>NZ_JMIT01000008.1 GCF_000731675.1 Pseudomonas capeferrum | reverse complement strand
GACCATCTTTGTTGGTCAGGGTGATGGTGTAAGTGATTGCACCACCTTCGGTGACCGAAGGTGTGGCGGTCAGCTTGGCAACCACGTCGTCGGTGGTGTCGGTGGCTTTGACCGACGCCGCATCGCCCAGTTGCAGGTTTTCAAAGGCACGACCATCGACATCGACGGCGGACTTGATACCCAGGCTGATTTCGCCGGCGTCTTTGTAGACGTCGTCGCCCTGCGCGTCGTGGCTATACGGCGCGCTGGTTTCGCCCGCCTTGATGGTGACCTGAGCATTGTTGCTCAGGGTCACGACCAGGTCGTGGGCCAGGGCGGTATTGATGTGGACGGTGAAGGTCGGCTTCACGTTCTCGGCAACCGAGACTTGGTCAGCAGTGATGGTGACTTTGACCACGTCGCCTTCGTTGCCTGGGGTGCTCGGCTCGTCAGTCACAGTAGTGCTGACCGGCGTCTTATCCAGAACGAGGTTTTCGAACTTCCAAGCATCAGCGCCGCTGACTGCTTGCAGGCTCTGCTCTACCGGCGCGTTGGTCCCAACGTAAACGTTGTCAGGCGCGGTAACGGTGACGAAGCCCGAGGTGCTGTTGGCCGGCACAGTGATGACCGTTTTGCCGTCACTCAGGGTGAAGTACAACGGCGAGTGGTTATCGATCGGCAGACCGTCTTTGTTGGTCAGCGTAACGGTATAGGTGATCTCGCCACCTTCGGTCACCGAAGGGGTAGCGGTCAGTTTGGCAATGACATCGTCGGTGGTATCGGTGACTTTGACCGACGCCGCGTCGCCCAGTTGCAGGTTCTCGAAGGCGCGACCATCGATGTCTACTGCCGATTTGATACCCAGACTGATTTCGCCGGCGTCCTTATAGACGTCGTCGCCCTGCGCATCGTGGGTGTAAGGCTCGCTCGAAGTCTCACCAGCCTTGATGGTGACCTGAGCGTTGTTGCTCAGGGTCACGACCAGGTCGTGCGCCAACGCGGTGTTGATGTGGACGGTGAAGGTCGGTTTGACGTTCTCGGCAACCGAGACCTGGTCAGCAGTGATGGTGACTTTGACCACGTCGCCTTCGTTGCCTGGGGTGCCCGGCTCGTCGGTCACAGTAGTGCTGACCGGCGTCTTATCCAGAACGAGGTTTTCGAACTTCCAAGCATCAGCGCCGCTGACTGCTTGCAGGCTCTGCTCTACCGGCGCGTTAGTCCCAACGTAAACGTTGTCAGGCGCAGTCACGGTAGTGAAACCGCTGGTGCTGTTGGCCGCTACGGTAATGACCGTTTTGCCGTCACTCAGGGTGAAGTACAACGGCGCGTGGTTGTCGATCGGCAGACCGTCTTTGTTGGTCAGCGTAACGGTATAGGTGATCTCGCCACCTTCGGTCACCGAAGGGGTAGCAGTCAGTTTGGCAATGACATCGTCGGTGGTATCGGTGACTTTGACCGACGCCGCGTCGCCCAGTTGCAGGTTCTCGAAGGCGCGACCATCGATGTCTACTGCCGATTTGATACCCAGACTGATTTCGCCGGCGTCCTTATAGACGTCGTCGCCCTGCGCATCGTGGGTGTAAGGCTCGCTCGAAGTCTCACCAGCCTTGATGGTGACCTGAGCGTTGTTGCTCAGGGTCACGACCAGGTCGTGCGCCAACGCGGTGTTGATGTGGACGGTGAAGGTCGGTTTGACGTTCTCGGCAACCGAGACCTGGTCAGCAGTGATGGTGACTTTGACCACGTCGCCTTCGTTGCCTGGGGTGCCCGGCTCGTCGGTCACAGTAGTGCTGACCGGCGTCTTATCCAGAACGAGGTTTTCGAACTTCCAAGCATCAGCGCCGCTGACTGCTTGCAGGCTCTGCTCAACCGGCGCGTTAGTCCCAACGTAAACGTTGTCAGGCGCGGTAACGGTGACGAAGCCCGAGGTGCTGTTGGCCGGCACAGTAATGACCGTGGTGCCGTCGCTCAGGGTGAAAGTCAGGGCCGAGTGTTTGTCGATCGGCAGACCGTCTTTGTTGGTCAGCGTGATGGTGTAGGTGATCTCGCCACCTTCGGTCACCGAAGGGGTAGCGGTCAGTTTGGCAACCACGTCGTCGGTGGTATCGGTGACTTTGACCGACGCCGCATCGCCCAACTGCAGGTTTTCGAAGGCACGACCGTCTACATCGACGGCGGACTTGATGCCCAAGTTGATCTCACCGGCATCTTTGTAAACGTCGTCGCCCTGCGCGTCGTGAGCGTACGGCGCGCTGGTTTCACCGGCCTTGATGGTAACCGTGGCATTGTTGCTCAGGGTCACGACCAGGTCGTGCGCCAGCGCGGTGTTGATGTGAACGGTGAAGGTCGGCTTCACGTTCTCGGCAACCGAAACCTGATCGGCCGTGATGGTGACCTTGACCAGATCGCCTTCGTTGCCCGGAGTACCTGGCTCGTCGGTGACAGCGGTGCTGACTGGGGTTTTGTCCAGAACCAGGTTCTCGAACTTACCGACATCAGCGCCATCAACCGAAGCGATCGACTTGATCACTGGGTCGTTCGCACCGACGTAGTCGTTGTCCGGAGCAGTGACAGTGACAGTGCCAACAGTGCTGTTGGCCGGCACGGTAATGACGGTTGTCCCGTCGCTCAGCGTGAAGGTCAGCGCCGAGTGTTTGTCGATCGGCAGACCGTCTTTGTTGGTCAGCGTGATGGTGTAAGTGATTGCACCGCCTTCGGTCACCGAAGGGGTAGCGGTCAGTTTGGCAACCACGTCGTCGGTGGTATCGGTGACTTTGACCGACGCCGCATCGCCCAACTGCAGGTTTTCGAAGGCACGACCGTCTACATCGACGGCGGACTTGATGCCCAAGTTGATCTCACCGGCATCTTTGTAAACGTCGTCGCCCTGCGCGTCGTGAGCGTACGGCGCGCTGGTTTCACCGGCCTTGACGGTAACCGTGGCATTGTTGCTCAGGGTCACGACCAGGTCGTGCGCCAGCGCGGTGTTGATGTGGACGGTGAAGGTCGGCTTCACGTTCTCGGCAACCGAGACTTGGTCAGCGGTGATAGTGACCTTGACCAGATCACCTTCGTTGCCTGGGGTACCTGGCTCGTCGGTCACCGTGGTGCTGACCGGGGTCTTGTCCAAGGTGAGTTGTTCGAACTTCCAGGCGTCTGCGCCGCTGACCGCTTGCAAGCTCTGCTCAACCGGGGCGTTAGTGCCGACATAAACGTTGTCTGGTGCAGTAACGGTGGTGAAACCGGTGGTGCTGTTGGCCGGGACGGTAATGACCGTTTTACCGTCACTCAAGGTGAAGTACAGCGGCGAGTGGTTGTTGATTGGCAAACCGTCTTTGTTGGTCAGGGTGACGGTGTACGTGATCTCGCCTCCTTCGGTGACCGAAGGGGTAGCGGTCAGCTTGGCGATGACTTCGTCGGTGGTATCGGTGACTTTGACCGATGCCGCGTCGCCCAGCTGCAGGTTCTCGAAGGTACGGCCATCGACATCGACCGCAGACTTGATGCCCAGGCTGATTTCGCCAGCGTCTTTGTAAACGTCGTCGCCCTGCGCGTCGTGCGTGTATGGCGCGCTGGTTTCGCCAGCCTTGATGGTGACGGTGGCATTGTTGCTCAGGGTCACGACCAGGTCGTGGTCCAGGGCAGTGTTGATGTGAACGGTGAGGCTCGGTTGGACGTTCTCGGCGACCGATACCTGGTCAGCGGTGATGGTGACTTTGACCACGTCGCCTTCGTTGCCCGGAGTACCTGGCTCGTCGGTAACCGTAGTGCTGACCGGGGTCTTGTCCAAGGTCAGTTGCTCGAACTTCCACGCGTCTGCGCCGCTGACCGATTGCAGGCTCTGCTCTACCGGGGTGTTGCTGCCCACGTAGACATTATCCGGAGCAGTAACAGTGGCCGTACCGACGGTGCCGTTGGCTGGCACTGTGATGACCGTTTTGCCGTCGCTCAGGGTGAAGTAGAGCGGCGAGTGGTTGTTGATTGGCAAACCGTCTTTGTTGGTCAGGGTGACGGTGTACGTAATCTCGCCTCCTTCGGTGACCGAAGGCGTAGCGGGCAGCTTGGCGATGACTTCGTCGGTGGTGTCGGTGACTTTGACCGACGCGGCATCACCCAGCTGCAGGTTCTCGAAAGCACGGCCATCGACATCGACGGCGGACTTGATACCCAGGCTGATCTCACCGGCGTCCTGGTAAACGTCATCGCCTTGCGCATCGTGGCTGTAGGGCGCGCTGGTTTCGCCCGCTTTGATAGTGACCGTAGCGTTGTTGCTCAGGGTCACGACCAGGTCGTGGGTCAGGGCGGTATTGATGTGAACGGTGAAGGTCGGCTTCACGTTCTCGGCGACCGAAACCTGGTCGGCGGTGATGGTGACCCTGACCAGGTCGCCTTCGTTGCCGGTGCCTGGGGTGCCCGAATCTGGCTCGTCCGTCACAGAAGTGGTGACGGTATCACCACCCAAAGTCAGCTTCTCGAAGTTGTCTGCGCCCGATACCGACTCAAGCTTGTTGGCGACAGCGCCCTGACCGCCGACGTACACGTCATCTTGAACCGTGATGGTCGCAGTGCCGGAAGCACTGTTGGCCGGAATCGTGACTTTTGTACCGTCGGTCAGGGTGAAGGTCAGCGCGCCGTGCTCAGTGACAGACAGGCCCTGTGCGTTGGTCAGCGTGACGGTGTAGGTCACCTGGCCACCTTCGGCCACGGTTGCCTTGTCCACAGTCAAAGTTGCAACGACTTCGCTGACGGTGTCCGAAACGTCAACGGTCGCCGGGCCGCCGATGGCCAGATTCTCGAAGGTAGCACCCGCGACAGTGGCGCCGGTGACGCTCAACGTCACAGAGCCGGCGTCCTTGATTACGTCATCGCCTTGGGCCGGAGTCTTGTACTCGACTTCGGTCTTGCCTGCCTCGATGGTGACGGTTTCGCCGTTCGACAGCGTTACGGTCAGCGGACGGTCCAGCGCCTGGCTCACTTTTACCGTAAAGGATGGCTGCTGATCTTCAGTCACGTTGCCGTTGCTGACGATGCTTACGGTGACGGTATCGATACTGTCATTGATTACAGTCGACGCCGGGGTCGGGTTCGGCGTCAGCTGCTCGAAGTTACCGCCGGTAGCGCCGGTGATTCGAAGTTGCCGCCGGTAGCGCCGGTGATTCGAAGTTGCCGCCGGTAGCACCGGTGATGGAGGTAGTGACAGTCGAGCCGGTGTTGTAGACGGCGTTATCCGGGGTCTGGAAGTCAACGCTGCCTGGGGTTTTGCCGGCTTCGACGGCGATGATCTGACCGTTCGACAGGGTCTCGGTGACAGGCGTCTGGGCAGGGTTGCTCAGGGTCACGTCAGTTGCTCGAAGTTGCCCCCGGTAGCACCGGTGATGGAGGTAGTGACAGTCGAGCCGGTGTTGTAGACGGCGTTATCCGGGGTCTGGAAGTCAACGCTGCCTGGGGTTTTGCCGGCTTCGACGGCGATGATCTGACCGTTCGACAGGGTCTCGGTGACAGGCGTCTGGGCAGGGTTGCTCAGGGTCACGTCAGTTGCTCGAAGTTGCCCCCGGTAGCACCGGTGATGGAGGTAGTGACAGTCGAGCCGGTGTTGTAGACGGCGTTATCCGGGGTCTGGAAGTCAACGCTGCCTGGGGTTTTGCCGGCTTCGACGGCGATGATCTGACCGTTCGACAGGGTCTCGGTGACAGGCGTCTGGGCAGGGTTGCTCAGGGTCACGTCAGTTGCTCGAAGTTGCCCCCGGTAGCACCGGTGATGGAGGTAGTGACAGTCGAGCCGGTGTTGTAGACGGCGTTATCCGGGGTCTGGAAGTCAACGCTGCCTGGGGTTTTGCCGGCTTCGACGGCGATGATCTGACCGTTCGACAGGGTCTCGGTGACAGGCGTCTGGGCAGGGTTGCTCAGGGTCACGTCAGTTGCTCGAAGTTGCCCCCGGTAGCACCGGTGATGGAGGTAGTGACAGTCGAGCCGGTGTTGTAGACGGCGTTATCCGGGGTCTGGAAGTCAACGCTGCCTGGGGTTTTGCCGGCTTCGACGGCGATGATCTGACCGTTCGACAGGGTCTCGGTGACAGGCGTCTGGGCAGGGTTGCTCAGGGTCACGTCAGTTGCTCGAAGTTGCCCCCGGTAGCACCGGTGATGGAGGTAGTGACAGTCGAGCCGGTGTTGTAGACGGCGTTATCCGGGGTCTGGAAGTCAACGCTGCCTGGGGTTTTGCCGGCTTCGACGGCGATGATCTGACCGTTCGACAGGGTCTCGGTGACAGGCGTCTGGGCAGGGTTGCTCAGGGTCACGGTGTAGGAGATCACACCACCTTCGGTGACCGAAGGATTGGCGGGCAGGGTCGCAGCCGTCACATCGCCCGAGTCATTGATCGTGGTCTGCGCTGGGGTCGGGTTAGGCGTCAGTTGCTCGAAGTTGCCGCCGGTAGCACCGGTGATGGTGGTAGTGACAGTCGAGCCGTTG
>NZ_JMIT01000007.1 GCF_000731675.1 Pseudomonas capeferrum | reverse complement strand
CTTTTGTCAGATCGTTCTTTAAAAATTCGGATATGTGATAGAAATAGACTGAACACTACTTTCACTGGTAGTGGATCAGGCTAAGGTAAAATTTGTGATGTGCTCTTAACTGAGCAGCATGCGAATTTTCGGCGAATGTCGTCTTCACAGTATAACCAGATTGCTTGGGGTTATATGGTCAAGTGAAGAAGCGCATACGGTGGATGCCTTGGCAGTCAGAGGCGATGAAAGACGTGGTAGCCTGCGATAAGCTTTGGGGAGTCGGCAAACAGACTGTGATCCAGAGATCTCTGAATGGGGGAACCCACTCAGCATAAGCTGAGTATCTTGTACTGAATACATAGGTGCAAGAGGCGAACCAGGGGAACTGAAACATCTAAGTACCCTGAGGAAAAGAAATCAACCGAGATTCCCTTAGTAGTGGCGAGCGAACGGGGACCAGCCCTTAAGTTGGTTTGAGATTAGTGGAACGCTCTGGAAAGTGCGGCCATAGTGGGTGATAGCCCCGTACACGAAAATCTCTTATCAATGAAATCGAGTAGGACGGAGCACGAGAAACTTTGTCTGAATATGGGGGGACCATCCTCCAAGGCTAAATACTACTGACTGACCGATAGTGAACTAGTACCGTGAGGGAAAGGCGAAAAGAACCCCGGAGAGGGGAGTGAAATAGATCCTGAAACCGTATGCGTACAAGCAGTGGGAGCCTACTTTGTTAGGTGACTGCGTACCTTTTGTATAATGGGTCAGCGACTTATATTCAGTGGCGAGCTTAACCGAATAGGGGAGGCGTAGCGAAAGCGAGTCTTAATAGGGCGTTTAGTCGCTGGGTATAGACCCGAAACCGGGCGATCTATCCATGGGCAGGTTGAAGGTTAGGTAACACTGACTGGAGGACCGAACCGACTACCGTTGAAAAGTTAGCGGATGACCTGTGGATCGGAGTGAAAGGCTAATCAAGCTCGGAGATAGCTGGTTCTCCTCGAAAGCTATTTAGGTAGCGCCTCATGTATCACTGTAGGGGGTAGAGCACTGTTTCGGCTAGGGGGTCATCCCGACTTACCAAACCGATGCAAACTCCGAATACCTACAAGTGCCGAGCATGGGAGACACACGGCGGGTGCTAACGTCCGTCGTGAAAAGGGAAACAACCCAGACCGTCAGCTAAGGTCCCAAAGTCATGGTTAAGTGGGAAACGATGTGGGAAGGCTTAGACAGCTAGGAGGTTGGCTTAGAAGCAGCCACCCTTTAAAGAAAGCGTAATAGCTCACTAGTCGAGTCGGCCTGCGCGGAAGATGTAACGGGGCTCAAACCATGCACCGAAGCTACGGGTATCACCTTTTGGTGATGCGGTAGAGGAGCGTTCTGTAAGCCTGTGAAGGTGAGTTGAGAAGCTTGCTGGAGGTATCAGAAGTGCGAATGCTGACATGAGTAACGACAATGGGAGTGAAAAACTCCCACGCCGAAAGACCAAGGTTTCCTGCGCAACGTTAATCGACGCAGGGTTAGTCGGTCCCTAAGGCGAGGCTGAAAAGCGTAGTCGATGGAAAACAGGTTAATATTCCTGTACTTGCAGTTATTGCGATGGAGGGACGGAGAAGGCTAGGCCAGCTTGGCGTTGGTTGTCCAAGTTTAAGGTGGTAGGCTGAAATCTTAGGCAAATCCGGGATTTCAAGGCCGAGAGCTGATGACGAGTTGCCTTTAGGCGACGAAGTGGTTGATGCCATGCTTCCAAGAAAAGCTCCTAAGCTTCAGATAACTGGGAACCGTACCCCAAACCGACACAGGTGGTTAGGTAGAGAATACCAAGGCGCTTGAGAGAACTCGGGTGAAGGAACTAGGCAAAATGGCACCGTAACTTCGGGAGAAGGTGCGCCGGCGAGGGTTAAGGACTTGCTCCGTAAGCCCATGCCGGTCGAAGATACCAGGCCGCTGCGACTGTTTATTAAAAACACAGCACTCTGCAAACACGAAAGTGGACGTATAGGGTGTGACGCCTGCCCGGTGCCGGAAGGTTAATTGATGGGGTTAGCGCAAGCGAAGCTCTTGATCGAAGCCCCGGTAAACGGCGGCCGTAACTATAACGGTCCTAAGGTAGCGAAATTCCTTGTCGGGTAAGTTCCGACCTGCACGAATGGCGTAACGATGGCGGCGCTGTCTCCACCCGAGACTCAGTGAAATTGAAATCGCTGTGAAGATGCAGTGTATCCGCGGCTAGACGGAAAGACCCCGTGAACCTTTACTATAGCTTTGCACTGGACTTTGAATTTGCTTGTGTAGGATAGGTGGGAGGCTTTGAAGTGGGGACGCCAGTTCTCATGGAGCCATCCTTGAAATACCACCCTGGCAACTTTGAGGTTCTAACTCAGGTCCGTTATCCGGATCGAGGACAGTGTATGGTGGGTAGTTTGACTGGGGCGGTCTCCTCCCAAAGAGTAACGGAGGAGTACGAAGGTGCGCTCAGACCGGTCGGAAATCGGTCGTAGAGTATAAAGGCAAAAGCGCGCTTGACTGCGAGACAAACACGTCGAGCAGGTACGAAAGTAGGTCTTAGTGATCCGGTGGTTCTGTATGGAAGGGCCATCGCTCAACGGATAAAAGGTACTCCGGGGATAACAGGCTGATACCGCCCAAGAGTTCATATCGACGGCGGTGTTTGGCACCTCGATGTCGGCTCATCACATCCTGGGGCTGAAGCCGGTCCCAAGGGNATGGCTGTTCGCCATTTAAAGTGGTACGCGAGCTGGGTTTAGAACGTCGTGAGACAGTTCGGTCCCTATCTGCCGTGGACGTTTGAGATTTGAGAGGGGCTGCTCCTAGTACGAGAGGACCGGAGTGGACGAACCTCTGGTGTTCCGGTTGTCACGCCAGTGGCATTGCCGGGTAGCTATGTTCGGAAGAGATAACCGCTGAAAGCATCTAAGCGGGAAACTTGCCTCAAGATGAGATCTCACTGGGATCTAGAATCCCCTAAAGGGCCGTCGAAGACTACGACGTTGATAGGTTGGGTGTGTAAGCGCTGTGAGGCGTTGAGCTAACCAATACTAATTGCCCGTGAGGCTTGACCATATAACACCCAAGCAATTTGCTCCTGCAGATTGCGGTGGTGAAGACGCACGAACCGAAAGTTCGAATGTACATCACAACATCACATATCCGAATTCGCTAGGCTGTCCATCTGGACGTTCTGGCAACAGAATTTCTTGACGACCATAGAGCATTGGAACCACCTGATCCCATCCCGAACTCAGTAGTGAAACGATGCATCGCCGATGGTAGTGTGGGGTCTCCCCATGTGAGAGTAGGTCATCGTCAAGATTCATTTCGCAAAACCCCTATCTGCGCGAGCAGGTAGGGGTTTTGTCTTTAAGTAGAAGCCATAGAAATTCGCGGGCACGTCTTCAGGACGGGCCGGCACACAGAATTTCTTGACGACCATAGAGCATTGGAACCACCTGATCCCATCCCGAACTCAGTAGTGAAACGATGCATCGCCGATGGTAGTGTGGGGTCTCCCCATGTGAGAGTAGGTCATCGTCAAGATTCAAACCCAAAGCCCCTGTCTGCATCGCAGACAGGGGCTTTGTCTTTTCGGGTCAGAATTGATAGCTGACCGTTGCGCTGACGTTGCGCTCTTCACCCATGTAGCAATAGTTCAGGCTGGCACATGAGGTGACGTAGCTCTCATTGGTGAGGTTGTTGGCGTTCAGGCGCACATCCACCCCCGTCAGGCCAACCTTGCCCAGGTCGTATCCGATCGAGGCATCAAACAGCGTGTAGGAGGGCACCTTCATGCTGTTTTCCGCATCCACCCAGCTGTACCCTACATAACGCACCCCACCGCCCAGTCGCAGGCCGTCCAGCGGCCCCTGGCGGAAGTTGTAGTCGGCCCACAGCGAAAACATCTGCTTGGGTGCCTGGGTGGGCGAATTACCCTTGTTGTCCAGGTTTGCTGCCACCAAGCTCGGCATCGTCTTGGCATACTCGATGTCGGTAAAGGTGTAGCCGCCCAACAGCTTGAGGTTGTCGGTCAGCTGAACATGCGCCTCCAGCTCCAGGCCTTGTGAGCGTACTTCACCCACCGGGCGGTAGAAGTCTTCGTTCGGCTGCTTGGAGGCCAGGTTCTCCTGCTCGATACGGAACACCGACGCGGTAAACAGGTTGTCACTGCCGGGCGGCTGGTACTTGATACCCGCTTCCCACTGAGTGCCCTCGGTCGGTGCCAACGGCCGGCCTTCCTGGTCGGACACGGTATTGGGGTTGAACGACTCCGAGTAGCTGACATAGGGTGCCAAGCCGTTCTCGAACAAGTACAGCACGCCCGCTCGGGTGGTGAACTTGGAGCGCTGATCGTTGACCTTGGTGTTGCTGTCGCGATTCTCCTCGGAGACCTTCACCCAGTCCTGGCGCAAGCCCAGCGAGAAGCGCCATTGGTCCAGCTCAACCAGGTCCTGCAGGTACACACCCGTTTGCTGCAGGCGGCGCTGATAGCGGTTTTCACCAAGTACCTGGAGGTTGCCATTGCCATATTGAGGGTTGCCGGCATCCAGCGGGTCGACCGTGCCGTAACGCCATTCCACGTCGGCCTTGCGGCGCTGGTAGTCGGTGCCAAGCAGCAAGGTGTGCTTGGCCGCGCCGGTGAAGAACTCCGCCTGCAGCATGTTATCGATGATGTACGAATGCAGGCGCTCGTCGCCCCCGGTGTAGGCGCGGTTGAGGATGTTGCTGTCGGCGTCGGCCCAACCGGCCGAATACACCTGGTCCATCGTTACGTCAGAATCCTGGTAGCGGAAGTTCTGCCGGGCGGTGAAGACGTCGTTGAAACGGTGCTCGAACTGGTAGCTGAACGACTGCTGGGTACGCTCGTAGTTGTCGACCCCAGGCTCACCTTCAAAGAAGTGGTCTGACAGGCGCAGCCCGTTGCGCTTGTGCAGCATGCCGTCAGCCGGGTTACCCCCGTGGTAGCCAACATTGGGGTCGTGCTGCAGGTATGCCTGCAGCGTCAGCGAGGTGTCTTCGGTGAAGTCGATGCTGATAGCCGGTGCGATGGCGTAGCGTTCTTCCTTGTTATGGTCGAACTGAGTATCAGAGCTGTCCGCCAAGCCTGTCAGGCGATAGGCAATACGCTTGTCGTCATCGACCGGGCCGCTGAAGTCGAAGCCCATGCCACGCTGGCCTTGGGTACCGACGGTGGCCTGCACCTGATGGAAGGGCGTAAACAGGGGCTTCTTGGTGGTCAGTGCCACCAGGCCCCCTGGCGAGCTGCGGCCATAGAGTACCGAAGAGGGCCCTTTGAGGATGTCGATGCGCTCCAGAAAGTAAGGGTCCACTTGCATGGTGCTGTAGGTGCCGTTGTCACCCATGGACTTCAGGCCGTCAACGTAGATGTTGTCGACCGAACCGTCGTTGAAACCGCGCATGGCCACATAGTCGTAGCGGTGGGTGGCGCCATAGGGGTTGGTCAGCACCCCAGGCGTATAGCGCATGGCCTGGGCGACGGTCTGCGAGCCCTGGTCATCTATCTGCTGGCGAGTCACCACCGAGACCGACTGTGAGGTTTCCACCAGGGGCATGCTGGTCTTGGTCGCCACCTGGCTGTGGGTGGCGTTGTAGCCATCCATGCTGCCCAAGGCATTGCCCAGGGAGAAGCTGCGGATATCGGTGTCTGGCAGCGACAGTGCGGCGTTGTCTGGCTGGGCCCGCAGCACATAGCTGTGCCCACCCTGGCTTACGGCCTCCAGGCCGCTGCCATTGAGCAATTGGCGCAGCGCCTGATCGGCCGAGTACTGCCCTTGCAAGCCACGGGATTGCAGCCCATTGGTCAATTGCGGTGTGCTGGAGAGGGTGATCCCCGCCTGACGGGCAAACTGGTTGAGCACATCGTTCAGTTCGCCGGGCGCAATCGCATACTGCTGGCTGACCTGCGCGGCTTCAGCGGCCAAGGCTTGAAGGGGCAGGGCGCTGATACCCAGTGCGGTACCGAACAGGGCTGCCCGAACGGCCTTGCGCAGGCTGGCTGAATTCAAGACAGGTCGAAAATCATTCTCGTTAGTGCGGTGTGTAGAGGTAGAGACAATGGGCATGAAAGCGTCCGTTGAAAGGTTGAGGGCAGAAGGCGTTGCTTACTGTCCTAGCCGGATCGATGCCCAAAACCCGCCAAAAATATCCCCGCAGGGGTGAAGTCAGGCCATGTGCTCGACGCGGATCCACCAACGTGTGCGTTGGCGAAGCCTGACCGGGAGCGTTTTTGGCAGCAGTTGCAGCAGTTGCTCCGGGTCGTCCAGGCGGAACACACCGGACAGGCGCAGATCGGCAATGTCATCGCTGCAAGCCAGGTAGCCATGGCGATAGCGGCTCACTTGCGCGAGAAAATCGTGCAAGCGCATGTCGCGGGTCACGATCAGCCCTTCGCTCCAGGCCATGGGGTCCATATCCACGCGATCCAGGCGTTGTGCACCGCTGGCATCCAGGCGCCAGTGCTGGCTGCTGTCGATCCATTGCACCTGGCCATTCCCCGGCCGGTGTATCGCCACCTTTCCCTGGCTGACGCTGACGCGGGTGCAGGCGATATCCTGGCGTACCACAAAGCGAGCATTGAAACCTTCGAGCAAGGCCTCTTGCGTCTGTACCAACAGGGGGCGCGTCTGATCCTGCGCTTCGCTGCAGGTGAGCATCAGCTCCCCTTGCTTGAGGTGAACCAAACGCTGCTGCTGGTCGAAGGCCAGGTCCACCGCACTGCGCGTGTTCAGTTGCATCAATGAGCCATCGGGCAGGTGCAATCGCCGCCGTTCGCCAGTAGCAGTGGCGTAGTCCGAAGCCCAGGCGCTGACGCTATCGAGGTCTCTGGCCAGCCAGGTGGCGGAGCCCACCAGGGCGACGCCGCCAAGCAACTTGAGCGCCTGGCGCCGGTGCAGGCGCCGCTGGCTGGTTTCCAGGGTGTGCAAGGCAACCCCAGCGCCGGGGATGGTGCGCAGGTCAAGGTCCTGGTGCAGGTGTATCACCCGTTGCCAGGCCAGTTCGTGCTCATGCCGCGCGCTACGCCACTGCTCGCATTGCTGCAGCAGGGCAGGGCTGCTACCGCTCTCTCGCAGCCTGAGCAGCCACTGAATGGCTTGCTTGACCGCTTTGGCCGACGGCGCGACTACTGTCATCGCTCGTCTTCAAAGCGCAGCAGGTAGCAATGGTAAAGCGCATCGGCGATATAGCGCTCGACGGTGCGTACGGATATGCCCATCTGCTCGGCGATGGCCTGGTGTTTCAGCCCATCGCACTGGGCCAGCAGAAAGGCGCGGCGCACCTTTGGCTTGAGCCCTTCGAGCATGCGCGCGATACGCTCCAGCAGCTCCAGTAGCACTTCGCGGGTCTCGGCCGAGGGGGCCTGTGTTTCCGGCAAGTGAGCCAGGGCTTCGAGGTAGGCCCGGTGCAGTTCTTCACGGCGCCAGTGATCGATCACCAGCCCACGTGCCACGGTCCGCAGAAACGCCCTTGGCGTGTTCAGCTGTACTTGCTCGCGACGCTGCAACAGCCGCACGAAGGTGTCCTGGGCCAGGTCCGCGGCATCGGCGGCATTGCCCAGCTTGCTGCGCAGCCAGGCATGCAACCAACCGTGGTGGTCACTGTAGAGCGTTTGCACGGAGTCATTGGAAGGCATGGAGGAGGGCGCTGGCTTCAATGGACATGAATGATAATTAGTCTCATTGTTTGCGGTGCCGGGCTAATTTGCAACCGTCTCATGCCGGCCTGTTATCGTGCCAACTGCGAATCCAGGTAAGCCCTGATCACGTGCGCGCCGGAGTTCAAGTGCTTCTCCAGCACGGCGATGGCTTCATCCACCAGTTTGTCGCTGGCCGCATCCACCAGCGCGTTGTGATCGTCCTGGGTGAGTTTCCCCAACCCCATGGAGGAAAGATGAAAGCGCAGAAAACGCTCTTCTTCGTTCAGTTCGTTCTCGATCAGGCGCAACAGCTTCTTGTTTGACGCCTTGCTGTACAGCGTCATGTGGAACAGGCGGTTGAGGCGGCCGAGTTCGGCGTGGCGGGTCTCATGCTCCAGTTGCAGGATGTAGCCGCGGGCACGGGCGATGTCGTCGGCATCAAGCAGCGGAATGGATTGGCGCAGCGCCTCGCTTTCGAGCAGAACACGCAGGGCATAGGTGTCCACCGCGTCCTCGCCGATCAACGGCGCAACCACAGCGCCCTTGTGCATCTCCACGTTCAGCAGCGATTGCGCTTCAAGTTGGCGCAAGGCCTCGCGCACAGGCATGCGGCTGACCCCGAACAAGGTCGCCAGCTCTTGCTGACGCACAGCGGTGCCTGGCGGTAGTCGCCCATCAAGAATGGCGCTGCGCAGGCGCTCTTCGATAACAGCACGTGCCAGGTGTGGGGGTAGCTGTTCGCTAGCCAGCACGTTGCTCAGTTTAATTTTCTCGGCCACGCGGAGTCTGCCTCGACCATAACGAAAGTTGGATCCAATGACACTAGTAACAGGCAAGGGGGCTTGTCAAACCGTCAGCCGCATTGGAGCGGGTGACCCAAGGCCGCGGCTATGGTGTATGAAGTCGCTTGGCAAAGGAAGCGGCACATACAACGAGATAGCCATAAAGTTAGTATGGCCCATCCCCAGGTTGCGTGATTGCAGGATGCCATTGTCTTTTGCACAGCGAGGCCGCACCATCGCTGCTTTCGACTGGTCTGAACAGGTCTTCGCAGTGGCGATATCCTGGATGTTCAAAACCGCTGTGCGACGTGTCGGCCTTGCCGCGCTGCTGGGTAGCTTGCTACTGGGCGGTTTGCACGCGGATTGGGATTTTTCCCAGATCAGTCGCAAGTCGCAGGCCCTGTATGGCCCGCTTGGCGCAGGCCAGGGGCGTATCGACGCCTGGCAGAACCTGATGGCCACGCAGAAGCAGGCCACCGAGCTGGAGCGGCTGCAGGTGGTCAACCGCTTCTTCAACCAGCAACTGCGCTACGTCGAAGATATCGATCTGTGGCATGAGGTCGATTATTGGGCCACGCCGGTCCAGGCACTGATCAAGGGGGCAGGTGATTGCGAGGACTACGCTATTGCCAAGTATTTCAGCCTACGGCGCATGGGCATCCCCAGCGAAAAGCTGCGTATCACCTACGTCAAGGCGTTGCGGCAAAACCGAGCGCACATGGTGCTGACCTACTATTCAAACCCACAGGCTCAACCGTTGGTGCTCGACAGCCTGATGGATGCCATCAAGCCGGCGAGCCAGCGTCCCGACCTGCTGCCGGTGTATGCCTTCAATGGTGAGGGGCTGTGGCTGACAGGCGCCGCCGGCAACAAGAAGGTAGGCGATACCAAGCGGCTGTCACGCTGGCAGGATTTGCTGAAGAAAATGCAGGCCGAAGGGTTCCCGGCCGAGCCGGTTTACTGAAGGAGCACAGATGTCACTGTTCAAACAATTGCTGTTGGCCATTTGCCTGTTCCTGGTGGTCGCCTTCAGCGGCAGCTTCATGGTCAGCCTGGAGAGCTCGCGCAGCCAGTACGTCAACCAGCTGCGTTCGCACGCCCAGGACGCAGCCACTGCCCTGGCGCTGTCGCTGACACCCAACATCGACGACCCGGCGATGGTCGAACTGATGGTCAGCTCGATCTTCGACAGTGGCTACTATGCGAGCATCAAGGTCGTCGACCTGGGTTCCAATGCCGTGTTGGTGGAGCGCCATGCCGAGCCTGACCGAGGGGGTGTGCCGGCCTGGTTCGTCCACCTCATTGGCCTTGAAGCGGCCGGTGGTGATGCCATTGTCAGCCGCGGATGGCAGCAGGCCGCCCGGGTGGAGGTGATCAGCCACCCGATGTTCGCCATCGCCAAGCTCTGGCAGAGCGCCTTGGGCAGCCTGGGCTGGTTGCTGCTGTGTGGTGCTGCCAGTGCGGTGCTCGGTGCGTTGTTGCTGCGCCGCCAGTTGCGGCCACTGGACTACATGGTCGAGCAATCCCATGCCATCGCCCGGCGCGAATTCCTCAGCCTGCCAGACCTGCCGCGCACACCCGAGCTGCGCCGTGTGGTGCAGGCGATGAACCAGATGGTCGAGAAGCTCAAGGCGCTGTTCACCGAGCAGGCCGAGCGCAGTGAGCGGTTGCGCGCCGAGTCCTACCAGGACAGCCTCACCGGGCTGTCCAACCGCCGCTATTTCGAGATGCAGCTCAACACCCGCGTCAGCAACATGGAGGAAGCCCGGGCCGGTTACTTGCTGTTGCTGCGGGTGCAGGGGCTGGCAGGCCTCAACGCGCGCCTGGGCGGGCAGCGTACCGACCAGCTGTTGCAGGCGGTGGGCGAGCAACTGCGCCGTACCTGTGCTAGCTACCCAGAAACCAAAGACCTGATTTCGCGCAGCCGTGGGGGCGAGTTCGCCGTGCTGGCGCCGGGTATGGTGCACGAGGAGGCTGTACAGCTTGCCCAGGCGTTGGAGGCCACCCTGCAGAGCCTGCACGAGACTGGCGCCAGTGATGTCAGCCCGGTCGCGTGCATCGGCCTCGCGCCCTTCAGCCCCGGCGATGCGCCACAGGCATTGCTGAAACTTGCCGACGAAGCCCTGGCCCTTGCCGAAAACCAGCCGGCACCCGGCTGGGTCTGTCTCGAACAGGGTGCAGCTGCGGTAGCGGGCGATAGCCATCATGCCTGGCATGAGCGGCTCGACCAGGCATTCGCCAATGGGCGTTTCGAGCTTTTTTTCCAGCCGGTGGTGGACTGCGAAACAGCGCAACGGGTGTTGCACCACAAAGTCATCTCGCGCTTGCACGATGAGCAAGGCGAGGCACTGCCCGCCGGGCGCTTCCTGCCTTGGCTGGAGCGCTTCGGCTGGATGCCGCGTCTGGATGTGCTGGTGCTGGAAAAGGTGCTCGCTGACCTGCGCAGCCATGATCAGATGCTGGCGCTGAACCTGTCCGCGGCAACCTTGGCCGACCCCAAGGCGCTGCAACGCGTCTACGAGCTGCTAAGCCAGCATGCGGCGCTGGGCCCGCGGTTGACGTTCGAGATCGGCGAAGAGCAGCTGCCCGACCAGTCTGCCCTCGAGCAACTGACCCGACGCCTGCACGCGCTTGGCTTCGGGCTGGCGCTGCAGC
Source organism: Pseudomonas capeferrum (assembly GCF_000731675.1). GTDB lineage: Bacteria > Pseudomonadota > Gammaproteobacteria > Pseudomonadales > Pseudomonadaceae > Aquipseudomonas > Aquipseudomonas capeferrum. The sequence goes on along the minus strand of NZ_JMIT01000007.1, from coordinate 5,616 downwards.
GCTTCGGCGGCCGTTTCAGCATGATTGGCAACCTGGCACACCTGGGCCTGGCGTACCTGAAAATCGATGGCAGCTATATCCGCAACATCGACCATGAGCAGCACAAGCGCCTGTTCATCGAAGCGATCCAACGCGCCGCACACAGTATCGACCTGCCGTTGATTGCCGAGCGGGTCGAGACGGAAGGCGAGCGGTTGGTGCTGCGGGAGATGGGCGTGGGTGGTATTCAGGGGCAGCTGGTGGGTGAACCTGCCCCCTGGCGCTGATACTTCCCCGTGTAGTCGCGGAGCGGCCCCAGGTTCTGTGGCGCAGCAAAAATCGCCGGGGCCGCTTTGCGACCCTTTCCGACCGGTCCGGCGCCCCCGGCAAGGCCGCTCCTACACACACACAGCCGTGCGTGGCGTTAACGCTCGCGCAGGGCTTCCGAGCGGGCCTTCATGATCGGCTTGAGCAGGTAGCTCATGATGGTCTTCTTGCCGGTCATGATATCCACCGTCGCCACCATCCCGGGAATGATCAGTAATGGCTTCTCGTCAGTGCCCAGGTGGCTGCGATCGGTGCGCAGCTTGATCAGGTAATACGTGGTCTTTTTGTCTTCATCGGTGATGGTGTCGGCACCGATCTGCTCCAGCTTGGCCTTCAGGCCACCGTAAATGGTGTAGTCATAGGCGGTGAACTTGACCGTCGCTTCCTGCCCTGGATGCAGGAAGGCGATGTCCTTGGGCAGGATCTTCGCTTCGATGACCAGGGTGTCGTCCAGCGGCACGACCTCGACGATGTCGCTACCCGGCTGGATCACTCCACCGATGGTGTTGACCAGCAGCTGTTTGACGATACCGCGCACAGGTGAGGTGACCATGGTGCGGTGAACCCGGTCGTCCAGCGCCTTGCTGGTGGCCGTGGCCTTGCTGAGCTCGGTGCGTGCCTCATTGAGCTGGGTCAGCGCTTCGCTGCGGAATTTGCCACGGGTTTCTTCGATCTTGCTCTGTACTTCCCGAATGGCCGCCTCGGCACGCGGGATGGCCAGCGCGGTGGAATCCATCTGGCCACGGTTTTCCACTTCGGCACGGCGCAGGCGCAGCACTTCGACCTGGGAGATTGCGCCCTGGGCTACCAAGGGCTCGGACATCGCAATCTCCTGGCGCAGCAGTTGCAGGCTGTTGGCGTACTGCGCGCGCTTGGAGGTGTATTCGCGCAGCTCCTGCTGGCGCTGTACCAGCTGCTGCTGCAGGCCACCGATCTCGTCCTGCAGTTGCTGGCGCCGGCTCTGGTAAAGCGATTGCTCGTTGGCTGCCTGGTTGGGCGCGGCCTTGCTCAGGGCCTCATCGATTTGCAGCGGACGGTCTTCGACCTCGGCACTCAGGCGTTCGACGCGCAGCGCCATGGCCAAGCGGTCGGCCTCGGTTTCGCCGACGTTGGAGGCGAAGCGGGTTTCGTCCAGGCGCAGCAGGGGCTGGCCGATTTCGACGATCTGCCCTTCCTTGGCGTAGATTTCGGCGACGATGCCGCCCTCGAGGTTCTGGATCTTCTGCACCTTGGAGGACGGAATGGCCTTGCCTTCGCCGCGCGTGACTTCATCGATCGGCGCCACACTGGCCCAGACGATCAGGAATACGAAAAACGCGATCACACCCCAGATGGTCAGGCGCACCACCCGCGGTGCATCCTCGATCAGCGCCTTGTTGACCTCGGGCAGCGGCTGCCCGCCGAGCGAATCGGAGCCCTTGAAGTAGCGCCGCAGGCCATCCTTGAACTGCCCCATATCGAGCTTATGCAACACTGATCTGCCCCTTCTTCAGCGCATCCATGACCGCGGCTTTCGGGCCGTCGGCGACAATCTGCCCGCGATCGATGACGATCAGCCGGTCCACCAGCGACAGCAACGAGGCGCGGTGGGTCACCAGCAGCACCGTCTTGTTCTCGATCACCGCCTGCAGGCGTTGCTTGAGGCGCTCTTCACCGGTGTTGTCCATGGCGCTGGTCGGCTCGTCGAGCAGCAGGATCTGCGGGTTGAGCAGCAATGCACGGCCCAGGGCAACGTTCTGCCGCTGGCCGCCGGAGAGGTTCTGGCCACGCTCGCCCACTTGCAGCTCATAACCGTCGGGGTGCAGCCGGGCAAACTCATGAACACCTGCAAGTTCTGCGGCCTGCAGGATCATTTCGTCTTCGATGTAACGTGCGCCGCTGACCAGGTTGTCGCGCAGGGTGCCGGCCATCAGCTGGATGTCCTGCGGCACATAGCCGATGTTGTGGCGCAGTTCGCTGACGTCGATCTGGCGGATATCCACGCCATCGACCAGCAGTGACCCGCCGTCGGCTTCATAGAGGCCCACGACCAGCTTGGCCAGGGAGCTCTTGCCCGAGCCGCTGCGGCCAATGATGCCGACCTTTTCGCCGGGGCGGATGGTCAGGTTGATGTTCTTCAGGGCCAGGTTCTGCTGGTTCGGGTAGGTGAACTCGACCCCGCGGAACTCAATGCTGCCCTGCAGTACCCGGCGGCTCAGCGGCCGCTCCTCGAAGTTGCGCTCCTGCGGCAAGTCCATCATGTGGTCGGTGGCGACCATGGTTACCTTGGCCTGCTGGTAGCGGGCCAGCAAGCCGTTGAGCTGGCCCAGCGGGCCGAGGGCGCGGCCGCTGAGCATGTAACAGGCGACCAGGCCGCCCATGCTCAGGTTGCCGTCGATGATCAGGTAGACACCCACGCAGATCATCGCCACGCCTGCCAGCTGCTGGATCAGCATGGTGATGTTCATCGCCAGGCTCGACAGCACCTTCACGCGCAGCTCCAACCGGCTGAGGGTGCCGAGGGTCTGCTCCCACATGTACTGGCGCTCGCTTTCGGCGTTGTTGACCTTGACGGCGTCCAGGCCAGCCAGGGTCTCGATCAGGCTGGACTGGCGCTCCGAGGCCAGGGCCATGGTCCGCTCCATGGTCGCCATCAGCGGCCGCTGCAAGGCATAACCGATGCCCAGGGCCAGCGGGAAGGCGATGATTGGGATCCACACCAGGTGCCCGCCAATGATGGCGATGACGATCAGGATCAGGAGGGTGAACGGCAGGTCGATCAGGCTGGTCAGGGTCAAGGAGGCGAGGAAGTCGCGCAAGCCCTGGAACTCATGGATGTTCTGGGCAAAGCTGCCGACCCGCGCCGGGCGGTACTTCATCGACATGCCGACGATACGCTCGAACAAGGTCGCCGAAATGATCAAGTCGGTCTTTTTGCCGGCAAGGTCCAGGCAGAGGCCGCGCAAGCCCTTGAGGATAAGGTCGAAGACGTAGGCGCCGGCGATGCCGACGGCCAGCACCCAGAGGGTCGAGGTTGCCTGGTTGGGCACCACCCGGTCATACACGTTCATGACGAACAGCGGCGCGGCCAGGGCGATCAGGTTGATTACCAGGCTGGCGGCGATGGCATCGATGTACAGCCATTTGCTGCGCAGCAGGGTGTCGCGGAACCAGGATTTCGCGCGCGGGATGAGGTTGCCGTGGTTGACGTCGAACTTGTGCTGCGGCTGGGCGAAGAACACGCGCCCGCTGTAGTCACTGAGCAGCGCTTCGCGGCTGACATGCACCTCGCCACCATCGCTCTCGCTAAGCAGCAGGCGCGCGGTGTCTTCGTTTTCCCAGCCCAGCAGCACGGCGCTGCGGCCTTCCTTGAGCAACAGCATGGCCGGCATGGCGATACTGGGGATCTGCTCCAGCTTGCGCTGAAGCAGCCGCCCCTGCAGCCCTGCCCGGGCCGCGGCACGGGGCAGCAGCTCGGGGCTCAGGCGCTGGGCAGGCAGCGGCAGGCCGGTGGTCAGCATGACCCGGCTGGCGGGTTTCTGATGCAGGACACACAGGCTCAGCAGGCTATCCAGCAAGGGATCGTCATGCTGACTGCGTGGATCGTGGCTGAGTTGGACTCGACTGACTTCGGATTCCACGCGGCGCTCTCTTCATCCTTGCGGTGGGTGGGGCAGGGTGTGCCTCAGTTCAGGCCTGACAGGCTCACCCTCGGTTTCAGATCGTTCTGCACAACGGTGGCCATCGGGGCTACGACACCCTGATTCTTGAGCAGTGGCCAATGGTCGCCTTGATTCGATACTGAGTAAACAATTGTATGTTCTTCACCGCTACCAGACGACGCTGGCTTAGTGAAGGTTATAGCTTGGACTCCAGGTCAGCCTTGTCGCTGACGCCAGTGTAAAGGTTGAAGTTCATTCGCAGCATAGCCTGCCATTCGTTGTTATGGCCTGCGGGCTATCAAGGGTGGTCTGCATGGCTTCGGGCAAGGATTGTGCTTGTGAATAGGTGGCGGCTAGGGTGATGGGAAGAACGGTAAACAGTGAAGCACGCATTTTTGGCGAGTTCTCGAAAGCGCTGTTGTCCTGAATCACGGTTCAAGCTTTTCAGGGCCAGGAAAATGGCGCCAGAACTGACCGATGGGCGGGCTTCCGACCGGCCCTGGATTAGTACTAAAGGAAGGGGTGGCAAAGGTGCAAATATCAATGTGACATTACATTGCCGATTGTTTAGGATGGCGAGTATAAGGTCAATAGTTTGGCAGATAGTTAATTCCAAACAGTTATAGACGTAATTTTGACGTCAAATCCTCATCATATTAATCGACACAGATCCGCCTGAAGTGGCTTACAACAGCGCCGCTCTGGCAGGGAAGTACCCTAACCGGGTCACACGGAGAGTCCAATGAGCAGCGTTGTAGCCATCGTCAAAAGCATTGTCGGCCAGGTTATTGCGGTATCCCCAGAGGGCATCCGGCGTGTACTCATCGAAGGTGATCGCCTGTTGGCGGGTGAGGAAGTACTCACCGGCCCGGGCGGCGCGGTAACGCTCGAGCTGGCCGATGGTCGCCTGCTCGACCTGGGCCGTGACAGCCAGTGGAGCGCGGATGCGCCCTACAGCAGCACCGACCTGGGCCAGGCCACTGCGCAGGCTGCACCGTCGGTCGAAGAGCTGCAGCAGGCAATCGCTGCGGGTGTCGACCCGACTACCGAGCTTGAAGCCACGGCAGCAGGCCCGGCAGCGGCGGGCGGTGGTGGCGCGCTGGGGGGTGGCCACAGCTTTGTCATGCTTGAGGAGACAGCGGGCAGGGTCGACACGAGCATCGGTTTCCCTACCGGCCCATTAGGCTTTGCCGCGGCGCTGGAGTCTGAAGACGTTGGCGCGCTGGACACCAACAACAGCAATCAGCAGGTCATACCGCCCACCACGCCGACCGATGTCTCCACCGCGCTTGTCCTCAACGCCACCCCTTCCATCTCCGAAGCGGGTGGCGTAATCGTTTATACCGCGACAGTTGGCCAGGCGCCGACGTCCAACCTGGTCGTGACCCTGTCCAACGGAGCGGTGATCGTCATTCCGGCAGGGCAGACCAGCGGTAGCGTCAATGTCACCATCCCGGCGAATGACACGCCGTATATCGACGGCGGGCAGATCTCGACGACCGTGACGGGTGCCACCGGGGGGAACGGTCTGATAGTGACCCTGCCGCAAACGCCGGCGGTTACGCAGATTACCGATACTATCGACACCACCACTGCGACCCTGACCGCCAACCCTTCGGTGACCGAAGGTGGCGTGATCACTTACACCGTGACCCTGAGCAACCCTGCC
>NZ_JMIT01000006.1:129544-180569 GCF_000731675.1 Pseudomonas capeferrum | reverse complement strand
CTTTTGTCAGATCGTTCTTTAAAAATTCGGATATGTGATAGAAATAGACTGAACACTACTTTCACTGGTAGTGGATCAGGCTAAGGTAAAATTTGTGATGTGCTCTTAACTGAGCAGCATGCGAATTTTCGGCGAATGTCGTCTTCACAGTATAACCAGATTGCTTGGGGTTATATGGTCAAGTGAAGAAGCGCATACGGTGGATGCCTTGGCAGTCAGAGGCGATGAAAGACGTGGTAGCCTGCGATAAGCTTTGGGGAGTCGGCAAACAGACTGTGATCCAGAGATCTCTGAATGGGGGAACCCACTCAGCATAAGCTGAGTATCTTGTACTGAATACATAGGTGCAAGAGGCGAACCAGGGGAACTGAAACATCTAAGTACCCTGAGGAAAAGAAATCAACCGAGATTCCCTTAGTAGTGGCGAGCGAACGGGGACCAGCCCTTAAGTTGGTTTGAGATTAGTGGAACGCTCTGGAAAGTGCGGCCATAGTGGGTGATAGCCCCGTACACGAAAATCTCTTATCAATGAAATCGAGTAGGACGGAGCACGAGAAACTTTGTCTGAATATGGGGGGACCATCCTCCAAGGCTAAATACTACTGACTGACCGATAGTGAACTAGTACCGTGAGGGAAAGGCGAAAAGAACCCCGGAGAGGGGAGTGAAATAGATCCTGAAACCGTATGCGTACAAGCAGTGGGAGCCTACTTTGTTAGGTGACTGCGTACCTTTTGTATAATGGGTCAGCGACTTATATTCAGTGGCGAGCTTAACCGAATAGGGGAGGCGTAGCGAAAGCGAGTCTTAATAGGGCGTTTAGTCGCTGGGTATAGACCCGAAACCGGGCGATCTATCCATGGGCAGGTTGAAGGTTAGGTAACACTGACTGGAGGACCGAACCGACTACCGTTGAAAAGTTAGCGGATGACCTGTGGATCGGAGTGAAAGGCTAATCAAGCTCGGAGATAGCTGGTTCTCCTCGAAAGCTATTTAGGTAGCGCCTCATGTATCACTGTAGGGGGTAGAGCACTGTTTCGGCTAGGGGGTCATCCCGACTTACCAAACCGATGCAAACTCCGAATACCTACAAGTGCCGAGCATGGGAGACACACGGCGGGTGCTAACGTCCGTCGTGAAAAGGGAAACAACCCAGACCGTCAGCTAAGGTCCCAAAGTCATGGTTAAGTGGGAAACGATGTGGGAAGGCTTAGACAGCTAGGAGGTTGGCTTAGAAGCAGCCACCCTTTAAAGAAAGCGTAATAGCTCACTAGTCGAGTCGGCCTGCGCGGAAGATGTAACGGGGCTCAAACCATGCACCGAAGCTACGGGTATCACCTTTTGGTGATGCGGTAGAGGAGCGTTCTGTAAGCCTGTGAAGGTGAGTTGAGAAGCTTGCTGGAGGTATCAGAAGTGCGAATGCTGACATGAGTAACGACAATGGGAGTGAAAAACTCCCACGCCGAAAGACCAAGGTTTCCTGCGCAACGTTAATCGACGCAGGGTTAGTCGGTCCCTAAGGCGAGGCTGAAAAGCGTAGTCGATGGAAAACAGGTTAATATTCCTGTACTTGCAGTTATTGCGATGGAGGGACGGAGAAGGCTAGGCCAGCTTGGCGTTGGTTGTCCAAGTTTAAGGTGGTAGGCTGAAATCTTAGGCAAATCCGGGATTTCAAGGCCGAGAGCTGATGACGAGTTGCCTTTAGGCGACGAAGTGGTTGATGCCATGCTTCCAAGAAAAGCTCCTAAGCTTCAGATAACTGGGAACCGTACCCCAAACCGACACAGGTGGTTAGGTAGAGAATACCAAGGCGCTTGAGAGAACTCGGGTGAAGGAACTAGGCAAAATGGCACCGTAACTTCGGGAGAAGGTGCGCCGGCGAGGGTTAAGGACTTGCTCCGTAAGCCCATGCCGGTCGAAGATACCAGGCCGCTGCGACTGTTTATTAAAAACACAGCACTCTGCAAACACGAAAGTGGACGTATAGGGTGTGACGCCTGCCCGGTGCCGGAAGGTTAATTGATGGGGTTAGCGCAAGCGAAGCTCTTGATCGAAGCCCCGGTAAACGGCGGCCGTAACTATAACGGTCCTAAGGTAGCGAAATTCCTTGTCGGGTAAGTTCCGACCTGCACGAATGGCGTAACGATGGCGGCGCTGTCTCCACCCGAGACTCAGTGAAATTGAAATCGCTGTGAAGATGCAGTGTATCCGCGGCTAGACGGAAAGACCCCGTGAACCTTTACTATAGCTTTGCACTGGACTTTGAATTTGCTTGTGTAGGATAGGTGGGAGGCTTTGAAGTGGGGACGCCAGTTCTCATGGAGCCATCCTTGAAATACCACCCTGGCAACTTTGAGGTTCTAACTCAGGTCCGTTATCCGGATCGAGGACAGTGTATGGTGGGTAGTTTGACTGGGGCGGTCTCCTCCCAAAGAGTAACGGAGGAGTACGAAGGTGCGCTCAGACCGGTCGGAAATCGGTCGTAGAGTATAAAGGCAAAAGCGCGCTTGACTGCGAGACAAACACGTCGAGCAGGTACGAAAGTAGGTCTTAGTGATCCGGTGGTTCTGTATGGAAGGGCCATCGCTCAACGGATAAAAGGTACTCCGGGGATAACAGGCTGATACCGCCCAAGAGTTCATATCGACGGCGGTGTTTGGCACCTCGATGTCGGCTCATCACATCCTGGGGCTGAAGCCGGTCCCAAGGGNATGGCTGTTCGCCATTTAAAGTGGTACGCGAGCTGGGTTTAGAACGTCGTGAGACAGTTCGGTCCCTATCTGCCGTGGACGTTTGAGATTTGAGAGGGGCTGCTCCTAGTACGAGAGGACCGGAGTGGACGAACCTCTGGTGTTCCGGTTGTCACGCCAGTGGCATTGCCGGGTAGCTATGTTCGGAAGAGATAACCGCTGAAAGCATCTAAGCGGGAAACTTGCCTCAAGATGAGATCTCACTGGGATCTAGAATCCCCTAAAGGGCCGTCGAAGACTACGACGTTGATAGGTTGGGTGTGTAAGCGCTGTGAGGCGTTGAGCTAACCAATACTAATTGCCCGTGAGGCTTGACCATATAACACCCAAGCAATTTGCTCCTGCAGATTGCGGTGGTGAAGACGCACGAACCGAAAGTTCGAATGTACATCACAACATCACATATCCGAATTCGCTAGGCTGTCCATCTGGACGTTCTGGCAACAGAATTTCTTGACGACCATAGAGCATTGGAACCACCTGATCCCATCCCGAACTCAGTAGTGAAACGATGCATCGCCGATGGTAGTGTGGGGTCTCCCCATGTGAGAGTAGGTCATCGTCAAGATTCATTTCGCAAAACCCCTATCTGCGCGAGCAGGTAGGGGTTTTGTCTTTGCGGCTGGAAACTCCCTGTTGGTAGCGTCTGCGGGCGGCCCTTTTCCTATGCAAGGCCACTACCCATAGCTATCATGCCAGCCTTATTCCAAGTCGAGACTGGCATGCTGAAGTTGTTGAATCTCCTCAAGGATGGCCGGTTCCATTCCGGAGAAGCCTTGGGGGCAGCCCTCGGGGTGAGTCGCAGCGCCGTTTGGAAGCAGCTGCAGCACCTGGAGACTGAGTTGAACCTCACCATTCACAAGGTTCGTGGCCGCGGCTACCAGTTAGCGGCGCCTCTGGCCCTGCTCGAAGCGAAGGCGATCGCCGAGTTTGCCGAGGGCGAGCAGTGGCCAGTTTTCATCCACGAAACCATTGATTCGACCAACGCCGAAGGGCTGCGGCTTGCGGGTGAGGGGCAGGCTGCTCCTTTTCTGGTGCTGGCCGAGCGCCAGAATGCCGGGCGTGGCCGCCGCGGTCGTCAATGGGTAAGCCCCTTTGCAGAAAACCTCTATTACAGCCTCGTCTTGCGGGTCGAAGGCGGCATGCGCCAGCTCGAAGGGCTGAGCCTGGTGGTGGGGTTGGCGGTAATGCGTACGCTGCAAGGTTTCGGTGTAAAGGATGTGGGGCTCAAATGGCCCAATGATGTGCTTGTGCGTGGGCAGAAGATCACGGGCATCTTGCTTGAGCTGGTCGGCGACCCGGCAGACGTCTGTCACGTGGTGCTTGGTATTGGCATTAATGTGAACATGCAGACCAATGACCAGGTCGACCAGGCGTGGACCTCGATGCGACGTGAGGTTGGCGCCGCAGTTGATCGCAATCACTTGGTGGCGATGCTCAGCCAGCAACTGCAACATGAATTGGCGCGTCACCGCCGCTATGGTTTTGCCGCATTCCAGGAGGAATGGGAGCAAGCGCATCTATGGCAGGGGCGTAACGTATCGCTGGTTGCCGGCAGCACCCGGATCGATGGGGTGGTGCTTGGTGTGGACGGGCAGGGCGGCTTGCGCCTTGAGGTCGACGGTGTGGAAAAGAGCTTCAGCGGTGGTGAGCTCAGTTTGAGGTTGCGTGATGATTCTTGAGCTCGATTGCGGTAACAGCTTTATCAAGTGGCGGGTCATTCATGCTGGCGACGCTACGATCGTGGGCGGCGGTATTGTCGATTCGGACCAGTCGCTGGTGGCCGAGGTCAGTACCTTGGCGTCGCTGCGTTTGTCGGGTTGCCGTATTGTCAGTGTGCGCAGCGAGGAAGAAACTGCTGCACTTTGTGCGCTGATCGGCCAGGCATTCCGTGTGGTGGCGCAAGTCGCAGAGCCTGCGCAGCAAGCAGCGGGGGTGCGTAACGGCTATGAAGACTATCAACGCCTGGGCATGGATCGCTGGCTCGCAGCGTTGGGTGCGTTTCACCTGGCCAAGGGTGCTTGCCTGGTGATCGACCTGGGGACCGCCGCCAAGGCTGACTTCATCGCCGCCGATGGCGAGCACCTGGGTGGTTATATCTGTCCGGGGATGCCGCTGATGCGTAGTCAGTTGCGTACACATACCCGGCGTATCCGCTATGACGATGCTTCGGCAGCGCGTGCATTGACCAGCCTTGCCCCGGGGCGCTCAACCGTCGAGGCTGTGGAGCGTGGTTGCGTATTAATGCTGCAAGGCTTTGCTCGGACTCAGCTCGAACAGGCGCGTGCGCTGTGGGGGGAGGATTTTACCGTGTTCCTTACCGGCGGGGATGCGCCGTTGGTGCGTGAAGCTGCGCCGCAGGCGCGGGTGGTCCCTGACCTGGTATTCGTTGGCCTGGCAATGGCCTGCCCATTGGACTGAGGTGCTTATGCGTTGGTTGTTTCTGCTGTTGCTGGTGCTCAACGTCTTCTATTACGTCTGGCATCAACAGGAAGCCCCGCTCAAGGTCAAGGATGTCGCCCCGCTATCGTTGTACAAAGGTAACCAACAAGAGATCCGCCTGCTGCGTGAAACAGGCGTGTCCACACCGGCCCGACGTCGCGATGAGTGCCTGGTTGTCGGTGGCCTGGCGGGTAAAGAGCAGCTTGATGCACTGCGTCAGCGCTTGCTGAGCCTGGATATCAATGCATTGCCGGTGTCGGGTCAGCTGCCGGGGGCCGATGGTCTCTGGCTTAAGGTTTCCCCGGAAAGCGAGCGGTTGCTGGACCAAACCGTACTCGCCGCACTTTCCAGTGATTTCAAAGACTTAAAACATAAAATTATTTTCTGCCAGGGTATTGCAACTGGCGAATAGCTTGATAGAATGGCGCCCGCTTCACAGGGAACACCACTCAGGTGGCGGAACTGGAAGCGGTGTCAACGCAGCTAAGTTTCAGATTTGATTGAAAAAATTTGAAAAATAGCTTGACACTAGGGCGGCAGCCAAATAGAATGCCGGCCACATCTGGAGGGATTCCCGAGCGGTCAAAGGGGACGGACTGTAAATCCGTTGCGAGAGCTTCGAAGGTTCGAATCCTTCTCCCTCCACCAGTTTTAGCGAGAGCCGCAAGCTCCGCGGGTATAGTTTAGTGGTAGAACCTCAGCCTTCCAAGCTGATGATGCGGGTTCGATTCCCGCTACCCGCTCCAAGTTTGCTGGGTTTTGCGCAAAGTGTTTCGCTCTTGTAGCTCAGTTGGTAGAGCACACCCTTGGTAAGGGTGAGGTCAGCGGTTCAAGTCCGCTCAAGAGCTCCATATAAACAAGGCAGATATGAAAATATCTGCCTTTGTTTTATCAGCGTAAGACTATTTCTTCTGCGGAGGATTGTATCGATGGCTAAGGAAAAGTTTGATCGTTCCCTACCACACGTGAACGTTGGCACTATCGGCCACGTTGACCATGGTAAAACCACTCTGACTGCAGCTCTGACTCGCGTCTGCTCCGAGGTTTTCGGTTCGGCAGTCGTTGAGTTCGATAAGATCGACTCGGCTCCAGAAGAAAAAGCGCGCGGTATCACCATCAACACCGCTCATGTCGAGTACAACTCGAACATTCGTCACTATGCTCACGACGACTGCCCAGGTCACGCTGACTACGTGAAGAACATGATCACCGGTGCCGCCCAGATGGATGGCGCGATCCTGGTTTGCTCGGCCGCCGATGGCCCGATGCCGCAAACCCGTGAGCACATCCTGCTGTCCCGTCAGGTTGGCGTTCCCTACATCGTGGTCTTCCTGAACAAGGCTGACCTGGTAGACGACGCTGAGCTGCTGGAACTGGTCGAGATGGAAGTTCGCGACCTGCTGTCCACCTATGACTTCCCAGGCGACGACACCCCGATCATCATCGGTTCGGCTCGTATGGCGCTGGAAGGCAAAGACGACAACGAGATGGGCACCACTGCCGTCAAGAAGCTGGTTGAAACTCTGGACAGCTACATCCCAGAGCCAGAGCGTGCTATCGACAAGCCGTTCCTGATGCCAATCGAAGACGTATTCTCGATCTCGGGTCGTGGTACCGTTGTTACCGGTCGTATCGAGCGTGGTATCGTCCGCGTTCAGGATCCGCTGGAAATCGTTGGTCTGCGTGACACCACCACCACCACCTGCACTGGTGTTGAGATGTTCCGCAAGCTGCTGGACGAAGGTCGTGCTGGCGAGAACTGCGGCGTTCTGCTGCGTGGTACCAAGCGTGACGACGTTGAGCGTGGCCAGGTTCTGGTCAAGCCAGGTTCGGTCAAGCCGCACACCAAGTTCACCGCAGAAGTCTACGTCCTGTCGAAGGAAGAAGGCGGCCGTCACACTCCGTTCTTCAAAGGCTACCGTCCTCAGTTCTACTTCCGTACCACTGACGTGACCGGTAACTGCGAACTGCCGGAAGGCGTTGAAATGGTAATGCCAGGTGACAACATTCAGATGACTGTCACGCTGATCAAGACCATCGCAATGGAAGACGGTCTGCGCTTCGCTATCCGTGAAGGCGGTCGTACCGTCGGCGCAGGCGTCGTAGCAAAAATTATCGAATAAGTAGTTGATTTACTTGATCAGGCCGGTATAATGGCCGGCCTGATACAGCGTTACAGGTCAGTAGCTCAATTGGCAGAGCGACGGTCTCCAAAACCGTAGGTTGGGGGTTCGATTCCCTCCTGACCTGCCATTCACCTCGGTGTGATTGGCTTTCTTCTCACAGGATCCTCCCCGATGACTCCCAAAACTGAAGCCCAAGAATCGCGTTTTGATCTGTTCAAGTGGCTGGCTGTAGTTGCTTTGGTGGTTGTTGGCGTCGTGGGTAATCAATATTACTCCGCCTCCCCAATCCTGTATCGCGTCCTTGCATTGCTCGCCCTGGCTGCGGCTGCTGGCTTTGTTGCCCTGCAGACTGCGAAGGGTAAGTCGTTCTTTGCGTTGGCGAAGGAAGCTCGTACCGAGATCCGTAAAGTCGTGTGGCCGACCCGCCAAGAAACCACTCAGACCACGCTGATTGTCGTGGCTGTAGTTCTGGTTATGGCGCTGCTGTTGTGGGGTCTTGATTCCCTGCTCGGCTGGGCGGTCTCCTTGATTGTTGGCTAAGGGTGTCCCGTGGCTAAGCGTTGGTACGTAGTGCATGCTTACTCGGGTTACGAGAAGCATGTGATGCGCTCGCTGATCGAGCGCGTCAAGCTGGCTGGCATGGAAGACGGTTTCGGCGAAATTCTGGTTCCGACCGAAGAAGTCGTTGAAATGCGTAACGGCCAGAAGCGCAAGAGTGAGCGCAAATTCTTCCCTGGCTATGTACTGGTCCAGATGGAGATGAACGAAGGGACTTGGCACTTGGTCAAGGATACCCCTCGTGTGATGGGCTTCATCGGTGGTACCGCAGACAAACCTGCGCCAATCACTGATAAAGAAGCTGAGGCTATCCTGCGTCGCGTTGCCGATGGTAGCGACAAGCCGAAGCCGAAGACGCTGTTCGAGCCAGGTGAAGTGGTTCGAGTCATTGACGGTCCGTTCGCAGACTTCAATGGCAGTGTCGAAGAGGTTAACTACGAAAAGAGTCGCCTCCAGGTGGCGGTGCTCATTTTCGGCCGCTCTACCCCGGTAGAGCTCGAGTTCAGCCAGGTCGAAAAGGTCTAGGCGGACGAAGCATCCCATACCCCGCAGCCCTGTGTGCTGCGGGGTTTTGTCGTCACTGGGATAAAACGCAAGTCATCCGGGGAGCCTTCTGGCGTTCGTACCCGATTTTGGAGTAGCTCATGGCTAAGAAGATTCAGGCTTACATCAAGCTGCAAGTTAAGGCCGGCCAGGCCAACCCAAGCCCACCCGTTGGTCCAGCACTGGGCCAACACGGTGTGAACATCATGGAATTCTGCAAGGCCTTCAACGCCCGTACTCAGGGTCAAGAAGCCGGCCTGCCGACTCCTGTGATCATCACTGTCTACAGCGACCGTAGCTTCACTTTCGAGACCAAGAGCACCCCTGCCTCGGTTCTGCTGAAGAAAGCTGCTGGCCTGACCAGTGGTTCGGCTCGTCCGAACACCGTCAAAGTCGGTACCGTGACCCGTGCTCAGCTCGAAGAGATCGCCAAGACTAAACAGGCTGATCTGACCTCTGCTGACCTGGACGCTGCTGTGCGCACCATCGCTGGCTCTGCCCGCAGCATGGGCCTGAACGTGGAGGGTGTGTAATGGCTAAGCTGACCAAGCGCCAAAAGGCTATTGCTTCGAAAATCGAAGCTGGCAAAGTCTACAACTTCGAAGAAGCAGCCGTGCTGCTGGCCGAACTGTCCACCGTGAAGTTCAGCGAATCCTTCGACGTTGCTGTCAACCTCGGCGTTGACCCGCGTAAATCCGACCAGGTCGTTCGTAGCGCTACTGTGCTGCCACACGGCACTGGCAAGACCGTACGCGTTGCCGTCTTCACCCAGGGTCCAGCTGCTGAGGCCGCTCTGGCTGCCGGCGCTGACCGTGTAGGTATGGACGATCTGGCTGCTGAAATGAAAGCCGGCGACCTGAACTATGACGTTGTTATCGCATCGCCAGATGCTATGCGCGTTGTAGGTCAACTGGGTCAGGTTCTGGGTCCTCGCGGCCTGATGCCTAACCCGAAAGTTGGTACCGTGACTCCAGACGTAGCCGGCGCTGTCAAAAACGCCAAGGCTGGTCAGGTTCGCTACCGTACCGACAAGAACGGTATCATTCACACCTCCGTTGGCAAAGTCGGCTTCGAAGCCGTCAAGCTGAAGGAAAACGTTGAAGCCCTGATCGCTGATCTGAAGCGTATCAAGCCAGCTTCTTCGAAAGGTATTTACGTCAAGCGCGTTACCCTGAGCACCACCATGGGCCCAGGCCTGGTCATCGACCAAGGTTCGCTGAACGCGTAAGACCATGGCGGCACGACGTGTCGTGCTGCCAGCAAAAATTGGGGTCCCTGCCTGGCGGGGGCTATCCAAGACCGTAGGCGACGCAAGTCTTAAACCACCAGCCTACGCAGATGGTGCTCCCGATTCGTTATCGAATCAGACACCAAAACGACATCCGGCTTCGGCCAGATGAAACGGTAGAAACCAGGAGTAAACCCGTGGCAATTAAACTCGAAGACAAGAAGGCCATCGTCGCTGAAGTCAACGAGGCTGCCAAAGTCGCTCTGTCCGCTGTCGTGGCTGATGCCCGTGGTGTGACTGTAGGCGCAATGACCGGACTCCGTAAAGAGGCTCGTGAAGCTGGCGTTTACGTACGTGTCGTACGTAACACCCTGCTCAAGCGCGCTGTTGCTGATACTGAATTCAGTGTCCTCAACGACGCCTTCACTGGCCCGACCCTGATCGCTTTCTCCAACGAACACCCGGGCGCTGCTGCTCGTCTGTTCAAAGAGTTCGCCAAGGGTCAGGACAAGTTCGAGATCAAGGCAGCTGCGTTTGACGGCAAGTTCATTGCCGCCAACCAGATCGATGTACTGGCTACCTTGCCGACCCGTGACGAAGCTATCGCACGTCTGATGAGCGTGATTCAAGGCGCTACCAGCAAGCTGGCTCGTACTCTGGCGGCCGTTCGCGACCAGAAAGAAGCTGCTGCTGCCTAAGGCGGCGTAACCTCTTTCAAAATCATTTGTTTAATTTGATGGCTGCGAAGGCTGTCACCCCAATACAGGATTTAAGTCATGTCCCTGACTAACGAGCAAATCATCGAAGCAATCGGCCAGAAAACCGTTCTGGAAGTTGTTGAGCTGATCAAAGCTATGGAAGAAACCTTCGGCGTTACCGCTGCTGTTGCCGCTGCTGGCCCAGCTGCTGCTGCTGCCGTTGTTGAAGAGCAAACCGAATTCAACGTTGTTCTGCTTGAAGCCGGTGAGAAGAAAGTAAACGTGATCAAGGCCGTTCGTGAACTGACCGGTCTGGGCCTGAAAGAAGCCAAAGAGAAAGTCGACGGCGCTCCTCAGGTCGTAGCTGAAGGCGTTTCGAAAGAAGCCGCTGAAGACGCTAAGAAGAAGCTGGAAGAAGCAGGCGCTAAAGTCGAGCTGAAGTAATTTCGACTTTGCGATGCCAGCCTGAGCGTTGAGCACAAGGCTGATGGCTGGTGGCTTATGCCACCGGCCTTTTTCCGTTATTGGTGGCCGATCAGATCGGCCCCGATAGCGAGCTGCAAGACACCCATGTGGGTGGCGCAAACCAAGGGGTTTGCACGATTTTCTGGCTGCTCCCGCCGGGAGAAGCCAAACAAGCAGGTGACCAAGCTGGGGAACGCTGATGGCTTACTCATACACTGAGAAAAAACGTATCCGCAAGGACTTTAGCAAGTTGCCGGACGTCATGGATGTGCCTTACCTCCTGGCCATCCAGCTGGATTCGTATCGCGAATTCCTGCAAGCGGGAGCATCCAAGGATCAGTTCCGCGACGTCGGCCTGCACGCGGCCTTCAAATCGGTATTTCCGATCATCAGCTACTCCGGCAATGCTGCCCTGGAGTACGTAGGCTATCGCCTGGGCGAACCCGCCTTCGATGTGAAGGAATGTGTCCTGCGTGGCGTGACCTTCGCGGTCCCACTGCGGGTCAAGGTGCGCCTGATCATCTTCGACAAGGAATCGTCGAACAAAGCGATCAAGGACATCAAAGAGCAAGAAGTCTACATGGGTGAAATCCCCCTGATGACTGAGAACGGTACCTTCGTAATCAACGGTACCGAGCGTGTGATCGTTTCCCAGCTGCACCGTTCGCCAGGTGTGTTCTTTGACCACGACCGTGGCAAGACGCACAGCTCCGGCAAGCTGCTGTACTCCGCTCGCATCATTCCTTACCGTGGTTCCTGGCTGGACTTCGAGTTCGACCCGAAGGACTGCGTGTTCGTGCGTATCGACCGTCGCCGCAAACTGCCGGCATCGGTACTGCTGCGCGCGCTGGGTTACAGCACCGAAGAGGTTCTGAACACCTTCTACACCACCAACGTGTTCCACGTTTCCGGCGAAAAACTGAGCCTGGAACTGGTACCGCAGCGTCTGCGTGGTGAAGTCGCGGTCATGGACATCCATGACGAAACCGGCAAGGTCATTGTCGAGCAGGGTCGCCGTATCACTGCGCGCCACATCAACCAGCTCGAGAAAGCCGGCGTCAAGCAGCTCGACGTTCCTATGGAATACGTCCTGGGCCGCACCACTGCCAAGGCTATCGTGCATCCGGCTACCGGCGAGATCCTCGCCGAGTGCAACACCGAGATGACCACCGAGCTGCTGATCAAGGTCGCCAAGGCGCAGGTTGTCCGTATCGAGACCCTGTACACCAACGACATCGATTGCGGTCCGTTCATCTCCGACACCCTGAAGATCGACACCACCAGCAACCAGCTGGAAGCCTTGGTCGAAATCTATCGCATGATGCGTCCAGGCGAGCCGCCAACCAAGGATGCTGCCGAGACCCTGTTCAACAACCTGTTCTTCAGCGCCGAGCGTTACGACCTGTCCGCCGTAGGCCGCATGAAGTTCAACCGTCGTATCGGTCGTACCGAGATCGAAGGTTCGGGCGTGCTGAGCAAGGAAGACATCGTCGAGGTCCTCAAGACCCTGGTCGACATCCGTAACGGCAAAGGTATCGTCGACGACATCGACCACCTGGGTAACCGTCGCGTTCGTTGCGTTGGCGAGATGGCCGAGAACCAGTTCCGTGTTGGCCTGGTGCGCGTCGAGCGTGCGGTCAAGGAACGTCTGTCGATGGCTGAAAGCGAAGGCCTGATGCCGCAAGACCTGATCAACGCCAAGCCGGTAGCGGCGGCGGTGAAAGAGTTCTTCGGTTCCCGCCAGCTGTCGCAGTTCATGGGCCAGAACAACCCGCTCTCCGAGATCACCCACAAGCGCCGTGTTTCTGCACTCGGCCCTGGCGGTCTGACCCGTGAGCGTGCTGGCTTCGAAGTCCGTGACGTACACCCGACCCACTACGGCCGCGTGTGCCCGATCGAGACCCCTGAAGGTCCGAACATCGGTCTGATCAACTCCCTGGCGGCCTATGCCCGCACCAACCAGTACGGCTTCCTGGAAAGCCCGTACCGCGTGGTGAAGGAAGGCGTGGTCAGCGACGACATCGTGTTCCTGTCGGCCATTGAAGAAGCGGATCACGTCATCGCCCAGGCTTCGGCCGCGATGAACGAGAAGAAGCAACTGATCGATGAGCTGGTAGCGGTTCGTCACCTGAACGAATTCACCGTCAAGGCGCCGGAAGACGTCACCTTGATGGACGTTTCGCCGAAGCAGGTTGTCTCGGTCGCAGCGTCGCTGATTCCGTTCCTCGAACACGACGACGCCAACCGTGCACTGATGGGTTCGAACATGCAGCGTCAGGCTGTACCGACCCTGCGCGCTGACAAGCCGCTGGTAGGTACCGGCATGGAGCGCAACGTTGCCCGTGACTCCGGCGTCTGCGTCGTAGCCCGTCGTGGCGGCGTGATCGACTCGGTCGATGCCAGCCGTATCGTCGTGCGTGTTGCCGATGACGAAGTCGAGACCGGTGAAGCAGGTGTAGATATCTACAACCTGACCAAGTACACCCGCTCGAACCAGAACACCTGCATCAACCAGCGTCCGCTGGTCAGCAAAGGTGATGTGGTCAAGCGTCACGACATCATGGCCGACGGTCCATCCACCGATATGGGTGAACTGGCACTGGGTCAGAACATGCGCATCGCGTTCATGGCGTGGAACGGCTTCAACTTCGAAGACTCCATCTGCCTGTCCGAGCGTGTGGTTCAGGAAGACCGCTTCACCACGATCCACATCCAGGAACTGACCTGTGTGGCGCGTGACACCAAGCTTGGCCCAGAGGAAATCACCGCAGACATCCCGAACGTGGGTGAAGCTGCGCTGAACAAGCTGGACGAAGCCGGTATCGTCTACGTGGGTGCCGAAGTCGGCGCTGGCGACATCCTGGTCGGCAAGGTCACTCCGAAAGGCGAGACCCAGCTGACTCCGGAAGAGAAGCTGCTGCGCGCAATCTTCGGTGAGAAGGCAAGCGACGTCAAAGACACCTCCCTGCGTGTGCCAACCGGCACCAAAGGTACTGTCATCGACGTTCAGGTCTTCACCCGTGACGGCGTTGAGCGCGACAGCCGCGCCCTGGCCATCGAGAAGATGCAGCTGGACGAGATCCGCAAGGACCTCAACGAAGAGTTCCGCATCGTCGAAGGTGCAACCTTCGAGCGTCTGCGTTCCGCCCTGAACGGCCAAGTGGTCGACGGTGGTGCGGGCCTGAAGAAAGGCACCGTGATCGCTGACGAAGTACTGGACGGTCTGGAGCACGGCCAGTGGTTCAAACTGCGCATGGCCGAAGATGCTCTGAACGAGCAGCTGGAAAAAGCCCAGGCTTACATCGTCGATCGCCGTCGTCTGCTGGATGACAAGTTCGAAGACAAGAAGCGCAAGCTGCAGCAAGGCGATGACCTGGCACCGGGCGTACTGAAGATCGTCAAGGTCTACCTGGCTATCCGCCGCCGCATCCAGCCGGGCGACAAGATGGCTGGTCGTCACGGTAACAAAGGTGTGGTCTCGGTGATCATGCCGGTCGAAGACATGCCGCACGACGCCAACGGTACTCCGGTCGACGTCGTACTGAACCCGCTGGGCGTACCTTCGCGTATGAACGTCGGTCAGATCCTTGAAACCCACCTGGGCCTCGCGGCCAAAGGCCTGGGCGAGAAGATCGACCGGATGATCGAAGAGCAACGCAAAGCTGCTGAGCTGCGCGTGTTCCTTACCGAGATCTACAACGAGATCGGCGGTCGTCAGGAAAGCCTGGAAGAGTTCACCGACGAAGAGATCCTCGCCCTGGCGCACAACTTGAAGAAGGGCGTGCCTATGGCTACCCCGGTATTCGACGGTGCCAAGGAAAGCGAGATCAAGGCCATGCTGAAACTGGCAGACATGCCAGAAAGCGGCCAGATGGTGCTGTTCGACGGCCGTACCGGCAACAAATTCGAGCGTCCTGTGACCGTTGGTTACATGTACATGCTCAAGCTGAACCACTTGGTGGACGACAAGATGCACGCGCGTTCCACTGGTTCCTATAGCCTGGTTACTCAGCAGCCGCTGGGTGGTAAGGCGCAGTTCGGTGGTCAGCGTTTCGGGGAGATGGAAGTGTGGGCGCTGGAAGCATACGGCGCGGCATACACCCTGCAAGAAATGCTCACAGTGAAGTCGGACGACGTGAACGGCCGTACCAAGATGTACAAGAACATCGTGGATGGCGATCACCGTATGGAGCCGGGCATGCCCGAGTCCTTCAACGTGTTGATCAAAGAGATCCGTTCGCTCGGTATCGATATCGATCTGGAAACCGAATAACACGTGACGCGAAGGGGAGCGGGGCTGGCACAGCCCGCTTCCTGCTCCGCCAGGAGGAAAGGCCTTGAAAGACCTACTGAATTTGCTGAAAAACCAGGGTCAAGTCGAAGAGTTCGACGCCATCCGCATCGGTCTGGCGTCGCCTGAAATGATCCGTTCGTGGTCGTTCGGTGAAGTTAAGAAGCCGGAAACCATCAACTACCGTACGTTCAAACCTGAGCGTGACGGCCTGTTCTGCGCCAAGATCTTTGGCCCAGTCAAGGACTACGAGTGCCTGTGCGGCAAGTACAAGCGCCTCAAGCACCGCGGTGTGATCTGCGAGAAGTGCGGCGTTGAAGTTGCCCTGGCCAAGGTTCGTCGTGAGCGCATGGCGCACATCGAACTGGCCTCGCCGGTTGCCCACATCTGGTTCCTGAAGTCGCTGCCGTCCCGTATCGGCTTGCTGATGGACATGACCCTGCGTGATATCGAGCGCGTTCTCTACTTCGAGAGCTACGTCGTTATCGACCCAGGCATGACCACCCTTGAAAAGGGTCAGCTGCTGAACGACGAGCAGTACTTCGAAGCGCTGGAAGAGTTCGGTGACGACTTCGACGCCCGCATGGGTGCCGAGGCTGTCCGCGAGCTGCTGCACGCTATCGACCTGGAGCACGAGATTGGCCGCCTGCGCGAAGAGATTCCGCAGACCAACTCGGAAACCAAGATCAAGAAGCTGTCCAAGCGCCTGAAGCTGATGGAAGCTTTCCAGGGCTCGGGCAACCTGCCTGAGTGGATGGTCCTGACCGTCCTGCCAGTACTGCCGCCGGACCTGCGTCCGCTGGTTCCGCTGGATGGTGGCCGCTTTGCGACCTCCGACCTGAACGACCTGTATCGTCGGGTGATCAACCGTAACAACCGTCTGAAGCGCCTGCTCGATCTGTCGGCGCCGGACATCATCGTGCGCAACGAAAAGCGCATGCTGCAGGAAGCGGTCGACGCCCTGCTGGACAACGGCCGTCGCGGTCGCGCCATCACTGGCTCGAACAAGCGTCCGCTGAAGTCCCTGGCTGACATGATCAAAGGTAAGCAAGGTCGTTTCCGTCAGAACTTGCTCGGTAAGCGTGTGGACTACTCCGGCCGTTCGGTAATTACCGTAGGCCCGACCCTGCGTCTGCACCAGTGCGGTCTGCCGAAGAAGATGGCCCTCGAGCTGTTCAAGCCGTTCATTTTCGGCAAGCTGGAAATGCGTGGTCTGGCGACCACCATCAAGGCTGCCAAGAAGATGGTCGAGCGCGAGCTGCCAGAGGTATGGGACGTGCTCGCCGAGGTCATCCGCGAACACCCCGTGCTGCTCAACCGTGCACCGACCCTTCACCGTCTGGGTATCCAGGCGTTCGAGCCTGTGCTCATCGAAGGTAAGGCGATCCAGCTGCACCCGTTGGTCTGTGCGGCGTACAACGCCGACTTCGACGGTGACCAGATGGCCGTTCACGTGCCGCTGACGCTGGAAGCCCAGCTCGAAGCGCGCGCGCTGATGATGTCGACCAACAACATTCTGTCGCCAGCCAACGGTGAGCCAATCATCGTTCCGTCGCAGGACGTTGTACTGGGTCTGTACTACATGACCCGTGAAGCCATCAACGCCAAGGGCGAAGGTCGCGTATTCGCCGACCTGCAGGAAGTCGACCGCGTATTCCGCGCCGGCGAAGCCGCCCTGCACGCGAAAATCAAGGTCCGTATCAACGAGACCGTGAACGACCGCGATGGTAGCGTCACCAAGAACACCCGCATCGTCGACACCACTGTCGGCCGTGCGCTGCTGTTCCAGGTTGTGCCGGCAGGTCTGCCGTACGACGTGGTCAACCAGCCGATGAAGAAGAAGGCGATCTCCAAGCTGATCAACCAGTGCTACCGCGTGGTTGGTCTGAAAGAGACCGTTATCTTCGCTGACCAGCTGATGTACACCGGTTTTGCCTACTCGACCATTTCCGGCGTTTCGATCGGTGTTAACGACTTCGTTATCCCGGACGAAAAAGCCCGCATCATCGGTACCGCTACCGACGAAGTGAAGGAAATCGAGAGTCAGTACGCCTCCGGCCTGGTTACCCAGGGCGAGAAGTACAACAAGGTCATCGACTTGTGGTCCAAGGCGAACGACGAAGTGTCCAAGGCGATGATGGCCAACCTCTCGAAAGAGAAAGTCATCGACCGCGAAGGCAACGAAGTCGAGCAAGAGTCCTTCAACTCGATGTACATGATGGCTGACTCCGGTGCGCGGGGTTCCGCTGCACAGATCCGTCAGCTGGCAGGTATGCGTGGTCTGATGGCCAAGCCGGACGGCTCGATCATCGAGACGCCGATCACCGCGAACTTCCGTGAAGGTCTGAGCGTACTGCAGTACTTCATCTCGACTCACGGTGCTCGTAAGGGTCTGGCGGATACCGCACTGAAGACTGCGAACTCCGGTTACCTGACTCGTCGTCTGGTAGACGTTGCGCAGGATCTGGTCGTGACCGAGATCGACTGTGGCACCGACCACGGCTTGCTGATGACGCCGCACATCGAAGGCGGTGACGTTGTCGAGCCGCTGGGTGAGCGCGTATTGGGCCGTGTCATTGCCCGTGACGTGTTCAAGCCAGGTACCGAGGACGTCATCGTTCCGGCCGGTACCTTGGTCGACGAGCAATGGGTCGAGTTCATCGAGCTGAACAGCATCGACGAAGTTATCGTGCGTTCGCCGATCAACTGCGAAACTCGCTACGGCATCTGCGCCAAGTGCTACGGTCGTGACCTGGCTCGCGGTCACCAGGTCAACATCGGTGAAGCTGTCGGCGTTATCGCTGCACAGTCGATCGGTGAGCCGGGTACCCAGCTGACCATGCGTACGTTCCACATCGGTGGTGCTGCAAGCCGGACCTCGGCTGCCGACAGCGTCCAGGTGAAGAACGGCGGTATGGTGCGTCTGCACAACCTGAAGCATGTCGTGCGCGCCGATGGCAACCTGGTTGCCGTATCGCGTTCCGGCGAGCTGGCCATTGCCGACGAATTCGGTCGTGAGCGCGAGCGTTACAAGCTGCCTTACGGTGCGGTGATTTCGGTCAAGGAAGGTGACAAGGTCGAAGCTGGCGCCATCGTCGCCAAGTGGGACCCGCACACCCACCCGATCGTTACCGAGCTGAAAGGTACCGTGACCTTCGTGGGCATGGAAGAAAACATCACCATCAAGCGTCAGACCGACGAATTGACGGGTTTGACCAACATCGAAGTTCTGGACGTCAAGGATCGCCCTGCCGCAGGCAAGGAAATCCGTCCGGCAATCAAGATGGTCGATGCCAACGGCAAGGACCTGTACCTGCCAGGTACCGACGTACCGGCTCAGTACTTCCTGCCGGCCAACGCCCTCGTCGGCGTGGCTGACGGTGCTCAGATCGGTGTGGGTGACGTTATCGCGCGTATCCCGCAAGAAACGTCGAAAACCCGTGACATCACCGGTGGTCTGCCGCGCGTTGCCGACTTGTTTGAAGCGCGCCGTCCGAAAGAAGCCTCGATTCTGGCTGAAGTCAGCGGCACCATCGCGTTCGGTAAAGAGACCAAGGGCAAGCGTCGTCTGGTCATTACTCCGACCGACGGTAGCGATCCGTACGAAGAGCTGATTCCGAAGTGGCGCCACCTGAACGTCTTCGAAGGCGAACAGGTAAACCGCGGCGAAGTTATCTCCGACGGCCCGAGCGATCCGCACGACATCCTGCGTCTGCTGGGTGTGAGCGCGCTGGCGAAGTACATCGTCAACGAGATTCAGGACGTTTACCGTCTGCAAGGCGTTAAGATCAACGACAAGCACATCGAGACCATCCTGCGTCAGATGCTGCGTAAGGTCGAGATTGCCGAGTCGGGTGATTCCAGCTTCATCAAGGGCGACCAGATGGAACTGACTCACGTACTGGTCGAGAACGAGCGTCTGGCCAGCGAAGACAAGTTCATCTCGAAGTTCTCGCGCGTGCTGCTGGGTATCACTAAGGCGTCGCTGTCGACCGAATCGTTCATCTCCGCGGCTTCCTTCCAGGAAACCACCCGCGTACTGACCGAAGCGGCCGTCACCGGCAAGCGCGATTACCTGCGCGGCCTGAAAGAGAACGTGGTCGTGGGTCGTCTGATCCCGGCCGGTACCGGTCTGGCCTACCACAGCGAGCGCAAGCGTCGCCGTGAAGCCGACAAACCGCTGCGTGTGAGCGCCAGTGAGGTTGAAGCCGCACTGACCGAAGCGCTGAATTCCAGCGGTAACTAAGTACAGGGCAGGGCCCCGGCAAGCCCCGAACGGCCGTCGGCGACATAAATTGTTGCCGATGACCGGGCGGGGATGGCCGGGGCCTCGTCTTGACTGGGTGCAAGATCCTCCGTAGACTTTTGTACCCTTAAATTTGGTGAGGCTCCGTCTCGCCAATTTTTGGCTTTCTTGCAAGACAATAGAGTCGCAAGACAATCAGTGGAGCTAGTAGATGGCAACTATCAACCAGCTGGTACGTCAGCCGCGTAAGCGTTCGGTCGAGAAGTCCGACGTTCCTGCGCTGCAGAACTGCCCGCAACGTCGTGGCGTGTGCACCCGCGTGTACACCACCACGCCGAAAAAACCTAACTCGGCACTGCGTAAGGTTTGCCGTGTTCGCCTGACCAACGGTTTCGAGGTTTCCTCGTACATCGGCGGTGAAGGCCACAACCTGCAAGAGCACAGCGTCGTCCTGATCCGTGGCGGCCGTGTAAAAGACTTGCCAGGTGTTCGTTACCACACCGTTCGCGGCTCTCTGGATACTTCGGGCGTTAAAGGCCGTAACCAGGGTCGTTCGAAGTACGGTACCAAGCGTCCGAAGTAATCGGCCGTTTGCACACATCCATTTTTTTGAGTCGATAAGAGTAAGGTCGGGCAGGGGTCGCAGACCCACGTCCCGGGCTAACCTGAAGACCGTTTGAGGGCTTATCATGCCAAGACGTCGTGTAGCAGCAAAACGTGAGATTCTGGACGATCCTAAATACGGATCCCAAATCCTCGCCAAGTTCATGAACCACGTGATGGAAAGCGGCAAAAAGGCCGTGGCCGAGCGCATCGTTTACGGTGCACTGGACAAGGTCAAAGAGCGCAAGAACAGCGACCCCCTGGAAATCTTCGAGAAAGCTCTCGACGCCATCGCTCCGCTGGTCGAAGTAAAGTCCCGTCGTGTCGGCGGTGCCACTTACCAGGTCCCGGTTGAAGTTCGTCCATCCCGTCGTAATGCTCTGGCAATGCGCTGGCTCGTAGACTACGCCCGCAAGCGCGGCGAGAAGTCGATGGCTCTGCGCCTGGCTGGCGAGCTGCTGGATGCTGCTGAAGGCAAAGGTGCTGCAGTCAAGAAGCGTGAAGACGTTCACCGTATGGCCGAAGCCAACAAAGCGTTCTCGCACTACCGCTTCTAATTCAAGCATCAATCATTTTGCGAGGGCTTTATGGCTCGTACTACAGCAATTAACCGCTACCGTAACATTGGTATCTGTGCCCACGTTGACGCGGGCAAGACCACCACTACCGAGCGGATCCTGTTCTATACAGGCCTGAGCCACAAGATGGGCGAGGTGCACGACGGCGCCGCGACCACCGACTGGATGGTGCAGGAGCAGGAGCGGGGTATCACCATTACCTCCGCTGCCGTTACCACCTTCTGGAAAGGTTCTGTTGGTCAGTATGACAACTACCGCGTAAACGTCATCGATACCCCTGGCCACGTCGACTTCACCATTGAAGTAGAGCGTTCGCTGCGTGTACTCGACGGCGCGGTCGTTGTGTTCTGCGGTACCTCCGGCGTTGAGCCTCAGTCCGAAACCGTATGGCGTCAGGCCAACAAGTACGGCGTTCCACGTGTTGTTTACGTGAACAAGATGGACCGTGCCGGTGCAAACTTCCTGCGCGTCGTAGGTCAGATCAAGAACCGTCTGGGTCACACCCCGGTTCCTGTTCAGCTGGCCATCGGTTCGGAAGATAACTTCCAGGGTCAGGTCGACCTGATCAAGATGAAGGCTATCTACTGGAACGACGACGACAAAGGCACCACCTATCGCGAGGAAGAAATTCCTGCCGATATGCTGGAGCTGGCTGAAGAGTGGCGCTCCAACATGGTTGAGGCGGCTGCCGAGGCCAGCGAAGAGCTGATGAACAAGTACCTGGAAGGCGAAGAGCTGACCGTCGACGAGATCAAAGCCGGTCTGCGCG
The DNA here is from genome assembly GCF_000731675.1 of Pseudomonas capeferrum. Taxonomy (GTDB): domain Bacteria; phylum Pseudomonadota; class Gammaproteobacteria; order Pseudomonadales; family Pseudomonadaceae; genus Aquipseudomonas; species Aquipseudomonas capeferrum. The sequence goes on along the minus strand of NZ_JMIT01000006.1, from coordinate 159,272 downwards.
CGCGCACCCTGGCCAGCGAAATCGTACCGGCCGTCTGTGGTTCGTCGTTCAAGAACAAGGGCGTTCCCCTGGTTCTCGACGCCGTCATCGACTACCTGCCTGCTCCGACCGAGATTCCTGCAATCCAGGGTATCAACCCGGACGACAAGGATCTGGACAAAGACGATCCGGCTGTTCGTAAAGACGAGCGTCACGCTGACGACGACGAGCCGTTCTCGGCTCTGGCGTTCAAGATCGCGACTGACCCGTTCGTGGGTACTCTGACCTTCGTTCGCGTCTACTCGGGTGTTCTGACCTCCGGTGACTCCGTCATCAACTCGGTCAAGGGCAAGAAAGAGCGCGTTGGTCGTATGGTGCAGATGCACGCCAACCAGCGTGAAGAGATCAAGGAAGTGCGCGCTGGCGACATCGCGGCCCTGATCGGCATGAAGGACGTGACCACAGGCGAAACCCTGTGCAACGCCGACAAGCCAATCATCCTTGAGCGTATGGACTTCCCTGAGCCGGTTATTTCGCTCTCCGTAGAGCCGAAAACCAAGGCTGACCAGGAGAAGATGGGTATCGCTCTGGGCAAGCTGGCCCAGGAAGACCCGTCGTTCCGCGTCAAGACCGACGAAGAGACTGGTCAGACCATCATCTCGGGCATGGGTGAGTTGCACCTGGATATCCTCGTTGACCGCATGAAGCGCGAGTTCAACGTCGAAGCCAACATCGGTAAGCCTCAGGTTTCGTACCGCGAGAAGATCACCAAGTCCAACGTCGAGATCGAAGGCAAGTTCGTTCGTCAGTCGGGCGGTCGTGGTCAGTTCGGTCACTGCTGGATCCGTTTCTCGGAGCCGGACGTCGACGAGAAGGGCAACATCACCGAAGGTCTGGTGTTCACCAACGAAGTCGTTGGTGGTGTGATTCCTAAGGAATTCATCGCCCCGATCCAGAAGGGTATCGAAGAGCAGATGAAAAACGGCGTTGTTGCCGGCTATCCGCTGCTCGGCCTGAAGGCTACGGTATTCGACGGTTCGTACCACGACGTCGACTCCAACGAAATGGCGTTCAAGATCGCCGCTTCGATGGCGACCAAGCAACTGGCCCAGAAGGGTGGTGGCGTGGTGCTTGAGCCGATCATGAAGGTCGAAGTTGTAACTCCGGAAGACTACCTGGGTGACGTGATGGGTGACCTGAGCCGTCGTCGCGGGATGATCCAGGGTAATGAAGACTCGGTGTCCGGCAAGGTAATCACTGCTGAGGTACCGCTCGGAGAGATGTTCGGTTATGCGACCGACGTTCGTTCCATGTCTCAGGGTCGCGCAAGCTACTCCATGGAATTCTCCAAATACGCCGAAGCTCCGTCGAACATCGTCGAAGCACTCGTTAAAAAACAAGGCTAATCCCCTTTAGGCAAGAGGTTCACTGTCGTGGCTAAAGAAAAATTTGATCGTTCCCTTCCCCACGTTAACGTCGGCACTATCGGCCACGTTGACCACGGTAAGACCACTCTGACCGCAGCTCTGACTCGCGTCTGCTCCGAAGTTTTCGGTTCGGCAGTCGTTGAGTTCGACAAGATCGACTCGGCTCCGGAAGAAAAAGCGCGCGGTATCACCATCAACACCGCTCACGTCGAGTACAACTCGAACATTCGTCACTACGCTCACGTCGACTGCCCAGGTCACGCTGACTACGTGAAGAACATGATCACCGGTGCTGCCCAGATGGACGGCGCGATCCTGGTTTGCTCGGCCGCTGATGGCCCGATGCCACAAACCCGTGAGCACATCCTGCTGTCCCGTCAGGTTGGCGTTCCGTACATCGTGGTCTTCCTGAACAAGGCTGACCTGGTAGACGACGCTGAGCTGCTGGAACTGGTCGAGATGGAAGTTCGCGACCTGCTGTCCACCTATGACTTCCCAGGCGACGACACTCCGATCATCATCGGTTCGGCTCGTATGGCGCTGGAAGGCAAAGACGACAACGAGATGGGCACCACTGCCGTCAAGAAGCTGGTTGAAACTCTGGACAGCTACATCCCAGAGCCAGAGCGTGCTATCGACAAGCCGTTCCTGATGCCAATCGAAGACGTATTCTCGATCTCGGGTCGTGGTACCGTTGTTACCGGTCGTATCGAGCGTGGTATCGTCCGCGTTCAGGATCCGCTGGAAATCGTTGGTCTGCGTGACACCACCACCACCACCTGCACCGGTGTTGAGATGTTCCGCAAGCTGCTGGACGAAGGTCGTGCTGGCGAGAACTGCGGCGTTCTGCTGCGTGGTACCAAGCGTGACGACGTTGAGCGTGGCCAGGTTCTGGTCAAGCCAGGTTCGGTCAAGCCGCACACCAAGTTCACCGCAGAAGTCTACGTCCTGTCGAAGGAAGAAGGCGGCCGTCACACTCCGTTCTTCAAAGGCTACCGTCCTCAGTTCTACTTCCGTACCACTGACGTGACCGGTAACTGCGAACTGCCGGAAGGCGTTGAAATGGTAATGCCAGGTGACAACATTCAGATGACTGTCACGCTGATCAAGACCATCGCAATGGAAGACGGTCTGCGCTTCGCTATCCGTGAAGGCGGTCGTACCGTCGGCGCCGGCGTCGTAGCCAAAATCATCGAGTAATCACTCGATCGATTGAAAAAACCCCCGCTCAGCGGGGGTTTTTTTTATTGGGTTGACACTAAATTGAGCCGTCTATAGAATCACGCCTCCTTTTAGCGGGCGTAGTGCGTCCGTTGGGAACAGCCTGGAGTCTGAAATCCAATGCAAAATCAGCAAATCCGTATCAGGTTGAAGGCTTTCGACCATCGCCTGATCGACCAATCCACCCAGGAAATCGTGGAAACCGCGAAACGTACTGGTGCACAAGTGCGTGGTCCAATTCCACTGCCTACCCGCAAAGAGCGTTTCACCGTTCTGGTCTCCCCGCACGTCAACAAAGACGCGCGTGACCAGTACGAGATTCGCACTCATAAGCGCGTTCTGGACATCGTCCAGCCAACGGATAAAACCGTTGATGCGCTGATGAAGCTTGATCTCGCGGCAGGTGTGGAAGTGCAGATCAGCCTCGGCTAAGACTTCGGTCTTGTCCGTGTAACGCTCTGAAATGGGCGGCCATAGCGGGTGAAAGCCCCGTACACTCATGAGGTTACAACATGACTATTGGTGTAGTCGGTCGTAAATGCGGTATGACCCGCGTTTTCACCGAAGAAGGTGTCTCCATTCCGGTCACGGTCATTGAGATCGAGCCGAATCGCGTCACCCAGTTCAAGACTGAAGAAACCGATGGCTACCGTGCAGTGCAAGTCACTGTCGGCGAGCGTCGTGCTTCGCGTGTGACTGCTGCTCAAGCAGGTCACTTCGCTAAAGCGAACGTTGCCGCTGGTCGCGGTGTCTGGGAGTTCCGCCTTGAAGAAGGCGAGTTCCAGGCTGGCGACTCGATCAAAGCTGAACTCTTCACTGCAGGCCAGCTGGTAGACGTTACTGGTCAGTCCAAAGGTAAAGGCTTCGCCGGTACCATCAAGCGCTGGAACTTCCGTGGTCAGGACAACACCCACGGTAACTCCGTGTCGCACCGTGTCCCAGGCTCCATCGGCCAGTGCCAGACTCCTGGTCGTGTGTTCAAGGGCAAGAAAATGTCCGGCCACATGGGCGCCGAGCGCGTGACTGTTCAGTCCCTGGAAGTAGTACGCGTAGACGCTGAACGCAACCTGCTGCTGATCAAGGGTGCCGTTCCTGGCGCTACTGGCGGCGACGTGGTTGTACGTCCGGCTGTCAAGGCTCGCGGTTAAGGGGAAACTGACATGCAACTTAATGTAAATGACGCTCAGGCGATCGAAGTTTCCGAACTGACTTTCGGTGGCGAATTCAACGAGACGCTGGTTCACCAAGCAGTCGTGGCCTACATGGCCGGCGGCCGTCAGGGCACCAAGCAGCAAAAGACCCGTTCCGACGTGGCTGGTGGCGGTAAGCGCCCATGGCGTCAGAAGGGTACTGGCCGTGCTCGTGCTGGTACCACTCGTGGTCCGATCTGGCGTGGCGGTGGTGTTACCTTCGCAGCTCGCCCTCAAGATCACTCGCAAAAGCTCAACAAGAAGATGTATCGCGCAGCACTGCGCTCCATCCTCGCTGAGCTGGTGCGTAGCGACCGTCTGGTCGTGGTTCAGGACTTCGCTGTTGAAGCACCGAAAACCAAAGATCTGCTGAACAAGCTGAACGGCATGGGTCTGAGCGACGTTCTGATCGTTTCGGACGCTGTTGATCAGAACCTGTACCTGGCTGCTCGCAACCTGCCGCACGTCGATGTACGTGACGTTCAAGGTTCCGACCCGGTCAGTCTGATCGCATACGAGAAAGTGTTGATCACTGTCTCGGCCGTGAAGAAATTCGAGGAGCTGCTGGGATGAACCAGGAACGCGTATTCAAAGTCCTCCTTGGCCCGCACGTTTCCGAGAAGGCTACCGTTCTGGCTGAGAAGAAAGGCCAGTTCGTATTCAAGGTTGCTACCGACGCAACCAAGCTGGAAATCAAGAAAGCTGTCGAAGGCCTGTTCAACGTAAAAGTTGAAAACGTGTCGACCGTTAACGTTCTGGGTAAAACCAAGCGTACCGCACGTGGTCTGGGCAAGCGTAATGACTGGAAGAAGGCAATTGTCTCCCTTCAGCCAGGCCAAGATCTCGATTTCAGCAGCAGTGCTGAGTAAGGAAGGGGTGCATCATGGCAATCGTTAAATGCAAACCGACTTCCCCTGGCCGCCGTTTCGTGGTCAAGGTGGTCAACAAGGAGCTCCATAAAGGCGCTCCTCACGCACCGCTGCTCGAGAAGAAGTCGAAGTCTGGTGGTCGTAACAACAATGGCCGCATTACCACTCGTCACGTTGGTGGTGGTCACAAGCAGCATTACCGTCTGGTCGACTTCCGTCGCAACGACAAAGATGGCATCCCAGCCACTGTCGAGCGTATCGAATACGATCCAAACCGTACTGCTCACATCGCCCTGCTGTGCTACGCAGACGGTGAGCGTCGCTACATCATCGCCCCTAAAGGCGTGAGCGCTGGCGACCAGCTGATCGCAGGTGCCCTGGCCCCAATCAAGGCCGGTAACTCCCTGCAGCTGCGCAACATCCCAGTAGGTAGCACCATTCACGGCGTCGAACTGAAGCCGGGTAAAGGTGCTCAGATCGCTCGTTCCGCTGGTGCTTCGGCTCAGCTGATCGCTCGTGACGGCGTCTACGTGACTCTGCGTCTGCGTTCCGGTGAGATGCGTAAAGTACTGGCTGAGTGCCGTGCGACCCTGGGCGAAGTCTCGAACTCCGAGCACAGCCTGCGTTCGCTGGGTAAAGCAGGTGCCAAACGCTGGCGCGGCGTTCGCCCAACCGTTCGTGGTGTTGCCATGAACCCGGTTGACCACCCACATGGTGGTGGTGAAGGTCGTACCTCTGGTGGTCGTCATCCGGTATCGCCATGGGGCTTCCCAACCAAGGGTGCTAAAACCCGTGGTAATAAGCGTACCGACAACATGATCGTCCGTCGTCGCAAGTAACTAGAGGGATACGACAGTGCCACGTTCTCTGAAAAAAGGTCCTTTTATCGATCTTCACCTGTTGAAGAAGGTCGAAGTGGCGGTGGAGAAGAACGATCGCAAGCCAGTTAAAACCTGGTCGCGTCGCTCGATGATCCTGCCACAAATGGTCGGTCTGACCATCGCGGTTCATAACGGTCGCCAGCATGTCCCAGTTCTCGTGAACGAAGACATGGTCGGCCACAAACTGGGCGAGTTCGCCGGTACCCGCACCTATCGCGGGCACGTGGCTGACAAGAAAGCCAAGCGTTAAGGGGTAAGGAAATGGAAGTAGCCGCTAAGTTGTCGGGCGCTCGCATCTCCGCCCAGAAAGCCCGCTTGGTCGCCGACCAGATCCGCGGGAAGAAGGTGGGCGAAGCGCTCAACCTGTTGGCCTTCAGCAGCAAAAAAGCCGCTGAAATCATGAAGAAAGTCCTCGAGTCGGCCGTTGCCAACGCCGAACACAACGAAGGCGCAGACGTTGATGACCTGAAGGTCTCCACCGTTTTCGTCAACGAAGGGCGTTCGCTGAAGCGCATCATGCCACGTGCCAAAGGCCGTGCTGATCGCATCGTCAAGCGGTCTTGCCATATCACTGTCAAGGTTGCGGACAAGTAACGGAGTCGATCAGATGGGTCAGAAAGTACATCCCACTGGCATTCGCCTGGGAATCGTCAAGGAGCACACCTCCGTCTGGTACGCAGACGGTGCTACTTACGCAGATTACCTGTTGAAGGATCTGAAAACACGTGAGTACCTCCAAGACAAACTAAAAAGCGCGTCCGTAAGCCGTATCGATATTCATCGTCCGGCTCAAACTGCACGCATCACCATCCACACTGCTCGTCCCGGTATCGTTATCGGTAAGAAAGGTGAGGATGTCGAGAAGCTGCGTCAGGACCTGACCAAGCAGATGGGTGTGCCTGTGCACATCAACATCGAAGAGATCCGCAAGCCGGAGCTCGACGCTATGCTGGTTGCGCAGAGCGTAGCTCAGCAGCTGGAACGCCGCGTAATGTTCCGTCGCGCCATGAAGCGCGCCGTACAGAACGCCATGCGTATTGGTGCCAAGGGCATCAAGATCCAGGTGAGCGGTCGTCTCGGCGGCGCCGAGATTGCTCGTACCGAGTGGTATCGCGAAGGTCGTGTGCCTCTGCACACCCTGCGTGCCGATATCGACTACAACACCTACGAAGCTCACACCACTTATGGTGTGATCGGTGTGAAGGTTTGGATCTTCAAAGGCGAAGTTATTGGTGGTCGCCAAGAAGAACTGAAACCACAAGCACCAGCGCCTCGTAAAAAAGCTGCTAAGTAAGGGGTACGCCAAATGTTGCAACCAAAGCGTACAAAATTCCGCAAGCAGATGACTGGCCACAACCGTGGTCTGGCACTGCGCGGTAGCAAAGTCAGCTTCGGCGAATTCGCCCTGAAAGCTGTTGCTCGCGGTCGCCTCACCGCCCGCCAGATCGAGTCGGCACGTCGTGCTCTGACCCGTCACGTTAAACGTGGCGGCAAGATCTGGATCCGTGTGTTCCCGGACAAGCCGATCTCCAAGAAGCCTCTCGAGGTTCGTATGGGTAAAGGTAAGGGCTCCGTGGAATACTGGGTTGCCCAGATCCAGCCAGGCAAAGTCCTGTACGAGATCGAGGGTGTTTCTGAAGAGCTGGCGCGCGAAGCTTTCGCCCTGGCTGCTGCAAAGCTGCCTCTCGCCACCTCCTTTGTTAAGCGGACGGTGATGTGATGAAAGCGAATGAACTTCGTGAAAAATCGGCACAGCAGCTGAACGAGCAACTGCTCGGCTTGCTGCGCGACCAGTTCAATCTGCGCATGCAGAAAGCAACTGGCCAGTTGGGGCAGTCGCACCTGCTCTCGCAAGTTAAGCGTGACATCGCTCGCGTGAAAACTGTGCTCAACCAGCAGGCAGGTAAGTGATCATGGCTGAAGCTGAAAAAACCGTCCGTACGCTGACTGGCCGTGTCGTCAGCGACAAAATGGACAAGACCATCACCGTTCTGATCGAGCGTCGCGTAAAGCACCCGATCTACGGTAAATACGTTAAGCGTTCGACTAAGCTGCACGCGCACGACGAAACCAACCAGTGCAAGATCGGCGACAAAGTTTCGATTACCGAAACCCGTCCGCTGGCCAAGACCAAGTCCTGGGCACTGGTTGAAGTCCTCGAACGCGCTGTTGAAGTCTAAGGGCTAGGGGTCGGAGAAATTTTATGATTCAGACTCAATCCATGCTCGATGTGGCCGATAACAGCGGCGCTCGTCGCGTCATGTGCATCAAGGTACTCGGCGGTTCGCACCGTCGTTACGCTGGCATCGGTGACATCATCAAAGTAACCGTCAAGGAAGCAATTCCGCGCGGTAAGGTCAAAAAAGGCCAGGTGATGACCGCTGTTGTCGTCCGTACCCGTCACGGTGTACGTCGCGCTGACGGTTCCATCATTCGTTTCGACGGCAACGCTGCTGTTCTGCTGAACAACAAGCAAGAGCCGATCGGCACTCGCATCTTCGGGCCAGTGACCCGTGAACTTCGTACTGAGAAGTTCATGAAGATCGTCTCGCTCGCCCCTGAAGTGCTGTAAGGAGATCCGACATGCAAAAGATTCGTCGTGACGACGAGATCATCGTGATCGCCGGCAAAGACAAAGGTAAGCGCGGTAAGGTGCTGAAGGTTCTTGCTGATGACCGTCTGGTTATCGGTGGTGTGAACCTGGTCAAGCGTCATACCAAGCCTAACCCGATGGCGGGCGTTCAGGGCGGTATCGTCGAGAAAGAAGCGCCTCTGCACGCTTCCAACGTTGCCATCTTCAACGGCGAAACCAACAAGGCTGACCGCGTTGGTTTCAAAGTAGAAGACGGTAAGAAAATTCGTGTCTTCAAGTCGACCCAAAAAGCGGTTGATGCTTGAACACTGCTAGGTAGAAGACCATGGCACGACTGAAAGAGATTTACCGGAACGAAATCGCTCCCAAGCTTAAGGAAGAACTTAAGCTGTCGAACGTGATGGAAGTTCCGCGCGTTACCAAAATCACCCTGAACATGGGTCTGGGCGAAGCGATCGGCGACAAAAAAGTCATCGAGCACGCTGTTGCCGACCTGGAAAAGATCACCGGTCAAAAGCCGGTCGTGACTTTCGCTCGTAAATCCATCGCGGGCTTCAAAGTCCGTGAAGGATGGCCGATCGGCGTCAAGGTGACCCTGCGTAGCGACAAGATGTACGAATTCCTGGACCGCCTGCTGGCGATCTCCCTGCCTCGGGTTCGCGACTTCCGCGGCCTGAATGCCAAGTCCTTCGATGGCCGTGGCAACTACAGCATGGGCGTGAAAGAGCAGATCATCTTCCCGGAAATCGATTACGACAAGATCGATGCTCTGCGCGGTTTGGACATCACCCTGACCACCACTGCTCGTTCGGATGACGAAGGCCGCGCTCTGCTGCGTGCTTTCAAATTCCCGTTCCGCAACTGATTGGAGTAGGAAAATGGCCAAGAAGAGCATGAAAAACCGCGAGCTGAAGCGTCAGCTCACGGTAGCCAAGTTCGCCAAGAAGCGTGCTGAGCTGAAAGCGACCATCGTCAACCTGAACGCCTCTCCTGAAGAGCGTTTCGCTGCCGTTGTCGCTCTGCAGAAGCAGCCACGTGATGCCAGCGCTGCGCGTCTGCGCAACCGTTGCCGCCTGACCGGTCGTCCTCACGGTGTATACCGTAAGTTCGGCCTGGGCCGTAACATGCTGCGTCAAGCGGCAATGCGTGGTGACGTACCAGGTCTGGTCAAGGCCTCCTGGTAATCGCTGCAGGTGTGATCCCGGCGGAAGGGGAGCAATCTTCCGACCGCCGGTGACCTCGCCAACAAACAAGCCCCTATATGGGGCTTGTTTCGTTTCTGCCTTGTGTCTAGAATGACCGGCTCACCTGAGCCTGGGTTTTTTACCCAACCCGCTCGGGTGGTTGTGATAGCCGCAAGGCTAATAATTCTTGTATCAGGAGCATCTAGCCCATGAGTATGCAGGACCCGTTAGCGGACATGCTAACTCGCATCCGTAATGCCCAGATGGCTGAAAAGTCCGTCGTGAGCATGCCTTCCTCTACGCTGAAGGTTGCGGTTGCCAAAGTTCTGAAGGATGAAGGTTACATCGCTGGCTACCAAGTCAGTGGCGAAGCCAAGCCCTCCCTGTCGATCGAACTGAAGTACTTCGAAGGCCGTCCGGTCATCGAGGAACTGAAGCGCTCCAGCCGTCCAGGCCTGCGCCAGTACAAGGCCGTCACCGATCTGCCGAAAGTACGTGGCGGTCTGGGCGTGTCTATTGTCTCCACCAACAAAGGTGTGATGACTGATCGCGCTGCGCGCGCTGCCGGCGTCGGCGGCGAAGTTCTCTGCACAGTGTTCTAAGGGGGGATAGACATGTCTCGCGTCGCTAAGAACCCCGTTAAGCTGCCATCTGGTGTCGAAGTCAAATTCGCCGGCCAGCAGCTTTCGGTGAAGGGTGCCAAAGGCACTCTCGAACTGAACGTTCACTCGTCTGTTGAAGTTACCGAAGAGTCTGGTGAGCTGCGTTTCGTCGCTCGCAATGGTGACCAGCAAGCTCGCGCCATGGCCGGTACTACCCGCGCTCTGGTCAACAACATGGTCCAAGGCGTAAGCCAAGGCTTCGAGCGTAAGCTCCAGCTGGTCGGTGTTGGTTACAAGGCTCAGGCCAAGGGCACCGTCCTGAACCTGGCCCTGGGCTTCTCGCACCCAGTGGACTACGAACTGCCAGCCGGTATCACCGCTGAAACACCTAGCCAGACCGACATCCTGATCAAGGGTATCGACAAGCAGCTGGTAGGTCAGGTGGCCGCTGAAATCCGCGACTTCCGTCCGCCAGAGCCTTACAAAGGTAAAGGTGTGCGTTACGCGGACGAAGTAGTCCGTCGTAAAGAAGCCAAGAAGAAGTAGGGCCTAGCAAATGACCGACAAAAAAGTTACTCGACTGCGTCGCGCTCGCAAAGCACGCCTCAAGATGCACGAACTCGAAGTCGTGCGCCTGTGCGTGTTCCGCTCCTCGCAGCACATCTATGCCCAGGTCATTTCGGCCGACGGCAGCAAGGTTCTGGCAAGCGCCTCGACCTTGGACAAAGACCTGCGTGATGGCGCCACTGGCAACATCGACGCGGCCACTAAGGTTGGCAAGCTGGTAGCTGAGCGTGCGAAAGCCGCCGGTGTATCTCAAGTTGCCTTTGACCGTTCCGGCTTCAAGTACCATGGCCGCGTCAAAGCGCTGGCTGATGCTGCTCGTGAAGGCGGGCTGGAGTTCTAAGTTATGGCAAATAACGATCAAAAGCGCGACGAAGGCTACATCGAGAAGCTGGTTCAAGTTAACCGCGTTGCCAAGACCGTAAAAGGCGGCCGTATCTTCACCTTCACCGCGTTGACCGTGGTAGGTGATGGTAAAGGTCGTGTTGGCTTCGGCCGTGGCAAGTCGCGCGAAGTACCAGCCGCGATCCAGAAAGCCATGGAAGCTGCTCGTCGCAATATGATCCAGGTTGACCTGAAGGGCACTACCCTGCAGTACGCCACCAAGGCTGCCCACGGCGCCTCGAAGGTTTACATGCAGCCTGCTTCGGAAGGTACCGGTATCATCGCCGGCGGCGCAATGCGTGCTGTCCTGGAAGTTGCTGGTGTTCAGAACGTTCTGGCCAAGTGCTACGGTTCGACCAACCCAGTGAACGTGGTTTACGCCACCTTCAAGGGTCTGAAAGCCATGCAATCTCCTGAATCCATTGCTGCCAAGCGCGGCAAGAGCGTCGAGGAGATCTTCTGATCATGGCAACCGTTAAAGTAACGCTGATCAAGAGCGTCTCGGGCCGTATTCCTAACCACAAACTGTGCGTTAAGGGTCTGGGTCTGCGTCGCATCGGTCACACTGTAGAAGTCCAGGATACTCCCGAGAATCGCGGGATGATCAACAAGGCTTACTACATGCTGCGCGTCGAGGGTTAATCGATGAAACTCAATGATCTGAGTCCAGCGCCGGGTTCCCGTCGCGAAAAACATCGTCCGGGTCGTGGTATCGGTAGCGGTCTGGGTAAGACCGGCGGCCGTGGCCACAAAGGTCAGACCTCCCGTTCGGGTGGTTCGATCGCTCCGGGCTTCGAAGGCGGTCAACAGCCGCTGCACCGTCGTCTGCCGAAATTCGGCTTCGTTTCGCTGAAAGCCATGGACCGCGCAGAAGTGCGTCTGTCCGAGCTGGCCAAAGTGGAAGGCGACGTGATCTCCGTGCAATCCCTGAAGGATGCCAACGTGATCAACCAGCACATTCAGCGTGTGAAAATCATGCTGTCTGGCGAAGTTACTCGCGCAGTCACCATCAAGGGCATCGCAGCCACCAAGGGTGCGCGTGCGGCTATCGAAGCAGCTGGCGGCAAATTCGAGGAATAAATGGCTAAGCAAGGTGCTCTCTCTTCGCTCGGTAAGGGCGGGATGTCGGAACTCTGGGCTCGTCTGCGCTTTCTGTTCATGGCGATCATCGTCTATCGGATAGGTGCGCATATCCCGGTTCCAGGCATCAATCCGGACCGTTTGGCGGATCTGTTTCGGCAGAATGAGGGGACCATTCTTAGCTTGTTCAACATGTTTTCCGGTGGTGCGCTTGAGCGCATGAGCATCTTTGCACTGGGGATCATGCCGTACATTTCGGCATCGATCATCATGCAGCTGATGACGGCGGTCAGCCCGCAACTGGAGCAGTTGAAGAAGGAAGGTGAAGCTGGCCGTCGCAAGATCAGCCAGTACACCCGCTACGGCACCGTTATTCTGGCGCTGGTCCAAGCCATTGGCATGTCCATTGGCCTGGCCAACCAGGGCGTGGCGTTTTCTGCCGGTCTAGGCTTCCATGTCGTCGCAGTTTCCACGTTTGTGGCAGGCGCGATGTTCATGATGTGGCTGGGCGAGCAGATCACCGAGCGCGGTGTGGGCAACGGTATCTCGATGTTGATCTTCGCGGGTATCGTTGCCGGTCTTCCGAGAGCAATCGGGCAGTCTTTCGAGTCTGCGCGCACAGGCGATATCAACATTTTCGCCCTGGTCGCTATCGGTTTGCTGGCAGTAGCGATTATCGGTTTCGTGGTGTTCATTGAGCGTGGTCAGCGTCGTATCGCCGTTCACTACGCCAAGCGTCAGCAGGGCCGCAAGGTCTTCGCTGCGCAGACCAGCCACTTGCCGTTGAAGGTGAACATGGCAGGGGTTATCCCGGCCATTTTCGCCAGCAGCATTTTGCTGTTCCCGGCTTCGCTGGGTGCCTGGTTCGGTCAGTCCGAAGGTATGGGCTGGCTGCAGGACATCTCGCAGTCGATCGCTCCTGGTCAGCCGTTGAACATTTTGCTGTTTAGTGCAGGGATCATTTTCTTCTGCTTCTTCTACACAGCGTTGATGTTCAATCCGAAAGACGTAGCGGAAAACCTGAAGAAGTCCGGTGCCTTTATTCCGGGTATCCGTCCTGGTGAGCAGTCGGCGCGCTACATTGATGGCGTTCTGACCCGTTTGACCATGTTCGGTGCTCTATACATGATGGCCGTCTGCCTTCTGCCCCAGTTCCTGGTGGTGGCAGCAAATGTGCCGTTCTACCTTGGCGGGACCTCGTTGCTGATTGTGGTAGTGGTTGTGATGGACTTCATGTCCCAAGTACAATCGCACCTCGTTTCGCACCAGTACGAATCCCTGATGAAGAAAGCCAACCTGAAAGGCTACGGTGGCAGCGGTTTGCTGCGCTGATACGCCCCTAAGGTTCGAGGAGTCGGTAATGAAAGTTCGTGCATCGGTGAAAAAGCTGTGCCGTAACTGCAAGATCATCCGTCGCGAAGGCGTCGTACGAGTGATCTGCAGCGCGGAACCGCGTCACAAACAGCGCCAAGGCTGATTGTGATCGTCGCTTCAAACCCAGCAGCTAGTGTGCTGCTGGGTTGATTATTCGTTTCTACAGCGATATTATCTCGCGCCCTATTTCTTGGCTTCCGGGGCGTAGGTAGCTGTCAATTGGAGTCCCACTGAATGGCCCGTATTGCAGGCGTCAACATTCCAGATAACAAGCATACTGTTATCTCGCTGACCTACATCTATGGTGTCGGTCGCACAACTGCGCAGAAGATCTGTGCAGACGCTGGTGTAAACCCAGCCGCTAAGATCAAGGATCTGAGCGACGAGCAAATCGAAACCCTGCGTGGCGAAGTCGCGAAGTTCACCACCGAAGGTGACCTGCGTCGTGACATCAACATGAAGATCAAGCGCTTGATGGACCTGGGTTGCTACCGCGGCCTGCGTCATCGTAAAGGTCTGCCGGTTCGCGGTCAGCGCACCAAGACCAACGCACGCACCCGTAAGGGCCCGCGTAAGCCGATCCGCAAGTAACCGCCCAGGAATATAGACATGGCAAAACCTGCTGCTCGTCCTCGTAAGAAAGTCAAAAAGACAGTGGTTGATGGCATCGCCCACATCCACGCTTCTTTTAACAACACCATCGTGACCATCACCGACCGTCAGGGCAATGCTTTGTCCTGGGCGACCTCCGGTGGTTCGGGTTTCCGTGGTTCGCGCAAATCCACCCCGTTCGCAGCTCAGATTGCTGCTGAGCGTGCTGGTCAAGCTGCGCTGGAATACGGTCTGAAGAACCTCGACGTTAACGTCAAGGGTCCAGGTCCAGGTCGTGAGTCCGCCGTTCGTGCATTGAACAGCTGCGGCTACAAGATCGCCAGCATCACCGACGTGACGCCAATCCCGCATAACGGGTGCCGTCCGCCGAAGAAGCGTCGCGTGTAATCAGGAGACAGAAGAATGGCACGTTACATTGGTCCAAAATGCAAACTGTCTCGTCGTGAAGGCACCGATCTGTTCCTGAAGAGCGGCGTTCGCGCTCTGGAATCGAAGTGCAACATCGAAGCAGCCCCAGGTATCCACGGCCAGCGCCGTGGCCGTCAGTCCGACTACGGTACCCAGCTGCGCGAGAAACAAAAAGTCCGTCGTATCTACGGTGTTCTGGAGCGTCAGTTCCGCGGTTACTACCAAGCTGCTGCCTCGAAAAAAGGCGCAACCGGTGAGAACCTGCTGCAACTGCTCGAGTGCCGTCTGGATAACGTCGTTTACCGTATGGGCTTCGGCTCGACTCGTTCCGAGTCCCGTCAGCTGGTTTCGCACAAAGCGATCAGCGTCAACGGTAAGACTGTAAACATTCCATCCTACCAAGTTCGTCCGGGTGACGTGGTCGCGGTTCGCGAGAAGTCGCTGAGCCAGCTGCGCATTGTTCAAGCCCTTGAACTGTGCGCCCAGCGTGGCCGCGTTGAGTGGGTTGATGTGGATGCTGCTAAAAAGTCGGGCGTTTTCAAGAACGTTCCTGCTCGCAGCGACCTGTCCGCCGACATCAACGAGAACCTGATTGTCGAGCTCTACTCCAAGTAAGGGCTAGAAAATAGGTGCATCCATGCAGATTTCGGTAAATGAGTTCCTGACTCCCCGCCACATTGATGTGCAGGTAGTCAGTCCGACCCGCGCCAAGATCACGCTCGAGCCTCTCGAGCGTGGCTTCGGCCATACCCTGGGCAACGCGCTGCGCCGCATCCTGTTGTCCTCCATGCCTGGCTGTGCAGTAGTCGAGGCCGAGATCGATGGCGTACTCCATGAGTACTCCGCGATCGAAGGTGTTCAGGAAGACGTCATTGAAATCCTGTTGAACCTGAAAGGCCTGGCTATCAAACTGCACGGTCGTGACGAAGTTACGCTGACCTTGTCGAAAAAGGGTTCGGGGGTGGTTACCGCTGCCGATATTCAGCTGGATCACGATGTCGAGATCGTCAACCCCGATCACGTAATCGCGAACCTGGCGTCGAATGGCGCCCTGAACATGAAGCTCACCGTAGCTCGTGGTCGTGGTTACGAGCCGGCCGACTCCCGTCAGACCGACGAAGACGAAAGCCGTAGCATTGGCCGTCTGCAGTTGGACGCTTCGTTCAGCCCGGTGCGTCGTATCGCCTATGTGGTCGAAAACGCCCGTGTTGAACAGCGTACCAACTTGGACAAGCTGGTCATTGATCTGGAAACCAACGGCACCCTGGATCCTGAAGAGGCTATCCGCCGCGCTGCGACCATCCTGCAACAGCAGCTGGCCGCGTTCGTCGACCTCAAAGGTGACAGTGAGCCGGTTGTTGTCGAGCAGGAAGACGAGATCGATCCGATCCTGCTGCGTCCGGTTGACGACCTGGAACTGACTGTACGTTCGGCCAACTGCCTCAAGGCGGAGAACATCTACTACATCGGCGACCTGATTCAGCGTACCGAAGTAGAGCTGTTGAAGACTCCTAACCTGGGCAAGAAGTCCCTGACTGAAATCAAGGACGTCCTGGCCTCTCGTGGTCTGTCTCTCGGCATGCGCCTCGACAACTGGCCGCCTGCAAGTCTTAAGAAAGACGACAAGGCGACCGCCTGATCGTCGTAATCACCGAACGTAGTGTTTGGTAAGGAATGAATCATGCGTCATCGTAAAAGTGGACGTCACCTGAGCCGTACCAGCTCTCACCGCAAAGCTATGTTCCAGAACATGGCAGTGTCGCTGATCGAGCACGAGCTGATCAAAACCACCCTGCCGAAAGCCAAGGAACTGCGCCGCGTTGCCGAGCCGCTGATCACCCTGGCCAAGGAAGACAGCGTTGCTAACCGTCGTCTGGCCTTCGACCGTACCCGTTCGAAGTCCGCTGTTGGCAAACTGTTCAACGATCTGGGCAAGCGTTACGCCTCCCGTCAGGGCGGCTACCTGCGCATCCTGAAGTGCGGTTTCCGCGCTGGCGACAACGCGCCTATGGCGTACGTCGAGCTGGTTGATCGTCCAGTCGGTGGTGCTGTAGAAGCTGCCGAGTAAGACGTTCTGTCTGCTACAAAAAACCGGGCCTAGTGCCCGGTTTTTTGTTTCTGTACGTATTGTTAATTTCTATTGATACAAGTCATGTAATGAATTTGTCCTGAAACAACCGCTCGTCAATACTCCTATCCAAGCCGATTAGCCGGCACTTCAAGACCGATAAGGAGAGCCCATGAGCAAGATTCTCACCACCGCCAGCGGTGCACCTGTAGCTGACAACCAGAATTCCCGCTCTGCCGGCCCCCGCGGCCCGCTGCTGCTCGACGATTTCCACCTGATCGAGAAGCTCGCCCACTTCAACCGCGAGAACATCCCCGAGCGTCGTGTTCACGCCAAGGGTTCGGGCGCCTATGGCACGTTTACCGTCACCCGCGACATCACCGCATACACCAGCGCCAAGTTGTTCGAGCAGGTCGGCAAACAGACTGAAACCTTCCTGCGTTTCTCCACCGTCGGTGGCGAACGGGGTTCGGCCGACACCGAGCGTGACCCGCGAGGTTTTGCGCTGAAGTTCTATACCGAGGAAGGCAACTGGGACATCGTTGGCAATAACACCCCGGTGTTCTTCATCCGTGACCCGCTCAAGTTCCCGGACTTTATCCACACCCAGAAGCGCCACCCGCAATCCAACCTGAAGAACGCCCAGATGATGTGGGACTTCTGGTCGCACTCACCCGAGGCACTGCACCAGGTCACCATCCTGTTCTCCGACCGCGGCATTCCGGACGGCTATCGTCACATGCACGGCTTCGGCAGCCACACCTACAGCCTGATCAGTGCGGCAGGCGAGCGCACCTGGGTCAAATGGCACTTCAAGACCCAGCAAGGCATCAAGAACCTCGCCCCAGCCGACGCTGCACGGCTGGCCGGCACAGACCCGGACTACGCCCAGCGCGACCTGTTCGAGGCCATCGAGCGTGGCGACTACCCGCGCTGGACAGTGTGCATTCAGGTGATGAGTGAAGCCGAGGCGGCCAGCCGCGACGAGAACCCGTTCGACGTGACCAAGACCTGGTCGCAAAAGGACTACCCATTGATCGAAGTGGGTGTGCTGGAGCTTAACCGCAACCCGCTCAACTACTTCGCCGAAGTCGAGCAGGCCGCTTTTGGCCCTAGCAACATGGTCCCTGGTGTAGGGCTGTCGCCAGACCGCATGCTGCAAGGCCGCGTGTTTGCCTACGCTGATGCGCACCGCTACCGAGTGGGTACCAACCATCAGCATCTGCCAGTCAATGCACCGCGCTGCCCAGTCAACAGCTACCAGCGTGACGGTTCTATGGCCACCGGCAGCTACGGCAGCGCGCCGAACTACGAGCCCAACAGTTACGCCGATGCACCCAAGCAGTCCCCACGCCATGCTGAGCCTGCACTGGCCCTCAATGGTTCGGCTGATCGCTACGATCACCGCGAGGACAACGATTACTACAGCCACGCCGGTGCGTTGTTCCGCCTGATGAACGAACAGCAGAAGGCCTTGCTGATCAGTAACATCGCCGGTGCCATGGCAGGGGTGAGCGAGGATGTGATCCAGCGTCAGCTCCAGTACTTCTACAAGGCTGACGCCGCCTACGGCGAAGGCATTGCCAAGGCGTTGGGCGTGAACCTCGCTTAACTCGAAGTGATAAGAAGAACCGCCCTCATTTGGGCGGTTTTTCAATGAATATCACTACTGTTTAGCCGATTTTTTGCCTGTTATTGCGCGTTTATCCGTGACCGCGAGCAAAACCTGGTTCACACTATGTCCATTGATGTTTTCACATGGAGAAGCAGGGCGATGCAAGGTCACCCGGACGTAATCAACTACCTCGTCACGTTGCTGAAGGGCGAACTGGCAGCACGCGACCAGTACTTCATTCACTCGCGTATGTATGAAGACTGGGGCCTGTCCAAGCTCTACGAGCGCATCAACCACGAGATGGAAGAAGAGACGCAGCACGCCGATGCGCTGATGCGCCGCATCCTCATGCTCGAAGGCACGCCCGACATGCGTGCCGATGACCTCGAAGTGGGCAGCACAGTGCCGGAAATGATCGAGGCTGACCTCAAGCTCGAATACAAGGTGCGTGCCGCGCTGTGCAAAGGCATCGAGCTGTGCGAGCTGCACAAGGACTACATCAGCCGCGACATCCTGCGCGCACAGCTGGCTGACACCGAAGAAGATCACACCTACTGGCTGGAGAAGCAGCAGGGCCTGATCAAGGTGATCGGCCTGGAGAACTACCTGCAGTCGCAGATGTAAGTTATCCACAGCCCACGAAAAAGCCCCTGGCACCTACGGTACCAGGGGCTTTTTTATCCACAGGCGGATCAGGCCCGGTCACGCTCCAACAGCGGCTTGAGGTAATGCCCGGTGTAGGACTGCTTCATCTTGGCCAGCTCTTCCGGCGTACCGCTGGCAATGATCTGCCCACCCTTGGAGCCACCCTCCGGCCCCAGGTCCACCAGCCAGTCGGCCGTCTTGATCACGTCCAGGTTGTGCTCGATCACCACCACGGTGTTGCCGTGGTCGCGCAGGCGGTGCAGCACATCGAGCAACTGCTGGATATCGGCAAAGTGCAGGCCGGTGGTCGGCTCGTCGAGGATGTACAGGGTCTTGCCGGTGTCACGCTTGGACAGCTCGCGCGACAGCTTCACCCGCTGCGCCTCACCGCCGGACAAGGTCGTCGCCGACTGCCCCAGCTTGATGTATGACAGGCCCACGTCCATCAGCGTTTGCAGCTTGCGCGCCAGCGCCGGCACCGCATCGAAGAACTCGCGGGCATCCTCGATGGTCATTTCCAGCACCTCGTGGATGTTCTTGCCCTTGTACTTGATCTCCAGGGTTTCGCGGTTATAGCGCTTGCTCTTGCACACATCGCACGGCACGTAGATGTCTGGCAGGAAGTGCATCTCGACCTTGATCAGGCCGTCGCCCTGGCACGCCTCACAACGCCCCCCCTTGACGTTGAACGAGAAGCGACCGGGGCCATAGCCACGCGAGCGCGACTCGGGCACGCCCGAGAACAGTTCGCGGATAGGCGTGAAGATACCGGTGTAGGTTGCCGGGTTGGAGCGCGGTGTGCGGCCAATCGGGCTCTGGTCGATATCGACCACCTTGTCCAGGTGCTGCATGCCGTCCATGCTGCTGTGCGGCGCGGCTTCCAGGCTGCTGGCACCGTTCAGCGCGGTCGCTGCGAGCGGGTACAAGGTGTTGTTGATCAGCGTCGACTTGCCCGAACCCGATACCCCTGTCACGCAGGTCAGCAGGCCGATCGGGATTTCCAGGTCGACGTTCTGCAGGTTGTTGCCGCGGGCACCCTTGAGTTTCAGCGAGAGCTTCTTGTCGCGCGGTGTGCGTTTGGCTGGCACGGCGATCTTCTTGCGCCCGGACAGGTATTTGCCGGTCAGCGAGTCAGGGTGCGCCATGACCTCTTCAGGCGTGCCCTCGGCGACGATCTGGCCGCCATGCACCCCGGCCCCCGGACCGATGTCCACCACGTAGTCAGCCAGGCGGATAGCGTCCTCGTCGTGCTCCACCACGATCACCGTGTTGCCAAGGTCGCGCAGGTGGTTGAGGGTGGCCAGCAGGCGGTCGTTGTCGCGTTGATGAAGACCGATGGACGGTTCGTCGAGGATGTACATCACCCCGACCAGGCCCGCGCCGATCTGGCTGGCAAGGCGGATGCGCTGGGCTTCACCGCCCGACAGGGTGTCGGCGCTGCGGTCCAGTGTCAGGTAGTCCAGGCCGACGTTGACCAGAAATTGCAGGCGCTCGCAGATTTCCTTGAGGATCTTCGAAGCAATTTCGCCTCGGCGCCCGGTCAGGGTCAGCTCGCCGAAGTAGTTGCTGGCTTCACCGATGGGCAGGTTGGTAACTGCCGGCAGGGTTTTCTCGCCAACCCACACGTGGCGGGCCTCGCGCCGCAGGCGGGTACCGCGGCAGTCGGGGCAGGGCTGGGTGCCGAGCAGCTTGGCCAGCTCTTCACGCACCGTGGCCGACTCGGTTTCGCGGTAGCGCCGCTCCAGGTTCGGCACGATGCCTTCGAACGGGTGCGAGCGCTTGACGATGTCGCCCCGGTCGTTGAGGTACTTGAAGTCCACGCTCTGCTTGCCGCTGCCTTGCAGGATCACCTTCTGGTGCTCGGCCGACAGCTCGCCGAACGGCGCCTCCAGGCTGAACCCGTAATGCGCGGACAGCGAGCCGAGCATCTGGAAGTAATAGACGTTGCGCCGGTCCCAGCCACGTATCGCGCCCTCGGCCAAGGTCAGCTCGGTATTGACCAGGCGCTTGGTGTCGAAGAACTGCTTGACCCCCAGGCCGTCACAGGTCGGGCAGGCACCGGCCGGGTTGTTGAACGAGAACAGCTTGGGTTCCAGCTCGCTGATCGCATGGCCGCAGACCGGGCAGGCGAAGCGGGCGGAGAAGATCATCTCTTCGCCTTCCTCATCGTCCATCGGCGCCACCAGCGCGATGCCGTCGGCCAGCTTGAGCGCAGTCTCGAACGACTCGGCCAGGCGCTGCTGCAGGTCGGCGCGGACCTTGAAGCGGTCTACCACCACATCGATGCTGTGCTTCTTCTGCTTGTCCAGCTTGGGCAGTTCATCGAGCTCGTAGAGCTTGCCGTTGACCCGTGCGCGGACGAAGCCCTGGGCGCGCAGCTCGTCGAACACCGCCAGGTGCTCGCCCTTGCGCTCGCGGATTACCGGGGCCAGCAGCATCAGCTTGCTGCCTTCTGGGCGCTCCAGTACCAGGTCGACCATCTGGCTGATGGTCTGCGCTTCCAGCGGGATGTCGTGGTCCGGGCAGCGCGGGGTGCCGACGCGGGCATAAAGCAGGCGCAGGTAGTCGTAGATCTCGGTGATCGTGCCCACGGTAGAGCGCGGGTTGTGCGACGTCGACTTCTGCTCGATGGAGATGGCCGGGGAGAGCCCTTCAATGGTGTCGACGTCGGGCTTTTCCATCATCGACAGGAACTGCCGGGCATAGGCCGACAGGGATTCGACATAGCGGCGCTGGCCTTCGGCGTACAGCGTGTCGAACGCCAGTGAGGACTTGCCGGATCCGGACAGGCCGGTGATCACGATCAGCTTGTCCCGCGGCAGGGTCAGGTCGATGTTCTTCAGGTTGTGGGTACGTGCCCCACGAATCAGGATCTTGTCCACTGCGGCCTCGCTCGGCGGGCATAAACAAGGAAGTATACGGCGCGCTGCCATTACGCGGCAAAGCGTCGCGTATATGCCGTCTAGCTGTCGGACTGATAGAATCGCCGCCGGTTCACACGAGGTTAATCCATGCACGACACCCACAACGAGCGCATGAGTGGCAGCGAAACCCGCGCCGCAAGCGGCCTGGCCCTGGTCTTTGCCTTTCGTATGCTGGGCATGTTCATGGTCTTGCCGGTGCTGG
The DNA here is from genome assembly GCF_000731675.1 of Pseudomonas capeferrum. GTDB lineage: Bacteria > Pseudomonadota > Gammaproteobacteria > Pseudomonadales > Pseudomonadaceae > Aquipseudomonas > Aquipseudomonas capeferrum. The sequence continues at coordinate 137,450 of NZ_JMIT01000006.1, read as the reverse complement.
CCACCTACGGCATGGACCTGGCTGGCGCCACGCCCGCGCTGATCGGCCTGGCCATTGGCGCCTATGGCCTGACCCAGGCGGTACTGCAGATCCCGTTCGGCATGGTGTCCGACCGCATCGGGCGGCGTCCGGTGATCTACCTGGGGCTGGTGATCTTCGCCCTGGGCAGCATTTTGGCGGCCCAGGCCGACTCTATCTGGGGCGTGATCGCCGGGCGCATTCTGCAGGGCGCGGGGGCGATTTCTGCGGCGGTCATGGCGCTGCTGTCCGACCTTACCCGCGAGCAACACCGCACCAAGGCCATGGCCATGATCGGCATGAGCATCGGCCTGTCATTCGCCGTCGCCATGGTCGTCGGGCCACTGTTGACCAGTGCCTTCGGCTTGTCAGGATTGTTCCTTGCCACGGCGGGGCTTGCCTTGGTCGGTATCCTGCTGATTGCCTTCGTCGTGCCCAATTCCCACAGCACCCTGCAGCACCGCGAGTCGGGTGTCGCGCGCCAGGCACTCGGCCCGACCCTGCGCCATGCGGACCTTCTGCGCCTGGACGTCGGTATCTTCATCCTGCATGCCATCCTCATGGCCAGCTTCGTCGCCCTGCCTCTTGCCTTCGTCGAACGGGGCGGCCTGCCGAAGGAAGAACACTGGTGGGTGTACCTGACCGCGCTGTTCATCTCATTTTTTGCAATGGTGCCGTTCATCATCTACGGCGAGAAGAAGCGCAAGATGAAACGCGTGCTGGCCGGAGCGGTCAGTGTGTTGCTGCTGGTGGAGGTGTTCTTCTGGCAGTGGGCTGACAACTTGCGCGGACTGGTGATTGGCACCGTGGTATTCTTTACTGCATTCAACCTGCTGGAAGCCTCGCTGCCTTCGCTGGTGAGCAAGGTGTCGCCTGCGGGTGGCAAGGGAACGGCGATGGGGGTGTATTCCACCAGCCAGTTCCTGGGTGCCGCCCTAGGCGGAATCCTCGGTGGCTGGTTGTTCCAGCACGGTGGGCTGAACATGGTGTTTCTGGGTTGTGCGGCGCTGTGTGCCGTGTGGCTGGTCGTTGCCTTGCGCATGAACGAGCCGCCGTATGTGACCAGCCTGCGCATGCCGTTGACGCCCGAGGCAGTCCGGGAAGCCGGGTTGACCGAACGCCTGATGGCCGTGCCGGGTGTAACCGACGCCGTTGTGGTGGAAGAAGAAGCCGCCATCTATATCAAACTGGATACGAAAATTTTGGACCGTACGACCCTCGAGCGTCTGGTGAACCCAGCCTCTTCGGCGTGCGAAGCCTAGGAGAACGTTATGGCCCGTGGGGTTAACAAAGTCATTCTGGTCGGCACCTGTGGCCAGGATCCCGAAGTCCGCTACCTGCCCAACGGTAACGCCGTGACCAACCTGAGCCTGGCTACCAGCGAGCAGTGGACCGACAAGCAGTCGGGCCAGAAGGTCGAGCGTACCGAGTGGCACCGTGTGTCGATGTTCGGCAAGGTTGCCGAAATCGCCGGCGAATACCTGCGCAAGGGTTCGCAGGTGTACATCGAAGGCAAGCTGCAGACCCGCGAGTGGGAAAAAGACGGCATCAAGCGTTACACCACCGAAATCATCGTCGACATGCAGGGCACCATGCAGCTGCTGGGCGGCCGTCCGCAGAACCAGCAAGGTGGCGGCGACCAGTACAACCAGGGTGGTGGTAACAACTACAACCAGGGTGGCCAGCAGCAACAGTACAACCAGGCGCCGCCACGTCAGCAGGCCCAACGCCCGCAGCAGGCGCCACAGCGTCCTGCACCGCAGCAGCCAGCGCCGCAGCCGGCCGCTGACTTTGACAGCTTTGATGACGATATTCCGTTCTGATCAGAGCGGTTAGGCGTCGCGCTACATCGAAAGCCCAGGGCATTTGCCCTGGGTTTTTTTATGTGCGAGGAAACTTCACGGGCGCAAATGAAAGGTAAGCCTCGAGAGTCAGGCATCGCCATCCAGCGCCGCCTGGGCAAACTGCACATCCAGCTCCGGCGTAGCCCCGCTGATACCGATGCCGCCGATATGCTGGCCATTCGCATCCATGATTGGCAGGCCACCCCCCAGTAGTGTGAAGCCAGGCAGTGACGCATAGGGATTCGCTGGCAGGGCAGCACTGCGCTCTGCAAGTGTTCTGGAGGCAAGCGGGAAACGGGCGGAAGTCGCGGCCTTGAGCTTTGCGACCTGGATGCTGCCGCTGCTGGTGCCGTCCATGCGGTGGAAGTGCTTGAGGTTGCCATGGTTGTCGACAATGCTGATGACGATGGCAAAGCCCTCGGCCTGGGCAGCGCGTTCGGCGGCTGAGGCCATTGCCCGGGCGGCTTCGGCAGTGATCGAGGCGGAGGGAGGCGGGGCGGCTGTCAGGGGATCAGCCAGCGAGGGTGCCGCCAGCAACAGCGAGCACATGAGGAGACTGGCACGGCCGTAATAGGTTTTCATGCAAGCATTACCCTTAGGATTTTTCGGGCAACCTAGCAGGCGACTGGCGTTTGTTGATGTAGTCCGTTTCTGAAACTGATGTCGGCCTGTCCCAAAAGGACGGCAGCGAGCCGTCCAGGGTCATTCGCCTAGTAGAAAAGCCGCGGCTCTGGTGAATCCAGCAGGCTGACCAGCTTGGTCAGGGCAAAGCCCAGTTCCGAACGGCTCGGCGTCATCAGGGCGATACGCACGCCACAGGTGGCAGCGCTGCGTTCAGGCAGGAACTGGCTGCCGCTGACCACGGTGACGCCATTGTTGCGCGCCAGGTTGGCAAATTCGTCGCTGGTCCAGGGCTCGGGCAGTTCCAGCCAGATATGAAAACTGTAGGGCTGGCTGCGGATCTTGTACTTGCCAAGGATTTCACGGGCCATCTGCTGGCGCGTGGCCGCTTCGTCCTGCTGCACCTGCACCAGTTGCTCGGCCATGCCGCTGTTGATCAGGTTGCTGGCCAGTTGTGCCATCAACGGCGATGGCATCCACACGCTGCTGCGCACCATCGACGACAGCCGCGACAGGGTTTGCGGCGGGGCATACAGGTAGCCGATACGCAGCGCTGGCAGCACGCTCTTGGACAAGCTGGTCAGGTATACCGAGCGTTCGGGTGCATAGGCGGCCAAGGGCTTGTAGCCAGGTGCTGGCTCCAGGAAACCGTAGATATCGTCATCGACGATGAACAGGTCGAACTCGCGGGCAATGGCGGCGATGGCTTCGCGGCGCGCGTGGGGCATGATCGAGTTGGTCGGGTTCTGGTGGGTGGTGACGCACACCAGCAGGGAAGGGCGGTGCTCCATGCACGCTGTGCGCAAGGCCTCGGGAATCAGGCCGTGTTCGTCCATGGCCACACCGCGCAGGCGGCGCCCCATGCTATGGGCCAGCGAAATGATGCCTGGGTAGCAGAACGACTCGCACAGTATGACGTCGTCGCCTTTGGACAGGCTGCTGATGGCCACCAGCAGGCCATGCTGGGCACCCGAGGTCAGCACTACCTGCTGCCAGTTGGCTTCAGGCATCCAGCGCTGGATCCAGGCCGCACCGGCCTGCTTGTGCGTCGCATGGCCACCCTCGGTGACGTAATCGAGCACCTGGGCCAGGTCGGGTGACGCGGCCAGTTCGTTTATTGCCCCGCGCAGCCAGTCGGTCATGTGCGCGTCATTGGGCTTGATGATCGAAAGGTCGATCTGCCCGCTCTCGCGTTCGGCTGGCGGCATCAAGGGGCGTGCTGCCGGGGCCTGCGCCTGGCGTTGCTGCAGCACGAAGGTGCCGCGCCCCACCTCGCCCACCACCAGGCCACGTTTGGCCGCTTCGTCATAGGCTCGGCCGATGGTGCCAGGCGTCACGTTCAGTGATTCGGCCAGGTCCTTGAGTGTCGGCAAGCGTTCGCCAGCGGTCAGCCGGCCGCTACCGATGTCCTGTTCAAGGGCGTCGGCGATCATCAGATAGACCGGCTGTGCCAGGTCGCTGTAGTGAGGAACCCACATGGAAATGGCACCAGAAGCTGCAAGAACGCGAAAGCCTAGCACGAAAGGTCTGATAGGAGTAATTGTGTTTTTGTCTAGGTAAATTGCACCGATTGAGGTGGTTTCGCTAAACAAAAACGGAGGAAGGGGCGAATCGCGTTCCGGCTGTACTCGGCACCAGGCACGCGTGTCTACGGCGGTTTTTCCAGAAATCTTTTGAAATCAATGAGTTGATTGAATCGATTCAATCGGTGTTCTTTGTTGATGATGAAATAAATTGAGTCGATTCTATTTTTGTAATTACAATGATTGAGTCGATGCAATTGACGGGTGCCCTTTCTGCCTCCGCCACCCCCATCGCACAGCTGTGAACGGCTTCAAAAAAAAGACAATGTCTGCCGCCTCTGCCCGGCTTAGCACGACACCGAATGGCCACAAGCTAGCTCAATGGACTAACACTCGAAATGGAAAGCGCACACCTGCAACAAGCAGCCGAGCCTCAGACTTCACTGGAGATTCGCCTGCCTTGGGTGACTTCAAGTGCCTGGCAAACCGTACTGAACAATACCCCCCTCGATTTCGAAACCAGCAAAGAGCTCTATCCGCAGCTCAAGGACCAGGCACAGGAGGTGCTGGGCAAAGCACTCTGCCAACAGATTCGTGGCTTCGTCGAAGACCCGCAGCTGACCTGCATGATCGTGCGCAACTGCCCACGCGACCGCGACGTCCCCCCTACGCCGTACTCCGGGGTACTCAGCCCGCGCAGCACGCCGATAGCCTGCCTGGTCAGCCTGACCATGCAGAGTCTGATGGGGATCAACCCGATCGTTTATGAAGGGGAGAACGACGGGCGCCTGTTCCGCCATGTCATCCCGGCGCGTACCTCGTCCAGCCACAAAAGCTCCCACGGCTCGCGGCTGCGCTTTTCCTACCACGTCGACAACCCCGACTTGCCGTTGTCGTCCGAGCCACTGGGCAGCGCTTCGTGCTGCCCGGAGTACCTGTCGTTCTTCGGCATGCGCTGTGACCCGCGTATCAGCACAACCCTGGTCAACCTCGATGCCGTAGTGGCGGCGCTGCCCGCGGCCAGCGTGCGCGAGCTTTGCCAGCCACAGTTCGAAATTCGCCGCCCCGACTCGTTCACCGCCAATCGGCGCTGCACCGCGGAGCTGCCCGTGCTGGCACGTGGCAACGCGGGGGAGTGGTTGTGCCGTTTCGACAGCGAAAACACCCACGGGCTGAACCTGCGTGCCGAGCAAGCCCTGGCCAGCCTGCGCGGCGTGCTGGAAACCCGCCGCTTCGATGAGCCGCACCTGCTGCTGCCGGGTGACTTCATGGTGTTCAAGAACCAGCGCGTATTGCATGCCCGTGATGGCTTCGAGCCGCAAAACGACGGTGCCGACCGCTGGCTGATGCGCCTGTTCGCAGTCAACGACCTGAACCGTGTGCATTTCACCCGCGCCGATCACCTCTACGAAGTGCGCTCCTGATCTCACTCAACCACTCGATGGAAGTAATGCTATGGAACTGTTAGGCGCTTTCTGGGCGGAACACTGGCTGCTGGCGATCCTGATGCTGGGGGCGATCGCGTTCATTGCCGGCTTCGTCGACAGCATTGCCGGCGGTGGCGGGCTGTTTCTGGTCCCTGGGTTTTTGCTGGTGGGCATGCCGCCGCAAGTGGCCCTGGGGCAAGAAAAACTGGTCAGCACCCTGGGCACGCTGGCGGCCATTCGCAACTTTCTGGCCAACAGCAAGATGGTCTGGAAGGTGGCGCTGGTCGGCGTGCCGTTCTCGTTGCTCGGGGCCTACCTGGGGGCGCACCTGATTGTGTCGATCTCCCAGGAGACCGTGGGCAAGATCATCCTGGCGCTGATCCCGGTCGGCATCCTGATTTTCCTCACCCCTAAGGACCGCCCGGTCGAGGAACGCGAGCTGTCACCGCGGGTGCTGTACACCGTGGTGCCATTGACCTGCCTGACCATCGGCTTTTATGACGGTTTCTTCGGCCCCGGCACCGGCAGCATGTTCATCATCGCCTTCCACTACCTGCTGCGCATGGACCTGGTGTCCAGCTCGGCCAACTCCAAGACCTTCAACTTCGCCTCCAACATCGGCGCACTGGTGGCGTTCATCATGGCCGGCAAGGTTGTGTACCTGCTGGCCCTGCCACTGGTGGCCTGCAACATCCTCGGCAACCACATGGGCAGTGCCCTGGCCTTGCGCAAAGGCAATGACGTGGTGCGCAAGGTGTTGGTGTTCTCGATGCTGTGCCTGTTCACCAGCCTGGGCGTGAAGTACCTGGTCTGACTTACCCAACCGGAGATAACTGATGAAAACCGCATTCGTAACCGGCGCCTCCTCGGGGTTTGGCCGTGCCATCTGTCGTACCTTGGTTGCCAAGGGCTACCGCGTGATCGGTGGCGCCCGGCGCATGGATAAACTGCAGGCACTGGAGGGTGAACTGGGGGTCAATTTCATCCCGCTGGCCCTGGATGTCACCGACCCGGTGTCGCTTGAAGCGGCAGTCGAACAGATCCGTGATGCGTCGCTGCAGATCGACCTGCTGGTGAACAACGCCGGGCTGGCGCTGGGCGTCGATCGCGCCCAGGCCAGCAGCGCCGAAAACTGGCAGCGGATGATCGACACCAATGTCACCGGGCTGGCCATGGTCACCCACAAGATCCTGCCGCAGATGGTGGCGGCGGACAGCGGGATGATCATCAACATCGGCTCCATTGCCGGCACTTACCCGTACCCAGGCGGCAACGTGTATGGCGCCAGCAAGGCATTCGTTCGCCAGTTCAGCCTCAATCTGCGTGCCGACCTGGCCGGTACGTGTGTTCGGGTGAGCAACATTGAACCGGGCCTGTGCTCGGGTACCGATTTTTCGCTGGTGCGCCTGAAGGGCGATGTGGAGGCCGTGCAGGCTCTGTACCGTGATGTGGAGGCGATTCTGCCGGAGGATATCGCGGCCACGGTGGCCTGGATTGCGGACCAGCCCGCGCATGTGAATATCAATACCATCGAGATCATGCCGGTGGCGCAGAGCAGTGCGGCGCTTAATGTGGTGCGCGATCTGCCTAGGCCGTTGGGCGCTGCTTGATTGCCCCGTTATCGTTTGGGCCAACTGGCGCCCTGGCGGCTGATGGCCTCTTCGCGGGATCTTGTGGGGTTTACCGCGAAGAGGCCAGTGAGATCAATGCAACCGGTTCTTGGCTAACTCGATATCGTCCATCAACGCCTTGGCCAGGACACTCATCGTCGATGGTTTCGATAACGCCGCGTAGCAGCTCGCTAACGTGGGCGAGGGCATGGGGTGGGTACATGTCGGATTGGACGGTGAAGAATGGGGTGGTGATCGGTTTGCGGCGGGGTGGGTCTGGGACGATCTTTTTCATAGGGTAACTCCAGCTTCTCGTCGAAGGGTGCTACCACCTGAATCTTTCTCATGGATTGAAGGTGGCAGCCATACGCAGGTGTGAGAAAGCCGATAGAAGCTAGCAAACACTCGGCCAGGCGAAAGCCCGCCCACGTACGGCCACCATAACGGTGCTGCTAGCTAAGTGATCGGGTTCTCATGCCCGGCTGCCGAAGCGACCCGAAAACGTTATCCCTGAGGCATTTCACCGACAACAGCGATACTTCAGCAGTGCGTGTAGGGTAATTCCTAAGTGGCTGGAACCTGTAGCATTTGGTTTCAGGTTCAGAAATGTCTTACGGCGGATGGGTTTGTTGGCTGTGAGGTGCATGTCGGGAGAAAAGGGTGGGCACGGGGTGTTCGCCACAACAGGTTCAGCGCCTATGAGATCGAGCGCCGCCCGCGCGGCGCATCGCGACGCAAGGCCGCTCCTACATTTGTTTCGGGCCAATGAGGTCTGTGACATTTGCGCGCGACCGCCTTGTTCGCACGACGCAATATCGAGGCGAACACCAAGGGGGCGCGCGCCAATGCCTCAGGAATAATTG
>NZ_JMIT01000006.1:0-129534 GCF_000731675.1 Pseudomonas capeferrum | reverse complement strand
GATTTTTGATGGCCGCCAAGGGGTAAGACTAGTCAAGAATTGGGAAGGTGCGATGACGTGGGTCAGGGGAGGTGTTGGGGAGCGGTGTGGGGGCTGACAGGTGCTCGCCACAACAGGTTCAGCGCCTATGAGATCGAGCGCCGCCCGCGCGGCGCATCGCGACGCAAGGCCGCTCCTACATTTGTTTCGGGCCAATGAGGTCTGTGACATTTGCGCGCGACCGCCTTGTTCGCACGACGCAATATCGAGGCGAACACCAAGGGGGCGCGCGCCAATGCCTCAGGAATAATTGGCCCGAAACAGATGTAGGAGCGGCCTTGCGTCGCGATGCGCCGCGCGGGCGGCGCTCGATCTCACAGGCGCTGAAGCTGTTGTGGCGAGCACCTGTCAGCCCCCACACCGCTCCCCAACACCTCCCCTGACCCACGTCATCGCACCTTCCCAATTCTTGACTAGTCTTACCCCTTGGCGGCCATCAAAAATCCGTCACCGTGACTACCAAAAGGCGCCGGCCATGTTCCGTGCGCCCACCACCTGATCAGGAGTGCACGATGGACCTCAACCGTCGGCAATTCTTCAAGGTCGCCGCCGTCGGCCTTGGAGGCTCTAGCCTGGCGGCGTTGGGCATGGCCCCGACGCCGGCCTTCGCCGAGCAGGTACGCCACTTCAAGCTGGCGCACACCATCGAAACCCGCAACACCTGCCCTTACTGCTCGGTCGGCTGCGGCCTGATCATGTACAGCCAGGGCGATGCGGGCAAAAACGTCAAACAGAACATCATCCACATCGAAGGCGACGCCGACCACCCGGTCAACCGCGGCACGCTGTGCCCCAAAGGCGCAGGCCTTCTGGACTTTATCCACAGCCCGAGCCGCCTGCAGTACCCCGAAGTGCGCAAGGCGGGCAGCAAGGAATGGGTGCGGGTGGAGTGGGACGAGGCGCTCGACCGCATCGCCCACTTGATGAAGCAGGACCGCGACGCCAACTTCATCGAGAAAAACGCCCAGGGGCAAACCGTCAACCGCTGGCTCACCACCGGTTTTCTCGCTGCCTCCGCCGCCTCCAGCGAGGCTGGCTACCTGACCCACAAGGTCGTCCGCGCAACAGGCATGCTGGGGTTCGATAACCAAGCACGTGTCTGACATGGCCCGACGGTGGCAAGTCTTGCCCCGACGTACGGCCGTGGCGCCATGACCAACCACTGGTCCGATATCGCCAACGCGAATCTGGTCCTGGTGATGGGTGGCAACGCAGCAGAAGCGCACCCGTGCGGCTTCAAGTGGGTGACCGAGGCCAAAGCGCACAACAAGGCGCGGCTGATCGTGGTCGACCCGCGGTTTACTCGTACCGCCTCGGTGGCGGACTACTACGCACCGATTCGCACCGGCAGCGACATCGCCTTCATGGGCGGGCTGATCAACTACCTGCTGAGCACCGACAAGATCCAGCACGAATACGTGCGCAACTACACCGACGTGTCGTTCATCGTCAAAGAAAGCTATGGCTTCGAGGACGGGCTGTTCAGCGGCTACGACCCCGCCAAGCGCGTGTATGCCGACAAGTCCGGCTGGGGCTACGAGCTGGGTGAGGACGGCTTTGCCAAAGTCGACCCAACCCTGCAACACCCGCGTTGCGTGTTCCAGTTGATGAAGCAGCACTACAGCCGCTACACCCCGGAACTGGCCAGCATGACCTGTGGCATGCCGCAGGACGCCATGATGAAGATCTGGGAAGAGATCGCCACCTGCTCGGCACCGGGCAAGACCATGACGATTCTCTATGCGCTGGGCTGGACGCAGCATTCGATCGGCGCGCAGATCATCCGCAGTGCGGCCATGGTCCAGTTGCTGCTGGGTAACGTCGGCATGCCGGGCGGCGGGGTCAACGCCCTACGCGGGCACTCCAACATCCAGGGCCTGACCGACCTCGGCCTGCTGTCCAACTCGCTGCCGGGCTACCTGACCCTGGCCGGCGATGCCGAACAGGACTACGCCGCGTTCATCGACAAACGCGCCTCCAAGCCGCTGCGCCCGGGGCAGCTGTCGTACTGGCAGAACTACGGCAAGTTCCACGTCAGCCTGATGAAGGCCTGGTATGGCGCCAATGCCACGGCAGAAAACAACTGGGGCTACGACTGGCTGCCCAAGCTCGACGTGCCGGCCTACGACGTGCTGCGCATGTTCGAGATGATGAGCCAGGGCAAGGTCAACGGTTACATCTGCCAGGGCTTCAACCCGATCGCCGCGCTGCCGGACAAGAACCGCGTCACCGCAGCGCTGGCCAAGCTCAAATGGCTGGTGATCATGGACCCGCTGGCCACCGAAACCTCCGAGTTCTGGCGCAACGCCGGGCCGTTCAACGACGTCGACACGGCCAACATCCAGACCGAAGTGATCCGCCTGCCCACCACCTGTTTTGCCGAAGAGGACGGCTCGCTGGTCAACAGCAGCCGCTGGCTGCAGTGGCACTGGAAGGGCGCCGACGGCCCAGGCCAGACCCGCACCGACGTGCACATCATGAGTGAACTGTTCCTGCGCCTGCGCCAACGCTACCAGGCCGAGGGCGGCGCCTACCCCGATGCCCTGATGAACATCAGCTGGCCGTACAAGATCCCTGAAGAGCCGTCCCCGGAGGAGCTGGCCAAGGAAATGAACGGCTGGGCCGTGACCGACGTCACCGACCCGACCGGCGCCGTGCTCAAGGGCGGGCAACAGTTGTCGGGCTTCGGCCAGCTCAAGGACGACGGCAGCACGGCGTCGGGCTGCTGGATTTTCGCCGGCTGCTGGACCGAGCAAGGCAACCAGATGGCCCGCCGTGACAACAGCGACCCGTATGGCATGCACCAGGTTCAGAACTGGGCCTGGGCCTGGCCGGCCAACCGCCGCATCCTCTACAACCGTGCCTCCAGCGACCCGCAAGGCAAGCCATGGGACCCAGAGAAGAAGCGCCTGGTGTGGTGGAACGGCAAGGCCTGGACCGGTACCGACGTGCCCGACTTCAAGGTCGACTCGCCACCGGAAGCCGGGATGAACCCGTTCATCATGAACCCCGAGGGCGTGGCGCGCTTCTTCGCCATCGACAAGATGGCCGAAGGCCCGTTCCCCGAGCACTATGAGCCGTTTGAAACACCGATCGGCATCAACCCGCTGCACCCGCAGAACAAGAAGGCCACCAGCAACCCGGCCGGGCGGATCTTCGATTCGGTGTGGGACACCCTCGGCACCCATGATGAATTCCCCTACGCGGCGACCACGTACCGGCTGACCGAGCACTTCCACTTCTGGAGCAAGCATTGCCGGCTCAACGCCATCGCCCAGCCCGAGCAGTTCGTCGAGATTGGCGAGGTGCTGGCGAACGAGAAAGGCATCAAGGCGGGTGACCGGGTGCGGGTGTCGAGCAAGCGCGGCCATATCGATGCGGTGGCGGTGGTGACCAAGCGGATTCGCCCGCTGCAGGTCAACAACCAGACCGTGCACCAGATCGGCATCCCGCTGCACTGGGGCTTCACCGGGGCGACCCGGCACGGCTACCTGACCAACACCCTGGTGCCGTTCCTGGGTGATGGCAATACCCAGACGCCGGAGTCCAAGTCGTTCCTCGTCAAAGTGGAGAAACTCTGATGGCCAGCCAAGACATCATCGCCCGCTCGGCCACCACCACCGTACCGCCGTCGGTACGCCAGCAGCAGGAAGTCGCCAAGCTGATCGACACCACCAAGTGCATCGGCTGCAAGGCCTGCCAGGTGGCGTGCTCGGAGTGGAACGAACTGCGTGACGAGGTCGGCCACAACCACGGCACCTACGACAACCCCCAGGACCTCACCGCCGAGACCTGGACCCTGATGCGCTTTACCGAGCACGAGCGCGACGACGGCAACCTGGAGTGGCTGATCCGCAAGGACGGCTGCATGCATTGCGCCGAACCAGGCTGCCTGAAGGCGTGCCCGAGCCCGGGGGCAATCATCAAGCACGCCAACGGCATCGTCGACTTCAACCAGGACCACTGCATCGGCTGCGGTTACTGCATCACCGGCTGCCCGTTCAATATCCCGCGCATCTCGCAGAAGGACCACAAGGCGTACAAATGCACCCTGTGTTCCGACCGCGTGACCGTGGGCCTGGAGCCGGCCTGCGTGAAAACCTGCCCGACCGGGGCGATCGTGTTCGGCACCAAGGACGAGATGAAGGTGCATGCCGCCGAGCGTATCGTCGACCTCAAGTCGCGCGGCTACGACAACGCCGGGCTGTATGACCCGGACGGCGTCGGCGGCACCCACGTGATGTACGTGCTGCACCATGCCGACACGCCCAAGTTGTACGCCGGCCTGCCGGACCAACCGGTGATCAGCCCGCTGGTGGGCTTGTGGAAGGGCTTCACCAAACCGCTGGCGCTACTGGCCATGGGCGCGGCGGTGCTGGCCGGGTTCTTCCACTATGTGCGGGTCGGCCCGCAGCGGGTCGAAGAGGACGAACACCCCACACCGCCCGATGACAGCGTGCACCAGGTGGACCCGGCAGTGCATGTCTACGATCCGAAGCAGCCCGGTGGGCAAGGGGAGCAGCGGCCATGAACGACAACAAACCCATCCTGCGCTACAACGCCAACGAACGGACCAACCACTGGATCGTCGCCATCCTGTTCTTCCTGGCCGGGCTTTCCGGGTTGGCGCTGTTCCACCCGGCGCTGTTCTGGCTCAGCCACCTGTTCGGCGGCGGGCCCTGGACACGCATCCTGCACCCGTTCATGGGCGTGGCGATGTTCGTGTTCTTCCTTGGCCTGGTGGTGCGCTTCTGGCGCGCCAATTTCATCACCGCCAACGACCGCCTGTGGCTGCGCCGCATTGACCGGGTGATGGTCAACCGGGAAGACGGCGTGCCGCCTATTGGCAAGTACAACGCAGGGCAGAAGCTGCTGTTCTGGACGCTGCTGGTGTGCATGCTGGTGCTGTTGATCAGCGGTGTGGTGATCTGGCGCGCGTATTTCAGCCATTACTTCGATATTGGCGCGATACGCGTAGCGTCGCTTGCCCATGCACTGGCAGGCTTCGTGCTGATCCTCAGCATCATCGTGCACATCTACGCCGGTATCTGGATCAAAGGCTCGATCGGCGCCATGCTGCATGGCTGGGTCAGCCGCGCCTGGGCGCGCAAACACCATCAGTTGTGGTACCGCGAAGTGACTGGCGACAAGACGCCGGGCGATCACGGACGTAAAGAAGGATGAGCGTGTGAGCACGATACTCGAACCCGGGCAGATCGAAGCGTCGGCGGTGGCGCCGCCGTTCATTCATCTGCCGCCCAAGGACTTGTTCGCCCAGCGTGCCGAGCGGCTGGAGCAGTTGGCAGTGGGTAATGCCCTTGGCGATTACCTGCGCCTGATCGCCTGGCTGTGCCGCTTCCAGCAGCAGCTTGTGGATAACCCGCCCGGTGGTTTACCGGTGGCCGAAGCGCGTCAGCGCCTGTGCATGAGCCATGGGCTGCCGCCCCTTGCAGCCGACAGCCTGGTGCGCGAAGGGCCGTGGCTGGCGTGGATGCAGGCGTTGATCGAGCACTTTGACGAAGAGGCCAGCGGCCCGTTGGCTGTGGCGTTGCAGGCACTGCGCGACAGTGACGACAGCCAGCGCAAGGGGTGGGGCATCGCCTTGCTGGCTGGGCAGTTCGACGCCGTGCCGGCAGCGTTGGTGCCGTTTCTCGGCGCCGCGCTACAAGCCGCGTGGTTCAGCTGGCTGCTGGCGCTGCCGGCCGCCGAGCTCAAGCCCTCTGGCAGCCAGGCCCAGTGCCCGGCCTGCGGCTCGCCGGCGATGGCCGGGGTGGTGCGCAACCGTGGCAAGCACAACGGCCTGCGTTACCTGGCGTGTTCGTTGTGTGCCTGCGAGTGGCATGTGGTGCGGGTCAAGTGCGTGTACTGCGAGTCGAGCAAGGGCCTGCGCTATACCAGCCTGGAGGATGATCGCCACGCGCCGGGCAAGGCGCCACTACGGGCCGAGTGCTGCCCGGGGTGCAACAGCTACCTGAAGCAGAGTTACCTGGAAAACGATGCGGCGGCCGAGCCGTTGGCCGATGACTTGGCCAGCCTGGCACTGGATATGCGCTTGGATGAGGAAGGCTTTCATCGCCTGGCACCGAACCTGATGCTGGCGCCGGGTGGTGGCTGAGTGTCTACACTGCAAGTTCGAGTCGCCCTTTTCGCGGGGCAAGCCCGCTCCCACAGGTACTGCGCTTTTTCCGAAAACTGTGGGGGCGGGCTTGCCCCGCGAAAGGGCCAGAACAGACAACGGACCAGCTCAAGGTAGTACCTGATGTCTTCAAGCCTCGCCGATAACGCCCCACGCCTGCCTTCCATCGACACCCTCCTGCGCCACCCGGCCTGCCTCCCGCTGATCGACCGGCATGGCCGCGACGCCGTGTTGAATACGCTGCGCCAACTGCTCGACGACCTGCGCGAACCCACCCGCCAAGGCCAACTCAGCACCGCCGAACTGGCCGCAGACGTGCTGTTGGGGCGCACCGGCGAGCGCTTGGCCACCCAGCAACGTGGCCAGGTCCGCCGCGTGTTCAACCTCACTGGCACCGTGCTGCACACCAACCTCGGCCGCGCCTTGTTGCCGGAAGAGGCCATTGAAGCCATGCAGACCGCCGCCCGCTACCCGCTCAACCTGGAGTTCGACCTGGCCACCGGCAAGCGCGGTGACCGCGACGACCTGATCGAAGGGCTGATCCGCGAGCTGACCGGCGCCGAAGCCGTCACCGTGGTCAACAACAACGCCGCCGCCGTGCTGCTGGCGCTGAACAGCCTGGGCGCGCGCAAGGAGGGCATCATCTCCCGGGGCGAGCTGATCGAGATCGGCGGTGCCTTCCGCATCCCCGACATCATGGCCCGCGCCGGCGTGCGCCTGCACGAAGTCGGCACCACCAACCGCACCCATGCCCGCGACTACGAAGGCGCGATCAACCCGCGTACCGGCCTGCTGATGCGCGTGCACTGCAGCAACTACAGCATCCAGGGCTTCACCACTCAGGTGCCCACCGCCGAACTCGCGCACATTGCCCACCAACATGACCTGCCCCTGCTCGAAGACCTGGGCAGTGGCAGCCTGCTCGATATGACTCGCTGGGGCCTGCCCGCCGAACCGACCGTGCGCCAGGCCCTGGCCGACGGCGCCGATATCGTCACCTTCAGCGGCGACAAGCTGCTGGGCGGCCCGCAGGCCGGGATCATCGTCGGGCGCAAGGCGCTGATCGCCAAGATCAAGAAAAACCCCCTCAAACGCGCGCTGCGCGTCGACAAGATCACCCTCGCCGCGCTTGAGGCGGTGCTGGCGCTGTACCGCAACCCCGACCGGCTGGCCGAGCGCCTGCCCAGCCTGCGCCTGCTGACCCGCAGCCAGGCCGAAATTCAGGCCCAGGCCGAGCGCCTGGCACCGGAACTCAAGGCCCGCCTCGACGCACAGTGGGCCGTCAGCGTGGAGCCAGCATTGGGCATGATCGGCAGTGGCAGCCAGCCGGTTGCACGCCTGCCCAGCGCCGCGCTGTGCCTGCGCCCGCGGGTGTCGAAGAAGCTGCGCGGGCGTAGCCTGCATGTGTTGGAGCGGGCGTTGCGCAACCTTCCGGTACCGGTGCTCGGGCGCATCGACGACGATGCACTGTGGCTCGACCTGCGCCAGCTGGACGACGAAGCCCAGTGGTTGGCGCAACTGCCGGCCCTGCAGTTGGGGCCGGTGCAGTGATCGTTGGCACCGCCGGCCATATCGACCACGGCAAGACCGCGCTGCTGCAGGCCCTGACCGGGCAGGCGGGTGACCATCGCCAGGAAGAGCGCGAGCGCGGCATGACCATCGATCTCGGCTACCGCTATGCAGCCCTGGCCGAAGGTGCGCCGCTGACCGGCTTCATCGACGTGCCCGGCCACGAGCGTTTTATCCACAACATGCTCGCCGGTGCCCACGGCATCGACCTGGTGTTGCTGGTGGTGGCCGCGGACGACGGCGTCATGCCGCAGACCCGCGAGCACCTGGCGATCATTCAATTGCTGGGCATCCCCCAGGCACTGGTGGCGGTCAGCAAGTGCGACCGGGTAGCGCCCGCGCGGGTGGCCGAGGTGCAAGCGCAGGTTGCCGCGCTGCTGGCGCCGGGGCCGTATGCGGGCGCGCCGCAATTTGCCCTTTCCAGCGTCACGGGTGAGGGGGTGGCGGCGTTGCGCCAGGCGCTGCTGCAGGCTCAAGGGCGCGTGCGGCAGCGCAGTGTGCGCGGTGGTTTTCGCCTGGCCATCGACCGTGCCTTCGCCGTCTCCGGTGCCGGCGTGGTGGTCACCGGCACGGCATTGGCCGGCCAGGTCCGTGCCGGCGATACCTTGCTGTTGGGCAAAGCGGGCAAACCCGTGCGCGTGCGTGGCCTGCATGCGCAGAGCCAAGCGGCGCTGGTGGCCGAAGCGGGCCAGCGGGTGGCGTTGAACATCGCGGCCGAGCGGCTGGCGGTCGAGCAGGTACACCGGGGTGACTGGCTGGTGCCCGAGTGGCTGCATGCGCCCAGTGTCCGGGTGGATATCGAGCTCACGCTGCTTGCCGGCGAGCCCCGCCCGTTCGAGCATTTCAGCGCCGTGCACGTCCACTTGGGCACCCAGGATGTGACTGCCCGCGTGGCATTGCTCGAAGGCGAAGTACTGCAGGCAGGCCAGCGCATGTTTGCCCAGTTGCTACTCAACGCGCCGCTGCAGGCCGTGCATGGCGATCGGCTGGTGCTGCGCGATCAGCGCGCCCAGCGCACGCTAGGGGGCGGGCGGGTACTCGACCCGTTTGCGCCCAGCCGGCAGCGTCGCAGCGAGCCCCGGCTGCGCCAGTTGCAGGTGCTGCGTGATACCGAGGATCTGGAGCAGGCGTTACCGGCCTTGCTTGCCACCGCTGCCGGAGGGCTTGACCCGCAGCGGCTGGAGCGGCAGTTCAACCGCCTGCGGGCCAGCTGGCAGTTGCCGGCGGAGGTGCAGGTGATTGCCACGCGCCAGGGGCAGTTGTTGTTTGCCGATGCCCAGTGGTGCGCCCTCAAGCAGCAACTGCTGGCGCAGCTGGCGCTGTTTCACCAGCAGGAGCCCGACCAGCTCGGCCCGGACCGCGACCGCTTGCGACGCTTTGCGGCCTTGCCGCTGGAGCGCCCGGCGTTTGTCAGCCTGCTGGATGAACTGCTCGATGAGGGGCAGGTTTCCAGCAGCGGGCCTTGGTTGCATCTGCCCGATCACAAGGTGCAGTTGAGCGAGGCCGACAACGCATTGTGGGCAAGGCTGGAGCCATGTTTGCTGGAGGGGCAATTCGACCCCCCGTGGGTCAGGGCCTTGGCCAATGAAGCGGGCTGCGCCGAAGCGGATGTACGCCTGCTGTTGCGCAAGCTGGCAAGGCTCGGGCTGGTGCACCAGGTGGTACGCGACCTGTTCTACCCGGCGGCGACGATCCAGCGCATGGCCGCGTTGCTGCTTGGCCAGGCGAATGAAGCGCCGATAGTGCAGGTGGCGGCGTTTCGCGATATGTTGGGCATCGGTCGCAAACGCAGTGTCCAGATTCTGGAATATTTCGACCGCATCGGCCTGACCCGCAGGGTGGCCGACCAGCGTTACATCCGCGCCGACAGCGCCCTGGCCCAGCAGCAGGCCAGGCACTGAGTTCAAGGAAGGCAATCGCGCCCGGTGGCGCGGCCGGGCTTCAAACCCGGTTGGGGACGGCAGCCGTTCCCGGGCAGGTTCGACTCCCGCTGCCTTCCGCCACTTTATTCTGACTGTTCGGGGCTCTTCGCGGAGCAACCCCTCTCGCCGCACAGATCCAGCGCAAACCACTGCTCTGCCGCTGCAGCATCCAGCCCCGCCCCCAGCAGCGCAAACATCTTGCCCAACGCCGCTTCACGGGTCATGCCGCCGCCGCTTACCAGGCCTGCGCCACGCAGGCGGTTGCCCGCCGCATAGGTATCGAACACCACCGACCCTTCCGGGCACTGGCTTATCGCAACCAGCATCACACCCCGCTGACGGGCCGCCTGCAGCGCATCAAGCAAGGCTTGGTCATCCGATGGCCCCGTGCCGCTGCCATAGCACTCCAGCAACAGCCCCTGCACGCCGCTGTCGAGCAGCGCCCGCAAATGCCCGGCCTGCAAGCCAGGAAACACCGGCATCAGCGCCAGGTTGACCGGCTGACGTGGGTGCTTGTAGCCAAGCTCGGCAGGCAGGGCAGTGGCACGCTCACCGTCGCGATGACGCGGCAGCGCGGCAAAGGCATCAAAGGCCTCGCTGCGCAGCTTCGACGCCCGGCAGCCATGCAGCAACTGGCCGTGGAAGTACAGCTGCACGCCCTCTTCAAGGCCTTGCTCGCACTGGCGCAGCGCGCCGCACAGGTTGTCCCAGGCATCACTGCCCGGCACGCCGGCTGGCAGCATCGAGCCGGTCAGCAATACCGGCACCGGCAAGCCAAGCAGCAGGAACGACAACGCCGCCGCGCTGTAGGCCAGGGTGTCGGTGCCATGCAGCACCAGCACGCCATCGTGGCCGGCAACGTCCACCGCTTCGACGATGGCATCGCGCATGGCCAGCCAGTTTTGCTGCTGCATGTTGGCGCTGTCGAGCAGCGGGTTCATTTCCTGCAATGTCCACTGCAGCTGGGGGGCATCGGCCATTTGCGCGAAGTGCTCGCGCATCCGCGCATCGAAGCCGCCCGCTGGCGCCAGGCCTTCAGGGGTTTCGAGCATGCCGATGGTGCCGCCGGTGTACAGGACGAGAAGATTCTTTACTGCGCGCATGGAGAACATCCGTAGCGGTGAGCGGAGAAAGAAGAGCCGCCCGCGGGTGGGGCGGCTGGGCAGGGGAGAGTATCAGCGCTGCGGCTGGGCTTGGCCAACGGCTTTGTCAGTGGCTGTTTCCACCTGCGGGTTGGCAGGCCAGGCGTCGCGGTCCAGGTCCAGGTCGGCGAACTTGGCAGAATCGAACACCGGCTGCTTGATGCCCGCTTTGCGCTGGTCGTCGTAGTCGCGCATCACCCGCAGGCCGACCTTGAACAGCAGGGCCAGGGCCACCAGGTTGACGAAGGCCAGGCAGGTCATGGTGATGTCGGCGAAGGCGAACACGGTCGACAGGTCCTGCACCGAACCCCACACCACCAACGCCAGTACCAAGGCGCGAAACACCAGCAGCACCACGCGGTTGCGGCTGAGGAACTGCAGGCTGTTCTCGCCCAGGTAGTAGTTGTAGAGGATGCAGGTGAACACGAACAGCGACAGCGCCACGCTGACGAACAGGCGGCCCCAGTCACCAACCACGGCGGCCAGCGAGTTCTGGGTCAGGACAATGCCATCACCTTCGAAGCCCGGGGTGTAGAAGCCCGACAGCAGAATCAACAGCGCGGTGCAGGTGCAGATCACGAAGGTGTCGAGGAACACACTGAACGCCTGGACCACGCCTTGGGCGCCAGGGTGTTTCACCGCGGCCACTGCGGCAACGTTCGGTGCACTGCCCAGGCCCGCTTCGTTGGCGAATACGCCACGCTTCACGCCCATGACGATGGCGCTGCCAAGCAGGCCGGCGAACGCGGGGTCGAGGCCGAAGGCGCTCTTGAAGATGGTTTCCAGCATGGCTGGTACGTGTTCGATCTGGGTGCCGATCACGTACAGGGTCACGCCGATGTAGGCCAGGGTCTTGATCGGTACCAACAGGTCCGACACGGCAGCGATACGCTTGATGCCGCCGATGAACACCACGGCCAGCAGCACCGCCAGGGCGATACCGGTGTGGCTCGGCGCGAAGCCGAAGGCGTTTTCCAGCGAGTGGGTCACGGTGTACGACTGCAAGCCCATGAAGGCGAAGCCATAAGTGACCAGCAGCAGGATGGAGAACACCACGGCCATGCTTTTCAGTTTCAGGCCGTGCTGAATGTAGTAAGCCGGGCCACCACGGTACAGGCCATCGCCATCGGCGCGCTTGTACACCTGGGCCAGGGTACATTCGAAGAAGCTGCTGGACATGCCCACCAGTGCGGTGACCCACATCCAGAACACGGCACCCGGGCCGCCAAGGGTCACGGCGATACCGACACCGGCGATGTTACCGGCGCCAACGCGGCCGGCCAGGCTCAGCATCAGGGCCTGGAACGAACTCAGCTGGCCTGCCTGGCCGCGCAGCGATTCCTTGAACACACTGAACATGTGCACGAAATGACGGAACTGCACGAACCGCGAACGGATGGTGAAGTAGCTGCCGAGTCCGACGATCAGCACGATGAGTAGTTTCCCCGAAAGGAAATCGTTGAGTGCTTCGAGCATTGGGAAATGACCTCGATTCTTATTCTTCGTGTGGAAAGACAGCGGGCGGCAGGCGCGCCGCTATGCGTTGGGGGGCATGGTTGGCTATGACAAGAGTGGTTACAATTTCGCATTTTGTTCTGAGTTGATGCGACTTGATGCTACACTTGCGCCATTCGCGTCACCTGGAAGCCCCTGCATGAGCGAGCATTTCGCTACCAACCTCAAACTGGCCTGCAGCCACTACCGCTCTATCTCGGAAGTTTGCCGGCAGCTGTCGATCAACCGTGCCCAGTTCAACAAGTACCTGAGCGGCCAGAGCCGTCCGACGGCGTTCAACCTCAAGCGCATCGGCGATTTCTTCGGCGTCGAGGATTACGAACTGAACGTGCCCCCCGAGCAGTTCTCCCGGCTGATCGGTGCGCGGGTGTCGGCCGTGGCCGACCAGCCCAGCGACCCTATCAGTGAATTGTTCCGGCCCTTGCACGAGCACGCCGGCAACCTGTCGCGCTACTGCGGTTACTACTTCGAGTACTCCAACTGCATGTCGGTACCGGGCTCGGTGCTGCTGTCGCTGGTGCACCTGCGCGAAGAGCGCGGCCGCTTCCTGTTCGAGCGCCAGGAGCGTCAGGAGCGCAGCAGCGCCACCGACCTGCACGCCGAGGTACGTTGCCGCTACCTGGGCGCGGCGTTTCAGTTGCAAGACCGAATGTTCCTGATCGACTACGAGTCGCTGACCCTCAACGAGATGAGCCAGACCATCCTCATCCCCAGTTTCAAGAGCCGCATCACCCGCCTGAACGGCCTCAAGACCGGTGTCTCCAGCGGCGACCGGCGCAACCCGGCCTGCACCCGCGTGGTGTGGGAGTACCTGGGCGAAGAGATCAACCGCATCAATGCCTATCGCCAGGTCAAGCTGTACCGGCCGGATGACCCGCGCATCGATGACGACGTGCGCGAACGGTTGAGCGTGGGGCCGTTGAGTAATGGGTTGTTCGAGATCGAATAGGTTTTGGCAAGGGCAGGGGATGGCGTCAGGGCAGCCACCCACCCGTGTTGGACTTCCCGGGCAGGAAACCGCAAAATGACCCCTTTCCCTCAATCAACCTCTCCGGATCTGCTGACTCTATGCGTATGCGCCTAATGCTGTTGGGTGGTGGCAATGCCCTCGGGCAAGCGCTGATTCGTCTCGGGGCTGAAGAGGACATCGCATTCCTGGCACCGCGCCCGCCGGAAAACGGCTGGGACCCGGCCAGCCTCACTCAGCTGCTCGACGATCACCGCCCCAATGCCTTGGTCAACCTGGCCTATTACTTCGACTGGTTCCAGGCCGAGTCGGTCAGCGAACAGCGCCTGGCCCAGCAGGAGCGGGCGGTGGAGCGGCTGGCAGAGTTGTGCCAGCACCACCAGATCACCTTGGTGCAGCCTTCGAGCTACCGGGTTTTCGATGGCTCGCGGGCCACGGCCTACAGCGAGAAGGACGAGCCGGTGCCGCTGGGCCTGCGTGGCCAGGCACTCTGGCGTATCGAGCAGAGCGTGCGTGCGGCGTGCCCGCAACATGTGCTGCTGCGCTTTGGCTGGCTGCTCGACGAGAGCGTCGACGGTACGCTCGGGCGCTTCCTGACCCGTGCCGAGCAACCCCAGGAGTTGCTGCTGGCCGATGACCGGCGCGGCAACCCGACGCCGGTCGACGATGCGGCGCGGGTGATCCTGTCGGTGCTCAAGCAGCTCGATTGCAGTGCACCGCTGTGGGGCACCTACCATTACGCTGGCAACGAGGCGACCACGCCGCTGGCGCTTGGGCAGGCAATTCTTGCCGAGGCCGGCCAGTACCGTCAGCTGGCGGTGCAGGCCCCCACGCCGCAGGCCCATGCCGCACGGCCGGATGCCAGCGAAGAGCCACAGCACGCAGTGCTGGCCTGCAAGAAAATCCTTCACACCTTCGGTATCAAGCCGCGCGCCTGGCGCGCTGGCC
Organism: Pseudomonas capeferrum; assembly: GCF_000731675.1. Taxonomy (GTDB): domain Bacteria; phylum Pseudomonadota; class Gammaproteobacteria; order Pseudomonadales; family Pseudomonadaceae; genus Aquipseudomonas; species Aquipseudomonas capeferrum. The sequence continues at coordinate 115,296 of NZ_JMIT01000006.1, read as the reverse complement.
TGCCACCTCTACTGGACCGTTTCTACCGCCATGGCTGACGCCCCCATCCTGATCACCGGCGGTGCCGGCTTCATAGGCTCTCACCTGTGCGATGCGCTGTTGGACAAGGGTTACGCCGTACGCATTCTCGACGATCTGTCCACCGGCAGGCGGGACAACCTGCAGATCGCGCACCCGCGCCTGGAACTGATCGAAGGCGATGTCGCCGATGCCGGCCTGGTCACGCGTGCGGCCGCGGGCTGCAGCGCAGTGGTGCACCTGGCGGCAGTGGCGTCGGTGCAGGCCTCGGTCGAAGACCCGGTAAAGACGCACCAGAGCAATTTCATTGGCACCCTCAATGTCTGCGAAGCCATGCGCGTGCACGGTGTGCGCCGGGTACTGTTCGCGTCCAGTGCTGCGGTGTACGGCAACAACGGCGAAGGCGAGTCGATAGCCGAAGACACGCCCAAGGCACCGCTGACGCCTTATGCTGTGGATAAGCTGGCCAGTGAGCAGTACCTGGATTTCTACCGCCGTCAGCACGGCCTGGAGCCGGTGGTTTTCCGCTTCTTCAATATTTTCGGCCCGCGCCAGGACCCTTCCTCGCCGTATTCCGGCGTGATCAGCATCTTCAGCGAGCGCGCCACCCAAGGGCTGCCGATCACGGTGTTCGGTGATGGCGAGCAGACCCGCGATTTCCTCTATGTCGGGGACCTGGTGCAAGTGATGATCCAGGCGCTGGAGCAGCAGCAGGTCGAGGAGGGGGCGGTGAATATCGGGCTGAACCAGGCCACGTCGCTCAACCAACTGCTGGCGGCGCTGGAGAAGGTGATCGGCAGCCTGCCTGCGATCAGCTATGGCGCGGCGCGCTCGGGCGATATCCGCCACTCACGGGCGGATAATCAGCGCTTGCTGGCGCGCTTCGACTTCCCGCAGGCAACGCCGTTGGTCGAAGGTTTGTCCCGGCTGCTCGGCAAGGCCTGAAAGCCGCCTGACACTGTGGGAAGGTGGTCACGGAGTTATACGTGGCGCACCAACCTGCGCTGGCAATCTTCCGGCCGCAACACCCGGCCATCCTCAGTGCGCACTTGCAGCGGGGCGATCGCCTGCCCTGTGGCCTGCTCCAGCAGTGCCGAGCGCGCCTCACCCGCTTCGAACAAAAAGCGCTCACCCCACTGGCGCAAGGCAATCACCAGCGGAAACACCGAACGGCCCTTCTCGGTCAGCACGTATTCCTTGTAGGCACTCCCATCCGACGCCGGCTGCAGCTGCAGCAAGCCACTCTCGACCAGCAACTTCAGGCGTGACGCCAGGATGTTCTTGGCCAGCCCCAGGTTTTTCTGAAACTCGCTGAAGCGGCGTAAACCATCGAAGGCATCGCGCAAGATCATCAGCGCCCAGCGGTCACCGAGCACTTCGAGGGCTCGGGCTACCGGGCATTGTGCGTTTGTTTCGTTAAGCATCAGCGAAGACTCTTCGGTTGTTCTGGTTGTAGATTAAAACCACATTTGCTAGAAAGCCACATGTGGTTTTAATTTGAAACCAGTTCGGATGGATACGCCATGCACGCCTCAAGCACTTCACCCCCTCGTCTGACCCAAGCGATGACCCTGTTGCTGGCGCTCACCTGTGCCATGGCCGTGGCCACCGTGTACGTCGCCCAGCCACTGCTTGAGTCGATGGCATTGGACCTTGGGGTAGGGCAGCAGCGCATCGGCTGGGTGGTGGGTGCTACCCAGGCGGGTTATGCGCTGGGCTTGCTGCTGATCGTGCCGTTAGGCGACCTCATCGACCGCAAGCGCCTGATCATCGGCCAATTGCTGGTTTCGGCGCTGGCGTTGGTGGCGGTCGGCATGGCTTGGGGCTGGGCGGTGCTGCTGGTGGCGCTGGCCATGGTCGGGCTGATGGCGGTCATGGTGCAGGTGATGGTGGCGCATGCCGCGACCCTGGCCACCCCCACGCAACAGGGGCAGGCGGTGGGCACCGTCACCAGCGGGGTGGTGCTGGGCATTCTGTTGGCGCGCCTGGTGTCTGGCGTGGTCGCCGACGTGGCCGGCTGGCGCGTCGTCTATTTTGCCGCAGCCGGGGTGCTGGTGCTGATGGCCGGGCTGCTCTGGAACGGCATGCCTGGCACCCGGCCTGCGGCGCAGCGGTCCAGTTACCTGGCGCTGATCGGCTCGCTGTTTGCTTTGTTCAGACAAGACCCGCTGCTGCGCCAGCGAGGGTTGTATGGATTATTGATCTTCGCCGCCTTCAGCGTGCTGTGGAGCGCCATGGTGCTGCCGCTGAGTGCGTCACCCCTGGCGCTCAACCATACCCAGATCGGGCTGTTTGGCCTGGCGGGTGTGGCGGGGGCCTTGGCCGCTGCCCGGGCCGGTCGCCTGGCCGACCAAGGGCGGGGCGATCGCACCACCGGTCTGGCCTTGGGCGTGCTGACGCTGTCGTGGCTGCCGACGGCGTTCGTCGAGCACTCGCTAGTGGCGTTTCTGCTGGGCGTGGTATTGCTCGATTTCGCTGTGCAGGCGGTGCATGTCACCAACCAGAGCCTGTTGTTGGCCGGGCGCAGCGCCCTGGCGAGCCGGCTGATTGGCGCCTACATGTGCTGTTATTCGCTGGGTAGCGGCCTGGGTGCGGTACTGGCGACCTGGGTCTATGCCCGTTGGGGATGGGCTGCGGTGTGCGGATTGGGGGCGGGGATCAGTGCCACAGCGCTGGGCTGCTGGCTGGTGTCGAGCACCGGGAGCGCGGCCGTGGCCGCCCTCCCGGCCCGGGATCAGAACTTGTAGCCAAGGCCGACCATGTACACCCACGGGTCAACGTCGACGTCGACCTTGGTCTTGCTGTAGCCCAGTGCGGTCGGGCCGTTGACACTGGCCTTGGTGTCGATGTCGACGTACCAGACAGAGGCGTTGACCAGCAGGTTGTCGGTCAGCATGTAGTCCATGCCCAACTGGCCAGCGATGCCCACCGAATCCTGCAGTTTCAGGTTGCTGAAGCCCTGTTGCTTGCGTGCGCTGCTCAGGTCTTCATCGAAGAACAGGGTGTAGTTGATGCCCACGCCGGCATACGGCTGGAACCTGGAGTTGGGTTCCATCGGGTAGTACTGCAGCGACAGAGTCGGTGGCAGTTGCTTGATGTCGGCCAGCTTGCCGTCCAGGCCGCCGCCCAGGCCCTTGACGCCGACGGTGTGCTTGAACGGGGTGGCCGCCAGCAACTCCAGGCCGATGTGGTCGGTGAGCATGTAGGCGAAGGTCAGGCCCAGCTGGGTGTCGCTGTCCAGGGTCGCCTTGGTGCCCGACACCTTGTTGCCATCGAACTTCAGGTCGCCGCTGCTTTCGTTCGGCGCGGTAGTGATGGCGCCGGCGCGCAGAATCATATCGCCCGCCTGGTAGGCGTGGGCGGCAGGGGCGGCAAGGGCGAGGGCCACAAGCGAGGCGCCAAGCAAGGACTTGTTCATGGAAGCTCCCAGAGGACATTAATAATCGAGTAGTCCAATGGTACGGAGGCGTCTAAACAGAAAGTTTGATCCAGCTCAAAGAAGCGTCGTAACGAATTCGAAACAGTTCTCACTTCAGCTCATAAGCGTATATTTTCTCGGCTTCCATCTGGTATCCGGCGTCGGCCAGCTCGCTGCTGGAGGCTCTGACCTGCAGTTTTCCCTCGATCCAGTAGGGCTGATAGAGGTCTTCGACGCGCACGCCCATCTCGCTGAAAATATGCACGATCTGATTCGACGGCGGCGGGGGCACGTGGATGCAGGCGCCGTAGTAGGGCACTAGCAGAAACTCGGTGGTGCGGCCTTCCTCGCTGACTTCCAGCGGCACGATGTAGCCGGGCAGTTTGATCTGCTGGCCGTCCAGGCTTTGCACCACCGGTGCATTCGGCGCCTGCTGGTGGGCGGCGGGGGCCGACTCGGCAGACAGGGCGTCGCTCAGTTGTGACAGGTCGTGCAGTGGCGCCAGCTGCGGCGGGATGACGGGTGCGCCTTCGGGGATCAATGCGGGCCAGTCGAGTTCGCGAGGGTCGGTGGCCCAGGCAGGTAACGCCAGCGTGAGCAGCACAAGCAGGACGATCTGCACGGCGTGCACTGGCCGCTTCGCGGGTATACCCGCGAAGCAGGCGGTGAGGTTTGAGGTCATGACGGTTCTCAAAGGTGAATCGACAAGCCATCGGCCAGCGACTGCCGGTAGGCACGCCAGGCCGGCACGCTGCCCATCAGCAATGCTGCGCCGAGGATGATAGCCAACAGCGTCCACTCGTGCGCACTGGGCATGGCCAGTGGCAGGAACAAGCCGTAGTTGGCCTGCACATAGCCCTGCGCCCCGGCGATGCCAGCGTACAACAGCCCCAGCCCGGCCACGGTCCCCACCACTGCCAGCGACAGCGCCTCGAGTACCAGCAGCCCTGCGATATGCCAGGGGCGGGCACCTACCGAACGCAAGATCGCCATCTCCCGACGGCGTTCGTTGAGGCTGGTAAGAATGGCCGTGAGCATGCCGATCAACCCGGTCAGCACCACGAACAGCGAAACCACGAACAGCGCCTGCTCTGCGGTACCCATCAGGCTCCACAGTTCTTGCAGGGCAACCCCGGGCAAAATCGCCAGCAAGGGTTCGTTGCGGTACTCGTTGATTTCCCGTTGCAGGCTGAAGGTGGCGATCTTGCTGTTCAGGCCGAGCATGAATGCGGTGATGGCGGCGGGTTGCAGGTCCATGGTACGGGCCTGTTCGGCGCTGATGCGCCCCGCGCCACGGGCCGGCACGCCGTTGTGCCAGTCGATGTGAATGGCCTCCATGCCGCCCAGGCTGATGTGCAGGGTGCGGTCGACCGGGGTGCCGGTGCGTTTCAGCACACCGACCACGGTGAAGGGTTTGTCGTCGTGTTTGACCAGGCTGATGGCCGCCACGCCATGCGCCAGCACCAGTTTGTCGCCGAGCCGGTAGTGCAGCGCCTCGGCGACCTCGGCGCCGAGCACCACTTCGAACGGGTCGTCGGCGAACGCACGGCCCTGGCTCAGTTCCAGGTGCTGCCTGCGGCCATACTGGTAATGGCTGAAATAGTCGCCGGTGGTGCCCATCACGCGATAGCCGCGGTGCGAGTCGCCGAGCGAAATGGGGATCGCCCACTTTACCCGTGGGTCCTGGGCATAGTGCTGGTAGCTGTCCCAACGGATGTTGTTGGTGGCGTTGCCGATACGAAACACCGAATACAACAGCAGGTTCACCGACCCCGAGCGGGCGCCGACAATCAGGTCGGTGCCGCTGATGGTGCTGGCGAAGCTGGCGCGGGCCTCGGTGCGTACCCGCTCCACGGCCAGCAACAGGCACACCGACAAGGCGATGGCGAACGCGGTAAGGAAGGCGGTGAAACGGCGGTTGGCCAGGCTGGCCAGGGCAAGACGAAGCAGGTACATCAGGCCTCCCGGGGCTTGGCGGCGCGGTTGAGTTCGGCCAGGGACAGGTGCCGGTCGAACAGGGGGGCCAGGCTCTGGTCATGGCTGACGAACAACAGGCTGGCGCCGGCCGCGCGGCACTCGTCGAACAACAGGCGGATGAACGCTTCGCGGGTGTCGGCATCAAGGGCCGAGGTCGGTTCGTCGGCGATCACCAGTTCGGGCTGGCCGATCAGCGCCCGTGCGGCGGCAACCCGTTGCTGCTGGCCGATCGACAGGCTGTCGGCGCGACGGGCGAGCAGGGCCGGGTCACCCAGGCCCAGATGGGCAAGCAGCGTGGCGGCAGCGTTATCGACGCTGCCATGGCGCTCGGCCGCCCGTGTGGCTCGGCTACGCGAGAAGCGGCAGGGCAGCTCGACGTTTTCGCGCACCGAAAGAAACGGCAGCAGGTTGAACTGCTGGAAGATGTAACCGGTGTGGTCGACCCGGAAGCGATCGCGCGCGCCCTGGCCGAGGCTGCCGAGGTCGTGGCCAAGCAGGCGAATGCTGCCCTGGTTAGGCAGGTTCACCCCGCCCAGCAGGCCCAGCAGGGTGGTCTTGCCACTGCCGCTTGGGCCTTTGAGAAACAGCGCCTCGCCGGCCGCCAGATGAAAGGCGGGAATATCCAGCAGGGCCGGCTGACCTGGCCAGGCGAAGACCAGGTCATGCAGTTCGATCAGCGGCTGGCCCATTCAGAACGCGACCGCAGCCTTGGCAGGCGTTGCTTCCACGCCTTTCTGGCCTGTTGGGCCGATCAGTTGTACGTTGATCTTCTGGGTTGCCGGGAAGGCTTTGAACAGGGGGGCGAGGTCGATCTGGGTGAGCGTGTCCGGGTTCGCGCAGGTCAGTTGATAATGCGCACCGATGTCGCTGTGTTGGTGGCCGTGCTCATGTTCGTCGCCATCGTCGTCGGCTTTCGGCGCGTCGCCGAACAGGGGGCTTTCCAGCGCTTGTGCATCGTCCTTGCAGCCGGCAGCCGCGGCCAGCCCGAACAGTTGCAAGGGGTGTTCGAGTTGCTGGCGCACGGCGGCCACCTTGGCCTTGTCGGCATCGCTGCTGGCGGCATGTTCAAAGCCGACCAGGTTCATGGCCGGGCTGTCCAGCTCCAGCTCCAGGGTATTGCCATCCAGCACGGCATTGAGCTTGGCCACGCCGTGCTCGTGGGCACCGAGGGTGCCATGGGCGTGATCATGGTCATGGTCATGGTGGGCATGCGCCATGGAAAGGGGCAGCAGGGCGAAGGGCAAGGCGAGCAGCAGGCGACGCATGGAAGGCTCCAGGAGCAGGCTGGGAATGATTTGGTAATGTTATAACAACTTTTCTCTGCGCCGCCAGCCTGTGTGGTGCAGGTTTCATGTTGCTGTAGCATGGCCACATTGACCTGTGCTCAAGGAAAAGATCGTGCGAATTCGCGGAAAGATTGGAGATTGGCCGGTGGATTTGTCCATCGAGTTGGAGCCGGCAGAATGGGCGCAGTTGGGCGGACAGCTCGCAGTGCCAGCGGTGCCCCGAGAAACGCCTGACGAAGTGACGGGCGCGCCGCGCCAGGACGACCGCATCTGGGCCGCAGCGCAAGCGTTGCTGCGCCAGGCGGGGCAACTCAATGGCCCGCAACTGCTGGACCGTCTTGAAGCACTGGGCGAAAGCCCGGCGCAGGCCAAACGGCTGTTGGTCCGTCTGCGCCATTGCGCGCAGGTCAAGGTGACGAGTGGTGCAGATGCCCCCGTGTTTACCTGGCTTGGTTAGCCCGCAGCTCGACCCGCCTCGGACCTGGTAAATCTGCCAGTAGTTGCATCGCTGCTTGTGTTCTTAGAATAGGCCTCGCCCGTTCAGGAGCATCGGCAGATGAGCGATGAAATGCGGTCTCAGTACGATTTGTTCGGCTGGAAAGTACGGCTTGATTTCTACTCCAGGCCAGTCAATTACAGTTATGCGGTGTGGCATCAAGGCGTGGGTGACACGCGCCCTGAAGACACCGAAGCCTTTGACTTCGAGCGCGTCATCAGCCCGGGTACAAGCTGGGAGCATTGCACGGGATTGCTCGGCCTGCCTTGGCTCGAGTTTCAACCCTATCCTCATGAACGGCCCATCCTCATTCGCCGGAGGCTGGCCAGGTTCGTGCGTACTTCCATACGCAGGGATCTTGGCGAAGTCATCCGCAAAGTCAGCGAGCTCATAGCCGTAGAGGCGGGCGAACCCTACTATTTGCATCAGCAGTTCCACTTCGATGCGTTTGTCGGCACGCTGGATGCCGAGAAGGTCCTCAGGCTCCAGGTGGCCAAGGGATCGACTTTTGCTTTGGGTTATCTCGACTCCTTGAAGCGCGACGAAGAAGCCGCAGAGGGTTTTCGCGCGCGATTTGAAGCGTTACCGGACGAGCGTCGGGTCATCAGGATGCGCCGGCTGTCCATCGAACCTGGGAGTGACTGGCTGATCAAGCCACTGTATTTTGCCATTCGCATGGTGCCTGAACGGAGCCGATGGGACCCCTTCACCATGGCCTGCAACCTCTATATGACCTACCAGGCAGAGCCTGGCGGCCGCATTCCGGTGGACGGTGCCTGGGTGCTCGGCGAAGAGGGTCATGTTGCCCAGGCACTCGTGGATGACCGTATCATCCCCAGCGTCGCACCGCCCAGCCGGCACTTCATGGGGCTTGCCAGCCTGCTCTACCCGGAAGGCGGGATCAGAAGTCTCAGCGTTGGCAGGTCCGCGCCCGTGAGCTTCGTTTGGTACAAGGACCGGTTTTTCAGTCCACCAGCGGCCGTCAACTCGGAGGGCATGTATCACGCCGAGCCGTTGATCAAAGTCGTGGATGGTGTGCGCAGCCGGACCCATGTGGCGCTGACGCCGCAAACGCTGCCCGGTGTGTCATGGCAGCTTGGCGAATCTTCCAAGGGGCGTTACGAGCCTGATCGTTCGGGCTGCTGGTACTGCCCGCCGGCAGATCCTCAACCTGAATACGATCAGGATGGCAAGACGCAGAAACCCTGTGCACTCAAAGCCAGTCTTGGCGAGCTATTGACCATCGATGTGCTGGAAAGCCGTTACTACGGGCGTGTTTTTCAATCCACCTTCGTGATTGTCAACGCGTTCCCTACGCATTTTTTCAGGGTGCGCAACCACAACGGGCGTGTATCGCTAAGGTTGTACTACATCGGCATCGGGGGCGCTCAGGTAGAGGTCGACCCCCAGGTGATAGAGTGGCAAGTGGTCGCCGGGGATGGTCGCATGGCCCAGGATGGGACGTTCACCCCAGGCCACAGCAGTACATTCTCGGTGGTTCAGGCCATTGAGCCGGATGAACGACAGCGTTACTGGTATTGGGCTTTCATCGTGATCCCTGTCCCACTGATGGATGTCGACACCTTCGTCGCCATGAGCGACTCACGATAGCAGTGGCTTGTCGCTTCAATACATCGCGGCGAAAAGCTTGCGCCGATACGCACCGACCAAGGGGTGATCACCGCCCAGTAATTCGAACACCTGCAGCAGCGTCTTGTGTGGCAGACCATTCTCGTACCCGCGGTTGCGCTGGAACAGCTTGAGCAGGCTTTCCAATGCTGGCTCGTACTGCTGACGCGCCAGCTGTTGAATGCACAGTTGGTAAGTGGCTTCATCATCCAGCGGATTCTGCGCCAGGCGGCTCTTGAGGTCGGCAACTTCTGGCAGGCTGGCGGCCTGGCGCAGGAAGGTCAGTTGCGCCTTGGCACCGGCCAGGGCAGCCTTGTGCTCGTCGGTCTTGACCGCATCCAGCACGACCTCGGCTTCACCCAACTCACCGCGTTCGGCCAGGCAACGGGCGTACAGGATCAGCGCCTCGGCATTGCTGTTGTCTTCGCCAAGCAGCGCCTGCAGCAGCGCTTCGGCTTCGGCAAAACGGCTCTCGGCGAACAGCGCCTTGGCCTGTTCCAGTGGCGAAGCGGTAGGGGCGGCCGGCATTTGCACGTGCGGTTCGAGCAGTGCGCGGATCGCCGACTCCGGCTGCGCACCGGCAAAACCATCGACCGGCTGGCCGTCCTTGAACAGCACCACGGTCGGCAGGCTGCGGATGCCGAACTGGGCGACCACCTGCTGTTCTACGTCGCAGTTGATCTTGGCCAGCAGCAGCTCGCCCTGGTAACCCTCGGCGATCTTCGCCAGCAAGGGCATCAGCGCCTTGCACGGGGCGCACCACTCGGCCCAGAAGTCCACCAGCACCGGCTTGTGGAAAGAGTTCTCGATGACCAGTTGCTGGAAGGTGGCATCGGTGGCGTCGAAAATGTACGGCGTGTCTTGGCTCATCGCGACTCTCGCAAACTCGTGAATGGCACCACTATAAAGGCTCGCGGCTAGCGTGGTACAGGCTGACCCGGCGGAATTCGTGGGGCTCGGCCAGGTCTGGGAGGGTCAGTGCCTCGAGCACGCCCAATTGCCGGTACAGCGGGTGGCAGAAGTCGCGAACCCGTGAGTCCGCCACCAGGGCCTGGCGACCACGGCCGAGGAAGGCGTCGAGCAGGGGCAGGTTGGCGCGGTCATACAGCACATCGGCGACCAGGATCAAGTCGAAGCGGTCGTCCTCGGCGAAGAAATCGCTGCTGTAACCCAGCGCCACCCCGTTCAGCGCGGCGTTGGCGCGGCAGGCGTCGAGGGCCAGCGGGTCGAGGTCGCAGGCCACCACTTCCAGGGCGCCAGCGCGGGCTGCGGCAATGCCGACGATACCGCTGCCGGCGCCAAAATCGAGCACGCGCTTGCCGGCCACCCAGTGCGGGTGTGCAGCCAAGTAACGGGCCATGGCCAGGCCGCTGGCCCAGCAGAAGCTCCAGTAGGGTGGCTCTTCGAGGATGCGCCGGGTTTCTTCGCTGCTGAATGCGCGGTCCATGTTCTGGTCGTCGATCAGCCAGAGCTTCAGTTCGCATTCAGGCAGCTCGCTGGCCACCAGGCGCGCTTCGCCGATCAGGCCGCTGAGGGCCTGTTGCAGTGCCAGGGGTGCCACTTACGGTGCCTTCTCGAAGCGCAGCGGCCCGGTGGCCTGGGTCTGTGCCTGGGTAATGCGTACCGGCGGAAGGTGCATGATCAGCTGGCCAGAGCGGCTGGCACGGCCACGCAGCTCTACCCGGGCACCGGCCGGAAAAGCCTCGGGGTTGAAGCGCAACTGGTAAGGCAGCGCCTGCCCGGTGCCGCTCAGGTTGCTGCTGGCCAGCAGGCGTTGCGGGCGGTCGCGTTCGTCGATGACCAGCAGGGCCAGCTCCACATCGGCCCCGGCCGGGACTTCCAGCAAGGTACCGCTCAGTTCGCGCTGGTAGGCGGGCAGCGGGCCAAGGGGCTGGGTTTTCTTGGCCGATTTTGCTGGCGCGGGCGCCTGGGCCTGTTCGGGCTTGGGCCGGTCGCTACCGCAAGCGGCAAGCAAGGCGGCGCAGCACAGCACGACGAGCGCTCGATGGTGCATTGGGTCATCCTTCAGGGGCAGATTTCCCTGGATGTTAACCCCTTTGGCTTGTCTTGCCAGTGGGATGCGCTACCATGGCCCTCCCTTTTTTTGTTGCCTGCCACCATGCACTGTCCCTTTTGCGGTGCCAACGACACCAAGGTCATCGACTCTCGTCTTGTCGCCGAGGGCGAGCAAGTGCGCCGCCGTCGCGAGTGCGTCGCCTGCGGCGAACGTTTCACCACCTTCGAAACTGCCGAACTGGTGCTGCCGCGGCTGATCAAGCAAGACGGCACGCGCCAGCCCTTCGACGAAGACAAGTTGCGTGCAGGCATGCAACGGGCACTGGAAAAACGCCCGGTCAGCGTCGAACGCCTGGAAGCGGCGCTGGCGCACATCAAGAGCCGCCTGCGCGCCACCGGCGAGCGCGAGGTCAAGTCGCTGGTGGTGGGTGAACTGGTGATGGCCGAGCTGCGCAAACTCGACGAAGTGGCGTATATCCGCTTTGCCTCGGTGTACCGACGCTTCCAGGACCTCGACGAATTCCGCGAAGAAATCGACCGCCTGGCCCGTGAGCCAGCCAAAGAGTGAGCATGCCCAGCCAGACCGCGATTCTCGACGCCCACTACATGGCCCGTGCCCTGGAACTGGCTCGCAAGGGTGTCTACAGCACCCACCCCAACCCGCGCGTGGGCTGTGTGATCGTGCGCGATGGCGAGGTGGTGGGCGAGGGCTGGCACGTGCGCGCCGGTGAGCCGCATGCCGAGGTGCATGCCCTGCGCCAGGCCGGTGAGCGTGCCCGCGGCGCCTGCGCCTATGTCACCCTCGAACCCTGCAGCCACCATGGCCGCACGCCGCCGTGCGCCGAAGCTCTGGTCAAGGCCGGCGTGGCCCGCGTGGTGGCGGCGATGCAGGACCCCAACCCACAGGTAGCGGGGCAGGGGCTGCGGCGCCTGGCAGCGGTGGGTATCGAGGTCCACAGCGGCGTGCTCGAAGCCGAGGCTCGGGCCCTCAATCCAGGCTTTCTCAAGCGCATGGAGCACGGCCTGCCGTTCGTCAGGGCCAAGCTGGCCATGAGCCTGGACGGCCGCACCGCCATGGCCAGCGGCGAAAGCCAATGGATCACCGGCCCCGCCGCCCGTGCTGCGGTGCAGCGCCTGCGCGCCCGTTCAAGTGTGGTGCTCACCAGCGCCGCCAGCGTGCTGACCGATAACGCACGCATGACCGTGCGTGGCGCAGAGCTTGGCCTGGATGATGAAACCCGTGCCCTGGCATTGAGCCGCCCACCGCTGCGCGTGCTGATCGATGGCCGCCTGCGGTTGGCGCTGGATGCGCCGTTCTTCCTGGCTGGCCCGGCCCTGGTGGTGACGGCTGCCGCAGCAGATGCGCGGTACGCCGAGGCGGGCCACGAGCTGCTGAGCCTGCCAGGCGCCGATGGCCAGGTCGACCTGCCCGCGTTGATGCGTGTGCTGGCCCAGCGTGGCGTCAACGAAATTCTGCTGGAAGCCGGCGCAGGCCTTGCCGGTGCGTTCGCCCGGCAAGGCCTGATCGACGAGTACCAGTTGTTCGTCGCCGGTACCTTCCTGGGCTCCCAGGCCCGCCCGCTGCTGGAGTGGCCCCTGGCAACGATGAGCGAAGCGCCGCGACTGAAAATTACCGAAATGCGCGCTGTGGGCGATGACTGGCGGGTCACGGCCATCCCCCTGCCGGCGTCCGGCGTATAATGCCAGGCTTGCCCTGCGCAACCCGTTCTTGAGGAAGACCCCATGTTCACCGGCATCATCGAATCCATCGGCACTGTCCGCAGCCTGACCCCCAAAGGTGGTGACGTGCGCGTCTACGTCGAGACCGGCAAGCTCGACCTGGGTGACGTCAAGCTCGGCGACAGCATCGCCGTCAACGGCGTATGCCTGACCGCCGTCGAACTGCCGGGCGATGGCTTCTGGGCCGACGTCAGCGTCGAAACCCTCAAGCGCACCGCCTTCATCGACCTCAAGAGCGGCAGCAAGGTCAACCTGGAAAAGGCCCTGACCCCCACCACCCGCCTGGGCGGCCACCTGGTCAGCGGCCACGTCGACGGTGTCGGCGAAATCATCTCGCGCAGCGATAACGCCCGCGCTATCCAGTTCCGCGTGCGTGCACCCAAGGAGCTGGCCAAGTACATCGCCCACAAGGGTTCGATCACCGTCGACGGCACCAGCCTGACGGTCAATGAGGTCAATGGCGCCGAGTTCGAGCTGACCATTGTCCCGCACACCCTGTCCGAAACCATCATGGCCGACTACCGCGCAGGGCGTCGGGTAAACCTTGAGGTCGACCTGCTGGCCCGTTACCTGGAGCGTCTGCTGCTGGGCGACAAGGCTGGCGAACCGAGCAAGGGCAGTGGCATTACCGAAAGCTTCCTGGCCGCCAACGGCTTCTTGAAATCCTGATTGAGAAGGGGGTGCCGAGTGGCGCTCAACAGCATCGAAGAACTGGTCGAAGACATCCGCCAGGGCAAAATGGTCATCCTCATGGATGACGAAGACCGCGAGAACGAAGGCGACATCATCATGGCGGCCGAGTGCTGCCTGCCTGAGCACATCAACTTCATGGCCAAGCATGCCCGTGGCCTGATCTGCATGCCGATGACCCGCGAGCGCTGCGAAACGCTCAAGCTGCCGCTGATGGCGCCGCGTAACGGGTCCGGCTTCGGCACCAAGTTCACCGTGTCGATCGAGGCTGCCGAAGGTGTCACCACCGGCATTTCCGCTGCCGACCGCGCACGTACCGTGCAAGCTGCCGCTGCCAAGGACGCCAAGGCCGAGGACATCGTCAGCCCGGGCCACATCTTCCCGCTGATGGCCCAGCCGGGCGGCACCCTGGCCCGCGCCGGCCACACCGAGGCCGCTTGCGACCTGGCGCGCATGGCCGGCTTCGAGCCGAGCGGCGTGATCTGCGAAGTGATGAACGATGACGGCACCATGTCGCGCCGCGCCGAGCTGGAAGTGTTCGCCGCCGAGCACGGCCTGAAGATCGGCACCATCGCCGACCTGATCCACTACCGCATGATCCACGAGCGCACCGTACAACGCGTCTCCGAGCAGCCGGTGGAGAGCGAGCTGGGCGAGTTCAACCTGGTCACCTACCGCGATGCGGTGGAAGGCGACGTGCACATGGCCCTGACCCTGGGCAATATCTGCGCCGAAGAGCCGACCCTGGTGCGCGTGCACAACATGGACCCGCTGCGCGACCTGCTGCTGGTCAAGCAACCGGGCCGCTGGAGCCTGCGCGCCGCCATGGCTGCCGTGGCCGAAGCTGGCAGCGGCGTGGTACTGCTGCTGGGCCACCCGCTGGACGGCGACGTGCTGCTGGCGCACATCCGCGAAAGCGCGGGCGATGCACCGACCAAGGTACCGACCACCTACAGCACCGTGGGTGCCGGTTCGCAGATCCTGCGCGACCTCGGTGTGCGCAAGATGCGCCTGATGAGTTCGCCGATGAAGTTCAATGCGATATCCGGATTCGATCTGGAAGTTGTAGAATACGTGCCCTCCGAGTGACTTGAGGCGGCATTGACGCCCTCTACTCGAGTCCAGACCCCTGCCGAGGCCGCTTGTATGCGGCCTCGCTCTTGAACATGAGAACATCGGAATGACCCTGAAGACCATCGAAGGTACCTTCATCGCCCCCAAAGGTCGCTATGCTTTGGTGGTTGGCCGCTTCAACAGCTTCGTCGTCGAAAGCCTGGTAAGCGGTGCCGTTGATGCCCTGGTACGCCACGGTGTCAGCGAAAGCGACATCACCATCATCCGTGCCCCGGGCGCGTTCGAAATCCCGCTGGTAGCACAGAAGGTCGCCCAGCAAGGCGCGTACGACGCGATCATCGCCCTGGGCGCCGTGATCCGCGGTGGTACCCCGCACTTCGAGTACGTGGCGGGCGAATGCACCAAGGGCCTGGCCCAGGTGTCCATGGAGTTCGGTGTTCCGGTGGCCTTCGGCGTTCTGACCGTCGACTCCATCGAACAGGCCATCGAGCGTTCCGGCACCAAGGCTGGCAACAAAGGTGCTGAAGCTGCCCTGTCCGCTCTGGAAATGGTCAGCCTGCTGGCGCAGTTGGAGGCCAAGTGATTAGCGACGAAAGCGATCGTTTCAACCCGCGCGATCCAAAACCTGCGGATGCCGGCAAGCCCTCGAAAAGCGCCAAGCGCCGCGAAGCCCGTAAGCTCGCGACTCAGGCGCTGTACCAGTGGCACATGGCGCGTCAGTCGGTAAACGAGATCGAAGCGCAGTTCCGGGTCGATAACGATTTCACCGATGTCGATGGCGCCTACTTCCGCGAGATCCTGCATGGGGTCCCGGCCAAGAAGGACGAGATCGACGCGGCCCTGAAGCCTTGCCTGGCGCTGGCGCTGGAAGAGCTCGACCCTGTCGAACTGGCTGTGCTGCGGTTGTCCACCTGGGAACTGATGATGCGCGTCGATGTACCGTATCGCGTGGTGATCAACGAAGGTATCGAGCTGGCCAAGGTCTTCGGTGCCACCGACGGCCACAAGTTCGTCAACGGCGTGCTGGACAAGCTCGCCCCTTCGCTGCGCGAAGCGGAAGCCAAGGCGAACAAGCGCTGATCCCGGCGCTGGCCGACCATGGGTGAGTTCGAGCTGATCAGCCATTACTTCGCCGCCGCGCCCTGTGCGCAAGGTGGTGAAGGTGTGGCCCTGGGCATCGGTGACGATTGCGCGCTGCTGGATTTGCCTGCGGGCGAGCAACTGGCGGTGTCCACCGACACCCTGGTGGCCGGCGTGCACTTCCCTGCGGTCTGCGACCCCTTGTTGCTTGGCCAGCGCTCGCTGGCCGTGGCCGCCAGTGACCTGGCGGCGATGGGCGCCACCCCCATCGGCTTCACCCTTGCCCTGACCTTGCCCGATGTCAGCGCCGACTGGCTGCAAGCCTACGCTGACGGCCTTAACCGTATGGCCCGGCGTTGCCAGCTGAGCCTGATTGGCGGTGACACCACCCGCGGCCCCTTGAGTATCACCATGACCGTGTTTGGCCGCGTGCCGGCCGGGCAGGCGTTGCGCCGTGGTGGTGCTCGCCCGGGTGACCTTCTGTGCGTGGGGGGGGAGCTGGGCAACGCCGCCGGCGCCTTGCCGTTGGTCCTGGGCCAGCGCCAGGCCGAGGCCGCACTCGCCCAGCCGCTGCTCGATCACTACTGGTCGCCTTCGCCGCAGTTCGCCCTGGGGCAGCTGTTGCGCGGGCGAGCCAGCGCGGCACTGGACATCTCCGACGGCCTGCTGGCCGACTGCGGGCATATTGCCAAGGCTTCCCGCGTGGCGCTCGAGGTGAACCTGGAGCAGGTGCCGATGTCATCCGCTCTGCAGGGTTTGCTCGGCCATGAGGCCGCCGTGCAGGCGGCCCTGACCGGTGGCGACGACTATGTGCTGGCGTTCACTTTGCCGCCGGCGCAGCTTTTATCCCTGCAGGCGCAAGGCCTGGCGGCGTTTCATGTCATCGGGCGCGTGCTCGAGGGCCAAGGCGTCAGCCTGCGTGACCGGCAGGGCCAGGACATCACCCCGCGGCAACGCGGCTATCAACATTTTAGGGAGACACCGTGACCGATCACCCCAATCAGGTGCCTGCGGAGTTCGTTCCGCCCTCGGTCTGGCGCAACCCCTGGCACTTCATCGCCTTCGGCTTCGGCTCCGGCACCTTGCCCAAGGCGCCGGGCACCTGGGGCTCGCTGGTGGCCATACCGTTCATTCCGCTGTGGCAGATGCTGCCAGACTGGGGTTACTGGCTGCTGCTGGGCGTGACCATGCTTTTCGGCTTCTGGTTGTGTGGCAAAGTCGCCAATGACTTGCGCGTGCATGACCATGAGGGCATTGTCTGGGACGAGATGGTGGGCATGTGGATCACCCTCTGGCTGGTGCCGGAAGGCTGGCAATGGTTGCTGGCGGGGTTCCTGATGTTCCGCTTCTTCGACATCCTCAAACCATGGCCGATTCGCTGGATCGACCGCCATGTGCATGGCGGGGTCGGGATCATGCTCGACGATGTCCTGGCCGGCGTGTTCGCCTGGCTGGGTATGCAGGTTCTGGTGTGGGCGGTTGCCTGAGACAGGGAGCGCGTAGATGGCCATAAGGACTGTGCTGTTGGCAATGCTGCTGGGCTTTGCTCCCTGGGTGGGGGCGGCCGAAGGTGTGCCGAAGCAGGTCCATCTGGTCAGCGAAGAATGGCTCGACTACACCAACGCCGACGGTAGCGGGGTTGCCTGGGATGTACTGCGCAAGGTGTTCGAGCCTGCCGGGGTCAAGGTCGTTACCCAGAGCGCGCCTTACAGCCGTGCGGTGGGGCTGGTCAAACGGGGCGAGGCCGATGCCTGGGTCGGCTCCTACAAGGACGAGGCTGACGACAACCTCTACCCGCGTTGGCACTTCGACATGGACCATATCTACGCCCTGGGGCTGGTCGCCAAGCCTGTGCCCACACCCAGCACGGTCGGCCGGTATCGCCTGGCCTGGGTGCGCGGCTACGACTACGCCAGCTATCTGCCCAATGCGCACAACTTCCGCGAAATCCAGCGCCGCGAGGGCATTCTGCCGATGCTCGAACATGACCGAGTGGACTTCTACATCGATGCGCTGACCGAAGTCGACTACGTGCTGGGCCAGGCTTCCGAGCCTGCGCGTTTTCGTAAAACCCATGTCGCCGAGCTACCGCTGTACCTGGCATTTGCCCACAACGAAAAGTCCAAGGCGCTGCGCGACCTGTTCGACAAGCGCATGGCCGAGCTGGTGCGCAGCGGTGAATTGAAGCCGATTTTCGAGCACTGGAAACAGCCGTATCCGTTCACCACCGACAGCCAGCCGCAGTGAGCGCTACCCGCTCCCATACAGGTTCGGCGTCTTGAGGGCGGGCCTCTGCTAAGCATCGAACTTTTCGATCTTAAGCGACGGTATTCAGCCAGCGCACAGGTGCCGACCTGCTGATACAATCGCCGCAACAGAAATTTCCTACTTATGCCAGGAGCACAACGTGCCCGTCGTCTTTGTTGCCGCCTCTAAACTCCCGACGCCCTTTGCGACCTTCACCATGCATGGCTTTCTCGACGAAGCCACCGGCCGTGAGCATGTGGTGCTCAGCCTGGGTGATATCGCGGACGGCGAGCCGGTGCTGGGGCGCCTGCATTCCGAGTGCCTGACCGGCGATGCCCTGTTCAGCCAGCGCTGTGACTGCGGCTCGCAACTGGAAGCTGCCCTGCAGGCTATCGCCCGTGAAGGCCGTGGCGTGCTGCTGTACCTGCGCCAGGAAGGCCGCGGCATTGGCCTGTTGAACAAGATCCGCGCCTACGAACTGCAGGACGGCGGCGCCGATACCGTCGAAGCCAACGAACGCCTGGGCTTTGCCGCCGACCAGCGCGACTATGCCATCTGCCTGCCGATGCTCGAGCACCTGGGGGTGAAGGCCCTGCGCCTGATGACCAACAACCCGCGCAAGGTCAAGGCCCTGACCGACATGAACATCGTCGTCGCTGAACGTGTGCCGCTGCATACCGGGCACAACCCGCACAACCGTTACTACCTGGCCACCAAGGCCGGCAAGCTCGGCCACATGCTGGGCAACGAACACCAGGGCGAGGTGCCCCAGGCGTGACCCGCGCCGAGGTCAAGCGGCGCCTGGCCCTGGCCTGGTGGCAATACCTGGCGATAGGCCTAATGCCGCTGCCGGTGATGGCCTGGGCTTTTGGTGGCGGTGATCCATTGATCCCGGTGCTGGCCATGCCGTTGTTCATCGCCGGTGCGGCGACCATGTTCCTCAGCCTGCCGCGCTTTGGCGCTTACAAGCGTGCCTTGATCAGTACCGCCAAGGTGCTCGGCAGCAGCGAGGAGCCGGCAGCCTGGATCGAGCTGGCGCGGGTGCGGCGCCTGGCCATGCTGTATGCCTGCTTCCCTGCCTGGGTCGCCGCGCTGTCGGTGCTGGTGGGGCTGGAGGCGGTGCCGCAGATTCTTCTGGCACTGTCCACGGTGGTCGTGCTCTACCTGTACCGCATTCCTCGTCAGCTGGGCTGATGCGCGTCTTCCTCTGGCTGCTGGCGCTGTGCGCCTGTGCCGCCAGCGCGGCTGAGCCGCTGCGGGTGGTCAGCCTGGCGCCTTCGATGAGCGAGATCATGCTCGAGCTGCAGGCCGATGACCTGTTGGTCGGCATGCTCGACGGCGGCGAGCGCCCGCCAGCGCTGCAGGATGTGCCTTCTGTGGGCCGTCTGGGGCAACTGAACATGGAGCGCCTGCTCAGCTTGAAGCCTGACTTGCTGCTGCTGTGGCCGGGCAGTGTCGCGCCAGCGCAGCGTGATCAGCTCAAGCGCCTGGGCATCGCCGCGTTCAGCGCCGAGCCCCATAGCATTGACCAATTGATCGATCAGATCGAAGCCATCGCCCAGCGCGTCGGCCGTGACCAGCAGGGCCGGCATTATGCGCAAACCTTGCGCGACAGGCTGCGGCACCTGCGTCAGCAGTATCGGCGTGAGCAGCCGCTGCGGGTGTTCTATCAAGTCTGGGACAAGCCGTTGTACACCCTGGGTGGCCGGCAGGTGGTCAGCGATGCCCTGGCCGTGTGCGGCGCACGCAATGTTTTCGCCGATCTGAGCCAGCCGGCGCCCCAGGTGAGCGTGGAATCTGTATTGCAGCAGGACCCCCAGGTGATTCTGGCGGGTGACCAGGCGCAGCTGGCAAGTTGGGAGGCTTGGCCACGTCTGAGTGCTGTGGCTGGGGATCGTCTGTTGGTGGTGCCGGACAAGGGCTTGGAGCGGCCCAGCGGGCAGATGATCGAGGCCACCGCGCGCCTGTGTGCGTTGCTCGACGCTAGAGCGCCGGCGTCCAGGTGACGCTCAGCAACACGGTGCGGCCTTCCTCGCGGTAACCGTGGCTGGCGCCCTCGTAGCTGTACCGGGCACGGCTGTGGCTGTGGTCCAGCAGGTTGTCCAGCTTCGCTTCCAGTTTCAGCTCATCCGTTGCTGCCCAGCTACCCCGCAGGCCGAGCAGGCCGAAGCCGGCGAGCTGGTTGCGGTTGGCTTCGTCATCGTAGCTGCTGCTGACGGCTTGCCAGCTCCCGCCCACGCTGAACGGCCCGAATGCGCGGTCCAGGTCCAGGCTCACGGTACGGCGGGCACGGCGGGCGAGGGTATGGCCGCTGTCGCGGTCACGTGGGTCGATCAGCGCCAGCCCCAGCTGGCTGCGCCACGCGCCCCATTGCTGATCGAGTGACAGTTCAAACCCGTTGACCCGCGCCGAGGCGACATTGCGTGGGATCGAGTCCTGGCCAAAGATGATCGCATCGCGCAGGTCGGTGCGGTACAGCGAGGTCTCCAGCCGGCTGTCGGCGGCAAGCTGGCTGCGCCATTGCAACTCGTAGCTTCGGGAATGCTCCGGGTTCAGGTCGGGGTTGCTGAACTGTGGGTAATACAGGTCATTGAATGTCGGTGCCCGGAAGCCTTCGCTGTAGGACAGCAGCACATCATTGTGCGCGTTCAAGGGCACGGTAAGGCTACCGCTCCAGGTGGTCTGGCCGCCGAACTGCTGGTTCTGGTCGCGGCGCACCCCCAGTTCGGTGGAGAACCGCTCGCCCTTGTACCGATGCTGAATGAAGGCGGCGCGGTTCCAGCGACTGTCCTTGTTGAAATCGGTGTTGGCGTGCACGCGGTCTTCGTACCAATCGCCGCCGATCAACAGGTTGTGCTGCTCACCCAGGGCCAGGTCGTTTTGCCAGGTAACCTGATCGCGATAGGTGTTGAACACGGAGTGCTCATCGCTGAGCTTGTCGCGTTTGTCGTCACGGTTTTCGCTGTGGGCAAGCTCCAGGCGTGAATGCCAGGTGTTGTTGAGCTGGGCGTCGAAGTAAGTGCCCAGGCTGCTGACGCTGAAGTCGGTGTAGGGTTTTTGCTCATAAGAGAGGTTAGTGGTTTGATCAAAGCGTCCGTACGGATTGTCGTATTCACTGCGCCCGCGGCTGTCGAGCAGGTTCAGGCCGGCCTCGAAGCGTTCGCCGAAGGTGTGGCTGAGGCTCAGGTTGAGTGACTTGTTGCGGTACGCATCATGATCGCCGTCGCTGGCAAAGGAGGGGCCGGTGGCGTCAATGCCGGCAGTCTCGTCCAGGCTGGCGCCCAGGTTGAAACGGGTGGCGTCGTCGCCACCGGACAGGCCCAGGCTGCGCTGCCAGGTCTGGTTGCTGCCGGCGGCCAGGCGCAGGCGTGGCTGCAGCCCGGGGCCGCTACTGCGGCGGGTGAAGATCTGGATCACGCCACCCATGGCGTCGCTGCCGTATACCGCCGAGCGGGAGCCGCGCAGCACCTCGACACGCTCTATCTGGTCAACGTCGAGAAACTGCAGGCCACTGTCGCCAGAGGTGGCGTTGGCGATGCGCACGCCATCCACCAGTACCAGGCTCTGCGCCGCCTTGGTGCCGCGGATGAAAATGCCGGGCACGCTGCCGCGCCCGCCGGTGGGGGCCACTTGCACGCCTGGGACACGGGCCAGCAGGTCGGTGACGCTGGTGGGTTGCAGGCGGTCGATGTCGGCGCGGGTGAAGATGGTATTGGCGGCGCTGGTGGCGGTGCGAGACTCGACCTGGCGGTTGGCGCTGATCAGGACGTCGGGCAGTTTCAGGGCGTTGTCGCGTTCAGCGGCCAGGAGCGGAAGTGGCAGGCACAGGAGGGTGGCGGTGAAGCTCGGGATTTTCATGGGCAGTTCCAGACTATTCGCGGGACAAGCCCGCTCCCACAGGTTTGTCACTGTTCTCGAGAAGAGTGATGTACTTGTGGGAGCGGGCTTGTCCCGCGAATGGGCCGCAAAGCGGCCCCAAGGATTACAGCCCGAGCTTGGCCATCCGAGCCTTGACCGAAGCCTCGATCCCAGCCACATCCAGCCCACACTCAGCCAGCATCTGCGCAGGCTTGGCATGCTCGACATAAAGGTCTGGCAGCCCCAGGTGCAGCAGCGGCTTGGTCACCGCCTGGCTGGCCAGGAACTCGCCCACGGCAGCCCCCGCACCGCCCATGATGGCGTTCTCTTCGATGGTTACCAGCAGCTCATGGTTGGCAGCCAGTTCGAGTACCAGTGCCTCGTCCAGCGGCTTGACGAAGCGCATGTCGACCACTGTGGCATTGATCTGCTCGGCAGCCTGCAAGGCCTCGCTCAGTTGCACGCCGAACACCAGCAAGGCGACCTTCTCACCCTGGCGGCGGATGACGCCCTTGCCGATCTCCAAGGGTTCAAGGTCGCTGCTGATCGGCGCGTTGGGGCCCGTACCGCGTGGGTAGCGCACCGCCGCCGGGCCGTTGTACAGATGGCCGGTGGTGAGCATCTTGCGCAGCTCGTTCTCGTCGCTCGGGGTCATCACCAGCATGCCGGGGATGCAGCGCAGGTACGACAGGTCGTAGCTGCCGGCGTGGGTCGGGCCGTCTTCGCCGACCAGGCCGGCGCGGTCGATGGCGAACAGCACATCGAGGTTCTGCACCGCCACGTCGTGGATCAACTGGTCATAGGCGCGCTGCAGGAACGTCGAATAGATCGCCACCACCGGCTTGCTGCCTTCGCAGGCCATGCCTGCAGCCAGGGTCACCGCGTGCTGCTCGGCAATTGCCACGTCGAAGTAGCGCTCCGGGTAGCGTTCGCTGAAGTCGACCAGGTCAGAGCCTTCCTTCATCGCCGGGGTGATGCCGACCAGGCGCTTGTCGCTGGCGGCCATGTCGCACAGCCACTGGCCGAACACAGCGGAATACTTGGGCCCGCTGGGCTTCTTCGGCGCGGCGGGCTTGTCGGCAGGTTCGAGCTTGGTGATGGCGTGGTAGCCGATCGGGTCGACTTCGGCCGGGGCGAAGCCCTTGCCCTTTTTGGTCACCACGTGCAGGAACTGCGGGCCCTTGAGGTCACGCATGTTGCGCAGGGTGGCGATCATGGTCGGCAGGTCGTGGCCGTCGATCGGGCCGATGTAGTTCCAGCCCAGTTCTTCGAACAGGGTGCCTGGGACCAGCATGCCTTTTGCGTATTCCTCGGTGCGGCGGGCGATTTCCCAGGCGCCAGGCAGGCGCGAGAGCACCTTCTTGCTGCCCTCGCGCATGCTTGCGTAGGTGCGGCTGGAGAGGATCTTGGCCAGGTAGTTGGACAGGCCGCCGACATTGCGCGAAATCGACATGTCGTTGTCGTTGAGGATCACCAGCATGTCGGCGTTGACTTCCTGGGCGTGGTTCAACGCCTCGAAAGCCATGCCGGCGGTCAGGGCGCCGTCGCCGATCACCGCGATCGACTTGCGTGCACTGTTCTGCAGGCGGGCGGCGATGGCCATGCCCAGCGCTGCGCTGATCGAGGTGCTGGAGTGGCCGACGCCGAAGGTGTCGTATTCACTCTCGCTGCGACGCGGGAAGGCGGCGATGCCGTCCTTCTGGCGCAGGCTGAGCATGCGCTGGCGGCGGCCGGTGAGGATCTTGTGCGGGTAGGCCTGGTGGCCGACGTCCCATACCAGCCGGTCGTCCGGGGTGTCGAAGACGTAGTGCAGGGCGATCGTCAGCTCGATGACGCCCAGGCCGGCGCCAAAATGCCCACCGGTCTGACCCACGGTGTAGAGCAGTTCCTGGCGCAACTCGTCGGCCAGGGTCTCCAGGTCGGCTTCGGCCAGCCGGCGCAGGCCGGCAGGCGTGTCAGCGCGGTCGAGCAACGGCGTGACCGGGCGTTCGCGGGGGATCTCTTGAAACGTCGTGGGCATCAGGCGAGTCGTTATAGGTGTGAAGACGCGGCAGTTTACCCCATTGTGGGAAAAGTGCCCATTCGACCACGGGTTGTGCGGGATTGGCGTCGGTGCTTAGTTGCGGCGTTCGACGATATAGCGTGCCAGCGCCCGCAGGGGCTCGGCATTTTCCCCAAACCCTTGCAATGCGACCAGCGCCTGGTCGCGCAGTTCGATGGCATAGGCCTTGGCGGCTTCCAGGCCCAACAGGGCCGGGTAGGTCGGTTTGTCACGTGCGATGTCGGCGCCCTGGCGCTTGCCCAGGGTGGCTGTGTCGCTTTCTACGTCGAGGATGTCGTCCTGCACCTGGAACGCCAGGCCGATGGCCTGTGCGTAGGTCTGCAAGGCATCCAGTTGCGCCTGTTCGGCGCGGGCGCTGGCCAGGGCGCCGAGGCGCACGCTGGCTTCGATCAGCGCACCGGTCTTGTGCCGGTGCATGAATTCCAGGGCTTGCTGGTCCAGTTTGATACCCACCGACCCCAGGTCGATGGCCTGGCCGCCGACCATGCCCGCCGGGCCGGCAGCCTTGGCCAGGGCCTGGACCATGGCCAGGCGCAGGGTGTCGGACTGCGGGCTGAGGCGCGTGTCGAGCAGGGCGCTGAAGGCCAGGCTCTGCAGGCCATCACCGGCCAGGATGGCGCAGGCTTCGTCGAAGGCTTTGTGGGTGGTGGGCTGGCCGCGGCGCAGGTCGTCGTCGTCCATCGCCGGCAGGTCGTCATGCACCAGCGAGTACGCGTGAATCAGCTCGACCGCGCAGGCCGCGCCATTGGCCTGTTCGGCAGGCGCACCCAACGCTTCGCAGGCCGCGTAGGCGAGCAGCGGGCGCACACGCTTGCCGCCGTTCATCACGCTGTAGCGCATGGCGGCATAGAGCCGCTCGAGCTCTTTGGTTGGCGCTTCGAACAGGGGTTCGAGGGCGGCGTCGACGCGGGCCTGGCAGTTGGCCTGGTAGCTGTTGATCATGCTTGCGGCTCGGCGTCGAAGGGTTGGGCTGCCAGCTCGCCGTCGCGTTCCAGAAGAATCTGCACCTTCTGTTCGGCCTGAGCCAGTGCGCCCTGGCAATCGCGGGTCAGGGCGATACCTTGCTCGAAGGCGGCCAGCGAATCTTCCAGCGACAACTCGCCGTTCTCCAGGCGCTCGACCAGGGCTTGCAGGTCTGCGAGGGATTGCTCGAAATCGAGGGAGGCTTTTTTGCGGGCCATGGCGGCTGTCTCGGTGGCGTTCTTAACGGCGCGACACTAGCAGAGCAGGGCAAGGGGAGCAAACTTGTGAACGTCAGTCAGGCTTTGGGGCCGCAGCGCGGCCCCGCCGGTTTATCAGGCAATCTCGGCTTCGCGGGCCACCATCGCCTCGCGATACTGCGCCAGCTCTTCAATGGTCAGCACCGGCAAATTGTACTGCCGCGCATACACCGCCACCTGCTTCCCGCGGGCCATGCTGCCATCGGGGTTCATCAGCTCGCACAGCACCGCTGCCGGCCGCAGCCCGGCCAGGCGCGCCAGGTCTACCGAACCCTCGGTATGGCCACGACGGGTCAGCACCCCGCCGTTGCGCGCACGCAGCGGGAACACGTGGCCAGGGCTGACGATATGGCGTTGCTCGGCTGTCGAGCTCAGCGCCGCCGCGATGGTGGTAATCCGGTCGTGCGCCGAAACGCCGGTGGTGATGCCTTCGGCCGCTTCGATGGTGACGGTGAAGCCGGTGCCGTGGCGCGCCTGGTTGTTCTGCACCATCGGCGCCAGCTGCAGTGCGTCCACGGTGGCTTCGTCCAGGCACAGGCAGACGATGCCGCTGCAGTCGCGAATCATCATGGCCATGGTTTGCAACGAGATGTTTTCGGCGGCGGCGATGATGTCCGCTTCGTCCTCGCGGTCGTCGTCGTCCAGCAGCAGCACGGGGCGCCCGGCCTGGAAGGCGGCGATGGCGGCAGAAAGGTTGGGGAATTGCTTTTGCAGCATAGGTGACATGAAACGCTCCTCGTGAATGATCGATGAACGTCTCGGGGCGAACAAAACGCGCGCGCAGAGGCGCCCGAATGGCCCCTGCCTGACGCCTTCTTTCATCCGGACTATGACCGTCGGCTCTGGAGTCTCACCAGATCTGCTGACCCCCGGCATGGCCGGGGCGCTCGCGGGCTCATCTTTCGATTTACCGCCGGTGGGGACTTGCACCCCGCCCTGAAGACCGGCCAAGCATACAGCACAGTGCCACCCTGCTGGCAACCCGCGCGACTAAGACCTTAGGCGACCTTCGGCGGTGAAACTGAAGCAACAGAAGGGCTCCATTGCCCTCAGAGCCCGTGGTGATCCTCTAGGCGAGGGCTTGCCCCGCGAAGGAGGCCGGAACAAGTTTACCGAGACATCTCGTCGATCAATTTCTTCAGCGAGGCCGGCAACATCGGCCCATGCCCCAATCCGTCAAACCGTTCGAACCGCACCTGCAAACCCTGCACGTCGGCCAGGTCCGCTGCCAGCGCCTGCGCCGGCTGCTCCCCATCGCTTTTCATAGATGCACGCGGGCTCGAAGGCTCGTCGCCACCACGCATCAGCAGCAACCTCGGGCGGTGATCACCCAAGCGCTGTTGCAGCCCCTGGGCTTCGCCAACAATCACCCCATCACGCCACCACAACGACGGGCTGGCCGCTGCATAGTCACTGAACTCGGCCGGCCGGGTAAACAGCGCATGCAGCACCGCCAGGCCACCATAGGAATGCCCCCACAATGTTTGCCGCTGCAGGTCGATCGGCGCCACGGCGGCCACCCTCGGCCGCATGCGCTGGCTCAGCAGGTCGAAGAATGCATCCACGCCGCCGCTGGGCTGGCCGGTCAGCGGGTCACGCTGCTGCACCTGCCCGGGTACCGACGGGGTGTAGTCATAGGTCCGCCCAGCTCGGTCGATACGCTGATCGGTCTGGTAACCCACGGCCACCAGCAACGGCGCCTGGCCGGCGGCGAGCTTGCTCAGCTGTGCGCTGTCCAGCGCGCCCAGCGCGGCATTGCCGTCGAGCATCCACAGCACCGGGTAGCCTGCGGCGGGGGCTGGGCGGTCCGGTTTGCCGACCCACAGGCGGTAATGGCGCTGGCCGTCGGCCGAGTCCAGGTCCAGCTGGCTGAAGCGGTAGGCCAGGTCCTGGCGCTGCAGCAGTGAAGTGTCCATCTTCTGCTCGCGTTCCGGCTTCGCCAAAGCGGCGGGCGCAGCCAGGGCCAGCGCCATGGCCAGGTACAGGGGCATCTTGCTCATCGGGGAATCTCGCTCGGTCGTATAGGGTGGTCAACGGCTGATAAACACCTGCCGGCCGGTCTGGCGAACCTGCAGCCTGTAGGTTTGCGCCAGCATGGCCAAGGCCAGTGGCAAGTCATCGACCGGGAACGTGCCAGACACCCGCAGCTCGCCCAGGGCAGGGTCGCATTCAAGGTGCTGGTCGGTGTAGCGCGTCAGTTCTTGCGTCCACTGGCGCAGCGGCATGTCGTCGGCCACCAGCAGCCCGTTACGCCAAGCCAGGGTGGTTTCCCGCACCGCCTCGATGCTGCCCAGGTGCTCACGGCTGAAGCGCACTTGTTGCCCGGCCTGGATGATGTGCTCGCCTGGCGCCACGCTGGCGCGCTCAGGGCGTACCTGCACAGCACCTTCATAAACGGCGACCACGGTTTCATCGGCCAGTTGGCGCACGCTGAACCGCGTGCCCAGGGCAAGCAACTGGCCCTGTTGGGTTCGCGCCAGGAGTGGGCGGGGGTCGGCAGCGGTAACGATGTACAGCTCGCCCCGGCGCAGGTGCAGCAAGCGTTGCGCGCTATCGAACAGCACGTCCACCGCGCTGTCGCTGTTGAGGGTGATCTGCGTGCCGTCGGCCAGCCGTGCGTGCTGGCGCTCGCCCAGCGACGTCCGGTAGTCGCCGGCCTGCGAGCGCCATGCCCACCAACTGAGGGGGGCGGCGCCCATCAGCAGGAGCAGCCCGCGCAGCACGGCGCGCCTGCCCGTCGGGCGGTCCAAGGTCTGCTTGGCCAGCGTGGGCGGCACGCTGCCCAGGCGCGTGAGCAGGTGCTGCGCCCGTTTCCACGCGCGCTCGTGGTCGGCACTGGCAAGCCGCCAGCGCTCCAGCTCGCGCTGTTGGGCCGGCAGCAACGGCCCCTCCTGCATCAGCATCAGCCAGGAGGCCGCCTGGGCAAGCACCTGCTGGGGGATGGCAGCGTCAAGCGTGGTAGTGCCGCTATTCATCGGGCATCTGCGTCAGGCAGGTGAGGTAGGCCTCGTGGATGTACTTCTTGACGGTCGGCAATGCGATGTTCAGGGCTACGGCGATGTCCTTCTGCTTCATGCCGTCCAGCGTCGCCATCAGAAACGCCTGCCTGACCCGTGGGCGCAAGGTGTCGAGCAGCGCATCGATCTCGTGCAAGGTTTCCAGGATCACGCTTTGCAGCTCAGGCGAAGGGTGCTCGGGTTCTGGCAGCAGCAGCAGGGCTTCGAGCCAGGCGCGTTCCAGCGACTGCCGGCGGCGCCAACTGACCAGTACGCAATTGGCGATGCGGGTCAGGTAGGCGCGTGGCTGGCGGATCGGTTCGGCCCGCGCGCCCTCTCGGCTGGTCAGCACCCGCAAGAAGATATCGTGCGCCAGATCATCGGCCACGCCGCGCCCCCACGACCTCAGCCGGTAGGCGAGCCAGTTGCGTAACCAGGCGTGATTCTCGATGTACAGCGTCTCGACGCTGCACGGCTCGGTACTGTTCGGCGGGGAAAAGGGCGCATTCATCGTCGGTTGAATCGGTACATGACGGTCGCAAATGAAAACCATTATCACTAGAATTGCTCAGATCACAAGGCCGAATCGGTAAATTCAGCCGGTGCTCATGCCCCCATATCCTTTTTTCGATCTCGTGCGACAGAGGAGGTAACAGCCCGCAGCCAGTGGTGGGCGCAAACCCTACGAGCGAGATAAGCATGCTCCCAGTACGTTGTCCTTCACCTGCTCCGCGCCCTCGACTTTGCCTGGCGCCCATCACGTTTGCCCTGCGTTGCACGATGATCGGCTGCTGCGGCGCCGGCCTGTTGAACAGCAGCCTGGCCCTGGCACAGAACACCGGCACGGCTGCGCTCGCCGCCACCCGCCTGGACGATGCCACACCGCGTGATTACAACATTGCCCCGGGCCCGCTGGGCGCAGCCCTGGGCAGCTTCACCAGCCAGTCCGGGCTACTGCTGTCCTACGACCCTGAGTTGACCCGTGGGCGTACGGCTCCGGCCTTGAAGGGCCGGTATACAGTCAGCGAGGGTATCCAGCGGTTGCTGGCCAACGCCGGGTTGCAACTGGTGCCGAGCTCGACCGGGAGCTACGTGCTGATCGCCCAGCGTGCTGCGCCGAATGCGGCGGCCGAGTTATCGCCGACGATGGTCGAGGCCGCCGCCCAGGGGCCAGAGGCGGATACCTACAGGGCGCCACGCTCTTCGGTGCACCTGAACAGCGAACAGATCGACCGCTTCGGCCGTGTTTCCGCAGGCGATCTGCTCAACGGCGTGCCCGGCGTGCAGGTCGGTGATACGCGCAATGGCGGTGCCCTGGACGTCAACATCCGCGGTATCCAGGGGCAGAGCCGGGTGGCAGTCAAGGTCGATGGTTCGGAGCAGGCCCTGGACGTCTATCGCGGTTATGGCGGCACCCAGCAACGCAGTTACATCGACCCCGACCTGATCAGCAGCCTGACCGTGAACAAAGGCCCGTCGACCAAGTCTGGGGCGATTGGCGGCACGGTTGAAATGCAGACCATCGGCGTGCAGGACATTCTGGTCGACGGCAACCAGGTCGGCGTGCGCCTCAAGGGCGACCTCTGGGACAACGGCGTAGCCCCCGCTCATCGCAGCGCCAGCGCCAAGGATGAAAACCTCACCGCGCCACCCCGCGACAACCGCGCCAGCCTGTTCGGCTCCGAGGCTGAATCTGGCAGTGCCGCGTTTGCCTTCACCAGCGAGCGCCTGGACGTGGTGGCGGCATATGCGCACCGCAATCAAGGTAACTATTTCTCCGGCAAGAAGGGCCAGGATCGCTACCGCATCTATAACCAGTACGGCAGTGAACAGCCCAGCGTGGCGAGCACCTACAACGCGGGCGAGGAAGTGCTCAACTCTTCCTCGAAAACCGACTCGTACCTGCTCAAGGCCA
Organism: Pseudomonas capeferrum; assembly: GCF_000731675.1. Lineage (GTDB taxonomy): Bacteria > Pseudomonadota > Gammaproteobacteria > Pseudomonadales > Pseudomonadaceae > Aquipseudomonas > Aquipseudomonas capeferrum. The sequence continues at coordinate 85,574 of NZ_JMIT01000006.1, read as the reverse complement.
CCTGGCGCATCGCCGACGATCACACCTTGGACTTGGGCTACCGCCGCTACGATGGGCGCAGCGCCGAAATCATGCCTTCTGACATCTACCGCTACGGTACTGCGGGTATCTACCAGTTCCCCCTGGGCGAGGTGAAGATCGATACCTACACCGCGCGCTATCACTACCTGCCTGCCGGCAACCCGTGGGTCGACCTGACCAGCAACCTGTGGATGACCGACGCCAAGACCAGCACGTTGAGTTCGTCATGGACTGCACCGGTTTCCCAGCTGTTTCGTACGGACCGCAGCTGGACACGCCAGGACAACCGCCGTATCGGCGGCGACCTGAACAACGTCTCCAAATTCCAGACCGCCCATGGCGACTTCACACTGGACCTGGGCGGCGCGTTCCAGCTTGAAGACCTGCAACCGCAGAAGAATGTGCTGATCACCCAGCACGACATCGATGCCAACCGCACCCTGCGCGATGCATCCAGGCAGGCGTTCAGCTTCAACGGCAAGCTCGAGTACCAGCCGATCGAGCAACTGACCCTGTGGGGTGGTGGCCGGTACAGCCACTTCCGCACCAAGGACAACACCGTGCTGGCCAGCGCCCGGCGTGAGGATCGCGAGGTGCGCTATATCTCGGCGAGCGGCCCCAAGGGCTGGGGCAGCATGACCTGGTTCCCCGACCAGAACGGCCAGTACACCGACGCCACCGACCCGCGCCTGAACAACGGCATCGTCTTCGGCAACAGCAACGAGCCGTTCAACGGCGTGCGCTTCAACGACTTCGGTGCGACCCGCGTGGAGGTCAACCCAGAAGGCATCAGCAGCGTGGTCACAGGCTACGACCACACCCCGCAGGGCAGCAGTAGCGGCGGCGGCTTCGCGCCGGCTTTCGGCATCAATGTCGAGCTGATACCCGACACGTTCTTCTACGTCACCTACACCCAAGGCCTGCGCCTGCCTTCACTGTTCGAGACCAGCCAGGGCACCCAGCAAGTCACCCCCGGCAAAAGCCTCAAGCCCGAGCGCTCGCAGAGCTGGGAAATCGGCGTCAGCGCCTTGCGCGACAACCTCTTTACCGCGCACGACTCGGCGGCGATCAAACTGGCCTTCTTCGACAACCACATCAAGAATTACATCACCCGCTACTACGACCCAAGCCCAGGTTTGTGGGGCCAGATGACCTTCAGCAACACCGACAGCTTCAGCACCCGTGGCCTTGAGCTGCAATCGCACTACGATGCCGGCCGCGTGTTCACCGACCTGTCGGCCACTTACTACCTCAAGACCGAAACCTGCGACGCGGCGTTTGCCAGCAAATTGCGCGCCACGGCCAACCCCTACCAGAAGACCCAGGACACGCCCAACTGCACCCCGGGCAGCTTCATGGGCTCCTACACCAACACCCAAAACCCGCCGCGCTTCTCAGGCAACCTGACCACCGGCCTGCGCTTCTTCGACGAGGCGTTGACGCTGGGCGGGCGCGTGACCTACACCTCCGGCCCCACCAGCACCCTCGACAAACCCTGGCAGTCCGGCGCCACCACGCCGCAGGTCGAGTACCGCTCGGTGGCACTGTTCGATCTGTTCCTCAAGTACAAGTTGCTGGAGAACACCGAGGTGAATGTTTCGCTGCAGAACCTGACCGATCGCTATTACCTGGATCCGCTGGCGCAGAGCTTCATGCCGGCACCGGGGCGCACGGTGCGGATGGGGATGGTGGCGCGGTTCTGAAGGAAGGTGAGGGCGATGGCGCAGCGGGTTTTGCCATCGTCCTGCATTTTCTGCAGGCATTAAAAAGCCGGCTTGTGGGCGGCTTTCCCTGCGTCCAATAAAGTCCGGGCTCGTCTAAGGGTATCGAGGGATAGGCCTATATATATTGGGTATGACGCTATCTGGTGTCTATTGCTTGCCAGCGCCCGCCAACATCATCTACCGTTTCGGGTATGGGCCTGAGTATGGGCTGTAATTTTGGTAGGTATATGGTCAAGCTGACAGTGAAGGGAATTTCCGGGCTGCTGAAGTCTGGTAAACGAGGCTACGCCGGTGACGGAGGAAACCTGTATTTCAAGTACAGCGCGGATGGGAAAGGAAGCTGGATTTTTCGCTACAAATGGAATGGGAAGTCCCGTGATATGGGGCTGGGCGCGTACCCAGACATCGGTCTGTCTGACGCTCGTACGGATGCCCTAGGGGCTCGCCGGATGTTGAATGCGGGTGTAGATCCTCTTTCGGAGCGAGAAGCTGCCCGCGAAGCTCAGAGAGCTTTAGAACTAGCAGCTGAAGCCAAGCGTCACTCGTTCAAAAGCCTCGCCCTTGAGTACCACCTAGCTCATAGCGGCAAGCACTCTGAGAAGTGGCGAAAGGGTTGGGTGCGAAAAATGGAGAAGTATGCGTTTCCATTGATCGGTGACCTCCCTGCTGAGTCAGTCGACGTTGACCATGTGCAAAAGATTTTGAACCCCATATGGGGCGAGAAAACTCGCACAGCGGACGAGGTTCGGGGGCAAATCGAACAGGTGCTCGATGCTGCAAAAGCACGAGGCTTGCGAGAGGGTGAGAATCCAGCGCGTTGGCGGGGGAACTTGGAGCATCTCCTCTCCAGAGATGCGAAGAAAGCGGCCCGACAGCGCCAGCATTTTGCGGCTATGAAGTGGTCTGAGTTACCTGCATTGATGGCGAATCTTAGAAAGGATGACACTCTCCCGTCGTTTGCTGCTCAGCTATTGATCTTGACTGGCGCACGGGCTCACATGGCCCGGTTCGCATGCTGGGAAGAGTTCGATTTTGATTCCAAGATCTGGGTGCTATCGGCTGAACGTATGAAGGCGCGGAAGGCGTTTGCAATACCACTTTCCGAGCAGGTCATAGACCTGTTAGCCAAAATCCCACGCATTGAGGGGTGCTCATTCCTATTTCCTGGGCGAGGAAAGAGCGGGGTGATGCATGCGAATGCCGTGCGTACACTTCTGCATGGGATGAAGCATGCTGAGATTACCCGTCACGGGTTTCGATCAACATTCCGGGATTGGGCTGCGGAAAATACGGGTCATTCTCGGGAGGTCTGTGAGATGGCGCTTGCACATGATGACCGTGATCAAACCGAGGGGGCCTATTCCCGGACAGACTTTCTCGAGAAGCGTCGGCCACTAATGCAAGAGTGGGCGGATTTTGCACTGGCCTCGAATCTTTCAGCGTAAGTACCGTAAGCTTCTCTAAAGATTGGCATTCGATGAGGTAATCTAATATGCGGGCAGCTTTGATTGGTTTGAAGTGGTTCAGCGTGGAACAAGCGCTACTTTGGTTGAAGGATGAGGCAGGCGTCGAGCTGTTCGAAAACGATTTGCTAGCGCAGTGCGATGCTGGACAGTGCGCCGTATACCTCAACGTCGATAACCTGGAGGGCGTTTGCTTTGAAGGGCTCAGGGATGAGCAGGATGTACGATTTCACACCGTCTACGGCGTGGGCAAAGGTCAAGTCATTAATCCTCGAGTATTCATTGAAGCAGCGGGTACGGTCGAGGTAAAGCTGCACATCTCTGGCGAGGTCTGTCAACTCCAGGTCGCAGAGGCGGATAGCTACCCCAATACGGAGTGGGTTGCATCCCTCCCACGGGACCGCTGCCACCCGCTTTTCAAGCCTACTGATTTAAAGGAGTTGGCAGAGGTTATTAGCGGTGCGGTTGCAGCTCCAGCTCCAGCTCCAGCTCCAGCTCCAGCTCTAGTCCCAGCTCCACCTGCAACTCCAGTTCCAGTCCCATCTACGCCTACGCCTACGCCTACACCTACAGCTGTAACTCCAGCTCCACTCCCAGCCCCCTCTGCACCTTCAGCCCCAGCCCCTCCCAAGCCATCGCAGTTACTTGCGATCTCAGCCCTCATGGAGCTGCTAAGAGAGAAATGTGGCGCTTCGTACAACAGCCAAAAAATCGTCGGCTTGATTGATGGTCGTTATGGGCCAGACTCGCCCCTTCCACTCAGGGGTTTAGGGGATAGTAACCTTGAAAAAATGTTTGCTGATGCTTCGACCAGCATGAAGGAAGCGAAGGAAAATTCATCAAAACGATTGCAAATGCAAAACAGAAAATTGCAATTGAAATGACTTCCTTGGCGCTGGCGGATTGAATGGTTTCCATCACTCCACAACGCACCAAGGAAATCCACGATGCAAAACACTACTTCAAATCATTCGCTCCCGGCCACCTCCGGCTATTCAGGCCGTCGCATACTCAGACTGCCAAATGTCGAGCTTCTAACCGGCTTCAAACGCGCTCACATTTACAGTCTCATGACTCAAGGACGATTTCCGAAATCCGTTCGTCTGGGCACGAGGGCTGTCGGCTGGGACTCTACTGCTATCGAAAAATGGGTCGAAGATCGCATCTCCGGTGACGCTACCTGTCGCTCCAATGCAGTAGGAGAAGGCCTATGACCATGCTCGCCTATTTCCTTGTTGGCGCTGATGGCCAAGAGGCCAAGCCTCAGCTTGGAGCGATTGAGCAGGCGCACGAGGTGTGTCATTGGTTCGCCGATATGGCGTCCAGCAGATCGACCCCAACTCTAGAGCGTTCCGGCTTCGGTGAGCTACACCGGTTTGCAAAAAAGGGGGATGTCATAGTCGTTTCGTCGCTCGACTGCTTAGGTGCAAGCGTCACGGAGTTGATTGAGGTTTTCCAGGCGCTCAATGAGAAGGGTGTAGCGGTGATCTCAACACAAGAAAACCTCCATTTGTCTATATACCAAGGAACGGCAGATCAAGCGCTGTTGGGAAAGCTGTGACGTACGGATTGTGCTTCGAGCGAACCGGCTTACAAATCGTCATGAAATTTACTGGCTCAAAGGGTGTACCTTTTGAGCTATCAAAAATTACCTTCTACGTCGACGCAAACGCTGGCGCTTCATGTGGCTCATAACTGTTGATTTGTTTTGAGCTACAAGCTACATTATGAGCTATATTTTTGAGCCATAGGATGAGCATGCCATGTCGACGATTGCATACCTCAGGGTCAGCACTGATGACCAGAGCACAGAGGCTCAGCGACACGCAATCGAACAGCTCCACAACATCGAACATTGGTACGTGGATGAGGCCACCAGCGGCACGACCAAAGCCCTTCAGCGGGAGGGTTTTGGAGAGCTTTTTAAGTTTGTTCGTAAAGGCGACACGGTGGTCATCTTTGCAATCGACCGGCTTGGCCGAGACACTATCGATGTGCTCGAAACCGTGAAAGCACTGAAGGGAAAGGGAGTCGCGATCATTTCGGTCCGAGAAGGCTTCGACCTTTCCAATGATTACGGGACAGTGATACTCAGCGTCCTCGCTTCTCTCGCAGAACTGGAAAGATCCAACATCAAGGCCAGGCAGTTGGCCGGTATTGCTCGCGCTCGCGCCACTGGGCGAAAGCTCGGCGCCCCCAAAAAAATTGACGACCACGCTGTTAGCGCGTGGCGTACAGCTAACTCAGCAACCATTCAGGAAACAGCTACTCAATTCGGTATATCGATTGCGACTGTCAAGCGAGCTTGCGCCAGCAATGCTTCAGTCAACGAGCAAGGAGAGTGATTGTGGCTGGTAAACAGACAACACCGGATCAAGCTGCCCAAGCAGTGATACTCCGTGAGGCAGGATGGACCGTCTCAGCAATTGCACAGCGCCTGTGTATCAGTATCAGCACAACGCAACGCCTGCTCAAAAAACACAATGCCGTTGCTGGCGCCGGAACTCAGGCGCTGATCGAGAAAGCCAGGGAGGAGCTGCTCACAGCGGCATTCTCATTGGACGCAGTGCAACAAACAGCGGCTTCACTGGTGGTTGAGGAGCTGGCGCTGAACCAGCAGATCAGGACTAAGCTAGCGAACGCTCTTGAGATTCTTGATCCGGCTCACCCTATTGCTTTCAGAGGCCTTGCAGCGGCATCCACCACACTCAAGCTGACGCAGGATGTCACGCGACGAGCCCTCCCCCTAGAAAAGCTGAATCAGGCACTCGACTTTGAAGAGCTCCCGGAGCTGAAGGTTCACATCATGACTGACCGCGATGTCACAGAGATGCGAGCACAGCAACGTCTGGAAGAGGCCGAACGCGACGGAAACCTTGAAGGTGTTGAAGACGAGCTAGAAACACTGCGCTGGCTGGATAGCAGACGTATGGCGCAGCTAGAGCAGCAGGACGACATCGTTTGTGAAGGCTTTGACTCTAACTTGCCAGGATGATGACCGGTCAATCGTCAAACCCTTAGAAATCAGTAGAAGTATCGAACACCCTGGCGCCATCCAGGGCATGCCAAAAATGAAAATCCGGCCCCATCCTATATGGGTATCCGAGGCTGTTATGCCCATCAAAAATCAGAGTTCACTCACGGACACACTTTGTCCACAGCATGAGATTTCAGGTCAAGCGAGCCATGCCGGAGCTGGAGTAAATGCAAAAATAGGCTGCTCGAAACAGGGTGGGCGCCCGCTCTCAACGCCAGCTAGAGCTGGGGTTGTAGCAAATTTCCACTTAAGCCATGCAGAACGTGTTGTAGCTATAGGTGAATTACACATAGACCTTGATAGAGATCAGCTAGAAGCACTACTGAGCACGGATGCCTTCATACTGAAGCTGATGCAAAGCTACCAGGGAACTGGAGAACTACCGGACTGGGCTAAGTTCGTCAGTCCGGCAATGAAGCAATATTTTCGTCTCCATCTCCTGTGTACCAAGCCTGATGCGAAAACGGTAACGATCCGGCTTGATCACAACTCGGCTGAGGCGGCGCTGGCGGCGCAGCGAGGGCCAGCAAATCACCTCGCAGAGATAATCAAGCGAACCCTGAAAAAACTGGGGATCGAGACTGACTTGGCCTTTAACTTGGAATTCAACCATACCGGCAGCACGGAGAATCATCCTCTCCACATTCACGGAGCGTTCTGCATTCCGGATGTTAGGGTCGCAGAGGTCTCAGAGGCTCTCAGGAGGGCGCTGGCGCTGGGTTACAGGCAGCGTTATACCAACCTTGCTGTGCATATAGAGAAGCCCCGGAGCGCTCACTGGTGGGCGGCCTACTGCGTAAAGGAGTACACAGTCACCGCCAGTAGGCTCGAAGCTGAGCGAAGGCAAAAAAAACGTCCTGACTATTCTCTTCAATCACTTACACAAGAGGCAAAAGCCTTCTATGAGGAGATTAGTGCCTGGTTAAACATCAAATAGGTAGGAGAGGACGTATGGCCAATTGCCTGCGTTCAGCCCGGGGCTCAAGTCGAACGGCGTACCTTCAGTACCCTGCCAAAGCTGATGCGACTTTATCAGGCGCGGCCTCTACCTCGGCTGGCCGTGGCCACACAAGCTCAGCGGCCTTCAGCATAGCTCGAGAACGCCTAGCTATAGCCGCCTCATCCCACACTGCACATGCAGGCTGCTGGAAATATGTATTGATCAAGAGGGCACTCTGTCCTAGCTGTGAACGTTTTCCCGGTAGTTTTGAAATACCATCATCCACCTCTACAAACGGCCCGTTACTGACGATGCTATTAAGTGGCTGGGTCAACAGAGTCAGATTGCCAAAGCCGTGTACCGCTGCCTCCCGAATGTGCTGCATCGAATCCTCAACTTGGTAACTAAAAACGTTTCTCCAGCTCTGAGGCATGACATGCTCAACGGTCAGGTCGCCCTGCTCAGGCACATGATTGCTCGCTTGCTGAGGTCCTCGAGCGGCGTACTCCAAAGCCCGCAAGATGCCGCAAGTCTTTGCAGGCCGGAGAGTCAGGTATGCTTGGCAAGAGCGCCAGCATTCGCTGAATCTCTCATCATCCGGCCAGATTTCACTCGAGTTCGTTGTTGCGAGAAGAGTTTGTCGAAGAGCTTCATGGGGCTCGAGGGTGCCAGCCGTTATCGCCTGAACTACGCGCAGAAAAAAATGGCCATAGCTTTTGCTGCTAAGTCCACATATCGCACGCCTAGTCAGATATGACGCTAGATCTCTCAAAGCGTGTTTCAGATGCGGGCTATCCGGCTCGAGTCGCTCTCGAAGGGCGAGGTAGACCGGGCCAACCGTACCGACATCCAGGGATTTGATCAACCGAGCGAACTCTGCTAGATACCCGGTTCCCGATGGCGAGACGAGCTCTTCGAAATGCCTACTTGCACTGACAATCCGACCGAGTTCATCGGCAAGGCTTCGTGGGTGGCCTTTTTGCCACCATCCCTTGAAAGACTGGAACACGTGGCTTGTGAGAACACTCTCCTCGCTGCGGAGGATCGTATAGTTGTAGAAGAATAGATCTAGTCGGGGCGAGGCTAGGCGGCCTAGCCGTTCTTTCTCTCTCCAGTATGCATTCGCTCCATTCGATTTACCGTCGCCAGCGATGTCGAAAGGACTCCAATATTTCGCATACAGCTCTTGAACGGATTGCTCTTGCCGGGCGGCTTCGAGGAAAACGAAGTTTCGGATTAAATCTGATGCTAGAAGCGGTTCCCCACGTGCGTTCAAAGTCTCGAAGATAACCTGAGGATCGTCGTCGGCTTCCAGAGTCAAAGTCATTATCTGAACCTGATCCTGCAACGCCATGTATAGAGCTTCAGCTCTCGCAGGGTCCAGTGGAAGCGTATCGAGTACCATCGGTACCTCGTTACTACGCCGGATGCTTCCGATGAGGGCGCTGCCATGCGTGCTTCCATTGCCGCCCGCAATCTCATCATCTAAGTCAACCCCACGCATGAAACTCAAGCAGGCGTGATAAAGGTACAGGAAGGTCTGGACCATCAAAGGACGGTCAATTTTTCTTCGTCCGTCTTTCGCAGGGTAGCGAGCGCAGAGATCTTCGATGGTTTGTTCTGCGTCATATAACCGTCGTATCTCATCCTGACCAGCTTGAGTTGGCCATACCTTGTAATAGTCCTCGTCTCGCGAGTATGAGCCTCGATTCCTTACAAGATACTCCAGCATCTTAGGGATCGGGCTATCGGCGAGCTTAGACGAAGCCTGGCGCAGTGCTAGCAGTAGCAGTTGCAACGTAGTGGAGCGTTGCTGGCCATCGATAACCTCAAACGCACCTACCCGCCCGAACGTGCTTGGTACCGGGGTCATCACGATAGAGCCCAAAAAATGCTTGGGGGCGGGCTTCACGTTTTTTGAAGGGTTGACAGTTGAGGCTGCCTTTCGAGCCAGTACCGCCTCAGCCTGGTCATGAATATCAGTCCAGAGTGGGCCAACTTGTTTCTCGAGCGTCCACACATACCCGCGCTGGAAGATGGGAATTTGGTACTGAAAGTCAGAATTAAAGAGGCCAATGACTGTTGTCTTGCTGGGCTGCATACGATGTCCTATGTATCCGGATAATCCTTCATTTCAATCATGCACCCGAGGCAGTGCCTGAGTACTGGATAGTCATGACCGGTTAAGCGTGCTGGCGCAGATCGTAGCATCACAGTGCCATTTGCCACAAAACGATGCTGAAGAGCTGGCGGCATCAGCTATCGCAAAGGTATGGGCTAGAGTATGGGCTGGGGATGGGGGAGTAACACGCAGGGTTGATTTGCGGGTCTTTGAGGCATTAAAAAGCCGGCTTGTGGCCGGCTTCTCGGGGACGCTTCCGACTAATTTATGGTAAGCCGCAACCGCCTTAACTGTGTGGTCACAAGGACCTGATAGAGATGGCAAACGCCCGTATGGGGTGTCGCCGAGCCCTCTGGACCGCGGCTTGCGCCGGGCGGGGCTAAATGTGCCGCGTAGCATACAAGGGCTCGCGCAGGATGCCCAGCAAAAAATGGCACAGTGTGTTTCAGCCGGGGCGCTGCCGGCGGAAATGCGACCAGTGGAAGACCCAGCCGATAATCTCCAGGCCCTGTGCCTGGCGTTGGGCGCGGGTGTAGCGCTCGACGGCGTAGTTGCGCCGGTCGTGGCTGTGCAGGTACAGGGTGCCATGCTGGCCGAGGCTGAGGTTGTTTACCCTGAGCGTGCCATTGTGCAGCAGGGCGTAGGTTTCGCCCTCGATCACCTTGGTCATGCCCAGGTCCACAGCCAAGGTAGCCTCCTGCGGGATCAGCGGGGCCATGTTGGCGGCAGGCATGGCCAGGCAGATCGCCTGGTCTGCAGCAACGCCCAAGGTCTTCAGTGCCTTGCAGGGCAGGCGCAGGTGTTTGCTGGCAACCGGGGCAAGCCGGCCGTTATGCAATTCATGCAGGGGCACTTGCAGCATCCGGCCGCCGTGGGCCGACAGCGGGGAGGGCGGGGTGTCGTGGGTGGGCGGAGGTGGGCCGCTGCGCAAGATCGGGTTGGGGTGCTTGGGGCCTTCACCACTGCGCAGCCAGCGGCGGTGTACACAAAACAGGTCGGCCATTTCGTCGAGACGCGCCAACGGAACACCGCGCTTGAACCAGTTGTTGACGTGCTGGGGTGTGACGCTGCGCTGGGCGGCGAAATCGGAAGGGGTCAAGCCACATTCGTGAAGCAGGGCTTTGAGGCGGTCACCGGATGTGTTCATGGCCGCGAGTGTAGCGGCCGTGTGCCAGTGCGGATATGAACCGGGTGTTGATGCGCTTTGTGCGAAAAGTGCTTGGTTGTAGGGCGTTGGAGTAGGGCGGCGTAGGACTTTTTACTGGTCGGGCCATCGTGAGCGCATAAAAAAACCCCGCCTGGGCGGGGTTTTTCAGCAATCGGTATCAGCCCTTGTAGGCAGCAACCGATTTGGTGATCGCGGCGCGGGCGGCGTCGGCGCCATCCCAGCCTTCGATCTTGACCCACTTGCCCTTCTCGAGATCTTTGTAGTTCGCGAAGAAGTGCTCGATCTGCTGGATCAGCAGGGCCGGCAGGTCGGTGTATTCCTTGACGTCGACATACAGCTGGGACAGCTTGTCGTGCGGAACAGCGATGACCTTGGCGTCGCCGCCGCCGTCGTCGGTCATGTTCAGAATGCCGACCGGGCGGGCGCGGATGACCGAACCTGGGGCAACCGGGTACGGGGTCACGACCAGCACGTCCAGCGGATCACCGTCGTCGGCCAGGGTGTTCGGGATAAAGCCATAGTTGGCTGGGTAGAACATCGGGGTAGCCATGAAACGGTCGACGAACAGGGTGTCGCTGTCCTTGTCGATTTCGTATTTGATCGGCGCGTGGTTGGCCGGGATCTCGATGGCGACGTAGATGTCGTTCGGCAGGTCTTTGCCCGCCGGAATCTTGCTGTAGCTCATTGGGCAGTGCCCCCGTGTTTGACCAAAAAGTGGCGGCGATTATAGGCACATTCCGCCAGGGCATGCCACGCCTGCCCTGATGTGCGGCCGCGTCAGGCGTGGCTTTCGCGGTAAGCGGGGTGTTCGGCCTGCAACCGGCCAAGACGCGCCAAAGGGTCCTGGCGGTAGAACAGCGACAGTTGCTGGTACACCTGTGGGTAGGCCTGCTGCAGCAGGTCGGGGGCGCTGAAGAAATATTCGCTGGTGACGGCAAAGAATTCCGCCGGGTTTTCCGCCGCGTACGGGTCGATGGCGGTTTCGGCGTCGGGGTTGAGATCCAGCTGGCGATTGAGGTCGTCATAGGCCTGTTGCATGGCACTCGCCCATTCATCCACCGGCATGCCGCTGTGCAGCGGCGGCAGGCCGTTGGCATCGCCGTTGAGCATGTCGAGCTTGTGCGCCAGCTCATGGATGACCAGGTTGTAGGCCTCCCACCCACCGCTGGCCAGCACACCGTTCCAGGCCAGAATCACCGGGCCCTGTTGCCAGGCTTCGCCGCTGTGCTCGCCGTCCCACACGTGCTCCACGCCGCTGGCGTCGCGGTGGCGCTGGGGGCTTTTGAAGTCGTCGGGGTAGAGAATGATCTCGTGAAAGCCCTGGTACCAGTTCAGCTCGCCCAGGTGCAGCAAAGGCAACTGGGCCTGGGCCGCCAGGAACAGGCGCTGCTCGTCGCTTGGCTCGACACCGGGCAGGGTGGTCAGGTGCTTTTCGTGCAGAAACAGGATGCAGGCTTCGCGCAACCAGTGGTCTTCTTCAGCACTGATGCCGTCGAGTAACGGCAAGTGCTCGCGAACGGCCTGCCATTGCTCGGGGGCGATCGGGTAGCGCGCCAGGGTACGCTGGCGCCGCCAGGCGCTGAAAGACCACATGGCGTTGGTCAGTGCGCCTTGGCTGTACGGCCCAGGCGACCGCGCAGCAGGCCGAGCACCATCGGTACCAGCGACAGGAAGATGATGCCGACCACCATCAACGACAGATGCTGCTTGATGAACGGCACGTTGCCGAAGAAGTAACCCAAGGTCACCAGGCCACCTACCCACAGCAGCGAACCGGCGACGCTGAAGCCCAGGAAACGCGGGTAGTGCATGTGGGCGATGCCGGCGACGAACGGCGCGAAGGTGCGCAAGATCGGCAGGAAGCGCGCCAGGGTCACGGTCTTGCCGCCATGGCGCTCATAGAATTCGTGGGTGCGCTGCAGGTAGTCGCGGCGGAATATTTTCGAGTTAGGGTTGTTGAACAACCGCTCGCCGGCCGTTCGGCCAATCACGTAATTGGTACTGTCACCCAGGATTGCCGCGGCCATCAGCAGGCCCGCCAGCAGCACCGGGTCCATGCCGCCACCGGCCGCCACGGCGCCGGCGATGAACAGCAGCGAATCGCCCGGCAGGAACGGCATCACCACCAGGCCGGTTTCGCAGAAGATCACGGTGAACAGGATGGCGTAGATCCAGGGACCGTAATTGGTGACCAGCAGATCGAGGTAAGCATCGAGATGCAGGATAAGGTCCAGCGGGTTGAAATCCATGTACAGCACCTGTGTTCTTGGGCGTAGGCTCAGTTACCTGGGGATGGGTAAACTTTCACACATGACAAGTGGGCCATTATACGGCGAAGTGAGGATCATGCCCGGGGAGTTTGTAGCGGGGGGTTACCGGAGGCGGCATGGCCTGCACTGACCGCTTCGCGGCTGAACCCGCGAAGCGGCCGGAACAGGTCAATCCGGCTGGATCGGCAGGATGTAGCTCTCGAACTCGGTGTCCTTGCGAAACCCGATGGACGCGTAGGTCTTGCGCGCCGCCTCGTTATTGGCGCTGGTCGAAACCCGCATGCGTACGGCATTGGTCTGTTTGGCCATCTTCTTCGCTTCGCGCATCAGGTGATCGGCCACCAACATGCGCCGCGAGTCCTCGGCCACGTAGATGTCGTTGAGGATCCACACGCGCTTGAGCGACAGCGACGAAAAGCTCGGGTACAGCTGGCAGAAGCCCAGCAGCTTGCTATCGTCGTCATCGGGCAGTGCCAGATAGATCACCGACTCATCGCGTCTCAGGCGTTTTTCCAGAAAGCTGCGCGAGCTGTCCGGGTAGGGCAATTGCCCATAGAACTCGCGGTATTTGACGAACAGCGGGGTCAGCAGGTCGAGGTGTTCCAGGGTTGCCTTGATGATACGCATGTGCGGCCCTCAGGATCCATTTGGGGAAACAGCGGTTTGCAAGTCGCGCTCGACAGCATGCTGCCCAATGCGGGCGAGAAGCGCAATCCGCCTTCCGTGACATGATTTTTACTCTTTTCCGAGTAGGAAGTTTCCTTTTTGGCTGGCGGGGGTATCGCTGTCGAGGCTATGGACCTCGGCTTCGTCCTTCAGATTCACCCCGGAAAGCTGCCGGCGACAGGCCTCACGCATCAAATACAGCAGGCGGTGGGCCGCCATGCCGTAGCTCAGGCCTTCCAGGCGCACGTTGGAGATGCAATTGCGGTAGGCGTCAGTCAGGCCGACCCGTGGTGCGTAGGTGAAATACAGGCCGAGGCTGTCGGGCGAGCTCAACCCCGGGCGTTCGCCGATCAGCATCACGGTCATGCGTGCGCCGAGCAACTCGCCCACCTCGTCCGCCACCGCCACCCGGCCCTGCTCCACCAGCACCACCGGGGCGCTGGTCCAGCCGTCGGCTGCGGCCTGTTCCTCGAAGCGGGTCAAAAAAGGCAAGGTGTGACGGTGCACGGCCAGGGCCGAGAGGCCGTCGGCGACCACGATGGCCAGGTCGACACCGCCCGGGTTGGCCTCGGCATGCTGACGCAGGGCCGCAATCGAGTCTTCGTTCAGCCGTCGCCCCAGGTCGGGGCGTTGCAGGTACTGGTCGCGGTCGCTCGCGGCGCTGTGCACCACCAGGCTGTCGCGCCCGCGCTCAGTAAGTTGGGCCGTCAGCCCCGCATGGTCGAACGGCAGGTGCACGGCATCGCGGGCTTGGGCGTGGGCGAACTGGAAGTCCAGTTGTGCACCGGTCGGCAGGCTGGTGCCGGCGCGGCCCAGGGCGATACGGGCCGGGGTCAGCGTGCGCAGGGCCAGCCAGGGGTTGTCGGGGGTTGCTGTGCGATGGTCCATGGTCATCCCTATGCAAGCTGTGCCAAGGCCTGGCGGAATGCCGGCGGCAGGTTTTCACCGAAGCGCACCCGGCCATCGGCCTGGGTGAAGATGCCGGTACGCGCCAGCCACGCCTCGAATTCCGGGCCGGGCTTGAGGCCCAGGGTCTGGCGCGCATACAGCGCGTCATGGAACGAGGTGGTCTGGTAATTGAGCATGATGTCGTCAGAGCCTGGGATGCCCATGATGAAGTTGATACCGGCCACGCCCAGCAGGGTCAGCAGGGTGTCCATGTCGTCCTGGTCGGCTTCGGCGTGGTTGGTGTAGCAGATGTCGCAGCCCATGGGCACGCCAAGCAGCTTGCCGCAGAAATGGTCCTCGAGGCCGGCACGGATGATCTGCTTGCCGTTGTACAGGTACTCAGGGCCGATGAAGCCGACCACGGTGTTGACCAGAAACGGCTTGAAATGCCGGGCCACGGCGTAGGCGCGGGTTTCGCAGGTCTGTTGGTCGACGCCATGGTGGGCGTTGGCCGACAGGGCGCTGCCCTGGCCGGTTTCGAAGTACATGAGGTTTTGCCCGAGGGTGCCGCGCTTGAGCGACAGGCCCGCTTCGTAGCCTTCCTGCAACACGTTGAGGTTGATGCCAAAGCCGGCGTTGGCTGCTTCGGTGCCGGCGATCGACTGGAACACCAGGTCCAGCGGTACGCCCCGGTTGATCGCTTCGATCGAGGTGGTGACGTGGGTCAGCACGCAGGCCTGGGTGGGGATGTCGTAGCGCTGGATGATGGCGTCGAGCATCTCCAGCAGGGCGCAGATCGAGGCGATGCTGTCGGTGGCCGGGTTGATGCCGATCATGGCGTCGCCGTTGCCGTACAACAGGCCGTCGAGAATGCTGGCGGCAATCCCGGCTGGCTCGTCGGTTGGGTGATTGGGCTGCAGGCGGGTCGACAGGCGCCCACGCAGGCCCATGGTGCCGCGAAAACGAGTGACCACGCGGATTTTCTGCGCCACCAGGATCAGGTCCTGAACGCGCATGATCTTCGACACCGCCGCCGCCATCTCCGGTGTCAGGCCCGGTGCCAGCGCACGCAGGCTGTCTTCGTCGGCCTCCTCGCTGAGCAGCCAGTCGCGCAGGCCGCCTACGGTCAGGTGGCTGACCGGCGCGAAGGCCTGGGCGTCGTGGGTGTCGATGATCAGGCGGGTGACCTCGTCCGCTTCGTAGGGGATCAGCGCCTCGTTCAGAAAGTGCGTGAGCGGGATGTTGGCCAAGGCCATCTGCGCGGCGACCCGCTCGCCGTCATTGCTGGCGGCGACACCCGCGAGGAAATCCCCCGAACGTGCGGGGCTGGCCTTGGCCATCACGTCCTTGAGGCTGTCGAAGCGGTAGACCAGGTGGCCTACCGTGTGTACGAAACTTGCCATACAGATTCTCCAGAGCGCCGCGGGGCTGGCCCGCGGCGGGTGTCGGCGATCAGTGCAGGGCCTCTTCGGCCTTCTGGATCGCGGCGAATTCCTCTTCCGGTGTGCCCGCTACCAGGTGGTGGCGGCTGTAGAAAGCAAAGTAGGCAATTAATACTCCATAGATCACCGCAGCGCCAATCACAACCCGTGGGTCGACCAGGAAGCCCGCCACCACGGCGATGCACGCCAATACCAGGGCGACGCCGGAGGTGAAGATGCCGCCCGGCGTGCGATACGGCCGTTCCATTTTCGGCCGGCGGATACGCAGGGTGATGTGCGCAGCCATCATCAGTACGTAGGACAGCGTCGCGCCGAACACCGCGACCAGGATCAACAGGTCACCCTGGCCGGTCAGCGACAGGCCGAAACCGATGAGGCCGGGGATGATCAGCGCCAGTACCGGCGCCTTGCTCTTGTTGGTTTGGGAGAGCTTGCGCGGCAGGTAGCCCGCACGGGACAGCGCGAAGATCTGCCGTGAATAGGCATAGATGATCGAGAAGAAGCTGGCGATCAGGCCTGCCAGGCCCACCAGGTTGACGAAGCTGCCCATCCAGGTGGAGCCGCCATAGGCTTTGGACAGTGCCTCGACCAGCGGGTTGCCCGAGGCCTTGAGTGCTTCGGAACCCGCAGCGCCAGGGCCGACCACCAGAATCAGCAGGGCGAAGGCCAGCAATACCAGCATCGCGCCGATCAGGCCGCGTGGCAGGTCGCGTTTCGGGTTCTTGGTCTCTTCGGCGGCCAGTGGTACACCTTCGACAGCGAGGAAGAACCAGATCGCATAGGGGATCGCGGCCCACACGCCGACATAGCCGAACGGCAGGAAGCTGCTGGCGCCTGCGGCGTCCGTCTTGGCGATGTCGAACAGGTTGGCTGCATCAAAATGGGGCACCATGCTCACCAGGAACACGGCCAGGGCAATGGCGGCGATGGCGGTGATGATGAACATCAGTTTCAGCGCTTCACCCACCCCGAAGATGTGGATGCCGATGAACACGATGTAAAAGGCCAGGTAGATGACCCAGCCGCCGATGCCGAACAGCGATTCACAATAGGCGCCGATGAACACGGCGATCGCTGCAGGGGCAATGGCGTATTCGATGAGGATGGCCGTACCGGTGAGAAACCCGCCCCAAGGGCCGAAGGCGCTGCGGGCGAAGCCGTAGCCACCGCCTGCGGTGGGGATCATCGACGACAGTTCGGCCAGCGAGAAGCACATGCACAGGTACATGGTGGCCATCAGCAGGGTGGCGAGGAACATGCCGCCCCAGCCGCCTTGGGCCAGGCCGAAGTTCCACCCGGCGTAGTCGCCGGAGATCACATAGGCGACCCCAAGGCCGACCAGCAACACCCAGCCGGCGGCGCCTTTTTTCAGTTCACGTTGCTGGAAATAGTCTGAACCGACTTTTTCGAAGTCGACGGAAGAGCCTGCCGGCGCATTGCCGGAATGATCGCTGGGCATAGTTTCACCTGTTGTTTTTCTTGGTGGCCGGAGGGGTTCCGGCCGATGGTGATGGGTACTGCAGAAAGCGAGCCATGGAGCTACAAGCCGCAAGCTACAAGCCTCAAGAAAAAGCAGTTGGGTGCTGTACCCGCTGTTTCTTGCAGCTTGTAGCTTGCAACTTGAAGCTGTTTTTCTAGAAGAAGCCCAGCGGGTTGATGTCGTAGCTCACCAGCAGGTTCTTGGTCTGCTGGTAGTGATCGAGCATCATCTTGTGGGTCTCGCGGCCAACGCCGGACTTCTTGTAACCGCCGAACGCGGCATGCGCCGGGTACAGGTGGTAGCAGTTGGTCCACACGCGGCCGGCCTTGATGCCGCGGCCCATGCGGTAGGCGCGGTTGATGTCGCGGGTCCACACGCCGGCACCGAGGCCGAACTCGGTGTCGTTGGCAATCGCCAGTGCTTCGGCTTCGTCCTTGAAGGTGGTGACGCTGACCACCGGGCCGAAGATTTCCTCCTGGAACACCCGCATGCGGTTGTTGCCCTTGAGCAGGGTCGGCTGGATGTAGTAACCAGTCGATAGCGCGCCTTCGAGTTTTTCCACCTTGCCGCCGGTCAGCAGCTCGGCGCCTTCTTCCTTGGCGATTTCCAGGTACGACAGGATCTTCTCGAACTGTTGCTGCGATGCCTGGGCGCCGACCATGGTGTCGGTGTCCAGCGGGTCGCCGCGCTTGATCTGCAGGACCTTCTTCATCACCACTTCCATGAACTGCGGGTAGATCGACTCCTGCACCAGCGCACGCGACGGGCAGGTGCACACTTCGCCCTGGTTGAAGAACGCCAGCACCATGCCCTCGGCGGCCTTGTCGATGAAGCTTGGCTCGGCCTGCATGATGTCTTCGAAGTACACGTTAGGCGACTTGCCGCCCAGTTCGACGGTGGACGGGATGATGTTCTCGGCAGCGCATTTCATGATGTGCGAGCCGACCGGGGTCGAGCCGGTAAAGGCGATTTTGGCGATACGTTTGCTGGTAGCCAACGCTTCGCCCGCTTCGCGGCCATAACCCTGGACCACGTTGAGCACGCCTTTGGGCAGCAGGTCGCCGATCAGTTCCATCAGTACGGTGATACCCAGCGGCGTCTGCTCGGCGGGTTTGAGCACCACGCAGTTGCCTGCGGCCAGGGCCGGGGCGAGTTTCCAGGCGGCCATCAGCAGCGGGAAGTTCCACGGGATGATCTGCCCGACCACGCCCAGTGGCTCGTGAATGTGATAGGAGACAGTGCCTTCGTTGATCTCGGCGGCGCCGCCTTCTTGGGCGCGGATGCAGCCGGCGAAGTAACGGAAGTGATCGACCGCCAGCGGGATGTCGGCATTGAGGGTTTCGCGGACCGGCTTGCCGTTGTCCCAGGTTTCGGTAATGGCCAGCACTTCAAGGTTCTGTTCGATGCGGTCGGCGATCTTCAGCAGAACATTGGAACGGTCCTGGACCGAGGTGCGGCCCCAGGCGTCGGCGGCGGCGTGGGCGGCATCCAGGGCCTTGTCGATGTCTTCGGCAGTGGAGCGGGGAAACTCTGCGATCAGCTTGCCATTCACCGGGGAGGTGTTTTCGAAGTACTGCCCCTTGACTGGTGCTACGAACTCACCACCGATGTAGTTGCCGTAGCGGCTCTTGAAGGAAACCTTCGCGCCTTCGGTACCGGGATGTGCGTAACGCATGGTGTGTCTCCTGGCTATTGTGTTTGTTAGGGAGTTGAGAAGCGTAGAGCAAAGGTTGGGCCAGTGTTTTGAGGACCATCAAAATCAACCACTTGGGGCGGTTTTGTGAAACACGCCGGCCACCCGCTGCGCCAGGGCTGGCACGGCCCGGGTGACACTTTGTACCGTTTGCGACACGCAGCGGTACGCTGCATTGCAAAGCCCCGCCGGGTGGAGGATGCTGGCTGAACGCTCTATCTGCGGAGAACGACAACAAATGCAGAGCAACCACCTGAGTCGCCATGCCCAGCAAGTGCACACCATTGCCCATGGTGAAGCTGGGGAGGGCGGCAGTGACCCGGCCATCGCGCGTTCCTGGCTGCGCTGTCTTGAGGAGCACCACCTCGACCCGACGCTGATCGAAGCCCCTGTGGTGCTCGAGCACGGGCGCCTGCTGGAAAGCCGCGAGCGCCTGCGCCAGGTGCTGAAAATTGCCGACAGCGAGATGAACAGCCTGCATCAGCAGCTCTCTGGCGCCGGCCATGCGGTGCTGCTGACCGATGCCCGCGGGGTGATCCTCAACTGTGTCAGCGCACCCACCGAGCGGCGTATCTTCGAGCGGGCGGGGTTGTGGCTGGGCGCAGATTGGAGCGAGGCGCGCGAAGGCACCAACGGCATCGGTACCTGCCTGGTCGAGCGCCAGGCACTGACCATTCATCAGCACGAGCATTTTCGTGGCCGCCACACTGGCCTGACCTGCTCGGCAAGCCCCGTGTTCGACCCGCATGGCGATCTGTTGGCGGTGCTCGACGTGTCGTCGGCGCGGCCAGATGTCTCGCGTCAGAGCCAGTTCCACACCATGGCCCTGGTCAACCTGTCGGCCAAGATGATCGAGAGCTGTTACTTCCTGCGTCATTTCGAACAGCAATGGTTGCTGCGTTTTCATCTGCACGCCGAGTCGGTCGGCTTGTTCAGCGAGGGCTTGCTGGCCTTCGAGGCTGATGGGCGAATCTGCGCGGCCAACCAGAGCGCGCTCAACCTGCTGGGTACCGTGCGCGGGGGCGTGCTGGGCAAACCGGTGGAGCGTTTTTTTGCCTGCAGCCATGACGAACTGTTCAGCCGCGCCGTACCCGGCGGCAGTACCGTCTGGCCGTTGCACACGCGTGACGGCCGCCAGGTGTTCGCCAGCCTGCGTGGCCAGGCGCGCACGCCGGTGTGGTCGGTGCCGCGCGGCCAACCTCGGCCCCCGCGCGAAGCAGAACCCGGCATCTGCCTGCTCGACCCTGCGCTGCAAAACGACTTTCGCCGCTGTGTGCGGGTGTTCGAACGTGATGTGCCGCTGCTGCTGCGCGGCGAGACCGGTTGCGGCAAGGAGGCGTTCGCGCAGGCGGTGCACCAGGCCAGCCAGCGATGCGGCAAACCGTTCGTGGCGGTCAACTGCGCCTCTATTCCGGAGAGCCTGATCGAGAGCGAGCTGTTCGGTTATCGCGGTGGCAGCTTTACCGGCGCGCGCAAGGAAGGCATGCGCGGCAAGCTGTTGCAGGCCGATGGCGGCACGTTGCTGCTGGACGAGATCGGTGACATGCCGCTGGCCTTGCAGACGCGGCTGTTGCGGGTACTGGAAGAGCGCCAGGTGGTACCGATTGGCGGCGAGCCCCAGGCCGTGGACGTGCGCATCGTCAGTGCGACCCACCGCGACCTGCTGGAGCGGGTGGCGCAGGGCACGTTCCGCGAGGACCTGTATTACCGCCTCAATGGCCTGGAAGTGGCCCTGCCGGCGGTGCGCGAGCGCAGTGACAAGGGCCAGTTGCTGGACTTTCTGCTGCATCAGGAAGCGCAGGGGCAGCCCGTGCAGCTCGAGCCTGATGCACGGCACGCGTTGCTGCAGTTCCCGTGGCCCGGCAACGTGCGGCAGATGCGCAACACACTGCGCACCCTGGTAGCGCTCTGCGACAACGGTCGCATCGAATCTGCCGACCTACCGACCATCTTCCACAACACCGCCCCCCCATCTTCCGCGACTACTGCATACCCCGATCGCAACCCAAGCCCGCCGCTACAAGACGCCGAGCGCCAAGCCCTGCTGACGGTACTGGAGGCAAACCGCTGGCACTTGACCCGCGTCGCCGAGCATCTGGGCATCAGCCGCAATACCTTGTATCGAAAACTGCGCAAACACGGCATAGCACGGGCCGGCTGAGCGAAACAGCGGGTGCGATTTCCTGCGCCCTGGGCTACCCTGCCTCGATGTTTTGCGAGGTCGACCATGCATATTCACATTCTCGGTATTTGCGGCACGTTCATGGGTTCCCTGGCGGTGCTGGCCAAAGCGCTTGGCCACCGCGTCACCGGCTCCGACGCCAATGTCTATCCCCCGATGAGCACCCAGCTCGAAGCCCAGGGCATCGAGCTGACCCAAGGCTATGACCCGGCTCAGCTAGACCCGGCACCCGACCTGGTAGTGGTCGGCAACGCCATGTCGCGGGGCAACCCGGCGGTGGAGTACGTGCTGAACAAGGGCCTGCCCTACGTCTCTGGCCCGCAGTGGCTGGCCGACCACGTGCTGCAGGGCCGCTGGGTACTGGCCGTTGCCGGTACCCATGGCAAGACCACCACCAGCAGCATGCTGGCCTGGGTGCTGGAGCACGCCGGCATGAGCCCGGGGTTCCTGATTGGCGGTGTGCCGCAGAACTTCTCGGTGTCGGCGCGCCTGGGCGACACCCCGTTCTTCGTGGTCGAGGCCGATGAGTACGACAGTGCGTTCTTCGATAAACGTTCGAAGTTCGTCCACTACCACCCGCGCACGGCCATCCTCAACAACCTTGAGTTCGATCACGCAGACATCTTCCCTGACCTTGCGTCCATCGAGCGGCAGTTCCACCACCTTGTGCGCACTATCCCGAGTGAAGGCCTGGTGATTCACCCCACCACCGAGCAGGCGCTGGAACGCGTCATCGGCATGGGCTGCTGGACCCCGGTACAAACCACCGGTGAAGGCGGGCAGTGGCAGGCGCGCCTGCTCAGTGCCGATGGTTCGCGCTTTGAAGTGTTGTTCGAGGGCGAGGCCCAGGGCGTGGTCGATTGGCCATTGACCGGGCAGCACAACGTCGCCAACGCCTTGGCCACCCTGGCCGCCGCGCGCCATGTAGGTGTGGTGCCAGCCATGGGCATCGCCGGGCTGAGCGCCTTCAAGAGCGTCAAGCGGCGCATGGAGACGGTCGCCGAGGTGCAGGGCGTGACCATCTATGACGATTTCGCCCACCACCCGACCGCCATCGCCACCACCCTCGACGGCCTGCGCAAGCGTGTGGGCGAAGCGCCGGTGATCGCGGTGATCGAGCCGCGCTCCAACTCGATGAAGCTGGGCGCCCACCGTGACGGCCTGCCGGAAAGCGTCAACGACGCCGACCAGGTGATCTGGTACGCCACGGCCAACCTGGGCTGGGACCTGGCCGCCACGGCAGCGCAGTGCAAGGTGCCGAGCGTGGTTGCCGACAGCCTGGAGGCGATCATCGAGCGCATCAAAGGCCAGGCCCGCCCCGGCACCCACGTGGTGATCATGAGCAACGGCGGCTTCGGCGGCCTGCACGGCAAGTTGGCCGAGGCGCTCAAATGAGCGGGCCGCAGCGCATCACCCTGGCCATGACGGGCGCCTCTGGCGCTCAATATGGCCTGCGCCTGCTCGACTGCCTGGTGCGTGAGGACCGCGAGGTGCACTTTCTCATTTCCAAGGCCGCGCAATTGGTGATGTCTACCGAAACCGACGTGTTGCTGCCGCCCAAGCCCCAGGCGATGCAGGCGTTTCTGACCGAGTACACCGGCGCTGCCGATGGGCAGATCCGCGTGTATGGCAAGGAAGACTGGATGTCGCCGGTGGCTTCGGGCTCCGGCGCGCCGGCGGCGATGGTTGTGGTGCCATGCTCTACCGGCACCTTGTCGGCGATTGCCACCGGTGCTTGCAACAACCTGATCGAGCGTGCCGCCGACGTCACCCTCAAAGAGCGCCGTCAGTTGATTCTGGTACCGCGCGAGGCGCCGTTCTCGACCATTCACCTGGAGAACATGCTGAAGCTCTCGCAGATGGGCGCGGTCATTCTGCCGGCGGCCCCGGGCTTCTACCATCAGCCACAGACCATCGACGACCTGATCGATTTCGTCGTAGCGCGCATTCTCAACCTGCTGGACATCCCCCAGGACATGCTGCCGCGTTGGGGCGAGCATCACTTTGGGGCGGATGATTGAAACGCGCACTCTCTGGGCTGGTGGCGCTGACGCTGCTGAGTGGATGTGCCACGGTGCGCACGCTGGATGCCAACAAGCCGGGCGCACCGGTGGTGTACGCCGGCACCCGGCTGGACCTGTATGTGATGAATGGCGGGTGCTGCCCGAAGGATCACTTCGGGGCTGAGGCCCCGGGATACCCAGGGTTGGACCTGCCCGGCAGTATGTTGCTGGACACCCTGCTGCTGCCGTTATCACTGCTGACGGCAGCGGGGGTCGGCTTCCAGGCTACCGGCGGCCTTTGATTGCCTACGCTATATCTTGCCCAGCCGGCGCAGTTCATCCGACTCGATGACCCGCACCCCGTCTTCTTCTTCCAGCGCCAAGCGCCATAGCGCCCGTGCCAGTGTGCAAGCCTCGATACCCCGGTACTTGCCAGGTATCAGCTTGGAAAACGGCGAAATCAGCTGTTCGCCGAGCCGAGGCTCGATGCGGTCCCCTAGCAGCAGCGAGGGCCGGACGATGGTCAGTTGCGGCCAGTCCTGGGCCTTGAGCGCTTCTTCCATTTCGCCCTTGACCCGGTTATAGAAGATCGATGACTTAGGGTCGGCGCCGAGTGCGCTGACCACCAGCAGATGCCGCGCACCCAGCTCGCGGGCACGTTTGCTGAAGGCCACTACCATGTCCAGGTCCACGGCGCGGAACGCCGACTCGGAGCCAGCCTGCTTGAGTGTGGTCCCCAGGCAGCAATAAGCGATATCCACCCGCCCCGCCAGCTGCGGTAGGAACACCGCCGGGTCACCCACTGGGTTTTCCAGGTGTGGGTGTTCGGCCAGTGGCCGGCGCGTAGGCGCCAGTACCCGGCTGATGGTCGGCTCGTTGAGCAGGCGGTCGAGCAGGTGTTCACCCGTCAGACCCGTGGCACCGGCAAGCAGGACATGCTGAGGCGTCAAATACATGATGTCTCTCCCTTGTTACACACAAGCTTAGTGGTTGGCCGGCTTTTTTGCCTGCTCCTCCACGGTGGCCTGTGCAGCATTGCGTAACGCTTCTTCGGCCTGTTGCCGTCTTAGGTGCTGCCAGTGTGCCAGTACGGCTGGCGGCGCCCAAAGCTGCGGTTCCGAGGCCTCGAAACCTTCCTTTTGTTCTCTTTCGGCAACGCTGGCGCGCGCCAGTTCAAACGCTTGTTTCAGGTCGTCGGTCTGGTTCAGCGCTTCGGCGAACAGGGCATCACCAAAGTAGGTGAAATCCGCTTCTTCCGAGCAGCCGAAAGACACCCGGTCGGCGCGGGCGGCGGTGATGATCACCGTGCGATCATCCTTGAGCGGGGCGATATAGCCCCCTGAATAGCAGGCGGAAATGACGATTATCTTGTCGCGATCTTTCAGCGGTGCCAGGGCACTGGCCAGCTCGTCGGCGGGCAGGTCGGCCAGTTGCAGGCGCGGCTGGTCGAGCACCAGTTGGTGGTCCTGGCTGCCGTGGCTGGTGAGGTAGATGAACACCAGGTCCTCGGGGCCGCTGCGCTCGGCCAAGGTGCGGGCGGCGCGGGTGAGGTTCTCGCGGGTGGCCATGGGGCGGCTGGCCATATGGTCGCGGTGGTTGACCAGCGTGACCTGGCCGCGGGCGCCAAAGCGGACCTTGAGCATGTTGCTGACATAGTCGGCTTCGCGCAGAAACACGCTTTGCTGGCCGTCGCCGGCCACTACCAGGCTGTACAACTGGATCGCCGGCGCGGTGTGCGGTACCCGCGCCAGCGCGTCTTCGAGCAGGTGGCCCTGGTTGAGCAGGGCCAGGTCCAGCGGGTCGGGCAACAGCGCGCCCTTTTCGTCGCGCACGCGTACGCCGTTGACCCAGGTGCCGCCCTCGACTTTGCCGTTGGCCAGGGTCAGTCGGCCGTAGCCGTGGTAGGCATCGTTTTCGAAGCCACCGGTGTACTTGCTGCCGTCAGCCAGCTGCAGGCTGCCCTGGCCAGACAGGTGCCAGTCGACGAAACCGCCCTTGTAGTGGCTGCCATCACTGCCGAGCAGTTCGCCCTCGCCAATCAATGAGCCGTCCTTGAACGCGCCGATCCAGACGTCACCGTCGGCGCTTTCATAGCGCCCGCGGCCTTCCAGGCGGTTGTCCTTGAACTCGCCGATGTACTGTTCGCCGTCGACGCTGTCGTAGGTGCCGCTGCCTTGCAGCAGGCCATCGACGAAACGGCCGCTGAACTGGTTGCCGCTGGCATCGCTGCGCACCCCGGCACCGTTCGGTTTGCCTTTGGCGAAAAGGCCCTGGTAGCGGCTGCCGTCGGCCAGCTCCAGCTCGCCCGCGCCTTCGTACTGATCGTCCTTGAACTGGCCGCGGTAGGTCTGGTCGGCTTGCTTGAGGGTGCCTTCACCGTCGCGCCGGCCGTGCTTGAAAGTACCGGCATAGTGGCTGCCCGGCGTGGTCAGGTCACCCAGGCCCTGGAACAGGCCCTCGGCGAACTGGCCCCGGTAGACTTCACCGTTCTGGCCGTGCCACTCGCCCTGGCCATGCCACTGGCCATCCTTGAAGCCGCCGGCGTACCAGCTGCCGTTGGGGTAGTCGATGCGCCCCTCGCCCTGCAGCAAGCCGTCAACCACCTCACCTCGGTAGCGCCCGCCGTCGGGCAGGCGTGCGTCCGGAGGCAATAGCGATTCGCCATCTCCGCACGCGGCTAGCAACAGGACCAAGGTGATGGGGAGCAATGGACGCATGGTGGAGACCGGGCAATAGGTCTGCCGAGTATGACGCAGAATCTGGGGGTGAGACAGACACACATGCCCTGTGGGCGCGGGTAAACCCGCTCCCACAAGGGTGTGCAACAGGCTTTCTGCGTGGGGAGATCAGCGCCCGCCCGGCGACACGATGATCTTCACGTTCTCCTCCTTGTTGTTGACCAGTTCTTCAAAGCCCAGCTCGACGATCTGCTCCAGCCCGATCCGGCCCGTCACCAGCGGTCGGATATCCAGCCTGCCGTCAGCGATAAAGGCGATGACATCGGCAAACTCCCCGTTGTAAGCCAGAGCCCCGAGCACCTGCTTCTCGGTGGACACCAGCTCGAAGAAGTTGAACTCGCTGGGCTCTTCGAAAATCCCCACCAGCACGCATTTGCCCGCCTTGCGCAGGGTGTCGATGGCCAGTTTTGCGGTGTGCTTGTTGCCGATGCACTCGAAGCTCACATCCGCGCCAAGCCCGGCAGTCAGTGTGCGGATTTCTGCCAGGGCATCGCACTGGCTAGGGTCCAGCACGACGCTGGCGCCCACTTCGAGAGCCTTGGCCTTGCGCGCCGAAGACATCTCCAGGGCGATGACCTTCGCCGCGCCTGCGGCCTTGGCGCACATGATGGTGCACAGGCCGATGGTGCCCGCGCCAACCACCACCACGGTTTGCCCAAGCAGGCTGCCGGCTTTTTTCACGGCGTGCATGCCGACCGCCAACGGTTCGATCAGCGCGCCGGCTTCTGGCGGGAAGCCCTGTGGCAGTCGGTACAGCAAGTTGGCAGGGACGTTGACGCGTTCTGCGAATGCGCCGTTGTTCATCAGGCCGGTAAAGGCCAGGCGCTCGCAGATGTTGTACAGCCCATGGGTGCAGTAATAGCACGTGCCGCAGTGCTGGCAGGCGTCCGCCGCCACCGGGTCGCCGACAGCAAAGCCCTCGACGCCTTCGCCGAGTTTGGCGATTTCGCCGCAAAATTCGTGGCCGAGGATGCATTGCCCCTGAATGCCGGTCAGCGGGTGGGGCGCGTCCACCGGAATGAACACCGGGCCGGCGAGGTATTCGTGCAGGTCGGAACCGCAGATGCCGCACCAGTCCACTTTGATCTGCACCCAGCCAGGCGCGGGGTCGGCAGGCAAGGGCACCTGTTCGACGCGGATATCGTGACGGCCATGCCAGACGGCAGCGCGCATGTGGGTGTGGCTCAGGTCATTCATTTTTGTTGTCTCCAGGCTCACGCGTAAGGTTCAGTGCTTGCGCAGGAAGGCGAGCAACTGCTGGTTGACCTGTTCGGCCGCCTCCATCTGCACCATGTGGCCAGCATCTGGCAGCACCAGTACTTCGGCCTCCAGCCCGTCGGCATGGCTGGCCGGGATGATCGCGTCCTTCCCGCCCCAGATCACCAGCGCCGGGTGCTGCCCCAGCACGCCCCGCAGGTCGTGGCGCTGCTGGTCGCCTTCGGCAATGGCCGACCCCAGTTGGCATAACGCCGCGTCGACGCCCTCTAGCCGCTTGAACTTGAGCATGTCCTCCAGCAACTGCCGGGTAACCAGCGCCGGGTCGGCAAACAGCTGCACCATCTGCGGCTTGAGTGCATTGCGGTTGGCAGCGGCCACGAAGCCTTGCAGGTACTGGCCGTTGATCGCTGTGCCCAGCCCGGCACTGGCCACCAGGCTCAGGCTTGCCACCCGCTGCGGCGCCAGGCGTGCCACGTTGAGGCTGACTGCGCCGCCCATCGAATGCCCGGCCAGGTGGGCCCGGGGGATCTCCAGGTGGTCGAGCAGTGCCAGTACCGCTTCGCTAAGTTCATCCAGGTCCCCGCGTTGCAGCGCCTTGGCCGACTCGCCATGCCCGGGCAGGTCGAGCGCGATGACGCGGCGTTCGGCGGCCAGCGCCGGGTGGTTGAACAGCCAGTTGTTCAAGTCACCGCCAAAGCCGTGCACCAGCACCAGCGGCGTACCGCCTTCGCCCAGTTCGAACCAGCGCAACAGGCGGCCGCCCACTTCGGCTTTTTGCGGTGCTGGGCCCTGCGCCTGCTCTGCGCCACCTTCGGCGACGAACTCGGCCTGGAAGCGCTGCACCACGGCGTCGATCTCGGCCTCGTCGGCTTCGCCTTCGACCACCACCGCCAGCAGCGCACCGACCGGCAGGGTTTCATCCGGCTTGGCCACCAGGCGGCGCAGTACACCGCTGAAGGGCGCCTCGACGCTGCTGCTGATCTTGTCGGTCTCGACGTCCAGCACTTCGTCGCCCTTGCTGATGGCGTCACCTTCCTGCTTGAGCCAGGTATCCACCCGGCCCTCGGTCATCGACAAGCCCCACTTGGGCATGGTCAGCGTATGGATCTGGCTCATGCGGCGCTCCTTGCGGCTTCGATTACCTTGCGCACGGCGGCCTCGATTTTCGCCGCGTCGGGGATGTACAGGTCTTCCAGGGCGTCGGAGAACGGCACCGGCGTATGCGGCGCGGTGACCATCTCGATCGGGCCCTTGAGGGCGCCGAAGGCTTTTTGCGCCACCAGTGCACTGATGTCGGTGGCCATCGAGCAGCGCGGGTTGGCTTCGTCGATCACCACCAGGCGGCCGGTCTTCTCGACGCTTTCGAGAATGCTGTCTTCATCCAGCGGGCTGGTGGTGCGCAGGTCCAGCACTTCGCAGTCGATGCCCTGGCGGGCGAGGTTGTTGGCGGCCTCCAGGGCCACATGGACCATGCGCCCATAGGTCACCAGGGTCACATCGTCGCCGTCGCGCAGGAAGTTGGCTTCACCGAACGGCACCGTGTAGACCTCTTCCGGCACTTCGCCCTGCATGCTGTAGAGCAGTTTGTGCTCGCAGAAGATCACCGGGTCGTTGTCGCGTATCGCCTGAATCAGCAGGCCCTTGGCATCGTAGGGTGAAGAGGGGCAGACCACCTTCAGCCCGGGGATGTGCGTCCACAACGAGGTGAGCATCTGCGAGTGCTGGGCCGCCGCGCGCAGGCCGGCGCCGTACATGGTGCGCATCACCAGCGGGGTCACCGCCTTGCCACCGAACATGTAGCGAAACTTGGCGGCCTGGTTGAGGATCTGGTCCAGGCAGCAGCCGGCAAAATCCACGAACATCAGTTCGCACACCGGGCGCAGACCTTGAGTCGCGGCACCCACGGCGGCGCCGACATAGCCGATCTCGGACAGCGGCGCATCCAGTACCCGGCCTGGGAACTGGTGGTAGAGGCCTTTGGTCACGCCCAGCACGCCGCCCCAGGCATCCTCTTCGCCGGGGGCACCGGCACCGCCGGCGACGTCTTCACCGATGATGAACACGGTGCTGTCACGGCGCATTTCCTGGGCCAGGGCTTCGTTGATGGCCTGCTGGTAGCTGATCTTTCTTGCCATGGTGATTCTCCTCTTGTTCTTTTAATCCGCAGCTCAGGGGTAGCTGACGTAGACATCGCTGAGCAGGTCGGCGGGCTGTGGCTTGGGATCGGATTTGGCACGGCGCACGGCGTCTTCGATCAGGTCTTCGACACGGGCGTCGATGGCGTCCAGTTGCTCGGCACTGAGCAGGCCGGCGCGGGTGGTCTTGTTGCGGAACTGCATCAGGCAATCACGGGTTTCGCGCAGGTTCTTCACTTCATCCGGGGCGCGGTAGGTTTGCGCGTCACCCTCGAAGTGGCCGTAGTAGCGGCTGAGCTTGACCTCGATCAGCGAAGGCCCTTGCCCGCTACGCGCCCGTTCGATGGCGGCGCCGGCGGCCTCGTACACGGCGAAGAAATCGAAGCCGTCGATGGTCACACCCGGCATGCCGAACCCGGCGGCGCGGTCGGCAATGTGGTCGCAGGCCACCGACCAGTTCGAGGCCGTTGCCTCGGCGTAGCCGTTGTTTTCGGCGACGAAGATGCACGGCAGGTTCATGATCGCGGCCATGTTCATGGCTTCGAACACGGCGCCCTCGTTGGAGGCGCCGTCGCCGAAGAAGGCCACCGACACGTCATCGCGGCCCTTGAGCTTGGCGGCCAGAGCAGCACCGGCAACCAGCGGCGCACCGGCCCCGACGATGCCGTTGGCGCCGAGCATGCCCTTTTCCAGGTCGGCAATGTGCATGGAGCCGCCCTTGCCGCCGCATACGCCAGTTCTCTTGCCGTAGATCTCGGCCATCATGCCGTACACATCCACGCCCTTGGCGATGCAGTGGCCGTGCCCGCGGTGGGTCGAGGCAATGCAGTCGCTGTCGCGCAGGTGGGCCATGACCCCTGCAGCGGAGGCCTCCTCGCCAGCATAGAGGTGGACGAACCCGGGGATCTCGCCGGTGGCAAACTCCACGTGCAGACGCTCTTCGAATGCGCGAATGGTGCGCATCACTTCATAGGCATGCAGCAGTTGTTCGGTACTGAGTTGATTGGACATCTTGTTGTTCTCCAGGGTTGTCTCAACACGCGGTTGCAGGGTGTAGCCGGTGGCCGCGCGGGACGGCCAGCAGGTGATGGCAGGCGGCGTGGGCCAGTACGGCCTCGACGTCCACGGTCAGGGGGCCTTGGTGGTCCAGGGTGATGGTGGGGGTGTCGTGTTCGGCGAATTCGATCTCGCGTTCGCCGTCCAGGGCCAGCGTGCCGCTGGCCAGGCTCAGGCGATGGGCGACACCGGGCGTCAATGGGCCGCTGGCGGTGATGCCACAGCCTTGCAGCACACCGGGCGCCAGCGGTGCGAGCAGGGCCTGTTCAGCGCCAGGGTTCAGGCGTACCCAGGCGCCGTGAGCATCCAGGCGTGAAACCGGGCACCACAGGCCGCACAAGGCGGACAGGCCAATGGCGTGGGGTTCGGCGAAGCAGGCGAACACTTCGCTGAGGTCTTCGCTGCGGCTCAGGGCCCGGGCGCCGATGAAGCGCTGGAGCGACACGGCGACTTCCACCAGGGCCCATTCGGCCAACTGCTGCTCGGGCACCTTCACCAGCAGGCGCTTGTTGCGGCGCAAGCCGATGCTGGTAGGTACCCGGCCGCTGGCGAGCAGGCCGCCGGCCAGGCCGGCGCTGGTGGCTTCGCGCAATTCAGGGAAGGCATTGTTGGTGCCGGTGGACAACGTCAGCAGTGGCGTGTCGCCTGCCTCGGCAGCAACGGCTTTGTGGGTGCCATCGCCGCCGAGTACCGCGATCATCGTCACGCCTTGCTCGACCATGCGCCGGGTGGCCAGGCGGGTATCGGCAACGGTCTGGGTCAACGGCAGGTCGATGATCTCGAGGGTCGGCCAGTGCTGATCGCGAGCGCCCGGGCCTTGGCTGGCCTTGAGCACGGCGGCGGCGATGCCGGTCATGTCGGTGGGCAGCAGAACCTTGCCGATGCCGGTGGCACCGAAGGCGGCGAGCAGGCGCTGGATCGCCGAAGCCTTGTCGGTGCTCGAATAGAGCCCGGCACTGGCAGTCAGGCGGCGCAGGTCGCGGCCAGAGGCAGGGTTGGCAATGATCCCGACAGTTGGGGTGGGTTGCGGCATGGCGCACCTCATATTCTTGTTTGCCATGGGCAGAGCAAGGTGGGTGCCAGCTTTGCTCGGCAGGCCTGAAGTGGCCGCCTTAGAGCGGTTGCGGGATAGCACCAGGCATGTGCCGGGCGGCCCCTGCGAGACGCCGCGTGCCGCGCCGGGGCCGTGTTTGCCGAGACGCTGAGACGCAGCGTCTCAAGCCAACCGGTAATCACACAGTGCTTGTCGGGGCATGCCTGGAAGCGCTTAATGGCCGCACAACGACAAAAACAGCAACGAGAACCGGAGGGCCTGAATGCTTGCCGCGAACTCCCGAGCCCATGTCGACTGCGTCAGCCGGGTGCTGAAAAACGCCGATCGCCTGCCCCAGGCGCCGGTGCCGCCGCTGATCCTCGACTCCTGGCGCCGCTCCATGGACCTGTATCGCCTCGATCCAGGCTCGCAGCAGGGGCCACGTATCCTTTCCCAAAGCCTGCTCAACGAATGCCGCGAACGCGCCGAGCTGTTCTTGCGCATCGCCAGCGATGCGGTGGCGCGGCTGCATGAACGGGTGCGCGGCGCCGACTATTGCGTCCTGCTTACCGATGCCCAAGGGCAGACCATCGATTACCGGGTCGAGTCGGCCATCCGCAACGACTGCCGCAAGGCCGGGCTGTACCTCGGCACGTGCTGGTCGGAGGGCGAGGAGGGCACCTGTGGGGTGGCGGCGGTGCTGACCAGCAAGGCGCCGGTCACGGTGCACAAGCGCGATCACTTTCGCGCCGCCTTCATCGGCCTGACCTGCACCGCGGCGCCGGTGTTCGACCCGCTCGGCGAGCTGCTTGGCGTGGTGGATGTGTCCGCCTTGCAGTCCCCGGATGATCGCCGCAGCCAGCACCTGATCCGGCAGTTGGTCGAGCAGACTGCGCGCGAGATCGAAAACGCGTTTTTCATGCACAGCGCCCAGGGCCATTGGGTCATGCGTGCGCATGGCACACCGGGCTACGTCGAGAGCCAGCCGGATTACCTGTTGGCCTGGGATGCCGACGGCCGTCTGCGGGCGCTCAACAGCCTGGCCCGCCAGCGGCTGGTGGAGCGCCTGGGCCGCTTGCCCGAGCATATCGGCGAATTGTTCGACCCGGGCCAACTGCGCTGCATCAACGAGGCCTCGGCGCAACGCCTGCCTGGCTGGGGCGAGCTATATGGCCGGGTCAGCGCACCGCAACGGCGCCCGCAAACGCAGCGGTTGCGCCAGGCGCAGGATGCGCGCATCGAGCAGCACTTGCGCCTGGCTACGCGGGTCAAGGACTGCAACCTGGCGGTGCTGGTGCAGGGTGAGACAGGCGTCGGCAAAGAGGTTTTCGCCCGTCAGTTGCACCTGCAAAGCCTGCGGCGTGAAGGGCCCTTTGTCACGCTGAACTGCGCAGCCATCCCCGAGAGCCTGATCGAGAGCGAGCTTTTCGGTTATGTGGCCGGGGCATTCACCGGGGCTTCCAGCAAAGGCATGCAGGGGCTTTTGCAGCAGGCTGATGGCGGCACGTTGTTCCTCGACGAGATCGGCGACATGCCGCTGAATCTGCAGACCCGCCTTCTGCGTGTGCTGGCCGAGGGCGAGGTGGCGCCACTGGGAGCTGCGCGGCGTGAGCGGGTGGATATCCAGGTGATCTGCGCGACGCACCGGGATCTGGCGGCGATGGTGGCGGACGGGCGTTTTCGCGAGGACCTGTATTTCCGCCTGGCCAACGCCAGGTTCGAGTTACCGCCGCTGCGGGATCGGGAGGACCGGTTGGGGTTGGTTCATCAGTTGTTGGCCGAGGAAGCGGAGGCGTGCGGTGTCGAGGTGATGCTGGCGGATGATGCATTGCAGGCGCTGTTGCTGTATCGCTGGCCGGGCAACTTGCGCCAGCTTCGCCAGGTGTTGCGCTATGCCTGTGCGGTGAGTGAAGGCGGGTGGGTCAGGCTTGAGGATTTGCCGCAGGAGGTGCGTGGTGATGCGTTGCCCTCTGGCGACCGTAGCCTTTCCAGCCCGGCGCGGCAGCTGTTGCTCGATGCCTTGATCCGGCATCGCTGGAAGCCGGCAGATGCGGCGCGGGCGTTGGGGATTTCGCGGGCGACGTTGTATCGGCGGGTGCATGAGCATCGTATCGAGATGCCGCGGATGAAAGGGTGAGGATTGTTTGGGGGATTGTGCGGTGACGGCGCTCGATCTCATAGGCAACACACCCCTCAAGGCATGCACCTATCAGCATCACCAACTTCCTGCAGCCAATAAAAAACCCCGGCACAAGTCCGGGGTTTTCATCACATCACACTACACAATCACTCCTGGCTAGCCAGTTTGTGCTCGAGGTAATGAATGTTGACGCCGCCTTTGCAGAAACCTTCATCACGCACCAGGTCGCGGTGCAGTGGGATGTTGGTCTTGATGCCGTCGACGACGATCTCGTCCAGCGCATTGCGCATGCGCGCCATGGCTTCTTCGCGGTCCTTGCCGTAGGTGATCAGCTTGCCGATCAGCGAGTCGTAGTTCGGCGGAACCGAATAACCGCTGTACAGGTGCGAATCGACGCGAACGCCGTTGCCGCCCGGTGCGTGGAAGTGCTTGACCGTGCCTGGGCTCGGGATGAACTTCTTCGGGTCTTCGGCGTTGATCCGGCACTCCAGGGAGTGACCACGGATCACCACGTCTTCCTGGCGGAACGACAGCTTGTTGCCAGCGGCGATGCTCAGCATCTCCTTGACGATGTCGATGCCAGTGACCATTTCCGACACCGGATGCTCAACCTGTACGCGGGTGTTCATCTCGATGAAGTAGAAGTTGCCGTTCTCGTACAGGAACTCGAAAGTACCCGCACCGCGGTAGCCGATCTCGATGCACGCATCGACGCAACGCTTGAAGACTTCCTGACGGGCCTTCTCGTCGATGCCCGGTGCCGGCGCTTCTTCCAGTACCTTCTGGTGACGGCGCTGCAGCGAGCAGTCACGGTCGCCCAGGTGGATGGCGTTGCCCTGGCCGTCGGACAGTACCTGAACTTCCACGTGACGTGGGTTGGTCAGGAACTTCTCCAGGTAGACCATCGGGTTGCCAAACGCAGCACCGGCTTCGGTACGGGTCAGCTTGGCCGAGGAAATCAGGTCCTCTTCCTTGTGCACCACACGCATGCCGCGACCACCACCGCCACCGGCGGCCTTGATGATCACCGGGTAGCCGACGTCACGGGCGATTGCCAGGGCGACTTCTTCGTCTTCCGGCAGCGGGCCGTCAGAGCCCGGTACGGTCGGAACGCCCGACTTGATCATCGCGTCCTTGGCCGAAACCTTGTCGCCCATCAGGCGAATGGTGTCGGCTTTCGGGCCGATGAAGGCGAAACCGGATTTTTCTACCTGCTCGGCAAAGTCGGCGTTTTCAGCCAGGAAGCCGTAGCCCGGGTGGATCGCGGTGGCGCCAGTGACTTCGGCGGCAGCGATGATCGCCGGGATGTGCAGGTAGGAACCTTTGGAGGGCGCAGGACCGATGCAGACCGACTCGTCTGCAAGACCCAGGTGCATCAGTTCGCGGTCAGCCGTGGAGTGCACGGCGACGGTCTTGATGCCCAGCTCTTTGCAGGCACGCAGGATCCGCAGGGCAATTTCCCCGCGGTTGGCGATCAGGACTTTTTCGAGCTTCGCAGACATCGTTGGCTCTCCGCGGTTCAAACGATGGTGAACAGCGGCTGGTCAAACTCAACCGGCTGGCCGTCTTCTACCAGGATGGCGTCGATGACACCGCCGAACTCGGCTTCGATGTGGTTCATCATCTTCATGGCTTCGACGATGCACAGGGTGTCGCCCTTTTTCACCGACTGGCCAACTTCAGCGAAGTTCGGCGAGGTCGGCGATGGTTTGCGGTAGAAGGTACCAACCATCGGCGAACGCACCACGGTGCCTTTCAGGGCCGGGGCAGCGGCTTCGGCGACCGGGGCAGCAGCAGCGGCAGCGGCCGGGGCAGCTACAGGGGCGGCAGCCATCGGGGCCGGTGCGTAGAACTGTTGAGCTGCTGGGGTCTTGCTGTGACGGCTGATACGGACCGACTCTTCGCCTTCCTTGATCTCCAGTTCGTCGATGCCAGACTCTTCCAGCAGTTCGATCAGTTTCTTGACTTTACGGATATCCATTAATCATCAACTCCCAAGGTTCGGTCAGGGGGCGTAATTGAAAACGTGTCTAGAACGTTTCTCTCAAACCCCGGCCCACTTAGGCCAGGGTCTCTGTCATCAGGGCTGTGCGTTGGCAGCCAGTTGTTCCAGCGCGGACTCCAGGGCCATGCGATAACCGCTGGCGCCCAGGCCGCAAATCACCCCTACGGCCACATCGGAAAAGTAGGAGTGGTGGCGGAACGGTTCGCGTTTGTGCACGTTGGACAGGTGCACTTCGATGAATGGGATGCTCACCGCAAGCAATGCGTCACGTAATGCGACACTTGTGTGGGTGAAAGCAGCCGGATTGATCAGGATGAAGTCCACACCCTCGTTGCGTGCGGCGTGAATACGGTCGATCAGTTCGTATTCGGCATTGCTCTGCAGGTATTGCAGATGGTGGCCTGCGGCGCGGGCACGTTGCTCCAGGTCCTGGTTGATCTGGGCCAGGGTCACGGCGCCGTAGTGGCCCGGCTCGCGGGTACCGAGCAGGTTGAGGTTGGGGCCGTGAAGCACCAGTAGCGTAGCCATCTGCGGATTCCTTGGATTTGTAGGGCAATTCGACACAGCGCGGCGAGTGTGCCGCAAAGCGACGGCAAGTGTCCAGTTCCCGGCAATAGCCAGCACGATGTCCGAGATTCGCGCGAAGTATGTGACCGGATGATTAAATCCGGTCACTGTGCCGAGGATTTTCTGCGGCCCGCCGGAAGTTATAGACCGAGTTTGCCGCGCACGCGCGCCAGAACCTCGGCAAAATCGCCGGCGTTTATCTCGCCAATGACCCGATCGCTGGTCATTTCGCTGCCGTTCGCTGCAAAGAACAGCAGCGCGGGCGGGCCGAACAGTTGGTAGCGATCGAGCAGGGTGCGCTGCTCGGCGTTGCTTTCGGTGATGTCGAAGCGCAGCAGCTTGAACGCGCCCAGCTGCGCTTGGACCTGCGCGGCGTTGAGCACTTCGTGCTCGATCACCTTGCAGCTGATGCACCAGTCGGCGTACCAGTCGAGCAGCACCGGCTGGCCGGCGGCCTTGGCCTGGGCCAGGGCGGCGTCCAGCGCGGCGGGGGTAGTGATGGTCTGCCAGGCATCCGCGGGGGCGGTAGGGCCAGCACTGCCAGCAGCCACGCCGGGCGCAGGCAAGGGGCGCAGCGGGTCGCCCTGGCCATTGAGCGCCCCGTACCAGCAGGCCAGGGCGTACATCAGCAAGGCCAGGCCCAGCAGCTGTGCCAGGCGCTGGCGCGGGGTTTTGATAACGAACTCCACGGCGCCGAGGAACACCGCCACACCGCCGGCCAGGAAGCCGACCAGCAGCAAGGTCAGCGGCCCGGGCAGTACGCGGCTGAGCAGGCCGATGGCCAGGCCCAGCAGCAGCACACCGATGGCGTTTTTCACCGTGTTCAGCCACGGGCCGCTCTTCGGCAGCCAGGCCGCGCCGCCGGTGGCCACCAGCAGCAGCGGCGCACCCATGCCAAGGCCCAGGGCGAACAGCTTGAGCGCACCGCCCAAGGCATCACCACTGGCGCTGATAT
This sequence comes from Pseudomonas capeferrum, assembly GCF_000731675.1. Lineage (GTDB taxonomy): Bacteria > Pseudomonadota > Gammaproteobacteria > Pseudomonadales > Pseudomonadaceae > Aquipseudomonas > Aquipseudomonas capeferrum. Next base: position 48,628 of record NZ_JMIT01000006.1, on the reverse strand, counting down.
AGAGCAGGGCACCGGCCAGCGGTGCCGACACGCAGGGCGACACCAGCAGGCTGGAAAGTACGCCCAGCACCGCTGCGCCGAGCAACGAGCCACCCTTGGTGCGGCTGGCGACGTTGTCGAGGCGGTTGCTCAAGGCTTGCGGCAGCTTGAGCTCGAACAGGCCGAACATGGCCAGGGCGAACACCACGAAAAACAGCGCGAAGGGCACCAGCAACCAAGCCGACTGCAGGCGCGCCTGCAGGTTGAGGCCGGCACCGAACAGGCCCATCAGCGCGCCCAGTACCGCGAAGCTGACCGCCATCGGCAGGATGTACGCCACTGACAGCGCCAGCCCGCGCAGCCCACCGACCTGGCCGCGCAGGACCACGCCCGAGAGAATCGGCAGCATCGGCAGTACGCAGGGGGTGAAGGTCAGGCCGACGCCGGCGAGGAAGAACAGCAACAGCGATTTCCAGTTCCAGCCCTGTTCACCGGCCGCCGGCGCTACAGCGGCGGCACCGCCTTCGCCGTCGATGCTCAGGCGCTCGGTTTCCGGCGGGTAGCACAGGGCCTTGTCGGCGCAACCCTGGTAACCCACCAACAGGGTGAACGCGCGTGAGTCGGTGCGGGGTAGTTCGATGTCGAGCACACCGTGATACACCTCGACGTCACCGAAGAATTCGTCGTGCTTGGCTTCGCCCTTGGGGATGTTGGGCGTGCCCAGGGCCACGTCGGCCGGTTCCGTGCGGAACTGGAAACGGTGGCGGTAAAGGTAGTAGCCGTCGGTGGCGACGAAGCGCAGTTTGATGTGCTGGGCGTCGGCCTGGATCAGGCTGAGCTTGAAGGCTTCGTGAACGGGCAGGAAATCTGCGGCGTTGGACAGGGAAGCGGCGCCGAGGGTGGCGCTTGGGCGGTTGTCGAGCAGGCCCGTAGCGAAGGCAGGGCTGGCCAGCAGCAGGAACAGCAGGAGAAACAGGCGGCGCATGGCGGACTCGCGAGGTGGAACGTGCTGGGCATGATAACGGAGTTGGTCTGGATTTGGCGTGTGGCGTCTGGGCGAGCGACACATGGCCGCTGTTGCTTGTATCGCCTGTACCGGCCCCACAGGCAGACGATCAGACCCTGAACGCACGCACAGCCGTGCTCAGTTCGCTGCCCAGGTTCAGCAATTGCTCGCCTTGCTCGCGCCCCTCGCCAATGCGCTGCAAATTGTCCTCACCCAACGCATGAATCCGCTCGCTATGGTCGCGAATCTCGCTCACCGCGCCGCTCTGCTGAGCCGTGACATCGGCGATGCGCACTGCGGTATCGGCAATGGTGCCAATGGCGCGGACAATTTCGTCCAGCGCGCCGTCAGCGGCCTGGGCCTGGCTGGCAGTGGCCTCGGCATGTTCGAGTTGCGCCCGCATGCCCGCCACCGAGCCCTTGGCCGCCTGCTGCAAGCGGTCGATCAGCGCCTGGATCTCGCCCGTCGCACCGGTGGTGCGTTGTGCCAGGGAGCGCACTTCGTCAGCCACTACGGCAAAGCCGCGGCCCATTTCGCCGGCGCGCGCAGCTTCGATCGCGGCATTGAGGGCCAGCAGGTTGGTCTGCTCGGCAATCGAGCGAATCACCGTCAACACACCACCAATGGTGGCAGACTCTTCGGCCAACTGTTCGATCACGCGGGCATTGCCCTGCACCTCGTCGACCAGCTCACGCAAGCCGGACAAGCTCTGGCCGATCACCGCCTGGCCGCGTTCCACCGCACGCCCCGCATCATGGCTGGCGTCGGCGGCGGCGCTGGCATCGCCGGCCACTTGCTGGATGGTGGCCTCCAGTTCAGCGAGCGCGTCGCGGATTTGCCCCGTATCGCCGGCCTGGCGCTCGGCCCCGTCGTGCAGGGCGGCACTCATGCCGGCCAAGGCGTGGCTGCTGCCGGCCACCTGCTCGGCGTTGTGGCGCAGGGTGCCGACCAGGGCCACGAGGTACTGGCGCAGGCGGTTGAGCGATTCCTGGATGTCGTGCAGCTCGCGGTTGGTCTTGCCCAGGGCGATGGGTTCGGCGAAATCGCCCTCGGCCCAGTGCGACAGGGCCGGAGCCAGGCTGGTCAGGGTTCGCGCCAAGCGCCGCTGCAGGGTGTCGATGAGCAGGGCGATCAGCAGGATCAGGCCGATCATCAGGCCTTGGCTGATACGCACTTCGGCGGCGATCCGGGCATGCTCGCCGCGGACCTGCGGCTCCAGCCCGGCGATGGCCTGTTGCACCGCTTCCAGGCGCTGGCCCGCGCTGGCGGCCAGGGCGGCGCGGCGCTCGATCTGCTCGCGGGTGCGTTGCAGTTCGGCCGGGTAGCGATTGAGCAGGCTTAGCAGTTCGCGCTTGAGGCCGACGGCGATGTCTTCCCGCTGCTCGCTGGCTTGGGTCTGCAGGCCCATCATGGCGGCGAAATCGTCGGCATTGGACTCGGCCGCTCGGGTCGCGCCAAGCAACGGCAGGCTGTCGATGGCCTGGGCCTGGGCGCGGATCAGTTGCAGTTCGCGCTCCACTTCATCGGCCAGTTCAGGGCGGCCACTGCTGACCAGTTTGTCGCGGGCCAGCGACAGGCGCCCGAGGTGCACGGTGGCGTCGAGTAGCGGCAGCAGGTAGCGGTCGGCCTCGGCACTGCTGCTGTCCCGGGCGTAGCCGGCCAACTGTTCGAAGTTGGCCCCCAGTTCGCGCTCGGCCTGCAACAGCAGCGCTTGCGGGTCACCGGCCAGCTTGCCGGCCGCCAGCAGTTCGTCGGCGGTAAAGGCCTGCAGGCTGTCGAGGCTGGGGCGCAGTGTGCCGGCCAACGCCTCGGGCCATTCGGCCAAAGCCGCCTGCAACTGCTGGTTGGCCTCCATGGCGGCGGCGTGGCGCAAGGCGTCACCGCTGCCCAGGTAGGCCTGGATGTTGCGCGCTGCCTGGTTCTGGAACTGCTGGGACAGGCCCAGGTAGCGCTCCATCATCTGATAGGGGCGCTCCAGGGCACGCTGCGACCACCACAGGGTCGCGCCCAGGGCGATGCAGACGGTCACCAGCAACAGGGTGTTGAAATTGGTCAGCCACTTCAGGCGCATAGCCGCGAACTTCCTGCGGGGAGTGGGAGAAGTAAGCGCCTGAAGTTATTGCGGTTTTGTTACGCAGTGATGACGGCTGGGGCTCGCTGAGAGAAATAGATGGCATTTGGCCTTTATCGGCCCCTGCAAAGGCCTAGGGTTCGACCCGCACCACGCAGTTACGCCCCGCATGCTTGGCTCGGTACAACGCCTCGTCAGCCGCACTGGCCATGGTCAGCGCATCCAGCTCATCGTCCAGTTGCACCACGCCTGCGCTGAACGTGCAGTTCAGGTCACGCGGCTGCGCCGGATAAAGAATTTCGGCAAACCGCCGCCGGATCTCGTCCAGCACCTTGTGCGCGGCATCCAGTGCGGTATTGGGCATGACGATGGCGAACTCTTCGCCACCATACCGGCCAATGAAATCGGTCTTGCGCAGCCGTTGCTTGAGGAACAGTGCCAAGCTCTTGATCACCCGGTCGCCCATCGGGTGCCCGTGGCGGTCGTTGATCTGCTTGAAACGGTCGATATCGAGCATGGCGAAGCTCAGCGGCTGCTGCTCGCGCCGGGCGCGGTAGCAGCAGTCTTCGAGCAATTGCAGGATATGGGTGTGGTTGTACAGCCCGGTGAGGCTGTCGCGGACCATGCGTGACTTGAGGTGGCGGGCACGGGCGGCGCGGTTGCGCACGGTGGTGATCAGGTGACGCGAGCGAAACGGCTTGGTCAGGAAGTCATCGCCGCCCTCGCTCATGGCATCGAGCTGCTTGTCCAGGTCGTCCTCGGCCGACAGGTAGATGATCGGCACACTGACGTAGCGGTCATTGTGGCGGATCACCTTGGCCAGCTCCGGGCCGGTGCAGGCCGGCATGTACAGGTCGAGGATGATCAGGTCGGGCTGGAAGTCGGCCAGTTCCGCCATGGTGCGGATCGGGTCGGTCAGGCTGCGGGTGATCATGCCCGCGCTGGCGAGCACGCGCTCGGTGTGCAAGGCCTGGGTGCGCGAATCGTCGATGATCAATACCCGCAACGGGTCGTGCGGGGTCGCGCTGGTCAGCAGTTCGACCTTTTCCAGCAGGCTGGAGGCTTCCAGCGTGCCGGTGAGGAACTCCTTGCCGCCGGCGCGCACCGCCGCCAGGCGGGTAGGGGTATCGGTTTCGTGATGGCTGAAGAACAGCAGCGGAATGGGCTGCGGCAATCCCTGCTGAGCCTGGGCCTGAGCTTGGGCTGCCAGGAGCAGGCCCTGGCCGCTACCGGTGAAGTCCACATCCATGACGATGGCCGAAGGCGGGCATTCACTGAGCGATGCGTGGAAGGCATCGGCACTGAACAGGGGCTGCACGCCAAGGCCGAAGAACTCCAGCTGTTGGGCCAGGCGCTGGGCACGCTCGTGGTCCTGCAAAAGGATGTACACCGGCTTGCGCAGGGGCAGCGGCACCTGGTTGAGCGGGTCATCCTTGCGCAGGCCGGTACGCGACAGGTGCTGGGCGGGGCACTGCTGGCTCGGATCGACTGCTTGGCTCATGTCCTGGCTACTTTTGGGTGGGTGGTATGCAGGTTCGATGATGGCTCTATGCTAGCAGCTCTTTACCTTTGAGTGAGTGCCCTCCATCAACAAAGGGTTTAGAACGAATATTCAGTTACCGACCCACTGGTCGCTTATGCGTACGGCAGTGTCTGCTTTATAGTGCAGCGACGCGGGCTTGCCGTGGCACCCTGGCGCACGCCTGTGGTCAAAGCCCCTGAACCGTCGAGACTGATTAAGGACAATGCCATGCTGGACTGGAAAAACCGCGAGGCCAAAGCCGAACCCCGCGAGCGTGTTGATGGCCGTGGCGCCGCCGCCCGTAGCTACCTGGGCGGGCTCTGGAGCCGTGCTCTGGGTACCCTGATCGGCCTGTACCTGCTGGTCTGCATCGGCCTGGGCTGGTACTGGAGCCAGGAGCCGGAGCTGTTCCCGGTGCAGCAGAACGCCCAGACCGCGGCCGAGCGCAATGGCCAGCAGATGGTGGTCGGCTACACCACCATCGAAACCCTCAAGACCGTCGCCGGTACCCTGCTGAACAAGCCGGGCGGTTACATCTCCAACGACCGCTTCCCGCCGGGGCTGTGGATGGACAACATGCCGAGCTGGGAATACGGCGTGCTGGTTCAGGTCCGCGACCTGTCCCGTGCCCTGCGCAAGGACTTCGCCCGTTCGCAGTCGCAGTCAACCGAAGACGCCGACCTGGCCAAGGCCGAGCCGCGCTTCAACTTCGACAACAAGAGCTGGATCCTGCCGTCGAGCGAGTCGGAATTCGAAGAAGGCATCAAGTCGCTTAACCGCTACCAGACCCGCCTCGCCGCTGGCGATAAAGGCGCGATCTTCTACACCCGTGCCGATAACCTGAACAACTGGCTGGGCGATGTGGCCACCCGCCTGGGTTCGCTGTCGCAGCGCCTTTCTGCCAGCGTTGGCCGGGTCAAGCTCAACACCACCCTGAAGACCGAGTCGGTGCAACCTGGCCAGGCGCCGCAGGTTGACGAGGAGGTGGTCGAAACCCCATGGCTGCAGATCGACAACGTGTTCTATGAGGCCCGTGGTCAAGCCTGGGCGCTGTCGCACCTGCTGCGTGCCATCGAGGTCGACTTCGCCGACGTGCTGGCGAAGAAGAACGCCACCGTCAGCGTGCGCCAGATCATCCGTGAGCTGGAAGCCTCGCAGGAAGCGCTGTGGAGCCCGATGGTGCTGAATGGCAGCGGCTTTGGCATGTGGGCCAACCACTCGCTGGTCATGGCCAACTACATCTCCCGCGCCAACGCTGCGGTCATCGACCTGCGTCAGCTGCTGTCGCAGGGCTGATAGTGGTCATCAGCACCAAGGAAGCCGCCCACCGGGCGGCTTCCGACCGTGAGCTGGTCGCCTGGGTCGACGAGGCCGATCAGGTACTGGGTGCCCTGCCCAGGGCTGAACTGCGTGAGCGCGGCCTGATCGGCCGCTGCACGTTCATCTTGCTGTTCAATGGTGCCGGTGAGTTGTGCGTGCACCGGCGTACTTTGAGCAAGGCGCTGTACCCTGGGTATTGGGATGTGGCAGCAGGCGGCATGGTGACGGCGGGCGAGGGGTATGCCGAATCGGCAGCCCGGGAGTTGGCCGAAGAGCTGGGTGTCGATGGCGTCGCGTTGCGCTTTCATGAGCGCTTCTACTTCGACCAGCCTGATAACCGCTTGTGGTGTGCGGTGTATTCGGCGGTGTCCGATGCGCCTTTGCGCTTGCAGCCGGAGGAGGTGAGCGAGGCGCGGTTCATCAGCCTGGAGCAGGCCCAGGCAGAAAGCCTGGGCATGCCGTATTGCCCGGACTCGTTGGCGGCGTTGCAGCGGTATAGAGCCAGTCTGTAGGTGCGGGTTTAGCCGCAAGAGGCCGTCCCAGACACCTGCGTTTCATGGCAAGGGCTACGCCCTTGTTCGCGGGTAAACCCGCTCCTACACAAGCCCCCGATTTATCGTTACACTGCGCGCCCTTTTCGGGCTGCCGCAGGATCTTGCGGCAGTAGCGCCGCCCCTGCCAGAGTGGGGCTTCGCGGTCGGCTCCCGCCGACCAGTTTTTGTCCTCAGCACAGAGGAACAAAAGTGGCCAAGAAAGCTTCTTCCTTCGCCGCCCTTGGCGGTCTCGTTTACTCCACCGATGCCGGTCGGCACTGCCCCGACTGTGGCCAGCCGGTGGATGCCTGCACCTGCAAGCAGCAAGTCGTCCCCGAGGGGGATGGTACTGCCCGTGTGCGCCGTGAAAGCAAAGGCCGCGGTGGCAAGACCGTGACCACTGTCACCGGCGTGCCGCTGCCCCTCGATCAGCTCAAGGAGCTGGCCACCACGCTCAAGCGCCGCTGCGGTACCGGTGGCGCCTTGAAGGACGGGGTTATCGAGATTCAGGGCGACCATGTCGAGCTGTTGATCGGCGAGCTGACCAAACAGGGTTTCAAAGCTAAAAAGTCCGGCGGCTGAGGCCAGCGCGCGATTTTTTGCCCAGTGCTTTCTAAACTCGTTCCTGTTGGCAGGGTCTACCCCTGAACCGGACGAACCGTCATTTTCAGCTTTTACACTGCGCCGGCCCTTTTGTTGGGGCAGTGTCTTCGACTTATCTATAGGGGACTTGAATGTCCGTACGACGCACACGCAAAGACGATGGTAGCCAATGGACCGTGGCCGACAGCCGCAGTGTTTACGGCATCCGCCATTGGGGCGCTGGTTATTTCGCCATCAATGAAGCCGGGCGCGTCGAAGTGCGCCCCAATGGCCCCCAGAGCGCGCCGATCGACCTGTTCGAGCAGGTCGACGAGCTGCGCCAGAGCGGCCTGTCGTTGCCGTTGCTGGTGCGCTTCCCCGATATCCTGCAAGACCGCGTACGCCAGCTGACCGGTGCGTTCGACGCCAACATCGCGCGCCTGGAGTACCAGAGCCAGTACACCGCGCTGTACCCGATCAAGGTCAACCAGCAGGAAGCGGTGGTAGAAAACATCATCGCCACCCAGAATGTCTCGATCGGCCTTGAGGCCGGCTCCAAGCCTGAGCTGCTGGCGGTGCTGGCGCTGGCGCCGAAGGGCGGCACCATCGTCTGCAACGGTTACAAGGACCGCGAGTTCATTCGCTTGGCGCTGATGGGCCAGAAGCTGGGCCACAACGTGTTCATCGTCATCGAGAAGGAGTCCGAGGTCGCCCTGGTGATCGAGGAGGCCGCCGAGCTGAAGGTGAAGCCGCAGGTGGGCTTGCGTGTGCGCTTGTCTTCGCTGGCTTCGAGCAAGTGGGCGGACACCGGTGGCGAGAAGTCCAAGTTCGGGTTGTCTGCCGCCCAGCTGATTTCGGTGGTGCAACGCTTCCGCGATGCCGGCCTGGACCAGGGCATCCGCCTGCTGCACTTCCACATGGGCTCGCAGATCGCCAACCTGGCCGACTACCAGCACGGCTTCAAGGAAGCCATCCGTTACTACGGCGAGCTGCGTGCGTTGGGCCTGCCGGTCGATCACATCGACGTCGGCGGTGGCCTGGGTGTGGACTACGACGGCACCCACTCGCGCAATGCCAGTTCCATCAACTACGACATGGATGACTACGCCGGCGTGGTGGTGGGCATGCTCAAGGAGTTCTGCGACGCGCAGGGCCTGCCGCACCCGCACATCTTCTCCGAGAGCGGCCGTTCGCTGACCGCGCACCACGCCATGCTGGTGATCCAGGTGACCGACGTCGAGAAACACAACGACGACGTGCCGACCATCGAGAACAAAGAGGCCCTGCCGCAGACCGTGCAGTGGCTGGCCGACCTGCTCGGCCCGACCGACATCGAGATGGTCACCGAGACTTACTGGCGCGCCACCCACTACATGGGTGACGTGGCGGCGCAGTATGCCGATGGCAAGATCAGCCTCGCCGAGAAGGCCCTGGCCGAGCAGTGCTACTTCGCCGTGTGCCGTCGCCTGCACAACTCGCTGAAGGCACGCCAGCGTTCGCACCGTCAGGTGCTGGACGAGCTCAACGACAAGCTGGCCGACAAGTACATCTGCAACTTCTCGGTGTTCCAGAGCCTGCCGGACACCTGGGCCATCGGCCAGGTGTTGCCGATCATCCCGCTGCATCGTCTGAATGAGGAGCCGCTGCGTCGTGCGGTGCTGCAAGACCTGACCTGTGACTCCGACGGCAAGATCAACCAGTACGTCGACGAGCAGAGCATCGAGACCAGCATGCCGGTGCATGCGCTCAATGAGGGTGAGGACTACCTGCTGGGCGTGTTCCTGGTCGGCGCCTACCAGGAGATCCTGGGCGACATGCACAACTTGTTCGGTGACACCGACTCGGTGAACATCTACCAGAACGCCGATGGCAGCGTGTACCACGCCGGTATCGAGACCCACGACACCATCGAAGACATGCTGCGTTACGTGCACTTGTCGCCGGAGGAGTTGATGACTCACTACCGCGACAAGGTGGCCAGCGCGAAGATCAGCGCGCGTGAGCGGACCCAGTACCTTGATGCCTTGCGCCTTGGGTTGACCCGCTCTTCGTACTTGTCTTCGTGATCGTTGGGGCCGCTTAGCGGCCCTTTCCGACCGGGCCGGCGCCCCGGCAAGGCCGCTCCTGCACGGGATCGCGGTGCTTTTGTAGGAGCGGCCTTGCGTCGCGAAATGAGGGCGAAGCCCTCACCGAGGTCACACCCGGTCTTTACCTGCTGACATCGGCTGGGTGCAGAACGTCGGCATATCTGGCAACGGGGTTACCATGATCGGGCACTACGCAAAGAAGACGATGTAAAAGCCGCAGCGCGTTACATCGTCGCCAATCCCATGCGTGCCGGTCTGGTGCAGCGTGCTGGCGAGTATTCACATTGGGATTGTGTGTGGCTGTAGGTCAGCAGGTGAGGGCTGCGCCCTCATTTCGCGACGCAAGGCCGCTCCTACAGGCATCCGGCACTACCGAATCCACAACCCCTTTTGCTGCAACCGCCACCCAACCCACCCCAGCGTCACCGCCCGCAGCGCCATGAAGCCAAGAAACGCCAGCCACAACCCATGGTTGCCAAACCCGCTCATGCCCCACGCCACCGGCAGCGCAATCACCACCGAAACCAGCATCGCATTGCGCATTTCCCTGGCCCGCGTGGCGCCGATGAACAGCCCGTCCAGCAAGTAACTCCACACCGCCACCACCGGCAGCACCGCCAGGTACGGCAGGTACGGGTAAGCCGCTGCCCGCACGCTGTCGATATCGGTCTGCAGGTCGATGAACAGATGCCCCCCCAGCAGGAACAACACGGCAAACCCGACGCTGGTGATCAGCGACCACCCACACGCCACGACCAACGCGCGGCGTAGGCTGGTGTGGTCGCGCGCACCAATGGCGTGCCCGCACAAGGCCTCGACAGCATGGGCCAGGCCATCGAGGGCGTAGGCGGTCAGCAGCAGGCCATTGAGCAATAACGCGTTGGCGGCCACCGTCGCTTCACCCAGGCGTGCGCCTTGCACGGTGATCAACAGAAACACCAGCTGCAAGGCCAGGCTGCGCAGGAAGATATCGCGGTTGACGGCCAGCAGTGGCCGCCATGCCTGCCAGCGCTTCAACGCCGCCCAGGCGATGTGCCCAGGGTAGGCGCGCAGGGCCGGGCGGGTTAGGGCCAGCCCCAGCAGCGCGGCGCTCCATTCGGCGATCACCGACGCCCGCGCCGAACCCAGCACCCCCCAGTCCAGGCCGAGTACGAACCACAGGTTGAGCACGATGTTCAGCAGGTTGGTCGTCAGCAGAATGGCCAGCGGCGCCCTGGCATTCTGGGTGCCCAGGAACCAGCCGACCAGCGCGTAGCTGGCCAATGCAGCAGGCAGCCCGAGCAGGCGAGTGTGGAAGAAATCTTCGGTGGATTGCTGCAACGCCGCGCTGGGCTGCATCGCATGAAGTGCAAGCTGGCTGAAGGGCAGCGCCAGCAGGCCGATGATCACGGCAAAGCCCAAGGCCAGCAGCAGCCCTTGCACCAGCACCTGGCGCAACGCTGCGCCGTCGCCGCGGCCGGCAGCCTGGGCCGCAAAACCGGTAGAGCCCATGCGCAGAAAGCCCATCAGGCCGACCATGAAGGTGAACAGGGTGGCGCCCACCGCCACTGCGCCCAGCTGATGGGCATGGGGCAGGTGGCCAATGACGGTGCTGTCGACCAGCGCCACCAGCGGTACCGAGATATTGGAGAGGATCATCGGTGCGGCCAGGCCCCAGACCTTGCGGTGGGTAGGGCGGTCGCGCCAGTCGGTGGTCAGGGAGCTCATCGGTGTCCTAAGGTCATGGGGGCAGCGTTTGCAGGCCACAGTGTACCGGCCAGGCAACCAATGCGCGCGAACGCGGTCTCACCTGGCGCTCGACTTCGGGTGATGCGCCCGGCGTTGCGCTATAGTTGCTGCCCTCACGTACACGCTGCCAAAGAGTTCCCACACCATGTTCAACAAAGGATTGTTGCTGGCCTGCGCGCTGGCGTTGCTCAGTGCTTGTGACTCATCTGCGCCGGACAAACCGGCGCCGGCTGAGAAACCGGCAGCCACCACGCCCGCCGAGGTGCAACCGGCCAAGCGCGAAGACCCCGCCGTGCTCGCCAAGCGCTACGAGGGCCGCGCGCTGACGGTGCTGGATGTCTCGGAAGTGCAGCTCGATGGCGCCAGCGCGTTGTCGATCAGCTTCTCGGCGCCGCTGGATGCCAAACAGGACTTTGCCGCCAAGCTGCACCTGGTCGACACTGTCAAAGGCAAGGTCGATGGTGCCTGGGAACTCTCCGACAACCAGATGGAGCTGCGCCTGCGCCACCTCGAGCCGCAGCGCAAGCTGGTGCTGACCGTCGACAAAGGCCTGCTGGCGGTCAACGGCCAGCAGCTCGACAGCGAGTCGGTGACCCGCCTGGAAACCCGCGACATGCAGCCGACCATCGGCTTTGCCAGCCGCGGCTCGCTGCTGCCCACGCGCCTGGCCGAAGGCCTGCCGGTGATCGCCCTCAACGTCGACAAGGTCGATGTCGAATTCTTCCGCGTGAAGCCCGAGATGCTGTCGACCTTCCTGGTCAACTGGGGGCGCAACAGCAGCCTGTATTCCTACCAGTCCAAAGAAACCCTGGCCATGGCCGAGCTGGTCTACAGTGGCCGTTTCGACCTCAACCCGGCGCGCAACACCCGCGAGACCGTGTTGCTGCCGATCGCCGGGATCAAGCCGCTGCAGGCGCCGGGTGTGTACCTGGCGGTGATGCGTGCTTCTGGCACTTACGATTATTCGCAGCCGGCCACCCTGTTCAGCCTCAGCGACATCGGCGTCTCTGCGCACCGCTTCCGCGACCGCCTCGACGTGTTCGCCCAGGCCCTGGAAGGGGGCAAGGCGATGCAGGACGTCAACCTTGAGATACACGATGAGAAGGGCAAGCTGTTGGCCCAGGCCAAGACCGATGGCGAAGGCCACGCCCAGCTGCCGATCACGCCCAAGGCCGATACCTTGATTGCCACCCAGGGCGTGCACACCACCTTGCTGCGCCTGAACACCGCAGCGTTGGACCTGGCCGAATTCGACATCACCGGCCCTCAGGCCAACCCTTTGCAACTGTTCATCTTCGGCCCCCGCGACCTGTATCGCCCCGGCGAGACCGTGCTGCTCAACGGCCTGCTGCGCGATCAGGATGGCAAGCCGGTCAAGGCCCAGCCCGTCAGCGTGGAAGTACGCCGCCCCGATGAGCAGGTCAGCCGCAAGTTTGTCTGGGAGGCCGATGGCAATGGCCTGTACCAGTACCAGTTGCAATTGGCCAGCGAAGCACCGACCGGTCGCTGGCAATTGCTGCTCGATTTGGGGGGCGGGCGCAAGCAGGTCTACGAGTTTCTTGTCGAAGACTTCCTCCCCGAGCGCCTGGCGCTGGAGCTCAAAGGCAGCAGCACGCCGCTTGCGCCTGATCAGGATGCGCACATCCAGGTCGATGGCCGCTACCTCTACGGCGCACCTGCCGCAGGTAATCGCCTGAGTGGCCAGGCCTACGTGCGCCCGTTGCGCGAAGCAGTGCCGGCGCTGCCGGGTTACCAGTTCGGCTCGGTCACCGAAACCGAGCTGAACCAGGACCTGGAGCTGGACGAGGTCACCCTCGACCAGGCCGGCAAGGCAGTGGTCGATATCGAAAGCCGCTGGGCCGAAGCCCGCTCGCCGCTGCAACTGACCGTGCAGGCGAGCCTGCAGGAGTCCGGTGGCAGGCCGATCACCCGTCGTCTGGAACAGCCGATCTGGCCGGCCGAGCGCTTGCCTGGCCTGCGTGGGCTGTTCGAGGGTGAGGAGACCGACAGTGACGGCCCGGTGGAATTCGAGTTCCTGGTCGCCGACCGTGACGGCAAGAAGCTTGCGGCCAACGACCTCAAGGTGCGGCTGATCCGCGAACGCCGTGACTACTACTGGAACTACTCGCAGAGCGACGGCTGGAGCTACAACTTCAACGAGAAATTCCTCACCCAGAGCGAGCAGACCGTCAGCGTCAAGGCCGGCTCGACCGCCAAATTGTCGTTCCAGGTCGAGTGGGGCCCTTACCGGGTCGAAGTCGAAGACCCGGAAACCGGCCTGGTCTCCAGCGAGCGCTTCTGGGCCGGCTACCGCGCCCAGGACAACGCCGAAGGCGGCGCGGTGCGCCCCGACCAGGTCAAGCTGGCCGTGGACAAACCCTCCTACGCCGATGGTGCCTCGGCCAAGGTCACGGTAACGCCGCCGGCAGCCGGCAGCGGCTACCTGATGATCGAGTCCAGCGATGGCCCGCTGTGGTGGCAGGAAATCGACGTGCCGGCCGAGGGCAAGACCTTCGACGTGCAACTGGACAAACAATGGGCACGCCACGACTTGTACATCAGCGCCCTGGTAATTCGCCCCGGCGAGCGCAAGGCCAATGCCACGCCTAAACGCGCCGTGGGCGTGCTGCACCTGCCGCTGGACCGGGCCGAGCGCAAGCTCGCGGTCAGCCTGCAGGCACCGGAAAAAATGCGCCCCAAGCAGCCGCTGACGGTGAAGTTCAAGGTGGCCAAGGCCGATGGCAGTGCACCCGCTGCGGGGCAACAGGTGCATGTGCTGTTGTCTGCGGTTGACGTGGGCATCCTCAACATCACCGACTTCAAGACCCCCGACCCGTTCGCCAGCCTGTTCGGTCGCAAGGCCTATGGCGCTGACCAACTGGACATCTACGGCCAGTTGATCGAAGCCGGCCAGGGCAGTCTGGCCAGCCTGGCATTCGGCGGTGACGCCGCCATGGCCAAGGGTGGCAAACGCCCCAACACCACGGTGACCATCGTCGCGCAGCAGAGCCTGCCGGTGACCCTGGACGACAAGGGCGAAGGCCAGGCCACGGTGGACATCCCCGACTTCAACGGCGAGCTGCGGCTGATGGCCCAGGCCTGGACCGAGGATCACTTCGGCATGGCCGAGGGCAAGACCGTGGTCGCCGCGCCGTTGATCGCCGAACTCTCGGCGCCGCGCTTCCTCGCCGGCGGCGACCGCACCAGCCTGGCGCTGGACCTGGCCAACCTGTCCGGCCAAGCCCAGCAACTGAATGTCGAAATCAGCACCGAAGGCCAGTTGAGCCTGGCCACCAGCGCTGTGCAAAGCGTTGCCCTGGCTGAAGGCCAGCGGTCCACGCTGATGATCCCGGTGCAGGCCCAGGGTGGTCTGGGCCAGGGTAAGGTGAAGGTGCGCGTCAATGGCCTGCAATTGCCGAACGAGCCGGCCACGGCCTTCGAGCGTGAGTGGACCTTGGGCGTGCGCCCGGCCTACCCGGCAATGCTCAAGCACTATCGGGTGGCGCTGAAGGACCAGCCATGGGCGTTGCCCGAGGCTGACCTGGCGGCCTTCGAACCGGCGGGCCTTGAAGCCAGCCTGGTGGTGTCGAGCCGGCCGCCGCTGAACCTGGCCGAACAGATCCGCGCCCTCGAAGCCTACCCGTATGGTTGCCTTGAGCAGACTACCAGCGGGCTGTACCCGTCGCTGTACGCCGATGCCGAGAGCCTCAAGCGCCTGGGCATCAAGGGCGAGCCGGCCGATGTGCGCAAACGCAAGATCGAGATGGGCATCGAGCACCTGCTGGGCATGCAGCGTTACAACGGCAGCTTTGGCCTGTGGAGCTCGGACAGCGAGGAGGAGTACTGGTTGACCGCCTATGTCACCGACTTCCTGCTGCGTGCCCGTGACCAGGGCTACGGCGTGCCGGCCGAAGCGCTGAAGAAAGCCAACGAACGCCTGCTGCGCTACCTGCAGGAACGCAACCTGATCGAGGTCGACTACAGCGAGAGCGCCGACCATACCCGCTTCGCCGTGCAGGCCTATGCTGCGCTGGTATTGTCGCGCAACCAGCAGGCACCGCTGGGCGCCTTGCGCGGGCTGTTCGAACGCCGCGCCGACGCCCGCTCGGGTCTACCGCTGGTGCAACTGGCCGTGGCGCTGGACAAGATGGGCGACAAGCCACGCGCCGAGCAGGCCTTGCAAGCCGGGTTGGGCATCAGCCGCAGCAAGGGCTGGATGGCTGACTACGGCAGCACCCTGCGTGACCAAGCGTTGATCCTGGCGCTGTTGCAGGAAAGCAACCTGGCCAGCAACCAGGTCGACCAACGCTTGTTCGCGCTGTCTGACGAGCTGGCGGCCAACCGCTGGCTGTCGACTCAGGAACGCAACGCGCTGTTCCTTGCCGGCCGTGGTTTGCTCGGCAAGCCGGAGGGCAAGTGGCAGGCGCGGCTGGACAGCGCAGGCGAAATCCGCGAGCTCGACAACGCAGCGTCGGGCCTGAAGCTCGAAGGCCCGTTGTTGGCTTCGCCGTTGACGGTGCAAAACGAAGGCAGCGAAACGCTTTACCAGCAGCTGACCCTCTCTGGCTACCCACGCCAGGCGCCATCGGCTGGCGGCAATGGCATGGAGATTCGTCGCGAGTACCTGGGCATGAACGGCCAACCACTGGACCTGCACAACCTGCGCAGTGGCGACCTGGTGTTGGTGCACCTGGCGCTCAAGGCCAAAGAGCGTGTGCCGGATGCGTTGGTGGTCGATTTGCTGCCGGCGGGGCTGGAGCTGGAAAACCAGAACCTGGCACAGAGCGCCGCCAGCCTGGACAACGCCAGCAGCGCGGTAAAGGAGTGGCGTGAGTCGATGCAGAATGCCAGCGTGGTGCATCAGGAGTACCGTGATGACCGTTATGTGGCCGCGCTCAAACTCGATGGCTATAGCACCACGCACCTGCTGTACTTGGCACGGGCGGTAACGCCGGGCACCTATCGCGTGCCGCCGCCGCAGGTCGAGTCGATGTACCGGCCGAACCTGCAGGCCGTGGGCGAGGGGCAGGGCGAGATGACCGTCAACGCCCGCTAAGCCGCAGCTGCCCCGCGTGCTTGGGTTGTTGTAGGAGCGGCCTTGCGTCGCGAAAGGGCCGCAGCGCGGCCCCAGCGATATCAAGGTTAACGCCGAAATCCTGGGGCCGCTCTGCGGCCCTTTCGCGACGCAAGGCCGCTCCTACACACACACCCAAAAAACACATCAAAGCGAGGGGCGGCAGGGCCTCAGTGAATCACCCAGCTCATCACCCACAACCCCAGCACCAGCCAGATGATCCCGAGGATGATCGACGCCCGCATGAAGGCACGGATGGCCGAGTACAGCAGCATCAGGCCGACTACCAGGGCAAGGATGCTGACCAGCGAGGTGTCCATGCCCAGCGTGCGCGCCAGGCCATCGATGAAATTGCCCCCGGCATTGGCCAGCAGGTTGAACAGCCCGCTCAATGCGTCGACGATAACTCGGATCAACGAACCCAGTGCCTGGCCCAGCCACTCGAAAAAACCTTCTACATGCATAGTTGCTTCCTGATCGACACGTCGGCGAGTTTGCCGTTTCCAAGCCTTTGGCCATCAGTTGGCCAAGTCGGTTCCCGATGCCAAGCTTAGCGTGGCCGCGCACGCGAGCGGGCAGAATTGCCCGTGCCGGTGTCATCACTCTGGTGCTGGCTGTCGGCCTGCTGTGGCTGGCTGACCGTATCTGGCCGCTGCCCATGCCAGGCGACGACCTGGCGCGGGTAGTGCTGGCCGAAGACGGCACGCCATTGTGGCGCTTTGCCGACGCCGAGGGCGTGTGGCGCTATCCGGTCAGCCCGGATGAGGTCTCGCCGCTGTACCTGCAGGCACTGCTGACCTACGAGGACCGCTGGTTCTATCGCCACCCCGGGGTCAACCCGCTGGCCCTGGCCCGCGCGGCCTGGCTGAACCTGCGCGGTGGGCGCGTGGTGTCGGGCGGCAGTACGTTGTCGATGCAGGTGGCGCGCCTGCTCGACCCGCATGACCGCACCTTGGCCGGCAAGCTGCGCCAGTTATGGCGTACGGCGCAGCTGGAGTGGCACCTGTCGAAGCGCGAAATCCTGCAGATCTACCTCGACCGCGCGCCCTTTGGCGGCACCCTGCAGGGGGTGGCGGCTGCCAGTTGGGCATATTTGGGCAAGTCGCCCAAGCACCTGACACCTGCCGAGGCGGCGCTGCTTGCGGTGCTGCCCCAGGCACCCAGCCGCCTGCGCCCGGACCGCCATCCCGAACGTGCCCAGCGTGCGCGCGACAAGGTGCTTCAACGGCTGGCCGAGTACCAGGTCTGGCCCGCCCAGCAGCTCAAGGAGGCCGCCGAAGAGCCCTTACTGCTGGCGCCGCGGCAAGAGCCGGCCCTGGCGCCGTTGCTGGCGCGGCGGCTGAACACCGCCGGTAGCCCGCCACTGATTCGCACCACACTCGACGCGGCCCTGCAAAGGCGCCTCGAAGACCTGCTGCTAGGCTGGCGTGCACGCCTGCCGGAGCGCACGTCGGCGGCGATTCTGGTGGTGGATGCACAGACCATGGCGGTGCGCGCTTACCTGGGGTCGATCGACCTGGCCGATGAGCGACGCTACGGCCATGTCGACATGGTGCGCGCCTTGCGCTCGCCCGGCTCGACGCTCAAACCGTTCCTTTACGGCATGGCGCTGGACGACGGGCTTATCCACTCCGAATCGCTGCTGCAGGATGTGCCCAGGCGCTACGGCGATTATCGGCCTGGCAACTTCTCCATGGGTTTCAGCGGGCCGGTGTCGGCCAGTTCGGCCTTGGCCCTGTCGCTCAACCTGCCGGCGGTGCAGTTGCTGGAAGCCTATGGCCCGAAACGCTTCGCGGCGCAGATGCGTGTGGCCGGCGTGCCGCTGATGCTGCCGCCCCTGGCCGAGCCCAACCTGTCGCTGATCCTCGGCGGTGCGGGCAGCCGCCTGGAAGACCTGGTCGGCGGCTATGCGGCCTTCGCCCGAGCCGGCAACAGTGCGCGCATCCGCCTGCAGCCCCAGGAGCCGTTGCTGGAGCGGCGCCTGCTGTCGCCAGGGGCGGCGTGGATTATCCGGCGTATTCTCAGTGGCCAGGCGCGTCCGGACCGTGACCCGCACGCCGAGCTGGTGCAGCGCCCGCAATTGGCCTGGAAGACCGGTACCAGCTATGGCTTCCGTGATGCCTGGTCGATCGGCGTCGGGCCGCGCTACCTGATCGGTGTCTGGATCGGCCGCCCTGACGGCACGCCAGTACCTGGGCAGTTCGGCCTGGCCTCGGCGGCGCCGTTGATGCTTCAGGTGCATGACCTGCTGAGCAACCGCGACGCCCAGCGCGGTATCCGCGTGCCGGTCGAGCAGGTGCCCGATACCATCGGCGTGGCAGCCATCTGCTGGCCGCTGGGCCAGCCGATGAATCGGCAAGACCCCAACTGCCGTCGCCAGCGTTTTGCCTGGACACTCGACGGCACCACGCCGCCGACCTTGCAGGCAGCCGACCAACCGCTGGGGATGGGCTTGCGCGAGCGCGTCTGGGTCAATGCGCAAGGGCAGCGCGTCGATGGCAGCTGCCTGGGGGCCAAGGTACGTGACATCGCCCTCTGGCCTGCGCCGCTGGAGCCGTGGCTTCCCCGCGTCGAACGGCGTGCGGCGCGCTTGCCGGCAGTCGACCCGACCTGCCCACCGCAGGCACCGGCGACTGCGCCACCTCTTTCAATCGTCGGTGTACGCCCGGGTGACAACCTGCGCCGCCCGGCAACCAGCAGCGAGCCGTTGCAGTTGCACGTTTCTGCCCTTGGCGGGGGTGGACGGCGCTGGTGGTTCCTCAATGGCCAGCCGTTGGGCGAGACCCTGGGCCAGGACAGCCTGCTGGTGCGCTTCGAACGCGCTGGGCAGATCGAGCTCAGCGCGCTGGATGAAAGTGGCGAGACCGCGCGGGTGGCGTTTCAGGTCAGCGAGTAGCCGTTCGACGATTGCCGGGCCAGCACCTACGCTTTGCAAGTGACGGGTGTGACCGGCTGGCGCCGCGGTACCCGAGGGATCATGGAGCGTCCTATGCGTCCTCTGGTCGTGCCCCTGTTATTGCTGCCTTGGGCCCTGCTGGCCCAGGCAGAGGCGTTGCCGGTGTTTCTCGACAGCCATGAAAACGAGCGTCGGCTGCCTGCCGCCAACCTGCCAATAGACACCTACCGCCCCGACACTTCGCCGCTGCGGCTGGCGCTGTCAGATGCCAATATTGCTGGTTGGGCACCTGCGGACACCCGGCTGGTGTTGCACAAGGTGCGTTTCGAGGGCGGCACGGTGTTCCCCCTGAGCGAGCTGCGCGACCACTACCAGCCGCTGATAGGGCACGAGATCACGCTGGGCGAGTTGCAACAGTTCACCGAGCGCCTCACCCAACGCTATCGGCAGGACGGTTACCTGCTCTCGTATGCCTACCTGCCACCGCAGGATGTCGCAGACGGCCGCATCCAGGTGGTGCTAGTGGAGGGCTATATCCAAGGCTACCGGCTGCAAGGCGACATCGGTTCGGCCCGCCGTTACCTGGAGCAGTTGCTTCAGCGTTTGCAAGCCGAACGGCCGCTCACACGTGAAACGCTGGAGCGCTACATCGGCATTGCCGAACGCATCCCGGGCGTTGCGCTAGGCGCCGAACTGACCGCGGCGCATTCGCCTGAGGGTGCCGCTCACCTGACGGTGCACGCGCAGCGTAGGCCGTTTGCCGCTGGCATTACCGTAAACGATGGCAGCCGTGAGGACACCCAAGCGCTGTTCACCGTGGCCAGCAATGCCCAGACCCGCTATGCCGAACAGTTCCAGGCAAGCCTGCTGCTGCCTCCCGGGGATGATCAGGCCCATTACCAGCGTTTGGCTTACAGCCAGTACCTGGACGCCGAAGGCAGCCAGTTGCTGGTATCTGCTTCGCGCTATCGCAGCACACCGGGCACCCGTATCCGCCTGGATGACGGCAGCGATCTCACCCAGAAGCGGGAAAGCGAGCGTTATTCGGTAGGCCTTGGTCAACCACTGATCGTCAGGCCGGATGAGTGGCTGACGGTGACGGGGCGCTTCTACGCGGTCAGCGAGCATCTCGAAGATCGGCCTGCGGGGCGTTTGCAGGTGCGCGAATACGACAACTACGTACGGGCGCTGTCCTTCGAGGGCAACTGGCGCAAGGCCGAGGCTCGCCGCTTGCGAATCGTCAGTGCCGGGGTCTATCAAGGCCTGGATTACCTCGGCGCGCGCAGCGACGCCGACTATGACCTCGACTTCTTGCGGTTGCGCCTTTCGGGATTGCAGAGCGACACGCTGTTCGACGCTTGGCAGGGGGGGATTTCGGGCGCCCTGTACTGGAGCGACGACACACTGCCCGACAGCGAACGGGCGGTGTTTGGCGGGCAGGGTTTCGCCCGTGGTTACCCCCGTGACCAAGCAGCGGGGGACAAGGGCTGGGGTGTGGCGTACGAGCTCAACTACCGCGTTCGGCACAGCGACGGCTGGCTGAAGGTGGTACAGCCTTATGCGGTGCTCGATGCAGCGCGTGCCTGGTACAACGCCGGCAAGGTCGAGGATGCCCGGATGGCGTCTGCTGCGCTGGGGCTGCGGCTGGGGGATGGGCGTTATTTCGATGTTGCTGTGGAAGTAGCGAAACCTCTGGCGGATGCTGCCTTGGACAGCCTGAGCCGAACGCCACGCGTGACGCTCAGCTTCACCTATCAGATGCAATGAACCCCGCTCGATACGCTCCTGCGCAACACCGGCGTTCGTGATCAATGCGCGGTAAAGCGCTGATGCACCGGGGAAGAACTCGGCGTCAGCGCCAGCGCCAGTTGCGTGCGGTTGTGCATGTGGGTCAGGCGCAGCACCTGGGACACATAGAGCTTCACGGTGTTTTCAGTGATGCCCAGTTCGCAGGCGATCTGGTAGTTGGTCTTGCCTTTGCTGACCAACCGCGCCACTTCCAGTTGGCGCGGCGACAGCTTCTCGAACACCGCAGGCAGCTCGCTTTCGCCTTCCTCGACATCATTGGCACGCCGATGCACACCCTGGCCGCGGGCCTTTTCAAGGTCGTGGTAGAGCTCGTCAACGGACGATGCCAGGTCCTGCAGGCGCTGGTTCAGGCCGCCCAGTTCCTTGAGGTTGCGCTGGCGCTCGAGCAATGCCTGCTCCTGGCGGCGAACGCCTTCGAGCAGTTCGTCGAGGTTCATGGGCTTTTGGTAGTAGTCGGCAAAACCTGCGCGCAAGGCGCGGATCACATCCTGCTTCTCCGCACGTCCTGTCAGCATGATCGCTTCGAACATGCGCTTGCTGCCGGCAATTTGCTTCAGTGCGCGGACCAGTTCGATGCCATCGCGCTGCGGCATGTGCAGGTCGCACACCACCAGGCCAATGCTTTGATCGGCCAGGTAGCGCTCGATGGCCTGGTCGGTGGAATTGGCAGGGACGCAAGGGTGACCTTGGCTTTCGAGAAATTCACACAGTTGCTCGACGATCAATGGCTGGTCATCGACCACCAGCACCTTCACTTCACTCGACGGCTTGTTCACGATCAACTCCCTGTTCGTAATCGGCCCTGCTCCCGGGCCAGACGCTCTGGCAGCTTAAAAGTAGTCGTACTTTGCGAGTCTGTACAAGGCCCGTACAAGTTATCGGACCACAAATATGATTATTGGATCCATACCGCTGTCAGAAGAAACCCCGCCAGTACGTAGGGCACGAAGGCTTGTTTGTCGCCCATCTGCTCCGTCAGGGCCTGCAAGCGCTTCTTTACCTTGGGGTTGAGCAGGGTCCACAAGCGGCGACGGGTGAGCAGCCACAGCAGCACCGTGACCCCGGCCCCGATGAAGGTGCCGAGTACATATTGCGGGCTGGTGGCGAGGGCCAGGGCGCCCATCAGCTTGACGTCGTCGGCCCCGAAGCGCCCGAGCATGTAGCCGGGCAGGGTCAGCAGCATGACGATGGCCAGCGCCCAACCGGCATCGCTGGCCTCGGCGCCGATCCAGCTGTGGCCGGTAGCGAACAGCCACGCCAGGGCGCAGGCCGCGACGCCGAGGGTCAGCAGGTTGGATATCTGGCGTTGACGCACATCCTGTTCGGAGCACAAGGCAAGCCACATCAAGAGAACAATGCTTTGCATTGGCAGGTCGCCTTCCCTAATTGTTGAACACTTCTACCCGGTCAGTCAGGTTTCCTTAACTGAAGATAGACGGGAACGTGCGGGGGAGTGCAGTTGGCAACGGAAAAAGGCGTGGTCGAAATGGATTATGTCGCGGTTGGCGCAGCGCTTTTGTGAGAGCGGCCCTATCGCAATGCAAGGCCGCTCCCACTAACTGCTACTTCTTGCTGCCCGGCGGGTAATTGGCCAATACCTTGGCCACGGTATTGTGAATGGCGCTATTGCGTTCTTCCGGGCTTGGCGGGTAATTGTTCATGATCTGTTCGGCACTGCCGCGCCACACCAGCTTGCCGTCACGCCCATCGAACATGTCGACCTGAATGGTGGCGACCTTGTAGTCGACACTGCGAGTTTCGTTGTACATCGGGCCGCCCCAGTAGCCGCCCCAGTAGCCACCCCACCCACCGCCATAGTTGGTGGTGATCTGTTGCTGGCGCTGCTCGACGATCAGGTACGTGCGTACGTTAAGGTCAGGCCGTGCCGTGCCCTGCACCGGGCGCAGGCCCCGCTGGTCGAGCTGGTCGGCAACGGCCTGGCGAATGCGCTGCTCGGTCAGGTCGCTCTTGATTCGAGGGTCGTCCGGGCGGTACTGCAAGCCGGGTTCTTGCCACGCCCAACTGCGATAGGCGGCAAAATCGCGGCTGGCGTCGAAATCATGCTGGACGTTATTGCTGGAGCAGGCCGCAAGTAATAGCGCAAATGACAGTAGAACGAGACGGCGCAACATGATGGTTCTCCGGTAGACGTTAACTGGGAGGATAGCCGCTGAGCGCCTTGTGCACAGAATCACGCAAGGCACTTTCGCGATCACGCGGCGAGTCCTTGTCGCTATTGCTTTCAGCACTGGCGCTCCAGACCGGCTGGCCGTTGCGCGCGTCGAACAGATCGATGCGCACCACCATCACCTCGACCTCGTAGGTGCGCACGATCGGTGCGCTGGCATAGGCACCGTAGCCATTGCGATAGCCGCCATAACCGACACCGCCATAAGGGTAGGCGCCGTAGTAGGGGTCGTAGGTGTCATAGTCGCGCACTTGGCGCAGGCGTTTTTCCAGGCGCATGTCGGCGCTGACCAGCAAATCGCCGGTGCTGCCCCACGCCGGGCGCAGGCCATGCTGGTCGAGCGCGCCGCTGATGGCATCGGCCAGTTGCGCCGGGTCGGCATTGGCCGTGCCGCTGGGCAACTGGCCGTCACGCCAGCTCCAGCTGCGATAGTGCCCATAGTCACGGGCGGGTGCCGGGTAGGCACTTGCGTCGAAAGTGGTGGCTGCCGCAGCGGGCGCGGGCGGTATCGGGCGGCCGCTGGCGACATACGGGTTGCTGCCCTGGCAGCCAGCCAGGGCGAGGGGCAGCAGGGCCAGGCACAACAGACGGTACGGCATGTATTCCTCCCGGCGGGCGGGGTCAGCGGGGGCGGCAGATCCAGTGCAGGTAGCGACCGAGCCCGGCAAAGCTTGGGTGCCTGCGGTGGGCCAGCTCCATTTCCAGAAGGTCGAGCAGTTCGGCCTTGGCCTGGAACTCCTTGGGCATATAGTCGTGGAACACCCTGACACCACTCTGGCTTTCGACCTGCCACATAGGCTCAAGTTGCGCCTTGAGCTCACGTGGATCAAGTGGTTTCTGTGGGGTCAGGCTCTGCTTTTCACCTTCCAGGCGGTTGCTGCGCAACTTGCGGAAATGGCCCTTGAGCAGGTTGCGATAGACCAGCGCGTCGCGGTTGTAGAAGGCCAGCGAAAGCCACCCGGTGGGGGCGGTCAGCTGATGCAGCACGGGCAGGATGCTTTCGGGTTCGGCCAGCCATTCGAGCACAGCGTGGCACAGCACCAGGTCGTAGGGTTCGGTGAGTTGGCCGAGCAGGTCCTGCCACGGCGCCTGGATGAAGGTGGCCGTCTGGCCCGCTTCGGCAAAGCGCGCACGGGCACCGTCGAGCATGGGCGCGGCGGGCTCGGCCAGGGTCAGCTGGTGGCCGCGCTCAGCCAGCCACAGGGCCATGTGGCCCAGGCCTGCGCCGATATCGAGAATGCGCAGCGGGCGGTCGGGCAATGTTTCGGCCAGGTCGGCTTGCAGCACGGCCAGGCGAATTGCACCTTTGGCACCGCCGTAGATCTTTTCCGCGAAGCGCGTGGCCAGTTCATCGAAGTGACGGTCGTTCATCGCGCGAAGCGCCTCTCGCTGTCGGCCAGTTTGGCCCGTACCACCTGGTCCATGTCCAGGCCCAGCTCGCTGCACAGCAGCAACAGGTAGAGGACCACATCGCCCACCTCCTGGCCGGCGTGAGCGAGTTTGTCGGCGGGCAACTGGCGGGATTGGTCTTCGCTCAGCCACTGGAAGATTTCCACCAGCTCGGCCATTTCGACGCTGGCGGCCATGGCCAGGTTCTTCGGGCTGTGGAAGCCGCGCCAGTCGTTGTTGTCGCGGATCTTGTGCAGGCGTTCGGTGAGTTCTTGCAGGTTCATCGGGGCTCTCCTAATGCCGCATAGCTTCGGCGCAGGTCCGATGCAAAGCAAGAGGATTCGGGGGCGGCTGCGCAGCCGCCACACGGCCTAGAGCTGGTCCCAACGGCCGAGCATGTGCAGCAACTCGCCATGCCCATCCAGCCGCAGTTCCCCTGCGGGCCCGGCCTCACTGGCACTGAGCACCACCTCCGATGGCAACCGCACCGGCTTCAGGAAATCCACCTCGAAGCCATAGCCACTGTTCGGCAGGTGCCCGCGCAACGCCGCAAGCGCCATGGCCTGGCTCCACATACCATGGGCAATGGCCTTGGGAAACCCGAACAGTCGCGCACTGGCGGCGCTCAGGTGGATGGGGTTGTAGTCCCCGCACACCTTGGCGTATCGGCGGCCGATATCGCTGTCTGCATACCAGCGGCTCGCCTCTGCCAGTGGGCCCGGTTCGCGTTCTGCCAGCTCACTCGCCTGGCCTTCCTGGTGCAGCCCGCGTACCAGCATGCGGCTGGTTTCGCGCCAGAGCAGGCCCAGGCCATCTTCGGCTTCGGTGATCAGGTCGAAGGTGCCGCCCTTGGCATGAGGTTGCAGGTTGTCGGCGTACACCGCAAACCGTAACCCATCGATGCCACCCAGGGGGCGCAGCACCTCGATGCGGTTATACAGATGCACCAGCCCGAGCAGTGGGAAGGGGAAGTCGTGGCCGGTCAGCAGCTGCAACTGGAGGGGGAAGGCCATGACATGTGGATAAGTGCCCGGCAAGCGGCCATCGTCGGTGAAGTGGCAGAGCCGGCGGTAGGCCGCAAGGTTGTCGGGCTGGGCCCGAATGACGCAGCGCAGGCCTGTGTCCGGCAGGCTGTCGCCGCTGATTTTGCGTTTGCTGGCCGCGCGCAGGTAGAGGCTGGCGCGTGAGTCCGGGGCGTGTAGGTCGTGCCAATGTCTGCTCATGGTCAGGCTCCCATCAGTGCCTGGCCACAGACCCGCAGGACCTGGCCATTGACCGCACCGGAACCCGGCTGGCTGAGCCAGGCGATGGCCTCGGCAACATCCTGTGGCCGCCCGCCCTGGCCCAGGGAGCTCAAGCGGCGCCCGGCCTCGCGCAGCCCCATGGGCATGGCGGCGGTCATGTGCGTTTCGATGAAGCCGGGGGCCACGGCAT
Organism: Pseudomonas capeferrum; assembly: GCF_000731675.1. GTDB lineage: Bacteria > Pseudomonadota > Gammaproteobacteria > Pseudomonadales > Pseudomonadaceae > Aquipseudomonas > Aquipseudomonas capeferrum. The sequence goes on along the minus strand of NZ_JMIT01000006.1, from coordinate 23,010 downwards.
TGATGCTGGCACCGCGCTCGGCGAGCTTTGGCGCCCAGGCTTCGGCGAAGCCGATCAGCCCGGCCTTGCTCGCCGCGTAGTTGGCCTGCCCACGGTTACCGGCGATGCCGCTGACCGAGGCCAGCAGGGTGATGCGCGCGTTGTCACCGAGCGCGCCAGCGTCGTACAACGCCTGGGTGAGCACCTGCGGCGCCTTGAGGTTTACCGCCAGCACGGCGTCCCAGTATTCCGGGGTCATGTTGGCCAATGTCTTGTCACGGGTGATGCCTGCGTTGTGCACCACGATGTCGATACCCCCAGGCAGTGCTTCGAGCAGTTGCGCTGCTGCGTCGTTGGCGCAGATGTCCAGGCCCAGCGCCTGGCCGCCTAGCCGCGCGGCGAGGGCTTCGAGGTCTTGCCGCGCTTGCGGCACATCCAGCAGCACCACTTCAGCGCCGTCGCGCGCCAGGGTTTCGGCGATGGCCGCGCCGATACCGCGTGCCGCACCGGTCACCAGGGCGCGACGGCCGCCAAGCGGGCGGGTCCAATCCTCGACCTGGCTGGCGCAGGTTTCAAGGCGCAGGACCTGGCCAGAAATGAACGCGCTCTTGGGCGAGAGGAAAAAACGCAGTGCACCTTCCAGTTGGTCTTCGGCACCTTCAGCGAGATACAGCAGCTGCGCGGTCGCACCGTTGCGCAGCTCTTTGGCCAGCGAGCGGCTGAAACCTTCGAGTGCACGTTGCGCGACACTGGCCAGTGGGTCGTCGAGGCTCTCCGGGGTGCGGCCGAGAATCACCACGTGGGCGCAAGGCGCCAGGCTGCGCAGCAATGGCTGGAAGAATTCGCGCAACTGCTTCAATTCGTCGCTGTCGGACAGATGAGTGGCATCGAACACCACGGCCTTTAGCTTCGGCCCCAGGCCCGCCACCCAGGCCTGTGCCTGCAAGCCTTCGGCATTGAAACTGTAGAGTTCGTCGGTGAGGCGCGGGGCGATGGCCTCGACCCGGCTTGTCAGTGGCCCGCCACCGATTACCAGGGCGCCCTCCACCGGGCGCAGGCGGCCGGCCTGCCAGCGCTCCAGCGGGGCCGGGTGTGGCAGGCCAAGGGCATCCACAAGGCGGCGGCCGAGGTTGGAGTTGGCAAAGCCGAGGTAGCGATCGCTCATGAGTGGGTCTCCCTGAAGGCAAGCTTGAAAGTGTGGACCAACTTTGTGGCAAGGTCGTTCGAATGCGGTAAAAACACCTAGGCTGTACGGTTTAAATTGTTTCAGGAGGAACATGCGCATGCGTTCACCTCGCCGGGTCGCGATCCTGGGCGGCAACCGAATCCCGTTCGCCCGCTCCAATGGCGCCTACGCCACCGCCAGCAACCAGGCGATGCTGACCGTCGCCCTCGAGGGCCTGATCGAGCGCTACCGCTTGCATGGGCTTCAGCTGGGCGAAGTGGTGGCAGGCGCGGTGCTCAAGCATTCGCGTGACATGAACCTGACCCGCGAATGCGTGCTCGGTTCACGCTTGTCGCCGCGCACACCGGCCTACGACATCCAGCAGGCCTGCGGCACGGGGCTGGAGGCTGCACTGCTGGTGGCCAACAAGATTGCCCTGGGGCAGATCGACAGCGGCATTGCGGGCGGCGTGGATACCACCTCCGATGCGCCCATTGCCGTCAACGAAGGGTTGCGCCACATCCTGCTGGAGGCCAACCGCGGCAAAAGCCTGGCTGAACGGCTCAAACCTTTTCTCAAATTGCGCCCTGGCCACCTGAAACCTGAGTTACCCCGCAATGGCGAGCCGCGCACAGGCCTGTCGATGGGCGAGCATTGCGAGCGAATGGCACAGGCCTGGCGGATTGAGCGCAGTGCACAGGACGAACTGACCTTGCTCAGCCATCAACGGTTGGCAGCTTCTTATGCCGAAGGTTGGCAGGATGACCTGCTCACGCCATTTCTGGCGTTGGGCCGTGACAACAACCTGCGCCCGGACCTGACCCTGGAACAACTGGCCAAGCTCAGGCCAGCCTTCGACCGCAGCGGCCTGGGCACGCTGACGGCAGGCAATTCCACGCCGTTGACCGACGGTGCTTCGCTGGTGCTGCTGGGCAGCGAAGCATGGGCGCAGGAACAGGGGCTCTCGGTGCTGGCCTATCTGGTGGACGGCGAAACCGCTGCGGTGGATTTCGTCAACGGCCGCGAAGGCCTGTTGATGGCGCCGGTGTATGCGGTGCCGCGCTTGTTGGCGCGCAATGGCCTGACCCTGCAAGACTTTGACTACTACGAAATCCACGAAGCGTTCGCTGCCCAGGTGTTGTGTACGCTCAAGGCCTGGGAGGACGCAGACTATTGCCGTGAGCGGCTGGGGCTGGACGCAGCGCTTGGCGCGATCGATCGCAGCAAGCTCAACGTCAAGGGCAGTTCGTTGGCGGCGGGGCATCCGTTCGCGGCGACGGGTGGGCGGGTGCTGGCCAACCTGGCCAAGCTGCTGGCGACGGCGGGCAAGGGGCGCGGGTTGATCTCGATCTGTGCGGCGGGCGGGCAGGGGGTGACGGTTATCGTAGAGCGGTGATCTTGCGGGATGGCGCCACAGTCATCCCCCCAGCTGTTAGGCTTGTCCGATCAGAACTACAAGAAACCGCCATGCCGATCATCGGACACCCACGGCCCATCCCCGCATTAGACCATCTGCCCAGGCCGCTGTATGCCCGCGCCGAAAGCCTCGGTGCCGGCTCCTGGACCACCCGCCATCAGCACGATTGGGTGCAGTTCTCCTACGCCATCAGCGGCGTGCTGGGTGTATACACCCGCGAAGGCAGCTATTTCGCGCCCCCCCAGTGGGGCGTGTGGGTGCCTGCCGATGCCGAACACGAGGTGGTGACATCGATGCAGGCCGAAATGCGCAGCCTGTACGTTCGCCGCGATGCCTGCCCGTGGGCACCGGAGCACTGCCGGGTGCTGGAGGTGACGCCGTTGGCGCGGGAGCTGATCAAGCAGTTCTGCCTGCTCCCGGCAGACTACCCGGAAGGTGACAGCGCTGAGGCGCGATTGGTCGCGGTGCTGCTCGACCAGTTGCGCACGTTGCCAGAGGTGGGCTTCTCGTTGCCGCTGCCACGCCATCCAGGGTTGCTGGCGCTGTGCAATGGCCTGATCGCCGCGCCAGACCAGCCACAGACCCTGCAGCAATGGGCGCAGCAATTGGCATGTTCGGAAAAGACGCTGATGCGGCTGTTTCAGCGGGAGACCGGGTTGAGTTTTCGCAATTGGCGGCAGCGTATGCGGCTGTTGTCATCGCTGGCGTTGCTGGAGGCGGGGGATAACGTGACGGAGGCGGCGTTGGGCTGCGGTTATGACTCGACCTCGGCTTACATCGCAGCGTTCAAGCAATTGTTCGGGGCGACGCCGGGGGAGCTGAAGTTTTAACCTCCAGCGCCCTGTACCGGCCTAGGTGAACCCCAGAGGCCGGTAACAGAGGCCGGTTGGCCGATCAGGTGCGGAAGCGTCGCACCAGTGCATCCAGTTCGTTGGACAGCCCTGCCAGGCTTTGTGAGTCCTGCCGCGCAGCCTGGGCAAGTTCGGCCACCAATTGCGCATCGCCGTGGATCTGGCTGATGTGCCGGTTGATGTCCTCGGCTACCTGGTGCTGCTCTTCGGCGGCCGTGGCGATCTGCGTGTTCATGTCGCGAATCACATCCACCGACTCACGGATCTGGCCAAAGCTGTCGCGGGCCAGGCCAATGCGGCTGACCGACTGCTGCGACACTTCCAGGCTGGCGTGCATCTGCTCGGCGACTTCGGCAGTGCGGCTGGCCAGGTTGCCCAGCAGGCCGTCGATCTCGGCGGTGGAGTCGGCAGTACGCTTGGCCAGCGCCCGCACTTCGTCGGCAACCACGGCGAAGCCGCGGCCCTGTTCACCGGCGCGGGCGGCCTCGATCGCGGCGTTGAGCGCCAGCAGGTTGGTTTGCTCGGCAATCGAGCGGATGGTGCCGAGGATCGACTGGATGGCGTTGCTGTCGCGCTCCAGCTGCTGGATCGACTGGGCCGACTGCTCGATTTCCTGGCTCAGGCGATCGACGCTGTGCACCGCCGCATCGATTTGCTGCTGGCCCTCACGGGCCTGCTGCTGGCCGCTGTCGGCTGACTGCGCCGCCTGGCTGCAGGAGCGGGCGACTTCGTTGGCGGTGGCGACCATTTCGTGGAAAGCGGTGGAAACCATGTCCACGGCTTCACGCTGGCGCCCGGCAGCCTCGGCCATGTCGTTGGACACCTGGGTCGAGCTGGTGGAGGTGCTGAGGATCTTGCTGGCTGCAGCACCGATGTGCTGGATCAGGCTGCGAATCGCGCCGAGGAACTGGTTGAACCAGTTGGCAAGCTGGGCGGTTTCGTCACGGCCGCGCACTTCCAGGTTGCGGGTCAGGTCGCCTTCGCCCTGGGCAATGTCTTCCAGGCCGCTGGTAACGCTGTTGATCGGGCGCACGATCAGCTTGGCGAAGGCCGCACCCACCACGGCGAACAGTGCTGCCAGCACCAGGGCGATGGTGCCGATCAGCCAAGTCAGGCGGGTGGTGGTCTGCATCACCTCGCTCTGCTCGATCAGGCCGATGAAGGTCCAGCCCAGTTGTTCGTCGGGGTAGATGTTGGCCATGTAGCGCACGCCGTTCAGCTCGACCTCGACCAGGCCTTTACCTGCCTTGGCCAGGGCGGCATAGCCGTCGCCGAAGCTGCCCAGTTGCTTGAAGTTGTGGCTGGCATCGCGCGGGTCGACCATCACGTTGCCGTTGTTTTCCACCAGCATCAGGTAGCCGCTTTCGCCCAGCTTGATCTGCTGGACGATCTGCGTCAGGCCCTTGAGCGAAACGTCGATGTTGACCACGCCGCCCGGGTTGCCAAGCTGGTTGGCCACGGCGCGCACGGTGCTCACCAGCACGGCGTCGTCGGCAGCCCAGTAGTAGGCGCCGGTACGCAGGGTCTTGCCTGGGTTGGCCATGGCCAGCTGGTACCAGGGGCGAGGGCGCGGGTCGTAGTTGACGAACTTCTGCCCCGCCGGCCAGCCGACATAGCCGCCGTCACTCACACCGTAGGAAAGGTAGGCGTAACCCGGGTGCGAATCGGCCAGGCGGGTGAAGAATTCGAGCACTTGCTTGTCCTGATCGCCCAGTTCATATGACGGGTTGGCGCTCATGAACTTGTTCAGGTTGTTGCCTGTGGCCGCGATCATCGGTTGCGAGGCCAGGTATTCGACGTTCTGGTTGATGCCCTGGAAGAAGATGTTCATCGCGTTGCTGACCTGGCGAATTTCCCGGCTGCTGCTGTCGAGGAATCCATCGCGGGCTTCGCCGCGCAGGTTGAGGACCACCAAGGTGGCCACGAGAACGATGGGCAAGCCGGCGATGACCGCGAATGCCCAGGTCAGTTTCTGTTTGATGCTCATCGACGCTCCCGGAATTTTTATATTGTCGACACACGAGGCAGGTAGTTACTGCATCGGCAGCGCCCGGGATTAGATGAAGGCAAATGCCCGTATTTATTAGGGAATGTCGCAGCAGGCGATGATTCGGTCGTGTTTAGGCGAATATGGCATACCAAAGCCTCGCCGCGCGGCTCAGCGGCAACATTCGCTCACCTTGCCGTTGGCCAGATCCTTGAGGATCGGACAGTCCGGCCGCTCATCCCCCTGGCAGTGGGAAACCAGATCGCCGAGGGTATCGCGCAGGCTCACCAGCTCTTCGATGCGCCGGTTCAGCTCGTCGATATGCTGCATGGCCAGCGCCTTGACGTCGGCACTGGCGCGCTGGCGGTCTTGCCAGAGCGTCAGCAATTTGCCGACCTCTTCCAGGGAAAACCCCAGATCGCGCGAGCGCTTGATGAACGCCAGGCTGTGCAGGTCTTCTGGCTGGTACAGGCGGTAGCCGCTGTCGCTGCGGGTGGCCGGTTTGAGCAGGCCGATGGACTCGTAATAGCGGATCATCTTGGTGCTGAGCCCGCTGCGGCGGGCTGCCTGGCCGATGTTCATGGAGCCTCCTGGGCGCTGCTGGTGGGTTTCCAGGTCTTCAGCCATAGCGCATTGCTGACCACACTGACGCTGGACAGGGCCATGGCGGCGCCGGCCAGCACCGGGTTGAGGTAACCCAGCGCGGCCAAGGGGATACCGACCAGGTTGTAGATGAACGCCCAGAACAGGTTCTGGCGGATCTTCGCGTAGGTCTTGCGGCTGATCTCCAGGGCGGCCGGTACCAGGCGGGGGTCACCGCGCATCAGGGTGATGCCGGCGGCCTGCATGGCCACATCTGTGCCACCGCCCATGGCGATGCCGATGTCGGCCGCGGCAAGGGCCGGGGCATCGTTGATGCCGTCGCCTACCATCGCCACCACGCCGTCCTGTTTGAGCGCCGTCACCGTGGCGGCCTTGTCGGCTGGCAGCACTTCGGCGTGCACGTCGTCGATGCCGAGGGCGTCGGCAACCACCTTGGCGCTGCCGCGGTTGTCGCCGGTCAGCAGGTGGCTGCTGATGTGTTGTGCGTGCAGGGTATCGATAGCCTGCGCAGCACCCGGCTTGAGGCTGTCGCCGAAGGCGAACAGGCCCAGCACCCGGGGTTGTGCGCCGCGCTCGACAAGCCACGACAGTGTACGGCCTTCGGCTTCCCAGGCGTGGGCCTTGGCGGCCAGGCCACCGGGTTGCAACATGCTTTCATCAAGCAGGCGGCGATTGCCCAGGGCCAGATCACGGCCTTCCACTTGCCCGGCGATACCCCGCCCGGTCAGCGACTGGCTGTCGACCACCGCAGGCACCTCCAACTGCTGTTCGGCGCACGCATCCAGCACGGCCTTGGCCAACGGGTGCTCACTGCCGCGCTGAAGGGCGCCGGCCAAGCGGTGCAGCTCGGCGGTGCTGCCGACCAGCGCCTGGCTGTGGACCACCCGGGGGCTGCCGGAGGTGAGGGTACCGGTCTTGTCGAAGACCACCCGGTTGACCGCATGGGCACGCTCCAGGGCCTCGGCGTCCTTGATCAGGATGCCGTGGCGGGCGGCCACGCCGGTGCCGGCCATGATCGCCGCCGGCGTGGCCAGGCCGAGCGCACAGGGGCAGGCGATCACCAGCACGGCGACCGCATTGATCAGCGCGGTTTCCAGCGGGGCGCCGGCCAGCCACCAGCCAACCAGGGTGACCAGCGCGATCACCAGCACGGCCGGGACAAAGACCTGGCTGACCCGGTCCACCAGCTTCTGAATGGGCGCCTTGGCCGCCTGGGCATCTTCGACCAGGCGGATGATGCGGGCCAGCACGGTTTCGGTACCCAGTGCCTGGGTGCGCACCAGCAGCCGACCTTCGCCATTGATGGCGCCACCGGTAACGGGGTCGCCAGGTTGTTTGGGCACCGGCAGGCTCTCGCCGCTGATCAGGGCCTCGTCGGCGTGGCTGCTGCCTTCCTCGACTTGGCCATCGACCGGGAACCGTTCACCGGGTTTGACCGCTACCAGGTCACCGAGCCGCAACTGGGCGATCGCCACATCTTCCTCACGGCCATCTATCACGCGCACCGCGCGTTCGGGGCGCAGGGCTTCAAGGGCGCGGATGGCGCTGGCGGTCTGGCGCTTGGCGCGGCTTTCGAGGTATTTGCCCAGCAAGACCAGGGCAATGACCACGGCCGAGGCTTCGAAGTACAGGTGTGGCGCCATGCCGGCCGGGGCTTGTGCCCATTGGTACAGGCTCAGGCCGTAGCCGGCACTGGTGCCCAGGGCCACCAGCAGGTCCATGTTGCCGGCACCGGCACGCACGGCCTTCCAGGCCGCCACATAGAAGCGCGCACCGAGAATGAACTGCACGGGCGTTGCCAGCACAAACTGCGCCCAGGCGGGCAGCATCCAGTGCAGGCCGAAGGGCTGCACCAGCATCGGCAACACCAGCGGCAGGGCCAGCAGCAGGGCAGCAGCGACGGCCAGGCGTTCGTTGCGCAGGCGGCGCTGGGCATCGCCCTGCTCATTCTTGCCCGCATGCGGCAGGCTGGCGCTATAGCCGGCCTTTTCCACGGTGTTGATCAAAAGGCTGTCGTCGAGGGCCGCGAGCACCTCGAGGTGCGCGCGTTCGCTGGCCAGGTTGACGCTGACCTGCTCGACCCCGGGCAGTTTGCCGAGCGCGCGTTCGACACGGCCGACGCAGCTGGCGCAGGTCATGCCGCCGATCTGCAGCTCGACGGTGCGGGTGGGGACGCCGTAGCCGGCTTCACGCACGGCGTCGAGCAAGGCCGGCAGGCTGCTGGCCGGAGCCTGGACCCGGGCCTGTTCGGTGGCAAGGTTGACGCTGACCTGTTCAGCGCCGTCGACCTTTCGCAGGGCGCGCTCGACCCGGCCGGCACAGCTGGCGCAGGTCATGCCGGAAATCGGCAGGTCGAACGTGGTGGATGCGGGCATGGCTGTCCTCCTTGGATTGGCCTCCAGCATCAACCTTGCCACGTAGGCAAGGTCAATAGCCGAGGCCGGCGCGCTTCAATTCCAGCCCATTGTGGCCCATGGCAATCCGGTAATTGTTGATCTGGCCCGCCTGCAGGTTCAAACGCGTGCTGCGCTGGTCTTCGATACCCGCAGCGCAACCGGGCGCTTGCCCTGGCAGTAGGCGCAGGCGCACATCCACTGGGCCGGGTGGCAGGTTGAAGGAGGTGGACTGCTCCTGGAACACGCGCCCGGAAAGCTGGTCGTTGAGGTAGACGCCAATTTCGCAACTGGTGGCCACTTCCAGGCGCTCCCGGGAGATGATCAATACGCTGTAGTCCGAGTTGCCCTCGGCGCTGGCCGGTGGCACCGCAGCCAGCGCGCTCAAAAGCCCGACGACGCCCAATGCTGCCCTGAACATGAAAAATCTCCTGCTTGCCTGATCGTCAAAGGCGCAGCTTGGCCGACGTGAGCGCGGATTTCCAGCCCAGGCGCTTGCAAGGGCTTGACCTTGACCCGATGGCAAGCTTGAAACTGCGTCAAAACCTGAAGGAGGTAACCCATGCAAGTGTTCAATGTACAAGGCATGACCTGTGGCCATTGTGTCAAAGCGGTGACCCGGGCAGTGCAGGCGCAAGATGCCGCGGCTCAGGTCGAGGTCGACCTGGCGGGCAAGCAGGTGCGGGTGCAGAGTGCGATGGCGGTGGAGCAGATCCTCACGGCGATCCGTGACGAGGGTTATCAAGCCGAAGTGGCCTGATGCCCAGGGGCGCTTGGTGCCCCTTTTGTTGCAAATGTTTTCATGCTGATGGAGCCCTTAGCAGGTAGACTTACGCACTTGCTTAGCCTGCTATGGATTCCTGATGAACCTGCGAATGGTGCTGATCCTGGGCGCATTGAGTGCGTTCGGGCCTTTGGCGATCGACTTTTACCTGCCCGCCTTCCCGGCCATGGCGCAGGCTTTCGCCACCGATGAAAAACACGTCCAGACCACCTTGGCCGCCTACTTCCTTGGCCTGTCCATCGGCCAGTTGGCGTATGGCCCGGTGGCCGACCGCTTCGGGCGGCGCAAGCCTCTGCTGTTTGGCGTGACACTGTTTACCCTGGCCTCGCTGGCGTGCGCCTATGCCCCCAACCTCGATACCCTGGTGTTGGCGCGGTTCGTCCAGGCGCTGGGCGGCTGCGCCGGGATGGTGCTGTCGCGGGCGATCGTCAGTGACAAGTGCGACCCGGTGGCGTCGGCCAAAGTGTTTTCGCAACTGATGCTGGTGATGGGCCTGGCGCCGATCCTCGCGCCGATGCTGGGCGGGGTGTTGGTGAACCTGGCGGGCTGGCAGTCGATCTTCCTGGTGCTGAGCCTGTTCAGTGCCGCCTGCCTGCTGGCGGTCAGCCTGGGCCTGCCGGAGAGCCTGCCGGCGGACATGCCGCGCCAACCGCTGTCGGGGGCGTTGCGCCAGTACCTGCGCCTGCTCAATGACCGGGTGTTCCTCGGCCATGCCTTGACCGGTGGTATTGCCATTGCCGGTATGTTTGCCTACATCGCCGGCTCGCCTTTCGTCTTCATCAAGCTGTATGGCGTGCCTGCCGAGCATTACGGCTGGTTGTTCGGCACCAATGCGGCGGGTTTTATCCTCGTGGCGCAGGTCAATGCACGCTTGCTGGCCAAGCGTGGCCCGGCTTTCTTGCTGGTGCGCGCAGTGTGGATGTACCTGGCCGCAGGTTTGCTGTTGCTTGGCGTTGCCGCGCTGCGGCCGAGCCAATTGTGGCCGCTGCTGGTGCCGTTGTTCGTGTGCATCGCAAGCCTGGGCTGCATCATCCCCAATGCCTCGGCCTGCGCCATGAGTGGGCAGGGCGCACGGGCAGGCAGCGCCTCGGCATTGATGGGCTGCCTGCAGTTCAGCGTCGCCGCGGGCGCAGCGGCATTGGTCGGGTTGTTGCACGATGGCAGTGCGGTGCCGATGACACTGGTGATCAGCCTGTGCGGGGCACTGGTGGTCAGTGTCGCGCTGCTGACCCGGCGCTTGCAGGCCAGGCGGCCTGCGTAAGCGGGTGGGGCGCCTGCAGGCGGGTTTCCAAGGTGGCGACGAAGGCACGTGCTTCGGCCTCGCTGCGGAAACTGACCACGTGTTGGTCGAGCTGAACCTGCCAGGGGCAGATCGGGTTGCGGCTCGACGCACTGACGACAATTTTCATCGCGGCATACCTCCAATGGGGTTGAGAGCGGATGAAGTGTAGCGCTGTGCCCTGTGCATGCCATGACCGGTATCTGCGTTCTGACTGACGGTCAGTGGCGCTGTTATTTCCCACATTACTTCATGCTGCCCGGGTGTAATGCCTGGAAGCATGTAGAAGCTTCGCTTTTGTTTGCGCTATTTATGGTAGCCCGCTGTCGGTCGCATCCGAATGTACTCCGGGCGATTATTCCTCATGCGCTGTCTGTGCCCCGCAAAGTTCTGGGGCATTGTTCATCTGCGCGGTTTCGGCGCGTTCCACGAACCTGCACATCATCTCGCATGGGTAGGCATACCCAATGGACTTCAGACAGGCGGGCCGCATCCGCTGGCTGCCTGAGTGGGGTTTTCTGCGGCTTATACTGGCCCCCAGAGCCAGTGTCAGCGAGAGGGGTTTCCCTGTCGGTGCTGGCAATTATCAGGCAGGCGATCCGCGTTGCCAGGGTTGGCCATTGCATCCACATGTGAACGTGCAGGGAGTTACAGGGATATGAACGCAGTCAGCAGTATCAGCCAGATCGCCAGCCTGATGGCCGACCCCAAGCGCAGTGCCATGCTCTGGGCGTTGATCGACGGCACGCCGCGCCTGGCGAACGAACTCGCGATGATGACCGGGTTGACGTCATCCTCCGCTTGCGCCCACCTTTCGTTGCTGTCTTCGGCCGGTTTGCTCAGGCACGAAGCGCGCGGGCGTAAACGCTACTTCCGCTTGGCGACCCCGCAGGTGGGGGCTGCGGTGGAGGCATTGGCCAGCGTGCAGTTGTGCAGCGCCAAAGCGCACCCGCCCGAGGCGACTGCCACGCAACTGCCCATGTCGCTACGCAGGGCGCGGCGTTGCGGGGACCATCTGGGTGGGGAGCTTGCCGGCGAGTTGTACCACCGCCTGGTGGCGGCCGGCTGGCTGGAGGGCACCGACCGTCAACTGGTGGTCAGTGAGCGAGGGCGGGCCGAGCTGGCGCTGGTGGGCGTTTACATCGACGCCCTGGCGCCACACCAGCAACGGGGTTGCGTGATCTGCCGCTGCACCGACTGGAACAACCAGGGCCCTCACCTGGGGGGCGTGCTCGGGCAGGCCCTGTTCAGGCTGTTTCTTCAGTCTGGCTGGATGCGCGAGTCCGAGGATACGCGGGCATTGCATATCTCGGCGCTGGGCATCCAGCACATCAATCGCATTGCCCGCGTCACGACGTTGCAGGTCGGCTGACCGCAACGCCACCCGCCAATCAGACCAGCCGCGCGTCCAGGCTGTTTTGCGCCAGGCGGCGGGCCTGGTCTTCGGTCATGCCCAGGTGGGTGTGCAGGGCATGGAAGTTTTCGGTGACGTAGCCGCCGAAGTAGGCTGGGTCGTCCGAGTTGACCGTGACCTTCACCCCGCGTTCGAGCATGTCCAGGATGTTGTGCTGGCGCATGTGGTCGAACACGCAGAGCTTGGTGTTCGACAGGGGGCAGACGGTCAGGGGGATCTGCTCGTCGATGATGCGTTGCATCAGGCGCTCGTCTTCGATGGCGCGCACGCCATGGTCGATGCGTTTGATCTTCAACAGGTCCAGGGCTTCCCAGATGTATTCGGGCGGGCCTTCTTCACCGGCGTGGGCAACGGCGACGAAGCCTTCGCTGCGGGCGCGGTCGAACACACGCTGGAACTTGCTAGGCGGGTGGCCCATTTCAGAGCTGTCCAGGCCTACGGCGATGAACGCATCGCGGAAGGGCAGGGCCTGGTCGAGTGTCTTGTGCGCTTCTTCTTCGCTGAGGTGGCGCAGGAAGCTCAAGAGCAGGCCACTGCTGATGCCCAATTGTTCACGGCCATCCTTGAGCGCCTGGTTGATGCCGTTGAGCACCACTTCAAAAGGGATGCCGCGGTCGGTATGGGTTTGCGGGTCGAAGAACGGTTCGGTGTGGATGACGTTCTGCGCCTTGCAGCGTTGCAGGTAGGCCCAGGTCAGGTCGTAGAAGTCCTGCTCGGTACGCAATACATCCGCGCCCTGGTAATAAAGGTCGAGGAATTCCTGCAGGTTGTTGAAGGCATAGGCGCCACGCAGTGCCTCTACATCGGCCCAGGGCAGGGCGATCTTGTTGCGCTCGGCCAGGGCAAACAGCAGCTCGGGCTCCAGCGAGCCTTCCAGGTGCAGGTGCAGTTCGGCCTTGGGCAGGGCGTTCAACCAGTCATACATAGGTGGTTATCTCGATCAGGTACGGTTGTCGCCATTCTACAGGGCCTGGCCAGGCAATGCGCCCGGCCAGGCCCTGTGTTGGCTCAACCGGCGATCAGTTGCGCGGCGGCCTGGCGGTGGTTGGCGATCAGGCCCTGGATATCCAGGCCTTCGATCTGGCCGTCGACCACCCGCCACTGGCCACCGACCATGACCCGGTCGGCCCGGTCGGCTCCGCACAGCAGCAGCGCCGACAGCGGGTCATGGCTGCCCGAGAAGCGCAGCTCGTCGAGTTTGAACATCGCCAGGTCGGCTTGCTTGCCAACGGCCAGCTCACCAATGTCCTGGCGCCCGAGCAGGCGTGCCGAACCCCGTGTCGCCCAACCCAGGGCACGCTCCGGGGTGATCTGCTCGGCGCCATAGCGCAGGCGCTGCAGGTACAGGGCCTGACGGGCTTCGAGGATCATGTTGGAGGCATCGTTGGAGGCCGACCCGTCGACGCCCAGGCCCAGCGGGGCGCCGGCGGCTTCAAGGTCCACGGTCGGGCAGATGCCCGAGGCCAGGCGCATGTTCGAGCTCGGGCAGTGGCAGATGCCGGTGCCGGCCGCGCCCAGGCGGGCGATTTCGTCGGCATTGAAGTGAATGCCGTGAGCCAGCCAGGTGCGTGGGCCGAGCCAGCCGACGCTGTCCAGGTAGTCCACTGTGCGCAGGCCGAAGCGTTGCAGGCAGAAGTCTTCCTCATCGAGGGTTTCCGCCAGGTGGGTGTGCAGGCGCACGTCCAGTTCTTCGGCGAGCGTGGCACTGGCCCGCATGATTTCAGGCGTGACCGAGAAGGGCGAGCAGGGCGCCAGGGCAATCTGGATCTGCGCACCGTCACCGCGTTCATGGTAGCTGTGGATAAGCCGCTGGCTGTCGGCCAGAATCACCTCGCCCTGTTGCACCGTTTGCTGCGGGGGCAGGCCGCCGTCGTCTTCGCCCAGGCTCATCGAGCCGCGGGTCAGCATCGCGCGCATGCCCAGCTGGCGCACCACGTCGACTTGCACGTCGATGGCATTGTCCAGGCCTTGGGGGAACAGGTAATGGTGATCGGCGGCGGTCGTGCAACCCGACAGCAGCAGTTCGGCCAGTGCTACCTGGCTGGCCAGCGCCAGTTTCGCGGGGGTCAGGCGTGCCCACACCGGGTACAGCGTCTTCAACCAAGGGAACAGCGGCTGGTTGACCACAGGTGCCCAGGCCCGGGTGAGGGTCTGGTAGAAGTGGTGGTGGGTGTTGATCAGGCCCGGGGTGACCACATGCTCGCGGGCATCGAACACTTGGTCGCAGGGTTGGCTGGGGCTTTCGCCGAGGGCCAGAAGCTGTGTGATACGGCCGTCTTCGATGACCAGCCCGCCACGGGCGTCGGTGTCGTTGGCGGTGAAGATGGCAAGCGGGGATTTCAACCAGATGCGGGTCGCAGGCATGGTGCCGGCTCCTCTGAAAGTGGGTTCAGGTTAGCCAGCTCAGTGTTGCCCTGTCTGCTGATCCAGGTCCGCCGCGGGGGCGAGGCATCGAGTCTACTGCCTCGCCACGCAGCTTTCAATTCACCAGGTCAGGGGCTCACCTTTGTAGTTGATGAAGCGCAGGCCGCCCTTGCCGCTTTGCGCCTTGATCTGCTCGAGCATGCCGCGGGTGCTGGTGAGTACGTCGATCTCGGCGTTCTCGCCGCCCATGTCGGTCTTCACCCAGCCAGGGTGCATGGCCAGTACGCAAAGGCCGGGGCGCTGCTGTTCGACAACGAAGCTGTTGATCATCGAGTTCAGCGCCGCCTTGCTGGCTTTGTACAGGCAGACTTCACCGCCGTCCGGCACGGTCACGCTGCCCAGGATCGAGCTCATGAAGGCCAGCACGCCGCTGCCCTCGCGAACCTGGCCGACCAGGCGCCGGGCGACGCGGATGGGCGCCACTGCGTTGGTCATGAACAGGTCGCCGATGTCCTGGTTGCGGACGGTTTCCAGGTCTTGTGGCAGCGGGCCCATGACGCCGGCGTTGACGAACAGCAGGTCGAACACTTCGCCTTGCAGGCGTTGCTTCAGCCCGTCGAGCTGCGCGGTATCATTCATCTCCAGCTGCTCGATGCGCACACCGGGGACACTGGCCAAGGCGCCGGCCTTTTGCGGGTCGCGCACCGTGGCGATGACGTTCCAGCCGTCCTCTTGCAGGCGTTGCACCAAGCCCAGGCCAAGCCCACGGGAGGCGCCGATGATGAGTGCGGTTTTTGCGGTGGCCATGTGGACGCGCTCCTTGATCGATTGCAAAAGAAAGGTATTGAGGATACTGCAGACTGGCAGTTGCCGCCTTGCCCGCCTTTGGTTAATTAATGATCAGTTGCGCCAGGCCTTGTGTGGCTGGGCGTTTGGCCTATTGGCTAACGGGTTATCCACAGGCTGTTCCACAGTTATTGTGTGCAAGCTACACGGGTTGCCGGGGCTGCCTTGTGAATCGGGTTTGGGGATAACTCTCAGGGTTTCAGTCATTTGCAGCTGTCATCAAATAGTGATCAAAATATGATCAAAGCTCTGCAGGCCTTGAAAAACCTAGCCTGCAAGAGAGTGCCCCAAGCTTATCCACAGGCAGGCCCACAGTTCATGTGCGTAATGTTCAGCGTGCTTCGAGCAGTATGCGCCCACGGCTCAGGTCGGCCAGCTGCTGTTGCAGCGCGGCCAGCTGGGCTTCACCCACCGCAATGTGCAGGTCTACACCATTGGCGGTGAACTGTTCATCCAGCACCAGGCCGTCAGCCTCTGCCAGGCGCAGTTTCAGCAACGCCAGCTCGCTGAAGCTGCAACTGCAGGTGAATTCGCTGCGTTGCACCAACAACCGCTTGGGAGCCTGTTGCAGGCATTTGTTGGCGCCGCCGCCATAGGCCCTGGCCAGGCCTCCGGTGCCCAGCTGGATGCCGCCGTACCAGCGGATCACCAGCACCACCACCTGATCGCAGTCTTGCGCTTCGATAGCCGCCAGGATCGGGCGACCGGCGGTGCCACCCGGCTCGCCATCGTCATTGCTGCGATACTGGCCGCCCAGCTTCCAGGCCCAGCAGTTGTGGGTAGCGGCCAGGTCGCTGTGGCGTTCGATGAAGCTCATCGCCTCGGCAGCACTGGTAATCGGGCCGGCGAGGGTGATGAAACGGCTTTTGCGGATTTCTTCACGAAACTCGCAGAGGTCGAGCAGGGTAGAAGGCATAAATGGCTGTCAGGCACTCGGCTTGATGCCGCACCCCTTGAGAATGATGTGGATAAGGTTGTTGCTGGCGTCTTCCATGTCTTGCTTGGTCAGGCGGCTGCGGCCGGTGACCTGGCAGATCTGCGTGGCGAAGTCGGCGTAGTGCTGGGTGCTGCCCCAGAGCAGGAAGATCAGGTGCACCGGGTCGACCGGGTCCATCTTGCCCGCTTCGATCCAGGCCTGGAACACCGCTGCCCGGCCGCGGAACCACTCGCGGTAGTCGGCGCTGAAGTACTCGTTCAGGCAACTGCCGCCGCTGATCACTTCCATGGCGAAGATCCGCGAGGCCTGCGGGTTGCGCCGCGAAAACTCCATCTTGGTGCGGATGTAATGGCTCAGCGCTTGGCCCGGGTCGTCCTCGACGCTCAAGGCGTTGAAGGTGCTGTCCCACAACTCGATGATGTTGCTCAGCACGGCAATGTACAGGCCCAGCTTGTTGGTGAAGTAATAATGCAGGTTGGCCTTGGGCAAACCGGCCTTCAGGGCAATGGTGTTCATGCTGGTGCCCTTGAAGCCATGGCGGGCGAATTCGTCTTCGGCGGCCTGGATGATGGCCTGTTCGTTCTTCTGGCGGATGCGGCCGGCGGGCTTGCCCGAGGCGGAGAGGCGATGCGCTGGGACTTCAAGGGTCATGGACGATTCCGTACGGGTCAGTGGCAGCGGCTGTCGGACAAGATTACCTGCCTACGCCGAAGTGACAAGCGTTTGCGTCAGAGACTGGCATCAGCGTGTCGCAGCCAGGCTATCCAGGAAGCTCTCCAGCACCAGGTTCGGCCGCCGCCCTTTGCGTGTCACCCAACTCAGGCTCAGGTCATAGAAGCGCTGGCGGGGCTTGAGGGCCCGCAGCCGGCCTTGCTGCACCCAGAAGCTGGCGTAGTGGTCTGGCAGGTAGCCGATGTAGCGCCCGGTGAGGATGAGAAACGCCATGCCTTCGCGGTCCGACGCGCTGGCCGTGCAGTGCAGCGCCTGGTAGTGAGCCTGGACATCGGCTGGCAGGCGGAAGGTTGGGGTGATGGCCTCCTGGCTGTTGAGCCTGTCGTCGTCTATCTGGTGATCGTCGGCATAGAACAGCGGGTGGCCGACCGCGCAATACAGCAGCGAGCGCTCGCTATACAGCGGTTGGTATTCAAGGCCTGACAGGGCGATGGTCTGTGGCACCACGCCAACATGCAGACTGCCGTCGAGCACGCCGTGCTCGACCTGGCTGGGGGCGATCATGCGGATGTTGATGCGCACGTCAGGGCCGCGGTCCTTGAGCTCGGCAAGCGCATGGGTGATGCGCATATGCGGCAGGGTCACCAGGTTATCGGTCAGGCCGATGTTCAGCTCGCCGCGCAGGTGCTGGTGCAGCCCGTTGACCTCGGTACGGAAGCTCTCCAGGGCACTGAGCAACTGCAAGGCCGAATGGTAGACCTCGCGGCCTTCCTCGGTCAGCGAAAAACCGGCACGGCCGCGCTGGCACAGGCGCAGGCCCAGGCGCTGCTCCAGGTCGTTCATTTGCTGGCTGATGGCCGAGCGGCCGATCCCGAGTACGTTCTCGGCTGCCGAGAAGCCGCCGCACTCGACGACGCTGCGGTAGATCTTCAACAGGCGAATGTCAAAATCGCTGACTTGAGCGAGTGGGTCGGGGCGTCGGCTCATTAGTTTAGTGTTGCCCTATCTGAAGATTAGAAATGCAGGCTTTTTCAGACTTTATCGCCGTGCCAATTTAGCTGCAACAACATCCATCGTTGCCTAATCGTCTTCCGAGGAACCGCCGATGAACATGCCCGAAACCGCCCCCACCGGTATCGCCAGCCAGCTCAAGCTGGATGCGCACTGGATGCCCTACACCGCCAACCGCAATTTCCATCGCGACCCACGCCTGATCGTGGCGGCGCAAGGCAACTACCTTGTAGATGACAAGGGGCGCAAGATTTTCGACGCCTTGTCTGGCTTGTGGACCTGCGGTGCCGGGCATACCCGCAAGGAAATCACCGAGGCGGTAACCCGTCAGCTTGGCACCCTGGATTACTCCCCAGCTTTCCAGTTCGGCCACCCGCTGTCGTTCCAGCTGGCTGAAAAGATCACCGAGCTGACTCCGGGTGATCTGAACCACGTCTTCTATACCAACTCCGGTTCCGAGTGCGCCGATACAGCGTTGAAGATGGTGCGTGCCTACTGGCGCCTGAAAGGTCAGGCGAGCAAGACCAAGATCATCGGCCGTGCCCGCGGCTACCACGGCGTGAACATCGCCGGTACCAGCCTGGGTGGCGTGAACGGCAACCGCAAGATGTTCGGCCAGCTGCTGGACGTCGACCATTTGCCGCACACCGTGCTGCCGGTAAACGCCTTCTCCAAGGGCATGCCGGAAGAGGGTGGCATCGCCCTGGCCGACGAGATGCTCAAACTGATCGAGCTGCACGATGCCTCGAACATCGCGGCGGTGATTGTCGAGCCGCTGGCGGGGTCGGCAGGTGTTCTGCCGCCACCGAAGGGCTACCTCAAGCGCCTGCGCGAGATCTGCACCCAGCACAACATCCTGCTGATCTTCGACGAAGTGATCACCGGTTTCGGCCGCATGGGCGCGATGACCGGTGCTGAAGCTTTCGGCGTAACGCCAGACCTGATGTGCATCGCCAAGCAGGTGACCAACGGCGCCATCCCGATGGGTGCGGTAATTGCCAGCACCGAGATCTATCAGACCTTCATGAACCAGCCCACCCCGGAATACGCGGTGGAGTTCCCCCACGGCTATACCTACTCGGCCCACCCTGTAGCCTGCGCCGCCGGCCTCGCCGCGCTGGACCTGCTGCAGAAGGAAAGCCTGGTGCAGGCCGCTGCCGAACTGTCGCCGCACTTCGAGAAGCTGCTGCACGGTCTCAAAGGCACGAAGAACGTCGTCGACATCCGCAACTACGGCCTGGCCGGCGCGATCCAGATCGCTGCCCGCGATGGCGATGCGATCGTGCGCCCTTATGAAGTGGCGATGAAGCTGTGGAAGGCGGGCTTCTATGTTCGCTTTGGTGGCGACACCCTGCAGTTCGGCCCAACCTTCAACACCCAGCCGCAGGAACTGGACCGCCTGTTCGACGCAGTGGGCGAGACCCTGAACCTGATCGATTGATCTTCGCGAAAATGTCGACAGGCGCGTGAGGTGATCACGCGCTTGTAACACCCCTCTTTATCTGGAGTTATGCATGAGCATTGTTCAGCACCTGATCAACGGCGAGCTGGTTACCAAGGGTGAGCGCACCGCCGATGTCTTCAATCCGTCGACCGGTCAGGCCGTGCGCAAGGTCGAACTGGCCAGCCGTGCGACCGTGCAGGAGGCCATCGACTCGGCCAAAGCGGCGTTCCCGGCCTGGCGCAACACACCGCCGGCCAAACGTGCCCAGGTGATGTTCCGTTTCAAGCAACTGCTGGAGCAGAACGAAGCACGCATCTCGCAGATGATCAGCGAAGAGCACGGCAAGACTGTGGAAGACGCTGCGGGCGAGCTGAAGCGCGGTATCGAGAACGTCGAGTTTGCATGTGCGGCGCCGGAAGTGCTCAAAGGCGAGTACAGCCGCAACGTGGGCCCGAACATTGACGCCTGGTCCGACTTCCAGCCGCTGGGTGTGGTTGCCGGTATCACGCCGTTCAACTTCCCGGCCATGGTTCCGCTGTGGATGTACCCGCTGGCCATTGCCTGCGGTAACGCGTTCATCCTCAAGCCTTCCGAGCGTGACCCGAGTTCGACCCTGTTCATCGCGCAACTGCTGCTGGAGGCTGGCCTGCCGAAGGGCATCCTCAACGTGGTGCACGGTGACAAGGAAGCGGTGGATGCACTGATCGAGGCCCCAGAGGTAAAAGCCCTGAGCTTCGTAGGTTCGACGCCAATTGCCGAGTACATCTATGCCGAAGGCACCAAGCGCGGCAAACGCGTCCAGGCGCTGGGTGGTGCGAAGAACCACGCCGTGCTGATGCCTGATGCTGACCTGGACAACGCCGTCAGCGCCCTGATGGGGGCTGCCTACGGTTCGTGCGGTGAGCGTTGCATGGCTATTTCCGTGGCGGTGTGCGTGGGTGACCAGGTTGCAGATGCCCTGATCGCCAAGCTGGAGCCCCAGATCAAAGCCTTGAAGATCGGTGCGGGTACGTCTTGTGGCCTGGACATGGGCCCGCTGGTAACGGCTGCTGCCCGTGACAAGGTGGTTGGCTATATCGACGACGGTGTGGCTGCTGGCGCCAAGCTGGTGGTAGACGGCCGTGGCTTCCGTGTGGCGGGTAATGAGGATGGTTACTTCGTGGGTGGCACCTTGTTCGACAAGGTGACCCCGGAGATGCGCATTTATAAAGAAGAGATCTTCGGCCCTGTGCTGTGCGTGGTGCGGGTGAACAGCCTGGAGCAGGCCATGCAACTGATCAACGATCACGAGTATGGCAACGGCACTTGCATCTTCACCCGTGATGGTGAGGCGGCGCGCCTGTTCTGTGACGAGATCGAAGTGGGCATGGTTGGTGTGAACGTGCCGCTGCCGGTACCGGTGGCTTATCACAGCTTTGGTGGCTGGAAGCGTTCGCTGTTTGGTGACCTGCATGCTTATGGGCCGGATGGTGTGCGCTTCTATACCCGCCGCAAGGCGATCACCCAGCGCTGGCCGCAGCGGGCTAGCCATGAGGCGTCGCAGTTTGCGTTCCCTAGCCTTTAAGGCGTGACGTGAAGCGGGGAGGCCGGAAGGCCTCCCCGTTTTCTATATCGAGACAGGCACCAAGGCGCCGCGCGCCTATCCCTCAGGAATAACTGGCCCGAAACAAATGTAGGAGCGGCCTTGCGTCGCGCGGGCGGCGCTCGATCTCATAGGCGCCGAAAGGGTAATGGCGGGCACCTGTCAGCCTTGATGCGGCCCTTTTCCCTTTATATGTCACTTTCTTGAAATTAAGGGTTGACGCGATTTCGAATCCCCTTATAATGCGCCCCACTTCCAGCGTAGTCGGAACGAAAAACTCCTTGAGATTCAATGAGTTAAATAGTCAAGACGAAGTTTGAAGGGCTTCGATCGAAAGATCGTCAGCGGTTAAGATGGTGGTTGACAGCGCTTCTAAACGCTGTATGATTCGCCTCCCGCTACGAGAGATCGCGGCGAGTCAAGTGTTTGAAGCTAAACGAGTTTCTCGCAAAAAACTTCAAAATAAACGCTTGACAGCAAATGAGGAAAGCGTAAAATGCGCGCCTCGGTTGAGACGAAAGGCTCTTAACCAACCGCTCTTTAACAAATTGAATCAAGCAATTCGTGTGGGTGCTTGTGAGTATGGACTGATAGTCACAAAGATTATCAGCATCACAAGTGACCATGCGAGAAATCACATAGTCATTTGAGATTGCTGAGCCAAGTTTAGGGTTTCTTAAAAACCCAAGCAGTATTGAACTGAAGAGTTTGATCATGGCTCAGATTGAACGCTGGCGGCAGGCCTAACACATGCAAGTCGAGCGGATGAGAAGAGCTTGCTCTTCGATTCAGCGGCGGACGGGTGAGTAATGCCTAGGAATCTGCCTGATAGTGGGGGACAACGTTTCGAAAGGAACGCTAATACCGCATACGTCCTACGGGAGAAAGCAGGGGACCTTCGGGCCTTGCGCTATCAGATGAGCCTAGGTCGGATTAGCTAGTTGGTGGGGTAATGGCTCACCAAGGCGACGATCCGTAACTGGTCTGAGAGGATGATCAGTCACACTGGAACTGAGACACGGTCCAGACTCCTACGGGAGGCAGCAGTGGGGAATATTGGACAATGGGCGAAAGCCTGATCCAGCCATGCCGCGTGTGTGAAGAAGGTCTTCGGATTGTAAAGCACTTTAAGTTGGGAGGAAGGGCAGTAAGCGAATACCTTGCTGTTTTGACGTTACCGACAGAATAAGCACCGGCTAACTCTGTGCCAGCAGCCGCGGTAATACAGAGGGTGCAAGCGTTAATCGGAATTACTGGGCGTAAAGCGCGCGTAGGTGGTTTGTTAAGTTGAATGTGAAAGCCCCGGGCTCAACCTGGGAACTGCATCCAAAACTGGCAAGCTAGAGTACGGTAGAGGGTGGTGGAATTTCCTGTGTAGCGGTGAAATGCGTAGATATAGGAAGGAACACCAGTGGCGAAGGCGACCACCTGGACTGATACTGACACTGAGGTGCGAAAGCGTGGGGAGCAAACAGGATTAGATACCCTGGTAGTCCACGCCGTAAACGATGTCAACTAGCCGTTGGAATCCTTGAGATTTTAGTGGCGCAGCTAACGCATTAAGTTGACCGCCTGGGGAGTACGGCCGCAAGGTTAAAACTCAAATGAATTGACGGGGGCCCGCACAAGCGGTGGAGCATGTGGTTTAATTCGAAGCAACGCGAAGAACCTTACCAGGCCTTGACATGCAGAGAACTTTCCAGAGATGGATTGGTGCCTTCGGGAACTCTGACACAGGTGCTGCATGGCTGTCGTCAGCTCGTGTCGTGAGATGTTGGGTTAAGTCCCGTAACGAGCGCAACCCTTGTCCTTAGTTACCAGCACGTTATGGTGGGCACTCTAAGGAGACTGCCGGTGACAAACCGGAGGAAGGTGGGGATGACGTCAAGTCATCATGGCCCTTACGGCCTGGGCTACACACGTGCTACAATGGTCGGTACAGAGGGTTGCCAAGCCGCGAGGTGGAGCTAATCTCACAAAACCGATCGTAGTCCGGATCGCAGTCTGCAACTCGACTGCGTGAAGTCGGAATCGCTAGTAATCGCGAATCAGAATGTCGCGGTGAATACGTTCCCGGGCCTTGTACACACCGCCCGTCACACCATGGGAGTGGGTTGCACCAGAAGTAGCTAGTCTAACCTTCGGGAGGACGGTTACCACGGTGTGATTCATGACTGGGGTGAAGTCGTAACAAGGTAGCCGTAGGGGAACCTGCGGCTGGATCACCTCCTTAATCGACGACATCAGCCTGCTGATGAGCTCCCACACGAATTGCTTGATTC
>NZ_JMIT01000005.1:347424-347766 GCF_000731675.1 Pseudomonas capeferrum | reverse complement strand
ACCGACGAGCCAGGCTCTGGCACTCCAGGCACTGGCAACGGTGGCGACCTGGTCAAGGTCACCATCACCGCCGATCAGGTCTCGGTTGCCGAGAACGTCAAACCGACCTTCACCGTTCACATCAACGCTGCCTTGGACCACGACCTTGTCGTGACCCTGAGCAACAACGAAGTCGTGACCATCAAGGCCGGCGAAACCAGTGCGCCGTATAGCCACGATGCGCAAGGCGACGACGTTTACAAAGACGCCGGCGAAATCAGCCTGGGTATCAAGTCGGCAGCAGACATCGATGGCCGCGCCTTCGAGAACCTGCAGCTGGGTGGGGCCGCGTCGGTCAAAGTG
>NZ_JMIT01000005.1:346994-347250 GCF_000731675.1 Pseudomonas capeferrum | reverse complement strand
CACCTCGGGCTTCGTGACTGTCACTGCTCCGGACAACGTTTACACCGGTACCAACGATCCAGTGATCAAATCGATCGCCAGCGTCGACGGCGCCGATGTCGGCAAGTTCGAGAACCTGGTTCTGGACAAGACGCCGGTCAGCACTGCTGTTACCGACGAGCCTGGCTCGGGCACCCCAGGCACTGGCAACGGTGGCGACCTGGTCAAGGTCACCATCACTGCCGACCAGGTCTCGGTCGCTGAAAACGTTAAACCG
>NZ_JMIT01000005.1:122507-345429 GCF_000731675.1 Pseudomonas capeferrum | reverse complement strand
TGCCTTCGAGAACCTGCAGCTGGGCGATGCGGCGTCGGTCAAAGTCACCGATACCACCGATGACGTGGTGGCCAAGCTGACCGCTACTCCTTCGGTCACCGAAGGCGGTGTGATCACCTACACCATCACCTTGACCAACAAAGACGGTCTGCCGATCGACAAGCACTCGGCCCTGACCTTCACCTTGAGCGACGGCACCACCGTCATCACCGTGCCGGCCAATGGCACTTCGGGCTTCGTGACTGTCACTGCTCCGGACAACGTCTACACCGGCACCAACGATCCAGTGATCAAATCGATCGCCAGCGTCGACGGCGCTGATGTCGGCAAGTTCGAGAACCTGGTTCTGGACAAGACTCCGGTCAGCACCGCTGTCACCGACGAGCCGGGTACTCCAGGCAACCAAGGCGATCTGGTCAAAGTCACCATTACTGCCGACCAGGTTTCGGTCGCTGAAAACGTCAAACCGACCTTCACTGTGCACATCAACACCGCCCTGGCGCACGACCTAGTCGTGACCCTGAGCAACAATGCTCAGGTCACCATCAAGGCCGGCGAAACCAGCGCGCCGTACAGCCACGCTGCACAGGGCGACGACGTCTATAAGGACGCCGGTGAAATCAGCCTGGGCATCAAGTCCGCCGTCGATGTAGACGGTCGCGCCTTCGAGAACCTGCAGCTGGGTGGGGCCGCGTCGGTCAAAGTCACTGACACCACCGACGACGTGGTGGCCAAACTGACCGCTACTCCTTCGGTCACCGAGGGCGGTGCGATCACCTACACCATCACCTTGACCAACAAAGACGGTCTGCCGATTGATAAACATTCGGCGCTGACCTTCACCCTGAGCGATGGCACCACGGTCATCACCGTCCCGGCCAACAGCACCAGCGGTTTCACCACCGTGGCTGCCCCGGACAACGTCTACACCGGCACCAACGACCCAGTAATCAAGTCGATCGCTTCGGTTGATGGCGCCGATGTTGGCAAGTTCGAAAACCTGGTCCTGGACAAGACCCCAGTCAGCACCGCTGTCACCGACGAACCAGGCTCGGGCACCCCGGGCACCGGTAACCAGGGCGACAAGGTCGAACCGAGCATCGTTGCCAACCAGGCCTCGGTCTTCGAGAACGAGAAGCCGACCTTTACCGTCAGCATCAAACAGGCCTTGGATCAGGACCTGACCGTACAGCTGACCGAAGGCAAGTCGGTGGTGATCAAGAAGGGCGAAACATCGGCCATCTTCACCCACGACGCACAAGGCGAAGACGTGTACGTCGATGCCGGTTCGCTGACCGTCAGCATCACCGGCACCAGCGTGCCGGATGGCCGTCAGTTCGAGAACCTGGTCGTGAGCAAGCCTTCGGCCTCGGTGGACATCAAGGACACCTCGAACGAAGTCATCGCCAAGCTCACGGCAACCGAGTCGGTTACCGAAGGTGGCTCGATCGTCTACACCGTCACCCTGACCAGCAAGGATGGCCTGCCGGTCAACAACCACGGCGCGCTGACCTTCACCCTGAGCGATGGCAAGACCGTCATCACTGTGCCGGCCAACGGCACCGTGGGTACGGCTACCGTCGCTGCACCGGATAACGTCTACATCGGTCAGAGCTCCGTCAGCCAGACCCTGCAGTCGGTAGGCGGCGCCGGCGCCAGCAAGTTCGAAAACCTGACCCTGGACAAGGCCCCGGCCACCACCACGGTCAACGACGAGCCAGGCGTGGGCACCCCGGGCAGCAACAACCAGGGCGACAAGGTCGAACTGAGCATCGTTGCCAACCAGGCCTCGGTCTTCGAGAACGAGAAGCCGACCTTTACCGTCAGTATCAAACAGGCCCTGGACCAGGACCTGACCGTACAGCTGACCGAAGGCAAGTCGGTGGTGATCAAGAAGGGCGAAACCTCGGCCATCTTCACCCACGACGCACAAGGCGAAGACGTGTACGTCGATGCCGGTTCGCTGACCGTCAGCATCACCGGCACCAGCGTGCCGGATGGCCGTCAGTTCGAGAACCTGGTCGTGAGCAAGCCTTCGGCCTCGGTGGACATCAAGGACACTCAGAACGAAGTCATCGCCAAGCTGACTGCTACCCCTTCGGTTACCGAAGGCGGCGTGATCACCTACACCGTGACCCTGACCAGCAAGGACGGCCTGCCGATCAACAACCACGGCGCGCTGACCTTCACCCTGAGCGACGGCAAAACCATCGTCAACGTGCCGGCCAACAGTGCGACGGGCTTCGTCACTGTAGCTGCACCAGACGACGCCTACATCGGCCAGACCTCTGTCGGCCTGTCTCTGCAGTCGGTAGGCGGCGCCGGTGCCAGCAAGTTCGAGGCGCTGACGCTGGACAAGACCACGGCCACCACCGTGGTCAACGACGAGCCAGGTGTTGGTACACCAGGCACTGGCAACCAGGGCGATGTGACCACCATCGGCATCACCGGCACCACCTCGTTGACCGAAGGCGAAACCGGCCGCTACACGCTGACCCTGAGCAACCCGTCCAAGGCAGAAGTCACCGTTACCCTGACCTACAGCGGCACCGCCAACGGCCAGGATTACACCGCAGTCACCACCGTGAAGATCCCGGCCAACAGCAGCAGCGCCACGTTCGATATCAAGACCCTCGACGACAAGCTGGTTGAGGGTACCGAAAACTTCACCGTCAAGATCGAAACCGCTACCGGTGGCAACTTCGAGAACTTGCAGGTCGATGGCAGCAAGGCGAGCGTTACCACCAACATCCTCGACAACGACCATCTGCCGGTCTCCACTGGCGGTGCGGTCAATGGCGTGGAAGACACCGACTACCTGTTCGCCTGGAACGACTTCAAGGTCACCGATGCCGATGGCAACACCGGCCTGTTCGTGACCATCACCTCGCTGCCGGTCGACGGTAGCCTGAAGTTCTTCAACGGCACCGCGTGGGTCGATGTGACCGTGGGCCAGGTGGTCAGCCAGGCCGATATCGGCAGCAAGTACCTCAAGTTCGTCCCGACGCTGAACCAGTCGGGCACCGATGGCTACGGCGGCTCGGGCGTCGGCAACAAGCAGGCTGACTACGCGCAGTTCAAGTACAAGCCGAACGACGGCACCAACTCGGGCAGCGAAGTGACCATGAAGGTCGACATCAGCCCGGTGGCCGACAAACCGACCCTGAGCTTCGGCAGCAGCGATGTCGAGTCCAAAGGCCTGACCAAGGACGTCTGGACCACCTTGAAAGGCCTGGGCACCGACGGCAACGGCATCACTGGCGATGCGCTGAAAACGGTGTTTGCCAACTCCGGTAATGCCGCCTCCAGCGCCACCACCACCAACGTGCAGTCCGATGGCAGCGTTACGGCTGGCAGCGGTTCGAAAACCTCGGGCCTGCTCTTCCTGGAGGCCGGCAAGACCTACACCTTCAGCGGCATCGCCGATGACAGCATGGTCGTCACCATTGGTGGCAAGACCGTGGTGACCGCGACTTGGGGCGCAGGTGGCCAGATTTCCGGCACCTTCACCCCAACGTCCAGCGGCTACTACCCGATCGAGGTGTACCACGCCAACCAGTCTGGCCCTGGTAGCTATGACCTGAACATCCAGGTGGGCTCCGGTGCTGTCACCGACCTGAGCAGCAGCAACATCCCGATGTACCAGAACGTGACCGAGATGGCCAACGCTGGCCTGGGCGTGTCCGACCTGCACAACGTCAATGGCCAAAGCTACTACGACGGCTACAAGCTTAACGAAGGGCCGGAAGGTGGCTCGGTCAAACTGGTTGGCATCACCACCAACCTGACCGACACCGATGGCTCCGAGACCTTGAGCGTGACCCTCAGCGGCATTCCGAAAGGGACTGTGCTGAGCGATGGTGCGGGCCACACCGTGACTGTCGGCGGCACGCCGGTGGACGTGACAGGCTGGAAACTCAGCGGCCTGACACTGACCCCGCCGGCCTACTACAAGGGCTCGTTCGACATCACCGTCACATCGACCGCCACCGAAAGCCTCGGCGGCTCGGACAGCATCACCGGCAAGATCCCGGTGACTGTCTACGGCGCCAACTACAAGGCCACGGTGGGCACCTCGGGTGATGACACCATCAATGGCAGCGAAGGCAACGACATCATCGTCGCCGACGTCGCTGGCCTGAACGTGGTGGCGGGCAAGAACTACAACATTGCCTTCATGGTCGACAGCTCGGGCAGTATGAGCACCCAGTCCGTCAATGCCGCCAAGGCGCAGTTGGCTGCGGTATTCCAGACGCTGAAAGCCAGCCTGGGCTCGGATACCTCGGGGACGGTGAATATCTTCATCGCCGACTTCGACACCCAGGTAAACAAGAACGTGGCGGTCAACCTTGCCGATACCGACGCACTGGCCAAGCTTCAGGCGGTGCTGGACTCAATGGTGGGTGGTTCAAGCTACGGCGGTGGTACCAACTATGAGGATGTGTTCAAGACCACGGCCAACTTCTTCAAGAGCACCATGGCTACCGGTAACAGCAGCGCGGAGAACCTGACCTACTTCATCACCGACGGTAAGCCGACCTATTACCAGGCCAATGAGACGACCAATTACCGCCTGTGGAGCGGCGGCAAGTACCTGGATGACGTGGTCAACGTCAACAACTACAAGGTGGGTGACACCTTCAGTGTCTGGGCCGACGCAACGCACAAAGTTGAAATCAATAGCGAAGGCACCCTCAAAGTGCTGACCTACACAGAAAACCGTTGGGGCAGCCTGGTGCTTGATTCCACCCGCACTGTCGGGACGATTCATGCTCAAGGGGATGGCACCTACGAGTTCTCCGGCCTGGGCGGTACCGGTTATGCCGATTCCTGGAACTACTGGGATTCGGCGAACAACACCTCTGCCAGCTTCGCCCTGTTGGGCGGGACTAACGGCGTAAGCAAGGTCCAGGCAATTGGTTTGAACAACGATGTCAGCCTGACCGACCTGAAGCCATACGACAGCGCCGGCAAGCCGCAGGCCAATATCGACCCATCCAACCTGGCCAGCGCGATCCTCGGGCATTCCGAGGCGACTCTGCCAGGCGCCGACAAGGTCGATGGCGGCAACGGCAACGACATCATCTTCGGTGACCTGATCAGCCTCAACGGTGTCGTCAGCGAGGGCTACCAGGCCCTGCAGGCGTACGTTGCGCAGAAGAGCGGTGTCGAGGCCAGTGCCATCACCACCAACAACGTTCACCAGTACATCACCGAGCACTACACCGAGTTCGATATCTCCGGCGCCAACGACGGCAAGGACTTCCTGTCGGGCGGCAATGGCAACGATATCCTCTTCGGCCAAGGCGGCGATGACACCCTCGATGGTGGCAGAGGTAACGACATCCTCCTGGGTGGTACTGGCAAGGACATCCTGATCGGTGGCCAGGGCGACGATATCCTCATCGGCGGTAGCGGTGCCGACACCTTCGTGTGGAAGTCGGGCGACCTCGGCAATGACGTGATCAAGGACTTCAAGGTGGCCGAAGGCGACCGTATCGACCTGAAGGATCTGCTTCAGTTCGAGAAGGGCAGCACCATCGACAACTACCTGAAGATCACCACGGTGGACGGCTCCTCGACGCTGCAGGTCAGCAGCGAAGGCAAGCTCAACGCCGCCGGTGGCCTGGCCAACGCCGATGTGACGATCAAGCTGGAAGGGGTGAACTGGTCCAATACCTCGATCAACTCGTTGATCAGCGGTGGCGACCCGACCATCCGTATCGACAACAAGGACAGCTGATGCCCAGCCCACCCGGGCGGTCTGTATGACCGCCCGGGTGGGCGCCGGCTCTTTCCTGCCTTCCCGTGACAGCGCATACTCCTGCGCCGGGCCTGCGCGCCCGGAAATCTTTGCCTATGCTGCTGTCTACCAACAAGGAATCAACGTGACGAGGGACACCGCCATGTTCTACGTGCAACGCGACGCCACCGGCCAGTTGCTGCGGGTAGAAGCCGCTTCATACGAAGGGTTCAGCGAGATACTCCCCGCCGACAATGCCGAAATCCAGGAATGGTTCGGCGATGACGAAGTGGAAAACAGCCTCAAGCAGCTCAAGCAAAGCGACCTGGACATGATCCGCGTGCTCGAGGACTTGATCGATGTGCTGACCGCCAAGGGCGTCTTCAGCATCACCGACCTGCCTGCCGGGGCACAGGCCAAGTTGCTCAATCGTTCCAAGGCGCGCAAGGCGCTCGGCAGCTTGAACAACCTGATCGATGAAGAAGAGCAGGGCGGGTTGATCTGATACTGGATCAGCCCCCGATCCTCGGTGATATGGTTATTCAATAAAGGTATTTAAAATATCCTTCTTATGACTTTATAGTCACTCCCACTGCGTACCCGTCGACCAATCGATGCGCCGCACGACTTGAACCCACACGGGAAATCCCCGTGCGTTTCTGATCGTTGCGCGTACTTTGACGTCGCGCACTGCGTGGGAGTGAACCATGTCCGCCGCCTCGAACGCCTTGTCGTCCATCGACAGCGCCCAGCCGCAACACTTTGAAATCCGCCCGTTCTCCGGTGCCGTCGGGGCCGAGATCATTGGCCTTGACCTTGGCAAACCCGTCAACGCCGAGGATTTCACCCGCATTCATCGTGCCCACCTCGATCACCATGTACTGGTGTTCCGCGACCAGCGCATCACCCCTGAACAGCAAATCAGCTTCAGCCGCCGCTTCGGCGAGCTGCAGATCCATGTGCTCAAACAGTTTCTGCTGGCCGGGCACCCCGAGATCCTGATCGTTTCCAACATCATCGAAGATGGCCACAACATTGGCCTGGGTGATGCTGGCAAGTTCTGGCATTCGGACCTGTCGTACAAGACGCTCCCCAGCCTCGGTTCCATGCTGCATGCCCAGGAACTGCCCAGCGAGGGCGGCGATACCCTGTTCGCCGACATGCACAAGGCCTGGGACGCCGTACCCGAAGCCCTGCGCACCGTGATCGAGGGCCGCGCGGCCGCTCATTCCTACACGGCGCGTTATTCCGAAACCAAGTTCGAGGGCAACTGGCGCCCGACCCTGAGCGCCGAGCAGTTGGCCCAGGTGCAGGAAGTCATCCACCCGGTGGTACGTACCCACCCGGAAAACGGCCGCAAGGCGCTGTTCGTCAGTGAAGGCTTCACCACCCGCATCGTCGGCCTGCCAGCGGATGAAAGCCACGACGTGCTGCAACAGCTGTATGCCCTGAGCGTGCTCGAACAGAACATCTACCGCCATCAGTGGCAGCCCCACGACCTGGTGTTCTGGGACAACCGCTCGCTGATCCACCTCGCCACCGGCTGCCCCGCGCACCTGCGGCGCAAGCTGTACCGCACCACCATCCAGGGCGATGCCCCGTTCTGACGACTGAGGAAACACATCATGCGCAAATCCATCAGCCGCCTGGCGGCAAGCATCGGCCTGGGCGCGAGCCTGGTCGTCGGCAGCCTGGCGGCCCCTGCCGTGGCCCAGGCCGAAGGCGAGATCCGCATCGCCGAACAGTTCGGCATCGTCTACCTGCTGCTGAACGTGGTGCGTGACCAGCACTTGATCGAGAAGCACGGCAAGGAGCAGGGCATCGACATCAAAGTCGATTGGGCCCAGCTTTCTGGCGGTGCAGCCATCAACGATGCGCTGCTGTCCGGCTCGGTGGACATCGCCGGCGCCGGCGTTGGTCCACTGCTGACCGTCTGGGACCGTACCAAGGGCCGGCAGAACGTCAAGGCCGTCGCCTCGCTTGGCAACTTCCCGTATTACCTGGTCAGCAGCAACCCCAACGTGAAGACCATCGCCGACATCTCCGAGAAAGACCGCATCGCCGTGCCGGCGGTAGGCGTCTCCGTGCAGTCGCGCTTCCTCCAATACGCCGCAGCCCAGCAGTGGGGCGACAAGCACTACAACCGCCTCGACAAGTACACCCTGGCCGTACCGCACCCCGATGCCACGGCCGCATTGATCGCCGGTGGCACCGAGCTTAACGGGCACTTCTCCAACCCGCCGTTCCAGGACCAGGCGTTGGCCAACAAGGACGTGCACGTCGTGCTCAACAGCTACGACCTGCTCGGCCCCAACTCGCCGACCCTGCTGTTCGCCACCGAAAAATTCCGCAACGAAAACCCCAAGACCTACAAGGCCTTCGTCGACGCCCTGGCCGAGGCTGCGGACTTTGCACAGAAGGACAAGGCTGCTGCTGCCGATACCTACATCCGCGTGACCAAGGCCAAGATCGACCGCGACGTGCTGATCAAGCTGATCGACAACCCGCAGTACGAGTTCACCGTCACGCCGAAGAACACCTACAAGCTGGCAGACTTCCTTTATCGGGTCGGCGCCATCAAGCACAAGCCTGAGTCGTGGAAGGATTACTTCTTCCAGGATGAACGCCCGCTGCAGGGGAGCTGATCGATCATGACCGCCCCATTGCCAGGCCACGCGGCCAGCAACCTGAGCCGTGTCGCCACGCCACCCTTGCTCAAGGTGGATAACCTCAGCCTCGAATACCGAACCGCGCAGCGCGTGGTGCGGGCCACCCACCAGGTCAGCTTCGAAGTTGACCGTGCCGACCGTTTCGTCTTGCTGGGGCCTTCGGGCTGCGGCAAGTCCACCTTGCTCAAGGCCGTGGCCGGGTTCATCAACCCCCAGGAAGGGCAGATTCTGCTGCAGGGCAAGCCCGTCAAAGGCCCAGGGCCGGACCGTATCGTGGTGTTTCAGGAGTTCGACCAGCTACCGCCCTGGAAGACGGTAAAGCAGAACGTCATGTTCCCGCTGCTGGTCTCGGGCCAGCTCAAGCGCGCCGAGGCCGAGGAACGGGCCCTGCATTACCTGGACAAGGTTGGCCTGGCGGCGTTTGCCGATGCCTATCCCCACACCCTGTCTGGCGGCATGAAGGCGCGCGTGGCGATTGCCCGGGCCTTGGCCACCCAGCCGAAGATTCTGCTGATGGACGAACCGTTCGCCGCGCTCGACGCGCTGACCCGGCGCAAGATGCAGGAAGAGCTGCTGCTGCTGTGGGAAGAGGTGCGTTTCACCTTGCTGTTCGTCACCCACTCCATCGAAGAGGCGCTGGTGGTCGGCAACCGCATCTTGCTGCTGTCGCCGCACCCGGGGCGGGTGCGGGCCGAGGTGCACAGCCATCAGTACGATCTTGGCAGCCTGGGCGCAGCGGATTTCCAGGCCAGTGCCCGCCGCATTCATCGGCTGCTGTTCGATGAGGCCCAAACGCCCGAGCAAGCCGACGAACTCGGCTTCAACGATATCCGTATCGCCTACTGACAGGAGCTTCAGCCATGACCACTACCCCTGTACGTCAGGAATACGAGGTGCAGCTGGAGCCGCTGCGCAGTGTGCCTCTGGAACGCCAACTGCCATTGGCCCAGCGTTTGTGGCAGCACGGCTGGCTGCGCAAGGCGGTCATCCTGGTTGTGATCGCCGCGCTTTGGGAGGCCGCAGCCCGCTATCAAGGCAACGACCTGCTGCTGCCGAGCTTTCTGCAAACGTCCGCTGCGCTATGGGATGGCCTGATCAGCGGTGAACTGCCGGCCAAGGTCGGCGTGTCGCTGGTGATCTTGCTCAAGGGCTACGTGCTGGGCATCGTGCTGGCCTTTGGATTGACCAGCCTGGCGGTGTCGACCCAGCTCGGTCGTGACCTGCTGGGCACCTTGACCTCCATGTTCAACCCCCTGCCAGCAATCGCCTTGCTGCCGCTGGCGCTGCTGTGGTTCGGCCTGGGCGACAACAGCCTGATCTTCGTGCTGGTGCACTCGGTGCTGTGGGCGCTGGCGCTGAACACCTACGCGGGCTTTCTCGGGGTGTCCGAAACCCTGCGCATGGCCGGCCGCAACTATGGCCTGAAGGGCCTGCGCCTGGTGTTGCATATCCTGGTTCCGGCGGCCTTGCCGTCGATCCTGTCGGGGTTGAAGATCGGCTGGGCGTTTGCCTGGCGTACCCTGATTGCCGCCGAGCTGGTGTTTGGCGCCAGCAGTGGCAAGGGCGGCCTGGGTTGGTACATCTTCCAGAACCGCAACGAGCTGTACACCGACAAGGTGTTCGCCGGGCTGGCCGTGGTGATCCTGATCGGTTTGCTGGTCGAAGGGTTGGTGTTCAATACCCTGGAGCGGCTGACGGTGCGGCGTTGGGGCATGCAGCGCTAGCAGGCAAGCCTGCACCGGCTGCTGTGGGGGCGGGGTTATCGGGGTGCCGAACCGCCACGCAGAGGCCGGTACAGGTTATGGGTTCTGGTACTGGGCAGCCGCATTGCTCAGCATCTTGCCAATCTCTTCGCGCAGCCCTTCCGGTTGCTCCACCACTACCCCATCCCCCTGGCTCAGCAGCCACCAGCGCAACGGCCAGCCATCGCTCACCGTGGCACGTACCCGATGCCCATGCTCCTGCGCGGTCAGCTGCATGTCGGTGCTTAGTGGCGTCTCGCGCAGCTGCCGCGCCAATGTGTCACTGATCCGCGCCACCAGCTCCACCCCCTCGCCCTGGGCCGGCTGCAGCGCGTCACCGCGCAGGTAGGTCAACAGGTCGAAATTGCCGCGCAGCTCACCCACGGCAGTCGACGACCAGTGCCAGCCGAACGGTATGCTCTTGTCATTGCGCTCCAGCGGAAAAATCAGCGACAACTCGTTGAGGTCGCGCTCAACCGTGCGTTTGCTGACATTGAAGCCCACATCACGCAGGCGCCAGACCAGCTCGGCGCTGGTGATGCCTGGGGAGCGGCTGGGCAGCTGGCGCAGCAGCGCCCACTGACGGCTGAGGGTGGCGCGAGTGGTGGCGAACGGCAAAAGATAACGTCCTTGTCTAGGCTTGCCGCAATAGGATGGCGGCACGAGCGGGGCATGGCAATTGGCCACAGCCTGCTCAGATCAAGGAAGTCGCATTTGGTTGCCTCGTGCCGAATCGTTCGCGACAGGTTTTGTCGTGACGTCACGCAGAATCACGCCTCATCACAGCTGAGGTTGGGGTTGTGTGTCGTTCAATGAGGATGAACATGTCTGCTGCCAGCAATATCCATTCGCTGCTCGCCCGTCTTCTGCCAGAGCGGGTCATCGCCCCACCAGCCCCTGCGGGGAGGCGTCATCGGTTGTTTGCCGGGGTCGGGTTGCCCAGCCAGCGGTCGCTGTTGGTCAGCCGCCTGGATGAGGCCAGCGATTTGCAGGTGGTGTATGCCGACCTGCGCCGCCAGGCGTTGCAAGGCAGCGTAGCGGCACTCAATGACCTCGGCTGGATCTGGCTCAATGGCAAGTACTGGCGTGCCGACACGGTGCTGGCCGGCCACCTGCTGCGCATGGCGGCCTTGCAGGGCAACGCCGCGGCCTGGTTCAACCTGGGCCAGCAGCACTATTTCGGCAAAGGCATCGAGGCATCGTACGTGCAGGCGGCCGAGTGTTATCGGCAGGCATTCGACCGCGGCATTTTGCATGCTGCCGCTGCGCTCGGTGACTTGTATGAAGAGGAAGTGTGCGATGGCGACCTGGACTGGCAGGTCGACCTGGTAGAGGCCTACCAGTGGTTTCAGCGCGGCGCCCAGCGGGGCGAAGCGCGATGCCGGTTTGAAGTCGGTTATCGGCTGATGCATGGCCTGCACGTCGAAGCCGATATCAAAGGCGCGCTGTATTGGCTGGAACTGGCGGCTGCGGCGGGCGTGATGCAGGCGGCCGAGGAGCTGGCGGTGCATTTCAGCAGCCGCGACGGCACACGGTACCTGGAATGGCGCGACCGGGCAGTGCAGATGGGCAGCACGCTGGCGCTGACGATGAAGCTGGAAGACCAGGTGCAGCCCTGACCGTTGCCTCATATTCGCGGCAAAGTGCAGCCCCTTGTGGGGGCGGCTTTGCGCCGCGAAAGGGCATTACATGAACAACCATTCATCGACGCTATCCGTCGCCCGCTGTTGACGACAGGGGGAGGGCCAGGCGTATATTGATAGTTAGCAAACTATGAATATCCTTGGTTCCTTTCATGACCCTTGATCTCCTGCGCCTGCAAGTCAGCAGCGGCATGGTGGTTGCCGCACGCCATTGGCGGCGCATCTGCCATGCGGCCCTCACCAGCTACGGCATCTCCGAAGCCTGCGCCGCGCCGTTGCTGATGATCGTGCGCCTGGGCGACGGCGTGCATCAGGTGGCGGTGGCCCAGGCCGCCGGCCTCGAAAGCCCGTCGTTGGTGCGCTTGCTCGACCAACTGTGCAAAGCCGGGCTGGTGTGCCGCAGCGAGGACCCTCTGGACCGCCGCGCCAAGGCCCTGAGCCTGACCGCCGAAGGCCGCGCCCTGGCCGAGTCCATCGAAGCCGAGCTGGTGCGCCTGCGCCGTGATGTGCTGCAGGGCATCGACCAGGCCGACCTGGAGGCCACCTTGCGCGTACTGCGCGCCTTCGAAGCCGTCGGCCTCGGCACACCAGGCGGGGCAGCATGAACGGATTCTTCAGCTCGGTGCCCCCGGCCCGCGATTGGTTCTACGGCGTGCGCACCTTCGGCGCGTCGATGATCGCCCTGTACATTGCCCTGCTCATGCAGCTGCCACGCCCTTACTGGGCGATGGCGACCGTCTATATCGTCTCCAGCCCGTTCGTCGGCCCCACCAGCTCCAAGGCCCTGTACCGCGCCCTGGGCACATTGCTCGGTGCCGGCGGGGCGGTATTGCTGGTGCCACCGCTGGTGCAGTCGCCGCTGTTGCTGAGCGTGGCCATCGCCTTGTGGACCGGCACCTTGCTGTTCCTCTCGCTGAACCTGCGCACGGCCAACAACTACGTGCTGATGCTGGCCGGCTACACCCTGCCGATGATTGCCCTGGCGGTGGTCGACAACCCTACGGCGGTGTTCGATGTGGCCTCGTCGCGGGCCCAGGAAATCTGCCTGGGCATCGTCTGCGCGGCGGTGGTCGGCGCAATCTTCTGGCCGCGGCGCCTGGCCCCGGTGGTGGTCGGCTCGACCGGCAACTGGTTCGCCGAGGCGATCCGCTACAGCGACACCTACCTGGCCCGCGACGTTGCCGCCGACAAGGTCGGCAGCATGCGCGTCTCGATGGTGGCCACGTTCAATACCCTGGAAATGATGATCGGCCAGCTCGGCCACGAAGGTGCCGGCCCCCACACCCTGAAAAACGCCAGTGAACTGCGTGGGCGCATGATCCACCTGCTGCCGGTGATCGACGCCCTGGACGACGCCCTGGTCGCCCTCGAAGGCCGTGCGCCGGCCCAGTTCGCCCAGCTGCAACCGCTGCTGGCCGAGGCCCGCGAATGGCTCAAAGGCACCGCTGATGATGCCTCCCTGGCCCCCTGGACCGCATTGCACGAGCAGATCACCCGCCTGCAACCCAGCGCCACCGCCCTGGACCAGCGCGCCGGCCTGCTGCTGTCCAACGCCCTGTATCGCCTGACCGAATGGGTCGACCTCTGGCAAGACTGCTGCACCCTCCAGCACGCCTTGCGCAAGGACGACGCCACGCCCTGGCGCGCCGCCTACCGCCACTGGCGCCTGGGCCGGCTGACGCCGTTCTTTGACCGTGGCCTGATGCTCTACTCGGTGTTTTCCACGGTTACCGCGATCATTGTCGCCAGTGGCCTGTGGATTCTGCTCGGCTGGAACGACGGTGGCAGTGCGGTCATCCTCGCCGCCGTGGCGTGCAGCTTCTTTGCCGCGATGGACGACCCGGCGCCGCAGATCTACCGGTTCTTCTTCTGGACACTGATGTCGGTGATCTTCTCCAGCGTCTACCTGTTCCTGGTGCTGCCCAACCTGCACGACTTCCCGATGCTGGTGCTGGCCTTTGCGGTGCCGTTCATTTGCGTCGGCACGCTGACCGTGCAGCCGCGTTTCTACCTCGGTACTTTGCTGACCATCGTCAACACCGCCACCTTCATCAGCATCCAGGGCGTCTATGATGCGGACTTCCTGACCTTCATCAACGCCAACCTGGCAGGCCCGGTGGGGCTGCTGTTCGCCTTCATCTGGACCTTGCTGCTACGCCCGTTCGGCGTGGAACTGGCGGCCAAGCGCATGACCCGCTTCGCCTGGCGCGATATCGTCGAAATGACCCAGCCCGCGACATTGGCCGAACACCGCCAGGTGGGCGTACAGATGCTCGACCGCCTGATGCAGCACCTGCCACGCTTGTCGCAGACCGGCCAGGACAGCGGTGTGGCGCTGCGTGACCTGCGCGTGGGCCTGAACCTGCTCGACCTGCTGGCCTACCTGCCACGCGCCAACCCGCAGGCCCGCGAGCGCCTGGCTTTGGTCATCGAAGAAGTCGGCGCCCACTACGCCGCCTGCCTGCGCGCCAACCAGCGCCTGCACGCCCCGGCGGCGCTGTTGCGCAACATGGAGCGTGCGCGGCAAGGGCTGGCGCTGGACGATCACAACGACCGCGGCGATGCCCGTGTGCACCTGCTGCACGCCTTGAGCGGCCTGCGCCTGGCCTTGCTGCCCGGTGTCGAAGTGATGCTCGAACCCACCGAACAACCGCAACTGCCCCCCGGCATCGATGGAGCCCCACTGTGATCGGTGATCTGGATATCAGCGGGGTGTTTCTGCCCACGCTGTTGGTGATGATGTTGTTCACCTACCTGTTGTTCCTGGGCGTGCACGCTGTACTGGTGCGCCTGCACTTTTACCGCCTGGTCTGGCACCGGGCCTTGTTCAACGTTGCCCTCTACGCCGTGATGCTGGGCGCGGTCGACCACTTTTGCCGAAACCTGATGCTGCCATGAAAAAACCTTTGCTGACCCTGGGCCGTGTGGTCCTGACCTTGCTGGTCGTGAGTTTCGCCGCCGTGCTCGTCTGGCAGATGGTGGTGTACTACCTGTTCGCCCCCTGGACCCGCGACGGCCATATCCGCGCCGACGTGATCCAGATCGCCCCGGATGTGTCCGGGCTGATCCAGAAGGTCGAGGTGCGTGACAACCAGGTGGTCAAGCGCGGCGACGTGCTGTTCACCATCGACCAAGACCGCTTCAGCCTGGCCCTGCGCCAGGCACAGGCAACCCTGGCCGAGCGCGAGGAAACCCTGGCCCAGGCCGCCCGTGAAACGCGCCGTAACCGCAAACTGGGCAACCTGGTGGCGGCCGAGCAGCTGGAAGAGAGCCAGTCCCGCGAGGCCCGCGCCCGCTCGGCGGTCAACGAGGCGCAGGTGGCGGTCGATACTGCCCAGCTCAACCTCGACCGCTCGGTGGTGCGCAGCCCCGTGGACGGCTACCTCAACGACCGCGCCCCGCGTAACCATGAGTTCGTCACCGCCGGCCGCCCGGTACTGTCGGTGGTCGACAGCGCCTCGTACCACGTCGATGGCTACTTCGAAGAAACCAAGCTCGGAGGCATCCATATCGGCGATGCCGTGGACATCCGCGTGATGGGCGACAACACCCGCCTGCGCGGCCACGTGCAAAGCTTCGCCGCCGGTATCGAAGACCGCGACCGCAGCAGCGGCGCCAACCTGTTGCCCAACGTCAACCCGGCCTTCAGCTGGGTGCGCCTGGCCCAGCGGATTCCGGTGCGTATCGCTTTCGATGAAGTGCCGGAAGACTTCCGCATGATCGCCGGGCGCACCGCCACGGTATCGATCATCGAGGACAAGCGCCCATGAAACGCCTGATGCTGGTGGGCATGGCCTTGTCCCTCGGTGCCTGTGCCCTGGTTGGCCCGGACTATGAAGTGCCGAAAGACGCGGCCGTGCAGCGCAGCGACCTCAACGGCCCGCTGCGCCAGGATGCCGACAGTGTGGTGTCGGCGCCGGTACCTGAAGACTGGTGGCAGCTGTACCAGGATCAGCGCCTCAACGCACTGGTACGCCAGGCATTGAGCGCCAATACCGAGCTGCGCGTGGCCGCAGCCAACATTGCCAAGGCCCGTGCGCAGGTTGAAGTGGCCGAATCGCAGGGCGGCTTCAGCGGTGGCATCAAGGCCGGCGCGCAGCGCTTGCAGGAGTCCGGCGAGGCCTTCCTGCTGCCTGAGAAGGTGCCCGTGGCCAATATCGGTGAGGCCATCATCAGCGCCTCCTACCAGTTTGACCTGTGGGGCACGTTCAAGCGCGGCACCGAAGCGGCCAAGGCCAACGCCGACGCGGTGCAAGCTGCCGCAGACACCGCGCGCATCACCCTGGTGGCCGATGTGGTCAAGGCCTACACCCAAGTGTGCTCGGCCAACGAGGAATACCACATTGCCCGCGAGTCGCTGGACTTGCAGGAGCAAGGCGTGAAGCTGAACCAACGCCTGCGCGATGCCGGCCGTGGCGATGAAACCCAGGTCACCCGCTCGCAGACCCAGTTCAAATCGTTGCGCGCCGAGTTGCCGCGCTTCAAGGCCGAGCGCGAGACCGGCCTGTATACCCTGGCTGCACTGCTGGCAAAACCAGTTGAGCAATTGCCTGCCGGCACCGCCGACTGCGCCGAGCTGCCGCACCTGGCTCAGTTGGTCCCGGTGGGCGACGGCGCCGCGTTGCTCAAGCGCCGCCCCGATGTGCGCCAGGCCGAACGCCAACTGGCGGCGGCTACCGCCAACATCGGCGTGGCCACCGGCGCGCTGTACCCGGATATCAGCATCGGCGCCCAGGTCGGCACCATTGGTATTCTCGAGAACCTTGGCGAGCCGGCCACCAACCGCTGGGGCTTTGGCCCGCAGATCAATTGGAGCATCCCGACCAATGGCACCCGTGCCCGCATCCGCATGGCCGAAGCCTCGACCCAGGCGGCGCTGGCGCATTTTGATGGTGTGGTGCTGAACGCCATTCGCGAGACCCAGACCCGATTGGCGCAGTACAGCGCCTTGCTGGACCGGCGTGATGCTCTGGCCGAGGCGGAGCAGTCGGCCAAGGAAGCGGCAGACCAGACGCATCGGTATTACCAGGCTGGGCGTGAGTCGTTCCTGGCGGATTTGCAGGCGACGCGGACGTATACCGATATGCGGGCGCAGTTGGCGGCGGCGAATAGCCAGGTGGCGATGGGGCAGATTGGGGTGTTTCTGGCGTTGGGTGGGGGGTGGAAGGGGGGTGGTGGCAAGCCTTGAGGGTTGTGGGTAGGGTTTGACGACAGAGCCGCGGCGCCCTTGAGATCGAGCGCCGCGCGCTCGATCTCAAGGGCGCTGAAACTCTCACGGTGAACACCTTGAAGCCGTAAGACATTTCCGAACCTGAAACCTGCGGCCTGCTGATCCGCGCCCTGACCCTGACCGTGGAACAGACCACCACCGCCCTGCCTGCTATGCGCAATGATCAACGCCCTGTGCGACCACTCCCGCGCCATCGCCTGAAGCGAGGCACGACAGATGCGCGACGAGCCCAGAGCGTCTTCCACCGCAGGCGAGGAAACCTTCGACCTGTTCCGCCTGCAACCCTGTATCCGCCACCTGAATAGCTACTGACATGGGCAGCAGTAAGCCATTGTCCAATGCTCCAGCACGGCATAGTGCTTGGTGGATCAAAAGCGCTTTCATTTCACGATCAATCCCCTCCTGTTTTGTCACAAGATTTTTCATGAAATCTGCCCGCACACCTTGAGAGAAGAAGAGTGGAAGTGAACAATGTTCTCTTTCGCATTCCCTCCGAGACTGGCCATGAATACCCATTCCCGTCTGCTTGCCTGGCTGCCTGCTTTACTGCTGGGCCCAATGCTGGCGCTGTGCAGCACCCTGGCGTTGGCCGAAGCCCCTGCCGAAGCTACCAAGGCCCTGCACTTGCTCGACTACATGGGCGCCGACTACCCGCCGACCGTGCGCGAAGGCAAGGTGATCGACGAGGGCGAGTACCGCGAGCAACAGGAGTTCAGCGCGGTCCTGGCCGACCTGGTCAAGAACCTGCCGGCGCATGCCGAACAAGCCGCCCTGGTACAGGGCGTGCAGGCGTTGCGCCAAGCCATCGACCAGCGTCAGGACGGCGCCGCTGTAGCCCGTCAGGCCCGTCAGTTGGGCGCACGCCTGGCGGTGGCCTACGAGGTCAGCCAGGCCCCGGTGATTACTCCGGACCCGGCCCGTGGGGCTTCGCTGTACGCGCAGAACTGCGCGATCTGCCATGGCGATAGCGGCGCCGGCGATGGCCCAGCCGGCGTTGGCCTGGAGCCGCCTCCAGCCAACCTGCGCAGTGTCGAGCGGCTAGACCAGCTGAGCCTGTTCGACCTGTACAACACCCTCGGCCTGGGCATCGAAGGTACCGAGATGCCATCGTTCGCCGACCAGCTCGACGAGCGTCAGCGCTGGGACGTGGCCGCCTTTGTGGCCAGCTTCACTGCCAACCCCGAGGCGGCCAAGGGCGATAAAGCCTGGAACCTGGCAGACCTGGCGCGCCAGACCCCGGCCGAAGTCGCGGCCAACGAAGGCGCCGATGCAGTAGCGGCGTTCCGCGCCCAGCGTGCCCAGCCGCCGCAAGCCAAACGCGGCCCGGCGCAGTTGCTCGAATACACCGCCAGCACCCTGGACAAAAGCCTGGCGGCCTACCGCGAGGGCGATCACGACCAGGCCTATGACCTGTCGGTAGCCGCTTACCTGGAAGGCTTCGAGCTGGTGGAAAGCTCGCTGGACAACATCGACACCCAGGCGCGCAAGGACACCGAAAAAACCCTCATGGCTTACCGCCAGTCCCTGCAGGACGGCTTACCTGTGGCCCAGGCCGAGCAACGGCTGGCCGAAGCCAAGGCTAAGCTCGACCAGGCCGCCAAGCTGTTGGGCAGTGATGGCCTGAGCTGGTCGCTGAGCTATATCTCCGGTTTGTTGATTCTGCTGCGCGAAGGCCTTGAAGCGATTCTGGTGCTGGCGGCGATCCTCGCCTTCCTGCGCAACACCGGCCAGCAGTCGGCGGTGCGCAGCGTCAACGTCGGTTGGGGCCTGGCGCTGGTCGCAGGTTTTGCCACCTGGGCCTTGGCGGCTTACGTGATCGACGTCGGCGGTGCCCAGCGCGAGCTGCTGGAAGGCTGCACAGCGCTGTTTGCTGCGGTCATGGTGCTGTGGCTCGGGGTGTGGATGCACGACCGCCGCCACGCCGCTGCCTGGCAGGACTACATCAAGAGCAGCCTGGTCAGTGGTGGCGGGCGCTTCGGCTTTGCCATGCTGGCGTTCTTCTCGGTGTACCGCGAACTGTTCGAAGTGATCCTGTTCTACGAGACCCTGTGGCTGCAGGCCGGGCCTTCCGGGCATCAAGCCGTGCTAGCGGGGGGCGCCACGGCATTGGTGCTGCTGGTGGGATTGGCGTGGGTGATTCTGCGCGGCTCGGCCAAGCTGCCGCTGTCGCTGTTCTTCAGCATCAACGCCGCGCTGCTGTGCGCGCTGTCGGTGGTGTTCGCCGGGCATGGCGTGAAGGCGCTGCAGGAAGCCGGGGTGCTGGGCACGCGGCCGGTGGCGTTCTTCGAGTTTGACTGGCTGGGCATTCATGCCGATGCCTATTCGCTGGCAGCGCAGGCAGTGGCCTTGCTGGCCATCGTGTTCCTGTACGGGCGCTCGTGGCTGGCAGAGAAACGCAGGGCGGCGGCCAACTAGCAAAGGTGTGTAAACCCCCTGTAGGCGCGGCCTTGCCGGGGCGCCGGACCGGTCGGAAAGGGCCGCAACGCGGCCCCAGGATTTCAGCAGTGCTGCACAAATTGCCGGGGCCGCGTTGCGGCCCTTTCCGACCGGTCCGGCGCCCCGGCAAGGCCGCTCCCACAAGGATTGCGGCAGTCTGTCAGGCCGGTTGTGGCGCCTTGAGAATGTTCTGCAGCAGTTGCACACTTTCGACGGCGTCATGACCCAGGCTGGTCAGGTAGCCACCATCGGGTTGATCGGTCAGCCCTTTTTCGTGCAGGCGTTTAGCTGCCGCGATGAGTTTAGTGGGGGCTTGGCTGTTTATCTTGATGCCTTCCTGGCTGCTGTCGTGCTTGAACAGCGCAAGTACTTCCAGTTCATCGATCAGCTCGGGGGTAAAGGACATGGCGACTCCTGACTTCCAGACGAGGATGGCGGCACCTTCATGGGTGCCTGACCTTCGAGTGTAGTCGGGTTATTCGTCGTCGCCTTGATCCATCTCAGGTGGCAGCTCGGGCAGGGCACGCAGGGCGTTTTCATACCATTCGCTGTTGAACGCGCGGTCTTCCACCAGCATGTTGTCGATCTCGAAGGCCAGCACATGGGCCATCAGGTTGAGGATTTCCTCGCGCGCATAGCCAACCAGGGTGAGTTTGTTGAAGGTGGCCTTGGCCGCTGGCGGCTCGTCGCTTTCGATCTGGTTCTCGATGGCCTGGGTCAGCGTTGCCTCGGCGAAGGCTTCGTCGTCATTGTCGATGTCGGTGGGCTCGCTCATGGCGGTACTCCTGTGATTGGGCATACAGTTTGCCACG
Organism: Pseudomonas capeferrum; assembly: GCF_000731675.1. GTDB lineage: Bacteria > Pseudomonadota > Gammaproteobacteria > Pseudomonadales > Pseudomonadaceae > Aquipseudomonas > Aquipseudomonas capeferrum. Next base: position 325,154 of record NZ_JMIT01000005.1, on the reverse strand, counting down.
CCTGTGGCGGCAATGTCCGGTCATTGACCGGGTGCATGACGCTGGTCAGGCGCAGGCTGAGGGGCTATAAAAGCCGGGCCATCCCCATACGGCCTGGAGGCTGTTACCCCATGCTCAAGCTTCACGGATTCTCAGTCAGCAACTACTACAACATGGTCAAGCTGGCACTCCTGGAAAAAGGCCTGCCTTTCGAGGAGGTCACCTTCTATGGCGGCCAGGCGCCGCATGCACTGGAAGTCAGCCCACGGGGCAAGGTACCAGTGCTGGAAACCGAACACGGCTTCCTCAGCGAGACCAGTGTGATTCTCGACTACATCGAGCAGACCCAGGGCGGCAAAGCGCTGTTGCCTGCGGACCCGTTCGAGCAGGCCAAGGTGCGCGAGCTGCTGAAAGAAATCGAGTTGTACATCGAGCTGCCGGCACGCACCTGCTACGCCGAGTCGTTCTTTGGCATGGCGGTAGAGCCGTTGATCAAGGAGCGCGCGCGGGCCGACCTGTTGGCGGGCTTTGCCACGCTCAAGCGCAATGGTCGCTTCGCGCCGTATGTGGCGGGTGAGCAGCTGACGATTGCCGACCTGATGTTCTGCTTCTCGGTCGACCTGGCTTACGCGGTGGGCAAGAAGGTGCTGAACGTCGACTTCCTGGCGGATTTCCCGCAGGCGAAGGCATTGTTGCAGCGAATGGGCGAGAACCCGCACATGGCGCGGATTTTGGCAGACAAGGAGGCGTCGATGCCGGCCTTCATGGAGATGATTCGCAGCGGCAAGCGCTGAGGTTTGCACAAGCGTCAAGCCTGCCCCCACAGGGTTCCGTTAAATCAATGAGTTAGCGGTTTCTCTGTGGGGGCGGGCTTGCCCCGCGAACGAGGGCAAAGCCCTCGCCATGGTCTTAGCGCGAAGCCAGCAAGGCTTGGCCGCGTACCACCGCCGCACGCACTTGCGCCGGCGCGGTACCACCAATGTGGTCACGGGCATTGACCGAGCCTTCCAGGGTCAGCACGGCGAACACGTCCTGCTCGATCTGGTCGCTGAACTGGCGCAGTTCTTCCAGGCTCATCTCGGCCAGGTCCTTGCCGGTGTCCACACCATACTTCACGGCATGGCCGACGATTTCGTGGCAATCACGGAACGGCAGGCCACGGCGTACCAGGTAGTCGGCAAGGTCGGTGGCAGTCGAGAAGCCACGCAGGGCCGCTTCGCGCATGATCGCGTGCTTGGGCTTGACCGCGGGGATCATGTCGGCAAAGGCACGCAGCGAGTCGCGCAGGGTATCGGCGGCGTCGAACAGCGGTTCCTTGTCTTCCTGGTTGTCCTTGTTGTAGGCCAGCGGTTGGCCTTTCATCAGGGTCAGCAGGCCGGTCAGCGCGCCGAACACGCGGCCGCTCTTGCCACGTACCAGCTCCGGTACGTCCGGGTTCTTTTTCTGCGGCATGATCGAGCTGCCGGTGCAGAAGCGATCAGGCAGGTCGATGAACTGGAACTGCGCGCTGGTCCACAGCACCAGCTCTTCGGAGAAGCGCGACAGGTGCATCATGGCGATGCTCGCGGCAGCGCAGAATTCGATGGCGAAGTCGCGGTCGGAAACGCCGTCCAGCGAGTTGCCAGACACGTCCTCGAAGCCCAGCAGCTTGCAGGTGAGCTCGCGGTCGATCGGGTAGGTGGTGCCTGCCAGCGCGGCGCTGCCCAGGGGCATGCGGTTGGTGCGCTTGCGGCAGTCGACCAGGCGCTCGTAGTCGCGGCTGAGCATTTCGAACCAGGCCAGCAGGTGGTGGCCGAAGGTGACCGGCTGGGCCGTCTGCAGGTGGGTGAAGCCGGGCATGATGGTGTCGGCTTCACGCTCGGCCTGCTCCAGCAGGCCCTTTTGCAAGCGGGTGATTTCGGCCAGGATCAGGTCGATCTCGTCGCGCAGCCACAGGCGGATGTCGGTGGCCACCTGGTCGTTTCGGCTACGGCCGGTGTGCAGTTTTTTACCGGTGATGCCGATGCGATCGGTCAGGCGTGCCTCGATGTTCATGTGCACGTCTTCAAGCTCGACGCGCCAGTCGAAGTTGCCGGCCTCGATTTCGCCCTGGATGGTCTTCAGGCCATCGATGATGGTGTCGCGCTCGGCATCGCTGAGCACGCCGACCTGCGCCAACATGGTGGCGTGGGCGATCGAACCCATGATGTCGTGGCGGTACAGGCGCTTGTCGAAATCGACCGAAGCGGTGAAACGGGCGACGAAGGCGTCGACGGGCTCACTGAAGCGGCCGCCCCAGGACTGATTGGTCTTGTCGGTGCTCATGGATTCACTCATTGCAGGCGTGAACGAAAAAGTGGCAACGATGATAGCAGGGTTGGGCTTGCTGCCGCAGGGCGCCGGTCGAGAGAAATGACCCGAAAACGGCAGGCAGACACGCACACAAGGATTTGCAGGATTGAACGGCAGTGTTCCATGGACCGTCTACAGTTGGACAGAGGACTGGCAGTGAATCTGCCGGCCGAGTGAATCTTTGGCCATCGCACCGGTCTAGAGCGTGACCGCAGTGTCGCTCGAACCACATCTGTCTACGCTATACCTGTGCGAGACTCATTCAGGAATCCAGCGCAATTATGAATGTCCTGATCGTTGATGACGAACCCCAAGGCCGTGAACGCCTCAGTAGGCTGCTCGGCGAACTGGAGGGTTACACCGTGCTGGAGCCTAGCGCCACCAACGGCGAGGAAGCCCTGGCGCTGATTGAAAGCCTCAAGCCTGATGTCGTCCTGCTCGACATCGGCATGCCCGGCCTGGATGGCCTGCAGGTTGCCGCTCGCCTGTGCGAACGCGAGGCGCCGCCGTCGGTGGTGTTTTGCACCGGCGACGACGAATACGGCACCGAGGCTTTCAAGGACAGCACCCTCAGCCATGTGACCAAACCCTTCCAGCCCCAGGCGCTGCGTGATGCCTTGCGCAAGGCCGAGAAGCCCAACCGCGCCCAGTTGGCGGCGCTTACCCGGCCTGCCAATGAAGGCGGAGGCCCGCGCAGCCATATCAGCGCGCGAACGCGAAAAGGCATCGAGCTGATTCCGTTGCCCCAGGTCATCTATTTCATTGCTGACCACAAATACGTGACCTTGCGCCACGAGACCGGGGAAGTGCTGCTCGATGAGCCGCTCAAGGCCCTGGAAGATGAATTTGGCGATCGCTTTGTGCGCATCCATCGCAACGCGCTGGTGGCCCGCGAACGTATCGAACGCCTGCAGCGCACGCCGCTGGGGCATTTTCAGCTGTTTCTCAAGGGCCTTGACGGTGATGCGCTGACCGTCAGCCGGCGCCACGTGGCTGGCGTGCGCAAGATGATGCAGACGCTCTGACCCGCCGTGCGCTGCGTGTTGTAGGAGCGGCCTTGCGTCGCGAAAGGGTTGCGCAGCAGCCCCAGGTTTTCAGCTTCGCCGCCCAGATTGCCGGGGCCGCTTCGCGGCCCTTTCGCGACGCAAGGCCGCTCCTACAAACAGACATCCGTGGGCACAAACACAACAGCCACCCCCACCGCACCGCCTTTGACCCGTATCTGCTAGCGATGCCATCGGAGCTGTTATCATCGGCGGTATTTCTCTGCATCGGGGCGTTCCATGTCCACTCGCGAAATCCGCATTGCCACCCGTAAAAGTGCCTTGGCCCTGTGGCAGGCCGAATACGTCAAAGCCCGCCTCGAGCAGGCTCACCCTGGGCTGATCGTGACCCTGGTGCCCATGGTCAGCCGCGGTGACAAGCTGCTCGACGCGCCGCTGGCGAAAATCGGCGGCAAGGGCCTGTTCGTCAAAGAGCTTGAAACCGCCCTGCTGGACAACGAAGCCGACATCGCCGTGCATTCGATGAAGGATGTGCCCATGGACTTCCCCGAAGGCCTGGGCCTGTATTGCATCTGCGAGCGCGAAGACCCGCGCGATGCGTTCGTTTCCAACCGTTTCGAAAGCCTTGAAGCCTTGCCCGCCGGCAGCATCGTCGGTACCTCCAGCCTGCGCCGTCAGGCCCAGTTGCTGGCGCGCCGCCCGGACCTCGAAATCCGCTTCCTGCGGGGCAACGTCAATACCCGCCTGGCCAAGCTCGATGCCGGCGAATATGACGCGATCATCCTCGCTGCGGCCGGCTTGATCCGCCTCGGTTTCGAAGACCGCATCACCTCCAGCATCAGCGTCGACGACAGCCTGCCAGCGGGCGGCCAAGGCGCGGTGGGCATCGAATGCCGCAGCGCTGACAGCGAAATCCATGCGCTGCTGGCGCCACTGCACCATCTCGACACCGCCGACCGGGTGGTGGCCGAACGGGCATTGAACAAACACCTCAATGGCGGCTGCCAGGTGCCGATCGCCTGCTACGCGGTACTTGAAGGCGACCAGCTGTGGCTGCGTGGCCTGGTCGGCCAGCCCAGCGGTGGCACCTTGCTGGTGGCCGACGCCCGGGCGCCGCGCGCAGCGGCTGAGGCGTTGGGCGTGCAGGTTGCTGAAGACCTGCTGGGCCAGGGCGCCGAAGCCATCCTCAAGGAAGTCTATGGCGAGGCCGGGCACCCGTGAGTGATTGGCGCCTGTTGCTGACCCGGCCCGCCGATGACTGCACAGCACTGGCGCGACGGCTGGCGGCGGCGGGGGTGGCTAGCAGTTGTCTGCCGCTGCTGGCGATAGACGCTGTCGCCGTGGACGAGCGGCAACGCCAGTTGCTGGCTGGGCTGCAGGGCTTTCAGGCAATCATCGTGGTCAGCAAGCCGGCAGCCAGGTTGCTGCTCGAACGGCTGGACCAGGCCGGGCTACAGCCACCGGCTCAAGGCTGGTTCACGGTGGGCGAGGCGACCGCAGCGGTGCTGCAGGGCGCGGGCCTTGAGGTGGCCTGCCCAGCGCAAGGTGACGACAGTGAAGCCTTGCTCGCGCTGGCGGCCCTGCGCGAGGCTATCGGCGTGCCTGCGCCGCGTGTCTTGATCGTCCGCGGCGTCGGAGGTCGCGAACTGCTGGCAGAGCGTCTTGCAGAGCAAGGTGCTAGTGTCGATTATCTGGAACTGTATCGTCGCAGCCTGCCGGAATACCCGGCGGGCGCCTTGATGCGTCGCATCGAAGCGGAACGCCTCAATGGCCTGGTGGTCAGCAGTGGGCAGGGCTTTGAACACTTGCAGCAGATGGCCGGCGCCGATTGGCCGCAGGTAGCGCGTCTGCCGCTGTTCGTGCCGAGCCCGCGGGTTGCCGAGCAGGCCAGGGCCGCCGGGGCCCAACAGGTTGTGGATTGCCGTGGCGCCAGTGCCACGGCCTTGCTGGCAGCTGTGCAGCGCCGCGCTGCACCTGCCTCTTAAGGCGCTAAGCTGAACGCCAAGCGCCCCCATGCAAAGGATGGATACGTGAGCGAAACTGTCTTGTCCAATAATGATCAGCCGTCGGCCCAGACGCCGGCGGACCCCGTCACCGCCCCACCTGCCAAGCGCTCCGGCAGTGGTCTGGCAGCACTGGCCCTGCTGCTGGGAGCGGCCGGGGTCGCAATAGGTGGCTGGGGTGTCTGGCAGGTGCGTCAACTGCAAGGCAACGAGTTAAACCAAGGGCAGCACCTTGAAGCGCTGAACCAGCGCGCCGAAGCGCTGCAGCAGCGTGAGCAGCAGATCAGTGCACAGTTGGCCAGCCTGCCGGCCGCCAGCGAGCTGGAAGACCGCCGCCGGCTGGTCTCGCAGCTGCAAGGCGACCAGCAGCGCCTCAGCCAGCGCCTGGAAACCGTGCTTGGCGAAAGCCGCAAGGAATGGCGCCTGGCAGAGGCCGAGCACTTGCTGCGCCTGGCCACCCTGCGCCTCTCGGCCCTGCAAGACATCACCAGTGCCAAGGCGCTGGTCGAAGGCGCCGACGAAATCCTGCGCGAGCAGAGCGACCCAGGCGCCTTCGCCGCCCGCGAGCAATTGGCACGCAGCCTGGCAACGCTCAACAGCACCCAGCAACCCGACCGCACCGGCCTGTACCTCAAGCTGGCCGCGCAACGTGAACTGGTGCAGCAACTCAGCGCCCAGTCGCCCGAGTTCGACAGCAACGCCGATGCCCTCGGCGCGCTGACTGCCGACGGCGATGGCGCCAGTCGCTGGTCGCAGTGGTGGGCGGAAATCTCCAAGTACTTCCAGATCGACTTCAATGCCGATGACAACGTGCGGCCGCTGCTGGCCGGGCAGTCGCTCAACCAGTTGCGCCTGGCCCTCAGCCTGACCATCGAGCAGGCCCAGTGGGCGGCGCTCAACGGCGAGGCCAAGGTCTACACCCAGGCGCTGGATGATGCGCGCTCTGTGCTGTTGGCCAACTTCAACGCCGACAACCCGCAGAGCAAGGCCATGCTCGACAGCCTCAACGCCCTGGCCGAGCAGCCGGTGTCTGTCGTCACCCCTGACCTGAGCGAGAGCCTGGCCTCGGTGCAGGCCTACATCCAGCGCCGTCACCTGCCGGCCGAGGGTGAAGGGGGCAAACCATGAAGCGGGTCTACCTGCTGGCCGTGCTGGCGATCGTGATCGCCGCCGCGCTGGGTATCGCGGTGGCCAAGCACAGTGGCTATGTGTTGATCTCCTATGGCAGCTTCCGTTACCAGTCGGGACTGTGGGCGGCGTTGGCCGGGCTGATCGCCGTAATCGCCGTGCTCTGGTTGCTGCGCTACCTGGTCGGCCTGGTGCTGACCTCCAGTGGTGTGGTCAACCCGTGGTCGCGACGCAACCGCAGCCGTCGCATCCGGGTGGCCATCGAGCAAGGCCAGTTGGACCTCGCCGAGGGCCGCTGGGCCAGCGCCCAACGCCATCTGCACCGCGCCGCCGAAGCCGAGCGCCAACCCTTGCTGTACTACCTCGGTGCCGCCCGCGCGGCCAACGAGCAAGGCCGCACGGCAGACAGCGACCAGTTGCTCGAGCGTGCTCTGGAGCGTCAGCCGCAGGCCGAGCTTGCCATTGCCCTGACCCATGCCCAGTTGCAGATGGACCGCGGTGATACCGACGGCGCCCTGGAAACCCTGCTGGTCATGCACGAGCGACACCCGCACAACGGCCAGGTACTGCGCCTGCTGCAGCGCCTGCACCTGGGGCGCGGCGACTGGTCGGCGCTGATTCGTCTGCTGCCTGAGCTGCGCAAGGGCAAGGTGCTGCCGGCCGATGAGCTCGCCGAACTGGAAAAACGCGCCTGGGGCCAGAACCTGAGCCTGGCGACGACCCGGGGCGAAGATGCGCAAAGTGCGCGTCAGGCCTTGGAGCGCGCCTGGCAACAGCTTACCGCCGCCCAGCGCCAGGAACCGCAACTGGTGCTGGCCTATGCCGAGCAACTGCGGCAGGTGGGCGCCCAGGGCGAGGCGGAGCAGGTGTTGCGCACCGCCCTCAAGCGCGAATACGAAAGCCACCTGGCCCGTTTGTATGGCCTGGTGCGCGGTGATGACCCGGCACGTCAGCTACAGGCTGCCGAAGGCTGGCTTAAAGCCAACCCTCAAGACCCGAGCCTGTTGCTGACCCTCGGCCGCCTGAGCTTGCAGAACCGCCTGTGGGGCAAGGCGCGTGACTATCTGGAAAGCAGCTTGCGGATGCAACGCAACCCGGAAACCTGCGCCGAGCTGGCCCGCCTGCTCGCCGGCCTTGGCGAGACCGAGCGCAGCAACCAACTGTTCCAGGAAGGCCTTGGTTTGCTGGATGAGCGTCTGTTGGCGCTGCCGTTGCCAGAAGCCGTACGCGCCTGAACCTTTGCCTGAGCCACCCCTGAGCCCGCGCCGAAGTGCGGATTCAGGGGCTGGGTAACTTGTCTGGCAATGTAAGTTAGATCTGCAATCCACTTCTTAAGACGTTTCCTACTTACAGAATGGAAACTTCCTTTGCTATTCAGCGACTTGTCGTCCCTGTAGTGCCTTGAAACAAAGCGGTTGTTTCCTCTACCGTTTCAAGCCACTTCATTCCCCGGGACCACCATTGCCCATGCTGCCGGCCCGTTTACGCACTTTCTTTGTCCCTGCCTGCCTGGCCTCGTTGGCGGTGCTGGTCGGGTCCTATTACCTGGAATATACGCTGGGGCTGATACCGTGCCCGTTGTGCTTCACCCAGCGCCTGCTGTTGGGCCTGTACGCGATGCTTTGCCTGGGCGCAGTGGTACAGGCGCCTTCGACCAGCCGCGGTTACACGCGGGCGCTGCTGGCCTGCTCGCTGACGGGGGCGCTGCTGGCCGCCCGGCATGTCTGGCTGCAAGGGGCGAGTGGGGCGGTCCATGTATGCCCGGCGCCGATCTGGCGGGTGTTCGAGCAATCCTGGCGCGAGGCTGCCCGGCAGTTACTGCTGGGTGGGCCGGATTGCCACTCGCTGACCTGGAGTTTTTTCGACCTGACGCTGCCTGAATGGAGCCTGTTGGCGTTCCTGTTGCTGGCTGCGCTGCCCTTGAGCCACCTGCTGGCGTATCGTTTCCGCACCCTGGCCGGTACTTGACCTGGCGCACGCCTGGGGCGCCATCGCGACCAATGGCGTTGCCAGGGGGTATTAAACACTTGTATGAACTTTGTCTGCTGAGTACCTTGATGGTCAGCACGCGCGGGAATAATCTCCCAGCACGCATACCGAAAATACAACTGCTCGATGCCGTCCTGCTGATGTCACCTTTGTGCTGCGCGGTCGTGGTGCGAGGTGCAGCGGCATCTACCCAGAAGGGAAGAGATCGCCATGCTCGATAGTTGTCAGAACGCCCAGGAACGCTGGGGCGGGGTTCATAAGCTGATCGACCGTTGGCTTTTGGAGCGCCAGGAGCTGGTGCAGGCTTTCCGCGCGTTGCGCGACGCCAAGCCGGCCTTCGCCGACAAGGACAAGAACCGCGATTTCTGTGCGGTCCTGGTCGACTACGTGTCGGCCTGGCACTTCGAGGTCAGCGAACAGTTGGTCAGCGAAGCCAAGGCCTTCGGTGATACGCGTGGCCTTGAACTGGCCACACAGATCAACCCACGTATCGATGACAGTACCCAGATCGCCCTGGCATTCAATGACCATTGCGAGAAGGGCGAGTGCAAGGACCCTGAGCGCTTCGCCGAAAAACTGGCCAAGCTGGGTGGCCTGCTGCACGAGCGCTTCGAGCTGGAAGATTGCCTGATCGAGGTGCTGCACAACGCGCACAAGGAAGAGGGCGCAGTCGAAGCCTGAGGCTTGGCGTCAGTCGCCAACTGCCAGCAGTTCGATCTCGAATACCAAAGGCGTATAGGGTGCGATCAGGTCACCCGCGCCCTCTGCGCCGTAGGCTTGTGCCGACGGAATCACCAGGCGCCATTTGGCGCCTGCATGCATCCGAGGCAAGGCCACCTGCCACCCCTCGATCACCGAGCCCAGGCTGAACCACTGCGGCTGTTGGTTCTGATCGAACACCGAGCCGTCCGGCAACCTGCCTACGTAACGAACCTGTACCTTGCCCCCCGCTTTGGGCTGTGCCCCGGCGCCACTTTGCAGTTCGCTGTAGAGCACGCCTTCGGGTAGCTCATGCACACCGGCCCGTGCCCGCTCGTTGGCCATGAAGCGTGTTTCCACCGCCTTGAGCTTGTCTGCCTCGGCCTGCTCCGCCGTGCTGTCTGCCTGCGCCTCATGCTGCTGCAGTACGGCCTGCATGCGTGCCTTGTCGAGCTTCAGCGGCTGCCCTTGATAGGACTGGCGCAGGCCTTCGACCAAGGCGTCCAGTTGCAAGCCAGGCATCTCGGTGCGCAAGCGCTCGCCCAGGCTGGCGCCCAGGCTGTAAGCCAGGTCGTGGTCGTCCGCATTGGCCAGGGCAAAGGGCGCCACCAGGCACAAACCTAAAACAAGAAAACGAGGCATGGGCAGTTCCTGCGCAATGAGCGGGCCGTTACAGCCAACATCGGGGTGGGCCAGTATCAGCCAAATATGAGCAACGCTTAATTCAGCAACTACACTTTCACGGAGCTGCAAGATAACAACTTTGCCCAGGCATGCAACGCGGCGTAAATATTACTGTCAACATGCCCTAGCGGCGGTAGCAGCAGAAGCATAGTATGAGCCGCAATCTCGTCAGCCAGGAGGTAAACCATGTCGGCCAAAAAGAAGCCAGTAAGTACGCCGTTGCACCTGCTCCAGCAACTTTCGGGCAGCCTGCTCGAACATTTGGAAGATGCCTGCTCGCAAGCGCTGGCTGATGCGGAAAAACTGCTGGCCAAGTTGGAAAAGCAACGGGGCAAGGCACAAGAGAAACTGCACAATGGTCGCCTGAAAATGCAGGACGCGGCCAAGGCAGGTAAAGCCAAGGCGCAGTCCAAGGCCCAGAAAGCCATTGGTGAACTTGAAGGGTTGCTCGACTCGCTCAAGGACCGCCAGACCCAGACCCGCACCTATATCCAGCAACTCAAACGTGATGCCCAGGACAGCCTGAAGCTGGCCCAGGGTGTGGGCAAGGTGCGTGAAGCCGCCAGCAAAGCACTGGACCAGCGCGCCGTAGCCGCCAAGGCTGCAAAACCGGCCGCTGCCAAAGCACCGGCGAAAGCCGCCGCTACCAAGCCAGCCGCTCGCACCGCCGCCAAGCCAGCCGCCAAAGCCGCCACTGCCAAGGCGCCAGCCAAAGCTGCCGCTAAACCCGCTGCCGCCAAGGCGCCAGCCAAAACCGCCGCCGCCAAGCCTGCGGCCAAGCCAGCCGCCAAACCAGCCGCTGGCAAAGCTCCGGCCAAGGCTGCTGCTGCCAAACCCGCAGCCAAGCCAGCTGCTGCCAAAGCCCCGGCCAAGGCTGCTGCTGCCAAACCCGCAGCTAAGCCAGCTGCTGCCAAGGCACCCGCCAAGCCTGCAGCCAAACCCGCCGCTGCCAAAGCCCCGGCTAAAACAGCAGCGGCCAAGCCTGCAGCGAAACCGGCCGTTGCCGCCAAGGCACCCGCGCGTGCCGCCGCCAAACCAGCCGCCAAACCCGCTGCAAAACCGGCGGTGAGAGCAGCCGCCAAGCCAGCTGCAGCCAAGCCAGCGGCCGCCAAGCCAGCCGAAACCAAGCCGGCCACGGCTGCCACCAGCACGCCTGCTGCCGCGACCAATTCGGCCGCCCCGGCCCCGGCCGCTTCGGCACCTGCCAGCACCCCGGCTCAGGCGCCGTCTTCGGCCTCCTGAAGCGCTGCCGCCGCGACGCGCAATTGATGCAGCGCGCGGTGTTCTCGGGCCTGGTCCGGCGCTAGCCGGGCCAGCCAGTCGTCCGTGGGCTCGTGAGAGTCTGCGGGCCACTGTTGCGAAAGCGCCTGCAAGCGTGCCAGCAAGGTCTTCTCGGCCTGCAATTCCAGCCCCTTTACCTGCTCACGCAATGCCGCCAACAGCGCATCGTTGCGCGCTGCCGTGCGCCATTGTTGACGCAGGCCACGTAACGGGGCCACCACCTCACGCTGCCAAGGTTCGGCGATATCAACCAGGGCTTGCGCGCGCTGCTCAGTCACGGCCACGCCGCGTGCTTGCAGCCAGGTCGCACAGAGCAACAGGCAAACGTCGCCGCCCAGCGCTTGCACGCCAAGGCAGGCCTCTTCCACGCCGGGCCTGGCATACAAGGCCAAGGCGTGATTCCACAGGTCGGTGCACATGATTCCACTCACGCTACGGGCCGAGGAAGCTGGTAGACTCCGCGACCATCATGATCAGACTATCCAACCTCACTTTACAGCGTGGTCCGCAGCGCTTGCTAGAAGGCGCCGAGATGACCTTGCACGCCGGCCACAAGGCCGGTTTGATCGGCGCCAACGGCGCCGGAAAATCCAGCCTGTTCGCCTTGCTGCGCGGTGAGCTTTCGCCCGATTCCGGCGACTGCCAGCTGCCCGGCGACTGGCGCATAGCCCACATGCGCCAGGAGGTCGACACCCTCGACCGCTTGGCCGTGGACTATGTGCTCGATGGCGACGTGCGCCTGCGCAAGGTGCAGGCCGAGCTTGCCGTAGCCGAAACGGCGCATGACGGCACCGCCCTGGCCCGCCTGCACAGTGAGCTGGAAAGTGCCGACGGCTATACCGCCGATGCCCGCGCGCGCAAGCTGCTGGCAGGCCTGGGTTTCACCAACGAGCAGATGGACCGCCGTGTCGGTGACTTCTCCGGTGGCTGGCGGATGCGTCTGAGCCTGGCGCAGGCGCTGATGTGCCCGTCCGACCTGCTGCTGCTCGATGAGCCCACCAACCACCTGGACCTGGATGCGATCCTCTGGCTGGAAGACTGGCTCAAGGGTTACCCCGGCACCTTGCTGCTGATTTCCCACGACCGCGATTTCCTCGATGCTGTGGTCGACCACGTGCTGCACGTCGAGCAGCGCAAGCTCAACCTGTACAAGGGCGGTTACAGCGCGTTCGAGCGCACCCGTGCCGAGCGCCTGGCGCAACAGCAGCAAGCCTACGAGAAGCAGCAGGCCCAGCGCGCGCACATGGAAAAGTACATCGCCCGCTTCAAGGCGCAAGCCACCAAGGCCCGCCAGGCACAGAGCCGAATCAAGGCCCTGGAACGTATGGAAGAACTGTCGGCGGCGCATGTCGATTCGCCGTTCGATTTCGTCTTCCGCGAATCGCAGAAAATTTCCAGCCCGCTGCTGGACATGTCCGAGGGCTGTCTGGGCTATGGCGACAAAGCCATCCTGGAGAAGGTCAAGCTGCAGCTGGTGCCGGGTGCGCGCATCGGCCTGCTCGGCCCCAATGGTGCGGGCAAGTCGACCCTGATCAAGAACCTCGCTGGCGAGCTGGCACCGCTGTCGGGGCGCCTGGTCCGTGGCGAGAACCTGGCCGTGGGTTATTTTGCCCAGCACCAGCTCGACTCCCTGGACGACAAGGCCAGCCCGCTGCTTCACCTGCAGCGCATTGCCCCCACAGAGCGCGAGCAGACGTTGCGCGACTTCCTCGGCGGCTTCGATTTTCATGGCAACCGTGTCGACGAACCGGTGGTGAATTTCTCCGGCGGCGAGAAGGCCCGGCTGGCCCTGGCGCTGATCGCCTGGGAGCGGCCGAACCTGTTGCTGCTGGACGAACCGACCAACCACCTCGACCTGGAAATGCGCCTGGCCCTGACCATGGCCCTGCAGGAGTTCGCCGGTGCCGTGGTGGTGGTTTCCCACGACCGTCACCTGCTCAAGAGCACCACCGACGACTTCCTGCTGGTGGCCGACGGCAAGGTCGGTACCTTCGATGGCGACCTGGAAGACTACAGCCGCTGGCTGCTCGACTACCGTCAGCGCAGTGCGCCGGCCAGCAACGCCCCAGCCAACCCGGACAAGACTGACAAGAAGGCCCAGCGCCAGGCGGCAGCGGCCTTGCGTCAGCAGTTGGCACCGCACAAGAAAGCGGCCGACAAGCTGGAGGCCGAGCTCAACCAAGTGCACGGCCAGCTGGCCGAGATCGAGACCGCGCTGGGTGACAGTGGCGTCTACGAGGCGGCGCGCAAGGATGAACTGCGTGACCTGCTGGCCCGCCAGAGCAAGCTCAAGCAGCGTGAAGGCGAGCTGGAAGAGGGCTGGATGGAAGCCTTGGAAACCCTCGAAAGCATGCAGGCCGAGCTCGAGGCGCTGTCCTGATGGAGGAGTTGCGCTCGCTGCTGCCGGGGCAATGGATGGATACCTTCTGGCTGGGGTTGCAGATTCTGCTGATCCTGGCCGCCGCCTTCGTGCTGCAGCGCGTCATCGCCCGTGGCCTCAGCCGTCTGGGCCAGCGTTATCCATTGCCGCCGGAGTTGCTGGTGCCGGTGCGTGGCAGCCTGCGCTGGTTGATCATGGGCAGCGCACTGCTGTTCGTGCTGGAGCGCATGGGGGTTTCTGCGACGGTGCTGTGGACGGCGCTGTCCGGTTTCGTCGCGGTGGCCGCGGTGGCCTTCTTCGCCATGTGGAGCGTGCTTTCCAACCTGCTGTGCGCAGTGTTGATCTTCACCGTCGGGCCGTTTCGCATCGGCGATGTGGTGGAGTTGGTCGATACCCTGGACAAGCCTGGGGTCAAAGGCCGGGTCATAGCCATCAACCTGCTGTTCACCACGCTGATGGAATTGCCCGAGGCGGGCGGGGCGCTGGTGCAAGTGCCCAACAGCCAGTTCTTCCAGAAGTCGGTGCGGCGCTGGCGGGGGGCTGAAGTGCAGGGCCTGAACAGGGACTTGTCGAGCGAGTCTGACTGACCCCCTGACATTGGCCAGCAAAGAGGCCGCTACAACCCCCGCACACACTCAAAAAATCGCTGGTTATTTTTTCACCAACACCTTAGCTTAACGTTTTGCAACATATGTTCGAGCGAGGTGTGTGATGTCGATGGAAGTGTGGTTGGGCTTCTTTGCTGCGTGTTGGGTGATCAGCCTTTCACCGGGGGCCGGGGCGATTGCCTCGATGTCCAGCGGCCTGCAGTACGGTTTCTGGCGCGGTTACTGGAACGCCCTGGGCCTGCAGATTGGCCTGATTGTGCAGATCGCCATCATTGCCGCCGGCGTCGGCGCCATCCTTGCTGCGTCCGCCACTGCCTTCACGATCATCAAGTGGTTTGGCGTCGCCTACCTGGTGTACCTCGCCTACAAGCAATGGCGTGCGTTGCCGATGGACATGAGTGACGAGCCTGCCGTACGCCCCATCGGCAAACCGCTGAGCCTGGTGTTCCGTGGTTTTCTGGTCAACGTCAGCAACCCCAAGGCCTTGGTGTTCATGCTGGCGGTGCTGCCGCAGTTCATCAATCCCCATGAAGCGCTGCTGCCGCAGTACGTGGCAATCACCGTGACCATGATCACCGTCGACATGCTGGTGATGGCGGGTTACACCGGCCTGGCTTCGCGCGTGCTGCGCCTGCTGCGTACGCCCAAGCAGCAGAAGCGGCTGAACCGTACCTTTGCCGGGTTGTTCCTCGGCGCGGCGACCTTCCTGGCGACCCTGCGCCGCGCGCCTATCTGAAAAAAGCCCGCGAGTGATGGCACCGGCTTCGCCGGTGTTCGCGGGGCAAGTCGGATCGCCGCACCGCCGCTATTTCGGTTTTTCCACAAACCCCTTGAGCAAATCCAACGGCAGCGGAAACACGATGGTCGAGCTCTTGTCCCCGGCTATCGCCCCCAGCGTCTGCATATAGCGCAATTGCATGGCCCCCGGCTCCTTGCTGAGCATCTGCGCCGCCTGCATCAGTTTCTCGGACGCCTGCAATTCCCCTTCGGCATGGATCACCTTGGCCCGCCGTTCACGTTCGGCCTCGGCTTGGCGTGCGATGGCACGCACCATCGATTCATTGAGGTCGACGTGCTTGATCTCGACATTGGCCACTTTGATGCCCCAGGCATCGGTTTGCGCATCCAGCACTTGGCGTATGTCGGCGTTGAGCTGCTCGCGTTCGGCCAGCAGCTCGTCCAGTTCGTGCTTGCCGAGCACTGCGCGCAGGGTGGTCTGGGCCAGTTGGCTGGTGGCGACGAGAAAGTCCTCGACCTGAATGATGGCTTTTTGCGGGTCGAGCACGCGGAAGTACAGCACCGCATTGACCTTTACCGAGACGTTGTCGCGGGTGATCACATCCTGCGGCGGCACATCCAGCACGACCGTGCGCAGGTCTACCCGGACCATCTGCTGGATGACCGGGATCAGCAAGATCAGCCCCGGCCCTTTGACCTGCCAGAAGCGCCCCAGCTGGAACACCACGCCGCGCTCGTACTCTCGCAAGATACGGAACGCCGACAGCAACAGCACGCCCAGCAGCATCAGCAGGGCGCCGAAACCCAATTGCATGAACATCGTCATTCTCCTTGCGCCGAAGGTGCAGCGGCGCTTACCTCCAGCATCACGCCGCGACGCGCCATGACGCGCACGTGTTGGCCAGGTTGCAGTGGCGTCGCGCACTGTACCTGCCACTGTTCGCCCTGCGCCTGTACCGAGCCGCAGTACGGGTTGTCTGCCAGCACCTGGGTGACGGTGACCAGGCTGCCGACCAGCCCGGCATCACCGCTGACCAAGGCGCGTTTGCGCGTTTTCAGCGCCATGCCCAGCACGCCACCGATGAACAGCGCCGAAAGCAGCGCCAGGCTGGCGATGAACGCCAAGGGGATGCCAAAGCCGGGGGCATCGGTATCCATCAAGATGACCGCACCGACCACGAACGCAACGATGCCGCCAAAACCGACCACGCCGAAGCTGGGCAAGAACGCTTCGGCGATCATGAAGGCCAGCCCAAGCAAAATCAGCGCGACCCCGGCGTAGCTCACCGGCAGCAACTGCAGGGCATACAGCGCCAACAGCAGGCAGATGCCGCCGATCACGCCGCCAACGGCGGAGCCAGGGCTCATGAACTCGAACAGCAGGCCGTACACGCCGACCATGATCAGCATCAGCGCCACGCTGGGGTTGGTGATCACCGCCAGCAAGCGCGTGCGCCAGTCCGGCAGGTGCTCGACCAGGCTGGCATCGCGGGTGTGCAGTTGCCGTGGTTGGCCGGCAACCTCCAGCGTCTTGCCATCGAGCTGGCGCAGCAGGTCTGGCAGGTCGTTCGCCACCCAGTCGATCACCTTCAGCTGCATGGCCTCGCTGGCTGACAGGCTGACCGCTTCACGCACCGCCTTCTCCGCCCAATCGGCATTGCGCCCGCGCATCTGCGCCAGGCCCCGTATGTAGGCGGCGGCGTCATTGACCTGTTTGCGGGCGAGGGTTTGCTCATCGTCACCGGGCCTGGCCTTGTCGTCCTTGGGGGCGCCGCCGATCTGCACCGGTGTGGCAGCCCCCAGGTTGGTCCCTGGGGCCATGGCTGCAACATGGCTGGCATAGAGGATATAGGTGCCAGCACTGGCAGCCCGCGCCCCGCTGGGGGCGACGAAGCTTGCAACTGGCACGGGGCTGGCGAGTATTGCCTTGATCATCTGGCGCATGGCGCTGTCCAGGCCGCCGGGCGTATCCATGCGAATGACCACCAGTTGCGCGCCCTGCGCCTGGGCCTGGTCCAGGCTGCGCACCAGGTAGTCTGCACTGGCCGGGCCGATGGCATCGTCGATGCTCAACACCCAGACCGCTCCGGGCGCGGCCTGGCCGCTCGGCGTCAACCCGAGCAGCATCAACAGCAACAGCCAGCGCCACCAGCGAGCGGCCACCTGTCGTCACCTCGTTCGCCTCTATTACACAAGTTTAGTCATGGCTGGCGGCCCAAGGCCTAAAATTGAAGATTGGGGGTAACTGCGGAGGTGCATCATGCGCATGGCAAAGACGCTGCAGGCTCGCCTGGACAAGGCCAACTGCGACTACGACATCATTCCCCATCCACATTCGGCCACCAGCCTGGAATCGGCCCGCACGGCCGGCGTACCCGCCGAGCGGGTCGCCAAGTCGGTGATGCTCGATGACCGGCATGGCAACTACATCATGGCCGTGCTACCGGCCAACCGGCACCTGGACATGAGCAAGGTACGCATGTCCGGCGCCTGGCAACTGACCCGCGAAAGCGGCTTGCCGAGCCTGTTCGGTGATTGCGAACGGGGCGCGGTACCGGCGCTTGGCGATGCCTACGCGATAAAAATGATGCTCGACCCGACCCTTACCCGCCAAGGTGATGTCTACCTGGAGGCAGGTGACCACGATCACCTGATCCACATGAGCATGGAGCAGTTCATGAAGCTGGTACCGCACGCCGAAGTGCGTGAGCTGTGCTGATGTTCTCAAACCAATGCCGGGCGGGCGTCGTGGACGGCCTGGCCGGCTTTCAGGAGGAACCATGGAAGCACCTACCCACCCATTTGCAGACCTTTTCAAACAGCTGGGCTTGCCTGAAGATGCCTTGAGTATCGATCAATTCATCACCAGCCATTCACCGCTGCAAAACGAGATCAAGCTGGTGGATGCCCCGTTCTGGACCGACGCCCAGCGCAATTTCCTGAAGGACAGCATCAATGAAGATGCCGATTGGGCGGTGCCCTTTGACCAACTCAACGAAGCGTTACGTCGCCCCCGAAAATAAAGCGCCGAGCGGCACCTGACGAGTGATTGGCCGTTGCTATGCTCAGGAAAACAATAAGGGGATAGCGCGATGAAAGATCCCTACGCACCAGGCTTCTGGTGCTCCGTGACGATCCTGGGCACGCTGACGGCCAGTTACTTCTATGGCATCAGGCAGACGCAACAGATGAACCAGGCGGTGCAGTTTCTCTACGCCGCCGCCGCGGTCACCGTGGCGGTTGCGCTGGTGGCGCTGACCTGGATCGCCTGGCAGCACTTGCACCTGAACAAGCGCGAAGTGATTCAGGGGCGAACGTTGCTGACCATCTGGAACACCAAGGTGGCCCTGCGCCGGGTCGAAACGGTGTTCGACCGCTATTTCTGGGGTAGCTACTGGCATTCCGGGCGTACGTTCGAAGAGGTCATGGGCGAGCTCAAGGGCACGCCCCTGGAGCAGAGCCTGGATGCCCTCAAGCGCCAGTGCCGGGCGCTCGACCGCGAAATCCACGATCATCAACACCATTGGCTGGCCAACGCGCGGGACTTATCCAGTGTGGCGGCGGCCATGGCCCGTGAGCGCTACCAGCTCGACCTGGGCGAGCCCACCTGTACCGGCAACGGTACCACCGCAGTGCTCAATCGCGACCTTGAAGTGCTGGTGTATACCTGGTCGGCGCGCCTGCGCAGCTTCGACCATCAACTGGACGAACTGGAGCGCGCCTACCATTGACGCGGTTCATTCGCCGCGGATGTACTGCTCCAGCTGCAGGATCAGGTTGGCCTGCTCGGCAATGGTTTCCTTTACCAGGTCGCCGATCGACAACAGGCCGAGCAGCTCGCCGTTGCTGACCACCGGCAGGTGACGCAAATGCAGGTTGGTCATCTGGTTCATGCAGTATTCCAGGTTGTGCTTGGGTTCGACCGTGATTACCGGGGCACTCATGATCTCGCGCACCGGTGTTGCTGCTGACGAACGGCCCTTGAGCACCAGCTTGCGGGCGTAATCGCGTTCGCTGACGATGCCCACCACCTGGTTGTTCTCCACCACCGGCAGTGCGCCGATATTCTTCTCCGCGAGCAGCTTGAGGGCCTCCAGCACCGAGTCGTCAGGGCCGATGGTGTAAACGGTCTGGTGTTTCGACTTGGTTTTGAGGATTTGTTCGACGTTTTTCATACGGGCCTCTGCGGTGGAAAAAGCGTTGTCTCCAAGTAAATAAAGCATCCGGCACGGCGCTCTGCACGGCAATGCAGGAAACGGCATGGAGGCGATTGAAAAACGTCATGGTTGAGCCGATTGCGTACTTCGCGCAGGAGGCAGGCCAGATATAGTGTGCTGGCGACCTTCCTGGGGGCGGCAATGTTCCCAATAATCTGTGACAATGCATGTCAAGTTGCCATCATCTAGACCTCGTTCGGCAAGGAGCCGCAATGCAAAGTATGTTTCGCCTTACAGCGCTAAGCTGCGCCTTCATGATCGCTGCCGGTTGCAGCAGCCAACAGAGGGAGAGTATTTCCAAGACTGTAAAAGACATTGGCAAGGACTACGGCCTGCCAGTGCTCTGTGGTGTCGGGGCCGTGGCCGGGGGGGCTGCCGGTTATGCCCTCAAAGGCAAGGACGGCATCTTGCCCGGCGCCGCAGCTGGCGGCGCCTTGGGTTGCGTCGTCGGTTATGTGTGGCAGTCCCGCCTGCAGGAGCTTGACCGCATCGCCAAGGAAGAAAACCTGAAGATCACCACCGAGCAGTTGACGGTCGCCTCGGCCGCCGTGGTAACGGCGGTGCCTGAACAGGCAGGCCTGGTGACTCAGATCGAGGACACCGGCATGTTCGCCACCGGTTCCGACCAACTGACCGCAAGCGGCCAGCGGGCCGTGGCCAAGCTGGCGCAGATGTATGCCAAGCCTGCGGCCAGCGACAAGCAGGCTGCCGCCAAGGAGGCGCAAGCACGTCGCCTGCTGATCGTTGGCCACAGCGATGCGGTGGGTAATGCCGAGTTCAACCAGAAGCTGTCCGAGCGCCGCGCCAAGACGGTCGGCAAGGTCATGCTGCAGGCCGGCATCCCGGCCGGCGCGATCTACTACCAAGGGGCCGGGGCATCGCGCCCGATCGCCGACAACAGCGACCCGCTGCTGCGTGGCAAGAACCGCCGCGTGGAAATCGTCGAGCTGGCAAACGAACAGGCCCTGGTAATGCGTGCCCAGGCCGAAGCGAGCAACACCCGCTACCTGCACTACGGCACCTCGACCGCCGCCAAGCCCCGTCAGGCGGCCACCACGGCGCAAGCGAGCAGCAAGCCTGCGCCGACCAAAGCCACCACGGCGCAGCGTACGCCTGCCGCGACCAGCACCAGCACCAGCACCAGCACCAGCACCAGCACTGCCAAGGCCGTTGCTGGCGCACGACCGCAAGTCGATTTCGCGGGTACGCCGGTTGCCAGCTACAACTGGACCATGGCCCAGAACATCAAGCCGAAACAGAGCGGTTTCACGCTGATCAGCAGCGCCTACGCGGCGCAGATGCCGATGTCCAGCTGCGAAGCCGACCGGCCACGCAATGCCGGTGAAGTGCTGAGCATGGCCAATGACCAGCCCTTGCAGCGGCGCGCCACCAAGGACTATCTGCCGGGCTACAACAACCGTGTCTGGGCCAACCTGGTCAACGGGCACCTGGTGACCGTGTCGCCGGTCTCGATCTTGCGCGAGAACGCCCGGGTCGATCGCCAGCCGATCCTTCAGCTGGTCGAAGACTACAAGCTGCCCACCCAGCACAAGACGCGGACGATGAACGCCGTGGCCAACACCTATGAAGGCGAAAGCGAAGTGCTGTACCGGGTCTTCGCCAGTGATGCCCAGGCCTCGATTTCCTGCATGGATATCGTGTTCAGCAAAGGCAACGCCGAAGTCAACGAGGGTGCCTTGTTCTATGCCGCCGGCAGTGACGCGTATGTCGCTTCCTACAAGCCGATCCCGGCCAAAAAATAAATCCCCGTCAAGGACGTCCTGAATGGAAGACTTTTCGCTTGCTGCACTCAAATCGCTGATTCTCGCTAATCAGTTGCTTTCCGCTGGCCTGCTTTCGCTGCTGATCACGGCGGTGATCGTGCGTAACTACTGGGAAGAGGTGTCCTACTTTCTGATCCGTGTCTGGCACAGCTTCCCCTTGATCGGCACGGTGGCGCGCTTGTCGCGCAAGCCAGCTTCGGTCGACGGTGACGGCTGGATCAACCACGAAGTCAACCTGGCGAACGTGTACAACAAAAAATTCAAGCTGTACGCCAAGGACGCGAACGCCTACAGCGCCTACCTCGATTACCTGTCCAAGGCTGGTGAGGCCGGGCGTTCTGCGCGCCCGTGGTGGGTATTGGCGGTAGTACTGATGTTGGTGGTGGTCGAGGCCATGGGCTTCGCCTATGTGGTCGCCGGCTGGGTGAACATGGATGCCTCCACCAACGACCGTCATTGGCTGACCGCTTTTGTGGCGATCCTGCTGGCCGTCGCCTCGGCGTTTCTTGCCGAAGCCGCCGGGCACGCGTTGCACCACAACAGCCTGGTCGCCCGCGCCCGCCACTGGTGGCAAGGTGAAGAGCCCTCCAAGCGCTCCCGCTCCCTGAAATCCAACAAAGCGATCAACCTGGAAGACTCGTTCGACGACTCGGACAAGCCTGACTACGAGCAGCTGCTGGCCCGCGTAAAGGATGTAAACGCCAACGTCACGCGCAAGTTCTTCTGGTTGATCACTTGTGGTGTGTTCGTGGTTGCCATGGCCATCGGCGCCTTCGTCATCCGTTCGGCCACCCTGGACAGCATCGAGACCGAAATGGTCAACGGCATGCGTGCCGAAGCGTCCTCGCAAAGCAGCACTGCAGGGTCGCCATTCGACCTGCCGGCAGAGTCCCAGGCCATCAACGATGAAGCGGATAACGCCACCATCGACGACAAGATGCAGGCGATCCGCAAGGCCAGCCTGACCACCTATGTGATGCTGTCGCTGATCTACGTGGCGATTCAAGGCATCAGCCTGTGGTTGGCGAGCCGCTACTTCTTCGCCGGTACGCACTCGCATACCGCCTGGCAGCGTACCCACAAGTACGCCACCTCCGAAGAGATGCTCGATGCAATGGATCAGCAGCGTTCGGCCATCGCCAGCCATGCCGATGACAAGCTGCGTCGCCTGCAGACCTTGTTGTCCAGCCGCGATCACACCGATGCCAACGTGCTGACTGCGTTGGACGGGGAAAATACCGCCCGCCGCAATTTCCTGAGTTTCGTCGAGCACAAGGCAGACAAAATCTCGGAGAAGCCGGAAAAGCCAGTTCGGCCCGTTGAAGCCGTTGCGCCAGCGCCAGCGCCAGCTGCGGTCGCCGTCGCAGCAGCGCCGGTCGAGCCCCGGCCTGCCGTTGCCCCAGCTGCCCCAGCTGCCCCAGTTGCGGCAGTGGTCGAGCCGGCCGCTATCAAGGCGTCGGACTTCCACGATGTCACCGGCCTGCCGGAAGAAAGCCTGGCTGCCGCCAGCCGTGCGCTGAATGTCAGTGAGGCGCAACTGCGTGATATCCGCGAGCAACAGCAGGCGCTGAAGGCGCTTGGCCTGTTCCCGGCGAACAAGGAGGGCATGCTGTCATGAGGCTTGCCAAGGCCCTGATCCTTGCGCTGGCGCTGCCGTGTGCAGCGCTGGCCGCCGAACGCAACGACCTGCAGAGCTGCTACACGCGCAACGGCCTGGCCGATATCAAGCCAGCAGGGACCGGCCGCGAGCTGGTGGTGATCATCGATCAGACCATCCCGATGCCTGAAGACCTGCAGCGCAGCAGCTGGGGCCAGATCGACCGGTTCGTGCAGCCGGGCGATCGCGTCAGGCTGTATACCTTCTCGGCGTTCCTGCCGGGTGAGTATCAGCGCCTGGTGTATGCCGGCGAGCTGGACATGCCGTTGCAGGGCGAGGTGCGTGACGATGTGAACATGCGCAAACTGCGTGGCCTGGACCAGTGCCTGGCGACCCAGAAAAAAGCCTTTCAGGCAGGCTTTGGCGGCTTGTTCGTGAAAGGCCTGCGTGAAGCCCGCCAGGACATCCCCAAGAGCGAGATCATGAACACGCTGCGCCGCGTGGGTGAAGACATGGGCAAGGAGCAGGGTGTCCAGGAGCGGGTGGTGTACCTGATTTCGGACATGCTCGAGCATTCCGACTACACCAGCTTCTACGCCGCCAATCAGATCAAGCAGCTGGATGTCGCCAGCGAGCTCAAGCTTGCGCAAAGCAAGGGGCTGTATGCGGACCTGCAGGGTGCACGGGTGTATGTGTCTGGCGCAGGCCTGGTCACCGACGCGGTGAAGCATGCCTACCGTTCCGGCAAGACCATGGATGCGCTGAACAACTTCTGGGCGCAGTACCTGAATGCGTCCAACGCGACGCTGGAAGGCTTTGGTACACCGAGCCTGAGCACCGACCTTCGGTAATCAGACACTGGGGCCGCGCTGCGGCCCCAGTGCGCTTGCTTACAGCTTCGGCATCTGCCCGATGCGCGCGACCATCTCGCTCACTACCTGCAGATCCAGCATGAACTGCTCCACGGTCTTGAACTCGTTGTCGTTATGCCCGGTGTACTTCACATCAGGCATGGCCAGGCCGAATTGCACGCCGTTGGGCAGGTCATGCACCGAGGTGGCACCCGCCGAGGTGCCGAACTCATGTTTCATGCCCAGGTTTTCGCTGGCCACGGCCAGCAGGGCCTTGACCCATTCGCCTTCCGGGTTGCGGAACATCGGCTCGTCGAGGCTGTAGTCGAAGGCGACCGGGACATGGCTGGTGCTGGTCCATTTGCCCAGTCTGGCTACCAGTTCCTGCTTGATCGTGGCGACCGGCTTGCCTTTCGGGATGCGCAGGTTCACCGCCAGTTTCAGCCCCTTGTCATCCACGCCGACGAAGGTCAGCGAGGCGGTCAGCGGGCCCATGAACGCATCTTCGAAGCCTACGCCCAGCTTCTTGCCCAGGTAGTCCAGGCCCCAGTTGTCGTTGGCATAGCGAGCGGCGTCGGTGAACTGGTTGTGCTTGAGCGGCACCTGTTGGCCCAGGCCATCGATGAACACCAGCATGCGCGCCACCGGGTTGACCCCAGACTCGGGCTCCGAAGAGTGGGCCGAGACGCCGGTGACGGTCAGCAGCACGTCCTTGCCGGCCACCTTGGCGTCGATCTTGAAGTCACCGCCATTGCCCTTCACGTACTCGGCACCGGCCTTGTTCAGGCTTGCTGCCAGTTCAGCCGGCTTGTCGCTGGCCAGGGTGGCTACCGAGGTGGTGGGGATCTGGTTGGTGGCCAGGCCGCCGGTGAGGTGGGTGATTTCAGCGCCCTGGCCGCTGGCGGCGCGTTTGTCGAAGCTGGCCATCACCGTGCCGTAGCCCTTCTCGGCTATCACCACCGGGTAGCCGCCATCGAGCGCCAGGTTGTAGTCGGGCGTCGGGTTGCGCTCGAAGTAGTAGGGGATGGCATCCCCGCTGGTCTCTTCGGTGGTGTCCACCAGCAGTTTCAGCTGCCGGGCCAGGGGCAGGTTTTCGTCCTTGGCCACCTTCAGTGCATACAGCGCCACGACGATGCCGTTCTTGTCGTCTTCGGTGCCACGGCCGTACATGCGGTCACCTACCAGGGTGACCTTGAACGGGTCGAGGCGGGTGCCATCGTCCAGCTTCCAGTTGTCCGGGTTGACCGGCACCACATCGGCGTGGGCATGGATGCCGACCACTTCCTTGCCTTCGCCGAGGGTGATCTCGTAGACCCGGTTGTCGACATTGCGGAACGTCAGGCCAAAGCCTTCGGCCAGGGCTTTGATCTTGTCGGCGATCTTCAGGAATTGCGGGTTCTCGTGCTGCGGCACACCGTCGACGCTGAAGGTGGGGATGGCCACCAGTTCACGCAGGGTTTCGGTGGCGGCCTTGCCGTACTTGATGCGGGTATACAGGCCCAGCAGGCGGTTGATCTCGTTTTGCTGTTCGACGGCCAGGGGTTTGTTGGCCAGGTAGGCGCTCAGCGTATCGCCGAGGTTGTCGGCCTTGGCCAGGTCGCTGCCGTTGAGCTTGCCGATGAACTGCTTGAAGTCCGCAGGGTCGGTGCCGTCGTAGGCCTTGATGATGGCCGCAGATTGTTGCTGGGAGAGGTTGGCCTGGGCCGGCACGCTGAACAGGCCGATACTGGCCAGCAGCAGTGAGGTTGCGGTGAGTTTTTTCAGGTGCATGGGTGCGCGCATTCCTTCGCGAATCGTTGTAGGGAGGTACCCGTTCGAAAAACGGGAAGGTGCCCACGCTAACACCAATGCTCTGCGGTACGGGAGTACCAGAAACGCGACATGTCGCACAAACGAAAAAGCCCCGGGAATAATCCCAGGGCTTTCGAAGATGGCGCACTCGGCGGGATTCGAACCCACGACCCCTGCCTTCGGAGGGCAGTACTCTATCCAGCTGAGCTACGAGTGCAACGCGCACGCATGATACCCATCTGTTTCGGTTGCGTCCATCGCCTTGATCTGTGGCTGTTTTTCCCCGGGGTGATCCTGTGGCAGCGCGCGCTAGCCATTCATAGCGCAATCAGTTCAGGCCGCAGCCCTTCGACCCGGCGCGCCGGTTGCGGCAGGTAACCACCGTCACCGGTGATCTGGTGCAGCACCTTTTCGCGCAGCCCATGCAATGCCACGCCCGTACGCAGCCGCGGGTGCGGCAGATCAATCTCGACCACCGACTTGATCCGCCCCGGCCGTGGTTCCAGCACCACCACCCGGTCAGCCAGGTACGTCGCCTCCTCGGCATCGTGCGTCACCAACAGGGTGGTGATGCCGGCGCGTTCACGAATCGCCAGCAGTTCATCCTGCAGTTGCTGGCGGGTCAGTGCATCGAGGGCACCGAAAGGCTCGTCGAGCAGCAGAATACGCGGGCTTGCCACCAACCCGCGGGCAATCGCGACGCGCTGGGCCATGCCACCGGAAAGCTGGTGTGGGTAAGCCGATTCGAACCCGCTGAGCCCGACCAGCAAAACGAACTCATGCACCCGCCTGGCGCGTTCGCCCTGGGTGAGCAACTCGTTGACCAGCCCCAGGGCGATGTTCTGCTCCACCGTCAGCCAAGGGAACAGGCGGTGTTCCTGAAACACGATGCCGCGCTCGCCACCGATGCCCCTGACCGGCTGCCCATCGACGCGGATGCTGCCGCTGTAGTCGGTGTCGAGCCCGACCAGCAGGCGCAGCAGGGTGGACTTGCCGCAGCCGGACGCACCCACGATGGCGATGAACTCGCCTTGGTTGATCGCCAGGTTGAAATCGCGGATGGCCTCGAACGGTTGGCCATCGACGCTGAAGACTTTACCGACCCCCTCGAAGCTGACCAGCGGCGGGGAGACGTCGGCCTGGTTGGCGGCGGGCAGGTGCGAGGTGTTGAAGGCGTTCATGCAGTTCTCCAGCGCGTGGCGCGCGATTCGAGGCGTTGTCCGAGGGTGCTGAGCAGGGCGCCGACCAGGCCGATCAAGACCATGGCAGCCATCACCTGGTCCATGCGAAACAGCTGTTGCGCACCGATCATCAGGCTGGCGATGCCGCCGTCTGAGGGCATGAAGTATTCCGCGCCGATGGTGCCCAGCCAGGCATAGATCAGCGACAGGCGCAGGCCGGCAAAAATCGCCGGTGCGGCGCCCGGCAGCACCAGCCGACACAGGCGTTGCAGCAGGCCCAGGCGCAAGGTTCGGGCCGCCTCGTCCAACTGTGGCGACAGCCCGGCGATACCACGCTGGGTAGCGATCAGCAGCGGGAAGAACGCAGCCAGGGCCACAAACACGGTCTTGGCGCCTTCGCCCAGGCCGAACCAGGCGGTGAGCAGCGGCACCCAGGCGAACAACGCCACCTGGCGCACGGCGGTCAGGCTTGGCCCGAACACGCGTTCGGCATGGTGTGAAAGCCCGAGCAGCACGCCCACCAGCAAGCCCGCGCCGCCGCCAAGGGCCAGGCCGCTCAGGGTACGTTGCAGGCTCAGCAGCAACGCCTCTGTCAGCGTGCCGTCCGCCAGCCCGCTGAACAGGGTCCGCAGCACGCCCAGGGGCGAGGTGAGAATGTTCTGGTCGATCCAGCCAAGGCTGCTGCTGGCCTGCCACAGGGCCAGCAGCGCGGCCGGCAGCAGCAGGCTCTGCCAACCCTTGGGGATGGGGCCGCGCTGTTGCTCGCCGGTGGCGGGTTGCGGCCAGAACAACAGGCGTTTCTCCAGGCGCGAGAAGCCTTGCTCCATCAGCGCTCCGACCAGGCCGATGACCAGGATGCAGAGCAACACCAGGTCGAGCATGAACAGTTGCCGGCCCCACACCATCAGGTAGCCGATGCCTTCGCTGGAGGCCAGCAGCTCCACGGCCAGCAACGACGTCCAGCCGGTGGCCAGGGCCAGGCGTACGCCAGTCAGAAAGGCGGGCAGGGCGGCAGGCAGCAGCAGGCGCAGGAACCACAAGTGGCGTGGCAGGCGCAGGGCCGCTGCGGCTTCACGCAGTTTGGGCTGGGCATCGCGCACGCCAACCAAGGTGTGCAGGGTGACAGGAACCACCACGGCTTTTACCAACACCACCAGCTTGAGCAACTCGCCGATGCCGAAGAACAGCATGAACAGCGGAATCCAGGCCAGGGTCGGGATTTGCGCCAGCGCCACGAAGGTCGGCAGCACCAGCGTCTGTGCCCGCCGCGACGACCCCAGCCAGGTGCCCAGCAGCAGCCCGCTGGCAATACCGACCGCCAACCCCCAGAACAGCCGCTGCAAACTTATCCACAGGTGCCCCCAAAGCTCCCCCGAACCAAACTCCACCGCGCTCTGCCACACCAGCGCCGGCGCCGGCAGTATCTGCTCGCTCATCCAGTGTTGCTGGCTGGCGATCCCCCACAACAGCGCGATCACCCCCGGCAATACCCACGAAAGGTATGCGCCCTTGTAGGAGCGGCCTTGCGTCGCGAAAGGGCTGCGCAGCGGCCCCCGACGCCGCCCCCGCCCCCAATTCAGAATTCCATTCATCGCCATCTCTCAAAGCGTTTTCACGTTATGCACTAATGGAATAAAAAATTAATCAGTGCGCATTTCAAGAGATAAGAACACGCACACCCCGCCTACGGAAGCCCTCTGCCGTTGCGTTTTCCTCATATTTTCCATGCGTTCTCCGCAAGCCCTCCGCGGCCCCGCACACCGCTTGGTTTATGCCTTCTGGTTACTAAAAAATGAAGTTTTGATCTTTGTATGTTCTAACCAGTCCCGCCTAGCTTCTGCCCAAAGCGCCGGCCATCGTCGGTGGCAGCCTGCCAAGGAGCCTTGCCATGAACACCCCCATCCGCCACCTGATCACCGCCCTTGGGCTGGTCTTCACCCTCAACGCTCACGCGCTTGAATCGGCCAAGCCAGAGAGCATCCGCATCGCCGTCCCCGACCTGAGCGCAGGCAGCAAGCACAGTGCCGGCGGCGTGGTCGATGTGTTGCGTGACCAGCAACTTCTAGAGAAGGAGTTCGCCAAGGATGGCATCCGCATCGACTGGCACTTCTTCAAGGGCGCGGGCCCGGTGGTGAATGAGGCGTTGGCCAACGGCCAGGCCGACTTCGCCTACCTGGGCGACCTGGCTGCGATCGTCGGCAAGGCCAATGGCCTGGATACCCGCGTGCTGTCGGCCGGTGTGCGTGGGGTGAAAAGCTACCTGGGTGTGGTGCCGGGGTCTGGCATCAACACCCTGCACGACCTCAAGGGCAAGCGCGTGGCGGTGTTCCGCGGTACCGCCAACCAGCTGTCGTTCGCCAGCGCGCTGGCCAGCCAGGGGTTGTCCGAGCGTGACCTGAAGGTGATCAACCTGGACTTCAACGCCGCCAACGCCGCACTGGCCGCCAAGCAGATCGACGCCACCTGGGGCCTGTCCAACCTGCTCTCGCTGCGTGAACGCGGCTTGGTCGAACTGCCCGTCAGTTCGCGTGACCTGCAAGGCGCCGGCAGCACCCAGGCGGTACTGCTGGGTACCGGCGCGTTCATCCGCCAGCACCCCGACCTGGTGCAGCGCCTGGTCAATGCCCAGGAACAGGCCACCGAGTGGCTGCGCGACGAACACAACCGTGATGCCTACGTCGACCTGGTGGCGAATAACGCCAGCTGGCCGCGCAGCATTCTCAGCGACGACCTGGCCCAGGAAAGCCTCGCGCATTACTTCGACCCACGCCTGGACGCCGACTTTCTGGCCCAGCTGCAGCAGGGCGTCGACCTGGCTGCCAAGGAGCGCCTGATCCGCCGCGGCTTCCAGGTTGCCGACTGGGTCGAACCACGTTTTCTCGACGCCGCACTGCAACAGCAACAGGCCGTGCAGGCCGCCCGCTGACCTTCTGAACCGACAACAACCGTAAGGACCACGACCATGAGCAATGCCGCCCTGGCCACCGCGCCACTCGCCCTTGAACTCGATATTCACCCGGTTGCCGGCCGTATCGGCGCCGAGATCCGCGGGTTGAAGCTTTCTGCCGACCTGGATGCCGCCACTGTAGAGGCCATTCAGGCCGCCTTGGTCCAGCACAAGGTGATCTTCTTCCGTGGCCAGACGCACCTGGACGACCAGAGCCAGGAAGGCTTCGCCAAGCTGCTTGGCGAGCCGGTCGCGCACCCCACGGTGCCGGTGGTAGATGGCACCAGCTACCTGCTGCAGCTTGACGGTGCCGAGGGCCAGCGGGCCAATTCCTGGCACACCGATGTGACTTTCGTCGATGCCTACCCCAAGGCTTCGGTCCTGCGCAGCGTGGTGGCGCCGACGTCCGGTGGCGATACCGTCTGGGCCAACACGGCGGCAGCCTACCAGGAGCTGCCCGAGCCGCTGCGCGAGCTGGCTGACAAGCTGTGGGCGGTGCACAGCAACGAATACGACTACGCATCCATCAAACCTGACGTCGACCCGGCCAAGCTTGAGCGCTATCGCAAGGTGTTCACCTCGACGGTGTACGAGACCGAGCACCCGGTGGTGCGCGTGCACCCGATCAGCGGTGAGCGGGCGCTGCAACTGGGGCACTTCGTGAAACGCATCAAAGGGTATTCGCTGGCCGACTCACAGCACCTGTATGCGGTGCTGCAAGGGCATGTCACGCGTTTGGAAAATACCGTGCGCTGGCGCTGGCAAGCGGGGGATGTGGCGATTTGGGACAACCGCGCGACCCAGCATTATGCGGTGGATGACTACGGCACCCAGCCGCGGATCGTGCGGCGGGTCACCTTGGCGGGTGAGGTGCCGGTTGGGGTGGATGGGCAACTGAGCCGCACCACGCGGAAGGGGTGAGCCTGTTGGGGCCGCTTTGCGGCCCTTTCCGACCGGTCAGGCGACCCGGCAAGGCCGCGCCTACAGGGGTATGCCGGTCATACCTCTGTATCACAGGCAATCAACTGACTGACCAACCCCTGCGCCAACGGCGACAGCCCATACCCCACTCGGCTCACCACCCCATAGCGGGTATAGAACGCCTCTTCCTGCTCCGGCGCCAGGTCTGCAAGCTTCAGCGCCACCAGTCCCCCATCCCGCTGATACGGCCGCAGGTTGGCATTGCAGGCAATGCCGATGGTGTCCGAATGCATCACCACGTTGAGCAGCGCATAGCCGTGTTCGCATTCCACCGAGGGCAGAAAGTCCTGTCGCCCGCTGAGGTCGCTGAGGATCTTGCGAATGTTCGGTGGGCGCAAGGTGGTGGCCAGCGGGTACTCGAACAGGTCCCGTGCCTGCACGGCCGGGCGGGTGGTCAGCGGGTGCCCGGCGCGGCAGCAGAAGTGCCAGCGCTGCGGCGTCAGCTTGTGCACGCGGTAATCCGGGTCTGACTCGAACTGGCGCGTGTCGGCGACAAAGAATTCGATCTCTTCGGCAATCAGCCGACGGTTCAGCGCCTGCCAGTTATCCACCTGAAAACACGTGCGCGCCGCCGGGTATTCAGCCACGAAACGCGCCACCGCCCGCGGCACCAAGCCCCCGGCCGGCGCGGGGCCGGAGCCGAAGCGCACCACACCGGTGGTGGCACCGTTGAACTGGTGGATCTCGTTGACCAGGTTGTGCGCCCCGTGCACCAGCCGGCGCGAATGTTCCAGCACCAGCAAGCCTTGGCGGGTGGGGGCCAGCTCTTTGCTGGCGCGGTCTACCAGTCGGCAGCCGATGTTGTGCTCAAGGGTCTGGATGCTGCGGCTGAAGGCCGATTGCGAGAGGTTAACCGCGGCCGCCGCAGCCACGAAGCTGCGGTGCTCGACCAGGGCAATGTAGTGGCGCAGCTGACGGAGATCGATATGCATTTTCTACATTAAAACCTTCGGTCAAATGCAATTGCTGACAAGGGTGAGTCCCCTTATAAAGGGTCTTACTTATTCCACTAAATATGAATTACAAATATTTATATCACTTAAAAGAATATAAGCCCGACTGACCGCGATTCGGTTCCGCCAACGGAAATGCTCGCCCAGGGCCCATGCCTCAAGGAGCATCAGCATGTCCCGAGTTTCCCGTTGGCCTGCGCGCGCATCGCGGTTCACCCTGCAACCCCTGGCCGCCGGCGTGCTGCTGGCGGCATCCAGTGGCAGCTTCGCCGAAACGCCTGCCACTACCGCCCCCGCCGTGGAGCAGGAAGCCAAACTTGGCACTGTTACCGTCAACGCCCGCCGGCGTGAGGAAACCGCGCAAAGCGTGCCTACACCGATCAGCGTGCTGAACAGCGAAACCCTGGAAACCCAGCGCATCTACCGCGTGCAGGACCTGCAGCAGCTGGTGCCGAGCACCAACGTCGCTTATGTGCATGCGCGTCAGTCGAGCATCTCGATTCGTGGCCTGGGCAACAACCCGGCCAGCGATGGCCTGGAAGGCAGCGTTGGCATCTACCTGGACAACGTCTACCTCGGCCGCCCCGGCATGGCGGTATTCGACCTGCTGGATGTCGAGCAGCTTGAAGTGCTGCGCGGCCCGCAAGGCACGCTGTTCGGCAAGAACACCACCGCCGGCGTGCTCAACATCACCACGCGCAAGCCGACCTTCCACCGCGAGGGCAGCATTCAGCAGTCCATCGGTGAGGACGGTTACCTGCAGACCCAAGGCAGCTTCTCGGGGCCGATCAGCGACACCTTGGCCGGGCGCATCAGCGCTTACCGCAGCGAAGACGATGGCTATGTGAAAAACATCCACAACGGCGACGACCTCAACGGCGGCAAGCGCCAGGGCTTTCGCACCCAACTGCTGTTCAAGCCCAGCGAAACCTTCAACCTGCGCTGGATCGGCGAGTACAACGAAGAAGACTCCAACAACGGCATCCTCAGCCTGTACAGCACTGGCCCCACCCTCAATGGCGTCAACCGCTACGAGAGCCTGGCCGCCCAGGCCGGCGCGACACTGGTGTCGGGCAAGGACCGCAAGGTCAATTTCGACGCCGACCAGCAGGTAACGGTGTTCCAGGGGGGCACCTCGGTAGAGGCCAACTGGACCCTGCCCAATGATTTCACCCTGACGTCGATTACCGCCTACCGCTGGTGGGACTTCACCCCGCGCAACGACGATGGCCTGGACGTGCCGGTGTTCTACAGCGCCGGGGTGTCGGTGCGCGACAAGCAGTATTCGCAGGAAATTCGCCTGGCTTCGCCCACCGGTGGCGCCTTCGACTACGTGCTGGGCGCGTACTACTTCAAGCAGGACCTGGACAACACATCGTTCACTTACTACGGCCCCCAGGCAGATACCTGGAACCTCACTCCGGCTGGTGCCCTGAACAACGTCAACACCTTGGGTGACGGGCACATCGACACCGACAGCTATGCGCTGTTCGCCCAGGGCACCTGGCACGTCACCGACCGCCTCGACTTCACCGCCGGCATCCGCGGCACCTACGAAGAGAAGAGTGCCTGGGTGACCCGCGATGCACCAACCGGCGGCGCGGCGGTCACCGGCGCGGCAGCAGCGGCGCGTCAGGGCCGGGTGGGCGCCTATGACTCGGGCGACCTCAACCAGTACAGCTTCAGCCCCTCTGGCCTGCTTGGCCTGAGTTACCGCTTCAACGACCAGGTACTGGGCTACGCCACCCTGACCCACGGTGAGAAGTCCGGTGGTATCAACCTGACCGTCGGCGCCGCGCCGCGCCTGGGCACTGACTCGCTGCTGGTGGGGACCGAGCGGGTTAACAATGCCGAGGTCGGGGTCAAGAGCACGCTGTTCGACGATCGCCTGCAGCTCAACGCCAACCTGTTCTGGGCCGAAGTGCATGGCTACCAGGCCAACGTGTATGACCAGGTCAACCGCGTGCAGTACCTGGCCAACGCCGGGCGCGTGCGTTCGCGGGGCCTGGAGTTCGAGGCCACGGCGCTGCCGGTGCGCGGCCTCACGGTCAACTTCAACGGCTCATGGAACGACGTGCGCTACACCGAGTACGACGATGCGCCATGCCCGCCAGAGGTCAGCCTGGCCAATGCCACCGCTACCTGCGACCTGTCGGGCCACCAGGTGGTCGGCGCCTCCAAGTACATCGCCAACCTCAATGCCCAGTACAAGTGGCAGTTGGCCGAGCGCATCGAGCCCTATGTCACCGCCAGCTATGCCTTCCGCTCCAGGGCGGTGGGCACCATCGACGATTCCGATTTCGGCCAGATCCCCAGTTACGCGCTGGTCAACCTGTCCACCGGCGTGCGCCTGGACCAGGGCGACGGCGTGCTCGACCTGTCGCTGTGGGTGAAAAACGCCGGCGACAAGACCTACTTCACCAGCCTGTGGAACTCCGCCAACGGTGGCTATGCCGGGGTACTCGGCACGCCTCGCACCTTCGGCGCCACCGCCCGTTACGACTTCTGAGCACAAGGAGCTTTGCCATGAATGCCAAAACCGAAACCCCCGCACTGCCTGAAGGCGCCTGCCTCACCGCCAAGGTCCCTGCACCCGATGCGGCACTGTTGGGCGATGTGCTGGTCAACCCGTACCGCCTGGCCCCGCTGACGGCCATCATCCGCGACGGCGGGCGCGCACTGAGCGCGGCCCATGTGCGGGTGCTGGGCCGGGGCGAGCGGGGCGTGGATATCGCCTACGAGGTGTCCGACCGCTCGCTCTGGACCTATGGCGGCATCCCGGTGTTCGGCCTTTACCCCGACTACGTCAACCAGGTGGAAGTGACCTACAAGCTCGACGGCGAGCGCATCCGCGAGCGTTATCAGGTCTACGCGCCGGCGGTGCGTCTGCCGGTGGTGGCCAGGCAGACTGCGGCGTTGCCTGAGGTCGAGCCGGTCAAGGTCGCGCCAGGCTTCGAGCAGCGCCTGTACCTGTTCAACCACCTGCAGGGTGATATCCCCGGTGGCCGGGCCTTCAAGTGGAATGGCCTGGGGGGGGCGGCCGAGTGGGACCAGGTGGGCAACAACTGGATCGCTGACACTAATGGCGACGTGCGCTGGTACCTGGACATCGAGCAGATCCACGATTCCAACCGCCGTGACGGCCTGGGTGGCACCATGGGCTTCCAGCAGACCCGCGATGGCAAGTTGATCTGGGGCCAGGGCCAGACCTACTCCAAGTACGACCTGCTCGGCCGACGTATCTGGCAACGCAGCTTGCCGGACAAGTTTGCCGACTTCTCCCACGAAATCCGCGAGACCGCCAACGGCAGCTACCTGCTGCGGGTGGGCACCAGCGACTACCGCCGCCCGGACGGCAAGCGCGTGCGCTCGATCCGCGACCACATCATCGAGGTCAACGAGGCGGGGGATGTACTGGACTTCTGGGACCTGAACCAGATCCTCGACCCGTACCGTGGTGACCTGCTGGAAACCCTTGGCAAGGCTGCGATCCAGCTGCCCGACGGGGTGCAGAAGCAGGACGACCGGCTGGCCAACGAGCTGGCCGAAGGCGACCTGCCGTTCGGCGACACCCCTGGGGTGGGTACGGGGCGCAACTGGGCGCACGTCAATGCCATCGATTACGACGCAGATGACGACAGCATCATCGTTTCAGCACGCCATCAAGGGGTGGTGAAGATTGGCCGCGACAAGGCGGTGAAGTGGATCCTCGCCGCGCCCCAAGGCTGGCCGCAGCGGCTGCGGGACAAGGTGCTGACGCCGGTTGAAAGCGAGGGCTTTGACTGGTCGTGGACCCAGCACACGGCCTGGCTGACCGGCAAAGGCACCTTGACCGTGTTCGACAACGGCTGGGGGCGTGACTTTGCCCCGACCAAACTGACCGGCAACTACAGCCGCGCGGTGGAATACAAGGTCGACGAGGCCAAGGGCACGGTCGAGCAGGTGTGGGAGTACGGCAAGCAGCGCGGTGACGAGTGGTACAGCCCGGTGACGTCAGTGGTGGCGTACCGGCCCGAGACCGATACCCAGTTCATTTACTCGGCTTCGGTGAATTTCCTCACGCCAGAGAAACTGACCACTACGGTGCTGAACGAGGTACGGCGTGGGACGCAGGAGGTGCTGGTGGAGTTGAAGGTGCACAGCCGCCAGCCGGGGAGCGTGGGGTATCGGGCGTTGGTGATCGACTTGGCCACGGCGTTTTGAGGTTTGATCGTTTTGTGATCAGAGAGGTGTGGCTTTCGGGCGCTTGCCTTGGGTTTTGAGGTGGGGCGCAAATCGAGCGCCGCCCGCGCGGCGCTCGATCTCACAGGCGCTGAAAATCTCACGCCAAACACCCCCCTTTCACATTTCTCCCCGCCCGATCGTCTACCCTGTAGCGGCCGTTCTGCGGGCGATTTCAGATGGGCTGTTCAACCATTCGTTCTTTTTTTCGAACAGCCTATTGTCCTACACCCCAGCAGCCGCTTAGCATTCGTTTGAGATTTCAAACGCTCGATGCCCTGCTTTGGGCGCTTTTCAACAATCAACAATTCGGGAAGCCGACATGCAGCTCAAAGACGCTCAGTTGTTCCGCCAGCAAGCCTATATCAATGGTGAGTGGCTGGATGCGGACAATGGCCAGACCATCAAGGTGACCAACCCGGCCACCGGCGAAGTCATCGGTACCGTGCCGAAGATGGGCACCGCGGAAACCCGCCGCGCCATCGAAGCCGCCGACAAGGCCCTGCCGGCCTGGCGTGCCCTGACCGCCAAAGAGCGTTCGGCCAAGCTGCGTCGTTGGTTCGAACTGATGATCGAGAACCAGGATGACCTGGCTCGCCTGATGACCACCGAGCAAGGCAAGCCACTGGCCGAAGCCAAGGGCGAAATCGCCTACGCGGCCTCGTTCATCGAGTGGTTCGCCGAAGAAGCCAAGCGCGTCTACGGTGACACCATCCCGGGCCACCAGCCCGACAAGCGCCTGATCGTCATCAAGCAGCCAATCGGCGTTACCGCGGCCATTACCCCGTGGAACTTCCCGGCGGCGATGATCACCCGTAAAGCCGGCCCGGCCCTGGCCGCGGGCTGCACCATGGTGCTCAAGCCTGCTTCGCAGACCCCGTACTCCGCCCTGGCCCTGGTCGAGCTGGCTCACCGTGCCGGTATTCCGGCTGGCGTGCTGAGCGTCGTCACCGGCAGCGCTGGCGAAGTCGGCGGCGAGCTGACCGGCAACTCCCTGGTACGCAAACTGTCCTTCACCGGCTCGACCGAAATCGGTCGCCAGCTGATGCAAGAATGCGCCAAGGACATCAAGAAGGTTTCCCTGGAGCTGGGCGGCAACGCCCCGTTCATCGTGTTCGACGACGCCGACCTGGACAAGGCCGTCGAGGGCGCGATCATCTCCAAGTACCGCAACAACGGCCAGACCTGCGTCTGCGCCAACCGTATCTACGTGCAGGACGGCGTGTACGACGCGTTCGCCGAGAAGCTGGCCGCCGCAGTGGCCAAGCTGAAGATCGGTAACGGTCTGGAAGACGGCACCACCACCGGCCCGCTGATCGACGGCAAGGCTGTCGCCAAGGTCCAGGAGCACATCGAAGACGCGGTCGCCAAAGGCGCCAAGGTGCTGGCCGGTGGCAAGCTGATCGAAGGCAACTTCTTCGAGCCGACCATCCTGGTCAACGTGCCGAAGACTGCTGCTGTCGCCAAGGAAGAGACCTTCGGCCCGTTGGCGCCGCTGTTCCGCTTCCAGGACGAAGCCGAAGTCATCGCCATGTCCAACGACACCGAGTTCGGCCTGGCTTCGTACTTCTACGCCCGTGACATGAGCCGTGTGTTCCGTGTTGCCGAGGCCCTGGAATACGGCATGGTCGGCATCAACACCGGCCTGATCTCCAACGAAGTCGCGCCGTTCGGCGGCATCAAGGCTTCGGGCCTGGGCCGCGAAGGTTCCAAATACGGTATCGAGGACTACCTCGAAATCAAATACCTGTGCATCAGCGTCTGATCACCGGTTAAAAGGCTTTACCTCTGCCAGCGGGGCGCGAGAGCGACGTCTCGCTGGCCTTTTTTACATGCAATACCTGGTGGCCAGGGCGTTCACGGCAGTCGATCAACGAATACTGTGCGCGAGCACTCCCAGCCACCCCCGAATAAAAGCGCCATTCCGATCGGCGCAATGAGGGCATTATGAGCAAGACCAACGAATCCTTGATGCAACGCCGTGTAGCTGCCGTCCCACGTGGCGTCGGCCAAATTCACCCGATCTTCGTTGATACCGCGAAGAACTCGACCGTGATCGACGTTGAAGGCCGCGAACTGATCGACTTCGCCGGCGGCATCGCTGTACTGAACACCGGCCACCTGCACCCGAAAGTGGTTGCAGCTGTGCAAGAACAGCTGACCAAAGTCAGCCACACCTGCTTCCAGGTGCTGGCCTACGAACCCTACGTAGAGCTGTGCGAGAAGATCAACAAGCTGGTCCCAGGCAACTTCGACAAGAAGACCCTGCTGGTCACCACCGGCTCCGAAGCCGTTGAAAACGCCGTCAAGATCGCCCGTGCGGCCACTGGCCGTGCTGGCGTGATCGCCTTCACCGGCGCTTACCACGGCCGTACCATGATGACCCTGGGCCTGACCGGCAAGGTTGTGCCGTACTCCGCTGGCATGGGACTGATGCCAGGCGGCATCTTCCGCGCACTGTTCCCGAACGAACTGCACGGTGTGAGCGTCGACGACGCCATCGCTTCGGTCGAGCGCATCTTCAAGAACGATGCCGAGCCTAAGGACATCGCCGCGATCATCCTGGAGCCTGTTCAGGGTGAAGGTGGCTTCCTGCCGGCGCCGAAAGAGCTGATGCAGCGCCTGCGCGCCCTGTGCGACCAGCACGGCATCCTGCTGATCGCCGACGAAGTACAGACCGGCGCTGGCCGTACTGGCACCTTCTTCGCCATGGAGCAGATGGGCGTCGCGCCTGACCTGACCACCTTCGCCAAGTCGATCGCTGGCGGCTTCCCGCTGGCCGGTGTGTGCGGCAAGGCCGAGTACATGGACGCCATCGCCCCAGGTGGCCTGGGCGGCACCTACGCCGGTTCGCCGATCGCTTGCGCCGCGGCCCTGGCCGTGATCCAAGTGTTCGAAGAAGAAAAACTGCTGGACCGCAGCAAGGCCGTTGGCGAGCACCTGGTTGCCGGCCTGCGCAAGATCCAGGACAAAAACCCGATCATCGGTGACATCCGTGGTATGGGCTCGATGATTGCTGTCGAAGTCTTCGAGAAAGGCACTCACACCCCGAATGCCGCTGCCGTTGGCCAAGTAGTTGCCAAGGCACGTGACAAGGGTCTGATCCTGCTGTCGTGCGGCACCTACGGCAACGTCCTGCGTATCCTGGTCCCGCTGACCGCCGAAGACGCGCTGCTGGACAAAGGCCTGGCCATCATCGAAGAGTGCTTCGCTGAACTCGCCTAATGTGACGCGCTTCTGAAAAAACCCGCTTCGGCGGGTTTTTTTTGTGCCCAGAAAACCTGAGGGGCGCTATGGTTGACGCAGGACTTGCCCAGGAAGCTGCGACGGATTGCGTGTCAGGGATATTCAGGAGTTGGCCATGAGCGCTGTAGACCCCACCCCACCTTGCGTATTGATAGTCGAAGGCGACCCGTGGGTGCGTGACATGCTCAAGGAGATGCTGCTCAGCGTGCGTTGCGATGCCCGGCTGCAGGTCTGCGCCGACGGCTCGCAGGCACTGACCGCGCTATCGAGCAAGCCCGACCTGATCATCGCTGCGCGTGAGCTGGCCGGCGTCGATGGCCTCGACCTGCTGCGCAAGGTGCGCGCCAAGGGCCCTGGGTTGCCGTTCATTCTGATGAGCAACCGCAGCGACAGCGCCAGTGTGCGCGAGGCGTTGCCGTTGCACCCCACGGCTTATCTGAGCAAGCCACTGAACCTGGAAAACCTGCGCAAGCGTCTTGAAGAGCTGCTGCTGGCCGTGGGCGAGGAAATCGCCTGCCCGGTGCCGCACTTGCAGCCGGGTGCCAGCCTGCCTGGTTACCTGGAACAGCGCCGCGCTACCGCCGATGGTGGGCCGCTGCTGGCCGATGTGCAGGTGGCGATCAAGCGGGCGCTGAACCCCCAGGGCCTGAACCTGAAGGTGCTCGAGGAGGAAGTGCGCAACGACCCGCAGGTCACTGCGGTGCTGATCGCCGCCGCCAACAGCGCTGCCCTGCACCGCGATGCGCCCGTGCAGACCTTGCTGCAGGCGTTGAACAAGCTTGGCAGTACCCAGAGCATGAACCTGATCCTGGGCATGACGCTCAAGCGCAGCGCACGGCTGAGTGACCCGCTGCTGGCGCAGCATGCGGCCCACTACTGGAACCTCTCGCTGCACTGTGCCGAATACGGTCGCAGCCTGGCGCGCAGGCTCGAACTGGACGAAGGGCGTTGCTACTGCGCGGGGCTGCTGCACTGCCTGGGTGACCTGGCGGTGTTGCGTTGCCTGCAGGAGTGGCGCCTGGCCGGTGGGGAGCTGGACGAGGGCAGGGTGCAGCAGTCACTGGATGAATACGGCGCAGCGTTTGGTTCGGCATTGCGCACGCGCTGGCGCTTGCCACTGGCGCTGCGCGAATTGATCGCGGCGGTTTACCAACTGGGCGGTGGCGTGTATTCGCGGGAGATCCTGGCGATGAACCTGGCCGGGCAATTGTCGCGGCTGCCGGCGGGTCATGGGTTGGAGCCGGTTGCCAGTAACAAGACTGCGCGGCTGCTGAAGATCGGCTTGCCGGAGCTGAGCCGGTTGCGCAAGGTGGAAAACCCTGAGGTGAAGCCGCAGGGTGAAGAATCACCTGCGGACGAAAATGGGGCGGATACCTGAGATCATGAGAAAGCCGCATGAACCGCCCTCTGGGTTCACGCTTGCACCCGTTCGGGGTCTGCCTGAAATGACAAAACCCAGCCTAGGCTGGGTTTTGCAGGTCCCTCAAGGGGAATAAAACGCTAAGTGCCTCTAAGGGCTACGTGGGCACGATAATCGAGAAGGCTGTTGTTGTCAAATCTTGAGTAAGGATGCTGCATTCATGACTTTGATCACGGCGCGTTGTAGATGTTCCACAACTTCGCGAGTCAGTATCAGGTCAAGATGACCCCGCCCAATCTGTCTGGGTTTAAACAAGCGCTCTCTGCTCACTTGCGCCACCAAGTCAGATTTTGCCCAGCGGATTCGTTGTTTGAAGTAAGGCAGCTCTTCAATCAGGTGTGCAGGTATCTCTACATGCCACCCTCGACTCAGCTTTCCGGCATCTCTTGTGGACGAGAGCGGCACCACAATGCACGCGTTGGAATCGATTTTGCCATTAAGGACCACCACCAGTCGATTTTTTACCATTTCAGGTTTCAAGCGGAAATCGTAAAGGCAGGGGGGATCCGCTGCTGATCTACCGATCCTGTACTCCCCATAATTGCATTCCAGTATTTGCCCTACCCTCGGCTCGAATTTGATAGCCATGTGTCACCTAGAGACCTTTACGACAGGCTTGATGATGTCACATGGTATTAAGCAGTTGTTTGCTCAGTGGTGCTCAGGAATTAATTTTAGATTTTTCCCACGCGACACCGCTGAATCACTGTAAGAACTTTTGTTGTTATATTAATAGACTTGGTTTTTCAGAAGTTTCCTACAGCGATCTATGTATTGTTTTGTGGAATTTCAATCGCGACTCTGAGCGTGTCGCAGGCGAGAAAGATTTCACCTAACTACCCCCGTACGATCTGGTTCTTCCCCTGGCGTTTGGCCCGGTACATCGCCGCATCGGCGCGGGCGAACAGGCTGTCCAGGGACTCGTCCTCGTCGCTCAACGCCGTCAGCCCCTGGCTCACGGTCACACCATATTCGTGATCGCCATGGCTGAAACTCAGCCGTTGGATCTCGCGTTGCAAACGCTCGGCAATCTGCTCTGCCACCTGCGCATTGCAGCCAGGGAACACTGCCGCAAACTCCTCGCCACCAATACGCCCGAACTGGTCGCCCCGGCGTAGCACGGCTTTGCCGCTGTCAGCGATGCGCTGCAGTACCTGGTCGCCTTCCTGGTGGCCGTAACTGTCATTGACCTGCTTGAAGTCGTCGATATCCAGCAGCAGGAATGCCAGGGGCGTGCCGTCCTCGCGGGCGCTTTCGAACGCCTGTTGGGCGCATTCGAAGAAGTGCCGGCGGTTGCTGCTTTGGGTCAGCACGTCGGTGGTGGCCAGGCGATGCAGTTCGCCTTCAAGCTGCTTCTTCTCGGTGATGTCCTCGGCGATGCCGACAACGATCACCCGCTGCTCGCCCTCGCGCTGCTGGTTGATGTAGCACTTGTCGCTCAGCCAGCGCACCTGGCCTTCGGCATTGAGGATGCGGTACTCGCGGTCTTCCACCGAACCTTTGAGCAGCACCTGGGCCAGGCTGCGCTCGGCGTATTCGAGGTCGTCGGGGTAGATGCTGTCGCGCCACTCGTTGTAGTCGGCCAGCACCAGGCTGGCCGGGCGGCCAAAGATGCGTTCGTAGGCAGGGCTGACGTACAGCACCTGGCGGGCTTCCCAGTCGAACGCCCAAAGCACGGCGTTGACGCTGTCGAGCAATGAACTGAACAGCTGTTCGCGCTCACTCAGGCGCGCGACTTCGCCTTGGGCGTGAAGCAGGGCCAGCAAGGTTTGGGCGGCTTCTGGACGTGGGGTGCCGGGCAGCGATGTTGGAAATTTTTTGGCCATGTGCACGGAGCGAGTCTCGACAAGGAAGCGTGCGGCCGGCATCAGGCCCGCCACGCGGGCGATGTGCCGGGTTGGAGTCGAAACCAGAGGGGGAAGTTCCGAGCGGCACACCCTGACAGCAGGGCGTGCCGATCAATGGCCTTCAGGCGCCGGTGGGGCGCAGGGAGTAGGTCTTGAGCTGTGCGGCGAAGTCGTGCAGGGCGTGAATACCGCTGGCTTCGGCCTCGTGCACCCAGTCCTTCATGGCGGCGAGCATGTCGTGGCCATTGGCGCTGGTGCGCGCCCAGATTTGCTGCAAGGCCAGGCGCTTTTCGTAGATGACCTTGAGCGCCTGGCTGTGTGCGAGCAGCGACTCGATGCGTACGTGGTGGCGGTCCTCCAGCAGGCTGGTCTCGCGCGACAGCAGGCGCTTGGCGCGGCGGAAGCGGTGGCGTACCGACGCATCGACTTTGGCCAGTTCCTGCTGGACCAGCGGGACGATCACCAGCTTGCGGTACTGGGCCATGATCTGGAAGCGGTTGTTGAGGATGGCCATGGCGGTGTCCATGTCCAGGTTGGCCTTGCCTTCTACCCGGTGGGCGATCGGTGCCACGCGCTGCACCTTGGCCAGGCGCAACATGCAGAACAGGCGGATCCAGGCCCAGCCCATGTCG
This sequence comes from Pseudomonas capeferrum, assembly GCF_000731675.1. Classification (GTDB taxonomy): domain Bacteria; phylum Pseudomonadota; class Gammaproteobacteria; order Pseudomonadales; family Pseudomonadaceae; genus Aquipseudomonas; species Aquipseudomonas capeferrum. The sequence goes on along the minus strand of NZ_JMIT01000005.1, from coordinate 282,662 downwards.
AACTCCCAGCGCTTGACCGAGAGCTTGGCCGAGTTGGGGTAGGTGTGGTGGTTGTTGTGCAGCTCTTCGCCACCGATGACGATGCCCCACGGCACCAGGTTGGTGGCGGCGTCACGGCATTCGAAATTGCGGTAGCCCACCGCATGGCCAAGGCCGTTGACCACACCGGCAGCCCAGAACGGAATCCACATCATCTGCACCGCCCAGACGGTGATGCCGAGGGTGCCGAACAGCAGCAGGTCGATCACTGCCAGCAGGGCAATGCCGCCCAGCTTGTAGCGCGAGTAGAGGTTGCGCTCGATCCAGTCGTCCGGGCAGTTCTTGCCGTAGATGCGCAAGGTTTCGGGGTTGCGCGCCTCTTCGCGGTAGAGTTCGGCGCCTTTGCGCAGGACCGTGCTCAAGCCCTTGTGAACCGGGCTGTGCGGGTCGTCCGGGGTTTCGCACTTGGCGTGGTGCTTGCGGTGGACGGCGGTCCACTCGCGGGTGTTCTGCGCCGTGGTCAGCCACAGCCAGAAGCGGAAGAAGTGCTTGAGCGCGCCATTGAGCTCCAAGGCCCGGTGCGCGGAGTAGCGATGCAGGTAAACCGTGACGCTGACGATGGTCACATGGGTCATCAGCAGTGTGATGCCGACCAGTTGCCAGGCCGACAAGTCGAGCAGGCCGTTGTACCACATAGGTGTTAAAACCCTCGAGAACACAGGGGAAGTGCATGATTATCCCTTGGCAGGGAAATAAAACCAGTCACCCATTCAGATAGGACGTCACGACATGTTTCAACCTTTATAATGCCTGATCTTCGTTCAAGGGCCACTCCCCCCGACATGTCTGTTTCCGTTCGCGACGCCTTGCGCATGGCAGCGCTCTATGTGGTGCTGTCGATCCTCTGGCTGGTGCTGGCCCAGGTACTGCTGCAGGGTATGACTGACGACCCGCTGGCGCTGACCGTGGGGCAGCAGATCAATGTGGTTATCTGGGTGTTGTTCAGCGCGGTGCTGATCTTCGTTTCGCGCGCGCGGCTGCTGAATTTCATCGGCATCGGCGTGCGTCTGCGCGGCGAGGACCGCGAGCGGCTGCGCATGGCGGCGGCGGTGTTCGACAGTACCCTCGAAGGCGTGCTGGTGACCGACCGCCAAGGCTTGATCGTGCACGTCAACCGCGCCTTCATGCGCATCACCGGCTACCAGCAGGACGAGGTCGTTGGCCAGCGCCCGAACAAGTTCAAGTCGGGCCGCCATGGCGTGGCGTTCTATCAGCAGATCTTCGCCACCCTGGCCGAGAAGGGCGAGTGGAGCGGCGAGATCTGGAACCGCCGCAAAAGTGGCGAGATCTACCCGCAATGGCAAACCATCCGTGCCATACACGATGACGCCGGCGAGCTGAGCCATTACGTGGCGGTGTTCAGCGACATCAGCGCGATCAAGCATACCGAGCAAGAGCTGGCCTACCTGGCGCATCACGACCCGCTGACCGGCCTGCCCAACCGCTTGCTGTTCACCGACCGCGTCGAACAGGCACTGGTGACGGCGCAAGCCAACAAGCGCGGTTGCGGCTTACTGCTGCTCGACCTGGACCATTTCCAGAGCATCAACGACGGGCTTGGCCACACCATTGGCGACCAGTTGCTCAAGCTGGTGGGCGAGCGCCTGGGTGAGGTGGTGGGCAGCGGTGTGACCCTGGCGCGCCTGGGCGGCGACGAGTTCGGTGTGCTGGCCGAGAACTGCCAGCAGGTCGGCCAGGCCGGCAAGCTGGCGCAGCGCATCATCGAGCGTATGCGCGAGCCGTTCGTGTTTGATGGGCATCGCCTGTTCATCAGTGTCAGCGTGGGCATCGGCCTGTTCCCCAGCGATGCCTTGAGCGCCGAGCAGCTGCTGCGTAACGCCGACTCGGCGCTGTTCAAGGCCAAGAGCAGCGGGCGCGCCTGCTATGCGCTGTACACCGAGGAGCTGACCGCGCACGCCCAGCACCGGGTGGAAACCGCGGGGGAGCTGCGCCGGGCGCTGGAGCAGGACGAATTGCGGGCGTACTTCCAGCCGGTGCACGACCTGGCCACGGCGAAGCGGGTTGGGGTCGAGACGCTGGTACGCTGGCAGCATCCGCAACGCGGCCTGGTGCCCCCGAGCGAATTCATCCCGATCGCCGAACGCACCGGGCTGATTGCCGAGATCGACGCCTGGGTGCTGCGCCAGGCGTGCCGGCAGATGGTGCAGTGGCAGCGTGAAGGCCGGCAAATGGCCTTTGTGGCGGTGAATATCTCAAGCCGTCTGTTTGGCCAGCACGCGCTGTATCGGCAGGTGGCCGAGGTGTTGCACGAAACCGGCCTTGACCCGGCGTTGCTCGAACTGGAAGTGACCGAAAGCGCAGTGATGGAAGACCCGGAAGTGGCGCTGGAGCAGCTGCATCGCTTGCGTGAGCTGGGGGTCACCTTGGCGATCGACGATTTCGGTACAGGCTATTCGTCGCTGCTGCGCCTCAAGCGCTTGCCGGTGCAGAAGTTGAAGATCGACCAGGGTTTTGTCGCCGGGTTGCCGCATGACGACGATGACATTGCGATTGTGCGGGTGATCATCGCCCTGGCCCGCAGCATGGGCATGCAGGTGCATGCCGAGGGCATCGAGCAGCAGGAACAGGCCAGCTTTTTGCTGCAGGAACAGTGTCAGTTGGGGCAGGGGTACTGGTTTGGGCGGCCGGTGCCGGCTGGGGATTTGGATTGGGAGTGAGGTGGTGCCCGTAAGATTTTGGGGCCGCACAGCGGCCCCCCAAATGGCTCACCGCTTGTTCAACCCCTTCGCCAACCGATCCCCACCCAGCTGAATCACCGCCACCAGCGCCACCAGCATGGCAATCACGGTCAGCATGATCTGGCTGTCAAAGCGCTGGTACCCATAGCGATAGGCAATATCCCCCAGCCCACCGGCGCCAATCGCCCCGGCCATGGCCGACGAGTTGATCAAGGTCACCAGGGTGATGGTGAACCCGCCGACGATGCCCGGCAGCGCTTCGGGCAACAGCACATGCCAGACGATGTGCCAGCGCCGGCAGCCCATGGCTTGCGCGGCTTCCACCAAGCCATGGTCGACTTCGCGCAAGCTCACTTCGGCAATGCGTGCAAAGAAGGGTGTGGCGGCGATGGTCAGCGGCACCACGGCCGCCCACACGCCGTAGGTAGTACCGACCAACAGGCGGGTGAACGGTATCAGCGCGACCATCAGGATCAGAAAGGGGATCGAGCGGAACAGGTTGACGAACGCGCCCAGCACCCGGTTAAGCAGGCGCGCCTCGAATATCCCGCCTTTGTCGCTGGTGACCAGCAGCACCGCCATCGGTACCCCGACCAACAGGGCGATCAGCGAAGACACGCCGACCATCAGCAGGGTATCGAGCAAGCCTTCAAGCAGGCGATCAAACCACATGGCCCAATACCTCCACGTCTTCGGCCCAACGGCGGGCGCGCGCCAGCAACTGGTGGGTTTCGTGTGGCGAGTGCTGCACCGACAGGATCAACTGCCCGAGCGCATGCTCACCGATGGTTTCAACACCCCCTTGCAGCAGGCGTACACGCCCGCCCAGGTCGTTGAACAGGGCAGACAGCTCCGGCTCGCCGAGCAGGGTCAGCTTGAGTACCACGGCGCTGTCGCGGCTCACCGGGCTGGCTTTGAGGCTGGCCTGCAAGCTAGCCGGCAGCTTGGCCTGCAACGGCGCGAGCAAGGTGCGGGTCACCTCGTGACGTGGCGCGCCGAATACCCGCCAGACCTCGCCCTGTTCGACCACTTCGCCACGCTCCAGTACCACCACGCGGTGGCAGATATCACGGATCACCGCCATCTCATGGGTGATCAGTACGATGGTCAGGCCCAGGCGCTGGTTGATGTCGCGCAGCAGCTCCAGGATCGAGGCCGTGGTTTCGGGGTCCAGTGCCGATGTGGCCTCGTCGCACAAGAGGATCTCGGGGTCGTGCACCAGCGCCCGGGCAATACCGACCCGCTGCTTCTGCCCGCCGGAAAGCTGCGCCGGGTAGACCTGGTGCTTTTCCTGCAGGCCAACCAGCTCCAGCAGTTCGCGGACCTTGCGTTGGCGTTCGGCCTTGGGCACCCCGGCCACCTTCAGCGGCAGCTCGACGTTCTGCCACACGGTCTTGGCCGACATCAGGTTGAAGTGCTGAAAGATCATGCCGATGCGACGGCGCAGCGTGACCAGGCTTTCCTCGTCGAATGGCGCGATGTCCACCTGGTCGATCAGCACGCGGCCTTGGCTGGGCTGCTCCAGGCGGTTGATGGTACGCAGCAGCGATGACTTGCCGGCGCCGCTGCGGCCGATGATGCCGAAGATCTCACCCCGGCGGATGTTCAGGTCGATGCCGTGCAAGGCGGGCTGCGCCTGGCCAGGGTAGGTCTTGCCCAGGCCGATGAAGCGCACATGGGCTTCATTGACCTCGGGGCGCAGGGCCTGTTCCTTGGCCGTTGGCGGCAATGGTTGTGGTGTCGGCGCCCTGAGTGCGCTGGCCTGGCTCATGTCAGCCCTCCCAACCGGCCTGGTAGAGGTTGCCGTGGGCTTTGTTCAACGCCGCGCGCACGGCGGGCGAGTGCTGGTAGATGTCGACGAACTTGGCCAGGCGGGGGTCGTCCTTGTTTTGCGGACGGATGACGAACTGGATCACGTACTCCTTGTTTTCCAGGCCGTCGAACAGCAGCGCCGAGGTGGCGTCGAAGGTGTTGGCCAGGCGGATATAGGCCGGGTAGCCCTGGACCAGGTCGGCGTCGTCATAGGCGCGCACCAGTTGCACCGCCTCGACCTGCAGAATCTTCAGTTTCTTGGGGTTGGCGACGATGTCGTCCTCGGTGGCCTTGTAGCCGACCCCCGGCTTGAGCGTGATCAGCCCGGCCTTGGCCAGCAGCTGCAGGCCACGGCCGCTGTTGATCGGGTCGTTGGCGATGGCCACGCTGGCGCCTTCGGGAAGCTCGGCGAAGCTTTTGTATCGCTTGGCGTACAAGCCGACGTTGTTGATGATGCCCGGCGCGTAAGGCACCAGGTTGAAGCCTGCGGCGGCCTTGGCGTTTTCCAGGAACGGGATGTGCTGGAAGTAGTTCACGTCGATGTCGCCGCTGTTGAGGCTGACATTGGGTGCGATCCAGTCGCTGAACTCGATCAGCTTGACCTCCAGGCCCTGCTTGTGAGCCTCTTCCACGGCGGTTTCCAGTGGGATGGCGAAGGCTGAGGTGGTACCGATCTTCAAGGGCTCGGCGGCGATCGCGCTGGCGCACAGGCCGAGGGTGAAGGCCATGGCCGCGACGGGCCGGAACAGTTTCTCAAGCATGGTGCAAGGCTCCAGTCGGGGCAGGGGTTGGGGTGAAGCGGTAGGCCGAGCCGGGGTGGCTGGCGGGCAGGTGCGGGTGGTCGGTGTCGAACAGCTTCGCGCGCAGGGTGCCTTCGGCGTAGGCGGTCTTGTAACGGCCACGCTGTTGCAGTTGCGGGATGACCAGGTCGATGAAGTCTTCAAAGCTTTCCGGGGTGACGGTGCGGGTCAGGTTGAAGCCGTCCAGCCCGGTTTCGTCGAGCCAGGCGATCAACGCATCGGCGACCTGCTCGGGTGTGCCGACCAAGGTCACGTAGCGGCCGCCCAGGGCGTGTTGCTCAAGCAGACGGCGGCGGGTCCAGGCGTTTTCCTGCAGCTGGCGGGTGGCCGACTGAATGGCGTTGCCCTTGCTGAAACCGATCGGCTCGTCCAGCCCATAGGCCGCAAAATCGATGCCGGTGGAGGCGGCGAAGTGCGCAACGCCAGCCTCTGGGCTGGCATGACGCAGGTACTCGGCATGCTTGGCCTGGGCCTGTTGCTCGGTGGCGGCGACGATCACCGTGATGCCCATGAACACCTTGATGGCCTGCGGATCGCGGCCGGCTGCCTGGGCGGCGGCGCGTACCTTGTCGACCTGGGCGCGGGTGGCGGTTTTGTCCTGGCCGCTGATGAACACGCATTCGGCATGGTTGCCGGCGAACGCCAGGCCACGCGTGGAGCTGCCCGCCTGGAACAGCACCGGTGTGCGCTGCGGTGACGGTTCGCTCAGGTGGTAGCCCTCGACGTTGTAGAACTCGCCGTGGTGGCTGACCTTGCGCACCTTGTCGGGCTGGGCGTAGATGCGCTGCTCGCGGTCGGCGACCACGGCATCGTCGGCCCAGCTACCTTCGAGCAGTTTGTACAGCACCTGCAGGTATTCGTCGGCCTGGTCGTAGCGGCGGTCGTGCTCGGGTTGCTGCGCCAGGCCCATGGCGCGGGCAGCGCTGTCGAGGTAGCCGGTGACGATGTTCCAGCCGACCCGGCCATTACTCAGGTGGTCGAGGGTGGAGAGGCGGCGGGCGAACAGGTAGGGCGCTTCGTACGTGAGGTTGGCGGTAAGGCCGAAGCCCAGGTGGCGGGTGACTGCGGCCATGGCCGAAACCAGCAGCAAGGGGTCGTTGACCGGCAGCTGGATCGACTCCTTGAGGGTCACCTCCAGCGACTGGCCATAGATGTCGTAGGTGCCGACGATGTCGGCGATGAACAGCCCGTCGAACAGCCCCCGTTCCAGCAGGCGGGCCAGGTCGGTCCAGTAGGCGAGGGTCTTGTACTGGGTCGAGGTGTCCCGTGGGTGGGTCCACAGGCCATGGTTGATATGCCCGATGCAGTTCATGTTGAAGGCATTGAGCAGCATCTGCTTGGCCATCAGATGGTCCCCCGGCGCGGCGGGTTTTCGTTGTTGAGGTAGTAGTTGCCGATGGCGTGGTACTTCCAGCGCACCGGGTCGTGCAGGGTGTGCACCCGGGCGTTGCGCCAGTGGCGGTCGAGGTTGTGCTCGGCCAGGGTGGCCTGGCTGCCGGCCAGTTCGAACAGCGTGGTACCGGCGGCGAGGGAGATTTCGGTGCTGATGGCGCGTGCTTCGGCCACGGCGATGGAGGCGGCGGCGACGTTGTCGGCGCTGCTGTCCTGCTGGGCGCGGTCGAGGTATTCGCCCGCGCGTTCCAGCAGGGCTTCGGTGGCGTGCAGGCGGATTGCGAGCTGGCCGAAGCTCTTCAGGCTCAGTGGGTCTTCGCTGGCCTTGTCCAGGCCCGAGTCGACCCAGGGGCGGCTGCGGGTGCGCACGAAGTGCAGGGCATCCTCGTAGGCGGCGCGGGCGATGCCGGTGTCGATGGCAGCGTGGAGGATCTGTGCCAGTGGGCCGACCGGGGTCGGGCGTTCGAAGGCGCTCTGGAACGGCACGACGTCTTCGGTGCGCACCCACACGTTGTCGAATACCACCGAGCCACTGCCGGTGGTGCGCTGGCCAAAACCGCTCCAGTCGTCGATCACCTGCAGGCCCTGGCTGTCGGCGGGGACGAAGGCCAGTTGCTGCACGCCGTCTTCGTCGATCACCGAGGTGGGGATGCGCTGGGCGTAAAGGGCGCCGGTGGCGTAGAACTTGCGGCCATTGATACGAAAGCCGTCGCCATCTCGGGTCAGGCGGGTGGTGCGGTCGTTGGCGGTTTTCGTGCCCAGCTCGGCCAAGGCATTGCCGAAGCGCCGGCCCGCCAGCACTTCGGCGTACAGGCGCTGTTGCTGCTCGGGGCTGCCGTTTACGCGCAGCACTTCCAGGGCGTAGAAATGGTTTTGCGGTATTTGCCCGAGCGAGGCGTCGGCCTGGGCAATGCGGGCGATGACCTTGGCCAGGGTAACGTTGGAGACACCGGCGCCGCCGAAGGCCTTGGGTACGCTGATGGCCCACAGGCCAGAGCGGGTGAACAGGTCGAGTTCGGCGAGGGGCAGGCGGCGCTCGCGGTCGCGCAGGGCGCTGTCGCGGCGCAGTTGCTGGGCGATGTCTTCGGCGATGGCCAGGGCTTGGGTGTCGTGGGTGATGATGTTTGTGGTCATGGTGTTTCTCCGGGGCCTTTGGGGCCGCTTCGCGGCCCTTTCGCGACGCAAGGCCGCTCCTACAGGGGGCGGGGGCTGTCTGTAGGAGCGGCCTTGCGTCGCGAAAGGGCTGCACAGCAGCCCCCAGGGCCAAAAAAAATCAGATCCAGGAATGCCGAGCAGGCAGGGTGCCGTTGAGGTGGTAGGCCCCCACCGCGTGGTACTTCCAGCGCACCGGGTCATGCAGGGTGTGCACCCGGGCATTGCGCCAGTGGCGGTCGAGGTTGAACTCGGCAAGGGTGGCGCGGCTGCCGGCCAGCTCGAACAGCTTCTCGCTGGCCTGCAGGCTGATTTCGGTGGTCAACACCTTGGCCTCGGCCACGGCGATCGACGCGCGGGCCGCAGCGGCTGCGTCCACTGGCGTTGCATTGACCTCATCGAGTACCCGCGCTGCCTTGCGCAGCAGCGCCTCGGCAGCGTGCAGCTCAAGCTTGAGGCGGCCGATATCGGCAATCACATACGGGTCGTCGCTGGCGCGCTCGACCTTGGCCTCGATCCACGGCCGCGACTTCTCCCGCACAAAGCGGATGGCCTCTTCGATGGCTGCTTCGGCGATGCCGGCGTCGATGGCGGCCTGGATCAACTGCGAGGCTGCCCCCTGGATATTGGGGATGTCACGCTGGCGCCAGTTGTCGATCACCAGTTCCGCGTCCACCGGCACCTGGTCGAGCAGCACGGTGCCGCTGGCAGTGGTGCGTTGGCCGAACCCGGACCAGTCATCGACGATGCGCAGGCCCGGGCTGCCACGGCGGACGAAGGCCAGGCGCTGGCGGCCCTCGTCATCCAGCGCCTTGACCGCCACCCAGTGGGCGAACAAGGCACCAGTGGAGTAGAACTTTTCGCCACTGATGCGATAGCCGTCGCCCGTGAGGGTGATCTTCGCCTTCAGGGTCAGGGTGTCTTTGGTGCCGCGCTCGGGGCCGGCGTTGCCGATGCGCCAGCCGTCCAGCACGCTGCGGAAGATCACCGCCTGCTGTGCCTCGGTGGCCGTCAGGCGCAGCAACTGCAGCATGCCGAACTGATTCTGCGGGATCTGCCCCAGGGCCGGGTCGGCGGCACTGATCAGGCGGAATACTTCGGCGACGGTTTCGAACGAGACATCAGGTCCGCCGTGGGCCTTGGGTACGCTGATGCTGCCCAAGCCGCTGCGGGTGAACTGCTCGATCTCTGCCCATGGCAGCTTGCGTTGCTGGTCGCGGCGCGCGGCCTGCTCACGGGCCACATCGGCCAGCTCGCGAGCAGCTTGCAGGGCTTCGGCGTCGTTGCGCAGCACCTTGGCTGGCAGCAGCAGGGGCGAGCTGTCGAGGTCGCTATGGAAAAGGGTATTTGGCTGGCTGGACATCAGTACCGCTCCTTGGCTGCACTCAATGCCCTGGCGATACGCACTGGGGTGATTGTGATCCTGACCATTCCTAACCTCACAAAAGTAGTTGTGTCGCTTCAGCTGATGGCGACAGACGTTTGCTGGTCCGGTGGTCCGGTGTATATACCCTAATGGCTTATTAAAAGATTATGAACTAACCTTTTGGAATATATATAGAAGTCGAGATGTGCAGCGGGTGTGCCGGCCCTATCGCGGGCAAACCCGCGAAGAGGCCGGTGCAGGCTTACTCGGAAGCCGCAGTACCGAGAAACTTGCGCAAGAACTGCCGAGTACGTTCTTCCTTGGGCGCGGCAAACAACGCCTTGGCCTCGCCCTGCTCGACGATCACCCCCTTGTCGAAGAAGATCACTCGGTTCGCCACATCCCGCGCAAAGCCCATCTCGTGGGTGACGATGATCATGGTGCGCTTCTCTTCGGCGAGGCCGCGGATGGTGGCGAGCACTTCACCGACCAGCTCGGGGTCGAGCGCCGAGGTGGGTTCGTCGAACAGGATCACCTCAGGCTCCATGGCCAGGGCACGGGCAATGGCTACCCGCTGCTGCTGGCCACCGGACAGGCGCCGGGGGTAGGCGTCTTCCTTGCCCGCCAGGCCGACCTTGGCCAACAGCTTACGCCCCAGCGCCACGGCTTGGTCGCGGGGCGTTTTCTTGACGATCACCGGCCCCTCGATCACGTTCTCCAGGGCAGTGCGGTGCGGGAACAGGTTGAAGTTCTGGAACACGAACCCGGCCTGCTGACGCAACCGGCGGATCGCACTTTGCTGACCGCCCAGCGGGCGATTGGCATCGATGCTGATGGCGCCGATCTGGATCTGCCCCGCGTCGGGGGTTTCCAGCAGGTTCAGGCAGCGCAGGAAGGTGGTCTTGCCAGAGCCGCTGGGGCCGATGATGGCGACCACTTCGCCTGGCTGCACGGTAAGGTCGATGCCGTTGAGCACGGTCTGGCCCTTGAACTGCTTGGACAGGCCCTTGACTACGATCATGCTCAGTGCTCCTGGTCATGTTGGTTGACCCGCGCTTCCATGCGGTTCTGGAAGTGCGCGAGGATACTGCAGAGTATCCAGTAGATAACGGCCACAGCCAGGTACATGGTGAAGACTTCGAAGGTGCGCGCAGTAATCAGCTGGGCCTGGCGGAACAGCTCGGGCACCTGAATAGTCGCCGCCAGGGCAGTGTCCTTGACCAGCGAGATGAAGCTGTTGCCCAGCGGCGGCAAGGCTGTGCGTAAAGCCTGCGGCAGGATTGCCCGGCGCATGGCCTGGGTGCGGGTCATGCCAATGCTGGCGGCGGCCTCCCACTGGCCACGGTCGATCGAGGAAATCGCCGCCCGCAGGATTTCGCAGATATAGGCGGCCATGTTCAGCGACAGGCCGATCAGCGAGGCCGGGATCGGGTCGAGTTCGATACCGATCTGCGGCATGCCGAAGTAGATCACGAACAGCTGCACCAGCAGCGGCGTGCCTCGGAAGAACGACACGTAGATGCGTGCCAGCCAGTCCAGCGGCAGGATCTTCGACAGCCGCATCAGGGCCAGGGCAAAGCCCAGCACCAGGCCGAAGAACATGCCGCCGACACTGAGCAGCACCGTATAACCCGCGCCCTTCAGCAGGAAGGGCGTGGAATCGACAACGAGTTGCAGGCTTTCAGCGATCATTTGGTGACATCAGCACCGAAGTATTTTTCCGACAGCTTGGCCAACGTGCCGTCGGCTTTGAGCTTGTCGATGGCCTTGTTGATTGCCGCCAGCAGTTCAGGCTCGCCCTTGCGCAGGGCCACGCCGCTTTCCAGACGCGAGAAGGCGTCACCGGCCAGTTCCGTGTCCTTGGCTTTTTGCGCGTATTCCAACGCGGCCAGGCGGTCGATCAGGATGGCGTCGATGCGGCCGTTGCGCAGGTCGGCGAACTTGCTCGGGTCATCCTCGTAGGTGCGCACGTCCGCTTTCGGCACGTCCTGCTTCACCCATTGTTCGTAGTTGGTGCCCAGGCCCACGCCGACCTTCTTGCCTGCCAGGTCCTGCGCGGTCTTGATGTTCAGCTGTGCGGCCTTCTTCTTCAGGATCAGCGCCTGAATGCCAGAGACGGTGTAGGGCTCGGAGAAGTCGTACTTCTTCTTGCGCTCTTCGGAAATGGTCACCTGGTTGATCACCACATCCAGCCGCTTGGACTCCAGTGCCGCGAGGATGCCATCCCATTTGGTCGGTTGAACCTTGGCCTTGACCCCCAGCTCCTTGGCCAGCAGCTCGGAAAGCTCGACTTCGAAGCCGCTCAGCTTGCCGTTTTCGTCCTGGAAGCTGAAGGGCGGGTAGGTGCCTTCCAGGCCGACGTTGATCACGCCCTTTTCCTGGATGGTCTTCAACTGCTCGCCTGCGAACGCCTGGCTGAGCAGGCCGGCACCCAGCAGGATGGCCAGGCTGGCGTTGAGTAGCGGTTTGGCGAATTTCGACATGTCAGGCCCCGCGCTTGTTGTGGAAGTGGTGGGTGGCGACTATAGAGTTGGCCGCTTAGGCCAGGAAATAATAAAAAATTATCTTATTATTCCTTTTTTGTTTTTCTGTCGATGTAAGTCAGCTTTGAGGTTAGGCCAGGATGCTGGCGCCGTCATCGCGGCTTATGCCCTACTTAGCGCAGGAGGGAATAAAGCGTTGTTTTTTCCAAGGGATGGATTTGCCGTAGAGTGGTTTGCATAACGACAGATTGGCCCCAGGCAGGAGAACACCGTGAGCGAACAACCAACATCCGCCCATTGGCAGCTGCACAGCATCGTCAGTGGTTTGCGCAGCGCCCGCGAGCAGTGGCGCAGCCGCAATGGCCGCAGCATTGGCGAGCAGGGTGGGCGCGAACTGCCTTCTCGCGAGGCCATGCGGCAAGTCCTCGAACAGTTGTGCGGGGCGCTGTTCCCCATGCGGCTGGGGCCGGTTGACCTGCGTGAAGAGAGCGAGGATTTCTACGTAGGCCACACCCTGGACGCCGCCTTGACCGCGTTACTGGCCCAGGCCCGCCTGGAGCTGCGCTACGCCGCCCGGCAAAGCCAGGGCGACCTGGCAGCCGTCGATGCCCAGGCCCTGCGCCTGATCCAGGCCTTTGCCGCGGCGTTGCCCAACTTGCGCGTGCTGCTCGACACCGACGTGCTGGCCGCCTACCACGGCGACCCGGCGGCGCGCAGTGTTGACGAAGTGCTGCTGTGCTACCCCGGCATTCTGGCGATCATCCATCACCGTTTGGCGCACCATCTGTACCAGGCGGGCCTGCCGCTGCTGGCCCGTATCAGTTCGGAGCTGGCGCATTCGGCAACCGGTATCGACATCCACCCCGGGGCGCAGATCGGGCCGAGCTTCTTCATCGACCATGGCACTGGGGTGGTGATTGGCGAGACGGCCATCATCGGCGAGCGTGTGCGTATCTACCAGGCAGTCACCCTGGGCGCCAAACGCTTCCCCAGCGATGAGTCGGGGACGCTGCACAAAGGCCTGCCGCGCCACCCCATCGTCGAGGACGATGTGGTGATCTATGCGGGGGCGACGATCCTGGGGCGCATTACCATCGGCAAGGGCTCGACCATTGGCGGTAACGTGTGGCTGACCCGCAGCGTGCCGGCCGAGAGCAACATTACCCAGGCGAACCTGCAGCTCGATTGCCAGGACAAGAACTGACCTAAGCTATCTACGGTCTTGGCCGTCCCTTTCGCGGGGCCAGCCCGCCCCCACATGAGCCCCCCAATCTCGGGTCTGGTGGGGCACCTGTGGGAGCGGGCTTGCCCCGCGAAAGGGACGGTACAGGCATAAACCGATCAGCACCCCGGTTCGCATCAAATCCCGATCCATGTTTAACTTGAACGCTTGTTCAATGATAAACGCTGGTCCGCTGCCGGTGTTCAACAGGAGGATTCCTTTGCTGAACCCGTTCATTCCGAACCTTTCGTCACTCGACGAGGTGCATGCCCGATGAGTGCACCGAACCCATCCCTTGCCAATGGCAAGATCCGCATGAACCCCCCGGTGTTCTATTTCGCGGCAAGCTTCATCCTTCTCTTCGGCCTGGTGGTCATCATCAACCCGCAAGCTGCCGGCGACTGGTTGCTGGCGGCGCAGAACTGGGCGGCCAACACGGTCGGCTGGTACTACATGCTGGCGATGACGCTGTACCTGGTCTTCGTGGTGGTCACCGCCTTGTCCGGCTACGGCAAGATCAAACTCGGTGCCGACCACGACGAACCCGAGTTCAGCTACCTGTCCTGGGCCGGCATGCTGTTTGCCGCCGGCATCAGCATCACGCTGTTCTTCTTCTGCGTGTCCGAACCCCTGACCCACATGCTGCAGCCGCCCCAGGGCGAAGCGGGCACGGCAGAGGCCGGGCGCCAGGCGATGCAGATCCTGTTCCTGCACTGGGGCCTGCACGGCTGGGGTGTGTTTGCCTTCGTCGGCATGGCACTGGCCTACTTCGCCTACCGGCATAACCTGCCACTGGCCCTGCGCTCGGCGCTGTACCCGCTGATCGGCAAACGTATCAACGGGCCGATCGGCTACGCGGTGGACGGCTTCGGCATCATTGCCACGGTGTTTGGCCTGGGCGCCGACATGGGCTTTGGCGTGTTGCACCTGAACGCCGGCCTCGACTACCTGTTCGGTATCAGCCACAGCCAGTGGGTGCAGGTGGCCCTGATCACCTTGATGATGGGTGCGGCGGTGGCCGTGGCGGTCGCCGGGGTGGAGAAGGGCGTGCGGGTGATGAGCGACATCAACCTGTTCCTGGCCTGCGCCCTGCTGCTGTTCGTGCTGTTCGCCGGCCCCACCCAGCACCTGTTCAATACGCTCATCCAGAACCTGGGTGATTACCTCGGCGCCTTGCCACGCAAGAGCTTCGACGTCTATGCCTACGGTGAAAACCGCGACTGGCTGGGCGGCTGGACGGTGTTCTACTGGGCCTGGTGGATTGCCTGGGCGCCCTTCGTGGGCTTGTTCATTGCGCGCATCTCGCGTGGCCGCACCATCCGCGAATTCGTCTTCGGCGTGTTGCTGATCCCCCTGGGCTTCACCCTGGCGTGGATGTCGATCTTCGGCAACAGCGCCCTGGACCAGGTCATCAACCACGGCATGACCGCGCTTGGCCAGTCTGCCCTGGATAACCCGTCGATGAGCCTGTACCTGCTGCTGGAAACGTATCCCTGGAGCAAGGCGGTGATCGCGACGACGGTGTTCATCAGTTTCGTGTTCTTCGTCACTTCGGCCGACTCGGGCACCGTGGTGTTGTCGACCTTGTCGGCCAAGGGCGGTGACCCGGATGAAGACGGGCCTAACTGGTTGCGGATCTTCTGGGGTGCGATGACCGCGCTGATCACCAGCGCACTGCTGTTTGCCGGCAGCATCGATTCGCTGAAGTCGGCGGTGGTGCTGACCTCGCTGCCGTTCTCGCTGATCTTGCTGTGCATGATGTGGGGGCTGCACAAGGCGTTCTACCTGGAGTCCCAGCGGCAGATCGCGCAGATGCATTCGTTGGCCCCGTTCGCCCAGTCACGCCGCGGGCGTGGTGGCTGGCGTCAGCGCCTGAGCCAGGCGGTGCACTTTCCGTCGCGTGATGAGGTGTACCGCTTCATGGACGACGTGGTGCGCCCGGCGATTGCCGATGTGCGTGAAGTGTTCGAGCAGAAGGGCCTGGTGCTGATTACCCAGGACGACCCCAGCCATGACAACGTCAGCCTGAAGATCGGCCATGGTGAAGAGCAACCGTTCATCTACCAGGTGCAGATGCGTGGCTATTTCACGCCGTCGTTTGCATTGGGTGGGCTGGGTACGCAGGAGTTGAAAAACCGCCGCTATTACCGGGCGGAGGTGCACCTGAGCGAGGGCAGCCAGAACTACGACCTGGTGGGCTACAGCAAGGAGCAGATCATCAACGACATCCTCGACCAGTACGAGCGGCACATGCAGTACCTGCACCTGGTCCGCTAGACCCCAAGGGCCGCTCCCACAGATTCCGCACAATGCCTGAGAGCAGCGGGGTACTTGTGGGAGCGGCGGTGCGGCGAGCCGACTTGCCCCGCGAAGAGGCCGGTGCAGGCCCCATCAATTTTCAGAACGGCGCATCCCCCAGGATCGTCGCCCGGTGCATCACCCGCCGCTCAGGCCGGTAATCATCCACCGCAAAATGCTGGGTCACGCGGTTGTCCCAGAACGCCACATCATTTTCCTGCCAGCGCCAGCGAATGCTGAACTCCGGCCGTGTCGCATGGGCGAACAGCAGCTTGAGCAACGCTTCGCTTTCATACTCGTTCAACGCGTTGATGCGCGTGGTGAACCCCTCGTTGACGAACAGCGCCTTGCGCCCGCTCACCGGGTGGGTGCGTATCACCGGGTGCGACAGCGGCGGGTTGTTGCGCCGTGTCGCCTCCCAGCGCGCCAGGTCTTCGGGCGTTGTGCCAAACCGTTCGAGCGGGAATGACTTGGTGAAGTCGTGGGTAGCGGTGAGCCCGTCGAGCATCGCGCGCAACGGCGCCGACAAGGCTTCCAGCGCGGCAATACCACTGGCCCACAGGGTGTCGCCGCCATACGCCGGCAGCTGCTTGGCGCTGAGTACCGCGCCCAGGGCCGGGGTCGGCAGAAAGGTCACGTCGGTGTGCCATACCGCATTGTCGCGCACGTCGGTGACCGCCGTGTCGAGTACCAGCACCTGCGGGGTTTCGGGCACGTTGGGGTAGATCGGGTGGATGTGCAGGTCACCAAAGCGGGCAGCGAAGCTGGCCTGCTGCTCCGGGTTGAGCGGTTGCTCGCGGAAAAACAGCACCTGATGCTTGAGCAACGCCTGTTCGATGGCATCGCGCTGCTCGGCGGTGATAGCGCGGCTGATGTCCACGCCGCTGATCTGCGCGCCGAGCGCCGGGCTGAGAGGGGTGATGGTCAGGCTCATGTCGGTCTCGATCTGTTCTATGGGCGCCGAAATGCCGGCGTGGTCAGTGGCTTTGCCCGTGCCAGGGCACCAGTTTGCGTTGCAGGGCGCGCAGGCTCATCTCCAGGGCAAAGGCGATCAGGGCGATCAGCAGGATGCCCAGCACCACCACGTCGGTGACCAGGAACTGCGCCGCCGACTGCACCATGAAGCCCAGGCCGCTGGTGGCGGCGATCAGTTCTGCGGCCACCAGGGTCGACCAGCCCACGCCCAGGCCGATACGGATGCCGGTGAGGATGTCGGGCAATGCGCTGGGCAGGATCACGTGACGGATCAACTGCGCCTTGCTGGCGCCCAGCGACTGCGCGGCGCGCAGCTTGGTCGGGTCGACAGTGCGCACGCCGGTAGCGGTGGCGATGGCAATCGGGGCGAAGATCGCCAGGTAGATCAGCAGCACTTTCGACAGCTCGCCAATGCCGCACCAGATGACGATGAGCGGCAGATAGGCCAGCGGCGGGATAGGGCGGTAGAACTCGATCAGCGGGTCGAGAATGCCCCGCGCCACGCGGTTGTAACCGATGGCGATACCGACCGGAATGGCGGTCAGGGTCGCGGCCACCAGGGCCAGGCCGATGCGGCCCAGGCTGGCGCCCAGGTGCTGCCACAGGCTGGCATCCATGTAGCCTTGGGTCAGCAGGGTCCAGGCCCTGGCCAGGATGTCGCCGGGCGAGGGCAGGAACAGCGGCTCGATCCAGCCAGCTGCCGTCACCAGCCACCAGACCAGCAGCAGGCTGGCCAGGGTCAGGGTGCTGATCCAGCGGGTGGAAAGCGGGCGGCGTGTCTTTTCGGCAGGCCGGGTGTGGCTATCGTGCTTGCCGTTGACCGGCAGATCCAAGCTGCTCATGCGCGCTCCTGCAGGCTTTGGCGTTGGGAGAAGACCCGCGCCAGCACATGCTCGCGGGTTTCGATGAAGCGTGGGTCGGACTTGATCGCCCGGGCCGACTCGCCAGCGGCATAGCGCTGGCCGAAGTCCAGTTGCAGGCGCTCGACCACACGGCCGGGATTGGGGGCCAGCAACACCAGCTCGCTGGCGAGGAATACGGCTTCTTCGATGTCGTGAGTAATCAGGAACACCGGCTTGGCGGTGCGCTGCCAGACCTGCAGCAGCAGCTCTTGCATCTGCTCGCGGGTGAACGCGTCGAGTGCGCCGAACGGTTCGTCCATCAGCAGTACACGTGGGTCGGCCGCCAGCGCGCGGGCAAGGCCCACACGCTGCTTCTGGCCACCGGACAATTGCCAGATGCGCCGCTCGGCGAACCCTTCCAGGTCGACCAGGGCCAGCATCTCGCGGGCCTTGGCTTCACGTTGCGCGCGCGGCACGCCGGCCAGCTCAAGGCCGAAGGCGACGTTGCCCAGCACGTTCTGCCAGGGCAGCAAGGCGTCGTCCTGGAACACCACGCCGCGTTCGGCGCCTGGGCCTTTGACCGGCACGCCGTCCAGGCTGATGCGTCCGCCGCTGGGGGCCACGAAGCCGGCGATCAGGTTGAGCAGCGAAGTCTTGCCGCTGCCGGACGGCCCCAAGGCCACCAGCAGTTGGCGTGGCCCCAGGCTCAGGTTGATGTCGGCCAGCACCGGGGTGCTGGCGCCGGGGTACTGTGCGCTGATGCGCTCCAGTTCAAGCAAGGCCATGGCTGGCTCCGGGTCAATTAGGCAGGAACTTGGCGCTGACGTACGGCGAGTAGTCCGGCAGCACGGCGTCGACCTTGCCTTGCTGCTTGAGGAAGTTAGCCGTGTCGGTCAGTGCTTTGGTGGTTGGCGCACCCAGGGCGTTGGCCTGGTCTGCGGCCAAGGGGTAGACGTTGCCTTCCAGCAGTACCGGGATATCGCTGGCCTTGGCGCCGGACAGCTTGACCAGCTTGGCCACGTTGTCTTTGTCGGCCAGCCAGGCTTGCGGGTCTTTGCGGTAGTCGGCGTAGGCGTCGAGCGTGACCTTGGCGAAGGCCTTGACCACGTCGGGGTGCTTGTCGGCGAAGTCCTTGCGCACGATCCAGGCGTCGAAGGTAGGTGCGCCTTTTGCGGCCAGTTCACCCGAGGTGATCAGCACTTTGCCGTTTTCCTTGGCCACGCCCAGGGCCGGGTCCCAGACGTAGGTGGCGTCGATGTCACCGCGCTTCCAGGCCGCAATGATGGCCGGTGGTGCGAGGTTGAGGATCTGCACCTTGGTGGGGTCGATGTTCCACGCCTTGAGCGCCGCCAACAGGCTGTAGTGGCCGGTGGAGACGAAGGGCACGGCGACTTTCTTGCCGATCAGGTCTTGTGGCGTCTTGATGGTGTCGCGCGCCACCAGCGCTTCGCCAGCACCAATCTGGGTGGCGATCAGGAAGGTTTCGACCGGCAGCTTGCGGGTGGCGGCGGCGGCCAGGGGGCTGGAGCCGAGGTAGCCAATTTGCACGTCACCGCTGGCCACGGCGGTGATCACATCGGCGCCGTTATCGAATTTGCGCCAGTCGATGCTGGCCTTGCTGGCTTTTTCGTAGTCGCCATCGACCTGGGCCACTTTGGCCGGGTCGACTGTGGTCTGGTAGGCCACGGTCAGGTCAGCAGCCTGGGCCAACCAGCTGGTGCTGGCGAGAGTCAGGGCGGCGAACAGGCGCAGCGGAGCGTGCGGGATCATGGTGAACCTCTCGTCAGGCAATCGATGTGATGGATGGCGAGAAGACTAGATGATCTAAGAAATCGAAAATAAATAACTTTTTAGAATTAGCTTAGGAGCCAATTGCTGTAAGGCAGGTGCGGCCCGAGCAGGCAATGGAAGGTGACCTGTCGCCATGGCGAAAACCGAGAGCACTGCTAGGCTCTTTGACCCTTAGACCGTGATGGAATTAGGTTATGAGCAAACGTTTGCAAATAACTGAAAGTTATGAATGCTGCGCCTGGCTACAACAAATGGCAGTAAAGGTTCCTAATATATTCCGGAATAATCTTACAAATTCATAAAACGGTCATTTTGGATTTATAGGATTGTCATTATCCTGTAGCGCAGGTGGCCTTAGACCAAAGTCGCGAAACGTTTAGAAATGATTGACTTCATGGTCACGCTTTGGGACTAAATCGCCAATCCACGGTGAGCAGGGCAGCAGATCCCGCCGCCAGAGATACACAAGAATTAGAACGTAGAGGAGCAAAACATGTACAAGTCCAGCCTGGCTCTGGCCGTGGCACTGGGGGTTCTCGCCCAACAAGCAGGCGCTGCCGGTTTCGTTGAAGACAGCAAACTGTCGCTCAGCTCGCGCACCATGTACTTCAACAACGACAACCGTGACGGCGGTGCTGACAACCGCGAGTCTGGTCAGGGCTTCAAGCTCGACTACCTGTCCGGTTTCACCGAAGGCACCGTTGGTTTCGGCGTCGATGTCCAGGCCCTGTGGGGTATTCACCTGGATGGCGGCCGCGGCAAGCACCCTGACAACAGCAGCTTCTTCCCCAGCGATACCGACGGCTCTGCTGTGAGCCAGTGGGCGCGCGTGGGCGGTAACGCCAAGGCTCGCTTCTCCAAGACCGAGGTTCACTACGGTAGCGCCCTGGCGCCGAACCTGCCGATCCTGGTTGCCAACGATGGTCGTCTGCTGCCGCAGACCTTCGAGGGTGGCACCATCCAGTCGAAGGAAATCGACAACCTGACCGTCAACGCCGGTCAGCTGACCCACGCCATGGGCCGTGCTTCGAGCAACCGTACCGGCCTGTCCGTGGCGGGCGCTACCCAGGACAGCAACAAGTTCCGCTACGGCGGCCTGGACTACAAGCTCACTCCAGACCTGACCCTGCAGTACTACTACTCGAACCTGGAAGACTTCTACAAGCAGCACTTCCTGGGCGCGACCCACGTGTTCAAGATCGCTGACGACCAGTCGTTCAAGACCGACCTGCGCTACTTCGACAGCAGCAGCGACGGCAAAAACGGTGAAGCCGGCTACCGCTTCAGCAACAACGGCGGTTATGCCAAGAACGCTGGCGAGGTCGACAACAAGACCTGGACCGCCATGTTCACCTACACCCTGGGTGGCCATGCGTTGATGCTGGGCCACCAGCGCGTCAATGACGACGGTGGCTTCGTCTGGCTGAACCAAGGCAACGTGGTTGACGGCAATGGCCGCAACGAAGGCGCCGGTGGTTCGAGCTTCTACCTGTTCACCGACAGCATGATCAACCAGTTCGCCAAGGCCGGTGAAAACACCACCTTCGGTCAGTACTCGTATGACTTCGCGCGTCTGGGCGTGCCAGGCCTGAAAGCCTCGGTCTCCTACCTGAAAGGTGAAGACGGCAAGAACGCCAACGGCAACGGTACCTTCAGCGAATGGGAACGTGACGCCCGCGTCGACTACGTCATCCAGGAAGGCACCTTCAAGGGCCTGGGCGCCAGCCTGCGTCACGGTGTCTACCGTGGTACTGGCACCAGCTCCCTGGCTGACCAGGATCAGACCCGTCTGATCTTCAACTACACTTACAACTTCCTGTAAGCCGTAGCTGAACAAGGAGCCTCGCCTAGTGCGAGGCTTTTTTGTGCCTGCAATTTCGTATGCTATTAGGTTATAAATAAATCAGTATTTATTCTTTTTGTTTTTAACCGAATGCAGGCACATTGAACGTCACAAGGCCAGAACACAGCACAGGAGCCGCACCCCATGAGCCTCAAACTCGGCGATATCGCCCCCGATTTCGAACAGGATTCCAGTGAAGGCAAGATCCGTTTTCATGAGTGGCTCGGCAACAGTTGGGGTGTGCTGTTCTCTCACCCGGCCGACTTCACCCCGGTGTGCACCACCGAACTGGGCCTGACCGCCAAGCTCAAGGACGACTTCGCCAAGCGTGGGGTCAAGGCCATCGCGCTGTCGGTGGACCCGGTCGACTCGCACCACAAGTGGATCGATGACATCAACGAGACCCAGAACACCGTGGTCAACTTCCCGATCATCGCCGACGCCGACCGCAAGGTTTCCGACCTGTACGATTTGATCCACCCGAATGCGAACGACACCCTGACCGTGCGCTCGCTGTTCGTCATCGACCCGAACAAGAAGGTGCGCCTGACCATTACCTACCCGGCCAGTACCGGGCGCAACTTCAACGAAATCTTGCGGGTGATCGATTCGCTGCAGCTGACCGACAACTACAAGGTCGCCACGCCAGGTAACTGGCAGGACGGTGATGAGGTGGTGATCGTGCCTTCGCTCAAAGACGAGGAAGAGATCAAGCAGCGCTTCCCCAAAGGGTATCGAGCGGTGAAGCCCTACCTGCGCCTGACGCCGCAGCCTAATCGTTAAAGGATCCTCGTTGTATTGCTCTTAGCCATGCAGGGTTTTTCGGGCCGTTTCGACGGCCCTTTTTTTTGCCTGGGATTTGTGCAGCTTGGGGCCGCAGAGCAGCCTCAAAACCGCAAACCATCTAAATAACAATAAGGAATAAACAAATGAAAAAATATGATTTCTAGATATATAAACAGGCTGTTAATGTCACTCCAACAGAACACAAGGAAGCGCTGCAATGCTGGTCGTCTCAATCGGTGGTAGCCCTGGTACCCGTTCACGCTCTGGCGTGCTGCTCGAGCGCTCGCGCCAGTGGCTGCAGGACCGCGGCGTTGAAGTGGTGACGTTCCAGGTCCGTGACTTCCCCGCCGAAGACCTGCTGCATGCACGCTTCGACAGCCCGCAGGTGCAGCACTTTCAGCAACTGGTGGCTCAAGCCGACGGCCTGATCGTCGCCACCCCGGTGTACAAGGCCTCGTTTGCCGGTGCGCTGAAGACGTTGCTCGACCTGCTGCCCGAGCGCGCCCTGGAGCACAAGATCGTGCTGCCAATTGCCACCGGCGGCAGCATCGCCCACATGCTGGCGGTGGATTACGCGTTGAAACCGGTGCTGTCGGCACTCAAGGCGCAAGAGACCCTGCAAGGGATCTTCGCCGACGACAGCCAGGTCGTCTACGCAGAAGGCAGCAAGCCAGCCCAACTGGCGAGCGCCCTGCAAGAACGTCTGCATGACTCGCTGGAAACGTTCCATGTTGCCCTGGCCCGTCGGCCGCGGCCGGTAGCGCCCGGTGTATTGAATGAACGGCTGATCAGCGCCCGCTGGAGCATCTGACCCGCCTTACTGCTGTACCACCTTACTCGCCCGTCAACGAGGCAAGCAGGTGCAACCCGAACCCTATTCGCACAGGAGAGCGCCATGCGCACAGTCTTCTTGCGTCGTGGTCTGGTCGCCCTGTTTGCGGCGGCTGTGTCCTTCGGCGCCATCACCCAAGCCCAGGCAGAGAGCCTGCGCATCGGTTACCAGAAATACGGCACCCTGGTGCTGCTCAAGGCCAAGGGCACGCTGGAGAAGCGCCTGGCCGAACAGGGCGTGCAAGTGCAATGGACCGAATTCCCCGGTGGCCCGCAGCTGCTCGAAGGGCTGAACGTCGGCTCCATCGACTTCGGCGTCACCGGCGAAACACCGCCCGTGTTCGCCCAGGCCGCCGGTGCCGACCTGCTCTATGTCGCCTACGAGCCGCCTGCGCCGCACAGCGAAGCGATCCTGGTAGCCAAGGGTTCGCCGATCCAGTCGGTGAAAGAACTCAAAGGCAAGAAGGTCGCGCTTAACAAGGGCTCGAACGTTCACTACCTGCTGGTGCGTGCGCTGGAAGACGCCGGCCTCAAGTACAGCGACATCCAACCGGTCTACCTGCCTCCAGCCGATGCCCGTGCTGCGTTCGAGCGCGGCAGCGTCGATGCCTGGGTGATCTGGGACCCTTACCAGGCTGCCGCCGAGCAGCAGCTGCAGGCACGCACCCTGCGTGACGGCAAGGGCCTGGTCGACAACCATCAGTTCTACCTCGCCACCCGTGACTACGCCACTCAGCACCCGGCTGTGATCAGCACCTTGATCGAGCAAGTGCGCGCTGTGGGCGAGTGGTCCCAGGCCAACCCGCAGGAAGTCACCGACCAGGTCGCACCGCTGCTGGGGCTGCCTGCCGACATCACCCTGACCTCGGTCAAGCGCCAAGGCTACGGCGCCGCGCCGCTCACCCCTGAGGTGGTGGCCGCACAACAGAAGATCGCCGACACATTCCAGGCACTCAAGCTTATTCCCAAGCCGCTGAGCATCAAGGACGTGATCTGGACACCCCCGGCCAAGGTCGCCAGTGCGCCTTGATTGATTTGCCTGCGCCGGGGCGCCGCTCCGGCTTGAGCCACCCTTGAGGAGACAACTCCAATGAGCCTTAACATTTTCTGGTTCCTCCCGACCCATGGTGACGGCAAGTACCTGGGCACGTCCGACGGCGCGCGCGCAGTCGACCATGGCTACCTGCAGCAGATTGCCCAAGCTGCCGACCGCCTTGGTTTTGGTGGGGTGCTGATCCCTACCGGGCGTTCTTGCGAGGATTCCTGGCTGGTGGCGGCGTCGCTGATTCCAGTGACCCAGCATCTGAAATTCCTGGTTGCCCTGCGCCCCGGCATCATTTCGCCGACCGTGGCGGCGCGCCAGGCCGCGACCCTGGACCGCTTGTCCAATGGCCGTGCACTGTTCAACCTGGTGACCGGGGGCGACCCGGACGAACTGGCCGGTGACGGCCTGCACCTGAGCCATGAAGAACGCTACGAAGCCTCGGTCGAGTTCACTCGCATCTGGCGCAAGGTGCTGGAAGGCGAAAGCGTCGATTACGACGGCAAGCACATTCAGGTAAAGGGTGCCAAGCTGCTGTACCCGCCGATTCAGCAACCACGCCCGCCGCTGTATTTCGGCGGTTCGTCCGAAGCGGCCCAGGACCTGGCTGCCGAGCAGGTCGAGCTGTACCTGACCTGGGGCGAGCCACCTGCCGCCGTGGCCGAAAAAATCGCCCAGGTGCGCGAAAAGGCTGCCGGCCAAGGCCGTGAAGTACGCTTTGGCATCCGCCTGCACGTGATCGTGCGTGAAACCAACGAAGAAGCCTGGGCCGCAGCCGACCGCCTGATTTCGCACCTGGACGATGACACCATCGCCCGTGCCCAGGCCTCGCTGGCGCGCTTCGACTCGGTTGGCCAGCAGCGCATGGCTGCCCTGCATGGCGGCAATCGCGACAACCTGGAAGTCAGCCCCAACCTGTGGGCGGGTGTCGGCCTGGTGCGTGGTGGTGCCGGTACTGCGTTGGTCGGCGATGGCCCGACCGTGGCGGCCCGGGTCAAGGAATACGCCGAGCTGGGCATCGATACGTTCATCTTCTCGGGTTACCCACACCTGGAAGAGTCCTACCGCGTGGCCGAGCTGTTGTTCCCGCATCTCGACGTGCAGCGCCCGGAGCAACCGAAAGCCGGTGGTTACGTGAGCCCGTTCGGCGAGATGGTGGCCAACGACATCCTGCCCAAGTCCGTGTCGCAGAGCTGAGGGCCGGACCATGAGTCGTGCAACTTCTTCCACGCTGGCTCAGCGCCTGGCGCCGTGGGCCCTGCCGGTACTGCTGCTGGCAGCCTGGCAGTTGGCGGTCAGCGCGGGCTGGCTGTCGACCCGCATCCTGCCGGCACCCAGCGCGGTGGTCAGCGCGGGTGTCGAGCTGGTGCGCAGCGGCGAGATCTGGACCCACCTGGCTATCAGTGGCTGGCGTGCCGGGCTTGGTTTCGTCATTGGCGGCAGCATCGGCCTGGTGCTGGGCTTTATCACTGGCCTGTCGAACTGGGGCGAACGCCTGCTCGACAGCTCGGTGCAGATGATCCGCAACGTGCCGCACCTGGCGCTGATCCCACTGGTGATCCTGTGGTTCGGTATCGACGAGTCGGCAAAGATCTTCCTGGTCGCCCTGGGCACGCTGTTCCCGATCTACCTCAACACCTACCACGGTATCCGCAACGTTGACCCGGCGCTGGTGGAGATGGCGCGCAGCTATGGCCTGTCCGGTTTCGGCCTGTTCCGCCAGGTGATCTTGCCCGGTGCGCTGCCCTCGATTCTGGTCGGCGTGCGCTTTGCCCTGGGCTTCATGTGGCTGACCCTGATCGTGGCAGAAACCATTTCGGCCAATGCCGGCATCGGTTACCTGGCGATGAACGCCCGTGAGTTCCTGCAGACCGACGTGGTGGTTTTGGCCATCGTTCTGTATGCCGTGCTTGGCAAGTTGGCCGACCTCGCCGCCCGCGGCCTGGAGCGTGTCTGGCTGCGCTGGCACCCGGCTTATCAAGTTGCCAGGAAGGAGGGCGCATGACCGTGCTCAAGGAACAGCCGCCACGCCTGCTGCGTGGCATCCCCCTGGCATCCAACGGCCTGCGCAAGACCTTTGGCCAGCGTGAAGTGCTCAAAGGCATCGACCTGCACATCCCGGCCGGCCAGTTCGTCGCCATCGTCGGCCGCAGCGGTTGCGGCAAGAGCACCTTGCTGCGCTTGCTGGCCGGGCTCGACCAGCCAAGCGCCGGTGAGCTGCTGGCCGGCGCCGCGCCGTTGGCCGAAGCCCGCGAGGAAACGCGGCTGATGTTCCAGGACGCTCGGTTGCTGCCGTGGAAGAAGGTGATCGACAACGTCGGCCTGGGCCTGTCTGGCAACTGGCGCCTGCGTGCGCTGGACGCATTGGAGGCGGTTGGCCTGGCTGACCGCGCCAATGAATGGCCGGCGGCACTTTCCGGCGGCCAGAAGCAGCGTGTAGCGCTGGCCCGGGCACTGATCCACCAGCCTCGCCTGTTGCTGCTCGATGAGCCGCTGGGTGCCCTGGATGCGCTGACCCGTATCGAGATGCAGCAACTGATCGAACGCCTCTGGCGTCAGCACGGTTTTACCGTGTTGCTGGTTACCCACGATGTCAGCGAAGCGGTTGCCGTGGCTGACCGGGTGATTTTGATCGAAGACGGCGAGGTCGGGCTCGACCTCACTGTTGACCTGGCCCGGCCAAGGGCGCGGGGTTCGCACCGCCTGGCGGCGCTGGAAAGCGAAGTGCTCAACCGTGTTCTGTCGGTACCGGGCACTGCGCCCGAGCCGGACCCTGTAGCCCCTTTGCCCACGCAACTGCGTTGGGCGCACTGAATGACCCACTTACCTCACTGAAGCCAAAGAGAAGGAATCAAGCCATGACTATCAAAGCCATCAACGTCCGCAACCAGTTCAAAGGCACCGTGAAAGAAATCCTCGAAGGCCCGGTACTGTCGGAAATCGACGTACAGACTGCCTCCGGCATCGTCACTTCGGTGATCACCACCCGCTCGGTCAAAGAGTTGGAGCTGCAGGTGGGCAGTGAAGTGATCGCGTTCGTCAAATCCACCGAAGTGTCCATCGCCAAGCTGTAATGGCAGTGGCGGCGCTGTGCGACCCAGTCGCGGGCTTGATCCGCGAATGGGCCGCCAGGCGGCCCGTACCCTTCAGCCCTAAGCGGGTCGCAACCCGCCAAACAGTTTGTTGGCCTGGCTTTCCGTGAGGGCGCCGCGCCAGGCGCCCGCGCCCAGATTGCGTTCGTGGGCAAGCTTGATGTGACCGGCCTCGAGCCGTGCAAAGCCTTGTGCTGGCCTGCGCTTGAAGTGGAAGTGCGCATACCACAGAGGGCTGCTAGTGGCCACATCGTCGATGCGGTACTCCTCCAGATACTCGATAGGTTGGCCCTGCCTGTTCTTGGCCGGCTCCAGCACGCGTGACCAACCGATCCGCACCTCACCTTGGCTTTGCAGGTAATCCAGATGACCAGGCTCAGGGCGCTGTGTGGCTTTGGTCTGGTCTATGCGCAATTGCCGACCCACCCTGCGCAGTTCGCCTGCAGCCTGTTCGACACTGCCTGTAAGCTGGCGCTGAGCCTCGGTCAGCGCGCTCCCTCCCCGGCGGGCGATGTCCCGCGCCAGATCCTCCAGCGTCGTGGCATAACCAATGGCCAGGTCTTGCAGGCTGGCAGGGGCCATGTTCAGGGCCTTGTACTGCTGTAGCTTGGCTTGCTGCGCGGCGACATTGCCCAATCGTTTGCGCGCGGCGGCCACCAGTACCATCAGGTCGGCTGCGGCCGCGGCAGGCTGCACACTTCTGGGTTGCCACAAGTTATCGGCGGTACGGGTGAAGGTGATGTGTGTTTCCTGGTTCAGTCTGTTGCTGACCTGCATCTGCGGCTGGCCGTCGATGGTGATCTCACTGCCTATCAACAACTGTTGGTCCACGGTTTCGAACAGACGGGGCCTGCTCGGCCCGCGATGACGGTTTGGCTTTCGCGTGATGGGGGCTGAGGCGTCGATGCCTGCCTCGACTTCGGCGATCAGTTGGGCCAGCGAATGGCGCATTCGCTGGGTGCTTTGCGGTGTGATGTAATCAGGGAAGTCGTCCTGCCAACTGGTCATGTAGTTGCCAAAGCGCTGATAGCGGTCTTTGAGCTGGCGCAGGAAACGGTGCTCCTGGGTGCGGCTCAGGCCCGCAGTCGCCAGATCTTGATGGCTGAACAACAGGCTCCTCAGGTCGGTGATTTCCTGCCTCACCTGACGTTGCATCAACAGGTAGTCATAGCTTGCCCGGCTTGGCAGCGGGACGATGTGGCTCAGTTCGATGGCCAGTCTTACGGTTCGGTACTCATGAGGGTGCATCGGCATCTGCAGTCTATCGAGTGTTTGTTGGTACACGGTGAGCTCATTGCCGCGCAGTTTTTGGGTGACCCTTGCCACTCGATGGAATTCGTCTTCCAGCTTGCCGAGTGTGTGGCAGAAGCGCTCCTGAGCACCCCTCATCTGCCGCAGGAGCTCAAAGGAGTTGTCGCTGGCTTGTTCGAGCTGTTTGATCCGGGTGTATTCATCCTGCATCCGCAGATTGAGTTGTACGATCAAGCTGGGGTGCTGCCTGCCCAGGTTATAGGCCATTTGGTTGTGCATGCCTTGGTAGTGGCGACCCAGCTGTGGCTTGATTCTGTGCAGTCGCTCCAGGCTTTGCTCATGAAATGTCACGAAGGCTTCCAATTGCTCGATGGACTCCTGTAGCGCCTGCCTGATGGCGGGCAACGGCGCCGGTGTGCCTTGAGGGCCATTGGGGCCAACTCCGCGTGCGGTGTTCCAGGCCGAGACTTTTTCGGTGAGACGGGCTTGGTGTGCAACGCGGCCATTTTCGATGTCTTGCACCACCTGCCTAGGCGATAGCAACGCGGGCTGCCGGCCAAGGTAGCCGCGCAGGTGCTGCCAGCCCTGCTGGTACAGCCTGCCGAGGTAGGCGCCACCGCCTGCCAGCCCACCGTCGACGATACGCCCACTCAGGCTGCCGTGGGGCTGCCAGGAGCCCAGCTCGTCGAGCTTCACAGGCTGCTTGTAGCTGCGTGCTGCGCTGCCCTTGAGGCGCCAGGTGCGATAGGTCGCGTCCCACTCGACCTGATAGTGCAGCCCCTGGCTGACGATGAAGTCGTTGCCGGTCTCGGCATGCCGGTTGACACCCTTGCCGTGAACCTCGGGGTGGTCGCGCCAGTGGCCCGAGGGCGCTTCGGTTTCATAACCGCTGAAGGGGTCGGTGCGCCCCCGGCGGGTCACGGTGGTGGGCCGCAACCCTTCGAGGCGCTGGCGCAAGTGGGTGCGGGTGCGTGCAAGTGCAGTGGACGAGCGCGACACAGAGGCGGCAGGCACCACATCGAAGAGCGCATCGACCAACGACAGGAACACGCTGTTCAGGTGCTCGACCCCCTCGCCAGGGTCACCCCGCAGAAATGCCTCGACGCTGGCATTGGCGGCGCTCCAGCCATCGTAGAGGGCAATCGCGGTACCTACGCCGGGCACGAAGCCCAGCGCCAGTTTGAGGTAGTCGTATACCCGCCCGTGGCGCATCGCCTCGCTTTCCAGGTACAGGTCGACCTGGCTGCGCGACGAGGCGCGGTGTTCGAGGATCAGCCGGCCCATCTGCAGGTTGGCTCGCACCTGGGCGATCGGCTCTGAACGGGCATTACCCACGCCGATGAAACCGGTGAACCGCTTGAGCAGCGCCTGGTTGATATAGGACAGGTGCGTGCGTGTGTCGCCTTCCAGCGGGCGGCTGGCGAGGTAGGTGCGCATGGCCTCGTCGATGGCCATGTCCTCCAGCGCCTGGCATGCCTGCTCGCTGTTTTCGTACTGGCTGATGACCTTGCCGTTGGGGGCGTCGGGTAGCAACAGCAGGCACGGCCCGCTCGCTGGTTTGAGCAGGAAGATGCCGGAAAGCGTCACGAGGTCGCTGCTACCGTCCGCAGCTACGCCAGGCCGCAGGTCGAGTGCGTGGTGATCGATGGTGCGGGTAAGCGTGGTGCCCTGCTGTTCGCGGCAGAACAGCTCGAATACCTCCATGCCGTATGCATCCAGGGTATCGGGCCGGCTCAACAGCAGGATCTTCAACTGGTGCTCGAAGGGCCTGCGGAGCGTTTCCTGGCGCCATTGTGCCTGCCAGTCGGATTGCTCCGCGTTGCCCTTGAAGGTATCGCGTATCTGCTGCTCGTAGGCGCCAGCCACATCCAGTGTCTGCACCAGGTTGGCAATGTAGCTGTGGTTGAGCTTTTGTTGCAGGTCAGGCGTCGCCGTCGTGTCTTCGATTACGATGTTGGCGTTGGCCAGGCGCAAGGTCAGGTCGTCGTCCAATGCCCACAGCAGAAATTGCTCAAGGGGCACGTGGCTACGTTCGGCACTGAACGTCGTGACCTCTTTGTAGGCATTGGCGAAGCCGGACTCCGGCAGCGGAATACGCTGCTTGCCTGTGCGGTCGGCGATGTCCAGGGTGACTTGGGGCAGCGTCGTCAGGCCGAGTGACTGGCGCAGGTGCCCGTTCATCAGGTTGCGTGAAAACGCCCCGCGCTCAGGCAGGTCCCTCGCCAGTAAACCGCTGGCAGCCAGCATGCTGACGCGCAATGCGTCGAACTGCGCCGCCAGTGTCTCGCGCTGGGGCGCATCAAGGTGGCTCAGTGAATGCAGGCGGGTGTGCAGGTTGGCAGTGCGGTTACGCTCGGCCAGCCGTTCGAACGCCTGGATCCTGGCGGCGTTGTTGCTGGCGCCCAGTTTCCAGCGCAGTTGCAGGCGCGAGGAGGGGGCGGCCTGGGTCAGCAGGGCCAGGTGGGTCGAGGCCAGGTAATCGAAAGCGTGGGTGGTGATGGGTTCGCTGATCAGGGCTGGAGTGTGCTCGCCGCTGTCGATCAGCTCAAGGAGCGCATCGATGTCCTGCGGCCAGACGCTTTCCAGCAGCACTTCTGGCCAGGCGCCCTGCAACGTGTTCAGCAGTCGTTCGGCCAGCTGGGCCTGGTCCGGGTAACAGGCCAGGCCACCGTCGTGCCCGGGTTTGTAGAGCAGCAAGGCGCTGTCTGCTTCACCCGTGGCGTCCTGGGGTATCGCCCGGAGGGTGATGAAGCCCGTCAGGGCCCAACTGCGAGGGCCCACCACCAGTTTCAGAGCGCTGGGCACGACCTGCCGTTGCAGGCTGGGGTTTGGCCGCTCCACCAGTTGGCGAACCCATTGCAGGCGAGATTCGCTCAGGTCCCCCAAGTGTTGTTGGAACTCGGCCTCCAGCAGCAAGGCCTTTGCAAAGTGCTGGCTGAGATGTTCGAACCTGCTGTTTTCGCCGTACATTTGCCCCCAGCTTTCCGGCGTGGGCGACTCGGGAAGCGCAGCCAGCACTTGTTGCAGTAGGGCGTCCTGGGCATCGAGCTTCGCTTGCTGGGCCTGCAGCTCCGCCAGGCGTGCAGAGCCTGGCCCGGTATCGCTCCCCAGGTAGGCGGCCAGCAGCTGTTCCTGGCGGTCGATGCGCTGCTTGCGCCAGCCGAGCGGCAAGCGTTCGTCGAGTGAATCGAAATGCACCTCGTCCTCCGCCAACGCTTCATCGGCACTGACCAGCCGAGTCAGCTCCTCGCTCAATGCGTCGGGCAGCTCGACCTGCAGTTGCAGGCCCTGGCCGGTCAGCAGGCTGTTCAGCAGGCCGGCGAAGCCATCACCCGGGAGCGCGATGACGGCGATGAACGTGCTGTCGCTGTCGCTGGCCAGCGCGGTGGGCGGGGTGCGCCACAGGCGGTCCCGATGCTCGTGGGCCCACTGCAGCAGGGCCGCTTCGCTGTGGAAGGCGCGTACCGGGTTGTGGCCGTCGGGCCGGTACAGCAGCCAGGGCTCGTCATCGCCAGGGGGCGTGATCAGTAGCGCAGTGGGGCAGGCCCCTACGGGGATGCCTGGCTGATGCCAGTGCAGTTGCGCATACCGGCTGTTGCTGTCCAGCTGGCCCAGCTTCCAGGCCTTCGTTGCGATTCGGTCAAGCCCGTAGTTGAGCTCCAGCGCGCTCTGGAAATGCGCGTGCAACTGCTGCTCGGCAAAGGCCCTGCGTGCTATCGACTGCCCGGGCATACGTGCGTCCCAGTAGCTGGTGTGCCCAGGCGAAGGCTGCAACTGCGCCTGGTTGAACACGCTATTCAGTGCCTTGACCGCCTGGCGTCGTCGCAGGTCGGCCTTGCCGAGGGCATTACCGCGTCCGGCGATAATCCAGGGGGTGGTGGGCAGGGGCAGGGGGCTGGCGAAGTCGTCCAGGCCGATGGGCGTGGTGTCGGCTGACAAGTCGAAAGATTGAGGCATGGTCGTGATCCACGTTGGCTGAGTGCTGGAGAGGAGCGCCCATTTCAACGTTCGATCGGAGGCGAACTGCGTTACATGTTGCTCGTTCAGTGTGTGTGGCGTTTTCCCAGGAACGGCGGCAGGTAGAGCCCCAGATACGCTTCGAATACCCGCATGCCTTCCTCGGCCATACGCGGGGTGATCTGTTCATGCAGCTGCATGGAGCGGGCATACACCCGGTCGCTCAATTCCATGGCCAAGGCAAACACATCCACATCGGTCGGCATTGTCGGCAGCTGGAAGTGCTGGTCGAACAGCCTGTGCATCAGCTCGCCCAGCTCCATGTCATGCTGGCGGTCAGCCTGCACCACTTCGCTCAGGCCATGCTGGGCAAGGATCAGTTGGCGCGCTGCGGCGTCTTCGTTGTAGATGCCGAGCATGCGCTGCTCGATCAGCCGTGACAGTTGGTGCCAGGTATTGAACGCAGCGCTGTCGATGGGGGCGCTGAGGGCTTCGCGAAAGGCCCGATGCACATCGGCGGTCAACGCCTCGAGCAAGGCGGGCACGCTGGCGAAGAAGTGATACACCGACGAAGGCGGGATTTGTGCCCGTTCGGCAACGCTGTAGATCGACAGCCCCGCGACCCCTTGCTCTGCCAGAAGCTCGCGAGCCGCCGCCAGGATCGCTTCGATCCTGGCCTGGCTGCTGGCGCGCGGCTTGCGAAGGGAGGCGGTGCGGCTCATCAGTTGCTGATCGCCAGGATGCTGGCCTGGTAGGCACCGACGAACAGGTCGAAGTCGCCGACTTCGGTCTGTTCAAGCTCGCTCTGCTTGGCCAGGGACTCGCGGGCGAGCGTTTCGAAGGCCTGCTGGCGTGCGCTGCTCAACGGTTGTTCGCGCAAGCTCTCGGCATGGACACGGCTCTGGCGCAGCGAGAACTGGATAAAGCTCTCGTCGTGTTCGGTCATGCGCGCCAGTACTTGGGCCGATGGGGTCAGCGAAGCGTCGTCGACCTTGGCCTGTTGGGCATCCAGTGCCTTGGCGTGCTCGTCACTGCCGTGTGCCTGGTCGAGCAGGTCCGCCAGCGCGCGAATGCGCGTGATCAGTTCGCCGGCCCACGCCTGCAGACCGATCGGTTGGCCATCGCGCTGCAGTTGCAGGCCAGGGCGGCGACCTTCCTTGACCACGGTCAGGAAGTTGCTGGTGCACTGGCCGCACTCGCCGTTGTCCAGTTGCGGGCTTTCTTCAAGCGCGCAGAACAGCAGGAATGCATCGAGGAAACGCGCCTCGGGCAGGTCGATGCCGACGGGCAGGAACGGGTTGATGTCCAGGCAGCGCACTTCGACGTACTGCACGCCACGAGAGGTCAGGGCCTGGATCGGCCGCTCGCCGGTGTAGGTGACGCGCTTGGGGCGGATGTTCGAGTAGTACTCGTTCTCGATCTGCAGGATGTTGGTGTTCAGTTGCACCCACTCGCCATCCACGTGGGTACCGACCTCGACGTAGGGCGGGTAGGGCGTGCCCACCGCCTTGCGCAGGCTGTCGGTGTAGCTGGCCAGGTTGTTGTAGCAGGGTGTGAGGCCGGCCTGGGCGTTGCTCTGGTAACCCAGGTCACTCATGCGCAGGCTGGTGGCGTAGGGCAGGAACAGGGTGTCGGCGTCCAGCTCTTCGAGTTGGTGCGGGCGGCCACGCAGGAAGCCTTTGTCCAGTGTCGGCGAGGCGCCGAACAGATACATCAGCAGCCAGCTGTAGCGGCGGAAGTTGCGGATCAGCGCGATGTAGGCCGACGACTGATAGTCGCGCGCGTCTTCTTCGCTGCCTTCACTTGCGCGCAGCAAGGGCCACAGCGCCTCTGGCAACGAGAAGTTGTAATGGATGCCCGCGATGCACTGCATGGTGCGGCCGTAGCGCAGGGCCAGGCCTTTGCGGTACACGTGCTTGAGCTTGCCGATGTTGGAGCTGCCGTATTCGGCGATCGGGATGTCTTCCTCGGCCGGCAACGCACAGGGCATCGACGGGCTCCACAGGTATTCGTCACCCAGCTTGGTGTAGACGAAGCGGTGGATCTCTTCGAGGTTCTCCAACACCTGGGCCGGGTCTGCGAGGGCCGGGGTGATGAACTCCAGCAGCGACTCGGAATAATCGGTAGTGATCTGCTCATTGGTCAGCGCCGAACCCAACGCTTCCGGGTGCGGGGTCTGGGCCAGGCGACCTTCATCGGTCACGCGCAGGCATTCTCGCTCAATACCGTGCAGGCACTGCTTGAGCAGGGGAAGATTGGCGCCGAGCAGGCTCAGGCGGCGGTTGAGGAGGTCGCTCAAGATGGATTCCTTCACGCGTCAGTCGCCCCAATATGGGGGTGGAGATAACGGTCTACAAGGGTAGGGAGAAAGGAACTGGCGTTGTCGCCTGGTTTACGCGGTTCCAGCAGTGCCAGCGCACTGCTGAAAATACCGCAGATAGTGCTTGGTGAGCTAGAGAACCGCGAAGGTTCCTTGCGCTTTGGCCACCAGCTTGTCGCCTTGGACTACGTCGGCGTCGACCACCAGTGTGCGCCGCCCGGCGTGCAATACGCGGGCGCTGCACAGGACCTCGCCGTCGCTGACGGCGCGCATGTAGTTGATCTTGCATTCGATGGTGACGCTTTGCTGGTCGAAGCCATGGCTGGCCGAGCAGGCCAGACCCATGGCGATGTCCACCAGGCTGAAGATCGCCCCACCGTGCAGTTTCTGCCCCCTGTTGCGCAATTGCGGCGCAAGCGCCAGGGCCACTTCGGCAATGCCGGTGTCCAGGCGTTGCAGGCGGCAGCCGAGCAACTGGCTGAAGGCGCTTTCGACGTATTCGCGCGGGACGTCCATCACTTCTTCTTCAGTTGCTTGGCGTTGGCGAACAACGAGGCCATGGCATTGTTGGCCGGGGCTGCGGTGGTGGTTTCACGCGGGCGTGGCGCCTGCTGCTGGCGATTGCCACCGTTGCCACGGCCGCCACCCCGGTTGCCTTCGACCTTCTCGCCCGGGGTATCGCCCATGCGCATGGACAGGCCGACACGCTTGCGCGGGATGTCCACTTCCATGACCTTGACCTTGACCACGTCGCCGGCCTTGACCGCTTCACGCGGGTCCTTGACGAACTTTTCCGACAGCGCCGAGATGTGCACCAGGCCGTCCTGATGCACGCCAATGTCGACGAAGGCGCCGAAGTTGGTGACGTTGGTGACCACGCCTTCGAGGATCATGCCGGGCTCCAGGTCCTTGAGGTCTTCGACGCCGTCCTGGAAGGTCGCGGTCTTGAACTCAGGGCGTGGGTCGCGGCCGGGCTTGTCCAGCTCCTGGAGAATGTCGGTGACGGTCGGCAGGCCGAAGGTTTCGTCGGTGAACTTCTTCGGGTCGAGGCGCTTGAGGAAGCTGCTGTCGCCGATCAGCGAGCGGATATCGCGGTCGGTGCCGGCGGCGATGCGCTGCACCAGCGGGTAGGCTTCCGGGTGCACGGCAGAGGCGTCGAGCGGGTTGTCACCGTTCATTACACGAAGGAAGCCGGCGGCCTGTTCGAAGGTTTTTTCACCCAGGCGGCTGACCTTTTTCAGCGCTGCGCGGGTGGCGAACGGGCCGTTGGCGTCTCGGTGCGCCACGATGTTCTGCGCCAAGGTTGCGTTGAGGCCCGAGATACGGGTCAGCAGCGCCACCGAGGCGGTATTGACGTCCACCCCCACGGCGTTCACGCAGTCCTCGACCACCGCGTCCAGGCCGCGGGCCAGCTTGAGCTGGGACACGTCATGCTGGTACTGGCCGACGCCGATGGATTTCGGGTCGATCTTCACCAGTTCGGCCAACGGGTCCTGCAGGCGGCGGGCGATGGAAACAGCGCCGCGGATCGACACGTCCAGGTCCGGGAATTCGCGGGCGGCCAGTTCCGAGGCCGAGTACACCGAAGCGCCAGCCTCGGAGACCATGACCTTGGTGACCTTCAGGGCAGGGTATTTCTTGACCAGTTCGGCCACCAGCTTGTCGCTCTCGCGGCTGGCGGTGCCGTTGCCGATTGCTACCAGCTCCACCGAGTGCTTGGCGCACAGGGCGGCCAGCACGGAGAGGGTGCGGTCCCAGTCGTTTCGCGGTGCGTGCGGGTAGACGGTGGCGGTGTCCAGCAGCTTGCCGGTGGCATCGACCACGGCGATCTTGCAGCCGGTGCGCAGGCCCGGGTCCAGGCCCAGGGTGGCGCGCGGCCCGGCCGGGGCGGCCAGCAACAGGTCGTGCAGGTTGTGGGCGAAGACGTTGATCGCCTCACCCTCGGCGTTGTCGCGCAGCTCACCGAACAGGTCGGTTTCCAGGTGGGTGTACAGCTTGACCTTCCAAGTCCAGCGCACCACCTCGGCCAGCCACTTGTCGGCCGGGCGGCTGCGGTTTTCCAGGCCGAAGTGGCCGCCGATCATGACTTCGCACGGGTGCAGGGTGCCGGGCAGTTCTTCGCCGACCTTCAACGAGGCACTGAGGATGCCTTCGTTGCGCCCGCGGAAAATCGCCAGGGCACGGTGCGACGGGGCGCTGCGCAGCAGTTCGTCATGGGCGAAGTAGTCGCGGAACTTGGCGCCTTCTTCTTCCTTGCCGGCCACCACGCGGGCGCTGAGCACCGCCTCCTGCTTGAGGAAGTTGCGCAGCTTGTCGAGCAGGGCGGCGTCTTCGGCGAAGCGCTCCATGAGGATGTATTTGGCGCCCTCCAGGGCCGCCTTGACATCGGCCACGCCTTTTTCGGCGTCGACGAAGCGTGCCGCTTCGGTTTCCGGGGCCAGCTGCGGGTCGTTGAACAGGCCGTCGGCCAGCTCGCCAAGGCCGGCTTCCAGGGCGATCTGGCCCTTGGTGCGGCGCTTTTGCTTGTACGGCAGGTAGAGGTCTTCGAGGCGGGTCTTGGTGTCGGCCAACTTGATCTCGCGGGCCAGCTCCGGGGTCAGTTTGCCCTGTTCCTCGATGCTGGACAGGATGCTGGCGCGGCGCTCGTCGAGTTCGCGCAGGTAGCGCAGGCGCTCTTCCAGGTGGCGCAGCTGGGTATCGTCCAGGCTGCCGGTCACTTCCTTGCGGTAACGGGCGATGAAGGGCACGGTCGAGCCTTCGTCCAACAGGCCCACGGCCGCTTCGACCTGTTGTGGGCGTACGCCCAGTTCCTCGGCGATACGGCTGTTGATGCTGTCCATGTAAACCACCTGACAATTGTGAATACGGGGGCCGCGCGCGGGCTCGGAGCCTGACGGCGCTGGATGAAAGCCGCGCATTATACCCATCGTGATCGGCTTGCGGTGATGGCGCCAAGCCAGCCCGAGAGGCCCGGAACTGGCGCTGGGGGAAAAATCTGCTAACAATGCTCACGGCACGCGTTGCAATGGCTACGCCATAATGCGCGGCGATACCAGAGGAGTTATTCATGACCGGCACTGCAAACACCGCTGAAGGTGACAAGATTCTCATCGTCGACGACGATCCCGGGCTGAGCAGCCTGCTGGAACGTTTCTTCACCAGCAAGGGCTACCGTGCCCGCGCGGTGCCCAATACCGAGCAGATGGACCGCCTGCTGTCGCGTGAGGTCTTCAACCTGGTCGTGCTCGACCTGATGCTGCCTGGCGAGGACGGCCTGACCGCGTGCAGGCGCCTGCGCCAGTCGAACAACCAGATCCCGATCATCATGCTCACCGCCAAGGGCGACGAGCTCAGCCGCATCAAGGGGCTGGAGCTGGGCGCCGACGATTACCTGGGTAAGCCGTTCAACCCCGACGAGCTGATGGCCCGGGTCAAAGCCGTGCTGCGCCGCCAGGCGCCGAGTGTGCCCGGCGCCCCGGGCAGCGAGGACGAATCGGTCACCTTCGGTGATTACGAGCTGTCCCTGGCTACCCGCGAGCTCAAACGCGGCGACGAAGTGCACATGCTCACCACCGGTGAGTTCGCCGTGCTCAAGGCGCTGGTCATGCATGCGCGTGAACCGCTGACCCGCGACAAGCTGATGAACCTGGCCCGTGGCCGTGAATGGGACGCCCTGGAGCGCTCCATCGACGTACAGATCTCGCGCCTGCGCCGCATGATCGAGCCGGACCCGTCCAAGCCACGTTATATCCAGACGGTCTGGGGCGTGGGCTACGTCTTCGTACCAGACGGAAACGCCGGCAAATGATGCCTTGCCGTCGATGAAAACGCCGCTGTGGTTTCCGCAAAGCTTCTTCGCCCGCACGCTGTGGCTGGTGCTGATCGTCGTCCTGTTTTCCAAGGCGCTGACCCTCGTTTATCTGCTGATGAACGAGGATGTGCTGGTCGACCGTCAGTACAGCCATGGTGTGGCACTGACCTTGCGCGCCTATTGGGCTGCCGATGAAGAAAACCGCGACAAGATCGCCGAAGCCGCAGGGCTGATCCGGGTGACCGGCTCTGGGGTACCCGAAGGCGAGCAACACTGGCCTTACAGCGAGATTTACCAGCGGCAGATGCAGGCCGAGCTGGGCGAAGACACCGAGGTACGTCTGCGCATCCACGCGCCACCGGCGTTGTGGGTCAATGCGCCGAGCCTCGGCCCTGGCTGGCTCAAGGTGCCGTTGTACCCGCATCCGCTGCGTGGGCAGAAGATCTGGAACGTGCTCGGCTGGTTCCTGGCCATCGGCCTGCTGTCCACCGCGTCGGCCTGGATTTTCGTACGCCAGCTGAACCAGCCGCTCAAGCGCTTGGTGTTCGCCGCCCGGCAACTGGGCCAGGGGCGTAGCGTGCGCTTGCCGATCAGCGACACTCCCAGCGAAATGACCGAGGTGTACCGCGCGTTCAACCAGATGGCCGAGGATGTCGAGCAGGCAGGGCGTGAGCGTGAGTTGATGCTGGCAGGGGTTTCCCACGACCTGCGTACACCGCTGACGCGGCTGCGCCTGTCGCTTTCGCTGTTGGACAGCGACAACGACTTGAGCGATGACATGGTTCGCGACATCGAGGACATGGACGCGATTCTCGACCAGTTCCTGGCGTTCATCCGCGATGGCCGTGACGAGCCGGTGGAGGAGGTCGACCTGGCCGACCTGGTGCGCGAAGTGGTGGCGCCGTACAACCAGCCGCACGAGCGGGTACGCCTGTGCCTTGAGCCGATACCGCCGTTCCCGCTGCGCCGGGTTTCGCTCAAGCGCATGCTGGGCAACCTGATCGGCAACGCCTTGCACCATGCCGGCAAAGGGGTCGAAGTGGCCGCCTATGTTTCGGGCGACGAGAGCGCGCCTTACGTGGTGCTCAGCGTGCTGGACCGGGGCACGGGGATCGACGAGTCGGAGCTGGAGACCATCTTCAACCCGTTCATTCGTGGGGACCGCGCCCGGGGTGGCAAGGGCACCGGGTTGGGCCTGGCGATCGTCAAGCGGATCGCGGCCCAGCATGGCGGCAATGTCGAGCTGCGCAATCGGTCCGGTGGCGGGATCGAGGCGCGGGTGAGGTTGCCGTTGGGGCTTTTGCTGCCGCGTAATGCCGTGTGATTGCCGGGGCCGCTTTGCGGCCCATCGCGACACAAGGCCGCTCCTACAAGGGTTACGCGATCCCCTGTAGGAGCGGCCTTGTGTCGCGATGGGCTGCAAAGCAGCCCCGAATCTCAGCCCTTACCCTTGGTCCGGGTCTGATTCGGCCCGCCGTTCTTCTCCAGGTGTTCGATGATCATCCCGGCCACGTTCTTGCCGGTGGTCACCTCGATCCCCTCCAGCCCCGGCGACGAGTTCACCTCCATCACCAACGGCCCGTGGTTGGAGCGCAGAATGTCTACCCCCGCCACGCTCAAACCCATCACCTTGGCCGCACGAATAGCGGTGATGCGCTCTTCAGGCGTGATTTTGATCAGGCTGGCGACCCCACCCCGGTGCAGGTTGGAGCGAAACTCCCCAGGCTTGGCCTGACGCTTCATCGAGGCAATCACCTTGTCGCCCACCACGAAGCAGCGAATGTCGGCACCGCCGGCCTCCTTGATGTATTCCTGCACCATGATGTTCTGCTTCAGGCCCATGAAGGCTTCGATCACCGACTCGGCCGCCTGGGTAGTCTCGCACAGCACCACGCCGATGCCCTGGGTGCCTTCGAGCACCTTGATCACCAGGGGGGCGCCATTGACCATCTGGATCAAGTCCGGGATGTCGTCGGGCGAGTGGGCGAAGCCGGTGATCGGCAGGCCGATGCCGCGCCGCGACAGCAACTGCAGCGAGCGCAGCTTGTCGCGCGAGCGGGCGATGGCCACCGACTCGTTGAGCGGGTACACGCCCATCATTTCGAACTGGCGCAATACCGCGCACCCGTAAAAGGTGACCGAGGCACCGATGCGCGGGATTACCGCATCGAAGCCTTCCAGCGGCTTGCCCCGGTAGTGGATCTGCGGCTTGTGGCTGGCGATGTTCATGTAGGCCCGCAGGGTATCGATCACCACCATTTCGTGGCCACGCTGGGTACCGGCTTCGACCAGGCGGCGGGTGGAATACAGACGCGGATTGCGCGACAGCACAGCGATCTTCATGCAGCACCTGTGACAGGGGAAAGGGTGGCCGGAAAGGCCGGTTTGTCTTGTACGTACTTCAGGCCAGGGTTGACCACCAGTTGGCCGTGAATAAGTGCCTTGGAGCCGAGCAGCAGGCGGTAGCGCATGTCCTTGCGGCAAGCCAGGGTGAACTCCACTTCCCATACAGCATCGCCCAATGCCAGCGAAGTGCGGATCACATAACGGGCCTGGGCATGGCCGTTGGAGCTCTTGATAGT
Source organism: Pseudomonas capeferrum (assembly GCF_000731675.1). GTDB lineage: Bacteria > Pseudomonadota > Gammaproteobacteria > Pseudomonadales > Pseudomonadaceae > Aquipseudomonas > Aquipseudomonas capeferrum. Next base: position 242,276 of record NZ_JMIT01000005.1, on the reverse strand, counting down.
CTTCATGGTCACCAGCGGGGCTTCGCAACGGCGGTGGCGCAACTGAACCACCGAGCCCAGGTGCGCGGTAAAACGGACCCACTGCTGGCCGTCACGCTCGAATGGTTCCACCTCGGTGGCGTGCAGGCTTGAGGTGCTGGCCCCGGTGTCGATCTTGGCGCGCAGCCCGGCCAGCCCGAGGTCGGGCAGGGCCACCCACTCGCGCAGGCCGATCACAGTCAAATGGTCAAATGTCTTCACGAAGCGCACCCAGGGGATAAGGTGGTGAACTGTAAGCACGGCGTGGACTTTTTGCATCCGCAAGATACGGTAGTACAGTTCGATGAAAGACTGAATTCGAGGTAACGGGATGGCACACAAGGCGGAAGAAGACGACAAGGTTCGCCTGGACAAATGGCTGTGGGCGGCGCGGTTCTACAAGACCCGAGCGCTGGCCAAGGCGGCGATCGAGAGTGGCAAGGTGCATTGCCGGGGCGAGCGCTGCAAGCCAGGCAAGGAGCCGAGGGTAGGCGATGAGTTCGTCCTGCGTACCGGGTTCGACGAGCGTACGGTCGTGGTCAAGGCGCTGTCGGTAGTGCGCCGTGGGGCGCCGGAGGCGCAGGCGCTGTACGCCGAAACCGAAGAGAGCGTGCGGCGCCGTGAACAGGCTGCCGAGCTGCGCAAGGCCGGTGCGATGGGTGTGACCACCGACGGCCGGCCTAGCAAGAAACAGCGGCGGCAGATTCATCAGCTGCACGGCAGCTTCGAGTGAACGGGGCCGCATTGCGGCCCCAAGCATCAGCGAACCACAGCCAACCGCCCGACCAACGGCAGCTTGGCTGCCAACCGGAACAGCGGCGCCGTCCAGCGCATCAATGCCGCACTGCCCTTGGCCGCCAACGGTGTATAGCAGCTCCACCCCAACGCCAGTATCGCCATCAGCAACCCGCCGATGTAGTCATCCTGGCCCCAATGGGCGCCTGCCACCAAACGCGGCAGCATGAACACCACCGCCAGCCCCCAGACCACCAGGTAGTGCACCAGGCGCCGGCTGAACAGGCTCATGAACAACGCCCAGATCAGCAACACCGAGGCGTGATCACCCGGGAAGCTCTTGCTGGAGCGGTCCTTGAGTTCCCAGGCAGCCTCCAGGTTCGGGTAGTAGTCACTGAGGTGCACGACGTCATCGAAGATCATCGACGGGCTCTTGTGTTGCCATCCAGCGGCATCGACCCACTTGGAAAACAGCGCGCGAATCACCACTAATAGAACCAGGGTGACCAAAAAGCCGAAAAAGGCCTCACGCACCTGGCAGGCTTTGAACACCCAGTTGCCACGGATCAGCACTGCCAGCAGGATCAACCCGACCACGATGTCGAACGGGCGCAGGCTGCCAAGGGTCCAGATGTAGCGCCAGGCGGTGTTGTCGGCCAGCGGCGCATTGAGGCTGTGAAACAGCCATTCGTCGAAAGTCAGGCACAGGATCTGGCCAATAGGCCATAACCAGAAACACAGTAGAGCGATGGGCAGCAGCGTGCAGGCTGCCAAGGGTCCCAAGGACCACCTTGCTTGGAACAGTGGTCGATTGTCCATAAGATACCTCTATTGCCAACAGGAATCGGAGCGCCTTGTGAGCGCTCTGTCACGGGCTTCGCAAGTGTTTCGAAATCCCGTGTAACCATTTTGTCATCATTTTTAGATAGCCAGAACCTATGAGCGAATTGCCGGATACCGATTTCACCCAACGCTTCATCTTCGACGACCGCGATATCCGCGGTGAGTGGGTGGGGCTCGACCGCAGCTATGCCGAAGTGCTGGCGCGTCACCCGTACCCCCAACCTGTGGCCGCGCTGCTCGGTGAGCTGATGGCTGCCACCGCATTGCTGGTGGGCGCGCTGAAGTTCGATGGCCTGCTGATCCTGCAGGCACGTTCCCAGGGGCCGATCCCGCTGCTGATGGTGGAATGCTCCGGTGATCGCGAGATTCGCGGCGTTGCCCGTTACGAGGCGGACCAGATCGGCGCAGAGGCGACCTTGGCCCAGCTGATGCCCGACGGCCACCTGACCCTGACCATCGACCCGGTCAAAGGCCAGCGTTACCAGGGTACCGTCGACCTGGATGGCGCCAACCTGTCGGAATGCTTCACCAACTACTTCGTTCAGTCGCAGCAGCTCAATACCCGTTTCTGGCTTGATGCCAAGGACGGCAAGGCGCGCGGCCTGCTGTTGCAACAGTTGCCGGTAGACCGCCAGCGCGACGAAGAAGAGCGCGCCGAGAGCTGGCAGCATGTAACGGCCCTCGCCAGCACGCTCAAAGCCGAAGAGTGGGTGCTGGACAACGAAACCCTGCTGCACCGCCTCTACCATGAAGACGCCGTGCGCCTGTTCGATATCGAGCCGCTGCGCTTCCACTGCAGTTGCTCGCGCGAGCGCTCCGGCAATGCGCTGGTTAGCCTCGGCCAGCACGACGCCGAGCAGTTGGTCGAAGAGTGCGGTGGCAAGGTGGAAATCGATTGCCAGTTCTGCAACGAGCGCTATTTCTTCGATGCAAGCGATGTCGCGCAACTGTTTGCCGGTGGCGGGACAGACACGGCGTCAGAAACTCGGCACTGAAACGATTAACTACAGGGAATTCTGCTGTCGAATTGCGCAAAAGCGCAGTAACGACAGGAGGGGCCTACTTTTTTTGGGCGTTTCTGGCATAATCCGGCCACTTTTTTCGCTGTAGTAGTTTTTTACAGACAACTACAAAACGTTTGGAGCACTCGGCCTCGGGCCGGATGGGGTATCTCATGACGCAAGCCAACAACACCGTGTACACCGACCTGAGCGTCGATAAGCTGGTAGAAGAAGCGCTGCAACGCGGTGAGGGCGTGCTGGCCGATACTGGCGCACTGGTGGTCGAGACCGGTCACCGCACTGGCCGTTCGCCGGCTGACCGTTTCATCGTCGAAGAACCTTCCACCCAGGCTGCCATCTCCTGGGGCCCGATCAACCGCAAGTTCCCGGCCGACAAGTTCGATGCCCTGTGGGACCGCGTCGAGGCGTTCAACAACGCCCAGGATCACTTCGTTTCCTACGTTCACGTAGGTGCGGCCGCCGAGCACTACCTGCCGGTGAAGATGACTACCCAGACTGCCTGGCAGAACCTGTTCGGCCGTTGCCTGTTCATCAACCCTGAGCAGTTCAACCCGGCTGGTCGTGACCAGTGGCAGATCCTCAACGTCGCCAACTTCGTTTGCGAGCCTGAGCGTGACGGCACCAACTCCGACGGCTGCGTGATCATCAACTTCGCCCAGAAGAAGGTGCTGATCGCTGGCATGCGTTACGCCGGTGAAATGAAGAAAGCCATGTTCTCGGTGCAGAACTTCCTGCTGCCGGCTGCCGACGTGCTGCCAATGCACTGCGCTGCCAACATCGGCGAAGAAGGCGATGTGACCCTGTTCTTCGGCCTGTCCGGCACTGGCAAGACCACCCTGTCGGCCGACGAAAGCCGTTACCTGATCGGTGACGACGAGCACGGTTGGGGCGAAGGCGTTGTCTTCAACATGGAAGGCGGTTGCTACGCCAAGTGCATCGACTTGTCCGAGAAGAACGAGCCGGTCATCTGGAAAGCCATCAAGCATGGTGCAGTGCTGGAAAACGTCGTGCTCGACGCCAACAAGCACGCCGACTACACCGACGTCAGCCTGACCCAGAACAGCCGTGCGGCCTACCCGCTGGAGCACGTTGCCAAGCGTTCCGAAGCGAACCTGGGCGGCGAGCCTAACGCGGTCATCTTCCTGACCTGCGACCTGACCGGCGTTCTGCCTCCGGTTTCGATCCTGAACAACGAACAGGCTGCCTACCACTTCCTGTCCGGTTACACCGCGCTGGTCGGTTCCACCGAAATGGGTTCGGGCGGCGGCATCAAGTCGACCTTCTCCACCTGCTTCGGCGCGCCGTTCTTCCCGCGCCCGGCTGGCGAGTACGCTGAGCTGCTGATCAAGCGCATCAACGGCTTCAACTCCAAGGTCTACCTGGTCAACACCGGCTGGACCGGTGGTGGCTACGGCGTTGGCAAGCGCTTCAGCATCCCGACCACCCGCGCGGTGATCGCTGCGATCCAGAGCGGCGCGCTGGTAGGTGCCGACACCGAGCACCTGGACATCATCAACCTGGACGTGCCAAAAACCGTTCCGGGCGTTGATACCGAGCTGCTCAACCCGCGCACCAACTGGGCTGACAAAGCTGCCTACGACGAGGCCGCCAAAGGCCTGGCCAAGCTGTTCATCGAAAACTTCAAGAAGTTCGAAGTTTCCGACGCCATCAAGGCTGCTGGCCCACAGCTGTAAGCTGTCGTTAGCTGTAAAGAAAAGCCGCCTGAGATGGCGGCTTTTTTGTGCCTGATGCTTTTGCACGATTACTAATGGCCTTTTCGCGGGCTGCCCGCAAAAAGGACGTAAAGACATCCTCCAGTCTGGATTTTCTGTTTCACTGTTAGCATCCATTGCGACCTCGCGAGACAGACAGATGACCGAAGCCCCACAGCGCAGTGCATTCGCCCACTTCCATCCCATCCTCACCCGCCCCCAGGACAACGACCTGAACGGCCACATCGCCGGTGCCACCGTGCATGGCTTTTTCGAAACCGCCATCCAGGCCTTCCTCGTCGAGCAAGCTGAGCTGGACCTGCGTGAAGGTGCTCTGGCCGCGTTCGTGGTCAGTTCGGCTGCGGACTTTTTCGCGCTGCCGGGTTTTCCGGATGTGCTTGAGGTGGGCCTGGGGGTGACGCGGTTGGCCGGCAGTACCGTGGAATACCGGTTGGCGCTGTATCGCCCTGGCGAAAGGGATGCGTGTGCGGCGGGGACGGTGGTGCAGGTGTTCATCGAGCGCTCAAGCGGCCGGCCTGTGCCGCTGCCTGAGGCACTGCAGGCCATTCTCAGCGGCCTTCAGCTCGCCCCGCAGGCATAAAAAAGCCCCGCCGGGCGGGGCGGGGCTTTTGCTGCCAGGGCCAAGCCCTCAGGCATCAGTGGCGCCAGTGGCGCTTGTGCTTGCGGTGGCCGTAATGGTTGCCACGGTCATAGTGACGACGGTCGTCGTAGCTACGGCGGTAGCGGCGATCGTCATGGCGTTCGTCGTCGTCGGCCTTGTTGCCCATGTAGTTACCCAGCGCGCCACCGGCACCGCCGCCGGCTGCCGCACCAATATAGCTACCGGTGGTGCCGCCCACCGAGCGACCAACCACGTTGCCGCCTGCGGCGCCCAGCGCGCCACCGATGGCGGCTTCGCCACGCTGGCGTTTGTCGGCACCCAGGGCACCGCCGGCTGCGCCGCCCAGGCCGGCACCAATAGCGCCGCCCGTGCTACCACCGATGGAGTTGCCCACTACGGAGCCGAGTACCCCACCCAATGCGCCGCCAATGCCGGCCTCGGTATTGCCACCGGCCATGGCAACGCCGCTGAGCAAGCTGAAAGACAACAACAGAATCGAGGAGTACTTCTTCATCAAGAGAGCCTCATAAGGATGACGAGGCGAATTTGAGGCTCTGGAGGGCGGCTGGCAATTGAAATCCGACGAGTAGCACGAGTTGTACACAATTCTCTAAGTTACTGTTTTCTAGGTGAAACTTTATTGTTTTTTGGCTGTCAGAGGTACTTATGACAAAGCCCTGAACCGTTACGGAACAGGGCTTTTCCGTTTTTGCCGTAAGCCTTTCGAGCGCTACAGAATACGCCCGTCGTCCCGCGCACGTTCCAGCTTGATGGCAATGAATTTGGACGTCGGCGTATGGCTGCCATCGCCAATGCTCTCCAACGGCACCAGCGGGTTCACCTCTGGATAATAGGCCGCCGCCTGCCCGGCCGGAATATCGAAGGCCAGCAAGGTGAAGCCGTGCACACGGCGCACATGCTCATCCCCCCACAACGAGACGATGTCGACCTTCTGCCCCGGCTGGAAGCCAAGGCGGATGATGTCGGCCTCGTTGACGAACAGCACCTCACGCTGGCCGCGCACGCCTCGGTAGCGATCATCCAGGCCATAGATGGTGGTGTTGTACTGATCGTGCGAACGCATCGACTGCATGACCAGGTCGGGCAATTGGCCGCTGGCCCGCACGCGCTCATCAAGCAAGGTGTCCGGCAGCAAGTTGGCCTTGAAATTGGCGCGCCCGGTGCTGGTCTGCCATTCGCGGTTGGCGGCGCTGTTGCCCAGGTAGAAGCCACCCGGCTCGCGCAGGCGCTGGTTGAAGCCGCTGAACCCGGCAATGGTGTCGCCGATCAGGTCGCGGATGCGGTCGTAGTCGGCAACCAGCCAGTGCCAGTCGACCGGCTGCTTGCCCAGGGTGGCGGCAGCGATACCGGCAACCACCGCAGGCTCCGAGCGCATCTGCGTCGTCAGCGGCTTCAACTGGCCGTTGGAGGCATGGACCATGCTGAACGAGTCTTCCACGGTCACCGCCTGTGGCCCGTCGGCCTGCAGGTCGATATCGGTACGGCCCAGGCACGGCAGGATCAGTGCCTGCTTGCCGTGCACCAGGTGGCTGCGGTTGAGTTTGGTGCTGATGTGCACGGTCAGCTCGCAGTTGCGCAGCGCCTGCGCGGTACGCGCGGTGTCTGGCGTGGCCTGGGCGAAGTTGCCGCCCAAGCCGATGAACACCTTGGCACGGCCGTCGAGCATGGCGTGGATGGCTTCGACGGTGTTGTGGCCATTGTGCCGCGGCACGGGGAAGTTGAAGCGCTTCTCGAGGGCGTCGAGCAGTGTCAGCGGCGGGCGCTCGTTGATACCCATGGTGCGGTCGCCCTGCACGTTGCTGTGGCCACGCACCGGGCACAGGCCGGCGCCTGGCGCGCCGATGTTGCCGCGCAGCATCTGCAGGTTGACGATTTCCTGGATGGTCGGCACCGAATGGCGATGCTGGGTGATGCCCATCGCCCAGCACATGATCACCCGCTTGCCACGGCAATACATGCGCGCGGCCAGCTCGATGTCGGCCAGGGCCAGGCCGGATTGCGTCTGGATATGCGCCCACGGCGTGGCATCGACCACTGCCAGGTAGTCATCGATGCCGTGACCATGCTCGGCGATGAAGGCGTGGTCGAACACGGCAGGTTCGCCGTTGGCCTGGGCCTCACGTTCCCACTGCAGGACGAACTTGGCCATGCCGCGCAGCAGCGCCATATCGCCACCAAGGGCCGGGCGGAAGAACGCGGTGTTGGTCGGCCGGTCGCTGTTGGTCAACATCTCCAGCGGGTTCTGCGGGTGCTGGAAACGCTCCAGGCCACGCTCTTTCAGGGGGTTTACGCACACCACCTGGGCGCCGCGTTTCACCGCATCGCGCAGCGGGTCGAGCATGCGTGGGTGGTTGGTGCCCGGGTTCTGGCCCCAGACGAAGATCGCATCGGCATGCTCGAAGTCGTCGTAGGTGACCGTGCCCTTGCCGACGCCGACGCTTTGCCCCAGGGCCACGCCGCTGGCTTCGTGGCACATGTTCGAGCAATCGGGGAAGTTGTTGGTGCCGTAGGCCCGCACGAACAGCTGGTAGAGGTAGGCGGCTTCGTTGCTGGCCCGGCCCGAGGTGTAGAACTCGGCCTGGTCAGGGGTGGCCAGGTTGTTCAGTTCGCGGGCGATCAGGGCAAAGGCGGCATCCCAACTGATGGGCTGGTAGCGGTCCTGTTGTGCGTCGTAGACCATCGGTTCGGTCAGGCGCCCCTGGTACTCCAGCCAGTAATCGCTCTGCTCGCGCAGCGCGCTGACGCTGTAGCGCGCGAAAAAGGCGGCGTCCACGCGGCGCTTGGTGGCTTCCCAGTTGACCGCCTTGGCGCCGTTCTCGCAGAACTTGACCATGCCGCTTTCCGGCGAATCGCCCCAGGCGCAGCCGGGGCAGTCGAAGCCGCCGTTCTGGTTGGTCTTGAGCAGCGCGCGGATGTTCTTCAGCGCGTTATCGCTGCCGACCCAAGCCTTGGCCACGCTGCGCAACGCACCCCAGCCTCCGGCGGGGCCGTGGTAGGGCTTGTAGCGAGGGGGGGCGGCTGGGGCGTTGTCAGGGAGGGGCTGGTACGAGGTCACGGCTGTTACGACTCCGCCGCTGGGCTGTAGACCCGCGGTGCACTGTGTTTGGGCAAGTGAATGAGGTTGAGGTTGTGCTTGCGCGCCCATTGCAGGGCCAGGCCGGTGGGTGCCGAGAGGCTGACCAGGGTCTGGATGCCGGCACGCAGCACCTTCTGGATCAGTTCCAGGCTGCAGCGGCTGGTGACGATGGCCAGGCCGCCGGTGCTGTCGATGCCTTGGCGCAGCAGGGCTCCGATCAGTTTGTCGAGGGCGTTGTGCCGGCCGATGTCTTCGCGGCCGAGCAGCAGTTCGCCGTTACGGTCCATGAACAGTGCCGCATGCACCGCGCCGCAATGCTGGCCGAGCGGCTGGAAGGCGTCGATACGCCCACGCAGGCCTGCCAGCCAGTGCGCAGGCGGCAAGGGCGCACCGGGCAGTTCGGCCAGCTCGGGCAGTGCCTGCTCGAGTGCTTCGACCCCGCACAGGCCGCAGCCGCTAGTGCCGGCCAGCTGGCGGCGCTGGTTCTTCAGGTTCCAGAAGGCCCGGCTGGAGATTTCCAGGTCGGCGTACAGGGCCGAACCGGTGCCGGACAGCTTGAGGTCATAGATCTCGTGGGTGCCTTCGACAAGCCCGGCGCCGACGCTGAAGCCGACGGCAAAGTCTTCAAGGTCGGTAGGGCTGACCAGCATCACCGCTTGGTTGAGGCCGTTGTAGGCAATGGCCAAGGCCACTTCTTCGGCCAGGGGCGTACTGGCGCGCTCGGCGTCGCCGAGCTGGGCATAATCGTAGGTGTTGCTGGCGGCGGGCAAGGCCAAAGGCGATGAGGCCGCGCAGACCGGAGGTTTGCTGTTCATCGGGGCTGGCTACCGGCGGCGATTTGATAGCCCAAGCCTAGGCCTGTGGGACGGTCTCGTCTAATCGCTAGGGTCTATGCCTTGATAGACCGCGTCGATTGGTCGCGGCAGGGGCAGGTCGGGTAATCCTGGCCTAGACTCCTGGCTCCGAGGTTTTATCAACAAGGAGAACGCAATGAGCCTGTTCAGTTTCGTGAAGGAAGCCGGCGAGAAGTTGATCGACCTGCTGACCCCCGGTAATGCCAATGCCGAGGAGCAGTTGAAAAAGCACGTGGAAAGCGTCGGCCTGGGTAATCCGGACATCACCGCCACTGTAGAGGGCGACAAGATCATCCTCAAAGGCGAGGTTGCCAGCCAGGAGGAGAAAGAGAAGATCATTCTGGCGGCGGGCAACATCAACGGTGTGGCCAGCGTTGATGATCAGATCACCGTAACAGGGCCGGTCGTTCAGGCTGCGCGTTTCGTTACCGTGAAAAAGGGTGACACGCTGTCAGCCATTGCAGTAGTCGTGTATGGCAATGCCAACCAGTACAACAAGATCTTCGAGGCCAACAAGCCGATGCTGTCGCACCCGGACAAGATCTATCCGGGGCAGGTGTTGCGCATTCCGGACTGATAGATCGTGCTGGCTCTTTCGCGGGGCAAGCCCGCCCCCACAGGTACCCTGCAATGCTCAAGGGTTTTGCTTACCTATGGGAGCGGGCTTGCCCCGCGAAGAGGCCCTCAAAGCCCCGACAACAAATCCCGGTAATCCTCTACCGCGGCAAACTCCTGAGTATCGCGCGGCGCTGCCTGGCTGTCCGGTTGCCTCACTGCCAGCAAGTGCCCGACCCCAAACTGCCGTGCGCTGCGCAAAATGGCCAGGGTGTCGTCGATAAACAGGCTGCGCGCCGGGTCGAAGCCGATATCCGCCTGCAACGCATCCCAGAACTGTGGGCTTTCCTTGGGGTAGCCATAGTCATGCGAACTGATCAGCCGCTCGAAGTACGGCGCCAGTTCTACCCGCTCCAACTTCAGTGACAACGAATCGCGGTGGGCATTGGTGATCATCACCACGCGCTTGCCCGCCTGGCGGATGGCGGCCAGGAAGGTGTCGGCATCCGGGCGCAGGGCGATCAGGTCGGCGATCTCGCGCTTGAGCTCACGGATCGGCAGCTTCAGCTCACGGCTCCAGAAGTCCAGGCAGTACCAGTTGAGCGTGCCAGCATTGCGCTCGAACAGCGGCTGCAGCTCCATTTCTGCCATGGCCCGGCTGACGCCATGCAGCTCGGCATAGCGCTGGGGCAGGTGCTCCAGCCAGAATCGGTTGTCGTAGTGCAGGTCGAGCAGCGTGCCGTCCATGTCCAGCAGGACGGTATCGATGGCAGACCAGGGAAGAACAGACATGGGAAACTCTCGTTCAGTCGGCTAGCCACGGTATAGTAACCCGTTCACGCCAAGGAGCTGCCCCATGCGCCAGAAACCCACCGTCCTCAACCGCGAAATCGTCGCCAGCAGCCGCCTGTTCCGCGTCGAGGCCGTGCAACTGCGCTTCAGTAATGGTGCCGAGCGCACCTACGAGCGCCTGGTCGGCCGGGGCAACGGTTACGGGGCGGTGATGATCGTGGCGATGCTCGACGCCGAACATGCTGTGCTGGTCGAGGAATACTGCGGCGGCACGGACGAATACGAGCTGTCGTTGCCCAAGGGCCTCATCGAACCGGGCGAGGACGTGCTGGCGGCGGCAGACCGGGAGCTCAAGGAAGAGGCCGGTTTTGGGGCGCGGCAACTGGAGCACCTGACCGAACTGTCGCTGTCGCCTGGCTACATGAGCCAGAAGATCCAGGTGGTGCTGGCGACCGACCTGTATGAAGAGCAGCTTGAAGGCGATGAGCCGGAGCCGATGCGGGTCGACAAGGTCAACCTGCGCGAGTTGTCGGCCCTGGCCATGCACCCGCAGTTCACCGAGGGCCGCGCCTTGGCGGCGCTTTACCTGGCGCGCGACCTGCTGAGCCAGCGGGGGCTGCTGGAGCTATGAACGACCTGCAGCTGATGCACGAAGTGGTCAAGCTGGCCCAGGTGGCGGGCCAGGCGACTCTGCCGTTCTGGCGCGCCGATGTGGCGGTCAGCAACAAGGCCGACGATTCACCGGTCACTGCGGCAGACCTGGCGGCGCACCGGGTCATTGCCGATGGCTTGCTGGCGCTGGCGCCGCACATCCCGGTGCTGTCCGAAGAAGACTGCGACATATCGCTGGCCGAGCGCCAGGGCTGGAGCCGTTGGTGGCTGGTCGACCCGCTGGACGGTACCAAGGAATTCATTGCAGGCAGTGAAGAGTTCACGGTCAACATCGCGCTGATCGACAATGCTGAGGTGGTGTTTGGCGTGGTGTCGATGCCGACCAACGGGCGCTGTTACTTTGGCGGCCGCCAGTTGGGTGCCTGGCGTGCCGAGGCGGGTGAAGCGGCCGAGCCGATCCAGGTACGCAATGCACCGCCTGCCGATGGCCGTTTCACCGTGGTCGCCAGCCGTCGTCATTCCAGCCCGGAGCAAGAAGCGCTGCTGGCCGGGCTAGGGGCTGCGGTGGGGGACCTGGCACTGGCCAATATCGGCAGCTCGCTGAAGTTCTGCCTGCTGGCCGAAGGCAGCGCCGATTGCTACCCGCGCCTGGCGCCGACTTCGCAGTGGGACACTGCTGCGGCGCAGGGTGTGGTCGAAGGTGCCGGTGGCGAGGTCATCGAGCTGGACGGCCAGCCGTTCCGCTATCCGCCGCGTGAGTCACTGCTGAACCCGTTTTTCCTGGCCTTGCCCAGCGCTGCCAGCTGGCGCCAGGCCTTGATCGACCTGTCGCGCCGCGCCTACAACAACTAGGGTGCGTGCAGGCAATCAGCGGTGCAGAACGTACTGCCCGCTGAACTGCACGGCCGGTTCGTCGCTGCCGGCATTGCTGACGGTAGTCTCCAGCGTCAGCCGCGCCCGCCCACGGCGCTGGTACATCGTCACGAAGCGCGCCCAGCTCTTTTCATCCGGCGCCGCACAGCGGGCCACTGCCGTACCGGTGACCGGCAACGGGTAACTGATCTGCCCCTCCTGGATGACGATATGCCCGTCATCGATGCCCAACTCGCGCAGGCGCAGGTGCAGCCACCCCCAGCCCACCAGTACCGCAGCGCAGTACAAGCTGCCGCCGAACATGGTGCTCTTGTGGTTGACGTTGGCCGCCAGCGGCAGTTGCAGGCGCAGGGTGTGCTGCTGCCAGTCGATGACCTCCAGGCCCATTTCCCGCGTGAGGGGGATGTCGCTGTGCAGTACGCCCTGCAGGTACTGGCTGTCGGTGCTCATGGACGGTTGTCCTCCTGGTCGTCGTGCCCGCCGCTGCCGCCGTCAAAACTGAGGCTGTGCTTGCGCAGCTTGTCATGCAAGGTCTTGCGTGGAATGCCCAGAGCCTCGGCCAGGCTGCGCATGGAGCTGTGTGGTTGGCCAAGCTCGGCGGCAATCAGCGAGCGCTCGAACTGCTCGACCTGTTCGCTGAGGTTGCCGGTCACTACCACCGGCGCTGGCGTTGCCGCAGCCGGTGCCTGGCCGTCGAGGGCAAGCTCAAGGCCCAGGGCAAAGCGTTCGGCAGCGTTCTGCAGCTCCCGCACATTGCCAGGCCAGGCGTGGCGCAGCAGCATGGCGCGCTGGGCGGGCTGCAGGGTGTGCGGCGTCAAGCCGTGGCGCTGGCTGGCGGCATCGGCGAAGTGCTGGAACAACACCAGGATGTCGTCACCGCGCTCACGCAGCGGGGGTATGCGCAGCGGCGCCACGTTCAGGCGGTAATACAGGTCGGCGCGGAAGCGCCCCTGGTCGGCGGACTGGCGCAGGTCTTCCTTGGTGGCAGCAATGATGCGGATATCCAGCGGGATCAGCTGGTTGCCGCCCAGGCGCTCGACCACCCGCTCCTGCAACATGCGCAGCAGTTTGACCTGTACATCCAGGCTCATGCTTTCGATTTCATCGAGAAACAGCGTGCCGCCATTGGCGAATTCGAACTTGCCGATGCGCCGCTTCTGCGCACCGGTGAAGGCGCCAGGTTCGTGGCCGAACAACTCGCTCTCGACCACCGACTCGGCCAGTGCCCCGGCGTTGATCGCCACGAATGGCCCGTCACGGCGGCTGGACAGGTCGTGCAGGGCGCGGGCCACCACCTCTTTGCCGGCACCGGTCTCACCCAGTATCAGCACATCGGCGCGGGTACCTGCCAAGGCGCCGATCTGCTCGCGCAGGCGCAGCATCGACGGCGACTGGCCCACCAGGCGCGTGGCCAGTTGCTGGCGGTCGCTCAAGGCCAGGCGCAGGCTGCGGTTGTCCAGCACCAGGCGGCGCAGGGCCAGGGCGCGGCGCACGCTGTCGAGCAGGGCGTCGCTGGCAAACGGTTTTTCAAGGAAGTCATAGGCACCGGCGCGCATCGCCTGTACCGCCAACGGCACATCGCCGTGGCCGGTAATCAGCAGCACCGGCAGCTCGCTGTCGCGCCCGTGCAGTTGCTCCAGCAGTTGCAGGCCATCGATGCCAGGCATGCGGATGTCGCTGACCACCACACCGGGCCAGTCGGCTTCGATACGCTCGGCCAGGCCTTGGGCATCGGCCAGCGCCACCACCTTGAGCCCGGCAAGGTCCAAGGTCTGGCTCAGCGCTTGGCGCAGGTGGGGGTCGTCGTCGACCAGAATGACCTGGGCTTGGCTGTCGATCAGTGTCTCGGGGGTCATGCCGAGGGGTCCTCCGAATTGGGCAGGGTAGCGCCGGGTGCGGCCACGCGCAGTTGCAGGGTAAGCAAGGCGCCGCCTTCAGGGTGGTTGGCCAGTAGCAGTTCACCGCCCAGCGCGCGCATCAGGCTTTCGCAGATGGCCAGCCCCAGGCCCAGGCCCTGGGTGCGGGTCTTGGTGGTGAAGAACGGCTCCTTGGCATGCTCCAGCGCCTGGCGGCTGAAGCCAGGGCCGTTGTCGCGGATGAACAGGTAGACGTAGCCATCGCGCTGTTCGGCACTCAGCCACAGACGGCGCGGGTTGGCCTTTTCGGTCAGGGCGTCGAGGGCGTTGGCCAGCAAGTTGCCCAGTACCTGGCGCAGGCGGGTTTCGCCCGCCTGTACCCACAACGTGGCCTCTGGCAGGTCGCGGATCAGCTCGACGGCCATCGCGCGGCGGCGCTTGGCCAGCAAGGCCAGGGCATCGTCCAGTGCCGGCTGCAGGGCCACGCTCTCCGGGGCGTGGCGGTCGCGGCGGGCGAAGGCGCGCAGGTGGGCGATGATAGAGGCCATGCGCCCGGTCAGTTCACCGATCAGCTTGAGGTTGCCGCGGGCGTCGTCGGTGCGTTGATGGTCAAGCAAGATCTCGGCGTTCTCGGCGTAACTGCGAATGGCCGCCAGCGGCTGGTTGAGCTCGTGGCTGATACTCGCCGACATGGTGCCCAGCACCGACAGCTTGCCGGCCTGGACCAGTTCGTCCTGGGCCCGCACGGCTTCCTGCTGGGCATTTTCACGTTCCAGCACGGCACTTTTGAGGCGGGTATTGAGGCCTTCGAGGTCGGCGGTACGTTCGGCCACGCGCTTTTCCAGCTCTTGGCGGCCACGGGCCTCGAAGTCGATACGGTCGATGTAGTGGCGCCGCCGCTGCATCACCAGGCCGGCCAGCAGCATCATCACCAGCAGCGTGCCGGCGCCGATGGCCATCACCGTCTGCACCGAGCGGTCGACCAGCATGCGTGGCGCGAGGATGCTGACTTGCCAGCCGGTTTCCTTGATGTCGCGGGTCTGGGTGATCCACGCATCCTGGCTGAGCAGCAGCGGCTGCGGGGCCTGGGTCGGGTACGGCTGGATGGCGATGATCGCCTGGCGCTCGGCCTCGGTCAGCGCGCGGGTGGCACGGAAGCGCCAGTCGGGCCGTGAGGTCAGGATCACCACGCCGTTATGGTCGGTCAGCAATAGTTGCTCTGGGGTGCGGCCCCAGAGGGTTTCGGTGTGGTCCAGGTCGACCTTGACCACCAGCACGCCAACGATGCGCTCGCGGTCCCGCACCGCTGCGGCAAAGAAGTAGCCACGCTTGGCCGAGGTGGTGCCCTGGCCGAAGAAACGCCCCAGGTGGCCGGCCATGGCCTCGTTGAAGTAAGGGCGGAAGGCGAAGTTACGGCCGACGAAACTGTCGTGCTTGTCCCAGTTGGAGGCGGCCAGGGTGTTGCCGCTGACGTCCATCAGGTACATGACCTCGGCACCGGTCTGCTGGACGATGCCCTTGAGCAGGCGGTTGGCGTTGGTCACCGCTTCCAGGCGGAACGGGTCAGCCAGCACGCCGCGCAGGGCCGGCAGGTCGCCGAGGATCTGCGGCAGGGTTTCGTAGCGGTGCAGGGTGCCGAGCAGGTTGGCGACGTACAGGTCGAGGGTCTGGCGGTTCTGTGAGGCCAGTTCTTCCTGGTAGTAGCGCTCGGCCAGGTGATGCAGCGGCCACAGCAGCGGTGCGAGGCACAGGGCCAGCAGGGCCAGGCTGCGCCAGCGGGGACGGCGTGGGGGCGTAGGTTTTGCAATCATCACGTAAGTGCGCCAGAAAAGTCTGACGCAATTATGCGCTACTTGAGGCAGTCGATCAGCGCCTGCTGCCAGTGCGGCAGGCGGATGTGCCATTCGTGGGCCAGGCGTGAGCAGTCCAGGCGTGAGTTGAGCGGCCTGCGGGCCGGCGTGGGGTAGTCGCTGGACGGGATTGGCAGCAGTTCGGCGCAGGGCAGGCCTTGGGCCTTGAGTTGCTCGGCGATGGCCTGGGCGAAGCCGAACCAGGACGTCTCGCCTTGCGCGGTAAGGTGGTAGGTGCCCCAGGCGCCCGCTTGCCCGGCCTGCCAACGTTCGACCAATACACGGGTGCTGGCGGCAATGCTACCGGCCCAGGTCGGTGCGCCGATCTGATCGTCGACAATGCGCAGTTGAGGCTTCTCTTGCAGCAGGCGCTGCAGGGTCAGCAGAAAGTTGCGCCCGTACAGCGAATAAACCCAGCTGGTACGCAGGATCAAGTGCTGGCCGGCCACTGCGGCAATCGCCTGCTCGCCTGCAAGTTTGCTTTGGCCGTAGACCCCCAGGGGGTTGGGGGCGTCTTGTTCGGTATAGGGCGTGGCCTTGCTGCCGTCGAAGACGTAGTCGGTGGAGTAGTGGATAAGCGGCGCGCCGAGCCGTGCCGCTTCTTCGGCAAGTACGCCAGGGCCGTGGGCATTGATCGCAAAGGCGCGCTCTGGCTCGTGCTCGGCCTGGTCGACCGCCGTGTAGGCACCCGCATTGATGATCAGGTCGGGGGCCAGCTGGCGCAGCGGGCCACGCAGGGCCTCGGGCTGGGCCAGGTCCAGTTGCTCGCGCCCGAGCACGTGAAGCTCGCCAAGGCCGACCAGATGCGCCTGCAGCGCCTGGGCTACCTGGCCGTTACGGCCACATACGACAATCTTCATGGCAGCAGTTGCGCCTCACTCAGCGGTACGCCGACCTTGTCCTTTTCCGACAGCACCGGCGGCCCTTCGAGTTGCCAGTCGATGGCCAGCTGCGCGTCGTCCCAGCGGATGCAACGGTCGGCGCCTGGGTTGTAGTAGTCGGTGGTCTTGTAGAGGAACTCGGCCGTTTCGCTGACCACCGCAAAACCGTGGGCAAAGCCAGGCGGAATCCACAATTGGCGATGATTGTCGGCCGACAGGTGCACGGCAACCCACTGGCCGAAAGTTGGCGAGCTCTTGCGCACATCCACGGCAATATCGCGGATCTCACCCTGTACCACGCGCACCAGTTTGCCTTGGGTGTTTTCTACCTGATAGTGCAGGCCGCGCAACACGCCCTTGAGGGAGCGGGAGTGGTTGTCCTGGACGAAGTCCACGGCAACGCCGGTCTGCTTGGCAAACTCACGGGCGTTGAAGGCTTCGAAGAAGAAGCCTCGGCTGTCACCGTATACCGTCGGTTCGATGATCAGTACATCAGGGATCTCGGTGGGGATGATGTTCATGCAGACTCGTTAGCCAGTTTGCCCAGGTACTGACCGTAACCGGTCTTTTTGAGTTTTTCAGCCTTGGCCAGCAACTGGTCACGGGTGATCCAGCCCTTGTTGAAGGCGATTTCTTCCAGGCAGGCCACCTTCAGCCCCTGGCGATTCTCGATGGTTTGCACATATTGCGAGGCATCCAGCAGGCTCTCGTGAGTCCCGGTATCGAGCCAGGCAAAGCCGCGGCCAAAGCGCTCCACGCGCAGGTCGCCGCGCTTGAGGTAGGCATTGGTGACATCGGTGATTTCAAGTTCGCCCCGCTCGGAGGGGCGGATGCCCTTGGCAATTTCGATTACGTCGTTGTCGTAGAAGTACAGGCCCGTCACCGCATAGCTGGACTTGGGCTTGAGGGGCTTTTCTTCGATGGACAGGGCATTGCCTTGCTCGTCGAACTCGACCACGCCGAAGCGCTCCGGGTCCTTGACCCAATAGCCGAATACCGTGGCGCCACTCGGGTGGTTGACCGCGCGCTGCAACTGTTCGGTGAAGCTCTGGCCGTGGAAGATGTTGTCGCCAAGAATGAGGCACACCGAGTCATCGCCGATAAACTGCTCGCCGATCAGAAATGCCTGGGCCAGGCCATCGGGCGAGGGCTGCTCGGCATAGTTGATGTGGATGCCGAACTGGCTTCCGTCGCCGAACAGCTGGCGATACTGGGGCAGGTCCTGAGGTGTCGAGATCAGCAGGATTTCGCGGATATCGGCGAGCATCAGCACCGAAATCGGGTAGTAGATCATCGGTTTGTCGTAAATCGGCAGCAGTTGCTTGGAGACCCCAAGGGTGATGGGGTGCAGGCGTGTGCCGGATCCTCCGGCCAGGACGATGCCCTTGGTCATGCAATGAGCTCCTTGATGTCGGTATTGCCCAGGCGTTCACCCTGGTAGCTGCCATCCTGGACATGACGGCACCATTGCAGGTTGTCCAGGTACCACTGCACCGTCTTGCGCAGCCCGCTGGCGAAGGTTTCTTGCGGTACCCAGCCCAGTTCCCGTTCGATCTTGCTGGCATCGATGGCATAGCGCAGGTCGTGGCCGGGGCGGTCCTGGACGTAGCTGATCAGGTCTGCATAGCGGGCCACGCCTTGCGGGTGCTGCGGCGCCAGCTCTTCGAGCAGGGCGCAGATGGCGTGCACCACGTCGAGGTTCTTCTGCTCGTTGTGGCCGCCGATATTGTACGTTTCGCCGACCTGTCCGTGGCTCACTACTTCAAGCAACGCCCGGGCGTGGTCTTCGACGAACAGCCAGTCACGTACTTGCTGGCCATTGCCATACACCGGCAGTGGCTTGCCGGCCAAGGCATTGAGGATCATCAGCGGGATCAGCTTTTCGGGGAAATGGTAAGGGCCGTAGTTGTTCGAGCAGTTGGTGATCAGCACCGGCAGCCCGTAGGTGCGGTGCCAGGCGCGCACCAGGTGGTCCGAGGCGGCCTTGCTCGCCGAATAGGGTGAGCTGGGCGCATACGGCGTGGTCTCGTGAAACAGGTCGTTGGCGCCATGCAGGTCGCCATAGACTTCGTCCGTGGAGATATGGTGAAAACGGAACGCACGGCGCTGCTCGGCCGGCAGCTGGCTCCACCAGGCGCGGGTGGCTTCGAGCAGGGCGTAAGTGCCGACGATGTTGGTCTGGATGAACGCGGCCGGGCCGTCGATCGACCGGTCCACATGGGATTCGGCTGCCAGGTGCATGATCGCCCCAGGCTGAAAGCGTTCGAGCACGGCGCTGACGGTTGCCGAGTCGGCGATATCGGCCTGGACGAATTCGTATCGGGTGTTGTTGGCGATGCTCTGCAGCGATTCGAGGTTGCCGGCGTAGGTCAGCTTGTCGAGGTTGAGCACTTCGTGTTCGGTGTTGTCGATCAGGTGGCGGACCAGCGCCGAGCCAATGAAGCCGGCGCCGCCTGTGACGAGTATGCGCATCTCAAGTGGCCTCTGGAAAACCAAGTTCTATGGCATGCAGCCTAGCTCGTCGGCTAGGGTGGTGGCAGACAAATATCATGGGTTTGGCGGGAAGGCTTGGGGTTATTTCGATTGATATCGGTATAATTGGTTTAATGGTTTTCTTAGGCAGGTTTTTTTGCTTTTAATGCCGATATATATCGGTTATAAATTTGCGATAGCCGGGGGCGCTTTGCGCCCCATCGCGACGCAAGGCCGCTCCTACACACACACACTACCAACGCCCCAGTGCACATCGGCTCAGGGCCTACGCAGAGGTTAACCATGAAAACCCTCAACTCCACCCCCCGTGCCGACGGCTTCCATATGCCCGCTGAATGGGCGCCGCAGACCCAGGTCTGGATGGTCTGGCCGGAGCGTTCGGACAACTGGCGCCTGGGTGGCAAACCGGCGCAGGCTGCGCATGTGACGCTGGCCAAGGCCATCGCCCGCTTCGAGCCGGTGACCGTGGGGGTTTCCGCTGGCCAGTACGAAAACGCCCGTCGCCAACTCGACCTGCCGAACATCCGCGTGGTGGAAATCAGCAATGACGATGCCTGGGTGCGCGATACCGGCCCAACCTTCGTCATCAACGACCACGGCGAAGTGCGCGGTGTGGACTGGGGCTTCAATGCCTGGGGCGGTTTCGAGGGCGGCCTCTACGCGCCCTGGAACCGTGACGAGGAACTGGCCGCCAAGGTACTGGAAATGGAGCGCTGCCAGCGCTACCAGACCGAGGGCTTCGTGCTGGAAGGTGGCTCGATCCACGTGGACGGCGAAGGCACCGTGATCACCACCGAGGAATGCCTGCTCAACCGCAACCGCAACCCGCACCTGGGCCGCGAACAGATCGAGGCGGTGCTGCGCGAGCACCTGGCGGTCGACACCGTGGTCTGGCTGCCGGACGGCCTGTACAACGACGAAACCGACGGCCACGTCGACAACTTCTGCTGTTACGTGCGCCCAGGTGAAGTGTTACTGGCCTGGACCGATGATTCCAACGACCCCAACTACGCACGCTGCCACGCCGCGCTGGAGGTGCTGAAAAACACCCGCGATGCCAAAGGCCGTGAGTTCGTGGTGCACAAGATGCCGATTCCGGGCCCGCTGTATGCCACCGCCGAAGAATGTGACGGTGTCGACCAGGTGGCCGGTAGCCAGGAGCGCGACCCGTCGGTACGCCTGGCCGGCTCGTATGTGAACTTCCTGATCGTCAACGGCGGCATCATCGCGCCCAGCTTCGATGACCCTGCAGATGCCCAGGCCAGAGCGATCCTGGCCAAGATCTTCCCGGACCACGAGGTGGTGATGATCCCTGGCCGTGAGCTGCTGCTGGGCGGGGGCAATATCCATTGCCTGACCCAACAGCAACCCGCGCCGCTCAAGCGCTGAAACCACGCTGAACGAAGAGGCCCGTCATCTGACGGGCTTTTTATTTCCAGGCGACGTCCGGCGCCGCGAATGGCATATGTTTTGTATTGTTTTTCAAAGAGATAGCTCGGCTTGGCCGGGCGCTTGGATCTGTAACAATACCTACGTAGATTAGCCGCTCACGGGCAAGGGAGTACGTGTGGAAATGAACGCAGCAAGTGAGTCGGCTTTGTGCCCATCGGCAGTGAATCATCAATCGCTCAAGGTTCTGGCGCAGTGGTTGAAGCACCATGGAAGCAAACAGGTCAGGACGACCGACCCACGACGTCTGCTTGCCGGGCGATACCCCCAAGGGCTGATCAGTGAAGCGGAGATGCAAGCGCTGATGGCGGTGTGGCACTGACCGTATCGGGCTAGCCTGCACCGGCCCTGACACCGGTGCAGGCAGTAAACATCAGAAGCGGTAAGTGCTCGTCACCACCAGGCTGCGCGGGTCACCCGGTTGAATCTGCGCGGCGCTGGTCGCCGAGCTGTAGTAGGTCTTGTCGGCAATGTTGTTCAACGCCGCGCGCACATCCCAATCGTGCGTGCGGTAGCCGGCGAGCGCATCCCAGCGGCCATACCCCGGCATTACCGTGGTGTTCTGGTTGTCGGCATAACGGTCACCCACCAGCGTCAGCCCCGTCTCGGCGTACCAGCCCAGCTCCGGCTTCCAGGTCACGAACAGGCTGGCGTTACGCTTGGCCACGTCGTTGATGCGGTTGCCTTCCTGGTTGTTGTTGTCCTTGACGATGGTTGCATCCTGCAGGCCGATGCCCCCGCGCACGTACCAGTTGCCGACGATGTTGCCGGTAGCGGTCAGCTCGATGCCGCGCGAGCGTTGCAAGCCGGTGAGTACAATGATTTCCGGGTTGTTGGCGTCACGCGTGCGGCGGTTGTACAGCTCCAGTTCATACACCGCGAGGGTGGTGGTCAGGCGTTGGTCGAGCCAGTCGCTCTTGACCCCGATTTCCTTCTGCCGGGTCATCTCTGGCCCGGTGTCGTTGGTGTTGCCCGGCGCGCCCGGGGTGATGCCGATCAGGCCACCGCCCACGGGCGAGAAGGTCTTGCTCCACGACGCATAGAACGAGTGATCACGCCACGGCGTATACACCACACCCAGGCGCGGGCTGGTGGTGTTGCTGTCCTGCGGCTCGGAAATGCCCTTGATCTTGTTGGTGGTTTCCACCTCGAACTGGTCGAAGCGCACGCCCGCGAGGATTTGCCATTGATCGTTCAGGCGGACCTGGTCCTGAAGGTACAGGCCACGGCTTTCGACTACGGTGTGGTTGTTGCTCGACACCAGCAGCGGCCCATTGTGCTGCAGGTTACGGTTGGGGTTGCCCACGTCCAGGCTCGGCACCGTACCCGTCGGGGCGGTGTACAGGGTCGGGTCACGCCGTTGGCTGCCGAACTCCAGGCCCACCAGCAGTTTGTGCTCCAGCCCCAGGGTGTTGAAGTCGCCCTCGGCTTCCAGGTTGTTGAACAGGTTGCGGGTGTTCAGGTCTTGCTGCCAGCGCTGGCGGGTGACGGTGTTGTTGCTGGCGTTGTAGCCCGTGGCGTAGGTGTTGTCGAACTCGCTGTCGAGCTTGAACAGGCCAAGGGTGTGGCGCAGTTGCCAGGCTTCGTTTAGCTGGTAGTTCAACCGCGAGCGCAGCGACTGGGCGCGGTCGTCGATGTAGTCGCGCTGGGTATCGCCATAGGTGGTGCTGCGGCTTACGTCTGCCGGGCGGCCGTTGACGCCAGGGATGCCGCGGTCGGGCGTGCGGTTGTAGCGGCTGTATTCGTATTGCACCAGCCAGTTCAGGTCCGGCGTCAGTTGCCAGCTCATCGAGGGCGCGAACAGTTGGCGGCTGCCATCGATGCCATCGCGGAAGCTGTTGCTGTCCTCGTTGCCCAGGTTCAGGCGCAGGCTGATGGTGTCGCTGGGGTCGGCACTCAGGTCGGCGTACAGGCTGCGCAGGTCTTGGCTGCCGCCTTGCGCCTCGATGCTCGAACGGCGGCCGTGCTCAGGCGCCTTGCTGACGCGGTTGACGATGCCACCCTGGCTGCCACGGCCGTACAGCACTGCGGCCGGCCCTTTGAGCACTTCGACACGCTCGATGTTGTTGAGGTCGCGAATGTACTGGCTGTCATCGCGAACACCGTCCAGATAGAAGTCGTTGCTGGCATCGAAGCCGCGGATGCGCACGCTGTCGAAACGGGTGTCGGCGCCGCTGCTGACGTTGGGGATACCCTCGAGTGCCTTGCCCAAGGTGTTGCTGCCGTAATCCAGCACGTTGGCGGTTTTCACCGTGTCGATGGCCTGGGGTACATAACGCACCGGCGTCGAGGTGCGCGTCGCGGTACTCACCTCCTTGACCCGCGGGTTGTCCTGTTCACGCTCGCTTTCGGCGGTGACCGACAGTTCCGGCAGGGTAGTGGTGGCGGCGTTGGCGAGGCTGGCGCTGAACAGCAGCGACAGGCCCAGCGACAGGGGGGAAAGGCGGCAGGGTACAAGCATGGACACATCCGGACCGAGGCAGGTGAAAAGAAGGTGCGAATGGTAATGCTTGCTATTTACTGTTGCTTGGGTATTTGTAAAGGGTTGTCTTTACATATGTATCACTTTGTAACTAGGCACTTTGTATAATCCCCCGGCCCAAGATTGCTCCCACAACGTCAGCTGACTTACCTGACAAGAGAAAAATTGCCCACCGATAGCGCGAACAGGCATGGAAATGCACCAGACCTGCCGGTTATTTTGGTTATATCAACCTGCATTTCACGATTTTTTGACATTTGTAATCGCACACCGCTAGGATTCGGCCAACGCCTGCTGGCCATGACATGGCCATGCTGCTGTTAAAGGCCACCGTGCGATTGCCGGCAAAGCCTTCCAGTTTGGATCCGCATAGCGTCGAACCTACGAAGGGGCGTTGGTTCCTGGCGTCATATTGCAGAGCGTTTTTGATTAAGAAATAAGGAAAATAACATGTTGAAAACCAGGATCAGCCTGGTCGCCTTGGCGATGATCGCCGCGACCCAGGCACAGGCCAATGAGCAGGCCGACAGCAAGGGCTTCATCGAAGACAGCCACGCCAATGTGCTGCTGCGCAACGCCTACATCAACCGTGACAAGAAGCACGGTACCGATGACCAGATCGAATGGGGCCAAGGCGTCATCGCCAACTTCTCCTCCGGTTTCACCCAGGGCACCGTCGGTGTCGGCGTCGACGCATTCGGCCTGTATGCCGTGCGTCTGGACGGCGGCAAGGGCCACAACGGTGGTGGCGGCGTCGACTTCTTCAAACCGCACGAAACCACCAATGCCGAGGGCAACGCCAGCTCGCCGCATAACCTTGCCCGTGGCGGCGCTGCCGTGAAATTCCGCATCTCCAACACCGTGCTGAAGTACGGTGACCAGATGCCGGCACTGCCTGTGCTGCAGTACGACGATGCACGTCTGCTGCCAGAAAGCTTCACCGGCACCCTGCTGACCTCGAAAGAGATCGAGGGCCTGGAGCTGAACGCCGGTCGCTTCACCCAGGAAGCGCGCAAGAGCGCCGAGCGTCGTGACGGTGGTGGCCTGAAGTCGATCAACGTCTTCGGCGGTAGCTACAAGTTCACCGACAACTTCACCGCTTCGCTGTACACCGCAGACAACGAAGACGTGATGAAGAAGCACTACCTGGGCTTGAACTACGTCTTCCCGATCGCCAGCGACCAGTCGCTGACCCTGGACTTCAACGGCTACAAGTCGGACATCGACAAGCAGTACGTCCAGGCCGCTGGCCTGAACGGCGACTCCAACACCATCTGGAGCCTGGCTGCCACTTACGCGTACGGTGCCCACTCGTTCACCCTCGCGCATCAGCGCAGCACCGGCAGCACCGGCTACAACTACGGCTTCTACCAGAACGCCGGTGGCGTGGGTGACGGTGGTTCGACCATCTACCTGGCCAACTCGTACTGGTCCGACTTCAACGCCGAAGACGAGCGCTCCTGGCAGCTGGGCTACGGCCTGGACTTCGGCGCCTATGGCGTTCCGGGCCTGACCTACAAGCTGGCCTACGTGGTGGGTGACAACATCAACACCCGCAACGTCGCCAACCCGCAAGGTTTCGGTGAAGGTAAAGAGCGCGAGATCTTCAACCAGATCCGTTACGTGGTTCAGGACGGCCCGGCCAAGGACCTGTCGATCAAGCTGCGTAGCTCGTTCGTGCGTACCAACAATGCGGTACAGCAGAACGGCTACAACGACGACGGCAACGAAGTCCGCGTATTCGTCGAGTACCCGATCAGCATCTTCTGATCTGATCCCGCTGGGGCTGCTTTGCAGCCCTATCGCGGCGCAAGGCCGCTCCCACACTGGCTGGCTCTAAACCTTCAAGGCCGGCGCAACCCCTGGGGGAGCGGCCTTGTGCCGCGAAAGGGGCGCAAAGCGCCCCCAGCCTTCAAGCCGGCTCCGCCTGTCTACGTCGTACCCCTGCTGCTTTTTCAACTTCCCCCGTCTCCGGTGCAAAGCTGTCGCTACGCGCCATCCGCCACATCCGCGCATAAAACTCGCTTTCAATCGAGCCACTGAGCAATTCGCCAGGCTTGAGAAACGTATGCAAATCCGAGAACAAGCCGATTTCACTGGCGCTGACACGCCGTGCCAGGTGCTTGGGCTTGAGTTCGCTTGGGTGCTCCAGCCCTGCGGCCGCCAGCATCTCGGCCAAGGTGTGCAGCGTGTTGCGATGAAAGCTGGCCACGCGTTGGGCCTTGTCCGGTACCACCAATGCGCGCTGGCGTAACGGGTCTTGCGTGGCAACCCCGGTCGGGCACTTGTTGGTGTGGCAGCTTTGCGACTGGATGCAGCCGATGGCGAACATGAAGCCGCGCGCCGAATTCACCCAGTCGGCACCAATGGCCAGCACGCTGGCGATATCGAAGGCGCTGACGATCTTGCCCGCTGCGCCAATGCGGATGCTCGAACGCAGGTTCAGGCCGACCAAGGTGTTGTGCACGAACATCAGCCCTTCGCGCATGGGCACGCCCATGTTGTCGCTGAACTCGCGTGGTGCCGCGCCGGTGCCGCCTTCCTTGCCGTCGACGACGATGAAGTCGGGGGTGATGCCGGTGGCCAGCATGGCTTTGGCAATGCCCATGAACTCCCACGGGTGCCCCAGGCAGAACTTGAAGCCCACTGGCTTGCCGCCCGACAGTTCGCGCAGGCTGGCAACGAACTTGAGCAATTCGACCGGCGTGCGGAAGGCGCTGTGCGCAGCCGGGGAAATGCAGTCCTGGCCTTCGCGCACGCCCCGGGTCGCGGCGATTTCCGGGCTCACCTTGTGCCCTGGCAGGATGCCGCCGTGGCCGGGTTTGGCGCCCTGGCTGAGCTTGATCTCGATCATCTTCACTTGCGCCGAGCGGGCTTGCTCGGCGAAGCGTTGCGGGTCGAAAAGGCCCTCTTCGGTACGGCAGCCAAAGTAACCGCTGCCGATCTCCCAGATCAGGTCGCCACCATGTTCGCGGTGGTAAGGGCTGATGCTGCCTTCACCGGTGTCATGGGCAAAGCGGCCCAGGCGTGCGCCCTGGTTGAGGGCAGCGATGGCGTTGGCGCTGAGGGCGCCGAAGCTCATGGCCGAGATGTTGAAAATCGAGGCCGAGTAGGGCAGCCGGCATTGCCGCCCGCCGATGGCGATGCGGAACGAAGCAGGGTCGGGGGTGGCCACCGGCAGCATCGAATGGCTGATGAATTCGAAGCCCGGCTTGTAGGCATCGTTGAGTGTGCCAAAGGCTTTTTCGGCGCTTTCATTCTTGGCCCGGGCGTACACCAGCGAGCGCTGGGAGCGGGAGAACGGCAGCTTGTCGTCGTCGCCTTCGATCAGGTATTGGCGGATTTCCGGGCGGATGGTTTCGATCAGGTAGCGGATGTTGCCCAGGATCGGGTAGTTGCGCCGCACTGCATGGTGGCTCTGGCGCAGGTCATTGAGGCCGACCAGGCTGAGCAGGGCGGTGAGCACGGTGAACGGCCAGAGCCAGGCCTGTTGGGGCAGTAGCGGCAGGCTGGCGAAGGTGAACAGCAGGCAGGTGACGAGGCAGGCGTAGCGGCTGGGCAGTGAATGTTTCATGGGTCCATCGCAGGCAGGATGACCGGGCCTAGGATAGGCAAAGGCAGGCTGCGGAAAACCTGGTGAATCGGTAAAAGACTGTTACCTGATCGCAGGTTTGCCCTGCGCGACCCTTTCGCGACGCAAGGCCGTGATGGCAGGTTATTCGGGCAACTGCACACTGGCCCGCAAGCCGCCGCCGTCGCGGTTGTACAGCAGCAACTCGCCGCCATGACTGGCCGCGATGCGCTGGGCGATGCTCAACCCCAAGCCATACCCGCCAGACGCCTGATTGCGCGACCCTTCCCCCCGCACGAACGGGTCGGTAACCGTCGCCATCAAGCCGGGTGCAATCCCCGGCCCGCAGTCATCGATGTGGATAAAAACCCCCGTGGCCGCGCGCTCTAGCGTGACCGAAACGTCTTTGCCATAGCGCAAGGCATTGACCAGCAGGTTCTGCAGGCACCGCTGCAGCAGCAGGGCATCGACCCGCACGGTGCCAGCCTGGCCCTCAACGGGAAGCGGCTCACTGGCGGTGGCCAAGTCTGCGCACTGGCGCGCCACCAGCTGGTCCAGGTCCACCTGTTGCAGGTTCTGCTGCTCGCCGGCGCGCAGGTAGTCGAGTACCTGGCCGATCATGTCGTCCATCTGCGTGATGTTCTGCCGCAGCCGTTCGCGCTGCTCATCGTCTGGCAGGCGCTCCAGGCGCAGGCGCATGCGGGTCAACGGGGTACGCAAATCGTGGGAAACGGCGGCGAGGAAGTAGGCCTTGTCGTTGACCATCGCAATCAACCGTTGCTGCATCGCATTGAAAGCCTGCGCCGCCTGGCGCACTTCCTGCGGCCCATCCAGCGCCAAGGGCGGCTGCTCCAGGTTGCTGCCCAGCCCTCGCGCTGCGTCCGCCAGGCGCTGCAGCGGGCGCAGGCACAGGCGCACCGCCAGCAGGCACACCAGCAGCACGGCGACGATACGCAGGGCATATACCCGCAGCAGGTAGTCGCTGATCAACGCCCAGGCAGACTCGCCACTCCAGCCCTGCAGCTCCTGGCCATCGATGGTCAGCCAATGCCCATCGGCCAGCGGCACGGCAAACTGAATATGCGCCTGGGCCGTGCGCAAGCCGAACAGGCTGCGCCAGACAATCGGCTGGCCCAGTTCGTCAGTCAGTTGCACCTTCATCAGGCGCACGTCCACAGCATGGCCAAGCTCGTACTTGAGGGCCTGGTGCAGCAGCAATTCGATGCGCTTGCGCCCCCTGCGTTCGTCCACTTCTTGCGCGGGCAAGGCCTCGGCACAGCGCAGCTGATAATGGGCTGGCGCCTGCACTGCGCCGGCATGGCAGTTGGCCTTGGCAATCAGGGGCGCGCTGCGGGCGGCGATCAGCCGCACCGGGGCTTCGAGCACCTGCGCGAAACGCACATCGAACCAGATGCTGCTCGACATCAGTTGGATTACCAGCGTGCCGCTGACCATGATCAGCAGCAGTTGGCCAAACAGCGTGCGCGGCCACAGCCGGCGGAGCCAGCGCACCTCAGGCATCCGCCTCGCTGCGGGCGAGGCTCAGCAGGTAGCCTTCGTTGCGGATGGTGAGGATCTGCGCGACGGCGCCCGGCGCGCGGCGCAGTTGCTGGCGCAGGCGGCTGACGCACATGTCTACCGAGCGGTCATCGGGCAGGTGGTCACGGCCGAACGCACTGCGGGTCAGATGATCGCGCGACACCACACGGTTGTTGGCTTCAAGCAGCTCACGCAGCACGCGGTAATCGGAGCGGGGCAGGGGCAGTGTCTCGCCGTCCGGGCGGGTGAGCAGGCGCTTCACGTGGTCGAGGCGAAAACCGGCAAATTGCTGCGCTTCGACAGCCGGTTTTGCCACCGGTGTATCGAGGCGCTGGGGGCGACGCAGCACGGCCTTGATCCGGGCAATCAGCTCGCGTGGCTCGAAGGGCTTGGCCAGGTAGTCGTCCGCGCCCACTTCAAGGCCAATGATGCGGTCCAGCGTGCTGCCTTTGGCAGACAACATGATCACCGCCAGGCCAGGGGTGGCTTGCAGCTGGCGGCACAGGCTCAAGCCATCCTCGCCGGGCAGCATCAGGTCCAGCACCACCAGCTCCACTTTGTGCGCAGCCAGTTGCTCACGCATCTGCTCGCCATCAGCGGCGGCCAGTACGGTGTAACCGGCATCTGTCAGGTAATCACAGAGAAGTTCGCGGATTTCGTCGTCATCGTCGACAACCAGCAGCGTTGTACTCATTGCTAAACACACCTGTTCGGTGAGGGCCGGAGGCGCTCGTTACGTTCAATTACATCCCCATACAAGCCGGGGCTGGAGCCCCAAGGGCGGATCCCTAGAATCGTAACAAAAAATCATCTGCGAATACGAAACCTTCCCAAATGAAGCCTCGGAGCATCATGAACGACTTCTCTTCCATCGGCCGAGGCGCAAGTCACCTCACCCCGCTCGCCTTCTTCATCGCCGCGGCCATCAGCGGCAGCGCCATGGCTGCCGACAGCAAGCCACTGGAGCTGGATGCCACGCAGATCGAGGACAGCGCGCTGGCGCCTGCCGATGAAGCCGGCCAGCTAGGGTACACGGTCGAGAGTAGCCGCAGTTCAACCGGCCTCAAGCTGACGCCGCGGCAAACGCCGCAGTCGGTGACCACCATTACCCGCCAGCAGATGGACGACCGCGCCATCCACACCATCGAGCAGGCGCTGGAAACCACGCCAGGGGTGACGGCCAGCAAAGCCGAAGTCGGCGGGCGCACCGACTACCGGGCGCGAGGTTATTCGATCAGCAACTGGAAGGTCGATGGCCTGCAGTTTCAGGGTGGCTCCGACTTCAGCGGCGGTGGTAACGCGCTGAACATGGACCTGTACGAGCGCATCGACATCGTGCGTGGCGCCAACGGCCTGCTGGGCGGCACCGGCGACCCCTCGGCCACCGTCAACCTGATCCGCAAGGCCCCGACCAAGACCTTCGGCGGCAGCGCTTACGCGACCTACGGCAGCTGGGACAAACGCCGCTTGGGCGCCGACCTGAACCTGCCATTGTCCGAGGACGGCCGCCTGCGTTCGCGGTTTGTGATGACCCAGCAGGACGCCAACTCGTTCCGCGACCACCAGTCCGAGCGCGCCCGCGCTGCGCTGGCCAACTTCGAATTTGACCTCGACGACGCCACCACCCTGGGTGCCGGTTACCAGTACGAATACAACAAGGTCGTCGGCGGCGGCTGGGGTGCGAACATCCCGATCTGGTACCGCGACGGCAGCAAGACCGACCTGCCGCGCAGCACCAACGTGGTGCCCAGCTGGAGCTTTGGCGAGTACACCACCCGCACGGCGTTCGGCTCGCTCGAGCATCGCTTCGACAACGACTGGACGCTGGACCTGAAGGCCGCCCAAAGCACCGCCGAGGCCCTCAACCACCGCGGGCTGGCCAAGGTCAACTCGGCGGGCCGCGGCACCTTCGGCGGCTACTGGGACCAGGACGGCAGCGGCGCCGTGCTCAACGGCCTGCACAGCGCCAGCGACACCACCCAGCAGTCGGCGCAGATCGACCTGTCCGGCCCGTTCCAGCTGTTCGGCCGTACCCATCAGGCGATGGTCGGTTACAACGACAGCCGCACCGTGGCCTGGTCACCGGAATACACCTGCAACATGGTCAGCGACGGCCGCGTCAGTGCTGCGGCGCTGGGTTGCCAGTTCCGCGCCAACAACGGTTTCCCGCTGACCGACTGGCGCAATGGCGTGGATGACGACTACGACATGATCGCCTCGCGCACCGGCCGCCACAGCAAGACCACCACCCGCTTGCAGGGCATGTATGCAGCTACTCGCCTGAGCATCACCGACCCGCTGTCGGTGATCGTCGGCGTGCGCACCAGCAACTACTCCGCAATCACCCGCAGCAATGCCGGCGTGCGCACCAGCCAGGAAGAAAACGGCATCGTCACCCCCTACCTGGGCGCGGTGTACGACCTCAACGACACCTACTCGCTATACGCCAGCTACACCGACATCTTCACCCCGCAGACCGCCGAGACCAGCAGCGGCAGCAAGGTCGAGCCGATTCGCGGGCAAAGCTACGAAACCGGCATCAAGGGCGAATGGTTCAATGGCCGCCTGAATGCCTCGGCGGCGTACTTCCGCACCAAGCAGGAAAACAAGGCCGTGCTGGACGGCGACCTGACCACACCGACCGGTAACGACGCCTACAAAGCCGGCTCTGGCCAGGAAACCGACGGCATCGACCTGGAAATCGCCGGTGCACTGACCCCGAACTGGAACGTTTACGCGGGCTACACGTACCTGCACTTCCGCCGTATCGACAGTGATGGCCGCAGCGACCCGTCGCACCTGTTCAAGGCTTCGACCACGTATCGGCTGTCTGGCCCGCTGGACCGCTTGACCCTTGGCGCAGGGGTGACCGCGCAGAGCAACATTCGCGCGGTATCCAGCCCGGCTGGGCAGCCGAGCAATGGTGTTAGCACAGGTGCTACCGACGTCAACTGGTCGGGGTATGCGATCTGGAATGCCATGGCCAAGTACCAGCTGACTGACGATACGAGTGTCAGCCTCAATGCCAATAACCTGTTCGACAAGCACTACTACACCCGCTACGGGTTCTACGCGGGGGCGATTTATGGTGATCCGCGGAACCTGTCGTTGACGGTGAGTACGGCGTTCTGACGGAGGCACCTGGGGCTGCTGCGCAGCCCATCGCAGGCCAGCGCTGTGCCTGTGGTGTTGCGCGTTTTGTGTAGGAGCTGGCTTGCCTGCGATGGGCCGCAAAGCGGCCCCCTGCGGTCAGTTGGATTGCGCCTGCTGAGCCTCGCGAACCGGCTTGTCCAACCGGTCCTCCATACGGTCCCAGTCCTCCCCGAACAACTCCACCGGATGCATAGTGCGATCGGCTCCATTGCCGCAGGCCAGCGCTTTGGCGGGGCAATACAGGTCGCACCCCCAGCAGATGCGTTCAGGGTGGCTGGGGTTGGTGGGGAATTTCTTGGCCATAGCGTCCATTCTCGCAAGTGGGGTGCTGAGCCCAAGCTATGCCTTCCAGCGCTTTCAGCCTTGATTGAAATCAAGGCGGGCTGCGTCTGCGGTAAGGTTTCAACTTATCGTTTCTGCGATCGGCATGTGATCGCGAAAGTCGGTCCGAGCAGTATCACTGACTGGAGGTGATAGGGGCGCTATCTGACACAAGAAGGAGTGGATGAAATGGCATCGATGAAACGTCCCCGCCTGCGGGCGGTTCAGCCTCGGTCGGGCGCTAGCCTTGAGCTGACTTTTACCAATGGGCAGCGGTTTACCCTGGATATGAGCGACGCGCTTAAAGCGTATCCGGGCTTGGCGCCACTGGCTAAGCGCAAAGCGTTCGAAGACGTAACGTTAGGGGATGGAGGCTGGTCCGTGGAATGGCCGGCGCTGGATATTCAGATCGGTGCCGACACCCTACTGCTGGACGCGCTTGCCCAAAACGCCCCGGATGAGAACACCCGGATATTCATTCGCTGGCGGCTGCGGCATCGGATGACGCTCGACCAGGCTGCCGAAGCGCTGGGCGTCAGTGCGCGCAGTATCAGCCGTTACAGTAGCGGTCGTGAAGCGGTACCACGCACACTGGCGTTGGCTTGTTTGGGCTGGGAGACGTTGGAGCAGAAGGCAGCCTGATAGGTCATGCTTGCTCCGCCCTGGGGTAATTGCGCGGCGGGGTAGCGAACACACAAACAAAGGCCCACCTTGCGGTGAGGGTCTGGATCGAAAATTAAACTCCAGAGCGGATTGCGAGATTCTTACGGATGTACGCTTTATTTACTGCGGCACTTGAAAAGCCAAAGCAGTGTTAGCACCGTCGGCCAAAATAATGTGTTGAGAACGTCATGAGCGCTGGCCTGCCAGCGCCAGTATCCGAAGCTGCCAATATCGTCTCGCCGATCTACCCACTCGCCAGCACACGCAATGAGTAAAACAACCAGCCAACCAAAGTATGGCCTGAATCGTTGGGTGCCAACGATCATCGTCAAATAGACCGCCATGCCAAAATAGATATGCAGCGCGTCTTTTGACAGTCCGGTTGCCGCCACAATCGCGAGCTTGATGCTTTGTACGGTTGAGATATCCATGTCAATTTTTCCTCTCTGCGCCAAGGCGTTTTGCCTCGTGCGTGATGCTATGCGGGAAGCTCTAACCCTAAAGCACCGTCTATCGTTCCACGCTGCTTGATCGATTCCAAGGGCTGCATGAGGTCATATCGACAGTGCCGCCCGGGACCTCGTAGGTTTTGAGGCGGCTCTCAGGTGCGACATAAGGTACTCACTTTCTTTAAAGTGACCTTGATCCCCAAACTGAAACGGTTGGAACCCACCAGTTTTTGAGAGTTTTCTATGGAGCCTGAATGGTGCGGCACCAGGAGTCGAAGCTGCCTCTAATTGTTTGATAGTTATGACTTTTTCTGCGCAATGAAAATAATGCTATCTCTTTAACTATCCCGTGAACAATTCGGGGGCATGGTCACTGCACGAAGTAAGCTGGAACTTAAATTTTTGTGGTATATCCACGTTTAGCCGCCCATTGAGTATGTTCACGTGAAAATAACGACTCTGCATCATTGACAAAAGCAGAAAGACTTTCTCGGTTAGAAATGTCATGAATGTCTGAGTTTAGAAGCTCGATTTCACTGTGAGTTAGTGAATAGGCTGCGGCAAGCTCGCTGTATTTTTTCGACTCGATCCAGCCAATGAGAGCTGTTGAAAGCGCAATAAGTAAGCCGGTAATTGGTAGTGTGGAGCTAGTATCAGTCTCTTGCCAAGCAGAGCAGGAAACTGCAAGTATATTACAGATAAGAAATGCTGAAAAAAAGACTTTAGACATCAAAGCGTTATGCTTTGCTTTTTCTGAATACCATTTAAGTTGGGGGTTGAGCCTATTTTTGATGTAGGTGGTGAATTTATCCGCCGCTATGTGTTCAGCATGACTGACGCTTGAGAGTAAAAGATCATTTTCGTCTAGATGGAATCTGCGCGAACCAATTAGGTTGTTACTTTCAAGGCATGCTGCCTCTAAACGCTCCCGTAGCAAAAGATGGTGCCCCGCACCAGAGTTATTAAAAGGGGCCGCGCTCATTGTGTAGCGCCATACTAGACTTTTAACTGTTTCTGATAGGGATCTTGCGGCATACCACTTTTCTTCGAGTGAGAGTTTTTTTGTGATTATCGCCAGTAAAATACTTATTGATAAAAGAATGGTCTTGGGATATAGGCCGGTCAGCCACTCTATTTTAAAACTATCAACGCCTGCTGCTGTGACTAAAATAATAAGGTTAGCTATTAACAGGGCGCGGCTTGCCCTTTGGTATAAAAATGAGCTTTTACTGGCTTGCTTGTGAATGGCAGGGTATTGGGGATTAAATTCTATACTCATTTTTTGTTGTCCAGCATCTTGGATCTTTTGTCGAGATCTTGCAGTTGCAGCTTTTCCATAGGGAGGCTCAGATAAGAAGAAATTTTTTGCTTATCTCGATACTCAACCGGGAACATGTATATGTGCTGGATCACAATCTCTTTCAATATTCGATCGCAGACTATATTGCCTTTGAATTCATTTGCCAATCGTTCGAGTGTCTCATGATCAACTTTTTTATGGAAGTCTAATTCTATCGCTTGGTTTATAAGTTTGATAGCCGGTGTTGGTGTTTCTGATTCGATGGCGCGGTAAATCTCTTCTGCTTCTACACATCCTGTAGAACTAGCAATTTTTCTTACCACTGCATAGATGGCACTATATGTAAAGAGAAGAAATGCGCCTCGTGCTTCCTTCTCAATTGCAAGATTAGTTTGGGATGGATTTTCTCGAATTTGCTGTGCAATTGTTTGTATTACCTCTTCTTTTGCGATGTCTGATATGTCTATGAAGAATTGCAGGAATCTCAGTCCGCAATTGTATGACTCTTTTAGTAGAGTCGACAGTTCCGATTTGTTGAGAGATGCATGACGGTTTCGTACAATCTGCCCAATGAGTTCCGAACCTTTGAAAACTTTATTGATGTTTGCAAACAGACTATTATCATCGCGATCCTCAGGTTGAGGGCCTGTTATATCGATCTCGTTTTCTTGTTCAGCCTCTAATGAATGTTGATGCTTTTCCCGTTCTTCCTGAATCTTTCTTTCCTCAATCACCAATTTTGGAATTTCTTTTAGAAACTCTTCTAGGAATGCGGTGTCCTGAGCTTGTAATGTTGCCGGCGTATGATCGCTGAATAGCTGCATTAGGCACATTTCTATCTCATCTAGGATCCAGCTTTCCTTTGTATGATGAGTGATAAAGATTATGATGTTCGCGTAGTCTTCCCGATGCAGGCCCTCTAGAAGCTTCTTAATCTCTGTTTTTATAAGTTCGCTTTTGCTGAAAGAGTCAGCTATTTTTTTTGCTGCGAAGAAGTAGTATATGTATGGATATTTAAATGAAACTAGATTTTCCTTAGAGGATAAAATGTTACATTTATGGAGGTCTTCAGTCACTTTGGTGCGGTCGACGCTTAAATACTCTTGCGCGTAGCCATCATAAAACTCCGCTAGGGCGTTTGTCGTGAAGGCTTTTCCTTCATTCTTGTACTGAGCCCATGCGAACTCAGTCATTACATTCATGTATTTATCTATTTCTTTTTGCTTAATGTCTATCCTTTCTAGTGCTTGATAAACTAAGCTTTGATAGCAGTGGCCATGTGATGTCATGTCCAGGCGTTGCGATGTATAAGCTTCAAGCATTTGAAGTATAGATAGAATAAAGATGGGCTTCGATGGGATGAGCTTCTTTCGTATAATTGAGTTTATTTTTGTAGTTATTTCGTCGCATTCTTTGTACATCTCTGCTTCATCCAGAGATTCCTCGACACCCAGTGAGACCCATCGCTCGATAAGTTTGGCGCGTTTGAAATTTCCGAAATCATTTATTTGGTAGGTGTCGAAAATTTCCAGCTCTTCGTAATCTGGCATTACGTATCTAAATGTATCTTTAGCAAAAAATACTAACGTAGAATATGTAGACTTTAAAGAGGAGACTAGCTGGTCGAAGTGTTTCTTGTTTAGGCCGTGTAGATGTATATCGTCGATAATTATGGTGATGTTTTGTGCCAAAGAATCTTTGAGTTGGCCTGTAAGTGTGTACTGTTCGCCTAAGCGCTTCTCAATGAGTGCGCTGATGTTGGCAGAGCGCACCTCGCAGCCATTTATATAAACGGCTAGACGGCCCGATTCATAAATTTGACGGCATAGAAATTTTGCAAGAGAGGTTTTCCCCGCTTGCTCTTCCCCGACAACAATAGATAAGTCTGAGTCTTTAATTAAGCAGTTTGCGTTTATGCTTCTTCTGATTTTGCTAGTAAAATTCTTATTAACAACAAGAAGGTCAGGCGCTACGTATATTTTGCTGAGCTTAACCTTATCTACAACACGGTGCGCTAATGTAACTTCTGTATCGTCTAGCCAATGCTTATGGGGTTCTGAGAAGTCGGGTTTTGTATCATTCTTAGTCACTAACTCATTCATCGGCCTAGCCTCTGAGTATTCGGCGATTGCTGAACGTAAACCTTCGACTACATTTTTCCACGCTTCATCTTTATCTTGCCATTTGTTTACAGGTTTTCTATCTGTAGGTAATCCTTGCAGCTCTTCTATAATTGAGCCTTTTACATCTGTGACACGGATGTATACCGGAATTACTCTGGCGAGCTTTAACTTATGTCTCTCCAGTGCTGTACCCATCTCTTTGTCGTAGCAGTATTCGGAATGAATGAAATCAGGGCTAACCAACAGTAAAACAATATCTGCGGCCTCAAGGTTTTTATCGATTTCATTTCGCCATGAACTGCCTCCAGTAATTTTCCTATCCGTCCATGTAGATATTTCACCTTGTCGTTGCATATTGGTTAGATATTTTACAAGGTTATCGTGAAATTCTTGATCTTCATGGCTGTAGCTGATAAAGACTTTTACTGAAGGAGCCATTTTTTTTCCTGTTCACAAAGCGGTTTTTATACTGTCAATGGCTCGAAAGGCTTTGAGTTTCCTAATAGAGCCTCTATGGCTTTAGTCTAATGTTTGTAAGCTTGTTTTAGAGAACTTGCCTGCAGCAGTGATTTTATAGGCAAGTATGATATGGTGCGGAACGAGGCCGTCTGATTACGTTCAGTGCGGACTAAATGATTCAGCAAGTCGTATTCGAGAAATTCAAGCTTTCGGCAGGCTTGATAGAGCGCTTCTATGATCGCTGAAACTATTGTCATCACGCCTACGCTATCCACTGCGAATAGATATGCCATTTTCTGCCCCATCCGGTGGGCTTAAAGGGAATGCTGTCAGTATGACATTATCAGCGTGATAAAAAAAAGCACCGTGATTGATGACGGTTGGGCACTCAACCCCTCCTTGTCCCGTTTATGTCACGGAGGGGTTGATTGCAAAACCCGATCTAATGGAGCATGACTGCCGTGTTGAAGTAGCCTAGGCTCTGTACGAAATCCCGAGAAACCCAATCGACGCTCTTCGGAAGCTGGAATTCTGTAGGGTTCTTGGCCATCTACGGAAAGGAATTCTGTGATGGCAAAGCGTTACGAACTCTCGGATGAGGCCTGGACTGTGGTCGCCGATCTCTTCACTGAAACCCATGGTCGGGGGCGGCCCCGCCTGAGCGACCGCCTGATGCTCGATGGCGTGCTCTGGGTACTCTGCTCGGGCGCTGCGTGGCGAGATATGCCGGAACGCTTCGGCCCATGGTCAACGGTGTATCAACGGTTCCGGGGTTGGCGAAACCACGGCACATTCGATCAGATGCTCAAACGCTTGCACTTGAGATTGAATGAGCAAGGCTTGATCGATTTGCAAACTTGGATGATCGACTCAACTGCTGTACGCGCCACCCGAGCCTCTTCTGGCGCCGGGAAAAAAGGGGGCCTGACGAGCCTGCCGATCACGCTCTAGGTCGCAGTCGCGGTGGACTGACCACCAAGATCCACATGCTCTGCGACGCGAACGGGACACCGCTGCGTTTTCTCCTCTCTGGCGGTCAAGCCAGTGACATTAGCTACGCCCAGCCACTGCTGGACGACGTAAGCATTCCAGCAGGCCAACGAGGTCGTCCGCGCAAGCGCTGCAAGTGGCTGCTTGCCGACAAAGGCTACGACGCCGAAGCGCTTCGCCGCTACTGCGACCAATATCGAATGCAGCCCGTCATCCCGCTGCGCTCAATGAAACGCAAACCCAAGCCCGGCTTACCCAGACTGTTTGATCGGCCCAAATACCGACAGCGCAACATCATCGAGCGCATGTTTGGCTGGCTGAAAGAGAATCGCCGCATCGTGACACGCTTCGACAAGCTCGCGAAAAGTTATGCCGCTATGGTCTCGCTGGCTTGTTCCATGCGGTGTTTGCGACATCTCTTTTCGTACAGAGCCTAGATCACATAGGAAGAAATATGCCCCCACGTCATCCCGCCAAGAATGTTGAGTGTTATCAGGGATCGAGGTCCCTGCGACCTGTGGGGATGTCCTCTAACGCGGGACTGGCGGCTCCTTACGTCCGGGAGCAAGGGTATCTCATGATATGGCCTCCTGAGCACCGTAACCGGTGGGCGGGTAGAGGCTGCATTGGCTGACGAGACCAGTGCCGCGAGATCCTGAGTCGGGTGAACGCAGCAATGCGATGACCGGGGCATGCCTGACTGTCAGTCAGGTGCAGTCCATCCTTTGGTCTGCGGCACCATCATCTGCATGGCTGTTGCTGGTGACATCGGCGTTTGTCATGCCAATTGTCACGAGGGGAATTGCCGCTGAGCCATGTGCGATCAGGGCTGCAGCAGTGTCAGGAGCGCCCGTCTCTTTCCAGTGAAAGAGACGGGCGCTGGTTGGCGCACGTGAAATGGCCAAGCGGATAGGTTGCTGCTGAGCAGATGGGTAGGGTGGTTGCCGCAGGGGCAACGATATTGAGTTGGCATCCATCACATGGGTAGTGACCGTACGAGCTGCCGGACGCGAATCGTACTTGCGGGTGAACCACCGCGGGAGCGGCGTGACCTTTAAGGTTCGGGTCACCTGGGGTGCTGTCATCGACAGCTCTTGCGACTCCCGGTCTACGCTTGTGGACAATATTCGTCAAGCAGCGCGATATCAGTGATTTAGCACCTGTGGATAAAACTATCCCCCGGTGGGCATCAGTGGTTTTCCACAGACGTGAGCTGTGCCAGCAGTTTTTTTTTAGGTATGGTCCTTTCAAACGGGGCGGCTTTGCAGCCCCGTTTGAAAGGACCCGCGTGGAGGAGCTTCATGGGATGCTGTGGGTAACTTCACAGTGAGTTTGAGGTGGTGGTGCGGCGGGTTACTCGGTCCTCTTGGCGCTGCGCAGGCGCGTGACGTTCTCGCCCGTCTGCTTGGCAAACTCATGCGGCGTCACATGGTCCTCGCGGTTTGCATCCAGAAACCGGCTCCACCAGGTCATGATCATCCGGCGCTCTTCGAGGAACTCGGCCTTATGGGTATAAGCGGCGCGTACGTTGTTGCGTTCCTTGTGGCTCATCTGTCGCTCGATAGCCGTCTCCGACCACAGCCCGGACTCGACCAGCGCACTGCACGCCATGGCTCGGAACCCGTGGCCGCAGATATCCACCTTGGTGTCGTAGCCCATCGTCCTGAGCGCGGCATTCACCGTGTTCTCGGACATCGGTTTCCATGGCTTGGCATCCCCCGCGAACACCAGCTCGAACTTGCCGGTGATCGCGTGGATCTGCTCAAGCAAGGCCACCGCCTGCGGCGATAAGGGTACAACGTGAATGTCCCCGGCCATCTTCGTACCTCTTGTGGAGAAGGGCACTCCGTCCAGCGCCGGGCGGGTGTCGGGGATCTCCCAGATGCCGCGCTTGAGGTCGAACTCATTCCAACGGGCGAAGCGCAGTTCACTGGAGCGTACGAATACATGCAACGACAGCATCACCGTGAGGCGCGTGAGCGGGCGACCTCTGTAATCCTCAATGCATGCCAGTAGCTCTGGCAGCCGCGATAAGGGTAGTGCGGGTCGGTGAGTTACCCGTGGTGTCTTGATCGAGCCATCAAGGTCGTGAGCCGGGTTCGCCGTGATCAGTCGCAGCCGTTTGGCTTCACGCATGATGCTTTGCAGGTAATTCTTGATCCTGAGCGCCACGTCGATGGTGCCGCGCTTCGTCACGGCTTCCAGTGGCTGCATGAGGTCGTGGGTGTCCAACTCAACGATTGCTCTGGCACCGATCAAAGGGAATACGTGAGTCTTCAATCGGCTAAGTACAGTCTTGGCGTGGCCGGGCGCCCACTTGGGCACCATGCTGGCGTGCCAGTCGAGCGCAACGCTTTCGAAGGTGCGGCCGTTGATCACGGCTTGGGTCTTGGTTTGTTGCTTGTACTGGATGGGATCTATGCCGTTGGCGAGCTGCTGCTTGATCTCGAAGCGCTTGCGGCGTGCGTCGCCCAGCCCGACCACCGGGTAGCTGCCGAGGGCGGTCAGGCCTTCGCGGCCATCGGGTTTCACGTACCTGAGCCGCCAGCCTTTGCGGCCGTTGGGTTGCACAAGCAGGTAAAGACCGTCGCCGTCGAAGAGCTTGTACTCGCGCTCTCTGGGCTTTGCCGTGCGACAGGCGGTGTCTGTAAGCGGGGCAGTGGTGCGGGCCATAAGGGTAGTCTCCGATATCGAAACGGACCTCTATCCTTAAAACTACCCTTATTAGCGCTGGCTACTCACGGAATCCGACGGAACGCCAAAACGAAAAAACCCGCCAGAAGGCGGGTTTTTCGGGGGTTCCAGAGATTTTGAAAGCTTTCTATGGAACCTTGAATGGTGCCGGCACCAGGAATCGAACCCGGGACCTACTGATTACAAGTCAGTTGCTCTACCATCTGAGCTATACCGGCAATGGGGCGTCATTATAACGATCGTTTGGCGCCTGTAAACCACTTCCTTGCGATTGTTTGCAAATGACCTAAGTCACCGGCTTAAAAGGAGATTTTTCTTACCAGCCGCGGTGTATCGTGTTGACGCTTGGTTCGGTTTTGCCGGGGTTGAAGAACAGCTTGTCGTTGTCGCAGCCGCGCTTGCGGCAAGGGCTCTCGACGCGCAGGGGCAGGCCTCTGTCGCCGCCCAGTTGCATGCCAGGGGTGTCCCAGCCCAGGTGGCTGGAAGGGTGGCTTGGGGTGTCGCTGGCGCAGGCGGTCAGGGCCATGGCGAAGGTCAACAGGGCTAGGGGTTTGGCTTGGGTCACGATGAGGAAGTCCGTTAGTCCATTGTCGGTTCTGGCGCAACGCCAGAAGGTCGCGGGGCTGGCGGGCAGCGCGCGACGTCTCTTTTTAATGATTTGGGGGTGAATGATACACCGTGGGGAGGTGTGCAGTGCGAGCTTTGCGGGCGCTGATCGACCGTCTTCAACCGTCGCGCGTGCGTGTGTGTGTAGGAGCGGCCTTGCGTCGCGAAAGGGCTGCGAAGCAGCCCCAGCAATGTGTGAACAAACGTCGATACCTGCGTTGGTTCGAAAACCTGGGGCTGCTTCGCAGCCCTTTCGCGACGCAAGGCCGCTCCTACAATCAAGGCAGCTATCAGCTGTAGGGCATTTCTGAACCTGAAACCAAATGCTTCGGGGTTTGCATGCTTCAGACCTATCCTACGCGCGCTGCTGAAGTATCGCTGTTGTCGGGGAAATGCCTCACGGATACCGTTTCTGGGTCGCTTCGGCGACCGGGTGTGAGAACCCGACCACGAATGAGCGTCACCCAAATGGTGGCTGTACGCGGGCAGACTTCGGTCTGGCCGGGGCTTTCCTTATTCACTCGGTTTCTCACCCCGCGTATGGCTGCCACCTAAATCCGTGAGAAAGATTTAGTGGCAGTTCCTTCCGTGAATAAGGAGTTACGCCATGATCAAGATCGTCCCCGACCCACCACGCCCACTCATCCACACCCCCTACTTCTCTATCCACAGCGACATCTCCCCACACGACGCACTCACCCAGGCCCGCGAGCTCATCCGCGCTGTGGCCCAAACCCTCGACGAACACTGCTGCGCCCACGCCGGCGAACCCGGCATTAGCCGGCTGGCCCACACAGCTCAGGCCGCCGAGTCGGCAGCGATATTGCTGCAGCACGCCAGTGAACGCATGAGCGCGGAGGGGGAAATCGCATGAACGATAGCCCCAAGCCCATCACCACAGCCGGCCTGGAAACCTTCCTGGACGTCGGCGACCCACCCGTTGGCCTTTTGCGGGTGCAGCCCGGTATTGCGATCGATGATGCCTATGAACAGGTCTCTGTGCTGCTGCTACATCAAGCATCTGCTCAGGGAGGGTGATATGGAAGACGACCACAAGCTGTTGGGTGCGGCCGATTACCTGACGGCGATGGCCAAGGCATTGATGAACGATATCGAGTTGGCCAAGAACAAATTCCGCTGACCCACAGGGCCGCTTTGCGGCCCCAGGCGGGGGCACAAGAAAAGTTTATGCACAAGTAGCATTGCCAACTTGCGCGAAAGGCATGCCGAGCTGCTACACCGCTGGTCTTTGCGCAAACGCCTGTTTTTGCTGGCCGTGAGCTGTACGAAGGAATAAGCCAAACGCTTGAAATAGCGCTTGGATCCAACCATTCATCAAAAGCTTGTGCACAGAGTTATCCACAGGTTGTGCTGCGGCTAACGGTCGCGTTCTGCCAGGATGAGGATGTTGCGCGGGGTGAGTGGGTAGTCACAGAACAACCCGAGGCGTACGGCATAACCCTGTTCTTCCAGAAACAGCGCACGGTCGAGTACCAGCCACAGTTCCAGCGGGCGGCGGAACAGGTTGCGCACACGTTCCAGGTTGCGCACTTCGGCCAGGCGCTGCCAGCCGGCGGCTTCCAGGGCAGCCCAGTCGGGGGTGCCGCTCAGGGGCGCGTGCTTGAGCTCGGCCAGGCCCCGGCAGTACGCCTCGAAAGGCTTGTCCAGCCAGGCCACCGGCAGCGAGGGGGTGGGCAAGTAATCATCACACTGGCGCTGCTGGCGTTGCAGCAGATCGAAGCCCAGGCGGCGGGCCATCGAGGTGTCGCGTTGGCGACGCACGCGGGCGCCCGCGGTGACGGTTTCACTCAACGGCAAGCCCAGGTCGTCCAGCGACAAGTGCAGGCTGGAGGCTTGCGCGGCGGTGGATAACGCCTGGTACTGCTGGGCCTGGATGCGGTTATAGCAGCAAGGGGCCACGGCCATTTGCCGGCAGCCTTGCTCGCTGGCCAGGTGCAGAAGGCGTACGTGCAGGTCGCCGCAGGCGTGCAGGGCGACCACGGTCTTGTCGCTATCCAGGTGGCCGGCACTGTCTGCGGCCATGACATCCTGATGGATATGGTGTGCAGGCAGGTGGTGGTGGTCGCTCAGCGCCTGGCCCGCGGTGACGAGCTCGGGGTCGTATTCCAGGCAGGTCAGGTACTGGCCGGGTTGCAGCAGGCGACGGCCGAGGTGGCCTTTACCAGAGCACCAGTCCAGCCAGTGCCGGGTTGGCGCGTTGAAGGCCAGCCGGCGGGTGAAGGCTTCGATCTGCTGCCACTTGCGGCCGGGCACGCCAACGTCGAGGCGGTGGGCGGCGGCTGGCAGGCCAGCGTCCGGGAGTGTGTCGAGGGTGCAGAGTTGCTGGGCTTGTTGGGCCAGTTGGGGGAAGGGGGCGGGCATGCCTTGCGTCACCCGCTCGGCTTCGGCGTCGCTCAGGCTGCATTGGCGCAGGTGGGCGGAGAGTTCGGGGTGTTCGGCTTCCCAGTCCAGGCGCAGCGCGGTGAAGGGCCTGGGTTTCCACAGGTGCTGGTGCTCGATCAGGAATTGGTCGAGAGCCTTGAAGCGGTCGCTTAGGTGCTGGCGGTGGGGGATGGGGGGTGGGGTCATGATTGTGGTCGGCAGGGGGTGGGGCTGCTTTGCAGCCCTTCGCGGGCAAGCCCGCTCCTACAGGAAGACGTTGGCCTGTGGGAACGGGGGGTGAGGTCTAGCGCCCTTGGCAGGCGTCTACCCGCAACCAGCGCTCCAGCAGTTTGAAGCCCTGTACCAGGACAAACGAGATAACCAGGTAAAACACCCCGGCGGCAAAGAAGATCTCCACCGGCAGGTAGGTCCGGGCGATGATGGTACGCGCCATGCCGGTCAGCTCCAGCAGGGTGACGGTACTGGCCAGCGCGCTGGCCTTGAGCATCAGGATCACCTCGTTGCTGTAGGCCGGCAGGCCGATCCGCGTGGCGCGCGGCAGCATGATGTAGATCAGGGTCTTGGCGCGCGACATGCCCAGTGCCCGTGCCGCTTCGATCTCACCCTTGGGGATCGACTGTAGCGCACCGCGCAGAATCTCGGCGATATAGGCGGCCGTGTGCAGGGTCATGGTCAGCACGGTGCACCAGAACGGATCGCGCAGGTAAGGCCACAATGCACTGCTGCGCACCGCCTCGAACTGGGCCAGGCCGTAGTAGACCAGGAACAGCTGCACCAGCAACGGCGTACCGCGGAAGAAGAAGATGTAGCTGAACGGCACGGCGCGCACGTACCAGTGCCGCGATGAGCGGGCAATGCCCAGCGGGATGGCCAGGATCAACCCGGCAACCACGGCAATGGCCACCAGCTCCAGGGTCAGGGTCGCACCCTGGGCCAGGCGTGGCAGCCATTTGATGATGACTTCCCAATTCATTGTTCGGCCCTCGCAAAGCCGCGAGCGGCGCGTTTTTCCATGAAGTACATGCCGGTCATGGCGACGACGGTCAAGCCCAGGTAGATGCAGGCCGCAACCATGTAGAAGGTGAACGGCTCCTTGGTCATGGT
The DNA here is from genome assembly GCF_000731675.1 of Pseudomonas capeferrum. GTDB lineage: Bacteria > Pseudomonadota > Gammaproteobacteria > Pseudomonadales > Pseudomonadaceae > Aquipseudomonas > Aquipseudomonas capeferrum. Next base: position 198,155 of record NZ_JMIT01000005.1, on the reverse strand, counting down.
CACGCCGATTTGCGCGTGGCGCATGATTTCTTCAAGGCCGATGACCGATACCAGCGCGGTGTCCTTCATCAGGATCATGAACAGGTTGCCCAGGCCGGGCAGGGCGATGCGCCACATCTGCGGCAGGATGATGCGCGAGAGGATGCGCGCCTTGGACAAGCCCAGTGCCAGGCCCGCCTCACGGTGGCCCTTGGGGATCGCCAGGATGGCGCCGCGGAACACCTCGGTGGCGTAGGCGCCGAAGCACAGGCCGAGGGCGATGACGCCGGCAGCGAAGGCGCTGAGCTCAAGGCCCGGCATGTTGAGCGCTTCGCCGATGCTGTTCATCAGGCCGACGGTGCCGAAATAGATAAGCAGGACCCAGAGCAGTTCGGGCACGCCGCGAACCAGGGTCGAGTAGAAGCCGCCAAGCCATTGCAGCGGCTTGACCGGGGAAGTCTTGGCCAGGGCACCGAGCAGGCCCAGGACCAGCCCCAGCAGCAAGGCGCAGAGCGCCAGTTTTACGGTCATCAAGGTGCCAGCCGCCAGGGCCGGACCGAATCCGTGCAGGTCGATATTCATGGGTAGGGTCGTTCTAGGGACCGGCACGCCGCAAGGGCGTGCCGGTCGGGGCGAATCAATAGATGCTGAACGGGAAGTACTTGTCGTTGATCTTTTTGTAGGTGCCGTCGGCGACAATTTCCTTCAGTGCGGCATTGAGCTTGTTACGCAGCTCATCGTCACCTTTGCGTACGGCAATGCCGACCTTGTCGCTGTCGTTCACCGGTTCGCCTTTGAACTCGAAGTTTTTGCCAGCGGCAGACTTCAGCCAGTCGTAGTTGGCGTACTTGTCGGCGAGGATGGCGTCGAGGCGGCCGGAGGTCAGGTCCAGGTAGGCGTTTTCCTGGCCATCGTACAGGTTGACCTTGAACTCGTTGTCCATGCCGCCGTTGTCGTCCAGCCAGGTCGCGGCCTGGGTGGCGCGCTGGGTACCGATGGTCTTGCCCTTGAGCGAGGCGCGGTCGGTCTTGAAGTCGACGTTTTTCGGTGCGATGAACTGCTGCTTGTTCGAGTAGTACGGGTCGGTGAAGTCGACGGCCTGCTTGCGCTCGTCGGTGATCGACAGTGAGGAGATCAGGAAGTCGAACTTCTTGGCGTTCAACGCCGGGATGATGCCGTCCCAGTCAGAGGTGACCACTTCGCATTCGACTTTCATCTTGGCGCACAGTGCGTCGCCGATGTCTTTGTCAAAGCCGACCACCTGGCCGCTGGCATCCTTGTTGTTGAACGGCGGGTAGGCCGCCTCGATGCCCATTTTGAGTTTTTCGGCTGCCATGGCATTTGCCGAGAACACCAGGGTGGCGGCAGCGGCCAGGAGGAATTTCTTATAGGTCTGCATTCGTGTTGCTCCGTTAGCGGTGGCTGGACATGAATTGCTTGCAACGCGCCGAGGTCGGGTTCTCGAAGACCTGCTGCGGCGATCCTTGCTCTTCAACCAGGCCCTGGTGCAGGAAAACCACTTCACTGGACACCTGGCGGGCAAAGTTCATCTCGTGCGTCACCAGCAGCATGGTACGGCCTTCTTCGGCCAATGCGCGGATAACGTTTAGCACTTCCTGGACCATTTCCGGATCGAGCGCCGAGGTCGGCTCGTCGAACAGGATGACCTTGGGCCTCATGGCCAAGGTACGGGCAATGGCGGCGCGCTGTTGCTGGCCACCGGAAAGCTGGGCGGGGTAGCTGTGGCGCTTGTCGTAGATGCCAACCTTGTTCAGCAAGGCTTCTGCGGCTTCGATGGCCTCGGCCTTGCTTTGGCCGAGCACGCGGCGCGGGGCCTCGATGATGTTGTCGAGGATCGACATGTGCGGCCACAGGTTGAAGTTCTGGAAGACGAAGCCGATCTCGCTGCGCAGGCGGTTGATCTGGCGGTTGTCGGCGGCGATCAGGTCACCGTTTTTGGCGGCCTTGAGCTTGAGCGATTCGCCGGCGACCAGGATTTCGCCCTGGTGCGGGTTTTCGAGCAGGTTGATGCAGCGCAGCAAAGTGGACTTGCCGGAACCGGACGACCCCAGGATGGAGATCACGTCACCATCGCGCGCGGTCAGCGAAATGCCCTTGAGAATTTCCTGCTCGCCGTAGCGTTTGTGCAGATTGCGGATTTCCAGCGCGGGCGTGGCCTGGGCCATGTGCGGTCCTCATGTGTTCGGGTGCGTTCCCAGCTGTTGGCGGCCTTCCTGGCGTGCGCCAAGCTAGCATAGCGGCATTAGGCGGCCAACAGGGTCGCTAGGGGCTCGGGTCGCTGTCGGGGCAGATTGTCGCATCGCTGCAGTGCAACGTCGCGAGGATGACCGCGAAGGTCTAGCCCAACACCAGAGCCTTGATGAAAAAAGGCGCGATGGTGCCAGCTTTGGCCCGCTCTTGGAAGCGGTTTTGGACCATTCGCGGGTAAACCCGCCGGCACAGGGTTGGTAATCGGTTTACCTGCAAAAGGGTGAACGTGGGTAATGGGTTGTACCTTGAGGTTGTACTTTTTTGCATTGCAACGGTGCAAAGGTGTTACCTGGGAGCACCTTTGGTGCGTTTGTAAGTGGGTATTTCCGTAATCCCGACTTGGAAGGTGGTTTTGGCGACCTTTCGGTCAAAGCATGGCCGAAAGCCCTGCAAGCCGCGCCCTTAATGGTTGCCAGAGATTTCTGACGAATGCATTCAGCAACTGGCTCGCTTATTGCCACTGGGAAACCGCCGATTGCAGCGACGCCTAAACAACCCCAGGCGCGCTTCGTTCCCGTAGTCGGCGTGGTCCACTCCTTACAAAGGTAGTTTTATGAGCGGTAACAATTCCAACGACCTCGCTCAGGGGCTCAAATCGCGGCATGTCACCATGCTGTCCATCGCTGGCGTAATTGGCGCCGGTCTGTTCGTGGGTTCCGGCCACGCCATTGCGGCCGCAGGGCCCGCCGTACTGATGGCCTACGCGGCTGCCGGTACGCTGGTGGTGCTGGTCATGCGCATGCTGGGCGAAATGGCCATTGCCTCGCCTGACACGGGCTCCTTCTCGACGTATGCCGACCGCGCCATCGGGCGTTGGGCCGGCTTCACCATCGGCTGGCTGTACTGGTGGTTCTGGGTGCTGGTGATCCCGCTGGAAGCCAACGCGGCCGCAGCCATTCTGCATGCCTGGTTCCCTGCTGTTGATCTGTGGGCCTTCTCCTTGATCATCACGCTGGTGCTGACCCTGACCAACTTGTGCAGCGTGAAGAACTACGGCGAGTTCGAATTCTGGTTCGCCCTGCTCAAGGTGCTGGCGATCATCGGCTTCATCGTGGTGGGCTGCGTGGCCATGTTCGGCCTGGCGCCGGGCAGCCAGGTGAGCGGTGTCAGCCACCTGTTCGACACCCAGGGCTTCATGCCCAACGGCTTGGGCGCGGTGCTGGCCGCCATGCTGACCACCATGTTCTCGTTCATGGGCACCGAAATCGTCACCATCGCCGCTGCCGAGTCCAAGGACCCGGGCAAGCAGATCAGCCGCGCCACCAACTCGGTGATCTGGCGTATCTGTCTGTTCTACCTGGTGTCGATCTTCCTGGTCGTGGCGCTGGTGCCGTGGAACGACCCGGCCCTGGCGGAACTGGGTTCCTACCAGACCGTGCTGAGCCGCATCGGCGTGCCGAATGCCAAGCTGATCGTCGACATCGTCGTGCTGATCGCCGTGACCAGTTGCCTCAACTCGGCGCTGTACACCTCTTCGCGCATGCTGTTCTCGCTGAGCAAACGTGGCGATGCGCCGGCTGTTGCACAGCGCACCACCAAGGCGGGCACCCCGCACTGGGCGGTACTGTTGTCCACTGCCGCGGCCTTCCTCTGCGTGTTCGCCAACTTCGTTGCGCCGGCCCAGGTGTTCGAGTTCCTGCTGGCCAGCTCCGGCGCCATCGCGCTGCTGGTGTACCTGGTGATCGCTGTTTCGCAACTGCGCATGCGCAGCCAGCGTGAAGCGCGTGGCGAGAAGATTGACTTCAAGATGTGGCTGTTCCCGGGCCTGACCTGGGCGACCATTGCCTTCATCATTGCGGTGCTGGTGGTGATGGGGCTGCGTGAAGATCACCGTGCCGAGATCATCGCGACTGCCTTGCTGAGCATTGGTGTGGTGGCCGCAGGGCTGCTGGTGCATCGCAAGCGCGAAGCGGCTGGGCGGGTGGCGCTGGATAACTGATCTGCGCTGCTATGAATGAAAAGGCCGCGCCCTGTGTTGGGTGCGGCCTTTTTGTTTGTCTGGCCTTTTCGCAGGTCAGCCGTACAGCTTCTGCTGTTGCTTGGCCACCACTTCGGAAGCGGTGATATAGGCTTCCTGGAACGCGTCGCTTTCCAGCCAGGCCATGGTGGTGTCTTCGTCGGCGCCATCGAGCCAGGTGCGGTAGGCGGTGAACACCAGCACGATGTAGTCGGTGGCGTGCTCTTCTTTGTGGCCTTTGAGTACCAGGGTCAGCAGCGGGTCGACCAGGAACACCGAGATCATCGCGACCAGGCTGGTTTCCTGTGCCGCCTTCATCTTGTCGAACAGCTCTTTGTAGCTGTCCGACTCCATGGCCTTGTTGAACACCTGCTCGATGCTGGCGCTGTCACCGGCGCTGGCTTTGACCGTCTGGCCGCTGCGCACCATGCGGTTCTGCTTGGCCTTGCTGGCGGCGCGTTTGGCGCGTTTCTGTTGCTTGGTAGGGGTGGCCATGGGTAGGTCCTTGGGGGTGCCTGAAAAAGTGCGCGTATTGAATCGTACTTGCCTGCGAAACCCAAGCGGCAAGCGAGGGTCCTAGGCAGGTTGCCGGATGTCCGGTACCCACTCATGAGGAATTCACGGATGAAAACAGCGATCTCGCTTGGCCTGCTGGCTGTGGCGCTGTCCGGCTGCGGCAACATTGCCGCCGTCAAGTCGTTCAACACCCCGTATGGCTCGCCGACGTCGGGCGATACCGCACGCCTGCGGGTGATTGCCGATGGCATGGTGCGCGCTGTGCCGGGCAAGGATTGCGTCGACTGGTACAGCCCCGGGGCAGGGGTGATTGCAGTGCCCAAGGAGGGCTTCGCCGACCGCAATGGCGAAACCCTGGGCATGCCTGCCAGCGCCCCTGTGGCGGCGGGCGATGCGGTCAGCGAAGTGCTGGTGCCGGCCGGCAAACCGTTCACCTTGCACTTTCTCGACGGCGGGCGCAGTAGCTACAACAGCGTCACCAACTGCCTGGGCATGTTCTATTTCGTGCCGCAAAAAGGCGCCGATTACGAAGTGGTGGTGCGCGGCTACAACGCTTGTGGCGTCGAGCTGCGCCAGCTGGGCGTAGAGCAGCCGGTGAAGACCACCAAGGCTGAATACTGCAGCGCCATGGCCAACTTCTGATTGCCCCTTTCAGTGGGCGGTGGCTGGCGTCTCGTCCTCTTCGAAGTCGCGTGATGCGCGCCCTACCAGCATGGGGTCCGGGGCATGTGCCACAGCCGAGTCCTTGCCCGGGTAATCCAGCGAATGCAGGAAGTGGCGGATGCAGTTGATGCGTGCGCGCTTCTTGTCATCGGACTTGATCACCGTCCATGGCGCATCGGCCGTATCGGTATGGAAGAACATCGCCTCCTTGGCTGCGGTGTAGTCGTCCCACTTATCCAGCGACTTGATGTCGATGGGCGACAGCTTCCAGTGCTTGAGCGGGTCGTCGCGGCGTGAGATGAAGCGCCGTAGCTGTTCCTCGCGGTTCACCGAGAACCAGTACTTGAACAGCAGGATGCCGCTGTTGCACAGCATGCGCTCAAGGTCGGGTGCCTGGCGCATGAACTCCAGGTACTGCAGCGGGGTGCAGAAGTCCATCACCTTCTCGACCCCGGCGCGGTTGTACCAGGAGCGGTCGAAGAAGACCATTTCACCCGCCGTCGGCAGGTGCTGGATGTAGCGCTGGAAGTACCACTGGCCTTTCTCTTGTTCGGAAGGCTTCTCCAGCGCGACGATCCGCGCGCCGCGCGGGTTGAGGTGCTCCATGAAACGCTTGATGGTGCCGCCTTTGCCCGCCGCGTCGCGGCCTTCGAACAGAATCACCACGCGCTGGCCGGTTTCTTTTACCCAGCTCTGCACCTTCAGCAGTTCGATCTGCAGGGCATGCTTGGTCTTCTCGTATTCCTGGCGGTGCAGGCGGGTGCGATACGGGTAGCTGGCAGGCAAGCGTGCGCGGGTGCTGTCTTCGTTGCTGCCTTTGGGTGCCGTGGCCACTTCAAGTGCGGCGGGTTGCTGGCTGATCCGGGTAATCGCGGGTTCGGGCTTGCGCTGACGTGGCCGGCGCGGGCGCGGCGCAGTGGGGGTGGGTTCGCTGGGGGTGGGGAGCAGGAGGGTGGATTCTTCGCTCATGGAAGTCCTTGCGGGTAGTCGAATGTCCACCTGGCATTTTAAGGGTGAGCGATGGGTGGCTTTTTGATGTTGGTCAACGTGGCGGTGGTGGCGGGTTGTGATATGCACGTTCCCCTAGAATTTTCTGCGCCTGTGAGATCGAGCGCTACAGATGCCATGACAAACCCGGCATCCCAAACTTTCGAGGCTCGCGAGCCGATCCTGACACAAAAATCGCAGACAACAAAAAACCCGCACTTGGCGGGTTTCTTGTTGTCGCTTCGGGTAACTTTGCAACCACCAGAAGCTGAAGGTGGTGCCCAGAGACGGAGTCGAACCGCCGACACGAGGATTTTCAATCCTCTGCTCTACCGACTGAGCTATCTGGGCGACGAGGTGAATTAAATAGATTTCCAGACCGTCCGTCAACGACTTTTTGAAAAAATTTTAAATTAATTCCGTCGCTTACGTTTTCTGGGGTCATTCGGCCGGCGGAACGTAGCCTTCCGCCTGGGCATAATCTTCGCCGGCGAAAAACTTGTCCATTTCGGCCTGGAGGAACTTGCGGTCCTCGCCATTCATCATGTTCAGGCGCTTTTCGTTGATCAGCATGGTCTGGTGCTTCTGCCAGTCGGCCCAGGCCTTCTGCGAGATGTGATCGAAGATGTCCTGGCCCTTGGCGCCGGGGTAGGGCGGGCGCTCCAGGCCTGGGAGTTCTTCTTTGTACTTGCGGCACATCACGGTGCGGGTCATCGGGCGTCTCCTGCAATCAGTTCGTCGGCCGCGCGTTTGAGCAATTTCTTGACCGGGGCGGCGAGGCCCAGGCGCGGCGGGGTGGCGAGGTTATACCAGAGCCAGTCGGGCTCGGCCACGTGCTGGCCGACCGGGTCGACCCGTACCAGCCAAGGTTCGATCGCCAGCTGGAAATGGCTGAAGGTGTGGGTCAGGCCATCCAGGGCCTGGCTGCCAGCCAGGCGCAGGCCGTGCTGGTAGGCGAGGTCGTCGAGCTGCTCGATGTTCTCAAGCTCCGGCAGGCTCCACAAACCGCCCCACAGGCCGCTGGAAGGGCGACGGTATAGCAGGATCGCGCCTTCGTGGTTGGCCAGCAGTGGCATCAGCGTCCGGCGTTGCGGCAGCGCCTTGCGTGGCTTGGGCTCTGGGTAGCGGGTTTCTTCGCCGTGCAGGTGCGCTTCGCAGCCACGCTGCAGCGGGCAGATCAGGCAGCTGGGCTTGCTGCGGGTACACAGCGTGGCGCCCATGTCCATCATCGCCTGGGTGTAGTGGTTGGCGCGTGTCAGCGGGGTGAAGCGCTCGGCGCTGGCCCACAGCTGGTTGGCCACCTTGGGCTCGCCAGGGTAGCCGGCCTGGGCGGTGTAGCGGGCCAACACGCGCTTGACGTTGCCGTCCAGGATCGGCGCGCGGATGCCCATGCTGATGCTGGCGATGGCACCGGCGGTGGAGCGGCCGATGCCCGGCAGTTCGGTCAGTTGCTCGACGCTGCGCGGAAACTCGCCGCCATGCTGCTCGACGACGATCTTCGCGGCCTTTTGCAGGTTGCGGGCGCGGGTGTAATAGCCCAGGCCCGTCCACAGGTGCAGCACCTCGTCCTCCGGCGCCTCGGCCAGCGCCTGCACGGTGGGCAGGGCCTGCATGAAGCGGTCGAAGTAGTTGAGCACGGTGCTGACCTGGGTCTGCTGCAGCATGATTTCCGACACCCACACCCGGTATGGGGTGATGCCCTGTTGCCAGGGCAGGTCGTGTCGGCCGTGCTCGTCATACCAGTCCAGCACGGCGCTGGAGAACTGCTCGGGGCTCATCGCTTGAACAGCCCCTTGAGCGCGTCTTTTACTTCCGGGCTCACTTTGTCTCCGAGTTTCTCTTCGAGTTTTTCATCGATCTTGTCTTTCAGGCGGTTGCCGGCCAGTTTCGCGGCGACCTTGCCCAGGCCATCCTGGTCCAGGCGGCAGGCCTTGGCGCCAAGCTCCAGTGGGCCGCGGCAGCGCAGCGGCACTTCAACACCGACATAGCGCTGGTTGACCTGGCAGGCCGGGTCCGGCATGGCACGCTGGTCGCCCTCGACGATCACGCCAACGTTGTAGTCCATGCCCAGTACGCGCAGGTCGACGTCGCCGTGGCCGTTGACGGTCAGGCCCGGGATGCGTGCCTTGAGGTCTGGGTTGCTGGCTACGCCATTGCGCACCACCAGGCTGCCGCGCAGTTCCTGGAAGGGCGTGTCCTTGCCGCGCGGCTCGCCGCTGAGCGCTTTGCGGTTGAGCGTGGCGATGGCCTGGCACAGTTGCTGTTCCAGGTTGGCATTGACCAGCACGCCGTCGTTGATGGTGAAGTTGGCGTTGCCATTGAGGGTATCGACCAGTGCCTTCTGGCTGTTGCCGGTGGCGGTCAGGTCGCTGGTCAGGGTCAGCAGGCCCTTGACCGGTGGCGTCTGCTCCTTGCCCTCGGTCTTGATGAAGTGCTCCACCGGTACCCGGTCGATCTTGGTACTGACGCCAAGCTGCGGCACGGCGGGGCGTACATCGACAGTGCCCTTGGCCTCGAAGGTGCCGTTGTACAGCTCGCCGCGCAGGGTCTGCAGGGTCACCAGGCCGCCTTGGCCGGTGGCCTTGAGCTGGGCGTCCTGAATGGGCAGTTTGTCCAGGGTCAGCGCGCCGAATGCCAGGTCGGCCTGCAGGTCGAGGGCGCGCAGGCGGTCCACCGGCAGCAGCTTGTCGTCACTCCAGGCGACCTGGGTCGGGGCGTTGGGCAGCGGTGAGCTGCCGGCACCGGCCACGGCGCTGGCTTCCTGTTGCTTGACCTCGGCCTGGCGGGCGGCGGTAGCGCCCTTGGCTTCTTCGCTCTTGGCCGGCAGGTAGCGGTCGGCGTCGAAGGTATCGGCCTTGAGTTGCAGGCGCAGGGCTTGCTTGGCGAAGTCTTCGACGGCTACGCGGCCGGTGAAGGTGCTGTCGTCCAGCTTCACCGCCAGGTCGGCCAGGGCCAGGCTGTTTGGTGTGCCCTGCAGGCGGGTGACCAGTTCCAGCTTGGTGAAGGCAGCCGGGTCGTTGGTGGCGGGCAGCGGGTGGCCGACGCCGTCGAGGAAGCTGCGCAGGTCGAACTGGGCGATGGACAGGCCGCCGCTCAGTTGCGGTGCCTTGTCCAGCTCGCGCAGGTTCAGCTCGCCCAGCGCACGCAGCTGGTTGGCCGAGATTTTCAGGCCGTTCCACGAGGCCACATTGGCCGCCAGGTCGACCAGCAGTTGGCCCTGGGCGGCGAAGGTCACGGTCTTGCCGGCCAGCGGTTCGCCCGAGGTTTCGCCCGACAAGCGCATGTCTTCGAAGTTGTAGCGCTTGAGCTTGCGATCGAAACGCAGCTCGCCGGCAAGCTCGGTGCGTGCCTTGATGTTCGGCTGGCTGGCACTCAGGAATGCACTGGCCTTGAGCGCAATGTTCGCCCCTTCGTGGACCGGGCCGGTGCTCAGCTGGATGCTTTCGGCGCTGTAGCTTTGCCCACTCTTGGCATCGGTGTACTGCACGCGGGCGTTGTTCACGGTCAGGCTGTCGATGTCGAGTTTGACCGCACGCTCGCTGCCGCTTTCGGCTTGTGCCGGTGCCTGCTCGGTCGACGGCTGGGCCGGTGTGGTGGCCGGCGCGTCGTTCTGAGCCGGCAATGGCTTGCCGATGTCTTCCCAGTTGCCGTGGCCGTGTTCGTCACGGGCCAGGGTCAGGTTCAGGCCTTCGACGCGCACATCGCTCATCTGCACCTCGCGGCGCAGCAGCGGCAGCACACGCACCGACAAACCGAGCATCTGCAGGTCGGCAAACGGCTCCTTGGGCTTGTTCAAGGTTGCGATGCTTGCTTCGTGCAGCTCCAGGCCCAGCCACGGGAACAGGCTCCAGCCGATATCACCGTTGAGGGTCAGCTCGACATGAGCCTTGTCGCGCGCCAGCTGGCGAATCTCGTCTTTATAGTCGTTGGGATCGAAGAGGTGGGTCAGGGCGAAGCCCAGCGCCACGATGATCAGCAGCAACCCGAGAAGCCCCAGTCCCAGGATTTTGCCGAACGCTTTCATGGGCGAGTCCTTGTAGTCCAGTTTGAAATTCAGCGGCAGAGTATAGCGCCGCAGTGCTTATATCTGCGTATCCGACAAGAGATACAGGGCATTTACCTACGAATGGCTCAGATTGTGCGGCTTTCGTCAGCCTGCCTCTTCGCGGAGGCAGCCCGCTCCCACAGGATTGGGCGAGCCCGCTCGTACCGTTTCAGCGACTGAAAAATCCACGATATCAGATTGCTTTCATGCCACCTGATACTGGTAACCTTGCGCCGTTTTTTGTGTGCCCGCGACCCATTGTCGCGGTTCGCTTGCCCAGTCCAGGCCCAATAACAAAGGATCAAACCCATGAGCAGTACCGTCACGGCGGGCACCTTGGCCGGCGCGCCGAGCTTCCTGTCTAAGGAGCGCATCATCGCCCGCCCGGGCTTCAACCGCTGGCTGGTGCCACCGGCGGCCCTGGCTATCCACTTGTGTATCGGCATGGCCTACGGCTTTTCGGTGTTCTGGTTGCCGCTGTCGCAAGCCATCGGCATCACCGCCCCGCTCGCCTGCTCGGCCGACATGGGCTTCATCGCCCGCCTGTTCAGTGCCGAGTGTGACTGGCCGATTTCGATGCTGAGCTGGATCTACACGCTGTTCTTCGTGTTCCTCGGTTGCTCGGCGGCGGTGCTGGGTGGCTGGCTGGAACACGCCGGGCCGCGCAAGGCCGGGCTGGTATCGGCTGTGTGCTGGTGCGGCGGTATGCTGATTTCGGCGATTGGCGTGAAGACCCATCAGCTGTGGCTGATGTGGCTGGGCTCAGGCGTGATTGGCGGTATCGGCCTGGGCCTGGGTTACATCTCGCCGGTCTCGACCCTGATCAAGTGGTTCCCGGACAAACGCGGCATGGCCACCGGTATGGCGATCATGGGCTTCGGCGGCGGCGCGATGGTAGGTGCACCGCTGGCGACCGCGCTGATGGGCCACTTCGGCAGCGCGCAGGATGTTGGCGTATGGCAGAGCTTCGTGGTCATGGCGGCGATCTACTTCGTGTTCATGTCGGCGGGCGCGCTGGGTTACCGCGTGCCACCGACCGGCTGGAAGCCCGAGGGCTGGACGGCGCCGGCGAAAAAGGCCGGCAATGGCATGGTCACCGACCGCCATGTGCACGTCAGCGTTGCCTGGAAAACCCCGCAGTTCGCACTGGTGTGGTTGGTGCTGTGCCTGAACGTCTCGGCGGGCATCGGTATTCTCGGCATGGCGTCGCCGCTGTTGCAGGAAGTGTTCGCCGGCAAGTTGCTGGGCAACGAGCTGCGTTTCAGCGAGTTGAATGCCGCGCAGCTGGCGCAGATTGCAGCGATCGCCGCAGGTTTCACCGGCTTGCTGAGCCTGTTCAACATCGGCGGGCGCTTCTTCTGGGCATCGTTCTCTGACTACATCGGGCGCAAAAACACCTACTTCGCCTTCTTCGCCCTGGGCGTTGGCCTCTACAGCCTGGTGCCGAACATGGGCCACCTGGGCAACGTGGCGCTGTTCGTGGCGGCGTTCTGCATCATCCTGTCGATGTACGGCGGTGGCTTTGCCACGGTGCCGGCGTACCTGGCCGACCTGTTCGGCACACAGATGGTCGGTGCGATTCATGGGCGCCTGCTGACCGCCTGGGCGGCGGCGGGTGTGCTTGGGCCGGTGCTGATCACCTACCTGCGTGAGTCTCAGCTGGCGGCGGGCGTGGAACGGGCGGCGGCTTACGACATGACCCTTTACATCCTCTCTGGGCTGCTGGTGCTGGGGTTCATCTGCAACATGCTGATTCGGCCGGTGGCAGACAAGTACTTCATGAGCGACGCGCAACTGGCTGCCGAACGTGCGTTGAGCCATGACAAGGGCGCCGAGGGTGCGCGGTCGCTGGAGTGGCATGCGGCGCCCGGGAGCTTGCCGTGGGTACTGCTGGCTTGGGCGGCGGTGGTAGTGCCGTTGGCGTGGGGCGTGTGGATTACCCTGCAGAAGACGGCTGTGCTGTTCCATTGAGGGTGGGCCTGGGGCTGCAAAGCAGCCCCAGGATCCCTGCTTGTATAGACCTGTAACAGCATCCGGCCCCCGCAATTGCTTGCCCTGCCATATGTCATCCGCGTTTCAAGCTGGCGCGTTCTGGGCCTATAATGGAACCCTTTTCGCCCAATGATTTTGCGGAGCTGGTGATGGTCGAACGTAAGGCTTCCGTCGAGCGCAATACCCTGGAAACCCAGGTAAAGGCCTCGATCAACCTAGATGGCAGCGGCAAGGCCCGATTTGATATCGGTGTGCCTTTCCTTGAACACATGCTCGACCAGATCGCCCGGCATGGGCTGATCGATCTGGACATCGAGTGCAAGGGTGACCTGCACATCGACGATCACCATACCGTCGAAGACGTCGGTATCACCCTGGGCCAGGCATTCGCCCAGGCCATCGGTGACAAGAAAGGCATCCGCCGCTACGGCCACGCCTATGTCCCGCTGGATGAAGCGCTGTCGCGCGTGGTCATCGATTTTTCCGGCCGCCCAGGCCTGCAGATGCATGTGCCGTACACCCGCGCCAGCGTCGGCGGCTTCGATGTCGACCTGTTCCAGGAGTTCTTCCAGGGCTTCGTCAACCACGCCTTGGTGAGCCTGCACATCGACAACCTGCGTGGCCACAACACTCACCACCAGATCGAGACCGTGTTCAAGGCCTTCGGTCGCGCCCTGCGCATGGCCGTGGAGCTGGACGAGCGCATGGCCGGGCAGATGCCTTCCACCAAGGGATGCCTGTAAATGCAAACGGTAGCCGTAATCGACTATGGCATGGGCAACCTGCACTCGGTGGCCAAGGCACTCGAGCACGTCGGTGCTGGCAAAGTCCTGGTTACCAGCGACGCTGCGGTGATCCGCGAGGCCGACCGTGTGGTGTTCCCTGGCGTGGGTGCGATACGCGACTGCATGGCCGAAATCCGCCGCCTGGGCTTTGACAGCCTGGTGCGCGAGGTCAGCCAGGACCGCCCGTTCCTGGGCATCTGTGTCGGCATGCAAGCGCTGCTCGAACACAGCGAAGAAAACAACGGCGTCGACTGCATCGGCCTGTTCCCCGGCCAGGTGCGTTTCTTCGGCAAGGGCCTGCAAGAAGATGGCGAGCACCTGAAGGTGCCGCACATGGGCTGGAACGAAGTCAGCCAGACCATCCATCACCCGTTGTGGCACGACATCCCTGACCGCGCGCGCTTCTACTTCGTGCACAGCTACTACATCGATGCTGGCAAGCCGGCCCAGGTGGTCGGTCGCGGCCACTATGGCGTCGACTTCGCCGCCGCGCTGGCCGACGGTTCGCGCTTTGCCGTGCAGTTCCACCCGGAGAAGAGCCATACCCATGGCCTGCAGTTGCTGCAGAACTTCGTCGCCTGGGACGGGCGCTGGTAAATGAGCAGAGCGAAGACCAAGGCCCCGGTCATCACCCTGGCCGCCGAGCAGGAGCGCGAGGCGCTCGACACCCTCAAGCGCTTTCTCGAAGACCGTTTCGAGTTGCAGCTGGGCTCGTTCGAAGTGGCCGAGGTCCTCGACCTGTTCAGCAAAGAGATTGCACCCCATTACTACAACAGGGCGATTGCCGATGTTCAGCTGCACCTCAAGGAGCGGTTCGAGAGCATCGAGAGCGACCTGTGGGCACTCGAGAAGCCCTGAAACCCAACAAATAGACAGGTTCCCAAGATGCTGATTATCCCCGCTATCGATCTGAAGGACGGTGCTTGCGTGCGCCTGCGCCAGGGCCGCATGGAAGACTCCACGGTATTTTCCGACGACCCGGTGAGCATGGCCGCCAAGTGGGTCGAGGGTGGCTGCCGCCGCCTGCACCTGGTCGACCTCAACGGCGCCTTCGAAGGCCAGCCGGTCAACGGCGAAGTGGTGACCGCCATCGCCAAGCGTTACCCGACCCTGCCGATCCAGATCGGCGGCGGCATCCGCTCGCTGGAAACCATCGAGCACTACGTCAAGGCGGGTGTCAGCTACGTCATCATCGGCACCAAGGCGGTCAAGCAGCCAGCGTTCGTTGCCGAGGCCTGCAAGGCGTTCCCGGGCAAGGTCATCGTTGGCCTGGACGCCAAGGACGGCTTCGTTGCCACCGACGGCTGGGCTGAAGTCAGCACTGTTCAGGTCATCGACCTGGCCAAGCGCTTCGAGGCCGATGGTGTGTCGGCGATCGTCTATACCGACATCGCCAAGGACGGCATGATGCAGGGCTGCAACGTGCCCTTCACCAAAGCCCTGGCCGAAGCCACGCGCATTCCGGTGATCGCGTCCGGCGGCATCCACAACCTGGGCGATATCAAGGCCCTGCTGGACGCCAAGGCCCCAGGCATCATCGGCGCCATCACCGGCCGTGCCATCTACGAAGGCACCCTCGATGTCGCCGAGGCCCAGGCCTTCTGCGACAACTATTAAGAGCAGCGGCAAGCTGTAAGCTGTAAGCCGCAAGAGAAAGGCCAGACCGCGATAGGCTGTTCTCTTGCAGCTTGAAGCTCGAAGCTTGAAGCTGCCGTTCCAGGAGAAGTCATGGCTTTAGCTAAACGCATCATCCCTTGCCTGGACGTGGACAACGGCCGTGTGGTCAAGGGCGTCAAGTTCGAGAACATCCGTGATGCCGGCGACCCGGTGGAAATCGCCCGTCGCTACAACGAGCAGGGTGCCGACGAAATCACCTTCCTCGACATCACCGCCAGCGTCGATGGCCGCGATACCACGCTGCATACCGTCGAGCGCATGGCCAGCCAGGTGTTCATCCCGCTGACCGTGGGCGGTGGCGTGCGCACTGTGCAGGACATCCGTAACCTGCTCAACGCCGGTGCCGACAAGGTCTCGATCAACACCGCCGCAGTGTTCAACCCGGAGTTCGTGGGCGAGGCGGCAGACCGTTTCGGTTCGCAGTGCATCGTGGTCGCCATCGATGCCAAGAAGGTGTCCGCACCCGGTGAAGCACCGCGCTGGGAAATCTTCACCCACGGCGGGCGCAAGCCGACCGGGTTGGATGCCGTGGAGTGGGCGAAGAAGATGGAAGGCCTGGGTGCCGGCGAGATCCTGCTGACCAGCATGGACCAGGACGGCATGAAGAACGGCTTTGACCTGGGGGTTACCCGGGCCATCAGCGATGCGCTGGGGATTCCGGTGATTGCTTCGGGTGGGGTGGGTAACCTGCAGCACCTGGCTGACGGGATTGTGGAAGGGCATGCCAGTGCGGTGCTGGCGGCCAGTATCTTCCACTTTGGCGAGTACACGGTGCCGGAGGCCAAGGCCTACATGGCTTCGCGCGGGATCGTCGTTCGCTGATCCATTGATTGGGGCTGCTTTGCAGCCCATTCGCGGGGCAAGCCCGCTCCCACAGGTTCATGAGCAGCGCAGTCCCTGTAGGCGCGGCCTTGCGTCGCGAAAGGGCCGCACAGCGGCCCCAACAGCATCACCCGTGGTTCTTGCCCAACAACGCGTGATAAAGCTCGGTATCCCCAAGAATCCCCACCACCTTGTCGTTATCCTGCAGCACCAGCTTGTTGCCCGTCTGATAACGAATCTGCAGCGCCTCACGCATGCCGATATCGGCGTGCACCACCGTAGGCCTGCGCTCCAGCAGTTCTACATTCTGCCCTGGCGCCCAATTCTGCATATCCAGGCCGTTCTGGCCTTGGCGTGCACGTTTGAGCAAGCCGCCTTCGCCAATGTCCAGCCATGAGTCGATACCCGGGTCCAGGCACACCGACCCATTGACCCGTTTGCAGTTGTCCAGGCTGCGCATCAGGCTGCGCCCGCACAGCACGTTGAGCGGGTTGGTGTGGGCAACGAAGGTGCGCACATAGTCGTCCGCGGGGTTGAGCACGATCTCCTCGGGCTTGCTGTACTGGATGATCCGGCCGTCCTTCATGATCGCGATACGGCTGCCCAGTTTCAGCGCTTCGTCCAGGTCGTGGCTGACGAACACGATGGTCTTGTTCAGCTTGCGTTGCAGCTCCAGCAGTTCGTCCTGCAGGCCCTGGCGGATCAGCGGGTCGAGCGCCGAGAACGGTTCGTCCATCAGCAGGATGTCGGCATCCATCGCCAGCGCCCGGGCCAGGCCCACACGCTGCTGCATGCCACCCGACAGCTCATCGGGCTTCTTGTTGCGCCATTGGGTCAGGCCCACCAGTTCGAGCTTCTCGTCAACCAGCTTGCGCCGCTCCTTCTCTGGGCGGCCCTGCATCTCCAGGCCAAAGCTGATGTTCTCGCGCACGGTCAGCCAGGGCATCAGGGCGAACTTCTGGAACACCATGGCGATGCGCTTGGTGCGCATCATCTTCAGCTCTGCCGGGGTGCAGTGGGCAATGTCGATGTGCTTGCCTTCATGCTCGACGAACAGCTTGCCGCGGCTGACGGTGTTCAGGCCGTTGATGCAGCGCAGCAGGCTCGACTTGCCCGAACCGGACAAGCCCATGAGCACGCAGATCTCGCCTTTCTCGATGTCCAGGTTGGCTTTTTCGACACCCACCACCAGGCCGGTCTGCTTGAGGATCTGCTCACGGGTCTTGCCCTGGTCGAGCAGCGAAAGTGCCTCGCGCGGTTTATTGGAGAAGATGACGTCGACGTCTTCGAAACGAATGATGCTCATGCTTCACCCCTTACCGTGACTTCCGGTTGCTTGCAGATACGGTCGAGCATGATCGCCAGCAGCACGATCGCCAGGCCCGCTTCGAAGCCCAGGGAGATATCGGCGGTGTTCAGTGCGTTGACCACAGGTTTGCCCAGGCCATCGGCGCCCACCAGGGCCGCGATCACCACCATCGACAGCGACAGCATGATGCACTGGGTCACACCGGCGGCGATGCTCGGCATCGCGTGCGGCAGTTCGATGCGGGTCAGCAGCTGGCGACGCGAGCAGCCAAAGGCCTTGCCGGCGTCGAGCAGCTCTTGTGGCACATCGCAGATGCCCAGGTAGGTGAGGCGAATCGGCGCGGCAATGGCGAACACCACCGTCGAGATCAGCCCCGGGACCACGCCCAGGCCGAACAGGGTCAGGGTCGGGATCAGGTAAACGAAGGTTGGCACCGTCTGCATCAGGTCGAGCACCGGGCGCATGGCGGTATAGAACATCGGTTTATGCGCGGCGAGGATGCCCAGCGGCACACCGAAGGCCACGCAGACCACCGTGGCGAATGTCACCTGCGCCAGGGTTTCCATGGTCTCCTGCCAGTAGCCCAGGTTGAGGATCAGCAGGAACGACAGGGCGACGAATGCGGTCAGCGCCCACTTGCGCTGGATGAGGTGCGCCAGGGCGGCGAACAGGGCGATGAGGACGAATGGGTTGAACCAGGTCAGGGCGCTGGTGACGCCATGAATCATGAACTCCAGGCCTTGCGCGATGGCGTCGAAATAATCGGCGCCATTCTGGGTCAGCCATTCGACGAACGACGCGATGTACTGGCCCAGGGGTATTTTCTGATCGATAAGCATGATAGCGAGCTTCCACCTGCAAAGATTGAAATCAGTCCGGGGCGGGCACGGTCCCGCCCCGAGGTAGCGCTATTGCGTGGTTCGTTATTGCGCGAGCTTGGCCTTGGCCGCCTCAAGGCCGGGTTTGCCATCAACGGTGGTCACGCCGGCCAGCCAGGTATCCAGCTTGCCGGGGTTGTCTTTGAGCCACTTCTTGGCGGCTGCTTCGGGTTTCATCTTGTCGTCCAGGACATAGCCCATCATGGTGCTTTCATCCTTGAGCTCGAACGACAGGTTCTTGAGCAGTTGGCCAACGTTGCTGCATTCCTGCACGTAGCCCTTGCGGGTGTTGGTCAATACGGTTGCCTTGCCGAAATCGGGGCCAAAGTAGTCGTCCCCGCCGGTCAGGTACTGCATCTTGAAGCGGGTGTTCATCGGGTGCGGTTCCCAGCCCAGGAACACCAACGACTCGCCACGTTTCTGCGCCCGGTCAACCTGCGACAGCATGCCTGCTTCGCTGGATTGCACGATCTTGAAACCGGCGTCCTTCAGGCCGAAGGCGTTCTTGTCGATCATGCTCTGGATGGTGCGGTTGCCGTCGTTGCCCGGTTCGATGCCGTAGATCTTGCCGTCCAGTTCCTGCTTGAACTTGGGGATGTCGGCAAAATCCTTCAGGCCCTTGTCGTACAGCGCCTGGGGTACGGCCAGGGTGTACTTGGCGTTTTCCAGGTTGGCGCGCACGGTCTCGACGGTGCCGGCGTCGCGGTACTGCTTGATGTCGTTCTCCATGGTCGGCATCCAGTTGCCGAGAAACACGTCCAGGTCCTTGCCGGTGGCCAGCGACTTGTAGGTCACCGGTACCGAGATCATGGTGGTGTGGGTCTTGTAACCCAGGGCTTCGAGCACAACGCTTGTGGTGGCTGTCGTCACGGTGATGTCGGTCCAGCCGACATCGGAAAAACGTACCGTCTGGCACTGCTCAGGCTCGGCGGCCTGGGCCAGTATCGGTGCGGACAACAACGCAACCAGCAACAGCGAGGGTGAACCTTTCATGGATGGACTCCTGAGATTTTGTCTTCGGGTTCGCATGGGTCGCCGGGCTTTCTGAAGGTCCGGTCGACCAGGCCTGCAGAGGGCAGGTTGCGTGGCCGTGCTTTACGAGTCGCTTTCGATAATCCTCCAGCGCCGGGCAATCGCCTACTGGTGGGGTCGTATCCAGTACGCAACGGGTCGTATCCAGTACGGGCGATGTCGCATATGGATTTTTCCACCCCCTCGGCCGCGTTTTTGCGTCACCCGGCCACTGGAAAGCGGCGTAATGGTGGCAGCACCTCAGGTAAAAACAGCGCGGCGCAGCTGGACAAAAGTACGTCGGTTGCAGACGGCGAGGGGGTAGGCAAAAGCCCGATGATGCGTGCATTCATGGCGGCTCGCAGCTTCAGCCTAGCAGTTGCCCCGCCCTGCGCATGGCGCGCAGAGACAAGCCCAGCAAGAGGTGATTCGACAATGGCCATCAGCGTGTTCGACCTGTTCAAGATCGGTGTCGGGCCTTCCAGCTCCCACACCGTCGGCCCCATGCGTGCTGGCGCTCTGTTTGTCCAGGGGCTGCGTGAGCGCGGCGAACTGGAACAGGTCAAGCGCATCGAGGTGCGGCTCTACGGTTCACTCTCGGCCACCGGCATCGGCCACGGCACCGACAACGCCACCATCATGGGCCTGATGGGCGACTGGCCTGACGCCATCGACCCGACCCAGATCGTCCCACGCATTGCCGACCTGCGCGAAACCAACATCCTGCTGCTGGACGGCCGGCTGCCCATCGAGTTCGTCTGGGCCCGCGACATGCTGCTGCTGGACGAGAACCTGCCGTACCACCCCAATGCCATGACCCTGGTCGCCGAGGGCGCGCAGGGCGAGCTGCACCGTGACACCTACTACTCGGTAGGTGGCGGTTTCGTGGTGGATGCCGCCCAGGCCGCCAGTGGCGTGCTGGATGCCGACCAGACGGTGTTGCCTTACGATTTCAACAGCGCCGACGAGCTGCTGCGGCTGTGCAAGCAAAACGACCTCAGCGTGTCGCAATTGATGATGGCCAACGAGAAGGTCTGGCGCACCGAGGCAGAGATCCACGCCGGCCTGCGCACGCTCTGGCAAGCCATGCAGGACTGCGTCAGCAACGGCTTGAAGTACGAAGGCACGCTGCCCGGTGGCCTCAACGTACGCCGCCGCGCCGCCAAGCTGCACCGCAGTTTGCAGGAGGTCGGCAAACCGAATGTAATCGGCTCGACGCTGAGCGCCATGGAGTGGGTCAACCTGTTCGCCCTGGCGGTCAACGAAGAGAACGCCGCCGGCGGGCGCATGGTCACCGCGCCTACCAACGGGGCGGCCGGCATCATCCCGGCAGTGTTGCACTACTACATGCGCTTCAGTGATGCGGTGGATGAGTCGAGTGTGACCGACTTCTTCCTCGGGGCCGCAGCGGTGGGCATCCTGTGCAAGAAGAACGCTTCGATTTCCGGTGCCGAAGTCGGCTGCCAGGGCGAGGTCGGTTCGGCGTGCGCCATGGCTGCTGCAGGCCTTGCCCAAGTGTTGGGGGCCACGCCGGCACAACTGGAAAACGCCGCCGAAATCGCCCTGGAACACAACCTTGGGCTGACCTGCGACCCGGTCGGTGGCCTGGTGCAGGTGCCGTGCATCGAGCGCAACGCGATTGCTGCGGTGAAGGCAATCAACGCGGTGCAGATGGCCCTGCGCGGCGACGGCGAACACTTCATTTCGCTCGACCAGGTGATCCGCACCATGCGCGATACGGGCGCCGACATGCACGACAAGTACAAAGAGACTTCGCGTGGCGGCCTGGCCGTCAGCGCGATCGAATGCTGATGCGCTAATCTCGCTCTGATGGCAGCACGACGCCCCGTTATGGGGCGTTTGTGTATGACCGGCCGTCAGATGTCGCGATGAGTGTGGGCATTGTCGGTGACACTTAAGAGTGTCGTTTCTGGGCAACCCCCGGGGCATCTGTCACCAAAGTGCTCAGCAGTTACACGTAGCACGCCTAGTACGCCGGTTCTGGAAGTTTGACCGGCGTGATCGAAGGGCCTGATTTGCCTGATGAAGGCGTCGTTTTCAGGTTTTTTCGGATAGCCGTTCAAGTTCCGGCACGGCGTTTGCGTTGTGTTTGGTTACAAGCCCCTGCAACACGAAACAGGGGCCATAACAAGAAATCAGTGCCCGCCTGAGGCACACCCTGCATTTGTGTGAGGAGAAATCGCGATGACGTCGTACACCTCCGGGACCCCAACCCAGAACCGCACAGCCCCCCAGTCCATCGGGTTTCTTCTACTGGACAACTTCACCCTCATTTCCCTGGCATCGGCCGTCGAGCCGCTGCGCATGGCCAACCAGCTTTCTGGCCGCGAGCTTTACCGCTGGCACACCCTGACCGTCGATGGCGGCCAGGTCTGGGCCAGCGATGGCCTGCAGATCACCCCCGATGCGGCCATGCACAGCGCACCGCCAATCGACACGGTGATCGTCTGCGGTGGCGTCGGCATCCAGCGCACCGTCACCCGTGAACACGTCACCTGGCTACAGGCGCAGGCCCGTCAGTCGCGTCGCCTGGGCGCCGTGTGCACCGGCAGTTGGGCACTGGCCTGCGCCGGGCTGCTCGACGGTTTCGATTGCAGCGTGCACTGGGAATGCCTGGCGGCCATGCAGGAGGCCTACCCGCGGGTGAACATGAGCACCCGTTTGTTCACCCTCGACCGTAACCGCTTCACCAGCTCTGGCGGCACCGCGCCGCTGGACATGATGCTGCACCTGATCAGCCGCGATCACGGCCGTGAGCTGTCGGCGGCGATTTCCGAGATGTTCGTCTACGAGCGCATTCGCAACGAGCAGGATCACCAGCGTGTGCCGCTCAAGCACATGCTCGGCACCAACCAGCCGAAGCTGCAGGAAATCGTCGCGCTGATGGAGGCCAACCTCGAGGAGCCGATCGACCTCGACGAATTGGCGGTGTATGTGGCGGTGTCGCGGCGCCAGCTCGAGCGGCTGTTCCAGAAGTACCTGCACTGCTCGCCGTCGCGCTACTACCTGAAGCTGCGCCTGATCCGCGCACGGCAGTTGCTCAAGCAGACGCCGATGTCGATCATCGAAGTGGCTTCGGTGTGCGGCTTTGTCTCCACGCCGCACTTCTCCAAGTGCTACCGCGAGTACTTTGGCATCCCGCCGCGTGATGAGCGCGTGGGCTCCAACACGGCCCAGCAGGTAGCGATGATGCCGATCCCGCAGGCCTTGACCTTGGCACCGCATAGCGGCCCGTTGGCGGCTTTGAGCCAGGCGCGCAACGAGTCGACGTTTGCCAGTGTAAGGCTCTGATACGGCACCGGCCCCTTCGCGTCGAATCGCCGCGAAGGGGCCGGTAGAGACCCTGCAAAGTGATGTTTCAGCCCCGGTTGTTGAAGCTCGCCAAGGCTGGCAATAGCTGTTTATCGATCGCCTGGCGCACCGCCGGCAGGATCGTCGCGCTCCCGGTATACATCTGCTCGACCATGCCCTTCAGCGCCCGTGCATTAGGCTCGGTCAAACCGCGCACCACCGCCTCGCAAGCCTGCTCGGCACTGGCCCCGGCGGGAATCTCGAAACCGCGCGCGCGCAAGTGGCCGGCGAGGTCGTCCTGATCAATCAAATCCGCATGCATCATGGCTGTTGTCCCTTTTATCGCTAAGAGAGTGCTGCTGTGATTTACGACCGATTCTGTGTCCCCTGCGACAGGGCCGCAACCACAGAATGTCGGCATGACTGCTTTGGCTAAGAACAGGTCGTTTACGGCTAAATCTCCCCGCCATGAAGTGCGCACACTCAAGCCATCTACCGCAACGGAGGGTTTGGTCACCCTCGCTCGTTCACAGTGGATGTTGCTCGCTCTTGGCCCCGGATGCTCACGGCTTTCCGGGGTTATTTTTTTGTTTTTTAATCCGTTTCTTGCCCCTGTTCATCCATACACCTGACATTTCTGCCAGATGACGAAGACCTTGTCGTTTTGCTCTGCTGTGGCGGATGGGCTTGCACAGGAGCGGAAAATATGAAAAAGGCGATCTGGAAAACGTGTCTGGTAGCTTCAGCGTTGTTTGTGGTGTGGGGGTGTTCCGCATCGAAACCGACGTTCAATGCACCCATCAGCGCAGCTCCTCAGCTGTTCACCCTTGAACCCACCCAGGACCGCAAGACGTTGCAGAGCACCGCCACGGGTGCCTTGGCCACGCTTTTGGCTGACACTGCGAATGCTGAAATCACCTTGGTAAAGGCCGATACGGCGCTGGTGAGTAAAGAGACAAAAGTACTGGCGGTCAGCCTGCCTGATGGAAAGAAGGCACAGTTCAACTTGCGCGACTTCACCACCATCACGCCAGGGATCGATGGCTGGGTGGGATACAAACCGTCGGCGTGGAAGCAGGCGCATCCGACTGCGGCATCCGAGATCGACAATGATCCGTTCTACTACCTGTCGCTCGTGCGTGAGGGCGATAAGCTGGTGGGGGACGTGGTGGTTGAAGGCAAGCGCTATCGGCTCACTTCTATCAGCCCTGGGCTGCATGCACTGATACAAGTAGATGAGACCAAACTGCCGCCTGAGGCGGAACCCTTGGTGGACTCCAAGGCGTCAGCCCGCGATAACACCGCAGGCAGGGTTGCACAATCAGCACACAGCACGATTCGAGTGCTGTTCCTCACGACCAATCAGAGGCGGGCCAGAAACCCCAACTACAAAGCTGAATTGGCCCAAGCGCTGAACAATGCCAATCAATACATGAAAAACAGTGACGTGCAGATCACGTATCAGTTGGCGGGCTACTACGATGGCGACTACGACGAGGCCGGGAGAACCCATACTCAGCAGTTGGGGGATATCCGTACCGCCAAGCCCTATTCTGACCGGGTGCTGAGCGAGCGGGAAAGGTTGGGGGCGGATCTGGTTGTCCAATATTCCACTGTATCGTCGGTGTGTGGTGTGGCGTGGCGGCCGGCATTCAAGGCTAACGCCCATTCGCTTGTTTCCTGCCTAGGCTCATTGGCGCATGAAATGGGACACAATTTGGGCGCTACGCACAACTGGGAAGAGGGTGACAGTGCAGGTGCTCCGCCCTACATGTACGGCTACCGGTACACCGGCACGCCGCGCTTTCGTACGCAAATGTCCTATGACTGTTCGGGTGGCTCCTGCCCGCGTATTGCCTATCACTCCAACCCACGCTTGACCTATCAGGGCATTCCTCTGGGAACAGCGGCAAACCATGATGTCGCCCGTCGCTTCAACGAGCGCAGAGAGGTTGTCGAGAACTTCTACCCGCCAGCAAACGCCGTGCGCGTCACGGGTTACCTTGATAGAGAACGTCTGTGGGGCAAGCTGGAATCACAAGGTCTGGTCGGCACGCATTGAGAACATGGGCCCGCAAAAAACCCTTTACTTAGGCAACACTTTCGCTCGCCATACCTACATCAGCCATACCTACGCAGGCGACTTCAATATCTACGGAGTGTCGGCGGCCGCCATCGACCTGCCTGCCGGTATGGAGATGAAACCGCATCGAAATAGCCTGACCCGGCAGATCAAGCAGGTGGAGCTGCAGTAAGTGGGTTGCCTGGCAAGCGCATGATACGGCCCGCGAACTCGGCTGCGGGGAGATCCTGCTGTTGCGCGTCCAGCGTCTGCAGCAAGCTAATGCTGAGTTCTGTAAAGGGTGCGGATTTCGGCCCGGCCAAGTCCACGTGCAGCAGCATCTGTTCGCTGGCTGCCAGCGCCTCGTCGAACCCTGAGCGATGCAGGCTGTGATAGAGGTGCAGGCGCTTTTTATCGAAGCCGATGATCTGCGTCTGCACCCACACTTCGCTGCCGAGCTTTACCTCATGCAGGTAATTGATGTGCGCTTCGAGGGTGAACAATGAATGCCCACTTTGGTCTCGCGCATCGGCGTCCAGGCCAATACGCTCCATCAGCGCATCGGTGGCATAGCTGAAGATCAACAGGTAATAGGCATCGCGCAGGTGCCCGTTGTAATCGACCCAGTCCTCCTGGACTGGGGTGCGGTAGGTGATCAGTGCGGGCATTGCTTGCTCCTCAATCGCCAAAGGCCATGCCATGTGCGGCCTTGCTGGTCTTCACTGCCTCCAGCACCGCCAGCAGGGTGTCATCACGATAGCGCTCCAGCGCGGCGATGCTGCGCTCGCCTAACTGCTCCGAGGTACCGTCCACTACATCGTCGATCAGTTTGTCGGTCAGCTCCGGTGCCGGCAGGTAGGTCCACGGCAGTTGCAGGGCGGGGCCGAACTGGGCCATGAAGTGACGCATGCCGGCGTCGCCACCGGCCAGGGTGTAGGTGAGGAAGGTGCCCATGAACGACCAGCGCAGGCCGGCGCCAAAGCGGATGGCATCGTCGATCTCGCCGGTGGTCGCCACGCCGTCGTTGACCAGGTGCAGCGCCTCGCGCCACAGCGCTTCGAGCAGGCGGTCGGCGATAAAGCCGGGCACTTCCTTGCGCACATGCAGCGGGCGCATGCCCAGGGCGGTGTAGATGGTTTTCGCTGCCTCGATCGCCTCTGGCGCGGTGTCGCGGCCACCGACGATTTCTACCAATGGCAGCAGGTACACCGGGTTGAACGGGTGGCCGACCACGCAACGTTCGGGGTGGGTCGAGGACTCATAGAATTCGCTGGGCAGCAGCCCCGAAGTACTGGAGCCGATGATCGCGTTCGGCTTGGCCGCCGCGCTGATCTTGGCGTGCAGGTCGAGCTTGAGGTCCAGGCGTTCTGGGGCGCTTTCCTGGATGAAATCGGCATCGCGCACGCACGCCTCGATGGTGCTGACGAACTTCAATCGATCTTGCGATGCACCCGGTGCCAGGCCTTGTTTTTCCAGCGCCGGCCAGGCGTTGGCGATGCGTTGGCGCAGGGCCTGTTCGGCGCCCGGTGCCGGGTCCCAGGCGACCACATCGAGCCCGTGGGCGAGGGCGCGGGCAACCCAGCCGCTGCCGATCACGCCACTGCCCAGGGCGGCGAAGGTGTTGATCTTGGTGATGAATGGCATATCGGTCTCCAGAGGGGGTCAGCGGCGTTCGAGGTTCATTTTTGCCCGGCCCTCGGCCGGGGTCAGGACACGGGCGCCGAGGCGGGAGATGATCTCCACCGCGCGCTCGACCAGTTGGCCGTTGCTGGCCAGTACGCCGCGGTCCAGGTACAGGTTGTCTTCCAGCCCAACGCGCACGTTGCCGCCGAGCAGCACGGCCTGGGCCGCCATCGGCATCTGCATGCGGCCGATGCCGAAGCCGGCCCAAGTGACGTTGGCGGGCAGGTTGTCGACCATGGCCTTCATGGTCGTGGTGTCTGCCGGTGCACCCCACGGGATGCCCAGGCACAGCTGGAACAACGGGTCTTCGAGCAAGCCTTCCTTGATCATCTGCTTGGCGAACCACAGGTGGCCGGTGTCGAAGATTTCCAGTTCGGCCTTCACGCCCAGTTCGGTAATGCGCTTGGCCCCAGCGCGCAGCTGCGCAGGGGTGGAAACATAAATGGAATTGCCATCGCCGAAGTTGAGCGTGCCGCAGTCGAGCGTGCAGATTTCCGGCAGCAGGGCTTCGACATGGGCCAGGCGTTCCAGCGGGCCGATCAGATCGGTGCCAGGGCCAAATTCCATGGGCGATTCGCCCGGGCCGATTTCCAGGTCGCCGCCCATGCCGGCGGTGAGGTTGACGATGATGTCCACGTCGGCTTCGCGGATGCGTTCCATGACTTCGCGGTAGAGGTTCACGTCGCGGCTGAAGCGACCGGTTTGCGGGTCGCGGACGTGGCAGTGGACCACGGTGGCGCCGGCTTTTGCGGCTTCTACGGCGGACTCGGCGATCTGTTTGGGGGTGACCGGGACCAAGTGGCTTTTCGAGGCGGTGTCGCCGGCGCCGGTGAGGGCGCAGGTGATGATGACGTCGTGGTTCATGGCG
Source organism: Pseudomonas capeferrum (assembly GCF_000731675.1). GTDB lineage: Bacteria > Pseudomonadota > Gammaproteobacteria > Pseudomonadales > Pseudomonadaceae > Aquipseudomonas > Aquipseudomonas capeferrum. Next base: position 171,338 of record NZ_JMIT01000005.1, on the reverse strand, counting down.
GTTCCTTATGAGATCGGTGTTGGCTTTTTCGCGGGGCAAGCCCGCTCCCACAGGAGGCGCGCGGCCCTGATTCAGTGGACATCCTGTGGGAGCGGGCTTGCCCCGCGAATGGGCCTGTCAGTTGGCAGTAAGCTTGAGGTTGTCCGCCGCCGGCTTGCCGTCGAAGGTGGTCACACCCTCAAGCCAGCGGGCCTTGTCTTCAGGGTGGTCCTTGAGCCACTGGCGGGCCGACGCCAGTGCATCCTTGTGGTCGAGCAGCGGTTGCATCATGCGGCTCTCGTCCTCGGCGCTGAACGTCAGGTTGGCCAGCAGGCGGTGGGCGTTGGGGCAGCGCTCGGCGTAGTCCGGCGCGGTCACCGTCCACACCGTGGCCCGGCCTTCGTCAGGGCCGAGGGCGCCTTGGCTCTCACCCAGGTAGGCCATGTCGATATTCACGTTCATCGGGTGCGGCGCCCAGCCGAAAAACACCACCGCCTCCTTGCGCCGCACGGCGCGGTCGACCGCAGCGAGCATGCCGGCTTCGCTGGACTCGACCAGCTGGAACTTGCCCAGGCCGAACTGGTTCTTGGCGATCATCGCCTTGATCTGGGTATTGGCGCCCGAGCCCGGCTCGATGCCGTAGATTTTTCCACCCAGCTCCTTTTCGTACTTGTGGATGTCGGCGAAGGTCTTCAAACCCTTGTCTGCCAGGTATTTGGGCACTGCCAGGGTTGCCCGGGCATCTTCCAGGCTCGGCTTGTCGAGCACCTTCACCTGCTTGGCGTCGATGAACGGGGTGATGGTCTGGGTCATGATCGGGTTCCAGTAACCCAGGAACATATCCAGGCGTTTGTCGCGGATACCGGCAAAGATGATCTGCTGCGATGCGCTGGTCTGCTTGGTCTGGTAACCCAGGCCGTCGAGCAGCACCTGGGCCATGGCGCTGGTGGCGATGACGTCGGTCCAGTTGACCACGCCCAGGCGCACGTTCTGGCAGGCGGCGGGCTCGGCGGCAAAAAGCGGGGTAGAGGCGATGCTGCTCACGGCAAGGGTCAACAGGCTGCGGCGGATCAAGCTGTGCATGGTGGCTCTCCATCGGCAGTGCATATTGTTATGGTGGGCGGCCTCTGCGGACCGTTTGCTTAAACTACGCCGCTCGCGGGGTGGAAAATCGCACCCTGGCGACCAACACTTGCACCCTGGCGACCACCTCTCTTGTGGAGCATTCGATGGCGGATACCGTTCACTTCCTGCTGCTGCCGGGGTTCTCGGCGATGGGCTTCATCAGTGCCCTGGAGCCGCTGCGCGTGGCCAACCGCTTTCGCGGCCCGTTGTATCGCTGGTGCGTGCTCAGCCTGGACGGTGGGGCGGTGCAGGCCAGCAATGGGATGTCGGTGAACGCCGATGCGGCGCTGGGCGCTGGTGAGGCGGGCGCCATTGTGCTGATCGTCGCCGGTTTCGAGCCGTTGGCCTGCTTCGGCCCGCCACTGCAGCAGGCGCTACGCCGTCTGGATCACGAGGGGGTCATCCTCGGCGGTATCGATACCGGTGCGGTGGTGCTGGCCGAGGCCGGCCTGCTCGACGGCCACCGGGCCACGGTGCACTGGGAGGCGCTGGAAGCCTTCAAGGAGCGCTACCCGAGCCTGCAGGCGACCCAGGAGCTGTTCGAGATCGACCGGCGGCGTATCACCTGTGCCGGCGGCACTGCCTCGATCGACCTGATGCTCGACCTGATTGGGCAGGCACACGGCAGTGAGTTGGCGGTGCAGGTGTCGGAGCAGTTCGTGCTCGGGCGTATCCGCCCGCGACAGGACCACCAGCGCATGCAGATCGCCAGCCGTTATGGCATCAGCAACAAGAAGCTGGTGAAGGTGATCGGCGAGATGGAGCGCAACACCGAGCAGCCGCTCAATACCCAACTGCTGGCCGATACCGTGCAGGTGACGCGGCGCCAGTTGGAGCGGCTGTTTCGCCTGCACCTGGATGACACGCCCAGTGGCTTTTACCTGCGCTTGCGGCTGGACAAGGCGCGGCAGCTGTTGCGCCAGACCGACATGAGCGTGCTGGAGGTGGGGGTGGCGTGCGGGTTCGAGTCGGCGTCGTACTTTACCCGCTGTTACCGCGCGCGGTACCAGCGCTGCCCGCGGGAGGATCGGTTGGCCCGGGCGGTTTGAGGGTTGTCATACCGGCCTTTTCGCGGGGCAAGCCTGCTCCCACGGATAGGTATGGTCCCAAGGGACGCGTAGCTCCTGTGGGAGCGGGCTTGCCCCGAGATGAGGCCGGTGCAGGTTTACTGCTGGCCAATGGACTGCAAATACTCCGACCGGTCATCACTGCGCTGCGCCACGCAGGTATTCCACGCTGCCTCGAACGCTTTGCTGCCAGGCTTTTCGGCATAGGTCTCGACCTTGCAATCGGCATCGCGCAGCTGTGCCCACAGCGTTTCTGCCGCCGCCATGCGCCCGACCAAGGCGGTGGCCTGGTCGGCTTCGTCGGCATACTGGTCGCGAATGCGCTGGGTCAGGTCATCGTAAGCCGACCTCAGCTCACGCTCGGCGGTCTGCTTGTTGAACGCCGCACACGCGTAGCTCTGCTGGTCGGTCTCGACGTTGTCGCAGGGGGTGCTCTCTTCCTCACCGGCCTGGGCGCCCGAAACGACGGCCAGCAGTACCAGCCATGCCATTGATTTCATCCTTTTCTCCTCAACAGGCTGACGAATCGCAGGGATTCTCGCTCAGCCGAAGGCGACGTGGTAGCTCCCTGACGAAATGTTCATGAAAGCCTCGAACATGTCGTTATCGAGACTGTCTCTCATCGCCAGACAGCGCCGCAGAGCGCCTGTTGTCGCGCATTGACGCTTTCGGCAAACCCCCTGTCGTTTTTGCATCGGGGCGCCTCGGGCCGCAGGCATATGCTGGCCCCAAAGCGCCGGCACATGCTTCAGGCGCGGACCACTCAAGAACCCAGTCAATAAAAGGGGACAGCCTGATGAGCCCAGCAGAACTTCACGCCGACAGCATCGTCATCGACGGTCTGATCATTGCCAAATGGAATCGCGAACTGTTCGAGGACATGCGCAAAGGCGGGCTGACTGCGGCCAACTGCACGGTGTCGGTCTGGGAAGGCTTCAAGGCCACTGTCGACCAGATCGCCGCCAGCCAGAAGCTGATCCGCGACAACGGTGACCTGGTCATGCCGGTGCGCACCACCGCCGACATCCGCAAGGCTAAAGAGCTGGGCAAGACCGGCATCCTCTTCGGCTTCCAGAACGCCCACGCGTTCGAAGACCAGATCGCCTACGTGGACGTGTTCAAGCAACTGGGCGTGGGCATCGTGCAGATGTGCTACAACACCCAGAACCTGGTGGGTACCGGTTGCTACGAGCGTGACGGTGGCCTGTCGGGCTTCGGCCGCGAGATCGTCGCCGAGATGAACCGCGTCGGCATCATGTGCGACCTGTCCCACGTAGGCTCCAAGACCTCCGAAGAGGTCATCCTCGAATCGAAGAAGCCGGTCTGCTACTCCCATTGCCTGCCGTCGGGCCTGAAAGAACACCCGCGCAACAAGTCGGACGAAGAGCTGAAGTTCATCGCCGACCACGGCGGTTTCGTCGGCGTGACCATGTTCGCGCCGTTCCTGGCCAAGGGCATCGATTCGACCATCGACGACTACGCCGAAGCCATCGAATACACCATGAACATCGTCGGTGAAGACGCCATCGGCATCGGCACCGACTTCACCCAGGGCCACGGCCAGGACTTCTTCGAGTACCTGACCCACGACAAGGGCTATGCCCGTCGCCTGACCAATTTCGGCAAGATCATCAACCCGCTGGGCATTCGCACCGTCGGGGAGTTCCCCAACCTCACCGAGACCTTGCTCAAGCGCGGCCACTCCGAGCGTGTGGTGCGCAAGATCATGGGCGAGAACTGGGTAAACGTCCTCAAGGATGTCTGGGGCGAGTAAGCCGCTCTCCAAGCCTGAAAGCCCCTGCCAGCAACGCCGGGGCATCCCAATAAAAATTTTATGGAGTTGAGTTTCCATGGCCAAGATCGCCCCGCAATTGCCAATCGAAGTCGACACCGAGACCGGTGTATGGACCAGCGACGCCTTGCCGATGCTGTACGTGCCACGCCATTTCTTCGTCAACAACCACATCGGCATCGAGGAAGTGCTGGGCGCTGACGCCTATGCCGAGATCCTCTACAAGGCCGGCTACAAGTCCGCCTGGCACTGGTGCGAGAAAGAAGCCGAATGCCATGGCCTGGAAGGCGTGGCGGTGTTCGAGCATTACATGAAGCGGCTGTCCCAGCGTGGCTGGGGCCTGTTCGAGATCCAGGACATCGACCTGGACAAAGGCACCTGCAGCGTCAAGCTCAAGCACTCGGCGTTCGTGTACGTGTACGGCAAGGTTGGCCGCAAGGTCGACTACATGTTCACCGGCTGGTTCGCCGGCGCAATGGACCAGATTCTCGCTGCCCGCGGCAGCAAGATCCGCACCGTGGCCGAACAGGTCTACGGCGGGTCGGAAGAAGGCCACGAAGATGGCCTGTTCGTTACAAAGCCGTTGTAAGCCGGAGATAGCGTCATGGCATTCGAAGCAATGTTCCAGCCGATCCAGATCGGCAAACTGACCATCCGCAACCGCGTGCTCAGCACCGCGCACGCCGAGGTCTACGCCACTGACGGCGGCATGACGACCGACCGCTATGTGAAGTATTACGAAGAGAAGGCCAAGGGCGGCATCGGCCTGGCGATCTGCGGCGGCTCGTCCGTCGTCGCCATCGACAGCCCGCAGGAGTGGTGGGCGTCGGTCAACCTGTCGACCGACCGCATCATCCCGCACTTCCAGAACCTGGCCGACGCCATGCACAAGCATGGCGCCAAGATCATGATCCAGATTACCCACATGGGCCGTCGCTCGCGCTGGGACGGCTTCAACTGGCCCACCCTGATGTCGCCGTCGGGTATCCGTGAACCGGTGCACCGCGCCACCTGCAAGACCATCGAGGTGGAAGAGATCTGGCGCGTCATCGGCAACTACGCGCAGGCTGCGCGGCGTGCCAAAGAGGGCGGCCTGGACGGCGTCGAACTGTCGGCCGTGCACCAGCACATGATCGACCAGTTCTGGAGCCCGCGGGTCAACAAGCGTACCGACGAATGGGGCGGTACCTTCGAAGGCCGCATGAAATTCGGCCTTGAAGTGCTCAAGGCCGTGCGCGCCGAGGTCGGTGACGACTTCTGCGTGGGCATGCGCCTGTGTGGTGACGAGTTCCACCCCGATGGCCTCAGCCACGAGGACATGAAGCAGATCGCCGCCTACTACGATGGCACCGGCATGCTCGACTTCATCGGCGTGGTCGGCTCGGGTTGCGACACCCACAACACCCTGGCCAACGTCATCCCTAACATGAGCTACCCGCCGGAGCCGTTCCTGCACCTGGCGGCCGGCATCAAGGAAGTGGTCAAGGTCCCGGTGCTGCACGCGCAGAATATCAAGGACCCGAACCAGGCCACGCGCATCCTCGAAGGCGGCTACGTGGACATGGTCGGCATGACCCGTGCGCACATGGCCGACCCGCACCTGATCGCCAAGATCAAGATGGGCCAGATCGACCAGATCAAACAGTGCGTCGGTGCCAACTACTGCATCGACCGCCAGTACCAGGGCCTGGATGTACTGTGCATCCAGAACGCCGCGACCTCCCGTGAGTACATGGGTGTGCCGCACATCATCGAGAAGACCACCGGCGTCAAACGCAAGGTGGTGGTGGTTGGCGCCGGCCCGGCCGGCATGGAAGCCGCCCGCGTGGCTGCCGAGCGTGGCCATGATGTGACCCTGTTCGAGAAGAAAGACCAGATCGGCGGGCAGATCACCATTGCTGCCAAGGCACCGCAACGTGACCAGATCGCCGGTATCACCCGCTGGTACCAACTAGAGCTGGCGCGGCTGAAGGTCGACCTGCGCCTGGGCACCGCAGCCAGCGTGGACGCCATCCAGGACCTGCGCCCGGACGTGATCGTGCTGGCGGTGGGCGGCCATCCTTTCGTCGAGCAGAACGAACACTGGGGCGCTGCCGAAGGGCTGGTGGTCAGCAGCTGGGACGTGCTCGACGGCAAGGTTGCGCCGGGCAAGAACGTGCTGGTGTACGACACCATCTGTGAGTTCACCGGCATGTCGGCGGCGGACTACATTGCCGACAAAGGCAGCCAGGTCGAGATCGTCACCGACGACATCAAGCCGGGTGTGGCCATGGGTGGTACGACCTTCCCGACCTACTACCGCAGCATGTACCCGAAAGAAGTGATCATGACCGGCGACATGATGCTGGAAAAGGTCTACCGCGAAGGCGACAAGCTGGTGGCGGTGCTGGAGAACGAGTACACCGGTGCCAAGGAAGAGCGCGTGGTCGACCAGGTAGTGATCGAGAACGGCGTGCGGCCTGATGAAGAACTGTACTACGCGCTGAAGGAAGGCTCGCGCAACAAGGGCCAGATCGATGTGGAGGCGCTGTTCGCCATCAAGCCGCAGCCGATCCTCAGCCAGCCGGGCGAGGGCTACCTGCTGTACCGCATCGGCGACTGCGTGGCCCAGCGCAACGTGCATGCGGCGATCTACGACGCCTTGCGCCTGTGCAAGGACTTCTGATCGCACCGCCTCTGTAGGGGCGGGACTGGCCCCCCTGTAGGAGCGGCCTTGCGTCGCGAAAGGGTCGCGTAGCGGCCCTGGCATTTAGCAGTGCTACACATTGCCGGGGCCGCTGCGCAGCCCTTTCGCGACGCAAGGCCGCTCCTACAGGGGTCCGCGCCCACCTTTGAGAGGGGCGCAAGAATTCAGCTGTTTGTGGGAGCCTCCCATGTTGAACACCCTTCTACCCATTCTGCTGTTCGCTGCCCTTGGCCTGGCGGTGCTCGGCGCCCTGCGCCGTATGCGCATGTGGCGGCGTGGCCGGCCGTCCAAGGTCAACCTGATCGGCGGCCTGCTGGCCATGCCGCGACGCTACCTGGTGGACCTGCACCACGTGGTCGAGCGCGACAAGTACATGTCCAAGACCCACGTGGCCACGGCGGGCGGCTTCGTGCTGTCGGCTGCCTTGGCGATCCTGGTGCACGGCTTCGGCCTGCAGAGCAAGATCCTCGGCTACGCCTTGCTGGTGGCGACGGTGATCATGTTCACAGGCGCGTTGTTTGTCTTCAAACGCCGCCTCAACCCGCCTTCGCGCCTGTCCAAGGGCCCGTGGATGCGGCTGCCGAAAAGCCTGTTGGTGTTCGCCGCGAGCTTCTTCGTCGCCACCTTGCCGGTGGCCGGCATCCTGCCCGCCAACACCGGTGGCTGGGTGATGGTCGGCGTACTGGGCCTGGGTGTGCTGTGGGGCGTGTCGGAGCTGTTCTTCGGCATGACCTGGGGCGGCCCGATGAAACACGCCTTCGCCGGTGCCCTGCACCTGGCCTGGCACCGCCGTGCCGAGCGCTTCGGCGGCGGCCGCTCCACCGGCCTCAAGCCGCTGGACCTGGAAGACCCGAACGCACCGCTGGGTGTGGAAAAACCGGTGGACTTCACCTGGAACCAGCTGCTCGGTTTCGATGCCTGTGTGCAGTGCGGTAAATGTGAAGCCATGTGCCCGGCCTACGCCGCAGGCCAGCCGCTGAACCCGAAAAAACTCATCCAGGACATGGTCATCGGCCTGGCCGGTGGCACGGACGCCAAGTTTGCCGGTAGCCCTTACCCGGGCAAACCTATTGGCGAGCATGGCGGCCACCCGCACCAGCCGATCGTCAACGGCCTGGTCGACGCCGAGACCTTGTGGTCGTGCACCACCTGCCGCGCCTGCGTCGAGGAGTGCCCGATGATGATCGAGCACGTCGATGCCATCGTCGACATGCGCCGTCACCTCACCCTGGAAAAAGGCGCGACCCCGAACAAGGGCGCCGAGGTGCTGGACAACCTGATCGCCACCGACAACCCTGGCGGCTTCGCCCCTGGCGGGCGGATGAACTGGGCGGCCGACCTCAACCTGAAACTGCTGTCGGAGGTGAACACCACCGAGGTGCTGTTCTGGGTCGGTGATGGTGCCTTCGACATGCGCAACCAACGCACCCTGCGCGCCTTCGTCAAAGTGCTCAAGGCCTCGGGCGTGGACTTTGCCGTGCTTGGCCTGGAAGAACGCGACAGCGGTGACGTGGCGCGGCGCCTGGGCGATGAAGCGACCTTCCAGCAACTGGCCAAACGCAACATCCAGACCCTGGCCAAGTACCGCTTCCAGCGCATCGTCACCTGCGACCCGCACAGCTTCCATGTGCTGAAGAACGAGTACGGTGCCTTGGGCGGCGAGTACCAGGTGCAGCACCACAGCACCTACATCGCCGAACTGATCGCGGCCAACAAGCTCAACCTCGGCCAGCACAAGGGCGGCAGCGTGACCTATCACGACCCGTGCTACCTGGGCCGTTACAACGGCGAGTACGAGGCGCCGCGCGATGTGCTCAAGGCGCTCGGCATCGAAGTGCGCGAGATGCAGCGGTCGGGCTTCCGTTCCCGTTGCTGCGGCGGTGGCGGCGGTGCGCCGATCACCGACATCCCGGGCAAGCAACGTATCCCCGACATGCGCATGGACGACATCCGTGAGACCGAGGCCGAGCTGGTGGCAGTCGGTTGCCCACAGTGCACTGCCATGCTCGAAGGTGTGGTCGAACCGCGCCCACAGATCAAGGACCTGGCCGAGTTGGTAGCGGATGTACTGATCGAAGACGAAGCCCCTGCGAACGCCAAGTCGCCAGCGGCCAAACGTGAACCTGCGGAGGTGCACTGATGAGCGACATCATCCGCCGCGACCCACGCGCCGAGTGGATCGCCCGTAACCGTCTGCATCCGCTGCACGCGGCGATGCAGACGCAACAAACCACTTGGATGGGGCCAAACGGTGTCATCCGCAAGAACCCCCACGCGATTGCCGCAGGCTTTATCGGCCCCGCTGGCATCAAGCGTATCGACCGCAGCGGCGCCCAGCAGGGCACCGGTGTGGGCGGGCGGCGCACGGCGGCGGCTGAAGTGAAACTGCCGCTGCACCAGGTGCCGGCGCCGGCGTACTACATCGCCGTGGTGCCGGACATGGTCGGCGGCCGCCTCGGCAGCCACGACCGCGACTTGCTCGGCCTGGCCCACAGCCTGGCAGGCAGCGACGGCGCGGTGCTGGCGATCGTGTTTGGCGAGCACAAGGAAAGTAACTTCGCCAACGCCGGTGTCGACCGCTTGCTGGTCATCGAGGGCGAAGCTTTCGAAGGCTACGCGCCAGAGCAACTGGTGCAAGGCTTGCGGGCTGTGGATAACCAGTTCACACCGCGCCACTGGCTGCTGCCCGACAGCCGCACCGGTGGCGGTGAGCTGGGCAGGCGCCTGGGCGCTGCCCTGGGCGAGCGCCCGGCGACGCGGGTGTGGCAGGTCAAGGATGGCCAGTGCATCGGCCGCGCCGGTGCCGGCCAGCAAGACCTGCAGCGTGCAGTGCCGCGCTTGATCCTGGCGGCGGCGGAATGCGCCGAGCCGGTCAGCGAAACCCGTCACGAAGCGCTGCCGGTGGAGTTGTCCACAGGCGTGGTGCGCAGCCTGTCGCGTATCGAGGACCTGGGCTCGGTGGCGGTCGACCCGGCCACCATCGCCATGGCCGAGGCGGAGTTCATCGTTTCGGGCGGCAACGGCGTCAAGGACTGGGACCTGTACCACAAGGCCACGGCGGCACTCGGTGCCACCGAAGGCGCCTCGCGGGTGGCGGTGGACGACGGCTTCATGCCGCGCAACCGCCAGGTGGGGGCTACCGGTACCTGGGTCACGGCGCGGGTTTATGTGGCGGTGGGTATCTCTGGCGCCATCCAGCACCTGCAGGGTATCGGCGCCTGCGACAAAGTGGTGGCGATCAACATGGACCCGGGTTGCGACATGATCAAACGGGCCGATCTGTCGGTGATTGGCGACAGTTCGGCAATTCTCCAGGCACTGGTCGAGGCTGTGGACAACTACCGCAGCGGCGGCCAGCGCGACGCGGCATAAGGGCACGAGCATGAGTACGAAAGTCATCAGCCTGGTTTCGATCGGTGCCCACCCAAGCTCCGGGCGCGCCCGCCGCGCCGAGCAGGACGCGCGTGCAGTGGAGCTGGGTCTGCAGCTGGCTGGGGATAACTTGCAGGTGGTACATGCCGGCGACCCTCGTGAAGAGGCGCTGCGCGCCTACCTGGGCATGGGCCTGGAGCACCTGGACGTGCTGGAACAGCCGGCGGGTGCGGATGTATTGGGCGTGCTCGGCGACTATTTACGCGATGCTGGCGCGCAGCTGGTACTGACTGGCAGCCAGGCGGAAACCGGTGAAGGGTCGGGCATGCTGCCGTTTCTGCTGGCCGAGAAGCTGGGCTGGCCGTTGATCGTCGGCCTGGCAGAGGTGGAGTCCATCGAAAACGGCACCGCCCAGGTGCTGCAAGCGCTACCACGGGGCCAGCGGCGTCGCCTCAAGGTCCGCCTGCCATTGCTGGCGACTGTGGATAACGCAGCGCCCAAGCCGCGCCAGAGTGCCTTCGGCCCGGCACGGCGGGGTGTGCTGGCGGCGCATGACGTGGCCATTGTCGAAGACGAGCTGCTGGGCGAGGCTGAGCTGCAACCTGCCCGCCCACGGCCCAAGCGCCTGAAGGTGATCAAGGCCAAGAGCGGTGCCGACCGGATGAAGGCGGCCACGGCCAAGGCCAGCGGCGGCGGGGGCAAGGTGCTCAAGGATGTATCGCCGCAAGAAGGCGCCGAGGCGATTCTCAAGCTGCTGGTTGAGGAAGGCGTTCTACGCTGACGTGCATTTAATCTCATTGATTCAGCAGGGGCCCTGTGGGAGTGGCGCGCCCACAGGCCCTTCAAGGCTGTAGCTCGGCAACATTGAATGCCCAAAAGGCCAGTCCATCGATTATGGGTTCAAAGCTTACCCGCTCCCCCTCCAGTAGCCGCGCCCTGCCCACCATCAGAATTGCACACCGCGCTACGAAATAGTCCCCACTGCCGTCCTCAGCCGTTATTACACCTACTCCATTCACCTCATGGAACCACTTCACAGTGCCTTTCAGGCGACTGTGCATAAGTGACCTCGTGCTGCTGCCATCATGATTGCTTTCAATCAATCATGAGCGGGGTTTTGAGGAAACTGGCAAAAATGTCAGGTGGTCCGGGTTTTACCCCCGGAATCTGTTCGCCAAGGTGTGGATAAAGTGTTCGTGCTTCGCTGCAGCGCAATAGCTTCGGGCCTTGCAGCGATACGTACAAATAATGATCAATTTCAGCAAACGCTTTCAGAAATACCGCAATTCAAGGGGTTGGTGTAGTTACCCACAGGGTGTTTAAGCGAATTGGCGGACTTGCTCACAAAGTCTGTTGGCCAACCTGTGGGCAAGTTGTTCGGGAAGTGCTGCAGCCCAGGCCTGCCAAGGCTTGCAGAGTTTTGATCAAAAATTGATCTGACGAGGTAGGCGCCTGGCCTGTGGAAAACCATTGCCCTGCAACTGACATTTTTGCCAGTTACCGCTACAGGTACCCTTTGCTAACGTACTGGCAGGTAATGACCTGGGGAGCGTAGCAATGGCGGGTACCACACTGCTGGCAATTGACCGCCAGCGCTCGGTGCTGCGAGGGCAGGCTACCCCGCATCGACGCTATACGCCCTACGCTGGGTTCCAACCCGATGCTGGACCTTGGCTGGCATTCTCTGATGCGCACCTCGATCAAGCCAGTGGCTGCTACCTGCTGGGCAATGGGCATCGTGCCTATAGCCCGCAACTGATGCGCTTTCGCTCGCCAGATCGGCTCAGCCCGTTCGCTGCGGGTGGGTTCAACGCATATGCATACTGCCTCGGTGACCCGATCAACTACCGCGATCCGACAGGGCAGGAAGCCAGTGAGTACCTGTTTCCTATCCTCAGCATTCTTACCAACTTAACGGGTTTCTTCACCAGTGGTCTGAAGCTTCGATCAATGTGGCGAACACGTCAGGCGCATCGAGGCATGGCCCTACAAGCAGCCGCTGTCAACGACACGGTAGGGCTCTTGCCTGTCTCATCGCGAAGTGATTGGGCGCTTTCGGTGGTCAGTGGCGCCAGTGCCGTTGCAGGGATCGCAGTGGGGATCAGTCGCCTGGTAGAGCCAGGAAAAGATTGGCAGACATGGGCATTGTCAACCCTTACCGTGATTTCCCTGGGAACGTCGGTAAAGGAGGTTTGGGACCTCGCTCAGGCGAAACCATGGCTGCAGGGTACCCCTGTGATGATCGGGATGAATAGATGGACGTCCGACGCCGCTTCTCCGTCTGCCGAATCGAGAAATAGCATACGACAAGGCGCAATACGCAAGACGCAACACGCAACAGGCAGTGAGCAAGCTAGTGGGGTCACCACTAGCCGCACGTGAACGGATACTTACTGCGCCTGCACTTCCTTCAAGTACGGCGCAGGCTCCGCCCCCAGGTTCTCCAGCACGCGCTGGCTGTACCAGTCGATGAAGTTCACCACGCCAAATTCATAGGTCTTCGAATAAGGCCCTGGCTGGTATGCCGTGGAGTTGATCCCGCGCTGGTTCTCTTCGGCCAGGCGGCGGTCTTGGTCGTTGGTCGCGTCCCACACCTTGCGCATGCGCTCCGGGTCGTAATCGACGCCTTCGACGGCATCCTTGTGCACCAGCCACTTGGTGGTGACCAGGGTCTCCTGGGCGCTGATCGGCCACACGGTGAAGACGATCAGGTGGTCGCCCATGCAGTGGTTCCACGAGTGCGGCAGGTGCAGGATGCGCATCGAACCCAGGTCCGGGTTCTTGATGCGGCCCATCAGCTTCTGGCAGGCCTGCTTGCCGTCCATGGTCATCGACACGGTGCCCTTGAGCAGCGGCATGCGCACGATGCGGTTACGCAGCCCGTGGCTCTTGTGCAGGTACGGGATCTTCTCGGCTTCCCAGGCGGCGGCAGAGGCGGCCACGTGGTCCTTGAATTCCTGGCTGGCGCGTGGGTCGTTGGTGTCGTCCCACTCCAGCAGGGTTTGCAGCAGCTCTGGGTGCGAACCGCTGCAGTGGTAGCACTCGCGGTTGTTTTCCAGTACCAGCTTCCAGTTGGCCTTTTCCAGCAACTGGGTCTGCACCGCGATCTTGGTGTTCTCCATGTCGTACGGTTCCATGTAATGCTCCAAAGTGGCCAGGAACTCGTCGATGGCTGGCGGGTTTTCCGCCAGGCTGATGAAGATGTAACCACCCGCAACCTTCACGTTCACCGGCTTGAGGCCGTATTCCTTCATGTCGAAGTCGGCGCCCATCTCGGTGCCGGCGAACAGCAGGCGACCGTCCAGCTCGTAGGTCCACTGGTGGTAATGGCAGACCAGCTTGGCCACCTTGCCCTTGTCGCTGGTGCACAGGCGCGAACCGCGATGGCGGCAGACGTTGTGGAAGGCATGCACCTTACCTTCGGCGCCACGGATGACGATGATCGGGTTCTTGCCGATCTGCAGGGTGATGAAGTTGCCTTTGGCCGGAATCTCGCAAGTCATGCCAGCGATCAGCCACTCTTTGTGGAAGATCTCCTGCATGTCGATCTGGAACAGACGCTCGTCGGTGTAGAAAGGCTGGGGCAGCGAGTAGGTTCGCTCGCGGGTCTGCAGCATCTCGGCGGTAGCCTTGCGTGCTGCTTCCAGTGGATCGCCCAGGCTCAGGGTTGCGGTGACGTCCATCGTGTGGTCCTCGGGGCCGCGTGCGGCCGGCAAAAGGTGGCTAATCATTGTTGTGGTGCCGCAAGGCTGTCGTAAAAAAAACAGCGTGTTCTTTTGCCGTGGAGTGTGCGTCCGAAGGCGTCATGAACCGTATCCATGGGCGACATGGCCGATTTGAATTACGACGCCCTAGCCCTTGTAGCATGGGGCTGGTCGCGATAAGTACGCCGATGTCGCAGGCAGGAATGTACGTCGCCTTCAGCTTGCGCATTATCGCAGCCATAAAAAGGCCAATTGTCGGCTGCTGGAGATGAACATGTCCGATACCTTCCTCAATCCGGTCACCACCCAGACCTGGGCCAACGGCCGCCACATCGTGCGCTGCGTCAAGGTCATCCAGGAGACCTGGGACGTGCGCACGTTCTGCTTCATGGCCGACCAACCGATCATGTTCTTCTTCAAGCCAGGGCAGTTCGTCACCCTGGAACTTGAGATCGAAGGCAAACCGGTGATGCGTTCCTACACCATCTCCAGTTCGCCGTCGGTGCCGTACAGCTTCTCGATCACGGTCAAGCGGGTGCCAGGCGGGCATGTCTCCAACCACCTGCACGACACCATGCACGAAGGCGCAGAGCTGCCGGTGCACGGCCCGGTGGGGTTGTTCAACGCCATCGACTTCCCGTCGGGCAAGGTGCTGTACCTCTCGGGCGGTGTGGGTATCACCCCGGTGATGTCCATGGCGCGCTGGTTTTACGACACCAACGCCAATGTCGACATGGTCTTCGTGCACAGCGCCCGTTCGCCGAAAGACATCATCTTCCACCGCGAGCTGGAGCAGATGGCCTCGCGCATCCCCAACTTCAGCTTGCACATCATTTGCGAGAAGCACGGGCTGGGCGAGCCCTGGGCGGGTTACCGCGGGTACCTGAACCAGCGGCTGATGGAGCTGATCGCGCCCGACTACATGGAGCGCACGGTGTTCTGCTGCGGCCCGACGCCGTACATGAGCGCGGTCAAGCGCATGCTTGAAGCCGTCGGCTTCGACATGAAGAACTACCATGAGGAGTCGTTCGGCGCGACGCCGGCAGAGGCCAAGGCCGATGCAGTGGAGCACGCCGAGCAGGCCGCCGACGCGCCGGAAGTGGATGTCTCCGACCTCAACCTGGTGGAGTTCATCGGCAGCGAGAAGAGCATCCGCGTTGCCCCGGGCGAGACCGTGCATGCGGCAGCGGCGAAGGTCGGGCTGATGATCCCCAAGGCCTGCGGCATGGGCATATGCGGCACCTGCAAGGTGCTCAAGCTGGGCGGCGAAGTGGAGATGGAGCACAACGGCGGTATTACCGAAGAAGACGAGGCCGAGGGCTACATCCTGTCGTGCTGCAGCGTGCCTAAAGGAGATGTGCGGATCGATTACTGATCCAGCTTCAAGAGTGTGGATTCTTCACAGCTAAACCCGCTCCCACAGGCCTGTGGGAGCGGGCTTGCCCCGCGAATGGCATCAGACCCAGACTGCATCCCAATGCGGATAATCACCCGCACGGTCAACCAATCCTGCTCTGATGGGGTTGGCAACGATGTACCTCGCTACCTGCAGCACACTTTCTTCCCGGCGCAAGGCTCGGTCCTGGTAGCCCTGCTGCCATATGTTTTCGCGCCGCATGCCCCGCTGATAAAGCGCATGGCTGCTGCGTGACTTGAATCTGCGCATCAGGCGACACAAGGTGCCGCTTCGTAACTCGATCAGCCAGTGCACATGGTCCGGCATGACCACCCACGCGAGGGATTGGCAATGCCCATCGAGCTCAGCCTGTCTGAGTTGCTGGATCACGCCACGGGCGAGATGAAGGTGGGTGAAGGTCCGCTTGCGCTCATGGGTTACCGTAGTCAGCAAGTACAACCCACCAGGCTGAGAGCAACGGCCACGGCGCAGAAGATGGGATTGAGCACGCTCCATGTGATGCCCCCTGAAATAAGATTCAGAGGAACATTAGGTGAGCTGGCAGTGGCGTGCGGCGGGGAATGTTTGCTGGATGTTGGGTGGCAGTGTTGGCCCTTTCGCGGGGCAAGTCGGATCGCCGCACCGCCGCTTGTATCTTCGTTGTACATGGCGTGCAGCTTAACGCGATGATCCGGACAGGCATGCTCTGGCGAGAACAGCAGCTGCCAAAGCGTCGAAGTACAGCACAGGCTCAAGGCGTAGCATGATCCCTGTGGAAGTGGGCTTGTCCCGCGAAGCAGGCACCGCGGAGCATGGCACGGGCTTCGCCCGTGTTCGCGGGACAAGCCCGCTCCCACGGGGCTGGCTGTTTTAGAATTTTGAGCAAGGCAGTTGCTCTCACAGGTTATCCGCAGGCCATGAGAGTGCGAATGGGCCGCAAAGCGGCCCCAGTACTGTCAGGTGCGGAAGCGGGCCACCAGGTTGTTCAAGTCCACCGCCAACCGTGACAGCTCGGCACTCGCCGCGCTGGTCTGATGCGCCCCGGTTGCACTCTGTACCGACAGATCATTGATATTCACCAGGTTGCGGTCCACCTCGCGCGCCACCTGTGCTTGTTCTTCCGCCGCGCTGGCGATCACCAGGTTACGCTCGTTGATCTGCGCCACCGCGCCGGCGATGGTATCCAGCGCCATGCCCGCGCCACGGGCGATGTTCAGGGTCGACTCGGCGCGTTCGGTGCTGGTACGCATCGACGCCACCGCCTCCTCGGTACCGCCCTGGATGCTACCGATCATCCGCTCGATTTCGCTGGTCGACTGCTGGGTGCGATGGGCCAGTGCCCGCACTTCATCCGCCACCACGGCGAAGCCACGGCCCGCCTCACCGGCACGGGCTGCTTCGATCGCGGCATTGAGCGCCAGCAGGTTGGTCTGGTCGGCCAAGCCGCGGATCACATCCAGCACCTTGCCAATGTCGCGCGATTGCTCGGCCAGGTGGGTGATCAGCGTGGCAGTGGCTTGCACATCGCCGCTCATGCGCTCGATGGCGCCGACGGTTTCCAGCACCAGGTCGCGCCCGTCGCCCGCCGAACGGCTAGCTTCACCCGAGGCCTGCGAGGTGCTCACCGCGTTGCGCGCCACTTCTTCCACGGCGCTGGTCATCTCGGTGACCGCAGTGGCGGCCTGTTCGATTTCGTTGTTCTGTTGCTGCAGGCCACGGGCGCTCTCGTCGGTGACGCTATTGAGCTCTTCCGCTGCAGACGCCAGCTGGGTGGCGGAGCCGGCAATCAATTGCAGGGTGTCGCGCAGCTTGTCTTGCATGCGGGCCATGGCGCGCAGCAGGCGGGCGGCTTCGTCGGTGCCTTCGGCACGGATGACGTGGGTCAGGTCACCGTCGGCCACCTGCTCGGCGCATTGCAGCGCTTCTTCGATCGGCTTGACGATGCTGCGGGTCAGCAGGAACGCGCACAGCAGCGTCAGCACGGTGGCGGCGATCAACAGGCCGATGACCAGGGCGAAGGCGGCAGCATACTGGCTGGCTGCGGTTTCGTTGGTGGCACGGGTCTGGTCGGTGTTGATGCGCACCAGGGTGTCCATGACCTTGTTGATCTGCTCGGAGTTGGCCAGCAGGTCGCGGTTGAGCAGGTCGCGCAACTCGTCGGTGCGGCCCGCCTGGCTCATGCTGCGCATGCGCGCCTCCAGCTGGCGGTATTGACTGAGCAACTGGCTGTACTGGTCGAAGGCCGCTTGCTCGTCGGGTGCGCCGATCATCGGCTGGTAGGCCTGGCGGGCGCGGTCGATCTGGGCGTTGCGTTGGTCCAGCAGGTTGAGGGTGTCGCGCTGGGTCTCTGGCTCGCGGTTGATCAGCAGCCGATAGGAGAGGGTGCGCATGCGCAGGTTCAGCGCGGTAAGTTCGTCGAGCATCTTGATGCTGGGCACGCTGATGCTCTCGATGGCGACGCCCGCCTGGCGGATGTTGCCCATCTGCATAAGCGAGAAAATGCCGAGGCCGAGCATCAGCAGGCCGATCAGCGCGAAGCCGAGCAGCGCGCGCGGGGCGATGTTCATGTTGCGTAGGGACATGGGGGGATCCAGGCAGGGGAGGGTCGCACACAGCACGACGAAATATGACTTGCCTGGCTATCGGTCGTGACTGGTCAGTCTTGAGCGAGACCGGTGAAATTTGTGAGCGCGCTAACTTTTTCCTGACCGGCGGTTGACCCAGGTCGGAACAAGCGGGCCGATACCCTGTCAATCTGCGCAGCAGAAACCTTAAGAATCCGATATTTAATGGCGAGGGCCGACACTTTTCTTTATCGTGTGCGCCCTCTGCAACAACCTGAGATAGACCCCATGCTTGAAGCCTCCCTGAATCAAATCGAGCAACTGGTCAGCGACCTGATGCATAAAAACGCTCAACTCACCGAGCAGAACACCACCCTCGGCCAGCAACTGGCCCAGGCCAAGGAAGAAAACGAAACCCTGCAGCTGTCGCTGATGGAGCAGGAAGAAAAGAACGGCGCCACTGCCGCGCGCATCCAGGCGCTGGTTGATCGCGCCAGTGCGGGTGTCGTCAACGCATGAGCCTGAATGCGCAGCCGGTCAATGTCGTGTCGATCCTTGGCAGCGACTATTCGATCAAGGCGCCTGAAGGTCAGGAAGAAACCTTGGCGCAGGCGGTGCGAATGCTCAACACCGCCTTGGCCGAGACCAAGCGTTCGTACCCGACCTTGATCGGCGACAAACTGCTGGTGCTGGCTGCCCTGAACCTGTGCTCCAAGCAGGTTGAGCTGCAGAAGGAGCATCAGCAGACGCTTGCGCGCACCCAGGCGCAGATCGACGCCACGGTGGACGCGATCGTTCGGACTATTGCCGAGTCCTGATGGGCACCTGGGGCCGCACAGCGGCCCCAAGGTCCCCAAGCAATGTCCCAGATCACTGGAATAACTGGATACGTAAGTGTATACACTTCCCGCAAAACAATAATTGGCGGGGAGCAAGGGCATGCGTATCTGGCGGCGAAGCATCCAGTGGCAATTGATCGCAAGCATGGGCGCGGCCCTGCTGGCGAGCATCCTGGTAGTGGTGATCATCTTCACGGTGGCGTTCAACCGCCTGACCGAACGCTACCTGGTCGACACGGCGCTGCCGGCCAGTGTCGAAGCCATCCGTAACGACATCGAGCGCATGCTCGGCCAGCCGCTGGTGGCTGCGGCCGACATTGCCGGCAACACCCTGCTGCGCGACTGGCTTGCTGCGGGCGAAGACCCTGCGCAAGCACCGCGCTTCATCGAATACCTCGACGCCGCCAAACAGCGCAACAAGGCCTTCACCACGTTGTTCGCCGCTACCGAAACCGGCCATTACTACAACGAGAATGGCCTGGACCGCACCCTCAGCCGTGCCAACCCCAAGGACAAGTGGTTCTACGGCTACATCGACAGTGGCGCCGAGCGCCTGATCAATATCGACATCGACGGTGCCACCGGCGAGCTGGCGCTGTTCATCGACTATCGCGTGGAAAAGGACGGCAAGCTGGTTGGCGTCGCCGGCATGGGCCTGCGCATGGCCGAGCTGTCGAAACTGATCCATGACTTCAGCTTTGGCGAGCACGGCAAGGTGTTTCTGGTGCGCAACGATGGGTTGATCCAGGTGCACCCGGACAACGCCTTCAGCGGCAAGCGCCAGCTGGTCGATCAGCTCGATGCGCACGCCGCCAAGGCGGTGATGAATGGTGAGCCGGGCCTGCGCACCAGCCGCTTCCAGCGCGATGGCGAAGATTATCTGGCGTTGGGCCTGCCACTGCGCGACCTGAACTGGACTTTGGTCGCCGAGGTGCCGGAGGCCGAGATCTACGCGCAGATGCGTCAGGCGGTATGGCTGACCACGTTGATCGGTGGCGGCGTGGCGCTGCTGTCATTGTTGCTGGTGGTGTTGCTGGCACGTGGGCTGGTGCGGCCTATCCGCCGGGTCACTGCCGCGCTGGTGCAGATCGGCAGTGGCGCCGGTGACCTCAGCCATCGCCTGGATGATTCGCGCCAGGACGAGCTGGGTGACCTGGCGCGGGGCTTCAATCGTTTTCTCGACAGCCAGCGCGGGTTGATCGGCGAGGTGCTGCGTACCACCGAACGGCTGCACCTGGCCGTCGAGCAGGTGACCCAGGTGGTGGACAACACCGCCGAACGTTCCGGACGGCAGCAGGAAATGACCGAGATGGTGGCCACCGCTGTGCACGAAATGGGGCTGACGGTGCAGGACATTGCCCGCAATGCCGGTGATGCGGCGCAGGCCTCGCAGTCGGCGCGTGATGAGGCCTTGCAGGCGCGTGAAGTGGTGCGCCGTTCGATTCAGGGCATCGAGGGTATGTCGGGGGATATCGGCAAGGCGGCGGATGCGGTGGAGCAGTTGGCCGACGAAGTCGCCTCGATCGATGAAGTTCTAGCAGTGATCCGTAGTATTTCCGAGCAAACCAACCTGTTGGCGCTGAATGCGGCCATCGAGGCTGCGCGGGCAGGGGAAATGGGGCGCGGCTTTGCCGTGGTGGCCGACGAAGTGCGAACGCTGGCGCGGCGCACGCAGCTGTCTACCGATGAAGTGCAGCAGATGATCCAACGCCTGAAGCAGGGCGCGGGTTCGGCGGTGAGCTCGATGCAGGCGGGGCAGCAGGCGACCGGCAGTGGCGTGGAATCGAGCCAGCGCACCGGGGCGTCACTGGGGGCGATTACCGATCAGGTGGAACATATCAGTGACATGAACCATCAGGTGGCCACCGCGACTGAAGAGCAGTCGGCGGTAACTGAGGAGATCAACCGCACGGTGCAGGGGATTTCCGACCTGGCGCGGGAGACGGCGGCTGAGGTGCAAGGGTGCCGTGAGGAGTGCCAGGCTTTGCGTGGTTTGGCCGATGACCTGGCGCGGCAGATGGGTGGGTTCAGGCTCTAGATCGGTGTTGGCTTCTTCGCGGGGCAAGCCCGCTCCCACAAGTACAGCGCTGTGGGAGCGGGCTTGCCCCGCGAATGCGGCCTGTCAGGCGGTGATGATGCTGCGAATATCCGCCGCCAGCTCACGCACCCGTTCCTCTTCGGTGTCCCACGAGCACATGAACCGCGCCCCGCCGCTACCAATAAAGGTGTAGAAGCGCCAGCCCTTGCCGCGCAACGCCTCGATCGCAGGCTCTGGCATCTGCAGGAACACCCCGTTGGCCTCCACCGGGAACATCAGCTCAACCCCCGGCAAGTCACTCACCAGCGAGGCCAGCAACTGTGCGCAGTGGTTGGCGTGGTTGCCATGGCGCAGCCAGGCGCCGTCTTCCAGCAGCCCGACCCAGGGCGCTGACAAGAAGCGCATCTTCGAGGCGAGTTGCCCGGCCTGCTTGCAGCGGTAGTCGAAGTCCTCGGCCAGGTCGCGATTGAAGAACAGGATCGCCTCACCCACCGCCATGCCGTTCTTGGTGCCGCCAAAGCACAGCACATCGACGCCGGCCTTCCAGGTCAGCTCTGCCGGGCTGCAACCGAGGAACGCGCAGGCATTGGTAAAGCGCGCGCCATCCATGTGCAGGTTCAGGCCCAGCTCCTTGCAGGTGGCGCTGATCGCCTTGAGCTCATCGGGGCGGTACACGGTGCCCACTTCGGTGGCCTGGGTGATGGTCACCACGCGTGGCTTGGGGTAGTGGATGTCCTGGCGCTTGAGGGCGACCTCACGAATCGATTGCGGGGTCAGCTTGCCGTTGACGCTGGCCGCCGTCAGCAGCTTGGAGCCGTTGGAGAAAAACTCTGGCGCGCCGCATTCGTCGGTCTCGACGTGGGCGGTCTCGGAGCAGATCACGCTGTGGTAGCTCTGGCACAGCGAGGCCAGGGCCAAGGAGTTGGCGGCGGTGCCGTTGAAGGCGAAGAACACTTCGCAGTCAGTTTCGAACAGCTCGCGAAAGTACTGGGCGGCCCGCTCGGTCCACTGGTCGTCGCCATAGGCGCGGTCGTGGCCCATGTTGGCCTTGGCCATGGCGGCCCAGGCTTCGGGGCAGATGCCGGAATAGTTGTCGCTGGCGAATTGTTGGCTCTTATCTGTCATGACACGGTCCTGTGAACGACGCAGAACTGCACTCTAAACCATCGATTCAGCAGTTGCCTATACAACCTGCTTTCAGTCGGATCTGTGTCGGCCTCTTCGCGGGGCAAGCCCGCTTCCACAATAGTCCTGCATACAGCAATCAATGTGGGAGCGGGCTTGCCCCGCGAAGCGGCCGGCAACAGCAACACAAAGCCAATGTCGTAAACGCGCCATTGCAAGGCGTGCGCAGGCATCTGACCCACCCCGGCCAGTCATACCATCGCCACAAAGGGCCACAGTGCCTTACAGACAAGAAACGATCGCTGCCGGGAGACAACAAGATGTTCAGCAAGCAAGACCAGATCCAGGGTTACGACGACGCACTGCTGGCGGCGATGAATGCCGAAGAACAGCGCCAGGAAGATCACATCGAGCTGATCGCCTCGGAGAACTACACCAGCAAGCGCGTCATGCAGGCCCAGGGCAGCGGCCTGACCAACAAATACGCCGAAGGCTACCCAGGCAAGCGCTACTACGGCGGCTGCGAGCACGTCGACAAAGTCGAAGCGCTGGCCATCGAGCGCGCCAAGCAGCTGTTCGGTGCCGACTTCGCCAACGTCCAGCCGCACTCTGGCTCTTCCGCCAACGGCGCGGTCTACCTGGCCCTGCTGCAGGCCGGTGACACCATCCTGGGCATGAGCCTGGCCCACGGCGGCCACCTGACCCACGGCGCCAAGGTGTCGTCTTCGGGCAAGCTGTATAACGCTGTGCAGTACGGCATCAACACCGACACCGGCCTGATCGACTACGACGAAGTCGAGCGCCTGGCGGTCGAGCACAAGCCAAAGATGATCGTTGCCGGCTTCTCGGCCTACTCCAAAACCCTCGACTTCCCACGCTTTCGCGCCATCGCCGACAAGGTCGGTGCGCTGCTGTTCGTCGACATGGCCCACGTCGCCGGCCTGGTTGCCGCTGGCCTGTACCCCAACCCGCTGCCGTACGCCGACGTGGTCACCACCACCACCCACAAGACCCTGCGCGGTCCACGTGGCGGCCTGATCCTGGCCAAGTCCAACGAAGCGATCGAGAAGAAGCTCAACGCTGCCGTATTCCCCGGCGCCCAGGGTGGCCCGCTGATGCACGTCATCGCCGCCAAGGCCGTGTGCTTCAAGGAAGCGCTGGAGCCTGAGTTCAAGCGCTACCAGCAGCAGGTCATCGAAAACGCCCAGGCCATGGCCCAGGTGTTCATCGACCGCGGCTACGACGTGGTGTCCGGCGGCACCGACAACCACCTGTTCCTGGTCAGCCTGATCCGCCAGGGCCTCACCGGTAAAGATGCCGCCGCCGCCCTGGGCCGAGAGCACATCACCGTCAACAAGAACGCCGTGCCCAACGACCCGCAGTCACCGTTCGTCACCTCGGGCCTGCGCATCGGCACCCCGGCTGTCACCACCCGCGGCTTCAAAGTCGCCCAGTGTGTGGCCCTGGCTGGCTGGATCTGCGACATCCTCGACAACCTCGGTGATGCCGACGTTGAAGCCGATGTGGCGAAGAACGTCGCCGCCCTGTGCGCAGACTTCCCTGTTTACCGCTGAGTGGAGTAAACGACCATGCAACGCTACTCGGGCTTCGGCCTCTTCAAGCACTCCCTCAGCCACCACGAAAACTGGCAGCGCATGTGGCGCACGCCGACCCCTAAAAAGGTCTACGACGTGGTCATCGTCGGCGGTGGCGGCCATGGTCTGGCCACGGCCTACTACCTGGCCAAGGAACACGGCATCACCAACGTCGCGGTGATCGAGAAAGGTTACCTGGGCGGCGGCAACACCGCCCGTAACACCACCATCGTGCGGTCCAACTACCTGTGGGACGAGTCGGCGCAGCTGTACGAGCACGCCATGAAACTGTGGGAAGGCCTGTCCCAGGACATCAACTACAACGTGATGTTCTCTCAGCGCGGCGTCTACAACCTGTGCCACACCCTGCAGGACATTCGTGACTCCGAGCGCCGCGTCAGTGCCAACCGCCTCAACGGTGTCGATGGCGAACTGCTGAACACCGCCCAGGTCGCAGCCGAAATCCCGTACCTGGACTGCTCCAAGAACACCCGCTACCCGATCCTCGGCGCTACCGTTCAGCGCCGTGGTGGCGTCGCCCGTCACGACGCCGTGGCCTGGGGTTACGCCCGTGCCGCCGATGCCCTGGGCGTCGACCTGATCCAGCAGACCGAAGTGATCGGTTTCCGCAAGGAAAACGGCGCGGTCATCGGCGTGGAAACCAACAAAGGCTTCATCGGCGCCAAGCGCGTCGGTGTGGTCACTGCCGGTAACTCCGGGCACATGGCCAAGCTGGCCGGCTTCCGCCTGCCGCTGGAATCGCACCCGCTGCAAGCACTGGTGTCCGAGCCGATCAAACCGATCATCGACAGCGTGATCATGTCCAACGCGGTGCACGGCTACATCAGCCAGTCCGACAAGGGCGACCTGGTGATCGGCGCCGGTATCGACGGCTGGGTCGGCTACGGCCAGCGCGGTTCGTACCCGGTGATCGAGCACACCCTGCAGGCGATCGTCGAGATGTTCCCCAACCTCTCGCGCGTACGCATGAACCGCCAGTGGGGCGGCATCGTCGACACCTCGCCGGACGCCTGCCCGATCATCTCCAAGACCCCGGTCAAGAACATGTTCTTCAACTGCGGCTGGGGCACCGGCGGCTTCAAGGCGACCCCGGGTTCGGGCAACGTCTTTGCCGCAAGCCTGGCCAAAGGCGAGATGCACCCGCTGGCTGCGCCGTTCTCCATGGACCGTTTCTACAACGGCGCACTGATCGACGAACACGGCGCCGCCGCCGTCGCCCACTAACCGGAGACACCGTCATGTTGCATATTTTCTGTCCCCACTGCGGCGAGCTGCGCTCCGAAGAAGAGTTCCACGCCTCCGGCCAGGCGCACATCGCCCGCCCGCTGGACCCTGCCGCCTGCTCCGACGAAGAGTGGGGCACCTACATGTTCTTCCGCGACAACCCGCGCGGTATTCACCATGAACTGTGGGACCACGTTGCCGGCTGCCGTCAGTACTTCAACGTCACCCGTGACACCGTGACCTACGAGATTCTGGAAACCTACAAGATTGGCGAGAAGCCGCAGGTGACCGCCAACGGCAAGCAGAACAGCGCACCGTCGACCGTCAAAGGCCAAGGGGAAAAAGTATGAGCCAGACCTATCGCCTCGCCAGCGGCGGCCGTATCGACCGCAGCAAGGTCCTGAACTTCACCTTCAACGGCAAGACCTACCAGGGTTATGCCGGTGACAGCCTGGCCGCCGCGCTGCTGGCCAACGGCGTCGATATCGTCGGCCGCAGCTTCAAGTACTCGCGCCCGCGCGGCATCATCGCCGCCGGTACCGAAGAGCCGAACGCCATCCTGCAGATCGGCTCCAGCGAAGCCACCCAGATCCCTAACGTGCGTGCCACCCAGCAGGCGCTTTACGCCGGCCTGGTCGCCACCAGCACCAACGGCTGGCCGAACGTCAACAATGACGTCATGGGCATCCTCGGCAAGGTCGGCGGCAGCATGATGCCGCCGGGCTTCTACTACAAAACCTTCATGTACCCGAAATCGTTCTGGATGACTTACGAGAAGTACATCCGCAAGGCGGCAGGCCTTGGCCGTGCACCGCTGCAGAACGACCCGGACAGCTACGACTACATGAACCAGCACTGCGACGTGCTGATCGTCGGTGCTGGCCCTGCTGGCCTGGCTGCCGCCCTGGCCGCTGCCCGCAGCGGTGCGCGGGTGATCCTCGCCGACGAGCAGGAAGAGTTCGGTGGCAGCCTGCTCGACAGCCGCGAGACCCTCGACGGCAAGCCTGCCGCCGAGTGGGTGAGCAGCATCGTCAAAGAGCTGGAAAGCCTGCCGGAAGTGACCCTGCTGCCACGCGCCACGGTCAACGGCTACCACGACCACAACTTCCTGACCATCCACGAGCGCCTCACCGACCACCTCGGTGACCGCGCCCCGATCGGCCAGGTGCGTCACCGCGTGCACCGTGTGCGTGCCGGCCGTGTGGTACTGGCCGCTGGCGCACACGAGCGCCCGCTGGTGTACGGCAACAACGACGTGCCGGGCAACATGCTGGCCGGTGCTGTCTCCACCTACGTGCGCCGCTACGGCGTGGCCCCGGGCCGCAAGCTGGTGCTGTCGACCAACAACGACCACGCCTACCGCGCCGCGCTGGACTGGCACGACGCTGGCCTGCAAGTGGTCGCCATCGCCGACGCCCGCCACAACCCGCGCGGTTCGCTGGTCGAGGAAGCACGTGCCAAGGGCATCCGCATCCTCACCTCCAGCGCCGTGGTCGAGGCCAAGGGCAGCAAGCACGTGACCGGCGCCCGCGTGGCCGCCATCGACGTGCAGGCACATAAAGTCACCAGCCCTGGCGAAACCCTTGAGTGCGACCTGATCGCTACCTCCGGCGGCTACAGCCCGATCGTCCACCTGGCTTCGCACCTGGGCGGTCGCCCGGTATGGCGTGAAGACATCCTCGGCTTCGTGCCGGGTGATGCACCGCAGAAACGCGTGTGCGTCGGCGGTATCCACGGCATCTATGCCCTCGGTGATGTGATTGCCGACGGCTTCGAAGGCGGCGTGCGCGCAGCCACCGAAGCCGGCTTCAAGGCCACTGCCGGCACCCTGCCGAAAACCGTGGCACGCAAGGAAGAGGCCACCGTGGCGCTGTTCCAGGTGCCGCACGACAAGGGCACCAAGGGGCCGAAGCAGTTCGTCGACCAGCAGAACGACGTGACCGCCGCCGGTATCGAACTGGCTACCCGTGAAGGCTTCGAGTCGGTCGAGCACGTCAAGCGCTACACCGCGCTGGGCTTCGGTACCGACCAGGGCAAGCTGGGCAACATCAACGGCCTGGCCATCGCCGCCCGTTCGATCGGCATCACCATTCCGGAGATGGGCACCACCATGTTCCGCCCGAACTACACGCCGGTGACCTTCGGTGCGGTAGCGGGCCGGCACTGTGGCCACCTGTTCGAGCCTGTGCGCTTCACCGCCCTGCATGGCTGGCACGTGAAGAACGGCGCCGAGTTCGAAGACGTCGGCCAGTGGAAGCGCCCGTGGTACTTCCCCAAAGCCGGTGAAGACATCCACGCCGCCGTGGCCCGCGAGTGCAAGGCTGTGCGCGACAGCGTGGGCCTGCTCGACGCCTCGACCCTGGGCAAGATCGACATCCAGGGCCCGGATGCACGCGAGTTCCTCAACCGCATCTACAGCAACGCCTGGACCAAGCTCGACGTGGGCAAGGCCCGTTACGGCCTGATGTGCAAGGAAGACGGTATGGTCTTCGACGACGGCGTCACTGCCTGCGTTGGCGACAACCACTTCTACATGACCACCACCACCGGCGGCGCCGCCCGTGTGCTGCAGTGGCTGGAGCTGTACCACCAGACCGAATGGCCAGAGATGAAGGTGTACTTCACCTCGGTCACCGACCACTGGGCGACCATGACCCTGTCCGGCCCCAATAGCCGCAAGCTGCTGAGCGCGCTGACCGACGACATCGACCTGGACAAGGACGCCTTCCCGTTCATGACCTGGAAGGAAGGCACTGTTGGCGGCGTACCGGCCCGGGTGTTCCGTATCTCGTTCACCGGTGAGCTGTCGTACGAAGTCAACGTGCAGGCCAACTACGCCATGGGCGTACTGGAAAAGATCATCGAGGCAGGCAAGCAATACAACCTGACCCCGTATGGCACCGAGACCATGCACGTACTGCGTGCCGAGAAGGGCTTCATCATCGTTGGCCAGGACACGGACGGCTCGATGAACCCGGACGACCTCAACATGAGCTGGTGCGTGGGCCGCAACAAGCCGTTCTCGTGGATCGGCCTGCGTGGCATGAACCGCGAAGACTGCCTGCGCGACAACCGCAAGCAACTGGTCGGCCTCAAGCCTGTGGACCCGACCCAGTGGCTGCCGGAAGGTGCTCAGCTGGTGTTCGACCCCAAGCAACCGATCCCGATGGACATGGTCGGCCACGTTACCTCCAGCTACGCAGCCAACTCCCTGGGCTATTCGTTCGCCATGGGTGTGGTCAAGGGCGGCCTCAAGCGCATGGGCGAGCGTGTGTTCTCGCCGCAGGCCGACGGCAGCGTGATCGAGGCGGAGATCGTGTCTTCGGTGTTCTTCGATCCGAAGGGTGAGCGGCAGAACGTCTAAGGCCCACCGGTAGGCCTGAATTGGAATGCAAACCTTGTGGGAGCGGGCTTGCCCCGCGAATGCGCTGGTGGCCTCACCGCCCTCTTCGCGGGACAAGCCCGCTCCCACTGGGCCCCCATTAGCATTCGGGCATTGCATCTGACCTCTGGTCTTACGGACAACAGAATTCAAGGCAGGTAAGAAATGAGCGCTATCAACGTCTTCCAGCAAAACCCCGGCGCCGAAGCCAAGGCCCAGTCGCCGCTGCACCACGCCGACCTGGCCAGCCTGGTTGGCAAGGGCCGCAAGAACGCAGGTGTGACCCTGCGTGAAAAGAAATTCCTCGGCCACCTGACCCTGCGCGGCGACGGCCATGATCCGGCCTTTGCCGCAGGCGTGCACAAGGCCTTGGGCCTGGAGCTGCCGGTCGCCCTGACCGTGGTCGCCAACAACGAGATGTCGCTGCAGTGGATGGGCCCCGACGAGTGGCTGCTGATCGTCCCGGGCGGCCAGGAGTTCGCCGTCGAGCAAAAACTGCGCGCGGCCCTCGAAGGCCTGCACATCCAGGTGGTCAACGTCAGCGGTGGGCAGAGCCTGCTGGAACTGCGCGGCCCGAATGTGCGCGAAGTGCTGATGAAGTCCACCAGCTATGATGTGCACCCGAACAACTTCCCGGTGGGCAAGGCTGTCGGCACCGTATTCGCCAAGTCGCAACTGGTGATCCGCCGCACCGCCGAAGACACCTGGGAACTGGTGATTCGCCGCAGCTTTGCCGATTACTGGTGGCTGTGGCTGCAGGACGCTTCGGCCGAATACGGTCTGAGCATCGAAGCCTAAGGAGAAAGACATGAGTCGGGCACCGGATACCTGGATTCTCACCGCCGACTGCCCGAGCATGCTCGGTACCGTCGACGTGGTGACGCGTTACCTCTTCGAGCAGCGCTGCTACGTGACGGAGCACCACTCCTTCGATGACCGGCAGTCGGGGCGCTTCTTCATTCGCGTCGAATTCCGCCAGCCGGACGATTTTGACGAGGTCGGCTTTCGTGCCGGCCTCGCCGAGCGCAGTGAAGCGTTCGGCATGGCCTTCGAGCTGACCGCGCCCAACCACCGCCCCAAGGTGGTGATCATGGTGTCCAAGGCCGACCACTGCCTGAACGACCTGCTGTATCGCCAGCGCATTGGCCAACTGAGCATGGACGTGGTCGCGGTGGTGTCCAACCACCCCGACCTGGAGCCACTGGCGCACTGGCACAAGATCCCCTATTACCACTTTGCACTCGACCCCAACGACAAGGCTGGGCAAGAGCGCAAGGTGTTGCAGGTGATCGAGGCGTCCGGCGCTGAGCTGGTCATCCTTGCCCGCTACATGCAGGTGCTGTCGCCCGAGCTGTGCCGACGCCTGGATGGCTGGGCGATCAATATTCACCACTCACTGTTGCCAGGGTTCAAGGGCGCCAAGCCTTACCACCAGGCGTACAACAAAGGCGTGAAGATGGTCGGCGCCACGGCGCACTACATCAACAACGACCTCGACGAAGGGCCGATCATTGCCCAGGGCGTCGAAGTGGTGGACCACAGCCATTACCCCGAGGACCTGATTGCCAAGGGACGGGATATCGAATGCCTGACGCTGGCGCGGGCGGTGGGGTACCACATTGAACGACGGGTGTTCCTGAACGCCAACAGGACTGTCGTTTTGTAGTGGCGTCGGGTTCAATCGCCGGCAAGCCGGCGATTGCACTTGTCAGCCAGGGCATTCAGCGCTTGTCAGCGATGATTTGCCAGACGAACCAGTCTTTGTCGACCCATAGATGGGCAATCCTGAAGTAGGCAGTGTACGCCTCACCCTTGTACTCGAACTTTTCATTATTGGCCAAGGTGGCCATCGTTTTCATGGCGTTCGCGTCGTGGACATATTCCCATGTGTCCGACGCTCGCAAGTGCAGTGCCACGTTTGAAAGTGGCGGCTCGCCAATATTCAAAGGCTGGCTTTTGCTGCTGCTGCGTCCAGGGCTCATGGTGGTCACCAGGGTAACCGTTTCAGGGACGATGATCCGTTGTACGGGAGCGATCGTATAGCGTGTTGCATGTTCGTCCGTCCAAGCGACCTGAATTTCATCATCGGTGCGTATTTGCAGCGCCAGTTCGGTATTCGGATAACAAACACCTTCATCGGTCTTCACGACAATTTTCATAGAATGCTACTCCAAGCTATAGGGGGAGCCGCCAGCCCGTGGGCATTCCGCTTACCGTTTCAGGCATGCGAATGGGCAGCAGTGACTTTCGTCCCAACGCAATGGCTGCACAACTGGCAGAAATGCCAGGTGGCCCCGCTGAAACCGCTTGGCATGACTGTAAAAAATGACTTGCAGCTGCTGGCAAGTCGGCGCTTGTTGGCTGACAGCTTGCCTGCGAAGGGCTCCCTCAATGCGCCTGCCGTAAAAAGGCATCTCTCTGTCGTTTCCAGTCAGCGCCGTCATGCCCATCAAGCCCACAATTCCAGCATTCCAGTAACACATGCCGCCCATGGATGGCGGCGCTTCAACCAACGCTGCATAAATAAAAACCAAGCGAGGTAAGAGCATGTCTGGCAATCGTGGAGTGGTATATCTCGGCGCCGGCAAGGTCGAAGTACGCAATATCGACTACCCGAAAATGCAGGACCCGCGTGGCAAGAAGATCGAGCACGGCGTGATCCTCAAGGTGGTCTCCACCAACATCTGCGGCTCCGACCAGCACATGGTCCGCGGCCGCACCACTGCCCAGGTCGGCCTGGTGCTGGGCCACGAAATCACCGGTGAAATCGTCGAGTTGGGCCGTGACGTCGAACGCCTGAAAAAGGGCGACCTGGTGTCGGTACCGTTCAACGTCGCCTGCGGCCGCTGCCGCTCGTGCAAAGAGATGCACACCGGCGTCTGCCTCACCGTCAACCCGGCCCGCGCCGGTGGCGCCTACGGCTATGTCGACATGGGCGACTGGACCGGCGGCCAGGCTGAATACGTGCTGGTGCCGTACGCTGACTTCAACCTGCTGAAACTGCCGGATCGCGACAAGGCCATGGAAAAGATCCGTGACCTGACCTGCCTGTCCGACATTCTGCCGACTGGCTACCACGGTGCTGTGACGGCCGGCGTTGGCCCAGGCAGTACCGTTTACGTTGCCGGTGCCGGCCCGGTCGGCCTGGCTGCAGCTGCCTCGGCCCGCCTGCTGGGCGCTGCCTGCGTCATCGTCGGCGACCTCAACCCATTGCGCCTGGCACACGCCAAGTCGCAGGGCTTCGAAGTGGTCGACCTGTCCAAGGACACCCCGCTGCACGAGCAGATCGTCGATATCCTCGGTGAGCCGGAAGTGGACTGCGCCGTTGACGCCGTCGGCTTCGAGGCACGCGGCCATGGCCACGAAGGTGCCAAGCACGAAGCCCCGGCTACTGTGCTGAACTCGCTGATGCAAGTGACCCGCGTTGCCGGCAACATCGGTATCCCAGGGCTGTACGTGACCGAAGACCCGGGCGCGGTAGATGCCGCTGCCAAGATCGGCGCGCTGAGCATCCGCTTTGGCCTGGGCTGGGCGAAATCGCACAGCTTCCACACCGGCCAGACCCCCACCATGAAGTACAACCGCCAGCTGATGCAGGCGATCATGTGGGATCGCATCAATATTGCTGAAGTGGTTGGCGTGCAGGTGATCAGCCTGGATCAGGCGCCGGAAGGGTATGGCGAGTTTGATGCTGGGGTGCCGAAGAAGTTTGTGATTGATCCGCACAAGACGTTCAGTGCGGCCTGACGCGCAATTCAGTCCTTCTTGACCAGCACACCGTGGCCACGGAACAGGCCCAGAAACTAGCTGCAATGAAACAGTGCCCCTCTATAGGAGGGGCACTGTGTTATCTGGTCGTGCGCCTGATTTCAGAGGCACCTGCACTGACCCTGAACTGACCTTGCGGGTAGGCCGTTAAGTCACGAGGGTTATTGGCACGTCGGAATAACGCTTCTCCAACGAGTGTTAGCCCTATGCGGCTATTTTCGAGATTGTTCAAGAATGCCGCGCTAACAGTGCTGTGTGGGGCACTCATTGCATTAGCTGCTTGTGCGTTTTGTAGGGTATTACTGATCGCGAGGTAGTTGTCTAGGCTTGTCCTGGTCACATGGACGGTTGCCGAGCTTCTCTGTGGATCGGAAAGCACCTCGAATACTTCTGTCGTTCGGAGTGTTCTGCGAGTCGAAGTCTCAGCCGTGGTCACCATATTTTCACCTTTGCCCCCGGGCCTCAGGGTCGTCCTGGTAAGCGACTCGTAGTGATCAATCCTTACGCTTCGCACGATGGGGAGTCGCCTCGGCTTAAGCAAATTGGGTTTCGAAGGCTTCAGGATGGGATGCTGGGCGGGCCTGATATGTAAAAAAAAGTGTCCGCTGGGATCGAACCGGTTAACAGGGTCCCCGCTGCAGTAGGCGTAGCCGTTTATCCCACCTTGATTGAAGGGCGCCCAACTGTCTGGCGAGTGGAAGCGCATCAGCTGCGGGCTGTAGGCTCGGTAGCCATTGCCTAACATTTGGCAGCGATGGTTCGCCTCTAGGAGCTCGCTGTTAAATCCCAAGAGTGTAAGAGCTGAAGGCAGTGTAGGGGCATCGCCATAGGCTGAGTAATAGTGATTCTCCACATCGGCTTCGGCTTGCACTTTGAGAACGGAACCCTTGTCATCGGTTGCCAGTAGCCCGATGCCTGGCGTGCCACCCCTTTGCTGCTCGGCCAGTGGTATCTCCGCGCTGCGGAAGATGGTGCGATGATGCTTGCCCTGCTTCACGGTAACGAGCTTGCCGCCTCGGTACATGAAGAGTGAGTTACTTAAGGAATTAAACATGACGTCGATCCCTTTAGCATGTTATGCGGAAGTTTGAATAACTCAATTGTCAGGGTTATACCCAAACCTGTCCCTGTTTCTCTCGGGTGGGACGCCTATCGTAGGGTTTTCAGGCGGTTGTCGAATGGCTTTTGATGTATTAGACATTCTATTATTTTGATTGAGACTGTCTATAAAGATTAGGGCGTTTGAGTACTCAGCTTCCAATCTGGAGTCTGAGATATTGATTCTCATTTTGTGCTTTCGCGCGTAATTGATATCCTTCGTGGATAGTGGTGTAGGAGATTTTAAAGTGCTCTTCATTGTTTTGATGTTGGCGCTTATCTCGGCAAGGTGCATAAGGTTCTGAGAAGTGGCCGGTACGGGCTTATTGTTCTTGAGGTAGTGAGGATTGTTAATGATCTCATTGAGTGCTTCGTTTCTATTTTTGACTTTTTCGTTGAAAGCCGTTATGCGTGATATTTTTCTTTCGACTCTATGGCTAAACGTGTTTTTTAACCATTTCACAAAGGATTTCCCAGAAGGGTCTATATTATTAATCGGGTCGCCAACGCAATATGTATAAGCATTAAGCCCCCCCTTGTAGAATGGGCTGAGGTCGTCAGGTGACTGAAAACGCATAAGCCTTGGGCTAAAGCTTCGATGGTAGCCGGGGCCAAGTAAATAGTTTTCTGACACCGCCTCGAATGGTTCGCCGTTAAAACCAAGCAAGGTTTGCAGCCTGCTTAAGTTTGACGCGTGGCCATAGGCTGTGTAGGCCAGAGAATCATCTTCCCTAGTGTCTGTCTGCAATATGGAGCCTTTCTCTTCGGTGGCCAGCAGCCTGGCGTGTTCACTACACAGTTCTGCAAGGGGTATCCCCTTAGCCTGAAAGATCGCCCGACGGTTCTGGTTTGTTTGCACGGTGATGAGCTTTCCGTTCCGGTAGAAAAACTGTGTAGCGTTCGCCTGGTTTTTCATGAAGCGCTCCTGTTATCAGTCACCGCTGATGGGCCTATAACAGGATATTGGTCAGGAGTGGAGCGGCTGGCTACTGGCAAAAATGATAGGTATGCGGAAATTGCCTACATGGCTATGGGCCATTTCCTGCTTACTCTACGAATCCGCAGGAAATACCCTACGCAGTCTGTCGAATCGCGTCTGATTGCCCCTGTGAGCCCCGGTCCGTAGGCTCGTTGGGTCGCTGAACGGTTCAGCGATGGGGGTGTGGAAACCCTGGTAGTCATCGATCGACATGCCGTTATGGCGGCTGTGCGCGGGAGGCCGTTTGGCCTACCGGGTTGCTCGATGACCGGTTTTCCACCCCGCGTTCAGCTGCCTCCATTCGTGTGGAAACGAGGTTGGTGGCTTTCCCATCACTATCGAGTTGAATCATGAACAAAATAGTCCCCGATCCACCCCGCCTTAAACTGTTCAACACCCTCTATTCCTCCATCCACCCCGATTTGATTCCGCTCGACGCCTTGTCTGTCGCCAGCGAGATGCTGCTGGGTATCTCAGAAACCGTCGACGAGTACCGCCGCATCCATACCGGTGAGCCGGGCCTGCACATGCTGGCCAATGCAATCCATTCCGCCGATACAGCCCACGCGTTGATCGAGCACGCGCTGGCGCGTATGTGAAGGAGGGCGTAGTGCGATGAGCGACGATAGACAAGCAAACGTTACGGTGGGCGCCAAGACCTTCTGCGAGGCTGGTGAACAGCCCAGCCATCTGTTCCGGGTGATGCCTGGTGTGCCGTTCGAGCATGCCTATGAGCAGGTTTCGGTACTGCTGGGGTACATCAAGCACCTGGTGCGCGAAGGGGATATGGAGGATGACCATAAGCTGCTCGGTGCTGCGGATTACCTGAGTGCGTTTGCCAAGGCGATCATGGATGACATCGAGCTTGCTCGGAACAGAAGGCACTGACTGGGCCAGTCTGTTAGCGGGGGCCGCTGTGCGGCCCTTCGCGGGGCAAGCCCGCTCCCACAGGATCCCGATCTGCGGCCTGGAACAAACCTTCAATCTCTCAGTCGAATGCCTCGTTTCCCAGGCCATTCCGGCCTACGAGGTCCCTCCCGATGAAAGCTCTCACCCTGGCAACCCTGATGACCCTGGCCGCAAGCCCGGTGTTCGCCTTCAACCTCAGCGACGCCGCCAACGCCGTGTCGGCCATGCAGAACCAGAAACAGCAGGGCCAGGTGCAGGCGCCCGAGGCGCAGGCCAATTTGCTCAACACTTTGGGCAGCGAACTGAACATCACCCCGGAGCAGGCCGTGGGCGGGGCAGGGGCGATGCTGGGGCTGGCGCGCAATAACCTGAGCGCTGACGATTACGGCCAATTGACCAAAGCGGTGCCTGGGCTGGACCTGCTGTCGGGCGCCAATGCGCTGGGCGGGTTGAGTGGGCTGGGTGAAATGCTGGGCAAGAACAGCGAAAGCCACTCGGCGCTGAGCAATGCGCTGGGTAACAACGTCGAGAACCGCGGCGACCTGGACAGTGCGTTCAAGGCGCTTGGGATGGACACCGGCATGATCGGGCAGTTTGCGCCGCTGATTCTGCAATACCTGGGGCAGCAGGGGATTGCCGGGTCGTTGCTGCAGAATTTGGGTAGCCTGTGGACTAACCCTACCCCCTTGGCCCAGCCGTCGGTGTGAACAGAAGGCGCTGAATGGTCCTCATGTAGCCTACCCTTTTAGCGTCTGATAGACCGGAGCTGTGAGGCCGTATTGTACAGCCGATGGTTTATTGCGACTCGGCCCAAATCCACGGAGTTGATAACAGCCTCAACGGCTACGAGCGTTTCACCGAATTCAGCGTAATCATTACCACGCGGACCGGCGGCCTGTGCTTCATCAGCAACCATCGCCTGCTGTGTAAGCTTTAGTCGAAGTTCTTTGGCCTCAGCTTCTCTCAGTGGCGTTGTCGTATCATGATGTCCCAAGTTGAGATTCAATGTGCGCTGATTTTCCTTAGGGGTTTTGCTGTAGGGGGGGATTGTCTCATCTTGTTGAAGCTTTTTTGCTGTAGCCCAGGTGTAATCAGGCGGCCTTCTTTCAGCCAAACCTGGCGCGGGTCGTCTTTGGCCAGCCGTGATCTTTGCGGTTAGCGCAGTAGGCTTTCGAGATGTGACGGAGTGTATGCCCGGAAACCGGTATGTCGTCGGTGCCAGCCCTGTAGGGTCTACAAGATTCGCTGGGTCCCCTGCGCAGTAGGCATAGGCATTCAGACCACCGTTATCAAAGGGACTAAGCACGTCCGGTGAGTAGAACCGCATCAACCTGGGAGAAAATGCACGGTGGCCCTTGCCCAAAGGGTAATGGTGAGTAAGAGGGTCGAGGTACTCGCCGTTGAAGCCCAGCAGCACCTCCGGGAGATCGCAGTTCGTCCATCCATAAACGGTGTAGGCGCGGGTATTCGATGAGGTATTCATGCTCATGGCCTTTAGCACTCCTGAGGTGCTAAAAGCCTGCAGTCGTGTCGGCGATCGAGCAACTGGCAGAATTACCAGGTCATTCTTTCTGATTCCCCTGCTTCTGAAAAATCCACCAAGCGCACCGGGCGGCGGAAGCCAGCCGTCAGCACCGCCAGATACGCCAGCCCTAACGCAAACCAGCACAGCCCAATCACCAACGTCAGCGCCGACAAGCTGGTCCACAGCCACAGGGTCAAGCTCAACCCCACCAACGGCACCGCGCCATAGCACAGCAAGCCTTTGAGGTTACGCTGCGCGCTGTCGTTCATCAGGTGCGTCTTCACCACTGCCAGGTTCACCGCCGAAAACGCCACCAGCGCGCCAAAGCTGATCAACGAGGCGAGGGTGGCCAGGTCGATCACCAGCGCCAGCAACGAGAACGCCGACACCAGCAGGATGGCGAACACTGGCGTGCCGAAGCGTGGCGACAGATACCCGAATGTGCGCTGTGGCAGCACTTTGTCACGTCCCATGGTGAACAGGATGCGCGACACCGCCGCCTGCGAGGCCAGCGCCGAACCCAGGCTGCCGGCAACGAACGCAGCCGTGAAGAAGTTGGCCAGGAACTGCCCGCCCGCCTTGAACATCACCTCGTTCGCCGCCGCATCGGCATTGACGAAGGTGCTGCCCGGGAACACCAGCTGGCTGACGTAGGCCAGTACGGTGAACAGCACGCCGGCAAACAGCGTGGTCAGGATGATCGCCCGTGGCACGTCGCGGCGGGCGTCGCGGCATTCTTCGGCCAGGGTCGAGACAGCATCGAAACCGAGGAACGACAGGCACAGTACCGCAGCACCGGCCATCAACGGGCCAAAACCAGGCTGGGTGCCGTCACCCATCAGCGGTGACAGCAAGTCCACCGGCTGGCCGGCCAGGGTCTGGCAAGACAGCCCCACGAACACCCCGATGAATACGATCTGCGCGCCGACGATGAGGTTGCTGGCCTTGGCCACCGAGTGGATACCGATCACGTTGAGCACGGTCACCAGCGCGACCGAGGCAAGGATCAGGGACCAGGCTGGGATGGCGGGGAAGGCGATGTTGAGGAACAGGCCGATGAGCAGGTAGTTGATCATCGGGATGAACAGGTAATCGAGAAGCAGCGACCAGCCGGCGAGAAAGCCCACGTTAGGGCCAAAGGCCATGTTGGTGTAGGAGTACGCCGAACCCGCGACCGGGAAGCGCTTGACCATGTAGCTGTAAGACGTGGCGGTAAACGACATGGCCAGCAACGTGACCAGGTAGGCGCCAGCGGTGCGGCCACCGGTGAGCTCGGTGACGATGCCGTAGGTGGTGAAGATGGTCAGCGGGACCATGTAGACAAGGCCGAAAAACACCAGGGCGGGCAGGCCGAGGACACGGCGGAGCTGGGCGGGGGCGGAGCTAGGTTGGTTGGCCATTGATCGATCCAGGCATTTTTTGTAATTGTGCTTTGATCGATTTTTATCCACTTATGGGGATGATGACAAAGAAGTAATCCTTATGCTGATTATTAGCCAGGCTTTTAATCGAGTTTATCTGGGGGGGCGTCTTCGCGGGGCAAGCCCGCTCCCACAGGCCGACCACTGACCGTGGGAGCGGGCTTGCCCCGCGAAGAGGCCGGCCCAGGCTTACTACTTAGCCAATTCCCCACGCAACTGCTCGATCCGCTGATCCTTCTCCAGCCACAGCTGGTTCACCCATGCCTGCACGGTCTGCCGGAAGGCCGGGTCATTTTCATAATCCCCATCCCACAATGCCGGGTCCAGCTCACGCACTCGAATGTCGATAATCACCCGGCTAATGCTGCCATTGAGCAAGTCCCAGAAGCCGGGCGCCTTGTTGCCGGGGTAAACGATGGTCACGTCCAGCAGCGCGTCCAGCTGCTCGCCCAGCGCCGCCAGCACAAAAGCCACGCCCCCGGCCTTGGGCTTTAGCAGGTGACGGTAAGGCGATTGCTGCTCTTGGCGCTTGGCCTCGGTGAAGCGTGTGCCTTCGAGGTAGTTGACCACGGTCACCGGCTGGCGCTTGAACAGCTCGCAGGCGGCTTTGGTGATTTCCAGGTCCTTGCCCTTGAGCTCGGGGTGCTTGTCCAGAAACGCCTTGCTGTAGCGCTTCATGAACGGGTAATCCAGCCCCCACCAGGCCAGGCCCAGCAGCGGTACCCAGATCAGCTCCTTCTTGAGGAAGAACTTGAAGAACGGCGTGCGGCGGTTGAGGCTTTCGATCAGCGCGGGGATGTCGACCCAGCTCTGGTGGTTACTCACGGCCAGGTACGAGGTGTCCTTGCGCAGGCGCTCGACGCCGCGGATGTCCCACTGGGTGGGGATGCACAGGGCAAAGATCGCTTTGTCGATCTCCGACCAGGTTTCGGCCACCCACATCACCGCGGCGGATGCGTAGTCGCGGCCACGGCCCGGCAGCACCAGCTTGAGCAGGGCAAACACCAGCAGCGGGCAGATCAACACCACGGTGTTGAGCAGCAACAGAAGGGTTGTGAGAATGCCGGTCAGCAGGCGACGCATAAAGAAACTCTTGTTGTGAGATAAACGCGGTCGGCAATGATAAGCAGCGATGCGCCCCACGCCAAATTTCCAGTGCCCGTCGGCGGGTACAAATGTTTCACATTGTGTTGATTACCCTGTAACGACGAACCTATTCAACGTGTGCAGTCTAAGCACTGTCTGCAATCAAGGAAGCGTAACCCGTGAAATCACTGCTTGCCCTGTTGTCGCTGTTTGCCTTGCCGGTCATGGCCGCTGAGCCGACGATTTATGGCCGTTACGAAAACATTGCCCTGCCGGAAATCGGCGAAACGCTGAAGGCCAAGATGGACACTGGCGCCTTCACTGCATCGCTGTCGGCCAAGGACATCGAGCTGTTCACCCGCGATGGCGATGAGTGGGTGCGCTTCCGTCTGGCGACCAAGGAGTCCGACGGCAAGGTCTACGAGCACAAGGTCTCGCGCATCAGCAAGATCAAGGGCCGTGCCGACGAAGAGGAAGAAGGCGATCCGCCGGAAATCTCCAAGCGCCCGGTGGTGGACCTGGAGTTGTGCCTGGGTGATGAGAAGCGCACCGTTGAGGTGAACCTGGTAGACCGCAGCAGCTTCAACTACCCGCTGTTGATCGGGTCAAAGGCGTTGCGTGAGTTCAAGGCGGCGGTCAACCCGGCCAAGAAGTTTACCGCTGGCAAACCGGACTGCTGACCTGGAACCTGACTGGCCCATCGTAGGAGCGGCCTTGCGTCGCGATAGGGCTGCGTAGCGGCCCCGGCGATTTATGCCACTACAGAAAACCTGGGGCCGCTACGCACCCCTATCGCGACGCAAGGCCGCTCCTACACAATAGTGCGTCGCCATCGACATTTGCACAGGCCGCGCACCATGCCCCATATCCTCATCGTCGAAGACGAAGCCGCCATCGCCGACACGCTGGTCTACGCCCTGCAGGCCGATGGCCACAGCACCGAATGGGTGACCCTGGGCAGCGCGGCCCTCGATAAGCAACGCCAGCGCCCGGCCGACCTGATCATCCTCGACATCGGCCTGCCCGATATCAGTGGCTTCGAAACCTGCCGCCAGCTACGCCGCTTCAGCGAAGTGCCGGTGATGTTCCTCAGCGCCCGCGACGGTGAAATCGACCGAGTCGTAGGCCTGGAGATCGGTGCCGACGATTATGTGGTCAAACCCTTCAGCCCGCGCGAGGTGGCCGCGCGCGTGCGGGCGATCCTCAAGCGCATGGCGCCAAGGGCTGAGCCTGCTGCTGCGGCAACGCTGTTCCAGCTCGACACCCTGCGCATGCAGATCAGCTACCGCAACCAGCCGCTGGCCCTGACCCGCCATGAGTTCCGACTGCTGCAATGCCTGCTGGAGCAGCCCCAGCGGGTATTCAGCCGCGAGCAATTGCTCGATGCCCTGGGGGTGGCCTCCGACGTGGGCTACGAGCGCACCATCGACAGCCATATCAAGAGCCTGCGCGCCAAGTTGCGCCTGGTGGCCAGCGCGGCAGAGCCGATCCAGACCCACCGCGGCCTGGGCTACAGCTACAGCCCGGATCACGCCTGATGCGCCTGGGCATCCGGATCTTCCTGGTGTACTTCCTGTTCGTCGGGCTGGCGGGCTACTTTCTGCTCAACACAGTGCGCGAGCAGATCCGCCCGGTGGTGCGCCAGTCGTCCGAGGAAACCCTGGTAGACACCGCCAACCTGCTGGCGGAGATCCTGCACGATGACGTCAAGGCCGGCACCCTCGGCCAGAGCCGCCTGCCCGAAGTGCTCAAGGCCTACGGCTCGCGTAGCCCGGGCGCGCAGATCTGGGGGTTGGCGAAGAACCAGGTCAGCCACCGCATCTACGTGACCGACGCCAAAGGCATCGTCCTGCTCGACTCCAGCGGTGAAGGCCTGGGCAAGGACTATTCGAAGTGGAACGATGTCTACCTCACCCTGCGCGGCGAATACGGTGCCCGCTCCACGCGCAGCGTCGCTGATGACGAAAGCACCTCGGTGATGCACGTGGCCGCGCCGATCATCGATGACGGCCGGATCATCGGCGTGGTGACCGTGGCCAAGCCCAACAGCTCGCTGCAACCCTACATCGACCGCTCCGAGCAGCGCTTGCTGACGTTGGGCCTGGGCTTGATCGGCCTGGGCCTGTTGATCGGTGCCGCGCTGTCGTGGTGGCTGGCGCGCTCGCTGCGCAGGCTGGCCCGCTACGCCCAGGCCGTCAGCGAAGGCGAACGCGCGGCGCTGCCGCACTACAAGGGCGGTGAGCTGGCGCACCTGGCCAATGCGGTGGAGCGCATGCGTACGCAACTGGAAGGCAAAGCGTACGTCGAGCGCTACGTGCATACCCTGACCCACGAACTGAAAAGCCCGCTGGCGGCCATTCGCGGTGCTTCCGAGTTGCTGCAGGGCGAGATGCCGGCCGAACAGCGGGCGCGCTTTGTGGGCAACATCGAACGGGAGAGCGAGCGCTTGCAACAGATGATCGAGCGCCTGCTCAACCTGGCGCGGGTCGAGCAGATGCAGGCGCTGGAAGACGAACAGCAGGTGGCGCTGGCATCGCTGGTCGACGAACTGCTGCTGGCCCATGCGGCACGTATCGAAGGGGCTGGCTTGCAGGTGCGACAGCGGGTGCCGGTGGGGCTGCGGTTGTTGTGCGATCCGTTTCTGATGCGCCAGGCGCTGGCCAACCTGCTCGATAACGCGCTGGACTTTACCCCGGCGGGCGGGGCGCTGTTGTTCGAGCTGGAGCGCGAGGGCGGGCGCGTGGCATTGAGCCTGTTCAACCAGGGGCAGGCTATCCCGGCGTATGCCATCGGGCGGGTCAGCGAGCGGTTCTACTCACTGCCACGGCCGGGCAGCGGGCGCAAGAGTACCGGGCTGGGGCTGAATTTTGTGGCTGAGGTGATGCAGTTGCATGGCGGCACGTTGGCGGTGGATAACGTTGACGGCGGGGTGCGGGTGCGGTTGTGGCTGCCGATGCGGCGTATCAGCTGAGGTTGCTGGGGCTACGCGCAAAAACACGCAATCTCCATAGAGTCTCCCCAAAGCCTCCATGCAAGGCGCAGACACTGCGCCCACTGCCATAGGAGGCCCCATGAACAAGACCTTGAGTTTCAAGCTCGGCATGATTGCCCTGCTGATGTTGCTGTTGCTGATCCCCCTGCTGCTGATCAACGGCCTTATCGACGAGCGCCAGAGCCTGCGTGACA
Organism: Pseudomonas capeferrum; assembly: GCF_000731675.1. GTDB lineage: Bacteria > Pseudomonadota > Gammaproteobacteria > Pseudomonadales > Pseudomonadaceae > Aquipseudomonas > Aquipseudomonas capeferrum. The sequence goes on along the minus strand of NZ_JMIT01000005.1, from coordinate 129,457 downwards.
GTGTGGTGCGGGACATCGCCCAGAGCGCCAGTTTCGACCAGCAGCTCAGCGGCCCGCTGCTGGTGGTGCCCTATCGCAAGTACCAACGGCGCTGGATCGACAAGGACGGCGAGCGTACCCAGGAGACCAGCACCGTCGCCGGCCACCTGTACTTCCTCCCGGAAACCTTCGACGCTGACCTGGGTGTCGAGACCGAGCTGCGCGCACGCGGTATCTACCAGGCGCGGCTGTTTCACGCCAAGGGCCGTATCAGTGGCCGCTTCAAACTGCCCGAGCGGTGGGGCATCGACAAGGACTTTGACGACTACCAGTTCGACAAACCCTTCCTGGTGGTGGGCATCAGCGACATCCGCGGCATCGAGAACGGCCTGGAGCTGACCTTCGACGAGCGCAAATTGCCGTTCGAAGCCGGCACCGGGCTCAGCTGGATGCGCGCGGGCGTGCATGCCAGTCTGCCAGGGCTGGATGGCCTGCAGGCGCGCGAGTTCAGCTATGGCTTCGACCTGGCGTTGCAGGGCACTGGCCAGCTGCAGGTATTGCCGGTGGGCCGCACCAGCAGTGTCGACCTGCGCGCCAACTGGCCGCACCCAAGCTTCATCGGCAGCTACCTGCCCAGCCGTCGCGACATCGATGCCCAGGGCTTCAGTGCCCATTGGCAGACGTCGTTCTTCGCCACCAACCTCGAAGACGCCCTGCGCCAGTGCGCCAGCGTGGGGGAGTGCACGGACTTCAGCGAGCGGACCTTCGGCGTGAGCTTCGTCGACCCAGTGGACCAGTACCTGAAGAGCGAGCGGGCGATCAAATATGCGCTGTTGTTCATCGCGCTGACCTTTGCCGGCTTCTTCCTGTTCGAGGTGTTGAAAAACCTCAGCGTGCACCCGGTGCAGTACATCCTGGTGGGAGTGGCGCTGGCGTTCTTCTACCTGCTGTTGCTGTCGTTGTCCGAGCACATTGGCTTCGGCCCGGCGTATGGGCTGTCGGCTTCGGCCTGTGTGTTGCTGATTGGCTTCTACCTGAGCCACGTGTTGCACAGCCTCGGGCGTGGGGTGGGGTTTGCAGCAGGGTTGGCAGCGCTGTACGCGATGCTTTATGGGCTGCTCAGCGCCGAGGACTATGCGCTGCTGATGGGCTCGCTACTGTGCTTTGGCTTGCTGGGCGTGTTCATGGTGCTGACCCGGCGGCTGGACTGGGCACGGGTGGGGAGGGCGGCATGAGGGAGGATAGAGAAATCGGGCGTTGGTTGGCCCGCAGGGTCGGGCAGTTGTTTCCTGTGATACCCAAGTAAGGCTTGGGGCTGCTTTGCAGCCCATTCGCGGGGCAAGCCCGCTCCCACAGGACCCCCACAGTATTCAAGGTCTGTGAAGGACCTGTGGGAGCGGGCTTGCCCCGCGAATGGCCCTGTCAGGCTGTCGGTGCTGTGGCGACCATCGAAGGCCGCTTGGCCACCTCGGCATACCACGCCGCCAACCCAGGCTGGCGCTCACGCCAGCCAAAATCAGGCTGGCGCAAATCCAGGTATCCCAGTGCGCACGCCACACCGATTGCCGCCAGATCAAAGCCCGAGATCAGCTCCGCGAGGTGCTCCTGCTCCAGGTTGGCCAGGCTGCGGCGGATCTTCTCGCCCTGCGCTTCAAGCCAGCCGTCCCAGCGCTTGCCTTCAGGCCGTAGGAAGCTCTCATAGCGCGACGACACCGCCGCATCCATGATCGCATCGGCCTGCGACACCAGCGTCATGCGCCGCCAGCGCGCCGAGCCTTCACGCGGCAGCAACGGCATGCCCACATGCTGCAGGTCCAGGTACTCGCAGATCACCCGGCTGTCGTGCAGCACCGTGCCGTCGTCCAGGCGCAGGGCCGGGATCTTGCCGATCGGGTTGCCCTGGTTGAGTTGCACGTCGCCGCTCACCGGGCTGATGTTCACCGGTTGCAGGGTGACGCGGTCAAGCTGGCCGGTCTCGTGCAGCACCACCATGACCTTGCGCACGAAGGGCGACAGCGGCGAGTGGAACAGCGTCATCGTGGCCATGGTTCAGTTGCCTTGCAGGCTGGGCGGCAGGCACACGCCGGTACCGCCGATACCGCAGTAGCCGCCCGGGTTCTTGGCCAGGTACTGCTGGTGGTAGGCCTCGGCGAAGTACACGGTTGGCGCTTGGTCGATCTCGGTGGTGATCTCGCCGAAACCGGCCTTGTTCAGCTCGGCCTGGAAGGCGTTGCGGCTGGCCTTGGCTTCGTCGAGCTGCTGCGGCGAGGTGCAGTAGATGGCCGAGCGGTACTGGGTGCCGACATCGTTGCCCTGACGCATGCCCTGTGTCGGGTTGTGCAGTTCCCAGAACATCGCCAGCAACTCGCGGTAGCTGAGCTTGTTCTTGTCGAACACCACCAGCACCACTTCGGTGTGGCCGGTCAGGCCCGAGCAGACCTCTTCGTAGGTGGGGTTGGGGGTGAAGCCGCCGGCATAGCCGACCACGGTGCTGACCACGCCTTCACGCTGCCAGAAGCGGCGCTCGGCGCCCCAGAAGCAGCCCAGGCCGAAGATGGCGAAGTCGATGTCACCTTCGAAGAACGGGCCGAGCAGGGGCGTGCCCTCGAACACATAGTGGAACTCGGGCAGGGACATTGGGGTTTCGCGGCCAGGCAGCGCCTGCTCCGCAGTTGGCATGACGTTTTTGTTCACCAGGATTTCCGAACGCAGGACCATGGCCGTTCCTCTTTTTTTTCAGATATCTGTTTGTCAGATAGATAAGTGTGGGCCGGGAAAGGGCCCGAATGGACTCTATAGTGCACGAGGTTGGCGCTGCTGTCAGGCCACCGGGCCGCGCGGATAGCGCTTGAGTTTCTCGGCCAGCTCACGCCCCGGAATCGGCCGATCGAACAGATAGCCCTGGCCCACATCGCAGCGGTGCCGGCGCAGAAACGCCAATTGCGCCGGGGTCTCAATGCCCTCGGCCACCACCTTGAGCTTGAGGTTATGGGCCATGGCCACCACCGCCGAGGTGATCTCCATGTCGTCCTGGTTGTCGGGGATTTCGTTGATGAAGCTGCGGTCGATCTTGATGATGTCGATCGGAAACTTCTTCAGGTAGCTCAACGACGAATAGCCCGTGCCGAAGTCGTCCATGGCCAAAGTCAGGCCCAGGGCCTTGAGCTCGTCGAGCTGGCGGTGGGTGTCTTCGGTCGCTTCCAGCAGCAGGCCTTCGGTCAGCTCCAGCTCCAGCAGGTGCGGGGGCAGGGCCTCCTCCTTGATGATCGAGCTGATCGACGCCACCAGGTCAGGGTCGGAAAACTGCTTGGGCGACAGGTTGATGGCCACGTGCAGGTTGCCCATGCCGGCCTCGCGCAGCTGTTGGCTCATGCGGCACGCCTGGCGCACCACCCACTTGCCGATGGGGATGATCAGGCCGGTTTCCTCGGCCACGCTGATGAACTGGTCCGGGCGGATCATGCCGCGCTCGGGGTGATTCCAGCGCAGCAGTGCCTCCAGCCCCAGCAGGCGGCCGCTGCGCAGGCACAGCTTGGGCTGGTAGAACACCTCCAGCTCGTTCTGAGTCAGGGCGCGGCGCAGGTTGTTCTCGACGAACAGCTTGTAACTGGCCTCGGCATTGAGCACTTCGGTAAACACCTGCACCTGGTGCTTGCCGTTGGCTTTGGCCTTGTGCAGGGCCAGGCCTGCGTTTTTCATCAGGCTCGCCGGGTCGATGCCATGCAATGGCGCGCAGGCCAGGCCCACCGAGGCGGTGACGTTGATCAGCTGGTTGTCGACGAACATCGGTTTGTCGAGGGTGCGCAGCAATTGCTGGGCGACGCCCTGGCCATCTTCCAGGTGGGTGTCGTCGAGCAGCACGGCAAACTCGTTGCTGGCAAAGCGCGCCAGGATGCCGCCGGCGCTGAGGCTGTTGCGCAACCGGCGGGCGAGGCTGACCAGCAGCTTGTCGCCGGTCTGGTGGCCGAGGCTGTCGTTGATGCGCTTGAAGTTGTCGATGTCCACCAGCAGCAGGCACATGGAATGCTCGTCGTTGCGGGCAAAGCGCTCGTCGAGGCTGCGGATGAAGGCCGGGCGGTTGCCCAGGTTGGTCAGGTTGTCGGTGTAGGCCAGGCGTTCGATGCGTTGCTGGGCCAGCTTGGTCTGGGTGACATCTTCGTAGATGCCGATGTAGTGGGTCAGCTCGCGGTTGTCGCCATACACCTTGGAAATCGACAGCTGGCCCCAGTAGGGCTCGAGGTTCTTACGCCGGCTCTTGAATTCGCCCTGCCAACTGTTGCCCATGGCCAGGCTCGACGGCGAATCGAACAGCAGCTCGCTGAGGTTTTCCAGGGCGGGCAGTTCGGCCAGTTGGCGGCCCTGGACTTCGTCGGTGCTGTATTGGGTGATCGCGGTGAAGCTTGGGTTGACGTACTCCACCACGCCATCGCGGTTGACCAGCAAAAAGGCGCTGGCGCTTTGCTCTACGGCGCGCTGGAACAGGTGCAGGGCACTGGCTGCCGTGCGCCGGTTGTGGTTGGTGATGACCTGGGCGAACTGGTCGGCCAGCTCACCGGCAAAGGCGATTTCGTCAGACTGCCAGGCCCGCGGCTGGCCGCTCTGCTCCAGGCACAACACGCCGATGACCTGGCCATCGACGCGCACGCTGGCATCGAGCATGGCTTTGTTGTCGGGGCGCAGGCTTTGCGTCAGGGCGCGGGTGCGCGGGTCGTGGCTAGCGTTGTGGGCGTCGATGGCGCGGCTGGCGTGCAGGGCGTCGAGGTAGTCGGGAAAGCGGCTGGCATCGATGGCTTCGGGCAGGCGGTGTTGCTGCTCGTGGCGATACCAGGCGCTGATCGGCTCCAGGCGCTGGTCTTCCAGGTGCCAGATGCTGGCGCTGTCGACCTTGTAGATTTCGCAGGCGCTCTGGGTGATCAGCTCGGCAGCTTCGAGCAGCGAGTTCCCGGCACTGTAGCGCTGGCGGGCCAGGCGCAGGATGAGGTCTTGCTGGCCACGCACCCGCTCCAGGTGTTCAAGCTGTTCTTGCTGGGCGCGCTGGTTGAGTTGCAGGGCCAGCTGCAGGCGGGTGTTGCGTGACTCCAGCTCGCTGGGGTCTGCGTCGTTGGCGTCGTCGGGCGGGTCGTCGAGCACGCTCAGGTAGCCGCGCAGCAGTTGGCGATTGTGCTGCCTGTAGGCCTCGCCGGCTTCCACCAGGCGCAGCGATGCACCAGGGCCATGCAAGGTGTAGCGCACCCGGTAATAGCCGCGCCGGGCCAGTTGCGACTGGATTTCATCGTGCAACCTGTAGCGGGCCTCGGGCTCCATCAGGCTGGCATAGGGCGCATCGACGAGGGCACAGAGTTCGCCGGCCTGCAGGCCGAACTGGCGCTCGCAGGCAGGGTCGAGGTAGAGCATTGCCCAGGTGGCTTCGTTGAGCCTTTCGAAACGCAGCATGCCGAGCCGCGAGGGCACGGGTAGCTGCGTGACGACCTCGGCCGCCACACGGCTGGCGGCATCGGGTTGGCTTTTCATCGAAGACTCGCTTGAAGAGGGTGACACGGCCTGGGCGGCGGCGTATCTGGCAAGGTTGCATCATGTCCCGAGGGCTGGCAAGCGGCCATGCGTGATGCTGTGTACGGGTTATCGGCTGTTTGGCCGGAAATGTTAGTTCGCCTTGAGAATTTTGGCGTCTGTGAGATCGAGCGCCGCCCGCGCGGCGCTCGATCTCACAGACGCCACAACCCTATCGGCGGACAAAAAAAAGCCCCGTCAAATGACGGGGTTGAGGTACGAGCGTGGCAGCTCGAAAAGGGTACTGCCCCTCTTGCGAGGGGCAGCTTGCCGCCTTACAGCAGCAGGGTGCGGATATCCGCCAGCACGTCGCCCAGGCGCTTGGTGAAGCGCGCGGCGGCAGCGCCGTTGATCACACGGTGATCGTAGGACAGCGACAGCGGCAGCATCAGCTTCGGCTGGAAGGCTTTGCCATCCCACACCGGCTGCATGGTTGCCTTGGACACACCGAGGATCGCCACCTCTGGCGCATTGACGATCGGCGTGAAGCCGGTGCCGCCAATGTGGCCGAGGCTGGAGATGGTGAAGCAGGCGCCTTGCATGTCGTCGGCCGACAGCTTTTTGGTGCGCGCCTTCTCGGCCAGTGCAGCGGCTTCGGCAGCCAGTTGCAGCAGGTTTTTCTGGTCGACGTTCTTGATCACAGGGACCAGCAGGCCGTCCGGGGTGTCCACGGCAAAGCCGATGTTCACGTACTTCTTGCGGATGATGGCCTTGCCGCTTGGTGCCAGCGAGCTGTTGAAGTCCGGCAGTTCCTTGAGCAGGAAGGCGCAGGCCTTGAGCAGCAGTGGCAGCACGGTCAGCTTGACGCCAGCCTTCTCGGCCACGGCCTTCTGCGCAACGCGGAAGGCTTCCAGCTCGGTGATGTCGGCAGAGTCGAACTGGGTGACGTGCGGCACGTTCAGCCAGCTGCGGTGCAGGTTGGCGGCACCGACCTGCATCAGGCGGGTCAGGGCCACTTCTTCCACTTCGCCGAACTTGCTGAAGTCCACGGCAGGGATCGGCGGGATGCCAGCGCCGCCAGTCGCGCCGGCAGCTGCCGGTGCTTCTTTGGCCTTCTGCATCATCGCCTTGACGTAAACCTGCACGTCTTCTTTCAGGATACGGCCGTGCGGGCCGGTCGCGGCAACCGCGCCCAGCTCGACACCGAACTCACGGGCCAGCTGGCGAACAGCGGGGCCTGCATGAACCTTGGCGTTGTTGCCGGCAGCCGGTGCGGTAGCGACCGGTGCAGGGGCAGCAGCGGGGGCAGCGGCAGCCGGTGCGGCGGCCGCTGCCGCCTCAGCCTTGGCCGGTGCAGCAGCGGCAGGCGCTGGCGCAGCAGCCGGGGCGGCGCCCGCGACTTCCAGTTTGATGATCAGGTCACCGGTGCCGACTTCGTCGTCCAGCTTGGCGATCACTTCCTTGACCACGCCAGCGGCGGG
>NZ_JMIT01000005.1:0-121784 GCF_000731675.1 Pseudomonas capeferrum | reverse complement strand
GGGCGAAGGGATTTCCATGGAGGCCTTGTCGGACTCCAGGGTAATCAGCGACTGGTCGGCTTCGACGGGGTCGCCGACCTTGACCAGCACTTCGATGATCTTGGCCTTGCCCGACGAGCCGATGTCCGGCACGTGGATGTCCTGCACGCTGGCAGCAGCAGGGGCTGCAGCCGGCGCAGGGGCCGCTTCGGCAGCCGGCTTTTCAGCGGCAGCCGGCGCAGCGGCAGGGGCAGGTGCGGCGGCTGGGGCCTCGGACGCAGCAGCGCCCTCGGCTTCCAGAACCAGCAACTCGTCGCCCTCTTTCAGGCGATCGCCCAGCTTGACCTTCAGCTCTTTGACGATGCCGGCCTTGGGGGCCGGGATCTCCATGGAGGCCTTGTCGGACTCCAGGGTCAGCAGGCTCTGGTCAGCCTCGATACGGTCACCGACCTTGACGAACAGCTCGATGATTTCACCTTCACCGCTGCCGATGTCAGGTACGCGAATGAGTTCGCTCACTTAAAAATACTCCTCAGCAGTCCAGTGGGTTGCGCTTGTCCGGATCGATGCCGAACTTGACGATAGCGTCAGCCACCACTTTCGGTTCGATCTCGCCACGGTCAGCCAAGGCTTCCAGGGCAGCCAGCACCACGAAGTGACGGTCGACTTCGAAGAAGTGACGCAGCTTCTTGCGGCTGTCGCTGCGACCGTAACCATCGGTACCCAGGACTTTGAACTCTTTGCTCGGCACCCACTGGCGAATCTGTTCGGCGAACAGCTTCATGTAGTCGGTGGAGGCGATGACCGGGCCTTTGCGACCGTTCAGGCACTCTTCGACGTAAGTCAGCTGAGGCTTCTGGCCAGGCTTGAGGCGGTTGGCGCGTTCCACGGCCAGGCCGTCACGACGCAGTTCGTTGAAGCTGGTGACGCTCCACACGTCGGCACCGACGTTGAACTCTTCACGCAGGATCTTCGCCGCTTCGCGGACTTCGCGCAGGATGGTGCCGGAGCCCATCAGCTGAACGTGGTGCGCGGCTTCGCGGGTGTCTTCTTCGAGCAGGTACATGCCCTTGATGATGCCTTCCTCGACACCGGCCGGCATGGCTGGCTGCTGGTAGGATTCGTTCATCACGGTGATGTAGTAGAAGATGTCCTGTTGCTCTTCGGTCATCTTCTTCATGCCGTCCTGGATGATCACCGCCAGCTCGTAGCCGTAGGTCGGATCATAGGTGCGGCAGTTCGGGATGGTGCCCGCCATCATGTGGCTGTGACCGTCTTCGTGCTGCAGGCCTTCACCGTTGAGGGTGGTACGGCCGGCGGTACCGCCGATCAGGAAGCCACGGGTGCGGCTGTCGCCAGCGGCCCAGGCCAGGTCGCCGATACGCTGGAAGCCGAACATCGAGTAGAAGATGTAGAACGGCAGCATCGGCTGGTTGTGGCAGCTGTACGAGGTACCGGCAGCGATGAACGACGACATGGCGCCGGCTTCGTTGATGCCTTCCTCGAGGATCTGGCCCTTCTTGTCTTCGCGGTAGAACATCACCTGGTCTTTATCGACTGGCTCGTAGAGCTGGCCGACCGACGAGTAGATGCCCAACTGGCGGAACATGCCTTCCATACCGAAGGTACGGGCTTCGTCCGGGATGATCGGGACGATGCGCTGGCCGATTTCCTTGTCCTTGACCAGCTGCGCCAGGATGCGCACGAAGGCCATGGTGGTGGAAATTTCACGGTCGCCCGAGCCGTCCAGGATCGCTTTCAGCGTTTCCAGGGATGGGGTCGGTACGCTGAAGCTCTTGGCGCGGCGCTGAGGTACGAAGCCACCCAGGGCAGCGCGGCGCTCGGCCAGGTACTTGGCTTCGGCAGAACCTTCTTCCGGCTTAAAGAACGGCAGGTTCTCGAGGTCGGCATCCTTGACCGGGATGTCGAAGCGGTCACGGAAGTGACGCAGGCTGTCGACGTCGACCTTCTTGGTGTTGTGCGCGGTGTTCTTGGCTTCGCCTGCACCGGTGCCGTAACCCTTGATGGTCTTGGCCAGGATGACAGTCGGCTGCTCTTTGTGGTTCACCGCCTGGTGGTAAGCCGCGTAGACCTTGTACGGGTCGTGGCCGCCACGGTTGAGCTTCCAGATCTCTTCGTCGGACAGGTCTTCGACCATGGCCTTGAGCTCTGGGGTGTTGAAGAAGTTCTCACGCACGTAGGCGCCGTCTTTGGCTTTGTAGTTCTGGTACTCGCCATCGATGACTTCGTCCATGCGGCGCTGCAGGGCACCGTTGGTGTCCTTGGCCAGCAGTGGGTCCCAGAAACGGCCCCAGACGACTTTGTTGACGTTCCAGCCACCGCCACGGAACACGCCTTCGAGTTCCTGGATGATCTTGCCGTTGCCGCGAACCGGGCCGTCGAGGCGCTGCAGGTTGCAGTTGATGACAAAGATCAGGTTGTCCAGCTTCTCGCGGCCAGCCAGGGCAATCGCGCCCAGGGATTCCGGCTCGTCGCACTCGCCGTCGCCCATGAAGCACCAGACCTTCTGCTTGCCGGCCGGGATGAAGCCACGGGCTTCCAGGTACTTCATGAAGCGTGCCTGGTAGATCGCCTGGATCGGGCCCAGGCCCATCGAAACGGTCGGGAACTGCCAGAAGTCAGGCATCAGCCAAGGGTGCGGGTACGAAGACAGGCCTTTGCCGTCCACTTCCTGACGGAAGTTGTTCATCTGGTCTTCGCTGATGCGCCCTTCCATGAAGGCACGGGCGTAGACGCCTGGCGAAGCGTGGCCCTGGAAGAACACCAGGTCGCCGCCGTGTTCTTCGGTCGGGGCCTGGAAGAAGTAGTTGAAGCCGATGTCGTACAGGGTGGCACTGGAGGCGAAGCTGGAGATGTGCCCGCCCAGGTCCGAGTCTTTCAGGTTGGTGCGCATGACCATGGCCAGAGCGTTCCAACGCACCAACGAGCGAATGCGGCGTTCCATGAACAGGTCGCCAGGCATGCGTGCTTCGTGGGTGACAGGGATGGTGTTGCGGTATGGCGTGGTGATCGCATACGGCAGCTGGGAGCCACTACGGGTGGCCAGCTCGCCCATACGGGTCATCAGGTAATGAGCGCGGTCTTCGCCTTCTTTGTCGAGGACCGACTCCAGGGCATCCAGCCATTCCTGGGTTTCGATTGGATCGAGGTCTTGCATGGCTTGCTCCAGGGCGGAAAGGCAACCAGAATCGATTGCCTGAGTTTGCGACTGGCCTTATGGGCAGACGTCGTGAATTCTTGGATTACCGGAGTGTGATCCGGCGCCGTGTAGTTTTACTACAAATGCATTCGCATTTCATGCTTTTAGACAGTCGGGGTAGTAGTAAAACTACAGAAATGCGGCTTTTGGTCGCACCCCTGCTTGTGGGGAAAAACGTTCATGTTGGTTGGCGGTGTGTCGCGAACGGGTGATTCTTGATGTTTTTTGCCAGTGATTCGTTTTTTTTAGCTATTTCCAACTTTTGTATGACAGTCCAACCGTGGTCCGCCTTCCATTTGGCCGCCTTTACCCCTCTCTTTCACGCCGATCAAGGATAGTCCATGCGCCTGCCTTTGCCGCTCGATCTGCCCGCCACCCTGCAACCGCTGGTCGCTCGTAATCAGCAGTTCCTCAGCGATGCCGTGGCTGGCCACCCCGAACTCGACCTGAACGCTTGGAGCCCGGCCCATCGGCAACAGTTCGACCAGGTTGCCGCCGCCAGCGACTTCGTCCTCGGCCAGGCCCAGCGCGAGCCGGCCATGCTGTTTGCGCTGATGGCCAGTGGGGAACTCGAGCGGCGCTATGCGCCCGGTGAATTGCGCGCGCAAGTCGCTGCCGTGGCCCAGGCCGCGCAAAGCGAAGACGCGCTTGCGCGTAACCTGCGCCGCGAGCGCAACCGTCAGCAGGTGCGCATCATCTGGCGCGACATCACCCGCCAGGCCGAACTGGGTGAAACCTGCCGCGACCTCTCCGACCTTGCCGACGCCGCCATCGACGAAGCCTATCAATGGCTGTACCCACGCCATTGCCAGCAGTTCGGCACGCCCATCGGCCACCGCAGCGGCCAGCCGCAGCACATGGTGGTGCTGGGCATGGGCAAGCTGGGGGCGGTAGAGCTGAACCTGTCGTCGGACATCGACCTGATCTTCGCCTTCCCCGAGGGCGGCGAGACCGAAGGGGTCAAGCGCTCGTTGGACAACCAGGAGTTCTTCACCCGCCTGGGCCAGCGCCTGATCAAGGCCCTGGACCCGGTCACCGTCGACGGTTTCGTGTTCCGCGTCGACATGCGCCTGCGCCCCTATGGTTCGGCCGGTTCGCTGGTACTGAGCTTCAATGCCCTGGAACAGTACTACCAGGACCAGGGCCGTGACTGGGAGCGCTACGCCATGATCAAGGCCCGGGTAGTGGCCGGTGACCAGGTGGCAGGCGCCCAGTTGCAAGAGATGCTGCGCCCGTTCGTCTATCGCCGTTACCTGGACTTCTCGGCCATCGAGGCCCTGCGCACCATGAAGCAGTTGATCCAGCAGGAGGTGCGGCGCAAGGGCATGTCCGAGAACATCAAGCTGGGTGCCGGCGGCATCCGCGAGGTGGAATTCATCGCCCAGGCCTTCCAGCTGATCCACGGCGGGCGTGACCTGAGCCTGCAGCAACGGCCCTTGCTCAAGGTGCTGGCGACCCTCGAAGGCCAAGGTTACCTGCCGCCGGCGGTGGTGGCCGAGCTGCGCGAAGGCTACGAGTTCCTACGCTATACCGAGCACGCCATCCAGGCCATCGCCGACCGCCAGACCCAGATGCTGCCAGACAGCGAGACAGACCAGGCGCGTGTGGCCTATATCCTGGGCTTCGCCGACTGGCAGGGCTTCCATGACCAGTTGATGCAATGGCGTGGCCGTGTCGACTGGCACTTCCGCCAGGTGATCGCCGACCCGGATGACGAAGACGGCGAGGGTGAGCTGGTGGTGGGTGGCGAGTGGTCGCCGCTGTGGGAGCAGGCGCAGGATGAAGACGCCGCCTGCCGGCAGCTCGAAGAAGCCGGCTTCAAGCAGCCTGCCGATGCCTTGCGCCGCCTGGCCGGGTTGCGCTCCAGCCCGCAGCTGCGGTCGATGCAGCGCATTGGCCGCGAGCGCCTGGATGCCTTCATCCCACGGCTGCTGGCCCAGGCCGTCGAGCATCAAGACCCTGATCTGGTGCTTGAGCGGGTGCTGCCGCTGGTCGAGGCGGTCGCGCGGCGTTCGGCCTACTTGGTGCTGCTCACCGAAAACCCGGGGGCCCTGCGCCGGCTGTTGACCCTGTGCGCGGCCAGCCCGTGGATCGCCGAACAGATTGCCCGCTACCCGTTGCTGCTCGACGAACTGCTCAACGAAGGCCGGCTGTTCAGCCCGCCACTGGCGCCGGAGCTGGCCAGCGAACTGCGCGAGCGTTTGACGCGCATCCCCGAGGACGACCTGGAGCAGCAGATGGAGGCGCTGCGCCACTTCAAGCTGGCCCATAGCTTGCGTGTGGCCGCCTCGGAAATCAGCGGCAACCTGCCGTTGATGAAAGTCAGCGACTACCTGACCTGGCTGGCCGAAGCCATCCTTGACCAGGTGCTGGCGCTGGCCTGGCGCCAGACCGTGGCCCGCCACGGCCAGCCCAAGCGCAGTGATGGCAGCCTGTGCGACCCGGGTTTCATCATCATTGGCTACGGCAAGGTCGGTGGCCTGGAGCTGGGCCATGGCTCGGACCTGGACCTGGTGTTCATCCACGACGGTGACCCGCAGGCCGAAACCGATGGCGACAAGCCCATCGACAGTGCGCAGTTTTTCACCCGCCTGGGCCAGCGCATCATCCACCTGCTGACCACCCAGACCAACTCCGGGCAGCTCTACGACGTGGACATGCGCCTGCGCCCGTCCGGCGCTTCGGGGCTGCTGGTGAGTTCGCTCGGTGCATTCGAGCGCTATCAGCAGAACGAAGCCTGGACCTGGGAGCACCAGGCCCTGGTGCGGGCCCGCGTGCTGGTCGGCTGCAAGCAGGTGGGCGCAGCGTTCGAAGGCGTACGCGCCAAGGTGTTGGGGCAGGCCCGTGACCTTGAGAAATTGCGCACCGAAGTCAGTGAAATGCGCGCCAAGATGCGCGGCAATCTCGGTACCAAGGCTACCGCCGCCGGCACGGCGGCGAATGCGTTCGATGCCGGGGTTGCGTTCGATATCAAGCAGGATGCCGGCGGTATCGTCGATATCGAATTTATGGTGCAATACGCCGCTTTGGCCTGGTCTTTTGACCATCCGGCCATACTTCGATGGACCGATAACATCCGCATTCTGGAAGAGCTGGAGCAGGCGGGCTTGATGCCGGCCAGTGACGCGGTACTGTTGCGCGAGGTGTACAAGGCGTTCCGTTCTGCCTCCCACCGCCAGGCCTTGCAGAAGCAGGCCGGGGTGATCGATGCGGCGCAGTTTGCCGATGAGCGTCGTGAGGTACGGCGCATCTGGGGCGAGCTTGGGCTGAGTTGAGATTGCCGGGGCCGCTTGGCGGCCCTTTCCGACCGGTCCGGCGCCCCGGCAGGGCCGCTCCGGGGGCCTGGAGGCCCATGTTCCACCACCGGTGGTACACTGTCCGCCACATAGCCTGAATATAAAGAGGGGAGGCCAGGCTGTACCGCAGCCTGCAGCCTCCCCGAGCGTTTCTGGACTAAGCATGAGAATACTGATCATTGGCCCCAGCTGGGTCGGCGACATGGTAATGGCGCAGACCCTGTTCCAGTGCCTGAAACAGCAGCACCCCGACTGCGTGATCGACGTGCTGGCGCCCGAGTGGAGCCGGCCGATCCTCGAACGCATGCCCGAAGTGCGTCAGGCCTTGAGCTTCCCGCTCGGCCATGGCGCGCTGGAGCTGGCCACGCGGCGGCGCATCGGCAAGTCCCTGGCCGGCCAGTACGACCAGGCGATCCTGCTGCCCAACTCGCTGAAATCGGCGTTGGTACCGTTTTTTGCCGGTATCCCCAAACGCACCGGCTGGCGCGGCGAGATGCGTTTCGGCCTGCTCAACGACGTGCGCAAGCTGGACAAGGCGCGCTACCCGCTGATGATCGAGCGCTTCATGGCCCTGGCCTATGCGCCGGGTGCCGAGCTGCCGCAACCCTACCCGCGCCCCAGCCTGCAGATCGAGGCGCAGAGCCGCGACCTGGCCCTGGCCAAGTTCGGCCTGGCGCTGGACCGCCCGGTGCTGGCGTTGTGCCCTGGTGCTGAATTTGGCGAGGCCAAGCGCTGGCCGGCCGAGCACTACGCCGCCGTGGCCGACGCCATGATCCGCCAGGGCTGGCAGGTGTGGCTGTTCGGCTCGAAAAGCGATCACCCGGTCGGTGAGCAGATCCGCGACCGGCTGATCCCGGGGCTGCGTGAAGAATCGTACAACCTGGCGGGTGAAACCTCGCTGGCCGAGGCCATCGACTTGATGTCCTGCGCCGATTCGGTGGTGTCCAACGACTCTGGGCTGATGCACGTGGCTGCCGCGCTGAACCGCCCGCTGGTCGCCGTCTATGGCTCGACCTCGCCGGGCTTCACGCCGCCGCTGGCCGAGCACGTCGAAGTGGTGCGCACCGGCATCGAATGCAGCCCTTGTTTCGACCGTACCTGCCGCTTCGGGCACTACAACTGCCTGCGCCTGCTCGAACCGCAGCGCGTCATCGCCGCCTTGCACAGCCTGGGTGGTCCGAACCTGATCGATACCGTGGCCGAGGTCGACTAAGTGCGGGTACTGATCATCAAGACTTCGTCGCTGGGGGATGTGATCCATACCCTGCCGGCAATCACCGATGCCGCCCACGCCATACCGGGCATTCGTTTCGACTGGGTGGTGGAAGAAGGCTTTGCCGAGATCCCCAGCTGGCACCCTGCGGTCGACGAGGTGATCCCGGTGGCGATCCGGCGCTGGCGCAAGCATCTCTGGCAGACCCTGAAGAGCGGCGAGTGGAAGGCGTTCAAGCAGCGTGTTCGCGCGCGCAAGTACGACCTGGTGATCGATGCCCAGGGCCTGGTCAAATCGGCCTGGCTGACCCGATACGTCAAGGCACCGGTGGCCGGGCTGGACCGCTACTCGGCCCGCGAAGGCCTGGCCAGCCGCTTCTATGACCGGCCGCTGTCGGTCGCGGTTGGCCAGCACGCCGTGGAGCGGGTGCGTCAACTGTTCGCCATGGCCCTGGCCTATGACCTGCCGGAGGGCATCGGCAACTACGGCCTGGACCTTGATCGCCTGCAATTGCCGCCAGCCGCCCCCTACGTGGTATTCCTGCACGGCACCACCTGGGCCACCAAGCATTGGCCCGAGGCCTACTGGCGCGAGCTGGCCGAGCGCATGGGCCGGCGCAAGCTGCAAGTGCGCCTGCCCTGGGGCAACCCGGCCGAGAAGGCGCGCGCCGAGCGTATCGCCCAGGGCTTGAACAACTGCCAGGTGCTGCCCAAATTGAACCTTGTCGGCGTCGCCCGCGTGCTGGCTGCGGCCAAGGCCTGCGTGGCCGTGGACACCGGCCTGGGCCATCTGGCCGCAGCGCTGGACGTGCCGACCATTTCGCTGTTTGGCCCGACCAACCCTGGCCTGACCGGCGCCTATGGCCGCGCCCAGGTTCACCAGGCCAGCGATTTCCCCTGCGCGCCCTGCCTGCAGAAGAAGTGCACCTACAAACCGAGCGCCGATGACCTGCGCCGGTTCGATCTCAAACGCGAGTGGCCACTGTGCTTCACTCGCCTGAATCCCGAGCATGTGGCGAGCCGCTTGAGCGCGTTGCTGCTGGCTGAGGATGTTCGTTAATGCAACTGGCTTTCGTGCTTTACAAATATTTCCCCTTCGGCGGGCTGCAGCGCGACTTCATGCGCATTGCCCTGGAATGCCAGAAGCGCGGCCATCAGATTCGCGTGTACACGCTGATCTGGGAAGGTGATATTCCGCCGGGCTTCGAAGTGCTGGTGGCGCCGGTCAAGGCGCTGTTCAACCACCGGCGCAACGAGAAGCTCAGCGCCTGGATGGCCGCCGACCTTGCCAAGCGCCCGGTCGACCGCCTGATCGGCTTCAACAAGATGCCGGGGCTGGACGTGTACTACGCCGCCGACGGCTGCTTCGAAGACAAGGCCCAGACCCTGCGCGGCGGCCTGTACAAGCGCTGGGGCCGCTACCGGCACTTTGCCGCGTACGAGCGGGCGGTGTTCGCCAAGGATGCGAAAACCGAGGTGCTGATGATCTCCGAGGTGCAGCAGCCGCTGTTCGTCAAACATTACGGCACCCCGGCAGAACGCTTCCACCTGCTGCCGCCGGGCATTTCCCCGGATCGCCGCGCGCCGGCCAATGCCGCCGAGATCCGCGCCGGGTTCCGCAAGGAATTCAACCTGGCGGACGATGACCTGCTGCTGGTGCAGATTGGTTCGGGGTTCAAGACCAAGGGCGTCGACCGTAGCCTCAAGGCCTTGGCCGCACTGCCGTCGGCGTTGCGCAAGCGCACCCGCCTGATGGTCATCGGCCAGGACGACCCCAAGGTGTTCCAGCTGCAAAGCGCCACCCTCGGCTTGGGCGACCAGGTGCAGTTCCTCAAGGGGCGTAGCGACATCCCGCGCTTCCTGCTGGGCGCCGACCTGCTGATTCACCCGGCCTACAACGAAAACACCGGCACCGTGCTGCTCGAAGCCCTGGTGGCAGGCCTGCCGGTGCTGGTGTCCAAGGTGTGTGGCTACGCCCACTACATTGCCGAGGCCGACTGCGGCCTGGTCCTGGACGAGCCGTTCGAGCAGGAACAACTCAATGGCTACCTGCAACGCATGCTCGAAGACCCGCAGGCGCGCGCCGACTGGTCGCGCAATGGCCTGGCCTTTGCCGATACGGCCGACCTGTACAGCATGCCGCAGCATGCTGCCGACGTGATCCTGGGGCAGGAGACCGCATGAAGCTGATACTGGCCGAACCCTTCAAGCGCCTGTGGGCCGGGCGTGATGCCTTCGAGGCCGTGGAAGCGCTGCAAGGCGAGGTATACCGCGAGCTGGAAGGCCGCCGCACTCTGCGCACGGAGGTCGAGGGCAAAGGCTTTTTCGTCAAGATCCACCGGGGCATCGGTTGGGGCGAGATTTTCAAGAACCTGTTCAGCGCCAAGCTGCCGGTGCTCGGTGCCGGCCAGGAATGGCGAGCCATCCAGCGTCTGCACGAGGTCGGTGTGCCGACCATGACCGCAGTCGCCTATGGCGAGCGCGGCAGCAACCCGGCCACCCAGCACTCGTTCATCGTCACCGAAGAGCTGGCGCCGACCATCAGCCTGGAAGACTTCAGCATCGATTGGGTCAGGCAGGCGCCCGAGCCACGCCTCAAGCGTGCGCTGATCGCCGAAGTGGCGAAGATGACCGGTGGCATGCACCGCGCCGGGGTCAACCACCGCGACTGCTACATCTGCCACTTCCTGCTGCACACCGACCGCCCGGTGACGGCAGACGACTTCAAGCTGTCGGTCATCGACCTGCACCGTGCCCAGACGCGGGCGAGCATCAGCCGCCGCTGGCGCGACAAGGACCTGGCCGCGCTGTATTTCTCGGCGCTGGACATCGGCCTGACCCGTCGCGACAAATTGCGTTTTCTGCGTGGCTACTTCCAGCGCCCGCTGCGCCAGGTGCTTGCCGAAGAGGCCGCGCTGCTTGCCTGGCTGGAACGCAAGGCGCAGAAACTCTATGACCGCAAGCAACGTTATGGGGATGCACTCTGATGTCGGGTTGGACACTGGCGCCCGGCTACGAACACCTGGCGGCGGATTTCGGCAGCCTTGATGCCGTCTTTGCCATCCAGGGCGAACGCTTGACCCGCGACCCGCTCAGCGAGGTGGTGCGCATCGAGCGTGACGGCGTCAATTACTACGTCAAGCGTTACACCGGCGCCGGCAAGCACATGCGCCGTTACCTCGGCAGGCCGCGCATCAAGGCCGAATGGCAGAACCTCAAGCAGTTCGCCAAGTGGGGCATCCCCACCGCCGAAGTGGTCGCCTGGGGCCTGGAACGCAAGGGCCTGGCGTTTGGCCGGGGGGCGATGATCACCCGTGAACTGCCGCGCACCGAAGACTTGTCGGCGCTGGCCGAGCGCAATGATGCACGCCTGGCTGACCGGGCCTGGGTCGAGCATGTCAGCCAACAGCTGGCGCGCCACACTCGGGTCATGCACGAGCACCGTTTCGCCCACAACGACCTGAAGTGGCGCAACTTGCTGGTCGACGACCAGGGCACGCTATTCTTCATCGACTGCCCGACCGGCGACTTCTGGCGCGGTTTCATGTGGCGGCACCGGATGATCAAAGACCTGGCGTGCCTGGACAAGGTCGCCAAATACCACCTGTCGGCGACCCAGCGCCTGCGTTTCTACCTGCAATACCGCGGTCGCGACCGGCTCAATGCCCGCGACAAGAAGCGGATCCGCCAGGTGCTGAGCTTTTTCGAGGGAAGGGAATGACCGATTACCTGGCCAGCGCAGACCTCGCGCTGCTCAAACGCCACGGCTTGAACGACTTCGAGGCGCTGTGGGCGCTGCAGCTCGATGCCGTGGACGAGCCCAACACCGGGCGCGGGGGCTGGAGCAGCGTGTTCCGCCTGGAGCTCGAAGGCAAAGGCTACTACCTCAAGCGCCAGAGCGACTACCTCACCCGCACCCTGCACAGGCCCTTCGGCGAACCGACCTTCGCCCGCGAATTCCGCAATATCAGCCGTTACCAGAAGCTGCACATCCCGGCTTTGCAGGCGGTGTTCTATGGCGAGCGCAAGCAGGCCGGCCAGCACCGGGCAATCCTCATGACCCGGGCGCTGGACGAATGGGCCGACCTGGACAGCCTGTTGGCCCAGTGGCCGCAGTTGGGCGACGCCGAACGCAAAGGCATCCTTGAAGCCTGCGGCCAGTTGGCGCGCACGCTGCACAGCGCCGGGCAGGTACATGGCTGCTTCTACCCCAAGCATATTTTCTTGCGCCAGCGCCGCGAGGGCTGGGACGCGCAACTGATCGACCTGGAAAAGACCCGGCCGCTGCTGTTCGGCATGCGTGACCGGCTCAAGGACCTGGAGCCGTTGCTGCGCCGTGCCAGTGCCTGGAGTGAGGCGGATGTGCGTCAGTTGCTGGCGGCCTACCTGGCGCAGCCGTCGGACAGCGCCCTGGTCGACAACTGGCTGCAACGGCTGACGCAACGCCGTCGTGAAAAAGAGGCCCGCTGATGCGTTTGTCTGAACTGAAAGCTGCCGGGCGCACCCCGGCATTGCCCTTGAGTATCACCCTGGCCGATGCCGCCGGTAGCGCCGACCTGCAATTGTTCAGCCTGCTGCGCGTACTGCCCGGCCAGCGCTATGTCGGTGCCGGTGTCTGGCGTGGCACGCCGGTGCTGGCCAAGTTGCTGGTGGGGGGCAACGCTGCGCGGCATTTCCAGCGCGAGTTGCAGGGCGTGAAGCTGTTGGCCGAGCAAGGCCTGACCACGCCGAAGCTGCTGGCCGATGGCTTGAAGGAAGGCGAGGGCGGCTGGCTGTTGTTCGAGTTTCTCGATGGCGCAGAAAGCCTGGCCGATGCCTGGGCCGCCGTTGAGCACCTGCCGGTACTGGCCGACGAACAGCACCTGGTGCTGGGCGAAGCGCTGACCGCGGTGGCGCAGATGCACGCCAAGGGCCTGTGGCAGGAAGACCTGCACCTGGACAACCTGCTGCGCCACGGCGCCAAGCTGTACCTGATCGATGGCGCGGGCATCAAGGCCGAGACGCCGGGCCAGCAGTTGTCGCGCCCGCGTGTGCTGGAAAACCTCGGGGTGTTCTTCGCCCAGTTGCCCAAGCGTCTGGAGCCCTTCATCGAAGAGCTGCTGGTGCATTACCTGCTGGCCAATGCCGAGCACGCGTTGCCGATGGAAGCGCTGCAAAAGCAGATCGACAAGGTGCGCAACTGGCGCCAGAAGGACTACCTGGAAAAGGCCGGCCGCGAGTGCACACTGTTCAGTGTCGAGCGCAGCCTTTCGGGCCTGCGGGCGATCCGCCGTGGTGAAGTCGAAGCGATGCTGCCGGTGCTGGCGCAGGCTGATGCGCTGATCGACAACGGCCACCTGTACAAGACCGGTGGCGCCGCCAGCGTGGCTCGCATCGACGTCGATGGCCGCCCGTTGGTGCTCAAGCGCTACAACATCAAGAACACCGCGCACTGGTTCAAGCGCTTCTGGCGCCCGAGCCGGGCCTGGCACTCGTGGATCGAAGGCCACCGCTTGGAGTTCCTCGACATCGCCACACCGCGCCCGTTGGCGGTGCTGGAGCAACGGGTGATGGGGCTGCGCAGCCGTGCGTACCTGGTCACCGAATTCGTCGATGGCCCGGACCTGACCGCGTGCTTTGCGCCCTATGTGGAAAACGGCGAGGCGCCTGAAGAGCAGGTCGATGCGTTGGTCAAGGTGATGCAGCAACTGATCCGCGAGCGCATCAGCCATGGTGATTTCAAGGGCCACAACCTGTTCTGGCACAACGGCCAATGGTCGCTGATCGACCTCGACGCCATGTGCCAGCACGCCACCGGGCTCAGCTTCGCCCCGGCCTACGCCCGTGACCGGGCGCGGCTGCTGCGCAACTGGCCGAGTAGCTGTGCCCTGCATCAGCGCCTCGACCGGTTGCTGCCACGGCTCGCCGAGTAGCCTTCGGGCAGCGCCAGCCAATCGCTGCTGCGCCCGGCCTGGCGCACACGGATGCGCCATTGTTGGTCTTGCCAGCGCAGGATCGCCCACGGCACCACGCCGGCTTGCTGGGCGTGGGGGATGAGCAGGTGGTAGCGCCCGGCGAGCAGGTGCGCGCGCAGCGGCAGTTGCCCGGCAGCGGTTTGCAGGTAGAGCTGGTCGTCTGCTCGGTACAGCCCTGCCAGCGCATCCACCGCCTCACCCGCCAGCGGCGATTGCAGGCGGCAGTCGGCCAGCAACTGCGCAAGATCCGGCAGGCCGTCGTACCACAGCACCGGTGAGTCGATGACCCAGTTGCCATCGGCCAGGCGTTTGACCGGCTGCTGCAAGTAGGCATCGGGTTGCGTCGGGTCGATGACCCGCCAGCGACGGCCGTCGAACACGACCTTGTAATAACGGCCGTGGGCGTCCTGGATGTAATACAGGGTCAGCCCTTCGAATGCCGATGCTTTCTCGAAAACGCCTTCGCCGTGCACACCGTCAATGGTGTAGCGCAGGTTATCGAGTGCAGGCGTGATGCTGTAACGCGAGGGCAATGGTAATGGCGGTTGTGTCGGCATGCCACGCATCATCCGGCGCATCAGGCCGGTGCTGACCATGCTGGTGCCGGCATCGTTGGCATAGCTCAGGGCGTTGTAGGTATGGGTCAGCACGCCGTCGATGTCATCTTGGCCAAAGGCATCCACCCCACCCCAGATCTCGATGGCCATGCGCCCCAGCGCAAGCGGAAGTTGCACCCGGGCAGGCAGTACCAGGCTGATCAGGTCTAGCAGGCGCCAGGCCAGGTCGGCGCCCTGCTGGAGGTCGGCTTCCCCGGTGGTACGGCTGTCGGCATCGACCTTGGCCAGCCAGGCGCGCACTTCGGCCCTGTAGCAGGCGAAAAACAGCTCGTCGTCGATCGCCGGGGTGCGCAGTGCGGGGCTCAGCCGGCCTTTGTTCAGCAGCCGCTCGATGCCTGCGGGTGCCAGCAACGGCAAGCGGCCCGCCACGTAGGCGCGCAGGGCGGGTTGTTTGCGCAGCAGGCGCATCAGTTCGCGCGCATTGCTCAGCCCCCGCCAGGCGCGGCGGTCGGGTGCGTCCGGCGTGTAGAGGATGAACGCCCCCACGCCGGCGCCCTCGGCATTGATCAGCAACACGCCTTGCAAGGTATGGCCATGGATCGTCAATTGGCGCACGGTGACGCGTTGTCCGTCCACCGGGGGGCGAAGCGCGTTATGCGGATAGTCCAGCACCTGACGCACCCAACGGTAGGCTCGCTCATCGGGGTTGCGGGCGAGATGCCCGGCATAGCGCGCCTTGGCCGCCTCGGCGCACATGCGGGCGCGGTTGACCAGGGCATGGGCGTTCAGCCGCCACCCCCCGACCGGGGAATCGATCAATTGGGTTTTCAGGTAGGCATGATAGCTGCCACCGACATTCAGGTGCCTGATCATCGCCTTGATGTAGGCCGGGTTCAGTGCCTCGGGTAATGGCTTGCCGTGACGGTGGGTTATCCGGGCGGTGAGCCAGTAGTCGTAGTCGAACCAGGCCACGTTGCGCAATGCCAGCTCGTGTAGCGGGTAGCTCTCTCTGATCAGTTCGATCATCTGGCCACCGACGTGCTGGAAGCCTCGCCAGGTAACGTAGCTTGAAGGGTGAAACGGATTCAACTGCGGGCCTGCCTGCCGGCTGTGCACGACATGGATCATGATGTCTGCGGCTGCGTAGCGCAGGCCATGATCGTGGCGCAGGCGTTCTTCGACGCGCGCGCGCGCCCAGCCCTGCAGGCTGTCCTGCTGGCGGAACTGCCCCAGGGTGAGGATGCCCGGGGCGGCGACGCGATTGCCGGCGGCCACCAGTTGTTGCATCGTCTGCATGATATGCGTAAGCCCCTGGGGCCCTGCCTTGCTCAACCAATTGGGCAGGTTTTTTTCCAGCAGCAGGCCGTAGCGGGTGTCGAGCAAGGCTTGCTTGCCGGCTTCAGCCGCCACTGAAAGGGCATTGTGCAGCGTCTCGACGGCCGGTGCCGGGGCACCCTGGGCGCTTGCCCAGGCTTGGTTGACACGCAGGCGCTGCGCTTCGATCAGGCTGTCGACCTGGGCTTGCACCGGGTCATCGGGATACCATTCGTAGCGTAGCCGGTCGGCCTTGGCGGCGTTGCCGATACGCGCGTCATCAACCAGCAGGCTTAGCAGTGGCGGGCCTTGCAGTGGGTCGTCGAGGCGCTCGCACAGCTCAAGGTGCAAGTCGGCCAGCGAGGCGTAGGCCTCGATGCCCTGGGCCAGGCCGCACAGCAAGGCCGGGCCCAGGGCCTGCTCTGGGGTGAGCTCGGCAGCCTCGTCGTTGCCGGTGACGACCACGAACATACCCGGCAGCACCGCGCGGCTGTGGGGCTGGCTACGGCTGAGGACCAGGCGGTACACCTGGGCACGCGTGGCCACCGGCTGGGGCCTCCGTTGCCAGGCGTTGGGCAGGTCGAGGCACAGGCTGAGGGCGTCGGCCTCGGGGGCGGGCAAGGTCCCGTCGGCCTGGCGCAGTGTCAGCTCGGCGTGCATCAGGGCGCGGCGCAGATCGCCGAGGCGCACCCTGCGCGAGCGGCCTTGGGTGTCGCAGGCGGCCCAGTATTCCGCCAGTTCGCCCTGCAATTGCTGTCGGCTGAGCGGTTGCCGGTCGGCGGCCGGTAATTGCGCCAGCAGGACGATGATCTGCTGGTCGAGGAATTCGATGCGTTCCAGCGGTAGCATGTTGCGCTCCTTTCTTAAGGGAGCCGTAACGTTAGGGCCCAGGGCAAGGGCCGGAGCGGTAGCCGGTTATCGACTGCAAAGCCCGCGCAGGCTGAGGATGGCGGGCACGCCGAGGCCCAGCCAGGCCAGGGCGTCCCAGGCACCGTCACCCAGCAAGGCGGCAAACAGGCCGGCGGCACCGAGCACGCTGATGGCGGCCGGCCAGGCGAAGATCCGCCAGGATGATCGAGAGGCGTGGCTCATGCCCGCACCTCCCGGGCTTTGCGCTGCTTGCTTAGCCACAAGTACAGGCCGCTGCCGAGCACGATGATGGTCAGCACATCCAGCACCGCCCAGAGAATCTGCATAGGGCGCCCGCCGTAGTCACCGAAGTGCAGTGGCTGGGACAGGCCCATGGCGTCCATGTACCACGGGCGTTCGCCCACTGCCGTCACGTGCAGGGTGCGCGCATCGATCAGCACGGGGGTGAGCAGGTGCGAGGTCAGGTGAGTGGCGCCCTTCATGAACACGGCGTAATGGTGCTCGCTGGAGAAGCGCGTGCCGGGGAAGGCGATGAAGTCCGGGCGCATACCGGGCGCGGCCTGCCCGGCGATGTCCAGCAGGCGGCTGGCTGGGGCGCGCTCGGTGAGCGGCGGGGCGTCACGGTAGGGCGCGACCATGGCGGCCAGGCTGTCGTTGCGCCAGGCGGCGATCACCAGATCGGACAAGGCACTGATCACCCCGGTGACGCCAACGGTCAGCGCCCAGGCCAGGGTCACCACGCCAATCAGGTTGTGCAGGTCGAGCCAGCGCAGGCGGCGGGATTTGTCGTGGCGCACCGTGGCGAAATCCAGGCGGCGCATGAACGGCGCGTAGAGCACGGTGCCAGAGATGATCGCCACGACGAACAGCACACCCATGAACGCCAGCAGCAGCTTGCCGGGCAGCCCGGCGAACATGTCGACGTGCAGGCGCAGCATGACCATCATGAAGCCGCCGTTGGCGGCGGGCATGGCGACAGCTTCGCCGGTGCGGGCGTCGAGCATGAAGGTGTGTGACGAATTGGGCTCGGTGCCTGCGGTGGCGGCGGTGATCGCCACCACGCCGTTGCGTTCGTCCTCGTCGTAGCCGAAGTACTGCATCACTTCGCCGGGGCGATGCTGCTCGGCCTTGAGTACCAGTTGCTGCAGGTCGAGGTGCGGGGTGCCTGCGGGCATCTCGCGCAACTCGGGGGCATCGCCGAGCAGATGCTCCAGCTCGTGGTGGAAGATCAGCGGCAGGCCGGTCAGCGCCAGCAACAGCAGGAACAAGGTGCAGACCAGGCTGCTCCAGGTGTGGATCGCGGACCAGCGGCGGATGGTTGAGCTTTTCATTTCATTTTCTTTCTCGACGTTCAGAAAGACCAAAGCCGCCCCTGGGGGGCGGCTTGGTCGGCGAGCTTGTCGTCAGGTCATCACCATTTGTAAGTGGCGCTGGCGACCACGCTGCGCTCATCGCCGTAGTAGCAGTAGTAGCTGTCACACGTGGAAATGTAGTCTTTGTTGAACACGTTGGTGGCGTTGACCGCCACCGAGGCACCCTTCAGGCTGTTGTCCAGGCGCCCCAGATCGTAGTGCACGGAGGCATCGAACACGGTGTAGGCGTTGGCCTTGCCCAGGTAGGTATTGGCCTGGTCGCCGTAGGTGTTGCCGGTGTAGCGCGCGCCACCGCCGATGCCGAAGCCGTCGAGTACGCCGGTGTGCCAGGTGTAGTCGGCCCACAGCGAGGCTTGCTGGTTGGGTATCAACTGCAGGCGGTTGCCTTTGTACAGGCCGTCCTGCACTTCGGATTTGGCCAGGGTGTAGGCGGCAACCACCTTCAGGTTTTCGGTAACGTCGGCAACCGCTTCGAGCTCCAGCCCGCGCACCTTCACTTCACCGGTCTGGCTGGTGAAGGTAATGCCACCGACGTTGTTGGTGACAGAGACGTTTTTCTGCGTCAGGTCATACACGGCGGCCGACAGCAGGGTGCTGGAGCCCGGCGGCTGATATTTGATGCCCAGTTCCCACTGCTCGCCTTCGGTCGGCTTGAACGACTCCGTTGCCGAGACACTGGCATTGCTGGACGGCTGGAACGACTCGGCATAGGAAAGGTACGGCACGAAGCCAGAGTCGAACACGTAGCTGATTGCCGCGTTGCCGCTGAACTTCTTGTCACGCTCGGTACTGGTGGCATCGCCCTGGTTGAAGAACTTGGTGCCAGTGTGCACCCAGTCTTCACGCCCGCCCAAGGTCAGGCGCCAGTTGCCCAGCGCCATCTGGTCCTGGACGTACACGCCGGTCTGGCGGGTTTTCTGGTTGTAGTCGTAGAACGCCGTGGAGCGATCCGGGCGTGTGATCGGCAGCCCGTAGACCGGGTTGATGACGTTGCTGTCTGGCACGTTGAAGCCGAAGATCGACAGGTAGTTGGTGTTGACGCGCTGATGGTCCAGGCCGATCAGCAGGGTGTGGCTGATGTCCCCGGTGCTGAAGTCAGCCTGGAAGTTGTTGTCCACTGCGAACTGGCTGATGTCTTCATCGGTGTTGGTGGACATGCGGCTGACGGTGCCATCGTCCTGCACGGGGCCACCGGGCTGGTAGTAGCTGCCGGGGGTGATGGTCTGGAACGCCAGGTCGGTCTTGGTGTAGCGCAGGTTCTGGCGGAACTGCCAGACATCGTTGATGCGGTGCTCGAAGGCATAGCCCAGCGCGTAGTAGGTACGGTCGTAGAACTCGTAGTCCGGGTCACCCAGGTTCTTGTGGTGCGAGATCTTGCCGAATGGCATGTCGATCTTGGTGCCCTGGATGGGCCGGAACTGGCTGGTGGCGCCGGTATCGTCGCGGGTGAACTGGGTCAGAAGGGTCAGCGAGGTGTCTTCGTCGATGTTCCAGGTCAGGCTTGGGGCGATGTTGTAGCGCTTGTCGTCGATGTGGTCGATCTGCGTGCCGCCATCGCGAATCACGCCACTGACGCTGTACAGGAACTGGCCTTGGTCATCGATTTTGCCGGTGCTGGCGAAGTTGATCTGGCGGTGATTGTCGCTGCCGTACTGCACTTCGATTTCGTGGCTGCTTTCGGCCTGTGGGCGGCGGCTGACCATGTCCAGCAGGCCACCCGGTGGGGTCTGGCCATAGAGCGAGGAGGCTGGGCCGCGCAGCAGCGCGAGGCGGTCCAGGTTCCAGGTTTCGGCTTTCGGGTTGGCGTATACGCCACGTGGCAGTGGCAGGCCATCGAGGAACTGGGTCGGCTCGAAGCCGCGCACGCGCATCCAGTCATAGCGGGTGTCGCTGCCGAAACTGGCAGAGACGATGCCGGGCATGTAGCGCACCGCATCATCCAGGCTGTGCACGCCGCGGTCAGCCATTTGCTGGCGCGTGGCGACGGAAATGGAGCGGGGTATTTCGACCAGTGCGGTATCGGTTTTGGTGCCGGCGGCGCTGCGCTTGGCGAGGTAGCCCTCTACCGGGCCCCACGCGCTTTCGCTGATGCTGGCGGCATTCACGGTGATTTCTGGCAGCGCCAGGGTGCCATCCGGGACGGCCACCAGGCTGTAGCTGCCGACGCTGCTCTGCTGCAACTGCAACCCGCTGCCGCGCAGGGCGGCCTGCAGGGCGCCGATGCCGTCGTACTGGCCGGTGACGGGCGCCGAAGTGCGGCCGCTGACCAGTGCTGGGTCGATGGCCAGGGCGATGCCCGATTGGCTGGCGATCTGGTTGAGGGTGCTGGCCAGGGGGGCGCTGGGCAGGTCGTAGGCGCGCAGGGCGGATTGCTCGGCGGCGAACAGGGCAGGGCTGGCCAACGGCGCAGCCAGGCCAATGGCCAGGGCCATCAGGCTGGGGCGCAGGATACGATCGACAGTACGGGACATGCAGCGGCTCCTCGACGGATAAGTGCTTACTGCTTCCTTGCCGAGCGAGATTTCAAAAGTGACAGGGGGGTGTCATGAAAAAAGCGAGATTTTTTGCAGGCGCGGCCACAGGCCGCTACTACTGGGGCTGAACCGTTACCCACCACGGGGTATGCCGCTCTATCTTCACCGGCAGTGCCGGCACCAGCGATGCCAGGGCCAGGTCGATGTCGGTCAGCGGGAAGCTGCCGGTAACACGCAGGTCGGCGACCTCGTCTGCCACCCCGAGGTGGCCGCTGCGGTACTTGCCGAGGGCAGCGACCAAGTCAGCCAGGCGTACGTTGTCCACCACCAGCATGCCGCGGGTCCAGGCATCGGCACCGACGTCGACCGTGCCGACCTGGCCGAGGCCGTTGGCATCCATGAGCACCTGCTGGCCTTCGCGCAATACCTGTTCGTCCCCACTGTTCAGCGGCATGGCCGCGACCGAGGCCTGCAGCACCTCCAGGCGTGTTCCGTTGGCCTCACGGCGCACCAGGAAGCGCGTGCCCAGCGGGCGCAGGCGGCCGTCGTCGGTGCGTACCAGCAACGGGCGTGGGTCTTGGTGGCCGGTCTCGACCGAGATTTCACCCTGGTGCAGCACGATCACCCGTTGCGCGCCTGCGTAGTCGATGTCCACTGCTGTGTGGGTGTTCAGGCTCAGCAAGGTGCCGTCTTCCAGGCGCAGGGTGCGCAGCTCGCCGGTGGCGGTGCGTTGGTCGGCCAGCCAGTAGTGCGCTGACAGCGACGGGGCGCCGACCCAAGCCAGCAACGAACCCAGCAGGAACATGCCCGCCAGGCCACCGCCCACCTTGCCGATGCGCCGGCGCAAGCCGGCACGCGATTGCAGCAGCGCCTGGCGCGCGGGCCCGGCAGCGGCGTTGACGCGCTGGTCAAGGCAACCCAGCTGGCGCCAGGCGCGGGCATGCTCTTCGCTGGCAGCGTGCCAGCGCATGAACTCACTGCGCTCATCTGGCGTGCCGCTGCCCTGGTCCAGGCTCAGCTTCCAGGCAATGGCTGCATCCAGCACCCGCGACGAGACCGGTGAACCGTTCACGTCGGCTCCCCGTACAAGGCCACATAGCACTGGCGCATGCCCTGGGCGATGTACTGGCGTACCCGCGAGACCGAAACACCAAGGCGCTCGGCGATTTCGGCGTGGCCCATGCCGTCCAGGCGGTTGTGCAGGAAGGCCGCACGGGCCTTGCTCGACAGCTTGCCAAGCAGGCGGTCGATGGCCTTGAGGTCTTCGAGAATCAGGTGCTGGATTTCGGGAGAGGGCTGTTCGGCTTCCGGCAGGTGGGCGAGTTCGGCCAGGTAGGCCTGCTCCAGTACGGCGCGGCGGAAGTGGTCGAACAGCAGCCCCTTGGCCACGGCGGCCAGAAAGGCGCGCGGCTCGCGGGGCGTGTCCAGTTGCTCGCGGCCGAGCAGGCGCACGAAGGTGTCCTGGCTCAGGTCTTCGGCACGTTGGCGGCAGGCCGTGCTGCGTTGCAGCCAGGCGAGCAGCCAACTGCGGTGATCGCGGTAAAGCGCACCGACCAGCTCGGCGTGTGGGCTGTGTGCAGAAGACAAGCAGCGTCCCCCCGGAACGAATGCATTAACTAACGATAATTATTCGCGATTGTTGCAGAGGCGGGGGGCGCGGCGCAATGGACGCTTATCGGATTGCCACTATGCGGGGCTTCCAGGCGCATGGTCTGGATGATTCAGCGCCTATCAGATCGAGCGCCGCCCGCGCGGCGCAGCGCGGGGCAAGCCCGCTCCCACATCTGTTTCGGGCCAGTTATTCCTGAGGCATTGGCGCGCGGCCCCTTGGCGCCCGCCTCGATATCGAATCGGACCAACAAGGCGGTCACGCCCCTAAGGTACTGGCCTCACTGGCCCGAAATAGATGTGGGAGCGGGCTTGCCCCGCGAAGCGCCGCGCGGGCGGCGCTCGATCTCACCGGCGCAACAACACTCAAGCCCTACAAACCGTGACTCTGTGCCGCACGCCGCCGCCACCCGCGCAACCGCTGCTCAAGTTGCAACGGGCTGTCGAGCTGCTGGCGGCGAGCCTGGCTGAACAGGATCAACGCCAGCTCGGCAGTGACCTGGGCATCGGCGCTGGCATGGTGGCGCTCTTCAACCTGCAGGCCAAAGCGGGCGACCCAGTCATCCAGCCCGGCTTCGCGCAGTACCGTGTCGGGGTTGAGCATCGGCGCCAGTTCAGCCACATCCAGGAACGGCACCTGCAGGCGATAGCCCAGGCTTTCCTTCAGCGCCCGCGCCAGCATGCGCTGATCGAAAGGCGCATGGAACGCCAACACCGGGCTGTCGCCAATGAAGTCGAGCAGGTCGATCAACGCCTCGGCCGGGTCGCAACCCGCGGCCAGGGCACTGGGCCCTAGCCCGTGAATCAGCACACTGGCGTTGGTCTTCTGGGAGGGGCGGTACAGAGTGCGTTCGAACTGCTGGGCAAAGTCGATGGCACCGTCCTCGATGGCCACGGCACCGATCGACAGGACCTGGTCGCGGTTGGGGTTGAGGCCACTGGTTTCCAGGTCCAGCACCACCCAGCGCTGTTCGCGCAACGTGCACACCCCCAGCGCAGCCGGCTTGGGCAACTGCGCCAGGCGTTGGCGCGCGGTGTCGTCCAGCGTGGGCAGGTTGGGGCGCAGCCAGGCGAACAGGCTCATAGCTGGTACCGCAAGGCCAGGCTGCTTTGCAGGCGCTGGGCCTGGCGCAGCGACTCACGCAGGATGCGTCGGTCCAGGTGGTTGAGGCTGTCGGGGTCGACGCGGTTGGAGTAGGGCAGGTTATCGCGGGTCTGGCGCTGGTGCTGCTGCATGCGGGTCTGCTGGATGAAGTGGTAGGCCTCTTCGTAAGCCGCACCGTCGAGTGGTTCGATGATGCCCTTCTGCACCAGCTGGCGCAGGCGTTCGAGGGTGTTGCAGGCGCCGATGCCGTTGGCCAGGGCCAGCAGGCGCGCACCATCGACGAAGGGCGTCAGGCCCTGCACCTTGAGGTCGAGGGTGGCGGCCTTGTCGTTGCCCTGGCGGGTCAGCACGAATTCGCGCAGGCGCCCCACCGGTGGGCGTTGGCGCAGGGCGTTGTCGGCCATCATGCGCTGGAAAATGCGGTTGTCGGCGACCTGGGCCAGCAGGCTCTGGCGCAGTTGTTCACAGCCTTGCTCGTCACCCCAGACCACGCGCAGGTCGAAATAGATGCTCGAACCCAGCAGGTTTTCGGGGCTTGCCTCGCGGATGAATCCTGCGAAGCGCCGCGCCCATTCCCCGCGTGACAGGCACAGCGCGGGGTTGCCGGCCATGACATTGCCTTTGCACAGGGTAAAGCCGCACTGTGCCAGGCACTGGTTGATGTACTGCGCCAGGGGCAGCAGGCGGGCACGGATCGCGTCGGCTTCGGCGCTGTCGCGGGCCTCGAACAGAATGCCGTTGTCCTGGTCGGTGTGCAGGGTCTGCTCGCGCCGCCCCTCACTGCCGAAGCACAGCCAGCTGAACGGCACCGCTGGGTCGCCGCGTTCGGCTATGGCCAGTTCGATCACC
Organism: Pseudomonas capeferrum; assembly: GCF_000731675.1. Classification (GTDB taxonomy): domain Bacteria; phylum Pseudomonadota; class Gammaproteobacteria; order Pseudomonadales; family Pseudomonadaceae; genus Aquipseudomonas; species Aquipseudomonas capeferrum. The sequence goes on along the minus strand of NZ_JMIT01000005.1, from coordinate 97,973 downwards.
CGGCAGACCGTGTGGTCGTTGAGCAAGGTGATGATCTGGGTGATCTGCGTCGACGAGGCGCCATGGGCGAGCATGCGCTCGACCAGCTGGCTGATCTCACCGCGCAGCGACACCAGGGTGTCCAGACGCGGGGCATGGCGGATGGTACGCGCCAGGTGCACCAGGTCGACACGTTGCAGGGAGAACAGGTCACGCTCGGAAACCACCCCGCACAGGCGCTGGTTGTCCACCAGGCAGACATGCGCGATATGCCGCTCGGTCATGGCCATGGCGGCATCGAAAGCACTGGCCTGCGGGCTGAGGTAGAACGGCCTGGCGGTCATGTGCCGGTCGATGGGCGCGCCCAGGTCGGCATCCGCGCCCGCCACCACCTGGCGCAGGTCGCGCAGGGTGAAGATGCCGATCGGGTAGCGCTGGGGGTCGACCACGACAATGCTGCCGACCTGCTGCTCGTGCATCAGCCGCACGGCGTCGCGCAGCGGCGTGTCGGGGTTGCACACCACCGGGTGACGCATGGCCAGCTCGCCCAGGGGGGTGTTCAGCGAGTACTGGGTGCCGAGGGTTTCCACGGCGCGTTGGCGCACCTGCTGGTTGACCTGGTCGAGCAGGCTGCTGACCCCGCGCAGGGCAAAGTCGCGAAAGGCTTCCGACAGGGAGAACACGCGGATGAAAGCGGCCTTGTTCAGTTGCAGGCAGAAGGTGTCCTCACCGGCCAGGTGCTCGGTGCGGGTGGCGCGCTCGCCAAGCAGGGCGGCCAGGGGGAAGCACTCGCCGCTGGTGATCTCGAAGGTGGTCTCCACACCGGGTTTGACCAGGTGCTGGCGTTCGCCGACCACGCGCCCTTGTTTGACGATGTAGAAGTGCTCGACCGGGCCGTCGGCGGGTTTGACGATGCTTTCGCCACTGGCATAGAAACGCAGCTGGCACTGCTCGACCAGATACGCCAGATGGCTGTGCTCCATCTGGTTGAAGGGTGGGAAGCGCTGCAGAAACTGCAACGTACCTTGTATGTTCTGCAGCACAGCCGTCCTGCCCGCCTGGCTGTAGGCGTCCTTTTTACTCATGACACTGACCGTATCGCTACGCCGAACTATATATATCTATATATAGGTGCCGGCCTTGTTGTTCTCGGTCCCCATGGTCGGCTGGCTGAGGTGTGGTGCCCATTGGACGTAAGTCTATGGGCGGCGTGTGATCAATATCGCAAAGCGCGGTCTTACCGGTGAGCAAGACTTTTTGACGAGACGACCATGGTTGAGCATGACGACATCCTGAGTGACGCCGAACGCGAGGCACTGGCCCGGCTGGTGGCGCCTATTGCGCCCAAGCCTGTGGTTCTGGTGGTGGATGACAACCGAGTGAACAGCGAGGCCTTGAGCCTGTACCTGAAAAGCAGAGGCATCGACTGCATGACGGCCGACGGGGTCCAGGAGGCGATGTTCAAGCTGCATTACGAGCCGAGGATCGCCTTGGTGATCACTGACCTGCGCATGGAGCCCAAGGATGGCCTGGATCTGATCCGGTATATTCGTAAGTCGGAGCGGGCGGCGTTGTCGATCATCGTGGTGTCGGGCGACACCGATGTGAAAGAGGCGGTAGACGTGATGCACCTGGGGGTGGTCGACTTTTTGCTCAAGCCGGTGGACCTGGGCAAACTGCTGGAGCTGGTGAAGAAAGAACTGAAGATTGGGTGATGGGTAGAGGGGCCGCAAAGCGGCCCCCGTACGCAGATGTTACTTACAACCCGTTACGCGCCTTGAACTCGCGACGGCGACGGTGCAGTACCGGCTCGGTATAACCGTTCGGCTGCTTGCCACCTTCGATCACCAGCTCCACGGCCGCCTGGAACGCGACGTTGTCGTCGAAGCTCGGCGCCATCGGTTGGTACAGGGGGTCGCCAGCGTTCTGCTGGTCGACCACCACCGCCATGCGCTTGAGGCTTTCCAGCACCTGCGCCTCGTTGACCACGCCGTGGCGCAGCCAGTTGGCCAGCAGCTGGGCCGAGATGCGCAGGGTGGCGCGGTCTTCCATCAGGCCGACGTTGTTGATGTCCGGCACCTTCGAACAACCCACGCCCTGATCGATCCAGCGAACCACGTAGCCAAGGATGCCCTGGGCGTTGTTGTCCAGCTCGTTGCGGATCTCCTCGGCCGACCAGTTGGTGTCGGCGGCCAGCGGGATGGCCAGGATGTCGTCGACCGAAGCCGGGGTGCGCGTAGCGAGCTCGCGCTGACGCGCCTGCACATCGACCTTGTGGTAGTGCAGGGCATGCAGGGTAGCGGCGGTCGGCGAAGGTACCCAGGCGGTGTTGGCACCGGCCAGCGGGTGGGCGATCTTCTGCTCGAGCATGGCAGCCATCAGGTCGGGCATGGCCCACATGCCTTTGCCGATCTGCGCACGGCCTTGCAGGCCGGTGGCCAGGCCGACGTCGACGTTGTTGTTCTCGTAGGCGCCGATCCACTTCTCGTTCTTCATGGCGCCCTTGCGCACGACGGCGCCGGCTTCCATGGAGGTGTGAATTTCGTCACCGGTGCGGTCGAGGAAGCCGGTGTTGATGAACGCCACGCGCTCGGCAGCGGCCTTGATGCAGGATTTGAGGTTGACCGTGGTACGGCGCTCCTCGTCCATGATGCCGACCTTGACGGTGTTGCGCGGCATGCCCAGCAGGTCTTCGACCTGGCTGAAGATTTCAGCGGCGAAGGCCACTTCTTCCGGGCCGTGCATCTTCGGCTTGACGATGTAGACGCTGCCGGTACGGGTGTTCTTGCGGCTGGTGTTGCCGTTGAGGTTGTGCAGGGCGATCAGGTTGGTGAACAGACCGTCCTGGATACCTTCGGGGATTTCATTGCCCTGGGCGTCGAGGATCGCCGGGTTGGTCATCAGGTGGCCAACGTTGCGCACGAACAGCAGCGAACGGCCGTGCAGGGTGACCGTGCCACCGTTTGGCGCGGCGTATTCGCGGTCTGGGTTCATGGTGCGGGTGAAGGTCTTGCCACCCTTGTTCACGCTTTCGGCCAGGTCGCCTTTCATCAGGCCCAGCCAGTTGCGGTAGACGATGACTTTGTCATCGGCGTCCACGGCCGCGACCGAGTCTTCGCAGTCCATGATGGTGGTCAGTGCCGATTCCATCAGGATGTCTTTGACACCGGCGGCATCGGTGCTGCCAACCGGGGTGCTGGCATCGACCTGGATTTCGAAGTGCAGGCCGTTGTGCTTGAGCAGCACGGAGGTCGGCGCGGCGGCATCGCCGACGTAGCCGATCAGTTGGGCATCGTCACGCAGGCCGCTGTTGCTGCCGCCCTTGAGGGCGACGACCAGCTTGCCGGCTTTGATGCTGTAGGCCGTGGAGTCGACATGCGAGCCTGCAGCCAGTGGCGCGGCTTCGTCGAGGAAGGCGCGGGCAAAGGCAATAACCTTGTCGCCCCGGGCTTTGTTGTAGCCCTGGCCTTTCTCGGCGCCGCCTTCATCGCTGATGGCATCGGTGCCATACAGGGCGTCGTACAGCGAACCCCAACGGGCGTTGGCGGCGTTCAGGGCGAAGCGGGCGTTCATCACCGGCACTACCAGCTGTGGGCCGGCCATGCGGGCGATTTCTTCGTCCACGTTCTGCGTGGTGGCCTGGAAATCGTCGGCTTGTGGCAGCAGATAGCCGATTTCCTGGAGGAAGCTTTTGTAGGCTACGGCGTCATGGGCCTGGCCTTTGCGTGCCTGGTGCCAGGCGTCGATCTTGGCTTGCAGCTCGTCGCGCTTGGCGAGCAGGGCTTTGTTCTTTGGAGCGAGGTCATTGATGATCTTCTCTGCACCTGCCCAGAACTGCTCGGCGACGATGCCGGTCCCGGGGATGGCTTCGTTGTTCACGAAGTCGTACAGGACCTTGGCGACCTGAAGGCCACCGACTTGAACGTATCCAGTCATTGCTTGCCTCACTCTGCTCAGCTATTTCGCTCTTCTGTATTAAGCCTGTAGCGCTTCTCTAAACACGGCACCAGTGCGTGCCCAGGTCGGATGAACCCGAGGGCGGCTGGGTGCGGCCTGCCAGACGGGCTGGCGGGCAGTGTGCGTATTTTCACAGGCGCCTTGGCAGACATCCAAACGACGTTTTGTAGTCCGCGCCACGGGATACTACATGAAGCAGTAGGCGGGGCAAAATCAGACTAAAAGCGTCGTTGTGCGACCCGTTGGTCGCGTATGGTCACGCTGGGAATTGGTATGTTCGCAAAAAACAGGTGGATTGTTCCAGATAAATCTTGAAACAGTACACGATTAGTCATGTCGATTGCCCTGCGGCAGGTTGCCGCGCCTTGCCTATACTCAATCGATCCCCCGGTTTATCGCCGCCCAGCGCGGTTTGACACAGAGGAAGGGCTTGTGGATCATCTTGTACTCACTGTGATTGCCCCTGACAAGGCCGGCCAGGTCGAACGCATTGCCCAATGCATCGCCGACCACAGCGGTAACTGGCTGGAAAGCCGCATGTCGCGCATGGCCGGGCAGTTCGCCGGCATCCTGCGGGTGGCGGTGCCGGCGGAAAATTATGCAGAACTGGTCGCGTCGCTGCAGGCCCTGGCCCGCTACGATATTCGTGTATTGATTGCCGAGAGCGGCATCGAGCCGTCGTGCACCTGGAAGCCTATCGCCATGGAGCTGGTGGGTAATGACCGGCCCGGGATCGTGCGCGATATCACCCGGCTGCTGGCCGAGCTTGGGGTGAACCTGGAGCGCTTTACCACTGAAGTGCGGCCTGCACCGATGAGCAGTGAGCCGTTGTTTCATGCCAATGCATTGTTGGCGCTGCCGTTGACCTTGTCGCTGGACGAACTGCAGCAGCGGTTGGAGAGCCTGGCGGATGATTTGATGGTGGAGTTGGAGCTGCGGGCGGAAGAGTGATCCGCGATGGCTGGGGCTCGCTTTGCGGCCTCAGGGTTATCCCCCGTTTTACAGGTACGGCCCTGTGGATAACCTGGGGGCGCACGTCTCCATCCCACGCGCATCAAGGCCTGCAAAGGTTTGTTCAAAAAACACCCAGAATTCAGCAGCTTGTGCACAAAGCACGGGGACGAGGGTGTGGATAACCTCTGGAGATGTCTCTGCAGGCCACGACCCACGTGCCCTGCAGAGTTTTGATCGTTTTTTGATCAGGCGCGCTTGCGCAAATTCAGCCAGGCATCGACGCTGTATATCGCCAAACCCGCCCAGATGAACACGAACGCCACCAGGGTGCTCGACGACAAATGCTCGTCAAACAGCAGCACCGCCTGCAGCAGCACCAGGGTCGGGGCGAGGTACTGCAGGAAGCCCAGCGTGGTATACGGCAGATGGCGTGCGGCAGCGTTGAAGCACACCAGCGGCACCAGCGTTACCGGCCCTGCCGCCATCAACCACAACGCTTCGCTGCTGGTGTAGAACGCGCCCTGCGCGCTCATCGCGGCGGGGTGCAGCAACAGCCAGCCGAGGGCCAGGGGCACCAGCATCCAGGTTTCCACCACCAGGCCCGGCAACGCTGCCACGGGCGCCTGTTTGCGGATCAGCCCATAGAAGCCGAAGGTCAGCGCCAGTACCAGCGAGACCCAGGGCAGGCTGCCGACCTGCCATACCTGCTGGGCCACGCCCACCGCCGCCATGGCCACTGCCAGCCATTGCAGGCGGCGCAGGCGCTCGCCCAGGATGAGCATGCCCAGCAGCACGTTGATCAGCGGGTTTATGTAGTAGCCAAGGCTGGCTTCGAGCATGCGGCCATTGTTCACCGACCATACGTAGGTCAGCCAGTTGCCAGCGATCAGCGCGCCGCTCAGCGCCAGGATGGCCAGCCGGCGCGGGTTGTCGCGCAGTTCGCGCCACCAGCCGGGGTGCTTCCATACCAGCAACAGCAGCGAGCCAAACAAGGCCGACCAGAGCACCCGGTGGACGATGATCTCCACCGCCGGCACGCTCTGGATCGCTTTGAAGTAGAGAGGGAACAGGCCCCAGATGATGTAGGCACTAAGGCCCAGGATGTACCCGCGTTGCGGGTTTGCGGCGTGCATGCAGAATCCTTGCTTAGGTAGCTAAATAAAGCGACGCCTATTGTAGACAGAGGTCAGCGCACTTCTAGAACAATTTCAGCGGTTGTTCATCGAGGGCTGCCATCTGCTCGCGCAGCGCGAGAATCTGGTCGCCCCAGTAGCGCGGCTGGCCGAACCACGGGAAGCTTCGCGGGAATGCCGGGTCGTCCCAGCGCCGCGCCAGCCACGCGCTGTGGTGCAGTTGGCGCAAGGCGCGCAGCGGCTCGATCAGGGGCAGCTCGCGTGGGTCGAAGTCGTGGAACTCGTTGTAGCCGTCGATCAGCTCTGCCAGTTGGCCGAGGCGTTCTTCGCGGCTGCCAGCGAGCATCATCCACAGGTCCTGCACCGCCGGGCCCATGCGGCAGTCGTCGAGGTCGACCACGTGATACACCTCGTCGCGATGCATCAGGTTGCCCGGGTGCAAGTCGCCGTGCAGGCGCATCACCTTGTGTGGGGTGCGGGCGTAGATATCCTCGACCCGTTTCAGCAGGTCGCGGGCCACGGACTCGAAGGCGGGCAGCAATTCGCGCGGGACGAAGTTGCCTTCCAGCAGGGTTTGCAGGGAGGCGTGGCCGAAGTTGTCCACAGCCAACGCTTCGCGATGCTCGAACGGCCGTGTCGCGGCAACGGCGTGCAGGCGGCCGAGCAACTGGCCGAGGCGATAGAGCTGGTCGAGGTTGCCGGGTTCTGGTGCATGGCCGCCACGGCGGGGGAACAGTGTGAAGCGAAAACCCTGGTGCTCGAACAATGTGCGGCCGTCGTGCTGCAGAGGCGCGACCACGGGCACTTCACAGTCGGCAAGCTCGGCAGTGAAGCGGTGTTCTTCAAGGATCGCCGCATCGCTCCAGCGGCCAGGTCGGTAAAACTTGGCGATCAGCGGTTGTGAGTCTTCGATGCCTACCTGGTAGACGCGGTTTTCGTAGCTGTTCAGCGCCAGGATCCGGGCATCGCTGAGGAAGCCGATGCTTTCCACGGCGTCCAGGACCAAGTCGGGGGTGAGGGTGACGAAGGGGTGTGACATGGTGGCTCCGGGGATAGGCGGCGTGCAGCCATGGTAACGCATTCCACCTTGCCAAACGGTGCGGCCAAGCTACACCGGCACCCCCAGCAGCACATAAGAAGGATGGAACTGTGCCCGTACCTGGCTGCCCGTTTGAATCCGATTGCGCGTCAACCACGCCTTTTCGGCGAACGCGCACAATGTCTGCCCATTGCCCAGCGCCAGCCGTACTTCGCTGGGCCCGTCAGCGTCCGCCAGCACGTGTTCCACCGTTGCCTTGAGGCAGTTGCTGCCCGCGTCGGCGTCATCGCCATCCCCCAGCAGTTGCACCCAACCGGCCTTGAGCAACGCCACCACCATTGTCCCCAGGGTCAACTCCAGGCGCGCGGTGCTGTCGTGGGTAATCAGCGCCTCGATCTCCAGGCCACCGCCCAGCGCCAGGCTTACGCAGTCATGCCGGCCTTCACGGCGTAGGCCGCTGACCTTGCCCTGCAGCTGATTGCGCGCACTGGTGCGCAGCATCAGGCGCCCGAGCAGGTCGAGGTCGCTGGACTCTTCGGCCGCTTCCAGGATTTGTGCCTGCAGGGCCTGCAGGCGTTGATAAAGACGCAGCACGCGTTCGCCTTCGACCGACAGGCGTGCGCCGCCGCCGCCACGCCCGCCGGTGCTGCGCTCGACCAGGGGCTGGCTGGCCAGGTTGTTGAGCTCGTCGATGGCGTCCCAGGCGGCTTTGTAGCTGACGCCTGCGGCCTTGGCGGCGCGTGTGATCGAGCCTTGTTCGGCGATGTGCTGGAGCAGGGCGATGCGTTGCGGGCGGCGGGCGATGTGCTGGGTGAGCAGGGCGGGTAGGGACATGGGGAGGGTAATCAGTCGTCGATGCAAGGTCGTTGCTTTATAGCATGGCCCTGATTGGTTGCATGGCCCTGATTGGTGTAGGAGCGGCCTTGCGTCGCGAAAGGGCTGCGCAGCAGCCCCCATCGATTTTAGCGGCGACGCTGGAATCCGGGATTAGCGGCGACGCTGGAGTCCGGGATTAGCAGCGACGCTGAAATCCGGGATTAGCAGCGACGCTGAAATCCGGGGGCCGCTGCGCAGCCCTTTCGCGACGCAAGGCCGCTCCTACACGGGCTTGGGGGTGCGTGCCAGGCAATACACATCGACCCGGCGTGCCCCGGCCTTGGTTAACACCTGGGCAATCGACTGGGCGGTGGTGCCGGTAGTCAGCACGTCATCGACCACCGCTACATGCCTGCCCGCCAGTGCCTTGTGCCCGGTGAGGCAGAAGGCCTGGCGCAGGTTGCGGCGCCTGGCCTTGGCATCCAGGTGCTGCTGCGCCTGTGTTTCGCGTGTACGCAGCAGCAGCCTCTCGTCGCAATCGATGCCCAACTGCGACGCCAACCAGCGCGCCAGCATGCCGGCCTGGTTGAAGCCGCGCTCACGCAGTCGACGCTTGGCCAAGGGCACAGGCAACAGCAGGTCAGGTTGCGCCAGGCCTTCTGCATAGCGATGTTGCAGGCCCTGGCCGAGCAATTCGGCCATCAACCGCCCCAGCGGCCACTGGCGTTTGTGCTTGAAGCGGCTGATCAGCGTGTCTACCGGGAACCCGTAATGCCACAGCGCGATGACCTGGTCGAACGCCGGCGCCCGGCGGCTGCACTGGCCGCAGGTCAGGTTGGCCATGGGCAAAGGCAGGGCGCAGCGCAGGCAGTAGTCCTGCAACCAAGGCAACGCCTGTTCGCAGGCGACACACAGTGGGTACGCCTGTTCGGCAAGGGCGTCGCAGAGCAGACAGTAATGGTTAATATTTATACACTTGTAAACCAGTGTTTTCAGGTTGGGTTGACAGTTCATAGGCCTTCCATGACTATGCGAGCTATCCGTGATGCGCTGGCGGGCATTCCTGTCCCGGCGCCAGTTACAGCCTAAACAAGGAAACGCCGATGAGCGCCAGCACAACTGCAACAACACGTCACGACTGGACCCTGGCCGAGGTCAAGGCGCTGTTCCAGCAACCATTCAACGACCTGCTGTTCCAGGCGCAAACCGTGCACCGCGCGCATTTCGACGCAAACCGCGTGCAGGTCTCGACCCTGCTGTCGATCAAGACCGGCGCCTGCCCGGAAGATTGCAAATATTGTCCGCAGTCCGGCCACTACAACACCGGGCTGGAAAAACAGAAGCTGATGGAAGTGCAGAAGGTGCTGGAAGAAGCCGCCCGCGCCAAAGCCATTGGCTCGACCCGCTTCTGCATGGGCGCGGCGTGGAAGCACCCGTCGGCCAAGGACATGCCCTACGTGCTGGAGATGGTCAAAGGGGTCAAGGCCATGGGCCTGGAAACCTGCATGACCCTCGGCAAGCTCGATCAGGATCAGACCCAGGCGCTGGCCCAGGCCGGCCTCGACTATTACAACCACAACCTCGACACCTCGCCCGAGTTCTACGGCAGCATCATCACCACCCGCACCTACAGCGAACGCCTGCAAACCCTGGCCTATGTGCGTGATGCCGGGATGAAGATCTGCTCTGGCGGCATCCTCGGCATGGGCGAGTCGCTGGATGACCGCGCCGGCCTGCTGATCCAGCTGGCCAACCTGCCCGAGCACCCGGAGTCGGTGCCGATCAACATGCTGGTCAAGGTGGCGGGCACGCCGCTGGCCGAAGAAGAAGATGTCGACCCGTTCGACTTCATCCGCATGCTGGCGGTGGCCCGCCTGCTGATGCCCAAGTCGCATGTGCGCCTGTCTGCCGGCCGTGAGCAGATGAACGAGCAGATGCAGGCCCTGGCCTTCATGGCGGGCGCCAACTCGATCTTCTATGGCGAGAAACTGCTGACCACCGCCAACCCGCAGGCTGACAAGGACATGCAGCTGTTCGCCCGCCTGGGTATCAAGCCTGAGGCCCGCGAAGAGCACGCCGATGAAGTGCACCAGGCAGCCATCGAGCAGGCGCTGGTCGAACAGCGCAGCAGCGAGATGTTCTACAACGCAGCAACGGCCTGAGATGGCCTTTGACCTGGCAGCGCGCCTGGCCGAACGGCGCGCTGCAGACCTGTATCGGCAGCGGCCACTGCTGGAGAGCCCGCAGGGGCCTGAAGTGGTGGTCGATGGCCAGCCGCTGTTGGCGTTTTGCAGCAATGATTACCTGGGTCTTGCCAATCACCCGGAGGTGATCGCCGCCTGGCAGGCCGGCGCCGAACGCTGGGGTGTCGGTGGCGGCGCGTCGCACCTGGTGATTGGCCACAGCACGCCGCACCACCAGGTCGAAGAGGCGTTGGCAGAGCTGACCGGGCGTCCGCGCGCGTTGCTGTTCTCCACCGGCTACATGGCCAACCTGGGCGCCATCACTGCGCTGGTGGGGCAGGGCGACACGGTGCTGCAGGACCGCCTCAACCACGCCTCGCTGTTGGATGGCGGGCTGCTCAGTGGTGCCCGTTTCAACCGCTACCTGCACAACGACCCGGCCAGCCTGGCCAGCCGCCTGGACAAGGCCGTGGGCAATACCCTGGTGGTGACCGACGGGGTGTTCAGCATGGATGGCGACCTTGCCGATTTGCCGGCCCTGGCCAAGGCCGCCCGCGCCCGCGGCGCCTGGCTGATGGTCGATGATGCCCATGGCCTGGGGACCTTGGGGGCCCAGGGTGGCGGTATCGTCGAGCACTTTGGTTTGGGTGTGGATGATGTACCCGTGCTGATCGGCACCCTGGGCAAAGCCTGCGGCACGGCCGGCGCTTTTGTTGCCGGTAGCGAAGCGTTGATCGAGGCGCTGGTGCAGTTCGCCCGGCCTTACATCTACACCACCAGCCAGCCCCCGGCGCTGGCCTGTGCCACGCTCAAAAGCCTGGAACTGTTGCGCCGCGAAACCTGGCGCCGCGAGCACCTGGCCGCGTTGATCCGCCAGTTCCGCCAGGGCGCCCAGCAGATCGGCCTTGAGCTGATGGACAGCCCCACACCGATTCAGCCGATCATGATCGGTGACAGCGCCCAGGCCCTGCGCCTGTCACAGATGTTGCGCGAGCGGGGCTTGCTGGTGACGGCGATCCGCCCACCCACCGTGCCCGCCGGCAGCGCGCGCCTGCGGGTGACGCTGAGCGCCGCGCACAGTGAGGCGCAGGTGCAGCTATTGTTGAATGCATTGGCCGAGTGTTATCCACAACTGGAGAACACCACTGGAGAGCGCCGATGCGAAATCGACTGATTCTATTGCCCGGCTGGGGCCTGGGCACCGCTGCGCTGGAGCCACTGGCTGCCAGCCTCAGGGCTCAGGATGCACGCCTGCAGGTCGAGCTGATGCCCCTGCCGGAACTGGCCGAAGCCGATGTGCAGGCCTGGGTCGACCACCTCGATCGCAAGCTGCCGACTGATACGTGGCTGGGCGGCTGGTCGCTCGGCGGCATGTTGGCCAGTGAGCTGGCAAGCAGGCGCGGTGATCACTGCTGCGGCCTGCTGACCCTGGGCAGCAACCCCAGCTTCGTGGCGCGGTCGGACTGGCCCCACGGCATGGCCGACGACACCTTCGGCACCTTCCTCGACGGTTGCCGCAGCCACACCCAGGTGACGCTCAAGCGCTTTCGCAGCTTGTGCAGCGACGGTGCCCTGCAACCGCGTACGTTGCTGCGTCAGCTTGGCGTAGGGGTGCCGGACACCGACCCGCTGTACCTTGCCACCGGCTTACAGGTGCTGGCGCAACTGGATACCCGCGCGGCCCTGCAACACTTCGCCGGGCCGCAACTGCACCTGTTCGCCGGTAGCGATGCGCTGGTGCCTGCGGAGGCCGCCAAGGCCCTGAGCGAACTGTTGCCGGACGTGGAAGTCGGCCTGGTCGAAGAGAGTTCCCACGCCTTCCTGCTGGAGTACCCACAGGAGCTGGCGGCGGGCATCAAGAGTTTCCTGCATGAGAGTGGCGATGACTGACCTTTCCCGTCCGATTCTGCCCGGCGCGCTGCCGGACAAGCGCCAGGTGGCGGCCTCGTTTTCCCGCGCGGCGGCCAGCTACGACAGCGTCGCGGCCTTGCAGCGCGACGTTGGCATGAGCCTGCTGGGCCAGTTGCCGGCAGGGCTGGCGCCGTCGCGCTGGCTTGACCTGGGCAGCGGCACCGGGCACTTCAGCCGGGTGCTGGCCGAGCGCTTCGCGCAGGCCAGTGGCGTGGCGGTGGATATCGCCGAAGGCATGCTGCGCCATGCCCGGCATGAGCAGGGCGGTGCCCAGTACCACGTGGTCGGCGATGCCGAGCGCCTGCCGCTGCGTGAGGCCAGCGTCGACCTGGTGTTCTCCAGCCTTGCAGTGCAGTGGTGCGGGCAGTTCGCCAGTGTGCTGGATGAGGCGCGGCGGGTGCTGCGCCCAGGCGGTGTGCTGGCGTTCAGCAGCCTGTGCGTCGGTACCCTGGACGAGCTGCGCGCCAGTTGGCAGGCGGTGGATGGCCTGGTGCACGTCAACCGCTTCCGCCGCTTCGACGATTACCAGCGCCTGTGCGCAGGCAGTGGCTTGCAGCACGTGACGCTGCAGCAGCGTGCGCATGTGCTGCACTACCCGGATGTACGCAGCCTGACCCACGAACTGAAGGCCCTTGGCGCCCACAACATCAACCCGGGCCGCCCCTCGGGCCTGACCGGCCGCGCGCGCATGCAAAGCTTGTTGCAGGCATATGAGGCATTTCGCCAGCCCCAGGGGCTGCCAGCCACTTATCAAGTGGTCTATGGTGTGTTGCGCAAGCCACAGGGGTAAGGGGAGTCAGATGAGCCAGGCCTATTTCATTGCCGGTACCGATACCGACGTCGGCAAGACCACCATTGCCGCCGGGCTGCTGCATGCGGCGCGGTTGCAAGGCATGAGCACCTTGGGGGCCAAGCCGGTGGCGTCCGGTTGCACGGTAACCCCAAAGGGTTTGCGCAACAGCGATGCGCAGGCGCTGATCGATGAAAGCTCGATCAAGTTGCCGTACGAACAGGTCAACCCGTTTGCCTTCGAGCCTGCGATCGCACCCCATGTCGCGGCCCGTGAGGCTGGCGTCACGCTGGGCGTGCCCGAGCTGCTGGCGGCGATGCGCAACGTGCTGCAGCAAAACGCCGACTTCACCTTGATAGAAGGCGCCGGTGGCTGGCGCGTGCCGTTGTCGGGCCAGGCCAACCTGTCTGACCTGGCCATCGCCCTGAAACTGCCGGTGATTCTGGTGGTGGGGGTACGCCTTGGCTGTATCAGCCATGCCTTGCTCAGCGCCGAAGCGATCGCCCGCGACGGGCTGCAATTGGCGGGCTGGGTGGCGAACATCATCGAACCGCGCACGTCGCGCCTGGAAGAGAACCTGGCCAGCCTCGCCGAGCGGTTGCCCGCGCCTTGCCTGGGGCGGGTGCCCAAGTTGAAGCAGGCGAGTGCCGACATGGTGGCGGAGCATTTGCAGCTGGATTTGCTCGATTAACCGCCGCTGTCTATCGACTGGCACTGGGCCATTAACGATTTAAACGGGCCTTTTCTGCCGTCGCCTGCTTTAATTAGGCCTGTTCGTCATCCAGCGTCAATGGAGTCCTGACATGGAAATCACCGGTAGCTCCGCCTACTACGCGGGCCTGAGCGCAATCCAGACCGGCCAGAACCGCGTCGATCAAGCCGCCAGCCAGATTGCCAACACCAGCCAGATTGCCAACAACAGTGCCGAGCGCACTGCCACCAGCCAGTCCAGCGACTTTCAGGCAGAACGCCTGCGCGCGGTCGATCGCAGCCAGCAAATGGACATGGCGACCAGTACCGTGCAACTGGCACTGGGCAAGCATGAAGTGGAGCTTGGCGCAAAAGTCGTCAAGGCTTCCGACGAAATGCTCGGTCGGATCATCGACACCTACGCCTGATTTCTGGCGTCCCCTGTAAAACACCTCCTTTCAACACTGTGGGAGCGGGTTTACCCGCGAATGCGTCCGATCAGACACCTTTATCGTCTGGGAGGCCCTGTTCGCGGGAAAAGCCGCTCCCGCAGCCTGTGCATTTCAGACACTGATCGTCGTGCAATGGCCGAAACGTCATTTTTCGTGACGTAAATGGCACCATCGTCCCTCCTTGACATCCGCGCGTGCTAAACGTAAGTTTCAAACAACTGTTTGATCGAAAGCCGCCAAGAGCTTGTCGGTAGTACCGATCACCCCCGAACTCATCACAGAGGTTCACCGCAATGCCTGATTACAAAGCCCCCTTGCGTGATATCCGTTTCGTTCGCGACGAGCTGCTCGGCTACGAAGCGCATTATCAGAGCCTGCCGGGTTGCGAGGACGCCACGCCCGACATGGTCGACGCGATCCTTGAAGAAGGCGCGAAATTCTGTGAGCAGGTACTGGCCCCGCTGAACCGCGTTGGCGACCAGGAAGGCTGCACCTGGAGCGAGTCGGGCGTGAAGACGCCGACCGGCTTCAAGGCGGCTTACGAGCAGTTTGTCGAGGGTGGCTGGCCGAGCCTGGCGCATGACGTTGCCCACGGCGGCCAAGGCCTGCCGGAATCGCTGGGCCTGGCCCTGAGCGAGATGGTCGGTGAGTCGAACTGGTCGTGGGGCATGTACCCAGGCCTGTCCCATGGCGCCATGAACACCATTTCCGAGCACGGCACGCCTGAGCAGCAAGAGGTCTACCTGACCAAGCTGGTTTCCGGCGAGTGGACCGGCACTATGTGCCTGACCGAGCCGCACTGCGGCACTGACCTGGGCATGCTGCGTACCAAGGCCGAGCCTCAGGCTGACGGTTCGTACAAAGTGTCGGGCACCAAGATCTTCATTTCCGCTGGCGAGCACGACATGGCCGACAACATCGTCCATATCGTGTTGGCCCGCCTGCCCGATGCCCCGGCTGGTACCAAAGGCATCTCGCTGTTCATCGTGCCAAAGTTCATGCCCAACGCCGAAGGCGCTGCCGGCGAGCGTAACGCCGTGAGCTGTGGCTCGATCGAACACAAGATGGGCATCCACGGTAACGCCACCTGCGTGATGAACTTCGACGGCGCAACCGGCTACCTGATCGGCCCGGCCAACAAAGGCCTGAACTGCATGTTCACCTTCATGAACACCGCTCGCCTGGGCACCGCACTGCAAGGCCTGGCCCACGCCGAAGTGGCCTTCCAGGGCGGCCTGAAGTATGCCCGTGAGCGCCTGCAGATGCGCTCGCTGACCGGCCCTAAAGCCCCTGAAAAGGCGGCCGACCCGATCATCGTCCACCCGGACGTGCGCCGCATGCTGCTGACCATGAAAGCCTTCGCTGAAGGCAACCGCGCCATGGTCTACTTCACCGCCAAGCAGGTCGACATCGTCAAGTACAGCCAGGACGAAGAAGAGCGCAAGAAAGCTGACGCGCTGCTGGCTTTCATGACCCCGATCGCCAAGGCCTTCATGACCGAAGTCGGTTTCGAGGCCGCCAACCACGGCGTGCAGATCTACGGCGGCCATGGTTTCATCGCCGAGTGGGGCATGGAACAGAACGTGCGCGACAGCCGTATCTCCATGCTGTACGAAGGCACTACCGGCATCCAGGCCCTCGACCTGCTCGGCCGCAAGGTGCTGATGACCCAAGGTGAAGCGCTGAAGGGCTTTACCAAGATCGTGCACAAGTTCTGCCAGGCGCAAGAAGGCGTCGAGGCGGTCAAAGAGTTCGTCGAGCCGCTGGCGGCCATCAACAAGGAATGGGGCGAGCTGACCATGAAGGTCGGTATGGCCGCCATGAAAGATCGCGAAGAAGTGGGTGCCGCTTCGGTCGATTACCTGATGTATTCCGGTTATGCCTGCCTGGCCTACTTCTGGGCTGACATCGCCCGCCTGGCTGCCGAAAAGCTGGCTGCCGGTACTGAAGAAGTGGCGTTCTACACCGCCAAGCTGCAGACCGCGCGCTTCTACTTCCAGCGCATCCTGCCGCGTACCCGTACCCATGTGGCGGCGATGCTGTCGGGTGCAGGTAACCTGATGGCGATGGAAGAAGAGCACTTCGGTCTGTCTTACTGACCCATAAGCTGTAGAAAAAACCCGCCTGCCCT
Source organism: Pseudomonas capeferrum (assembly GCF_000731675.1). Classification (GTDB taxonomy): domain Bacteria; phylum Pseudomonadota; class Gammaproteobacteria; order Pseudomonadales; family Pseudomonadaceae; genus Aquipseudomonas; species Aquipseudomonas capeferrum. The sequence continues at coordinate 81,938 of NZ_JMIT01000005.1, read as the reverse complement.
CACCGGCAGGCGGGTTTTTTCGTTTCGGGGTCAGGGCATTGCCAGCGGGTATTCAACTGTTCACGCGCGCTGCCGATGAAATAAGGGCACAATGCCACTATTGATCTGCCGGGTTGGAGATTACCCTTGTTTCGTCTTGATGCTGTACGCGTAAGCCACTTCCTGCCTTCGCTGTTTCTGTTGCTGGCAGGCCTTGCGGCGGCTTACGTAAGAGACCTCAGTGTCTTTTTCACGTCGCTGTTCAATGTGCTGCCCACCTTGGTCCTGCTATTGGGCGGTGCCTACTGCGCCGTTTATCGCCGCCAGCGCGAGCTGTTTCTGATGGTCACGGTGTACATCGCCTACTATCTGCTCGACACTCAGACCGACTTCTACCGCGACAACGGCCACGTGCGCGCGGATGCCGCGGTGATCTTCCATCTGGTGTGCCTGCTGCTACCAGCCCTGTTTGCGCTGTATGGCGCCTGGCAGGAGCGCACCCACCTGCTGCAGGACCTGGTCGCGCGCTTCGCGGTGCTGTTTGCCGTTGCCAGCGTCGCTGTGGCCCTCGAGCAAAGCTACCCCGATACGCTGCTGACGTGGCTGGCGGAGATCCGCTGGCCGTCCTTGCATGGCCAGTGGATGAGCCTGATCCAGATGGCCTACCCGTTGTTCCTCGCGGTGTTCATCCTGCTGGTGGTGCAGTACCTGCGCGAGCCCAGGCCCTTGCACGCGGCGCAGGTGATTGGCCTGATCGGCGTCTTCTGGATGCTGCCGCAAACGTTCATCCTGCCCTTCACCCTGAACATCATGTGCAGCCAGGTGATGTTGATGATCGCCGCTGCCGTCGCGCACGAGGCTTATCAGATGGCCTTTCGTGATGAGCTTACCGGCCTGCCGGGGCGCCGCGCCTTGAACGAGCGCATGCAACGGCTAGGGCGCAACTATGTGATCGCCATGACCGACGTCGACCACTTCAAGAAATTCAACGATACCCACGGCCACGATGTCGGCGACCAGGTGCTACGGCTGGTGGCCAGCCGGTTGTCCAAGATCACCGGCGGCGGTCGGGCCTATCGCTATGGCGGCGAAGAATTTGCACTGGTCTTCGCGGGCAAGACGGCAGAAGAATGTGTGCCGCACGTGCAAGCCGTGCGCGAGATGATTGCCAACTACGCCATGCAACTGCGTGACCCGAACAGCCGCCCGCAGGACGATTCGGCAGGGCGACAGCGCCGCGGTGGCAGCGGCGCCGGTACGGTTTCGGTAACCATCAGCATTGGCGTTGCCGAGCGCCAGGCCGATCACCGCAACCCGGAGGCCGTGCTCAAGTCTGCCGATCAGGCGCTGTATAGCGCCAAAGAGGCGGGGCGCAATTGTGTCATGGTGCATGGGCAACAATCGCAACGTGGAGCGGTGCGAATGGCATGACCAGATTAGACCATGCGGTCAACTGATGACCCTATGTCTCGTAAAAGTTGTTCGGTTACACTGCCAGCAACCCAGTGTCGCGGTTCTCCGAGACCGCCCCGACCCTACTAGCGAGAGGTTGTCATGGCCGACTATAAAGCGCCCCTGCGCGACATGCGCTTCGTTCTGAATGAAGTCTTCAACGTGGCCGAGCAATGGGCACAGTTGCCCGCGCTGGCCGACGTGGTCGATGCCGAAACCGCCCTGGCTGTGCTGGAGGAGGCCGGCAAGGTCACCGCGCGGACCATCGCCCCGCTCAGCCGCGCCGCCGATGAAGAGGGCTGCCGCTGGGACAACGGTGCGGTGAGCACGCCCGCTGGCTTCATCGACGCTTACAACACTTATGCCGAAGGCGGCTGGGTGGGTGTGGGCGGTGACCCGCTGTTCGGCGGCATGGGTATGCCCAAGGTCATCTCGGCCCAGGTCGAGGAAATGGTCAACGCGTCGAGCCTGGCCTTCGGCCTGTACCCGATGCTGACTGCCGGCGCCTGCCTGTCGATCAATGCCCACGCCAGTGAAGCACTCAAGGCAGCCTACCTGCCCAACATGTACGCTGGCGTCTGGGCGGGCTCCATGTGCCTGACCGAGCCCCATGCCGGTACCGACCTCGGCATCATCCGCACCAAGGCGGAGCCTCAGGCCGATGGCAGCTACAAGGTCAGTGGCACCAAGATCTTCATCACCGGTGGCGAGCATGACCTGACCGAGAACATCATCCACCTGGTGCTGGCCAAGTTGCCGGATGCCCCGGCCGGGCCCAAAGGTATTTCGTTGTTCCTGGTGCCCAAGTTCCTGGTCAACCCGGACGGCAGCCTGGGCGCACGCAACCCCGCCACCTGTGGCTCGATCGAACACAAGATGGGTATCCAGGCATCAGCCACCTGCGTGATGAACTTCGACGAAGCGGTCGGTTACATTGTCGGTGAGCCGAACAAGGGTTTGGCGGCCATGTTCACCATGATGAACTATGAGCGCCTGGGCGTAGGCATCCAAGGCCTGGCATCGGCCGAACGTTCCTACCAGAACGCCGTGGAGTATGCCCGTGACCGCCTGCAGAGCCGCGCCCCGACCGGCCCGCAAGCCAAGGACAAGGCCGCAGACCCGATCATCGTCCACCCGGATGTACGGCGCATGCTGTTGACCATGAAGGCCTTGATCGAAGGCGGACGCGCCTTCTCCAGCTACGTGGCGATGCAGCTCGACAGTGCCAAGTACAGCGAAGACCCGACCACCCGCAAGCGCAGTGAAGAACTGGTGGCGCTGTTGACCCCGGTTGCCAAGGCCTTCCTCACCGACCTTGGCCTTGAGTGCACCGTGCATGGCCAGCAGGTGTTCGGCGGGCATGGCTACATCAGGGAGTGGGGGCAGGAGCAATTGGTGCGTGATGTGCGGATTACGCAGATCTACGAAGGCACCAACGGCATCCAGGCCCTCGACCTGATGGGGCGCAAGGTGGTGGCCAGTGGGGGTGCGTACTACAAGCTGTTCTCCGACGAGATACGCCGGTTTGTCGCCGGTGCCGACAGTGAACTGGATGAGTTTGCCAAACCCTTGGGTGCTTACCTTGACCAGCTGGACGGGCTGACCGAGTGGGTACTGGAGCAGGCCAAGGGTAACCCCAATGAAATTGGCGCCGCTTCGGTCGAGTACCTGCAGGCGTTTGGTTACGTCGCCTATGGCTACATGTGGGCGTTGATGGCGCGGGCGGCCAAGGCTGGCGAGGGGGATGAAGCCTTCTACTCCGGCAAACTGGGGACGGCGCGGTTCTACTTTGCGCGTCTGTTGCCGCGGGTGCAGTCATTGGTGGCCTCGGTCAAGGCGGGGAGCGAGGCGCTGTATCTGCTGGAGGCTGAGCAGTTCTGATCTGTTGATGCTGGGGGTGCGAAGCGCCCCCAATCCCCGGTATGACTAGCATTGAATCCTCTTTGTAAGCCTTTTCCTACACAACGCGGTGACTTTTCACCACTGTTCTCAGATTGGATCCACAGGTAATCTTTACCACATGGACGTTGCGCAGGAAGCGCAAAGGACAGATCAAGGAAGACGACGAAGGACTTCCTGCCAGGATGGCGGGGCGATACGGATGTCACAGGGAAACAGTCTGGGAAACCCCGCTTCGGCGGGGTTTTCTTTGTGCGCGTGTTTTGCAGCCGAGCACATCCTTTCAGCCGAGCACATCCAGTGGCGAGCCTCCCAGGTGGCGCGCGTCTGTCTCTTCTTCCAGCAATGTACGCAGCAGCTCGACCGACGCCTGCTGGCGCTGTGCATCGCGGAACACCAGGCCAACCTTGAGCGGCACCCGCGGCTCGCTCAATGGCTTCCACAGCAGGCCCTGGTCATCCTCGGCCGCGTCCTTGGCCCGGCCAGGCAGGATGGTGGCCAGCGCCGTGTGCGCCAGGCTGTCGAGAATCCCGGCCATGTTGTTCATTTCTGCCTGCACCTGCGGCCGACGCCCCTGGCTGGCCAACTGCGCCTGCCAGATCTGGCGAATCTGAAACTCCTCGCCCAGCATCAGCATGGGTAGCTCGGCTGCCTGACGGATCGACACCTTCTTGAAATCCTTCAAGGGGTGGGTATCGGGGATGACAAGTTGCAGTTCATCTTCGTACAGCAGCAGGCCATGCAGCCCAGGTTGGCGCGGCGGCAGGTAGCTGATGCCGATGTCCAGGCTGCCATTGAGCAAACGCCGTTCGATTTCCAGCCCCGACAGCTCGTAGATCTGCACCACAAGGTGCGGCTGTGCCTTGCGCAAGCGTTCGAGCAGCTGCGGCACCAGGCTTGGCCGCACGGTCTGCAGCACGCCGATGGCCAAGGTGCGCAGGGACTGGCCCTTGAAGTTGCGCATGGCCTCATGGGCCCGTTGCAAGCCATCGAGCAACGGCAGGGCATGGTTGTACAGCGTGTGTGCGGCCAAGGTCGGCAGCAGGCGCTTGTTGCTGCGCTCGAACAGGTTCAGGTCGAGGCTGTGTTCCAGTTGGCGTATCTGTTGGGAAAGCGCTGGCTGGGACAGTGACAGACGCTCGGCGGCGCGGCCTACGTGGCCTTCTTCGTACACCGCGACGAAATAACGCAGTTGGCGGAAATCCATAAGTAACACTTATCGAAAATGCTGGAAAAACGAAATGGTCGAAAACCTTCGCGAAGCCTAGTCTATCGCCGTATTCCAGTGGGTTACAGCGGTCATTGAGCTGATTGTTACCCCAGATGAAAAACACTTTTGATAGGCAAGGCTAAATATCAAGTGCCGGCATTCAGACCGCACATAGCCGCCCTTTACCGTGATTGGTTGGAGCCCTGATGAACCTGTTCAACCTGCGCCGGTCGGCAGCCGCCGCTGTCGCCGAGCCCAAGCGTGCGCCGGTGACCGTGGCGGATGCGCCGCAGTTGTCCCGCGAGCGCCTGATGCCGAGCACCGAACGTGCGCCGCAGATGTTCGTGCGTGGTCAGGGTTCGTGGTTGTGGGACAGCGAAGGGCATGCCTACCTGGATTTCACCCAGGGTGGTGCGGTAAACAGCCTTGGCCACAGCCCCAGCGTGCTGGTCAAGGCACTGGGTAACCAGGCCCAGGCACTGATCAACCCAGGTTCCGGTTATCACAGCCGCGCGCTGCTGGCACTGGTCGAACGCCTGTGCCAGAGCACCGGCAGCGACCAGGCCTACCTGCTCAACAGCGGCGCCGAAGCCTGCGAAGGGGCGATCAAGCTGGCGCGCAAATGGGGCCAGCTACACCGTAACGGCGCCTATCACATCATCACTGCCAGCCAGGCGTGCCATGGCCGCAGCCTGGGCGCGTTGTCGGCCTCCGACCCACTGCCGTGCAATCGTTGCGAACCGGGCCTGCCGGGTTTCAGCAAGGTGCCGTTCAATGACCTGGCGGCGCTGCATGCAGCAGTGGATTCGCGCACCGTCGCGATCATGCTCGAACCGATCCAGGGCGAGGCAGGTGTTATTCCGGCCACGCAGGCGTACCTGAAGGGCGTCGAAACACTGTGCCGCGAGCTGGGCATCCTGTTGATCCTCGATGAGGTGCAGACCGGCATCGGCCGTTGTGGCGCCCTGCTCGCCGAGCAGAGCTACGGCGTGCGGGCCGACATCATCACCCTGGGCAAGGGCCTGGGTGGTGGTGTGCCGCTGGCGGCCTTGCTGGCGCGCGGTAGCGCTTGCTGCGCCGAGCCGGGTGAGCTGGAAGGCAGCCACCATGGCAACGCGCTGATGAGCGCTGCGGGCCTGGCAGTGCTCGATACCGTGCTGGAGCCTGGCTTTTTCGAGCATGTACAGGACAGTGGTCGCCACCTGCGCGAAGGCCTTTGCCGCTTGGCGGGGCGATATGGCCAGGGCGAGGCGCGCGGCCAAGGCCTGCTGTGGGCCTTGCAACTGCAGGAGCGCGTCGCTCAGGACTTGGTCAAGGCTGCCCTGCATGAAGGCCTGCTGCTCAATGCCCCGCAGGCCGATGTGGTGCGCTTCTCGCCCGCGCTGACCGTGAGCAAGGGCAACATCGACGAAATGCTCCTGCGCCTGGCCCGCGCCTTTGCTCGTCTGCATGCACAGCAGCAGGCCCGCCGGGAAATGCCGGCGTAACCGAATTCAACGAACCGTCTGGCGTTTCTGCGCATCGCCCTTGGCCTGTTTCATTTGGCCAGGGGCGTTTTTTTTTGCCCGGTATTGCAGGGGTGTGGAACCTCTGCGAAGCGCGGCTAGTCTTTGTTGAGACCCTTCAGGAGAGACTCGCATGGACTTCATTCGTATCATCATCGCCATCCTGCTACCGCCACTTGGGGTGTTTCTGCAGGTGGGCTTCGGCGGGGCATTCTGGCTGAATATTCTGCTGACCCTGCTGGGGTACATTCCGGGGATCGTGCATGCGGTGTATATCATCGCCAAGCGATGAACGCATTGGGGCCGCGTTGCGGCCCTTTTAGCGACGAAAGGCCAGATTCAGTGAGGGACCTGGCCTAACACCCGGCAATAGAACTTCCACTCCTCTTCCAGCGCATGCGCCAGGTTCTCTGCCTGTCGGAACCCGTGTCGCTCCCCCGCATAAAAGTGCCCTTCGGCCTCTATGCCATTTGCCTTCAGTGCATCGAGCATCAGGCGCGTCTGCTCCGGCACCACCACAGCATCTAGTTCACCCTGGAAGAAAACCACCGGCACCTTGATCTGCGCGGCATGCAGCAGTGGCGTGCGTGCGTGATAGCGCTCGGCGTCTTGCAGTGGGTCGCCGATCAACCAGTCCAGGTAATCCCCTTCGAACTTGTGCGTGGCGCGGCTCAGGGCAATGGGGTCACTGACCCCGTAGAGGCTGGCCCCCGCTCGGAACACGTCGTGGAACGCCAGGGCGCACAGCGTGGTGTAACCGCCCGCGCTGCCACCGCGGATGAAGGCCTTGTGCGGGTCGATCAGCCCCAGCCCGGCCAGGTGCGTGACCGCCGCGCAAGCATCCTCGACATCCCGCTCGCCCCAGTGCAGGTGCAGGGCCTGGCGATAGTCCCGGCCATAGCCGGTACTGCCCCGGTAATTCAGGTCGGCGACGGCGAAGCCGCGCTGGGTCCAGTACTGGATGCGGGGGTCGAGCGCCGGGTAGCAGGCCGACGTCGGCCCGCCATGGATAAACACCACCAGGGGCGCGGGCGCCTTGGCGTGCATGGCCGGGTAGAAGAAGCCATGGGCGATGCCGTTGCCACTGGTGTAGCGAATGGACTGCGGCATGCTGATGGCTTCGGCGGGCAGTACCTCGGCACCCCCTGCCAGCACGCGTACCTCGTGATTGCTGCGGTCGATGGCAATGACTGCCGCCGGGCTGACGGGGGATGCGGCGATGGCATAGAGGTGCCCGTCATCCATGGCCAGGCTGCGAAAGCGCGTGTAGGCACTGGCGAAACGTTCTACCGGTTGCTCGGCGGTGCGCAGCCCCAACTGCCCAAAACCGCCCTCGAACCAACTGGCCACATAGCTTTGCGGCCCCAGGGCCAGCCAACTGCTGGCGCCAAGTTGCCAGGGCGCCGAGGCATGGTCGGCGGGTTCGGCGGGCAGGGCCTGCCAGTGCCCGTCGACTTCCCCCCAGGGCTGCCAGAAACCGTCGCGATCAGACAGGCAATACAAGCGGCCCTGCGCGTCGAAACGCGGTTGTTGCAGAGACTCGTCCTGGCCTGCCACGCAACACGCAGGCCCCCATGCGCCGCTGCTGTCGCGTTGGCGAAGTAGCAGGCGCGTGTGTGTCCAGGGTTGTGCCGGGCGGTCCCATTCGACCCAGGCCAGGCGCTGCCCATCACTGCTCACGGTGGGTGATGCGTAGAAGTCGGCGCCTTCAGCCAGCACCTCGCGCGAGCCTTCGCGCAGGGCAATCAGGCGATGCTCCACGGTTTGCCCATGGCGCTCTTCGACCGCCAGCACTTGGCCGTCGTGCCAGTGCACATCGCCGTAGCGGCACTGCTGGTCGTCGGTAAGCCGCTTGGGTACGGCACCGTCCAGCGTCTGGGTATAGAGCTGCTGATCTTTCTCGTTGACGAAGACCAGCCCTTCACCGCCGAGGCAAAAGCTGCCCCCGCCATATTCGTAAACCCGGCTGCGCACGCTGAAACCATCCGGCGTCAGGCACTGGGCCTGGTGTTGATGCCAGTGCCAGATTCGGCAGGCACCGTCGGCCGGGCGAAACTCGTTCCAGAACAACCCGGTGGGGCCGACCTTGAGCTCGGCGAAGTCGGTACCAGCGGCGACGGCCTGGGCTGCGCTGAATTCAGCCGCGGGCGATGACACGGGAGTTTCGATCATTGCGGAAGGTCATCTCTTCAATGGCGAGTTGGGCGGTTTCTGCCTCCTCGCGGGCCTTGAGGATGATGCCGTGATCCGCCGATTTTGCGCACACCGGGTCGGCGTTGCTGGCATCGCCGGTGAGCATGAAGGCCTGGCAACGGCAGCCGCCGAAGTCCTTTTCCTTCTCGTCGCAGGAGCGGCAGGGCTCAGGCATCCATTGGTAACCGCGAAAGCGGTTGAAACCGAACGAGTCGTACCAGATGTGGTGCAGGTCGTGGTCACGCACGTTGGGGAACTGCACCGGCAGTTGGCGGGCGCCGTGGCAGGGCAGGGCGGTGCCGTCCGGGGTGATGGTGAGGAACAGGTTGCCCCAGCCATTCATGCAGGCCTTGGGGCGTTCTTCGTAGTAGTCAGGGGTGACGAAGATCAGCTTGCACGGGTTGCCTTCGGCCTTGAGCTTGTCACGGTATTCATTGGTGATACGTTCGGCCCGCTGCAGCTGTGCGCGAGTCGGCAGCAGCCCCAGGCGGTTGAGGTGCGCCCAGCCATAGAACTGGCAAGTGGCAAGCTCGACGAAGTCGGCCTCGAGCGCAATGCACAGCTCGATGATGCGGTCGATCTTGTCGATGTTGTGTCGATGGGTAACGAAGTTGAGCACCATCGGGTAGCCGTGGGCTTTTACGGCACGGGCCATCTCCAGCTTCTGCGCGAAGGCCTTCTTCGAGCCGGCCAGCAGGTTGTTGACCTGCTCGTCGCTGGCCTGGAAGCTGATCTGGATGTGGTCCAGGCCGGCGGTCTTGAACTCGGCGATGCGCGCTTCGGTGAGGCCAATGCCCGAGGTGATCAGGTTGGTGTAGTAGCCCAGCCGGCGCGCCTCGCCGATCAGCGCGGCGAGGTCCTGGCGCACCAGCGGTTCGCCACCGGAAAAGCCGATCTGCGCGGCGCCCATTTCGCGCGCCTCGGCCATCACCTTGAACCACTGCGCGGTGCTCAGCTCCTGGCCCTGGGCTGCGAAGTCCAGCGGGTTGGAGCAGTACGGGCATTGCAGCGGGCAGCGGTAGGTCAGCTCGGCCAGCAACCACAGCGGCAGGCCGACCTCAGGCGTGGCCGGCAGGTCAGGCGAGGACGATCCAGTGTTCGCCACGGGCCACCTCCATGAACTGCTCGATGTCATCGGCCACTTCCGGGACATCCGGGAACTGCTGGGCCAGTACGGCAATGATCGCCGCGACGTCGCGTTGGCCGTCGATCAGGCCGCCGATCAGCGCGGCGCTGTCGTTGAGCTTGATCATGCCCTCGGGGTACAGCAGCACATGGCCTTTCTGGGCCGGCTCGTACTGGAAGCGGTAGCCGGGGCGCCAGTTCGGCACCTGCTTGCGATCGAAACTCATAGGGCGATCCCCTTGTGCCAGACCCGTTCCTGGGTGACCGAATGATAAGGCGGGCGGTTCAGCTCGTAGGCCATGCTCATGGCATCGAGCATGCTCCAGAGGATATCCAGCTTGAACTGCAGGATCTCCAGCATACGCTCCTGGCCCGCGCGGGTGGTGTAGTGCTGCAAGGTAATCGCCAGCCCGTGCTCGACATCACGCCGGGCCTGGCCCAGGCGGGTGCGGAAGTATTCGTAGCCGGCCGGGTCGATCCAGGGGTAGTGCTGTGGCCAGCTGTCCAGGCGCGACTGGTGGATCTGCGGGGCGAACAGCTCGGTCAGCGAGCTGCTGGCCGCCTCTTGCCAGCTGGCGCGGCGGGCAAAGTTGACGTAGGCGTCTACGGCAAAGCGCACGCCGGGCAGCACAAGCTCCTGGGAGCGCAGTTGCTCAGGGTCCAGGCCAACGGCCTGGCCAAGGCGCAGCCAGGCTTCGATACCCCCGTCTTCGCCAGGGGCGCCATCGTGGTCGAGCAGGCGCTGGATCCACTCGCGGCGCACTTCGCGGTCCGGGCAGTTGGCCAGGATCGCGGCATCCTTCATCGGGATGTTGACCTGGTAGTAGAAGCGGTTGGCTACCCAGCCCTGTATTTGCTCGCGGGTGGCGCGGCCCTGGTACATCGCCACGTGATAGGGGTGATGAATGTGGTAGTAGGCGCCTTTGGTGCGCAGGGCCTGCTCGAACTCGGCAGGGGACATCGGCAATGGGTCGCTCATCAGGCCTCCTTACAACGCGATGCTCATGCCATCGAAGGCGACTTCAACGCCCCGACGCTGGACCTCGGCCCGTTCAGGCGAGTCTTCATCGAGAATCGGGTTGGTGTTGTTGATGTGGATAAGTACCTTGCGCTGGCGCGGGAAGCCATCGAGCACTTCGAGCATGCCGCCTGGCCCGTTCTGCGCCAGGTGGCCCATCTCGCGGCCGGTGCGGGTGCCGACGCCACGGCGCTGCATTTCATCGTCTTCCCACAAGGTGCCGTCGACCAGCAGGCAGTCGGCGCCGTGCATCATCGCCAGCAGCTTGTCGTCGACCTGGCCAAGGCCTGGGGCGTAGAACAGCTTGCCGCCGGTGCGGGTGTCTTCGACCAGCAGGCCCAGGTTGTCGCCCGGGTGAGGGTCGAAGCGGTGCGGTGAATAGGGCGGCGCGGCGCTGCGCAGGGGGAAGGGGGTGAACCGGAGGTTGGGGCAGGCGTCGATGACGAAGCTGCCTTCCAGCTCGATGCGGTTCCACTGCAGGCCGCCGTTCCAGTGGCTGAGCATGTTGAACAGTGGGAAGCCGGTGGTCAGGTCCTGGTGGACCATGTCGGTGCACCAGACCTGATGCGGGCAGCCTTCGCGCAGGCTGAGCAGGCCGGTGGTGTGGTCGATCTGGCTGTCGAGCAAGACGATGGCATTGATGCCGGTATCGCGCAGGGCGCGGGCCGGTTGCATCGGCGCAAAGGCCTGAAGCTGGGCGCGGATATCGGGCGAGGCGTTGCACAGGACCCAGTGCTCGCCGTCGTCGGACAGCGCGATGGACGACTGGGTGCGCGCCGTGGCACGCAGGCTGCCGTCGCGATAGCCCTTGCAGTTGACGCAGTTGCAGTTCCACTGGGGGAAGCCGCCGCCGGCGGCGGAACCGAGAATCTGGATGTACATGGCCACTCTCTACCGGAAAACCGTATCCGAAAAACACAAACGCCCCGGCGGGCCGAGGCGTCGAACCGTAAGCAGAGCTTAGCGGTTGGCGAAGTACATGGTGACTTCGAAGCCGATACGCAGATCAGTGTATGCAGGTTTGGTCCACATGGGATGACTCCTTCCGAACGGGTTGGGTTGGTCAGCTACTTGTTGGGTACCGCCGGGCGCCGGAGGTTCCCTTGACTGAGATTGCGCTATCTTACAAGAAAAATTTGTACTGAAAGGTTAATTATTGGAAAAGCGCCCTTGCAGTTCACGTAACAATACGCCTTTGCTCTTCACCAAGCTGGGCCTGGTGCGGCCGCATTGGCCAGGCAGAGCCAAGGGGCGCGGTGGGCAAGAAGGCTGCCTAGGAGCACGTCCAGATCGGCCTGTTGCGTCATCAGGATAGACCGGTGCAGGTCATTCAGCCTGTCGGATTGTATCGCCATGTGTGCCTGCCATGCCCACTCGGCCACCTCGGCATTGGCCATGGCCGATTCGACGAACTGCTCGGCCAAGGCTTGCCGGGCGGTGCAGTCCAGTGTCACGCCCTGGCTTAGCAACGCATGCAGGTGAGCGAGTATTTCGGCATGGCTGGCATGGGGCGACTGCACGCCGAACAGCAGGCCATTGCAGCCTTCTATCTGACGGAAGGCGCTGAAAACGGCGTAGCCCAATTGCAGCTCCACCCGTAGGCGTTGGTACACCGGCCCTTGCAACAACTGGGCGAGCAGGCGGCCGCTGGCTTGCTGGTTGGCCGCCACCGGGCAGAACAGCAGCAGGGCGTTTTCGCTGCCTGCGAGCGCAGTGTCAACCCAGCGACGGCCCTGCCAAATGGGCAGTGGCGTCGCTGTGGCGCCCTGGCCTGGGCAGGCGCCCAGCACGGCGCCAAGGGCGGCCAATTCTTCAAAGCCCAGCGCCAGGCCGTGCCAGCGGGCAGTTGCCCATACCTGGTCAAGCAGTGGCTGGTCGAGTGTGCAAGGCGGCAACGGCTCGGCATTGCTGCCAAGAATGGCGTCAGGCAGTTGCTTGAGCAGGGCTCTGATCGGGATCTGCGCGGGTTCTGGGTTCGGCTGCCCTTGCCAGCTATCGTGTGAGGGCGCGTTCAGCAAGGCGAGGGCTTCATCGACGGCGCGGAGCACCGCTGACGGTTGGCCGGCGCAACGTAGCTGCCAATACTCGCCAGCTTCGCTGAACTGCAGTTGCAACGCCGCCTGTTCGGCGCGCTCCTGCAAGGGACGCAAGGCCTGGCCCAGGATGGGAAACAGCGCACGTCGAAGAGGTGAAGGCAGGTGCCAGCGCAGGTACAGCGCCGCGTACTCGCGTGTCGGTGGCAGCGCGTCGCTGATGGCCAATGCCGCGGGTAACGGTGCCTTTGCGGCGAGCGGCTCGGCCGTCAGCAGAGGGTCGGCGGCGGGTATCTGCCATTGACCATGGCTGGCGTAAGGGAGGCTGGCAAGCAGTGCCTCCAGTGCGCGTAAAGCTTGCTTGTCGAGTGCTGCGAAAGGCTGGTCTGCGCTGTCCCGTCGTGCCAGTTCAAGCGGGCTGGCGGCCCGCTCGCGGCTGCGTTGCAGTTGGCCGAACTGGGCATTGAGGTGCTGCAGGTCGCTCTGGCGAATAAAGCCGAACCAGCCGTGCAGCAATGCGATAGCTTCGTCGACAGAGGCGTCGGTACCGAGCTGCAAGTCGATGTGCCAGAGCATCTGCCCGGCGAAAGCATACAGCGGTTCGGCTTTGACTCCCCGCAGCCAGCCGCGCTGGCGAAGCGCGTTCAGCCATCCGCCCGGGCGGCTGTCGCCTAGCAGGTCGATCAGTAAGCCAAGCGCGCGTTCGCCACCTTCGGGCAGGCCTTCATGGGCGAAGATGAACGGCTGATCGGCCGCCAGCAGCGGCGGCGGCATTGCTTGCTCGACACGCCCACCGGCCGGGAACAGGCTGCCAAATTGCCGGCCCAGGCGCTCCAGTGCATCCAAGGGTTGTGGGCCGCACAGGCTCAGGGTGACCTGCCCGCCCTGGTAGAAGCGTTGGTGAAACATCCCGAGAGCCCGTTGGAACGCCGGGTCCTGCAGGGCAAGGGTAAACCGGTTGCCGGCATGAAAGCCGCTTAATGGATGCTGCGGCGAAACCGACTGCAGCAAGGCGAACTGCTGTTGTGCCTGCGGGTTACGTGACCAGGCGATGAACTCGGCGTGAATCACCTCACGCTCTTGGCGCTGGCGCTCGATGCCAAGGTCGGGCTCGACCAACATCTGGCACAGGCGCTCCAGCCCTCCGGCCAGCGCCGCCGGTGGGACTTCGAAGAAGAAGTCGGTGGTGCGCTCACGGGTGCTGGCGTTGACCTGGCCGCCGAGGGACTGGACGTAGCGCATCAGCCCATGCTGCTGCGCGAATGTACGGGTCCCGAGGAAGAACAGGTGTTCAAGGAAGTGGGCCAGCCCAGGCCATTGCGCCGGGGCATCGTGGCTACCCGCGTGCACCCGCAACGCGGCCGCCGCGCGCTTGAGGCGCGGGGCATGGCGCAGGGTCAGCTGCAGGCCGTTGGCGAGGGTGAGGTGGCGCGTAGCGTCAGGCATGAGGGGCTCCGGTCAGCCTTTACTCAGATGCAGCTCCTGGCGCAAATCGGTCAGGTAGGGAAATGCCTTGCGCCCCTCTATCACGCGCTCATGCGCAAGCTCCGCCAGCAACTGGCATTCATCCCGCCCGGCCATGGCCAGCAGGCTGCCATCCGGGCCGATGATGCTGCTCTGCCCGCAATACTGGATTTCATCCTCGGCCCCGCAGTAGTTCGCATACACCAGGTAGCACTGGTTCTCCTGTGCGCGTGCCCGTACCGTCACCTGGCAGATGAAATCGTAGGGCGTCATGTTCGCCGTCGGCACCAGGATCAGTTCCGCGCCCGCCAGCGCCAGGCGCCGGGCGTTCTCCGGGAACTCGATGTCATAGCAGATCAGCATGCCGACTTTCCAGCCATCCAGTTCCACAACCGGGAAGTGATCGGGGCCTGCGCTGAACATCGACCGGTCAAGCTCCCCGAACAGATGCGTCTTGCGGTAGTTGCACAGGCTGCGACCCTGGGCATCGATCAGTTGCACGCTGTTATAGATCGCGCCGTCATCGCCCCGCTCCGGGTAGCCATAGACGATCGCGATGCGATGGGCCTGGGCGATTTCCACCACATTCATGGCCGCTAGGCCATCACTGGCCTCGGCCAGGCGTTCGACCTGGGCCAGGCCGATGTTGTAGCCGGTCAGGAACATCTCCGGGCACACCAGCAGTTGAGCGCCGCGCTCAGCCGCCAGTTGGGCCTGGTGCTGCAGCCGTTGCAGGTTGCCTGGCACGTCCAGTGGGTTGGGTGCGCCTTGGAACAGAGCGATGCGCATGGCGCCTCCTTGTTTCAGTCGGCCAGCGCGATAGGGCCGATTTCATCGAACACATCGCCTGGGCCTGGGTTGTCCGGGTGGGTCTGGCCACCGAAGTGGTTCATGATACCCCACACGGCATTGAGCGAAGTCTGCACCGCGCCTTCTACCCAGGCCGGCGTCCACGACACGTCGTCACCGGCGATGAACATGCCGCGTTGTTCGGCGGGCATGTCCTGCTGCATGAAGTGCGCGTACATGCGCTGGTTGTAGCGGTAATGGCCCGGCAGCGCGCCCTTGAAGGCGCCGAGGAAGTGCGGGTCGGCCTCCCAGGAAATGGTGATCGGGTCGCCGATGATGTGCCCGGCGATATCGGTCTTCGGGTAGATTTTCTTCAAGGCGTCGAGGGCCAGTTGCACGCGCTTTTCGACCGGGTGCGGGAGCATTTTCAGCGCATCGCTCATCCACGCGTAGGACAGGCAGATCACACCGGGTTTGTCGTTGCCGTTATCGAACAGATAGGTACCCCGGGTGAGGCGGTCGGTGAGGGTCATGCTCATCAGGTCGCGGCCGGTTTGCGGGTCTTTGTCCTTCCAGAACGGGCGGTCGACCATGACGAAGGTTTTCGACGATTGCATGTAGCGGGTGCGGTCCAGGGCCATCCACATCTTCTGCGAGAACAGCGATTCTTCGCAGTCGATCTGGGTGGTCAGCAGCCAGGTCTGGCAGGTGGCGAGCACGGCGGCGTAATGACGGGTATCACCCCAGTTGTCGGTGACCGCAAGCCGGCCATCGGCGGCACGGGCGATGCGTTTGACCCCGGTGCGTGGCGCACCCCCGTGTAACGAGCTGAGGCTGGTGCCTTCAGGCCAGTGGGCGCAGCGCTCTGGCGCATGCCGCCAGATACCTTGCGGCACCTGCTCCACGCCGCCCACCACCAGGTGCTGGTGATCGTCGCAGTTGGTCATCACCACGCGAAAGATTTCCAGCATCGAATTGGGGAAGTCCGAGTCCCAGCCACCGGTGCCGAAGCCGACCTGGCCGAACACCTCCCGGTGCTGGAAGCTCAGCTTGGCGAATGAGCGCGAAGTGGCGACGAAGTCGTAGAAGGTGCGGTCGTCCCACAGGGGCACCAGCGTGTTCCACAGTTCTTTGAGGCGCGGTACATCACGGTCGCGGATCGCCTGCTGGATGTCGGCAAACTGAGCGCCGCTCTCCAGCGCGTCGGCCCAGGCGTTGGCCACTTCATGGAACAGCTCAGGCAGGTCGGCGACTTTCTCGGCGTAGTAGGTCTGGCCTTCCAGGTCGATCACCGTGCTGCCGGAGGCCGGCGTCAGCGGGTTGGGGAAGGGTTTGGTCTCCAGGCCCAGCTTGTCCACATAGTGGTAGAAGGCCGTTGAAGAAACCGGAAAGCGCATGCCGCCGAGCTCGGCGATGATTCCGTCGGTGCCGTTGAAGGCTTGCGAGCGCAACCGGCCACCGAGCTTCGAGGCCTCATAGACCACCGGTTTGAGGCCCAGCTTCATCAGCTCGTAGGCCGCCACCAGGCCGGCGATACCGGCACCCACGATCGCCACTTCTTCGCCATGCCGCTGGGCAGGGATGCTGCCCAGGCCAGCCGGGTTTTCCAGCCAGTCATCGAAGGCGAAGGGGAAGTCCGGGCCGAAGATGGTGATGGGTTTTTTGCCGTCGGCGGGGTGGCGGTTCTTGTTGTTCATGAAGTGACCTTGCCAGAGGGGCTGCGCGGAGGGCGGAGCCTGAGTATAGGAGATGCCTGGGGGTCATTTTAGGGAGCGGGGTGTTCGTAATTAAGGTGCAGAGTGTTGGAGGAATGTAGTGGTTTTAGTCGAAATGTATCCAATTAAAGTCATTGTGACGAATCAGGCCAGCGTGGCGGGAGAATCCACAGTTCAGGAGGCATACTCGCCAGTCAGTAAGCCTGATCGCCAGCCACTTCAGAGCGGCTGCCCGCGGTCGACCTTGCTGCTCAAGATGATCGACGTAGTGGTTTTTTCCACCCCGTCGACACTGCCGATCTGGTCGAGCATCTGGTCCAGTTGTTCTGGCGAATCGGTCCGCAGCCAGGCCACATAATCGAATTCGCCACTCACCGCGCACAATTGCTGCACCTGCCCCATGGCACTCAAGCGCCGCACCACTTCCTTGCCGGAGCGGGGCTGCACTTTGATCCCGACATACGCCTGCAAACCACCCCCGATCACGTGCTGGCCAAGGCGCACGCCGTAGCCTGAGATCACCTTGTTCTTCTCCAGCCGCTCCAGGCGCGAGTTGACCGTGGTGCGCGCGATACCGAGCAGGCGGGCGAGGGTGGCAACGCTTTCGCGGGCATTGATCTGCAGCAGGGCGATCAGCTGGCGATCGATTTCATCCAGCGTGATGGGGCGGGCATCCGACATGGCAAGTCTCTACAGTGGGCCCGCTAGCCTAGCCAGCCAGTGGCCGCCAGGGCAAGGCTGCGTCGCTGGCTTTGTTTCGGCATCATGGCAGGCCGTACGCAGTGGAGCCACGCCATGAACCTCGCAAACCTGCTCGAATGCTGGCGACTGGAAGTCTCCAACAAGAAAAAGCCCGGGCGCCGTATCAGCCTGTTGTTCAACGTGCTGCGCCGCGCCCGCAAGGATAACAAGCTGCGCTTTCTCTTCGCCTTCCGCCTGGCCCAGTATCTGGATGCACGAGGCGGCCTGGGCCGGCGGCACGCCAAGCGCATGCAGCAGCGGCTTAATCTGAAGTATGCCGTAGACATCGACATCGGCGCACAGATCGCGCCCGGGCTGCGCATCGCCCACCTGCCTGGCGTGGTGATTACCCGTCACGTGAGCATCGGGCGCAATTTCTTCATTCGGCAGAATTGCTCGATCGGCATCAAGACCCTTGGGCTGCAGGCGTATGCGCTGCGCATTGGCGATAACGTCAGCCTGGGCGCCAACAGCTGCATTGTTGCCGACCGGATCAGCATTGGCGATAACGTGGTGATTGGGGCCATGTCGCTGGTGATGCGCGATATTCCGGCTGACACCACGTTCTACAACCCCCGCCAAGTAGAAATGCGCGTAACCACCCTGTAATCCTTGGTCGTTGATCTTCAGCAAACTTGCCGGCCGGTTGATCTGCGTGGACGGAATGGTGGCCGATTGATATCTTCCGCCGCCCCGCTCACTGCGATTTAACCTCACGTCATGCAAGGATTCGCGCTATGAACAAGATGACAGTCAGCCCCTGGTTGATGGTCTCCCCGGATGGGCCGCTGACCTATGCTCGTGGCGGTCAGTTGGTGCATTTGCGCCAAGGTGGACTGGACGGTGCGTGTGGCCCATACAGTGTGGTGATGGCCCTGATTACCCTGGGCGTCATGGGTTATGGCGAAGCCAGGAACATGTATCTCTGGCATGGCAACAGCCGCGAAGGGCGTTTTCGTTCCGAAATACGTAGTTTGGGCGCACTGGTTTCAGAAGGCACCGACCACAAGGACATGCTGAGGCTGGTCGAGTGCTTCAGTGGTGTGGGGGTGGGCGCTGAGTACGTTACCGGCAGTAAAAAAGACATTGTTCAACAGGTCCAGGATTCAATCGACTGCATGTCTGCCCCGATTATCGGGGTGCGCTGGCCTGGTGGCAGTGGCCACTGGATGATGGTGGTCGGTTATCAGGGTTATGAAAACGAGGGTGATTTCCAGATCACTCACCTGTTATGCCTGGACCCCGGCAGCGAAACACCTCGCACAAGTTTGTGGAACGCGGTTATTGAAGTGTTCAACGAGGATGGCAGTTCTGTGGCAAGCGGCCCGCTCCCCTCCATTCATTGGGGGTATGACGGGAAGCAGGAAAGCTGCCGTATCGAAGATGCAATCTTGATCTGCAAAGCCTGACCAAGTTGAAATGACAAAGCCGCGCGATGGCGCGGCTTTGTCATTGTTACAGGTTCGTATAAAAGCTGTTGCAGACGCGTTGGTTTATCCTGGGGATAGTCGGACTTATCCTTTAAGCAACGTCAAACCTCGGTATTCAGGTTGCTGACGTTGAATAATTGTTCGTTTTACAAAGTTTCGTGCCAACAGGGCCGTTCTAGCGGCCTGCCTGAATAACTGACCTTTCATCTAACGCTGATGATCTTGGCGATTCTTGCTATTGGCAGGCTGCGCAGCCTGACTTCTCTGGCGGCGTGCTTGCGCCCTGATGGAACAACCATGCATATACCCACAGAGCTTACACAACCATGACGGATGACACGTGTTCCAACGCGGGGAGGCGCTCGTTAAGCAGTGCCGCTCGACTGCTATTTGCGCTACTTGTAATGTGTGTGGCGCTGGGTTTGATTTACGGCGGTTGCAAACTATTAGCACTGGGCGGGTCAAGTTACTACCTGCTGGCGGGGCTTGCCTACGCCGTGTTGGCCGTAGCCGTGTGCTTGCGCAAGCGTATCAGTATTGTACTTTCGATTCTGATATTCCTGGCCACCTGCGCCTGGGCATTTTACGAAGTGGGGCAACTTAGTTACTGGCCACTGCTGCCGCGTCTGGTGGTCCCGGCCATCATCCTGACCCTGAGCCTGTGGGTGGGCGCTGCACTGCCCACTACCTCTTCGAGCACACGCCGAACCGCCAATCGCTCCGGGTTTGCCCTGTTGCTGGCATTGATCGCCACGTTCATCGCCGCCTTCTTCCCACATGGCGGCATCTCGAACCCCATCGCAGCAGGTAGCCTGACAACCCCAGACGCTGCCTCCACAGCCCCGGAAAACTGGGAGTTCTTTGGGCGCAGCGCCTCGGGCACGCGCTTCGCGCCCTACACGCAAATCACCCCGGAAAACGTCAAGGACCTGCAAGTTGCCTGGACCTACCGGACCGGCCGCAGAACCAGCGGCCCAGGTGCGGGTGTCGACGAGAACACGCCATTGCAGATCGGCAACGTCCTGTACTCGTGCACGCCGGAAAACCTGATCACCGCGCTTGATGGCGATACCGGCAAACCCCTCTGGAAGTTCGACCCTCACGCCAAAAGCGAAGAGCATGTGACCTGCCGTGGCGTGGGCTATTACGACATCGACCGGGACGACAGCCTCAGCGCCGAGGTAAAAGCCTCTCACGCCAGCGACCAGCAATGCCGCCAGCGCATCCTGGTATCGTCGGTCGATGCCCGGCTGTTTGCCCTGGATGCACACACCGGCACCCTTTGCCCCAACTTCGGCGAGGACGGTTACGTTGACCTCAAGAAGGGCATGGGGCCAACGGAAAACAGCAAGCGCTACCACCCGACGTCTCTGCCTGTGGTCATGGGCCACCTCACAGTGGTGGGGGGCTGGGTACGTGACATCGTGGCCGGCGAGCCTTCTGGTGCCGTGCGTGCATTCGATGTGCTGAGCGGTTCGTTGGTATGGGCCTGGGATGTCGGTGCGCCTGAGGGTACCGACACTGCGGCGGCTGACCATCAGTTCGCGCTTGAAACACCTAACGTATGGACCATTCCCACCTACGATAAAGAACTGAATCTGGTCTACCTGCCTACCGGCAATGGCCCACCTGACTATTGGGGTGGCGACCGTAACCAGGTGAAAGAAAAGTTCGGCACAGCCATTGTCGCGGTCGATGCATCGACAGGTAAGGCCAAGTGGGTTTTCCAGACTGTCCATCATGATGTCTGGGACTACGACCTGCCTTCGCAACCCGTGCTGTACGAGATGAAAAACGCCCAAGGCACCAAGACCCCGGTGCTGATCCAGACCACCAAGACCGGCCATATCTTCGTGCTGGATCGCCGCACTGGCCAGCCGGTCACTGAAGTTCAGGAGCGCCCTGTTCCCACTTCACCGGCCGCAGAAGGCGAACACCTGTCACCGACCCAGCCGTACTCGGCGGGTATGCCCGTCATTGGCGCGGACCCGCTGACCGAGCAATCGATGTGGGGTGTGTCCACTTTCGACCAGCTCTACTGCCGGATGATGTTCAAGGACTCGGTGTATGTCGGCCCGTTCACACCGCCCTCTGAAAAGCCGTACATCGAATGGCCAGGGCTGTTGGGTGGCATGAACTGGGGTGGCATTTCTATTGATGAAAACACCGGCATGATGTTCGTCAACGACATGCGTATGCCACTGCGCATGTCGTTGGTAACCCAGGAAAACACCCGCAAGTACAAAGTGTCGACCGATGAGGTGCCTGGCTTCATGGGCACTATTCGGCCGCAGGTCGCGGGCATCTATGGCGGTGTGAAGATCGACATCCTCCAGTCGCCACTGGGCGTACCGTGCAATACGCCACCGTTTGGCAGCATGAGCGCGATTGACCTCAACACCCAGAAACTGGTGTGGCAGGTGCCACTGGGCACGGTTCAGGATACCGGCCCACTGGGCATCAAGACGCACCTGCAGATCCCTTTGGGTATGCCGACACTCGGCGGCCCTACTTCGACGGCATCCGGCCTGGTGTTCTTCGCGGGCACCCAGGACTACTACCTGCGTGCGCTCGACTCGGCAACCGGCAAAGAAGTGTGGAAGGCCCGCTTGCCAGTAGGTGCCGTAGCAGCGCCGCTGATCTACAAGTCCCCCACGACCGGCAAGCAGTATGTGGTGATTTCCGCTGGCGGCATGAGCCACTCGCCAGATGTGGGCGATTACATCATCGCTTACGCATTGCCTGACGGCAGCAAGCCGTAACGGCTCTGGTGCACTACGAAAAATCCCCGCTCGCGGGGATTTTTTTTCCCGCCAGTCAGCCCATCACGCAAAAGCCAGAACTGTTCAACGACTTCTCAAGCAAGGAACCCGCGCAAAATGTCATTACCCCTCCGCGCCGTGCTGGCCGGCAGCCTGTGCAGCGGTTTATCGCTTTGCCTTCTGCCACTGCCCTGCGCATTGGCCGATACTGCCCACCTGATGACCCAACCTACACTCACCGGTAACTGGGGCGGGCAGCGTCAGAGGCTGGAAGACCAGGGTATCAAGCTGACGGGCGACTACACCTCGGAAACCATTTCCAACCTGCATGGCGGTATCAAACGCGGTACTCGCTATGCACAACAGATACGTTTGGGCGCTCAGTTTGATTTGAGCAAACTGCTCGACACCCCAGATGCCGGGCGCGTGCAAGTACTGCTCAACGATCGTCGCGGCCACAGCGCCACCGAAGACCTGATTGGCAACCGCATGTCCGCGCAAGAGGTCTACGGGGGCGAATATACGCGGCTGACCGAGTTGAGTTACCAGCGCACGCTGTTCTCGCCAGACCTGTCCACCAAGCTCGGTTACATGGTCATGGGCACCGATTTCGGCGGCATGCCGATCCTCGCCAACTTTGTCAGTGCAGGCTTTTGTGCGCATCCGCTGACCATGTCCAGCGGCAGTGGCTGGGGCAACTACCCGACCGCACATTGGGGGGGCGAGTTGCGCTATGACGTCAACCCGTCGCTGACGCTGCAAACGGCACTGTTCCAGGTCAACCCGGGGTACAACGCGCGCGTCTCCAAAGCGTTCGCTATGCCCAGCAACGGCACGACGGGCGCTATCTTGCCGCTGGAGGCGATCATCAATAACCGTGCATTCCTCAATGGCCAATACAAAGTTGGCTGGTACTACGACACGTCCGATTACGCCAAGATTGGCGGCACCGGCAAAAGCAGCAGCCGTACAGGCGCTTACCTGCTGGTGGATCAGGCGATCTGGCGCGACGAGCAAGACCCGGCCAGTGTGCTGAGGTTGTTCGGGCAAGCAGCCACCAGCAACGCCGCGACCTCGCCAATGCGCCGCTGGTACTCGCTGGGCCTGGTTAAACAAAAGCCGTTTGCCAGCCGCCCGCAAGACTCCATTTCCTTTGGCTATGGCCGCGCCGTTATCAACCCGCGCACGCGGGGTGTGCAGGAAGCTGCTGCGGCCTACCCAGATGACACTGCCGTCATTACCGGGCTCGATAGCGGGGAGCAAGTACTGGAACTCAATTACGGTGCACAAGTAACACCGTGGCTACTGCTGCGCCCGGACGTGCAGTACTACATCGAGCCTGGGGCTTTCTTTGGCAAGCAAAGAGGCAATGCGCTAGCGGCTGGGTTGCAGGTCAAGATGACGTTTTAACCGTCTACCTTCGGACCCAACCTAGGTTCTGTACGAAAAGTATGGTCATCCATCGTTGTGGGAGCGGCGGTGCGGCGATCCGACTTGCCCCGCGATCTGCCGCAACGCGGCAGCAAAGCCTGAATTCGCGGCGTCTTTGACACTATTTAATATCGGGTACAGGAGCGCTTCGCACTCCATCGCGGGACAAGCCCGCTCCCACAAAACTTTTCGTACAGAACCTAGGACTGATACGGGTGGGATAAACCCGAAAAGCAGAAAGCCGCGCAATGCGCGGCTTTGAATATGGTGGGCCCACACGGACTCGAACCGTGGACCAAAGGATTATGAGTCCTCTGCTCTAACCAACTGAGCTATAGGCCCTCAGAGGTGGCCGGATTATAACGAGGGTTTTGAAAGGGTGCCATCCGAAAGATCGGTTAGTGCTATACGAAGAAACGCCGCAGCGAATTCCTCCGCCGGCAGGGGCAGGCTGACGATGTAGCCTTGGATCTGTTCGCAGCCTTCGGCGGCGAGGAAGCGCTGCTGGGCCTGGTTTTCCACGCCTTCGGCAATGATGGTGAACTGCATGCTGCGGCCCAGGGCAATGATTGCGCGGGCGATGGCGGCGTCGTGGGGGTCCTCGGGCAGGCCGCGGATGAACGACTTGTCGATCTTGAGGATGTCCAGCGGCAGGCGTTTGAGGTAGCTGAGCGACGAATAGCCGGTGCCGAAATCGTCGATGGCCAATTGCACGCCCAGCTTTTTCAACTGGTGCAGCACGGCCAGGGCTTCCTCGGCCTGGCTCATGATGAAGTTCTCGGTGATCTCCAGCTGCAGGTCACCCGCCTTCAGTTGATAGGTCTTGAGCAACTGTTCGATGCGCCGCGCCAGGTGCGGGTGACGCAGTTGGGCGCCGGCGAGGTTGATCGACAGGGGGCCGAAGTCTTCGTAGTGCATCTTCCAGAGGTGCATCTGCCGGCAGGCCTGCTCCAGCACCCAGTCGCCCAACTGAAGAATGGTGCCGTTCTCTTCTGCCAGGTGAATGAAATGCTCTGGCGGCACCTCACCAAAGGTCGGGTGGCTCCAGCGGATCAGCGCTTCGGCACCGACCAGGCTCTGGGTCTTGAGGCTGAGCTTGGGCTGGAAGCACAGGCTCATCTCGTTGCGCTCGACGGCGCGGCGCAACTCATGTTCGAGGGCGATGCGTTCGCTGGCCTGGGCGGTGAGGTCGCGGGTGTAGGCTTCTACACGGTTGCGGCCTTTGGCCTTGGAGCGGTACATGGCAGCGTCGGCATTGCGAATCAGCGTCGAGACGTCGCTGCCGTCCTGGGGGTACAGGCTGATGCCGATGCTGGCGCTGGTGAAGAACTCGTGCTCGCCGGCCTGGAACGGCGCGCTGAAGCAGGCCAGCAACTTGCCGGCGATGCTGTTGGCGTCGCTGGGCCTGTGCAGGCCGGGCAGAAGGATGATGAACTCGTCACCGCCCAGGCGGGCCACGGTGTCGACGTCACGCACCTGCTCTTTCAGGCGCTGGGCGATACCCTTGAGCAACAGGTCGCCGACCGGGTGGCCAAGGCTGTCGTTGATGTGCTTGAAGCGGTCGAGGTCGAGGAACAGGACCGCGCCCTGGCGGTTGGAGACCTGGGCGCAGGTAAGCACCGCCTGCAGGCGATTCTCGAACAACGCGCGGTTGGGCAGGCCGGTCAGTGGGTCGTGGTGGGCCTGGTAGTCGAGCTTGGCCTGGGCGTGCTTGAGGCTGGAGATGTCGGCGAACACGGCGACGAAGTGGGTGATTTCACGCTCGCTGTTGCGCACCGCGCTGATGGTCAGCCAGCCAGGGTAGAACTCGCCATTCTTGCGCTTGTTGTAGATCTCGCCCTGCCAATGGCCCTCGGCGGTCAGTTGGTGCCACATGGCGGCATAGAAGGCGCTGTCGTGCTGGCCAGAGGCAAGCAGGCGCGGGGTCTGGCCGAGCGCTTCGATCTCGCTGTAGCCCGTGATTTCGCTGAAGGCGCGGTTGACCGCGCTGATGCGCTGGTCGATATCGGTGATCAGCACGCCCTCGGCGGTGTTTTCGAAAACGGTGGCGGCCAGTTGCAGTTTTTCCTGCATCAAGTGGCGCTCGGTGATATCGCGGGCGATGGTCAGCATGCAGTCGACACCGCCGATCGGCAGGGGCCGGGCAGACAGCTCGCACAGGCGGATCTGCCCATCGCTGCGGCGGATGTGGCAGCTGAAATCACGCACGAAGCCATCACGCTTGAGTTGGTCGACCAGGCGCTTGCGTTCGTTCAGGTCAACCCAGATGCCGAGGTCGAGGGAGGTCTGGTCGATGCTCGGGTTCAAGTCATAGCCGGTGAGGCGGCAGAAGCCTTCGTTGACCTCAATCAGCAGCCCATCACTCTGGCGCGACAGCAGCAGGCCATCGGGTGATGCGTGGAACGCCTTGGCGAACTTCTCTTCCGAGGTTTGCAGTTGCTCCTGGGTTTCCTTGAGCTGGCTGATGTCGCGCACGGCCACCACCAGCGCCGGGGTGCCATCGAGTTCGAAGGTTTCTGCCGAGGTCAGGCCCGTGAACAGCTGGCCGTTGCTGCGCCGGAAGCTCATCTCGAGGTTGCGGATGCCGCCTTGGTGCAGGCGTTCGAGCAAACGTGGGCCGCTGCCTTCTAAGGCCCACAGGTCCAGCTCGGTGGCGGTGCGGCCGATGACTTGGCCCGGGGTCAGGCCGATCTGCTCCTCGAAGGCCTCGTTGACCTCCAGCAGGCAGCCGTCGCTGTGGCGGGCGATCAGCAGGATGTCCGGGCATTGCTGGAACACCGAAGCGAATTTCTGCTCCGACAGGCGCAGGGCATCCTCGGTGCGTTTGGTCTCGCTGATGTCGATCATCAGCCCGCGCATCACCGGCCGATGGCCATGCTCGATCATGCTGACGATGTTGCGCACCCAGAGCGCTTGGCCATCGGCGCGGATCACCCGGTAGTCGAGGCTGTGATCACGCCTGGCGGCGGTCTCGCTGTCGCAGTAGGCCTGGGCCCAGAGCGCGTCCTCGGGGTGCAGGATGCTGCGCCAGAAGCCCGGTTTGAGCCAATCATGCAGCGGGTAGCCGAGCAGGTCCTCGGCGTGGGGCGAGACATAGCTGTAGGTAAAGTCGTTGGCGTCCGCCTCCCAGGCGATTGCCGACAGGCTTTCGACCAGGCCGCGGTAGTGATACTCGCTGCTGCGCAGTTCTTGTTCCAGGGCGATGCGACGGGAAATTTCCGAGCTGAGCCGACGGTTGATACGAATGACTACTGCGAGAATCGCCACCAGTAGCAGCACTGCAGGCAAGCCATAGATGAGCATGTCGGACCAGAACATGCGCTGGTCCACCACGTTGCCGACCCAGCGCTGCTGAATATGGCTGACTTCGGCGCTGGTCATGTCGGTCATGACCTTATCGAGAATGCCCACCAGGACTTTGTTATCCCGCGGTGCGGCCATGGCCAGCTGGTAGCGGTAGGGCGTTTCGCCGCTGACGTAGAGGCCGTCGAGCTTGAGCTGGCGCAAGCTCCAGATGCTCGAGGCGAGGTCGCCGACCACGGCATCGACCTCGTCTGTGGCCAGGGCTTGCAGCGTCGAACTGACATTGGGCATGGCCACCAGGTTGAGGTCCGGGTGGTGGGTGCGCAGTAGTTCGTGTGGGGCGTAATCCTCGACCACGGCGATTTTCAGGCCGTACAGGTCTTTCAATGAACGGGGTTGTGCACCGCCTTTGTGGGCAAGGATGACAATGGGGAAGTCGAGGTAGGGGCGGGTGAAGGCCAGATAACCCTGACGCTCTGGGGTCGACATGATGCCGGGGAGCAGGTCGAGCTTGCCATCGCGCGCTTGCGCCAATACCTCGGTCCAGCTCTTTGGCTCGACCGGTTTTAGCGTCACACCCAGGCGTTCCTGGATCATGGCGATGTAGTCGGCGGCCAATCCCTGGTACCGGCCCTCCTGGTCGCGAAACTCGAACGGTGGCCAAGAGGCGTCTACGCCCAGGCTCAACTGCGGGTGGGCAGCCAGCCAGGCTTTTTCCTCGTCTGTCAGGGTCAGGGCGCCGGCCGTTGTGGTCCACAGAATCAGGAGCAGCAACAGGATGGCCGGCATCAGGGGCATAGCGGCCTCGCGATCAGAGTGTCTGACGACGAGTGTAGACCGGCATTCAGGGGGATGTGGGGCGGAAGTCGGGCATTGTGTTGCAGCCGGGGCCGTAAAAGAAAAACCCCGGCCTGGGCCGGGGTTTGTCATCACTCGTCGAGGAAGGAGCGCAGATGCTCGCTGCGAGTTGGGTGGCGCAATTTGCGCAACGCCTTCGCCTCGATCTGACGGATCCGTTCACGGGTCACGTCGAACTGCTTGCCCACCTCTTCGAGGGTGTGGTCGGTGTTCATGTCGATGCCGAAGCGCATACGCAGCACTTTGGCTTCGCGGGCGGTCAGGCCCGAGAGCACGTCGCGGGTGGCTTCCTTGAGGCTTTCGACCGTGGCTACATCGATCGGGGACTGCATGGTCGAGTCCTCGATGAAGTCGCCCAGGTGCGAGTCTTCGTCGTCACCGATCGGGGTTTCCATGGAGATCGGCTCTTTGGCGATCTTCAGTACCTTGCGGATCTTGTCCTCAGGCATTTCCATGCGCTCGCCCAGCTCTTCCGGGGTCGGTTCACGACCCATTTCCTGCAACATCTGCCGGGAAATGCGGTTGAGCTTGTTGATCGTCTCGATCATGTGCACCGGAATACGGATGGTGCGCGCCTGGTCGGCGATCGAGCGGGTGATCGCCTGGCGAATCCACCAGGTGGCATATGTCGAGAACTTGTAGCCGCGACGGTATTCGAACTTGTCCACCGCTTTCATCAAGCCGATGTTGCCTTCCTGGATCAGATCGAGGAACTGCAGGCCACGGTTGGTGTACTTCTTGGCGATGGAGATCACCAGACGCAGGTTCGCCTCGACCATTTCTTTCTTGGCGCGGCGGGCCTTGGCTTCACCGATCGACATGCGACGGTTGATTTCCTTGATCTCGGCGACGGTCAGGCCAGTCTCGGTCTCAAGGTCGATCAGCTTCTGTTGGCAAGCGACGATGGCAGCGTCTTTTTCACCCAGGGCGGCAGCCCACTTGGTGCTACGCTTGGCCAGGTCACCGCTCCAGGTCTGGTCGGTTTCGTTGCTTGGGAACATGCGCAGGAAGTCGGCACGCGGCATGCGGGCGTCACGGACGCACAGTTGCATGATGGCGCGTTCTTGCTGACGCAGGCGGCTCAGTGCATCACGCACGCGCTCGACCAGTACCTCGAACTGCTTGGGTACCAGCTTGATCGGCATGAACAGGTCAGCCAGGGCCTGAAGGGCCGCGATGCTTTCCTTGGCGCTGCGACCGCTCTTCTTCAGCACCTTGTTGGTGACTTGAAGCTGATCGGCAACGGCACCGAAACGCTGAGCTGCTACGACGGGGTCCGGGCCACTTTCGGCCTCTTCCTCGTCATCGCTCTCTTCGCTTTCTTCTTCGTCGTCTGTTTCTTCCTTGGTAGCCGCGGCCTTGGCGCCTGGAACAGGCACTTCTTCGGTCGGGGCAGCGATGTTGTCATCAGGGTCGATGTAACCGCTGAGCACATCGGACAGACGGCCACCTTCGGTGGTGACACGATCGTATTCGCTGAGAATGTAGTCGACAGTACCCGGGAAGTGAGCGATGGCGCCCATGACTTCACGGATGCCTTCCTCGATACGCTTGGCGATTTCGATCTCGCCTTCGCGGGTCAGCAGCTCGACAGTACCCATTTCACGCATGTACATGCGCACCGGGTCGGTCGTGCGGCCGATATCGGTTTCAACTGCCGCCAACGCAGCAGCGGCTTCTTCGGCCGCGGCTTCGTCGGTGTCGGCTTCCGCCAACAGAAGGGCATCCGCATCCGGAGCACTCTCGAATACGTTGATCCCCATGTCGTTGATCATGCGGATGATGTCTTCCACCTGTTCAGGATCTGAAATATCCTCAGGCAGGTGGTCGTTGACCTCCGCGTAAGTCAGGTAGCCCTGCTCACGACCGCGGGTGATCAACTCTTTGATACGAGACTGCTGTTGCGCTTTTCCGGACATAACACCCTATCCACTGAAGGTCTTGGCGGGCAAAAAACAAGCCGAGGATTATACCCGAGCATGGGCCTCACGCGCCAGATGAGGTCGGCGTTTGTGCGGGAACATTCCTGCTAAGCAGGGCGAGAAGCTGAGATTTTTCCTCACTGCTCAACTCGCTTTGACGTGCTTTCCTGAGCAGATGTTCCAGGCTGCGCTCGCGTTGGCGGGCGGACAAGCTAGTTATAGTGTCGAAAAACTGTTGTTCAAGGTTGTCGGCCACGATCAGCCATTCCTTCTCGGCCAATGCCCGCAGCAAACGGCCCTGTTCGGTGCCGTGCCAGCGTGCAATCAGCTGCATTGAGCTTAGCCCAGGATTCTTCTGCGCGGCTTCGATCAATGCCACCAGCAACTGGCTGTAGAGGTGCTCTTCGTCGGCGAAGTGGCTGGCATCTTCCACCTTTCCGGCCAGCAGCGGGTGGTGCAGCAGGGTGCGCAGGGCGGCCAGAGTAGGCGGCTCCACGGGGGCTGGCGTGCGCGGTGGCGCCTCATCGCGTTGCTGCCAGGGCTTGCCGCCTTTGCGGTTTTTGTCCCAGGGCTTGTCGCTCCACGGTTTCTTGCCGCCACCCTTGTTCGGCTTCCATTGCTGCTCTTGCTGCGCCGGGGCGTAGTCGTGCTGCGGCATGTCGCCGAAGTCCGGGGTGTAGCTGGCCATGGCGTCGTAGTCATAGCCCGGGTCGTAGTCCGGTACGCTGCTGTTGGCAGCCGGCTGTTGGGCCAGT
Organism: Pseudomonas capeferrum; assembly: GCF_000731675.1. Classification (GTDB taxonomy): domain Bacteria; phylum Pseudomonadota; class Gammaproteobacteria; order Pseudomonadales; family Pseudomonadaceae; genus Aquipseudomonas; species Aquipseudomonas capeferrum. Next base: position 52,354 of record NZ_JMIT01000005.1, on the reverse strand, counting down.
TGCTCTACTTGCTGCGGGTCGAGGCCGGTAATTTCTTTCAGGCGGTTACGCATCAGCTGGCGCAGGTTGGCGCCCGGGATTTTTTCGACCAGCGGTGCAGCCAGGGTGGCCAGATGCGCTTTGCCTTCCAGCGAGCGCGGGTCGGCCTCAATGCTCAATTGCTCGAAAAAGTAATCCGCCAGTGGCTGGGCGTGCTGGTTGATGCGTGCCATGAAAGCATCGGTGCCTTCGGCGCGCACCAGGCTGTCCGGGTCTTCGCCTTCGGGCAGGAACAAAAAGCGTGCGCGGCGGCCGTCCTGCAGGGCCGACAAGGTCGACTCCAGTGCGCGCCAGGCGGCTTTGCGCCCGGCTTGGTCGCCGTCAAAACAGAACAGTACGCTGGGCACCACACGGAACAGGCGCTTGAGGTGTTCTTCGCTGGTGGCGGTGCCGAGGGTGGCGACGGCATTGCGCAGGCCTTGCTGGGCCAGTGCGATAACGTCCATGTAGCCCTCGACGACAATGATTTCATCGAGGTTGCGGTTGTGCTTGCGTGCCTCGTAAAGCCCGTAGAGCTCTTGGCCCTTGTGGAAAACCGGGGTTTCCGGGGAGTTGAGGTACTTGGGCTTGTCGTCGCCCAGCACGCGGCCACCAAAGGCGATCACCCGGCCACGGCTGTCGCGGATCGGGAACATCACACGGTCGCGGAAGCGGTCATAGCGCTTGCCGCTCTCGGCGTTCTCGATCAGCAGGCCGGCGTCGATCATCACCTTTTGCTGCAGGCTGTCGGCGCCCAGGTGCTTGAGCAGGTTGTCCCAGCCTGGCGGGGCAAAGCCCAGGCCGAAGTCGCGGGCAATCTCACCGGACAGGCCGCGCCCCTTGAGGTAATCCACCGCCGCCTTGCGGGTCGGGTGGCTGCGCAGGGCCTGGCGATAGAATTCGGTGGCAGCATCCAGTAGCGGGTACAGCGGCGAATCTGTCGGCTGGCGTGGCTTCTGCGCGCGCCGGCCTTCCTCGCGTGGCACTTCCATGCCGGCGGCACGGGCCAGTTCCTCGACTGCCAGGGGGAAGTCCAGGTTGTCGTGGTCCATGACGAAGCCAAGGGCGTTGCCGCCGGCGCCGCAGCCGAAGCAGTAGTAGAACTGCTTGTCGGGGCTGACCGTGAAGGAAGGGGTTTTTTCCTTGTGGAACGGGCAGCAGGCGGAGTAGTTCTTGCCGGTTTTTTTCAGCTGGACGCGCGAACTCACCACGTCGACAATGTCGAGGCGGTTGATAAGGTCGTCAATGAAGCTCTGGGGAATCAGCCCGGCCATGGCAGTCTCGTCATCTGGCAACTGGCAAGTCTAATCGCTCACGCGCCGGTTGGGGCGAATGCTGCAAGGGGAAGTGCGAGGGAGGTATGTGCTCGTCGCCAGCCAATGAAGGCTCGTCAGACAGGACGTGCACGCCTGGTCAAGGACCAGCTCTGACGTTTCAGGCAGGTTGCCCTGCTGCAGTTCGCATGACGCGAGTGCGTAGGGGCCTTGAGCTAGCTGCCCAAGTTTGAAGCAATTGTGTAGCAACCGCTGCCATCGGCCCGGCGGTGAGCCGGGCAGGGCAGAAGCTTTGCGTAGAACGTCTGTATTAGTACAGACGAACGGCGCGGCGCTGTTCGCGCTGAACTTTCTTGGCGTGACGCTTAACAGCGGCAGCTGCTTTACGCTTACGCTCTGCGGTCGGCTTCTCGTAAAACTCGCGGCTACGAACTTCAGCCAGTACACCGGCTTTTTCGCAGGAGCGCTTGAAACGACGCAGAGCTACGTCGAAGGGTTCGTTCTCTTTAACTTTGACGGCTGGCATCCAGGGCTACCTTAATTCATTACCGGGGTAGACGTGCTCCTGGCAAAACAAAGGTGTGCTGGAGAACGTCGGTTTTCAAGGGTTGCGGATGTTAACCCTTAGCTGGCCGGAATGCAAAGCCTCTGATCGAAAACCGCTGGTCGGCACCCGACACGGCGACTATCATGCGCGGCTTCGAATTCAGCCCCCACAAGGGACGAACCCATGCTAGTACTGGGATTGGAAACATCCTGCGACGAAACTGGCGTCGCATTATATGACAGCGAACGCGGCTTGTTGGCCGACGCGCTGTTCAGCCAGATCGACCTGCACCGCGTGTTCGGCGGTGTGGTCCCCGAGCTTGCCTCACGCGATCACGTCAAGCGCATGCTGCCGCTGATCCGCCAGGTGCTGGACGAGGCTGGCTGCGTGGCCACCGAGATCGACGCCATCGCCTACACCGCGGGTCCTGGGCTGGTCGGCGCGTTGCTGGTCGGAGCTTCCTGCGCCCAGGCGCTGGCGTTTGCCTGGGACATTCCGGCCATTGGTGTGCACCACATGGAAGGCCATCTTCTGGCGCCCATGCTGGAACAAACCCCACCCGAATTCCCGTTCGTCGCTTTGTTGGTGTCGGGCGGCCATACCCAGCTGGTACGGGTTGATGGCATCGGCCATTACCAACTGTTGGGCGAGAGCCTGGATGACGCGGCCGGTGAGGCCTTCGACAAAACCGCCAAGCTGATCGGCCTGAACTACCCAGGCGGCCCTGAAATCGCCCGGCTGGCCGAGCAGGGCGTACCGGGGCGCTTTGTCTTCCCACGGCCGATGACCGATCGCCCAGGCCTGGAATTCAGTTTCAGCGGCCTCAAGACGTTCGCCCTGAACACCTGGCAGCAATGCCGCGATGCTGGCGACGACGGTGAGCAAACCCGTTGCGACGTGTCCCTGGCATTCCAGCAGGCGGTGGTGGAGACTTTGACCATCAAGTGCAAGCGGGCCCTGAAGCAGACTGGCCTGAAGCGGCTGGTGATCGCCGGTGGCGTCAGCGCCAACAAGGCTTTGCGCGCGTCCCTCGAGGACATGCTGGGCAGCATGAAGGGCAACGTGTACTACGCGCGCCCGCAGTTCTGCACCGACAACGGCGCCATGATCGCCTATGCCGGCTGCCAGCGCCTGTTGGCGGGGCAGCAGCAGGACCTGGCGATCAGTGTGCAGGCGCGTTGGCCGATGGAGCAGTTACCGCCGGTCTGAATGGTGTCAGAAGTGGCGTTCGCGCCCGGCGAACAGGTCGCGCAGGTTGTTGCGATGACGCCAGACGATCATCACCGTGAGTACGCTGATCGGTAGCAAGGCCTCTGGCTCGCGCCAAGCGAGCAGGGGCAGGGTCAGCGGCGTGGCGATCAGCGCTGCCAGCGAGCTGGTGCGGGTGAGGTAGAAGGTCAGCAGCCAGGCGGCGATGGCCAGCAGTGCGGCTGGGAAGTACAGGGCCATGAGCAGGCCGGCGGCAGTCGCGACGCCCTTGCCGCCCTGGAAGCGAAAGTACAGCGGGAACAGGTGGCCCAGCACCGCGCATACGCCAACCCAGGCCTGCGCGTGCAGGTCGAGCCCGGCAAGGCGGGCGAGCAATACTGGCAACAAGCCCTTGCACAGGTCGCCAAGCAGGGTCAGGATCGCCAGCTTGCGGCCTGCCAGGCGTAGCATGTTGGTGGCCCCGGCATTGCCCGAACCGCTGGAACGGGGGTCCGGGCTACCGAACAGGCGGCTGAGGACGATGGCGAAGGACAGCGAGCCGAGCAGGTAGGCGAGCAGCGCCAATAACCAAAACATGCTAACTATTCCGGGCGAGGACGCCCTGATTCTAACGGCGCCAGTCGCCCTTGTCGTGCTGTGGAGAGAAGTGCTTGGACAGAGTGTTCATCGAAGGCCTGGAAGTCGATACCGTCATCGGTGCCTATGACTGGGAGCGGGATATTCGCCAGTGCTTGCGCCTGGACCTGAGTTTCGCCTGGGATAACCGCCCGGCAGCGGCCGGCGACGATCTCAGCCTGGCGCTGGACTACGCCAGTGTTTCGGCGCGTATCCAGGCATTTTCCGAGCAGGCGCGCTTCGAACTGGTGGAAACCTTCGCCGAGCGCCTGGTCGCGGTGCTGATGGAAGAATTCCAGATCCCGTGGGTGCGGCTGAAACTGACCAAGCCAGGCGCGGTCCCCGCTGCCCGTGGCGGTGTTGGCGTGGAGATCGAGCGCGGATGTCTCTGAACACGGTTTATCTGGGCCTGGGCAGCAACATCGACCGCGAGGCGCACCTTTGCGCGGGGCTTGATGCCTTGGCGGGCATCCTCACCGACATGCGTTGTTCGCCGGCGTTCGAGAGCCAGGCGGTGGGCATCAAGAGTGGCCCGTTCATCAATTTCGTGGTGACCGGCAAGACCGATCTGCCACTGATGGAGCTGGACCGCCGGCTCAAGTTCATCGAAGCCGACAACGGCCGCTACGCGCCCGAGCGCAAAGGGCTGCCGCTGGATATCGACGTGTTGATGTATGACGACCTGCACGGCACGTTCGATGGGTTGGTGCTGCCGCGGGCCGAGATTCTGAAAAACGCGTTCGTGTTGTGGCCATTGTCGCTCTTGGCGCCCGAGCTGGTGCACCCTGGGGTGGGCAAGCCCATGGCGCAGGTGTGGCAGGAGGCGCGGATTGATCAGGTGCTGGCCCCGGTCGCCTTCGAGTGGCGAGGGTTGCAGCTGACGCCGGCCTGAGCCTTGCCCTTTCGGTGCCTTGCCGGGCCTCTTCGCGGTGCCCGGCAATCGTGAAATCAGCCTTCTGCAGCGCTTTTGTAGGCCGTCAGCGCCTTTAATCGCTCACCTTTAAGCGACTCGCCCAACGCCTGCCCGGTCAGCCCAGCCTGCACCAGCGGCTTCACATCCACAGCCCTTGCCGCAGCTGCTGCCCCTCGCAGGTAGTCAGCCTGTGGATAAGCCAGACTGCCCTGGCGCGCGCGCGCATCCATCTCGCAGGCGCTGATGAAGTCGTCGAAGCGCTGTGGCCGCCGATACACGTCGAACTTCTGCAACAGCTCCAGCAATGCCGTGGACGGCAACTCAAGGGCCTGGTTGCATTGAGACAGGCACTCACCCACCAGTATGGCCAGCTCCTGGCAGTCTCGCGGCGCCTTGAAGCGCTGGCTGACCGCCTTGATCGTTGCTGGCTGCAGCTCGCGCAGCAGGCAAGCCCAGCGCACATGCAGTGGTTGATCATGCTGCGCGGCCTGCTCCAGGCCCGCCAAGGCGTGGGGGCTATCCTCAAGCTCTGGCAACAGTGCCTGCAAGGCATCGCAAGCGCGCAAGACCTCGAAGAACACCTGGGGTTGCGGCTCCATCAGCGCGCGCTCGATCTCTTTCCAGCTGCGTTCGGCGGTGAGCGCCTGCAGTTCGCCAGAGGCACTGATCTGACGCATCAGCGCCAGGGTTTCGTCAGCCACCTTGAAGCCCAGTGGCGCGTAGCGTGCGGCAAAGCGGGCAACCCTGAGTACCCGCAGGGGGTCTTCGGCGAACGCGGGGGACACGTGGCGTAAAAGGCGCCTTTCGAGGTCCTCTTTGCCGTGATAGGGGTCGTAAAGCGTGCCGTCGTCGTCCTCCGCCATCGCATTGATGGTCAGGTCGCGGCGGATCAGGTCTTCTTCGAGGGTGACGTCGGGGCTGGCATGGAAGGTAAACCCGCCATAGCCACGGCCACTTTTGCGCTCGGTGCGCGCCAGGGCGTATTCCTCACCGCTTCGGGGGTGGATGAACACCGGGAAATCAGCGCCTACCGGGCGGTAGCCCAGGGCCTGCATCTGTTCGACGGTGGCGCCAACCACCAGCCAGTCGATGTCGCTGACGGGGCGCCCGAGCAAGCGGTCGCGCACGGCGCCGCCAACTTTGTAGATGTGCATGTACAGCCTCCATAACTGCCCACAGGATAACCTGTTGGCAGTTATGCGGGGGCGTCGCGGCTAGAGGTGGTGGATGACGGCCAGGTCCATGCGGCCATAGTCGGCGCTTTCGCCATGCTCGCCGCGCGGAGGCATGTGATGGGTCTTCATGACCTGGTCGCCTTGTACGGTCTCCAGGTGAATGTCGAAGCCCCACAGGCGGTGCAGGTGCTTGAGCACTTCCTCGGTCGAGTCGCCCAGCGGTTTGCGGTTGTGTTGTTGGTGGCGCAGGGTCAGCGAGCGGTCGCCGCGGCGGTCGATGCTCCAGATCTGTACGTTGGGTTCACGGTTGCCCAGGTTGTATTGGGCCGCCAGTTGTTCGCGAATGAACCGGTACCCTGCCTCGTCATGGATAGCGGGTACCAGCAGGTCATCACGCTGGTCGTCGTCAAGAATGCTGAACAGCTTGAGGTCGCGGATCACCTTGGGCGACAGGTACTGCAGGATGAAGCTCTCGTCCTTGAAGCTGCTCATGGCGAACTTGATGGTCGAGAGCCAGTCGCTGCCGGCAATGTCGGGGAACCAGTGGCGATCTTCTTCGGTTGGGTTTTCGCAGATGCGGCGGATGTCGGTGTACATCGCAAAGCCAAGCGCATAGGGGTTAATGCCGTTGTAGTACGGGCTGTCGAAACCTGGCTGGAACACCACGCTGGTGTGCGACTGCAGGAACTCCATGATGAAACCGTCGGTGACCAGGCCCTCGTCGTACAGGTCGTTCATCAGCGTGTAGTGCCAGAAGGTGGCCCACCCTTCGTTCATCACCTGGGTCTGGCGCTGCGGATAGAAGTACTGCGCTATCTTGCGCACGATGCGCACCACTTCGCGCTGCCAGGGTTCGAGCAGGGGGGCGTGCTTTTCGATGAAGTACAGGATGTTTTCCTGAGGTTCGGCGGGGAAGCGCGCATCATCACGCTCACCACCCTTCTCCGCGCCCTTGGGGATAGTGCGCCACAGGTCGTTGATCTGCCGTTGCAGGTGCTCTTCACGCTCCTTCTGCCGGCGCCGCTCCTCCTCGGCAGAAATGGGGTAGGGGCGCTTGTAGCGGTCGACACCGTAATTCATCAGCGCGTGGCAGGAGTCGATGAGGTCTTCGACGGCATCGATGCCGTGGCGCTCTTCACACTGGGCGATGTACTGCTTGGCAAACACCAGGTAGTCGATGATCGAACTGGCATCGGTCCAGGTGCGGAACAGGTAGTTGCCCTTGAAAAAGCTGTTGTGGCCATAGCAGGCATGGGCGATTACCAGTGCCTGCATGCACATGGTGTTTTCTTCCATCAGGTAGGCGATGCACGGGTCGGAGTTGATCACGATCTCGTACGCCAGGCCCATCTGGCCCCTACTGTAGGACTTTTCGGTACTGAGGAACTGCTTGCCATAGGACCAGTGGTGGTAGCCCAGCGGCATGCCTACCGAGGCGTAGGCATCCATCATCTGTTCGGCGGTAATCACTTCGATCTGGTTGGGATAGGTGTCCAGGGCGTAACGCTCGGCCAGGCGGCTGATTTCCCGGTCGTAGGTCTGGATCAGGTCGAACGTCCATTCGGACCCGGTGGAAATAGGTTGGCGTTTCTGAGCTCTGGCGGTCATGTGGCTAACCTGCGCTGGAAGAGTTCACGGAAGACCGGGTAGATGTCGCCGGCCGATACCAACTGCTGCTGGGCGAACGTGTCGGGGAAGCCTTCGCCGATTCGCTCGTACTCGTACCACAGCGCCTGATGCTCACGGGGGGTGATCTCGACGTAAGTGTAGTACTGCACGTGCGGCATGATCTGCTTGGAGAGGATCTCGCGGCAGATCGGCGAGTCGTCGTTCCAGTTGTCGCCGTCGGAGGCCTGGGCGGCATAGATGTTCCAGTCACTGGCCGGGTAGCGCTCGGCCATGATTTCCTGCATCAGCTTGAGCGCGCTGGAGACGATGGTGCCGCCGGTCTCCCGCGAATAGAAGAACTCTTCCTCGTCCACTTCCCGCGCACTGGTGTGATGGCGGATGAAGACCACTTCGATGCGGTCGTAATTACGCTTGAGGAACAGGTACAGGAGGATGAAGAAGCGCTTGGCGATGTCCTTGGTGGCCTGGGTCATGGAGCCGGAAACGTCCATCAGGCAGAACATCACAGCTTTCGAACTGGGGTTGGGCTGCTTGACCAGCAGGTTGTACTTGAGGTCGAAGGTGTCGAGGAAGGGCAGGCGGTTGATGCGTGCCTTGAGCCGTTCGATTTCTTGCTCGACTTCCTGGATGTCGGTGAAGTTGTCAGGTTCCTCGACCTTCAGACGGTCGAGTTCTTTCTGCGCTTCGCGCAACAAGGCACGGCTGCTGCCGGTCAGGGCAATACGCCGGGCATGGGCAGAACGCAGGGTGCGAACGATGTTGATGCGTGATGGGTTGCCTTCGTTGGCAATACCGGCACGTACAGTCTTGAAGGTGTCGGCACCGGTCAGGTGGCGTTTGACCAGGTTGGGCAGTTCGAGGTCTTCGAACATGAATTCCAGAAACTCTTCCTGGGTGATCTGGAAGACGAACTCATCCATGCCCTCGCCAGAGTTGCCGGCCTTGCCACGGCCACCGCCGCCGCCACCACCCTGGGGCCTTGGGATGTGTTCGCCGGCGGTGAATTCCTTGTTGCCAGGGTGCACGATGGTCTGTTTGCCGCCACGACCGTGGTGCAACACCGGTTCATCGATATCCCGTCCCGGAATGCTGATCTGCTCGCCATGCTCCATGTCCATGATGGAGCGGCGGCTCACGGCCTCTTCGACGGCCTTCTTGATGTGCTCACGGTAGCGCCGCAGAAAACGCTGGCGGTTGACCGTGCTCTTGTTCTTGCCGTTCAGGCGTCGGTCGATTACGTAGCTCATGGTCCCTCCGGTGACTGGATGCAGCTGCAAGCCACGAGCTTCAAGCTGCAAGAAAGAGCAGCCACCGCGGCTGCAAGCTGTGGCGTAGACAGAAGCGCCGACGCCGGGCAGCTTGCAGCTTGCGGCTAGAAGCTTGCCGCTTTATTGCGATTTCCTGACCCGCAGGTACCATTCCGACAGCAAGCGCACCTGCTTGTCGGTGTAACCACGCTCCACCATCCGGGTGACGAAGTCGTTGTGTTTCTTCTGGTCTTCCTTGCTGGCCTTGGCATTGAAGCTGATGACCGGCAGCAGGTCTTCGGTGTTGGAGAACATTTTCTTCTCGATCACCACCCGCAGTTTTTCATAGCTCAGCCAGCTCGGGTTCTTGCCGTTGTTGTTGGCGCGTGCGCGCAGTACGAAGTTGACGATCTCGTTGCGGAAGTCTTTCGGGTTGCTGATGCCGGCAGGCTTCTCGATCTTCTCCAGTTCTTCGTTGAGGGCAATACGGTTGAGGATCTCGCCGGTTTCCGGGTCGCGGTATTCCTGGTCTTGAATCCAGAAGTCGGCGTACAGCACATAGCGGTCGAAGATGTTCTGGCCGTACTCGCTGTAAGACTCGAGGTAGGCGGTCTGGATTTCCTTGCCGATGAACTCGATGTAGCGCGGCGCCAGGTATTCCTTCAGGTAGCGCAGGTAGCGTTCGCGCACTTCGGCCGGGAACTGTTCCTGTTCGATCTGTTGTTCGAGCACATACAGCAGGTGAACCGGGTTGGCTGCGATCTCGTGCGGGTCGAAGTTGAAGACCTTGGACAGGATCTTGAAGGCGAAGCGGGTCGACAGGCCGTTCATGCCCTCGTCGACGCCTGCCGAGTCCCGGTATTCCTGGATCGACTTGGCCTTTGGATCGGTGTCCTTGAGGTTTTCACCGTCGTAGACACGCATCTTCGAATAGATGTTGGAGTTTTCGGGCTCCTTGAGGCGCGAGAGCACGGTGAACTGGGCCAGCATCTTGAGGGTGTCGGGCGCGCAATGGGCCTTGGCCAGCGAGCTGTTGACCAGCAGTTTGTCGTAGATCTTGATTTCGTCACTGACGCGCAGGCAGTAGGGCACCTTGACGATGTAGATCCGGTCGATGAACGCTTCGTTGTTTTTGTTGTTGCGGAAGGTGTGCCACTCCGATTCGTTGGAGTGGGCCAGCAGGATGCCGGTGTAGGGGATCGCCCCCAGCCCCTCGGTACTGTTGTAGTTACCTTCCTGGGTCGCCGTCAGCAGGGGGTGCAGGACCTTGATCGGCGCCTTGAACATCTCGACGAATTCCATCAGGCCCTGGTTGGCCCGGCACAGCGCACCCGAATAGCTGTAGGCGTCGGCGTCGTTCTGTGGGTATTCCTCGAGTTTGCGGATGTCCACCTTGCCCACCAGGGCAGAGATGTCCTGGTTGTTCTCATCGCCGGGTTCGGTCTTGGCGATGGCGATCTGGTTAAGGATCGAGGGGTAGAGTTTGACCACCTTGAACTTGGAGATATCGCCGCCGAACTCCTGCAGGCGCTTGGTGGCCCAGGGCGACATGATGGTGTTCAGGTAGCGCCGTGGGATCCCAAACTCTTCCTCGAGAATGGCCCCATCTTCGGTGGCGTTGAACAAACCCAGTGGTGATTCGAATACAGGCGAGCCCTTGATGGCGTAGAAGGGCACCTTCTCCATCAGTTGCTTGAGCTTCTCGGCCAGCGACGACTTGCCGCCGCCTACCGGGCCCAGCAGGTAAAGGATTTGCTTCTTCTCTTCCAGGCCCTGCGCCGCGTGGCGGAAGTACGAAACGATCTGGTCGATGCATTCTTCCATGCCATGGAAGTCTTCAAAGGCCGGATAGCGCCGAATGACCTTGTTCGAGAAGATCCGTGAAAGCCTGGAATTGTTGGAGGTGTCGACAAGCTCCGGTTCGCCGATGGCCAGCAACAGCCGTTCTGCCGCCGAAGCGTAGGCGCTGCGATCCTGCTTGCACAGCTCGAGGTACTCCTGCAGCGAAAGTTCTTCCTGGCGGGTGGACTCGAAACGTTGTTGGAAGTGGCTAAAAATGCTCATGACGTCACCTCGCTCGATACGTGGAGACGACGCCGGATCAGTCAGCTGATGCTGGCATGCAACCGGGTTCGCCGATTGCTGTATACCCCCCAGAACACCCTTGAAACGCTACCGATGACCCGCACGCCGGTGTACCGGCTCTCCCCTTTTTTGGATGGCCTGGGCTTAAGGATAGTTGGTAATACGCAAGGTCAAGGGCGCGAGGCCGAGAAGTTGCTCGCGACCGTTCGTCAGGTGAGCCGCAAGCCCGCATAGGGCGCGGGCTGCAGTAAAAATGAAAAAATTATTCAGCGGCGCCTTGGGCAGTCTCGCCCGGGTAGGTGGCGCGCCACAGCTCAAAGCCGCCATCGACGCTGTACACCTCCGAGAAGCCCTGGCCGGCCAGGTACGCGGCGGCGCTTTGGCTGGAATTGCCGTGGTAGCAGACCACCAGGGTCGGTGCATCGAGGTCGGCATTGCGGATGAAATCGGCGACCGAATGGTTATCCAGGTGGGTGGCGCCGTTGATGTGGCCGGCCGCAAAGGCCTGTGGGTCGCGAATATCGACCACTACCGCACCTTGCGCGCGCAGGGCCAGGGCCTGCTCGGGAGGGATGCGCTTGAATTCGCTCATGGGTACGGTTTCCTTCAGGGCTGATCGTTGAGTCTAGTGGGTTGTGCCGGCGTGCGTACGGTGCCGTCGTCGGCGCAGTCGCAGCGATGGTATTCACCGCTGTCGACGTTATAGAGGGTCATGGCACCGCCCCACACGCAACCGGTGTCCAGGGCGATGATGCCGGGCTCGTCGACGCGCCCTTCAAGGGCGGCCCAGTGGCCGAAGATGATCTTCACATGCCGCGAGCGGCGGTCCTTGTGCGCAAACCAGGGCTTGTAGCCTTTGGGGGCTGCGCCCAAGCCTTCCTTGCTCTTGAGGTCGAGCTTGCCCTCGGGGGTGCAGAAGCGCATGCGCGTGAGGTAGTTGGTGATCACCCGCAGGCGCTCGATACCTGTGAGGTTCTTGCTCCACTTGTTCGGCTCGTTGCCGTACATGCCATCGAGGTAGAGCTTGAGGCGCCCGTCGTCCCGCAGCACTTCCTCGACTTCGGCGGCAAGCTCAAGGGCTCGGCCCAGGGTCCACTGTGGCGGTATGCCGGCATGTACCATGGCGATACCGCGGGGCTCGTCGTAATGCAGCAGTTTTTGCCGGCGCAGCCAGTCGAACAGCAGGTCGGCGTCTGGCGCTTCGAGGATAGCGCCCAGGGTGTCGCTCTTTTTCAGGCGTTCGACGTTGTGCCAGGCGGCCAGCAGGTGCAGGTCATGGTTGCCCAGCACGCACACCAGCGAGTCACGGATCGAGTAAAGGAAGCGCAGGGTTTCCAGCGACTCGGGGCCGCGGTTGACCAGGTCACCGACCAACCAGAGGCGGTCGATGGCGGGGTTGAAGCGCACGCGTTCGAGCAGGCATTTGAGCGGTTGCAGGCAGCCTTGCAGGTCACCGACGGCGTAGGTCGCCATCAGTGCAGGGCTCCGGGTACCGCCAGGCGGAAGGGCGCGATCTGGGCATCGAAGCGTTTACCGTCTTCGGCGAACATCTGGTAGCTGCCCTGCATGGTGCCGACGCGGGTGCTGATGACCGCGCCACTGCTGTAGGTATGGCTCTGGCCCGGGTCGATGTTCGGTTGCTGGCCGACCACGCCGGCGCCGCGCACTTCCTCTACTTCGCCATCACCGTTGGTGATCAGCCAGTGTCGGGACAGCAACTTGGCCGTGACCGAGCCGTTGTTCTGCACGGTAATGGTGTAGGCGAAAGCGAAACGACTGTTTTCGGGGTCGGATTGTTCTTTGAGGTAGCGGGTCACGACGCTGACGTCGATCTGATAGCGGGGATCGGACATGCAAAGGCCTTGGGCGAACTGACGCAATAATGCAGTCTAGGCCATTGGCGGGGGGGAGGGCCAGCGGTGTGGTCGCGGGCAGGCATGTCAGCAGGGGGGGGTGGTGCCGGCCTCTTCACGGGTGAACCGCGAAGAGGCCGGTGCAGGCGCTATCAGGCTTGTTGGTCAGCCAACTGGTCTGCCAGGCGCACGAAGGCCGCCAGGTCCAGCTGCTCAGGCCTCAGGCTGCCATCAACGCCAGCGGCTTCGATCGCCTGGCTGTCGAGCAGGCCTTTGAGGGTGTTGCGCAGTGTCTTGCGACGCTGGTTGAAGGCTTCGCGAACGACCCGCTCCAGCAGCAGGTGGTCCTTGGCTGGGAACGGCAGCACTTCGTGTGGCACCAGGCGCACGATGGCCGAGTCCACCTTTGGCGGCGGGTTGAACGCGCCAGGGCCGACGTTGAACAGGTGTTCGACCCGGCAGTGGTACTGCACCATGATCGACAGGCGGCCCCAGTCACCGCCACCCGGGCCTGCGGCCATGCGCTCGACCACTTCCTTCTGCAGCATGAAGTGCATGTCGCGGATCAGCCCGGCGTGGCTGAGCAGGTGGAAGATCAGCGGGGTGGAAATGTTGTAGGGCAGGTTGCCGACCACCTTGAGGCTGCGCGGTGGCACGCCGAGCTGGTTGAAGTCGAACTTCAGGGCGTCGCCCTGGTGCAGGCGGAAGTTGTCACGGCCGGCGAACTTGTGCTGCAGGATCGGCACCAGGTCCTTGTCCAGTTCCACCACGTCCAGCTGTGCACCGCTGCCCAGCAGGCCCTCGGTGAGGGCGCCCTGGCCTGGGCCGATTTCCAGCAGGTGTTCACCCGCCTTGGCGTGGATGGCGCGCAGGATGCGGTCGATGATGCCGGCGTCGTGCAGGAAGTTCTGACCGAAGCGCTTGCGCGCCCGGTGTTGGTATTGCTCGTTCATGGTCGGTTCTCGGCCATCTGGTAGGCGGTTTCCAGGGCAACCCGCAGGCTGCCGGTATCAACCTTGCCGGTGCCGGCCAGGTCCAGGGCGGTGCCGTGGTCGACCGACGTGCGGATGATCGGCAGGCCCAGCGTCACATTGACGGCGGCGCCGAAGCCTTTGTACTTGAGTACGGGCAGGCCCTGGTCGTGGTACATCGCCAGCACTGCGTCGCAGTGCTCCAGATATTTGGGGGTAAACAGGGTATCGGCCGGCAGCGGTCCGCGCAGGTCCATGCCTTCGGTGCGCAGGCGGGCCAGTGTCGGTTCGATGATGTCGATTTCTTCGCGGCCCAGATGGCCGCCTTCTCCGGCGTGCGGGTTGAGGCCGCAGACCAGGATGCGAGGGTTGGCAATGCCGAACTTGTCGCGCATATCGGCGTGCAAAATGCGGGTGACACGCTCGACGCGTTCAGCGGTGATCGCGTCGGCAATCTCGCGCAGCGGCAGGTGAGTGGTCACCAGGGCCACGCGCAGGCCGCGGGTCGCGAGCATCATCACCACTTGCGCGGTGTGGGTCAGCTCGGCGAGGAACTCGGTATGCCCGGAAAAGGCAATGCCGCTCTCGTTGATCACGCCCTTGTGCACAGGGGCGGTGATCATCCCGGCGAAATGCCCGTCCAGGCAGCCAGTGCCTGCGCGGGTCAGGGTTTGCAGGACGAAGGCGGCATTGGCCTTGTCCAGCTGGCCTGCCGTCACGGCGGTGGCCAGGGGGGTATCCCAGACATACAAGCTGCCCGCAGGCGCTGGCTGGTCGGGCCAGTGGTCCGGCGCTACGGGCAGCAGGTTGACGGCCAGCCCCAGCTGCGTGGCCCGCTCGGCGAGCAGGTCACGGCTGGTGATGGCAATCAGGGGGTGGGGCTGGGCGTCTGCGGCGAGCAGCAGGCACAGGTCGGGACCTATGCCGGCTGGTTCACCGGGGGTGACGGCGAAGCGCAGGGGCTTCACTGTGCAGCCTGGTCGGCGCCAGGCAGCTTGATTTCAACGTAGGCTTCGTCGCGGATCTGGCGCAGCCAGGTCTGCAGCTCTTCGTCGTACTTGCGGTTGCGCAGCACGTTCAATGCCTGCTGTTCACGCGCCTGTTCGGTGCTGTCGGTGGCGCGGCGGCCTAGCACTTCCAGGACGTGCCAGCCGTACTGGGTCTTGAACGGTTTGGTGACTTCGCCTTGGGCTGCGTTGGCCATCTGCTCACGGAACTCAGGCACCAGGCTGTTTGGGTCGACCCAGTTTAGGTCGCCGCCGTTAAGCGCCGAGCCCGGGTCTTCCGAGAAGCTCTTGGCCAGCTCGCCGAAGTCTTCGCCGTTCTTGATGCGGTCGTACAGGCGTTCGGCCAATTGCTCGGTGGCTGCGTCGCTGCGGATTTCGCTCGGCTTGATCAGGATGTGGCGTACATGCACTTCGTCACGCAGCACGTTCTCGCTGCCACCACGCTTCTCTTCCAGTTTGAGGATGATGAAGCCGTTGGGGATACGGATTGGCTGGGTGACATCGCCAGTGGCCATGTTGCTGAGCATCTTGGCGAAGTCAGGTGGCAGCTGGCCGGCTTTACGCCAGCCCATCTCGCCGCCTTCCAGGGCGTTCTCGCTGGCGGAGCGGGCGATGGCCAGCTGGCCGAAGTCCGCGCCTTGCTTGAGCTGCTGGTAGACATCGCCGGCCTGCCGGGCAGCCGCCTGGATGGCGTCGGAGTTGGCGCTTTCCGGGGTCGGGATAAGGATGTTGGCCAGGCGATACTCTTCCGAGAGCTGCATCTTGCCCAGGTCCGAGTTGAGGAAGTTTTTCACTTCCTGCTCGGAAACCTGGATGCGCTCGGCCACACGGCGCTGGCGCACGCGGCTGATGATCATCTCGCGCTTGACCTGCTCGCGAGCGTCGTCGAACGACAGACCGTCATGGGCCAGGGCCGCGCGGAACTGGTCCAGCGACATGCCGTTGCGCTGGGCAATGGTGCCGATGGCCTGGTTCAGCTCCTCATCGGTGATGCGGATGCCGGAACGCTCGCCGATCTGCAGTTGCAGGTTTTCGACGATCAGGCGCTCAAGCACCTGTTGTTCGAGGGCGCTGGTCGGTGGCGCGCCGGCGCCACGTTTGGCGATGGTTTGCTGAACTTCATGGACGCGCTGGTCCAGTTGGCTCTGCATGACCACGTCGTTGTCGACGATGGCCACCACGCGGTCCAGAGGTTGTACCGCGGCATGCACCGCGCCACTCAGCAAAGCGGCGCCCAGCAACACTGGGCGCAGACGATCAATAAGCTTGGTCTTCACGTGTACGGTAACCTTGAATGCCTTCGTCGAGGAAAGATTCGACCTTGTTGCCCACTACACCACCGAGGCCTTTCAGCACGATCTGCAGGAAGATACCGTGGTCGCCTTTTTCGTTCGCTGGAAGGGCTTGGCTGAAGTCGTCGTAGTCGATCCAGTAACGGTTGATCAGGCGCAGCTTCCAGCAGCAGTTGTCATACTCGAAACCGCCCATGGCTTCCAGGGTGCGGTTGCGGTTGTAGTCATGCTGCCAGCGAGCGATGACGCTCCACTGCGGAACGATCGGCCAGATGACCGAGAAGTCATGCTGCTGGATCTTGTAGTAGTCCTTGATGTAGTTCTCGCTGCCTGGCACACCGTAGTCGCCGCCGCCCACTTTCCAGGTACCGGTCTGGGAGTCGTAGGAGATGGTGTCGTTGCGGTAGCGATAACCGAGGTTGACCACCTTGTTCGGGTTGTCTTCAGGCTGGTAGTGGAACATCGCGCTGCCCGAGCGGGTGCTGCGGCTGTCCGGGTCCCAGTTGAAGTCCGAATTGAAGCGCCAGTCGCGGTTGAACGCATAGTTGTACACCAGGGCGTACGGCGAAACGTCGGCCTGCGAGTCGGCGCGGGTCTTGTAGTTGATACCCGGCAACTGGACCTTGCGATCCTTGAAGTAGTAGGCCTGGCCGATGCTGAAGCTCTGCCGCTCGAAGCCATCGTCCTCGATCCAGCGCGTGGTCACGCCCAGCGACAGTTTGTTCTCGTCGCCGATGCGGTCGGTGCCGCTGAAGCGGTTGTCGCGGAACAGCGAGTCGTAGCTGAACAGCGTTTCACCCGAGTCGAACAGCGGGATGTCCTTCTGGTCCTTGTACGGGACGTAGAGGTAGAACAGGCGCGGTTCGAGGGTTTGCTTGTAATTGGTGCCGAACATCGAGGTGTTGCGGTCGAAATACAACCCGCTGTCCACGCTGAAGATTGGCACGTCACGGTTCACCGTGCCGCTGTAGCTGCCATAAGCTACCGGATCAGCTGCCTGCAGCCTGATAGCGTCGGCCTTGCCTTTGCTGTCCAGGTCGAGGTCGTAATGGGTGTAGGCGTACTTCAGTTTTGGCGTCAGGTAGCCGTAGCTGGCTTCCATCGGCAGGCTGATCGATGGCGCGAAGTTCAGACGTGTGCCGTTGGCACGGGCAATACCGGCAATGTTCTGGTCAAGCCGTCGGCCGCCCAGCACTTGCCCGGTAATCGGGTCCCTTACAACGCCTGCTGTCGTGTCTGGCACGCCGTCCTTGTTGAATACCAGGTCGTCTTTCAGGTCACGATCAAAGCGAACCGCTTCAGTCTCATAAGCAAGGTTCAGCCCACCCGGCTCGAACGGCAGCTTACCGTTGAAGGTGATCTGCGGCAGGCGGTCATACGGCGTGATCTGCGAGATGGTCGCCATCTCGTAGGCATGCACGTTCAACCGCGCGGTGTAGCTGTCGCCACGGTAGGTCAGGGCGCCCTGCTGGTTGAGCAGGTCCTGGGTCTCTACGCCGATCTGGTCGGATTCGAGGTCCTGGAAGTAGAACGGGTCGCTGATGTCGGTGTAGTCCACCTCGGCCATCAGGCGCTCGTCCAGGCCACCCTTGTGCTGCCAGTTGACCATCCAGCGCTGTTCTTTGTAGTCAGTCTGGTCTTTACGGTCGTCGTTCTTGTCGTTCAGGTACGCGCCGCCGAACTGGCCTTCGCTGGACGGGGTCAGGTAACGGAACTCACCTTCCATCAGCAGGCCGCGCTTGGTCATGTAGCGCGGGTACAACGTGGCGTCATAGTTTGGCGCCAGGTTGAAGTAGTACGGGGTGACCAGCATGAAGCCGGTGTCGCTGCTGCTGCTGAACGAGGGCGGCAGGAAGCCGGACTGGCGACGGTCGTCGATCGGGAAGTAGATGTACGGTGTGTAGAACACCGGGAAATCCTTGACCCGCAAGGTGACGTTGGTCGCCGTGCCGAAACCGGTGGCCGGGTTCAGGGTGATGTTGTTGCCCTTCAGCTGCCAGGCGTTGCTGCCCGGTTCGCAGGTGGTGTACGTACCGTCCTTGAGACGGATGATGGCGTTTTCGCCACGTTTGGCGTACAGGGCGTTGCCGCGGATGTGCGACTTGTGCATCACGTATTCGGCGTTGTCGACCTGGGCTTCGCCCGTGTCGAGCTGGATCTGCGCCTCGTCACCGACCACCAGCGAGCCGTTGTCACGGATCTTGACGTTGCCCTTGAGCTCGCCACGGTTCTCGGTCTGGTAGAGGTTGGCCTCGTCGGCCTCGGCCTGCATGCTGCCCTGGCGCATCACCACGTTACCGGCGAGGGTAGCGATCTGCTGCTCCTGCTGGTACTTGGACACCTTGGCATTGATGTAGGTCGGCGACTCGTCCTTGGGCGTGGTGTCGGCCATGCCAGGGCGGGTCGGCTCGATGTACGCGCCACCGCAGTACGGGCCGGTTTCGGCCAGCTGGGCGGCGGTGAGCTTGTCACGCGGGACCCAGTCGAGGTGGCTGTAGTCTTCGCTGCGCGACTTCAGGCCACGGCCCTTGGCCTCGGTGACCAGCATCGGCTTGTCCGCGGTTTCGGCTTCGCCCGCCTGGGCTTCGGTACCGGAACTGAGGGCAGCACCCTCGTGCACCGGACGCGGCGGCAGGTTGTTGACAGGCGCCTTGGGCTTGCAGTCCCAACCACCGGAGGCGGACACTTGGCAGTCGAACTGTTCGGCTGCCACGACGTACGACGTGGCCAGAGGTTGCAGGGCCAGCAAACCGCCGGTGACCAGCAACGGAAACTTTCTACGAAACGCGGGGGATTTCAATGCCATCTTATTAGTCCGGGCTTCCTGCGTGCCATCTGCCCGCGTGTGGGGCCGCACGCCTCTCGATGGTCTGAAAAAGATGCTGGATAATAAAGCATGACCCGCTTGACGGCTAGGGCCGTCGGAGACCCTTGTAATGCCTGATCACGATGTACGCTTGCAACAACTGACTGTCTGGCTCGATGAGCAGCTCAACACTATTTTCCAAAACAACGCCTGGGGCGAAGTGCCAGCAGGCAGCCTGACTGCCGCCAGCAGCGATGCGAGCTTCCGCCGCTACTTCCGCTGGCAGGGCGCAGGCCATAGTTTCGTGATCATGGATGCCCCCCCGCCGCAGGAGAACTGCCGACCGTTCGTCGCCATCGATCACCTGCTGGCCAGTGCCGGCGTGCACGTGCCGGTGATCCATGCCCAGGACCTGGAGCGCGGTTTCCTGCTGCTGGGCGATCTGGGCCACCAGACCTACCTGGACATCATCGATGGCCAGAATGCCGATGGCCTGTTCAGTGATGCCATCGATGCGCTGCTGGCGTTCCAGCGCCTGCCGATGGACGCGCCACTGCCGAGCTACGACGATGCCCTGCTGCGCCGGGAAGTCGAACTGTTCCCCGAGTGGTACGTCGGGCGAGAGCTTGGCCTGGCCTTCAGCGAGGCTCAGAAGGCCGCCTGGCAACGTGTCAGCCAGGCGCTGATCGACAGTGCCCTGGCCCAGCCCAAGGTGCTGGTGCACCGCGACTACATGCCGCGCAACTTGATGCACAGCACGCCAAACCCAGGCGTGCTGGACTTCCAGGACGCGGT
Organism: Pseudomonas capeferrum; assembly: GCF_000731675.1. GTDB lineage: Bacteria > Pseudomonadota > Gammaproteobacteria > Pseudomonadales > Pseudomonadaceae > Aquipseudomonas > Aquipseudomonas capeferrum. The sequence continues at coordinate 32,918 of NZ_JMIT01000005.1, read as the reverse complement.
CTACGGCCCGGTCACCTACGACATCACCTGCCTGTTCAAGGATGCCTTCCTCAGCTGGCCGCAGGCCCGGGTAGACGGCTGGCTGCGCAATTACTGGCAAAAAGCGCAGGCTGCCGGTATTCCCGTGCAAGCCGATTTCGAGGCATTTCAGCGCGCCAGCGACCTGATGGGGGTGCAGCGTCACCTCAAGGTGATCGGCATCTTCGCCCGCATCTGCCACCGCGATGGCAAGCCGCGCTACCTGGCGGACGTCCCACGTTTCTTCGCCTATATAGATGAAGTGATCGGTCGCCGTCCCGAATTGGCGGAGCTGGGCGAGCTGATTGCCGAACTCAAGGCCGGAGCACAGGCATGAAAGCGATGATCCTGGCAGCGGGCAAGGGCGAGCGCATGCGCCCCTTGACCCTGCACACGCCCAAGCCACTGGTGCCGGTAGCAGGCCAGCCGCTGATCGAGTACCACTTGCGCGCCCTGGCGGCAGCCGGTGTTACCGAGGTGGTGATCAACCATGCCTGGCTGGGCCAGCAGATCGAGGACCACCTGGGTGATGGCAGCCGTTTCGGCCTGAGCATCCGCTATTCGCCCGAGGGCGAACCGCTGGAAACCGGCGGCGGGATCTTCAAGGCACTGCCGTTGCTGGGCGAGGCGCCGTTCCTGCTGGTCAATGGTGACGTCTGGACCGACTACGACTTCACCCGCCTGCAGGCGCCGCTTGCGGGCCTGGCGCACCTGGTGCTGGTAGACAACCCAGGGCACCACGACCGTGGCGACTTCCGCCTGGCTGGCACGCAAGTGCTGGATGGCGATGAAGCGCCGGGTACCTTGACCTTCAGTGGCCTCTCGGTGCTTGACCCCGCGTTGTTCGAGGGTTGCCAGCCGGGGGCTTTCAAGCTGGCGCCTTTGCTGCGCCAGGCCATGGCGGATGGCAAGGTCACAGGCGAGCACTACCGTGGCCATTGGGTCGATGTCGGCACGCTGGAGCGCCTGGCCCAGGCCGAGCGCCTGATCGGCGAGCGCGCCTGAGATGTGGTGGCCAAGCACGGTGATTGGTGCCGGCGCCGGTTTTGCCGTCGCCAGCATCCCCGGTGCCTTGCTCGGCGCTCTGCTCGGGCAGGCCATGGACCGGCGCCTGCGGGTGCGTGGCTGGGAGGACATGCGCGAGCGCCTGGGCGGGCGCCCGGCCCTGCGCGACGAGGAGTTGCTGTTCGTGCTGCTCGGCAGGTTGGCCAAATGCGATGGGCGGGTGGCCGAGCAGCATATCCAGCAGGCGCGCCAAGAAATGGTACGCCTGGACCTGGCTGAGGCGGCCCGGCTGCGGGCCATTGCCGCGTTCAACCGTGGCAAGGCCGGCAAGGACCGGCTGGCCGGCCATCTGCGCCGTATCCGCCAGCAGCCGCATGCAGCAGAAGGGACCTTGCGTGCCTGTTGGCGCATGGTCTGGGCCGACGGCAAGGTTGGCAGCAAAGAGCGCGAGATGCTGTTGGACTGGGGGCAGAAGCTGGGTTTGAGCCGGCGCCAGGTGCAAGCCATGTCGCTGGAGTACGAGCCGCGCAAGGCAGGGCTGGACGGTGGCACCATGACCTATGCGGCGGCCTTGCGACTGTTGGCGGTCGAGGCTGATACCGAGGGCGACAAGGTCAAGCAGGCATATCGCCGGCTGATCAGCCGGCATCACCCGGACAAGCTGGCGGGTAGCGGCGCTACGGAAGCCCAGGTGCGCGAGGCGACCGAACGGACCCGTGAGTTGCATCAGGCGTATGGGCTGATTCGCAAGCGGCGGGGGTTGTAGTCAACAGCCGAGGGCCGCACTACGGCCCCCGGCAGCTTGTAATCAGTCTTGCGGGTTCAGCCACCCGCGCACCCGGCGGAACAATTGCTCCTGTTCAGCGGCCTTGTTGCCAGGCATGGCAATCAGCGACAACTGCCGGTACTGGCTGTCCTTCTGCCGCTTGCTGGCCTGCAGGCGCAATGCTGCAGCACGGCGATCACTGGTGCGGGTGGCGTAATACAGGTCGGCGGTCGGCACCTTGAGGGTGGGGGCCAGGCTTTCCAGGTCATGTTCCACCCGTGCCGGCGTCTGCGCGGCGACCATCACCAGTTTCTGCACCTGTGCGGGTTGCTTCTCGCTCAGGTAGCGGGCCGCCCAATACGCGCCACTGCCATGGCCGATCAGCACGATGCTGCGCGCGTCATGCTGTTGCGCGTAGGCCACCGCAGCGTCGAGGCGGGCGAAGATGCGTTCGGCATCGGCAGGGTCGTTCTGCTCGCTGGCCTGCTCGGCGTCGGTGCTTTCTGCGGCATCGGCATCGGCGGCTGTCGCCTGGGCGACGTTGGCGTTGGCATCGGTCGGGGTGTCCTTGGCTGGCGCACTTTCGCCGTTGTCGTTGGCCGGCGCCTCGGTGGGCTTGGCTTCAACCCGCGCCTGCGGGCTGTCGGCGAGCAGGTCGGGCAAACTTACGCTCAGGCTGTGCCAGCCGACGTCGGGGAACTTGCGCCGCAGCGGGCCGACAGCGTTCGGCCAGTCGGCCGTCTCACCGGCACCGGGCACGATGATCACCGCACCTTGCGGGTCGTTGCTGTTGGCCGGTTTCCACAGTGCCAGAAAGCGCTCGGCGCCTGCCTGCAGGGTTTGCTGCTCGGCCTTGGGCACCAGGCGCTCCAGGGCCTGGGCGTCTTCCTGGCTGCGTTCCAGCAGGGGTGGCCGGGTGGCCTCGACGGGCGCGGCTTCGGTGGCGGTGGAAGGTTTTTCAGCGTCGGCGGCCATGGCGCCGAGCGGAAGGATCGAGGCTAGGCAGCACAGTGCCAGCGTCGTGCGATAAAGTGTGGACATGCGTCAACCCAAGGCCAGAATGATACCGGCAGCCTAATAGTATTTGCCCGTGACGGCCATGCTGCATGGCCGCCCTTGCCAAGACGAGCGTGTAGATGAAGCGAATGCGTCGCCTGTTGGTTATCGGCTGCTTGTGGCTACCCTTGATCGCGCTGGCAAGGCCCGAGGCAGTGCCGAGCGTGGCCCTTGAACCCGCGCAGCAGCAGTGGCTGGAGGCGCATCGCAGCCTGCGGGTCGGCCTGGTGTTGCAGGCGCCGTATGCGCAGTTCGACCGCCGTCTGCAGCAACTTTACGGGGCCAATGTCGAGCTGGTGGACGCGTTGGCCCAGGCGCTGAGGCTGGACCTGACCTGGCGCAACTTCGCCGATCAGGCCAGCCTCGAACACGCCTTGCAGGCCGGCGAAATCGACTTCGCCCCCGGCCTTACCCAGACCCCGGCGAGCCTGCGGCTATGGCTGTTCAGCGACCCGTACATGCGCGTGCCGCAACTGGTGGTCGGCCCGCGCACGGGCGCCATGGCGGTGGAGCTGGAAAAGCTCGAACCCGACCCGCGCGTCGCCGTGCGCATGCCCAGCCCGTTGGCGGATTACCTGCGTAGCAACTACGGCAACCTCAACCTGCAAGGCGTGCCCAACGAGCGCGAGGCGCTGCAGTTGATCGTGGGTGGCCAGGCCAGCTACGCGGTGCTCGATGAAGCGCAGCTCAGCCGGCTGTCGCGCGAGAGCGAGTTCGGCGAGCTGGCGGTGGTCGGCGATATCGGCTTGCCGCAACTGCTGCGGGTGGGCTCGCGGCGTGACTGGCCACTGTTGGCCGACGTGCTCGAACGGGGCTTGCAGGCCATCCCGGCCAAGGCGCTGGAGCAACTTCACCAGCGCTGGCTGCAACCCAAGTACCCACGTTTAAGTGAGTCGGCCGGCTTTTGGCAGAACCTCGCCTTGCTGTTCGGCCTGTTGCTGCTGTGCGCGCTGGCCACGTTGACCTGGCAGCGCCGGCAACAGCGCCAGCTGGAACGCAGCCTGCTGGCAACGCGCGAGAACCTGGCCGAACGCCAGGTACGTGAAGAGGCGCTGCGCCTGAGCCAGTTCGCCATCGACCAGAGCACCGTGGGTATCCTGTGGGTCAACTGGGACAGCCATGTGCGTTACGCCAACCATGCCGCAGAGCGCATGCTGGGCTATGGGCAAGGTGAGTTGCTGGAGCGCCCGCTGATCGACTTCGAGCCCAACCTGAACATGGACCGCTGGCTGGAACTATGGCGGGGCGCGCGAGCGGGCGGCGGCGGTGTGGGGCAGTTCGAGACCCGCTGCCTGCGCGCGGACCGCAGCTTGCTGCCGGTAGAGCTGTCGTTGAGTTTTCTGCGCTTTCGCGACGCCGAGTACCTGGTGGTGTATATCGCCGATGTCACCGAGCGCCACCGCGCGCTGGCCGCGCTGCGCGAAAGCGAAGCGCGGCTCAAGGGCATCGCTGGCAACGTGCCGGGGCTGGTGTTTCGGCTGGAGCGTGACCCGGCCGAGGGCGACCTGGAGTTCCCCTACATCAGCGAAGGCAGCGAGGCGTTGGTCGGTTATGCACCTGCCGAAATCCAGCACCCGCAGATGGGCCTGCGCAATCTGGTGCACCCCGAAGACCGCAGCGACTATCACCGGGTGCAGGACCTGGCCCTGGCCAGCAACCAGGACTGGTCATGGCAGGGGCGCATCCTGACGCGCCAGGGTGAACAGCGTTGGGCCGACATCAAGGCCAGTACCCGGCGCCTGGCCGATGGCCGGGTGGTGTGGGACGGTATCGTCTGGGACATTACCCAGGGCAAGCGGGCAGAGCTGGCGCTGGCGCGCTCGCAGGAGCAGCTGCGCGAGTTGTCGGCGCACCTGGAAAGCGTGCGCGAGGAAGAAAAGGCCCGTATCGCCCGTGAGGTGCACGATGAGCTGGGGCAGATGCTGACCGTGCTCAAGCTTGAGGTGTCGATGTGTGAACTGGCCTTTGCCGAACTCGACCCAGGGCTGAACGAGCGCTTGTCGAGCATGAAGCGCCTGATCGCCCAGCTGTTCCAGCTGGTGCGCGACGTGGCCACGGCACTGCGCCCGCCGATTCTCGATGCCGGCATCGCCTCGGCCATAGAATGGCAGGCGCGGCGTTTCGAGGCGCGTACACAAATCCCCTGCCTGGTGCAGGTACCGGATAATCTGCCAGCATTGAGTGATGCCAAGGCCATCGGGCTGTTTCGTATCCTGCAGGAGGCGCTGACCAACGTCATGCGCCACGCGCAGGCGCACAGCGTGGAGATCGAACTGGTGCGTGAGCATGGGCAGCTGCGTATGACCGTCAGCGACGACGGCAGCGGTTTTTGCCGCGACCAGACCCGGCCCACCTCGTTCGGCCTGGTGGGCGTGCGCGAACGGGTGCTGATGCTGGGGGGCAGCATGACGCTGGACAGTGAACCGGGCGAGGGCACCAGCCTGAGCGTGGCCATTCCGTTGGAGTAGGAGACCGATCGTGATTCGAGTGCTGGTGGCAGAAGACCACACCATTGTCCGTGAAGGCATCAAGCAATTGATTGGCCTGGCCAAGGACATGCAGGTGGCGGGCGAGGCCGGCAACGGCGAGCAGTTGCTCGAAGCCTTGCGTCATACCCCCTGTGAAGTGGTGTTGCTGGATATATCGATGCCGGGCGTCAACGGCCTGGAGGCCATCCCGCGCATCCGCGCCCTGAACGACGCCCCTGCGATCCTGATGCTGTCGATGCACGACGAGGCGCAGATGGCGGCGCGGGCGCTGAAGGCTGGCGCCGCCGGTTATGCCACCAAGGACAGTGACCCCGCCTTGCTGTTGACCGCCATTCGCCGGGTTGCCGGGGGCGGGCGCTACATCGACCCGGCATTGGCCGACCGCATGGTCTTCGAGGTCGGCCTGACCGAGTCCAGGCCCTTGCATACCCTGCTCTCGGAGCGTGAGTTCTCGGTATTCGAGCGCCTGGCCCAAGGCGCTAACGTCAATGACATCGCCCAGCAACTGGCGCTGTCGAGCAAGACCATCAGCACCCACAAGGCGCGGCTGATGCAGAAGCTCAAGGTCAACTCGCTGGCGGAACTGGTGAAGTACGCCATGGAGCACAAGCTGGTCTGAGTGTTCTGGTTGCGACATGGCCTGACGGTTGGCAATGAGCGAGTACTGTGGGAGCGGGCTTGCCCCGCGAAAGGGCCGGCAAGCTCAACCTCATTGCCCGGGGTGGCGCATTCGCGGGGCAAGCCCGCTCCCACAAGGTGAAGTGGTGTGCCTGGGGTCTATTCCAATTCCGCCATCCTTGTAGGGCGATCCCTACAACGAATCTTCCATATGGATGATGGCATTCTCTCAGCACCCCCGATTTTCGGGCACTTGCGTCTTGTCTAGTCTTTGCCTACGCAGTCATCCAACAAGAAGGTGCAGGCATGAGCGAGGCGAATTCGAACGCTGCAACCAGCGAAACGCTGGTCAGCTTCCGTGGTGTGCAGAAGAGCTACGACGGCGAGTCGCTGATCGTCAAAAACCTCAACCTGGACATCCGCAAGGGCGAGTTCCTCACCTTGCTCGGCCCGTCCGGCTCGGGCAAGACCACCAGCCTGATGATGCTGGCCGGTTTCGAAACCCCCACCGCTGGCGAAATCCAGCTGGCCGGGCGCTCGATCAACAACGTACCGCCGCACAAGCGTGACATCGGCATGGTGTTCCAGAACTACGCGCTGTTCCCGCACATGACCGTGGCCGAGAACCTGGCCTTTCCGCTGAGCGTGCGCAACCTCAGCAAGACCGACATCAGCGAGCGGGTGAAGCGTGTGCTGAGCATGGTCCAGCTCGACGCCTTCGCCAAGCGCTACCCCGGCCAGTTGTCGGGCGGCCAGCAGCAGCGGGTGGCCCTGGCCCGTGCCCTGGTGTTCGAGCCGCAACTGGTGCTGATGGACGAACCGCTGGGCGCGCTCGACAAGCAACTGCGCGAACACATGCAGATGGAGATCAAGCATATCCACCAGCGCCTGGGTGTGACCGTGGTCTACGTGACCCACGACCAGGGCGAGGCGCTGACCATGTCTGACCGGGTGGCGGTGTTCCACCAGGGCGAAATTCAGCAGATCGCCGACCCTCGCACCCTCTATGAACAGCCGTGCAACACCTTCGTGGCCAATTTCATCGGCGAGAACAACCGCATCAACGGCACCTTGCTGGCCAGCGATGGCCACCGTTGCCAGGTGCAGCTGGCGCGGGGCGAGCGGGTCGAAGCGCTGGCGGTGAATGTCGGCCAGGCCGGCGAGCCGGTGACCTTGTCGATCCGCCCGGAACGTGTGCGCCTCAATGGCCACAGTGAAAGCTGCGTCAACCGCTTTTCTGGCCGTGTGGCCGAGTTCATCTACCTGGGCGACCACGTGCGGGTGCGCCTGGAAGTCTGCGGCAAGGCCGACTTCTTCGTGAAGCAGCCGATCGCCGAGCTCGACCCGGCCTTGGCCGTGGGCGATGTGGTACCGCTGGGCTGGGAGGTGGAGCACGCCCGCGCGCTCGATCCGATTGCCGAAGCCCATTGATGGATTGCTTCACCAACCCTGTACTGTGGAGAGAATAATAATGCGCAAGCAGTTGAAACTGACCGCCCTGGCCCTGGGGCTGTTCGCCGCTGGCCAGGCCATGGCGGCCGACCTGACCGTGATCTCTTTCGGCGGCGCCAACAAGGCCGCCCAGACCAAAGCGTTCTACGAACCGTGGGAGAAGGCGGGTAACGGCAAGATCGTCGCCGGCGAGTACAACGGCGAAATGGCCAAGGTCAAGGCCATGGTCGACACCAAGAGTGTGTCCTGGAACCTGGTGGAAGTAGAGTCGCCAGAACTGTCGCGCGGTTGCGACGAGGGCATGTTCGAAGAGCTCGACCCGGCGTTGTTCGGTGATCAAGCCGACTACGTCCCCGGCGCCATCCAGCCCTGCGGCGTAGGCTTCTTCGTCTGGTCCACGGTAATGGCCTATAACGCCGACAAGCTCAAGACTGCGCCTACCAGCTGGGCCGACTTCTGGGATACCAAGCAGTTCCCGGGCAAGCGTGGCCTGCGCAAGGGCGCCAAGTACACCCTGGAATTCGCCTTGATGGCCGACGGCGTTGCGCCCAAGGACGTGTACACGGTGCTGGCTACCAAAGAAGGCCAGGACCGTGCCTTCAAGAAGCTCGACGAACTCAAGCCAAGCATTCAGTGGTGGGAAGCCGGTGCCCAGCCGCCTCAGTTCCTGGCCTCGGGTGACGTGGTCATGAGCTCGGCCTACAACGGCCGGATCGCCGCCGTGCAGAAAGAGAGCAACCTCAAGGTGGTGTGGAACGGCGGCATCTACGACTTCGATGCCTGGGCCATTCCAAAAGGCGCCAAGAACGCCGAAGAGGCGAAGAAATTCATCGCCTACAGCGTCAAGCCCGAGCAACAGAAAATCTACTCCGAGAACATCGCCTACGGCCCGGCCAACGCCAAGGCCGTCAGCCTGCTGTCGGACGAGGTGAAGAAAGACATGCCGACCACGCCTGAGAACATCGCCAACCAGGTGCAGATCGACGTGGCCTTCTGGGCCGACAACAGCGAGCAGCTCGAGCAACGCTTCAACGCCTGGGCGGCGAAGAAGTAAAGCGCCTCGTCGGAGCGCCAGGGCTTGCACTGGCGCTTCCCGTTTACCTGTTTTGCGGAGTTCGCCATGGCCATTGCAGTGCCCCTCAACGAAGGCGCAGGTCCTAGTCTCAAGCAGCGCCTCAAGCACGCCGAGCGGGTCAACCGCTGGAAGGCGCAGGCGTTGATCGCGCCGCTGGCGCTGTTCCTTCTGCTGGTGTTTCTGGTGCCGATCGCAGCGCTGTTGTACAAGAGCGTCGGCAACCCAGAGGTGGTCGCCGGCCTGCCGCGTACCGTCGAAGCGGTGTCCCAGTGGGACGGCAAGAGTTTGCCCGGCGAAGACGTGTACAAGGCACTGAGCCAGGACCTGGCCGAGTCGCGCAAGAACCAGACCCTGGGCGACCTCTCCAAGCGGTTGAACATGGAGCTGGCCGGCTACCGTAGCCTGTTGACCAAGACCGCCCGGGCGCTGCCGTTCAAGGCTGAACCGGCCTCCTATAAAGAAGCGTTGCAGACCCTCGATGAGCGCTGGGGTGACCCGGCCTACTGGCAGGCGATCCGCCGCAACACCAGCACGGTCACCTCGTTCTACCTGCTGGCATCGCTCGACCACCGTATCGATGACCTCGGCGAGCTGGCCAAGGCCACGCCCGACCAGGCTATCTACCTGGATATCTTTGCCCGCACCCTGTGGATGGGTGTGGTGATTACCGCCATCTGCCTGGTGCTGGCCTACCCGCTGGCCTACCTGTTGGCCAACCTGCCGGCCCGGCAGAGCAACCTGCTGATGATTCTGGTGCTGCTGCCGTTCTGGACCTCGATCCTGGTGCGGGTGGCCGCGTGGATCGTGCTGCTGCAGTCGGGCGGCTTGATCAACAGTGCGCTGATGGCTATTGGCATTATCGATCAACCGCTGGAACTGGTGTTCAACCGCACCGGCGTGTACATCTCCATGGTGCATATCCTGCTGCCATTCATGATCTTGCCGCTGTACAGCGTGATGAAGGGCATTTCGCCCAGCTACATGCGCGCGGCCATCTCGCTGGGTTGCCATCCGTTCGCCAGCTTCTGGCGGGTGTACTTCCCGCAGACCTACGCCGGGGTTGGCGCGGGTTGCCTGCTGGTGTTCATCCTGGCCATCGGCTACTACATCACCCCGGCATTGCTGGGCAGCCCGAACGACCAGATGGTCAGCTACTTCGTGGCGTTCTATACCAACACCAGCATCAACTGGGGCATGGCGACCGCGCTGGGTGGGTTGTTGCTGCTGGCGACCGTGTTGCTGTACCTGATCTATAGCTGGCTGGTCGGCGCCAGCCGCCTGCGCCTGAGCTGAGGAGCCTTGTCATGCTGAGCCCATACATGTCACCCGTGGAGCGGGTCTGGTTCTACAGCCTGCGCATTCTTTGCGGCCTGATTCTGCTGTTCCTGATATTGCCGGTGTTGGTGATCGTGCCGTTGTCGTTCAACAGTGGCAGTTTCCTGGTATACCCGCTGCAGGGCTTTTCGCTGCAGTGGTACCAGGACTTCTTCGGCTCTGCCGAGTGGATGCGGGCGTTGAAGAACAGCATCATCGTCGCCCCGGCGGCCACGGTGCTGGCCATGGTGTTTGGTACGTTGGCGGCGATCGGCCTGACTCGGGGCGATTTCCCGGGCAAGTCGCTGGTGATGGCGCTGGTCATCTCGCCGATGGTGGTGCCGGTGGTGATCATTGGTGTGGCCAGTTACCTGTTTTTCGCCCCGCTGGGGCTGGGCAACAGTTTTACCTCGCTGATTCTGGTGCATGCGGTACTGGGTGTGCCGTTCGTCATCATCACCGTGTCGGCGACGTTGCAGGGCTTCAACTACAACCTGGTGCGCGCCGCAGCCAGCCTGGGTGCCTCGCCGCTGCTGGCGTTCCGCCGGGTGACCCTGCCGTTGATCGCGCCGGGGGTGATCTCGGGGGCGCTGTTTGCCTTCGCGACGTCGTTCGATGAGGTGGTGGTGACGTTGTTCCTTGCAGGGCCGGAGCAGGCAACCCTGCCACGGCAGATGTTCAGTGGTATTCGCGAAAACCTGAGCCCGACGATTGCGGCGGCGGCGACCTTGCTGATCGCGTTTTCGGTGGTGCTGCTGCTGACCCTGGAGTGGCTGCGTGGGCGTAGCGAGAAGCTGAGGACCCAGCAGCCGGGCTGATCCCTGTATTGCTTGTACCGGCCTTGTGGATGCGGGCTTGCCCCGCGCAGAGGCCGGTCCAGGCTGGAGCACCTCGTCGACACGGATTGATACCAATCAGCCTCTATCCGTTTGCCTGAGTTACAATGCGCGCCACCGTGATTCTGCCCTACAGGTGCGCCATGCAGCCCTACGCTATTGCCCCCTCCATTCTCTCAGCCGATTTCGCCCGCCTGGGCGAGGACGTCGACAAGGTGCTGGCCGCTGGTGCCGACATCGTTCACTTCGATGTGATGGACAACCACTACGTACCCAACCTGACCATCGGCCCGATGGTCTGCACCGCCCTGCGCAAGTACGGCCTGACCGCGCCGATCGACGTGCACCTGATGGTCAGCCCGGTTGACCGTATCATCGGTGACTTCATCGAAGCCGGCGCCACCTACATCACCTTCCACCCGGAAGCCAGCCAGCACATCGACCGCTCGCTGCAGCTGATCCGCGACGGCGGTTGCAAGGCCGGCCTGGTGTTCAACCCGGCGACCAGCCTGGATGCCCTGAAGTACGTGATGGACAAGGTCGACATGGTCCTGCTGATGAGCGTCAACCCAGGCTTTGGCGGGCAGAAGTTCATCCCCGGCACCCTGGACAAACTGCGTGAGGCGCGTGCGCTGATCGACGCCAGCGGCCGTGATATCCGCCTGGAAATCGACGGTGGCGTCAACGTCAACAATATCCGCGAAATCGCCGCCGCTGGCGCCGACACCTTCGTCGCCGGCTCGGCAATCTTCAATGCCCCGGACTACCAGGAAGTCATCGCCAAGATGCGCGCCGAACTGGCTCAGGCCCGCCCATGAGCGGCTTCGAGCAGCTGTTCCCGGGGACGCTGCCCAGGCTGGTGATGTTCGATCTGGACGGTACCCTGATCGACTCCGTGCCAGACCTGGCCGCCGCCGTGGACCGCATGCTGCTCGAACTCGGGCGCCCGCCGGCAGGCCTTGATGCGGTGCGCCACTGGGTGGGTAACGGTGCTCAGGTGCTGGTGCGCCGTGCGCTGGCAGGGGGTATCGAGCACGCGTCGGTGGACAATGCGCTTGCCGACCAGGCCCTGGCGCTGTTCATGGATGCCTATGCCGAAAGCCACGAACTGACCGTGGTTTACCCCGGCGTGCAAGACACCTTGCGCTGGTTGCGCAAGCAAGGCGTGGAGATGGCGCTGATCACCAACAAGCCCGAGCGCTTTGTTGCCCCGCTGCTGGACCAGATGAAGATCGGCCGCTACTTCCGCTGGATCATCGGCGGCGACACCCTGCCACAAAAGAAACCCGACCCCGCAGCGCTGCTGTTCGTCATGCAGATGGCCGGCGTCACGCCGCAACAGTCGCTGTTCGTCGGCGATTCGCGCAGCGATGTCCTGGCCGCCAAGGCCGCGGGTGTGCAGTGCGTAGGCCTGACCTACGGCTACAACCATGGCCGGCCGATCAACGACGAGTCGCCCAACCTTGTGATCGACGATCTGCGTGCGCTGCTGCCCGGTTGCGCAGACCCGGCCACTGGGATAACGTTGGCGGACCTTCAAGCCTCACAAGACAGAGAGTCCACCGTGGCGGTTACTGGCAAATTCTGGATGAAAGTCATCAAGGCCCTGGCCCGTTGGCGTTGGCGCGCCTGACTTCTGCCCGCCGGCGCCTGCCGGCCCGTCCGTTTGCCTGACCCTATTGCTGCTTGCCACGAGGCTACTCATGACCCGCGAAGAATTCCTGCGCCTGGCCGCTGCCGGCTACAACCGCATCCCCCTGGCCTGTGAAACCCTGGCCGACTTCGACACGCCGCTGTCGATCTACCTGAAACTGGCTGATCAGCCCAACTCCTATCTGCTCGAGTCGGTACAGGGCGGGGAGAAATGGGGCCGTTACTCGATGATCGGCCTGCCGTCGCGCACCGTGATGCGCGTGCATGGTTATCAGGTGAGCATCCTGCAGGATGGCATCGAGGTAGAGCGCCATGACGTCGACGACCCGCTGGCCTTCGTCGAGTCGTTCAAGGACCGTTACAAGGTCGCCGATATCCCTGGCCTGCCACGTTTCAATGGCGGCTTGGTCGGCTACTTCGGTTATGACTGCGTGCGCTATGTGGAGAAGCGTCTGGGTGCAAGCCCGAACCCGGACCCATTGGGTGTGCCGGATATCCTGCTGATGGTGTCCGACGCCGTGGTGGTGTTCGACAACCTGGCCGGCAAGATGCACGCCATCGTGCTGGTAGACCCGGCCGAGGAGCAGGCTTTCGAACAAGGCAAGGCACGCCTGGCAGGGTTGCTGGAGACATTGCGCCAGCCTATTACCCCACGCCGGGGCCTGGACCTGAGCGGCCCGCAGGCGGCCGAGCCGGAGTTCCGCTCCAGCTATACCCGCGAGGATTACGAAAACGCGGTTGGCCGCATCAAGGAGTACATCCTGGCGGGTGACTGCATGCAGGTGGTGCCGTCCCAGCGCATGTCGATCGACTTCAAGTCGGCGCCCATCGACCTATACCGTGCCTTGCGCTGCTTCAACCCGACGCCGTACATGTACTTCTTCAATTTCGGCGACTTCCATGTGGTCGGCAGTTCGCCTGAAGTGCTGGTGCGGGTCGAGGACAACCTGGTCACCGTGCGCCCGATTGCCGGCACCCGCCCGCGCGGTGCTACCGAGGAAGCGGACCGTGCCCTGGAAGACGACCTGCTGTCGGACGAGAAAGAAATCGCCGAGCACTTGATGCTGATCGACCTGGGCCGCAACGACGTGGGCCGTGTGTCGGCGACGGGCAGTGTGCGCCTGACCGAGAAGATGGTGATCGAGCGTTACTCCAACGTGATGCACATCGTTTCCAACGTCACCGGGCAGTTGCGCGAGGGCCTGACCGCCATGGACGCATTGCGCGCGATTTTGCCGGCCGGGACCCTGTCGGGTGCACCGAAGATCCGTGCGATGGAGATCATCGACGAGCTGGAGCCGGTCAAGCGTGGCGTTTACGGTGGCGCGGTGGGCTATTTTGCCTGGAACGGCAACATGGATACCGCGATTGCCATCCGTACCGCGGTCATCAAGGACGGCGAACTGCATGTGCAGGCGGGTGGCGGTATCGTGGCGGACTCGGTGCCGGTGCTGGAATGGGAAGAAACCATCAACAAGCGCCGGGCGATGTTCCGTGCGGTGGCCTTGGCTGAGCAGACATCTGCCAAGTAGGTGATGGGGTTTTGGGGCCGCAAAGCGGCCCCAAAATTCAGAAGTCCACACTCACCGCCAAGCTCACCCCCTGCTGCTTCAACTCATCACTCTTGCGCCAGGTGTAGTTCCCCCGCACATGCACCCCCGCCACCAGCTCATGGCTCAGCCCCACGCTGGCCCGGGTCAGGTCGCTATGCGGCGTATACCCGGTCAGGGTGAAGTCGTTGGCCGGTAACGTCGTCAGGTGCATGGTCACATCCTGCTGGTCATCCTCGAACTCGTGTTCCTGAGCGACCTCGGCAAACACCCGGGTACTCGCAGCCACTTGCACACTGCCTAGCAGCCCGATGCCCAACCGGCGGGAGGTTCGCTCCTGGTCATCGAAGCCCAGCGCGGTCGAGCGCCCGCTCTTTTCGTCATAGCCATCGACCTTGACCCGGGCATAATCGGCGCTGATGAACGGCGCCAGTTGCCAGGGGCTGCTCTCGGCGGCCAGGTTATAGCCCAGCCGACCCGTCAGCGCCCAAGCCTCGCCGTCGGTATCGCCTTTCTCGCTGCGGTCATTCACGCCGAGGGCGAAGGTGCGCTTGAGGTCGCTGTAGTCCAGGTGGCCGGCAGTCAGTGCGGCATCTGCCCACCAGCGGTCCTGGCGGTACTGGGCGAAAGCGGTGGCCAGGTAGCTGTCGAGCTTGTAGTCCGAGTCCTGTTCCCCTGCCTCCAGTTTCTGCCGGTAAACGCCGCCCGCCAGGCCCAGGCGCCAGGCATCGTTCACGCGATAGCTGCCACCCAGCGTCAGGTTGTAGCCACGGCCGTCGCCGCTGGCCGCGCTGCGCTGGCCGTCAAAGTCCAGGTCCTGGGCACCGGTGGCGACGAATGCCTGCCACTGCCCCACGGCTTGCCAGGGTGTTTGCCACTGGTTGCGCAGTTCGTCCTGGTGGGCGCGCAGGCTGGCGTGGGCCATTTCCGGCAGCAGGGTCAGCTCCCACGGTGCGGAGATGACCGAGTAGGCGTAGTCGGCAATCAACTGCTGGCCGGCAATGGTCGGGTGCACCGAGTCGTTGAACAGCAGCTTGGTCGGGTCGGGCGTGGTGCCGTTGACGCCGTATACCGGGTTTTCGACGCAGCTGTTGCCGCTGTAGCAGGTGCCGACCAGGTTCTGGCCGCTGGCCAGGCCGAACTGACTGGGGCTGGCCAAGGCCTCACCCAGCAGAACGGGGATGTTCAGTGGGATGATTTCGGCGTCGATCTGCCCGAGCTGATTGAGCAGCGACTGGTTGAACACGCTGGAGAGCTGCGACAGCGGGTTCTGCTGTGGGGTGCCGCTGAAGTTTGGCGTCTGGCCCAGGTCGGGTAATAGCCAGACCATGATGTAGCGTGCGCCACCTTGTTGCAGAGCCTGGGCACTGGCGGCCAGGCGGCCTCCGGCAGCTGCAGCGTCGGCGGGGCTGTTTACCAGACCCTGAAGGAAGTCGTTGCCGCCGCCGGTAAGGTAATAGAGTGCATTCGGGTCGGCACGTAGGCCGTTGGCCAGATAACCAGGGCGGTCTCGCAGTACCGCGCCTGCACCAACGTTGCCTGGCGGAATGACCGTTTCGGACGTTGTAGTGATCGAATCGAGAATCTGCTGCGTCGTGTAGCCACCCACCGCCCAGTTGTTGCCATCAGGCTGGATGCCCACTGACGTGGAAGGGTTGAGTTCGTCAGGGGAGATACCCAGCCGACCGCCGAGAATCATCGGCGATACCGGTGCATAGTTGCCATCGGCATCGCGGTTGGTAAAGCGCATGCCTGCGGTGCCACCGGTCAGGTCCGGAAACTGCCCGGCATCACTCAGGCTGTCGCCAAACACGATCAGGGTCGAGTAAGGGGAGGGCGCGGCGAACGCCTGGCTGCAGGCCAGGGCCAATGTGGCGAGGGTAAAACGCAACAATGGAGCTTTTCGCATCTGGGAACATCCTTTTCATTGTTTTTATGAGCACTACCCGATCGACCTTAGCAAATCGTGGCGCTTGTCTCCCAAGTCCATTCGTTTCCCAGTGTTTACAGGCATATTGCGCCCGTCGTCCCGGTAGGCTACTGTGCGGGGACGTATGAGCGAGACCTATCCTGTGTTGATCGTCAGCAAACTCTTGATGCGCGTAATCAAGGCCCACGCCCGTTGGCGTTGGCGCGCCTGACTTTATCTCCTGCCGGCCAGCCCGGCCCGTTTCTGTTTGCCTTCTTATCCGTTTCCGAATGCTCTTCGTGGCAATGCCATGCTGCGGGCGGTGTAGCAAGGTTCGTATTCTAAAGTCAGTAGATTCAAGAGGTTTAGCCCGATGTTACTGATGATCGACAACTACGACTCATTCACCTACAACGTCGTTCAATACCTGGGCGAGTTGGGTGCCGAGGTCAAGGTCATTCGCAATGACGAAATGACCCTCGCTGAAATCGAAGCCCTCAACCCGGAGCGCATCGTTGTCTCCCCCGGCCCTTGCACACCGAGCGAGGCGGGTGTGTCGATCGAGGCGATCCTGCATTTCGCCGGCAAGCTGCCGATTCTGGGCGTGTGCCTGGGCCACCAGTCCATCGGCCAGGCGTTTGGCGGCGACGTAGTGCGCGCCCGTCAGGTGATGCACGGCAAGACCAGCCCGGTGCTGCACCGCGACCTGGGCGTATTCGCCGGCCTCAACAACCCGCTCACCGTTACCCGCTACCACTCCCTGGTGGTCAAGCGTGAAACCCTGCCCGAGTGCCTGGAAGTCACTGCCTGGACCGCTCATGCCGACGGCGCGGTCGACGAGATCATGGGCCTGCGCCACAAGACGCTGAACATCGAAGGGGTGCAGTTCCACCCCGAATCCATCCTCACCGAGCAGGGCCACGAGCTGTTCGCCAACTTCCTCAAGCAGACCGGCGGCCGCCGCTAAGGATCGAACATGGATATCAAGAGCGCGCTGAGCCGCATCGTCGGCCATCTGGACCTGTCCACTGAAGAAATGAGCGACGTCATGCGTCAGATCATGACCGGCCAATGCAGCGAGGCGCAGATTGGTGCCTTCCTGATGGGCATACGCATGAAAAGCGAGAGCATCGACGAGATCGTCGGTGCGGTTTCGGTGATGCGCGAGTTGGCCGACAAGGTCGAGCTGAAGAGCCTCGATGGCGTGGTCGATATCGTTGGCACCGGCGGCGATGGCGCCAACATCTTCAACGTTTCCACGGCGTCGGCGTTTGTCCTGGCCGCAGCCGGTTGCCCGGTGGCCAAGCATGGTAACCGCGCGGTTTCGGGCAAGAGCGGCAGCGCCGACCTGCTGGAAGCGGCCGGCATCTACCTGAACCTGACCCCGGTGCAGGTCGCCCGTTGCATCGACAGCCTGGGCATCGGTTTCATGTTTGCGCAAAGCCATCACAAGGCAATGAAGTACGCCGCTGGCCCGCGTCGCGACCTGGGCCTGCGTACCCTGTTCAACATGCTGGGCCCGCTTACGAATCCGGCCGGTGTGAAGCACCAGGTGGTCGGCGTGTTCAACCAGGCACTGTGCCGCCCGCTGGCCGAAGTGCTGCAGCGCATGGGCAGCAAGCATGTACTGGTGGTGCACTCCAAGGACGGCCTGGACGAGTTCAGCCTGGCGGCGCCGACCTTCGTTGCCGAGCTGAAGAAGGGCGAGATCACTGAATATTGGGTCGAGCCCGAAGACCTCGGCATGAAGAGCCAGAGCCTGCACGGCCTGGCCGTCGACGGCCCGCAGGCCTCGTACGAGCTGATTCGTGATGCACTGGGCCGGCGCAAGACCGAGAACGGCCAGAAGGCGGCCGAAATGATTGTGCTCAATGCTGGCGCTGCGCTGTATGCCGCTGATCATGCCATGACCCTGGCGCAGGGCGTGGAACTTGCCCATGACGTGCTGCATACAGGGCTTGCCTGGGAAAAACTGCAGGAACTGGGTGCCTTCACCGCCGTATTCAAGCTGGAGAACGAAGCATGAGCGTACCGACCGTGCTGGAAAAGATCCTCGCCCGCAAAGTCGAGGAAGTGGCCGAGCGCAGTGCCCGGGTCAGCCTGGCCGAGCTGGAGCGCCTGGCCAAGGCCGCCGACGCTCCCCGTGGCTTTGCCAATGCGCTGATCGAGCAGGCCAAGCGCAAGCAACCCGCGGTCATTGCCGAAATCAAGAAGGCATCGCCGAGCAAGGGCGTGATCCGCGAGCACTTCGTGCCGGCGGACATCGCCGTCAGCTACGAGAAGGGCGGGGCGACCTGCCTGTCGGTGCTGACCGATGTGGATTACTTCCAGGGCGCTGATGCGTACCTGCAGCAGGCCCGCGGCGCAGTTTCGCTGCCGGTGATCCGCAAGGACTTCATGATCGACCCCTACCAGATTGTCGAGGCCCGGGCGCTGGGCGCCGACTGCGTGCTGCTGATCGTCTCGGCGCTGGATGACGTGAAGATGGCCGAGCTGGCCGCCACGGCCAAGGATGTCGGCCTGGATGTGCTGGTCGAAGTGCATGACGGCGATGAGCTGGAGCGCGCGCTGAACACCCTCGATACCCCGCTGGTCGGCGTCAACAACCGCAACCTACACACCTTCGAGGTCAGCCTGGAGACCACGCTCGACCTGCTGCCGCGTATTCCGCGCGAGCGCCTGGCCATTACCGAAAGCGGTATTCTCAACCGTGCCGATGTCGAGCTGATGGCAATCAACGAGGTTTACTCGTTCCTGGTGGGCGAGGCGTTCATGCGTGCCGAGCAACCGGGGCTTGAACTGCAGCGGCTGTTCTTCCCGGAACAGGTGAAGAAGACTGTTCAGCCATTGGACTGACCAAGACGAGCCGGCTTTTGCCGGCTTTTTTGTGGGCAATGGCTGCATCGTGAACAATCACATCAAAGGTGGATCAATGACCGATCAACCCCTGGCACTGACTGTTGAACAAGGCCTGCATGCCGAGCAGGACCTGCTGGCCGCGGTCTGCCGCGGCGAGCGCGAATTCGGTGTGCTGTTCTGGCGCCCGACCGACCATGCCCTGGTCATGCCGCGCCGCATGAGCCGCCTGGAAAACTTCGAAGCCGCCTGCGCCGAGCTTGCGATTGCCGGCTGGCCGGTGCTGTTGCGCGAGACCGGCGGTGAGCCGGTGCCGCAATCGCATGCCACGGTGAATGTGGCACTGGTGTACGTGGCACCGCGCAGCGAAGGTGACCATGGGCGTATCGAGAATGCCTACGAACGCCTGTGCCTGCCGCTGTGCGAGGTGCTACGCGAGTGGGGCGGGGTGGCTTCGGTGGGCGAGATCGACGGGGCGTTCTGCGATGGCCGCTACAACGTCAATCTCAATGGTCGCAAACTGGTCGGCACGGCCCAGCGCTGGCGCCAGGGGCTGGGCGGAAAACGCCCGGTGGTGCTGGTGCATGGCGCACTGTTGCTGGATAACGAGCGTGAGTCGATGGTCGCGGCCGTCAACCGCTTCAACGAGTGCTGCGAACTGGAGCAGCGCTGCCGCGCCGATGCGCATATCGCCTTGCACGAAGTTGCGCCCTCAGCGCCCTGGTTCGAGCGCCTCTCACAGGCCTATGCCAAGGTGCTTGCAGACCTGCCCAAGGACTAACGGGTACCGTAGACCACCATGGTCTTGCCCTTTACCTGCACCAGGCTGCGCTCCTCAAGGTCTTTGAGGACGCGGCCGACCATCTCACGCGAGCAGCCGACGATGCGGCCGATCTCCTGGCGGGTGATCTTGATCTGCATGCCGTCGGGGTGGGTCATTGCATCGGGTTGCTTGCACAGCTCGAGCAGGCAGCGGGCGACACGGCCGGTCACGTCGAAGAAGGCCAGGTCGCCGACCTTGCGCGTGGTATTGCGCAGGCGCTGCGCCATCTGGCCACCCAGGGCGTAGAGGATGTCTGGGTCCTGACGTGAGAGCTCGCGAAACTTGTCGTAACTGATCTCTGCCACTTCACATTCGGTCTTCGCGCGGACCCAGGCGCTGCGCTGCTGCTCGCCTTCCACGGGTTCGAAAAGCCCCAGCTCGCCAAAGAAATCACCGCTGTTGAGGTAGGCGATGATCATTTCGTGACCGTCGTCGTCCTCGATGAGGATGGTCACCGAACCCTTGATGATGAACGACAGTGTTTCGGCCCGATCGCCGGCGCAGATGATGTTGCTCTTGGCGGTGTAGCGGCGGCGCTGGCAGTGCACCAGCAGTTTGTCGATATTCTTGATCTTGGCGGGTAGGGCTGAGGCAACCATCACGAAATCCTGTTCGATACGACACATAGGCTTCTTGTAGGAAGTGTCTGGCGGCAAGCGCCAGTCATTTGGCGCCAGCTTATCAGACACTACAGGATGTTTCGGTACTAAACCGACACGTCTCGAGCTTTTCCGACAGCCACACAAGGTCTAAGCTGACACCCTTTTCCGAAAATTAGGAGTCCAGGTAGATGAAGGCACGTATCCAGTGGGCCGGTGACGCGATGTTCCTCGGCGAGTCGGGGAGCGGGCATGTCGTCGTGATGGACGGCCCGCCTGAGGCTGGTGGCCGAAACCTGGGCGTGCGCCCGATGGAAATGCTGTTGCTGGGCTTGGGTGGCTGCAGCAGCTTCGATGTGGTCAGCATCTTGAAGAAGTCGCGCCAGGCGGTGGAGAGCTGCGAGGCGTTCCTGGAGGCCGAGCGCGCCAGCGAAGACCCGAAAGTGTTCACCAAGATCCACATGAACTTCGTGGTGAAGGGCCGTGGCTTGAAAGAGGCCCAGGTCAAGCGGGCAGTTGAGCTGTCGGCCGAGAAATACTGCTCTGCGTCGATCATGCTGGAGCGCGCGGGCGTCGAGATCACCCACGGCTACGAGATCGTAGAGTTGGGTTGAGTCCGAAATGTCTGGGCTGCGTTGCAGCCCCGGCTGTCTTCAGTTGCGCAGTGCCGGAAGGGCAACTTGCAACCACTGCGGTACTACGTTTCTGAATGCCTGGCTCAACCGCTCCCGCCGCTTTTGATAAGCCAACCCCAGCCAGATAACTCCCAGCCCGATCAACGTCACCACCACCGGGAACAGCAGCGACTCGGCAAACACCTCGTAAGACAGATACCCCAGATAAGCCGCCACCCCCAACGCCCCAAACACCATGAACACCGGCCTGCGCAACAGCACGGCGATGGCCATCAGCCCGATATTGATCAGGCAGTAGAGGGCCTTGCCCAGCTCGCTACCGTTGTCCACCAAGGTCAGCCCACCCCAGAACGCCGCGAGCCCGGCCAGATAGCCCCAGTGGGCATAGTCCTCACGGGTGCGGCCGTCCGCCGCCAGGAATACCAGCAGCATCCCCAGGCCGAACCAGAGCGATACTTCGCGCCGTTGCTCCCAGCTGAACGGCGAACCGAAGAACCACTCGCTGAGGTCCATCGACATGAACCACAACGCCATGGCGATCGGCATCACGATGAACGGGAAGGGGATCAGCCGCAGCATCAGCAGCCCGGCGACCACCGTGGCGGCCTCCATCAACAACCAGCCGCCCTGCACATAGGTGTAGTACTGGTGATAGGCCGATTGCCTGTCATCCAGTGGCCACCAGCCGACCAGACGCTCGATGGCAAACACCGCCAGCGGCACGATGCTCACCGCGACCGCCGCCAGTACGCCGGCGGCTACCGGTTGTGCGCGCCGTTGCAGGTTGAGGGCGAAGAGCGTCAACAAGAGGATGTACAGCGTGGCGATGGCCAGCAGTGCCCAGTCGCCGATCTGCATCCAGGCTTCGGTGAGCAGCCAGCCCATGGCGCCCATGATGAGCAAGGCGCCGAAGTAGAACGCGACGTGCGCCAGCTGGAAGCTGCCGCGCGTTGCCGGTTGCTGGCGTAGAAACTGCAGCAGGGCTTGATCCTGGCCCGGCTGGAGGATGCCGGCGTGCACGGCGCGCGCCAGGTCCTTGGCGCTGAATCGTTCCGTCATGGGTTTACCTTCAGATACGGTAGGTGCTCTTGGTCATGACCTTGGCCAGCAGGCTCATGCCGAAACGCACCGGGGCTGGAAAACGATAGCCGCCCGCCTCGAGGGCAGACTCGGCGTGCTGCTCTTCATCTATGCGCATTTGTTCGAGAATGGCGCGAGACTTTTCGTCCTCGTGCGGAATCTGCTCCAGGTGTTCGTCCAGGTGTTTGCACACCTGATGCTCGGTGGCGGCGACGAAGCCCAGGCTGACCTTGTCGCTGACCAGGCCGGCGAGCGCGCCAATGCCGAACGACATGCCGTAGAACAGCGGGTTGAGCACGCTTGGGTGGCTATTCAACTGGCGTATGCGCTGTTCGCACCAGGCCAGGTGGTCGATTTCTTCCTCGGCGGCGTGCTCCATGGCTTTGCGTACCTGGGGCAGTTTGGCGGTCAGTGCCTGGCCTTGGTATAGCGCCTGGGCGCAGACTTCGCCGGTATGGTTGATGCGCATGAGGCCGGCAATGTGGCGGCTCTGGGCGTCATCCAGGTCGGCATCCGGCTGGACGATGGCCGGGGATGGGCGGGACGGTTGGCCGCTGAAGGGCAGCAAGGTGCGCATGGCGGTATCGGCCTGCAGCAACAAGCGGTCGAGCGGCGAGTAGTGACGTTCGGTAGCCATCGGGCACCTCCGCAAGAGTGTGCCCGACAGTTTACCGCAATAGCGCAAGGGTCGCTTGCCCTGGATCAGCCCGGCGGCCAGTGCATCTGGCGCTGGCCAAGCACGTGCATGTGAATGTGGTAGACGGTCTGCCCACCCAGTTCGTTGCAGTTCATGACCACGCGGAAGCCCTCTTCGCAGCCAAGTTCCTTGGCCAGACGCTGGGCGGTGAACAGGATGTGACCGGCCAGGCCTTTGTCCTCTTCGGTCAGGTCATTGAGGGTGCGGATGTGCTTTTTCGGGATGACCAGAAAATGCACGGGCGCCTGGGGGGCGATATCGTGGAACGCCAGAACCTGGTCGTCCTCGTAAATGATCTTCGCCGGGATTTCCCGGTTGATGATCCTGGTAAATAAATCGTCCACAGCACTTGCTCCATGGTGAGGGTCCGGGCCGAGTGTACTCAGCCGGGCGCCGCTCGCCCAGTGGCTATTCCATTCCGACCGGGCAGTAGCGGCGATGGATCACCCCAGCGAGCTTGCGCACCAGCCAGCGGGGCAGCAGGCGCGGCGCGAATGCCAGCCAGCGATTGCGCCGGCCGGGGGTGATGAGTGTGCGGTTCTTGTCCAGGGCGCGCACCGTGTAAAGCGCCACTTCTTCTGGGCTGAGGCAGCGGGTGCCGCCTTCGAGCCGAGGAATGCGCCGGCGCGATGAGCGCACGGGGCCTGGGCATAGCACCGAGACCTTGATGCCAGTGCGCTTGAGCTCTTCGCGCAGTGCCTGGGAGAAACTCAGCACATAGGCTTTGCTGGCCGCGTAGGCCGCCATCCAGGGGCCCGGCGCGACACCGGCCAGGCCCGCCACATTGAGGATCTGCCCGCCGCCCTGGACTGCCATCAGGTTGCCGATGGCATGGCAGAGGCGGCTCATGGCCAGGATATTGACCTCCAGCAGGTCCTGCTCGTCGGCCCACTCATGGGCCAGAAACGGCCCATAGGTGCGCAGGCCTGCGCAATTGACCAGCAGGTCGATACGCCGCTCGCCTTCCTCCAGTTCGAGCACGAAGCCCGACAGGCGAAGGGGCTGGCTCAAGTCGCAGGCTCGGAACAGTACCTCGACACCGAAGCGTTGGGTCAGCTCGATGGCCACCGGCTCCAGCGTCTCGCGCTGGCGTGCCACCAGGATCAGGTTGCGCCCGCGCCGTGCCAGCGCTTCCGCCAGGGCCAGGCCCAGGCCGCTGGAAGCACCAGTGATCATGGCGTAACGGGTCATGCAAAGGCTCCTGGGGCTGAAGAGGGCGCCTAGTGTACAGCTTGGCCGGGCAAGGTGTTGCCTTTTGCTACAAGGCCTGGGCGCGAATACCCTGGCAGCGATCCAGGGCTTCCCGGTACTCACTTTGCAGGCGTTCGATCAGTGCGCTGGCGTTGGGCAGGTCATGGATATCGCCCACCCCCTGGCCTGCCGACCATACGGTTTTCCAGGCCTTGGCTTCGTCGTCGATCGGTTTGAGCTTGCCCGGTTCATGGCCATGCGTGAGTGCGTTCATGTCATAGCCCGCCTGTTCCAGGCTCGGCCGCAGGAAGCTGGCCGGGATGCCGGACACTGCCGGGGTGTGGATGATGTCGACGGCATGGGCATCGAGCAGCATCTGCTTGTAGGCAGCCTGGGCCTGGCTTTCGGTGGTGGCGATGAAGCGGGTGCCCATGTAGGCAAGGTCGGCACCCAGTAGTTGCGCCGCCAGGACCTCATGGCCGTGGTTGATGCAGCCCGCCAGCAGCAGGGTCTTGTCGAAAAACTGCCGGATCTCGGCCACCAGGGCGAATGGGCTCCAGGTGCCGGCATGGCCGCCAGCGCCCGCCGCCACTGCGATCAGACCATCGACACCCGCCTCGGCGGCCTTCTCGGCATGGCGGCGGGTGGTAACGTCGTGGAACACCAGCCCGCCGTAGCTGTGCACGGCATCGACTACCTCCTTCACCGCGCCCAGGCTGGTGATGACGATCGGCACCTTGTGCGCCACGCACAGGGCAAGGTCCGCCTGCAGGCGAGGGTTGGTCGGGTGCACGATCAGGTTCACGGCATAGGGTGCCGGTGCTTGCAGTTGGGCAAGCCCGGCCTCGATCTCCTCGAGCCAGGCCTTGAACCCTGCGCTGTCGCGCTGGTTCAGGGCCGGGAAGCTGCCGACCACGCCGGCGGCGCAGCAGGCCAGGACCAGCCTGGGGTTGGAGATCAGGAACATCGGTGCGGCGACCACGGGCAGGCGCAGGCGTTGTTCGAGCGAGGCGGGCAATGACATGGCAAGGCTCCTGTAGGGGGTTACCGTCAGAACGGTTTGACCACCACGAGAATTACGATACCCAGCAGGAACAGCACCGGGACTTCGTTGAACCAGCGATAGTAGACGTGGCTGCGGGTATTGGCGCCGCTGGCGAAGCGTTTGCGTTGGGCGCCGCACATGTGATGGTAGCCGGTCAGCAGAATCACCAGGGTGAGCTTGGCATGCAACCAGCCTTGGCTCAGCCAGCCCGGAGTCAGGTAGAGCATCCAGGCACCGAACACATAGGTGGCGATCATGGCCGGGTTCATGATGCCGCGGTACAGCTTGCGTTCCATGGTCACGAAGCGGTCCTGGCTGATGCTGTCCTGGCTCTGGGCGTGGTAGACGAACAGCCTGGGCAGGTAGAACAGGCCGGCGAACCAGCAGACCACGCTGACGATATGTAGCGCTTTGATCCATAGGTAAAGCATGGAGGGAGTTCCTTCAGGTTTTCACGGTCGTCAGATAGTAGTGGTCAAGCGCCCGAAGGGTCACCCGAAGAGTTGTTACAGGCGGCTTGCACCCCTATTATCGTGCGCTTTCCAGTGGGCTCGTTGATAAGGGGCAAGCGTTATGATCAAGGTCGGTATCGTCGGCGGCACGGGTTACACCGGCGTCGAGCTGTTGCGTCTGCTGGCACAGCATCCTCAGGCCGAAGTGGCGGTCATCACTTCGCGCTCCGAAGCGGGCGTGGCGGTAGCTGACATGTACCCGAACCTGCGCGGCCACTATGACGGCCTGGCGTTCAGTGTGCCGGACAGCAAAGCCTTGGCGGCGTGTGATGTGGTGTTTTTTGCAACGCCCCACGGCGTTGCCCACGCCCTGGCCGGCGAACTGCTGGCGGCCGGAACCAAGGTGATCGACCTGTCGGCCGATTTCCGCCTGCAGGATGCCACCGAATGGGGCAAGTGGTACGGCCAGCCTCACGGCGCGCCGGAGCTGCTCAAGGACGCCGTCTACGGCCTGCCTGAAGTGAATCGCGAGAAAATCCGCCAGGCTCGCCTGATTGCAGTGCCGGGGTGCTACCCGACGGCAACCCAGCTGGGCTTCCTGCCATTGCTGGAGGCCGGCCTGGCCGACCCATCGCGCCTGATTGCCGACTGCAAGTCGGGCGTCAGCGGCGCCGGGCGGGGTGCGGCGGTGGGTTCGCTGTTCTGCGAGGCTGGCGAAAGCATGAAGGCTTACGCGGTCAAAGGTCATCGCCACCTGCCGGAAATCAGCCAGGGCTTGCGCCTGGCGGCGGGCAAGGACATCGGCCTGACCTTCGTGCCACACCTGACACCCATGATCCGCGGTATCCATGCCACCCTGTACGCCACCGTGGTTGATACTTCGGTCGATCTGCAGGCGCTGTTCGAGAAGCGTTACGCCGATGAGCCGTTCGTGGATGTGATGCCGGCCGGTAGCCACCCGGAAACCCGCAGTGTGCGCGGTGCCAACGTCTGCCGTATTGCCGTTCATCGCCCGCAAGGGGGGGACTTGGTGGTGGTGCTTTCGGTCATCGACAACTTGGTCAAAGGTGCCTCGGGCCAGGCGGTGCAGAACCTCAACATCCTGTTCGGCCTGGATGAGCGCATGGGTCTGTCCCACGCGGGCCTGCTCCCATAAGGGCACAAGCTGGCACAAGGCCCGCCGAGTGCGGGCCTTTTTATGGGCGCGACTAAAGCCGCACAATTCTTGACCAATTTTCTCGGAGAAGCGGATAATGCGCGTCATCGAGTTTTATGGCGGCAACTGCGCCGGGAGAATCAGCATGAGCGTCGAAACCTTCACCCCTACCGGTCTGGAATTCACCCAAGGGGCAGCCCACAAGGTGAAGACCCTGGTCAACGAGGAAGGCAATGAGCGTCTGAAGTTGCGGGTATTCGTGACCGGCGGTGGCTGCTCGGGCTTCCAGTACGGTTTCACCTTCGATGAAGATGTGGCCGAGGATGACACCATCGTCGAGCGTGAAGGCGTGTCGCTGGTGGTCGACCCGATGAGCTTCCAGTATCTGGCGGGTGCCGAGGTGGACTACCAGGAAGGTCTGGAAGGCTCGCGCTTCGTCATCAAGAACCCGAACGCCGCCACCACCTGCGGTTGTGGTTCTTCGTTCTCGATCTGATCACGGGCTGTACGAAAACGCCGCGCATTTGCGCGGCGTTTTGCATTGTGCTGGGGCCTTACGCCGGGTAGATGGCGCCGAGCACGCGCAAGCCGCGGGCAGCTGTCACACTCGGGCGGTTGGCTGGGATACCTTCCAGGCAGCAATGGGCCAGCCAGGCGAAGGCCATGGCCTCTACCCAGTCCGGGTCGACGCCATGGGCCGCAGTGCTGGCCACCTGGGCGCCCGGCAACAGCTGGGCGAGCCGGCGCATCAATGCCCCGTTGCGGGCCCCGCCACCGCATACCAGCAGCGCCTCGGTGCCCGGCTGAGCGTTACGCAGTGAGTCGATGATGCTGCGAGCGGTCAGCTCCAGCAGGGTCGCCTGCACATCCTGGTCACGGTAGGGCGGCAGTTTGCTCAGGTGCCCTTGCAGCCACGCCAGGTTGAACACTTCGCGCCCCGTACTCTTGGGGCCGGCGCCGGCAAAGAACGGGTCGCTCAACAGGGCTGCAAGCAGCGCTTCGATCACCTCGCCACTGGCTGCCCAGGCACCGTCAGCGTCGTAGTGCTGGCCGCGCTTGAACTCGATCCAGGCGTCCAGCAACACATTGCCTGGCCCGCAGTCGAAACCATGCACCGGCGTGTCGTTGGCAATCAGGCTGAGGTTGCTGAACCCCCCCACATTGAGCACGGCGAGCCGTTGGCCCAGATGGCTGAACAGTGTTTCGTGAAATGCCGGTACCAAGGGTGCCCCTTGCCCGCCAGCGGCCACATCGCGGCGTCGGAAGTCGCCGATCACGCTGATCTGGGTAAGCTCGGCAAGCAGTGCCGGGTTGCCGATCTGCACGGTGAAGCCACGAGCAGGCTCGTGGCGGATGGTCTGGCCATGGCTGCCGATGGCGCGGATGGCGCTTGGCGCAAGCCCCTGGCTTGCGAGCAAGTGGCCAATGCCTTCGGCTGCCAGGCTGGCCCAGCGGTTCTCGGCCAGGGCGGCGCGGGCAATCTCGTCAGGGCCGCTGGCGCAAAGGCTCAGCAGGCCCTGGCGCAGGTCGGCGGGCATGGGGATGTAATGAGTAGCGAGCAGTGCTGGCTGCTCGCGTTGTTCGATCAGGGCGATGTCCAGGCCATCGAGGCTGGTACCGGACATCACCCCCAGATAAAGCGCCATGACTCAGCGCTTGTTCGCAGCGAGCATGGTGGCCTTTTCCTGATCCATGCGGGCGATCAGTGGCTGGCTCTGCTGCATGAAGCGTGAGCGTTCGGCCTTGGCGATCGGGTCGGCCATCGGCACTTTCTGGCTTAGCGGGTCGACGTGCACGCCGTTGACCTGGAACTCGTAATGCAAGTGCGGCCCGGTGGAAAGGCCGGTGGTGCCGATGTAGCCGATGATCTGGCCCTGCTTGACCGAGCCGCCGGTCTTGATGCCTTTGGCGAAGCCTTGCATGTGACCGTACAGGGTTTTGTAGCGGTTGCCGTGCTGGATGATCACGGTATTACCGTAGCCACCCCGGCGCCCAGCCAGCTCGATGCGGCCGTCACCGGCAGCCTTGATCGGTGTGCCGCGCGGGGCGGCATAGTCAACGCCTTTGTGGGCGCGGATCTTGTTCAGAATCGGGTGTTTACGGCCAGCGGAAAAGCGCGAGCTGATGCGGGCGAAATCCACCGGAGTGCGGATGAACGCTTTGCGCAGGCTGTTGCCGTCGGCAGTGTAGTAGCTGGTATTGCCCTGTTTGTTGGTGTAGCGCACGGCGGTGTAAGTCTTGCCGCGGTTGGTAAAGCGAGCGGACAGGATGTTACCGGTGCCGATCACCTTGCCATCCATGACTTTCTGCTCGTACACCACGTCGAATTCGTCACCCTGGCGGATGTCCTGGGCGAAGTCGATGTCGTAGCCCAGCACCCGTGCCATGTCCATGGTCAGGCTGTGCGACAGTCCGGCACGCTGTGCGGAGGCCGACAGGGAGCTCTTGATCACGCCGTGGGCATAGGCCGTGCGGACCACAGGCTTGCTGATTTCGCGGTTGAAGCTGTAGCCCTTGGCGCTTTTGGTCAGGCGAATGGTTTCGAGGTTGCTGACTTTGCTGTGCAGGTTGGTCAGTTGGCCGTCTTTGTCGAGTTCGAACTGCAACACCTGGCCGTGCTTGAGCTGGCTGAACTGCTTCGCCTGCTTGTTGCTGGCCAGTACTTCATGGACTGCGCTGGCTGGCAGGCCGACTTTTTCGAACAGGGTGGACAACGTGTCACCCCGCGCTACGGTGACTTCGCGGTGGCCAGGTTGCTTGGCTTCGGCGACCGGTTCTGGCGCAGGCGTTTGTTGGTCCGCCTTCTGGGTAGCCGTGTCGGCTTCTTCGATCTGGGCGAACGGCGAGCCTTGCTCTGCCTCAGCGTGTACGAGCGGGGCGGCCTTGGACTCCTCCTTCAATTGTTCGACCGGGCTTTCCAGTTCGAGGTTGAGGGTGGTTTTCTTGGCTTCGACTTCGCTGGAAGGAAATACCAGCAGGGCCAGGCTGAGCAGGGCGGCGATGCCGCTGGCGGCCAACAGATGGCTTTTCGGATAAAGCGGGGGCGCTTTAGGCGGTTCGTTGGTCATAGGTAAGGTGACTTTTTGAAGAAAAGTGAATATGGAAAAGATGAATGACATGATGAAGATGAAATAACTGTATAAAATATAACCAAATCCATTTTCACGCAAGGGCGCGTAGACGCCGCAAGGCTGCCTGCGGGTCACATTCTATTGCGAAACTTGTATTTGATGGCCGATCTTGTATGGTTGGCTCCCCTTGAATCTGAGCCTTGCGGGTCTGTCTATGAAGTCGGTTGAAGAGCAGCTGGCGCTTATCAAGCGCGGTGCGGAAGAAGTATTGGTCGAGTCGGAACTGGTGGAGAAGCTCAAGCGCGGCCAGCCTCTGCGTATCAAGGCAGGTTTCGATCCGACCGCGCCTGACCTGCACCTGGGGCACACCGTGCTCATCAACAAGCTGCGCCAGTTCCAGGAGCTGGGCCACCAGGTCATCTTCCTGATCGGTGACTTCACCGGGATGATCGGTGACCCGAGCGGCAAGAGCGCTACGCGTCCGCCGCTGACTCGCGAGCAGGTGCTGGACAACGCCGAGACCTATAAGCAGCAGGTGTTCAAGATTCTCGACCCGGCCAAGACTGAGGTTGCGTTCAACTCCACCTGGATGGACACGCTGACCCCGGCCGACTTCATCCGCCTGGCGTCGCAGTACACTGTGGCGCGCATGCTCGAGCGCGATGATTTCGACAAGCGTTACACCACCAATCAGCCGATCGCGATCCACGAGTTCCTCTACCCGCTGGTGCAGGGTTATGACTCCGTTGCGCTGAAAGCTGACGTGGAGCTGGGCGGTACCGACCAGAAATTCAACCTGCTCATGGGGCGCGAGCTGCAGCGCGCCTACGGCCAGGAAGCGCAGAACATCGTGACCATGCCGCTGCTCGAAGGGCTCGACGGCGTGAAGAAGATGTCCAAGTCGCTGGGTAACTATGTGGGTATCCAGGAAGCGCCTGGGGTGATGTACAGCAAGCTGGTGTCTATCCCTGACACGCTGATGTGGCGTTACTTCGAGTTGCTGAGCTTCCGCTCGATGGAGGAGATCGACCAGTTCCGTGCTGATGTTGCCAATGGCGCGAACCCGCGCGACATCAAGATCAAGCTGGCGGAAGAGATTGTTGCGCGTTTCCATGGCGAAGAGGCTGCCGCCAATGCTCACCGTGCGGCGGGCAACCGTATGAAGGAGGGCGAGTTGCCGGAAGACTTGCCTGAGATCGAGGTTGCTGCGGCTGAAGACTTGCCGATTGCTGCGGTGCTGAACCGTGCCGGCCTGGTGAAGAACTCGGCAATGGCGCGCGATCTGCTTAATGGCGGCGCGGTCAAGGTTGATGGTGCGGTGGTTGATCGCGACTTCGTGTTTGCGCTGGGTGCTACCCATGTATGTCAGGCGGGCAAAAAGGCGTTTGGCCGGGTTACCCTCAAGGCTGAGTGATTGCCTGGTGGTGTAGCTATATAGAAGCGGGGAGGCCGGAAGGCCTCCCCGCTTTGTTTTTCAGCGATATCAAAGTTTATTGGAATTAAGGGTTGACGCGGTTTCGAATCCCCTTATAATGCGCCCCACTTCCAGCGTAGTCGGAACGAAAAACTCCTTGAGTTTCAATGAGTTGATCGAGCCAGGTAGTGGTGGAAGTGCTCCGATCGAAAGATCGTTAGCGGTTAAGATGGTGGTTGACAGCGCTTCTAAACGCTGTATGATTCGCCTCCCGCTACGAGAGATCGCAGCGAGTCAAGTGTTTGAAGCTAAACGAGTTTCTCGAAAAAAACTTCAAAATAAACGCTTGACAGCAAATGAGGAAAGCGTAAAATGCGCGCCTCGGTTGAGACGAAAGGCTCTTAACCAACCGCTCTTTAACAAATTGAATCAAGCAATTCGTGTGGGTGCTTGTGAGTATGGACTGATAGTCACAAAGATTATCAGCATCACAAGTGACCATGCGAGAAATCACATAGTCATTTGAGATTGCTGAGCCAAGTTTAGGGTTTCTTAAAAACCCAAGCAGTATTGAACTGAAGAGTTTGATCATGGCTCAGATTGAACGCTGGCGGCAGGCCTAACACATGCAAGTCGAGCGGATGAGAAGAGCTTGCTCTTCGATTCAGCGGCGGACGGGTGAGTAATGCCTAGGAATCTGCCTGATAGTGGGGGACAACGTTTCGAAAGGAACGCTAATACCGCATACGTCCTACGGGAGAAAGCAGGGGACCTTCGGGCCTTGCGCTATCAGATGAGCCTAGGTCGGATTAGCTAGTTGGTGGGGTAATGGCTCACCAAGGCGACGATCCGTAACTGGTCTGAGAGGATGATCAGTCACACTGGAACTGAGACACGGTCCAGACTCCTACGGGAGGCAGCAGTGGGGAATATTGGACAATGGGCGAAAGCCTGATCCAGCCATGCCGCGTGTGTGAAGAAGGTCTTCGGATTGTAAAGCACTTTAAGTTGGGAGGAAGGGCAGTAAGCGAATACCTTGCTGTTTTGACGTTACCGACAGAATAAGCACCGGCTAACTCTGTGCCAGCAGCCGCGGTAATACAGAGGGTGCAAGCGTTAATCGGAATTACTGGGCGTAAAGCGCGCGTAGGTGGTTTGTTAAGTTGAATGTGAAAGCCCCGGGCTCAACCTGGGAACTGCATCCAAAACTGGCAAGCTAGAGTACGGTAGAGGGTGGTGGAATTTCCTGTGTAGCGGTGAAATGCGTAGATATAGGAAGGAACACCAGTGGCGAAGGCGACCACCTGGACTGATACTGACACTGAGGTGCGAAAGCGTGGGGAGCAAACAGGATTAGATACCCTGGTAGTCCACGCCGTAAACGATGTCAACTAGCCGTTGGAATCCTTGAGATTTTAGTGGCGCAGCTAACGCATTAAGTTGACCGCCTGGGGAGTACGGCCGCAAGGTTAAAACTCAAATGAATTGACGGGGGCCCGCACAAGCGGTGGAGCATGTGGTTTAATTCGAAGCAACGCGAAGAACCTTACCAGGCCTTGACATGCAGAGAACTTTCCAGAGATGGATTGGTGCCTTCGGGAACTCTGACACAGGTGCTGCATGGCTGTCGTCAGCTCGTGTCGTGAGATGTTGGGTTAAGTCCCGTAACGAGCGCAACCCTTGTCCTTAGTTACCAGCACGTTATGGTGGGCACTCTAAGGAGACTGCCGGTGACAAACCGGAGGAAGGTGGGGATGACGTCAAGTCATCATGGCCCTTACGGCCTGGGCTACACACGTGCTACAATGGTCGGTACAGAGGGTTGCCAAGCCGCGAGGTGGAGCTAATCTCACAAAACCGATCGTAGTCCGGATCGCAGTCTGCAACTCGACTGCGTGAAGTCGGAATCGCTAGTAATCGCGAATCAGAATGTCGCGGTGAATACGTTCCCGGGCCTTGTACACACCGCCCGTCACACCATGGGAGTGGGTTGCACCAGAAGTAGCTAGTCTAACCTTCGGGAGGACGGTTACCACGGTGTGATTCATGACTGGGGTGAAGTCGTAACAAGGTAGCCGTAGGGGAACCTGCGGCTGGATCACCTCCTTAATCGACGACATCAGCCTGCTGATGAGCTCCCACACGAATTGCTTGATTC
>NZ_JMIT01000004.1 GCF_000731675.1 Pseudomonas capeferrum | reverse complement strand
CTTTTGTCAGATCGTTCTTTAAAAATTCGGATATGTGATAGAAATAGACTGAACACTACTTTCACTGGTAGTGGATCAGGCTAAGGTAAAATTTGTGATGTGCTCTTAACTGAGCAGCATGCGAATTTTCGGCGAATGTCGTCTTCACAGTATAACCAGATTGCTTGGGGTTATATGGTCAAGTGAAGAAGCGCATACGGTGGATGCCTTGGCAGTCAGAGGCGATGAAAGACGTGGTAGCCTGCGATAAGCTTTGGGGAGTCGGCAAACAGACTGTGATCCAGAGATCTCTGAATGGGGGAACCCACTCAGCATAAGCTGAGTATCTTGTACTGAATACATAGGTGCAAGAGGCGAACCAGGGGAACTGAAACATCTAAGTACCCTGAGGAAAAGAAATCAACCGAGATTCCCTTAGTAGTGGCGAGCGAACGGGGACCAGCCCTTAAGTTGGTTTGAGATTAGTGGAACGCTCTGGAAAGTGCGGCCATAG
The DNA here is from genome assembly GCF_000731675.1 of Pseudomonas capeferrum. Lineage (GTDB taxonomy): Bacteria > Pseudomonadota > Gammaproteobacteria > Pseudomonadales > Pseudomonadaceae > Aquipseudomonas > Aquipseudomonas capeferrum. The sequence goes on along the minus strand of NZ_JMIT01000004.1, from coordinate 444,812 downwards.
TGGGTGATAGCCCCGTACACGAAAATCTCTTATCAATGAAATCGAGTAGGACGGAGCACGAGAAACTTTGTCTGAATATGGGGGGACCATCCTCCAAGGCTAAATACTACTGACTGACCGATAGTGAACTAGTACCGTGAGGGAAAGGCGAAAAGAACCCCGGAGAGGGGAGTGAAATAGATCCTGAAACCGTATGCGTACAAGCAGTGGGAGCCTACTTTGTTAGGTGACTGCGTACCTTTTGTATAATGGGTCAGCGACTTATATTCAGTGGCGAGCTTAACCGAATAGGGGAGGCGTAGCGAAAGCGAGTCTTAATAGGGCGTTTAGTCGCTGGGTATAGACCCGAAACCGGGCGATCTATCCATGGGCAGGTTGAAGGTTAGGTAACACTGACTGGAGGACCGAACCGACTACCGTTGAAAAGTTAGCGGATGACCTGTGGATCGGAGTGAAAGGCTAATCAAGCTCGGAGATAGCTGGTTCTCCTCGAAAGCTATTTAGGTAGCGCCTCATGTATCACTGTAGGGGGTAGAGCACTGTTTCGGCTAGGGGGTCATCCCGACTTACCAAACCGATGCAAACTCCGAATACCTACAAGTGCCGAGCATGGGAGACACACGGCGGGTGCTAACGTCCGTCGTGAAAAGGGAAACAACCCAGACCGTCAGCTAAGGTCCCAAAGTCATGGTTAAGTGGGAAACGATGTGGGAAGGCTTAGACAGCTAGGAGGTTGGCTTAGAAGCAGCCACCCTTTAAAGAAAGCGTAATAGCTCACTAGTCGAGTCGGCCTGCGCGGAAGATGTAACGGGGCTCAAACCATGCACCGAAGCTACGGGTATCACCTTTTGGTGATGCGGTAGAGGAGCGTTCTGTAAGCCTGTGAAGGTGAGTTGAGAAGCTTGCTGGAGGTATCAGAAGTGCGAATGCTGACATGAGTAACGACAATGGGAGTGAAAAACTCCCACGCCGAAAGACCAAGGTTTCCTGCGCAACGTTAATCGACGCAGGGTTAGTCGGTCCCTAAGGCGAGGCTGAAAAGCGTAGTCGATGGAAAACAGGTTAATATTCCTGTACTTGCAGTTATTGCGATGGAGGGACGGAGAAGGCTAGGCCAGCTTGGCGTTGGTTGTCCAAGTTTAAGGTGGTAGGCTGAAATCTTAGGCAAATCCGGGATTTCAAGGCCGAGAGCTGATGACGAGTTGCCTTTAGGCGACGAAGTGGTTGATGCCATGCTTCCAAGAAAAGCTCCTAAGCTTCAGATAACTGGGAACCGTACCCCAAACCGACACAGGTGGTTAGGTAGAGAATACCAAGGCGCTTGAGAGAACTCGGGTGAAGGAACTAGGCAAAATGGCACCGTAACTTCGGGAGAAGGTGCGCCGGCGAGGGTTAAGGACTTGCTCCGTAAGCCCATGCCGGTCGAAGATACCAGGCCGCTGCGACTGTTTATTAAAAACACAGCACTCTGCAAACACGAAAGTGGACGTATAGGGTGTGACGCCTGCCCGGTGCCGGAAGGTTAATTGATGGGGTTAGCGCAAGCGAAGCTCTTGATCGAAGCCCCGGTAAACGGCGGCCGTAACTATAACGGTCCTAAGGTAGCGAAATTCCTTGTCGGGTAAGTTCCGACCTGCACGAATGGCGTAACGATGGCGGCGCTGTCTCCACCCGAGACTCAGTGAAATTGAAATCGCTGTGAAGATGCAGTGTATCCGCGGCTAGACGGAAAGACCCCGTGAACCTTTACTATAGCTTTGCACTGGACTTTGAATTTGCTTGTGTAGGATAGGTGGGAGGCTTTGAAGTGGGGACGCCAGTTCTCATGGAGCCATCCTTGAAATACCACCCTGGCAACTTTGAGGTTCTAACTCAGGTCCGTTATCCGGATCGAGGACAGTGTATGGTGGGTAGTTTGACTGGGGCGGTCTCCTCCCAAAGAGTAACGGAGGAGTACGAAGGTGCGCTCAGACCGGTCGGAAATCGGTCGTAGAGTATAAAGGCAAAAGCGCGCTTGACTGCGAGACAAACACGTCGAGCAGGTACGAAAGTAGGTCTTAGTGATCCGGTGGTTCTGTATGGAAGGGCCATCGCTCAACGGATAAAAGGTACTCCGGGGATAACAGGCTGATACCGCCCAAGAGTTCATATCGACGGCGGTGTTTGGCACCTCGATGTCGGCTCATCACATCCTGGGGCTGAAGCCGGTCCCAAGGGNATGGCTGTTCGCCATTTAAAGTGGTACGCGAGCTGGGTTTAGAACGTCGTGAGACAGTTCGGTCCCTATCTGCCGTGGACGTTTGAGATTTGAGAGGGGCTGCTCCTAGTACGAGAGGACCGGAGTGGACGAACCTCTGGTGTTCCGGTTGTCACGCCAGTGGCATTGCCGGGTAGCTATGTTCGGAAGAGATAACCGCTGAAAGCATCTAAGCGGGAAACTTGCCTCAAGATGAGATCTCACTGGGATCTAGAATCCCCTAAAGGGCCGTCGAAGACTACGACGTTGATAGGTTGGGTGTGTAAGCGCTGTGAGGCGTTGAGCTAACCAATACTAATTGCCCGTGAGGCTTGACCATATAACACCCAAGCAATTTGCTCCTGCAGATTGCGGTGGTGAAGACGCACGAACCGAAAGTTCGAATGTACATCACAACATCACATATCCGAATTCGCTAGGCTGTCCATCTGGACGTTCTGGCAACAGAATTTCTTGACGACCATAGAGCATTGGAACCACCTGATCCCATCCCGAACTCAGTAGTGAAACGATGCATCGCCGATGGTAGTGTGGGGTCTCCCCATGTGAGAGTAGGTCATCGTCAAGATTCATTTCGCAAAACCCCTATCTGCGCGAGCAGGTAGGGGTTTTGTCTTTGCGGCTGGAAAAGAATTGTCGCCATGCTCGCCATAAGCCCGGCCATGCCCCGTGATATGGTTCCGCATCAGAACCCACTGCCTTCCAGGGAATGCTCAATGGTCAACACCACCACCCTTCAGCCCGGCTTCATGATCGTGCATGGCAACCGCCTAGACGACTTGCGCAGCTTGGTGGTGAGCTGGATGCGTCGGTACCCGTTAGCGCCGTTGGAAAACGAAATTGCCCTGGTGCAAAGCAACGGCATTGCCCAGTGGCTGAAACTGGCGCTGGCTGAAGACCCTGAAGAGGGTGACCTGGGCGGCTGTGGCATCGCGGCCGCGATCGATGTGCAACTGCCCGGCAGTTTCATGTGGCAGCTTTACCGTCGAGTGCTGGGCCGCGATGAAATCCCTGAGGTGTCCTTGCTCGATAAGGCGCCGCTGACCTGGCGCCTGATGCGCTTGCTGCCGTCGTTGATCGAGCGCGAGCACTTCGAGCCCTTGCGGCGTTTTCTTACCGACGATAGCGACCTGCGCAAGCGTTATCAGCTTGCCGAGCGCCTCGCCGACTTGTTCGACCAATACCAGGTCTACCGAGCCGACTGGCTCAAGGACTGGGCGGGCGGTGATCACGTCCTCAATACCGCTCGGGGCGAGCGTAAAGCGCTGCCCCCTGGCAATCGCTGGCAGGCCGAGCTGTGGCGCGCCCTGCTGGAAGATGTCGGCGAACAAGGCATGGCGCAGAGTCGCGCGGGCGTGCATCAGCGTTTCATCGAGCGCATCAACAGCCTGGAACAAGCCCCTGCGGGCCTGCCATCGCGGGTGATCGTGTTCGGTATCTCTTCCCTGCCGGCTCAGGCACTGGAGGCGTTGGCTGGGCTGGCCCGGTTCAGCCAAGTACTGCTTTGCGTTCACAACCCTTGCCGCCATCACTGGGCCGATATCGTCGCCGACAAAGACCTGCTGCGCCATCAGTACAAGCGCCAACAGCGCAAGCAGGGCATGCCGCTGCTGCTGGATGACCAATCCCTGCACCAGCACGCGCATCCGCTGCTGGCCGCCTGGGGCAAGCAGGGCCGTGACTACATCAACCTGCTCGACAGCTATGACGACCCGGGCAGCTACCGCGGTGTGTTCAGCGAGGGGCGCATCGACCTGTTCAGCGAGGGTTCGCCGACCACGCTGCTCAACCAGCTGCAAGATGACATCCTTGAACTGCGCCCGCTCGCCGAAACCCGTGAGCGCTGGCCGCAAGTTGACCTCGGGCAGGACCGTTCGATGCGCTTTCACGTCGCGCACAGCCCGCAGCGCGAGGTGGAGATTCTCCACGACCAGCTCCTGGCACGCTTCAGCGCCGACCCTACCCTGCGCCCGCGCGACGTGATCGTGATGCTGCCGGCAATCGACACCTACGCGCCCCATATCCGCGCCGTATTCGGGCAGCTGCAGCGTCATGACCCACGCTACATTCCGTTCACCCTCACCGATCAAGGCCAACGCGGTCGGGAGCCATTGCTGATTGCCCTGGAGCACCTGCTCAAGTTGCCGGATAGCCGTTTCGCCGTCAGCGAAGTGCTCGACCTGCTCGACGTGCCGGCGGTACGCGCTCGTTTCGCCATCCGTGAGAGTGACTTGCCCACCCTGCATCGCTGGATCGAAGGCGCCGGTATCCGTTGGGGCCTGGATGCCGAGCAGCGCGCCAGCCTGGGCTTGCCGGAAGGCTTGGAGCAGAACAGCTGGCGGTTCGGCCTGCGGCGTATGCTGCTGGGTTATGCCGTTGGCGTAGGTGAGGGCTGTGATGGCATTGAACCCTATGACGAAATCGGCGGCCTGGATGCTGCACTGATCGGCCCGCTGGTGGCCCTGCTGGATGCCCTGGATGTGGCGTGCCAGGCACTGGCCCAGCCCGCGACCGTCACCCAGTGGGGCGAACGCCTGAATGCCTTGTTGCAGGTGTTCTTCCTGGCTGAAGGTGAGCACGACGAGTTTCTGTTGATGCAGCTGCAGGACTTGCGCGATGCCTGGCTGCAAGTGTGCGAAACCGTCGGCCTGCAGGACTCGCTACCGCTGACCGTGGTCCGCGAAGCATGGTTGTCTGGCCTGGATCAGGGCAAGCTGTCCCAGCGCTTCCTCGCCGGCTCGGTAAACTTCTGCACCCTCATGCCCATGCGCGCCATCCCCTTCCGGGTGGTCTGCCTGCTGGGCATGAACGATGGTGACTACCCCCGCGCCCAGCAGCCGCTGGACTTCGACCTGATGGCCAGCGACTACCGCCCCGGTGATCGCTCGCGCCGTGAGGATGACCGTTACTTGCTGCTCGAAGCCCTGCTGTCGGCACGCGATCAGCTGTATGTCAGCTGGGTCGGGCGCAGTATCCGCGACAACAGTGAGCGCCCGGCCTCAGTGCTTATCGGCCAGTTACGCGACAATGTGGCTGCAGGTTGGCGTTTGGCCGGCACCGACGCGGGCCCAGGGTTTGGGCCGGACGAGCGGTTGCTGCATGCCTTGACGCAGGAGCACCCGCTACAGCCGTTCAGCCCGCGTTACTTCCAGAAGGGCAGCCCTTTGTTCAGCTTCGCCCATGAGTGGCAGGTGCTGCATCTGCCCGGGCAGGCGGTCGCGCAGCCCGATCCCGATCTGCCGCCCTACGTCGATGATGAAGCGCTGAGCCTGACGCAACTGCACGACTTTCTTCGCCACCCGGTGCGGCACTTCTTCAGCCAGCGTTTGAAGGTGTTCTTCGAGGCCCTGGAGGCGCCGACCCCGGATGAAGAGCCGTTCGTGCTCGATACCTTGCAACGCTATGGTGCCGCCGAAAGCCTGTTGAATGCCGCATTGGCTGACCCGGACCATGCCGAGCCTGCCTTGCAGGCGCAGGCCCGCCGCCTGCAAGCCTGTGGCCTGTTACCCCTTGCCGGTTTCGGGCAGCTCTTGCAGGCCGAGCTGATCCAGCCGCTGCCCGATCTGCTGCAACGCCATCGCCAGTTGTTGCAACGCTGGCCTCACCTGGTCGAAGGCGCATTGCCTGTTCATTTCGAACAGGGCAGGCATCGCCTCGAAGGCTGGCTGGGCCGGGTTTACCAGGCAGAAGATCAAAGCCTGCTCAGTATCACCACGGTACCGAACACCATCAGCGCCGGGCGCAACAACTACAAGTGGCACCGGCTGATCGCGCCCTGGGTCATGCACCTGGCCGCCTGTGCTGCGGGTTACCCGCTTAACAGTGCGCTGGTGGCCAGTGACCTGACCCTGCTGCTCGCGCCCTTGCCGCAAGGTGAGGCGGCGCAGCTGCTCGGCGACCTGCTGGTAGCGCGCCAGGCGGCAATGAACGCGCCACTGTCGGTGGCAGCTAAGACCGCCTTTGCCTGGCTGGGCCAGGACGATGCCGGCAAGGCGCTGGCCGCAGCGGCCCGTGCCTATGAAGGTGACGAGCGCAACAGCTTCGGCGAGCGCAGCGAAAGTATTGCCCTGGCCCGGCAGTTCCGTGATTTCGCCGCGCTTAGCGCCGACGAAACCTTTGAAGGCTGGTGCGAAACCTTGTACCGCCCATTGTTCAACGCACCCTGGCAGGCCCTGGGCAACCCGGAGAGTGGCGCATGACGCTGGACCGTCCCCTGGCACTGAGTTTTCCCCTGCATGGCAGCCAGCTGATCGAAGCGAGCGCCGGTACCGGCAAGACATTCACCATCTCGGCGCTGTACCTGCGGCTGATCCTCGGCCACGGCGGCGAACAGGCTTTCGGCCGTGAGCTGTTGCCCCCGCAGATCCTCGTGGTGACCTTTACCGACGCCGCCACCAAAGAGCTGCGCGAACGCATACGGGCCCGCCTGGCCGAAGCGGCGCGGTTCTTCCGTGGCGAGCTTGAAGCGGCCGACCCACTGCTGCATCAGTTGCGCAGCGATTACCCGCAAGAAGCTTGGCCGCGTTGCGCCAGCCGCCTGGAAATCGCCGTGCAATGGATGGACGAAGCGGCGGTGTCGACCATCCACGGTTGGTGCCAACGCATGCTTCGCGAGCACGCGTTCGACAGCGGCAGCCTGTTCACCCAGACGCTGGAGACCGATCACACCGACCTGCTTGGCCAGGTCATGCGCGATTACTGGCGGCGGTTCTGCTATGGCATGCAGGGTGAGGCGCTGGCCTGGGTGCGTGGCCACTGGGGCAGCCCCGACGCGCTGTTGCCGCGCATTCGCCCGCTGTTCGGTCGGGTACGGGCCCAGCAGCACGAGCAAGAACCCGAGGCGTTGATTGAAGACGCGCTTGCGCAACGTACCGAGCAGTTGGCCCAGCTCAAGGCGCCCTGGGCACAGTGGGCTGATGAGCTGCGGCAGATCTGCCGCGATGCCGTGGCCGCCAAGCTGGCCGACGGCCGCAAGATGCAGGCACGCTACTTCGAACCTTGGTTCGACAAGCTGAGCGCATGGGCCGCCGACGAACACATCGTCGAACTCGACCTGGGTACCGGCTTCACCCGCCTGACCCCGGCCGGCATGGCCGAGGCCTGGAAGTCAGGCGAGCCACCCGATCACCCGGGGCTGCGTGCCATGCAGACGCTGCAGCAGCAATTGCAGGCGCTGGCCAGCCCGGATGCGCGGCTGCTCGAACATGCTGCCAGCTGGGTCTCGGCGCGTTTTGAAGTGGAGAAGCGTCGGCGCGCCGAAATGGGCTTCGACGACATGCTGTTGCGCCTGCAACATGCCCTGGCCAGCGAGGCCGGCGAGCGCCTGGCCGGGTTGATTCGTGAGCAGTTCCCGGTGGCACTGATCGACGAATTCCAAGACACCGACCCGGTCCAGTACGGCATCTTCGAGCGGATCTACCAGATCACCGAAAACCGCACCGAAACCGGGCTGTTCATGATCGGCGACCCCAAGCAGGCGATCTATGCCTTCCGCGGCGCCGACATCTATACCTACCTTGCCGCCCGGCGTGCCACCACCGGGCGCCTGCACAGCCTGGACACCAACTACCGCTCGAGCCAGGCGATGGTCGCGGCGGTCAACCAGGTGTTCCTCCAGGCCGAGACGCGAAGCCAGGGGCGAGGGGCGTTCCTGTTCCGTGAAGCCGAAGACAACCCGTTGCCGTTCATCGAGGTGCGTGCCAAAGGCCGTGGCGAACAGCTGCTGGTGGATGGCGAGGTGTGTGCAGCCTTGCAATGCTGGCAACTGCAGAGCGAAGAACCGGTCTCGGGCACCCTGTACCGTCAGCAGTTGGCGGCCAGCTGCGCCAGCCATATCGTCGCCCTGCTCAACGGTGGCCAGCAGGGCACGGCGGGTTTCCGTAACGGCGAAGGCGAACTGCGCCCTTGCCTGCCATCGGATATCGCCATCCTCGTGCGCGACGGCCACGAAGCCCAGATGATCCGTGGCGAGCTGGCTGCTCGGGATGTGCGCAGCGTGTACCTGTCCGACAAGGACTCGGTGTTCGCCGCCCAGGAGGCCCATGACCTGCTGGCGTGGCTGAAGGCCTGCGCCGAACCGGACTCGGAGCGCCTGCTCAAGGCCGCCCTGGCCAGCCTCACCCTCGACCTGTCATTGGCCGCGCTGGACAAGCTGAACCAGGACGAGCGCGTGTGGGAAGACTGGGTCATGCGTTTTCGTCGCTACCGCGAGACCTGGCAGCGCCAGGGTGTGCTGCCGATGCTGCGGCACCTGCTGCATGACTTCCAGCTGCCGCGCACGCTCATCGCCCGCAGTGACGGCGAGCGCGTGCTGACCAACCTGCTGCACCTGGCCGAATTGCTGCAACAAGCGGCAGGTGAGCTGGATGGCGAGCAGGCGTTGATCCGTCACCTGGCCGAGCACCTGTCCAGCTCCGGCCAGGCCGGCGAAGAGCAGATCCTGCGGCTGGAGAGCGATGAGCAACTGGTCAAGGTGGTGACTATCCACAAGTCCAAGGGCCTGGAATACCCCTTGGTCTACCTGCCGTTCATCTGCACCAGCAAGCCGGTAGACGGTACGCGCCTGCCGTTGGCCTGGCATGACAGCCAAGGCAACGCCCACCTGACCCTTACGCCTGATCAAGAGCAGATCGCCCGGGCCGATTACGAGCGCCTGGCCGAAGACCTGCGCCTGCTCTATGTGGCTCTGACCCGCGCCCAGCATGCCTGCTGGCTTGGCGTCGCCGACCTGAAACGCGGCAACCAGAAGCACTCGCAACTGCACCGTTCGGCGCTCGGTTACCTGCTGGGCGGTGGCCTTGCCCTGCCGAGTTCCGAGCAACTGGCGGGCTGGCTGCAGGCGTTGGCATCGGCCTGCCCGTACATTGCCTGCCCGCCGCTGCCGCTGGCCGACGATCAGGGGTATCGCATGCCGCATGCCGAACGTGAGCTGCTGCCTGCGCGCAAACCCCGGCGGGCGGCCGCAGAGAACTGGTGGATCGCGTCCTACAGTGCCCTGCGCGTCGGCGAGCAGACTCTCGGCGCCGACAGCTCGCAGGCCCAGCAACTGTTGGATGACGAAGTGGTCGACGCCCAGGTACTGCGCGAGTTGCCGGCAGAAGGCGGCGATATCCACCGCTTCCCGCGGGGGCCGAACCCCGGCACCTTCCTGCACGGCCTGCTGGAGTGGGCCGGCCGTGAAGGTTTCGCCGAGGTCAGCGGCAACCTTGAACTGATCGAACGCACCGTCGGGCAGCGCTGCAATCGGCGTGACTGGACCGGCTGGATCGCGACGCTGACGCCCTGGCTGCACCAGTTGCTGAACGAACCAATGCCTGTCCTGGGCCAGGAAGTAAGCCTGACCCTTGCGCAGTTGCGTCATTACCAGATCGAAATGGAGTTCTGGTTCGCCAGCCATCAGGTCGACGCCGAACAGCTCGATCGGCTGGTGGCGCGCCACACCCACCCAGGCCATGCGCGCCCGGCGGCGCAACCGACGTTGCTCAACGGCATGTTCAAGGGGTTTATCGACCTGGCCTTCGAACTGGACGGGCGCTATTACGTGGCCGATTACAAATCCAACTGGCTGGGCCCGGACGTCCAGGCTTACGACAGCTTGGCCATGGAAAAAGCCATCCTCGAGCATCGCTACGACTTGCAGTACGTCCTGTATCTGCTGGCCCTGCACCGTCAGTTGCGCGCCCGGCTGCCTGATTACGATTACGACCGCCATGTCGGCGGCGCCCTGTTCATCTTCCTGCGTGGTGCCAGCAGCAGCGGCCATGGCGTGTACTTCGCCAAGCCGCCGCGTGTGCTGATCGAAGCACTCGATGCACTGTTCCGGGGTGAGTCTGCGCCCGAGCAGCAGGACCTGTTTGCCGGAGCCGCGCCATGAGCCGAAGCCTCACCGACCTGTTGCCCACCCCCTTGCATGCCGAGCACCTGCTGGCCCTCGCGCCGCAGCGCGACAGCGGCGACCTGCTGCTACTGCTGGACCGTTGGGTCGAGCGTGGCTGGCTGCGTGCCCTCGACCGTGCCTTCGTGTCGTTTCTCGAAGAACGTGCGCCCGGCAGCGATCCGTTGCTGTTGCTGGCGGCAGCCTTGGCAAGCCATCAGCTGGGCCATGGGCATGTCTGCCTGGACCTGCAGCAGACCCTGGCCGAGCCAGACTTCGCGCTGTCGCTGCCGCCGGAAGGTGACGCCCTGATCGGCCCCTTGCTGTTGCCTTCGCAACTGCTTGCCGGTCTGGACCTTCAGGCCTGGCGTCAGCGCATCGCGGCCAGCCCACTGGTGGCCAGTGGTGACACACCCGGCCAGCAGGCGCGGCCGCTGGTGATCAGTGGCGAGCGTCTGTACCTGCGCCGCTACTGGAGCTACGAGCGGCGCATCGACCACAACCTGCGCCAGCGCCTGAGCCAGCACGAGGCAGCGCCCAGCGACTTGCCGGCTCGCCTGGGCCAGTTGTTCGACGAAGGCGCCCTGGCTGGCCAGGTCGATTGGCAAAAGCTTGCCTGCGCCCTGGCGACCCGGGCCGGCTTCAGCATCATCACTGGCGGCCCCGGCACCGGCAAGACCACCACGGTGGTGCGGTTGCTGGCCTTGCTGCAGGCGCCGGCGGTGGAGCAGGGCAGGCCTTTGCGCATTCGCCTGGCCGCGCCGACCGGCAAGGCGGCGGCGCGCCTGACCGAGTCCATCGGCCAGCAGGTCGAGCGGCTGCAGGTCAGTACTGCCGTGCGCGGGCAGATCCCCACCGAGGTCAGCACCGTGCACCGGCTGCTGGGCAGCCGCCCAGGGTCGCGGCACTTCCGCCACCATGCGGGTAATCCGTTGCCACTGGACGTGCTGGTGGTGGACGAGGCCTCGATGATCGACCTGGAGATGATGGCCAACCTGCTCGATGCGCTGCCACCTCGCGCGCGGCTGATCTTGCTGGGTGATAAAGACCAGTTGGCCTCGGTCGAGGCGGGTGCGGTACTGGGTGACCTGTGCCGGGATGCCGAGGACGGTTGCTACTCGGCCGCGACCCAGGCGTGGCTGGAGCAGATCGGCGGCCAGTCGCTGCAGGGCAGTGGCCTGGTGGCCGGTGATGCGCAGCGCAATCCGCTGGCGCAGCAAGTGGTGATGCTGCGTTTTTCCCGGCGCTTCGGCGAGGGCAGCGGTATTGGCCAATTGGCTCGGCTGGTCAACCGTCAGGAATCGCATGCGGCGCGCAATCTGCTCGCCCTGCCACCGCCCGATGTGAATGGCCTGTCGCTTAAGAACGAACAGGACCGGGCCTTCGACCGTTTGCTGCTCGACGGCCTCAACCGCGGCGCCGAGGGCCCGCAAGGCTATCGCAGTTACCTGCGGACCCTGGGGCGTTATCGGCCGGCACCTGGCACCGCTTATGACGACCCACTGTGGGAGCAATGGGCAAGCAAGGTACTGCACGGTTTCGAGGACTTCCAGCTGCTCTGTGCGGTACGCCGGGGCGCTTGGGGGGTGGAGGGCCTCAATGAGCGGGTGGCTCGGGTGCTGCACAATGCCGGGCTGATCGACGCCCAGCAGCCCTGGTACGAGGGCCGGCCCGTGCTGGTGACGCGCAACGATTATGGCCTGGGCCTGATGAACGGTGACATCGGCATCGCCTTGCGCCTGCCGGATGAGCGGGGCGAGCCGCTGCTGCGGGTGGCCTTCCCGCGTAACGATGGCAACGGCGGAGTACGTTTTGTCTTGCCAAGCCGGCTCAACGAGGTGGAAACCGTGTTTGCCATGACCGTGCACAAGTCCCAGGGCTCGGAGTTCAGCCATACCGCGCTGGTGCTGCCGGATGCCCTCAACCCGGTGTTGACCAAGGAGCTGGTGTACACCGGCATCACCCGGGCCAAGCATTGCTTCAGCCTGATCGAGCCACGCCAGGGCATATTCGAAGAGGCGGTGTCACGCAAGGTACGGCGGATTTCCGGCTTGATGCTCGAACAGGTCTGAATCGCCCACTGCTGCCATCATTGCGGCGCGGCCTTTGTAGGAGCGGCCTTGCGTCGCGAAAGGGCTGCGCAGCAGCCCCAGGTTCTGTGTTGCAACAAGGTTCTGTGGTTGCAACAAGATCGCCGGGGCCGCTGCGCAGCCCTTTCGCGACGCAAGGCCGCTCCTACAAAAGCCACGCAAGTCAGGGTTGGCGGCCATGTGCTATCGTTGCGCCAATATCTGAAAGGACTTCGAGAGATTTCCCACATGACCGTGGCCGGGAGGCGATTGACGAGCTGTATGCTTTCGCTGTTGCTGGCCGCCCTGTCGCTACCGGCAGGCCCTGCCTGGGCGGAATCCTCAGCCACCGCTGTGCAAGCACAGCAACGCGCCAAGGCCGTCACCCAGGTGGTGTTGGGAATCTTCAGCTACGCACGCTGGCCAGCCGAACCTGCGCCGTTGCGCCTGTGCCTGGTCGGCCCTACCGAGTACGCCGACGACCTGATCAAAGGGCATGTGCAGGAATCCGGGCGGCCTTTGCAGGTGCGTCGCCTGCTGGCTGACGATGCACAAGTCGCCCAGGCCTGCGATGCCATTTACATCGGCAAGCTCGATCAAGGCCAACGCGATCGGTTGTTCCAGCGCGTCAGCGGTCACCCGGTATTGAGCATCAGCGAGGCCGACGACCCCTGTACCGTCGGCAGCTTGTTCTGCCTGCGGGTCAGCGATCAGCAGGTCGCCTTTGAAGTGAACCTCGACTCCGTGGCCCGTTCGGGCGTACGCATCCACCCCAGCGTGCTGCAATTGTCCCGGCGCCGAGGTGCGCAGCCATGAAAGCTGCCAACAAGCGCATGCGCCCGACCCTGCGTTCGGTGCTCGGCCGTGGGCACCTCAATGTTGCCCTGCTCGCCGTAGGCCTGGTCGGTGTTTCGCTGACCGTGCTGGGCGTGCTTGCCCTGCAGGTCTATGCCAACCACAACCTGCACCTGATCGCCCGCTCGATCACCTACACCGTGGAAGCCGCCGTGGTGTTCGACGACCGCGTCGCAGCCAATGAGGCGCTGGCGCTGATCGCCAGTACCGAAGAGGTGGCCGACGCCAAGGTGTTCAACAATGACGGTGAGCAACTGGCCCACTGGCAACGCAACGACAGCGGCATGCTCGCCCACCTGGAAACCCTTGTCGCTACCACGCTGCTGGACGAACCGGTCAACCTGCCGATCCATCACCAGCAGCAAAAGGTCGGGCACATCGAGCTGATTGGCCAAGGCCGCAGCCTGTTGCTGTTCCTGCTCGGCGGGTTGGGCGGGATCCTGTTGTGCATGGTGCTCAGCGCAGTCATCGCCCTGTACTTGTCGCGGCGCCTGCTCGGCGACATCGTCCGGCCATTGCGCGGCTTGGCCAGCGTTGCTCATGCCGCGCGGCGCGAACGGCGCTTCGACCGTCGCGTGCCGGAGGCGCCGATCGCCGAACTCAACGAGCTGGGTAACGACTTCAACGCCTTGCTCGATGAACTGGAGGTGTGGCACAGCCACCTGCAGAGCGAAAACCAGACCCTGGCCCACCAGGCCAGCCATGACAGCCTGACCGGCCTGCCCAACCGCGCCTTCTTCGAAGGGCGCCTCAGCCGTTGCCTGCGCAATGCTGCGCGCCAGCAGGATCACCTGGCGGTGCTGTTCCTCGACAGTGACCACTTCAAGCAGATCAATGACAGCTTGGGCCATGCCGTAGGCGACGAGGTGCTGATCAGCGTTGCCGACCGCATCCGCGCCCAACTGCGTGAGCACGACCTGGTGGCGCGCCTGGGCGGTGACGAGTTTGCGGTGTTGCTGACGCCGCTGCATTCGCGTGAAGACGCCGAGCTCATCGCCGAGAAGATCGTCGCCAGCATGAAGCTGCCGGTGCAGTTGGACAGTGGCAGCAGCATTGCCACCTCGCTGAGTGTCGGCATCGCCTATTACCCGGTCGATGGCACTGACCCTGCCAGCCTGCTCGACGCCGCCGATGCGGCAATGTACCAGGCCAAGCGAAAACGCCGTGGCCAGTGGCAAGTGGCGCAGACGGAACGGTCCGCCGCCGAAATCAAAAACAGGAGTTGAACCCGTGATTCATCGTTTGCGTTTCCCCCTTTGGGCTTTGCTGCTCACCTTGCTCGCGCTGACCGGCTGCCAGAGCACACCGCCCAAGGGCCTGACTGCCGAGCAGATCGCCGTGCTCAAGCGCGAAGGCTTTGCCCCGACGGATGAAGGCTGGGCCTTCGATCTGTCGGGCAAGGTACTGTTCGGCAGTGACCTGGACGGCCTGAATGGCCAGAGCCAGGCGATTGTCGAACGTATTGGCAAAGCACTGCTGGGGGTTGGTATCCAGGGTGTGCGGGTGGATGGGCACGCGGATGCGTCGGGCAGGGCGGCCTACAACCAGCAATTGTCCGAGCGCCGGGCGCAGAGTGTGGCCAGAACGCTGATCGGTATCGGCATGCCTGCGCAGAACATCCAGACCCGCGGCCTGGGCAGTACCCAACCCGTGGCGGACAACCGCAGCAGTGCCGGGCGCACCGAGAATCGACGGGTGTCGATTGTTGTCGCGTCGTACTGAGCGATCTCTTGCAGACCGACTCGGTCCCTGCAGGCGCAGCCCTCGCCTTGGCCCTCGAAAACCGTGCACGACTGCCACCCAAATCTTTGAGACGAAGAGGAAGGCAACAAACTGGGGCCGCGTTGCGGCCCATCGCAGGCCAAGCCAGCTCCTACCTGTACGGCGCCGTTGCTGAGGGCTGCATCATTCCTGAGCAAACCGCATCTCACGGGTTTCCCCCATCAACAACGGCGCATTCGCCTCGGTCACCCCACGGATGTAATCCCACAACAGGGTAATGCGCTTCAACTTGCGCAAATCCTCCCGGCAATACATCCAGAATTGCCGCGTCACCTCGATCTGCTCTGGTAGCACCGTGACCAATCGAGGGTCTTGCGCCGCCAGAAAACACGGCAGAATCGCCAGCCCACGCCCCTGCAATGCTGCGGTGTACTGCGCAATCACGCTGGTACTGCGCAAATGCGCGTTGGCATTGGGGATCAGGTTGGCCAGGTACAGCAGCTCGGAGCTGAACGCCAGGTCATCCACGTAGCTGATGAAGGGGTGCTTGGCCAAATCCCCCACCTGGCGGATCGGCGCGTGGTTATCCAGGTACGCCTGGGTCGCATACAGCCGCAACCGGTAGTCGCACAGCTTGCAGCACACATAAGGGCCGTGCTCGGGCCGTTCCAGGGCAATGACGATGTCCGCCTCGCGCTTGGACAGGCTGATGAAGTGCGGCAGCGGCAGGATATCCACCGAAATGGCCGGATACGCATCGACGAAGTGGCTCAGTTGCGGCGTGACGAAGAAGCTGCCGAAACCTTCGGTGCAGCCCATGCGCACATGCCCCGACAACGCCACCCCCGAGCCTGACACCTGCTCGCATGCCATGTGCAGCGTGCTCTCGATCGACTCGGCATAGCCCAGCAAACGCTGGCCTTCGGCGGTAAGCACGAAGCCGTTGGTCCGGGACTTCTCGAACAACAGCGTGCCCAGCGCCCCCTCCAGCGACGTGATGCGCCGTGACACCGTGGTGTAGTCGACGCTCAGGCGCTTGGCGGCGCTGCTGGCTTTGCGGGTGCGTGCCACTTCGAGGAAAAACTTCAGGTCGTCCCAGTTGAGCGAGCTGAGGGATGTGAGGTCTTTTTGCATGATGATCCGGTTTTTTTGTGCGTTCTTGTTGGATGTTTGCACATCTATACTCGAAACAAGCCCCAGGACGCCACCTCGCGTTTGCACGGCGCTGGCGATCTCGACCCGACAATAATTCCAAGGAGAACCCAGATGAACGCACCTCAATCCCCCGACCAGACCAAGGTCGAGCAGGTCAAGCTGCTGATCGATGGCCAGTGGGTCGAATCCAAGACCGACGAGTGGCGCGATATCGTCAACCCGGCCACCCAGCAAGTGCTGGCGCGGGTGCCGTTCGCCACCGTCGAAGAAGTCGACGCTGCCGTGGCGGCTGCCCATCGCGCCTTCAAGACCTGGCGTGACACCCCGATCGGCGCGCGCATGCGCATCATGCTCAAGCTGCAGGCGCTGATCCGCGAACATTCCAAACGCATCGCCCAGACCCTCAGCGCCGAGCAGGGCAAGACCATTGCCGATGCCGAAGGCGATATCTTCCGCGGCCTGGAAGTGGTCGAGCATGCGGCGTCCATCGGCACCTTGCAGATGGGCGAATTCGCCGAGAACGTAGCCGGCGGCGTCGACACCTACACCCTGCGCCAGCCCATCGGCGTGTGCGCGGGCATCACCCCGTTCAACTTCCCGGCCATGATCCCGCTGTGGATGTTCCCCATGGCCATCGTCTGCGGCAACACCTTCGTGCTCAAGCCTTCCGAACAGGACCCGCTGTCGACCATGATGCTGGTCGAGCTGGCGCTCGAAGCCGGCGTGCCGGCCGGTGTGCTCAACGTGGTGCACGGTGGCAAGCAGGTGGTGGATGCGATTTGCACCCATCAGGACATCAAGGCGATCTCGTTCGTCGGTTCCACCGAAGTCGGCACCCACGTCTACAACCTGGGCAGCCAGCACGGCAAGCGCGTGCAGTCGATGATGGGCGCGAAGAACCACGCCGTGGTACTGCCTGACGCCAACCGCACCCAGACCGTCAACGCCCTGGTCGGCGCGGCCTTTGGTGCTGCCGGCCAGCGTTGCATGGCCACCTCGGTGGCGGTGCTGGTGGGCAAGGCCCGCGAGTGGCTGCCGGACATCAAGGAGGCCGCGAGCAAGCTCAAGGTCAATGCAGGGTCCGAGCCGGGTACCGACGTCGGGCCGGTGGTCTCCAAGCGTGCGAAGGAGCGGGTGCTGGGCTTGATCGAAAGCGGCATCAAGGAAGGCGCCAAGCTCGAACTCGATGGCCGCGACGTCAAAGTGCCAGGCTATGAGCAAGGTAACTTCGTCGGCCCAACCCTGTTCTCCGGGGTTAAAACCGACATGCAGGTCTACACCCAGGAAATCTTCGGCCCGGTGCTGGTAACCCTGGAGGTCGATACCCTCGATGAGGCCATCGCCCTGGTCAACAGCAACCCGTTCGGCAACGGCACTGGCCTGTTCACCCAGAGCGGCGCGGCGGCGCGCAAGTTCCAGAGCGAGATCGACATCGGCCAGGTCGGCATCAACATCCCGATCCCGGTGCCGGTGCCGTACTTCAGCTTCACCGGCTCGCGCGGCTCCAAGCTCGGCGACCTCGGCCCGTACGGCAAGCAAGTGGTGCAGTTCTACACTCAGACCAAGACCGTCACCGCCCGCTGGTTCGATGACGACAGCGTCAATGACGGTGTGAACACCACCATCAGCCTGCGCTAAGGAGTTCGCCATGCGTATCGCATTCATCGGCCTGGGCAACATGGGCGCGCCCATGGCCCGCAACCTGATCAAGGCCGGGCATCAGCTGAACCTGTTCGACCTGAACAAGACCGTGTTGGCCGAGCTCGCCGAACTGGGCGGGCAGGTCAGCCCTTCACCCAAGGAAGCAGCGGCCAACAGCGAACTGGTGATCACCATGCTGCCGGCCGCAGCCCATGTGCGCAGCGTCTACCTGAACGATGACGGCGTGCTGGCCGGCGTACGCCCCGGCACACCGACTGTGGACTGCAGCACCATCGACCCGCAGACCGCCCGTGAGGTGTCCAAGGCCGCAGCGGCCAAGGGCGTCGACATGGGCGATGCACCGGTCTCCGGTGGCACCGGCGGCGCGGCGGCCGGCACCCTGACCTTCATGGTTGGTGCCAGCGCCGAGCTGTTCGCCACGCTCAAACCGGTGCTGGAGCAGATGGGCCGCAACATCGTGCATTGCGGTGAGGTGGGTACCGGGCAAATTGCCAAGATCTGCAACAACCTGCTGCTGGGCATTTCGATGATCGGCGTGTCCGAGGCCATGGCCTTGGGTAATGCACTGGGCATCGACACCCAGGTGCTGGCCGGCATCATCAACAGCTCGACCGGCCGTTGCTGGAGCTCAGACACGTACAACCCATGGCCCGGCGTGATCGAGACCGCGCCTGCTTCACGCGGGTACACCGGCGGCTTTGGCGCCGAGTTGATGCTCAAGGACCTGGGGCTGGCTACCGAGGCTGCCCGTCAGGCGCACCAGCCGGTGATTCTCGGGGCCGTGGCCCAGCAGTTGTATCAGGCGATGAGCCTGCGCGGGGAGGGTGGCAAGGACTTCTCGGCCATCGTCGAGGGGTACCGCAAAAAGGATTGACGAGCGAGGTGGACTTCATCGCGGGCCAGGCGGCCTTCCCTCTGTAACTGCGCACCAGAGGGAAGGGCACCTGCTCCGCGATTTTTTTTGCCCAGGATTTACGGATGCTGAAGGTGCCCTGCGTAAGCAGGGCTTGGCTATCAGGCGAAAACGAAGTACTTGCGCACGGTCTCGACCACTTCCCAGGTGCCTTTCATCCCGGGTTCGATCACGAACACATCACCTGCCTTCAGGTGCTTCGGCTCTTCGCCTTCCGGGGTGATGATGCAGTAGCCATCGAGGAAGTGGCAGAACTCCCACTTGTCGTAGTTGACCTCGAACTTGCCCGGGGTGCAGATCCAGGTGCCCATGATCTTGCTGCCGTCGGCCGACAGGTAGGCATTGAGGTTGACGGTGTGCGGATCGCCGCCGATGCGCTTCCACTTGGTGGCGTCCACGACCGGCGTCGGGCAGGTCTCGCGCAGGACGGTGATGAAATCGGACATGGCACAACTCCTGGTGACTGGATGAATGACCCGTCACCATAGGGCTATCGGCCGGGCCGCAGTTGCCTGGGCTCGACGTCCAGGTGCCTGACCGCGCTATATCTGGTCTTCCGAGGGTATACGCGGCACCTGTAGGCGCTGGCTTGCCTGCGATGGGCCGCATAGCGGCCCCGGCGTGTCAGAGCCGCTCATTACTCAAGCCCACCAGTACCGCACGAAGTGAAAGAACACCGGCGCCGCAAAGCACACCGAGTCCATCCGGTCGAGCATGCCGCCGTGGCCTTCGATCATGTGCCCCCAGTCCTTCACCCCACGGTCACGCTTGATCGCCGACATCACCAACCCGCCAAAGAAGCCCATGGCGTTGACGGTCAGGGCCATCAGGGCCGCCTGCCAGAAGTTGAACGGGGTGATCCAGCACAGCAGGGCGCCGATCAAAGTGGCCAGTGCCACGCCACCGACCAGGCCTTCGAGGGTTTTCGAGGGGGACAGGTTGGGCGCCACCTTGCGTTTGCCGAACAGCTTGCCGCACACGTACTGCAACACGTCGCTGATTTGCACCACCAGGATTAGCCAGGCGATCAGCAGCAGGTTGCGGCCCTCGAAACCCGGGATATCAAGCGTCATCAGCGCGGGCACGGAGGAAACGCAGTACACCGCGATCATCAGCCCCCACTGCACCTTCGATGCGCGCTCCAGGAAGCGTGTGGTATCGCCACCGAAGCTGGCCAGGATCGGCAGCAGCAGGAACAGGTACACCGGAATGAAGATGCTGAACAGGCCGTACCAGTCCATGGCAATCAGCAGGTACTGCACCGGCAGCGCCACATAGAACGCGGCGACCAGCGCCGGGTAGTCGCTGCGCCGGGTCGGGGTCAGCGTCATGAACTCGCGCAGGGCGTAGAACGACACGCCATAGAACAGCACGATCACGCCGTACTTGCCAAATACGAAGGCGATGCCGATCACCAGCACCATCACCCACCAGGCGTTGATGCGGGCATTGAGGTTGTCGATCACCGCATGCGGCGCCGGGCCGGCACGCCACTTGAGCAGGCGGCCGATCACGCTGGCGAGTAGCAGCAGGGCGCCGATGCCGGCGAACAGGGAAAGTGTGTTGTCATCCATGTCAGGCATCCTTCGGCGCCAGGTTCAGCAGGGCCTGGCTGGCCCGCTGCAGAAAGGCCTGCTTGCTTTCATCAGCGTGCAGGTTCAGGGGTTCGCCGAAGCTCAATGTGCACAGCAGCGGCAATGGCAGGGCGCGGCCCTTTGGCATGACCCGGTTGAGGTTGGCGATCCACACAGGCACCAGCTCGACCTCGGGGTTGGCTGCGGCCAGGTGGAACAGCCCGCTTCTGAACGGCATGAGCGGTTCGTCGCCAAGGTTGCGGGTGCCCTCCGGGAAGAAGATCAACGAGTCGCCTTGGGCCACCGCTTCGAGTATTGGCTGCAGGGGGCTGCCTTGGCCTTCTGTGCGCTGTCGCTCGATCAATATGCCGTTGAAGACTTTGCGGATGAGAAAATCGCGGATGCCGGGCTTTGCCCAGTAGTCGGCTCCGGCCACTGGGCGGGTGCGCTTGCGCAGGGGTTCTGGCAGCGACGCCCACAGCAGCACGAAGTCGCCGTGGCTGCTGTGGTTGGCGAAGTACAGGCGTTGCACCGGCAACGGCGTGCAGCCGAGCCACAAGGCACGGGCACCGGTGATCAGCCGGGCGGCGGAGGTGATGACGAAGGCGGTCAGGGTCGCAAGCATGGGGCGGTAGTCATCCGGTAAAAGGCAGTGTCAGCAGGGTAGCCAAGGTCAGCGACAGTTGCAGGCCCAGGCACGCGGCCTGACGGCGCAGCAGGGCCAGCGCGGCGTGGCTGCGGGCGGGCCAGTCGCGGCTGTCGGTGGCATGCGGTTTGAGGTTGAGGTCGAACAGGGCGCGGTCCAGGGCCTGGGTGTCGGCTGGCAGGTCAGGGCTGCTGGCGAGGCGGGCGAACAGCTCGGCGTCCAGCGCGACGCGGATGGCCCAGTACTTGTGCAGCACACCCAGCACCAGCAACACGGCGCACAACAGGCTGGCCAGGGCAGGCAGTTGTGCGCCCAGCAAGGGGGCCAGGCCATAGCCCAGGGCCAACAGGGTGATGCCGTCCGACAGGTGCTCCAGCTGACGGCCACGGGCCAGCAGGCTGGCGATCAGGTGCAGGCTCATCGCTGCGCGCCTAGCTGTTGCAGCACCTGCCGATGGGCGGGGTGCAAGACCACGCCAGGGCGGGCCTGGCGAACCCGCTGCTCGGCTTGCTCTGCGTCGGGGCAGCGGCCAGTGAGCAGTAGCCACGCCGCCACGGCGCTGGCGCTGCGCGAGTAACCCAAGGCGCAGCAGACCAGCAAGGGGCCTTGAGGGCGCAGTTGCTCGATGGCGGCGGCGGCGTCGTGCAGCAGGGTGCTGTCGGGGGCGATCAGGTCCAGGGTGGCGAGCGCTCGATAGCCCTGCTGCGCGAAGGGGCCAGTGCCGGCCGAACGGCGCGGCAGCTCTGCGCAAAGGTCGACGATGGCAGCGAACTGCCCACCTTCGCCACGCCCAGGTAGCCGCCCCAGGAATACACCGTCACATACCGCGTCTGGCTGCGGACGGCGCCAGGTCCATAGCCGTGAGTTGATCCACGCCCCGATCAGGTAGGGCGCCATCAGCCAGGAGGCAGCAGCCGACAAGCGCCCCTGCGTGTCTTTCTGAAAACCGCCGGCACCGAACACGCTGTAGTTCAGCGCCACCAGCAGCAGCGCGACGCCAGGCCATGCCAACCACAGCCATGCGCCACCTGCCGTGAACACCGCCAGCGCGCACAGCAACGCCCCCAAACCGTAGTAGAGCGCAAGCCGCCAACATTTACGATCGCGCGCCAGCCGCGCCTGCTGCCACGGCAACAGCCCTTGGCGCGGCCATAGCCACAGGCAGGCAAACCCCGCCAACGCGCCGGTGGGCACGTCGATGAAATGATGCTGCCAGGTGGTCAGCACCGACACGCCGATCAGCGCCATCCAGCTGTGCATGGCCCAGCGCCAGGGCTGGCGGTGCACGTGCCGGGCGAACATCGCCCAGATGATCACCAGCAAGGCGATATGCAGCGATGGCGCCTGGTTGTAAGGCTTGTCGAAGCCCATCAGCACATCGAACAACCCGCCATACAGCCCACCTATCTCGGGCCGTTCGAAGGTGAAGCGCAGCGGCCAGAGCAAGAAGCAGCTCACGCTGATCACCTGTGCCGTGAGCAACGCCAGGGCATGCCGGTCCATCTCCCGGCGGGTGCGCGGCAGCAGGAACGACAAGCCATACAGCAGGTCGATCGACCAGTACGGGATGATCGTCCACGGCCACAGCGGCATGTGCTGTTCCCAGCCGAACACCAGGCTGCCGACATCACTGCGCCCGGCGGTGTGGGTGTTCACCAGCCCATAGCTGAGGAAGAAGAACGGCCCCAGCAGCAGGAGCCAGAGCACGCCACGGCGGATCAGCCCGGGCTCACGCGGTGGGTTCATTCACGCACCCGTTGCGCCAGGCTGACGCTGAAGATGCCCCATTCGTCGATGCGCTGGGCCAGCTTGCGAAAGCCCGCCGCCTCGACCAGTTGGTCCATCTCTGCCTGGCTGCGCCGGCGCATTACCCACGCTTCGCCGCCGCGGTGGCTGGTCAGGGCGCGGGCGATCATTTCCAGTTGCGGGTGCCAGGGCTGGCCGGTGTAGACCAGGTAACCGCCCTCTTCGACGGCATCGGCCAGGCCAGCGAGAGAGTTGCCTACCTGGGTGTTGCTGGGGAACAGTTCGTACAGGCCGGATACCACCGCCAGCGTAGGGCCTGGCTGCAGCGCCGCGAGGCTGGCGCGGTCGAAGGCATCGCCCTGGACGAAGCGGGCAACCTCGGCCAGGCCTTTTTCGGCGATCAATGCGCTGCCTTGTTGCACGTTCAGCTCGCTGTAGTCGCGCAGCAGGATCGAGTCTGGCAGTTGTTCGAGGTCCTGCAGGGCTTCGAGGATGTAGCGACCATGGCCGGCGGCGATGTCGACGATATGCACCGGCCGTTGCTGCGCGCGCAGGCGGGTGATGGCCTCGCGCAGCAGCGCTTCGACGTGCACTTTGCGCTGGCGTATGCCGCGCCAGCCAATGGCGTCGAGGTAGTTGCGGTCGATCATGCGGCCCAGCGTGCCTTTGCCTGTTGCCTGGTTGCGGTAGACGTAGTCGAGGGTGCTGCCGGAGTCGAAGCCGGTGTCGAACCCCAGCTTCACGCCTTCGGCCAGCCCTTGGCCCAGGCGCAGGCCGGCGCGGGTGGCACGCCAGTAGAGGTCGCGGGGCGAGTTGTGCGGCAAGGGCGCGGCCAGGCTCTCGGCCTCTGCGCAGCTGGCGCCGACCTTGTCGGCATCGAGCAGCGAAGGGGCCTGCACAGGGCTGTCGAAGCAATGCCCGACGAAACGCTCGATACGCCTGAGTGCATGGGCGCGGTCGCGCTCACCGAGGGTGTCGTGGAAGAAGCCTGGGAGGGTGTGCATTTCCTTGCGCGCGCTGCCCAGGCGCTCGAAGAAGCGCACCTGCGGTTTGCGCTCGACCACCAGGTCGGCACCCGAGACCAGCAGCTGGGTCGGCACCTGGATCGCCTGGGCGTCCGCCACTACGCGGTCGGCCGCGTCGTACAGGCCCAACAGCATGGTCACCGAAATCGGCCGGCTGATCAGCGGGTCGGCCACATACGACATGACCCGCTCGGGGTCGTGGGTGAGCAGGCGCGGCTTGACGTAGCTGTTGACGAAGAAGTTGCCGCGCACGGCCTTGAGCAGTTTCAGGCCAGGGCGTGCGAAGGGCATGTACAGCTTGACCTTGAACGCCGGCGAGGCCAGCACCAGGCAGCGCACCTTGGGCGCGTAGTCGTGCGCCCAGGTGGCGATCAGTACGGCACCGACGCTTTGCGCCAGCACCACCATGTCCTGCTCGGCGATGCCATGCACGCTCTGCAGATGCTCGATGAAGGTCTGCACGTCGCGCACGCTGGTGGCGAACCCCGGGCTGTCGCCGCGGGCACCCGGCGACTGGCCGTGGCCGCGGGCGTCCCAGGCGAAAA
Organism: Pseudomonas capeferrum; assembly: GCF_000731675.1. Taxonomy (GTDB): domain Bacteria; phylum Pseudomonadota; class Gammaproteobacteria; order Pseudomonadales; family Pseudomonadaceae; genus Aquipseudomonas; species Aquipseudomonas capeferrum. The sequence continues at coordinate 420,770 of NZ_JMIT01000004.1, read as the reverse complement.
AGTCGTAGCCCGGCATGTCCAGTTCGTCGGCCAGGTGGGCCATGCGCCCACCGTGTTCGTGGCCACGGTGGAACATCACCACGGCACGGCGTGGCTGGTGTTCGTTGCGGGTAGCGGGCCAATGACGGTAGTGCAGCTCGACACCGTCATGGGTGGAGAAATGCAGCGATTGCGCTTGGCGCATGGCGAGAATCCTTGTCCGGGGCGATGGGCTCAGCGGGCTTCGGCCAACCCTCGGCGAACCCGGTTGTAGAGGGTATAGAGCGAGAGCGCGAAGATGACCAGCAAGAGGCCGTTCAGCCAGTTGGCGTCGAGCAGGCCGAAGGCTACGGCGGTGCCCAGCACGCCGAAGGCAAATGCCCGGTCGCTCTTGCCCATCGGCCCGTCGTAGCGCCTGGATGCGCCTGCCAGCGGGCCCATTACCCCGGCGTATTCGCTCACCGTGGCGCTCAGTACCACCAGCACCACCAGGCTCGGCCAGACGCCGGCCAACAGGGCGAAGGGCAGGTACAGCGCGGCGTCGGCGATCACGTCGCACAGTTCGTTGAGGTAGGCGCCGAGCCTGGATTGCTGGCCGAATTCGCGCGCAAGCATGCCGTCGACGGCATTGAGGGCCATGCGCAGCAGCATCCACACCGGGATCAGGATGAACAGCCAAGTGATGTGGCTGAGGCCTGCCAGCAGCAGGCCCAGCATGACCGACACCAGGCCGGCGGCGACGGTGACCTGATTGGCGGTGACGCCGCGCTCGTGGAGGCGCTTCACGCCGGGGCGGAGCAGGGCCTGGAAGCGGGGCTTGAGCTGGTAGATCGATGGCACTGGAAACTCCTTTTCTTGGTGCAGCCTGATTGTGGGCAAAGAGCCCGCCTGGCGGCAAGCGCGGTCGCCAAATTTGCGCGCCTACAAAACCGCGCTTGGCCGGCTGGTCAAGCGCCTGACCAAACCCGCGGCATACCCCGGCAATGCGGCGAAGTCCCGTGCACACACCAGCAGCCGGCGATTGGCCCAGCCCTCGTGCAGCGCCACCCAGTGCAGCGGCAACAGCCCTTGCCAGCGCTTCACCGAAGCCAGTGGCACCACCCCCACCCCCGCGCCGCCCGCGACCATGCGCAGCACCCCATCGAAGCCATCGGCCCGCACCCGTACGCGCATACGCCTGCCCGCACGCAGTGCCTGTTCCTCCAGGTACAACGCCAAGGCGCTGTCCGCCCCCAGCCCGACATGGCCATGGGCGAGGCTGTCGATGAAGCTCGGGGCAGGGTGCGCCGCCAAGGGGTGCTCAAGGGGTGTCACCAGCACCAGTGGGTCATCGCGAAACGGCAGGGTCTGCAGATGCTCACTGGGCGCTGCGCTCGAGATGATCCCCAGGTCCGCCATGCCCTGAGTGATCGATTGCACGATGTGCAAGCTCGGCAGCTCCTGGACATCGACACTGACGGCGGGGTGGTCGGCGAGGTAGCAGGCCAGCAACTCGGGCAAGTATTCGGTCAGCGCCGCCGTGTTGCACAGCAGCCGTACCTGGCCTTGCAGGCCCTGGGCATAGTGAGCCAGGTCGAACTGCAGGCGCTCGACCTGCTGCCCGATCAGCCGGGCATGTTGCAGCAACGCTTGGCCGGCTGGGGTCGGCTGTACGCCACGGCGATTACGCGCGAGCAGCGGTGTACCCAGGGAGGCTTCCATGGCGCGAATACGGGCGCTGGCAGCGGGCAGCGACAGGTGGCTGCGGCGCGCGCCGGCAGTGATGTTGCCGCACTCCAGGGTGTGCCGGAAAAGCGCGAGGTCAATCAGGTCGAAGTGCATGTGCCTCTGTCCTGGCGATAGTCTGGCTGAGTATATGGCAGATTTTCAGCCAGCCAGCCGCACGCCATCATGGCGGCATGAATACCTTGATCGCGTTCTATCAGACCCTCGGCCCGGCATTGACGCTGCTGGTGGTGATTACCTTCCTGCTGGCAGGCACCGTCAAAGGTGTCATCGGCCTCGGGCTGCCGACCATCGCCATGGGGCTGCTGGGGCTGGCTATGCCGCCCGCGCAGGCTGCCGCCTTGTTGATCGTACCTTCGACCCTCACCAACCTCTGGCAACTGGCGGCCGGGGGCCATCTGCTGGCACTGCTGCGGCGGCTGGGGCCAATGCTGGCGATGATCTTCGTCGGCACCCTGGCCGGCAGCGCCTGGCTGGGCATCAACAGCGGCCCCTGGGCGGTGCATGCGCTTGGCGCAGCGCTGGTGGCCTATGCCGTGTATGGGCTGATTGGCCCTGGGCTGAGCGTGGCGCACAGGCGGGAGTGGTGGCTAGGGCCGATCTGCGGGCTGGTGACGGGCGTGGTAACGGCCGCTACCGGGGTGTTCGTGATGCCGGCAGTGCCGTACCTGCAAAGCCTGGGTTTGAACCGTGACGAGATGATCCAGGCGCTGGGCCTGGCGTTCACGGTCTCGACCGTGGCATTGGCCCTGGGCCTGGCCGGGCAAGATGCTTTGGGCGGCCAGGCGCTGGGTGCGTCATTGCTGATGCTGGCGCCAGCGCTGGTGGGCATGCTGGCGGGCCAGTGGTTGCGCCAGCGCATCAGCGCGGCGCTGTTCAAACGCTGCTTCTTCATCGGCCTGGCCGTGCTCGGCGGCCATTTGCTGATCAACGGTTAGCAGAGGCGGCGCTGAGCATGTCGATCAACTGGACATCGAATTCGCGCTCCAGGTAGTCCATGCGCTTTTCGAAGAACGCGGCCATGTGCGGCAGGGCCGAGTGCACATCCAGTGCCGCCTTGTCTGCCCACACCTCGTAGAACACGAACAGGCTGGGGTCGGCCTTGTCGCGCAGCATGTGGTACTCGATACAGCCCGGCTCCTGGCGGCTTGGTTCGACATAGGCGCGGAATAGGGTTTCGAAGGCTTCGGCCATTTCCGGGCGGGTCTTGGCTTTGAGGATAAAAGCGTACTGCTCGCTCATGGATCGCTACTCGCTGGTGAATGATGAAACGATTCTAAGGCAATAATGGCTTGGTCATTCGTGATTTCAAGTCAATTGTATTTTGCCTCATGCCTGCTTTTTCCCAGGCCAGCGACTCCCTAATCTGCCGGTCATCCCATTTGACTCGATCAAGGCAATCAGGCCTCGGATCGACATCGACACATCGAGGCCAGCATGAAAAAGATCCTTTTGCTCAACGGCGGTAAACAGTTCGCTCACTCCGATGGCCGCCTCAACGCGACCCTGCACGAAGCGGCGCTCGCTCATCTGGACCGTGCCGGTTTCGACGTGCGCCAGACCTTCATCGATGGTGGCTACGACGTGCAGGAGGAGGTCGAGAAGTTCCTCTGGGCGGATGTGGTGATCTACCAGATGCCCGGTTGGTGGATGGGCGCACCGTGGACGGTGAAGAAGTACATCGATGATGTCTTCACCGAAGGGCACGGCAGCCTGTACGCCAGCGACGGCCGGACCCGCTCGGATGCTTCGCAGAAGTACGGCAGCGGTGGCCTGATCCAGGGCAAGCAGTACATGCTGTCGCTGACCTGGAATGCCCCGCAGCAAGCGTTCGACAACCCTGGCGATTTCTTCGAGGGCAAGGGTGTGGACGCCGTGTACTTCCCGTTCCACAAGGCCAACCAGTTCCTCGGCATGACCGGGTTGCCGACCTTCCTGGCGGTGGATGTAATGAAGCGCCCGGATGTACCAGCGGCGTTGGCCGCTTATGAAGCGCACCTGGGCAAGGTGTTTGGCAAGGCTGCGTAAGCGCCTGTGACAGGGGCTGCACAGCAGCCACCTTGCACAGACCCGACTGACCCGCTATCTATCACCGCACACTCCAGCCAAGGCCAAGCGCGTGAAAACCCGATCCGAAGAACTCCAGGTATTCGTCGCCGTGATCGACTGCGGTTCGATCTCCGCCGCTGCCGAGCAGATGGGCCAGACCCCGTCCGCCGTCAGCCGCACCCTGTCGCGCCTGGAGGCCAAACTCGGCACCACCTTGGTCAACCGCACCACCCGGCGCATGGACCTGACCGAAGAAGGCCGTTTCTTCCTGGCGCGCTCGCGGGTGATTCTGGAACAGATGGACGAGATGGAAGAGCGCCTGTCGATGAACCGCCAGACCGCCACCGGGCGCCTGCGCATCAACGCCGCTGCGCCGTTCATGCTGCATGCCATCCTGCCCTGGATCGGCGAATTCCGCCGCCAGTACCCCGGCATCGAGCTGGAACTCAACACCGACGACCTGATCATCGACCTGCTGGAGCAAAGCACCGATGTGGCGATCCGCATCGGTGAGCTGGCCGATTCCAGCCTGCACGCCCGCAATCTGGGCTGCAGCCCGGTGCAGGTGCTGGCCAGCCCTACCTACCTGGAACGCCATGGCACGCCGCAGCACGTCGAAGACCTGGCCAACCACTGCCTGCTGGGGTTCAGCCAGCCTGAGTCGCTCAACCACTGGCCGTTGCGCCATGCCCAGGGCGACCGCTGGGCGATCCGCCCCGCGCTGATCGCCTCCAGCGGCGAGACCCTGCGCCAGTTGGCCCTGGCCGGGGAGGGCATCGTCAGCCTGTCGCACTTCATGACCCACGAAGACATCCGCAGCGGCCGCCTGCAGGTGCTGCTGGGCGATGCCAACAACGGGTACCGTCAGCCGATCCATGCGGTGTATTACCGCAACACCCAGCTGGCGCTGCGCATCCAGTGCTTCCTCGACTTCATCCAGCGCAAGCTGGCGATGTACGCCTGCTGAGTTGCCTGAACGCGACAAATCCTGCCCAAAGGCGGCGAAACTTCCTACGTTGGATTGCGCAGTCGACGCGCTTCGGCCTTACTGACTGATCAACAAAAACAACACCAAGGAAGTGTCATGCGTATTGTCCTGTTCCAGTCCATGGCCCTCGGAGCCGCTATCCTGAGCTGTTCCTCGGCCTTTGCGGCCACCCTTGAGGGTGGCGCAGTGGCCGCGCCTGATCAATATGGTGCACAGGTGGCCGCCGATATTCTGAAAAAAGGCGGCAACGCCGTGGACGCCGCCGTGGCAACGGCGTTCACCCTGGCGGTGACCTACCCTGAAGCCGGTAACATCGGCGGCGGTGGCTTCATGACCCTGTTCGTCGACGGCAAACCCTACTTCCTCGACTACCGCGAAGTGGCGCCCAAGGCCGCCAGCCGCAATATGTACCTGGACGACAAGGGCGAAGTGATCGAGAACCTGAGCCTGGTTGGCGTGCGCGCCGCCGGCGTGCCCGGCACGGTGATGGGGTTGTGGGAGGCGCACCAGAAGTTCGGCAAGCTGCCCTGGAGCGAGTTGCTGACCCCGGCCATCGGTTATGCGAAAAACGGCTTCAAGATCGCCGAAAAGCAATACCAGTACCGCAACGATGCCCAAGGCCTGTTCAAGACCGCGACCAATTTCAACGACTATTTCGGCACCATGAAGGTGGGCGAGCTGTTCAAGCAGCCCGAGATGGCCCAGACCCTCGAACGCATTGCCGACAAGGGCGTGAGCGAGTTCTACCAGGGCAAGACCGCCGACCTGCTGGTGGCGCAGATGCAGGCGGACAAAGGCCTGATCACCAAGCAAGACCTCAAGGACTACAAGGCCGTCTGGCGTGAGCCGATGGCCCTGAGCTGGCGTGGCAACGTGGTCTACACCGCGCCGCCGCCAAGCTCTGGCGGTGTGGCCCTGGCCCAGCTGCTGGGTATCAAGGAAGACCGTGCGGCGGACTTCAAAGGCGTCGCGCACAATTCTGCGCAGTACATCCACTTGCTGGCCGAGATCGAGAAGCGCGTGTTCGCCGACCGCGCCGACTACCTGGGTGACCCGGCGTTCACCAAGGTGCCGGTGGATCAATTGATTGCCAAGGATTACCTGGCCAAGCGCGCCGCGCAGGTCAACCCCAAGGCCATTTCGGCAACCGACGACGTCAAGCCGGGCCTGGAGCCGCACCAGACTACGCACTTCTCGATCGTCGACAAGCAGGGCAATGCGGTCAGCAACACCTACACCCTCAACCTCGACTACGGCAGTGGTGTAGTGGTCAAGGGCGCCGGCTTCCTGCTCAATGACGAGATGGACGACTTCAGCGCCAAGCCGGGGGCGGCCAATGCCTTTGGCGTGGTCGGCGGTGATGCCAACGCCATCGAGCCGGGCAAGCGCATGCTGTCGTCCATGAGCCCGAGCCTGATGACCCGCGATGGCAAGGTCGAGCTGGTGATCGGCACGCCGGGCGGTTCGCGGATCTTCACGTCGATCTTCCAGGTGATGAACAACCTGTACGACTACGGCATGCCGCTTGAGAAAGCGGTGGCCGCACAGCGCGTGCACCATCAGTTGCTGCCCAAGGACACCCTTTATTTCGACAGCTATGCGCCGCTGACCGGGCCGGTAGCGGACGACCTTAAGAAAATGGGTTATGTGCTGGAGGACCAGGGCTGGGAGATGGGCGATATCCAGGCGATCCGGGTGAACGGAGACAAGCTTGAGACGGCTTCTGACCCGCGTGGGCGTGGGGTGGGGATGATCGTCAAGTAATTCTGTAGACTCAGTGCTGGCCTCTTCGCGGGACAAGCCCGCTCCCACAGGATTACCGCTGCCTTCCGAGAGCGTAAACCTGTGGGAGCGGGCTTGCCCCGCGAATGCTATCTAAAGGTCAAACGCGGAACTGGCTCACCAGCATCTGCAATTGCCCACCCAACCGCGCCAGCTCAACACTGGACGCCGCCGTCTCGTCACTGGCCGCCGCGGTCTGCTCAGACACATCCCGCACATTCAGAATGCTCCGGCTGATTTCTTCCGCCACCGCGCTCTGCTCTTCCGCCGCCGCCGCAATCTGCTGGTTCATCGACTGAATGTTCGACACCGTGCCGGTGATGCTTTCCAGCGAGGCACCGGCCTTGCGTGCCAGTTCGACGCTGCTGTCGGTCAGGGTCCGGCTACCCTGCATGGCCGTGGCCACTTGCTGGGTGCCGTGCTGCAAGCTGGCGATCAGCTCTTCGATCTCTTCGGTGGACTTCTGCGTACGCTGCGCCAGGCCGCGCACTTCGTCGGCGACCACGGCAAAGCCGCGGCCCGCCTCGCCGGCACGGGCGGCTTCGATCGCGGCGTTCAGCGCCAGCAGGTTGGTCTGTTCGGCCACCGACTTGATCACGTCCATGACGCTGCCGATCTTCTGGCTTTCCTGCTGCAGCAGGCTCATGGCTTCAGTGGAGCGGTGCACTTCTGCGGCCAGGCGTTCGATCTGGCTGATTGCCTCACCGACCACACGGTCGCCGGCGCGGGCTTCGTCGTCGGCACCGGTGGCGGCATGCGAGGCCTGCTCGGCGTTGCGGGCGACTTCCTGAACGGTTGCCGCCATTTCATGCATCGCGGTGGCCACCTGGTCGGTTTCGACCTTCTGGCTGTTGGCACCTGCGCTGGTCTGTTCGGTAACGGCCGACAGCTCTTCGGCGGCGCTGGCGATCTGGGTGACGCCGTCGCGGATGCCGCTGATCAGTTCGCGCAGGGTGGTGCCCATGCGGGCGATGCCCTGTTGCAGCACGCCCAGTTCATCACGGCGGGTGACACGCAGGTCGTGAGTCAGGTCGCCGCCCGCGATGCGTTCCACCGCTTGCAAGGTTTCCTGCAGCGGGCGGGTGATCTGCCGGGTGATGAGCACCGCTGCCAGTACGCCTACCAGCAACGCCAGCAGGGTCGCGATGGCCTGCAGGCTGCGGGCCTGTGCACTCTCGATGTCGCGGCGCTCCAGCTGGATCTTGTACAGCGCGTCGCTGGTCTTGACGATGTCGGCGCCCTGGACGGTCATTTCTGCGCGTGCGCTGGTGATATCGGCGAGGGCATCGCGGAACTGACGCACGGCGTCACGGTAGGCTAGCACCGACTGTTCGAACTGTTGCAGGCGGGCATCAGCAGTGGGCAGCTGGCGCTTGAGGTTGTCGACCTCGGCCAGCGCCGCTTCGAGCTGGCGCAGCGCAGCCTGCTCGTTGGCCGCGCTGTTATCGGCAATGTAGCCGCGCACGTCGATGCGCACCTGCAGCAGTTGCTGGCGGGCCTTGCTGATCAGCTGGTACTGGGCCAGGCGCACGCTGTCACTTTCGAGGCGTGCCATGACGTCCTGGCTGAGGGCATCCATGGCCTGGTCGGCCTTGGCTGCAGAAACATTCATGGCATCGCGGGCGGCGCGGGTGGCGTTGTAGCCTGCGCGCATGGTGCCCAGCGACACCTTGTACTGGCTGATGGTCTGCCCAAGGTCGTGCAGCAGTTTGACGTTCTCCGGGCTCTTGAACGAGCCGACCAGGCGTTGCTGCTGGTTGCTGAAGGTATCCAGCTTGGCCAGGGTGTTGGCAGCCGCCGCATCGTCGCCGTTGGCAATCATGTACTGCAGGCGGGCAATGCGCAGGTCAGTCAGGTCCTTGTTGAGCTGGCTGATATCGCTCATCCAGTTGCTGCGGTCGATCAGGCTGCCGAGGCTGGTCCAGCCGGTCAGGGCCAGCAGGCCGGTGAGGATCAGCACCAGGCCGAAGCCCAGGCCGAGTTTGAGGTTGACGCTGATGTTGGCAAACCAGCTGTTCATGCACGCACTCCAGAAGTTGTTTTCGCTCTCTTGATCGTCGATCGCAAGGCGTTGTTGTTCTGGGTGCCCGCTGATTCGTGCAGGGGTTATCGGCAATGAATCTGGAAGCTGAAACGCTTTTTCAGCAGATTTGTAACCGGTCGTCCGGTTGAAGCGGGGGCTGCCAGGCAGCCCCGCAGGGTGTCACAGGTTACGTGCACTGAAGGTATCGCAGCTGTTCACTTCGCCCTCGGCAAAGCCAGCCTTGAACCAGCGCACGCGCTGCGCCGAGGTGCCGTGGGTGAAAGAGTCGGGCACCACGCGCCCCTGGCCTTTCTGCTGCAGGCGGTCGTCACCAATGGCGTTGGCCGCATTCAGTGCTTCCTCGACGTCACCTGGCTCCAGCCAGTTCAGGCGCTTTTGTGCCTGATACGCCCACACCCCGGCCAGGCAATCGGCCTGCAGTTCCTGGCGTACCAGCAAGCCGTTGTCGCCCTCCATGCGCTGCCCATTGCGACGGGCCGCATCAACCTTGGCCGACACGCCGAGCAGGGTCTGCACGTGGTGGCCGATTTCGTGGGCGATGACATAGGCCTGGGCGAAGTCGCCCGCTGCGGCGAAGCGGTTTTCCATCTCGCGGAAGAACGACATGTCCAGGTACACCCGCTGGTCGGCCGGGCAGTAGAACGGGCCCACCGCCGCCGAAGCGAAGCCGCAGGCAGAGTTGACCTGGCCGTTGAATAGCACCAGCTTGGGGTCGCGGTACTGCTTGCCGGCCTGGGAGAACAGCGCCTTCCAGGTGTCCTCGGTGTCACCCAGCACCGAGGCGACGAATTCGGCCTGCTGGTCATTGGCCGGCGGCGCCTTGGTGCCCACGCTACTGGGGGCCTGCTGTTGCTGTTGCATTTGCCCGGTGAGCTGGCCAAGGATCTGCAGCGGGTCTTGCCCGGTGAGCCAGCCAATGCCCACGATCAGCAGGATCGCCCCCAGCCCCAGGCCCTTGCCGCCGCCAAAGCGCATGCCGCCACCACCGCCACCTTCGCCTCGGGCATCGACCACGTTGTCGCTGCGTCGGCCTTTTCGCCATTCCATGAATGCTCTCCGGAGCGTGAAACAAGAAGACAAAGATTAGTTCACCTCAGCGAAAGGTGTCAGCCAAAGGTGTTAAGCCATAACCATATGGTTATGTATTGAGGGGCTGATTTCAGTATTCATCCCACGCGAGTTATCCGAAACTGCAAGTCCGCCTGCCACGTACAGGCGTTTTGATAATACCAAGAGAGGAAAACGGCATGCCCGCCCAGGACACCAGCCGCTTCGTGATCCGTGATCGCAACTGGCACCCCAAAGCCCTGACCCCCGACTACAAGACGTCCATTGCCCGCTCCCCGCGCCAGGCACTGGTCAGCATCCCGCAGTCGATCAGCGAAACCACCGGCCCGGATTTCACCCACCTGGGTTTCGGTGCCCACGACCATGACCTGCTGCTGAACTTCAACAACGGTGGCCTGCCAGTCGGTGAGCGCATCATCGTTGCCGGCCGGGTTGTCGACCAGTACGGCAAACCGGTGCCCAACACCTTGGTAGAAATGTGGCAGGCCAATGCCGGCGGCCGCTACCGGCACAAGAACGACCGCTACCTGGCCCCGCTGGACCCGAACTTCGGTGGCGTTGGCCGTTGCCTGACCGACCGCGACGGCTACTACAGCTTCCGCACCATCAAGCCCGGCCCGTACCCATGGCGCAACGGCCCGAATGACTGGCGCCCTGCGCACATTCACTTCGGCATCAGCGGCCCGTCGATCGCCACCAAGCTGATCACCCAGCTGTACTTCGAGGGCGACCCGCTGATCCCGAAGTGCCCGATCGTCAAGTCGATCGCCAACCCCGAGGCCGTACAGCAGTTGATCGCCAAGCTCGACATGAGCAACGCCAACCCGATGGACTGCCTGGCGTACCGCTTCGACATCGTGCTGCGCGGCCAGCGCAAGACCCACTTCGAAAACTGCTGAGGACCCCGCCATGCCAATCGAACTGCTGCCGGAAACCCCTTCGCAGACTGCCGGCCCCTACGTGCACATCGGCCTGGCCCTGGAAGCGGCCGGCAACCCGACCCGCGACCAGGAAATCTGGAACCGCCTGGCCAAGCCAGAAGCACCGGGTGAACACATCCTGTTGATCGGCCAGGTCTATGACGGTAACGGGCACCTGGTGCGCGATTCGTTCCTGGAGCTGTGGCAGGCCGATGCCGCCGGCCAGTACCAGGATCAATACAACCTGGAAAACGCCTTCAACAGCTTTGGCCGCACCGCCACCACCTTTGATGCCGGTGAATGGACCGTGCAAACGGTGAAGCCGGGTGTGGTGAACAATGCTGCTGGCGTGCCGATGGCGCCGCACATCAACATCAGCCTGTTTGCCCGTGGCATCAACATCCACCTGCACACGCGCCTGTATTTCGACGATGAAGCCGAAGCCAACGCCAAGTGCCCGGTGCTCAACCTGATCGAGCAGCCGCAGCGCCGTGAGACGTTGGTTGCCAAGCGTTGCGAAGTGGATGGGAAGACGGCCTATCGTTTCGATATCCGTATTCAGGGGGAAGGGGAGACGGTGTTCTTCGACTTCTGAGTGAAGCTTGGGGCCGCAAGGCGGCCCCGGCCTCTCAACCTTTGACCGGTTTCAGGTCAAAGGCATCGGCCTGATACTGGAACAACAGGCAATCGGCAGCCGCCGTGCAGCCACTTTCATGCACCAGGTCGGCGGGCAGTTTGTAGTAGGCCCCGGCCGGGTACTCGGTGCGCTTGCCATCGATCACTGCGTAGAACGTCCCGCTCAATACCACTGTCGGCAAGGTCTGGCTGTGCTGGTGCAGGCCGTTGTCGGTGCCTTTTCTGAATTTCACATAAGCCGAATACGGCCCCTTGCCGAAGATATCGCCTTCGACGTTGGCGTAGCTGACGGCGCCGCGGGTGTTGGGCACGTCCTGCCACTTCAAGCCCGCGTTGTCAGGGACCGAAACGGTTTGTTCTGCTGCATGGGCGACGATTGCCACAGCGCTGAGCGCGATGCCGGTGATGACTGCCTGCAATGATTTCATGATGAGTCCTTCGCTGAAGTAACGTGCAGCGAAGGTTAATGAATCATCAAGAGCACAAATACGGCCTAAACTCCGCAAGACTTGTGCAGATAAAGCACAAATCAGCCCTGCCACCTGGGCGTTGCGTAGTAGTGCTGCACGTAATCCAGCAGCGCACGCACCTTGGGCGCCAGGTAACGGCTCTGTGGATAAACCGCGAACAGGCTGCGCGCCGGCTGCCGCCAATGGCTCAGCACCTGCACCAGGCGCCCGTCGCGCAGCGCATCATCGACGATGAAACGGTCGAAACTGGCGATGCCCAGGGCGCCGATGGCGGCGGCGCGCACGGCCATGGGGGAGTTGGCGCTCAAGCGCCGGGGCATCAGGATTTCACGCTGCTCGCCCGCGTCGTTGGCCACCTGCAAGCGTTGCGGGTGCAGCAACTGGCTGTAGCCGAGCAACGGGTGGCCGGCCAGGTCGTCGGGTGAGGCGGGCGTACCGTGGCGTTGCAGGTAGCGCGGTGCGGCCACCAGCAGGACTTCACTGGTGGCCAGACGGCGTGCCACCAGGCTGGAGTCAGGCAGGTGGTCGGTGACCCGCAGGCACACGTCGATCTCCTCCTCCAGCAGGTCAACGAAGCGATCGCTGCAGTGCAGCTCGATCTGTAGCTGTGGATGGCGCTCGACAAAATCTGGCAACCAACGCCCCAGTTCCAGCTCGCCAAAGGCCGTGGCAACGCCCAGGCGCAAGGTGCCGGCAGGTTGTTGCTGATGCTCGGACAGTTCCAGGGTCATGGCCTGCATCTGTTCGAGGATCTGCACGCAATGGCGATAGAACAGCGCACCGGCTTCGGTCAGGTGCAGGCGGCGGGTGGTACGGGTGAGCAACTGCGTGCCGAGGTGGCGTTCGAGGTGCTTCACCTGGCGTGACAGCACGGTATGCGAGACGCCGGCCTGGTTGGCGGCGGCGCTGAAGCTGCCGAGGTCTACGACCCGGCGGAAGGTGTGCATGGCACTGAACTGGTCCATCGGCGCAACTCTCCTGGCAGTGTGCGTTGGGGCCGGCCAGGCCCCAACGCGACACGGATCAGCGCCGAACCAGCAGCACCCCGCTTTCCATGTGATGGGTATACGGGAACTGGTCGAACAGCGCGCAGCGTTCGATACGGTGGGTATCTTGCAGCTGGGCGATGTTCGCCGCCAGCGTTTCCGGGTTGCACGAGATGTACAGAATGCGCTCGAAACGCCGGGTCAGCTCGCAGGTGTCCGGGTCCATGCCAGCACGCGGCGGGTCGACGAACACGGTGCCGAACGTATAGCTTTTCAGGTCGATGCCTTCCAGCCGGCGGAACGGCCGCACCTCGTTCAGTGCCTGGGTCAGCTCTTCAGCCGACAGCCGCACCAGCCGCACGTTATCCACACCGTTCTCATCGAGGTTGCTCAGCGCTGCATTGACCGACGTCTTGCTGATCTCGGTGGCCAGCACCTGGCGCACGCGGGTGGCCAGCGGCAAGGTGAAGTTGCCATTGCCGCAGTACAGCTCCAGCAGGTCATCGTCGCGCTCGCCAATGGCGTCGTAGGCCCAGCTCAGCATCTTCTGGTTCACCGCGCCGTTGGGCTGGGTGAACGCGCCTTCTGGCTGGCGGTAGCTGAATACGCGGCCCGCCACGTCCAGTTGCTCCACCGCATAATCACGGCCGATCACCAGGCGCTTGCCCTTGGAGCGGCCGATCAGGCTCACCCCCAGGTCTTCGGCCAGTTGCCGTGCGGCCACTTCCCAGGCCTCGTCCAGCGGGCGGTGGTAGCACATCGTGACCATCGCATCGCCCGCCAGGGTGGTAAGGAACTCCACCTGGAACAGCCGGTTGCTCAGCGCCTCGCTGGCCTGCCAGGCCGCCTTGAGGCGCGGCATCAGCAGGTTGATGCGCTCGCTGGCGATGGGGAAGTCGTCGATCAGGATCGCCTTGTGCTTCTCGCCTGGGGCGAACATCGCGTAGTGGCGCTGACCGTCCTCGCGCCACAGGCGGAACTCGGCGCGCAGGCGGTAGTGCTCGCGCGGCGAATCGAAAACAGCCGGTTCCGGCGCGCCAAACGGCGCCAGCAGCTCGCGCAGCCGGGCAACCTTGGCGTCCAGCTGGGTGGCGTAGGAGGAGGGGTCGAAAGCAGCACTCATGCGTTGAACCAGCCCAGCTTGATGACGAACAGGATGGAAAGGATCACCAGGGCCGGGTTCAGGTCGCGGTGGCGGCCGGAAATCAGCTTGATGGCAGTCCAGGAAATGAAGCCGAAGGCGATGCCGTTGGCGATCGAGTAGGTCAGTGGCATGGCCAGGGCCGTCACCACCACGGGCGCGGCTTCGGTGACGTCGTCCCAGTTTATTTCCGCCAGGCCCGAAGCCATCAGTACGGCGACGAACAGCAGCGCCGGTGCCGTGGCGAAGGCCGGTACGCTACCGGCCAGCGGTGCGAAGAACAGCGCCAGCAGGAACAGCACGGCCACCACGATGGCGGTCAGGCCGGTACGCCCGCCCGCGCTCACGCCGGCAGCCGATTCGATGTAGCTGGTGGTGGTCGAGGTGCCCAGCAGCGAACCGGCCATGGCCGCGGTGCTGTCGGCGATCAGGGCGCGGCCCATCTTCGGCATGTGGCCGTCCTTGCCCATCAGGCCGGCGCGCTTGGCCACGGCGATCAGGGTGCCGGAGTTGTCGAACAGGTCGACGAACAGGAAGGCGAAGATCACGCTGATCAGGCCCACATCGAGGGCACCGGCGATGTCCAGTTGCAGGAAGGTCGGTGCCAGCGAAGGGGGCATCGACACGATGCCGCCGAACGGCGTGACGCCCATCGCTATCGACGCGACAGTGACGGCCAGGATGCCGATCAGCACCGCGCCGCGCACCTTCAGCGACTCAAGGCCGACGATCAGGAAGAAGCCCAGCGTGGCGAGGATCACCGAGGGCTGCTTGAGGTCGCCCATGCCCACCAGGGTGGCTGGGTTATCGACGACGATGCCCGCGTTATGCAGGGCAATCAGTGCCAGGAACAAACCGATGCCTGCGGCAATGGCCGAGCGCAGCGGCAGCGGGATGCTGTTCACGATCCATTCGCGGATGCGGAAGATCGACAACAGGAAGAACATCACCGCCGACAGGAACACCGCACCCAGCGCAACCTGCCAGGTATGGCCCATGTGCAGAACCACGGTATAGGTGAAGAAGGCGTTCAGGCCCATGCCCGGCGCCAGCGCGATCGGGTAGTTGGCGATCAGGCCCATGGTCGCCGAACCGATGGCCGCGGCCAGGCAGGTGGCGACGAAGATCGCACCTTTGTCCATGCCGGTCTCGCCCAGGATGCTGGGGTTGACGAACAGGATGTAGGCCATGGCCAGGAAGGTGGTGACGCCCGCAAGAATCTCGGTGCGCACATTGGTGTCGTGTGCTTTTAGTTGAAACAGCCTTTCCAGCATGCCCGCTCCCCAAGGCGCCCCCGGCGCCGTGATATATATCGACCCCATCAGCAAAGCACAGACCGTACCGGTTGCCGTGGTTTTATCTGGGGCGGAAAAAAGCCGCGCATCATACCAGCATGCTCGGCAGGGGCCTATGGCCTTCGGGGAATGGCTTTTCCATCGCCCGTGGCAGTGGGTTTAGCTGTGAAGAGGCCAGTACCGCCGAGCCATCAACCGCTGTGCAAGCGGTCGCGCTTGGCCAGGGTCGGGAACAATTTTATCCACACCCCGGTCACCACCAGCGTGCCCACGCCCCCCAGCACTACCGCCGGCACTGTGCCAAACCAGTGCGCGGTGACCCCCGATTCGAATTCACCGAGCTGGTTCGAGGCACCGATGAACAACCCGTTCACAGCGCTCACCCGCCCGCGCATCTCATCCGGCGTCTCCAGTTGCACGAACGAACTGCGAATGACCATGCTGATCATGTCCGCCGCACCGAGTACCACCAGCACCGCCAGCGAGAACCAGAACGACGTCGACAGGCCAAATGCGATGGTCGCCACGCCAAACACGCCCACGGCGGTGAACATGGTGCGGCCTACCTTGCGCTCGAACGGGAAGCGCGCCAGCCACAGCGACATCAGCAACGCCCCCACCGCCGGTGCCGAGCGCAGCAGGCCCAGGCCCCAGGGGCCGGTCAGCAGGATGTCCTTGGCGAACACCGGCAACAACGCGGTGGCACCGCCCAGCAGCACGGCGAACAGGTCCAGCGAGATGGCGCCGAGGATGTCTGGCCGGCTGCGGATGAAGCGGATGCCGGCCAGCAGCGACTCCAGGCTGGCACGGCCACGCTGGGCCACTTGCTGGCGTGCGTCCAGGCTCAATGTCAGTGCACAGGCAATGGCGTACAGCGCCACGGTCGGGCCGTACACCCAGATACTGCCGAAGGCATACAGCAACCCGCCCACCGCCGGGGCGACGATGGTGGCTGCCTGGGTCGCCGAGGCCGAGGCCGCCACCGCCCGTGGGAACAACCCCGGCGGCACCACATTGGGCAGCAGGGCCTGGGTGGCCGGCATCTCGAACGAGCGCGTGGCGCCCAGCAGGAAGGCCAGGGCGAAGATCAGCTCGCGGCTGACGTTGTCGGTGGCGCTGCCCACTACCAGCGCCAGGGCAATCAGCCCCTGCAGGCTTTGGCACAGGGCCGCGACCTTGCGCCGGTCATAGCGGTCGGCGACATGCCCGGTGTGCAGCATGAACAGCACCCGTGGGGCGAATTCGACCAGGCCGACCAGGCCCAGGTCGAGCACATTGCCGGTGAGCTGGTAGAGGTGCCAGCCAATGGCCACGGTGAGCATCTGGAAGCCGCTGGCGGTGAACACACGGGCCAGCCAGAAGGCGAGGAAGGGGCGATGATGGCGCAACAGCTGCGGTGCGGAATCGGGCATCGGAAACCTGTGGCCTCGGCGCAGTAGAGGGGCCGGCAGATTATCATCTGTTTGTAACAAGCAGTTACTGTTTGCCGTGATCGGCACTTTTTCACAGGTTCTGAAAGAGGGTGGGGCAACAGGTCACGCGGCAATCAACCACACGGCCCGGCTGGCTATTCAGGACTATGCTTGCAGTCAGTCGTTGATCTGGATCAATCGTTGTATTTGCAACGAACCGGCAACGATGTGGCCCTTGGGCCGGAATCCCTGCGATTGCACAGAACAATTCAAACTCGCCGCACTCGATACCGTGGGGGCAGTAGGCGCAAAGGCCACGAGCCCGAACGCCGGATTATCTGAAGAGGAAGCACTATGTTCGGTTTAGAGGCCCTAGATCTCGCCCGAATCCAGTTTGCGTTTACCGTGTCCTTTCACATCCTGTTCCCGGCCATCACCATTGGTCTGGCGAGCTATCTGGCGGTCCTTGAAGGCCTTTGGCTGCGGACCCACCACCAGGTCTACCGTGACCTTTACCACTTCTGGTCGAAGATCTTCGCCGTCAACTTCGGCATGGGCGTGGTCTCTGGCCTGGTCATGGCCTATCAGTTCGGCACCAACTGGAGCCGCTTCTCCGATTTTGCCGGCGCCGTCACCGGCCCCTTGCTGACCTATGAGGTGCTGACGGCGTTCTTCCTCGAGGCAGGCTTCCTGGGTGTCATGCTGTTTGGCTGGAACCGTGTGGGCCGTGGCCTGCACTTCTTCGCCACGGTCATGGTGGCGCTTGGCACGCTGGTCTCGACCTTCTGGATTCTGGCGTCCAACAGCTGGATGCAGACCCCGCAAGGCCACGAAATCATCGATGGCCGGGTCGTGCCGGTGGACTGGCTGGCAGTGATCTTCAACCCCTCGTTCCCCTACCGGTTGATGCACATGGCCACCGCCGCGTTCGTCGCCACCGCCTTCTTCGTCGGTGCATCGGCGGCCTGGCACCTGCTGCGCGGGCGTGACAACCCGGCCGTGCGCAAGATGCTGTCGATGGCCATGTGGATGGCGCTGATCGTCGCGCCGGTCCAGGCGGTGATCGGTGACTTCCACGGCCTCAACACGCTCAAGCACCAGCCCGTGAAGATCGCGGCCATCGAAGGCCATTGGGAGAACGTGCCGGGCGAGCCGACCCCGCTGATCCTGTTCGGCATCCCCGACATGAAAGCCGAGACCACGCGCTTCAAGGTCGAGATCCCAGCGCTTGGCAGCCTGATCCTGACTCACAGCCTGGACAAGCAAGTGCCGGCGATGAAGGAATTCCCGGCGGCGGACCGGCCTAACTCGACCATCGTGTTCTGGTCGTTCCGGGTCATGGTCGGGCTGGGCTTGCTGATGATCTTCGTTGGCCTGTGGAGCCTGTGGCTGCGCAAGCGCGGCACGCTCTACAGCTCCAGGCCGTTCCTGTACCTGACCTTGTGGATGGGCCCCTCTGGCCTTGTCGCCATCCTTGCGGGTTGGTTCACCACCGAAATCGGCCGCCAGCCGTGGGTGGTGTATGGCCTGATGCGCACCTCCGAAGGGGTGTCCAACCACAGTTATGCGCAGCTCGGCTTTACCCTGGTGGCGTTCGTGGTGGTGTACTTCGCGCTGTTCGGCACCGGCCTTGGCTACATGATGCGCCTGGTGCGCAAAGGGCCGCAGACGGGCGAGGGTGATGAACCCAACCCGGGTGGCCCAGGCCAGAAACGCACGCCGGCGCGGCCGTTGTCCGCCGCCGATGATGGCCATGAGGCCGACACTGCCAGCCTGAGCAAGGGGAACTGAGCCATGGGTATCGACCTTCCGCTGATCTGGGCCGTGATCATCATCTTCGGCGTCATGATGTACGTGGTGATGGATGGTTTCGACTTGGGCATCGGCATGCTCTTCCCCTTCGTCAAGGGCGAGCGTGACCGTGATGTGATGATGAACACCGTCGCCCCGGTATGGGACGGCAACGAGACCTGGCTGGTGCTGGGCGGCGCCGGGCTGTTCGGGGCCTTCCCGATGGCCTATTCGGTGGTGCTCGAAGCCTTGTACCTGCCGCTAATACTCATGCTGATCGGGCTGATCTTCCGTGGCGTGGCCTTCGAGTTCCGCTTCAAGGCCAAGGACGACAAGCGCCACATCTGGGACAAGGCGTTCATCTGGGGTTCGCTGATCGCCACCTTCTTCCAGGGGGTTGCCCTGGGCGCGTTCATCGAGGGCTTCAAGGTGGTCGACCGCCACTATGCCGGTGGCACGCTCGACTGGCTGACCCCGTTCAGCCTGTTCAGCGGCCTGGGCCTGATCGTCGCCTACACCCTGCTGGGCTGCACCTGGCTGATCATGAAGACCGAGGGGCCGCTGCAGCTGCAGATGCATGACCTGGCAAGGCCGCTGGCGCTGGTGCTGCTGGTGGTGATCGGCATCGTCAGCCTGTGGACGCCGCTCGCCTACCCGCAGATTGCCGATCGCTGGTTCAGCATGCCCAACCTGATCTGGTTCATGCCGGTGCCGATCCTGGTGCTGGTGACCTTCTACGGGTTGCTCAAGGCAGTCGCGCGCAATGCCAACTACACGCCGTTCCTGCTGACCCTGGTGCTGGTGTTCCTCGGCTATAGCGGCCTGGGTATCAGTGTGTGGCCGAACATCATCCCGCCGTCGATCTCGATCTGGGACGCAGCGGCGCCGCCGCAGAGCCAAGGGTTCATGCTGGTGGGGACGTTGTTCATCCTGCCGTTCATCCTTGGCTATACCTTCTGGAGCTACTACGTGTTCCGCGGCAAGGTGACTCACGAAGACGGCTATCACTAGGAGGGCCGCATGATGACCGGCAAGCATGGTGTAGAAGAGAAAAAGCCCTTGTGGCAGCGGCTGGGTTGGCTGGTGCTGATCTGGGCGATGAGCGTGGCGGCCCTGGGGGTGGCGGCCTGGGTAATGCGGCTGTTCATGGGGGCAGCCGGCCTGACTACCCATTAAAGGGGCTGGGGCCGCCAAGCGGCCCCAGCCACTTACTTGCGGGCCTTGAGAATCACGAACTTCGGCGTCGCCGCCACCTGTTCCACCCCTCGGAACAGCCGCGCCAGCTTGCTGTGGTAACCCAGGTGACGGTTACCGACGATATACAACGCACCGCCCACCATCAGTGCCTCCCGGGCCTGCTGGAACATGCGCCAGGCGAGGAAGTCGCCCACCACCTGTTGCTGGTGGAACGGCGGATTGCACAGCACCACGTCCAGCGACTGCTTTTCCACCCCCGCCAAACCATCGGCCGCCAGCATCAATGCCGGGCGCTCGCCCAGTGCCGCCTGCCAGTTTTCCCGCGCCGATTGCACCGCCATGTACGACTCGTCGACCAGCGTGTAATGCGCCTCGGGGTTGGCCAGTGCGCTGGCGATCGCCAGGACGCCGTTGCCGCAGCCAAGGTCGGCAACACGGGCCTGGCCCAGGTTGCGCGGCAGGTGCGGGAGAAAGGCACGGGTGCCGATATCCAGGCCATCGCGGCAGAACACGTTGGCGTGGTTGAGCAGCTCAAGGGCCGGCGTTTCGAGCTGATAGCGGCTAGGGTAGGGCGAGCGCGCGGCCGGGCGGTCGGCAACGGTGGCCGTCAGCAGTCGGGCCTTCTTTTGCGCCAGCGAGGCCTGAACCGGGCCGATGTACTTTTCCATCAGCTCACCGGCGGCACGGGGCAGGTGCTTGATCATCGCCCCGGCAATCACCTGCGCGCCGGGCGCCAGGTGGCCCTGCAGACGAATGAGTTGCTCCTCGAGCAAGGCCAGGGTCTTGGGCACGCGTACCAGCACCCGGTCGAACGGACCCTGCCACGGTTCGCTGGCCGGTACGAACGGCACGCTGTCGAACGGCTTGCCGTTGCGCGCGAGGTTTTTTTCCAAGGCCAGGTGCGCCAGGTGCGAATCGCCACTGCTGGTCACTGCAAGCTGCCCGGCCAGGCTGGCGGCCAGGGCACCGAAGCTGTCATTGAGCACCAATACCCGGCAGCTGGCGTCAGGCGCCTGCTCATGCAAGTGCGCGAGCAGGTACTCGTCAGCGGCGTCGAATGCCTGCAGAGGTTCGTTGGCCTGGTCCGGCTGGCGGATCAGGTCGAGTTCGGCGTAGGGGGTGGTCAACAAGGGCATGGCGTCTGGCTCGGGTACGAATCTGCCCGTTGCGGATCGCCACGGGCTTTGCCGCGCCATTCTACAGGGCTTTGCCGGTAGTCGCAGGGGTGGCTATCAGATCCACCCACGCAGGGCGGCTATGGCGATGGCGCCTGCCTTGTTGGAGGCGTTGGTTTTGGTGATCACGCTGCGGATATGGAAGTTGACCGTACTTTGTGACAGCGACAGGATGGAGGCAACGTCGGCGGCGGTCTTGCCTGCAGCTGACCACCTCAGCACTTCCAGCTCCCGCTCGCTCATTTTCGGCTGAGGCGGGCAGAGCGCGTCCAGGTGGTGCTCGCACAGTACCGAGTGCAGGGTGTGGCACAGCCACTGCACGCTGGCGGCTTTTTCGTAGAGTTCGTTGATTGCAATCTGGCCTGCTGGCCTGGCGACGCTGACTTGGCTTTCATTGTGCTGCAGGTCGTGCAGCGACTGTGTCCAACCATGACGCAGCCCGTGCTGGCAGGCAGCCTCGCGAAATTGCGGGGCCTCGCAATACAGTTCGTCGGTCCACAATACAGGTGTGGTCTGGCCATGGCTCAAGCGTGCGGCCGGGTCTTGCTTGTAGAAATCATCGCGCTGATAGCGCTCGATCCATTCGCTTGGGTAATTGCTGTAGAGGTAAAGCCGGGGTGTCTGCGTGGCAATCTGGATGCGAATGTTCAGCCCCAAGTGTTCCATACCCAAGTCTTGCACCAGATGCACAGCGATGTTGAACAACTTGCGCGGGCACCGCTCGCTGACAAATTGATGGAGATGCTCGGGTTTCCAGTGAGGCATCCGTAACGCTCCTATGGATGGGGCAACAGGATCCAATCCGTTTGCATACCCGCATCATTGTAGGAAAAACCTACCAAAGCGTTGGGAATTTTTTGTTATAGCGATCATGTTTGTCTGCGACATCGGCAGCATCGAGGTGGTGAGGCCTTACAAACGGGTGGTTTTTATCCAGGCCGCTTTGCGCGACACTGTGCGCACGTCAACCTTGGAGCCCGATATGACTGCCAGCGCCGAAAAGTTCACCCGCCAGACCCTGCTCGATGTTCAGCCACTGACGCCGAACCTCTTCAGCCTGCGGGTAACACGCGATTCGGGCTTTCGCTTCCGGGCCGGCCAGTTTGCTCGTCTCGGGGTGACCAAGGCCGATGGCAGTGTGGTGTGGCGCGCCTATTCCATGGTCAGCGCGCCCCATGACGAGTACCTCGACTTCTTCTCGATCGTGGTGCCCGGCGGGGAGTTCACCAGCGAGCTGAGCCGGCTGGGCGAGGGTGACAGCCTGCTGATCGATCGGCAGGCCTTTGGCTTTTTGACACTTGATCGCTTCATTGGCGGCCGCGACCTGTGGTTGCTGGCCACCGGCACCGGCATTGCACCGTTCATGTCCATCCTCCAGGACTTCGAGGCCTGGGAGCGTTTCGACAGCATCAAGCTGGTGTACTCGGTGCGCGAAGCGAAGGAGCTGGCCTACGTGAAGGAAATCGCCGAGTTGGAGCAGCGCGACTACCTGGCAGAGCACGCCGGCAAATTGCAGTTCATCCCGATAGTGACCCGTGAGCAGCATCCGGGCGCGTTGAATGCACGCATTACCACGTTGATCGAGAACGGTGAGCTGGAGAAGGCGGCGGGGCTTGCGCTGTCGCCCGAGCATTCACGCGTGATGCTCTGCGGCAACCCGGAGATGATCGATGAAACGCGCAAGGTGCTCAAGGCGCGTGATCTGCAGTTGAGCCTGAGCAAGCGGCCAGGGCAGGTGGCGGTAGAAAACTACTGGTGACACGGGGGCCGCAACGCGGCCCCGGCACCTTCAAGGCAGGCGGTTCTGGTTCTGCGTCTTGAGCAGGTCGCGGATTTCGGTCAGCAACGTCTCTTCGGCACTTGGCACGGGTGGCGCGCTCGGTGCCACGGCCTCTTCGCGCTTCAGGCGGTTGATCGCCTTCACGCCCATGAAGATGGCGAACGCAACGATCAAGAAGTCGATCACGGTCTGGATGAACTTGCCGTAGGCCAGCATTACTGCCGGAACGTCGCCTTCTGCAGCCTTCAAGGTAATGGCCAGGTCGCTGAAGTCCACGCCACCGATCAACAGGCCCAGTGGTGGCATGACTACGTCACCCACGAAGGACGAGACGATCTTGCCGAAGGCCGCGCCGATGATGATACCGACCGCCATGTCGACGACGTTGCCTTTGACCGCGAAGGCCTTGAACTCACTGATCATGCCCATGTTCGATTCCTTTGTAACAAATGGTGAGGTTAACGCAGTGTAAGCCACTAAAACGCTTCATGCGTTGTGTTCAGGGGTAGTGACTGCGGTTAGAACGAATAGTTTTGTCGCACGCCGAAGCGTTCGAGACACGTCTCGCTCGGCTATCATGGCGGTTTTTTCCAGGAGAAACCGCCCATGGCCAAGGCCAAGCGCTTGTATGGCTGCACCGAATGCGGCGCGACCTTCCCCAAATGGGCCGGCCAGTGCGGCGAATGCGGGGCCTGGAACACCCTGGTCGAAACCATGATCGAGAGCGGCGGGGCGGCGGCACCCAGCAGTGGCCGTGCCGGCTGGACCGGGCAACAGGCGCAGATCAAGACCCTGGCCGAAGTCAGCGTGGAAGAGATCCCGCGCTTCACCACCAGCAGCAGCGAACTGGACCGCGTGCTGGGTGGCGGTTTGGTCGATGGCTCGGTGGTGCTGATCGGCGGTGACCCGGGTATCGGCAAGTCGACCATTCTGTTGCAGACCCTGTGCAACATTGCCGTGCACATGCCTGCGCTGTATGTCACCGGCGAAGAGTCGCAACAGCAGGTGGCGATGCGCTCGCGCCGCCTGGGCCTGCCCCAGGACCAGCTCAAGGTGATGACCGAAACCTGTATCGAGACCATCATCGCCACGGCTCGCCAGGAAAAGCCCCGAGTCATGGTCATCGACTCGATCCAGACCATTTTCACCGAACAGCTGCAATCAGCGCCCGGTGGCGTGGCCCAGGTGCGCGAGAGCACGGCGTTGCTGGTGCGTTACGCCAAGCAGAGCGGCACGGCCATCTTCCTGGTGGGCCACGTCACCAAGGAAGGCTCGCTGGCCGGGCCGCGGGTGCTGGAGCACATGGTCGACACCGTGCTGTATTTCGAGGGCGAGTCCGATGGCCGCCTGCGCCTGCTGCGGGCGGTGAAAAACCGCTTTGGTGCGGTCAACGAACTGGGCGTGTTCGGCATGACCGACCGCGGCCTCAAGGAGGTTTCGAACCCTTCGGCGATCTTCCTCAATCGCACCCAGGAAGAGGTGCCGGGCAGTGTGGTGATGGCCACCTGGGAGGGCACTCGGCCGATGCTGGTCGAGGTGCAGGCGCTGGTCGATGACAGCCACCTGGCCAACCCGCGCCGGGTGACCCTGGGCCTGGACCAGAACCGCCTGGCCATGTTGCTGGCAGTACTGCACCGCCATGGCGGCATTCCTACCCACGACCAGGATGTGTTCCTCAACGTGGTGGGCGGTGTGAAAGTGCTGGAGACGGCTTCTGACCTGGCTTTGTTGGCGGCGGTGATGTCCAGCCTGCGCAACCGGCCGTTGGCCCATGGGTTGCTGGTGTTTGGCGAGATTGGCTTGTCGGGCGAGGTGCGGCCGGTGCCCAGTGGCCAAGAGCGGCTGAAAGAGGCGGCCAAGCATGGCTTCAAGCGGGCCATCGTGCCCAAGGGCAATGCGCCCAAGGAGCCGCCGGCAGGGTTGCAGGTGATCGCCGTGACCCGGCTGGAACAGGCTTTGGATGCCCTGTTCGAGTGATGTATTGCCTGTAAAGGCAAACAAAAAGGGGAGCCGACGATGCGCATCGGCTCCCCTTGCTTAACCGCTCAATCAGCGGTCAATGCTCGGCAACCGGGCTGCGCCTGGGCGCCTCGTTGCCATGCTCGTCCAGCTCCAGCATCGGCACTTCAATACCCTCGGCATCGAACAGCTTGCCATCCTTGAAGTAATCGCCATCGCGCAGTGCAGAAATGTCCGAATACTGGATGGTGCGTTCGTAGGCTGCGGCAAATACCGACTGCTGGTCCGAGTTGCCAGTGGTGAAGTGGTTGAAGATCAGGTTCAGCAGAATCGCCATGATCGCCGCCGAGCTGATGCCCGAGTGGAAGATGGTCTCGAACCAGTTCGGGAAGTGGTGGTAGAAGGTCGGTGCGGCAATCGGGATCATGCCGAAGCCCAGCGAAGCGGCGACGATGATCAGGTTGACGTTGTTCTTGTAGCTGACCTTGGACAGGGTACGGATACCGCTGGCTGCCACGGTGCCGAACAGCACGATCCCCGCGCCGCCCAATACCGGGGTTGGCACGGCGGCAATTACCCGGCCCATGACCGGCAGCAAGCCGAGCACCACCAGAATGACGCCACCGGTGGCCACCACGTAGCGGCTCTTGACTCCGGTCACGGCCACCAGGCCGACGTTCTGGGCGAAGGCGCTCTGGGTGAACGAGCCGAAGATCGGTGCCAGGATGCTCGACGCCATGTCGGCACGCAGGCCATTGCCCAGGCGCTTGGAGTCGACCTTGGTTTCAATGATGTCGCCCACCGCGAGAATGTCGGCCGAGGTTTCCACCAGGGTCACCATGATCACGATGCACATCGACAGGATCGCGGCGATGTGGAATTCCGGCATGCCGAAATGGAACGGCGTGGGGAAGGCGAACATCGGGCCTTGGGTGACCTTGCTGAAGTCGGTCATGCCCAGCGCCCAGGCGATCAGGGTGCCAAACACCATGGCCAGGAGAATCGACAGGCGCGAGATGGTCGCGCTGCCCAGTTTGCTCAGCAGCAGCACGATGGCGAAGGTCAGTGCCGCCAGGCCGATGTTGGCCACGCTGCCGAACTCCGGCGAAGCACTGTTGCCGCCCATCACCCAGCGTGCGGCCACCGGCATTAGGGTCAAACCGATGGTGGTGATGACGATGCCGGTTACCAGCGGTGGGAAATACTTGGTGATCCGCGAGAACACCGGCGTGATCAGGAAGCCGATGAACGAAGCCGCCATGACCGCACCCAGCACACCCGGCAGGCCACCACCGCCTTCGCTGCTGAGAATGGCGCCCATGGTTGCCACGCCGGCGAACGATACGCCCTGCACCAGCGGCAACTGGCAACCGAAGAATGGCAGGCCAAGCGTCTGCAGCAAGGTGGCCAGGCCACCGGCAAACAATGACGCGGCGATCAGCATGCCGATTTCGGCACCATTCAGGCCCGCGGCCTGCCCCAGGATCAGGGGTACCGCAACGATCCCTCCATACATGGTCAACACATGCTGCAGACCATAGGCCAGGTTGGCCCCAAGGCCGAGGTTTTCATCCTCGGGGCGCTTGGCGGGAGACGTGCTAGGGGACGTAGTCATGGAGCAGGCTCTCTGCGTTTATTGTTGTGCCGCTACTGTAGACACTTCCTACAATTGATTGCTACAAGAATTGTATACAATATTTTGATCGGAGCGCGA
Organism: Pseudomonas capeferrum; assembly: GCF_000731675.1. Classification (GTDB taxonomy): domain Bacteria; phylum Pseudomonadota; class Gammaproteobacteria; order Pseudomonadales; family Pseudomonadaceae; genus Aquipseudomonas; species Aquipseudomonas capeferrum. The sequence goes on along the minus strand of NZ_JMIT01000004.1, from coordinate 394,659 downwards.
ACAAGCCCGGCTTCAGGGTGGCCTGAATCCCAATGCAGAACGCGTACCAAGTCATGAAAGGCTGTATTAGAGGGGTGTGTACAAAGAGCTGCTACCCAGGCTTAAAGCTGTCTGGGTAGACAGGAAACGCTAGGTGGGAAGGATGTTAGCTAGCTAAGAGATCCCATTATTCGATGAGTTCTCGCAGCTCACGCATCATTTCGGTGCTGTCGGCCACGTTCAGTTCTACAAGACGGTGCAAATGGCTCATCGAATCGAGGTCGATGTAGAGGCAGACGAAGCCCAGGCGCTGTGCTTCTTCATGACGAAGCTCCACCTGCATCCGCACGTGGGTATGCGGGTCAAGATGGATGACCGCATCGAAGTCCTGTGAGAGGTCGGCATTCCACGGCTGGGGGCGCTCGACCAGCAGGCCCTTGAGCGACAGGTCAAGCAGTTTGACCGGCCAGCGGCGGTCACCCTGGCGCAGTTCGGTGGGGGCGTCGAAGTCTATGCGCTGGAAGCGTCGGCGATTGTTGGAAGAAGTGGTCATGGCGGGCCCCTCGTCAGATGTTCTGACTATAGACCAGCCATGGCCTTTTCTGCCTGAGGGCGAGCGACAAGGTACCGTCTGCGGGCGTCGCCCGGTGCCACCCTTAGTTGGAGACGAAATTCAGGTCAACCACCTGATAGAAGGCTTTATCTGTCTCGGCAATTTCCCATACCCCAAGCAGCACTTGATAACCGTCGCGCTCAGGCAACTTCAGCGTCTCTTTCCTCAGCGAAGGTCGCTCGGGACTTGGGCTTTGAGATCGAGCCATGGGTGGGTTCGATTGAGCCTGAGTCACGCGTGGATTTACTCTTATCCTGAGTCATCATCTGTCCCTGCTTGCTGGTTATCAACTGATCGACGCACGGTTCGAGCGTTTGCGCACCGTGAGTCATATCGTGGCGACTGGTTTGCCTGATCATTTAATGCGCAGTTGCCACCCTGGACAACTGGCAGAAATGACAGGTCAGCCGAAGTAACGTTGTCGCCACGGACTGCGGGTAGTTCGGGTAGCAGCGTGCTAGAGCGCGTGCTGGTCAGTGGCTGAGCGCCAAATCGGGATGGTAAAGCCGTCAAGCAGGCCCTAGACTCAAGGGGCTGTCTATTCCAACCACTTAGCTGGAAGCATGCCATGAACAACAATAACAGCCTGCTACGCCACATCCCGTGGCTGGCGTTGGCGGTCATAGGAGCCTGCGCGCTGGGTGTTGTCGCCCTGCGTCGCGGCGAGGCGATCAACGCCTTGTGGATCGTGGTCGCGGCAGTGGCCATCTACCTGGTCGCCTACCGCTACTACAGCCTGTTCATCGCCACCAAGGTGATGCAACTCGACCCGCGCCGAGCCACCCCGGCGGTGCTCAACAACGATGGCCTGGACTACGTCCCGACCAACAAGCACATCCTGTTCGGCCACCACTTCGCCGCTATTGCCGGCGCCGGCCCACTGGTGGGCCCGGTACTTGCCGCGCAAATGGGCTACCTGCCCGGCACGCTCTGGCTGATCGCCGGCGTTGTGCTGGCCGGTGCGGTGCAGGACTTCATGGTCCTGTTCATGTCTACCCGCCGCAACGGTCGCTCGCTGGGCGACATGGTGCGCGAGGAAATGGGCCGGATCCCGGGCACCATCGCCCTGTTCGGTTGCTTCCTGATCATGATCATCATCCTCGCGGTGCTGGCGCTGATCGTGGTCAAGGCCCTGGCCGAGAGCCCATGGGGCATGTTCACGGTGATGGCGACCATTCCGATCGCGATGTTCATGGGCATTTACATGCGCTATATCCGCCCGGGCCGCATCGGCGAGATTTCGGTGGTCGGCGTGGTGCTGCTGCTGGCGTCGATCTGGCTGGGCGGCGTGATCGCTGCGGACCCGGTCTGGGGCCCGGCGTTCACCTTCACCGGCGTGCAGATCACCTGGATGCTGGTGGGTTATGGCTTCGTCGCTGCCGTACTGCCGGTATGGCTGGTGCTGGCACCGCGTGACTACCTGTCGACCTTCCTCAAGATCGGCACCATTGTTGGCCTGGCCATCGGTATCCTGATCATCGCGCCAGAGCTGAAAATGCCGGCCCTGACCCAGTTCACCGACGGTACTGGGCCGGTCTGGAAGGGCACATTGTTCCCGTTCCTGTTCATCACCATCGCCTGCGGTGCGGTATCGGGCTTCCACGCGCTGATCTCCTCGGGCACCACGCCCAAGCTGCTGGATAACGAAACCAACGCCCGTTACATCGGCTACGGCGGCATGCTGATGGAGTCGTTCGTCGCCATCATGGCCATGGTCGCCGCCTCGGTGATCGAGCCTGGCGTGTACTTCGCCATGAACAGCCCGGCTGCGGTGGTTGGCGCCGACGTTGCTACGGTGGCGCAGACGGTCAGCAGTTGGGGCTTCCTGATCACCCCTGAGCAGCTCGAAGCGGTCGCCCGCGACATTGGCGAGCACACCGTGCTGGCCCGTGCCGGTGGTGCGCCAACGTTGGCGGTGGGTATCGCGCAGATCCTTCACCAGGTGCTGCCGGGTGAGAACACCATGGCCTTCTGGTACCACTTCGCGATCCTGTTCGAAGCCCTGTTCATCCTCACCGCCGTGGACGCCGGTACCCGTGCCGGGCGCTTCATGCTGCAGGACCTGCTGGGCAGCTTCGTGCCGGCGCTCAAACGCACCGAATCGTGGGGTGCCAACCTGCTCGCCACCGCTGGCTGCGTGGCAATGTGGGGTTATCTGCTGTACCAGGGCGTGATCGACCCGCTGGGTGGCATCAACACCTTGTGGCCGCTGTTTGGCATCTCCAACCAGATGCTGGCCGGTATCGCCTTGATGCTCGGTACTGTGGTGCTGATCAAGATGAAGCGTCAGCGCTACATCTGGGTCACCCTGGTGCCGGCCGTGTGGCTGCTGATCTGTACCACTGCCGCAGGCCTGATCAAGCTGTTCGACCCGAACCCGGCCGTTGGCTTCCTGGCCCTGGCCAAGAAGTACAGCACTGCGCTGGACGCCGGCCAGGTACTGGCCCCGGCCAAGGACATCGGGCAGATGCAGCACGTGATCTACAACGCCTACACCAACGCGGGCCTGACGATTCTGTTCCTGCTGGTGGTGTTCAGCATCCTGTTCTTCGCCATCAAGGTCGGCTACGCCGCCTGGGGCCGCAAGGAACGCACCGACAAGGAAACCCCGTTCCAGGCGCTGCCTGACGCGTAAACGAGAGGACTGCAGCTATGTTCAACGACCTGGGTCGACTGGGTAAGTACCTGGGGCAGGCAGCCCGCCTGATGGTCGGCATGCCCGACTACGACAACTATGTCGAACACATGCAGAACAAGCACCCGGACAAACCGGTGATGAGCTACGAGGCGTTCTTCCGTGAACGCCAGGAAGCGCGTTACGGTGGCAAGTCCGGGCCCAAGTGCTGTTGAGCCTGCAACACCTGTGAACCTGTGGGAGCCCGGGCAGCCGGGCTCCCACATTCATTTTCAGCTTCAGGAGCTTTTTGCGTGCAATCGCCTATTCCCGTCACCGTACTGACCGGCTTTCTGGGTGCCGGCAAGACCACCTTGCTCAAGCACATGCTCAAGGCCGAGCACGGCCTGAAGATCGCCGTGATCGAGAACGAGTTCAGCGAGGCCGGTATCGACAGCCAGCTGCTGGGCGACGAGCCGGTGCAGGTCATGACCCTGGCCAACGGCTGCGTGTGCTGCAGCATCCATGGCGACCTCACCCGCGCCCTGTACCTGCTGCTGGAGCGCCTGGACGCCGGCGAGATCGCCTTCGACCGCCTGGTGATCGAATGCACCGGGCTTGCCGACCCTGCACCGGTTGCGCAGACCTTTTTCATCGACGAGGACCTGCGTGATCGCTACATCCTCGACGGCATCATCACCCTGGTCGACGCCGCCCATGCCGAGCTGCACCTGACCCAGGCCATTGCCCAGGCCCAGGTCGGGTTTGCCGACCGCCTGCTGCTGAGCAAGACCGACCTGGTCGAACCTGCGGCGGTGGATGCCCTGCGCGAGCGCCTGTCGCGCATCAACGGCCGTGCCGCCATTCGTGTGGTCGAACAGGGGCGCATCGACCTGGCCGAACTACTCGATGTGCGCGGTTTCAACCTCAATAGCGACCTGGGCGCCAGCCTCAAGCCGGCCCTGCGCCCGGTGCTCAAGCCGGCCACCCCGGACCGTATCTCGACCTTGGTGTTGCGCACCGACACCCCGCTGGACATCGACCGCCTCAGCGACTTCATGAACGCGCTGCTGGAAACCCACGGCAAGCAATTGCTGCGTTACAAGGGCGTGCTGAACATTGCCGGGGACGATCGTCGCCTGGTGTTTCAGGGCGTGCTCAAGCTCTACGGCTTTGACTGGGATGCCGAATGGGCAGCAGGCGAGGCCCGCGAAAGCGTGCTGGTGTTCATTGCCGATGACCTGCCCGAGGCTACGATTCGGGCTGGGTTCGAGGCTTTGAGCAGGGCTTGAGCCGGTGAGGTGCCTGGGCCGCGAACCAGGCCGGCCATGAACTGCGGTGGCGGGTTTGCACTTCGATGCACGGGATCAGCCGCTCGGTGAGCACAGCCGTCTGCCGCACGGCCTTGGCGGTGCGGTACTTGACGCTGTGGATGCATTCGCGGTCGCCGAATTCGCAGCGGTTCAGCGAGGTACCGCCGCAGGGGCCGTTGGCCAGGCCCTTGGGGCAGGTTTCCGGGCAGATGTAGAGGGTGTCTTCGAGGCGGCAGCGGCCGCAGGTGTCGCAGCCCACCAGCGGTCGCTTCAGCGCACGCTCCACCCCGTGCAGCACGCGCGCACCGCGGGCTGTTGCCCACAACGGTTGGCGAACGGCCCAGCCGAATGCCTGGCTCAGCCAGTTGCTGCGGCTGAACAGCAAGGCATGGGACGCGTGCAGCAGGTGGTACCGCGCCTTCTCTTTGTTCGACGCGCTGACCTTCGACTCGCCCTGGCGCCAGCTCGCTGACGGCGGATGAAAGACCACGGCAGGCAGGCCGGGCACCTGCCAACTGGCCGCCCAGGCTGGCGCCCACTGTTCCAGTGAGTGGATCTGCGCTTGCCAGTGTTCGATGCGTTGTTCCAGGGCCAACAGCTGCTTGAGTTCGTGAATGCCCGACACGTGCACCCCGGCGTAGCCCATCAGTTTTACACCAATCACCTGCAGCGCCAGCCGGTCGACGCTGCGCGCCTGGGCGTGGGCCTTGGACACGGCTGCTTCCGCTTCGAGCATGTCGCGCATGGACGGCGTGACCGTCACGCCAGCCACGTGATCGAGCATTGCGGCGCGGCCATGGGTAAGGCTCATCAGGCAGGCCAGCAAGGGTTTCGGGTGCGGCTGGCGGTTCATCCAGGTTTGGGCTTCCTGGTGCTTGCTGGCATCGAAGCCCAGTTGCAGGGTCAGAAAGTCGGCGCCCGCAGCCAGTTTTTTCTCGGCCTTGAAGTACTGCGCGCCGCCTTCTTCCTCGCAGTACTTGAATGGGTTGAGCGCGGCACCGAGCAACCAGTGTGGGCAAGCCTGGCGCGCGAGCTGCAGGGCGGCCACCGATTCCAGGTAGCGCACCGGGCGCTCTGCGGGTTGATGCCCAGGCAGGCGGTCGCCAGTGAGCAGCAGCAGTTGGTCAAGCCCGTCGGCATCCATGCGTTGCAGTTGCGCCAGCAAGTGGTGCCGTTCGCGGTCCTTGCCAGAAAAGTGCGGCAGGGCAGGCACGGGTGAGCTGAAGCTGGCGAGGGCGTCCAGGGGCGACAGGTCCAGTGGGCTGCCGACGCGATCACCGATGGCCAGGGTCATCGGCCAGCCACACAGGTGCGCACGGGCCATGATCGCTTCCATGGCGGCGAAACGTTCCGCCGAGGGCTTGGGGACGAACTCCATGACGCAGACGAAGGTTTTTTCGTGCAGCGCCGTTTTTAGCAGGCTCATGGATCGGGCACCGGGTTGGGGCAGGGTGGCATTGTGCGGCAAAGGGCCGATGGGGTCATGTCCGGATGCGTAGGGTGCTGCTCTGAACGAGACATGCAGGTGGACACATCAACATGAGTAAATCTTGATTTCATATCAAATTAAATGAGTTTGTCTCAGCGCTCGTTGGTCCCGAAAATGCCCATATTCATTTAGACATTCTGAGGCACGAGACATGGCACTGGCACATTCCCTGGGCTTTCAACGCATCGGCCATGATCGCGATCTGAAAAAAGCCCAGGAAGCCTTCTTGCAAGGTGAACTCGACGAAGCCGGCCTGCGCGCTGTGGGCCGCGCGCTGCGTGCCAGCCATTGGCAGGTGCAAAAGGACGCCGGCATCGAGCTGCTGCCGGTGGGCGATTTCGCCTGGCACGACCAGGTGCTGACCCATTCGCTGACCTTCGGTGTCGTCCCGCAGCGCTTTCGCAGCCACGATGGTGCCAAGCCTACTTTGCAAACCTTGGTCGCCATGGCGCGAGGCACGACCGAGCGCAGCGACAGCGGCGGTGCCCACGCCCAGGAAATGGCCCGCTGGTTCGACAGCAACTATCACTACCGGGTACCGGAATTCACCGCCGACCAACAGTTTGCCCTGAGCTGGGAGCAGCTGTTCGAAGAGGTCGAAGAAGCCAAGGCCCTGGGCCATGCGGTCAAACCTGTGCTGATCGGCCCGCTGACCTATCTGTGGCTGGGCAAGGCCCAAGGCGCCGACGTCGACAAGTTGGAGCTGGTCGACCGGTTGTTGCCGCTGTACGACGAAATCTTCAACCGCCTGGCCGCACAGGGCGTTGAATGGGTGCAGATCGACGAGCCGATCCTGGTGCTGGATTTGCCGCAAGACTGGAAAAACGCCTACGAGCGCGTTTACAACATCCTGCAACGTGCGCCGCTGAAGAAACTGATCGCCACCTACTTTGGGGGCCTCGAAGAAAACCTGGGCCTGGCGGCGAACCTGCCCGTCGATGGCCTGCACATCGACCTGGTGCGTGCGCCAGACCAGTACCCGACCCTGCTCGACCGCCTGCCGGCTTACAAGATCCTGTCGTTGGGCCTGGTCGACGGCTCTAGTGTCTCGGCCTGCGACCTGGAAAAAGCCCTGGCTGTGTTGCAGCACGCGGCCGAACGCCTGGGTGACCGCCTGTGGGTCGCGCCGTCCTGCTCGCTGTTGCACAACCCATTGGGGCTGGCCTGTGAAGACCAGCTCGACGCCGAGCGCAAAGGCGGGTTGGCCTTCGCCGTGCAGAAGTGCCAGGAAGTGGCCGCGTTGAGCAAAGCGCTCGACGCGCCAGAGGCTGCCCGCGCGTTGCGCGCCACGGCTTGATCATCGGGCCGCTACGGGTGCTTATAATGCCGGCTCGAAATGTAATCGACAGGGAATGATGCGATGAGAGTTCTGGTAGTCGGCGCCAGCAAGGGGCTGGGCAAGGCCTTCATGGAAGGGCTGGGCAAACCGGGTGATACGCTGATCGGCGTGGCCCGCTCGCGCCCCGAGCGGGTGGTGGCCAGCAAGGATGTCGAGGTGCAGTGGATCGCGGCCGACCTCGCTCAGCCGGCCGCCGCCGTCGAGGCCATTGCCCAGGCGCTGGCGGGCGGTGGCGTGGATACCCTCATCTACAACCTCGGGCTGTGGGAAGCCGAGGCGTTTGCCGAGCACTACAGCTTTCTTGCCGACCGCGATGCCGAACTGCAAGGCATGGTCGACTGCAACATCACGGCCACCATCCTGCTGATCAAGCGCTTGCTGCCGATGCTGCTCGAAAGCGAAAAGCCACGGATCCTGCTTACCGGTTCCACCTCGGGTCTGCCGCAAAGCGGGCGCCCTGAAGTGACCTTTGCCGCGTCCAAGTTCGCCCTGCGCGGTATTGCCGAAGCCTTGCGTGAAGGGTATCGCGAGCAGGGGCTTGGTGTGACGTGCCTGAACCTGGGCTACCTGAACACCGAGGATGGCTTGGATGTGCCAGTGGCAGAAGCCGCGGCGCGCGGGGAAGGGGGGCTGATTCCGCTGCACGATGTGGTGCTGATGGTGCGCACGATGCTGGAACTGTCGGCGGCCAGTTATGTGCGTGAGCTGACACTGCCAGCGATTGCCGATGAGCGCTTCTGAGTAACCAGCCCGGCCTCTTCGCGGGTTTGTTCGCGAAGGGGCCGAGCCTGCAGGCATCAATGACGGATCAACGCTCGATCGCCAGCGCTACCCCCTGGCCACCACCAATGCACAACGTGGCGAGCCCTTTCTTGGCATCTCGCTTGATCATCTCGTGCAACAGGGTCACCAGCACCCGGCACCCCGACGCACCAATCGGGTGGCCCAGGGCAATCGCCCCGCCATTCACATTGACCCGCGCCGCATCCCATTCCAGGGCCTTGCCCACCGCCAACGCCTGTGCGGCAAAGGCCTCGTTGGCTTCGATCAGGTCCAGGTCCGCCAGCTGCCAGCCCGCCTTGTCCAGGCAGCGTTGGGTAGCCGAAACCGGGCCAATACCCATGATCGCCGGGTCCACGCCCGCACTTGCATAGGCCGCGATCTTCGCCAGCACCGGCAAGCCCAGGGCCTTGGCCTTGGCGGCACTCATCAGCAATACGGCAGCGGCGCCATCATTGAGGCTGGAAGCATTGCCGGCCGTCACGCTGCCCTCTTTCTTGAAGGCTGCGCGCAACTTGCCCAGAGACTCGGCAGTGGTACCTGGGCGGGGTTGTTCGTCGCGCTCGAAGACCGTGGGCTCGCCCTTTTTCTGCGGCATCACGATCGGCGTGATCTCGTCCCTGAATCGGCCGGCCTCGATCGCGGCCACGGCCTTGCGCTGGGACTCGGCGGCGAAGGCGTCCTGTTGTTCACGGCTGAGGCCGTACTTGTCCACCAGGTTCTCGGCGGTAATGCCCATGTGGTAGTCGTTGAAGGCGTCCCACAGGCCGTCGGTGATCATGCTGTCGACCAGTTGACCGTGGCCCATGCGCTGGCCGGTGCGGGCCGAAGGCATGACGTAGGGGGCCAGGCTCATGTTTTCCTGGCCGCCGGCAATCACCACCTCGGCGTCACCGCAACGAATAGCCTGGGCGGCCAGGTGCAGGGCCTTGAGGCCCGAGCCGCAGACCTTGTTGAGCGTCAGCGCGGGCACGCTGTAGGGCAGGCCGGCCTTGATCGCGGCCTGGCGGGCTGGGTTCTGGCCGGCGCCGGCGGTGAGTACCTGGCCGAGGATCACTTCGTCGACCAGGGCAGGGTCCAGTTGGGTCTGTTCCAGCAGGCGCTTGATCACGGCTGCGCCGAGGTCGACGGCGGGCACTGTGGCCAAGGCGCCCTGGAAGCTGCCGATGGCGGTACGGGTGGCGGCGACGATGACCACGTCGTTCATGTTGTTGTTCTCCGTGCAAGGGTGGGCGCCGCGAGGGCAGGATGTTGTCAGCATCGGCGGGTTTGGTTCATTTGTTAAGTTTGTTTTTCTTTGTGATTGTTCTGGAAAGCAAATGAATGATGCCGGCCCAGCAGGCAAGGCGCTGACCCTGGGTCTAAGCTGGATGTCGTGCTGTTTCACTCAACGCAACGGAGCTCATGGCCATGCGCATCTTGATCGCTCTTACCCTCCTGATCGGCAGCAGCACAGCATTCGCCGCCACCCAGTGCACCACTGCAGACAAAAGCACCTGGCAAGACCCGGGCAAGTTCCAGGTCCAGCTCAAGGATCAGGGCTACAAGATCAGCAAGTTCAAGGTCACTAAAGGCAACTGCTACGAAATCTATGGTTTCGACAAGGATGGCCGCAAGATCGAGATCTACCATGACCCGGTCAGCGGCAAGGCGGTCAAGACCGAGTACCACGATTGAAGGCCCGCCGCACGGTACAGCTGTGGGACCCGCTCCTGCGGCTGTGCCACCTGTCGTTGGCCACGGTGTTCTTCGCGGATTATTTTTTCAATGAAGAGGGCGACGACTGGCACCAGTGGCTGGGCTATTACGGGTTGGCGTGCGTGATGTTGCGCCTGGTCTGGGGCTTCGTCGGGCCGCAAAGCGCGCGCTGGGCCGACTTCTGGCCGACCCCGGCACGCCTGGCCGCCCACGCCCGCGCGCTGATAAGCGGGCAGCCCTACCATCGCCTGGGGCATTCGCCGATCGGCGCCCTGGTGATGCTGCTGATGCTCACCGGCATCGCGGGCCTGGGCCTGACCGGTTGGGCGTCGCAAGAGGTCGACGCCCTGTGGGGCGCCGACTGGCCGATGAGCCTGCACAGCTTTCTGGCCGACGCGGTGCTGGCGTTGGTCTGCGTGCATGTATTGGCAGCCATCGTCGAAAGCCTGCGCCTGGGCGAGAACCTGCCCTTGTCGATGATCACCGGCCGGAGACGATTACCGGAAGATCAGTGAGCGTTTTACGCTCGCGGCCACCTACACCGCCGGGCACTGATGGGTCGCGCAATAGATGCCGTCACCCCCTGCCGCAATGGCGCTCGATGCCCCGACGCTCTTCAAAATCCCACACAGTAGAGCCTGTAGGCTGGGCGGTGAAACTTACGAATTGCTTTGTGCAAGAAACAACCTAATCCGTAACAGAGGGACATATAAAATGGCAAACGAACGCACTACCTCCGTGTGGGACGCGTTGGTTGACTCGCCAGAAGACGCCGAGAACCTTCGGGTACGCGCAAAGCTAATGCGTATCCTTACCAAGACAGTTAAGTCTTGGGACCTCCCACAGAAAGATGCAGCACGTCAGCTGCACGTAACACAGCCGCGTTTGAGCGAGCTGCTGAATGGGAAAATCGACAAATTTTCCCTGGATGCTCTGGTGAACATGCTGGCCAGCGCAAATCTGGAAATTGATATCACTGTGAAGCACAAGGCGGCCTGACCAGGCGGTTGAAAGCAATAGGGCTGGCCATTTGGCTGGCCCTTTTTAGTTGTGCGCCAGGCATGGCGCGTTGCGTGTTAGTGCAACAGGACGATCCACTGGCGCAGCCGTTTCTGCAGTGGCTGAAAGCGGTACTCGGCGGCAACCTGGGTTTTGTATACCCCCAATCACCCCGTAATATGTGTCGGATAACCGGCGGGGGTAGTCTCACCCTCTGATCAATCGGAATCGCCCGTGGCGGCGCTTCCCTGGCATAAACCTGACGAGGTACAGACATTGGCCATCATTCATCCTAAGGTCCGCGGTTTCATCTGCACCACGACCCATCCGAAGGGCTGCGAGCTCAACGTCCGTGACCAGATCGAAGCCACCCGCAAGCTGGGCGTGCGCGAGGATGGCCCGAAGAAGGTCCTGGTGATTGGTGCTTCCAGCGGCTACGGCCTGGCGGCCCGCATCACCGCAGCGTTCGGCTTCAAGGCCGACACCCTGGGCGTGTTCTTCGAAAAAGCAGGTACCGAGACCAAGGCCGGTACTGCGGGCTGGTACAACTCCGCCGCCTTCGACAAGTTTGCCAAGGCCGAAGGCCTGTACAGCAAGTCGATCAACGGTGATGCGTTCTCCGATGAGGCCCGTGCCAAGGTCATCGAGCTGATCAAGAACGAAATGGGTGGCAAGGTCGACCTGGTCATCTACTCCCTGGCCTCCCCCGTGCGCAAGCTGCCGCAAACCGGTGAAGTGATTCGCTCGGCGCTCAAGCCTATCGGCCAGCCTTACAAGTCGACCGCCATCGACACCAACAAGGACACCATCATCGAGGCCAGCATCGAGCCGGCTTCCGAGCAGGAAATCGCTGACACCGTCACCGTCATGGGTGGCCAGGACTGGCAGCTGTGGATCGATGCCCTGGCCGGTGCCGACGTGCTGTCCGAAGGCGCCCGCACCGTGGCCTTCAGCTACATCGGTACCGAGATCACCTGGCCGATCTACTGGCACGGTGCCCTGGGCAAGGCCAAGCAGGACCTGGACGAAACCGCGCTGCGCCTTGACCAGAAACTGGCCGGCGAAATCAAGGGCGGCGCCAATGTGGCCGTGCTGAAGTCGGTGGTCACCCAGGCCAGCTCGGCCATTCCGGTGATGCCGTTGTACCTGTCGATGGTCTTCAAGATCATGCAGGAGAAGGGTGTTCACGAGGGTACCCAGGACCAGTTGGACCGCATGTTCCGTGATCGCCTGTACCGTGCAGACGGTGCCCCGGCCGCAGTCGACGAGAAGAGCCGCCTGCGCCTGGACGACTGGGAGCTGCGTGATGACGTGCAGGACGCCTGCAAGGCCATGTGGCCGCAAGTCACCACCGAGAACCTGTTCGAGCTGACCGACTATGCCGGTTACAAGAAGCAGTTCCTCAACCTGTTCGGCTTCGAGCGCGCTGACGTCGACTACGACGAAGACGTGGCCACCGATGTGAAGTTCGACTGCATCGAGCTGTAAGCACGGCTGAAACATGAGGGGGCTGTACCGCCCTCTTCGCCGGGCAAGCCCGCTCCCACCGGTGCTCCACAAGGCTTTGGCTCAATGGGGATCCTGTGGGAGCGGGCTTGCCCCGCGAAGAGGCCGGTACAGCCCCCGATTTTTTTGCTAGCGTTGGCGCACTACAACAGGACGCGCGCCATGAGCAGCCTCACCCAACCGGCCACCGCCTTTCGCCACACCGCAGCCGACGGCTACAGCCTCGGCGGCTTCTGCTGGCGCCACGCCCAGCCCAACCCCCTGCGCCCGCTGGTGATCATCAACGCCGCCACCTCTGTGCGTTGCCGCTATTACGCCCGCTTTGCCGACTACCTGTTCGCCCATGGCTGCGATGTGCTGACCTACGATTACCGAGGCATCGGCGAATCACGGCCGCCGTCACTGCGTGGCTTCCAGGCGTCCTGGAGCGACTGGGGCCGGCTGGACTTCGAAGCCATGCTGGCCCACGCCGCGCAGGCGTTTCCCGGGCAACCGGTGGACGTGGTGGGGCATAGCTTCGGCGGTTGCGCGGTGGGGTTGGCACCGTCTGCCGGGCAGGTCAGGCGGGTGGTGATGGTGGGTGCGCAATTCGCCTACTGGCGCGATTACGCCGCTGATCAGCGTTGGCGGCTGTTCGGTAAATGGCATCTGGTGATGCCTTTGCTGACCCGTGCGTTCGGCTACTTCCCCGGCAAGCGCCTGGGCTGGATGGAAGACACGCCGGCCGGGGTGGTGCACGACTGGACGACCCGTACGCCACGCTATGAGCACCGGCCAAGCGGGCGCCGGTTGCAGGGGGTGCCGTTTGCACAGGTGCGGGGGGCGACGCTGGCAATCAGCCTGACCGATGACCCGTTTGGCACCGTGGCGGCTACAGAGCGATTGCTAGGGTACCTGCAGGGGGCTGAGCGTCAGCACCTGCGTATTGCACCTGTGGATATCTCGGTCGAGAAAATTGGCCATTTTGCGTTTTTCCATGACCGCTTTCGGGGCAGCCTGTGGCCGATTGCCTTGGCGTGGTTGCAGCAGGGCGGCTTGCCCGAAGAGGTGCCGGGGACGGTCATCAAATAACAGGGATCGGGTAACGTTTGTAGGCGCGGCCTCGCGTCGCGAAGAGGGCCGCAAAGCGGCCCCAGCACGCTCAAGCCTTACGCGAAAGTGGCTGCCCGGTGAACTTCACCCCAGCCAGGCCATGCGCGATCAGCGCACGGATATTGCCATGGTCGCTGCCCTCAGGCGTGGCCACCACATCGCGATAATGCTCACCAAAGGCCAACAGGGCCTCTTCATCGCTCAAGCCCTCCAGCAGCGCCAGCCCCAGGGTCTTGCACGAGCCTTCGTTCTGCCCGGCGGCATTTTCCACGCCGCCGTTGTTGAAGGCCTGTGGCTGATAGCTGTAGTGGGCGGCGATGAACGCCAAGGTATCGGCAAAGACGTGTTCGCCGCTTTTCAGGCTGGCGCGCAGGGTGTTCAGATCAGTCACGAGGTTTTCCTTTTTCGAACGCCGCGTGTTGTTCGGCGCTGGCTTCTTTCTGGTATTGGGCTTTCCACTCGGCGTAGGGCATGCCGTACACCGCTTCGCGGGCGTCATCCAGGCTGACATCGACCTGGCGCTCGTCGGCAGCGGCCTTGTACCACTTGGACAGGCAGTTGCGGCAGAAGCCGGACAGGTTCATCAGGTCGATGTTCTGCACATCGGTGCGTTTTTGCAGGTGGTCGACCAGGCGCCGGAACGCGGCGGCTTCGAGTTCGAGCTGTTGTTGCGGGGTCATGGGCTTCTCTCAGGTCATGCGATTCTTCAGGTGGCGGCCACCGTTGATGACCACCTGGCTACCGGTACTGTACTGGCTTTCGAGCAGGTATTTGACCGTCTCGATCAGCGGGCCGGCGCCGGGCTCGAATTCCAGCAGGGCCTTTTTCAGGGTCTGCTGGCGGTAGGCTTCGTCACCCCCTTCCTTGAGGATCAGCAGCCCGGGCAGGATACCGTTGACGTGCACCTTGGGCGCGTACTTTTCGGCGAACGACAGCACCATGTTCTGCAGCGCGGCCTTGGTGGCGGCGTAGCCAATGTGGCTCTTGCTGCCCCGCGAAGAGGTTTCGTCGCAAATGTGGATGATGTCGGCCTTGCCCACGCTGCCTGCCTTGCCCAGCATCTCGCCGAGGGCCAGATTGAGGTGGTACGGCGCTTCGACGTGCAGGCGGAACATGGTGTCGAGGTTGGCCAGGCCATCGTCAAGCCACAGGGACGCGTTGTGGATGATCGCGCGCAAGCCGTCGTAGTGGCCTTGCAGGTAGTCGATCAGCGCCTGGCGGTCGGCAGCCTGGCACAGGTCGGCCTGGAACTGCACGATGTTGGGGTGTGCGGATTGCGGCTGCAGGCTGCGGCTGGCACTGACCACCGTATGGCCGGCTTGCGCCAGTTCGAGGGCCAGGGCCAACCCGACGCGCTGGCTGGCTCCGGTAACGAGAATTGGGCTGTTCATGTTCGGGGCGGTCAACTTGTCTGTCCTTTCGTTGCCGCCCAGCATACCCGAACTGTTTCCTTCTTGTAGACCAGCCCTCAGCGGCTGCGCAGGGCTGCAGCAGTAGCTGGGGCGGCATGCAGCCAGCCCGCCAGCAGGCGTGTGGAGAGGGGGATGAACAGGTACACCATCACAGGCGTCAGGGCCAGGGTACTGAGCATCACACGCGGCACCAGGTCCATGCCTGCCAGCCAATGCCCGAACAACAGGTTGAACAGCAACGAGACTGGGAAAAAGGCTAGCCAGATAGCGACTGCCTGCTTCCAGCGTGGCGGTTTTTGCACTCTATTGGTGCCAAACCAGTCATCGAGACCGCTTACGCGCGCTTCTTTGGGGCGTTCAAACAGCCCGTTGCCACGTTGCAGCCAGGCCCGGCGCGAGGCGGAATGTTCCCAGGCGTGCAGTGTAGGTTCGTCACTGAAGCGAAAGATGATCTGGAATTCATCGCTATCGCGAGGCGGCGCGAAGATGCCCGAACCGAGGTAGCCGGGGAAGTCGGTGGCCAGTTGCTCGCCTTCGTGGAGCCAAGCCAGCAGGGCCTGGTAACGGCCGTGGGCGGCGCGGCGCGACACCAGCAGGGTGACGGGTGGGGTAGACATCGTGTATCTCCTGGCGACGGGGCTGGCGGGTAGCTGGCCCCTTGGCGGCGTCGCCCGGGGTGGTGGGCGACACAGGCATGCATGCAAGAATCGGGCGCGAATTATCGCGATATGGCGTCATACCGCAAGAGCAAGGGGCGAACAGTTGTTAACATGCGCACTAGGCTGTTCGTAGTAACATGCGCGTTCAACTTCCGCACACGGGTACTCAGTGCAGATGAGCAAACAGGGACGTACCTCGCCGATCGACGAGGGACTGCAACACCAGGAGCTGTTCCCGATTCGTGAAGTCTCCCGCCTGACGGGCGTAAACCCAGTGACCCTGCGCGCCTGGGAGCGCCGTTATGGGCTCATTCTGCCCACCCGTACCGACAGTGGCCATCGCCTGTACTCCCAAGCCGATATCGATGATATCCGCAACATCCTCGGCTGGCTGGAGCGCGGCGTTGCAGTGAGCAAGGTGGCTAGCATCCTTGTCCGTAGCCAGGCGCTGGTGGAGGATAACGGCGATGAGCAAAGTGCCCGGCTGAGATGGCGGCAGCAGATACACGAGGCGGTTCTGCGCGTTGATGGCACGCGCCTGCACCGTCTGTTCGACAAGGCGTTCGCGAGCCATTCGCTGGATCAGGTATTCGGCGAAATCTTCATGCCGGTGTGGCACGATTTGGCGGCAGGCCAGAGCGGCTACGGCCAGCGGGCCTTCGGCCAGGCCAGTGAATGGCTGTTCTTCGATCAGTTCATGCGCAGCCGCGTATTCGTGCGCTTGCAGCTATCGCGCATGCCGCGCAGCCGCAGCGTCTTGCTGGCGCCATTGGCGGGGCCTTGTCACGAGTTGGAATTGCTGGTGACGGCCTTGTTGCTGGGGTGCGATGAGGTGGAGGTAAGTGTGTTGGCGCCAGGGCAGCCTTTGCAAGAGCTGACGCTGATTTGCGAGCGGCTCAGGCCTGATGCCTTGGTGCTGTTTTCCAATCAGGCGCCGACCGCCGAGTTGAGCAAGCGCCTTGGGCGGCTGGTGGTGGGCCTTGAGTGCCCGTTGCTGCTGGCCGGTAAAGTGGCCGAGCTCGCCCAGGACAGCCTGGCAGGCAGCCCGGTAGCGTGCCTGGGGGCACAAGGCAGCGTGATGCGCCAACGGCTGCGGCAGTTTCTGGGTGGTCAGCTCGATACCTGACTGTGCAGCTCCGGGTGAGCCTGGCGATGGGCTTGCAGGATGTATTCGCGCAGGCGCTCGATCTCTTCGGCGGGGCTGCAGCTCAAATCGTAGGCCGCAAGGTCGGGGCCAATGCGCCGACGCAGCACGCCGTGCAGCTCGATAGGCGCAATGCCGGCAGGTGCAAAGCACAATTCGAAGCGCGCAGGGGCTTGTGCCAGGTCGCGGATCTCCAGCAAAGCGCCCTTGAACGAGATTTCGCGAACCCACAGGCCGCTTTGCTGATCATGTGCATCGAGCAGTGCGCTTGGCTGGTCCATGGACAAGCGCCATGGGCGCCGCATCGGGCCGTCTTCGTAGATTTCCGGGGAGCCCAGCTGCAGGTGCAGGGCATGGAACTCGTCTTCCACCAGTTGCAGCGGAAAGCTGATCTGCTGGTTGTTGAACTGCGCCTGCAAGGTCACCTGCTCGTTGGCCACCAGGCGGGTGAGCAAGGTCTGAATCCGGCGGTCGCCATTGACCAGCAGGCTGGACATCGTGTCAGCCAGGTTGAACTGGGGCGAGTGCTGCATGTTCTGTATGAAATCCAGCTCGTCCTGGGTCAGGAGCGCATCTGCTTGCATGATCGAACTCGGCGGTGGCGATTTCTTCAACGGGATTGACCGTGCGAGGCGCGCTTGGTTCAGGAGCGTAGGTCAGATTTCTGACGAGCGTACATTTCTGCCAGTTCGCGCTCCAGTTCGACCTGGCGGCTGACCTTCCTTTTCGGCGACCACGATGCCGTCGTTGGACGCATCGACCATCGATTGCAGCAGTTGCGCGTTGATCATGTCCGGGCCATTGGGCGAGAAAAGGGGGCTGGTAGTTGGGTCGAGGCGGCCTTTTGCCAGCGTTGAATGCTAGTATCCTACGTTTTCACTCAGTTTCGGAATCCTCTTCCCGATGAAAGTCGCCATTATTTCCGGGTCGGTGTACGGCACCGCCGAAGAAGTCGCCCGCCATGCCGAATCGTTGCTCAAGGCTGCGGGCCATGAGGCTTGGCATGCCGCGCGTGCCACCCTGCAGGACGTAGAAGGTTTTGCCCCCGAGGCATTGCTGGCGGTGACTTCGACCACCGGCATGGGCGAGCTGCCGGACAACCTCATGCCGCTGTACAGCATGATTCGCGACACTTTGCCCGCCGCCTGGCGTGGTCTGCCGGGTGCGGTGATCGCATTGGGCGACTCCAGTTATGGTGATACGTACTGCGGCGGTGGCGAGCAGATGCGTGAGCTGTTCGCTGAGCTGGGGGTGCATGAAGTGCAGCCCATGCTGCGCCTGGATGCCAGTGAGACGGTGACCCCTGAAACCGATGCCGAACCGTGGTTGGCCTCGTTTGCGCAGGCCCTCAACGGCTGACCCGCTCCAACCTGCGATTCAACTGGCGCGCTCACGCAGCAACGCCAACCACGCCTGCGCTGCCCGTGACAAGTACGCCCCCCGCCGCCAGATGAACGCGATGTCCCAGCGCAGGTCCAGCGGCGCCTGCAGCGGCAAGCGCACCACCCCGGGGCGTTCCAGGGCCTTGGCCACCACCCGGGGCAGCAACACCACGCCCTGGCCCGCTGCCACCAACGCCACCAGAAAATCCGCCTGGCCACTGCGCCCGCCTTCTTTCGGGGTGAAGCCCTGTTGCTGGCAGGCCTTTAGCAACCGGTCATTGAGCACGAAGCTGCGCTGATACAGCAGAAACGGCGTATCGGCCAGTTGCCGCAGATGCACGCCATCCGCGCCCGCCAGCGCATGCCCGGCGGGCAGCAGGGCATCGAGTGGTTCGTTGCAGAAAGGCTGGTGCTCGAAGGCGCTGTCACTGGGCGTGAGGCTACCACCGAGTTCCAGCTCGCCGCTGCGTACCGCTTGCTCGACGCTACGGCTGCCGCCTTCAAGCAACTGGATGGTGATGTTCGGGTAGCGTTGCCGGTATTCGGCGAACAGGCCGGCGAACAGGGCATCGCTGCCCAGCATCGGCAAGCCCAGGCGCAGTTCGCCGCGAGCCATCTGGCCGAGGTCATCGAGTTCGCTGAGCAATGCCTGGCGCTGGCGCAGCAGTGCTTCGCCGCGCTCCAGCACGATGCGCCCGGCCGCAGTCAGGTGCAGTTGCGAGGCTTGCCGTTCAAGCAGCGGCTGGCCCACGTCCTGCTCCAGCTGAGCCACTTGCTTGCTCACCGCCGACTGGCTGATGTGCAGGGTCTGCGCCGCCTGGGTAAAGCCCCCGCGGTGGACCACTTCGATGAAGCTGCGCAGTTGTTTGAATTCCATGTTTCCAATTCCATTCTGGAATGCAGGCCAGTCTAACAATTCGCTTCTGGCCTAGGCAGGTAAATCTTAAAATGAGGGCCTGTCGAGGAAGCCCCATGAAACCTGCGTTAGTGAAAAAAGCCCTGCGCCTGCTTGTCGAGTTGGCGACCCTCTATGCCTTGTTCCTGTTCGGCGGCCAGCTGGCTGCCTGGCTGGGCTGGCCGATCCCCGCCGGGGTCATGGGGCTGGCATTGCTTCTGCTGCTGTTCGCCAGCGGCGTGGTCAAGCCGGCCACGCTGCAACTGGGCGCCGGCTGGCTGATGGCCGAGATGTTGTTGTTCTTCATTCCGGCGCTGATGAGCCTGCTCGATTACGGCACCCTGGTGCGCGAAGAAGGTTGGCGCATTCTGTTGGTGATTGCCGTGAGCACGTTGATGGTCATGGTAGTGACCGCACTCACCGTCGAACTGGTGTGCCGCTGGAGCTTGCGCCATGAGCCTTGAACCCATGCCGTTGTTCTGGCTGGCGCTGACCTTGCTGGCGTACCTGGGCAGCCGCTGGCTGTACCGGCGCAGCGGGCGCTATGTGCTGTCTCCGCTGATCCTGGTGCCCGCATTGCTGCTGGCGGTGGCCGTACCGCTGCATACCGCCTATGCCGAATACGCCCGCAACACCCATTGGCTGATGGCCGTGCTCGGCCCGGTGACCGTGGCGTTCGCCGTGCCCATATGGCAACAGCGGGCGCTGCTGGCGCGTCACTGGCCGGCGCTGATGATGGGCATGCTGGCTGGCAGCACGGCCTCGATCGCCAGCTCGTGGGGGTTGGCCCACCTGCTGGCGCTGGACAATGCAACCAGCCTGTCGCTGGTGCCGCGCTCGATCACCACGCCGTTTGCCATGCCGCTGGCCCACGATTTGGGCGGCGTGCCGGAACTGACTGCGGTGTTCGTGATGTTCACTGGGGTACTGGGCGCCCTGTTCGGCGGTGTGCTGCTGCGCTGGTTGCCGTTGCGTACCGCGCTGGCGCGGGGCGCGTTGTTCGGGGTGGGCGCGCATGGTGCCGGAGTCAGCAGGGCGCAGGAAATGGGCCG
Source organism: Pseudomonas capeferrum (assembly GCF_000731675.1). GTDB lineage: Bacteria > Pseudomonadota > Gammaproteobacteria > Pseudomonadales > Pseudomonadaceae > Aquipseudomonas > Aquipseudomonas capeferrum. The sequence goes on along the minus strand of NZ_JMIT01000004.1, from coordinate 374,693 downwards.
CGAAGAAGGTTCCGTGGCCGGCCTGGTCATGGTCCTGACCGGGTTGCTGAACCTGTTCGCCGCACCGCTGCTGGCCATGCTGCTCTGACCGTTCGTGCCACTGACTCGCAAGGTCATCAAGCTGGCTGGCAACGCAAGTTTCAGCCCATGGGCTGCTGGCTAGACTCAGCCTCGACATAGAGAGCACATGTAAGTGCCGAGGTAACATGCAATGACCGCAGCCTTGCCCTATTCCGTCAACACAACTCCACCGGGACCGATCTGATGCCTTTGGCCGAAATTCCATTGTGCGTCTGGCGTACCCGGGGACAGAGTTTCATCTTCCGGGGCCAGAGCATCCGCTACTGGACCGCAGGGCAAGGAGAGCCCCTGCTTCTGTTACATGGCTTCCCCACCGCCAGCTGGGACTGGCACTACCTATGGACGCCTTTGGCGCAGCGTTTTCGGCTGATTGCCTGCGACATGCTCGGCTTTGGCGATTCGGCCAAGCCGGTCAACCATGCCTACAGCCTGATGGAACAGGCAGACCTGCAACAAGCGTTGCTTGCCCATCTCAAGGTCAACCAGCCTGTGCACCTGCTGGCCCATGACTATGGCGGCAGCGTGGCCCAGGAGCTGCTGGCGCGGCACCACGAGCAGCGAGCGAACATCGCCAGTTGCGTGTTTCTCAACAGCGGGCTGTTCCCCGAGAGCTACCGGATGCTGCTGATCCAGAAGCTGTTGCTCAGCCGCCTGGGCTGGCTGGTGGGGCGCTCGTTCGGGCGGGACGACCTGGTGCGCAACGTGTCGCAGGTCTATGGCCCCTGCACCCACCCGAGTGAAAGCGCGCTGGATGATTGCTGGAGCCTGATCGCCGCCAACCGGGGCACGCGTATCTTGCACAAGCTGGTCGGCTACTTGCCGGAGCGCACCGTGCATCGCGAGCGTTGGGTGGGTGCGTTGCAACGCGAGGGGGTGCCACTGCGTTTCATCAACGGTGTGGTCGACCCGGTGTCTGGCGGGCGCATGGTCGAGCGCTACCGGCAACTGGTGCCGAAGCCGGATACCGTGCTGCTGCAGGGCATCGGGCATTACCCGCATACCGAAGCGCCGGTGCAGGTGCTGCGCCATTACCTGGCCTTTCGTGAGCAACCGCTGAGTTTCTTGCAGCAGAAGGTGGCGTGGTCTTGAGGGGGGGCTTGCCCCTCCCAGCCCTCAGGCGATCACCCAAAAAAAAAAGCCGCTGCAATCGCAGCGGCCAATCGAGACGTTAGATCAAGGAGCTTCAAAATCTACGTCGGTGAACCTCGCAGGCCTGAAAGGCGGGGGGGTAGTGCCCTTCATGCCGGCCAGTGAGTCAAGAATAAGCGCTTGATCCCGTGGGAAAAATAGCCGCCTATGACATTCACCTTTACGTTTCGGGCAATAGTGCCCCCTTCGCTCAACCCGCAGGCGCATACCCCATCCGCCAACTGGTATCCCGCGCAGCCGCCAACAATCGCTGCGCCGCAGGGCCATGTTCGTCAGCATGGAATATCGACGTCGGCCCCACCACGGTCATCACCGCAGCGATCTGCCCCATGGCATTGAACACCGGTGCCGACAGCGCATCCACACCCGGCATCAGCAGGCCATGCACATGGTGCAGGCCACGCGCGCGAATGCCTTCCAACAAGGCTGCGTAGTCACAGGCTTGATGCTGCAGCGCAGTCAGCTCCCGGTCGCGCAAGTCGATGGTTTCGCGTTCTGGCAGATAGGCGGCGAACACCAGCCCGGTGGACGAGCTGAGCAGCGGCAGCACAGAGCCTATCTGGGTCACCACCGTGATCGCGCGCACCGCCGGTTCAATGCTGACCACCGTCGCGCCCTGGTTGCCCCATACGGCAATAAAGCAGCTTTCGTTGAGCTCATCGCGCAACTGCGACAGCGGCAGCGCCGCGATCTTCAGCACATCGATGCTGGCCAACGCCGCCAACCCCACGCGCAACGCTTCACGCCCCAGGCCATAGTGGTTGGTGGCCGCATCCTGTTCGGCGAAACCGCTGGCGATGAGCGCCTGCAGGTAGCGATGCACCTTGCTCGCCGGCATCTGCACATGCTCTGCCAGGCGTGACAGCGACGTGGAGGGGGCGAGTTCGGCGAGTGCCTTGAGAATATCGGTGCCGACTTCCGCCGAGCGGACCTTCTGCTTGCCGTTATCAGTGGGTGAGCTGGCTTTGGCCATGGGCATGGGCTTCCGGATTCGTCGAGTGGCGCCTTTATAGCTTGACGCCTTGTCCGTAGCAAATTACGTTATTCGTAATCTGATTACGATAAAAACAATGCAGACGTGCTGCCACCCCAGTGCCTGACCCCGGAAACCGCCGGGCCAGGTCAGCAGCCAGCTGCCAGCAACGGCTCTGCCAGAGCCCGGAGGCATCGATGAACCGCGACACGTCCCCCGACCTTCACTACCTGAGCGGCTTCGGCAACGAGTTTGCCAGCGAAGCACTGCCTGGCGCCTTGCCGGTCGGGCAGAACTCGCCGCAAAAAGCCCCCTATGGGTTGTATGCCGAACTGCTTTCGGGCACGGCCTTCACCATGAGCCGCAGTGAGTTGCGTCGCACCTGGCTGTATCGCATCCGCCCGTCTGCATTGCACCCCCGTTTCGAACGCCTGGCGCGCCAGCCACTGGCTGGGCCGCTGGGTGCGGTCACGCCCAACCGCCTGCGCTGGAACCCGCAACCGATCCCGGCCGAACCCACCGACTTCATCGAAGGCTGGGTGCCGATGGTGGCCAATGCGCCAGCGGACAAGCCGGCGGGTGTGAGCATTTACATCTACAGCGCCAACCGCTCCATGGAGCGCGTGTTCTTCAATGCCGACGGCGAACTGCTGCTGGTGCCGGAACAGGGCCGCCTGCGGATCGCCACCGAGCTTGGGATCATGGACGTCGAGCCTTTGGAAATCGCGGTGATCCCGCGGGGTATGAAGTTTCGCATCGAACTGCTCGATGGCCAGGCTCGTGGCTACCTTGCCGAAAACCATGGCGCGCCGCTGCGTATACCGGACCTCGGGCCGATCGGCAGCAATGGCCTGGCCAACCCGCGTGACTTCCTCACCCCGGTGGCGCACTACGAAGAGGCCGAAGGCCCCGTGCAACTGGTGCAGAAGTTTCTTGGCGAACACTGGGCCTGCGAGCTGCAGCATTCGCCGCTGGACGTGGTCGCCTGGCACGGCAGCAACGTGCCCTACAAATACGACCTGCGCCGCTTCAACACCATTGGCACGGTCAGCTTCGACCACCCCGACCCGTCCATCTTCACGGTGCTGACCTCGCCCACCAGCGTGCATGGCCTTGCCAACATGGACTTCGTGATCTTCCCGCCGCGCTGGATGGTGGCCGAGAACACCTTCCGTCCACCCTGGTTCCACCGCAACCTGATGAACGAGTTCATGGGCCTGATCCAGGGTGCCTACGATGCCAAGGCCGAGGGCTTCCTGCCTGGCGGCGCCTCGCTGCACGGGGTCATGAGCGCCCACGGCCCGGACGCCGATACCTGCGACAAGGCCATCGCCGCCGACCTTGCGCCGCACAAGATCGACAACACCATGGCCTTCATGTTCGAGACCAGCCAAGTGCTGCGTCCGAGCCGCCATGCACTCGAATGCCCGCAATTGCAGGCCGACTACGATAGTTGCTGGGCCACCTTGCCGAGCACCTTCAACCCGAACCGGAGATAACCCATGAACCAGACCGCCATTACCCGTAGCTGGGTCGAGCATGCCAACGGGCACAGCGATTTCCCGCTGCAGAACCTGCCGTTGGGCATCTTCAGTCGGCCGGGTGAAGCGCTGCGCTGCGGCGTGGCCATCGGCGATGCCATTCTTGACCTCGAGGCAGTACTTGCCGCGGGGCTGTTCGAAGGTGAAGCCAAGGCGGCGGCAGAAGCCACCCGCGGCGGTGCGCTGAACGCCTTCTTTGCCCTCGGCCGTGGCGCCCGTGTGGCCCTGCGCGAGCGCTTGCTGGTACTGCTCGGCGAACACAGCGAACACCAGTCGGCGCTCAACGCCGCGCTGTACCCGGCCGCTGATTGCCAACTGCATGTACCGGCCCGCATCGGCGACTACACCGATTTCTATGTCGGCATCGAACACGCCAAAAACGTGGGCAAGCTGTTCCGCCCGGACAACCCGCTGCTGCCCAACTACAAGCACGTGCCAATCGGTTATCACGGCCGTGCGTCGACCATCCGTCCGTCCGGTACCGATGTGCGCCGCCCCAAAGGCCAGACCTTGCCGGCCGGGCACAGCGAGCCGAGCTTCGGCCCCTGCGCACGCCTGGACTACGAGCTGGAGCTGGGTATCTGGATCGGCCAGGGCAACGACATGGGCCAGTCGATCCCGGTGGGTGATGCCGCCGAGCATGTGGCCGGCTTCTGCCTGCTCAACGACTGGTCGGCGCGTGATATCCAGGCCTGGGAATACCAGCCACTGGGGCCGTTCCTGTCCAAGAGTTTCATTACCAGCGTTTCGCCCTGGGTGGTGACCGCCGAAGCCCTCGAGCCGTTCCGCACGGCACAACCGGCGCGCCCGCAAGGCGATCCGCAGCCGTTGTCCTACCTGATGGACGCGCGTGACCAGGCTAATGGCGCATTTGATATCGAGCTTGAAGTGCTGCTGCTCACCGAGCGCATGCGCGAGCAAGGCCTTGCCGCTCACCGCCTGACCCTGAGCAACACCCGCAGCATGTACTGGACCGTGGCGCAGATGGTGGCCCACCACAGCGTCAACGGTTGCCAGCTGCAACCGGGCGACCTGTTCGGGTCGGGCACGCTGTCGGGCGCAACGCCGGGCTCCTTTGGCAGCCTGCTGGAGATCACCGAGGGCGGCAAGCTGCCGGTGGAACTGGCCAGCGGCGAGGTGCGCAAGTTCCTCGAAGACGGCGACGAGATCATCCTGCGCGCCCGGTGCACGCGTGATGGCGTGGCCAGCATTGGTTTCGGCGAATGCCGCGGCACTGTCATCGCGGCCAACTGAGGGGGCAGGGGTATGGAGCTGTACACCTACTACCGTTCCACCTCGTCCTATCGGGTACGCATCGCGCTGGCGCTCAAGGGGCTGGATTACCAGTCACTGCCGGTCAACCTGCTCAAGGGCGAGCAGCGCGATGCGGGCTATGTCGCGGTGAACCCGCAGGGCCGAGTGCCGGCCCTGCGCACCGACAGCGGTGCGCTGTTGGTGCAGTCACCGGCGATCATCGAATACCTGGAAGAGGTTTATCCACAGCCTGCGCTGCTGCCGGACACGGCCGAAGCGCGGGCCAAGGTGCGCGGCGTGGCGGCGATCATCGGTTGCGACATTCACCCGCTGCACAACGTCAGCGTGCTCAACCTGCTGCGCCAGGCCGGCCAGGACGAGGCTCAGGTCAACCAGTGGATCGCGCACTGGATCAGCCAAGGGCTGTCGGCGGTCGAGCAACTGATCGGCGAGCACGGCTTCTGCTTTGGCGCTGAGCCGGGGTTGGCGGATGTCTACCTCCTGCCGCAGCTGTACGCTGCCGAGCGCTTCAACATTGACCTCAGCGGCTACCCGCGGCTGCGTTGCGTTGCGGCACTGGCTGCCCAGCACCCGGCGTTCGCCAAGGCGCACCCCTCGCAGCAGTCCGATACCCCGGTTCAGTGAATGGAATGGGTCGGCGCCGGGAGTTTGCCGATACGTTCGGACAGCTTCAGGCGTTGCACCGGGTCGTCCGTCAGTAGCAGGGCATGCTCCAGGTCGAAGCGCTCGGCCTGCGGGCAATCCAGGGACTGGTACAGCGAAGCGCGGGTGGTGTAGTCGCTGACTTGCACCGGGCCTAGTTGCATGACCCGCTCGGCATCGATCAGCGCGGCCAGGTGGTTGTCGTTGCTGATGTGCAACTGGCGCAGGTTGCGTGACAGGCGTTGCAGCATCTGCCGTGGGCTGGCCGTGCGCATGTGCTCTGCGTTCAGCGGCACGTGCGGGCCGAACTGGCGGGCAAGCAGGTCACGGCAATCGCTTGGGTACAGGCGCCTGCCACCGCAGGGGTCAAGCAGGTGGTCGGCGCCGGGCACGCGCAGCAGGAAGTGGCCGGGGAAGCCCACGCCTTCCAGCGGGATGGACAGGCGCCCCGCCAGCTCCAGCGCCAGAATGGCCAGGGTCAACGGTTGGCCACGGCGGCGTTGCAAGACGTTGTTCAGCAACGCCGCTTGGGGCCGCAATGGGTGATATTCGTCTTGCTGAAAACCCAATGCATTGAGTTGGCGCAGCAGCGGCTGGGCCAGTTCGCACAGGGGCAGCATCGGCAGGTTGGCGTTGATCTCGCGGTGCAGGTCGTGCAGCAGGGCGAGGCTGTGCGCGGGCTCGACAGCAGCGTCGTGCTCGGCGGCAATCCACAATGCGGCTTCCAGCAGGGCGACAGGCTCGCGTTCCAGGCAGGCCAGGCAGGCTTGACGTGGCTTCATGGGGGGATCTCCACACACGTTTAACTATTAGCCGTGGCGCGCTGTTTCGTCCAGTGGTCTGACCAAGGCTCTACCCTCGCGGGCGTGCCTATACTGCTAGGAGCACCTCGTTGGGGAGCCCGCCGATGTTCGCACTCATGCAAAGTACCCGTACCCAATCGTTGCACTTGTTCATCGACCCGCCCACGGGGCTCAAGGCCGTGGTGGTTATCCACAGCGAGCAACTGGGCCCCGCCATGGGCGGGTGTCGCTACCTGCCTTACGCCGATGACGAGAGCGCCATGACCGACGCGATCCGCCTGGCCCAGGGCATGAGCTACAAGGCCGCGCTGGCGGGGTTGCCGCTGGGGGGGGGCAAGGCGGTGATCATGCGCAACCCCCATGTCGAAAACCGCGCAGCGCTGTTCGAGGCGTTCGGCCGTTTCGTCGACACCCTGCAGGGGCGTTTCATTACCGCCGTAGACAGCGGTACCTCAACCGTGGACATGGACTGCATCGCCCAGAGTACGCCGCATGTGACCAGCACCACAGCCTCGGGTGACCCTTCACCGCATGCCGCCATGGGGGTGTTCGCGGGTATTCGCGCCACGTCCTATGCCCGCCTGGGCAGCTACAACCTGGAAGGCTTGCGCGTTGCGGTGCAAGGCTTGGGCAACGTTGGCTATGCCTTGGCCGAGCAGTTGCACGCGGCGGGTGCGGAGCTGCTGGTGAGTGACCTGGACCCTGGACGTGTGCGACTGGCGGTCGAGCAGTTCAATGCGCACCCGGTGACCAACGATGCCTTGATCAGCACCCCCTGCGATATCTTCGCCCCTTGTGGCGTGGGGCCGGTGCTCAACGGGCAGAGCGTGATGCAACTGCGTTGCGCGGCGGTGGCGGGGGCGGCGAACAATCAGCTGACTACCCTGCAGGTGGCCGACCAGTTGGAGTCGCGCGGCATCTTGTATGCGCCTGACTATGTCATCAATGCCGGTGGGCTGATCTATGTGGCATTGACCCATCGGGGTGAGGACCTGAGCACCATCACAGCGCACCTGGCGCGTATTCCCACGCGGCTGACCGAAGTGTTTGGCCATGCCCAGGCGGAGAAACGTTCGCCGGCGCGGGTGGCACAGATGCTGGCGGAGCGGTTGCTCTACGGTTGAGTGCGGCGTTGTTGCCTGTGGGAGCGGTTAAACCTGCTCCCCCAAATGCCGCGCGATACTATTCGGCTGCTTGGCCATCGAGCAGCTCGGCCAAAGCGTCTGGCTGGCTCTTGAACGCCCGGGCGAACACATCGCGGTTCTTGGCCATGTAGATACCGGCTTCTTCGACCTGCTGCTCGGTCAGCGATGGCACTGCCTTGTGCAGCACTTCGGCCAGGCGCTCGGCCAGTTCGAGCATCTTGTCGTGACGATCTGCTTCGGCCTTATCCATGAACAAGCGCTCCGGGTCGCGGCTGCTGCGGTACACCACTTCGACGGCCATTCATCACCTCTATGCCTTTTTGCTGGTTGGGTTGCGTTTTACTGTATCTATATACAGTAATGGCATCGGGCATCGTTGCGCAACCAGAATCTTGCGCAAAAGCGTAGCCCACAGGTGCCTTGCGGCAATCGGTCGCCTTCCAAAGCGGGGGGCCTGGCCCTTTAACTGCAAGGCACAAGCGTCACAGAGGTGGCGCATCATCCTTCATGGCGTATCGGGGAATGGGACAATCGTGAACATCAAATGGGCTGAAAAGCTGCGCAAGGGCCTGCACGGCTCGGCCGACTCACTGGGCAACCTGTGCGTCGAGGCATTCCATTATCTGGCGCTGTTCGGCATTGGTGCCATCACTGCCTACGCGGCGGTGGTGACGTTTCTGGACATGCTCGGCAAGGGCGGGGTCAGTGTCGATGACATCTTGCTGCTGTTCATCTACCTGGAGCTGGGGGCGATGGTGGGGATCTACTTCAAGACCAACCACATGCCCATCCGCTTCCTGCTGTACGTGGCGATCACTGCGCTAACGCGCCTGCTGATCGGCGATGTCTCGCATCACAAGGCGCCGGATGAGGGCCTGCTGTACCTGTGCGGTGGCATCCTGCTGCTGGCGTTCTCGATCCTGGTGGTGCGCTACGCCTCGTACCGCTATCCCTCGACCAAGGTGCTGGATGCCAACGGCAAGGAAGTGGAGGAGGGCAAGTAAAACCCCTGGCCAAACCCTAGTTGGCCACGAAGTGACGCGGCGCGTGTTGCGCATCACGGGTCAGCGCGGCAAGCACCTGCATGGGGTTCTGGCCGAGTTCTATGGCCAGGCCCAGGCGGATGCTGTCGATGACCCGCTGCAGGCGCACCGGGTCGTTGCGCTGGGCCTGGCTGATCAGGCGCTTGGCGACCACGCCGGCGTCGTCGGACAGGGTCAGCATGATGCTGCCATCGAGGTTGGCGATGCTCAGGTTGACCCGGTACTCGGGGGCGAAGGCGGCGCTGATGAGTTCGAATGGGTTGTTCATGGTCATGCTTCTGCAGCAAATGGATTGCACAGGTTGACCGGACAAAAACCTCGTTGGTTCAGCGCCGTTGATCGGCAGAAACGAAAACGCCCGGCTCTAGGCCGGGCGTTTTGTTGTAACCATCAGGCGTCTGGGTCACTCAGTTCCAGCACACCGCGCTTGCTGCGCAGCTTGCCGTAGAAGTGTTCCAGCGCATGGTTGAGCTTGGTGGCGGCACCATCGACCGCCTGGTCCAGCGAGGTGGCGGTGTGGGTCACGGAAATCGGCTGGTGGCCTTTCGGGCGAGCCTCCATTTGGCAACGTTTGTCATGCGGTCCGGGCTTGGCGCCGTTCTCGTCGCGCAGGTGGACCTCGATGCGGGTGAGGTCGTCCTCGTAACGTTCGAGTGAGCTTTCCAGCGTACTGCGGACCCACTCGTCGAGCCGGGCGTTACCTTCGATATGGTTGCTGCTGTTGACCTGGATTTGCATGATTCAATCCTTATTCAGCTTGCTCGCATGGAGGCGTGCCTAGGCCCTTGAGACCCTTGGAATTTCTGCGCCTCTTGACTCTAAGGTCAGGCAACCGAGGCATGATTTCAAGCCCTTTTTGAAAATAAATTTCTTGTTGCAAATGCACGTTGAGGGCCGCGCAACCTCCTGCGCAACAGGCAATGCTTTGCTTATGAGAATTGAAATCATTACTATTGCAGCCCCGAAAATGCCCGGACCTCCGCCATGAAGAGCAAAGCCGCCGGCCTCCCACTCAGCTACCGCCTGGCCGTGGCTTCACGTTGCCTGGCCGCGTTGTTGGGCGGTTATCTGCTGGCGTCCATGGCCAGTGTCTGCATCGCGTTGCTGGCGCCCCTGTCACGGGTAGACGCGACGCTCATCGGCTTGCTGCTGTCGTTCGTCTTCTACCTGCTGGCCTTCATCTGGTGCTTTGCTTGCCGCAGCGCCTGGCGTGCCTGGCTGGGCGTGCTGTTGCCCAGCCTGCTGATGGCCATGGCCAGCGGGATTGCCTACTGGATGAAAACCCCATGAAAGAAGGCTTCCGCCAGGCCATGGCCTGGCTGCACACCTGGACCGGCCTGATCTTCGGCTGGCTGCTGTTTGCCATCTTCCTCACCGGCACGCTGTCCTACTTCAAGGAAGAGATCAACCACTGGTCCCAGCCCGAAGTGCGCCGCCATGCGCTCGACCCGGTCAACAGCCTAGGCCTGGCCCAGCGCTACCTGGAGGCCAATGCCGCGCACGCCGGCAGTTGGATGATCCGTTTGCCTAATGCCCGCGAGGCTGCGCTGAGCGTGAGCTGGCGTGACCCCGAGGCCGGGCGGCGCGGCTTTGTCAGCAAAAGCCTCGACGCGCAGACCGGCCAGCCGGTCGAGGCCCGCGACAGCCGCGGCGGCGAGTTCTTCTACCGTTTCCACTTCCAGCTCGAGATGCCGTATCCGTTTGGCCGTTGGCTGTCGACCTTCTGTGCCTTCATCATGCTGGTAGGCCTGGTCACCGGGATCATCACCCACAAGAAGATCTTCAAGGAGTTCTTCACCTTCCGCCCTGGCAAGGGCCAGCGCTCGTGGCTGGACGGGCACAACGCAATCGGTGTGCTGGTGCTGCCGTTCCACCTGATGATCAGCTACAGCAGCCTGGTGCTGTTCATGTACATGGTGATGCCTGCCGGCATTCTGGCCAGCTACAGCGGCAACACCGGCGATTACTTCAACGAGCTGTTCGGCCGTGACGATCCACCCAAGGCGGCCAACGTCGCGACGCCGCTGGTGCCGTTGCCGACGCTGTACGCCAAGGTTCAGGAACAAGTGCCAGGTGCGCGTATCGGCTACATCCAGCTGCACAACCCCGGCGACAGCAATGCCCAGGTCACCTTCACCCAGGCCTCCGCCGACAACATCGCCTACAAGCGCAGCGCCAAGTGGACCTTCGACGGCACCAACGGCGCGCTGCTGAGCCAAGGTGCGCCGGAGAGCGGCGCGATGGCGACGGCCTTCAGCTTCGCCGGCCTGCACATGGGCAATTTCGCGGGTCCCTGGCTGCGCTGGCTGTACTTCGTGTTCGGTGTGGCCGGCACGGCGGTGATCGGCACAGGCCTGGTGATGTGGCTGGGCAAGCGTCAGCTCAAGCATGCCAAGAGCGAGCACATGCCAAGCGAGTTGCGCCTGGTCGAGGTGCTCAACATTGCCAGCATGAGCGGCCTGCTGCTGGCGGTGGCGGGGTTCTTCTGGGCCAACCGGCTGGTTCCTGTGGCGTTGGAAGGCCGCGCCGACTGGGAGGTCAACGCCTTCTTCCTGGCCTGGCTGCTGTCGCTGGTGCATGCCGTGTTGCGTCCCGGGCGTCGCGCCTGGGGTGAGCAACTGGCGCTGGGCGCGCTGGCGTTCGCCTTGCTACCACTGGTCAATGGCCTGACCACCGGCCAGGGCCTGGATCATTCGCTGCAGGTTGGCGACTGGGCCATGGCCGGGTTCGATCTCACGGCATTGGCCGTCGGCCTGTTCCTGGCCTGGGCGGCCAGCAAGATGCTGCGCGCCCCCAAACCTGTGGCCAAGCGCGCCTCGCGCGCGGCAAAAAAACCGACTGCTGACGTGGTCGAGGTAGGCTGATGCTAGGTATTGCGCTGATCGGCTTCGCAGGCTTCGCTGCCCTGTGCCTGGCCATGGAAAAACACTTCAGCGACCTGCTTGGGTGCAAGCCGCGCCCGCAACAGGTGCGCTTGCTGCGCGTCGCTGGCTGGCTGCTGCTGATGCTGTCGCTGGTACTCAGCGTGCACCTGCGGGGCTGGGGCCATGGCCTGGTGGAGTGGATCGCGGTGTTGATGGCGGGGGTGACCCTCTGGGTGTTCGTCCTGCCGTACCAGCCACGTCTGTTGCTGGGCCTGGCCGCCGCCAGCCTGGTGCTGGGCCCGCTGCTGGCTGTGCTGGCGGGGTGACCGCTTGAGCCAGCCGCAAGACATGCGCGAACCTGACGCCGACAGCGCCAGCGGGCGTGCGCGTTTCGTTCAGGTGTTCCTGGCGCAGCGGGCGCGCATGGAAGCGTTGGTCAACCGCCGCGTCGGCTGCCGGGCCACGGCATCGGACCTGGTGCAGGAGTTGTTCCTGCGTTTCTGGCGCCGCCCCGAGGTCAAGGTCGAGGCACTGGACACCTACCTGCTGCGCTGTGCCGGCAACCTCGCCATCGACCACTTGCGCAGTGAAAGCAGCCGCGAGCGCGTGGCAGAAGCCACCCACGCCGTGGATGAGCAAGCCAGCGCCGCGGAGCCTGAGCAAGCCTTGGAGGTCGATCACGACCTGCAACGCATCGAAGCCGCATTGCGTGCCTTGCCCGCGCGTACGCGTCAGATCTTTCTGCTCAACCGCATCCACGGCTGCACGTACAGCGAGATTGCCACGGCCATGCAACTGTCCCAGAGCGCTGTGGAAAAGCATATGATGCGCGCCCTCGAAGCGTGCAAGGCGAGTATCGCCGAGCCCGCGTCCACCATGCGCAGGCCAGGGAGCGCCCGTCGATGAGCCGTCCGAATTCGATCACTGCCGCGCAGTCACAAGCCGCCCTGCAGTGGCTGATCCGCATCAACGAGCAGCCTGAGCAAGCCCAGGGCGCAGCGTTCAAACGTTGGTTACTGGCCGACCCGGGGCATCGCGAAGCCTATGCCCAGGCCAAGGCGCTGTGGCAGATGAGCGCGGTGCCGGCGGCGCGGTTGGCCGATGAAGAGCGCGAAGGCCTGCAGCAGTACCTGGATGCCATCGCCCGGCCACCTGCCCAAGGCCGTTGGCGGCAACGTGTCTCCGCCTTGGCGGCGGCAGCCTGCCTGGTGCTGGCGGTCGGCGTTGTGGGCGGTTGGCACCCCGGCTTCTGGTTGCAGGACCTGCAGGCCGACTACAGCAGCACAGGGCACGTCCGCCAGCTGACCCTGGCCGACAAATCGCAAGTGACACTGGACGCGGGCAGCGCCATTTCGGTCGACTTTGCGCACGGCGAGCGGCGAGTACGGCTGCTGCGCGGGGCGGCGTTCTTTCAGGTCACCCACACGGGTGAGCCGTTTCTGGTAGCCGCCGCGGGCGGCGAGGTGCGGGTGCTGGGCACCCAGTTCGAGGTGCGTGAGCACGGTGATGGCGCGCAAGTCACGGTGCGCAGTGGGCGTGTGGCGGTGACGCCGGTGCAAGGCGAGGTTGCCCGAGAACTGACGGCCAATCAGCAACTGGCCTACGTTGGCGGCCGGGCGGGCAGCACCCAGAGCGTGGACAGCGAGAGCCGCCTGGCTTGGCGCCAGGGCTGGCTGAATTACTATCAGGTGCCGCTGGCGCAGGTGGTCGAAGACCTTGGGCGCTATTACCCGGGGCGCATCCTGTTGCTTGATGGAGCGTTGGGGCAGCGCAAGGTCAGTGGCAGTTTCCCGGTGCAGGAGCCTTTGGCGGCGCTCGACTCGCTCGGCAAGGTGATGGGCTTTTCGCGGCAGACCGTATTGGGGCGTTTGACCCTTGTCCGCTAGGCACCGGTCGCGCAAAAATTTTTCAGATAACGGATGAGGTAACAGGGCGTGGCATCCGTGTAATGAGTGGAAGTGCGATTCATTCGCAGTCAATACCCACTTACAGGTCAGCGTCCATGAAGTTCACCCCGCGTTGCGTCCCCCTCTGGCTCGGTCTTGCAGTGTTCCCGGTCATCGCCATCGCACCGCTGGCCAGGGCCGCCGAGCAGATGCAGGCGTACACCTTCGCCCAACCGAGCCAGCCCCTGGCCCCGGCGCTCAATGCTTTCAGCCGTGCCACCGGCCAGAGCGTGGTCTACACCCTCGAGCTTCCAGGCGTGCAAGCACCCGCCCTCAACGGTACGTTCAGCGCCGAGCAGGCGCTGCAGCAATTGCTGGGCACCTCCGGCCTGGCCTGGCGCCGCGTCGATGCGCGCACCCTGACCCTTGAAGCCGTGGGCACCGATGGGGCACTGAACCTGCAGGCCACCACTGTGACCTCGCAAATGGACGCTTACAGCTACCAGCCCCCGGCCAGTGCCTCGATCATGCGTGGCCAAGGCCCGAACCAGGACATCCCCCAGGCGATCAACGTAGTCCCGGCCCAGGTCATCCGTGACCAGGCCCCACGTAACCTCGATGACGCCTTGACCCATGTCAGCGGCATTACCCAGGGCAATAACTTCGGCGGCACCTCCGACACCGTGATGAAGCGCGGCTTCGGTGACAACCGCGACGGTTCGATCATGCGTGACGGCATGCCCATCGTGCAGGGCCGCAGCCTCAACGCCAATACCGAGCGGGTCGAGGTGCTCAAGGGGCCGGCCTCGTTGCTGTATGGCATCCAGGACCCGGGCGGGGTCATCAACGTGGTCAGCAAGCGCCCGCAACTGCAGCAGTACAACGCCCTGACCGTGCGCGGCTCGACCTATGGCAGCGGCAAGAACGGCAGCGGCGGCGGCTTCGACAGCACCGGGGCACTGGGCGACAGCCCGTTCGCCTACCGGCTGATCGTCGATCATGAGGATGAAGATTACTGGCGCAACTTCGGCGTGCACCGTGAATCGCTGGTGGCGCCGTCGCTGGCCTGGCTGGGCGAGGACACCCAGGTGGTGCTGGCCTACGAGCACCGCGAGTTTCGCTACCCGTTCGACCGCGGCACGGCATTTGGCAGCAACGGCCACCCGTTGGACATACCGGCCACGCGTCGCCTGGACGAGCCGTTCAACGACATGCAAGGGCGCTCCGACCTGTACCGCCTGGAGGTCGACCATCAACTGGCCGATGACTGGAAGCTGCACTTCGGCTACAGCTTCAACCGCGAAACCTACGATGCCAGCCAGGTCCGTGTGACCGGTGTAAACGAGGCCAAGGGCACGCTGACGCGCAGCATCGATGGCACCCACAACGCCATGAGCCGCGACCAGTTCGCCACCGTCAGCCTGGCGGGCAACGTCGAGCTGGGCGGCCTGCAGCATGACCTGCTGCTCGGTATCGATCACGAAGACCGCAAGGTGTTTCGTGGCGACCTGATTCGCCAGACCGCGCAGTCCAGCTTCAGCTATGTGAACCCGGTGTATGGCCAGGAAGTGGAGGGCAGCAGCGTGCGCGCCAGCGACAGCGACCAGACCGACAAACTGCGCACCGATGCCCTGTTCATGCAGGACGCGGTGCACCTGGACGACCACTGGATTGTGGTGGCCGGCGCGCGCTTCCAGCAGTTCGACCAGTACGCCGGGCGCGGCCGCCCGTTCAAGGCCAATACCGACACCAGCGGCCAGGCCTGGGTGCCGCATGCCGGCATCGTCTACAAGGTCGATGACCAGCTGTCGTTCTATGGCAGTTACAGCGAGTCGTTCAAGCCCAACTCCAGCATTGCGCCGCTGACCGGCGGCGTGGTGCTGGACGCCTCGGTGGCGCCGGAGGAGGGCAAGTCGTGGGAGCTGGGCGCCAAGCTCGACATGCCGGGCAGCCTGACCGGTACCCTGGCGCTGTTCGACATCACCAAGCGCAACGTGCTGGTGGCCAATTTCGACAGCGGCACCGGCGAGACGGTCTACAGCAATGCCGGTGAGGTCAATTCACGCGGTGTCGAGCTGGACCTGACCGGGCAGCTCAGCGAACGCTGGAGCCTGATCGGCAGCTATGCCTTTACCGATGCCAAGGTGACCAAAGACCCTGACCTTGAAGGCAACCGCCTGCAGAACGTGGCCAGGCACAGCGGCTCGTTGTCGGCGGTGTATGACTTTGGCAGCCTGTTCGGCGCTGACCGCCTGCGCTTGGGTGCCGGGGCCCGTTATGTTGGCGAGCGTGCGGGGAATGCGACCAACACCTTCGACCTGCCGAGCTATACCGTGGCCGATGCCTTTGCCACGTATGAGACCAAGCTCGACGAACACAACGTGCGCCTGCAACTGAATGTGAAGAACCTGTTCGACAAGGTGTACTACAGCTCGGCGGTGAACCAGTACTTCGTGGCGGTGGGGGATGCGCGGCAGGTGAGCCTTTCCAGCACCTTGGAATTCTGAAGGGCTGCGCAGCGGCCCCATCAAAGGGTGAAGGCTGCACGATAGGCGCCGGGTGTCGCCCCGAGTGCCTGACGAAACCGGTTGCTGAAATGGCTGGCACTGGCAAACCCGCACAGCAACGCAACCTCGCCCAGTGGCAACTGGCCCAGGCGCAGCAACTGGCAAGCCCGATGCAGCCGCCGAGCCAGCAGGTACTGGTGCGGCGGCAAGCCGAAACTGCTGCGGAACATCCGCGCAAAGTGGTACTCGGACAAATTGCAGCGCACCGCCAGCTCGCCGAGGGTGATGGGCTGGTCCAGGTGCGCCTCGATGTATTCGACCAACTGTCGACGCAGGCTCGGCGCCAGCCCACCTTTCAACCGCAAGCCCTCACGTAGCCCAACCTGGCTGAGCACCGCGTGGTCGACGATCTCGTGCGCCAGGCTGCTGGCCAGCAAGCGCTCGCCGGGTTCATCCCAGTCCAGGCTGATTAATTGGTGAAAGCGCAGCGCCTGCTGCGGGTCGTCGAGAAACGTCGCCTCCTGCAACTGCATCTCGCGCGGTTCGCGGTCCAGCAGGCGCACACAGCCGAGGGCGAACTGTGCCTCGCTGATGTACAGGTGGGCCAGGCGGATCTCGCCATTGACCACCCAGTTCGACTCGTGGCCGGCCGGCATGACGCACAGCTTGTTCGGCGCGCCCTTGTCGGCCGGGCGCTGGCGGCGAAACGTGCCGGTGCCATCGGCGATGTAGCACGACAGTGTGTGATGGCTTGGCGCCTGGTAGTCGCGGGCATCGTCGCGGTTTCGCCACAGTGCCGCAGCCAGGCCGTCTCCCAGGTGCGCGCTCAGCTCCAGACGGGCATGGGGCGAGGCGTGCATGGCGTTGAACACTTGCAACTGGGACAGTGGGGTCATGGGCGATTCCTCTGAGCGCCATCGTACTGCGAGTTGGCCGCGCAGGCAGCTAGCTGCAGTACAAAAGCGCAAGTTTGTGCAAGCGCGAAGGGGCCAGCAGGGCGAACACTGAGGGCCTCGGCGAGGGTTGCGCCCTCGATTCGCGGGGCAAGCCCGCTCCCACGGATGCGCCGCAGGTTTCGAGGCTGGGCGGTACCAGTGGGAGCGGGCTTGCCCCGCGAAGCGCCGGGCACCGATCTCGAAAGGCCCAAGGAACCACCGCCATGAACCTGTCCCTGTACTTGCTCACCGTCCTGATCTGGGGCACCACGTGGATCGCCCTGAAACTGCAACTGGGCGTGGTCGCCATCCCCGTATCGATCGTCTACCGCTTCGCCTTGGCCGGGCTGATCCTGTTCGCCATCCTGCTGCTCACCCGCCGCCTGCAACCGATGAGCCGCCGCGGCCACCTCATTTGCCTGGCGCAGGGCTTGTGCCTGTTCTGCGTCAACTTCATGTGCTTTCTCACCGCCAGCCAGTGGATCGCCAGCGGCCTGATCGCCGTGGTGTTCTCTACCGCGACCTTGTGGAACGCACTCAATGCGCGGGTGTTCTTCGGCCAGAAGATCGCCGCCAATGTGCTGGGCGGCGGCGCTTTGGGGCTGCTGGGCCTGGGCCTGCTGTTCTGGCCCGAACTCGGCCACCATGCGGCCAGTCGTGAAACCTTGTACGGCCTCGGCCTGGCGCTGCTCGGCACGCTGTGCTTCTCGGCTGGCAACATGCTGTCGAGCATGCAGCAGAAGGCCGGGCTCAAACCCATGACCACCAATGCCTGGGGCATGGTCTATGGCGCGGCGATGCTGACCGTGTATTGCCTGTTCAACGGCATCCCTTTCGCCATGGAATGGAACACCCGCTACATCGGCTCGTTGATGTACCTGGTAATCCCGGGTTCGGTGATCGGCTTCACCGCCTACCTGACCCTGGTCGGGCGCATGGGGCCGGAGCGGGCAGCCTATTGCACGGTGCTGTTCCCGTTGGTGGCGTTGAACGTGTCGGCGTTTGCCGAAGGGTACCAATGGACGGCCCCAGCGTTGCTGGGGCTCGTCGCGGTAATGGCGGGTAACGTGCTGGTGTTTCGCAAGCCTTCGCTCAAGCCAGCTGCCGTGTTGGCACGCTAGGTGGAAACCTCAGCCCTTCCACACCTGCGGGTTAACCAGGTCGCGCGGCCGCTCGCCCAGCAGCGCCGCACGCAGGTTGTCCATTGCCCGGTTGGCCATGGCCTCACGGGTTTCGGCGGTGGCCGATCCGATGTGCGGCAGGGTCAGGGCATTGGGCAGCTTGAACAGCGGCGACTCGCTCAGCGGCTCTTTTTCGTACACATCCAGGCCGGCGCCGCGAATAGTGCCGTTTTGTAGTGCCTCGACCAGCGCCGCTTCATCGACCACCGGGCCGCGGGCAATGTTGATCAGGAAGGCACTTGGCTTCATCAGCTTCAGCTCACGGGCCCCGATCAGCTTGCGGGTTGCCTCGGACAACGGCACCACGATGCAGACGAAATCGGCTTCGGCCAGCAGTTGTTCCAGGCTGCGCAACTGCGCACCCAGCTCTTGCTCCAGCGCGGTCTTGCGGCTGTTGCCGGCATAGATCACCGGCATGTTGAAACCGAACCGCCCGCGACGGGCAATGGCGGCGCCGATGTTGCCCATGCCGACGATACCCAAGGTTTTGCCATGCACATCGCTGCCGAAGTGGGCCGGGCCGACGGTGGCCTGCCACTGGCCGGCCTTGGTCCAGGCATCGAGCTCGGCCGTGCGCCGGGCGCAGCCCATGATCAGCGAGAAGCCGAGGTCCGCGGTGCTTTCGGTCAGCACGTCGGGGGTGTTGGTCAGGGCGATGCCGCGTTCGTTGAAGTAGTCGACGTCATAGTTGTCGTAGCCGACCGAGACGCTGGACACCACCTCAAGCTTGGCCGCGCCCTCAAGCTGCGCACGGCCAAGCTTGCGGCCGACGCCGATCAGCCCGTGGGCCTCGGGCAGGGCTTCGTTGAACTGGGCGCTGATGTCGCCGAGCTTGGGGTTCGGCAGGATTACGTTGAAGTCTTGCTGCAGGCGCTCGGCCATGGCCGGGGTGATACGGCTGAAGGCCAGGACGGTCTTTTTCATCGGGCAACTTCCACAAGAAAAGCTACAAGCTACAAGCTTCAAGCCACAAGAAAAAGCCGCGCTTGCGACGATCTGCTTTTTCTTGCGGCTTGAAGCTTATGGCTTGCAGCTGCTTTCAGTTGGCGATCAGCACCTGATGGGTTTTCAGGTCTGCCTCATGGGCTGCAAGAATTTCCGGCAGCGAGTTGCGCAGGTACTCGACCCAGGTCTTGATCTTGGCATCCAGGTACTGGCGCGACGGGTAGATGGCGTACAGGTTCAGCTCCTGCAACCGGTACTCGGGCAGCACCCGTACCAGGCTGCCATCACGCAGGCCCTCGATGGCCGAATAGATCGGCAGCACGCCCACCCCCATGCCGCTGCGGATTGCGGTTTTCATGGCGTCTGCCGTGTTCACCTGGAACGGCGAGGTGCTGATGTTGACCATTTCCTGGCCTTCCGGGCCGTCGAACAGCCACTTTTCCAGCGGAATCACTGGGCTGACCATGCGCAGGCAGGCGTGCTTGAGCAGGTCGGCAGGCTTGTGCGCGATGCCGTTGCGCGCGATGTAGGCGGGCGAGGCGCAGACGATGCTGTAGGTGATGCCCAGGCGCTGCGACACGAAGCCCGAGTCCGGCAGCTCGGTGGCCAGCACAATGGATACGTCGTAGCCTTCGTCGAGCAGGTCCGGCACGCGGTTGGCCATGGTCAGGTCGAAGGTCACGTCCGGGTGCGATTCGCGATAGCGGGCGATGGCATCGACCACGAAGTGCTGGCCGACCCCCGTCATCGAGTGAACCTTCAACTGCCCGGCCGGGCGGGCATGGGCGTCGCTGGCCTCGGCTTCGGCTTCTTCAACGTAGGTAAGAATCTGTTCGCAGCGCATCAGGTAGCGCTTGCCAGCCTCGGTCAACGCGATGCGGCGGGTGGTGCGGTTGAGCAGCCGTGTTTGCAGATGGGCTTCCAGATTGGAGACCGCCCGCGACACGTTCGCGGTGGTCGTATCCAGCTGCGCCGCCGCAGCCGTGAAGCTGCCAAGTTGGGCTACGCAACTGAAAGCACGCATATTTTGCAGGGTGTCCATGGGTCGCTCTCAAGGTAGAGGACAAAATTGTGTCACGAAGTAACGACGAAGTTATTAAAAGTTACCTTCGACCAAAGGCTGATTATCGCGCGTTTGGTAACAAAGATTCGCAGGAATATGCGCTTATCGCCAGTCCTGCGGCCCCCTAGAATTGCTCGGCCCCTCCACCTCTTCCTCGGGAAATCGCAGCTGTGCCGCGTCGCATCATCAGAACGCTTCAAGTGTTCAGTGCCTGTGCCCTTAGCCTCACCTTGAGCGGCTGTATCGGAACCTGGGGCATCGCCCCGCAAAGCAAGACGTTGCACGCCAACACCCTGACGACCGACGCGGCGATACGCGAAGCCGCCACTGACGCGCACTGGCCCGACCAGCAGTGGTGGCAGGCCTACCGCGACCCGCAGCTGAACCGCTGGGTTGCACTGGCCGTCGAAGGCAGCCCCAACCTGGCCATGGCCATGGCGCGGGTGCGCGAGGCCAAGGCCATGGCCGGTGTGGTCGAGTCGGCGGAAAAACTGCAGGCCAACGGCCAGGCGTCACTCAAGCGCCACAATTGGCCTGAGGACCAGTTCTACGGCCCTGGCGCGCTGTCGGGCGCCAATACCTGGGACAACAACGCCGCCCTCGGTTTCAGCTATGCCCTCGACCTCTGGGGCCGCGAACGCAATGCCAGTGAACAGGCCGTCGACCAGGCGCACATGAGCGTGGCCGAGGCCCGCCAGGCGCAGCTCGAACTGCAGAGCAACGTGGTGCGTGCCTACATTCAACTGAGCCTGCATTTTGCCCAGCGCGATATCGTCAAGGCCGAGCTCGAGCAGCAAGAGCAGATTCTGGCCCTGGCCAAGCGCCGGCTGGACGCGGGCATCGGTACCCATTTCGAAGTCAGCCAGGCGCAAGCGCCGCTGCCGGAAACCCATCGCCACCTCGACAGCCTCAACGAAGACATCGCCCTGACCCGCAACCAGCTGGCCGCCTTGGCCGGCAAGGGGCCGGGCGACGGCGCGCAGATCGAGCGCCCGAGCCTGACCCTCGGCGACCCGCTGAAGCTGCCCTCGGCACTGCCCGCCGAACTGGTGGGCCAGCGCCCGGACGTGGTGGCCAGCCGTTGGCAGGTGGCCGCGCAAGCCCGCGGCATCGACGTGGCGCATGCCGGCTTCTTCCCCAATGTCGACCTGGTCGGCAGCCTGGGCTTCATGGCCACCGGCGGCGGCCCGCTGGAGTTTCTCACCGGGCGCAAGTTCAACTACAACGTCGGCCCGGCCATCAGCCTGCCGATCTTCGACGGTGGCCGCCTGCGCTCGCAGCTGGGCGTCGCTTCGGCGGGCTACGACATGGCCGTGGCGCGTTACAACCAGACCGTGATCGGAGCGCTGAAAAACATTTCCGACCAGCTGATCCGCCGTGAGTCGATGAAAGAACAGTCGCACTTCGCCGCCGAATCGGTCGCCGCCGCGCAGAAGACCTACGACATCGCCATGGTCGCCTTCCAGCGTGGCCTGACCGACTACCTGAATGTGCTCAACGCGCAAACCTTGCTGTTCCGTCAGCAGCAGGTGCAGCAGCAGGTGCAGGCCGCCCGCCTGGTCGCCCATGCCGAGCTGGTCACAGCCCTGGGTGGCGGCCTGCAAGCGGGCCAGGACGTGCCGCAGCCAGGGCGCCAGGCTGCGCCGAAAACCCCGGCCACCCTGGCCGTTTTCGACAAGCAGCCGGATAACGCCAAATGAGCACTTCCAGTCTGCCCGTGCGCTGGCTGCAGAGCCTGGAGTGGCGCCGGGGCTTCTTTGCCTGGGCGCGCACCGATGGTGTGACCTGGGTCTACATCTTCAAGGTGCTGGCTGCCGCCTTCATCACCCTGTGGCTGGCCATGCGCCTGGAACTGCCGCAGCCGCGCACGGCGATGATCACCGTGTTCATCGTCATGCAGCCGCAAAGCGGGCACGTGTTCGCCAAGAGCTTCTACCGGGTGCTCGGCACCCTGGCAGGTTCGGCGATGATGGTTGCGCTGATCGCCATCTTCCCGCAGAACACCGAGCTGTTCCTGCCCAGCCTGGCCCTGTGGGTCGGCCTGTGCTCGGCGGGCGCCATGCGCTACCGCACCTTCCGTGCCTATGGTTTCGTGCTGGCCGGCTACACCGCAGCGATGATCGGCTTGCCGGTACTGCAACACCCCGACCAGGCCTTCATGGCTGCTGTGTGGCGGGTGCTGGAGATCGCCCTGGGAATTCTCGTTTCAACCTTTGTCAGCGCCGCGATTTTGCCGCAGTCGGCCAGCGCGGCCATGCGCAACGCCCTGTACCAGCGCTTCGGCGTGTTTGCCGGGGTGGTGGTCGAAGCCTTGCGTGGCGACAGCCAGCGTGACCGTTTCGAAACCAGCAACGTGCGCTTCGTTGCCGAGGCCGTGGGCCTGGAGAGCCTGCGTAACGTCACCGCCTTCGAAGACCCGCACATGCGCAGGCGCTCTGGCCGGCTGGTGCGCATGAACAGCGAATTCATGGCCATCACCACGCGCTTCAACGCCCTGCACCGGTTGCTCGAACGCCTGCGCGCACGTGGCCCATTGCAGATCGTCAGCGCCATCGAGCCCGGCCTGAACACCTTGGTCGCGTTGCTTGAACCCTACGTGGGCCGCGCCTTGACCGACTCGGACGCGCTGCGCCTGACGTTGGAGCTGGCCGCCTATAAAGAGGGCCTGCAAGCCCAGGTGCGTGGGCTGCGCACCGAGTACCAGCAGACCGACCCCAGCGAGTCCGACCTGCTCGACTTCCATACCGCTTTCGAGCTGCTCTACCGCTTCGTCGACGAGATGTACAGCTATGCCGAGACCCATGCCTCGCTGGCCGCGCACACGCATCAGCGCGAGCAGTGGGACGAGCCCTATGTGGCGCAGACCAGCTGGCTGGTGTCACTGGCGGCCGGTGTGCGCGCTTCGGCGGTGCTGTTGCTGTTGGGCAGCTACTGGTTGCTCAGCGACTGGCCCAGCGGGGGCATGATGACGCTGATCGCCACGGTCACCGTGGGCCTGTCGGCGGCTTCGCCGAACCCCAAGCGCATGTCGTTTCAGATGGCCTGCGGCACGGCGATCGGGGCCTTTGTCGGCTTCTTCGAGACGTTCTTCGTATTCCCCTGGATCGACGGCTTCCCGCTGCTGTGCATGGTCCTGGCGCCGGTCTTCGTGCTTGGGGCGTTCCTCTCGTCGCGGCCTGCCTATGCCGGTTACGGCATCGGTTTGCTGGTGTTTTTCGCCATCGGTTCGGTGCCGAACAACCTGACCGTCTACGACCCCTACACCTTCATCAACGATTACATCGGCATGGTCATCGGCATGTTCGTCTGCGCCGCAGCCGGGGCGATCATCCTGCCGCCCAACAGCCGCTGGCTGTGGAGCCGGCTGGAGCAGGAGCTGCGCGAGCAGGTGCTGTTCGCCATCAGCGGCCGCTTGCGAGGCCTGGGCTCGGCCTTCGAGAGCCGCACCCGCGACCTGCTGCACCAGGCCTATGGCCTGGCGGCCGGCAAACCGCAGGTGCAGAGCGAGCTGATGGGCTGGATGTTCACCGTGCTGGAGGTCGGCCACGCCATCATCGAACTGCGCAAGGAGCAGGCCCGCGCGCCGATCCATCCGGCGTATGCCGAATCCCAGCCGTGGCGTCAGGCCATTCGCGTCATGGGCCGGGCGCTGGCGCGCTTGTTCCTGCAGCCCAGCGCCAGCAACCACGAGCGCGCCCTGGTGGCGGTGGACCATGCCATCAGCCGCGTGCAAGCCACCGATGAGCCGTTCGCCCGGCACTTCGACACCTCGGTGCTGCGCCGCGCGCAAAGCTACCTGCACTTCATCCGTTCTTCCCTGCTGGACCCTCAGTCGCCGCTGGCACCGGCGAAAGGATTGCACAATGCCCCGTGAAATCATGCCCCGTGAGATCGCCTTCCATGGCGTGTACATGCCCACCATGACCCTGATGTTCCTGTTCGCCCTGGGCCTGGCCTGGGGCCTGGACCGCTTCATCGCCAGCCATGACGGCTACCGCTTCTTCTGGCACCCGGCGCTGCTGCGCCTGAGCCTGTTCGTCTGCCTTTTCGGCGCCCTGGCGCTGTCTGTCTACTGGTGAGAAACCTTCGATGAAAAAGTTCTTCAGCCTGATCGCCACCCTGCTGGTGCTGGTGGCTGCCGTGGCGATCGGCCGCCAGTTGTGGCTGCACTACATGACCACGCCATGGACCCGCGACGGCCGTGTGCGTGCCGACATCATCAACGTCGCCGCCGACGTGCCGGGCTATGTGGTAGGTGTGCCGGTCAAGGACAACCAGCGGGTGAAGAAGGGCGACCTGCTGATCCAGATCGACCCTGAGCACTATCAGCTGGCCGTCGACCAGGCCAAGGCCCTGGTCGCCTCGCGCAAGGCCACCTGGGAGATGCGCAAGGTCAACGCCAAGCGCCGGGCCGACATGGACAACCTGGTGATCTCCAAGGAAAACCGCGACGACGCCAGCAACATCGCCAACTCGGCCCAGGCGGATTATCAACAGGCCCTGGCCGAGCTGGCGGCGGCCGAGCTGAACCTCAAGCGCACGCATATCGTGGCCACGGTGGATGGCTACGTGACCAACCTGAACATTCACAAGGGCGACTATGCGCGCACCGGTGAGGCGGTGATGGCGGTGGTCGATGAGCACTCATTCTGGGTCTACGGCTTTTTCGAAGAGACCAAGCTGCCGCATGTAAAGGTAGGTGATCGGGCCGAGTTGCAGATGATGAGCGGCGAGCGCATCACCGGGCATGTGGAGAGCATCGCGCGCGGTATTTATGATCGCGACAACCCGCAGAGCCGCGAGCTGATTGCTGACGTGAACCCCACCTTCAACTGGGTGCGGCTGGCGCAGCGGGTGCCTGTGCGGATTCACATTGATGAAGTGCCAGAAGGGTTTTTGCTGGCGGCGGGGACGACCTGTACGGTGGTGGTGAAGCCGGGGGAGGAGTGAGGTGTTTGCCCCAGTGTTCGCCGCAACCCTTCTGGCGCCCATGAGATCGAGCGCCGCGCGGGCGGCGCTCGATCTCATGGGCGCTGCAAAACTCAAGGCGAACCCTCGCAGGCTCACCCCCAATCTCTACCCCGCAACCCCCACCAATACCGGCACCTCGACCCGGTCAATCACCTTCGCGCTGATCGACGGATCCAGCAACCGCCCCAATCGCGACAAATGCCGGTGCCCCATGATGATCAACTCGCACCCCAGCTCCTGCGCCTGGCCAACGATAACCTCCACCGGCTGCCCGGCCACCATGGCCCCTTGGCTGGCAAAACCCGCCTTTTGCAACACACGCACGGCATCCGCCACGGCGCTTTCGCCCAAGTGCTGCTCCTCGCAGGCAGCCGGGTATTCCTCCAGTTCCTCGGCGGTATAGGGCGCAGGTTGGTCGTGCACGGTAAAGGTGGTGTCGATGGCCAACAGCACGTGCAGTTCATGTTCGTCAGGGCGGCAGTAGCGGCGGGCGAGGGTGAGCAGGGCGGCAGCAGCAGGGGAGGCATCGATGGCAATCAAGACGGTGCTGGGCATGGGGATCCTTGGCTGAGGCTGAGTGATGTGCTGGCAGGTCCGGCCCTTTCGCGGGGCAAGCCCGCTCCCACTGGACTCCCAAAATGCCCAAACGCTGTGGAGTAAACTGTGGGAGCGGGCTTGCCCCGCGAAAGGGCCGGACCTGCCAATAACCCATTTATGGCCGAACATGCCCAGCAAATAAATGCCCCACCACGCAAGAGCGCATTGCGTCTGATGCAATCAACCAACCTGCTACCATCGCCTTTCCCACAGCTGTAACGGAAAACGGCCATGCAACTCCCGGACATGAACCTGCTCGTCGCCCTCGACGCCTTGCTTGACGAAGGCAGTGTGGTGGGCGCGGCGCAGCGCATGAACCTGAGCCCGGCGGCCATGAGCCGCACCTTGGGGCGCATTCGCGATGCCCTGGGTGACCCGATTCTGGTACGCGCCGGCCGTGGCCTGGTGCCCACCCCCCGTGCGCTGGCCTTGCGCGAGCAGGTGCATGGCCTGGTGGAGCAGGCTGGGCAGGTGTTTCGCAGCCGTGACGATGTTGACCTGGTGAACCTTGACCGTGCCTTCAACATCCGCACCAACGACCTGTTCATTGCCCTGTACGGTGCCCAGTTGCTGCGCATGATGCTGGCCCAGGCGCCGCGCACGGTGCTGCGTTTCGTGCCGGAGGGCAGTGGCGACGATGATGCGGTGCTGCGCAACGGGCACATCGACCTGATCATCAGCTCGGCCATCGAACTGGGCCCGGAAATCAAAGTGCAGAGCCTGTTCAACACCTACTTCGTGGGCCTGGCGCGTGTGGGGCACCCGATCTTCGACGCCCCGATCACTCCTGAGCGTTTTGCCGCCTACCCGCAGATCAGTGTGTCGCGCCGCGGCCGGGCCAATGGGCCGATCGATGAGGCGTTGGCCCAGCACAAGGTGGAGCGGCGCGTGGCGCTGATCACCACCAGCTTCCACTCGGCGATGTTCTCGTTGCCGGATTCGGACCTGATCCTGCCGATACCGGCCAATATCCTCAACAGCGTGCAGCGCTTGAAGCTGCCCTTGCGCTCGTTCGAGATCCCGGTGCCGCTGGCAAAAGTCAATGTAATGCAGGCCTGGCACCCGCGGTTCGACAACGACCCAGCGCATCGGTGGCTGCGCCAGACCTTGAGGGCGTGTGGCCGGTTGGACCCGTGAGCGCACCATCAATTGCGTCTGACGCAATATAGAGCTGCCAACAAGTCAGTTTTCGTCAGCATTCGATCTTCTTAGACTTGCTCCAGCCCTAAAATTGTTGCTGGAGATGTATCCCATGAGTTCCCTGACCGCGCCTTCTGCTGCGTTGGCCGCCGCCCCTGCGCCGGCCGCCCCTGCGCAGTCGGCGTTCGGCCTGCAGGTGGTGGTGGGGCTGTTCGGCGTGTTGCTGGCGGTGTTGTGCGCCGGCCTCAACGAGGCAGTGACCAAGATTTCCCTCAACGACATCCGTGGCGCCATGGGCATCGGTGCCGACGAGGGCGCCTGGCTGTTGGCCGTGTACAGCGCGGCTTCGGTGTCGGCGATGGCCTTCGCACCCTGGCTCGCCACGACCTTTTCGCTGCGCCGCTTCACCCTGTCTGCCGTCGGCCTGTTCGCCGTGCTGGGCCTGCTGCAACCCTTCGCCCCCAACCTGCACAGCCTGATGCTGCTGCGGGTGCTGCAGGGTTTCGCCTCTGGCGCCTTGCCGCCGATGCTGATGAGCGTCGCGCTGCGCTTTCTGCCACCGGGCATCAAGGTCTATGGCCTGGCCTGCTATGCCCTGACCGCCACCTTCGGGCCGAACCTCGGCACGCCGCTGGCAGGCCTGTGGACCGAGTATGTCGGCTGGCAGTGGGCGTTCTGGCAGATCATCCTGCCGTCGCTGCTGGCCATGGCTTGTGTCGGCTGGGGCCTGCCGCAAGACCCACTGCGCCTCGAACGCTTCAAGCAGCTCGACTGGCGTGGCGTGCTGCTTGGCCTGCCGGCCATCAGTTGCATCGTCCTCGGCTTGTCGCTGGGTGACCGCTGGGGCTGGTTCGACTCGCCGCTGATCTGCTGGCTGCTGGGGGGCGGCCTGCTGTTGCTGGTGCTGTTCATGTACAACGAATGGTCCGAGCCGCTGCCGTTCTTCCAGCTGCGCATGCTCTCGCGGCGCAACCTGAGTTTTGCCTTGTTGACCCTGGCCGGCGTGTTGGTTGTGTTGTCTGGCGTGGGCACCATCCCGTCAGCCTACCTGGCGCAGATCCAGGGCTACCGCCCGGCGCAGACCAGCCCGCTGATGATGCTGGTGGCCATGCCGCAACTCATCGCCCTGCCGCTCACGGCAGCGCTGTGCAACCTGCGCGTGGTGGATTGCCGCTGGGTGCTGGCGATCGGGCTTGGCATGCTGGCGGTGTCGTGCGTGGGCTGCAGCCTGTTGACCTCCGAATGGATTCGCGGCGATTTCTACCCCTTCTACCTGCTGCAGGTGTTTGGCCAGCCGATGGCGGTGTTGCCGTTGCTGATGCTTTCCACCAATGGCATGACCCCGCAGGAGGGCCCGTTCGCCTCGGCCTGGTTCAACACGGTCAAAGGGCTGTCGGCGGTGATTGCCGGTGGCCTGCTGGATGCCCTGGGCACCGTGCGCCGGCATTTTCATTCCAACCACCTGGTCGACAGCCTGGGCAACGCGCCGTTGATCGATGGCAGCGCCACCGGCCTTGCCCGACGCATTCATGAACAGGCCCAGGTACTGACCTCGGCCGACCAGTACCTGGTGATGGCCTGCATCGCCGTCGCTTTGATCTGCCTGATCCCCTTCGTGCCTACCCGGATCTTCCCGCCGCGTGCGGTGGCTTGAGCCCGTGAATGAATTCGAGAACTTGAGATGACCAACAACCGCAAGACAATCATCATCGGCTCGGTGCTCGCCGTGGCCGTGCTGGCCGGCATCGTCGGCCCCTGGATGTTTGGCAGTGACCACCGCCAGCGCACCAACGACGCCTACGTGATCGCCGACTACACCGTGGTCGCGCCCAAAGTCGCAGGCTTTATCAAAGAGGTGCTGGTCGAGGACAACCAGCAGGTCAAGGCCGGCCAGTTGCTGGCGACCATCGATGCCCGCGACTACCAGGCCGCGCTCGACGCTGCCCAGGCGCAATTGCTGGTGGCCAAGGCGCAGAGCGCCGACGCCCGCGCCACGCTGGAGCGCCAGGCGGCACTGATCGCCCAGGCCGAGGCCGCGGTAAAAGCGGCTCAGGCCGAAACCGCCTTCGCCGATCATGAAGTCAACCGCTACAGCCGCCTGGCCGAGCAGGGCGCCGGTACCGTGCAGAACGCGCAGCAAGCGCGCAGTGGGGTCGACCAGGCCCGCGCGCGCCTGGCCAATACCCAGGCGGCCTTGCTGGCGACACGCAAACAGGTGGATATCCTCACCGCCCAGGTGGCCAGTGCCGATGGCCAGCTCAAGCGTGCTGAAGCCGGGCTGGAAAAGGCCCAGCTGGACCTGTCCTACACGCGCATCACCGCACCGGTGGACGGCATGGTCGGTGAGCGTGCCTTGCGCGTGGGCGCCTATGTCAACCCGGGTGCTCGCCTGTTGTCGGTGGTGCCGTTGCAGCAGGCCTATGTGGTCGGCAACTTCCAGGAAACCCAGCTGACCCACGTGCAGCCTGGCCAACCGGTGAGCATCACGGTCGACACCTTCTCTGGCGAGCAACTCAAGGGCCATGTCGAGAGTATTGCGCCGGCCACCGGGGTCACCTTTGCCGCCGTCAAACCCGACAATGCCACCGGTAACTTCACCAAGGTGGTGCAGCGCATTCCGGTGAAGATCGTCTTCGATGACGGCCAGGCGCTGCTTGCACGGCTGCGCGTGGGCATGTCGGTGGAAGCCACCATCGATACCCGTGGCGACAAGCTCGAGGGCAAAGAGGTGAGCGCGCGATGAAGCCAGCATTACGCTTGAGCCCGTTGTTGCTGGCTGTGCTCATGGCCGGCTGCACCCTGGGGCCGGACTTCCAGCGCCCCGCCAGCCAGGCCCCGCAACAGTGGGCGGCGCTGCAAGGCGAGGCCGCAGCAAGCCAGCCGCAAGCCGAGCCGCTGGAGCTGCGCTGGTGGGAAACCTTTCACGATGCCCGCCTCAGCGCGCTGATCCAGCAGGTCTCCGAACGCAACCTGGACCTGCAGATGGCCAGTGCACGCCTGCTGCAAAGCCGCGCCCTGCGCAGTACGGTGGCGGCGGACGAAGCGCCTTCGGTGGATGTGAACGCGGGCTACAGCCGTGCTCGCAACAGCGCCGAAGGGCTGAGCGACCCCTCTGGCCATGCCGGTAAGTCTGCCTTCAACCTGTGGCAGGGTGACCTGGTCGCGGGTTGGGAGCTGGACCTCTGGGGCCGCGTGCGGCGCCAGGTCGAGGCTGCCGATGCGACGGTCGAAGTGGCCGAGAACGACCGCCGTGGCGTGCTGCTGGCGCTGCTGTCGGAAACCGCCGGCAACTACATTCAATTGCGTGCGGTACAGCACACGCTCGATGTCACCCGTGACAACCTGAAGGTGGCGCAGCACAGCTTGAAGCTGTCTGAAAACCGCCAGGCCGAAGGTGTCGCCACCCGCCTCGACGTGGCCCAAGCCAGTGCCCAGGTCGCTTCGATCGAAGCCCGCCTGCCCAGCCTGGAGGCCCGCCGCGACGACCTGATCAACGCCCTCAGCCTGCTCGCGGCCGAACCGCCACGCAGCCTGCAGGCGCAGCTGCTTGAAGGCGGTGAACTGCCCGCGCCGCAACAGCAGTTCGCCATCGGCTTGCCGTCCGAGTTGGCTGAGCGCCGCCCGGACATTCGCCAGGCCGAGGCGCGGTTGCACGCGGCAACCGCCAGCATCGGCGTGGCCAAGGCCGACTTCTACCCGAGCATTCGGCTGTCGGGCAGCATGGGGTTCCAGGCCATGCAGCTGTCCGACTTCGGCGGCTGGGACTCGCGCCGCTTCGCCTTCGGCCCGCAACTGTCGTTGCCGATCTTCGAAGGGGGGCGGCTCAAAGGCACGCTGGAGTTGCGCGAGGCGCAGCAGCAGGAAGCGGCGCTCAACTACCGCAAGGTGGTGCTCGGTGCCTGGCACGAGATCGACGATGTGCTGCGCCTGTACAACGCCAGCCAGTTGCGCCGCGACCACCTGGCCGAGGCGGTGCGGCAGAACCGCATCGCCCTGGA
Organism: Pseudomonas capeferrum; assembly: GCF_000731675.1. Lineage (GTDB taxonomy): Bacteria > Pseudomonadota > Gammaproteobacteria > Pseudomonadales > Pseudomonadaceae > Aquipseudomonas > Aquipseudomonas capeferrum. The sequence continues at coordinate 343,954 of NZ_JMIT01000004.1, read as the reverse complement.
GACTGCCCAGCGCCAGTATGTGGAAGGGGCGGTGGACTTTCTCAATGTGCTGACGGTACAGGGTGCGTTGCTGGCCAGCGAAGAGCAGTGGATCGACAGTTCGGCAGCGGTTTCCCAGGCCTTGGTGGGGTTGTACAAGGCGCTGGGCGGGGGCTGGCAGGCGTTTGATACTCAGCCGTCGAAAAAGGTATGACGGTTGCGCTGGCTGTGCTGGCCAAACATCAAAGCGGACGCAGCAGCCCGAACCGCTTGCGCAACACCCAGCCCAGCAGCCGCCGCGGCAACAGCCTGGCGATCAGCGGCAACGCTGTGCTGCCATTGCCCAACCTCACCACCGCAGGCACCGCCGTTTTGCGCGTAGCCGCCAGCACCCCTTGGGCAAACACCGCTGCCGGCGTCGGCCGGTCCTGCGACGCCCGGGCGCGTGCCTGGACGTACTCGCGCAGCGGCCACCACGGTGAATCCGCCGCCAGTACCTGCTCGGCCTGGCGCTGGGCATTGCTGGCGAACTGCGAGGCGATCGCCCCCGGTTGCACTTCCATCACCCGAATGCCAAACGGCGCCAGCTCCAGGCGCAGGGCATCGCTCAGGGCGTTGACCGCGGCCTTGGAGGCGCAATAGGCACCGGCGAACGGCGTGACCAGCACCCCGGAAACGCTGCCGATGTTCACCACCAGCCCGCGTGCGCGACGCAGCAGCGGGAACAGCGCGCGGGTCACGCCGACCACGGCGAATACGTTGGTTTCGAATTGCTGGCGCATGGCGTCTACGCCGCCGTCGAGCAGCGGGCCCATGGCGCCGTAGCCGGCGTTGTTGATCAGGATGTCGAGGCTGGCGTGGCGCGCTTGCAGCTCATCGGCCAGTTGCGTCAGGGCATCGCTGTCATTGACGTCCAGTTGCCGGGCGGTGAAGCCGGCAGCGGACAACTGCTCGACGTCTTCAGGCTTGCGGGCGGTGGCCCAGACCTCGTGGCCGGCATCGCGGAAGGCGTTGGCCAGGGCGCGGCCGATGCCGCTGGAACAACCGGTGATCAGGACGGTGGGCATGGGGAGGGCCTTGGGTCTGGGAATTGTGTGTGGCCTGCGCCGGCCTCTTCGCGAGGCAGCAATGCGTCAATTGGCAAATGTACCTTGCAGACGCTCGGCACGAAACTCCAGCGTCTGTGCCCGGTAGCCGGAACGCAGAGGCGGTACCGGCAGGCAATCGTTCCATTCGGCACCCGGTTGCAGCTCACCCGGCCCGCGATAACGCGGCGCGCTGTAGGTGTTTTCGGCAAGGTTGACGGTATCGCCCGGCGCATACGCGCCCACGCGCCATCGCAGCTCGGTGAGCGGGACTTTGTTGCCGTTTTTCATGTGCACGTGCAGCGCGCGGTCGGCGGGGCACTTGTCAGGGGCGTAGCTCAGGCGCAGGTCCAGGCGTGCCAGTTGCGTGGCTTCGCGGGTGTCTTGCCAGGCGACGAACAGGGCGACCAGGCCCAGGCCGCAGACAGCGGCCAGGGATATCGGCAGGGCTTTGGCCGGGTAGCGCAGCAGCAGCACCAGCCAGGTGAGGATGAGGAAGGCACCGATGATCATGGGGCTTGCAGACCTTGGTTGCGCGGGGTCTGACCATCGTAGCTTGAAATGGGGGAGGGCTCAAAAGCGGGAGGGCTTTGCCCTCCTTTCGCGACACAAGGCCGCTCCTACCGGATCGTGTGATCTTTGCAGGTGCGGCCCCGGGGTTTCACTTACTGCGCGATGGTTTTCACCGAAACACCACGCTCGACCGGCGTCGAGGTGCGCCCGTAGACGTCCTCGAAGCGCTCGATATCATCCTCGCCCAGGTAGCTGCCAGACTGCACTTCGATGATCTCCAGTGGGATCTTGCCTGGGTTGCGCAGGCGGTGGATCGAGGCGATCGGGATGTAGGTCGACTGGTTCTCGGTCAGCAGGAACACGTTCTCGTCGCACGTCACTTCGGCAGTGCCGGACACCACGATCCAGTGCTCGGCGCGGTGGTGGTGCATCTGCAGCGACAGGCTGGCGCCCGGCTTGACGGTGATGTGCTTGACCTGGAAGCGGCCGCCCATGTCCACCGAGTCGTACGAGCCCCATGGGCGGTACACTTCTAGGTGGTTCTGAGTCTCGCTGCGGCCCTGCTCGTCCAGGGTCTTGACCATCTGCTTGACGCCTTGGACCTTGTCCTTGTGGGCAATCATCATGGCGTCCTTGGTCTCGACCACGACGATGTTCTCGAGGCCGATCACCGACACCAGCTTGCCATTGCCATGGATCATGCAGTTGCGGCTGTCCTGCACCACCACATCGCCTTTGGTGACGTTGCCGTTGTCGTCCTTGTCGTGCACTTCCCACAGCGACGACCAGCAGCCCACGTCGCTCCAGCCGGCCGACATCGGCACCACGCAGGCACGCTGGGTCTTCTCCATCACCGCATAGTCGATGGAGTTGTCCGGGCAGCAGGCGAAGGTGGCTTCGTCGATGCTCAACACATCGTCTTCTTCCTGGCTGCGTTCCAAGGCCAGCACACAGGTGTCGTAGATGTCGGCGTCGTGCTTTTTCAGCTCTTCGAGGAAACGGCTGGCGCGGAACAGGAACATGCCGCTGTTCCAGAAGTAGCCACCGGCCTTGACGAACTCGGCGGCGCGTTTTTCATCGGGTTTTTCGACGAACTGCGCAACCCGCGCCACGCCTTCTGGCAGCAGTGCGTCCTGGCTGGAGCGGATGTAGCCATAGCCGGTCTCAGGCTTGGTCGCCGGCACGCCGAACAGCACCATCTCGCCACGCTCGGCGGCCACGGTGGCCAGGGCCAGGGCGCGCTGCAGGGCTTTCTGATCGTCGATCACGTGGTCGGCAGGCAGCACCAGCATCAAGTCGTCGCGGCCTTCGCTGACCAGCTTCATCGCGGTCATCGCCACGGCGGGCGCCGTGTTGCGGCCGAACGGCTCCATCAGGATGGCCTGGGTTTCAAGTTTCAACGCGCCGAGCTGCTCCTGGACGATGAACTTGTGGTCCTTGTTGCAGACCACGATCGGCGCATCCATGCCTTCGAACACCAGGCGCTGGATGGTTTGCTGGAACAGCGTGTGTTCACCGGTCAGGGCCAGGAACTGCTTGGGGAACTGCTTGCGCGACAGAGGCCACAGACGCGAACCGCTACCACCAGAAAGAATTACCGGGATCATGATGTTTCTCCAATAAGGTCGTTAACGAGGCAGGGGATCAGTGGGTGGACACTGGGCGGGTGACCCAGACCGGCGACAGGCTGCTGCCCGAGCCGGTGACGTACAGCACGGCAGCTTCGCCGCGCTCCAGGGCGACGGGTTTGACGTCGCTGACTTTCTTGTCACCTGCATACAGGGCGAGGTTGACCTTGACCGGGTTGATCTCACGCTCGCCACGGCCTTTGGCTGCTACCGGGGTGACCACTTCGGTCTTGCCATCGGCGGTCTTCAGGGTCAGCGACTGGTCGCTGAGGTTCTGTACGCGTACCAGGGCTTTCTGCTTGTTCTTGAACGGTGGCTCTTCGATCAGTTGCGGGTTGCCGCTGCCGCTGTTGACCAGGGTGTAGTACTTGTCCGAGGCCAGTTTGACCGGGACGCTCTTGCCGCCGACCTGGGCTGTGTAGTCGCCACCGGGCAGGAAGCTGAAGTCGCTGCTGGCCTGGGCGCCGACTTGTTTGATCTGGGTATTGCCGACCGAGGCGGCGGCCGGGGCGCTGGCAGCGTTGTACAGGCGCACGAAGGTCGAGCCTTTCGGCGCGGTCGGGCCATACAGCGCGGCATCGGCGCCGGCGAAGGCCTGCATCGAAGCAAGGGAAAGGCCGGCCGCGAGGGTGAGGGCTTTGGCAATGGAAGTTTTGGTAGTCATGTGCGTGTTCCTCTCTATCGATCAGTGGTTCGTCCGGGTGGACGACAGGGCCAGGTTTTCTTCGGATTTACGGGTGTTTTTCAGTTGCGCGATCCACTGCGGATCAAAGCTGCTGAGGTCGTTTTTCATGGGCAGATAACGTTCGGGGAATTCCCACACCACCACTTGTGGCGCGGCATTTTTGAAAGCATCGCTTTGCAGGTACTTGAGCATCGGCAGCAGCGGGCCATGGCCGTCTTCGGCGTAGTTGGCGACGTCGCTGTGCAGGGCTTGCTGCAGGGCACCGAGGAAGTTCCAGTGCGGGTTGGCGCTGTAGCTGGTGCCTACCAGTGCGACCGGAATCTGGCTGTCGGCGAACAGCGCATCGCCCGCCTCGCCTTCGGTTTCGGCTGGGCGTGTTGTGCGTTGCTGCAGGTTGTCCGGCGCCGGCAACAGGTTGCTGAACAGCGGGTCGAGTGGCAGGAAGTTGGTCAGGTCGCCCTTGTACGGCGCGGTACTGCCGGCTTCGGTGATGAAGGCCTGGGGGTCACCATTGAGCAAGCTCTGGCGGCTGACCGCTTCGGCCAGCGCCTGTGCGGCGACTTCGGCGCCCATCGGCGTCCAGTGGGTGTCGGTGCGCAGGAATACCTGGCCACGGGCCTTGGCCTGCTCCAGGGGCGCCATCAGGTCCGGGGCGAACACGTTGGCCTGGCGGGCCTGGGCATGAAACTGGTTGTACAGGTCGTCATGCAGGCTGGCTGGCAGCTCCTTGCCCACATACTCCGAGTAGACCCGCGCCTTGGCCGGCACGATCGCCAGCACCAGCTGGCTGCCATGCTGCTGCAGGGTGTCGCGCACGCCACGGATAAGCGCCAGGTTTTCCTGCATCAGTTGCTCGGCACCGGCGGTGGGTTTGAACTCTTCATCGCTGAACAGCCATTGGTCGCGGCCCAGCACCACGCCTGGGCGCCCTTCGTTGAACAGCTTGAAGTCCAGTGCCGCCCAGAGGTTGGTGCCCAGGCGCTTGATCGGGAACTGCTCGTCGTAGTGGGTCTCGGCGGCCTTGGCCAGCTTGCCGTTGAGCAAGGTCATCTGGGCGGTGCGCTGGAAGCTGTCCAGGCCGCCAGTGGACCAGGCGCCCATGCCGACCAGCAGGCCGAGGAACGACAGCGAATAGGTAATGCGTAATGTCCGGGTCATGGTCATCAACCTCAGAACTGGAAGTAAAGGAACGGCGAGTAGCTCTGCGCCGAAAGCTTGAGGATCGAGGCCACGAACAGCAGCAGGATCAGGACGCGGGTCATCACCCGGGTCCAGTCCAGGCCAATCGAGCCGTCGGCGTTGATCTGCACCGGGGTCGCCTGCGGCGTCGGCTTGGCGTTGCGGTAGAAGTCGCGCAGGCCGAAGTACGCCAAGGTGAGGTAGGCGATGATCAGGGTGGCTACTTGCAACCCGGTGAGCTGGGCGCGGTTGAGCTCCGACAGCTGCCATTCACCAAAGCTGAACATGGCGCCGTACATGCGGCCGGCCACGTGCAGGTTCTCGGCCCGGAAGATCACCCAGCCAACCACCACCAGCAGGAAGGTGAACGCCCACTTGACCGGGTTGAAGCGCTGCGGGTTGGTGTCGAGGCCCAGCGCCCGCTCGATGGCCAGCCACATGCCGTGCCAGGCGCCCCAGATGATGTAGGTGAAGTTGGCGCCGTGCCACAGCCCGCCCAGCAGCATGGTCAGGAACAGGTTGCGGTAGGTATTGAAGGTGCCTTTGCGGTTGCCGCCCAGGGTGATGTACAGGTAGTCGCGCAGCCAGGTCGACAGGCTGATGTGCCAGCGGCGCCAGAACTCGGTGATCGACTGGCTGATGTACGGCTGCTTGAAGTTCTCCATGAAGCGGAAGCCCATCATCAGGCCCAGGCCGATGGCCATGTCGCTGTAGCCAGAGAAGTCGAAGTAGAGCTGCGCGGTATAGGCCAGGGCGCCCAGCCAGGCGTCGCCGGTGGTCGGGTTCTGCAGGGCGAAGCAATGGTCGGCGACCACTGCCAGGGTGTCGGCGATGAACACTTTCTTGATGAAGCCCTGCATGAAGCGGGTGCAGCCTTCGGAGAACTTGTCCAGGGTGTGGGTACGGTTGTTGAACTGGTCGACCAGGTCCTTGAAGCGCAGCACGGGGCCGGCGATCAGGTGCGGGAAGATCGCCACGAACGCTGCGAAGTCGATCAGGTTGCGGGTGGCCGGGGTGTCGCCGCGGTACACGTCGATGATGTAGCTGATCGACTCGAAGATGTAGAACGAGATACCGATCGGCAGCAGCACGTGGGTGAGGATGAACGGCTCCAGGCCAAACGAGCTGACGATCGCGTTGAGGCTGTCGACGCCGAAGTTGGCGTACTTGAAATAGCCGAGGATCGCCAGGTCGACGCCCACGCCCAGCAGCAGCCAGCGCTGCGCCGGCTTGGTGCGTACGCCTGCTGCGCCGACTTTAAGGCCGATCCAGTAGTTCCACAGGGTCACGCCGGCGAACAGGGCGAGGAAGTCCACGCGCCACCAGGCATAGAAGATGTAGCTGGCGACCAGCAACAGCAAGTTGCGATAGCGTTGCCCGCTCAAGTAGTACAGGCCGAGGAAGATCGGCAAGAACAGGAACAGGAACACGTTGGACGAGAAGACCATCCCGGTTCTCCTAATTTGTTCACAGCATCCAGGGCAAAGCGCCCCCCAAACCCCCCAGTTCATGACTGGAGAGCAACTCATTTCCTGTGGGAGCGGGCTTGTCCCGCGAAGAGGCCCGAAAGGGCAAAGGCGTTGTCGCTGCTGACGCCTTCGCGGGGCAAGCCCGCTCCCACACAGATCACCCCCGACAGGGGTGTTACTTCTTCGAAGCCGCGCTCGGGTCATAGACCCGGGTCAGGTTGCCGCCCAGCCTGAAGCTGTCGAATGGCTGCATGCCGTGCTTGCGCTCAAGCGTGTCGCCCACGCACTGGTACAGCGCGCACCAGGGCTCGAGCCAGGCGTACTTGCTGTCGACCTTGAGGTCTTTCATGTCCTGTTTTTCACCTGCGCGCTCTGCGAAATGGCGCGGGTCGCGGGCGCCGGCCAGCACGCCTTCGCCCAGGCGCTGCAGGGCGAAGTTGTTCTCGCTGCGCAGGTCCACACCGTTGGCCTTGGCGAAGCTTGCGATCATCGCCAGCGGCGGCAGGGCGTAGTTGTGGTAGGCCAGGGCGCGCTGCTTGCGCTTGACTTCATTGGGCAAGAAGCCCTGGTCGTCGATCTGGTTGGCGCCGACCTTGTATTCCTTCACGGCCCAGTCGAACAGGTCGCGGCGGTCGGTGGCCACGGCGGTGGCCATCACCGACCAGGCGGCCCAGTAGCTGTGGTTGTTGATCTTCTCCAGCGGCAGGTCGCTCCAGTCACGCACGGTCTGTTCGGCCAGGCGGGCGAACCAGCGCTCGATCTGCTCGGCTTCGGTCTGGTGCGCGGCCAGGGGCTGAGAATTGGAGAACTTCAGGCGCAGCCATGAGCCGCTCATGCTGCCCAGCGCCCATTTGCGCATCGACTTGCCGGTGTGGTTGTAGTCGGTGGACAGCAGCGCATCGGCGCGTGCCCAGGCCCCCAGCCAGGTCAGGGTGCAGTCGAGCTGCGCCGGGCGGCCATCACGCATGTACTGGTTGACCATCTTGGCGACGCCGCGCTCAAGCGTGGTGATGTCTTTGGTGGAATCGCGGAAGGCCTGTTCCGAGTCCAGGTTCAGGGTCGCCCGTGCCTTGTCCGAGCCTTCGTACTTGCTGCGAAACTGCAGCGCGCCGGTGTAAGGCTTGGGCGCCGCTTCGCAGCGGAACTTGCCGTCGCTGGTCTTGAGCTTTTCGATCCCCTCGTAGTAGCCCTGAGGGGGCACCAGCGCGGCATGCGCGGCGCCGCCGACCAGGGCCAGGGCGAGCAGGGCGGGGCTGAAGATGTGCTTGAACGTGGTCATGGTCGCCTCACTGGCCGGCTTGCGCGGTGTGCGCAGGCACGGCGAAGTTGTTGCGTTTGCAGAGTTTGGCCTCGACCTTCTGGGTGCCGTTTTCCGGCCCCTGGATCTCGAAGGCCAGCAGGTTCTGGTTGGCCCAGTCCTCGTCCTCGCGCATCTGGAAGACGAAGCGGCCGTCGGTTTCGGAGGTTTCCGGCTTCTCCAGCTTGATGTCCTCGTGGCGGCCATTGAGGTACCAGAGGGTCGCTTGCAGCACCTTGACCGAAGGGTCTTCGAACTTGACGTCCATCTGCAGGTTGCGGTTGATCAGGTCTTTGATCACGCCGCCCTTGCCGTTGACCATCAGCTCGTTCTTGCCAGGCTTGAGTGTGCTGCTGGCGCTCATCAGGGCCGGGCGCGCGTCGCAACCGTCGTCGAGCAGGCCGAGGATCTGCCGCCAGATGGTTTCCTGGTCCAGGCGATACAGCGGCGAGAATTCCCAGATGAGGATCTTCGGTGGGTTGTTCTGGAATTCCTCGCTGCCCAGGTACTGGATCATCGAACCTTCCAGGCCACCGCCAGGGAAGGCGACGTTGAGCACGTCGGCGCCGATGTACTGCTCGAGGAAGCCCGAGAAGTTGTAGTTCTTGCCGCTGTGGCTGGTACCGACCAGGGTGATCTGCGCATTGCCGCCGTCGCCGAACAGGTCGTCGCCGCCGCTGGCGCCTTTCGGCTCGGTGGCGAACTGGTCCATGTACTGCACGGCGTAGCTGGTGCCGCAGAGCTGGCCGGCGACGTTGTGCAGGGTGCCGGTCTTGCCCATGCGCCCAGATTTGTGGGTTTCGAATTCCTTGCGCGGGATGCCTTCAAAAGCCGGCATGTGGTGCACGGTATCGGCCACGATCTTGGCGGCGCGCTCGGCGCCATATGGCGTCCAGTGCTGGTCGCCGCGGAAGTAGAAGTCCTTGCCCTGGTCGGCGGCGGCCAGTTGCTCGTTGGTCAGCGGCGACAGGTCGGGGACGTTGTAGCCCATGCCGGCGAAGCGCTTGAGCATGGCTTGGTAGTTGCTCAGGGCCTTCTGGTAGTCGAAGGCGGCCTTTTCTTCGGGCTTGAGCATGTTGCGGTTCACCAGGCCACGGGTCGGCTGGTAGACCACGACCAGTTCCACGCCACGTTTCTTGAACGCGTCGTGCACCTGCTGCAGGCGTTTGTAGCCGGCGGGCGTGGTGGTGAACTCGGTGCGCAGGTCTTCGCGGGTGCGGAACAGCCAGTCGCCCTGGGCCTGCACCAGCGTGGTGAAGTTCTGCTGGTAGCGGGTGGTGTAGCGGCTGGCGTCGTGCGCCTCGGGGCACAGCTGGCAGCAGGGTTCGGCGCTGAACGTCGGGGCTTTCACCTCGTCGGCGCGCACGCCCTGGCTGATCGCCAGGAGGGCGGCGGACAGGCCCAGCAGTTTCATCAGGTGTGGAGTCATGGTCTGGGCTTCCTTAATCGATCATTTCGGTCTGGCGTTCGACCGGGTCGATCAGCACAGCCTTTTGCTGGCGCACCAGCAGGTCGAGAATTTCGTCCTGGCGCTCGCCGAGGATGCCGTTGAGGCTGATGCCGTTGGCCTTGCGCGGCGCGAGCATGGAAACCTTGTACAGCTCGACCGACAGCGGCGAGTCGATCGACAGCGGCCCGGAGCCGTTGGCCGCCAGTTCACCGCCGACCACGATCAGCGACACCTTGGTGTCGAACGGGTCGAGGGCGATGTCGCGGTCGGTGTCGGAGAGGTCCTTGATGTGCCCGTACACACCGACCAGGCCGTTGGCCATGGCAACGTTTTCGTACAGGCGGATGTTCACGCTGTTGCGCACGCGGATGCCGTGGCGGCGGTTGTTGATCAGCTTGTTGCCCCAGATCAGGTTGTCGCCGCTTTCGTACAAGGTGATGCCGTCGGTGTGGTTGCGGTAGATCTCGTTGTAGGCGATCAGGTTGTTGACGCTGTTACGGTCGATCACCACGCCCGAGAGCTTGTTGTCGTAGCTCTTGTTGTTGATGATCCAGCTGTCGTTGACCTCACGCGAGACGATGATGCCGTGCTTCTTCTTGGTGCCGTACACGGTGTTGCCGGCGATGATCAGGCGGTGCGAACGGTCGTGCGGGTCGATGCCGTAGACGATGTTGTCGCGGTAGGTGTTGTCCTTGACCACAAAGTCCTGGGTCTCGTAGCAGTAGAAGCCGTACCACATGTCGCTGAACTCCGAGCCGATGATCCAGCCGGTAGGTTCGGCGCGGCCCATCTGCTTGGACATGTTCGGCGTGTACTGCGAGATGCTCACACCGTAGGACTTGGACTTGGCGTAGCCGAAGCTGGCCATTTTGGTATTGACGATGTAGGTCTCGGTACCGCCCCACGACAACAGGAACGGGCGGAACTCCTTGGGCGAGCGGAAGGTGGCCGGGCCGTTGTCCTTCTCGCGCCAGCCGGTGACCTGGGTGTCGGTGACGAACAGCTTGCCGTCGTTGACCAGGAACGCGCCGCCTTCCTGGGAAAGGCGCAGTTGCTTGACCTTGCCGTCGATCTCTAGGATGCCCTTGTGCCCCACCACGATCGGCAGGCGCGACAGGTACACGCCCGGCTCGACTTCGCGCAGGTACTGCTTGGGTACCTGCTTGCTCAACTCGACCAGGTCGACATGGCCGTCGTCGACGAAAATCGCCTGCGGGATGCCATGCTGACGCTGCACCCACTCGGCGGCCTTGTTGTCACCGCCGATGAATTCCTTGAGCGACACTTCTTGCAGCATGCGGCGCACGCTGACCTTGCCCTTGTGGCTGCGGTCGATCTTTTTCTGCACGGCCTCGGCGGTGAAGCCGGTGAGGTCGGGCAGCTTGGGCGGGTCCATGTGCAGCGGTTCGACCGGTGCGGCAGAGATGGTGTAGGTCTTGGCCTGCTGCAGTTCCTTGGCGACTGCCGTGGGTTCTGCGGCGACGGCAAGGCCTGAGGCCAGCAGCAAGGCGCTGGCCAACAGGCTGTGACGTAGGTGCGGGTGAAGGGTCATGGCAACAAATCCTCTACCGGCCTCAGAAGCGCCAGATCACGTCGACGAAGGCACGGTGCATGTACGAGTCCGCTTCCTTGCCATAGGCATCGCCCGGCTTGAATACACCGGCACGCAAGCGCACCAGGGCGGACGGTTCGTCAATGGCCTGGCTCATTGAAGCGGGCAGCAGGCCCTGCTTGAAGTACTTGGTCACGACCACGTCCATTTCCTGGCCGAGGTCTTTCTCGCCGTTGACCAGCGGGCGGCTGACGCCGTTGTCGTTGACCGCAGCATTGATGCCGCTGGAGCCAATGTTCTGCTGGCCATCGACGCGCCAGAACTTGTGGTAGATGAAGCTGGCGTCGTAGTCATCGCGCAGCTGCCAGGAGGCAAACAAAGTGGCTGCTTGCAGGTTGCCCAGCTCGCCGCGGAAGGCTTCGCCGAAGCGGTGCACGCGCGAGCGGGTACCGGTGAAGTTGGAGCGGTTGCTCTCAAGGCCGGTCTGCTCGAAGTTGTTCGAACCGTCGTCGCCACCGCCGCCGCTGCCACGGGCATAGGCCGCGCCGACTTGCCAGTTGGGGTCCAGGCGCAGGCGGATGCCGAGGTCGGTGGCCCAGGCGTTGACGTCGCCGCTCTGCTTGCCGTTAGCCACCTGCTCGTCGCCTACGGCCTGGCTGCTCAGGGTGTCGCGATCACCGGTCAGCCAGGTCAGGCTGCCCCAGTAGTTGACGGTGTGATCGTTGCGCCAGTTGTAGGCGTCGCTGTTGGCCTCAAGGCCCAGCCAGGTGAGGTCGCCGGTGCGGGTCTTGTCCAGCGCATCGACCGTCTCGCCGGGGTTTTTCAGGCTGCCGCTGTCGTGGGTGTGGTGGGCGCGTACGCCAACCCAATGGCCAGGCGTCCACTGCGTGGCGACGTTGCCATAGATGTGCGTGCGGTCCTTGTCTTCCGGGGCCAGCTCGGTGAGGTCGGTGCGGTATTCGCTGAAGCGCTGGGCCACGCCCAGGTCAGCCTTGAGCAAGGTGGTGTCGAAGGACCAGTTCAGCGCTTCGATGTTGGTGTCGCGCCACATGCCGTCGTCGCTGCGCAGGCGCTGGCGGCCGAAGCGCAGCTGCTCGCCCGGGTAGGCGGTGAGGCCGCTGTAGCCGACCCAGAACTCGCGCATGGCCAGGTAGTTTTTGTCTGGCTTGCGGCTGTCGTCGCCGGTGTCGGTGGTGGTGCCGTCATCGTTCTGGCGCAGGGTGTCGGTTTCGATGGTGTCGGTGGCGGCAACGGCCTGGCCCATGGCATAGGCGCTCCAGTTGCCACGCTCGCCGTACACCCATGGGCGCAGGTCGAGGCCCAGGCCGTTGACGTCGCCACCAGGGCGGGTGCCCAGGTCGCGGTCATCTTCCGATTGACCGGTGATTTTCACGTCCAGGCCGAAGTTTTTCTCAGCGGTCATGTCGGCCAGGGTCGGGCAGGACCACAGCAGGGCGAAGCTCAGGCCAATGCCGGCTTTCACGAAGGGATTGAGCGTCATAGCGAGTCCTCACCGTCTACTTCTTTTTCGTCGTCTTGCAAGGCTTCGAGGGCCAGGGTGCTGTTGGCGCCTTGGCTCATGCTGCCGCGTGCCTGCTTCTCCTGCGCCAACAGGCGCTGGGCCTGGCTGCGCTGGTCAGGCGAGAGTTGCTGGTCGAGTTGCTGCAGCAGCTCGCTGGACTGTGGCGTCGGGTTTAGCTGCGACAGCTGGGCGAACACCCAGGCGTTGGTCGGCTCGCTGCGGATGCCATGGCCTTCGCTGAACAGCTGGGCCAAGGCATAGTCGGCGCTGTTCTGGCCGCCACGGGCGGCAGTCAGCAGGTGGTCGACGGCTTTCTGCGGCTCGACATTGCCCAGGTAGCCGCGGCGGTACAGCTGGCCCAGGTAGTAATGGGCGCTGATTTCGCCGGCGTCGGCAGCGGCCTGCAGGTGCTGTTCGGCCTTTGCTGCATCGGCCGGCAGTGTCTTGCCTTCGTAATAGAGGCGGCCCAGCAACAGTTCGGCGCGCGGCTGTTCGGCTTCGCGGCCTTTGTCGATGTAGGCCATGAGCTGGTCGGTATCGCCCAGTTCGGGGAAGTCGTAGACCAGTTGCGCCAGGCTGACCCACGAGGCCGGGTTGGCCGGGGCCACATGTTCGAGCAGGTCCTTGGCGGTCTTTTCGTCGGTCTGGCCGAGGCTGCGGTCGGCCAGCATGCGGGCGACGCTGTCGACCCGGGTGGCCGGGACGGCGCCACGGGCATAGGCGGACTTCAGCTGGCCCAGCAGTGCGGCTTGCTGGTCGGCCTGGCCGCGCTTCTGGTACACGGTGGCCAGTTCGACGTAGCAGATGTCGGTGGTGTTCAGGGCGGCCTTGCAGATGCGTTCGACCTCGCCCAGGTGCTGGTCGTAGGTGCCCTGGGTGCGATACAGCAGCACCTGGGCCAGGCCCGCCTCGGGGTTGCCGGCCGCGCGCCACTGGTCGATCTGCTGCTGCGCGTTGACGTTGGGGAAGCTCTGCGGGTATTGCAGGTAAAGCATCGCCAGCGGGATCAGGGTGTTGTTTTCACCCTGTTGGGCGGCGTGCTTGAGCAGGCTTTCGGCCTCTTCGCGTTCTGCCTGGGTGCTGTCGGGCTTGGCCACCAGCAGGCGGCCAAGGCGCGCCTGGGCCCGTGGCGAGGTGGCGGCCGCAGCGCGGTAGGTGGCCTCGGCTTGCTGGATTTGCGCCGGGTCACGGGTGGCCACCTTGATGTCGGCCAGGCCCACTTGCGCGTCGCTGTAGCCCAGGTCGGCCAGGGCCTTGTAGTTGCGTTCAGCCAGGGCGGTGTCGCCGCGCTTGAGGGCTTCGTTGGCCAGACGCTGGTCGGGCAGGCCGGCACAGCCGGCCAGGGCGATGGCCGCGGCCAGGGCACAGAGGCCCAGGCTTGCGCTTTTCTTATGGGGAATCATCGCTGGATCCTCTTACAGCCCACGGGCCGCGGCTTTGTCGATCAGCCAGTTGAGCGACGGGCCACGGTCGCTGCTGACCGAGGCCGGGCGCCCGGCCAGTTCGGCCGGCAGGCCGCTGTCAGGCTTGATCTGCACGCGGATGTCGGCGGCCAGGTTCTCGTTGTCGAGGCTGGCGCTGCTGACGATCTGGCCAGTGCGCACTTCGTCTTCGCCGGCCACCTGGAAGTTGACCCGGGTACCTGGCTTGACCTCGTCGAACTGGCGGTAGCTGAAGCGGGCCTCGACCATCGGGTTGCTGGTGCGAGGGATCAACTGGAAGATCGGCTGGCCCTTGGCGGCGTACTGGCCGTCGTCCACCAGTTGCCGGGCAACCACGCAATCGCAGGGGCTGGTGAGGGTGCCGGAGAGTTGCTTGCCGAACAGCTCCTCGACCTTGGCCGGCTCCAGTTGCGAGTCGTCCAGGTGGCCCTTGAGCATGTCCAGCATGCTGGTGCTGAAGCTTGCCAACGGCGCGCCCTTGACCACCAGGCCACCGCTTTCGACCAGGCTGTTCACGGTGCCGTCGCGGGGCATGGTGACGCTGGTGGTGGGCACCGCGACCACGCCGGCTTCGGCGTGGCTGACGAAGTACATGCCGTACAGCGACTTGGCCACGAAGCCGAAGGCGGCCACACCGACCACGAACACACCCAGGGTCACGCCGACCGCCTTGAGGCGACCGAAGGCGGTCAGGCCGCTGCCGCCATCCTTCTGTTTGCGCGCCTTGGTGAAGTTGTCGCGCTGCAGCGTGCTGAGCACATCGCCGATGCTGATCAGTTCGCCCGACAGATGGCTGGTGATGATGTGGCGCAGGGTGGCGATGTCGCGCGGTTCGAGGTTCTGGAACTGCGCGCCGGTACGGCCATTGCTCGGGTTGAAGGAGCGCACCTGGAACTCGATGTCGATCGACAGGCCCAGGTTGTCGACCACGAACTGCAGACGCCCGCGCAGCACATCACCCACCGACAGTGGCTGTTTGCTGTGGAAGCTCAGGCCACCGGCGGACAGGTCATCGACCTTCACTTCGTGGGTTTGGCGCTGGGTATCCAGGAAGCGCAGCTTGGCTGGAATGCGCACCCGGGCGTGTTGGCGCTGGGCTTCGGACTCATGCACGACGTTGACGTTCACGGCGGTATTCATGGTGGTTTGTTCCTGTTAGATCCGATCCGGTTGGGCTCACACGACCATGAACAGCACAGCAACGAAGATGCTGGCCGCCGAGAAGGTCATGGTCCGCGAGGACCAGGTGTTGAACCATTGTTGAAAGCTGGCGAGGTCACGCTTGAGGGCAGTGGGCTGGCGAGTCCAGGACTGCTTGTCGAGGCGGAAGAACACGTAGATCTTCATCATCGCGCCGACGATCTGGTTGTAATAAAGAATCAGCGGATAGGCCGGCCCGACCTTGTGCCCCGAGCACAGCAGCATCACGGTCAGGATCAGGCGGGTGATGCCGATCCACAGCAGGTACACCAGCAAGAAGCCGAGGCCGAACTTGAGGCTGGCGATCACCGCCACGGTCAGGCCCAGCAGGCTGGTCCACATCGACACGCGCTGGTCGAACAGGACGATGCTGGTGAACAGCCCCAGGCGCTGCAGGCCCAGGCCCAGCGCGCGCGAGTTCTGCCGCAGGTTGTTGCCGTACCAGCGGTACATCAGCTTGCGGCTGGCCTTGAGGAAGCTTTTTTCCGGCGGGTGCTCGACCGTGTTGATCGCGGCATCCGGCACGTAGAAGGTGTCGTAGCCAAGGCGCATCAGGCTGAACCAGCTGGACTTGTCATCACCGGTGAGGAACTTGAAGCGGCCCAGGCGCCAGTGCATCAGCGAGTCGCTTTCGACGTCGGCGATGAACTCGGGGTTGGTCACCACGCTTGCGCGGAACATCGACATGCGCCCGGTCATGGTCAGCACGCGCTTGGACAGGGCCATCGAGCACATGTTGATGTGGCGCTGGGCGAAGCGCAGCTTGTGCCACTCGCTCATGATGTAGCCGCCGCGCACTTCGCAGAATTCGTTGGTGGTCAGGCCACCGACATTGGGGTAGAGCTTGAACCAGGGCACGGTCTTGCATACCACGCCATCGGCCAGCACGGTGTCGCCATCGATCACGGCCACCACGGCGTTTTCGTCCGGGAGCATCCGCGAGATGGCGCGAAAACCATAGGCCAGGCCGTCACGCTTGCCGGTGCCGGCGATGCGCACGATGTCCAGCTTGACGTGCTCTGGCGGGTTGTATTTGGCCCATAGGCTTTTCACCAGCAGTTCGTCCGACATCTCCACCAGCGAGCAGACCACGGTGGTGGGGAAGCCGCAGTTGATGGCTTCGCGGATCACCGAGCTGTACACCTGTGCGGTGGTCAGCGCATCGATACGAAAACTGGTGACCATCAGGTACACATGGGACGGGTCCGCGGCCTTGCCCAGTTTCTGCACCTTGCGGCGCAGGTACGGGTAGACGGCGTAGAGGAAGATCATGCCGCGGATGAAATGGGTGGCGCCCATGGAGTAGCGCCAGATGCCGACTGCGCCGACCAGGAAGATGAAGTGCTTCGACTGCGAGTCGAAGATATCGGCGGGCAGGGCCAGGGCGATCAGCATGAGCAGGCTCATGTAGAGCAGCCATCCGGCGCACTGCAACAGCACTGTCTGGAGCCTTTGCATGTTCAGCATCCGTCGCGAAATCAGGGAAGGAAGGGCAGCGCTTGGTGGGTAAGGAGTACCCGCGCTGCCCGGCCAGGGGTGTTACCAGCAGATGCCTTCGGTACGGCTGGTGCTGCACGTGGCGTTGTTCATGAAGCCGACCAGGTCAATCACCTGCTTGCCAGCGGGTGCTTGCTGGGCCAGGGCGCGGAACTGCTCGTCACGGTTGCCCAGGACGATGATGTCGGCGTTGTCGATGACCTGCTGGAAGTCGGCGTTGAGCAGCTTTGATACGTGGGGGATCTTCGACTCGATGTAGTCTTTGTTGGCGCCGTGGACACGGGCGTACTGGACGTTCTCGTCGTAGATGTCCAGCTGGTAGCCCTTGCCGATCAGGCGCTCGGCCAGTTCCACCAGCGGGCTTTCGCGCAGGTCGTCGGTGCCGGCCTTGAAGCTCAGGCCGAGCAGGGCGACCTTGCGCTTGTCGTGGGCTTCGATCAGCTCGAAGGCGTTTTGCACTTGCGACTCGTTGCTGAGCATCAGCGAATCGAGCAGTGGCGCTCGCACGTCGAGGCTGGCGGCGCGGTAGGTGAGGGCGCGCACGTCCTTGGGCAGGCACGAGCCGCCGAAGGCAAAGCCTGGGCGCATGTAGTACTGGGACAGGTTCAGCACCTTGTCCTGGCAGACCACGTCCATCACGTCGCGGCCATCGACACCTACGGCCTTGGCGATGTTGCCGATTTCGTTGGCGAAGGTGACCTTGGTGGCGTGCCACACGTTGCAGGTGTACTTGATCATCTCGGCCACTTCGATCGGCTTGCGGATGACCGGTGCGTCGAGCTCTTCGTACAGGCTTTGCAGTACGTCGCCGCTGGCGCTGTCCAGTTCGCCGATGACGGTCATCGGTGGCTGGTCGTAGTCTTTGATCGCGGTGCTCTCGCGGAGGAACTCAGGGTTTACCGCAACGCCGAAGTCGACCCCGGCTTTTTTGCCCGAGCAATCTTCCAGAATCGGGATCACCACATTCTTGACGGTACCTGGCAGCACGGTGCTGCGTACCACGATGGTGTGGCGGCGGGTTGTGTCACGCAATACGTAGCCGATTTCGCGGCACACCGATTCGATGTACTCAAGGCCCAGGTCGCCGTTCTTCTTGCTCGGCGTACCGACGCAGATCATCGACACATCGCTGGCGCGGATGGCCTCGGCGAAGTCGGTGGTGCCGCGCAGGCGGCCATTGGCGATGCCTTGTTGCAGCAGTGCTTCCAGGCCAGGTTCGACGATGGGCGACTTGCCCTGGTTGATCAGGTCGATCTTGGTGCTGGACACGTCCACGCCAATCACTTCATGGCCTCGCGCCGTCAGGCAGCCTGCACAGACCGCACCTACATAACCCAAACCAAAGATGCTGATACGCATCGCTATCACCTCATGTGTGTTTATCACGCCAGCTCTTCAGGAAGAGCCGGGCCAGGTTGATCAACATCAGTTTCCGGGCGCACGGGTCCATGGCGAATGCACACTTCGCCGAGCGCAGGCAAAATTAATCCGGAGCGCGAAAAGTTATGCGCTCAAACTTGGCAGTCAAAAGCCATTATTAAAAAACGTGCCTTGGTCTTAAGCCGTCTTTATTGCAATGCGCTACTTGGCGCACTGCTGTGCTTGTTTTTTCAAGTGGATAAATCCTTTGAAATCAACCACTAGGACGAATTGTAAGGGCGCGTCTCTCCTGCTTGGACAGGGCTGTCGGGGGGAGCCCGTTATTCCTGTCGAAGTTGCCGGGGCCGGTAGTGGATACCTGCCGTTGTCATCTGTAAGTCATTTCTCACAGCCCGTAGGCAGGAAAATCGTTACGGCACTATGAGCGATTGGGCGTAGCAGAAGTTCCTGGGTGGATTCTGCACCGATGAAAGATTTCTAAATAATTCTTCAGTGGCAAATAGTTTCATTCTGATAGCACCGGGCAGTTTCGTCCCGGTATATAAAGGGCGAGACTGAGGGGGGATGTTTTTATGCCAGTATCGAAAAATATTTTTCAAAATTCGTCAAAAAAGGTACGAACGGTCTTATGGCGTTTGGCGATAAAGGTCGGTTCGTTGGTTTTTTGGCGTCATAAACATGGCTTGGTGGCGATATGAAGCCTGCCCTGTTGCAGGGCTGGGGAGGGGGGTTGCAGCTGGCCTCATCGCGAACAAGCCCGCGAAGAGGCCCTCATCAAATCACTCGGCAGGGTGGTCGCGCAGGAACACCAGGTGATCAGGCTTGGACTGCTCGGCACTGTAGTAGTAGCCCTGCACATCAAATGCTTTGAGCTGCTCCGGGTCGTTGATGCGCTGCTCGATCACGAAGCGGCTCATCATGCCCCGGGCTTTCTTGGCATAGAAACTGATGATCTTGTACTGGCCGTTCTTGAAGTCCTTGAAGTCGACGTTGATCACCCGGGCCTTCAAGGCGCTGCGTTTCACCGCACTGAAGTACTCGTTACTGGCCAGGTTCAGCAGCACGTCGTCACCCTGGTCGGCCAGGGCCTGGTTCAGCCATTCGCTGATGCGCGTGCCCCAGAAGGCATACAGGTCCTTGCCGCGGGCGTTGGCCAGCTTGGTGCCCATTTCCAGCCGATAAGGCTGCATCAGGTCGAGCGGGCGGAGCAGGCCATACAGGCCAGAGAGCATGCGCAGGTGGCCCTGGGCATAGCTGAAGTCATCTTCGCCAAGGCTTTGCGCATCGAGGCCGGTGTACACATCGCCTTTGAACGCCAGCAGCGCCTGCTTGGCGTTGGCCGGGGTGAAGTCTGGGGTCCAACTGCCGAAGCGGGCGGCATTGAGGCCGGCGAGCTTGTCGGACAGGTGCATCAGTTCGCTGATCTGGGCGGGCGACAGCTCGCGCAGTTGCACGATCAGTTCCTGGGAGTCGTCCAGGTACTGGGGCAGGGTGAAACGTTCGGTCACCGGCGGGGTGTCGTAATCGAGGGTCTTGGCGGGGGAAATCACCGTCAGCATCGGGTCGGCTCCTGGAATCGTTGGCGCGATTCTACGGGCTGGGGCAGGCAAGTCCAAACTATGCCGACGATAGTCACAGACCATCGGCATGCCAGGCGCTATAGTGCGCGTTTTGCTGTTGCGGAGCTTCCCACCGTGCGCATTGCATCGGCCCTGCTGGCCGCGCTGTTGAGCCTGGCCGTGCAGGCCGCCCCTTCGCCCCAGGTGAGCCTGGACCGCAGCCTGTGGCCCGAGCAGCTGGACAGCCCGGCGCTGTTCGATGTCGCGTCGCGCGCGGAGATCCTGTCGTTCGCCCAGGTGCTGCACGAGAGCGAGCTGCTCGACGATGGCGCACTGGCGGCGCGGTTGGGCCTGCGGCAGGTCAACCTGCAGAAGGTACGCCTCGTGCGGGCGCGCATGTGGCAGCGCTTGTGGCAGGGTTATCAACAGGCCCAGCGCAGCTGCGCGCAAGATGCCTCGTTCTGCTACCCGGTTACTTCGATGGCAGAATTGCGCACCCAGGCGGCCACGTTTGCCGCTGATGTCGGCACGTTCTACACCGGTTGGGTCGAGCCTAGCCACCAGTTCCATGTCCGTTACCTGGACGAGCAGCTGCGCAAGGCAGCGCTGCTGGGGCAAACCAGCAGCGAGGTCGAGCGCCTGTCCAGCCGTGAACGCAATGGCGATGAGCTCAACGATCGCATGTTCTTGCTGACCTTCGTCGGCGGCCCCGGCCCTGATGGGGGTAATACCGACACGCTTGCCGCCTACCTGCGCAGGCAGAAGCTCGAGGGCACGTTCTTTGTGCTTGGCAACCGCCTGCAGCAGCGCCGCGATGCCGGTGCGGCGAATGCACTGCGCCAGCTCTATCGTGGGCAATGCGTGGGTATCCAGGGCTGGGAATATCGCTCCCATGCGCAGTGGACGGCTTGGCAGGACTCGCTGCGGCGCAGCCAGGCACGGGTGCAGGCTGACCTGCCCGAGCAGTACGTGCCGCTGTTCCGCCCGCCTTATGGCCAGCGCCGGGCCGATGGCGAAGCCTTCATGGCCAGCCAGCAGTTGCGCGTGTCGTTATGGGATATCGATGCCCAGGATGATGGCGCGCTGAGCGCTGAGGCTTCGGCGCAACGGGTGCTGTCCTTGATGCTGCTGTGGCGCAAGGGCGTGATCCAGTTCCATGACAGCCTGCCCAAAGCCCAGCCGGCGGTGCAATGGTTGCTGCAAAATACCGCACAGAGCGGCATCGGTTGGGAGGACTGCCACGCCTACGGCCAGGCTCGACAGGGGGACTAATATTTGACTGTAGACCCGCCTTGCCCCCTCGCCAACCCCTGATTGTCATTCGGAAAAATAAACTTCACCGACACGTAAAAATACTTTTTCTAGTCATGGTTTATGCGGTATGAAGAAACCAGACAGCCGATCCCTGCAGCACAGGTGGCGTCATCCACCGTGTCAGGTTCGCTTCCCGCCCGTAGCAACGCGGAT
The DNA here is from genome assembly GCF_000731675.1 of Pseudomonas capeferrum. GTDB lineage: Bacteria > Pseudomonadota > Gammaproteobacteria > Pseudomonadales > Pseudomonadaceae > Aquipseudomonas > Aquipseudomonas capeferrum. The sequence continues at coordinate 323,050 of NZ_JMIT01000004.1, read as the reverse complement.
ACGGGAAGACCGGCAGTCACTCTGCGGCGCAGCAGACCGCGCCGTGTGGCTTCGACATAAGGTGACCGAGTATGGATGACCAAGGACGCAACCCTTCCTCCAGCAAGCCAATCCTGTATGTGCTCGATACCAACGTCCTGATTCACGACCCCAACGCATTGCTCAACTTCGAGGAGCACCACGTCGCCCTGCCGATGACGGTGCTGGAGGAACTCGACAAGCTCAAGACCGGCAAGCAGACCATCGCCGCCGAATGTCGCCAGGCCATCCGCCTGATCGACCAGACCCTGGGTGACGCCTCGCCCAGCGATGTCGAACAGGGGGTACCGATCCAGCGTGGCAAGAGTGGGCCCAAAGGCTTCTTGTCGATCCTGATGAGCCCGCGCAACGAACCGAACCGGCTGCTGCCGGAAAACCTCAACGACAACATCATCATCAACCAGTTGCTGGAACTGCGGGCCAAGCGCACCGACCTTGACGTGGTGCTGGTCACCAAAGACATCAACATGCGCCTGAAGGCGCGCGCCTGTGGCATCGCGGCCGAGGACTACAGCACCGACCAGCTGGTCGATGACGTGTCGCTGTTGTCCAAGGGCTATCACTCGGTCACCGGCTCGTTCTGGGACCGGGTCAGCAAGGTCGACACCCGTCAGGAGCGGGGCCGCACCTGGCATCGGGTACAGCTGATCGACAACCTGCCGGCCGTGCACGTCAACGAATTCATCATCGATGAGCAAGGTTTCGTCGGCTGGATCAAGGGCATCCGCAGCGATGAACTGCTGCTGCTCGACCTGCATCAGGAACCCCTGTTGCACCAGGAAGCCTGGGGCCTGAAACCGCGAGACATCCATCAGAGCCTGGCGCTGTTCGCCCTGCTCGACCCGGATATCCACCTGGTCAACCTGACCGGCGCCGCCGGCTCCGGCAAAACCATCCTGGCCCTGGCGGCGGCCATTGAACAGACCATGGTCAGCAAGCGCTACCGGCGCATCATCGCCACCCGCAGCGTGCAGGGGCTGGACCAGGAGATCGGCTTCTTGCCGGGCACCGAAGCGGAGAAGATGGAGCCTTGGCTGGGCGCCATCACCGATAACCTCGAAGCCTTGCACATGGATGACGAGAGCACCCACGGCAGCGTCGAGTACATCCTTGAACGGGTGCCACTGCAGTTCAAGTCGCTGAACTACATTCGCGGTCGCAGCTTCCAGCAGAGCCTGATCCTGATCGATGAATGCCAGAACCTCACGCCGCACCAGATGAAAACCATCATCACCCGTGCCGGCTCGGGTTCCAAGGTGGTCTGCCTGGGCAACCTGGCGCAGATCGACACCCCCTACCTGTCCGCGACCAGCTCGGGCCTGACCTACCTGACCGAGCGCTTCAAGGACTTCCCCCATGGCGTGCACATCACCCTGCAGGGTGTGCCGCGGTCGGTGCTGGCCGAGTACGCCGAGTCGCATCTGTAACCCTTCGAGCCGGGCGGCGAGCCGCCCGGCCTCTTCGCGGGGCCTTCACTGATCTGGAATCGAGTGGTGAACCTGTGGAAGCGGGCTTGCCCCGCGAAGAGGCCACCACTGACAGTACATTCCGCTGCTCAAACCTGACCCACGGGTTTACACTCTTTGTTCCCTTCACAGGAGCAGAGCAGTGCTGACACATCTTGATTCCCAGGGGCGGGCCAACATGGTCGACGTCACTGAAAAGGCCGTGACCGAGCGAGAGGCCATTGCCGAGGCGCGGGTGCGCATGTTGCCGCAGACCTTGCAGATGATCGTCGATGGCGAGCACCCCAAGGGCGATGTGTTCGCCGTGGCGCGTATCGCCGGCATCCAGGCGGCGAAGAAGACCAGCGACCTGATTCCGCTGTGCCATCCGCTGATGCTGACCAGCGTCAAGGTCGAGCTCAGCGCCGAAGGCCAGGACGCGGTGCGTATCGTTGCCCGCTGCAAGCTGGCCGGGCAGACCGGTGTCGAGATGGAAGCACTGACCGCTGCCAGCGTTGCCGCGCTGACGATCTACGACATGTGCAAGGCCGTGGACAAAGGCATGGTGATCGAGCAGGTGCGCCTGCTGGAAAAACTCGGCGGCAAGAGCGGCCACTACAAGGTGGGCGCATGATCAAGGTCAAGGTGATGTATTTCGCCCGTTACCGGGAGTTGCTCGGGCTCGACGCCGAGCGCCTGGAAGGCGACTTCGCGGTAGTCGACGATGTGCGCAAGGCGCTGGTGGCCAAAGGCGAGCAGTATGCGTTGCTGGCTGAGCAGAACCTGATGTGCGCGCGCAACGAAGAGCTGTGCAAACTTGATGAGCCGCTGGCGGAGGGCGATGAAGTGGCGTTCTTCCCGCCAGTGACCGGAGGCTGAACATGACGGTGCGAGTGCAGCCAGAAGCGTTTGACCCAGGTTTCGAGGTCAATGCCATGCATGCCGCGAATGTCGGTGTTGGCGCGGTGGTGGGGTTCGTCGGCTATGTGCGGGACTTCAACGATGGTCGGGACGTGGCGGGGATGTTCCTGGAACACTATCCGGGGATGACCGAGAAGGCCTTGGCCAAGATCGTGGTCGAAGCCGAGCAGCGCTGGCCGTTGCTCAAGGTCGACGTGTTGCACCGCATTGGTGCGCTTGAGCCCGGTGAGCCGATCGTTTTCGTCGGCGTGGCCAGTGCCCATCGGCAGGCGGCGTTCGATGCCTGCAACTTCATCATGGACTACCTGAAGACCCGGGCGCCGTTCTGGAAGAAGGAAAACACCCAGGAAGGACCGCGCTGGGTGGAAGGCAAGCAGAGTGACCAGGAAGCGGCGGGGCGCTGGTAGGCAAGGTTGCGCCGATTCCCTGTAGGAGCGGCCTTGTGTCGCGATAGGGCCGCGCAGCGGCCCCAGCAATCTCTGCATCAAAGCTGAAATTTTGGGGCCGCTGCGCGGCCCTATCCCGACACAAGGCCGCTCCTACAGGGGCGGCGTCAGCATTCGGGCAATCAGTGGTGCTTGCGTGGTACCGGCGTCAACAGCTCATCAGGCGGCATCTCGCACTTGATCTTGCGCCCCAGCAGTTCTTCGATCGCTGGCAACTGGTAGGAATCGTCCTCGCCGGCAAAGCTGATCGACACACCACTGGTCCCGGCACGGCCAGTACGGCCGATGCGGTGCACGTAGTCATCGGCATCTTCGGGCAGGGTGAAGTTGATCACGTGGCTGATGCCATCGATGTGAATACCACGGCCCGCCACGTCAGTGGCCACCAGCACGGTAATCCGGCCTTCGCGGAAGCTTTCCAGGGTGCGAATGCGCTTGTGCTGTGGCACATCGCCTGACAGTTGCGCAGCGTTGATGCCATCGCGCACCAGCTTTTCTTCGATGCGCCGCACCTCGTCCTTGCGGTTGGCAAACACCATCACCCGTTCCCACTTGTTCTGGGTCACCAGGTTGTACAGCAGCTTGTACTTGTCGCTGCCAGCCACCGCGTACACGTGCTGCTCGACGGTTTCGCTGGCCACGTTTTCCGGTTCGATCTCGACGATGGCCGGGTCGGTGGTCCACTGTTTGGCCAGGTTCATCACGTCTTCGGTGAAGGTGGCGGAGAACAGCAGGGTCTGGCGTTCGCTTTTCGGCGGGGTCTGGCGAATGATCTGGCGCACCTGCGGGATAAAGCCCATGTCGAGCATGCGGTCGGCTTCGTCCAGTACCATCACCTCGACCATGTCCAGGTGCACTTCACCGCGCTGATTGAAGTCCAGCAGGCGGCCCGGGGTGGCAACCAGAATGTCGCAATGGCGTGCTTCCAGGGCCTTGAGCTGCTTGTCGAAGTCCATGCCGCCGACAAAACTCATGACGTTCAGGCCGGTGTATTTGGTCAGGGCTGCGGCGTCCTTGGCAATCTGCACCACCAGTTCGCGGGTCGGCGCGATGATCAGCGCGCGCGGTTCGCCCATGTAGCGTTCCTTGGGCGGCGGCGTCTGCTGCAGCTGGGAAATGATCGAGATCAAAAACGCTGCGGTCTTGCCGGTGCCGGTCTGGGCGCGGCCGATCGCGTCCTGGCCACGCAGGGTGTAACCCAATACCTGCGCCTGGATCGGCGTGCAGTAGGGGAAGCCCAGGTCGTGGATCGCGTGCATCACTTCGTTGGACAGCTTGAAGTCGTGGAAGCGGGTTTTACCTTCCTGCGGCTCGACCACGAAGTCTTCCAGCTTCCACAGGCTGGCCTGTGGCTTTGGCTTGGGCTTGCGTTCGCGACGCGGTTTGTCCTTGGCCGGGTTGTCGACAGCGGCAGGCGCTTGGGCCTGTTGGCTGGTGTCGGCGCGTTGTGGGGCCGGCTGGGGCGCTGGCTGAGGCTGGGGCTGAGCCACAGCAGCGGGCGCAGGCTCGGGCGTTTTCACGCTGGCAGCGGGATCGACGGCCTGGGGCGCGGCGTCTCCTTTGCCGAATATTTTTTTGAGTGCCTTGAGCACGATCGTCTCATCAACTGGTTAAGGAATGTACGCCGGGCAGTGTAAAGCAAGAACCCGACGCGGCGTAGCGGAATACACCCACAACTACAGGCGATCAGGCTTATTGCAGCTGCTTGCTCAACCAGTCATGGATGTCGCCCAGCTCTTCGACCACCACTTCGTGTTCCATCGGGTACTCGTGCCAGCGGGCGGCGACACCCCAGGTATTAAGGTACTCGAACGCGGTGCGGCCCATCGAGGGGATCACCACTGGGTCATGCACACCATGCAGGCACAGGGCCGGGGTGCGTTGCTGGCAGGCGCTCAGTTCATGGGCGTCGGAGAAGGTCGGGGCATAGGTAGACAGGGCGATCACGCCGCCCAGGGCTTCCTGCCACTTTATATAGGCCGTGTGCAGCACCACCGCGCCGCCCTGGGAGAAGCCGGCCAGGAAAATCCGCGCCAGGTTGATGCCCTTGGCCTGTTCTGCCTTGATCAGGGCGATGACCTGCTCGGCCGATTCCTCCAGCTGCGCCTCGTCGATGGCGCGTGCAGGGGTCATGGCCTTGATGTCGTACCAGCTGGGCATGGCATAGCCGCCGTTGATGGTCACGGGGCGGGTGGGGGCCTGGGGCATGATGAAGCGGGTGCTGAGCAGTCGTTCCTGCATGAATTCGGCAACCGGTAGGAAGTCGTAACGGTCGGCGCCCAGGCCGTGCAACCAGATCACACAGGCGTCGGCGGTTTTCTGCGGTTCGAGAATCAGCGGGTTGGTCATGACTGCTCCGAAAATGTGCGGGTCTTGTTATGGCGTGCTTAAAAAGAAGGCGCTGCAAATGATTGTCGGAAAAATAATGTCGCAACGATACAACTTTGCCTACTTGACGTGCGCTTAAACGCTTTAGCCGCCAACTGTGGTACGCCCTTTGCTACGAATCATACGATGCAAGGGTCAGGCCGTGACGGTAACACCCTTTGCAAGCGAAGGCTGTCATAGAACAGCCCATTGCGCCAATTGACCCAATAACAAGCCAACACGGGTCGGATACGCCTCAAAAGGGTGCGGTGCAATTCCGGCTCGGTACAACAAGAGCGATTTGGAGGTTGTGAATGAAGATGTTGAAAACCACCCTGGCAGTCCTGACCGCTGCCGCTGCGCTGGGCGCCGTGACTACCGCCCAGGCCGGCGCCACGCTTGATGCGGTAAAGAAGAAGGGCTTCGTCCAGTGTGGCGTGAGCGACGGTCTTCCAGGCTTCTCGGTACCTGATGCGCAAGGCAAGATCGTCGGTATCGACGCCGATGTCTGCCGCGCCGTGGCCGCCGCCGTGTTCGGCGATGCGACCAAGGTCAAGTTCAGCCAGCTCAACGCCAAGGAACGCTTCACCGCACTGCAGTCCGGCGAAGTCGACGTGCTGTCGCGCAACACCACCTGGACCAGCTCGCGCGATGCCGGCATGGGCCTGGTGTTTGCCGGTGTCACCTACTATGACGGCGTCGGTTTCCTGGTCAACAAGAAGCTGGGTGTATCCAGCGCCAAGGAGCTCGACGGCGCGACCATCTGCATCCAGGCCGGTACCACCACCGAACTGAACGTGTCCGACTACTTCCGCGCCAATAACCTCAAGTACACCCCGATCACCTTCGATACCTCCGACGAAAGCGCCAAGTCGCTGGAGTCGGGCCGTTGCGACGTGCTGACCTCGGACAAGTCGCAGCTGTTCGCCCAGCGCTCCAAGCTGGCCGCGCCGGCCGACTACGTGGTGCTGCCGGAAACCATCTCCAAGGAACCGCTGGGCCCGGTGGTGCGCAAGGGCGACGAAGAGTGGTTCAGCATCGTCAAGTGGACCCTGTTCGCCATGATCAATGCCGAAGAGGCTGGTATCACTTCGAAAACCGTCGAAGCCGAGGCCAAGTCCACCAAGAACCCGGACAACGCCCGCCTGCTCGGCGCTGACGGCGAGTACGGCAAAGACCTCAAGCTGCCCAAAGACTGGGTAGTCCAGATCGTCAAGCAAGTCGGCAACTATGGCGAAGTGTTCGAGAAGAACCTGGGCCAGAGCACCGACCTGAAGATCGACCGTGGCATGAACGCCCTGTGGAACAACGGCGGCATCCAGTACGCGCCACCTGTGCGCTGATGGTTGCACCCTGCGGCGGCATTCCGCCGTCGCAGGCTGTTCGAATCCCTACTTTCCGGGGCACTTCATGCAAAATCGAATCGGCGCACAAAAGGGGCTATCCCTGAGTGATCCACGTGTGCGCGCGTGGCTGTTCCAGATCCTCACGATCCTGTTCGTGGTGGGCCTGGGCTGGTACCTGTTTCACAACACGCAAACCAACCTGCAGCACCGGGGCATTACCTCCGGCTTCGACTTCCTCGACCGCAGTGCCGGCTTCGGCATCGCCCAGCACCTGATCCCTTATGTGGAATCCGACAGCTACGCGCGGGTGTTCGTCATCGGCCTGCTCAACACCCTGCTGGTCACCTTCATCGGCGTCATCCTGGCGACGATCCTGGGGTTCATCATCGGCGTGGCGCGGCTGTCACCCAACTGGATGATCAACAAGCTGGCGACCGTGTATGTGGAGACCTTCCGCAACATTCCGCCGTTGTTGCAGATCCTGTTCTGGTACTTCGCGGTGTTTCTGACCCTGCCAGGACCGCGGGGCAGCATCAACCTCGACGACATGTTCTTCATCAGCAACCGCGGGCTGAACATGCCCGGTGCCTCGATGGCCGAGGGCTTCTGGCCGTTTACCGTTGCCTTGGGGCTGGCGATCGTGGCCACGGTGGCGATGGTGCGCTATGCCAACAAACGCTTCAACGAGACCGGCAAGCCGTTCCACAAGTTCTGGGCAGGGCTGGCGCTGCTGGTCGTCATCCCCGGTCTGTGCGTATTGCTGTTCGGCAGCCCGGTGCACTGGGAAGTGCCGCAGCTCAAGGGTTTCAACTTCGTTGGCGGCTGGGTGCTGATTCCCGAACTGCTGGCCCTGACCCTGGCGCTGACCATCTATACCGCGGCGTTCATCGCCGAAATCGTGCGCTCGGGCATCCGTTCGGTCAGCCATGGCCAGACCGAAGCTGCGCGTTCGCTTGGCCTGCGCGAGGGCCCGACCCTGCGCAAGGTGATCATCCCCCAGGCACTGCGGGTGATCATTCCGCCACTGACCAGCCAGTACCTGAACCTGGCGAAGAACTCGTCGCTGGCGGCCGGTATCGGCTACCCGGAGATGGTCTCGCTGTTCGCCGGTACCGTGCTTAATCAGACCGGCCAGGCCATCGAGGTGATTGCCATCACCATGAGTGTCTATCTCGCCATCAGCATCAGCATTTCGCTGCTGATGAACTGGTACAACAAGCGCATTGCGCTGATCGAGCGGTGAGGATACGCCCGTGAATGCTCATGTTTTCAAACCTGACATGCCGCCACCGGTAAAAACCGTCGGCGTGCTCGCATGGATGCGGGCCAACCTGTTCTCCAGCTGGCTCAACACCCTGCTGACGTTGTTCGCCGTGTACCTGGTGTGGCTGATCGTGCCGCCGCTGGTGCAGTGGGCGTTGATCGACGCCAACTGGGTCGGCACCACCCGCGCCGATTGCACCAAGGAGGGCGCCTGCTGGGTGTTCATCCAGCAGCGCTTCGGCCAGTTCATGTACGGCTACTACCCGGCGGAACTGCGCTGGCGCGTAGACCTGACCGTGTGGCTGGCGGTACTTGGCGCCGCGCCGCTGTTCATCAAGCGCTTCCCGCGCAAGGCCGTGTATGGCCTGGGCTTCCTGGTGCTGTACCCGGTCCTTGCCTACACGCTGCTGCATGGCGGCTACCTGGGCCTGGAAAGCGTGCCGACCAGCCAGTGGGGCGGGCTGATGCTGACCTTGGTGATCGCCACGGTGGGTATCGTCGGTGCGTTGCCGCTGGGCATTTTGCTGGCATTGGGGCGGCGCTCCAGGATGCCGGCGGTGAAGGTGGTGTGCGTGACCTTCATCGAGTTCTGGCGTGGCGTACCGTTGATCACCGTGCTGTTCATGTCGTCGGTGATGCTGCCGCTGTTCCTGCCTGAGGGCATGAGCTTCGACAAGCTGCTGCGGGCGATGATCGGCGTGATCCTGTTCCAGTCGGCGTACATCGCCGAGGTGGTGCGTGGCGGCCTGCAGGCCATCCCCAAGGGGCAATACGAAGCGGCTGCGGCCATGGGCCTGGGCTACTGGCGTGCGATGGGGCTGGTGATTTTGCCCCAGGCGCTGAAGCTGGTGATCCCCGGCATCGTCAACACCTTCATCGCCCTGTTCAAGGACACCAGCCTGGTGATCATCATCGGCCTGTTCGACCTGCTCAACAGCGTCAAGCAGGCCGCAGCCGACCCGGCCTGGCTGGGCATGGCGACCGAGGGTTATGTGTTTGCCGCCCTGGTGTTCTGGATTTTCTGTTTCGGTATGTCCCGCTACTCCATGCATCTGGAGCGCAAGCTGGACACTGGCCACAAGCGTTAGGAGTTTCGAAATGAGTGAAGCGATCAAGCAGCCTGCTGGCCCCGAAGGCATCATCCAGATGCAGGGTGTGAACAAATGGTACGGCCAGTTCCACGTGCTCAAGGACATCAACCTGAATGTGCGCCAAGGCGAGCGCATCGTTCTGTGCGGGCCGTCCGGGTCGGGCAAGTCGACGACCATTCGTTGCCTCAACCGCCTGGAGGAACATCAGCAGGGGCGCATCGTCGTCGATGGCGTCGAGCTGACCAACGACCTCAAGCAGATCGAGGCGATCCGCCGTGAGGTGGGCATGGTGTTCCAGCACTTCAACCTGTTCCCGCACCTGAGCATCCTGGAGAACTGCACGCTGGCGCCGATGTGGGTGCGCAAGATGCCACGGCGCAAGGCCGAGGAAATCGCCATGCATTATCTGGAGCGGGTGCGTATTCCGGAGCAGGCGCACAAGTACCCGGGGCAGTTGTCTGGCGGGCAGCAGCAGCGCGTGGCGATTGCCCGGGCGCTGTGCATGAAGCCGAAGATCATGCTGTTCGACGAGCCGACTTCGGCGCTGGACCCGGAGATGGTCAAGGAAGTGCTCGATACCATGGTGGGCCTGGCCGAGGATGGCATGACCATGCTGTGCGTGACCCACGAGATGGGCTTTGCCCGCACCGTGGCGAACCGGGTGATCTTCATGGACAAGGGGGAAATCGTGGAGCAGGCGGCCCCGGATGAGTTCTTCGACCGGCCGCGCAGTGACCGGACCAAGTTGTTCCTGAGCCAGATCCTGCATTGATGAAACCAGGGGGCCGCCCCACCGGGGCGGCTCCATGCAGCTTTACTTCTCTTCCGGATTGGCAGCCGGCGCAGGCGGCGGCCGCAGCCCCACCTCGGCAATCAGCTTCAGTTGCTGCCCGTTGCGCATCACCTCGATGGTGATCTTCTCATTGGGCTTGATCCGCGCCACCTGGTTCATCGACTTGCGCCCGTCACCGGCCGGCTCGCCGTTGATGCTCATGATCACGTCACCCAACTGCAAACCGGCTTTTTGCGCCGGCCCTTCGCGGAAGATCCCCGCCACGACAATACCCGGCCGGTCCTGCATGCCGAACGATTCGGCCAGCTCCTGGCTCAGCGGCTGCACTTCGATGCCCAGCCAGCCACGAATCACCTGGCCGTGCTCGACGATCGACTTCATCACCTCCAATGCTAGTTTCACCGGGATGGCGAAGCCGATGCCCTGGGAGCCACCGGACTTGGAGAAAATGGCCGTGTTGATGCCGATCAGGTTGCCGTTGGCATCGACCAGTGCGCCACCGGAGTTGCCGGGGTTGATCGCCGCGTCGGTCTGGATGAAGTCTTCGTAGTTGTTCAGGCCCAGCTGGTTGCGGCCGGTGGCGCTGATGATACCCATGGTCACGGTCTGGCCGACGCCAAAGGGGTTGCCGATGGCCAGCGACACGTCGCCGATGTGGATGTTGTCGGAGCGGCCGATAGTGATGGCCGGCAGGCTTTTGAGGTCGATCTTCAGCACCGCAAGGTCGGTTTCCGGGTCGCTGCCGATCACCCGGGCCAAGGTCTCGCGGCCATCCTTGAGCGCCACCACGATCTGGTCGGCGCCACTGGTGACGTGGTTGTTGGTCAGCAGGTAGCCCTCGGGGCTCATGATCACCGCCGAACCCAGGCTCGATTCCCAGCGCTTCTGCTTGGGCAGGTTGTCGCCGAAGAAACGGCGGAACTGCGGGTCTTCGAACAGCGGGTGGGCGCTCTTGTTCACCACCTTGGTGGTGTACAGGTTGACCACCGCCGGCGCGGCCAGGGTCACGGCGTCGGCGTACGACACCGGGCCCTGCATGATCCGCGAGGTCTGCGGTGCCTGCTGCAGGTTGACGTCCTGGCTTGGCAGGCCGACCCATTGCGGGAAGCGCTGGATGATCAGCATGGCGATCAGCACACCGGTGAGCAGGGGCCAGCCAAAGTAACGCAGAGCCTTGAACATGAACGAATCCTGGGAGTAGGGCGGGAGCCAAGTAGCCGCGCCACGGGGCGCGAGCGCGCGCGATCATACACCTGAAACCGCTGATCGGCGATGGCTTGTCTGGCCCGCCCTCATGCGGCTGCCGCCGGTTTCCCCAAGGCCGGCGACGGCTCATAATGGCGGCCAGTATACGGGTGTTGAACCCGGCAAAAACGCAGATTTCGAGGAGATTTTCATGGCCGTCGCTCTGAACACCCTGGTCGAGGAAGCCGAGCGCTACCTGGGCAGCGCGAAGATCCAGGATTATTGCCCCAACGGGCTGCAGGTCGAGGGCCGCCCGCAGGTCAGCCGCATCGTCAGCGGCGTCACAGCCAGCCAGGCGTTGCTGGATGCCGCCGTCGAGGCCGAGGCTGACTTGGTGCTGGTTCACCATGGTTACTTCTGGAAGGGCGAGAACCCTTGCATCACGGGTATCAAGCAGCGGCGCCTGAAGACCCTGCTCAAGCACGACATCAGCCTGCTGGCGTTTCACCTGCCGCTGGACGTGCACCCGGAGGTGGGCAACAACGTGCAGTTGGCGCGCCAGCTGGACATTACCGTGGAGGGGCCACTGGACCCTGAAAACCCAAAAGTGGTCGGGTTGGTCGGTTCGCTGGCCGAACCGATCACGGCGCGCGATTTTGCCCAACGGGTGCAAGAGGTGATGGGGCGCGAGCCGTTGCTGGTCGAAGGCGAGCAGATGATTCGCCGGGTCGGTTGGTGCACGGGGGGCGGGCAGGGCTATATCGATACCGCGATTGCCGCTGGTGTCGACCTGTTCATCAGTGGCGAAGCGTCGGAGCAGACCTACCACAGTGCCCGCGAAAACGGCATCAGCTTCATTGCCGCCGGGCACCATGCCACCGAGCGCTATGGCGTACAGGCACTGGGCGATTACCTGGCACGGCGGTTTGCCGTAGAACACCGGTTCATCGATTGCCCCAACCCTATCTAAGCGGTCTTGCCCGCGAAGGGCCGCAAAGCGGCCCCATTTCCCCCAAACCCCCAGTCATATCGTTAGATTGTTTCGATCTAGCCCGCCTCCTAAATAGAAGCAGCCGCTGTGATAAAGTGGCTCGCTCGAACACGGCCCGCAGGCCGTCCATAAGATCGTTTTTCGTGAGTAGCCATGGTCGACAAACTGACGCACTTGAAACAGCTGGAGGCGGAGAGCATCCACATCATCCGCGAGGTGGCCGCCGAGTTCGACAACCCGGTGATGCTGTACTCGATCGGCAAGGATTCCGCCGTGATGCTGCACCTGGCGCGCAAGGCCTTCTTCCCGGGCAAGCTGCCGTTCCCGGTGATGCACGTCGACACCCAGTGGAAATTCCAGGAGATGTACAGCTTCCGCGACAAGATGGTCGAGGAAATGGGCCTGGAACTGATCACCCACGTCAACCCCGAGGGTGTGGCGCAGGGCATCAACCCCTTCACCCATGGCAGCTCCAAGCACACCGACATCATGAAAACCCAGGGCCTCAAGCAGGCGCTGGACAAGCATGGTTTCGACGCCGCCTTCGGTGGTGCCCGCCGTGACGAAGAAAAGTCCCGGGCCAAGGAGCGCGTCTACTCGTTCCGTGACAGCAAGCACCGCTGGGACCCGAAAAACCAGCGCCCCGAGCTGTGGAACGTGTACAACGGCAAGGTCAACAAGGGCGAGTCGATCCGCGTCTTCCCGCTGTCGAACTGGACCGAGCTGGACATCTGGCAGTACATCTACCTCGAAGGCATCCCGATCGTGCCGCTGTACTTCGCCGCCGAGCGTGAAGTGATCGAGAAGAATGGCACCCTGATCATGATCGACGACGAGCGCATTCTCGAGCACCTCTCCGAGGAAGAGAAAGCCCGCATCGTCAAGAAGAAGGTGCGTTTCCGTACCCTCGGTTGCTACCCGTTGACGGGCGCTGTCGAGTCGGAAGCCGAGACCCTGACGGACATCATTCAGGAAATGCTCCTGACCCGTACGTCCGAACGCCAGGGCCGTGTCATCGACCACGATGGCGCCGGCTCCATGGAAGACAAGAAACGCCAAGGCTATTTCTAAGCTTCAAGTTACAAGCGGCAAGCTGCAAGACAGAAGCAGAACGAGTAGCTTCTGATTTTTGTGGACTGCCGCCTGCACTGCGGGCGCACAGGGAGTGTCTGCAGTGGATTTTGAGAAGTTGCTGGTTTGGCAGAGAAGTAAAAATTTAGCCGTTGTGATGTATCAGGCATTTGCCGACTGCCGGGATTTTGGATTCAGATCTCACATCACCCGTGCAGCGGTTTCAGTCCCTTCCAACATTGCCGAAGGGATGGAGCGCAGAGGGCCGCGGGAGAAGACGTGGTTCCTAAGCGTGGCGAAGGCGTCCTGCGCAGAGTTGCGGGCTCAACTGATAATTGCCGGTGAAATGGGTTACTTGCCTTCTGAATTGGCCAACGACTGGATTACTGAAACCCGTGAGCTCTCCAGAATGCTTGCAGGGTTGATCAACAAAATTTCTAACTAGCTGTACGCCGACAAGCTTGCTGCTTGAAGCTTACAGCTTGGAGCTTGAATGCAATGAGTCACCAATCTGATCTGATCAGCGAGGACATCCTCGCCTACCTGGCCCAGCACGAGCGCAAGGAACTGCTGCGTTTCCTGACCTGCGGCAACGTCGACGACGGCAAGAGCACCCTGATCGGGCGCCTGCTGCACGACTCGAAGATGATCTACGAGGACCACCTCGAAGCCATCACCCGTGATTCGAAGAAGTCCGGCACCACCGGCGAAGAAGTCGACCTGGCGCTGCTGGTCGACGGCCTGCAGGCCGAGCGCGAGCAGGGCATCACCATCGATGTCGCCTACCGCTACTTCTCCACCGCCAAGCGCAAGTTCATCATTGCCGACACCCCGGGCCACGAGCAGTACACCCGTAACATGGCCACCGGTGCGTCCACCTGTGACCTGGCGATCATCCTGGTCGATGCCCGCTATGGCGTGCAGACCCAGACCCGTCGCCACAGCTACATCGCCTCGTTGCTGGGCATCAAGCACATCGTCGTCGCGGTCAACAAGATGGACCTCAAAGGTTTCGACGAGGGCGTCTTCGAAGAAATCAAGGCCGACTACCTGAAGTTCGCCGATGCCATCAACCTGACGCCGAGCAGCCTGCACTTCGTGCCGATGTCGGCGCTCAAGGGCGACAACGTGGTCAACCGCAGCGAGCGTTCGCCGTGGTACACCGGCCCTGCGCTGATGGAAATCCTCGAGACCGTGGAAGTGGCGGCCGACCGCAACTTCACCGACTTGCGCTTCCCGGTGCAGTACGTCAACCGCCCTAACCTGAACTTCCGCGGTTTCGCCGGCACCCTCGCCAGCGGCGTGGTGCACAAGGGTGATGAAATTGTCGTGCTGCCGTCGGGCAAGAGCAGCCGGGTCAAGTCCATCGTCACCTACGAAGGTGAGCTGGAAAACGCCGGCCCAGGCCAGGCCGTGACCCTGACCATGGAAGACGAGATCGACATCTCCCGTGGCGACCTGCTGGTGCATGCCGACAATGTGCCGCCGGTAACCGACCAATTTGACGCGATGCTGGTGTGGATGGCTGAAGAGCCGATGCTCCCGGGCAAGAAATACGACATCAAGCGCGCCACCAGCTATGTGCCGGGCTCGATCGCCAGCATCACCCACAAGGTCGATGTGAACACCCTCGAAAAAGATGCTGCCAGTGCGCTGCAACTGAACGAGATCGGTCGGGTCAAGGTGTCCCTGGACAGCGCCATCGCGCTGGACGGCTATGACAGCAACCGCACCACCGGTGCGTTCATCGTCATCGACCGCCTGACCAACGGCACCGTCGGCGCCGGCATGATCATCGCGCCGCCAGTACTGCCACACGGCAGCACCGGCCAGCACGGCAAGCAGGCCCACGTTTCCACCGAAGAGCGCGCCCTGCGCTTCGGCCAGCAGCCAGCCACCGTGCTGTTCAGCGGCTTGTCCGGCGCTGGCAAGAGCACCTTGGCTTATGCCGTGGAGCGCAAGCTGTTCGACATGGGCCGTGCTGTTTACGTGCTCGATGGCCAGAACCTGCGCCACGACCTGAACAAGGGCCTGCCACAGGACCGCGCCGGCCGTACCGAAAACTGGCGCCGTGCCGCCCATGTAGCGCGCCAGTTCAACGAAGCCGGCATGCTGACCCTGGCTGCGTTCGTTGCCCCGGATGCCGAAGGCCGCGAACAGGCCAAGGCGCTGATCGGCAAGGAGCGCCTGGTGACCGTTTACGTCCAGGCCTCGCCTATCGCCTGCCGCGAGCGCGACCCGCAGGGCCTGTATGCGGCCGGTGGCGACAACATCCCGGGCGAGAGCTTCCCGTTCGATGTACCGCTGGATGCTGACCTGGTGATTGATACCCAGGCTACCAGCGTCGATGAAGGCGTGAAGCAGGTGCTGGATGTGCTGCGTCAGCGCGGCGCGATCTAAGCGCTGAAGCTGCATGAAAAAACCCGCTTCGGCGGGTTTTTTTATGGCTGTGATTAAAGCACACGCACGGCGATCAGTTAGCGACTTGACGGATAGACAAGTTGACAAGTTGATAGCTCTTCAAGGGCCGGTCTAGTCTGTTGGCACAGGGGACAACCACACATGAAGTACTCCATCCGGAAATCGGTCGTATCGAAGCTGCGAAGGCCGCATTGCGTGAGCGCTTTGAGGAGCACCTTGCTCGTGCTTCGGAAGCGGTGGTGCTGAAAGCTGTGGCCCTTACGGACGAAAAAGCATTCGCGGCGCTTGCCAAGGTAGAGGTTGAGACTAAACGCAGTATCGCAACGCGCAACCAGGAAGCCGTGTCCAGGATGAACGCGCGTGCGTTCGAGCGGGTCGACGGTCGTTGCGAGTTACTGGACGCCAAGGCGGCCTGCGAAATACTGGGCATTACAAAGCAGGCACTGAGCCAGAAGACAAAAGCTGGAAACCTGCTTGCGTACACAAATTCCGATAACCGCAGAAAATTCTACCCAACGTTTCAGTTTGCCAATAACAAGCCACGGGCAGTTGTTGCAAGGCTGATCAAAGCGCTAGAGGTAGACCCTGCCGACCTTGAAGCCATGAATTTTCTGGTTCAGCACCTGGTCGGCAAAATGGATTACTCAGACCCAGGGGAGCCAAGCAATGAAGTGCCACGGTTCGAATTGTTGGATGACAGTGTGGCCCTGAGGATCATCACGCGTGACTATGTGAATGCCTTGACGGCGGGGCAGTGAAAGCCGGGGCTGTCTACAAGGCTTCTTGTACGTTTACTCCAGCACTACACCTAGGCTGTCCAGGAATTCAACGGCCGTTTCACCGTTAGACAGCAGCGCCTGCATGAGAGGTTGATAGCTCAGTGCTTCCACCTGGGTTGAGCGACCTGTGTTCAAGACGAGATTGCACCCCTGCATGGAGCCGGTGACGATATAGACCGCTGACTGATAAAGCAGCCCATCAACCCCGCTTTGGTACATGCATGCCTGGCTGTTTTTTCGGTTTTTATCCTAGCGCAACTTTTTCCATTGGTGATCTGCGAGTGTTTTAGCCGCTTTTCTGTTGAGCTGTAGGAGATTTCTGTAATCGTAAATGTTAGGGGTCATTTATACGCTTCATATGCCGTTTGGGGGGCAAGAGGGTGAAGGCCAAAGTTAATCTGGCGGAATGCTTGTTGGTCGGCGACATAGGCAGTGCGTGGCCACCTGCTGAGCTTCGTCTATAATGGGTTATAAGAAGTAACACCCCGCAGGAGTAGGGTATTATATTCACGCTGCTTTAAATCCTGGTTTATCGTTGGCGGCGCGCCACTCTTTTAGGGTGCGTGCTCCAAGTCATCATCCTGACTGTTTTTCTTTTTATGTTGTTCATCCATCGAAAGTGCTCTTGGTAATCCATCTGGCGCTCGCAACCCTGCTTGTACGGGTCCATATCGCATTTGAAATGGATGTCTTGTTTGTCAGGGAATAATATAGGCATCTCGTGGGTGCATCCGTTAAGAACAATTAGAATCATGATGGCTAGCTTTTTCATGGCGTATATTTGCGTGCGCGAAAGTTGTTATTTTGGTAGGGAAATTAAGTGTTTCAGTATGGGCTGGTCTTTTTGGGTCCTCGTGGATGTCTTTCTGAGCTTGAATTATGGCTGGTTTTTCAAGATTGATCTGGGCTAATAGGTGAAGGGGATTTCGCTTTAGTTTGTAGGGATTTTTTCCAGCTTTAGTGGGGGAGCAGTTCTACGTGTTATTGTGCTCGTTATATAGCCATCATGGTCGTGGATCGCTTAATAAGCGGGCCATGTGTGTCAATAGACCTGAGGTGTGTAATGGGAAGAGGTAAGTATCGAAAAATAAGCTATCAGCCGTTCCTTGGTTCGGGTGGGGTATTGCTCCCTCCTAATCAAGCCATGCAGGCGGGACAGTTTATAAAGTCAGAGAACGGACGGTTTATTCTTCGTCTCAGAAGTGACGGAAATCTGGTCTTGGAAGATGGGGGACCGTAATCTGGATCGCAGACGAGAGTCAGCCGTATAGCTCCACATTCCGGCAGTGAGCGCGCGAGCCACTCCAGTTCGTTGTCAGTAATTCCGGTTTTTTATATGATCCTGTCCGAGAGCGGATATGGTCCGCTCAGTCCACAGAGACACTGGATAAATCCTACTGGGAAAATAACTATCTCGCGTTGACTGATACGGGAAATATTTTTGATTTTTGATGGCCGCAATGGGGAGGTGAGATGGGCGCGCCATGGGTATGTACCGGGACGGCTGCCTCGAAGGGTCAAAATATACCCAGAGGTTTATCCTCCCATCCCTTCACCTCTCATCAAGATTCCACATGACTATCCTTGATATATAGTCGCGCTTCGAGGGATTTAGGCCTCCAAGCTCAATAAGCTTGGAGGTATAATTTTTCGTGGTGCTGAGAACAATGTGGCCGTTTTTATTTTAGGGTATAGAGTGTGTCTGCAAACCGACCGCAGCGGTTGGAGGTGAGGTAAATAAGCTCGATTTTTAATGGGGTGATACGGAAGTTCACTGGCTAAGATGCTTGTTGTTCGGTAAAGCAGGCGCTACCTAAAAACCGAAGGCAGGAACTTTGTCGCCTTCGCCCGATCTTCTTACGAGCAATACGCAATCCTTGTTATTTGGATGAGCAACGGCCTAGTCCAACTTATATGTGTTTTTCTGAGACTGGAATTACCCGCCTTTCCTTCACCGCTTTATAAGAAAAACTCGAATAAATCTCCTTCACCCCCGGCAACCGCTGCAGCACTTCCCGGGTAAATTCCCCAAACGACTCAAGGTCCCGCGCCAGTATTTCCAGCAGGAAGTCATACCGTCCCGAAATGTTATGGCACGCCACAATCTCTGGTATCTCCATCAACCGTTTTTCAAACGCCAGCGCCATGTCCTTGGTATGCGAATCCATCATGATGCTGACAAAGGCGGTCACCCCAAACCCCAGCGACTTGGGGGAAAGAATGGCCTGATACCCGGTGATGTAACCGTTATCTTCCAGCAGCTTGACCCGCCGCCAACAGGGCGAGGTGGTCAGCGCCACCTGGTCGGCAAGTTCGGAAACGGTTAGGCGGGCGTTGTCCTGCAGGGCGGCAAGCAGGGCGCGGTCGGTGCGGTCGAGGCTCGAAGGCATGTTTTGCCCTCCTGATCGGATAATTGTTGTTTTTGTTCCAAAAAGTGCGCGTTTGCGTGGGCAATTTTGGAAAAATTCAGGCAGCTCGGTGGCATAAGCTTATAACAAACCACAAGAGGCTGTTGCCATGCGCGACTCCCATAACAACACCGGTTTTTCCACGCGGGCCATCCACCATGGCTATGACCCGCAGTCACACGGTGGCGCATTGGTGCCGCCGGTGTACCAGACCGCCACCTATGCCTTCCCCACCGTCGAATACGGCGCTGCCTGCTTTGCCGGGGAAGAGGCGGGGCACTTCTACAGCCGCATCTCCAACCCGACGCTGGCTTTGCTGGAACAGCGCATGGCATCACTGGAGGGGGGCGAGGCGGGGCTGGCGTTGGCGTCGGGCATGGGGGCCATCACTTCGACGATATGGACCCTGCTACGGCCGGGCGATGAGCTGATCGTCGGGCGTACGCTGTATGGCTGTACGTTCGCCTTCTTGCACCATGGCATCGGCGAGTTCGGGGTGAAGATCCATCACGTCGACCTCAACGATATCAAGGCACTCAAGGCGGCAATTACCAGCAAAACACGGATGATCTACTTCGAAACCCCGGCCAACCCCAACATGCAACTGGTCGATATCGCAGCGGTGGCCGATGCTGCGCGCGGGCATGACTTGCATATCGTGGTCGACAACACTTACTGCACCCCTTATTTGCAGCGGCCGCTGGAAATGGGCGCCGACCTGGTGGTGCATTCGGCGACCAAGTACCTGAGCGGCCATGGGGATATCACGGCCGGCCTGGTGGTCGGGCGCAAGGCACTGATCGACCGGATACGCCTGGAAGGGCTGAAAGACATGACCGGTGCAGTGCTGTCGCCGCACGATGCGTCGCTGTTGATGCGCGGGATCAAGACCCTGGCCCTGCGCATGGACCGCCATTGCGCCAACGCCCAGCAAGTGGCGGAGTTTATCGCGAGCCAGCCGCAGGTCGAGCTTATTCACTACCCAGGGCTGCCATCGTTTGCCCAGCACGCGCTGGCCCAGCGCCAGATGCGCCTGCCGGGCGGCATGATTGCGTTCGAGCTCAAGGGCGGGATCGAAGCGGGGCGGCGGTTCATGAATGCCTTGCAGCTGTTCGCGCGGGCGGTGAGCCTGGGCGATGCCGAGTCGTTGGCACAGCACCCGGCGAGCATGACCCATTCCAGCTATACGCCGAAGGAGCGTGCGCACCATGGCATTTCGGAAGGGTTGGTGCGGTTGTCGGTAGGGTTGGAGGATATAGAAGACCTGATCGCTGATGTCGAGCAGGCGCTTCGTGTCTGTACCCAGGCGGCATGAGGGCGGCGGAAGCTGTGCCCTGTGCCTTGGTCTTTAGCTCAAGAGCATCCTCACTGCGTTGGTCATCTGGCCAGCGCATCTTTGAAGGAGTATCTCCATGAAGACAACAGTGCACTACAGGCTGGACATTCGCCGTGGCGGTGGTGACGACGATGAGGACGGTCAGCCGTGGCGCAAGCCTTGAGCAGAAATGAAAAAACCTGCCTCGGCAAAATGCTGTTCACTTAGGGCTGCTGCGCAGCCCATCGCGGCACAAGGCCGCTCCTACAGCGTCCGCGTAAGCCAATATTCACGGGGCTCACGCGGATACTGTAGGCGCGGCCTTGTGCCGCGAAAGGGCCGCAGAGCGGCCCCCGGCGAACTTAAGTGAACAGCATTACTGCCTCGTCAGGTTTTTTCATCGTTGTTCCAAAAAATGGATACAAGAAAAAGGCCTCTCGCGAGGCCTTGTTTCATTTCAGCGCATCAACGCTTGAGCCCGTAGCTCTCATCGAGCATGCCCGGCGAGTTCGGCGTTTTTGGCGCGTAGTCGCGTGGCACTTCGGCCGTGTCCTTCGGCGGGGTAAGCCGGTCACGAGGGCCCTGGGCCGCTTCGGAGTGCAGGGCGGCCAGCAGGCGTTGGCGGGTCACGTCGTCGAGGGCCAGGGTGTTGGCGCCATCG
Source organism: Pseudomonas capeferrum (assembly GCF_000731675.1). Classification (GTDB taxonomy): domain Bacteria; phylum Pseudomonadota; class Gammaproteobacteria; order Pseudomonadales; family Pseudomonadaceae; genus Aquipseudomonas; species Aquipseudomonas capeferrum. The sequence continues at coordinate 302,508 of NZ_JMIT01000004.1, read as the reverse complement.
GCCAGGTGATCCTGGACATCCTGGTAGCTCTGGGTCAGTTTCTTGACCAGTACGGCGGTGCTGTTGAAGTGGGTGACCACTTCGTTCTGGTAGCTGTCGAAACGCTGCTGGATGTCGTCCAGCTGACGTTGCGTGCTGCTAGGCGCGGCATTGGGCAGCAGGCGGGCCACGACGAAACCAACCACCACGCCGATGACCAGGGCCAGGGTCGGCAACAACCAAACAAGGAGCGAGAGTTCCACGAGTCCTTCCTCTATAAACGGCTTTGCTTTACGTTAACGGCTCAGACCTGCGCTGTATACCGCGAGCGATCGCAAATCAGAACAGAATTCCTCACCTAGACGAATCGACCCTTCCCGAGGTCACGGAGTAGTGCCTTGCTTGTCCGCGAAACCCCTTTGTTCATCGACGGCCCTTGCGGCCAGTTGGAAGCCTTGTACCTGGATGTGGCCGACGCCCGCGGCGCGGTGCTGATCTGCCACCCCAACCCGGTCCAGGGCGGCACCATGCTCAACAAGGTGGTTTCAACCCTGCAACGCACGGCGCGTGACGCCGGTTACGTGACCCTGCGCTTCAACTACCGTGGCGTGGGTCAGAGTGCCGGCAGCCACGACATGGGCGCTGGCGAGGTGGCCGACGCCGAGGCTGCCGCGGCTTGGCTGCAGGCCAAGCACCCAGGGCTGCCCATGGTGCTGATGGGCTTCTCGTTCGGTGGCTTTGTCGCCACCGGCCTGGCAGGGCGCCTGGAAAGCGCAGGCGTTGAGCTGCAGCATCTGTTCATGATCGCCCCGGCGGTGATGCGCCTGACGAGTGAATACCCGCTGCCGCAGCGCTGCCCGATCACGCTGGTACAGCCTGACAGCGACGAAGTCGTCGATCCGCAGTTGGTTTACGAATGGTCTGACGCCCTGTCGCGCCCCCACGAGCTGCTGAAAGTGGCAGAATGCGGACACTTCTTCCATGGCAAGCTGACCGATCTGAAGGATCTGCTGCTGCCGCGCCTTTCGAATTGAGCCAAGCCTGAATAAGCGAACACCCATGACCACGCGCATCCTTACCGGTATCACCACCACCGGCACCCCGCATCTGGGCAATTACGCCGGCGCCATCCGCCCGGCGATCCGCGCCAGCCAGCAACCCGGTGCCGATTCGTTCTACTTCCTGGCCGACTACCACGCCCTCATCAAGTGCGACGACCCGCAGCGCATCCAGCGCTCGCGCCTGGAAATCGCCGCGACCTGGCTGGCCGGTGGCCTCGATCCGGACAAGGTGACCTTCTACCGCCAGTCCGATATCCCCGAAATCCCCGAGTTGACCTGGCTGCTGACCTGCGTCGCGGCCAAGGGCCTGCTCAACCGGGCGCATGCCTACAAGGCCTCGGTGGACAAGAACCTGGAAACCGGCGAAGACCCGGATGCTGGCGTGACCATGGGCCTGTACAGCTACCCGGTGCTGATGGCCGCCGACATCCTGATGTTCAACGCCCACAAGGTGCCGGTTGGCCGTGACCAGATACAGCACGTGGAAATGGCGCGTGACATCGGCCAGCGCTTCAACCACCTGTTCGGCCAGGGCAAAGACTTCTTCGCCCTGCCTGAGGCGGTGATCGAGGAGAGCGTGGCGACCCTGCCGGGCCTGGATGGTCGCAAGATGTCCAAGAGCTACGACAACACCATCCCGTTGTTCACCAGCGCCAAGGACATGAAAGACGCCATCTCGCGCATCGTCACCGACTCGCGTGCACCTGGTGAAGCGAAAGACCCGGACAACGCCCACCTGTTCACCTTGTTCCAGGCGTTCTCGACGCCGGCACAATGCGCCGAGTTCCGCGAAGCGCTGCTGCAGGGCCTGGGTTGGGGTGAAGCCAAGCAGCGCCTGTTCCAGCTGCTGGACGGGCAACTGGCCGAGAAGCGTGATCACTACCACCAACTGATTTCGCGCCCCTCGGACCTGGAAGACATCCTCCTGGCCGGCGCCGCCAAGGCCCGCAAGACCGCCACGCCGTTCCTCGAGCAACTGCGCGAGGCCGTTGGCCTGCGCTCGTTCCGCAGCAGCGTGCAGGCCGGCACCGAAGTCAAGAAAAAGGCAGCCAAGAGCGCGCGCTTCGTCAGCTTCCGCGATGAGGACGGCAGCTTCCGCTTCCGCCTGCTGGCCGCCGATGGCGAGCAACTGCTGTTGTCGCGCAGCTTCGCCGACGGCAAGAGTGCGGGCGCTGTGAGCAAGCAGTTGCAGCAAGGCGGCGAGGCCGATGTGCGTGTCGAAGGCCTGGGCTTCAGCCTGTGGCTGAACGGCGAGCAGGTTGCCGACGGGCCGCAGTTCGCAAGCGCCGAAGCCCGTGATGCTGCCGTTCAAAGCCTGCACGAGGCGCTGGCGCCGCAGCAGGACTGAAGCTATCCACTGTAGGAGCGGTTGAGCATGCGGCCTGAGAGACAATGGCCGTATGTATGATTGCCATCAAGCGGGTCTGTCGCTACAGTGACGGCCCGTTTTTTGTTGCCTCGCTAACGAAATCATGACGCCCCTAGAACGATATCAAGCAGATCTGAAACGTCCCGACTTCTTCCATGATGCGGCGCAGGAGACTGCGGTGCGTCACCTGCAGCGCCTCTACGACGACCTGGTCCAGGCGCAGAACAACAAGCCGGGCATGTTCGGCAAGTTGTTCGGCAAGAAGGAGCAGACGCCGGTCAAGGGCCTGTACTTCTGGGGCGGCGTGGGCCGTGGCAAGACCTACCTGGTCGACACCTTCTACGAGGCGCTGCCGTTCAAGCAGAAGATGCGCACGCACTTCCACCGCTTCATGAAGCGTGTGCACGAGGAGATGAAAACCCTCAAGGGCGAGAAGAACCCGCTGACCCTCATTGCCAAGCGCTTCAGCGACGAAGCCAGGGTGATCTGCTTCGACGAATTCTTCGTCTCCGACATTACCGATGCGATGATCCTCGGCACCCTGATGGAAGAGCTGTTCAAGAACGGCGTGTCCTTGGTGGCGACCTCCAACATCGTGCCGGACGGCCTGTACAAGGACGGCCTGCAGCGTGCGCGCTTCCTGCCGGCCATCGCCATGATCAAGCAGTACACCGACGTGGTGAACGTCGACAGCGGCGTCGACTACCGCCTGCGTCACCTGGAGCAGGCCGAACTGTTCCACTTCCCGCTCGATGACGCCGCGCACCAGAGCATGCGTGCAAGCTTCAAGGCGTTGACGCCGGAGTGCACCCAGGCCGTCGAGAACGACGTGCTGATGATCGAGAACCGCCCGATCAATGCCCTGCGCACCTGCGACGACGTCGCCTGGTTCGACTTCCGTGCCCTGTGCGACGGGCCGCGCAGCCAGAACGACTACATCGAGCTGGGCAAGATCTTCCATGCCGTTCTGCTGAGCAATGTCGAGCAGATGGGCGTTGCCACCGATGACATCGCCCGTCGGTTCATCAACATGGTCGACGAATTCTACGACCGTAACGTCAAGCTGATCATCTCGGCCGAGGTGGAGCTGAAGGACCTGTACACCGGTGGCCGGCTGAGCTTCGAGTTCCAGCGTACCTTGAGCCGGTTGCTGGAAATGCAGTCACACGAGTTCCTGTCGCGCGCGCACAAGCCCTAAAGGCAGCGGCAAGCTTCGAGGTTCAAGCGGCAAGAAAAAGCCAGGGCAAACCGCATGTTGCTCTGGCTTTTTCTTGCCGCTTGCAGCTTGTAGCTTGCCGCTCAGGAAGCCTTTCAGGCTTCCTGCATGAACTGCTGCCGGTACTGGTTCGGCGACAGTTCGGTATGCTGGCGGAACAAGCGGGCAAAGAAGCTGGCATCGTCGTAGCCGACCTCGTAGCTGATGGTCTTGATGCTCTTGCGCGTGCTCGACAACAACCCCTTGGCCGTCTCGATGCGTAACCGTTGCAGGTAATGCAGCGGCTTGTCGCCCGTCGCACCCTGGAAGCGGCGCATGAAGTTGCGAATGCTCATGCCATGGTTGCGGGCAACGTCTTCGAAGCGGAACTTGTCGGCGAAGTGCTCTTCCAGCCAATGCTGGATCTGCAGGATGATCAGGTCCTGGTGCAGCTTCTGCCCACCAAAGCCCATGCGCCCCGGGGTGTAGTTGCGCTGCACTTCGTAGAGGATATCGCGGGCCACGGCACGGGCCACGTTGGCCCCGCAGAAGCGCTCGATCAGATAGATGTACAGGTCGCAGGCCGAGGTGGCACCGCCGGCGCAGTAGATGTTGTCGGCATCCGTCAGGTGCTTGTCCTGGTTCAGCCGTATGTTCGGAAAGCGCTCGGCGAAGTTGGCGAAAAAGCGCCAGTAGGTTGTCGCTTCCTTGCCATCGAGCAGGCCGGATTCGGCCAACCAGAATACACCGCTGGCTTCGGCGCATAGCACGGCGCCGCGGGCATGTTGTTCGCGCAACCACGGCAATACCTGTGGATAACGCTGCATGAGGTTGTCGAAATCGTCCCAGAACGCCGGGAGGATGATGATATCGGCATCGTTCAGGCCGCCGTCGACCGGCAGTTGGACATTGCTGAAGCTGTCCACGGGCTGGCCGTCCGGGCTCACCAGGCCAATTTCGAACATGGGCTGCAAGCCCAGGCCCAGCTGCTTGCTGTAACGCAGGCTGGCGAGGTGGAAGAAATCCTTGGCTTGCATCAAGGTCGAAGCGAACACCTTGTCAATGGCCAGGATGCTGACGCGCCGCAGTGAAGCGGTGGGTTGGGTAAACATCATTTGTCATTGTTCTTATAGGGTAGAGTGGTCAATCACCGGCTGAATCGTCTTATGTTTTTTGTCCAGCTGCAAGCTTCAAGCGACAAGCTCCAAGAAAAACAGGCCAGTACACACCCGCTCTGTCTTGCAGCTTGAAGCTCGCTGCTTGTCGCTTTGATCAAGGCGCCGGGTTGGGCTGGTCCTGATGAATCGCTTCGATCGCCGCCAGCAGTTCATCGCCCAGGTTCAGTTCCAGGCTCTTGAGGTTGCTCTGCAACTGCACCAGGTCGGTCGCGCCGATGATATTGCTGGTCACGAAGGGTTGCCGTGTGACGAAGGCCAAGGCCATCTGCGCCGGGTCCAGGCCATGCGCCTGGGCCAGTTGCACATAGCGGCTGCAGGCCGCCACGGTCTGTGGGTTGGAGTAGCGGGCGAAGCGGCTGAACAGGGTCAGGCGGCCGTTCTCTGGCCTGGCCCCGTTCTCGTACTTGCCCGAGAGCATGCCGAATGCCAGCGGCGAGTAGGCCAGCAGCCCGCACTGCTCGCGGATCGCGATTTCCGCAAGGCCGACCTCGAAGCTGCGGTTGAGCAGGTTGTACGGGTTCTGGATCGACACCGCGCGCGGCCAGCCGCGGGTTTCTGCCAGGTGCAGAAACTTCATGGTGCCCCACGGCGTTTCGTTGGACAGCCCGATGTGGCGGATCTTGCCCGCGCGCACCTGCTCGTCGAGCACTTCGAGGGTTTCTTCCAGTGGGGTGAACAGGTCTGTGCTCAGGTGCTGGTAGCCCAGCTTGCCGAAGAAGTTGGTGCTGCGCTCGGGCCAGTGCAACTGGTACAGGTCGATGCGGTCGGTCTGCAGGCGCTTGAGACTCTCGTCCAGTGCCGCAACGATGTGCTGGCGGTTGTGCTTGAGTTGGCCATCGCGGATGTGGCTGATGCCGTTGCCGGGCCCGGCGACCTTACTGGCCAGGATCCAGTCGTCGCGATCGCCATGCTGGCGGAACCAGTTGCCGATGATGCGCTCGGTGGCGGCGTAGGTCTCGGGGCGGGGCGGCACCGGGTACATCTCGGCGGTGTCGATGAAGTTGACCCCGGCGGCCTTGGCCATGGCGATCTGCTCAAAGGCCTGGTCCTGAACGTTCTGCTCACCCCAGGTCATGGTGCCCAGGCACAGGGCGCTGACGTTGAGATCGGTACGACCGAGCTGGCGGTATTCCATCGGGAAGTCTCTCCTTGGCAAAGAAGCCCATAAAAGCAGGTTGAAATTTTTCGCGCAATCTGGATAATTCGGACCCTCTCCGTGTGGAGGGAGTGATGCACCACCACGCAGGAAGAACCCCGTCGAACATGGGCGTGCCCGACCCGAGCCCCCAAAAGCGTCTGTGTTCGGCTGCGCGCTTGCCCTTGGCAAGCTGTGCACTATCCAGTAAGATTCGCCGTCTATTTTTCGCTGGGCGGCCTCTGAGGCTTTAGAGAATGAAAACTTTTACTGCTAAACCGGAAACAGTAAAGCGCGAGTGGTTCGTAGTCGACGCCGCTGGCCAGACCCTGGGTCGTCTGGCTACCGAAATCGCTAGCCGTCTGCGTGGCAAACACAAACCAGAATACACCCCTCACGTTGACACCGGCGACTACATCGTCGTCATCAACGCCGAGCAAATCCGTGTGACTGGCGCCAAGTCTTCCGACAAAATGTACTACTCCCACTCCGGCTTCCCAGGCGGTATCAAGGAAATCAACTTCGAGAAGTTGATCGCCAAGGCCCCTGAGCGTGTTATCGAAACCGCGGTCAAAGGCATGCTGCCGAAGAACCCGCTGGGTCGCGACATGTACCGTAAGCTGAAAGTGTACGCGGGTGCTGCTCACCCACACACTGCTCAGCAGCCTCAAGAACTGAAGATCTAACGGGATAGTTCATTATGTCGGCGACTCAAAATTACGGCACTGGCCGTCGCAAGACCGCAACCGCTCGCGTTTTCCTGCGTCCGGGTACTGGTAACATCTCCATCAACAACCGTTCTCTGGACGTGTTCTTCGGCCGCGAAACCGCTCGCATGGTTGTTCGCCAGCCGCTGGAACTGACCGAGACTGTTGAGAAGTTCGACATCTACGTCACCGTTGCTGGTGGTGGTGTCAGCGGTCAAGCCGGTGCGATCCGTCACGGTATCACCCGCGCTCTGATGCAATACGACGAAACCCTGCGTGCCGCTCTGCGTCGTGCTGGCTACGTCACCCGCGACGCTCGTGAAGTTGAGCGTAAGAAAGTGGGTCTGCGTAAAGCGCGTAAGCGTCCTCAGTACTCCAAGCGTTAATACCGCTTCGGCAGTCGAAAAAGCCCGGTTCCTTTGGAACCGGGCTTTTTTTATGTCTTGAACTAACCTGTCAGCATGTCCGTGACGGCTTACCGCATAGACGCAGATCAAGCAAAGCGAGGGTTGTAGCCCGTAAGTGGGTAATCACCTTGTCAGTGTGTGGATTTGTTTCTTACCATGGCGGCCAATTTTTAGTGCCACAGACATTACCTAAGTACAGGCCTGATTCAACAGGCCAAGCAAGCTGATGGGAGAGGACTGAATGAGTAATGACGGCGTCAACGCAGGCCGGCGCCGCTTCCTCGTAGCCGCGACCTCTGTGGTCGGGGCAGCGGGGGCAGTGGGGGCTGCGGTACCGTTCGTGGGGTCATGGTTTCCCAGTGCCAAGGCGAAAGCCGCAGGTGCACCGGTGAAGGTCAATATTGCCAAGGTCGAGGCCGGGCAGCAGATGGTGGCCGAGTGGCGTGGCCAGCCTGTGTTCATCGTACGGCGAACGGAAGAGATTCTCGGGAACCTCAAGAAAATCACCGCAGACCTGTCCGACCCCGAGTCGAAGGCCTCGGTGCAGCCGACCTACGTCGACCCGCAGGTTCGCTCGATCAAACCGGAAATACTCATTCTCGTCGGCCTGTGTACCCACCTGGGTTGCTCGCCGACGTTCCGCCCGGAAGTGGCGCCCGCCGACCTCGGTCCGAAATGGGTGGGTGGCTATTTCTGCCCTTGCCACGGTTCACACTACGACCTGGCTGGCCGTGTCTACAAGTCGCAGCCGGCGCCTCTCAACCTGCCAGTGCCCCCGCACTCTTATGAGTCGGACGACATCATTGTCATCGGCGTCGATCAGGAGAACGCATGATGAGCAAGTTCATGGACTGGATTGATGCGCGCTTCCCCGCCACCAAGATGTGGGAAGACCACCTGAGCAAGTATTACGCGCCCAAGAACTTCAACTTCCTGTATTTCTTCGGCTCCCTGGCGTTGCTGGTGCTGGTCAATCAGATCGTGACCGGTGTGTGGCTGACCATGAGCTTCACGCCCTCGGCGGAAGAGGCCTTCGCCTCGGTCGAGTACATCATGCGTGACGTCGAATATGGCTGGATCCTGCGCTACCTGCACTCCACCGGTGCTTCGGCGTTCTTCATCGTGGTCTACCTGCACATGTTCCGCGGCCTGCTCTATGGCTCCTATCAGAAGCCGCGTGAGCTGGTCTGGCTGTTCGGCATGCTGATCTACCTGGCGCTGATGGCAGAGGCCTTCATGGGTTATCTGCTGCCGTGGGGGCAGATGTCGTACTGGGGTGCCCAGGTGATCATCTCGCTGTTCGGCGCCATCCCGGTGATCGGCGATGACCTCACCCAGTGGATTCGCGGTGACTACCTGATCTCCGGCATCACCCTGAACCGCTTCTTCGCCCTGCATGTGGTTGCCCTGCCGATCGTCATCCTTGGCCTGGTGGTGCTGCACATCCTGGCCTTGCACGAAGTGGGTTCGAACAACCCCGATGGCGTCGACATCAAGAAGAAAAAGGACGAAAACGGTATTCCGCTGGACGGTATCCCGTTCCACCCGTACTACACCGTCAAGGACATTGTCGGCGTGGTGGTGTTCCTCTTCGTGTTCTGTGCCGTGGTGTTCTTCTTCCCGGAAATGGGCGGTTACTTCCTGGAAAAACCGAACTTCGAGCAGGCGAACGCGTTCAAGACGCCGGAGCACATCGCACCGGTGTGGTACTTCACGCCGTTCTACGCGATCTTGCGTGCGGTGCCTGACAAACTGATGGGCGTAATCGCCATGGGGGCCGCGATCGCCGTGTTGTTCGTGCTGCCTTGGCTCGACCGCAGCCCGGTGCGCTCCATGCGCTACAAGGGCTGGATCAGCAAGCTCTTCCTGCTGGTGTTCTGCGTGTCCTTCGTCATCCTCGGTGTGCTGGGCGTGCTGGCGCCGACGCCTGGCCGCACCTTGCTGTCGCAGGTGTGCACGGTGTTGTACTTCGCCTACTTCCTGCTGATGCCGTTCTACACAAGGCTCGAGAAGACCAAACCGGTTCCGGAAAGGGTGACTGGCTGATGAAAAAGTTGATTGCAGTATTTTTGCTGGCCGTGATGCCTGCCTTTTCCTTCGCCGCAGAACATGGCCTGGAGCTGGACAAGGTCGACATCGACCTGACCGACAAGGCAGCCATGCAGGATGGCGCGCGAACCTTTGCCAACTATTGCATGGGTTGCCACAGTGCCAAGTTCCAGCGCTACGAGCGGGTGGCCGACGACCTGGGTATCCCGCACGAGCTGATGCTCGAGAATCTGGTCTTCACCGGTGCCAAGATCGGCGACCACATGCAGATCGGCATGCGCCCCAACGACGCCAAGACCTGGTTCGGCGCTGCGCCGCCCGACCTGACCCTGGTTGCCCGGGTGCGTGGCACAGACTGGCTGTACACTTACCTGCGCAGCTTCTATGAGGACCCGTCGCGCCCTTATGGGGTGAACAACAAGGTGTTCCCTAACGTTGGCATGCCCAACGTGCTGGTTGGTCTACAGGGCAACCAGGTGGTTGGCTGCAAGCAGGTACAGAGCGTAGTCGATGGCAAGAAGCAGTTTGACCCGCTGACGGGCAGCCCGCTGACCCATGAAGCGTGTGACCAGCTGACCATCACGCCGAATTCCGGTACCCTGACGACCGAGCAGTTCGACGAGAAGGTCAAGAACCTGGTGACCTTCCTGGCCTATTCGGCCAACCCGGTCAAACTGGAAAGCCAGCGCATCGGTACCTACGTGTTGCTGTACCTGGCTTTCTTCTTCGTATTCGCCTATTTGCTCAAGCGTGAATACTGGAAGGACGTGCACTGATCACGCAGTAATTTCTGGTAGTTGAACGCGCCCGGGGGGCTCTGGCAGGTTTGCCAGGGTGCCCCGGGCGCGTTTTCATTTTGAGTGTTACGAGCATCCCGTACGAGGAGGCGCTACATGGGCGCAACCAACAGGTTAGCCTGCTATTCCGACCCCACTGATCACTATTCTCATCGGGTACGCCTCGTGCTTGCCGAGAAAGGCATCAGTGTGCAGATCATCGACGTCGACCCTGGCCGCCTGCCGCCCAAGCTGGTCGAGGTTAACCCCTATGCGAGCGTGCCGACCCTGGTCGACCGCGACCTGGCGTTGTATGAGTCGACCGTGGTGATGGAGTACCTCGAAGAGCGTTATCCGCATCCGCCCTTGATGCCGGTGTACCCTGTGGCGCGTGGCAACAGCCGCCTGCTCATGCATCGCATCCAGCGTGACTGGTGTGCCCTGGCCGATACGGTGCTCGACGTGCGCAACAGCGATGCTGCCCACGCCGAAGCGCGCAAGGCGTTGCGTGAGAGTCTGACGGGGGTGTCGCCGCTGTTCGGTGAGTTCGCCTGCTTCATGAGTGATGAGCAAAGCCTGGTCGACTGTTGTCTATTGCCCATACTCTGGCGTTTGCCGGTAATGGGTATCGAATTGCCGCGGCAAGCCAAGCCGCTGCTGGATTACATGGAGCGACAGTTCGCCCGCGAGCCTTTCCTGGCGAGCCTGTCCTCCGTTGAACGTGAAATGCGCAAGCTTTAAGGAGCTGTTGATGAACTCCAGTCGCCCCTATCTGGTTCGAGCACTGTATGAGTGGATCGTCGACAACGATTGCACGCCCCATATGCTGGTCAATGCCGAGTATCCGGCAGTCCAGGTGCCTCAAGGTTTTGCCAGTGATGGTCAGATTGTCCTGAATATCTCGCCCAGTGCCGTGCGCAGCCTGCACATGGATAACGAGGCAGTGAGCTTCGAGGGCCGCTTCGGTGGTGTTGCCCACACGCTGTACGTGCCGATTGGCGCGATCCTCGGTATCTACGCCCGTGAGAACGGCCAGGGCATGGTCTTCGAGCTGGAGCCGTCGCTGATGGAAGGCGAGGAGCTTGAAGACGACGATGTCGAGCCGGATGATGATGGCCCGCCAGAAGGCGGTGGCCAGCCGCCGCGCCCGACGGGGCGGCCAAGCCTGAAAGTGGTCAAGTAACAAAAAAGGCGATCCAACCGGATCGCCTTTTTATTTGCAGCGCGCCTGCGATTACAGGTCGCTGATGGTGCGTACCTGGTCTTTGTTGATGCGGGTGCGCTTGCCGTCGAGTTGCTGGAATTCGTAGAAACCGGAGTCCTTTTCGAACTTCGGAGCGTCGACAGCCTGCATTTCACGGCCGTCGTTGAGGGTGATCAGGCTTGGGGTGGAGCAGCCAGCCAGGGTGGCGAAGGTGCCAAGCAGCAGGGCGGGCAGCAAAAGCTTTTTCATGCGGTGTTTCCTGGGTATCTGGAAGGATTGGAGCAACGTTGCTGCCTGTGCCGGCCCTTCGCGGGTCAACCGCGAAGAGGTCGGTTCAGGCAGCCCGTCAATCAGTCGATGTACTCGAACAGTTTGACGATCTTCTGCACGCCCGACACGCTCTGTACCACGCCGGTGGCAGCATTGGCCTCCTGTTGGGTCACCAGGCCGAGCAGGTAGACGATACCGTTCTCGGTAATCACCTTGATGCGCGAGCTTGGCACGGCGTTGTCAGTCAGCATCTGCGTCTTGATCTTGGTGGTGAGCCAGGCGTCGTTGTTGCGCGCCAGGATGGAGGAGGGCTGCATCACCTGCAGTTCGTTGTGCACCTTCTTCACGCGCTGCACCTGGCCAGCCGTTTGCTCGGCCAGGCTCTTGAGCTCGGCGCGAGGGGTCTGGCCGGCAAGCAGGACGATGCCGTTGTAGCTGCTGACAACGATGTGCGAGCCCTTGTCGAGGTCTGGGCTGGCTTTGGAAATATTGACCGCAGCCTTGGTTTCGATCAGCGAGTCATCGATCTTGCTGCCGATGGTGCGCGTGCCGCGATCGTCCTCGATGGGCGAGTTACGGGTCGAGGTCAGCACCGAGCTGCAGCCGGTGACGCTCAGGCACAGGGTCAGGGCCATCAGGCCGAGGCGCATAGGGGTCATTCTTCACTCCCGAACAATTGGCTGTCGATCAGATCGCACAGGCAGTGGATCGCCAGCAGGTGGACTTCCTGGATACGTGCGGTGACCGTCGAAGGCACGCGGATTTCCACGTCCTCGGGCAGCAGCAGCGAAGCCATGCCGCCGCCGTCACGCCCGGTCAATGCTACGACAATCATTTCGCGATCATGTGCGGCCTGGATCGCTTGAATCACGTTGGCCGAGTTGCCGCTGGTGGAAATCGCCAGCAGTACATCGCCGGGCTGGCCCAGGGCGCGGATCTGCTTGGAAAAGACTTCGTTGTAGCTGTAGTCATTGGCGATCGAGGTCAGCGTCGAGCTGTCGGTGGTCAGTGCTATGGCCGGCAGGCTCGGGCGCTCGCGCTCGAAGCGGTTGAGCAGCTCCGACGAGAAGTGCTGGGCATCGCCGGCCGAGCCGCCGTTGCCGCAAGCGAGCATCTTGCCCTCGTTGAGAAGCGCATTGACCATGACCAGGCTGGCCTGCTCGATGTGCGGTGCCAGGATGTCCATTGCCTGTTGCTTGGTATCGATGCTGGCCTGGAACAGCCGGCGAATTCGGGATTGCATGTCCATCTGGTGACCTTAAGTGGGGCGGTGGCCGGCGCGGCGCGCAACAAAGACCAGCCCGCGAAACATAGAGCAAAAAATACGAAGTGGGTTCAGCATTCGAAGGCGTTTTTCAGCCATTGAAGCGGTCTGCCTGCATGGTGACTGCCCTGCAGGGCGACAACGTCGAAGCGGCAGGGTTGTGCGGCCCAGCGCGGCTCCTTTTGCAGGAAAAGGCTGGCAGCCAGCACCAGCCGTTTCTGCTTGCGCCCGTCGATACTGCCGAGGGCGCCACCGAAGCTCGCGTGCAACCGGTAGCGGACTTCGACGAATACTACTGTATCGGCGTCGAGCATGACCAGATCAAGCTCACCGCCTTTGCATCGCCAATTGCGCGTCAGCAGCCTGAGGCCTTGCCCTTGAAGGAACTCAAGGGCTTGGTTTTCGGCTGCCTGACCGGCCTGGGAGGGCGATGCGTCTGGCATCAACGGGCGGTGTCTGGCAGGCGCTTGACCTGGCCGCCAGAGAACTCGGCCCAAGGCAGCTGGCGCTCGATACGCTGGTTGGCGTTCATGCTGAGGCTGCCCGAAAGCCCTTGTACGCGGTTGTCCGGCAGGGCTTTCAGTTGGCCCAGGCGCGGTGCCAGGCTGTAGGCATCCACGCCCATGGCGTACAGGCGGCCGAGGCTGCCGGCGGCTTGCGGCCATTGCTGCACCACCTGCTGGCGCAGGCTGTTGCTGGTGTCGAGCAGCCACGGTGTTTCGCAGAAGCGGATGCCGTTCATGTCGTTGTACTGGTTGACGTCACCGCTGGCGCTGTACAGGTTCGAGGTGGCATAGACCGGTACGTCGCCGGCGTACTGGAAGTTCAGGGTCGGCTTGATCTGCTGGGCCTGTTGCGGCGTCGAGGCGAGGAAGATGAAGTCGATGTCCTGACGGCGCGATGGCTGTGCGGCGATGTTGCCGCCCACGGTGCTCTGCAGGCTCTTGGCGCGGCCTTCGCTCTGGCGCAGCTGGAACAGGTCGGCAATCTGCTGGGCCAGGGCGACGGGCTGCGCGATGCGTTCGGCGGCGAGCAGGGTGCCGCCGTTGCTTTCCCAGTCTTTGCGGAAGGCGGCGAGCACACGGTCACCCCACTCGCCGCTGGGTACCAGCGCGACGGCGCGGACCATGCCGTCGGCGCGGGCGCGACGTGCGACTTCGCGCGCTTCATCCTCGGCAGCGAGGCCGAACTGGAAGAGCTGCGGCGGGGCTGTCTGGCCGGCGTCTGCGTAGTTCAGGGCAAGCGTGGTGATTGGCAGTTGCGCATTGGCAGCGAGCTTTTTCACCAGGGGTTTTTCCAGTGGGCCGACTACCAGTTGCACGCCATCGGCCTGGGCCTGGCGGTAGAAGTCGTCAACCGAGGTGATGCGGGAGCTGTCGTATACCTGCACGGCGGGGGCCGGCTGGCCAGACTGCTGAGCCTGGAAGTGGGCGGCCATGAAGCCATCACGCAGTGCGCGTGCGACGCCTGCCAATGGGCCTTCCTGGGGCAGCAGCAGGGCAATCTTGGTCAATGGCTGGCTGGCCAGCTCCTTGAGCTTGGCCAGCGCCACCGGCAGTTGCTGGGCGGCAGGGTGGTCCGGGTGCTGCTGGCGCCAGGTGTCGATGGCGGCTTGCTGTTGCTCCAGGGTGCCGGCGGTTTTCACGGCCAGGGCCAGGCTGGTCCAGCCGGCGAGTACCGGGTCGTTGACTGGCTGCTGCAGCTGTTCTGACGGCAGCGCGGCGACCAGCGCCCAGATCGAGTCGTTGTTGGCGCTGGCGGCCTGGCCGCTGAGCAGTGGGGCAAGCAACACGCGCTGCTGGGCTGCGGCCAGGGCCTGGCCGTCGGCTTCGAGGGCGGCGGCGTGGACGCTGTAGGTGCGTACCTGCTGTTCTGCCGGCAGCTCGGCGACACGTTGCAGGCTAGGGTGCGAGAGGGCGGTGAGGGCCGCCTTGGGCTGGTTGCGGCTCATGGCCAGCTCGGCGCCAAGGGTGCTGGCGAACACTTGCTGTGCGGGCTTGAGCGTGTCCATCGGGACCTGCTCGAGAATGCGTGCGGCGCGCGGGTAGTCCTTCTGCTTGTACGCCAGGTCTGCGGCGCTCAGGCGCAGCAGGGCGGCATCTTCCGCAGACTTGCTGGAGGCGGCCTTTTCGAGCAGTTGCTCGATGCTGGCGTCCGGGGTGCGTGGCAGCTCGCCCAGGCTGGATGAGGGCGAGCTGGCGCAGGCTGCCAGCAGGGTAGCGAGGCAGAGGGCTGAGAGCAGCCGCAGGCAAGCGATCATGTAAAGGTCCTGTTACTCGATCAAGTTGGCCGGCAATTGTACCCAAGCACTGGCCGGGGCGCGATCTTGCTGATGCTGATCCTTCACTATAGGTCGCTGGCCGATGAACGCCTGCGAAGTTCTTTGCGCCCTGTTACGGGCGGTCGGGCTACAATGGCGCCTTTGATCCGAAAGACAGGTGTGCGCAGTGACTGATGTGGCAGGGGCTTCGAAATCCACCGTGGGTACGCTGTATGTGGTCGCAACGCCCATCGGCAACCTCGACGACATGAGCGCCAGGGCGCTGAAGGTGCTGGCGGATGTCGCCCTGATCGCGGCCGAGGACACGCGCCACTCGATCCGTCTGCTGCAGCATTTCGGTATCGACACGCCGCTGGCGGCGTGCCATGAGCACAACGAGCGCGACGAGGGCGGTCGGTTCCTGACCCGGTTGTTGGCCGGCGACAATGTCGCGCTGGTTTCCGACGCCGGCACACCGTTGATTTCCGACCCTGGCTACCACCTGGTGCGTCAGGCGCGGGCGGCGGGGGTGAGTGTGGTGCCGGTACCGGGTGCATGCGCGCTGATTGCCGCGCTGTCGGCGGCGGGCCTGCCCTCTGACCGTTTCATCTTCGAAGGCTTTTTGCCAGCCAAGACGGCGGGGCGCCGTGCGCGGCTGGAGCAGGTCAAGGAAGAGCCACGCACGCTGATCTTCTACGAGGCCCCTCACCGTATCCTCGAGTGCCTGGAGGACATGGAGGCGGTGTTCGGTGGCGAACGCCCGGCGTTGCTGGCGCGCGAGCTGACCAAAACCTTCGAGACCCTCAAGGGCTTGCCGTTGGCCGAGCTGCGGGCGTTTGTCGCGGGCGACAGCAATCAGCAGCGTGGCGAGTGCGTGGTGTTGGTCGGTGGCTGGAGCGCGCCCGAGGGCGAGCAGGCGATCAGTACCGAAGCGCAGCGGGTACTGGACTTGCTGTTGGCAGAGTTGCCGCTCAAACGGGCGGCGGCACTTGCGGCGGAAATTACCGGTGTACGCAAGAACCTGTTGTATCAACTTGCCCTGGAAAAGCAGAAAGCAGAGTAGTGGCCATTTGATATAGTTTGCGGTATCGCTTGTTCTTGACCGCGTGTACCGTTAATCTTGTCGGCGGAGAGTCGATCGGACAGTCGCTGCCTGTTTTTGTTCCGCAGCTTTTGTTGCGAAACAGCAGGGGGAGGAAAGTCCGGGCTCCATAGGGCAGAGTGCCAGGTAACGCCTGGGAGGCGCGAGCCTACGGAAAGTGCCACAGAAAATAACCGCCTAAGCACTTCGGTGCCGGTAAGGGTGAAAAGGTGCGGTAAGAGCGCACCGCACGGCTGGCAACAGTTCGTGGCTAGGTAAACCCCACTCGGAGCAAGACCAAATAGGGTTCCATTAGGCGTGGCCCGCGTCGGAACCGGGTAGGTTGCTAGAGGCGTCCAGTGATGGCCGTCGTAGAGGAATGACTGTCCTCGACAAAACCCGGCTTACAGATCGACTCTCCACCTCTCCCTCCCTGCTTGAATCGATAGCAGGCGCACTCTGGTAATACCGAAAAAATCTTACTCTTAATAAATCACTTTAACTTCGAACTCCATTCGCTTGCGTGGGTTTGATTTTTCTCGTGTTTTTTTCCTCCCTGAAGTCCTTCCACATTCCTTTATCGCGCTAAATCTCGGTCCTGTAAGGCTTTTCCTTATGAACGTGCCTTGACGGTGCGGCGGGCGGATTCCTATAGTGTGCGCAAGTGGCAGAAAGTGGGATGAAGTGGGTTTTCTGGCACAAAAAAGCTACCATTGTGGGGAATCGCAGCCGTGTTCCGCGGAGCCAACGCCGTCAGCCTCGATGCCAAAGGCCGTCTCGCCATGCCGAGCCGGTACCGCGACGAGCTCGATTCGCGCTGCAATGGCCAGCTGATCGTGACCATCGACGCTGTAGACCCCTGCTTGTGTGTTTACCCCCTCGATGAGTGGGAACAGATAGAAGCCAAGTTGCGTGCCTTGCCGTCATTGCGTGAGGAAAACCGCCGCCTGCAGCGTTTGCTGATCGGCAATGCGGTTGACCTGGAGCTCGATGGCAGTGGGCGCTTCCTGGTTCCGCCCCGTCTGCGTGAGTACGCCAAGCTCGACAAGAAGGCGATGCTGGTGGGGCAACTGAACAAATTCCAGCTGTGGGATGAAGATGCCTGGAACACGGTTTCGGCAGCCGACCTTGCAGCTATTCAACAACCGGGCGCCATGCCCGACGAATTGCGTGACCTGATCCTGTGACCATAGATAGCGGCTTCAACCACATTACCGTCCTGCTCGACGAAGCTGTCGAGGCATTGGCCTTGCGCGCCGACGGTTGCTATCTGGACGGTACCTTCGGCCGGGGCGGACACAGCCGTCTGATTCTCAGCAAGCTTGGGCCGCAAGGGCGGCTGCTGGGCTTCGACAAAGACCCACAAGCGATTGCCACAGGGCAAGCGCTGGCGGCCGAAGACGGCCGCTTTGTCATTGTGCAGCGCAGCTTTGCCGAGCTCGGCGCGGAAGTGGCTGAGCGCGGCATGGCCGGCAAGGTCAGCGGTGTGCTGCTCGACCTGGGGGTATCTTCGCCGCAGTTGGATGACCCAGAGCGTGGCTTCAGCTTCCTCAATGACGGCCCGCTGGACATGCGCATGAACCCCGGTATCGGGGTCAGCGCCGCCGAGTTCATCGCCAGCGCGCCGGTCGAGGAAATCGCCCGCGTGTTCAAGGAATACGGCGAGGAGCGTTTTTCCGGGCGTATGGCGCGTGCCGTGGTGGAACGTCGCGAAAAGCAGCCGTTCACCCGTACCGCCGACCTTGCCGAAGTGCTCAAGGTCGCCAACCCGGCCTGGGAGAAGGGCAAGAACCCCGCCACCCGCGCCTTCCAGGGCCTGCGCATCCACGTCAACAACGAACTGGGTGACCTCGAAACCGGCCTTGACGCGGCGCTCGAGTCGCTGGAAGTTGGCGGCCGCCTGGTCGTCATCAGCTTCCACTCGCTCGAAGACCGCATCGTCAAGCTGTTCATGCGCAAGCTGGTCAAGGGCGAGGCAGACAACCTGCCGCGCAACCTGCCGGTACAGCACAAGGCCTTCGAACCCAAGATCAAGCTCATCGGCAAGGCGCAATTCGCTTCCGAGGCCGAGCTCAAGGCCAACCCGCGGTCGCGCAGCGCCGTGATGCGGGTGGCGGAGAAACTGCGGTGAGCAGGCTGTTTGCCAAGCCATTGCCAGGCGGAAGCTTCCTGATGCTTCTGCTGTTCGTCGGTGTTCTGGTTTCGGCCATCGCCGTGTCTTACAGCGCCCACTGGAACCGTCAGTTGCTCAACACCCTGTACGGCGAGTTGAGCGAGCGCGACAAGGCGCAGGCCGAGTGGGGGCGTCTGATCCTTGAGCAGAGCACCTGGACGGCGTCCAGCCGCATCGAGAGCCTGGCGTCCGAGCAGCTGAAAATGCGCGTGCCCGCAGCCGACGAAGTGCGGATGGTGGCGCCATGATGAAGCTCGAAGGCGCACTCTACCCCTGGCGCTTCCGGGTGGTGATCGGCTTGCTGGCGTTGATGGTCGGTGCCATCTGCTGGCGCATCATCGATCTGCAGGTGGTCGACCGTGACTTCCTCAAGGGGCAGGGCGATGCGCGCAGCCTGCGCCATATTCCCATCCCGGCGCACCGTGGCCTGATCACTGACCGCAACGGTGAGCCGCTGGCGGTCAGCACTCCGGTTACCACCTTGTGGGCCAACCCCAAGGAAATGCAGGCGTCCAAAGAACGCTGGCCGCAACTGGCAGCCGCCCTTGGGCAGAACCCCCAGCAACTGACCGAGCGCCTGACCCAGCAGGCCAGCAAAGAATTCATCTACCTGGTCCGCGGCCTGACTCCGGAGCAGGGCCAGCATGTGCTCGACCTGAAAGTGCCGGGTGTCTATGGCCTGGAAGAGTTCCGCCGCTTCTATCCCGCCGGTGATGTCACCGCGCACATGGTCGGCTTCACCGACCTCGATGACCACGGGCGTGAAGGGGTAGAGCTGGCCTATGACGAATGGCTGGCCGGCGTGCCCGGCAAGCGACAGGTGATCAAGGACCGGCGTGGCCGGCTGATCAAGGACATTCAGGTAACCAAAAACGCCAAGGCCGGTAAGACCTTGGCGTTGTCGATAGACCTGCGCCTGCAATACCTGGCCACCCGTGAGCTGCGCAACGCCATCGCCGAACAGGAAGCCAAGGCCGGCAGCCTGGTGATCATGGACGTCAAAACTGGCGAAGTGCTGGCCATGGTCAACCAGCCGACCTACAACCCGAACAACCGCCGCAGCATGTTCCCTGCCGCGATGCGCAACCGGGCGATCATTGACGTGTTCGAACCCGGCTCGACCGTGAAGCCGATTTCCATGAGTGCGGCGCTGCAGAGCGGGCGCTGGAAGATCACCGACAAGGTCGAGGTCTACCCGGGCAGCCTGCAGATCGGTCGCTACACGATCAAGGACGTTTCCCGCAGCGAGGGCCCGATCCTCGACCTGACCGGCATCCTGATCAACTCCAGTAACGTCGGCATGAGCAAGATCGCCTTCGATATCGGCGGCGAGGCCATCTACCGGGTCATGTCCCAGGTCGGCCTGGGGCAATACACTGGCCTGGGCTTCCCGGGCGAGCGGGTGGGCAACCTGCCTAACCACCGTGAGTGGCGCAAGGCCGAGACCGCGACCCTGTCCTACGGCTATGGCGTGTCGGTTACTGCGTTGCAATTGGTGCATGCCTACGCGGCGCTGGCCAACGACGGCAAGATGGTGCCGCTGTCGATCCTCAAGGTGGACAAGGCACCCGAGGCCGTTCAGGCGATTCCGAAAGAAACTGCCGAAACCGTCCAGGGCATGCTGCAGCAAGTGATCGAGGCGCCGCGCGGGGTGTTCCGTGCCCAGGTGCCGTTCTATCACGTGGGTGGCAAGTCGGGTACGGCGCGTAAGGCGACCGTTGGCTCCAAGGGCTACACCGAGAACGCCTACCGCTCGCTGTTCGCAGGCTTCGGCCCGATGAGCGACCCGCGTTACGCGATCGTCGTGGTCATCGACGAACCGAGCAAGGGCGGCTACTTCGGTGGCCTGGTATCGGCGCCTGTGTTCAGCAAGGTCATGTCGGGCACCTTGCGTTTGATGAACGTGCCGCCAGACAACCTGCCGCCGCCAGCAACCGCACAACCACAAGTCAATGCAGCAGACGCCAAGGGAGGGCGTGGATGATGACAATGCCACTGAGCAAGCTTTTCGCCCACGCCAGCCGCGATCCGCTGATCCGCGAGCTGACCCTGGATAGCCGTGCCGTGCGCCCGGGTGATCTGTTCCTGGCTGTGCCGGGTGCCAAGGTCGATGGCCGTGACCATATCGCCGACGCACTGGCCCGTGGCGCCGCCGCGGTTGCCTATGAAGAGCAGGGCGCGACCGTGTTGCCGCTCACCGAGATGCCGCTGATTCCGGTCAAGGGGCTGATCGCCCAGCTGTCGGATATCGCCGGTCGCTTCTATGGCGAGCCAAGCCGTCAGTTGAACCTGGTCGGGGTGACCGGCACCAACGGCAAGACCAGTGTCACGCAACTGGTGGCCCAGGCGCTTGATGTGCTGGGCCAGCGTTGCGGCCTGATCGGCACGTTGGGTACCGGTTTCTATGGTGAGCTGCAGAGCGGCCGCCTGACCACGCCAGACCCGATCGCGGTGCAGTCGACGCTGTACGACCTGAAAAAGGGCGGCGCCAAGGCCGTGGCGATGGAGGTGTCCTCGCATGCCTTGGAGCAGGGGCGTGTCGCTGCGCTGGAGTTCGATATCGCGGTAATGACCAACCTGTCCCGCGATCACCTGGATTACCACGGCAGCATGGAGGCCTATGAGGCCGCCAAGGCCAAGCTGTTCGCCTGGCGCAGCCTGCGTTGCCAGGTGGTCAACCTGGATGACGACTTTGGTCGCCGCCTGGCGGCGGCCTATGCCCGTCGTCCGAGTACCGATCATATCGAGACCCGGCTGCTCAGCTATAGCCTGGAGAATCCGGAGGCTTCGTTGTATTGCCGTGAAGCCACGTTCGATGACGATGGCGTGCGCGCAATCCTCGTGAGCGCCCAGGGTGAGCGCACCTTGCGCAGCCAACTGCTTGGCCGTTTCAACCTGAGCAACATGCTCGCGGCAGTGGCAACGCTGCTGGCACTGGATTATTCGCTGGACGAAATCCTCAAGGTCACTCCCCAGTTGCAAGGGCCGGTTGGCCGCATGCAGCGCCTGGGCGGCGGCGACAAACCGCTGGTGGTGGTCGACTACGCCCACACGCCGGATGCCTTGGAAAAAGTACTCGAGGCCCTGCGCCCGCACGCACACGGCAAGTTGCTGTGCCTGTTCGGCTGCGGTGGCGACCGTGACCGTGGCAAGCGCCCGCTGATGGCTGAAGTGGCCGAGCGCCTGGCTGACCGCGTGCTGGTCACCGATGACAACCCGCGCAGCGAAGACCCGCTGCGGATCTTCGACGATATCCGCCCTGGCTTTGCCAAGCCGGAGCACGTCGAGTTCGTCGCTGGCCGCGGCGAAGCCATTGCCCACTTGATCGCCACTGCCGCCGCCGATGACGTCATCGTCCTGGCCGGCAAGGGCCATGAGGATTACCAGGAGATCCGTGGCGAGCGCCACGATTTCTCCGATCTGGTCGAAGCCGAGAAGGCACTTGCAGCCTGGGAGGCTCCACATGCTTAAGCCCATGACACTCAGTCAGCTGACCACGGCAATGAGTGCTCGCGTGGTGGGTGCCGACGCCAGCTTCGGCGGCGTCAGCATCGACAGCCGCAGCGTCAGTGCCGGGCAACTGTTCGTCGCCCTGACAGGCCCGCGTTTCGATGGCCACGATTACCTGGCCGATGTAAAGGAAAAAGGTGCCGTAGCGGCGCTGGTCGAGCGTGAAGTGGCCGATGTCGACCTGCCGCAGCTGGTGGTCAAGGACTGCCGTGTCGCGCTGGGGCAACTGGGTGCCTTGAATCGCGCCGCGTTCGACAAGCCGGTCGTGGCCATCACCGGTTCCAGCGGCAAGACCACGGTCAAGGAGATGCTGGCCAGCATCCTGCGTACCCGTGGCCTGGTGCATGCCACCCGTGGCAACCTGAACAATGACCTCGGTGCCCCGTTGACCCTGCTGGAAATCGCCCCGGAGCACAGCGCTGCGGTGATCGAGCTGGGCGCTTCGCGCATTGGCGAGATCCGCTACACCGTCGGCCTGACCCAGCCGCACGTGGTGGTCATCAATAACGCCGGTACTGCCCATGTCGGCGAGTTCGGCGGCCCGGAGAAAATCGTCGAGGCCAAGGGCGAGATCCTCGAAGGCCTGGGCGAGGGCGGCACGGCCATCCTCAATCTGGACGACAAGGCTTTTGCCATCTGGAAGGCGCGTGCCGGTGCGCACAGGGTCATCAGTTTCGCCCGCAACGATGGCCGCGCCGACTTCTACGCCACTGGCATCGATCGCGATGCGCGTGGCTGCCCGTCCTTCACGCTGCATGGCGCCGGGGACTCGGTTGCGGTGCAACTCAACGTACTGGGCGAGCACAACGTCAGCAACGCACTGGCCGCCGCGGCGGCTGCCCACGCCGTCGGTCTGAGCCTGAGCGGCATTGCCGCTGGCCTGAATGCCGTGCAACCGGTCAAGGGCCGCACCGTGGCGCAGATCGCGCCGAACGGTGTGCGGGTAATCGACGACAGTTACAACGCAAATCCCACCTCGATGTGCGCGGCCATTGATATACTCGCCGGCTTTTCCGGACGCACCGTCCTGGTGCTTGGGGATATCGGCGAATTGGGTCAATGGGCGGAGGAAGGCCACCGTCAGGTGGGTGACTATGCGCGTGGCAAGGTCGATGCCCTGTACGCTGTGGGTTCCAACATGACACACGCGGTCAAGGCGTTCGGCGCCAATGGCCGTCATTTCGCTACTCAAGCTGAGCTGATCGACGCGGTTCGCGCCGAAAATGCCAGTGACACCACTATCTTGATCAAGGGCTCGCGCAGCGCTGCGATGGAAAACGTCGTGGCGGCATTGTGCGGTGCCAGCGGGGAGAAACATTAATGCTGCTGCTGTTGGCTGAGTATCTGCAACAGTTCCATAAAGGCTTCGCGGTCTTCCAGTACCTGTCCCTGCGCGGGATTCTCGGTGTACTGACTGCGTTGTCGCTGGCGCTGTGGCTGGGCCCGTGGATGATCCGTACCCTGCAGATTCGCCAGATCGGTCAAGCCGTCCGTAATGACGGCCCGCAATCGCACCTGTCCAAATCCGGCACCCCGACCATGGGCGGCGCGCTGATCCTGTCGGCCATCGCGATCAGCACCCTGCTGTGGGCCGACCTGTCCAACCGCTACGTGTGGGTCGTGCTGATCGTCACCCTGGCGTTTGGCGCCATCGGTTGGGTCGACGACTACCGCAAGGTGATCGAGAAGAACTCCCGTGGCTTGCCTAGCCGCTGGAAGTACTTCTGGCAGTCGGTGTTCGGCCTGGCTGCGGCGATCTTCCTTTACAAGACCGCCCCGACCAGCGTCGAGACCACGCTGATCGTGCCGTTCATCAAGGATGTCACCATTCCGCTGGGCATCGGCTTCGTCGTCCTGACCTACTTCGTGATCGTCGGTTCGAGCAACGCGGTCAACCTCACCGACGGCCTCGACGGCCTGGCCATCATGCCAACGGTCATGGTGGGCGGTGCCCTGGGTATCTTCTGCTACCTGTCGGGCAACGTGAAGTTCGCCGAATACCTGCTGATCCCGTATGTGCCGGGTTCGGGCGAGCTGATCGTGTTCTGCGGCGCGCTGATCGGTGCGGGCCTGGGCTTCCTGTGGTTCAACACTTACCCGGCCCAGGTCTTCATGGGCGACGTCGGTGCCCTGGCGCTGGGCGCCGCACTGGGCACCATCGCGGTGATCGTCCGCCAGGAAATCGTACTGTTCATCATGGGTGGCGTATTCGTCATGGAAACCCTGTCGGTGGTGATCCAGGTCGCCTCCTTCAAGTTGACCGGCAAGCGCGTGTTCCGCATGGCGCCGATTCACCACCACTTTGAACTCAAGGGCTGGCCTGAGCCACGGGTGATCGTCCGTTTCTGGATCATCACCGTGATTCTGGTGCTGGTCGGCCTTGCAACCCTGAAACTGAGGTAGATGAGCGTGTCACTGATCGCTTCCGACCAATTCCGCATCGTTGTCGGCCTCGGCAAGAGCGGCATGTCCCTGGTTCGCTTCCTGGCGAGCCGGGGCATTGCCTTTGCGGTCGCCGACACCCGCGAGCAACCGCCGGAACTGGACACCCTGCGCCGTGATTACCCGCAGGTGGAAGTGCGCTGTGGCGAGCTGGACGTGGACTTCCTCTGCCGCGCCAACGAACTGTACGTGAGCCCGGGCCTGGCGTTGTCCACCCCGGCGCTGCAGCAGGCCGCGGCGCGCGGTGTGGCCCTGTCGGGTGACATCGAGCTGTTCGCCCGCCATGCCAAGGCGCCGATCATCGCCATCAGCGGCTCCAACGCCAAAAGCACCGTCACCACCCTGGTCGGTGAAATGGCTGCCAAGGCGGGCAAGCGCGTGGCCGTGGGCGGCAACCTCGGTACGCCGGCCCTCGACTTGCTCGGGGATGAGGTGGAGCTGTATGTGCTGGAGCTGTCCAGCTTCCAGCTGGAAACCACTGACCAGCTCAATGCCGAAGTGGCCACCGTGCTGAACGTCAGCGAAGACCACATGGATCGCTACAGCGGCCTGCCGGCCTATCACCTGGCCAAGCACCGGATCTTCCGGGGCGCCCACCAGGTGGTGGTGAACCGCCAGGACGCCCTGAGCCGGCCATTGCCGGTGGAAGGCCGGCCGTGCTGGAGCTTTGGTCTGAACCCGCCCGACTTCAAGGCGTTTGGCCTGCGCGAGGTCGATGGCGAGAAGTACCTGGCCTTCGAATTCCAGAACCTGATGCCGGTTCGCGAACTGAAAGTGCGTGGCGCGCACAACCAGAGCAACGCCCTCGCGGCCCTGGCCCTCGGCCATGCGGCCGGCTTGCCGTTTGCGCCGATGCTCGAAGCCCTGCGTGAATTTGGCGGCCTGGCCCATCGTTGCCAGTGGGTTCGCGAGCGCAATGGCGTCAACTGGTACGACGATTCCAAGGCCACCAACGTGGGGGCCGCGCTGGCCGCCATCGAAGGCCTGGGCGCGGACATCACTGGCAAGCTGGTGCTGATTGCCGGCGGCGACGGCAAAGGTGCCGATTTCGCAGCGCTGCGTGCACCGGTGGCGCGCTTCTGCCGTGCAGTGGTGCTGCTGGGCCGTGATGCCGAGCGCCTGGCCGAAACACTGGGTGAAGGTGTGCAGCAGGTCCGGGTCAAGACCCTGGATGAGGCCGTCGAGCAGTGCGCCGCCTTGGCTCAGCCGGGCGATGCGGTGCTGTTGTCGCCAGCCTGCGCCAGCCTCGACATGTTCAAGAACTTTGAAGAGCGCGGGCGGCTGTTCGCCCAAGCGGCGGGAGGGCTGGCATGATCCTGGGCATCTTCAAGCCGTACCCGTCGCCGCTGATCAGCGGCCGTGGCATCGACCTCGACTTCGCGATGCTCGCCGGTTGCCTGGCATTGCTGGGCCTGGGCCTGGTGATGATCACCTCGGCCTCTTCGGAAGTGGCTGCGGTGCAGTCGGGCAACCCGCTTTACCACATGTTCCGCCACCTGGTGTACGTGGCCATCGGCCTGTTCGCCTGCGGCGCCACCATGCTGGTACCGATCGCCACCTGGCAGCGCATGGGCTTCATGATGCTGCTGGGCGCCTTCGGCTTGCTGGTGCTGGTGCTGGTGCCCGGCATCGGCCGCGAAGTGAACGGCTCCATGCGCTGGATCGGCTTCAGCTTCTTCAACGTCCAGCCTTCGGAAATTGCCAAGGTCTTCGTGGTCATCTACCTGGCCGGCTACCTGGTGCGCCGGCAGACCGAGGTGCGCGAGAGCTGGATGGGCTTCTTCAAACCGTTCATCGTGCTGCTGCCAATGGCCGGCCTGCTGCTGATGGAGCCAGACTTCGGCGCCACCGTGGTGATGATGGGCGCTGCGGCGGCCATGCTGTTCCTCGGCGGTGTGGGGTTGTTCCGGTTCAGCCTGATGGTGGTGCTGGCGGTGGTCGCGGTGTTTGTTCTGGTGCAGGCGCAGCCGTATCGAATGGCGCGCCTGATCACCTTTACCGACCCCTGGTCCGACCAGTTCGGTTCGGGCTACCAGCTGACCCAGGCGCTGATTGCCTTTGGTCGCGGCGAGTGGCTGGGCGTTGGCCTGGGCAACAGCGTGCAGAAGCAGTTCTACCTGCCCGAGGCGCACACCGACTTCGTGTTCTCGGTGCTGGCCGAAGAGCTCGGCGTGGTCGGCTCGCTGGTCACCATCGCGCTGTTCGTCTTCGTCACCGTGCGCGCTCTTTACATCGGCCTGTGGGCCGAAAAAGCCAAGCAGTTCTTTGCCGCCTACATGGCGTTCGGCTTGGCCTTCCTGTGGATCGGCCAGTTCCTGATCAACATCGGGGTGAACGTCGGCCTGCTGCCGACCAAGGGCCTGACCTTGCCGTTCCTCAGCTACGGGGGCAGCTCGCTGGTGATCTGCTGTGCCTGCGTGGGGTTGCTGCTGCGTATCGAGTGGGAGAGCCGCACGCACCTGGGCAGCGAGGAACACGAATTCAACGAAAGCGATTTTGCCGAGGAGACCAGTCATGGCCGCTGACGGCAAGAACGTACTGATCATGGCAGGCGGCACCGGGGGCCACGTGTTCCCGGCCCTGGCCTGCGCTCGCGAGTTCCAGGCACGCGGTTACAGCGTGCACTGGCTGGGCACGCCGAAAGGCATCGAGAACGAACTGGTGCCCCAGGCTGGTCTGCCGTTGCACCTGATCCAGGTCAGCGGCCTGCGCGGCAAGGGCAAGCTGTCGTTGCTCAAGGCGCCGTTCACCCTGGTCAAGGCCGTGCTGCAGGCACGGCGCATCATTCGTCAGCTCAAGCCGGTGTGTGTGCTGGGCTTCGGCGGCTATGTGACCGGGCCCGGCGGTGTGGCCGCGCGGCTGTGCGGTGTGCCGCTGGTGATCCACGAGCAGAACGCCCGTGCGGGTACCGCCAATCGGCTGCTGGTGCCACTCTCGGCGCGGGTCTGCGAAGCTTTCCCGGGCACGTTCCAGGCCAATGACAAGCTGCGTACCACCGGCAATCCGGTACGCACAGAGTTGTTCATGGATGCACAACGTGCGCCCCTTTCCGAGCGCCGTGCTCGCCTGTTGGTAATGGGCGGCAGCCTGGGTGCGGAACCATTGAACAAATTGTTGCCTAAGGCCCTGTCCGAAGTGTCTGCGGCGCTGCGGCCAGAGGTGTTCCACCAGGCTGGCAAGCAACACGCGCCGATCACCGCCGAGCGTTATCACGAGGTCGGCGTCGAGGCTCAGGTAGAGCCTTTCATCACGGACATGGCCCAAGCCTATGGCTGGGCCGACATGGTGGTATGCCGGGCCGGTGCCCTGACCGTCAGCGAACTCGCGGCGGCGGGCCTGCCTTCGATGCTGGTGCCGTTGCCCCATGCGATCGACGACCACCAGACCTACAACGCCCAATATCTGGCTCGGGAGGGCGCGGCCTTCCTGATGCCACAAGCGACAACTGGCGCAGCGCAGCTCGCTGAACGCCTGAACGAGGTGCTGATGCAACCCGAGAAACTCAACACCATGGCTGGCACCGCACGGCGCCTGGCCAAACCTGCTGCAACCAGCACCGTGGTCGATATCTGCCTGGAGGTGGCCCATGGTTGAAAGCCAGAAAGCCATTCCCCAGCCGAAGATGGGCCGTATCCGCCGTATTCACTTCGTCGGTATCGGCGGCGTCGGTATGTGCGGCATCGCCGAAGTGCTGCTGAACCTGGGCTATGAAGTGTCCGGCTCCGACCTCAAGGCGTCGCCGGTCACCGAGCGCCTGGAGTCGTTTGGCGCCGAGATCTTCGTCGGCCACCGTGCCGAGAACGCAGTCGCCGCCGATGTGCTGGTAGTGTCCAGCGCGATCAACCCGGCCAACCCGGAAGTCGCCACCGCCCTCGAGCGGCGTATTCCGGTGGTGCCGCGTGCCGAGATGCTTGCCGAGCTGATGCGCTACCGCCACGGCGTGGCGGTCGCCGGTACCCACGGCAAGACCACCACCACCAGCCTGCTGGCCTCGGTGTTCGCCGCCGGTGGCCTGGACCCGACCTTCGTCATCGGTGGGCGCCTGACTGCGGCCGGTACCAACGCTCAACTGGGCACCAGCCGCTACCTGATCGCCGAAGCGGACGAGAGCGACGCCAGCTTCCTGCACCTGCAGCCGATGGTCGCCGTGGTCACCAACATCGACGCCGACCACATGGCGACCTACGAAGGCGACTTCAACAAACTGAAGAAAACCTTCGTCGAGTTCCTGCACAACCTGCCGTTCTACGGTTTGGCGGTGATGTGCCTGGACGACCCGGTGGTGCGCGAGATCCTGCCGCAGGTCAAACGCCCGACGGTCACCTACGGCTTCAGCGAAGAGGCGGATATCCGCGCCATCAACGTGCGCCAGCAGGGCATGCAGACGCATTTTACCGTGCTGCGCCGTGACTGCGAGCCGCTGGAGGTGTCGGTGAACATGCCCGGCAACCACAATGTGCTCAATGCCCTGGCAACCATTGCCATCGCCACGGACGAAGGCATCAGCGACGAGGCCATCGTCCAGGGGCTGTCCGGCTTCCAGGGTGTCGGCCGACGCTTCCAGGTCTACGGCGAGCTGCCGGTAGACGGTGGCAGCGTGATGCTGGTCGACGACTACGGCCACCACCCGACCGAAGTCGCCGCAGTCATCAAGGCCGTGCGCGGTGGCTGGCCGAGCCGTCGCCTGGTCATCGTCTACCAGCCGCACCGTTACAGCCGCACCCGCGACCTCTACGACGACTTCGTGCAGGTACTGGGCGACGCCAACGTGTTGCTGTTGATGGAGGTCTACCCGGCCGGCGAAGAACCGATCCCCGGGGCGGACAGCCGTCAGCTGTGCCACAGCATCCGTCAGCGCGGCAAGCTGGACCCGATCTACATCGAGCGTGGCGCCGAGCTCGCCCCGCTGGTGCAGCCACTGCTGCGCGCGGGCGACATCCTGCTTTGCCAGGGCGCCGGTGATGTCGGTGGCCTTGCCCCGCAATTGATGAAAAGCCCGCTGTTCGCTGGCGCCAAGCAGGAGAAGTCGAAATGACCAGCGCCTACGACACACTGCACTCGACCCTGGACGTCAAGGCGTTCGGCCGCGTCGCCGTGCTCTACGGCGGCAAGAGCGCCGAGCGTGAAGTCTCGCTCAAGTCCGGCGCCGCCGTGATCGAAGCCTTGACCAGCGCCGGTGTCGACGTGGTCGCCATCGATGTGGGCGACGACCTGCTCGACCGCCTGCAACACGAGAAGATCGACCGCGCGTTCATCATCCTCCACGGCCGTGGCGGTGAGGACGGCAGCATGCAGGGCCTGCTCGAGTGCCTGGGCATCCCTTACACCGGCAGCGGCATCCTCGCTTCGGCCCTGGCCATGGACAAGCTGCGCACCAAGCAGGTGTGGCAGAGCCTGGGTATTCCGACCCCGCGCCACGCGGTTTTGGCCAGCGAAAGCGATTGTGTGGTGGCCAGTACGGAACTGGGCTTCCCGCTTATCGTCAAACCTGCCCATGAAGGCTCTAGCATCGGCATGGCCAAGGTGAACAGCGAGCAGGAATTGATCGCCGCCTGGCAGGACGCCGCCAAATACGATTCCCAGGTTCTGGTCGAGCAGTGGATCCACGGCCCGGAGTTCACCATTGCGGTGCTGCGTGGCCAGGTGCTGCCGCCGATCGCCCTGGGTACGCCGCACGTGTTCTACGACTACGACGCCAAGTACATCGCCAATGACACCCAGTACCGCATTCCGTGCGGCCTGGACAGTGTCAAGGAACAGGAACTGATCGACCTGACCGCGCGCGCCTGCGATGCCATCGGCATCGAAGGCTGGGGGCGGTTGGACGTGATGCAGGACGAGCAGGGCCGGTTCTGGCTGCTCGAAGTCAACACCGCACCCGGCATGACTGATCATAGCCTGGTGCCCATGGCGGCCCGCGCGGCCGGCCTGGACTTCCAGCAACTGGTGCTGGCGATCCTGGCTGCCAGCGTCGAGACGCGAGGTTAACAGCCATGCAAGGCGCGATGTTACGTCATCAGCAACCCGCCACCGGCCGTAGCAAGCCGGTGCCGCGCGGTGCCAGCCGAATGGTGGCCAACGAGCCCATGTCGGCGCGCCTGCCCAAGGCCAACTTCAGTGGACTCAAGCGCCTGCTCTGGCCGGTGCTGCTGGTCGCGGCAGGCTTCGGCGCCTATGAAGGCGCCATTCGCCTGATGCCTTATGCCGACCGGCCGATCACCCGGATCGCCGTGCAGGGCGACCTCAGCTACATCAGCCAGCAGGCGGTGCAGCAGCGTATCGCCCCGTTCATGGCGGCGAGCTTCTTCAGCGTCGACCTGCCGGCGATGCGTGCGGAGCTCGAGCAGATGCCGTGGATCGCCCATGCCGAGGTCCGGCGCGTGTGGCCGGACGAGGTGGTGATCCGCCTGGAAGAACAGCTGCCAGTGGCGCGCTGGGGTGACGAGGCCTTGCTCAACAACCAGGGCCAGGCCTTCACCCCGCGCGAACTGGCCAACTATGAGCACCTGCCGCAGCTGTTCGGGCCGCAGCGTGCTCAGCAGCAAGTCATGCAGCAGTATCAGGTTTTGAGCCAGATGCTGCGCCCCATGGGCTTTTCCATCGCTCGCCTGGAGCTTCGCGAGCGCGGCAGCTGGTTCCTGACTACCGGTGCGGGCAGCACCGGCCCAGGCATCGAACTGCTACTGGGGCGCGACCATCTGGTGGAGAAGATGCGCCGTTTCATTGCCATTTACGACAAGACGCTTAAAGAGCAGATCACCAACATCGCCCGCATCGATCTGCGATACGCCAACGGACTTGCCGTTGGTTGGCGGGAACCGATTGCACCGACGACGGCCCAACCCGCCGTTGCGAAGAATTAGAGAGAGGCAGGACCATGGCAAACGCGCATAGCGGCAAAATGATCGTCGGGCTGGACATTGGCACCTCCAAGGTGGTGGCGCTGGTGGGCGAAGTGGGCGAAGACGGCACCCTGGAGATTGTCGGGATCGGCACCCATCCGTCCCGCGGCCTGAAAAAAGGCGTGGTGGTGAACATCGAGTCGACCGTGCAGTCGATCCAGCGCGCGGTGGAAGAAGCGCAGCTGATGGCCGGCTGCCGTATCCACTCGGCGTTCGTCGGCGTAGCAGGCAACCACATTCGCAGCCTGAACTCCCACGGCATTGTCGCCATCCGCGACCGTGAGGTCAGTGTTGCCGACCTCGAGCGCGTGCTCGACGCTGCCCAGGCCGTGGCCATTCCAGCTGACCAGCGCGTACTGCACACCCTGCCGCAGGACTACGTCATCGACAACCAGGAAGGCGTGCGCGAGCCACTGGGCATGTCCGGCGTGCGCCTGGAAGCCAAGGTCCACGTGGTCACCTGTGCGGTCAACGCGGCGCAGAACATCGAGAAGTGTGTGCGCCGTTGCGGCCTGGAAATCGACGACATCATCCTCGAGCAACTGGCGTCGGCCTACTCGGTACTGACCGACGACGAAAAAGAGCTCGGCGTGTGCCTGGTGGACATCGGCGGTGGCACCACCGATATCGCCATCTTCACCGAAGGTGCGATCCGTCACACCGCAGTCATCCCGATTGCCGGCGACCAGGTCACTAACGACATCGCCATGGCCCTGCGTACACCGACCCAGTACGCCGAGGAAATCAAGATCCGCTACGCCTGCGCCCTGGCCAAGCTTGCCGGCGCCGGCGAAACCATCAAGGTGCCGAGCGTGGGTGACCGGCCACCGCGCGAGCTGTCGCGCCAGGCCCTGGCCGAGGTGGTGGAGCCGCGTTACGACGAGCTCTTCACCCTGATCCAGGCCGAACTGCGCCGCAGCGGCTACGAGGATTTGGTGCCGGCCGGCATCGTCCTCACCGGCGGCACCGCGAAAATGGAAGGCGCCGTGGAACTGGCCGAAGAAATCTTCCACATGCCGGTACGCCTGGGCGTACCGCATAGCGTTCGGGGGCTGAGCGACGTGGTACGCAACCCGATCTATTCCACCGGCGTGGGCCTGCTCACCTACGGCCTGCTCAAGCAGTCCGAGGACTTGATCCTGACCGGTAACAGCAACAGCAGCAGCAACAGCTATGGCGATGAACCGAAGGCTCCAGTGCTTGAGCGATTCAAGCGCTGGGTCCAGGGCAATTTCTAAGTTTCAAAGCAGTAGTGGTAGGCGCGACAACTAGAGAACTGTAAGGAGAGGGAAAATGTTCGAGCTCGTAGACAACGTCCCGCAAAGTCCGGTCATCAAGGTGATCGGCGTAGGTGGTGGTGGTGGCAACGCCGTCAACCACATGGTCAAGAGCAGCATCGAAGGCGTGGAATTCATCTGCGCCAACACCGATGCCCAGGCGCTGAAAAGCATTGGCGCGCGCACCATCCTGCAATTGGGCACTGGCGTGACCAAAGGCCTGGGTGCGGGTGCCAATCCGGAAGTCGGCCGTCAGGCCGCGCTGGAAGACCGTGAGCGCATTGCCGAGGTGCTGCAGGGCACCAACATGGTGTTCATCACCACCGGCATGGGTGGCGGTACCGGTACCGGTGCAGCCCCGATCATCGCCGAAGTGGCGAAGGAAATGGGCATCCTCACCGTTGCCGTGGTGACCCGTCCGTTCCCGTTCGAAGGCCGCAAACGTATGCAGATCGCCGATGAAGGCATCCGCATGCTGGCCGAGAGCGTCGACTCGCTGATCACCATCCCCAACGAGAAGCTGCTGACCATCCTGGGCAAGGATGCCAGCCTGCTGTCCGCCTTCGCCAAGGCTGACGACGTACTGGCCGGTGCCGTGCGCGGTATTTCCGACATCATCAAGCGCCCTGGCATGATCAACGTCGACTTCGCCGACGTGCGCACCGTGATGGGCGAGATGGGCATGGCCATGATGGGTACTGGCTGCGCCAGCGGCCCGAACCGTGCGCGTGAAGCGACCGAGGCGGCGATCCGCAACCCGTTGCTGGAAGACGTCAACCTGCAGGGCGCCCGTGGCATCCTGGTGAACATCACCGCCGGCCCTGACCTGTCGCTGGGTGAGTACTCCGACGTGGGTAGCATCATCGAAGCCTTCGCCTCCGACCACGCGATGGTCAAGGTTGGCACCGTGATCGATCCGGACATGCGCGATGAGCTGCACGTGACCGTGGTCGCCACTGGCCTGGGCGCGCGCATCGAGAAGCCGGTCAAGGTAGTGGACAACACCCTGCAGACCGCTCAGCAGGCGTACGAAGCGTCTAACCCGGCACCGGTTCGCCAGGAGCAGCCTGCGGTCAACTACCGTGACCTGGAGCGCCCGACTGTCATGCGCAACCAGGCCCATGCAGGTGCCGCTGCGGCAGCTAAACTGAACCCTCAGGATGACCTGGACTACCTCGATATCCCGGCTTTCCTGCGTCGTCAGGCTGATTAATGGAATTTATCAGGGGTATAAAGGTGATTGGTATTCAGCAAAGGTTGGGTCTGTTATCATCCTCAGCCTTTGTTGATACCTGTTCGCAATTTGCGCTGAAGCGGCCAATGCCATGATTAAACAACGCACCCTGAAGAATACCATCCGTGCCACAGGTGTCGGCCTGCACTCCGGGGAGAAGGTATACCTGACCCTGAAGCCTGCACCTGTTGACACCGGCATCGTCTTCCGCCGCGCCGATCTCGACCCTGTGGTCGAAATCCCGGCGCGCGCGGCCAACGTCGGCGAGACAACCATGTCGACGACGCTGGTCAACGGTGACGTCAAGGTCGATACGGTCGAGCACCTGCTCTCTGCCATGGCGGGCCTGGGCATCGATAACGCCTACGTCGAGCTCTCCGCCTCGGAAGTGCCGATCATGGATGGCAGCGCCGGACCCTTTGTATTCCTGATTCAGTCTGCCGGCCTGGAAGAACAGGACGCACCCAAACAGTTCATCCGCATCCTGCGCGAAGTGACAGTGGAGGAGGGCGACAAGCGCGCCACCTTCCTGCCTTTCGAAGGGTTCAAGGTGAGCTTCGAGATCGACTTCGATCACCCGGTCGTCAGCGGCCGGACCCAGAGCGCCAGTGTGGATTTCTCCAGCACGTCGTTCGTGAAAGAAGTCAGCCGTGCCCGCACCTTCGGTTTCATGCGGGACATCGAGTACCTGCGCAAGCATAACCTTGCGTTGGGCGGCAGTGTCGAAAACGCCATCGTGGTAGATGAGACTGGCGTGTTGAACGAAGACGGCCTTCGTTATGAAGACGAATTCGTCAAGCACAAGATTCTCGACGCCATTGGCGACCTCTACCTGCTGGGCAACAGCCTGATTGGCGAGTTCAAGGGCTACAAGTCCGGGCACGCGCTGAACAACCAGCTGCTGCGCAAGCTCATTGCTGAAACCGATGCCTGGGAAGTGGTCACTTTCGAAGATGCCAGCACGGCACCGATCTCGTACATGCGTCCTGTTGCGGCCGTGTAAGTTCGAACACTCTCTAGTTCATTAAGGCCACCTTCGGGTGGCCTTTTTTATACCTGCTTTACAGGCGCTGCAGCGTGAAAAAGTCGAGGAAAGAGTAATCGCTGTACGTTAGTTCGATACGGGAAACCGCTTGGCTTTCGTTCTCCGCTTGGTATTCAACCCATTGATCGCGCCCTGCGCTTGCATAAATTGTTCTGCTGTCCAGCGTGGCGCCCGACTGGTCCAGGTACTGGACCGTTGCGTCTTTTTGAAGCCAGGTCCAGGCGAAACGGATTGAGGTGAACTCACCTGGCAGATCAATGCTTAGGTTCTGGCGCATGTCTTTGCCGATGCTCAAGCCCAGCGCTTGTTTTTCGCGCATGCCAGGTTCGTCGGAATTGTATCTGTAGATGCCCGCCGGCCCTGAACTGTTGGGTTGCAATGTGACGAGCATGGTCTTGAGTGCCAACTGCCCGCCGGGTTGAATCAATTGTTGCGGCAGGTCGTTGAAGTCTTCCTCGAACCGGGAGGGGTAGATGCGAATGTCATCGATGGCCAGGTTGCCCCTGGCATGCGAAGGGTCGCCAATTCGCTCCCTTACTTCAAGCTTCAGCGTCTCGACGGCTTGGGACGCCTTGAAACGCCAGTGCAGCGTAATCCACTCGGAAGTAGTGACTTCGATGGGGGCAGCGATCTGCTCATCACCCAGTTTCCAGGTGAGCACAGGCACAGCCTGGTTTGCCCATTGCTGCCGTGTGCGCAGGGAGAGGCAATATTCACGGTCGGGTTCCAGCCCTTGCAGTTCTTTGAATAGAACGGGGCCGTGTGGAAAAGAAATAGCGGGGGCAAAGGCTACGAAGTGGTTGCCATCTTCTTCTTGGTAAATACCGAGGGTGGCGCCGTTGGAGTCCGCTTTCCAGTCACCCCAGGGGTCGGTTGAGGGTGACTCGAACGTGGCAAGGTGAAAATAGTCTGCATTCATGCTGGTCTCTCCTGGGGGGTGATCAGGCGAGCGTATTGCACCCCGTGGAGACGGCAAACTGGCAAAAATATCAGGTGCGCGAAGGTGCTTTGCTAGGTCCATGCGACGCCAGGCGCTCTAGCGCGGCGCGCAGCTTGGGGTCGGTAATCCCCTCGGCGGTATCGCGAAGGCTTTCGGCGGCATTGCTCGACAGCTCGGTGGCATGCCCGCCACGCTTGGTGGGCACCAGCGGCGGTTGCACCTTGTACAGGATGCGCCGCAGGTTGCCGAACGCTTCCATGGCTTGCAACTCCCGCATCAGGCGTTTCTGCTGATAGCGCAGGCGGGTGGCCCAATGGCCGTCCGTCACCACCAGCAACAAGGTACCGTCACGCCAGGAGGCAACGTGGCAATGCTCGCGGGCGGCCGGCTGCAGCTGGCTTTCCAGCAGGCGCTGCAGGTGTTCCAGGCGTTCGGCCTGGTTCAACAGCAGGCGCAGCGGACGGACCTGGCGCAACAGTGCCGAGGGAAGCTGGGCGGGGGAGGGTTTATAGGCCATGCGGGTACGTATGAAGTTACAAGATCGGCAGTCTAACAGATGCGGGGTTATCGATTGCCTGCGCTGGCCGCTTCGCCGATAAACACCGGATACGAGCTATTCTCGATACGTTTCATCTTTCTCAGCCTTGAACTCAGGGAAAATGCCCCTATCTAAGAAACGCCCCTGCCAAAACGCTGTACCAGCATCGTGGAAATCCACCACTTTCCTCACCATCGTTTCCGGGTAGAATGCTCGTTCGCATGCGGCCTTAGGGCTGCACGGGCGACTCATGGGGCCGCCCTCCATCCCTACGTGTGGAAGATCCTGCCGATATGTTTGCGCCTTTGTTAAAGAAACTTTTTGGAAGCAAGAATGAGCGTGAAGTCAAACGCATGCTCAAGACGGTGACTATCGTCAATGCCTTCGAAGAGAAGATGGTGGCCCTCTCCGATGAGCAACTGCGGGGCAAGACCGCAGAGTTCAAGGAACGCTTGGCCAAAGGCGAGACACTGGACCAACTGCTGCCCGAAGCCTTCGCCGTGGCCCGTGAGGCCGGCAAGCGTGTGATGGGCATGCGCCACTTCGACGTGCAGCTGATCGGCGGCATGACCCTGCACGAGGGCATGATCGCAGAAATGCGCACCGGTGAAGGCAAGACCTTGGTCGGTACCTTGGCCGTCTACCTCAACGCATTGTCCGGCAAGGGCGTGCACGTGGTGACCGTCAACGACTACCTGGCCCGCCGTGACGCCAACTGGATGCGCCCCTTGTACGAGTTCCTCGGTCTGTCCGTGGGCATCGTCTCGGCTTTCCAGCCGCCGGAAGAAAAGCGCGCTGCCTACGCCTCCGACATCACCTACGGCACCAACAACGAATTCGGTTTCGACTACCTGCGCGACAACATGGCGTTCAGCCAGGAAGAGAAGTTCCAGCGTGAACTCAACTTCTCGGTCATCGATGAAGTCGACTCGATCCTCATCGACGAAGCCCGTACCCCGCTGATCATTTCCGGGCAGGCCGAAGACAGCTCCAAGCTGTACATCGAGATCAACCGTCTGATCCCGCGTCTGACCCAGCACATCGAGGAAGTCGAGGGCCAGGTCACCCAGGAAGGCCACTTCTCCATCGACGAGAAGAGCCGCCAGGTCGAGCTCAACGAAGCGGGTCACCAGTTCATCGAAGAGATGCTCACCCAGGCCGGCCTGCTGGCCGAGGGCGAGAGCCTATACTCGGCACACAACCTGGGCCTGCTGACCCACGTCTACGCTGGCCTGCGCGCGCACAAGCTGTTCCACCGCAACGTCGAATACATCGTCCAGGACGGCCAGGTCCTGCTGATCGACGAGCACACCGGCCGTACCATGCCCGGTCGTCGTCTGTCCGAAGGCCTGCACCAGGCCATCGAAGCGAAAGAGAACCTGAACATTCAGGCCGAGAGCCAGACCCTGGCTTCGACCACCTTCCAGAACTACTTCCGCCTCTACACCAAGCTGTCCGGCATGACCGGTACCGCCGACACCGAAGCGTTCGAGTTCCAGTCGATCTACGGCCTCAACGTGATGGTGATCCCGCCGAACAAGCCGCTGGCGCGCAAGGACTTCAACGACCTGGTGTACCTGACCGCCGACGAGAAATACGCCGCGATCATCGCCGACATCAAAGAAAGCATGACCCTGGGTCGCCCGGTGCTGGTGGGTACCGCGACCATTGAAACTTCCGAGCACATGTCGAACCTGCTGCTCAAGGAAGGTATCGAGCACAAGGTACTGAACGCCAAGTACCACGAGAAGGAAGCCGAGATCATCGCCCAGGCGGGTGCTCCGGGCGCGTTGACCATCGCCACCAACATGGCTGGCCGTGGTACCGACATCCTGCTGGGCGGTAACTGGGAAGCCGAAGTGGCTGCCTTGGACAGCCCGACCGCCGAACAGATCGCGCAGATCAAGGCCGACTGGCAGAAGCGCCACCAGCAGGTCATCGAGTCGGGTGGCCTGCATGTGATTGCCTCCGAGCGTCACGAGTCGCGCCGTATCGACAACCAGCTGCGTGGCCGTTCCGGCCGTCAGGGTGACCCGGGTTCCAGCCGCTTCTACCTGTCGCTCGAAGACAGCCTGATGCGTATCTTCGCCTCCGATCGGGTGAAGAACTTCATGAAGGCACTGGGCATGCAGTCCGGCGAGGCGATCGAGCACCGCATGGTCACCAACGCCATCGAGAAAGCCCAGCGCAAGGTCGAAGGCCGCAACTTCGACATCCGCAAGCAGCTGCTCGAATACGACGACGTGGCCAACGAGCAGCGCAAGGTGATCTACCACATGCGCAACAGCTTGCTGGCGGCCGAGAACATTGGCGATACCATCGCCGAATTCCGCAAGGAAGTGCTGGACGCTACCATCAGCCAGCACATCCCGCCGCAATCGCTGCCCGAGCAGTGGGACGTGGCCGGCCTGGAAGCCTCGCTGGCGAGCGATTTCGCCATGAAGCTGCCGATCCAGCAATGGCTCGACGAGGACGATCACCTCTACGAAGAGACCCTGCGCGAGAAGCTGCTGAGCGAGATCACCAGCGCCTACACCGAGAAGGAAGACCAGGCCGGCATCGACGCCCTGCGTACCTTCGAGAAGCAGATTCTGCTGCGTGTGCTGGACGACCTGTGGAAAGACCACCTGTCGACCATGGACCACCTGCGCCACGGCATTCACCTGCGCGGTTATGCGCAGAAGAACCCGAAGCAGGAGTACAAGCGCGAGTCGTTCACGCTGTTCCAGGAGCTGCTCGAGTCGATCAAGCGCGACACCATCCGCGTGCTGTCGCACGTTCAGGTGCGCCGCGAAGACCCGATCGAAGAAGAAGCCCGCCTGCGCCGCGAGGCCGAAGAACTGGCCAGCCGCATGCAGTTCCAGCATGCCCCTGCGCCAGGCCTTGAAAGCGAGCAGCTGAGTGAAGAGGGCGCCGAAGTGGCCGTGGCCACGGCACCGGTGCGCAACGACCAGAAGCTGGGCCGCAACGAGCCATGCTGGTGCGGTTCGGGCAAGAAGTTCAAGCATTGCCATGGGCAGATCGAGTGATCTGATCTGACTCTTGTAAAAGCCTGGGGCCGCTTTGCGGCCCTTTCGCGACACAAGGCCGCTCCTACAGGTACCGCGCTCGTCTACGGATTGGCGCGGCCTCTGTAGGAGCGGCCTTGTGTCGCGATGGGGCGCAAAGCGCCCGTTTTTCGACATTAACCGTTTTATCTAGGAGCGCTCTAATGGCTGTTGGTCTTGGTCCTTTGCCCACCCTGCACCCGGTTCCGGGTTTTGAACTCGGCATCGCTTCTGCCGGCATCAAGCGCCCTGGGCGCAAGGATGTGGTGGTCATGCGCTGTGCCGAAGGCTCCAGCGTCGCTGGCGTGTTCACCCTCAACGCCTTTTGCGCCGCTCCGGTTATCCTCTCCAAGCAGCGCGTTCAGGGCACTGTGCGTTACCTGCTGACCAACACCGGCAACGCCAACGCCGGTACCGGTGCACCTGGCCTGGCCGCTGCCGAGCGCACCTGCGCCAAGCTCGCCGAGCTGACCGGCGTGCCGGCCGAGTCGGTACTGCCATTTTCCACCGGTGTGATCGGCGAGCCGCTACCAGTCGAGAAGATCGAAGGCGCCCTGCAGGCCGCCCTGGACGACCTGTCGGAAAACAACTGGGCTGAAGCCGCCACCGGCATCATGACCACCGACACCCTGCCCAAGGGTGCCAGCCGCCAGTTCCAGCACGATGGCGTGACCGTCACCGTTACCGGCATCAGCAAAGGCGCCGGCATGATCCGCCCGAACATGGCCACCATGCTCGGCTACATCGCCACCGACGCCAAGGTCGCACCCCAAGTGCTCAAGGACCTGATGCTCGATGGCGCCAACAAGTCGTTCAACCGCATCACCATCGATGGCGACACCTCGACCAACGACTGCTGCATGCTGATCGCCACCGGCAAGGCCAACCTGCCGGAAGTCACCGAAGCCAGCGGTGCGCTGTTCGAAGCCCTGAAAAAGGCCGTATTCGAAGTGTGCATGGACGTGGCCCAGGCCATCGTCCGTGACGGCGAAGGCGCCACCAAGTTCGTCACCGTGCAGGTCAACGGCGGGGGTAACCATCAGGAATGCCTGGACGTCGGTTACGCCGTGGCTCACTCGCCGCTGATCAAGACCGCGCTGTTCGCCTCCGACCCCAACTGGGGCCGCATCCTGGCGGCCGTTGGCCGTGCCGGCGTGCCGGCGCTGGATGTCAGCCTGATCGACGTCTACCTGGACAACGTCTGCATCGCCAGCCAGGGCGGCCGTAGCCCTAGCTATACCGAGGCACAGGGTTCGGCGGTAATGGCCCAGGAAGAGATCACCATCCGCATCGAGCTGGGCCGCGGTGCGTGTAGCGAAACCATCTGGACCACCGACCTGTCCCACGAGTACGTGAAGATCAACGCCGAATACCGCACCTGATGCATGTGGGGCCGCATGCGGCCCCATAACCCCAGACAAATGGAGCCGAACCATGAGCTACCACCTGATCATCGGCGACAAGTTGCATTCCTCCTGGTCGCTACGCGGCGCCCTGGCCCTTGAGCTGGCTGGCGTTGCCTACGAAGAAACCCTGATCAAACTCAACCAGCCCGACACCCGCCAACGCCTGCTCGCTTACTCGGCCACCGGCAAGGTGCCATTGCTCAAGACCGAGCACGGTGTGATCGCCGACTCGCTGGCTATCGCCGAATACCTCAACGAACGCCACCCAGAGGCCCAGCTGTGGCCTGCCGATGTCGCTGCCCGTGCTCAGGCCCGTTCGGCCTGCGCGCAGATGCACAGTGGCTTCTTCGCCCTGCGCGGGGCGATGCCGTTCGACCTGGCCCGTGATGAAGCCCTGGAGAACGTGCCGCTGGACGTGCAGGTCGATATCGACCGTATCGTCGCGCTGTGGTCCGAGTGCCGCTTGGTTGCCAAAGACAGTGGGCCGTTCCTGTTCGGCAAGCCGACCTTGGCCGACGCCTACTTCGCCCCGGTGGCTGTGCGCTTGCGCACCTACCGCGTTGAGGTGCCTGCAGAGGCGGCAACGTACATCGAGACCATTTACCAGTGGCCGGCCTTCAAGGCTTGGCAACAGGCTGGCCTGGCGGAGCGCGCAGGGTGAAACGTATTCATGTAGTGGCCGCAGTGATCCGCGGCGCCGATGGCCGCATTCTTATCGCGCGACGAGCTGATACCCAGCACCAGGGCGGCCTTTGGGAATTCCCGGGCGGCAAGGTGGAAGAGGGCGAGAGCGTCGAAGCGGCGCTGGCCCGCGAGCTTCGTGAGGAGCTGGGTATCGAAGTGACCCGTTCACGGGCGCTGATCAAGGTCAGCCACGATTACCCGGACAAGCAGGTGTTGCTGGATGTTCGCGAGGTCGAGGCATTCACCGGCGAGCCCCATGGTGCCGAGGGCCAGCCGTTGGCCTGGGTAACACCCCGCGAACTGCCGCAGTACGACTTCCCCGAGGCCAACAAGCCGATTGTCGCCGCCGCGCGCCTGCCGGACCAGTATCTGATCACCCCCGATGGCCTTGAAGTGCCTGAGATGCTCAAGGGCATCCAGAAGGCGGTCGCCAGCGGCATACGCCTGATTCAGTTGCGCGCGCCGGACATGTACGACCCCAAGTACCGCGACGTGGCGGTGGATGCGGTTGGCTTGTGTGGCGGCAAGGCCCAACTGATGCTCAAGGGGCCGCTGGAGTGGCTGGGCGATTTCCCGTCTGCGGGTTGGCACCTGACGGCCGCACAGCTGCGCAAGTATGCGGCCAAGGGGCGGCCATTCCCTGAGCACCGTTGGTTGGCGGCGTCCTGCCACAGTGCAGAAGAGCTGGCCCTGGCGGAACAGATGGGGGTCGACTTCGTCACCCTGTCACCGGTGCAGGCGACGCAGACGCACCCTGAGGCCGTGCCGCTGGGCTGGGATGAGGCGCAACGGTTGATTGCGGGCTTCAGCCGGCCGGTGTTCTTGCTGGGTGGTGTCGGGCCGGGTGAGCGTGAGCGCGCTTGGGAATTCGGCGCGCAAGGCGTTGCCGGGATTCGGGCGTTCTGGCCTGAGATTTGAGTCGCCAGTACTGGGGCCGCTTTGCGGCCCATTCGCGGGGCAAGCCCGCTCCCACACGAGGATCGCGCAGTACCTGTGGGAGTGGGCTTGCCCTGCCCTGGCGCTCTCAGCCTTGAGGCTTTTCTGCGGGTTGCCACAGCACCTCGGCAACCCCCTGCCGGCGGCCAATGATCCGCGCTGCCACGAACAATAGATCCGACAGCCGATTGATATACGCCAACCCCACCCCCTCCAGTGGTTCCACTGCGTTCAACTGCTGGCAGCGGCGCTCTGCGCTGCGCGCCAGGCAACGGCACACATGCGCCTGCGCCACCAAGGCCGAGCCACTGGGCAGGATGAAGTTCTTCAGCGGCCCCAGCTCCTCGTTCCATACATCGATTGCCGCTTCCAGCCGCTGCACTTCGGCCAGGTTCAAGGCTTGGTAACTGGGCATCGCCAGTTCGCCACCGAGGTCGAACAAGCGGTGCTGACAAGGCGCCAGTACCTCGCTGACCTCAGCCAGCCCTTGCTCATTTAGCCCTGCCAGCAGCAGCCCCAGCTGGCTGTTGAGGCTGTCCACCTCGCCAATCGCTTCAATGCGTGGGTGGTCCTTGGGCACCCGACGGCCGTCGCCCAGGCCGGTTTCGCCCTGGTCGCCAGTGCGGGTGTAGATCTTCGACAGGCGGTAGCCCATGTCATGCCTCCGTGGTGTTCGGTGCCGTCGCTGCCGGCTGGCCGAGGGGCAGGCGCAGGGTGAAGCAC
Organism: Pseudomonas capeferrum; assembly: GCF_000731675.1. Classification (GTDB taxonomy): domain Bacteria; phylum Pseudomonadota; class Gammaproteobacteria; order Pseudomonadales; family Pseudomonadaceae; genus Aquipseudomonas; species Aquipseudomonas capeferrum. Next base: position 259,716 of record NZ_JMIT01000004.1, on the reverse strand, counting down.
GTGCCCTGGCCGGGCGTGGACTGCACCTCCATCTGCCCCTTGTGGTTGTTGGTGATGATGAAATACGAGACCGAAAGGCCCAGGCCGGTGCCCTGGCCGATCTCCTTGGTGGTGAAAAACGGCTCGAAGGTGCGCTTGCGCACGGCTTCGGGCATGCCCACGCCGTTGTCCTCGACTTGGATTTCGGCCCAGGGCGGGTTGAGCCGGGTGCGCAGGGTGATGCGCCCAGGCTCGCTGGGTTGCGGGCGCAGGTGAATGGCCTGGGCAGCGTTTTTCAGCAGGTTGAGCAGCACCTGTTCCAGCTCGTTGGCGGTGCACGGCACCGGCCCGAGGTGTGGGTCGAACTGGCGCACGATGGCCTGGCCCTTGAAGTCGAAACCGATGGCCAGGTCGAAGTCGTTGCTGGCGATCTCCAAGGCCTGGTCGATCAGTGCCGGCAGGTCGCAAGGTGCCAGCTGGCGATTGCTGCGGCGGCTGAAACTGAGCATGTGGGTGACGATCTTGGCGGCCCGCGCACCGGCCTGCTGAATCCCGTCGAGCAGCTGCGGTACTTCGCGGCTGTCCAGGTAGCGGTTGACGGTGGGCAGGTCGATGCCCAGCTCTTCGGCCTGCTCCTGGTTGCGCGGTAACTCCGGTGACAGGCGCCGACGGATATTCTGCACATTATGCAAAATGGCCCCCAGCGGGTTGTTGATCTCGTGGGCCATGCCGGCGGCCAAGCCACCTACCGAGAGCATTTTCTCTGACTGCACCATCATCTCTTCCAGGGACAGGCGCTGGGTGATGTCGTCGATCCGGATCACCACCCCGCGGCCGCCACCGCCCATCAGTGGATAGAAGGTCAGGGCGTAGTGGCGCAGTTCATCGCCCTTGGGCCAGGTGACGCGCTCGATTTTCGCCACCCGGTGTTTTTCCACGGTTTCCTTGAGCTGCGGCAAGAACGGCTTGAGCGGCTCGAAGGCGATGAAGATCGGCTGGTTCAGGGCCTCGTCCAGCGGCGTCCCGGAGAGCACGGTCGCCTCGTGGTTCCACTGGGTGACGTAGAGCTGCTCGTCGAGGGCGATCAGGGCCGAGGGCATGGAGTCGATGATGCTGTTGAGGTAATTCTGAAAGCCTGTGAGCTTTTTCTCGATCTTGCTGCGCACCTGGACTTCCAGCTCCAGCTTGCGGTTGGTGTGACGCGTTTCTTCGGCCAGGCCCTGGGCTTGGTCATAGGCGGTCTGGAATTCATCGCGGGTGCGCTTGAGCTGCTGCTCGCGGGCTTCGATGCGCGAGAGCATGGTATTGAACGCCTCGGCCAGGCTGCCGATTTCGTCGTCGTTGCCGCGCCGGGCACGCAGGGCGTAGCTCTCTTCGCGGGTGACCTGGCGGCTGAGTTCTTCGAGCTGGTTGATCGGCTGGGTGATCAAGCGCTTGATTTGCCGGGCCACGACGATCCACAGCAGGATACTGAACACCAGGATGCCCAGGCTGGCGCTGAGCGTGCCGGTGTAGAAGGCGGTGGGCAGTTCGCTGCTGGCCACCAGTAGCAGGTGTGCGGGTGGGTTGGCGTCGCGCGGGATACGTATCAGCTGCGTGCTGCGAAACTCCATCAGGCGCCAGCCGTCGATGTCGCGAAAGCGCCTGGGCAGTGCCAACGGTTCGCCGTGCTGGAGTTGTGCCAGCATGCGGCCATCGCCGCCGTACACCGCCGCCGCGCGTAATGGCGTGTAGCTGTCCAGCTCTTTGAGCAGGGCGCTGGCGGTTTCCGGGGTGTCGCCTGCCCGGGTCGCCAGCTGTGGGTTGGACACCAGCCGGCCGATGGTCTGCAGGGCCTGCGGCGCCATGCTTTCCTGGGTGATCCAGTAGGCGGCGCTGATGAAGGTCAGGTTGGCCACCAGCAGAATGGTCACCAACAGCACCAGCAGGGCCGCCAGCAGCTTTTGCCCGACCGGGAGGTTTTCCAGGCGTTGGCGCAGGGTCATGGGCAAGGCAATGTCCGTCTCCGGTTGAAAGGGCCAGCGTCAGGCGCTGGGTAAGCCACGTGCCTGCAGGTTATCGACCAGGCGCCGGTGCAGGCGTTCCAGCTGCGGTAGCTGCAGGCCATGGCGATCGGCAGCGCGGCAGGCGTGGCCGAGCAGGTAATGGACCTCGGTTCGCCGCCCGGCTCGCACGTCCTGATACATGGAAGAGTAGTTGGCGGCGGTGGCGAGGATCACCCGTTGCACTTCTTCGTCCAGGTCCTCGGCAGCCTGGGGTTGGCCACAGCGACGCAGCAGTTCGGCCAGCTCGTCGCACAGGGCAGTCACTTCGCCCAGGTGCTCCAGCAGGCCGCCGTTGCGGCACTCGTGCAGCACCGTCAGCGGGTTGATCGCGCAATTGAGCGCCAGCTTGCGCCACAGGCGGGTGAGGATATCCACGGTCCATTCGGCCGGGATGCCGGCGTCGTGCAGGTCATCGAACCATTCCGGGAGCGCCGGCGTCAGCGGGTCACCCAGCCAGTTGAAGCCATGGCCGGCGAAGCGCACTTGCCAGTCGTCCTCGCGAAAAGCCCCTTCGGTACTGGAGGCGAAGATGCAACGGGCATGGGGGACCTGGTCGGCGACTTCGTCCTGGCTGCCGAGGCCGTTCTGCAGCAGCACCAGCTCGGCGCCGTCGGCCAGCCTGGGGGCCAGGCGCGCGATGGCCGGTGCGGCGTCATACGCCTTGCAGGCCACCAGCAGCCGGTGGATCGGGCCGTCGCCCTCGGCGGTTTCGGCGGGGATCGCGTAGTGGTTGGCGGTGTCCTGTTCGTGCAACGTCAGGCCGCCTACCTGCTGATAGGCCTGCAGTCGTTGCGCGTCGCGCAGGATCAAGCGTACCGCCTTGCCCGCGCGCGCCAGGCGGCAAGCCCAGAGGCTGCCCAGGCTACCCGCGCCGAGAATATGCCAGGTGCTGCTCATATGCGTTTCGCAACCCGTTATAATGAGTCCGCATTTTAACCGTCTAACTCAGCGTGCTCCATCTTCAGGCCGAGCGCGCTTTTATTTTTGGAGAAAAACCATGCCTTCGTTCGACGTGGTATCGGAACTGGACAAGCACGAAGTGCAGAACGCTGTAGACAACGCCGTCAAGGAACTCGACCGCCGTTATGACCTCAAGGGCAAGGGCAACTTCGAGTTCAAGGACAAGGACCAGACCGTGCTGCTGACCGCCGAAGCCGAATTCCAGCTCGAGGCGATGATCGAGATCCTGCGCGGTGCGCTGGTCAAGCGCAAGATCGACGTCAAATGCCTGGAAACCAAGGACGCCTACCCGTCCGGCAAGGAAATGAAACAGGAAGCCAAATTCCGCGAGGGCATCGACAAGGAGCTGGCGAAGAAGATCGTCGCTCACATCAAGGATGCCAAGCTCAAGGTTCAGGCCGCCATCCAGGGTGAGCAGGTGCGTGTCACCGGCAAGAAGCGTGACGACCTGCAAGAGGCGATCGCCGCCCTGCGCGCCAAGGAATTCGACATGCCGCTGCAGTTCAACAACTTCCGCGATTGATCGGGGCGTTGCCAGGAACCTCGATGGCGCAATGATGTCCATGGGGGCCGTGGCCGCGGAAATGCCCGCGGCCAGTTTTACCGTGCACATGCCGTTCGGCATCAGGAGATGAACATGGATTTGAACGCTGAAGTCGATCAGCTGGTCCGCCAATCGCAGACCTGGATCCCCTTGATCATGGAATACGGCAGCCGGGTGTGCCTGGCGTTGCTGACCCTGGCCATCGGCTGGTGGATCGTCAACAAGCTCAGCGCGCGCCTGGGCAAGCTGGTCGGCCTGCGCAACGCCGACCTGGCGCTGCAGGGGTTCATCAGCACCCTGGCCAATATCATCCTGAAGATTCTGCTGTTCGTCAGCGTGGCGTCGATGATCGGCATCGAGACCACCTCCTTCGTCGCCGCTATCGGTGCCGCGGGCCTGGCCATCGGCCTGGCCTTGCAGGGCAGCCTGGCGAATTTCGCCGGTGGCGTGCTGATCTTGATGTTCCGCCCGTTCCGCATTGGTGACTGGATCGAGGCGCAGGGTGTCAGTGGCACCGTGGACAGCATTCAGATCTTCCACACCGTGCTGCGCACGGGTGACAACAAGACGGTGATCATGCCCAACGGCAGCTTGTCCAACGGCATCATCACCAACACCAACCGCCAGCCGACCCGCAAGGTGGTATTCGACGTGGGCGTGGATTACGACGCCGACCTGCAAAAGGCGCGTAATGTGCTGCTGGAACTGGCCCAGGACCCACGTGTGCTGGCCGACCCGGCGCCGCAGGCAGTGATTTCGACGCTGGGCGACAGCTCGATCACCGTGTCGCTGCGCATCTGGACCAAGACCTCGGACTACTGGGATGTGATGTTCATGCTCAACGAGCATGCCCGTGACCGGTTGAAGGCCGAGGGTATCGACATTCCGTTTCCGCAGCGGGTGATTCGTGTGGTGCAGGAGACGGCCACGCAGTAAGCAACGCTTCAAGGCTGGGGCGTGCAGCGGCCCCAGCTTTTTCCGCGCCTATTACACTTGTTCACAGCCAAGCCCTGCCATTTCTGGCATACAGGCTGACCCCACCTGTTCCCGCTGAAATTCACCATGAAACCACTGCTGTACATCACCCCCCTCCGAGCCCTGTTGTTCGGCCTGACCCTGGCCCTGTTCGAGTTGCTCACCTACCTGGCCAGCGATGCTGTGATGCCGGCCATGCCCGTGGTGGTCGGCGACCTCGATGCCAGCCCCGAATACATCCCCCACGCCCTGAACCTGTACCTGCTCGGTGGCGTGGTGCTGCAGTGGTTGATTGGCCCCCTGGCCGACCGCTACGGCCGCCGCCCGCTGCTGTTGGGCGGTTGCGTGTTCTTCGGCGTGGCGTGCCTGGCGACGTTCTGGGTGCACGATATTGGCCTGTTCAACCTGCTGCGCCTGTTGCAGGGCATTGGCCTGGGCTTTGTCGTCACGGTCAGCTACCCGGCCTTGAACGAGGCGTTCAGCGAAGCCGACGCAGTACGCATGATGGCCTTGCTGGCCAACATTGCCCTGCTGTCGCCGCTGCTCGGCCCCCTGGTGGGCACCTTGCTGCTGCAATGGCTGGACTGGCGCTGGCTGTTCGTGGCCTTTGCCATCGGTGCGGTGCTGGCCTGGGTGCTGTTGTACCGGTTGATGCCGGAAACACTGGGCGTGGAGCGGCGCGACGGTTCGCGGCTGCCCTTTACGCCGATCCATTTGCTGCCGTTGTTGTCTGGCTACGGCCAGCTGCTGGCCAACCGTCGCTTTGTCGCCGGTAGCGCCGCCCTGGGCTTGGTCGGCCTGCCCTTGATTGGCTGGATCGGCCTGTCGCCGGTGCTGCTCATCCATGACGAAGGGTTGAGCACGATGGAATATGCGCTATGGCAGCTGCCGGTGTTTGGCGGGCTGATTCTCGGCAACCTGATCATCAACCGTATTGCCGACCGTTACTCGCTGCCAGCCCTGGTGCGTGGCGCATTGTGGCCCTACCTGGCGGGCCTGTCGCTGATGGTGCTGGCGACTTGGTACTGGCCAAGCGTGACCAGCGTGGTGGCCGGCATGTCGCTGTATGCCCTGGGGCTGGGGGTGGCCAACGCCGTGCTGTACCGCATGACACTGTTCGCCAGCGATCAGAGCAAAGGGCTGGTCTCGGCCATGCTGGGGATGATCACCATTGCCTTGCTGGGCCTGGGCGGGGCAGTCATGGCGATGATCGGGGCGGGTGCCAGTTTGCTGCACTTTGCCTTGGCGGCCAGTGTGGCGGGGGCGCTGGCGCTCTGGCCGTTGTGGTTCGTTGTGGGTGGGCGGTCTGGGGAAGGCGCCGTAGCCCAGTAGCATTCGTCGCCTGTACCGCCTCTGCGGGCGCGGGTTCACCCGCGAAGAGGCCGGTACAGGCGGCGAGGTACCCTCAGGGCCGTTCGGCCGCTGGGTTCTCCTCGGGCACCGGTTTGCCGGGCCCGGCTTCCTGACGCCACTGCAGGGCGATCAGAATCAGCGTCGGCACGCCCAGCAGGGCAGTGATCAGGAAGAAGTCGTGGTAACCGAACTTCTCCACCATGACCCCCGAGTAGCCGCCGATCAGCCGTGGCAGCAACAGCATGATCGAGCTGAGCAGCGCGTACTGGGTGGCCGAAAACTTCAGGTTGGTCAGGCTAGACAGGTAGGCGACGAACGCCGAGGTGGCCATGCCGGAGCTGAAGTTGTCCAGCGAGATGGTGACCACCAGCATGTCCAGGTTCGGGCCCATGTCGGCCAGCATCAGGAACAGAATGTTGGTCGCCGCCGAGGCCACGCCACCGATGAACAGGATCGGCATGATGCCGAAACGCACGATCAGCAGGCCGCCGACACCGGCACCGACCAAGGTCATGATCAGGCCGAAGATCTTGCTGACGCTGGCGATCTGGTCCTTGGTGAAGCCCATGTCGATATAGAACACGTTGGCCATCACGCCCATGACCGTGTCCGACATGCGATAGGTGGCGATCAGCCCCAGCAGCAGCAGGGCCTGCCAGCGGTAGCGGGCAATGAAGTCGTTGACCGGGGTCAGCACCGGGGCAAGGCCGCGACGGCCCATGGTCGACAGGCACGCCCAGGTCAGCAGCACGTACAGAATCAGGCGCAGGAAGGCGCGGTCTTCCAGCAGCAGGTCCAGTGGGGTGGCGTCACCGAAGATCACGCTGGCCCAGTCGGTATTGAACAGTTGGGTGAAGCTGGCAGGCACCGACACCAACAGCAAGATCAGCACGAATACCGACGCCAGCTGGTGGACCAGGCCATAACGCGCCGCCGACAGCTGGGTACGCAGCGGCACCGAGGGTTCACGCATGACCAGGGTGGTGAACAGCGCGGGCAGCATCAGCAGGGCGAACATGATGTAGGTGCCGGCCCAGGCCTTGTGCAGGTAGCTGAACCCGGTGGAGCCGAACCATTCGGCGAAGAACAGCGCGCCTGCCGTGGCCAGCAGGGCCGCTACCCGGTAGCCGGCCATGTAGCTGGCGGCGAGGGCGGCCTGACGCTGGTCATCGGCAATTTCCAGGCGATAGGCATCGACGGCGATGTCCTGGGTAGCCGAGGCAAACGCCACGAGAACGGCCATGGCAATCAGCCATGACAGGTGTTGCTGCGGGTCGCACAGGCTCATGCCGACCAACCCGACCACCACCAGCGCCTGGGACAGCAGCAGCCATGAGCGGCGGCGCCCCAGGCCACCAAGCAGTGGCAGGCGCCATTGATCGAGCAGCGGCGACCAGACCCATTTGAAGGCATAGGCCAGGCCGATCAGGCTCGCGTAACCAATGGTCTCACGGGCCACACCGGCTTCGCGCAGCCATACCGAAAGGGTCGAGAACACCAGCATGTAGGGCAGGCCGGCGGCAAAGCCGAGCAGCAGCAGTACCAGGGTTGACGGGCTGGCATAGGCAGCAAGCGCAGCGCGCCAGGTTTTACGGGGCATGGGCCAACATCTGCCTCAAGTTTTCGAAAACAAAGCGCGCACTCTAACCGCTGTGCTCCATCGGGCGCCAGCCATGGCGCGTCATATCCACACGATTATTGGTTACATTCACGCCTTCTGCGCGCAACCGCGCCCGTTGTTCGTCGCCTGACGGCGTGCCCAATGCCAGGCTCAGGCGCCCGCCCGCACCGAGTACCCGGTGCCAGGGCAGGCGGGTATCGCCTGGCAGTTGCCCGAGGGTGCGCCCAACCCAACGTGCCGCGCGGCCAAGGCCGGCCAGCTCGGCAAGCTGGCCGTAGCTGACCACCTTGCCCGCGGGCACTTGCCCGAGCACCGAATACAGCGCCGTTCGTCGGGCTTGTGGTGTTTCCAGTGTATGCCCGTATGCCTCAGACATCAGTGACCCCGTGGCTTGTGGATGAAACCGGACCAGCGGCGAGGCAAATGCGAGTTGAACTCAACGGCATGTGCTCGGTCTTTCCTTGCTCTGGTTGTCCGTATCTGGATAATGCCCGGCTTTTTCGACGAATCGAACCCGTAGTCCGCCTATGTATTCTAGATCCCTGTTGTGCCTGTTAGCTGCCTCCCTGTGCACCGCGCCCGCGTTTGCCGACACCGTGTGGATGAAGAACGGTGACCGCCTGAGCGGCAAGATCAAAGTCTTCGATGGCGGCAAGCTGCTGCTGGAGACCCCCTATGGCGGGTCTATCGCGCTGGACTGGAAAGAAGTCCAGACCCTGGAAAGCGACCAGGAAATGCTGGTCAAGCAGGATGCCTACAGCGGTGAGCGGGCCAAGTCGTTGAAAGCGGCCGAAGCCGGCAAGGTCACCCTGGCCAACGGCGAGGCGCCCAAGACCGTCGACCTGGCCAGCATCGAGCAGATCATGAAGCCCAAGCCGGTGGTCGAGGACCTGGTCTGGAAAGGCAACGTCGACGTCGCCCTGGACTACAAGCGTGCCGAGAATGACACCGACGACTACGACGTCAGCTTCAAGACCACCGCCCGCCATGGCCGCTGGCGCCACAACGCCGAGGGCGAGTACAACCGCGAGACCAAGGACGACGTCACCACCACCGACAACTGGAGTGCCGAGTACGCCCTTGACCGCTTCATTACCGAGAAGTGGTTCTGGCAGGGCCGCATGGAGTACAAGCGCGACCGCATCGAGGACCTGGCCCGCCAGCGCACCGTGGGTACCGGCCCGGGCTACCAGTTCTGGGACGACGAGCTGGGCGCGTTCTCGCTGGGTTCGCTGATCAACCGTACCGACTTCGAATACCAGGACGGCGCCAAGGACAACTTCTATGCCGCGGCGGTCAAGTGGGACTACACCCGCTACCTGATCGGCAAGAATGTGCAGCTGTTCACCAATGGCGAAGTCGCCAAGCCGCTGGGCAGCGTGGCCAACTACTCGCTGGATGCCGAAATCGGCTTGCGCTACAAGGTCACCGAATGGGCCTCGCTCAACCTCAAGGCAGAGAAGGACATCATCAGCGGTACACGTGACAGTGACCTGGACAAAACCCGTTACACCGCAGGCTTTGGCGTGACCTGGTAAAGACGCGATCCGTGTAGGCGTCAGCGGCTCCTGTGGCGGCGGCGGGTGATAATGCTTATCTTGTCACCCATCCAGTCCGCTGCCAGGAGCGCCCTTCGTGAGTACCAATGCCATCCGCCCCGCCCGGGAACTGCTGCTCAAGGAATACCGCGGCGTGCTCTCGACCCACTCCAAGTCCATGCCCGGCTTCCCGTTCGGCTCGGTCGTGCCGTATTGCCTGGATGCACAGGGCAACCCGCTAATCCTTATCAGCCGCATTGCCCAACACACCCACAACCTGCAAAAAGACCCCAAGTGCTCGCTGCTGGTTGGTGAACGCGAAGCAGAGGATGTTCAGGCAGTCGGCCGCCTGACGGTCATGGCCGAGGCGCACAAGCTGGTGGACGAAGCTGCCATCGAAGCCGCCGCCGAGCGCTACTACCGCTACTTCCCCGACGCCGGCAACTACCACAAGGCCCACGACTTCGACTTCTGGGTGTTGCAGCCGGTGCGTCACCGCTACATCGGTGGTTTTGGCGCCATCCACTGGCTTGACCAGGTGACCTTGGCCAACCCATTCGCCGGCAAGGCCGAAGCGAGCATGATCGAGCATATGAACAGCGATCACGCCAAGGCCATTGCCCACTACGTCCAACTGACCGAGCTGCCACGCTCTGTGCCTGCGCACATGGTCGGTATCGACAGCGAGGGCATGCACCTGCGCATTGGCCAGGCGGTCCATTGGCTGGCGTTCCCGAGCCCATGCAATACGCCGACACAAGTGCGCGAAGCCCTGGTTTTGCTGGCGCACGCCGACCAGTGGCCGGTTGCGGCTGAAGTCGAGGGTTGAAATTGGAAGCTTGCGCATCCATCTGAGGTCTTATTGGGAGGTTCTCTTCCGTCGAGGAATCTTTGATGCGTGCTTTTCTACTGCTGTTTTTGCTGTTTCCTGTGCTGGAGCTGTTCGTCTTCGTCAAGGTCAGCGCGGCGATCGGGTTTTTCCCCGCACTGCTGCTGATCATCGCCGGTTCCGCGCTGGGTGTGCTGGTTATGCGGGTGGCCGGGCTGGCCACCGCACTGCGTGCCCGTGAAAGCCTGCAGCGCGGCGAACTGCCCGCTGAGGACATGTTCCAGGGGTTGATGATGGCGGTGGGTGGCGGCCTGCTGTTGCTGCCGGGCTTCATCAGTGACGTGCTGGGCCTGATTTGCCTGTTGCCATTCACCCGTCACCTGGCCGCGCGCAAGATGCGCCAGCGTGCCGAGGAGCAGGCCCTGCGCCAGCGGGCGTTTCAGGACGATCCGTTCCAGGCGCAGCCGCCTCGTGACGCCGGCCACCGGCCGAATGTGATCGAGGGCGAATACGAGCGTCGCGACAAGTAAGCTGCCGGGGCCGCTTCGCGGCCCCTGTTGTTTTCACGTTATGCCTTTGATGAAAATTTTTACGTATCAAGCCTTGTAATTGCATATGGCGGCCTCATGTATGGGTCACCGCAAGGTTTCTGGTGGCAACACCAGACATGACTCAGGTGGTCCGCCCTGCGCGGGCCACCCCCGGCAACGCCGGACCGCATCAACCCGCCGGTGTCGATACCGGCCGATGAAAACCACAATTTGGGAGAGATCGACAATGAAGCTTCGTCCTCTGCATGACCGCGTAGTCATCCGTCGCAGCGAAGAAGAATCGAAAACCGCTGGCGGTATCGTCCTGCCGGGTTCGGCCGCTGAAAAACCTAACCGCGGCGAAATTGTTGCCGTCGGCACCGGTCGCATCCTGGAAAATGGCGAAGTGCGTGCGCTGGCCGTGAAAGTGGGTGACAAAGTGGTTTTCGGCCCTTACTCGGGCAGCAACACCGTGAAAGTCGATGGCGAAGACCTGCTGGTAATGGCCGAGAACGAGATTCTCGCCGTTATCGAAGGCTGATTTCCCCGACTTCCCGTTATTCCAAAGCATTTCAAGGATTAAACGATCATGGCTGCTAAAGACGTAAAATTCGGCGATTCCGCCCGTAAGAAAATGCTGGTTGGTGTCAACGTTCTGGCTGACGCGGTAAAAGCGACCCTGGGCCCGAAAGGCCGCAACGTGGTCCTGGCCAAGAGCTTCGGCGCACCGACCATCACCAAGGACGGCGTTTCCGTTGCCAAAGAGATCGAGCTGAAAGACGCGTTCGAGAACATGGGCGCCCAGCTGGTCAAGGAAGTCGCTTCCAAGGCCAACGATGCAGCCGGTGACGGCACCACCACCGCTACCGTTCTGGCTCAGTCCATCGTCAACGAAGGCCTGAAAGCCGTCGCTGCCGGCATGAACCCGATGGACCTGAAGCGCGGTATCGACAAGGCTACCGCCGCTGTCGTCGCCGAGCTGAAAAACCTGTCCAAGCCATGCGCCGACTCCAAGGCCATCGCTCAGGTAGGCACCATCTCCGCCAACTCCGACAGCTCCATCGGTGAAATCATCGCCGAAGCCATGGAAAAAGTCGGTAAAGAAGGCGTGATCACCGTTGAAGAAGGCTCGGGCCTGGAAAACGAACTGTCTGTCGTTGAAGGCATGCAGTTCGACCGTGGCTACCTGTCGCCGTACTTCGTCAACAAGCCGGACACCATGGTTGCCGAGCTGGAAGGCCCGCTGCTGCTGCTGGTCGACAAGAAGATCTCCAACATCCGCGAGCTGCTGCCAGTACTGGAAGCCGTTGCCAAAGCCGGCCGTCCGCTGCTGATCGTTGCAGAAGACGTTGAAGGCGAAGCGCTGGCTACCCTGGTAGTCAACAACATGCGCGGCATCGTCAAGGTTGCTGCGGTCAAGGCACCGGGCTTCGGCGACCGTCGCAAGGCCATGCTGCAGGACATCGCTGTCCTGACCGGCGGCCAGGTCATCTCCGAAGAAATCGGCCTGTCCCTGGAAACCGCTACCCTGGAGCACCTGGGTAACGCCAAGCGCGTCATCCTGTCCAAGGAAAACACCACCATCATCGACGGCGCTGGCGCCGACACCGAGATCGAAGCACGCGTCAAGCAGATCCGTGCCCAGATCGAAGAGACTTCCTCGGACTACGACCGTGAGAAGCTGCAAGAGCGTCTGGCCAAACTGGCTGGCGGTGTTGCCGTGATCAAGGTCGGTGCTGGCACCGAAGTCGAGATGAAAGAGAAGAAAGCACGCGTTGAAGACGCCCTGCACGCTACCCGTGCAGCCGTTGAAGAAGGCGTGGTGCCTGGCGGTGGTGTTGCCCTGGTGCGTGCTCTGAACGCTATCGTTGACCTCAAAGGTGACAACGAAGACCAGAACGTCGGTATCGCACTGCTGCGTCGCGCTGTTGAGTCGCCGCTGCGTCAGATCACTGCCAACGCCGGCGACGAGCCAAGCGTTGTGGCCGACAAGGTCAAGCAGGGTTCGGGCAACTTCGGTTACAACGCTGCTACCGGTGAGTACGGCGACATGATCGAGATGGGCATCCTGGACCCAGCCAAGGTCACCCGTTCGGCACTGCAAGCTGCTGCTTCGATTGGCGGTCTGATGATCACCACCGAAGCCATGATTGCTGATGCTCCGAGCGACGCTCCAGCTGGCGGCGGTATGCCAGACATGGGCGGCATGGGTGGCATGGGCGGCATGATGTAAGCCAGCCTTACCCCCTAGCAGCATGAAAAAGCCCCGGCTCGCGAGAGCCGGGGCTTTTTCGTTCTTCTGCGGCCCCTCACTCAGGCAACGCGGCGCTCAGCGGCAGGCGCCTCGACCATGCCCCGCCGATACAGAACCAGGTAGTACGAGCCCAACCCGATCAACCAGCAGAACACCGCGGTCCACACGTTGTGCGACAGAAAGTGGGCGCCCTGCATCATCCGCCCAACCGACAACACTGAACCGGCCACCACTGCTACCACCAATGCCACCCGGGCCAGGCGCGGGCGACGGTCGCGCAGCGCGAAGAACAGCGCAAACAGGCAAAAACCGGTCGCGGCATGCCCGCCTGGCCAGCACAGCCCTGGCTTGTCGGTAGCGGGCCGCGCCTCCAGCAGCTTGCTGTAGGTTTCCTTGCCGCCAAACTGGCTCAGGCTCCACGGGCACTGTACCTGGGTGACCTTTTTAAGCGGTGTGACGAACGCTGTGGACAAACTCAACGCCAGCACCAGGCAGCCCAGTTCTCGGCGCCAGCCAAACAAGCGTTTCCAGAAGAAACTCAGGGCAAATGTCAGCAACGCCAGCAAGCCCAGCAGGATCACCGCCTGCTTGACCCCGTCATGCAGCACGTTCTCCAGCCAGTAGCTGTGGCGCCCGATGAATTGCCCGGCGGCCGGGTCGAAGAACAGGTTGGCCACGTCCATGTCGACCGAGGTCAGCTCAAGCAGGACCAAGGCCACTGCCGTCACCAGCGGGATGCCCAGGTACACCCAGAGGTTGATCGGGCGAGGGCGGCTACGTTCGTGCATGACGACTCCAGGGCGCAAAAAAGATCGGGCATTATCGAGTGGCCGCTATCCTGTGTCCGTGAAGGATCAGTGAAAAAACTGTCAACGGCGGCGAATTTCGCCTGGGGGTGGCACAGTGCAGGCATTGGCCTTAAGCTGCGCCTGCCGCGCACCACAGCGAAGCGCCGCACAGGAGACCCCGATGCGCATTCTATTGGTTGAAGACAACCGCGATATCCTTGCCAACCTGGCTGATTACCTGGGCATGAAAGGCTACACCGTCGACTGCGCCCAGGACGGCCTGTCAGGTTTGCACCTGGCGGCCACCGAGCATTACGACCTGATCGTGCTCGACATCATGCTGCCCGGCATCGATGGCTACACCCTGTGCAAGCGCCTGCGCGAAGACGCCCGGCGTGACACCCCGGTGATCATGCTCACCGCCCGCGATCAACTGGACGACCGCCTGCAAGGCTTCCGCTCCGGGGCCGACGATTACCTGCTCAAGCCCTTTGCCCTGTCGGAGCTGGCCGCCCGCATCGAAGCGGTGCTGCGCCGCGCCCAGGGCGGAGGCCGCCGCACCTTGCAGGTCGCCGACCTCAGCTACGACCTCGACACCCTCGAAGTCACGCGTCAGGGGCGCCTGCTCAAGCTCAACCCGGTCGGCCTCAAGCTGCTTGCCGTGCTGATGCAGAAAAGCCCGCACGTGCTGCGTCGCGAGGTACTGGAAGAAGCCCTGTGGGGCGACGACTGCCCAGACAGCGACAGCCTGCGCAGCCATGTGCACCAGTTGCGCCAGGTGATCGACAAACCGTTCGAAAAACCGCTGCTGCATACCGTCCATGGCGTCGGCTATCGCCTCGCCGAGGGCCGCGATGGAGTTTAAGCAAAGCCTTGCCCAGCGCATCATCATCGCCTTTGCGTTGATGAGCGCGCTGGTCGCCGGGGCCTTCGCCTTCGGCATCGTCGCCACCGTGCATCTGGTTGAAGAGCGGCTGATTTCCACGGTGCTGGGGGGCGACCTGCAGCGCCTGTTGCGCATGGACAGTGTGAGCGACTGGAGCCATCGACCGCGCCCTGACCAGCTGTTCTATTTCAGCGGCGGGCGTGATGATTTCGAGTTGCCCAAAGACTTGCGTCATCTCGACAGCGGCTTCCATGAGGTGTTTCGCGATCAGCTGTCGTACCACGCGATGGTCGAGATCGTCGACGGTCGCCGTTATGTGTTATTGCAGGATCAGAGCGATTTCGAAGAGCGCGAGCGCGTGCTGTTTGCTGTGGTGGTCGTGGGCTTTCTGCTCAGCCTGGTGCTGGCCGTCATCCTTGGCTGGCTGGTGGCGCGCAGGGTGATGGCGCCGGTGATCCGCCTGGCGCGTCAGGTACGCCATCGTGACCAGCTGCTCGGCCTGGCGCCGCCCTTGGCGCCCGATTATGCGGCAGACGAAGTCGGCCAGTTGGCCGTTGCCTTCGACGACACGCTGGGCCGTCTGCGCGATGCCTTGACCCGCGAGCGGCTGTTCACCAGCGACGTCAGCCACGAACTGCGCACGCCGTTGATGGTGCTGGCCACGTCGTGCGAACTGCTGATGGAAAACCAGACACTGGACCCGCGTGCGCGCAGCCAGGTCGAGCGGGTCGCCCGGGCTACCGAGGAGATGCGCGAACTGGTCAAGACCTTCCTGATGCTGGCCCGTGCCCAGCGCGACGAGGGCGCCGTGGCCTCGAAGGCAACCCTGCGCGAGGTGGCCGACGAACTCACCGGCGTGTGGCGCGATACCATCGAGCAGAAAGGGCTCACCCTCTATTTCGATGGTCGAGTCAGCGCCAGCCCGGTGCTGTACAACGCCACCTTCCTGCAGTCGGTGATGGGCAACCTGCTGCGTAACGCCGCGCACTACACCGACAGCGGTTACATTCGCCTGAGCCTTGAAGCCAATGGGTTCAGCGTGGAAGACAGTGGTGTAGGCATTCCGGAAGAGCAGCGCGAGGCGATGTTCAAACCCTTCGTGCGCGGCGCCGAACGGCGGGGCGAAGGGCTGGGCTTGGGCCTGTCACTGGTGCAGCGCATCTGTGACGACCAGGGCTGGCGGGTCACCCTGACATCGACCTTGCCGCACGGCTGCCGCTTCCAGGTGGACCTCAGCAAAAGTGTGGAGGTGGGTGACCCTTCGTCGCTCATTGGGTAATGTTTGGTAATACCTCCCGAAAGGACTAACACTTTTTTCACATTGGCATAACCTGATTCCAACGCTTGCTTTCCTAAAGTGGGCGTACTGGAGTCAGGAGATGCCCAATGCGTAGCCCCATCAAGCTTGAATTTTCCGAAAAATACGACCAAGAACACGCGCGCGAATATTTTCTCAAGCATCAGGATGGCCTGGCACGTCGCCTTTCCCACAAACGTGACGAGCAGTTGGCGCGTCGCGCCCTGGCCTTGGCCGGTGAGCCGGGCCTGGTGCTGGACCTGCCCTGCGGTGCGGGGCGCTTCTGGCCGCTGCTGGCGGAAAAACCCAACCGGGTGATCATCGGTGCCGACAACTCCGAGGCGATGATCGAGACAGCCTGTGCCGCGCAACCGCCAGAGGTAGTCGCACGGGTACGGCCCTTGCAGACGTCAGCGTTCGCCATCGACCTGCCGGACAATTCGGTCGACAGCATTTTTTGCATGCGGTTGTTCCACCACATTGGCGAAGCCGCCCACAGAAAGACGATTCTTTCGGAATTTCAACGGGTTAGCCGTGATAGTGTGATCCTGTCGCTGTGGGTTGATGGCAACTTCAAGGCTTGGCGCCGGAAAAAGCTCGAGCAGCGCCGTAGCGCCAAGACTGAGCAGGACAATTACCAGAACCGTTTCGTGTTACCAGCGGATACGGTCGAAGAAGAATTCAAGGCAGCCGGCTTCAGAATTCAGGAACGCTTGGACTTCCTGCCGTTCTATGCCATGTGGCGAGTCTATGTATTGCGCAAGGGGTAGTGTTTGATGGCTGTAGCCCGGAACGGGGAATCGCGGTTCGATTTTTACTGGCGCCAGCAGGGTGAGTGGGTCGAGGAACCCAACCAGCGGCGGGGTGGCGAGAGTGGCGTGCAGCGCCTCAACGACGCCAGCGGCAAACTGCTGTATGCCAAGCGCCAGGTCGGGCACATCTACCGCAGCTTGCTGCACCCTTTTGGCCGGCCGACCGTATTGCGTGAACTCGATGCGCTCAACAGCTTCGAGCAATTGGGTGTGCGTGTACCGCGCATCGTCTTTTGTGGTGCCGAGCGCGATGCCGATCATCAATGGCGGGCGCTGCTGGTCAGCGAAGCGCTGGATGGCTTTATTGAACTCGACACCTGGCATGCCGAGGGTGCCCGCGAGCGTTATCCGCAGGTGGTGCATGAGCGCATGCTCAAGGACCTGGCCGATAACCTGGCGCGCATGCACCTGGGGCATTGGCAACACGGCTGCCTGTATGGCAAGCATGTCTTCATCAAGGTCATCGGCGAGGGCGAACAGGCGCGGGTCGAAGTCGCCCTGCTGGACCTGGAGAAGTGCCGGCGGCGTATCAGCTGCCAGCGTGCGGCCGGTAACGACCTGCGTCAGCTGCGCCGCCACTCGTCGTTGAATGATGCGGAATGGAAAACATTGCTCTACTTTTACCAGATGGCGTTTGGCAGCGTTGTCAAAGGGTTAGAGCAATGAAACTAGAAATCGCTCGAGCTTTGTTCCTGGTCGCCGGGTTGGCCGTGACCACCGTGGCGGTGGCCGCCTGGGAAGAGCCGAAGCCGATGGTGTTCAGCAAGGCCGAGATGGCGGACCAGTGCGCATTGCCGCGGGTGGCAAAGCAGCAAGCGCAGGCCAAGCCAGATCAGGACCTGTTGCTGTTCCTGTTCGGCTTGCGTCAGGGGTTGCGGCCGTTCGGCTGAACCCTGGTTGAGTGTAAAAAGCCAGAGGCCCCGTATCGCGGGGCCTCTGGC
The DNA here is from genome assembly GCF_000731675.1 of Pseudomonas capeferrum. Lineage (GTDB taxonomy): Bacteria > Pseudomonadota > Gammaproteobacteria > Pseudomonadales > Pseudomonadaceae > Aquipseudomonas > Aquipseudomonas capeferrum. The sequence goes on along the minus strand of NZ_JMIT01000004.1, from coordinate 242,364 downwards.
TTTTTTGTGGGGCCGCTTCAGGCGATCGATGTTTCCTTGGCTTGCGTCTTGTGTGCCAGCAAGGTGTAGATGCAAGGCAGCACAAACAAGGTAAACAGCGTCCCGATCGACATCCCGGTCGCAATCACCGTCCCAATATCGAACCGGCTCACCGCCCCCGCACCGGTTGCCAGGATCAACGGCACCATGCCGAACACCATTGCCGCGGTGGTCATCAGCACCGGCCGCAGGCGAATGGCTGCCGCTTCCTCGATCGCCTCGCGCACGCTCAAGCCTTTTTCTTCGCGCAACTGGTTGGCGAACTCGACGATCAGAATACCGTGCTTGCTGATCAGCCCGATCAGGGTCACCAACCCCACCTGGGTGTAGATGTTCATGCTGGAGATACCTAGGAACAGCGGCAGCAGCGCACCGCAGATCGACAACGGCACCGTCACCAGAATCACCAAGGGGTCACGGAAGCTCTCGAATTGCGCGGCCAGCACCAGGAAGATGATCGCCAGCGCCAGGCCGAAGGTCACCCACAGGGCGCTGCCTTCCTGGACGTATTGGCGTGCCACCCCGGCATAATCGAAGGCAAAACCTTCCGGGGCCTCTTCGCGGGCGATGGCCTGCACGGTCTGCAGGGCCTCGCCCAGGCTGACCATGGGCACGCCCTGGATGATCGCCGAGTTCAACTGCTGAAACTGGTTGAGCTGGCGCGGGCGGGCGCGGTCGCTGAGGGTAATCAGGGTCGACAGGGGCAGCAACTGGCCCTGGTCATTCTTCACGTAGTAGTTGTTCAGCCAGCCGGGGTTGTCGCGGTACGGCCGCTCGACCTGGGCAATCACCTTGTAGCTGCGGCCCTCCAGGGTGAAACGGTTGATTTCCGCCTCGCCCAGCAAGGTCGCCAGCGTGCCGCCCAGGGTGTCCATCGAAACCCCCATCTGCGCCGCTTTGGCGCGGTCGATATCGACCACCACCTCAGGTTTGTCGAAGGCCAAGTCGATGTCGAGGAAGGCGAACTTGCCTGACGCTTGGGCGCGCGCCTTGATGCGCTGGGCCACTTCCAGCAGTGCCGGATAATCCCCGGCGGTGTTGATCACGAACTGGAACGGCAGGCCCTCACCGGTGCCGGGCAGCGACGGCAGGTTGAAGCCGAAGATCTGCAGGCCGCCGATTTCCTCAAGCTTGGCCTGCACCAGCGGCAGCAGCTCCATCTGCGTACGTTCGCGCTCGTTCCACGGCTTGAGCAGGAAGCCGCCGATGCCGCTCTGCACACCGTTGAAGCCGTTGATCTGAAACGACGAGTAGTACTCGGGGAAGGCTTTGAACAGCGGCGTGAACTGGTCTGTGTAGGCATTGAGGTAGTCGAGGTTGGCCGGTTGCGGCGAGCTGCTGATCATGAAGATCACCCCTTGGTCCTCGTTGGGCGCCAGCTCGTTCTGGGTGAACTTGAGCAGTACCGGGATCAGGCACAGGATGATCACCGCGAACACCAGCACCACCGGCCGGCTGTTCAGGGTGGCGTGCAGCAGGCGCTGGTAGCGCACCTTGAGGCGCTCGAACAGCCGGTCGAGGCGGTGGGCAAGGCCTGTGGCGTTCTGTTCCGGGCGCAGCAGCAGCGCGCACATCATGGGTGAAAGGGTCAGCGCGACGATGCCGGAGATGATCACTGCACCGGCCAGGGTCAGCGCGAATTCCTTGAACAGCGCTCCTGTAAGCCCGGTCAAAAAGCCGATAGGGGCATACACCGCCGCCAGGGTGATGGTCATCGAGACCACCGGCATGGCGATTTCCCGGGCACCTTCGAGCGCCGCATCGAACGGCGATTTGCCTTCTTCCATGTGCCGGTGGATGTTTTCCACCACGACGATGGCGTCGTCCACCACCAGGCCGATCGCCAGCACCATCGCCAACAGGGTCAACAGGTTGAGCGAGTAGCCCATCATCTGCATGAAGAACAGCACGCCGATCATCGACAACGGGATGGTCACCACCGGGATCAGCACCGAGCGCAGGGCACCGAGGAACAGGAACACCACGACGATGACAATCAGCACCGCCTCGCCGAGGGTCTTGATCACTTCGTCGATGGAGGCCTGGATGAACAGCGTGGCATCGTAGGCAATCGACACCTTCAGCGCCGCGGGCAGCTGGCTCTCAAGCTCCGGCATGATGCGCCGGACTTCCTTGATCACTTCCAGCGGGTTGGCGGCCGGTGTGGCCTTGATGCCGATGTACACCGAGGGGATGCCGTCGAACGAGCTGACCGTGTCGTAGTTTTCTGCGCCCATCTCGACCCGTGCCACATCACCCAGCAACACCCGGCTGTCGCCACTGGTCTTGACCGGCAGGGCGGCGAACGCCTCGGCAGACTTGAGCTCGGTGCTGGCATTGATGCTGGTGACCACGTACTCGCCTTTCACCTCGCCGGCAGCGGAGAGGAAGTTGTAGCGGCGCACGGCGCTGGTCACGTCGGTTGCCGAGAGGCCGAAGCCGGCCAGCTTCACCGGGTCGATCCAGATGCGCATGGCGAACACCTGGTTGCCGAGAATCTCGGCCTCGGCCATGCCCGGCAGGGTGGCAAGCTTGGGCTGGATCACCCGTGACAGGTAGTCGGTGATCTGCGGGTTGCTCATTTCCTTGCTGTAGAAGCTGATGTACATCAGCGCCGAGGCATCGGCGGCCTCCTTGCTCAGCACCGGGTCTTCGGAGTCTTGCGGCAGCTTGTTGCGCACCTCGTTGGCCTTGGCCAGCAGTTCGGTGAACAAACGGTCACTGTCGGCGCCGATGCGCGCATAGATAGAGATGATCGAGAAGTTCTGCCGGCTCACCGAGGTCATGTAGTCGATGCCTTCGGCGCTGGCCAGGCTTTGCTGCAGGGGCTGGGTGATATAGCCCTGGATGGTTTCGGCGTTGGCACCCGGGTAGGCGGTGGTCACCGTGATCAGGGCGTTCTCCATCTGCGGGTACTGGCGGATCTGCAGTTTGCTCCAGGCCTGAAAGCCCAGCAGCAAGATCAGCAGGCTGACGACGCTGGCCAGGACCGGGCGGCGGATGAACGGGTCGGTGAACGCCATGCCTGCCTCCTGTCAGTCGTTGTGCGGGGTGCCGTGATCAGGCGTGAGCGCCTTGTCCTGGCCGATGCGGATCGCCGCGCCCGGGGTCAGTTTCAGCTGCCCGGCGGTGATCACCTGCTCGCCAGCCTTCAGGCCCTTGCTGACCACCACCACGCCGTCGCGGCGCTCGCCGGTCTGCACGGTGCGTTGTTCGGCGCTGAGCCGGGGTTGGCCATCGTCGGTTTTCTCCGGGGTGCCGTCCTCGCCTTGCTTGGGCGTGGCGACATACACCGAGTTGCCATACAGGGTGTAGGTGATGGCGCTTTCTGGTACTACCACGCGTGGCTGCGGGTCGGGCAACAGGATCAGCAAGTTGGCAAACATGCCCGGCAGCAGCTTGCCGTCGGGGTTGGCCAGGGTGGCGCGGGCCAGCAGGTTGCGGGTGGTTTCCTCGACCTTGGGGTTGATGGCGCTGAGGCTGGCGGGGAAGGTCTGGCCGGGGTAGGCCGCCACCTGCAGCAGTACCTGCTGGCCCAGGCTCAGGTGCGGCAGGGCCTGTTCGGGCACGTTGAAGTCGACGTAGAGGCTGGACAGGTCTTGCAGGGTGGCGATCACCGTGCCGGCTGCCAGGTAGTCGCCGACATCGACCTGGCGGATGCCGATGGTGCCGCTGAAGGGGGCACTGATGCTTTTCTTGGTCTTCGAGGCCTTGAGCTGATCGACCACTGCCTGATTACGCCGGTACTGGGCGGTGAGGCGATCGTACTCGCCACGGGAAATGGCCGAGTCGACCACCAGCTGGCTGCCCCGGCCGAAATCGACCTTGGCCAGGCCCAGGTCGGCCTGGGCGGTGCCGAGCAGGGCGGTTTCCTGGTCGTCGTTGAGTTGCAGCAGCAGTTGTCCGGCCTTGACCTTCTGGCCGGAGTCGAAGTGCAGGCTTTTGACGATGCCTTCGACTTCAAGGCTCAGCTCGACGCCTTGCAATGCCTTGAGGCTGCCGACGGCGGGCAGGCGCTCTTGCCACTGGCGTTCTTCTGCCAGCGCCGCTGCCACGGTGATGGGCGGTTTGGGGGCAGTGAACACCTGGATCTGCTGGTAGATCGAGTAGGCCTTGTAGCCCCCCAAGGCCAACACGATCAGCAGAACGACGGCCAACATGATGAGCATGCGGCGGCGCAGCATAGGTCCGGTTCCTTGGATACGTGGTTGTTATTCGTTTTGACACGACAACGGGCGACCCTGCCCACGTGTGGATGGGGCAAGTATTGACTGTTTTTGGCAGGATGGGGGATGTATTCGCACCGCCTCTGTGTAGGAGCGGCCTTGCGTCGCGAAAGGGCTGCGCAGCAGCCCCAGGATCTGAGCGTACAGGCAAAAATTGCTGGGGCCGCTGCGCAGCCCTTTCCGACCGGTCCGGCGCCCCGGCAAGGCCGCTCCTACACGGGTGAACCTCAGGCCAGGTGCAGGTGGTTGTCCCAGAACCCGGAAGGCAGCTGCATCGGTTGCCCGATCAGCTCGGCCTTGCGGCAATCGTAAAAGCGGCAACGCCCCTGCCCGGAGGTCACGACAAAGCCATCTTTCACCGCACCCACCCCAGCGCAATCGGGCATTGGTGCATCCAGCTTCACCGCGCCACTGTCCAGGTCCCAGACGAACAAGCGGTTGGCCCGCGGCGCCGTCAGCGCCACCAGTCGCAAGTCGCTGTGAATGGCAACGCTGGCGGTGTACTGGGCCATGGCCTGCAACTGCCGCTCCGGCACCGGGAAAGCCTTGAACGGCTCGCCCGGGCGCTTGATGGCCAGCAGCTCGGCCGTCTCATCGGCGTCGCCCATGAACTGCTGGCAGGCGGCGATGGTGCCGTCGTCGCCAATAGCCAGGTGACGCACGCTGTTCATCTGCTGGGCGAGGGTTTCCTTGCTCAGCAGGGTGCCGTCGCGCTGCATCAGCACCAGGCTCGGTTGCATGGCGTCGAGATTCATTTCCACGCGGCTTTCGGCCTCGGTGCGGATGCCGCCGTTGGCCACCACCAGTGTCTCGCCGTCTGGTAGCCAGGCGACTTCATGCGGGCCGATACCGTGGGTCGAGAGCTCGCCACTGTGCACCAGGCGTTCGCCCTCGAAACGGTAGACGCCGAGCACGCCGCGCCCAGGGTCGCGGGTATCGTTCTCGGTGGTGTACAGCCACTCGCCATCCTTGTGGATGACCGCGTGGCCATAGAAGTGGCGGTTGGGCTGCGAGGTCACGGTTTGCAGCAGACGCCCGTCGCGCAGGTCGACCAGGTAGCTTTCGGTACCCGGGCGACGGGCGACGAACAGGGCGATGGGCAGCTCGGGGTGGTTGATGATGGCGTGGCAACGCTGGGCAACCTGTGTGCTGAACACCTGGGTGCCGTCCAGGCGAAACCCGACGGCATAATGCTTGCCATCGCCGTCGTCACGCGCCGAGAGCAGCAGAGGTTCGCCGCCTTTGTTGCGCAACAGGCTCCAGCCGCCCAGGGTCAGGGCGCTGAGCAATACACTACCGAGTTTGAGGGCCTGGCGTCGCAGCATGATCAGTCACCGTCGTTGGCATTGAAGCCCAGCTGGATATTCAACGCCTTGGCCAGCTCGCCTTCGTGCAGGCGGTGGACGACGTTGAGGCTGTCGTAGATCTGGTTGAGGGTCTGCTTGCCGGCGTCATCGGCCAGCAGCTCGCCGAGGGTCTTCTGGTTGTTGGCCAGCAGTTTGATGGACGTAGCGTAAGCCTCGTCGATCTTGCCCGCCAAGGCCTTCTGGTCGCTGCCCAGCAGCCCGCGCAAGCCCTGGTTGTCGACCCCGACCCAGACCGCCTGGGCAGCCTTCAGGCTGGCCTCCAGGCTTTTGAGCGAAGAATGGCTGCGCCAGGCTTCGGCCTGCAGCGGCTGGACGATGCCCTTGCTCTGCCGGCCCATGGGGGCGCCGAGCTTTTTCTTCAGGGTATCCAGGGCGGTGACCTGTGCGCGCAGCAGATCGGCGATGGCCTCGTGGGAGTCGGCGTAGCGCTGGTTGGGGAACTTGGTCATCTGCGAGAGCATGCCGTCGGTGCTGTTCCAGCCCTTGAGGATCTCTTCGGCCAGGGCCTTCTGGTGGTCGGCGATGGCCACCAGCAATGGACAGTAGCGGGCCTTCTGTTCAGGCGTGGCAACATCCGGCTTGCTGTCGAAGAGGATGTACTCGTAGGCCGACAGGCCGCGTACCACGACGCTGGCCTTGCCCAGGGTAGCGGCATCGACGGGCTTGTCGGCGTTGACCAGTTGCTCGACCTGGCGGCCGACCAGGTTCTTCTTGTCGGGCCAGAACTGCACCTGCCAAGGACGGTTGCCTTCGGCCAGTGGGCCGACCAGCAAGGGTTGCAGCTCGGCCCAGGCCTTTTGCGCCGTAAGGAAGTCGGCGCGGGCGGTGTCCAGGCTGGCCTTGCCTTCGCAATAGGCCAAGGCGCTGACAGCCAGCTGGCGGTCGGCTTCGACCCAGCGGCTGTAGGTGGGCAGGATCACCTGCTTGGCGATGGCGGCGGAGGTCACCGCTTGCGGGTCCTGCGGCGAGCAGGCGCCGAGGGCGAGTGCGGCGAGGCTGGTGAACAACAGTTTAGGTCGGAACATGCCCGGCTCCTTGCGCGTTTAAAGTGAATTCAGGAAAGCCAGCAACGCGGCGCGCTGCTCGGCATTGAAGGTGAGTACGAAGTTGCGCGCCGCTTGCGCTTCGCCACCGTGCCAGAGCACGGCTTCGAGCAGGTTGCGGGCGCGGCCGTCGTGCAGGAACTGGCTGTGGCCACTGACCGTTTCGCTCAGGCCTATGCCCCACAGTGGCGGGGTGCGCCAGTCCTGGCCATTGGCGGCGAATTCGGTGCGTTCATCGGCCAGGCCCGGCCCCATGTCATGCAACAGCAGGTCACTGTAGGGGCGGATCACCTGGCCGGCCAGCTCAGGCTCTGCAGCGTTTGCGGCGGTGGTGAATTGCGGGGTATGGCAGCCTTGGCAACCGGCCTGGAAGAACAGGTTCTTGCCTGCCAGCACCTGCGGCGAAGCCACGTCGCGACGGGCAGGCACTGCCAGGTTGCGGGTGTAGAAGGTCACCAGGCGCAGGATGTTGTCGCTGACTTCCTTTTCGCCGCCGATGCCATCGCCGTTGGGGGCGGCCAGGCAGTCGACTTGCGCCGCGGTGCAGTCGTCCTTGGGTTGCAGGGTGGTGGTCAGGCCCATGTCGCCGGCAAACGCATGGACGTTCTGCTGGTTGACGCTGGGTTGCCCGGCTTTCCAGCCGAAGCGGCCAACCACGGTTTTGCCCTGGGCGTCGTCCCAGACCCGGTTGGCACGGCCACGGATACCGTCGCGGTTGCGGTCGTCCGGGTCTTCGTTGGCCAGGATATCGGCTTCGGGGATGGCTTCGAGCAGGCCAAGGCCGATCATCGGCGGCGCCACGCGGGCCGAGAAACGGGTGTCGGGGTGCATCGCGCCGTAGCCAAGCTGGGTGATCTGCAGGCTTGGGCGGCGCAGCTCGACCTGATGGCCGTCCTTGAAGGTGACGGGCTGGTTGGCGTAGGTCACCCGCACCTTGCCCTCCGGCGCCACCCCGGGAATGGCCATGTCCTGCAGCTGGGTGCCGTACACCGGCTCGGGGACCACGCCCAGGCGTTCGATCACCTTGGCCAGGTAAGGCTGGTCGGGGATCGACAGGCGCACCAGCATCGACACCGCGTTGCTGTCATCGAGCGCTGGCGGGTGGCCACGGCCATCGCGTACGTGGCAGTTCTGGCAGGCATTGGTGTTGAACAGCGGGCCGAGCCCATCGCGCGCGGTGGTGGTGGACGGGGCGATCACCCACGGGTTGCGAAAGAAGCTGTTGCCGACGGCAAAGTCCAGGCGCCGCTCGGGCGAGAGGTTGGCCGAAGGCAGGGAGTAGGCATTGCGATCACTGCGCTGGACCGTCGCCTTGCCACCCGACAGCGCTTCGCCGGGCTCGGCCTGGGTGAAACGCGGGGCGTCATCACAGGCACCGAGGGCAAAGGCCAGCAGCAGAGGAGAGAGTCGGAACAGCGACGAGGACATCTAGAACCCTGGGCGTGAGCGAAAAACCGGCGTGCAAGCTTAGCAAAGTGGGGATGTTTGAATAAGAGCAATTTGCAATTGCTGGATGAAATCAGTGTCAGGGAGGACAAAACAAAAAAGGCGACCCGAGGGCCGCCTTCTTCAGAACCGCTACAGCAGGGATCAGAATTCGTGATCGGCCGTGTCCGGGTTCAGGTTGGTAATGCCCAGCTTGCCTGCGGCTTGCTCGATCGCACCGGTCTGCTTGACCAGGGAGGCGATGGCATCACGCACGATCTGGTTGCCGGCCGCATTGTCGGCGGCGATCAGCTGGTCGTAGTGCTCGCCCTTCAGGGCGTGGTCGACGATCACCTGGATCTTCGCTTCGGTGGCTTCCAGGTCGGCCTTCAGGGTGGCGTCGGTGGCCGGGTCAACCTTGGCCACCAGCGACGACAGGCTCGGGCCGGTCACCTTGCTGCCATCCGGGCGGGTGTACTCGCCCAGGTAGACGTTGCGGATGCCCTTGGCGTCGTAGAAGTGCGAGTAGTGGGTGTTGTCGCTGAAGCAGTCGTGCTCGTCTTCAGGCGAGTTGGCTTCCAGCGAGACCTTCATGCGCTCGCCCGCCAGTTCGCCCAGCGAGAGGCTGCCCATGCCGAACAGCATCTTGCGCAGGCCGTCGTTGACTGACTCGGCTTCCAGCTTGGCGCGGTAGTTGTCGGCGACGTTCGGTGCCCAGTTGCCGACCATCTCTTCGAGGTCCTTGACCAGCAGGTCGGTGACCGCTTTCAGGTAGGCACGACGGCGGTCGTTGTGGCCGCCGGTGGCGCCGTTGCCTTCCAGGTAGTCGGAGGCTGGGCGGTTGCCGGCGCCCGGGCCGGTGCCGTTCAGGTCCTGGCCCCAGAGCAGGAATTCGATGGCGTGGTAGCCGGTGGCGACGTTGGCTTCGGAGCCGCCCAGCTCGTTCAGGCTGGCCAGCTTCTCTGGGGTGATGTCCTTGACGTCGACCTTCTCTTCGCCGACCTGGATCTCCGTGTTGGCGATGATGTTGGCGCTGGCGGCCGGGTTGCCCAGGGCGTGCTCGTAGCTCTTGTCGACGTAGTCGATCAGGCCTTCGTCCAGCGGCCATGCGTTAACTTGGCCTTCCCAGTCATCGATGATGGTGTTGCCGAAGCGGAAGGCCTCGCTCTGCAGGTACGGCACACGCGAGGCGAACCAGGCTTCCTTGGCGGCCTTCAGGGTTTCGTCGTTGGGCTGAGCAAGGAACGCGTCGACAGCGGTCTGCAGGGCCTTGGCGGTGCTCAGCGAGTCGCTGTACACGGCGTAGACCAGTTCGGCGTAGTGCTTGACCACCGCCTTGCCAGCCACTTCATCGACAGCCCCAGGCGCCGCAGCGGGGGTGCTGGCGGCAGCAGGTGCCTGGGCTTGCGGAGCGGCAGCCTTGTCATCTTTTTCGCCGCAACCGGCGAGAGCGATGGCGATGGCCAGCAGACTGGCGGAGGCCAGAGGCATTCGAATCATTGTTGGTTTCCCTGCGTCGTGTGGTTGGACCGTGCGGCGTGGCACGCGAAACCGCAACATCATGCGAAAGATTTGCATTTGCTGTAAAGGGGCGAACGCGCAATTCATGTAAATGCCGGTCACGGCCTGTAACCGGGGGCGCCAGCGCTAGAACATCGAGACCTGGTTGCGTTGGGCCTGCTTGAGGAAGTTGGTCAGCTCGCGGGCCGACAGGGGCTTGCTGTAGTGGTAGCCCTGACCCTCGTGGCAACCCTGGGCGATGATGTAGGTCTCCTGCTCGGCGGTTTCCACGCCTTCGGCGATGACCTGCATGCCCAGGCTCTTGCCCAGCTGGATGATGGCACGGACGATGGTGGCGTCGTCATCGTCGTCGAGCAGGTCCTGGACGAAGCTCTTGTCGATCTTGATCTTGTCCAGCGGCAACGACTTCAGGTAGCTGAGCGAGGAGTAGCCGGTGCCGAAGTCGTCAATGGCGATCAGCGCCCCGGAGCGGCGCAGGCTGAGCAGGTGCTGGGCGGCGGTGCTGATGTCTTCCATCAGGCCGGTCTCGGTGACTTCCAGCTCCAGGCTGCGCGGTGGCAGGCGATAGGCTTGCAGCAGGTTGTTGACCACCCGCGGCAGCTCGCTGTGGTGCAGTTGCACGGTCGACAGGTTGACCGCCATGCGCAGGTCGCTGAAGCCCAGGTCGTGCCATTCGCGCAGCTGCCGGCACGCCTGGTCGAGCACCCATTCGCCGATGGTGATGATGTTGCCGTTCTGCTCGGCCAGCGGGATGAACTGGTCGGGCGGGACCATGCCCAGCTCCGGGTGCTGCCAGCGCAGCAGGGCCTCGACGCCGACCACGCGGTGGTCGCGGTAGCTGATCTGCGGCTGGTACACCAGGTACAGCTGATTGCGCGGCAGCGCTTCGCGCAGGTCTTTTTCCAGCTCGCGGCGGCGGCGCATCTCGCTGTCGACGCTGGCGATGTAGAACTGGTAGCGGTTGCGCGAGCGGGCTTTGGCCAGGGTCATGGTCTGTTCGGCTTTCTGCAGCAACTTCTCGGTACTGTCGCCGTCTTCAGGGAACAGGGTGATGCCGATGGTGGCGCGCAGGCGGATCTGATGGTGGTCGAGGTCGAACGGCACTTCCAGGTCGTCGAGGATGCTCTGGGCCAGTTCGGCCGCTTCATAAGGTTGCTCGATATTGGCCTGGACCAGGGCGAACTGGTCGCCCCCCAGCCGCGCCAGCGCCCCCAGGCGGCCACTGTGGGCCCGCAGGCGGTCGGCGAGGGCCAGCAGCAACTGGTCACCGACCTGGTAGCTGAACTGCTCGTTGATGCCCTTGAAGTCGTCCAGGCCCACGCACAGCACCGCCACGCGATGCTGCAGGCGGCCGCCATCGACGAGGATCTTGTCCAGTTGCTGCTGCAGTTGTTGGCGATTGGGCAGGCCGGTGAGGAAGTCGTACTGGGCCATGCGTTGCAGGCTGTTCTCGGCTTCATGGCGCAGGTGGGTGTTGCGCTCGATGGACGCCAGCAATTGGTTGGCGGTGTTGACCCAGAGCCCCAGTTCGTTTTTCTCGTGGCCCTTGAGCAGGGGAATCTGGTGTTGGCTGGGGCGGTCGGGGTTGATCTGGGTCAGGTGCTCGATGATCTTCGACAGCGGCTTGGTCAACAGCCAGTGGTAGACCAGGTACAGCACCAGGCCCATGGCCAGGGCACGCAGCACGCCGGAGATGAAGATGATCACTGCATTGATCAGGAAGTCTTCGCCATAGGACGAGGTGTCGAGGGTGATGCTCAGGTCGCCGTAGTATTCGCTGTAGGGGCCGCGGCCGACCAGTTGGGTGGTGTAGGTGCGTTCCTGGCCGAGAATCAGGTCGGTCAGCCAGCGCATGGACATGTCCTGCAGCGGGCGGGACTTTTCTGCCAGCATGGTTTCGTTGGGGTGGCCGATGGATGCCATGCGTACCGATTCGTCCTGGAACAGGCCTTCCATGACCTGCATGCCCATCTCCCGGTCAAGGCTGTACACCGCCTGGGTCGAAGGGTCGCGGAACATGTCGAGGATGCGCTGGGCATCGCTGTTGACAGCCTGGCGGGTCTTGTAGGTGTCATAGACGATTTGCGCACAACTGAGCACGACGCCCACTGCGAGCGCCGACAGCAGCACGACCCTGAGCAACTTGACCGACAAGCTGTTCCGCAATTCCAGCTTCAATGGGGTTTCCTTAATCCATGCGCATGGCATCATTTTGCCATCAATGAAACCAATACACTATCGGCCGGTGTGCCACGGACACAGCGCGAGGAGCGGGGTTGTCCTTGGCAGTATATCGGTCGCCTGGCCCTGCAACTTGAGTGCGCTGTATCAACTTTCCAGAGGTTTGATGTTAGCGCGCAATCCTGGCTGAGCAAGAGGCCATGACCTGCGCATAAAAAAACCCGGCACCAGGGCCGGGTTCTTCGTTCAAGGCTGAATAAGCATCAGGCCTTGAAGGTGTTGCCTTCGAACTGTTCGGCAACGAATGCCCAGTTGACCAGGTTCCAGAACGCCTCGACGTACTTCGGACGTACGTTACGGTAGTCGATGTAGTAGGCGTGTTCCCAGACGTCGCAGGTCAGCAGCGGGGTGTCGCCGTTGGTCAGCGGGTTGCCGGCGCCGATGGTGCTGGCCAGGGCCAGGGAACCGTCAGCTTTCTTCACCAGCCAGCCCCAGCCGGAACCGAAGGTGCCAACCGAAGTCTTGGTGAACTCTTCCTTGAACTTGTCGAAGGAACCGAAGGCGGTGTTGATGGCTTCGGCCAGGGCTCCGGTCGGTTGACCACCGGCATTCGGGGCCAGGCAGTTCCAGTAGAAGGTGTGGTTCCAGACTTGAGCGGCGTTGTTGAAGATGCCACCCGAAGAGGTCTTGACGATCTCTTCCAGGGTCTTGCCTTCGAATTCGGTGCCTGGGACCAGGTTGTTCAGGTTCACGACATAGGTGTTGTGGTGCTTGTCGTGGTGATACTCCAGGGTTTCCTTGGAGATGTGCGGCTGCAGGGCATCGTGGGCGTACGGCAGCGGCGGCAATTCAAAAGCCATGGTGGATCTCCTGATTCAGGTCTATTTGCGGTTTGCGCAAGGCCGATCACGGGCGGCCCGATAAGCGTCGGCGAGTTTGTACTCTTTGCGACGCAAGGGCTGGATCATAGCACCGGGCCCGGCGCATAACCACGCAACAAACATAGGGAATAGAGGTTCCAGAGCGGTTGGGCGCTGCCGACCAATGGTGTTCGCCGCAGCCCTCGCATCGCTTGTGAGAACGAGCGCCGCCCGCGCGGCGCATCGCGAGCCAGCTCGCTCCTACATTTGTTTCGGGCCAGTGAGGCCTGTGGCATTTGCGCGCGACCGCCTTGTTTGTCCGACGCGAGATTGAGACGGGCACCACGGGGCCGCGCGCCATGCCTCAGGAATAATTGGCCCGAAACAAATGTAGGAGCGGCCTTGCGTCGCGATGCGCCGCGCGGGCGGCGCACGATCTCACAAGCGACAAACCTGCTGTGACAAGCTCCCCAAAACTCAACTAAAGATCAACTGCGCCGCCACCGCGAACATCATCACCGCCACCATCAGGTCGAGCATCCGCCAGGTCGCTGGCCGTGCCAGCCACGGTGCCAGCCAGGCCGCGCCGATCGCCAGGCTCGAGAACCACAGCAACGACGCACTGGCCGCCCCTGCCACGTAGGCCCCAGGCACCGTCTGCTGGGCACCGAGCGAGCCGATCAACAGCACCGTGTCGAGGTACACATGGGGGTTGAGCAAGGTCACCGCCAGGGCACTGAGCAGCACCGCGCGGCGCGAACGCACGCCCTGGCCTTGCTGATGCTGCAGGCTCTGCTTGGAACAGGCGCTGCGCAAGGCCTTGGCGCCATACCACAAGAGGAACAGCGCGCCGCCCCAGCGAGCGATGGCCAGCAGTGTCGGGTTGTGCGCCAGTACCGTGGCCAGGCCGAATACCCCGGCAGCCACCAGCAGGGCGTCGCAGACGATGCACAGGGCGGCCACTGGCAAGTGATGCTCGCGGCGCAGGCTCTGGGCGAGGACGAAGGCGTTCTGCGCGCCAATGGCCATGATCAGGCCGAAGGCCACCAGCATGCCGTTCAAATAACTTTGCCACATGGCGGGATACTCCACTGACGCCACGGGACACGGGCGTTGTTCAACGAAAGAAGATGCTGGCCATTGTGGATAAAGCCGCTGTATAAGAAAAACAAATAAAGCTGATCCGGCATTAGGGAAATCGATGTTCGACTACAAGCTGCTAGCCGCCCTTGCGGCGGTGATCGAGCAAGGCGGCTTCGAGCGCGCGGCGCAGGTGCTGGGGCTGTCGCAATCGGCGATTTCCCAGCGCATCAAGCTGCTTGAAGCACGGGTCGGCCAGCCGGTGCTGGTGCGTGCCACGCCACCTAGCCCGACCGAGGTCGGGCGCCAGTTGCTCAACCATGTGCAGCAGGTGCGCCTGCTCGAACGCGACTTGCAACGCCAGGTGCCGGCGCTGGACGAGGAGGGCATGCCCGAGCGTTTGCGCATTGCCCTGAACGCCGACAGCCTGGCCACCTGGTGGGCGGGCGCGGTAGGCGCGTTTTGCGCTGAGCACAACCTGCTCACCGACCTGGTGGTAGAAGATCAGGAAGTGGGCCTTAAACGCATGCGGGCGGGCGAAGTGGCGGCCTGCCTGTGTGGCAGCGAACGGCCGGTGGCCGGCGCGCGCAGCCTGCCTTTGGGCGCGATGCGTTATCGCGCGTTGGCCAGCCCGGTGTTCATGGCGCGGCACTTCCCGCAGGGTTTCGAGGGCAGGCGCCTGGCCCGCACGCCGGCGATCGTGTATGGCCCGGACGACTTTCTGCAACACCGCTACCTGGCATCGCTGGGTATCGAAGGCGGTTTCCTGCATCACCTGTGCCCGTCGTCCGAAGGTTTTCTGCGCATGACCGAAGCGGGGCTTGGCTGGGGGCTGGTGCCTGAGTTGCAGGCACGCGAACAACTGTCCAGCGGGCAATTGGTGGAAATATGCGCCGATACTCCCATCGATGTGCCGCTGTACTGGCATCATTGGCGCAATGGCGGGCACTTGCTCGCGCAACTGACCGATCACCTGCGGCACACGGCACGGCAATGGCTGGTGCCGTTGTAGCCACGGCTGGCGTCAGTTGCATCTGAAATCTGGCAAGGCGGAGTCTTACATGCGAATTCTGGTCACTGGCGCGAGCGGCTTCATCGGCGGGCGCTTTGCGCGCCTGGCCCTGGAGCAGGGCCTGGACGTGCGGGTCAGCGGCCGACGTGCCGAAGGTGTCGAGCACCTGGTCAAGCGCGGTGCGCAGTTCATCCCTGGCGACCTGGGTGATGCCGAACTGGCCCGGCGCCTGTGCCAGGGCGTCGAAGCGGTGGTGCATTGCGCGGGTGCAGTGGGTAACTGGGGGCGCTTCCAGGACTTTCACCAGGGCAACGTGGTGGTCACCGAAAACGTGGTCGAAGGTTGCCTGAAGGAGCATGTGCGGCGCCTGGTGCACCTGTCGTCGCCGTCGATCTACTTCAATGGCCGCTCGCGCCTGGACATCCGTGAAGACCAGGTGCCGCGGCGCTTTCATGATCACTACGCACTGACCAAGCACCTGGCCGAGCAGAAGGTGTTCGGTGCCCAGGAGTTTGGCCTGGAGGTGCTGGCGCTGCGCCCGCGCTTTGTCACCGGTGCCGGCGATGCCAGCATCTTCCCGCGGCTGATGCAGATGCAGCGCAAGGGCCGTGTGGCAATCATCGGCAATGGCCTGAACAAGGTCGATTTCACCAGCGTGCACAACCTCAACGAAGCATTGCTCAGTGCCTTGTTCGCCGACGACCGCGCGCTGGGCCAGGCCTACAACATCAGCAATGGGCAGCCATTGCCACTGTGGGATGTGGTCAATTACGTGATGCGCCAGATGCAACTGCCGCAGGTTACCCGTTACCGCTCCTATGGCCTGGCCTACAGCCTGGCCGCGTTGAACGAGGCGGCCTGCATGCTGTGGCCGGGGCGCCCGCAGCCGACCTTGTCGCGCCTGGGCATGCAGGTGATGAGCCGTGATTTCACCCTGGACATCAGCCGCGCCCGGCAATACCTGGACTACCAGCCCAAGGTCAGCCTGTGGACGGCACTGGACGAGTTCTGCGCCTGGTGGAAGCACCAGCCCGAAGGCCTGAAGTTCGGCTGAGGCTGATGATGGTCATCAACGTGCCGCGCTTGCAGTTTATACTCGTGCCTCTTTGCGACTACTGCGGTTGAATGTATCCATGCGTAACCATGCTCACGACGATTACGATGATGTGCCTACCCTGAGGGCCGGCACCCCCGACGATGACGAACTGATGCCAGCGCACGTGGTGCGCAATCGCCAGAAAGCCGAGCGTGGGGCCAGCACCGCGCCTCTGTGGGCGCTGCTGGGGGCGTCGTTCATCGCCTTGGTGGGGTTGGGCTGGTGGAGCTTTCAGCAGATATCGCTGATGGAGCAGCAACTGGTCGCGACCCAGGAAAGCTTTGCCCGCATCAGCGAAGAGGCGGCCGGGCGGCTGCAGGCCATCAGCGGCAAAGTGGCGGCCAGCGAATCGACGGTCACGACCGGCAGCGAGGCCTTGAAACTGCAGATCCGTCAGTTGCAGCAAGGGGTGGCCGGGCAGACCGGTGACCTGGGCAAGCGCCTGGAGCAGGTGCTGGCCGATACCCGTGAACAGCAAAAAGCCGTGACTGAGCTGCAGACCCAGTTGCAGGCGCAGTTGAAGCTGGTGAATGGCGAACTGGCTGCGCTGAAGTCCAGCCAGGTCGATGGCGGCAAGCTGGATGCCCAGTTCAAGACCTTGACCACGGATGTGGCCGCCTTGAAAGCGGCGCAGGTGGATGGCGGCAAGCTGGATACTCAGCTCAAGAGCCTGGGCAGCGATGTGGCGGCGCTGAAGAAGCAGGGCAACCCGAGTGCGGCGATCCAGAACCTGGAGCAGGACATGCTGGTGTTGAAGAGTCAGATCGACAATCGCCCGGCTGCTGCGCCGTCATCGAGCGGTGCTTCGGTGCAGGAGTTCGATGCGTTCCGTGGGCAGATGACCCGCAGCCTGAATACGTTGCAAAGCCAGGTCCAGAACCTGCAACAGCAGATCAACGCGCGGCCTTGAGCCTAACCGCCGGGGCAACGCGCCCCGGCGGCCGATCCGCTTACAAGCGCGGGTAATCGATGTACCCCACCGGCCCCTTGCCGTAGAACGTTTCCGGGTGTGCCGGGTTCAAGGGGGCATCTGCCGCCAGGCGCGCCGGCAGGTCTGGGTTGGCGATGAATGGCACGCCGAACGCCACGGCGTCGGCTTTGCCGCTGGCCAACGCGGCATTGGCACTGGCCTTGTCAAAACGCTCGTTGACGATGTAGGGGCCGCCGAACGCTTGCTTGATCAGTGGGCCGATGCTGTCGTCGGCGTCTTTCTCCCGCGAGCAGATGAAGGCGATGCCGCGCTTGCCCAGTTCACGGGCGACGTAGGTGAAGGTCTCGGCCCGGTCGGCGTCGCCCATGTCGTGTGAGTCGGCACGCGGCGCCAGGTGCACGCCCACGCGGTTTGCCCCCCACACTTCAATGGCGGCGTCGGTCACCTCAAGCAGCAAACGTGCGCGGTTTTCCAGCGAACCACCGTAGCGGTCGGTGCGCTGGTTGGTGCTGCTTTGCAGGAACTGGTCGAGCAGGTAGCCATTGGCGCCATGCACCTCGACACCATCGAAACCGGCGGCCTTGGCATTTTCGGCGCCGCTGCGGTATGCCTCGACAATGTCGACGATCTCTTCGGTTTCCAGTGCGCGCGGTGTGGGGTAGTCGGTGAGCGGACGCACCAGGCTGAGATGGCCCTTGGGCTTGATTGCGCTGGGTGCCACGGGCAGCTCGCCGTTCAGGTAGCTGGGGTGGGAAATGCGGCCGACATGCCACAGTTGCAGGAATATGCGCCCGCCGGCGCCATGCACGGCCTTGGTGACGTTGTTCCAGCCGCGCACCTGTTCATCGTTCCAGATGCCTGGGGTGTCGGGGTAGCCGACCCCCATCGGCGTGACCGAAGTCGCTTCGCTGAGGATCAGCCCGGCGCTGGCGCGCTGCACGTAGTATTCGGCCATCAATGCGTTTGGCACCCGGCCTTCATCGGCGCGGCAGCGGGTCAGCGGGGCCATGATGATGCGGTTGGGCAGTTGCAGGTCGCCCAGCGTGATCGGGTCGAAGAGCGTAGTCATGCGGTTTCCTTTTCAGAGCGCTCGGCTCAACTGGGCGAGGAAGGCCTGAACGGTCTCCTCATTGCGTTTGAAGAAGTGCCATTGGCCGATCTTCTGGCTGTTGATCAGGCCGGCGCGCTGCAAGATGGCCAGGTGCGCAGAGACGGTCGACTGCGACAGGCCGCAGCGTTGGTCGATCTGCCCGGCACAGACGCCGTGTTCGGTGCTGTGGTGCTGGTCAGGAAACTGCGTTGCCGGGTCCTTCAGCCAGTCGAGGATTTGTCGCCGTACCGGGTGGGCCAGGGCTTTTATTATTTCGTCCAGATCGAGGGGCATGGGGTGGGGCTCGTGGTGAAGCGGTAAATCGCGGTAGGGCGAAATTTAAATCGGTATTTCGCGATATACAAATATGAAGTCGTTCTGAGCTGAGCACCAATCGCTATATCGTGTGATGACGATATAGGCCTGGGCGGTGCTAGACTTGCGCCATGAACTACCTCGCACACCTGCACCTGGGCGGCCCTGCGCCGCAGCAATTGCTCGGCAGCCTGTATGGCGATTTCGTCAAGGGCACGCTGGAGGGGCGCTTTCCGCCGGCACTGGAAGCGGCGATCCGCCTGCACCGGCACATCGACAGTTATACCGACCGCCATCCCGTGGTACTGGCAGCGTTGGCACGTTTCCCCGCACAGCGACGGCGCTTTGCCGGCATTGTCCTCGATGTGTTTTTCGACCACTGCCTGGCGCAGCATTGGGCGGATTATGCCGAGCAGCCGTTGGCGCAGTTCACCGGCAATTTTTATCGGGTGCTGCTGGCTGAGCCTGAGTTGCCGGGGCGCCTGGCGCGCATTGCGCCGTTCATGGCGGCGGATGACTGGCTGGGGGCGTATGGCGATTTTGCGACGCTGGAGCAGGTGTTCAACGGCATTGCGCGGCGGCTGTCGCGGCCGGCGGGGATGAGCGGGGTGATGCCGGAGCTGGAGCGCTTGTATGAGCCGTTGCTGGCGGACTTTCGTGAGTTCTATCCACAGTTGCAGGCGTTTGCGGCGGTGGGGCGGGTGTCGGGCAGTTAGTCATGTATTGCCTGCCCCGGCCTCTTCGCGGGTACAGGCAGCCCAAGCCAATCAGGCAGCCCGCGCCTGCCGCTGTGGCACCCTCACTGCCTCTTCAACCCCGAACAACGCCCCATGAATGGCCTGCTGCGCCTGCAAGGCCAGTACCGCTCGCTCTTTCTGCGCGCTGGCAATCGGTTGCAGCAGGTGAATGCACACCTCGCCACGCGGCTGGGCAAACAGACGCAGCAGGTGTGACACCAGGTCATCATCGCCAATGAAAGGCGCAATCGGGTCGATCACGCCATCGCGCAAGTACTGGATCGCCACGGGTTGAACGGCCACGCCCTGGTCGATGGCGCCTGCCAGTAGCCGGCCGTGGAACGTTCGCAGGCCATGGCCGTTGGTGGTAGTACCCTCCGGGAAGATCAACAGTGGCCGGGCTTCGCCCAGTTGCGTGCTGATCTGCTCGCGCAGACGCTGGCTGTCGCCACCGCCGCGGCGGATGAACAGCGTGCCGGCTTTCTCTGCCAGCCAGCCGGCCACCGGCCAGTGACGGACTTCGGCCTTGGACAGGAAAGACAGCGGCTGCAGCATGCCGAGCAGTGGGATGTCGGCCCAGGAGACGTGGTTGCTGACCCACAACATCGGCCGCTGCGGCAGCTGGCCGATTACCCGCACCTTGAACGGCAAGGCGGCCACCAGGCGCTTCATGAACAGGCAGCTCCAACGTTGCCGGCGCTCGATGGAGGCTTTGAGGCCCAGGCGTTCGCCAAGTGCGATCACGCTGGCCATCAGCATGCCGAGCAGCAGGACCAGAAGCAGCCGTGTCAGGCGGGCCAGTACCCGCAGCTGGGGCATCAGACCGCCGCCTTGAAGTGGCGGGCGTAGCGCGGGCAGAGGTCGTCGCGCTTGAGCAGGATGAACACGTCGGCAACCTGGAAGTCTTCGTCCCAGCACGGCTCGCCGCAGATCTTCGCACCCAGGCGCATGTAGGCCTTGAGCAGCGGTGGCATTTCGGCGATGACGTTGTTGGGCAGGGCCAGGCTTGGCAGAGGTTTTTTCGGCTCGGCACGTAGGTGCTCGGTGCACAGGTAACGCTCGCGCAGGCGCTGCATGACCGCATGGGCCTGCACGCCACCGTCCTGCATGGGGATGCTGGCGCAGCCCATCAGGTAGCAGTAGCGCCCTTCGTTGAGTACTTCGGCGAGCTCGCCCCAGAGCACGGCGATGGTGCCGCCGTTGCGGTAGTCGGCGGCCACGCAGGTGCGCCCCAGCTCCAGGATCGGCCCTTGCAACTGCACCAGGCCGTGCAGGCTGAACTCTTCTTCGCTGTAGAAACGGCCCAGGCTGCTGGCCGCCTGGTGGTCGAGCAACCGGGTGGTGGCTACCAGCTCGCCGGTGCTCAGGTCGCGCACACCGATATGGCGGCAGTGCGGGTCGTAGTCGTCCATGTCCAGGCCGTGTTCGGCACCTTTGAGCTTGGCCTTGAATTCTGCACTGAACACGTTGTAGCGCAGGGCCTGGGCTTCCTGCAGGGCCGTGGCGCCGACCAGGCGTTCGGCTTGCAGACGGCGTGCAGTGCTGGTGTCGCCAGCGTGAGCGATCCGAGTCATTACGAGTCTCCATAAGCCAGCCATGAAGGGTTGCGGCCGGTCGGCTTTGTTGTGCAAAGTCAGCCTAGGTAGACGGGGTGTCACCCCTGTGAATCTTTGGTGATGCTTGCGTGACACCCTCCCACACGCCCCAGCAAGGAGCATCCTGCGATGGCTTGGCTACAACGACTCAACGACCCGCTGCGCCTCCCTATGGCCGGCACCCTGGGTGAAACCTACGCCGCGCTGCTCGAGCGCCTTGGCCAGGTAGCCCCGTTCGAACTGGCGGTGCTTGGCGGGCGCGCCATGCCCACGCCGGGCCTGGCGTTTCTGGTCGGCTACCAGGCCGCCTTGCGGGTGCTCTGGCCCAGTGCGCCACCCAGCCTCGGCGCACTGTGCGCGACCGAACGGCGCAGCGTGCGGCCGGCAGACATGCGCACCCGTCTCGACGGTTTGCGCCTTGGCGGCAGCAAGGATTTCGTCACCGCCGGCCTTGAGGCGGAGTGGCTGCTGGTGGCCGCGCGCAGCGAAGCGCCAGGCGAGGCAGTGCGGCTGAACCTGGCGGTGGTGTACCCGGGGGAGCCGGGCGTGACGCTGGAAGCGTTGCCGACCTTGCCGCTGATGCCCGAAGTCGGCCATGGCCGCCTGCACCTGGAGCAGGCGGCTTGCGAGTTGCTGGCAGGCGATGGCTGGGATGCTTACGTCAAACCGTTCCGCTCGCTGGAGGACCTGTACGTGCTCGCCGCGTTGACGGCCTGGCTGTATGGCGTCGGCCAGGAATGTGCGTGGCCGCAGGCGTTGCGTCTGCGTTTGCTGAGCGTGCTGGCCGGCTGTGCCGAGGGTAGCCGCCAGTGTGCCGACAGTGTCGGTTGCCATTTGCTGCTGGCGGGGTTGTTTGGCCAGTTCCAGGCGCTGCGCGCCGACATCGATGAGGCGTTGCTGGCGGGGCCTGCGCAGTGGGCGCAGCTCTGGCAGCGTGATCAGGGGGTGTTGGCGTTGGCGGCGGCGGCGCGGGATAAGCGTTTGGCCAAGGCCTGGGCGGCTGCGGGATTGTCATGAAGGGCAGGCAGACTCGGTGAACCATTGAATGCTGGGGCCGCAAAGCGGCCCCATGGCGCCGAGGCCCAAGTGCTCGATACCCTGAAAGCCCTACTGGCAACCCTCAGCCTGGCAGTGGCCCCAGCCTGGGCCGAAGACTGGCCGGCCCCCGACTGGCAAACCGACCCCACCCCCATCGACTGGCAAGCCGTCGACGCCTATGCCTTCCCCCCTGACGGCAGCCTGCGCACCGACGCCCTGCTGATCATCCGCGACGGCCGCATCCTGCATGAACGCTACGCCGCGCCCACCACCGCCAGCACCGCGCACCTTACCTGGTCGGTGAGCAAGAGCGTGCTGGCCACGCTACTGGGCGTGGCCCAAGGCGAAGGGCGTTTCCAGCTGCAGGACCCGGTAGCCCGCTTCTACCCCCCGATGCAGGCACACCCACAGGTGCGCCTGGGAGACCTGCTGCACTGGGCCAGCGGCCTGGCCTGGCAGGAAGACTACGAATACGCACCATTGCACTCCTCGGTGGTGGCCATGCTCTACACCCGTGGTCGTGAGGACATGGCGGCCTATACCGCAGCGCGGCCTGCGGCGCAGCTACCGGGGCAGCGCTTTCTCTACTCCAGCGGCGACAGCAACCTGTTGGCAGCGGCCCTGCGCGGCATGCTCGATGCCGGGGAGTATGCCGACTACCCGTGGCAGGCGCTGTTCACGCCGCTGGGCATCAACAGCGCGGTGTGGGAACGCGATGGCGCGGGGAGCTATGTCGGGTCTTCGTACCTGTACCTCACTGCCCGTGACCTGGCGCGCATCGGCCTGCTGATGCAGCGCGACGGGCGCTGGCGCGAGCGCCAACTGGTGCCTGCGACATGGGTGGCGTTCAACCGCACGCCGTTTGCCCTGGCCGAGGCTGTACCCGGCGAGGCCAACCCAGGCGGCCACTGGTGGCTCAACACCGCGTCGCCAGGCGGGGCTCGTCCCTGGCCGCATGCGCCGGCTGACACCTACGCCGCGCTCGGTCATTGGGGCCAGGCGCTGTACGTGTTGCCGACGCAGAAGCTGGTGATCGTTCGCTATGCCGATGACCGAGGCGACAGTTACCAGCATGACCAACTGCTCGAACGGGTACTGGCGGCGCTGGCCGGGGAGGGCGCATGAGGCGGGTGCTGCTGGTGCTGTTGGCGCTGCTTGGCGTGTCGTTGGGATGGAGCGGTTGGCAGGCACGTCAGGCGTTGGCGGACTTCCCGGGCATTCTTTCGGCCTACTCGGCCAAGGAGTACTGCTCATGCCGCTTCGTCATGGGGTTTGACCCGGCGTATTGCCGGGGGTACGTGAAGCAATGGCTGCCCCTTGGCCTGCTGGCGGAAAACAGTGCGCAGCGCCTGGTCACGGCCGAGGGCCTGGGCCGGCGTAACCAGGCCGCATGGCAGGGCGCACGCGTGGGCTGCCGCTTGCTGCCATGATGGCGGGCGGGTAAGGTTGCGGTCTTGTTTCACGAGATCTGTCATGTTCAAGTTGCCCCGCCTCCTGCCCGCCTTGTTGCTGGCTCTATGCCTGCCCGCCCACGCCAACTGGCACCTCGATGGCGAGTCATCGCGCCTGTCGTTCATTACCGGCAAGAACGGTGATACCGCCGAAGTCCATCGCTTCCTGGTGCTGCATGGCACGGTAGACCGCAAGGGCGCGGCCGGCCTGCGCATCGAGATGGACTCGGTGAGCAGCGGTATCCCCTTGCGCGACGAACGCATGCGCGACGGTCTGTTCGAGGTCGAGCGTTTTGCCGAGGCGACGGTGAAGGCGCAACTGGACCTGCGCCCGATCAACGACCTGGCCAGCGGTGCGCAAATCGAACTGCGCCTGCCGCTGACCGTTACCCTGCATGGCCAATCCCACCGCTACAACGCCTTGCTGCTGGCCACGCGGCTGGACGAGCGGCGCTTCCAGGTGGTGACCCTGGAGCCCCTGGTACTGCGCGCCGAGGATTTTGGCCTGATGCCGGGGCTGGAGAGCCTGCGCAAGTTTGCCGGGCTCAAGTCCATCAACCCATCGGTACCGGTCAATGCGGTGCTGATCTTCACCGCCCGCTGACATGCCGGGGCCGGTCTTCCCCTGGCGGGATGGCAACCAGTTCGAACTGCTGATCGACGGCCCCGAATTCTTCCCTCGCATGCTTGAGGCGATCACGCGCGCCGAGTTCCAGGTCGACCTCGAACTGTATCTGGTCGAGGCTGGCGCCTGCGCCGAAGCGGTCGTCGCAGCGCTGGAACACGCCGCCCGGCGCGGTGTGCGGGTGCGCTGCCTGTTCGATGACTATGGCTCGCTGGCCTTCAACAGTGCCCTGCGCCAGCGGCTGCTGGAAGCAGGCGTGTACCTGCGCTGGTACAACCGCCTGCGCTGGAAGCGTGGCTTGCGCAACCTGTATCGCGATCACCGCAAGCTGCTACTGGTGGACGAGCGCTGGGCAGTGGTGGGGGGCACGGGCGTCACCGACGAGTTCTGGACGCCGGCCAGCGCTACCAGCGAATGGCACGAGGTAATGGTGCAGATGCAGGGGCCGGTGGTCAGCGACTGGCAGTTGTTGTTCGACCGCCAATGGCACGCCAACAACCGGCGCACCGCCTGGCGCCCAGCCGAAGGTTTCGGCCTGCCGCGCCTGCCCAAGGTGCCTGCGCAGGGGCAAGGCATGGGCCGGGTAGCGTATGCCGACGCCCGTCAGCATCAGGACATCCTGCATTCGCTGGTGCGCGCGCTCAACAGCGGCAAGCAGCGGGTGTGGCTGGCGACGCCTTATTTCTTGCCGACCTGGAGTGTGCGCCGCTCGTTGCGCCGCGCGGCCAGCAAGGGCCTGGACGTGCGCCTGCTGCTGACCGGGCCGCGCACCGATCACCCCTCGGTGCGCTATGCCGGGCATCGTTACTACCCGCGCCTGCTGCGCGCCGGGGTGAGGATTTTCGAGTACCAGCCGTGTTTTCTGCACTTGAAGATGGCCGTGGTGGACGACTGGGTGAGCGTTGGTTCGTGCAACTTCGACCACTGGAACCTGCGTTTCAACCTCGAGGCCAATGTCGAGGCCCTGGACCCGCCGCTGACCGCTGCCGTGGTGGCCAGTTTCGAGCGTGACTTCGCCTTGAGCGAAGAGGTCGACCTCGACCACTGGAACGCCAGGCCGCTGTGGCGACGGGTGAAGCAGCGGGTATGGGGTTGGCTCGACCGTCTGGTGGTCAACCTGCTCGACCGGCGTGACTGAGAGCGACTATCGTGCAGTGACTGTTCACAAGCAATGGAAGGAGTGGATGCGATGACGGCGAAGAAAATTCTCATGCTGGTTGGCGACTACGTCGAGGATTACGAAGCGATGGTGCCGTTCCAGGCCCTGAGCATGGTTGGTCATACGGTGCACGCTGTCTGCCCCGAGAAGCTTGCGGGCCAGACCGTGCGCACCGCGATCCATGATTTCGAGGGTGAGCAGACGTACAGCGAAAAGCCGGGGCACAACTTTGCCCTGAACTATGACTTTGTGCGGGTGCGTGCCGAAAGCTATGACGCCTTGCTGATCCCCGGTGGCCGTGCCCCGGAATACTTGCGCCTGGATGAGCGGGTGCTGGAGCTGGTCAAGGCGTTCGACCAGGCAGGCAAACCGATTGCGGCGGTGTGCCATGGCGCGCAGTTGCTGGCAGCGGCGGGTGTGCTGGAAGGGCGCGAATGCAGTGCCTACCCTGCCTGTGCGCCGGAGGTGCGTTTGGCGGGCGGGACGTTCATTGATATCGCGGTGGACCAGGCGCATGTGGAAGGCAACCTGGTGACCGCGCCGGCATGGCCTGCGCACCCGGCCTGGCTGGCGGCTTTCCTCAAGGTGCTGGGTACACGTATCGCCTGATCTACACGGCCGCTCCTACAAAAGCGTAAGCAGATTCAGCCGACCTGCTCGACCCAGTCATTGAGGTTGTAATAGTTGGTCACCCGGGCAATCTTGCCGCAGTGGATATAGAAGAACGCCCCCGCCGACAGCACATAGGTCTGCCCGTTGGCCGCGGGCAGGCCTTCGTCATCGGCGATGTACTCGCCATGCACGGTGAACTCCGCGGCTGCGCGGCTGCCGTCGGCATTCTGCATGACCACGATATCGGCCAGGCGCTCGCGGTAGCAGCGGTTCATCTTGTCCATGAACGCGGCAAACCTGGCCTTGCCCATCTGCCGCTCGCCCTGGTTGATGTCGTGGATCACATCTTCGTTCAGCAGTGCGAGAAAGCCGGGCATGTCACCGGCATTGAAGGCGGCGTAGTAGGCATTTACCAGTTCGGTAGCGGTCATGGAACAATTCCTGTCGTGTTGGGAAAAGGCGGTGCGTTGACTTGGATGATAGGGTTTCCCCTCAAGCCCGGCTTAGCCGAGCGCGTCATCCACATCGACAAAACGACCGCCAAGCATGGAAATCCGCCTGTTGCACGGCGCCGCTATCGCGCCTTACATCGATGACCTCGCTCGCCTGCGCTTGACCGTGTTCCGCGAGTTTCCCTACCTGTACGACGGTACGCCGGAGTACGAGGCCGATTACTTATCTACCTATGCCCGCTCCGGGCGCAGCCTGGTGGTACTGGCGCTGGACGCCGGCCGGGTGGTGGGTGCCGCCACCAGCCTGCCGCTGGTGGACGTTGCCGCCGAGTTCCAGCAGCCGTTCCTGGCCCAGGGGCGTGACCCTGCCAGCGTGTACTACTTCGGTGAGTCGGTGGTGCTGCCGGAGTACCGTGGCCAAGGGCTGGGGGTGCGTTTTTTCATCGAGCGCGAGTCCTACGCCCACAAACTCGCCGAGTTCGATTATTGCGCCTTCTG
Organism: Pseudomonas capeferrum; assembly: GCF_000731675.1. Lineage (GTDB taxonomy): Bacteria > Pseudomonadota > Gammaproteobacteria > Pseudomonadales > Pseudomonadaceae > Aquipseudomonas > Aquipseudomonas capeferrum. Next base: position 216,011 of record NZ_JMIT01000004.1, on the reverse strand, counting down.
TGCCGTGGAACGGCCGGGCGTGCACCCGCTGCGCCCGGCGCACTACAAGCCCTTGCAGGGGTTCTGGCGCAATCGTGGGTTCCTGCACGACCCCTCGTTGCGCACCCACTATGCCTGGCGCGACCTGGATGAACAGGAATCGTCTGAAAAGATCATGTCGTTCTGGCTCAAGGAACTGCCGATATGACCCGCCTCGCGGCCTGCCAGTATGCCATCGAGCTGCACAAGACCTGGGATGCCTACGTCGATCATCTGCAGGGTCTGTGCGCCGAAGCGGCCGAGGCCGGCGCTCAGCTGCTGCTGTTGCCGGAATACGCGGGCCTGGTACTCAGCGGGCTGTTACCTGTGCAGCAGCGGGGTGATTTGAAGGCTTCTATCGCCGGTATCCAGCCCTTGATCGAACCTTGGAAAGCGCTGTGCGAGCGCATTGCTCGCCGCTGGGGCATCTACCTGCAGCCCGGCAGCCTGCCGGTGCAGGACAGCGATGGCCGTTATCGCAACCGTGCCTGGCTGTTTGGCCCCGAGGGTGAACTGGGGCATCAGGACAAGCTGATGATGACGCGCTTCGAGCGGGAACAATGGGACATTGCCCCGGGCGATGGCCTGAAGGTGTTCGATACCCAGCTGGGGCGGCTGGGCATTCTGATCTGCTACGACAACGAATTCCCGATGCTGGCACGGCGCCTGGCAGAAGGGGGCGCCGACCTGATTCTGGCACCGAGCTGCACCGATACCGAAGCCGGTTACCACCGGGTGCGCATTGGTGCCCAGGCGCGGGCCCTGGAGAACCAGATTGCCGTGTTGCAGAGCCCCACGGTGGGGTTGGCCGCGTGGTCGCAGGCGCTGGATGAGAACATTGGGCGGGCCGGGTTGTTTGTGCCGCCGGACCATGGCATGCCGAAGGACGGAGTGGTGGCCCTGAGTACCGAGCTTGACCCGGCCGGCAGCCAGTGGCTGATCTGTGACGTGGACCTGGCGGCGGTGCGGCGGGTAAGGGAGCAGGGGCAGGTGTTTACCCGGCGCGACTGGCCAGAGCAGTTCGAGCGCAGCCTGTAAATGAAAACGCCCGGCAGATGCCGGGCGTTTTCGATCAGGCCGGAGGGTGAATCACTTCACTTCAACCGCCAGGCTTTCGGCAATCTTGCTCTGCCACAGCGCGGGGCCGGTGATGTGCACCGACTCACCGTTGCTGTCCACCGCGACAGTGACCGGCATGTCCTTCACTTCGAACTCGTAGATCGCTTCCATGCCCAGCTCGGCGAACGCCAGGACCTTGGACTTGCGGATCGCCTGAGCCACCAGGTAGGCGGCGCCGCCGACGGCCATCAGGTACACGGCCTTGTTGTCCTTGATCGCTTCGATAGCGGTCGGGCCACGCTCGGACTTGCCGATCATGCCCAGCAGGCCAGTCTGCTCGAGGATCTGGCGGGTGAACTTGTCCATGCGGGTAGCAGTGGTCGGGCCGGCTGGGCCTACCACTTCGTCACCGACCGGGTCGACCGGGCCGACGTAGTAGATGAAGCGGCCTTTCAGGTCGACCGGCAGTTCTTCGCCACGGTTGAGCATCTCGACCATGCGCTTGTGCGCGGCGTCGCGGCCGGTGAGCATCTTGCCGTTGAGCAGGATGGTCTCGCCTGGCTTCCAGCTGGCGACTTCTTCCGGGGTGATCGAGTCGAGGTCGACGCGACGGGCGCTTGGGCCGGCTTCCCAGACGATTTCCGGGTAGGCGTCCAGCGATGGCGCTTCCAGCTCGGCCGGGCCGCTGCCGTCGAGCACGAAGTGCGCGTGACGGGTGGCGGCGCAGTTCGGGATCATGCACACCGGCAGGGAGGCGGCGTGGGTCGGGTAGTCCATGATCTTGACGTCGAGCACGGTGGTCAGGCCGCCCAGGCCCTGGGCGCCGATGCCCAGCTGGTTGACCTTGTCGAACAGCTCCAGGCGGATCTCTTCGATGCGGTTCTGCGGGCCACGGGCTTTGAGTTCATGAATGTCGATGGACTCCATCAACACTTCCTTGGCCATGACCGCAGCTTTTTCGGCGGTGCCGCCGATGCCGATGCCGAGCATGCCAGGTGGGCACCAGCCGGCGCCCATGGTCGGGACGGTCTTCAGCACCCAGTCGACGATCGAGTCGGACGGGTTGAGCATGGCCATCTTCGACTTGTTTTCCGAGCCGCCGCCTTTGGCTGCGACATCGACTTCGACCTTGTCGCCAGGGACGATCGAGTAGTGGATGACGGCCGGGGTGTTGTCCTTGGTGTTCTTGCGGGCACCGGCCGGGTCGGCCAGGATCGAGGCGCGCAGGACGTTCTCAGGCAGGTTGTAGGCGCGACGCACACCTTCGTTGATCATGTCGTCGACGCTCAGGGTGGCGCCGTCCCAGCGCACGTCCATGCCCACACGCACGAACACGGTGACGATACCGGTGTCCTGGCAGATCGGGCGGTGGCCGGTGGCGCACATGCGCGAGTTGATCAGGATCTGGGCGATGGAGTCGCGCGCGGCAGGCGACTCTTCACGCAGGTAGGCCTCGTGCATCGCCTGGATGAAATCGACGGGGTGGTAGTACGAAATGAATTGCAGGGCGTCGGCGACGCTCTGAATCAGGTCGTCTTGCTTGATCACGGTCATGCAGCGCGCTCCTCTTAAAGACGGGAACATTCGTAAAGGCTTTCCGACACTGCACACCTGTGTGTCGAAACGCCTGGCAAGGCGTCGGCAGGTCAGGCCGACGTAAAAAGGCGCGGCAGTATAGCGCGCCTCACCGTGCGAAACACCTGCGCGTGGTCTGGACCATGGTCGGCAGTGCGGCGGGCATCCTTTTTGCTGCCGATAGCGGCTTGCCTTAGAGTGGCGATGTAGACCAAGGAAGTAATGACCATGCCTGAACTCTGTGTGGGCGAGCGCCGCTGGACGGTGCCCACCGGCAGTAACCTGCTCGATGCCTTGAACGAGGCAGGCTTGAATGTGCCCTACAGCTGCCGTGCGGGCAGTTGCCACGCCTGCCTGGTGCATTGCCTGGATGGGCAACCGGTGGATGCGCTGCCCGAGGCGTTGGCGCTGGACAAGCACGCACAGGGCTGGCGCCTGGCCTGCCAGTGCCGGGTGGTGGACGACCTGCGCGTGGCGGTGTACGACCCGCAGCTCGAAGGGGTGCCCGCAACGGTGTGTGAACTGGACTGGTTTGGCGATGTGTTGCGCTTGCGCCTGCGGCCGGAGCGGGCGCTGCGGTATCAGGCCGGCCAGCATCTGGTGCTGTGGAACGGTGCGGTCGCGCGACCGTATTCCTTGGCAAGCCTGCCGGGTGAAGACGCCTTGCTGGAGTTTCATGTCGATTGCCAGCGGCCAGGGGCTTTCTGTGACCAGGCCCGGGCCTTGCGGGTTGGCGATGAACTGCTTCTGGGCGAGCTGAGGGGCGGGGCGTTGCATTATGACCCGGACTGGCAGGACCGTGCGCTGTGGTTGCTGGCGGCCGGGACGGGGCTTGCGCCATTGTGGGGCATCTTGCGCGAGGCGCTGCGCCAGGGGCATCGGGGTGAGATCAGGGTGCTGCATGTGGCGCGTGAGCACGCCGGGCATTATCTGGCTGAGCCGTTGCTGGCAATGGACGGGGTGCGTGTCGAGCAGGTGCTGGCGGAGCAGTTGGATGAAGCGCTGGCGGCGTTGCGGCCGTCATCACGGCAGACCATCGCGCTGCTGTGTGGCTCGCCGGGGAGTGTCGAGCGGTTTGCGCGGCGGCTGTTTATTGCGGGGGTGCCGAGGAACCAGGTGTTTGCCGATGTGTTTGTCGAGCATGCCTGAGGAATGTTGCGCGCCTATGCCGACCCTTTCGCGGGGCAAGCCCGCTCCCACAGGGACCTGACTGCGCCTGAGTTCAGAAGGGTAACTGTGGGAGCGGGCTTGCCCCGCGAAGGGGCCGCAGAGCGGCCCCCCTGGAAAGGCTATCAGCCGACCAGCGGATCACCGACATGCAGGATCTTCATGCCGTTGGTGCCACCGATGGTGTGGTAGCTGTCGCCCTTGGTCAGGATCACCCAGTCACCCTGTTGCACCAGGCCACGCTTGAGCAGTTCGTCGACCGCCGCTTGGCTCACCTTGTCGGCCGGCAGCGAAGCCGGGTCGAAGGCGATCGGGTAGACACCACGGAACATCGAGGCGCGAGCCTGGGTAGCGCGGTGCGGCGACAGGGCGAAGATTGGCACGTGCGAACGCAGGCGCGACATGATCAGCGGGGTGTAGCCACTTTCGGTGAGGGCGATGATCGCCTTGACGCCCGGGAAGTGGTTGGCGGTGTACATGGCCGCCAGGGCGATGCTTTCGTCGCAACGCTCGAAGGTGGTGTGCAGGCGGTGGCTGGATTTCTGGTTGGTCGGGTGCTTTTCGGCACCTTGGCAAATCCGCGCCATGGCCTGTACGGCTTCGATCGGGTAGGAACCGGCAGCACTTTCGGCCGACAGCATCACCGCATCGGTGTTGTCGAGCACGGCGTTGGCCACGTCGGACACTTCAGCGCGGGTCGGCATCGGGTTCTGGATCATCGACTCCATCATCTGGGTCGCCACGATCACCGCCTTGTTGTTGCGGCGGGCGTGCTGGATGATCTTTTTCTGGATGCCGATCAGCTCGGCGTCGCCGATTTCCACACCCAGGTCGCCACGGGCAACCATCACTGCGTCGGAGGCGGCGATCAGCTTGTCGAGGGTCTCGTCGTCGGCAACGGCTTCGGCACGCTCGATCTTGGCCACCAGCCAGGCGCTGCCGCCGGACTCGTCACGCAGCTTGCGGGCATATTCCATGTCGCTGGCGTCACGCGGGAACGATACGGCCAGGTAGTCCAGGTCCATTTCCGCGGCCAGCTTGATGTCGGCCTTGTCTTTTTCGGTCAGGGCCGGCGCGGTCAGGCCGCCACCTTTGCGGTTGATGCCTTTGTGGTCCGACAGCGGGCCACCGATGATCACCACGCAGTGCAGTGCATCAGCGGTAGCGGTCTCGACGCGCATGACCACACGGCCATCGTCGAGCAGCAGTTCGTCACCAACGCCGCAGTCCTTGACCAGGTCGGGGTAGTCGATACCGACGATGTCCTGGTTGCCTTCGGTCAGCGGGTGGGCGGTGGAGAAGGTGAACGTGTCACCGATCTTCAATTCGATGCGCTTGTTGCTGAACTTGGCGATGCGGATCTTCGGACCTTGCAGGTCGCCCAGCAAAGCGACATGGCGGCCGTTCTTGGCGGCGATGTCACGGATCAGGCGGGCGCGCGCTTTGTGCTCGTCCGGGGTGCCGTGGGAGAAGTTCAGACGTGCCACGTCCAGGCCGGCAAGGATCAGTTGTTCGATCACTTCCGGCGAGTTGCTGGCGGGGCCAAGGGTGGCGACGATTTTGGTACGGCGGATGGTCATGCACAGACTCCTATAGTGAAGCGCAGCGAAAGGCTACTCCTGAATCGCGCTGTAGTCATTGTTCCGTTGCACTACCTGCGAGCGAGGCAGGGTGGCGTTTGAACGGTCAGGCCATCCTTGCAAAAGGGTGTGAAGATTTATCGGCAAAGGCCGATACACTGGCATCAAAGGAGACCCCCCATGCGAGCCCTGATCGTTTTAGCCTTGGCGGCCAGCGCCGTCGGCTGCACCCGCTGGTCCATGGACCACCACTTGAACAACGCCTACCGTGCCTATGACCGCGGCGATTGCCAGCGGGTCATGCTGGAGCTGTCGCAGGTTGACCGCACCAGCCGCGCACGACCGTTCGTCCACCCGGAGGTGTCGCTGCTGCGCGGCCAGTGCCTGGAGCGCCAGAAGCTGTTCGTGGATGCAGCGCAGACCTACGAGTACCTGATCCAGCAGTACCCCGGCAACGAATACGCGTACCGTGCCCAGGCTCGCCTGCAAACACTGGAGCAGCTTGGCCATTACCGCGGTGCCGAAGCGGCCGTGGCCAACCCGGTGAAGGTCACCCCTTGGCGTTAATGCCAAGGTGTGATTTATTTCACGGGATTTACCGTGCGCGCTGCGCTAATCTGTAACTCAGTTGTTACAACAACCGCCAGTACCTCGCATTCCTGGCACCGGGTACGGACTGCACTTGTGATCATGTTCAACAAGCGGCATATCGAACGCCATCAGTTGCCCTGCGTTCTCAAGGTCTTCAACCGTTTTACCGATCAGGCGATCGGCCAGCTGGGTAATGCCTCCGAAGATGGGCTGATGCTGATCAGCCAACTGCCGGTACTGGTCGGGCCAGACTACGAACTGCAACTGCGCTTGCCGCTGGCCGGTGGCGGGTATCAGTTCATCAACCTCACCGCCAGTTGCCTGTGGTGCCGCGAAGACCAGACGCCCGGCAACTACGATTCCGGCTTCATGTTGCTGCAGGCGCCCCGCGAGTACGATGAATTCGTCCGCTCGTTGCGCGACTATTTCAGTTTCCGCCCCGCCAACGCATCCGCCTGACTCCCCCTGAGCCTTGGCGCGCGAGAATCGCGCTAGAATCGGGTCGACCTTGATACAGGACGACCCCGTGAGCTCCAGCATTTTCTGGCACGACTACGAAACCACTGGCATCAACCCGCGCTGCGACCGGCCACTGCAGGTGGCCGGTGTACGCACCGATTTCGACCTCAACGAGATCGAAGAACCGATCAGCCTCTTTTGCAACCCCTCCGACGACATCCTGCCGCACCCGGCCGCCTGCCTGGTAACCGGTATCACCCCGCAGCAACTGCAAGCCCAGGGGCTGTGCGAAGCCGAGTTCATGACCCGCGTGCACGAGCAACTGGCGCGCCCTGGCACCTGTGGTGCCGGCTACAACACCTTGCGTTTCGACGATGAGGTGACGCGTTACAGCCTGTACCGCAACTTTTTTGACCCTTACGCCCGTGAATGGCAGGGCGGCAACAGCCGCTGGGACCTGATCGACATCGTGCGCACGGCCTATGCACTGCGCCCTGAAGGCATCGAGTGGCCGCAGCAGGATGGCCGCACCAGCCTGCGCCTTGAACTGCTCAGCAAAGCCAATGGCATCGACCATGGCCATGCCCACGAAGCACTTTCCGACGTGCGGGCCACCATTGCCCTGGCGCGCTTGATTCGGCAAAAACAACCGAAGTTGTATGAGTGGCTGTTTCAGTTGCGCAGCAAACATAAAGTGATGGAGCAGATTCGTTTGTTGCAGCCACTGGTCCATATCTCTGGGCGATTTTCGGCGGCGCGTAATTACCTGGGGGTGGTCCTGCCGCTGGCGTGGCACCCGCGCAATCGCAATGCCCTGATTGTCTGCGACCTGCATCAGGAAACCCTACCGTTAATACGGGAAAGTGCCGAAGTTCTTCGCCAGCGCTTGTATACCCGGCATGAAGATCTGGCAGAAGGTGAATTACCCGTTCCGCTTAAATTGGTGCAAATCAACCGTTGCCCGGTGCTGGCACCGCTCTCGGTATTGCGCCCGGCCGATCAACAGCGCCTGGGTGTGGACTTGACGTTGTTACAATGGCGCGGCGAGCAATTGGCCAATCAACAGGCGGACTGGCAAGACAAGCTGGCGCACATTTATGGCAATGATGATTTCGCCCCGAGTGAAGACCCTGAACAACAGTTGTATGACGGTTTTCTAGGGGACCGCGACCGCCGTTTGTGCGAGCAAGTTCGCACGCTGGAACCTGCGCAGTTGGGCCAAGGGCACTGGATGTTCGATGACCCGCGCATGCCTGAACTGTTGTTCCGTTATCGGGCACGCAACTTCCCTGACACCTTGAATAGCGAAGAGCGCCAGCGCTGGTATGCATTCTGTCAGCACCGTCTGAGCGACCCCCAGTGGGGCGCGCCGAATACCCTGGGTGATTTCGAGCAGGCGCGCCAGCGTGCCTGGGAAAGCGCCGACGAGGCGGGCCGCCGGGTATTGGACGCCTGGCAGGAACACGCCAGTAAACTGAAGACACAATTTGCAATTGCGCGCTGAGTGGACAAACAAAAACGCCGGCATCGAGCCGGCGTTTTTGTTGCGTCAAGCAATGTGAGCGTGCGGACTATCAGTCCAGCAGGGTCGCCCAGCTTTCAACCACGTCACCACCCCACTTGGCTTTCCATTCTTTCAGGGTCTTGTGGTTGCCGCCTTTGGTTTCGATCACTTCACCATTGTGCGGGTTCTTGTATTGCTTGACCTTGCGCGCACGCTTAGTGGCGGTGACCTTGACCGCGCCACGTGGCGCCTTGCTCAGTTTCGACTCTGGGTCGAGCAGGGCAATCACATCACGCAGCGACTTGGAGTACTCGCCCATCAGCGTGCGCAGTTTGCCTTCGAACTCCAGCTCTTGCTTCAGCTTGTCATCCTGGGACAGGTTGGCCAGGCGGGCCTGAAGTTCCTTGATGGCTTCTTCGGTGGCGCGGTACTCGTTAATCAGGGACATGGAGTGTTCCTTTAATACGTGTTCAGAAATGTGTGGGCCAATAATAGACAGGCCATACTCGCAAGTAAACATGGAATTGGGCAATTAACTGTTAATTAAGCTGTGACAACATTTCTCCACGTGAACAAAAATTTACATAAGCCCCTGCATTTTGTCATGGCGATGCGCGGCGGCTTGCCGTGTGTGTGGGCAGGTGCGCACAAGACGCGCCGTGCAATCCATACTGCGTTTTTTCTGGCGGGCCGCTAGAATGAGCGCCTTTGCGAAGTTCTGGAGTCTCATTCATGCGCACCTATCGTCTGGTGATCGCCTGCCCCGACCGTGTTGGCATCGTGGCGAAAGTCAGTAATTTCCTGGCCTTGTACAATGGCTGGATCAACGAAGCCAGCCACCACTCCGATGAACAGAGTGGTTGGTTCTTCATGCGTCATGAAATCCGTGCCGAATCCCTGCCATTCGGTATCGAGGCATTCCGCGAGGCGTTTGCGCCGATCGCCGAAGAGTTCTCCATGACCTGGCGGGTGACCGACTCGGCGCAGAAAAAGCGCGTGGTGCTGATGGCCAGCCGCGAATCCCATTGCCTGGCCGATCTGCTGCACCGCTGGCACACCGACGAGCTGGATTGCGATATCCCGTGCGTGGTGTCCAACCACAATGACCTGCGCAGCATGGTCGAGTGGCACGGCATTCCGTTCTTCCATGTGCCGGTCGACCCCAAGGACAAGGCGCCAGCTTTCGCCGAAGTGTCGCGCCTGGTTCAGGAGCACGCTGCCGATGTGGTGGTGCTGGCCCGCTACATGCAAATCCTGCCACCGCAGCTATGCCAGGACTACGCTGAAAAAGTGATCAACATCCACCACAGCTTCCTGCCGTCGTTCGTCGGTGCCAAGCCCTACCATCAAGCGGCCCTGCGCGGCGTGAAGCTGATCGGTGCAACTTGCCACTACGTGACCGAAGAGCTGGATGCCGGCCCGATCATCGAACAGGACGTGGTCCGTGTCAGCCATGCCGACAGCATCGAAGACATGGTGCGCTTCGGCCGTGATGTCGAGAAGATGGTGCTGGCCCGCGGCCTGCGTTATCACTTGGAAGACCGCGTGCTGGTGCATGGCAACAAGACGGTGGTGTTCGACTGACAGCGACACGGGGCTGCGTAGCAGCCCCGGCAATCCCTGAGTGAAACGCCATGGCCGACCCCCGCGACAAAGCCACCGCCTCACCCCCGCCAACCCTCGGCGAGGGCTGCCTGGCCCGCTATGACCCCGAGGCCCTGAGCGACGCCGACGGCACCGACTTCCCCGGTGCTGCCGAGCTCTGGCGCCAGCTCAACCCGCCTGACGCCGCCAGCGTTCCAGCAACGGACGCGCCAGCAGGCAGACAAACACCGGCCCCCCCGCCAGCAGATAAAAGTAGTAAGTGACCGCACGCCAGATCACGATCGCCGCAGCCGCTGTCGAACTGCCCACCAAGGGCGTCAGCAGGCTTGCCGAGGTCAGCTCGGCAGCCCCCGCGCCGCCTGGCAGCAGGCTGAACTGGCCAGCACTGAGCGAGAGCATCTGTACCAGAAAGCTGGGGATCCACGACAGTTCCACGCCCAAACCCTTGAGCACCAGGTACAGCACGCTGTAGCGCAGGCCCCAATGCACGCAGGTCAGCGTGAACACCAGCGCCAGGGTGCGTTTGGGCAGGCGCCAGGTCTGGGCCAGGGCGTCGATGAAGTGCAGCAGCTTGCGCGCCCAGCGGCGTTTACGGCATTCGGACATGCCCAGGCGGCGCAACAGGCGCCCATTGAAGCGCATCATGGCGCGCCGGTAGCGCAGCAGCCCCAGCACCACGACCAACGCCGAGCACAGCAGCAGCGCGCTGCCCAGCAACATGCTTTGCTGGCTGTGCCCCAGGCTGTGAAACAACGCATAGCCGGCAATCGCCAGCATCGCGCAGAAGAAGAACAGCAGGTCGTTCAGCTGGTCCATGGCGAACACCGCGCCGCTGCGCGCCGGGCCGATGCGGTCCCGCGCCAGCAGGGCCATCAGGGTCAGCGGGCCGCCGCTGCCGCCCGGGGTGGTGCAGATGGCGAACTCGGTGGCCATGACCACGCCGAGGCTGCGCAGGTACTTGAGCTGAGCACCTTGCTGGCCGAGCAGCAGGCGCAGGCGCAGGGCATTTATCACCCAGCACAGCAGGATCATGCCCAGCAGCGTCAGCAACAGGCCGGGGTCGAAGCGTTGAAGCCTGGGCAGCAATTCGCTACCGCCCAGCACTATCGGCACCAGCACGGCGCCCAGCAGTGCCAGGCCCAGCCAGCCCAGGCGGTTCATGCGCTGGCCTGGCCGTCCAGCCAGGCGGACTTGGTCAACGGCACACGGCCCTGTGCCAACAGTGCGCGCAAGGTGCGTAGCCAGTATTCGCGCGACGCCTTGTGGCGCATGTCCACCGGGTGCAGGCCCAGGCGCACGGTGCCGGCTTCACGCCAACGCCGGCATTGCCAGTCGCAAAGCATCTTCGATAGCCCTCGACGCCAAGCACTGCGGGCGCTCCAGACCAGCCCGGGGGCTTCGATGGCGGTGAAGTCCGGCAGGCGGTACAGGTGCTGCGGTGTGCTGGTATAGCGCAGCGGCAGCTGGCGCAATGCCTGGCGCGTGCCTTCGCTCATCAGCCAGGCCGGGGCGACGAAGCCGGCAACCGGCCAGCCTTGCCGGTCGAAAACTGCCAGCCCTTGCTCCAGGCGCTGCAGGGCCTGCTGCTGATCAAGCCCATAGAACTCGCCCTCGTGGGTATAGATGCGGCGCATGAAGAACGCGCCGGGGCTGCGCGGTGGCGTGCCGTCGTCGGCATGGTAGAAACCATGCAGCGCCAGCTCGTCACCCAGCGCCAGGCGCCGTTCGAGCAGGCGGCAGAAGGTTGGCGAGCGGTGCAGGGGGTTGCGGTGGTGAAAGTCCGGCACCACCAGCCAAGTCATGGGCACACCGCCCATCTCATCGATGGCCTGGACGAAGGGTTGGTAGTCGGGCCAGGTCTCGGGGGCGATGTCGTGCAGCACCAGCATTAGGCTGCGGGGGGCGCTGGCGTTTTCAGCCATGGGCGCGCACCAGCGGTTGGTGGCCGAGCACCGCCTGGTAATGCTGCAGCAAGCCGGCCACCACGTTGTCCCATGAATAATGCTGCTCGACATGGCGGCGGGCCTGGCTGCCGAGCGTGCGCACGCCCTCTTCGAACACCTGGCGCACGGCCTGCGCCATGGCTGTGCCGTCGTTGGCCTGGCACAGCCGCCCGCACTGTTCGTTGACGATTTCGCCAAAGGCGCCGGCGCGCACCGCCACCACCGGCGTGGCGCTGGCCATGGCTTCGAGAATGACCAGGCCGAAGGTTTCCTGGTCGCCGGCATGCACCAGCAGGTCGGCACTGGCCATCAGCCTGGCGACCTCTTGCGGTGGGCAGAAGTGGTCGATCACACTGACGTTATCCGGCACATTGACCGGCATGTTGGAGCCGACCAGCAGCAGGTGATAAGGGCGGCCAAGGCGCTGCATGCAGTCGAGCAGCACCGGCAGGTTCTTCTCCCGCGAGCCACGGCCGGCGTAGATCAACAGGCGGCTGGTGTCGGCAATCCCCAGTTCGGCGCGCAGGTGCGGGTCGCGGTGCTCGGGGTTGAAGGTGGCCAGGTCCACACCCAGGCGTTGCACGTGCACGTCACGGATGCCCAGGCGGCGCAGTTTGTCGGCCATCACCTGGCTGGGCGCCAGCACCCGGTCGAAGTTGCCGTACAGCTTGCTGACATAGGCCTCGACATTGGGCGTGAACCAGTTGCCCATGCGGTTGCTGACCAGCAGCGGCAAGTCGGAGTGGTAGAAACCGATCACCGGTACGTCGAGTTGGCGGCGTGCCTCCAGGGCAGCCCAGGCGGTCAGGTAAGGATCGCCGACTTCGATCAGGTCGGGTTTGAGGTTACGCAGCACATTGCACCAGGGCGCCAGACGCACCGGGAAGCGATAGCCGTTGCCGAAGGGCAGGGGCGGCGCGGGCACCTGGTAGATGCCATCGGCGTGTTGCGCGCTGGCGCCGGGGATCAACAGGCTGTGGCGCACGCCTTGCAGGGCATCGAGGCGGCGGTGTTTGGCATCAAGATAGGTACGTACGCCGCCGCTGGCGGGGGCATAGAACATGGTGATGTCGGCGATGTGCACGATCAGCATCCCTCCGGGATCGTCTTCGGGTCTGTCATCCGGCCGTAATGGGCCGGCGATGACACGCCTAAAGGTTGACCTTTCAGAAGGATAGTTTGTTCGATCGAGGTTGGCTGGGGGTGAACCCACTCCCATCAGGTTGCAGTGGGAGCGGGTTCACTCGCGAATCAGGCGGGTCAGATGCGGAAGCTGCCAACCAGGTGTTTCAGGCGCGAAGCCTGTTGCTCCAGGTCCGAACAGGCGCGCAGGGTGGCCTGCAGGTTCTCCACGCCCTCCTGGTTGAGCATGTTGATCTCGTTGATGTCCATGTTGATCGCCTCGACCACGGCGGTCTGTTCTTCGGTGGCGGTGGCCACCGACTGGTTCATGCCGTCGATCTCGCCGATGCGCACGGTCACGCTGTCCAGGCGTTCGCCGGCCTGGTTGGCGATCTGCACGCTGTCCTGGCTATGGCGCTGGCTCTGGCCCATGGTGTCGACCGACTCGCGGGCACCAACCTGCAACTCTTCGATCATGGTCTGCACCTGCTGCGCCGACTCCTGGGTGCGGTGCGCGAGGTTGCGCACTTCGTCGGCGACCACGGCAAAGCCACGCCCGGCTTCACCGGCGCGGGCGGCTTCGATCGCCGCGTTCAAGGCCAGCAGGTTGGTCTGCTGGGAGATGCTGGTGATGACTTCGAGAATCTGGCCGATGTTGACGGTCTTGCTGTTGAGCGTCTCGATGTGCGCACTGGAGGTGACGATCAGGTCGGACAGCCGGTTCATCGCCGCAATGTTGCGTTCCACCACTTGCTGGCCTTCTTCGGCCAGCAAGCGGGCGGAGCTGGCATGTTGCGAAGCCTGGGCGGCGTTACCGGCGATTTCCTGGGCGGCGGCGCCCAGTTCGTTGATGGCGGCGGCGACGCTGTTGGTGCGGTTGGATTGCTCGTCGGAGTTGGTCATCGACGAGTTCGAGGCGCTGATCACGCGCAGGGCCACTTCATTGACCTGTTCGGTGGCCGACGACACTTCGCGGATCGAGCCGTGGATGCGCTCAACAAAGCGGTTGAAAGCGGTGCCCAGGATGCCGAACTCGTCGTGGTTGTGGATGCGCAGGCGTTTGGTCAGGTCACCTTCGCCTTCGGCGATGTCTTCCATGGCGCGGGTCATGGTCAGCAGCGGTTGCATCAGCACGCGAATCAGCAGGCCGAGCAGGCCGATGATGATGACCACCGCAACCAGCGTGGCGATCACCGCCGAGGTGCGGAAGGTGCTGAGCATGGAGAAGGCTTTGTCCTTGTCCACCGACAGGCCGATGTACCAGTTGGCCGACGGCAGGCCTTTGATCGGGGTGAAGGTCAGCAGGCGGGTCTGGCCCTGGGCCTGGACTTCTGTCAGCTCACCGGACAGCGTCGGTGTGTGCTGCGGGAACAGGTCCGACAGCGATTTCATCACCAGGTCCTTGTCCGGGTGAACCAGGATCTTGCCTTGGTCGTTGACCAGGAACGCGTAGCCCATGCCGCCGAAGTTCAGCGAGTTGATGATCTCGACCAGGCCATCGAGGGCCAGGTCGCCACCGACCACGCCCACGCTGTTGGAGACTTTGCTGAGGATGCCAATGACCATCTTGTTGGTGGTCATGTCGATGTACGGCTCGGTCAGGGTTGCACCGGAGGCGTTCATGCCGTCCTTGTACCAGGGGCGAGTACGTGGGTCGTAGCCGTCGGGCATCTTCGCGTCCGGGCGCACGCTGAAACCACCGTCGACCTTGCCCAGGTACACCGTGAGGAAGCTGGTGATCAGGGCATTTTGCCCCATCAGGGTTTCGGCGTCGTTGGGGGCCTGGGCAATGTTCTGTGCCAGGTTCTCTACCAGCTTGATACGGCCTTCGAACAGGTTGCGAATATTGGTCGAAGTGGACTCGCCCATTTCAGCCAGATAGTTCTCCAGGTCCTCCCTGATCGCATTACGCTGGAGATAATCGTTGTAGAGGGTGAAGAGGCTGAAGGCGAGCATCACGATCAGTGACGCGGCCACGAGAATCTTGTGGCTGAAACGAAGGCTTTTGTTCATGGTGTAATCGGTTCCGCTAAGGTTTTATCGGGCGTTCGCACGAATACATCTGCAAGACAGTGCAACATCCCGGGAAGTCCTAGTTGGGTTGTTACTGTGTTCTAGGCGAATATCACCCCGAGGTATCGGCCGATACGCGGCAAAGCTTGAGAAGAGGATGAAAGAAGATGTCAGATCCTTCGCAAATTGTTGTAGGAGCGGGCCTTGATGGCCAGCCTGTCCATCAAGCCATGCGCCTCGCCAACCGCCACGGCTTGGTCGCTGGGGCCACCGGCACCGGCAAGACCGTCACCTTGCAGCACCTTGCCGAAGTGTTCAGTGATGCCGGCGTGGCGGTGTTCGCGGCCGACGTCAAAGGCGACCTGTGTGGCCTGGGCGCGGCGGGCGCGCCGCAGGGCAAGGTGGCCGAGCGCATTGCCGGCATGCCGTGGTTGGGGCATGCACCGCAGGCTTACCCGGTGAGCTTGTGGGATATCGCCGGGGAGTCCGGCCACCCGTTGCGCACCACCCTCAGCGAAATGGGGCCGCTGCTGCTGGGCAACCTGCTTGAGCTGACCGACAGCCAGCAGGCGGCCTTGTATGCAGCGTTCAAGGTGGCGGACCGAGAAGGCTTGCTGTTGCTCGACCTCAAGGACCTCAAGGCGCTGCTTGCGCACCTGAAGGACAACCCGCAGATGCTGGGTGAAGACAGCGCGTTGATGACCAGCGCGTCCACCCAGGCCTTGCTGCGTCGCCTGGCGACCCTGGAACAGCAAGGCGCCGAGGCGCTGTTCGGTGAGCCTGCGTTGCAGCTCGAAGACTTGTTGCGCCCTGGCAGCGACGGCCGTGGGCGTATCCACTTGCTCGATGCCAGCCGGCTGGTGCATGAGGCACCGAAGGTGTATGCCACTTTCCTGCTGTGGCTGTTGGCGGAGTTGTTCGAACAGTTGCCCGAGCGCGGCGATGCCGACAAGCCGGTATTGGCGCTGTTCTTCGATGAAGCGCACTTGTTGTTCAATGGCACGCCCAAGGCGTTGCAGGACCGCCTGGAGCAGGTGGTCAGGCTGATTCGCTCCAAGGGCGTGGGCGTCTACTTCGTCACTCAGTCGCCGGGCGACCTGCCCGATGCGGTGCTGGCCCAGTTGGGCCTGCGTATCCAGCATGGGTTGCGTGCATTCACCGCCAAAGAGCAGAAGTCGCTGCGGGCCGTGGCCGATGGCTTTCGCCCCAACCCCGCGTTCGACAGCCTGGCGGTGCTGACCGAGCTGGGTATCGGTGAGGCCTTGGTGGGTACGCTGGAGGATAAGGGCACGCCCGCGATGGTGCAGCGGGTGCTGATCGCACCGCCGCAATCGCGCATTGGGCCACTGAGTGCCGCTGAGCGCAGTGCATTGATTGCTTCGTCGCCGCTGGTTGGGCGCTATGACAAGCCGGTTGACCGTGAGTCGGCCTACGAAATGCTCACCCAGCGCAAAGGCGAGCCTGTGGAGCCTGCACCCGTGCCTAAGGCCGATGAGGAGAGCTTTGCCGACAAGGCCGGTGACTTCTTGCAGAGTGCGGCAGGGCAGGCGATCAAGTCTGCGGTGCGCCAAGCGGCCAATCAGTTGGGGCGGCAGTTGGTGCGCGGGTTGATGGGGTCGTTGCTGGGTGGCAAGAAGCGCTAGTGAGGCGCATGAAAAAGGCGCCCGAAGGCGCCTTTTTCTACAGCGGTACCGCTCAGCCGATCGCCTTGGACGCCAGCCAGAACAGGCCAGCTGCCAAGCCCATCGAGGCTGGCAGGGTCAGTACCCAGGCCAGCAGGATGGTCTTCACGGTGCCGCCTTGCAGGCCGCTCTTGTTGGCGACCATGGTGCCGGCGACGCCGGATGACAACACATGGGTGGTCGATACCGGCAGGCTGAACACGTTGGCCATGCCGATGGCGCAGGCTGCGGTGATCTGCGCCGACATGCCCTGGGCATAGGTCATGCCCTGCTTGCCGATTTTCTCGCCAACCGTCAGTACCACGCGCTTCCAGCCGACCATGGTGCCCAGGCCCAGAGCCAGGGCAACGGCCACGATCACCCAGAACGGTGCATATTCAGTGGTGGCGGTGAGGTCTTTGCGCAGCTTCTCCAGGTCGGCCTTTTCACGGGCATCCAGGCCTGGCAGCTTGCCGACCTTTTTCGCTGTGTCATCCAGGCAGAGCAGGTAGCGGCGCACTTCAACGCGCTTGTCGGCTTCCAGGGTGTGGTAGTCGGTCACACCCTTGAGCGAAGCCTGCAGGGCCGCGATGGTCGGCTCGGTCTGCTGCGGGTTGCAGCTGAACTGCTCTGGCAGGTCGGTCGACTTGGCCTTGCCCAGTGCCAGGAACTCACCCAGGGTGGCGGCGTTGCGCTCGTAGAACTGGCTCATGTGCAAGGTGGCGTCGCGGGTGCGCTCGATCTGATAAGTGGTGCTGTTCAGGTCGAGTACAAACTTGGCCGGTACGATACCGATCAGCACCAGCATGATCAGGCCGATACCTTTCTGACCATCGTTGGAGCCGTGCACGAAGCTCACGCCCATGGCCGAAATCACCAGTACCAGGCGGTTCCAGAAGGGAGGGTGCTTCTTGTCGTCGAGCTTGCGACGCTGTTCGGGCGTCTTGTGCATCTTCGACAGCGGGCGCCACCATTTCAGGCCGAGCAGCACCAGCGCCGCGACGGCAAAGCCGGCCATTGGCGAGACCACCAGCGACATGGCGATGTCGATCGCCTTCTGCCAGTTGACGCCATCGCCCAGCGGGATGTCGTTGATCAGGGCATTGGCCAGGCCAACACCGAGGATCGAGCCGATCAGGGTGTGCGAGCTGGACGCAGGGATACCGAAGTACCAGGTGCCCAGGTTCCAGGTGATGGCCGCAGCCAGCAGCGAGAAGACCATGGCCAGGCCGTGTCCGGTGTTCACATTGATCAGCAGCTCTACCGGCAACAGGTGAACGATGGCATAGGCCACCCCGACACCACCGAGCAGAACGCCAAGGAAGTTGAACACGCCGGAGAAGAACACGGCGAGGTGCGGCGGCATGGCTTTGGTATAGATGACGGTAGCTACCGCGTTGGCGGTGTCATGAAAGCCATTGATGAACTCGAAGGCGAGTACGAAGGTCAAGGCGAGCAGCAGGCTCACCAACACCCAGGCATCCAGTCCGCTGAATAAATCGATCATGAAGGTTGTCTGGCGGTCATAGGGGGGCGCGATTATGCCAGAAAACCTTGGCAATCGATGCACCTGCGACAGACCGATGGCAGGTATCCAGGTGCGACCAGCAAGCGCAATACCGCGCTATCTGGCAAAGAACTGTCCGATAAAAAACGAGAAATATCACTAAAATCGGCAAATATCTGGAAAACGTACGACGTGGCATTCATTCAAACGGTCGTATGAAATTTGTGTAATTCCATTTCATCTACGACCTCTGGGTAAAGATCGACCGCGCCCGGGCTTGCCGGGCGACGACGCGGATGGCGTGAACCTGGCGCTCAGGGCTTGTCGCTGCGCAGGTCCTTTTCCATTTTTTCCAGTTCCTGGTTGAACGCCTGGTCGCGCACGCTGGCACGCTTGCGCCACGGTTTGCGCTCCGGGTCCGGTTGAGCGGCGTACGTGGTGACTTCACCACCGTAAACATCCTTGTAACGTTCAGCCTGGCGCTCGAGCTCTGCGCGCAGTTCATCTTTCGTCACAGTAGTACCTGAGTAAGTTGAGTTAAGACTGTTGTTGTTTGCTGTACAGCGTACCCCTGTGCATACAAAGACGGCACATGGAAAGCTGCGGGGATGCCATACAGGGCCTGCACACACATGGGTTGAAGCGAAGTGCTGATTACAGCGGTGTGTTCCATTACCCCAGCATCGGGCATTCAACCAAATTGATTATAGCAACCGACCCTTCTTCGAACAGGGGTATTTATGCGGGCCTGACAATGCCGGTCGAAGTTGTCGGTTTCATTCGGCAATGTCTTACGACGTGCGTATAACTTTGAAGGGCGGCAAGGGCAAAAGTTCGTTGCCACGCACACGCGAGGAGGGGAAGTAAAAACGGCCTCGCACAGGGCGAGGCCGTTGCCTGGGACTTCTACGGTGGGTACCTGACCAGTCTCTCCAAAGAAGCCACAAGTGGCAGGAGAAAGGTATAAGCAAAAGTGTCAGCGGTCAATTGCGATTATCGGCCGTTCGTTCGATAATCGCACGAACCAGCGATTTTTTTGAGGTGAGCGATGAGCGACGAAACACCGGCCAACGAATCTGCCAACCCAGAGTCGGCACGCCCTGCCGCCCCCGCACTGGCGCCGCCGATCGTGGCATCGCCGGCCAAGCGTATTCAGGCGTTTACCGGCGACCCGGACTTCATGACCTCGCTCGCCCGGGGGCTGGCGGTGATTCAGGCGTTCCAGGAGCGCAAGCGCCACCTGACCATCGCCCAGATCAGCCACCGCACCGAGATTCCTCGTGCGGCGGTACGCCGCTGCCTGCACACGCTGATCAAGCTGGGGTATGCGACGACCGACGGGCGCACCTATTCGCTGTTGCCCAAGGTGCTGACATTGGGCCATGCGTACCTTTCGTCGACGCCCTTGGCGATTTCCGCCCAGCCGTACCTGGACCGCATCAGTGACCAACTGCACGAGGCGGCCAACATGGCCACTCTTGAAGGCGACGACATCCTTTATATAGCCCGCTCGGCAACCGTGGAGCGGCTGATCTCGGTCGACCTGTCGGTAGGCGGGCGATTACCGGCGTATTGCACGTCGATGGGGCGTATCCTGCTGGCGGCGATGGATGACACCAGCCTGCGCGAGTACCTGGACCGGGCTGATCTCAAGGCGCGCACCAGCCGCACTTTGAATGATGCCGAATCGTTGTTTGCCTGCATCCAGCAAGTGCGTGCCCAGGGCTGGTGCGTAGTGGACCAGGAGCTGGAACAAGGGCTACGCTCCATTGCCGTGCCGATCTATGACGCGTCGGGGCAGGTGCTGGCAGCATTGAATGTCAGTACCCATGTCGGGCGGGTAACGCGTAGCGAGCTGGAACAGCGCTTCTTGCCGATCCTGTTGGCGGCCAGTCGGGATCTTTGCCACCAGTTGTTTGGTTGACGCGCGCAGGGGGCAACCCCCTGCATGCCCCATTATCGAACACGCCCGCCGTTTCCTGTTCGATAAACGCACAATGTCGCTCCCAGCGAATTGCGTCCGCCCCGTCTGCTGATTAATGTCTCTCGCAACGGTCGGCTGTGCCGACCGAACAAGAAAAACTCGAGAGGCACACACCATGACTGCTGTCCCATCGCTGCTGCGGCCGCACCCGCACGCAGTACTGTTGTATCCAGGCTGAAGCAGGCCACCATCATCCTATTACCCAACCCTGTACTTGCGCCCTGAGTGCAGTGGCATGGCTGTGCCCTAATTCTGGATAACAACAATGAACCAACCACACACCAACGTCGGCAGTTGCCTCGACGTTCAGTCGTTCATCAACGATCAGCCGCTGTCCCGCTATCAATGGCGGGTGGTGTTGCTGTGCTTTCTGATTGTCTTCCTCGATGGCCTGGATACGGCCGCCATGGGCTTCATCGCCCCGGCCCTGTCGCAGGAGTGGGGTATCGACCGCGCCAGCCTCGGCCCGGTCATGAGTGCCGCGTTGATCGGCATGGTGTTCGGTGCCTTGGGCTCTGGGCCGCTGGCCGACCGTTTCGGGCGCAAGGGCGTGCTGGTTGGCGCGGTGCTGGTGTTCGGCGGCTTCAGCCTGGCCTCAGCCTACGCGACCAATGTCGATCAGTTGCTGATCCTGCGCTTCTTGACCGGGCTCGGGCTGGGCGCGGGTATGCCCAATGCCACCACGCTGCTTTCCGAGTACACCCCTGAGCGCCTCAAGTCGCTGCTGGTGACCAGCATGTTCTGTGGTTTCAACCTGGGCATGGCTGGTGGTGGCTTCATTTCCGCGAAGATGATCCCGGCCTACGGTTGGCACAGCCTGCTGGTGATCGGTGGCGTGCTGCCGCTGCTGCTGGCGGTGGTGCTGATGGTCTGGCTGCCGGAGTCGGCGCGGTTCCTGGTGGTGCGTAACCGCGGCACGGACAAGGTGCGCAAGACCCTCGCGCCGATTGCGCCGCAGGTGGTGGCCCAGGCGGCCAGCTTCAGCGTGCCGGAGCAGAAGGCGGTGGCTGCGCGCAGCGTGTTTGCGGTGATCTTCTCCGGTACCTACGGGCTGGGCACCATGCTGTTGTGGCTGACCTATTTCATGGGCTTGGTGATTGTCTACCTGCTGACCAGCTGGCTGCCGACGCTGATGCGTGACAGTGGTGCCAGCATGGAAGAGGCGGCCTTCATCGGCGCGTTGTTCCAGTTCGGTGGCGTGCTGAGTGCGGTGGGCGTGGGCTGGGCCATGGACCGCTTCAACCCGCACAAGGTCATCGGCATTTTCTACCTGCTGGCCGGGGTATTCGCCTACGCCGTTGGGCAGAGCCTGGGCAACATCACCTTGCTCGCCACCTTGGTGCTGATCGCAGGCATGTGCGTCAACGGCGCCCAGTCGGCGATGCCGTCGTTGGCAGCACGCTTTTACCCAACCCAAGGGCGTGCCACGGGCGTCTCGTGGATGCTGGGCATCGGCCGCTTTGGCGCAATTCTCGGCGCCTGGAGTGGGGCGACGCTGCTGGGCCTGGGCTGGAACTTCGAGCAGGTGCTGACGGCATTGCTGGTGCCGGCTGCATTGGCAACGGTGGGGGTGATTGTGAAAGGGATGGTCAGCCACGCGGACGCGACCTGAGCAGCGCTGGAAAGTGGAGGGTCAGGGTGACAAATAGTTCGATAATCGCACGGATAGTCGATTATCGGATTGTCACCGACCTGCCAGCCTCCTTAATCTGAACTCACTGATGCACCCTGACCAGGAGTCTCCAAAATCATGCGTGACGTATTTATCTGTGATGCCATCCGCACCCCGATCGGGCGCTTCGGCGGCGCCCTGGCCGGCGTGCGCGCCGATGACCTGGCGGCTGTGCCGCTGAAGGCGCTGATCGAGCGCAACCCGTCGGTGCAGTGGGACCAAGTCGACGAAGTGTTCTTCGGTTGCGCCAACCAGGCTGGCGAAGATAACCGCAACGTGGCGCGCATGGCGCTGCTGTTGGCAGGCCTGCCCGAGAGCATCCCAGGCGTGACCCTCAACCGCCTGTGCGCATCGGGCATGGATGCCATCGGCACGGCGTTCCGCGCCATCGCCAGTGGCGAAATGGAGCTGGCCATCGCCGGTGGTGTCGAGTCGATGTCGCGTGCGCCTTTTGTCATGGGCAAGGCCGAGAGCGGTTACTCGCGCAACATGAAGCTTGAGGACACCACCATTGGCTGGCGCTTCATCAACCCGTTGATGAAAAGCCAGTATGGCGTGGACTCGATGCCGGAAACTGCCGACAACGTTGCCGACGATTACCAGGTCTCCCGCGCTGACCAGGATGCCTTTGCCGTGCGCAGCCAGCAGAAGGCCGCAGCGGCCCAGGCAGCTGGGTTCTTTGCCGAAGAGATCGTGCCGGTGCGCATTGCCCACAAGAAGGGCGAGACCGTGGTCGAGCGCGACGAGCACCTGCGCCCGGAAACAACCCTTGAAGCCTTGACCAAGCTCAAACCGGTCAATGGCCCGGACAAGACGGTCACCGCTGGCAACGCGTCGGGCGTCAACGATGGCGCGGCGGCGTTGATTCTGGCCTCGGCCGAGGCGGTAAAAAAACATGGCCTGACCCCACGCGCCCGGGTACTGGGCATGGCCAGCGCCGGTGTGGCGCCACGGGTGATGGGCATCGGCCCGGTACCGGCGGTGCGCAAGCTGACCGAGCGCCTGGGCGTGGCGGTGGCTGATTTCGATGTGATCGAGCTCAACGAGGCGTTTGCCAGCCAGGGCCTGGCGGTGCTGCGCGAGCTGGGTGTGGCGGACGATGCGCCGCAGGTGAACCCTAATGGCGGCGCGATTGCCCTAGGCCACCCGCTGGGCATGAGCGGTGCGCGTTTGGTGCTGACGGCGCTGCATCAGTTGGAGAAGAGTGGCGGACGTAAAGGCCTGGCCACCATGTGCGTGGGCGTGGGCCAAGGTTTGGCGCTGGCTATCGAACGAGTTTGACCACTACCGGCCTCTTCGTGGGGCAAGTCGGATCGCCGCACCGCTGCCCCCACGGCGGACCACGCATTCTCTGTGGGAGCGGCGGTGCAGCGATTCGATTTGCCCCGCGAAGAGGCCGGTACTGTAAGACACAAGGCCAATTGCCAGCCTGCGAGCGGAACGAGTGTGTTACTAGGTATGTCTAGACTTACCTAGGACCCTCCAGGAGTAAAACCACCATGACCTCAACCTATTACACCGGCGAAGAGCGCAGCAAGCGCATCTTCGCTATCGTCGGTGCCTCTTCGGGCAACCTGGTGGAATGGTTCGACTTCTACGTCTACGCCTTCTGCGCGATCTACTTCGCCCCGGCCTTCTTCCCCTCCGACGACCCCACCGTACAGTTGCTCAACACCGCCGGCGTGTTTGCCGCGGGCTTCCTGATGCGCCCCATCGGTGGCTGGATCTTCGGCCGCCTGGCCGACCGCCATGGCCGCAAGAACTCGCTGATGATCTCGGTGCTGATGATGTGCGCCGGGTCCTTGATGATCGCCTGCCTGCCCACCTACGCCAGCATTGGTACCTGGGCACCCGCGCTGCTGTTGCTCGCCCGCCTGATCCAGGGCCTTTCGGTGGGTGGCGAGTACGGCACCACCGCCACTTACATGAGCGAAGTGGCGCTGCGCGGCCAGCGCGGCTTCTTCGCCTCGTTCCAGTACGTGACCTTGATCGGCGGCCAGTTGCTGGCCGTGCTGGTGGTGGTGATCCTGCAGCAACTGCTGACAGAGGACGAGTTGCGTGCCTGGGGCTGGCGCATTCCGTTCGTGGTCGGCGCCGTGGCCGCACTGATCTCGCTGATGCTGCGCCGCTCGCTGCACGAAACCAGCAATGCCGAAACCCGCAATGACAAAGATGCCGGTTCGATCAGCGGGCTGTTCCGCAACCACACCGCAGCGTTCATCACCGTGCTGGGTTACACCGCGGGCGGGTCGCTGATTTTCTACACTTTCACCACCTACATGCAGAAGTACCTGGTCAATACGGCCGGCATGAACGCCAAGAACGCCAGCTACGTGATGACCGGCGCGCTGTTCCTGTTCATGATCCTGCAGCCGTTCTTCGGCATGTTGTCCGACCGGATTGGCCGGCGTAATTCCATGCTGCTGTTTGGCGCCTTGGGCACGCTGTTCACCGTGCCCCTGCTGATGGCGCTGAAGACCGTGACCAGCCCGTTCCTGGCCTTCGTGCTGATCAGCCTGGCCTTGTGTATCGTCAGTTTCTACACCTCGATCAGCGGCCTGGTAAAAGCGGAGATGTTCCCGCCGCAGGTGCGCGCGCTGGGTGTCGGCCTGGCCTATGCAGTGGCCAACGCGATGTTCGGGGGGTCAGCCGAATACGTGGCGCTGGGCCTGAAGACGCTGGGCATGGAAAACACCTTTTACTGGTACGTGACGGGCATGATGGCGATAGCCTTCCTGTTCAGCCTGCGCCTGCCGAAGCAGGCCGCGTACCTGCACCATGACGATTAAGGACCTGCAATGACGTACCGTGCGGACAACCAGCTGTTCGATGCCTACTTCACCGCGCCGGCCATGCGCGAGATCTTCTCCGACCGCGGCCGCCTGCAGGGCATGCTCGATTTCGAGGCTGCCCTGGCCCGCGCCGAAGCGGCCGCCGGGCTGGTGCCGCACAGCGCGGTGGCGGCCATCGAGGCCGCCTGCAAGGCCGAGCGCTACGACACCCGCGCCCTGGCTGATGCCATCGCCAGCGCTGGCAACTCGGCCATCCCACTGGTGAAGGCGCTGGGCAAGGTGATCGCCAGCGGCGTACCCGAGGCCGAGCGCTATGTGCACCTGGGCGCCACCAGCCAGGACGCCATGGACACCGGGCTGGTACTGCAACTGCGCGATGCCCTCGACCTCATCGAAGCGGACCTTGGCCAACTGGCCGAGACCTTGTCGCGCCAGGCCTTGCAGCATGCCGATACGCCCCTGGTGGGGCGCACCTGGCTGCAGCACGCCACGCCGGTCACCCTGGGCATGAAGCTGGCCAGTGTGCTGGGCGCGCTGACCCGCCATCGCCAACGCCTGCAGGAGCTGCGCCCGCGCCTGCTGTGCCTGCAGTTTGGCGGTGCTTCGGGCAGCCTGGCGGCATTGGGCAGCAAGGCCATGCCGGTAGCCGAGGGCTTGGCCGAGCAGCTCAAGCTGCACTTGCCTGAGCAGCCTTGGCACACCCAGCGCGACCGCCTGGTGGAATTTGCCTCGGTATTGGGCCTGATCGCCGGCAGCCTGGGCAAATTCGGCCGCGATATCAGCCTGCTGATGCAGACCGAGACGGGCGAGGTGTTCGAGCCTTCCGCGCCGGGCAAAGGTGGCTCGTCAACCATGCCGCACAAGCGCAACCCGGTGGGCGCCGCCGTGCTGATCGGTGCCGCCACCCGTGTGCCTGGCCTGGTGTCGACGCTGTTTGCCGCCATGCCTCAAGAACATGAACGCAGCCTCGGCCTGTGGCATGCCGAATGGGAAACCCTGCCGGATATCTGCTGCCTGGTGTCCGGCGCCCTGCGCCAGGCCCAGGTGATCGCCGAAGGCATGCAGGTGGACGCCGAGCGCATGCGCCGCAACCTCGACCTGACCCAGGGCCTGGTGCTGGCCGAAGCCGTCAGCATCGTCCTGGCCCAGCGCCTGGGCCGTGACCGCGCCCACCATCTGCTCGAGCAGTGCTGCCAGCGTGCCGTCGCCGAGCAGCGCCACCTGCGCGCGGTGCTTGGTGACGAGCCGCACGTCAGCGCCGAACTGTCGGCGGAAGAACTCGATCGTTTGCTCGACCCTGCCCATTACCTCGGCCAGGCCCGCGTCTGGGTGGCGCGCGCCGTGGCTGAACATCAACGTTTCACTGCCTGAAGGAGACTGCTGTGGCGCATTTGCAACTGGCCGATGGCGTACTGAACTATCAAATCGATGGCCCGGCGGATGCTCCGGTGCTGGTGTTGTCCAATTCCTTGGGTACCGATCTGGGTATGTGGGACACGCAGATTCCGCTGTGGAGCGAGCACTTGCGCGTGTTGCGTTATGACACCCGCGGCCATGGCGCCTCGCTGGTCACCGCAGGCCCTTACAGCATCGAGCAATTGGGCCGCGATGTGCTTGCCCTGCTCGATGGCCTGGACATCCAGAAAGCGCACTTCGTCGGGCTGTCGATGGGCGGCCTGATCGGCCAGTGGCTGGGGATCAACGCAGGCGAGCGCCTGCACAGCCTTACCCTGTGCAACACCGCGGCCAAGATCGGCAGTGACGAGGTCTGGAACCCGCGCATCGACACCGTGCTCAAGGGCGGCCAGCAGGCCATGGTTGCCCTGCGCGATGCCTCCATTGCGCGCTGGTTTACCCCAGGCTTCGCCCAGACGCAGCCCGAGCAGGCCCAGCGTATCTGCCAGATGCTGGCGCAGACCACGCCTGAGGGCTATGCAGCCAACTGCGCTGCGGTGCGCGACGCCGACTACCGCGAGCACGTGCAGCGTATCCAGGTGCCGACCTTGATCGTTGCCGGTACCGAAGACGTGGTGACCACCCCTGAGCATGGCCGCTTCATGCAGGCTGCCATCCAGGGCGCCGACTATGTCGACTTCCCGGCTGCGCACCTGTCCAACGTCGAGATTGGCGAGCGCTTCAGCCGCCGAGTGCTCGACTTCCTGCTGGCTCACTGAGGATAACGCCATGGATGAGAAACAACGCTACGACGCAGGCATGCAGGTGCGCCGCGCGGTGCTTGGCGATGCGCACGTGGACCGCAGCCTGGAGAAGCTCAACGACTTCAATGGCGAGTTCCAGGAGATGATCCCCCGCCATGCCTGGGGTGATATCTGGACTCGCCCCGGCCTGCCGCGTCACACCCGCAGCCTGATCACCATCGCCATGCTGATCGGCATGAACCGCAACGACGAGCTCAAGCTGCACCTGCGGGCCGCTGCCAACAACGGCGTGACCCGTGACGAGATCAAGGAAGTGCTGATGCAGAGCGCGATCTACTGCGGCATCCCGGCGGCCAATGCCACCTTCCACCTGGCGGAATCGGTGTGGGATGAGCTGGGCGTCGAGTCACGCTCTTAAGCCTCACGGGCTCTTGGTAGGAGCGGCCTTGCGTCGCGAAAGGGGCGCGCAGCGGCCCCGGATATGTGCGGCGACGCTGAAATCGAGGGGCCGCTGCGCAGCCCTTTCGCGACGCAAGGCCGCTCCTACGACGACCGCAGGGCCACTGGGCCGGCATTGGCCTCTACGGCTTGCTTGAGCGCTGGGCACAACCCCAGCATGAATGCCGCTTCCGCCACCACGAACAGGGGCCCGATGATCAGCCCGCTGATATCGTCGACGAACGCCGGCTTGCGGCCTTCGTAATAGTGGCCGACGAACTGGATGATCCAGCCCACCACGAACGCCCCCAGCCCCGCACCGAGCCACAGCCCGGTGCTTTGTACCGCCAGTACCTGGCCAAGCCACAGGCACAGACCCAGCAGCAGCCCCATGACCAGCCCGAAGCGCAGGTCCAGGCGCAGGTAGAACCACACCGAAACCGCCGCCGCGAGCAGGGCAGGGGATAGCCAGATACCGGCAACGTCCCAGCCTGGGCGCGACAGCAGGATGGTCACGGCCAGCACGATCAGTGGGATGCCGACGAAATGAGTAGCGATGTTGCGTGGGTCGCGGTGGTAGTTGGCGTATTGGCTCAGGTGTTCGACGAGGTTTTTCATTGTTGTGCCTCCCTGGTTTGCCGGTACAGGCCCCCATATAGCTCAGGATAGCCCGCACGCACCATCTTCATCATTTCAGCGAATGGCGGCACTGCGCAGGGGCGCATCCAGCCCCACCAGCGTCTCGATCATGGCCCGCGCCGCCGGCGACAAGCGATAGCCGCTGCGGCTGACCACGCCACAGCGCACGCTGAGCACTTCCAGTGCCGGCGGCAGGTTGCGCCAGTGCAGGCGCACCAGGCGCCCGGCGGCCAGGTCTTCGGCAACGGCTTCCTCGCTGGCGGTGCCGATTGCATCACTGGCCTGCACCACGCTGCGCAACACCGCCAGGTGCTCGGTCTGCAGGTGTGGGGTGAAGTCGCTGCGCCCGCTCAGGTTGGCCAGGCGCTTGCGTACGCCAGGTGCAAGCAGGGCGCTGGCCAGCGGGTAGGTGAACAGGTCGTTGGTCGACAGGCTGTCCTTGGCCAGCAAGGGGTGGCCGGGGCGGCAGAAAAACAGGCCGGGCCGTGGCGACAGTGGCTCGGTATGGAAGTTGGGGTCGGCCTCGAAGGGGCGGATGTCGTCGACGAAAAACTCGATCTGCTCACGGCGCAGTGCCTGGCCAAGGCGTTCGGCATTGTCCACCAGCAACGCGGTGCGGATCCCCGGGTGGCTGTCGATGAAGTGGCGCAAGGCTTCGGGGACCAGGCGCACGGCCAGGGCCGGGCCGCTGCCAAAGTGCAACTCTCCGGCATCGAGCTTGGTCATCTGCAGCACTTCGTTGCTCAGTTGCGCGGCACCTTGTACCAGGCGGCGGGCGTGCTGCAGTACCACCAAGCCTTCAGGGGTGGGCGGCAGCGCTTTGCTGGCACGGTCGACCAAGGGGCAGCCGAAGGTTTGTTCCAGGCCCTGGATGGCGCGGCTGAAGGCAGGCTGGGTGATGCCCATGGCCTCGGCGGCGCGGACGAAACTGCGGTACTCGGTGAGTGCAATGAAATAGCGCAGTTGACGAAGGTCCATGGTGAGGCTCTAGGGCGGGGAACAGACGTCGATTTAAGCGGTTACCGCATATGTCGTCAAAGATGGTTTATTTCGTTAGTTATTCTTTTTTGTTATTTAAACCCTCGTCACGGGTTTGACTGCGACGAGGGTGGCCAGATCACAGCAGATTCAACGGGTAACTCACAATCAGTCGGTTCTCATCGAACGCATTGGTGCTGAAATCCCGGCGCATGGTGGAGTTGCGCCATTTCACCGACAGGTCCTTGAACGACCCCGACTGCACCACGTAGGCCAACTCGGTCTCCCGTGCCCATTCCTTGCCATCGTCGACGCCACCCGCCGTCACGTTGTCACCCTTGATATAGCGGTTCATCAAGGTCAGCCCCGGTACCCCGACGGTGGCGAAGTTGAAGTCATGGCGCACCTGCCAGGAACGCTCCTTGGCATTGTCGAAGCTGGCGTTGTAGCTGTCGTTGGCCAAGGTGCCGCCGCTGGTGCCGTTGACCCGCAGCCAGGCGTCATCGCCACTGACCTTTTGCAGGCCGACGTAGAAGGTATGGCCTTGGTAGCGTGCCGAAAGCAGTGCCGAGGCGGTGCGGTTATCCAGTTCCCCAGCGCGCTCGGCGCCGTCTTCCTTGCCGATGAAGTAGCCGAGGTTGGCGCCCAGGGTCCAGTCGCCCAGTGGCTGGCTGTGTACCAGGTTGAGGTACTGCTGGCGGTAGATGTCCTTGAGTTGGGCATCCCACAGCCCAATCATCGTGCGCTTGTCGTTGAAGGTGTATTCACCGCCGCCGAAGTTGAAGCGGTCCGAGGTGAAGGCTGCACGGCCATTGAGCGACATGTCTTCCATGCTGGCGTCGTTGCGTGGGCTGTTGCCGCGGAACTGGCCGGCGTACAGGGTCAGGCCGTCGATTTCCTTGGAGGTGAGCTGGCCGCCGCGGAAGGTCTGTGGCAGCGAGCGGCCATCGTCCGAACGCAGGATCGGCAGCACTGGCATCCATTCGCCGACCTTCAGTTCGGTCTGCGAGAGCTTGGCTTTCAGGGCCACGCCCAGGCGGCCGAAATCGTCTGCGGGACGGCCGTCATCGTGCACCGGCAACAGGTGGGTGTTGGTGGTGCCTCTGCCGCCATCGAGCTTGACCGAGTACATGCCCAACACATCCACGCCGAAACCCACGGTGCCCTGGGTGAAGCCGGAGCGGGCATCGAGGATGAAGCTCTGGGTCCATTCCTCGGCCTTGCTCTGGGGGTGGGCTGGGTCGACGAAGTTGCGGTTGATGTAGAAGTTGCGCAGGTTGAGGGTGGCCTTGGCGTCTTCCATGAAGCCGCCGTCCGCAGCAAACGCGGGGAGGGTGCAGGACATGGCCAACAGGCCGGGCAGCAGCTGGCGTGCGGTATGCGAAGTGCTCATCTGTCGTGGATCTCTTGTTTTTATGGGCGAGCCGTTGCGCTGCAGGATGCGGCCTGCAGGTGCGGGTCTTTGATGAACGTGGGCAACGTTGCGTGAGCGGATGGTGCGGGGAAGGGAAGGGGCGAGGCAATTCGTCGCAGACGGTATGGGGCGATAATCGAACGGAATGTTCCAGGTGGTTAATTGTTTGCCTGCCCAGGCAAGCGACAACAAAAAGCCCACCGCGAGGGTGGGCTTGATGTTGCTACCAGGGCATTCAGCCTTTCGGTGTTGCCACCGAAGCCTGCTGATTGGCCTGCCCGGTCTGCTCGTACCAGCCGCCGCCGAGCGCCTTGTACAGGTTGACCTCGCTGGTCAGCTGCGACAGGCGATCACCGATCAGTGCCTGCTGGGCGCTGAACAGGTTACGTTGGGCGTCGAGGAAGGTCAGGTTGCTGTCGATACCGATACGGTAGCGACGCTCGGCCAGGCGGTAGTAGTCCTGGTTGGCCTGCACCAGGTCACGCTGGGCCTGCAACTGCTCTTCGAAGGTCTTGCGCGCCGCCAGGCCATCGGAGACTTCCTGGAAGGCGGTCTGGATGGTCTTCTCGTACTTGGCGACGTTGATGTCCTTCTGGATCTTCGAGTAGTCCAGGCTGGCCTTCAGGCTGCCGGCGTTGAAGATCGGCAGGTTGATCTGCGGCTGGAACAACCAGGTGCCCGAACCGCCTTTGAACAGGCCGTCCATGTCGGTACTCAAGGTGCCGGCGTTGGCGGTCAGGCTGATGCTCGGGAAGAACGCTGCACGGGCCGCGCCGATGTTGGCGTTGGCGGCCTTGAGCAGGTGCTCGGCTTCCTGGATGTCCGGGCGACGCTGAAGGATGTCCGACGGCAGGCCGGCCGGTACTTCGGCCAGCTGGTCGGCGTTCAGCTCCAGCGGCTGGGGCAGGTTGGCCGGTACGCCGGTACCCAGCAGCACAGTCAGGCTGTTGAGGTCCTGGGCAACCAGGCGCTGGTACTGCGAGTACTTGACCCGCGCGCCTTCCACGGCGGTGCGTGCCTGGCTGAGGTCGAGCGCCGAGGCGACACCGACTTCATTGCTGCGACGGGTCAGGTTGTAGCTTTCCTGGTAGGTCTTCAGGGTGTCTTCGGTCAGCTTGAACAACGCCTGATCCGCCTGCCAGGTGTAGTAGGCGTTGGCCACGCTGGCCACCAGGGCGATCTGCGTGGAGCGCCGTGCCTGTTCACTGGACAGGTAGGTTTCCAGCGCTTGCTCGCTAAGGCTGCGCACACGGCCGAAAAGGTCCAGCTCATAGGCACTGACGCCGAGAGTGGCCGAGTACTGGCTGGTGATACCGGCTTGGCCGGTCTGCGACATGTCTGCCGGTACCCGCTGGCGGCTGCCGCTGCCAGTGGCCGAAACCGCCGGGAACAGGTCGGCCCGCTGGATGCGGTACTGCGCGCGGTAGGCGTCGATGTTCAGCGCCGCGACACGCAGGTCGCGGTTGTTCACCAGCGAGGTCTGAATCAGCTGCTGCAGCGCCGGGTCGTGGAAGAACTGGCGCCAGCCCTGTTCGGCGGCAGCAACGTCTGCCGATTGGGTCGGCGAATACGCAGGGCCTTGCGGCCACTGCGCTGCCACCGGCGCTTCCGGGGTCTGGTAATCAGGGATCAGCGAGCAACCGCCAAGAATGAAAGCGGTTACCGCCAGGGACAACAAAGACTTGGTCATTGCCCAGCCTCATAACGTGGAGTTTCAGGGGTGTCGTCTTTTTTCGGCTCTTTGCTGCCGAACATCGACGACACTGCGACGAAGAATAGCGGTACCCAGAAGATTGCCAGCACGGTCGCACTGATCATGCCGCCGATCACGCCGGTGCCGATCGCATGCTGGCTGCCGGCGCCTGCGCCGCTGGCGATGGTCAACGGTACCACGCCGAGGATGAACGCCAGCGAGGTCATGATGATCGGGCGCAGACGCATGCGGCACGCCTCGATCGCAGCGTCGTACAGGCTGCGGCCCTGCTCGTGCAGCTCTTTGGCGAACTCGACGATCAGGATCGCGTTCTTCGCCGCCAGGCCGATGGTGGTCAACAGGCCGACCAGGAAGTACACGTCGTTGGACAAACCGCGCAGGCTGGCGGCGATCAGGGCACCGATGATACCCAGCGGTACCACCAGCACGACCGCGATCGGGATCGACCAGCTTTCGTACAACGCTGCCAGGCACAGGAACACGAACAGAATCGAGAGGGCGAACAGTGCCGGCATCTGCGAGCCGGAGAGTTTTTCCTCATAGGACATGCCCGTCCAGGAGAAGCCGATACCGTCCGGCAGCTCGCCAGCGATGCGTTCCACTTCAGCCATGGCCTCACCGGTACTGTAGCCCGGCGCTGGCGCACCAAGGATTTCCATCGCCTCGACGCCGTTGTAACGGGACAGCTTCGGCGAGCCGTAGGTCCATTCGCCCTTGGCGAAGGAAGAGAACGGCACCATCTCGCCCTTACCGTTGCGTACGTACCACTTCTGCAGGTCTTCCGGGCTCATCCGGGCATTGGGTTCACCCTGGATGTACACCTTCTTGACCCGGCCACGGTCGATGAAGTCGTTGACGTAGCTGGCACCCAAGGCAATCGACAGGGTGTTGTTGATGTCGGCGATGGTCACGCCCAGGGCGCTGGCACGTTCGTCATCAATGGTCAGCTGGTACTGCGGTTCATCGTTCAGGCCGTTAGGGCGCACGGCACTGAGTATCTTGCTCTGTGCAGCCTTGGCCAGGAACTGGTTGCGTGCTTCCATGAGTTTTGCATGGCCGACGCCGCCGCGGTCCTGGAGGAACACGTCGAAGCCGGTGGCGTTACCCAGTTCGAGTACCGCAGGCGGGGCGAATGCGAACACC
The DNA here is from genome assembly GCF_000731675.1 of Pseudomonas capeferrum. Taxonomy (GTDB): domain Bacteria; phylum Pseudomonadota; class Gammaproteobacteria; order Pseudomonadales; family Pseudomonadaceae; genus Aquipseudomonas; species Aquipseudomonas capeferrum. The sequence continues at coordinate 183,274 of NZ_JMIT01000004.1, read as the reverse complement.
ATCGCATCGCGGAAGGTGAAGAAGTGCTGCTGCGCACGCTGGGCCAGGGCGAACACACTGTTCTCCTGGGAGCGCTCGCCCCACGGCTTGAGCATGATGAACGCCATGCCCGAGCTTTGGCCGCGGCCGGCAAAGTTGAAGCCGTTGACGGTGAACACCGACGAAACGGTATCGGCTTCGTCCTTGAGCAGGTATTCACGCATCTGGTCGACCACCACCTGGGTGCGTTCAGCACTGGAGCCTGCCGGGGTCTGCACCTGGGCAAACAACACGCCTTGGTCTTCTTCAGGCAGGAACGCCGTCGGGATGCGGGTGAACAGCCAGATCATGCCAACCACGATCAGTGCATAGCCCAGCAGGAAGGGCACCTTGTTGCGCAGGATGGTGCCCACGCTGCGCTCGTAGCCGTTTACGCTGCGGTCGAAGTTGCGGTTGAACCAGCCGAAGAAACCACCTTTGGCTGTGTGGTGCTCGCCCTTCTTCAGCGGCTTGAGCATGGTTGCGCACAGTGCCGGGGTAAAGACCAGCGCCACCAGCACCGACAGGCCCATGGCCGAGACGATGGTGATGGAGAACTGGCGGTAGATCACCCCAGTGGAACCGCCGAAGAAGGCCATGGGCAGCAGTACCGCCGACAGCACCAGGGCGATACCCACCAGGGCACCCTGGATCTGCTCCATGGAACGCTTGGTGGCTTCCTTGGGTGGCAAGCCCTCCTCGGACATCACCCGCTCGACGTTCTCCACCACGACGATGGCGTCGTCCACCAGCAAGCCGATGGCCAGGACCATGGCGAACATGGTCAGGGTGTTGATGCTGAAGCCCGCAGCGGCAAGGATGCCGAAGGTACCCAGCAACACCACCGGTACGGTCATGGTGGTGATGATGGTAGCGCGGAAGTTCTGCAGGAACAGGTACATCACCAGGAACACCAGGACCACGGCTTCGATCAGGGTGTGGATCACCCCACTGATCGATTCGGTGACCACTGGCGTGGTGTCGTACGGGAACACGGCCTTCACGCCCGGCGGGAAGAACGGCTCGAGGTCGCTGATGGTCTGGCGCAGCGCCTTGGCAGTGTCCAGGGCGTTGGCGCCGGTGGCCAGCTTGACCGCCAGGCCCGAAGCCGGTTTGCCGTTGAACTGGGCACTGACCGCGTAGTTCTCGCCGCCCAGGCCAACCTCGGCGACATCACCCAGGCGTACCTGGGAACCGTCGTTGTTGACCTTGAGCAGGATCTTTTCGAACTGCTCGGCGGTCTGCAGACGGGTCTTGCCGATGATGGTGGCGTTCAGCTGGGTACCCGGCAGGGCAGGCAAGCCGCCGAGCTGGCCGGACGATACCTGCACGTTCTGCGCAGCGACCGCAGTCTTCACGTCGACCGGGGTCAGCTGGAACTTGTTCAGCTTGGCCGGATCGAGCCAGATACGCATGGCGTACTGGGCACCGAACACCTGGAAGTCACCCACGCCGGCGGTCCGCGAAACCGGGTCCTGCATGTTCGAGACGATGTAGTTGGCCAAGTCGTCCTTGGTCATGCTGCCATCTTCGGACACCAGGCCGATCACCAACAGGAAGTTTTTCACTGCCTTGGTGACACGGATACCCTGTTGCTGCACTTCCTGCGGCAACAGCGGGGTGGCCAGGTTCAGCTTGTTCTGAACCTGAACCTGCGCGGTGTCGGCGTTGGTGCCTTGCTCGAAGGTAGCGGTGATGGTCATGCTGCCGTCGGAGTTACTTTCCGAAGACACATAACGCAGGTTGTCGATACCGTTGAGCTGCTGCTCGATGACCTGCACCACGGTGTCCTGCACCGTCTGCGCCGAGGCGCCCGGGTAGGTCACGGCGATGGCGATGGCCGGTGGCGCGATGCTTGGGTACTGGTTGATCGGCAACTTCAGGATCGACAGGGCCCCGACCAGCATGATCACCAAGGCGATCACCCAGGCGAAGATCGGGCGATCGATAAAGAACTTCGACATGGTTTACTCCGCTTTGGCGTCTGCTTTCGCCGCGTTGGCCTGATCAGGGCTGGCCGGCTTGTTGACGTTGGTGGCTTCGCTGACCTTGACCTCGACGCCCGGACGCACGTATTGCAGCCCTTCGGTGATCAGGCGATCGCCCGGGTTCAGGCCTTCCTCGATCAGCCAGTCACTGCCCAGGGTACGGCTGGCCTTGAGCTGGCGCAGTTCGACCTTGTTTTCCTGGTTGACTACCAGTGCGGTCGGCGCGCCCTTGAGGTCGCGGGTCACGCCCTGCTGTGGGGCCAGGATGGCGTTGGCGTTGACCCCGGCGCGCAGGCGGGCATGCACGAACATGCCTGGCAGCAGGGTGTGGTCTGGGTTCGGGAAGATCGCACGCAGGGTCACCGAGCCTGTGGTCTCGTCGACCGAGACTTCGGAGAACTCCAGGCGGCCTTGCTGCTTGAACAGGCTGCCGTCTTCGAGCACCAGTTGCACCGAGGCGGCGTTTTCGCCGGCCTTTTGCAACTGGCCGCTTTCCAGGTCACGGCGCAGCTTGAGCAGCTCGGCGGTGGACTGGGTGACGTCGACGTAGACCGGGTCGAGTTGCTGGATGGTGGCCATGGCGTTGGTCTGACCATTGCTCACCAGCGCGCCTTCGGTAAACGCGGAACGGCCGATACGGCCGCTGATCGGTGCCAGGACTTTGGTGTAGCGCAGGTCGATCTGGGCACTCTTAAGTGCAGCCTCTGCCTGCAATCGTTTGGCATTGGCGTCGTCGTATTCCTGCTTGGACACAGCCTGTTCATCGATCAGCTGCTTGTAGCGCTCGGCCAGCGAGCGGGTGGCCTGCAGGTTGGCCTGGGCATTGGCCAGGTTGGCCTCGTAGACGGCAGGGTCGATCTGGTACAGCTGCTGGCCTTCCTTGACGTCGCTGCCTTCCTTGAAGAGACGCTTGAGAATGATGCCATTGACCTGTGGTCGCACTTCGGCAACCCGGTAGGCACTGGTGCGCCCCGGCAATTCCGAGGTCAGGGTGAAGGCTTGCGGCTGAATGGTCACGACGCCGACCTGAGGAGCCTGCGCGGCAGGCGCTGCTTCTTCTTTCTTGCAGCCACTGAGCAGAGTTGCCAGGGCGACGGCGGAAACCAGAGCGGTAACGGCTGGCTTGAATTGCATGAGGATCCTCGGGGCGCTGGAGCAGGAGACGCTCAAGAGTAATGGAAGAGTCTGATTCAGAAAAATGCTATCCGGTGGATAAATAGCTTGCTAAGGAATATACCTACATTCATGGTTGTTTGTAAATACCGCTGCGCAGTACTTGGTGACTGCCGCAGCCCTTGATTAGCCCATTCGGGAGACGCCCTGCAGAGGCGACCCCGGCGGTTTCCCCGAGCGCGCCGTGCGCTCGGGCCCAGATGAGGTTGTACTGCCATGGTCCGTAGAACCAAAGAAGAAGCCCAGGAAACCCGCGCCCAGATCATCGAGGCGGCGGAGAAGGCCTTCTACAAGCGCGGGGTTGCGCGAACCACCTTGGCCGACATCGCCGAACTGGCGGGCGTCACCCGAGGTGCGATCTACTGGCACTTCAACAACAAGGCCGAACTGGTGCAGGCGTTGCTCGACAGCCTGCATGAAGCCCATGACCACCTTGCACGCGCGAGTGAAAGCGAGGACGAACTGGACCCGCTGGGTTGCATGCGCAAGCTGCTGCTGCAAGTGTTCAACGAGCTGGTGCTCGATGCCCGAACCCGGCGTATCAATGAAATTCTGCATCACAAGTGCGAGTTCACCGATGACATGTGTGAAATTCGCCAGCAGCGCCAGAGCACGGTGCTGGATTGCCACAAGGGCATTGCCCTGGCGCTTGCCAATGCCGCGCGCCGGGGCCAGTTGCCTGTCGAGCTGGATGTCGAGCGCGCGGCGGTGGCCATGTTTGCCTATGTCGATGGCCTGATCGGGCGCTGGTTATTGCTGCCGGACAGTTTCGACCTGCTGCGTGATGTCGAAAAATGGGTCGACACCGGGCTGGATATGCTGCGCTTGAGCCCAGCGCTGCGCAAATGACACTTTGTTAAGGATTGTGAGGGAGTGTTGCCCCATTGTATTAACGGGGCATTAAAGGCGGGGTCGCTTGCGGCCCTGCTTTATTAGTGCCCGCGCAATTGCCGGTCCGGCAACGCCAGCGCCGCCACCAACCCCAGCAGTGCAACCACACCACTGCCCATCAACAAATGCTTGAACGTCTCCAGTAACCTTGCCTGGGTCAGTGGGTCGGCCTCGCCTGCCTTCAGGCTGCCCAGCAAGGGGTTGCCCAGCAGCTCGAACCCACCCTGGTGCAGCAACGCCAGCAGCAGGCTGGACATGCACGCCACCCCCATGGCCCCCCCAAGCGAGCGGAACAGGTTGGTGGTGCTGGTGGCCACGCCAATGTCCTTGCTGGCCACCGCGCTTTGCGTGCCCACCAGCGACGTCGGAAACTGCAGCCCGCAGGCAATGCCGGTCAGCAACATGAACACGGCGCTGAGCAGCGACGACTGCGGCGGTGTCATGGCCATGGCGAAGATGGCCACCGGCATCAGCAGCGCGCCGGTGAGTATCTGCGGTTTGTAGCGCCCGGTGAGGCTGGTCATGCGGCCGCCGGTGAAGGCCCCCATCGGCAGGCCCATGGCCAGTGGCAGCAGGTGCAATGCCGCGCTGTCGGCACCTGCACCGGTGATGCCCTGGTAGCGCAAGGGCATGAGCATGGTCAGGGAAATCGACTGGAAACTGGCGAAAAATATCACCCCCCAGCACAGCACGGCGACGCGGTTGCCGAACAGGTCGAGGGGCAGCAGCGGCTCCGGGCAGCGCCGTTCATGGCCAATGAAAAGCGCCAGGCCAAGCACCGCGCAGGCGAACAGCGCCAGTACGGATGGCGCTGCCCAGGCGTGGCCCTGGCCGACCAGGGTAATGCCCAGCAGCAGGCTACCCAGGCCAACAATCAGCAACACGGCGCCGAGGTAATCGACCTGGGCCTCGCGGCGCTTGACCGGCATGTCGCGCAGTGCCCGATGGATCGCCCACAACGCGACCATTCCCAGTGGCAGGTTGATCCAGAACACCCAGCGCCAGGACAGGTACTCGGTCAGCCAGCCGCCGAGCACCGGCCCGGCGACGCTGGCCACTGCGTACATGCTGCTGAAATAGCCCTGGTAACGGCCACGTTCGCGCGGTGGCACGAAGTCGCCGATGATCGCCTGGCTGACCGACACCATGCCCCCAGCACCGACCCCTTGCAGCACACGGGCCAGCACCAGTTGCTGCATGTCCTGGGCGAGGGCGCAGGCAATCGACGCCAGGGTGAACAGCGTGATGCCGGTAAGGATCATCCGCCGCCGGCCATACAGGTCACCCAGTTTGCCGTAGATCGGCACCGCCACCGTCATCGCTACCATGTACCCGGAGATCACCCAGGCCAGCAGGCCGACATCGTTGAATTGTGCGGAAATGGCCGGCAGCGAGACGGCGACAATGGTCTGGTCCAACGCGCCGAGGAAGATGGCCAGCATCAGAGCGGTGAGCACGTTGCGCAAGACGGTCGGGGGCAGGGCGGCAGTCACGAAATTACCTTAGGCATGGCAATGAGGCCGATGAAGTGTAACCTGACTTAGGTAGCTTCCTATGTACTATCTGCATCCCCTATGCAAGATCGGCATTGGCGCATTCATCCAGTGAGGCATGGCCGCGTGATATCGTGGCTGGACCGCAGGGGCTGTGATCCGTGGCCTGCACCAGCTTGGTGCAGCTAATTGCCGCAGGGTTTTCGTGTCGCTGTATCCCATACCTTTTATTCCTCTGCCTGCATGTCGAGCATGACCGCCCGGTGGGCGACGGTTGGAACAGGTCAGGTAGACCCGATTCAGGGGTTGGTAGCAACCGTTCAATTTCACGTTATTGCGGAGTGATCATGCCCAGGGCTTCCCACCAAGATTTGCGTTTTGCCTTCCGCGAGCTGCTCGCTTCAGGTTCCTGTTACCACACAGCGTCCGTGTTCGACCCGATGTCGGCGCGCATTGCCGCTGACCTGGGTTTCGAAGTCGGTATTCTTGGTGGTTCGGTGGCTTCGCTGCAGGTGCTGGCCGCACCGGATTTTGCCTTGATCACGCTCAGCGAGTTCGTCGAACAGGCCACACGCATTGGCCGTGTGGCGCAACTGCCGGTGCTGGCCGATGCCGACCACGGCTACGGCAACGCGCTGAATGTCATGCGCACGGTCATCGAACTGGAGCGTGCCGGCGTTGCGGCACTGACCATCGAAGATACGCTGCTGCCGGCCCAGTTCGGGCGCAAGTCCACCGATTTGATTCCAGTCGATGAAGGCGTCGGCAAGATTCGCGCGGCGCTTGAAGCACGGGTCGATTCGTCGCTGTCGATCATCGCCCGCACCAACGCCGGCGTGCTGAGCACCGAAGAAATCATCGTGCGCACCCAGAGCTATCAGAAAGCCGGTGCCGACGGGATCTGCATGGTGGGGGTGAAGGATTTCGAGCAGCTCGAGCAGATTGCCGAGCACCTGACCGTGCCGTTGATGCTGGTGACCTACGCCAACCCCAACCTGCGTGATGACGAACGCCTGGCACGCCTGGGCGTGCGCATCGTGGTCGATGGCCATGCGGCGTACTTTGCTGCCATCAAGGCCACCTACGACTGCCTGCGCCTGCAGCGCGGCCAGCAGAACAGGTCCGAGAACCTCAACGCCACCGAACTCTCGCACACCTACACCCAGCCCGAGGATTACATCCGCTGGGCCAAGGAATACATGAGCGTCGAGGAGTGACCGGCAGGGCGCCGTCAGCTCAACGGACGGCGCTCAAGGTTGCGCTTTGCGGCACGCAGTGCGCGTGCTGACAATTGGCTGCCGAGCTGGGTTGGTCGCGGAGCAGTTCGACCCGCCAGCAGGCTGAGCCGTAAAGCCCGGCAACGGCAAACAGCGCCATCACCACTGCGAACCTTCTTGTCTTGATGCCCATGGTGCTCACCTCCTGTTACCGCGCCAGGTGATACCGGTAAGCGTAGGCCAATTCGCGGCGCCATGGGCTTACATCAGGTGCTTGTCCCATTCCGGCTCGTCCCGGAACCGCTGTGCGAGAAAGTCCAGCATGCTGCGCAAGGTCGCCGGCATGTGCTTGCGCGAGGTATACACCGCATTCAGGTTGAGCTCGCGCGGCCGTGCCTCGGGCAGCAGGCGCACCAGTGCGCCCGAGCGCAGCGCAGCGGCAGCCTGGTAGGTTGGCAGCATGGCAATGCCCGCACCGGCCAGTGCCGCCTTTTGCAACGTCATGGCCTCATTGGCACTGATGTTGCCCTCGACCGGGACGGCAATGGCGTGGCCCTGCACCTCGAAATGCCAGAGGCTGTGGCCGAAGTAGGCATGGGTCAGGCAATTGTGCCCGCTCAGTTCCTCAACCCGCTGCGGCGTCCCATGTTCGCGCAGGTAGCCCGGTGCCGCGCACACCACCGAGCGGCACACGGTCAGGCGCCGGGCGATCAGGTTCGGGTCCAGGTCGTTGCTGGTGCGGATGGCCAGGTCGATGCGCTCATCCACCAGGTTGACCGTGCGATCGAGCATCTGCAGTTCAACCTTCACCCCGGGATAGCGCCGAACATACGCGGCCACGGCATCCACCAGTTGCGCTTGGCCGAATGACGTACTGACGCTGATGCGCAGCGCGCCGCGGGGCGCGTCGTCCGGTTGGCGTACGGCAACCTGCAGGTCGCCGGCAAGTTCCAGCAGTTGGCGGCAGCGGGGCAGTGTCTCCTGGCCAGCGGCGGTCAGGCTCAGCTTGCGCGTGGTGCGCTGCATCAGCCGCGCTCCGACCCACTCCTCGAGTTCTGCCAGGTAGCGTGAAACCACTGGCCGCGACAGCTGCAGGTGATCCGCTGCCGCAGACTGGCTGCCCAGGTCGACAACAGTGACAAAAACGCGCATGGCGTTGAGACGGTCCATGATTTGCCCGATTTTAGAAACAAACTATGTTCGAGCATCGCATTTTTTGTCATGGATTTGGCAACTAAGCTGTTGACCATTCTTCTACAGACGGACCGTTGCGATGTCGCTATTCACTCCCTTGCGTGGCCTGTTATTGGCCTGTGTTGCGTTGACCGGCCCGGCCCTGGCTGCCGAGCCGCTGCAGCTGGAGGTCTACAACCCTGGGCACGAGGCCATTTTCCCAGTCAGTTCGGTGATTGTCAGCGGCGCCCACGATGCCATCCTGGTCGACGCCCAGTTCGGCAAGGCGCAGGCTGAACAGGTGGTCGAGCGGTTGCGTGCCGGCGGCAAGCGGCTGACCACCATCTACATCAGCCATGGCGACCCGGACTACTACTTCGGCCTCGACACGCTGACCCAGGCGTTCCCCGCCGCCAAGGTGGTCGCCTCGGCGCCCACGGTTGCGCACATTCGCCAGACCATGGACGCAAAGCTGGCCTACTGGGGCCCGCAAATGGGCGCTGACAAACCGGCGCGGCTGGTCGTGCCACAGGTCCTGGCGGGCGATCGCCTGACCCTGGAAGGCCAGACGCTCGAGGTGGTCGGCCTGGACGGGCCGCAGCCTGATCGCAGTTTTGTCTGGATTCCGTCGATCAAGGCAGTCGTCGGCGGCGTGGTGGTTGCGGAGCATATCCACGTGTGGATGGCCGATACCCAGTCGGCCCAGTCGCATGCCGACTGGCTGGGCACGCTCAAGCACATCGAGCAGCTGGCGCCGCGCACCGTTGTGCCCGGCCATTACCTGGGCCAGAGCAGCCGTTCGCTCGCCGCTGTGCGCTTCACGGCCAATTATGTTGAGGCGTTCGATGCCGAAGCCGCCAAGACGAAAGATGCCGCTACGTTGATCGCGGCGATGAAAAAACGCTACCCGGGCCTGGCTGACGAGAGCTCGCTGGAGCTCGGTGCCAAGGTCGCCAAGGGCGAGATGAAGTGGTAATTCCGTTCAATTGATGGAGTGTTTCCCATGAGCAAGATCGCAATCATTGGTGCCACCGGCCGAGCCGGCAGCCAGTTGCTGGAAGAAGCCCTGCGCCGTGGCCACAGTGTCGTGGCCATTGCTCGCGACCCGTCGCGGCTGCAGGGGCGTGATGGGGTGACGGTCAAGGCGCTGGACGTCAAGGACAGTGCGGCGCTACAAGCGGCTGTCGCCGGTGTGGACGCGGTGTTGAGCGCTGCGCACTTTGCAACTATCGACGCGCACGCGATCATCGAGCCGGTCAAGCGCGCCGGGGTCAGGCGCCTGCTGGTGGTGGGCGGGGCCGGCAGCCTGCTGCTGCCTTCCGGGCACAGGGTGATCGACAGCCCGGACTTCCCCGAGGCCTACAAAGCCGAGGCGAGTGCCGGCGTGCGTTTTCTCGAGGTGCTGCGCCAGGAGCAGAATCTGGACTGGACGTTCCTGTCGCCGTCGGCGGAGTTTGTCGAGGGCGAGCGGAGCGGGCACTACACGCTGGGCAAGGATCATCTGCTGATCGGTGCCGACGGCAAGAGCTGGATCACCTTTGCCGACTATGCGATTGCCATGCTCGATGAGCTGGAAAAGCCGGCGCATTCGCGGGCGCGGTTTACCGTCGGGTACTGAGCCACAGCACGGCCTCGTGTAGGAGCGGCCTTGCGTCGCGAAAGGGTCGCGGAGCGGCCCCTACGTTCTTACAGGCGCCCAAAAACCCAGGGCCGCTCCGCGACCCTTTCGCGACGCAAGGCCGCTCCTACAAGGGATCGCGGTTGGCGCGCGCCTGCAGCCAGTCCATCAGCTCGACCAGGCCGGCGGGCAGGTGCTTGGCCTGGCTGACCAGGTAATAGCCTTTGCCGGTCGTCACCTTCAAGCCAAAAGGCATGCACAGCCGTCCGCCGTGCAGGTCATCGCCGATCAGCGACCAATCGCCAATGGCCACCCCGGTGCCCTGCGATGCCATGGCCATTGCCATGTCCAAGGTCTCGAAGTGCTGTTTCGGCCCTTGAGCAGCAAACGTCGCGCCAGCTGCCTGCAGCCATAGCCGCCAGTCGTGCTCGTCACGCGAGGGGTGCAGGAGCATGTGGCGCATCAGGTCGTCGATCTGCGCCAGCGGCAAGGCGCCTTCCAGCAGTGAAGGCGCGCAGACAGGTGTCAGCTGCTCGTCGAACAATTTGCGAACCTGCAGGCCATGGTTCGGCAGGCTGCCGTACACCACCGCCGCATCGAAGCCTTCGCGGCGGAAGTCCACGCCATGCTGCACCGTGGTGGTCAGCTCTACCGGTACGTCGGGGCGCAGCGCCTGCCATTCCATCAGGCGTGGCAGCAGCCAACGCATGACGCAGGTCGGCGCCTTGAGCTGCAAGGTGGCGCGATGCCCACCCACTTCACGCACGCCTTGTTCGACCAGCGCAAACACCTGCTGCACCCGCGGCAACCAGTCCTGGCCTTCACGCGTCAGGCTCAGGCCGCGGGCCTGGCGCTGGAACAGGGCGTAACCGAGGTGCGCTTCTAGTGCGCCGATCTGCCGGCTGACGGCGCCTTGAGTGATGTGCAACTGCTGCCCCGCACGGGTGAAGTTGCAGTGCTGGGCTGTGACCAGGAAGGTGTACAGGGCGGGCAGGGGCGGTAGCCGTTTCATTGCATTAAGCCATGACGTGGAGACATGGCTAGTATGTGTTTTTTTGCATTGTGGCGATAGCGTTGGCTTGGGTCCAATACGGGCAGATTCCAACAAGACTCAAGGTAAAAACACATGGCAACCTGCGGCGAAGTATTGGTCAAACTCCTTGAAGGCTATGGTGTGGACCATGTCTTCGGCATTCCAGGCGTGCATACCGTCGAGCTCTATCGCGGCCTGGCGGCTTCTTCCATTCGTCATATCACCCCGCGCCACGAGCAAGGCGCCGGGTTCATGGCCGACGGATATGCCCGGACCCGGGGCAAACCAGGGGTGTGCTTCATCATCACCGGCCCTGGGATGACCAACATCACCACCGCCATGGGCCAGGCCTATGCCGATTCGATCCCGATGCTGGTGATTTCCAGCGTGCAATCGCGCGATCAACTGGGCGGCGGCCGCGGCAAGCTGCACGAGTTGCCGAACCAGGCTGCATTGGTGTCGGGCGTGGCAGCCTTCTCGCAGACCCTGATGAGCGCCAACGACCTGCCACAGGTACTGGCCCGCGCCTTTGCCGTGTTCGAGGGCGCCCGCCCGCGCCCTGTGCATATCGAGATCCCACTGGACGTGCTGGTCGAGCCAGCCGATCACTTGCTGCCAGGCCGCCCGGTGCGCAGCAGCCGCGCAGGTGCCGCCCCCCAGGCCGTAGCGTTGATGGCCGAGCGCCTGGCCAAGGCCAAGCGCCCGCTGATTCTGGCGGGTGGTGGTGCGTTGAGCGCTGGCGCCCCCTTGGCCCGCCTGGCAGAGCTGCTGCAGGCACCGGTAGCATTGACGATCAATGCCAAGGGGTTGCTGGCGTCCGATCACCCGTTGCAAATCGGCTCCACCCAGTCGCTGCCGGCCACGCGGGCGCTGGTGGCCGAGGCGGACGTGGTGCTGGCCATCGGTACCGAACTTGCCGAAACCGACTATGACGTGACCTTCAAGGGCGGCTTCGAGATCCCGGGCAGTCTGCTGCGGATCGACATCGACCCGGACCAGACAGTGCGCAACTACCTGCCCGAGCTGGCGTTGGTCGCCGATGCCGAACTGGCTGCCGAGGCGCTGTGCGCGGCCTTGCAGGGGCAGCCGCTGCCAGCGCGTGACGGTGGCTGGGGGCAGCCGCGCGTGCAGCAGCTGCGCCAGGCCCTGGCGAGCGGCTGGGACCAGCCGACCCTGAGCCAGACCCGCCTGCTGAGCAGTATCCTCGAGCGCCTGCCCAACGCCATTCTGGTCGGCGATTCGACCCAGCCGGTGTACTCCGGCAACCTCACGCTGGACATGGACCAGCCGCGCCGTTGGTTCAATGCCTCGACCGGTTACGGCACACTGGGCTATGCATTGCCAGCGGCGATGGGCGCCTGGCTGGGCAGCGCCGCGCAAATCGCCGAGCGTGCGCCGTCGGTTTGCCTGATCGGCGATGGTGGCTTGCAGTTCACCCTGCCGGAGCTGGCCAGTGCGGTGGAGGCCCAGGTACCGCTGATCGTGCTGTTGTGGAACAACCAAGGGTACGAGGAAATCAAGAAGTACATGGTCAATCGCGACATCGAACCGGTCGGCGTGGATATCCATACCCCAGACTTCATCGGCGTGGCACGGGCCTTGGGCGCCGAAGCGGAGCATGTGGTTGATGTCGCGCAGTTACAGGCGGCGTTGGGGCGTGCGGTGGAGCGCAAGGGGCCGACCTTGATTCAGGTTGACCAGAATCAGTGGCAGGCGGCGGTGGTCGCGTAAAAAGCTGCCGGCCTGTACCGACCCCTTCGCCGGTACAGGCCGTGCACAACTACCCGGCCGGGGCCCGCAACCGTGCCACATCGCGAATCGGCGGCGCGCCGTACAGCCTGCTGTATTCGCGGCTGAACTGCGACGGGCTTTCATACCCGACCCGATAGCCCGCCACTGCGGCTTCAAGCCCGTCATTGAGCATCAACCGCCGTGCCTCTTGCAGGCGCAATTGCTTTTGGTACTGCAGTGGGCTCATGGACGTCACGGCCTTGAACCGATGGTGCAAGGTCGAGGTGCTGAGGTTGACCTCCCGGGCCAGGTCCTCGATGCGCAACGGCTGCTGGAAGTTCTGGTTGAGCCAGGTAATGGCCTGGCAGACTCGGTGGGTCTGGCTGTTGGCCAAGGCGATCTCATACAGCCGATAGCCCTGCGGGCCACGCAGCAGGCGGTAGAGAATTTCTCGGCGGAACAGCGGCGCCAGCATGGCAATGTCCCGTGGCGAATCCAGCAGGCGGATCAGCCGCAGCAGCGCGTCAAGCAACTGTGCGTCGGTCCTCTCCACATACAGCCCACGGCCGGACGGCAGGTTGGGCACCAACATCGGCCCACTTTCGGCGATCAGTTGGCTGATTTCGGCTGGGTCAAGATCCAGTCGCAAGCCCAGGCTGGGGTTTTCGGGGCTGGCATCGAGTTTGGCCGCGCTGATCGGCAAGGTCACCGACACCACCATGTAGTGCAGCGGGTCATAGGCGTACTGCTCGTCACCGAGGAACAGGCTTTTGCTGCCCTGTGCCAGGATGCACAACGCCGGCAACGCCAAGGTAGGCATGGCGCGGATGTTTTCCGTGTAGCGCACCAGATACAGGTCGTCGATGGCCGACACCGTGCCTTGGGGCTCGCCGGCATGGCGGCGGATCAGCTCGGCCAGCTCCTGGCGTTGCACTTCCAGGGACGGCTCGATGGGCGTGGCGGTGGTCATGATGGTTTCCTCTACTGACTGACGCAGCATAGGTTTGGGCAATGGCGGGCGCTAGTCGAAAGCTGCACGGCGATTGCCTGATCCTGCCGTGCTGCAGGATCAGGCAATCGCCGTGCAGTAATAGCCTAACGCGTCGCGCGCGCCAGCCTCTAACCTTGGCAGCCTGGTTTTTCGTCCGCCTGCTTCAAGGAGATCGTGCAATGACCCAACGACAACCGGTCACCCACTTGGCTTTCATTCGTGCCAGCAGCGGACGTTCGGCAGAGCTGGGCGCGCGCCTGCGCGATCTGCTCGAGCCTTCTTTGCGTACACCGGGTTGCCTTAGCTTCACGGTCCAGCGCTCGCAGGCCGACGCCGACCTTTGGCTGCTCAGCGGCAGCTGGCGCGACCAGCAGGCGATGAGCGGCTACTTCGCGTCACCGACCCTGGAGGTGTTCGGTGAGCTGGTGCAGGCTCAGGTGGTCAGCAGCCTGGATTTGCATACCTTCGATTGATCGCTGGTGTGTGCAGGTTAGAATGCCGCCCTCGATCAATGGCGCGGAGCGCAGCATGGCACGTAGAGAATTCCCGCAGTTCGAAGCGGTTTCGGCGATGGTCCCGGTGGAAGGGGGTGGCTACAACGCGGCCATTGCGGTGAAAGCGCTTGGCATGGGCGGCGCCCCGCGCTTTCACAAGGTACTGGACGGCCAGGTGTTCAAGGGCGCCATGGCGGCCGACGAGGCCGCCTGCGCCGAACTCGAACGCCTGCAGGGCGTCAGTGATGAGGGCGAGCTGATCTGGTGATCAGTTGCCCGCCTGCGGCCTGGCCATCTTGAACAGGTTGCCCAGTTCGAAGTAATCCGCCGGGCCGCCACCACGCAAGATCGGCTCGGCGGCAGCGGTATCGTAGATGCCGTCCTTGAGCAGGTGCTCGGCAATGTGCACCGCCACCACTTCACCCAGGATCAGCCAGCTGGGCACCAGCGCCTGGTCCGCCCGCTGCAGCTGGACGATCTGGCTGACCTTGCACTCGAACGCCACCGGCGTTTCGCCTACGCGGGGCACCTGCACCACACGCGACGGTGCTGGCGTCAGGCCGCTCAACGCGAACTCATCGATGTCTGCCGCTACCGCCGCACAGCTCTGGTTCATCGCCTCGGCCAAAGGCCGGGTCGCCAGGTTCCAGACAAACTCGCCGGTCTGCTCGATGTTGTTCAGGCTGTCTTTGCGCCCGACACTACAGAAACCGATGATCGGCGGGATGTAGTTGAAGGCGTTGAAAAAACTGTAGGGCGCCAGGTTCAGGCGGCCTTCGCGGTCGTGGGACGAGATCCAGCCAATGGGGCGGGGGCCGACGATGGCGTTGAAGGGGTCGTGGGGCAGGCCGTGGCCTTTGGCAGGTTCGTAGTAATACATCGGTGCTGGGCTTGCTTGCCCTACCTCTTGGGGACGAAGGCCTCTAGTGTGCCAAGCCTGTGCCCGCCTGAAAATGATCAAGCCCGGCCGAAGCCGGGCTGGGTACGCGCATCAGGGGTCAGCTGATGCGGTGAGCGTTGGTGCGATCGAAGCCGTCTTCGGCGAAGCGCTGGCCGCCGGTGCGGTCGAAGCCATCTTCAGCGAAGCGTTGGGCGCCAGTGCGGTCGTAGCCGTCCTCGGCGAAGCGTTGGCCGCCGGTGCGGTCGAAGCCGTCTTCGGCGTAAGTGGCGGCTTGGGTTTGCACCGCTGCGAAGGTATGGGCATTGGTACGATCGAAGCCGTCTTCGGCGAAGGCGCCAGCAGCGAAAACCGAAAGGGCCAGGGTGAGGATCAGTTTGTTTTTCATGGTCGTTGCTCCAGGGTGGCGAGGGGTTGTTGTTTCTATGGGTTTAATCCTACGCTTATAAAATTGATTAAAAAGCGCAAAAAATAGCGTCTAAATATCGTTTTAATCGATTGGTTAGCCCATGCTGACGGTGAATCAGGCAGTGGGCCTGAGGTGTATTGTCTGGGCGCGGATCATCGCTTCGTCAGCCCTTGCAGAATGACGGCGTGAAATTAATGGGGCGTTAAGATCGAAAATCAGTCTTTATGGCCACCTATTACCAGCGGCGTGAACCCCGTCAGGCGCTTGGGATGTCCTGAGTATTGATGCGATAACGTGTGCTGCGCCCTCCACCTGGCAGGCGGGTCAGGCAAGCCTTGTCGAGCAGGTCGGTGAGGTGACGGGTTGCGGTGGCCTTGGAGACTTTCGCCACGGCCTGGTACTGCGCGGCATTGATACCGTCTTCGAAGCCGCGTGGGCCTCCGTCGAGCAGCCTGTTAAGTACCTTGACCTGTTCGGGCAACAGGCCGTCCGCGCGGTGTGTTTGCCAGAACCTGGCTTTGCTGAGTATCCGGTCGATATTCAGCAAAGCCTGTTCGAGACTGCGTAGCAGGGTTTCGAGAAACCAGGTCAGCCAGCGGGTGATATCAAGGTCGCCTTTCTGACTGCTCTCCAATATCTGGTAATAGCCAGTCCGGTCTTCGAGGATGCTTGCAGACATGGCATAGAAACGAATCGCCTGCCGCTCTGCCTGAGCCAGCGCCAAGTCGGTGATGGCCCGGGTCAGGCGGCCATTGCCATCGTCGAAAGGGTGCAGCGTGACGAACCAGAAATGCGCGATGCCTGCACGTAACAGCGGGTCCAGGTTGGTTGCTTGGCGGCTGCTGGCAAACCAGTCGAGAAAAGCATCGACCTGTCCTTCCAGGCTATCACGGGGCGGTGCCTGGAAATGTACCGTGGGCTTGTCGAGGCGTCCTGAAATCACCTGCATCGGTGCCTCGGCACGCAGCTGGCCCACCCGTATCGCTTTGCTCAGGCTTTCTTCCACCGCAGGGAACAACCAGTGATGCCAGGTGAACAGACGCTGCAAGGTCAGCGGCTGGTCGTACCCTTGCGTCGCATCCAGCATCAGTTGCGCGAGCCCTTCGCTGCGGACAGTGGTCGGGCCTTGTTCATGGATGCCCAAGCGTCGTGCGAGCGAGGAGCGCACGGAACCCACGTTCAACTGTTCACCCTCGATCGCCGACGAAGTGACAATGTTCTGCAGGAGGGTATCCAGGATGTTCTGGCACTCACTGAGCGCGTCGATGGAGCCGATCTTGCCCAGTAAGCGTCCTTGCCTGTCGACGCAACCGCGTAGCAAGGCCCCGATTGGCTCGCTTTGCCATTGGAAATGGGGCCAGTCGGGTTGCTGCCAGATCCACATTGGGCTGTTCATGATCGTTTCACTCCACCCGTGAGCCGAATGAGCTGTCTATTCGGCTCATTATGTGAGCCGAATAATAGCGCTATTCGGCTCACGTACGGTGACCCACCGCAAAAAAGGGGCGCCCCCATGAAGGAGCGCCCCTGTTCAAGACCCGCGGACCTGAATCAGTCAGTGGTGATCCGCGAATGCTGCTTGGTGTCTTTCATGGTGGCATACACCAGCAGCGAGCAGGCGATGCAGCCGGTGACGTACCAGTAGAAGCCGGTTTCCATGCCGTTGCTCTTGAACCACAGGGCCACGTATTCGGCGGTGCCGCCGAAGATCGATACGGTCAGGGCGTACGGCAGGCCAACGCCCAGGGCGCGGATCTCGGTCGGGAACAACTCGGCTTTGACCACTGCATTGATCGAGGTGTAGCCGCTGACGATGATCAGCGCAGCCATGATCAGGAAGAACGCGCCCCACCAGCTTTGCACGGTGTGCAGGGTGCTGAGGATCGGCACGGTGAACAGGGTGCCGAGCACACCGAAGGCGATCAGGATCGGGCGTCGGCCGATCTTGTCGGACAAGCCGCCGACCAGCGGTTGCAGGCACATGAACAGGAACAGCGTGGCGGCCGAGATGGTGGTCGAGTCGGTGATGCTCATGCCCACCGTGTTGACCAGGTACTTCTGCATGTAAGTGGTGTAGGTGTAGAAGGCCAGAGTGCCGCCCATGGTCAGGCCGACCACGGTCATCAGCTCTTTGGGATGACGCATCAGGGTGCGCATCAGGCTTTCCTTGGCCTTCTCCTTCTTGGTGAAGGAGGTGGTCTCTTCCATGCCGCGACGCAGGTACAGCGCAACCACCGCGCACAGCGCGCCGATCACGAAGGGCACACGCCAGCCCCAGGCATACAGCTGCTCGGTAGTCAGCGTCTGCTGCAGGATGATCAGCACCGCCAGGGCGATGAGCTGGCCAGAGATCAGGGTCACGTACTGGAAGCTGGAGAAGAAGCCACGGCGTTCCTTGCTGGCCATCTCGCTGAGGTAGGTGGCCGAGGTGCCGTACTCACCGCCCACCGACAGGCCCTGCAGCAAGCGCGCAAGCACCAGCAGAATTGGGGCGGCGACGCCGATGGTTTCATAGCCAGGGGTCAGGGCAATGACCAGGGAGCCTGCGCACATCAGCAGCACCGAGGCCATCAGTGCGGCCTTGCGGCCTTTGCGGTCGGCGTACAGGCCCATCAGCCAGCCACCGATCGGGCGCATGAGGAAGCCCACGGCGAAGATCGCGGCGGTGTTGAGCAGTTGTGCAGTGGTGTCGCCGGCAGGGAAGAACGCTTTGGCGAAGTACAGCGAGAATGCGGCGTAGACGTACCAGTCGTACCATTCGACCATGTTGCCGATGGACCCGCTGAAGATCGACTTCAGGCGGCTGGCGGTGGTTTTTTCTGCGGTCGGCGCAATGGCCGCCCCGGTGGGCAGGGAGGTGGCGTTATCCATCAGGGATACCTTCTCGTTGTTTTTGTGGAGCGCGCCGGAGCGCTGCTTGCCACGGTGATTGCAGAAGGTGTGCCAAATGGGTGCGAAGTGATTCATTTGCGGGCACGCATGGCACCCAGCCCGCCTACCAAGGCCTGGCAAGGCGCCCGTGCAGGAGCGGCCTTGCGTCGCGAAGGGCTGCAGCGCAGCCCCAAACGAGCCGCCATAAGCAAATATCCGCTTACCCCGCTCATCAGATAAGCGGAAAACCGCCTACCGCTCGATATAATCCTCCCGCACCAGCCCATGCCGCTGCATCTTCTCGTTCAACGTCCGCCGCGGCAGTTGCAAAGCCTCCATCACCCCCTTGATCTCGCCCTTGCTCTGGCGCAACGCCGCCCGCAAACACTGCGCTTCGAACGCTTCCATCTGCTCGCCCAGCGACTGCCCGGCCGGCACCACTTCACTGTTCGGCGAACCCAGCCCCAGCGCGTGCCGCTCTGCCGCGTTGGCCAACTCGCGCACATTG
Source organism: Pseudomonas capeferrum (assembly GCF_000731675.1). Lineage (GTDB taxonomy): Bacteria > Pseudomonadota > Gammaproteobacteria > Pseudomonadales > Pseudomonadaceae > Aquipseudomonas > Aquipseudomonas capeferrum. Next base: position 164,768 of record NZ_JMIT01000004.1, on the reverse strand, counting down.
CCCGGCCAGTCATGGCACAGCAGCTGCGCCAGCTGGCTGGCGCTGAGCACCGGCGCTGTTCGGCCCAGCTTCTCAGCGGCAGCACGGGCAAAGTGCTCGAACAGCAACGGGATGTCTTCACGCCGCTCACGCAACGGCGCCAGCCGCAGCTCGGCGACGTTCAGGCGGTAGGCGAGGTCTTCACGAAAGCGCCCGGCACGGGCTTCTTCCAGCAGGTCGGGTTTGGTCGCGGCGATGATGCGCAAGTCGACGCTGATGCTCTGGTTGGCGCCCAGCCGTTCGAGCTTCTGTTCCTGGATCACGCGCAACAGTTTTGCCTGCTGGGCCAGGGGCATGCTCTCGATCTCATCGAGGAACACCGTGCCACCATTGGCATATTCCAACTTGCCGATCCGTTTACCCTGGGCGCCCGTGAAGGCACCGCTCTCATGGCCGAACAGCTCGGCCTCGAACAGCGATTCGGGGATTGCCGCGCAGTTGAGGGCAACGAAGGGCTTAGCCGCCCGCGGGCCGAAATCGTGCAGGCAGCGGGCCACGCGCTCCTTGCCACTGCCCGTTTCGCCGCGGATCAGCACATTGACCGGCAAGCCGGCCAGGTCCAGTACCTGCCGACGCAGTTGCTGCAGGCCTTGGGACATGCCCAGCAGGGTGCCTTCGAGGCGCGACTTGAAGTCTGCCTGTTCGTGCAGCCGGCGGTTTTCCAGCACCAGCTGGCGTTTTTCCAGGGCTCGGCGCAGGCTGCCCAGCAGGTGTTGCGGGGTGAAGGGCTTTTCGAGGAAGTCGTAGGCACCGTTGCGCATGGCCTCCACCGCCATCGGTACGTCCCCGTGGCCGGTCAGCAGGATCACCGGCAGGTCGGGGTCAGCCATTTGCAGGCGTTCGAGCAACTGCAGGCCATCGATGCCCGGCATGCGCACATCGCTGATGATCACCCCGGCAAAGTGCTCTGGCAGTTGCGCCAGGCACGCTTCGGCGTGGGCGAACAGTTGCACGCTGAAGCCGGACAGGCTCAGCCATTGCTCGACGGCGGTACGGATACTGGCTTCATCGTCGACAACGATCACTGAATTCAACATACAGGCTCCAGGTCGCGGGGCAGGGTAAGGCTCAGGCGTGCGCCGCCAGGCAGGTTTTCGGCCTGCAGCTGGCCGCCCGCCTCATGCACGATGCCATAGGAAATGGCCAGGCCCAGGCCTAGCCCTTCACCCACCGGCTTGGTGGTGAAAAACGGGTCGAAGACCTTGGCCAGGTGCTCATCATCAATACCGCCCCCAGAATCGAGCACGCTCAGGCGCCACTGGTCGTTATCCAGCTCGATGCGGACCTCCAGGCGCTTGTAGCGTTTGTCGGCCATGGCGTCGAGGGCATTGCGCAGCAGGTTGATCAGCACTTGCTCCAGGCGGATCGCATCACCGCGGACCCAGGCGGGGCGCGCCAGGTACAGCGCCACCTCGACGCCTTCGGTGCGGATGCGCGTGTCCAGCAGGTGCAGTGCCTGGTCGACCACAGAGGCCAGGTCCAGCCGCTCGCGCAGCCCGACCGGGCTGTTGCGGGCAAAGGTTTTCAGGTGGCTGGTGAGCGCGGCCATGCGCGTGAGCATCTGCTCCAGCGGCTCCAGGGCTTGGCGGGCCTCGCCGTAGCGGCCATGGTCGAGCAGCAGGCGCAGGGTCTCCAGTTGCATGCGTTGGGTGGTCAGGGGCTGATTGATCTCGTGGGCCATGGCGGCTGACATCTGCCCCAGTGCAGCCAGCTTGGCCGATTGCACCAGGCCTTCCTGTGCGGTTCGCAGCTCACGGGTGCGCTCCTCGACCTGGCGTTTGAGGGCTTCGCGGCTGCGCTGGCGCAAGCGTGCCAGGCGCAGCCGCTGGCTGACGAACAGCGCCGCGAAGACCAGGCTCAGCCACACGGCGGCGGCCCCCAGGGCGGCATTGCGGCCGTCGGCCGCGACCTGCGGTTTGCGCAGCAGGTGCAAGGTCCAGTCCTCACCGTGCAACGGCAGGCTTTCCCACAGGTATTCGGCGACCCCCTGCGGGCCATGCACGCGGCTCAGGTGGCTGTTGTCGGCAAACTGGGTCAGCACCTGGTGCTGCAAAGGCACCAGAGGCTGTTTGTCGTATTGCCGAGTCTCGGCCAGTTCGGCACGGTCAGCGCCGCTGAGCGGCTGCAGCTCGCGGTAGCGCCAACCGTCCTGGTTGGCAATGAAGGTGATACCGCGGGCATCACTGACCAACAGAATATCGCTGCCTTGGCGCCATTCGCGTTCCAGCTCGGGGAACTCGAGCTTGACTACCATGGCACCGAGGAAGCGGCCTTGCTCGTCGGTTACCGCGCTGGCGAGGAAATAGCCTGGCACGCCGCTGGTCACACCGACGGCGTAGAAACGCCCGCTGCCCTGGCTGCGGGTCTGCTTGAAGTAGGGGCGAAAGCCGTAGTTGGAGCCGACGTAGCTGCTCGGCAGTCGCCAGTTGCTGGCCGCGATGGCCAACCCGGTGTGGTCGAGCAGTTCGAGGGTGGACGAGTTGGCGGCACCGTTGATGCGTTCGAGCTTACGGTTCAGGGCGTCCTGTACCGGCTCGCTGACCGGGCCGCGCAACGCTTCGATCAGCTCCGGGTCGAGCGCCAGCACCGCCGGCAGGGCGCGGTAGCGTTCGATCAGGGTGTGCAGTGCGTTGGCATAGAGGCCGAGCTGCTGGCTGGCGCGCTGGGCGTCGTCCTCCATGGCCTGGCGCTTGGCCTGGTGCATGGCCCAGCCCGCGCTGAGGGCGGTGCCGAGCAATATGAACAGGATGATCAGCCCCAGACGCAGGGCGCGAAAGGAAAAAGCCATGGGGCAGATCCGCATGAAAGGGATAGCAGGGCCGGCCTGTTCGCGGGTAAACCCGCGAAGGGCCGGTACTGTTCACAGGCGTGTCACAGCAACTCGAAACTCTGCTGTTGCACCGACTCGGAATCCAACCCTACCTGAACGTTGAACTCGCCAGGTTCGGCAACCCGCTGCAGTTGGCTATTGTAGAACTTCAGGTCTTCTTCGCTGATGCGGAAGGTCAATGTCCGTGACTCGCCGGCCTTGAGCGGCAGTTTCTGGAAGTTCTTCAGCTCCTTGACCGGGCGGCTCATGGACGCCGAAACGTCCTGCAGATACAGCTGCACCACGGTTTCGCCGTCGCGTTTGCCGGTGTTCTTCACCGTGACCTTGGCCTCCAGCGTATCGCCACGCTTGAGGTCCTTGGCCGACAGGGTCAGGCCCGACAGTTCGAAGCTGCTGTAGCTCAAACCATAACCAAACGGATACAACGGGCCGTTGGGCTCTTCGAAGTACTGCGAGGTGTAGTTGCCAGGCTTGCCGGGGGTGAACGGCCGGCCAATGCGTGTGTGGTTGTAGTACATCGGAATCTGCCCGACCGAACGCGGGAAGGTGATGGCCAGTTTGCCGGACGGGTTGTAATCGCCGAACAGCACGTCGGCGATGGCATTGCCGCCCTCGGTGCCGCTGAACCAGGTTTCGAGCAGGGCGTCGGCCTGCTCACGCTCCCAGGCGATCGACAGCGGCCGGCCATTCATCAGCACCAGTACCAGCGGTTTGCCGGTGGCTTTCAGGGCCTTGATCAGCTCGCGCTGGCTGGCCGGGATCTCCAGGGTGGTGCGGCTCGACGACTCGTGGGACATGCCGCGCGACTCGCCGACCACTGCCACTACCACGTCGGCCTGCTGGGCCGCCTTGACTGCTTCATCGATCAGCACGGCGGCTGGGCGCAGGTCATCGACGATTTCCGGGGCATCGAAGTTGAGGAAGTTCAGATAGTCGAAGATCGCCTTGTCGCCGGTGATGTTGGAGCCTTTGGCGTAGACCAGCTTGGCCTTGCCATCCACGGCGCGGCGCAGGCCTTCGCGCACGGTCACCGAATGCACCGGTTTGCCGTCGGCGGCCCAGCTGCCCATCATGTCGATCGGTGCATCGGCCAGCGGGCCGACCAGGGCGATCGTGCCGGCCTTCTTCAGGGGCAGGGTCTGGTTGCGGTTTTCCAGCAGGACCAGGCTGCGGCGGGCCACGTCACGCGCGGCGTCGCGGTGCAGGCGGTCGTTGCCGTAGTAGTCCTTGAGGTCGGTTTCGGCCTTGCCGATTCGCACGTACGGGTCTTTGAACAGGCCCATGTCGTACTTGGCGCCCAGCACTTCGCGCACCGCCTGGTCCAGCTCGCCCTGGGTCACTTCGCCGGCCTTCAGCAGCCCTGGCAGCTCTTCGCCGTACAGGGTGTCGTTCATGCTCATGTCGATGCCGGCCTTGATCGCAAGCTTCGCGGCTTCTCGGCCGTCGCGGGCGACGCCGTGGCGAATCAGCTCCTGGATGGCGCCGTGGTCGCTGATGGTCACGCCCTTGAAGCCCCACTCCTTGCGCAGCAGGTCGTTCATCAACCAGGTATTGGAGGTGGCTGGCACGCCATTGATCGAGTTGAGCGCCACCATCACTCCGCCCGCACCTGCGTCGAGCGCGGCGCGGTAGGGCGGCAGGTAGTCGTTGTACATTTTCGGCAGGCTCATATCGACCGTGTTGTAGTCGCGGCCGCCTTCCACCGCGCCGTACAGGGCGAAGTGCTTGACGATGGCCATGATGCTGTCGGGGTTGGCCGGGCTGCTGCCCTGGAACGAGCGGACCATCACCTGGCCGATTCTGGAGGTCAGGTAGGTGTCTTCACCGAAACCTTCACTGGTGCGGCCCCAGCGCGGGTCGCGGGCGATATCGACCATCGGGGCGAAGGTCATGTCCAGGGCGTCGGCCGCGGCTTCGATGGCTGCGGTGCGGCCGACCTTGGCAATGGCGTCCATGTCCCAGGTGGCGGCCATGCCCAGGCCGATCGGGAAAATGGTGCGTTCGCCGTGCACGGTGTCGTAGGCGAAGAACATCGGAATCTTCAGACGGCTGCGCATGGCCGCGTCCTGCATCGGCCGGTTCTCGGGCGCGGTGCGCGAGTTGAAGGTACCGCCGATACGCCCTGCGGCGATTTCCTCGCGGATCTTCTCGTGCGGCATCTCCGGGCCGATGCTGATCAGGCGCAACTGGCCGATCTTCTCGGCCTCGGTCATCTGGCTGATCAGGTGATTGATGAACGCCTGCTTGTCTTGCAGGGGCGGGGCGGTTTGGGCGGCGAGGGCCGCCTGACTGGCAAGGCCCATGGCCAGGCCCAGCAAAGACAGTTTCATCATGGATTCCGTTGTGGGGCCTCTACCGTATCCACAGTGATACGCGCGCGGCCGAAGTTATCAGGCGACTATTGTTGTACAGTTCGGGGGCAATGCTGCCAGCGGCGGATTATGCCTGAATATATCGGCTGCCGATGGCGCCCTGCGTGCCTGGACAACAACAATAAGATCGATCGAGAGACCGCTGGCATGACCCCTTTCAACGAATACGATCAACGCCAGATCGCCGAAGCCATTGCCCGCGCCGAACGGCGCACCGATGCCGAACTGGTCACGGTGCTGGCCAGGCGTGCCGACGATTACGCCTACCTGCCGCTGTTCTGGGCTGCCGTGCTGGCCTTGGCCGTGCCTGGCCTGCTGCAGTTAGTGCTTGGCTGGCCCGGTATGCGTGGCCTGCTGGTGGCCAATGTGCTGGTGTTCATCGGTTTGTGCCTGCTGTTGCGCAACCCGCGCCTGGCCGGCTGGTTGATCCCCCGTGCCTTGCGCCGCTGGCGTGCGTCGAGCCTGGCCCGTCAGCAGTTTCGCGAGCAGAACCTGCAGCGCACCACGGCTGCCACGGGGGTGCTGATTTTCGTCAGCGAGGCGGAGCGGCATGTGGAGATCCTGGTCGACCAAGGGGTCGAGCGTTACCTCGATGCCAGCGCCCGCGCGGCCATCGTCGGCCGTTTTGCCGAACAGGTCCGCCAGGGTCGGACCGTGCAGGGGTTTGTCGAATGCATCGAGGCCTGTGGCGAGGCACTCAGCCAGCATGTACCCCCCACCCATACGCGCAACGAGCTGCCTAATCGCCTGGTCATTCTGGACTGAACGCGGCTGGCGAGTGAGGGGGCGGCAAGCTCGCCGCCACACCTGTAGAATACGGGGCATTGCGCAACGCGCCCCCTGCTACCCGAGGCACCGTTTTTCATGTCCGCCAGTTCTTCTGCTTCAACCGCGCCAGATGCGCGTGCCCAGTTCCTCGCGCTGTTGAGCACCGCCCTGCACGGCAATACCTTGGTCAAACTGGTGCTGGCGCGCCACGTCGGTGCCGACTCGACCTTGCAGCGGATCATCGCCAAACCGTTGCAGGTCAAGGGCCAGCCCTGCCTGTCGCTGGTGTATCGCCACCAGACCCGGGACATCACCCGCAACCTGCCGCTGGAGCAGGCCGAAGTGCTGGTGGCTGAATTGCTGCCTGAGAGTTTTCGCAATGCCCACCTGTTCGATGCCGACGGCGAAGTGCAGTTGACGTTCAGCAAGAAGGGCAAGCCCATGCTCCAGCGCCACGGCGCCCAGGCCCCGCGTGAAGCGGCAGCGAGCAGTGCCCATGACCGCGAGAAGAAGCGCTACCTGGAATTGTCGCGGCCATTCCTGCGTGACCTGGGTGTGACCGATGCACAAGGGGCGTTGATCCCGTCGATGTCGCGCAAGTGGAAGCAGATCAACAAGTTCATCGAGGTGTTCGAGCACGCCCTGGCCAGCGCGCCGGTGCCAGCCGAACAGGCCCTGCGGGTGGCCGACTTCGGCTCGGGCAAGGGCTACCTGACCTTTGCCATGCACGACTACTTGCGCAATACCCTGGGCCGCGAAGCCCAGGTGACGGGTGTCGAGCTGCGCCAGGAAATGGTCGACCTGTGCAACGCCGCCGCTGCGCGGCTTGAGCACCCTGGCCTTGAGTTCCAGTGCGGTGATGTGCGCAGCGTGGTGCCCGAAGCGATCGAGGTGATGATCGCCTTGCACGCCTGCGACATCGCCACCGACTACGCCATCCACACCGGCATCCGTTGCAACGCCGCGATCATCATGTGTTCGCCGTGCTGTCACAAACAGATCCGCCCGCAGTTGCACAGCCCGGGGTTGCTGCAGCCGATGCTGCAGTACGGCCTGCACCTGGGGCAGCAGGCCGAGATGCTCACCGACAGCCTGCGCGCGCTGTACCTGGAAGCCTGTGGTTATGAGACCAAGGTGTTCGAGTTCATCTCGCTGGAGCACACCAACAAGAACAAGATGATTCTGGCGGTCAAGCGCAGGCAGGCGGTGGATAACGGGGCGCTGCTGGAGAAGATTGCGCAGCTCAAGGCGTTTTATGGGGTGCAGGAGCATTGCCTGGAGACACTGTTGCGCGGGGATGGGTTGATTGCGGGTTGAGGGGTGGGGTTTTGCGCGCATGCCTTGATTGATGCAGTGCCTGTGAGATCGAGCGCCGCCGGGCATGCCTTGGGAGGTTTAGCGCCTATGAGATCGAGCGCCGCCGGGCATGCCTTGGGAGGTTCAGCGCCTATAAGATCGAGCGCCGCCCGCGCGGCGCATCGCGACGCAAGGCCGCTCCTACATCTGTTTCGGGCCAATTATTCCTGAGGGATTGGCGCGCGGCCCCTTGGTGCCCGCCTCAATATCGCGTCGTACAAACAAGGCGGTCGCGCGCAAATGCCACTGGCCTCACTGGCCCGAAACAAATGTAGGAGCGGCCTTGCGTCGCGATGCGCCGCGCGGGCGGCGCTCGGTCTCAAAGGCGCTAAAAATGTGATGGCGAACAAACACCCGCCTCAACGGCGAGCAGTCGGCACCTCGATCGCCAGTTCCGCCAACCCCAACGGATGCGTGCTCGCATCGAAAAAGTGCAGCGCAGTCGCCGGCAGATCCCCGAACCGATCAATGTAGTGCTGCTGCTGATTGATCACCGAAGCCTCCCCCAACGGCCGGATGGCAATCGACAAATGGCGGGGGCGAGCTTGGCGAACAGCCTCGACCAAGTGCTGGTCACTGTTGTCCAGATGCTGCCCGAACAGGCACAGCCCCTGGCTTTCCTGCGCGAGTTGCCCCAGGCACCAGTTCAGGTAGTCCGAGTGACGAATAGCGCGAAGCTTCTCGTCGCTGCGGTCTTCGTTGACGAACAACGGCACTTCACCCGGAATGTTCACGGCAAAGCCATCGAGCAGTTCGGCGCTTTCGGCGCTGCGCTGGCGGGTAGTGCCATCCGGCAGCTTCAGCAGGTGCAGGCCGCCATGCAGGTGCAGTACGCGGGTGCCTTCGCTGCGGGTGCGGCGTACGTCGAAAAAACCCTGCTCATCGAACAGCTCGGCAAAACCTTGCGGGGCGTGCTGCACGGCCCATGGCAGGATCAGGTCGTAGTTGCTGGTGTAGATGTTGCGATAGCCGCGCAGGGCCTGGTTCAGCGTGGCCAGCGTGGTGGCCGGCATCAGCGGCCAGGGCAGGTGCAGCGTGCGCACAGCATGGATCAGCGCTTCCTTGATCGAGTAATAGCGGTTCAGCGGCGCGGTGGAGTTGATGGCCAGGGCGGCATTGGCCCGTACGGTGGTGTTCAGCGCGCTGAGCACCGGCTCGAACAGTTCCGTGGAAAGCGACTTGAACAGGGCCTGGTCACTGATCGCCAAACCCTTCTTACGGCCCGCACGTTGCGCTTCTTCGAACAGCGAGAAATAGCCAAACGGCTTCCACAGTGCGCGGCTGGCGCCGTTGCCCAGCAGCAGGGCGTCGCAAGGGTGGCGTTGGTCGAGTGCTGGCCAGGTGGCGAGGTGAGTGTCAGGTGCGGGCATGCGGGGTCCGTTGGGCGGCGCGGGAAACGGGGGCGACTTTAACATGCCAGGCAAGCCCCTGGTGATTGAGGCTGGCGATGGCCAGAAGGTTTGCATGATAATGATATTGATTCATATTAACGCCGTGGCGTTCAATGACCTCCTTCCTTTATTCAGCCGCTGGCGCACGGCTCCTGTTGCGCCATACCCGGTAAGCGCGGATCCCGGCCCGTACCGAGCCGAACAGCAGTTTGTCCTCCATCTCCCGGGCCATCCCTGAGCGCACCAGCATGCGCAGGAAGGTGCCACGGGCGCGGGCGATGGCGAAGAAGATGCCTTGGGCGGCCAGGGTGTCGCGCACCTCGCGCAGTGCGGCGATGCCGCTGACGTCGATGCTGGTCACCGCTTCGGCATCGAACAGCACGGCCTTGGGCTGGGCCTGGCTCTGCACGGCTTCCAGCAGGCGCATCTTGAAGTAGTCGGCGTTGAAGAACAGGATCGCGTCGTCGAAGCGGTACACCACCAGGCCCGGCACGGTGCGGGCGTCCTTGAACTTGCGGATGTCGACCTGGCCCTCGGTGCCTGGCAGCCAGCCCAGCACCGCGTCGGTGGGTTGGTAGATGCTGTACAGCAAGCGCAGGATCGCCAGGGTCACGGCAAATACGATACCCGGCAGCACGCCCAGGCCCAGTACGCCAACCGTGGTCAGCAGGCACAGCCAGAACTCGAAGCGGCTCAGGCGCCTTATGGTCTTCAGCGACTTGATGTCGATCAGCCCCCAGCCTGCCATCAGCAGCACGGCGCCCAGCGCCGCCTGGGGGATCCAGGCCATGGGGGCGGTGAAAAACAGCAAAATCAGGGCGATCACCAGCGCGGCGATGATCCCCACCAGTTGGCTCTTGCCGCCGACCATGTCGTTGACTGCGGTGCGTGAATCGGCGCCACTGATGGCAAACCCTTGGGACATCCCCGCAGCCAGGTTGCTTACGCCCAGCGCCACGAACTCATGGTTGGCATTGATGGCATAGCCATGGCGTGCAGCAAAGCTGCGGGCGGTGAGCATCGCGCTGCAGAAACTGACGGTGGCGATACCCAAGGCATCGCGCAACAGGCTCTTCATTTCTGCCAGGTTGCTTTGCGGCCAGGCCAGTTGCGGCATGCCGGCCGGTACCGGGCCGAGGATGGCGACACCCAAGCGGTCCAGGCCGAACAGGCCGACCAGTACGGTGAACAGTGCCACGGCCACCAGCGCCGCAGGCAGCCGTGGGTAGCGCTGTGGCAACCAGATCAGCAGGGCCAGCGCGCACAGGCCGATGGCCAGGGTAGGCAGGTGAATCTCGCCCAGGCGCTGCAGGAAGTTGACCAGGCTGAGGATGAACCCATCGCCCTCGATCTTGAACCCCACCACCTTGGACAACTGCTCGGCGATCAGGCTCAGGCCGATGCCGTTGAGGTAGCCGATCAGGATCGGCCGCGAGAAGAAACTGGCGATGAAGCCCGCTCGGGCCAGCCCCGCCGCGATCAGCATCACGCCAACCAGCACGGTGACGATCACCGACAGTTCGGCGATGCGCTGTGGGTCGCCCAGTGCCAGGGGCGCCACGGCGCCGGCGATCATTGCGCAAGTGGCGGCGTCCGGGCCGACCATCAGCTGGCGCGAACTGCCGATCAGGGCGTACACCATCATGGGCAGTACGCACGCATACAGGCCATATTGCGGTGGCAGGCCGACGATCTGGGCGTAGGCGATGGCGATGGGGATCTGGATGGCGGCAACCGACAACCCGGCCTGCAGGTCAGCGTGGAACCACGCGCGGCGGTAGTGCAGCAGGTTGGCGAGGCCAGGTAGCCAGCGGGACAGAAACATGCGGGGTCCTTTCTGAATGTTTCACGAATCCCTGACGCATATGCGCTTCAAGCCGTTTCGCTTGCAAGCGGATTCGTCGGTCGCGCATTCAAGCGGATCGGCAACAAAGTGGCCATGGGCCAGGTCAAGGAAAGGGCTTGGAGATGGAAAGGCGGGGACCAGAAACGAAAAAAGGAGCCAAGGCTCCTTTAAACAGCGATGACGTTGCTGGAACGTCATGCGGGAATGCGTGGTGGAGCGGGTAGAGGGAATCGAACCCTCAACTAAAGCTTGGGAAGCTTTCGTTTTGCCACTAAACTATACCCGCGTCTGCGTTCGACTTTTTACCAGAACCCTTCACGAATTAGAAGCCCAAGTTATAAAAAAGCTTGTCGGCGGCCCATAGCCTGCGGGTAATCACTACAGGACGCCGATGCGCTCAGATGGCCAGTGCATGCTGCCCCTGTACGTGCTGGTAGCGTTGACGTGGCTCACGCTCGGTTGGCTTGAGGAAGCCGAGCAGTACGCTGCGGGTGTCTTCGCAGGCTGCCTTGGTCTCCATGTCGAGGAAGTGCCCGGCATCGCGGATGACACTGAAGTGGCTCTTGCCTACATGGCGGCCAAACTCACGGGCATCTTCGGCCGTGGTGTATTCGTCACGTTCGCCGTTGATGAACAGCACCGGGATGTCGATGTTGCGCGCCCTGCTCAATGCCCGTTCCAGGTCATGTTGCAGCACCTCGTTGATGTGAAAGTGCATCTGCGCGTACTCGTGGCTGTCCAGGCTGCTGACGTGGCGGTAGTTGAAGCGCTTGAACAGTGACGGCAGGTGCTTGCCGATGGTGTCGTTGACCAGGTTGCCGACCTGGTAGCGATCACAGGCGGCCAAGTACTGGCAGCCACGGTCCAGGTAGTCGCGCATCGGTTCATTGATCACCGGCGAGAACGAACTCACCACGGCCTTCTTCACCCGCCGCGGCTGGTGCGCCAGCGCCAGCAGCGTGCTTGCACCGCCCCACGAGAACGACATCACGTGGTCGGCCTGGAAGTGCTCGATCAGCTCAAGAAGGATATGCGCCTCGGCCTCCTTGGTAATCAGCCGCTCCTGGCGGTTGTGCGGCTTGGACTTGCCGGCGTACGGCTGGTCGAACAGCACGACGTTGAATTGCGGGTGCAGGTTACGCACCGTCTGGGCGAACGAGGCCGTAGTGGCCAGCGAGCCGTTGATCAAAATGATCGTCTTCTCGGCTGCATCCGCGCGATGGAACTCCGTGTAAACCCGATACTGACCTTGGATATCAAGTACAGCAATTTCTGGCCTCATGTCATCGACTCCTGGCGCAAAAAGGGTATTCGCGTCACCTAGGGTGCACGTTCTTTATGACAGGTAGGCATTTGCCTTGAAGAGTAACGGGGGGCCCAGTGTCGATCCTTGGCACACGTGTCGACGGTATTGTTTTTGGCGGGCAATTTGCCGTGCCCCAAGGCATCTAGGCCTTGGGTGGCCGGCAAAAAGTGTCTTCGGCTGCGGGCGTGACTCACGAGTCACATGCAGACTGACGATTTGGATTCAAGCAGTGGCCTGGGAATCCTGCAAGTGCCGTTCGGGTAAAAATGTGACCTGAACCGCTGGGCGGTCGTATTGGACCAGGCAGAGGCCTAGACGCCGGCAACTTCCTCGTCGGTCAACGCCCTGTAGGCGCCTGGCGCCAACCCTGGGTCCAGGCGAATCGCGCCCATGCTCTCACGGTGCAACCCCACCACCTTGTTGTCGAAATGGCCGAACATGCGTTTGACCTGATGGTACCGCCCCTCGACGATCGCCAGCCGGGCCCGGCGCGGGCCGAGGATGTCGAGCTGGGCGGGCAGGGTGGTGAGGTTTTCGAATGCAAAGTACAGGCCTTGCTGGAACGTGGCGGCATAGTGCGGGCCAATGTCGTCCTCGGTCTCGACCAGGTAATGCTTGGGCAGCTTGGTGGTTGGCTGGGTCAGGCGCCGTGACCATTGGCCGTCGTTGGTCAGGATCAGCAGGCCGGTGGTGTTGAAGTCCAGGCGCCCGGCAATGTGCAGGTCCTCGCGCATCTCGGCGGGCAGTAGCTCAAGCACCGTGCGGTGCTGCGGGTCGAGCGTGGCACTGACGTACCCGGCTGGCTTGTTGAGCATCAGGTAGCGCGCCGGCCGCCCGGCCTGCAGCAGTTGCTCATCCACTTCGACGCGGCTGAACTCACGCACCGGGGTCAACGGGTCGGCCGCGACGATGCCATCGACCCGCACACGGCGCTGCACCAGCAGCAGGCGAACTTGCTGGCGGTTGTAACAGGGCAGGTTGGCAAGGAAACGGTCAAGGCGCATGGCGAACAGGGCAGAAGAAGCGGGCGCGCAGTCTAGCGCTTTGTGCCGGGCGCTGCTGCCTGCAGTTGCGTTTCGACTGCTGCACAGCGTGGGCACAGGCAGGCCTTGTCCCTTAATTCGGCGGGCAGGGCCTGGAGCACGGCGGGGTCGATGGTCACGCTGTAGCACCAACAGGCCTGGGTGGCGCTGCGGGGGTCGGCGAGGCTGCACTGGTTGAGGGCGCCGCAGGCGGGGCAGTGCTGGCTGTCATTCATGGCTGGGTCCGGGGGCTTCACTGCAGACGCGGTTGCGGCCGGCCTGCTTGGCACGATAGAGCGCGCGGTCGGCGCGGGTCAGCAGGGCATGCAAGGTATCACCCGGCTGCAGGCTGCTAAGGCCGATGCTGGTGGTCAGGCGCAAGGGTTGGTCGTCATAGCTGAAGGTCAGTTGCTCGGTGCGGCGACGGATTTTCTCCGCCACTTCGATGGCTTGCCGGCCTTGTGCTTCACGCAGCAGCACGATGAACTCCTCACCGCCCCACCGGCACAGTATATCCGACTGGCGCAGGCTGCCCTGCAGCACATTGGCGAACTGGCGCAGCACTTCGTCGCCTGCCAGGTGGCCGTGGGTGTCGTTGAGGGCCTTGAAGTGGTCAAGGTCGATCAACAGCGCCACCAGTGGGCCGCTGTCACGCTGGGCTTCATGCAAGGCCTGGGCGGCCAGCAGGTCGAAGCTGCGCCGGTTGGGCAGGCCGGTAAGGCTGTCGAGGGTGGCCAGCGCCTCGGTGCTGGCCTGGTGGCGCTTGACCATGGCATGCACCAGCGCCAGCACCACCAGGGTGATCATCGCGCAGATCGCCAGGTTCAGGTACAGCGAGTGGCGGATGCGGTCCAGAGCACCGGTCTCGCGCTTGTCCACCAGCAGGTACCAGTCCAGCTCGGGAAGGTGGCGCACATTCAGGAAGTGGCTGTGGTTGTCGCTGTCGCGGTATTCGTGGCTGCCTTCACCGGGTATCGGTTGCTGGGCCAGCAGGTCGCTCAGTTCGGGGTTGTCGCTCAGCGGCTGGCCGACCCGCAGGCCATGCGGGCCACCGTCGGAGCCGGTCAGCAGGACCTTGCCCTTGGCGTCGGTGAACAGCACCGAGCGCTGGTAGCGCCGCTGGTACTGGTCGATCAGCTTGACCACCGACGACACGCTCAGGCCTACGCCGGCGGCGCCGATAAAGCGCTGTTGGTAATCCAGCACCTGGTAGTTGATGAATACCGTCAGGCTGTCCTGGTTGGCCATGTCCAGGTCGACGTTGATCTCGTAGGGTGCCTTGAGGTCGCGCAGGCGGAAGTACCAGGCATCGCGCCAGCTGCCTGGCTTGATCTGCTTGAGCACACCCTTGGCCTGATAGTAGGTGAGGCTGCGTTCAGAGACGAAAAACGAGGTGAAGGTGTCCTGCTTGCCCATGATCTCGCCCAGGTAGCGGGTGATGCGCTGGGTGTCCTGCTCACCGGACAGCACCCAGTCCCGCAGGAAGGTGTCCTGGGCCATCATCGAGGCGATCAGCACGGGGCGGATCAGGTCTTTCTGGATTTCCGAATAGACCGTGTCGGAGGTCAGTGGCAGTTCGGTATTGACGATGCCATCGCGGATGGCGCTGCGCGAGGCGAAGTAGCTGAGCAGTGAGGTGGCGAGGAAGCCGCTGGCCAGCAACATCAGCAGGGTAATGATCAGCGAGCGCTGCGAAAACAGAGCGGAACGTACAGGCATGATCTTCCCGTGATGTGTGCCAAGGCGCTCATTCTAGTGAGATGGCCGGCAAATGACTGCAAGTTTTTGCAGGGTTATCCGAGCTGTTTCAAATTATTGCAAAAATGGCACTGCACCCGGGTCTGGCGGTCTTATTCAGTATCGATGAACGCCTTACGCATCGATGCTCGCCAGCGCCGCTGTGCGGGCACTCCAGCGGTCCAGGAGGCCGCCATGTCCTATCGAATTCTGTTGATCGCCCTGCTGGGTCTGATGACGTCCGCCTGCGCCCCTTACTACGGTGGCGGGGGCTACTACCGTTCCGATTACTACACCAGCGACCGCTACGTGTCGCCGGGGTATTACCGCCACGACCGCTACTATGTGGCGCCGCAACCGCGCTACTACTACCAGCCAGCACCGCGCTACTACCGCCCGGCGCCGGTGCCGCAATACAGGCCACACCCCCAGCCAGGGATGAACCAGTGGCACGGTAACCCGCGGTATGACTATGGCAATCGCCAGCGCTATGACTATGGGCGCGACCGCGATCGTCACGACTATCGCGATGGCAGCCAGCGTTACCAGAACGATCGCTGGCACTCCAATGGGCGTGGGGATCGTGACCGCAGGCCGGAGGGCGGCCGGGGGCAGGGCCGCAACTGGCAGCGGTGATGCAATGGGGGGCGCTTTGCGCCCCTTTCCACGACCCGGTCATACCTGATCAGCGAGATCCGCCAACGGGTGGCGCCCTTCCCAGACCTTGGCAAAGTGCGCCTCGACCACCGCCGCCGGTACCTGGGCTACATCCGGCCAGTGCCAGCGCGGCTGATTGTCTTTGTCCAGCAGGCGTGCGCGCACCCCTTCGCTGAAGTCCGGGTGTCGGCAGCAGTTCAGGCTCATGCTGTATTCCATCTGGAAGACCTGCGCCAGCGACAGGTGCCGCGCCCGGCGAATCTGTTCCCAGACCAGGTGCGCCGTCAGCGGGCAGCCTTCGTGCAGCCGTTTGCCGGCTTCGGCCAGCAGCGGGTCATCATGGTATTTCAGGCCCTCCAGTGCCCGCCACGCGGCGGCTGGGTCGGCAACGTCGAGCAACCGATTGATCTCGTCGCGGCGGGGCAGCCACTGCGCTTCGGGCAGCTCGGCGCAGGCGCGGTGCTGTTCGGCCTTGAGCAGGCTGTTCAATTGCAGGGCGGTCTGTTCCTGCCAGTTCAGTTGCAGCAACTCTTCGATCAACGCCTCTTGCTGGTACTCACCCAGGAACCGGTCGGCCAGGCCCAGGTCGAGGGCATCATGGGCGTTGATCGGGGCGCCGGTGAGCCCCAGAAACAACCCGAGCTTGCCTGGCAGGCGGGCCAGGAACCAACTGGCGCCGACGTCGGGGTACAAACCAATGCTGATCTCTGGCATGGCCAGGCGGCTACTGGGGGTGACGATGCGCACGCTGGCGCCTTGCAACAAGCCCATGCCCCCGCCCAGCACATGCCCATGCCCCCAGCACAGCAAGGGTTTGGGGTACGTGTGCAGGGCGAAATCGAGGCGGTATTCTGCGGCGAAGAAGGCGGCGGCCAACGGCGGCACGCTGCCCGGGTGTGCCCGGCAGGCCTGGGCCAGCGCACGCACATCGCCCCCCGCGCAGAACGCCTTGGTGCCGTTGCCGCGCAACAGCACGCAGACGATTTCGGGGTCGCGGGCCCAGGCGTGCAGTTGTTCGCCGAGCACTTCGATCATCCGCAGGTTCAGCGCATTCAGCGCTTTGGGTGCATCCAGGGTGGCGATGCCGATGCCGGCGCCATCGGCACCGGTCAGTACCTCGCAATGAATGGACATGGACTACCTCTCGCAGGTCATGGCTCAAGTATGGCCTGCCTGGGCGATCATGCCGGTCGTCGGTCGGATCGTTTGACAAGCGGGAGTGGCTTACCTAGTGTCGCGCCATTGTTTACGGATGGCCCCATGACTGACGACGATCGCATCAAACTCGAACCCAGCTGGAAAGCCGCATTGCGCGACGAATTCGACCAGCCCTACATGCATCAGCTGCGTGAATTCCTGCGTCAGGAGCACGCGGCCGGCAAGGAAATCTACCCACCGGGCCCGCTGATCTTCAATGCGCTCAATTCGACGCCGCTGCCGCAGGTCAAGGTGGTGATCCTCGGCCAGGACCCTTATCACGGCCCCGGGCAGGCCCATGGCCTGTGCTTCTCGGTGCAGCCCGGCATTGCCACGCCGCCGTCGCTGGTTAATATCTACAAGGAGCTGCAACGCGACCTGAACATCCCGATCGCCAGCCACGGCTATTTGCAGAGCTGGGCCGAGCAGGGCGTGCTGCTGCTCAACACGACCATGACCGTGGAGCGTGCCAATGCGGCTTCGCATGCCAAGAAAGGCTGGGAGTTCTTTACCGACCGCGTCATACAGGTGGTCAGCGAGCAGTGCCCGAACGTGGTGTTCCTGCTGTGGGGCGCGCATGCCCAGGGCAAGCAGAAGCTGATCGACGGCACCAAGCACCTGGTGCTCAAGTCGGTGCATCCGTCGCCGTTGTCGGCGTACCGTGGGTTCCTCGGCTGCGGGCATTTCAGCCGGGCCAATGGCTTCCTTGAACAGCGCGGGTTGGCACCGATCAACTGGGCCTTGCCGCCGCTGTGACAGACCGCATCACCTCCCTCGCGGGTTGATGCGTATTTCAGCTTTGCCCAGCATTCCAGAGCCGGAACAACGGCTCTGCCAGAAACAGCACGAACAGCAAGCGCATCACCTGCAACGCCGTCACCAGCGGCACCGACAACTGCAGGGTTTCGGCTGTCAGGCTCATCTCGGCAATCCCGCCCGGCATCATCCCCAGCGTCAACGAGCGCAGGTCCAGTGCGGTCATCACGCTCAATGCCCAGGCGGCACTGGCGGCGATCAGCATGCACAAGGCCGTGGCCACCAGGGTACGCCCCAGGAACGACGGTGCCCGGCGGAAGAACGCACGGTTGAAGTGACATGCCAGCCCGCTGCCGATCAACCACTGGCCGACTTGGCTGGCACCCTCGGGCAGGGCGATCTGCAGGTTGCCGGCAAGGCTTACCGTGGCCGCCACCAGCAAGGGGCCGAACAGCCAGGGGTTGGGCTGGCGCAGGCGTTGCCAGAGCAGCGCCACGGCAATGCCCAGCGGTGCGATCAACGCCAGCCAGCCCCAGCTGACGCTGCCCGCGTGGTTCAGCGCCACCCCGTCACCCAGCAGCAACTTGAACAGCGCGGGCACGCACAGCACCACTGCCAGCACCCGCAAGCTCTGCGCTGCGGCGACCTGGCTGAGCACTGCGCCGTTGCGCGCCCCCAGGTTGACCATCTCCCCCGACCCACCCGGCATGCTGGCGAAGAAGGCGGTCGCGCGGTCCTCGCCGGTGCGGCGCAGCAACCACACGCTGATGACGCTGGACAGGGTAGTGAACAGCGCGCCAAAGAAGATCAGCGCAAAGTGGCTGGCCACCTGCTCGATAACCGCCGGGGTGAAGTGCAGGCCGATGCCGATGCCGATGATCCATTGCCCGCATTTGCGGCCATGGGGGATTTCCGAAAGTTGCCAGGGCGTCAGGCAGCGCACCAGGATGATCGCCAGCAACGAGCCGACCATCCAGGGCAAAGGCCAGCCGACCCGGCTGGCGAGATACCCGCCAGCAAGGCCGACCAGCCCGGTAGCCCAGTACAGCGGCAACGACCGATCAGGCATCAGCCATGGCCCGGCGTTGCTGGCTGCGCTTGCGCCAGATACGCAGCAGCGGCAGGCAGAGCATGCAGCCCACCAATACCCAGACACCCAGGCTGATCGGGCTCGACCAGAGGATGCCCAGCTCACCGTTGGAGATCGACAGCGCACGTCGCAGGTTCTGTTCCATCAGCCCGCCGAGGATGAAACCGAGCAGGATCGGCGACAGCGGGAAGTCCAGCTTACGCAGGATATAGCCCATGATGCCGATGCCGACCATCAGGAACAGGTCGAAGGTGGTGGCATGCACGGCGTACACGCCGATCGCGGTGATGATCGCGATGACCGGCACCAGCGCCCAGTTCGGTACCGCAAGGATGCGGGTGAAGATGCGGATCATCGGGATGTTGAGGATCACCAGCATGATGTTGGCGATGAACAACGAGGCGATCAGGCCCCAGACGATGTCGGGCTGCTGCTCGAACAGCAGTGGGCCGGGGGTGATGTTGTACAGGGTCAGTGCACCGATCATCACTGCCGTGGTACCTGAGCCTGGCACACCCAGGGTCAGCATCGGTACCAGGGCGCCGCAGCAGGACGCACCGATGGCGGTTTCCGGGGCGGCCAGGCCGCGGGCATCGCCCTTGCCGAACGTGCCGCTTTCGCCGGCGATACGCTTCTCGGTCATGTAGGCCACGGCACTGGCCAGGGTGGCGCCAGCGCCCGGCAGCACGCCCATGATGAAGCCGAGCAGGCCGCAGCGGATGTTGATTACGAACACCGAGGCGGCTTCCTTGAAGTTGAACAGCATGCGCCCGGTGGCCTTGACTGCCTGGTGGCCATGGTGGGTCTTTTCCAGCAGCAGGAGGATTTCGCTGACCGAGAACAGCCCCAGCACCAGCACCACGAACTGGATGCCGTCTGCCAGGTGCACGCTGTCACCGGTGAAGCGGTACACGCCGCTGTTGGCATCGATGCCGACTGCCGACAGGAACAGGCCGATCAGTGCGGCGATGAAGGTTTTCAATGGCTTGTCGCCGGCCATGCCGCCCAGGGCGACGATGGCGAACACCATCAGCACGAAGTACTCCGCCGGGCCGAAGGCGATGGCCCATTTCGCCAACAGCGGGGCGAACAGCACCATGCCGCAGGTGGCGATGAAGGCGCCGATGAACGAACTCCAGGCAGACAGCGACAGCGCCACGCCGGCCAGGCCCTGACGGGCCATCGGGTAGCCGTCGAGGGTGGTCATCACGGTCGAAGCTTCGCCCGGGATGTTCAGCAGGATCGAGCTGATGCGCCCGCCGTATTCACAGCCCAGGTAAACCGCGGCCAGCAGGATCAGTGCCGACTCAGGGGGCAGGCCCAGGGCAAAAGCGATGGGGATCAGCAGCGCCACGCCGTTGATCGGGCCCAGGCCCGGCAACAGTCCGACCACGGTGCCGATCAGGGTGCCACAGAGGGCGGTGACCAGGTTGTACGGGCTCAGGGCGACGCCAAAGCCCTGGCCCAGATAGCTCAAGGTATCCATGTGTCAGTTCTCCAGTACGCTCAGCAGGCCAAGGGGCAGGGGCACGTCCATGACGCGGTCGAACAGCCAGTAGAGGAACAGGCTCATGCCGACCACTACGATGGCGCTGTGCAACCAGCGCCCGCCGTACAGCCGGGCCATCGGCAGGCCGACCAGGATCGCGCTGAGGATGAAGCCCAGGGCTTCGAAGGTGGCAGCGAAGACGACCAGCAGGCCGACACAGGCGGCGATCTTGATCAGGGTTTCGCGGTCCAGTTCGGGTTCGTCGTCCTTGCGCACGATCGGCGTGGGGCGGATCACCAGGTACAGCAGGCCCAGGCCCATCAGGCCGAGCATCAACAGCGGGTAGGCGCGCGGGCCAACCGGCTCGTAGGAAAACGCAGCCTGGTACGGCCAGGCCATCACGGCCAGGGCGGCGCAGACGGCCAGCAAGGCCAGGGCGAAGAGACGTTGCAGGATCATCGGGGAATCCTCGTTTTTATTGTGAACAGCGCGGCCCTCGTGGGATCGGGCTTGCCCCGCGAACACCGGCAAAGCCGGTGCCATGCATCGCGGTGCTGGCTTCGCGGGGCAAGCCCGCTCCCACAAGGGCGGTGACAGGTCGTTAGGCCTTACTGGATCAGGCCGAATTCCTTGGCCAGTGCCTTGTAGTCAGCCACCTGCTTCTTCACATAGCCGTCCAGCTCTTCACCGGTCATGGCGAACGGGAACAGCTCGCGCTGGTCACGCAACGTGGCGAAGTCTTCGGAGGCCAGCATCTTGTCGAACGAGGCTTTCCACCAGGCGTAATCTTCGTCGCTCACCTTCGGCCCGAGGTAGAAGCCGCGTACTACCGGCCAGACGATGTCGTAGCCCTGCTCCTTGGCGGTGGGGATGTCTTTCATCTCCGGCTCGTCCAGGCGGTTCTCGGAGAACACCGCGAGGATGCGCATGTTGCCGCTCTGGATGTGCGGCATGGAGTCGGAGATGTCGGTGGAGCCCACCTGGATATGCCCGCCCAGCAGCGCGGTGGCAATTTCGCCGCCGCCTTCCAGGGCCACGTAGCGCAGGTCACGCGGGTTGATACCGGCGGCCTTGGCGATCAGTGCGGTCTGCATCCAGTCCTGGCTGCCGACGGTGCCGCCAGAGCCGATCACCACCTTGCCCGGGTCTTTTTTCAGCGCGGCGACCAGGTCGTCGAGGGTCTTGTAGGGCGAATCGCTTTTCACGGCGATGGCCCCGTAGCTGGTGCCGACCGCTGCCAGCCATTTCACCGCGCTCTCGTCGAAGCGGCCGAACTTGCCCTGGGCCAGGTTCAACAGCGAGCCGCTCGACCAGGCCACCAGGGTGCCGGCATCACCTGGGCGCTGGGCCACCACGGCGTTGTAGGCCACAGCCCCGACACCGCCGGGCATGTAGGTGACGCGCATGGGCTTGCTGAGGATTTTCTCCTGCACCAGCGCGCTTTGCACCAGCTTGCAGGTCAGGTCGAAGCCACCACCCGGCGAGGCGGGGGCGATGCATTCGGGGCGTTTCGGTTCGGCGGCGAGGGCATTGCCGGCCAGCAGCAGGCAGCCGGTAGCGAGGACGAGGCGGCGCAGTGAAAAGGTCATCGTCAATCTCCGTGAGCGTTGTTGTTATTGGGTTACCACAGGGCCACGCTGTAGCTCACCAGCAGCCGCACTTCGTCGGCGTCGCGAGCAAAATTCGAGCGGAAGGTGGCATTGCGCAAGCGCACGGCGACGTTTTTCAACGGGCCGCTTTGTACCACGTACTTGAACTCGGTGTTGCGCTCCCACTCCTTGCCCTCGCTGCCATCGGCGCGGCTGACGTTGTCGCCGCTGATGTAACGGGTCATGAAGGTCAGGCCGGGGATGCCCAGGGCGGCGAAGTTGTAGTCGTAGCGCATCTGCCAGGAATGCTCGTCGGCCCCGGCGAAATCGTTGATCTGCACGAAGTTGACCAGGTACGGGTCGGCGCCGTCGATGTAGGGGAAGGCGCTGTCACCGGACAGGTGCTGGTAGGCGGCGCTGACCTTGTGCCCGCCCAGGGCGTAGCTGAGCATGCCGTTGACGGTGGTGTTGTCGATATTGCCGGCCTTGGCCTGGCCTTGGTCATCACTCACCGCCAGGCGCAGGTCGGCGCCGAAGGTACCTGGGCCCCACGGCTGGGTGGCGACCATGCCCAGGAAGTGCTGGCGGTAGATGTCGTCGAGCTGGGCGAAGTGGTAGCTACCAGTAATGCGATCGGTGAACTGGTAATCCAGGCCTGCAAGGTCCAGGTTGTCGGCCGAGAAGGTGCCACCGAAGCGGCCGTTCTTGTTGTTGAGCGCCAGGTCTTCCCAGTTGGTGTCGTTGCGGTCCTTGGCCTTTTCCAGGCGCCCACCGGTGAAGGTCAGGTGGCTGATTTCTTTCGAGGTGAGCAGGCCGCCTTCGAAGGTTTGCGGCAGAATGCGCCCGTCGTTGGGCTGCAGGGTTGGCAGTTCCGGGATCAGCGTGCCGACTTTCAGTTCGGTCTTGGACACCTTGATCTTGCCGGTCAGGCCGAGCTTGGAGTACTCGTCGGCAGCCTTGCCGTCGTCATGGGTCGGCAGCAGGCCGGTGTCGGTGCGGTCGGGGCTGGAGTCGAGCTTGATGCCGAGCATGCCCAGCGCATCCAGGCCAAAGCCCACGGTGCCATCGGTGTAGCCGGACTCGAAGTTGAGGATGAAGCCCTGGGCCCATTCGTCGCGCTTGGATTGCTGCGCGCTGGTGCCGTCGCGAAAGTCGCGGTTGAAGTACATGTTGCGGGTTTCGAAGGTCGCCGTGCTGTCTTCGAAGAAGGCCGCCTGGCTCAGCGGTGCGACACCGGCAAGGGCAACGGCGCTGGCGATGGCGATGGCGGAGGGGCGTGCGGC
The DNA here is from genome assembly GCF_000731675.1 of Pseudomonas capeferrum. Classification (GTDB taxonomy): domain Bacteria; phylum Pseudomonadota; class Gammaproteobacteria; order Pseudomonadales; family Pseudomonadaceae; genus Aquipseudomonas; species Aquipseudomonas capeferrum. The sequence continues at coordinate 142,040 of NZ_JMIT01000004.1, read as the reverse complement.
AAAGGAACGGGTAGGCGCGAACGCCTGCGGCTGCGATGACAGCATCGAGATGGCTCCGTTTATTGTTCTTATTGGTTGCACCTTGCTGGTGCTTTTTTCGGCGCGCGGGGCGACCGTAGTGCGATGCTAGGTCGCCAACCTTTCGCTAACCTTTCAACGAGAAAGGTTTGTTACAAGGGGCTTCACAGGCGGGTCTACAGCGGTACACTCCGCGCCACCGCCCCACCCGAGCAGGGAGAAACCGATGCGTGTGCTGTTGGTCGAAGACCACCTGCAACTGGCCGAAAGCGTGGCCCAGGCCTTGAAAAGCCACGGCTTGACCGTGGATGTACTGCATGACGGCGTGGCTGCCGACCTGGCCCTGGCCAGTGAGGAATATGCGGTTGCCGTGCTTGATGTCGGCTTGCCGCGCATGGATGGCTTCGAGGTGCTGGCGCGCCTGCGCGGGCGCGGCAAGACCCTGCCGGTGCTGATGCTGACCGCGCGCAGTGACGTCAAGGACCGGGTTCACGGGCTGAACCTGGGCGCTGACGATTACCTCGCCAAGCCCTTCGAACTGACCGAGCTGGAAGCACGGGTCAAGGCCTTGCTGCGCCGTAGCGTGCTCGGTGGCGAGCGCCAGCAGCGCTGCGGGCCGTTGGTGTACGACCTGGACACCCGGCGCTTCAGCCTCGGCGAAGACAACCTGACCCTGACCTCACGTGAGCAGAGCGTGCTTGAAGCGCTGATCGCACGCCCAGGCCGGGTCATGAGCAAGGAGCAACTGGCCGCCCAGGTGTTTGGCCTGGACGAGGAGGCCAGCCCCGATGCCATCGAAATCTATATCCACCGCCTGCGCAAGAAACTCGACGGCCACCCGGTGGCCATCGTGACCTTCCGTGGCCTGGGCTACCTGCTCGAGCATCGCGATGCGTGACAACGGCAGCCTGCGTGGGCGGCTGCTGGGCAACCTGGCACTGCTGCTGGTGGTGCTGATGCTGGCCAGCGGCCTGAGCGCCTACTGGAACGGCCGCGAAGCCGCCGACACGGCGTACGACCGGACCTTGCTGGCCTCGGCGCGGACCATCGCCGCAGGCTTGTCGCAACGCGATGGCTCGTTGAGCGCGGATGTGCCCTACGTGGCCCTGGACACGTTCGCGTACGACAGTGCCGGGCGCATCTACTACCAGGTACTGGACATCAAGCAGCGGTTGATTTCCGGCTACGAGAATTTGCCAGCACCGCCGCCGGGCACGCCGCGCACGGATGACTACCCGGCGCTGGCGCGTTTCTACAATGCGACCTACCTCGGCCAGGACGTGCGTGTGGTCAGCCTGCTCAAGCCGGTCAGCGAGCCGAACATGAACGGCATGGCGGAAATTCGCGTGGCCGAGACCGAGGAGGCGCGCGTGCGCATGGCGCGGGGGTTGATGGCTGACACCCTGCTGCGCCTGGGCATGCTGGCGCTGGGCGCCTTGGTGATGGTGTGGTTTGCCATCAGTGCGGCGCTACGCCCGCTGGAGCGCCTGCGCACCGCCGTGGAAGAGCGTCAGCCCGACGACCTGCGGGCCTTGCCTGTGGTCCAGGTGCAGCGCGAACTTGGCCCGCTGGTGCGTGCCTTGAACCATTTCACCGAGCGCTTGCGCGGCCAGTTCGAACGTCAGGCGCAGTTCATCGCCGACGCCGCCCACGAATTGCGTACCCCCCTGGCGGCGCTCAAGGCACGGGTCGAGTTGGGCTTGCGCGCGTCCGAGCCCGAGCAGTGGCGCCAGACCCTGGAGTCCGCAGCCCAGGGCACCGACCGCCTGACGCACCTGGCCAACCAGTTGTTGTCTCTGGCGCGGGTCGAGAATGGTGCCAGGGCGATTGCCGAAGGTGGCGCGCAGCGCCTGGACCTTAGCCAACTGGCCCGCGAACTGGGCATGGCCATGGCGCCGCTGGCCCACAAACGCGGGGTGGCGCTGGCCCTGGAGGCCGAGGCGCCGGTCTGGCTCAAGGGCGAGCCGACCTTGCTCAACGAGCTGTTGAGCAACCTGGTGGATAACGCCCTGGCGCATACCCCGGCCGGTGGCAACGTGATCTTGCGGGTGGTGGCGCCGGCGGTGCTGGAAGTCGAGGATGATGGCCCGGGTATTCCCGAGGAGGAGCGCGAACGGGTGTTCGAGCGCTTCTACCGCCGCAGTGCCCAGGGCAGTGGGCTTGGGCTGGCCATTGTCGGCGAGATCTGCCGCGCGCACTTGGCGCAGATCAGCCTGCACGATGGGCAAAAGGGCGGCTTGCGGGTGCGCGTGAGCTTTATCGCCGATTGAGTCTGCAACCGCTGGGCCTCAAGGAGGCCCCGGCGCCATCAGCGCAACAGGCTCCGCGCCTCAAGCAACTCTTCCACCTCAAGCTCGGTGCCGAACGGCAGCCCCAGGTGGCGGTACGCCGGCAGTGCCGCCAACGGCCGGCTGCGCCCCCGCTGGCTGATGCAACGGGCGATCTGCACGACGTCGATGTAATCGACCTTGTCGGTCTGCCGGTCAAGGTCCTGAACCTGGCTTGGCAGGTTGACCAACTGCTCGGGAAACTCCCATGCCTTGAGGATCTTGTCGCCCAGCGCCGGCTGGATCTGCTCGATCACGTAATGCAGGCAGACCGGGTCGGAGAGCAGCTCGTTGTGTTCCTCGGCGTAAATCAGTACCGGCAGCGCACCGATCTGGTTGACCAGCCCGCCGAGGGTGGCCTGGTCTGGTTTCAGGTGGGTGTAGCGGCGGCTTATTTCATAGCTGATACCTGCAACTTCCAGGCTGCTTGCCCAGATATCGCGCAGTTTTTGCTCAACGGCTGGCGAGCGGGCATGGAAGATCTGCTCGATCACCAGGCCGATGGCCAGGTTGCAGCTGTAGTTGATGCCCAGGCGGGTGATTGCAGTGTGCAGGTCGGTGACCTCTACCGCGGCACGCAGCAGTGGGCTGTTGACCACTTTGATCAGCCGCGCCGAGAGGGCTGCGTCGCGGCCGATCACCTTGCTCAAGGCCGACACACTGATCTCGCTGTCCTCGGCCGCCTCGCGGATGCTCAAGGCAACCTCGGGGAGGGTGGGCAGGACCAGGTCATCCTTTTCGATGGCCTCAAGCAGTTGTGCTTGAACCATCTCGGCCAGCTTGTTCATGGACTTCTCTACCGCAGTGGTGGTGCGGCCCCGTCACGCGGACGGGGCAGGCTGGTCAGCGCTGGATTTCCCGGTCGCGGTCCAGTTCGTAGGGCAGGCTCAGCACGTGCAGGCGTGGCCCTTCCAGGCTGCCCAGGTGCAGGTTGTCATCGTTCACCGCATCGGCGCTGAGCACCGCGAGCAACTCACAACCTACACCGGTGCTGGCAGCAATCACCACTTCACCGACCGACGAGCCATGGGTTGGCGAGAAGATCTCGGCACCGGGCGCGGGGATGGCCTGCTGGTCGAGCGCCAGGCGGTACTGACGGCGCTTGAGCTTGCCCAGGTACTGCATGCGGGCGACGATTTCCTGGCCGGTGTAGCAGCCCTTCTTGAAGCTGACACCGTCGACGGCCTGCAGGTTGATCATCTGCGGGATGAACAGTTCACGGGTAGGGCCCATGACCTGGCCGATGCCGGCGCGAACCTGGCCCAGCAGCCAATCATTGAGGCTGCCTTCGGGCAAGCTGGCGGCAAGTGTTGCGGACACTGCGCTGGATTGCTCGGCCGGTGCCCACAGTTCAACCCGGCCCGCCGACACGGCAATGGCGATCAGGCCCGCGTGGCGCACGGTTGCGCCCGCCTCGGTGGGTGGCGTCACACCCAGTGCCAGCAGCGCTGCATCGCCGCCCTGCAGGCCAAAGCGTGCCCAGGCGGCGCTTTCGTCGCTGAGGGTGGCTTTGGAGAACACGGCATACTTCTTCAGGTCGGCCAACTGCGCGTCGAGCAGTTCGCTGGCCATGGCCAGCAGGTAGCCGTTGCCTTCCGGCACGATGCGAAAACTCGACTGCATGCGCCCCTTGACCATGCAGCGGGCGCCGAGGCTGGCATGTTCCTGGCTGAGGTAGTTGATGTTGCAGGTCAGCTGGCCCTGCAGGAACTTGCCTGCGTCGGAGCCGCGGACGGCGAGGATGCCCTCGTGGGACAGAGGGCTGAAGAAAGCGGAATCGGCCATGGGTCATCGCGGTGGCTTAAAGACTGGCGGCCATCATAGAACGCCAGTAACAAAATAGGTAGGTGACTAGACCAACGCCCTGTGCCGCTTCGCTCGCCTGGCTGTATACTGGCGGGCCATTCGAGGAGGGCCCCATGGTCGAACAAACTGAACTCAACCGGCTTTTCTGGCACAGCCGTCGCGGCATGCTGGAACTGGACGTACTGCTGGTGCCTTTCACCCAGGAAGTCTACGCCACCCTCAACGAAGCCGACCGTGAGCTCTATGTGCGCCTGTTGAGCTGCGAGGATCAGGACATGTTCGGCTGGTTCATGGAGCGCACCGAGTCTGAAGACCCGGAGTTGCAGCGCATGGTCCGCATCATCCTGGACCGTGTCCAGCCCAAGTGAGTTTTTCCAGAGCCGTTGGCAGGGCTCGCGCCTGCTGCTGACGGCCTACCTGAGTTGCCAGGTGCTGGCGCTGCTTACCGTGTGGGTGAGTGCGTTGCCCTGGTGGCTGTCCCTTGCTGTTGCTGCCGCCTGCATTGCCCACGCCAGTTGGGCCATCCCCCGACGTATTCTGTTGACGCATGATCATGCCGTTGTGGGCGTGCGCCGTGATGCGCGTGGCTGGCAGGTACTGAGCCGTGCCCGAGGCTGGCAGCCGGTGCGCTTGTGCCGCGATAGCGTGGCGGTGCCGGGGCTGGTGGTGCTGCGCTTTGTGCGGGAGGGGGGCTGGTTGGGGGAAAGTCAATGCATACCGCCGGATGCGCTGGGGGCTGATGAGCACCGGCGGTTGCGGGTACGGCTGAGATTCAGCCGGCGCAGGTGGGGGCAGGCAAGCCAGGTATAGATCGAAACGACGCAGGCCTTTTCGCAGGGTTACCCGCGAAAAGGCCGGCATGGTTTTCAGAACGGGCTGAGGATGGTGTCCTTCGCCTCGTCCAGCATCCCTGGATAATCCAGCGTGTAATGCAAACCACGGCTTTCCTTGCGCTGCATCGCCGAACGAATCATCAGCTCCGCCACCTGGGCCAGGTTGCGCAACTCGATCAGGTCGCGGCTGACCTTGTAGTTGCTGTAGAACTCGTCGATTTCATCAAGCAGCAGGCGGACGCGGTGTTCGGCACGCTGCAGGCGTTTGCTGGTGCGCACGATGCCGACATAGTCCCACATGAAGCGGCGCAGCTCGTCCCAGTTGTGCGCGATGATCACGTCCTCGTCCGAGTCGGTGACCTGGCTTGCATCCCAGCCGGGCAGGGCTTTGGGCATTTCGATCTGGTCCAGGTGCGCCTGGATGTCTGCGGCAGCCGCGCGGCCGTAGACGAAGCACTCGAGCAGCGAATTGCTGGCCATCCGGTTGGCGCCATGCAAACCGGTGAAGCTGGTCTCGCCGATGGCATACAGCCCCGGCACGTCGGTATGGCCGCGGTCGTCGACCACCACCCCGCCGCACGTATAGTGGGCCGCCGGTACCACAGGGATCGGCTGGCGGGTGATGTCGATGCCGAACGTCAGGCAGCGCTCGTACACGGTGGGGAAGTGGCCCTTGATGAACTCGGCCGGCTTGTGGGTGATGTCCAGGTACACGCAGTCCACGCCCAGGCGCTTCATCTCGTGGTCGATGGCGCGGGCCACGATGTCGCGAGGGGCCAGTTCTTCGCGTGGGTCGAAACGCGGCATGAACCGCTCGCCGTTGGGCAGGCGCAACAGGGCGCCTTCGCCGCGCAGGGCTTCGGTGACCAAAAAACTCTTGGCCTGGGGGTGGTACAGGCAGGTCGGGTGGAACTGGTTGAATTCAAGGTTGGCCACCCGGCAGCCGGCCCGCCAGGCCATGGCGATACCGTCACCGCAGGCGCCGTCCGGGTTGCTGGTATACAGGTAGACCTTGGCCGCGCCACCGGTGGCCAGCACGGTGAAGCGCGCACCAAAGGTGTCCACTTCGCCGCTGTTGCGGTTAAGCACATACGCACCCAGGCAGCGCTCGCCGGGCAGGCCCAGGCGGCGCTCGGTAATCAGGTCGACCGCCACGCGCTGCTCCAGCAACTCGATATTCGGGCGTTTTCGGGCCTGGGCCAGCAGGGTGGTGAAGATCGCGGCGCCGGTGGCATCGGCGGCGTGGATGATGCGCCGATGACTGTGGCCGCCTTCGCGGGTCAGGTGGAACTCGAAGCCCCCATCGTCGACGCCGTGCTGCTCGTCCCGGGTAAAGGGCACGCCTTGCTCGATCAGCCATTGGATGGCTTCGCGGCTGTGCTCGACGGTGAAGCGCACAGCGTCTTCATGGCACAGACCGCCGCCGGCATTGAGGGTATCCTCGACATGCGACTGGACGGTGTCGGTGTCGTCCAGCACCGCGGCGACGCCACCTTGGGCCCAGAACGTCGAGCCATTTGACAGGTCGCCCTTGCTGAGCACGGCGACGCGCAGGTGGCTGGGAAGGTTCAGTGCCAGGCTGAGACCGGCGGCACCGCTGCCGATCACCAGGACATCATGTTGGAATTGTTGGCTCATGTCGGGACACTAGTAATCTACGGAAGGGGCGCGGCACAATAGTCACGCGCCGATGGCATTGTGAAACTATCGTTAAACCAGGCCGGGTTGCCTTTATAGCAGCCCCGGGTGGCCAATTTCCATGCCACTTGCCAGCTTGCGGTAACCTTTGTGGGAACTTTCCGGCATGGCCGGAAATCCTATGAAGGCTGCCCGCACGCCACATATTGCCGCGGCGACGCAGGGCGGCAGCTCTATTCGGGCTGACACCTGCGTATTCGAAACCTGATTATCGACGTTGCCGGCCGTGTCCGCGCCGCGTCTTCCGTGCGAGCCGACCAAGGGCTGCAGGAAACTTGCTTGGAGGGGAGAACTTTTGCGCAAAGCCCGAGTCTATGTTTGCAAGCCTGAACGATGGCTGTTGCAACGCTCCTTCGAGTTCACTGAGGAGTGTTCATGCTAACCCAGGAAGAGGATCAGCAGCTTGTCGAGCGCGTACAGCGTGGAGACAGGCGAGCGTTCGATCTGTTGGTGCTGAAGTATCAGCACAAGATTCTCGGGTTGATCGTGCGGTTCGTTCACGATACCCACGAGGCCCAGGATGTAGCGCAGGAAGCCTTTATCAAGGCCTACCGTGCGCTTGGCAATTTCCGCGGAGACAGTGCGTTTTATACCTGGCTGTACCGCATCGCCATCAACACGGCGAAGAACTACCTGGTGTCCCGTGGAAGACGGCCACCAGACAGCGATGTCAGCTCCGAGGATGCGGAGTTTTACGACGGCGATCATGGTCTCAAGGATCTCGAGTCCCCAGAGCGCTCGTTGTTGCGGGATGAAATCGAAGGCACTGTCCATCGCACCATCCAGCAGCTGCCCGAAGACCTGCGCACGGCCTTGACCCTGCGTGAGTTCGACGGACTGAGTTACGAAGACATTGCCAGTGTCATGCAATGTCCGGTGGGTACCGTGCGCTCTCGAATCTTCCGCGCTCGGGAGGCCATAGATAAAGCCCTGCAGCCGTTGTTGCAGGAAACCTGAGACAGCGGCTACAGCCAAGAGAGGAACCGCCATGAGTCGTGAAGCGTTGCAGGAATCGCTGTCCGCGGTAATGGATAACGAAGCGGACGAACTGGAATTACGTCGGGTACTGAGTGCCGTCGACGATGCCGAAACCCGTGCCACCTGGTCGCGTTACCAGGTAGCCCGCGCAGCGATGCACAAGGAACTGCTGCTGCCAAACCTCGATATCGCCTCGGCGGTGTCTGCAGCATTGGCCGACGAAGCGGTACCGGCCAAGGTCAAGAAAGGCCCATTGCGCAGCATCGGCCGGTTGGCAGTTGCTGCCTCGGTGACGATCGCAGTGCTGGCGGGTGTACGCATGTACAACCAGGATGAGATCACCGGTGCCGAGCTGGCTTCCCAGCAACCTGCACAGCAGGGGCTGAGCGTGCCACAAACTCAGGGCCCGGCTGTATTGGCAGGCTATAGTGAAAGCAGTGAGCAACCGACCGGGCCGATGGCCAACGGTGTGCTGCAGAACCAGGCTGGCTGGGATCAGCGTCTGCCAGGCTACCTGCGCCAGCATGCCCAGGAATCTGCGCTCAAGGGCAATGAAACGGCTCTGCCTTATGCCCGCGCCGCCAGCCTGGATAACCCCGTTAAGTAAGGAGGATCATGCGCGCGCTACCTCTCTTGTCGCTGCTGATAGGCAGTTGCATGACGGTGCCAGCGTTGGCGGCCAACTCTTCGCCCGAGGCGAGTGAGTGGCTGAACAAGCTGGCACAGGCCGAGCAAAAGCAGAGCTACCAAGGCTCTTTCATCTACGAACGCAACGGCAGCTTTTCTTCCCACGATATCTGGCACAAGGTTCAGGACGGCAAGGTCAGCGAGCGGCTTCTGCAGCTCGACGGCGCCGCCCAGGAAATCGTGCGCGTGGACGGCAAGGTGGCGTGCGTCAGTGGTGCCTTGGTCAGCGGCGTGAAGACGCCGCCCGATGCCGCGCCGCGTGTGCTCGATCCACTCAAGTTGATGGGCTGGTACGACCTGAGCTTGGCGGGCAAGTCTCGTGTCGCCGGGCGCGATGCGGTGATCGTTACGCTCACCCCGCGCGACCAGCACCGTTACGCTTTCGAATTGCATCTGGACCGCCGTACCGGTTTGCCGCTGCGCTCGTTGATGCTCAACGACAAAGGGCAGTTGCTCGAGCGCTTCCAGATGACCCGCCTGGATACCGATGACCTGCCTACCGACGAAGACTTGCGCGCCAGTGCCGCCTGCAAGCCGGTGGAGCATCGCGCCACTACGACGCAAGAAGCGGTCTCTGGCTGGCGTTCGGACTGGCTGCCGCCGGGTTTCGAGTTGGTCAACAGCTCGGTACGCCGCGACGCGGCTCGCAACAGCTCGGTCACCAGCTTGATGTATGACGATGGCCTGGCTCGCGTATCGGTATTCGTCGAACCGGTCAACGACAACTCAGGCATCGACACGCGCGTTCAGTTGGGCCCGACCGTAGCGGTATCGCGCCGTCTCAATACCCCAAAAGGCAAGGTCCTGGTCACCGTGGTCGGTGAAATACCCTTGGGTACCGCAGAGCGCATTGCGCTGTCGATGCGGGCTCAGGATGCCCAGGCGCGGCAATGATGGCGTGCTTTTTCAGGCGGGTTACGGCGTGAGAGACCTGCCTCTGAAATGAAATTTAAGCATTGTCATTTGCATTCTTTCGGTAAATTTTCTATAGGTCAGGCTTCTTGGAGCCTGGCCTTTCCTGCTTGTGCAGGGGTCTTACGCTAACCACGCTCGTTGTGACGGGAGCCGTATGTCAATAACACGCTTGAAACCCTACCTATCGATGTTCGCCGCCGTGCTGATGCTCGGCCAGGTGCTCACCGCCCAGGCCGAGGAAGCCCTGCCGGACTTCACCACGCTGGTCGAGCAAGCCTCGCCGGCCGTGGTCAATATCAGTACCAAGCAGAAGCTGCCGGACCGCCGCATCGCCGCAGGGCAGATGCCGGACCTCGAAGGCTTGCCGCCGATGTTTCGTGAGTTCTTCGAGCGCAACATGCCGCAGCAACCCCGCTCGCCGCGTGGTGATCGCCAGCGCGAAGCGCAGTCGCTGGGCTCGGGCTTCATCATTTCCAGCGATGGCTACGTACTGACCAACAACCATGTGGTGGCCGATGCCGACGAGATCATCGTCCGCCTGTCGGACCGCAGCGAACTGCAGGCCAAGCTGGTCGGCACCGACCCGCGCACCGACGTGGCGCTGCTCAAGGTCGAAGGCAAGAACCTGCCGACCGTCAAGCTGGGTGACTCCGAGAAGCTCAAGGTAGGCGAGTGGGTACTGGCCATCGGTTCGCCGTTTGGCTTCGACCACTCGGTGACCAAAGGCATCGTCAGCGCCAAGGGGCGTACGTTGCCAAACGATACCTATGTGCCGTTCATCCAGACTGACGTGGCCATCAACCCGGGTAACTCCGGTGGCCCGCTGTTCAACATGAATGGCGAGGTCGTGGGTATCAACTCGCAGATCTTCACCCGCTCTGGCGGTTTCATGGGCCTGTCGTTTGCTATCCCGATCGATGTGGCCATCGACGTGTCCAACCAGCTGAAAAAAGACGGCAAGGTCAGCCGTGGCTGGCTGGGCGTGGTCATTCAGGAGGTCAACAAGGACCTGGCTGAATCCTTTGGCCTCGACAAGCCGGCCGGTGCCCTGGTAGCCCAGGTGCTGGAAGACGGCCCGGCAGCCAAGGGTGGCCTGCAGGTGGGTGATGTGATTCTGAGCATGAACGGCCAGCCGATCGTCATGTCGGCCGACCTGCCGCACCTGGTCGGCAGCCTCAAGGATGGTGACAAGGCCAAGCTCGAGATTATCCGTAACGGCAAGCGTCAGAACCTGGACGTCAGCGTCGGCGCACTGCCGGACGATGACGCCGACATCGGTACAGGCGCTGAAGGCAGTGCCGAGCGCAGCAGCAACCGTCTGGGTGTTTCCGTTGCCGATCTGAGCGCCGAGCAGAAGAAAGCTCTGGAACTCAAGGGCGGCGTGGTGATCAAGGAAGTTCAGGATGGCCCGGCAGCGTTGATCGGCCTGCGCCCGGGTGACGTCATCAGCCACCTGAACAACCAGGCAATCGGCTCGGCCAAGGAATTCACCGAGATTGCCAAGGACCTGCCGAAGAACCGTTCGGTGTCCATGCGCGTGCTGCGTCAGGGGCGTGCAAGCTTCATTACCTTCAAGCTGGCTGAATAAGCTGGTCATCGGGTAGGAAAAGGGCAGCCATGGCTGCCCTTTTTCATGAAAATAGACATCGGTCATGTGCTGTACCTACCGCCGGCAAGCCGGCCTTCACCGGTACTACGCCGGTTTCAGGCGTGTTGCTGTCGCTATGGGTGCCGGCTTGCCGGCGACAGGGCCCATACAGACAGCCGATCAGGAATCTCCCATATCCCTGCTGCTTGAGGTACAATTCCCGGCTATTTTTCGGCGGGCGTCCCGGCTCGCAGCCTTTTCGAGTGTTGACCCGTGAGTGATTTGAGTCATATCCGCAATTTCTCCATCATCGCCCACATCGACCATGGCAAGTCGACGCTGGCCGACCGTTTCATTCAGATGTGCGGTGGCCTGTCTGCGCGCGAAATGGAAGCTCAAGTCCTTGACTCCATGGACCTGGAGCGCGAACGCGGGATCACCATCAAGGCCCACAGCGTCACGCTTCACTACAAGGCGCAAGACGGCAAGACCTACCAGCTGAACTTCATCGACACCCCCGGCCACGTCGACTTCACCTATGAAGTCTCGCGCTCGCTGGCCGCCTGTGAAGGCGCGCTGCTGGTGGTGGACGCCGGCCAGGGCGTCGAAGCCCAGTCCGTGGCCAACTGCTACACCGCCATCGAGCAAGGCCTCGAGGTCATGCCGGTGTTGAACAAGATGGACCTGCCCCAGGCTGACCCGGACCGCGTCAAGGACGAGATCGAGAAGATCATCGGCATCGACGCTACCGACGCCGTGGCCTGCAGTGCCAAGAGCGGCATGGGCGTCGACGAGGTGCTCGAGCGCCTGGTGCACACCATCCCCGCGCCTGTTGGCGAGATCGACGCGCCGCTGCAGGCGCTGATCATCGACTCCTGGTTCGACAACTACCTGGGCGTGGTCTCGCTTGTGCGCGTGCGCCAGGGCCGGGTCAAGAAGGGCGACAAGATCCTGGTCAAGTCCACCGGCAAGGTGCACCTGGTCGACAGCGTCGGCGTCTTTACCCCGAAACACACCCAGACCGCCGACCTCAAGGCCGGTGAAGTGGGCTTCATCATCGCCAGCATCAAAGACATTCACGGTGCACCGGTCGGTGACACCCTGACCCTGTCCTCGACCCCGGAAGTCGAAGTGCTCGCAGGCTTCAAGAAGATCCAGCCACAGGTCTATGCCGGCCTGTTCCCGGTCAGCTCCGAGGATTTCGAAGACTTCCGTGACGCCCTGCAAAAGCTGACCCTCAACGATTCGTCGTTGCAGTACATGCCGGAAAGCTCCGACGCCCTGGGCTTCGGTTTCCGCTGCGGCTTCCTGGGCATGCTGCACATGGAGATCATCCAGGAGCGCCTGGAGCGCGAGTACGACCTGGACCTGATCACCACCGCTCCTAGCGTGATCTACGAGCTCGAACTCAAGACCGGCGAAACCATCATCGTCGACAACCCGTCGAAGCTGCCGGACGTCTCGGCTGTCACCGACTTCCGCGAGCCGATCGTCACCGCGACCATCCTGGTGCCGCAGGAGCACCTGGGCAACGTCATCACCCTGTGCATCGAGAAGCGTGGCGTACAGCGCGACATGCAGTTCCTTGGCAGCCAGGTGCAGGTGCGTTACGACATGCCGATGAACGAGGTGGTGCTGGACTTCTTCGACCGCCTCAAGTCGACCAGTCGCGGATACGCTTCGCTGGACTATCATTTCGATCGCTACCAGTCGGCCAACCTGGTCAAGCTGGATGTACTGATCAACGGCGACAAGGTCGATGCCCTGGCCCTGATCGTGCACCGCGACAACGCGGCCTACAAAGGCCGTGCGTTGACCGAGAAGATGAAGGAACTGATCCCTCGGCAGATGTTCGATGTGGCGATCCAGGCAGCCATTGGCGGCCAGATCATCGCGCGGACAACCGTCAAGGCGCTCAGAAAGAACGTACTGGCCAAGTGCTACGGTGGTGACGTCAGCCGTAAGAAGAAACTGCTGGAGAAGCAGAAGGCCGGTAAGAAACGCATGAAGCAGGTTGGTAACGTGGAAATTCCACAAGAAGCCTTCCTCGCCGTGCTCAGGTTGGATAGCTAGGTCCTATGTCGCTAAATTTCCCGCTGTTGCTAGTCATCGCCGTAGCCGTCTGCGGCCTGTTGGGCTTGATCGACCTGCTGTTCCTGGCCCCGCGCCGGCGAACGGCAATCGCCAACTATCAGGGTAGCGTCAGCCAGCCCGAGATGGCGGTGGTCGAGCGCCTGAACAAGGAGCCGCTGCTGGTCGAGTACGGCAAGTCGTTCTTCCCGGTGCTGTTCATCGTGCTGGTGCTGCGCTCGTTTCTGGTCGAGCCGTTCCAGATCCCTTCGGGGTCGATGAAACCGACCCTGGAAGTGGGCGACTTCATCCTGGTGAACAAGTTCTCCTATGGCATTCGCCTGCCGGTGATCGACAAGAAGGTCATCGAGGTGGGTGACCCGCAACGCGGTGATGTGATGGTGTTCCGCTACCCGAGCGACCCGAACGTCAACTACATCAAGCGTGTGGTCGGCCTGCCGGGCGACCAGATCCGCTACACCAATGACAAGCGGTTGTACGTCAATGGTCAGCCGATTGCCGAGCAACTGGTGGGCACCGAGCCAGGCACCTTGGGCAGCGCCGAGCTGTACAAGGAGAAGCTGGGCGAGGCCGAGCACCTGATCCGCAAGGAGATGAGCCGTTATCGCATGCCGCCGGACCAGCAATGGACCGTACCGGCCGGCCACTACTTCATGATGGGCGACAACCGCGACAACTCCAACGATAGCCGCTACTGGGATGATCCGAACATTCCCAAGGAACTGCACGGCATGGTTCCGGACCGGAACATTGTCGGCAAGGCCTTCGCGGTCTGGATGAGCTGGCCAGAGCCCAAGCTCAGCCACCTGCCTAACCTGTCGCGGGTCGGCCTGATCCATTGATACCCTTCGGCGCTGTCCAGCAGACAGCGCCGAATGCATTTCTGACATAGGCTGTGTTCTCAGGGATCGAGAGATGCGTCGCGTGCAGCGGCGGACCACAGCCAAACAGTCTTTCAGGATGTTGATTTGAACAACGCGTTGAACAACCAACGGGTGGCCGCATGACTGCTTCCCTTGCCACTCTGGAGCGAAAGCTCGGATACACTTTCAAGGATCAGGACCAGATGCTTCTGGCCCTGACCCATCGCAGCTACGCCGGGCGCAATAACGAGCGCCTGGAGTTTCTTGGCGACGCCATTCTCAACTTCGTGGCGGGCGAGGCGCTGTTCGAGCGCTTTCCGCAGGCCCGCGAAGGCCAGCTGTCGCGCTTGCGTGCCCGCCTGGTCAAGGGTGAAACCCTGGCCCGTCTGGCCCGGGGTTTTGACTTGGGTGAATACCTGCGTCTGGGTTCTGGTGAGCTTAAAAGCGGCGGTTTCCGCCGTGAATCGATCCTGGCCGATGCCCTGGAGGCGCTGATTGGCGCCATCTACCTGGACGCGGACATGCAGACCGCTCGCGAGCGTGTGCTGGCCTGGCTGGCCGATGAGTTCGAAAGCCTGACCCTGGTCGACACCAACAAGGACCCCAAGACCCGCCTGCAAGAGTTTCTGCAGTCGCGCAGCTGTGAGCTGCCGCGTTACGAGGTGGTGGACATCCAAGGCGAACCGCACTGCCGCACCTTCTTCGTCGAATGCGAAGTGGTTCTGCTGAACAACAAGAGCCGTGGTCAGGGTGTAAGCCGGCGTATCGCCGAGCAAGTCGCCGCCGCGGCTGCATTGATCGCCTTGGGCGTGGAGAATGGCAATGACTGATAACAATCCGACCCGCTGCGGCTACGTGGCCATTGTCGGCCGCCCCAACGTGGGCAAGTCGACCTTGCTCAACCACATCCTCGGCCAGAAGCTGGCGATCACTTCGCGCAAGCCACAGACCACCCGCCACAACATGCTCGGCATCAAGACCGAAGGTGATGTGCAGGCGATCTACGTCGATACGCCGGGTATGCACAAGGCCAACGACAAGGCCCTGAACCGTTACATGAACCGTAACGCTTCGGCTGCCTTGAAAGACGTCGATGTGGTGATCTTCGTGGTCGACCGCACCCGCTGGACCGACGAGGACCAGTTGGTGCTCGAGCGCGTGCAGTACGTCAGTGGCCCGGTCATCCTGGCGGTCAACAAGACCGATCGTCTGGAAGAAAAAGCCGATCTGATCCCGCACCTGCAATGGCTCCAGGAGCAACTGCCGAACGCGGAAGTGGTGCCGATCTCCGCCCAGCAGGGGCATAACCTCGAGGCACTGGAAGGGCTGATCGCCAAGCACCTGCCAGAGAACGAGCATTTCTTCCCGGAAGACCAGATTACCGACCGCAGCAGCCGTTTCCTGGCGGCCGAGCTGGTGCGCGAGAAGATCATGCGTCAGTTGGGTGCGGAGCTGCCGTACCAGATCACCGTAGAGATCGAAGAGTTCAAGCAGCAGGGGCATGTGTTGCACATCCATGCGCTGATCCTGGTCGAACGTGATGGCCAGAAGAAGATCATCATCGGTGACAAGGGCGAGCGTATCAAACGCATTGGTTCCGATGCGCGCAAAGATATGGAAGTGCTGTTCGACGCCAAGGTCATGCTCAACCTCTGGGTCAAGGTCAAGGGCGGCTGGTCCGACGATGAGCGCGCCCTGCGCTCGCTGGGCTACGGCGACCTGTAACCCCTCCAGCGGCCCGGATCTCTCCGGGCCGCTCTGCTTTCGGGCCACTCCCCATGGAACAACCAGTCGGCCAGCCGGCCTATGTGCTGCACAGTCGTGCCTACAAGGAAACCAGCGCACTGGTGGACTTCCTCACGCCGCAAGGTCGAGTGCGGGCCGTGCTGCGCCGGGCGCGCGGCAAAGGGGGCAGCCTGGTACGGCCGTTCGTGCCGCTGGAGGTGGAGCTGCGCGGGCGCGGTGAGCTGAAGAATGTCGGCCGCCTGGATGCCCTCGGTATCGCCGCCTGGCTGCATGGCGATGCACTGTTCAGCGGGCTGTACCTCAACGAGCTGCTCATGCGTTTGCTCCCGGCCGAAGCCCCACACCCGGCGCTGTTCGAACACTACACCCTGACCTTGCAGGCCTTGGCCGCCGGGCGCCCACTGGAGCCGCTGCTGCGTTCCTTCGAATGGCGCCTGCTGGACGAACTCGGCTATGCGTTTTCGTTGCAGCATGACGTCAACGGGACGCCGATCGATGCCGCTGGCCGTTATCGTTTGCGCGTGGATGCCGGGCTTGAGCGGGTCGAGTTAGTGCAGCCAGGCCTGTTCCAGGGTACCGAGCTGCTGGCCCTGGCTGAAGCAGACTGGGAAGCCCCAGGTGCCTTGCTTGCTGCCAAACGGCTGATGCGCCAGGCACTGGCTGTTCACCTGGGCCCTAAACCCCTAGTCAGTCGGGAACTGTTTCGCAAGCGCTGATCCCGTCGTATGCTGTGTGGCTAAATCTTCAGGAGAGCCTTTCGTGACTCACAGCAACCGCATGCTTCTCGGCGTAAACATCGACCACGTGGCGACGCTGCGCCAGGCCCGGGGCACGCGTTACCCTGACCCGGTCAAGGCTGCCCTGGACGCCGAAGAGGCGGGTGCCGACGGCATCACCGTGCACCTGCGCGAAGACCGCCGGCACATTCAGGAACGCGACGTGGTGGTGCTCAAGGATGTGCTGCAGACGCGCATGAACTTCGAGATGGGCGTTACCGAAGAGATGATGGCATTCGCCGAGAAGATTCGCCCGGCACACATCTGCCTGGTGCCCGAGACCCGTCAGGAGCTGACCACCGAAGGCGGCCTGGACGTGGCGGGGCAGGAGGCGCGGATCAAGGCTGCCGTCGAGCGCCTGGCGCGCACCGGTGCCGAAGTGTCGCTGTTCATCGACGCCGACGAGCGCCAGATCGAAGCTTCGCGCCGCGTGGGCGCCCCGGCCATCGAACTGCATACTGGCCGTTACGCCGATGCCCAGACGCCGACCGAAGTGGCCGAAGAGCTCAAGCGCATCGCTGACGGTGTGGCCTTTGGCGTGGCCCAGGGGCTGATCGTCAATGCCGGCCACGGCCTGCATTATCACAACGTCGAGGCGGTTGCGGCGATCAAGGGCATCAATGAGCTGAACATCGGCCATGCGTTGGTGGCCCATGCGCTGTTCGTCGGCTTCAAGGCGGCGGTGGCGGAGATGAAGGCGTTGATCGTGGCGGCGTCGCGCTGATCATAGGGCCTTTGTACGCGCGGTCTTGCGTCCCTTTCGTGACGCAAGGCCGCTCCTGCACGCGGCGACATTGCCAGAGCCATCGCTAACCCGGAAATATCAGACTAAACCGGGTCGGCCCTGCCGGGCTGCTCATGACCTCAATCCGCCCCCCATGCAATTGCATGATCGATTTCACAATTGCCAGCCCCAGGCCAGTGCCACCCTCCAGCCGTGAGCGCCCAGCGCCCACGCGGTAAAAACGCTCGAACAACTGCGGCTGATGCTCTGCGGCAATGCCCACCCCCTGGTTCTCAACCCATACCCTGACATCGCCACCCTGGCGCTCGATACCCAGGTCTATGGGTTTGCCTGGCGGCGCATGCCGAAGGGCATTGCTCAACAGGTTCGACAAGGCACGCTGGAACATCAACCGATCACCCGATGCCGTGCCCCAACCGCGAATGCGCAGTTCGATATCCTTGAACTCGGCGCTTATGGCGAACAGCTCGACCACCTGTGCCGTCTCATCGGCCAGTGCCAGGGGCTTTAGCGCCACCTGGGCCTGCGGCTGGCTGACCTGGGCGAGAAACAGCATGTCGTTGATGATGCGGTTGAGGCGGGTCAGCTCTTCGATACTGTCTTCCAGCACTTCCCGGTAATTGGCATTGTCGCGCTCACGGCTCAGGGTAACCTGAGCCTTGCCCATCAGGTTGCTCAACGGCGTGCGCAGCTCATGGGCCAAGTCGTCGGAAAATTGCGACAGCTGGCTCACGCCCTGGTCGAGGCGGTCGAGCATCACGTTGATGCTTGTGGCCAACGCTGCCAACTCCTGCGGCAGGCCGGTAGCGGGCAAGCGGTGTTGCAGGTCCTGGGCCGATACCTGCCCGGCAATGCGCCGGAAGTGCTGCAGGGGGGCCAGCCCGCGCTGCACCAGCCACCATGCCGCAGCGCCGATCAATATCAGCAGCAGAGGCAAGACCAACACGGTCGAACGCAGGTAAGCCTGAAGCAGTGCATTGTCGTCGGCGCGGTCGAGCGACATCAGCACCCGTACCGGGGTGTCGTCGCGCAAGCGCATCTGGCGTGTCGCAGTCAGCAACTGCTTGCCCTGGCTGTCGCGCCATTCGTGGAACGCCAGGCGCGCACCGGTCTGCAGTTCGCCCACGCGCGACTCCAGCGCCGGCCCCAGGCTGAGCAGATGCGGGTGGCGGCCTTCGAGGGCCAGCACGCTGAGGCTGAGGTTGTCGTGCCCCATCACCAGGTCAAGCAGAGGGTGGGCGCGGCTGCCCAGGTCTTCGCTGCGCAGGTCGACCCGCAGGTTGTGCTCGACCTGCAGCATCTTGCGCGCCAGGTCCTTGCGCGC
The DNA here is from genome assembly GCF_000731675.1 of Pseudomonas capeferrum. Classification (GTDB taxonomy): domain Bacteria; phylum Pseudomonadota; class Gammaproteobacteria; order Pseudomonadales; family Pseudomonadaceae; genus Aquipseudomonas; species Aquipseudomonas capeferrum. Next base: position 123,645 of record NZ_JMIT01000004.1, on the reverse strand, counting down.
GCGGCTGTCCAGTTCGTGGTCCAGGGCAACTACGGCCAGGCAGGCCAACAGCAGCACCAGCACCGCCCCCATCAGCGTGACGCCCAAGCCCAGGCGCAGCGACAGGCTGGCGTTGTTCAAAACCGTGCCTCGAGTACATAGCCGACGCCGCGCAAGGTGTGGATCAGCTTGTCATCGAAGGGGTCGTCGATCTTCGCCCGCAGGCGGCGGATCGAGACCTCGACCACATTGGTGTCACAGTCGAAGTTCATGTCCCACACCAACGAGATGATTTGCGTGCGTGACAGCACCTCGCCGGTCTGGCGCATCAGCAGGTGCAGCAAGGCGAACTCCTTGGCGGTCAGGTCGATGCGTTGCCCTGCGCGGTAAGCACGATGGCGGCCAGGGTCCAGCTCCAGGTCGGCCACGCGCAGGGTGCTGGGCTGCAGTTGCTGGTCGTTGCGGCGCAGCAGGCTACGGATTCGCGCCAGCAGCTCGGGAAACTCGAACGGCTTGAGCAAGTAGTCGTCGGCGCCCAGGTCCAGCCCTTTGACCCGGTCGGCCAGTCGGCCGTGGGCGGTCAGCATCATGATGCGCGTGGCGGATTCGGCGCGCAGTCGCTGCAGTACTGTCCAGCCATCGAGCTCGGGCAAATTGACGTCGAGGATGACCAGGTCATAGGCCTGCTGGCGGGCCAGGTGCAGGCCGTCGGTGCCGGTATGGGCGCAGTCGACCACGTAGCCGTTCTCGCGCAGGCCTTGCAGCAGGTAATCGGCGGTACGCAGCTCGTCCTCGATGATCAGTAGGCGCATAAGGGGGCTCGCAGAGGTGAAAAGGGGGCGATTCTCGACCCTGTAGTGACATCAGGGTCAAGCGGCAGGATGTTACGGCATGAGAGGGGAAGATTTGCCTGGATAACGGATTTGTAATCCGCGCGTCATGCCGCTGCCTGGCAGGGGGGCACCCGGCCACATTGCAGGACTGTAATGCCCGCCTCACCTTGGCGTTAGCTACGCCTCGCTAGGATGGCCCCATCTGAACGGTTATCACGAGGCAAGCACGATGAACCTGATCAAATACCTGCTGCTGGCAACCCTGGCCTTTGGCAGCGTCAGCGCCTATGCCGAAGGTGGCGCCGAGCGGTCCCGGCAGTTCTGGGAAGCCTTCCGTCAGGACCAGCAGCGCCTGCACGGTGATAAGCAACAGGCCGTGGTGGAACGGGAGCGCACAGCGCAGCAGAAGGCCCGCGAGGTGGCCAAGGACTGACTTTACCCACCTGCGGCGCCATCGCTCCTCGTCGCAGGGTTGTTCGGGCGCCCGTTGGGCGCCTTTTTTATTTGCGCGCTACCAGTGTCGCCCGGCGCGGTGCTGGCAGGCCTTCGATGGTGCGGCTGTGGTCGTTCGGGTCGAGGAAGTCGCTCAGCGACTGGTAGCGCATCCAATCGGTACTGCGCTGTTCGTCTATGCTGGTGACGCTGACGTCAACGCAGCGCACATCACTGAACCCGGCACGGCGCAACCAGCGCTCCAGGGCCGGCACCGAGGGCAGGTACCAGACGTTGCGCATCTGCGCGTAGCGGTCTTCTGGGACCAGAACCTGTTGCTCATCGCCTTCGACCACCAGCGTCTCCAGCACCAGTTCACCCCCTTTGACCAGGCAGTCCTTGAGCGCCAGCAAGTGCTCGATAGGGGAGCGGCGGTGGTAGAAAACGCCCATGGAAAACACGGTGTCGAAACCTTCCAGATTGGCGGGTAGCTCTTCCAGGGCGAACGGCAAATGCCAGGCTGGCAGATCGGGCAAATACTGCTGCACCGCCTGGAACTGGCAGAAGAACAGCCAGTTGGGGTCGACCCCAACCACCATGTCGGCACCGGCGCCGAGCATGCGCCACTGGTAATAACCATTGCCGCAACCGACATCGAGTACGCGCTTGCCCTTGAGGTCCAGGTGCGGGCTGACCCGCGACCATTTCCAGTCCGAACGCCATTCGGTGTCCACATGCACGCCGAACAGATCGAACGGCCCTTTGCGCCAGGGCGACAGGCCCATCAGCGCCTCACGCATCCGCGCGCGGGTGGCATCGTCGCAGTCGCAGTCCAGGCGCAGCCCGTTGACCAGGTCGATTTCGCTCGGTTGCACGGCGGGCAGGGCGTCGAGCGCGCCGCGCCAGCGGTCGAGGTCGCCGTGGCCTTTTTCCAGTTTGGCTTCCAGCTGTGCTTGCAGGCCTTGCGACCAGGAAGCCAGGGGCGTACCCGCCAGGCGGCGGACAAGGGGGGATAGATCGATCATGGCAGGGCTATCAGCGAGGCGAAATTAAGGCATTGGAACCACGGCACCACTTTCGAGAACCCGGCAGCGCGCAGGCGCGCCTTGTGGGTCTCCAGGGTGTCTGGCTTCATCACGTTTTCGATGGCGCTGCGCTTCTGGGCAATTTCCAGTTCGCTGTAGCCGTTGGCCCGTTTGAAGTCCAGGTGCAGTTCATTGAGCAGGGTCTGTTCGTCGTCGTCGGCGAAGTGCAGCTTTTCCGAGAGGATCAACGCGCCACCCGGCAACAGCGCCTGCCGAATACGGCCAAGCAGTTCGAGGCGCTGATCGGGGGCGATGAACTGCAGGGTGAAGTTCATCGCCACCACCGAGGCCGGCTCGAAGGGCAGGGCGAGGATGTCGGCTTCCAGCACGTTCACTGGCAGCAACTCCTGGAACATCGAGTCCTGGGCCGTGAGGTACTGGCGGCAGCGTTCGACCATGGCCGCAGAGTTGTCGACGGCGATTACCCGGCAACCATCATTGCGCACATGACGGCGCAGTGACTGAGTGACGGCGCCCAGCGAAGCACCCAGGTCATACAGCGTGCTGTTCGGCTGAGCGAAGCGTGCGGCCAGCACGCCGAGGTTCTCGACGATGGTCGGGTAGCCCGGCACCGAACGCTTGATCATGTCTGGGAATACGCGCACCACGTCTTCGTTGAAGGCGAAATCGGGTACCTGCTCCAGGGGGTGGGCGAAGAGGCGGTCGGGGGATCGATTCACAGCGGGCTCAAGGCAAAGGCAAACGGTGTCGCATTTTAGCCAAAAGCCAAGGTGCTGACCACGGCTGTCTGTCCTACAAGGCCTGCTCGCTAATTCATACCGCCGGTGTGGATATCCAACCATTCAAGCGTACTCGGTCTTTGGCGTAACTTTGAGGTGCAGATAAAATTAACTTAAGCGGGATGTTGTCATGGAAACATTATCGAATGAAACCCAAACCGCCGGAGGTAAACCCATTGATGAATTGGACGCAAAAAGCCAGGCGACCATTTTGCCGGAGCAATACTTTACGTTTCTGGCGGGAAAGGTGGGGAGTCATTCTCAGGGGGCCGGCCTGCTGACATCTGAAAACCTGCAAGTCATTAAACGCTATGCGCGTACCGTGCGCACGTTATCCCGGCGTGAGGAAGATATCAGCGAAGAAGTCGACTATGAGGCATTGGGTATCGAGGTCAAAAGAATTTTTAATCTGAACACGTTGTTGCATCGGCACGTGGACGAATGGGACAAACTTGAACGGCAGGTCAAAGAGCTGGGGCCGGAAATCGAGATGTTCGCCGACTCCATGATAAGCCGTGGCGCCGCATTGATCACAAGTATCGAGAAAACACCCGCTTTCAAGCGCATTGCCAGTGAAAAAGAAGCGCAAGGCAGCAATATATACACCTCCGAACTCACTGCCGAGGAGCGTAACCAAGTCCTGGCGGTCATAGAGAGGCGCTTGGGGGCGCTAATCGATGAGATCAGACAGACCCAGCAGCGTATTGGGGATGTTGATGCACGGGCGAGCTGGTTCCATAAGGAAATCGAACTCGAAATCAAACCGCAGCTGGTACGTGTCATCAAGAACATTGACGACAAGCTCAGTAACTCCAATATCAATGCGATGGTTGCCACACGCGACGAGTTGGATAGGGAAATCGAACGGTTAGGAAAGCAGTACAGTACCGAAGTCGGATACGCCTTTACCGGTTTGTTAGCGGGGCCGTTTGGCCTGATTATTACGGGAGGAATATTCGGTTCCCGGGCGGAAGACACGAGAAAGAGAAAAAATATTTTGATTAAGCAACGGGATGATCTGGCTGAGCGTTTGTCCAGTGTAGCGCCGATCATCAAGAGTTTTGAGCGCGTCAATAGTACGATCAGGGACCTGATGTTCAGAACGACCGATCTAATAAGTGCGACCCAGCGCTTGGCGGATATTTGGCTTTACTTGAACAAATTCGCGACGTCTTCGCTGGAAGAGTCAAAAAACTTGTCGACGAGCGCTGACCTGGAGGAGTTCGTGCAGGACTTTGCAGATGTCATCAGGCCTTGGGAAAGTATTGGTAATATTTGTCGCGTGTTGACGGAGCTGTTTAACAAAATCTCAAAGGAGGATAAATGAAATGTCAAATCAAACAGCCATTGCCGTGGGCAGTGCAGTGCCGGATTTCGTTGAGCTGAATCAACTGAGATACAAGGCGTTCGAGCTGTGCGATGAGTGGCAGGAGGAAGTGCTGCCGGGTGTCCAGGATCTTTGCCGGCAGTTGAAGGTTGTCATGCTCGATACCGATCGATCACTTCGGGATGCCGTGCTCAGTGGTACGGTGCTACTGGGCAATAAAGTATTCGCTCACTCCTCCGGCAAGGCGGTTGCAACGAGCAAGATCGCTGAAGTTTCCGAGAAGCAGGCAGCCCTGTGCAGCGGGCTGGCACAGAGAACCTTGCGCCTTGAACTGTTTTCATTGTCAGCAATTGACCAGCAAGTGCTACGCCTGGAGAAGTCAGTTGCCGAGCTCGAGCGGGGCATGCCCGACGAATTGCGAGTACAGGCGTTGGAGACCCAGCACGCGGACATCGTCGAAGCCATCGAGGCGTTCAATACTCCTACTGTCACCAAAGCCTTCAAGGGCCTGATCCCCAGTGAAGAGGACATTGATGCCGCTTCTGCGCTGTTCAAGGATCCGAGTGTCGACCCGAAGCTGTTGAAGTTTCTATCTCGTAAGTTGCAATCCCATCTGGACGCGCTCGAGGGCGCACAGACGTTCCATGAGTTGACCCAGGTACGCAAGCGGCTCTACGAGAAACTTCAGGAAGCCAGGCAGCTACGCGCTGACGCGCAAATGCGTAAAGACAAAACCCTGCGCGAACTGGGGGCGACCCGGGCATTGGCCGGTGTCGGTGCGATCAAGGATCAGTGGTTGCAATTGGTGCGCAAGGTCGAGGAGTACTGGCAATACTGCTCAAGCTTGCTCGCGGCAGGCATGGACAGCGACAAGGCGCTGATTGCGCTGGAGGACCTGTACCACTACCTGCAAGCGGTACAAAAGGCCTTCGAGCGCGCGTAGGCCGGTCACTGAACGGTGATTGCACAATCGAAGGTTTGCACGGGCCGCACTTCAGGGGCCCACGGCTGCTGATAGACCAATACCAAATGCCCTTCCCCAGCAGCGCGGGCTTCGAAGCGCCAGGAGGAAATGCCCGCGCTGCCAACGATACCGGCATCCTCGGGGGCGCTGTAAACCTCGGGGCCGAGGCTACGCAGTACATTCGAGGCGGGGTTCTGCACCAACCAGCGGTATCCGGTGGTGGGGTTGCTGGGCAGGGTCAGGGTCAGCGCCTGACCGACCTGCAGCCGCTTGGGGCATTCGCTTTCAGCGTCGAGTTGGACGGATTGCCTGGGCTGCTGGGCGCAGGCAGTCAGCAGGGCGAGGCTCAGGGGAACGAGCAGACGTGGGGCGGCCATGTTGGCTCCGAAGGCTGGCGATGGCCTGAGGATAACCGAACCACATGCAGATTTGTGCTACCTACCGGTATAGGCCGCTTCGCGGTTCGCGCCGCGAAGAGGCCTGCACAGAATCAAAACAGCACTTTCGCCACGTCGGCAAAGCGCTTGGCGAAATGCACCGTCAAGCCTTCGCGCAGGTAGTCGGGCAGTTCCTCGAAGTCGCCGCGGTTGGCCTCAGGCAGGATCAGCTCGAAGATCTTCTGTCGCTTGGCGGCAATCACCTTCTCACGCACACCGCCAATCGGCAGCACCTGGCCAGTGAGGGTCAGTTCACCGGTCATCGCTACGCCTTTTTTCGGCGCTTGGTCGCGTGCCAACGACAACAAGGCGCTGGCCATGGTAACCCCGGCGCTCGGGCCATCCTTGGGCGTGGCGCCCTCGGGCACGTGCAGGTGGATGAAGGCTTCGTTGAAATAGCCTGGGTCGCCACCAAACTGCTTGAGGTTGGAGCTGACGTAGCTGTAGGCGATTTCGGCGGACTCCTTCATCACATCACCCAGTTTGCCGGTCAATTTGAAACCGCGGTTGAGGGTGTGAATGCGGGTGGCTTCGATCGGCAGCGTGGCGCCGCCCATGCTGGTCCAGGCCAGGCCGGTGATCACGCCCTTGCCGGCCAGTACCTGTTCGCTGCGGAACACCGGCATGCCGAGCGCGGCCTCCAGGTCCTTGCTGCCAATCTTGAGTTTGGCATCGGGGTTTTCCAGCAACTTGACCACGGCCTTGCGCACCAGTTTGCCCAGTTGTTTTTCCAGCTGCCGCACGCCGGCCTCGCGGGCATAACCCTCGATCACGGTGCGCAGGGCACTGTCGCTGATGCTCAGGCTGGTCTTGGCCACGCCGGCCTTGTCCAGCTGCTTGGGCCACAGGTGGCGCTTGGCGATGGCCAGTTTTTCTTCGGTGATGTAGCCGGAGAGGCGGATTACTTCCATGCGGTCGAGCAAGGGCCCGGGGATCGAGTCGAGGGTGTTGGCGGTGCAGACGAACAGCACCTTGGACAGGTCCAGGCGCAGGTCGAGGTAGTGGTCGAGGAAGTCGACGTTCTGCTCGGGGTCGAGGGTTTCGAGCAGCGCCGAAGCCGGGTCGCCCTGGTAGCTCTGGCCCATCTTGTCGATCTCGTCGAGCATGATGACCGGGTTCATCACTTCTACATCTTTCAGTGCCTGCACCAGCTTGCCCGGTTGGGCGCCGATGTAGGTGCGGCGGTGGCCCTTGATTTCCGCTTCGTCGCGCATGCCACCGACACTGAAGCGGTAGAACGGCCGGCCGAGCGATTCGGCGATGGACTTGCCGATGCTGGTCTTGCCCACACCGGGCGGTCCCACCAGCAGCACGATCGAGCCGCTGATCTCGCCTTTCCAGGCACCCACGGCGAGGAATTCGAGAATGCGTTCCTTGATGTCGTCAAGGCCTGCGTGGTGTTGGTCGAGCACCTTGCGGGCGTGCTTGAGGTCGAGCTTGTCCTTGCCGTAAACGCCCCACGGCAGGGCGGTGGCCCAGTCGAGGTAGTTGCGGGTCACGGCGTATTCCGGCGAGCCGGTCTCGAGGATCGACAGCTTGCCAATCTCTTCGTCAATGCGCTTCTGGGCTTGCGCGGGCAAGGTCTTGCCTTCCAGGCGTTGCTCGAACTGTTCGAGGTCGGCGCTGCGGTCGTCTTTGGTCAGGCCCAGCTCTTGCTGGATGACCTTGAGCTGCTCCTTGAGGAAGAACTCGCGCTGGTGTTCGCCGATCTGGCGATTGACCTCGGCCGAGATCTCGTTCTGCAGGCGCGCCACCTCGACCTCTTTGCGCAGCATCGGCAGTACCTTTTCCATGCGCTTGAGCATGGGTACGCAGTCGAGTACTTCCTGCAGCTGGGTGCCGGTGGCCGAGGTCAGGGCCGCGGCAAAGTCGGTCAGCGGCGAAGGGTCATTGGGGCTGAAGCGGTTGAGGTAGTTCTTCAGCTCTTCGCTATAAAGCGGGTTCAGCGGCAGCAGCTCTTTGATCGCATTGATCAGCGCCATGCCGTAGGCCTTGACCTCATCGGTAGGCTCGGCGGGTTGGCGCGGGTATTCCACCTCGACCAGGTAGGGCGGGCGATGGTGCTTGAGCCAGGTGCGGATGCGTACGCGGGTCAGGCCCTGGGCGACGAACTGCAGTTTGCCGTTTTCACGGCTGGCATGATGCACCTTGACCAAGGTGCCGTACTCCGGCAGCGCCGAGGTGTCGAAATGGCGGTGGTCTTCGGGCGGCGTGTCCATGAAGAACAGCGCCAGGCAGTGGTCCGGCGTCTTGGCCACCAGGTCGAGGGTCTCGGCCCAGGGCTCTTCGTTGACGATCACCGGCAACACTTGGGCGGGGAAGAACGGGCGGTTGTGGATCGGGATCACGTAGACCTTGTCCGGCAGCTGTTGGCCAGGCAGTGCGAGGGCGTGGCCGGGTACGGCCTGGGTGTCGGTATGCTCGACTTCGCTGTGTTCGTCGGGGTGTTCCGGGAAATCCTGCTGGTCGTTCATGGTGCACCTGCGTGAATGACTATGGTGCTTAGATGGGGCGCGGGGGGATGGGTTTCAAGCTTCGCGTTAGAAGCTGCAAGCTCCAAAAAAAAACGGGGCCATGCAGGCCCCGCTTTCTCTTGTGGCTTGTAGCTTGCCGCTAGAAGCTTAGTCGGCGAGTTTGTAAGCGATGATGTAATCACCCATCTTGGTGCCCAGCGAGCCGTGGCCACCAGCGGTCACCAGCACATACTGCTTGCCGTCTTTGCCGCTGTAAGTCATCGGCGTGGCCTGGCCACCGGCCGGCAGGCGGGCTTTCCACAGTTCCTTGCCGTTGTTGGTGTCGTAGGCACGCAGGTACTGGTCCAGGGTGCCGCTGAGGAAGCCGACGCCGCCAGCGGTGACGATCGAACCACCCATGCTCGGTACACCCACCGGCAGGCCGATCGGCACCGGGGTGCTGTCACGGGTGGTGCCGTTCTTGTGCTTCCACACGACCTTGTTGGTGAACAGGTCGATGGCCGCGACATAGCCCCAGGCCGGTGCCTGGCACGGTACGCCCAGCGGCGACATGAAGGGGTGCATGGTCACGGCATACGGTGCGCCGGTGTTCGGCTGCACGCCGCTGGTTTCGCTCTCGCGCTTGCTGCCGGCGGCCACTTGCTCGCGTGGCACCATCTTCGACACGAACGCCATGTAGTTGGGCGAGGTGAACAGCAACTGGCGCACAGGGTCGACCGACACGCTGCCCCAGTTGAACACGCCGACGTTGCCCGGATAGATCAGCGACCCCTGCTCGGACGGCGGGGTGTACTGGCCTTCGTAACGCAGTTCGCGGAACTGGATGCGGCACAGCATCTGGTCGAACGGCGTGGCACCCCACATGGCCTGTTCGGTCAGCTCAGGGCCGAGCAGGTTGAGGTCGGAGCGGGCCTGGGTTGGCGAGGTGTGGTCGCCTTTCACCGCGCCTTGTGGCGTCGGGATTTCGCGGATCGGCACGATCGGTGTGCCGTCGCGGCGGTCCAGCACATACAGGCTGCCCTGTTTGGTCGGCACGATGATCGCCGGTTTCACGCCGTCGGCGGTCTTGAGGTGGACCAGGGTCGGCTGGCTGCCGACGTCCATGTCCCACAAGTCGTGGTGGGTGAACTGGTAGTTCCAGCGGGCCTTGCCGGTGGCCAGGTCGAGGGCGACCACGCCGGCGCTGTACTTTTCGGCGCCCGGGGTGCGGTCGGCGCCCCACTGGTCTGGGGTCTGGTTGCCCAGCGGCAGGTAGATCATGCCCAGGTTTTCATCGACGCTGGCGATCGACCACATGTTGGCCGAGTTGCGGCTGTAGGTTTTGCCGGGTGCCAGTGGCTTGGTGTCGTCCGGGTTGTTGCTGTCCCAGTTCCACACCAGGTGGCCGTCGTGCACATCATAGGCGCGGATGACGCCGGACGGCTCGTTGGTCGACTCGTTGTCGGTAACATGGCCGCCGATGATCACCAGATCACGAGTAATCGCCGCAGGCGAAGTGGAGTAGTAGCCGCCAGCGGTGAACGGGCCGATACCGGTGGTCAGGTCGATCACGCCTTGGTTGGCGAAGCCTTCGCAGACCTTGCCGTTGTCGGCGTTGATGGCGATCAGGCGGGCGTCGGCGGTGGGCAGGTACAGGCGGCGCGGGCAGGCCTGGGCGACGGCCTGGCCGGCGTCGGTGATTTTCGGTGCCGGGCTGCCGTCACGGCTGACGTAGTTGTTCTCGTCATAGTACGAAACGCCACGGCAGGTCATGTGGGCGAAGCCCTTGAAGGTGCCGACCGGGCTCTTGACCTGAGGGTCGTAGCGCCAGATCTCCGCGCCGGTGTCCGGGTCCAGGGCCAGCAGCTTGCTGTGCGCGGTGCAGGCGTAGAGCATGCCGTTGACCTTCAACGGGGTGTTCTGGTTGGTCAGCTCCACCGGGTCGTTGTCGGTCGGCAGGTCGCCGGTACGGATGCGCCAGGCTTCTTCCAGGCGGTAGGCGTTCTGCGGGGTGATCTGGCGCAGTGGCGAGTAGCGGTCGCCATGCTCGGTGCGGCCGTAGGCCTGCCATTCGCCGTCGGGCATGGCGGGCGCGGCACTGGCCATCTCGCTGCTCTCGCGGCCGATTTCGCCGAACACTTCACCGGGGTGGGTGAACTGGCTACCCAGGGCACAGGCGCCAGAGGCCAGCACTGCAACGCCGAGCAGCGCGGTGTTGGCCTTGGCTGCCGGGCCAATCAGCGGGCGACGCGCCCATGGCAGCAGCAGAACCACGCCGATGGCGAACCAGATGGCCAGGCGCGGTACCAATTGCCACCAGTCAAGGCCCACTTCCAGCAATGCCCAGGCCGTGCTGCCGAGCAGCACCAGGCCATACAGCCCAAGGGCGATGCGGCGCTGGGCTAGCAGCAGGATGCCGGACAAGGCAAAGCCGATGCCTGCGATCAGGTAGTACAGCGATCCGCCCAGCTGGCTCAGCTTGATACCGCCAGCCAGCAGGGCCAGGCCCATCAGCAGCAGCAGCACGCCCAGAAGGCGCGGTAGCCAGCGGGTTCCATTCTTGGCACCTTCAGTGCTCATCGTAGGTTCTCCGTTAGGTCAAAAAGTGGGTTCAGAAACTGCTCTGGATTTTCAGGCCGCCGATCAGGGCGCCGTCCACCTGCGACACCCCGCCCGGATGGCGGATGTACTGCAGGTTGGGGCGCACCGTGAGCCAGTCGGCCAGGTGAATGCCGTAGTACAGCTCGGCGCTGTACTCGGTGTCCTGCACAGGCAGGAAACCAGGGTTGTCGTAGTCGTCGAGGCCGGCGGCCTGGTTGGCCAGGCGGGCGTTCTTGCGATAGGCCGGGTTGACGTGCACGCGGGCAAGGGCGAAGCCGATGTCGTCCTTGGCGCGGGCATCGAAAGGCCCTTTGTATACCAGTCCTGCCTGAACATAGTTGTCGATGGCATTGGTCTTCTTGTCGTGCAAAGTGGCGTTGGCGAACAGGCTCAGGCCGCGCGACTGATCGGACGCCAGCGAGGTGACCTGCTGCTGGGCGCCGAGCCACATGCCGTGCTTGCTCGAACGGCTGCGGTAGGCGGCGCCACTGAGGGCGGCCGGCTGGCCGTTGCTGTCGTCGAGCACATCCTGTGCCTTGGCATTACTGTAGTAGTAGCCGGCGCGATATTCCCCTTTCAGGCCATTGACCCGTGGGCTCCACACCAGTTCGATCGGCATGATCGCGCCCTGGGTGCCGCTGCCGCTGAGCTTGAAACCGTTGCCCGATTCCAGGTTGGAGGGGTTCTGCTCGTACACGCCGACCTGGGCATACAGGGTGTCGGCCAGGTTGTAGCGCACGCGCAGGGCCCACTGGCTGACCGGCCAGTTGTACCAGATGCCGCCGACCCAGTTGCCCACCTGTGAGCCGCAGAAGGCCAGGTTCTGGAAGTCGCAGGGGACGCTGTTGAAGTCTTCACCTTCACCGAAGCGGCCGAATTTGACGTCCAGCGCGCCGTCGAAATACTTCTGTTTCACCCACAGCTGCGTGAGCCGCCAGGTTTCACCACGGCCCCAGACTTCCTGGGCGGAAGTGAAGCCGCCGACGCGTGGGTCGTTGATACGGTCGTTGCTGATGTTGTCGCCGTGGCGCTCGGTGAGGGTCAGTTGGAACTCGGTGTCGTTCCAGCCGAAAATTTTCTGCAGGTCCAGGTGGCTGCCGAAGGTGAACTGGTCGCTGTAGCGCGCGGTGCGATCGTGGTCGTAACCACCGTGCAGGTTGCTGCCCATCTCGCCGGTGTAGCCGAGGGTGAAGTCGTAACCTTTTGCCTGCAATTCACTGCGGGTACCGCCCCAGTCGCCCAGCATCCAGGGGGAATCGCTGGCGAACATCTCGCTGGCGCTGGTGGGGGCGGCAAGTGTGGTCAAGGCGAGGCCGATGAAACAGTTTTTGGGCAACAGAAACATGAGATAGCGCTATCTTTTGATTATTGAACAAACGGCAAGGGCATCGAAGGGCGAGCCCGTCAATGGAAATGGCAACAAGGTGGATTCGATGAAGCGATTCAGCTTGCGGCGGGGAGGATATAGGGGAAGTTGTAAGAAAAAAAGACAAATTGTCGCAGTTGATTGTTGTTGAACTTGTAACAGTGTCCCAGGCGGTACTGACGTTTGCCCACCCTGTGGGACCGGTTGACCCGCGAAGGGGCGCACAGCGCCCCCCCGGGGACTTCAAAACGACGTACGCAACCCGACTTGCACACTGCGCCCAGGCGCTGGCGCGATGTCCCGTAGAATCGAACTGGCATAACGTACCGTCTGGTCTGTCAGGTTTTCACCCCGCACAAACGCCAACCACTGGCTTTGCCCGATGTCGAAGCGGTAGCCCACGCTGGCGCCCAGCGTGGTATAGCCATCGGTGCTTGTCTCATTGCCCGGCTTGCGATGTTGCGACGAGGCGTGCTGCACATCGACCCGCGCCTGCCAACGATCCAGCTCCCAGACCAGCCCGCTGTTCAACCGCAGCGGTGCGATACGCGGCAGTGGCTCGCCACTGTCGAGGTTCTTGGCCCGGGTGTAGTCGCCGGACAGTTCCAGCGCGAAGCTGCCGTAACGGTTCTGCACCAGTTGCCAGCGGTCTTGCGCTTCGATGCCATAGAAGCGCGCGCGTACGCCCTGATACTGGTATTCCGGGAAGCCGCCGTGGTCGTGGTCATGATCGTGATCATGGTCATCTTCGCCATGGTCGTGGTCATGGCCTTCACGCAGGTTGCCCGTGCCGATCAGGCCAATGTAATTGCGAAAGTGGCTGTAGAACACGCCGACACTGCCCTTGTGGGTGCCATTGTCGAAGCGCAGGGCCAGGTCGGCGGAAATGGCCTTTTCCTTGTTCAGGCTGGCATCGCCCACCTCAAAGGCCCCCGTGGCCACATGCGCACCGTTGGCATACAACTCATAGAAGGTGGGGGCGCGTTCGGTGTAGGCCAGGTTGGCGGCCAACGACCATATGGGGTCGAGTTGATACACCGCCCCCGATGACAGGCTGAAAGCATTGAAACTGCTGGCGCTGTCAGCGGCGGAAAAGGTTTCGTTGCCCTTGGCATCTGGGTCGACCCGGGTGTGTTCCAGACGCGCGCCCAGGCTCAGGTTCAGGCGCTCGGTGGCCTGCCATTGTTCGAGCATGAACAGCGCCAGGCTGTCGGTATCGGTCTGCGGCACAAAAGCCTCCTCGCCGAGTGCCGAGAACTCGTTGCGGCTGACCTGGGCGCCGATCACCCCTTCAACGGGCCCGAGCGGCTGATGGCGTGCCTCGATGCGCGCCTCGTAACCCTTGTTCTTGAAGGTGGTGTGCACCTCGCCTTGTTCGATCTCGCGGTGTTCGTAGTCGGTATAACCGGCATCGACCTTGACCGAGCTGAACGGGCCGTCCAGGTCACGCAGTTCGGAGGCGAACCCGTAGTGATCCTGTTGCATGTCCAGGCGTACGCCAGGCTCGGCCACCGAGCCGTAGTTGCTGTCATAGCGGCTGTATGACAAGCCGGCATAACCGTGATCCCAGTGGTAGGCGCCGCCGATCGCTCCGCCATCCTGGCGCCCGTCGCTGTTCTGCAGGCGGTGCTTGCTGCCCGGCTCGTCGGCATCCCGTACTTTAGAGCTGCGGGCGTAGCCGGGGATGCGCAGGTCGTTGAACTGGCGGCTGTTGGCGTCCAGGTGCAGGGCGAAGGCGCCGTTGCCGGCCTCCAGTTTGCCGGCGCTGCTGCGGGTGGTGTCGGCACCGCCATAACGCAGCTCGCCAGCGCCGTGGATGCCTTCGATGGGGGCATCGGGGATGCGGTTGTCGAACGTATTGACCACCCCGCCGATCGCATTGCCGCCATACAGCAGGGCGGCGGGGCCGCGGACGATTTCGACGCGCTCCACGGTCACCGGGTCGAGCGGCACGGCGTGGTCGTAGGACAGCGACGACGCATCCAGGGCGCCGACGCCGTTGCGCAGAATGCGAATGCGGTCGCCGTCCAGGCCGCGGATCATCGGGCGGCTGGCGCCTGGACCGAACCAGGTAGAGGCGACACCGGACTGTTTGTTCAGGGTTTCACCGAGGCTGCCTTGTTGCTGCAGCAGCAGGTCGTCGCCTTCGAGCACTGTACTTGGGGCGGCCAGCTGGCGGTTGCCCAACGGGTTGGCGGTGATCACCTGGGGTTCGAGTTCAACGGCCTGGCTGGGGGATGAGGCCAGCCAGAGCGCGACGGCGAGGGGGGAGAGGCGGAGCGGGATGTACAGCATGGGGATGGGGCGTTCCTTGGCAGAGGCGGTTGTAATGTAACTGTATAACATTGCTATTTCATCACAAGGGTTTTGCCTCTGGCCAGCGGTTTTTCAAGCGGCTTGAGGTTGCCCGGCCACTACACTCGTGTAAGGTGCGCACCTTTCCCACGCTGGAGCACTGGCATGAGCATGGCCCAACACAACGCGCTGCACGGCAAGACCCTGGAGCAGATCCTCACCGAGCTGGTGGCTCACTACCAATGGCAGGGCCTTGCCGAGCGCGTCGACGTGCGCTGCTTCAAGAGCAACCCGACCATCAAGTCGAGCCTGACTTTTCTGCGCAAGACCCCTTGGGCGCGGGAGAAGGTCGAGCAGCTGTACGTGAAGCTGCAGCGCAACGCCTGAGATGCGGCGCCACCCGTGGCTGTGCCTGGCCGCCGTGCTCGGCTGGTTCGGCCTGGCCGTGCAGGTCTACCTGGTATTGCTGGCGCGCTGGCAGGAGCAGGCCAGCCTGATTGGCGGCCTGGTCAACGTGTTCGGCTACTTCACCGTGTTGACCAACACCCTGGTGGCGACGGTGCTGAGTTATGCGGCATTCGGCCGGGAGGGTCGCGCCAGGCGCTTCTTTCTACTGCCGTCGGTGAGTTCTGCTGTAGCGGCCAGTATCGTGCTGGTGGCGCTGGCCTACAGCGTGCTGTTGCGCCACCTGTGGCAGCCCGAGGGCTGGCAGTGGCTGGCGGACGAGTTGCTGCACGATGTGATGCCCGCGCTGTTCGTGGTGTACTGGTGGTTTGCCGTGCCCAAGGGCAGGTTGCGGCTGTGGCACCTGGCGGCCTGGGCGCTGTACCCGGCGCTGTATTTTGCCTATGCACTGTGGCGGGGGAGTGAGATTGGCGTGTATGCCTACCCGTTCATCGACGTGGCGAGCCTCGGGTATGGGCGGGTGATGCTCAATGCGCTGGGGGTGTTGGCGGGGTTCTGGGCGATTGGCCTGGTGCTGCTTGGCCTGGACCGGTGGCGCGGCCGCTCTGTCATGGAACAACCGCTAAATCATTGATTTAGCGGGGTTCTGGTGACTGTCAGGTTGTTTGTACCCGGGCCCATCACGCGTCGTCCGCAGTACCGTCGGCGCGCCAGTAGGCAGCCGCTTTCAGCGCATCTTCCTGCACGCCTTTCTCCAGCAACAAGGCCTTGGCCTGGCGGGTCAGGGCTTTTTCCAGGGCTACCCAACCGTACAGCCTGCCTTGCGGCAAGGTCAGGTTCTTCAGCAGCGCCAGCAGGTCTTCTTCCTGGCGCCGTACCCAGATCACGTCCACTTGTGCCTTGCTCGGCAGCGGCTGGCGCTCCTGTTCGTCTTCGATCTGGATCACCGCCAGCACCTGGCGGCCCGCAGGCAGTTCTTCCAGGCGCCGCCCGATTGCAGGAATCGCGGTTTCGTCACCGATCAGCAAGTAGCTGTCGAAGATGTCCGGTACCACCATCGAGGCCCGTGGGCCGGCGATGTTCAGGTACTGGCCCGGTGTAGCCTGGGCGGCCCAGGTGGAGGCAGGGCCATCACCGTGCAGAACGAAGTCAAGGTCCAGCTCATGGCCGACCAGGTCGATACGCCGTGGGGTGTATTCACGCATGGTGGGGCGTGCGCCACCTTCACGACCCAGATTGCGCGCTTCGATCGCTTGCTGTTGCTCCGGCGTTTCGGCAAACAGCAGCTTCACATGGTCGTCAGTGCCGACGCTGGTAAAGCCTTCCAGTTCCGCACCCCCCAGGGTGATACGGCGCATGCGCGGGGTCAGGTCGGTGACGCGCAGCACCTCGAGGCGGCGTTGGCGTATCTCGTGGTTGACGCGGTGAATGGTGTCACTCATGGGGTGTTCTCCGAAACAGGGTTGGCCGGCCCGGAGGCGATGGCCTTGGCAGTGGTGTTGAGCAGGTCGCGGACGCGCTCGATTTCTTCGGGTGTCCAGCGCCCGCTGTGCATGTGCAGGGCATGGCGCAGGTTGCCGACCGCCTCGTGGATCTCGGGTGGGCGGTCGTGGCCGCGCAGGGCGCGCTTGCTGACTTCGATGCGCATGCGCACGCCGTCAAGGGCCACAGCTTGTTCGGCCAGGGCGTTGCGGCCGGCATCGGTGATGACATAGAGGCGTTTGCTGCCCTGGGGCTGGCCGCTGATCAGCTCGGCTTCCTCAAGGAAGTTGAGGGTCGGGTAGATGACGCCGGGGCTTGGACTGTAGCTGCCGTCGAACTGGTTCTCGATCTGGCGGATCAGGTCGTAACCGTGGCCAGGTTGCTCAGCCAGCAAGGCCAGCATCAGCAGCTTGAGGTCGCCGGGGGCGAATACGCGTGGGCCGCGTTCGCCGCGGCCGGGGCGTCGCTCGAAAGGGTCGTGGGGTGAATGTTCGCGCATGATCATGGGCTCCGTCTTGTGCGATATATCTTAAGATATTACTCAAGATATATCTAAAGACAAGCCCTAGATGCAGATGATTATCAACTAAATAGTTGATGGGTTATTCCCATGCATGGCTACCTGGGGCGCTTTGCACTCATTCGGGTTGCCCGGTTGCAGGTATGGCATGAGGATCGGTGCCATGCCCTTGAGCACCTGCACCGGCAATGCCGAGGTAAATTTGAAGGCTTCCGCCGTGCGCCCCGGTACGAATGCGGTCAATGTGCCGAAGTGGTTATCGCCCAGGAAGAACACGAACGTGGCAGTGCGGTTCAGCGAACGCGAGCCGATCAAGCGGCCGCCAGCGCCGAAGCTTTCGATGCGGTTGTCGCCGGTCCCGGTCTTGCCGCCCATCACCAGCGGCGTGCCGTCTTGCAGCTTGAAACTGCCGGAAATACGCCGCGCGGTACCCGCGTCTACCACTTGCGACATGGCCCCTTTGAGCGCACGAGCAACCTCCACCGGCAAGATCCGTTGGCCGCGGTCCGGGTCACTCACCAGCTTGGTCTCGTAGGGCGTGTTATCGGCGAAGTGCAGGGTATCGATGCGCAACGTGGGCAGGCGCACGCCGTCGTTCTGGATGATGCCGACCAGCTCGGAGAGGGCGGCCGGGCGGTCGCCCGAGCTGCCGATGGCGGTGGCCAGTGACGGCACCAGATGGTCGAACGGATAGCCCACGCGCTTCCAGCGTTGGTGGATGTCGAGGAACGCTTCGATCTCGACCATGGTGCGGATGCGGCTGTCGCGGGCGCCCTGGTGACGGCTCTTGAACAACCAGCCGTACACCTCCTGGCGTTCGAAGCGGCTGGCATTGACCATTTCGGTCAGCGTCGAGCTTGGGTGTTTGAGCAGGTAGCCGAGCAGCCACAGGTCGAGGGGGTGGACCTTGGCGATGTAACCCTGGTCGGGCAAGTCGTACTTGCCTGGGCCGTAGGCGTCGTACATCTCCGACAGGCGACCGTCGGTCAGCTTGCCCAGGGCGATCTTGTCGTCCTTGCTGTGGGCGCGCACAAACGCATTGAAGGTTTCCTGGCCGGCTTCGGGGAACAGGTAACGGTGCACTGCCGCCAGGCGCTGTGGGGTCACGCGCATGCTGTCGAGGAAGGTGTCCAGGCGCTGCTGCGAGGTCTTGCGCTGGTACTTCTTCCAGAACCGCATCAGGTAGTTGGTGCCTTCCTTGTCGGCAAAGCGGGCCAGGTATTCCTGGCGGCGTGGGTCGGCGTCGTCCTTGAGCAGCGGTACCCGGTTGAACGGCTGCTGGTAGGTCACATAACGCACCACGTCGCGCATCAGCCGGATGAACGGCAGGTTGATCGACTCGCGCAGGGCAATCTTCAGGGTCGGGTTGCGGCCGTTGTCTTCCTTGCGGAAGTTGTTGAACACGTGCATGCCCCCCCCGGTGAAGAAGGCTTCGCCGGTATTGGCCGAATACTTGCGTTCCAGGGCGGCGTCGAGCATCGCATCGAGGTTCTGGTTTTTGCTGTTTTGCATCAGCCATTCCAGCGACCACTGGGTGAGGCGGTCCAGTTCGGCCACCTCGACCTTTTTCAGCTCGGCAGCAGGTTTGCCGGCGTACTTGTCGTGCAACTCCGCAATGATCTCAAGGTAGGTGGTGAGCACCCGCAGCTTGGCGGTAGAACCCAACTCCAGCTTGCTGCCTTCGTTGATGTCGAAGGGCTGGTCGGTGCTGTCCGTCTGCACCCGCACCCGCGAGCCGTCTTCGGTGCGCTCGAACAGCGTGAAGCTGTAGCGCACCTGGTCGGTGGTCTTGGCGGTCAGCAGGCGCTCGCCGATCAGCCCGATCTGTGCCGCAAACTCGGGGTCGGAGAGGTTTTTCAGGTACTGGCTTACTTGCATCTGCAGGTCGGCCTGCAAGGTGCTGGTGGCCGACAGGTCGAGGCGGTCGAGGTCGTACAGCGGGCGGTTGAGCATGGCCGCCAGGCGATTACGGGCCAGGCTGATGCCTTTGTTGGTGATGATCGGAACGATGGTCGGTTGCGCCACCCAGTCGCGATACACCGCCTTGCTGGCCAGCGCCGCGTCGGCCAGCGGCTGGTCGATGACTTGGTTGGCGGCGAGTACGCGAACATGCGAGTCGGTGAGTTCGGCCAGTTCGACCCGGCCTTTGGACAGGTAATGCGAGGGGCGGCGCTGGGCGATCATCAACGACAGCACCTGGCGCAGGGCCAGGCCACGCGCGGCCAGGCTTTCAGGGTCCTGGGCGGTCGAGGTCAGGGCCTGGTTGACCTGGTCGAAATCGGCGCCGTACCACACCCGCAGGCCCTCAGCCATGCCATGCACTTCGCCGTGGCCCGGCACAGCCGAAAGCGGCACGCTGTTGAGGTAGTCGCGCACGATGCGCTGGCGCGCCTCGGTGGTGTCCGGGCCGCCTTGATAGGCACGCACGCTGGCAGAAATCATCTGGCGAATCTTCTCGGCGCCAGAAACGGTCAGGCCGTCCGGTGAGTGGCGGTACTTCTCAAGCTGCGTCGCCAGGGTACTGCCGCCAGCCGACTGGCCGGGCAGGGCAAAGTACTTGGCCACTTGGCTGTAGGCCGCCTTGGCGAAGCGCGGCCAGTCGACCGCAGGGTTGTTGCGCGGGTCCTTGCTGTCGAGCAGGTCGCGGTTTTCGATGAACAACAGGCTGTTGACGATCACCGGCGGGATCGCCGCAAAGTCCGGGTACAGGTGTTGCGGGTAGTTGTACTGGTAGAGCGTGTCGCCACGGCAGTCGGTGATCGACAGGCCGGCCTGGATCTTCTCGATATAGGGGGCGAACAGGCCGTGATCGACGTAGTCCATCAACGCTGGCGAGAATTTCACCTGTTCGCTGATCAGGTAGTCGCGCTTGAGCAACCGCGGCAGGAATTCGCCTAGCGCGCTGTAGCCCAGGCGTTTGTCGAAGGGGCCTTCACCGGGGTAGACGATGGCATCGCTGGGCCCTGGCTGCAGCGAATAGGTCAGGGTGGTGGCCAGTTTGCTGAATTCCCGCGATTGCAGGTTGGAGGTGCGGAATTCGTCATAGGCGGCAAAGCCGAGGGCGATGATGGCCACCAGCAGGATGAGGATGATCAGCCGCCACCAGAGCCGACGCTGACGTGGGGACTTTACAGGTGGCATCTCGGCCGGAGGGGTTGCGGGTGCTTCCGTTCTGGTTGGTTCCGATTGCCACAGTGCGCCCATAGTCTTCAATCCGGCCAGGTATTTTCGTCTTGCTTGTCTGAAGCTTAGACGTTGACCGGGTTAGGTGAAAAATTTGTAAGAGGGCGAGAAAAGTGGCGTAGGGATATGCGGCTTTGGTGTGGGTTTCGGGGTGAGGCGATGTTGTTAAGGTGGCTACAGGATTTTTACGGCGGCTTCGCAGCCCTTGTCGCGCCTCAAGGCCGCGCCCACAGGGGCGAGATTTCTCGCCGAATTTCCCCGTTTATACAGTGAAAATCCCTACAGGGAGCTTCCTATACTGCTCGCCCCCTTCGCCCTGCCGGACGCTCTACGCCGGCACACGGGCCGGCCCACGAGGCCAGCCCGGCAAGTCTACGTCCCGCCTATCGGCGCGGCCGGTGCTGCACGAAGGTCAAATCCAATAACAAAATGAGGTTGTATTGCTATGCCCGTCGGCAACCACCCTGCCCACGCCGAGACCGCTCAGGGCGGCCCTCTGAAGCGTGAACTTGGCGAACGGCACATCCGTCTGATGGCGCTGGGCGCCTGTATCGGTGTCGGTCTTTTCCTCGGTTCGGCCAAAGCCATCGAAATGGCCGGCCCAGCCATCATGCTGTCCTACATCATTGGTGGCCTGGCCATCCTGGTGATCATGCGTGCCCTCGGCGAGATGGCCGTGCACAACCCCGTTGCCGGCTCGTTCAGCCGCTATGCCCAGGATTACCTCGGCCCGTTGGCGGGCTTTCTCACCGGCTGGAACTATTGGTTCCTGTGGCTGGTGACCTGCGTGGCGGAAATCACCGCCGTAGCCATCTACATGGGCATCTGGTTCCCCGACGTCCCCCGCTGGATCTGGGCCTTGGCGGCGCTGGGCAGCATGGGCGCGGTCAACCTGGTGGCGGTCAAGGCGTTCGGTGAGTTCGAGTTCTGGTTTGCCCTGATCAAGATCGTCACCATCATTGCCATGGTCCTGGGCGGTATCGGCATCATTGCCTTCGGCTTGGGCAACGACGGCGTGGCCATGGGTATCTCCAACCTGTGGAGCAATGGCGGTTTCATGCCCAACGGCGTGACCGGCGTGCTGATGTCGCTGCAGATGGTGATGTTCGCCTACCTGGGCGTGGAAATGATCGGCCTGACCGCCGGCGAAGCACGCAACCCGCAAAAAACCATTCCGCAGGCTATCGGTTCGGTGTTCTGGCGCATCCTGCTGTTCTACGTAGGGGCGTTGTTCGTGATCCTGTCGATCTACCCGTGGAACGAGATCGGCAGCCAGGGCAGCCCGTTCGTCATGACCTTCGAACGCCTTGGTATCAAGACCGCTGCCGGCATCATCAACTTCGTGGTCATCACTGCAGCACTGTCGTCGTGCAACGGCGGTATCTTCAGCACCGGTCGCATGCTCTACAGCCTGGCGCAGAATGGCCAGGCCCCGGCCACCTTTGCCCGCACCTCGAAAAACGGCGTGCCGCGCAATGCGCTGCTGCTGTCGATCGGCGCGCTGCTGCTGGGCGTACTGGCCAACTACCTGGTGCCGGAAAAGGTCTTTGTCTGGGTGACGTCGATCGCCACCTTCGGCGCGATCTGGACTTGGGTGATGATCCTGCTGGCGCAGCTGAAGTTCCGCGCCGGGCTCACCACTGCCGAGCGCAAGGCGCTGAAATACCGCATGTGGCTGTGGCCACTGAGCTCCTACCTGGCACTGGCCTTCCTGGTGCTGGTGGTAGGGCTGATGGCGTACTTCGAAGACACCCGCGTGGCGCTGTACATCGGCCCGGCGTTCCTGGTGTTGCTGACCGCCTTGTACTACACCTTCCGCCTGGCGCCGAAACAGCCGCAGGGCATCGTCAGCCCAGCGTCCTGACGAGGCCGGGGGCCGCCTTCGGGCGGCCCTTTCAGCTACAGCCCTTCTGGGTCATTGCTCGTCAACTGGCATTTTTGTCAGTAGAACGCCCTAGGTTTATTGCCTAACGTGGCGTTCAGGCCAGGCCAGGAAGGGCATCTGTGACCATGCGATGCAGAGCACCCGCGTTTTTCAAGTACGTGATCGTCGGTATCTTCAATACCGCCATCCACGTGGCAGTGTTCACTGCGATGCAACTGTTTGCCGGTACTGACCAGGCGATCAGTAACCTCACTGCCTTCTTCACAGCGTTGTCGTTCTCTTTTCTGGCCAACTCCCGATATACCTTCAAGGTGCGTATTTCGCTCTTGCGGTATCTGGTGTTCGTGGCGGGTATGGGCAGCCTCAGCCTGACGCTGGGGGCTATCGCTGACAATCAGCAGTGGCGGCCGGTTGTCACTGTCGCGTTGTACTCAGCCATGAGTCTGCTGCTGGGTTTCCTGTTGTCGCGGTGGATCTTCACGGAGCAGCGCAAATGGTTATTTCGCTGATCGTCCCGATATTCGATGAAGAACTGGCAATTCGCCCATTCTATGACGCGGTTCGCCGTGCGCTGCACGGGGAACCGGCAAGGGTCGAGGTGATCTTCGTCAATGATGGCAGCCAGGACGGCAGTGAACAGCAGGTTCGTCAGCTGATTGCGGGTGACCCGGATGTCATGCTGGTCGACCTCTCACGTAACTTTGGCAAGGAAGCGGCACTCCTCGCTGGGCTGGAAATGGCCCGTGGCGATGCAGTTATCCCTATCGATGTCGACCTGCAGGATCCGGTAGAGGTCATACCCCTGTTGATCGAGCAGTGGCGAGCCGGTTTTGAAGTGGTGCTTGCCAAGCGCCGGGACCGTTCCAGTGACTGCTACTTGAAGCGATTAACGGCCGGAGGCTTCTACTTTTTGCTCAAGCGGATATCGCAGATACACATTGAAGAGAATGTCGGTGACTTCCGGCTGCTCGACCGCAAAGTCGTGGACGTGATCAAGTCGATGCCTGAACAACAGCTGTTCATGAAAGGCATGCTGTCCTGGGCGGGGTTTAGCACCACGGTGGTTGAATATGAGCGCGCTGCACGGGCTCAGGGCGGTAGCCGTTTCAACGCCTGGAAGTTATGGAATCTGGCATTGGACGGCATCACCTCGTTCAGCACTGTACCGTTGCGGCTGTGGACCTATGTGGGCGGGACTATCGCCTTCACAGCGTTGGTTTACGCAGCGGTGCTGGTCGCTGACAAGCTGATCTTTGGCAACCCTGTCCCAGGCTATCCCTCGCTGATGACGGCCATCTTGTTTCTCGGTGGCGTGCAGTTGATCGGGATCGGAGTCTTGGGTGAATACATTGGCCGTATCTACATGGAATCCAAGCATCGCCCTCGTTATGTCGTCAGGGGCAAGGTCGGGTGTGACCCGGCGCAATCAGGGCGGGCGTTGATCAAGGAGAGATAATGGCCGTTTCGCTACGCTGGCAAGAGACCCGTGCAAAAGCTTGCGTGGTCGTGGCAATTTTGCTGATGAGTGCTGCCTTGCGCTTTCATCAGGTAACGACGCGCACTATCTGGCTGGATGAGGCATTCAGTGTCTTACTCAGCCGCCTGTCGCCTGAGCAGATACTGTTTCATACCGCCCGGGACGTCCATCCGCCCCTGTATTACTTGGTTCTGCATTACTGGATGCAGTGGTTTGGCAGTGATGCGCTGGCGGTTCGTAGTTTGAGCGTTGGCGCGGGCGTCGCTTCGGTAGGCATGGGTATGTTGCTGACAAGGCACCTGGCGTCTTGGCGTGCCGCAATGATTGCTGGCCTCTTGTTGGCATTCTTTCCCATGGCCATACGTTTTAGCCAGGAAGCCCGAATGTACGCGTTGCTGAGTCTGCTGCTGTTGTCGGCGATCTACATGCTTTGGCAGTGGGTATCCAGGCAAAAAAACCTCTACCTGGTTGCCTACAGCCTACTCATGGTCGCCGCGTTGTACACCCACTACTTTGCAGCCTTGTGCGCATTGGCCAATTGGCTCTACCTGTCAGTGACTACGGATTCACATGGCAAGCGTCTTGTATTGGCTCGTGCCTGGTGGGTGGGGCATGTGGGAATCGCCGTGGCCTATCTGCCTTGGCTGCCCATCTTGTATCGTCAACTGCATCACCGTGAGTTGGTGGCCTGGATTGTTCACTATCCGGCTTCCCTCTTGAGCATGCCGCGATCGTTCTGGAATGCATTTACCCAATGTGAGGAGGCTGCCTATGCAGACGTCTTGTCTGTGTTGCTGTCCATTTTTCTTGTGTTTGCTTCGCTACGGGTATTGCGCCATGTCTCGACGCGTGGGCAGCCAAATGTATTGCTATTGAGTTATTGCTTTGTTCCCATCCTTGTCGTCTGGCTGATCTCCTATGCCATGCCGTTATTCATCAACCGTTATCTGCTTTTCTCCCTCATGGGGCTGCCGTTGCTGGTAGCGGTCGCCGCTGATACGTGGCCGAGGCGAACGTTACTGGCATCGGTTGCTGGCTGTCTGTTCATCGAACTTGCAGGGCTGGCCTATGCCTACAATTACCAGGCGAAGCCGGGTGGTGATCTGGGTACGGTGATGGCACATGTTAATAAGTACTGGCGCTCAGGGGATGCTTTGTTAGGCGATCGCAAAAGGCACTACCTCTCGATCGAGTACTACAATGCCACGGGACGCCCGGCATTTCTCTATACCCAGATTGAACCTGATGCGACCGGTAAGGCGGCAACCACCTACGGTACCTTGACGTTGTTTTATCAACGCTCAGATGAGCTTTACGTAACAACGCCACAGAGACTGGCGAACCACTTCAAACGCCTCTGGCTGGTGACTGAACCTTCGTCTGCTTACACGCCGCGTATGCCCGTCGACGGGTGGGTGAAAGTTGATGAAATCGTCGAGGGCTCGTTCAAGGCATTGTTGTTTGCAGTGCCTGAACAAGCCAATCGCTGAACCGTGAGCCGCCTCAGGCCGCTTGTGGCTCGAAACTGTCGGCCCGCGCCATCTGCCACATCCGCGAATAGAACTGCCCATCCACCTCACCGGTCAGCAACTCCCCTGGTTTGAGGAACACATGCATCTGCGAGAACAGCTTGATCTCGGTGGCCGATACCCGTCGCACCAAGTGCTTGGCTTCCAGCTGTGCCGGGTGTTCCAGGCCGGCCGCAGCGAGCATTTCGGCCAGGGCGCGCAGGGTGTTGTGGTGGAAGTTCAATACCCGCTGGGCCTTGTCCGGCACCACCAGTGCGCGCTGGCGCAACGGGTCCTGAGTGGCCACACCGGTCGGGCACTTGTTGGTATGGCAGCTCTGCGACTGGATGCAACCAATCGCGAACATGAAACCACGCGCTGCGTTGGCCCAGTCGGCGCCGATGGCCAATACGCTGGCGATGTCGAAAGCACTGACGATCTTGCCACTGGCACCGAGCTTGATCTTGTCGCGCAGGTTCAGGCCGACCAAGGTGTTATGCACGAACAGCAAGCCTTCGCGCAGCGGCACGCCGATATGGTCGGTGAACTCCACTGGCGCCGCGCCAGTGCCCCCTTCCTTGCCGTCGACGACGATGAAATCGGGGAGGATGCCAGTTTCCAGCATGGCCTTGGCGATGCCCATGAACTCCCATGGGTGGCCCAGGCAGAACTTGAAGCCCACCGGCTTGCCGCCGGACAGCTCGCGCAACTGGGCAATGAACTGCATCATTTCAATCGGCGTCGAGAAGGCGCTGTGGCGCGACGGCGAAATGCAGTCCTCGCCCATGAGGATGCCGCGGGTTTCGGCAATTTCCTGGGTCACCTTGTGCTTGGGCAGGATGCCGCCGTGGCCGGGCTTGGCGCCTTGGCTCATCTTGATTTCGATCATCCGTACCTGGGGGGTACGTGCCTGGGCGGCGAAGCGTTCCGGGTCGAACCGCCCGTCTGCGGTACGGCAGCCAAAGTAGCCGCTGCCCAGCTCCCACACCAGGTCGCCACCGTGTTCGCGGTGGTAGGGGCTGATGCTGCCTTCGCCGGTGTCGTGGGCGAAGTTGCCCAGCTTGGCGCCTTCGTTCAGGGCGCGGATGGCGTTGGCGCTGAGTGAACCGAAACTCATCGCCGAAATGTTGAAGATCGACGCCGAATACGGCTGGCTGCACTGCGGCCCGCCGACGACGATGCGAAAACCCGCAGGGTCGGTCAGCGGTGCCGGGCGCATGGAGTGGCCGATGAATTCGAAGCCGGACTGGTAGACGTCGATCAGGGTGCCGAAGGGTTTGTCCGAGGCTTCGTTCTTGGCCCGGGCATACACCAGCGAGCGCTGAGCGCGGGAGAAGGGCAGGGCGTCGCTGTCGGCTTCGAGCAGGTACTGGCGGATTTCCGGGCGAATGCCCTCGACCAGGTAGCGGATGTTGCCGAGGATCGGGTAGTTGCGGCGTACTGCGTGGCGCTTTTGCAGCAGGTCGAACACGCCGATCAGGCTGAGTACGGCAGTGGTCAGGGTGAAGGGCCACAACCACTCGTGGTGGGTGAAGGGCAGGCTCGCCAGGGTGAACAGTACACAGGCGGCGAAGAAGGCGTAGCGGCTGAGAAGTGACAGGCTCATACGGGGTCCTTGCGATGGCGCGGTCAGGCTCAGGGGCCTGGGGCAAACCCCGACCATAGCCCGGTTGGGCGGTAGTGAAAATGAAAATCGGGGTATCGAAAATCATTCGCACAACGGGCTGGGTGCTCAGTCGTGCTGCTTGAGTAACAGCCGGTGGCGCCAGGCTTGCTGTTCTTCCAACGACGCGTCGATGAGGAATTGGTATCGCCCGGCAACCCGCATCGCTACGGGTACCCCATCGCGGTACAGCAAGCGATTGCCGCTCACGGCCGGTACCTTGGCCCCCGGCAGTAGCGAGCCCACCAGGTTCAGCGGGTCGCTGGCACTGACCATCACCAGGGCGCCCTCCGGCTCACGCCGTCGCACTTGCCGCAACAGGCCTACCGCCTCCGGCAAGGCGAACTGCTCGCCGGCCAACCCGGCGATAAACCGCCCGCCACGAATTTCGCCGCGGGCTTCCAGCCGGTGATAACAGCGCAGCAACGCTCGCCACGGGGGCAGCACATCGCTCTCGCGTTCCAGCAGGCGCCAGCAGATCACCCCGTAGCGACGCAGCAGGGTGCGGGCAATGTGTTCCAGGCGCTGGTCTTCGTTCAGGCTGGCGGTACCGCGCCGCAACAACGCCCAGCGCCCGGCGTGGGCCATGCTGTTCGAAAACGGCGCATGGCCGCGGCGGCTGTGGCGTGGCGCGCGTTTGGCCGCTGGTGTGATCAGGCTGCGCAGGCCGGTGAAGCTGTCGGCGCCGGCCAGGCCTGAGCCCACCAGCTCCTGCAGTGCCGTTTCCAGCTCACTGGGCAACAGGTGCGCCTCTTTGGCCAGTTCATCGAAGAACAGCGCACCTTCCGTTTTCAGCGCTTCATGCACACGTTGCGCGCGCGGGCCTAGCGCCTCGGGGGAAGGGGCTGGCGCGAGGCTGCGCCAGGTATTGAGCTGGTCCCGGGGCAACAACACCAGCGGGGTGCTGGCCAATGTGCTGCTCGACTGCGTCGCTGCCAGGCGGCTCCAGGCGAACTGCCCGCTGCGGCACGCGTCGTCGAGCCAGTGCGGGCTGTAGTCCTTGATCCGCGCAGGCAACAGCTCGGCTTCCCAGGCACCCGCAGCACTCGGAAACCCCTGCAGTTGGCCCAGTACCTCGGCCACCGCCTGCGGCCCGCGCAGGCGTTCGTCTGCGGCCAGGTGCTGCCAATCGAACAGAAAGCGCATGAAGTCCTGCAGGCTGACCGGTTCTATCTCCCGGCGCAGGCGTT
Organism: Pseudomonas capeferrum; assembly: GCF_000731675.1. Classification (GTDB taxonomy): domain Bacteria; phylum Pseudomonadota; class Gammaproteobacteria; order Pseudomonadales; family Pseudomonadaceae; genus Aquipseudomonas; species Aquipseudomonas capeferrum. Next base: position 95,820 of record NZ_JMIT01000004.1, on the reverse strand, counting down.
TGACCGTGTAGCGGTGGATGCGCGCCAGCAAGTGGCGCTCGCACCACTGCAGGTCGTGTGCACCTGGGCTGAAATGGCCGCGCAGCACATAGCCTTCGCTTTCCAGGCGAGCCAGGGCCTGCTCGATGTCCGGCAGGGGTTTGCCCAGGGGGGTGGCGATCTGCGCCAAGGTCTGCGGGCCGTAACCTCCCAGGCGGGCGCGCAGCAGCTCGCTCAGCGCAGTGTCGGGGTCGATGGCCTGATCAAAGCCGGGCAGCAGGTTCAAGGCCGGCTCTGTGGCTGCACCTGGATACAGCGCCTGCAGCAGGTTCAGGCGCTCACGGGGCAGCCAGAGCTGTTGATCGGGCAGGTGCAAGGCTCGGCCTGCCTTGGCCAGTTGCCGAAGCAACAGGGCCCAACTGGCGTTGGCCTGGGCTTCATGCTGGGTGATGGCGCCCAGGCTCATCAACGCCTCGTGCATCTCATCGGCGTTGACCGGTTGCGGCCAGGCCTCGTCTTCCACGGCGCGGATGGCGTCGGCGTCCAGCGCGCCCAGATCATCGCCACTGCGCACGTCGCTCCAGCGTCGGTTGAGTACCGCCTGGGTTCGGCGTTCTTCCAGCGGTGCATCGTCCAGAAACGCGTAGGGCCTGGCGTTGAGGATAGCCGAGGCCAGCGGTGACGGTGCCGGCAGGTCGCGGCTGATCATTCGCACCTCGCCGCTCTCCATACGCCGCAGCAGGGCCAGCCAGCCTTCGCTGTCCATGGCCTCGTGCAGGCAGTCGTCGAGGGTCTGCTCGACCAGCGGATGATCGGGGATCTGCCGTTCGCCGACGATGTTTTCCAGGCAGGCGATCTGGTCGGGGAACACCGACGCAATCAGGTCTTCGCTTTTCATCCGCTGGATCTGCGGCGCCACCTTGCGCCCACCGACGAAGCGCGGCAAGGCCATGGCCACGGCAGCGTTCCAGCGCCAGCGCACACCGAACAGCGGCGCGTCGAGCAGGGCCTGGATGAGGACCTGTTCGGCATTGCGGCTGGTCAGGTAGCGCCACACCTCGTCCAGGGCGAAACTGTGGCTGGTGGACAACGACAGCACGATGGCATCTTCGCTGGCCGCCGCTTGCAGCTCGAAATTGAACGTGCGGCAGAAGCGCTTGCGCAGGGCCAGGCCCCAGGCGCGGTTGATACGGCTGCCATAGGGCGAGTGGATGATCAGTTGGGTGCCGCCGGACTCGTCGAAGAAGCGCTCCATGATCAGCGTCTGTTGCGAGGGCAGGGCGCCCAGTACTTCCCGCGTGCGCCCCAGGTAATCGAGCAACTGGCTGGCGCTGTCTTCGCCCAGTTCGAAGCTGCGCTGCAGCCACTGCACCACCGCCGCGCTATCTGCACCCGGCAACCCCAGCCGCTCGTCGATGCGTGCCTGCAAGCGGGCGACCGCCGCTGACAGCTCATCGCTGCGCCCTGGTGCTTCACCCAGCCAGAACGGAATGGTCGGCGGCAGGCCATGGGCGTCCTCGACCCGCACGCGGCCAGGTTCGACCCGCAGGATCCGGTACGAGGCATTGCCCAACTGGAAAATATCGCCGGCAATGCTTTCTACCGCGAAGTCTTCGTTGACGCTGCCGATGCTCAGCGCCTGGGGTTCGAGCAGCACGGCGTAGTCGGCGGTCTCGGGGATGGTGCCGCCACTGGTCAAGGCCGTCAGCTGGCTGCCGCGACGGCCGCGCAAGGTGCCGCTCACCGCGTCGCGGTGCAGGTAGGCGCTGCGGATGCCTTGGCGGCCGTTGTAGCCCTCGGCAAGCATGCTCAGCAGCGCCTGGTAGTGCTGCACGTCGAGTTCGGCGTAGGGCGTTGCCTGGCGCAGGCAGTCGAACAGCGCCTGCTCCTGCCACGGCTGGTTGCTGGCTTCGGCGACGATTTGCTGGGCCAATACATCCAGCGGGGCCTTGGCGATGTGCAGTTGGTCGAGCTCGCCTCGGCGCACACAGTCGAGCAGGGCCGTGCATTCGATCAGGTCGTCCCGCGAGGTAGGGAACAGCCGGCCTTTGGGAATGCCCTCGACCTGGTGGCCCGAGCGGCCGACACGTTGCAAAAAGGCCGCGATCGAACCTGGCGAGGCGATCTGGCAGACCAGGTCGACATCGCCGATATCGATGCCCAGCTCCAGCGAAGCCGTGGCCACCAACACCTGCAACTGGCCCTGCTTCAGGCGCTGTTCGGCGTCCAGGCGCAGCTCCTTGGCCAGGCTACCGTGGTGCGCGGCCACGGCTTCTTTGCCCAGGCGGTCGCTGAGGTGGCGGGTCAGGCGTTCGGCCAGGCGCCGGGTGTTGACGAATACCAACGTCGTGCGGTGTTCGCGGGCCAGGGTTGCCAGGCGGTCGTAGACCAGGTTCCACACGTCGGTGGCCATCACCGCACCCAGGGGCACGGGTGGTACTTCCAGGGCCAGGTCGCGCGTGCGTGCGTGGCCGATATCGACGATCGCACAGGGGCGCTGATGACCCACCAGAAACTGCGCCACGCGCGCCACCGGCCGCTGGGTGGCGGACAGGCCGATGCGCCGCAAGGGCCGTTCGGCGAGGGCTTGCAGGCGCTCAAGGGTCAGCGCCAGATGGGCGCCGCGTTTGTTGCCGGCCAGGGCGTGAATCTCATCGACGATCACCGTGTGCACATTGGCAAGGCCGGCACGGCCCGAGGCCGAGCCCATCAGCACATAGAGTGACTCCGGCGTGGTCACCAGGATGTGCGGGGCGAGCTTGCGCATGGCTGCACGTTCTTTCTGCGGTGTGTCGCCAGTGCGCACGGCGGTGGTGATACGGGGCGCTTCAAGGCCCTGGTCTTCGAGCGCCTGGCTGATGCCTTCGAGCGGGGCCTGCAGGTTCAGGCGAATATCGTTGGACAGGGCCTTGAGCGGCGAGACGTAGACCACCTGCGTCTGTGCGGGCAGTTCGCCGCCGTGTTCAAGGCCTTGGCGGAACAGCTCATCGAGCACCGCGAGGAAGGCGCTCAAGGTCTTGCCCGAACCGGTCGGCGCGGCCAGCAGCATCGACTGACCGGCGTGAATCAATGGCCAGGCACGGGCCTGGGCGTCGGTGACCGTGGCGAAATGGCGACGGAACCAGGTGCCGACGGCGGGGTGGAACAGTGCGAGCACCGGGTGCTGTTGGGCGGGCAGGTTCATGTGTTGGTTATGGAGGGTCGGCGGCGGGTTGGCAAGGGGCCGTTCGTCTGTGCATGGGGGAGGCTACCTGTGCTTGTCTGGCCATGAGCCCCATGGGATGCTCTCTGGCTTTGCCTGTGAGCCCATCCCATGACCAAGACCATCCGCATTGCCGCCGCCCTGCTGATCGACCCCCAGGGCCGCACCCTGCTGGTCCGCAAACGCGGCACCCGGGCCTTCATGCAGCCTGGGGGCAAGATCGATGCAGGGGAGACAGCGGTGGCCGCACTGGTGCGCGAACTGCACGAGGAATTGGGCCTGCGCATCGACCCTGCACAGGCCATCCTCCTGGGCCGCTTCAGCGCCCCGGCGGCCAACGAGCCAGGTCATGAGGTACAGGCCGAGCTGTTTCGGGTCGACAGCGCCGAGGCCGTGGTGCCAGCGGCGGAAATCGAAGAAGTGGTCTGGCTGGCCGCCGACCAGGCGCCCACTCTTGAGCTGGCGCCATTGACCCGCGACTTGATCCTGCCGCTCTACCGCAAAGCGGTCAGCGTACCGCGCTGACCCCGTCGAGGGTGGCGAACGAGGTGTCCTTGGCGGTCAACAGGAAGTCGCGCATGTACGGTGCGTCGAGCATGTCGGTGCGCACGGCCGCATAAAGCGTGGCGAACAGGCCCTTTTCGCCCAGGCGCTTGCCCTTCACATAGCCGCGCGAGCTGTACTCGTGCAGCGCCCAGTGCGGCATGCCGCACACCCCACGGCCGCTGGCAACCAGTTGCATCATCATCACGGTCAGCTCGGAGGTACGCACGGCGGCCGGTTCGATGTCGGCCGGCTCCAGGAAGCGGGTGAAGATGTCCAGGCGGTCGCGTTCCACCGGGTAGGTGATCAAGGTCTGGTCGAGCAGGTCCTGCGGCACGATGTAAGGCTTGCTGGCCAGCGGATGCTGGTTGGCGACGGCAATCATGGCTTCGTAGGTGAACAGTGGTACGTAGGTGATACCGGCCAGGTCCAGCGGGTCGGAGGTGACCACCAGGTCCAGGTCACCCCGGGCCAGGGCTGGCAGCGGGGCGAAGGCGAACCCTGAGGCCAGGTCCAGCTCCACTTCCGGCCAGGCATCGCGGAACTGGTCGATGGTCGGCATCAGCCATTGGAAGCAGCTATGGCATTCGATGGCCATGTGCAGGCGCCCGGCGGTGCCGCCGGCCAGGCGGGCGATGTCACGTTCGGCGCCGCGCAGCAGCGGCAAGGTGGCATCGGCCAGTTGCAGCAGGCGCAGCCCGGCGCTGGTAAAGCGGATCGGCTTGGTCTTGCGCACGAACAGCGGCAGGCCAAGGCGCTCTTCGAGCTCCTTGAACTGGTGCGACAGGGCTGACTGCGTCAGGTGCAGGCGCTCGGCGGCCTCCACCAGGCTGTCGGACTCGCGCAGGGCATGAAGGGTTTTCAGGTGGCGAATTTCAAGCACAACGACTTTCCATTGGGAATACGGGAGGCAACGGGGTAGTCGTTGAGTCTGGCTCAAGTTGGCCTGGCTGTCATCAGGGTTTACGTGTGTTGCCACGCTGACCGCCTGGCGAGGTTCACGAAATTGTCATTGAACTGTGGCAGCGCGCTTGAATGATTTTCATCAGACTCGCGTTCTACTGGGGATCTGCATTCTGGTGTTTCTTTCATGCGGGCTTTTCTGCTGTTTTTGTTCTTTCTTGTCAGCGTGCCGGCTAGCTTCGCCGAGCAGCGCTGCGACGTTCACGTGGCGGCTCAGCGGGCGGAGCTGGGTAACCTGAGCCTGGTCTACCAGAGCGTGGGTGCGCCTCGAGACCCGGCACTGCTGCTGGTCATGGGCCTGGGCGGGCAACTGATCCACTGGCCGGACGACGTGGTCGAAGCCTTGTGCCGCCAGGGTTTTCGGGTCATTCGCTATGACAACCGCGATGTCGGCCTGTCACGCTGGAACCAACTGCCCCCTTCGGCCAATCTGACTGTCGAGCTGCTGCGCTACAAGCTGGGTTTGCCAGTCGCCGCGCCGTATACGCTGACCGACATGGCCGGGGATGGGCTGCGCCTGATGGACTCACTGGGCATAGACCAATTCCATGTGCTGGGTGTCAGCATGGGGGGGATGATCGCGCAGCACCTGGCGGCGATGGCGCCGGAGCGGGTGCGCAGCTTGACGCTGGTGATGTCCAGCTCGGGGGCCGCAGGGTTGCCCGCGCCAGATCCGGCCCTGGTGCAGTTGCTGGCCCGGCGCAGTGCGCCGAACCGCGAGGTGGCCATCGAACAGCAGGCTGATTTGCTGGCAGCACTGGGCAGCCCCGAGGTGCACGATGACCGTGCGGTGCTGATGCAGCAGGCGGCCGTGGCCTATGACCGGGCGTTCAACCCTGAGGGCGCCAAGCGCCAGATCATGGCGATCCTTGCCGAACCGAGCCGGGTAGCGCTGCTCAATCAGTTGCGCGTGCCGACCCTTGTGGTGCACGGCACGGCCGACCCCTTGTTGCCGGTGATGCATGGGGTGCACCTGGCAGCGCATATCCAGGGCAGCCAGTTGCGCTTGATACCGGGGTTGGCGCACCGCTTCCAGGAGCCGTTCAAGGCGCCGTTGCTGGGGGCGGTGCTGCCTTACCTGCAGTCACACCGGCAGGACGCGACGCATATCGCAGGCCTTTGAGAGCGGTTTTGTCCGCGAAGAGGGCGATGCCGATCTTTCAGCCCAGCCCGTACTTTTTCACTTTGTCGAACAGCGTGGTCTTGGCCATGCCCAGTTCCTGGCTGGCCTGGCTGAGGTTGCCGCCGGTGCGCTGCAGGGCATCGCTGAGCAGGTTGCGCTCGAAGGCCTCCACGGCCTCGGAAAAGCCCAGGCCCTGGCTGGCGCCACCACTCGGGCCTTTCTTGAACGCCGGCAGGCCCAAGGCATAACGCTCGGCCACGTTGCGCAGTTCGCGCACGTTGCCGGGCCAGTCATGGGCCATCAGCCGCGACAGGGTCTGGCTGTCCAAGGTCGGCGTTTCGCGGTCGAAGCGCAGGGCCGATTGCTGCAGGAAGTGTTCGAACAGTTGCAGGATGTCTTCGCGGCGTTCGCGCAGTGGCGGTAGTTCCAGCGTCACCACGTTCAGCCGGTAGTACAGGTCGCTGCGAAACTGCCCGTTCTGGCCCATGGCATCGAGGTCGGCCTTGGTCGCGGCAATCACCCGGCAATCCACCGCAATGCTCTGGTTCGAGCCCAGCCGTTCCAGGGTGCGCTCCTGCAACACCCGCAGCAGTTTGATCTGCAGGTTGATCGGCATGCTTTCGACTTCGTCGAGGAACAGCGTGCCGCCGTTGGCGTGTTCGATCTTGCCGATTCGGCGTTTGCCCGCACCGGTGAAGGCGTTGGCTTCGTGGCCGAAGATCTCGCTTTCGAACAGGTTCTCGGGCAGGCCCCCGCAGTTCAGGGCCACGAAAGGCTGGCCCTGGCGGCGGCTGAAGTCGTGCAGGCAGCGGGCGACCAGTTCCTTGCCGGTGCCGGTCTCGCCTTCGATCAGCACGTTGGCCGAGGTGTCGGCCACATTGGCGATCAACTCGCGCAGTTGCTCCATGGCGGCCGAGCGGCCAATGATGCGACCCTCCAGGCTGCTCTGTTCGGCCAATTGGCGGCGCAGGGCCACCACTTCGCGGGAAAGGCCGCGATGTTCGAGGGCGCGGCGCACCACATCGACCAGGCGCTCAGGCGAGAAGGGTTTCTCCATGAAGTCATAGGCGCCATTGCGCATGGCGCCGACCGCCATGTCGATGTCGCCATGGCCGGTGATCAGCACCACGGGCAGGCTGCGGTCGCGGGCTTTGAGGCGGTTGAGCAGTTCGAGGCCGTCGATGCCCGGCAAGCGGATATCGCTGACGACGATGCCGGCGAAGTCGTCGCTGATGCGTTCCAGGGCCTGTTCGGCGCTGCCGACCCCTTCACAGGCGATGTCTTCCAGCGCCAGCGCCTGCTGGCAGCCGAGCAGCACATGCGGGTCGTCTTCGACGATCAGGACGGTAAGAGGCGCTTGGTTCATGGGTGCTCCGCCGGTTCGCTAGGGGGGGATACCAGAGGCAGGGCCAGGACAAAGGCCGTGCCGCCACTGGCGGGGTGCTCGACGTTCAGGCTGCCCTTGGCGGCGGCGGCAAGGCTCGCCGACAAGGTCAGGCCCAGGCCCAGGCCATGTTCGCCGGGTTTGGTGGTGAAGAAGGGTTCGAACAGGTGCTTGCGCGCCTCGGCGTCGATGCCATGGCCATTGTCGCGCACGCGCAGGCGATATTTGTCGCCCTGCAGCTCGCCTTCCAGCCACAGCTCTGGCAAGGGCTGGGTGGCCATGGCGTCGAGGGCATTGCCGATCAGGTTGACCAGGATCTGCTCCAGGCGGGTCTGGTCAATGGCCAGTTGCTGGTCTTCGAACTGATGGTGCAACTGCAAGTGGCAGCCACTGATACGGTTGGCCAGCACCTGCAATGAGGCGTCCACTGCCTTGGCCAGCGACGCCTGGCCACTGTCGTCGCCACGACGGGCGAACGAACGCAGGCTGGCGGTGATACGGCCCATGCGATCGATCAGGTCGTTCATGGTGCGCAGGTTGGTGCTGGCCGTTTCCAGTGCGCCGCGTTCGAGGAAGCGCACGGTGTTGCCCGACAAGGTGCGCAACGCGGCCAAGGGCTGGTTGAGTTCGTGGGCGATGCTGGTGGACATCTGCCCGATGGCGGCCAGCTTGCCTGCCTGGACCAGCTCGTCCTGGGCGTGGCGCAGGGTTTGCTCGGCATGCCGGCGCTCGCGGATCTGCCCCTTGAGCCGTTCATTGCTGGCGCGCAGGTCGGCGGTGCGCTCGGTGATACGCCGTTCGAGCTGGCTGTTGGCTTCCTGCAGTGCCTCGCGGGCGGCCAGGCGGGTGGCGATGACCTTGCGCCGTTCATTCCAGGCGATACCCAGAATCGCCAGCAGGGCGAATGCCACCCCAACCAGGATGCCCTGCACCATGGATTCACGGCGCAAGTCCTGCAGCGGGGTCAGCAGGGTGAAGTGCCACGGGGTATCCACCAGGCGCCGGGTTTGTGCCAGGTAGGCCACTTCATGGGCTTTGCCCTGAACCGTTTCGCTGTTGGCCGGGAAGGTCAGCTTCTCGACGCCATCGGCCAGGGTTTCCCGCGCCAATGGTTGCAGCTCGTTCAACGGCCACCAGTAATACTGCAGGCTGCGCGCCAGGCGCTCCTTGATTTGCGGGGTCAGCGGGCGCACCGATTTCAGGCGCCGGGCCGGGTCGCTGGAGAGGATGATGATGCCGTTTTCGTCACTGACGAAAGCCTCCAGGCGGGCCCGTTGCCAGCGCTCCTCAAGGGTGTCCAGGCGCACCTTGATCACCGCCACGCCAATGATCTTGCCGTGTTCTTCCAGCCCGTGGGCCAGGTAGTAGCCAGCCTCGCCGGTGGTGCTGCCGATGCCGTAGAAGCGCCCGGGTTCGCCGCGCACGGCCGTCTGGAAATAGGCTCGGAACGACAGGTCTTCACCGAGGAACGAATCGGCATCGCGCCAGTTGCTGGTGGCCTGCACCCGGCCATTGGTGTCGAGGACGAAGATCGCCCGGCTGCGGCTGCGCCGATTCAAACCTTCGAGGTATTCGTTGACGGCCTGGCGGGAGCCGCCGTCAGGGTCGGTGAGCAGGTGCGAGACGCTGTCTTCAAGCTCCAGCAAGCTGGGCAGGTAGGTGTACTTGCTGATCTCGCTTTCGACCGTGCGCGCGTGCAGCTCCAGCTGACGCTCGCCGTTTTCGCTAAGGCTGCGGATACCGTTGCTCTCGCTGACCAGGTAACCGGCCAGCCCCAAGCCGACCATCAGCAGGATGATCAAAGGCGGCAACAGCAATTGGCGGATCAGGCGGGAATTCACGGCAGGCTTGGCAGGGAGCAGTAGCGAAGGGTCGCATTTCATCACAGTGGCCTTGTCACGACCAGCATCCGCTGCCCGGAGGGGGCGAGCAGCGGAGCTGGAGGCCGACTTAGTGTTGCAGGATCTTGCTCAGGAAGTGCTGGGTGCGTTGGTCGCGGGCGCTCTGGTCACCGAAGAACTCCTCTTTGGTGCAGTCTTCGATGATGCTGCCCTTGTCCATGAAGATGACCCGATTGGCGACCTTGCGGGCAAAGCCCATCTCGTGGGTCACGCACATCATGGTCATGCCTTCGTGGGCCAGTTGCACCATCACATCCAGCACCTCGCTGACCATTTCCGGGTCCAGTGCCGAGGTCGGTTCGTCGAACAGCATGACGATCGGGTCCATCGCCAGGGCGCGGGCGATCGCCACACGCTGCTGCTGGCCGCCGGAGAGCTGGCCGGGGTGCTTCTTGGCATGGGCGCTGAGGCCGACGCGTTCGAGCAGGGCCAGGCCCTTCTTGGTGGCTTCCACCTCGCTGCGGCCAAGTACCTTGCGCTGGGCGATGGTCAGGTTCTCGGTGATGGTCAGGTGCGGGAACAGCTCGAAGTGCTGGAACACCATGCCGACCCGCGAACGCAGCTTGGGCAGGTTGGTCTTCGGGTCGGCAATCGAGGTGCCATCGACCACCACGTCGCCTTTCTGGAACGGTTCCAGGGCGTTGACACACTTGATCAGGGTGGACTTGCCCGAGCCCGACGGGCCGCACACTACCACTACTTCACCTTTCTTGACGTCGGTGCTGCAGTCGGTCAGTACCTGGAAGTCGCCGTACCACTTGTTGACGTTCTTGATGGAAATCATACGGTGATCCTTTTTTGCAGGCGCTTGACCAGCCACGAAGCGGAGAAGCTGATGATGAAGTAGACAACCCCGGCGAAGATCAGGAACTCATGGGAGCGCCCGATGATGTCGCCGTTGGAGCGTGCCGAGTTGAGGAAGTCGACCAGGCCCACGGTATACACCAGCGAGGTGTCCTGGAACAGGATGATGCTCTGCTGCAGCAGCAGCGGGGTCATCTTGCGGAAGGCCTGGGGCAGGATGATCAGGCGCATGGTCTGGGCGTAATTCATGCCCAGTGCTTGAGCGGCACCCATCTGCCCTTTGGAAATCGACTGCACGCCGGCGCGGACGATTTCGCAGAAGTACGCCGCCTCGAACATCATGAACGCGACGACGCAGGAGGTGAACGCACCGACGGGGGTATCTTCGCCGGTGATCCAGCGCAGCACGAACGGCACCGCCAGGTAGAACCAGGTGATCACCAGCAGCAGCGGGATCGAGCGGAAGTAGTTGACGTAGGCACCCGCCACACGCGACAGCAGCTTGCTCGACGACAGGCGCATCAATGCCAGCAGGGTGCCGAGCGCGATGCCGCCGACCACGCCCATGACCATCAATTGCAGGGTCATGACCATGCCGCCCCACAGGGCAGGCAGGGCCGGGATGATTTCGCTGAAATCCATGTCCATTTACTTGCCCCCCACGGAAATCAGGCCAGGCACGGCAACTTTCTTCTCGACCAGGCGCATGAGCAGCATCAGGCCCATGTTCAGGGTGAAGTAGATCAGCGTGGCCAGGGTGAATGCCTCGAACAGGTTGGCGGAAAATTCCGCCGTCTGTTTGGTCTGTGCCAGCAGCTCCATCAGGCCGATCAGCGAGGCCACCGAGGAGTTCTTGAACACGTTGAGAAACTCGGAGGTGAGCGGCGGAATGATGATCCGGTACGCTTGCGGCAGCAGCACGTTGGTGTAGATCTGCGGCAGGCTGAAACCCATGGCACGGGCGGCGGCCTCTTGGCCGCGGGGCAGCGCCTGGATACCGGTCCGCACCTGTTCGCAGACTCGCGCGGCGGTGAACAGGCCCAGGCAGACAACCACGCTGATCAGCGCCGAGGTGGTCGGGTTGAGGTCCTGCTTGAACCATTCCTGCAGGCCCTCGGGCAGCAGGTCCGGTACCAGGAAGTACCAGATGAACAATTGCACCAGCAGCGGTACGTTACGGAACAGCTCCACGTAGGCGGTGGCGATGCCCGATACAAGGCGGTTAGGCACGGTACGCATGACGCCGAGTACCGACCCCAGCAGCAGTGCGATGATCCAGGCGGTGATGGCGATGGCGATGGTCCAGCCCAGGCCGGTGATGTACCAGTCCAGATAGGTTTCGCTGCCCACGCCGGTGGACTTGAAGAACACGCCCCAGTCCCAGTTGTAATTCATCGGGATTTCCCCTCAGACGGTTGTTTCACGGGCACCTTCGAGCATCCGGGGGCGCTCGGCGCCCTCGGATGAAAGGTTAGACACTAATGAGTGGCCTGCAGAATAGATTCGTGCGCTTGCGCACCAGGCCACTATCTGAGGATCAGGACTTCTTCTCGTCCGCGGCCTTGTCGGTCGGCTCGGCGATCAGTTTCTTCAGTTCGTCGCTCATCTGGAACTGCAGGTTCAGGCCTTTTGGCGGGATCGGTTGCATGAACCACTTGTCGTAGCTCTTGTTGACTTCACCCGATTTGAAGTAGCCCACGATGGCGTCGTCGACCGCTTTCTTGAACGCAGCGTCTTCCTTGCGCACCATGCAGCCGTAGATTTCGTACGACTGTGGAGTACCGGTGATGACCCAATCTGCAGGTTTACGCGCCTTGGCCATTTCACCGGCCAGCAGGGCGTCGTCCATCATGAAGGCCACGGCGCGGCCGCTTTCGAGCATGTTGAAGGCTTCACCGTGGTCCTTGGCGGAAATCACGTTCATCTTCATCTGCTTGTCGGCGTTCATCGCCTTGAGGATGCGCTCGGAGGTGGTACCGGCGGTGGTCACCACGTTCTTGCCGGCCAGGTCCGGGAAGTCTTTATAGGATGGCTGACCGTCCTTGACCTTGGTCAGCAGACGGGTACCGACTTCAAAGATGCCGACCGAGAAACCGACCTGCTGCTGGCGCTCGACGTTGTTGGTGGTGGAGCCGCATTCCAGGTCGACGGTGCCGTTCTGCACCAGAGGAATACGGGTCTGGGAGGTGACGAGGTTGTACTTGACCTTGATGTCGGTGCCCAGCTGCTTCTTCAGCGCTTCGACCACAGCGAGCTGGATGTCGTGGGAGTAGCCGACGGGCGTGGTGCTGCCTGCCAGGTAGGAAAATGGAATGGATGAGTCACGGTGCCCCAGTGTGATGGTGCCCGAGTCCTTGATCTTCTTCAGGGTGCCGGTCAGCTCCTCGGCCATGACAGGCGAAGCGATGACTGCAGCCGCGATGGCGGCGCCCAGCAATTGACGAACGATACGCATCAAATTTTCCTCGACGTGTTTGTTTTTTTTATGGAGCCGTTGGCGGACTCTTTCGTTCAACGAATACAGCATGAAGCGGTGCATTCGGCTTCCAAGTGTAGAGCATGACTCGTGCCAAACTCTGTGAATGATCATAACCCCCCGAAAAGCCTGGGCATCAGCCCTATCTCAAGGTTTTTCTGGATTAACCCATAGTCGGAACGCCGAATGCGTGGGTTTTTTTCGTTCGGCAATCCGAACGGGGGCATCAGCTTTAAGTAACACACCGGCATGAAACGCAAATGTTGAGCTGGCTGCCTCATCATCAGGAGCGCATGCCGTGTCCGTCATTCCGATCCCCTCCGATTCCGTCGATGCCTTCATTGCCCGCCAGCTTGCCGATTGGCTGAGAACTGCCAATGTCGATCTTCTTCTGACCTTGCACAGGGCGCTGCGCCAGCAGCAGGCCGCTGCGGAAAATGTCAAAAACAGGTTGGCAGGCATTCCCAGCCTGGAGGCTTTTGCCACGCCCCTGCTCGAAAAGGCATTGCGCGCCAAGGGCCTGGACGATGTCGATGTGCGAAGCATGCAGGTCTACATCGAGGACGATGTGCCTCTGCCCAGCGCAGCACCACGCCTGCATACACCGTGGAGGACACTCCACAGCGTGCAACCGTTGCTGACGGCTGCGTTGCATAATTTTCACGAGGACGAGACCTTGCCGTCACTCCATCGACGTGCCTACCTGCAGGACGGCCGTGGGGAGAAGCTTTCGCTGAAGTTCGAAGCGTTTGCCCGCTGTTGCAGGGAACTGGACATTGGCGGCCAGTATCAGAACATGCTCCGCTCGCAACTTTTTCCCACAAGCAGGCCCCCGGCACCCGAGGGTTTTGCCCGTGTCGCTGTAGAGCGCATGTTCGAAGAAAACCTGCGTGCCCAGCTGGACGTTGCAGTGCGTATTGCAAGGATCAAGTCCGAGCTGGACGAAGTCGACTACTTGCGCTTGTTGCCGGTGTTCGCAAGCAACCCCATCGTGCCGGCGACCCCGGGTGTTGTCACGCCCCGCCAGTTATATCTGCTGGGCAAGCGTATCCATGGTCTTGTCACCCTGGAGCTACGCGAGCGTGCTGAAGGGCCGCTGGTGGGGATCATCAGTTGGATACCGCGGGATCCGTATCGGCCGGTGACCAGGCACGCCTCCTGGGAGACCTTGTACCAGTCATTGGCCAAACGGTTGCGTGCGCCTCATTACCGATCCTTTTTCAGACGCTTCATCAGTGAACGCGACCGGCCCAGCTTCACGGCCACCCTGGAGCGCCTGATCGAAGCCAGCAGCGTGCAAGCGCCAGCTGTTCTGGATGGGCGCAATTTCGCCATCGATACGCCCTTGTTCGCCTATCTGCGTGGCTTGCAGGTCGACAAGATGCTTGATGATGCAAGAATCCTGGCAGTGCCCACCGCAGACGAAACCGCCATCGAGCGCCATCAGCGGCTGGAAGCGCTCAAGAGTGCGGGGCTCGATGTGCTCAACCTGGCTGCGCTGTTCATTCCGGTATTGGGGGAGGTGATGTTTGCCGTGGCTGCGGTGGACGTGGTCAGCGAAGTCTACAAAAGCTATGCCGATTGGCGGATAGGGGACCGCCAAGGGGCACTGGATCACCTGTTTGGCGTGGCAGAGAACCTTGCTGTCGGTGCCGCGGTGGGCGTCGGGGTAGTGGGTGTGGGCCGGGTGCTGGAACGGGTGCCGTTTGTCGATGCGCTCACGCCCCTGCACGAAGGCGAGGGCCGCTGCAGGTTGGCGGACCGGCCGCTCTCGCCCCATCACCTCGATGGCGGTGGCCCGCTGATGCGCAGATTTGGCGGGGACTTCGCGCAAGCCTCTGACCAGACTGCCGAAACGCTGCTTCGGGTAACCGGGCTCGGACACAATCAGTTGCGCCATCTGCACCTGCAAGAGGCGCCAGCCCCAGCGCGGCTGCTTGATGCCCATGCACGCCACGAGTGCCATGTACTTGAGCCGCACCTGCGTGGCGCCGCTTTCGAGCGCGAACTGGCTATTCGCCAGGCTGTACCCTCTGCTGCTGGCGCAATACTGATGAGGGTATTTCCGGGCTTGTCCGTGCGTTGCGCCGAAGAAATTCTCGAGCTGGCAAACGGTGAGCAAATCAAGGCGCTGCTGGCCAGTGGTCGTGTGCCATTGGCAATGGCCGAGCGTGCACGCTGGTTCTTGCGGGAAAGTCGGCTGGACCGCGCACTGATGGGGTTCGAGCATGAAGGTGAGATCAATTTCGATACCCAGCGCTTGGCCTTTGAGCTGATCAATGAACTGGCGCCTTGGCCGCCGTCGGTGCGCATTGAACTGCGCCTTGGGGAAGCGGGCGGTCGCTTGCTGGCGTCGAAGGGCGCTAACGACGCGTCGCAAGTCAGACGCATCATCCAGACCGAGCAGGGTTATTACTTGAGTGATGCCACCCCAGCAGGGTCAGCTACGGGCTTGTTGCCGTGTTTGCTGCACACCCTGGAGGACGATCAGAAAGTGGCGCTTGGCGGCCCCGAGTTGATGGCCCCTGAACTCGGCCAAAGGCTCTCCCGACAAGCCAGCGTCGATCGCGAAAAAGCCGCAAAAATGATGGGCTTGCCGCCTATCGCTGAACGCTATCGACCGCCGCAGCGCATAGCAGACGGCCGAATTGGCTATGCACTGAGTGGCGGCGGCGAGAGCAGCCGTCAGGCGATCCGGCGCGGCTTACATGAAATTTTCCCTACCCTGACCGATGCTCAATTGGACGCTTACCTGCTCGACCTGATGCAACGCAGGGTCGGCCTTTGGGACCATCTCAGCAGCCTTCAGCAGCGGCTGGAAAGCCTGCGCGGTGCACTTGACGCCTGGCAGCGGCAGCGGGTGAGCTTCATGGATGGGCTCAGGCGGCGACGCGTGGCCAACCAGATTCGTCGTGCCTGGCGGCGCAAGACGGTCGGCCTTGCCGGTGATGACTTTGTCCTGCATATCGATGGCGAACAGGTGGGCAGCTTGCCGGCCTTGCCGGCAGGCATCGAGTTTGGCCATGTGCGACGCTTGACGTTACGCAACATGAGCCTTGAGCAGGTCGATGAGGATTTCCTGGGCAGGTTCACCCACCTGCGCGAACTGGACCTGCGGGACAATCAGTTGAGCACCTTGCCACTTGGCCTGGAACGTTTAACCGAGCTGCGTACGCTGCGACTGTCGGGTAACTGGATTACCGTCGATGGGGCGGGCAGTCAAAGGCTGGCAAGCCTTGCGATGCTCCAGCAACTTGATCTGAACTATAACCCCTTGGGCCAGGCGCCAGACCTTTCAGGGTTGCGTAACTTGCGCGAAGTGTCGCTGCGCGGAACCGGGCTGCAAGAATTGCCAGATGACGGCCAGATGCCTTGGAGGGGGTTAGTGGATGTTCGCGAGAATCAGATTCGTCAGTTGAACGGGCAGTTGCGCAGCTTGAGCGATCGACTGCAACGGTTGGCACTGCATGACAACCCTCTGGACGAAGCGGGCGAGGAGCTGATTGCCCACAGTCACACGGTTGCGACCCTCCACCGGCGTAGCTCTTATCAACACGCCATCGCCGACAGTACGCTGCTGGATCGATGGATGGAGGGTACCGACGAAGCCGTACGCACCCAGCGCACGCAGATCTGGACGAGTTTGTCTCAGGAGACACAGTCGGTAGATCTGTTTCGTTTTCTGGCAGATTTCGCAAGTTCTGATGACTTCCTCGATCACCCGCGCTACTACCGCGCCAGGGTGTGGCGGATACTCGAGCTTTGCGCGGACAACACTGACGTGCGTGAAGCGGTGTTCTGGCAGACGCAAGGACGCAGGACCTGTGAGGACCGGCTGTTACTGATCCTCAGCCAACTGGAAGTCAGAACCCATATTGCCTTGCACGCGGCCGGTGAGGGGGGCGCGCGGGCCGAGGCGACCTTGCTGAGGCTCGGGCGCTCGCTTTATCGCCTGGACGAAGTGGACAGTATTGCCGCTCGGCATATCCAGGAAATGCGCCAGGACCCTTTTGCCGCGGTGGATGACATCGAAGTTTACCTTGCCTACCGGGTTCACCTGGCTGACAGGCTCGATCTACCGGCCCAACCGCGGCATATGAATTACCTTGAGCACAGCGGTGTGACCCGTACGCGGATCATGCGTGCGGGTGCTAGTGTGCTGGCCGGTGAAAATACCGACGTGCTGAGCCAGTCACTGGCGCAACGAGAGTTCTGGCAAGGCTATGTGCGCAATCGCTACCCTGAGCGCTTCGAAGCCTTGGCCGCACCGTTTCATGAACAGCTGGAGGCTTATGAGCTTCAGGCTGGCGACTCGGGCGAGCAGCAGTACCTTGAGCGCGCTGCGGCATTGATGGAAACGCTAAATGGCGAAGAGCGTGCCCTTTACCTGCAGTTGGCAAAGGAGGCGTACGGTCGGGAGTTCTGAGTGCGGGCGACCGTCAGGCGGTCGCCGCGCAGGGTTCAGGCGGCGTTGCTGCGTGCGTCGCCCTGAGCAAGGTAATCAGCCAGTGCGCGCTGTTCGCTGTCGCTGGTGAACAGGCCCAGTTTGGTTCTGCGCCAGAGGATATCCTGAGTGCTGACAGCCCATTCGGTTTCGCGCAGGTAATCGACTTCCCGGGTGAACAGGCCACCACCAATCGCCTGGCCCAGATCGTCCGGGCCGTTCACACCTTCCAGCAACTGCCAGGTGCGGCTGCCGTAGGTCACTGCCCAGCGCTTGGCGATATCCGGCGCGAGCCATTGGTGCTGCGTGAGCAGGTCGTCGACCAGGGCCTGAGGCGTGCTCATGCCTTCACCACCGGGCAGGGCAGAGTGGGCTGTCCAGCTCTGGCTCATCTGGCTGAAAAACGGCTTGAGTTCTGCCATGGCCGACTCGGCCAGCTTGCGGTACGTGGTCAGTTTGCCGCCAAACACCGACAGCAAAGGCGCCTCGCCTTGAGCGGCGGAAAGCGCGAGGGTGTAATCACGGGTGACGGCGGACGGGTTATCCGATTCGTCGTTGCACAGCGGGCGCACGCCGGAGTAGGTGTGCAGGATATCGCTGCGGCTCAGTTGATGATTGAAGTGCGCGTTGACCACCTTCAGCAGATAGTCGGTTTCCTGCTCGGTGATCGCCACCTTGGCCGGGTCGCCGCTGTACTCGCGGTCGGTGGTGCCGATCAAGGTGAAACGGTCCAGATAGGGGATGCAGAAGACGATACGTTGGTCTTCGTTCTGCAGGATGTAGGCGTGATCCCCTTCGTACAGGCGCGGCACGATCAGGTGGCTGCCCTGGATCAGGCGAACGCCGTACGGCGCATCGAGCTTGAGGTCATCCTTGATGAAGCTGGCGACCCAAGGGCCGGCGGCGTTGACCAATGCCCGGGCGCGAATGCTGTGCACGCTGCCATCGGCTTGCTGCAACTCCACGTGCCACAGGCCGTCGACGCGTTCGGCGCGCAGGCAACGGGTACGGGTATGGATGTGTGCACCGTTTTCGCGTGCGGCCATGGCGTTGAGCACCACCAGGCGTGCGTCGTCAACGGCGCAGTCGGCGTATTCGAAGCCACGGGTGATCGCCGGTTTGAGCGGGTAGCCCGGGCCGAAGCGCAGGCTGCGCGAGGCGCCCAGGCGCTTGCGCTTGCCCAGGTGATCGTAGAGGAACAGGCCGGCACGGATCATCCAGGCCGGGCGCAAGTGCGGGCGGTGTGGCAACACGAAGCGCATGGGCTTGACGATATGCGGCGCCTTGGCCAGCAGCACTTCACGCTCGGCCAGTGCTTCGCGGACCAGCCGGAACTCGTAGTGCTCCAGGTAACGAAGGCCGCCATGGATCAGCTTGCTGCTGGCGGAGGAGGTGTGCTGGGCCAGGTCGTCCTTTTCGCAGAGGAAGACCTTGAGGCCACGCCCGGCGGCGTCGGCAGCGATGCCCACGCCATTGATGCCACCGCCGATCACGGCGAGGTCATAGCAGTCGGCGAGGGGGGGCTGGGACGAAACGGGCTGGGACACGGGCAAGGCCTCCTGGGGCTGTTCACATCGAATATGAACATTAATGTTCGTTTCCGAAAATATTAGCGCAATGGAAAGGCAGTATCCAGTCGTGGGTTATAGAAAAAACTGATTGAATGAGAAGGAAATGAACAAATTCGAAAATCGCGGGGGTGTTGGCGGGGTGTTCTGGAAGGGTGTGGGGTTGCAAGTGCTTGTCACAACATCTTTGGCGCCTGTGAGATCGAGCGCCGCCCGCGCGGCGCTTCGCGGCGCAAGGCCGCTCCCACATTTGTTTCGGGCCAGTGAGGCCTGTGGCATTTGCGCGCGCCCCCTTGTTTGTACGACGCGATATCGAGGCGGGCTCCAAAGGGGTCGCGCCAATACCTCAGGAATAATTGGCCGAAAACAAATGGGGGAGCGGCCTTGTGCCGCGAAGCGCCGCGCGGGCGGCGCTCGATTTTGACGCCCCTGCAAAACTCAAGACAGGCGACTTTCAGCCCTCACTCTATTCCCAGCCAGGCCTTCGAAGTCCCAGGGCTCAAACCACCTCAAGGCGAATCTTGTACTGATTGAGCAACTGGTTCAGGGCCGCCGTGGGCGTCTGGTCGGTCACCAGGCAATCGACCAGGTTGATCGACCCCAGGCGAACCATGGCATTGCGCCCGAACTTGCTGGAGTCGGCAGCCAGAATAACCTGCCGGGCATTGGCAATGATTGCCTGGGAAACCCGAACTTCCTGGTAGTCGAAGTCGAGCAGGCTGCCATCCTCATCGATGCCGCTGATCCCGACCAGGGCGAAGTCGACCTTGAACTGGCTGATGAAATCGACACTGGCCTGGCCCACCACCCCACCATCACGCCGCACCGTGCCACCGGCCACCAACACTTCGAAATCGTCCTTGGCAGCCAGAATCGAGGCCACGTGCAGGTTGTTGGTAATCACCTTCAGGTGGCTATGGTTCAGCAACGCACGGGCAATCGATTCGGTGGTGGTACCGATGTTGATGAACAGCGAGGCATGGTCGGGAATCTGCTGGGCAACGGCATCGGCGATACGCTGCTTTTCATCGCGCATCTGGTCGGCACGCATGGCGTAGGCGGTGTTTTCGATGCTCGAATCGTAGGCGGCGCCACCGTGGTAGCGGCGCAGCAGGTTGAGCTCGGCGAGCTGGTTGATGTCGCGCCGGATGGTTTGCGGGGTGACGACGAACAGCTGTGCCATTTCTTCGATGCTGACGTAGCCGCGTTCGCGTACCAGCTCGAGGATTTGTTGTTGGCGGGGGGGCAGATTCATGGGCGGTCCTTTTGGGCAGCCGGACAAATTCTGCAATGATGCCGTAGGAAGGGGATGACGGCCAGCGGACGTTGGTGTCGGCGTCATCGCAGGCAAGCCCGCGATGACGCCGCACGCTTCAACGCCGATTCAAACCGCGTGGTCTTCCCAGTCGCGGGTACGATCGACCGCCTTCTTCCACCCGGCGTACAGCTTCTCTTTTTGCGTCTCATCCAGTTGTGGGCTGAACTCGCGCTCGATGATCGCTTTGTCGCGCAACTCGTCCAGGCTGCTCCAGAAACCACAGGCAAGGCCCGCCAGGTAGGCGGCGCCAAGGGCTGTGGTTTCACGCATTTTCGGGCGCTCCACGCAAGTGCCGAGGATGTCGGCCTGGAACTGCATAAGGAAGTTGTTGGCTACCGCGCCGCCGTCGACGCGCAGTTCGGACAGGCGTTGGCCGCAATCCTGTTGCATGGCGTCAAGCACGTCACGGGTCTGGTAGGCGATCGATTCCAATGCAGCACGGATGATATGGTCGACCTTCACCCCACGCGTCAGGCCGAACAGGGCACCACGGGCATAGGGGTCCCAGTAGGGGGCGCCCAGGCCGGTGAAGGCGGGCACCAAGTACACACCGTTGCTGTCCTTGACCTTGCTGGCGAAGTACTCGGTGTCGAGGGCATCGTTGACGATCTTCAGTTCGTCGCGCAGCCACTGCACGGTGGAGCCACCGTTGAACACGGCGCCTTCCAGTGCGTAGGCCACTTCGCCGCGGGGGCCGCAGGCGATGGTGGTGAGCAAGCCGTGGGACGACGTGACGGCCTTGTCGCCGGTGTTCATCAGCAGGAAGCAGCCGGTGCCGTAGGTGTTCTTGGCCTGACCGGGCTCAACGCACATCTGGCCGAACAGCGCGGACTGCTGGTCGCCGGCGATACCGGCGATGGCGATGCCGCTCTTGGTGTGGCCGTAGACTTCGGAAGAGGGGCGTACCTGGGGCAGCATCTGGCGTGGAATGCCAAGAATTTCCAGCAGCTTGTCGTCCCATTCCAGGCTGTGGATGTTGAACATCAGCGTACGGGAGGCGTTGGTGTAGTCGGTGACATGCACCTTGCCGCCCGAGAACTTCCAGATCAGCCAGGTATCGATGGTGCCGAACAGCAGTTCGCCGCGTTCGGCGCGTTCACGGGCACCTTCGACATTGTCGAGGATCCACTTAAGTTTGGTGCCGGAGAAGTAGGGGTCGGTGACCAGGCCCGTGGTCTCGCGGATGTAGTCTTCGTGGCCATCACGCTTGAGCTGCGCGCAGATTTCGGTGCTGCGGCGGCACTGCCAGACAATGGCGTTGTAAACCGGGCGGCCGGTTTCCTTGTCCCACACCACCGTGGTTTCGCGCTGGTTGGTGATGCCGAGTGCAGCGACCTGGGCGTGGCTGATGCCGGCCTGAGCCAGGGCTTCGACCATGGTGGCGCTCTGGGTGGCGAAGATCTCCATCGGATCGTGTTCGACCCAGCCAGCCTGCGGGTAGTGCTGGACGAATTCGCGCTGGGAGGTGCCGACCACATTGGCGTCGCGGTCGAAAATGATCGCTCGCGAGCTGGTGGTGCCCTGGTCCAGGGCGATGATGTAGTGCTTATCCAGGGTGTCTGTCATGGTCGTTGGCCTTGCAAAATGAGGAAGTCAGGGCTTGGGCGTGAGGCCGCATCAGTTGACTTGAGTATCGCCCTGGCGATTGTCGTTTGTCTCAGGGTTCGCGGTGGGCGCCACCGGCAGGTTGCGGGCGATCAGGCCGCGATACGCGGCGGCGCCCAGGCATGCGCCGAGGATCGGTGCGAACACCGGAACCAGGAAATAGGGAATATCTCGTCCGCCAGTGAAGGCGATTTCGCCCCAACCGGCCAGGAAGGTCATCAGTTTTGGTCCGAAATCGCGGGCTGGGTTCATCGCGAAGCCGGTCAGCGGCCCCATGGCGCTGCCGATCACGGCAATCAGCAGGCCGATCAGCAGCGGCGCGACGGCGCCACGTGGCAGGCCATTGTTGTCGTCGGTCAGGGCCATGATCACGGCCATGAGGATGGCCGTGATGACGACTTCCACCAGGAATGCCTGGCCGGTCGAAAGTGAGGGGTGCGGGTAGGTAGAGAACACCGAGGCCAGTTCGAGGCTTTCGGTACTGCCTCGCAACATGGCATGGGCTTGTTCGAAATCGAAGAACAGATTGCTGTACAAGGTGTAGACCAGCGCTGCGCCGCAGAAGGCGCCACAGACCTGGGCGAGCATGTAGAACGGCAGCTTGCGCTTGTCGAAACCGGCGAACAGGGTGAGGGCGATGCTCACGGCCGGGTTCAGGTGCGCACCTGAAACGCCCGCAGTGAAGTAGATAGCCATGCTGACGCCGACGCCCCAGATGATGCTGATTTCCCACAGGCCGAAGCTGGCACCCGCGACTTTGAGCGCGGCCACGCAGCCGGTGCCGAAGAAGATCAGCAGCGCAGTGCCGAGGAACTCGGCCAGGCACTGGCTGGACAGAGTGGGTTCGCGTAGAGCAGTCGTCATGTATGACCTCGTTTTTTTTGTTGTGAGGCGCGTGGCGCTCGACAGCAAAGCCCGGTGTCGATCCCCATTGACCCCAGGCAGAAGTTGGAAATGCACCTTAAAAGTGCACCATTTATTCAGAAACGAAAAAATATAGACAAGAAACGCTTATGTCAAAGGTCGAAAGTGAACGGTCAGTCACGATCTGGACGTTGTTAGGGCGCGCGAAACCGCACGCTAGAGAGGCGCGTAAGCTGTGTATTGGCTGTGATGTGGGATATGTCCTAAAGTAGCCGCCGACTTGTACTCGACCGGAGCTGCGCATGACCCCCGCCCTAGACGTGTTGAAAAAAGCCCGCGCTGAACATCGCGTGCACAGTTATGAGCACGATCCGAAGTCGGCGTCGTATGGGTTGGAGGCAGCGGAAAAGCTCGGGCTAGAGCCGCAGCAGGTGTTCAAGACCTTGTTGGCGAGCAGTGAGAAAGGCGAATTGCTGGTGGCCGTGGTACCGGTGGTGGGCACCCTGGACCTCAAGGCACTGGCCCATGCGGCCGGTGTGAAGAAGTGCGAGATGGCCGACCCGGCGGCGGCTCAGCGCGCCACGGGATACTTGGTGGGCGGTATCAGCCCGTTGGGCCAGAAGAAGCGCCTGCGCACTTTTATCGACGAGTCGGCGCAACACTTTGCAACTATCCATGTCAGCGCCGGGCGGCGCGGGCTGGAGGTGGAGTTGGCGGCTGCGGTGCTGGCTGAACATACTCAGGGCACGTTTGCCGGTATCGGCCGGGGCTGAAATGGCTGGGGCCGCTGCGCAGCAGCCCCGGCAATCGTGAATCAGGTCGCCGAACTGTACCGACGAACGCCGTTCTCCTGCCGCGGCAACTGCGCCGCGACACTGCCCGGCACCGGGAACAGCACCAGGTGATCGGCGGCCACGGCAATCCCGACTTCCTCACCGACCTGATGATCGACATGGCTGGGGAAGATCGCCTCCAGCTGGCTACCGGTAACCAGTTGCAGTCGATACAGCGTCGACGCACCCAGGAAGCTCTTGCCTACGATGCTCGCCCGCAGCGGGCTGTCTGGCGCATGCACGATGTCGTCAGGGCGCAGCAGCACATCTACCGAACTCCCCGGCGCCATGATGTACGCACGGTTGCCGCGCAGCTCACCGAGTTCGGTATTGACCGCCTCATGGCTGCTCATCTGGCCACGGATGAAATAGCCCTGACCAATGAAGCTGGCCACGAACGGCGTCTGCGGCTCGTGGTAGAGGTTGTAAGGGGTGTCCCACTGCTCCAGGCGACCTTCCTTGAACACACCCACGTGATCGCTGACGGCAAACGCCTCTTCCTGGTCATGGGTCACCAGAATGGCGCTGGTGCCACGGCTCTTGAGGATGTCGCGCACTTCATGGCTCAAGCGCCGGCGCAGTTCCACGTCGAGGTTGGAGAACGGCTCGTCGAGCAGCAGCAACTGAGGCTCCGGGGCCAGCGCGCGGGCCAGCGCGACCCGTTGCTGTTGCCCACCGGACAGCTCATGCGGATAGCGGCCGCCCAGCCCACCGAGCTTGACCAGCTCGAGCATCTCTTCGACGACCTGCGCCTGGCGCGGGTGCTTGGCAATGCCGAAGGCGATGTTCTGGGCCACGGTCAGGTGCGGGAACAGGGCGTAGTCCTGGAACACCATGCCGATGCGGCGCTTTTCTGGGGCCAGGGTGAAGCCTGGCCGGGAGATGACCTCGCCCGCCAGCTGGATCTCGCCTTCATGGATAGGTTCGAAACCGGCGATGGCGCGCAGGGTGGTGGTCTTGCCGCAACCGGATGAACCCAGCAGGCAACCAATGTCGCCTGCGTTCAGGTGCAGGTTGAGGTTCTGGACGATGCGCTGGTCGCCATAGCCGCAGGCGAGGTTGCGCAGGTTGAGCAGTAGGGGTTGACTCATGCGTGGTGGTAAGCCGGTTCTACAAGGAATTCGAGAAGGGCCTTCTGTGCATGCAGGCGGTTTTCAGCCTGGTCCCAGGCGACCGAACGAGGGTCGTCGAGCAGGTCATGGCTGATTTCCTCGCCACGGTGGGCTGGCAGGCAGTGCATGAACAGGGCGTCGGGTGCCGCCAGGTCGAGCAGTTCGCGGGTGACCTGGTAAGGCGCGAAGTGCGCCAGGCGCCGTGCAGTTTCCTCCTCCTGGCCCATGGAAGTCCAGACATCGGTGGTCACCAGGTGCGCGCCACGCACGGCTTCCTTGGGGTCGCGGATGATTTGCACGCGATCACCGCCTAATGCCATGAAGCGTGGATCCGGCTCGTAACCTTCCGGGCAGGCGATGCGCAGCTGGAAATCGAACTGACGGGCGGCTTCGATATAGGAGTTGCACATGTTGAAGCCATCACCGATCCACGCCACGGTCTTGCCTTGGATCGAGCCGCGGTGTTCGAGGAACGTCTGCATGTCGGCCAGCAGCTGGCACGGGTGCGACTCGTCGGACAGGGCATTGATCACCGGCACGCTCGACTTCGCCGCGAACTCGGTGAGGGTGCTGTGGGCGTGGGTACGGATCATCACCACGTCGAGCATGCTCGACAGGACGATAGCGCTGTCACCGATCGGTTCGCCACGGCCCAGCTGGGTATCGCGAGGCGACAGGAAGATGGCCTGGCCGCCCAGCTGGATCATGCCGGCCTCGAACGACACGCGGGTACGGGTCGATGACTTTTCGAAGATCATCCCCAGCACACGGCTTTTGAGGGGCTCGAACAGCACGCTTCGCTTGCGCAGGTCCTTCAGCTCGATGCCGCGGCGGATCACCCCGAGCAATTCGTCGGTGGTGAAGTCCAGCAGGGAGAGAAAGTGCCTAGCGCTCATGATTGACTACCTTATCTGCAACGGTATGCAGGTCGACCGTATGGTTTTTTTTGACAACGGGAGTGACCTGCGGCGTAAGCCGCACGGGGCGGACGAAATAGGGAAAGGCGCAATACTATAATTAAATGTCGCCTGAAACCAAGAGGGGAAACAGCGGCTCTGTTGCAAGGGGTGTCGTTACCCATTGAGCGTGCGCTGTTTTTTATTTGCTACAGAGGTTGTACACGGCTTGCCCGCGATTTGGCAAATGCGTGTCGCGAATCGTTTGCCTGATGTCGGGCAATTCATGGCACGAAGCGCGCTGGCGAGGGCGTTCGGCTGGGCGCATAGTCGCCATCAGACCCATCATCAGGCAGAGGCGGCCATGACCAAGACCCTGCATCACCGTGCCTGTCACCTGTGCGAAGCGATCTGCGGGCTGAACATCGAAGTCAGCCATGAGGACGACGGGCAGGCGCGGATCACCTCGATCAAAGGCGACCCGGACGACCCGTTCAGCCGCGGCCACATCTGCCCCAAGGCAGTGGCCCTGCAAGATATCCAGAACGATCCCGACCGCCTGCGTCAGCCCCACCGTCGGATTGGCGAGCGCTGGCAGGCGGTCAGCTGGGACGAGGCTTTCGCCCTGGCGGCCGACAAGCTCTGGAGCATCCAGCAGGCGCATGGTCGCAACGCGGTGGCGGTGTATCAAGGCAACCCGAGCGTGCACAACTATGGGCTGATGACCCACAGCAACTATTTCCTCGGTTTGTTGAAGACCCGCAATCGGTTTTCAGCCACCTCGGTGGACCAGTTGCCCCAGCACCTGACCAGCCACCTGATGTACGGCCACGGTCTGTTGTTGCCGATACCGGACATCGACCACACCGACTTCATGCTGATTCTGGGAGGCAACCCGCTGGCGTCCAATGGCAGCATCATGACCGTGCCTGATGTGGAAAAGCGCCTGAAGGCGCTGCGTATGCGGGGCGGGCAGTTGGTGGTGGTGGACCCACGGCGCAGCGAAACAGCGGCCATGGCTGACCGGCACCTGTTCATTCTTCCCGGCGGCGATGCTGCATTGCTCAGTGGCCTGCTCAATACCTTGTTCGACGAAGGCCTGACCCGTGGATCACACTTGCCGATCAATGGCCTGGATCAGGTGCGCAGTGCACTCGCCCTGTTCACCGCCGACGCCATGAGCCCGTTGTGCGGCATCGCTGCCGCCGATATCCGTCAGCTGGCGCGTGATTTTGCGGCAGCCGACAAGGCGGTCTGCTATGGCCGCATGGGCGTCTCGACCCAGGCCTTCGGCACCCTGTGCCATTGGCTGGTGCAATTGATCAACCTGGTAACCGGCAACCTGGATCGGGTGGGTGGCGCCTTGTGTACCGAGCCTGCGGTGGACCTGGTGGCGAGTACCTCGGGCGGGCACTTCAATGCCTGGCAAAGCCGGGTTTCGGGGCTGCCGGAGTACGCTGGCGAGCTGCCGGTCGCCGCCTTGGCCGAAGAAATCCTCACGCCCGGTGACGGGCAGGTGCGGGCCTTGGTGACGGTGGCGGGCAACCCTGTGCTGTCCACGCCCAACGGTCGGCAACTGGACGGGGCGCTGGCGGGGCTCGAGTTCATGCTCAGCATCGACCTGTACATCAATGAAAGCACGCGCCATGCCGACCTGATCCTGCCGTCCACGTCGGCACTTGAGAACGATCACTACGACAGCACCTTCAACCTGCTGGCGGTGCGCAATGTGACCCGTTTCAACCGCGCGATCCTGGCCAAGCCCGAAGGCGCGCTGCATGACTGGGAGATCTTTGTCGGCCTGGCCAAGGCCTTGGCCGAACGGGCCGCCCTTGAACTCAAGCCAACCCAGGCGCCGGCGCAGATGATCGATTGGGCCTTGCGCAAAGGGCGCTACGGCGAAGGCTCGGCCTGGAAGCTCTCGCTGGAAGCACTCGATCGGCACCCCCACGGGCTCGACCTGGGCCCGCTAGGCGCCAATCTGCAGGCCCGCCTGAACACTGCCAGCCAGGCCATCGAGGCGGCACCGCAGGTGTTGCTGGATGACTTGGCCAGGCTTGCGCGGCAGGCGCCGATGGCTGCTGGCGCGCTGTTGCTGATCGGCCGCCGCCACGTGCGCAGCAACAACTCGTGGATGCACAACTTCCACCGGCTGGTCAAAGGCAAGCCGCGTCATCAGCTGTTGATGCACCCTGAGGATTTGCAGCAGCGGCAGTTGCACGATGGCCAGCGCGTGCGCATACGCTCACGTACCGGCACCCTCGAAGTCGAGGTGCAGGCGTGCACGGACATGATGCCAGGCGTGGTCAGCCTGCCGCACGGCTATGGCCATGGGCGCCAGGGCGTGCAATTGCGGATAGCCCACGGGCAGCCCGGGGTCAGTGCCAACGACCTGACCGATGAGCGCTTGCGCGATCAGGTGTCGGGCAATGCCGCCCTCAATGGCGTACCTGTGCACGTGGAGGCCGCCTGAGCAATGGCAAGGCCGCGCACTGCGCTCGGCTTTCCGATACAATGCGTCACCGTGCCGACCATCGAGTCGGAAAGTTCAGACGAGGTGTTCCATGGATATCATCGAAACGATCAAAGAGCAGATTGCCAACAACACCATTCTGCTTTACATGAAAGGCTCGCCGAATGCCCCGCAGTGCGGGTTCTCGGCCAAGGCATCGCAAGCTGTGATGGGTTGTGGCGAGAAGTTCGCCTACGTCGACATCCTGCAGAACCCGGAAATCCGTGCCAACCTGCCCAAGTACGCCAACTGGCCAACCTTCCCGCAGCTGTGGGTAGCGGGCGAGCTGGTCGGCGGTAGCGACATCATGCTCGAAATGTTCGAGAAGGGTGAGCTGCAGGCCCTGATCAAGGACGCTGCTGCCAAGGCAAAGGCTGCTGAAGCCTGATCTTCGCGCAGACATAAAAAAACCCGCTCATGGCGGGTTTTTTTATGGGCGGCGATTTTACTCTTCGCCCATCTGCGATTGCAGGTAGTTCTCGATGCTGATCTTGTCGATCAGGCTCAGCTGGGTTTCCAGCCAGTCGATGTGCTCTTCCTCGGACTCGAGGATGTCTTCGAGCATTTCACGCGAGCCGAAGTCGCCGACGGTTTCGCAGTGAGCGATGGCGGCTTTCAGGTCGATCAGGCCTTTCTGCTCGATCTTCAGGTCGCACTCGAGCATTTCTTTGGTGTGCTCGCCGATCAGCAGCTTGCCCAGGTCCTGCACGTTGGGGATGCCTTCGAGGAAGAGAATACGCTTGATCAGTTTGTCAGCGTGCTTCATCTCATCGATGGATTCTTTGTACTCGTGCTTGCCGAGTTTGTTCAGGCCCCAATCTTCGTACATGCGTGCGTGCAGGAAGTACTGGTTGATCGCGACCAGCTCGTTTCCGAGGATCTTGTTGAGATGCTGGATGACGCTTACGTCGCCTTTCATGACGGGTTCCTGCCCTGTAGAAGTGTGCCAATACAGGGAAGTTTGAGCCCGATACTTAGGGCTGTCAAACCTAAGTTATTGAATAATAAGTGAAAATGAATAGGAATAAGAATGTTTGTGAAGCGCGTTGGAGTGCTAAGTTATTGAATTTCGGGCATAAAAAAACCGGACACAAGGTCCGGTTCTTCAAAATGAGTGGTTTCAGGCAGCGGTAAATTCTACCGGATAGGGCAGGGTGGCCTGGCTGACCTGAAGCTCGGTCAGGGTCTCGCGGACCACTTGCTTGGCAAGGCAGGCGCATTTGCCACATTGGCTGGCGACATTGGTCGCGGCTCGAACTTCCTTGTAGCTGCAGCATCCTTCAAAGATCGCATCGCGGATCTGTCCGTCGGTCACGCCGACACAAAGACACACATACATAAAGTCGGACCATCGCTGGTTGAGTCGATGGTTGGAGCTTAATCGTAATGAGAATGCTTGTCAAAAGACTTTCTGAGAGGGCCGTGCTTGAGCGACCGGTGGTTGGATTCGGTCTGTCATGAGAAGCCGTGTATGATGGTCGGCCTTTGTTGGATGTCGGGCAAGCCCGTCTGGCCCGGCAAACGGTTTTTCACCCTCATCAGGAGATAACAATGAGCGTACTCGTTGGTAAACAAGCCCCCGATTTCACCGTTCCGGCTGTGCTGGGCAACGGCGAAATCGTCGACAGCTTCAACCTGGCCTCGGCCATCAAGGGCAAGTACGGCCTGGTGTTCTTCTACCCGCTGGACTTCACCTTCGTCTGCCCGTCCGAGCTGATTGCCCTGGACAACCGCATCCCTGACTTCCAGGCCCGCAACGTGGAAGTGATCGGCGTTTCGATCGACTCGCACTTCACCCACAACGCCTGGCGTAACACCCCGGTCAACAACGGCGGTATCGGCCAGGTCAAGTACACCTTGGCTGCCGACATCACCCATGAAATCTGCAAGGCCTACGACGTTGAGTCCGAAGGCGGCGTGGCCTTCCGTGGCGCCTTCCTGATCGACACCAACGGTGTGGTCCGTTCGCAGATCGTCAACGACCTGCCACTGGGCCGTAACATGGACGAGCTGCTGCGTCTGGTCGATGCCCTGCAGTTCCACGAAGAGCACGGCGAAGTCTGCCCTGCCAACTGGAAAAAAGGCGACAAAGGCATGAACGCTTCGCCAGAAGGCGTTGCTGCTTACCTGAGCGAGAACGCTGGCAAGCTGTAATTGCCGCGCGCATAAAAAAACCGGCCTTCGTGGCCGGTTTTTTTTGTTTCAAGTTTCTAGCTGCAAGCTGCAAGCTGCAAGCTTCAAGAAAAACCGAGCGTGTGCTGTCTGCCCTTTCTTGCTGCTTGAAGCTTGTGGCTGCTTAGTCGTTGAAATCGCGCCAGCCGCCCATTTCTTTCCAGCGGTTGACGATGCCGCAGAACAGCTCGGCCGTCTTCTCGGTGTCGTAACGCGCCGAATGCGCTTCACGCCCATCAAAGTCGATGTCGGCGCTCTGGCAGGCCCGCGCCAGCACGGTCTGGCCATACGCCAGGCCGGCGAGGGTGGCGGTATCGAAGCTGGAAAACGGGTGGAAGGGGTTGCGCTTGAGGTCATTGCGGTTGACCGCAGCGTTAAGGAAGCCCAAGTCGAAGCTGCTGTTGTGGCCGACCAGGATGGCCCGCTTGCAGCCGTTGGCCTTGAGCGCCTTGCGCACGCCTCGGAAGATATCGGTCAACGCGCTTTCTTCACTCACTGCCATGCGCAGCGGGTGGTCCAGCTTGATGCCGGTGAACTCCAGCGCGGCCGCCTCGATATTGGCCCCTTCGAACGGCTCAACCCGGTGGAAGTAGGTGTGTTCGGGGAACAGGAAGCCCTTCTCGTCCATGCCGATGGTGACGGCGGCGATTTCCAGCAGGGCGTCGGTGGCACTATTGAAGCCGCCGGTCTCGACATCCACCACCACCGGCAAGTAGCCACGGAAGCGCTCTGCCATCGGGTGGCGCGAGCCACCCCCGGCCTGGCTGTCCTGATCGTCTTCGTAGAGGTCTTCGCTCACGCGTTTTCCTCCAGCAGGCGCCAGCGCAGCTTCTCGCCAGCGCGCAGCGGTATCACCGTCTGCTCGCCGAACGGCAGGCTTTCTGGTGCGGTCCACTCTTCACGGACCAGGGTGATGGTGTCGGTGTTCGCCGGCAGGCCATAGAATGCCGGGCCGTGCAGGCTGGCAAAGCCTTCCAGCTTGTCCAGCGCATTGCGCTGCTCGAACGCTTCGGCGTACATCTCGATGGCCGCATAAGCGGTGTAGCAACCGGCGCAACCGCAGGCGGCTTCCTTGGCGTGACGGGCGTGAGGGGCCGAGTCAGTGCCGAGGAAGAATTTCGGGTTGCCACTGGTGGCCGCGTCCAGCAGCGCCACCTGGTGGGTGTTGCGCTTGAGGATCGGCAGGCAGTAGAAGTGCGGGCGGATGCCGCCCACCAGCATGTGGTTGCGGTTGTACAACAGGTGCTGGGCGGTAATGGTCGCGCCGACGTTGGCCGGCGCTTCGCTGACGAACTGCGCGGCATCGCTGGTGGTGATGTGCTCGAACACCACCTTGAGCGTCGGGAAGCGTTCGACCACGCGACGCATGTGTTCGTCGATGAAGCGCTTTTCGCGATCGAAGACATCGATCTCGCTACGCGTCACTTCACCGTGCACCAACAGTGGCATGCCGACTTCGGCCAGCGCTTCGATGGCGGGGAAGATGTTGTCGATGCTGGTCACGCCTGAATCGGAGTTTGTCGTGGCGCCGGCCGGGTACAGCTTGGCGGCATACACGATACCGCTGGCCTTGGCCGCGCGGATGTCCTCGGGGCTGGTGCGGTCGGTGAGGTAAAGCACCATCAGCGGTTCGAAGCGGCTGCCGGCCGGACGCGCATTGAGGATGCGCTCACGGTAGGCACCGGCTTCGACGGCATTGCGCACCGGCGGTACGAGGTTGGGCATGATGATGGCACGGGCGAAGGTACGCGCCACATCACCAACGGTATGGGGCAGGACGGCACCATCGCGCAGATGGATGTGCCAGTCGTCGGGACGCAGGAGGGTCAGGCGATCGGACATTGGGGATTCCAGGCGGGTCGAACTCAAGGCCCAATGCTACCGGAAAACCCTGGCCCGAGCACGGCTATCAAGTTTTTCGGACGGCGTCCGATACCCTGCAGGTAAGCCGTCAGAATTTGTGGAGCCGCCCGTGCGCCAGCGTTACCTAGCCATGTTCACCCTGTTCGCCAGCCTGCCGGCCGGTGCACTGACTTTCCAGACGCGCATGGAGAACATTGCCTGGCAAGTCGAGGGCGACCAGTTCGAGTGCCGTCTGATCCAGCCGATCGACGGTTTTGGCAGTGGCGAATTCGTGCGCCGGGCAGGTGAGCAGCCGGTGTTCCAACTGCGCTCGCACAGCAATGTGCTGGGGGCCGGGCCTGCCACACTGCTGGCGGCGGCGGCGCCCTGGCAGCCTGGGCGCGGTGACATCAACCTGGGCACCGTGCGCATGGCGCGCACGGGCGTGCTGTTCAGCTCGTCCCAGGGTCAGGCCAGCCGCCTGATCAATGGTCTGCTCGATGGGCGCAGCACGGTGGTACGCAACTACACCGGCGAAGCGGGCCGGGCCATGGAAGTGCGGGTGTTGCCGGTCAGTTTCGCCAAGGCCTATGGCGACTACCAGGTGTGTGCCAGCAAGTTGCTGGCGATGAACTATGACCAGGTTCGCCAGACTCAGGTGGGTTTCCCTGGCGGTGGCATCGAACTTGACGATTCGGCCAAGGCACGGCTGGATGTGGTTCTTGACTATATCAAGGCCGACCCGACGGTTAATCACATCGAGCTCAACGGCCATTCCGACAACAGCGGCAACCGCCTGACCAACCGTGATTTATCCCGGCGCAGGGCGATGACGGTGGCGGACTATTTCAAAGCCCATGGCGTGCCGGAGGCGCAGATCACCGTGCGCTTCCACGGCGAGCGGTATCCGCTGGCGAAGAACAACAGTGCTGCCAACCGGGCGCGCAATCGACGGGTGAATATCGAACTGGATCGGGTTGCAGTCGCTGAGACACCCGTCGAGAAGCCGGTGGAAAAACCTGTACAGCTGCCTGCTGCTGCCAGTCCGCCTATTGCCGCGCCGGCGTCCCCCGCACCGGGTGCGAAAGTGCCCTGAAAGTGAGATGGGCGGCGCGCCCCCTCGCAGCCGTCCCATAGCGCCCGACAGACGTCGCGCCATCGACAATTACTGTCGCTTTGTCGTCAGAAGCTGTCGCCCCACTGTAAATTTTTCCATAACGCCGTTAGAATCGACCCCTTTCCGTACAACCCCGTGGAGTGATGGCATGGCGGACGTAAATAAGGTCGTACTGGCGTATTCCGGCGGCCTTGATACTTCGGTGATTCTCAAGTGGCTGCAGGATACCTACAACTGCGAAGTGGTGACCTTCACCGCTGACCTGGGTCAGGGCGAAGAGGTCG
Source organism: Pseudomonas capeferrum (assembly GCF_000731675.1). Lineage (GTDB taxonomy): Bacteria > Pseudomonadota > Gammaproteobacteria > Pseudomonadales > Pseudomonadaceae > Aquipseudomonas > Aquipseudomonas capeferrum. The sequence goes on along the minus strand of NZ_JMIT01000004.1, from coordinate 62,878 downwards.
AGCCGGCCCGTGCCAAGGCACAGGCAATGGGTGTGAAAGAGATCTACATCGACGACCTGCGCGAAGAATTCGTGCGTGACTTCGTGTTCCCGATGTTCCGCGCCAACACCGTCTACGAAGGCGAGTACCTGCTGGGTACCTCCATCGCCCGTCCGCTGATCGCCAAGCGCCTGATCGAAATCGCCAACGAAACCGGTGCTGACGCCATTTCCCATGGTGCAACCGGTAAAGGCAATGACCAGGTTCGTTTCGAGCTGGGTGCCTATGCGCTCAAGCCGGGCGTCAAGGTCATCGCCCCTTGGCGTGAGTGGGACCTGCTGTCCCGCGAGAAGCTGATGGACTACGCCGAGAAGCATGGCATCCCGATCGAGCGTCACGGCAAGAAGAAGTCGCCGTACTCGATGGACGCCAACCTGCTGCACATCTCCTACGAAGGCGGTGTCCTGGAAGATACCTGGACCGAGCACGAGGAAGACATGTGGCGCTGGAGCGTCTCTCCGGAGAACGCCCCGGACCAGGCTACTTATATCGAGCTGACTTACCTCAACGGTGACATCGTCGCCATCGATGGTGTCGAGAAGTCCCCGGCCACCGTTCTGGCCGACCTGAACCGCATCGGTGGTGCCAACGGCATCGGCCGTCTGGACATCGTCGAGAACCGTTACGTCGGCATGAAGTCTCGTGGCTGCTACGAAACCCCTGGCGGCACCATCATGCTGCGCGCCCACCGTGCGATCGAGTCGATCACCCTGGACCGTGAAGTCGCTCACTTGAAAGATGAGCTGATGCCGAAGTATGCCAGCCTGATCTACACCGGTTACTGGTGGAGCCCGGAGCGTGTGATGCTGCAGCAGATGATCGACGCGTCGCAGGTCAACGTGAATGGCGTGGTACGCCTGAAGCTGTACAAAGGCAATGTCACCGTGGTTGGCCGCAAGTCGGACGACTCGCTGTTCGATGCCAACATTGCGACCTTCGAGGAAGATGGCGGCGCCTACAACCAGGCGGACGCTGCCGGCTTCATCAAGCTCAATGCGCTGCGTATGCGCATTGCCGCCAACAAGGGCCGTTCGTTGCTCTGAGTACTGGCACGCATCGCACGAACCCCGGCTCAGGCCGGGGTTTTTTTTTGCGTCGACATCCAGCGGGTCGTCATCCCCTGAGATTGGCGGCATCTTGCTCGAGGGTGCAGACCGACAGCCTTGCGCATTGGTTTTTCTCGAGATTACAGAAGCGCCAGCGGTGCGCGGGTTCAGGCGATTGCGCGAGGGCAAGGCGGACTTGCTGTTCCAGCATGGGCTGGGCATCTGGGCCGGAGAAGATAACGGTAATAGGCTCGGGTACTTCCGTGACCGTCGCGGTGGGGCTGTCGCTGGTTGTTTTGCTTGATACAGGATTATAAAACGACTTGTAATTGAAGTTTAACGTCAAAAAGAACAGCGCTGTAAGGAAAAACGGAAAGCCCACCAGGAACCATGTATAGAGGCTCTGGCTGGATTCGCTGAGGAACGGCAGTGTCGCAAGGGCGGATGCTTCGATAATCCCCGCGAAGATGGCAATGATCGTCAGCGGGGCGACAGGTTGTGCTTCGGGCATGAGGGCTGTCTCCTGCGGTTTTGTTCATCATTACCCTACGCGGGCGCTCAACTAAAGATTGGATTGTTTCCCGGTTGAGAATTGTCTTTGAATACCTGTTAAGCCTGGTTTTTTCAGCGCCTGTGAAGTGGAATAATCTGCACGCGAAGGTTCGTTTTCAGCTGGTCATGTCGATTGGAGCGATGATAGGTTTTAATTGCGGATCATTAAGTTTCACGGTTGGCTCTGCACATGCTTTTGTAGGAAATTTCTGCAAGTGTTGTAAGTTTTCTCTATTCATGAGTTTCACTGGCAAATCGTTGCACCCTGAAGCGTTCTGTCGGTTATCGTGGCGTGCCACAGCAAAAATCAATAATGAATGGATATCGCATGAATAAAGTCCTTATCGTGGATGATCATCCGGTTATACGCCTGGCCGTGCGCATGCTGATGGAGCGGCACGGGTACGACGTCGTTGCGGAAACCGATAACGGCGTGGCCGCCTTGCAACTGACGCGTGAACACCTACCGGATATCGTGGTGCTCGATATCGGTATTCCAAAACTCGATGGCCTTGAAGTCATCGCCCGCATGGCAGCCTTCAGCCCAGGCAGCAAAGTGTTGGTGCTGACCTCGCAGGTGCCTGGTAACTTCTCGATGCGTTGCATGCAGGCGGGGGCGGCGGGGTATGTGTGCAAACAACAGGAGTTGACCGAGCTGCTAAGCGCCATCAAGGCCGTGCTGTCAGGCTACAGCTACTTCCCCAACCAGGCCTTGCATGCGTCACGGGGCAGGGGCAGTGGTGGCAGCGAGACGGATATGGTCAACCGCCTCTCGGCCCGGGAAATGACCGTTTTACAGCAGCTGTCGCGCGGGCGATCCAACAAGGAAATTGCCGACAGCATGTTCCTCAGCAACAAGACCGTCAGCACTTACAAGTCACGCTTGCTGCTCAAGCTGAACGCCAGGTCGTTGGTAGACCTGATCGAACTGGCTCAGCGCCACGGGCTTAACTGACCGCCAGCATGCAAAGCCTCCCTGAGGGAGGCTTTGCAAAAAAAGCTACAGATCGTAGTCGAAATCGGCCAGTTGTTTCTGCAGGCGCCGCTCTTCCAGCAGGTTGTCGATCGTGCGGCGTTTGCTCAGGTTGGTCTTTGCAGTTTCTACCTGCGGCTCCGCTTCATCATCCACGGCAACAAAATCATCTTCGATTGACAGGTCGTCTTTATCGGCACTCATGAGTCGCTCCAAGCCAAGGGGCCATTGGCCGTCCTTATAACCAGAAAGCTGACGCTGGTAAAAAAGATTTTTTCAATCGTGCCGGGTGGTTTTTCGCTATCGGCTCAATCGTCAGACGTCTTCTGCTTGTATTCGCAGAGGTCTTCGATCCGACAGCTCCCGCACCTGGGCTTGCGTGCCTGGCATACGTAGCGCCCATGCAGGATGAGCCAGTGGTGGGCATCGAGCAGGTAGTCCTTGGGTACAAACTTGACCAGCTTCTTCTCGACCTCAAGCACCGTTTTGCCGGGTGCAATGCCGGTGCGATTACTGACCCTGAAAATGTGCGTGTCCACCGCCATGGTTGGCTGCCGGAACGCCGTGTTGAGTACCACGTTGGCAGTCTTGCGCCCAACGCCAGGCAGCGCTTCAAGGGCTTCCCGGGTTTCTGGCACCTGGCTGTCATGGCGCTCGATCAGCAGTCGGCAGGCCTCGATCACGTTCTTGGCTTTGCTGTTATAGAGCCCGATGGTCTTGATGTATGCGCTCAGCCCTTCGACGCCCAGGGCGTAGATCGCTTCCGGCGTATTGGCCACGGGGAACAGGCGAGCGGTGGCCTTGTTCACGCCTACGTCAGTGGATTGCGCTGAAAGCGTGACGGCGACGAGCAGTTCGAACGGTGTGGTATAGGCCAGTTCCGTTTTCGGGTCGGGGTTGTCTTCGTGCAGCCTGCGAAAGATCTCCAGGCGTTTTGCGGCATTCATGGAATCAGCGCTTTCCTTGACGACGTGGGTGGGCGGTGCCCGGACGCAGGTGATTGTACAAGGCCAACAGCAGTCCGAGCAGTAGCAGCGCGCCAGGGGCGAGGCTGGCAAGGTGCAGGCCCAGCCCTTCGGCCAGCCATTGGCGGCAGGCGCCGAGCAGCAGGCAGGCGGCCAGCAGGCCAGCCAGATTCAACAACAGTGAGCGCCAACGCCCTTCATGTGGCAGCAGATAGTCTGCTACCAGGCACGGCAGGCACAGTAGCGCAGGGTACGGGCCCAGCAGCAGTGCTACCGGCAGCAGCCAGGCCCACAGGGCCAATTGCAGGCAACTGGCCAGGGCCGCCAATAACAGCAGGCTTGCCAGCATGTGTGCGGCGCCTTTCAGGCGGTTGCGCAACGGCACCAGCACTACTTGATGCAGGCCGATCATCATCACCGCGCACGCACCTAGGGCTGCGGCCAAGAGCAACGTTTGCGTGGCTCCCAGAAGAGGGGCAAGGCTGGCGGCCAGCAAGTAGCCCTTATTCATCGGCAGGGTCCCCAAGGAGGTCGTGGCGATGTTCATCGAAATAGACCAGGGCATCTTGCAATGCCTCGATAACTGCCCGCGAGGTCACTGTTGCGCCTGCGAGTTGGTCGAAATCGCCCTGGTCACGCTTCAATGCCCAGTGATCACTCAGGCGGCGATTGGCAAATTGCTTCAGCCAGTTCACTTGCGGGTCGGCAAGGCGACCACCGAGCCCGGGGCTTTCCTGCTGTTCGACCACCTGGCTACCGATCAGTCGCCCATCAGGGGCGATGGCGATGCTTAGCACCACTGGCCCGGCATAGCCTTGGGCCTGGGTCACCAGGACGATGGCCGCAGGCTTACCCGCCAGCGTAGCCCGGTAGGCCGCCACGATGCGACTGTGCGGGCGATGCGAGGCAGGCCTTGGCAGTGGGGTATCCAACGGCAGGTTGTCGTAACTGCCCTCCGGCAGGACGGCGAGCCTCTGACGGCTCTGCAGCTGCTTTTCGGCTTGGCTGACGGCGGGGAGGGTCCACTCGCGCCAGATCAGCGCGGTCGACAATGCCAGTACCGCAGTCACCAGCAGCAACCCTGCCGTGCGCATATGGGGGCTCACCGGGCAGCCTGCTGGCGGCGCAAGGCAAGCCGTTCAAGGCTGGGGACCGCAAGGTTCATCAGCAGAATGGCGAACGCCGTGCCGTCGGGGTAACTGCCCCAGGTGCGGATCAGGTAGATCAACAGGCCCACAGCAAAGCCGAACACCAGCTTGGCCCAATCGCTCCTGGGGCCGGAGACAGGCTCGGTGGCGATGAAAAAAGCGGCGAGCATGGTCGAGCCAGAAAACAGGTGCAGCAAGGGGGAGCCATTGGAGTCCGAGCCTGAGCCGTTCCAGGCCAGCAGGCTGAACAGCGACAACCCCGCCAGCAAACCTGCTGGCGCATGCCAGCTAAACACCTTGCGCTGCAAGAGAAACAGCCCACCCAGCAAAAACGCCAGGTTGGCCCATTCCGCGCCGCGCCCGCCGATATTGCCGAAGCCCGGGTGGGTGGCGAACAATTCATCAACGGTCAGGCTGCGGTTATGGCGCAGGCCATCGAGTAGGGTCGGCTGGGCCCAGGCATCGATGTGCTCGGCGCCGCCAAATACCTGCTGCAGGGTCTCGAACAAGCCAGCCGGCTGACCTGGCCAATGGTTCATCTGTGAGGGAAAGCTCAGCAACACGAAGGCATAGCCCAGCATGGCCGGGTTGAACAGGTTGCGGCCGACCCCGCCAAAGGCCTGTTTACCGATGCCGATAGCCGTGCCAGCGGCGATCATGGGCAGCCACCAAGGGGCCAGGGTGGGCAACGCCGCCGTCAGTAGCACGGCGGTCACCAGTGCACTGCCGTCGGTCAGTGCCAGGCTGACGGGCTCGCCACGCAGCTTCAATATCAGTGTTTCACAGAGCAGCGCTGCACTGGCGCATAGCAGCAGGTTGCACAGCAGCCCCCAGCCCTGCTGCCACAGTAGTGTCAGCAAACCGGGGAGGCAGGCCAGTAGCACCAGGGCCATGCTCGTGCGCAGGCGGGGGTCGGGCTTCATTGCGCAAAGAGTCCGTTGAAGCCGGAAAACGCCATGGCCATCACTCCGGCGCCAAGCAGCTCTATGGGCAGGCCGCGCAGGGCGACTGGGATGTCGGCCTGGGCGCTGCGCTGGCGCAAGTCGGCGAAAAGAACCAGAGCAAGCCACAAGCCTGCGCCTGCCAGCAGGCCTTTGGTCAGTGTTGCCGACCAGGCATTGCCGTCACCTGCCCCTTGCAGCGCCAGGCCCAGCACGCTGGCGTTGCACAGCAGCAGTGTGGGCAGGTCAGCCACCGGCCAAGCAGGGCGCAGCCTTGCCAGTGCCCAGGGGATGCCGAAGGCCAGAAGCGCCAGCCAGGGCAGCAACAGGAACAGGCTCAGTTCGTGGAGTTGCCAAGGGTCGAGCACCAGCCACCTCAGCAGGTGGGCGCCAATCAGCCCCAGCACGATGGCCAAGGCGCAGGCCAGCCCGAGCACATGCAAGCGCAGCCGGGAAGTCGGCTGTTGCGCCAAGCACAGATGATTGACCAGCGTGGCGCTGACCAGAACCAGAATGTAGTCACTCATGAACTGACGATAGCCGGGAATCACAGCGATTGTCCGGCATTCAGCGGGGGATGGAACTGCCCCGGCACTGAGGCCGGGGCAGGGGGCTTACTTGATGCGCTGGCCTGGTTTGGCGCCGCTGTCGGGGCTGAGCAGGTAGATCTCTTCACCGCCAGGGCCGGCAGCCATGACCATGCCTTCGGACACGCCAAAGCGCATCTTGCGAGGCTTTAGGTTGGCTACCATCATGGTCAGGCGGCCTTCCAGCTTGGAGGGGTCGGGGTAGGCCGACTTGATACCGGAGAACACGTTGCGGCGTTCGTCACCGATGTCCAGTGTCAGTTGCAGCAACTTGTCGGCACCTGCGACGGCCTCGGCCTTGACGATCAGGGCCACGCGCAAGTCGACGGCGGCAAAGGTGTCGAACTCGATTTCCGCCGACAGCGGCTCCTTGGTCAGCTCGCCATTGCCGGCCGGGGCCTGGGCCTGGCCGGCAGCAGCCAGCAAGTCTTCCTTGCTCGCGGCGACCATGGCTTCGACCTTGGCCGGTTCGATGCGGCTCATCAGTGCCTTGAAAGCGTTCAGGCGGTGGTTTTCCAGGCGCGACTGGTGGTCGTTCCAGGTCAGCGGCGCGACATTGAGGAAGGCCTCGGCGTCGGCAGCCAGTAACGGCAGTACCGGTTTGAGGAAGATCACCAACTGGCGGAACAGGTTTACGCCCTGAGCGCAGATGGCTTGCACCTCGTCCTGCTTGCCTTCCTGCTTGGCCAGCGACCAAGGGGCCTTTTCGGCGATCCAGGCGTTGGCGCGGTCGGCCAGGGCCATGATTTCGCGCATCGCACGGGCGAAGTCGCGGCTCTCGTAGGCCTCGGCAATGGACGGTGCGGCGGCCAGGAAGGCCTCGGTCAGCTCAGGTGCGGCATCGCCGGCCACCATCACACCTTCGTTGCCTTTGTGAATGAAGCCTGCGCAACGGCTGGCGATATTGACCACCTTGCCGACCAGGTCGGAGTTGACCTTCTGCACGAAGTCTTCCAGGTTCAGGTCCAGGTCATCTACGCCACGGCCCAGTTTGGCCGCGTAGTAGTAGCGCAGGTATTCCGGTTGCAGGTGGTCCAGGTAGGTGCGCGCCTTGATGAAGGTGCCGCGCGACTTGGACATCTTGGCGCCGTTGACGGTCAGGTAGCCGTGCACGTTGACTGCGGTTGGCTTGCGGAAACCCGCGCCTTCGAGCATGGCTGGCCAGAACAATGCGTGGAAGTTGACGATGTCCTTGCCGATGAAGTGGTACAGCTCGGCAGTGGAGTCTTCTTTCCAGAACGCATCGAAGTCCAGCTCCGGGCGGCGCGCGCAGAGGTTCTTGAAGCTGGCCATGTAGCCGATTGGCGCATCCAGCCAGACGTAGAAGTATTTGCCCGGCTCGCCCGGGATCTCGAAGCCGAAGTACGGCGCATCGCGGGAGATGTCCCACTCCTGCAGGCCCGAGTCCAGCCATTCGGCGAGCTTGTTGGCGACGGCCTCCTGCAAGGTGCCGCTGCGGGTCCACTGCTGCAGCATCGCCTGGAAGTCGGGCAGCTTGAAGAAGAAGTGCTGGGAATCACGCAGCACCGGGGTGGCACCGGAGATGGCCGACTTGGGGTTCTTCAGCTCGGTGGGGGCGTAGGTGGCGCCGCACTTTTCGCAGTTGTCGCCGTACTGGTCTTCGGCCGCGCATTTGGGGCAGGTGCCCTTGATGAAGCGGTCGGCCAGGAACATGCCCTTTTCAGGGTCGAAATACTGGGTCACCGAACGGGTGGCAATGTGCCCGGCCTCACGCAGGCGCGTGTAGATCAGGCCGGACAGCTCGCGGTTCTCTTCGCTGTGGGTCGAGTGGAAGTTGTCGAAGTCCACCAGGAAATCGGCGAAGTCGCCGCTGTGCTCGGCCTGGACGTTGGCGATCAGCTGTTCGGGCGTGATGCCTTCCTTTTCGGCGCGCAGCATGATGGCCGAGCCGTGGGCGTCGTCGGCGCAGACATAGATGCACTGGTTGCCGCGTAGCTTCTGGAAGCGGACCCACATGTCTGTCTGGATGTACTCGAGCATATGGCCAAGATGGATTGATCCATTGGCATAGGGCAAGGCGCTGGTGACGAGAATCTGACGTGGCTCGGACATGGTGGCTCGGCTACTTATCTGGCTACGGGGTAAAAATGAGGGTGATCGGCCACTATAAAGGGCTGGCGAAGATATTTCACCCCACAGTCGCACCTGCTGACGATTGACGGGTTAGGATAGGCGCCTGTTTTACATTCAGTTTGCCAATGGGAGTCTCCATGAGTGCCGTCACCCGTGCCGCCGTCGAAGGCGTGCTTCGCCAGTACACCGACCCCTATCTGAACCAGGATCCGGTCAGCGCCGGCTGTGTGCGCGCCGTCGATATCCAGGGCGGTCAGGTCAGTGTGCAGTTGCAACTGGGGTATGCCGCAGGGTTGTTCAAGAACGGCTGGGCCCAGGTACTGCAGACAGCAATCGGCAACCTTGACGGCGTCACCAGTGCCCAGGTGTCGATCGACTGCGTGGTCGCCGCGCACAAGGCCCAGGCCCAGGTACCGGCCATGGCCAACGTCAAGAACATCATCGCCGTGGCTTCGGGCAAGGGTGGCGTCGGCAAGTCGACCACTGCTGCCAACCTGGCCCTGGCCCTGGCCCGTGAAGGCGCCCGGGTAGGTATTCTCGACGCGGATATCTATGGCCCAAGCCAGGGCGTGATGTTCGGCATCGCTGAAGGCACCCGGCCACAGATTCGCGAGCAGAAGTGGTTTGTGCCGATCAAGGCGCATGGTGTGGAAGTCATGTCCATGGCGTTTCTCACCGACGACAACACGCCGATGGTATGGCGTGGCCCGATGGTGTCCGGTGCGCTGCTGCAACTGGTGACCCAGACCGCCTGGGATGACCTCGATTACCTGGTGATCGACATGCCGCCGGGCACCGGTGACATTCAGCTGACCCTGGCGCAGAAAGTACCGGTGGCCGGCTCGGTGATCGTCACCACCCCGCAAGACCTGGCCCTGCTGGACGCCAAGAAGGGCGTGGAAATGTTCCGCAAGGTCAACATCCCGGTGCTGGGTGTGGTGGAGAACATGGCCGTGCACATCTGTTCGAACTGTGGCCATGCCGAGCACCTGTTCGGCGAAGGTGGCGGTGAAAAGCTGGCGGCCCAATACGGCGTCGACCTGCTGGCCTCGCTGCCGCTGTCGATGCTGATCCGTGAGCAGGCCGACAGCGGCAAGCCGACGGCGATTGCCGAGCCGGAAAGCCAGATCGCCATGGTCTATCAGGAGTTGGCCCGCCAGGTGGGCGCGCGCATCGTCCTGCAGGAAGCGGCGGCGCCGGCGATGCCGAGCATTACCATCAGCGAGGATTGATATCCTCGCCGCTGCAGCGGTCTCTGCAGGAGCGGCCCGGCAAGGCCGCTTCTACAGGGCATGCCATTGCAGAAGGCATAAAAAAACCCGCCAGAAGGCGGGTTTTTTGAAAGCTTGTAAGCTTAGATCGACTTAGGCGATCTGAACTTCTTCAGCCTGCATACCTTTCTGGCCGCGGGTAGCGACGAAGGTAACAGCCTGGCCTTCTTTCAGGGTCTTGAAGCCGTCAGCTTGGATGGCTTTGAAGTGTACGAAGAGGTCGTCACCCGACTGAGGGGTGATGAAGCCGTAGCCTTTCTCATCGTTGAACCACTTAACGGTACCGTTTTGGCGATTGGACATGTTTCTGTCTCCTTGGACAAAGTTGATTACGGTCAGGAAAAACCCTGCCCGGGACTGAGTGCAAAGAGAGCAGAAAATTCAGAGATGGGCCGATCAGATCGTGCATCAAACTAGAGATTCTCGGTGTCACGTGCAGCACAGTGGCGTCACCTTACCCCACTTTCTGCAACCTGCCAATGGCCAGAAGCCGCTTTACTGAAATTCAGATCGGCGGCGGCTGTAGGCCCCGCCCGGCGGGGATTATAGCCAGAATGCAGGATGGAACTTTGAAGCGAGCGCCGGGACCGGTAAGATGCGCCTCACGATTTTCACCTAGCAACTCTTCAGGACACCCGCCATGAGCATCAAATCGGACAAGTGGATTCGCCGCATGGCGCAGGAACACGGCATGATCGAACCGTTCGTCGAGCGCCAGGTGCGCGGCGAGCACGACAGCCGGGTCATCTCCTTCGGCGTCTCCAGCTACGGCTACGACGTGCGCTGCGCCGACGAATTCAAGGTGTTCACCAACATCAATTCGGCCACCGTCGACCCGAAAAACTTCGACGCCGGCAGCTTCGTCGACGTCAAGAGCGACGTCTGCATCATCCCGCCAAACTCCTTCGCCCTGGCCCGCACTGTGGAGTACTTCCGCATTCCACGCAACGTGCTGACCATCTGCCTGGGCAAAAGCACTTACGCGCGCTGCGGCATCATCGTCAACGTCACCCCGCTCGAACCGGAATGGGAAGGCCACGTGACCCTTGAGTTCTCCAACACCACCACCCTGCCGGCAAAAATTTATGCCAACGAAGGTGTGGCGCAGATGCTCTTCCTCGAATCCGACGAAGAGTGCGAGGTGTCGTACAAGGACCGCGGCGGCAAGTACCAGGGCCAGCGCGGCGTCACCTTGCCACGCACCTGAGCCGACGAGCGCGGGGAATTCCCCGTGTGTTTGGTACTCCAACGGGTAACTGCCGATGTGCATGACGCGTATCGGCGCCCGTCAGGAGCCGCCAATGAAACTCCATCCCGCAATCAGTGCCAAGCTGGCTGGCTTGCAGCCCAATCAGGTCGGGTTGTTGCCGTGGTCATTGCTGGCGCATCCGCTGCCGATGCAGGCGGGGGGCGTGCCTCACCAGCCAGGTCCCGATACCCCGCAACCATCGCAACCCGGTGAAACGCCCATGGAGCCAGGTGAACCGACCTTGCCCGATGAGCCGCCTCCCGCGCCGGTCGCCTAAGCCGCTGCTGCTATAGCGCCCATACCCGTTCAGCGCCGGTCAGAAACACTCGGCTGGTGCTATCGGGGTGGACGCGCCAGCCACCGGTGAACTCACCGAAGGCGGGTAGCAGGCTGACTTTGTCATCGATCAGAAAGCAAGGCAGGCGCAGTCGCTGCCTGGCTCGCCCCTGCAAGACGAACACAGGGTGAACATGCCCCGCCAGCACCGGGTACTGGGGGTGGGCGAGAGGCTCGTGCTGCAAGGCAAAAGGTGCCAACACCCACGGCTCTTCCACCACTTCGATACCCAGTTCAGCCGGTGGGTCGCCCGCGTGGCGATCATGGTTGCCACGCACCAGCACGATCCGTAGCTCGGCATGCCGTTGGCGCCACGCCTGCAGCCTGGCCAGCGTCGCAGGTGCGCGGCCGGTGCGGGCATGCAGGAAATCGCCGAGCACGACCAGTAATTGGCAGTCATGGTTGGCCAGCAGGGTATTCAGGCGTGCCAAGGTGGCTTCGGTAGTACCGCGCGGCACGGGTTGATGAAGGGCGCGATAGCTGGCGGCCTTGCCGATATGCACATCGGCTACCAGCAGGGCGCGGCGGGCAGGCCAGTACAGGGCTTTGTCCGGCAACAGCCAAAGCGTTTCTTCGCAGTGTTCGATGGTCAGGTAATCATTCATCGCGTGCCACTCGCTGCGTTCTCCAGGTCTGCCACCATTCGCGCAATGCGGTCAGCCAGCTTTTCAGTGCTCAAGGTTTCGCGCATGCCTTCCACCAGCAAGGCAAAGGCCAATGGGCCGGGGCGGCGCAACTCATGCAGGTCCAGCCGCAGTTGGCCCATCTTCAGCAACTGGCGCTGCAGCCGATCGATCTCCAGTTCTTCGCGCAGCACTTCGTCCCGGGCCTGGCCGAGCAGCAGATTGTCGGCATCGTGCTTGCGAAACACCTCGTAGAAAAGCCCGCTCGACGCCTGGATCTGCCGGGTGCTCTTTTGCGCTGCCGGGTAGCCGCCAAACACCAGCCCGGCGATCTGGGCGATCTCGCGAAAGCGCCGCAGCGCCATCTCGCCCGCGTTGAGGCTGGCCAATACGTCCTCCAGCAGCTGCTCGGGCGATAGCGCAGTGGGCAAGTGCGCCGCCCAGTCCACGGCGCTCGGGCTGAGCAGTTCAAAGCCATAGTCACTGACGGCGATGGACACAGACAGTGGCTGTACCCGGCTGACCCGCCAGGCAATCAGGTTGGCCAGCCCCAGGTTGGCCATGCGCCCGGCGAACGGATAGAGAAACAGGTGCCAGCCCTGGCGTGATTTCAGGGTTTCTGCCAGCAGCGTGCCGGTGGTTGGCAGGGCCGACCAGCGGGCCTGCAGCTCCAGCAGGGGGCGTACGGCGCGCATTTCCGGGCCGTCGTAATGTTGGTGGGCGGCGGCATCGAGCTGTTCGACCAGGGCATCGGCCAGTTCGCTGGACAGTGGCATGCGCCCGCCATTCCAGCGTGCCACGGCGGCTTTGCGCGAGGTGCTGCGACGTACGTAGGCGGTCATGTTTTCGACCCGCACCAACTCCAGCACCCGGCCGGCGAAGACCAGGCTGTCACCCGGACGCAGGCGGGCGATGAAGGCCTCTTCGACACTGCCCAGCGACTTGCCGCCACCGCCCTTGCTCCAGTACTTGAGCTGCAGGCTGGCGTCGCTGACGATGGTGCCGATGCCCATGCGGTGCCGGCGTGCCAGGCGCTCGCTGGCAACCCGCCAGACGCCGTCGGCCTGGGCCTCGACACGCTGGTAGTCCGGGTAGGCGCTGAGCGAGTTGCCGCCGTGGCAGACGAAGTCCAGCGCCCACTGCCACTGGCTGTCGCGCAACGTGCGAAAGGCCCAGGTGCTGCGCACTTCGTCAAGCAACTGAGCGGGCCGAAAGCCGCTGCCCAGGGCCATGCTGACCAGGTGTTGCACCAGTACATCCATGCACAGGCGTGGCGAACTTCTGGCCTCGATCTGCCCGGCAAGCAGCGCCTTTCGGGCCGCCGCCGCCTCCACCAGCTCCAGGCTGTGGGTGGGCACCAGGGTCACCCGCGAGGGGCGCCCGGGTGCATGCCCGGAGCGCCCGGCACGCTGCATCAGGCGGGCGATACCTTTGGCCGAGCCGATCTGCAACACCCGCTCCACAGGCAAGAAGTCCACGCCCAGGTCCAGGCTGGAGGTGCAGATGACCGCTTTCAGCGTGCCTTGCTTCAGGTTGCGTTCGACCCAGTCGCGGGTATCGCGGGCCAGTGAGGCATGGTGCAGGGCGATCAGGCCGGCCCAGTCTGGGCGTGCATCGAGCAATGCCTGGTACCAGAGTTCGGCCTGGGCGCGGGTATTGGTGAAGACCAGGCTGCTGGCGCTATTGTCGATTTGCGTGCTGACCTGGTCGAGCATCTTCAGGCCCATGTGCCCTGCCCAGGGGAAACGCTCGATCTCTGGCGGCAGCAGGGTGTCGACTTGCAGGTGTTTGTCCTGTCGGCCTTGCACCAGCAACCCTTCGTGAGGCAACAGCACTTCAAGCGCGTGTTGCAGGTTGCCGAGGGTCGCCGAAAGCCCCCAGGTCAGCAACTGCGGGTGCCAGTGGCGCAGGCGCGCCAAGGCCAGCTGCAATTGCACGCCACGCTTGTTGCCGAGCAGCTCATGCCACTCGTCCACCACCACCAGGCGCAGGCCAGCGAAGTCCTCGCGGGCCTGCGCCCGGGTCAGCAGCAAGGTCAGGCTTTCGGGTGTGGTGATCAATACGCTGGGCAGGCGTCTTGCCTGCCGCGCACGCTCTGCGCTGCGGGTATCGCCACTGCGGACTCCAACGCTCCAGTTCAGCCCCAGTTCATCGAGCGGTGCTTGCAAGGCGCGCGCGGTATCGGCGGCCAAGGCGCGCATGGGCGTGACCCAAAGCACCTGCAAGGGGGCCGGTTGGCGGCCAGAGGGGCTGGTGGCGAACGCGCGAAGCGCTGCCAGCCAGACCGCGTAGGTTTTACCGGCGCCGGTACTGGCGTGCAACAGCCCGGATTCACCGCGCTCGACGGCTGCCCAGACACGCCGCTGGAAGGCGAACGGCTTCCAGCCGCGCTGGGCGAACCAGGCATTGGCGAGGTCGGTGGAGGCGGGCATGGGGGCAGGCGATCCTTCGAAGGTTGTGCTTCTACTGACCGCTTGCCCGGCCGATTGGTTTTACCGGATCAGTTACCCAGTAGGTAGCCGCTGCGGCACACGTGCTCGCCGGCCACATGGGCGATGACCATGCCCGCCGTCGCCATGCGCCGCACGCTGCGGGCGTACAGCAGGCCGGGTTGGCTGTTGCGCACGGCGGTTACCCGGTCGTTGAGCGGGTCGATGACTTCGGCGATCAACTGGTCGGCTTGCAGGTGCTGGCCTGGGCGGGCGTGGTACACCAGCAAGCCGCCCAGCGGTGCAGATATCGGTTCCACGGCGGCTAACGGCGTGGCCGGGCGGGGCAGCGGTGGAAGGGGCGCGTGGGCCCCTTCGATGACGCCGGCATGGGTCAGGAAGTCGAGTATCGCCTGGCAGTCCTTGCCGGCCAGTTCGTGGCTAACATCCGCCTGCCCACGCAACTCGACGGTCACCGCACAGCAGCCCAGCGGGATCGGGAAACGCTTGCCGAAGCGTTGCTGCAACTGCCACCAGACCAGGCTGAAACATTCATCGAACGATTGCCCGCCGGAGTCGGTGGCCAGCAAGCTGGCCTGGGCCCCCAAATAACGGGCCAGTGGCTCGATCTGTGGCCAGGCTTCGGGTGTGGTGTACAGGTGCTCGACGGCTTCGAAGTCGCAGTGCAGGTCCAGTATCAGGTCGGCGTCACAGGCCAGGCGCTGCAGGATCAGGCGCTGGGCCTGGAGGGGCGTGCGGGTGGGGTATGCGTCCAGCCCGCGGCGCAGGTATTCACGGATCAGGGCAATGTTGTGGGCCGGGTCCTGGGTCAGGTGCTGTTCGATCTGATCACCGATGCTGTCCGACAAGTCGACGAAATTGCGATTGAAGTTCTCGCCGCTTTGCAGTTCGAAGCGCCCCAGCGGTGCGTCCAGCAGTACCTGTTCCAGGCCTACCGGGTTAGCCACCGGCACCAGGATGATTTCCCGTTGCAGACGGCCCTGCTGCTCCAACTCGGCCAGCCGCCGCTTGAGGTGCCACGCCACCAGCATGCCGGGCAGTTCGTCGGCATGCAGCGAGGCCTGGATGTACACCTTGCCGCCACCGCGTGGGCCAAAGTGGAAGCTGTGCAGTTGGCGTGAGATGCCCGGTACGGGGGCAAGCAGGTCGTGGGTCGAATGGTGCATGGGGGTCCTGGCTACGTGGCGAAAACGGTCTGCGACACGGGTCGGCACAAAGATAGAAGCATAGTTTGCCACTCTGTGCCTCTTCAGATCAGCAATGCCTGCAATGTGGCCAAGTCGTCGGCTTCTTCCACCGGTTTGTCCAGGCGCCAGCGAAGCATGCGCGGAAAGCGCACGGCGATGCCGCTTTTGTGGCGGCTGGACAGGGCAATGCCCTCGAAGCCCAGTTCAAAGACCAGGGTTGGGGTCACGCTGCGCACCGGGCCGAACGTTTCAACGGTGGTCTTGCGGATGATCGCGTCGACCTTGCGCATCTCTTCATCGCTCAGCCCGGAATAGGCCTTGGCGAAGGGAACCAAGGCCCGCTCGGGGCTGCCCGGGGGCGCGTTCCACACGGCAAACGTGTAGTCGCTGTAGAGGCTGGCGCGGCGGCCATGGCCGCGTTGGGCGTAAATCAATACGGCATCGACGCTGAACGGGTCGATCTTCCATTTCCACCAGGTGCCCATGTCCTTGGTGCGGCCTACGCCATACAGGGCCTCACGCTGCTTGAGCATCAGGCCTTCCACGCCCAGGCTACGCGACTGCTCACGCTGCTCGGCGAGGTCGGCCCAGCTCAGCCCTTCGAGTAACGGCGAGAGCAGCACCGGCGCCAGTGGGTATTCTGCCACCAGGCGCTCCAGTTGCCGACGACGCGCGTGCTGCGCGCGGTTGCGCCAATCCTCGCCCTGCCATTCCAGCAGGTCGTAGGCCTGCAGCACCACGGGGGCATCGGCCAACAGCTTCTTGCCCAAGGTCTTGCGGCCCAGGCGCTGTTGCAGCAGGGCGAAGGGCTGCACGGCCAGCGCACCGCGGGTGGCGCCAGGCTTCCAGACCAGAATCTCGCCATCGAGCACAACGCCATCCGGCAAGGTTTGCGCCAAGCTGTGCAGCTCGGGGAAGCGATCGGTGACCAGTTCTTCGCCGCGTGACCAGACCCACAGCTGGCCGTCACGCTTGACCACCTGGGCGCGGATGCCGTCCCATTTCCATTCGACCTGCCAATCGCTCGGTGGCCCGAGCAGCGCATCGAACTGCTCGGTTGGCGCCTGCAACGCATGCGCCAAGAAGAATGGATACGGCTGGCCGCCGCGCTGGCTGTGCTCATCGGCCGACTCGGCGGCCACCAAACGGTGGTAATCGGCGGCGCTGGGGCGGTGGCCGATGTCGGTGTAGCCGACCAGGCGTTGGGCCACGCGCTTGGCGTCGAGGCCTGCCAGCTGAGCCAGGGCGCGGGTGACCAGCAGCTTGGACACACCAACGCGAAAGCTGCCGGTGATCAGCTTCAGGCACAGCATCAGGCTGGGCCGGTCGAGCTGCGCCCAGAGCGGTGGCAGGCGCTGGCGGACCTCTTCGGCCGGCAACCCGCGAAGGGGCAGCAGGTGAGCCTCGACCCAGTAGGCCAAGCCATCGTCGCTGCCCTGGCCGTTCTGAGGCAGCAGCAACGAAATGGTCTCGGCAAGGTCGCCCACGGCTTGGTAACTTTCTTCGAACAGCCAGTCGGGCAGTGCTGCCAGGGCAGTGGCCAGCTCACGCAGCACACGGGTGGGCACCAGTTGCCGGGGGCGGCCACCGGCCAGGAAGTAAACGGCCCAGGCCGCATCGTCGGCAGGGGCCTGGGCAAAGTAATCGCGCAACGCTTCGAGCTTGGCGTTGCTGGAGGTGGTCGCGTCCAGGCGCAGGTACAGCGCGGCAAAGGCCTTCATGCCTCGGCACCGGCGGGTGTCGACTCGTCTTCATCGCCGTATTCGGTGGCGAAGGCACGGGCATCCAGGCCCTGTTCGTTGAGATAGCGCACCAGCACGTTGACCGAACCATGGGTGACCATCACCCGCTGTGCACCGGTCTGGCCGATGGCCCACAGCAGCCCTGGCCAGTCAGCATGGTCCGACAGCACGAAGCCGCGGTCGACGCCACGTCGGCGGCGTGTACCGCGCAACAGCATCCAGCCGCTGGCGAAGGCATCGCTGTAGTCGCCGAAGCGGCGCATCCAGCTGCTGCCGCCGGCTGACGGTGGGGCCAGGACCAAGGCCTGGCGCAGCAACGGGTCGTTGCGTGGGATATCGCCGGCATAGCGAGTTTCTGGCAAGTACACGCCTGCCTCTCGGTACACCCGGTTCAGCGGCTCGACCGCACCGTGCACCAGAATTGGCCCGATACTCGCGTCCAGCCCATGAAGGATGCGCTGCGCCTTGCCGAAGGCGTAGCAGAACAGCACGCTGGCTTTGCCCTGATCGCGGTTGGCCCGCCACCAGGCATTGATGCCGGCAAAGACCTCGGCCTGGCTGGGCCAGCGATAGATCGGCAGGCCGAAGGTCGACTCGGTGATGAAGGTGTGGCACGCCACGGGCTCGAAGGCTGCGCAGGTGCCGTCGGGTTCGACTTTGTAGTCGCCCGAAGCGACCCAGACTTGGCCCTGGTGTTCCAGGCGCACTTGCGCCGAACCCAGTACGTGACCGGCCGGGTGCAGGCTCAGGGTAACCCCGTGGTGGCGGATGCGCTCGCCGTAGGCCAGGGTCTGCAGGTCGATAGCCTGGCCCAGGCGACTGCGCAAGATACCTTCGCCAGAGGCGGCAGTGAGGTAGTGGCGATTACCGGTACGCGCGTGATCACCGTGGCCATGGGTGATGATGGCACGGTCCACCGGCCGCCAGGGGTCGATGTAGAAATCACCGGGCGGGCAGTACAGGCCTTCGGGGCGGGCGATTACGAGGTCCATGGCACGGCGGCTGGCAAAGGGCTTGCTAAGTCAGAGCGTGGCAGGTATCGGGAAGTTCGAAATTGAACGGGCAGCCCTGGAGCAGGGCTGCCTGGGGCATCAGGAAATCGCTATCTTCCAACCGGACAACTGAGCTTCGGAGATGCTGATTTTTGCAACGCGCGCAATGTTGAGGCGCTTGCCATCGTGCATGAGGTAGGGGGAGGTGTGGAAGTGGTCCCACACGGTTTCGGCATCTACGGGCAGCAGGTCTTCGGTATTGTAGGTGAACGCGATGGTGGCTGGCGAAGTGGTGGCCGGGGCAGCGACATCTTCATCGCAGATCAACCGGTAGCTGGCTGCCTCGGTGCCGACCCAGATTTGGGCGTTCACGGTAGCGCCAGCCGGGACGTCAAGCGTTTCTGGCCAGGAAATTTCTATGTTCAGTGTTTCAGTAGTCATGGTGGCATCCTTATGAGAAATGGCCGCACTCGATAGGAACTACCCAGTGCGGTGCCGAGGATGCTAAGAGCCCGACGCGCTGTTGATCAGAGGGAAACTGGCCTCTAGCGGCCAGGCACCAAGGTCAGCCGCGGGTTGCCATAGGCCCGCGCAAAGTTCTGCGGTTGCAGCGGCAGGCTCATGAAGCGGCCCTTGAACCAGGCGTCCAGCCCATCGCCGTAGTGCTGGCTGGCCGGGTTGCCGGACTGGCCGCTGCTAGTCAGTACCTGCAAGGGTTCGGCCTGGCCGAAGTCGACGACCATGCGTGCCGAGGCCGGCAGGCGCGTGTCGAAGTCATTGCCCCAGGCGTAGGGTGTCAGTGCCAGGGTACTGAAATCGCCACCGGCAGCCAGCGGTGAGCGGCTGAGGGTGTCCCCCAGGCCGTGATAGGCCGGTGCTGGCCAGCGGTACTGGTGCAGTTTGCCCCATTGCCACGCGCGGCGGTCGGCGCCGAGTTGCGCAGTGCCTGCATCCACCGCAGCGGCCAGGCTGCGGGCGAGGATTGCCGGCTTGTCTTCCTTGAGCGGTGTGCTGCGGTCATCCCAGAACGGGCTGTCCTCGCGGCCCAGCAGGTGGTCGGCCTGGGCCGAGTAGGACAAACGGGCATTGCTGACGAACGCCTGCCAGGCAGGGCTGGACACCGGCCCGAGGTCGTCGAGGAACGTTTCGCGGGCGAACGCCTGGAGGAACAATTCGTACAGTGCGGCATCCGCCGACACCGGGCTCAGGCGGCCATCGAACGCCTTGAGCCGGGCCAGGGCGTCGCGGGCTTTGTCGCGCTCAGCGGGCGACAGTGCGTCGATCGCCTGCTTGAGCGGCTGGGCCATGCCCGGGGCGTCGAACATCTGCTTGAGCTTGTCGGCCAGCAGGGTGACTTGGTCGTTCTGCAGGGCCATCAGGCTGCGGCTGTCGTGGCGGCCGTTAGCGGCCAACTGGGCCAGGCGCTCGGCGCGTTCGGGGTAGTACCAGGTGTTGGACAACTGCATGCCGTAGCCGCGCGGCAGGCTGCGCTGGTTGGCGTGGCCGATCCAGCCGGCGGGCGGGTCCTGGTCGTAAGGGTGCAGCATCGGGTCTGCGTAACCGTCCCAGTCGTAACGCCCGTCCCAACCGGGCGAGGGTAGCAGGCCCTGGCCTTCGCGGCGGTTGGGGTAGCGCCCACTGACCTGCCAGCCGATGTGATTAGGCTCGGCGAAGACGAAATTGAGCGCCGCTGCAGCGACTTCACGGGTGCTGTCGAAGGCGCGTTCGACCGTTTTGGCACGCGTCAGGTCGAACAGCGCGTCGAGGCTACGGTCGCCCTTCAATTGCGGCAGGGCCAGGGCCAGGCCCAGGTTTGCGTTACCCGGCTGGGCGAGCAGGGTGCCGTGGCGTGTGTCGTACATCACCTCGCGCAGAGGGCGTTGGCCGCGCACGAAGAAGGTTTCGCTGCGCGCCCGGGCCGGCTGCCACTTGCCATCGACCAGGTAGCTAAGCTGGTTGCCTTGGCGGCGCAGTTGTTCCAGGTACAGGTCCTGGTTGTCGGCCATCACGGCACTGCTGCTCCAGGCGACTTTGCCGTTGAAGCCGGCCAGCACGATCGGCAGGCCTGGCAGTGACAGGCCGGCGACCTGGTACTTGCTGGTGTGGATCTGCACCGGGCTCAAGGCCCAGGCCGCTTGGCTGTCGCTGGCCAGCAGGCTCTTGCCGCTGCGGCTGCGCTGGGCTGCCAAGGCCAGGTTGGCCGAGCCGGGGCTGCCTAGCAGGTCGAGGTCGGCGAGTTTCTGGCTGGCCGCCGCCAGAGCCGGCAAACCGGGTAGCTGGCGGGCCAGGTTCAGGCCCTTGAGCTTGTCCACTTCGGCGTCGGCCAAGGGCTCGTCCGGGGCGCCGGGCAGCAGCCAGGCCAGCTTGTCGCTGCCGACCTTCTGCGCCAAGGTCAGGGCACTGAGTTCCTCTTGCAGGTTCACCGACTGGCTGAAGGCGTACAGGCTGAAGATCAGCGCCGAGTCTTCCGGCTTCCAGTACTCGGGGCGATGGCCGCTGTTGGCCAGGCCGGCGGGCAGTTTGTCGCGGTAGCGGAACAGGTAGGCGTTGACCCCGCGGGCGTAGACCTCGAAGAAGCGCTTGAGCCGTGGCGACGCGTCGGCGTATTGCTGGGCGGCGCTTTGCTTGAGGTTGGCGGCCCGCATCAGGCGGTCGATGTCCAGTGCTTCGCTGCCGGCCAGTTCGGCAAGGCGGCCCTGGGCGAGCAGGCGCATGGCGACCATCTGCTCGATGCGATCGCCGGCATGTACATACCCCAGGCTGAACAGGGCGTCATGGAAGTTGCCGCTCTCGATCAGCGGAGCGCCCATGGCATTGCGCCGTACCGAGACGTTTTGCGCCAGGCCCTTGAGGGGTTGCACGCCGGTGGTCGGTGGCACGCTGCCCTGATAGCCGCCCATCTGGCAACCGGCGAGTCCGAGCGTGCCGAGCAGCGTGGCAGCGGTCGTGAACCGCAGGCGGAAGGGAGGAAAGGCGGGGGCGGCCATGACAAGGGCTCCTGCAAGGCGTGGCGGGGGTTTGGAAGGCGCTAAGGTAGTGAGCGCGCAGGCGCGGTGCAAGGTGCTGGGGCGGTTTATTTACGAATGGTAGGGGAGATTCGAGGTGCTTGGCTTGGGTATTGAGGTGCTGTCGAGATCGAGCGCCCTCATGCTCAAGGCATGTACGAGGCGCTCGATATCATCAGCACAGCGGTCGCATCAAGCGCCGTGGCACTTCTTGAATTTCTTCTCGCTGCCGCAGGGGCAAGGATCGTTGCGGCCAACGTCCTTCAGGGCGTTACGCACCGGCTCCTGATGGCCGTGGTTGCAGTGCGGGCCGTGCACATGGCCATGGTCGTGATCGTGCGGGTGATCATGATCGTGGTTGCAGTCAGGGCCATGAACATGGGGTTGCTGGGTCATTGCAGGGTTACTCCGGTAAGAAATCACCGGGGATTATCTCACCACTGCGCGACAAGTGCAGGTCCCGATGGATGAGTAGCCCCGTGGCCAGTTCCCCCTGCAGGGTGTAGTGCAGCGGTTGTTCGCTTTTAAGCAGCTTGGCCAGTGGCTTGAGGTGCTGCCACAAGTTGGTCCGCGCGGTGATCTTGAACGTGCGCCGAGCATGGCCGCCAACGCTGCGCCAGACACTGGTCTCATCCTGCACCAGCAGCAGGTCGTTGAGCCGTATCGAATACGCCAGGCTACGGATGAACAGCCGGCTGTCGTTCGGGTTGTCGACACGCAGGTGCAGCACGAATTCCTGCTGCAGCAACTTGGCCTTGACCGTCTCGACCTTGACCAGATGTACCTCGGGTTCGCGCCAGTCGTCGCCGCCCCAGCTGGCGCAGCCGGCCAGCAGGGCCAACAAGGCGCCAAGCACGAGTACGCGGGCCTGGGCGATCATGTTCAGCTGGCCACGTAGCTTGCGCAGCATTTCTTGAATTTCTGACCGCTGGCGCAGGGGCAAGGGTCGTTGCGCCCGGCCTTGAGCCCGACCGTGGGGTCGATGAAGTACCAGCGCCCATCATGCTGGACGAACGCCGAACGCTCGCGGTGTTGGTGATCGCCCTCCTGATCGTGCCAGCGAGCGGTGAAGGTGACAAAGCCGTGCTCAGGCTGGCCACCCAGCACCTCGGCGTTTTCCACTTCCAGCCCCAGCCAGGTGCTCTGTGCGCTCCAGCTGGCCATCGCGGCACGGTCCAGTTCCGCCTGCTGGGCCGGCAGGGTGGTGTGCACCAGGTAATCGATCAGGCCCAGCACGTAAGCGCTGTAGCGCGAGCGCATCAGCGTCTGGGCATCGGGGGCCGGGGTTCCGGCATGGTAGTGCCCGCAGCAGGCGTCCAGCAGGTTGCCACTGCCACAAGGGCAGACCGAGACACTCATCATCACCACCAGTACTTTCCAAAATTTTCAGGGTTGGCCCAGAACCGCGCATTGAGCCAGTCCGGGACTTGCTTGTAGTCATGTAGATCATAGGTGAACAGGCTCAGTACCTGCCCTTCACGACGGAATTTTTCGCTGGCCGACAAGGCCAGGGCGAAGAAATCGGTGTCTTGCCAGCCGCAAGCCGAGAGGTCGGCCAGCACGGCAACCCGGCTGGCATTGAGGTTGCGAATGCCACCGAGCAGTTCCAGGCCCGTGCGTTTGGGCAGGTGTTCCAGGCAGTCCACCAGTACCGCCAAGTCGAAGCGTTGGTTTGCCAGGTCAACCGGCAGCGGCCCAGGCGCGGTCGTTGCGATCACCACCTGCGGGTGAGCCTGGGCAAAGGCGTCCAGCGCGGGGAAGCGTGTGCCTACCAGCAACAGGCGTTGGGGGGTGAAACGATCGAGCAGGGCTGCCAGGGCCTGCTGGGGGGTGCGCTGGGAAAAACCGTCGGTCATTGCCAATCCTCGTTCAAGTCGTCCAAGACTAGCGGGCCGCAGCGCGTGGGCAAAGCGTCATGTGACTGCGTCGTGGCTTATTGCTGGCAGGGATGGAATGTGCGGTCTTTACTGCCAGAGATCGGCCTTATGCCGATTCCCCCTAGGAGATGCGACGAAAATGAGCATAGTACGCACAGCGATACCCCTGGTACTGCTCACCAGTGTGTTGACTGGTTGTGCAGGTTTGCAAAAGACCGACTGGCCGAAGTGTGCTGCCGTCGGGGGTGTAGGCGGCGCCGCCTTGGGCGCCATCGAGAGTTCCAGCTGGGCTGGCTGGGGCGCGTTGCTGGGCGGTGGCCTGGCGGCGGGCTATTGCTGGGCCCATGGCGATGGCGACGAGGATGGTGACGGCGTGCCGGACAGCCGAGACAAATGCCCAGGCACCCCGCGCGGCGTGCAGGTCGATGCCAATGGCTGCCCACCGGAGCCGGTCGCGGTGGTCGAGGAAGTGGTGGTGCAGAAGGAAGAAGTCATCGTCATCCGCGACGTGCACTTCGAGTTCGACTCTGCACGCCTGACTGCAGCCGATAAAGAGCGCCTCAATACCATCTCCACCCGCCTCAAGCAGGAAGCACCCAGTGCGCGGCTGAGTGTCAGTGGCCATACCGACAGTGTCGGGTCAGACAGCTACAACCAAAAACTGTCCGAGCGCCGTGCTCATTCGGTGACCGATTACCTGGTCGAAAGCGGCGTACCCCGCAGCAGCTTCGTCTCGGTGGTCGGTGCGGGTGAAACCCAACCTGTGGCAGACAATGCCACCGCCGATGGGCGCGCCATGAACCGTCGCACGGAGATCAAGATCCAGCGCTGACGGCCCGCGCCCGCGCCTTGGGCAGTGGCGCGGGCGCGCTTTCAAACCGGCAAGCCGGGTGTGGCCAATGACACAGGCAGCCAGTGCAGGTACTGTTGGCCGCACGGCCCGCTCGAACGGGCCGTTTAGACAGAACAATAAATGCAGGGGGCGGGGCATGAAATTCATCCTGGGCCTGGGCAAGGTCCTGACGGTTGTCTTCTGGGGTGTGGTGCTGTTCAATCTGCTGCTGCCACAACCACTGCCATTCAATCTTCTGATCAATACGGCAGGCATTGTCCTGCTGAGCCTGCATGTGCTCGAGGTGCTGTTCTTCAACGCCAGCCTGCGTGGCCGTAGCCACCGGTGGTTCGACCGTCTGCAGATCCTGCTGACGGGTATTTTCCATGTCATGTCCATTCCTCGTGCGCAGGAGGCGCCGCGCAATGCGTAATCTGATGTTGCTGGCCATGTTGGCTGCTCCCCTGGCCCAGGCCGAAACCCTTGAAGTGGCGTCCAATTCCATGCTGCGCCTGCCCGACAAGTCGGCCAGCGTGCACTTGGAGCATTTGCGCGTGGCCGATTCGGCGACGTTGCTGCTGCCTGCCACGCTGACCGAGTTGACCATCGATCATCTGCAATTGGGGCGTGATGCGCGTATCGCCATTGCCCCTTCTGACCACCCGTTGCGCATCGAGGTGCGCAACGCCCAAATGGGCGAGGGTAGCGAGATCAGTGCCCCGGGTGCGTCGGGCACCTACCAGCGTGCGGCCCGTTCCGGTCGAAGCCTGGACCTGAAGCTGGAGGAGGTCGATGCCGGGCTGTTGTCGATCGACGCACGAGGTGGCGCGGGTGCGCCCGGTTATGCCGGGCTCGACGGCGCCAACGGCCAGCCTGGAGGCTGTACCTGGGGCCAGGCCAGCCGCGGCGCCAATGGCGATGACGGGGGCAATGGGCACGATGGCGCGGCGGGTGGGCGAATTCGCCTGAGTCTGCCGCAAGGTTTTGCCCAGGAGCGCATCGTGGCGCGCCTGGATGGCGGTGCGCCAGGCCAGGCCGGTGCCGCTGGCAAGGCCGGCAAGGGCGGGGCGAGCAAAGGGTGCCTGGTGTATCGCACCAATGCCGGCGCCAGCGGCCGGCCAGGGCAACCGGGCCAGCCAGGCCTGGCCGGCGCTTCAGGTGAGTTGATCCTGCAACGCCTTTGACGTTAAAGGGCGGCGTGGCCCAAGGGGGCGCGTCGCCTACAGCATCAATCGCGAACTGGCCACTGCCACCACGGCGATGCCCAGCAGCAGGTTGATCCCGACCATGCGTCGAATCCTTCCCAGCACCGCAGCCCCCGCTGGCCAGTCCTCTGCTTGCACGGCCGTTTTCAACTCCGGCAACAGTAACGCCTGGATGCGCATGAACAGGGCGAACATGGCGATACCCCCACCGATCATCACCTGCACGTACTTGGGCGCGGTCTCCAGGCCCGTGAAGCGCATGTGCAACATGCCGATACCACTTATCGCCAAGATCGCCACTGCCACCCAGACCCAGCCGAAGAAGCGTCGGAAAACTTCCACCCACAACCGCAGGCGAGCAGGCCCGTCGAGGGCTGCAACCGTTGCCGGGCGCAGCACCAGCCAGGCGAAGAACATGCCGCCGACCCAGACCAAGGCGGCCAGGACATGCAGTGTGTAGGGCAGGGCAAAGGCAAGCATCCGGATCTCCATGCGGCATAAAGGGCAATAGCGGGGTATGATAGCCGCCCCATGCGAAACACTGAAAATATATCCAGCCCTTCGGGCGCCTGCAGACCATGATCAGCAACGAACTCAAAGCCACTATCCAAGGCGCCTACTCGCGTTTTCTCGAAGCCAAGAGCCTCAAGCCGCGTTACGGCCAGCGCCTGATGATCGCCGAAGTGGCCAAGGTACTCGGCGACATCGCCTGCGACGATGAAGGCCGCCGCGCCGGCGAGCCTGCCGTGGTCGCGGTGGAGGCCGGCACCGGTACCGGCAAGACGGTCGCCTATGCGCTGGCCGCGATCCCGGCTGCCAAGGCGGCCGGCAAACGCCTGGTCATCGCCACCGCCACTGTCGCCCTGCAGGAGCAGATCGTCTTCAAGGACCTGCCCGACCTGATGCGCAACAGCGGGCTGAACTTCAGCTTCGCTTTGGCCAAGGGGCGCGGCCGTTACCTGTGCCTGTCCAAGCTCGACGTGCTGCTGCAGGAAGGCCACGCGCAGTCGGCCACCGCCCAGTTGTTCGAGGAAGAAGGCTTTCACATCGAGGTCGACGAGCGCAGCCAGAAGCTGTTCAACAGCATGATCGAGAAGCTGGCGGGCAACCGCTGGGATGGCGACCGTGACAGCTGGTCCGAAGCCCTGGAAGACCAGGACTGGTCACGCCTGACCACCGACCATAGCCAGTGCACGGGCCGCCACTGCCCGAACTTCCAGCAGTGCGTGTTCTACAAGGCGCGCGAAGGCATGGGCAAGGTCGACGTGATCGTGACCAACCATGACATGGTCCTGGCTGACCTGGCCCTGGGTGGCGGCGCGGTGCTGCCCGACCCCCGCGACACCCTGTACGTGTTCGACGAAGGCCACCACCTGCCGGACAAGGCCATCGGCCATTTCGCCCATTACTCGCGCCTGCGCTCCACCGCCGACTGGCTGGAGCAGACCGCCAAGAACCTGACCAAGCTGCTGGCCCAGCACCCGCTGCCGGGGGACCTGGGCAAACTGATCGAACAGGTGCCGGAGCTGGCCCGCGAGATCCGTACCCAGCAGCAGTTCATGTTCACCCTGTGCGAGCAAGTCGCGGACTTCCGCCCCAGTGAAGACACCGAGGGCCGTGAGCGCCCGCGCTATCGCTTCGAAGGCGGTGTGGTGCCGGAGCAGATCCGCGAGGTGGGCATCGAGTTGAAGAAGGGCTTTGCCCGCCTCAACGATCTGTTCACCCGCCTGGCCGACTTGTTGAAGGAAGGCATGGATGGTGAAGTCAATATCGGTATCGCCAGCCATCAGGCCGAGGAATGGTACCCGCTGTTTGGCAGCCTGGTGACCCGTGCCCAGGGCAACTGGGAACTGTGGACGGCATTCACCGCCGAAGACCCCGAGGACAGCCCGCCCATGGCGCGCTGGCTGACCCTGGCCGAGAGCGGTGCGCTGTTCGACATCGAAGTCAACGCCAGCCCCATTCTGGCGGCCGAAATGCTCCGTCGCAGCCTGTGGAGCGTCGCCCACGGTGCGCTGGTAACCTCCGCCACGCTCACCGCACTGGGCAAGTTCGACCGTTACCGCATGCGCTCTGGCCTGCCTCGCGATGCTGTTACCTGCGTGGTGCCCAGCCCATTCGTGCATGGCGATGCCGGCGTGCTGCGGGTGCCCGACCTGGGCGCCGATCCGCGTGATGCGACGGCGCACACCGCGGCGATCATCCGTGAACTGCCCAACATGCTCGATGATGCCCGTGGCGCGCTGGTGCTGTTCTCGTCGCGCAAGCAGATGCAGGATGTGTTCGACGGCCTGGACCGCGACTGGCGCAAGCTGGTGCTGATCCAGGGCAACCTCTCCAAGCAGGAAACCCTGAACAAGCACAAGGCGCGGGTCGATGATGGCCAGCACAGCGTGTTGTTCGGCCTGGCCAGCTTTGCCGAGGGGGTCGACCTTCCCGGCGCTTATTGCGAGCACGTGGTGATCGCCAAGATTCCCTTCGCGGTGCCTGACGACCCGGTCGAAGCGGCCCTGGCGGAGTGGATCGAGGCCCGTGGTGGCAACCCGTTCATGGAAATTGCCGTGCCCGACGCCTCTTTGCGCCTGATTCAGGCCTGCGGCCGGCTGCTGCGTACCGAGCAGGATCGCGGTGTCATCACCTTGCTCGATCGACGTCTGGTCACCCAGCGCTACGGCAAGGCTATTCTCAATGCGCTACCGCCGTTCCGGCGGGAGATTTCCTGACCGCCGGAGCACTCTGCACCGGCTTGTTGTCCATCACTCAGTCTTGGGCTCATGAGGGCCCTGAAGGAGAGCCCCAGCCTTATGGTCCGCCGTACCCTGCCTGTCGTATTCGCCCTGTTGTTCAGCTCGCCATTATTGGCCGGGCAGCAGACGCTGTTCAGCTTCGTGCGCCCGGCCTCGGTGGTCAATGTGGTGACCGAGGATGCCGGCATGCCGCAGTACAACGCAGAGCAGACGGCCGGGGGTGAGGTGTTGCGGCGCGTGGTGTTCAACCCGGCCGAGCGCCCGACCTTGCGCCTGAGCCCGCAGAGCGGTGTGTGGGACTGGTCAGCCGGGCAGTTCCTGACCTTGCGCCTGCAAAGCGCAATGGACTGGGCGCTGACCGTGGACGTTACCGTGTTGGGCAGTGATGGCCGCACCCTGACCAGCCGCATCGACCTGCCCGCAGGCCCCGCCCAGACGGTGATGGTACCGCTCAAGGCCAGCTCGCCGTTGAGCCAGGGCATGCGCGCCGGGCCGCCGATGCCATGGGCGTACGCAGGCCAACGCCTGCTGCTGACCAGCAGCGCGGGTGCGGTCGACCTCAAACAAGTGGCGTCTGTCAGCCTGACGATCCCCAACCCCAAGGTGGCGCAGAACCTGCTGATCGAGAAAGTGGGTATTCAGGATGACGACCAGGCCTACCAGGCCGCCTACCATGAATTGATCGACGCTTACGGCCAGTCCACACGCGGCCAATGGCCAGAGAAGATTGCCAGCGACGAACAGCTCAGGGCTGCCGAAGGCCGTGAGCAGCAGCAACTCAAGGGCTGGTTGGCAGAGCACGGCAAGCAGCAACTGGACAGCTATGGCGGGTTGCTGGGCGGGCCGGCGTTCGAGGCCAAGGGTTTTTTCCGTACCGAGAAGCGTGATGGCCGCTGGTACCTGGTCACGCCAGAGGGCAACCCGTTCTACTCGCTGGGCGTCAATGCCGTGGCCGCTGATGGCGGGCGCACCTACGTCGAAGGCCGGGACGGCATGTTCAAGGCGCTGCCGGCCGAGGGCGATCCGCTGGCGGCGTTCTATGGCAAGGGTAACAACGACGACGGCAATGCCTCTTCGCAAGGGCGTAACTTCAAGCAGGGGCGCTGGTTCGACTTTTATGCCGCCAATATCCAGCGCACCTATGGCAAGCCTTGCCTTCCCAGCGTCGAGGGCCAGCCGGCAGCCGATTGCCCACCGCAGGTGCTGGATGCCACGCGCTGGCAGGCGCACGCGCTCGACCGCCTGCAAGCCTGGGGTTTCAATACCCTGGGTAACTGGAGCGACCCTGGCCTGGGCCAGGCCAAGCGCATGCCCTATACCTTGCCGCTGTCAATCGTTGGTGACTATGCCAGCATCAGCACCGGCATGGACTGGTGGGGCAGCATGCCCGACCCCTTCGACCCTCGCTTTGCCATGGCTACAGAACGTGCCGTCGCCATCGCTGCCCGGGACCACCGCGATGACCCCTGGCTGATCGGCTACTTCGCCGACAACGAACTGGCCTGGGCCGCACCGGGCAATGACCCCAAGGCGCGCTACGGGCTGGCCTATGGCACCTTGCGCCTGACCACCGATGTGCCCGCCAAGCGCGCCTTCCTCAAGCAGCTGCGTGACAAGTACCGCAACCAGGAGGGGCTGTCCAAGGCCTGGGGGATCGAACTGTCCGCCTGGGAGCTGATGGAAGACCCAGGGTTCGAGGCGCCTTTGCCCAACCCCGAGCACCCGGAGATCGAGCGGGACTACCAGCACTTCCAGCAGGTGTTCGCCGAGACCTACTTCAAGACCATCGCCGACTCGCTGAAGTGGCATGCGCCCAACCACCTGTTGCTTGGCGGCCGTTTTGCGCTCAGTACACCGGAGGCGGTCAAGGCCTGCGCCGAGTTCTGCGATGTGCTGAGCTTCAACTTCTATACCCTCAAACCCGAGGACGGTTACGACTTCGCTCGCCTGGCCGAGCTGGACAAGCCGGTGCTGGTGTCCGAGTTCCAGTTCGGTTCCCGCGACCGCGGGCCATTCTGGCCGGGGCCGCTGGAGGTGGCGCGTGAAGAGGACCGAGGGCCGGCCTATGGCAACTTCCTCAAGGCCGCGTTGGCGCAGCCGATGATCGTCGGCGCGCACTGGTTCCAATACCTGGACCAACCGGCCAGTGGGCGGTTGCTCGATGGCGAAAACGGCCACCTGGGGCTGGTGGCGATCACCGATGTGCCGTATCCGGGGTTCGTCGAGGCCGTACGCAAAAGCAACCAGCAGGCCATTGGTCAGTTGCGCACGCAACTGGCCAAGCCGCTCCCCTGAGCCATCGGGGTCGTCAAGCGGCCCCTTTGCTGGCGACCATCGAGCCTAAGCCAGTTTGCAAAACCGCCAACTACTGAAACAATGCACGCCATTTTCAGACGGTCGTACGGAGAACAGCGGGTGCAGATCCAGGGTCACTATGAGCTGAAGTTCGAGGCGGTGCGTGAAGCCTTCGCCGAGTTGTTCGATGATCCCCAGGAGCGTGGTGCGGCGCTGTGCATCCAGGTGGGCGGCGAGACCGTTATCGACCTGTGGGCGGGCACCGCCGACAAGGACGGGCAGCAGGCCTGGCACAGCGACACTATCGCCAACCTGTTCTCCTGCACCAAAACCTTCACTGCGGTCACCGCCTTGCAGTTGGTGGGCGAGGGCAAGCTGGCACTGGACGCTCCGGTGGCCCGTTACTGGCCCGAATTCGCCCAGGCCGACAAGCAGTCCATCACCCTGCGCCAGTTACTCAGCCACCGTGCGGGCCTGCCGGCCATCCGTGAACTGCTGCCTGCCGAGGCATTGTATGACTGGCAGGCGATGGTCGATGCCTTGGCCGCCGAAACCCCTTGGTGGACGCCTGGGGTCGAACACGGTTATGCCGCCATCACGTACGGCTGGCTGATCGGTGAGCTGATCCGCCGCGCTGATGGTCGTGGCCCAGGCGACTCGATCGTGGCCCGTACGGCGCGGCCGCTGGGGCTGGACTTTCATGTCGGCCTGGCCGACGAAGAATTCCATCGCGTGGCGCATATTGCGCGCGGCAAGGGCAACCCCGGCGATGCCGCTGCCCAGCGCTTGCTGCAGGTGACCATGCGCGAGCCTGAGGCGCTGTCCACCCGCGCCTTTACCAACCCGCCGGCGATTCTCACCAGCACCAACAAGCCCGAGTGGCGGCGCATGCAGCAGCCGGCGGCAAACGGCCACGGCAATGCCCGTAGCCTGGCCGGGTTCTATGCCGGCCTGCTCGATGGCAGCCTGCTTGAATCCGAGCTGCTCGACGAACTGACGCGCGAGCACAGTATCGGCCAGGACCGCACGCTGCTGACCCAGACCCGTTTCGGCCTGGGCTGCATGCTCGACCAGCCCGAGGTGGCCAATGCCACCTTTGGCCTCGGTGCCCGCGCCTTCGGGCACCCTGGCGCGGGCGGCTCGGTAGGTTTCGCCGACCCGGAGCACGATGTGGCCTTTGGCTTTGTGGTCAATACCCTGGGCCCCTATGTGCTGATGGACCCAAGAGCGCAGAAACTGGTACGCGTGCTTGCCAGTTGCCTTTGATCGGGTAATGCGGGTATTGGCCAACCCCTTTGACTATCCTCAATGCCAACGCCTGAATGCGTAGGCAAAATTTCTTTCTATTTCATGGTGTATCGCTGATGTCTTCACATAAATCCTTAGCACTCGCCCTGTGCCTGACCGCCGTTACCGGCTGCGCCAGTCACTCCCCGGACGCCGCGAAGGGCAGTGGCTCCAGCTGGTGGCCTTTCGGTTCGGACCAGGTTGCCGAGCAGGAAGTGAAGGAAGCCGTCACCGAAAAAGTGGCCAAGGCCGATGCCAAGTCGGAAAGCGCCAGCCGCTGGTGGTGGCCATTCGGCGGTGACGACAAGCAGGCCAAAGGGCCGGTCGTGCCGAAGATCGACCAGAAGGCTACCCAAGCCTGGCTGGATGAATACGAGCCCAAGCTGCGTGAAGCCATCAAGGACAGCAAACTGGAGCTGGAGCGCCGTGACAATGTCCTGGCGGTGACCATCCCGGTGGACAGTTCGTACAACCCTGACCGCCCGAACATGCTGCTGCCAATGACCCTGGGGCCGATCACCCGCGTAGCCAAGACCGTCGAGGGCGATGCCAAGACCGCGGTGCTGGTATTGGGCCATGCCGACAGCAGCGGTGCTGCGGCTGTCAACCAGAAGCTCAGCCTGGAGCGCGCCGCTTCGGTGTCGGCGATCTTCCGCCTCAGTGGCCTGCAACGTGATCGCCTGATCCTCAAGGGTATGGGTTCGGTCATGCCGCGTGCCGCCAACGACAGCGCCGAAGGCCGTGCCCTGAACCGCCGTGTGGAAATGCTGCTGACGCCGCAGAACACCATGGTGGCGCTGTTGGCCAAGTACCAACAGGCCACGCCGGCACCTACCCCAGCTTCGATGGTTGCTGTTCAGGATGCCAAGGCGCCTGCCGCCAAGGCTGCCACCAGCAAGCCCGCCGCCAAGGCCGCTGCCAAACCTGCCGCGAAAAAGCCTGTCGCCAAGGCCAAGGCACCTGCCAAGACTGCTGCCAAGAAGAAGGCCGCAGCGGTCAAGCCCGCCGCCAAGAAGGCGACCGTTGACAAAAAAGTAGCCGCCAACAGCCCTGCGAAGACCAACTGATCGTCAAGGAAACGCAGCCATGACCCAATCCCTGGCCGATATGCGCCGCGACTACACCCGTGATGGCCTGGCTGAAGCCCAGGCCCCGGGTGAGCCGTTCGCTTTGTTCCACCAGTGGTTCGCCGATGCGGTGAAAACCGAGCAACCCCCGGTCGAAGCCAACGCCTTGACCCTTGCCACGGTCGATGGCGAGGGTCGCCCCCATTGCCGCGTACTGCTGCTCAAGGGGCTCGATGAGCGTGGCTTTACCTTCTTTACCAACTACGAAAGCGCCAAGGGCCAGCAGTTGCAGGCTAACCCTTTCGCCGCCATGACGTTCTTCTGGCCAGCGTTGGAGCGCCAGGTGCGCATCGAAGGGCGGGTTGAAAAGGTCACGGCCAAGGAGTCGGACGACTACTACCAGGTGCGCCCTCTGGGCAGCCGCCTGGGGGCCTGGGCCTCGCCTCAGAGCCAGGTCATCAGTGGCCGTGAAACGTTGGAAGCGTTGGTGAAGGCGACCGAAGCACGGTTCTCCGACACTCAGCCGCACTGCCCGGAGCATTGGGGCGGGTATCGCCTGTTGCCTGAGCGGGTCGAGTTCTGGCAGGGGCGTACCAGCCGCTTGCATGACCGGATGAACTATCGCCTGGTCGATGGGCAATGGCTGCGGGAGCGGTTGGCGCCTTGAAATCCTTGGGGCTGCGCAGCAGCCCCAAGATTGCAACGCTACCCCTGATAAGCCGCCGCCTCACGCGCCAACCACTCCGCCAGCGCCTTGCGCCTGACCTTCTGCACCCGCGCCTGCTCCAGCCGTCGCAGCATGTACTCACGTTTGCGCACATCCTCCCCGGCCAGCGACAGCGCCAGGTCGCGGTCCATCCAGCGGCGCATCCGCACATACAGCCACCCATGGAAGTACAGCCCTGCGACAGTCGTGACCACGACGATGAAGTAATCCATGGCTATCCTTGGTCTCACTTGAAAGGCCCACGATACAGTCCAGGTAGGCTGTACCCAGGCTGAATGAAAACAATTTTATTACGTCTGTGCCGTGACAGCCGTCAATGTGCAGCGTCTAATGAACACCGATGACTTATGGAGACTTTACCCATGCGTAAATCCGCTTTGCTGGTGGCGACCTTCACCACCATGTCGCTGTTGCTGGGGGGCTGTGCCTCGAGCCTGACCGGCGATAGCTACTCCCGTGATGAGGCCCGTCGCGTGCAGACCGTACGCATGGGGACCATCGAATCCTTGCGTCCGGTCAAGATCGAAGGCACCAAGACCCCGATCGGCGGTGGCGCGGGTGCGATTGTCGGCGGCGTTGCCGGCAGTGCAGTCGGGGGTGGCCGTGGCAGCATCGTCGCGGCAGTGATTGGTGCGGTTGCCGGTGGCCTGGCAGGTTCTGCCGCCGAAGAAGGCATCACCCGTACCCAGGGTGTGGAAATCACCGTGCGTGAAGACGATGGCAGCATGCGTGCCTATGTGCAGGCCGTTCAGGAAAACGAGATTTTCCGGGTTGGCGAACGTGTTCGCATCATGACCGTCGACGGTACCAGCCGCGTCTCGCACTGAGCCTTGCACCGGCTGTAGCGCAAAAACGCAAAACCCCGATCTGGCCACGCCAGTCGGGGTTTTTTCATGCCGCTTCTACTTTAGTGCGTGCGGGGGGCGCGGCTGGCCATTGCGGTAACGGCATAGCCGACGACCGCAGCGATGAACGAGCCGGTGAGAATGCCCATACGGTCCATGCCCGCATAGTCACTGCTGCCTGGCACGAAGGCCAGGGAACCTACGAACAGGCTCATGGTGAAGCCGATGCCGCAGAGTATCGCCACCCCCAGCAACTGCCCCCAGCTTGCACCCGTAGGCAACGCCGCCAGGCGAAGCTTGATCGCAAGCCAGGTCAGGCCGAACACCCCCACAGTCTTGCCCGCCAGCAAGCCGACAGCGATACCCAGCGGTACCGGGTGGGTGAAGCTTTCTAACGTCATGCCGGCCAACGAGACACCGGCGTTGGCGAACGCGAACAGCGGCAGAATGGCATAGGCCACCCAAGGGTGCAGGGCGTGTTCCAGCGACAGCAGCGGCGAGCTTTCCGCGTTGCGTGTGCGCAGTGGAATGCACAGCGCCAGGGCGACACCCGCCAATGTGGCGTGGACACCGCTCTTGAGCACGCATACCCAAAGCACCAGGCCGATGATCAGGTAAGGCCCGAGCTTGACTACGCCAAGCCGGTTCATGGCTATCAGCGCTACCAGGCAGGCCGCTGCCAGCATAAGTGACACGCTGGACAAGGTGCCCGAGTAGAACAGGGCAATGACAATGATTGCACCCAGGTCATCGATGATCGCGAGGGTCATCAAGAACAGCTTGAGCGACGCCGGGACACGCTTGCCCAGCAATGCCAGCACGCCAAGGGCGAAGGCGATATCGGTGGCGGTGGGGATGGCCCAGCCGGCGACGGCTGCAGGGTTGTCGCGGTTGATGAACCAGTAGACCAGTGCCGGTACCACCATGCCACCCACTGCGGCGGTAGCGGGCAGGATTACCTGCGAGGGCTTCGACAGCTGGCCGTCGACCACCTCGCGCTTGACCTCCAGGCCGATGAGCAGGAAGAACAGCGCCATGAGGCCGTCGTTGATCCACAGCAACAAAGGCTTGGCTATCTCCAGCGCGCCAACCTTGACGGCGACCGGGACGTCCAGCAGGCCGTTGTACAGGTAGGACAAAGGTGAGTTGTTGATGACCAGAGCAAGGATGGCCGCAGCGATCAGCAGCAGGCCGCTGGCGGCTTCGAGCTGAAAGAATCGGGTGAAGAGGCTACGCACGGGCTATGGGCTCTCCATGAGAGGTTGATTACGGAACGGGCGTACACCCTAGCTTGTGGCGATATGCTTTAAAACAAAAACTATATTCGTTTTTGTTATATGGTATTGCCGCCTTGGCTGTGGGAAGACTAGACGCAGCTGAGGAACGGTGAGGTAGGGGAAATCTGATTATTCGCGCAGACTTTTCTGGCGATGGTCATGCCCCCTGCGCAGACTTGCCCGCGCAGGGGGCGCATGAAACTTGCTGCCTTACAGCCCGAGCATGTCCCGCGCTACCGCCTCGGCAATGCGAATGCCATCGACGCCTGCCGACAGGATACCGCCCGCGTAGCCTGCGCCTTCACCCGCCGGGAACAACCCCCTCATGTTCAGGCTCTGGTAGTCCTCGCCACGGGTAATGCGCAGCGGCGAAGAGGTACGCGTCTCGATACCGGTCAACACCGCGTCATGCAGGTTGTAGCCCTTGATCTGCCGATCGAATGCCGGCAACGCTTCGCGGATCGCCTCGATGGCGAAATCCGGCAAGCTGGGCGCCAGGTCACCCAGGGTCACGCCTGGCTTGTACGAAGGCTCGACACTGCCCAGGGCAGTGGACGGCCTGCCGGCTACGAAGTCACCGACCAACTGCGCCGGGGCCTGGTAGTTGCTGCCACCCAGGACATAGGCGTGCGCCTCCAGGCGTTCCTGCAGCTCGATGCCGGCCAGCGGGCCGCCCGGGTAGTCGCGCTCGGGGTCGATGCCGACGACGATGCCGGAGTTGGCATTGCGTTCGTTACGCGAATACTGGCTCATGCCGTTGGTCACGACGCGGCCAGGCTCGCTGGTGGCGGCGACCACGGTGCCGCCTGGGCACATGCAGAAACTGTAGACCGAACGGCCGTTCTTGGCGTGATACACCAGTTTGTAGTCGGCAGCGCCCAGTTTCGGGTGGCCGGCATACTTGCCCAGACGGGCCTTGTCGATCAGCGTTTGCGGGTGTTCGATACGGAAACCGACCGAGAACGGCTTGGCCTCCATGAATACGCCCTTGGCATGCAGCATGCGGAAGGTGTCGCGGGCACTGTGCCCCAGGGCCAGAACCACATGGCGTGACTGCAGCTGCTCGCCGCTTGCCAGCACCACGCCGGTCAGCTGGCCGTTATCGGTCAGCAGGTCGGTGACCTTCTGCTCGAAACGCACTTCACCGCCCAGGGCGATGATGTCCTGGCGCATCTGCTCGACCATGCCGGTCAGGCGGAAGGTGCCGATGTGCGGTTTATTGATGTAGAGGATCTCATCCGGCGCGCCGGCCTTGACGAACTCTTCCAGCACCTTGCGGCCGTGGTGCAGCGGGTCCTTGATCTGGCTGTACAGTTTGCCGTCGGAGAAGGTCCCGGCGCCGCCTTCGCCGAACTGCACGTTGGATTCGGGGTTGAGCACGCTCTTGCGCCACAGGCCCCAGGTGTCCTTGGTGCGCTGGCGTACTTCCTTGCCGCGTTCGAGGATGATCGGCTTGAAGCCCATCTGCGCCAGCAGCAATCCGGCAAAGATGCCGCAAGGGCCAAAGCCGACCACGATCGGGCGCTGTGCGAGCTCGGCGGGGGCGTGGCCCACGTACTTGTAGGTGACGTCGGGGGCTACGCCGATGTTGCGATCGTCTTCGAACTTGCGAAGCAGCTCGGCCTCGTTGCTGGCTTCGAGGTCGATGGTGTAGATGAACAGCAGTTCGCTGTTTTTCTTGCGTGCGTCGTAGCTGCGCTTGAACAGGTTGAAGCTGAGCAATTGCTCATCGTTGATGCCCAGGCGCTGGACGATGGCTTCGCGCAGGGCTTCGTCGGGATGGTCCAGGGGCAGCTTCAGTTCGGTGATTCGTAGCATGGCAGGGTCCAGTATCCCGGCCATGGGCGGCCGGCGGCTTTACACAAACCGCCAAGTATAAGCTGTTCGCCGCCCCGACTGGCAGGATAAAAGCGCCCGGTGATCAGTTGTCGCGCGCACCGCCGTAGTAACCGCAGCCTTGCAGGGTCTTGCCGTCGATGCGCAGCTCGGCGCGCAGGTGGCGCACCGCCCCGGTGGCGACGTCCACGCAGCGTTGCGGTGCGACCCAAAGCTCCACGTGCTGGCCGTTGGCCTCGCTGGTCAGGGTCAGGCCACCACCTGGCACTTCCTCTTCCAGAAACGGCAGGGGCAGCGGCGCTTGACCAACCCGGCTGACGACCATGCCCTTGCCGCTGGCCTTGATGTCCCAGTCGGGTTCGTGGCCGTTGGCGCGCAGGGTCAGTTGCTTGAAGTTGGGGTCTTCGCAGGCGCGGGTCGAGGGCTCCAGGCGGTAAAGCCGGCGCACTTCGAGCTGGCCGTCGTTGGTGGCCTGCTTGCTGCCGGTAAGGCGCCCGCGCACATCGGCGAATAGCTTGTCGCCGGCATCCTTGGCGAGGTTGGCGGCTTCCTGCAGGACCCCCGTGCCAGCGACGTCGTTGATCACGAAACGGCGGCTTTCATTGCAGGGCTTGAACAGCAACTGGCCACCGGCGGCGCTCAGTTCGCCCTGCATGCGCGTGGTGCCGATGTTTGGGTCGCTTGGGGTGTCAGCCATCAGTTGGCAACCGGCGAACAGGGGCAGCAGGGCGGTGAGCAGCAGGGTAGGGGTGAGGCGCATGGGGCGGGCTCCGGCGATGTTCCTGAAAGCTGGCCACGTTACGCAGGGTGCACGGGGATCACAAGCATTGTCGGTATCCGGCTCAGGCCACATGAACCCAACAGGCAGAACAAAGGGCCCGAAGGCCCTTTGTTCATCAACCTCCCAGGTACGCGTCACGCACCTTGGGGTCACTCAGCAGTGACTCACCCGTTCCTTGCATCACCACCCGCCCGTTTTCCAGGACATAGGCACGGTCGGCGATCTTCAGCGCCTGGTTGGCGTTCTGTTCCACCAGGAACACGGTCACGCCGTCACGGCGCAACTGTTCGATGATGTCGAAGATCTGCTGGATGATGATTGGTGCCAGGCCCAGCGATGGCTCGTCGAGCAGCAGCAGCTTGGGTTTGCTCATCAGCGCCCGGCCAATGGCGAGCATCTGCTGCTCGCCACCGGACATGGTGCCGCCACGCTGGATATAACGCTCCTTCAGGCGCGGGAACAGCTGCAGGACTTTGTCCAGCTGCTCCTGGTAGTCGCCCTTGTCGGTGAAGAAACCGCCCATGGCGAGGTTTTCTTCCACCGTCAGGCGGGCGAACACACGGCGCCCTTCCGGGACCACGGCGATACTCTTGCGCATGATGTGCGAAGAGGTCTGGCCGACCAGCTCTTCACCCAGGTACTTGATGCTGCCGCTATGGGCCTGCGGCGAGCCGCACAAGGTCATCAGCAGTGTTGATTTGCCCGCGCCGTTGGCACCGATCAAGGTGACGATCTCGCCCTGGTTGATCTCCACGTTGACGCTGTGTAGCGCCTGGATCTTGCCGTAGAAGGTGGAAACGTTCTCGAACTTCAGCATTTACGCTTCCCCCAGGTAAGCCTTGATCACTTCAGGATTGTCGCGAATCTGCTCCGGCGTGCCATCTGCCAGGGGGGTGCCCTGGTTGATCACCACGATATGGTCGGAAATGCTCATCACCAGCTTCATGTCGTGCTCGATCAGCAGCACGGTGACGTTGTGTGACTCGCGCAGATAGGCGATCAGTGCCTTGAGGTCTTCGGTCTCTTTCGGGTTAAGGCCCGCTGCTGGTTCGTCGAGCATGATGATCCGTGGCTGGGTCATCATGCAGCGGGCGATTTCCAGGCGGCGTTGCTGGCCGTAGGCGAGGGTGCCGGCGGTACGGTTGGCAAACTCGGTCAGGTTGACCTTCTCCAGCCAGTACTGCGCGCGCTCCATGGCCTCCTTCTCGCTGCGACGGAAGCTCGGGGTCTTGAACAGGCCGGCGAAGAAGTTGGTGTTCAAGTGCCGGTGCTGGGCGATCAGCAGGTTCTCCAGCGCGGTCATTTCCTTGAACAGGCGCACGTTCTGGAAGGTACGCACCACGCCCTTGCGGGCGATCTGGTGGCCGGCCAGGCCCTGGATCGGCTGGCCATCGAGCAGGATGGTTCCACCGCTGGGTTTGTAGAACCCGGTGAGGCAGTTGAACACCGTGGTCTTGCCTGCGCCGTTCGGGCCGATCAGCGCCACCACCTGTTTTTCCTTGACGGTCAGGGCCACGCCATTGACCGCCAACAAGCCGCCGAAGCGCATGCTCAGGCCGCTGACTTGCAGAATTTCGCGGCTCATCGACGCAGCTCCATGTGTGGACGTTGCATAGGCAGCAGGCCTTGCGGACGCCAGATCATCATCAACACCATCAGCGCACCGAACATCAGCATCCGGTATTCGCTGAACTCACGCATCAGCTCGGGCAGCAGGATCATCACGATGGCCGCGAGAATCACGCCCAGTTGTGAACCCATGCCACCGAGCACGACGATGGCGAGGATGATCGCCGACTCGATGAAGGTGAACGACTCCGGTGTCACCAGGCCTTGCCGGGCAGCGAAGAAGCTGCCGGCGAAACCGGCGAAGCAGGCACCCAGGGTGAATGCCGAGAGCTTGATCACAGTGGGGTTCAGGCCCAGTGCGCGGCAGGCGATCTCGTCTTCACGCAAGGCTTCCCAGGCACGGCCGATCGGCATGCGCAGCAGGCGGTTGATGACGAACAGCGCCAGCAGGGCCAGCAGCAGGGCCACCAGGTAGAGGAAGATGACCTTGTTGATCGAGTTGTACGCCAACCCGAAGAACTCATGGAAGGTCTGCATCCCCTCGGCCGCACGGCGTTCGAAGGTCAGGCCGAAGAGCTCGGGCTTGGGGATGTTGCTGATGCCGTTGGGGCCGCCGGTCCAGTCGGTGAGGTTACGCAGGAACAGGCGGATGATCTCGCCGAAGCCGAGGGTCACGATCGCCAGGTAGTCACCGCGCAGGCGCAGCACCGGGAAGCCGAGCAGGAAGCCGAAGGTGGCGGCCATCAGGCCGGCGATCGGCAGGCAGACCCAGAAGCTCCAGCCCAGGTAGTGCGAGAGCATTGCGTAGCTGTACGCGCCCACGGCATAGAAGCCCACATAACCCAGGTCGAGCAGGCCTGCCAGGCCGACCACGATGTTCAGGCCCAGGCCCAGCAACACGTAGATCAGGATCAGCGTGGCAATGTCGACCGCACCGCGCGAGCCGAAGAACGGCCACACCAGCGCGACCAGGATCAGCCCGATGATGATCCAGCGCTGAGTCTTGGGCAGGGTCAGGTAGTTGCTCACGGCCGGCGAGATCAGCTTGCGATCCGAGCGGCGGCTCATGACCGAGCTCCACTGCTTGTCGAACAGCACGCGCAGGAACATCAGCACCGAGCACACGGCGATGATGCTGATGGTGAACGAGCCCTGGCTGTGCACCACCAGGCTGATGCCGTCGATGCTCAGTTTGAGGCCCAGTACCGGGAAGGCCACGGCCCATACCAGCAAGGCGCTGAAGAACGCCTGTTTGAGATTTTTGTTCATACTTTTTCAACCTCCGGGCGGCCCAGGATGCCGGTCGGCCGGAACAGCAGGACAAGCACCAAGAGACCGAATGCCACTACGTCCTTGTACTGGTCGCCGAAGATATCGGCGCCGAAGGCCTCGGCCACACCCAGCACCAGCCCACCGAGCATGGCGCCCGGAATGCTGCCGATGCCACCCAGCACCGCTGCGGTGAAGGCTTTGAGGCCCACCAGGAAGCCGGCGTTGGGGTTGATCACCCCGTACTGCATGCTCAGCAGCACGGCCGCTACCGCTGCCAGTGCGGCACCGATGACGAAGGTGAGGGCGATGATGTTGTTGGTGTTGATGCCCAGCAGGTTGGCCATCTTGATGTCCTCGGCGCAGGCGCGGCAGGCGCGGCCCAGACGGGAACGG
Organism: Pseudomonas capeferrum; assembly: GCF_000731675.1. GTDB lineage: Bacteria > Pseudomonadota > Gammaproteobacteria > Pseudomonadales > Pseudomonadaceae > Aquipseudomonas > Aquipseudomonas capeferrum. Next base: position 21,668 of record NZ_JMIT01000004.1, on the reverse strand, counting down.
GAGATGAACAGGGTGAGCAGGGTCATGGCCACCAGGGTGACGACGAACACCAGGATCTGCATGTAGCTGATCAGTACCTCTTCAGCGCCGCCCGGCCCGAAGGAGAAGCTCCCGGGGATCAGGTTGGGGATGGATTTGTCCTTGGAGTCCTGCGAGAGCAAGACCGTGTTCTGCAGGAAAATCGACATGCCGATGGCGGAAATCAGCGGGATCAGACGGTTGCTGTTGCGCAGGGGGCGGTAGGCAACCCGTTCGATGCTGTAGCCATAGGCACTGGTGACGAAGATCGTCGCGACGAAGGCGACGGTCATCAGGATCGGCAGCGAATGGATACCCATCATGGCCAGGCCCGCCAGGGCGATGAAGGCCACGTAGGAACCGATCATGTACACCTCGCCGTGGGCGAAGTTGATCATGCCAATGATGCCGTACACCATCGTGTAGCCGATGGCGATCAAGGCATAGGTGCTGCCGATGGTCAATCCATTAACCAGTTGTTGGAAGAAATGGTAGATCTCAGGCATTACAGCGCTCCTAAAAACCTGACTTGCATTTCGCTGGCGGGGGTAGGCCAGGAAACCGCGAGTGACGGTTTTAAGATTTTCAGGTGGCCGGCTCCCGGATCGCGGGAATCACGGCCATGAACCTCGTAAAACAAAGCCCACTGCTCGCACAGTGGGCTTTTACGGTCAGCTATTTAGTCACGCAGTTACTGAGGGGAGACTTCGGTCTTCGGTTTGCCGAAGTGCCATTCGTAAACAACGAATTTGAAGTCTTTCAGGTCGCCCTTGGCGTCATATGACAGGTCGCCGGTGGGGGTCTTGAAAGTACCGGCGTGGATGGCTTCTGCCACTTTGTCGGCGTCTTCGGACTTGGCCGCTTTGATGCCTTCGGCAATCAGTTGGACAGCCGAGTAGGCCGGGAACACGAACGGGCCGCTCGGGTCTTTGCCGTCAGCCTTGATGGCATCGACGATGGCCTTGTTCTCTGGATCGGCGTCGAACGACTTCGGCAGGGTGACCAGCAGCCCTTCGGAGGCGCCCTGGGCGATCTGCGAGATGGAGTCGTTGCCGACACCTTCTGGGCCCATGAATTTGGCTTTCAGGCCTTTCTCCTGAGCCTGGCGCAGGATCAGGCCCAGCTCTGGGTGGTAGCCGCCGTAGTACACGAAGTCGACGTTGTTCTGTTTGAGCTTCTGGATGATCGAGGAGAAGTCCTTGTCACCGGCGTTCAGGCCTTCGAAGACCGCAACCTTGGTGCCTTTGCCTTCCAGTGTCTGCTTGACGGCGGTGGCGATGCCTTCACCGTACTGCTGCTTGTCGTGCAGGACTGCAACAACCTTCGGCTTGACGTGGTCTGCGATGTAGTTGCCGGCGGCCGGACCCTGGGCGCTGTCCAGACCGATGGTACGGAAGATCATTTTGTAGCCACGGGCGGTGATTTCCGGGCTGGTAGCAGCGGGGGTGATCATGATCACGCCTTCGTCTTCGTAGATGTCGGACGCAGGCTGGGTAGAGCTGGAGCACAGGTGGCCGATGACGAACTTGACGCCGTCATTGACCACTTTGTTGGCGATTGCCACGGCCTGTTTAGGGTCGCAGGCGTCGTCGTATTCCTTGGCTTCGAGCATCTTGCCATCGACGCCGCCCTTGGCGTTGATGTCTTTGATAGCTTGCTTGGCGCCGATGAACTGCATGTCGCCGTACTGGGTGACAGGGCCGGTCTTAGGCCCCGCGATCCCGATCTTGATGGTATCGGCGGCAAACGAATGGCTGGCTACCCCTGCCAGAACCATTGCGGCGAACAGCTTGGAAATCTTGATCATAGTGCTCCACTCATTCTGTTGTAATTCTTATAGTCCTGGCGGCCAGGGCTACAGACCGGGCGGGATTTGCGGTATGGCCACGCCATACTGCATGCCCACCTTCCCCCGGAACATGTCCCGGAACTGTACCGGTACAGTGTAGAGCGCTGTTCGAGCGCTTGAAAAGCGGTCAAAAAGTACCTGGTTCCTGGGTTGTCGCTTGATCGACACAAAGATACAGAAAAGCGCCATCAATTTGCCTGTACCTGCGGCCCAACCCCACAAGTTCGGGGCCGATCGACCAAATTACGTATTTGAAACCGGGTTTTTCTGCAAAAATAGCGGCCTTTTTTATTGGCCGATTTTTGCGGGTAGCAACCCATGACTGATCAAACAAGCACCCTCTATGCCAAATTGATTGGCGAGACGGCAATCATCGAGTGGAAAGCGCTGGAGCGCTTCTGGGCAAAGGGTGACCTGATTTGGGTCGACCCCAGCCTGGACCTGATCGCCGTTGCCGAAGCGATGGCCGAGAATCGCGGCGAGATCTTCGCCAAGTGGCGTAGTGATGGCGCTGTTGGCCCGGTGACTGCCGAGCAGGCGCTGGACCTGCAAAACCGCGATCCAGAGATCTGGGCGGTGGTGGTTTCACCGTTTATCGTGATTCAGGTGAAGCGCGCTGAGTGAGCGTGATCGTTTTTGGTGCGTAAAAATGCGCAGCCGCTTCAATCTGGTGCTTGGGGACGATCAGATGGGTGGAGGTAAGTAACAATTCGGCGTGGCGGTAACAGTTTACGGGATGCGTAATGGGGCCGCTGCGCGCCTTGAAAATAACAAAATGTGCCAGGAGTCGTTCATGAGCTCACAACTACCTTCGCTAGCCTTCGCCGGAATCGGCCTGATGGGCTTGCCCATGTGTCGGCGCCTGCTGGCTGCCGGTTACCCGCTGACGGTGTGGAACCGCAGCCCCGACAAATGCGCCGAGCTGGTAGCAGCTGGCGCGCGACTGGCGGCAACCCCGGCCGAGTTGTGCCGCGACAGCGACATGGTGCTGCTGTGCCTGGCCGATACGGCGGTGGTGCGCGAAGTGGTGTTCGGTGAGCAAGGCATCGCGCAGGGTGGGCGCAGTGGCCAGTTACTGATCGATTTTTCGAGCCTCGAACCGACCGCCACCCGGGAGATGGCCGCTGCGCTCGCGGCCTTGTCTGGCATGGCTTGGCTGGATGCCCCGGTGTCCGGTGGCACGCCGGGCGCCGAGGCCGGCACCTTGGCCATCATGGTCGGTGGCGAGGCCGCCGACTTGCAGCGTGCACTCCCCGTACTGCAGGCCCTTGGCCAGCGAGTGACGCACATGGGCGCCGTTGGCGCCGGCCAGGTGACCAAGGCCTGCAACCAGATGATCGTGGCCTGCAATGCCTTGGTGATCGCCGAAGTGGTGGCATTGGCCGAGCAGTCAGGCGTGGACGCGACACTGATCGCCGAGGCCTTGGCGGGCGGCTTTGCCGATTCGAAACCGCTGCAGATCCTTGCCCCGCAAATGGCCGAGAGCCGCTTCGAGCCGATCAAGTGGCATGTGCGGACGTTACTCAAAGACCTCGACAGCGCAGTCAAATTCTCTCGCGAGCAGGGCTCGGCGACACCGCTCAGTGGCCTCGCCGCGCAATTGATGCGCCTGCACGGTAGCCAGGGCTATCTGCAAAAAGATCCGGCGACCCTGGTAGCGCTGTATCGCAGTAAGGGCTGAGCAGGCCATTGCGCCGTTGCAGCAGCTCCAGGATCGGCCGCAATTCGCCCAGCGGCACCGGGCGGCTGAGCAAGTAGCCCTGCAGGTAGTCGCAGCCGTGGGTTTCGAGGAATTCCAGCTGTTCGACGGTTTCTACGCCCTCGCTGACCACCTGCAGGTGCAGGGTGTGGGCCATGACGATGATGGCCTGGACGATCTCGCGGTCTTTCTGGCTGCCTGGCACATCCTGCAGGAAGGTTCTGTCGATCTTCAGGATGTCCAGCGGCAAGCGTTTGAGGTAGGCCAGCGACGAGTAACCGGTACCGAAGTCATCGATCGACAGGGCCACGCCCTGGGCGCACACGCGCTTGAGCAGGCTGACAGTGCGCTGGATGTCCCCCATCAATGCGTTTTCGGTGATTTCCAGCTCCAGGTGGCGGGGCGCCAGGGCTGAGTGAAACAACGCTTTCTCCACCTCGCTGGCCAGTTCATCGTGACTGAGCGTGACTGCCGAGCAGTTCACCGTGACCTTGAGGTCGCCATAACCGTGGCGGTGCAGTTGCGCCAGGTCGGCACAGGCGTGGCGCAGCACCCACAGGTCGAGGTCGATGATCAAACCATTGGCTTCGGCGATGCCGATGAAACGGTCGGGCCCGAGCAGGCCGTGTTGTGGGTGCTGCCAGCGCACCAGGGCTTCGAGCTTGGCCACCTGGCCATTGTGCAGGTCGAAGATCGGCTGGTAATGCACGCACAGCCCGCGTTCTTCCAGCAGCGCGATGCGCAGTTCCTCTTCCAGCTGCAGGGCAAGCGTGGCCCGGGTTTTAAGGCTGTCGTTGAAGAAGGTCAGGCTGTTGCGCCCGTTGCCCTTGGACTGATACAGGGCAAGGTCGGCGTGCTTGAGCAACTCTTCGGCGGTGTTGCCATCGTCGGGGAAAATGCTGATACCGATACTGGTGGTCATGACCATGCGCCGGCCACCCAGGTCGATGGGGTCCTTCATTCGCTGCATGATGCGCTGCGCCAGGTGGCGTGCTTCATCACGGTTGTTGAGGCTGGTGACCACGCAGAACTCGTCGCCACCAAAGCGCGCCACCAGGTCTTGGCTGCGGGTGGCTGCCTTGATGTGGTTGGCGATCACTTTGAGCAGTTCGTCGCCGGCGGCATGGCCAAGGCTGTCATTGATGCGTTTGAAATGGTCGATGTCGAGAAACATCACCGCCAGGCGGTTGTCATCGGCGTTCTGTTCGGCGAGGCGCTCGGCGAACACTTGATTGAAACCGCGGCGGTTGATCAGGTTGGTCAGGGCGTCGTAGTGCGCAGCCTGTTGCAGCGAGGCTCGCGCCTGGTCCAGTTGGTTGAGCAGCATGCTGACCCGGCGCAGGTCGTGCTCCTTGCTTTGCAGCTTCTTGTCGGCCAAGGCCGCACTGATGCTGGCACCACTGATCAGCAGCGTGATGAATGCAATGGTCAGCCCCAGTTGCAGGCTGTTGTCGGCTGACGGCAGACGCAGCGCAGTGTCGGCGGGGATGACCAAGGTCATGGCCGACATGGCCGTGAAGTGGGTCGCGACGATGCCGCCGGCCATCAGCAGGCTAGCGCCGTACTTCAGGGCCTGGTGCAAGGTGCCGCTACCGTTGCGAAAGCGCCGCGCCAGCAGCAGCGCTGCGAGGCTGGTGAGCAGGGCGATGGCCATGGAGGTCAGTAGCAGCCCGGTCTGGTAGTACTGTTGAGCGCCGGTCTCGAGGGCGGCCATGCCGACAAAATGCATGAAGATGATGCCGGCTGCGATGAGTACTGCACGCTTCAGATAATGATACGGGCGCATGTGCCTACGGTTGATGCTGTTCATGCCCACCCAGGCGACGATCAGGGCAATGAGCAGCGACAGCACGGTCAGCGACACATCGTAGTGAACTTCGAGCGGGGCCTGAAAGGCCAGCATGCTGATGAAGTGCATGGCCCAGATACCGCCGGCGAGGCAGCAGGCGCCGAGCATGCGCCATTGGCGTTGCGCCGTGGCCTGTTCGCTATGGGACTGGCGCTCGGCCATGTCCAGGGTCGCAAAGCACCCCGCGCAGGCCACGGTATAGGCGAGCAGTACCAGGAAGGGTTCATGGCGACAATCGATGACGATTCGTCCGGTTGCCGGAAGATCGGCGAACAGTTGCAGACCCAGCCATTCCATTGCGTGCCTCTTGGTCGAGTTTTCACTCGTCTGCGGTACAACCCTTGGCAGACTGTCCAGAGGCAGTATAGGAAGAGGTAGTTAGCCCTTCCTGAATAATGGCAATTTGATTTCTATGATTTGGTTATGAGGCCAATCGCAGCAAGGCATATAGCCGCTCCCGTTGCAGGAGCAGCCTTGTGTTGCGATGGGCTGCCAAGCAGCCCAACTTGTCGCTCGTATAGTCAGCCAGCCACCAGCACGCGAATGGCTTCCAAGCGCAAGGCAGCTTTGTCCAGCATCGCCAGGCCTTCTTCACGCTGCTTGCGCAAGGCGTCGATTTCGCTGTCGCGTACGCTCGGGTTGACCGCCTTGAGCGCGGTCAGGCGGGCCAGTTCTTCGTCCGCTTCGGCAGCCAGGCGGCGCTGGGCTTCGGCCACACGCTCGACGTGGGTCGGCATGATCTTGGCCTCACCGCCACTGATGCGCTGGGCCAGTACATCCCGCTGGGCCTGGATGAACTTGTTGGCGCTGGCGCGCGGAACGCTTTCGAGCTGGTCGTTGAGCGTTTCGAAGGCCACGCGCGACGCCAGGTCGTTGCCATTGGTGTCGAGCAGGCATCGCAGGGCTGCCGGGGGCAGGTAGCGACCAAGTTGCAGGCTGCGTGGCGCCACCACCTCGCTGACGAACAGCAGTTCGAGCAGCACGGTGCCAGGCTTGAGGGCCTTGTTCTTGATCAGCGCGACGGCGGTGTTGCCCATCGAGCCGGACAGCACCAGGTCCATGCCACCTTGAACCATCGGGTGTTCCCAGGTCAGGAACTGCATGTCTTCGCGGGACAATGCCTGGGTACGGTCGTAGGTGATGGTCACGCCTTCGTCGTCACCCAGCGGGAAACTGGCGTCGAGCATCTTCTCACTCGGCTTGAGGATCAGGGCGTTTTCCGAATGGTCTTCGCTGTCGATGCCGAACGCGTCGAACAGGGTCTCCATGTAGATCGGCAGGGCGAACTGGTCGTCCTGTTCGAGAATCGCCTCCACCAGTGCCTGGCCTTCGCCGGCCCCGCCGGAGTTGAGCTCCAGCAGCCGGTCGCGGCCGCTGTGCAGCTCGGCCTCCAGGCGCTCGCGCTCGTTGCGGGCATCGGCCATCAGGGCATCCCAGGCTTTGCTGTCACCGCTTTCAAGAAGCGGCAGCAGGCGCGGGCCGAACTGATGCTGCAGGGCATTGCCGGTCGGGCAGGTGTTGAGGAAGGCGTTGAGCGCTTCGTGGTACCACTGGAACAGGCGCTGTTGCGGGCTGTCCTGCAGGTAGGGCACGTGCAGCTGGATGGTGTGCTTCTGGCCGATTCGGTCGAGACGGCCGATACGCTGTTCGAGTAGGTCAGGGTGGGCCGGCAGGTCGAACATCACCAGGTGATGAGAGAACTGGAAGTTGCGGCCTTCGCTGCCGATCTCGGAACAGATCAGCACCTGGGCGCCGAATTCCTCGTCCGCGAAATAGGCGGCGGCGCGGTCACGCTCCAGAATGCTCATGCCTTCATGGAAGACCGAAGCGGGGATGCCGGAGCGCACGCGCAGGGCGTCTTCCAGGTCCATGGCGGTTTCGGCATGGGCGCAGATGACCAGCACCTTGGTGCGCTTGAGCATCTTGAGGGTATCGATCAGCCAGTCGACCCGAGGGTCGAAACGCCACCAGCGTTCGTCGTCAGTGGTGTCGCCGTGTGCCTGGAAGGCGACTTCCGGGTACAGCTCGGCCTTTTCGCCAGGCGGCAGGTCGCGGTACTGCTCGGGCATGGCCACCGGGTAGGCATGCAGCTGGCGCTCGGGGAAACCCTGGACCGCAGCACGGGTGTTACGGAACAGCACGCGGCCAGTGCCGTGGCGGTCGAGCAACTCGCGGATCAGGCGCGCGCTGGCCTGGGTATCACCATCGTTGACCGCCGCCAGCAAGGCTTCGCCTTCGGCGCCGAGGAAGCCATGGATGGTGGCGTGGGCCTTGGGCGAAAGACGGCCTTCATCCAGCAGCTCCTGCACGGCTTCGGCCACCGGGCGATAGTGCTCGCTCTCGGCGCGGAAGGCCGCCAGGTCATGGAAGCGGTTGGGGTCGAGCAGACGCAGCCGGGCGAAGTGGCTGTCCTGGCCAAGTTGTTCGGGGGTGGCGGTGAGCAGCAACACGCCAGGGATGACCTGTGCCAGTTGCTCGACCAAGCCGTACTCCGCGCTGACCTGGTCTTCATGCCAGACCAGGTGATGGGCTTCATCGACCACCATCAGGTCCCAGCCCGCAGCAAACAGCGCATCCTGGGCCTTCTCGTCGTCGACCAGCCATTCCAGGGCGACCAACGCGAGTTGGGCGTCTTCGAACGGGTTGCTGGCGTCGCTCTCGATGAAGCGTTCGGCGTCGAACAGCGCCACCTGCAGGTTGAAGCGCCGGCGCATTTCCACCAGCCATTGGTGCTGGAGGTTTTCCGGGACCAGGATCAGTACGCGGCTGGCGCGCCCGGTCAGCAGCTGGCGATGGATGACCAGGCCGGCCTCGATGGTCTTGCCCAGGCCGACTTCGTCCGCCAGCAGAACCCGTGGCGCGCTGCGGTCTGCGACTTCGCGGGCGATGTGCAACTGGTGAGCGATCGGTTGCGCGCGGCAGCCACCCAGGCCCCAGAGCGACGATTGCATCTGTTTGCTGGTGTGATGCAGGGTGTTGTAACGCAGGCTGAACCACGACAGCGGGTCGATCTGGCCGGCGAACAGGCGGTCGCTGGCCAGGCGGAATTGAATGAAGTTCGACAGCTGGGTTTCTGGCAGGGTGCGCGGCTGGTTTTGCGCGTCCAGGCCATGGTAGACCAGCAGGCCGTCGACATCGTCGACCTCGCGCACGGTCAGCTTCCAGCCGTCGAAGTGGGTGATCAGGTCACCTGGCGAGAAGCGCACGCGGGTCAGCGGCGCATTGCGCAGGGAATACTGGCGGGTGTCGCCAGTGGCCGGGTAGAGCACGGTCAACAGGCGGCCATCCTGCGCCAGGATGGTACCCAGGCCGAGCTCTGCTTCGCTGTCGCTGATCCAGCGTTGCCCCGGTTGATACTGCTGCGCCATACTGCCTGAACTCCCGCGATGAAAAGCCGGCTATGTTAACGGATCGGCCGGTCAGACCAAAGTGTTGAAGTGCACCGATCGGTGCCAAAGACCAACAGTCTAGCCGTTTCATCGACCAACACCGTCTTGCCGACGAGGGCTGCGCACCGACATGTCCGCCAAGCACCGCTGGTTGAACGCTTCCCTGGCCGTGGGCAGCCTCGTGCTGCTGGCTGCGTGCGAGCAAAAAAACTTCGAGACCTTGCCGGCCATTGCGCCCGAGCAGCTTGAGGCGCTGGGCGTGCAGACGCCGATCAAGAGCGTGCATTTTCGTGACCGCGAGGGTGAAGGCCTGTTGGTGCTCAGCCGCACCGATGGCCAGGCCACCGACGCCGAAAACCAGCAGGAAGTCGACAAGGTGGTGCTCAAGGCCACGCTGTATGGGCGCACGGCAGAACGCGATGCGTTCAAGGCACGCTGGCAGGTCGAACAGGAAACCACCTGCCCAGGCTTGGACCTGGATGTCGACTTCTATACCGATGTCAGCGATGTCAGTGACCTGAACAAGGACGGGGTCGCCGAACTGACGGTAGCTAGCCATGCCTTCTGCGGCGGGGGGATCGACCCGCACGATATCGCCATCGAGATGCGCGAAGGGCAGGCCAGTTACACCATTACCGGGGAGTCGCTGATCACGCCCGCCGGCGAAGACCCGATAGGCGGAGAACGCGAGGACAGCGCCTCGCTCAAGGCCGCGCCGCAGGTACTGCGCGACCACATGGACGCGGTCTGGCAACAGGTCTACAAGCGGCCCTGGAGTGAGGCCAGCCCGCCGAGTGACGACGACCCTGACGACGAAACCGAGTAAGCGTTGTCTGTATTCAAGGTAGGTGACCAGCCGCCGATACAGGGGTAATAGGAGACTTTCCATGTTGCCGCCGATCATTCCGCTCAGTGCAGCACCGGTAACCTCGCAACAGGACCCGGTCAAGCCAACCCCCGACATCAAGCCGGTGGTTCCCACGCAGCCTTCGTCCGGTGAAAGCGCGATCGACCTCAAGCAGCAGCGCGACCCGCAAGAGCAGGCCTTGCTGCTGCGTGATGAACAACGACGGCAACAGCAGCGTCGGCAAAAAAACGACGGCGAGCGCTACAGCGCGCTACCCGGCGATGAGGTCAACGCCGACAATACCGTACCGGTGGCACCGCTGATGGGCGAGCGCCCGCGTCAGGGGCTGCTGGTCGACATCGAAGTCTGACGCGGGGCTGGTCAGCGTCCGCGCCTGGCTTCATCATGCAAGCCTCAGTTGATCGTCGAGCCCACCCATGAGCCAAGACAACCTCATCGATTTCGATGCCGAACGTGCCAAGCGCGTCCACGACCTCAAGGAAAAGCGCCTCAACGAAGTGCGCCAGGCCTTCGAGCAGGCCATGCCCTTGAGCGCAGCCAAGAAAAAGAAACCCAAGGGCAAGCCCAAGAAGCGCTGAAACTTGACGCAGGTCAAACCTGCGCCCGCCTCGCGTGCCCGGTCTCGGGCACCATTGACCCCGATCAATTTTCTGTGCCCCCACATTCGTTACCTTGCATCCATCGGACAACGGCAAACGAAGAGGGAGGCCGACATGTTCTTCGACAACGTGGTTATCGCAGGTGTGGTAACGGTCGGGTTGATGGTCGCGTTCTTTGCCGGTCTGGGCATTTTCATCTGGAAGGACTCGAACAAGCGCAAGCCGCGCTGACCTTCTGGGTTCACGAGCACGCAAGGCATTTAGGGCGACTTCGGTCGCCCATTTTTTTTGCCTGGAAAATGCCACGCAGCACAGCCCTTAAAATATGATTAGCTAGCTAATTAATCGTTTGCGCATTATCCTTCTCTACATTGTCTATCGTTTACCTGAACATCCCGCAAGGTCCGCCTCGTGCCCATCACTCTCCAGGCCCTGTTCGCACCCAGCAGCCTCGCCCTGAAGTTCGCCATCAAGACCGTGCTTGGCGGTGGCCTGGCGCTATGGCTGGCGATGCGTTGGGGGCTGGAGCAGCCTTCATGGGCACTGATGACCGCCTTTATCGTGGCCCAGCCGCTGTCGGGCATGGTGGTGCAAAAGGGCCTTGCACGTCTGGCCGGGACGTTGGTCGGCACCTTCATGTCGGTGCTGTTCATCGGCCTGTTCGCCCAGACGCCAGGCCTGTTTTTGATCACCCTGGCGCTGTGGCTGGCCCTGTGCACGGCGGCTTCGACCCAGCTGCGCAGTGCCTGGGCTTACGCCTTCGTGCTGGCCGGCTACACCGCAGCGATCATCGCCTTGCCGGCGATCGACCACCCGTTGCAGGTGTTCGATCAGGCTGTGGCCCGCTGCACCGAGATCTGCCTGGGGATTTTTTGCGCCACTGCCACCAGCGCCCTCATCTGGCCCATGCGCGTGGAACAGCAATTGAGCGGGCAGGCCCGGCAGGCTTGGCACAATGGCCTGCAGGCAGCCAGCGCCATGCTCGGCGGCGAAGATGACGCGCGCAAAGGGTTGCTGGAAAGCCTGGGGCGTATCGTTGCCATCGACAGCCAGCGCGAACATGCCTGGTTCGAAGGCAACCGCGGGCGCCAGCGCGCCCGCGCCATCCGTGGCCTGAGCCAGAAGTTGATGGTACTGCTGCGTATCTCCCGCTCGGTGCGCCGGCAGTGGCGCCAGCTTGATGAGCGCGAAACTCGGCACCTGGCGCCCTGGTTGGAAGCGTTGCGCGCGCAGTTGGGCAACCCCGATCAACCGAGCCTGTTGCTGTTGCGTCAGCGCATCTGGGATGCCGCCCATGACGAGCAGATCAGCTCTGCAGAACATTACTGCCTGGCACGCATGGCGCTGTTGCTGGATTACGCCATGGCCGCGACCCAGGCGCTGGACGACGTCGAAGCGGGCAGGGCGCCCAAGGATGTGCCCCAGGGCCTGGCCGCGCACCGCGATTGGTCGCTGGCCCTGTTGTTCGGTTCACGCAGCGCGTTGGCGTTTCTGGTGATGAGTGGTTTCTGGCTGGCAACAGCCTGGCCATCGGCGCCGGGTGGGCTGGTATTGACCTGTGTGGTCTGCAGCCTGTTCGCCAGCCGCGAAAACGGCGCCCAGATCGGCCTCAGTTTCTTGCGTGGCATCTTTTTGGCGATCCCGGCGGCATTCTTGGTCGGGCAAATTTTGCTGCCCCAATGGAGCAGCTTCGCCATGCTCTGCCTGGGCATGGGCGTGCCGCTGTTTCTGGGCGCGCTGGGCATGGCCCACCCGCGTACCGGCGCTACCGCCACCTCCTATTGCCTGCACTTCATTGTTCTGGTTTCGCCGCTCAATGCCATGCAATTTGGCGTGGCCAGCATGCTCAACAGTGCGTTGGCCATGCTGGTGGGTGTGTCTGCGGCGGTCATGGCGTTCCGTTTGCTGGTGTTTCGCCACCCGGCGTGGCTTGGCCGGCGTCTGCGGGCAGCGACCCAGCACGACCTGGTGCGCCTGACCCGGCGCGACCTGCGTGGCGCCGACAGCTGGTTTGGCGGGCGTATGGCCGACCGCCTCATGCAGCTGGCGCGGCATGCCAGCGAGTTGCCTGAAAGCGAGCGCAAGCGCTGGGACGATGGCCTGCATGGCCTGGACATCGGCGACGAACTGGTGCACCTGCGCATGTGCCTGGCGGTGGCCCAGGCGCCGTTGGGCCGGGCCGAACGCGAGTACCTGCAACAGGTAGAGGCCGTGCTGGCCAAAGGGCCTGCGCCCGGGCGCGGGCAGCGTCTGGACAACGCCAGCGCGCAATTCATCGAAGCGTTGCGCCGGCTGCCTGCGAGCGATCCGCTGCGCCTGGCCGAAGGCGCGGTACTGCAGTTGCAGAAGAGCTGGGGCAAGTGGTGCCGCTGGCAGGAGGACGTGCATGGGGTTGCGTGAATGGGCGCTGGGCGGCGTGCTGTTGAGCCCGTTTCTGGTTTATGTGCTGCTGGCGCTGGTGTGCACCGGGCTGCTGCGCTTGTTGGTACAGGCCACGCCGTTGGGCCGCTGGATCTGGCATGAAGCACTGTTCGACGCGGCATTGTTTGTGTGCCTGTTGTACCTGGTAGTGCGCGTGCTGGGCGCTGCATAAGGGTTTTTGTCAGGGTTCAAGTAAGGAGTGATTCGATGCGTACCGTCGTACGTACCTTGGTGACACTGTGTGTGGTGGCCCTGGCCCTGTTGGCAGGCTACCAGCTGTGGCAGTACTACATGCTCACCCCCTGGACCCGCGATGCGCGTGTGCGCGCCGACGTGGTGGTGATCGCGCCGGACGTGTCCGGCTGGGAGCGCGAGCTGAAGGTGCATGACAACCAGCAGGTGAACGCGGGTGATCTGCTCATGAGCATCGACAGCGAGCGCTTTCAGGCAGCATTTGACCAGGCCAGCGCCGTGACCGAGACCCGCGCGCAGCAACTGCGCCTGCGCGAGCGCGAAGCGGCGCGGCGTACTGCCTTGGGGCCGGAGGCGATCAGTGCCGAGCTGCGGGAAAACGCCCAGATCAATGCCGCCATCGCCCGTGGCGAACTGCATGAGGCCCAAGCGCAATTGCAGGTGGCCAAAATCAACCTGGCGCGCAGTGAAGTGCGCGCGCCGCGCAGCGGGCACATCACCAACCTGCGCTTGGCCCAGGGCAACTACGTGAACACCGGTGAGTCGGTCATGGCCCTGGTGGATGACTCTACCTTCTATATCCAGGCTTACTTCGAAGAAACCAAGCTACCGCGCATCCGTGTGGGTGACCGAGTGAAGGTGTGGCTGATGGGGGCGGGCGAGGCGATGCAAGGGCATGTGCAGAGCATCAGCCGCGGTATCACCGACCGCAACAGCAACCCCGACAGCCAGCTGCTGCCGGAAGTCGAGCCCACCTTCAACTGGGTGCGGTTGGCGCAGCGGATACCGGTACGGATCCGCCTCGACCAGATCCCGCAAGGGGTGAACCTCAGTGCTGGCATGACCGCCAGCGTGCAAGTGCATGAAGACCGCGTTCAACAGTGATCGCCCTGGCACGTGCCACGGCGGGTGCAGGCCTTCATGTACTGGCTGGCGGTGCTGCTGGCGCCCCAGGTTGACCCAGCGGCAGACGGAAGCTGAACAAGGTACCGTTGTGTTCGTTGGAGAGCACCTCCATGCGCCCACCATGTGCCAGCGCGATCTGGTTGGCGATGTACAGCCCGAGCCCAAGCCCTTGCTGCGGTACCTGTGACAACGGGCGGGAGAAGGGTTGGAACAATTGCGCCAGGGTCTGCACGGCGATGGGGGCGCCGTGGTTGTGCACGCTCAGCACGAACTCACCGGCCTGGAGGGCCGCCTTGACCGCTACCGGCCCTTGCGGGTCGCCGTGGGTCAGGGCATTGGCGATCAGGTTCGAGAGCAGTTGGGTGACCCGTTCGCGATCACAGTACAGCCCGCCGATGTCGCCGATGTCCAGCACGATCCGCCGCTGCGGATGCACCTGTTGCAGTTCCGAGGCGACATGCCGCAGGCCTTCGGCAAGGTCAGGGCAAGCCTGCAGGTTCAAGGGGATGCCGGCACCGAGGCGGCCGCGGGCAAAGTCCAGCACATCGCGCACCAGCTGCGAGGCACGCCTGCCGCAGGTGAGGATGTGCTGGGCGATAGTGCGCTGCTGGTCGTCCTGCAGGCGCTGGGTGAGCAGCTCGGCACCGGCGGTGATGGCGAACAGCGGGTTGCGCAGGTCATGGCCGAGCACGGCAATGAACTGTTCGCGCACTTCGGCCATGGCCCGCTCCTTGCGCAGGGCCTGTTCGGTGCGCTGGGCGCCTTCCTCGCTTTCGATCTGGATGGCCAGCAGCCGGGCGAAGGATTCCATCATCGGCTGGATGGCACTGCCTTTAAGCGCTGCGGGTAAAGGGTCGAGGGCGCAGATGGTGCCGAAGAAGCGGCCATCGGTCCGGAACACCGGCACTGAAATGTAGCTTTCGAAGCGATAGAGCTGAGGCGTGTGGTGCCGGCAGTACTGCTCGTCTTCGCTGGCCTTGTCGATCACGATGGTTTGGTGCGTGCTGCGGATTTCGTGGCACAGCGTGGTGGCGACATCGAGCTCACCGCCCGCGGTCAGGCCAAAACCCAGGGTGTCGAGCACAGCACATGCCGTCCAGTTGCTATCGGTTACCCGGGCCACGGCGGCGAAGCGCATGCCCGTTGTTTCGCAGATCACCTGGAGGATGGCGGGCACAGCATTGATGCGGCCGATCGTGGCAATGTCGGCATGGATGGCGTCGGTCATTAACAGTCCCAGTGTTGGCGACGAAGGGGGTTCAGGACCATTCTAGCGGGCCTTTGGCAGGATGATGAAAAACCTTGGCGAATGCTCTACCACTTGCGTTAGGCTGGCCTTTGCGAGTCGCCCGGCAGAGGCGACGGTTTGCAGCCCGGCGTGCGTCACTTCCTTTCATTGCGAGGTTACGTCATGGCCATCACTTCCCAGGACATCTGCAACGCCGCAGAGCAGCTCAACGGTTTCGTCGGCTTTCATGGCAAGCGCGGCGTTCATATCGTGCGTTTTTCCGAGGACGCGTTCGGCATGGACGTGGCCGACGACAGTATCACCCCCTGTAACGAATTCGTCTGGCGACCCGAGCAAGGGCCGCGCATGGCCTTGTGCCGGTCGCGCCTGGCACTGTTGCTGGAGCAGCATGTGGACGACCGCCTGAACATCGGCGAGCCCTTGCGGACCTACTTGCGGCGCAGCGATTTGCCGGAGATCGTGGCCGAACGCAATAAACGCTGATGGCCCCTGTGTAGGAACATCCGTGCACCGCGAATAGGTTGTTCCTACAACAGATGGTGTGCCGAGCCTTCGGGGGCCTGTCGCAGCAGCGCCTCAAGGCTTTCTTTCGTCAAAGGTCGGCTCAGGAAGTAACCCTGCACTTCATGGCAGCGGTCCTTCTCCAGCGTCCTGAGCTGTTGTTCACTCTCCACGCCCTCGGCGGTCACCGTCAGCCCCATGGCTTCGCCCAGGTTGATGATTGCCTGGACCACAGCGCGATCATTGCCACTGGTGTTGTTCAGGCCGGCGATGAAGCGTTTGTCGATCTTTATGCTGTCGAACGGGTAGGTGCGCAGATAGCCCAGCGACGAGTAACCGGTGCCAAAGTCGTCCATGTTCAGGCGCACGCCAAGCTCCTTGAGTGACAGCATGGTGCTGAGTGCGCCTTCGATGTCGTTGAGCATCACGTTCTCGGTGATCTCCAGCTCCAGGCGCTGGGCGGGTAGCGCGGTTTCCAGCAGGATGTCGCGCACATCGGCCACCACATCGCTGCGCAAGAACTGGGCGGGCGACAGGTTCACCGAAATCAACAGGTCTGCCGGCCAGTCGTGGGCCGTGCGGCAGGCTTCGCGCAGTACCCAACGGCCCAGCGCAACAATGATGTCGCTCTGCTCGGCCAGCGGGATGAAGGTGTCTGGCCCCAGCAGCCCTTCGTGCGGGTGCTGCCAGCGCAGCAGGGCTTCGACCGCGACGATGCGCAGGTCGCCCAGGCGATAGCGCGGTTGGTAGTGCAGCTCGAACTCCTGGTTCTGCAGGGCACGGCGCAAATCGTTTTCCAGTTGGCGGCGGTACTGGATCTGCTGGTTCATTTCGGCGGCGAAATAGCGCCAGGTGCTCTTGCCATCTGCCTTGGCCTGGTACAGCGCGAGGTCGGCGCAGCGGATCAGCTCGCCGGCATCGAAGCCCAGGGTGCGGCTTTGCGCGACGCCGATGCTGGCGCCAATGTGCAGAGGCTGGTTGTCAAACACGATAGGTTGCTGCAACAGGCTGATCAGGCGCGCGCAGAAGCGATCAACCTCGCTGCGGTTATCCATGCCAGTCAGAACCAGGATGAACTCGTCACCCCCCAGGCGTGCGACCAGGTCGACATCGCGGGTGGTGTCGCGCAGGCGTGTCGCCACCTCTTGCAGCACGGCGTCACCGGCGGCGTGGCCGAGGGAATCGTTGATCGGCTTGAAGTTGTCCAGGTCCAGCAGCAGTAAAGTGAGTGGCGGCGAGTCGCTGCCGCGCAGCAATACCTGTTCGAGATGCCGGGCGAGTTTGTTGCGGTTGGCCAGCCCGGTCAGCGGGTCGTGCAGCGAGAGGTGCTGGATGCGCGCATGGGCGTCGACCTCGTCCGTGATGTCGCTGGCGGTACCGCGAAAGCCGGTAGGCTTGCCGTCGTACCAGATCGCTCGCGCCGAGATGCGGCAGTAGCGGTTCTGCCCGTTGTGGTCACGGTAGGTGCAGCGCAAGTTTGCCAACTGCTGGGGGTCGGCGGCGGCCAATGCGTCGAGCCAAGGCGACAGCGGCGTGGTATCGCAGGCCAGCAGCTGGTTGACCGGCTGGCCCAGCCAGTCGTCAACCGGGTAGCCGGTGACGCTGACGAAACGTTGGGAAAGATAGGTCAGGCGTTGTTGCCGGTCGGTTTCCCAGATCCAGTCGGAAGCGGCTTCGGCCACGGCGCGAAAACGCTGCTCGCTGGCCTCCAGGGCCTGGTTGCTCTGTTGCAGGCGCTTGAGGCTGAGGTCGATGGCGCGGGAGCTGCGCAGGGCATGGCGGAACAGGTAGAGCATCACCAGGCCCAGTATCAACAGGGCGCAGAGCAGCGCAGGCAACATCGCCCACAGCAATTGCTGCCCCGGCAGCGGGCTGGTCCAGGCCAGGTGGTAGCCGGTATCGCCCAGCTCGATGCGCTGATGGCCATGCTCACCTGTGCCGTGTTTCTCGATATGCATACCCGCCAGGCCCGCACCGGTGCCCAGGCGTGCGAGCTTGTCCTCGGTCAACTGGTCGACGAACAGCATGACGGGCGCCTGGCTCACTTCGCTGGCCGACACGTCTTTGTCGGGGCGTACGGCGGCCGCGCTGAGCACTGCAGGCCAGCCGTTGAACAGCACGAACCGGGTAATTTGTTCGCGAGCGCTGGCGGCCGCCCGCGCTTGGCTGATGATCGGTTGCAGGGGCGCTTCTATATAGGTACTGGCTTGCGCCACGCTGGGCTTGCCTTTGAACAGGGCGTAGGTGGTGCGCTGGTCGTCCACCACGAATATACCTTCATAGCCACTGGCGCTGTACAGCGATTCGCCGACGTTCTTCTCCTCGTAGGCCCATTGCCAGTCGGCCTTGCCGGCCAGGTGCTCGAAGGCCGCATCCCACACGGCATAGCTGGACAGAAACTGGCGTGAGGCGAGCAACCGTTGTTCGAGGGCCTGGGTGGCATGGAAGGCGCTGCGTTGCTGCTCTTGGCGATCGAGGGTGGCAGCAATATTGAGCAAAGCGCCCAAGGTGACCAGGCAGGCCAAGGCGAAAACCGCGCAAAAGCCTGCAATCAAGCGGCGGACTTGGAAATGTGGGGTGGCAAGGGTGGGTGGAAGGTCGGCGTTCCTGGCCATGCGCGAGCGACTCCTTCAAGAACAGCAGCCTCCCGCAGGGCAATCAGGAAGGAGGTTCAGTCAGGATAGGCCAGCCTGAGCCCGGCGGCCTCGCTTTGCGCGAAATTGACCTGGTCACGACCAGCGTGCTTGGCGGTGTACAAGGCCTTGTCAGCCTGTTCGAGCCAGTGCTCGGGCGATTCAAGGTCTGCATGAAACGCGGACAAGCCAATGCTGAGGCTGATGCGCAAATGCGGCAGCTGCGGATTGCGATAGTTCGCCACCCGCTCGCGCAAGCGCTCCATGGCCTGGCAGGCCTGCGCCTCGTGGGTGTCTGGCAGGATCACGCAGAATTCGTCGCCGCCATAGCGTCCGGCCTGGTCGACGTCACGCAGGTTGCGTTTGAGCTCTTCGCTCATCTGCCTAAGCACGCAATCGCCGACCACGTGGCCAAAGGTGTCGTTGATGGTCTTGAAGTGGTCGATGTCGATGAGGGCGATCACCGCATGCTGCTGTTGTTGCTGGCAGGTCTGGAACCTGACCTGTAGCAGGTCTTTCCAGGCCCCGTGGTTGAGCAAACCGGTCAGGCTGTCGGTAAGGCTCAGCGCACTGAGGCGGCGTTTGTGCTCGGCCAGCTTGATTGCCAGTTGGTAGCAGACCCAGCCAAGGGCCAAGGGGTAGAGCGTTAACATTGGCAGGCACGCGTAAACCTGCAGTGGTGTGGCATTGAGTTGTAGCCCGGGGCCGAACACCAGCGTGGCCAGGAGCATACCGGCGAGCTGTGCCAGCACACCGCGTACGAGCAGGCGCTTGCCACCTGCGGCGACGTTGTTCATGGTCATCATCGACAGAACGGTGACGCTGGGCAGTGGGTTGAACTGCATGGTGGCAGTCCAGAAGCCCCCCATCAGCGAGTCCAGCAGCAAGTTGCGTTGCTCTGCCTGGTAAGGCGTTGCCGAGCGGATTGCCCAGAGGTAGGCGGCATGTGGCCAGAAAAGTCCATTGAACAGTAACAGCAGCCACGCCCACATGGGCGGGGATAGCGGCGCCACGGCTGCCATTACACTGAACAGACCGATGCCCATACCGATGATGCGCGGCAGGTAGATGCGCTTGACGAAAGAAAGTCCCTTGCCGCTGCGTTTGTCCATCATGGTTATCATTCTTCTGCCAAGGCGCCGTTTATCGCATAACTCGCGTGAATATTGTTGAACAGTGTTTCATCTATGAAAAATGACCTTACAAGCCAATTCACGGTTGATGCGATCACTGTGGGGTAATATGAAGGCTTTCCTGTTGCTCGGAGTGCTGCTGCTCATGGTCTCCACCGCTAACGCTGCCGGTGAGCCGGCGCCACACTGGGACGGACGGTTCCACAACCAGGCACGCCTGCCGCAGGACGGCGTGATGAAGAAGCTGCGCATTGGCCTCAAGTACCTGTTCTTGCGCAAACCCCCCGAAACCCGCCCCGCCAACCCCATCGCCGTGCAGCCCATGACCCGGCAGCAGGTGCTCGACGCACCTGATCACAGCCTCTGGCGCTTGGGCCATTCCACGGTATTGCTCAAGCTGCGGGGTCGCTTCTTCATCACCGACCCGGTATTTGCCGAGCGCGCCTCCCCGGTGCAGTGGGCAGGGCCGCAACGTTTTCATGCCCCACCACTTGGGCTGGACGAGTTGCCGCCGTTGGCGGCGGTAATTCTGTCCCATGATCACTTCGACCACCTGGACGAGCAGGCGATTCGTCGGCTTGCTCCGCGTACCGGGTTTTTCCTGGCCCCGCTTGGCGTGGGTGACCGGTTGATCGAATGGGGCGTTGCGCCTGACAAGGTACGTCAGCTGGATTGGTGGCAGGAGACCGAGGTTGACGGCGTGCGTTTCGTCGCGACCCCGGCGCAGCATTTTTCTGGGCGTGGTCTGTTCGACAGCAATCAGACCTTGTGGGCCTCGTGGGTGATCATTGATGAACAGCTGAGGGTGTTCTTCAGCGGTGATACCGGGTACTTCGATGGCTTCAGGCAAGTTGGCGAACGCTTCGGGCCTTTCGACCTGACCCTGATCGAAACCGGGGCCTATAACGTCGCCTGGCCGAACGTGCACATGCAGCCAGAACAGAGCCTGCAGGCACACCTGGACCTGCGCGGGCGCTGGTTGCTGCCGATTCACAACGGCACGTTCGACTTGTCCATCCATGGCTGGCAGGAGCCGTTCGAGCGCATTCTGGCGCTGAGTGCGCAAGCGCAGGTGCGGCTAAGTACGCCGCAAATGGGCGAGCGGGTCAGCCTGGACTCGCCCCATGCCGGGCAGAATTGGTGGCAACCAAGGCCTGCGCAAGAGCACAGGCGGACGGCCGAGCGTGCAGTGGCGGTGCGCTAAGGGTCATTTACCAGGGGGTTGCCGACGCGGGGAGGGCGGCGCCTGGTCGTCCAGCAGCCGCGAAGGCGGCTTGCCGCTGTCACTGCGTACTTGCGCATGGCTGATCAGCGCAAAGATGAAGCTGCCACCAATGATGTTGCCGGCCAAGGTCGGCAGGGCGAACTCCATCAAGAAGCTGCGCCAGGTCTCTTCACCGGCCCAGACCAGGTAGGACACCTCGACCGAGCCGACGACGATATGGGTGAAGTCACCCAAGGCCATGAAGTACGTGATCATCAGGATGATCCAGATCTTGGCGTGCTCCATCGACGGAATCATCCAGACCATGGTTGCGATCATCCAGCCCGAGACGATGCCTTTGGCGAACATCTGGCTGATGTCGTTCTTCATTACCTTGCGGCCGACCTCGAGGAAGGCCACGTCGGTCTTGCTGTCGAAGATCGGCAGCTCCAGCATGACCCAGGCCACCAGCAAGGTGCCCGCCAGGTTGCCGAGCAGTACTACGCTCCATAGGCGCAGCAGGCGGCCGAGGTTGGCCAGCGTGGGCGTGGTCATCACCGGCAGCACCGCGGTCAGCGTGTTCTCGGTGAACAGTTGCTGGCGGGCGAGGATTACCGCAAGGAAGCCAGCACTGTAGCCGATGCTTGCGATTACCTGGGCGCTGTCGCCTTCCGGCAGGCGGGCATAGAACAACCCCATGGCCATGAGCGAAAGCCCCATGGACAACCCTGCAGCCAACGCCGACCACCACAGTGCTGCGAGGGTGCGTTCCAGTTCCTGGTCGCCCTGGGCGCGAATGATCTCGTGCAGCACCGCTGCCCGTGGCGGCTGGTTATGGCTTACTTCCTGCTCTTCATCCGCCGACAGGCCAGGCGTTTTCTCGCTTTGCGCATCGCTCATGATTGCCACGCTCCGTGGGGTGTTTATCTACAGATCGGTTGCGCCTTAATTAGTTGCGGGCGGGGGTAAACCGCGATTGGAAAGTTTTTTCAGCTCAAGGTGTTGACTCTGATTTCAAAGCGCGTATTATTCGCCTCCTCGCAGCGATGAACGCTTCGGGGCAAGCGGTAAGATGTTGAAGTTAAAGGCTTTCGAAAGAAAGCAGCAGTTAAAAACTTCAAAATAAACGCTTGACAGCAAATGAGGAAAGCGTAGAAT
>NZ_JMIT01000003.1:920411-980821 GCF_000731675.1 Pseudomonas capeferrum | reverse complement strand
GAATCAAGCAATTCGTGTGGGAGCTCATCAGCAGGCTGATGTCGTCGATTAAGGAGGTGATCCAGCCGCAGGTTCCCCTACGGCTACCTTGTTACGACTTCACCCCAGTCATGAATCACACCGTGGTAACCGTCCTCCCGAAGGTTAGACTAGCTACTTCTGGTGCAACCCACTCCCATGGTGTGACGGGCGGTGTGTACAAGGCCCGGGAACGTATTCACCGCGACATTCTGATTCGCGATTACTAGCGATTCCGACTTCACGCAGTCGAGTTGCAGACTGCGATCCGGACTACGATCGGTTTTGTGAGATTAGCTCCACCTCGCGGCTTGGCAACCCTCTGTACCGACCATTGTAGCACGTGTGTAGCCCAGGCCGTAAGGGCCATGATGACTTGACGTCATCCCCACCTTCCTCCGGTTTGTCACCGGCAGTCTCCTTAGAGTGCCCACCATAACGTGCTGGTAACTAAGGACAAGGGTTGCGCTCGTTACGGGACTTAACCCAACATCTCACGACACGAGCTGACGACAGCCATGCAGCACCTGTGTCAGAGTTCCCGAAGGCACCAATCCATCTCTGGAAAGTTCTCTGCATGTCAAGGCCTGGTAAGGTTCTTCGCGTTGCTTCGAATTAAACCACATGCTCCACCGCTTGTGCGGGCCCCCGTCAATTCATTTGAGTTTTAACCTTGCGGCCGTACTCCCCAGGCGGTCAACTTAATGCGTTAGCTGCGCCACTAAAATCTCAAGGATTCCAACGGCTAGTTGACATCGTTTACGGCGTGGACTACCAGGGTATCTAATCCTGTTTGCTCCCCACGCTTTCGCACCTCAGTGTCAGTATCAGTCCAGGTGGTCGCCTTCGCCACTGGTGTTCCTTCCTATATCTACGCATTTCACCGCTACACAGGAAATTCCACCACCCTCTACCGTACTCTAGCTTGCCAGTTTTGGATGCAGTTCCCAGGTTGAGCCCGGGGCTTTCACATTCAACTTAACAAACCACCTACGCGCGCTTTACGCCCAGTAATTCCGATTAACGCTTGCACCCTCTGTATTACCGCGGCTGCTGGCACAGAGTTAGCCGGTGCTTATTCTGTCGGTAACGTCAAAACAGCAAGGTATTCGCTTACTGCCCTTCCTCCCAACTTAAAGTGCTTTACAATCCGAAGACCTTCTTCACACACGCGGCATGGCTGGATCAGGCTTTCGCCCATTGTCCAATATTCCCCACTGCTGCCTCCCGTAGGAGTCTGGACCGTGTCTCAGTTCCAGTGTGACTGATCATCCTCTCAGACCAGTTACGGATCGTCGCCTTGGTGAGCCATTACCCCACCAACTAGCTAATCCGACCTAGGCTCATCTGATAGCGCAAGGCCCGAAGGTCCCCTGCTTTCTCCCGTAGGACGTATGCGGTATTAGCGTTCCTTTCGAAACGTTGTCCCCCACTATCAGGCAGATTCCTAGGCATTACTCACCCGTCCGCCGCTGAATCGAAGAGCAAGCTCTTCTCATCCGCTCGACTTGCATGTGTTAGGCCTGCCGCCAGCGTTCAATCTGAGCCATGATCAAACTCTTCAGTTCAATACTGCTTGGGTTTTTAAGAAACCCTAAACTTGGCTCAGCAATCTCAAATGACTATGTGATTTCTCGCATGGTCACTTGTGATGCTGATAATCTTTGTGACTATCAGTCCATACTCACAAGCACCCACACGAATTGCTTGATTCAATTTGTTAAAGAGCGGTTGGTTAAGAGCTTTTCGTCTCAACCGAGGGGCGCATTCTACGCTTTCCTCATTTGCTGTCAAGCGTTTATTTTGAAGTTTTTTGCGAGAAACTCGTTTAGCTTCAAACACTTGACTCGCYGCGATCTCTCGTAGCGGGAGGCGAATCATACAGCGTTTAGAAGCGCTGTCAACCACCATCTTAACCGCTGACGACCTTTCGATCGAAGCCCTTCAAACTTCGTCTTGACTATTTAACTCGTTGAATCTCAAGGAGTTTTTCGTTCCGACTACGCTGGAAGTGGGGCGCATTATAAGGGGATTCGAAATCGCGTCAACCCCTTAATTCCAATAAACTTTGATATCGCCGAAAAGCAAAGCGGGGAGGCCTTCGGCCTCCCCGCTATTTCGTTGCTTTATATAGCCTTAAAGCACCCCGGCACTGCGCAAGCGGTGTACCGCCTCGGCATCCAGCCCCAATACATCACTCAATACCGCCTCGGTATGCTCACCCAGCAGCGGTGGCGCCCGTCGGTACTCTACCGGTGTCTCCGACAGCCGAATCGGGCTGGCCACCTGCGGCACGCTCCCAGCCAGCGGGTGCGCGATACTCACCGCCAAGCCACGCGCCACTACCTGCGGGTCCTGGAACATCTGCGCCAGGTCATTGATAGGCCCGCAGGGCACACCAGCCGTCTCCAGCTGGCTCACCCATTCTGCAGTGGTCTTGAATACCGTTGCCTGACGAATCAACGGAATCAGCTCACCACGATTGGCAACCCGCAGCTTGTTGGTAGCGAAGCGCGGGTCATCCGCCCATTGCGGCTGCCCCGCCACCTCGGCGAACTTGCGAAACTGACTGTCGTTACCCACGGTAAGAATGAAATCGCCATCGGCCGTGGGGAAGTCCTGATAGGGCACGATGTTGGGATGCGCATTGCCCAGGCGCCGGGGCGGGTTGCCCGTAGTCAGGTAGTTCATGGCCTGGTTGGCCAGGCATGCCACCTGCACATCGAGCAATGCCATGTCGACATGCTGACCGATGCCGGTTTGATCCCGATGGGCGAGGGCGGCCAAGATAGCCACCGTCGAATACAGCCCAGTGAGGATGTCAGTCAGCGCCACGCCAACTTTCACCGGCCCCGCGCCTTCCTCGCCCTCAGGCCGCCCGGTCAGGCTCATCAGCCCGCCCAGGCCCTGGATCATGAAGTCATAGCCTGCGCGCTTGGCATAAGGCCCCGTCTGACCGAAGCCAGTAATGGAGCAATAGATAAGCTTCGGGTTGAGTGCCTTCAGGCTTTGGTAATCCAGCCCGTAGGCCGCCAGGCCACCTACCTTGAAGTTCTCGATGACGATATCCGACTTGGCCGCTAGCTCACGCACCAGGCGCTGACCTTCAGGCTGAGTGAAGTCGATCGTCACCGAACGCTTGTTGCGGTTGGCCGAAAGGTAATAAGCCGCCTCGCTGGTGTTCTCACCCTGGGCGTCCCGGAGAAAGGGCGGGCCCCACGAACGGGTATCATCGCCACTGCCCGGGCGCTCGACCTTGATCACGTCAGCACCAAGGTCAGCCAGAATCTGGCCAGACCAGGGGCCGGCCAACACGCGCGAAAGGTCCAGCACCCGCAGATGTGATAGCGCGCCCATGGGCTGGCTCCTTATTAATAGAAGGCCTGGATGCCGGTCTGTGCACGCCCCAGGATCAGCGCATGCACGTCATGGGTACCCTCATAGGTGTTGACCACCTCGAGGTTAACCAGGTGGCGGGCCACACCGAACTCGTCGGAAATGCCATTACCCCCGAGCATGTCGCGCGCCATGCGGGCGATATCCAGGGCCTTACCGCACGAGTTGCGCTTCATGATCGAAGTGATCTCGACAGCCGCCGTGCCTTCATCCTTCATACGCCCCAGGCGCAGGCAGCCCTGCAGTGCCAAGGTGATTTCGGTCTGCATGTCGGCGAGCTTTTTCTGGATCAACTGGTTGGCTGCAAGCGGGCGGCCGAACTGCTGACGGTCCAGGGTGTATTGACGCGCGGTATGCCAGCAGGCCTCGGCGGCGCCCAATGCCCCCCAGGAAATGCCATAGCGCGCCGAGTTCAAGCAGGTGAACGGGCCCTTGAGGCCACGCACGTCCGGGAAGATGTTCTCTTCAGGCACGAATACGTTGTCCATCACGATTTCGCCGGTGATCGAGGCGCGCAGGCCGACCTTGCCATGGATCGCCGGGGCACTGAGGCCTTCCCAGCCCTTTTCCAGCACGAAGCCGCGGATGTCGCCCGCGTCATCCTTGCCCCAGACCACGAACACATCGGCGATCGGGCTGTTGGTAATCCACATCTTGCTGCCGGTCAGGCGGTAGCCACCGTCGACCTTCCGGGCACGGGTGATCATCGAACCCGGGTCGGAGCCATGGTTAGGCTCGGTCAGGCCAAAGCAGCCGATCCATTCACCACTGGCCAGTTTGGGGAGGTACTTCTGCTTCTGCGCCTCGGTGCCAAATTCGTTGATCGGCACCATCACCAGGGAAGACTGCACGCTCATCATTGAGCGATAGCCCGAGTCGATGCGCTCTACCTCGCGTGCAATCAACCCGTAGCACACATAATTCAGGCCGCTGCCGCCGTACTGTTCGGGAATGGTCGCACCCAGCAAACCGATTTCGCCCATCTCGCGGAAGATTGCTGGGTCGGTTCGCTCATGGCGGAAGGCCTCGAGCACGCGCGGCGCCAGCTTGTCCTGGGCAAACTGATAAGCGCTGTCACGCACCATGCGCTCTTCTTCAGTGAGCTGCTGATCCAGCAACAGCGGATCGATCCAGTTGAAGCTTGCTTTACCGGCCATGAGCGAAATCCTCGATATAGAGAGAGCAAATTCTTGTGCCCTTGAGCCTAGGCCTGATCGGCTGCCGGGACAAACGAGGATTGCGCACGGATTAGTGATAATTTATCACTCCGTAAATCGGCAAAACGCCACATTGACAGCCTTACAAGTGAGGTTGACGTACATGCGCCGCAAGATCCCCAGTACCGCCGCCCTGGTCTGCTTCGAGGCGGCGGCGCGTAACGAGAGCTTTACCAAGGCTGCGCAAGAGCTTGCGCTGACCCAGGGCGCCGTTTGTCGGCAGATCGGTGGCCTGGAGGCCTTCCTTAATGTCGAACTGTTTCGTCGCTCACGGCGTGGGGTAAAGCTGACCGAGGCGGGCCTGTCTTATAGTCGCCAGGTCGCCGCGCAGCTGGATGCCGTTGAGCGCGACACCCTGTCAGTGATGCGCCAGCAAGGCGCCAACGTGATCGAACTGGCCGTGGTGCCGACCTTTGGCACCCAATGGCTGCTGCCCAGGCTCAAGGACTTCCAGCAGGGCCACCCGGACGTCACCGTCAACCTGACCAACCGCACCCGCCCGTTCCTGTTTGCCGACACCGCCTTTGATGCCGCCATCTATTTCGGTGATGCCGACTGGTCAGGCACCCAGTCGCACCGGCTGATGGGCGAGAACCCTGTACCCGTGTGCAGCCCGGCCATGCTGGACGGGCAGGGCATGCTCGACGCCCGGCGCATTGCGCAACTGCCCTTGCTGCAGCAGACCACACGCCCGTATGCCTGGCGACAGTGGTTCGCCAGCCTGGGCATGAACGTGGAGCGCGACATGACAGGCCCACGCTATGAACTATTCTCCATGCTCGCACAGGCGGCGATGCACGACATGGGCGTCGCGCTGATCCCACCCTTCCTGATCCAGCGTGAGTTGCAGGAGGGTAGGTTGGTGGTCGCTAACAGGCATGCCCTGAGCAGCGACAAGGCCTACTATCTGATGATTCCCGAGCGCAAGGTTGAGTCCGCTTCGCTGCGCGCCTTCCGCGACTGGCTGGTGGCACAAGCCAAGCAATACACGGCGTCAACGTAGGAATACGGTGCAACCTGACCCCGTAGTCAATTATTTTAAACACCTACAGATATATGTATTTGTCGCATATACGTAAACTGTTATGCAAGCCTGAAAATCCCCTTTAAGCCTTCTGACTACGCGGCTTTCAGGGCGAAATTGCGACATTCAGCAAGTCGTAAGCGAATTAGGGCCATTTTTTTTGATTTTTTCTCCTAATCTCCCAATAGCCCATGTTTGACGGGCTGCGACGGTAGGCTTGCGACATACGGTCACAGGGTGACTTGTAGTTTTAACTTCGTTTCGCTCCATAACCGGTTGTAGGCCCCCGGGTTCATCTGCAAAATGCCTGGCCCGCCTAGGACTCGGCGGGTTGACGCTCAACGACCGCACCAGCGCACCACCCGAAGTACGCTGGCTTCCACAAAGACAAAAGGTCACCGCAGGAGATAAAGTCGTGCACATTGGTGTTCCTCTCGAGACGCAGACGGGTGAGACAAGGGTCGCCGCGACCCCTGAAACCATCAAAAAACTGGTTGCTCAAGGCCATCAGGTCACCGTCCAACGGGGGGCAGGGCTAAACGCCAGCATTCCGGACAGTGCCTATGAGGCCGTGGGCGCCTCCCTGGGAAGCGCCGCCGACGCCTATGGCGCGCAACTCGTACTCAAAGTGGTCGCGCCCAATGATCAGGAGCTCGCGCTGATCAGCAGTGGCAGCCTGCTGGTGGGGATGCTCAACCCGTTCAACGGCGAACTGATCGGCAAGATGGCCGACCGCGGCATCACTGCCTTCGCCCTGGAAGCAGCGCCACGTACCTCACGTGCGCAAAGCCTCGACGTACTGTCGTCGCAGGCCAACATCGCCGGTTACAAGGCAGTGCTGCTGGCCGCTCACTACTACCCGCGCTTCATGCCCATGCTGATGACCGCTGCCGGCACCGTTAAGGCTGCCCGCGTGCTGATTCTGGGCGCCGGCGTTGCAGGGCTGCAGGCCATTGCCACGGCCAAGCGCATGGGCGCCGTGATCGAGGCCTCGGATGTGCGCCCCGCCGTCAAGGAGCAGATCGAATCGCTGGGCGCCAAGTTCATCGATGTGCCTTACGAAACCGACGAGGAGCGTGAGTGCGCCGAAGGCGTGGGTGGCTATGCGCGGCCGATGCCGGCCAGCTGGATGCAGCGCCAGGCCCAGGCCGTACACGAGCGCGCCAAGCAGGCCGATATCGTCATCACCACGGCACTGATCCCGGGCCGCAAGGCGCCAACCCTGCTCAGCGCTGAAACCGTCGCGCAAATGAAGCCGGGCTCGGTGGTCATCGACCTGGCGGCAGCCCAAGGCGGCAACTGCCCGCTGACCGTTGCCGACCAGGTGGTGCTGGAAAACGGCGTGACCATCGTCGGCCCCACCAACCTGCCAGCCCAGGTGGGGGCCGATGCGTCGGCGCTGTACGCACGCAACCTGCTGGACTTCATGAAGCTGTTGTTCGACAAGGACAACGCGCTGGTCATCAACCTCGAAGACGATATCGTCGCGGCCTGTCTCATGTGCCGCGACGGGCAAGTCGTCCGCAAGAACGGCTAAGGAGCACGACAATGGAAGACATGCTGATTTCCCATGGCATCTACAACCTGATCATCTTCGTGCTGGCCATCTATGTGGGCTACCACGTCGTGTGGAACGTTACCCCGGCATTGCACACGCCGCTGATGGCGGTCACCAACGCCATCTCCGCCATCGTCATCGTCGGCGCCATGCTGGCCGCCGCGCTGACCGTGACACCGGCCGGCAAGGTGATGGGTACGCTCGCCGTGGCCTTGGCCGCAGTCAACGTGTTCGGTGGCTTCCTGGTCACCCGTCGCATGCTTGAGATGTTCAAGAAGAAAGCCAAGAACGAGGCGAAGAAGTAAGCATGAGCATGAATCTGGTAACGCTTCTCTACCTGGTCGCCTCGATCTGCTTCATCCAGGCGCTCAAGGGCCTTTCGCACCCGACCACGTCACGCCGCGGCAACCTGTTCGGCATGATCGGCATGGGCTTAGCCATCATCACCACCGTTGGCCTCATCTATAAGCTGGGCGCAGAGCTTGCCACCGCCGGCATCGGCTATGTGATCGTCGGCCTGCTGGTCGGCGGCACCGCTGGCTCGGTCATGGCCAAGCGTGTCGAGATGACCAAGATGCCGGAGCTGGTCGCCTTCATGCACAGCATGATCGGCCTGGCTGCGGTATTCATCGCCATTGCCGCCGTGCTTGAGCCCCAGTCGATGGGCATCGTCGCCGCCATCAGCGACCCGATCCCCACCGGCAACCGCCTGGAGCTGTTCCTCGGTGCAGCCATTGGTGCCATCACCTTCTCGGGTTCGGTCATCGCCTTCGGCAAGCTGTCGGGCAAGTACAAGTTCCGCCTGTTCCAGGGCGCACCGGTACAGTTCACCGGCCAGCACAAGCTGAACCTGATCCTTGGCCTGACCACCATCGCCCTTGGCCTGCTGTTCACCTTCACCGGCCATTACAGTGCCTTCACCCTGATGCTGGCCCTGGCCTTCATCATGGGCGTACTGATCATTATCCCGATCGGTGGCGCGGACATGCCGGTGGTGGTGTCGATGCTCAACAGCTATTCGGGCTGGGCCGCTGCGGGTATCGGCTTCTCGCTGAACAACTCGATGCTGATCATTGCAGGCTCACTGGTCGGCTCCAGCGGTGCGATCCTCTCGTACATCATGTGCAAGGCGATGAACCGTTCGTTCTTCAACGTCATCCTCGGCGGCTTCGGTGGCGCGACGGATGTTGCAGGCCCAGCGGGGGCCCAGGAAGCTCGCCCGGTAAAATCCGGCTCGGCCGACGACGCCACCTTCCTGCTCAGCAATGCCGACACGGTGATCATCGTGCCTGGCTACGGCCTGGCGGTTGCCCGTGCCCAGCACGCGCTGAAAGAACTGACCGAGAAGCTGACCCACAACGGCGTGACTGTGAAGTACGCGATCCACCCGGTGGCAGGCCGTATGCCAGGGCACATGAACGTGCTGCTGGCCGAAGCCGAAGTGCCTTACGACCAGGTGTTCGAGATGGACGACATCAACGCCGAGTTCGGCCAGGCCGATGTGGTACTGGTGCTGGGCGCCAACGACGTGGTCAACCCGGCAGCGAAGAACGACCCCAAATCGCCGATTGCCGGCATGCCGATCCTTGAGGCGTTCAAGGCCAAGACCATCATCGTCAACAAGCGCTCCATGGCCAGTGGCTATGCAGGCCTGGACAACGAACTGTTCTA
Source organism: Pseudomonas capeferrum (assembly GCF_000731675.1). Taxonomy (GTDB): domain Bacteria; phylum Pseudomonadota; class Gammaproteobacteria; order Pseudomonadales; family Pseudomonadaceae; genus Aquipseudomonas; species Aquipseudomonas capeferrum. The sequence continues at coordinate 971,937 of NZ_JMIT01000003.1, read as the reverse complement.
CCTGGACAAGACCATGATGGTATTCGGTGATGCCAAGAAGGTAATCGAGGATATGGTCAAAGCAGTGGAATAACCCCACCGCGGTAAACCGTGCGCTATATAAGAAGCCCCGCCGAGAAATCTGCGGGGCTTTTTGCATTTGCCTGATCCAGATCAACGGCTCTACTTCCGGGCTTCTCATACGACCATGGTCGTGGGACGGCAACCGGCGAAATCTCTAGACTGCGCTCCAGTAGCTTCAGTAGCCTGAGATAACAATCCATGTACCGTGATCGTATCCGCTTGTCCTCCCTGCACAGCAAGGTAATGAGTGCGGCTGATGCCGCTGGTCTGATCGAGGACGGCATGACTGTCGGCATGAGCGGTTTCACCCGCGCCGGCGAAGCCAAAGCCGTACCCCATGCCCTGGCCGAACGTGCCAAGCAGTCGCCACTGAAAATCAGCTTGATGACCGGCGCCAGCCTGGGCAATGACCTGGACAAGCAGCTGACCGAGGCCGGCGTGCTGGCCCGCCGCATGCCCTTCCAGGTCGACAGCACCTTGCGCAAGGCCATCAACGATGGCCAGGTGATGTTCATCGACCAGCACCTTTCGGAAACCGTCGAACAACTGCGCAACCAGCAGCTCAAGCTGCCGGACATCGCGGTTATCGAAGCAGTGGCCATTACCGAGCAAGGCCACATCGTGCCGACCACCTCGGTGGGCAACTCGGCCAGCTTCGCGATCTTCGCCAAGCAAGTGATCGTCGAGATCAACCTGTCGCACAACGCCAACCTCGAAGGCCTGCACGACATCTATATCCCGACCTACCGCCCGACCCGCACACCGATCCCGTTGGTCAAGGTCGATGATCGCATCGGCAGCATGGCCATCCCGATCGACCCGGCCAAGATTGTCGGTATCGTCATCAGCGACCAGCCGGACTCGCCGTCCACCGTGTTGCCGCCTGACCACGAGACCCAAGGCATCGCCGACCACCTGATCAACTTCCTCAAGAAGGAAGTCGACGCCGGCCGCATGACCAACAAGCTCGGCCCGCTGCAGGCCGGTATCGGCAGCATCGCCAACGCGGTGATGTGCGGTTTGATCGATTCGCCGTTCGAAGACCTGACCATGTACTCCGAAGTACTGCAGGACTCGACCTTCGACCTGATCGACGCTGGCAAGCTGAGCTTCGCCTCGGGCAGCTCGATTACCTTGTCGTCCCGCCGCAATGCGGATGTGTTCGGCAACCTGGAGCGTTACAAGGACAAGCTGGTGCTGCGTCCGCAAGAGATCTCCAACCACCCCGAGGTGGTACGTCGCCTAGGCATCATCGGTATCAACACCGCACTGGAGTTCGATATCTACGGCAACGTCAACTCCACCCACGTCTGCGGCACGCGGATGATGAACGGCATCGGCGGTTCTGGCGATTTCGCCCGTAACGCCCACCTGGCGGTGTTCGTCACCAAGTCGATTGCCAAGGGGGGTGCGATTTCCAGCGTGGTGCCGATGGTCAGCCACGTTGACCACACCGAGCACGATGTCGACATTCTGGTCACCGAGCAGGGCCTGGCAGACTTGCGCGGCCTGGCGCCACGCGAGCGCGCCCGGGCGATCATCGACAACTGTGTGCACCCGGATTACCGCGCAGCGCTTAACGATTACTTCGAGCGTGCGTGCCAACGGGGTGGCCATACCCCGCACATTCTGCGCGAGGCGCTGAGCTGGCACGAAAACCTGGAAGAAACTGGGCGCATGCTCGCCAGTTGATCGGTTGGGAGGGGGCTGCTGCACAGCAGCCCTTTCGCGACGCAAGGTCGCCCCACTAGCAGCCCTAATAAACTGTACTACTGTACTGGTCATCACGCTTCAAGCCCGCCTTCACAAACCTCTCTCTACTCATTAACGCACCATAAAAGTGCAGACCAGTACAGTTGCGCCTATTTCGAGTGCAACAGTAGGATTACACAGTTAACTGAACCATCGTAATGCAACAGAACTGTATCTACTGTTATGGACAAGAGAGGAGGATCATTGGCATCAGTTAAATCACTACCTAATCCCGCCATAAGCGGAAGGATGAAACATCATGGAACGTACACTCAGTTCCGGTCTGGTTTTTGAAAGCAACGCCCAGCAATCCAACGCTTCAATGCCTCTGCGCGCTCTGTCCACCCTGCTGCTGTGGCAGCGTCGCATGGCCAGCCGCCGTCAACTGGCTCGCCTGGACTCCCGCCTGCTGGCCGACGCCGGTATCAGCGAGTCGCAGCGTCACGAAGAGCTGAGCAAGCCTTTCTGGCGCTAAGCTCCGGCTTGCCGGCTGCGGCCGGCACCGCAAATTCCAAAACCCGTTGCAGATGACTGCAACGGGTTTTTTGTGTCTGACCCTCGTGCTAGAGCACTTGGCAGCACAACAGGTACAGTTTATTTAAAATCATAAACACACCAGCACAGTTTTTGAGCGCGCCGTTCATTAACATCCAGAAACACCGGCGCGTGATACGCTTGGCTTAACAGTCTGGTAGAACCGGATGTTGAAAAGTACCGAGGCGCGCAGTGCGAGCGTCCGATTAGCAGAATCCCCAGGAGTCCACGATCATGTCCCGTAAACATCTGATTGGCGCCGCCCTGATGCTGAGCCTGGCAGGCACCGCCAGCGCCACCAGCTTCGTCGTCACCACCGACGCAGTCGTGGGCGCTGTAGCCGCCTCGACCGACGCCACTTCCGACGTGTCTTCGTCGTTCCGCGACGACAAGATCGTCCAGGCCGCCCGTGACGACGCCGCCAGCTTCGTCGGCAGCCAAGGCGCTATTCGCGGCGCCAAGCTGGAAAGCGCCTTCCTGCACATTCGTGGGCAGATGCCAACCCTGCAGGCCAGCGACGCACAGTTGGCACAGGCCATCCTGGCGCTCTGACCTGCAACTGAGCCGTGCGGCTCGTGGGGTTCGCCCGCACAGCCGCACGCGCCTTCACGCCCACGTTTCAAGCCTTTAGAAGCCCATGCGTTATCTTTTGCCGTTTTTGTTCGCCGCCGTTGGCGTGCCCCTGAGCATGGCAAGTGCCCATGCCATGGACACCACCACACAAAGCCTGGTCATCACCGGCTATGTCACCAGCCAAGTCACCACCGCGCCGTTTGACCGCAAGCTGGTCAGCCAGGCCCGTGACGATGCAGCAGCATTCGTCGCCAGCGATGGCATGATTCGCGGTGCGCGCCTGGAAGCGGCTCTCGATTCACTGCGCCACCCCTGTGCACGGCAGGCTGTCGGCGACCTGGAACTGGCGCAGGCAATTCTCGTCCAATGACTACACCTGACTCCCTGTATTTTTCGGAGATGCTCCATGCGTAAACCGCTGATCGCCGCTACCCTCGGCATGCTGCTGCTGGCCGACCTGGCCCAGGCACAGACTCTGGTGGCCACCAGCAATATCATCGTGCGCGCCTTCGGCCGCTCGATCGATTTCACCTCAGACACCACTACATCGATCCGTGACTCCAAAGTCGTGCGTGAAGCGCACGACGATGCTGCCAGCTTCGTCGCCAGCAACGGTGACATCCGTGGCGCCCAACTCGAGGCTGCCTTCAACACCCTGCGCGAGCGCCTGCCTGAAGCGCGTGGCGCCAGCGACCAGGTACTGGCCGAAGCCATCCTGGCACTGTGAACCAGGTGCGTGCCTGGCTGCTCGGCTGCGCCCTGACGCTGCTCGGTACGCCCGCCCTGGCCGACCTGCAGCTGGTGCTGCAGGCTTCCGGCCTCGACCCTCAACAAACTCAAGCCAGCCAGGCACTGCTCGACGAAGCGCTGGGCAAGCTGCCGCCGCGCTTCAAACAGCAACTGGACCGGCGTGTGCTGGTCAGCTGGAGCGCGCGCATGCCTGCCGACGCGTATGGTCAGGCATCGCTGGTTTCCACCCTGGAGCTCAACAGCCGCCTGTTGCCAGGGCTGGCTGATGGCAGCGCCGCCCACGAACGTACCGACCGCCCGCATGGCACCGTGCGGGAGGAGTTGTTGGCCACTGTGCTGCATGAGCTGACCCACATTTACGACCGCGCACGGCTATGGCCCGCTACCGAGCGCTCGCTGATCGCCCGCTGCAAGCGCCAGCAGGGCACCGTGGGCAAAGTCGGCCTGCCAGAGGTGTGCCGCGGCCAGGCCGAGCGGCGCTTCACCTTGAGCGATGACCCGCGCCTGCTCGACCTTGCCGGCTGGCAGCAGTATGTCGGCCGCCGTGGCGAACGCGAGCAGCACAACGGCCAGTTCGTGCGCAGCCCCGACAGCTATGAGCTGAGCAGCCCCAAGGAATTCATCGCGGTCAACATGGAGTACTTCCTCCTCGACCCGAGCTATGCCTGCCGGCGCCCAGCCTTGAACCAGTACCTGCGCGACCACTTCGGCTGGGCCCCCGAGCAACAAGCCTGTGCCAAAGGCCTGCCGTTCCTCAATGCCGGCAGCGACTTCGCCCGCCAGCCGCTGGGCGAGATCGACCCCGAGCGCGTCTATGAAGTCGACTACCTGCTGGCCGAAGCCAATCAGAACTGGGTCAGCCGCTGGGGCCACAGCATGCTGCGCCTGGTCATCTGCAAGCCTGGCCGGCCGCGCGGCCCGGATTGCCGCCTGGACCTCGACCAGCACCTGGTGCTGTCGTACCGCGCCTTCGTCAACGATGTGCAGCTGTCCAGTTGGGACGGCCTGGTCGGCGCTTACCCGTCGCGGCTGTTCGTGCTGCCCTTGGGCCAGGTGATCGATGAATACACCAAGACCGAGCTGCGCAGCCTGGCCTCGATCCCGCTCAGGCTCGACCGCCAGGAAGTCGAGAACCTGGTGCGCCAGGCCGCAGAAATGCACTGGAGCTACGACGGCAATTACTACTTCCTGTCCAACAACTGCGCGGTCGAGTCGCTGAAACTGCTACGCAGCGGCACGGCTAACCCACGCCTGAACGACCTGGACAGCATCATGCCCAACGGCTTGCTGGAGGTGCTCAAAGGGCGGGGCATTGCCGATACCCGTGTGCTCGATGACCCGCGCGAAGCGCTGCGCCTGGGTTACCGCTTCGACTCCTACCGCGACCGCTACCAGGCCATGTTCGACGTGCTGAAAAAACAGCTGCCGATCAAGCAGGACAAGGTCGAGGACTGGCTGGCCCTGGATGCCGAGCAGCGCCGCAGCTGGTTCGCCCAGGCCGACCTACGCACCAGCGCCGCCTTGCTGCTGCTGGAACAGGCCAGCTTGCGGCGCCAGCTGTTGCTGGCCCAGGACGAAGTCAAGCAGCGCTACCTGAACGCTGCTGCACTGAAGGATGGCAGCATCGACAAGGCCAACCAGACGCTGCAGCAGATGCTCGCCAACAGCGGTTTTCTCAGCCGCCCGGCAGAACTGCTCGATGCCAAAGGCTACGGCTTGCCGCAGCCTGATGAGCGCAAGCACCTGGAGAAGGTCAGCAGCGAGCGGCAGGCCCAGTTGCTGCGGCTGAGCACCGACCTGGACAAAGAGGTGAGGGCGCTGCTGGACCCGTCGCGGGCCAAGGAAATTGCCGCGATCGAGGCCAACGTGAAGCAAGTGGGCGAGCATTTGCGGGCATTGCACAAGGCCGCAGGTGGGCTGCAGTTGTAGGAGCGGCCTTGCCGGGGCGCCGGGCCGGTCGGAACACAAAAAAACTGACAGTCCCAAATCCCGGGGCCGCTGCGCAGCCCTTTCGCGACGCAAGGCCGCTCCTACAAGCTTTCCTCAGCCTCGCCCGGCAAGTCCTCATCCAGGTGCAACCAGGGCAACCGGCTACCAATCCAGATATGCCGGTTGGCCCGTACCCGTTCCGGGTGGTCCAGCGTCGCCACCGTCACATCGATGCTGTGCGGGCTGTGCGCAGTGACCAGTGCCACATGCGCCCCGCAATGCCCACAGAAGTACCGGCTGCAACTGGCCGGTGCCACGTAGCAGTTCGGCTCGCCCGCCAACCATTGAAAACCCGAGCGGGGCAGAGTCAGCCAGGTCACCACCAAACCACCACTGACCCGCCGACAAATCGTGCAATGGCAGTGGGCAACATCCGTCAGCGCGCCCTCCAACCGATAACGCAAGGCGCCACAATGGCAGCCACCCTCGGTCACATCCTGCATCACCTACCTCCTGTCGCCTTTGTCTCAGCGAAAGCTGGCTGAAAGCTTGCCCTCATAGGATAGCGCCCACTACCGGCACAAGACCGGTCAGCCAGGGCATCCGGAATTTTCCGCGCCCGGCCCAATCAACAACAACAATGGTGATTCTGATGTATTCCTGTGCCCGCCTTCTCGTAGTGCCCCTTCGCAAGCTCCCTGCGCAGCGCCCGACGCGCTGATCCGCCCGAATCGACTGTCCTTTCGCCGCGCCACGCCTGGAGTATTGCCATGCTGACCTTCCTCGGCTTTGCCATGGTCATCACCTTCATGTACCTGATCATGACCAAGCGCCTGTCGGCCTTGATCGCGCTGATCCTGGTACCGATCCTGTTCGCCCTGTTCGGTGGTTTTTCCGCCAAGATCGGCCCGATGATGCTCGAAGGCATCAGCAAACTCGCGCCCACCGGCGTGATGTTGATGTTCGCCATTCTCTATTTCGCCCTGATGATCGACTCTGGCCTGTTCGACCCGGCCGTGCGCAAGATCCTCAAGCTGGTCAAAGGTGACCCGCTAAAAGTCTCGGTGGGCACCGCCGTGCTGGCCCTGGTGGTCTCGCTCGACGGTGACGGCGCCACCACCTACATGATCTGCTGCGCCGCCATGTTGCCGATGTACAGCCGCTTGGGCATGAGCCCGCGGATCATGGCCGGGCTGATCATTCTCGCCGGCGGTGTGATGAACATGACCCCGTGGGGTGGCCCGACCGCCCGCGCCGCCAGCGCCCTGCACGTGGACCCATCGGACATTTTCGTGCCGATGATCCCGGCGATGCTGTTCGGCGTGCTGGCGATCCTGGCCATTGCCTATATGTACGGCAAACGCGAGCGCGCTCGTCTGGGTGAACTGCACCTGCCGACCGACGACATCGACCACAGCGAAATCACCGTTTCGCAGTACCCGGATGCGCGTCGCCCCAAGCTCCTGTACTTCAACGGCGCCCTGACCGCAGCCCTGATGGTTGCCCTGATCGCAGGCGTACTGCCACTGCCGGTGCTGTTCATGATCGCCTTCAGCATCGCCATGATCGTCAACTACCCCTGCCTGCAACAGCAGAAAGATCGCATTGCCGCCCATGCCGGCAGCGTGCTGGCCGTCACCGGGCTGATCTTCGCCGCAGGTATCTTCACCGGCATCCTGTCGGGCACCGGCATGGTCGATGCCATGTCCAAGAGCCTGCTGGCGGTCATCCCCGATGCAATGGGTCCGTACCTGGCGGTGATCACTGCGATCGTGAGCATGCCGTTCACCTTCTTCATGTCCAACGACGCCTTCTACTACGGCGTGTTGCCGGTGCTTGCCGAAGCGGCGAGCCACTATGGCATCAGCCCGGTCGAGATGGCCCGTGCGTCGATCGTCGGCCAGCCGGTACACCTGCTCAGCCCCCTGGTACCCTCCACCTACCTGCTGGTGGCCCTGGCCGGCATCGAATTCGGCGACCACCAGCGCTTCACCTTGAAGTGGGCAGTTCTGGTGTGCCTGTGCATAATGCTCGCCGCATTGCTGATGGGCATTTTCCCGCTGTTCAGTAGTCTTTAATAAACACGTATTACCCTACCGCGACGCGCCCCTTGTCCGGGCGCGTCGCCTTTATCGCTCGAAGGAATACACATGGAATGGCTGACCAGCCCGGAAATCTGGGTTGCCTTTTTCACCCTCACCGCGCTTGAGATCGTGCTCGGGATCGACAACATCATCATGATCTCGATCCTGGTCAGCCGCATGCCCAAGCACATGCAGCCACGTACCCGGATCTTCGGCCTGGCCCTGGCCATGGTCACGCGCATCCTCTTGCTGCTGTCGATCACCTGGGTCATGCGCCTGACTGCCGACCTGTTCGAGGTCTTCGGCCATGGCATCTCCGGGCGCGACCTGATCCTGTTCTTCGGTGGCCTGTTCCTGCTGTGGAAGAGCTCGCAGGAGATCTACCACGGCCTGGAAGGCGAAGACGAAAGCAGCGACGAGCCCAAAGGCGCGGGCGGCAAGTTCTTCTACACCATCATCCAGATCGCCATCATCGACATCGTGTTCTCGCTGGACTCGGTGATCACCGCAGTGGGCATGGTGTCCCATGTGCCGGTGATGATCGCCGCCATCGTCGTCGCCGTGCTGGTGATGATGCTGTGCGCTGGTGCCATCAGCAACTTCATCGACAAGCACCCTTCGCTGAAGATGCTCGCGCTGTCGTTCCTGATCGTGGTCGGTACCGTACTGATCGCCGAATCGTTCGACGTGCATGTGCCAAAAGGCTACGTCTACTTCGCCATGGCGTTCTCGCTGGCGGTGGAAGCGATCAACATCCGTATGCGCACTGCCTTGTCGCGCAAGGATGGCAAAGAGAATGATCCGGTGAAACTGCGCAAGGACATTCCGGGTCAATAAACCCAGGAAGCGTTTTGCAGAAAAGGGCCCTTCGGGGCTCTTTTTCGTTTATGCGGCCACAGAAATACAGGGCAATCATTCATGCGCGGTGTGTTTCAAATGAGTGACAGCCATGCGAAGCTGGCAACAGCTGCGCAAAACAACTAAAGCTTTGAGTGGGCACTGAAATTTCTCAAGCGCCCACGCTCCACTTCTTGGCCCGCATGGGCCATCGGCAACAGGGGGCTTCGCCATGCTGACCCTGCTCAACCTGCTCTCGGCCGTGACGCTATTGGTCTGGGGTACACATATCGTGCGTACTGGCATCCTGCGGGTATTCGGGTCCGACCTGCGCCGCATCATCAGCCAGAACATGAACAAGCGCCCCCTGGCGTTCATCGCCGGGATCCTCGTCACCGCTATGGTGCAGAGCAGCAACGCCACCGCCATGCTGGTCACATCCTTCGTCGGCCAGGGCCTGATGGCCATGACGCCAGCCCTGGCGATCATGCTCGGCGCCGATGTCGGCACCGCGCTCATGGCCAGGGTGCTGACCTTCGACCTGTCGTGGCTGTCACCGCTGCTGATTTTTCTGGGGGTGATCTTCTTCCTTTCCCGCAAGCAGACCCGGGTCGGCCAATTGGGCCGGGTAGGGATCGGGCTTGGCTTGATCATCCTGGCCCTGGAGCTGATCGTGCAGGCCGCTGCACCCATCACCCATGCCCAGGGGGTGAAAGTGCTGTTCGCCTCGCTGACCGGCGACATCTTGCTCGATGCCCTGGTCGGCGCGCTGTTTGCCATGATTTCCTATTCCAGCCTGGCGGCCGTGCTGCTCACCGCGACGCTGGCCGGCGCCGAACTGATCAGCCTGCCGGTGGCCATCGGCCTGGTGGTCGGTGCCAACATCGGTAGCGGCTTGCTCGCATTCATCAGCACCAGCATGCAGAACGCCGCCGGGCGGCGTGTGGCTCTGGGCAGCTTGCTGTACAAGCTGATCGGCCTGGTGCTGATCATTCCGGTGCTGCACCCACTGGTGACGTGGATGGACACACTGAGCTTCAGCCCTCAGGAGCTAGTGATCGGCTTCCACCTGCTCTACAACACCTTGCGCTGCCTGATCATGCTGCCCACCGTCAAACCTATGGGCCGGCTGTGCAACAGCTTGCTGCCCGAACGCGAAAACGGCAACGGCCAAGTGCGCCCGCGCCACCTCGATGCCTCGGCGCTCGACACCCCCAGCCTGGCACTGGCCAATGCCGCCCGCGAGACCCTGCGCCTGGGCGATATTGTCGACAGCCTGCTCGAAGCCATGCTCGGCGCCCTGCGCGGCACCCAAGCAGCCCTGCCACAGCAGGTGCGTGCCTTGGGCGAGGACGCCGAGGCCTTGTACAGCGCCATCAAACTGTACCTGGCGCAAATGACGCGGGAGGACCTCAGCGAGCGCGACAACCGGCGCTGGGCCGAAATCATCGAACTGGCGATCAACCTCAAGCTGGCCTGCGACCTGGTCGAGCGCATGCTGCGCAAGGTCCAGCAGCAGAAAACCAGCCAACGCCGGGCGTTTTCCCAGGTCGGCCTGGAGGAACTGACCGGCCTGCAAGAACAGCTGTTGTCGAACCTGCGCCTCGGCCTGTCGGTGTTTCTCAGCGCAGACCCCGAGAGCGCGCAGTTGCTGCTGCGCGAGAAACGCCGTTTCCGTGCGCAGGAAAGGCGCCTTGCCCACGCGCATGTCAGCCGCCTGCAACGCAAGGTGTTGCAAAGTATCGAGACCAGTTCGCTACACTTGGAGCTGATTGCCGACATGAAGCGGTTGAACTCTTTGTTCTGCAGCAGTGCCTATGTGGTACTAGGCGGCTCGGACACCGGCGGGCTGATGCTCGACACTGTGCCGGACGAAGCCCGCTTGCCGTGATTTCGCCTACCAGGAGAGCCAAGCTCGCCCATGCGTTGCCTGATGTTCGTTTGCCTGCTGATCTGCAGCCTGCCCACCCTGGCCCTCGACCGCTCGCGGGTAGAGGGGTACCTGTTGCCCAACGGTCTGCAGGTCATCCTCAAGGACGGCTATGAACGTGACCACGTGGCCATCCGCCTGGTGGTCGGGGTTGGCCTGGATGACTTCGACTGTGAGCAGAAGGAGCTGCCACACCTGCTCGAGCACCTGCTGTTCAGCGGTATCGACGAAACCGGCGAGGGCGGACTGGAAGAGCGCCTGCAAGCCTTGGGTGGCGAGTGGAACGCCTATACCAGCAGCGCCGACACCACGTTCGTGATCGAGGCACCTGCGCGTAACCAGCGTAAAGTGCTCGACCTGCTGCTGGCGGTGATCCGCGACACCCCTATCGACGCCAAGGCCCTGGCCACGGCGAAAAGGATCATCGAGCGCGAGGACGGCGGCCACTATGGCCACCTGCAACGCTGGCTGGACCGCCAGGACATCGGCCACCCCGCCAGTGACCAACTGGCGACCGAACTGGGCCTCAAGTGTGCCGAGCGCTCGAACATCGACGACATGACCCTGGAGCAGGTGCAGGCCTTGCGCGACCGCTGGTACGCGGCCAACAACATGACCCTGATCATGGTCGGCGGCCTCGACCGCCTGCTGCCGGCGTACCTGGAGCGCACCTTTGGCGAGCTGCCAGCCACCGAGCCGGAAGAGCGCCGCAACCTTGAAAGCATCAGCCAGCAGGCCGAGCAACGCCGCGACCTGACCCGCGGCTGGCTGGGCGACAGCGTCAAGCTGCACTGGCTGTTCATCGAGCCGGTGCTGGACAACGACCATCAGCCGACCCTCGACCTGCTGTCGCGCTACCTGGATTGGGCGCTGTACGACCAGCTGCGCCTGCGCAATGGCTTGTCCTACGGGCCGTCGGTACAGCGCGAGAGCTTCGGTGACAGCGGCATGCTCAGCCTCAACGCCGACCTGGAACGCGACGACGTCGACCAGGCGGTCAAGGTGATGCAGGGGTTGTTCGACCACCTGCGCAAGGAAGGCCTCGACCCGGATACCTTCGCCCGCATCAAGGGCGCCAGCATGGCCCGGGAAAGCTGGAGCACCCAGGGCAACAGCGCCTTGGCCGACTACTACTGGGGGGCGTTGAACGACTACAACGACGGGCGCTTTGCCAACCCGGTGCGAAAGTTGCGGCAGGTCAGCCTGGTCCAGGCCAACGAAGCGTTGCAGGCACTGCTCAAGGACCAGGGCTACCTGCGCATCGAGAAGCCCCTGCTGGGTTATGACGAGCTGTACGGGTTGCTCGCCTTGCTGCTGGGGCTGATCCTGGCGGCCGGGTTGCTGCGTTGGCGCCGGCATACCCCGCAACCACCGAGCGGTGCTACACGCAAAGGGTGATTCGGCGGTATCCTTTAGCCAGTACCGGCCTCTTCACGGGGTTGCCCGAAAAGAGGCCGGCACAGCCACCCTATCTCTCCCTGTTGTAGACCCATGCCCCCAATTCCCCGCATCGTCCAGCGCGTCATCGAACTGCTTAAACGCTACCCCGGCATCATCGCGCTCGGAGGCTTCCTCTCCGGCATCGGCAGCTTCATCCTGGTCGACCGCCAGGCCGGCCTGGCCAGCTGGGTGGCGATCCTGATGCTGGTCAGCTGGGTCTGGCTGATGCTGGAAAACACCCTCACCGGCCTGTTCGCCCGCACCTTCAACCGAGAGATCCCGCAACCGTTGCTGCGCTACGCGACGCAGATGATCCACCAGGAAACACTGTTCTTCGTCCTGCCGTTCTTCTTCATCACCACCACCTGGAACAGCGGCCAACTGGTATTCACCGGCCTGCTCGCCGCCGCCGGGCTGATCTCGATCGTCGACCCGCTGTACTACAAGTGGTTGGCGCCGCGGCGCTGGCTGTTCCTCGCGCTGCACACGCTGACCTTGTTCGCGGCGCTGCTCACCGCGCTGCCGATCATTCTTCACCTGACCACCGCGCAAAGCTTCAAGCTGGCGTTGATCATTGCCATGGCCCTGTCGTTCCCGAGCCTGGCCAGCAGCTTCCCGGTCAATACCTGGCGGCGCGGCGTGGCGCTGGTTCTGGTGACCCTGTCGGTGGGCGGCGGGGGGTGGTTGCTGCGCTCGTGGGTACCACCGGCGACGTTGTGGATGACCGAAGTGGCCGTCAGCACCGAAGTGCTCAATCGCCAGCCCGGCGAGTCACTGGACGAGATTGCCGCCAGCCGCATCAAGACCAGCGGGCTGTATGCGTACACCTCGGTCAACGCACCCCGGGGCCTGAACGAGCGCATTTACCACGTGTGGCAAAAAGACGGCAAGGAAGTAGACCGGATTGCGCTAGATATTCATGGCGGGCGCAAGGAAGGCTACCGGGCCTGGACCCACAAGCAGAACTTCCCGCCTAACCCGGTCGGTAAATGGCAGGTGAGGGTGCTGACCGAGGACGGCCAGGTGATCGGGGTGCTGCGGTTCAAAGTGCTCGACGATGCGCCGAGCTCATAGCTTCCTGGTTTGAGCACACAATCAATAAACCGCCCCATGCCCTCTGCGCTATGATCAGCCCCTAAGCCTTAGCGCCGAGTCAGTTGCATGGAGCCTATGACACCCCCCAGCGCCACCTTGGACACCAGCCACCAACCGCCCTGCCTGCGTATTACCGGTGACTGGACCCTGGCCCACTATGCCAGCCTCAAGCGCGACAGCGAACGCCTGCGCACGCTATGCAGCAACGACGCCGTTGCCGACCTCAGCCAACTGGGCCGCCTCGACACCGCCGGCGCCTCGCTGCTGGCCGAACTGCTCGGCGCCGAACGCCTGTCGCACTGCACCGATGGCCTGCCCGACGCCAGCCGTGCCCTGCTCAAGACCGTGTACTGCTCGGTGCAGGACTACTGCATTCCGGTCAAGGAGGCCGAACGCCCGGTGCTGCTGTTGCTGCTCGAGCGTATCGGCCGTGCCGTCAGCACCGTCTGGCAAGACACCCGGCAGTTGCTCGGCTTCGTCGGCCTGATTCTCGAAACCTTGCTGCGCCGGGCCTTCCAGCCCCACCGCTGGCGGCTTACGCCGGTCGTGGCGCACATCGAACAGACCGGCCTGGATGCTGCGCCCATCGTCGCCTTGCTGACCTTTCTGGTGGGCGCGGTGGTGGCGTTTCTGGGCGCAACGGTGCTGGCCGCGTTCGGCGCGACCCTCTTCACCGTCGACCTGGTGGCGTTCTCGTTCTTGCGTGAGTTTGCCGTGCTGTTGACCGCCATCCTCATGGCCGGCCGCACGGCCAGTGCCTTCACCGCGCAGATCGGCTCGATGAAGGCCAACGAAGAAATCGACGCCATCCGCACCCTGGGCCTCAACCCCATGGAGCTGCTGGTGGTGCCACGGGTATTGGCACTATTGATTTCGTTGCCGCTGCTGACCTTCCTCGCGATGATCTGCGGCATCGTCGGCGGCGCGGTGGTGTGTGCCCTGTCGCTGGATATCTCACCCGCCATGTTCCTGTCGCTGCTGCAGACCGACATCGGTGTGCAGCACTTCCTCGTCGGCCTGGCCAAAGCACCGTTTTTTGCCTTCCTGATCGCCGCCATCGGCTGCCTGGAAGGCTTCAAGGTCAGCGGCAGCGCGGAGTCCGTGGGCGCCCACACCACCTCGGCAGTGGTGCAGTCGATTTTCGTGGTCATCGTGCTGGATGCGGTGGCGGCACTGTTCTTCATGGAGATGGGCTGGTGAGTGGCCGGGAAACCGTGATCGAGGCACGGGGCATCTGTAACCGCTTCGGCAGCCAGAGCGTGCATGAAAACCTCGACCTGGACCTGTACCGGGGCGAGATCCTTGCCGTGGTCGGTGGCTCGGGTAGCGGCAAATCGGTGCTGTTGCGCAGCATCATCGGCCTGCGACGGCCTAACGAGGGGCAGATCAAGGTATTTGGCCAGGACCTGGCCGAGTTGCGTGAAGAACAGCGTTCGTTGGTCGAGCGACGCTTCGGCGTGCTGTTCCAGAAGGGCGCGCTGTTCTCGTCGCTGACCATCACCGAAAACGTCGCCTTGCCGCTGATCGAACACGCCGGCTTGTCCCGCGCCGACGCCGAGCACCTGGCCGGGGTCAAGCTGGCCCTGGCCGGCCTGCCCATCTCGGCTGCCGACAAATACCCCGCCTCGCTATCCGGCGGCATGATCAAACGCGCAGCGCTGGCGCGTGCCCTGGCACTGGACCCGGACATCCTGTTCCTCGACGAGCCCACCGCAGGCCTCGACCCGATCGGCGCCGCCGCGTTCGACCAGTTGATCCTGACCCTGCGCGACGCACTCGGCCTGTCGGTGTTTCTCATCACCCACGACCTGGACACCCTCTACACCATCACTGACCGGGTGGCGGTGCTGTCGCAGAAAAAGGTCCTGGTGGCCGGCCCCCTGGCCGAGGTCGAGCAAGCCGACGACGCCTGGATTCAAGAATACTTTCACGGCCCACGCGGGCGCGCAGCCGAACAGGCCGCCGCCCGCCCGGGCCAGGAGCGCTGAACGATGGAAACCCGAGCACATCACGTCCTCATCGGCCTGGTCACCGTCCTGGTGGTGGCCGGTGCCATGCTGTTTGGCCTGTGGCTGACCAAGTCCAGTGTCGACGATGCCTTCAAGGATTACGAAGTGGTGTTCAACGAAGCCGTCTCGGGCCTGTCCCGCGGCAGCCCGGTGCAGTACAACGGCATCAAGGTGGGCGACGTGTCGACCCTGCGCCTGGACCCGAAGGACCCTCGCCGCGTGCTGGCCCGGGTACGGCTGAGCGGCGACACGCCGGTCAAGGAGGATACCCAGGCCAAGCTGACCCTGGCCGGGGTCACCGGCAACGCGTTCATCCAGCTCAGCGGCGGCACGCCGCATAGCCCCGAGCTCAAGGGCAAGGATGGCAAGCTGCCGGTGATCATCGCCTCGCCTTCGCCAATCTCGCGCCTGCTCAACGACAGCAGCGACTTGGTGACCAACATCAACCTGCTGCTGCACAACGCCAACCTGATGTTCTCGGAAGACAACATCGGCCACCTCAGCAGCACCCTGGCCAATCTCGACAAGACCACCGGTGCCTTCGCCGGCCAGCACGGCAGTATTGCCGAGGCCATCACGCAGCTGGTGCAGGTCGGCAAACAGGCCAGCGCCACCCTGGCCGAAACCCAGGCGCTGATGCGCAACGCCAACAGCCTGCTCGGCAGCGAGGGCAAACAGGCCATCGGCAGCGCCGAGCAGGCCATGCAGTCGCTGGCCGAAAGCACGGCGACCATCAATGCGCTGCTCAAGAACAACAGCGAGGCCATCGGTGACGGTGCCCAGGGCCTGAACCAGCTAACCCCCGCCATCCGCGAGCTGCGCGAAACCCTCAACGCACTCAAGGGCATTTCCCGGCAGCTGGAGGCCGACCCGAGCGGCTACCTGCTCGGACGCGACAACAACAAGGAGTTCCAGCCATGAAAGCATCGCTGCGCCTGTTGGCCCTGGCGGCCGCGGTGAGCCTGGCCAGTGCCTGCTCGATCCTGCCGCAAAGCGAACCCGTGGACCTGTATCGCCTGCCGGTGAACCAACCCAGCCGCGTTGCCGCGCCGCTGGACTGGTCGCTGCGGCTTAACAAACCGCTGGCCAGCGAAGTACTGGCCGGCCCACGGATCGCGGTGATCCCACAGGGAGACGTGGTCAGCAGCTACAAGGGCGCACGCTGGAGCGACGCCGCGCCAGTACTGCTACGCAACCGCCTGCTCGATGGCTTCCAGCGTGACGGCCAGGTTCAACGCCTTAGCGCCGATGACAGCAACCTGCAGGCCGACTACGAGCTGGCCGGCGAGCTGCAGGCGTTTCAGAGTGAGTACCGCCCGGACGGGGCAGTGGAGGTGGTGATTCGCTACGATGCGCGTCTGGTCCAAGGGCGCAGTCAGCGTATCCTCGCCAGCAAACGCTTCGAGATCCGCCAACCGCTGGCCGCCAAGGAGGTTTCGGCAGTGGTGGCAGGCTTCGGCGGCGCCAGCGACCAACTGGTCGGGCAGGTGGTCAGCTGGACCGTCGCCCAGGCCACGCAGGCCCAAGCTCAGGTCCAGGCTCAGCCGAAGAACCAGTAGCAGACCAAGATCGCCGCGACCACGCCGGAAAATTCGGCCAGCAGGGCGCAACCGACCGCGTGGCGTACCCGCTGGATGCCCACGGCACCGAAGTACACCGCCAGCACATAGAAGGTGGTCTCGGTACTGCCCTGAACGGTCGCCGCGACCAGTGCCGGGAAGCTGTCCACACCGTGGGTCTGCATGGTCTCGATCAACATGGCCCGCGCCGCACTGCCCGAGAATGGCTTGACCAGCGCGGTGGGCAGGCCTTCGACGAAGCGGGTATCCATGCCCATCCAGTTCACCGCATGGCGAATGCCGTCCAACGCCAGCTCCAGCGCGCCCGAAGCGCGCAGTACGCCGACTGCTACGAGCATGGCCACCAGGTAGGGAAGCAGGCTCTTGGCCACATCAAAGCCTTCCTTGGCGCCTTCGACAAAGGCTTCGTACACCTTGACCCGCTTCAGCGCACCAATCACCAGGAACAGGATGATCACACCGAACAGCGTGAGGTTGCCAAGGATAGACGACAGGCCCGCCAGCGCAGCGGCCGACAAGGTGCCGAGAAAGGCCATGAAGCAGCCCAACAGCAACGCACCGGGGATCAGGTAGGCCAGCACCACCGGATCCCACAGGCGCAGGCGCTGCATCACCGCCACCGACAGCAGGCCCACCAGGGTCGACACGCTGGTAGCCAGCAGGATCGGCAAAAATACCAGCGTCGGGTCGGTCGCGCCTTGCTGCGCGCGGTACATGAAGATGGTCACCGGCAACAGGGTCAGCGACGACGCATTGAGTACCAGGAACAGGATCTGTGCGTTGCTTGCGGTGCTGCTGCTGGGGTTCAGCTCCTGCAGCGCGCGCATGGCCTTAAGGCCAATCGGCGTGGCCGCGTTGTCCAGCCCCAGGCCGTTGGCCGCGAAGTTCATGGTGATCAGGCCCAGGGCCGGGTGCCCCGGCGGTACCTCAGGCATCAGCCTGGCAAACAGAGGGCCGAGGACCTTGGCCAGCCACTCGACGATACCGGCCTTCTCGGCGATTTTCAGAAAGCCCAGCCACAGGGTCAGGGTACCGAACAACAGGACCATCACCTCCACCGACAGCTTGGCCATGGCGAAGATGCTCTCGACCATGGCGGCGAAGATGCCGGCGTTGCCGCCGATCAGCCACTGGGCCAGGGCGGAGACGGCCGCCACCAGGAAAAAGCCGAGCCAAAGGCCGTTGAGCATCCGATTGTTCCCCCTGAAATGTGCCCGAATGATAACGGAGATTGCAGGCGCCCACACAAGACGCAGTCCCTAGAAAGGGGCGCAACGCGCCCCCCACAATCCCCCACACAACAAAAAGCCCCGACAAGTCGGGGCTTTTTGTTCAACGCATCAGCTTCAGCGCTTGGCGGCTTCGCCAACCACCACAGCTTCCTGCTTGTCGGCCATCAGCGAGGCATAGTACTGCTCGCCCTTGGCAGCGTCGTACATGCCTTCCCAGCGTGCGATGACCAGCGCGGCCAGGGCGTTGCCGACCACGTTCAGCGCGGTACGGGCCATGTCCATGATGCGGTCGACACCGGCGATGAAGGCCAGGCCTTCCAGCGGGATGCCCACGCTGCCCAGGGTCGCCAGCAACACCACGAACGATACGCCCGGTACGCCGGCAATACCCTTGGAGGTGACCATCAGGGTCAGCACCAGCAGCAGCTGCTGGCTCCACGACAGGTCGATGCCGTACAGCTGGGCGATGAAGATTGCCGCGATGCTCTGGTACAGGGTCGAACCGTCGAGGTTGAACGAATAGCCGGTCGGCACCACGAACGAGCAGATCGACTTCGGCGCGCCGTACTTCTCCATCTTCTCGATCACCCGCGGCAGCACGGTTTCGGAGCTGGAGGTGGAGTAGGCCAGGATCAGCTCATCTTTCATGATGCGCATGATCTTGATCACCGAGAAGCCAAACACGCGTGCCACCAGGCCCAGCACCATGAAGGCGAAGAAGGCGATGGCGAAGTACACCAGCAGCACCAGCTTGGCCAGCGGCAGCAGCGAGCTGAAGCCGAAGTTGGCGACGGTGACGGCGATCAGGGCGAACACGCCGATCGGGGCGTAGTTCATGATCATGTGGGTGACCTTGAACATGGTCTCCGACACGGCCTGGAAGGTACGCACCAGCGGGTCGCGCAGCTCTGCCTGAAGGCTCGATAGGCCCAGGCCGAACATCACCGAGAAGAAGATGATCGGCAGCATTTCGCCACGCATCAGCGCCGCGAAGATGTTCGACGGGATCAGGTTGAGCAGGGTTTCGATGAATGCATGCTCATGCTGCACTTCGGCCGCAGTGGCCTGGTACTTGGAGATGTCCACGGTACCCAGGGTGCTCATGTCGATGCCGGCGCCCGGGTGGAACAGGTTGGCCAACACCAGGCCGACGACGATGGCGATGGTGGTCACCACCTCGAAGTAGACGATGGTCTTGAGGCCGATGCTGCCCAGTTTCTTCGCGTCGCCAACTCCGGCGATGCCCACGATCAGCGACGAGATCACGATCGGGACGACGATCATCTTGATCAGGCGAATGAAGATGTCACCAGCGGGCTGGAGGACGTTGCTGATCCACCATGCCTTTTCCGCACTGAAATGATTCAGTAGCGCGCCGATTGCAACGCCCAGGACCAGACCGATCACGATCTGCCAGGCGAGGCTCAGTTTTGCCTTCTTCATGTCTTTACCCTTTGTTCTAGTGGTCATGGGCGCCGGACGAAAACGCGCGTAACAGAGCCGTTGGCAACGTCACGGTGAGCGAAAAGCTTCCGTCCGGTGGCCTCATGTAAGGACACCGCGAGCGAGCGACTGGGCGCTCGGGCCAGCGAAAAGGCGGCAACTATTGCGATGGGGAAGGGGGAAATCTAATGCCTGAAACGCATACCCCATGCCGATACTGCATAATGATTTACGCTAAAAATGGCATGGCGCAAGTGCTTGATTTATAACGTTCGGAATCCCGAACAAGACCAAAGCGCCATTTTTAGGCAGATTTGGCAGCGTGTTCGGAGAGGGGTAGATGGCTTGTTCGACAATCCGAATGGCCGAAATGCCACTTGCGAAGGGACCCTGGCGGGCGAAAAAAAGTTGATGTACGGTCGAGACAAAATGTGTCTTTGAGGGAAAAACACGCAAGAAGGGTAATTTGCCTGATTGCCTTAACGGTTCCTCGTTGGCTCCTCGGAAGTCAGGTCGGCACCTGGTATCCCTGATGACACCACCGACCTGAGGCTTCCGATTCCGCCTCTCCTGACCCGGCCCATTGCTGGAGGTACTCCCTGTACCCCTAGGCCACTCCGACCCTGCAACAGTCAGAACAGCCCGGCCCCTTGGTCATGTGCTGCCCCTCCTCGGGGCGGCGCATCATAGAAGGCTGAAATATAAAAAGGTTCAGCTTCTATTACGTGACAGTGCATAACCGTTCATCGGTAACGGCTTATAAAAGCTCAGTACCACTTCGGGTCACGCTTGAGTTGCTCGCGCAACATCGCCTGCATGCCATCATCCGGTTCGCCAATAAAGCGGTATTGCGCATGACGGGTAGGCGACTTGTCGCTCGGCAAGCCTTCGGGCACCTCTACGAGCATCCCGTAGGCTTGGTCCTTGTCCCAGCTAAACGCCACGATCAGACGCTTGTAGGTGCAGTTTTGCGCCGTTTCACACAAGGGCCCGACCAGGTACTGGTCGCCGTCCTCGGTGACTGCCGACATCTGCTCCTGGGCACTGCCGGTGAGGTTGACTACCCAATCGGGCAAGCGCTCCTCGCCCTTGATCGTGTCCTGCCAGGTTTCCCGGTATTCAGGGTCCGAGCCGAGCAACTGATCGACCCGGACCTGGCCGTCATTGGCCGCCATCGCCGCTGCACTGCCGCCCAGCAAGCAGGCGGCAGCCAGGGCTGTGCAAAGCTTCCTGCGCATCTTCAACCTCGACCACGTCCAAAGAAGAAGGAGGCTACGAACAGGACCAGGAAGACGATGAACAGGATCTTCGCGATACCCGTGGCGGCGCCAGCGATACCACCGAAGCCCAGTACGGCGGCGACAATGGCGATGATGAGGAAAGTGATAGCCCAACTCAGCATGGTGGTTCTCCTTTCTTTTTTGAAATCAATCCGGCTTTGGGGTACAGCACAGGCTCAGAACACCCAGCGATCCTGTGGTACGACGTTTTCCAAGGTGGCCGGTGAAGCGGTGGCATTGCTCGATGGCAGCGGGTCGGCCGCCTTCACGAGGCTGGTGGCACGGGTTGCCTGAATCTGCGTCAGAAGCGCGGTCTGTGCCGCCACTTGCTCCGCCAGACGCGCGGTCTGCCAGCTGTAGTAGAAGAGGCCAGCGGCCAAGGTCAGCAGCAGCGCCATCCCCAGTAACAGGAACTGGCGCAAAGGCAGTGCGACGTTCTGCGAGCGGTTGACGGATTGGCGGTTCATGCCGGCTCCTCCTGCTGTAATTGTTGTTCAAACCTGAACAGGTAATTGCAGCCTGCATGCCAGCCTTTGCATCAATAAAAAATCCTTTTAAATCAAACACTTAAAACAATCACACATTGCACCGAAGGACGTATCCTGCACGATGGCCCCTGGGGCGTCGTGCGAATTGCACGATCAGCCCTCGACCTTGGTCGCCACCTTGAGCAGATCGGCGTCCACACCGCGCACGCCGATGATCTGCCGGGCAATCTCGACAGCAATGGTCTTCTGCTCGCTGCTGACCACTTCGCCCGACAGCCGCACCAGGCCCTCCTCGCTGGCGACCTTGAGGTTCAGGCCATCGAGGTTGCGGCTGAAACGGAAGCTGTTCTGGATCTTGTCGACGATCCAGCTGTCGCTAGGCTGCGGCCCGGTCGGCGCGCCTACCGGGTTGTCGCGCGCCTTGGCCATGGCGGCGGTGTCCAGGCTGACCAGGTTGTTGACCAGGTGCACACCGTCGGTGGTGCGCGCCACTACGCCGGCCAACTCCTTGGCCTCTGTGCTGTCGACCCTGCCGCGCAGGGTCACTACGCCTTCGCTGCTTTGCACTTCTATAGGCGCCTTCTCGGTGGTGCGGCTCCACAGCAGCCGTGCACGTATCACCGCCGCCAACGTTGCGTCCTCCAGCCGCTGGGCATAGGCCCGCAGCTCGAGCGGGCGTTCCACCAGTTGAGCATTGACCTGCAACTGGTTGTCGACCTGTTCGATGCCGCGGGTGGCCAAGGCGACATGCTCGGCCAACTGGCGCTCGACAGTGTTTTCGACCTCACCCGATAGCCGCGCCTGCTTGCCGTCTACCACCACATCGATACGAAAGGGGTTGAGCATGCGGTTGAGCGACAGGGCGGTTTGCAGTGAGCCCTCCAGGCGGGCGTCCTGCACAGGGTCAGCGAATGCCGGGTTCATAACCGGCAGCAAAGTGGCCGCCAACACGGCCAGTCGTGGGAAAAAGGGCATGGCTGTGCCTCCTTTGTTGGCAAAAACAGAAAATAGTCGCAACCAATGTGCCATCGCGCACCTCTAAGCAAATCATCGAGATATCGCGGCTCAAGGGCATTGTTTGGCCACTGGCTAGCATGCAAAGGACAGAATCCTTCAGAATTGACCATGCAACTTGCCCGATTTTTCCCACACTAATTGAAGATCTATCCTAAGGAGCGCAGGAAATGGAATCAGCCCAGGACAAGCAAGGCCGCATTCTGCTGGTGGATGACGAGTCCGCGATCCTGCGCACCTTCCGCTACTGCCTCGAAGACGAAGGCTATAGCGTGGCCACCGCCAACAGCGCCGCGCAGGCCGATACCCTGCTGCAACGCCAGGTGTTCGACCTGTGCTTCCTCGACCTGCGCCTGGGCGAGGACAACGGCCTCGACGTGCTGGCCCAGATGCGTATCCAAGCCCCGTGGATGCGGGTGGTGATCGTGACCGCGCATTCGGCGATCGACACGGCGGTGGATGCCATCCAGGCCGGTGCCGCCGACTATCTGGTCAAACCCTGCAGCCCCGATCAACTGCGCCTGGCGACTGCCAAGCAGCTGGAAGTGCGCCAACTGTCGGCGCGCCTCGAAGCCCTTGAAGGCGAGGTGCGCAAGCCCAAGGACGGCCTCGACTCGCACAGCCCGGCCATGATGGCGGTGCTGGAAACCGCGCGTCAGGTGGCCACCACCGACGCCAACATCCTCATCCTGGGCGAGTCCGGCACCGGCAAGGGTGAACTGGCCCGTGCCATTCATGGCTGGAGCAAGCGAGCGCGCAAAGCCTGCGTCACCATCAACTGCCCGTCGCTGAATGCCGAGCTCATGGAAAGCGAGCTGTTCGGCCATACCCGCGGCGCCTTCACCGGCGCCAGCGAGAGCACCCTTGGCCGCGTCAGCCAGGCCGACGGGGGCACGCTCTTCCTCGATGAAATCGGCGACTTCCCGCTGACCTTGCAGCCAAAGTTGCTGCGCTTCATCCAGGACAAGGAGTACGAGCGTGTCGGCGACCCGGTCACCCGCCGGGCCGATGTGCGCATTCTCGCCGCCACCAACCTCAACCTTGAAGAGATGGTGCGCGAAAGCCGCTTCCGCGAAGACCTGCTGTACCGCCTCAACGTCATCACCTTGCACCTGCCGCCCCTGCGCGAACGCAGCGAAGACATCCTGACCCTGGCCGATCGTTTCCTGGCCCGCTTCGTCAAGGAATACTCCAGGCCGGCCCGTGGTTTCAGCGATGAGGCCAGGGCTGCCCTGCTCAACTACCGCTGGCCCGGCAACATTCGTGAACTGCGCAACGTCGTGGAGCGCGCCAGCATCATCTGCCCGCAGGAACGCGTGGAGATCAGCCACCTGGGCATGGGCGAACAACCGACAGGCAACGCGCCCCGCGTGGGCGCGGCATTGAGCCTGGATGAGCTGGAGCGCGCGCACATCGGCGCCGTGCTGGCCGCCAGCGATACCCTCGACCAGGCCGCCAAGACCCTGGGCATCGATGCCTCGACCCTGTATCGCAAACGCAAGCAGTACAACCTATGAAGTGGCAGATGAAGCTGCGCACGCGGCTTTTCCTCAGCATTTCGGCGCTGGTCACAGTGGCCCTGCTGGGCCTGATGCTGGGGCTGGTCAGCGTGCTGCAGATGGCCACGGTGCAACAGCAGTTGGTACGGGACACCACCCACGCGCTGGAAGTGGGACTGAAACTGCGGCAAAACCTCGGCGAACAGCTGACCCTGATACTCGATGAGAACACCGCGCCGCAGAACCTGCGGCTGTTACAGGACAACTTCCAGGCGCTGCTCGACCAAGGGCTCGAACAAGGCGGTGAACGCACCGGTTTCAGTAAGGCCAGCAGCAATTACCAGACCTTCCTCCGGGCCTACCGCGACAGCCCAGCACCTGCGCGCAGCATGGGCAGCGACGAGCCACTGGGTGCAGCTTTCAACCAGCTACGCACCGACCTCATCGATTCGCACAAACAGGCGCTGGAACACATCACCCGCAGTGAAGAACGTACCCGTGATCGCGCCTTGCTGGTCAGCGGCGTGCTCGGCCTGATGGGCTTGGCGATACTGGTATTGGGCTTTGTCACCGCGCACAACATCGCGCGACGCTTCGGCCAACCGATCGAAGCCTTGGCCAAAGCGGCCGACCAACTCGGCAAGGGCAACTTCGACGTCACCCTGCCAGTCACCCAGGCCAGCGAGCTCAACCAGCTGACCCGTCGCTTCGGGCTGATGGCCGACGCCTTGCGCAAGCACCAGGCCACCAACGTCGATGAGCTGCTGGCCGGCCAGCAACGCCTGCAGGCCGTGCTCGACAGCATCGACGATGGCCTGCTGATCATTGACCGGCAGGGCCGCCTGGAACACCTCAACCCCGTGGCCCAACGCCAGCTGGGCTGGAACGACAGCCGCCTTGGCAGCACTCTGGCCGAAGCCTTGCAGCGCCCGGAGCTGGAGCAGCAACTGCGCCAAGTGCTGCGCGGTGGCAGCCTCGATCGCCCGCCAGACGACCTGAACATCGACGTCGATGAAGAAACCCGCCTGCTGACCTATAGCCTGACACCGGTCAGCCACCCTCAGGGGCCGATTCTGGGCGCGGTGATGGTGCTGCACGATGTGACCGAGCAGCGGGCCTTCGAGCGCGTGCGCAGCGAGTTCGTTCTGCGTGCCTCGCACGAACTGCGCACGCCGGTCACAGGCATGCACATGGCGTTCGGTCTGCTGCGTGAGCGGGTGAAGTTTCCACCCGAGGCGCGCGAGTACGACCTGCTCGAAACCATCGGCGAAGAAATGCAGCGCCTGACCCAGCTGATCAACGACCTGCTGAACTTCTCTCGTTACCAGAGCGGCTTGCAGAAACTCGAACTCGCCCCTTGCGCCATCGATGAGCTGCTGGAGCGCGCGCAGCTGCGTTTTGCCGAACAGGCCGCACACAAGCAGATCGAGCTGATCAAGGAACTGGAGCTGCCGCTACCTCGCATCCAGGCCGATGTCGCCCAGCTCGACCGGGTACTGGACAACCTGCTGCACAACGCCGTGCGCCATACCCCCAGTGGTGGCCGCATACGCCTGCACGCAAGGCGCCATGCCGAGCGTGTGATCATCAGCGTCGAGGACAACGGCGAGGGCATCGCCTATGGGCAGCAGGGGCGTATCTTCGAGCCCTTTGTGCAGGTGGGGCGCAAGAAGGGCGGTGCAGGGCTGGGCCTGGCGTTGTGCAAGGAGATCGTGCAACTGCACGGCGGCCGAATGGGCGTGTTTTCCCGCCCGGGGCAGGGCACCCAGTTCTACATGGCATTGCCGGTGTAGCCAGCGGGGCGGGCCTCAGGACTCATCGTTGGCCCGCCGCCCAGCCCCCTCGCGCCGGCCGCGGGTGACCAGTTCGGCAAACTGGCGGGCATTCAACGGGCGGGCGAACAACCAGCCCTGCCCATAGTTGACCCCTTCGCTGTAGAGCAGCACCGCCTGGTCTTCGCATTCGATGCCTTCGGCAATCACTCGCAGGTGCAGGTCATGCGCCATGCGGATGATGTGCGGGGCCACGCCACTGCTGGCGGCGTCATGCCCCAAGGCATCAATGAAGGCCTTGTCGATCTTCAGGCAGTCGACGGGCAAGGTCTGCAGATAGGCCAGGCTGCAATAACCCGTGCCGAAATCGTCGATCAACACCTGATGGCCCAACGCACGCAGGGCCTGCAGGTTGTCACGGGCTACCACCACGTCGATCAGGCCGCGCTCGGTGACCTCGAAAGCGATCTGGCTGGCCGAGACCCGGTGCTGGGCCAGCAACCGCGCCGCGACCCGGCCGATACGAGGGACCATCACGTCGCACGCTGCAAGGTTCACCGAGATGTACAGGTTGCGGTGCGAACGCAGCAACTGGCCAAGCTGTTCGAGCACACGTTGCAGGACAAAATCGGTGATCTGGCGGATTTGCCCGGTATTTTCGGCCAGGGGTATGAACAGGTCCGGGCTGGTCAGGGTGCCGTCAGGGCGGCGCCAGCGCACCAGGGCTTCGGCGCCGACACAGCGCCGGGTGTCGAGCTCGATGATCGGTTGGTACAGCACCTGCAACTCGCCTCGGCGCAGCGCGTTCTGCAACTCCGAGCTCATCGACCGGCGCTGCAGAATCAACTGCAGCACCAGCCAGCCGATGCAACAGGCGGCCAGCACGCTGCCGGGGAACAACAGCCAGAGCATGCCGTTCATGCGCAGGGGCAGGCTGGCACGCGGCGCGATCAGCACCAGTTGATAGTCCGGAGATTTGGTTGGCATGCGGTAGATGAGGCGGTCGCTCAGCTCCAGCAGCGACTTGTGGCTGGCCGTCCAGGCCGAGGGCGGGGGCCAGACCTGCGGTGGGCCCAGTACCGGGATTGCCCGGGTACCGTTGTCCAGCACAACCACCAGGCTGCCGCCGGGCGGCAAGTGGACCACATCGGTCAGGTGCCCGCGCGAGGTGGACACCACGAAATTGCCACGCCCTAGCATCAAGGCCGCCAGGTTTTCGTTGGGTTCGGTAGTGGTATTGAGCCAATAGCTGTAGGTCGGGCCCTTGATGTCGGGCGCCCGCAGGGGTTCGAACGCCCGCTCATCACCCCGGTTGGAGCAGGCGACATTGGCGTCCACGTAGGCCGCCTCATAAATGAAGCGCGAACTCAGGCCAACCTGCTGCAACGCCGCCAGCATCTGCGGGCTGCAACCTCGCAAGGGCTGCGCCTGCAAGATATCCACCCCTTCACGCAACTGGCCGAACACCTGTTCGAGGCGTTCGAGAAAGCGCTCTCCCCGGGCATTCATCTGTGCGCTCTCGCTTTGCTTCATCTGCTGCAGGGCAATGCCGATGCTGGCGGTTAGCAACAGCGCGGCGCTGGCCAGCGCCGCCAGTGAGGCCAGCATCCAGGGACGGTAAAAAATTTGGCGCAGCGTGGAGATGAGGGCTGACATCAAGGGCATCCAGTTGATTACTAAGGTATAGCAACTGGATCAGGAATCGCCCTCGCCGTTGGGCGCCTCAGCTCAACGCATGCGGTTGAGCACCTGCAGCATGGCGGCCGTTTGCGCGTCGGGCATGCCATCGAAGCGTTGTGGCCGGAAACGCATCTGGAACGCGGCGATCACATGCCGCGTGGCAACGTCCAGCTCACCGGTTTGCGCGATGGCGTAGCCGAACCGCGCCAGTTCCTGCTGATACCAGCCCACGCTGGGCGGGTTGACGCTGAAGAAGGCTTGTTGACGGGCGACGGCGTTAGCCTCGGGCCAGATACCGATGCCGGCATCAGCCAAACGCTTCCACGGGAACAACGGGCCCGGGTCGAGCTTGCGCAAAGGTGCGATATCGCTGTGGCCAACGATGTGCCGGGGGTCGATCTTGTTGCGCGTGACGATGTCCTTGAGCAGTGCGATCAAGGACTGCACCTGGGCTTCGCTGTAGGGGTGCCAGACCCGGCCATTGGGAGTGTCGGTGAACCCTGGGTTGACGATTTCGATGCCAATAGAGGTGGAGTTCAACCAAGTGCGCCCCTGCCATTGGCTGTCACCGGCATGCCAGGCACGGCGGCTTTCATCCACCAGCTGATAGACCGTGGCCGGGCCGTCGCCAATCAGGTAATGGCTGCTGACCTCGCCGTGGGTCAACAGCGCCAATGAGCGCTCAAGCGAGGCATTGGTGTAGTGCAGGACGATGAACTGGATACGGTTGTCCTGGTTGACCGAAGGGTGGCTGCGGTCGATGCGCAGGCCCGTCGAACAGCCGGTCAATATCATCAGTAAAAGCGTTGCTAAAAGGGTCTTCATCGAAAGGGCACGTCAACGTGAATAGATAAGTTAGCCACAGTATAACGAGCCCCTTTCAGACGGCGCGGCTCAAGCAGCCTCAACGCATGCACATCAGCATGAACGCCAGCGAATTGTCTCCACTGGCGCCGTTGACGTCTATCAGCTGGGTGTTAATGGTAACGCCCCCGTCAACACTCGGCATACCAACAACTTTGGCGTGGCCATGCAACAAGCGGGTCTGCGTGCTCCCATCAATCGGCGAAACAGAACAAAACCTGGGGTCCTGCTGAACGATGTGCTTGTTGAGGTGCATCTTGTACTGCGTGAAGTAGTTGGATTGCGGTGTCTTTTCTACTTTTTCGATCCATTTCGGCCAAGATCGCAGCACTTCACCCTCGGCGCTGATATGCGCCGTCCAGTGATCATCTGCGGCCATGGCACTGACATGGAATGTCAGGCTCACTATCAGTGGCAGCGTCCATCTGGTCATTTTCGACTCCTGAGTAAGTAGTTCAATCGACCGCTGCTGGTGATTCAGCATCACGGCAAGCCAGTCTCGAACACTTCTCAGCCCGCAACGCGGTACATATTTACCCCTGCTCCACTCGATTTCGCCCCAAATCCTTGGCCCGGTACAACGCGGTGTCGGCGCGCTTGAGCACCTGGTCGCCGCGCTCGCCCGAACGAAACGCGCCCAGCCCGATAGAGGCGGTGATCACCACGCGTTCACCCTTGAAGTGGAACGGGCACGCTTCGATGGTCGCACGCAGTACCTCGGCCATCTGGGCGGCGGCCGCTGGCGAGGTCTGCGGGAACAGCAGCACGAACTCCTCACCGCCGAAGCGCGCAATGAAATCGCGCCCTCGCAGGCGTTTGCGCAGCTGGTCGGCGACGATCTTCAACACCTTGTCCCCCGCCAGGTGCCCATAGTTGTCGTTGATGCGCTTGAAGTGGTCCAGGTCGAGGATCGCCATGGCCAGATGGCCGCCACTTTCATGCCAGTCGAGCATCTCGCGTTCCAGGTGCTCGCTCCAGGCCGCGCGATTGGGCAGGCCGGTCAGCGGGTCCAGCAACGCCTTTTGCCGCTGCTCTTCGAGGTGCTCGCGATAACCGAGCGCCTCGTGTTCCATGTTCGCCACCCGCTCGGACAGGCCTTGCAGGCGCCCGGCGAGCTCCTGCTCGCGACGATCACGCTCGTGCTTGTGTTCGTCCATGGTTACCAACAGGCCTTCGAGGCGGTTTTCCAGGATGTGCTTGAGGCTGTCCACATCGGCGGCACCTTGCACACTGCTCTGCAGCCCATCGACCTGCTTGCGCAGCTGGGTATCGAGCGCCTGGGCGGCGCTGCTGTTGTCGGCATGCCCGGCACTGGCTTCGTGCAGGTGACTCTGGAAGCTTTCCAGGCGCTCGTTGATCTGTTGCAGGTAGGTCTCGAATTCGTGCTGGCCGCTGTCGGTTATCGCCAACATCAGCACCGCTAGGTCATCCAGCACCGGGATCAGCTCATACCAATTCAGCCCACGCGCCACCCGCTCGCGCATTTCCTGGGCCTGGGCCTTGTGCCGTTCGGGCAGGCTGAGGTCGTCGAGCAGGCCGATAAGGGTCTGTTCGATGTGTGCGGCCACTTGGCTGTAGGGCGGCTCTACCGCATAGGGCAGGGCATAAGGGCCGTCTTCGCCGAAGGTGTCTTCGAGCGCCTGCGCAGGTTCTGCCTCAGCTGCGGGAGAGATGAGGGTAGTAGCCAGCTCGGGCGCCTCGTCCGGCAAGGACTCAGGTTGTGGCGTGGCCGGCGTGTCTGTGGTTTCGATCAGCGCCGGGCCCTCAGGCGCCTGTGCCTCAGTCAGCGGGGCTGGCAACGGCAGCAGGGCGTCCACATCGTCGGGCTGCGGGTCCTCGGCTGTGCGCTGTACGGGGGCTGCTGCCGGCTGCGGCACTGCGTCTGCCATCACGCCCGCAGGCGCTGCTGCCAGCGTAGCCTCGGCGTCGGCGTCAGCTTCGCCGGGTTGCTCGTTCTCGCGCCCGCCAAACAAACGCTGCAAAAAGCCCGGCCGCTCTTCCTCGGGCTTGCCCAGGGCAGAGAGTGCGCGGCCTTGCAGGCCACTCAGCTCGCCCAGCAGCGGGGGCAGTTCACGTGACTGGGCGACCCCACCATCGAGCTTCTTCGCCAGCTTTTTCAGCGGCCGCGAGATGTCGCTCGGCAACGGCAGGCCTTGCAGCTGGCTCACCAGCGATGTCAGCGCATCGCTGACCTGGTTCATGCGGGTTTCCCGGCGCTGCTCGGAGTCCAGCACCGCCTTTTCCAGGCGCGGGATCAGCCCGGCAAGGCCCGCGTCCATATTGTCGCTGCGGATGACCTCGCGCATTTCCTTCATGCACGCGTCCACCACCTTGTCGCTACCTTCGGCGGCCAGGGTGCTGCGCACGAGCCCGCGACGCAGCAGGTCGAGACGTGCGTCCCAACGGCGCTCAAGCTTCTCTTGCTGCTCGATGCTCTTAAGGTATTTCTCTTTCCAGCGCTCAGCGTCGTCAGTCATGCCCAGGTCCGCAAACGGTGATGGCAATTAGCTCAAAACCGGCAGCGTATCCACAGTCAATGCATCAGGCAATCGAATCTCGACGGCAACGGGAAGGTGATCGGAAATTGGCTGCGCCAACACCTCGACACGCTCAAGCGTAAGGGTTGGGCTGAGCAGGATATGGTCCAGGCAACGCTGCGGTCGCCAGCTGGGGAAGGTGGCCTCGACCTGAGGGGCAACCAGGCCCAGATCGCGCAGGGGCGAACGCTCCAGCAGGTCGGTGGCATGGGTGTTCATGTCACCCATCAACACCTGATGGCGGTAGCCGCCGATCAGCTCGCGAATATAGCTGAGCTGCAGGGCACGGGTCTTGGCGCCGAGTGCCAGGTGCATCATCACCACGATCAGCGCATCTTCACCTTCGCCGAAACGCACCAGGATTGCACCGCGACCGGACGGGCCGGGCAAAGGGTGGTCTTCAAGGTGTTGCGGCTTGAGACGGCTGAGCACGCCGTTGCTGTGCTGGGCAAAGCGGCCAAGGTTGCGATTGAGCTGCTGGTACCAATAGGGGAAGGCACCCAGGTGAGCCAGGTGTTCGACCTGGTTGATGTAGCCTGAGCGCAGGCTGCCACCATCGGCTTCTTGCAGGGCCACCAGGTCGAAGTCACCGAGCAGTTGGCCGATCTTCTGCAGGTTGCCGGCACGCCCGGTATGCGGCAGCAGGTGCTGCCAGCTGCGGGTCAGGTAGTGCCGGTAGCGCTCGGTGCTGATGCCGACCTGAATGTTGAAACTGAGCAGCCGCAGGCGACCATCCTCTGGCAGGCCCGGAGCCTGCAGGTGATGCTCGTTGACCTGCGGCTGGTGCAGGCCAATGCCACGCGTGGTTCTGAAGCGGGGCATGGGTACGCCGCTTACTTAGCGGCGCGCTCCTTGTCGATCAGCTGGTCGGCCACTTTCAGCACGCCTTCAGGCCCGCCTGCAGTGCCCAGGTCGAAGCGGTACTTGCCGTTGACGACCAAGCTCGGTACGCCGGTGATTTCGTACTTCTTCGACAGTTCTTTGGCCTGGTTGACCTGGCCTTTGATGGCGAAGGAGTTGAAGGTGGCGAGGAACTTGTCCTTGTCCACGCCTTGAGTGGCGAGGAAGTCGGCCATGTCCTCTGGGTCGGTCAGGCGTTTTTTCTGGTTCTGAATGGCATCGAACACTGCCGCGTGAACCTTGTGCTCGACGCCCATGGCTTCGAGGGTCAGGAACATCTGGCCGTGTGCGTCCCACGGGCCACCGAACATGGCGGGTACGCGCTTGAAGTTGACGTCCGCTGGCAGCTTTTCGGCCCACGGGTTGATGGTCGGCTCGAAGTGGTAGCAGTGAGGGCAGCCGTACCAGAACAGCTCGACCACTTCGATCTTGCCGGGCACGGAAACCGGAACAGGGTTGCTCAGCTCGATATAGGGCTTGCCGGCATCAGGCTCGGTGGCCTGAACGGCGGTCATACCGAATACGCTGGCGGCGACCAACGCAGCGCTGAGAATCAGTTTACGCATGCTTTACTCCTGAGCATTCATGGGTCGCCTCGACGCGACCTGTACCTGAGACAGGTCGGGCCAGGCCCGAGTTCTGTAGTGTAACGGCTGCGGACGCAAAAAAGGGCGGTCCGGCCGCCCTTTCATCTTTGCCTTACAACATTAACCGAATGTTAATGCGCCAATTTCTTCGCGGGTTCAGCCGCGAAGAAATCGACAACCACCTCAGTGCAGGCCCTGGATGTAGCTGGCCAACGCTTCGATATCGTGGTTGCTCAGCTTGCCCGCGATGGTGCGCATGGTCGTGGCGTCGCCATCGTTGGTACGCACGCCTTCACGGAACTCGGTCAGCTGCTTGGTCACGTACTGCGCGTGCTGCCCGCTCAGGTGCGGGAAGCCGGCCAAGGCGATACCTGCGCCGTTGGGCGAGTGGCAGCCGGTACAGGCAGGCAGGCCTTTTTCCAGGTCGCCGCCGTTGAACAGGGCACGGCCACGCTCGACCAGCTTGGGGTCGGCCGCCCCGACGCTGCCCTTCTGGCTGGCAAAGTACGCGGCGATATCGGCCAGGTCCTGGTCACTGAAGGCGGCCAGCATGCCGGTCATCTCCAGCACGGTGCGCTTGCCGGACTTGATATCGTGCAGTTGTTTTTCGAGGTAGCGCTGGCCCTGGCCTGCCAGTTTCGGGAAGTTCGGTGCCAGGCTATTGCCGTCGGGGTTGTGGCAGGCACCACAGACGGCCGTCTTGGCCTGGCCGGCGGCGGCATCGCCTTTGATAGGTTGCGCAGCAGTGGCCGCACCTGCGACACCCATGGTCAACAGCAGACTCACGACTAGTTTGTTCATCAGCTAATCCAACACGGCTAAGGGTGAAATGTTATGTATCGGGACTGCCGCTCATCCAAAGGATGACCAAACGGTAGTCCTCGGCACTGCAGTCCATGCACAATCCACGCGGCGGCATAGCCTTGAAACCCTGGGTCACATGCCTCACGAGTACATCCACACCTTGCGCCAGCCTTGGCTCCCACGCTGCCCGGTTACCCCGCTGGGGGGCCTGGGGCAACTGCCCGGCGTGACAGGCCGCACACGTGCGGTTGTACAACACCTCGGGATCCTGTGTAGCCTGTGCGCTGAAAAACGGCAGGAACATACCGACAGCAAGCAGCCATTTCGCCATGCGGAACGACCTTCAGGGTTGGGGGCCGCGCTGCGTTCTGATGCGCGAGCTATTGTTCGACACCCCATGCTCGCTCTCCTTCGCTGGGAGAATGAGCACACAAAAACTGGGGCATTATATACTTCCGCCATCCAAACGGAAACGACACCGCTTGCCAGGCTCGAGCCTTCAGAGTCAGGCAACACCCACATCGGATATCCCATGCAAGTCAAGAACCCCATCCTCGGCCTCTGCCAGAAAGCCACATTCGCCCTCAGCGCTGCCAAGGTCGAACAATGCCCGGACGACCAGGGTTACGAGGTGGCTTTCGCCGGCCGCTCCAACGCCGGCAAATCCAGCGCCCTCAATACCCTGACTCATGCCAGCCTGGCGCGTACCTCGAAAACCCCGGGGCGCACCCAGCTGTTGAATTTCTTCAGTCTGGACGATGAACGGCGTTTGGTCGACCTGCCGGGCTACGGTTATGCAAAAGTACCGATTCCGCTCAAGCAGCACTGGCAGCGCCACCTGGAAGCCTACCTGGGCAGCCGCGAGTGTCTGCGCGGGGTGATCTTGATGATGGACGTGCGCCATCCGATGACCGACTTCGACAAGATGATGCTCGACTGGGCCAAGGCCAGCGGCATGCCGATGCACATTCTACTGACCAAGGCCGACAAGCTGACCCACGGCGCGGGCAAGAACACCTTGCTCAAGGTGCAGTCCGAGATCCGCAAGGGGTGGGGCGACGCGGTGACCATCCAGTTGTTCTCGGCGCCCAAGCGCCTGGGGCTCGAAGAGGCCTACCGCGTACTGGCGGGCTGGATGGAACTGGAAGACAAGCCTGCGGAATAAAGGCTGATCACTGATCCTGGAGCCTTGCCGCAAGGCCGCTCCAGGGATCGTAGGGTGGTCAAATCCCAGGCAAAAAAAACCCCGGACTTCGTATGGGGAGGGGGAAGTTCGGGGTCCAAGTCCGGACCGCTAGGGCGGGGTCCAGATATCTGCCAACACTTAACACAACATAGGAGCATCGAAGGGCTTCACCAGCCATTCAGTTACTCTGAGTTCCGCTTCACCGGTTTAGTTCCGAAGCCTTGAAAACTATTTGCGATAGTTTCATGAAACCCCAGCACTAATGGCATCTAGCTATGCCAGGATCCGCGTCACTACGTCGCAGATCCTACACAGCTTTGCAGGCTCAATCAGTGAGCTTCGTCCCAATTCGCGCCAATTCCTGCTTCGACCAGCAACGGCACATCCAGCTGTGCGGCACGGCTCATATGCAGGCGGATTTCATCTTTCACCTGCTCGACCAACTCCTCACGCACCTCCAGCACCAGTTCATCGTGCACCTGAAGGATCACCCGGGCATCCAGGCCGCTCTCGGTCAGCCAGTTGTCCACGTTGACCATCGCCCGCTTGATGATATCGGCCGCAGTACCCTGCATCGGGGCGTTGATCGCCGTCCGCTCGGCGCCTTTGCGCAGGGCCGGGTTCTTGGCGTTGATATCCGGCAAGTACAGCCGGCGGCCGAACAGGGTTTCGACGAAACCTTGCTCGGCCGCCTGGGCGCGGGTGCGCTCCATGTAAGCCAGCACGCCTGGGTAACGGGCGAAGTAACGGTCGATGTAGTCCTGGGATTGCTTGCGGTCGACGCCAATCTGCTTGGCCAGGCCAAAGGCACTCATGCCGTAGATCAGGCCGAAGTTGATGGCCTTGGCGCTGCGGCGCTGGTCGGTGGTGACATTTTCCAGCGCCACACCGAACACTTCGGCAGCAGTGGCGCGGTGCACGTCGAGGTTGTTGCGGAAGGCATGCAGCAAACCTTCGTCCTTGGCCAGGTGGGCCATGATGCGCAGTTCGATCTGCGAATAGTCCGCCGCCAGCAGCTTGTAACCGGGGCTGGCCACGAAGGCCTGACGGATACGCCGACCTTCGGCGGTGCGGATCGGGATGTTCTGCAGGTTCGGGTCGCTGGACGACAGGCGCCCGGTGGCGGCCACTGCCTGCTGATAAGAGGTGTGAATGCGCCCGGTGCGCGGGTTGATCTGCCCCGGCAGCTTGTCGGTGTAGGTGCTCTTGAGCTTGCTCAGGCTGCGGTACTGCATCAGTACCTCGGGCAGCGGGTAGCCTTGCTCGGCCAGCTCGTCGAGTACCGCCTCGGCGGTGGACGGCTGGCCCTTGGCAGTCTTGCTCAGCACCGGCATGCCCAGCTTGTCGTAGAGGATCGCCCCCAACTGCTTGGGCGAGCCGAGGTTGAACGTCTCGCCAGCCAGTTCATAGGCCTGGCGCTCCAGTTCAGCCATTTTCACGCCCAGTTCGCCGCTTTGCACGTGGAGCAGTTCGGCATCCACCAACGCGCCTTGGCGCTCGATTTTCGCCAGCACCGGCACCAGCGGCATCTCGATGTCCATCAGCACCGGTTGCACGCTTGGGGTCTTGGCCAGGCGCAGCTGCAGTGCCTGGTGCAGGCGCAGAGTGATGTCGGCATCTTCGGCAGCGTACGGGCCGGCCTTGTCCAGCGGGATCTGGTTGAAGGTCAGCTGTTTCGCGCCCTTGCCGGCAATCTGCTCGAAGGTGATGGTGGTGTGGTCGAGGTACTTCTGCGCCAGGCTGTCCATGTCGTGACGGGTGGCCGTGGAGTCCAGCACATAGGACTCGAGCATGGTGTCGTAGGCCACGCCGCGCATCTGGATGGCCGGGGCGCCGTTGGCCAGGATGTTGATATCGTACTTGGCGTTCTGCCCGACCTTGGCTTTGGCCGGGTCTTCCAGCAGGGGTTTGAGCGCCAGCAGCACGGCCTCGCGGTCCAGCTGGACCGGGGCGCCTTCGTAGTCGTGGGTCAGCGGTACATACGCCGCCTCATGCGGCTCGACCGCAAACGACAGGCCGACCAGCTGCGCCTGCTGGGCATCGAGGCCGGTGGTTTCGGTGTCGAACGCGAACAGCGGGGCCTGGCGCAGCTTGTCCAGCCAGGCATCGAAACGGGCCTGGTCGAGCACCGTCTCGTACTTGGGTTCGACCTTGGCCGCCGGCGCGTCCTCCGGCACGGTCACGGTCGCCCCGGCCCTGGCGGCTTCGCGCTGAACGTCGGCGACCCAGCTTTTGAATTCCATCTCGGTGTACAAGGCCAGCAATGCATCACGGTCTGGCTCGCCGCAGACCAGCGCCTCGACTTCGATATCCAGCGGCACGTCGAGCTTGATGGTGGCCAGCTCATAGGACAGGAACGCCGCCTCACGGTGCTCTTCAAGCTTGGCCGGCAGGGTCTTGGCGCCGCGGATGCTCAGGGTCGGCACCTTGTCGAGGTTGTCGTAGACGTCGCGCAGGCCGCCACCAATACCTGTCAGCAGGCCGGCAGCGGTCTTCTCGCCCACGCCCGGCACGCCGGGGATGTTGTCGACCTTGTCGCCCATCAGGGCGAGGAAATCGATGATGTGCTCAGGGCCGACACCAAACTTTTCGTGCACCCCGGCAACATCCATCACGCTACCGGTCATGGTGTTGACCAGGGTGACATGCCCGTCCACCAGCTGCGCCATGTCCTTGTCACCGGTCGAAATGATGACCGAGCGGCCCTGCGCCGCACTGCTGCGCGCCAAGGTGCCGATCACATCGTCGGCCTCCACGCCCTCGACGCACAGCAGCGGGTAGCCCAAGGCCTTGACGCTGGCATGCAACGGTTCGATCTGCACCCGCAGGTCGTCAGGCATGCTCGGGCGGTTGGCCTTGTACTCGGCGAACATGGCATCGCGGAAGGTACCGCCCTTGGCGTCGAACACCACCGCAAACAAGCTGTCGGGGTATTGCTTGCGCAGGCTCTTGAGCATGTTCAGCACACCCTTCACCGCGCCGGTAGGCATGCCCTTGGAGGTGGTCAGCGGCGGCAATGCGTGGAAAGCGCGGTAGAGGTAGGAGGAACCGTCCACCAGGACGAGGGGCGCTTGGCTCATGAGCAGAATCAACCTTTTCGGCGGGTCCGGAGCTAGAATAGCCGGATCAATGACGACAAAGGGACAAGGTTATCATGCGTACACTCAATCGCCTGTTACTGCTCGGTCTGTTGGCAACCATGCCAGTCGTCACCCTGGCGGCGGACGACGCCCCCTCGGCCGATCCCGAGGTGACCATTCGCACGGAAGGCGATAAAACCATCCAGGAATACCGCCAGAACGGCTTCCTGTATGCGATCAAGATCACGCCGAAAAACGGCAAGCCTTATTTTCTGGTACGCGCCGATGGCACTGATGCCAATTTCATTCGTTCCGACCAGCCGGACATGCTGATTCCGTCCTGGAAGATCTTCGAGTGGTAAGCTGACGCGTATCGTTCACATCAACCCGGCACTTCCCGGCGGAAGTGCCCGTATGGGCATTTTTTCATCATGTCAGTCTTCACCCCTGTGACCCGGCCTGAGCTGGAAACCTTTCTGGCGCCGTACCAGCTGGGCCGTCTGCTCGATTTCCAGGGCATCGCCGCCGGCACCGAAAACAGCAACTTCTTCGTCAGCCTGGAACAGGGTGAGTTCGTCCTGACGCTGATCGAACGTGGCCCGAGCGAAGACATGCCGTTCTTCATCGAGCTGCTCGACGTGCTGCACGCCGCCGACATGCCGGTGCCCTACGCCCTGCGTGACCGCGACGGCAATGGCCTGCGCGAACTGTGCGGCAAGCCTGCACTGCTGCAGCCGCGCTTGTCGGGCAAGCACATCAAGGTGCCGAACAACCAGCACTGCGCGCAGGTAGGCGAATTGCTCGCGCACATTCACCTGGCTACCCGTCACCACGTCATCGAGCGCAAGACCGACCGCGGCCTGGACTGGATGCTGGCCTCGGGGGCCGAGCTGATGCCGCGCCTCACGGCCGAACAGGTTGCGCTGCTGCAGCCTGCGCTGGACGAAATCAACGCGCACAAGGCGCAGATCCTGGCCTTGCCACGGGCCAACCTGCACGCCGACCTGTTCCGCGACAACGTGATGTTCGAAGGTACCCACCTGAGCGGGGTGATCGACTTCTACAACGCCTGCTCGGGCCCAATGCTGTATGACATCGCCATCACCGTGAACGACTGGTGCATCGATGAGCAGGGCGCGCTCGATGTGCCACGGGCCCAGGCGCTGCTGGCGGCCTATGCGGCGCTGCGGCCGTTCACCGCAGCCGAGGCCGAATTGTGGCCGGAAATGTTGCGGGTCGGCTGCGTGCGCTTCTGGCTGTCGCGCCTGATCGCGGCGGAGTCGTTTGCCGGGATGGATGTGATGATCCATGACCCGAGCGAGTTCGAGGTGCGCCTGGCGCAGCGCCAGCAAGTGGCGTTGCACCTGCCGTTCGCGCTCTAGAACCTCGCCGGCTTCTTCGCGGGGCAAGCCCGCGAAGAAGCCGCTACAGGGTTACAACTGCTCCAGGCACCCGGCCAGATCACCCCCCAGCTTCTCCAGCAAGCGCTCATAGCCCTTGCCGTCCACTGGGTCGGTGCCGCCCAGGGCATCCAGCTCGGCCAGGCGCACCGGCAGCCCGGCGGTCAACGTCTCGGCCAAGCGCGGGCGCAGCGGCGGTTCGCTGAACACACAGGTCTTGCCCACTTCCTGCAGGCGTTTGCGCATGGCCGCCACATGCTGGGCGCCCGGCTGCACCTCCGAAGCCACGCTGAATACCCCGGCGTGCTTCAGGCCATAGGCGGCCTCGAAGTAGTCAAAGGCTTCGTGGAACACGAAGTACGGCTTGTCGGCGATGCCGGCCACACGTGCCTTGATGCGCCCATCCAGAGCATCCAGGCGCTCGACGAATGCCTTCAGGTTGCTTTGATAGCGCGTGGCATTGGCCGGGTCGACCTCGGCCAGGTCCGCCGCCATCTTCGCCGCGATCACCCGGGCATTGACCGACGACAACCACAGATGCGCATCCAGGCTACCGGGGCGGTGGTCGTGATCATGGTCGTCCTGGTCGGTTTCTTCATGCGAGTGGCTGTCTTCGCCAAAATGGCGCAGCTGCATGCCGGTCAGCGACTGAACCGCGATGGTGGCCTTGTCTCGGCCTTTGAGCACCCTGGGCAGGAAGTTCTCCATGTCCGGGCCGATCCAGTACAGCAGGTCGGCGTCCGCGACGCGCCGTACGTCGGAGGGGCGCAGGGCGTAATGGTGCGGCGAGGCGCCAGGCGGCAGCAGCACATCCGGGCTGCCGACCCCGTCCTGAACGGCGGCGGCGATCTGCTGCAGCGGTTTGATGCTGGTCAGCACACGCACGTCGGCCTGGGCTGAAAATGCGATGAAAGCGACAAAAAGGGCTAGGAATCGGGACACGGTGAATACTCGGCTCGCCAGAAACAGGTAACATAATAACGTCTCCATCCAGAACCGTCGCTGCCCATGTCCATCACGCCGCTGGCCAACCGCCCCCACGATCACTCCCATTGCGTACACAGCGCACTGGCCGAAGCCGATGCCTTGTGCACCCGCCAAGGGTTGCGCCTGACCGCGCTGCGCCGCCGTGTGCTGGAGCTGGTATGGCAAAGCCACAAACCGCTGGGCGCCTACGACATTCTTGCCGTGCTCAGCGAGCAGGATGGCCGCCGCGCCGCACCGCCAACCGTGTACCGCGCTCTGGACTTCCTACTCGACAACGGCCTGGTGCACCGCATCGCCTCACTCAATGCGTTCATTGGCTGCAGCCACCCCGAGCACGTGCACCAGGGCCAGTTCCTGATCTGCCGCGCCTGCCATGTGGCCATCGAGCTGGAGCAGGCCAGCATCAGCGACGCCATCATCAACAGCGCCAAGGGCGTCGGCTTCAGCGTCGAAACCCAGACCGTGGAAGTGGTAGGCCTGTGCGGCAGCTGCCGGAGCGCGGCATGAGCGACGCGCTGATCCGCCTGGAGCAGGTCGGTGTGACCTTCGCCGGCGAAGCGGTGCTCGACAGCATCGACTTGTCGGTGGCGCCGGGCCAGATCGTCACCCTGATCGGCCCCAACGGGGCAGGCAAGACTACCCTGGTACGCGCCGTGCTGGGGCTGCTCAAGCCGCACCGGGGCAAGGTATGGCGTAAACCGCGCCTGCGCATCGGCTACATGCCGCAAAAAATCCAGGTCGACGCCACGCTGCCGCTGTCGGTGCTGCGTTTCTTGCGCCTGGTGCCTGGCGTCGACCGGGCAGCGGCGCTGTCGGCATTGCAGGAAGTGGGCGCCGAGCACGTTATCGACAACCCGATCCAGACCGTTTCCGGCGGCGAAATGCAGCGCGTGCTGCTGGCCCGGGCCCTGCTGCGCGAGCCGCAACTGCTGGTGCTCGACGAACCGGTACAAGGCGTCGATGTGGTCGGCCAGACCGAGCTGTACAACCTCATCACCCGCCTGCGCGACCGCCACGGCTGCGGCGTGCTGATGGTCTCCCACGACCTGCACCTGGTCATGAGCACCACCGATCAGGTGGTCTGCCTCAACCGCCACGTGTGCTGTTCCGGCCACCCGGAGCAAGTCAGCGGCGACCCGGCCTTCGTCGAGCTGTTCGGCCAGAACGCGAAAAGCCTGGCCATCTATCACCACCATCACGACCACAGCCACGACCTGCATGGCTCGGTGGTCGCCCCTGGCACCCATGTTCACGGAGAGCACTGCAAGCATGGCTGATTTTCTTCTCTACGCCCTGCTTGCCGGTCTGTCCCTGGCGCTGGTGGCCGGCCCACTAGGGTCTTTCGTGGTGTGGCGGCGCATGGCCTATTTTGGCGACACCCTGTCCCACGCCGCCTTGCTCGGCGTCGCCCTGGGTTTCGCCCTGGACGTCAGCCCAGCCCTGGCAGTGACCGTGGGCTGCCTGCTGCTGGCGATCCTGCTGGTGACTTTGCAGCAACGCCAACCGCTGGCCTCCGACACCCTGCTCGGCATCCTTGCCCCCAGCACGCTTTCCTTGGGCCTGGTGGTGCTGAGCTTCATGCACGACGTGCGCATCGACCTGATGGCCTATCTGTTCGGCGACCTGCTGGCCATCAGCACCACGGACCTTGCCTGGATCCTCGGTGGCAGCGCACTGGTGCTGCTGTTGCTCGCCGCACTGTGGCGGCCCTTGCTGGCGGTGACCGTGCACGAGGAACTGGCCATGGTCGAGGGCCTGCCCGTGGCGGGCCTGCGCCTGGCATTGATGCTGTTGATTGCGGTGGTGATTGCCGTGGCGATGAAGATCGTCGGCGTGCTGCTGATCACCTCGTTGCTGATCATCCCGGCCGCTGCGGCGCAGCGCCACGCCCGCTCGCCCGAACAGATGGCCCTGGGTGCCAGCCTGCTGGGGGTGACCGCGGTTTGTGGCGGCCTGGCCATGTCCTGGTTCAAGGACACCCCAGCCGGCCCTTCGATCGTGGTCTGCGCGGCAGTGCTATTCTTGCTGAGCCTGGCCTTGCCGAAACGCTGAAAGCCAGGGCGCCCGAAGGCGCGCCCTGCAACCTTTTCACGGGTAAAGGGTCTGTAAGACTTGTTTTCGAGCGTGCGCACCTGGGTGTAGACTTGCTCGCTTTTTGCGCAAATAGAGAGTCGCAGGAATGAAGCCGTTCGCCTCCCGTTATCTGCTTGTAGCCGCGTTTTCCCTGTTCCTGGCTGCCTGTTCCAGCGCACCGGTCGAACAGGCCGATGCACCTGCTCAAGCCGATGCCTGGCAGCAGTTGCAACAAAACATTGCCAGCAATGAGCTGGCCACCGCCGAAGACCAGCTGGCTGCATTGCAGGCACAGTCGCCGGTAGACCCGCGCCTGGAGCAATACCAGCGGCAGTTGGCCGAGGCGTATCTGCAGCGTAGCCAGATCGTCCTGCAGAAGGGCGATGTCAACGCTGCGGCCACCGCCCTGGCCCGCGCCCGCGCCCTGATGCCGCAAGCCCCGGCAGTAACCGGTGGTGATGCCGTCAGCCAGGCGCGCAAAGCCGAGCTGGAGAAAGCCGAGGCGGCGTTGAAAGCTGCCGAGGCCAAGCCCCAGGCGCGGGTCATCGACCCGACTGCGCCAAGTACGGTGATTGCGCTGAAGACTACGGACATGGCTGCCATGCGCCGTCAGCTCGATGAGATTGCCAAGGACGTGGTCAATTACCAGTGCGAGGTGGTGTTTCAGGTACCACGCACCGAGGACGCACCTTGGCTGAAGACCCTGCTGGAAAAGCGCGTTCACAAGCTCGACAGCAGCTTTGCGCTGAAGCAGAAGCATGAAATCCAGCGCAAATTGCCGGCGCAGGTGGTACTGGTCCCGCACCAGCGCTGAATGCTTGGCGGGGCAAGTCGGATTGCCCCGCGAAGCGGCCCTGTCAGGCTGGTACTGCTTCAGCAGCCGCCTCCCGCTCCCACACCCGATGCCCTTCAACCGCTTTCACAAAGGCATCCACGGTCTTCTGGTCATCCCCCAGCAGCAGGCCCTTGTCTTCCTTGAGCCCCAAGCTATCCAGCAACGCCTTGCCTTCCTTGGCCAGCGCGATCGCCTTCAGATGCTTGTAACCCTCTAGCAGGAAGTGCTTGGCCAGCCCACTGGCACCCAACGCATCCAACGACGCCTTGCCAGCCGGCACCACAATGCCGTCGAACATGATCGATGGCATGCCCTCCATCGACGCATCCACCGGCAGTGGCTTGCCTTGGGCGGTTTTAACCGGCGCCGACGTAGGCCCGAGCACCATGATGCGAGCACTGTGCGCTTCCAGCGCCTTGACCTGTTGATCGACGCTGGCACCGTCCACGCCGTCAGCCACCAGCACGGCAATCTTGCGGCCCTTGATGCCTACATCGCCGGGGTGGTTCATCTGGCTCAAGGCGGGCGATTTCGCGAGCTTGCTGCCTTTGACCTGAACCGTGCCGGCCTTGGGCGCAGGCAGGCCGAGGTTGGCCGCGACGGCCGCAGCCAGTTTCAGGTCGATGTTGGCCAGAATCTCATTTACCTCACGCACCCGGATATGCTCACGCTCAACCTTGCCCAGCTCGAAGCTGTAGGCCTTGATGATGTGCTGCTGCTCATTCGGGCTCATGCTCTGGAAGAACAACCGCGCCTGCGAGAAGTGATCACCGAACGACTCGCTGCGTTGGCGTATCTTCACCGCATCGATACGCTCCTGGTAGCTCTCGAAGCCGCCATCCTGGGCTGCGGCAGGGGTTTCTTTCGGCCAGCCGCCATCGATCGAGTTCGGCTCGTACGAGGCGCGGCCCTTGTGGATAGTCTGCCGGTGCAGCGCGTCACGTTGGTTGTTATGGTTCGGCGCAACCGGGCGGTTGATCGGGATTTCATGGAAGTTAGGCCCGCCCAGGCGGCTCAGCTGGGTGTCGGTATAGGAGAACAACCGGCCCTGCAGCAGGGGGTCGTTGGAGAAGTCGATGCCAGGCACGATATGCCCAGGGCAGAAGGCAACCTGCTCCACTTCGGCAAAGAAGTTGTCGGGGTTGCGGTTGAGCACCATCTTGCCCAGCGGCGTGACCGGCACCAGTTCTTCGGGGATGATCTTGGTGGGGTCGAGCAGGTCGAATTCGAACTTATGCTCGTCGGCTTCGGGCACGATCTGCACGCCCAACTCCCACTCTGGGTAGTCACCCATCTCAATCGCTTCGCTCAGGTCGCGGCGGTGGAAGTCGGTGTCCTTACCCGCCAGTTTCTGCGCCTCATCCCACAATACCGAGTGAACCCCTTGGCGTGGTTTCCAATGGAACTTGACGAAGCTGGCCACCCCTTCGGCATTGATCAGGCGGAAGGTGTGGATGCCAAAGCCTTCCATCATCCGCAGGCTGCGGGGGATGGCACGGTCGGACATGGCCCACATGACCATGTGCGCAGACTCCGGCACCAGCGAAACGAAGTCCCAGAACGTATCGTGGGCCGAGCCGCCCGTAGGCATCTCGTTGTGTGGCTCGGGTTTGACCGCATGCACGAAGTCGGGGAACTTGATCGCGTCCTGGATGAAGAACACCGGCATGTTGTTGCCGACCAGG
Source organism: Pseudomonas capeferrum (assembly GCF_000731675.1). GTDB lineage: Bacteria > Pseudomonadota > Gammaproteobacteria > Pseudomonadales > Pseudomonadaceae > Aquipseudomonas > Aquipseudomonas capeferrum. The sequence goes on along the minus strand of NZ_JMIT01000003.1, from coordinate 928,015 downwards.
TCGAAATTGCCTTCATCGGTGTAGAACTTCACCGCGAAGCCACGTACATCTCGCACGGTGTCGCCCGAGCCGCGCGGGCCCTGCACGGTTGAAAAACGCACGAATACCGGGGTGATCTTCTCTGGGTCCTGCAGGAAACCGGCCTTGGTCAGGGCAGCATGGTTGCCGTAGCTCTGGAAGTAGCCATGGGCACCGGTGCCGCGTGCGTGGACGATCCGCTCCGGGATGCGCTCATGGTCGAAGTGGGTGATCTTCTCGCGCATGATGAAGTCTTCGAGCAGCGAAGGCCCGCGGTCACCGGCCTTGAGCGTGTTCTGGTTGTCGGCGATGCGCACGCCTTGGTTGGTCCGCAAAGCCTGGCCCGTCGCATCGCTGCGCACAGCCTCGAGGCTCTGCAGTTTGGCATTGGTATTGGCCTTGTCGGGCGTCTGGGTACCGGCGGCCTGGCTCTCTTTGGGCGCGTCCGTTTTCTTGCTGGGCATGGTCGGCTTTCCTCATCAGTCTTCAGGCTTGCCCGTGTGGGCTTGTTCTAGTAGTGACTGGAGCCCGATTGGCTACGTTCAATAAGCTTTACCGGTTGTCGCGTTATGCCCGCTGGGTTGGTGCATGACGAAATAAATGCTAAGAACAGCTATGGGAAAAGGCTAAAATGCGCGACCCCAGCTAACCGCTGACCCAAAATTCCATGCGCCCCACAAGGTTCGCTACGTGATCGAGTTCCAACATGTCCATAAGACCTACCGCGTCGCCGGTAGGGAAATCCCCGCCCTCAACCCGACCAGCCTGACCATCGAAGACGGCCAGGTGTTCGGCCTGATCGGCCATTCCGGCGCCGGCAAAAGCACCATGCTGCGCCTGATCAACCGCCTCGAAGAGCCCTCGGGCGGCACGATCATCGTCGATGGCGAGGACGTCACCGCGTTCAACGCCAACCAACTGCGCGGCTTCCGCCAGCAGGTCGGGATGATTTTCCAGCACTTCAACCTGCTGGCATCCAAGACCGTGGCCGACAACGTCGCCCTGCCGCTGACCCTGGCCGGCGGGCTGTCGCGCAGCGAGATCGACAAGCGCGTCACCGAGCTGCTGGCCCGCGTCGGGCTTTCCGACCACGCCAAGAAGTACCCGGCGCAGCTGTCCGGCGGCCAGAAGCAGCGCGTGGGCATCGCCCGTGCCCTGTCCACCAACCCGAAGATCCTGCTGTGCGACGAGGCCACCAGCGCCCTCGACCCGCAGACCACCGCGTCGGTGCTGCAACTGCTGGCCGAGATCAACCGTGAGCTGAAGCTGACCATCGTCCTGATCACCCACGAAATGGACGTGATCCGCCGGGTCTGCGACCGCGTGGCGGTCATGGACGCCGGGCAGATCGTCGAGCAGGGCTCGGTGGCCGATGTGTTCCTGCACCCGCAGCACCCGACTACCAAGCGTTTCGTCCAGGAGGACGAACAGGTCGATGAAGGCGAACAGCGCGACGACTTCGCCCACGTACCGGGGCGCATCGTGCGCCTGACCTTCCAGGGCGAGGCCACCTACGCACCGCTGCTGGGCACCGTGGCCCGCGAGACCGGCGTCGACTACAGCATCCTGGCCGGGCGTATCGACCGCATCAAGGATGTCCCCTATGGGCAGCTGACCCTGGCCGTCACCGGCGGCGACATGGAAGCGGCGTTCGACCGCTTCAAGGCAGCTGACGTACATATGGAGGTACTGCGTTGATGGACGCCCTGAATTTCTTCGCCAACGTCGACTGGGCCGAAATCTGGCTGGCCACCGTCGACACCATGGTCATGCTGTTCGGCTCGTTGTTCTTCACCGTGCTGCTGGGCCTGCCGCTGGGCGTGCTGCTGTTCCTTTGCGGCCCACGCCAGATGTTCGAACAGAAAGGCGTGTACGCGCTGCTGTCGCTGGTGGTCAACATCCTGCGCTCGCTGCCGTTCATCATCCTGCTGATCGTGATGATCCCGTTCACCGTGCTGATCACCGGCACCTCGCTGGGCGTCGCCGGGGCCATTCCGCCGCTGGTGGTAGGGGCCACGCCGTTCTTCGCGCGCCTGGTCGAAACCGCCCTGCGCGAGGTCGACCGCGGCATCATCGAGGCCACCCAGTCGATGGGCGCGACGACGCGCCAGATCATCACCAGTGCCTTGCTGCCGGAAGCCCGCCCGGGCATCTTCGCAGCCATCACTGTCACCGCCATCACCCTGGTTTCGTACACCGCGATGGCCGGTGTGGTGGGCGCGGGCGGCCTGGGCGACCTGGCCATCCGCTTCGGCTACCAGCGCTTCCAGACCGATGTCATGGTCGTGACCGTGGTGCTGCTGCTGGTGCTGGTTCAAGTCCTGCAAAGTGTGGGCGACAAACTGGTCGTGCATTTTTCCCGTAAGTAACCCCAATGGGGTCGGCCTGGCCGACCCGTTCGGGGGCCGTCGCGGCCCTCACAAGGAGTGATTCATGAAGAAGCTGCTTGCTGTCGCTGCCGCTGTCGCGGCCTTTTCGGCCCACGCCGATACCCTGACCGTTGCCGCCACCCCGGTGCCGCACGCCGAGATCCTCGAGTTCGTCAAACCACAACTGGCTAAAGAAGGCGTGGACCTGAAGGTCAAGGTATTCACCGACTACATCCAGCCGAACGTGCAGGTCGCCGAAAAGCGCCTGGACGCCAACTTCTTCCAGCACCAGCCGTACCTGGATGAGTTCAACAAGGCCAAGGGCACCGCCCTGGTCAGCGTTGCCGGCGTGCACATCGAGCCGCTGGGCGTGTACTCGTCCAAGTACAAGAAGCTCGCCGAGCTGCCTTCGGGCGCCACCGTGGTCATTCCCAACGACGCCACCAACGGCGGCCGTGCTTTGCTGCTGCTGGCCAAGGCCGGCGTGATCACGCTCAAGGACAACAGCAATATCCTGTCGACCGTGAAGGACGTTGCCGAGAACCCGAAGAACATCAAGTTCCGTGAGCTGGAAGCGGCCACCATCCCGCGCGTGCTGACCCAGGTCGATGCTGCCCTGATCAACACCAATTACGCGCTGGAAGCCAAGCTGAACCCTGCGAAGGACGCGCTGGCCATTGAAGGCAGCGACTCGCCTTATGTGAACATCCTGGTTGCCCGCCCGGACAACAAAGACTCGGATGACATGAAGAAACTGGCGGCTGCACTGCACTCGCCAGAGGTGAAGCAGTTCATCAACGAGAAGTACAAGGGCGCTGTAGTACCTGCTTTCTGATCCGAAATCCATGGGGCCGCTTCTACAAGGGATCGCATTCCCCTGTAGGAGCGGCCTTGCCGGGGCGCCGGACCGGTCGGAAAGGCCTGCGCAGCAGGCCCAAAATCTCAATCCCGCTTCACCAGCCCGGGCAACTGCGCCACCAGCTTCTGGTTGTTGAACGGCGCACGAATGAACCCGCGCTGACGCCCATCCGGCCCCACAATCGCCAGGTTGCCGCTGTGATCCACGGTATACCCAGGCTTGCTGGTATCCGCCGGAATGAACGGAATGCTCAAGGCATTGGCCAGTTTCTGGGTGTCTTCGATCGACCCCGCCACCCCGACAAAATCCTTGTCGAAGTAACCCAGGTACTGCTTGAGCTGGTTCGGCGTGTCGCGGTTCGGGTCCACGCTCACCAGCACCACCTGCAAGCGGTCCACGGCCTCCTTGGGCAGTTCGCTCTTCACCTGACGCAACTGGGCCAACGTGGTTGGGCAGATGTCCGGGCAGTAGGTGTAGCCGAAGAACAGCAACGACCACTTGCCCTTCAGATCATCCAGCGCCACGGGCTGGCCGTCCTGGTTGGTCATGGTCACGTTCGCCACCGTACGGCTCTGCGGCAAGAGGATGATGCCGGCATCGATCAGCTCCGTCGGGTTGGGCTGGTCGCGGCCATTGAGCACCTTGTTGACGGTCAGGCCCAGGATCAACGCGACCAGGGCGACGAGGATGAAGACGGTTTTCTGGGTTCGGGTCATAGATTCAGCAACAGGTAGTGGTCAAGGAGCAACGCGACGAACAGCGCGAACAGGTAGCCGATAGAGTACTTGAAGGTGCCGATTGCCGCGTGCGGGCGGCTGCCACGGTACAACACCCAGGCCCAATGCAGGAAGCGCAGGCCCAGGGCCAGGGCACAGGCCAGGTACAACGGGCCGCTCATGTGGATGGCATAGGGCAGCAGGGTGACGGCCAACAGTATCAGGGTGTAGAGCAGGATGTGCAGCTTGGTGTAGCGCTCGCCGTGGGTCACCGGCAGCATCGGGATATCGGCCTTGGCGTATTCCTCCTTGCGGTGGATGGCCAGGGCCCAGAAGTGCGGTGGGGTCCAGGCGAAGATGATCAGCACCAGCAACAAAGGCTCGGCGCTGACATGGCCGCTGACCGCCACCCAGCCAAGCAGCGGCGGCGCCGCGCCGGCCAGGCCACCAATCACGATGTTCTGTGGTGTTGCACGCTTCAGAAAGCCGGTGTAGAGCACCGCATAGCCCAGCAGCGAAGCCAGGGTCAGCCAGGCGGTGAGGGCGTTGGTGAACACCAGCAACAGCGCCATGCCCAGCAACGCCAGGGCCAAGGCAAAGGCCAGCGCCGGCAGCGGCGCGACCCGGCCTGCAGCCAATGGCCTTTTGTGGGTGCGCGCCATCAAGGCGTCGATACGCCGGTCCACCACATGGTTGACCACCGCAGCGCCACCCGCGCACAAGCCAATGCCCAGGTTGCCGAACAGCAGCACGCTCCAGGCAACGCCTGCGCGGCTGGCGAGGAACATCCCTGCAAGGGAAGTGATCAGCATCAGCACCACCACCTTGGGCTTGGTCAGCTCCAGATAGTCGCGCCAGCCTGCCCGTTGTGCGCCTAGAAGCGTCGCCACGAATCGTTCCTCATTGGGTGCGAGATATCCACGCCCACCACCGGCGTCAGGCGCCAGCCGTGGCCGACGCGCACTTTGTCGACCACGCGGATGCGGTAGTTCACCAGCACCATGCTCAGTAACAGCATGGCCCCGCCGGCGTTATGGGCCACTGCCACGCCAAGCGGCAGGTGGAACAGCACGTTGCTGATGCCTAGCCCGACCTGCACCGCCAGGGCCAACAGCACCAGCCGCGCCAGGCCAGCGAGGCCACAGCGGTAAAGCTTGAAGCTCAGCATCAGCAGCACGGCACTGACCAGCAACGCACCCAACCGGTGGCTGATGTGGATGGCCGTGCGCGCATCGCTGTCCAGTTGCCCGCCTAGGTAGTTGGGGCCGACGTGCTGGGTCAGGTGGAAGCCGTTGCTGAAGTCCGCCGCCGGCCACCACTGGCCATGGCAAGTGGGCAAGTCGATACAGGCGACCGCCGCATAATTGGCGCTGACCCAACCGCCCAGGGCGATCTGGCCGACCACCGCCAGCAGCGCCAGAGCCGCAATGCGGCGTAGGCTCAGCGGTAGCTTAGGCAGCGGCGCAAAGGCCCGGGACAGCCGCAGGCACAGCAGAAACAGCAGGCTCAAGGTGGTGAACCCACCCAGCAGATGCGCGGTGACGACTTGCGGCCAGAGTTTCAGCGTCACTGTCCACATGCCAAACGCCGCCTGGGCCAGCACCACCGCCAGCAAGAGCACGGGCAAGCGGTAGGGCTGGCCATCACGCGCATGGCGGCGTACGGCCTGCAAGGCCAGCCAGGCGATCACCAGCGCCAGGGTGCCGGCGAAGTAGCGATGGACCATTTCGGCCCAGCCCTTGGCGGCCTCCACCGGGTGTTCGGGGAAGTGCACTTCGGCGTGGGCCAGCTGAGCGTCGGTCTTGGGCACACTGATAAATCCATAACAGCCTGGCCAATCAGGGCAGCCCAGGCCGGCATGGGTCAGGCGGGTATAGGCACCGAGCAACACGACCAGCAGTGCCAGCAGGGTGGCGAACACAGCGAGGCGCAATCCGGGTCTGGCCATGGCAGGCTCCTAGCCGATGTTGGAGAGCTTGAGCAGGTGGCGCAGGTCGTCCAGCACGTGCTTACCGTTGGCCTTGCTGTCGTAACGCAGCACCAGGTTGCCGTGGGGGTCGACGATCCACAGTTGCGGGCCAGGCTCGCCTACCTGCTGCAGGTAGCGCGGAGCATCCAGTGGGTAGCGTTGCAACTGCGGGTACTCGCGACCAAGCAGTGCCTGGTAGTCGGCGGTCAGCGGTTGGGCGGTTGCCAGCGCATGGCTTGCGCGGCTGGCATCGCGGCCCAGGCCGACCTGGATTTGCCGGGCCAGATACACCAGGCGCTGGCAGTCCTCGGTACAGGCTTCGGGCGCACTGACCAGCAACTGCCAACGCTCGTCCTGGCCTGCCACGCCGATATCCGTGCGGCTTTCACCATTGCCGATCATCGCGCCGTGATAGCTGCGGCCTTCCGGCACCCAGAACTTGAGCTTGTACATGCTGGTGGCCAGGATCATCGGGCCGAGCACAACCAGCAGTATCAGGACCAGCTGCAAACGCCCGCGGGCTCTGGGCTTGCGGCGCTCAGGCACTTCCAGTGGGCTGGTGGTGGCGACCATGGTGGTTCTCCTTCTTGTTGTTGTGCCAGCCAAAGTAGAGGTAAAGCAGCACCAGCGCGGCGGCCAGGGCAAACCACTGCACGGCGTAGCCCAGGTGCTTTTCCGGGCCCATCGCGACCACTGGCCAGTCCAGGCGATAGGCGGCCGGGCCGGGTTGCATCCGCAGTTCATGGGCGAAGCCTTCACGGCTCAGCTGCTGCCACAGCTGCGCGGCATCGATGGCGGTCAGCAGGTGCGGCCATTGGCCCCCGGCCGGGTCGGGGTGCAGTTGGAAGGTGCTGCCGGGCGCCACATAGACCGAAGCATCCAGCGCCAACGCCTGCGCCGGGGTCTCGAAGTGCACCGGCACGCGGCGGTCCGGCCAGGCTAACCAGCCACGATTGACCAGCAGCCACAGCCCGCTGGGCTGGTCATGGAAGGGCTGTAGCAGCTCGACACCGGCCTGGCCGTCGCGCATGCGGTTGTCCAGCAGCAGGCTGTGTTCGGCATCGAAACGGCCGTACAGGTGCACGCGGCGAAAAGCGCTATCGTCGCGTTGCTGCAGTTGGGCAGTAGAGAGGGGCGCATCAATGCTGCGCTCGGCATAGGTCGCCAGCAGCGCGCGCTTTTGCTCGGCGCGGCCCAGTTGCCAGCAGCCAAGCGCGATCAAGCCCGGCAGCAGCGCGAGCACCACCAGGGTCGGTAGCCAACCTGGGCGAAACGGCCTCACGGGCGCCTCGCTATACTTATCCACATCACTGCATCCCCCCGGAGAAGCGCCATGCTCAAGGCCGCAATTGTCCTGATGCTGTTGGCCACGGTTGCCAGCCTGTTCAGTGGGCTGGTGTTTCTGGTCAAGGACGATGAAAACTCGACGCGCTTACTGAAAGCGCTGACCGTACGCGTGACCCTGGCCGCCTTGACCATCGGGCTGGTGGCTTACGGCTTGATCAGTGGCCAGCTGGTCTCTCACGCGCCCTTCTGAATCACCCCACACTCGCTTTTTGTTGGAGCGGCCTTGCGTCGCGAAAGGGGCGCGAAGCGGCCCCAGGTTTTGTGTGGTGACATAAATCGCCGGGGCCGCTTCGCTGCCCTTTCGCGACGCAAGGCCGCTCCTACAC
>NZ_JMIT01000003.1:106057-920244 GCF_000731675.1 Pseudomonas capeferrum | reverse complement strand
GTTGGAGCGGCCTTGCGTCGCGAAAGGGGCGCGAAGCGGCCCCAGGTTTTGTGTGGTGACATAAATCGCCGGGGCCGCTTCGCTGCCCTTTCGCGACGCAAGGCCGCTCCTACACAAAGCAGTTGCAGGCCAGGTTTCAAAGCACGTACACAAAGATGAACAGCCCGACCCACACCACATCGACGAAGTGCCAGTACCAGCTGGCCGCTTCGAAGCCGAAGTGCTTGTCGGCATTGAAATGCCCGCGCAGGATGCGCACGAACATGACGATCAGAATGATCGTGCCCAAGGTCACGTGGGCACCATGGAAGCCGGTGAGCATGAAGAAGGTCGCGCCGTAGATCCCCGACCCCAGCGTCAGCCCCAGCTCGGTATAGGCCTCGTGGTACTCGAAGGCCTGCAGTGCGATGAAGCTCAGGCCCAGCACGATGGTCAGCGCCATCCACAGCTTCAGCGGCCCACGGTGGTCACGCCGCAGGGCGTGGTGGGCAATCGTGATGGTCACGCTCGAACTGACCAGCAAAATGGTGTTGATCAGCGGCAGGTGCCAAGGGTCGATGACTTCCTTGGGCGGCGGGAACAGTTTCGGGTCCGGGGTATGCAACAGCGGCCAGGTGAATTCGAACGTCGGCCACAGCATGTGCGCGACGCCCTTGGCACCTTCGCCACCGAGCCAAGGCCCGGCCAGCACCCGCACGTAGAACAGCGCACCGAAGAAGGCCAGGAAGAACATCACTTCCGAGAAGATGAACCAGCTCATGCCCCAGCGGAACGAGCGGTCCAGCTGCGCGCTGTACAGCCCGGCGCGGCTCTCTTTCACCACCGCGCCAAACCAGCCGAACAGCATGTAGGCCAGGAACAACGCACCGACGAAGAAGATCAGCGGCCCATGCGAGTCGGGGTGCCCGGCCTTCATGTCGTTGAACCAGGTACCCAGGCCGAACACCGTGATGAACATGCCGATGGTGGCGATGATCGGCCACTTGCTCTGCGCCGGAACGTAATAGTGCTCATGACTTGCCATTGCTGTTCTCCTTCCCTTAACGGGCGCCCTGGACGTCCTGGGCCGCAACATGCGCGACCGGCGGGTGGCGAGCGGTGATGTCGAACAAGGTGTAGGCCAGTGTCAGGTGCTTCACGTTGGCCGGCAGGTCGCGGTCAACGATGAAGCGCACCGGCATCTCGATACGTTCGCCGGGCTGCAGCACCTGCTGGGTAAAGCAGAAGCACTCGGTCTTGTGGAAATACGCCGCGGCCTCGGCCGGGGTGATGCTGGGTATCGCCTGGGCGCTCATGGGCCGGTCGGTCGGGTTGCGCGCCACGAAGATCATCTGGTTGACCGCACCGGGGTTCACGTCGATCTGGTCGGCCGTGGAGTAGAAGTCCCAGACCATGTCACTGGCGTTGGTCGACATGAACTGCACCCGCACCGAGCGCGAGGGGTCGCTGACCTGGCTGCCCTCGTACTGGCCGCCGGTCTTGCCATTGATGCCGAAGGCCTTGCACATCACGTCATAGATCGGCACCAGGGCGAAACCGAAGGCGAACATCACCACCGTCAGCATCAGCAGGCGCAAGACCAGGCGTTTGAGCGACAGGCCGTTCATGGGCGCTCCTCTACTTCACGTCCGGTGGGGTCTGGAAGGTGTGGTAAGGCGCAGGCGAGGGGACCGACCACTCCAGGCCTTCGGCGCCATCCCAGGGTTTTGCCGGCGCTGGAGCACCGCCACGGATGCACTTGATGACGATGAACAGGAAGAAGATCTGCGTGGCGCCGAACATGAAGGCGCCGATCGAGGAGACCATGTTGAAATCGGCGAACTGCAGGTTGTAGTCCGGAATGCGCCGCGGCATGCCCGCCAGGCCGACGAAGTGCATGGGGAAGAAGGCCATGTTCATGCCGATGAACGACAGCCAGAAGTGCAGCTTGCCGAGGGTTTCGTCATACATGTGCCCGGTCCATTTCGGCAGCCAGTAGTAGGCCGAGGCGAAGATGCCGAAGATCGCCCCGGGCACCAGCACGTAGTGGAAGTGCGCGACCACGAAGTAAGTGTCGTGGTACTGGAAGTCCGCGGGCGCGATGGCCAGCATCAACCCCGAGAAACCGCCGATGGTGAACAGGATGACGAAGGCGATGGCGAACAGCATCGGCGTTTCGAAGGTCAGCGACCCTTCCCACATGGTGCTGACCCAGTTGAACACCTTCACCCCGGTGGGCACGGCGATGAGCATGGTGGCATACATGAAGAACAGCTCGCCCACCACCGGGATACCGACCACGAACATGTGGTGCGCCCAGACGATGAACGACAGGAAGGCGATCGCCCCGGTGGCATACACCATCGAGGTGTAGCCAAACAGCGGCTTGCGCGAGAACGCCGGGATGATCGAGCTGACCGCGCCGAACGCCGGCAGGATCATGATGTACACCTCGGGGTGGCCGAAGAACCAGAACACATGCTGGAACAGCACCGGGTCGCCACCGCCGGCGGCGCTGAAGAAGCTGGTGCCGAAGTGGATGTCCATCAGCATCATGGTCACCACGCCGGCCAGTACCGGCATCACCGCAATCAGCAGGAACGCGGTGATCAGCCAGGTCCAGACGAACAGCGGCATTTTCATCAAGGTCATGCCCGGCGCACGCAGGTTGAGGATGGTGGCGATCACGTTGATCGCGCCCATGATCGAACTGATGCCCATCAGGTGGATGGCAAAGATGAAGAAGGTCACGCTGGCCGGGGCATAGGTGGTCGACAGCGGGGCGTAGAACGTCCAGCCGAAGTTGGGCCCGCCGCCGGGGCTGAACAGGGTCGAGACCAGCAGCAGGAAGGCCGCCGGCAGCAACCAGAAGCTGAAGTTGTTCATCCGTGGCAGGGCCATGTCTGGCGCGCCGATCATCAGCGGGATCATCCAGTTGGCCAGGCCGACGAACGCCGGCATCACGGCGCCGAACACCATGATCAGCCCATGCATGGTGGTCATCTGGTTGAAGAACGCAGGCTCGACGATCTGCAGCCCGGGCTGGAACAGCTCGGCGCGGATCACCATGGCGAACGAGCCACCGAGCAGGAACATGATGAAGGCGAACCACAGGTACATCGTGCCGATGTCCTTGTGGTTGGTGGTCAGCACCCAGCGCATCAGGCCCTTGGCCGGGCCGTGGGCGTGCTCATGGCCGTGGCCGTGGTCGTCGATCACTGCACTCATGTCCTGTCTCCTGCAATCCATTGATTGCCGCGAGTAACCCGGTTCATTGCGCTTCTGCCTGCTTGAGCGCCAGCACATCCTTCGGCGTGACCATGTCGCCCTTGTTATTGCCCCAGGCGTTGCGCTCGTAGGTGACCACGGCGGCGATATCCACTTCCGAGAGCTGCTTGCCGAACGCGGCCATGGCCGTGCCGGGCTTGCCGTGGAAGACGATGCCGAGGTGGTCTTCCTTCGGCCCGGTAGCGATTTTCGAGCCCTTGAGTGCAGGGAACATCGGCGGCAGGCCCTGGCCTTCGGCCTGGTGACAGGCCACGCAGGTGGTGTGGTAGACCTTGTCGCCACGCTCGACCAGCTCTTCGAGGGTCCACTCCTTGCTGGTCAGCTCCTTGAGCTTGGCGGCCTCGGCCTGGCGCTCGCCGAGCCAGGTGTCGTAGTCGGCCTTGGACTTGACCTCGACCACCACCGGCATGAAGCCGTGGTCCTTGCCACACAGCTCGGTGCACTGGCCGCGGTAGATGCCGGGTTTCTCGATACGCGTCCAGGCCTCGTTGACGAAGCCGGGGATGGCATCACGCTTGACCGCGAAGGCCGGCACCCACCAGGAATGGATCACGTCGGCGGCGGTCACCAGAAAGCGCACTTTCGCACCCACCGGCAGCACCAGCGGCTGGTCGACTTCGAGCAGGTAGTGCTCGTCCTTGGGGGCCTTGTTATGGATCTGGTCGGCGGGGGTGGCCAGGTTGCTGAAAAACTCCACGTCCTGGCCCAGGTATTTGTAGTGCCACTTCCACTGGTAGCCGGTGACCTGTATGTCGATGTCCGATTCACTGGCGTCGTAGATGTCGATCAGGGTCTTGGTGGCGGGGATGGCCATGGCCACCAGAATCAGGAACGGCACCACGGTCCACATGATTTCGACCCAGGTGTGCTCGTGAAAATGCGCAGCTTGCTGGCCGGTCGAACGGCGGTGCACGACCATGGACCAGAACATCGCGCCAAACACCACGATGCCGATGATCACGCAGATCCAGAAAATGGTCATGTGCAGGTCGAAGACGGCGTTGGAGACTTCCGTCGCCCCTGGCGCCATGTTCACGGTCCAGGCGGCGTTGGCCTGACCGAAAACTGTCCACAACAGGAGGCCCATCCAGACAGGTGGATGTCGCATCATTGCGGGTTCCCCTTCTAATTCTTGTTGTCCCGGAGGCGTGGCCTGCGGCAAGAGGGAACGGCGGTCAAGACTGCCTGGCTTCGACGACCGAGCCCCTGCAAAAGCAGTCGGGCCTCATCAACGAATCACGTTCAACGGGAGTATAGACAGCGACCAATGGCACGCAATGACACCAGTGAAATGAACTTCATGAATTTGCCGAATGCCTTGAAAGCCGCGTGCTTGATAGGATGTGGCCCAATAATGGCATTCCGATATGCCACAGCGTGCACACGTTTGCGCGGGTTATAACAAATGCGTCTTAGGTATTCTGTATACCGAGCTAATTTAGTGTCTTCCGTTTGAAACGTAATGTCCCTGGAGTTGTCATGAACATCGCTGCTGTACGCGAGCAGATTAGCCAAGCCCATCAACACGAGCGCCAGACCAACCAACTGAAAGCGCGCCTCGAGCAACAACTGCCGCATTTGCACCCTTCGATCCACCTGCCTGAGCAGGACGCCCAGGGTACTTTGGCGCGTTTCGTCAGCGCCTACATCGACCAGGTTCCAGAGCTGCTGGAGGCTGCCCACGAGGTGGCCCGCGAAGCAGGCATCGAATCGCAGATCAAGCCGGTGCTGAAAATTGCCGAAGCTTATTTCATGCAGCCGCCCAGCGTGATGCAAGGGCACGTGGGCCTGGACTGCCTGCTGGATGAAGCGTACCTGGCGCATCGCCTGGTGGAAGAGGTCAACGACCTGTATATCCAGCACTTCAAGCAGCCGCTGATTCCGTTCGATACCACCATGGCCAACCTGATTGCCCATCAGCTGATCGGCGAGACGTTCGCCAACCAGCTCGATGAAGTGGTGCACCATTCGGTTGACGAAATGCTCAATGAAGCGAGCTTTGCCAAGGAATCGGTAGAGGCCTATCGCGATACCTTGTGCAGCGCCGAGACGGGCGCTGCCTGGAAACGTTGGCCATGCCTGTCGCGCCAGCTGGGTGTGGAGCTGGGCCAGCCGGCCTGAATCCAGCATTGATGCAGTCTGATCTGGCCTCTTCGCGGGGCAAGCCCGCTCCCACAAGGTGGATTGCTACCCACTGTGGGAGCGGGCTTGCCCCGCGAAGAGGCCCGCTCAGGCAAAACAACAGCTGAATACTAAGCGCCCACCCCCGCCGTCGTCCGCAAGCGCCCCTCGATGCGCCGCTTCAACCGCCGCTGCTCGATCAGCAACCGCGAGCCATTGGCTGCATTGCTGCGGCTCCAGTCCTCAAGCAGTTCCAGGCACGAGTGGTCGATGTAGCTGAGGTTGCCCAACGGCACATGCAAGGTGGTCCCCGCCGGCACCGTATCCAGCACCTGGGTCAATGCCGGCACCTTGAGGAAGGTTGCTGCGCCACTCAGGCGCAATTCCATGTGCCCAGGCTTGGCCAGGCTCACCAGGTTGATCTTCAGCCGCGCCGCCTTGAACGCCAGCTTCAGCAGGGTCAAGGCAAAGCCCAGCAGCACGCCGGTCAGCAGGTCGGTAAAAATGATCGCCAAGGCGGTCGCTGCATAGGTGAACATCGGCATCCGGCCGTACCTGCCCAACCCACGAAACGCCTTGAAGTCCACCAGCTTGACGCCGGTAAATACCAACACGCCCGCCAGGCTGGCCACCGGGATCTGCTGCAGCACGCTGCTCAACACCACGACGAACGCCAACAGCCACAGGCCGTGGAAGATCGCCGAGGCACGGGTTTGTGCGCCGGCCTGGACATTCGCCGAACTGCGCACGATCACCCCGGTCATCGGCAAGGCGCCCAGCACACCGCAGAGCATGTTGCCGATGCCCTGGGCCGACAGCTCACGGTCGAAGTCCGAGCGCTGGCCGCTGTGCATGCGGTCAACCGCGGCAGCCGACAGCAAGGTCTCGGCACTGGCGATGAAGGCCAGGGCGAATGCAGCTACCAGCAGGGTAGGGTCGGCCAGTTTCATCAGGTCATCCAGGCGGATCCAGTCGATGGCCTCGGAAAGGTCTGCCGGTACCTGCACCCGATTCACCGGCAGGGCCAGCCACATGCTGATGGCCGTCATTGCCGCCACGCCCAGCAAGGCACCGGGGATAAAGCGCAGCTTCTGTGGCCGCAAGCGCTCCCAGCCCCACATCACCGCAATGGTGCCCAGGCCAAGCGCACCGGCTTGCCAGCCCGCGCCTGCGCTTTCCATCGGCAGGGCAGCCGCCAGCGTCGAAGGAAACGCCAATAGGTTCTGCAGGCCCGAAGGCTGCGGCGATGTGTCGAACATCACATGCACCTGTGACAACACGATCAGCACGCCGATACCCGCCAGCATGCCGTACACCACTGCCGGTGCAGTGACGCGGAACCAGCAGCCCAGGCGAAAGCGCCCGGCCAACAACTGCAGCAGCCCGGCCAGCAGCAGGATCGGCCCGAGCATGGCCACGCCGTGCTGGCGCACCAGCTCGAACACCAGCACCGCCAGGCCCGCGGCCGGGCCACTGACCTGCAGCGGCGAACCCGCCAGAAAGCCCACCACCAGCCCGCCGATGATGCCGGTGATCAGGCCTTTGGCGGGCGGCATGCCCGATGCGATGGCGATGCCCATGCACAAGGGCAGGGCAACCAGAAATACCACCACCGACGCTAACAACTCTCGCGGCAAGGCCGCTTTCAACTGTGTAATGTTCACCCTGTTTCTCCATTTTCTGTTGCACGGCCATTCCTCTGGCCGTGGGCACGTTGGCCCCTGAAAGGCGCGCAGGCGCGGGCCGCCAGCGAGCATGCCGGCAGGGCAGTCAGGGATTTCAAGGCAGCCGAAGGCCGCGCCACACCCCAGAGGGTGCAGCCGGCTATCAAGGTTTTGACGGTGTCAGGGTCGCTTAGTAGCGGCCTCTCGGAGTAGCGCAGGGCACCGGCTCGCCTGCCGCCAGGGGCAGGAAGCTGTCGCTGGCAGCATCATAGGCTTCGATCTTGCTGGTCTCGATGTCGTAGACCCAACCGTGGATGTACAGCTCACCGGCCGCCAGGCGCGAGGCAACCGATGGATGCGTGCGCAGGTGATGCAGCTGGGCGATGACGTTTTCCTTGGTCAGCACCTGCATGGTCTCGTGCTCGCTGCCGCAAGAGCAGTTGTTCTCGACCACGGTGCGTGCCACTTCAGCGTGGCGCAGCCAGGCGGAAACGGTCGGCATCTTGGTCAGCGATTGCGGGTTGAGTACCGCACGCATCGCGCCGCAGTCGGAGTGGCCGCAGACAATGATGTGGTGCACGCCCAAAGCCAGTACGGCGTATTCGATGGCGCTGGAAACGCCGCCGTTCATCTGGCCATACGGGGGCACTACGTTACCGACGTTACGGGTCACGAACAGGTCGCCGGGCGAGCTTTGGGTAATCAGCTCGGGGACGATACGCGAGTCGGCGCAGGTGATGAACATCGCGCGTGGCGTTTGCGCGGTGGCGAGCTTCTTGAACAGCTCTTGCTGCTCGGGGAAGACGTCATGATGAAAGCGCAGGAAGCCGTCGACGATGTGCTTCAGAGCGGCATCGGCGCCCTCGGCGGGTACATCCGGAGCGACCTTGGATGGGTCCTTGACGGGCATGATTCATCCTCTTGGCGGTGTGTAGGTAAGTCCATTTTACCGGTGAAAGATTCTGGCTATGCAGGGATTTAGATGACACGCACAGGCCACAAATCACAGTCTTCGTTGACTGATTGCCTACGCTAACGGGGAAAACTTAACTGAAACTTAATTCGGAGGCTCTAGAACAGGCGTTCCAGATAGATAAGGCGGGGTCTGAATAATAGCAAAAAAACATCAGTTGCCTAGTACTATTACTGTGATTATTCACTTGGATTAGTGGTACTAGGGTTAGCTGAAGGGGCCGCGCGGCAGCCCCACTCATCACCACAATTACAAAGGCGTTTTCCGCCACACCAGCCAAGGCTCGACCACCTCACCCAATTGCGCTTGCGGCACTGCCCCGAAATAGCGGCCATCGAACGACAGGCGGCTGTAATCGGAGAGCATCAGCACCTCTGCGCTGCCCAGCCGGAACGGTGCCGACTGCGGATGCGGCATGCTTCGGCCACGGGGGTCCTGCTGCAACGGCTGGCTGCGCACCTGCAATTGCCCATTGACCCTGACACCTTCAGCACTGATCTGCACCTCGTCACCCGGCACTGCAGCCAACCGCTTGAGCAAGTGCATGTATCCCCCAGGGCAAGTTCCCCCGGGGAGGTAGCCGCGCTCGTGCGCCAGCTGGAACACTGCCTGCTGCGGCGGGCAGAACAGCACCAGGTCACCTTTTGCCGGGGCCTTGTCGACCACCCAGTAGATGCCCGGTGGGAAACTGCTGGTGACGTTCAGCCGGGCGCCGGCATACAACATCAATGAAACTGCGCAAAACGCCAGAATGGCCACGACAGCGGCCACGCTCAACGGCCGTTTCATGCCGGCAACTCGATGGTGCGATCACTCTCACGCGGTGCCGGCACCTTGGCGCGGGCCAGGAATACCGGGTCCTGGAAGTACAGCGGTTGCTTGCCATAGAACGCCGGGTAGCCCGCGCAATACACCACCATGTCGCCGGCTTCCTGGATATTGCCCTGGCCGTCCTTGCGTGGGCCGGGCATGCGCAGGGCCTCATCGGTGGTCAGCAATGGCCGCTGCACTTCCTGGATGGTGCGCGACACCTGGCCCAGCAACGCGCTGGAGCGTCGCCCGCTGGTAGTGACCTGCTCCTTGACGATGGTGGTCTGCCCGGTGAGCTTGGACAGGTGTTCCGCCGTCTCCACCCGGTTTGGCGGGTAGGCGTTCTGGATATGGCAGTTGGAAGTGATGCTCTCGTTCTGCCCGTAGAATTCCTGCAACTGCGACAAATCCTGGATGATCAGGTAGCACTTGATGCCGTAACCGGCCACGAAGGCCAGCGACTCCTGCATGATGTCCAGCTTGCCCAGGCTCGGGAACTCGTCGAGCATCATCAGCAGCCGGTGCTTGTAGTGCGCTTTGGGCCGGCCGTCCTCGAAGTCCATCTTGTCGGCCAGCAGGCGCACGATCATGTTCACCAGAATACGCACCAAGGGGCGCAAGCGCGCCTTGTCGTTAGGCTGGGTGATGATGAACAGGCTGACGGGGTCGTCGTGGTTCATCAGGTCACGGATCTTGAACTCCGAGCGGCTAACGTTGCGCGCCACGATCGGGTCGCGGAACAGCGACAGGTACGATTTGGCGGTCGATAGCACCGAGCCGGCCTCTTCGGCCGGCCGGTCAAGCATGTCTCGCGCAGCAGACCCCACCAGCGGGTGGTTCTCGCCATCGAGGTGGCCGTAGTGGGTCATTTCCTGCCACAGCTCGCTGATGGGGCGCGACGGGTCGGCGAGCATGGCGTCCAGTGCCGGCAGGCTGGCGACACCGCCCTCATCCTGCGAGCGGTAGCACAGGTGCAGGATGCAGCCCACCAGCATGGCCTGGGAGGTCTTCTGCCAGTGATCGTTAAGGCCCTTGCCGTCGGGGTCAACGATCAACGTGGCCAGGTTCTGTACATCACCTACCTCGAACTCGGTGCCCAGGCGGATTTCTTCCAGCGGGTTCCAGCCCACGCAGCCGTTGGCAGTGGCCGGCTCGAAACGCAGCACCCGATTGCCCGCGTGCTGCTGTCGCCAGCCAGCGGTGAGCGCCCAAAGTTCACCCTTGAGGTCGGTAATCACCGCGCTGTGCTTCCACGACAGCAAAGTCGGGATCACCAGCCCGACGCCCTTGCCGCTGCGCGTCGGGGCGAAGGTGAGAATGTGCTCCGGGCCGTTATGGCGCAGGTAATGCAGCTTGTTGCGCTTGTCCAGCCAGGCGCCCACGTACACGCCATCGTCGGCCAGCAGGCCGGCGCTCTCGATGTCCTTGCGCTCGCCCCAACGCGCAGAGCCGTGGAGGAACTGGTTGGCCTTGGCGCTGTTGTTGCTGATAAGACGGATGATCACCAGCGCCATCATGCCTGCGCCACTGACCATGACGCCCACGGAGCCGGCGCGCATCAGGCTGTCCTGATACTGATCCGACCAGTTGGCGGCCCAGACCAGGATCATCCACGGGGCGTATACGCCATTCAGGTTGGCACCCAACGCCGCATGGTTATTGAACAGATAGGCGAAGTACTGGGTGGCCGTCGCCAGGCCAGCAAGCAAGAAGAAAATGGCCAGAATGGCCTGCCCTGTGCCGCCGCCACTGCGCTGGCCGCCGCGGATCTGCGGGCCGACAGCGTTGTTATGCTTCATGGGTTCGCTCCGTGAACGAAAGGATGGAATAGGGAAGATGCTGGGTCATGGCGAGGACGTGCGCGAACGCCCGGTCTCCTGGCCCTGGGTACGCCGTTGCGACTCGGTGAGCGTTCGCTCGGCCTGACGCTGCAGGCTCCACTGTTCGGCCAGCTCTGGCTGCTCGGCGCGCAGTTGGCGTACCGCCAACTCCTCGATGCGTGGGGTATACAGGCCCATGCCGTGGTGCAGTTCCTGCACCCGCTCCAGGCGACCTTGCAGTTGCTGCAGCCGTGCCTGGCAACGCTGGTTACCCTGCTCCCAGGCGGCGCGGGTGGAAGGCAGGGCCAGCCAGCCCGGGCGCGAGGCCTGATTCTGCTGCAATTGCGCCTGCTGGCGTTCCAGCATGGCCTCCAGCCGTTGCTCCAAGGCCTCGGCCTGCTCGGCCTTCTGTTCGACGTACTCGCCAAGGGCCTGGTTGTAGCGCGCTTGCACTGGGCTGGCGTCAAGCAGCGCGGTCTGCTCGGCAGCCAGCGCCTGAGCCTGCGCCTCCAATGCCTGCCCGGCATCGTCCAGCGGCGGCTTTGCCTGTTTGCTGTCGTTCATGGGCGTGTGCTTCATATCAGGAAGAGGTATCCGGCCTTGGCCATCGGGATGCGGATCAGCCACAGCGCCCCCAGGTGCAGCGGATAATAGGCATAGAACAGCCAGCGCCAACGCGGCAGGTCAGGCCTGACCCAGCGGGCAGCCAGCAGCACCGGCAACGCGGCGAGCGCCCAGGCACTGCCGTTGATCGGCGTTAACGCCGCAAGTGCCAGCCCCCCCCCCAAAGCAGCCAGAACGTTCGGGCGCCGCGCGTACCAACCCACGCATAGCCCAAGCAGCACAGCCGGCCACCAGAACTCGACCCAGGCACCCCCAACGACCACCACCAGCAACGCGACACCCCAGCACAGCGGCTGCCCGCGCGTCGCACGCTCGCAGGCCTCGGTCGCCCAGGTGATCACCAGCAGGGTGAAGAGAATGTTCAACGGGTACCAGCCGTACAGCAGCCCCCCTAGGGCAATGAACGGCGGCGTCGCCAAAACTCCGAACAGAAACAGGCGCAGCGCAGTGCGCCTGTAAGCACCCTTCTCCAATGTTCCCGGCCGCGCCAGGTTATACGCCAGCACGACCACGAACAGCGGCATCGCCAAACGCCCCGCCTCGAACAGGTAAGGCAAGGTCTCATTGAACAGGTACTTGTTCACGTGGTCGCCGGTCATCAGCAACAGCGCCAGCCACTTCAGCGCTTCCACCGTACCGTCGGCAAGTTGCAGGCGCGGCATCGAAATCACCGACGCATGGCCTGAGAAAGCCCGGTATCGAGCTCCAGTTTCGGCGCCACATCACGGGTCAGGTCGCCGATGCCTTTCTCGTGGACGATCGCCGTGCTCTTGCCTACCTGGAAGTTGCGGCTCGGGTCGACGTCACGGCGGTCATGAATGACGAACTGATCCGTCTGGCCGACCTTCTGCAGGATGTGGTGCTCGTCCATGTCGACGACCATCCCGCTGACGGCCTTGCGCCCACTCTCTGAAGCTTCGCCGATACTGGCCGAGGGGTTGAGGTTGCGGGCTTTGTCTTCCATGGCCTTGAACGAGTCGCTGCGCTGCTGGGCCTGCGGGTCTTGCTGCTGGCCCTGCTTGGCGCCCTCAGGGACTGGCACCGCTTGCAGGTTCAGGTTCTCGATATAACCAGCGCTGGGCCGTGAAGCCGTAAGCTCGCCAGACAGCGTAGCCACTTGCTGCTGTGAAGTGGCGGCCCTTTCCGACATGAGTTCGGCATACAGCCCTTTGCCCTCTTCTATCGCCTGCTCGCGCGTGTCAATGCCCAGGAAGCGTGCCGAAGCGGACAGGGCATCTTGGCCAAGCGATTTAAGGCGATCGCCGATCCCTTCAACGGCTCTGGAAACGCTGTTGCGGCTAAGCCGATCATCGTTCTCGAAGATTACCCCGCGGCCATTGGTCTCGTGATCGAAGGGGCGAGCCTGGCGGTCAAAAACGTTGATCATGCCGCGTTCCATCGGGAAGGGCATATTGTCCACTGTCTGGAACGAGCCATCCGCGTTGCGGCTGAACGCGTTCTCACCCTTCAACAGGCGCGAGTCGATGAGCGCTTGCTCAACTTTCTCCGGGCTTTTGATCAACGTGTTGTACTGCTCGATGCGCTGAACATCCTCCTGCTGCATCGGCTTCATTTCTATACCGGCCGACTGCAGGCGATCGTGCATCACCGCCAATGGCCCGGCTGCCAGCACATCGTCCTTGTAACCACCGCCGACCTGCGAATGCGCGCCGGCAAACTTCAACTCCTCTATGCGCGAGTTGTCGTCGTTACGCAGGGCACTGGTCAGGGGGAACGTGTCGCGGTACTCGTTCATCGCCACCAGGTGGGTGGTCGAATCGACGTTCTTGCTGATTTCCAGGTTCTTGCCCAGATGGGTATCGGTATTCGACAAACCGTCAGTGGCGACCGTGTCGAAGATACCCAGCTTGTTGACGTGCGCCTGGCCTGGAGGAATCAAGTATTCCCCGGTCGCTTTGCCCTGGTCATCGAGTTTGGGGACGCCACGTTCGATGAACTCGTTGGCCAAGGCGCGGGACTGCGATGCACCGCGGCTGAAGCCGACAATGTTGACGTCGATCTGCTGGTCCGGGTACTTGTTGTGAAAGGCCACAATGGAGTCGTAGGCCTGGTCGATACGCTCCTGGGCACCCCGGCCGGTTGCGCCTTCGAGCAGCGAACGCCCGCTGGTACTGGATTGGCTGCCAACACCATCGAAGTAGACCTTCTCCGATTGGCCGGAGCGCTCCTTGGCATCGTACTGCTGCGGTTCATGCCCCGAGTTACGCGCCAGGTTGGTACCTTTGGCGGTGTCCAGGTCATACAGGCGGGCAACGTTGGTCTGCGTGCCTTCAGGTGTATTCAGGTCTTTGTTGTTACCGGTGCCGTCGAAGTACACCGTAAAACGCATTGCATCGCTCATTTCATATCCCTATGGATCATCCCGCCGCCAGGACAGGACGAACGCTCCAAGACATTCTCGAACCCGTATCAGGCACCCGGTTTGTTTAGGGTCACGATCAGATCGTGGACACCATCACCGGCGCTTCGGGTGTAGCGTTCGAAGAATGCTTCGCCCATGTTCAAGAGTGGGGACCCTCGCAGCGACTGCCCTGCAGCACGGATCGCCAAAGCACCAAAGCTCTCGCCCATGGCGGCAACACTCTTGGTGCGGTCAGCGGGATTGTCGTAAGGCTTCTGGTACCAGGTCGAAATCTGATACTCGACGTTCTGCGCCTCCAGTGCCTCATTGAGGTGTTTGGCCAGGGCGAAGAGCGATTCCTTGATCAGGGTGGGGTCTATTCCTTCAGCCTTCATCACCGCTTCTACGGGTAGGGCAGCAGCGCCAATCAAGTCCTCATGGGTATAACCCTTCATCGGCGGGAACACGCCTTCGGGAAGTTTCATGCCCGGGGTGTAGGGCTGGTACTGGCCTTGATTGTCTTGCATGGAAAGCTCCTTGGCTTGAAGTTCAGAAGAGGTGGCAGGCAGGAGCATGCAGGCTCCCAGCACGAGGGGTACGAGCGCGCCAAGGCGCAGCCGCGGCCAGAGGCGGCAGGGGCGGCGCGATGCCTTGTCGGTAACGGCAGTGCCCATACCGAGAGGGGGTAGGTTCAATCTTTCTCTCCTTGCATCCGCCTCGCGGCGGGTCCCTGTATCGTTTCGAGATGCGGCTACTGTGACCAGCGAATCCATCATTTGCTCCCCATCACCAGCCCCCGGGGCACATAGGCTGACGTGCCCACGGGTTGCGGCATGACCGGCTGCTGCACGACAGCCGCCTTCATCGCCTGCGGGGTGTCGACCACTGCCACGGACGCCTCGGCCGGCGCGCCAGAGAATACCGCGCTCTGCGCCACCTGCTGCGTGGCAAAGCGGGCATCCAGCCAATCGGCCCAATAGACAGCGCGGCGCATGATCTGCTGGCGGTAACGGGCATTGATGGCGGGGGTGCGCGAGTGGTAATTCGCCACCCGCGTCCACAAGTCGCCGCGGTCATTGCGCACGTGGCCACGGATGCGCCAGGCGGCCAGCTCGTAGGAGTAGCAGCCGCCTTGCTCGACATCCTCAGGGGTAATGCCGTAGCGCGAGAGCTCGCGCAGGTAGGCGGTGTTGAACTGCATGGGGCCCACGTCGTAGGTGCCATTGTGGTTGCGCACCCACTGGCCAGGCTTGCCACCTTCCTGGCCGGACACGGCCAGGACGATGTTCACCGGCAGCTCGTATTTGACCGCCGCCATGATCGAGCAGGCGATGGGTTCGCTCAGGGCCGGGGGCGGAACGTCAGCGACAAATGGCATCGTGGCGCGCCTCAGATGACCTTGCCGAACTTGTTGTTGATCGACTTGGTTGCCTTCGGGTCGGCGGTCTCGCATTGGTCGAGGAAGGACTGGCGAGCGTCCGAGGTCTGGCTCAGCTTGATCTTGCCCTTCTTCTTTTTGACGATGCTGAAGTAGTCATTGACCGGGTCACTGCAGTTATCGACCACACCCGCCCCCTTCAGCTTGCCCCACATGCACAGGACAGTGGCGCAAGGGTCATCGGCCTGGGCGGGCAAGGCGACGGCGAAACTGGCGGCCAGCACGGCGGCTGGAAGCGTTTTTGCAAAGTTCATGAGCACTCCTTGTTCAAGTCCTGTCCTGTTTGCTCTCGCTGAAGTTCTTCACTTCGGCATCCGGTTCGAAGTCACGGCTGGACGACCGGGTGTCCAAGTTTGAACGGCGGGTGGAGCCGGGTTCGGAAATTTCCATGGCAACCCGCCCGGCGAGGGAATTGTCGATGCGTGACTGTGCCGCCCGCCCCATCCCCGACATGAGGTTGCCGCCCATTTGCAGGGCTATGCGACCTGCGGTGCCTGCCCTGCTGGATGTTGAGTTGCCAGCCCCTTCGGCATTACCACCTTTGGCGCCCGTGCCACCTTGCGAACCCGAAATGCCGCTGGTTGAGCCACCGTCACTGGCTGAGGTCTCGGCAGACCCCGTCTCACCACCACCTCCTGCAGAGGCACCTGAGGCACCCGCTGCACCGGATGACCCGCTGGATGAGTCAGATTGAGCGCCGCTGGGCGCTGCACCCGCAGACTCACCGCCAGAAGATGACTCAGACGAACCGCCCCCCGAAGAGGATTCGCCTCCAGCAGAAGAGGCTGCCTGCGCACCACCTCCAGATGCCGAGGATGCGGCGGATGCGGCGGACGCAAAGCCCATGGCCGAGCCGAGCGCGCTGGGGCCACCAGCGCTGCCCCCGCCGGAGCTTGCTCCGCCAGCGCTTGAAGGGCCACCCAACATGCCCCCCATGCGCGAGGCGATGTCGGAGCCTGCGGCAACACTCGATTGCGCGCCTTTGAAGGCGGATTGCAAGGCTTGCGCAGCGCCCATCATGTTCGCGCCGCCCGTCATCATCGCCGAAGCGCCCTTACTCATCATTGACGCTGCGGTGGTTGCGGCACCTACAACCGCACCGGCCCCAAAGTTGCCGATACCGGTGGATGCACTGCCTGCGCCACCCACGAGGGCTGCAATCATGGGTGGGATCTTGTTCACCAAAAACAGCAGCAAGACCGAAACCACCAACATCACGGCAAGTTCCTGCACAGCAACTTCATCACTGATTCGGGCGACAAAGGTTTGAATAAAATCCTTGCCGATCGCAATCAGCAACACCATCGCGAACAATTGTGCGCCGACACCCAGCACAGCACGGTAGTAGTTCAGCGCCATGTCGGATGTCCAGCGGGAGCCGCCGAACCCCAGAAAGAAAACGCCGGCATAGAGGAGGAACCAGCTCGATGCAAGCAATACCAAGAGGTTGATGCTCACGATCGCCAACACCAGCAATATACCGATGGCCATGAATTCCATGGTCAGCTGACGGCCCAACTCACGCCACGTCAATTGATCAGCCGCCTGGATGGTCCTGTCATATAGCTCGAAGCCAAGGTCCACAATGGTGGAGGGCTTCAGATCTGTCGTGCCGAGATTTCCGGCGGAAGCGCCAAGCTGGCTCAATGAACGAACGATGGTATCGGCGATACTCATGCCCTGCATTGCATTTTTCAGCAGCCACCAGTAAAAGCCGAAAACCACCATGAAGCGGATGAGCTCGGAGAAAAACTCTGCAATATCTGCCTTTCGCATCAGCAGCATGCCGAACGTCCAGACCATCGATATGGTAGCCAGGGCCAGAAACAGCCGTTCGGCAGCCGCTTGGATAGTCGGCAGCCACTTCTCCGTCGCCTTGTGGAACCGGAGAAGCACCTCATTCATGATGCCTGAGCTTTCCAATTGCTGATCCGCCGCGTAGACGAGCGTCGGCGTTGCAATAACAACTGCAACCAGCAGTACCATCAAGAGTGATCTCCGACGCGCCCAAATCATCAACCTGACCCCGTCTTAAAATTGGTCTTCTGGACTTTTCTTAAATTTCCACTCGGTCATCTTGCGTGCCTTGAGGAAGCTTTTGCAGTTCGTGATGAACTCATTACGATTCGCCTCTTTGGAGAGGCTATCCAGGTGTTCTTCATACAGCGGTGCAGTGCAATTTTCTTTGGTAGGCTCAGGCACTTTTTCTTCTGAGCAACCCGCCAGGGCTGCCATTACAGACAGCGCCAGGGCCAGCTTGGTAGTCGTGAACTTCATCATTGATATCCTTAGAAATTGTCTACAGGGCTTTTCTTGAACTGCCACGTTGTCAGCTTTTTGGCCTGGGCTTCACCGCGGGCCTTTTCATCCAGCTCTGCCGCCGCTCGGTTGGCTTCCGCCGCCTGTTGAGCAAGCATCAGCGTGCGCAACTGCAACAGTTGGTTGGATTGCTGACTGGCCAATTGGTTGGCGTACTGAATCGCCTTCACCTGGCCATCCGCCGTGGTCGCAGCTTGCTGCAGGCTCTCCAACTGCCTGGCATCAGCCTGCAAGTTTTCTTGCTGCTGCTGGATACTTCTGAACAAGGCGTCATTCGCCGTTTTCTGCGATTCGGATACCATCTCTTCATGCCGGACCAGCTCCGCACGGTCCCCGTCTGTGCAACCGCCACCACCGAAGCATGGGGAACTCTTGTAATAGTTGGTGTCCTGGAACTTTTTCAAATACGCATCCAGGCTTCCCGCCTGATGCGTGTAGTAATTGAGCATGTCCTGAGTTTCCATCAACTTGTTGATGGTGGCATTGGCTTTGTCCCAGATATAAGCCGCCGGCGCCGCCGTGTTTTGCACCATGTTCTCGTACTGTTCGAGCTGTTTCTGGTACTGCAAGCCCTGGCGCGCGTACTGCTCGACCTGTTTTTCATATTCCATTAGCTGCTTGGCGGTCTGTTTCACACTCTCCACAACCGCCAGCTTGCCGAGGGCAACGTTTGCTCCATCAATCACGGGGATACCCGCGTGCGCGGGAAAGGTAAATGCAAGACCGGCCAACAGCGCAATGGTGGGTTTCAACAAGGTCGGGTATTTCATGTTGCTCTCCTTGGCAAATTGCTCAGTAGTCGAAAGACTTGTAGGGCTTCGAGAACGTCAGATCCTTGGTAACCATTACGTTGAAACGATAGCCCGGACGGATTTCGAGGGTTGGCGCAATGTTCAGGTTCTTTCTGATCATTTGTACTGTCACCTGGCCCAACTGCTGGCCCAGCGCTTCGCTCATGGCGCTACTGGCGGTCTCCCGGTCACTTTCGTTGCTGCTGGCGCGGTCTTGGCTGAGGCTGACACCGGCAACGATCCCTGACATCAACAACGCCGAGCCGAAGATACGGACATAGTGATTGTTGACTTGGTCGTTAAAGCCGGAGTAACCGCCGCTGTCGCTACCGGGCATCGAACCGATGTCCATTGCCTTGCCATCAGGAAAGACAATGCGCTGCCAGGCCACCAGTACGCGCGACTGACCATAACCCACGTCGCTGGAGTAAGAGCCGATCAGCCGTGATCCTTGGGGCAGCAGCAAATGCTTACCCGTGGCAGTGTCGTAAACGCCTTGGGCGATTTGAGCAATGATCTGGCCAGGCAGCTCCGAGTTGATGCCGGAAATCATGACAGCTGGTATCACATAGCCGGCACGCAGTTCGTAGGGGCTACGCGGCTTTTCCATCGCCGCGTCCAAATGCCAGCGGTCGTCTTCACCAGACTTGCCGAACTGGTGGTAATCCTTGCCAGAATTACTGGCCGCTTTAACCAGGAAAGGCGAATCACCCTGCCCACCGTCATACATGCCATCTCCACCGCCCGTACCGATCGCCCGTATTTCAGCCAGGCGCGCCTTGTAGGCCTCGGTTGGGTCGCTGCGCGACGTCTCCTGCAGACTTTGACGGGCCGCTGCGATGCGAGCCAGGGCATCCTCCCTGCTGACCGGGCCACCACTCACGCTTGAGCCAGCGCTACGCGGTGCATCGACCTGCACGGTACTGCGCGCCCGCACCGCTTCCTGAAACTGCTGCCGCTTGATTTGACGGATGCGATCAAGCTCTTCGGAATTTGCACTGGGCGGCAGCTCGCGTGGAGGCAGCGGTGGCGCATCAATGTTACTCGGGCGCACGACCTGCAGAGCGGCAGGTTGCGCTGCTGGCGTGTCATCCAGTTTCGGCACGACCGGTGGCTGCGCTTTGCTGGGGATGATGCCGTCCTGGTCCATCCCGTTGATCTGCTGGGCAAACATGCTGCTGTTGCCGGCCTTTTCCGCCTTCTTTTTCTCCGGCTTGTCCTGCTCCTCGGCGCGATCAGACGCGACCAGCAGCATGATCAGCAGGAACACCATGGCGGCGCCGCCGATGAGGTACATCGGCCAGTTGTTGACCCGGCGCACACCGCTCTTGCGGTTCAGCTTGCCAGGCGATGCATCGGGAGACATGACATCGTTGCTGCTACTCATCGTTCGTCACTCCTTGCGCACCCAGGCCCCGGCAGGCAGCACGCGGCCGCTCTGTACCGCATAGACGCGGCTCAAGGACTCGCGCCCGACCAACAAGGTCACGCGTAACAGCTCGCTATCCTTGGGCGTATCGAGGACATAATTGACCGTAAGCGGCACTGCCGTGCCGGCCGGGGCTGGCGCAGGCTGAGCTTCGGGGTTGAATTCCTGCACCGAGAAGCCCGATGCGCGCAGTGCGGTTACCAAAGATGCGCCGTAGCCGTCAGAGGTTTTCTGGTTGACCCGCAGGCGCGTGCTGGCCGGCGGATGCACCACCGCCAATTGGCGAGCAGTGGCACTGGCCAACTGCTGGTTGATCGCTGGCGTGGCGCGTTCGGCAAAATTGCCATAGGGGCCGTTGGAGCAGGCCGCAAGCAAGAGGCAGGCAAAAGGTGCGATCCATGCTCGCATCGTTATTTACCCCTCTGGATGGTGACGCGGTCTTGCGACTTGCCGACGCCGGCAATCAGGATCGCCTTGTCGAAAACGGTGTCGACGATGTAGCGGTCGCCCTGAACGCGGTAGTTGACCATCACAGTCTCGTCATCCTTGAACCAGCCACCTTCCTTGCGAATTACCAGCAGCGTCGGCGCTTCAGTCTGGCCCATGGTGCGCGGCATCTGGATGATGGTCTTGCTGCCGTCGTTGTACACACGCACTGGCTTCCACGAGGTGTCACCGTTGACGCTGTAGTCGAAGTTCAGGTTGCCCAGGTATTCGCCGGTCTCCGGAATGGTCGCCTTGCGGCGCTCGGTCACTTCGCGATTCTTGATCAGGTTCCATTTCGCCAGCGCTTCCTCCGGATAGGTGAAGGCGACTTGCGGCATGTACTCGGTACGGTGCGAACGCAGCTTGAAGTGATAGGTGCGGCGGTTTGTGGTGACCACCAACGAGGTTTCCAGGCCCACATCCATCGGCTTGATGATCAGGTGCTGGACTTCGTTCTCGCCCACGCCGGTGATAGCCGGCTCGACCGTCCAGCGCGCGGTGTCGCCGAGGTTGATCGAGTTGACCTGTTCACCCGCCTGCAAGGCGATGTCGCAGACCTGCAGCACGGCGCAGACAATGCTCGGTTGCTGGGCACCGAAAATGAAGCGGGCGGTGCCATCGCCGCCATCCACCGGTTTGATGCCGGTGGCACTAGCCTGCTGCCAGCGCTGGGAAATCGACAGCGCTGCCTTTTCCTGAGGGGTTAGCGTCGGGTTGGCATCGGAGAAATACAGATCGGCCTGGCTGGTTCCTGGCGCGGCCTGCGCGAAGACGGGCAAGGCTGCCGCGAGCATGGCGCAAAGGTAACGGTTCATGGTCGGTCCTTCAGAGTTGCTTGGCCCAGGAGAAGTCGCGCACGTAGGTCCCGATCGGGTTCATCCTTACTTGCTCTTCGCTGGTCTGAGTAGTGGGTTCGGCGGAGTAGGTGGTCACCAGCGCGCGCCAGTTGGCCTTGCTTTTGACCAAGCCCTGGCGGTCGCGGCTGACTTCTTCCCAGTCCACCTGCCAGGTCTCCGGGGTCTGCTGCATCACCGAGCGGATATCGACGTTCACGGTCTCTTCGGCGGCGCGTACGAACGGGCTCGATTCCTTGCTGCCGTTGAGCCACTCGTTCATCTTTTGCGTTGCCGGGTCGTTAGGCCCCAGCAGGGCATAGATGCGGAAGATCGACTTACGCAGCAGCGCAACGTCCGGAGTGACGGTGCGCGCATCGGTAATGAAAGACGCCACCTGCGACTTCATTACCCGCAGGTCCACCGGCGCTGCCGCCTGTGCGGGGGCGACAGCCATAGGCTGGCCAAGTTTGTCGACTTCCACCACGTAGGGCACGAACTTCGACTGGCTTCCAATGTGGATGATGCCGCCAACGCCGGCGAGGGCGACCATCATCGAAAGGATACCCACCACCTGCCAGGACTGGCGCGAGGTCACCAGGCTGCCGACATGGTCGTTCCAGGTACGGCGAGCAGTAAGGTAGGGGTTGTCGAGGACGGCGCCCTGTGGCGCCTCCGTCTTGGCGGTAGCACTGGCGGGACGCTTGAAGACCAGTCCCTTGATGCTGTCAGCGAGGCTCATGCGGCGACTCCATAATCATTCAGTCTCAGTCCCCTGACAGCCAGCCACTCCGCCACCCAGGCATCGCCAAACTTGGCTTCCAGGCGCTTGATGACAGCCACCGACTCTTTGTCGGAGGAGCCGACGAAGGCCAGGGCCAGTGGGCCAAGGGCAAGGTCGTAAAGGCGCCGGCCGTTTTCCGACACGTAGTAGTACTGGCGCTTGGGAACAGCGGTGGCGAGGATCTCGATCTGCCGGGCGTTCAAGCCCATGCGGCGATAGAGGGCAGCGGTGTCCTCGTCGCGGGCATAGACGTTGGGCAGGAATATCTTGGTGGCCGTGGACTCGACGATGACGTCGAGAATCCCCGAGTTGGCTGCATCCGAAAGGCTCTGCGTGGCCATCAGCACCAGGCAGTTGGCCTTACGCAGTACTTTCAGCCACTCACGGATCTTCTCGCGAAACGCCGGGTGGCCGAGCATCAGCCAGGCTTCGTCGAGGATGATCACCGCCGGCTGGCCCTTGAGCGCGCACTCGATGCGGCGGAACAGGTACAGCAGCACCGGCAGGGCGTACTTGTCGCCCAGGTTCATCAGCTCTTCGATCTCGAACACGGTGAAATCGGACAGCGACAGGCCGTCTTCCTCGGCATCGAGCAGGTGGCCCATGGTGCCGTCCACGGTGTACTGGCGCAGGGTTTCGCGGACAGACTCGTCCTGCACGATGATGCAGAACTCGGACAACGTGCGGGAACCGTCGCGGAACATGGTCATCACCGCATGGCCGATCTCGTTGCGCTGGGCCGCAGTAGTTTCCAGGCCGTTGAGCGCCAGTACAGTATCCAGCCACTCCATTGCCCAGGCACGATCGCCCTTGGTCTCGAGGAACTGCAGCGGGCAGAAGGCAAGGCGCTCATCGTCAGCGGCCACCGTGAAGTGGCGCCCGGAGCGGCCATTGCTCTGCGCGCGGATGCCGGCCGCAAGCGGGTACATCGACATGCCTTTGTCGAACGCGAAGATCGACATGCCCTTGTAACGACGCAGTTGGGCTGCGATTAGCGCCAAGTGCGTCGACTTGCCCGCGCCGGTTGGCCCGAACATGAAGGTATGGCCCAGATCACGGACGTGCAGGTTGAGGCGGAACGGCGTAGCACCGCTGGTAACGCAATGCATCAAGGCTGGCGAAAGCGGCGGGTAGAGCGGGCAGGGCGCGTCGGCGCTACCAGTCCAGATGCTGCTGGTGGGCAGCAGGTCAGCCAGGTTCAAGGTGTTGATCAACGGGCGACGCACGTTTTCCACGCCGTGGCCAGGAAGGCTACCCAGGTAGGCATCGAGAGTGTTGATGGTCTCGATGCGCGCGGCGAAGCCCAGGCGCTCGATAGCTTTTTCGACATTGCGTGCGGACTCTTCCAGGCTTGCGCGGTCTTCGCCCATGAGGACCACCACGCTGGTGTAGTAACCCTGTGCGACCAGGCCGCTGTTGACCTCGGCGATCGCATCGGCGGCGTCCTGCACCATGGCCAGCGCATCCTGATCGATGTTGCTGTTATTGGTGTTGAACACTTGGTCGAAGAAGCCGCGGACTTTCTGTTTCCACTTCTTGCGGTACTTTTCCAGGTGCTGCACCGCTTCATGGGTGTCCATGAAGATGAAACGGCTGGACCAACGGTACTCGCAAGGCAGCTCGGCCAACGCGGCAAGAATGCCCGGCGCCGACTCCAGCGGAAAACCTTCGATGGCGACCACCTGGACGAAATTACGACCGATCTTTGGCACCACGCCGCCCCACAGTTCCTTCCCGCCGATTACAGCGTCGAGGTACATCGGGTTGCTCGGCAGCAACACAGGCTGGCTTAATCCAGTGACGCAGAACTGCACCCAGCTGAGCAAGTCGTCATGGGTAATCTGCGCACCTTCCTCGGTGACCTGGCGGTTACCTTTCAAGCGCGTCAGCTTAAGCACCGACGACAGGCTGCCTTCAACACTGATGCAGTCGCGCTTGAATTGCTCGATCAGGTTGCGGGTACGGACCTTGGCATCAGGGGGCGCAGTATCGTCGTCGAACATCAGTTCGACGAACTTCTGCTGGGCCAGCATCGGGGGGAAGTAGGTGAGGGTCAGCACAAAATAGCCTTCGTACATGGTACCCAGTGATTCGAAGTACGCGCGGCGTTCTTCGTCCATCGCCTCGGTGAGGGTGTCGGCGAAATGGGATACACCTTTGGCCGAGTAGTTCGACGCCGGACGGCGCACCGCATCGACGTGAATCATCCAGCCGTTGCCCAGACCCGCCAGCGCCTGATTGATCCTCAACGAGACCAGTTCGCGCTGCGCCTCAGTGCTGCTGGCGTTGTCATCACCACGGTAGAGCCAGGCGGCCATGAAGGCGCCGTTCTTACCCACGATCACACCATCATCGACCATCGCCGCATGATTCAACAGATCGGCCAGGCCGGCCTCTGTAGAACGGTGCTTTTTCAGCTTGAGCTCCGCATCGACCTGCATCAGGCGCTGAATCAGCAGCAGGACCAGAAGCGCACCGAGGGCTGCGATGGCGTACGCAATACCTTCGATCATTTGTATTGACTTCCCTGACTTGGAGGATTGTCCCGGAACGGTGTGCTACGTGGCGGGTAGTACGCCTTGTAGCGCCGGTGACGGAGGTAGACGTGGCGCATCTTAGGGTCAGATTTGGCCATCACGCGGAACACGAACAGCGAACCGAACCAGAGCATCAGGCCCACTACGGTTGCGCGCAGCTCTTGCGCGCTGAAGATCAACGCGAAGGCGAGCAAACCAGAGAACATCACCAGCTCGCGATCCCCGCCCATGAACAGGTTGTCCCGGTTGCCGGCCCGCCGGATGGGAATCGTGCGCAGTGCCATGGCTCAGACCTGACCCTGCACCAGGCTCTGCTGCGGCAGCAATTGCGCCAATTCAGCGCTGGTGCCGAAGAAGCCGGTCATGATGTTGTTCGCACCCACGATCAGTGCCATTACCAGTACCAGGAAGATCAGCGTACGGAAGAACCCGTTAAGGTCACCGCCGAAGATCAGCACGCCACCCGCCACCACGATGCCAATGATCGAGAGAGCAAAGGCAACCGGGCCGGTGACCGATGTACGCAGGGAGGTCAGCCAGCTTTCGTATGGCAGCGAGCCGCCAGTGCTTGAGGCCGCCATGGCATTGTCCGGCGCCACCATCACCGCCAGCAGCAGGAAGCTGAAAGCCAGGTAGCCAAACGTTTGGGCGTTGAAACGGAACAGCGAAGTGTTGGCGTGCATGTGCAGTGTTTTCCTTAAAGATTGCGCATGGTGTAGCGGCCGTTTTCGTACCCGGAAACCTCGAGGATTTCCTGGATGCGGCGGCCTTCTGGGGTTCTGGCGATAGAGATGACGACGTGAACCGCTTCGCCAATCAGCGGTTCGATTTCGGCCGGGGCCGATTTATTACGGGAAACCAGGGATTTCAGGCGGGTCAGCCCCTCGCTGGCGCTGTTAGCGTGCAAGGTCGCCGCGCCACCGGGGTGGCCGGTGTTCCAGGCATCGATCAGGTCGAGTGCTTCTTCGCCGCGCACCTCGCCCACCAGGATGCGATCCGGGCGCATGCGCAGGGAGGTCTTGAGCAGGTGGGTCATGCTCACATCGACGGTGGTGTGGTACTGCACGAAATTCTTGGCCGCGCACTGGATCTCGCCGGTGTCTTCGATGATGAACACCCGCTCGCTGGGGAATTCCACGACCATTTCATTGATGACGGCGTTGACCAGGGTGGTTTTGCCGGTACCCGTACCGCCGATGACCAGGATGTTGCGGTGATCGCGGATGGCGCGCTTGATGGCGTCGCACTGCACCGCCGTCATGATCCCCGATTCGACATACTGGTCCAGGGTGTAGATGGCCACCGCCTTCTTGCGGATGGCGAACGTGGCGGCGCGGACCACCGGGGGCAGTTGCCCGGCGAAGCGAGAGCCGTCCAGCGGCCATTCGCCTTCAAGCAACGGCTTGCTGCGGGTCACTTCCTTGCCGTGGTAGCCGGCCACGGTCTTGATGATGGACTCGGCCTGGGCCGGGCGCAGTTCGCCGATGTGTTGCATTGGCTTACCCAACTGCTCCAGCCACAGTTTGCCGTCGCCGTTGCACATCAACTCGACGGTCTGTGGATCGTTAAGCGCATCGATGATGAGGGGGCCGGCATCACGCTCCAGTTTCTTTTTGGCGCGCTCTTTCAGGCTGGCAGTTTCTGCAATGTCCACACTTGATCGTCCATGAAAATAGATACCACCCCAAGGTCATGGGGAGGACTTTCCAAATGTTCTGCGCGTGCAGTTCATTGAACTAATGGCGAATCGACATGTCCGCGACCCGAACTCACCTGCAATTGCAGAATTTGTTCGAGTTATGAGAGCCAATTCACAACGGCGCGCAGATTACCCGGCAACAATTGTTAACGAAAGAGTCGATCTCCTACATCTTTGTAAGCGATCTCTTACAACCTTGGAACTAACGTCCCATTGACTCGGCTCGAAAAAAGGGCTGTGAGCGGCGGGGTATCTGGGCCGCAGCCATGCTCTATATTAGTTTGATATTTAATTGCCACTATATTTGCCAGTATGAAATGGCGCGCAAAATTAGACACAGTTCACACTCGCACGCGACGTATTCTTACCTAAACTCCAGCAGCTGGAAGTAGGATAAACCTGTATTTCGCCCTGCCTGCGTCGACACTTCACTGCACGCGCTGAAGTATCACTGAGTGATGGCAATTGGATGTCATATTGATATACCCCGTGCCACCTTTGCATCTTCAAAACACATTTCAGAACAATGCCAACTGGCCACCAGGCGGGCAGAACCTGGAGCAATCGAGCGCCTGTGCTTCACGCCCTTCGAATGCCAGTTTGCGCGCGGCCTTGGCGAAGCGCTGAGCCAGCAGCTCGGCAAAAATGCCCTCGCCACGCATCCGTTTACCAAAGCGGCTGTCATACAGCTCACCGCCGCGGCTCTGGCGAATCAGGCTCAACACATGGGCCGCACGCTGGGGATAATGGTCCTGCAACCATTGCTCGAACAGCGGCGCCACTTCCAGCGGCAGGCGCAACATCATGTAGGCTGCGCTCTGGGCACCCGCTTCCTTGGCGGCCTCGAGCAAGCGCTCCAGTTCGCTGTCGTTGATCATCGGAATCATCGGCGAACACAAGACCCCCACCGGCACCCCCGCCTCGCGCAGCACCCGGATCGCCCGCAACCGCGCCTTGGGCGAAGCCGCCCGCGGTTCCAGCACCCGCTTCAAGTCGTCATCCAGTGTCGTCAGGCTGATCATCACCCACGCCAGGCGCTGGCTGGCCATCTCGGCCAACAAGTCCAGATCACGCAGTACCAGCGAACCCTTGGTGACGATGGTCACCGGGTGCCGGAAGCGCAGGAGTACCTCCAGCAAGCGACGGGTCAGCAGGTGATCACGCTCGATGGGCTGGTAGGGGTCGCTATTGGAGCCCAGGTTGATGGGCGCGCAGACGTAACCCGGCTTGCTCAGCTGTTGTTCGAGCACTTCGGCCGCGTTGGTCTTGGCGATCAGCTTGGTTTCGAAATCCAGCCCTGGGGAAAGGTCCCAATACGCGTGTGAGGGGCGGGCGTAGCAGTAGATGCAGCCATGCTCGCAACCTCGGTAGGGGTTGATGGAGCGGTCGAATGGCAGATCGGGCGAGGTGTTGCGGCTGATGACCGTCTTTGCCGTCTCGATTCGCACCTCGGTGCCTTGGCTGATCGGCACCTCCTGGTACCAGCCGTCATCCTCCACCACCGAGCGGTTGGGGGCGAAGCGGTTGTGCGGATTGTGCGCCGTACCACGGCCTTTTTGCGGTGCTGGAGGTAACATGGCGCGCCCCTGTACTGTGTTTATACACAGTACAAAGAAGCGGGCATCCATGCCAGCACCTCTGGTCAGTACAGGCTCAAATCAGGCCATGCCAGCGCAGGAAAGGTTCGTGACTCACCGCGCGGCCCAAAAATGCGTGCATACCTTCAAGCAATGGTCGGGAAGCGCCAGGCTCAAGCAACGCCATTTGCAAATCACGCCCCGTTGCCCGGTCTAGCAGGCCGCTGGCTTGAAAACGCGAGAACAGATCGAATGCGAGCACATCAGACCACAGGTAGGCGTAGTAGCCAGCGTCGTAGTAATCCAGCAGGTAATCGAATGCATGGGCCGGATGCTCGTATGCTTCCAGCGGCCAGTACCCACACTGCGCCCGGGCATCCTCCAGGCGCTGCCGCACGCGCCTGCCGTCATTCGGCGTGGCATGCAAATCCAGATCGAACAGCGCCATCGCCAGGGTCTCGGCAGTGTCCGTGACAGCCCCTTGGCGAAGGCCATCCAGACAGGCGGCCAACTGCTGCGCGTCCAGCTGTCCAGCCTCTGCGTTCGCAGAAATGCCAGCCAGGTAGCCAGCATCCCACGCCCAGCGCTCGAACAGCTTGCCGAACACCTCGACACCATCGGCGCCAAGCGCGCTGACATTGGAAAGCACCTGATTGTTGGTGCGCACCAGCAGATGGTGCAAGGCATGCCCGAACTCATGGAACAGCTTGCGCAGCGCCATGTGGTCCAGCAAGGGCGGGGTACCATCAATGGTCGAGGGAATATCGCTGAAGACCGCCACGGTGGCCGGGTGGAAACGCCCTTCGGCATCGACCCGACGGTTACGGATGTAACGGGTTTCGACCTGGCCCGGCTGCTTGCCTGGGTATTGCACGACATCCAAGTAAAGGAAGCCAGTCAGTGCATTGTCCAGCCAGACTTCGTACGCCTGGACGCTGGCATGCCATGTCGCCAGTGACTTGCGGACCAAGACCAGGCCAAACAGCCGTTGCGCAAGCGTCAGCAAGGCCTCGATCACGTTGTCCAGGGCAAAGTACGCTCGCAAGCTGTCCATGGAGAGCGCCTGCCCAGCCGGGTTTTCGAGCCGATGCAGGTAGCGCCTGTCCCATGGCTGCGCCGTGTCCAGGCCGTGCTTGTCAGCAAGCGCTTGCACGTGCACACGGTGCTTTTCCATGACCGGTTTGACGCGCGCTGCCAGGCCGTGCAGAAAGCGCAGAACCTGGGCAAGGCCGCCGGCACTTTTCGAGTGCAGGCTTAGTGACGGGTAGTCGGCATAGCCCAGCAGATGTGCCTTCTGTTCACGCGCCTGGGCCAACTGCAGCAAGAGCTGACCATTGTCATGCTGCACCTCGGCGCTGACCCCACGGCTGTGCTGGTGGCGGTAGATCTGCTCCCGAAGGCTACGGTTCGCGGCATGTTCAAGGACCGTGTTGGTCACGTATTGGTCTGCGGGTATCAACCAGCCGGCTTGCCCAACCTGCAGCGCTTGGGCTTGCAGCTCGCCCAACAACCGTGGAGCAAGGCCTTGCAATTGCCCGGCGTCGAGGATGAGCGTGCCCGGGCGCGCCATGTTCTGGGCAAACCGCCCGGCAAGCTCGCGTACCTGGGCATTGATGGCCGCAAGTTGCATGCGGCCTGGGGCATCGAGCAAGGCACCGTGCAAGGCGAAGTTGTGACGGTACCAGCGCAGGGTCGCTTGCTTGTGCGCGTCCAAATGCTTGCCAATGGCGCTGTTGGCCAGGCGCTCATACAACGCTTGCAAGGTAGGGTCGGCCATCTTCTGCTCGAAGCGCTCAAGCATGGCGCCGTACAACTCTTCAACCAGTTCGACCCATGGCGCACCCTTGTACATCAGCGGTGAAGCCGCATACAGCACCGCCAGCAGTTGTGCATCCAGGTCATCGATCGCCATGACCAGGTCATCCCAGGTCGGCATGGACTGCTGAGCCAGGAGGGCTTGGGCGATACCTTGTTGATGAGCCGATAGCGCG
Source organism: Pseudomonas capeferrum (assembly GCF_000731675.1). Lineage (GTDB taxonomy): Bacteria > Pseudomonadota > Gammaproteobacteria > Pseudomonadales > Pseudomonadaceae > Aquipseudomonas > Aquipseudomonas capeferrum. Next base: position 890,719 of record NZ_JMIT01000003.1, on the reverse strand, counting down.
TAGTCGAACGCTGCACGCAGGTTATCCAGCGTCACCGCGTCGTAATCGACAGGTACGTTGCTGGGTTGCAGAAGGGGGTTGCGGGTGTCCATCGCTGTTTACCTTGCTCTGATTGGAGCAAGCGAGCATGCGCCACCAGCGGGCAGGCGCTGGCCTGACTATCTAACACCCAGGGTCGAGCTGAAACCTGCCACCCAGGCCAAGGCCCGGGTGGCAAGACGGCTTCACTCAGACGGTTTCTTCAATTTGGGGTTGGGGAAGAACTGCACCGTCTGCACCTTGGCCGGCGCCGCCTTGGGCGCCAGGTGGTTGACCCGGGTACCGAGCTCCGACGGTACCGACAGGCCTTGTTCATTCAAGGTATCGGTGAAACCACAGGCCACGCACTCACGGTGCGGTACACCGTCCTCGTTCCACATCATCAACTTGTCCGGCTCGCTGCACGCCGGGCACACGGCCCCGGCGATGAAGCGTTTCTTGGTCTTGTTCACAGCTACCTCACTCATGCCGCTGCGTCCTCGCTCAGCCCGCAATGGCGCAGCAATGCATCGATGGAAGGTTCACGGCCACGGAAGTCGACGAACAGCACCATAGGCTCACGCGATCCGCCTCGGGCCAGGATCGCCTCGCGGAAGGCACGGCCAGTGTCGGCATTGAGCACGCCTTCTTCTTCGAAGCGGGAGAAGGCGTCAGCCGACAATACCTCGGCCCATTTGTAGCTGTAGTAGCCCGCCGCGTAACCGCCCGCGAAGATGTGCGCGAAGCTGTTGGGGAAGCGGTTGTACGCCGGTGGGCGCATGACCGTCACCTCGTCGCGCACGCCTTCGAGCACCTGCAGCACGCTGCGGCCATCGCCATGGGTGGCGTGCAGCTCGAAGTCGAACAGCGAGAACTCCAGCTGGCGCACCATCATCATGCCGGACTGGAAGTTCTTGGCGGCCAGCATCTTGTCCAGCAGGTCCTGGGGCAGGGCAGCGCCGCTTTCGTAATGGCCGGAGATCAGCGCCAGGCCTTCCGGCTCCCAGCACCAGTTTTCCATGAACTGGCTCGGCAGCTCGACTGCATCCCAGGCTACGCCGTTGATGCCAGACACACCCGCGTGTTCGATGCGGGTCAGCAGGTGGTGCAGGCCGTGGCCGAACTCGTGGAACAGGGTGGTGACTTCATCGTGGGTCAACAGCGCAGGCTTGCCTGGCGCGGCCGGGTTGAAGTTGCACACCAGGTTGGCCACCGGGCTCTGCAGCACGCCATCGACGGTACGGCGACGGTCGCGCGCACCGTCCATCCAGGCGCCGCCACGCTTGTTGGCGCGGGCATAGAGGTCGAAGAAGAAACGGCCGACGTGCTGGCCGTTTTCCTTGATTTCGAACAGGCGCACGTCCGGGTGCCAGCTGTCGAAGCCTTTGAGTTCGGCGATTTCGATGCCATATAGGCGCTGGACGATGCTGAACAGGCCAGACAACACCTTGTCGATCGGGAAGTAGGCACGCAGGGCTTCCTGCGACACGCTGTAGCGTTGCTCGCGCAGCTTCTCGCCGAAGTAACCGGCATCCCAGCTGGCCAGTTGCGGGCAGCCCTGCTCGGCGGCATAGGCCTTGAGCTGCTCCAGGTCCTGGGCAGCGAACGGCTTGGAACGCTTGGCCAGGTCACGCAGGAAGCTCAGCACCTGGTCGCTGGACTCGGCCATCTTGGTGGCCAGGCTCAACTCGGCGTAGTTCGGGTAGCCCAGCAGTGTGGCCAGCTCTTGGCGCAGGTCGAGGATTTCCTGCATCACCGGGCCATTGTCGAACTGGCCGGCATTGGGGCCTTGGTCCGAAGCGCGGGTGCAGTAGGCGGCATACAGCTCTTCGCGCAGGGCGCGATCGGTGGCGTAGGTCATCACCGCGTAGTAGCTGGGGAACTCCAGGGTGATCAGCCAGCCGTCGAGCGCTTTTGCCTGGGCGGCGGCGGCCATCTGCGCCTTGGCCGAGTCAGTCAAGCCGTCCAGCGCGGCTTCGTCGGTGACGTGCTTGGTCCAGGCCTGGGTGGCATCGAGCAGCTGGTTGGAGAAGCGGCTGCCCAGTTCGCTGAGCTTGCTCTGCACTTCGGCGTAGCGCTGCTGCTTGTCGGCAGGCAGGTCGATGCCCGAAAGGCGGAAATCACGCAGGGCATGGTCGAGGATGGTCTTTTGCGCCACATCGAAGCCAGCCGCCTCCGGGCTGTTGGCCAGGGCCTGGTAGGCGTCGAACAGCGCACGGTTCTGGCCCAGTTCGGTAGAGTAGGCACTCAGCGCCGGCAGGCAAGACTCGTAGGCCTCGCGCAGTTCCTTGCTGTTGCACACGGCATTGAGGTGGCTGACCGGGCTCCAGGCAGCGCCCAGGCGGTCATTGAGTTCGTCCATGGCCAGCACCAGGCCTGCCCAGGAAGGGGTCTTGCCTTGCTGTTCGAGAATCTCGGCAATGGCTTTGCGGTTGTCGGCCAGGATCTCTTCGATGGCCGGCAGCACGTGTTCGGCACGGATCGCCGAGAAGGGCGGCAGATCGTAGGGCTGCAGAAGCGGGTTGTTCGCACTCACGGTTTGGATACCTTGGCAGAAGAAACACTGGACCATCTTAATTACAATCGACGCCGACCGCAGCAGGCAGCCTGCCTATCGGCACAGATGAGAGACCCTATCATGGCCATCCGAAGCTTCCAGCAACACACTCCGAAAGTTGGACCACGGGCCTTCATCGACCGCTCGGCGGTAGTGCTGGGCGATGTAGAGATTGGTGAAGACAGCTCGGTCTGGCCTTTGACTGTAGTACGCGGCGACATGCACCGCATCCGCATCGGCGCCCGCACCAGCGTGCAGGACGGTAGCGTGCTGCACATCACCCATGCCGGCCCTTTCAACCCCGACGGCTTCCCGCTGATCATCGGTGATGAGGTGACCATCGGCCACAAGGTGATGCTGCACGGCTGTACCCTGGGCAATCGCATCCTGGTCGGCATGGGCAGCACAATCATGGATGGCGCCATCGTCGAGGACGAGGTGATCATCGGCGCCGGCAGCCTGGTACCGCCCGGCAAGCGCCTGCTCAGCGGCTTCCTGTATGTTGGCAGCCCGGTGAAACAGGCCCGGCCGCTGACCGACAAGGAGCGCGCGTTCTTCCCCTACAGCGCCGGCAACTACGTCAAGCTCAAGGACCAGCACTTGGCCGAAGGCTACGACCAACCCGAATGACTTGAGTGGAACCGCTTACATGCACCAGCAGAACATCCTCTTCGACCTCGACGGCACCCTGACCGACCCACGGCTGGGCATCACCCGCTCCATCCAGTATGCGTTGGCCAAACTGGGTATCGACGAGCCGGACCTGACCCGCCTCGAACACTTCATCGGCCCGCCCTTGCTGCAGGCGTTCATGCAGTTTTACAGCTTTGACGAAGCCAAGGCGTGGGAGGCGGTGAATTTCTATCGCGAGCGCTTCCGCGTCACCGGCCTTTATGAAAACCAGGTGTTCGAAGGGGTGCCGGCGTTGCTCGAAGCCCTCACTGGCCAGGGGCGCACGCTGTATGTGGCAACGTCCAAGCCTTGGGAGTTCGCCCGCGAGATCGCCCGGCATTTCGCCTTCGATCACCACTTCAAGGTGATTTATGGCAGCGAGCTGGATGGCACCCGCACCAACAAGGTCGAGCTGATTCGCCACTTGCTGGACGAAGAAGGGCTGGACCCGGCGCAGACGCTGATGATCGGCGATCGCAAGCATGACCTGATCGGCGCCCGCAGCAATGGGCTGCAGGCGGTGGCGGTGGGGTACGGGTTTGGTAGCGAGGAAGAGTTGAAGGCCGAGACGCCAGCCTTCCATTTCGCCACCCTGGCCGAGATGCATCAGGCCTTCATCAAGGCCTGAAATGGAATGGGGCCGCGCAGCGGCCCGAAAATCTCATTGGCTAACGACAAGCCGCTCCAACGCGGCTTTGCGCGCCTCACCCGACAGCCGCCCCAGCGCCTCGACCCGCTGATAAAACCGCGCCCAATCCCCGTCAACCTTCCGGAACAGCGCCGCAAACGCCGGCACCCACTGGTCATACAGCCCAAACGGCAGCAGCTTGGCATTGTTCATCGGCCCATACATCCAAGCGTCATAACGCGTGTCCCCACCCCACTGGCCATCACGCACCTGCCGGTACTCGCGCCGCAACCGCTCGAACTCGGCCTGCTTCGCCGCCCGCTTGTGCGCATCATCCAAGGGGCCGGCGTAGATCCCCTGAAGCCGTTCGCGGCTGGCCAGCACCAGCCGAATGAACTGGTCACGCTGCCCGGCCTGATCATCCTCGCTCGCTGCAAGCCCGCGTGCCGCGCGCCATTGCCGCGCGCCTTCCTGCTCGACGAAGGTGGCAAACGACTCGTTGAACGCCGTGTCGTCCTGCACATAGAAGCGCTGATGGGCCAACTCATGGAAGATCAGCGAGGCCAGCCGTTCGTCCCCCCAGCCGGCCATCGAAGACAACAGTGGGTCGTCGAACCAGCCCAGAGTCGAGTAAGCCTCGACACCGCCCACATACACATCCATGCCTGCCTGGCGCATCAACGCCGCCGCGCCACGCGCCGCACCTTGGCGGTAGTAACCACGGTAGGCCACGCAGCCCGCGATCGGGAAACAATGCGTCACCGGCTGCAACGACAACTCCGGCGTGGCAAACACGTTCCACACCACATAAGGGCGGCCAAGGTCGGCGTAAACCCGGTAGCTGCGGTTGTCCGGCAGTTTCAGCTGCTGGCTGGCGAACACTCGGGCCTGTTCGGCATGTTGCAAGCGCGCCCGCAGTTGCGGGCTGCTGGCCGGATCTGCCATTACCTGTTCCACCGGCTGGCGCGCGCGCAACAGCTGCCATTGGCCCTGCGCCAACTGCCCGTAATAGCCAACACTGCTACAACCGTTCAGCAGAACAGCCACCAGCAGGGGAACAAAGCGGGTGAAAACGCGGTCGAGTGGCCCAGGGCCTGAGCGCTGAAAAAGAAATAGTCGAAGCATCTGGGACTGTCTGACTCGCTCACGGCCAATTCGCTCCAAGACTATCTCGCCAGGGGGGAGTTTCGCCATGCGTCCATTGTTTGCCGCCAGCACACTCATGCTGTTGTCCGCTTGCTCGACCCTGCCGGACCCCGATCCGAACCAGGCGTGGGTCGACCTCACCCCCCTGGACGAAACGTCACTGCATGCGGTGCAGGTAGACGAACGCGACTGGGCCGACACGCGCTACTTCGAGGTCGCCCCCGGCAGCCACGAATTGACGGTGCGCTACCAGTTTCCGGTCACCCCGAGCAATATAGGCCCGGTAAACGAGCCGCTGTGGCGCGATTGCCAGCTCAACCTGACCTTCAAGGACTTCAGCGCCGGGCAGCGCTACCAGTTGCAGGCGGGCAGCATTGGCTTCCGGCCTTGGGTCAAACTCTACGACCACCAGCAAAAACTGCTTGGCCAAGGCTTGCCCGCAGGCTGTCAACGCACCTGAGCCGCGCAATCGGCGCTATGCTTGTAACGTGTATATCGCAAGTGGGAGTTTTGCCATGCGCCAGCCCATGATGCTGATCGCCCTCAGTGCACTGGGGGCTTGCGCCAGCCCCTTGCCGCCCGTCGACCCCAAGCAGGCCTGGGTCGAGCTTTCTACCATCACCCCCGGCAGAGTCATCATGGCTGATCGCCTTGACGGCAAGCGCCTGGAGGATGGCCGCTACTTTCAGGTAACGCCTGGCAAGCATGAACTGGTGGTGCGTTTCGATTATGAGATTTATGGCGGCGGCATGATGTCCCAGCCAAGGGACCGTACCTGCTACCTGACCGTGCGCTATGACAATTTCAAAGCGGGCGAGCGCTATCGCCTCGAGGCCCGCGCGCCGGTGATGGAGCCGCAGGTGCTGCTGTACGACGCCAGCCGCACGGTGGTGGTTAACGAGCCAAGTAACGTGTTTTGTATTCCGTGACAGTTGGGGGCGCTTTGCGCCCCCAACCAAATTAAACCCTAGCGATCATTCTTCTGATAGATGATCTTCTTGGTACCACCCTCGCAGCTGCCTACGACCATATTCTGGTCCTTGACCTCGCTGTTGGGCACGATCTCCAGGGTGTAGGACGTCACGCCCTGTGCCTGGATCTTGGCCTCGATCTCGGTTTTCAATTCTTCGCACGGCTTCACTGCCGCCAGGGCGGACGTGGCGAGCAGCGAGGCCAGCACGGCGATTGCTACGCGGATCATGGAATGGCTCCTGAAAGGGCAGTCGTGCTGCCGTTGCTGTTTAGACTACAGCAAACCGCCCCCGTTGCGCCGCCTAGCCCACCAGTGAGGCATCCAGGCTGATGGTGGCATTGAGCACCTTCGATACCGGGCACCCGGCCTTGGCCTTGTTGGCAATCTCGAGGAACTGCGCCTCGCTGGCCCCAGGCACCTTGGCCTTCAGAATCAGGTGCACGGCGGTGATGGCGAAACCATCGGGCTGCTTGTCCAGGGTCACCTCGGCAATGGTATCGATGCGCTCTGGGGTCAGGCCCGCCTCGCCGAGCATCATCGACAGCGCCATCGAGAAGCAGCCGGCATGGGCTGCGCCGATCAGTTCTTCCGGGTTGGTCCCAGGTGAGCCTTCAAAACGGGTGTTGAAGCCGTAGGGGTTCTGCTTGAGCGCGCCGCTTTCAGTAGAAAGCAGGCCCTTGCCATCCTTCAGGCCACCTTGCCAGATCGCCGATGCTGTCTTTTTCATGATGCCTCCTGGTCGCTGCATTTACATATCTTGGGGTGACATGCTTATGGGTTCAGAGGCCGGCCGCCCACGGCAAGTTCAGATCAATCTGACCGTAAGCATTGAATCCACCGAATGTGCCCATACAGAGTTTAAAAGGCCTCTGGCCAACCACGTTCAAGGAGGCTCCGATGACGCAGCTGCGTGACCTGAAAATTTCAACCCTCGACCTGGTGCCTGTGCGCGCCGACGGCGGGCCGGCTCAGTCGCTGCATAACTCGCTGGACCTGGCCCAGCACGTAGAACGCTTCGGCTACAACCGCTTCTGGGTCGCCGAGCATCACAACATGGATGGCATTGCCAGTTCCGCGACTTCCGTGCTGCTCGGCTACCTGGCGGGTGGCACCTCGAGCATCCGCGTTGGCTCCGGCGGTGTGATGCTGCCCAACCACGCACCGCTGGTGATCGCCGAGCAGTTCGGCACCTTGGCCAGCCTCTACCCCGGCCGTATCGACCTGGGCCTGGGCCGCGCCCCCGGCTCCGACCAGATGACCGCCCGCGCCCTGCGCCGCGAGCGCTCCGGCAGCGCGGACGACTTCCCCGACGATGTCGAGGAACTGTCACGCTACCTCGGCCCGCGCACCGATGATCAAAAAGTGATCGCCGTGCCTGGGCATGACACCGAGGTGCCGATGTGGCTGCTCGGCTCAAGCCTGTTCAGCGCCCAACTGGCCGGCATGCGCGGCATGCCCTACGCGTTCGCCTCGCATTTCGCGCCGCGCTTCATGCACGAGGCGATCCGCGTCTACCGCAACCACTTCAAGCCCTCCACCACGCTCGACAAACCCTATGTGATGCTCGGCATTCCGATGGTGGTGGCCGAAACCGACGAAAAGGCCGAATACCTGGCTACTTCGGTGTACCAACGCATCCTTGCCCTGATTCGCGGGCAGAGCCTGATGCAGCGCCCGCCCGTTGAGAGCATGGAGGGGCTGTGGCTACCTCACGAACGCGACGCGGTGATGAGCTTCCTGGGCCTGGCGATGATTGGCAGCCCGCAGAAGGTACGGGCCAAGGTGGAGGTGCTGCTGGAGCAGACCGGGGCGGATGAACTGATCTTTACCTGTGACCTGTATGAGCATGCGGACCGGGTCAGGTCCTATGAGCTGCTGGCGCAGGCTTTGAAGGCCGAGTAACCCTCTTCGCGGGCAACCCCGCGAAGAGGCCGTCACTCAACCACGCCGGTAGACAATTTCCTTGGTGCCAGCTTCACAGCTGCCAACTACCTTGCCCGCCGGCTCGCCTTTCTTGACGATCTCCAGCGTGTAGCCATTTACGCCCTTGGCATCCAGCTTGGCGGCAATCTCTGCCTTGAGCTCTTCACACGGCTTGCCCGCCGCCAGCGCACCACCCGCCAACGCCATAAGGCCTGCCGCCAGAATCATTTTCTTCATCGTTCGCTTTCCTTGTACAGATGAAAATCAAAGAGGGCGCCGGCTAAGGCGCCCCCTCTGTATTACCCCATCTTGCCAGCGCCAGCTACCCCGGCACTGTTTCAGCTGTTGGCAATACGGAAGCCGACTTTGAGCGTGACCTGAAAATGCTCGACCTTGTTGTCACGCAGGTGGCCCCGGGTATCGATCACTTCGAACCACTCCAGGTGCTTGATGCTCTTGGCCGCTTCGGCCAGGGCATTGTTGATCGCGTCCTCGATGCTGGTGGGCGACGACCCTACCAGTTCGATCTTCTTGTACGTGTGATGATCGGACATGTGCACTCTCCTTGGATGACAGTCTGCTTGAGCCTAGCAGCGCAGGCCTGGTTTACCTGCGAGCCGTCGCCTTGGGCAAAAGTTCGATCGCACTTTCGCAGCCCTGCGCAGTCGCAATCCTTACAGCCCACCCCCGAAGGAGATTCAACATGCATCGCAACTCGCTGCGTAAAACATCCCTGGAAAGCATGGAAGCCGAGATCGAAAGCCTTCTGAAGTCGCTGGAAAACCTCAAGCACGATGCATCGGAGGAGTCCCAGAAGTCGGTAAAGGCCATCCGCAGCAATGCTGAAAGCGCTCTCAAACATTCGCGCAGCCTGCTGAGCGACGCCTACGAGGAAGTGAAGACCCGCACCCGCCAGACCGGCATCGCCACCCGTGACTATGCCCAGGAGCACCCCATCACCACCGCCGGGGTAGCCGTTGGGGCACTGGGCCTGCTGGCGGCCTGGCTGCTGTACAAGCGCAACTAAGCGATTTGCAGCTGCAGTTCCTGGCGCAGCCATTGCGCCAGTTGCTCGGCGCGCCCATCTGCGGCGCGTCGGGGCACCCACAGCGCCAGCGCGGCACGCGTGGGTGAGAAACCCCAAGGTGCCGCCAACCTTCCAGCACGTAAATCGTCCGCCACCAGCTGTTGCGGCGCGATCGCCACACCCAGCCCGGCCACTGCGGCCTCCAGCAGGTAGTACAGGTGTTCGAATGCCTGGCCGAACTGCAAGGCCCCCGCATCCAGCCCGTGCTGCCCGGCCCAGGCCGGCCACGCCTGCGGACGAGACGTGGTATGCAGCAACGCCTCGCCCAGCAAGGCGTCGGGCGCTGCCCCGCGCAAGCGTTCGAACCCGGTAAAGTGCGGGCTTAGCACAGGCCCGATGCGCTCTTCGGCCAGCACGTGTACTTGCATGTCCGCCGGCCACGGCGGTTCGGCAAACACCAGCAAGGCATCCAGCCCCGGGCGCCTGGGGTCCAGGTCGCCTTCCCCGGCGGAGAGGTGCAGGCGCAGCTCGGGCAAGTCGGCTTTGAGCCGCCCGAGCCGAGGGATAAACCAACGCGCCAGCAGGCTGCCGGAGCACCCAAGCACGAATGGCGCCTCGCGGTTATCCCGGCTCAGTTCGGCACACACCCCCCGCAACCTGTCGAACGCCTCGCCACTGGCATCGCGCAGGCGCACGCCGGCATCTGTGAGTTTGATGCCACGCCCATCCTTGACGAACAGGGCAACGCCCAAGTGTTCTTCGAGTACCTTGATCTGCCGGCTGACTGCCCCGTGCGTCACGTGCAGCGCCTCGGCAGCCTGGCTGACACTGTTCAGCCGGGCAGTGGCCTCAAAGGCCCGAAGGGCATTGAGAGGGGGAAGGTCCTGGGCCATTGTCTTGTGAGTTTTCCTGACAGGTTTGCGCAATCTTATCGGTTTTCAGACGGGCATTGCATGGTTAGAGTAAAGCCCATCACTCATTCAGTACGCCTTGGAGCGCCCCATGACCCAGACTCAATACCGCCCTGGCCCAGACGCCAACGGCCTGTTCGGCTCGTTCGGCGGCCGCTACGTGGCAGAAACCCTGATGCCGCTGGTGCTGGACCTGGCCCGCGAATACGAAGCGGCCAAGGCGGACCCCGCGTTTCTCGAAGAGCTGGCCTACTTCCAGCGTGACTATATCGGCCGCCCGAACCCGCTGTACTTCGCCGAGCGCCTGACCGAGCACTGCGGCGGCGCAAAAATCTTCTTCAAGCGTGAAGAGCTCAACCACACCGGCGCGCACAAGGTGAACAACTGCATCGGCCAGGTGCTGCTGGCCAAGCGCATGGGCAAAAAACGCCTGATCGCCGAAACCGGCGCCGGCATGCACGGCGTGGCCACCGCCACCGTTGCAGCCCGCTTCGGCCTGCCTTGCGTGATCTACATGGGTGCCACCGACATCGAGCGCCAGCAGGCGAACGTGTTCCGCATGCGCTTGCTGGGCGCCGAAATCGTCCCGGTCACCGCTGGCACCGGCACCCTCAAAGACGCCATGAACGAAGCCCTGCGCGACTGGGTCACCAACGTCGAAGACACCTTCTACCTGATCGGCACCGTGGCCGGCCCGCACCCATACCCAGCCATGGTCCGCGACTTCCAGTCGATCATCGGCAAGGAAACCCGCGTCCAGCTGCAAGAGAAGGAAGGGCGCCTGCCCGACAGCCTGGTCGCCTGTGTCGGCGGCGGCTCCAACGCCATGGGCCTGTTCCACGCATTCCTTGAAGAACCAAGCGTGCAGATCATCGGCGTCGAAGCCGGCGGCCACGGCGTGCATACCGACAAGCACGCTGCCAGCCTGAACGGTGGCGTACCGGGTGTCCTGCACGGCAACCGCACCTACCTGCTGCAAGACGCTGACGGCCAGATCACCGACGCCCACTCGATTTCCGCCGGCCTGGACTACCCAGGCATCGGCCCAGAGCACGCCTACCTGCACGAAGTGAAGCGCGTCGAGTACGTCAGCATCACCGACGACGAAGCCTTGGATGCGTTCCACGCCACCTGCCGCCTGGAAGGCATCATCCCGGCCCTGGAAAGCGCCCACGCATTGGCCGAGGCGATCAAGCGCGCGCCGAACCTGCCCAAGGACCACTTGATGGTCGTGTGCCTGTCCGGGCGCGGCGACAAAGACATGCAAACCGTGATGAACCACATGGCCGCCCAGGAGAAACAGGCATGAGCCGTCTTGAACAACGCTTCGCCGAACTTGCGGCCGAAGGCCGTGCGGCACTGGTCACCTTCGTAACTGCGGGTGACCCCGGCTACGACGCCTCGCTGCAGATTCTCAAGGGCCTGCCTGCGGCTGGCGCCGACGTGATCGAACTGGGCATGCCGTTCACCGACCCGATGGCCGATGGCGTCGCCATCCAGCTGGCCACCCTGCGTGCGCTGGAAGCCGGCCAGACCTTGGCCAAGACCCTGCAGATGGTTCGCGAATTCCGCGTGGGCAACCAGGCTACGCCGATCGTACTGATGGGTTACTACAACCCGATCCACCGCTTTGGCGTGGAAAAGTTCGTGGCCGAGGCCAAGGATGCGGGCGTCGATGGCCTGATCATCGTCGACCTACCGCCTGAGCACGACGCCGAGTTAGCGACCCCGGCCCAGGCTTCGGGCATCGACTTCATCCGCCTGACCACACCGACCACCGACGACGCGCGCCTGCCGCGTGTGCTGGAGCGCAGCTCCGGGTTTGTCTATTACGTGTCGGTGGCGGGTGTAACCGGTGCAGGGTCTGCGACAACCCAGCACGTGAGCGAGGCGATTGCCCGCCTGCGTCGGCATACCGCCCTGCCGATCAGCGTAGGGTTTGGCATTCGCACGCCAGAGCAGGCGGCGGCGATTGCGCGCCTGGCCGATGGTGTGGTGGTGGGCTCGGCACTGGTCGACAAGATCGCCCAGGCCAAAGATGCGGATCAGGCTGTTAACGATGTATTGAGCTTGTGCTCGGCGCTGGCTGAAGGTGTGCGCGGCGCTCGACGCTGATTGGCGTTGCCTTCTTTGCGGGGCAAGCCCGCTCCCACAGGTTCACTGCAATCTGTCAGAAAGCACTCGACCTGTGGGAGCGGGCTCGCCCCGCGAATGGGCCGCATGGCGGCCCCCATCTACCCGCCAAAAATCGACAGCTTCAAAGGCCGCACAGCCCCCATCCAGATCGCATGATCACGGTGATCGGCCAGCTCATCCCCGGTCAGCGGGTGCAGAAACACCACCAACCCCTTGCGATACAACGCCAGCCACGGCAACACCACCCCCACCACCTCCGGCCCGAACGCCAACTGGCAGCTCCAGTCCGGGTGCGGCCCCACCGGTTGCTGGTGCATGCGCCCCATGGTCACGGGGAACAGCCGCGCCGCCTCTTCGCACAATGCCCGCGCGTGCTCGATGGTCGATGCGTCGTAGTACACGTGGGCGTGATAGCCCTTGATCCTCTGCACGATAACTCCTGATTGCGGTCCAACCATCACCACCGCAAAGGAGGTGATGCAGTGAAAAATGCCGAAACCCCCGTGTTCAAGCTGGTGCTGTTCGGGGCCGAGTCTAGCCTTGGCAGTGCGCTGATCGCCGAGCTGCTGGCGCGCCAGCATGAGGTTACCGCCGTGGTCGACGACCTCAACCGCCATGCGCCACGCCCTGGCCTGCATTTCAAGATAGGCGGGCTGGGCGATGCCGACCAGGCAGAGCAGGGCGCTGCGGGGGGCTCGGCGGTGGTTGCGCTGGTGTCAGCGCTGGCACCCGCTGACCTGCCCGCGCAATGGCGGATGAGCGAGGCGCTGATCGCTGGGCTTGCGCGTACGACTATACGCCGGCTGTTGCTGGTGGGCGATTTCGATGTGCTGGACAGGCCAGGCCATTACACCGATGAACAGCGCGAGGGTGTGGACCATGTGGTCGATGCGCTACAGCGCAGTGCGCTGCACTGGACGCTGATCAATGCGCCGCAGCAGTTGGCGGATTTGGAGAACGTTGCGGCGGGGATGGTGGATATGCTCGACCTGGGTTTGCATCGGGGCGAGCATTTGAACTTCGTATCCTGAGGCCTCTTCGCGGGTCAAGCCCGCTCCCACGGATTGGTGTGCAGTATCTGTGGGAGCGGGCTTGCCCCGCGAAGAGCCCCTCAAGCATTGCGCTCATCTTCCAGCCAACCCACAAACCGCTCGATCAACGCCCCGCGCCGCTTGCGTGGCGGCAACACCACGTAATACCCCCGCGCCGAACGCAAACTGCCCTCCAGTGGCCGACACAGCAGGCCCTGCTCCACCAGCCCATCGACCAGGTGCCCCCAGCCAATCGCCACCCCTTGGCCGGCAATCGCCGCCTGGATCAACAGGGTGTAGTTATCGAAACGCAGCTGCCCCGGCGGTGGCGGGCTGTCCACGCCAAACCCTCGAAACACCCCCGCCCAGTCGAACCAGCGGCTGGCTTGTTCGCCGCGCAGGTGAAGCAAGGGCAAACGCTGCAAAGCCACGGCTGACAAGGGTTTGCCATGAGTCAGCCGGGGGCTGCAGACCGGAAATACCTCTTCATCGAACAACCACCGGCTCTCGCCCTGATGAAAACGCCCATCGCCAAACAGCACGGCCACATCAATGTCCGGCCGCAACATCGCCTGGCTGCGCTCACCCGTCACCAAGCTGACATCCACCTGTGGATAAGCCTCGTGAAAACGTTGCAGCCTGGGCATCAGCCAGAACGCAGCGAAGGCAAAGTCGGTGGCCACTTGCAGCACCTCACGCTGGCCCCGGCCACTGGCCAGGGCAAGGCCGTCGTCCATGGCCTGCAGCCCTTGGTGCACCTGCTCGAACAGCACCTGGCCGGCATCGGTCAGCGCGATACCCCGGTAGATCCGGTCGAACAGCCGGGTACCCAGCTGAGCCTCCAGGCGCTTCACCTGCTGGCTCACCGCCGGCTGCGTGGTGCCCAGCTCCAGCGCGGCGGCGGTAAAACCACGCAAGCGTGCCGCAGCCTCGAACACGCGCAGGGTATCGAGCGACAGCTCGGCAAGGCGCTCAAACATAAGCTCAGCTAATCCCAGTCATTGCCCGCCATGGGCTTTACCCATGTTATCCACAGTCGCATCTTGATAGGCAAGCGGTTCGCATAACCTTCAACGATGGAAGCCAACCATGACGCGCCCGAATATCCTGTTCATCATGGCCGACCAGATGGCCGCGCCCCTGCTGCCGATCTACGCCCCTTCGCCCCTCCAGATGCCACACCTCGCCCGCCTCGCCGCGCAGGCGGTGGTGTTCGACTCGGCCTACTGCAACAGCCCGCTCTGCGCCCCCTCGCGCTTCACCCTGGTCAGCGGCCAGTTGCCCAGCCGCATCGGCGCCTACGACAACGCCGCCGACTTCCCTGCCGATGTGCCAACCTACGCCCACTACCTGCGTCGTCTGGGCTACCGCACCGCGTTGTCCGGCAAGATGCACTTCTGCGGCCCGGACCAGTTGCATGGCTATGAAGAACGGCTGACCAGCGATATCTACCCGGCCGACTACGGCTGGGCGGTGAACTGGGATGCACCCGACGAGCGCCCGAGCTGGTACCACAACATGTCTTCAGTACTGCAGGCCGGCCCCTGCGTGCGCACCAACCAACTGGATTTCGACGAAGAGGTGGTGTTCAAGGCCCGCCAGTACCTCTACGACCATGTGCGCGAAAACGATGGCCGGCCGTTCTGCCTGACCGTGTCCATGACCCACCCCCACGACCCCTACACCATCCCCAAGCGCTACTGGGACCGCTACGAGGGTGTGGATATCCCCATGCCCCGCGCCGAGTTCGCCCAGCACGAGCAGGACCCGCATTCGCAACGCCTGCTCAAGGTCTACGACCTGTGGGCCAAGCCGCTGCCTGTGGACAAGATCCGCGATGCCCGGCGTGCCTACTTCGGCGCCTGCAGCTACATCGACGACAACATTGGCCAATTGCTGCAAACCCTTGAGGAATGCGGCCTGGCAGAGGACACGGTGATCGTGTTCTCCGGCGACCACGGCGACATGCTTGGCGAACGCGGCCTCTGGTACAAGATGCACTGGTTCGAAATGTCGGCGCGGGTGCCACTGCTTATTCACGCGCCCAAACGCTTTGCAGCGGCACGGGTAAGCGCCTCGGTCTCGACCTGCGACCTGCTGCCCACCTTGGTCGAACTGGCCGGCGGTACTGTGGACAACTCGCTGCACCTGGACGGACGCTCGCTGCTTGGCCACCTGAAAGGGCAGGGCGGCCACGACGAAGTGATCGGTGAATACATGGCCGAGGGCACGGTCGGCCCGCTGATGATGATCCGCCGCGGCCCGTACAAGTTCGTGTACAGCGAAGACGACCCATGGCTACTCTATGACCTGAGCCGCGACCCGTACGAGCGGGAAAACCTCACCGGCAGCCCGGACCATCAGGTGCTGCTGCAGGCATTTGTCGATGAAGCCCGGCAACGTTGGGACATCCCCACCCTGCGCCAGCAGGTGCTGGCCAGCCAGCGCCGCCGCCGCCTGGTGGCCGAGGCCCTGGCCATCGGCAAGCTGAAGAGCTGGGACCACCAACCGCTGGTGGACGCCAGCCAACAGTACATGCGCAACCACATCGATCTCGACGACCTCGAGCGCAAGGCCCGTTATCCACAGCCCGCACCTATGGATTGAGAAGAGAGTCCGCCATGCAAAAGTTCTCTACCGCCGTGCTCGCCCTGGCCTTGAGCCTGGGCGCTGCCTCGACGCACGCCGAAGACGCGCAATGCAACACCGTGAAGCTGGCCGACCCCGGCTGGAGCGACATCGCCACCACCAACGCCATCACCCGCCTGCTGCTGGAAAGCCTCGGCTACCAGGTGAAGATCGACAGCCTGGCCGTGCCGATCATCTACGGTGGCCTCAAGGATGGGCGAGTCGATGCCTTCCTTGGCAACTGGATGCCGGCGCACCAGGGGTTTCATGACAAGTTCGTCGCCACCGGTGATGTGCAGCAGCTGGCCCGCAACCTCGAAGGTACCGAGTTCACCCTCGCGGTGCCCGACTATGTGTGGAATGCCGGGGTGAAGAATTTCGCCGACCTGCAAGCGCATGCCGAACAGTTCGACAAGAAGCTCTACGGAATCGGCTCGGGAGCCCCGGCTAACCTGTCGCTCAAGGAGATCATCGACAAGAATGCGTTCAACCTCGGCCAGTGGAAGCTGGTGGAGTCGAGTGAACAGGCGATGCTCGCGCAGGTGGACCGCGCCGTGAAGAAACAGCAGTTCATCACCTTCCTCGGCTGGACACCGCACCCGATGAACGTGAAGCTGAAGATGCACTACCTCACGGGCGGCGAGCAGTGGTTTGGTAGCAAAAGCGAGGTCTATACCCTGACTCGCAAAGGTTATGCACAGGCGTGCCCGAATACCGCGAAGCTGCTGGGTAACCTGAGATTTACCCTGGACATGGAAAACAGCATCATGGCCGAAGCTGTGGATAAGAAAGTCAGCTTCGATGAGGCTTCCAAGGCGTGGGTCAAGGCGCATCCCGAGGTTCTGGAAGCGTGGCTGGCCGGGGTAACCAGCAAGGCCGGTGGCGATGCGAAAGAGGCCGTCAAAGCCAAATTGTAATTCAGACAACCACACTCACCCGCTCCGACAGGGCGGGTACAACCCGGGGATTTGAATAAGTCATGCACCGTCTTCACCGCCTGCTGCCCTTCCTCACCTGGCTGCCCCGCCAATCGGGCCGCAGTCTGCGTCAGGACCTGCTGGTGGGCCTGAGCGGTGCCATCCTTGCCTTGCCACAATCCATCGCCTACGCCCTGATTGCCGGCCTGCCTGCCGAATACGGCCTGTTCGCCGCCATCGTCCCGGTGCTCATCGCCTGCCTGTGGGGCTCTTCCTGGCACCTGATCTGCGGCCCGACTGCCGCCATTTCCATTGTCCTGTATGCCAGTGTCAGCCCCTTGGCGGTGCCAGGCAGTGCCGACTACGTCACGCTGGTTCTGCTGCTGACCTTCATTGCTGGCATCTTCCAGCTTTTGCTCGGCCTGCTACGGTTCGGCGCGCTGGTCAATTTCGTCTCCCACTCGGTGGTGCTCGGCTTCACCTTGGGCGCCGCCATCGTCATCGCCCTCGGGCAGTTACCCAACCTGCTGGGCATGGACCTGCCGAGCCAGGCCACGGCCTTGAAAACAGTCCAGGACCTGGCCAGCCACGCCGGTGAGGTTGACCTGCCATCGCTGATGCTGGGCCTGGCCACGGTGCTCATCGGCGTGGGCTTCAAGCTCTGGCGGCCGCGCTGGCCAAGCTTGTTGATCAGCCTGATCCTGGTCAGCCTGCTGGCCTGGTTGCTGCCTGGCTTCTTTGGCCACGTGCCGAGGGTGCCGGCCTTCACCGGCCAGTTACCGCCCTTGAGCCCGCTGCCGTTGCTGGACCTTGAGCTGATGCTGCGGCTGCTGCCGACCGCAGTGGCCGTGGGTATGCTCGGCCTGGTCACCAGCCTGTCGATCGCCAGGTCGCTGTCTTCGCGCTCCGAACAGCTGATCGACGCCGACCAGGAGATCCGCGCCCAAGGCCTGTCGAACATCGTCGGTGCGTGGTTCTCCGGCTACCTTTCGTCAGGCTCTTTCACCCGCTCGGGCCTGAGCTACGACGCAGGTGCCAGGTCGCCTATGGCGGGGGTGTTCTCGGCGCTGTGGGTCGCGGTGTTTGCCGTCGCAGGCGCGGGGCTGATCGCCCATCTGCCGATCCCGGCCATGGCGGGCAGCATTCTGCTGATCTGTTGGGGGTTGGTGGATCACCGGGGTATTCGCGCGCTGTTCCGGGTCAGCCGCTCGGAATTCCTGGTCATGGCCCTGACCGCCGCCGCGACCTTGCTGCTGGAACTGCAGACGGCGATCTACGCCGGGGTGCTGGCTTCGCTGTTCTTCTACCTCAAGCGCACTTCACGGCCACGGGTGCAGCAGAGCCGGGAAGGGCAGGCCGATGTGCTGCGGGTGGGCGGGTCGATCTTCTTCGGCGCGGCGCATTACCTGCAGGTGCGCCTGCAACGCTGCCAGGGGCCGCATGTGGTGATCGATGCACGGCAGGTGAATTTTATCGATTATTCGGGTGTGGATATGTTGCACAGGGAGGCGAGGCGGTTGCGGCGAGCGGGGGGCAGTTTGACCTTGCAGCGGGCGCGGCCGCAGGTGGTCGAGGAATTGCAGAAGCTGGAAGGGGTGAAGTTGTGTCCGATCAGGTTTGAAGAGTGAGGTTGGGTTGAGATCTTGGGGCTGCTTTGCAGCCCATCGCAGGCAAGCCAGCTCATACAGGAATATCACAAGGCCCGAGGTCGGCGCTGTACTTGTAGGCGCTGGCTTGCCTGCGATGGGCCGCGAAGCGGCCCCGAAGGCGTCAACCCCGAGCAAGCTGCCGGCGCAGTTCAGCCAACACCGGCGCCGTATCCGGCCTCACGCCACGCCAGATAAAGAACGCTTCCGCCGCCTGTTCAGCCAGCATCCCCAGCCCGTCCAGCACCTTGGCCGCCCCCAAGTCGGTGGCCCATTGGCAAAACGGCGTAGGCTCCTTGCCATACATCATGTCATAGCAAACCGTACGCCCCGCCTCGACCAGGCTTGCGGCAATCGGCGGCATCTCGCCCGCCAGGCTTGCCGAGGTGGCGTTGATGATCACGTCCACCGGTTCCTGCAGCCAGGCAAACCCACTGGCCACCACCGGCCCGAGCTCATCGAACTCGTGGGCCAGCAGCTCGGCCTTTTCCACCGTGCGGTTGGCAATCACCAGCGACTCGGGGCCGTGCGCCAGGATCGGCTCCAGCACGCCACGCACCGCGCCACCCGCGCCAAGGATGAGAATCCGCTTGCCCGCCAGCTGCACGCCGGCATTCACCGTCAGGTCGCGTACCAGGCCGGCACCGTCGGTGTTGTCACCCTGCAGCGTGCCGTCAGCCAGCTTGCTCAGGGTATTCACCGCCCCCGCCCGCTGGGCACGTGGGGTCAGGCTGTCGCACAGGCGGTAGGCTTCTTCCTTGAACGGCACGGTGACGTTGCCGCCTCTGCCTTGTTTGAAGAAGCCGTAGGCACAATCGCTGAACTCGTCCAGCGGCGCCAACAGGGTGGCGTACTCCAGGTCCTGGCCGGTCTGTTCGGCGAACAGGCGGTGAATCAGCGGCGACTTGCTGTGGCCGATGGGGTTACCGAAAACGACGTACTGGTCCATGGTGGGTTCCTCGGTTATCCACAGGCTTACTGGGCGAGCCAGTCGCGATCTTGCAGGTAGTACTCGGTCAGGCGCGCTTCTTCGCTACCGGGCGCGGCCTTCCAGTCGTAGCCCCAGCGTACCTGCGGTGGCAGCGACATGAGGATCGACTCGGTACGCCCACCCGATTGCAGGCCGAACAAGGTGCCCCGGTCATAGACCAGGTTGAACTCCACGTAGCGGCCGCGGCGGTACTCCTGGAACTCACGCTGCTCGGCGGTGTAGGGCGTGTCCTTGCGGCGCTGGACGATCGGCAGGTAGGCCTCGACGTAGGCGTCGCCGATGGCGCGGATGAACGCAAAGCAGGTGTCGAAGTCCCACTCGTTCAGGTCATCGAAGAACAGCCCGCCGATGCCACGCGGTTCGCCACGGTGCTTGAGGTGGAAATAGCGGTCGCACCAGGCTTTGTAGCGCGGATAAACGTCGGCGCCAAACGGCGCACAGGCCTGCTCGGCCACGCGGTGCCAGTGGATGCAGTCTTCTTCATTGCCATAGTACGGGGTCAGGTCGAAGCCGCCGCCGAACCACCACACGGCCTCTTCACCCTCTTTTTCGGCGATGAAGAACCGCACATTGGCGTGAGAGGTGGGCACGTGCGGGTTGTGCGGGTGGATCACCAGCGACACGCCCAGGGCCTCGAAGCCACGGCCAGCCAGTTCCGGGCGGTGGGCACTGGCCGAAGGCGGCAGGCCGGTACCGAACACGTGAGAGAAGTTGACCCCGCCTTTTTCGATCAACTTGCCGTCACCGATCACCCGCGTACGGCCCCCGCCACCGGCTTCGCGCGTCCAGGCGTCCTCGACGAAGCGGGCGCCGCCGTCCTCGGTTTCGAGGGCGGAGCAGATGCGGTCTTGCAGGTCGAGCAGGTAGGCTTTCACGGCCTCGGTGCGGCTGGTCATCGGGTCACCTGGAGCGGGCAGAGAAGAATTCGCCGCGTAGCATACCACCGGCGGCCGACGCGCCGCAGTTGACGGCGATCAAGCAAAGGCGTCCGATAGAGGGCTGTTACCAATCCCGACAACAGGAGTGCGAGATGGCCAAGCGTATCCAGTTCAGCCAGCATGGCGGCCCGGAAGTTCTGCAGCTTGTAGAGTTCGAACCCGCCCCGCCCGGGCCACAGCAGGTCCGCGTGCGTAACCATGCGATCGGCCTGAACTTCATCGATACCTATTTCCGCAATGGCCTGTACGCGCCGCCTGCACTGCCGTCAGGCCTGGGCACCGAGGGTGCAGGCGTGGTCGAGGCGGTGGGCGAGGGCGTTACCCGCCTGAAAGTGGGTGACCGCGTAGCCTATGGCGGCGGGCCGCTGGGTGCCTACAGCGAGGTGCATACGCTGCCGGAGGCCAACCTGGTCAAGCTGCCGGACAACATCAGTTTCGAGCAGGCGGCGGCGGTGATGCTCAAGGGGCTGACCGTGCAATACCTGCTCAAGCAGACCTATGCCGTGCAGCCGGGCGACGTGATCCTGTTCCATGCCGCTGCGGGTGGCGTGGGTTCCCTGGCTTGCCAGTGGGCCAACGCGCTCGGGGCCAAGCTGATCGGTACCGTCAGCTCTGCCGAGAAAGCCGAGCGGGCCAAGGCGCTGGGGGCATGGGCAACCATCGACTACAGCCGTGAAGACGTGGCCAAGCGGGTGCTGGAGCTGACCGACGGCAAGAAATGCCCGGTGGTGTATGACGGTGTGGGTGCCGACACCTGGCTGACCTCGCTCGAATGCCTGCAACCGCGCGGGTTGATGGTGAGCTTTGGCAATGCCTCCGGCGCGGTGAGCGGGGTGAACCTGGGGATCCTGGCGCAGAAGGGTTCGCTGTATGTCACCCGGCCGACCTTGGCCAGTTATGCCAACAATGCCGAGAACACCCAGGCCATGGCCGATGACCTGTTTGCGGTGATCGCGAGTGGCAAGGTGGTTGTGGATATCCAGCAACGGTATCCGTTGGGTGAGGCGGCCAAGGCGCAGGCGGAGTTGTCGGCGCGGCGGACTGTGGGGTCGACTGTCTTGTTGCCTTGATTGACAGAAGGCCGCGTTGAGGCGACCAAGTGCCTGCCTTGGTTTTTGTGGTGTTGCGGATATCGAGCGCCGCCCGCGCGGCGCTTCGCGGGGCAAGCCCGCTCCCACATCTGTTTCGGGCCAATTAATTCTGTGTCAGGTGGGTTACAGCCTTGGTGCATGGCTGCAAATCGAGGAACCGCAGTTGCGTAACCCTCGATATCAAATGGAACCAACAAGGCGGGCAGCGGTGACTTCCCAGAAGGGACTGGCCCGAAACAAATGTGGGAGCGGGCTTGCCCCGCGAACCAGGGCGAAGCCCGGGCTATACACACTGGCCGCCTGGGCTGGCCTCTTCGCGGGGCAAGCCCGCTCCCACAAGGAGGTGTATTGGCGCTTGGCAATTTAGCCCGGACGAACGACTTCGCCAGTCGCCAGGTTGCGAATCACACTCGGGTTCTTCCGCCCGCCCAGCGCCCCGCCCAGTACCAGATCCAACTGCCCATGGAAGTACTGCTCCACCCGCAACCGGGTTTTCGCCGCCGGGCGCCCGCCGGGGTTGCACGAGGTGGAAATCAACGGCCCAACCAATGCACACAACTCACGCACCTGCGGGTGGTCGCTGACCCGCAGTGCCACCGTGTCGTGCTCACCTGTCACCCACTCGGGCAACAGGTCCTGGTGCGGCACCAGCCAGGTATTAGGGCCAGGCCAGGTGCTGCCCATGCGGTCGATCCAGTCCTCGGGGAAATCCTCGAACAGGAAGTCGAACTGGCGGATGTTGTCGGCGACCAGGATCAGGCCTTTATCCACAGGCCGCGACTTGAGCGCCAGCAGGCGGTATACCGCGTCCTCGTTCCACGGGTCGCAGCCCAGGCCCCAGACCGCTTCGGTCGGGTAGGCAATCACCGCGCCCGCCCGGATCTCACGTGCGGCTTGTTGCACACGAAAACTGCTCACCATTTCTCTCTCTCCGCCTATGAACCTTGCTTGCGCGCAGTGTACTTAGCCCGCACGGGCAAACCAACGCCCGGCTTCATTGCTGACCTGGCCTTGCAGCTCCAGTTCGGTCAGTTGCGCCAGCACGTCGGCCAGCGGCTGCTCGCTGCACCGGGCCAGGCTTTCGGTAGTCTGTGGCGCAGCATGCAGCAGAGCAAGCAGGGGGTGGACATATTCGTCCACTATCGCAGGGGGCAGGTTCTGCCAGCCTCGCAGGCTTTCCAGAATCTGCTCCACGCTTTCCACCAGTAGCGCGCCATCACGGATCAACTGGTGACAGCCTTTGGCCCCTGGGTGGTGGATCGAACCGGGGATGGCGTAAACCTCACGGCCCTGCTCGGCCGCCAGCCGCGCGGTTATCAACGAACCACTGGCCAGGCTCGCCTCCACCACCAGCACGCCCAGCGACAAACCGCTGATGATGCGATTGCGCCGTGGAAAATTGCCCGGCAGCGGCCCGGCATCCAGCGGGTACTCGGAAACCAGTGCGCTACCGCTGTCGATGATCGCCTGGGCAAGCTCGCGGTGGCGCTGTGGATAAAGTTTTTGCAAGCCCGTGCCGAGTACACCGATCGTCCCCCCGCCAGCCTGCAGAGCAGCCCGATGAGCGGCACCGTCGATGCCCAACGCCAGCCCACTGGTAATGGTGAAACCGGCCTGCGACAGGTAACGGGAAAATGCCCTGGCGGTGTCGAGCGCGGGGGGTGAAGCACGCCTGCTGCCCACAATTGCCAGCTGTGGCCGCTCAAGCAAAGCAGGGTCACCGGCGACGAAAAGCAACGGCGGTGGATCGTCGATTTCACCCAGCAACGCAGGGTAGCCAGGGCTGTCCCACATCAGCAAATGCTGGCCGGGATGCTCTAGCCAGGCCATCGCAGCCAGTGCGCCGTCGCGTACTTCGGCGCTGCGCCGCGCGTCGATGGTGGTCTGCGCCATGCCCAGCGCTCGCCAGGCGCCGGCCGGCGCACTCAGCGCTGAAGCGGCGCTTCCGAAGGCTTGCAGCAAGGTGTGAAAACGACGCAGCCCGGTCTCGGGAAGGCGGTGCAGGCGTAATCGCGCTTCCAGTTCGGCAGGCGGGCAAAGCGACGAGTGGGGGATCGGCATCGAGATCATCCTTGATCGAAACAGGGCCATTTACGTGGCACAACCTGTGGATAAGTTTGTGGGTAACACTTTGAAAAGCTGTCCATTAATCGGACGCTATCAAGCCCATAGACACCCTAGACGAGCTTGCCAGGTGCCGAAATCGCCGATTACCTTTATTATGTGTGTTCAGTTTTCAACCGAACGCACAGTGACTGCCCGACCTTATGGCCATCTTGAACATTCTCGAATTCCCGGACCCGCGCCTGCGCACCATCGCCAAACCGGTGACGGTGTTCGACGACGCCCTGAGCCAGCTGATCGACGACATGTTTGAAACCATGTACGAGGCGCCTGGCATCGGCCTGGCGGCGACCCAGGTCAACGTCCACAAACAGCTTGTGGTGATGGACCTGAGCGAAGACCGCAGCGAGCCACGGGTTTTCATCAACCCGGTGGTCGAAGAGCTGACCCACGACATGGGCCAATACCAGGAAGGCTGCCTGTCGGTGCCTGGCTTCTACGAGAACGTCGACCGCCCTCTGCGGGTGCGCGTCAAAGCCCTGGACCGCGACGGCAAGCCCTTTGAGCTCGAAGCCGAAGGCCTGCTGGCCGTGTGCGTGCAGCACGAGTTCGATCACCTCAACGGCAAGCTGTTCGTCGACTACCTGTCCACGCTCAAACGCGACCGAATCAAGAAGAAGCTGGAAAAGCAGCACCGCCAGAACGCCTGATCCCCACCTTCCAGAAGGCTTGCTCCGGCAAGCCTTCTTCTTTTTTGCAGCGAGAACTCCATGCGCATCGTCTTCGCAGGCACTCCAGAGTTTGCCGCCGAACACCTCAAGGCACTGCTCGACAGCCCCTATGAGATCGTGGCCGTCTACACCCAGCCAGACCGCCCCGCCGGCCGTGGCCAGAAGCTCATGCCGAGCGCGGTCAAGGCCCTGGCCGTGGCCCACGACATCCCGGTGCTGCAACCGCCGACCCTGCGCAACGCCGATGCCCAGGCAGAACTCGCCGCGCTCAAGCCCGACCTGATGGTGGTGGTCGCCTACGGCCTGATCCTGCCCCAGGCCGTGCTGGATATTCCCCGCCTGGGCTGCATCAACAGCCACGCCTCGCTGCTGCCACGCTGGCGCGGTGCTGCGCCGATCCAGCGCGCCGTGCAAGCCGGTGACGCCGAGAGCGGCGTAACCGTGATGCGCATGGAAGCCGGCCTGGACACCGGGCCGATGCTGCTCAAGGTGGTCACCCCGATCAGCGCCGAAGACACCGGCGGCACCCTGCACGATCGCCTCGCCGAAATGGGCCCACCGGCCGTCCTACAGGCCATCGCTGGCCTCGCCGCCGGCACGCTGCAAGGTGAAGTCCAGGACGACACCCTGGCCACCTATGCACACAAGCTGAACAAAGACGAAGCGCGCATCGACTGGAGCCGCCCGGCCGTGGAGCTGGAGCGCCTGATCCGTGCCTTCAACCCGTGGCCGGTGTGCCATAGCACCCTGGACGGCGAAAGCGTGAAGGTGCTGGCGGCCAGGTTGTCCACAGGCAAGGGCGCCCCCGGCGAGATCCTGTCTGCCAGCAAAGATGGCCTGGAGGTCGCTTGTGGTGATCAAGCCTTGAGCCTGACCCGCCTGCAACTGCCCGGCGGCAAGGCGCTGAACTTCAGCGACCTGTTCAACAGCCGCCGCGAGAAGTTCGCCAACGGCAAGGTGCTCGGCCAATGAACCCACGCCTGGCTGCCGCCCGTGCCCTTGCCGCTGTACTCAGCGGCAAGGCCTCGCTGAACAGTTCGTTGCCGGCGCAACTGGACAAGGTCGATGAACGCGACCGTGGCCTGACCCAGGACCTGGCGTTCGGCACCGCCCGCTGGCAGCCGCGCCTCGACCTGTTGGCCGCGCAGTTGCTGCAAAAGCCGTTCAAGGCCGCCGATGCCGATGTGCAGGCACTGCTGCTGGTCGGCTTGTACCAGCTGTTCTACACGCGCATTCCGGCACACGCCGCCATCGGCGAGACCGTTGGCTGCGCCGACAAGCTGAAAAAACCGTGGGCCAAGGCCCTGCTCAATGCCGTGCTGCGCCGCGCCCAGCGTGAAGGCGAAGCGCTGCTCGCCAGCATGGAGCGCGACCCGGTGGTACGCACTGCGCACCCTCGGTGGCTGCAGAAAGCGCTGAAAGCCTTCTGGCCAGAGCAATGGGAAGCCATCTGCGCCGCCAACAACGCCCACCCGCCGATGATCCTGCGGGTCAACCGCCGCCACCACAGCCGCGATGCCTACCTGGCCTTGCTGGCAGAGGCCGGCGTCGGCGCCAGCGCCTGCCAGTTCAGCCGCGACGGTATCGTGCTGAATGAGCCCTGTGATGTGCGCAGCCTGCCGGGCTTCGCCGAAGGCTGGGTGAGCGTGCAGGACGAGGCCGCGCAATTGTCTGCCGACCTGCTCGAACTGGCCCCCGGCCAACGCGTGCTCGACGCCTGCTGCGCCCCGGGCGGCAAGACCTGCCACTTGCTCGAAGCCGAGGCCGGCCTTGCACACCTGGTGGCCATCGACCTGGAGGCCAAACGCCTGACCCGCGTGCGCGAGAACCTCGAGCGCCTGCAACTGGACGCCGAACTGATCGCCTGTGATGCCCGCGACACCGCCAGCTGGTGGGACGGCAAACCTTTCCAGCGCATCCTGCTCGACGCCCCGTGCTCGGCCACCGGCGTGATCCGCCGCCACCCGGACATCAAGCTGACCCGCCAGGCCGACGACATTCCGGCCCTGGCCACGCTGCAAGGCGAGCTGCTCGATGCCCTGTGGCCAACCCTGGAAGTAGGCGGCATGCTGCTCTACGCCACCTGCTCGAGCCTGCCGACCGAAAACACCGAGGTGATCGAGGCGTTCCTCGCCCGCACCCCGGGCGCCCGTGAGCTGGACCTGGCCACCGAGGCCGGCTTGCGCCAGCCCCACGGCCGCCAGTTGCTGGCCCAGGAAGGCGGCCACGACGGTTTCTATTATGCCAAGCTGATCAAGATCGCCGCTTCACGCGGATAAGCACAACGGTTCAGGGAGTAGCGGATGAAGATCATCATCCTCGGCGCAGGGCAGGTGGGCGGTACGCTGGCAGAGCACCTGGCCAGCGAGGCCAACGACATCACCGTGGTCGACACCGACGGCGAGCGCCTGCGCGACCTCGGCGACCGCCTGGACATCCGCACGGTGCAGGGCCGCGGCTCGCTGCCGACGGTGCTGCGCCAGGCCGGCGCCGACGACGCCGACATGCTGGTGGCGGTGACCAACAGCGACGAGACCAACATGGTGGCCTGCCAGGTCGCCTATTCGCTGTTCCATACCCCGACCAAGATCGCCCGGGTACGCGAATCAGCCTACCTCACCCGCGAAGAGCTGTTCCACAACGACCACATCCCGGTGGACGTGCTGATCAGCCCCGAGCAGGTGGTGACCAACTACATCAAGCGCCTGATCGAGCACCCGGGCTCCTTGCAGGTGATCGACTTCGCCGAAGGCAAGGCGCAACTGGTGGCGGTCAAGGCGTACTACGGCGGCCCACTGGTGGGCCAGCAGCTGCGCCAGATCCGCGCGCACATGCCCAATGTGGACACCCGCGTGGCGGCAATCTTCCGCCGTGACCGGCCGATCACCCCACGCGGTGACACCGTGATCGAGGCCGATGACGAAGTGTTCTTCATCGCCGCGAAAAAAGACATTCGCGCGGTGATGGGCGAGCTGCGGCGCATCGACGAGACCAACAAGCGTGTGGTGATCGCCGGTGGCGGGCAGATCGGCGAGCGCCTGGCCGAGGCCATCGAAAGCCGCTACCAGGTGAAGATCATCGAGATGAACCCGGCCCGCTGCCGCCACCTCTCCGACACCCTGGAAAGCACCGTGGTGCTACAGGGCAGTGCGTCAGACAAAGACCTGATGCTCGAAGAGAACATCGCCGACGCCGACATCTTTCTGGCCCTGACCAACGACGACGAGGCCAACATCATGTCGTCGCTGCTGGCCAAGCGCCTGGGTGCGCGCAAGGTGATGACCATCATCAACAACCCGGCCTACGTGGACCTGGTGCAGGGCGGTGAAATCGACATCGCCATCAGCCCGCAGTTGGCCACCATCGGCACCTTGCTGGCGCACGTGCGGCGTGGCGACATCGTCAGCGTGCACTCCCTGCGCCGCGGCGCGGCCGAGGCCATCGAGGCCGTGGCGCACGGCGATTCGAAATCGAGCAAGGTGGTGGGCAAGGCCATTGAAGACATCGCCCTGCCACCGGGTACCACGATCGGCGCGATCATCCGCGACGAAGAGGTGATGATTGCTCACGACGACACGATGATCGCGTCGGGTGACCACGTGATTCTGTTCGTTGTGGATAAAAAACACATTCGGGATGTGGAGAAGCTGTTCCACGTCGGCTTGAGTTTCTTCTAGGAGAAGTGGGCATGCGCGAGTCGCTGGAGAAAATGCTGGCCAAGGGTGTGGATAACCCACTGCTGAGATTTGGCCTGGGCAAAGGCTGGCTGGATGAGGGCAACGGGGCTGAGGCGGCGGTGCACCTGGCACGGTGCGTGGAGCAGGACCCTAAGTATTCGGCGGCGTGGAAGCTGCTGGGCAAGGCGTATCAGTTGCAGGGTGATTTGGCGGCGGCGCGCAAGGCCTGGGAGGACGGGATCGTGGCGGCGCAGGCCCATGGGGATAAGCAGGCCGAGAAAGAGATGGCGGTGTTCCTCAAGAAGCTGAATAAAGTCTGAAATTGCCGGGGCTGCTTTGCAGCCCAATCGCGGGGCAAGCCCGCTCCCACAAGGTACAGAGTGACCCTCAGGCTGCGCAGGACTTGTGGGAGCGGGCTGGCCCCGCGAATGGGGCGCAAAGCGCCCCCAAAAAATCTCAATACCAGCGCGGCTCACCGGCCGGGCGCTTCTTGAAGCGCTTCATGCTCCACATGTACTGGCTCGGGTACTCGCGCACATACCGTTCGACCACCTTGCTCATGGCCGCCGCCGATTCGGTCACATCCGTGCTGTACATCGCTTCAGGCGCCGCTTCCAGAATCACCCGGAACCCAGAGCCATCCGGCAGCCGCAGCGCATGCAGGAACACCCCTACCGCCTTGCCACCGGCCAGCATGTTCGGCACGAACTTGCTGGTCAGCGCTTGGGTACCGAGAAACGGCACGAACACCCCGGCCGATTCCGCCGGCTCCGGGTCGGCTGGGATGCCCACTTGCCCACCGCGGCGCACTTCCTTGATCACACTGAGGATGCCTTCCTTGGTCGAAGGCGCGACGCGGTTACCCATCTGCACCCGCTGCTCACGCAGCAGGTCATCCACGGCCTTCAGTTTCGGCGGGCGGTAGAAGATGATCGGTTTGCACTGGTTGCAGTAGAAGTGGTTCAACACTTCCCAGTTACCCAGGTGGCTGGTGATGCCGACCACGCCCTTGCCCGAGGCAAGGGCCTGCTCCAGCACTTCCAGGCCTTGCACTTCCTTGACCAGCTCCAGCGAACGCTGCGGTGGCCAGATCCAGGCGCACGCGCTCTCGACGAAGGACTTGCCGATATCTCTGAGCGCATGGCCAACCAGCTGCTCACGCGCGACCGGGTCCATCTCGGGGAAACACTTGGCCAGGTTGATACGCACCACGTTGCGCGACCCGTTCGGGACCTTCCACATCAGCCAGCCGATACCGGCGCCGACGCGCTGTACCGCGCCCCAGGGCAACTTGGCGAACAGTCGAAGCACCCCGACCATCAGGGCGCCCTTGAACTTTTCCACAGGCGAATTCCTTATTTCAGCAAGGCGCGCATTGTACCCCTTCAGCGCGCCAAGGCGGCGTAGCGATCACAATCGGTGGTGTGGTCCATGACCATGCCGGTGGCCTGCATGAAGGCGTAGCAGATGGTCGGGCCAACAAAGGTGAAGCCAGCTTTTTGCAAGGCCTTGCTCATCGCCTTGGCTTCGTCGGTGACCGCCGGCACGTCGCTGCGGCCCACGAAATGATTGACCTTGGGCTTGCCGCCGACAAACGACCAGAGCCACTCGGCGGGGTTATCCACAGCCAGCCAGGCCTGGGCGTTGCGCCGGGCGGCCTTGAGCTTGAGGCGGTTGCGGATGATGCCGGCGTCGAGCATCAGCGCTTCGATGCGTTCATCGCTCATCTGCGACAACTTCAACGGATCGAAGCCGTGCAGCACCTCGCGATAGCGCTCGCGTTTACGCAAAACCGTGATCCATGACAGCCCAGCCTGGAACCCTTCGAGCAAAAGCATCTCGAACAGCAACGCCGGATCACGCTGCGGTGTTCCCCATTCCTGGTCGTGGTAGGCCTGGTACAACGGATCGTCGGTACACCAAAAGCAGCGTGGCATAAGGCTCCAATGAGTAGAGGGCGAGGCGAATCAGGTTATACTCCCGCTCTTTACATCCGCATCCCCAGATACAGGTGAATTTCGTGAGCCAGCCTACGCCAGCCGTGCGTACCTTCCAAGACCTGATCCTCGCCCTGCAGAACTACTGGGCAGCTCAAGGTTGTGTGGTGCTTCAGCCCTACGATATGGAAGTAGGCGCCGGCACTTTCCATACCGCCACGTTCCTGCGCGCCGTTGGCCCAGAGACCTGGAACGCCGCCTACGTGCAGCCTAGCCGTCGCCCTGCCGACGGGCGGTATGGCGAAAACCCAAACCGCCTGCAGCACTACTACCAGTTCCAGGTAGTGCTCAAGCCGAACCCGGCCAACTTCCAGGAGCTGTACCTCGGCTCGCTGAAAGCCATCGGCCTGGATCCGCTGGTCCACGACATCCGTTTCGTCGAAGACAACTGGGAATCGCCGACCCTCGGCGCCTGGGGCCTGGGCTGGGAAATCTGGCTGAACGGCATGGAGGTGACCCAGTTCACCTACTTCCAGCAGGTCGGCGGCATCGAGTGCTACCCGGTCACCGGTGAGATTACCTATGGCCTGGAACGCTTGGCCATGTACATCCAGGGCGTCGACTCGGTCTACGACCTGGTCTGGGCCGATGGCCCGTTCGGCAAGGTCACCTACGGCGACGTGTTCCACCAGAACGAAGTGGAGCAGTCGACCTACAACTTCGAACACGCCAACGTCGAGAAGCTGTTCGAGCTGTTCGATTTCTACGAAAGCGAAGCCAACCGCCTGATCAAGCTGGAGCTGCCGCTGCCGACCTACGAAATGGTCCTGAAGGCCTCGCACACCTTCAACCTGCTCGACGCCCGCCGCGCCATCTCGGTGACCGAGCGCCAGCGTTACATCCTGCGTGTACGTACCCTGGCCCGGGACGTGGCGCAAAGCTATCTGCAAGCCCGCGCACGCATGGGCTTCCCGATGGCGACCCCTGAACTGCGTGACGAAGTGTTGGCTAAGCTGGAGGCTGCACAATGAGTGCTCAAGATTTCCTGGTAGAACTGGGCACCGAAGAGCTGCCACCCAAAGCCCTGGCCACCCTCGGCGACGCCTTCCTGGCCGGTATCGAGAAAGGCCTGCAGGCCGCAGGCCTGAACTACGCCGCCAAGTCGGTGTACGCCGCGCCGCGCCGCCTGGCCGTGCTGATTCGCCAGCTCGACGTGCAGCAGCCTGACCGCAGCATCAATATCGATGGCCCGCCCCGCCAGGCGGCCTTCGACGCCGAAGGCAACCCGACCCAGGCCGCCCTGGGCTTCGCCAAGAAGTGCGGCGTCGAGCTGGCCGAGATCGACCAGAGCGGCGCCAAGCTGCGCTTCTCCCAGCACATCCCGGGCAAGGCCACCCTCGGCCTGCTGCCGACCATCGTCGAAGACTCGCTCAACGACCTGCCGATCCCCAAGCGCATGCGCTGGGGCGCCAGCCGCGAAGAGTTCGTGCGCCCGACCCAGTGGCTGGTGATGCTGCTCGGTGACCAGGTCGTCGACTGCACCATCCTCGCCCAGCAAGCCGGCCGTGAGTCCCGCGGGCACCGTTTCCATCACCCGGAAAACGTGGTCATCACTACCCCGGCCAACTACGTTGAAGACCTGCGCAAAGCCTACGTGCTGGCCGACTTCTCCGAGCGCCGCGAGCTGATCGCCAAACGCACTGCGGAACTGGCCATGCAGCAGGAAGGCAGCGCCATCGTGCCGCCCGCGCTGCTGGACGAAGTGACCGCCCTGGTCGAGTGGCCAGTGCCGCTGGTGTGCTCGTTCGAGGAGCGTTTCCTCGACGTGCCGCAAGAAGCCCTGATCACCACCATGCAGGACAACCAGAAGTACTTCTGCCTGCTGGACAGCGAAGGCAAGCTGCTGCCGCGCTTCATTTCCGTGGCCAACGTCGAAAGCCGCGACCCGAAGCAGATCGTCGAAGGCAACGAGAAGGTCGTGCGTCCACGCCTTACCGACGCCGAGTTCTTCTTCAAGCAAGACAAGAAGCAGCCGCTGGAAACCTTCAATGAGCGCCTCAAGAACGTGGTGTTCCAGGCTCAGTTGGGCACCGTCTACGACAAGGCCGAACGCGTTTCCAAGCTGGCCGCATTCATCGCGCCACTGATTGGCGGGGATGCCCAGCGCGCCGGCCGCGCCGGCCTGCTGTCCAAGTGCGACCTGGCCACCGAGATGGTCGGCGAATTCCCTGAAATGCAGGGTGTTGCCGGTTACTACTACGCGCTCAACGATGGCGAGCCGCAAGACGTCGCCATGGCCCTGAATGAGCAGTACATGCCGCGTGGCGCTGGCGCTGAACTGCCGCAGACCCTGACCGGTGCTGCCGTGGCCATCGCCGACAAGCTCGACACCCTGGTCGGCATCTTCGGTATCGGCATGCTGCCTACCGGTAGCAAAGACCCGTACGCCCTGCGCCGCGCCGCACTGGGTGTGCTGCGCATCCTGATCGAGAAGCAGCTGGACCTGGACCTGACCGGTGCCGCCGAATTCGCGGTCAAGCAGTTCGGCGCCAAGGTCAAGGCCGCTGGCCTGGCCGAGCAAGTGCTGGAGTTCATCTTCGACCGCCTGCGTGCGCGCTACGAAGACGAAGGCATCGACGTTGCCACCTACCTGTCGGTACGTGCCCTGAAGCCGGGCTCTGCCCTGGACTTCGACCAGCGCGTGCAGGCCGTGCAGGCTTTCCGCAAACTGCCGGAAGCCGAAGCCCTGGCGGCGGTGAACAAGCGCGTATCGAACCTGCTGAGCAAGGCCGAGGGCGCCATCGCCGAACAGGTCGAGCCGAAGTACTTCGACAACGCCAACGAGTTCTCCCTGTACTCGGCCATCCAGCAGGCCGACCAGGCTGTGCAACCGATGGCTGCCGCACGCCAGTACAGCGAGTCGCTGGCCCGCCTGGCTGCCCTGCGTGACCCGGTCGACGCCTTCTTCGAGGCGGTGATGGTCAATGCCGAGGACGCCAAGGTCCGCGCCAACCGTTATGCCCTGCTCAGCCGCCTGCGCGGTCTGTTCCTGGGTGTAGCCGACATCTCGCTGCTGGGGTAAGCCTTGAAACTGCTGATTCTCGATCGTGACGGGGTGATCAACTACGACTCCGACGCCTACATCAAGTCGCTGGAAGAGTGGGTCCCCATCCCCGGCTCGATCGAGGCCATCGCGCAGTTGAGCAAGGCGGGCTGGACGGTGGCCGTGGCCACCAACCAGTCCGGCATTGCCCGTGGCTACTACTCGCTGGATACCCTGGAGGCCATGCACACGCGCCTGCGTGCGTTGGTGGCCGAGCAGGGCGGTGAAGTGGGCCATATCGTGTATTGCCCGCATGGGCCGGACGAGGGCTGCGCTTGCCGCAAACCCAAGCCGGGCATGCTGCTGGCAATTGCCGAGCATTACCAGGCCGCCCTTGGCGGCGTGTGGTTTGTCGGCGACAGCCAAGGTGACCTTCAGGCCGCCCTGGCCGTCGGTGCACGACCTGTGCTGGTGAAAACCGGCAAGGGTGAGCGGACCCTGGAAAAAGGCGTCCCTGAAACTACACTGATTTTCGACGATCTGGCAGCTATCGCCAGAGAACTAATTTAAACAGTGCGCCTTCGGGCGCATTTTTCTCAAGCGGGCACGCCCGCAATGGTACAAGCCACTATGTCGATCCTGCAGGCGATCAGAATCTTTCTTTTTTACCTGCTGCTGGGCACCAGCTCTTTGCTGTGGTGCACCCTGAGCTTTTTTGTCGCGCCATTCTTGTCATTCCCCAGGCGTTACAAGTTCATCAACGTGTTTTGGTGCCGTTGCGCGTTATTTTTGAGCCGCACCATCCTTGGCATCGATTACAAGATCACCGGCGCCGAAAATGTGCCCAGTGAGCCGTGTGTGATCCTGTCCAACCATCAGAGCACCTGGGAAACCTTCTTCCTTTCCCAGTACTTCTCGCCGCTCAGCCAAGTGCTCAAGCGCGAGCTGCTGTACGTGCCGTTCTTCGGCTGGGCCATGGCCATGCTGCGGCCGATCGCAATCAACCGCGACAACCCAAAGGAAGCCCTGCGCCAGGTCGCCAGCCAAGGTGACGAGCTGCTCAAGCAGGGTGTATGGGTGCTGATCTTCCCGGAAGGTACCCGCGTGCCATTCGGCACCGTCGGCAAGTTCTCCCGCGGCGGTACCGCGCTGGCAGTCAATGCTGGCCTGCCGGTGCTGCCCATTGCGCACAATGCGGGCAAGTTCTGGCCGAAGGCTGGCTGGGGCAAGCGGGCGGGCACCATCGAAGTGGTGATCGGTGAGCCGATGTATGCCAACGGCACCGGCCCGCGTGCCATCGCCGAGCTCAACGACCGCGCCGCCGCCTGGAACGAGGCTACGCAAAGGGCCCTGGGTTCGCTGCCACCGGTGGATGAAAAACCGCACGAGCAGATGGCCTGACGTTCTGTGGATAACTTGTGAGCAGTTTTTTAATGAGCGGTTGCAAGTACGCGTTAAGTGATTGAATTAACTGTTTATTTCTTCACGCTACAGATTTGCGAAAAACGTGCATAAGTTTTTCGGAGGCATAAAAAAACCGGCGCTTAAGCCGGTTTTTTTATGGGCGTTTTACCCCCTCAGACCTTGTCGATATCCACGTCCTTGGTTTCCTTCAGGCAGAAGATCCCTACCACCAGGCTGATGCCGGTCACCAGCACCGGGTACCACAGCCCGTAGAAGATATCCCCGGTATACACCACCAGCGCGAACGACACCGTCGGCAGGAAGCCACCGAACCAGCCGTTGCCGATGTGGTAGGGCAGGGACATCGAGGTATAACGGATACGGGTCGGGAACAGCTCGACCATCACCGCCGCCAGTGGGCCGTAGGTCATGGTCGCGATCAGGATCATCGCCACGATCAGTACCACCACCATCACCTGGTTCACTTGCCCCGGGTCAGCCTTGGCCGGGTACCCCGCCTGCTCGATCGCCGAACGCATGGCGGTTTCGTCGAAACCGTTGATGGTCTTGTCGCCAATGTTGACCACCACCTCGCTGCCGGCCACGCTCACCGAGCTGTACGGCAGCCCCTGCTTGACCAGGAACGTCTTGACCTTGTCGCACGGGCTGTCGAAACGCGCCTTGCCGACCGGGTCGAACTGGAAGGTGCAGCCCTGCGGGTCGGCAGTGACCACGATCGGCGCCTGACGGCTGGCGGCGTCGATCTGTGGGTTGGCGTAATGGCTGAGCGCCTTGAACAGGGGGAAGTACAGCACGGTCGCCAGCAACAGGCCCAGCATCAGAATCGGCTTCCGCCCGATGCGGTCCGACAGCCAACCGAAGAACACGAAGAACGGCGCCCCGATCACCACACTGATGATCAGCAGGGTGTTGGCCTGGGCGGGGTCCATCTTGAGCATCTGGGTCATGAAGAACAGCACGTAGAACTGCGCCGTGTAGAAGGTCACCGCCTGGCCAGCGTTGATGCTGAACAGGGCGGTGAGTACCACCTTGAGGTTCGGCCAGGAGGTGAACGATTCACGGATCGGCGACTTGCTGATCTTGCCCTGGGCCTTCATTTTCACGAAGGCCGGCGACTCGTGCATGCTCATGCGGATCCAGGTGGAGATCGCCAGCAGGAAGATCGACAGCAGGAACGGCAGGCGCCAGCCCCAGGTTTCGAACTGGTCGCCACTGATGTAGCGGCTGCCCAACACCACCAGCAGCGACAGCAGCAAGCCAAGGGTGGCGGTGGACTGGATGAAGCCGGTATGGAAGCCGCGCTTGCCTTGCGGCGCATGCTCGGCCACGTAGGTTGCCGCACCGCCGTACTCACCACCCAGCGCCAGCCCCTGCAGCATGCGCAGGATCACCAGGATGATCGGTGCCGCGATGCCGATGCTGGCATAGGTTGGCAGCAGGCCGACGGCAAAGGTCGACAGGCCCATCAGCACGATGGTCACCAGGAAGGTGTACTTGCGCCCGATCATGTCGCCCAGCCGGCCGAACACCAGCGCACCGAAGGGGCGAACCAGGAAGCCGGCGGCGAAGGCCATGAGGGCAAAGATGAAGGCCGTGGTGTCGTTGACCCCAGCAAAGAACTGCTTGCTGATGACCGCTGCCAGCGCGCCATAGAGAAAAAAGTCATACCACTCGAAAACCGTCCCGAGGGATGACGCGAAAATGATCTTTCGTTCTTCGCGACGGCTGGTGCCGCTGGCCGTCGCACCCTGCTCTTGGATGTAATCCGACATCGTTGCTGTCCTCGGCCCACAGGCCACAGTGATTATTCTTTTTGTTCCACTGTCGGCAGCTTCCGACCGCAAGCTGCCGGTGTTGCACGCACCCGGGTCAGGGCGTCGGTATTGCGTCTTCGTTTAGGTAGGTCTGGGTTGCGGCTCCTTTGAGGATAAGTTGCGCCGCCTTCTCGGCGATCATCAGCGTGGGTGAACAGGTATTGCCGGAGGTGATCTGCGGCATGATCGAGGCATCGGCCACACGCAGGCCGGGTATGCCGTGTACCCGCAACTGGTTATCCACAACATCCAGTGGGCCGCTGCCCATGCGGCAGGTACCCACAGGGTGGAAGATGGTGGTACCGATCTTGCCGGCGGCCTCGAACAGGTCCTCTTCACTTTGCAGGGCTGTGCCCGGCAGGTATTCCTGTGGCGCGAACGCGGCGAGGGCAGGGGCCTGGACAATGCGCCGGGTGATCCGGATGGCGTCGGCGGCAACCCGCAAATCTTCAGGGTCACTGAGGTAGTTGGGGTCGATCCGTGGCGCGCTGTGCATATCTGCAGCACCGATGTCGATGCGCCCGCGGCTGAGCGGCCGCAGGTTGCACACCGAGGCGGTGAATGCCGGGAAGCGGTGCAACGGCTCGCCGAAGCGCTCCAGCGACAAGGGCTGCACGTGGTACTGCAAGTTGGCGGTGGCGTGCTCGGGGCTGGAGCGCACGAACGCGCCCAACTGGCTGGGGGCCATGGCCAGTGGGCCGCTGCGGTCGTACAGGTAACGCAGGCCCATGCCCATCTTGCCCCACACGCTGTTGGCCATCTGGTTGAGGGTGCGAGTGTTGCGGACCTGGTAGATCAGGCGCAATTGCAGGTGGTCCTGCAGATTGCCACCGACGCCGGGCATGTCATGGCGCACGCCGATCCCCAAGTCTTCCAGCAATTTGCGCGGGCCGATACCGGAGCGCTGGAGGATGCCCGGCGAGCCCACGGCCCCGGCACACAGAATGATCTCGCGCCGCGCAGCGAATTCGTGCCAGGCATTCTGCCAGCGGGCTTTTACCGCACGCGCACGGGTGTTGTTGAGCAGCACCTGGTCGACTTCCACGCCGGTCAGCACCGTCAGGTTCGGCCGGCTCATCACTGGCCGCAGAAACGCCTTGGACGCATTCCAGCGCACACCGCTGCGCTGGTTGACCTGAAAGTATCCACAGCCCTGGTTATCACCCGTGTTGAAATCGTCGACGTTGGCGATGCCGCTTTGCTCGGCCGCATCGCGGAAGGCGTCGAGAATCGGCCAGCTGTAGCGCTGGCGCTCGACCCGCCATTCACCGGCAGCGCCATGGTGCTCGCTGTCACCGGCAAAGTGGTTTTCGCTGGCCTTGAACAGGGGCAGTACGTCCTGCCAGGCCCAGCCTGAGTTGCCTTGCTCGGCCCAGCGGTCATAGTCGGCCGCCTGGCCGCGCATGTAGATCATGCCGTTGATCGAGGAACAACCGCCAAGCACCTTGCCCCGTGGGTAACCCAGGCTGCGACCGCCCAGGCCGTTCTGCGCCTCGGTCTTGAAGCACCAGTCGGTGCGGGGGTTACCGATGCAGTAGAGGTAGCCGACAGGAATGTGTATCCAGGGATAGTTGTCACGGCCACCCGCTTCAAGCAGCAGCACGCGGCAGGAAGGGTCGGCGGACAAGCGATTGGCCAGCAGGCACCCGGCAGGACCGGCACCCACGACCACGTAGTCGAAGACAGAATCGGCTGATGGCATGTGCAACCTCGCGCCTGATTATTATTCTTGTCCCGCACCATCTTATTGATTAATTTCGCTGTGGAAACACGAGATTTCGCGCAGCCGCTGTGCGTTTTAGCACAGCGACAACCATTGAACGCACACGGTCATTGTGGGAACGACCGCGTAATCGAGATGCAGGGATCAGCATGTTCGACTGGAACGATTTGCGGTTTTTCCTCGAGTTGCAGCGCAGCGGCCGCCTGCTCACCGCTGCCAAACGCCTCAACACCACCCACAGCACAGTAGCCCGGCATATCGAGAGCATCGAGAAAAGCCTGGGCACGCCCCTGTTCGTGCAGCACGCCCAGGGCTACGACCTGACCCCCTCCGGCCAGGCCTTGCTCAAGCACGCCGAAGCCATGGAAAACGTGGCTTTGCTGGCGCAGGAAGAAATCACCCAGGCCATCACCCCGCTGGGCAAGATCCGCCTGGGGGTGACCGAAGGCATCGGCATCATGTTCTTCACCCCGCGCATGAACGCGCTGTTCGAGCGCTACCCGGGCCTTGAGGTGGAGCTGGTGGCCGTACCGCGCTTCGTCAGCATCCTCAACCGCGAGGCGGAAATCAGCATCCACCTGGAGCGGCCCAATGCCGACCTGCTGATCACCCGTAAGCTCACTGACTATCGCCTGGCCCTGTACGCGAGCCGGGCCTACCTCGACCGCGCGCCGCCGCTGCGCACCCGCGAAGACCTGGCCCGGCACAGCTGGATCGGCTACGTCGATGACCTGCTGTTCAGCCAGGAGCTGCTGTTTCTCAACAGCTTCTGCCGGTCGCCCAGCGTGGCATTTCGCAGCACCAGCGTGATCGCCCAGCAACAAGCGGCACGCGCAGGGCTTGGCATTGCCGTGTTGCCCAACTTCATGGCGCGCCACGACCCGACGCTGGTCCGTGTGCTGCCCAGCGAAACCATCCAGCGCAGTTACTGGATCTGCACGCGGCGTGAGCTGCACAAGTCAGTGCGCCTGCGGGTCGTGTGGGACTACCTGCTGGCGCTGTGTGCCGCCGAACAGGGCGAGCTGTTAGCTCAATAGAACCTTGCCAGCCAGCAGCAGGGCGGCCAACCAACCGGCCACGGCAAACATCTGTTGCAAACGTGGCCCAGCCAGCCTGGCCGCCAGTGGCCGCGCCAGCAGCAAGCCGGTCACCGCGCCGACCGCAAAGGGGGCACCAACCTGCCAGTGCATTACCCCCGCCAGGCTGGCGCTGACCACGCTACCGGTGGACACCAGCGCAATCACCGCCAGCGAGGTAGAGACGATGCTGGCCATGCGCAGGTTGGTGTAGCGGTTCAAGGCCGGAATAATCACGAAGCCACCGCCCACCCCCAGCAGGCCGGACAACAACCCCGACAGCGCACCGGTCATTGCCAGGGCCCGTGCGCAGGGGAGCGTCCAACGCAAACGCCCTTGCAACGGGTTGAGCACGCAAGGCTCGATGTAGCGGTGCGCATCGTTAGCTTCGCCGCGCAGCTCCCTGGCGGCCTTGCGCCAGATGCGCAGGCAGGCGTAGACCAGCACGCAGGCGAATATCAGCACCAGCGGTGTATTGGGCACGCGGTGCGCCAGCATCAAGCCAAAGGGGGCGACCGCGATGCCGATCAGGGCAATGAACAACGCCGCCCGGTAGCGCACCAGGCCTTGGCGCAAACCCAGCACGGCGCCCACGGCGGCAGCCAGGCCCACGGCCAACAGGCCGACGGGCGCCGCCTCGACCATCGACAGGCCAAGGCCAAACACCAGCAGTGGCACCGCCAGAATACCGCCCCCGGCGCCGGTCAATGCCAACACCGCACCAATGATCGCGCCCAGGCCCGCGCCCAACAGTTGATGTTCGATCACTTGCCGGCCTCGGCTACCAGTGGCTGCGGGCGCGCCAGCCATTCACGCCCTTTGAGCATGCCTTTCCAGTACAAGGGTGGCAGTACCCGTGCCTTCAGCAACCAGGCCAGGCGCGTCGGCTGGCGGCCATCGAGCAACCAGCGCGGGAAGCTCGGCGCCACCTTGCCGCCATAGGTGAACTCGGCCAGCACGATCTTGCCGCGCTCGACGGTCAGTGGGCACGAGCCATAGCCGTCGTACTGGGCGAGGGTAGGCAGCCTGCCCAGCGCCACCAGCACATTGTTGGCCACTACCGGCGCCTGCTTGCGCGCTGCTGCGGCAGTCTTGGCATTGCTGGTGCTGGCCACGTCGCCCAAGGCATGGATGTTGGTGAATTTTCGGTGGCGCAAGGTCTGCGGGTCGACATCGACCCAGCCTGCGCTATCGGCCAGCGGGCTTTCCCGAATGAATTCGGGCGCCACTTGCGGCGGTACCACGTGCAGCATGTCGAAGGGCTCGATGCGGGTTTCATGGCTACCATCGGGCAACGTACGCACGAACGTCGCGCGCTTGCCAGGGCCATCCACCGCCACCAGGCGGTGGGCGTAATTGAGGTCCACGGCGTACTTGTCGATATAGGCCATCAATGCAGGGACGTAGTCGGCTACGCCAAACAGCACGGCCCCGGCGTTGAAGAAACTGGCTTTTACATCGCCCAAATGGCCCTGGCGCAGCCAATGATCGCAAGACAGGTACAGCGCCTTCTGCGGCGCGCCGGCACACTTGATCGGCATTGGCGGCTGGGTGAACAGGGCACGGCCTTGCCTGAGATTTTGCACCAGCTGCCAGGTGTAAGGCGCCAGGTCAAAGCGGTAGTTCGAGGTCACGCCGTTGCGGCCAAGGGTCTCGCTCAGGCCGTCGATGGCCTGCCAGTCGAGTTTCAGGCCAGGGCAAACCACCAACTGCTCGTAGCTGATGGCGCGGCCATCCTCAAGCACGACCAGTTGGCCCAACGGGTCGAAGCCCTGCACCCGCGCCTTGATCCATTGCACACCCCGGGGAATGGTCGAGGCCATGGTGCGCGCCGTGCTCGGCGCCTTGAACACACCGGCGCCGACCATCGTCCAGCCCGGCTGGTAGTAGTGCACGTCGGCGGGGTCGATCAGTGCGATGTCCAATGACGGATCACGGCTGATCAGGCTGGACGCCGTGGCGATACCGGCGGCACCGGCACCGACGATGACCACTTTGTGGTGGTCGGTAGCGGAAGCATTGGCAGGGGACAGCAAGGCAGGCATGGCGGTAGTTCCTGGAAATCTCGTTATGGGTAGAAGCGATCAAAGCGTGTTCAGTGGAATCTTCAGGTAGCTCACGCCATTGGCCTCGGGCTCGGGAAAATGACCGCTGCGCATGTTCACCTGCACCGATGGCAGAATCAGCACGGGCATGTCGAGGGTCTTGTCACGGGCCTCGCGCATGGCTACGAAGCTGTCTTCATCAACGCCGTGATGGATGTGAATATTGCTGCCGCGCTGCTCGGCCACGGTCGTGACGTACTGCATCGCGCGCCCGCCAGGCAGGTAGTCGTGGCACAGGAACAACCGGGTCTGATCGGGGAAGGCCAGCAGGCGGCGGATCGACCGGTACAGGGTGCGTGCGTCGGCGCCGGGGAAGTCGCAGCGCGCCGTACCGTAGTCGGGCATGAACAGCGTGTCGCCGACGAACACCGCCGTTTCACCACCATCCACCACCACATAACTCATGCATGCCGGGGTGTGCCCCGGGGTGTGCAAGGCACGGGCGTGCAAGTTGCCGATGCGAAAACCTTCCTCGTCCTCAAGCAGTACATCGAACTGGCTGCCGTCCCGGGCAAAACCCGGCTCGGCATTGAACAGCGCGCCGAAGACTTTTTGCACCTGGGTGATGTGCGCACCGATGGCGGTGTGGCCGCCAAGTTTTTCCTTCAGGTAGGCGGCTGCCGAAAGGTGATCGGCGTGAACATGGGTTTCCAGAATCCACTGCACCTGGCCACCCAGCGCCTCAACCTGGGCGATCAAGCGGTCTGCCGATGCGGTGCAGGTACGCCCGGACTTGGGGTCGTAGTCCAGCACACTGTCGATCAACGCGCACTTGCGCGTCTCGCTGTCCATGAGCAGGTAGCTGATGGTCGAGGTCGCCTCGTCGAAGAAGGCTTCCACGTGAAGGTTGTTACCGATGATCATCACGTTCTCCAAAGTTTCCTGCACCCTTTGTAGAGGCGTAGGCAGTAACCGGAGGTTTATCAAGATACATGCCAGGGTTTTTCATGGGCATGGGCCAATGAATGCGGCCCTGCCTGGCACGAGCCAGGCAACATGGCAGCCACATTGACATGTCGACTGTCAGCCAATGGCAGTGTTTGGCAGTCCTTGCTACCCTCCGCCGGGTTATCACATCGGTGCCCCCATGCCTGAAGCCCATCACATCATCCTAGCGCTGGTTTCCTACCTCGAACACGATGCGCTGCCCACCATCGTGCTGGATACCGACTACAACATCCTCGCCGCCAACGCCGCCTACCGCCGCCAGTTCGGCCGAGACGAGCAGGCGCCGTTGGGTGAAAAGTGCCACAAGGTCTCGCACCACTACGCGGTACCTTGCGACCAGGCAGGTGAACATTGCCCGATGCGCAA
Organism: Pseudomonas capeferrum; assembly: GCF_000731675.1. Lineage (GTDB taxonomy): Bacteria > Pseudomonadota > Gammaproteobacteria > Pseudomonadales > Pseudomonadaceae > Aquipseudomonas > Aquipseudomonas capeferrum. Next base: position 848,577 of record NZ_JMIT01000003.1, on the reverse strand, counting down.
GGCGTGGCACAGCAAGGTGCCGGAGCGCGTGCTGCACATTCATCACACCCCGCGAGGCCCTGAGCATGTGGATGTCGAACTGCGGCCGATCCTGGACGAGCAGGGCAGGGTGGTCGCCTTTGTCGAGCGGCTCACCACGATCACCCTAGCCTCGGCGCAGCCCCAGCAACAGGGCTTGGTCGGGCGGGCGCCAGCGTTCAAGGCGGCGCTGGCCAGCCTGCAGCGCGCCGCCCCCGCGCAAATTCCGGTGTTGCTGCAGGGTGAATCGGGTACCGGTAAAGAGCTGTTCGCCCGCGCCATCCACATGGGCAGCCCGCGCGCCAGTGGGCCGTTGGTGGTGGTCGACTGCACCGGTTTGACCGAATCACTGTTCGAGAGCGAATTGTTCGGCTACGAGAAGGGCGCGTTCACCGGCGCCAACCAGCGCAAGATCGGCCTGGCCGAAGCGGCCCATGGCGGCACGTTGTTCCTCGATGAAATTGGCGAGGTGCCGATGGCGATGCAGGTGAAGTTGCTGCGCCTGATCGAATCCGGAAGCTTCCGCCCGCTGGGCAGCCTGCGGACCGTGCACGCGGATTTCCGCCTGGTGTCGGCAACACACAAACCGCTCAAGAAGATGGTCGCTGAGGGTACTTTCCGTGAGGATCTGTATTACCGCATCAGTGGCTTTCCGATCCGGCTGCCCGCACTGCGCGAGCGTGTGGAAGACCTGCCATTGCTTGCCGAGAGCCTCCTTCAGCGTATGGCTGGCAAGCCGACGCCGAGCCTGACCGATGGCGCGCTGAAACAGCTAGGCCTGCATCCATTCCCAGGCAACATCCGCGAGCTGCGTAATATCCTGGAAAGGGCAAGGCTGTTTGCCGATGACGGGCTTATCCGCCCCGAGCATCTACCCGAAGATATCGGCCCGCAGAGCGCGCCAGGTTTCACCAAGGGCAGGGGGCATGGCGACTTGAGTGAGCTGGCGCAGGCGCTGGATCAGTTTCAGGGGCCACGCAGTGAACTGGCCCGGCATCTTGGCATGAGCGAGCGCACGCTCTATCGGCGGTTGAAGGCGCTGGGCCTGGGCACGATGTGATCGCCTGGTTCACCTTTACCCGACCTTTACCTCTGGCCAAGGATTAGGCTGGCAAAACCGCTGTCTGAACAGTTAACCGCACCAGGCGCTCAGTGAGTTGCGCCGGGCCTTAGGCTCTGTACGAAAAGTTTTGTGGGAGCGGCGGTGCGGCGATCCGACTTGTCCCGCGATGGAGTGCGAAGCGCTCCTGTACCCGATATCAAATGGTGTCAAAGAAGCCGCGAACTCAGGCTTTGCTGCCGCGTTGCGGCAGATCGCGGGGCAAGTCGGATCGCCGCACCGCCGCTCCCACAACGATGAATGACCATACTTTTCGTACAGAACCTAACATGCAGAGGATCAGCATCACATGAAGAAAACCCTGACCGTGCTTTGCGCCGCGCTGATGTTCAGCGTACCGCTGGCCAGTTTTGCTCAACCTGGCCCGCCCCCGGGGCATGACAACGGTCCCGCCCATCAGGGCAACCCTCAGCATGGCGGCCCCCAACATGGAAAGCAGCCGCAACAAGGGCGCCCGGGCAACGGCCACGCGCCGGCCTACAAAAATCCAAACTACCGCCCTCAAGCGGGGATGCCGGTACCGCATCAGCAATGGCAACGCGGTCATGCCGTTGCCCCCCGTTACCGCGGCGACCGCTATTGGGTGACTGACTGGCGCGCACGTCACCTCTATGCACCGCCGCGTGACCACCGTTGGTTGTCGGTGAACGGCGATTACGTGCTGGTGGCCATCGCCAGCGGGGTGATTGTAAATATTCTCAGTGGGTACTGAGGTCGCCAAAATCGAGGTAAAAAAAAGCCCGCTTGCGCGGGCTTTCTTATGGCGGTTGTCTGAACCTGATCAGAAGTCCAGGTTCGACACCGACAACGCATTGCTTTCGATGAACTCGCGGCGAGGCTCCACCGCGTCACCCATCAGGGTGTTGAAGATCTGATCGGCAGCGATCGCGTCTTCGATAGTGACCTTGAGCATGCGGCGCACGGTTGGGTCCATGGTGGTTTCCCACAGCTGGTCCGGGTTCATCTCACCCAGCCCTTTGTATCGCTGGATGGTGTGGCGCTTGGTGCTCTCGTTCATCAGCCAGTCCAGGCCTTCCTTGAACTCGACAATCGCCTTGCGACGCTCACCGCGCTTAACATAGGCACCTTCACCCAGAAGGCTGGACAGCTTGGCACCGATGTTGACCACGGTACGGTAGTCGTTGCTGCCGAAGAAATCGCGGTTGAACGTGATGTAGCTGGCCAGACCGTGCGAGGTGATTTCCACTTCCGGCAGCCAGACATTGCGCTCTTTGTCTTCGCGAAGGCTGGCATTGTAAGCCAGGCCCGACTTCTGGGTATTGCTCAGACGCTCCTGGAACTTGGCCAGCCAGGCCTGCATCACAGCGTGGTCGCCCAACTGCTCCAGGGTGACTTCCGGCAGGTAGATGAAGTGCTCGGTCAGCTCCTGTGGGTACAGGCGCGACAAACGCTTGAGGGTCTTCATCACACCACGGAACTCGTTCACCAGGCTTTCCAGTTGTACACCGGAAACCGCTGGCGCCGACTCGTCCAGGTGCAGGCTGGCATCTTCCAGGGCCGATTGGGTCATGTATTCTTCCATGGCCTCGTCGTCCTTGATGTACTGCTCCTGCTTGCCTTTCTTCACCTTGTACAACGGTGGCTGGGCAATATAGATATAGCCACGCTCGACCAGCTCAGGCAACTGACGGAAGAAGAAGGTCAGCAACAAGGTACGGATGTGCGAACCGTCAACGTCAGCATCGGTCATGATGATGATGTTGTGATAACGCAGCTTGTCGATGTTGTACTCTTCGCGACCGATACCACAGCCCAGCGCAGTGATCAGCGTGCCGACCTCCTGGGACGAGATCATCTTGTCGAAGCGAGCCTTCTCGACGTTGAGGATCTTGCCCTTCAGCGGCAGGATAGCCTGGGTGCGACGGTTGCGACCTTGCTTGGCCGAGCCACCTGCGGAGTCACCCTCCACCAGGTACAGTTCGGAAAGGGCAGGGTCCTTTTCCTGGCAGTCAGCCAACTTGCCAGGCAGGCCAGCGATGTCCAGTGCGCCTTTACGGCGAGTCATCTCACGCGCCTTGCGCGCCGCTTCACGCGCTCGGGCAGCGTCGATCATCTTGCCGACAACAGCTTTGGCTTCGTTCGGGTTTTCCAGCAGGAAGTCCGAGAAGTACTTGTTCATCTCCTGTTCCACGGCAGTCTTCACTTCCGAGGAGACCAGCTTGTCCTTGGTCTGGGAGCTGAACTTGGGGTCCGGGACTTTGACCGAGATGATCGCGGTCAAGCCTTCACGGGCGTCGTCGCCGGTGGTTGCGACCTTGTTCTTCTTGGCCAGGCCTTCCTGCTCGATGTAGCTGTTCAGGCTACGGGTCAGCGAAGAACGGAAGCCCACCAGGTGAGTTCCGCCATCACGCTGCGGAATGTTGTTGGTGAAGCACAACAGGTTCTCGTTGAAGCTGTCGTTCCACTGCAGGGCGACTTCAACGCCCACGCCATCTTCACGCTGAACACTGAAGTGGAACACCTGGGTGTTAACCGGCGTCTTGTTGGTGTTCAGGTACTCGACGAAAGCCCGCAGGCCACCTTCGTACTTGAAGAACTCTTCCTTACCGCTGCGTTCGTCCTTGAGCAGAATGCCGACGCCCGAGTTGAGGAACGACAGCTCACGGATCCGCTTGGCCAGGATATCCCAGCTGAAGTGGATGTTTTTGAACGTCTCAGCCGAAGGCTTGAAATGGATGTGGGTACCGGTCGTTTCGCTGTCACCGACAATCGCCATCGGCGCCTGGGGGACACCGTGAACGTAGGTCTGCTCCCAGATCTTGCCGCTGCGACGTACTGTCAGTACCAGCTTTTCGGACAGAGCGTTCACTACAGAAACACCCACGCCGTGCAGGCCGCCGGAAACTTTGTACGAGTTGTCGTCGAACTTACCGCCGGCGTGCAGCACGGTCATGATGACCTCCGCTGCGGAAACGCCTTCTTCTTTGTGCACATCAACCGGAATGCCGCGACCGTTGTCGCGCACGCTGATGGATTCATCCGTGTGGATGATGACGGTGATGTCATCGCAATGACCGGCGAGGGCTTCGTCGATCGAGTTGTCGACCACTTCGAAGACCATGTGGTGCAGGCCGCTACCATCATCGGTGTCGCCAATGTACATGCCGGGACGCTTGCGTACGGCATCCAAACCTTTCAGCACCTTGATGCTGGAGGAGTCGTACGTTTGATTTTCGCTCATGCCTTCACTCCCGATGGTCGTGGGTCTGGGTGATACAGCCTTGTTCCACGTGGAACAAAGCAACTGGCGTTTCCGTCTGCCAGCCTTCCCTCAGTAATTCGTGATCTACACAGGTGATGAACACCTGGCAGCGTAATTCTTCAAGCAAGCGGCACAATGCGCGGCGATGTTGCTCGTCCAGTTCTGACGGCAAATCATCCACGAGATAAATACAGTGACCACGGCGAGCCTGACTGACGAGGTGCCCTTGGGCAATGCGTAGCGCACACACCACAAGTTTCTGCTGCCCTCGCGACAGAATGTCGGCTGCGTTGTTGGCAGCCAATCGAAGTCGTAGATCAGCACGCTGCGGACCAGCCTGGGTATGGCCCATCTGCTGATCACGAAGGAGAGAGGAGGCGAGTACTTCGTTGAGTTCCCGGTCCTTGTCCCAGCCTCGGTAATAGCTCAGGGTCAACCCGTCAAGCTCGACCAGTTCGCTCAGGGTTCGCTCGAAGACGGGCTTCAAGGCCATGATGTAGTTGCGACGGTATTCATCTATTTCCGCGCTGGCCAGGCACAATTCCCGGTCCCAGGCGGCTTGCGAAGCTGGGTCAAGTGTACCATGCCGCAACCACGAGTTTCGCTGCCTGAGCGCCTTCTGCAGACGCTGCCAGGCAGGCAAAAACCGAGGTTCCACGTGGAACACTCCCCAATCCAGGAACTGGCGGCGAATTTTCGGGGCGCCCTCCAGCAACCTGAAACTGTCTGGGTTGATCAGCTGCAATGGCAACAGTTCGGCCAGCTGCGCAGCACTTTTGGCATTCTGCCCGTCGATGCGAATTGTGAACTCGCCTTGCCGTTCACGAGATACCCCCAGGTTGCTGGTGCCTCCCGACGTCAACTCGACCTCGCCAAACACGGTGCACGCTGGCTGCTCGTATTGGATGACGGGGTTAAGACGCGTACTGCGGAAGGACCGCGCCAGCCCAAGCAGGTGCACAGCTTCAAGCACACTGGTCTTGCCGCTGCCATTAGCACCGTAGAGGATGTTGATGCGGGGAGAAGGTGAGAGGGTCACCGGGTGCAGGTTGCGCACCGCGGTGACCATGATACGTCGAAGGGACATTCGCTCTGCTACAGGTTACAGACGCATTGGCATGACAACGTAGGACGAATCATCATTGCCAGCCTCCTGCAGCAGCGCACTGCTGTTGGAGTCGGACAGAATCAGACGCACCTGCTCGGTTGTCATGACGCCCAGCACGTCCAGCAGGTAGCTGACGTTGAAGCCGATTTCCAGCGCGCTGCCGTTATAGTCGACGCTGATTTCTTCTTCAGCTTCTTCCTGTTCCGGGTTATTGGCCTGAATCTTCAATTGGCCAGCGGCCAGTTGCAGGCGAATACCGCGGTACTTCTCGTTGGACAGGATGGCAGTACGGCTGAAGGCCTCACGCAGTGCCTGACGATCACCCACCACCAGTTTGTCGCCGCCCTTGGGCAATACGCGCTCGTAGTCAGGGAACTTGCCGTCCACCAGCTTGGAGGTGAAGGTGAATTCGCCGGTGGTCGCGCGGATATGGTGCTGCCCCAGGACGATACTGACCATGCCTTCAGGGTCGGTCAGCAGACGCGCCAGCTCAAGGATACCTTTGCGCGGCACGATGACCTGATGGCGATCATCCTGCTCGATGGGTGCACTCATCGAGCACAGTGCCAGGCGGTGACCATCGGTAGACACCGCACGCAGGGTGTTACGCGATACCTCCAGCAGCATGCCGTTGAGGTAGTAGCGAACATCTTGCTGGGCCATGGCGAAGCTGGTGCGCTCGATCAGGCGGCGCAGCTTGCTCTGCTCCAGGTTGCAGGTCAGCGAGCCCGGGCCTTCTTCCACAGTCGGGAAGTCATTGGCAGGCAGGGTCGACAGGGTAAAGCGGCTGCGGCCGGCCTTGACCAACAGTTTTTGCTCGTCGACCTTGATATCGATCAGGACGTCGTTCGGCAGGCTTTTGCAGATGTCCATCAGCTTGCGCGCCGGGACAGTGATTTCGCCAGGCTCGGCTGGCTCTTCGAGTTGCACGCGGCCTACCAGTTCGACTTCCAGGTCGGTACCGGTCAACGACAGCTGCTGGCCTTGCACAACCAGCAATACGTTAGACAGGACCGGCAAGGTCTGACGGCGCTCGACGACACCGGCGACCAGTTGCAGGGGTTTCAACAGGGCTTCGCGTTGAATGGTGAAATGCATGGTCTAGTCCCTTGCCTTCAATTAGCTGCGCAGACGGCCATCAGGTCGTCAGCGTCCGCAGCAGGTTCTTGTAGTCCTCGCGGATGTCCGCGTCGGATTCCTTCAGTTCGTTGATCTTGCGGCAGGCGTGCAGCACGGTCGTGTGGTCGCGACCACCAAACATGTCGCCGATCTCCGGCAGACTGTGGTTGGTCAGCTCCTTCGACAGGGCCATGGCCACCTGGCGCGGGCGCGCGACAGAGCGCGAGCGCCGTTTGGACAACAGATCGGAGATCTTGATCTTGTAGTACTCGGCCACGGTGCGCTGGATGTTATCCACACTGACCAATTTGTCCTGCAGTGCCAGCAGATCCTTCAGCGATTCGCGAATCAGTTCGATGGTGATGTCGCGGCCCATGAAGTGCGAGTGAGCAATTACCCGCTTCAGTGCACCTTCAAGTTCACGGACGTTGGACCGGATGCGCTGGGCAATGAAGAAGGCTGCGTCATGCGGCAGCTCGACTTTGGCCTGGTCGGCCTTCTTCATCAGGATCGCCACACGGGTTTCCAGCTCTGGCGGCTCGACTGCAACGGTCAGGCCCCAGCCGAAGCGGGACTTCAGGCGTTCTTCCAGGCCTTCGATTTCTTTCGGGTAGCGGTCGGAGGTGAGGATCACCTGCTGGCCGCCCTCGAGCAGGGCGTTGAAGGTGTGGAAAAACTCTTCCTGCGAGCGCTCCTTGCGGGCGAAGAACTGGATATCGTCGATCAGCAGCGCATCGACCGAGCGATAGAAGCGCTTGAATTCGTTGATGGCATTGAGCTGCAGCGCCTTGACCATGTCGGCGACGAAACGCTCCGAGTGCAGGTAGACCACCTTGGCATTCGGGTTTTTCTTCAGCAGGTGGTTACCCACAGCATGCATCAAGTGGGTTTTGCCCAGGCCGACGCCGCCATAAAGGAAGAGCGGGTTGTAGCCATGCTTGGGGTTGTCGGCGACCTGCCAGGCAGCCGCACGCGCCAGCTGGTTCGACTTACCTTCGACGAACGTGTCGAAGGTGAACGTACGGTTCAGGTAACTGGTGTGCTTGAGCGCGCCTTCAACCTGAACGGTGCGCTGTTCGGTACGGGTGCTGGTAGCCGGCACCGGCGCAGGCTCGGCCATGGCATCGAAGCTGTCGCGCGACGACGGCTCAGCCACCTCGTTGACCAGCACAGGCTCTACCGGTGCAGCGGCAGGTTCTGCCGACACAACAGCGGGCGCAGCCTTGTGTACCTGGGTCTGTGCCAGCGAAGCAGCCACAGCGGCACTGACAGGCGCATTGGGGGCGGCACGCGGCGCCGAACTGCGACGGCTGCCTATTAATAAGGAAAGGGCAGGTGCAATGCCGCTGCCGTTTTCACCCAACAGTTCGAGCAGACGACCCAGGTACTTTTCATTGACCCAATCGAGAACGAAACGGTTAGGCGCATAGACGCGCAACTCGTCGCCTTCGGCTTCGACCTGTAGCGGACGGATCCAGGTGTTGAATTGCTGGGCAGGCAGTTCATCGCGCAGAAGCTCCACGCACTGCTGCCAAAGTTCCACTGACACGGATATCCCCTGAGTTTGAAAGCCGGATGAGGCAAAAGCAAACCGCCATTGTACCGGTCGAGCGATCAGTTATCCACATGTGGATACGTTAGGAGTCATGGCAAAACAGCCATTTATCGACCAAAACGTCCTTATACAGCTGTGCATAAACCCTGTGGATAACAGTACCTGAGGGCTATGCACAACCCTGGGTCGAAATCTGTGGATAATTCGACTGTGGATAAAGCGCGTTTTTATACACAGATTCTACGCAGGCGCAGCACAAGCGCGGCACCGGATACCGACAGGGTTTCAAAACTCTGTACAGCCCGATTTTTCTGGGCTGTAGGATGTTATCCACAGAAAGTTATCCACTTAAGATTTATAAGTTCTTTAAGAAAGCTTTTTAAATGTCTCTTCTTTTTTATCATGTTATCCACGGTGGGGGGATCCCGAATGGCTCGTGTCTGGGCAACCGCTGGCCGAGCAAACGCATCACGCCGTCTATAAGGAATGACTGGTTGGAAATTGACCTATTGCCTTGCTTTCTCTAGAATCGCCGGTCTCTTAAAAAGGGGGCCATCCCGGCCGTCGTCGACAAACCCAGGTAACACGCCATGAAACGTACTTTCCAACCAAGCACCATCAAGCGCGCGCGCACTCACGGTTTCCGTGCTCGTATGGCTACCAAGAACGGCCGCGCTGTTCTGTCGCGTCGTCGTGCCAAAGGCCGTAAGCGTCTGGCCATTTGATTTTTCGGCACAGGTGGTGAGTCAGGACTTCAGTCGGGAAAAGCGACTGCTTACACCCCGACATTTCAAAGCGGTCTTCGACTCCCCAACCGGCAAGGTTCCAGGGAAAAACCTGCTGATCCTTGCTCGCGAGAACGGCCTCGATCATCCACGCCTTGGCCTGGTGATTGGCAAGAAGAGCGTCAAGCTCGCCGTTCAACGCAATCGCCTCAAGCGCTTGATGCGCGATTCCTTTCGTCTGAACCAGCAGATACTCGCTGGCCTGGACATCGTGATCGTCGCGCGCAAGGGATTGGGTGAGGTAGAAAACCCGGAATTGCATCAACACTTTGGCAAGCTCTGGAAACGCCTGGCGCGCAGCCGGCCATCTCCAGCGGTTAGCGCCGATTCCGCAGGGGTAGACAGCCAAGATGCGTAAACTGGCACTCGTTCCGATCCAGTTTTACCGTTATGCCATCAGTCCACTGATGGCCAATCACTGTCGTTTCTTCCCCAGCTGCTCCTGTTACGCTTACGAAGCCATCGAAAACCATGGCCTCTGGCGTGGTGGGTGGCTGGCCGTTCGTCGCCTGGGGCGTTGTCATCCGTGGAACGACGGCGGTTTCGACCCCGTTCCACCCGCTCCTTCCTCCCGAACTTCTTCGATAGCCGAGTAATCATGGATATTAAACGCACGATCCTGATCGCCGCGCTGGCAGTCGTGTCCTACGTCATGGTCCTGAAGTGGAACGATGACTACGGCCAAGCTGCCCTGCCGACTCAGAATACTGCTGCCAGCACTGTTGCTCCGGGCTTGCCCGATGGCGTGCCGGCCGGTAACAACGGTGCCAGCGCCGATGTACCGAGCGCCAACGCCGAATCGAGCCCTGCCGAACTGGCACCGGTCGCACTCAGCAAGGATCTGGTCCGGGTCAAGACCGATGTTCTGGAACTGGCTATCGACCCGGTCGGTGGTGACATCGTCCAGCTGAACCTGCCGAAGTACCCACGCCGTCAGGACCACCCGAACATTCCGTTCCAGCTGTTCGACAATGGCGGCGAGCGTGTGTACCTGGCCCAGAGCGGCCTGACCGGCGCCAACGGCCCGGACGCCCGTTCCACTGGTCGCCCGCTGTACGCGGCCGAGCAGCGCAGCTACCAGCTGGCCGATGGCCAGGAACAACTGGTGGTCGACCTGAAGTTCAGCGACAACGGTGTGAACTACATCAAGCGCTTCAGCTTCAAGCGCGGTGAGTACGACCTGACTGTCAGCTACCTGATCGACAACCAGAGCGCACAGCCCTGGAGCGGCAACATGTTTGCCCAGCTCAAGCGTGACGCCAGTGGCGATCCGTCTTCGAGCACGGCAACCGGCACCGCCACCTACCTGGGCGCCGCCCTGTGGACAGCTGCCGAGCCGTACAAGAAAGTGTCGATGAAAGACATCGACAAAGGTAGTTTGAAAGAAAATGTGTCCGGCGGCTGGGTCGCCTGGCTGCAGCACTACTTCGTAACCGCCTGGATCCCGGCCAAGTCTGACAACAACGTTGTCCAGACCCGCAAGGACAGCCAAGGCAACTACATCATCGGTTACACCGGCCCGGCCATCAGCGTCCCTGCTGGCGGCAAGGTCGAAACCAGCGCCATGCTGTACGCCGGCCCGAAGATCCAATCCAAGCTCAAGGAGTTGTCCCCAGGCCTGGAACTGACCGTCGACTACGGCTTCCTGTGGTTCATTGCCCAGCCGATCTTCTGGCTGCTGCAACATATCCACAGCCTGCTGGGTAACTGGGGCTGGTCGATCATCGTGCTGACCATGCTCATCAAAGGCCTGTTCTTCCCGCTGTCGGCTGCCAGCTACCGCTCGATGGCGCGCATGCGTGCCGTGGCGCCAAAGCTTGCCGCGCTGAAGGAACGCTTCGGCGATGATCGCCAGAAGATGTCCCAGGCGATGATGGAGCTGTACAAGAAAGAGAAGATCAACCCGCTGGGTGGCTGCTTGCCGATCCTGGTTCAGATGCCGGTATTCCTGGCCCTGTACTGGGTACTGCTGGAAAGCGTCGAGATGCGCCAGGCCCCATGGATGCTGTGGATCACTGACCTGTCGATCAAGGATCCGTTCTTCATCCTGCCTATCATCATGGGCGCCACCATGTTCATTCAGCAGCGTCTGAACCCGACGCCGCCGGACCCGATGCAGGCGAAGGTCATGAAAATGATGCCAATCATCTTCACCTTCTTCTTCCTGTGGTTCCCGGCTGGTCTGGTGCTGTACTGGGTTGTGAACAACTGCTTGTCGATTTCCCAGCAGTGGTACATCACCCGCCGTATCGAAGCAGCGAGCAAGAAAGCTGCTGCTTGACGGGCTGCTAGTCTGTGAATAAAAACGCCCCCTAGTGGGGCGTTTTTGCTATCTGTCGTTTTTTGTCGTAGAGGCTTTCGAGCATGAACACTGTGCGTGAGACCATCGCCGCCATCGCTACCGCCCAGGGCCGCGGAGGCGTGGGCATTGTCAGGTTGTCCGGCCCGTTGGCTGCCCAGGCAGGCCAGCTCATCACCGGCCGTACCCTGACGCCTCGCCACGCCCATTACGGGCCGTTTCGCGATGACCAGGGCCTGGTGCTGGACGAAGGCATCGCCTTGTACTTCCCAGGGCCCAACTCGTTCACCGGTGAAGATGTGCTCGAGCTCCAGGGGCATGGCGGGCCTGTGGTCCTGGACATGCTGCTGCAGCGCTGTGTACAACTCGGTTGCCGGCTGGCCCGCCCGGGTGAGTTCAGCGAGCGTGCGTTTCTCAACGACAAGCTCGACCTGGCACAAGCCGAGGCGATCGCCGACCTTATCGAGGCCAGCTCCAGCCAGGCGGCGCGCAATGCCTTGCGCTCGCTGCAGGGGGAGTTCTCCAAGCGTGTGCACAGCCTCACCGAGGCGCTGATCGCCTTGCGCATCTACGTGGAGGCGGCGATCGACTTCCCGGAGGAGGAGATCGACTTCCTCGCCGATGGCCACGTGCTGTCGATGCTGGATACCGTGCGCAGCGAGTTGTCCACAGTACAACGCGAAGCCGGGCAGGGCGCGCTGCTGCGCGATGGTATGACGGTGGTGATCGCCGGCCGCCCGAATGCGGGTAAATCCAGCCTGCTGAACCGCCTTGCCGGTCGCGAAGCGGCCATCGTCACCGACATCGCCGGCACCACCCGGGATATCCTGCGTGAACATATCCACATCGACGGCATGCCGTTGCACGTGGTGGACACCGCAGGCCTGCGTGATACCGATGACCATGTGGAAAAGATAGGTGTCGAGCGGGCGCTCAAGGCCATTGGCGAAGCTGATCGTGTATTGCTGGTGGTCGACTCCACGGCACCCGAAGCCAGCGATCCCTTCGCCCTCTGGCCGGAGTTCCTCGATCAGCGCCCGGACCCTGGCAACGTCACGTTGATCCGTAACAAGGCCGACCTCAGCGGTGAACCCGTGGGCCTGGAGCAGTGTGACGACGGCCATGTGACTATCACCCTCAGCGCCAAGGATGACGATAGCGGCTTGCAGCTGCTGCGTGACCACCTCAAGGCCTGCATGGGCTACGAACAGACTGCAGAGAGCGGTTTCAGTGCCCGCCGGCGCCACTTGGATGCCCTGCGCCAGGCCAGCGATCACCTGGAGCATGGCCGTGCGCAGCTGACCCTGGCTGGCGCCGGTGAACTGCTGGCAGAGGACCTGCGCCAGGCTCAGCACGCCCTGGGAGAGATCACAGGGGCGTTCAGCTCGGATGACCTGCTGGGGCGTATCTTCTCCAGTTTCTGCATCGGCAAGTAATCCACAGGCCTTCACAAGGCCATTGGCGACACCAGGCCGCTCCTTCGGGAGCGGTTTTTTTTTGCTCGTCAGTCACCTCACTGGCTGTGCGTTGGCCAAGAAGGCCGTCCAGATCCTGGTTTTTTTCATCCACAGGTGAAAATAGGTGCGCCTGTACCCTGGGGATAACCCAACTTCAGGTCTCTTGATAACCCACTCTTTTTCTTGAGGAAAAACCGGCCTGTGGGTAAATAGGCATTTAATCCACAGGTTAAATGACGTTGTCCATAGCCCTCATGGCACTTGAATAACAGGGTTTAATTTCTCTGTACACAGCGCCAGATAAGGCCTGTGTAACCTTATCCACAGAAAGGTGTGTGCATAAGAATAAACATAAAAACAAAGCTTTTTAAATTCTTATTCTTTGATTTCTGTTGTTTGCCACTCATCCACAGCCTGATCAAATTTTGCGCAAACGGTTCCTTTGCAAGGGGGTAAGTCCCTATACTTGTCGGCTTACCTTCTCTATTCGCAAAAACAGGCACGAGGTGCGTGGTGGATTTCCCTTCCCGTTTTGAAGTGATCGTCATCGGCGGCGGCCATGCCGGTACCGAGGCTGCGCTTGCGTCTGCACGCATGGGTGTCAAAACCCTGCTGCTGACCCACAACGTGGAAACCCTCGGTCACATGAGCTGCAACCCCGCGATTGGCGGTATTGGCAAAAGCCATCTGGTCAAAGAGATCGATGCGCTCGGCGGCGCCATGGCGCTGGCCACCGACAAGAGCGGCATTCAGTTCCGCGTGTTGAACAACCGCAAAGGCCCGGCCGTACGCGCCACCCGAGCGCAAGCTGACCGCGCCATCTACAAGGCAGTGGTTCGCGAAATCCTGGAAAACCAGCCAAACCTGTGGATATTCCAGCAGTCCTGCGACGACCTGATCGTCGAACAGGACCAGGTCAAAGGCGTGGTAACCCAGATGGGCCTGCGGTTCTTCGCCGAATCCGTGGTGCTGACTACCGGTACCTTCCTCGGTGGGCTTATCCACATCGGGTTGCAAAACCATTCCGGCGGCCGCGCCGGCGATCCGCCCTCGATCGCGCTGGCACACCGCATGCGTGAACTGCCGCTGCGCGTCGGCCGACTGAAAACCGGTACCCCGCCACGTATCGATGGGCGCTCGGTGGACTTCTCGGTGATGACCGAACAACCGGGCGACACACCGATCCCGGTCATGTCGTTCATGGGCAATGCCCAGATGCACCCGCGCCAGGTGAGCTGCTGGATCACCCACACCAACGCACGTACCCACGAGATCATCGCCTCGAACCTCGACCGTTCGCCGATGTACTCTGGTGTGATCGAAGGCGTCGGCCCGCGCTACTGCCCGTCGATCGAAGACAAGATCCATCGCTTCGCCGACAAGGAAAGCCACCAGGTGTTCATCGAGCCGGAAGGCCTGACCACCCATGAGCTGTACCCCAACGGTATTTCGACTTCGCTGCCGTTCGATGTGCAGCTGGAGCTGGTGCGTTCGATCCGCGGCATGGAAAACGCCCACATCGTGCGCCCGGGTTATGCCATCGAGTACGACTACTTCGACCCGCGTGACCTGAAGTACAGCCTCGAGACCAAAGTCATCGGCGGCCTGTTCTTCGCCGGCCAGATCAACGGCACCACCGGTTACGAAGAAGCCGGTGCGCAAGGCCTGCTGGCCGGTACCAACGCTGCGCTGCGCGCGCAAGGCCGCGAAAGCTGGTGCCCGCGCCGCGACGAGGCGTACATCGGCGTACTGGTCGACGACCTGATCACCCTGGGTACCCAGGAGCCGTACCGCATGTTCACCTCGCGCGCCGAATACCGGCTGATCCTGCGCGAGGACAACGCCGACCTGCGTCTGACCGAGAAAGGCCGAGAACTGGGCCTGATCGATGACCAGCGTTGGGCGGCGTTCTGCACCAAGCGTGATGGCATCGAGCGTGAGGAACAGCGCCTCAAGTCGACCTGGGTTCGCCCTAATACCCCGCAGGGGCAAGCGGTTGTGGATAAGTTCGGTACGCCGTTGAGCCACGAATACAGCCTGCTCAACCTGTTGGCACGGCCGGAAGTGGATTACGCCGGCCTGATCGAGGCTACCGGGGGTGATGCCATCGACCCACAGGTTGCCGAACAGGTCGAGATCAAGACCAAGTACGCGGGCTACATCGACCGACAGCAGGATGAGATCGCCCGTCTGCGCGCCAGTGAAGATACTCGCCTGCCTGTGGATATCGACTACACCACGATTTCCGGCCTGTCCAAGGAGATCCAGGGCAAGCTCGGCCAGACCCGTCCCGAGACGCTGGGCCAGGCTTCGCGTATTCCTGGTGTGACGCCAGCGGCCATTTCGCTGCTGCTGATTCATCTGAAAAAACGCGGCGCAGGCCGCGAATTGGAGCAAAGCGCTTGAGTTCCCTGGTCACCCCGCAACACGCCGAAGAATTGTCCACAGGCGCGCGCCAGCTCGGTATCGAGCTGAGCGCGCAGCAGCACACGATGCTACTGGGCTACCTGGCCCTGTTGATCAAATGGAACAAGGCCTACAACCTCACTGCCGTGCGCGATCCGGACGAGATGGTTTCCCGGCACCTGCTCGACAGCCTCAGCGTCATGTCGTTTATCCACAGCGAGCGCGATAACTGGCTGGATGTCGGCAGCGGGGGTGGCATGCCGGGCATTCCCTTGGCTATCCTGCACCCGCACAAGCGGGTGACGGTGCTGGACAGCAACGGCAAGAAGACCCGCTTCCTGACCCAGGTGAAAATGGAGCTCAAGCTGGACAACCTGCAGGTTATCCACAGCCGGGTTGAAGCCTTCAAACCGGCGCAACCGTTCAGCGGAATCATCTCGCGTGCCTTCAGCAGCATGGAGAACTTCACCAACTGGACCCGCCATCTGGGCGACACCGGGACGCAATGGCTTGCAATGAAGGGGCTGCATCCTGCCGATGAACTGGTAGCATTGCCCGCAGACTTCACAGTGGAAAGCGAGCAGGCCCTGACCGTTCCAGGTTGCCAGGGCCAGCGCCATCTGCTGATACTGCGCCGCAAGGCATGACTGGGAACACGCGCATCAATGGCTAAGGTATTCGCAATCGCGAACCAGAAAGGTGGTGTGGGCAAGACCACCACCTGTATCAATCTCGCGGCATCGCTGGCCGCGACCAAACGT
Organism: Pseudomonas capeferrum; assembly: GCF_000731675.1. Lineage (GTDB taxonomy): Bacteria > Pseudomonadota > Gammaproteobacteria > Pseudomonadales > Pseudomonadaceae > Aquipseudomonas > Aquipseudomonas capeferrum. The sequence continues at coordinate 832,726 of NZ_JMIT01000003.1, read as the reverse complement.
CGTGTGCTGCTGATCGACCTCGATCCGCAAGGCAACGCCACCATGGGCAGCGGTGTCGACAAGCACGAGCTCGAGCACTCGGTATACGACTTGCTGATCGGGGAATGTGACCTGGCTCAGGCCATGCATTACTCCGAGCACGGTGGTTTCCAGCTGTTGCCGGCCAACCGTGACCTGACCGCCGCCGAAGTGGTGCTGCTGGAAATGCAGGTCAAGGAAAGCCGCCTGCGCAACGCCCTGGCGCCGATCCGCGAGAACTACGACTTCATTCTCATCGACTGCCCGCCGTCGTTGTCGATGCTGACCCTCAACGCGTTGGTGGCTTCCGATGGGGTGATCATCCCCATGCAGTGCGAGTACTACGCACTGGAAGGCCTCAGCGACCTTGTGGATAACATCAAGCGCATTGCCGCCCGGCTGAACCCGGAGCTGAAGATCGAAGGCCTGCTGCGGACCATGTTCGATCCGCGCCTGAGCCTGAACAACGATGTTTCGGCCCAGCTCAAGGAGCACTTCGGCGAGCAGCTGTACGACACGGTCATCCCGCGCAACATTCGCCTGGCCGAGGCCCCGAGCTTCGGCATGCCGGCCCTGGCCTACGACAAGCAGTCGCGTGGTGCGCTGGCTTATCTGGCCCTGGCCGGGGAACTGGTGCGCCGTCAGCGCCGTCCATCACGCACTGCACAAACAACTTAAGGAATCCGTATGGCCGTTAAGAAACGAGGTCTCGGACGTGGGTTGGATGCTCTGCTCAGTGGTCCTTCCGTCAGCGCGCTCGAAGAGCAGGCTGTCAAGATCGACCAGAAGGAACTGCAACACCTGCCGGTCGAGCTGATCCAGCGTGGCAAGTACCAGCCGCGTCGCGACATGGACCCGGTGGCGCTGGAAGAACTCGCGCACTCGATTCGCACCCATGGCGTGATGCAGCCGATCGTGGTTCGCCCGGTGGGCGACAACCGCTACGAGATCATCGCCGGTGAGCGCCGCTGGCGCGCTACCCAGCAGGCTGGCCTGGACACCGTGCCGGCCATGGTCCGCGAAGTGGCGGACGAGGCGGCCATCGCCATGGCGCTGATCGAGAACATCCAGCGCGAAGACCTCAACCCGCTGGAAGAGGCCCTCGCCCTGCAGCGCCTGCAGCAGGAGTTCGAACTGACCCAGCAGCAGGTGGCCGATGCCATTGGCAAGTCGCGGGTTACCGTGGCCAACCTGTTGCGCCTGATCACGCTGCCTGAAGCGATCAAGACCATGCTCGCCCATGGCGACCTGGAGATGGGTCATGCTCGCGCTTTGCTCGGCCTTGAAGAGAATCGTCAGGAGGAGGGGGCGCGTCATGTTGTCGCACGTGGCCTCACCGTGCGCCAAACCGAGGCACTGGTACGTCAGTGGCTCAGTGACAAGCCTGATCCGGTCGAACCGAGCAAACCTGATCCGGATATCGCACGCCTTGAACAGCGGCTCGCAGAGCGCCTGGGCTCGGCCGTGCAGATCCGTCATGGGAACAAGGGCAAAGGGCAGTTGGTTATTCGCTACAACTCGCTTGACGAGTTGCAAGGCGTCCTTGCTCACATCCGCTGAAACAATTCCTGTTGTAGCGCGCAGTCGGAAATCACTACCGAAGAGTTGAATAGGGGTTAATCCACCCCTATACTCTGCGCGCATTTTGTCGGCACAAATTATGCCAAGTCATAGCTGACTTGTTGGTCGACTTCCGAGGAGCAGTTGTGATGGAAATCCGCACGCCAAACCGCTTGCCTTTCCATCGCTGGGCGGTTTTTCCGGTACTGTTGACTCAATGTGTAGTACTTCTGCTGGCAACCTTGGTGGTGTGGCAGTGGAAAGGGGCGGTCAGTGGATATTCAGGTCTCTGCGGAGGTTTGATTGCCTGGCTACCCAATGTGTATTTCGCCTGGAAGGCGTTTCGCTTTAGCGGAGCCCGGGCAGCGCAGGCCATCGTCAAGTCGTTCTACGCTGGCGAGGCAGGCAAAATGATTTTGACGGCAGTGCTGTTTGCATTGACCTTCGCAGGAGTGAAGCCATTGGCGCCGTTAGCAGTATTCGGCGTCTTCCTGCTGACCCTAATGGTCAGCTGGTTCGCGCCACTGCTAATGAATAAAAGACTTTCGAGACCTTAGGGCGTTTGAGGCAACCATGGCAGCAGAAACCGCTTCGGGCTATATCCAGCACCACTTGCAGAACCTGACCTACGGTCAACTACCAGACGGCAGCTGGGGCTTTGCCCATTCGGCTGCAGAAGCCAAGGCAATGGGCTTCTGGGCGTTCCACCTGGACACCCTGGGTTGGTCCGTTGCGCTGGGTCTGATCTTCCTGTTCATCTTCCGCATGGCGGCGAAGAAGGCGACCTCCGGCCAACCCGGCGGCCTGCAGAACTTCGTCGAAGTGATGGTCGACTTCGTCAACGGCAGCGTGAAGGACTCCTTCCACGGCCGTAGCCCGGTGATCGCTCCGCTGGCACTGACCATCTTCGTCTGGGTATTCCTGATGAACGCCGTCGACCTGGTACCGGTCGACTGGATTCCTCAGCTGGCCATCCTGATCTCCGGTGATCCGCACATTCCGTTCCGCGCCGTGTCGACTACCGACCCGAACGCGACCCTGGCCATGGCCTTCAGCGTGTTTGCCCTGATCATCTTCTACAGCATCAAGGTCAAGGGCCTGGGCGGCTTCATCGGTGAGCTGACCCTGCACCCGTTCGGCAGCAAGAACATCTTCGTTCAAGCCCTGCTGATCCCGGTGAACTTCCTGCTGGAATTCGTCACCCTGATCGCCAAGCCGATCTCGCTGGCACTGCGTCTGTTCGGCAACATGTACGCCGGTGAGCTGGTGTTCATCCTGATCGCCGTCATGTTCGGCTCGGGCCTGCTGTGGCTGAGCGGCCTGGGTGTGGTGCTGCAATGGGCGTGGGCTGTGTTCCACATCCTGATCATCACCCTGCAAGCTTTCATCTTCATGATGCTGACCATCGTCTACCTGTCGATGGCGCACGAAGATAACCATTAAGACCGCCTGGCGTGTCTGATAGCCTTCCCCGCCGGTACGGGGGGAGGGCTTAAAAAGTCCGCAAGGGCAGCTGTACTCACGATTTGTTTTACCGCTTCAAACTAAAAACCTAACCAATACGACGTAAAAGTCGGGAGGAAAGATGGAAACTGTAGTTGGTCTGACCGCTATCGCTGTTGCTCTGCTGATCGGCCTGGGTGCTCTGGGTACCGCCATTGGTTTCGGCCTGCTGGGCGGCAAATTCCTGGAAGGCGCTGCTCGTCAACCAGAAATGGTTCCGATGCTGCAGGTCAAAATGTTCATCGTTGCCGGTCTGCTCGACGCCGTAACCATGATCGGTGTTGGTATTGCTCTGTTCTTCACCTTCGCGAACCCCTTCGTTGGTCAGATCGCCGGCTAATCACTCGTCACAACGAGTTGATGTGCTGTGATGAATTAAGACCGAGCGAGGTGTTGGCGTGAACATTAATGCAACCCTGATTGGCCAATCCGTTGCTTTCCTGATTTTTGTACTCTTCTGCATGAAGTACGTATGGCCTCCGGTCATCACTGCTCTGCAAGAGCGTCAAAAGAAGATTGCCGACGGCTTGGACGCTGCCAACCGCGCAGCTCGCGACCTGGAGCTGGCCCAAGAGAAAGCGGGTCAGCAACTGCGTGAAGCTAAAGCACAGGCAGCCGAAATCATTGAGCAAAGCAAGAAACGCGCTGCTCAGCTTGTCGAGGAAGCCCGTGATCAGGCCCGCGTCGAAGCTGACCGTGTGAAGGCTCAGGCTCTGGCCGAGATCGAACAGGAACTGAACAGCGCTAAAGACGCCCTGCGTGCCCAAGTGGGTGCCCTGGCCGTTGGCGGTGCTGAAAAGATCCTTGGCGCCACAATCGATCAAAACGCGCATGCGGAGCTGGTTAACAAACTGGCCGCTGAAATTTAAGCGAGGGCGATCATGGCAGAACTGACCACGTTGGCCCGACCTTACGCTAAGGCTGCCTTTGAGCATGCCCAGGCCCATCAGCAACTGGCCAATTGGTCAGCCATGCTCGGCCTGGCTGCTGCGGTGTCGCAAGACGACACCATGCAGCGCCTGCTCAAGGCCCCGCGACTGACGAGCGCAGAAAAGGCCGCCACGTTCATTGACGTGTGCGGTGACAAGTTCAATGCACAGGCACAGAATTTCATTCATGTTGCCGCGGAAAACGACCGTCTCCTGCTTCTGCCGGAGATTGCCGCTCTGTTCGACCTGTACAAGGCCGAGCAAGAGAAATCCGTGGACGTGGAAGTCACCAGTGCCTTCGCGTTGAACCAAGAACAGCAAGACAAACTCGCCAAGGTTCTCAGTGCACGGTTAGGCCAGGAAGTGCGCCTGCACGCGTCGGAGGATGCCAGCCTGATTGGCGGCGTCGTCATCCGCGCTGGTGACCTGGTAATCGATGGCTCTGTTCGCGGCAAAATCGCGAAACTGGCCGAAGCATTGAAATCTTGAGTTTGAAGGGGCAGCAGAGCAATGCAGCAACTCAATCCTTCCGAAATTAGTGAAATCATCAAGGGCCGCATCGACAACCTCGATGTGAGCTCCCAAGCCCGTAACGAAGGTACCGTCGTTTCGGTTTCCGACGGTATCGTGCGGATCCACGGTCTGGCCGACGTCATGTACGGCGAAATGATCGAGTTCCCTGGCGGCGTCTACGGCATGGCCCTGAACCTGGAGCAAGACTCCGTAGGTGCAGTGATCCTGGGTGCCTACGACACCCTCGCCGAAGGCATGAGCGCCAAGTGCACCGGCCGCATCCTGGAAGTTCCAGTTGGTAAGGAACTGCTGGGTCGCGTCGTCGACGCACTGGGCAACCCGATCGACGGCAAAGGTCCTCTGGGCAACACCCAGACCGACGCGGTCGAGAAAGTTGCTCCAGGCGTGATCTGGCGTAAGTCGGTAGACCAGCCTGTACAGACTGGCTACAAATCTGTCGACGCCATGATCCCTGTCGGCCGTGGCCAGCGTGAGCTGATCATCGGTGACCGTCAGATCGGCAAGACCGCCATGGCCATCGACGCCATCATCAACCAGAAAGACTCCGGTATTTTCTGTGTTTATGTTGCTGTCGGCCAGAAGCGTTCCACCGTCGCCAACATCGTTCGCAAGCTGGAAGAAAACGGCGCCCTGGCCAACACCATCGTGGTTGTTGCCAGTGCTTCGGAATCCGCCGCACTGCAATTCCTGGCGCCATACGCCGGTTGCACCATGGGCGAGTTCTTCCGTGACCGCGGTGAAGACGCACTGATCGTTTACGATGACCTGTCCAAGCAGGCTGTTGCCTACCGTCAGATCTCCCTGCTGCTGCGCCGTCCACCAGGACGCGAAGCATACCCAGGCGACGTGTTCTATCTCCACTCCCGTCTGCTGGAGCGTGCATCGCGCGTTTCGGAAGAGTACGTCGAGAAGTTCACCAACGGTGCTGTGACTGGTAAAACCGGTTCCCTGACCGCGCTGCCGATCATCGAAACCCAGGCTGGCGACGTTTCCGCGTTCGTTCCGACCAACGTGATCTCGATCACCGACGGTCAGATCTTCCTGGAATCGGCCATGTTCAACTCGGGCATCCGCCCTGCAGTGAACGCCGGTGTTTCGGTATCCCGCGTAGGTGGTGCCGCTCAGACCAAGATCATCAAGAAGCTGTCCGGTGGTATTCGTACCGCGCTGGCTCAGTACCGTGAACTGGCTGCATTCGCCCAGTTCGCGTCCGATCTGGACGAAGCGACCCGCAAGCAGCTGGAGCATGGTCAGCGCGTTACCGAGCTGATGAAGCAGAAGCAGTACGCGCCGATGTCCATCGCGGACATGGCCCTGTCGCTGTACGCCGCTGAGCGTGGCTTCCTGACCGACGTAGAAGTCTCCAAGATCGGCAGCTTCGAGCAAGCACTGATCGCCTTCTTCAACCGTGATCACGCTGAACTGATGGCGAAGATCAACGTGAAGGGTGACTTCAACGACGAAATCGACGCAGGCCTGAAAGCCGGTATCGAGAAGTTCAAGGCCACCCAGACCTGGTAAGCCGCAGCGGGGGCCCTGGCCCCCGCTTGCTAACCTGATAGGTGATACATGGCAGGCGCAAAAGAGATTCGCAGTAAGATTGCGAGCATCAAAAGCACGCAAAAAATTACCAGCGCCATGGAGAAAGTGGCGGTCAGCAAGATGCGCAGGGCACAAATGCGCATGGCTGCTAGCCGTCCTTACGCGGAGCGTATCCGCCAGGTGATCGGTCATCTGGCCAACGCCAACCCGGAATACCGCCACCCGTTCATGATCGAGCGCCCTGTAAAGCGCGCCGGTTATATCGTGGTGAGCAGTGACCGTGGTCTGTGCGGTGGCTTGAATACCAACCTGTTCAAGGCCCTGGTCAAGGACATGAGCGCAAACCGCGAACAGGGCGTGGAAATCGACCTGTGCGTGATTGGCAGCAAGGGTGCGACTTTCTTCCGCATCTTTGGCGGCAACGTCGTAGCAGCGATCAGCCACTTGGGCGAAGAGCCATCGATCAACGATCTGATCGGCTCCGTCAAAGTGATGCTGGACGCCTACATGGACGGCCGTATCGATCGCCTCTCGGTGGTTTCGAACAAGTTCATCAACACCATGACCCAGAAGCCAACGGTCGAGCAATTGGTACCGTTGGTGGCAACCCCGGATCAGGAACTCAAGCACCACTGGGACTACCTGTACGAACCCGACGCAAAAGAGCTGCTGGACGGCTTGATGGTGCGTTACGTGGAGTCGCAGGTATACCAGGCGGTGGTCGAGAACAACGCTGCTGAACAAGCGGCCCGGATGATCGCCATGAAAAACGCCACAGACAACGCCGGTGATTTGATCAAAGAGCTGCAATTGATCTACAACAAGGCGCGTCAGGCTGCGATCACCCAGGAGATCTCGGAAATCGTCGGCGGCGCTGCCGCGGTTTAACGGTTCACATATTCAGAGGATCCAGCTATGAGTAGCGGACGTATCGTTCAAATCATCGGCGCCGTCATCGACGTGGAATTCCCACGTGACGTCGTGCCGAGTGTATACAACGCGCTGAAAGTACAAGGCGCGGAAACCACCCTCGAAGTTCAGCAGCAGCTGGGCGACGGCGTGGTTCGTACCATTGCGATGGGCTCCACCGAAGGCTTGAAGCGCGGTCTGGATGTCGTCGACACCGGTGCTGCCATTTCCGTTCCTGTTGGTAAGGCCACTCTCGGCCGTATCATGGACGTACTGGGCAACCCGATCGACGAAGCCGGCCCGATCGGTGAAGAAGAGCGTCGCGGTATCCACCAGCCAGCGCCTTCGTTCGCTGACCAGGCAGGCGGCAACGACCTGCTGGAAACCGGCATCAAGGTTATCGACCTGGTTTGCCCGTTCGCCAAGGGTGGTAAGGTTGGTCTGTTCGGTGGTGCCGGTGTCGGCAAGACCGTAAACATGATGGAACTGATCCGTAACATCGCCATGGAACACAGCGGTTACTCCGTGTTCGCTGGTGTGGGTGAGCGTACTCGTGAGGGTAACGACTTCTACCACGAGATGAAGGACTCCAACGTTCTCGACAAAGTAGCGCTGGTCTACGGTCAGATGAACGAGCCACCAGGAAACCGTCTGCGCGTAGCGCTGACCGGCCTGACCATGGCTGAGAAGTTCCGTGACGAAGGTAACGACGTTCTGCTGTTCGTCGACAACATCTATCGTTACACCCTGGCCGGTACCGAAGTATCCGCACTGCTGGGCCGTATGCCTTCGGCAGTAGGTTACCAGCCGACCCTGGCTGAAGAGATGGGCGTTCTGCAAGAGCGCATCACCTCCACCAAGGAAGGTTCGATCACCTCCGTCCAGGCCGTATACGTACCTGCGGACGACTTGACCGACCCGTCGCCAGCGACCACCTTCGCCCACTTGGACGCCACCGTCGTTCTGTCCCGTGACATCGCCTCCCTGGGTATCTACCCAGCGGTCGATCCACTGGACTCGACTTCGCGCCAGCTGGACCCGAACGTGATCGGCAACGAGCACTACGACACCGCTCGTGGCGTTCAGTATGTTCTGCAGCGCTACAAAGAGCTGAAGGACATCATTGCGATCCTGGGTATGGACGAACTGTCCGAGACCGACAAGCAACTGGTAGCCCGCGCTCGTAAGATCCAGCGCTTCCTGTCGCAGCCGTTCTTCGTGGCCGAAGTCTTCACCGGTTCGCCAGGCAAGTACGTTTCCCTGAAAGACACCATCGCTGGCTTCAGCGGCATCCTCAAAGGTGACTACGACCACCTGCCAGAACAAGCGTTCTACATGGTCGGCAGCATCGACGAAGCGATCGAGAAAGCCAAGAAACTGTAATTCCTGCGCCCCGCAAGGGGCGCTATCAGGTTGAGGCAAGCAGATGGCTATGACAGTCCATTGCGATATCGTCAGCGCGGAAGGAGAAATTTTCTCCGGTCTGGTCGAGATGGTGGTTGCGCACGGTAACCTGGGTGATCTTGGTATCGCTCCAGGCCACGCGCCGCTGATCACCAATCTGAAGCCAGGTCCGATCACGCTGACCAAGCAGGGTGGCGCACAAGAGGTGTTCTACATCTCTGGTGGTTTCCTCGAGGTTCAGCCGAACATGGTCAAGGTGCTTGCCGATACCGTGCAACGTGCTGCAGACCTGGATGAAGCGCAGGCTCAGGAAGCCCTCAAGGCTGCCGAGAACGCCCTGAATACGAAAGGCGCGGACTTCGACTACGGCGCCGCCGCCGCACGTCTGGCCGAGGCCGCAGCTCAGCTGCGTACCGTCCAGCAAATGCGCAAAGGCAAGTAATCGGCCACGGCTGATGACTTCTGTTGCGATTGAGTAAAAGGGTAGCCTCGGCTACCCTTTTTCTTTTTTTGATTTCCCCCCCGGTCATTTCACTGACCGCCCAGGATTGGTAGCCAGTAATGTCACTCGATATCGTTATTCTCGCCGCCGGCCAAGGTACCCGCATGCGCTCGGCGCTGCCCAAGGTACTACACCCGGTTGCCGGCAACTCCATGCTCGGCCATGTTATCCACAGCGCGCGCCAGCTTCAGCCGCAAGGTATCCACGTGGTCATTGGCCACGGTGCCGAGCAGGTACGTGAGCGCCTGGCAGCTGACGACCTGAACTTCGTCATGCAGGACAAGCAGCTGGGTACAGGCCATGCCGTGGCTCAGGCGCTGCCGGCGTTGACCGCAGATACCGTGCTGGTGCTGTACGGCGATGTGCCGTTGATCGAAGTGGAGACCTTGCAGCGTCTGTTGGCCAAGGCCAACGACGAGCAACTGGGGCTGCTCACGGTCACCCTCGAAGACCCGACCGGCTATGGTCGTATCGTGCGTGACGAGCAGGGCAAGGTAACGGCGATCGTTGAGCACAAGGATGCCAACGACGCGCAGAAAGCGATCAAGGAAGGCAACACCGGTATTCTGGCCCTGCCTGCCGCGCGCCTGGCGGACTGGATGAGCCGTTTGTCGAACAACAATGCCCAGGGCGAGTACTACCTGACCGATGTCATCGCCATGGCGGTGTCCGACGGCCTGGTGGTGGCGACCGAGCAGCCCCATGACCCGATGGAAGTGCAGGGCGCCAACGATCGTCGCCAGCTGTCCGAGCTGGAGCGCCACTATCAGTTGCGCGCAGGCCGCCGCCTGATGGCCCAGGGTGTCACCCTGCGCGACCCGGCGCGGTTCGATGTGCGCGGTGAAGTGACCGTAGGCCGTGATGTGCTGATCGACATCAACGTGATCCTCGAAGGCCAGGTAGTGATCGAGGACGATGTAGAAATCGGCCCCAACTGCGTGATCAAGAACAGCACCCTGCGCAAGGGTGCGGTGGTCAAGGCCAACAGCCACATCGAAGGTGCGGTGATGGGCGAGGGTAGCGATGCTGGCCCGTTCGCGCGCCTGCGCCCGGGCAGCGTGCTGGATGCCAAGGCCCATGTGGGTAACTTTGTCGAACTGAAAAATGCTCACCTGGGTGAGGGCGCCAAGGCCGGCCACCTGAGCTACCTGGGCGATGCCGAAATCGGTGCGCGCACCAACATCGGCGCTGGCACCATCACCTGCAACTACGATGGCGCCAACAAGTTCAAGACGGTGATGGGCGAAGACGTGTTCATCGGCTCGAACAACTCGTTGGTGGCGCCTGTGGATATCCAGGCTGGTGCTACTACTGCGGCAGGCTCGACCATCACCCAGACTGTTGAAGCAGGGCAGCTTGCTGTGGGCCGTGCGCGCCAGCGCAACATCGACGGCTGGAAGCGGCCGGAGAAGATCAAGAAGAGCTGAGTTATACACAGTTGTTTCGATCGAAAGCCGACCTGTGTGAATGGGTCGGTTTTTTTTGGGCTGTTGGAAAGCTGGGAGTGCTTTGCCCTCCTTTCGCGACGCGAGGCCGCTCCTACAGGGATACGCGCCACCTGGAGGGTAGCGAAAGGGCCGCGTCAGCGGACGACAACAGACTTATCCACAGTTCATGGCGCTTGACGAAAAGAGCGTCTTAGGTTTTGATTGCAACCATTATCTTTCGAATCGAAACTTAAGCGCTCATGTCGAAACGTAACACCCCCCAACGCCGGCACAACATCCTGGCCATGCTCAGCGAGCAGGGCGAGGTGAGTGTGGACGCGTTGGCCAAGCGCTTCGAAACGTCAGAAGTCACCATTCGCAAGGACCTTGCAGCCCTGGAAACCAATGGCCTGCTATTGCGACGCTACGGCGGTGCGGTGCCGGTGCCGCAAGAGTTGCTCGGCGAACCTACCCAGCCCGTGTCCGCCTACAAGAAGGCCATTGCCCGCGCTGCTGTAGGGCGTATCCGCGAACATGCGCGGATCATCATCGACAGCGGCAGCACCACTGCTGCGATGATCCCTGAATTGGGCCGCCAACCGGGCCTGGTGGTAATGACCAACTCATTGAACGTGGCCCGCGCCATCAGCGACCTGGAGCATGAGCCGGTGTTGCTGATGACCGGCGGCACCTGGGACCCGCACTCCGAGTCGTTCCAGGGGCAGGTGGCCGAGCAGGTGTTGCGTTCCTACGATTTCGACCAGCTGTTCATCGGTGCCGATGGCATCGACCTCAACCGGGGTACCACCACCTTCAACGAGCTGCTTGGCCTGAGCCGAGTCATGGCCGAGGTGGCCCGGGAAGTGATCGTGATGGTCGAGTCCGACAAGGTGGGGCGCAAGATCCCTAACCTCGAGCTGCCCTGGGGCAGCGTGAATACCCTTATTACAGACGAACGCCTGCCCGCAGCGGCACGCGAACACATTCAAGCCCGCGGCATCAACCTGATTTGCGCCGCGATCAGCCAGGAGCAATAACCATGTGTGGAATCGTTGGTGCCGTAGCCGAGCGTAATATTACCGCCATTCTGATCGAAGGCCTCAAGCGCCTCGAATACCGCGGGTACGACAGTGCCGGCCTGGCTGTCTTCAGCCAGCAAGGTGAGCTGGAGCGTCGCCGCCGTATCGGTAAAGTCAGCGAGCTGGAAGCCGCCGTCGCCGCCGACCCTCTCACCGGCCAGCTGGGCATCGCCCACACCCGTTGGGCCACCCATGGTGCGCCCACCGAAGGCAACGCCCACCCACACTTTTCGGCCAGTGAAGTGGCGGTCGTGCACAACGGCATCATCGAAAACCACGAAGAGCTGCGTGAAGAGCTGAAAGAGCTCGGCTACGTATTCACTTCGCAGACCGATACCGAAGTCATCGTTCACCTGATCCACCACACGCTCAAGACTGTCCCGGACCTGACCGATGCGCTGAAGGCCGCTGTGAAGCGCCTGCACGGTGCCTATGGCCTGGCCGTGATCAGTGCCAAACAGCCAGACCGCCTGGTAGCCGCTCGCAGCGGTAGCCCGCTGGTGATCGGCCTCGGCCTTGGTGAGAACTTCCTGGCTTCGGACCAGTTGGCCCTGCGCCAGGTCACCGACCGTTTCATGTACCTGGAAGAAGGCGACATCGCCGAGATCCGCCGTGACCAAGTCAGCATCTGGGACCAGGCCGGCACCAAGGTCCAGCGTGAAACCGTGCAGTACCACGAAGGCGCTGAGGCGGCCGACAAAGGTACCTACCGTCACTTCATGCTCAAGGAAATCCACGAGCAGCCAAGCGTGGTCCAGCGCACGCTGGAAGGCCGCCTGGGCAAGGACAATGTGCTGGTCCAGGCCTTCGGCCCGAATGCCGCCGAACTGTTTGCCAAGGTTCGCAATGTGCAGATCGTCGCTTGCGGTACCAGCTACCACGCCGGCATGGTTGCCCGTTACTGGCTCGAAAGCCTGGCCGGCATCCCTTGCCAGGTCGAAGTGGCCAGCGAGTTCCGCTACCGCAAGGTCGTGGTCCAGCCAGACACCCTGTTCGTCTCGATCTCGCAATCCGGTGAGACCGCCGACACCCTGGCCGCCCTGCGCAATGCCAAGGAGCTGGGCTTCCTCGGCAGCCTGGCCATCTGCAACGTCGGCATCAGCTCGCTGGTGCGCGAATCCGACCTGACCCTGCTGACCCTGGCCGGCCCGGAGATCGGTGTTGCCTCGACCAAGGCATTCACCACCCAGCTGGTTTCGCTGATGCTGCTGACCCTGGCCCTGGGCCAGGTGCGCGGTACCCTCGAAGCCGGTGTGGAAGCCGAGCTGGTTGAAGAGTTGCGCCGCCTGCCGACCCGCCTGGGCGAGGCATTGGCCATGGACGCGACTGTCGAGAAGATCGCCGAACTGTTCGCCGACAAGCACCACACCCTGTTCCTGGGCCGTGGCGCCCAGTACCCGGTGGCGATGGAAGGTGCCCTCAAGCTCAAGGAGATCTCCTACATCCACGCCGAAGCCTACCCGGCGGGCGAGCTGAAGCACGGCCCGCTGGCGCTTGTGGATAACGACATGCCGGTGGTCACCGTGGCGCCGAACAACGAACTGCTGGAGAAGCTCAAGTCCAACCTGCAGGAAGTACGTGCCCGTGGCGGTGAGCTGGTGGTGTTCGCCGACGAGCACGCTGGCATGACCAACGGTGAAGGCACCCACGTGATCAAGGTGCCGCACATCGCGGACGCCCTGGCGCCGATCCTGTACACCATTCCGCTGCAGCTGCTGTCGTACTACGTCGCCGTGCTCAAGGGTACCGACGTTGACCAGCCGCGTAACCTGGCGAAATCGGTGACAGTCGAGTAAGCCGCAGCGTTTAATGGCGATGGTGGTTTCGTTGCATTAGAACTGTTGTCGAACAATTGAAACTGTTGCCGGTAGAGGGAAGCGCTCGCTTCCCTTCATCGGGCGCTTCACCCTCCTCCCCGCTTCACCCCTCCCTACCTAGATCTGGCGTTCTCTGATGCCCCTTGCCGTTCAGGGTCATGAATCTCTGGGCTCCGTCAGCTTCCGCTATTCGCTCAAGTGCTCTGAGCAGCAGGGTACCGATCCCTGACTTTCGCTGGGCCGGTCCGACAACCCGTGAGCGAATCAGACGAGTCCGACCACTTCCTTAGGGCCCAGAGCGCGGGCTATTTCCTGTTTTATGACGTCCCGTAAGGCGCGGCGATTGTGAATATCTAGTTTACCACATATTCGAATAGGCATATATTCGGATTTCCAGATATTAGTCGTACACGCATTCCCCAGGAGGTCACATGCGAGAAACACTGACTCCCCCCATCGTTTTCAAATGCCTGGCTGATGACACTCGGGCCCGGATGACCCTGCTGATCGCCCGCGAAGGCGAACTCTGTGTCTGCGAACTTACCCACGCGCTGGAGCTGAGCCAGCCGAAGATCTCGCGGCATTTGGCCCAGTTGCGCGAGGCTGGACTCCTGATGGATCGCCGCAAGGGTCAATGGGTGTACTACCGACTGCACCCCGAACTGCCGCAGTGGGTGGACGCGATGCTGAAGGGAGTGGTCGATGCGAACCAGCAATGGTTGAGCCCCGATGCGTTGCGCCTTGCCGAAATGGGCGAGCGGCCGCAGAGCCCTGTTGCTTGTGCTTGATACTTCCCTTCGCTGATTGAGTTGTCGTCATGCTGATCGCATTTCTGATTTTTCTGGTGACGATCGTTCTCGTCATCTGGCAGCCAAAGGGCTTAGGCGTGGGCTGGAGTGCAGCTCTAGGAGCTGTCGTGGCGCTGCTGGCTGGCGTCGTGAGCCTGTCCGATATTCCAGTGGTCTGGCAGATCGTGTGGAACGCCACCGCAACTTTTATCGCCGTCATCATCATCAGCCTGCTGCTGGATGAGGCGGGGTTCTTCGAGTGGGCGGCATTGCACGTGGCCCGCTGGGGCAACGGCAGCAGCCGCAAGCTGTTCGCCTTCATCATCCTGCTGGGCGCCGCCGTCTCGGCGCTGTTCGCTAACGACGGTGCGGCACTGATCCTGACCCCGATCGTCATCGCCATGCTGCTGGCCCTGCGCTTCTCCCCGGCGGCGACGCTGGCATTCGTCATGGCGGCGGGCTTCATCGCCGATACCGCGAGCCTTCCGCTGGTGGTTTCCAACCTGGTGAACATCGTCTCCGCCGACTACTTTGGCATTGGCTTCAGCGAATACGCCTCGGTCATGGTGCCGGTGAACCTGGTCAGCATCGCCGCCACCCTGGGAATGCTGCTGTGGTTCTTCCGCAAGGACCTGCCGCGTACCTATGAACTCGACCAACTCAAGGCTCCCGAAGCCGCTATCCGCGACAAGGCGACGTTCGTTGCCGGCTGGTGGGTGCTTGCGCTGTTGCTGGTCAGCTTTTTCGCCATCGAGCCGTTGGGCGTTCCGATCAGCGCCATCGCTGCTGCCTGTGCGCTGATCCTCTACCTGATCGCCGCCCGCGGGCACGTGATTTCTACCCGCAAGGTGCTCAAGGACGCGCCTTGGCAGGTCGTGGTGTTCTCGCTTGGCATGTACCTCGTGGTTTATGGCCTGCGTAACGCCGGCCTCACCGACTACCTGACGCAGATCCTCAATGTCTTCGCCGGCTACGGGATCTGGGGCGCATCCCTCGGCACGGGGCTGCTCGCCGCTGGCCTGTCGTCGGTCATGAATAACATGCCCACTGTGCTGGTAGGCGCTTTGTCGATCCATTCCGCTGAGGCCACCGGCATCGTGCGCGAGGCCATGATCTACGCCAACGTCATCGGCTGTGACCTCGGTCCGAAAATCACCCCCATCGGCAGCCTGGCCACCTTGCTGTGGCTGCACGTGCTGGCCCGCAAGAACATCGTCATCACCTGGGGTTACTACTTGCGCACCGGCATCGTCCTGACGCTGCCGATCCTGCTTGCCACCTTGGCCGCATTGGCCATCCGCTTGAGCTTTTGAACCGGAGATACCTGATGAAAGTCTTGTTCATGTGCACCCACAACAGCTGCCGCAGCATCCTGTCCGAGGCGCTGTTCAATCACCGGGCCCCCGAGGGTATGGAAGCTGTGAGCTCGGGCAGCTTCCCAAGCGGCAAGGTCAATGAGCGGGCACTGAAAACCTTGGAAGCCGCCGGTATCCCCACCGCTGGTCTTTCAAGCAAGGCCTCGGATGCCTTCGAGAGCTCTCCTCCCGACATCGTTGTCACCGTGTGCGACCGCGCTGCCGGCGAAGCCTGCCCGATCTTCTTCGGTCCATCGCTCAAAGCCCACTGGGGCCTGGCCGACCCTTCGGCGGTCATCGGGAGTGAGGCCGAAATCGAAGAAGCCTTCCAGGCCACACTTGCGAAGATCGATGAGCGCGTGCGCGCCTTCATTGCGCTGCCTCTCTCGCAACTGAGCGAGGACGAACTGAAAGCCGAACTTGCCCGTATTGGCGCCCTGTAGGCCCTGGATCAATGGAGACCGAAATGAACGACCACCTGCCAAATGTCCAACCAGAACTGATTGATTTGCCGTCGCTGGAGCGGCTGGCGCCGAAGGATCCTTCCACGCACAAACCGCGCATCCTGTTGCTGTACGGATCGACCCGCGAACGCTCATTCAGCCGCTTGATGGTTGAGGAAGCTGCGCGCCTGCTGGAAGAGTTCGGCGCCGAAACCCGTATCTTCGACCCTTCCGGCCTGCCGCTGCCGGATGACGCTCCGAACTCCCACGAGAAGGTGCTGGAACTCCGCGAGCTGATGCAATGGTCCGAAGGCCAGGTGTGGTGCTCGCCCGAGCGTCACGGCTCAATGAGTGCTGTCTTCAAGGCGCAGATCGATTGGGTACCGCTGGCCATGGGCGCCGTTCGCCCAACCCAGGGCAAGACCCTCGCGGTGATGCAGGTGTGTGGAGGCTCGCAGTCATTTAACGTGGTGAACCAACTGCGCGTGCTTGGCCGCTGGATGCGTATGTTTACCATCCCGAACCAGTCGTCGGTGCCGAAAGCCTTCCTGGAGTTCGATGAAGCCGGGCGCATGAAGCCGTCTTCTTTCTACGATCGACTGGTCGACGTAATGGAGGAACTGACCAAGTTCACGCTGCTGCTGCGTGATCGCCAGGATTATTTGGTAGACCGCTACTCCGAGCGCAAAGAGTCGGCGCAAGAACTATCCAAGAGAGTCAACATTAGGTCTATTTGAGGTCATGAGCATGTCGCACCCTTACTCATTGAAATCGTTGCCCCATGCTCCGGGTGTGCTGCTTTTGACGCCTTGTCCGGGCACCCCGCTCGACCCGTGAGCGTCACGGCTGTGGAGCGCACCGGGCATGCCCCTCTTGGCACCCTCCAACCCCGCCGCATGCCGGGCCACCCGCCAGCCGAACACAATCGCAGGCCCCAGGGTGGTACCTGGGCCAGGGTAGGTGCCGCGAAAGATCGAGGCCAGGTCATTACCGCAGGCGTATAGCCCCTCGATCACCTGGCCTTGGGTGTCCAGCACCTGGCCGTCGGCGTTGCCGCTCAAGCCTGCGCTGCAGGCGAGGTCGGCGGGTTGTACGGTGACGGCATAGTAAGGCCCCTCGCCCAGCGGGCGCACGCAGGGGTTGGGTGTTTGCTGTGGGTCGCCATTGTGACGGTTCATGGGGCTGCTGCCACGGTTGAATGCCGGGTCTTCACCGTGTGCGGCGGAGGCGTTGTAGGTGTTGACCGTGGTTGCGAGCCCCTCGGCATCGATCTTGAGCTTGCTGGCAAGCTCAGCCAGCGTGCTGGCTTTGACCAGATAGCCGGCCTTGACGAAGCTGGCGATGTTGGCGGCGGTGCGCAGCGGCATCACCAGGCCCAGGCCATAGCGGTGCAAGAAGGCTTCATCGCAGATCAGGTGGGCGGTGGGGCTGCCATCGGCGAGCATGCCCATGACGAAGTCGTGGTAGGAGTCCGACTCATTGACGAAGCGCAGGCCCCGGCGGTTGACTGCGATCAGCCCTGGCTTGGCACGGTCTAGCAGGATGTGTGGCCAGACGGCCTGGTAGCCGTCCTTGCTTGTGCGGATCGAGCAGGGCATCCATAGACCGGGGCTGTCATGGCCGTTGTCGAGCTGGGCGTTAGCCTTCAGCGCGCGATCGATGCCGTCGCCGGTATGGGTCAAGGGCGCCAGTGAAAGGGGTTGGGCCGCGGCCGGGAACAGTTGCTTGCGCAATGTCGGGTGGCGGGTCACGCCGCCGGTGGCCATCACCACGCCTCGGCGGGCGCGGATGCGCTGGGGCTGGCCATTGTGCAGCACCACAGCGCCCACCACCTTGCCGTTCTCCTGGATCAAGTCGTGCAAGGGCGTTTCAAAACGAATGGTAACGTTGCGCTGGCGCAGGCTGTAGAACAGGCGGGCAACCAAGGCGTTACCCATCACCAGGTTGGTGCCACGGGGGTGGCTCAGGCGGTCGATGCAATAGCGGCCGACAACGCTCAGGGTACGGCTCAGGTTTTTCAACGAGGCAAAGGGCGACAGCAGCGCGTCCAGGTCGGCGCGGGGCACCATCATGCCGCCCAGCCCCATGAACTCTGGGCGTGGAGGCCGTACGCGGGCGAAATCTTTCCCCAGTAGCCGGGCGTCGAACGCGAGCGGTGCCAGGGCGCGGCCACCGAACGCTGCTCCTGGGCCGCTGACATAGTCGGGGTGGGCGGCGGCGGCCACGAATTTGACTTCGCTGATGCGCTCCAACTCGTCAATTGCCTGCGGCCCGCTGGTCAGAAAGGCTTCGCGTAAGGCTTCACCACCGCGCTCACCGACCACCGCCTTAAGGAAGGTTGCAGCATCTGCCACGCTGTCCGGTACTCCGGCGCGCTGGCTCTGGGTGGTGCCGGGTACCCAGGTGGTACCGCCTGAGGTCGCACTGATGCCGCCCACGGCAGCGGTTTTTTCACACAGCAGCACGTCCAGCCCGTGGTGCTTGGCCATCAACGCGGTAGTCATGCCTGCGGTGCCTGCGCCGAACACCAACAGGTCGACTTCCTGGTCCCAGCGTGGGGGAAGGGGGGTGATGGTGCTCATCGTACGTTCTCCTGAGTGGTAAGGGCGAAGGGCTTGGAAGCAAACGACATGGGGGATCCCTCGAGGATCAAGGCCTGTAGGCCGGGCGTTATTCGTAGGCTGTGGCGCCAGCCAGGTGGCGCCCGGCGATATAGCCGAAGGTTGCGGCTGGCCCCAGGTTGATTCCGCCGGCCGGGTAGTGCCCGCCCATGATGCTGGCCATGTCGGACCCCGCTGAATAAAGGCCTGCGATCGGCTGCCCGTCAGTGTTGAGGACTTGCGCATGGGCATTGGTCTTGAGGCCTGCGAAGGTGCCGAAGCAGCCTGCCTCGACCTTCACCGCATAGAAAGGGCCCTGCTCGATTGGCGCGACGCAAGGATTTGGCGCGTGCTGCGCATCACCCTGCTTGCGGTTGTAGGGCGTAGTGCCGCGACCGAACTGGGGGTCTTCACCGTTGCGGGCGTGGCGGTTGTACTCGGTCACAGTCTGGCTCAGGCCCGCGGGGTCGATCCCGCACGCCAAGGCCAACGCCTCGATGGAGTGGCCAGTTTTCAGGTAACCCGAGCGGATGAATGGCTCAACGGGCAGTGGGAAAGGCCGGGAAACGCCCAGCCCATAACGCCGCTGAAACGCGCGGGTGCAGATCAACCAGGACGCGACCTCGGTGCCGGGTGCGGCCGCGACCATGGCGGCAACATAGTCATAGTAGCCATTGGCTTCGTTGACGAACCGTTGGCCGTTGGCGAGGACGCCGATGATGCCGGGCTTGCCGCGTTCGATGATATGCGGGAAGTGGCCGGCGCTACCGTCCTTGTAAGGTACTCGAGAAACGGGCGCCCAAGCGGCGGCACTGGCCAGGTCTTCAGCGACCTGGCCGCCGACGCTCTCGCCCAGGCGCAAACCATCGCCATTGACGCCCAGAGGCGGCAACGCCAGATGTTCATGGCCCGTTGGCGTGCGCGGGAACAGTGCCTTGCGTCGTTCGATGTCATTGGCAAAGCCACCTGCAGCCAGCACCACACCTTTGCGTGCCCGAATGGCGATACGGCCTTTTGCTGTTTCGACCACGGCGCCGACGACCCGGTCGTGTTCATGGATCAGATCAGTGGCCGGCGCTGACTCCCAGAGCTGTACGCCAAGGTCTTCGGCTGACTTGGCCAGGCGGGCGATCAAGGCGACGCCGTTGACGAGGTGCATGGCGCGCCCCTTGAGCGCAAGGTCGATCAAGTGTTTGCCGAAGCGTTGGGTCACGTGCAGCAGCGAACGCCAGGAGCGTGTCAGGGTGAGGAAGGCAGTCAGGTCACGGCCGGCCATGATCGGCATGCCCATGAACGAGGTTTCGCGCATCGTCTTGCGCAGCCGCTTTAGCAGTTTGCCTACCGCGTAGGCATTGTAAGGGGCGGCGATCACCGACCGACCGCCGGTGCCGGCGCCTGGCGTATCCCCGTGGATATCAGCAATTGCGTTACCGTCGGCGAATTGCAAAGCGGTATGGCGCTCAAAAAAGGAGACCATGTTGGGCGCTGCTTCGAGAAAGGCATCGATCATGGTCGGGTCGAAGTGGTCACCCAATTCATGTTCAAGGTAGGTGCGTGGCAGCGAGCGGTCCTCAATGATCCCGGCGCGCTGAGCCAACGGATTGCACGGCACCCACATCCAGCCACCCGACCAGGCGGTGGCACCGCCGAACACCTCATCCTTCTCGACCACGATCACCCGCTGACCATGCCACGCGGCGGTCACGGCTGCGCTAAGCCCGGCTGCACCAGAGCCGATGATCAGGACATCGCAGTCCACCGTGGTGTGCAGGGAAGTGTCGGTAAGCATCAAGAGGTCTCCTGGTGTAGTGGGCTTGGTCAGCGTCAATGATTTACAGCGGCTCAATGATTGCCTTGGCTGCCGCCAACGCCTCTCGGGCCCAAGCCTCTACCCCCACTTGCGCTACCCTGCGGTCATTCGGGATCTCGACACTGACCGGAACCGCGGCTGCCAGGCTGCGCCATATCCTGGCCAGATCGATGTCACCTTCCCCTGGTAGCAAACGCCCGCAGCGCGCCGCCTGGATCAGTCCCTCATGGGTGTCGGGGCGCATCGCAGGGCCGTCGCATATTTGTGCGTAGTGCAGCCACTGCGCTGGGATTCGCTGCAAATCCTCGAAGCGGCTGTCTGAACGATCAAAATGCAGGGCGTCTACCAGGATGCCGCCGTTGGCTCGATCGGCCTGTTCCACAATATGCAGAGCACTGGCCAGGTCATTGACGGCCGTCCACGGCATGAATTCGAGGTCTGCTGAGAGGCCGAAGGGTTGCATTGCGTCGCATAGCCGAGCGTAGTGCTCTACAAGTCGGCCTTGCTCCGGATCGTCGCCGGCTACCAGTACCGCCTTGGCCCCTAGCTGCGCACCAACCTCGAAAAACGGCAGGTAGCGTTGCAGATCGAATTGGGCATCGAGGCGTATCAATTCCAGATCGAAGACCTTCACGCCGGTGTCGTTCATCCGTGCGAGCGTTTCACGCAGCATGCGTGCGTCATCCATCAGTGGATAGGCGACGGCCCCTGGCGCGACGGGTAACAACCGCACGCCAGCCTGGTCATAGCCGGTGCGGGCAGCCAGTTCGATGATTTCGGGCGGGCTGAAATCGAGAGCGGTCAGTTGGGCGATGGAATAGCTAGCTTGCATGGCAGGTCTCCGGAGAGGGGGTTAAGCGCGCTGGAATTCAGTTGGCTGGGGTGGGAATCGCCGACGTTCTGTGCTGACGGCCTTTGACCCATAGCGCCGTGACCCCGAGCAAGGAAGGGATGGCGAGGAACAAGAAGACCTGGCTGAAATCCCATTGGGCAGCCAGCATGAGTGCGCCGATCCCGGCGCCGCTGATAGCGCCCAGGCGACCGATGCCGGTTGCCCAGCACACCCCGGTGGCACGGATCTGGGTTGGGTAGAAAGCGGCTGCCAACGCATAGCCACCGACGTTGACGCCATTGAGGAAGTAGCCCAGCAACAGGATCAGCGGGCAGAGAACCTGCATCGTCGGCTGCTGCAGCGCGATTAGCACCGCGCAGGCGCCACCGCAGAACACCGTAATGCCGACCACTTTATGGTGATCCCAGCGGTCCATCTTCATGCCGACGGTAAAGTTGCCCAGCATGCCGCCAATTTGCAGCAACGAGCCCAGCAGTGCCGCATCGCCCATGCTAAGACCGGCATCGCGGGTCAGCAGCGGCAGCCAGCTCGACAGCAAGTACATGGTCAGCAAGCCCATGAACAGCGTGATCCAGATCATGCAGGTACCGAGGCTATAACCGGACGCGAACAACGCGCTGACCTTGCCAGCCTGTTTGATCGACGCTTCGCTGATATGAAATCGGGTACGGGCGTTGGCCAAGCCAGGGGCAACTTTGTTGATCTCCTTGATCAGTCGTTCCTTCAACGCACTGTTCTGGGCCAAAAAGCGGATGGACTCCGGCAGGCTGAAAAGCAGCAGGAGCGCAAAGGCAATGGGCAGCACACCGCCGACCACCAATACCGATCGCCAGCCAAAATGGGCGATCAGCCACTCACTGCCCAGGCCACCCAGGGCCGCGCCAAAGGCGAAACCGCAGTAGATGAAAGAGACCATATGAGAGCGGTAACGCTTGGGTGCAAATTCGGAAATCAGTGTCGCGGTATTCGGCATTGATGCACCCAGACCGACCCCGGTCAGAAACCGCAGCACTGTCAGGCTGACGACCCCGGTGGCCCAGGCCGAAGCTAGGCTCCACAGGCCGAACAGCAGCACTGAACCGATGATGACAGGCCTGCGGCCAAAACGATCTGCCAACGATCCGGCAGTCAATGAGCCGAAGGCCAGCCCGAGCAGGCCGCTCATCATCACGGGCCCAAGGTCATGTCGCTGCAAGCCCCAGTCGTCGACCAGCGCGGGTGCTATGAAACCGATCGAGGTCGTATCGAACCCATCAAAGACAAGCACCATGAAGCCCAGAAACAGCACCAGCCATTGCCTGGCGCTCATTTTTCTAGCGTCCATGAAGGTGCTGACATCAAGGTTGGGAGAACTCGACATAGATGACTCCTGTTTTTGTTTTTATCAGAACGCCTTTCTGGCAGCGGCATCTTTTGCAGAACACCAGGCTTTCTCAGTGGGCGGTGATGACACTATCATAAATGGAAGGCCATTCCAAAAGTAAAAAGCATTCCATTTATGATTTTGATCGGCAGGAGTCAGCGCGCTTGGCTTGACGCATTCGACAGCAGGGCTTGAGGAGAGGAGGCGGCCACGTCGGACGACAGGCCGCGTTCGATCGGTGGTCCGATCAGCCGGTCTGATCGGTGATCCGGGAGGTCATCATCGACAGCTTGGGAAGACTGTCCAGACTGATTGCGGTGATTTCTTCGGCGGCCTCGAACAATGCCGCTTTGAGAGCCTGCATACGCTCTTGGGTCAAGCGAACGCTTGGGCCGGCTATGCTGATCACGCCGATGACGTGTCGCTGCGAATCGAGGATTGCGATAGCCATTGCCGCCGCGCCAATTTCAAAACTCTCGTCAACTGACGCATAGCCTTGATCACGTGCGAGCTGCAGGTGTTTAAGCAGCTGGTCGATCGTGGTCGCCGCGTTGGGCCCATATTCACCGGCTTTGGCCAGGCCTTGACGGTAAACCAGCTCCAGCGCGCGTTCGTCACTCAGACAGCTCAACCACGCAAGCCCCGACGCTGTACAGCAGAGTTTGGCTTCGGCACCGGCATCAGGGTCGTAGCGAAGCCCGGAGCGCGTGCCTTGCGCCTTGGAGATCCACACCAGGTTGTCGCCATCGACAATGCTCAAACGCACCAGTTCGCCAGACACACGGGCAAGGCGTTCAAGGATCGGTTTGGCGAGGTCGACGATGTCGCTCTGGGACAGGTGCTTCAGTGCAAGCGATACCACCTTGAGGGCGAGAACATAATTACCGTGCTGAGGGTCTTGGCGCACAAAACCTTGTTCAACCAAGCAATTAAGCATGCGGTGAGTGGCGCTCGGCGGAATGTCCAAGGCTTCGGCAACTTGCTGAAGAGGCAGCCCGGTGCGTTTCCCGGCCAATAGCTCAATAGCGTGCAGGCCGCGTTCCAGCGCATTGCTCATAGTTGTTCCTTGATGTGTGAGAGATGAGCTCCCGTAGAAAATGCATTGAAGGCTACCCATGACGCGTTGCAAAAGAAAGGGATGCCTATATTGACGCCAGCGTACAGGGGCCGCCAATCAGGGGTTATGTGCACGCTGTTAAGGCCTCAGATGCTGAAAAACTTCCTGTAGCAGCCCAATTGCTCACTCAGCATGTAGCTGCCTGGATGCACAGGGTGCCCCAGCGCTTGCGCCTCGCTTAGCAGGCGAGTCTCAACGGGTTGCATGATGATGTCTGCCACCAGCGTTCTGGGGGCCAGGGCAGCCAGATCAACAGGAAGCGGGTCTTCATCCGAGAGCCCTAACGGCGTTGCGTTGATAACGATATCGGCTAGCCCGAGGTGCTGGCGCTGAGCGACCTCACATCGCCCCGGCCAATGTTGGTCCAGCCTGGAGAGCAGTGCATCGGCTTTGACGGTATCCGGTTCTTGCAGAGATAACTGGCCGATTCCTGCTTGCAGTAATGCGACAGCAATCGAACTTCCCGCACCCCCACCTCCGGCCAGTACGACACGCTTGCCGGCCAGCGCGTACCCCTTGCGCTGCAGGCCCAGGACAAACCCTGTCCCGTCGAAGTTGTCAGCTTCCCATACGCCTTGTTCGTTGCGCCGCAATGCGTTGGTGCTGCCGGAGACCTGGACGGCAAGGCTGACCTCATCGGCAAATTCGCGAGCGGCAAACTTGTGAGGAATGGTGATCAGCATGCCCGAGAAATTTTCCATCGCTTGTAGGCCGCGTATTACCGTCGCGAGCTGTTCAGGCCGGGCATGCACTGCAATCATCACCGCGTCCACAGCTTGCTCAGCGAATACCTTGTTGAGCAGCTGCGGGGCCTTCACTTGCTTTACCGGGTCACCTACGACCGCAAAGATTCGGGTATTGCCTGTAGGGCTGGGTATCAACAATTGGGACATTGAGTTCTCCGTGGGTATGCGCGCCTGCGTTGCAGCACAAACCTATCACACGGATATCGGAATATCATTCCATTTAAGAAATAGATTCCTTTTGGGTGGGCAAATGTGGATAGCGAAGAGTGCCAGGCAATGCCGGGGTCGCATTGCCTGAGCGCGATCTGTCAGATCTGCATTGCCATCCCGTCCACATTCATCGCCGCCTGGCGCAAGGCCTCGGAGCGGGTCGGGTGTGGGTGGCAGGTGAGGGCGATGTCTTCTGCCGAAGCCGAAAACTCCATGGCTACGCAGAACTCGCCGATCATTTCGCTAACGCTCGGGCCCACCAGGTGCACGCCCAGTACTTCATCGGTGTTGGCATCGGCAATGACCTTGGCGAAGCCTTCGGTCTCGTGGTTGATCTTGGCGCGGCTGTTGGCGCTGAAGGGGAACTTGCCGACCTTGTAGGCGCGCCCTTCGGCCTTGAGCTGTTCTTCGGTCTTGCCCACACTGGCCAGTTCCGGGCGGGTATAGATGACGCCGGGGATGAGGTTGTAGTTGACCTCATGGGCCTTGCCGGCGATGCGCTCGATGCACGATACCGCTTCATCTTCGGCCTTGTGCGCGAGCATTGGGCCAGAGGTGACATCGCCGACCACCCAGATGCCGGGCACCGCACTGCGGTGGTGGTCATTGCTCAGCATGCCGCGCTTGTCGGTCGAAAGGCCCACGCTTTCCAGGTTCAGGCCCTGGGTGTACGGGCGGCGGCCGATGGCCACCAGCACATAGTCGGCTTGCAGGGTTTGTGCTTCGCCACCGGCGGCGGGCTCCAGGGTCAGGCTGACGCCATCGGCCGACGGCGTGGCTTGTGTCACCTTGCTGCCGAGCTTGAAGCTCATGCCTTGCTTGGCCAGGGCCTTTTGCAGGGTCTTGGCGGTTTCTTCATCGGTGCCCGGGCAGATGCGGTCGAGGTATTCGATGACGGTGACCTGGCTGCCCAGGCGGCGCCAGACCGAACCCAGCTCCAGGCCGATCACGCCGGCGCCGATGACGATCAGGTGCTTGGGAACCTGGGGCAGGGACAGTGCACCGGTCGAGTCGATGATGCGTTGGTTGTCGATGGTCACGCCTGGCAGGGGTGTGGGTTCTGAGCCGGTGGCAATGACAATGTCCTTGGCCTGCAGCGTGGTTTCGCTGCCGTCTTCGGCCTTGACCACGACCTTGCCAACGCCATCCAGCCGGCCCCAGCCCTTGACCCAGTCAACCTTGTTCTTACGGAACAGGTACTCGATGCCCTTGGTCAGGCCGGTCACGCTCTCGTCCTTCTGTTTCATCATCTGGGCGAGGTTCAAGGTCGGCTTCACTTCGATGCCGAGGTGGGCGAATTCATCGCCGCTGGCGGCCTCGTACAGCTCGGATGCATGCAGCAGCGCCTTGGATGGCATGCAGCCAACATTGAGGCAGGTGCCGCCCAGGGTCGAGCGGCCTTCTACACAGGCAACACTCAGGCCCAGTTGGCCTGCACGGATTGCCGCGTTATAGCCGCCAGGGCCACCGCCGATGATCACCACGTCATAGGATTTCATGGGTTCCACTCCAGGATGAAGAAGCGCGAGAGGGGCACAAGGTTAGTCTGTGTGCTTAGAATTGTATACAATCTGCGTGTTTTTCATGTCGGTTGGTTCTAGACCATCGTCGCGTTTAGCCCAAAATCTGCAGCTATGAACTACCCTGATTCCGTGGCGTCCGAATTTATGAGGCGTGGCGCCCCGTTACCTGAAGGGAGGGTCATTGATGCTTGCGCAACTTCCACCTGCGTTGCAGAGCCTGCATTTACCTTTGCGTCTGAAGTTGTGGGACGGCAACGAGTTCGATCTTGGGCCGAGCCCGCAAGTGACGATCCTGATCAAGGAGCCTCAGCTGATCAGCCAGTTCACCCACCCAAGCCTTAACGAGCTGGGTGAGGCCTTCGTTGAAGGCAAGCTGGAGCTCGAGGGCGATATCGGCGAGGTTATTCGCGTGTGCGACGTACTCAGCGAGGCCCTGCTGAGTGACGATGACGACACGACGCCACAGCGTATTGCCCATGACAAGGACACCGACGCCGAAGCCATTTCCTATCACTATGACCTGTCCAATGCGTTCTACCAGTTGTGGTTGGACCCGGACATGGTCTACTCCTGTGGTTACTTCCGTGAGCCGGACAACACGCTGGCCCAGGCCCAACAGGACAAGTTCGACCACCTGTGCCGCAAGCTGCGCCTGCAGGCGGGTGACTACCTGCTGGATGTGGGCTGTGGCTGGGGCGGCCTGTCACGCTTTGCCGCACGTGAGTATGGGGCCAAGGTATTCGGTATTACCTTGAGCAAGGAGCAGCTCAAGCTGGCCCGTGAGCGGGTGAAGGAAGAGGGACTGGCCGGGCAGGTCGACCTGCAGATTCTCGACTACCGAGACCTGCCTCAGGATGGCCGTTTCGACAAGGTGGTCAGTGTCGGCATGTTCGAACATGTCGGGCATGCCAACCTGCCTTTGTATTGCCAGAAGCTGTTCGGTGCGGTGCGTGAAGGTGGCCTGGTCATGAACCACGGCATCACCGCCAAGCATGTGGATGGGCGACCGGTAGGGCGGGGGGCGGGGGAGTTCATCGACCGTTATGTCTTCCCCCATGGCGAGCTGCCGCATCTGTCGATGATCAGCGCCAGCATTTGTGAGGCGGGGCTTGAGGTCGTCGATGTAGAAAGCCTGCGCCTGCATTACGCCAAGACCTTGCACCACTGGAGTGAGAACCTGGAAAACCAGCTGCATCGTGCGGCGGCCATGGTGCCGGAAAAGACCCTGCGCATCTGGCGGCTGTACCTGGCCGGTTGTGCCTACGCCTTCGAGAAGGGCTGGATCAACCTGCACCAGATATTGGCCGTGAAACCTTATGCCGATGGCCGCCATGACCTGCCATGGACCCGTGAGGATTTGTACCGCTAGGCTGAGTGTTTCACGTTCGACCACACATGCCAGGGGCCGCTATGCGGCCCCTGGTTATTAGTGCCTGTTAAAGAATCGGCGAGATCAACCGAGCAATCCGCATCCCAAGTTGTTGCAGGCGATGGGTATCCAGGCTGTCCTCCGCAGTGATCTCCCGAGCCTGCTCGAAGTCGTTGGCCAACATGGTTTGCACCTGATCGGCAAATGCACGGTCCACCGTCAGCAAGGTAATCTCGAAGTTCAGGCGGAACGAACGGTTGTCCAGGTTGGCACTGCCGATCGCGCTCACATCGTCATCCACCAGCACCACCTTCTGATGCAGAAAGCCTGGCTGGTAGCGGAACATGCGCACACCGGCACGTACCGCTTCGAAGGCAAACAGGCTGGAGGCGGCATAGACGATCCGGTGGTCGGGCCGTGACGGAATCAGGATGCGAACATCCACCCCCCGCAGCACCGCCAAGCGCAAGGCGGCGAACACTGCCTCATCGGGGATGAAGTAGGGGCTGGTGATCCACACCCGACGCGTAGCCGAATGGATCGCTTCAAGGAAGAACAGCGAGCAGGTTTCCTGCGGGTCCGCTGGCCCGCTGGCAAGCGCCTGGCACAGTACGCCGTTCTCCGGGTAGGTGTCGGGCAGGATCAACGGTGGCAGTTGGCGGGTTGCCCAGTACCAGTCCTCGGCGAACGACTCCTGCAAGCAGGCCAGCACGGGCCCACCGATTTGCACGTGGGTATCTCGCCAAGGCGACAGTTGCGGATGCGCACCCAGGTACTCATCACCCACATTGTGCCCGCCAATGAAACCGACCAGGCCATCCACCACCACGATCTTGCGGTGGTTACGGAAGTTCACCTGAAAGCGGTTGAACCATCCACGGCGCGTGGCAAAGGCATGAATCTCCACACCACCCGCTCGCAGCACCTGGCTATAGCTTGCCGGCAAAGCATGGCTGCCGACCCGGTCGAAGAGGACGAACACTTTCACCCCTTCGGCCGCTTTGCGCAGCAGCAACTGCTGTAGCGCTTTGCCCAGGTTGTCGTCGTGAATGATGAAAAACTGTACCAGCACCACTTCGCGGGCTTGATTGATTGCGGCGAAGATGGCATCGAACGTCGCTTTGCCATCGATCAACAGCTTTACCTGGTTGTTCGCCAGGCAGGGCATGCGACCGAGCTTTGGCATGGCACGCAGCGCAGCATAGCTTTCGGACTCGCGGGCGGTGAGCGCCTCTTCTACCCAGGGGCGCCAGTTGAGGTTGGCCATGGCCACGTGCATTTCCTGGTTGGCCTGGCGCCGTGCCTTGATGTAGGCATAGAAAGAGCGGGCGCCGAAGATCAGGTAGGGGATCAAGGTCAGGTAGGGAATGAAGACCAGTGGCATGGCCCAGGCAATCGCACCTTGGGCGGTACGCACGGTGAACACTGCATGCAGTGCGGCGATGATGCCCAACAGGTGAATCAGGCCGAGCACATAACCGAAGAAGTAGGGGCTGTGGTAATCCATATGCATCCTGCTTGCCGAGTACACTGTGGGTAACAGAACACGTTCCCGGTCCGGCTTGCAACCTGCAGGTGGATTTGGCGTCTAAGGCTCAGCCCGGCCCGTTGGCCGGTTTATTCCAGGAGCGTTTGCCCATGAAGATTCGTCTGCCACTGTTGGCGTTGGCCCTTGGCCTGAGCAGCCCGTTGGTGCATGCACAGATGTTGCAGCCCGGCTTGTGGGAGCTGACCACCAGCAACATGCAGGTCGATGGCAAGCCGTTACCCGACATGGCGTTCATGCTCGGCCAATTGAAGAACCTGCCGCCGGAGCAGCGCGCCATGATGGAGGGCGTGTTGGCCAAGCAAGGGGTGACAGTGGGGGGTAATGGGGTGCGCTCGTGCCTGACGCCAGAGCAGGTGGCAACCAATGATATTCCGCTGCAAGACCCTAAGTCGGGCTGCACGCAGCAGATTACCGACCGCACTGGCAACGTATGGAAGTTCCAGTTCAGTTGCCCCAAGGCCCAGGGCACTGGCCAGGCTACCTTTCTGAGTGACAGAGAGTTCACCACCCAGGTCAGCGGTACGTTCAATGCGTCGGGTGTGCAGCAGCAAGGCAGCATGAACACCCGTGCGGTCTGGCTCGGCAATGACTGCGGGGCGGTCAAACCGCGTAGCTGATTTGCCACTGCCATTGGCTGGTGGCGACTGCGTCGTGGGCATGCAGGCTCTCTGCATGTTCCACGCGCAGCTTGAAGGCAGTGGCCCATTTCAATTGTCGTAACGACTGGTGCAACCGTCGTGCGGCGTCTTCGCAGAACATCAAGTTCTGTCCGTTGGCCAACGCGAACGCTTGTTCATCTGCGCGCTTGACCGCAGTTTGCACGGCAGTTCCCAGGCTGGCCTCCACACGGTTGATCAACTCGGTCACCGGCAGCTCCAGCACGTTGCTTTTCAAGCGCACGTGAATTTGCGCGCTACTGCGCTGACTATGGGGCGTCGCCACGATGCCCTGGCTGCTACCAAGCCACGCCATCACCCTGTCCTTATCCACCTGCTGCTCGGCAAAATCCGCCTGGAATTGTTGTTGAATCAGCTGCCTTGCAAGCGCAGCCGAACAAGGGCATGTGGATGAGTAGGGCACGGAAACAAATAGTTCCACGTGGAACATCTCACTTTCGATGCGTGCATCGAGAGTTACTGGATAGCTTTTCCAGCCTGCCAACGGGCTGACCAAGGCCGGCCGTTTAAGCAGGTGGTCGAAGGACAGGCGTAGGTAGGCCGCAGAGGAGAGCCCTTCATGGCTGTTCAGAAAATCAGCCAATAGCTGACGAATAACCAGCGCGGTGAGTGGCTGACCTTCCAGTGATTCAAGTGCCAGGTAAAGGCGCGACATGTGGATGCCGCGTGAGCTGCCGTCCACCAGGCTGACACCTGCGTCGACCTTGGCTGCGGCGATACGGCCCTCGAATTGCACTGGCAAGTCAATGCCACACATGCCCACCCAGTCCAGCGGTAAGGCGTGCTGCTGGGCTTGGCTGGCGATATCGGGAAGCTTGAGCTGGGTCATGGGTAATTCCAAATGAAAAGGCGATCAGCGGCAACCGCCGAGCAAGCTGCAGTGCAGGTTGAAGCGCTGCCCGCTGGAGCTGGAAACACGGTTCAAGGTGGTCCATCCGATGCGGCGGCTATAGCCCACCCACGCTTCGCCATCGCTTGCCAGGCCGGTGTAGAAGGTCAACGTGCCGTAGCGGCTGTTGGTTTGTGCCCACAAACGGCGGCTTTCGTAGTCGTACCCACGTAGATAAAACGTGCTGCCTTCGGTGCGCACGCTGTAGTAACTGCCCTTGCCGTCCTGGCAGGCCAACAGGGTTGCGCTGCGGGTGCACAGCGCCAACGGGTTGCCCTGTGGCATAGCCGACAGTACCGATGGCACAACCAGCAATAGCAATAACACCGCACGCAACGGCTTCATATTTCATCTCCGGGGCGCATTCATCCGACGAGAACAGCTTGGCGAAATTGTATTGTTACTTTATAACATTATGCAATGCATCGTTTCGAATGCCTTCGCCTGAAGAGGTTTCGCCATGTCCAACCGTCTCCCCGTTACCGTTCTGTCCGGCTTCCTTGGTGCCGGCAAGAGCACCCTGCTGAACCATGTGCTGCGTAACCGCGACAACCTGCGAGTCGCGGTGATCGTCAACGACATGAGTGAAATCAACATTGATGCCAGCGAGGTTCAGCGCAACGTCAGCCTCAACCGTGCTGAAGAAAAGCTGGTGGAGATGAGCAATGGGTGCATCTGTTGCACGCTGCGTGAAGACCTGCTCGAGGAGGTTGCGCGGTTGGCTGAGGAGGGGCGCTTCGATTACCTGCTGATCGAGTCCACCGGGATCTCGGAACCGTTGCCGGTGGCCGAGACGTTTACCTTTCGCGACGAGCAAGGCCGTAGCCTCTCCGACATGGCGCGCCTCGATACGATGGTCACCGTGGTCGATGGCCTGAACTTTCTTCGCGACTATCAGGCGGCAGACAGCCTGGCCAGCCGTGGCGAAACCCTGGGTGAGGACGATGAGCGTTCGATCAGCGACCTGCTGATCGAACAGGTCGAGTTCGCCGATGTGCTGCTGTTGAGCAAGATCGACCTGATCGGCCAGCACGAACGGGAAGAGCTGATCGCTATTCTGCGCAGCCTCAACGCCAGGGCGCAGATCGTGCCCATGGTCATGGGCGAGGTACCGCTGGCGCGTATCCTCGATACCGGCCTGTTCGACTTCGACCAAGCCGCGCAGGCGCCCGGCTGGTTGCAGGAGTTGCGCGGCGAGCACGTACCGGAAACCGAAGAATACGGCATCGCCGCCAGCACATGGCAGGCTCGGCGTCCGCTTCATCCACAGCGCTTTTTCGACTTTATCCACACCCCTTGGACCAACGGTAGGCTGCTGCGCTCGAAAGGTTTTTTCTGGTTGGCCAGCAAGTATCAAGAGGCCGGCAGCTGGTCGCAGGCAGGTGGCATGATGCGCTATGGCATGGCTGGCCGCTGGTGGCGATTCGTGCCGCGTGAACAGTGGCCACAGGATGTGGATAACACGGCGGCAATACTGAAAAACTGGGCCGTCGAGAGCGGTGACTGCCGCCAGGAGCTGGTGTTCATCGGGCAGAATATTGACTTCGAAAAGTTATCCACAGAGCTGCAATCATGCCTGTTGACGGATGAAGAAATGGGCCTGGGGCCGATGGGCTGGCTGCGCTTGCCAGATCCGTTCGGTCCTTGGCACGAGGAGGCGGCAGCATGATCGTCGCACACAAGCCTGTGGATATCTTTCAGGTGTCGGGTGACTCGCCGCAAGTACTGACCGAAGTTCTGCAGGACAATGTGAACCTGGCGGTATGGCGTCGGCGCATGCCGGCTCAACTGGAGGATTTCGCCCAGCTGGTCGTCAGCCTTGATCAACCCCTGGCTGACCAGCGGGTAGTCGATGTGGACGAACAGCAGGCACCGGCGTTACCGGGCTTGTTGCATGAAACCGCAGACTTGCAGGGTTATGAGAGCTTTGTCGCCGACGTGGCCTGGCTGGTGGCCGCCTATACCTGCCTGCTCGGCGCACGACGGTTGGGCTTGCGCCTGCGCGTGCTGGATGCACCGATGTGCCCGCGCTTTCATGTGGACCACGTGCCGCTGCGCTTGCTCACAAGCTACGCGGGGCCGGGCAGTGAATGGCTGCAGGAAGGGGCGATAGGCCGGCGTGAACTGCACCAGACAATGCCTGCTGTGGATCACATTCAACGGCTGCAGGCGGGCGATGTGGCCGTTCTCAAAGGCGAAAAATGGCAAGGCAATGAGGGCGCCGGGCTGGTGCATCGCTCGCCATCCGGGCACCAACGGCGCTTGCTGCTGAGCCTTGACTGGTTGGCGTGACGGCGCATAGTGAGGCCTACCTCCAGCCCGAAGTCATGCCATGTTGCAGAACATTCCTACCCACGTGATTGCCGGCCCACTGGGCGCCGGCAAGACCACATTGATCCGCCATTTGCTGGCGCAGCGCCCGCCTGACGAACGTTGGGCCGTGTTGATCAACGAATTTGGCCTGGTGGGGCTCGACGCTGCGCTACTCAGCCGCGATGAAGACGGCATTGCCATCGGCGAGGTCGCAGGGGGCTGCCTGTGCTGTGTCAACGGCATGCCGTTTCAGGTTGGCTTGGGCCGGTTGCTGCGCAAGTCTCGGCCTGATCGGCTGTTCATCGAGCCCTCCGGCCTCGGCCATCCCTTGCAGCTACTCGCCCAACTCAAGCAGGCCCCTTGGGCAGGAGTGCTGACAATCCAGCCGCTTTTGATGGTTGTGGACGCACAGAAAATGGCACGGGGAGAGGCCCTGCCTGAGGCTCAACTGCAGGCTTTTGATGCTGCCAAGGCTGTGGTTTTCAACAAATCAGAGGCTGTGGATGAATATCATAGGTTGTTGATAAATAAGAAATTTAATGAAAAAGATATCCTTTGGGCCTGCCACGGAAACCTGCCACTTTCGGTGCTTCCCGTTTCATCCACAGGGGCTATTTCCACTGAATATGTGGATAACAGGATTGTCGACAATCTTGGAAATACCCCCGCAGCCCTATGGAATAGGCCCGATGAGCCTATCTGCCTGGTGCAACAAGGTGAGGGGGGCTGGAGTATTGGCTGGCGCTGGCATCCGAGTCGACAGTTTTATCCACAGCGGATTCGGGCGTTTTTACACGGCTGGCCATGGCTCCGCGCCAAGGGAGTTATCCACACTGCGCAAGGCTGGCAATCATTCAATGGGCTTGAGGGCGTGCTGCCGGACTGGCAGCCGAGCGACTGGCGCAGAGATACGCGCATCGAGCTGATTTTTGCTCAAGCTCAACCGCAACCGGCTCTGCAGGCCGGTTTGAGGGAATGCCTTGGCGTCTGATCAGTTGCGCCAGCGGTTATGCTCTTGGCGCCACTGCTGCATCTCGATGACATTGTCGGTGCGTGGCGGCGTCTTGATCTCGAACGGGTAGGGCGCCAGTTCGATCTGCACGCTGTGGGCACCGAACTGGGTCACCGTGCCTGGGTGGCGTTGCTCGCCGGTGACGGTGAACTCGAAGGCGTAGATCCGCGCCAGGCGCTTCTTGCCGTTGGCATCACGAACAAAGCCGAGGCGCTTGAGGGCGACGGCATCGTCCAGCAATTCGAGGTCGAGCTTGGCGCAATGCTGCTTGACCCGCTCCAAGGCTTTTTCGCGCAGCCCATGGTTATGCCACAACCAGGCGCCTGCCGTGGCTACCAGCATCAGGACGAAGACATTCTCCAGGGTCAACATTTGCATATGCTCCAAACAGGTCGAACCAGCTTAACTGCGTCCCTGGCCTGTCGTACAGGTGGCAATCGAGTTCATACTGCGCTGCGCACAATCCTTGAAACAGCTTTGGAAATCTCCCGCATGAAACGTACCCCGCACCTGCTCGCCATTCAGTCCCACGTGGTGTTCGGCCACGCCGGCAACAGCGCCGCGGTGTTTCCCATGCAGCGTATCGGGGTCAATGTCTGGCCGCTCAATACCGTGCAGTTCTCCAATCATACTCAGTATGGCCAGTGGGCTGGCGAAGTGCTTGCTCCCGCGCA
This sequence comes from Pseudomonas capeferrum, assembly GCF_000731675.1. GTDB lineage: Bacteria > Pseudomonadota > Gammaproteobacteria > Pseudomonadales > Pseudomonadaceae > Aquipseudomonas > Aquipseudomonas capeferrum. The sequence continues at coordinate 798,211 of NZ_JMIT01000003.1, read as the reverse complement.
AATTCCTGCGTTGGTGGAAGGTATTTCCAACATCGGCGAACTGGGCCACTGCGATGCGGTGCTGTCTGGCTACCTGGGCAGTGCTGAACAAGGGCGGGCGATCCTGGCTGGTGTCGAACGCATCAAGGCGGTGAACCCCAAGGCGTTGTACCTGTGCGACCCGGTCATGGGCCACGCTGAGAAAGGCTGCATCGTGCCGCAGGAGGTCAGCGAGTTTCTGCTGGAGGAGGCGGCCGCCAAGGCGGACATCCTTTGCCCTAACCAGTTGGAGCTGGACAGCTTCTGTGGCCGCCGCGCACAGTCGCTGGAAGATTGCGTGCAGATGGCGCGCAGCCTGCTCGCGCGTGGGCCGCAGGTCGTCGTGGTCAAGCACCTGGCCTACCCGGGGCGCGCCGAAGACCAGTTCGAGATGCTGCTGGTGACGGCCGAGCAAAGCTGGCACCTGCGTCGCCCGCTGCTGGCATTTCCGCGTCAACCGGTGGGGGTGGGCGACCTGACTTCGGGCCTGTTTCTGGCCCGTGTGTTGCTGGGGGACAACTGGCTGCAGGCGTTCGAGTACGCTGGCGCTGCGGTACATGAAGTACTGCTCGAAACCCAGGCCAGCGCCACCTACGAGTTGCAGCTGGTGCGGGCCCAGGATCGCATCGCCCACCCGCGCGTGCGCTTCGAGGCGCAGCGCCTGGCGTACTAGTTGGCGTCGGTTTTCAGGTCCTGGTAGCGCTTTTCCAGCTCTTGGCGGATCTGCCGGCGCTGCTGGCCCTGTAGGAACCGGCGCTTTTCCTCGCTGCTGTGGGGCTGGCGCGGCGGCACCGCTACCGGGCGGCGGCTGTCGTCGACTGCCACCATGGTGAAGAAGCAGCTGTTGGAGTGACGCACGGAGCGTTCGCGAATGTTCTCGGTCACCACCTTGATGCCCACCTCCATCGAGGTGTTGCCGGTGTAGTTGACCGACGCAAGGAATGTCACCAGTTCGCCGACGTGCACGGGTTCGCGGAAAATCACCTGGTCGACCGACAAGGTCACCACGTAGCTGCCGGCGTAACGGCTGGCGCAGGCATAGGCCACTTCATCCAGGTACTTGAGCAGGGTGCCGCCGTGCACGTTACCGGAGAAGTTGGCCATGTCCGGGGTCATCAGGACGGTCATGCTCAGCTGGGCGTTTCCAGGTTCCATAGTGTGCTCACGGTGTGGTTGCGCTGAATCGGGGCGGGTATCTGCTGACACTTCTGTTTCCCCTCTTTGAGTTTGCCTTCCTGGTACGGGACGTTGGCTGACGCTCCGTCGTCACGCTGATCACGCCATCGGCAGCGCTTAACCTGCCGATCTGTTTCTACATATTGCACCGACGTTAAGCGGCGGGGTGCGATGTTAACCTGAGTACGCCCATGCAACATGGGCTTTCCTGCATTCAATACAGTATGTACTTGCTGCTCGCTCGGTTTGCCTTGGCAGAGGAGCGGTCTGCCCGGGCATCGAGAAAAGGAGTATCGCGCCATGCATGCCATCAGCTTCATCCAGGACCTGGCAGTGATCATGCTGGTAGCCGGGGTGGTCACGATTATTTTCCACCGGCTCAAGCAGCCCGTGGTGCTGGGCTACATCGTCGCCGGCTTCATCATCGGCCCGCACACTCCGCCATTTGGCCTGATCCACGACGAAGACACCATCAAGACCCTGGCCGAGCTGGGGGTGATCTTCCTGATGTTCTGCCTGGGCCTTGAGTTCAGCCTGCGCAAGCTGTTCAAGGTCGGTGCCACGGCGTTTATCGCGGCGTTCCTGGAAATCGTGCTGATGATCTGGATCGGTTTCGAGATCGGTCGCTGGTTTGGCTGGAACACCATGGACGCGTTGTTCCTCGGCGCCATCCTGGCCATCTCCTCGACGACCATCATCGTCAAGGCACTCAACGACCTGAAGATGAAGAACGAGCGCTTCGCCCAGCTGATTTTCGGCGTGCTGATCGTCGAGGACATTCTGGGTATCGGCATCATCGCCTTGCTGTCGGGCATCGCCGTCAGCGGCACAGTCAGCTCTGGCGAGGTGTTTTCCACGGTCGGCAAACTGTCGCTGTTCATGATCGTCGCGCTGGTCATCGGCATTTTGCTGGTGCCGCGTTTGCTGGCATATGTGGCGAAATTCGAAAGCAACGAGATGTTGCTGATCACCGTGTTGGGCCTGTGTTTCGGTTTCTGCCTGCTGGTGGTGAAGCTGGAATACAGCATGGTCCTTGGTGCCTTCCTGATTGGCGCGATCATGGCCGAGTCGCGTCAACTGCTGAAGATCGAACGGCTGATCGAACCGGTACGCGATCTGTTCAGCGCCATCTTCTTTGTCGCCATCGGCCTGATGATCGACCCTCAAGTACTGATCGACTACGCCTGGCCGATCGTGGTCATCACCGTGGCGGTAGTGCTGGGCAAGATGTTGTCCTGTGGCATGGGAGCGTTTATCGCCGGTAATGACGGCCGCACTTCGCTGCGGGTAGGCATGGGGCTTTCCCAGATTGGCGAGTTCTCTTTCATCATCGCTGCGCTGGGCATGACGCTGCAGGTAACCAGCGATTTCCTCTACCCGGTGGCCGTGGCGGTTTCGGCAATCACCACGCTGCTGACGCCTTACCTGATCCGTGCGGCCGACCCGCTCTCGCTGAAACTTGGCAAGGTGGTGCCCAGCCGTCTGGCGCGTGTGCTGTCGCTGTATGGCGAGTGGTTGCGCAACATCCAGCCGCAGGGCGAGGGTGCCGTGCTTGCGGCGATGATCCGGCGCATCCTGTTGCAGGTTGGCGTCAACCTGGCGCTGGTGATCGCCATCTTCTTCAGCGGGGGCTACTTTGCCGGGCGCATTGGCAATTGGCTCAGCGAGTGGGTCGCCGATGTCAGCCAGCAAAAGGCGATGATCTGGGGCGCGGCGTTGCTGCTGTCGCTGCCCTTCCTGATTGCGGCGTATCGCAAGCTCAAGGCGCTGTCGATGCTGCTGGCGGAAATGGGCGTTAAGCCTGAAATGGCGGGGCGCCATACCCAGCGAGTGCGGCGGGTGATCGCCGAGGTGATCCCGCTGCTGTCGTTGCTGGTGATCTTCCTGCTGCTGTCGGCGCTATCGGCCAGCATCCTGCCCACCAGTGAACTGCTGCTGGTGATTGCGGTAGTGGCGGCGGTGGTGGTGGCGTTGCTGTGGCGTTGGTTCATCCGCGTGCATACCCGCATGCAGATTGCCTTGCTGGAGACGCTGGAGAACAGCCGCGAGAATACGCATTGAGGCAGCAAGGCTCACTGCGCAAGATTTCACCGTCGCCCGAGGGGATGGAGCGGTAGCGATGTCGCCAGGCGTAGAAAGCCTGGCGACTTGTAGGCGCGCGATCAGCTTTCCAGCCACACGTCCCGCGCCCAGTGCCACACCGATTCCCAGCTGTCTTCACCCACGATCTCGTCTTCGGCATCCCACAGCACAACCGTGCCGTCTTCCTCGACGCAGTAATAGTTATCACCGTCCTGGCAAATCGGGATCAGGTCGCGTGGCACGCCAGCATCCCAGGCATTGGATGCAACGTCCGGCAGGTAGGTATGCGATTGCGGGTCGGTGATCGTGACCGGTTCGAGCGAGCCGTAGACCACATCACTGACGGTCAGCAGGAACTCCTTGAACACAAAGGGAATGTTGATGAACAGCTGTTCTTCGACTTCCACCAGCTGATCTTCATCGGGAAGCTCCAAGGGCACCGGTACCGGCTCATTGGCTTCACGGAGTTGTTCGATCACTTCTTCCACGGTTCACTTCCTCTGACCTTGATGACAACGCTGCGCGTTATACCCTAGTAGGCCGCTGTGGCAAAAGCAAAAACCCCGGGACAGAGCCCGGGGTTTTTGTACAACGCGTGTCGGTTAACCGTTTTGACGGATACCGGCGACCAGCCAAGGCTGGTTCTCGCCCTGGGCGCGAACCATGTGCCAGCTTTCGCTGAACACTTCGCCCTGGTCGAAGCGCGAGGTCTTCGACACGCCACGGAAGGTCAGGGTGGCGTCGGTACGGTCGGCGCGATCATCGACACCATCCAGCTGTACTTCGAGGTTGTCGATGTAGGTAGCCTGGAAGCCATCACCCAACTCGGCGCGCTCGCGCTTGAGGAACTCGAGCATCTGCGGCGTGACGAACTCGGCGATCTTGTCCATCTCGTTGGCATCCCAGTGCTGCTGCAGCGACTGGAAGTGGCTTTGCGCGGCGGCCAGGAAGCTTTGCTCATTGAACCAGGCCGGCGCTTTGATCACCGGAGCGGCTGCGGCAGCAGGTGCGGCCGAACCACCGAAGACCGACGGCTGGGCAGGCTGGCCGTGAGCTTCACGCTGGAACGGCGCATGGCCAGGTGCGGCCATTTGCGGCTGCTGCTGGCGGCGACGCGCGGCAATGAAGCGGAACACCAGAAACGCGATCAGGCCCATGATCAGGAAGTCCATGATCTGCATGCCTTGGAAGCCGTCCCCCATGAACATGGAGGCCAGCAGGCCACCGGCGGCGAGGCCGGCCAGTGGGCCCAGCCAGCGCGAAGCACCGCTGGCGGCGGCCGGCGCACGGCCAGGTGCGGTCGGCGCGGCGGCAGGCGTGGTTGGCGTGGCCTGGCGGGTCTGGTGAATAGGCGCGGAGCCCGAGCTCTTGCCGCCGCCGAAACGCTTGGCGCTGGCGTCCAGGCTCAGCGTCAAGCCGACGCAGAGCGCCAGAGCGATGCTAAGAAAACGTTGCATAAGTGGGATATCCCCTGTTGTGGATTGCACGCGCGTCATGGTGCACAGGTTCCCGGGCACATGACCAGCGACATAATGTTTCGAGCTTTTGCCTGAATGTTACAAGCGTGCCTGTAACCGCCTGTACGCGGGGCTGCCCGCGTACAGCCTCAGATGGCCTCCAGCTTGGCATACCCCAGCATCAGCCACTTGCTGCCTTCGGCAAAGTTCACCTGTACCCGTGCCTGGGCGCCAGAGCCCTCGAAGTTGAGTATCACCCCCTCGCCAAACACCGCATGTTGCACGCGCTGGCCGAGGTTGAAGGCGGTCTGCGGAATATTGGCATTGGCGAACAGGTTGCTGGTGGCGACCTTCGCGCCGCCGAACGGGCGGCTGACACTGTTGGACAAGCGCACTTCCTGAACCAGACCTGGCGGAATCTCGCGTACGAAACGCGACACTTTATTGTAGGTCTCGCTGCCATACAGGCGACGTGTTTCGGCATAGGTCATGACCAGCTGGCGCATGGCACGGGTAATGCCCACATAGGCCAGGCGGCGTTCCTCTTCCAGGCGGCCAGGCTCTTCCAGGCTCATCTTGTGCGGGAACAGCCCTTCTTCCATGCCCACCAGGAACACATAGGGGAATTCCAGGCCTTTGGCGCTGTGCAAGGTCATCAGCTGGATGCTGTCTTCATGTTCATCGGCCTGGGCGTCGCCCGCTTCGAGCGAGGCGTGGCCGAGGAAGGCCGAGAGCGGCGAGAGGTCGGCGTCTTCGTCGCCGGCCTCGAAGTTGCGCGCTGCGCTGACCAGTTCCTCAAGGTTTTCCACCCGTGCCTGGCCCTTTTCACCCTTTTCTTCCTGGTGATAGTTGATCAGGCCGGACTGTTCGATGGTGGTCTGGGTCATGGTATGCAGCGGCATGTCCACGACCTTGGTGGCCAACCCCTCGATCAGTTCTATGAAGGCACCCAACGCACTGGCAGCACGGCCCTTGAGGGCCTTGGCGGCGAGCAGCTGGCACATGGCTTCCCACATCGACAGCTGGCTGTGGCGGGCGTGATCGCGAATGGCTTCGACGGTTTTTTCGCCGATACCGCGCGGCGGCACGTTGATTACCCGCTCCAGCGCCGCATCGTTGCCACGGCCTTCGAGCAGGCGCAGGTAGGCCATGGCGTTCTTGATTTCGGCACGTTCGAAGAAGCGCTGGCCGCCATAGATGCGGTAGGGGATGCGTTCGCGCAACAGGGCTTCTTCCAGCACCCGCGACTGGGCGTTGGAACGATACAGAATAGCGATTTCGTTGCGCGCATTGCCTTGCTTGACCAGGCTCTCGATGGTTTCTACCACATAGCGCGCTTCATCGTGTTCGTTGTAGGCCGCGTACAGGGTCAGCGGCTCGCCTTCGCCCATGTCGGTCCACAGTTCTTTGCCCAGGCGCCCGCTGTTGTTGGCGATCAGGGCGTTGGCCGCCTTGAGGATGCCGCCGGTGGAGCGGTAGTTCTGCTCCAGGCGGATCATTTCGGCGTCTGGGAAGTCGGCCGTGTACTGGTGGATGTTCTCGATCTTGGCGCCGCGCCAGCCATAGATCGACTGGTCATCGTCGCCCACCGCCATCAGGCTCTGGCCGCCGCGCGCGAGCAGGCGCAACCAGGCGTACTGCACGGCGTTGGTGTCCTGGAACTCATCCACCAGCACATGGCTGAAGCGGCGCTGATAGTGCTCCAGCAGCCCGGGGTGATCGCGCCACAGGTCGAGGGCGCGCAGCAGCAGTTCGGAGAAGTCGATGACCCCAGCGCGTTCGCAGGCCTGTTCGTAGGCGGTATAGACATCGCGCATGGTCGACAGGAACAGGTCACCGCCGGCCTGGATATGCTGAGGGCGCAAGCCTTCGTCTTTCTGGCCGTTGATGAACCATTGAGCCTGGCGTGCCGGCCACTTTTGTTCATCCAGGCCGAGCTCGCGCATCACCCGCTTGACCAGGCGCTGTTGGTCGTCGCTGTCGAGAATTTGGAAGTTCTGCACCAGCCGGGCTTCCTGCCAGTGAGCCCGCAGCAAGCGATGGGCCAGGCCGTGGAACGTGCCCACCCACATGCCGGCCGGGTTTATCCCCAGCAACTGCTCGATGCGCTGGCGCATTTCTGCCGCAGCCTTGTTGGTGAAGGTCACCGACAAGATCGAATGCGGCGAGGCCTGCTCGACCTGGATCAGCCAGGCGATGCGGTGCACCAGCACGCGGGTTTTACCGGAACCGGCGCCGGCAAGCACCAGTTGACGCCCGAGCGAGGCGGCTACGGCCTGGCGTTGGGCGTCATTGAGGGAGTTCAGCAGGAGGGAGAGGTCGTCTGTGCGCATCCGGCCATTCTAGGGGCAGGCTGGTTACGGGGCAAACGCCTACTGTATGAGTTTCCACCTTTACGTGCTGTCGCTCATCCGGATTGGCCTACAGCACCCTGCCAGACTCAGTTGAGTGCTACCCGGTGGCCGATCTCGACCATTTGCGAACCTTCGGCGTGAATGATCTCCAGCCGCTTCCACGAAGTCCCGCCTTCGCGCCTGAAGAATACCGGCTTCTGGGTCAGGACCTGCAGGTTGATGCCCCCCTTGTCCTCCAGTTTCAGCTGAAGCACTTCCCAGCCACCTTTGTGGCGAATCTTGGGCGCCACCAGAACCGGTTCGATGCCTGGGTGAGCAACGGTCACTGTTCCCTGAACTTCGAAGCAGACCGGTTCGCCTGGTACTTCGCTGTTGTACGCATAAAGGTTTTCGATTTTGCTCATGATGGATCCCTTTGCAGTTTGAGGTGTGCGCCAGCAGGCGCAGCGCTACTGTCTCTGCTCCAAAGGGGTAATGGGATCGGGCAGGCTTTCAGCCATGCCAATGGCTGCCGTGCCTGGCCAGCAGGCTGTTGGCCTGCTCCGGCCCGTTACTCCCGGCGGCGTAATGGCGCGGGGCCTGAAAGTGCTCTTCCCAGCCTTTGATGATCGGGTCTATCCAGGCCCAGGCCGCTTCGACTTCATCGCGGCGCATGAACAGCGTCGAATCACCTTCCAGCACGTCCAGCAGCAGGCGCTCATAGGCTTCCCAGCGGCGGGTCTGGCCGAATACCTGGGCCAGGTTCAGGTCCAGGTCGACCGGCTCCAGGCGCATGCCCTTGCCTGGGCTCTTGGTCATCATGCGCAGGCTGATGCGCTCTTGCGGCTGTAGCTGAATCAGCAGCTGGTTGACCTGGCCGCCGTTGAACAGCTCATGCGGCACGGGCTTGAACTGAATGACGATCTGCGACGAGCGGCGCGCCATGCGCTTGCCGGTGCGCAGGTAGAACGGCACCCCGGCCCAGCGCCAGTTATCGACGTGAGCGTGCACGGCCACGAAGGTTTCGGTGTCGCTGTCGTTGTCCACGTCCTTCTCGAAATAGTAAGCGGGTACTTCCTGGCCGCCGATGTGCCCGGCACCGTACTGCCCGCGCACGGTCTTGTCCTGCACGTCCTGGCCGCAGATCGGCTTGAGCGCCCGCAGAATCTTCACTTTCTCGTCGCGCACGGCCTCGGCCTCGAACTGCGCCGGCGGCTCCATGGCCACCAGGCACAGCAACTGCAGCAGGTGGTTCTGCAGCATGTCGCGGGTCGCGCCGGCGCGGTCGTAGTAGCCGCCGCGGTTCTCAACACCCAGGGTTTCGCAGACGCTGATCTGTACGTGGTCGACCTGGCTGTTGCGCCATACCGGCTCCAGCAGGGCGTTGGCGAAGCGCAGGGCCATCAGGTTCTGCACCGTCTCCTTGCCCAGGTAGTGGTCGATACGGAACACCTGGGCTTCTTCGAACACCGCTCCGATCGCCTCGTTGATGGCTGTGGCGGACGCCAGGGAATGGCCGATCGGCTTTTCCAGCACGATACGGGCTTCGGGGTCGGCCAGGCCGGCGATGCGCAGGTGGTTGGCGATGGGCACGAACAGGTTGGGGGCGGTGGCCAGGTAGAAGATGCGGGTCAGCCCGCCGGGCTCGCCGAGGTAGCGAGCCAGTCGGCCGAAATCGGCACTCTGCGAGGCGTCCATGGGGAAGTAGTCGAGCCGGGCGGAGAACCGTTGCCAGACCTCTTCGTCGAAGTCGTTGCGCGCGATCTGCGCCCGGCAGTGGCGCTCGGCGAGCTTCAGGTAGTCGTTACGTGGCAGGTTGCGCCGCGCCAGGGCGATGATCCGCACCGCGTTGTTCAGACGAGCCTCGCGAAACAGGTGATAGAGCGCCGGGAGCAATTTGTGCAAGGCCAGATCGCCGGTGCCACCGAAGACCAGAATGTCGCAAGGAATAGTCAAACCACCACTCTCCACGTTCGTTTAACTGGGCGGGTTGGCGCCCATGTAGTATAACTACAAGAAAGCTACATCCCGGCCAGCCGATCATAACCGAGTCCAGCCCGTGAATCTGTTGCAACATATCGCCCAATCGCGCCACCTGCTGCGCAAATCGGAACTGAAAGTAGCCGACCACGTGCTGCTAGACCCGGCTGCCGTCATGCACAGCTCGATGGCCGACCTGGCGCACAACGTGGGTATCAGTGAACCGACCATCGTACGTTTCTGCCGGGCGATTGGCTGTTCAGGCTTTCAGGACCTCAAGCTGAAACTCGCGCAAAGCCTGGCCGCCGGGGCCAGCTTTGGGCAGTTCGCGATCCATGAAGACGACTCGGTAGCCGATTACAGCCTGAAGATCTTCGACACTACCTTGCATACGCTGATGGAGGTGCGCGAGCACCTCGATCCACAAGCGCTGCAGCAGGCCGTGAGCGCCATGGCCCAGGCGCAGCGGGTAGAGTTTTATGGCTTTGGCGCATCGGGCGCGGTGGCTGCCGATGCCCAGCACAAGTTCTTCCGCCTGCTGCTCAGCGCGGCGGCCTATTCCGACCCGCACATGCAGGCCATGTCGGCGGTCACCTTGAAGCCGGGCGACGTGGCGGTGTGCATCTCCCAGTCGGGCCGTTCCAAAGACCTGCTGATTACCGCCAACCTGGTGCGTGAGAGTGGCGCCAACCTGATTACCCTGTGCCCGAGCGCCACCCCCTTGGCCGAGCTTTCGACCGTCAACCTGGCCATCGATGTGCATGAAGACACCGAAATCTATACGCCGCTGACCTCGCGTATCGCCCACCTGGTGGTGATCGATGTGCTGGCCATGGGTGTTGCCATGGCGCGTGGACCGAGCCTGGTCAACCACCTCAAGAGCGTGAAGCGCAGCTTGCGCAGCCTGCGCCTATCGCCCAAGTCAATCAAAGCCACCGACGATTGACTTGCGGCGCCTGCGCGGGCCTCATCGCCTGCGCAGGCAAGCAAAATTCACCATTTTGTAACCGCCCTGGCGCAAAACCGTAAACTCCCGAAGCCAGTCTGAAACTCCCGCATCCTAACTGGGAGACAGGCAATGGCTCGTGACTTCGACGGTACGTACCAACCCAACGCCAAGGCTCGCAAGCAGCAGGAAAAGGATCAGCGCCGGATGGAGTATCGCCGCGCTATCGAAAGCTACTGCGACCAGCGTCAATTGCTTCGTGACTTGGTTGACTACCCTGAGCTGCAAGCGCTCACGGTGTGGCAGACTTCGGCAGCATCTTCCCCGAAAAACGCTCAACAATCGCGCTGATCAGCACCCGTTCGCTGCGGATGAACGCCAAGAATGCCAGGGCCACCGGCGACTGCCGCTTGGCCTTGGCCTGTACCACGCACCAACTGCGGTACAGCGGCAGTTCCTCCACCGGCAACTCTTTGAGCACGCCCGCGGCCAGCTCCATGTTCAAGGCATGGCGGGTCAGCAGGGCAATGCCCAAGCCGGCGATCACGCATTCGCGCTGGGCATCTGCCGATGCCACTTCGAGGGTCTGGGTGAAGTGCACGCGTTTGTCCTTGAAGTATTCCTCACAAGCCTTGCGCGTACCCGAACCTTGTTCGCGGACCAGCAGCGTATGAGGCTCAAGGTCTTGCAGGCGCAGGTGGTCGAGCTTGCACAGCGGATGATCCGGCGGGGCCACGGCGACGATCGGATTGTTCAGAAACGGCAGGAATTCCAGCCCCATGTCCTGCGGCACCATCGACATGATGATCAAATCGTCACGGTTGTCCGAAAGGCGTCGGATCGCCTGGGCGCGGTTGACCACCGTGAGCGTCAGGTTGACCTCCGGGTGGCGCTGCTTGAAGGCGGCGAACAGGTGTGGCACGAAGTACTTGGCACTGGACTCGATCGCCAGTTTCAACTGCCCTTGCAGTGAGCCCTGCATGTCCGACAGTTGCATGTCGAGGCTTTCCAGGCGGCCAAAGATATCCCGGCTGGCACGTTGCAGGGCTTCGGCTGCCTCGGTCAGGTAAAGCTTCTTGCCGACGTACTCGAACAGCGGCTGGCCGATAAGCTCTTCGAGCTGGCGAATCTGTAGACTAACGGCGGGTTGCGTGAGCGCCATTTCCTCGGCTGCACGGCTGTAGGAGCGTAAATCGCACACCTCATTGAAGATCTGCAATTGACGCAAAGTCATACGCATCAAGGACTTACGCATTTTTGTCGCGGCTCCGGCAAAACCTTGTTACGGCACTATAAGCTTTTGCTAATACTGCCCCTAACAAATATTGATTTTTGTTTATCGACCTACAGCGCTAGGGTGAATGTGCGACTGGCCAGCAACGTCTGGTCACGCGCCGACCGGTAGAACCGGCTCGACTGTTCCTACGGCTTTGGGAAGACTCCAGTGATAAAAAAAATCCTGATCGCCAACCGAGGTGAAATCGCAGTCCGCATCGTGCGTGCCTGCGCCGAGATGGGCATACGCTCGGTAGCGATCTATTCCGACGCCGACCGTCATGCGCTGCACGTCAAGCGCGCTGACGAGGCCCACAGCATCGGAGCCGAGCCACTGGCCGGTTACCTGAACCCGCGCAAGCTGGTGAACCTCGCTGTCGAAACCGGTTGTGATGCCCTGCACCCAGGTTACGGTTTCTTGTCGGAAAACGCTGAACTGGCAGAGATCTGCGCCGAGCGCGGGATCAAGTTCATCGGCCCGGCTGCCGAAGTCATTCGCCGCATGGGCGACAAGACCGAAGCGCGCCGCGCCATGATCAAGGCCGGCGTACCGGTCACACCGGGCACCGAAGGCAACGTTGCCGATATCCATGAAGCCCTGAGCGAAGGTGACCGCATCGGCTATCCGGTGATGCTCAAGGCCACTTCCGGCGGTGGCGGCCGCGGCATTCGCCGTTGCAACAGCCGTGAAGAACTGGAACAGAACTTCCCCCGCGTGATCTCCGAGGCCACCAAGGCTTTTGGCTCTGCGGAAGTGTTTCTGGAAAAGTGCATCGTCAACCCCAAGCACATCGAGGCGCAGATCCTGGGTGACAGCTTTGGCAGCGTGGTGCACCTGTTCGAGCGCGATTGCTCGATCCAGCGCCGCAACCAGAAGCTCATCGAGATTGCCCCGAGCCCTCAGCTGACTCCCGAGCAGCGCGCCTACATCGGCGACCTCGCGGTGCGTGCAGCCAAGGCCGTGAATTACGAAAACGCCGGTACCGTGGAGTTCTTGCTCGCCGATGGCGAGGTGTACTTCATGGAGATGAACACCCGGGTGCAGGTGGAACACACCATCACCGAAGAAATCACCGGCCTGGACATCGTTCGCGAGCAGATCCGCATCGCTTCGGGCCTGCCGCTGTCGGTCAAGCAGGAAGACATCCAGCACCGCGGCTACGCGCTGCAGTTCCGTATCAACGCTGAAGACCCGAAGAACAACTTCCTGCCCAGCTTCGGCAAGATCACCCGCTATTACGCACCCGGCGGCCCAGGCGTGCGCACCGACACGGCGATCTACACCGGCTATACCATTCCGCCCTTCTATGACTCCATGTGCCTGAAGCTGGTGGTCTGGGCGTTGACCTGGGAAGAAGCCATGGACCGCGGCCTGCGGGCCCTGGACGACATGCGCGTGCAGGGGGTGAAGACCACTGCTGCGTATTACCAGGAAATCCTGCGCAACCCGGAATTCCGTAGCGGCCAGTTCAACACCAGCTTCGTCGAAAGCCACCCTGAACTGACCAACTACTCGATCAAGCGCAAACCCGAAGAGCTGGCCCTGGCCATCGCCGCCGCCATCGCCGCCCACGCAGGCCTATGAATTCAGCTGCAAGCTGTAAGCGGCAAGCTACAAGTAAAAGCAGACCAGCTTTTCTTGGCGCTTGTAGCTTGAAGCTTGCCGCTATGAGGAGATAACAATGTCCAAGAAAATTCACGTAACCGACACGATCCTGCGCGACGCCCACCAGTCCCTGCTGGCCACCCGCATGCGTACCGAAGACATGCTGCCGATCTGCGACAAGCTCGACAAGGTCGGCTACTGGTCGCTGGAAGTCTGGGGTGGCGCCACCTTCGATGCCTGCGTGCGCTTCCTCAAGGAAGACCCGTGGGAGCGCCTGCGCAAACTGCGCGCCGCACTGCCCAACACCCGCCTGCAAATGCTGTTGCGCGGCCAGAACCTGCTGGGCTACCGCCACTACAGCGATGACGTGGTCAAGGCCTTTGTCGCCAAGGCTGCGGTCAACGGCATCGACGTCTTCCGTGTTTTCGACGCGATGAACGATGTGCGTAACCTGCGCGTGGCCATTGAAGCGGTCAAGGCCGCCGGCAAGCACGCCCAGGGCACCATCGCCTACACCACCAGCCCGGTGCACACCATCGAAGCCTTCGTTAACCAGGCCAAGCAGATGGAAGCCATGGGTTGCGACTCGGTGGCGATCAAGGACATGGCCGGCCTGCTGACCCCCTATGCCACGGGCGAGCTGGTCAAGGCGCTGAAAGCCGAGCAGTCGCTGCCGGTGTTCATCCACTCCCACGACACCGCTGGCCTGGCTGCCATGTGCCAGCTCAAGGCCGTGGAAAACGGCGCCGATCATATCGATACGGCAATCTCCAGCTTCGCCTGGGGCACCAGCCACCCGGGCACCGAGTCGATGGTCGCCGCGCTCAAGGGCAGCGAGTTCGACACCGGCCTGGACCTGGAACTGCTGCAGGAAATCGGCCTGTACTTCTACGCCGTGCGCAAGAAGTACCACCAGTTCGAAAGCGAATTCACAGCGGTGGATACCCGAGTACAGGTCAACCAGGTACCGGGCGGCATGATTTCCAACCTGGCCAACCAGCTCAAGGAGCAGGGCGCCCTCAACCGCATGAACGAAGTGCTGGCGGAAATCCCGCGCGTGCGTGAAGACCTCGGCTTCCCACCGCTGGTAACCCCGACCTCGCAGATCGTCGGCACCCAGGCGTTCTTCAACGTGTTGGCCGGCGAGCGCTACAAGACCATCACCAACGAGGTGAAGCTGTACCTGCAAGGCGGTTATGGCAAGGCCCCAGGCGTGGTCAACGAACAACTGCGCCGCCAGGCGATCGGCAGCGAAGAAGTAATCGACGTGCGCCCGGCCGACCTGCTCAAGCCAGAAATGACCAAGCTGCGTGGCGACATCGGCGCCTTGGCCCGCTGCGAAGAAGACGTGTTGACCTTCGCCATGTTCCCGGACATCGGGCGCAAGTTCCTTGAGGAACGCGAAGCCGGCACCCTGACCCCGGAAGCCCTCTTGCCGATCCCTGAAGCCGGGGCCATCGCCGCACCCGGCGGCGAAGGCGTACCGACCGAGTTCGTCATCGACGTGCACGGCGAAACCTATCGCGTCGACATCACCGGTGTGGGCGTCAAGGCAGAGGGCAAGCGTCACTTCTACCTGTCGATCGACGGCATGCCGGAAGAAGTGGTGTTCGAGCCGCTCAACGAGTTCGTCGGCGGTGGCGGCAGCAAGCGCAAGCAAGCCACCGACCCAGGCCACGTCAGCACCACCATGCCAGGCAACATCGTCGATGTACTGGTCAAGGAAGGTGACATGGTCAAGGCCGGCCAGGCCGTGCTGATCACCGAAGCCATGAAGATGGAGACCGAAGTGCAGGCGGCCATCGCCGGCAAGGTCGTGGCCATCCACGTGGCCAAGGGCGACCGTGTGACGCCGGGCGAGATCCTGATCGAGATCGAAGGTTGATGGAAACCTTCGTTTAACTAGCGGTTTACCTCTGGGGAGCGGATGCTCCCCTTTTTTATGCATTAGATTGCATATTATTGAAGATAATTGTCAAAAATGTGCATTTTAATGCATATTTTTAGCGTTCAGAACGACTGAACGAACGGGGCGAGGGGAACCCTACCCTCAAATCAATGAATGCGGTACTTCGCCCGTTCGGCTTGCAGATAGGTGTGGTCAGGCGCCAGCGTCAGATCACCTGACCCTCACTGCTGATAGCCCTTGCCAAAGTGCCTTTCCAGCTTGGCCTGCACCAGCTCCAGCAGAATCGACAGCACCCAGTAGATCACCGCTGCAGTCGTCAGCATCTCCAGGTAGCGGTAGCTGGAGCGGCCGTAGGACTGGGCCAGGAACATCACTTCCCACACGCCCATCACCGAAATCAGCGATGAATCCTTGAGCATCGAAATGAACTGGTTCGCGCTCGGCGGGATGATGGTGCGCATGGCCTGGGGCAGGGTGACGTGCCAGAAGATCTGCGCTGGGCCAAGGCCCAGGGCCATTGCCGCCTGACGTTGCCCAGGCGCCACACCGAGGATGCCGGCGCGGAAAATTTCGCTGAGGTAGGCGCCATAGTTCAGCGACAGGGCAATGATGCCGGCGCTGATGGCCCCAGGGACCACGCCCAGCTGCGGCAGGCCCAGGTAGATCAGCAGGATCTGGATCAGCAGTGGCGTGCCACGGAAAAACGACGTGTAGAAGCTGGCGATGCCCAACAGCACCGCGCTGCTCGACAGCCGTGCCAGCGCGGCGGCGAAGCCCAGTGCCACGGAAACCACTATCGAGCACAGGCACAGGAACAGGGTCAGTGCCGCGCCTTGCAAAAAGCCATTCGGCCCCAGCTTGAACCCCGCCAGATACGGGAATTTTTCGACAATGATCGAAAACTTCAAGTCAAAGCTGAGGAAGAACGCCGCAAACAGCACAAACAACCCGACCCAGGTCAGATACAGGCGTGTGCGAAAGCCGAACAGTTGTGTGCCCGACGCTTTGACGGCGGGACGCGGGGCAGGTTGTTGAGCACTCATTTACTGATATCGGCGCCGATCCATTTCTGTGACAGCTTGGCCAAGGTGCCATCGGCCTTCAGCTCGGCGAATACCTGACGCAGCTTGGCATCCCACTCGGGGTCGCCTTTTTCAATCGCCACCGAATTGGGTTCTTCGTACAGCGGCGCACCGGCCAATTTGAAGCGCTTGTCCTGATCCAGGCGCGGCTGGGCGGTGACCAGGTTGGTCAGGATGGCATCCAGGCGCACACCTGCGCCCAGGCCCAGGTCCTGGAAGGCGACGTTGTCAGTGTCATAAGGGGCGATCTGCACCCTCTCGAAGGGATAGTCGATCTTCTTGTCCTCATCACCCTCGATGACCAGGTTCTTGTTCAAGTAGCTCTCGTAGCTCGAGGCGCTGGTCAGGCCGACCTTCAGGCCGTCCAGGTCTTTGGCCGAATGGATGCGTTCGTCCTTGGCGTTGACCACGATCACCGCAGGCGAGGCGTAGTACTCCACCGGGAAATCAAACACCTCGGCGCGCGCCTTGCTTGGGGTCATGGAGCACACACAAAGGTCATAACGGCCGCTCCAGCGCCCTGCGGCAATCACATCCCAGGAGGGTGTTTCCAGGCGCAGCTTGACGCCCAGCTTGTCGGCGACGGCCTTGGCCACATCCACGTCGAAACCATCCAGCTGGTTCTGATCGTTCAGAAACGAGAACGGCGGATAGCTTTCCATCAGCACGTTGACCATTTCCTTGCGCGCTTGCACTCGGTCCAGCGTGGCACCTGCGAAGGCCTGAGTGGTGGCACACAGGGCGATGAGGCCGGTGCCGAGCAAGGGAAGCAAGCGCATGGAGGTACCTGAAAAAGTTGTTGGACAATCCGTGTCGGGTATTTAATAGTTATAACAAGTTACACACTAATGAATTTTATTTATAAACATATAAGTGATAGGCATATGGGCGAACAATCGCTGGTAATTCTGGATGGCGGTATGGGGCGAGAGCTGCAGCGTCGTGGTGCGCCGTTCCGGCAGCCCGAATGGTCAGCGTTGGCCTTGAGCGAAGCACCTGAAGCGGTGGTGGCGGTGCATGCGGCGTATATCGAGGCCGGGGCGCAGGTCATCACCAGCAACAGCTATGCGGTTGTGCCGTTCCATATTGGGGAAGCGCGCTTCGCCCAGGAAGGGCGTGCATTGGCCGCAACGGCAGGGCAACTGGCCCGTGCCGCAGCCGATGCGGCTGCTGTACCTGTTCGTGTTGCCGGGTCGTTGCCGCCGCTGTTCGGCTCTTACCGCCCGGACCTGTATCAGCCGGAGCGGGTCAGCGAAGTACTGACACCGCTACTGGCAGGGCTGGCGCCTTATGTGGACCTGTGGTTGGCCGAAACCCAGAGCTCGATTGAAGAAGTGCGGGCCATCAGCTCGCACCTGCCGCAGGACGGCAGGCCGTTCTGGGTGTCGTTCACCCTTGAAGATGAAGGCGTCGTGGACGTGCCGCGCCTGCGCTCCGGGCAGACCGTTGCCGCGGCAGCCGAAGCGATTGCCGAGCTGGGCGTCAGCGCGTTGTTGTTCAACTGCAGCCAGCCCGAAGTGATCGGTGCTGCGCTGGATGTTGCGCGCCAGGCCTTCGAGCGCTTGGGCGTGGACATCGCCATTGGCGCTTACGCCAATGCCTTCCCCCCGCAACCCAAGGACGCCACCGCCAACGATGGCCTGGATGAGCTGCGCGAAGACCTCGACCCGCCGGGTTATCTGAGCTGGGCCAGCAGCTGGCGCCAACGCGGTGCCAGCCTGCTCGGCGGTTGCTGTGGTATCGGCCCGGAGCACATTGCAGAACTCAGGGCCAAGCTGGCCTGATCACGCGTTGCGGCAAGCTTCCAGCGTCCTGGCTTGCCCTTCAGGGCGTTGGTTGTCGGCACTCAACCAGCGCTCGAACCCCGCCGCTACCGTTGGCCACTCGTCATCGGTGATCGAGTACCACGCGGTATCCCGGTTGTGGTCCTTGACCACCAGGTGCTTGCGGAACACCCCCTCATAGACAAAGCCGAACCGCTGCGCCGCGCGCTTGGAGCGGGCATTGGCGTTGTTGCACTTCCACTCGAGCCTGCGGTTGCCCAGCTCGAAACCCAGCTTGCCCAGCAGGTATACCGCTTCGGTCCCCTTTGGCGTGCGCTGCATGGCGGCGCCGAAGGCGATGTGGCCGATCTCGATGCGGCCATGGTCGGGCACGATCGACATCAGGCTGAGAATGCCTTGGGCCTGGCCGGTTGGGCGGTCGATAACGGTGTAGAACAACGGATCAAGGCTGGCGGCATGGCCTTGCAGCCAACGGTCGAAGGCGCCGCGTTCGGGGAATGGGCCATAGGGCAGGTAATCCCACAGGGCCGGGTCGGCTTGCGGGCCTTGCAAGACGTTCCACAGGTCGTCGCCGTGACGTGCCGGGTCGAGTTTTTCAAGGCGGATGAAGCGGCCCTCGATGGTGTCTGCCGTGGGTGCCTTGGCGGGTTTCCAGTTCAGTGCGTCGGTCATGTCGTGCCTACAACCCTTTGCGGAATTGAATGAAGCCCGGCCGCTCGGCAACCTGCTGGTACAGGCTGATGGCGGTGGCGTTGGTTTCGTGGGTCAGCCAGTGCACCTTGGCACAGCCGGCCGCCTTGGCGGTGGCGTAGACATGCTCGATCAGCTGGCGACCGATGCCCAGGCCGCGTTGCGTGCCATCCACATAGAGGTCCTGCAGGTAGCATGAGTTCTCGATGCTCCAGTTGGAACGATGGTAGATCCAGTTGACCATCCCCACTGCCTTGCCATCGACCCAGGCCAGGGCAGAGTGGGTCGGCTCGTGGCTGTCCAGCAGGCGCTGCCAGGTGCTGGTGCTGACCGCTTCGGGCAATTCGGTCTCATAGAAGCGCAGGTAAGCCTGCCACAGGTCAAGCCAGGCGGGATGGTCGTTGGCGCTCACGGGGCGCAGAGTGACGCTGGGCATGGGCTTTTCCTTCAGAGTTGGCGCATGTGCGCTGCAAGTTGGTTGTCCTGGTAGTCGGCACTGTCGCCGAGGCTTTGACGCACCCCGGCGATGTCCTCGGCCGAACGGTTCTGGCTGAGCTTGCGGGCCCCTTGCAGGCGCGTGATCGGCAGGCGAATGCCGACAATGGCGCGGAGCATGCCTTCAAGGTAGTCGCTGGGGGCGTCGGACACTTTCCAGGGTTCGCTGCGGCCGTGCTCATGGCGCTCGGTCAGGCGGCTGACGATCTGCAGCAGCGGCTCGGCCTCGTGGATGACTTCGACTGGGCCATAGGCGTGCACCGCCAGGTAGTTCCAGGTGGGGACCACCTTGGGGTTGTCGGCCTTGCTGGGGTAATAGCTCGGGCTGACATAGGCGTCGGCACCGGGGAACACCAGCAGCGCTTCAGCGCCTTGCTGCAGGTCTTGCCACTGAACGTTGGCCCGGGCCAGGTGCGCGTAGACCGTGCCAAACTCGCCTTGCTGGGTGTCGACCAGGACGGGCAGGTGGGTCGCCTGCAAGCCGTGTTCACCGTGGCTGATGAGGACGGCGAGGCGCGTATCGGCCATGTGCCGGTGCAGGCGTGCTAGGTCATGTTCCTGGTGGGGCTTGCTGTTGTACATGGCGGGTTCCTTGTCGAATGGCTCCATCCTAGGCAGGCTATTGGTTCTGTGTAAGATCCATTTATGGCTGATTTGATAGGTCCAATACGGTGAACAAGCGCCCCCTCATATTGCCTTTCGACCCGGCTGGCATCGTGCTCGACCGCCGCCGCGGGCTCAGCCAGCAGCTCTACCAGGCCTTGCGTGCGCGGGTGTTGGATGGGCGCCTGAGCAGTGGTACGCGATTGCCGGCCAGCCGTGACTTGGCGGCGATACTGGCGCTGTCGCGCAACAGCGTGGTGCGTGCCTATGACCAGTTGTATGCCGAGGGGTATATCGAAAGCCGGGTGGGCGACGGCACCTATGTGATTCAGCTTGAAAAACTATCCACACAACTGTCCACAGGGTTATCCCTAGGGTTATCAACAGGGTTATCCACATTTTCTTTAGAAAATGCTGAGGATTTATCCAGCTCTGAGCGCTCCAGCGAGGCGCTTGAGCGTCTGAAAAGTAACCACTTGCCCGTTCCTAGAAGTGGCGCCCCACGTGCGTTCAGGGTCGGCATCCCGGCCTTCGATCTGTTCCCGTTTGACGTGTGGGCCAAGCTGCAAGCGGCTTTCTGGCGTAACCCGGACCCTGCGCAGCTGGGTTACGGTGACCCGGCGGGTGAGCTGCAGCTTCGCGAGCTGATCGCGGCCTATCTGCGGCGTTCACGGGGCCTTTCGTGCACGGCTGAACAAATTGTGATCACCAGTGGTGCACAGCAGGCCATCAGCCTTTGTGCACAGTTGCTGTTGCAGCCTGGCGAGGGGGTAGCTGTGGAAAACCCTGGCTATCGGGCCGCTGGGCATACCTTTGCCGTGGCAGGGGGCAAGGTGATGGGCGTACCGGTGGATGAAGAGGGCATGGACTGTGAGCGCCTCGTACAACTGGCGGACTGCCGCCTGGCCTACGTCACGCCGGCGCATCAGTACCCCACCGGGGTGACCATGAGCCTGGCGCGACGCCTGGCATTGCTGGCCTGGGCCGAGCGCAACGATGGCTGGATCATCGAAGACGATTACGATGGGGAGTACCGCTACAGCGGTGCGCCATTGGCACCGCTGGCGGCGCTGGACCGACAGGGGCGGGTGCTGTACGTCGGCACGTTCGGCAAAATTGCCTTTCCCGCGTTGCGTCTGGGCTACCTGGTGTTGCCTGCGCGCCTGGTACAGGCGTTCAGCCAAGGGCGGGCGCTGGCCATGCGGCATTCGGAAGTGGGCAGCCAGTGCGTGATGGCCGAGTTCATGGCCCAGGGGCATTTCCAGCGCCACATCCGGCGTATGCGCCGGGCGGCGTTGAGCCGGCGCAATGTACTCAAGGCTGGTTGGCCGCTGGGTGTGCCTGGGTTGGGTGGTATGCCGGAAGTAGCGGCGGGGCTGCATGTGAAGGTGGATGTGGATAACTTTGCGCGCGAGCAAGAACTGGTCGCCACGGCAGAAGCGGTAGGGGTTGAGGTAAATCCGCTGAGTAGCTATTGGCTGGAAGACAGCCAGGTGGCTGTGGATAACCGTGCGGGGTTGGTGCTGGGGTTTGCCGCAGTGCCAGAGGCCGACATTGCCAATGCGCTGATGCGCTTGCGCCGGGCCTGGAAAAAGTGAGCGGGGCCGCCTAGCGACCCCGCCACGGCTCAGGTGCCGGACTTGATGCGGGTCCAGGCTCTGGTGCGTGCCCGTTCGGCATCACGTGGCAGTGGTTTGAGGGTGTACAGCTTGGCCATCGCCTCTGCCGTCGGGTACAGGTTGGGGTTATTGCGAATCGCTGGGCTGACCTTGTCGGTCGCGTCCTTGTTCGGGTTCGGGTACCCGACAAAGTCGCTGATCGGCGCTATCACCTCGGGGCGCAGCAGGTAGTTGATGAACGTGTGAGCCTCTTGCGGGTTGGCGGCGTTTTTCGGAATCGCCAGCATGTCGAACCAGATCGGCGCGCCTTCCTTGGGCAGGCGCATGTCGACCACCACGCCGTTCTTCGCATCGTGAGCCCGATTGGCGGCTTGCGAGAAGCTGCCGCTGTAGCCCACCGCCACGCAGATATCGCCATTGGCGATGTCGGCCATGTATTTGGAAGAGTGGAAGTAGGTGATGTGCGGGCGAATCTTAAGCAACAGCGCCTCGGCCTTCTTGTAGTCGTCGGGCTTTGCGCTGTTGGGGTCCAGCCCCAGGTACTTCAGGGCCAGCGGCATAATCTCGGAAGGCGAATCGAGCAGGGCAACGCCACACTGCTTGAGCTTGGCGATGTTCTCTTCCTTGAAGATCAGGTCCCAGCTGTCCACGGGTGCGTTTTCACCGAGCGCCGCCTTGACCTTCGCCGGGTTAAAGCCAATCAGCACGGTGCCGTACATGTAGGGCACGGCAAACTTGTTGCCGGGGTCGTTGGCTTCGATCAGCTTCATCAGGGCCGGGTCCAGGTGTTGCCAGTTCGGCAGCTTGCTGCGGTCCAGCGGCTGGAACACACCGGCTTCGATCTGCTTGGCCAGGAACACGTTGGACGGCACCACCACGTCATAGCCGGAGTTACCGGTAAGCAGTTTGGCTTCCAGCGCCTCGTTGGTGTCGAAAATGTCGTAGATCAGCTTCACGCCGCTGTCTTTCTGGAAGTCGACCAAGGTCTGCGGGGTGATGTAGTCGAACCAGTTGTAGACGCGCAAGGTACGCTGCTCGGCCTGGGCCTGCAGGGCACCGGTGAACAGGGTGGCAGCGATTAACGGGGCGAGCAGACGCTTGAGTCGGGCCATTACCGGGCTCCTGGCTGGGCGTGCTGGAAGCCTTCCAGCACATTGACCGCGTTGATACCGATTTCTTCCACAGCGTAGCCGCCTTCCATCACGAACAGGGTCGGCTTGCCGAGCTGGGCGATGCGCTTGCCCATCGCCAGGTAGTCCGGGCTGTCCAGCTTGAACTGCGAGATAGGGTCGTCCTTGAAGGTGTCCACGCCCAGCGAGATCACCAGCACATCGGCGTCGTAGTCGGCGATGCGCTGGCAGGCGTCCTCCAGTGCGGCGCTCCAGGCTGCCCAGTCACTGCCGGCCGGCAAAGGGTAGTTGATGTTGCAGCCTTCGCCGGCCCCTTCGCCGGTTTCGTCGGCGTAACCGAGGAAGAACGGGAACTCGGCTTGCGGATCGCCATGAATCGAGGCAAACAACACATCGTTGCGGGCGTAGAAGATGTCCTGGGTGCCGTTGCCGTGGTGGTAGTCGACGTCGAGGATGGCGACTCTGCGGCGGCCCTGGTCAAGGAAGGCCTGGGCGGCGATGGCGGCATTGTTGAGGTAGCAGTAGCCGCCCATGACTTCGGCGGCGGCATGATGCCCTGGTGGGCGACACAGGGCGAATGCCGAATGGGCGCCTTGCTGGATCGCCGCCTGGGCGGTGAGTGCGACCTGGGCGGCGCTGTAGGCAGCCTGCCAGGTACCGGCTGTGATCGGTGCGCCTGCGTCGAAGCTGTAGTAGCCGAGTTCACCATGCAGGCCGGTGGGTTTTAGCTGGCGCAGGGTGCGGGCTGGCCAGGTGAAGGGCAGCAGGTCGCCGTCGTGGCCCAGTGCGGCCCAGCGCGCCCAGGCGCCCTCGAAGAAGTCCAGGTAATCGGCGCTGTGGATTCGCAGCAGCGGTGCACGGCCGAAGTCGGTTGGGCCCTGTACATCGCCGAGTTGGCGTTTGTTCACTTGATCGAGCACATGGTCGGCGCGCGAGGGCATTTCGAAGCAGGGCATCAGCTTGCCGTCGATCAGCTCGCAGCGGCCGTGGTGCAGGCGGTGGTCATCGGAATAGATCGTCAGCATTGTTGTTCTCCGGTTGAACTGGCGTGGGCCCATTTTCAGTGCAGGCCCTGCCAGGGAGAACGACGCAAACGGCCAAAAGGGGATCGATGTGGCCAAGCTCGCTGGCCACTTTTGCGGGCTTACCCGCGAAAATGGCTAGGCGCCACTCCGCTCCAGCGTTGGAAGGCATGGCGGAAGCTGGCCGTTTCGCTGAACCCCAAGGTTTCGGCAATGCGGTAGATCGGCATGTGCTCATCGGCCAGCAACTGCTTGGCCCGCTCGAAGCGCAGTTCATCGAGCAACTGTTGATAACTGCTGCCCAGTGCCTGCAGGTGCCGGCGCAAGGTCCGCGATGAGCAGTTCATCTGCCGCGCCAGGCCCTCAAGCCCGGGTGCTGCATCCAGTTGTTGGGCCAGTAGTTGGCGAATTCGCCCGAGCCAGGCCTGGCGCCCTGTGAACTCCAGGTTCAGGCGCCGGCAGCGCTCGCCCATGGCTTTGTGGGTGATGGGGTCGGCCAACGGTAGCGGCATGTCCAGCCAACGCCGTTCGAAGGCAAAGGCGTTGTCCTCGGCAGCGAAGCCGATCGGGCACTGGAAGGCACGGGTATATAGGCTGTGGTAGCCCGGCCGGGCATGTTCGAAACGGGTGCCGAGCAGCGGCAGTGGACGGCCAAGCAGGTCGTCGCAGATCACTTTCAGCGAGACCAGGCAGAACTCGGCGTTGAAGGCGGTCAGCGCGGGGCTGTCACGGTAGTCGCTGGCGCTGAGCCAGACGCGCTGGCCATCGTCGATCAGGCGTAGCTCGAAGACTGTTCCCAGCAGTGCCGGAAAGCGCAGTGCCAGGCGCAGGGCGTCACCCAAAGTGGCACTGGAGAGCAGGGCGTAACCGAGCATGCCATAGCACGACACATGCATGCGCTGGCCCAGCTCCAGGCCGATGTCTTCACGCCGGGCAACGGCATTGGCACACACTTGCAGCTCTTGCTGGGTGGTGATGCGTGCGTCGGCATGCCCCAGGTCCGCCGGGCCGATGCCGCTGCCGGCCAGCAAGGCCGCCGCCTCGCAACCCTCTGCCTGGAAGACGTTGAGGATCAGCGAAACCGCGTTGAGGGTGGTCAGGTGGCTGTGCAGCATGCTCGGTATCCCGTTGGGTGGGATGCATTATGGAGCAAGTTGTGTGCCGGGATGCGCAGGTTGCACGGCGGCTCGAAACGCGCAGGCAAAAAAAAGGCCCGAAGCATGCGCTCGGGCCTTTGAAAGGTTGAGAGGTGTCTAGTCCCTCGACCTGGTGAGACAGGTGAAGCGGTCGGTTACGCCTTCAGCGGAACCAGACGCGGTGCGATCATGTTTTCCGGACGCAGGATGTCGTTGAGCATCTCTTCGTCCAGCAGCTTCTCTTCGCGCACCAGTTCCAGCACACCGCGGCCTGTTTCCAGGGCAACGCGGGCGATACGGGTGGCGTTTTCGTAGCCGATGTAAGGGTTCAGGGCGGTGACCAGGCCGATCGAGTGCTCGACCAGTTCACGGCAGCGCTGTTCGTTGGCAGTGATACCGACGATGCAGTGCTCGCGCAGCATGTCCATGGCGCGCTGGAGCAGGCGGATCGAATCGAAGATCTTGTAGGCGATCAGCGGCTCCATCACGTTCAGCTGCAGCTGGCCACCTTCGGCGGCGACGGTCAGGGCCAGGTCGTTGCCCATGATGGCGAAGGCCACCTGGTTGACGGCTTCCGGGATAACCGGGTTGACCTTGCCTGGCATGATCGAGCTGCCTGGCTGACGCGCTGGCAGGTTGATCTCGTTGATGCCGGTACGCGGGCCGCTGGAAAGCAGGCGCAGGTCATTGCAGATCTTCGACAGCTTGACCGCGGTACGCTTGAGCATGCCGGAGAACAGCACGAAGGCGCCCATGTCGGAGGTGGCTTCGATCAGGTCGGCAGCCGGTACCAGCGGCTGGCCGCTGATGGTCGCCAGGCGCTGAACGGCCAGCATCTGGTAACCAGGGTCGGCGTTGATGCCGGTACCGATGGCGGTACCACCCAGGTTGATTTCGGTCAGCAGCTCTGGCGCCAGCGAACGCAGACGGTTGAGGTCTTCGGTCATGGTGGTGGCGAAGGCGCGGAATTCCTGGCCCAGGGTCATCGGCACGGCGTCCTGCAGCTGGGTGCGGCCCATCTTCAGTACGTGGTCGAATTCCTTGCCCTTGGCAGCGAAGGCCTGGATCAGGCTGTCGAGGCTGGCGAGCAGGGCGTCATGACCCAACAGCAGACCCAGACGAATAGCGGTCGGGTAGGCGTCGTTGGTCGACTGCGCCATGTTCACGTCGTTGTTCGGGTGCAGGTACTGGTACTCACCCTTCTGGTGGCCCATGGCCTCCAGCGCAATGTTGGCGATGACTTCGTTGGCGTTCATGTTGGTAGAGGTACCAGCACCGCCTTGAATCATGTCCACCACGAACTGCTCGTGGTAGTCGCCCTTGATCAGTCGTCCGCAAGCGGCGCTGATGGCGGCGTGCTTGGCATCGCTCAGGTGCCCCAGCTCTCGGTTGGCGTCAGCAGCTGCCTGCTTGACCATCGCCAGGCCGACTACCAGTTTCGGGTAGTGCGACAGCGGAACACCGGAGAGGTGGAAGTTGTTGGCAGCGCGCAGGGTCTGGATGCCGTAGTAGGCATCAGCAGGAACTTCAAGGGTACCCAGCAGATCTTTTTCGACGCGGAACGATGCAGCGGAAGACATGATGTATATCATCTCGAATTTGACCCGGCACATGCCGGAATGGCGCTAATCCTAGGCCTGAAGAGGATTTTGCGGCCAATGCTGTTGCACGCTAACCTATGCACAAACGGCATAGTGTTTCATGTGACGCCAATTGACATTCGAGCGTGTTCCATTTTGGTGCATGCCGGGAGATGTGCTTCGTGAACCTGGAAAGCAAATGGCTGGAAGACTTCAGCGCGCTGGCCGCCACCCGCAGTTTTTCGCAGGCGGCAGAACGGCGTTTCGTCACTCAACCGGCCTTCAGTCGTCGTATTCGCAGCCTGGAAGCAGCCTTGGGCCTGCAGCTGGTGAACCGTTCCCGCACGCCGATTGAGCTGACCGAGGCCGGGCAGCTTTTTCTGGTCACAGCGCGTACCGTTGTCGACCAGTTGGGCGAAATTCTGCGCCATTTGCATCACCTTGAAGGTGGCCAGGGCGAAGTTGTCCAGGTGGCAGCAGCACACTCCTTGGCCTCGGGGTTCTTCCCGCGGTGGGTTGCCCAGTTGCGCAACGATGGCTTGAACATCGCCACCCGCCTGGTTGCGACTAACGTCGGGGATGCGGTGCATGCCCTGCGTGAAGGGGGTTGCGACCTGATGCTGGCCTTCTATGACCCCGACGCCGCGCTGCAGATGGACGCCGAAATCTTCCCCTCGCTGCACATGGGCAACACCGAAATGTTGCCGGTGTGTGCCGTCGATGCCGGCGGGCAGCCATTGTTCGACCTGGAAGGCGAGGGCAGTGTGCCGCTGCTGGCCTATACCGCCGGCGCCTTCCTCGGCCGGTCGGTCAACCTGCTGCTGCGCCAGCGCAACCTGCGCTACACCACCGTTTATGAAACCGCCATGGCCGACAGCCTCAAGAGCATGGCGCTGGAAGGCATGGGCATCGCCTGGGTGCCACGCCTGTCGATGCGCGGCGAGCTGGAACGGGGCGAGCTGGCGATCTGTGGTGGCAGCCAATGGCATGTCCCCCTGGAAATCCGCCTGTACCGCTGCGCCCTGGTGCGCAAGGCCAACGTGCGCTTGCTGTGGCGCAAGCTCGAAGGTGCAGCGGCGGTTGACCCAAAAGTCAGCCAAAGCCCCGAAAAATAGGGCCGACAGTTGGTCGCCGGGGGTGCCAGCATCGCCCTGGGTTACGGTATACTGCGCGGCCTTTCGACCGGATAGCTCCGGTCCTGATCAGCAAACAAGCCACGCCGGTCGTCCCGCGTGGCTTGTTGTTTTTTGACGCGCCCAAGGGCGCACAAGCGAAGAGGCTCGACGATGAGTGCACTGGTTGGCGTGATCATGGGCTCCAAGTCCGATTGGTCCACCCTTAGCCACACCGCCGATATGCTGGAAAAACTCGGCATTCCCTACGAAGTGAAGGTGGTTTCCGCCCACCGTACTCCGGATCTGCTGTTCCAGTATGCCGAAGAGGCCGAAGGCCGTGGCATCGAGGTGATCATCGCCGGTGCCGGTGGCGCAGCCCACCTGCCAGGCATGTGCGCCGCCAAGACCCACCTGCCGGTGCTGGGCGTGCCGGTCCAGTCGTCGATGCTGTCGGGCGTCGATTCGCTGCTGTCGATCGTGCAGATGCCTGCCGGCGTACCGGTCGCGACCCTGGCCATCGGCCGGGCTGGCGCGATCAACGCGGCACTGCTGTCGGCGAGCATCCTGGGCGCCAAGTACCCGCAGTACCACGCGGCGCTCAAGCAGTTCCGCACGGAACAGACCGACACCGTGCTGGACAATCCAGACCCGCGCCAGGCTTGAGGCTGACCCCATGAAGATCGGTGTAATCGGTGGTGGCCAGCTCGGCCGCATGCTGGCTCTGGCGGGTACTCCGCTGGGCATGAACTTCGCTTTCCTCGACCCGGCACCTGATGCTTGCGCCGCGCCGCTGGGCGAGCACCTGCGCGCCGACTACGGTGACCAGGACCATCTGCGCCAGCTGGCCGACGAAGTCGACCTGGTGACCTTCGAGTTCGAAAGCGTTCCGGCCGAGACCGTAGCGTTTCTCTCGCAGTTCGTCCCGGTCTACCCCAGTGCCGAGGCACTGCGCATTGCCCGTGACCGGCTGTTCGAGAAGAGCATGTTCCGCGACCTGGGCATCCCCACCCCGGCCTTCGCCGACATTCTCTCCCAGGCCGACCTGGACGCGGCAGTCGCCAGCATCGGCCTGCCGGCCGTGCTCAAGACCCGCACCCTGGGCTACGACGGCAAGGGTCAGAAGGTCTTGCGCAGCGCTGAAGACGTGGTCGATACCTTCGCCGAGCTGGGCAGCGTGCCCTGCCTGCTGGAAGGCTTCGTGCCGTTCACCGGCGAAGTCTCGCTGGTGGCCGTGCGTGGCCGCGACGGTGAAACCCGCTTCTATCCGTTGGTGCACAACACCCACGACAGCGGCATCCTGCGCCTGTCGGTGGCCAGCGCAGCGCACCCGCTGCAGGCCCTGGCCGAAGACTACGTCGGCCGCGTGCTGCAGCAGCTGGACTACGTGGGCGTGATGGCCTTCGAGTTCTTCGAAGTTGACGGTGGCCTGAAGGCCAACGAAATCGCCCCGCGTGTGCACAATTCCGGGCACTGGACCATCGAAGGCGCCGAGTGCAGCCAGTTCGAGAACCACCTGCGTGCCGTGGCCGGCCTGCCGTTGGGTTCAACCGCCAAGGTCGGTGAGAGCGCCATGCTCAACTTCATCGGCGAAGTGCCAGCGGTGGACAAGGTGGTTGCCATCGGCGACTGCCACCTGCACCACTACGGCAAGGCTTTCAAGGTCGGGCGCAAGGTTGGCCATGCCACCCTGCGCTGCCATGACATGGCCACCCTCGAGCGCAAGATCGCCGAGGTAGAGGCTTTGATCGCCAGCTGATCGAACTTCTGCGTGCTACCTGCCCTCTGAAATGGCAACAAGTCAAAGCGCTGTCTAGGCTTTGGCTTGTTCCATTTTCACTGCAGAGGGATTGCCATGGGCATCATCGGGACCATCTTCATAGGCCTTATCGTCGGGCTGCTGGCGCGTTTCATCAAGCCAGGGGACGACAGCATGGGCTGGATCATGACCATCCTGCTGGGTATCGCAGGCTCCTTGCTCGCCACCTACGGCGGCCAGGCGCTGGGCATTTATCAGGCCGGGCAGGCGGCAGGTTTCTTGGGGGCACTGGTCGGTGCCGTCGTCCTTCTGGTGATCTACGGATTGATCAGAAAGCGCTGAATACCGTTTAGAATGCCCGGCAATTCATCCGAGTTGCCGAGCATTGCCATGCGTGCCTTTTTTCTCATCCCCTTGCTTCTGGCCAGCACCCTGGCCCGTGCCGAGCTGCCTGAAACCGACTGGCTGGAGCTGATGCCCAAGTCGGACCAGAAGGCTCTCGAACAGATGCCCGAAATCGATCACGACTCGCCGGAGGCCCTAGGCACCTTCACCGACAAAGGCGGCCTCAAGCAGAGCAAGGGCTTGCCGGCGGTGATGTACTCGACCAAGACCGTGGCGGCCATGAACGGCAAGGACATCCGCCTGGGCGGCTACCCGGTGCCGCTGGAAAGCGATGCCAAGGGCAACAGCACCTTGTTCTTCCTGGTGCCATACCCTGGCGCGTGCATCCATGTGCCGCCACCGCCACCGAACCAGCTGGTGCTGGTGCGTTATCCGAAGGGGCTGAAGATTGATGATATCTACACGCCGCTGTGGGTCAGCGGGGCGTTGAAGGTGGAGAAGGTCAGCAACGACCTGGCCGATGCAGCCTATGCCTTGGATGCGCAGAAGGTGAGGGTGGTGGAAGAAGCTGATCTCTGAGGTTGCCTGTACCGGCCTCCTCGCGGGGCAAGTCGGATCGCCGCACCGCGAAGAGGCCGGCAAAGTCACCGCAAGGCTCAGATGGCTTCACTGCCGATACTGACACTCAGCGAGCAAGTCGCCCCAGGCCTCAGCTCCACCACGTCATCCCACACATTGGCCGTCTCGATGCACAGCATCCGCTGCCATCCGTCATCGGCCATGTCCGCCAGCTCCCGGGCCCGCTCGGTCCACGGGTTCCAGATCACCGCCGAGCGTGAGCCGCTGCTGGTCAAGGTAATCCGCCGCTGCCAATGCGGGTCGACAATGCTCAGGGTTTGCGGGGTGGCGAGGTAAATTCGGTCGGTCTCCCCGGCAAACCCCAGCGGCCCTTGCTGCTGGCGCTGTTCCCAGTCAGCCAGGGTCTCGATATAGCCCAGCCCCTCGACCCCTTCGACCCGCGCCTGGCGCACATCGCTCACCGCAAAGTAGCTGTGCAGGGCCTGGCTGAGGGTGACAGGGGTATTGCCCATGTTGCGGCTGGTCAGGCTCAGCGCCAGGCGCTCGCCGAGTTCCACCACCAGTTTCAGCTGCACATCATGGGGCCAGCCGGGCAGGTCGCCCTGGGCTTCGGGCAGTTCGAACTCGATGCGCAGGCCATCGCCCACTTCCTCGATACCCAGCAACTGCCACTCACGCGCGCGCGCCAGGCCGTGGGCGGGCGCTTGCTCGCCGCAGTACATGGCCTGCACGGCCTGGGGGTTGCGCTGCAGGTTGCCGAACCAGGGCCAGCACACCGGTACACCGGCGCGTACCGATTTGCCCTGGCGGAAAATGGCCTGATCGCTCAGCCACAGCAGCGGCGGTTCGCCCACACGCTGGTAGCTGAGGATCTGCGCGCCCTGCTGGGCGATCAGTAGTTCGGCCCGCTCGCTGGTGATGCGCCAGCAGTTGAGTTCGCCGTGTTGCTCGGTGTCGACCTTGAAGGTAGCCATTACGTTCGTCTCATTGATTGCCAGTGGGCCTTGGACCCGGGCACATGCAATGAGTTTACCGCTGGCCGGGCTTAGCGACGAGGCACAGAGCGGGTGCGGCCACTGCCATCGATGGCGACGAACACGAAGACCGCTTCGGTCACCTTGCGCCATTCGCTGGACAGCGGGTCGTCGCTCCAGACTTCGACCATCATCTGGATCGAGCTGCGGCCGATCTCCAGGGTCTGGGTATAGAACGACAGCTGCGCGCCCACGGCTACCGGGACCAGGAAGGCCATGCGGTCGATGGCCACCGTGGCCACACGGCCGCCAGCGACGCGGCTGGCCATGGCGGTGCCGGCCAGGTCCATCTGGGCAACCAGCCAGCCGCCAAAGATGTCGCCGAAGCCGTTGGTCTCACGAGGGAGTGCGGTGATCTGCAAGGCCAGGTCGCCTTGCGGGATTGGATCTTCTTGTTCGAGCTCAATCATGCGATGGGGCCTCTGACCCGTGACGCTTTTCGTTGGTGTGGCGCAAAGGCCGGGTAAACGATTCAGCTGGAAACATACTACGCCGATTTCGTTTCACTGGGCGGCCGTAGGGAAACTCTGCGAAACCGCCTGACATAAAGACCGGCGTTTTCGCACAACATCCCACGCTAGGAGCAACCTTTTCCTACGAATGGCCAGTATATAGAGCATAACGGCCAGCGACGACCGCGCATTCATGAATATCTGTATGGATTTTGTATCGCTTTCGGCGCGGCTCGGCAATTTGCTATCTTCGCCCGTCTACCAATCCAGAAGTCGCGCACCCAGCGGCCTGCATGACCTACAAGAGAAAGACCGATGACCTCCGTGCCGAGCAGTATCGAGCAGCCTTCGCGGCCGCTGACCCGCAGCGACTACAAGACCCTTTCATTGTCCGCACTGGGCGGTGCCCTGGAGTTCTACGACTTCATCATCTTCGTGTTCTTCGCCACGGTGGTCGGCAAGCTGTTCTTCCCGGCCGACATGCCTGAATGGCTACGCCTGATGCAGACCTTCGGCATTTTCGCTGCCGGCTACCTGGCGCGGCCACTGGGTGGCATCGTCATGGCGCACTTCGGCGACCTGCTGGGGCGCAAGAAGATGTTCACCCTGAGCATCTTCATGATGGCCCTGCCGACCCTGATCATGGGCCTGTTGCCCACTTATGCACAGATCGGCCTGTGGGCGCCGATCTTGCTGCTGTTGATGCGCGTGATCCAGGGCGCGGCGATTGGCGGTGAGGTGCCGGGGGCCTGGGTGTTCGTCTCCGAGCACGTCCCTGCACGCAATACCGGTTACGCCTGCGGCACGCTGACGGCCGGCCTGACTTCGGGCATCTTGCTCGGCTCGCTGGTCGCCACGCTGATCAACAGTGTCTATACCCCTGGCGAAGTGGCCGATTACGCTTGGCGTATCCCGTTCCTGCTGGGGGGGGTGTTCGGCCTGTTCTCGGTGTACCTGCGCCGCTGGTTGCACGAAACCCCGGTGTTCGCCGAGATGCAGCAGCGCAAGGCCCTGGCCGAAGAGTTGCCCCTGCGTGCGGTGCTGCGTGACCACCGTGGCGCGATCGTCCTGTCGATGCTGCTGACCTGGCTGCTGTCGGCCGGCATCGTGGTGGTGATCCTGATGACACCGGCGCTGCTGCAGAGCTTCTATCAGGTCAGCCCGACCGACTCGCTCAAGGCCAACAGCCTGGCCATCGTCCTGCTCAGCCTCGGCTGCATCGCTGCCGGCCGCCTGGCCGACCGCTTCGGCGCCGGGCGCGTATTCATCGTTGGCAGCCTGCTGCTGCTGGCCAGCTCCTGGACCTTCTACCACAGCCTGCCAACCCGCCCCGACCTGTTGTTCCCGCTGTATGCGCTGACCGGTCTGTGCGTCGGTATCGTCGGCGCCGTGCCCTACGTGATGGTCAAGGCCTTCCCGCCGGTGGTGCGTTTCAGCGGCTTGTCGTTCTCCTACAACATGGCCTACGCCATCTTCGGTGGATTGACGCCGATGGTGGTAACCGCGCTGTTGAAGGTCAGCCCAATGGCGCCGGCTTATTATGTGGCGGGGCTGTGTGCCGTCGGGCTGGTGGTAGGGCTATATCTCTTCGCCAACAAGCGTTAATGAGTGAAATTTCTGCGGGTGCAATTATCTCGAACAAGAAATTGCCCCATGGAGCAACTTCCACGTCATTGATTGAGTAATGGGCTCTGGTGGGAGCGGGCTTGCCCCGCGAATACCGGCGAAGCCGGTGCCAGGCACCGCGTGCCCCCATTCGCGGGGCAAGCCCGCTCCCACAGGTAACATCTCAGCACGTGCCGAAGCGCCTCTGTAGTGTCTGCCGCAGTGGCATCCGGTGTGGCCGCCTCGCCCAGCAACATTTTGAAAAGGCCATCCCGGACAACCGGTGATGGCCTTTCATCCAATTGTCATATTGAAGTCATATCGTATTCATGCGGCCTGCAGATACTTGGGCCCGATCCATCCAACACCCCCAATATTCCTGCTAGGAGCAAGGCATGAAACTGAAGCGTTTGATGGCGGCCCTTACCTTTGCCGCCGCTGGCGTTGCCACCGCCAATGCGGTAGCCGCTGTCGACCCAGCAATCCCGACCTACACCAAAACCACCGGTGTATCGGGCAACCTCTCCAGCGTTGGCTCCGACACCCTGGCGAACCTGATGACGCTGTGGGCCGAGGCCTACAAGAAGGAATACCCCAACGTAAACATCCAGATCCAGGCCGCCGGCTCCTCCACCGCGCCACCCGCGCTGACCGAAGGCACCGCCAACCTGGGCCCGATGAGCCGCAAGATGAAAGACGTCGAGCTGCAGGCCTTCGAGCAGAAGTACGGCTACAAGCCAACCGCCATCCCGGTTGCCGTAGACGCCCTGGCAGTCTTCGTGCACAAGGACAACCCGATCAAGGGCCTGACCATGGCGCAGGTCGATGCGATCTTCTCGTCCACCCGCCTGTGCGGCGCCAAGGCCGATGTCAAAACCTGGGGTGACCTGGGCGTGACCGGCGACCTGGCCAACAAGCCAGTGCAGCTGTTCGGCCGTAACTCGGTATCGGGCACCTACGGTTACTTCAAGGAAGAAGCCCTGTGCAAAGGCGACTTCAAGCCTAACGTCAACGAACAGCCTGGTTCGGCTTCGGTCGTGCAGTCGATCAGCTCCTCGCTGAACGGCATCGGCTACTCGGGTATCGGCTACAAGACCGCCAGCGTCAAGACCGTCGCCCTGGCCAAGAAAGAAGGCGGCGAGTTCGTCGAAGACAACGAAGCCAACGCCCTGAACGGTACGTACCCGCTGTCGCGCTTCCTGTACGTCTACGTCAACAAGGCCCCGAACAAGCCTCTGGCCCCGCTGGACGCCGAGTTCATCAAGCTGGTGCTGTCGCAAGCTGGCCAGCAGGTCGTGGTGAAGGATGGCTACATCCCGCTGCCTGCCAAAGTGGTCGACAAGACCCTGGCTGACCTGGGCCTGTCCCACGCCGGTAACGTTGCAAAGAAGTAAGTAACTGAGGAAGAGGCCGGTACCGATGCCCGGCCTCCTCCACGAATTCTCAGTCCGAAGCCAGGATCCCTGCGCGTCGGGCTTTCTTGCGTCACTGCATTGTCATGTTTTTGTCATACGGGACCGCTAGGGTGTGCGCATGAATGATCTGGCCAACTCCACCATGACCCAAAATTCCCAACCCGTGCGGATTGATTTCAATACGCCGGAGTTGCAACGCAAGCGCCGCATGCGTGCGCTCAAGGACCGCCTGACCCGCTGGTATGTACTGGTGGGCGGGCTTGCCGTCTTGGCGGCAATTACCCTGATTTTCTTCTACCTGGCCTACGTGGTGCTGCCGCTGTTCCAGGGCGCCGAACTGACCAGCAAGAAGGCCCTGGAGCCGACCTGGCTGCAACAGGATGCCGGCAAGCCGCTGATGATCGCGCTTGAAGAGCAGAACCTGGTGGGCATGCGGGTTTCCGACAAGGGCCAGGCGCTGTTCTTCGACACCAAGACCGGTGCCGAGCTGCAGCGCGTCGACCTGCCGCTGCCGGCAGGTACCCAGGTGAGTTCGATCAGCACCGATCAGCCGGGTAGCCCGCTGGTTGTGCTGGGGCTGTCCAATGGTCAGGCGCTGGTGTTCCACCACACCTACAAGATCACCTACCCGGACAACAAGAAAACCATCAGCCCAGGCATCGACTACCCCTACGGCAAGGACGCGTTCGTGCTTGACGACCAGGGCCGCGCGCTGGAGCACGTGAGCGTCAACGTCAACGGCGAAAACCTGATGCTGGCGGGCTCCACCGGTTCGCACCTGCAGGTCACCCAGCTGACCCGCGAAGAGAACATGATGACCGGTGAGGTCACCAGCGAGCAGAGCCGTATCGACCTGCCGCAGATGACCGAGCCGGTCAAGGCCATCTACATCGACCCGCGTCAGCAGTGGCTGTATGTGGTCAACGGCCGTGCCACCGCCGACGTCTTCAGCCTGCGCGACAAAAGCCTCAACGGCCGCTACAAGCTGCTGGAAGATGGCAATGCCGAGATCACGGCCAGTGGCCAGCTGGTCGGCGGTATCTCGCTGATCTTCGGTGACTCCAAGGGTGGTTTGAGCCAGTGGTTCATGGCCCGTGACCCCGATGGCGAGTCGCGCTTCAAGTTGATCCGCAGCTTCCAGATGGGCAGCGCGCCGGTCGTCCAGATCGATGCCGAAGAGCGCCGCAAGGGCTTCATCGCCCTCGACGCCGACGGCAAGCTCGGTGTGTTCCACAGCACCGCGCACCGCACCTTGCTGGTCGAGCCGGCTGCAGAGGGTGCTGGCATCCTGGCCCTGTCGCCGCGTGCCAACCGCATCATCATCGAGGAAGGTGGCAAGCTGTTGCCGCTGAGCCTCAAGAACCCGCACCCGGAAGTCTCCTTCAGCGCGCTGTGGGGCAAGGTCTGGTACGAGAACTATGACGAGCCCAAGTACGTCTGGCAGTCGACCGCGTCGAACACCGACTTCGAGCCCAAGCTGAGCCTGTCGCCGCTGACCTTCGGTACCTTGAAGGCTGCGTTCTACGCGATGATCCTGGCAGCCCCGCTGGCCATTGCCGCCGCCATCTACACCGCCTACTTCATGGCCCCGGGCATGCGCCGCAAGGTCAAGCCGGTGATCGAGCTGATGGAAGCGATGCCAACGGTGATCCTTGGCTTCTTCGCCGGCCTGTTCCTGGCGCCGTACCTGGAAGGCCACCTGCCGGGTGTGTTCAGCCTGTTCCTGCTGATGCCGTTCGGCATCCTGCTGGCCGGTTTCACCTGGAGCCGCCTGCCCGAGTCGTTCCGCCTGCGCGTCCCGGATGGCTGGGAAGCGGCGATCCTGATCCCGGTGATCCTGTTCACCGGCTGGTTCGCCCTGACCATGAGCCCTTACCTGGAAACCTGGTTCTTCGGCGGCGACATGCGCCTGTGGATCACCAATGACCTGGGCATCACCTACGACCAGCGCAACGCCCTGGTGGTCGGTATCGCCATGGGCTTCGCGGTCATCCCGAACATCTACTCGATTGCCGAAGACGCCGTGTTCAGCGTGCCACGCAGCCTGACCCTGGGCTCCCTGGCCCTGGGTGCGACGCCGTGGCAGACCCTGACCCGCGTGGTCATCCTCACCGCCAGCCCGGGTATCTTCTCGGCGCTGATGATTGGCATGGGCCGTGCGGTGGGCGAGACCATGATCGTGCTCATGGCCACCGGCAACACCCCGGTAATGGAGATGAACCTGTTCGAAGGCATGCGCACCCTGGCCGCTAACGTGGCGGTGGAAATGCCGGAGTCGGAAGTCGGTGGCAGCCACTATCGCGTGCTGTTCCTGGCGGCACTCGTGCTGCTGATGTTCACCTTCGTCATGAACACCTTGGCCGAGCTGATTCGCCAGCGTCTGCGCAAGAAATACTCGTCGCTTTGATAGAAAGGTAGAGATCCGTGAAAAAGGATTCCCTCAAAGGCTGGTTCAAGAGCGGCGCCCCTGGCGTCTGGATCAGCGGTGGCGCGGTTGCCATGGCGGTGATCATGACCATCGGCCTGCTGTCGGTCATCGCCGTGCGCGGCCTGGGCCACTTCTGGCCGGCCGACCTGATCCAGGCCACCTACAAGGTGCCGGGCCAGGCTGATCACGTCGTCATCGGCGAAGTGGTGCAAAAAGAAGAGGTGCCCCGTGCCCGCCTCAAAGGTGCCGGCTTGCCGGTACCTGAGCAGGGCCCGGAGTTCATGACCCGTGAGCTGATCAAGGTCGGTAACCGCGACCTCAACGGCAGTGACTTCTCCTGGGTGGTGGGCGAGTGGCTGGTCGACGAGCAACGCCCGGCCGACCTGATGGCGCTGGAACGTCGCGAGTGGGGCAACTTCTACGGCTACCTGGTCAGCGTCAAGGAACAAGGCCGCGTGGTTGCCGAGGGCCCTGCCGCCTGGAACGAGCTGCAGGCCCGCCTCAAGCGCGCCAACCAGCTCAACGGCGAGCTGCAGCAACTCGAGAAAAAAGACATCGGCGCCATCAACCATGGCCTGGAGCGCCTGCGCCTGCACAGCCGCAAGCTGGAACTGGACGGCAAGCTCGACGCCGCCGCCCAGGCCGACATGGACGCCGAGCGTGCCGAGCTGAACAGCCGCTACAAGGCCATCGAAGACCGTCTCAGCGGCCTGCATCAGGCCTTCTCCCGCGACAGCCTGGTAGCGCGCGACGGCAACGGCCGTGAAGTGGAGATCAACCTGAGCAAGGTGGTGCACGCCATTCAGCCGAACGGCATGTCCGGCCTGACCAAGATGGGTACCTACTTTGCCAAGGTCTGGGAGTTCCTCAGCGACGACCCACGCGAAGCCAACACCGAAGGCGGGATCTTCCCGGCCATCTTCGGTACCGTGATGATGACCCTGATCATGGCGGTGATCGTGACCCCGTTCGGCGTGCTGGCTGCAGTGTACCTGCGCGAATACGCCAAACAGGGCCCGGTGACCCGCCTGATCCGCATTGCAGTGAACAACCTGGCAGGCGTACCGGCGATCGTCTACGGCGTATTCGGCCTGGGCTTCTTCGTCTATGTGCTGGGTGGCTCGATCGACCGGCTGTTCTTCCCCGAATCGTTGCCGGCACCGACCCTGGGTACCCCGGGCCTGCTGTGGGCCTCGCTGACCTTGGCGCTGCTGGCGGTGCCGGTGGTGATCGTGGCCACCGAAGAAGGGCTGGCGCGTATCCCACGTACCGTGCGCGAGGGCTCCCTGGCCCTGGGCGCGACCAAGGCCGAGACACTGTGGAAGATCGTCCTGCCAATGGCCAGCCCGGCCATGATGACCGGCATGATTCTCGCCGTGGCCCGTGCTGCGGGTGAAGTGGCGCCGTTGATGCTGGTGGGTGTGGTGAAACTGGCACCGTCGTTGCCGCTCGATGGCAACTACCCGTACCTGCACCTGGACCAGAAGATCATGCACCTGGGCTTCCACATTTATGACGTCGGCTTCCAGAGCCCGAACGTCGAGGCCGCCCGGCCGCTGGTGTACGCCACCGCGCTGTTGCTGGTGCTGGTGATCGCCACCCTCAACCTCTCGGCAGTGTGGATCCGTAACCACCTGCGCGAGAAGTACAAGGCCCTCGACCACTGATTGAAGCTTTAAGCCACAAGCGGCAAGCTCCAAAAGGAGTGCCGCTTTGCCCTAACTTGCAGCTTGCAGCTTAAAGCTTGCAGCTACAAACGGAGTGAGACCATGCAGCACGAATCCCATACCCACGGCATCGACATGTCTGCCCTGGGCCGCGACAAGCAGAGCCTGCGCCTGGCCGAAGAGACCGTGGCCATCGAAGTACCGGGCCTGAGCCTGTACTACGGCGACAAGCAAGCCTTGTTCGACGTCAGCATGAATATCCCCAAGCAGCGCGTGACCGCCTTCATCGGCCCGTCCGGCTGCGGCAAGTCGACCCTGCTGCGTACCTTCAACCGCATGAACGACCTGGTTGACGGTTGCCGCGTGGAGGGCGCCATCAACCTGTATGGCACCAACATCTACCGCAAGGGCGAGGACGTGGCCGAGCTGCGCCGTCGTGTGGGCATGGTGTTCCAGAAGCCGAACCCGTTCCCCAAGACCATCTACGAGAACGTCGTCTACGGCCTGCGTATCCAAGGCATCAACAAGAAGCGCACCCTCGACGAAGCGGTCGAATGGGCCCTCAAGGGCGCTGCCCTGTGGGACGAGGTGAAGGACCGCCTGCATGACTCGGCCCTGGGCCTGTCCGGTGGCCAGCAGCAGCGTCTGGTGATCGCCCGTACCATTGCCGTGGAGCCGGAAGTGCTGCTGCTCGACGAACCGTGCTCGGCACTGGACCCGATCTCGACGCTGAAGGTCGAAGAACTGATCTACGAATTGAAATCCAAATACACCATCGTCATCGTGACCCACAACATGCAACAGGCGGCGCGCGTTTCGGACTACACCGCGTTCATGTACATGGGCAAACTGGTCGAATTCGGGGATACCGATACCCTGTTCACCAACCCGGCGAAGAAGCAGACCGAAGACTACATCACCGGTCGCTACGGCTAGCCGGTCTGCCAGCCGCAGGCCGGGGGCCAAGGGATAACACGAACGACTTGAAGCTTGCGGCTTGAGGCTTGCAGCTTTTTCGCGGAGCGAAACGATGATCAACAAAGAAAGCCTTACGCATCACATCTCCCAGCAGTTCAACGCCGAGCTTGAAGAGGTGCGCAGCCACCTTCTGGCCATGGGCGGCCTGGTCGAGAAACAGGTCAACGACGCGGTTACTGCTCTGATCGAGGCCGACTCGGGCCTGGCCCAGCAAGTGCGCGAGGTCGATGAGCAGATCAACCAGATGGAGCGCAACATCGACGAGGAGTGCGTACGCATCCTTGCCCGCCGCCAGCCGGCGGCCTCCGACCTGCGGCTGATCATCAGCATCTCCAAGTCGGTGATCGACCTGGAGCGCATCGGCGACGAGTCGACCAAGATCGCCCGTCGTGCCATCCAGCTGTGCGAAGAGGGCGAGTCGCCACGCGGCTACGTCGAGGTGCGCCACATTGGCGACCAGGTGCGCAACATGGTCCGCGATGCCTTGGATGCCTTTGCCCGCTTCGACGCCGACCTGGCACTGTCGGTGGCACAGTACGACAAGACCATCGACCGCGAGTACAAGACCGCCCTGCGTGAGCTGGTGACCTACATGATGGAAGACCCGCGTTCGATCTCGCGGGTGCTCAGCGTCATCTGGGCCTTGCGTTCGCTGGAGCGCATCGGCGACCACGCGCGCAACATCTCCGAGCTGGTGATTTACCTGGTACGCGGCACCGACGTCCGCCACATGGGCCTCAAGCGCATGAAGGCGGAAGTGCAGGGCACCCCCGTCGAAGAGGCTGAAAGCGCTAATGTTCCGGCTGAACCGGACGATAAATAGTACTGCTCCCGAGCATCAACGCCCGGCCTAGGCCGGGCGTTTTCGTTTGCGGTCGAGCAGCCACCAGGCACCCGCGAACGGTGTGAAGAAGTCCCGCTACACGCGCAGCTGTGGCAAATGGCCATTGCTTGCCGGTAGGCTAGTCGGGATTCAAGAGGAGTATCGATGAGTAAAGTCAATGTACTGGTCGTGGACGACGCCCCGTTCATCCGCGACCTGGTCAGGAAATGCCTGCGCAATGCCTTTCCCGGCATGGTCATCGACGATGCGGTCAACGGTCGCAAGGCCATGGCCATGTTGGGCAAGGAGCCGTTCGACCTGGTCCTGTGCGACTGGGAAATGCCGGAAATGTCTGGCCTTGAGCTGCTCAGCTGGTGCCGCCAGCAGCCTGCGTTGAAGAGCCTGCAGTTCATCATGGTGACCAGCCGTGGTGACAAGGAGAACGTGATCCAGGCCATTCAGGCGGGGGTTTCCGACTTCGTCGGCAAACCGTTCACCAATGAGCAGTTGCTGACCAAGGTGAAGAAGGCCTTGGCCAAGATCGGCAAGCTCGACAGCCTGATGGCAACCGGGCCTGCGCGGGTGAATTCGGCGTTTGCCAATGACTCCTTGAGTGCTTTGACCGGCGGCAACCCTCAGGCGGCCAAGGTTGCGGCACCTGCGCCAGCGCCGGTGAAGCCTTTGGCGAAGGCACCTGCGCCAGCCACAACCGCACCGTCTGGCCGTGGCCAAGGCCAGCTGCGCTTGGCCAGCGGGATTCAGCCTTGCGTGATCAAGGCATTGAGCCTTAAGGAAGCGCTGTTGGTGGTACGCCGCAGCGAAGCGCTGCCGCAAGTGCTAGAGGGTGCAGTACTGGACCTGGAGCAGGGCGAAAACGCCGAAGTTGCGCGGCTGAACGGTTACCTGCATGCCATCGCGGCGCTGGAGCCCAAGCCCGATAGCGACTGGCTGCAGCTGACGTTCAAGTTCGTCGATCAGGATGCGCAGAAG
Organism: Pseudomonas capeferrum; assembly: GCF_000731675.1. GTDB lineage: Bacteria > Pseudomonadota > Gammaproteobacteria > Pseudomonadales > Pseudomonadaceae > Aquipseudomonas > Aquipseudomonas capeferrum. The sequence continues at coordinate 757,101 of NZ_JMIT01000003.1, read as the reverse complement.
CTCGATTACCTGTCGCGGCTGATTGCTCGCGGCACCGCGCAAAAGCACTTCACGCCCGGCGCCTGATAGCCACTGCCCTCCTGTGGGTGCGTGCGGCCTTGCGCGACGCAAGGCCGCTGCCACAGCGGACGATCACCATCCGACCAACTGTCATACTCACCGCAAAAGCCGCTGCTAGGCTTCGACAGATCATACCTGTCAAAAAGCCACTATCATGCCCGCCCGCCTGCTGCTGTTCTGTGCATTGCTCATGGCCTCGGCGTCGAGCCTGGGCGTGACCCTCTACCCGATCACCGATGCCGACGGTGTAGCGGCCTATTCCGACCGCCCAGGCCCCGGCGCCAAGCCACTGGAGCTGCGCGAATCCATGGTCGAGTACCAGGAAAGCCAGGTGCGGCTCAACGCGGTCGTCTTCCAGGGTGGCGTCAGCTTTTCTGCGCGCAATGAGTCGCACGTGCCGGTGCAGGTCGAGTTGCACCTGGACAAGCTGATAAACGCGCAGGGCGGCAATGCCCCCCGTATCGTGCGCAGGGTGCTGCCGGGGCGTTCAACGCAAATGCTCAGCGTGCTCAGGGGCCGCCCCGGTACGTTGCTGGGTTACCGCTCGACGCTGCTGCAAGCCATGGGCGACCCGGGGCTGCGGCCGCAGGGCTTTCGCTACGCCTTCCCCTGGCTTGGCGGGCCATTCCGGGTGAGCCAGGGGCCCAACGGCCGTTTCAGCCACTTCGGCCCCAAAGGGCGCTACGCCATGGACATCGCCATGCCTGAAGGCACCACCATCGTTGCCGCGCGCGAAGGCGTGGTGGTGAGGGTCGAGAACAGCCAGACCGGGCGCGGCAGCAACCCCTCGGGCAATTTCGTCAGGGTGCTGCACGCGGACGGCACCATGGGCGTGTACCTGCACCTGATGCGCGGTTCGGTGGTGGTGGGCGAGGGGCAGCGGGTCAAACAGGGGCAGATGCTGGCCAAGTCGGGCAATACCGGCAACAGCAGCGGGCCGCACCTGCATTTTGTGGTGCAGCGCAACGTGGGCTTGGCGCTGGAGTCGATACCGTATCAGTTCGACAGGCCAATCAGCGGGTTGCCGGACTTCACCGCCGGCAACCCTTGAGCGGGCTGGGGCCGGAAGGCGGCCCCGCCTGAGGTCAATCCAGCTTCAGCACCTTGGCCAGGACGATCTTCGGCCCTTTCATCTTCTTGATGATGATGCGCAGGCCTTCGACCTCCAGCACTTCCTCTTCCTCAGGCACGCGCTTGAGGGTTTCATAGATCAGCCCAGCAAGGGTTTCGGCCTCGATGTGGTCAAGGTCAATACCCAGCAGGCGCTCGACCTTGAACAGCGGCGTGTCACCGCGCACCAGCAGCTTGCCCGGCTGGTAGGCGAGGATGCCGCGCTCGGTCTTGCGGTGTTCGTCCTGAATATCGCCCACCAGCACTTCCAGCACGTCTTCCATGGTCAGGTAACCGATCACCTTGCCATCGGCTTCTTCCACCAGCACGAAATGCGCACCGCCCTTGCGGAACTGCTCCAGCAGCTGCGACAGCGGCATATGCCGGGAGACGCGCTCCAGCGGCCGGGCCAGGTCTTCGAGGTCGATGGTTTCGGGCAGGTGGTCGAGCTCGGCCAGCTCCAGCAGCAGGTCCTTGATGTGCAGCAAACCGGTGAACTCTTCGCGCTCGGCGTCGTACACCGGGTAACGGCTGAACTTGTGGCGGCGCAGCAGTGCCAGGATCTGCTTGAGCGGGGCGTGGGCGTCGATGCTGACCATGTCCTCGCGGGAGTTGGCCCAGTCGACCACCTCCAGCTCGCCCATTTCCACCGCCGAGGCCAGCACGCGCATGCCTTGGTCGCTCGGGTCCTGGCCGCGGCTGGAGTGCAGGATCAGCTTGAGCTCTTCGCGGCTGTAGTGATGCTCGTGGTGCGGGCCAGGTTCGCCCTGGCCGGCAATGCGCAGGATGGTGTTGGCGCTGGCATTGAGCAGGTAGATGGCCGGGTACATGGCCCAGTAGAACACGTACAGCGGCACTGCCGTCCACAGCGACAGCAGCTCGGGCTTGCGGATCGCCCAGGACTTGGGCGCCAGCTCACCGACCACGATGTGCAGGTAAGAGATGACGAAGAAGGCGACGAAGAACGAAATGCCCTTGATCAGCTCCGGCGTGTCGACGCCCAAGTAGGCCAGCAGCGGCTCCAGCAGGTGGGCGAAGGCCGGCTCACCGACCCAGCCCAGGCCCAGCGAGGCGAGGGTGATGCCCAGCTGGCAGGCGGACAGGTAGGCGTCCAGCTGATTGTGTACCTTGCGCAGGATGCTGCCACGCCAGCCGTGCAGTTCGGCGATGGAATCGACGCGGGTGGAGCGCAGCTTGACCATGGCGAACTCGGCGGCTACGAAGAAGCCGTTGAGCAGTACCAGGAGCAAGGCAAAGATGATCATGCCGAAATCGGCGAATAACGAGGTGAGGCTGATACCAGGGGAAGGGTCCATGATGGATTTTTTACGGGGTCCGTCTTTGGGGAATGGAGAAAAAAAGTGCCAGCACAGGCTGGCACAGGGGATCCAATGTAGCGGTTGAAGCCGCAAAAGCAAAGGGTGATGGACGTGATGGGGCTGTTGGGCAGCCCACTCAACCCTTGCCGTTAGCCAATTGTGCTGGTGCAAAATGGCAGGTGAAGGTGCTCCCATGCCCCGGCACACTGCTGATCTCCAACCGCCCGCGATGGCGCAACAGCACATGCTTGACGATCGCCAGGCCCAGCCCTGTGCCCCCGGTATTGGACGCCCGGCTGGAGTCGACCCGGTAAAACCGCTCGGTCAATCGCGGCAAATGCTTGGCATCGATACCAATGCCAGAATCCTGCACGCTCAGGTGTGCGCCGTGCGCATCGGCCCACCAGCGGATGCGAATGCTGCCCTCGTCCGGGGTGTACTTGACCGCGTTGAACACCAGGTTGGAGAACGCACTGCGCAGCTCGGCCTCGCTGCCCTTGAGGCACACGCCGGGTGTGGCCTCCAGGCTGATGCGCTGGTTGCGCGGCCCGGACAGCGCCTGGGCATCACCCTTGATCGACTGCAGCAGGGCTTCGACCGGCACTGGCAGGTTGTCGGAGGGGTAGTCGGTGGCTTCCAGCTTGGCCAGCAGCAACAGGTCGTTGAGCAGGGTCTGCATGCGCGAGCCTTGCTGGCTCATCTGCTGCAGGGCCCGGCGCCAGCGCGGGTTCACGTCCTCGACGTTGTCCAGCAGGGTTTCCAGGTAGCCGGTAATCACCGTAAGCGGTGTCCGCAGCTCGTGGGAAACGTTGGCGACGAAGTCCTTGCGCATCTGTTCAAGCTGGTGGATGCGGGTGACGTCGCGTACCAGCATCAGGTGCTCGTTGTTGCCGTAGCGAGTGATGTGCAGTTGCACGCGCATACGGTCATTGATCGGCGAGGGGATTTCCAGCGGCTCGACGTAGTTTTCCGCTTCGAAGTACTCCTTGAAGCGCGGGTGGCGTACCAGGTTGGTCACCTGCTGGCCGCCGTCCTGCGGGGTCTTGAAGCCCAGCAGGGTTTCTGCGGCGCGGTTCCACCACTCCAGGTTGCCGTCGCTGTCGAGCATGATCACCGCATCGCGCAGCGCGGCAGTGGACTCCTGGACCCGGTCGATCACTGCCTGCAGGCGGCCGCGCACGCGTTGGTCGCGACGTTGCAGGTGATAGATGCTGTCGAACACTTCGCCCCACAGGCCGTAACCGTCGGGTGGCGCCTCGTCGGGTTGGTGGTTGCGCAGCCAGTCATGCAGGCGCAGCAGTTGCTTGAGGGTCCAACCCAGGTACAGCGCCAGGCCGATGGCCAGGCTCCAGCCGTAATAGCCGCTGACCAGCCCGCCGACCAGGCAGACAGTGATCAGCAGCAGCAGGTGGCGAATCAGGGTCGCGTGCCAGTTCTGGTTCAATTGACGGTCCTTGTACAACGACGTGCAGCCAGGCGTGCAGGCTTGTCAGCTCTTGGTCGAGAAGCGGTAGCCAGTGCCGCGGACGGTTTGTACCAGATTTTCGTAAGCTTCACCCAGCGCCTTGCGCAGGCGGCGGATGTGCACGTCGACGGTACGCTCCTCGACATAGACGTTGCCGCCCCAGACCTGGTCGAGCAGCTGGCCACGGGTGTAGGCGCGCTCCTGGTGGGTCATGAAGAACTGCAGCAGGCGGTATTCGGTGGGGCCCATCTCGGCGGGCTTGCCGTCGATGGTCACGCGGTGACTGATCGGGTCGAGCAGCAGGCCGCCCACTTCAATCGGTGCCTCGCTGTCGCTCGGGCCGGTGCGACGCAGCACGGCCTTCAGGCGGGCGACCAGTTCGCGCGGTGAGAACGGTTTGGTGATGTAGTCGTCGGCACCCACTTCCAGGCCCTGGATCTTGTTGTCCTCCTCACCCTTGGCAGTGAGCATGATGATCGGGATGTCCCCGGTCAGCTCGTCACGCTTCAGGCGGCGGGCCAGCTCGATACCCGAGGTGCCCGGCAGCATCCAGTCGAGCAGGATCAGGTCAGGCTTGCGGTCGACGATGATCGCGTGGGCCTGCTGGGAGTTTTCTGCTTCCAGGCAGTCGTAGCCGGCCATTTCCAATGCAACGGCGATCATCTCGCGAATAGGCGCTTCGTCGTCGACGATCAGAATGTTCCTGCCAACCATGCTCAAAACCTCTCCTGGAAAATCGTGTCTGGCCCGCATTAGATAACGGAATTATTGCAGCTGTGTGACAGGACATTGGCTGTTATGGCGACATTGCATGACTGGGCTAGGCTTCAAGGGGCCGCTGTGGCGGTTAGTCGAACTCTTTCCACCCCCGAATACATGGTGATTCCAATGACACGACACACGCTGAACTGGATGGCCCTTTTCGCTGCACTGGCGCTGCCGGGGGTAGCGTCGGCCCACCATCAGGCCAAGGAAATGAACGGCATGTTGGTCACGCCTAAAACAGAGATGACGCTGTATACCTTCGACAAAGATTCTGGCGGCAAGTCGATGTGCAATGGTGAGTGCGCGAAGAACTGGCCACCGTTGGCGGCCCAGGCAAACGAAAAGAATGAAGGCAAGTGGACGCAGATCAAGCGCGATGATGGTTCGATGCAGTGGGCCTATGACGGCAAGCCACTGTATACCTTCATCAAGGACAAGAAAGCCGGTGACATGACCGGTGATGGCGTGAAAGACGTCTGGCACGTCGCCAAGCCTTGAGGCACTTTGCATGACCCTGTGGAAGCGGTTAGACCCGCTCCCACAGGGTCTGTATTGACTGTCAGCGCAGCGCGTAGTCCAGGACAACGCCAATGAAGACCAGCAGCCCCGCCCAGTGATTGTGCAAAAACGCCTTGAAGCATGAATCCCGGTCCAGTTTGCGTGTCGACCAGAACTCCCAGGCAAAGCACACGGCAGCCGCCAGCAGCCCCAGGTGGAACCAGCCGCCCAGTTCGAAGCGGCTCCCCGCCAGCAGCAGGCAGCCCAACGACAGCAGCTGCAAGGTCAGGATGATCACCCGATCCGCTTCGCCGAACAGGATAGCCGTCGACTTCACACCGATCTTCAGGTCATCGTCGCGATCGACCATGGCGTAATAGGTGTCATAGCCCACGGTCCACAGCAGGTTGGCGATGTACAGCAGCCAGGCGCTGGCCGGCAGCTCGCCCCCGGCCGCCGTGAAGGCCATGGGGATGCCCCAGGAATACGCGGCGCCCAGCACCACCTGCGGGTAATAGGTGTAGCGCTTCATGAATGGGTAGCAGAACGCCAGGGCTACCGCCCCGAACGACAGCCAGATCGTGCGGCTGTTGGTGCACAGCACCAGCAGAAAACTTACCGCGACCAGGATCGCGAACAGCGCCAGCGCCTCGCGTGGCTTGACCCGGCCGCTGGCCAGGGGGCGGTCGGCGGTGCGTTTGACGTGGCCATCGACCTTGCGGTCGGCAAAGTCATTGATGCAGCAACCTGCGGCGCGCATCAGCACAACGCCAAGGCCGAAGATCAGCACGTTGGCCAGGGTCGGCGAACCTTGCCCGGCAATCCACACCGCCGACAGGGTAGGCCACAGCAGCAGGTAGATACCGATCGGGCGGTCCATGCGGCTTAGCTGGACAAAGTCCCAGGCGCGCGGGTGCCAGCGGTTGAGCGACTTGAGCAATTGCAGGTACATCAGCGGGTTTCCTCCTTGGCCGCTTGCCACAAGGCTGGCAGGAATACCTCGGCCACCAGCAGGTCCAGGCCGTCCCGTTCGAAACGTGAGCGGCGGCCCCAGAGCCCGTCGTGCGCGGCTTCGGCCGGCAACCAGGCCTGTGGATAACTGCACACCTGGATTGGGTGGCGAATGAATGCCTGATCACAGAACAGCAACTCGCCCAGCGAGCGGCTGCCCAGGGTCTCGAGGTCCAGGCCGCCGCGCTCCAGGGCGCTGCGGCTGGCCACGCTGCGGGCGAATACCCAGGGCTGGCCATGGCCGCGCAGGTAGACTTCGCGCACCCAGCCTTGTGCCCCGGGCGCAATGCCCAGCGCCTGGCACTCGTCATCGCGCAGGGTCTGCCAGCCTTCATGCAGCGGGGTCACGCAGAAATGCTCGCGGGACAGGTGGGTGAGGCGGCGAGTCAGCGAGCCCTCGTCGAACAGCCAGCCCAGGGTCGGCTGGTCGAGCTTGGTCGCCAGCTGTGAATACGCCAGCCACGCGACAGCGGCTGCTTGCGGGGATTCGTACGACACGTCGGTATGCTTGTTACAGCCAGAGAGGCGGCGAGCTTAGCATGTTGCCCCGACTGCTTGCATACTGCTGGCAGGGCCAGTAAAAAGCCCCCAAAGATTGCGCGATGGCCCTATGTGCGGCTTGCCCGCGAAAAGCCCATCAGCAGCGACACAACGCCTGAACCGAGGAACCGCGTACCCATGAAGAAGTGGCAATGTATTGTCTGTGGCCTGATCTACAACGAAGCCGAAGGCTGGCCGGATGACGGCATTGAGCCCGGTACCCGCTGGGAAGATGTGCCGCAGGACTGGCTGTGCCCCGACTGCGGCGTGGGCAAGAGCGACTTCGAAATGATCGAGATTGGCTGATCACAACCCTGTTTCAACTGAGGAAAGCACGACATGACGTCCCCTGTAGTCATCATCGGTACTGGCCTGGCCGGTTACAACCTGGCCCGTGAATTTCGCAAGCTCGATGGCGAGACGCCGCTGCTGTTGATTACCGCCGACGATGGTCGTTCCTACTCCAAACCCATGCTCTCCACGGGCTTCGCCAAGCTCAAGGATGCCGATGGGCTGTGCATGGCCGAGCCGGGCGCGATGGCCGAGCAGCTCAAGGCCGAAATCCGCACCCACACGCGCATCAGCGGTATCGACCCCGGGCACAAGCGCCTGTGGATCGGCGAAGAGGCTGTGGCCTATCGCGACCTGGTACTGGCCTGGGGGGCCCAGACCGTGCAGGTGCCGATCGAGGGCGATGCTGGCGGGCAGGTTTTCCCGATCAATGACCTGGAGGATTACGCACGCTTTCGCGCCGCCGCTGCCGGCAAACAGCGCGTGCTGGTGCTGGGGGCCGGGCTGATCGGCTGTGAGTTTGCCAATGACATGAGCCTGGGCGGGCTCAAGGTCGATGTGGTGGCCCCGTGCGAACAGGTCATGCCGACCCTGTTGCACCCAGCCGCCGCCGCCGCCGTGCAGGCCGGGCTCGAAGGGCTTGGCGTGCGCTTTCACCTGGGCCCGGTGCTGACGCGTCTGCAGCGTGTGGCTGAAGGCCTTGAAGCGCATTTGTCGGACGGCAGCGTGATCGCCTGTGACTTGGTGGTGTCGGCTATCGGCCTGCGCCCACGTACCGATCTGGCCGCTGCCGCCGGCCTCAAGATCAACCGCGGCGTGGCTGTGGACCGCCAGTTGCAAACCTCCCACGACAACATCTACGCCCTGGGTGACTGTGCCGAGGTCGATGGCATCAACCTGCTTTATGTCATGCCGCTGATGAGCTGTGCCCGGGCCTTGGCGCAGACCCTGGCGGGCAACCCCACGGCCGTCAGCTACGGCCCGATGCCGATCACCGTGAAGACCCCGGCGTGCCCGCTGGTTGTCTCGCCGCCACCGCAAGGGCGTGAAGGCAATTGGCAGGTGCAAGGGCAGGGCAGTGACCTCAAGGTGCTGTGCCACGATGCCGACGGCACGCTGCTGGGCTATGCCCTGACCGGTGCGGCAGTCATGGAGAAGCTGGCCCTGAATCGCCAGTTACCGCCTGTAATGGCCTAAATAGACGTCGTTCTGTCGGATTTACCCTGTTGTTGCCCACACAATGGCCGCCCAGATACTGGCGCGGCCTCGGTGGGCGTGCCATTCTCACTTCCGTCTGCCGCAGATTAGAGCCTGCGGTGCCTTGAGCGCTGCCCCCAGAGGCAGCACGGCATAACAACAAAAAATCCCGTCAAAGAGGCTTTACCATGCGCAAACCAGAACTCGCCGCTGTCATCGCCGATAAGGCCGATCTGACCAAGGAAAAGGCCAACGTGGTGCTGAATGCGATTCTCGACAGCATCACGGGTGCCCTGGACAAGGACACCGTAACCCTGGTCGGTTTCGGCACCTTTGAAAAACGTCACCGCGGCGCGCGTACCGGCAAGAACCCACAGACCGGCGAGCCGGTAAAGATCAAGGCCAGCAACACGGTAGCCTTCAAGCCTGGCAAAAACCTGCGCGACAGCGTCAACACGACTGCCAAGCCGGCCAAGAAAGTCAAATGATCCACACCTGACAACCCCCAGTGTCAGCCAAACGGGCGCCCTAGGGTGCCCGTTGTGCTTTGTGTGGGGATATGTTGCGAACTTGCGTAAATCGTTCGAGAAGAGGATAAACTGCGCGACTCAGTCATTTTTTATTCGAGGCGCGTTGATGAAGTTCCGCTTTCTTCTCTGGGCCATGGGGCTGTTGATGGCCAGGGCCAGCCGTAACAACCCGGCGTTCAAGCAGCAGCTCAAGGACAAGGACCTGGTTTTCCAGATGCAGACTCTGGACGGCAAAATCGCCCGGCACTTCATCGTCAGTGACGAACGCATCAGCAGCAAAGGTGGCGTACACCCACAGCCGGCTTTCGCCATTGCCTTCAAGGATGCCGCTTACGGGTTCGCCACGCTGCAGGCGGGCAACAAGCAGCTGGCCTTCATGCAGGGGATTCAGGACAAGAACATCCAGATCAAAGGCAATCCGGCGCTGGTGATGTGGTTCCAGGGCTTGATGAAATACCTGAAGCCGAAGAAGAAGCGCTGAGGTCGCATGTACTGTGTGGGCGGGTTAACCCGCCCACACAGGGCCAATATGCATCAATGCGGGGCGTGGAACTGCGAAGCCAGTTCGCGCAGCAAAGTCTCTGCCTCCAGCACCTTGTTCACCACATCCTCGGCCTTTTCCCGCGTTACCCCCAGCCGCTCCAGCAGCTCATCGGGTACTTCCTCCTGTGGCCCCGAGCCAATGCCGCGCGAACGCAGCAGGCGCGTCGCCAGGCATACCAGGTTGGGGAATGCCGCGTAGTCGCCGTCATAGGACGGGTCGTGCTGGAAGCGCAGCGCAGTCGAGAGCTCTTCGGGCATGTCCCACAGCTTCATCAGCCAGGCGCCGATCTGTTCACGGTTGATACCCAGCAGGTGTTGTTCCACGTAGGTGTGGCACAGGTGCGGGTTGACCTCCAAATGGCGGCAGATCAGCGAGAAGTGGGGCGGGAACACATGCGCCAGCAGCAGGTAGCCAAAGTTGTGCAGCAGCCCGGCCAGGTAGGTCAGGCCAGCTTCGGGGCGTTCTGCCCGCGGCATGGCGCGGGTCAGGCCCTCGATGATGGCTGCGGTGTAGATCGACTGTTGCCAGTACGGTGTGGCTTGCTGCGGGTGGTCTTTGGGCAGGCTCAGGGTCTTGCCCAGGGCTAGCCCAAGGGCCAGGTTGATCACCAGATCGAAGCCCAGCACGCGCACGATGGCGTCTTCCACCGAGCGGATCTTGCCGGGTGAGGCGTAGTAGGGCGATGCCGCCCAACTCACTACCTGGGCAGCCAGTGCCGGGTCGGTCTCGACCACGCCGGTAATGTCATCGATGCTGGCGTTGGGGTCTACGCGCAGCTTGATGATCTTCTGCGCGGTGTCGGCCAAGGGCGGGATTTCGATGGTTTCTTCAAGGCGCTTCTGGATACGGCGTGCTGTGAAGGCCTGGACGGCCTGGCTGATCTCGTGAGGGTCGTCATGCGGCCGGTCGAGGTTAGGGCTGATGGCCTTGACCTCCTGGCCAAAGCTGCTGGCGCTGGCCTTGGTGAGCATGCGCTTGAAGTTCGCGCGGTCGATCTCCAGCAGCAGGCCGGCTTCACCGGACTGAATCAGCACGGTCTCGCAGTCGAGCAGGCTTTTTTCGTATTGGCACGGCGAGCTGGTCAGCGCCGGAATGCCCGGCAGGCGCTTGAGGTGGTGCTTGTCGAGCATCTGCTTGAGCCGTGGCACCGATACCGCCGTCAGCTTGCGACCGGTCAGCTCGCCCAGCCGATTGAGGTCAAGCAGCTGGCTCTGTGGGAACAACACCATCAGGGCGCCGATTTCGTCGTCGAGCAAGACCGCCTGCACCCGCGAGGCGGCGGGCAATTGCGCATGCTCGACCACTTCGCGGTAGGTGACGCCCACCTTATCGAGCAGCAGCCTGATGACAGAGGGGGCGTGTGGGGTTGCGGTGTCCAGGGCAACTTCAGTCATGGTCCGTATCCACTCGTTCTTTTAAACGCGAAGTATAACCAGTCCCGCCGCAAATCTGGATCCATTCTGGGACTGGCGTCACACTTGGCCATATTGCTGGCCATGGCGCAGCCAGCGGTCAAGCAGCGGGCTGACGTGGTCCGGCCAGCGCGCGATCAGGGCTTGGGCGGCATCACGCACGGCCGGCAGCAGGTCTGCATCGCGCATCAGGTCAGCGACCTTGAACTGTAGCAGACCGGTCTGGCGGGTCCCCAGCATCTCGCCAGGGCCGCGCAGTTCCAGGTCTTTTTCGGCGATGATGAAGCCATCGTTGGTTTCGCGCATGATCCCCAGGCGTTCGCGGCCGATCTGCGACAGCGGCGGGTGATACAGCAACACGCAATGGCTTGCAGCGCTGCCCCGGCCTACCCGGCCGCGTAGCTGGTGGAGCTGGGCCAGGCCCAGGCGCTCGGGGTTCTCGATGATCATCAGGCTGGCATTGGGCACGTCCACGCCCACCTCGATGACCGTGGTCGCGATCAGCAGCTGCAGCTCTGCGGCCTTGAACTGCGCCATGATCTCGGCCTTTTCCGCAGGCTTCATGCGCCCGTGGATAAGGCCGACCCGCAGCTCGCCCAGGGCGCTGCCAAGCTCCTCATAGGTGCTCTCGGCCGCCTGGCAGGTGAGTTCTTCGGATTCTTCGATCAAGGTGCACACCCAGTAGGCCTGGCGCCCTTCGGCACAGGCGGCGCGTACCCGCTCGACCACCTCGAAGCGGCGGCTGTCGGCCACCAGCACGGTGTTAACGGGGGTACGCCCGGGTGGCAACTCGTCGAGGACCGAGGTATCGAGGTCGGCGTAGGCGCTCATCGCCAAGGTCCGCGGGATCGGCGTGGCGGTCATGATCAGCTGGTGCGGGCAAAGCTCGCCGGCCACGCCTTTCTTGCGCAGGGCCAGGCGTTGCTGCACGCCGAATCGGTGCTGTTCATCGATGATCGCCAGGGCCAGGTGCTTGAATTTGACCTCTTCCTGAAACAGCGCATGGGTGCCCACCACCATCGGTGCGCCGTTGGCGATCTGCTCCAGTGAACTGGCGCGGGCCTTGCCTTTGAGCTTGCCAGCCAGCCATGCCACCTCGATGCCCAGCGGTTCGAGCCAGCGCTTGAAGGTGATGTAGTGCTGTTCGGCGAGGATCTCGGTGGGCGCCATCAACGCCACCTGGTAACCGGCCTCCAGCGCTTGCAGCGCCGCCAGTGCAGCGACCACCGTCTTGCCGGCACCGACATCGCCCTGTACCAGGCGCATCATCGGCTCGGCCTGGGCAAGGTCGTAGGCAATTTCGTTGGCCACACGCTGCTGGGCACCGGTCGGCTTGAAACCCAGGTTGGCCAGGTACTGCGCCGGCAACCGGCTGGCCTTGGGTAGCACGGGGGCACGCAGGCTGCGCAGGCTCTCGCGCAGCCGTTGCTGCGACAGCTGATGGGTCAGCAGTTCCTCGAAGGCCAGGCGGTGCTGAGCCCAATGCTGGCCTTCGGCAAGCTCGTCGAGGTCGGCATCGGCCGGCGGGTTGTGCAGATAACGGATGGCGTCGTCCAGCGGTGCCAGCTGGTAGTCCCGGGCCAGCTCATCGGGCAGCCAGTCTGGCAGGCTGCGCGGGCCAAGCATGCCCAGGCTCTGTTGGCAGAGCAGGCGCAGACGTTGCTGGGTAAGGCCTTCGGTGGTCGGGTAGATCGGCGTCAGGGTCTGTTCTACCGGGGGTGGAGGCTCGTCGCCGTTCAGCGCCCGGTACTCCGGGTGATAAATCTCCAGGCCAGAGGCGCCAGGGCGTGCTTCGCCATAGCAGCGCAGGTGCGTGCCGCGTTTCAGGCCTTCTTTCTGCGCGTTGCTGAAGTGATAGAAGCGCAGGCTCAGCACTCCGCTGCCATCACCCAGGCGCACCACCAGGCTGCGGCGCTTGCCCATGGTCACGTCAGCGCCACTGACCACCCCTTCGATGACCGCGTCCTGGCCTGGGCGCAGGGCGCCGATGGGCACCACGCGGGTGCGGTCCTGGTAGCGCAGCGGCAAGTGGAACAATAGGTCCTGCAGGTTCTCCAGGCCGACCTTGGCGAGTTTTTCCGCCATGGCATCGCCCACGCCCTTGAGCACCGTGACCGGGACCTTCGACAGCTCACTCATGACTCAGGCCGGCTGTTCCGCAGAGGGTTTGGCGACCGAGCAGAGGCGGATCGAGTCGGCGAGGATCTCGATTGCCTTGGGCCGCGGGAAGCTGGCACGCCAGGCAATGGCTACGGTACGGAACGGTGCCGGTGCAGTCAGTGGGCGCACTTCGATGACGCCCGGCGCGTAGTGGTGGCTGTGCACAGCCGACAGCGGCAGGATCGAGACGCCAAGGCCCGAGGCAACCATGTGGCGAATGGTTTCCAGCGAGCTCGACTCCACCGTGGTGTGCCGGGCGCCTTCACCGCCCTTGTTCAGGGTCGGGCAGGCTTCCAGGACCTGGTCGCGGAAACAGTGGCCTTCGCCCAGCAGCAGCAGGCTCTTGTCGTTGAGCATGGCGGTATCGATGGTTTTTTTCGCCGTCCACGGGTGATCGGCGGGCATCAAGGCGCAGAATGGCTCATCGTACAGCGGCAGGGTCAGCACGTCGGCTTCGTTGAACGGCAGGGCGATGATCACCGCGTCCAGTTCGCCGTTGCGCAGCTTTTCGCGCAGTACGTGGGTGAAGTTCTCTTCGATGTACAGCGGCATCTGTGGTGCCACGCGGTGCAATTGCGGGATCAGGTGCGGGAAGAGATAAGGGCCGACGGTATAGATGGCACCGACCTTGAGCGGGGCGGTCAGCTGGTTCTTGCCGGCCTGGGCCAGCTCACGGATGCCCTGGGCCTGTTCCAGTACCTTCTGCGCCTGGGCAACGATGCTTTCACCGACCGGGGTCAGGCGAACCGCGCTCTTGCTGCGCTCGAAGATCAGCACGCCAAGCTCGTCCTCGAGCTTCTTCACACCGACCGACAGGGTCGGCTGGCTCACGTGGCAACGTTCGGCCGCGTGGCCGAAATGCTGTTCCTGGGCGAGTGTGACGATGTAGCGTAATTCTGTGAGGGTCATAACGTGCGTCCATGAAGTTGCGAGCCCAGCATAGCGGCTGCAATCGATAGACGCACGTTATCAGACTTGCCGATTTGTGACAGAAACAAAAGTCTCAGCGGCGGTCCAGCGAGTAGACGAACGGCGCCACGACTTCGATCGTGCCGTTGTTCAGCAACTCCGGTGGCGGCTTGGGTACCGTGCCGGCGCGACGGATCATCTCCAGCGTTGCGCGGTCCAGTGCTGCACTCCCCGAACCACCCGCCATGGCGTACGACACTACCTTGCCTTCGGCATCGACCACGAAACGCAGGCGGTTGATGCCCTGCAGGCCGCGACGACGCGCGTCTTCCGGATAGCGCTTGTACTTGGCCAGGTGGCGCAGCAGGTCACTCTGCCAGGTAGGCAGGGCGTTGCTGTTGGACGCGATGCTCGGTGCCGGTGCTGCGGACTTCTGGGGCGGCGTATTGCTTGGCGGTGCATCCACCACCTCCTCGGTCGGAGGTGCTTCCTTCGGCGGCTCAGGCTTTTTCTCAGGCTTGGGCGGCTGTGGCTTGGCCTTCGGCTTGGGCGGCTTGGCGATGGCGATCTTGGGTTTAGGCGCTTCCACCAGCTTGGGCAACGGCAGTTCTTCGACCGGTGCCGGCGGCTGTGGGGCGGCTTTGGGAGGAGGTGGTGGCGCAGGCTCCGGCAACGGTGCCAGCTCGACCATCATCGCTGCCGGCGGCAGCTCGATGGCCTGAGGCACCGACCAGTTGAGCGTGAGCAGCACAGCGACGGCATGGACACCCAGCACAAGTGCCAGGCTGCCGCTGTAACGCGCCAGATTGTGCCGCGTCTTCGTCATTTCTTGGCTGCCGTCTCGAGACCTACCAGACCGACTTTGAGGTAGCCGGCCGCGCGCATGTTGTTCATCACTTCCATCAGGTCACCGTAATCCACGCCCTTGTCGGCCTGGAAGAAGATGGTCGTTTCCTTGTCGCCCTTGGTCTTGGCGTCGAGCATCGCGCCAAGTTGCGCGGGTGCAGGTACCTGATCGTCGCCGACATACAGCTTCTGGTCGGCCTTGACGCTGACGAACACGGGTTTCTCGGGCCTCGGCGCCGGCTTGGCGGTCGAGGCTGGCAGGTCGACCTTGATGTCGACCGTTGCCAAGGGCGCCGCCACCATGAAGATGATCAGCAGTACCAACATGACGTCGATGAACGGCGTAACGTTGATTTCGTGGTTTTCGGCGAGGTCGTCGCCACCTTCGTTGAGATGCAGGCCCATGGCTTACCCCACTTTCACCATGTGCGGGGCGGCGCGCTCGCTGCCTTGGTGGTCCAGGTCACGGCTGACCAGCAGCAGCACCTGGGCAGAAGCGTCGGACACCTGAGCCTTGTAGCCGGCAATGGAGCGGGCGAAGACGTTGTAGATGACCACGGCCGGGATTGCCGCAACCAGGCCCAGGGCTGTTGCCAGCAGGGCTTCGGCGATGCCGGGGGCAACGACTGCCAGGTTGGTGGTCTGGGTCTTGGCGATGCCGATGAAGCTGTTCATGATGCCCCATACGGTGCCGAAAAGACCGACGAAGGGTGCGGTGGAACCGATGGTCGCCAGTACGCCGGTGCCGCTGCTCATGTTGCGGCCGCTGGCGGCGACCAGGCGCTCCAGGCGAAAGGCGACGCGTTCCTTGATGCCTTCTTTTTCACGCGTGTTGGCCGACAGGCGCATTTCTTCGAGGGCATCGTGGACGAGGGTGTGGGCCAGGGTGCCTTCCTTGTTGGAGACCTCGCTGGCCTCCTTGAGGCTGGCGGACTTCTTCAGCTGTGCGATTTCGCCGCGCAGACGACGCTTGGCGCCCATCAGCTCGAAGCCTTTGGCGATCCAGATGGTCCAAGTGATGATCGAGGCGATGGCCAGGCCGATCATGACGATCTTCACCACGATGTCGGCGTTCTTGTACATGCCCCATGGCGACAGGTCGTGGGCCATGCCCAGGGTAGTATCCTCGACCAGTGCTTCGACGCCCGGGTCTACGGCGACCGGTGCATCGACCGGGGCTGCGGCAGGCGCGTCGGCAACGGGCGCCGAGCCATCAGCGGCCGGGGCCGGGGCGGCGGCGGGAGTAGCGGGGGCGGCAGCGGCAGCAGGTGTGCTGGCGTTGGCGGTTGGCTCATCGGCCATGGCCACTGGGGCCAGCACCAGGCTGAACATCAGCGCGGCGATGGCACGCCAGGCGCGCGACGGGGTTGGCGAAGCGGAGGGTTGAGTACGTGTCATGCTAGCCGGACCTGATGAAGAAAAAGAGTGAACGTTCTCCAAGGCCTCGAGAGCGGCCGAGAACAGATAGGGGCGCCATTATTGCAAGTAATTCTTGTTAACAAAAGTAATCTCGTTGCTTTTTTCGCCTATCGTCTAGCCGCCCATCGTGTAGCGTGGCTGGTTTGATCCACTGGTCTAGGGAGTTTTGAGATGTTGGACCTGTCCGTAATGGTCGTAGGTTGTGGTGATGTAGGTGGCCGGCTTGCCCGGCAATTGCTTGCCCGTGGCTGGCAGGTGAGCGGCTTGCGCCGCTCGATCGCGCAACTGCCCGAGGGCGTTGTGCCGGTGGCTGCCGACCTGTCCGATGCGGCCATCCCCGCAGCGTGGCCGCAGCGTGCGCCGGATTATCTGGTGTATTGCGTGGCGGCCAGCCAGCACGATGAGGCGGGGTATCAGGCCGCCTATGTCGACGGCCTGCGCCATGTGCTGGCATGGCTAGCAGCGCGTGGGCAGCACCCGCGACGGCTGTTGTTCGTGTCCAGCAGCAGCGTGTTTGCGCAACAAGAGGGTGAGTGGATCGATGAGACGGCGGCCACTGAGCCTGAAGGGTACTCCGGGCGCGTAATGCTTGAAGCCGAGCGCCTGGCGCTGGCCAGTGGTATCCCGGCAAGCGTGGTGCGTTTGACCGGTATCTACGGGCCGGGCCGTGAGTGGCTGTTGAGCCAGGTACGCCAGGGGTATCGCGTGGCCGAGCAGCCGCCGCTGTATGGCAACCGCATCCATGCCGAGGATGCAGCCAGCCTGCTGGCCTTCCTGCTGCAGGCGGATGCCGACGGCGTGGCGCTGGACGATTGCTATATAGGTGTCGATGACGACCCGGCGCCGTTGGCCGATGTGGTGGCCTGGTTGCGCGGGTACATGGGGGTTACCGAGTGGTCGGATGAGCAGCGTGTGCGCCGTACCGGCAGCAAGCGCTGCAGCAATGCCCGCGTGCGGGCATTGGGCTGGGTGCCGGCATATCCGAGCTACAAGGAAGGGTATGCGGCCATTCTGCAAGGGAAAGGCTGACGGCCTGGGGCCGCTTCGCGGCCCTTTCCGACCGGTCCGCGGCCGGCAGGGCCGCGAATGGCTTCAGTTCTTCTCAAGCACCCACTGACGAGAACCGGCTGCCAATGCAGGCATCTCGTCCGGCTGTGCACGGTTCACCGCCTGGAAAATCTCCAGCTTGTCGCCATCACGCTTGAGAATGAACGGCGCACCACGTTGCTTGCGCTCCAGCCACAGGCTGTCGTTGCTGCCACCCATGGTCGCGCAATCGCCCGCCAGGCACAGGGCGAAACGGTCCGGGCCGGGCAGGCCGGTCACGCCGCCGTTATCGGCGAAACGCACCACGCTACCTTGGCCCTGGCCTTCGACGATCTTCCAGTCGCCGCCCAGGTAAGCCTGATAAAGCGCCTTCTCGAAGCTGCCCCCCAGGGGCGCATTGCCCGGCTGCTTGGCGCGCACGAAGGTCTGCTTGGCACCGGATTGGTCAGTGGTTTTCAGCTCGTCACCGTCCAGCTCAAGCTGCTCGGTCTGCCCGCCCTGGAAGCTGGCCTGCCACTGCTTTTCAGTGGCGCTCAGCTGGCCATCGGCGGCCTCGAAACCATTGCTGAAGCTGGCCTGCTGGTCGGCAATATCGAGTTTCCACTCGAACACCGGGCCATGCTCATTCAGGGCCTGGCGCAGGCTGCCACCCTTGACGGCGGCTTTGATGGCATCCTGGTTGATCCAGGTGCCGTTGAAGTCTTCGGGTTTATGACTGGCGCAACCGCTCAAAAGCAGGGCTGCCAGCGCGAGGGGCAGTGCTTGACGCATGGTGGGTAACCTTGGGGGAGAGAGCGTGACGGGCAGAGCGCCCGTCACCGGGGGCATCACTCGATGACCAGGATCGCGTCCATCTCGACCTGCGAGCCTTTCGGCAGCGCGGCAACGCCAATCGCGGCGCGGGCTGGGTAAGGCTGTTCGAAGTAGCGGCCCATCACCTCGTTGACCTTGGCGAAGTGGCTCAGGTCGGTGAGGAAGATGTTCAGCTTGACGATGTCCTTGAACGAACCGCCAGCGGCTTCAGCCACGGCCTTGAGGTTCTCGAAGACCTGAACGGTCTGGGCTTCGAAGCCTTCGACCAGTTCCATGGTTTTTGGGTCCAGCGGGATCTGGCCCGACATGTAGACGGTGTTGCCGGCCTTGATCGCTTGCGAGTAGGTACCGATAGCGGCGGGGGCTTTGTCGCTGGTAATGACGGACTTGCTCATGATGACTCCTTGCGGTTGGCGGACTACGTACGCATGCGGGTGATGCGGACCACACCGGTCAAGGTACGCAGCTTCTTGATCACACGCGCCAGGTGCACGCGGTCGTGCACGCTGACCACCAGTTGGACCACGCTGATACGGCCGTCGCGTTCGTCCATGCTGATCTTCTCGATATTGCCGTCGGCGGCATTGACGCTGCTGGCCAGCAGGGCGATCAGGCCGCGTTGGTGCTCCAGCTCGACGCGCAGCTCGACGTTGAATTCGCCCGCGATGTCCTTGGCCCAGGAAAGCTGCACGCACTTCTCCGGGTTGTGGCGAATTTCACTGATGTTGCGGCAGTTCTCCAGGTGCACGACCATGCCTTTGCCCGCCGACAGGTGGCCGACAATCGGGTCACCAGGGATCGGCGTGCAGCACTTGGCGTAGCTGAGTACCAGGCCTTCGGTGCCGCGAATCGCCAGCGGGCCTTCCGGCGCCGGCAGTTGCTCGCCTTCGGCCGACAGCAGGCGGCGGGCGACTACATAGGCCATGCGGTTGCCCAGGCCGATGTCTTCGAGCAGGTCTTCGATCAGCTCCAGGCGGTATTCGGCGAGAATCGCCTGAATGCGCTCCTGGGGGATTTTTTCGAGGCTGCTGTCGAAACCGGTCAGTACCTTGTTCAGCAAGCGCTCGCCGAGGCTGATGGACTCGGAGCGGCGCTGTTGCTTGAGCGCGTGGCGGATGTGCGTGCGCGCCTTGCCGGTGACCACGAAGTTGAGCCAGGCCGGGTTCGGCCGGGCGCCCGGCGCGCTGACGATTTCTACCGTCGAGCCGCTCTGCAGGGGCTCCGACAGTGGCGCCAGGCGGCGGTTGATGCGGCAGGCGATGCAACTGTTGCCAACGTCGGTGTGTACCGCGTAGGCAAAGTCGACGGCCGTGGAGCCTTTGGGCAGCTCCATGATGCGGCCTTTTGGCGTGAACACGTAGACCTCGTCCGGGAACAGGTCGATCTTCACGCTCTCGATGAATTCCAGCGAGTTGCCCGCACGCTGCTGCAGCTCGAGGATACCCTTGACCCACTGACGGGCACGGGCGTGGCTGCCTTTGGGCTGTTCGTCGTCGTTGGACTTGTACAGCCAGTGCGCGGCGATGCCGTTGTTGGCCATCTCTTCCATCTCGCGGGTGCGGATCTGGATTTCGATGGGCACGCCATGCATGCCGAACAGCGTGGTGTGCAACGACTGATAGCCGTTCGCCTTGGGGATCGCGATGTAGTCCTTGAAGCGACCGGGCAGCGGTTTGTACAGGTTGTGCACGGCGCCGAGCACGCGGTAGCAGGTGTCGACCTTGTCGACGATGATGCGGAAGGCGTACACGTCCATGATCTCGTTGAAGGCGCGGCGCTTGCCGCGCATCTTCTTGTAGATGCCATAAAGGTGTTTTTGCCGGCCGCTGACCTCGCCCTCGATACCGTCAGCGGCCAGGCAGTTGGCCAGCGACTGTTCGATCTTGGCGACGATCTCTTTGCGGTTGCCGCGGGCGCTCTTGACCGCCCGGTGGATCAGCGACGAGCGCATCGGGTGCATGGCCTTGAAGCCGAGGTCTTCGAATTCGACGCGCACGGTGTGCATGCCCAGCCGGTTGGCGATGGGCGCGTAGATTTCGAGGGTTTCCTTGGCGATGCGTCGGCGTTTTTCGCCAGACAGCACTTCCAGCGTGCGCATGTTGTGCAGGCGGTCGGCCAGCTTGACCAGGATCACGCGGATATCGCGGGCCATGGCCATGGCCATCTTCTGGAAGTTCTCGGCCTGCGCCTCGGCTTTGGTCTCGAAGTTCATCTGGGTCAGCTTGCTGACCCCATCGACCAGCTCGGCGACCGTCTCGCCAAACTGCTGGCTGAGGGCTTCCTTGGCGATGCCGGTGTCTTCGATCACATCGTGCAGCATGGCCGCCATCAGGCTCTGATGGTCCATGTGCATGTCGGCGAGGATGCTGGCCACGGCCAGCGGGTGGGTCACGTAGGGCTCGCCGCTGCGGCGGCGCTGCCCATCGTGGGCCTGTTCGGCGTAGAAATAGGCGCGACGAACCAGGTTGACCTGTTCGGGGCCCAGGTAGGTCGACAGCCGTTCGGCTAAGGCTTCTATACCCGGCATGGGTTCACCTCTTGCAGAGGAAGAGGGCCTTGTGCCGCGCGACGTCGACCTGGCATCAATCAGACAGCCTCGTTGGACTCGTCCTCGAACGCGGCGAAGACCGGATCCTCGGTGACGATCTCTTCAGCGGCGATGAACTCGTTGGTGACGATGCCTTCGGCGATTTCACGCAGGGCAACAACGGTCGGCTTGTCGTTTTCCCACGCTACGCGTGGCTCTTTGCCGCCGGTCGCCAGCTGACGGGCGCGCTTGGTCGAGAGCATGACCAGCTCAAAACGGTTATCCACGTGTTCCAGGCAGTCTTCAACAGTTACGCGGGCCATGGTCTTCCTCAGTAGCAAATGCGGTAGGCGTGCAGCCCAATTTGGGCAGGCGGACTCAATAGTTTAAAAAATCACCAGCCAATAGGGAAGCGATGTTTTGCCGGGTGCGGATCATAGCGCTCCCTGTGGTAACGGCTTTGCCCGCCAAAGGGCCGCAACAGACACCCTGATCTTGTATCTCACAACATCGCGCCGCGCAACCGTGGGGTCAGTTCTTCGAACAGCGTCTGCACCGAGCGCAATGCCCGGCAATCGGGCCGGGTCAGCAGCCACAGCTGGGTGTCGCAACCGGCCAGCGGCCCGCTCAGCGCATCGACGCCTGGCAAGGCGTGCACCATGTAATCGGGTAACGCCGCCACGCCCAACCCGGTGCTGACCAGCTGCGCGATGGTCGACATGCCGCTGCACTGGTAACGCGGGCTCAGCCCGGGGTATTGCTGGTTGCGCCAGACCACGGTGGGGTGGTCCTGCATCGAATCGTCCGGTGCGATCCACGGCACGCTGTTGGCCGCCTCGTTCAGGCGCTCGCGCCACTGCGGCTGGCCGCAGATCACATAGGAAGTCGAACCCAGGCAGCGGCCGACCAGATGCTCCGGTGGCGTGTTGGTCAGGCGCAGGGCAATGTCGGCATCGCGCCGGCTGAGGTTGGCGAAGGTATTGGAAGTGCCCATTTCCAGCGACAAGGCCGGGTAGTTGGGCATGAATTCGGCCAATGCCGGCAACAGCAGGCTGTGCATCACTGCCTCGGTGCACGTCAGACGAACGGTACCGCTGACTACCTGCTCGCCACTGGTCATGGCGATGCGTGCGGCCTCCAGCGCCTGCTCGGCGCGCTCGGCCTGCTCCGCCAAGGCCTGCGCCGTGTCGGTCGGCAGGTAGCCTTTACGGCTCTTGACGAACAGTGCCGTGCCCAGTGCCGACTCCAGCCGGCGGATCGAACGGAACACCGTCGAAACATCGACTTTGAGCAGTTCGGCAGCCTTTGCCAGGGAGCGGCCACGTTCCAGGGCCAGGACCAGGGAGAGGTCGGCATGGGTAATCTGATATTGCATTGGTGCACGCTCTGCTTGCCGAAATGCCAATGTCTGTTGCGTTGAGGCCATTTTATAGTGGAACCGCCCCTGGGAATCAATGCGCCCGGTCGGGCAACCAATCCCCACGATGGGAAAGTGAAAAAAACAACAGCTGCAACCATCGTCGCCCGTGAGGCGCCAGCCGTATCCCCACATCGCCGCAGCAAATCAAAGGATGTACACCATGACGTCGGTCACTCCGTGCGCCAGTTCTTCCAGCGAGATGAAAGACTTCCTCCAGGCCCATCCAGACACTCAGTACGTCGATCTGCTGATCTCCGACATGAACGGCGTGGTACGTGGCAAGCGCATCGAGCGGGCCAGCCTGCACAAGGTGTACGAGAAAGGCATCAACCTGCCGGCGTCCCTGTTTGCCCTCGACATCAACGGCTCGACCGTTGAAAGCACGGGCCTGGGCCTGGATATCGGCGATGCCGACCGCATCTGTTACCCCATCCCCGGCTCGCTGTGCAACGAGCCGTGGCAGAAACGCCCCACCGCGCAGTTGCTGATGACCATGCACGAAATCGAAGGCCAGCCGTTCTTCGCCGACCCGCGCGAAGTGCTGCGCCAGGTGGTGAGCAAGTTCGATGACCTGGGCCTGGATATCTGTGCCGCATTCGAACTCGAGTTCTACCTGATCGACCAGGACAACCTCAACGGCCGCCCACAGCCGCCGCGCTCGCCGATTTCCGGCAAGCGCCCGCAGTCGACCCAGGTGTACCTGATCGACGACCTCGACGAATATGCCGACTGCCTGCAAGACATGCTCGAAGCGGCCAAGGAGCAGGACCTGCCTGCCGACGCCATCGTCAAGGAAAGCGCCCCGGCGCAGTTCGAGGTCAACCTGCACCACGTTGCCGACCCGCTGAAGGCCTGCGACTACGCGATCCTGCTCAAGCGCCTGATCAAGAACGTTGCCTACGACCATGAAATGGACACCACCTTCATGGCCAAGCCCTACCCAGGGCAGGCGGGCAACGGCCTGCACGTGCATATCTCGCTGCTGGACAAGAAAACCGGCAAGAACATCTTCGCCAACACCGACCCGCTGCAAAGCGACGAGCTGCGCCACGCCATCGGTGGCGTGCTGGAGACGATGCCGGCGTCGATGGCCTTCCTCTGCCCGAACGTCAACTCCTACCGCCGCTTCGGCGCGCAGTTCTACGTCCCCAATGCGCCAAGCTGGGGCCTGGACAACCGCACCGTGGCGGTTCGTGTGCCGACCGACAGCAGCGAAAACGTGCGCATCGAGCACCGCGTGGCCGGTGCCGACGCCAACCCGTACCTGATGCTCGCGGCCATTCTCGCCGGCATTCACCACGGCCTGACCAACAAGGTCGAGCCGGGCGAGCCGATCGAGGGCAATTCGTACGAGCAGCTGGAGCAGACGCTGCCGAACAACCTGCGCGATGCCCTGCGTGCGCTGGATGACAGCGAAGTGCTCAACCAATACATCAGCCCGGACTACATCGATATCTTCGTCGCCTGCAAGGAAAGCGAGCTGGCAGAGTTTGAAGTGTCGATCTCCGACCTCGAGTACAACTGGTACCTGCACACGGTGTAAGCCCATGAGCGCAAATGCGGTCCCTTTGATCGGTATCAGCGCCTGCCGCCAGCAGGTGGGGAAGAACTCGTCGCACACGGTGGGCGACAAGTATGTCGAGGCGGCCGGCTTTGCCGGGCTGCCGGTGATTCTGCCGGCTCGCGACGGGGGCAGTGATACCCCTGGGTTGCTGGCCCGGCTCGACGGCATTCTTTTTACCGGCTCGCCTTCAAATATCGAGCCGCATCATTACAATGGCGCCCCCAGCGCGGAGGGTACCCGGCATGATCGCGCGCGCGATCGCCTGACCTTGCCGCTGCTGCAGGCAGCGATTGCCGCCGGTGTGCCGGTGTTTTGCATCTGCCGTGGTTTCCAGGAATTGAACGTGGCCCTTGGCGGCACCCTGCACCAGCGTGTGCAAGCGCTGCCTGGCTACCTCGACCACCGCGAACCTGAGGACGCACCCCTGGAGGTGCAATACGGCCCTCGTCACCCTGTCGGCATCGAGCCTGGCGGGTTGTTCGAGCGCCTGGGCCTGGCTGCGCAATTCGAGGTCAACTCGTTGCACAGCCAGGGCATCGATCGCCTGGCCCCCGGGCTGCGCGTCGAGGCACGGGCCCCGGATGGCCTGATCGAAGCGGTGTCGATGCCGGATGCGCCGGGCTTCGTGCTTGGTGTGCAGTGGCACCCTGAATGGCGTTTCGCCGAAAACCCGGTCTCCCTGCGCCTTTTCCAGGCGTTTCGCGAGGCCTGTATTGCCCATGCTGCACGGGAGGGTGTGCGCCACAAGGCATGCTGACGTCAGCCGAAAGTCTCGGATGACTCACCCCCGCTGCAAGCTTTCAATGAGTGAAAGCGGGCCTTGCGCGCAAGGCCTGTGAAAACAATTCCAAAATTTACGGCAAATACTCATGAGCGATTACACAGAAGCCGGCCGCCCACCCGATGTGGCGGCCGACGCGGGCAACACCCAGCGCAGCAAGGGCTTGGCCAAAGGTCGCCTGGGCTTGCTGGCCAGCGTGGTGCTGGGCATTTCCACCATCGCCCCGGTCTATACCCTGACCGGCGCGCTTGGCCCTACCGTGCGAGAGGTGGGTGCCCACCTGCCAGCGGTATTCATCGTCGGCTTCCTGCCGATGCTGCTGGTCGCCCTCGGCTATCGCGAGTTGAACTCGGCAGAGCCGGACAGCGGCACTTCGTTCACCTGGTCGGCGCGTGCCTTCGGCCCGATGATCGGCTGGATCGGTGGCTGGGGGCTGGTGGTCGCCACCACCATCGTGCTGTCGAACCTGGCGGGCGTGGCGGTCGATTTCTTCTATCTGTTCCTCGGTCAGATCACGGGCAACCATGGCCTGGCTGCCTTGGCAGACAACCTGCTGATCAATATCGCCACTTGCTGCGTGTTCATTGCCCTGGCGGTGTGGATCTGTTGTCGCGGCATAGCCACCACCATGACGGTGCAGTATGGCCTGGTGGCCCTGCAGTTACTGGTGCTGATCGGGTTTGCCTTCGCTGCCTTCGGGGGCACCACCGCGCCGCCACCGCTGGCGTTCGATTTCGCCTGGTTCAATCCGTTCGGCGTCGAGTCGTTCTCGGCGTTTGCCGCAGGGCTGTCGTTGTCGATCTTCATCTTCTGGGGCTGGGACACGTGCCTGACCGTCAGCGAAGAGTCGGTAGGCAGCGAAGAGGTGCCGGGCAAGGCCGCCACCTGGACGGTGATGTTGATCCTCGGCCTGTACCTGTTCACCGCCATCGCCACACTGCAGTTTGCCGGTATCAGCGAAACGGGCCTGGGCCTGAACAACCCGCGCATCCAGGAGAACGTCTTTGCTCACCTGGCCGGCCCGGTCATGGGGCCGCTGGCGATCCTGATGTCCATCGCCGTGCTGGCCAGCACCGCAGCGTCGCTGCAGTCGACCTTCGTGGCGCCGGCGCGCACCCTGTTGGCCATGGGTTACTACGGTGCGGTACCGCAGAAGTTCGCCAGTGTCTGCCCGCGCTCGCAAACGCCGCGCTACGCCACCATCTGCGCAGGCCTTGCCGCTGGCCTGTTCTACGTGACCATGCGTACCCTGAGCGAGAACGTGCTGGCGGATACCATCACTGCCCTGGGCATGATGATCTGCTTCTACTATTCGCTGACCGCATTTGCCTGCGTCTGGTATTTCCGCGGCAGCCTGTTCGACAGCCTACGCCATTTCATCATGCGTGGCCTGTGCCCGCTGGTAGGTGGGGTGATCTTGTCGGTGATCTTCGCGCGTACCGCCATCGACAGCGCCTCGCCAGACTTCGGCAGCGGCTCGCATGTGGGCGGGTTGGGGCTGGTGTTCGTGATTGCCGCGATCATTTCGGTGCTCGGCATCGGGCTGATGATGCTGTCGCGCCTGCGGGCGCCGGCGTACTTCCTGGGGGCTACCTTGCGTCAGCAGGCGACGCTGCCACTGCAGGACTAAGCAAATGGGGCCGCTAAGCGGCCCCATTCGTTTTCTAACCGACCAACTGCTTCAGCAATGCGCCGTTGCGTTGTTGCTGCTTCTTGAGCAGCAACCGGTTGGCAACGAACACCGCCTTCAACTCCTCCAGCGCGACGCCGAAGTCATCGTTGATGATCAGGTAATCGTACTCGTCGTAATGCTCCATCTCGCTGACCGCCTCCTTCATGCGCCCGGCGATGATCTCTTCGCTGTCCTGGCCACGGCCATCCAGCCGCTGACGCAGGGCTTCCTGGCTCGGCGGCAGGATGAACACCGACAGTGCCTCGGGCATCAGTTTGCGCACCTGCTGAGCACCCTGCCAGTCGATCTCCAGGATCAGGTCGTAACCCTGGTCGAGGGTGTGCTGCAGGGCGCTGCGCGAGGTGCCGTAGAAGTTGCCGAACACCTCGGCATGCTCGAGGAAGTCGCCTTGCTCGATCAGCGCCTTGAATGTTTCGTGCACGACGAAGTGGTAGTTCACCCCGTGCTGCTCGCCCGGGCGCATGGCGCGGGTGGTGTGCGAAACCGAGACGCGGATTTGCGGGTCGTCCTGGGTCAGGGCAGTGACCAGGCTGGTCTTGCCGGCACCCGAGGGTGCCGAAACGATGTAGAGGGTGCCGCTGCTGTGATTCATGGTCGGGGTGGCCTTACTCGATGTTCTGTACTTGTTCACGCATCTGTTCGATCAATACCTTGAGGTTGACCGCCGCTTGCGTGCTGCGCGGGTCGAAAGCCTTGGAGCCTAGGGTATTGGCCTCGCGGTTGAGTTCCTGCATCAGGAAGTCCAGGCGCCGGCCAGCTGCACCGCCCGACTTGAGCACGCGACGCACTTCGGTGACGTGGGTGCTGAGGCGGTCGAGCTCTTCGGCGACGTCGCTCTTCTGCGCCAGCAGCACCATCTCTTGCTCCAGGCGCTGCGGGTCGAGTTCGGCCTGCATGTCGCCGAAGCGGTCGAGGATCTTCTGCCGCTGGGCGGCCAGCATCTGCGGCACCAGGGCGCGCAGGGTGGTGACCTCGCTGGCCATGTTGTCCAGGCGCTCGTTGATCAGCCGGGCCAGCTCCTGGCCTTCACGCAGGCGCCCGGCCTTGAGCTCGGCCAGCGCTTCGTCGAACAGCGCCATGGCTTCGGCGTTCAGGGCCTGGGGGTCGCTGGCGTCAGCGACCAGTACGCCCGGCCACGACAGCACTTCCAGCGGGTTCAGCGGTGCCGGTTGCTTGATCAGGCCTGCGACCTCTTCGGCGGCGGCGACTAGTTGCGCCGCGCGCTCGCGGTCGACCTTGAGCGGCTTGCCGGTGCTGTCTTCGTTGAGGCGCAAGGTGCATTCCACCTTGCCACGCGACAGCCCTTGGCGCAGGCCTTCACGGACTGCGCCTTCGAGGTCGCGCAGGGCCTCGGCCAGGCGCAGGTGCGGTTCCAGGTAGCGGTGGTTGACCGAGCGCAGTTCCCAGACCAGGGTGCCTTGGCTGCCGGCGCGCTCGACACGAGCAAAAGCGGTCATGCTGTGCACCATGGGGAGTACCTCGCGTAGATGAATGAACGGGGGGAGCCTCTCGGCTGCAAGGCGCAGGATTGTAGCGCAGTGGGGGCTCGGCGCCCAATCCAGCCATGTTACAGAGCTGGAAATGAACAATGGGAAAAGGCGACAGGCCGTCAGGGCAGCGACAATAGGCATGTCCTCCCGGGGCCGTGAGCTCTATAATGCTCGGCAGATTCAAGTCCCAGTACAGGTATCCCAGATGAAACGTCCAAGTGGTCGCGCCGCCGATCAGCTCCGCTCGATCCGCATCACCCGCAACTACACCAAGCACGCCGAAGGGTCGGTACTGGTCGAGTTCGGTGACACCAAGGTCATCTGCACGGTCAGCGTGGAGAATGGTGTTCCCCGCTTCCTCAAAGGCCAGGGCCAAGGCTGGCTGACAGCCGAATACGGCATGCTGCCGCGCTCCACCGGCGAGCGTAACCAGCGCGAAGCCAGCCGTGGCAAGCAGGGTGGCCGCACCCTGGAAATCCAGCGCCTGATCGGCCGCTCGCTGCGCGCCGCACTGGACATGAGCAAGCTGGGTGACATCACCCTGTACATCGACTGCGACGTGATCCAGGCCGACGGTGGCACCCGCACCGCGTCGATCACCGGTGCCATGGTCGCCCTGTGCGACGCCCTGGCGGTGATCAAGAAGCGTGGCGGCCTCAAGGCCGGCAACCCGCTCAAGCACATGATCGCTGCGGTTTCCGTGGGCATGTACCAGGGCGCTGCAGTGCTCGACCTGGATTACCTGGAAGACTCCGCCGCCGAGACCGACCTGAACGTGGTCATGACCAGCGCCGGTGGTTTCATCGAAGTACAGGGCACCGCAGAAGGCGCGCCGTTCCAGCCTGAAGACTTGAATGCCATGCTCGCCGTGGCGCAGAAGGGCATGAACGAGATCTTCGAACTGCAGCAGGCTGCCTTGGCCGACTGACTGTTTCTGTAGATACGAAAAAGCCGACATTGATGTCGGCTTTTTCGTATCTGAATACAACTCAGATGGTCAACGTCCAGTCATAGTCCACGATCAGCGGCGCATGCTGCGAGAAGCGCGGCTGACGCGGCAGGCGGGCGTTACGCACGAAGCGGCGCAGGCCCGGGGTGAGGATCTGGTAGTCGAACCGGTAGCCCAGGTTGAGCATCTCGGCCTGTTCGTTGTCCGGCCACCAGCTGTACTGGTCGCCTTCACGGCTGACTTCACGCAGGGCATCCACGTAGCCCATCTCGCCGGTGATCGCGTCCATCCAGGCACGCTCCGGCGCCAGGAAGCCAGGCGTTTGCTGGCTGTCGCGCCAGTTCTTGATGTCGAGCTTCTGCTGCGCCACGTAGAACGAGCCGCAATAGATGTACTCGCGCCGCTTGCGCCGCTGTTTATCCAGGTACTTGGCGAAGTCGTCCATCAACTTGAACTTCTGGTTCAAGTCTTCGTCGCCGTTCATGCCCGAAGGCAGCAGCAGGCTGGCAATACTGACTTTGTCGAAATCTGCTTGCAGGTAACGCCCGTAACGGTCGGCTGTCTCGAAGCCCAGGCCGGTGATGACTGCCTTGGGCTGCATGCGCGAGTAAAGGGCCACGCCACCTTGGGCGGGCACCTCCGCGTCGCAGGCATAAAGGAAATAGCCATCGAGCTGGAAAGCTGGGTCGTCGAGTTCAAAGGCCGAGGCGCGGGTATCCTGAAGGCAGATGACGTCGGCATTCTGGGCTTGTAGCCAGCTGAGCAATCCACGCTCGGCCGCAGCCTGAATGCCATTTACGTTCACACTGATGATCCGCATAAATGGCCCCAAAAATCTCGTGCGTGTATGATACCCGAGCTCAACTCATTTAGCTAAATCCGTGGTGTCCGGGACTTTCCATGCAGCCGTATCAGCGCGACTTCATTCGTTTTGCCATCGACCGCGGCGTTCTGCGCTTCGGTGAATTCACCCTGAAATCGGGGCGTACCAGCCCGTACTTCTTCAATGCCGGCCTGTTCAACACAGGTTCTGCATTGGCGCAGTTGGGGCGTTGCTACGCCGCAGCCATCGTCGACAGCAAGATCCCCTTCGATGTGCTGTTCGGCCCGGCTTACAAGGGTATCCCCCTGGCGGCGACTACCGCCGTGGCCCTTGCCGACCAGCATCAGCTCGATGTGCCGTGGTGCTTCAACCGTAAAGAAGCCAAGGATCACGGCGAAGGCGGCAGTCTGGTAGGCGCACCCTTGGCCGGTGAGGTACTGATCATCGACGACGTGATCACCGCCGGCACCGCCATCCGCGAGGTCATGCAGATCATCAATGCCCAGCAGGCCAAGGCCGCTGGCGTACTGATCGCCCTGAACCGCGAAGAACGCGGCAATGGCGAGCTTTCGGCAATCCAGGAAGTGGAGCGTGACTTCGGTATCCCGGTGGTCAGCATCGTTTCGCTGACCCAGGTGCTGGAGTTCCTGGCGGACGACCCGCAGCTCAAGCAGCACCTGCCGGCAGTCGAGGCCTATCGGGCGCAGTACGGCATCTGAAAAAGCGCCGTGTTCAGGCGGCAGTAAGGCCGCCTGACGTTGCTATACCGAAGGCTGACCCTGCACGTGTACGGGGCCAAGTTTATGCTGATATGATGAGACGAATTCTCATTCACATCTGTAGCCTCCCGTGCAGCACACTTCTTCGGCAAACCACCCTCGGCATCAGGCCATCGACCAGCTCTACAGTCACCACCACGGCTGGCTGCAGGGCTGGCTGCGCAAGCGCTTGGGCAGCGCCGCCGATGCGGCGGATCTGGCCCAGGACACGTTCGTGCGGCTGCTCTGCAGAGCGCCGGGCGAGCCGCTGAACTGCACGACACCGCGCGCCTATCTGGCCACCATCGCCAATCGCCTGGCCCTCAACTTCTACCGTCGCCGCTCGCTGGAGCAGGCCTACCTGGCCGCGCTGGCGCAAATGCCAGAAGACCTCGCTCCGTCGCTGGAACAACAAGCGCTGGTGCTCGAAGCCCTCGACGAAATCGACCAGGTCCTTGCCCTGTTGCCCGCCAAAGCCCGCCAGGCGTTCCTGATGGCGCAGCTGGAGGGTTATACCCAGGAAGAGATCGCCAACCGCCTCAATCTCAGCGTGCGCTCGGTGCAGCGCCACCTTGCGCGGGCCTTTGAAGAGTGCATCGTGCTCGCCAGCCAGGGCGCGCAGCATGAGTGATACGCCCATCGACCGCCGCATCGCCCGTGAAGCGGCCCAATGGTTTGTACGCTTGCAGAACAGCAGCGCCGGCGCCGCCGAGCATGCCGCCGGCGCCGAGTGGCGGGCGCGGCACGTGGATCACGAACGGGCCTGGCAACTGGCCGAAAGGTTTGGCGGTCGAGCCCAGCAGCTTGCCGGCAGTGCCGGGCGGGTGGCGCTGGAGCGCCCACGCAGCCTGGAGCGGCGGCAGGTGCTCAAGACCCTGGCGTTGCTGATCGCCGCCGCCCCCGTAGGCCTCGCGACATACCGCGGGCTGCCGTGGCGCGAGTGGCAGGCGGACGAGCGCACGGCCACGGGGGAGCAACGCTCCCTGCAGTTGCCCGATGGCGGGCAGATTCGCCTGAACACCGGCAGCGCCGTGGATATCGCCTATGACGAGCATGTTCGACGCGTGCGCCTCATCGCCGGCGAGATGCTCGTCGAAGTACCCCATGAGCATGCCGGGCGGCCGTTCATCGTCGATACCGCCGAAGCGGAAATTGCCCTGCTCGGCAGCCGCTTTGTGCTGCGTCAGTACCCGCACAGCACTTACCTTGCCGCCCTGGAGGGCGCTGCCCGGGTGCGCCCGCGGCGGTCACCGGGCGATGAGGGCCTGATGCTCCTGGCGGCCGGCTTACAGACGCACGTCAACAGCCGGGCTGCGCAGCCGCCCATGGTGCTGGCGAAAGATCGTCTCGATTGGTTGAGCCAGGTGCTGCGCGCAGAAAAGATGCGCCTCGATGACTTCATCAACGAGCTCGGCCGCTATCGACCTGGCCTGCTGCGCTGCGATCCGGCAGTGGCCGGGCTGCTGATTTCCGGCGCCTTCCAGTTGCGCGACACCGATCAGGTTCTTCGCGCCCTGAGCCAGACCCTACCGGTGAACGTGCTCTACCGCACGCCCTACTGGGTCACCCTCACCGCGCGTGCGAACGCGTGAACAGAATGCGTGTCGTGTTTTTCTCAAGCTGCGTGTCCCTCCCATAAACACATCACTTTTACAGGGCAGGGGCGAACACATGGCGACGACGCAGGGCATTCAACCACTGGCGCGGGCAGTACACGCTGCCGCACTGGGTCTGATCATCGCGGGCGGCGGCCTGGCTGCGGCATCGCTGCAGGCCGCCGAGCAAGGCGCGCGGCAGAACCGTGCCTATCAGGTGCCGGCCGGTAACCTCAGCAGTGCCCTCTCTGACTTCGCCAGCCAGGCAGGCATCACCCTGCCCATCGAGCCGGGCCTGGTGGAGGGGTTGCGCAGCCCTGGCCTGAATGCCGCCACCAGCGTGCAGGGCGGCCTGCAGCAATTGCTGCAAGGCACCGGTCTGCAAGCCTCGCCGCAAGGTAATGGCCTTTACCTGCTGACGCCGCAGGCAACGGCTGGCACAGGCCTGGAGCTGAGCGCGACCAACATTACCGGCCAAGGCCTGGCGGCGACTACCGAGCACAGCGGCTCCTATACCACCGGGGCCATGCAGACGGCCACCAAACTGCCCTTGAGCCTGCGCGAAACGCCGCAGTCGGTCAGTGTGGTCACGCGCAAGCGTATGGACGACAAGGCCATGAACAGCATCAGCGATGTGGTCAAAAGTGCGCCGGGCATTTTTCTCAGTAACTCCGGCGGTGCAGGGCGGCCCTCGTTCAGCGCCCGCGGTTTCAACGTCGACAGCATCATGTACGACGGTTTTCCTACCAGCTTCCTGACCTACCTGCCCAGCGGGGAAGCCAACCTGGCCATGTATGACCGGGTGGAGATCGTGCGCGGTGCCACCGGGCTGGCCCAGGGCGCCGGCAACCCCGGTGGCGCCATCAACCTGGTGCGCAAGCGCCCGACTCATCAATTTCAGGCCACGCTCACCGGCAGTGCCGGTAGCTGGGACGATTACACCGGCACGCTGGACGTCGGCGGTCCGCTCAATGAAAGCGGCACCCTGCGCGCACGTACCGTGGTCTCGCGGCAGGACGCTAAGAGCTTCCGTGACGCGGTGGAGAGTGACCATGAGCTGTTCTACGGCGTGGTCGACGCCGACCTGAGCGAAAGCACCACCCTGACGCTCGGTGCCTACCGGCAGAAGAACCACACCAACTATATCTGGGGCGGGTTGCCCATGGCCCGTGGCGGTGGCCATCTGGGGCTGCCGCGCGACACCTTCCTCGGCCATGACTGGGAGTATTCGGACGATCGCACCACCGGCTATTTCGCCACCCTGGAGCACGGCTTCGCCAACGACTGGTCGCTGCGCCTGGCAGCCATGCAGTCGAAGACCGACACCGATGTACTGGCCTCTTCGGTCTGGGAATACGATCGCCATTACCTGTGGACAGAGGCCATGGAACAGAAGGAAACCGGCTATGACCTGGCGCTCAGCGGCCCCTTCCAGTTGCTCGGTCAACAGCATGACGTGACCCTGGGCGTCAGCAAGCGCCAGCTGGATTACCGCTCTGGCAAGGCCTGGAGCGCCTACATCGACGCTGGCATCAATCCCTTCGAGTGGAACCCTCGTGGGCATGCCAAGCCCGATTACGTCACTGGCCCTAACGGTCTTCCCGAAACCACCACCCAGGACAGCGTCTATGCCAGCACCCGGTTGCGCTTGAGCGAGCCGCTGTCGTTGATTCTCGGCGGCCGCGTCGACTGGTACGCGTTCGACGACAGCAAAAGCAGTGAGAACAACTACAAGATCACGCGCAACCTGACCCGCTATGCCGGCCTGGTCTACGACCTGGACACCCACCACTCGGTCTACGCAAGCTACACCGATATCTTCAAGCCGCAGACCAGCAAAGGCCTGGACAGCAAAGTGCTTGACCCGGTAATGGGTGAGAACTACGAAGTGGGTATCAAGGGCGAGTACTTTGGTGGTGCGCTGAACGCCAGCATAGCGGTGTTTCAGATCGACCAGAAAAACCGTGCCCAGGAGCTGCCTGACGCCAAAGGTTGCGGGGCGGGCCCCGCCAGCGCCTGCTACGAGGCTGCCGGGCTGGTCCGCAGCAAGGGCATCGACCTTGAAATCCAGGGCGCCCTGGCCGACAACTGGCAACTGGCCGCCGGCTACACCTACACCCAGACGAAATACGTCAGCGACGCCAACAAAGCCCGGGAGGGTGAGGACTTCGACCGCACCAAACCACGCCAGCTGTTCAAGCTGTCGACGATCTACACCCTGCCGGGTGAGTTGCAGCGCTGGCGTGTGGGCGGTGACATCTACCAGCAGAGCCGCATCCGCACCTCGGGTGGTGCCGGCGCCACTGCCTGGCAAAACCAGCAGGGCTCGTACACGGTGGTCGGCCTGGTGGCAGGCTACCAGGCCAGCGAGCAACTGGACCTACAGGTCAACCTCAACAATCTGTTCGACCGTACCTACTACAGCAGTGTGGCCAATGGCGCCTACAGCCCGTACGACATCTACGGCGACCCGCGCAATGTGAAACTGACTGCCCGCTACAGCTTCTAGGCACCTGAGCGCACAAAAAAAGGCGACCTTTGCGGGTCGCCTTTTTGGTGCCTGCCTGAACTGGCCGCTTGATGAATCAGCGTGGCTTGCGATTGGTGATCAACGTGCCCACACCGCTGTCGGTGAAGATCTCCAGCAGCACCGCATTGGGCACGCGGCCGTCGATGATGTGCGAGCTGTTCACGCCACCTTGCACCGCATCCAGTGCGCACTTGATCTTCGGCAGCATGCCGCCGTAGATGGTGCCGTCGGCGATCAGTTCGTTGACCTGCTCGGTGGTCAGGCCGGTCAGGACCTGGCCCTGCTTGTCCATCAGGCCGGCGATGTTGGTCAGCAGCATCAGCTTCTCGGCTTTCAGCGCCTCGGCCACCTTGCCTGCCACCAGGTCGGCGTTGATGTTGTACGACTCACCATTGGCACCGACGCCGATCGGCGCGATCACCGGGATGAAGTCGCCCTTGACGAGCATGTTCAGCAGGTCGGTGTTCACGCTCACGACTTCGCCGACATGGCCGATGTCGATGATTTCCGGGGTGGTCATCTCTGGCGTCTGGCGGCTTACGGTCAGCTTCTTGGCGCGGATCAGTTCCGCGTCCTTGCCGGTCAGGCCGATGGCGCTGCCGCCGTGGCGGTTGATCAGGTTGACGATATCCTTGTTGACCTGGCCACCCAGCACCATCTCCACCACGTCCATGGTCGCCGAGTCGGTGACGCGCATGCCGTCGATGAAGTGGCTTTCGATCGACAGGCGCTTGAGCAGGTCGCCGATCTGCGGGCCACCACCGTGGACCACCACCGGGTTGATGCCCACAGCCTTCATCAGCACGATGTCACGGGCGAAGCCGGTCTTGAGCTCCTCGCTCTCCATCGCGTTGCCGCCGTACTTGATCACCAGGGTCTTGCCGACAAAGCGGCGGATGTAAGGCAGTGCTTCGGACAAAACTTCGGCTACATGGGAAGCGGCATCGCGATCGAGGGTCATGCAGGGCTCCTGTAAGGAACAGATAGTCGGTCAGAACGGCAGTTGCAGCTCAGGGGCAACCCGCAGCAACTGGGCGCGGAAAACATCCTTGATACGTTGCAATTCGGCGTCGCTGTCGGCCTCGAAACGCAGCACCAGCACCGGTGTGGTGTTGGAGGCGCGTACCAGGCCCCAGCCGTGGTCGTAGTCGACCCGCACACCGTCGATGGTGGTCAGGTTGGCCGCGCCCCAGTCGGCGTCGCGTTGCAGTGCATCAATGATGCTGAATTTACCCTCGTCGGTCACATCAATATTGATTTCCGGCGTGGAAATATCGTTCGGGAACGCCGCGAACAGGCTTTCGGCGTCCTGGTCGGCCTTGCTGAGGATCTCCAGCAGGCGCGCGGCACTGTAGATGCCGTCGTCGAAACCGTACCAGCGCTCCTTGATGAAAATGTGCCCGCTCATCTCGCCAGCCAGCAACGAGCCAGTCTCTTTCATCTTCTTCTTGATCAGCGAATGGCCGGTCTTCCACATCAGCGCGCGGCCGCCATGCTGTTCGATCAGCGGGGTCAGGCGACGGGTGCATTTGACGTCGAAGATGATCTCGGCGCCCGGGTTGCGCGACAGCACGTCCTGGGCAAACAGCATCAGCAGGCGGTCGGGGTAGACGATGGTGCCGGTGTTGCTCACCACGCCCACGCGGTCGCCGTCGCCGTCGAAGGCCAGGCCGATGTCGGCACCGGTCTGCTTGACCTTGGCGATCAGGTCTTCGAGGTTTTCTGGTTTGCCAGGGTCTGGGTGGTGGTTGGGGAAGTTGCCGTCGACCTCGCAGAACAGCGGGACGACTTCGCAGCCGAGTGCTTCGATCAGTTGCGGGGCGATAACGCCGGCCGCGCCGTTGCCGCAGTCCACCACCACCTTGAGCTTTTTCGAAAGCTTCACGTCGGCGATGATCTGCTGGTAGTAGCGCTCGAGAATCTCGACCTTCTGCACGCTGCCTTCGGCACGGGTCAGGTCGTTGGTTTTCAGGCGGGTCAGCAGGGCTTGGATCTGTTCGTTGGCCAGGGTGTCACCGGCGATGACGATCTTGAAGCCGTTGTAGTCCGATGGGTTGTGGCTGCCAGTCAGCATCACACCCGATTTGCCGGCCAGCACGTTGGCGGCGTAATACAGCGCCGGGGTCGGCACCAGGCCGACGTCGCTGACCTGGCAACCGGCGTCGGCCAGGCCTTTGATCAACTGCTCGACCAGCATTGGGCCAGACAGGCGGCCATCGCGGCCGACAGCGATCTGTGGCTCGCCCTGGGCGAGGGTCTGGGCGCCGATGGCGCGGCCGATCCAGTAGGCGGTTTCGGCGTGGAGGGTTTTGCCGACCACGCCGCGAATGTCATAAGCGCGGAAAATGCTGTCCGGCAGTGCGGGGACCAGCTGGGCCATTTCGTTCATCTCTGGAAGCTCCATTAGTCAAAGGCTGTCTGGGCAGGCGCAAACTGAACGCTTGGACGGTGGTTTCGCCAGAGAGTTCGCCATCCTTGGCCTGAACGGTCAGCTGTCGGCTCAGTGGCTGCCGGAGTGGCCGAAGCCGCCAGTGCCACGCTGGCTTTCGTCGAAGGCCTCGACGATGTCGAAATGCGCCTGCACCACCGGCACCAGCACCAATTGGGCGATGCGCTCGCCAATGGCGATGGTGAATGGGGTGTTGCCGCGGTTCCAGCACGACACCATCAGCTCGCCCTGGTAGTCCGAGTCGATCAGGCCGACCAGGTTGCCCAGCACGATGCCGTGCTTATGGCCCAGGCCCGAGCGCGGCAGGATCATGGCCGCCAGGCCCGGGTCGCCGATGTAGATCGACAGGCCGGTGGGGATCAGCAGGGTCTGGCCTGGCTCGAGGACAGTGTCCTCCTTGAGCAGGGCGCGCAGGTCCAGCCCGGCGGAACCCGGGGTGGCGTACTGCGGCAGGGGGAATTCGGTGCCCAGGCGTGGGTCGAGGATCTTGGCTTGAAGAGCGTGCATGTAACTTATTGAACCTGGTTGAGCCGTTCGGCGATGAAGGCGACCAGTTGCCGGGCGATCTTGCCCTTGCTGGTCTGCGCAAAGAGGGTCTGGTGCTGCTGGCGATCGATCACGGTCAAGGCGTTTTCTTCGCTGTTGAAGCCGATGCTGGGGTTGGCCACATCATTGGCGACGATCAGGTCG
The DNA here is from genome assembly GCF_000731675.1 of Pseudomonas capeferrum. GTDB lineage: Bacteria > Pseudomonadota > Gammaproteobacteria > Pseudomonadales > Pseudomonadaceae > Aquipseudomonas > Aquipseudomonas capeferrum. Next base: position 719,896 of record NZ_JMIT01000003.1, on the reverse strand, counting down.
AGGTTCTTGTCCTTGAGCTTGCGCGTGGCGTAATCGAGCAGGTGTTCGGTCTCGGCGGCGAAGCCGACACTGAACGGGCGGTCGCTACGGCCAGCAATGGTTGCAAGGATATCGGGATTGCGCACCATCTGCAGCAGCATGCCGTCGCCGGTCGTAGGATCTTTCTTGAGTTTTTGCGCAGCAACGACCTCTGGCCGGTAGTCCGCGACGGCTGCCGAGGCAATGAACAGGTCGCAGGGCATGGCCGCTTCACAGGCCGCGAGCATGTCGCGCGCGCTGACCACGTCGATCCGGTTGACCCGGTCGGGCGTGGGCAGGTGCACCGGGCCGGTGACGAGGGTCACCCGAGCACCGGCCTCGGCGGCCGCTTCGGCCAGGGCGAAGCCCATCTTCCCGGAGCTATGATTGGTGATGTAGCGCACCGGGTCGATGTTTTCCTGGGTCGGGCCGGCGGTGATCAGCACGTGTTTGCCGGTCAGCGTCTGGCGCTTGAAGCTTTCGGCGGCGCACCAGGCCAGGTCGGTGGCTTCCAGCATGCGGCCAAGGCCTACGTCGCCACAGGCCTGGCTGCCGGAAGCCGGGCCGAATACCTGGATGCCGCGGCTTTTGAGCAGGTCGAGATTGGCCTGGGTGGCCGGGTCGCGCCACATGGCCTGGTTCATGGCCGGGGCCACGGCAACGGTGGCGTCGGTGGCCAGTATCAGGGTGGTTAGCAGGTCGTCTGCCATGCCTTGGGCCATGCGCGCCATCAGGTCGGCAGTGGCGGGGGCGATGAGCACCAGGTCGGCCCACTTGGCCAGCTCGATATGGCCCATGGCCGCTTCGGCGGCGGGGTCGAGCAGGTCCATGTGCACCGGGTGGCCGGACAACGCCTGCAGGGTCAGCGGGGTGATGAACTCTGCACCGCCACGGGTCATGACGACGCGCACCTGCGCGCCGTGCTCCAGGAGTCGGCGGATCAGCTCGGCGCTTTTGTAGGCGGCAATGCCGCCACCGACGCCGAGAACGATGCGCTTGTGATACAGCCGCTGCATAGGCTTTTGCCTTTTTCCAGTGAAAGCGGGCGGCGACAAGAACTGCCTGCGGCAGAACGTCGCATGTACGAGGCGAACTAGATTAACACAGGGCCCAAACGTGCCGCAGCAGGACCAAGGAGCAGGGATGAGTATCAGGGAATGGCCGGCTGAAGAGCGGCCGAGGGAGAAGCTGCTGTCGCGTGGCGTAGCGGTGTTGTCGGATGCCGAGCTGGTGGCTGTGCTGCTGGGTTCGGGGGTTGCTGGGCGTAATGTGATGGACCTGGCGCGAGGGTTGCTGGTGCGCTTTGGTGGCCTGAGGCAGTTGCTCGATGCCGATCGCCAAGCCGTTTTGCGCGAGCCTGGCCTCGGCCCCGTGAAGTACGCCCAGTTGCAGGCCTTGCTGGAGATTGGCCGGCGTTACCTGGATGAGGGTATCGAGCGCACGCCTGCGCTGGAAAGCCCGGTGGCGGTGCGGCGTTACCTCAAGGCCATGCTGCGGCATGAGGCCAGTGAGGTGTTTGGGTGTTTGTTTCTGGATACCAAACATCGGCCGCTGGCGTTCGAAATCCTGTTCAGGGGCACGATCGACCGGGCCAGTATCTATCCGCGGGAAGTGGTGCGCCGGGCGTTGCTGCACAACGCGGCGGCATTGATCTTGTGCCACAACCATCCGTCGGGCAACAGCGAGCCAAGCCAGGATGATGTGCACATGACGCTAGCGCTCAAGCGAGCGCTAGGGCTGATCGATGTGCGAGTGCTGGACCACGTCATCGTGGGTGACGGCGAGCCGTTGTCGATGGTGGAACAGGGGTGGATCGTTGCCTAGGTGCTGCGGTGCATGTGCCGGCCTCTTCGCGGGTCAAGCCCGCTCCCACAGGTACTTCACTGTTCTCAAGGGCAGTGACATCCCGGTGGGAGCGGGCTTGACCCGCGAAGAGGTCGGCACAGGCAGTTGCACCCTCAGCGGGTCACCGAAACCTTGCTGAAATCCAACCGCCCGAACGGGCTCACCTGGTACCCCTCGACCCCCTGGCGCAGCAAGGTGGCCGCCGTGGGGTGCGCCAGCGGCACCCACAGTGCCTGCTGCTGGATCAACGTCTGCGCCTGCTGGTACAAGCGGCTGCGCACGCTCTGGTCGTTGGTGGTGCGGCCAGCATTGATCAACTGGTCAAGGCGGCTGTCGCAGAACCGCGCGAAGTTGGTCCCTGATTTCACTGCAGCACAGGAAAACTGCGGGCTGAGGAAGTTATCCGGGTCACCGTTGTCACCCGCCCAGCCCATGAACAGCAAATCATGCTCGCCGGCCTTGGCGCGGCGGATCAGCTCGCCCCATTCGATCACCCGGATCTCGGCCTTGATGCCGATCTTGCCCAGGTCGGCTTGCAGCATCTGCGCCCCAAGGCTGGGGTTGGGGTTGAGCAGGCTGCCCGACGGGCGGGTCCAGATCGTGGTGCTGAAGCCCTCTGGCAGGCCTGCTTTGGTCAGCAGGGCCTTGGCCTTTTTCAGGTCCATGGGGTAGCCAGGCAGGTCCTTGGCGTAGCTCCAGGTGTTGGGCGGGTAGGGGCCGTTGGCGGCCGTCGCGGTGCCTTCGAACACGGCCTTGAGGTAGGCCTGCTTGTCGAAGGCCAGGTTGATGGCCTGGCGCACCTCTGGCTTGTCCAGCGGCGGGTGTGCGCTGTTGATGGCAACGAAGGCGGTCATGAACGCCGGCGTGCTGGCGACCTGGAGGCTGCCATCCTTGCTGGCTTCAGCGATATCCAGCGGTTTGGGCGACAGGGCGACCTGGCATTCGTTGCGCTTGAGCTTCTGCAGGCGCACGTTGGCATCGGTGGTGATGGCGAAGATCAGCGGGTCGACGCCAGGCTTGCCAGCGAAGTAGTCGGGGTTGGCGCGGTAGCGCACCACGGCGTCCTTCTGGAAGCGCTGGAAGACGAACGGCCCGGTGCCGATCGGCTGGCTGTTGAGCTTTTCCGGGGTACCTGCCTTGAGCAGCTTGTCGGCATATTCGGCAGAATAGATCGAGGCAAAGCCCATGCTCAGGGTGGCCAGGAACGTGGCATCCGGGTGGGCCAGGGTGAAGCGCACGGTCTGCGGTTCAGGGGCGTCGATCGACTTGATCAGGTTGCCCAGTTGCAGCGATTGTGCGTGCGGGTAACCGCCCGGGGCGGTCTTGTGCCAGGCGTGGGCCGGGTAGAGCATGCGCTGGAAGCTGAACAGCACATCGTCGGCGTTCAGCGCGCGGGACGGTTTGAAGTAGGCAGTGGTGTGAAACTTCACGTCATCGCGCAGCTTGAAATCGTAGATCAGGCCGTCGGCCGACACCGTCCAGCTCGCCGCCAGGCTGGGTACTACCTTGCCCTGGGCCGCATCGAACTCCACCAGGCGGTTCATCAGCACGTCGGCCGAGGCGTTGGTGGTGGTCAGCGAGTTGTACTGGACCACGTCGAAACCTTCGGGGCTGGCTTCGCTGCAAACACTCAGCGCGGCTGCCTGGGTGACGCCTGCGGTAAACAGTGAGGTGAACAAGAGGGAAAGGGCGGCGGCACGCATCGTGACTCCTTGGCTGTCAGTGGCCCATCTGCCAGTGCAGTCTGGAAACGTCCTACCCTAGTGCGCCCGCCTGCAAATGACCACACCCTTTTTTACAAATTCGGCGACGAGTGGTCGACGCCTGACGGGGCCTGCCGCTATGCTGCCCCGGCGCACTCGGCGTCGTGTCAATATTCATCATATGTTGTTGCAGCCGAGTCTTTCTGGTATAAAGCAGCGCTCTTTTCTAGGGGCTCGGCCTGTCGCATCAGCGGATCCGGTCGATAAGACCTCCAGAATCACGGCGCCTGGCGCCAAAGACTGAGAGATTAAGCGGCCAACCCATGCCGGGTTGGGCATGTGGTTTTAGAGGGCTGAGTCATGTCGAGAGTCTGTCAAGTTACTGGTAAGGGTCCAGTAACCGGGAACAACATTTCCCACGCAAACAACAAAACCCGTCGTCGTTTCCTGCCGAACCTGCAGCACCACCGTTTCTGGGTTGAGTCCGAGAAGCGTTTCGTGCGTCTGCGTGTTTCCGCCAAGGGCATGCGTATCATCGACAAGCGCGGCATCGACGCCGTTCTGGTTGACATCCGTAAAGCTGGCGCCAAGGTTTAAGGGAGAACATCATGCGTGAATTGATCCGTCTGGTTTCGAGTGCCGGTACCGGCCACTTCTACACCACCGACAAGAACAAGCGCACCACCCCGGACAAAATCGAGATCAAGAAATATGATCCGGTTGTTCGTAAGCACGTGGTGTACAAGGAAGCCAAGATCAAGTAATTGATCGGCGACCTGAAAAAAAAACCCGCATCCGAAAGGATGCGGGTTTTTTTATGGCCTTCGCTCGGTCAGCCGAAGCTGAACCCCTTAATCAGGCCGTTGGCATCGGTCCTGATGTGCACCCGGTTGATATCGTATTCGAGGGTGGACATCTCATTGGGGCCTACCACACGAGTGCGGCCGGTGAGTGCGCTGATGGTGGCTTTAACCCCAGGCTCGTAAGGCGTATCGACCAGATGGGCGAGGGCTTGCAAGGCTTCATCGTTGTTCATGCTTGGTATCCTTCTGAAGTAAATGGCCCGGTGTGGGCAGGGCCATCCTCACGCATGCCAGCTGGCCGGCTGTGTTACATAGTTATTTCTGCTCGAACATTACATAGATCTTGCGGCAAGGCTCCAGCACTTCCCAGGTGCCCTTGAAGCCTGCCGGGATGACGAACCGATCACCGGCACGCAGGGTCTTGGCGCCGCCGTCCTGGTCACGCAGCACCGAAACACCCAGCACGATCTCGCAGTACTCGTGTTCGGTGTAGTTGACCGTCCACTGGCCGACTTCACCTTCCCAGACGCCCGCGGCGAACTGGCCGCACGGGCTGGCGTAGTGGTTGTAGACGGCCTGGTCCGGCTCGCCTTTGAGGATTTTCTCTGCCGCCGGGCGGTAGCGTTCGGCCTCGGTAAGAACCTGGGCGAAGTCGATGATGCTGGCGATGCTCATGGTGCGGCTCCTGTTGTTGTTTAATAAAATGAACATCAGTAGGCGTTTAGGCCTTTCGTGTCAAATATATTGATAGTTTACACGGCCTGGTTTAGGGTATCGCTTGCCCGTGTGCGCTCGTCGCCCGGCCAGAATTTCTGACAACGCCAGTGAGTCCTCAGTGCGGCGTTGCACCTAAACAAGAGGAGGAGTTTCGTATGACCACCCTGACTCGTGCGGACTGGGAACAACGTGCCCAGCAACTGAAGATCGAAGGCCGTGCCTTCATCAACGGCGAATACACCGACGCCGCCTCCGGTGAAACCTTCGAGTGCCTGAGCCCGGTCGACGGACGCTTCCTGGCCAAGGTCGCCAGCTGCGACCTGGCCGACGCCAACCGTGCTGTCGAGAACGCCCGCGCCACCTTCGATTCCGGTGTCTGGTCGCGCCTGGCGCCGGCCAAGCGCAAAGCCAAGCTGATCCGCTTCGCCGACCTGCTGCGCAAGAACGTCGAAGAGCTGGCGCTGCTTGAAACCCTGGACATGGGCAAGCCGATCGGCGATTCCTCGAGCATCGACGTCCCAGGTGCGGCACAAGCCCTGCACTGGAATGCCGAAGCTATCGACAAGGTTTACGACGAAGTCGCGCCGACGCCGCATGACCAGCTCGGCCTGGTAACCCGTGAGCCGGTGGGTGTGGTCGGCGCCATCGTGCCGTGGAACTTCCCGCTGCTGATGGCATGCTGGAAGCTCGGCCCAGCCCTGGCCACCGGTAACTCGGTAGTCCTGAAGCCGTCCGAAAAATCGCCACTGACCGCCATCCGCATCGCCCAGCTGGCCATCGAAGCCGGCATCCCGGCCGGTGTGCTGAACGTGCTGCCAGGCTACGGCCACACAGTAGGCAAGGCCCTGGCCCTGCACATGGATGTCGACACGCTGGTGTTCACCGGTTCGACCAAGATCGCCAAGCAACTGATGATCTACGCTGGCGAATCGAACATGAAGCGTATCTGGCTGGAAGCCGGTGGCAAGAGCCCGAATATCGTCTTCGCCGACGCGCCAGACCTGCAAGCTGCCGCCGAAGCCGCCGCCAGCGCCATCGCCTTCAACCAGGGCGAAGTCTGCACCGCAGGCTCGCGCCTGCTGGTCGAGCGTTCGATCAAGGATACCTTCCTGCCTATGGTGGTCGAGGCCCTCAAAGGCTGGAAGCCTGGCAACCCACTGGACCCGCAGACCACCGTCGGCGCGCTGGTCGACACCCAGCAGATGAACACCGTGCTGTCGTACATCGACGCCGGCCACAAGGACGGCGCCAAACTGCTGGCTGGTGGCAAGCGCATCCTCGAAGAGACCGGCGGCACCTACGTCGAGCCGACCATCTTCGACGGCGTGACCAACGCCATGAAGATCGCCCAGGAAGAGATCTTTGGCCCAGTATTGTCGGTGATTACCTTCGACACTGCCGAAGAAGCCATCGCCATCGCCAACGACACGCCGTATGGCCTGGCCGCCGGCATCTGGACCTCGGACATCTCCAAGGCCCACAAGACCGCCCGTGCCGTGCGCGCTGGCAGTGTCTGGGTCAACCAGTACGACGGCGGCGACATGACCGCACCGTTCGGCGGCTTCAAGCAGTCGGGCAACGGCCGTGACAAGTCGCTGCATGCGCTGGAGAAGTACACCGAGCTGAAGGCGACCTGGATCAAGCTGTAAATCGCTGGGGCCGCGCTGCGGCCCATTCGCGGGGCAAGCCCGCTCCCACAGGCTCACCACTGATTTCAGAATCTCGGTGATGAGCTTGTGGGAGCGGGCTTGTTCCGCGAGTGGGCCCAAGAAAATCCAACAGGAAGAACACATGCGCTGGGGCACCTACTTCGCCGTACTGGCATCCGTACTCAGTGTCGGCCTGGCGCTCGGCGTGAGCATGCCGCTGGTGTCCCTGCGCCTGGACGGGTGGGGCTACGGCAGTTTTGCCATTGGCGTCATGGCCGCGATGCCTGCCTTGGGCGTATTGCTGGGCGCCAGCCTGGCCAGCCGCCTGGCCGGGTGGGTCGGCGTGCCCTCGGCGATGCGCCTGTGCCTGTGGGGCGGTGCGCTGTCGATCGGCCTGCTGGCGCTGCTGCCCAGCTACCCGCTCTGGCTGGCTCTGCGCCTGCTGATCGGCATGTCCCTGACCGTGGTGTTCATCCTTGGCGAAAGCTGGATCAACCAGCTGGTGGTCGAGCAATGGCGGGGCCGGCTGGTGGCGCTGTATGGCAGCAGCTATGCCTTGAGCCAACTGGCCGGGCCATTGGTGCTGGGCTTTCTCGGCTCGGACGACGATTTCGGTTTCTGGGCCGCGACCGCCTTGCTGTTGCTGGCACCCCTGGTGCTGTTGGGGCGCGGCGGGGCGCCTACCACCGAAGCGTACAGCGTCACTTTCCGCGACCTGTTCGCCTTCTGCCGGCGCCTGCCGGTGATCGCCTGGGCGATTGCCCTGTTCGCTTCGTTCGAGGCGATGATCCTGACCTTGCTGCCGGTCTACTGCCTGCAGCAAGGGTTCACTACCGAGATTGCACTGTTCATGGTGAGCACCGTGGTGGTGGGCGATGCGGTGCTGCAATTGCCCATCGGCGCATTGGCCGACCGCATGTCGCGGCGCACCCTGTTCAGCGGTTGTGCGGTGACCTTGCTGTGCTCAAGCCTGGCGATACCGCTGTTGCTGCACACGCCGGTGATCTGGCCGCTGTGGGTGCTGTTCGGGGCCAGTGCCGGTGGCCTGTTCACCTTGTCGCTGGTGTTGATCGGCGAGCGCTATCGGGATGATGCGCTGGTGCGGGCCAATGCCCACGTGGCGCAGTTGTGGGGCATTGGTTGCCTGCTTGGGCCGCTCTTGGCGGGGGCCGGGAGCCAGTGGATCAGCGGGCATGCGTTGCCGTTGCTGATGGCTGTGGGGGCGGCGGGGTTGGTGGTGTTGATTCGGCGGCGGGGGGCTTTCGAGCCGGCTTCGGCTTGAGCATGTATGGGGCCGCTTTGCGGCCCTTTCTGAACGGTCGGGCGGCGCCTAAAGGGCTGCGATCACAGCATCTTTTCAAGGCCGACGGCCTTGCTGACCCAGGCGTTGAACCGTCGCCACATCCCGCCAGGCTCGGACGTCAGTATCCGCTGCTTGCCGTCTTCTTCAGTCACCCACACCAGTTTGTCACCCCGCAACTGCGGCTGGTAGCTCAGCGCCGGGGCCATACCCTGCACCGCCAGCGCGCGCGTGTATTCGGCCAGTTCCGGGCTGTCCACCAGCACACCGACTTCGGTATTCCACAGCACCGATCGCGGGTCGAAGTTGAACGAACCGATGAAGGTCTTGCGCCGGTCGAACACGATCGCCTTGCTGTGCAGGCTCGAATCCGAACCGCCATGGAAGCTCAACCGCCCGGCACTCGGGTCACCCGGCTGGCGGCGTAATTCATACAGCTTCACGCCATGTTCGAGCAGCGCCCGGCGATACGGCGCATAGCCGCCGTGCACCGCAGGTACGTCGGTCGCTTCCAGCGAGTTGGTCAGCAGTTTGACCGAGATGCCGGCATCGGCGTTGTGGGTCAGGTACAGCAAGCCCGATTCACCGGGCACGAAATACGCCGACACCAGGATCAGCTCGTGGCGAACGTTGTTCAGGTCGGGGGCCAGTTGCTGGGTCAGCAACAGTTGCGGGTCTGGCTCGTCATTGGCCAGGACCTTGCTCGGCGCATCCCACAGGGCCTGGCTGTGCGCCCAGATCAACTCGTTGCGCCACACATCCAGGCGCGGCTGCGACTGGTAGGCCATCAAGCGGTCATACAAGGCCTTGCGTCGCGTACGCGCCTCGGCCAGGGAAACTTCCAGGCGATGGCGGCTGGCGTGCAGGTCGTGGGCATCGGGCTGGCGCCAGAGGAAATCGCCGATGGGGCGGCTCAGGGCGCTGTTCCAGTACTGGTCGAAACTGTGGCCAAGTTGTTCGGCCACCGGGCCCACGCCCAGCAGGTCGATGTCGGTGAAGTTGAGGTTGGGTTCGGCATCGAAGTATTCGTCGCCCAGGTTGCGCCCGCCGACGATGGCCATGCTGTTGTCCACCAGGAACAGCTTGTTGTGCATGCGCCGGTGCTGGCGCGACAGGTTGAACAAGCGGCCTACCGCACGCGTCACCCCGGTGCTACGCCCCAGGTGCAGCGGGTTGAAGACGCGAATCTGGATGTTCGGGTGGGCGTCGAGGGTACCCATGATGGTGTCCAGGCCGTCGCTGGTGGTGTCGTCGAGCAGAATGCGCACGCGCACGCCGCGGTCGGCGGCACGCAACAGTTCATGGACCAGCGCACGGGTGCTGAGGCCGTCATGAACGATGTAGTACTGCAGGTCGATGCTGGCCTGGGCGTTGCGGATCAGCTCGGCGCGCGCGCGAAACGCCTCGTTGCTGTTGGGCAGCAAACGAAAGCCCGAACGGCCCTCGTAGGGCGCAGCCTGGCGCAGCACCGAGCGGCCGAAAGCTGAGTCTTTGGCCGGCAGCGCCTGGCTGACTTCGCGGGGGATGTCGACGCTTGCGCAGCCTGCGAGGCCGCACAATAGCGTCAGCAGAAGCGGCAGAGCTCGCTGCAATCTCAAGGTAAGCGTGTCCTGTACAGCAAAGGCCTAAGGGGTTGGACCATGGTGGGCGGCGCAAAGTTACGCGCAGGCGTCGTCCTGATCCAGTAGACGAAGGGCGGTTTCACCCACTTTGCGCACGGCGGCCTCGATTGACGGCGTAGGCAGGGCCGCGAAGTTCATGCGCAAGCAGTGACGGAACTTGCCCGAGGCCGAGAAAATGCTGCCGACCGCGATCTGTACATCTTGCTCCAGTAAAGCGCGGTTCAGCCGCAGCGTGTCGAAATGTTCGGGCAGTTCGACCCACAGCATGAAGCCACCCTGGGGCCGACTGACACGCGTGCCCGGCGGGAAGTAACGGGTCACCCAGTCGCTCATCAGGTCGCGGCTGCGTTGGTACTGGCTGCGCATGCGCCGCACGTGAGGCTGGTAATGGCCGGCTTTGATGAAGTCGGCGATGGCCAGCTGGGGCTGGCTGGCGGTGCTGCCGGTGCTGATGTACTTCATGTGCAGCACCCGCTCCAGGTAACGCCCCGGCGCTACCCAGCCGATGCGCAGGCCGGGTGCCAAGGTCTTGGAGAACGAACTGCACAGCAATACACGGCCGTCGTCGTCGAACGACTTGAGGGTGCGCGGGCGCGGGTAGGTGTAGGCCAGGTCGCCGTACACATCGTCTTCGAGAATGGCCACGTCATAGCGCTGGGCCAGGCTGAGCAAGGCCTTCTTGCGTGCCTCGGGCATGATGTAACCCAGTGGGTTGTTGCAGCTCGGGGTGATCTGGATGAGCTTGATCGGCCACTGCTCCAGGGCCAGTTCCAGTGCTTCGAGGCTGATGCCGGTGACCGGGTCGGTGGGGATCTCCAGCGCCTTCATGCCCAGGCCCTTGAGGGTTTGCATGGCGCCATGAAAGCTGGGCGAGTCGACCGCAACAATGTCGCCTGGCTCGCACACGGCGCGAATGCTGCAGGACAGCGCCTCATGGCAGCCGGTGGTCACCACCAGGTCCGCCGGGCTCAGGCGGCAGCCGGAGTCCAGCGTCAGGCGGGCGATCTGCTCGCGCAGGGCCAGGTTGCCATGGATGTTGTCGTAGTAGAGGCCGGGCATGTCCTGGCGCCGGCTCAGCTGGGCGAGGCTGCGCAGCAGCGGCTTAAGGGTCGGGCTGTTGATGTCGGGCATGCCGCGCCCCAGCTGCATCACATCCTGGCGTGGGGTGCTGCGGACCAGTTCCAGCACCTGCTCCCACTGGGAGATGTCCACGGGGCGCTGGGCCGGGCGGCTGACGGCGGGCAGGGCAGGGAGGTGGCGGCCTTCGCTGACGAAATAGCCGGATTTGGGCCGCGGCGAGACCATGCCGCTGTCTTCGAGCATGCGGTAGGCCTGTTGCACGGTGCTCAGGCTGACCCCGTGCTCCACGCTCAGGGCACGCACCGAGGGCAGGCGCTGGCCGGGGCGATACAGGCCCTGTTCGATACGGGCGCCGAGCAACTCGGCGAGGTTGAGGTAAAGCGTCACGGCATACTCCAGCGCCGCTGAGCTGCAGCGACCAGTACAGTTGCGCTGAAAATACAGCATTCACCCGTCGATTCGCCAATTCTGTATGGGAATAATAAGCCGCTATTGGATCTGTATTGTCATCAGTGCCGACGCGCATGCTTGCTTCACGGTATCAACTGAGCGGGAGAACGCAGCGATGGGTGGCATGAGCGATGTGCGCTTGCAACTGATGGCCAAGGAGCTGGAAACCGGGCAGCACGCCAAGGTCTTCAATGCGCCGGCAGGCCTGAGCCGTTGGGGGCTGATGCTGCACCGCTGGCACACCCGCAGGGCCTTGTTGCAACTGACCGATGATGAATTGCGCGATGTCGGGCTGAGCTGGGAGCAGGCCCGAGAAGAGGGGCGTAAGCCATTTTGGAGGGATTGATTGAGGGCTACGTGGTGCATGGCTTGAGGGTGATGGTGGCGCTCGATTTGCGCGCCACTATCACCCTCAAGGCATGCTCCGCCTCACATCACCTAAACCAATTCCTTGAGCCGGTGCCAGAGCATCCCCAATGCCAGCAGTGGCGAGCGCAGGTGCTTGCCGCCAGGGAAGGTGATGTGCGGCACCTTGGCGAACAGGTCGAAGCGCCCGCTCTGCTGGCCGCTGATGGCCTCGCCAAGCAGGCGCCCTGCAAGGTGGGTGGCGTTGAGCCCATGGCCGGAATAGGCCTGGGCGTAGTAGACGTTCGGCTGGCTGGCCAAACGCCCGATCTGTGGCAGGCGGTTGGCCCCGATGCCAATCATGCCGCCCCATTGGAACTCGATGCGCACATCGGCCAACTGCGGGAATACCTTGAGCATCTTTGGCCGCATGTAGGCGGCAATGTCTTGCGGGTCGCGGCCGGAATAGTGGCAGGCACCGCCGAACAGCAGCCGCTGGTCGGCAGACAGCCGGTAGTAATCCAGCGCCACGCGCTGGTCGCACACGGCCATGTTCTGCGGCAGCAGCGCGCGGGCACGCGCGTCGCCCAGGGGCTCGGTGGCGATGATGTAGCTGCCGGCGGGTAGCACCTTGCCGCCCAGCTCGCGATTGAGGCCATTGTGGTAGGCGTTGCAGCACAGTACCAACGTCTTGGCACGGACCCGGCCTTGAGCGGTGTGTACCTTGACTTCGGGGCCGTACTCGATGCGCGTGACCTCTGACTGCTCGAACAGCCGCACGCCAAGGCGGCTGGCCACGGCCGCTTCGCCGAGGGCCAGGTTGAGCGGGTGCAGGTGGCCCGAGCCCATGTCGATCAGGCCGCCCACATAGCGGTCGGAGCCGACCACGCTGTGAATATCGTCTTTCGCCACCAGACGCAGCGCGTGGCGATACCCCAGGCTGCGCAATGCTTCGGCTTCTTCGGCAAAGCCTTGCAGCTCGCCAGGTTTGTTGGCCAGGTCGCAGTAGCCCCAGGTCAGGTCGCAGGCGATGTTGTGGCGCTCGACCCGCTCGCGGACGATCTCCACGGCCTCCAGGCCCATCAGCTTCATGCTGCGCACGCCTTCCTCGCCGATCACCGGGAGGAACTGCTCCAGGCCATGGCCGACACCGCGGATCAATTGCCCGCCGTTGCGCCCGCTAGCGCCCCAGCCGAGCTTGCGGGCTTCCAGCAGGATCACCGAGAGGCCACGTTCAGCCAGTTCGATCGCGGTGTTAAGGCCTGAATAGCCACCGCCAATGATGCACACGTCGGCGCTGTGCTCGCCTTGCAGGAAGGCATGATCGGCGTGTGGCGCGCTGCTGGCGGCGTAATAGGAAGCGGCGTGCTGCGCGCTATGGATCATGGGGCAGGTCCTGGGCTTTTGGGCAGAGGAGGGAGGATAAGCCGGGGTCGGAAGGTGGGCAACAAGGCGAGAGCCGCGTCCGCGCTCGCGGTTAAAGCTGCGCCCACAGGGCCGGTGCAATGGGCCTATAATTCACCCCACCTTCTTGCTCTGTACCCGCCATGTCCTGCAACCGCCACAAGATTCACTTCCTGCGCGAACTCATCCCTTCTTTCGAGTGCGAGCCCGGCTGCCACGACTGCTGCGGCCCGGTCACCACCTCGGCCGAAGAAATGGCTCGCCTGCCGCGCAAGACCGAGGCCGAGCAAGCCGCTGCGCTGCAGCACCTGGACTGCGTGCACTTGGGCCCCAACGGCTGCACAGTGTATGAAGAGCGCCCGATGATCTGCCGCCTGTTCGGCACCACCCCACGCATGGCCTGCCCGCGCGGCCGTGGCCCGGAGCAGATGATCGAGCCCGAGGCCGAGCAGCTCGTTCATCAATTCATTGCCACCACCCGCCAGGTGCTGGTCTAGCGTCAGTCCGGAATCGGCAGGCAGAGGCTCTCCTTCACCTCTTCCATCACGATGTAGCTCTTCGACTCGCGCACGTGCGGCAGCTTCAGCAGGATGTCGCCCAGCAGCTTGCGGTACGACGCCATCTCCGAAATACGCGCCTTTACCAGGTAGTCGAAATCGCCCGAAACCAGGTGGCACTCCAGCACATGGGGCAGCTTGAGCACCGCACGCCGAAACTCCTCGAAGGTGTCGCCAGACTTGTAGTCCAGGCTGATTTCGACGAACACCAGCAAGCTGCCCTTCAGGTGCTGCGGATTGAGCCGGGCGTTGTAGCCCATGATGATGCCCTCGCGTTCCAGGCGGCGGACGCGCTCGGTGCAAGGGGTGGTGGAAAGCCCAACTTTCTCGCCCAGTTCGGTGAAGGAAATACGCCCGTCATTCTGCAGGATCCGCAGTATGTTGCGGTCGATCTTGTCCAGTTCACGCTTGCTCTGGTGCTGGGTTCTCATAGGGGATGCCCCTCCGTGAAAGGCAATATTGCCGAGAATTCTCGCCAAATATAGGCTTTTATATAGTGAATTGCACTGGTCTGTAATTTTTATACTGCGCGCATCCATGCCATTTCAACAAAAGACAGCGGTGCGCCGCGTGCGAGGGATCAACAATGCGAGTTCTGGTACTTGGTAGCGGTGTGATCGGAACCGCCAGTGCCTATTATCTGGCCCGGCAAGGTTACGAAGTGACGGTGGTCGACCGCCAGCCGGCGGTAGCCATGGAAACCAGCTTCGCCAACGCAGGCCAGATCTCGCCCGGCTATGCCTCGCCCTGGGCCGCCCCGGGTGTACCGCTCAAGGCCATCAAGTGGTTGCTCGAACGCCACGCGCCCCTGGCCATCAAGCTGACCGGCGACGTTGACCAGTACCTGTGGATGGCACAGATGCTGCGCAACTGCACCGCCAGCCGTTATGCGGTGAACAAGGAACGCATGGTGCGTCTGTCCGAGTACAGCCGTGATTGCCTCGACGAGCTGCGTGCCGAAACCGGCATCGCTTATGAAGCCCGCACCCTGGGCACCACCCAGTTGTTCCGCACCCAGGCGCAGGTCGATGCCGCCGCCAAAGACATCGCCGTGCTCGAGCAGTCCGGTGTGCCTTATGAACTGCTCGACCGCGACGGCATCGCCCGCGTCGAACCGGCCCTGGCCGGGGTAAAAGACATTCTGGCCGGTGCCCTGCGCCTGCCCAACGACCAGACCGGCGACTGCCAGCTGTTCACCACCAAGCTTGCCGACATGGCGCTGAAGCTGGGTGTGGAGTTCCGCTTCGGCCAGGACATCCAGCGCCTGGACTTCGCCGGCGACCGCATCAATGGCGTGTGGATCGACGGCAAGCTGGAAACCGCCGACCGCTACGTGCTGGCCCTGGGCAGCTATTCGCCGCAGATGCTCAAGCCGCTGGGTATCAAGGCGCCGGTCTACCCGCTCAAGGGTTACTCGCTGACGGTGCCGATCACCAACGCCGACATGGCGCCGACCTCGACCATTCTCGATGAAACCTACAAGGTCGCCATCACCCGTTTCGACAACCGCATCCGCGTCGGCGGCATGGCTGAGATCGCCGGTTTTGACCTGTCGCTGAACCCGCGTCGACGCGAAACGCTGGAGATGATCGTCAACGACCTTTATCCTCGCGGCGGTGACCTGAGCCAAGCCAGTTTCTGGACCGGCCTGCGCCCGGCGACCCCGGACGGTACACCGATCGTGGGTGCCACTGCGTTCCGTAACCTGTTCCTGAACACCGGTCACGGGACCTTGGGCTGGACCATGGCGTGCGGTTCGGGTCGCCTGCTGGCAGACCTGATTGCGCGCAAGAAGCCGCAGATCAGTGCCGAAGGCCTGGATATTTCCCGTTATGGCAACAGCCGGGAAGCCACCAAGCAAGGCCAGACCGCGCCCGTGCATCAATGATTTGAAGGCCTGCGCTGGCCTCTTCGCGGGGTTACCCGCGAAGAGGCAAACACCGTTATTAAACTGAACCACCATAAGGCATGCCGCCATGCGTCCCGCCCGCGCCCTGATCGACCTCCAGGCCCTGCGCCACAACTACCGCCTTGCCCGTGAACTGACCGGCGCCAAAGCCCTTGCCGTGATCAAGGCCGATGCCTACGGCCACGGCGCGGTGCGTTGCGCCCTGGCACTGGAGGCCGAAGCCGATGGCTTTGCCGTGGCCTGCATCGAAGAAGCGCTAGAGCTGCGCGCAGCTGGCATCAAGGCGCCTGTGCTGTTGCTCGAAGGCTTCTTCGAGGCCAGCGAACTGGCCCTGATCGCCGAGCACGACCTGTGGTGCGTGGTGCATTCGCTGTGGCAGCTTGAAGCAATCGAAAAGACCCAGGTGCACAAGCCGCTGACCGTCTGGCTGAAGCTCGACAGCGGCATGCACCGCGTCGGCCTGCACCCCAAGGATTATCACGAGGCGTATCAGCGCCTGCTGGCTACTGGCAGCGTCCTGCGCATCGTATTGATGAGCCACTTCGCCCGTGCCGACGAACTGGACGCCGACGCCACCGCCGAGCAGATCTCGGTGTTCGAGGCCGCGCGCCAGGGGCTGGCTGCCGAGTGCAGCTTGCGCAACTCGCCCGGGGTGCTGGCGTGGCCACAGGCGGGTGGCGACTGGGTGCGCCCGGGCCTCATGCTGTATGGCGCCACCCCCTTCGAAGTCGCCCAGGCCGAGGCTGAGCGCCTGCAACCGGTGATGACCCTGCAATCGCGGGTCATCAGCGTGCGCGAGCTGCCGGCCGGCGAGCCGGTGGGCTACGGCGCCAAGTTCATCGGCACGCGGCCGACCCGTGTCGGCGTGGTCGCCATGGGCTATGCCGATGGCTACCCACGCCAGGCGCCCAATGGCACCCCGGTGATGGTCGCGGGCAAGCGCAGCCAGCTGATTGGCCGGGTGTCGATGGACATGCTGTGCATCGACCTGACCGATGTGCCCGAGGCTACCGTGGGCAGCCCGGTGGAGCTGTGGGGTAAGCAGGTGCTGGCCAGCGAGGTGGCTGCCCATGCCGGCACCATTCCGTACCAGATCTTCTGCAACCTCAAGCGGGTGCCGAGGGACTACTGTGGTGAGTAGGTGCGACGAATAAGACGCTGAAGCGGACAGGTTGCAGGGTGGTGTGTTGTAAATACTGAACGGCATTGCCATGATATCGTTCACATTCACCCCCTCTCTACCCGTTTCAGGAGGCTCCAGCTTTGGACGTCGGCGAACGACTGCAAGCCATCCGCAAGCTCAAGGGCCTGTCACAACGTGAGCTCGCCAAGCGCGCGGGTGTCACCAACAGCACCATCTCGATGATCGAGAAAAACAGCGTCAGCCCTTCGATCAGTTCGCTGCGCAAGGTGCTGAGCGGCATTCCGATGTCCATGGTCGAGTTCTTTTCGGTCGAACTGGCCGCCGAGAGCCCTACGCAGGTCGTCTACAAGGCCCATGAGCTGATCGACATCTCGGACGGTGCGGTGACCATGAAGCTGGTGGGCAAGTCGCACCCCAACCGCGCCATTGCGTTTCTCACCGAGGTCTACCCACCGGGTGCCGACACCGGCGCCGAGATGCTTACCCACGACGGTGAAGAGACCGGCATCCTGCTTGAAGGGCGGCTTGAGCTGGTGGTCGGCAACGAGATTTTCATCCTCGAAGAGGGCGACAGCTACTACTTCGAAAGTACCCGCCCGCACCGCTTTCGCAACCCCTTCAAGGAACCTGCCCGGTTGATCAGCGCCGCGACGCCTTCAAACTTTTGATCCAGCGCAGTGCATTGTTTCGGCAATACCCCTTTCCTGTGTGGGGTCGTTTCACGGCCTCTGGGTTCCCGCTATACTTTTCAACGCTCGCCGATCCGTGGCCGCGAGCGTGATTAGCCACCATGAGGGTGTACGCGTGAACCAAATCAAGAAGATGCTGGCCGTACCAGCAGCCGTATTCGCCCTCTGGGCAATGAGCGCAACCGCTGCAACCAATGACGACATCGCCAAGCGCCTAGAGCCGGTGGGCCAGGTGTGCGTCCAGGGCCAGGAGTGCAAGGGCATGGCGGTTGCCACTGCGGCGGCTGGCGGCGCTGCCAAGACGCCGGATGACATCATCGCCAAGCACTGCAATGCCTGCCATGGCACCGGCTTGCTGGGCGCGCCGAAAATCGGCGATACCGCCGCGTGGAAGGAACGTGCCGACCACCAGGGCGGCCTGGATGGCATCCTGGCCAAGGCCATTACCGGTATCAATGCCATGCCGCCGAAGGGCACCTGTGCCGATTGCTCGGATGATGACCTGATGGGTGCGATCAAGAAGATGTCGGGGTTGTAAGCAGCCGCTCAATTGCATGAGGCCCGCCTTTGATGGCGGGCTTTGTATATGTGCAGCCAGTGCCGGCAACCAACCCGCTGAACCCCATGTCCAACCCCTGACCCCATGGAAGACTCAGGAGGCCAAGATGCACCTCTGCTCCATCGATCAGGCAGTCGACCAGGCGCTGTCGCGCCTGCCGGCCCACATTCACATGGGCCTGCCGCTGGGCCTTGGCAAACCCAACGCCTTCGTCAATGCGCTGTACGCCCGAGTGCGCGAACTGCCCGAGCGCCAGCTGACGATCTACACCGCCTTGTCCCTTGGCCGTCCACCCTTGGGCGACGGCCTGCAGCGGCGCTTCCTCGAACCCTTCATCGAGCGTGTGTTCGCCGATTACGAAGACCTCACCTACCTCGCCGACCTGCGCAACGACCAACTGCCGCCGAACATCCGCGTCGAGCAGTTCTTCATGCAGCCCGGCAGCCTGCTGCACAGCGAGAGCGCCCAGCAGGACTACGTCAGCAGCAACTACAGCCACGCCGCCCGTGACATCAACGCCAAGGGCCTTAACCTGATTGCCCAGCTGGTGGCCGCCACGCCAGAAAAGCCCGTGCACCTGAGCTTGGCCTGTAACCCCGACATCACCCTCGACCTGCTGCCGATGATCGCCAAGCGCCGCGCGGCCGGTGAAACCATTCTCATGCTGGGCCAGGTGCATGCCGAGCTGCCCTACATGCCGGGTGACTCGGAGCTGAGCATCGACGCATTCGACCTGCTGATCGATGAGGTGGAGCAACGCCGGCTGTTCTCCACGCCGAACATGCCGGTCACCACCCAGGACCATTGCATCGGCCTGCACGCCAGCACCCTGGTGCGTGATGGCGGCACCTTGCAGATAGGCATCGGCGCCATGGGCGATGCCGTGGCCGCTGCGCTGTTAGCGCGCCAGGGCGACAATGCGGGCTATCGGGCATTGATGGATGAACTGGATGTTGGCCCTTGGCAAACCCTGATCCAGCGGGAAGGGGGGCTGGATGCCTTCGCCCAAGGCCTCTACGGATGCAGCGAAATGTTCGTCAACGGCCTGCTGGCGCTGGCCGAGGCGGGCGTGGTGCGGCGCCCGGCAGACGAGCAGGGCGTACTGGTGCATGGCGGGTTTTTCCTCGGCCCACGGGCGTTCTACCAACGCTTGCGGGACATGCCGCTGGAGCAGCGCGCACGGTTTGCCATGACGCGTATCAGTTTCATCAATGAGCTGTATGGCCAGGAAGAACTGAAGCGCCGCCAGCGCCGGGATGCGCGGTTCATCAACACGGTATTCACCATGACCCTGCTGGGCGCGGGGGTGGCCGACCAGCTGGAGGATGGCCGTGTGCTCAGCGGCGTGGGCGGGCAGTACAACTTCGTCGCCCAAGGCCACGCGCTGGAGGGCGGGCGATCGATACTGCTGTTACGTAGCTGGCGCGAGGCGGCGGGCGAGGTCAGCTCGAACCTGCTGTGGGCCTACGGCCACTGCACCATCCCCAGGCACCTGCGCGATATCGTGGTGACCGAGTACGGCATCGCCGACCTGCGCGGGCAGACCGACAGTGAAGTGATTGCACGGTTGTTGGCGGTCAGTGATTCGAGGTTCCAGGGCGAGCTGATCGAACAGGCCAAGAAGGCCGGCAAGTTGGCCAGGGATTTCCAGCTGGAAGCACGCTTTACCGACAACACGCCAGAGCGCCTTGAGGCCATCCGGGCGCGCCATGCAGGGCTGTTTCCGGAGTATCCGCTGGGCACCGATTTCACGGCCGAAGAGCGTGACTTGCTGCGGGCGTTGAACTGGCTGAAGAGCAAGTTCAGGTTGAGCGAGGTACTGGGGCTGGGCAAGGCAGCGCTGGATGCGCCGGGGCCGGAGGGGTATGCGGCGCAGTTGGCGCGCATGGGGTTGGGGGATCCCCAAGGGCTGAAGGAAGAAATCTATCAGCGGTTATTGCTGGCGGGTTTGGCGGCGACCCGATAATTGTCGGGGCCGCAGAGCGGCCCTTTCGCTACGCAAGGCCGCTCCTACAGGCTCGCGCGATCTGCTTCACCTGTAGGAGCGGCCCCAACGGCGATCACTCGATGAAGCTGACCACACCACCTGCCAGCGACTTCACCCGCGCCAGCGATTCAACGCGGTAGCCCTGGCTGTCCAGCTCGGCACGGCCGCCCTGGAACGACTTCTCGATGACGATACCCAGCCCAGCCACCGTGGCGCCAGCCTGCTTGATGATCGAGATCAGTGCCTGCGACGCCTTGCCGTTGGCCAGGAAGTCATCGATCACCAGCACGCGGTCGCTGCTGTTGAGATGGCGCGGCGAGATGGCCACGGTGTTCTCGGTCTGCTTGGTGAAGGAGTACACCGAGGCAGTCAGCAGGTTCTCGGTCAGCGTCAGCGACTGGTGCTTGCGCGCAAAGATCACCGGCACGCCCAGCTTCAGGCCCGTCATCACCGCCGGGGCAATGCCCGAGGCTTCGATGGTGACGATCTTGGTCACGCCGGCGTCGGCGAACAGGCGGGCGAACTCGTCACCGATCAGCTGCATCAGCGCAGGGTCGATCTGGTGGTTGAGAAACGCGTCGACTTTGAGAACCTGATCGGAAAGCACGATGCCTTCTTCGCGAATCTTCTGATGCAGTGCTTCCACTGTGGTTTTCCTCGATGTAGCAAAGGTGGCCGCAACAGCGGCAACGGTTAAAGAGTAAGGGTTGATCAGCGTTTGAGCATCGCCCGAATATCGGCCAGTGCGTTGTTGCCACGCGCAGCTTTGACTTCGACTGGCGCATCGTCCAGGCCTTCCCAGGCCAGGTCGTCCGGCGGCAGTTCGTCGAGGAACCGGCTCGGTGTGCAGTCGATGATCTCGCCGTACTGCTTGCGCTTGGCCGCAAAGGTGAAGGCCAGGGTCTGGCGCGCGCGGGTGATGCCCACGTAGGCCAGGCGGCGTTCTTCTTCGATGGTGTCGGCTTCGATGCTGGAGCGGTGCGGGAGGATCTCTTCTTCCATGCCCATGATGAACACGTAAGGGAATTCCAGCCCCTTGGAGGCATGCAGGGTCATCATCTGCACGCCTTCGGCGTTTTCTTCCTCTTCCTGCTGGCGCTCGAGCATGTCGCGCAGCACCAGCTTGCCGATGGCGTCCTCGATGGTCATGTCACCCTCTTCGTCCTTCTCGAGGGTGTTTTTCAGCGCTTCGACCAGGAACCAGACGTTGCTGATACGGAACTCCGCCGCCTTGTCGCTGGCGGTTTGCTGGCGGATCCAGTTCTCGTAGTCGATGTCGCGGATCATTTCGTGCAGCGCGGCGATCGGGTCGTCCAGCGCCACCTTGTGGCGCACACCGTCCAGCCAATGCTTGAAGCGCTGCAGGCGCTCGGTGTAACGGGCGTCCAGGTGCTCGCCCAGGCCCATCTCCTCGCTGGCGGCGTACATCGAGATACCGCGTTCGGTCGAATAGTTACCGAGCTTTTCCAGGGTCGTGGAGCCGATTTCCCGGCGCGGCACGTTAATGACCCGCAGGTAGGCGTTGTCGTCGTCGGGGTTCACCAGCAGGCGCAGGTAGGCCATGAGGTCCTTGACCTCCTGGCGGCCGAAGAAGCTGTTGCCGCCGGACAGGCGATACGGCACCTGGTGGTGCTGCAGCTTGAGTTCGATCAGCTTGGCCTGGTAGTTGCCGCGGTAGAGGATGGCGAAGTCGCTGTACGGGCGGTTGGTGCGCAGGTGCAGGGTGAGGATTTCCATGGCCACCCGTTCGGCCTCGGCTTCCTCGTTCTTGCAACGGATCACACGGATCTCGTCGCCCACGCCCATCTCGCTCCACAGCTGCTTTTCGAACGCGTGCGGGTTGTTGGCGATCAGCACGTTGGCGCAGCGCAGGATGCGGCTGGTGGAGCGGTAGTTCTGCTCCAGCATGACGATTTTAAGGGAGGGGTAGTCCTCCTTGAGCAGCATCAGGTTCTCGGGCCGCGCGCCGCGCCAGGCGTAGATCGACTGGTCGTCGTCGCCGACCACGGTGAACTGGTTGCGCATGCCGATCAGCATTTTCACCAGCAGGTACTGGCTGGCGTTGGTGTCCTGGTATTCATCGACCAGCAGGTAGCGCACGCGGTTCTGCCAGCGCTCCAGCACCTCGGGGTGTTCCTGGAACAGCTTGACCGGCTGCAGGATCAGGTCGTCGAAGTCCACCGCGTTGAACGCCTTGAGCGTGCGCTGGTAGTGGGTATAGACGATGGCGGCGGTCTGCTCGCGCGGGTTGCGAGCCTTTTCCAGGGCCTCGGGGGGGAGGATCAAGTCGTTCTTCCAGGCACCGATCATGTTCTTGATCTCGTCGATGCCGTCGTCGCCGGAATACTCTTTCTGCATGATGTCCGACAGCAGTGCCTTGATGTCGGACTCGTCGAAGATCGAAAAACCAGGCTTGTAGCCCAGGCGCTCATGCTCCTTGCGGATGATGTTCAAGCCCAGGTTGTGGAAGGTGCACACGGTCAGGCCGCGGCCTTCCCCCGGCCGCAGCAGGGTGGCGACCCGCTCTTTCATCTCGCGTGCGGCCTTGTTGGTGAAGGTCATCGCCACGATGTACTGGGCACGGATGCCGCAGTTCTGGATGAGGTGGGCAATCTTGCGCGTGATCACGCTGGTCTTGCCGGAACCTGCACCGGCGAGCACCAAAAGAGGGCCGCCAACGTAGTCTCGGGCTTCCTGTTGCCGGGGATTGAGTCGGGACATGCTAGAAACCGGGGGTCGCCAGAAAATAGCCGCGCATTCTAACAGGCATGGGCCGGTTATGGCGCGACCGTCTGACGTCTGAGTCAGACTTTTGTCTGCGCATAAGCATTAGTTAGGCTCATGCTATTCATTGAAAAAATCGTATTTGCCGGTTGGCCTGGTTTCGCGCAGGATGCACGACAAAATGCGTCGGGGTGTACATGTCTAAAAATGGAAATCATTTTCATTAATGCAGTAGCATACCTGGCCTCTGCCGCTGCCCCGTCCAAGCCCTAAGGAGCCCGCTTGTCCACGCCTGTCGAACCTCTGCGTTTGCTGCTGTTGGCTGATGAGCCGGAATGGGCCGTGCTGTTGCGTGAGTGCGTGCAGGCCCTTGGCGGCAGCGCAGTGTTGTTGACCGCACCTGACTGGGAGTCGGTCGACAGCCTGTTCAGCCATGACCGCCAGGCCGTGGTCCTGGCCACACCGGCCCTGCAGCCTGCCCCTGGGCGCTGCGAACTGCCCACCATCGTGCTGCTCGATCACGAGCCGGAGGTGGCGCCCGGCGGGGTCAGCGACTGGCTGGTGCGCGACCATCTCAATGCTGATACCTTGCGCCGCTCGCTGCGCCATGTGCGCGAGCGCGGCGTGCTGGTGGCCACCTTGCAACGCCTGGCCGAGCAGGACCCACTGACCGGCATCGCCAACCGCCAGGGGTTTCAGGCCTTGCTGACGGCGCGCCTGGCAGAAGGTGATGGCCGTGGCCTGGCCCTCGGCCACCTCGACCTGGACAACTTCCGCCACGTCAACGACGCCCTCGGCCACCAGAGCGGCGACCGCCTTATCCTGCAGGTGGTGGTGCGGCTCAAGCAGCAACTGGAGGCCGGTGACCTGGTGGCGCGACTGGGCAGCGACGAATTCGCCCTGCTGATCGATACCCGCCGTGACCCGAACCGGGCCGAGTGGATGGCCGAACGCATCATCGAGGCCTTGGCCGAGCCCTACTGGATCGACGGCGAAAGCCTGCTGCTCGGCTGCAGCCTGGGCCTGGCGCATGCCCGCGCGCAGAGCGGTGCCGACCCCCTGATGTGGCATGCGCATATCGCCATGCGCCAGGCCAAGGGCAGCCAAGGCTGTACCTTTCATGTCTTCAATGAACGCATCAACTGCAACGCCCGCAGCCTTGCCGACCTGGAAAGCGAGCTGCGCCGGGCCCTGCGCCGTGACGAGCTGGAGCTGCACTACCAGCCACGGCTGAACCTGGCCGATGGGCGTATTGTCGGCCTGGAGGCGTTGGTGCGCTGGCGCCATGCCGAACGCGGCCTGTTGCCGCCCAGCGAGTTCGTGCCGCTGGCCGAGCAGAGCGGGCTGATCGTGCCGTTGGGCTACTGGGTGATATCGCGCGCGCTGCGTGACATGCAGGCGCTGTGCGAGCATGGCCTGGCGCCGCTGCACATGGCGGTGAACCTGAGCTTTCGCCAGTTTCAGGACAGCCAGCTACTGACGACCCTGAGCCGGTTGATCATCGAACACGGGGTCGATGCCCGCTGGCTGGAGTTCGAGCTGACCGAGACGGCGGTCATGCGTCGCAACGAGCTGGTACGCCAGACCATGGATGCCCTGGGGCGCCTGGGCGTGCGGTTTTCCCTGGATGATTTCGGCACGGGGTTCTCATCGTTCGTGCACTTGAACAGCCTGCCGATCGCGTTGCTCAAGGTCGATCGCAGCTTTGTTGCCGAAATGGAAATGCGCGAAGAGAACCGCAAGCTGGTGCACGCGATGATCAACCTGGCGCACAACCTCAACCTTGAAGTGGTGGCCGAGGGGGTCGAGAGCGAGGCACAGATGGCCTTGCTGCGTGAGTTCGGCTGTGACCAGGTGCAGGGGTTTCTGGTCAGCAAGCCGCTGCCGGTAGGGGAGTTGATGGCGTTTTTGCAGGAAAGTGGCAAGCCGCACCTGGTCAGCGTGTGAAATAGCCGGGGAGGGCAAAGCGCCCCCCCCGGGCATTCAGGCCGACACCGCTGCCTGGCTGCCAGCCCCAGCCTTGCGCAGCAACCGCTTCATCCGCCATTCAAAGCCAAAGGTCAGCGCCACTGCCGCGCAGGCCAGCCCCAGCGCCAGCCCCCACCAGATCCCGACCGCGCCGCCACCCAGGTTGAAGGCGAACAGCCAGGCGCTGGGTGCGCCCACTAGCCAATAGCAGCACAGCCCGATCAGGAAGGTGGTCTTGGCATCCTTCAAACCACGGATCGAGCCCATGGCGATGGTCTGCATGCCATCGAACAGTTCGAACCACGCCGCCACCATCACCAGTTGCACGGCCAAGTGGTAGATGGCCGCGAACGCCGGGTCGTCGCGGTCGATGAACAACCCCACCAAGGCATCCGGCAACAGCCAGAACAGCGCGGCGAAGGCGAACATGATCATCCCGCCGAAACCGATGCCCACCCGGCCTGCGCTGCGGGCGGCGAGCAGGTTGCCGCCGCCGTAGTACAAGCCCACGCGCATGGTCACGGCATAGGACAGCCCGGTGGGCACCATGAACGCCGTCGAAACGATCTGCAGCGCGATCTGATGCGCCGCCAGTTCCGTGCTGCCGAGCACGCCCATGCACAGCGCGGCAAAGGCAAACAGGCCGACCTCGACCATGTACGTGCCGCCAATCGGCAGGCCCAACCGCCACAACTCGCGCAGGGCCGGCAGCGAAGGGCGCGACAGGCCCTTGCGCAGCGGGTAGGCGGCATAGGCCGAATGCCAGCGGATGTACAGTGCCAGGGCAATGGCCATGCCCATCGACACCACCGCAGTGACCAGGCCGATGCCCATCAGGCCCAGCTTGGGCAGGCCGAACATGCCTTCGATCATCGCGACGTTGAGCAGGTAGTTGAGCACCGTGCCAATCACGCTGATGACCATCACCGGCGTCGAGCGGCCGAGGGCGCTGGTGAACCCGCGCAAGGCCATGAAGGTCAGGTAGCTGGGCAGGGCCAGCGGCAGCAGGGTGAGAAACTCGGCTGCCGAGGCGACGTTGTCCGGCTGCTGGCCGAACATCAGCAATACCGGCTCCAGGTTCCACAGCGCCAGCGCCGCGACCAGCGCCAGGCCCCAGGCCAGCCACAAGCCGTTCTGGGCCAGGCGGGTGACGCCTTCGATGTCGTTGGCGCCCTTGCGGATGGCCACCAGCGTGCCGACAGCGGCGATCACGCCCAGGCAGAAAATCGACACGAACGAGTAGCTGGCAGCGCCCAGGCCACCGCCGGCCAGTGCTTGTGGGCTGATGCGGGCCATCATCAGGGTGTCGGTCAGCACCATCAGCATGTGCGCCAACTGCGAGGCGATCAGCGGCCCGGCCAGGCGCAGCAAAGCCTTGAGTTCGGTGGTGGGCGCTACATGCATGTGAGTAGTCCTTCTTCCTGATTCTGTGAGCAAGGGGCGAGTCTGAGGCTTTGGTCAACTTTGCACAAAAGGATAAAAGCGATCATTGGCATGAGTCTGACTCATGGGTATATGCTGCGGTCGATCGGTTTCACAGCCCCGTATGGCAGGTGCCTCATGTCTCGTCAGCTCCCTCCGTTGTATGCCTTGCGCGCATTCGAAGCCGCTGCCCGGCTGAGCTCCTTCACCCGCGCCGGCGAAGAGCTGTCCATTACCCAGAGTGCTGTCAGCCGCCATATACGCACCCTTGAGCAGCACTTCGCCTGCCGCTTGTTCGTGCGCAGCGGCCGCAGCCTGCAACTGACCGAAGCGGCAAGGCTATTGCTGCCCGGCGTGCGCGAAGGCTTCACTGCGCTGGAGCGGGCGTGCGATACCTTGCGCGGTGAAGATGACATCCTGCGCATGAAAGCGCCCTCTACCCTGACCATGCGCTGGTTGCTGGCGCGCCTGAGCCGCTTTCGTCACCTGCAGCCGGGTAATGAAGTGCAACTGACCAGTGCCTGGATGGACGTCGACCATGTCGATTTCAACCAGGAGCCTTTCGATTGCGCAGTGTTGCTCAGCGATGGCGTGTTCCCGGCACATTGGGAGGTGCGCCGGTTGTTTCCCGAACTGCTGATCCCAGTGGGCGCACCCGACCTGCGCGACGAAGCACCGTGGGACGAGCATCGGCTGGCCTGCTTCGAGTTGTTGCACCCGACGGTGGACAAGCGCGACTGGCGAGAGTGGCTGCAGCGCATGGGGCTTGGCGACAAGGTCTCGCTCAAGGGCGGCCAGGTGTTCGACACCCTGGAGTTGGGCATGATCGCGGCGGCGCGTGGCTATGGGATATCCATGGGCGATTTGCTGATGGTGGCCGAGGATGTGGCGCAGAAGCGCCTGAGCCTGCCCTGGCCGACGGCGGTACCCAGCGGCATGGACTATTACCTGGTGTGGCCGCGTACCCGGCCGGGCGGCGAGCGGCTGCGGCGGTTGAGCGCGTTTCTGCACGACGAGGTGGCGGCCATGGACCTGCCGAAGGTGGAAATCCTGCCGGCGATTGGGCCGCAGCGCGACCCAATGCACCCCTGAGCCTTACATCGAGCCCAGGTTCAACGCCTGCGCACAGGCCTGCAACGAGCGGCGCTCGCTTTGCGCATACAAGGCCAGTTCATCCTGCACCTTCAGCCCCAGTGCGGCCTCGAAGGCCTCACGGTTAGCGTTGCTGCCATAGTCTGCCTGCGCATCATCGCCCAGGTTGGACTGGAAGATCCCTGCCGCGCTCACCGGCAGGAAGTCTTCATACACCAGCGCCTCGTAGTGTACATGCCCTGCTTCGATCAGCCCCTGCAGGGTGGTCGGGCGCTCGCGCTGATCGCGTGCGGCCAGGCCTTTTTCGGTGGCAAAGTAACGGAAGTACGCCAGGCCTTGCTCGCGCATCTGCGCCAGGTCATCCGGGAACTCCGCGAAGGTCTGGCTCAACAGTGCCTTGTAACGCTCGGCATTGGCTTCGGCGGGGGCACCGCCCAAGGCCGCGCGCGTGGCATCAAGCAACTTGTCGTAAAGCTGGCGGCCCTTCGGCGTCAGCGCCGCACCGCGCTGTTCGATCTCGCCGAAACGTGCGGTGTGGCTGCCCTCGCTGCCTTGCTGGTCACAGAAGGCGACCTTCTCCTGCAGTGCCTTGAAGCTGGTCTGGCGCAGCAGGATCGGGTGACGACGGGTGGGCGGGCCTTCGACCACGGCTTTTGGCGGGATGCCCTTGGCCGGCATGCCGACCTGGATCGCGTCGATGTCCAGGGTGCGCGGGGTGAGGTGGTTGATGTGCGGGCCTTTGAAGGCAACCACATCGGCGATCAAACGGTGCTGGTCGTGCAGTTGCTGGTACTGCTCGGCGGTTACCGTGGCGTCGTGGTGCCAGCGGAAGGTGTGCAACGCTTCCTGTACGAAGGCTTCGGCGTCGGCCGCGCTCAGGCCGCCGTCACGTTCGCACTGCTCGATCAGTTCAAGCACGCGCGGGGTGAAGATCTCGCGTTTGGCCAGGATGCCCTGCGCCAGCTCACGCAGCTGTGGGTTGTCGATCAGTTCCAGGCGCAGCAACGAGGTGAACACGCGGAACGGGCTGACATGCAGCGATTGCTCGTGCACGGCGCGAAATGCCGTGGAGTGCACCGGTACGCCCGCTGAGCTGAGGTCGTAGTAGCCGACGGGCTCCATGCCCATCACTGCGAACAGTTTGGCGATGGTGGCCAGCTCTTCGGCGGTGCCGACACGGATGGCGCCGTGGCGCTCCTGGTCCAGACGTTCGATTTCGCCGGTCCAGCGCAGCGCTTCGGCCACTTTGGGTTGCTGGGCCATGACCTGCTGGTTGATTTCGCTCACCAGCTCCAGCAACGTGCCATACAGCGGCACTTCCTGTTTGTACATGAGCGACATGGCGGCAGAGAACTGCGCGCGGATGCTGTCTGGGCTGACGAAATCGTGGGCGGGCATCGCTAGCTTCCTGGTTAGGTTCGGACGCTTACATGAAAGCTGGGAATGCACATGGCTCACAAGCGAAAAAAAGTGGGTGTGTCATTCCTTTTTTGATCGACCTAAGGTCCGCAAAGCGGCCCCGGCACGCTCAACGCTGCAACTGCTCGCGCACCCACTCCACCAACGCCCGCACCTTGGGCACTTCCGCTGCATGCTCGGCATACGCCAGGTAATGCGCCCCAGTACTGCGCATCGCATGATTCCACGGAATGACCAGGCTCCCTTCATTCAATTCCTTGGCCACTAGGTACTGCGGCACCAACGCCACCCCACACCCCGCCTGCGCGGCGCTCAAGGCCATGTAGAAGGTATCGAACCGCGGCCCGTGGTAGCTGCTGACACTGTGCAGCCCCAGTTCGAGAAACCACTCATGCCACGCTTCCGGCCGCGATGTGCTCTGCAGCAGCACCAGTTCGGCCAACTCTCCCGCATCGGCCAGCGCCCGCCCGGCCAAAAGCTCCGGCGCGCATACCGGTACCACCTCTTCGCGGAACAGCTCTATGCAGGTCGCCCCCGGCCAGGTGCCCTGCCCATAGAAGAACACCACGTCCGCCGAGCCTTGCAGCAAGGCGAACGGCTCCATCTCGTTGCGGATGTCCAGGTGGATATTGCTGTGGCGTTTGCCAAACCCCTTGAGGTGGGGGATCAACCAACGCACGCCAAAACTCGGTTGAGTGGCTACCTTCAATATCTCGGTCTGCTCGCCATAGGTCAGGACGTAGCGGCTGGAGATGTCGACCTGGGTGAGGATCTTGTTGACCTCGGCCAGGTACAGGCTGCCGGCTGGCGTCAGTTGCAGGCGGCGGCGAATGCGCAGAAATAGGTGGTGGCGCAGCATGTCTTCGAGCTGCGCCACCTGCTTGCTGACCGCGCTCTGGGTCAGGTGCAGCTCTTCGGCGGCACGGGTGAAGCTTAAATGACGGGCTGCGGCTTCAAAGCACTGCAGGGCGGTCATGGAGGGCACCAGGCGTTTGGACATAGCGGTCTCTGCGGCTCAAATCATTACCTGACGGAATGATATGCGGAATAAAGGTCGTTTGTTGCACTGGTGTGATCGGATTAATACTGATCCACATCATTTTTCCACCCCATCACCGATGTAGGAGATGCACCAATGGTTGCTGGATTGCTCGAGCGTCTTGGCGTTGCCGCCGAGGCTTACACCCAGGGCGACTACCCTGTTCACACGCCGATCGACGGCAGCCAGATCGCCTCGGTGAAGCTGCTCGGCAAGGCCGAGACCATCGCCCGCATCGATCAGGCCCACAGCGCCTTCGAAGCCTGGCGCAGCGTACCGGCCCCACGCCGTGGCGAGCTGGTCCGCCTGTTCGGCGAAGTGCTGCGTGAGCACAAGGCCGACCTCGGCGAGCTGGTTTCGATCGAAGCCGGCAAGATTACCCAGGAAGGCCTGGGCGAAGTCCAGGAAATGATCGACATCTGCGACTTCGCCGTCGGCCTGTCGCGTCAACTGTACGGCCTGACCATCGCCTCCGAGCGCCCGGGCCACCACATGCGTGAAAGCTGGCACCCGCTGGGCGTGGTTGGCGTGATCAGCGCCTTCAACTTCCCGGTGGCCGTCTGGGCCTGGAACACCGCACTGGCCCTGGTGGCCGGTAACTCGGTGGTGTGGAAGCCGTCGGAAAAGACCCCACTGACCGCCCTGGCCTGCCAGGCGCTGTTCGAAAAAGCCCTGAAAGCCTTTGGCGATGCACCGGCTGGCCTGGCGCAACTGGTCATCGGTGGCCGTGAAGCGGGCGAAGCCATGGTCGACGACCCGCGTGTGCCGCTGGTCAGCGCTACCGGCAGTACCCGCATGGGCCGTGAAGTCGGCCCACGTGTCGCTGCCCGCTTTGGCCGCAGCATCCTCGAACTGGGTGGCAACAACGCCATGATCCTGGCACCGAGCGCGGACCTGGACCTGGCCGTGCGTGGCATCCTGTTCTCGGCCGTCGGCACTGCCGGCCAGCGTTGCACCACCTTGCGCCGCCTGATCGTGCACCGTTCGATCAAGGATGAAGTGGTTGCCCGCGTCAAAGCCGCCTACGCCAAGGTGCGTATCGGTGACCCACGCAAGGACAACCTGGTGGGCCCGCTGATCGACAAGCTGTCGTTCGATGCCATGCAGGGCGCGCTGGCCAAGGCCCGCGACGAAGGCGGCCAGGTGTTTGGCGGCGAGCGTCAGCTGGCTGACCAGTACCCGAACGCCTACTACGTATCCCCGGCCATCGCCGAGATGCCGGCCCAGAGCGACGTAGTGCGCCACGAAACCTTCGCGCCGATCCTGTACGTGCTGGCCTACGACGACTTCGAAGAGGCCCTGCGCCTGAACAACGAAGTGCCACAGGGCCTGTCCTCGTGCATCTTCACCACCGACCTCCGTGAAGCCGAGCGCTTCCAGAGTGCCTCGGGCAGCGACTGCGGCATCGCCAACGTCAACATCGGCACCAGCGGCGCCGAGATCGGCGGTGCGTTTGGTGGCGAGAAGGAGACCGGCGGTGGCCGTGAGTCCGGTTCGGATGCCTGGAAAGGCTACATGCGTCGCCAGACCAACACCGTCAACTACTCGCGCGAGCTGCCGCTGGCGCAGGGTATCGTGTTCGACTGATGCTGCATGGCCGGGGGCGATGCCCCCGGTTCGCGGGGCAAGCCCGCTCCCACAGAAATCATGCACACAACGCGATCTCTGTGGGAGCGGGCTTGCCTGCGAATGGGCCGCAAAGCGGCGCCAAAACACGAGATGCACCCGCAATAAGAACAACACTGCTGGAGCCGGCCATGTCCGAACTGCGTCAACAATGCTTGTGGGAATTCGTCAGCAAACCCACCGTCGCCGCCCAGGCCCTGGCCGGTGAGCACAAGGCCGATGTCTGTGTCATCGGTGGCGGCATCACCGGCCTGTCCGCAGCTATCCACCTGCTGGAGCAGGGCAAGTCGGTGATCCTGCTGGAAGCCTGGCAAATCGGCCACGGAGGCTCCGGGCGTAACGTCGGCCTGGTCAACGCAGGCACCTGGATCCGCCCCGACGATGTCGAGGCGACCCTCGGCCAGAAGCAGGGCAGCCGCTTGAACAAGGTGCTCGGCGAGGCACCCGGCGAGGTCTTCGCCATGATCGAGCGCCTTGGCATCGACTGCCAGGCCCAGCACAAAGGCACGCTGCACATGGCGCACAACGCCACCGGCATCGCCGACCTCGAAGCCCGCCATGAACAGTGGAGCCGGCGAGGGGCTGATGTGGAGCTGCTGACCGGCGCCCAATGCCAGGAATACTGCGGTACCAACAAAATTTCCGCCGCGCTGCTCGACCGCCGCGCCGGCACCATCAACCCCATGGGTTACACCCAAGGCCTGGCCGCTGCGGTCTCGCGCCTGGGTGGCAAAGTGTTCCAGCAGTCGTCCGTCGAGGGCCTGGAGCGCGAGGGTGATGGCTGGCGAGTGAAGACCGCGCGCGGCTCGGTGCGCGCCGACAAGGTGGTGATGTCCACCGGTGCCTACACTGAAGGCGACTGGAGCAACCTGCAGAAGCAGTTCTTCCGCGGTTACTACTACCAGGTGGCGTCCAAGCCGCTGCAGGGCGCCGCCGCCGACAAGGTGCTGCCGCATGGCCAAGGCTCCTGGGACACCCGCACTGTGCTCAGCAGCATCCGCCGTGACGACCAGGGCCGCCTGCTGCTTGGCAGCCTGGGCCGGGTCGACAACAAGCCGGCCTGGTTCGTGCGCAGTTGGGCGGACCGGATCCAGAGCCATTACTACCCGGAGCTGGGCAAGGTCGAGTGGGAGATGCACTGGACTGGCTGCATCGATTTCACCCCCGACCACCTGATGCGGCTGTTCGAGCCGGCGCCTGGGTTGGTCGCGGTGACCGGTTACAACGGGCGCGGCAACACCACCGGGACCGTGATCGGCCGGGCGTTTGCCGAGTTCCTGCTCAAGGGTGAGGCGGACAGCTTGCCGATTCCGTTCTCGCCGATGACCGGGGTGAGTGCGCCGTCGTTGCGCACGGCGTTCTATGAGTCCGGGTTCTCGCTGTACCACGCGGGGCAGTGCTTGAGAGTGGTGCTGTAAGGTACTGGTACGGTTCTGTAGGAGCGGCCTTGCGTCGCGAAAGGGTCGCGCAGCGGCCCCGGCGATTTTTGCTGCGCCACAGAACTTGGGGCCGCTGCGCTGCCCTTTCGCGACGCAAGGCCGCTCCTACAATCAGCGCCAATTCAGGGGCCCCAGGTCATTTGTGCAACCAGCTGAGGAAGCCGCCCTTCTTGATCAGGGTCGGCTTCTGCAGCAGTAGCGATTCCCGGCTCTGGCGCCGGAACCGCTGCAACTTGCTCAACGCCGTCTGCACCTCGCCGCGCTGCACCAGGCAGCTCTTCACCTGTTCCTTGTCGATGCGGTAAAGCACGCAGCTGGTCAGCGTGCGGAATTCAGCGAAGCCGTCGTCCTCGTCGAGGATGCCCTCGATTCCCAGTACCTCCCCAGGCCCCATGCGCCCAGCCTCCAGCAACTTGTCGCCGTCGCGGACTGACGCCGAAACCACGCCGCTGCCAATCACCAACAGATGCTCCGAGCGTTCGCCCACCCCCAGGATCACCTGGTCGGCCAGGTACTCTACCGCGGTCATGCGCTGGCTCAGCGCATCGCGTTCGTCATCGCTCAGCGAGCGGAACACCCGCACCTCGTCCAGTACTTCGCGCTGGCGGCTACGTGGCGGCATGGCCAGGTCGACGTTCCACATCACGCCACTGGCCTCAAGGTGCCGGTGGGCCAGGTCGAACAGCTGATTGCGCGCTTCGGTCTTGCCGCCCATGTCGGCAATGAAACCACTGGCCTCGTATTCCACCGATTCCAGGGTCGAGGCCTTCACCGTGACTTTCGGCTTGGGCGAGGCCAGTATCGCGCGGGTGCCCTGCAAGGCCTTTTCCAGCGCATCGAATACCCGCTTCGGCCGCACCTTGGCCGGCACCACCACGCTGATCGATACACCGTGCACATCGGCCGGGCGGCTGTGGTTGAGCAGCTTGGCCTTGGCCGCGACCGAGTTGGGGATCACCGCCAGGCTGCCGCACCCGGTCAGCAGGCGGGTGGCGCGCCAGTCGATGTCCAGTACCTTGCCTTCGGTGCCATCGATGGAGATCGCATCGCCGATCTGATAGGGCCGTGTGGTGTTCAGCACGATGCCGCTGAACACATCGGCCAAGGTGCTTTGCAATGCCAGGCCGATAACGATGGCCATCACCCCGGAGGTGGCCAGCAGCCCCTTCACCGGCAGCTGCATTACGTAGCCTGCCGCCGCCACCACCGCCGCCAGGAATATCAGCGCCCCCAGCACATCCTGCAGCAACCGCCCGCCATGGCTGCCGCGCGCCACCAGCAGCAGGCCGAACACCACCGTCACCGTGCGCGCGCCGAACAGCCACCAGCCGATCGTCAGCACCGTGGCCATCAGGTTGCGCGACACATCCTCGGGCCATGGCGGTGGTTGCAACGGGCTCATGCCGGCGGCCAGCAGCACCGAGCTGAACAGCAGGAAGATCACCAGCCGCGCGCCGATACGCCAGGCCCGGCGCTGGAGGGGGATCAGTTGCCAGAGCACGAGGTCGAGCAGAATCAGGGCGCAGCCGAGCAGCAACGGGGAAGACTGGATAAAGGCCAGCATGGTGGTCTCGGGATGAGGGGAGGGCTGTGGGTAGTAATAGAGCAGGTTGGTTCGCCAGGCAATGTTGTCCGGCTGCGCTCACCCTGGTCGCCTGTTGACTTGTCCAAGGACTGTGGTAGCGTTTTACCTGAGCGCGAAACCAGTTGCCATTCAGCGGCAGTAACTGGCGTAGGAACCCCGTCGATGGCTGAATCATCAGCGCAGGGTGAGACCTCCACACCCCGGCTTGAGGGTGTGTATATGAATATCAAGCACCTCTTTCAGGGCTACTGGTTACAGTGGCCCTTTTCTTTGTTCGGCAGAAACGCATAGCGTTTGAAGAGCAGCTCGCCATGGCTATGCTTGTTCAACGCTTTCGCGTCGCACTGCATAAAATTCCACAGCATTTTTCCGCTCTCGAGCGTCACGATCACCAGCATCTGTCGCTTGGTCTCATAGACCCCGATAAATGCCAATCTATGTGTGTCGTTGGTATAGGCGACACTCCACACTTCAAACGGCCCGGTCAAGGTATCCAAGGCTACTTGGACATAACGTTCCCGGGCATCCTGCCTTTTTTCGACGATGTGACAGATACAGCTGCGCCGAACCTGAACACCTCCCAAGGGCGTCTTGAGAACCACAAAGGCGATAGGTGAGTCGCTCAAGCCGAAGTGCTGAGCGACCAGTTCGATAGCATCGTCATGGGAGTCCGCTGCAGCAATCTCCTCGATAGCTTGAGCACGCATCTCACGGTGAAGTGACCTGAGATCGGGTAGCCCCATATCCAGCCAAGTGCGCTGACACCCTTTCTCAGTGATTTTTGCGGGTGGGGTAGTGACGGTCAAGGAGGTACCTGGTGACAAGCGGAGGGCTGAAGCGATAGGGCTCGACAAGCCTAGGGAGCGGGCAGAGCGCGAACAATCAGAAGGGAATCGACACAGTTCGTAGGGGATTTCCCGATGCGACGCGGTTTCGCAGGTAATGACTGACATCGCAGTAGGACATTGCTGGCATTTCAGAATGCTGAGGCCGCTACGCAAACAAGCCAGCAAATCCATTGCCAACTAATCGTTCACAAAATAGAACGCTAAAGCCAAAAACAGCTATCTACCGCTCCAAAGGTGATGGTTTTAATCTTCTCCCATCAACGCGAAACACCCAAATCACTGAAGATCAAAACCCTTAGGAGCAACGACCATGACCCCATTCAAATACAACCGCCTGAACAAAGACGACGCAGCCGTGCTGTTGGTCGACCACCAGGCTGGCCTGCTGTCCCTGGTGCGTGACATCGAGCCGGACGCCTTCAAGAACAACGTGCTGGCCCTGGCCGACCTGGCCAAGTTCTTCAACCTGCCAACCATCCTCACCACCAGCTTCGAGCAAGGCCCCAACGGCCCGCTGGTACCCGAGCTGAAAGCGCTGTTCCCGGACGCGCCCTACATCGCCCGCCCAGGCCAGATCAACGCCTGGGACAACGAAGACTTCGTCAAGGCCGTGAAGGCCACCGGCAAGAAGCAACTGATCATCGCCGGTGTCGTGACTGAGGTGTGCGTAGCCTTCCCGGCCCTGGCAGCCCTGGAAGAAGAGTTCGAGGTGTTCGTGGTGACCGATGCGTCCGGCACCTTCAACGCCATGACCCGCGACGCCGCCCATGACCGCATGAGCCGTGCCGGTGCGCAACTGATGACCTGGTTCGGCGTGGCCTGTGAGCTGCACCGCGACTGGCGCAACGATGTCGAAGGCCTGGCGGCGCTGTGTTCCAACCACATCCCGGACTACCGCAACCTGATGAGCAGCTACAACGCCTTCAACGCCGGCAAGTAACCCGCCACGCCCCCGGGCACCGCCAGTCGGTGCCCGGCAAGGGCAGCACACCCATGCAATCTTCCGCCCGTTCGCCGTTGCACAGTGGATGCGGGCCAGCTCATCCCAAGGAACGCCGATGAACACCGCACTCCAAGACAACCGCAACGTGGTTACCCTGGTCATCCAGCACAAGGTTCGTGCCGAAGCATTGGCAGGCTACGAAGCGTGGCTCAAGCACACGGTCAGCGCCGCACGCCGCCAACCCGGCCACCTCGATGTCAACGTGATCCGCCCGGAAGACGGTGGCCGCCACTTCACCACCGTGGTGCGCTTCAGCGACGCCAGCCTGTTGCAGGCCTGGGTCAACTCCACCGAGCGCCAGACGCTGGTCAGCCAGGTGCTGCCGTTGCTGGAGGAGGGTGACAACACCCAGGTCCACGACGACCCGGAGTTCTGGTTCACCCCGCCGAGCACCACCGCGAAGCAACCGCCGCGCTGGAAGCAGGCACTGCTGACCTACCTGGTGATCTGCCCGATGACCATGATCATCCCGCAACTGCTGGCGCCGTTGTTCGCCCGCGTCCCGCAGCTGGGCGGCCCAATCACCGGCAACCTGATCGTCAACCTGTTCGTCATCCTGCCCGTGGTGTTCTACATCATGCCGTGGGTAACCCGCCGCTGCGCCAACTGGCTGCGTGGCTGAGCCAGCTCCACCCCCCACCCCAAAAGACTTTCAAGGAGATACCGACATGAGCACACTCGTAACCCGCGACGGCACTTCGCTCTATTTCAAGGACTGGGGCAGCGGCAAGCCCGTGCTGTTCAGCCACGGTTGGCCGTTGGATGCCGACATGTGGGACGCGCAGATGGAGTTCCTGGCCAGCCGCGGCTACCGCGCCATCGCGTTCGACCGCCGTGGCTTCGGCCGGTCGAGCCAACCGTGGAATGGTTACGACTACGATACCTTTGCCGATGACATCGCCCAGTTGATCGAGCACCTCGACCTGCGTGAAGTGACCCTGGTGGGCTTCTCCATGGGCGGCGGCGATGTCAGCCGTTATATCGCCCGCCATGGCAACGAGCGAGTTGCCGGGCTAGTGCTGCTGGGCGCGGTGACGCCGGTGTTCGGCAAGCGTGATGACAACCCAGAAGGGGTCGATGCATCGGTGTTCGAAGGCATTCAGGCAGGGCTGCGTGCGGACCGGGCGCAGTTCATCGCTGATTTCGCCACGCCGTTCTATGGTTTGAACCAAGGCCAGCAAGTGTCCCAGGGTGTGCTGACGCAAACCCTGAACATCGCGCTGCTGGCCTCGATCAAGGGCACGCTGGATTGCGTGAGCGCGTTTTCCGAGACCGACTTCCGCCCCGACATGGCCAAGATCGAGGTGCCTACCTTGGTTATCCACGGTGACGCGGACCAGATCGTGCCCTTCGAGACCACCGGCAAGAAGGCTGCCGAGTTGATCCGCGGTGCCGAGTTGAAGGTGTATGAAGGCGCGCCGCATGGCTTTGCCGTGACGCATACGCAGCAGCTGAACGAAGACCTGCTGGCGTTCTTGAACCGGTGAAAATCCAGCGGCCGCCTCGCGCCGAGGCCGGCCGCTGCACAAAAGCTGATCAAGGCTAACCTTCACCCACCCACCGCACATCCATCCAAGCCTTGGCCAGGCACGAACCGGCATGCTCCGCAGTTGCGCTTGCCGCCGCCGCACCCAGACGGAGAAGACCATGTCCCAGGACCCCAACGACAAGAGCCGTCGCCAGTTCCTCGCCACCAGCACCGTGCTCGGTGCTGCTGGCGCGCTCTGGTCCGCATTGCCCTTCGCCGGCTCCGCCGGTTCCGCCCATGCATCCACCCAAGGAGGCTCCATGACCGCCGACCTCATCCTGTTCAACGGCAAACTGCACACCGTTGACCGTGAGAAGCCCACCGCCACCGCCGTTGCCATCAAGGACGGCCGCTTCATTGCCGTCGGCAGTGACGCCGACGCCATGGCCCACAAAAGCGCCGCCACGCAGATCATCGACCTCAAGCAGCGTACTGTCATCCCGGGCCTGAACGACTCCCACCTGCACTTGATCCGTGGTGGCTTGAACTACAACCTGGAGCTGCGTTGGGAAGGCGTACCGTCGGTAGCCGATGCCCTGCGCATGCTCAAAGACCAGGCCGCCCGTACCCCAACCCCGCAGTGGGTGCGTGTGGTCGGTGGCTGGAACGAATTCCAGTTCGCTGAAAAGCGCATGCCGACCCTGGAAGAAATCAACCAGGCCGCGCCCGATACCCCGGTGTTCCTGCTGCACCTGTACGACCGCGCACTGCTCAACCGCGCTGCGCTCAAGGCCGTGGGCTACACCAAGGACACGCCGAACCCGCCAGGTGGCGAGATCCAGCGCAACAAATTCGGCGAGCCGACCGGCATGCTCATCGCCCGCCCTAACGCGATGATCCTCTACGCTACCCTGGCCAAGGGGCCGAAGCTGCCGCTGGAATACCAGGTCAACTCGACCCGCCAGTTCATGCGTGAGCTCAACCGTCTGGGCCTGACCAGCGCCATCGACGCCGGGGGTGGCTACCAGAACTTCCCCGACGACTATTCGGTGATCCAGGAGCTGGCTGACAAAGGCCAGTTGACCGTGCGCATCGCCTACAACCTGTTCACCCAGAAGCCTAAGGAAGAACTCGACGACTTCAAGAAGTGGACGTCGAGCGTGAAGCTTCACAGCGGCACGGACTTCCTGCGCCATAACGGCGCGGGTGAGATGCTGGTGTTCTCCGCCGCCGACTTCGAGGACTTCCTTGAGCCGCGGCCGGACTTGCCGCAAACCATGGAAGAAGAGCTGGAGCCGGTGGTGCGCCACCTGGTCGAGCAGCGCTGGCCGTTCCGCCTGCACGCTACTTACAACGAATCGATCACGCGCATGCTCGATGTGTTCGAAAAGGTTAACCGGGACATTCCGTTCAACGGCCTGCCGTGGTTCTTCGACCATGCCGAAACCATCACCCCGGAAAACATCGAGCGCGTGCGCGCCCTGGGCGGGGGCATCGCCATCCAGGACCGTATGGCCTTCCAGGGTGAATACTTCGTCGACCGCTACGGTGCCAAGGCAGCCGAAAAGACACCGCCGATTCAGCGCATGCTCGACATGGGTGTGCCGGTCGGGGCCGGTACCGACGCAACCCGCGTCTCCAGCTACAACCCGTGGACTTCGTTGTATTGGTTGGTCAGCGGCAAGACCGTTGGCGGCATGGCGCTGTACCCGGAAGGCCTGAGCCGCGACACCGCGCTGCAGTTGTTCACTCAGGGCAGCGCCTGGTTCTCCAGTGAGCAGGGCAAGAAAGGCCAGATCAAGGTGGGCCAGCTGGCCGACCTGGCGGCGTTGTCGCTGGACTTCTTCAGTGTCGATGAAGAGGCGATCAAGGGCATCGAGTCGGTGCTGACCCTCGTCGATGGCAAGGTCGTGTACGGCGCCGGCGAGTTCGACAGGCTCGGCCCGCCGCAGGTGCCAGTACTGCCGGAATGGTCGCCGGTGGCCAAGGTGCCGGGGCACTGGCGGGTGGGTACGCCATCGCTGGCCGCAGCGGTGCACCAGTGCAGCGGCCCGTGTGGGGTGCATGCGCACAGCCATGAAAAGGCGCGGCATTCCAGCGTGCCGGTGAACGATTTCCAAGGGTTCTGGGGGGCGCTGGGTTGTTCGTGCTTCGCGTTCTGAGTTGATGTGAAGAAGGGGCCTGCAGAGGCCCCTTTTTTTGCTTGAGTGAATTATCGGCTCAGTTCAGAAGCTGCCTTTGAGTGGGTATTCGATGATCAGGTAGAGGCGGTCGATATCGTCGCCCGCCTGGGCTTGGTTGGCGCGATGGGTGACGTGGGAAAGCGCTAGGCTGAGGTCTTTGGCGACGCCGGACTGCACCACATACCTGAGGTCGATATCGCGTTCCCAGTGGCGCCCGCCCTGGCCCTGTTGCGCCGCGTAGGCGCCGCTTGCCGGGGCATGCGTGCCGTCGACCCCGCGGCCACTGACGTAGCGGCCCATCAGGCTCAGGCCGGGCATGCCAAGGGTGGCGAAGTCGAGGTCATAGCGCAGCTGCCATGAGCGCTCGCCCGGGCCGTTGAAGTCGGCGTACTTGATCGAGTTGGCCAGGTAGATCGAGTCGCCAGCGACGAAGTCGAAGGGGGTGTCGCCTTCGACCTTCTGGTAGGCGAGGGTCAGGGCCTGGGCACCGAAGCTGTACTTGCCCGCCAAGCTGAAGGCAAGGGTGTCGATGGCGCCGGCGCTGGCGTTGCCGGTATCACGGCTCTTGTAGAGGTTGCCGTCCAGGCGCCAACTGCCTTCGGCCAGGTTGAGATTGAGGTAGGCCTGGCGCCAGGTGTCTTGCAGTTGGCTGGCGTACAGCGCGCCGCCGAACGGGCCATCGGCTGCGAACGTGGCGCCGGCCAGGCTGATGGCGCGGCCATGGGTGGTGGCGCCGTAGCCTGTAAAATCGTCGTGGGTCGAGCTGTTGTCCTGGTTGTTGAACGCGGTAAAGCGTCCGGCCTCCAGGCGCCAGCCGGGCAGGGCGGTGTTCTCCAGCAACCAGCCGGTGGCGTATTCGGGGTGCAGGCGTTTGTCGCCGGTATCGAACACGGGTGTCTCGACGGTCATCTCGCCATAGCGCAGCAGGGTATTGCCCAGGCGCAGCTTGATGGCGGCGCCGGCGCTGGAATAGTCGGACTCGGCACGGCCATCGCTGTCACGCGGCAGCAGCCCGGTACCGGCATGGCCGCGGCCACCGTCGAGCTTGAGGCCGAGAAAGCCATGCGCATCGATGCCGACACCCACAGTGCCTTCGGTGAACCCCGAGCGGATTTCACCGATGAAGCCTTGCGCCCATTCCTGACGGTAGTTCTGGCCGCTGCCGGAAGGCGAGCGGAAGTCGCTGTGCAGGAAGTAGTTGCGGCTGAGCAGCGACCAGCCGGGTTCTTCTGCCTGGCTGAGCGCGGGGCAGAGGGCGAGGGTGGCGAGCAGGGCGCGGCCGGGGCCGTGAGTGGCGCGGATCATGGGGGCTCCGGGATGGATGATCCAGGACTGTGGAGCAAGCGCAGGCGAGGGTCTTGTAAAGGTGTGCTTTCGCGGGTAAACCCGCGAAAGGGCAGTACAGATTCAGGCCATGTCGCTGATGGCGAACTCCTCGGCCAGGTGATCGATCAGCGACCGCACCGACGGCAGCAAGCCGCGTCGCGACGGGAAGATCGCATGCACGATGCCGCAGCGCGGGTGCCAGCCCGGCAACAGCTCCACCAGCCGGCCCTCGGCCAGGTCCTCGCGCACGGCTACCCGGGGCAGGTGCGCAATGCCCACACCGGCCACCACGAAATGGCGCAAGGCAAACAGGTCGTCGGTGACCATGCGCGGTGTGTGCGGGATCACGATGCTGTGGCTTTGGTCTTCCCCTTGGAACAGCTCCCACTGGTACTCACGTTGGGCGCTGCCCCAGTGCACGCTGGGCAGCTGGCCGAGCATCTGCGGGTCGAAGCCCTTGGGCAGTTGCTCCCGGTATTGCGGCTGGCCGACCAGGCACTGGGTACTGTTGCTCAGCACCTTCATCACCATGTCGGTGTTTTCCAGCGGCGGAAAGCGCACGCGCAGCGCCACGTCGAAGCCTTCATGCAGCAGGTCGACGCGGCGGTTGGTACTTTCGATGAACAGCTCTACCTGCGGGTACTTGAGCATGTAGCGCGTCAGCATCGGCCCGACCCAGGAGTTGAGCAGGGTGGTCGGGCAGCTGATGCGCACCAGCCCGCGCGGCTCGCTGCGGTTGCGTTCGATGATCTCCGCCGCGCCCTCGGCCTCCACGCGCATGGCCAGGCAACGGTTGTAGTAGGCCTGGCCGATTTCGGTCAGCGAGCAATGCCGGCTGGTGCGGTGCAGCAGGCGTACGCCAAGACGCTCTTCAAGGTCTGCGATACGCCGGCTGAGCTTGGACTTGGGCATGTCCAGCGCGCGACCTGCCGGGGCGAAACCGCCGTGCTCCACTACCTGGGTGAAGTAGTAGAGGGAGTTGAGGTCTTCCAATGATCGTTCTCCGGGTGGAACGGTAAGGGCAGTTTCGCAGTTTAACGGTTTAATCTGTGGGGCTGGTTAATGGCTTCTAGGCGCCTGTCGATAGGCGTTCAAGGCCTATGAAGTCGAGCGCCGCCCGCGCGGCGCTCGATCTCTATGGCGACAAATCACCTAACGGCGAGCACTCCAAGCCTCAATCCACAACTCAATCCGCATCCGAATCAAACAACCGCTCCAGTTCCACCCGCGCTTCCTTGGCTGTCTGCATCACCTTGGCCCGGTCATCACGCACCTGCCCTTGGGCTACCAGCACTTCTTCGTCGTGTTGGGTAAACCGGGCGATGCGATCCGCCGCTTGTTCATCACTCAACCCTAACCCCACCAGCGCACGGCGGGTCATCTCCAGGCTCGAATAGAACGTCTCGCGAATCGGCTCGGCGCCTACATCGATCAGCTTGTGCACATGCTGGCGGTTACGCGCGCGGGCCAGCACTTTCAGGTGCGGGTACAGGCGCTTGACCCGCTCCGCCGTGCGGGTGGTGACTTCCGGGTCGTCGGTGGTGATGACGAAGTACTCGGCCTCGCCCACCTTGGCCGCATGCAACACCTCGGCGCGCAAGGGGTCGCCGTAGAACACTGGAGCCTGCTCGAACATGCGGGTCATCTCGATGGCGTCCACCGAAGTTTCCAGGGCGATGAAGGGGATCTTCTGGGCGCGCAGGATGCGCGAGACGATCTGCCCCATGCGGCCCATGCCGACGATGACCACACGCGGGGCGTCGGTCTGGATCTGCTTGTACTGCTCCGGCACTTCACGCTGCGGCTGCGGGCGCTTGAGGGCGCGGGCGCAGCCGAGCATCAGCAGGGGGGTGAGGGCCATCGACAGGGTGATGGTCATCATCAGCAGGTCGTAGGTCTGGGTGTCGAACAAGCCCTGGTCCTTGCCCAGCTTGAACACCACGAAGGCGAACTCGCCACCCGCCGCCAGCACCATCCCCAGGCGCAGGGCGCTGGCGCTGTTGAGGCCGCCGGCCAGTCGGCCGACCACGATCAGCAAGGTCAGCTTGACCGCGATCAGCAGCAGGGTCAGGCCCAACAGCACCAGCGGCATTTCCAGCAGCAGGCTCAGGTTGGCGCCCATGCCGACACTGATGAAGAACAGCCCCAGCAGCAGCCCCTTGAACGGTTCGATCTGCGACTCCAGCTCGTGGCGGTACTCCGAGTCGGCCAGCAACAGGCCGGCGAGGAAGGCGCCCAGGGCCATGGAAATGCCGGCCTCTTCCATCAGCCAGGCGGTACCGATCACCACCAGCAGCGCGGTGGCGGTGGAAACCTCCGGCAGGCCGGTACGGGCGACGATGCGAAACACCGGGCGCAGCAGGTAACGGCCGCCGACGATGACCACGGCGATACTGGCGAATACCTTTAGTGCATGTTCGAGGCTGTCACCGTGACTGGTATCCGGACCGCTGGCGGCCAGCAGCGGGACCAGGGCGATCAGCGGGATGGCCGCGATGTCCTGAAACAGCAGAATGGCGAACGCGAGGCGACCGTGCGGCGCGTTCAGCTGCTTGCTTTCGGCCAGGCTCTGCAGGCCGAGGGCGGTCGATGACAGCGCCAGGCCCAGGCCCAGTACCAGGGCCGCCGGCAATGACTGGGCAAAGCCAAACAGGGCGATGGCGCCGATCACCGCACCGGTCAGCAACACCTGCGCAGCCCCCACGCCGAACACTGACTTGCGCATCAGCCACAAGCGTTTGGGTGACAGCTCCAGGCCGATGATGAACAGCAGCAGAACAACGCCCAGTTCAGAAATGTGCGCGACGCTCTCGGTATCGCGGATCAGCCCCAGCGCCTGCGG
The DNA here is from genome assembly GCF_000731675.1 of Pseudomonas capeferrum. GTDB lineage: Bacteria > Pseudomonadota > Gammaproteobacteria > Pseudomonadales > Pseudomonadaceae > Aquipseudomonas > Aquipseudomonas capeferrum. The sequence goes on along the minus strand of NZ_JMIT01000003.1, from coordinate 676,131 downwards.
GCCGATGGCCACGCCAGCCAGCAGGTAGCCGATCACCGCGCCCAGTTGCAGGCGCTTGGCCAAGGGGACGGCAAGGACGGCGGCGAAGAGGAAGATCACCGCGGTTTGCAGAAGGCTGCCTTCGTGTGGCATTGGCTCGAACTCCATGAGCTGCCGGGGCAGCGTTAGAACAGTGTGGCGGACAATTCTGGAGGTGGAGGGGGTGTTAGACAATCTGGCTGGAAGGAGAAACATTGTCTCGCCAGGCGGGACAGTGATGATCCTCCACACGTGTATCTGTCAGCCGCCACCAAACTGCGCCCGGTACTGCGCTGGTGTCATGCCGATGCGCTCGCAAAACACCTTGCGCATATGCCGATCACTGCCAAACCCACACTGTGCTGCCACCACCTTCAACGGCAGGTCGCTGCCCTCGAGCACTTTGCGTGCCTGATCGATACGCGCATTCTGCAGGTACTGCAGCGGGGTGATGCCGACCTCGCGCTGGAAGGTCCGGGCAAAATTGCGGCTGCTCATCGCCACCAGGTCGGCCATCTTGCGCACGGTAAACGGCTGGTCGATATGGTCGACGATATAGGCCTGCACCCGCGCGGTCGGCGAGTCGTCGCGCGGCACGGCCGCCAGCAACGGCCCGTAAGGTGTCTGCCCGCCCTGGCGATGGCGCGCGACCAGCAGCACTTTGGCCACTTCCAGCGCCAGTGCCTTGCCATGGTCTTCGGCAACTACGGCCAGGGCCAGGTCGATACCTGCCGTGATCCCGCCCGAGGTGATCAGGCAGCGGTCGATCACATAGATCTGTTCGGTTTCGACTTTCGCCTCAGGGAAGGCCCGCGCCAGCCGCTCGACGTAGTTCCAGTGGGTGGTACAGCGATAACCGCCAAGCAGCCCCGCCCGGCCCAGCAAGAACACGCCAGTGCAGATCGCGCCGAAACGCTTGGCCCCACGCACGGCCTGCGTCAGCCAGTGCTCGAGCCCCGGCAGCGCAACGTCGTAGGCGCCTGGGCCTCCGGGTACCAGCAACAGGTCGACGGCTTCCGGCAGCGCCTCAAGGCGCAGGTCAGCGATGACCCTCAGCCCGCATGAGCCGCGCACCACCCCATCGCCGTCGGCCAACGTGATCAGCCGGTATCGCCGCTCGGCGGGCAAGAAGCGGTTGGCAATGGCAAAGGCATCCATGGGGCCGGTGACATCCAGCAACAGCACATCATTGAACAGCACCATCGCCACGGTGCGGTGAGCGCGATTTTCCTGCATACCACTTTCGCCTTTAGTACGGGCCGCCGCTGGCGGCGTGAAGCTGAACAGGCGCGCATCTTAAGGTATCGGTATAGCGGCCAGGGCCAGCAATGCACAATTAAGAACTATTCAGGTTTGGCTCAGGACTTTGTCATGTCCTCGGGGCGAGACTTTCCTCATTGAACAGGAGAGTCGCCATGAGCCCTCTGACGATCTGCAGTACCTCACAGGCGCCGGGCGCGCTGACCCCTGCACGCCTGCGCCAGGCCAAGGAACTGATGCTGCACAGCCCCTTGTCGATCATCGAGATCGCTGGCCTGTGCAACCTCACCCGCAGCCACTTTTCTCGCGCGTTCAAGGTCAACACCGGCTTGTCGCCCCAGGCCTGGCGCCTGCTGGCGCGCATGGAGAAGGCCAAGCGGTTGCTGGTCACCGAGGTGCCGATCACCCATGTCAGCCTCGAATGTGGTTTCTGCGACCAGTCACATTTCACCCGGGCGTTCAGCCGCCTGGTCGGCCAGCCGCCCAAGGCATGGCGGCGGACCAGCCAGAACGCCGTGTCTGGCACTCATTCTTAAGCCGCGTTTATCCATTGGTATACCACCTCCGGATAGTACCGCCCCCGTTTTCCAAGCCCAAATCATCCAAGGAGAAACCCCATGAGCCAACCCGATTACAAGCGCCTGAACAAAGACGACGCCGTGGTGCTGCTGGTCGATCACCAGACCGGCCTGATCTCGCTGGTACAGGACTTCTCACCCAACGAGTTCAAGAACAACGTACTGGCCCTGGGCGACCTGGCCAAGTTCTTCGGCCTGCCGACCATCCTCACCACCAGCTTCGAGCAAGGCCCGAACGGCCCACTGGTACCCGAGCTGAAAGAGATGTTCCCGGACGCGCCGTACATTGCCCGCCCAGGCCAGATCAACGCATGGGACAACGAAGACTTCGTCAAGGCGATCAAGGCGACAGGCCGCAAGCAACTGATCATCGCCGGTGTGGTGACTGACGTGTGCGTGGCATTCCCGACCTTGTCGGCGCTGGCCGAAGGCTTTGAAGTGTTCGTGGTCACCGACGCGTCCGGTACCTTCAACGAGACCGTACAGCAGGCTGCGTGGGTGCGTATGACCCAGGCAGGCGCGCAGATGATGAACTGGTTCTCGGTGGCCTGTGAGCTGCACCGCGACTGGCGCAACGATATCGAAGGGCTGGGTAATCTGCTGTCCCAGCGAATCCCCAACTACCGCAACCTGATGAACAGTTATGCGGTGTTGAGCGCGCGTTGATGTAAGCCTGCTCGGGCCTCTTCGCGGCGGTGCGGCGATCCGACTTACCCGCGAAAAGGCCGCACCAGGCTACACAGGCTTCAATCGCCTGCCCGAACCGGCACAGTTACCCGAATCCTGCACCCGCCCAGCTCTGACGCCTGCGCCTGCAGCTGCCCGCCATGGGCCTGAATCACCGAGCTGCATATCGCCAGCCCCATTCCCAGCCCACCGCTCTTGGTGGTGTAGAAGGCGCCAAACACGCGTTCCAGTTCCTCTGGCGCAATGCCCGGCCCATTGTCGTCGACACAGATCTCTACCTCGTCCTCGACAACGGCACAGGTGATCCGCAATACGCCGTCGTTGCGAAACCCCGCCAGTGCTTCCAGAGCGTTAGTGAGCAAGTTGTAGATCAACTGCTGCAACTGTACCGGGTCAGCCATCATGCTCGTCGCCGCTTGCAACCGGGTTTGCACGTTCACGCCGCATTTCAAGGCCTCCGAGGACGTCAGGCGCACCACTTCCAGGATCAGCGCATCAAGCTTCACCGCCTTGCACTGCATCGGCGACTGTTTGGCCAGCGAACGCAGCGCGCGAACGATGTTGGCCGCGCGCTCGCTGTCTCTGCGGATATCCTCCAGGCCATCGATGGCTTCCTGCAGGTCGGGCTGGTCGCGTTTCAGCCAGCGAAGGCTGGCCGAGGCATTGGCGGCGATACCCAGCAGCGGCTGGCTGATCTCGTGGGCGATAGAGGCCGACAACTCGTTCATCACCTGCAGGTGCGCACTGCGCGCAAGCTCTGCCCGTGAGCGACGCAGCTCGGCTTCCATCTGCGCACGGCTTTGATTGTCTTCGGCCAGGCGGGTATAGAACTTGGCGGTTTGCAGCGACACTGCAGCCTGCGAAGCGAGGATCTCGAGCATGGCCAGGCGCTGCTTGCCAAACAAATTGGGCACCAGGCGGTTTTCCAGGTAGACCAGGCCGATAAGCACGCCTTGCAGCAGCAGCGGAAGGCACAGCACCGAGCGGGCGTTGCGCGCGTGCAGTTCCTGGCGGAAGGCTTCCGGGCAGTCGCACTGGGCATCGTTGAGCACCAGTGGCTTCTTGGTGCGCAGGGTGGCGTTGATGATCGACAGCGGGGCCTGGGTCATGAACTTCTGGCAGTTGTCCATGCGCACTTGTAAACCGGCGTCGTCGATGTAGGCCAGCGCAGCCATCTGGAACTCGGCGCCGCTGACGATCAGCAAGGCGCCGTGATCGGCACCGGAGTGCTGGGTCAGGTGCCCCATCAGGGTTTCGATCAGGCCCTCCAGCAGCACTTCTTCGGACAATGCGCGCGCGGCCTCGAGGCCGACTTCCAAGTCCAGCCGGGCCTGGCTGGCAGAGCGGTAGGTCTCCTGCACGGGCTGAGTGCGCAGGAAGGGGTGCAGGGTTTCGAGCTGGCGTACCTTGCCCGTGGCGCCCCAGATGTGGAAGCAGTCGCGGGCTATACGCAGGTGCAGGTTGGCACCGGAGATCAACCCGCTGGGGATGCACACTTCGGCCAGTTGCTCGTGGGCGAGGGCCTGCTCATGGATGAACCCGGCGGCCGTAGCTGCGATCTGGGCCTGGTCGAAGCAGCGGATGGCGGATAGGCCGTCACCGCTGAGCTTGGCAATCACACCCTCGATCAGCAGCAGCTTGCTGCGGAAGGTGACCGGGTTGAAGCCCGACCATGCCGCGAAGCGTTCGCGCAGTTCGTGCAGTGCGGCCAATTTGCCCATCGCGGTGCCGGGGGCCTCTGGGCTGCCCAGGGTCAGGCCGCAGAACAGGTGGTAGTCGGCCAGGTTGATGTGGGCGGGGGCGGCCCAGGCATGGCTGCCGGCGCTGGCAAGTTGGCGTACAGCCTGTTTGATGTCGCCCAGGTAGAAGGCCGACATGCCAGTGAAGAGGTGCTTGAAGAACAGTGTTGTGCAGGATTTTATGGCGTGTACGGTGGCGTCGGCAGGCGCTTCGCACGCCGACCGCGAGGCAAGGCCGCTCCTGCCGCCGCTGCCGATCATGGCGGCGACGAATGCCTGCTGGGCCAGGAGGATATGTTCGACATCGCTGTAGCCGTAGCCGCGAACGGTGAGCAAACCTTGCGCCACTTCGCCGCCGACTTCCTGCAAATGGTGGCCCATGAACAGCGAGTCGGAAACCAGATGATTGCGGGCATAGCAGGCCATCGCCAGGTCGCCGCTCAGGCGCGTCGAGTCGAGCGCCTCCAGTGCCGTGCGTCGGGCGTACTCCATGGGGGCGGTCCAGGCGCTGACCTGGTCCAGGGCAAGCAGGGCGCTGGTCAGGTCCGCCTCGAAAGCGTGCCGTTCGATCAGCTTGAGCGCCGCCAGGCAGTAGGCATGGCCATCGTGGTAGGCGCCAAAGCGTTCGGCAGCCATCACACCGAACCAGGCCAGACCATAGGTGCTGCCAGGGGCCACGCCGTGCAGCAACGACAGCTCCATGATCTTGGCAAGGTGCAGAAAACAGATATCGTCCTTGACGAAAAACGATGACGACAGAGTCGCCAGCAACGCGATCGCCACGGCCACTTCTTCCGAGTCGGTTTTGGGCAGCGACTCTAGGCAGTGCTGACCCTTGTCTTCGATCAGGGCATGCACGCGGCCATAGGCGGCCTCGACCAGATCGGGGTTGGAACCCTGTACCAGCGTGACGCCCAGCAGCTCAAGGCCACTGATGGCGCAGGCGATGGCCGTCGGGTAATCCGAGCGCAGGGTATGTAAGCGGGCCTCAAGCTTGCAGACACGCGCCTTGTCCAAAGCCGATTGCGCACGCAGGTGGCATTCGCGGATGCGGGCTTCGGCCTGCGGCATCCGCGACAATTGCATGTCGCACTCCGCCGCCAGGCAGGCGATGGCAAGCGCATGGGTTGCCTGGGTGCCAGGTGCAGCGCTCAGGCGCAACAGTTCGTCGGCGGCATGCAGGTAGCCGGCCGTCTGCTCGTAGGCGGCGCTGTCACGCGCCCTCAGCGCAGCTTCTTGCAGTAGCAGCACAAACACCTCGCAGTCGCAGGCCTCGAATGCTCGCGGGCTGGCCCGTTGTACCTGGTTGGCGATCTCGAACACGGCCTCGTGCAGCGTCGCCTGCCAGGCTTCGCGCATGGCGTGGGCAATGTGCGCATGCAAGGCCGGCCGCTCTCGTGAGGGCGTGAGTGCGTAGGCGGCTTGCAGTACGCGATCATGGGAAAACCTCAGGCCCTTTTGCCCCGGCAGCAGGAAACCTGCGGCAATCAAGGCTTTGAGCTGTTCGGCCAGGTGCGTGGCGGGCAGTGGCAGCATGCTGCGCAGCAGTGGCTCATCGCATCGGCCACCCGCCGCGCTGGCCACGCGCAGCACATCGCGCTGGGCCGAGGGCAGGCGCGCCAGGCGATGGACCATCAGGTCGGCGACGTTGTCGGCATAGCGGTGTTGCGCCACCGCCGACAGTGACCAGGACCAGCGCATGGTCTGGGTGTCGAAGGTGAACAAGCGGTCCTCGACCATCGCCCCGAGGATCTGGTGAATGAAGAACGGGTTGCCAGCGGTCTTGGCGTGCACCAGCTCGGCGAGTTGCAGCGCGGCCTCAGGTGCGGCGTGGTAGCGTTCGCCGATCATCTCCATCACCGCGCCGACAGTAAGGGGGCGAAGGTCGAGCGTGGTGCTGCGGATGGACACAGGGGGCACACAGGGCTTGCTGTCGGGTGCTGCGTCGCTGCGCCGGGCGAAAATCAGCAGCAGGTTGCCGGGCGCTTGCTCAAGCAGTTCGTCCAGCAGGTGCTGCGTGGCGTCGTCGGCCCATTGCATGTCATCGAAAAACAGTGCCAATGGGCGCCCGGGGCGGCTGAACACCTGCAGGAACTCGACCACGGCGCGCAGTTCTTTTTGCAGTGCCAGCCGCGTGGGTTTGTCGGGGAGCTCGGCCGTGGGGCCGATCACCAGCTTGAGGTCCGGGGCCAACTTGCCGAGCAGCCGGCCACGGCCTTTGATGCGCCGCAGAATTTCACGGCGTAGCAGCTCCAGGTCATCACTGTTCTTGGCCAGCAGTTGGGTGGTCAGTGACCCGAGGATTTCGATCCAGGGCCCGTAGGGCACCGCTCGCTCCAGGCTGTTGCACGTGCCGCTGGCCCAGTATCCCTCGGCGCTGCCCTTGAGTGCCGCCTGAACCAGGCTCGACTTGCCCATGCCCGTGGCGCCTTTGATGAACAGGGCCTGGGATGTGCTGTCCCGGCGCAGTGCCTTGAGCAGCAGGGTGATGACCTTCTGCTCGGCAGAGCGGCCATAGAGGCGGTCGTGGCTGGGGGAAAGGGGGTCGGCGCTGCCGGGTTGGAAATCTGCGATGGCCTGGCCCGCACGCCACTGCCGCTGACAATGGCCAAGGTCGACCGCCAGCGCGCGGGCAGTCTGGTAGCGGGCATCGGGCTCTTTGGCCAGGGCCTTGGCGAGGATGCGGCTGAGCGGCTGCGGTACCCGGTTGTCGACGTCGATGGCCGCCCGCGGTTGAACGCCGGCATGCAGCTGGCGCCAGTGCGGTTTGTCGCGCCCGGCCAGCGGCAGCTCGCCCAGCAACAGCTGGTACAGGATGGCGCCGAGCGCATAGATATCGCTGCGTTGATCGCAGCTGGAGCCGTGTGGGCAGATCTGTTCCGGTGCCAGGTAGCTCCAGGTGCCGAGGGGGGTGCCTGGTTCGCTGATCAACGCCGGCACATCGGCGCTGAAACAGCCAAGCCTGACCCGATGCGCGTGTTGCACGCAGATGTGCGCGGGCTGCAAGGCACCGTGCAGAACATTGCTTTCGTGTGCCAGCGCCAGTGCCGAGGCGGCGTTGACGGCGATGTCGAGGAAGCTGGGGAGCGCTGCGGGGCCTTGGGCAATCAGGTCGGCGACCGAGCGGCCCGCCGGATAGACCAGCAGCGGCCCTTCGGCCGAACGCAGATAGGCCGAGGGGATCACCGCCCACTGTGGGTCGAGGCGCAGACGATAAGCGCGCTCCAGGTGCTGGCAGGCAGCAGGCGACTCAAGGGGCGCGCGTACGGCGAGCCACGACTGACCTGTGCCGGGGTCACGCAGGCGGAAGTAGGTCAGATCACCTTCCTGCCCCAGGCGCGTGATGTCGCACCGGTTCAACCAGCCCTCGTCGATCGACGGGTCATAATCGATGGGCCTGCAAGCGAGGCGTTCATCGAGCATCAAGCACCCCCTGCTAACGACATCCAAGGGCGCGAGTATACGCAGCGAGCACCGTGCGCATGCCCGGGCCAGACGGCTTGGCAGGAACGGGAACCATCTTGACCGTTATCGCCCCCTCGGCTGCGGCGGGTGCTTGTATAGTCCAAGGGCCGACCTATCCCTCGGGATAATTGTATGAATGTGGACGGTGGCCTAGATTGCATGGGGCTGCGCAACCGCCCGGACCCGTGAGATTCGAGACGACCATGATCCGATTTGGCAATGCCCAGGTGTCGCTGGAGCGACGAGAAGCGTTTCTCGACGGCAAGCCGATTACGTTGGGCGGGCGCGCCTTCGAAGTGCTGGCGACGCTGATTCGCGCCAAAGGCCGGGTGGTCGGCAAGGACGAGCTGTTCAGCCAGGTCTGGGCCGGCACCGTGGTCGAGGACAACAACCTGCAGGTGCAGATCTCTTTGTTGCGCAAGGCGTTTGGCGACCGCGGCCTGATCCAGACCGTGCCTCGCCGGGGCTATCGGCTGGCGGCTGAAGTCGCGCTCGACCTACCGGCGAAGGACATTGGGCGCGCGTTGCGACCTGTCGACCTCGATACCGCTGACGCAGCGGGTGACTGCTCGGCCGTGCCCGTGCTGGTGGTAGATGACGACCCTTCGGTGCTCAATGCCCTGGGCCGGCTGTTGCGCTCGCACGGCATTTTGCATCGGCTGTACGCCTCGGCTGAGGCGCTGCTTGAAGCCGATTCGCACGTGCCCTGTGCCTGCTTGTTGCTGGACATGAACCTGCCTGAGGCCAGTGGGCTGGAGCTGCAGGCGATATTACGTCGGCTCGACCTGCCATGGCCGGTCGTGTTCATGACCGGCCACGGCACCATCCCCATGACTGTTCAGGCCATGCGTGCAGGTGCGGTGGAGTTTCTGACCAAGCCTTTTGATGAAGCGCAGTTGCTGGCATTGCTGACGGCACTGCGTGCCCGCGCGCTGGCGGCCGGGCGCACGTGGCGGCATGCTCGGCAGGTTCGGGAGAAGTACGGGCGGCTCACGCAACGCGAGCGCCAGGTGTTCGCGCTGGTGGTCAGCGGGTTGTCGCACAAACAGATTGCCAAGGAGATCGGCACCAGCGAGGTGACGACCAAGGTGCACAAGAAGAACATCATGAACAAGTTGCAGTCCCGCTCGCTGGTCGAACTGGTGGCCATGCACAACGTGCTAGAGGCGCGTGTCGAGGGCCAGGGCGCCGCATGAAGCCACAGGGGGCAAACGACAGGGTGTGGGTGTGCATCGTCGATGACGATGCGTCTGTACGTAAAAGCCTGGCCAACCTGCTGCGGGCGACAGGCTTTGGGGCACTGCTGTTCGGGTCGGGCGAAGAGTTTCTGGCCTCGACGCTGGCGCGTGACGCCGGGTGCGCGTTGCTCGATCTGAGGATGCCCGGGCTGACTGGGCTGGAAGTGCTGCGTGAGCTGGCACACCTGGGCTGGCGTTTGCCGGTGATCTGCATGTCGGCGCATTGGGATGATACGACGCTAGAAGCGTCGCTGCGCCAGGGGGCGGTCGCCTACCTGGCCAAACCGTTTTCCGAAGAGGCGTTGCTGGCGGCGGTACAGGCCGCAATGACCGACCTGTAGGAGCGGCCTTGCGTCGCAATGGGCCGCAAAGCGGCCCCCAAAACCCAAGCCCGTGTCAGCTACCAGGCCGATACTGCAACGCCTCGCCCAGATGCCCTCGGGCAATCGACGCCACGCCCTCCAGGTCCGCCAGCGTGCGCGCCACTTTCAGCAGCCGATGGGCAGCGCGCAATGACAAGTTCAATCGCTCGCAGGCAGTCTCCAGCCAAGCCTGGTCGGCCGCCTCCAGCAGGCAATGGCTGCGCAAACCGTTGAGGTCGAGAAACGCATTGGCGCACCCTTGCCGACGTTGCTGCAGGTCGCGCGCCTCGGCCACCCGCTCGGCGACCGCAGCGCTGGTGTCGCCGCTGGGTTGGTTGTTCAGCGTGGTGGTTTCGCGCGCCACGGTCAGGTGCAGGTCAATGCGGTCCAGCAGCGGCCCCGACAGCTTGTTGCGATAACGCTGGACCTGGTCGGTGCTGCAGCGGCAGCGGCCGCTCGGGTCGCCGAGGTAGCCGCAAGGGCAGGGGTTCATCGCCGCCACCAGCTGAAAACGCGCCGGGAAGCGCACTTTGTCCCGCGCCCTGGCAATCACGATCTCGCCGGACTCGAGCGGTTCGCGCAGTACCTCCAGCACGCGCCGCTCGAATTCCGGCAACTCATCGAGAAACAGCACACCATGATGAGCCAGGGTGATTTCGCCCGGCTGTGGCCGGCTGCTGCCGCCCACCAGTGCAGGGCCTGAGGCCGAGTGGTGCGGGTGGCGGAAAGGGCGCTGTGGCCAGCTGTTCAGCGGCGCATGGCCGCTGACCGACTGAATGGCCGCCACCTCCAGCGCCTCGCGCTCGTCCAGCGGCGGCAACAGCCCTGGCAAGCGGCTGGCGAGCAAGGTCTTGCCAGTGCCGGGCGGGCCGGTGAACAACAGGTTGTGCGCCCCGGCTGCGGCCAGCAGCAATGCACGCTTGGCCGCCACCTGGCCCTGTACCTCGCTGAGGTCGGGGTAGGGCCGGCTGTTCAATACCAGGCCATTGGCGGCATAGGGCGCTAACGGTACCTGGCCGTTCAGGTGGGCGACCAGTTCCAGCAGGTGCCCGATGGCATACACCACCAGCCCACCTGCAAGGCTGGCTTCTTCGGCGTTTTCGCGTGGTACCACCAATGCCCGACCCGCATCCCTTGCCGCCAGCGCCGCCGGCAACACGCCCTGCACAGGGCGCAGTTGCCCGGACAGCGCCAGCTCGCCCAGGCACTCGATGTCGCAGAGGGGGGCCACCGGGACCTGGCCACTGGCGGCCAGAATGCCCAGGGCAATGGCCAGGTCATAGCGCCCGCCATCCTTGGGCAGGTCGGCGGGCGCCAGGTTCTGGGTGATGCGCCTTGCCGGGTAGTCCAGGCCTGAGTTGACGATGGCACTGCGCACCCGGTCTTTGCTTTCCTTGACCGTGGTTTCGGGCAGGCCGACCAGGGTGAGGTGGGGGAGCCCGTTGGCCAGGTGGGTTTCGACGCTGACCGCCGGTGCCTGCACGCCTACCTGGGCGCGGCTGTGGACGAGGGCAAGTGACATGGACGCTCCGTTGTCGCTGAAAAGGGCCGCTTCCTGCGGCTTGGGCAAGGTTAGCGGGCAAAGTGGCAATCAGCGCAAGAAGTGTGCGTCCTGGTTTTTCAGGTCAGGGTTTTCTCCTGATTTTTCATACAATCTGACAAAAATGGATCCAATAACTTTGCGCAGATCCAGGGTATGGCTTAGTGTTGAAAGGCTACTGCGCTTGCCATGGGATGGCAGCGCCGCTTCCCACAAATGGACTTGAGGTATTGCTCCGTGCAAACGCTCACTCGCACTCGCCAGGCAATCCGAGAACTGGTGCAGGCCAGTGCATTCGTTGAACTCAACCGCTACTTCGACATCCTCGAAGCGCGCTGGCGACAGTCGCCACCCGGCGAGTTTCCTGCCTACCTGGAGGCCGTTGAAGGGCACATGCTGGTCGATTGGGACTGCCAGGGCGACAAGGCCCTGACGCAGGTTCTAAAGGCCTGGATCGACGCCTGCCCCAAGGCCTACCACCCTCAGGTGGTGATGGGCTTGCATTGTTTCAGTCGCGCCTGCGATATCCACGACAGTGCCAATGCCGAGCCCCTCAGTGCCGAGCAGCAGTTGGCGGCCGAGCAGGTTTGCGAGCTCGGCGCCGCGCACCTGTTGCGTGCCATGGGGCGCTCGGCGCAGCCGGTGGCGGCGGCCATCGGCATGCTGCGGCTCAGCGCTCAGTTTGCCGAGCCAGGTTGGTTGCGCGAACTGTTCGACGGCCAGCCGGCACGCTTCAGCCCGAGCGCTCACGCGGATGTGGAGGTGCAGGAGGCTGCGGCGCCGCTGCTGGTGAAATACGGCCTGCTACCCCTGGCCCAAGTGCCACAGACCTTGCCGGCGTGCCTGGGCAAACGTGCCGTGCATGGGCGAGAAGCCGCGCAGCACTATTGGCTGCAGCATGCGCTGGGTGCTTTCCCCGGCTGTTTTGAAGCGATTCAGGCGCATGCCATCTACCTGCTGCCCCGTTGGGGCGGCAGTTACGCGGTAATCGACGGATTGGCTGGTGGCATGCTGTGTGAAGGATGGCGAGAGGAGCAGCGCAATGCGCTGCGCTGGCTGGCTATCGAGGACCAGCTCGAACTGCCGCATGCCGGCCAGGTGCAGTCGATCGCTGCCTGGCAGCAGGTGTTCAAGGGGTGGTCGCTGCGTGCGCTCAGGCCTAGGGAGCGCGCCACCTTGCTGGCATGGCGTGGTGCCTTGCGTGGTTGTGCCCTGCAGGACTACACGGGCGCGCTGCGCGATTTTGCCGTCTGTGTGAACCTTTACCCTGACCTGGGCTTTGTCCCGAGTATCGGCCAGCCCTTTCGTAGTTTTGTCTGCCTCATGCTGTTCCACGGCATGGACGATGACCAGCAGGCATTTCGTAGCGCGATCGAGCGGCTGTGCGAGAGCGGTTCGCACCCGGCTGCCTGTGCGCTGCGGGCGGTGGGGCATGCGTTTGGGCGCTGGGGGTTTGCATGTTCGCCTGAGCAGGCACGTATTTGGTCGCAGCGTGCGGTGAAGCGGCAACTTGGCCGCCAGCGGCCGGATTTCGATGTGCTCGAAGTGCCACGTCTGCTCTGGTCTGCCAACCAGCAAGAGGCCGCCTATTTCCTTTATGAACGCTGTGCCGATCTGAGCCTGCCAGAGGCTGCGCTGAGCCTTCATCACCTGCATCGCGGTGCACTGGCCAACACCCCTGGGCACTACCTGGACGCGGATGCGGCCGAATACTGGCTGCTGCGCGCGGTGCAGGCTGGCTGCAAGGTGGCCAAATACACCTTGGCATGCCGGCGTATGCAAAGTGCCGAAGCCTTGAGCGACCGAAGTGCCATGCTGGCAGTGAGGCGGCTATTGAACGATGCGTTGGGCAGTGCGCAGACCGCTGCCGGTGCGCGGCTGCAACTGGGTATTCTGCTGCGGCAGTTTGGCGAGCCGCAGGAGCAGGCCGAGGCCGTCGACTACTTGCTTGGCCTGGTCGAGCACCCGGACGATTGGATTGCCGCCCGTGCCAGCGCAGAGCTGGGGCTGGCCTGGATGCAGGGGCATGGCACACGCAAGCAAAGCCGCTTCGCGGCCATCGAGTGGATCAACCGCGCAGTGGCGTTGCAGCCGGCGGACAACGACATCGAGCATATCCAGGCCGAGATACTCAACTCGCACAACCGGGTGAAAACACTGTTCACCTTGTGCGGTGCCGCTTTGTTTCGGGGGACGCTGCATGCCAGCGAGTTGCCGCCTAAATCGGGCAACCCGGGCGAAGGGCGATTGCAGGCATCGGCCTGAACCTTATGCCTGAGGTGGCGCCATCCGTGCTTCCAGCTCGGCGACCTGTTTCTCCAGGGCTTCCAGGCGAGCGCGGGTGCGGGCGAGGACGACCATCTGGCTGTCGAATTCTTCGCGGCTGACCAGGTCCAGCTTGCTGAAGGCGCCCTGCATCAGCACCTTGAACTGGCTTTCGAGTTCGGCGCGAGGCTGGGCGGTATCGCTGCTGAAAAGGCGCGAGGCCTGGTCGCTCAGGGCGTCGAGGAGGGCTTTGGGCGCGAGCATGTTCGGCTGTCCACTGAATCTGAAAAATGACCCGCAGTGTAGCACGCAGCAAAACACTGTTTTGAGGGCAGGAGCGGGTGAGCCTTGCACATTTTTCGAGCAAGACGCCGACGGGTAGCGCACCGAAATCGTGCATCTTTTTGATGCTGGCGACTGGCCAACGCCGACGCCTTCAAGCAACTCACTGTTTTCTGGTGGTTTAGTGGAACTGGCAAGGTTTCTGCAAAGACCTGTACGAGCCATGCACTGATGCAGTTCCTTGTGACCAGGCAGTGCGCACGCGGAGCCGGATGCCGACGACGCGTTACAAAGCCAACCGCTGCGCTTAGACTTGAGACGGGTTTGTTTTCCTGGGGCAAGTCCACCAAATCGGGAGAGAGTTTCATGAAGCTAGTCACAGCCATCATCAAGCCGTTCAAGCTGGACGACGTGCGCGAGTCGCTGTCGGAAATCGGCGTGCAGGGCATCACCGTCACTGAAGTCAAAGGCTTCGGTCGGCAGAAGGGCCACACCGAGTTGTATCGCGGTGCTGAATACGTGGTCGACTTCCTGCCCAAGGTGAAGATCGACGTCGCCATCGACGACAAGGACCTTGATCGGGTGATCGAAGCCATCACCAAGGCTGCCAACACCGGCAAGATCGGTGACGGCAAGATCTTCGTGGTGAATCTGGAGCAGGCGATCCGCATCCGTACCGGCGAAACCGATACCGACGCGATCTAAGTAACAAAAAAAGCCTCACCAAACCCAACGCCCCAGGAGAAAACAACATGACTCTGCGTAAGATCGCAGGGCTAGGAGCCCTATTGTCCCTCGTAATGCCCGGGCTTGCCCTGGCAGAGGAAGCTGCCCCAGCGCTGAACTCCGGCGACACTGCCTGGATGTTGACCGCTACGGCGCTGGTGCTGTTCATGACCATCCCGGGCCTGGCCCTGTTCTATGGCGGTATGGTGCGTTCCAAGAACGTGCTCTCGGTGATGATGCAGTGCTTCGCGATCACCGGTCTGATGAGCATTCTCTGGGTCGTCTACGGCTACAGCATGGCCTTCGATACCACGGGTATGGAAAAGGGCGTGCTCAACTTCAATTCCTTCGTCGGTGGCTTCTCCAAGGCGTTTCTCAGCGGTGTCACCCCCGACAGCCTCACTTCGGCCACCGCGCTGTTCCCTGAGGCGGTGTTCATCACCTTCCAGATGACCTTCGCCATCATTACCCCGGCGCTGATCGTCGGTGCCTTCGCCGAGCGCATGAAGTTCTCCGCGATGCTGGTGTTCATGGGCATCTGGTTCACCCTGGTGTATGCGCCGATCGCGCACATGGTCTGGAGCGGTGATGGCGCGCTGATGTGGGACTGGGGCGTGCTGGACTTCGCTGGCGGCACCGTGGTGCACATCAACGCCGGTATCGCGGGCCTGGTGTGCTGCCTGGTACTGGGCAAGCGCAAGGGCTACCCGACCACGCCGATGGCCCCGCACAACCTGGGCTACACCCTGATGGGCGCGGCAATGCTGTGGATCGGTTGGTTCGGCTTCAACGCCGGTTCCGCCGCCGCTGCCAACGGCACTGCCGGCATGGCCATGCTGGTGACCCAGATCGCCACCGCTGCTGCGGCGCTGGGCTGGATGTTCGCCGAGTGGATCGGCCACGGCAAACCGAGTGCCCTGGGCATCGCCTCGGGTGTGGTCGCCGGTCTGGTCGCCATCACCCCGGCTGCCGGTACCGTGGGCCCGATGGGCGCCCTGGTGATTGGCTTGGCGTCTGGCGTGATCTGCTACTTCTGCGCCACCACCCTCAAGCGCAAGCTGGGCTATGACGACTCGCTGGACGCCTTCGGCGTGCACGGCATCGGCGGTATCGTCGGCGCCATCCTGACCGGTGTGTTCGCAGCACCAGCCCTGGGCGGTTTCGGCGCTGTGACCGATATCGGCATGCAGGTCTGGATCCAGGCCAAGGGCGTGATTTTCACCGTGGTCTACACCGCCATCGTTACCTACGTGATTCTCAAGGTACTGGACGTGGTGATGGGGCTGCGGGTCAACGAAGAAGAAGAGTCGGTCGGCCTCGACCTGGCTCAGCACAACGAACGCGGCTACAACCTGTAACTGCGACGCTGGAAAATCTTGCCCGGTTCGCCGGGCATTTTTTCGCCTGATTTTTGCCTTTTCCCGCACAGCAAACGGTTTATCCGCCACGTTCGCGACGCAGGCGGAAAACTTACAAGATGATGGGCGTTTATGGCGCTTTGCTTTTTCTACGGGCGCGCTAGAATGCGCGCCGAAGGGTGTTGGACATGCAGTCCGCAGGCGCCCCCAGCCTTTGCTAGGCTTGCCATTAGCGCGTGGCCAGCAGATGGCTCAAGGATTTCGTCAGGCCCTGCCAGGAGCAGGGCCTGCAGGGTACAAACCCTCCCATCAGGAGGTGCATGCCCAAGGCAGTGGCCAACCCACGGCCAGTTGAATTTTCACTGGTGGCTGCCGGTCTACGGCTGCACTGGTCTATAACTAACCTGCTTTTCGCAAGTCATGAGGTAGAACATGAGCGACGATGATCTGGAAAACGACGACCTCGAAGTAGGCGATGATGATGAGGCTGATGAGGGTCTGGAAGCTGCGGCTGATGACGTAGCGGAAGACTCCGGCGAAGACGATAGCCCCGCGCCCACTGCCAAAGGCAAGTCCAAGGCCGCTGTCTCGGTAGACGAGATGCCGAGCTTGGAAGCCAAGCAGAAGGAGCGTGATGCCCTGGCCAAAGCGATGGAAGAATTCCTTTCGCGCGGTGGCAAGGTGCAGGAAGTGGAGGCCAACGTGGTCGCCGATCCGCCCAAGAAGCCGGACAACAAATACGGCAGCCGCCCTATCTGAGTGGTTGCATGCAAAAAAGCCCGCCGTCGCTGCGGGCTTTTTTGTGCGCCATGAATGCGGTCTTGTAGGAGCGGCGTTGAGAAGGTATCGGCTGTCAGCGCCAGCGTGCTATCACTTCAGGCAGTTGCGAGAGGCGCTGAATCTCTGCATCCGGCGCCCGCTCACCGGCCCAGGGCTTGCCTTGCGGGTTGAACCATACGGCACGCAACCCGGCACGCTGGGCGCCGGCGATGTCGTCGCCAGGGTGGTCACCCACATGCACCGCCGCGCCGGCCTCGACCTCGCCACGTTTCAGCGCCTCGAGGAACGGCGCCGGGTCCGGCTTGCCGATCCCCAGGTCCTCGGCGCACAGGGCGAAGCGGAAGTAGTCCGCCAGGCCCAGGCGGCTCACATCGGCATTGCCGTTGGTGACCACGCCCAGGGTGTATTGATGGCGCAGGATTTCCAGCACAGGCTGCACTTCAGGGAAAATTTCCACCTGGTGCCGGGCATGCAGGAACACTTCAAAGCCTTCGTTGGCAAGCGCCTGGGCGTGCTTTTCGCTGTAACCGACCTCTTCCAGGGCATGGCACAGCACCCGCCTACGCAAGGCGCTGATACGGTGCTTGAGGCCCGGTTCGGCCTGCACCAGGCGCTCGCGGAGGGTGAACAGGTGCTCGACCGGTACGCCGCCCAGGATCGGTGCGTTGGCTTCGAGCCAGTCGCGCAGGACGACTTCAGCGCTGGCAATGACCGGCGCGGTGTCCCACAAGGTGTCATCGAGGTCGAAGGTGATCAGCTTGATGCTCATGAGTCTGTGCCTTTGCTGCGTTTGGCCCGAGGGTGGGCGCTGTCGTACACCGCGGCCAGGTGCTGGAAGTCCAGGTGGGTGTAGATCTGCGTGGTGCTGATGTCGGCATGGCCGAGCATCTCCTGCACCGCTCGCAGGTCCTGGGACGATTCCAGCACATGGCTGGCGAAGGAATGGCGAAGCATGTGCGGGTGCAGGTGCTGGCCCAGCTCGCGCTCGCCGGCCGCCTTCACGCGCATCTGGATGGCCCGCGGGCTCAGGCGATTGCCCTGGCGGGTAATGAACACGGCGCTGTCGCGCGGGCCGCCGATGCCTCGCAGGCGCAACCAGGCCTGCAGCGCCTCGCGTGCCTTGCGCCCGACCGGCAGCACGCGTGCCTTGCCGCCCTTGCCAAGCACCTGCACCAGCCCGGCGGCGAGGTCGAGGTATTCGAGGTCCAGGCCGGTCAGCTCGGACAGGCGCAGGCCTGATGAATAGAACAGTTCGAGGATGGCCTGGTCGCGCCGGGCAATGAAGTCGTCGTCGACACCGCCGTCGAGCAGTTGCAGGGCACGGTCGGTATCCAGCGTCTTGGGCAGGCGCCGTTCGCCTTTGGGCGCAGACAGGCCGTTGGCCGGGTCGTGCTGGCACAGCCCTTCACGGTTCAGGTAACGGTACAGCCCGCGTACCGCTGAAAGCAGGCGCGCCAGGCTGCGCGAGGACTGCCCCTGATGGTGCTGACGGGCGATCAGTTGGCGCAATTGCTGGATTTGCAACGCTTGCCAGCCGGCAATGCCGTGTTCGTTGCAATACGCGACGACCTTGTCGAGGTCGCGGCGATAGGCCAGCAGGGTGTGTTCGGACACCTGGCGCTCATTGCGCAGGTGCGCGCAATAAGCTTCCAGCTGGCGGTCCATCAGCGCACCTGGCGCAGGGTCTGGGTCACGCGTGGGACGACGCGGCCGAGCACTTCGGCAATGTAGCCGAGGAACAGCGTGCCGACGCTGCTCTTGTAGTGCTGCGGGTCGCGGCTGCCGATTGCCAGTACACCGTGCAGCCCTTGATATTCGAGTGCTGCAACAGCACTGGAGCCGACCTCGCGTCGCTCTTCTTCACCAAACAGGAAGGCCAGTTCGTGTTCGCGCAGGTTACCGCTGACGGTCTTGCCGCCCCCCAGCAGGCCACCGATGGCCTGGTGTGCCTCGGCATTGCTGACCCAGCGGCCCACCGGAGCGACGTTATCGCCGAACAAGATCAGGCTGACGAAGGGCACCTGAAACTCCTGGCGCAGGCTGTCTTCGACCGCCATCACCACTTCTTCCAGGCTGCCGGCATCGAGCAGGTCGAGGATCAGCCGGCGGGTCTTGTCGAACAGCCGGTCGTTGTCACGCGCCACGTCCATCAGTTGCGACAGGCGATGGCGCATCTCGATGTTGCGATCGCGCAGCAGCTTGAGCTGACGCTCCACCAGCGACACGCTGTCGCCGCGCTGGTGGGGGATGCGCTGCTCGACCAGCAACTCGTCGTGTTCGGCGAAGAAGGTCGGGTGGGCACGCAGGTACGCGACCACCGCCTCGGCATCGAGGTCACTGGATTGCTGGGGTACAACCTTGGGCTGATCGGTCATGGCGGTTACTCACTTAGAGACGAACCTGTCCTTCGTAGACGCGTACGGCCGGGCCGGTCATCAGCACGGGCTTGCCGGGACCGGCCCATTCGATGTGCAGGCGGCCACCCGGCAGGTCAAGGCTGACCGGTGAGTCCATCCAGCCCTGGCTGATAGCCGCCACGGCCGCGGCGCAGGCGCCGGTGCCGCAGGCCTGGGTTTCGCCCGCGCCGCGTTCCCAGACCCGCAGGTTGGCACGGTGACGGTCGATGACCTGGATGAAACCAGCGTTGACCCGCTGCGGGAAGCGCGGATGGTTTTCGATCTTCGGGCCCAGTGCGTGCACGGGCGCAGTATGTACGTCATCGACACGCAGCACGGCATGTGGGTTGCCCATGGACACTGCGGCGATCGAATAGACCTCGCCGTCGACTTCCAGTGGGTAACTCAATGCCTGCTCGTCGGCGACGAAGGGGATTTCGGCCGGCACCAGGCGCGGAGGGCCCATGTCGACACTCACCTGGCCGTCGTTCTGCACGTCCAGCTCGATGATGCCGCTTTTGGTTTCCACGCGGATGCGTTTTTTCGCGGTCAGGCGTTTGTCCAGCACGAAGCGGGCGAAGCAGCGCGCGCCGTTGCCGCACTGCTCGACCTCGGAGCCGTCGGCGTTGAAAATCCGGTAGCGGAAGTCCACTTCCGGATTGTTCGGCGCCTCGACGATCAGCAACTGGTCGAAACCGATGCCGGTATGGCGGTCGCCCCATTGCTTGGCATGCTTGGGCTGGATATGTGCGTGCTGGCTGACCAGGTCGAGGACCATGAAGTCATTGCCCAGCCCATGCATCTTGGTGAAACGCAGCAGCATGGGCTCACTCCGGCAGCAGGCTTTCGCCAGCATACAGTTCGGCGATGGTCTCGCGGCGGCGCACTTCGAATGCCTGGTCGCCGTCGACCAGGATTTCGGCGCAGCGGCCACGGGTGTTGTAGTTCGAGCTCATGACAAAACCATAGGCGCCGGCAGACTGCACGGCCAGCAGATCGCCTTCGGCCAGGTTCAGCTCGCGGTCCTTGGCGATGAAGTCGCCGGTTTCGCAGATCGGCCCGACCAGGTCATAGGCGCGGCCCTGGCCTTCGCGTGGGGTAACCGCGCTGACGCCCATCCAGGCCTGGTACAGGGCCGGGCGGATCAGGTCGTTCATCGCCGCATCGATGATGGCGAAGTCCTTGTGTTCGGTGTGCTTGAGGTACTCGACACGGGTCAGCAGGACACCGGCGTTGGCCACGATGTAGCGGCCTGGCTCGAATACCAGGGCCAGGTCGCGGTCGCCGACGCGTTCGCGGATGGCCTTGATGTAGTCGGCCACCAAAGGCGGCTCTTCATCGCGGTAGCGCACGCCTACGCCGCCACCCAGGTCCAGGTGGCGCAGGTGGATGCCGCAGTCGGCGAGGCGGTCGACCAGGTCCAGCAGGCGGTCGAGGGCATCGAGGAACGGTTCG
The DNA here is from genome assembly GCF_000731675.1 of Pseudomonas capeferrum. Lineage (GTDB taxonomy): Bacteria > Pseudomonadota > Gammaproteobacteria > Pseudomonadales > Pseudomonadaceae > Aquipseudomonas > Aquipseudomonas capeferrum. Next base: position 655,982 of record NZ_JMIT01000003.1, on the reverse strand, counting down.
ACGGTGGTCAACTGCGAACCGATGTGGCAGTCGACACCGACCACGTCCAGGTTCGGCAGCTGCGCGGCGCGCACGTAGATGGCTTCGGCGTCAGCGATGGCGATGCCGAACTTGTTTTCTTTGAGGCCGGTGGAGATGTACGGGTGGGTACCGGCATCGACGTCCGGGTTGACCCGCAGCGAGACCGGGGCGACTTTGCCCATCTCGGCAGCCACCACCTGCAGGCGCTCAAGCTCGTCGGTGGACTCGACGTTGAAGCAGTGCACGCCGACTTCGAGGGCGCGGCGCATGTCTTCGCGGGTTTTGCCGACACCCGAGAACACCACGCGATCCGCGCGCCCGCCAGCGGCCAGTACGCGCTCCAGTTCACCGCCGGAGACGATGTCGAAGCCTGCGCCCAGGCGCGCCAGGACGTTCAGCACGCCCAAGTTGGAGTTGGCCTTGACGGCAAAGCAGACCAGGCTGGAAATGCCGTCCAGCGCGTCGGCATAGCTGCGGTACTGGGCCTCGATGTGGGCGCGCGAGTACACGTAGGTGGGGGTGCCGAAGCGTTCGGCGATGGCCGACAGGGCCACGCCTTCCGCAAACAGTTCACCGTCGCGGTAGTTGAAAGCGTTCATCTGATTTCCTTACTGCGCTGGCGACTGCTCGGGCTCGGATTGCAGCTCGGGCTGCTGTTCTTGCGTCTGGGCCGGCTTGGCTTTGGGCTGGTGCTGGTGCGATTTGCGGGTGTCCTTGCCGTCCTTGCCGTCTTCCGGCAGGTAGAGGGGGCCTTTCTGGCCGCAGGCAGAAACGAGGCAGGCAACAGCGACCAGCGCCGCGAGGGAGGAAATCAGGCGCTTCATTGGGTGAAATCCTTTGAAATATGCAGTATTGCGCCCGAGTATACCGAGCGACCGGCGGATTGCCTATGCAAGGGCCGGTCCGCCGGGCGGGCTATTCTTACCGCCTTCAATGGCTAATCTTTGCATTCAGCGCCAAGCGCCCGTATCTTGCCCGGCTTGCCTGTCACGCAGCCAATTTCGAGGTTCCTGCAATGAGTTTGAGCGAAGCGCGTTTCCATGATCTGGTCGACGCGACCCAACAGGCGCTGGAAGACCTGTTCGACGACAGCGACTTGGACCTGGACATGGAAAACTCCGCCGGCGTCCTGACCATCAAGTTCGACAACGGCAGCCAGCTGATCTTCAGCCGTCAGGAGCCGCTGCGCCAGTTGTGGCTGGCTGACAAGTCCGGGGGTTTCCACTTCGACTACGATGAAGAGAGCAAGAAGTGGACCTGCGAGAAGACCGACGAGCTGCTCGGCGAGATGCTTGAACGCATCGTCTGGGAGCGCGCCGGCGAGAAGCTGGACTTCGACGAGATCTGAGATGAGTGAGCAGCCGCGGCCGCCCAAGCCGCTTTACAGCAATGTCAGCACCGCCGTGAAATCGCCGTGCATCAGTGTCTGCCGCCTGGACGAGCAGCGCGTCTGCACCGGCTGTCATCGCCATGTGGAGCACATCCGCGAATGGCGCTCTGCAGATGACCAGCGGCGCCGGCAGATCTGCCAGGAAGCCGATGCCTTGCGCGCGCGGGCTTGAGTATTTGCCCGGCTGTGGTAGTGTCGGGTTATGCGTCGGTGACGCCAAAGCATTCACAAACCCCGCCCTTGGGCGGGGTTTTGCTTTATTTGCCCACAGAAAACCGCCTGTTCAATGGAGTCTGACTGGATCATGAGCACCAAGCCTTCCCTCACCCTCACCCGATTGGACGTACAACGTCTGGAGCGTCTGATCGACAGCCTCGACGAAAGTACGCCGGGTGTGCTCGCCCTGCAGGACGAGCTGGACCGCGCTGAGAAGGTTGTCGGTCATGAGGAAGTACCGGCCGGCGTGGTGACCATGAACTCGCGCGTGCACTGCCGTGAAGAGGCCAGTGGCAAGGATTACCACCTGACCCTGGTGTATCCAAAGGATGCCGGCGGCGAAGGCAAGGTCTCGATCCTGGCGCCAATTGGTTGCGCATTGCTGGGCCTGACGGTGGGCGAGCAGATCGACTGGCCGGCGCCCGGCGGCAAGACGCTGAAACTGAAGCTGGTGGCGGTTGAGTACCAGCCGGAAGCGGCGGGTGATTTCGACCTGTGAGCCTTTGGGGGTGCAAAGCGCCCCCTACTATTCAGAAACCCAGCGCCTGCACCTGCTCCAACCCCTCGTTCAACGCCTGCTCCAGCTCCCGCTTGTAGCGCAGATACAATACGGTCGCCCCCAGCTCGTCCCCCAGTAGCTCGGACAAATCCAGGTCGGTGATGTAACAGCGGTAATGCCCGGCATTGCGCCGTTGGCCGATGATCTGCCGCGCGACCACTGCGTACAGCTGGTCACCATGATCCAGTTCGGAAAACTCCTGTTGGTCACAGTACAAGGTGACCTGCACGGCGCCCGCTGCCCCGGCCTGAATGATGGCCTGGACCTCATAGAAAGGCTGGTCGCTGCCGTCCACCGGCGCCAGGCGCGGCTCGATGCTGCGGGCCTTGCCTGTGCCTGAAGGCAGCAACTGCCCATAGCGGATATCCAGCGAAGCCGCCCCCAGGCTGTCGAGCGGCAGTTGCGCATCGCGGCGCATCAGCACCGAGCGCAAAAAGCGTTGCAGCGGCAGCAGCAAGTGGGCTTCATCCTGCAGTGGCAAGCGTTGCTGCCACAACGCGTTGTACTCATCCAGCACATACAGGTCGGCCCAGTCACCCAACAGGCGATAGAACACCTGGATGCAAGCGGGCCGGCCGCGCTCCAGTACCAGTGGCAGGTCGTGGTCCTGCAGGGCATTGGCGTCCAGGTGCAGCGGGCTGTAGACGCTGCGCTCTTCGCTCAGGCAGTCCAGCACGGCCTCATGGTCGCCCAGGGTCGCCAGGCTGACCTGGCCGGGCAGAAGCTCCAGCACGTGGGTGTGCTGGGCCACCTGCAGCACGTAGCGGTGCTTGGCACCCTGGTCGAGCAGCCGTTGCACCGTGGCGAAAATGTCCTCGACCCGCTGTTCGATGGCCTGCGCGCGGTTGTGGCAGAAGCAGCGCACCCGCAGCCGTGGGCGATGGCCACGCTGGCCGAGGCTGTTGAGGTAGTCGCGCAGGCAGCGCAGCAGCGCGTGCTCGCCGTCGTAGCGCTGCACCAGCACCTCGCTCCAGCTGTTGAGGGTGACCTGGTCGAGCGTCAGCACCAGGTTTTCGCGCACGCCGGCGTAGCTCAACGAGTCGGTGCGCTCGGTGGTCATCAGGATGTTCAGGTCGCGGTGGTGGCGCAGTGGGTCGACGCCGACGTTGACCAGCAACAGGATGTCGTCGGCCACGCTGGGCTGCAGCAGGCGGACTTCGCTGACGGTGGGCAGCGGCAGGTCGATGGCCTGCTGCAGGCTGCCCAGCAGGTTGAACAGTTCGAGCTCCCTGAGATCGCTGGCACCAGGGTGCAGGGCGAAGCGCGTGCTGCTGTCGATCACGCCATTGCGATGGGCCCAGGTCAGTAGTTCGAGCAGTTCGCGGCAGCGTTTGATCGGGCTGAAGTGCTCCACTTCGTGGGTGCTCAAGTTGCCTGTGTACAGTTCCCAGTGATGGCTGCCGGGCTCCTTGCGATTGGGGGCCTGGACCAGGGTGAGGGTGCCCTCGGCCAGGTCCGGGGCAATCCCCGGGTTGATCACCTCGGTCTTGCCGGCTCGGCGTTCGAAGGCGGCATACAGGCGCCGCCCCAGTACATTGAGGTCACGCTGGTCGGCGCGGCTGCTGGCGTTGCGGGTCTGGGCGAACTGGCTGAGGAAGCGGTAGCTGTGGTTCAGTTCGGCCACCAGTTCGCGGCGCTCGACGGCCACCTGGCCGACTTTCCATTGGCTGCGGCTATCGAGCAGGGCCAGTTGGCGCTCGTCCCAGCCCCATTCGTCTGCCAGGCGCTGCAGCAGCTGGCGCTGCCAACCGTTGCCGCGCACCTGGTCGCTGAGTTTCTTGTTCACCTTCAGGTACAGGCTGCGCCTTACCCGTTCGAGGCGTACCGGCTCGCCGCGTTGGTGCAGGTACTGCTCGATGCGCCGGTAGACCATCACGTAGGGGTCCAGCGCGTCGAGGTCGAGCTGGTTGGCGAACACCGCTTGCTTGTAGTCCAGGCTCAGGCAGCGTACGGCGGGGTGCTCACTGGCGTAGGCTTCGGTCAACAGCAGCTTGAGCAGCGATTTGTAAGGCGAGTCGATGCCCTTGAACAGCTGCCACAGCCCAGCACCGACGAACTCGCCGGGCGGGATATGCGCCAAGTTGCCAAGGTCGAGCACGTCCTGGCTGCGGATGAAGCGCTTGCTGAGCAAGGTCTGGGTGTAGGCCTTGTAGTTGTGCTCTTCATACACCGGCACCAGCCACCACAGGGGCGTACGCCCGGCCAACCAGATAGCGGTGCGATAGAACTCGTCGAGCAGCAGGTAATGCTGGGTGGTGCCACAGTCGTCGGAGCCGAGCTGGCCATCCCGCTCGCCTTGAGCAAAGCCTTGTGGGTCGATCAAAAAGAAGTGTGCCTCGGCCCCCAGGCTGGCGGCCCAGGTTTCCAGCAACTGGCATTTGCGCCGAAGCTCGTCCAGCTGGCTGTCGCCCAGGTCAGGCGCGTGGCAGACCCAGAAGTCCATGTCGCTCAGTTCGGCCTGGGCCAGGGAGCCAAGGCTGCCCATCAGGAACAGCCCATGGATCGGGCGCGGTGCGTGCCCCTGGCGAGCCTTGTAGGCAAACGAGCGTGCCAGGCGCTGGGCTTCGGCGACCCGTTCTGCGCCAGGCTCGAAGCCGGCCACCCCGGCAGGGGTGCTGCTCGAGACATAGCCGGGCAGCAGCGGGTGATTGACGTGGAACAGCAGCGGCAACAACGTCAGTACCTGCTGCTGGCGCGTCGACAGCCCCTCTCTCGCACGCTGCAAACGGCCTTGATTGAGCTGCAGGAACCGCGCCCGCAATGTCGCCAGGACCTTGCGGTCGATGCCTTCGTCCAGGTCGGGGCGGATTTCGTGGGGGTGGTTCATTGCACACTCGGGGCAGGCCAGTGGGGCTGCGGCGAGTTTAGCCTGAGTGACGCACTCGGATAAGCGCTAAATGGATGGTTGACGCCATTTTTCAAGCACCGGTATGCCTTGTGCAGGCCAGGCAGCTCCAGCTTTTGCCACGCTTCGGGCATGATGTGAGGCATGAGCGTAGTCTCGCTGATTTAGAGGTGTTTCCCGATGCGTGTATGGATCGATGCCGACGCCTGCCCCAAGCCGGCCAAGGACTTGATCGTCAAGTTTGCCCTCAAGCGCAAACTCGAGGTGGTGATGGTGGCGGGCCAGGCGCAAAGCAAGCCGGCCTTTGCCTGTGTGCGGCTGATCGTGGTGCCCAGCGGCATGGATGCGGCTGATGATTACCTGGTCGACAACGCCGCGCCTGGCGAACTGGTGATCTGCAGCGACGTGCCGCTGGCCGATCGGCTGGTCAAGAAAGGCGTGGCGGCGCTGGACCCACGGGGGCGTGAGTTTGACGAGCGCAACATGGGTGATCGGCTGGCGGCGCGCAACCTGTTCACCGAATTGCGCGAGCAGGGGCAGGTTGGAGGAGGGCAGGCGCCTTATGGCGAGCGGGAGAAACAGGCGTTCGCCAATGCACTGGACCGCATCATCGCGCGCTTGTCCAAGGGCCCCTGACGCGCGCGGGTTCTGGTTTTTGTAGGAGCGGCCTTGCCGGGGCGCCGGACCGGTCGGAAAGGGGCGCGGAGCGGCCCCCTACGTTCTTGCTGGCACCCGAAAACCCGGGGCCGCTCCGCGACCCTCTCGCGACGCAAGGCCGCTCCTACAAAGAGGGTGCAGGCCGGGGGTTACTGGTCGTTCTCGTGGGTCAGTTCCAGCACGCGATCCACCAGCTTGTAGATCCCGCCCGCCGCCTCGCTGATCGACTTCGCCACCATGTATGCCGGGGTCGTCACCAGCTTGCGCTGGGTGTCTTCGACGATATCGTGCACATCGCATTCTTCATGCTTGCCGCCCATTTTTTCCACTGCTGCAGCGGTACCGGCATCGTTGCCGATGGTGCAGACCACACCCGGGCCATAGATTTTCGCTGCCAGCGCTGGCGAGATGCAGATTAGCCCGACCGGCTTGCAGGCGTCGGCAAAGGCTTCGGCCAGGGCCAGCACGTCCGGGTTGACGCTGCAGTTGGCGCCTTCGACGGCAAAGTTGGACAGGTTTTTTGCCGCGCCAAAACCACCGGGCACGATCAGTGCGTCGAAGTCTTCGACATTGGCTTCGCGGATGTCCTTGACCTCACCGCGGGCGATACGCGCCGACTCCACCAGTACATTGCGCGACTCGGGCATTGGCTCGCCGGTCAGGTGATCGATCACATGCATCTGCGCGATGTTCGGCGCAAAGCACTGCACCTGCGCCCCGCGCTGGTCGAGGCGCAGCAGGGTGATCACGCTTTCGTGGATTTCGGCGCCGTCATACACGCCACAGCCTGAAAGAATCACCGCTACTTTTTTTGTCATGCTCATTACTCCAGTGTCGAGGCGCTAAATGTCCTCTAGTTTGGCAGATGTAGCCATAGGGGTTCCCGCAGTTGCGGCCTAATCTTGGTGGATAACGCCTGAGGTCGTTGCCATGGACCTGATACTGCTGGCCGTGCCGTTCTTCTTCGTATTGATTGCCGCCGAACTGGTGGCCGACCGCGTGCGCGGCCAGCGCAATTTCACCTTGGCCGACTCGATCAACAGCCTGAGTACGGGCGCCTTGTCGACCAGTACCGGCCTGCTGACCAAAGGTGTAGGGCTGGTGACCTATGCCCTGGCCTGGGAGCACCTGGCGTTGTTGCGCCTGCCGCAACAGGCGTGGTGGGTGTGGGTGCTGGCCTTTGTGCTTTACGACTTCTGCTACTACTGGCTGCACCGCCTGGGGCATGAGCGCAACGTGCTGTGGGCAGCTCATTCGGTGCACCACCAGAGCGAGGAGTACAACCTCACCACGGCGCTGCGCCAGACCAGCAGCGGGTTCATCTTTGCGTGGGTCTTCTACCTGCCGTTGGCGCTGGTCGGCGTGCCGCCGCTGGTGTTCATCACCGTGGCGTCGCTGAACCTGCTGTACCAGTTCTGGGTGCATACCCGGCACATTCCCAAGCTTGGCTGGCTCGAGTGGATACTGATCACGCCATCCAACCATCGCGTCCACCATGCGCAAAATCCTGTTTACTTGGATCGCAATTACGGCGGCGTGTTCATTCTCTGGGACCGCCTGTTCGGCACGTTCAAGGAAGAAGACCCGGACGAGCCGGTGGTATTCGGGGTGACCACGCCACTGGCCAGCTGGAACCCGTTGTGGGCCAACCTGCAGTTCTATGCCCAGCTTTGGAACGATGCCCGGCGTACCCAGCGTGTGTGGGACAAGCTGCGGATCTGGTTCATGCCCACGGGGTGGCGCCCGGCCGATGTCGCGGCGCGCTATCCGCAGGCCAAGCCGGACCTGGCGCTGTTTCGCAAGTTCGAGGTAGCCCTGGGGCGGGCGCAGCAGGCCTACGTAGCGGTGCAGTTCGTCGTCTACGTGGCCTTGGGCAGCTACTTGATGGAAGTGGCAGAGCGCGTGCCGGGCGCCGCCCTGGTGCTGGGCTGGTCGGTCATGGCCGTGGGCCTGTTCGTGCTCGGCACGCTGCTTGAGAATCGGCCATGGGCCAGGCGCCTGGAGTGGCTGCGGTTGCTGTCGAATGCGCCAGCGCTGTACCTGGCTGGCGCACTGGGTTTAGCGCTGATCACGCCGCTGGGGTGGTTCCTGCTCCTGGTCTACAGCCTGCTCAGCGCCTGCGGCCTGGCCCAGTGCGGCCGCCTTGCGCTCGGCGCGCATGGTGCGAAAGCGCCGGCGCAGCCAGAGCAGGGCGCCAAGCAACAGCAGGCCGCCGAGCACCCATAGCTCGTATCGCTTCACATTACCCAGCAGGCCTTCGAGGATAGCGCCGAAGTGATAGGCCGCAGCACCCAGGGCCAACGCCCAGATGGCGGCGCCGAGGCCGTTGAGCAGCAGGTAGCGGCGCGGCGGATAGCCCGACAGGCCAATGGCCACCGGCATCACCGTGCGCAGGCCATAGACGAAGCGAAAACTCAGCACCCAGATGTCGGGGTGGCGGCGGATGTGGTCCAGCGCCCGATCACCCATGGCCTGCCAGCGCGGCTTGCGTGCCAGAATCTTGCGCCCATGGCGACGGCCCATGAAGTACCACAGTTGGTCGCCAGCATAGCTGCCCAGGAAGGCCACCAGGCACACCAGCTTGATGTCCATGTAGCCGCGGAACGCGAGAAAACCCGCAAGCACCAGGATGGTCTCGCCTTCAAAGAAGGTGCCTAGAAAAAGGGCGAAGTAGCCGAAATCCTGCAGGAATTGTTGAAGCATTTTCTGAGGTGCTGGCGAAATGAACGCGCAGCCTACCCCTTCGCGCGCGTGGATGAAAGTGTCCAAATGTGTCTCGACGTGAACATTTCCTACAAGGACAATGCCTTCGGCCACAAGTCGCAGGCTTGCCAGTGGGTGTAACACAGGCGTCATAATGGCCGCTTATCGTCCCGCTCAATTGATGATAGGGCGTTAACGTCCTCCAGGAACGTCCAGATGAATAATGAAGTGCTCACCCCTGTCGCGATCAAGGACGCCCAGGCCGTCCCCGAAGAGATGGTGCAGACCCCGCCAGACCTGCCGCCAGCGCCAGAGCCCGAGCCAGAACCTGCGCCGGTGGTCGAGGCTGCGGCACCGGCCCCTGCGCCGGCACCAGCGATCGCCGTCCCCGGCCTTGACGACAGCAGCCTGTACATTCATCGCGAGCTGTCGCAGCTGCAGTTCAACATTCGGGTACTGGAGCAGGCGCTGGACGAGAGCTACCCGCTGCTCGAACGCCTGAAATTCCTGCTGATTTTCTCCAGCAACCTCGACGAGTTCTTCGAGATCCGCGTCGCCGGCCTCAAGAAGCAGATCAACTTCGCCCGCGAACAGGCCGGTGCCGACGGGCTGCAGCCGCACCAGGCGCTGGCGCGCATCAGCGAGCTGGTGCACTCCGAGGTGGACCGCCAGTACGCCATCCTCAACGATGTGCTGCTGCCGGAGCTGGAAAAGCACCACATCCGCTTTATCCGCCGCCGTCACTGGACGCCCAAGCTCAAGACCTGGGTGCGGCGCTTCTTCCGCGACGAGATCGCCCCGATCATCACCCCGATCGGCCTCGACCCGACCCACCCGTTCCCTTTGCTGGTGAACAAGAGCCTCAACTTCATCGTCGAGCTCGAAGGCGTCGATGCCTTCGGCCGCGACTCGGGCCTGGCGATCATCCCGGCGCCACGCCTGTTGCCGCGGGTCATCCGGGTGCCTGAAGAGGTCGGTGGCCCGGGTGCCAACTACGTGTTCCTGTCGTCGATGATTCACGCTCACGCCGACGACCTGTTCCAGGGCATGAAGGTCAAGGGCTGCTACCAGTTCCGCCTGACCCGTAACGCTGACCTGGCACTGGACTCCGAAGAGGTCGACGACCTGGCTCGCGCCCTGCGCGGCGAGCTGTTCTCGCGCCGCTATGGTGACGCCGTGCGCCTCGAGGTGGCTGATACCTGCCCGAAACACCTTTCGGATTACCTGCTAAAACAGTTCAGCCTGAGCGAGAGCGAGCTGTACCAGGTCAACGGCCCGGTCAACCTTACCCGCCTGTTCAGCATCACCGGCCTCGACAGCCACCCGCAGCTGCAATACACGCCGTTCACCCCGGCGATCCCCAAGCTGCTGGTGAACGCCGACAACATCTTCAGCGTGATCAGCAAGCAGGACATCCTGCTGATGCACCCGTTCGAGTCCTTCACGCCGGTGGTCGACCTGCTGCGCCAGGCTGCCAAGGACCCGCATGTGCTCGCCGTGCGCCAGACCCTGTACCGCTCCGGTGCCAACTCTGAGATCGTCGACGCGCTGGTGGACGCCGCCCGTAACGGCAAGGAGGTCACTGCGGTGATCGAATTGCGCGCGCGCTTCGACGAAGAGTCCAACCTGCAGATGGCCAGCCGCCTGCAAGCTGCGGGTGCGGTGGTGATCTACGGTGTGGTCGGGTTCAAGACCCACGCCAAGATGATGTTGATCCTGCGCCGCGAGCACGGTGAAATCGTGCGTTATGCGCACCTGGGCACCGGTAACTACCACGCCGGCAACGCCCGTCTGTACACCGACTACAGCCTGCTGACGTCCGACGACGCTCTGACCGAAGACGTCGGCAAGTTGTTCAGCCAGTTGATCGGCATGGGCAAGACCCTGCGCATGAAGAAGCTGCTGCACGCGCCGTTCACCCTGAAGAAGGGCATGCTCGACATGATTGCGCGCGAGACCCAGTTCGCGCTCGAAGGCAAGCCTGCGCACATCATCGCCAAGTTCAACTCGCTGACCGACGCCAAGGTCATCAAGGCGCTGTACAAGGCCAGCCAGTCCGGCGTGCGCATCGACCTGGTGGTGCGCGGCATGTGCTGCCTGCGGCCAGGCATTGCGGGGGTTTCGCACAACATTCACGTGCGCTCGATCATTGGCCGCTTCCTGGAGCACACCCGGGTGTTCTACTTCCTCAATGGTGGCGAGGAGCAGATCTACCTGTCCAGTGCCGACTGGATGGAACGCAACCTCGACAAGCGCGTCGAGACGTGCTTCCCCGTCGAAGGCAAGAAGCTGTTGCTGCGGGTGAAGAAGGAGCTGGAAAGCTACCTGACCGACAACACCCATGCCTGGACGCTGCAGTCGGACGGGCGCTACGTGCGCAGCACCCCGACCGGCAACCAGAACCCGCGCAGTGCCCAGGCGACCCTGCTGGAGCGCCTGAGCAACCCGGTGCTCAACGTACGCTGAGGACGAAACCGACCCGGGCTAGCCACTCCGCCTCGTTGGCGAAGTCGGCCTGGGTCAGCTGGTGTTGCTCCAGCCAACCCTGCGGGAAGACCACTTCGAGGCTGTTGTCGCCGGCTTGCAGCTGCACTTTCGGCATCTGTTGGGTACCACGAATGTGGTGGAACAGGATGGCGAAGCGCAGCAGCACGCACAGGCGAATCAGCTGCACGCCTTCATCGCCGAACTCGGCGAATTTGTCTCTGGGGATGTTGCGGCGATGGCCGCGCACCAGCAGGGCCATCATCTGCTGGTCCTCGCGGGAGAAGCCTGACAGGTCGGAATGTTCGATCAGGTAGGCGCCGTGCTTGTGGTAGTGGTAGTGGGCAATGTCCAGCCCAACTTCGTGCACTTTCGCCGCCCAACCCAGAAGATCGCGCCAATTTCCGTCTTCCAGCTTCCAGGCTTTGGCCACTTGGTCGAAGGCATGCAATGCCTTGCGCTCGACGCGCGCGGCCTGGCCTTGGTCAACGTGGTAGCGCTCCATCAATGAGTTGAGGGTGCGCTCGCGCACGTCTTCGTGATGATGGCGGCCAAGCAGGTCGAACAGCACGCCTTCGCGCAGGGCGCCGTCGCAGTGATCCATGCGTTGCAGCTCGAGGGCATCGAAGATCGCCTCGAGAATCGCAAGGCCAGCCGGGAAGATAGTGCGCCGGTCTGGCTTGACCCCGTCGAAGTCGATCTTGTCGACCTCACCCAGCTTGAACAGCTTGCGTTTGACCCACGCCAGCCCCTCGGCGTTGACCTCGCCATTGCCCAGGCCACTGGCCTTGATGGCTGCGCCGATGGCACGAATGGTGCCGGACGAGCCGATGGCTTCGTCCCAGGTCAGGCGGTGCAGGGCGTTTTCGATGCTCATCAGTTCCAGGCGTGCGGCGGTGTAGGCCTGGGCATAGCGCGCCGGGGTGATCTTGCCGTCGCGGAAGTAGCGCTGGGTAAAACTGACGCAGCCCATCTGCAGGCTCTCGCGCAGCAGCGGCTCGAAACGCTGGCCGATGATGAACTCGGTACTGCCGCCGCCAATGTCGGCGACCAGGCGCTTGCCCGGATTGTCGGCCAGGGTGTGGGAGACGCCCAGGTAGATTAGGCGGGCTTCCTCACGGCCGGAAATCACCTCCACCGGGTGGCCGAGAATGGCCTCGGCGCGCTGGATGAATTCGTTACGGTTGCGCGCTTCGCGCAGTGCGTTGGTGCCAACGATGCGCACGGCGCCCGCAGGCAGGCCGTTGATCAACTGGGCGAAGCGCTTGAGGCAATCGAGGCCTCGTTGCATGGCTTCTTCGCTGAGCTTGCGCTCTTCGTCGATGCCGGCGGCCAGCTGAACCTTTTCCCCCAGCCGTTCGAGAATACGGATCTCGGTGTGGTGGGCCTTGGCCACGACCATGTGAAAACTGTTGGAGCCAAGGTCGATGGCGGCGATCAGAGACAGGTTCTTCGCGTTGGTATGCGGCATGATCTGGATGTTCTCGGTCGTTAACCTGGCAATCGTGCCACGATACGGGGCTGTCGCCAACGCGTGGCACGCCAAGGCTTGATGCAAGGCAATGTGCCATTCGATGTTATGACACACGTATGACAGTTTTCGATTCGCGGCGTCTTGCACAACTATAGTTACACTCAATCGTCTGTGACTTCCTGTAGCCAGCCTCTGCGGCTATCATGGGTCACGTTTTTTTGCTTACGACCCTGGAGATATCCATGAGCAGCGATCTGATCAAACACGTCACCGACGCGGACTTCGAAGCCACCGTACTGCAGGCTCAAGGCCCGGTGCTGGTCGACTACTGGGCTGAATGGTGCGGCCCATGCAAAATGATCGCTCCAGTCCTGGACGACATCGCCAGCACTTACGAGGGCAAACTGACCGTCGCCAAGCTGAACATCGACGAGAACCAGGAAACCCCCGCCAAGCACGGCGTGCGTGGCATCCCAACGCTGATGCTGTTCAAGAACGGCAACGTCGAGGCCACCAAGGTCGGCGCACTGTCCAAATCGCAATTGGCCGCGTTCCTCGACGCCCACCTGTGATGTGAAAAAGCCCCGGAAAAACCGGGGCTTTTCTTTTCCAACCCACTAGACGTCGAAAAAAGCAAGTGTTACATTCGGCCTCGCACTGCTTCTCCAGTGCCCCCTGCACGCCGTCGCCGACGCACTCCTAATTAGAATCTGTGCGCGATCCTATCGCCTTCTAGCGGCGCGGCTTCATTAAGCCAGAAGCTTAATCCTCCCTTCATACATGATTACGTCACTCCCCTTATGAACCTGACTGAACTCAAGCAAAAGCCGATTACCGATCTGCTGGAAATGGCCGAACAGATGGGCATCGAAAACATGGCCCGTTCGCGCAAACAGGACGTGATTTTCGCCCTGCTGAAAAAGCACGCGAAAAGCGGCGAAGAGATTTCGGGTGACGGCGTGCTGGAGATTCTCCAGGATGGTTTCGGTTTCCTGCGTTCGGCTGATGCGTCCTACCTGGCCGGCCCCGACGACATCTACGTCTCGCCCAGCCAGATCCGCCGTTTCAACCTGCGTACCGGCGACACCATCGTCGGCAAGATCCGCCCGCCGAAGGAAGGGGAGCGTTACTTCGCCCTGCTGAAGGTCGACACGATCAACTTCGATCGCCCTGAAAACGCGAAGAACAAGATCCTGTTCGAAAACCTGACGCCGCTGTTCCCCAACAAGCGTCTGAAGATGGAAGCCGGCAACGGTTCCACCGAAGACTTGACCGGCCGTGTCATCGACCTGTGTGCACCGATCGGCAAGGGCCAGCGTGGCCTGATCGTCGCCCCGCCGAAAGCGGGTAAAACGATCATGCTGCAGAACATCGCGGCGAACATCACCCGGAACAACCCCGAGTGCCACCTGATCGTCCTGCTGATCGACGAGCGCCCGGAAGAAGTGACCGAAATGCAGCGCACCGTGCGCGGCGAAGTGGTTGCCTCGACCTTCGACGAGCCGCCGACCCGCCACGTGCAGGTTGCCGAAATGGTGATCGAGAAGGCCAAGCGCCTGGTCGAACACAAGAAGGATGTGGTCATCCTGCTCGACTCCATCACCCGCCTGGCGCGTGCCTACAACACCGTGATCCCGAGCTCCGGCAAGGTCCTCACCGGTGGTGTCGACGCCCATGCCCTGGAGAAGCCGAAGCGCTTCTTCGGTGCCGCACGTAACATCGAGGAAGGCGGTTCGCTGACCATCATCGCCACCGCGCTGGTTGAAACCGGCTCGAAGATGGACGAAGTGATCTACGAAGAGTTCAAGGGTACCGGCAACATGGAGCTGCCCCTGGACCGTCGCATCGCCGAGAAGCGTGTGTTCCCGGCCATCAACATCAACCGCTCCGGCACCCGCCGTGAAGAGCTGCTGACTGCCGACGACGAACTGCAGCGCATGTGGATCCTGCGCAAGCTGCTGCACCCGATGGACGAAATCGCCGCCATCGAGTTCCTGGTCGACAAGCTCAAGCAGACCAAGACCAACGACGAGTTCTTCTTGTCGATGAAGCGCAAGTAAGCTTCGCTGCATCATACAAAAAGCCGGGGAAACCCGGCTTTTTGCTGCTTGTCACAAAAGATCGTTAGCCAGCCCCCTGAACGCAGGCCACCATGCTGCCTGCGGCCACTGAAGGTATCTTGCCTTGCGCCGTATCGAGCCCAAACGACCGGGCGGGTGATAATTCGACATGGATTGTCTTTTATAAGGTACAGTGTGGATGTACACAGTTCATCACGTTCTATCCGTCAACGGCGTGGATCTCTACCAGGCATGGTTAAACACCATTCGCGACACAAGGGCGAAAGCACGAATTACCACGCGAGTGGACCGAGCAGAGCAGGGCCATTTCGGCGCGACCGAGCCAGTGGGTGATGGCGTGTTCGAGATGAAACTGGATTTTGGGCCAGGCTACCGCATCTACTACGCCACTCATGGGCGGAAGATTATTTTCCTGCTCGGCGGCGGCTCGAAAGACAGGCAGCAGGCAGATATCGACCAAGCCAAGGCGCTTTGGCACAGGCAAAAGGTAAAGCTATGACCGGCACGCGCTCGCATGAAGAAAGTGTCCTCGAAATGCTCCGTAACGACGAAGCCTTCGCCATCGATTACCTCTCCGTGGCGCTTGAGGAAATCGATGAGCCTGGTGGCGCTGCAGGTTTTCTGACGGCAGTCCGGCGTGTGGCTGAAGCGCGTGGCGGCATGGGTAATCTTGCGCTGGCCACCGGGCTTGCTCGCCCCAATCTCTATCGGGCGTTGTCAGCGGACGGTGACCCAAGGTTATCCACCGTATTGAAGGTGCTGCAAGCACTCGGAATAGGGCTGTCTAAGGTGGTCTCGCATAGTAGTGAACAGCACCACGGTGGTTGACCCACCCGGAGTGCGGCCCAGGTTACATCGCGTGCCGGGTATCCAGAGTCGGTGAGACTGTGCGCGGCCCAGACTCCCTTGGCCATTTTGCCCTCTTAGGCGCTACACTCTGCACCCCGACCGATACGGCCAACACGAGGCTCCTGCATGCAGTATCGCGACTTGCGCGACTTCATCCGTGGCCTGGAACAGCGCGGCGAACTCAAGCGCATCCAGGTTCCGATTTCTCCCGTCCTGGAAATGACCGAGGTCTGCGACCGCACCCTGCGTGCCAAGGGCCCGGCGTTGCTGTTCGAGAAGCCCACCGGCTACGACATCCCGGTGCTGGGCAACCTGTTCGGTACGCCAGAACGGGTGGCCATGGGCATGGGCGCCGAGTCGGTCGAAGAACTGCGCGAAATCGGCAAGTTGCTGGCCTTTCTCAAGGAGCCCGAGCCGCCGAAGGGCCTGAAGGACGCCTGGTCGAAACTGCCGATCTTCAAGAAGGTCGTGTCGATGGCGCCCAAGGTGGTCAAGGATGCCGTGTGCCAGGAGGTGGTGGTCGAAGGTGACGACGTCGACCTCGGCCAGCTGCCGATCCAGCATTGCTGGCCAGGCGATGTGGCGCCGCTGATCACCTGGGGCCTGACCGTGACCCGCGGCCCCAACAAGGACCGCCAGAACCTGGGTATCTACCGCCAGCAGGTCATCGGCCGCAACAAGGTCATCATGCGCTGGCTGAGCCACCGCGGTGGCGCGCTGGACTACCGCGAATGGTGCGAGAAGCACCCCGGCCAGCCGTTCCCGGTTGCCGTGGCGCTGGGCGCAGACCCGGCGACCATTCTTGGGGCGGTGACGCCCGTGCCGGATACCCTGTCCGAGTACGCCTTCGCCGGCCTGCTGCGTGGCAACCGCACCGAGCTGGTCAAGTGCCGTGGCAGCAACCTGCAGGTACCGGCCACCGCCGAGATCATCCTCGAAGGGGTGATCCACCCTGGCGAAATGGCGCCCGAAGGCCCCTATGGCGACCACACCGGTTACTACAACGAAGTGGACAGCTTCCCGGTGTTCACGGTCGAGCGCATCACCCACCGGCAGAAACCGATCTACCACAGCACCTACACCGGCCGCCCGCCCGATGAGCCGGCCATTCTCGGGGTGGCGCTGAACGAAGTGTTCGTGCCGATCCTGCAGAAGCAGTTCCCGGAGATCGTCGACTTCTACCTGCCGCCGGAAGGTTGTTCGTACCGCATGGCGGTGGTGACCATGAAAAAGCAGTACCCAGGCCACGCCAAGCGCGTGATGCTGGGGGTGTGGTCGTTCCTGCGACAGTTCATGTACACCAAGTTTGTTATCGTCACCGACGACGACATCAACGCCCGCGACTGGAATGACGTGATCTGGGCCATCACCACGCGCATGGACCCCAAGCGTGATACGGTGATGATCGACAACACCCCGATCGACTACCTGGACTTCGCGTCGCCGGTGTCGGGGTTGGGATCGAAGATGGGCCTGGATGCCACCCACAAGTGGCCGGGCGAGACTACACGCGAATGGGGGCGGGTCATCGTCAAGGACGAAGCCGTCACCCGCCGTATCGATGAGCTGTGGGATCAGTTGGGAATAGATTGATGCAGGTAACGTTGCAGCCGTCCGGGGCAGTGCTGGCGCTCGAACCCGGGGAACGGATCCTGGATGGAGCGCGGCGGCTGGGCTATGACTGCCCCAACAGCTGCCGCAATGGCAATTGCCATGTCTGCGCCGCTTTGCTGGTAGAAGGGAGCGTCCGCCAGAACGGCGAAGTACGCGACCATGGCGAGCTGTTCACCTGCATTGCCGAACCGCTGGAGGATTGCGTGTTGCTCTGGGATGGTGTGCTCGCCCTGGGCGAGCTGCCAGTGCGCAAGCTGGCGTGCAGCGTGAGCGAATGCGTCGACGTCGGGGGCGACGTCTGGCGCGTGCGCCTGCGTGCGCCTGCGGGCAAGCCGCCGCGTTATCACGCCGGGCAGTATCTGATGATCGAGCGTGAAGGCGGCAAGCAGGCGGCGTTCTCCCTGGCCTCGGCCCCCCACGGTGGGCGTGAGCTGGAGCTGCACGTGCTGGCGCGTGAACCCAGCGCACTGCAGTTGATCGAGCAATTGCAGCGCGATCGCCTGGCACGTATCGAACTGCCGTTCGGCGATGCGCACCTGGCCGAGCTGCCAGACGGCCCGCTGGTGCTGATCGCTGCCGGTACGGGGATGGGCCAGATGCACAGCCTGGTCGAGCACTGCCGCGCCCAGGGTTTCAAGCATCCGGTACACCTGTATTGGGGTGTGCGCCGGCCCGAGGATTTCTACCAGATCGAGCACTGGGACCAATGGCAGCACTTGCCCAACCTGTTCCTGCACAAGGTCGTCAGTGACCTGTGCGGGTGGGAAGGCCGGTGCGGCATGCTGCACGAGGCGGTTTGCGAAGACATCCCTGACCTCAATACCGTGCATGTGTATGCCAGCGGCTCGCCCAACATGGTCTATGCCACCCTCGATGCGCTGGTCGAGGCGGGCATGGATGCGCACCGCATGCGCGCGGATGTATTTGCCTACGCGCCGCGTGGCTAATAACCGAAGTTTGAACCACTGGGTATAAGGCGGTAATTGTTACCGCCTTGGCTAATAACTTTCACCCGGCTTGAAACAATGCGCTCCAACCGTCGGAAGTTCGCGTGAAACTTTAGCTGCGGGGCTTGAGTATTGGCCTGTTTATATCCTAAGGTTAATCCAGACACCTTGGGTGCGGGGCGCAGGCCCTGGCACACAGCGACGCTCGCTACGACTGTAGTTCACGGGGAATAATGGCGGCAGCTTATGTCGGCACTTCAACAGTTATCCTGGAATAGTTCTTACCCTCCGGCGCTCGATTTCGGCCAGCAATTGACCCGCGAGCAATTGATCAACTCCATGCACACGACCATGTCACGCCATGAAGGCGGGCCGGTGTGGTTGTTTGCCTATGGCTCGTTGATCTGGCGCCCGGAGTGCAGTTCGGTTGAGCGTCAGCGGGCGCGGGTGCATGGGTACCACCGTGGGCTGTACCTGTGGTCGCACGAGCACCGTGGCACGCCGGAAATACCGGGCCTGGTGTTCGGCCTGGACCGTGGCGGGTCGTGCAGCGGTTTTGCCTATCGGCTGGATGAAAGCAACCTGGATGATTCGCTGATGGCGCTGTGGCAGAGGGAGATGCCTTACCCGGCCTACCGCCCGCACTGGCTCAGTTGCCGGTTGGGGGATGGCAGCAAGGTGCAGGCCTTGGGTTTTGTGCTGGAGCGCCACTTGCCGTGCTATGCGGGGAATCTGCCAGATACGCTGCTCAGCCAGATCCTTGCCAGTGCCAAGGGGCGGTATGGCACCACGCGCGAGTACGTGGAGCAGACCTTGAACGCATTGCGCACTCACCAGATGCCGGATCGCAACCTGGAGGCGCGGTTCAGGCGCTGCCATAACCTGCGCGAAGTTTGAGCAAGACAGTTGCTCAGGTTCTCTGCGGTCTTCAGGTTGTGGGAGCGGGCTTGCCCCGCGAAGAGGCCGGTGCTGCCAACCCAGTTGTGATGCCTTATCGGGTTAGCACCACCAACTTACCCACCGCCTTCCTCTGCCCCAATTGCTCGATAGCCGCCCCAGCCTCGGCCAGTGGATAAGTCTTCGACACCAACGGTTTCAGTTTGCCTTCGGCATGCCAGGCAAACAGCTGGCTGAAGTTCGCCGCATTGTCCTCCGGCTGACGCTGTGCAAACGCCCCCCAGAACACCCCCAGCACCGCAGCGCCCTTGAGCAGCACCAGGTTCGCCGCCATCTGTGGGATGGTGCCGCTGGCAAACCCGACCACCAGTAACCGTCCATTCCAGGCCAGCCCGCGCACGGCCTGGTCGAACAGCTCGCCGCCCACCGGGTCGTAGATCACGTCCGCGCCCTGGCCGCCGGTCAGGCGCTTTATCTCGTCCTTGAGGCTGGCCTGGCTGTAGTCAATCAGCTCGTCGGCCCCGGCAGCCTTGGCCACAGCCAGTTTTTCAGCGCTACTGGCCGCGGCGATCACCCGGGCGCCCATGGCCTTGCCTATTTCCACTGCCGCCAGGCCCACACCGCCAGACGCCCCCAGCACCAGCAGGGTTTCACCGGGCCGCAGTTGGCCGCGCTGCTTGAGTGCATGCATCGAGGTGCCGTAGGTCATGCCAAAGGCGGCAGCGGTCGTGAAGTCCATGCTTTCGGGGATCGGCATCACGTTGTAGAAGGGCACCGCGACCTGCTCGGCGAACGCACCCCAGCCCGTCAGCGCCATGACCCGGTCGCCGACCTTGAACGCCCCGGCCTTTTCGCCGACTGCGGCGACCACCCCCGCTGCTTCGCTGCCCGGGGAAAACGGCAGCGGTGGCTGAAACTGGTATTTACCTTCGATGATCAGGGTGTCCGGGAAGTTGACGCCTGCGGCCTGTACCTCCAGCAGGAGCTCGTTCTTCTTCGGCACGGGGCTGGCGACGTCTTCCAGTACCAGGTCGCGCGCCGGACCCAGGGTTTTGCACAACACAGCTTTCATCGGGGCTATTCCTTTGCGGGTAATGGCCGATAAGTGTAGGAGGGCCACCTGCCGGGTCAACGAGCATGGCCCACCCTGATGGGCCGGCATAAGCCTGGGCTTGGGTTTGAGCGGTGTGCTGGGTAAGCTGGCGCCAATTGTATTGAGGAGCGAATTCGTGAAAGCGTGGATCTTGATGGTGCTGGCCCTGATGCTGCCAGTGGCGGCCATGGCCGAAGAGGCCAAGGAAGGGCAGCCAAAAGTCGCCTACATCACCCTGAGCCCACCCTTTGTCGGTAACTACGCGCTCGACGGTGGCCCCAAGCTGCGCGTCTACAAGGCTGACGTGGCCCTGCGCGTGACCGGTGATGAGGCCGCCAAGGCGGTGAAGCATCATGAGCCGCTGATCCGTAACCAGCTGGTGGCGCTGTTCACCCAGCAGACGGTAGACAAGATGAGCAACGTCGAGGCCAAGGAGCAACTGCGCCAGGAAGCCCTCAAGCAGGTGCAGCAGGTAATGGAAGCGGAAGAGGGCAAGCCGATTGTCGAAGACCTGCTGTTCAACAACCTGATCGTGCAGTGATCAAGAGGCCAGGCTGCGCCGAAAGCGCGCCAGTGCCACGCTGAAGAACACCAGGCCGATCACGGCCAGGGCCAGGATATCTGGCCATACCACGGCCAAGCCGGCGTCGCGGAACAGAATCGCGGCGCCGAGGCTGACGAAATGCGTCGACGGCGAACCTTGCATCACCCATTGCAACCACTGCGGCATGCTGTCCAGCGGCGTGCTGCCGCCCGACAGCAACAGCATCGGGATGATCACCGGGATCGCCAGCAGGCCGAACTGAGGCGTCGAACGCGCCAGGGTGGCCAGAAAGATGCCCAGCGCGGTGCTGGCGAACAGGTACAGCGCCGTCACGCCCAGAAACAGCCCCATGGAGCCGGACAACGGCACGCCGAGGGCGCCCTTGACCACCACGATCAGCGAGATCCAGGTGCAAAGCACCACCACCAGTGCGTTGCTGGCGATTTTCGCCAGCATGATTTCCAGCGCGGTCAACGGCAGCACCAGCAAGTGATCGAGCGTGCCGTGTTCGCGTTCACGCAACAACGCGGTGCCGGTGAGGATGATCGCCAGAATCGTGATGTTGTTGATGATCTGGATCACCGCCAGAAACCAGCCGCCCTCGAGGTTGGGGTTGAACAATGCCTTGGGGTTGATCAGCACCGGGCTCTGCGTGGTGGTGCGCTGGGTATAGTCGAGCAGCTCACGTTCGAAGATCCGGCCGATGTAGCCGGCACCCATGAAGGCCTGGCTCATCGCCGTGGCGTCGACGTTGATCTGCAGCTCCGGCGACCGCCCGGCCAGCAGGTCGCTCTGGAAATTTACCGGCACATTGATCACGAAGGTGTACTGGCCACTGTCCATGGCCTGGTCCAGGCGGTCCGGAGGCAGAGGCACGGCAGGCTGGAACTCGGGCGGTTGCAGCGACTCGGTGAGTTTGCGCGAGAGCAGGCTGTGGTCTTCGTCGACCACGGCGACACTGGCGTTGTGCACGCCGATCACCGAGCCGGCCGCAGGCATGTAGATCGCCACGCTAAAGGCATAAAGCAGAAACAGCAGCAGCACGCTGTCATGGCGCAGGCTGGTGAGTTCTTTCAGGCCCAGGCGCAGGGTGTGGTTCAAGCGCGACATGTCAGGCCTCCTGCTTCTTGAGCATGATCAGGCTCAGGCCGGTGAATACGGCAAAGAAACTCAGCAGGATCAGGCACTGCGGCCACAGCTCGCGCAGGCCCAGCGCTTTGGTGAAGGTGCCGACCGCGATGTCGAGGAAATACCCGGCCGGGAACAGCTGGCCCATCACCGCCGCAGCGCCGTCGAGCGACGAGCGCGGCACGATCAGCCCGGAAAACTGAATGGTCGGCAAGCTGGTGATGATCATGGTGCCCAGAATGGCCGCGATCTGGGTGCGGGTGAACGCCGAAATCAGCAAGCCCAGGCTGGTGGTGGCCAGCAGGTAGGCCACGCCGCCACAGGCCAGGGCCAGCACGCTGCCCTTTAGCGGCACGGCGAACAGCCAGCGGTTCATCGCCACCAGCAACGCCAGGTTGACCAGGCTCACGGCCACGTAGGGCAGCTGTTTGCCCAGCAGGAACTCCAGGCGGGTGAGGGGCGTGGCGTAGAAGTTGGTAATGGAGCCGAGCTCTTTCTCGCGGACAATGCCCAGGGCGGTGAGCATGGCTGGTATGAAGGCCAGGATCAGCGCCATCACCCCGGGGCCGATGGCATTCACGCTGACCACATCCTGGTTGTAGCGAAAGCGTGTTTCCAGGCGCACCGGTTCCTGGCGCTGCACCGGTTGCGGGCTGTAGGCGGCAAGCTGTTCGAGGTTCGCCTGGTGCACGGCTTCCACGTAGTTACGGCTGGTTTCCGCACGAAACGGCATGCCGCCGTCCAGCCAGGCCGCCACGACCGGCTGGCGCCCGGCGTGCAGGTCGCGGCCAAACCCCGGTGGGATCTCCAGCGCCAGTTTGATTTCGGAGCGCTGCAAGCGCTGGTGCATCTCGCGAGTATCCCGGATCGGCGCCTGTTCGGCGAAATAGCGCGACCCGCGAAAGGCCTCGAGGTAGGCGCGGCTCTGCGGGCTCTGATCCTGGTCGTGGACGGCGAAGGCGAGGTTCTCCACATCCAGCGAGATGCCGTAGCCGAAGATCACCATCATGAACACGGCGCCGAGCAGGGCAAAGGCCAGGCGCACCCTGTCACGCAGCAACTCCTTGCCCTCCCGGCTGGCCACCGCCAACAGGCGGCGCAGGCTGAAGCCCTGGCGCAACGGCGGTGTGGTCGCTGCTGCCTGCTCCAGTACCGCGTTGCCCGGGGCCTGGGGGCCGGCCTCCTGGGCCTGTTCCAGGCAGCGGACGAAGGCGTCTTCCAGGGTGTTGCCGGCGTAATGGCGCTGCAGGGCGTCGGGTGTGTCGCAGGCCAGCACCCGGCCGGCGTGCATCAGCGAAATGCGGTCGCAGCGCTGGGCTTCGTTCATGAAGTGGGTGGAGAGGAAAATGGTCACGCCCTGCTCGCGGGACAATTCCACCAGCAGCCGCCAGAAGTCGTCCCGGGCGGCAGGGTCGACGCCAGAAGTCGGCTCGTCGAGGATCAGCACTTCAGGGCGATGCAGCACCGCGACCGCCAGCGACAGGCGCTGGCGCAGGCCAAGGGGCAGGGCGCCTGACGGCTGGTCGGCGAAGCTGCCCAGGTCGAAGCGTTCGATCAGTTCGCTGATGCGCTGCGCGCTTTCGGCCTTGGGCAGGTCGAACAGGCGGGCATGCAGCGTCAGGTTCTGGCGGGTGCTGAGTTCGCCATACAGCGAGAAACTCTGCGACATGAACCCCACCCGCTTGCGCGTGGCCAGGTCGCTGGCATCCACCGGGCGGCCGAGCAGGGTGGCGCTGCCCTCGGTGGCGGGCATCAGGCCGGTGAGCACTTTCATGGTGGTGGTCTTGCCGCAGCCGTTGGAACCCAGGAAGCCGAAAATTTCCCCACGGCCAATGGCGAAGCTGACCTTGTTCACTGCGGTGAAATCGCCAAAGCGCAGGGTCAGGTCGTGCGCCTCGATGGCAACCGGGCCGTCATTGGTCGGGCGTGGCGGGATGCTCAAGGGTGCGTGTTGCGTGCTGCCTGCGCCCTGGTAATGGGTAAAGGCGTCGTCCAGCTTGCCGCTGGGCGTGACGGCGGCCAGTACCTGGCTGGGGCCTGCGGCAATCAGCTGGCCGCCATCGAGCATCAGGCAGTGCTCGAACTGCTCGGCCTCTTCCATATAGGCGGTGGCCACCAGCAGCGTCAATTGCGGGCGTTGCGCACGTACCTGCTCGACCAGCTCCCAGAAGCGCCGGCGCGACAGGGGGTCGACCCCGGTGGTGGGTTCGTCGAGGATCAGCAGGTCAGGCTCGTGGATCAACGCGCAGCACAGGCCCAGCTTCTGCTTCATGCCCCCCGACAGCTTGCCGGCCGGGCGCTCGGCGAAACGTTGCAGGTCGGTGGCTTGCAGCAGGTTGGCCATGCGCTGGTCGCATTCATCACGGCCAAGGCCAAACAGGGTGGCAAAAAAACGAATGTTCTCGCTGATCGACAGTTCGGGATACAGGTTGTTGCCCAGCCCTTGCGGCATGAACGCCACTTTTGGGTACAGCGCCGCGCGATGGCGGCGCTGACGGATCGAGCCGCCGAGCACCTGCAGCTCACCCTGTTGCAGGCGCTTCACGCCGGCGATCAGCCCGAGCAGGGTCGATTTGCCGGCCCCGTCGGGGCCAATCAGTGCACAGCGCGTGCCTGCAGGCAGGCTGAAGCCCAGCGTGTGCAAGGCGACCAGGCCGCCATAGCGGTGGCTGATACCCTCGGCCAGCAGTGCCGGCGCGTTCATTGCAGGTTGGCCGGCCAGTCCACATCAGCCGTGCGCACGTAGCCAGCACCCGGCATGCCCGGCTTGGCTTGAGGCACGGCGCTTGGGTCGATCAGGCGCAGTTTGACGCGAAACACCAGCTTCTGCCGTTCGTCACGGGTTTCGACCTGTTTCGGGGTGAACTGTGCCTTGGCCGCAACAAAGGCCACCTTCGCCGGCAAGGCCTGCTCTGGCAAGGCGTCGAGGACGATGCGTGCCTGATCGCCAACGGTCAGCCGGCCGCTGGTGGAGGCCGGCAGGTAGAGGTTCATGTACTGGTCGCTCGGGTCGATCAGCATCAGTACCCGGCCGCCAGCACCCAACACCTCACCCGGTTCGGCCAGGCGCAGCTGGATGATGCCGTCGATGGGCGCGCGCAGGCTGCTGTCGTCGATCTCGCTGGTGAGCTGCGCCACCTGGGCTTGGGCGGCGCCGATGGCGGCCTTGACTGCCGCCAGCTGGGCACGTGCCGCGACAACTGCCGCGTTGGCCGTGTCGAAGCGGGCCTGTTGCTGGTCGAGCAACTGCTGGCTGGCGTACTTGCGCTGGAAGATTTCGCGCACGCGCTTGAGCTCCTGGCCAGCCAGCAGCAGTTCACTTTGGCGCAGTTGCACACTGGCCTGGGCTGCCGCGTAGTTTTCCCGCGCGCGCAGCACTTCGGCCTCGGCCTGGTTGCGTTGGGCCTCCATGGTACGGGTGTCGATACGGGCCAGCAGCTGGCCGCGGACAACCTTGTCGCCTTCGTCGACCCGCACTTCGGCCAAGCGCCCGGGGACCTTGCTGGCAATCTGCACTTCGGTCGCCTCGAGACGGCCGTTGCCCATGCTCAAGCCTTCCGGCAATTGGTCGTGCAGCGACTTCCAGTAACCCAGCCCTGCAGCGGTCGCCAGTAAGGCGATCAACGCGGTGGCGAAGACCCTGGGGGCATATCGATTCATCAGTCAGCATCCTGCTCAATGCACGCCCCTATCGTGGCGTGTGGCTATCCATGGCGTGTTGATATCGGTCAAACCCCATGACCATAGCGCACCTTCAGCTCAGCGCGACAATCGCCGCCCATTGCTCGGGGGTCACCGGCATCACCGACAGGCGGCTGCCTTTCTGTACCAGCGGCAGTTCGGCAAGGGCAGCCTGTTGCTTGAGCCAGCCCAGCTCCAGCACCTTGGGCAGGGTCTGCACGTGCGCCACATCTACGGCGCTCCACGGGTTTTTCTCGGCCGTGGCCTTGGGGTCGTGATAGGGGCTCTCTGGGTCCAGTGCGGTTGGGTCCGGGTAGGCTGCCCGCGTGATCCGCGCGATGCCGGCAATGCCCGGCTGCGGGCAGCTGGAATGGTAGAAGAAGAACGTGTCGCCCACGCTCATGGCCCGCAGGAAGTTGCGCGCCTGGTAATTGCGCACGCCGTCCCAGCGTGTTTCGCCCAGGCGGCCAAGGCCTTCGATCGAGAGCTCGTCGGGCTCGGATTTCATCAGCCAATAGGCCATGGATGCTGCTCCTGAAAAGGTTTGAAATAACCTGTTGCACGAAACCGACAGCCGGTTGGCGTCAATGTTTGCGTGTAGACGCAGGTTGTCGGAAAATGCGCCCCGTTTAAAGCGAGATGCGCTGGCGATACCCAGAAAATCGCCAAGCCGGAACAGTTTGCCTGGGGGGCAATCTTCGATGAATCAACGCAAAAAGCCGGATCTTCTGTGGATCCTGGTGTTCATTTTTGGCCTGGGTGTGGTCACTACCGGTTATGCGCAGGGGTTCTGGGAGCGCAAGCTGGATACCGCCTATCAGATGCCAGTCGACGCCAGCCAGCCACCACGTTGATGCCCTTCGCTGGCGCCGCTCAGCTCGGCGCCAGGTACCAGTCGCAGTCCGAGACCGTCCCCTGCAAGGGTACATCCCAGCTGGCCTGCGCCAGCCGCTCGACCTTCTGGCATTCATGCGCCAGCCCCAGCAGCAAGGGCTTTTTCCAGGTCTTGCGGCGCGCCTGGTAGGCCAGGCTGCGGTCATAGAACCCCCCGCCCATGCCCAGGCGCCCACCCACTTCATCGAAGCCCACCAGCGGCAGCAGGATCAGGTCCAGGGACCAGATCGGGCGTTGGCGTTTGCGGTCGGTCAGTGGCTCTGGAATACGGAAGCGGTTGCGCTTGAGTTTTTCACCCTGCTCGAAACGCTGAAACACCATGCGCGTGCGCGGCCAGGCGTGCAGTACCGGCAGGTAGGTGCGCTTGCCGCGTCGCTGGGCTTCGCGCAGTAGTAGGTATGGGTCTATTTCGCCGTCGTTGGGCAAGTACAAGGCGATGTGCCGGGCGCGGCGGAACAGCGGGTCTTGCGCCAACTGGCGGTACAGGCCGAGGGCGGCCTGGCGCTGCTGGGCAGGCGTCAGTGCGCGGCGGGCATTGCGCAGCAGGCGACGGAGCTGGGGGCGGGTAGGCGGCGCGGTGTCGGTCATGGCACGGGCGTTCCCAGTTGTCGCTACTGGTGTGGAGTCTGCCCGCAGCAAATGCAGGCAAGAGAAATAAGGCTCCCCGATAGGACCGCTATCGGTGTAGCCCTTGAACCCGAAAGTTCAAGGTGGAGATTGCAGGGGGCGTTAAGGCTTTCCGTCGAGCGGACATGCACACCGGCCCCAGCGTGCAACCCCCGTGGTTGTGCGTATCGGCTCAGGGACATAACCGACTGGCGCATCCCCCAGGGAGTGGCGCCAGTATACCAATCTCAGCCGATTTTGGTATCCGTGTCGTCGGACAAAGCCTTATCGACCCGATCCAGCAGCTCGCGCACCTGTTCGCGGTTGGTGCCAGCGGCGGGTGCATCGGTACGCTCTTCCTGGCGGTGCAGCATCTCGTGGGTAATGTTCAACGCCGCCATCACCGCGATGCGGTCGGCACCAATCACCTTGCCGCTGCTGCGGATCTCGCGCATCTTGCCGTCCAGGTAGCGCGCCGCGCTGACCAGGTTGTTGCGCTCTTCCGGCGGGCAGATGATCGAGTATTCCTTGTCGAGGATCTGCACGGTGACGCTATTGCTTGAACTCATGAGTCTTGCTCCAGAGCCTTGAGGCGTAAAATCATCGACTCGACCTTGCGCCTTGCGATCTCGTTCTTTTCGATGAGGTGGGCGCGCTCTTCGCGCCAGGACTTTTCCTGAGCTACTAGGAGTGCATTTTGCCGTTTTAGTTGCTCGACACGTTCGATCAGCAACTCGAATCGGCTCATCAGCGCTTGCAGGTCGTTCTCTTGCGTGGGTTGCACTCGAATCGCTCCGTCGTTCAGTCACCTGGCGATGATGCCTCTCCCTGGCCCGCGACGGCCAGTGCCGATGGTCTTGGCGCGCCTGCCGGTGCTAGGATACAAGGTCTCCATTCTAGTCATTGCGCCGTCTGGCGCCTAGTTGCCCATGCCCAATACCCAATCGCCCTACATCGCCTTCGCCATGCTGCTTTCCAGCAATGGCCACCCTGTCACTCCTGCCGAGCTGCACGGCTTGCTGGTCGGGCGCAGTTGCGCCGGTGCCGGCTTCGATGCCGACGCCTGGCTGGCCGACGCCGCCCAACTGCTGGAAAACGAACCCGGTGATACTGTCCGCAATGCCCTGATCGGCCTGCAGGAGATGGTCAAGGGCGAGCTGACCAGCGATGACATGGCCATCGTCCTGCTGCTGCCCACCGATGACGCCGCGCTGGCCGACCGCGCTGCGGCGCTGGGCCAGTGGTGCCAGGGCTTCATCACCGGCTTCGGCCTGAACGCAGGTGGCAAGGAGCTTTCCACCGAGGCCAAGGACGTGCTGCAGGACCTGGTTGCCATCTCGCAGGTGCAAGAAGCCCTCGAAGAGTCTGAAGACGGCGAGAGCGACTACATGGAAGTCATGGAATACCTGCGCGTAGCGCCGCTGCTGCTGTTCTCCGAGCTGGCCAAGCCGGCCGCACCCGCGTCCAAGCCATCGTTGCACTGATCAACCGGGGGTAGTCTGCCCATGAGCCACATTCCCAAGGCCGAGTATGCCCGTCGGCGCAAGGCGCTGATGGCGCAGATGGTCCCCAATAGCATCGCCATCCTGCCCGCCGCCGCAGTTGCCATTCGCAACCGCGACGTCGAGCACGTGTACCGCCAGGACAGCGACTTCCAGTACCTCAGCGGCTTCCCGGAGCCTGAGGCTGTCATCGCGCTTATCCCCGGCCGGGAACATGGCGAGTACGTGCTGTTCTGCCGCGAGCGCAACCCCGAGCGCGAGCAATGGGAAGGGCTGCGCGCCGGCCAGGAAGGTGCGGTGCGTGATTTCGGCGCCGACGATGCCTTCCCGATCACCGACATCGACGAGATCCTGCCGGGCCTTATCGAAGGCCGCGAGCGGGTCTACAGCGCCATGGGCAGCAACCCCGAGTTCGACCGCCGGCTGATGGACTGGATCAACGTGATCCGCTCCAAGGCGCGCCTTGGTGCCCAGCCGCCGAACGAGTTCGTTGCGCTGGATCATCTGCTGCATGACATGCGCCTGTATAAATCGGCGGCGGAAGTGAAAGTGATGCGCGCTGCCGCAGAAATTTCCGCTCGCGCCCACGTGCGTGCCATGCAGGCATGCCGGGCCGGGCTGCACGAGTACAGCCTGGAAGCCGAGCTGGATTACGAGTTCCGCAAGGGCGGGGCGAAAATGCCGGCCTACGGCTCGATCGTCGCCGCCGGGCGCAATGGCTGCATCCTGCACTATCAGCAGAACGACGCCCCGCTCAAGGATGGCGACCTGGTGTTGATCGATGCGGGCTGCGAAATCGACTGCTATGCCAGCGACATCACCCGCACATTCCCGGTCAGCGGGCGTTTCTCGCCCGAGCAGAAGGCCATCTACGAGCTGGTGCTCAAGGCCCAGGCTGCGGCCTTCGCCGAAATCGCCCCCGGCAAGCACTGGAACCACGCCCACGAGGCGACCGTGCAGGTCATCACCGAGGGCCTGGTGGCACTGGGGCTGCTCAAGGGCGATGTGCAGGGGCTGATCGAAAGCGAAGCCTACCGCGCCTTCTACATGCACCGCGCCGGGCACTGGCTGGGCATGGATGTGCACGATGTGGGCGAGTACAAGGTGGGCGGTCAGTGGCGCGTGCTGGAGCCCGGCATGGCGCTGACCGTCGAGCCGGGCATCTACATTGCCGCCGACAACCAGGCGGTGGCGAAGAAGTGGCGCGGCATCGGCATAAGGATCGAGGACGACGTGGTAGTGACCAGGCAAGGCTGTGAAA
Organism: Pseudomonas capeferrum; assembly: GCF_000731675.1. Lineage (GTDB taxonomy): Bacteria > Pseudomonadota > Gammaproteobacteria > Pseudomonadales > Pseudomonadaceae > Aquipseudomonas > Aquipseudomonas capeferrum. The sequence goes on along the minus strand of NZ_JMIT01000003.1, from coordinate 626,536 downwards.
TTCTGACCTCCGGCGTGCCGCGCACGGTCACCGAGATCGAGGCGCTGATGCAGGCTGCGCGCAAGGACGCGGCATGAATCGAGTAAACCTGGCGATCATCGGCGGCGGCCTGGTCGGCGCGAGCCTGGCCTTGGCCCTGCAAGCCGGGGCCAAGGCGCGCGGCTGGAAGATCCTGCTGATCGAGCCGTTCGCGCCTGGCGACAACTTCCAGCCCAGCTACGATGCGCGCTCCTCGGCGCTGTCGTTTGGCACACAACAGATCTACCAGCACTTGGGGCTGTGGCAGGCCATCGGCCAACGCGCCGAACCGATCCGGCAGATTCAGGTATCCGACCGCGGCCGGTTCGGCGCCACGCGCCTGGATGCCGTCGAGGAGGGCGTGCCAGCGCTCGGCTACGTGGTCGAGAACGCCTGGCTTGGCCAGTGCCTGTGGCAGGGGCTCGACAGTGACGTGGTGAGCTGGCGTTGCCCCGCCGAGGTGCGGGCAATGCACGCCATCGAAGGCGGTTACCGTCTGCAGCTGGATGACGACACCAGCCTGGACTGCGACCTGGCGGTGCTGGCCGATGGCGGCCGCTCCGGCCTGCGTGAGCAACTGGGCATTCATGTGCGCCGCACGCCCTATGAGCAAAGCGCCTTGATCGCCAACATCACGCCTGGCGAGGCCCATCGCGGCCAGGCGTTCGAGCGCTTCACCGAGGCAGGCCCGATGGCGCTGCTGCCGTTGCCGGAAAACCGCTGTGCGTTGGTCTGGACCCGTCAGGGCATGGACGCGCAGCGGCTGGCCGAAATCGATGAGCGCAGCTTCCTGCGCGAGCTGCAGGACGCCTTCGGCTATCGCCTCGGCGCATTGCGCCAGGTGGGGGCAAGGCATCTGTACCCGCTGGCATTGGTCGAAGCCGACGAGCAGGTACGCCCGCACCTGGTGGTGCTGGGCAACGCCGCGCACAGCCTGCACCCCATTGCCGGCCAGGGCTTCAACCTGTCGCTGCGTGACGTTCAGGCACTGGCCGAAGCGCTGCTGGCGGGCCCGCAGCAACCCGGAGACCTGGCTACCTTGCGCGTCTATCACCAGCGTCAGCGCCTGGATCAGGCCCTGACCATCGGCTTTTCCGACCAGGTTACGCGCCTGTTCGGCAGCAACCAGCCGTTGTTGGCCGCAGGGCGCAACATCGGCCTGCTCGGCCTCGACCTGTTGCCCCCGGCGAAAAGCTGGTTTGCCCGCCAGGCCATGGGCCTGGGTACGCGCCCCGACCCGCGAGGCCAGGCATGAGCAATCCGCGCAGGCTGGCGCGCCGGGCCCGTATGTTGCGCTGGTTGTTGAACCTCTACCCACCGTACCTGGGCGCCGGTATCCGTGTGCAGCACATCAGCCCGGACATGCGCAGCGTCAAGGTATGCATGAAGCTCACGCGCTGGAACCGCAATTACGTCGGTACCCAGTTCGGCGGCAGCCTCTACTCGATGGTCGATCCGTTCTACATGTTGCTGCTGATCGAGCAGTTGGGGCGTGAATACATCGTCTGGGACAAGGCGGCGAGCATCGATTTCATCTCGCCGGGCAAAGGCCCGGTGTACGCCGAGTTCCACCTCGATGACGCCCTGCTGGACGAGATCCGCCAGCAGACCGCCACCGGCAAGAAGTGCCTGCCGCGTTTGCAGGTGGATATCCGCGACGCTGCCGGCGAGCTGGTGGCGCGGGTCGACAAAACCCTATACGTGCGGCTCAAGCCGCAAGCGAGGCAGGCGTAAGGCATGGAAATGCGCGCAGATCTGTTGATTGTCGGTGCCGGTATGGTCGGCAGCGCCCTGGCCTTGGCGTTGCGCCACAGTGGCCTGGACATTCTCCTGCTCGACGGCAGCCCGCTGTCGGTCAAACCCTACGATAACGAGGCCGCGTTCGAGCCGCGTGTCAGTGCCCTGTCGGCGGCCAGCCAGCGCATTCTCGAGCGCCTTGGCGCCTGGGACGGTATCGCCCGGCGGCGGGCCACGCCGTACACCGACATGCACGTGTGGGATGGCAGCGGCACGGGCCAGATCCACTTCTCGGCGGCCAGCGTGCACGCTCAGGTACTCGGCCACATTGTCGAGAACCGGGTGGTGCAGGATGGCCTGCTGGAGCGTCTGCATGACAGCGACATCGGCTTGCTGCCCAATGCGCGGCTGGAGCAACTGCGCCGCTCCGGTGACGAATGGCTGCTGACCCTGGCCGACGGCCGCCAGCTGCGTGCGCCGTTGGTGGTGGCGGCTGATGGCGCCAACTCGGCGGTGCGCCGCCTGACCGGTTGCGAAACCCGCGAGTGGGACTACCTGCATCACGCCATCGTCACCAGCGTACGTTGCAGCGCGGGGCACCAGTCCACGGCCTGGCAGCGCTTCACCGACGACGGCCCGCTGGCGTTCCTGCCGCTGACGCGCGATGGCCAGCAGGACTGGTGCTCGATTGTCTGGTCGACCACGCCGGAGCATGCCGAGCAGTTGATGGCGCTGGATGAGCCGGCCTTCCTCAAGGCCCTGGAACGGGCCTTCGAGGGGCGCCTGGGTGAAGTCCTGCAGGCAGACCCGCGCGTCTGCGTGCCGCTGCGCCAGCGCCACGCCAAGCGCTATGTGGATGAAGGGCTGGCTTTGATTGGCGATGCCGCGCACACCATTCACCCGTTGGCTGGCCAGGGCGTCAACCTGGGCTTCCTCGACGCCGCTGTGCTGGCCGAGGTGCTGGTCAATGCCTGCGAGCGAGGCGAACGGCTGGCGGATGTGAAGGTGCTGAGCCGCTATGAGCGGCGGCGCATGCCGCACAACCTGGGGCTGATGGCGGCGATGGAGGGTTTCGAGCGGCTGTTCCAGGCCAACCCACTGCCGTTGCGCTGGTTGCGTAACAGTGGCTTGAAGCTGGTGGAGCAGATGCCGGAGGCCAAGGCGTTGTTCGTGCGCCAGGCACTGGGGTTGAGCGGGGACCTGCCGGCGTTGGCCAGGCCTTGAGCCTACGGGTCCGCCTTGCGGCCCCTGCAACATCCGGTAACGGCTCCAAGGGTGAGTGACAAAATGGGATTCACTACCATTTGCGCCTCTCATACGATCCGAGGAGTGCTTTCCATGTTGCCACGCAAGCCCCTACTGGCCGCCCTGGCCCTGACCCTGTTCGGCGGCACTGCCCAGGCAGCTGAGGAAGTGGTGGTGTACTCCTCGCGCATCGACGAGCTGATCAAGCCGGTGTTCGATGCTTACACCGCCAAGACCGGGGTCAAGATCAAGTTCATCACCGACAAGGAAGCCCCGTTGATGCAACGCATCAAGGCCGAGGGCGAGAACGGTGTGGCCGACCTGCTGCTGACCGTCGATGCCGGTAACCTCTGGCAGGCCGAACAGATGGGCATCCTGCAGCCGATCAAGTCCGACATCATCGACCAGAACATCCCGGCGCAGTACCGTGCCTCGTCCCATGACTGGACCGGCCTGAGCCTGCGCGCCCGGACCATCATCTATGCCACCGACCGGGTCAAACCCGAACAGCTGAGCACCTACGAAGCCCTGGCCGACAAGCAGTGGGAAGGCCGCCTGTGCCTGCGCACCGCGAAGAAGGTCTACAACCAGTCGCTGACCGCCACACTGATCGAGAACCACGGCGAGGCGAAGACCGAAGAGATCGTCAAAGGCTGGGTCAACAACCTGTCCACCGACGTGTTCTCCGATGACAACGCCGTGATCCAGGCCATCGAGGCCGGCCAGTGCGATGTGGGCGTGGTCAACACTTACTACTACGGGCGCCTGCACAAGCAAAACCCCGCGTTGCCGGTGAAGATCTTCTGGCCCAACCAGGGTGACCGTGGCGTACACGTGAACCTGTCGGGCATCGGCCTGACCAAGCATGCTCCGCACCCAGAGGCTGCGAAAAAGCTGGTCGAGTGGATGACCGGCGAAGACGCGCAGAAGCTGTTCGCCGACATCAACCAGGAGTTCCCGGCCAACCCGAAGGTCAAACCGTCGGACGAGGTTGCAGCCTGGGGCAGCTTCAAAGCTGACAGCATTCCGGTCGAGATCGCGGGCAAGCGCCAGGCAGAAGCGATTCGGTTGATGGACCGGGCTGGCTGGAACTAAGCGCCAGGCTTTATCCTTGCGGGGCCTGCAAGGGCCCTTTCGCGGGGCAAGCCCGCTCCCACAGGTGCAGCGCAGCCCAAGCGGCGGCACCGTACCTGTAGGAGCGGGTTTACCCGCGAACGACCGCGCAGCGGTCGCCATCGCCTTCGAGACTTGAGCCTTGCCCCACACCCCCCAACGCCGCTGGTACCTCCCGGTCGCCCTGATCGCTGCCCTGGTGCTCCTGCCCCTGAGCGTCCTGTTGCTGTCGTGGCAGTCGATCGACCAGCAGATCTGGTCGCACCTGCTCGACACCCAGATGAGCCGCCTGCTCGGCAACACCCTGACCCTGGTGCTGGGCGTAGGCATCGGCGTCACTGTCCTGGGTGTCAGCCTGGCCTGGCTCACCAGCCTCTGCGAATTCCCCGGCCGGCGCTGGCTGGACTGGGCGCTGATGCTGCCGTTCGCCATCCCCGCCTACGTGCTGGCATTCGTCTTCGTCGGCCTGCTGGACTTTGCCGGCCCCGTGCAAAGCGCCTTGCGTGAAGCCTTCGGGCCGATGCGCCTGCCCCGCGTACGCTCCACGGGTGGAGTGGTCATCGTGTTGGTGCTGGTGTTCTACCCCTATGTCTACCTGCTTGCGCGCACGGCCTTTCTGGCGCAGGGCCGGGGCCTGATGGAGGCGGCCCGGGTACTGGGGCTGTCGCCGCTGCAGGCGTTCTGGCGCGTGGCGTTGCCCATGGCGCGCCCGGCCATCGGTGCCGGTATCGCCCTGGCGTTGATGGAAACCCTGGCCGATTTCGGTGCAGTGGCAGTGTTCAATTTCGATACCTTCACCACGGCCATCTACAAGACCTGGTACGGCTTCTTCAGCCTGTCCAGCGCCGCGCAGTTGGCCAGCCTGCTGCTGTTGGCGGTGATGCTGGTGCTCTACGGCGAGCGCCGTGCGCGCGGCGCCAGCCGTACCGGCAACGAGCGGCCGCGTGGGCAAGCGCTCTATCACCTGCGCGGGGCAAAGGCGCTGCTGGCCAGCGGCTGGTGCCTGCTGGTGTTCGCCTGCGCCTTCGTCATACCGCTGCTGCAATTGCTGGTGTGGTTCTGGCAGCGCGGGCGGCATGACCTGGACGATCGCTATGTCGGCCTGGTGCTGCACACCTTGTACCTGGGCGGCATGGCGGCATTGATCACGGTGAGCGTGGCGCTGCTGCTGGCATTTGCCCGACGCCAGGCGCCGACGGCTGGCATCCGCGCTGGGGTCGGCCTGGCCAACCTTGGTTATGCCTTGCCAGGCTCAGTGCTGGCGGTGTCGATCATGCTGGCCTTCAGTTACCTCGATAACCAACTGGTGGTGCCGCTCTCCACGTGGCTGGGCGGCGCTGGCAAGCCCTTGCTGCTGGGTAGCCTCGCGGCCTTGCTGCTGGCCTACCTGGTGCGCTTCATCGCCGTGGCCTACGGGCCGCTGGAAGGCAGCCTGGAGCGTATCCGGCCCTCGTTGCCTGAAGCGTCGCGCAGCCTGGGCGTCGGCGGCGTGGGATTGTTTTTCAGGGTGTATCTGCCGTTGTTGGTGCCCGGTGCACTGAGTGCGGCCCTGCTGGTATTCGTCGATGTGTTGAAGGAAATGCCGGCTACCTTGCTGATGCGTCCGTTCGGCTGGGACACCTTGGCGGTACGGGTGTTCGAGATGACCAGCGAGGGGGAGTGGGCGCGCGCCTCGCTGCCTGCCTTGACCCTGGTACTGGTGGGGCTGCTGCCGGTCATCGGGCTGATCCGCCGTTCGGCTCGGCGCCCCGGTCACAGACACTAAGGGTGCCAGCCTGCGCCCATGCGGCTACAATGCGCGGCATTCGCGCGGCGGGTCCTACAAGAAGAGCTGACGACACAACGTCATCGACCGCCGCCGCTTCGCCACGCCCGGAAGGAGAAACCCATGGGACAGCGCACGCTTCTGTATGACCTGCACCTGGCGCTCGGCGCCAAGACGGTCGATTTTGGCGGCTGGGACATGCCCCTGCACTATGGCTCGCAAGTCGAGGAGCACCATCAGGTGCGCAGTGACTGCGGGGTCTTCGATGTCTCTCACATGACCGTCATTGACGTCACGGGCCGTGATGCCTTTGCCTGGTTGCAGCGTTTGCTGGCCAACGACGTCGCACGTCTCGCGGGTATTGGCAAGGCGCTGTACAGCCCACTGCTGAACGCGCAGGGCGGGGTTATCGACGACCTTATCGCCTACCGTACCGAAGGCGGCTATCGCCTGGTGACCAACGCCGCCACCCGCGAAAAGGTGCTTGGCTGGCTGCATGCGCAGCGTGCAGGCTTCGAGGTGGATGTTCAGGTTCGCCCGGACCTCGCCATCCTCGCCATCCAAGGCCCCCACGCCCGTGAAAAGGTGGCCGCCTTGCTGAGCCCCTCGCGCGCCGCGCTGATCCGCGAGCTGCGCCCGTTCGAAGGTATCGCCGAAGGCGACTGGTTCATTGCCCGTACCGGTTATACCGGTGAGGACGGCCTGGAGATTATCCTCCCGGGTGACCAGGCCGTGGCCTTCTTCAACGACCTGGTGGGGGCCGGCATCGCCCCCAGTGGCCTGGGCGCCCGCGATACCCTGCGTCTGGAAGCCGGCATGAACCTCTACGGCCAGGACATCGACGAAGCCCACACCCCGCTGACCTCCAACCTGGGCTGGAGCATCGCCTGGGAGCCGGCTGCGCGCGAATTCATCGGCCGCACTGGCCTGTTGGCGGAAATCGAGCAGGGTGTGAAGGAAAAACTGGTTGGCCTGGTGCTGGAAGAACGCGGCGTTCTGCGTGCCCATCAGGTGGTTCGTGTTACCGGTATTGGCGAAGGTGAGATCACCAGTGGTAGTTTCTCTCCTACGCTGAGCAAATCCATTGCCCTGGCGCGTGTACCCATGGCTACCGGCGACCGCGCCGAGGTCGAGATTCGCGGCAAGTGGTACCCGGTGCGGGTGGTCAAACCGACCTTCGTGCGCCACGGCAAAATCCTGATTTGAACAATTATTAACCGGCGGGCCGACCGCTGAGCCAATCGAGGAATTCAAGACATGAGCAATATCCCCGCCGATCTGCGTTTTGCCGAAAGCCACGAGTGGGCGCGCCTGGAAAGCGACGGCACAGTGACCGTTGGCATCAGCGACCATGCACAGGAAGCCTTGGGTGACGTCGTGTTCGTCGAACTGGCGGAAGTCGGCAAGGTGTTTGCCCAAGGCGATGCCGCAGGCGTGGTCGAATCGGTTAAGGCGGCTTCCGACATCTACGCCCCGATCGCTGGCGAAGTGATCGCGGTCAACGACGCGCTGGCAGACAATCCGGAGCTGTTGAACGCAGAACCTTATGGGGCGTGGATCTTCAAACTGCAGCCAAGCGACAAAGCTGAACTGGACAAGCTGCTGGATGCTGCGGCTTATCAGGCTGCGATCGGCGAGTAACTGATCAAGCCGGGGGGCGCAATGCGCCGCCCGGCAATGGTGCGGCAAAAGCAAGTTTCTCCGCACAATCGGCAATCCTTCCTAGACTTATAAGTCTCCATGAGGCCTGGTCTAGGAAGAGAGCGTCGTCATGTCCCAGTCGCCGTCCCTGCATCAACTGCAAGAGCTCAACCCTTTCCTGCGTCGCCACCTTGGCCCCGATGCCTCGGAGCAGCAGGCCATGCTCAGCGCGCTGGGTGTTGCCAGCCGCAGCGAGCTGATCGAGCAGACGGTCCCGCCAGGGATCCGCCTCAATCGCCCACTCGACCTGCCGCCGGCCCTGGATGAACAGGCCGCACTGGCCAAGCTCGCCGGTTACGCCGAGCAGAATCAGGTCTGGACCAGCCTCATCGGCATGGGCTACCACGGCACCGTCACGCCAACTATCATCCTGCGCAACGTGCTGGAAAACCCAGGCTGGTACACCGCCTATACGCCTTATCAGCCAGAAATCGCCCAAGGCCGGCTGGAAGCCCTGCTCAACTTTCAGCAGATGGTCATCGACCTGACCGGCCTGGCCCTGGCCAACGCCTCGCTGCTCGACGAAGCCACCGCCGCCGCCGAGGCGATGGCCTTGGCCAAGCGCGTGGCACGTAACAAGAGCAACGCCTTCTTCGCCGACGAGCACTGCCACCCGCAAACCCTCTCGGTACTGAAAACCCGCGCCGAGGGGTTCGGTTTCGAGCTGATCGTCGACGCTGTGGATAACCTGGCCAAGCACTCGGTATTCGGCGCTTTGCTGCAATACCCGGACACCCATGGCGAGGTGCGCGACCTGCGCCCATTGATCGACCAGCTGCACAGCCAGCAAGCCTTGGCCTGCGTTGCCGCCGACCTGCTCAGCCTGGTGGTGCTGGCGCCGCCCGGTGAGCTGGGCGCCGATGTGGTGCTGGGCTCGACCCAGCGCTTTGGCGTACCGATGGGCTACGGCGGGCCACACGCGGCCTATTTTGCCTGCCGTGACGACTTCAAGCGGGCCATGCCGGGGCGCATCATCGGTGTGTCACGCGATGCCCGTGGCAATACCGCGCTGCGCATGGCCCTGCAGACCCGCGAGCAGCACATCCGCCGTGAGAAGGCCAACTCCAACATCTGCACGGCCCAGGTACTGCTGGCCAATATCGCCGGCTTCTATGCCGTCTACCATGGCCCAGAGGGCTTGCAGCGCATTGCCCAGCGCGTGCATCGGCTGACCTTTATCCTGGCGGCCGGCCTGGAAGCCAAGGGCATCAAGCGGCTCAACCAGCATTTTTTCGACACCCTGACGCTGGAGGTGGGCGGCGCGCAGGCGGCGATCATCGAAAGTGCCGAGCACGCGCAGATCAACCTGCGCATCCTCGGGCGTGGGCACCTGGGCGTGAGCCTGGACGAAACCTGCAGCGAACAGACCGTGTTGCGCCTGTTCGATGTTTTCCTGGGGGTCGACCACGGCCTGGACATCGCGACGCTCGACCAACTGGCGCTGCCCGAAGGCATACCAGCGGGGCTGGTGCGGCGCACGCCGTTCCTCGCGCACCCGGTCTTCAACTTGCACCACAGTGAAACCGAGATGCTGCGCTACCTCAAGCAGCTGGAAAACAAAGACCTGGCGCTGAACCAGTCGATGATCCCGCTGGGCTCCTGCACCATGAAGCTCAACGCCACCAGCGAGATGATCCCCATCACCTGGCCCGGCTTCGCCCAGCTTCATCCCTTTGCGCCTGCTGCCCAGGCGGTTGGCTACAAAGCGATGATCGACGAGCTGGAGAGCTGGTTGTGCGCGATCACGGGCTTTGACGCCATTTGCATGCAGCCCAACTCCGGGGCCCAGGGCGAATACGCCGGCCTCATGGCCATCACCCGCTACCACCGCAGCCGCCATCAGCCGCAGCGTACGCTGTGCCTGATTCCGTCCTCGGCCCACGGCACCAACCCGGCCTCGGCGCAAATGGCCGGCATGGACGTGGTGATCGTCGATTGCGACGAAGACGGCAACGTCGACCTCACGGACCTCAAGGTCAAGGCCCAGGCGGCAGGGGATCGGTTGTCCTGCCTGATGGTCACCTACCCCTCGACCCATGGGGTGTACGAAGAGGGTATCCGCGAAATCTGCGACGTGGTGCACCAGCACGGTGGCCAGGTGTACATGGACGGTGCCAACCTCAATGCCCAGGTCGGCCTGGCACGGCCCGCAGACATCGGCGCCGACGTCTCGCACATGAACCTGCACAAGACCTTCTGCATCCCCCATGGCGGCGGCGGCCCCGGCATGGGCCCGATCGGCATCCGCGCCCACCTCAAGCCCTTTGTCGCCAGCCACCCGGTGGTGCCGGTACCCGGCCTGGACCCGAACAACAGCGCGGTCAGTGCCGCGCCCTGGGGCAGTGCGAGCATTCTGCCGATCAGCTGGATGTACATCGCCATGATGGGCCCGCAACTGGCCGATGCCAGCGAGGTGGCGATACTCTCGGCCAACTACCTGGCCAGCCAGCTTGCCGGGGCGTTCCCGGTGCTCTACCGCGGGCGTAACCAGCGTGTGGCCCACGAATGCATCCTCGACCTGCGCCCGCTCAAGGCACAGACCGGCATCAGTGAGGAGGACGTGGCCAAACGTTTGATGGACTACGGCTTCCATGCCCCGACCATGTCATTCCCGGTACCGGGCACGCTGATGGTCGAGCCGACCGAGAGTGAGTCCAAGGCCGAGCTGGACCGTTTCGTCGAGGCGATGCTGGCGATCCGTGCAGAAATCGCCCAGGTGCAGGAGGGCAACTGGCCGGCCGAAGACAACCCGCTCAAGCATGCGCCGCACACCTTGGCCGATGTGTTGGCAGCGTGGAACAGGCCGTACAGCCTGGAGCAGGGCATCGCCCCCAGTGCTCACGTACGCCAGCACAAGTATTGGCCAGCGGTGAACCGGGTCGACAATGTGTATGGAGACAGGAACTTGTTCTGCGCGTGTGTGCCGGTGGAGGCTTATCGCTGAGTTTCGGGGGGCTTGGCCCCCCGATTATTTACTCGGCTACTGCGTTCTTGGCCAGAATGGCATTGGCCAGTTCCATGTCGCTGGCTTGCATGCCTGGGTTTTCGGTGCGCACCTGGCGCAGCGCAGACTCCAGGAACGGCCCACGAATGGCGCCTTCGCTGGCCACGAAGCTGCCAGCGTCTTCCTGCGCGGCCAGTACCAGCTTGTGATCCTTGGAGGTCAGGTAGGTGGACGCGGTGGTCGCACCCGAAGAAATCACGTTACGCCAGAAGGTATCGGCCATGGCGGAGCCCATTGGCAGCGAAAGCAAGGCAGCGGTCGCGATGGCGGTTTTGAGACGCATGTTGAAACACCTCGAAGGGTGAGGGTTGAAGATGCGCGGTTTGATCGTGGCAAAGGAGGCAAGTTCCTTGAATACAAGGGATTTTCGCTCAGGAGCAGGCCCGTAGCACTTCCTCTGCGCGGGTCAGCCCGCAGGCCACTTTCGCCTCCCCGCAGCGGCGCAGGTCCAGCAAGCCTTCCGTCAGTGCCTGGCGCCGCAAGTGTGCAAGGTCGGTGTGCGGGCCTATCTGCGCGCGCAAGTTTTCGCTGGGTATCAACAGTTCGAACAGGCCCGTGCGACCGTGAAATCCGGTACCACGACAGGTACGGCAGGGCTGGCCGCTGGCCGCCGAGGCACAACCCTGGCAATCGCCGCAAAGGGTACGAATCAGCCGTTGCGCCATGACCCCGATCAGCGTTGCCTTGATCAGGTAGTCGGCTACGCCCAGTTCCTGCAGGCGGGTGATCGCAGCGCAGGCATCGTTGGTGTGCAGGGTCGACAGCACCAGGTGCCCGGTGAGGGCTGCCTGTACGGCCACCAGGGCGGTTTCACGGTCACGGATCTCGCCGATCATGATGATGTCCGGGTCCTGGCGCAGCATCGCCCGCACGCCGTTGGCGAAGCACAGGCCCAGGGCCGGCTGCACTTGCAACTGGTTGAACGCCGGTTCCAGCCGTTCGATCGGGTCTTCGATGGTGCACAGGTTGATTTGCGGGGTGGCCAGCAGTTTGAGGCTGGCGTAGAGCGTGCTGGTCTTGCCGGAACCGGTGGGGCCCGTTACCAGGATGATGCCTTGGCGGTGGCGCAGCAGCGCCCGCCATTGCTCCAGCTGCTGCCCTTCGAGGCCCAGGCGGTCGAAGCCTTCATGCAGTTGTTGCGGGTCGAACAGGCGCAACACCAGTTTTTCGCCAAACGGCGTCGGTAGGGTCGACAGGCGCAGCTCCACCTCGCCGCCGCCCGGCAGGCGGCTTTGCAGGCGACCGTCTTGTGGCCGGCGTTTCTCCGCTACATCCATACGCCCCAGGTGTTTGAGGCGGCTGACCAGCGCCAGGGTCACGCCTGCGGGAAAGGCGTAGACGGTGTGCAGCAGGCCGTCTATGCGGTACCGCAGTTGCCCCTGTTCGCGGCGGGGCTCCAGGTGGATATCGCTGGCGCGTTGTTCGAGGGCGTACTGCAGCAGCCAGTCGACGATGTGCACGATATGCGCATCGTCGGCATTGGCCTCGGCCTGGCGTTTGCCCAGTTCCAGCAGGTGTTCGAGCTCCCCCAGGCTGGCCGGCTGCTGGTGTTGCGCACCCTGTACCGACTGGGCCAGGCGCAAGAACGATTGCCCCAGCTGGCGGATCTGCAACGGGCTTGCCAGCACCCGACGAATCGGCCTGCCGAGGCTGCGGGCCAGGTCTGCCTGCCAGTCATCCTGATAAGGCTGGGCGCTGGCCACGGTGACGGCCGAGGCGTCGGCGGCCACGACGAGGATGCCATGGCGCTGGGCGAACGCCGGGGAGATCAGCCCGCTGACCTGGGACATGTCCAGTTGCATCGGGTCGATGCGCACAAAGGGCTGGCCGACCTTATCGGCCAGCCACTGACAGAGGCGGTCCAAGTCCAGCGGCTGGCCGGGGTGCATGCGGTCTTCAAGACCAGGGCCGGCGATCAGTTCCAGTGGGTGGCAGGCCGGGCGTGCGGCGGCCTGCTCAAGTACCAGCAGGGTGTCGCTGGCGTCCAGGTGCTGCTCGGTCAGCAGAGCCTGGAGCAGGCGGTTGAGGTCGAGTGCTTGCTTGCCGGGGGTATGCATGTTGGCGTCCTTGCCAGGTGGGGAGTCCTGATGAAGGCTAGCCGGGTGCGGTGAGCTGTCTGCTGGCAAAGGGTTTCGGGATCTTGCTGTCGCCGATAACCCGTCAGCTATCCCATCCCCTTCGCATCCAGATGTTCACGCAGTTCGTTGAAATGATCCCCAACTGTCTGTACCAGGTAGCTCCAGAACGCCGGGTTTTCGACTGTTTGAGTAACCACTTGCATGGGCGATCCGTTGAGAGCGTATTGGGCAGGACAGCAGTCCATTCAGACCACCGCCAGCTCCACGCGCGCAAGGTTCGCCAGGCTCACGTCACCCACGCACACCAGGTTGCGCAATTTTTGCGCAATGACCTCGGCCCGGTGCCAGCTCAGCCCGCCAATGCCGATTTCGATATCGAGCCAGTCCTCCTGTTGGCTGACCTGCACGTGGTGCGGGGTCAGAAACTGCAAGGCAAACAGGTTGAGCACCCGGCACAGGCTGTCGGGCTCGGCCTCGGCCTGCAGGCGGTAGTGCACGGTGCTGTGGGCGTTGCTGGCGGCCCAGGCGTCGGTACGTGGCAGTGCGTTCATGCTGGTCTCCGCGAATGTGGGAGAAATTCTTGCACGTTGCGGCGGGTATTTTTTCGCTATGATTCCATCGATTTGCTGGAATGGCAGATCGTTCAATTCTGATTATATGGTTTTGGGGGATTATTCATGCACAGCGAGCTGGACGCCTATGATCGGCGCATCCTCGAACTGCTTCAGGAGGACGCTTCGCTGTCCAGCGCACAGATTGCCGAGCGTGTCGGGTTGTCGCAATCGCCTTGCTGGCGGCGTATTCAGCGGCTCAAGGAGGAGGGGGTGATACGCGGGCAGGTGACCTTGCTCGACCGCAAGAAAATCGGCTTGAACACGCAGATCTTCGCCGAGGTGAAGCTGAACGCGCACGGGCGCTCGAATTTTACCGAGTTCACCGAGGCGATTCGGGGGTTCCCGGAGGTGCTGGAGTGCTATGTGCTGATGGGGTCGGTGGACTTCCTGCTGCGCATCGTTACCTCGGACATCGAGGCGTACGAGCGGTTCTTCTTTGAAAAGCTGTCGAATGTGCCGGGGATTCAGGAGGTCAATTCGATTGTGGCGCTTTCGGAGATCAAGTCCACGACGAGCCTGCCACTGGGTCGCTGAGGTAGATTTTCGTGAAGCGGCCTTGCCGGGGCGCCGGATCGGTCGGAAAGGGTCGTGCAGCGGCCCCAAGATCTGTGCTGCTTTGGAGATCGTGGGGCCGCTGCGCGACCCGTTCGCGACGCAAGGCCGCTCCTACAGGGGCCGTGTCGTCAGGGCTTGAGCAGGTGCTTCCAGCCGCGGCTCTGATCAACGGCGCGGGCCTGTTCGATACGGGCTTCAAGCAGCTCGTCGGGCTCTTCCGACAGCGGCAGCTCGGCCAGCTCGTGCAGTTTTTTCAGGTCGCCGTACAGGCGGTCCATTTGCGGTGCTTCGAGCACCTGCCGGGCATGGTGCAGCCAGGCCAGCAACTGTTCGATGCGCGGCAGCTGTTCGGCCAGGTCTTCCGGGCGCTGGGTGTACAGCGGCAGCTTCAGGGCACGGCCTTCTTCGCCCAGCAGATGGGCCATCCAGCTGGCCAGCTGCGCATTGCCCTGGCGTTCGCCACGGCCTTTGCGTTCGGCGGTCCAGCCACGGGCCAGCAGCCAGCGCGAGGTTTCCAGGGAGAACTGACCCCAACGCACGTCTTCGAGCTCTTCGGCAAACTGCTCGGGCGCGGCGCGGCGGATGTCTTCGTCATCGTTACCGGCCTGCACCAGCGGGCGCCAGTCTTCGAGCAATGCGTCGAGGCTGCTGCGCAGGGCGCGGGTGGACGGGCGCGGTGCCGCCTGGCCCAGGCTGCTGGTCAGTGCGCGCAACTCGGCCAGGCACTCGACCCAGTCCTGCAACAGGCGCCAGTGGCCATTGTGGCGATATTGCTCGGCCAGGCGCTGGCTGCTGGCCAACAGCTGCCAGGCGAGGGCGGCGTAGGCATCGTCCACGGCCATTTCGGCGTCCAGCTCGGTGTGCGGCAAGCCCAGCTCATAGCTTTCGGGCTCCAGCAGGCGGTAGCCACGCTCGGCCTTGCTGATGTCGCAGGGCATCAACGGCAGGCTGGCGGCGAGCTCGGCGGCCAGCTCTAGCAGGGCTTCAGGCGCACCTTCGCGCAGCTCGAGCTCCAGCTCGCAGATTTCTTCCTTGCGCTTGCCAGCGATCACGAAGCCTTGGTCCAGCGCGGCCTCGATCACGACTTTGCTCTTGCCACGGCCCCAGGCGATTTCCGCGAATTCGCGGGTGAAGTCGGTGGTGAACAGCGGCTTGATGGTTTTCTTGTCGAGCGCGGCCAACTGCTCGGGCCAGCAGGTGGCGTCGAGTTTTTTCAGGTCGAGCTTGACCTTGTCCAGCTGCCACTCGTACTCGTTGCGCTCGGACAGCCCGGCCACGCTTTGGCCACGGCACTTCAAGGTCTGGATGATCGCCTCGCCATCGCGGCGCAGGCGCAGGGCCACGCGGGCAGCGGAAAGGTCACGCTCCGGGGTGTCGAAGTACTGGTTGAGCAGTTCGCGGGTCTGCCAACCGGACTTGTTGCGCTTTTTCAGCAAGGGGTGCTCGCGCAGGGCGGCAAGGGTCTCGCGGCTGGCGCGGAGCTTGAGTTCGGTTTCTTTGTGCATCGCTGGCTCGAAGGAGGGGCTCGTTGGCAACAGAGTCTACAGCAGTCGGCCGCCAACGGTTTATTCCAGACGGCAGATGGTCCTATGATGGGCAACGCTTCCGAGGAGTACGGGCATGCCGTTGCCGACGCTGAAAGACCAGTTCGCCGCTTTGATCGCCGCGCCTTCGGTCAGTTGTACCCAGCCTGCGCTGGACCAGTCCAACCGCCAGGTCATCGACCTGCTGGCCGGCTGGTTGGGCGACCTGGGTTTCACGTGCGACATCCAGCAGGTCAGCCCCGGCAAGTTCAACCTGCTGGCCAGCCGTGGCACTGGCCCGGGTGGCCTGGTGCTGGCGGGGCACAGCGATACCGTGCCCTTCGACGAGCAGCTGTGGTCGAGCGACCCGCTGAAGCTGACCGAAATCGATGGCCGCTGGGTCGGCCTGGGCAGCTGCGACATGAAGGGCTTCTTCCCCCTGGTCATCGAGGCCGTGCTGCCGTTGCTGGAGCACGACTTCAAGCAGCCACTGCTGATTCTCGCCACCTGCGACGAAGAAAGTTCCATGTCCGGCGCCCGCGCCCTGGCCGAGGCCGGCCAGCCGCTGGGCCGCGCAGCGGTAATCGGCGAGCCCACCGGCCTGCGGCCGATCCGCATGCACAAGGGCATCCTCATGGACCGCATCGACATCTTGGGCCGCAGCGGCCATTCGTCGGACCCAAGCCTCGGGCGCAGCGCAATGGAAGCCATGCACGCGGTGATGGGCGAGCTGATGCAGTTGCGCGGGCAATGGCAGCAGGCGTACCGCAACCCACAGTTCACCGTGCCTACGCCAACGATGAACTTCGGCTGCATCCATGGCGGCGACAACCCCAACCGCATTTGTGGCCAGTGTGCACTGGAATTCGACCTGCGGCCGCTGCCGGGGATGGATGCAGAGCAGTTGCGTGCGGCGATTCGCCAGAAGCTGGTACCGCTGGCGGAACGTTATGAGGTGCGCATCGACTATGCGCCGCTGTTCCCTGAAGTGCCCCCGTTCGAGGAGGCTGCGGACGCCGAGCTGGTGCACGTGGCCGAGCGCCTGACCGGTCATCGCGCCGAAGCGGTAGCGTTCGGCACCGAAGCGCCTTATCTTCAGCAGCTGGGCTGCCAGACCATCGTGCTGGGCCCTGGCGACATCGCCTGTGCCCACCAGCCTGGCGAGTACCTTGAAATGTCACGAATCGAGCCTACCGTGCGTCTATTGCGTGACCTGATCCGGCACTATTGCCTGCACTAAACGTCCATTGAGCTGATTCGTTCCTGCCTAGAGGAGACCGCGCGTGACCGCAAGCCTGTTCCGACGATGATCTTGAACGCCCCCTGTATCGCCGTTCTCCGTCCACTTATCCACAGGCCCTGTCATGCCCGATTACGTCAACTGGCTGCGTCATGCTTCCCCGTACATCAATGCCCATCGCGACTGCACCTTTGTGGTCATGCTCCCCGGCGACGGGGTGGAGCACCCTAATTTCGGCAACATCGTCCACGACCTGGTGCTGCTGCACAGCCTGGGCGTGCGGCTGGTGCTGGTGCATGGCTCGCGCCCGCAGATCGAGAGCCGCCTGGCCGAGCGCGGCCTGACTCCGCACTACCACCGCAGCCTGCGCATTACCGATGCGGCCACGCTGGATTGCGTGATCGATGCTGTGGGTGCCCTGCGCCTGGCCATCGAGGCCCGCTTGTCGATGGACATCGCCGCTTCGCCGATGCAGGGCTCGCGCCTGCGCGTGGCGTCCGGCAACCTGGTCACTGCCCGGCCCATCGGTGTGCTCGAAGGCGTGGACTACCACCACACCGGCGAAGTGCGCCGGGTCGACCGCAAAGGCATCAGCCGCTTGCTCGACGAGCGCTCCATCGTGCTGCTGTCGCCGTTGGGGTACTCGCCCACGGGTGAAATCTTCAACCTGGCCTGCGAAGACGTGGCCACCCGCGCGGCCATCGAGCTGGGTGCCGACAAACTGCTGCTGTTCGGCGCCGAGCCGGGGCTGCTGGATGAACAGGGCAAGCTGGTGCGTGAGCTGCGCCCGCAGCAGGTGGCCCCGCATCTGCTGCGCCTGGGCAGCGACTATCAGGGGGAGCTGCTGGATGCTGCCGCCGAGGCCTGCAAGGGCGGCGTGGCGCGCAGCCATATCGTCAGTTATGCCGAAGACGGTGCGCTGCTGACCGAGCTGTTCACCCGCGGGGGTGGCGGTACGCTGGTGTCCCAGGAGCAGTTCGAGGTCGTGCGTGAGGCAACCATCGAAGATGTCGGCGGCCTGTTGGAGCTGATCAGCCCGCTGGAAGAGCAAGGCATCCTGGTGCGCCGTTCGCGCGAGGTGCTGGAGCGGGAAATCGAGCAGTTCAGCGTGGTCGAGCGCGAGGGCATGATCATCGCGTGTGCGGCGCTGTACCCGATTGCCGATTCCGAGGCGGGGGAGCTGGCGTGCCTGGCGGTGAACCCGGAGTACCGGCATGGTGGGCGCGGCGATGAGCTGCTTGAACGCATCGAGAGCCGGGCACGGCAGATGGGTTTGAATACGCTGTTCGTGCTGACGACGCGCACTGCGCACTGGTTCCGTGAGCGTGGCTTTGCGCCAAGTGGCGTGGAGCGGCTGCCGGCGGCGCGGGCTTCGCTGTACAACTATCAGCGCAATTCGAAGATTTTCGAAAAGTCGCTGTAAGCCTGCCTCGGCCTCAATGAAAAACGCCGCCCTGATGGGCGGCGTTTTCAGTTACACGGTATGCAGGTACCAGTTGTACTCGAGGTCGGAGATCGAATGCTCGAACTCCTCCAGCTCGCTTTCCTTGCACGCGACGAAGATGTCGATGTACTTCGGATCGATGTACTTGTTGAGGATCTCGCTGTCGTCCAGCTCACGCAGGGCATCGCGCAGGTTGTTCGGCAGGCTCTGATCCAGCTGCTCGTACGAGTTGCCTTCGATTGGCGCGCCGGGCTCGACCTTGTTGGTCAGGCCGTGGTGCACGCCGGCCAGTACGGCCGCCATCATCAGGTACGGGTTGGCATCGGCGCCGGCTACCCGGTGCTCGAGGCGCACGGCATCGGCAGAACCGGTCGGCACGCGCAGGGCCACGGTGCGGTTGTCCAGGCCCCAACTCGGTGCGTTCGGCACATAGAACTGCGCGCCAAAGCGACGGTACGAGTTGACGTTCGGGCAAAGGAACGCCATGGACGCGGGCAGGGTCTCGAGCACACCGCCGACAGCGTGACGTAGCGCGGCGTTCTGCTCGGGATCCTCGCTGGTGAAGATGTTGTTGCCATCTTTGTCCAGCACGGAGATGTGTACGTGCAGGCCGTTGCCTGCCTGGCCCGGGTAGGGCTTGGCCATGAAGGTGGTGTCCATTTCATGGTCGTAGGCGATGTTCTTGATCAAGCGCTTGAGCAGCACCGCGTAGTCACAGGCCTTGAGCGGGTCGGGGACGTGGTGCAGGTTGACTTCGAACTGCGCCGGGGCGCTTTCCTTGACGATGGCGTCGGCCGGAATACCCTGCTCTTTGGCACCCTCGAGGATGTCCTGCAGGCAGTCGGCGTATTCGTCGAGGTCGTCGATCAGGTACACCTGGGTCGACTGTGGGCGCTTGCCCGAGATCGGCGAGCGGGGTGGTTGCGGGCGGCCGTTCACGTTCTCCTGGTCGATCAGGTAGAACTCCAGCTCGAACGCGGCGCAGATGGTCAGGCCCATGTCGTCGAACTTGCTGACAACCTGACGCAACACTTCACGAGGGTCGGCGAAGAAGGGCTCGCCTTCGATCTCGTGCATGGTCATGAGCAGCTGTGCGGTGGGGCGTTTCTGCCACGGCTCGTTGCACAGCGTGTCGGGGATTGGATAGCAGATGCGGTCAGCATCGCCGATGTCCAGGCCAAGCCCAGTGCTCTCGACGGTGGAACCGTTGATGTCCAGGGCGAAGAGGGAGGCCGGCAGGTTGATGCCTTTCTCGTAAACCTTGTGGAGGCTGGTGCGCTCTATGCGCTTGCCGCGCACCACACCATTCATATCTGCAATCAGAAGGTCAACGTAGAGAACCTCAGGATGTTCCTTAAGGAACGCGTTCGCTTCGTTAAGCTGAACGGCACGCGGGGGTACCGACATGATGCAACACCTTTGTTGTTAAAAATATCAATCAAGGGGGGCTTGCAGGACCAGTCAATCGAAAAGCCATACTGATGTCAAGCCAACCCCATGATGCCCTGAAATGGCACATCTACGGCAGATTTGCTGCATATCGGGGCGTGCCATTATCCGCTATTTACCGCTCAAAGGGCTATCTCAAGCTTGCCGTGTTTTATTTTTTACGGAGGTGTTGTGTAAAAAAATGAACAAGGCTAAGCTCGGTCACAACCCAAAACACAATAATACGAGGGTCATATGGTCCGCTTGTCGCGACCTGAAAGCGCTGCCTGCGCAGTGCAGTCGGGTACCCCTGTCGTTCATGAACGCACCGTCAACGGTGTGGCCGCCCTGGCCGCAATAATTGACGCTTGGCGCACCCGGACCTTCCCCCGTAGCGGCGTTGCGCTACTCGATTCGCCTTCCTGCCCTTCAAACTCATTACGGACACGCTTGGTTTCAGTGTATCCACTGTGCTCGTGCGTGGGGGTTTTTGCTTTAGCAATCTTCTCCATCCAGAATCAATGCGCGGACCACCTTACCTCCTGAGGTATTTATGAGTAACAACCTCGACCAGCTCACCGATTGGTTGAAAGAGCACAAGATCACTGAAGTCGAATGCATGATCAGCGACCTCACTGGTATCACGCGCGGCAAGATCTCGCCGACCAACAAGTTCATCGCCGAAAAAGGCATGCGCCTGCCCGAGAGCGTGCTGCTGCAGACCGTGACGGGTGACTACGTCGACGACGACATCTATTACGAACTGCTCGACCCGGCCGACATCGACATGATCTGCCGCCCCGACGAAGACGCCGTGTTCCTGGTGCCCTGGGCCATCGAGCCGACAGCGCAGGTGATCCACGACACCTACGACAAGAAGGGCAACCCGGTCGAACTGTCGCCGCGCAACGTCTTGAAGAAAGTGCTCAAGCTCTACGCCGACAAAGGCTGGCAGCCGATTGTCGCGCCCGAGATGGAGTTCTACCTGACCAAGCGTAGCGAAGACCCGGACTTCCCGCTGCAGCCGCCGGTAGGCCGCTCGGGGCGCCCGGAAACCGGCCGCCAGTCGTTCTCGATCGAAGCCGCCAACGAATTCGACCCGCTGTTCGAGGATGTCTATGACTGGTGCGAACTGCAGAAGCTGGACCTCGACACGCTGATCCACGAAGACGGCACGGCGCAGATGGAAATCAACTTCCGTCACGGCAACGCGCTGCACCTGGCCGACCAGATCCTGGTGTTCAAACGCACCATGCGCGAGGCCGCGCTCAAGCACAATGTGGCCGCGACCTTCATGGCCAAGCCCATGACCGGCGAGCCTGGCAGTGCCATGCACCTGCACCAGAGCGTGATCGACGCGGCCACCGGCAAGAACATCTTCAGTAACGAAGACGGCAGCATGAGCGAGCTGTTCCTGCACCACATCGGTGGCCTGCAGAAGTTCATCCCCGAGGCGCTGCCGCTGTTCGCCCCCAACGTCAACTCGTTCCGCCGCTTCCTGCCCGACACCTCGGCGCCGGTGAACGTCGAGTGGGGCGAGGAAAACCGTACCGTCGGCCTGCGCGTGCCGGATGCCGGGCCGCAGAACCGCCGGGTCGAAAACCGCCTGCCGGGCGCCGATGCCAACCCTTACCTGGCCATCGCCGCCAGCCTGCTGTGCGGCTACATCGGCATGGTCGAAGGCATCGAGGCCAGCGCGCCGGTGCAGGGCCGTGGTTACGAACGCCGCAACCTGCGCCTGCCACTGACCATCGAAGACGCCCTGGAACGCATGGAAGTCAGCCGTGCGCTGGTGCAGTACCTGGGCAAGAAGTTCATCACCGGCTACGTCGCCACCAAACGCGCCGAACACGAAAACTTCAAACGCGTCATCAGTTCCTGGGAACGTGAGTTCCTGCTGTTTGCAGTCTGATCAACCCTGGTGCCGCAGGAGCGCGGCTGTCGGATAACGGAGAAGCACATGAGCGTCAAAAACCCGCAAACCCGTGAATGGCAAACCCTGAGCGGCGAGCATCACCTCGCGCCCTTCAGCGACTACAAACAGCTGAAGGAGAAGGGGCCGCGCATCATTACCAAGGCCCAGGGCGTGCATTTGTGGGACAGCGAGGGCAACAAGATCCTCGACGGCATGGCCGGCCTGTGGTGCGTTGCGGTGGGGTATGGCCGCGAAGAGCTGGTGCAGGCTGCCGAAAAGCAGATGCGCGAGCTGCCGTACTACAACCTGTTCTTCCAGACCGCGCACCCGCCGGCATTGGAGCTGGCCAAGGCGATCACCGACGTGGCGCCTGAAGGCATGAGCCATGTGTTCTTCACCGGCTCCGGCTCCGAAGGCAACGACACCGTGCTGCGCATGGTCCGTCACTACTGGGCACTGAAGGGTAAACCGCACAAGCAGACCATCATCGGCCGCATCAACGGCTACCACGGCTCCACCTTCGCCGGTGCGTGCCTGGGTGGCATGAGTGGCATGCACGAGCAGGGCGGCCTGCCGATCCCGGGCATTGTGCACATCCCGCAGCCGTACTGGTTCGGTGAGGGCGGGGACATGAGCCCGGACGCGTTCGGGGTGTGGGCCGCCGAGCAACTGGAGAAGAAAATCCTCGAAGTCGGCGAAGACAACGTCGCGGCCTTCATCGCCGAGCCGATCCAGGGCGCGGGCGGGGTGATCATCCCGCCAGAAACGTACTGGCCGAAGGTCAAGGAGATCCTCGCCAAGTACGACATCCTGTTCGTTGCCGACGAAGTCATCTGCGGCTTCGGCCGCACCGGCGAGTGGTTCGGCTCCGACTACTACGACCTCAAGCCCGACCTGATGACCATCGCCAAGGGCCTGACCTCCGGTTACATCCCCATGGGCGGTGTGATCGTGCGTGACACTGTGGCCAAGGTGATCAGCGAAGGCGGCGATTTCAACCACGGCTTCACCTATTCGGGCCACCCGGTAGCGGCCGCAGTAGGCCTGGAAAACCTGCGCATCCTGCGCGACGAGCACATTGTCGAGCAGGCACGCAACGAAGCGGCACCGTATTTGCAAAAGCGTTTGCGTGAGCTGCAAGACCACCCGCTGGTGGGTGAGGTGCGCGGCCTGGGCCTGCTCGGCGCGATCGAGCTGGTCAAGGACAAGGCGACCCGCAGCCGTTACGAAGGCAAGGGCGTGGGCATGATCTGCCGCAACTTCTGCTTCGAGAACGGCCTGATCATGCGTGCGGTGGGTGACACCATGATCATCGCGCCACCGCTGGTGATCAGCCATGCAGAGATCGACGAGCTGGTGGAAAAGGCGCGCAAGTGCCTGGACCTGACCCTCGAAGCGATCAGATGAGCACCTGCTAGGCTAGCGTTGTGACATTAGTTGGTTACAAGGGGCTGCTTTCCTTGAAACAGCGCCTTGTAACTTGCCAGACTAGCGACTGTTTCAGTCGCCCAGCGCGCGTACTGCGGGACCTGGCAGCTGAACGGATGGCTAATCAAAAAAAATCTGGAGCATGACGCATGAAGAAAATGGGCAAGACGTTGCTGGCCGCCGCCCTGATGGGTGCCATGGCGACCGCTGTTCAGGCTGATGACAAAGTACTGCACGTGTACAACTGGTCGGACTACATCGCCCCGGACACCGTGGCCAATTTCGAGAAAGAGACCGGCATCAAGGTCGTCTATGACGTCTTCGACAGCAACGAGACCCTCGAAGCCAAGTTGCTGGCAGGCAAGTCGGGCTATGACATCGTCGTGCCGTCCAACAACTTCCTGGCCAAGCAGATCAAGGCCGGCGTCTACCAGGAGCTGGACCGCTCCAAGCTGCCAAGCTGGAAAAACCTCGACCCAGCCCTGCTCAAGGCTGTTGGCGATGCCAGCGACCCAGGCAACAAATTCGCCTTCCCCTACATGTGGGGCTCCATCGGTATCGGTTACAACCCAGAGAAGGTCAAGGCCGCGCTGGGCGTCGACAAGATCGAATCGTGGGACGTCGTGTTCAAGCCTGAGAACATCGAAAAACTCAAAAGCTGTGGCGTGAGCTTCCTCGATGCACCGACCGAGATGATCCCGGCCGCGTTGCATTTCCTGGGCAAGCCGAGCGACAGCACCAAGAAAGAAGACCTGAAAGCCGCGGAAGATCTGTTCCTGAAGATTCGTCCGTCGATTACCTACTTCCATTCCTCCAAGTACATCTCTGACCTCGCCAACGGCAACATCTGCGTGGCTGTGGGTTACTCGGGTGACCTGGAGCAGTCCAAGGCCCGTGCCCACGAGGCCGGCGACAAGGTCAAGCTGAGCTATGTCATTCCGAAGGAAGGTGCCGGCACCTTCTATGACATGGTTGCCATTCCGAAAGACGCCGAAAACGTCGAAGCTGCCTACACGTTCATGGAATACCTGCTGCAGCCGAAAGTGATGGCCGCCATCACCAACGCCGTGCGTTTCCCGAATGGCAACATGGCGGCGACCGAGTTCGTCGACAAGGACATCACCAGCGACCCGGCCATCTACCCGTCTGATGCAGTGAAGGCGCAACTGTACGCCATCAAAGCGCCAGAGAAGGCCGCCCAGCGCGACATCACCCGCAGCTGGACCAAGATCAAGTCGGGCAAATAAGCCTGATGCGACACCTCTGGGCCGGGCTTTACCGGCTCAGAGGCAGTGAAAGGCAATTGTTGATTGCGGCATCGAAGCTGCGAAGGTAAGTTGCGCGCCGGTTTTGCGTGTGCGGCCACATTGCCGCTACCCATGCACTGATTGTGAGGACCACCCACTTGTCTATTTCTGTATTACGCAAGGCCTTGATGGCTGGAGCGGGCCTGACGCTGGCATGCAGCGTCCAAGCGGCGCCTACGGTGCATTTCTACAACTGGTCCGATTACATCGGCCCAACCACACTCGCGGACTTCGAGAAGGCAACGGGTATCAAGCCCGTGCAGGACGTTTTCGATTCCAACGAAACACTGGAAGGCAAGCTGCTGGCCGGTAACACCGGTTATGACGTCGTCGTGCCGTCCAACCATTTCCTCGGCAAGCAGATCAAGGCGGGCGCGTTCCAGAAGCTCGACAAGAACCTGCTGCCCAATTATGCCAACCTGGACCCGGCGCTGATGAAGCGCCTCGAGAAGAATGACCCGGGCAACCAGTACGCCGTGCCTTACCTGTGGGGCACCAACGGCATTGGTTACAACGTAGAAAAGGTCAAGGCTGCGCTGGGCGTCGACACTATCGATTCCTGGGCTGTGTTGTTCGAACCCGAGAACATGAAGAAGCTCTCCACGTGTGGTGTTGCCTTCCTCGACTCGGCGGACGAAATGCTCCCGGCGGTGCTCAACTACATGGGGCTGGACCCCAACAGCAGCAACCCCGACGACTATAAAAAGGCCGAGAAGAAGCTGCTGGCGGTACGCCCGTACGTGACCTACTTCCACTCGTCCAAGTACATCACCGACCTGGCCAACGGCGACATCTGCGTCGCGGCGGGCTTCTCGGGCGATATCTTCCAGGCCAAGGCCCGTGCGGAAGAAGCCAAGAAGGGTGTGAACTTGGCTTATGCGATTCCCAAGGAAGGCGGCAACCTCTGGTTCGATGTACTGGCGATCCCCAAGGACGCCAAGAACGTCAAAGAGGCCCATGCCTTCATCAACTATTTGCTGAAACCTGAGGTTATCGCCCAGGTCAGTGATTACGTCGGTTACGCCAACCCGAACCCCAAGGCTGGCGACCTGATGGACCAGGCCGTGAGGACTGACGCCGCGGTTTACCCACCGCAGGAAGTGCTGGACAAGATGTTCGTCAACGCTGAGTTGCCACCCAAGGTGCAACGTCTGATGACCCGTAGCTGGACCAAGGTCAAGTCGGGCAAGTAACAATCCAGGCCCGCCGCGGCCCTCTGCAGAACAGGTTGCGCGGGCACACAAATCTTGTTGGGAGTTTCACTCATGGCAGTTGCCTCCGGTGCCTATAAGAAAGCCCTCGAGGGTGGCCAGCAACCCAAGCAGGTGCTGGTCAAGATCGACCGGGTCACGAAAAAGTTCGACGAAACGGTAGCTGTGGACGATGTGTCCCTGGAAATCCGCAAGGGCGAGATCTTCGCCCTGCTGGGTGGCTCCGGTTCCGGCAAATCGACCTTGCTGCGTATGCTGGCCGGTTTCGAACGGCCGAGCGAAGGGCGGATCCTGCTCGACGGCGTCGACATCACCGACATGCCGCCCTACGAGCGGCCGATCAACATGATGTTCCAGTCCTACGCGCTGTTCCCGCACATGACCGTGGCGCAGAACATCGCCTTCGGCCTGCAGCAGGACAAGTTGCCCAAGGCCGACGTCGACGCCCGCGTGGCCGAGATGCTCAAGCTGGTGCACATGACCCAGTACGCCAAGCGCAAGCCGCACCAGCTGTCTGGCGGCCAGCGCCAACGTGTGGCCCTGGCCCGCTCGCTGGCCAAACGGCCGAAGCTGCTGTTGCTCGATGAGCCGATGGGCGCCCTGGACAAGAAGCTGCGCTCGCAGATGCAGTTGGAGCTGGTGGAGATCATCGAACGCGTGGGTGTGACCTGCGTGATGGTGACCCACGACCAGGAAGAGGCCATGACCATGGCCCAGCGTATCGCCATCATGCACCTGGGCTGGATCGCCCAGATCGGCTCGCCGGTGGACATCTACGAGACCCCGACCAGCCGCCTGGTGTGCGAATTCATCGGCAACGTCAACCTGTTCGAGGGTGATGTGGTCGACGACGCCGAAGGCCACGCGATCATTGCCAGCCCTGAGCTGGAGCGCAAGATCTACGTCGGCCACGGCATCACCACGTCGGTCGAAGACAAACACATCACCTACGCGCTGCGCCCGGAAAAAATGCTGGTCACTACCCAGCAGCCGACCTGCGAGCACAATTGGTCGCGCGGCAAGGTCCACGACATCGCCTACCTGGGCGGCCACTCGGTGTTCTACGTCGAGCTGCCGAGCGGCAAGATCGTCCAGTCGTTCGTGGCCAACGCCGAGCGCCAGGGCACGCGTCCGACATGGGGCGATGAAGTGTACGTGTGGTGGGAAGACGACAGCGGCGTGGTACTGCGGTCATGAAACTGCGCAAGCTCAAGCGAGCCTTCCAGCGCTTGATCCCTGAGGGGCGGCACCTGGTGATCGGTGTGCCGTTCATCTGGCTGTTCCTGTTCTTCATGCTGCCGTTCTTCATCGTGTTGAAGATCAGCTTTGCCGAAGCCGACGTGGCGATCCCGCCGTATACCGAGATCTACAGCTACGTCGAAGACAAGATCCAGTTGGTGCTCAACCTGGCCAACTACGGGCTGTTGACCGAGGACGAGCTGTACATCTCGGCCTACCTCGGCTCGTTGAAGATGGCCTTCATCAGCACCCTGCTGTGCCTGTTGATCGGCTACCCGATGGCCTATTCCATCGCCAATGCCCGCAAAGAGTCGCAGACCGTGCTGTTGCTGCTGATCATGATGCCGACCTGGACGGCGATCCTGATCCGCGTCTACGCCTGGATGGGCATCCTCAGCAACAACGGGCTGCTCAACAGCTTCCTGATGTGGCTGGGGCTGATCGACCAGCCGTTGCAGATCCTCAACACCAACCTGGCGGTGTATATCGGCGTGGTCTATTCGTACCTGCCGTTCATGATCCTGCCGCTGTACGCCAACCTGGTGAAGCATGACCCGAGCCTGTTGGAAGCTGCATCGGACCTGGGTTCGAGCACCTTCAACAGCTTCTGGAAGATCACCGTGCCGCTGTCCAAGAACGGCATCATCGCCGGCTGCATGCTGGTGTTCATCCCGGTGGTGGGTGAGTTCGTGATCCCGGAACTGCTGGGCGGCCCGGAAACCCTGATGATCGGTAAGGTGCTGTGGCAAGAGTTCTTCAACAACCGTGACTGGCCGGTGGCGTCCGCGCTGGCGGTGGTGATGCTGGCGATCCTGATCGTACCCATCCTGCTGTTCAACCGCAGCCAGGCCAAAGAGATGGAGGGCAGGGCATGAAGCGTTTCAGTTTCTCCAAGCTGATGCTGGTGCTCGGCTTGCTGTTCATCTACCTGCCGATGCTGATCCTGGTGATCTATTCGTTCAACGCCTCCAAGCTGGTGACGGTGTGGGGTGGCTGGTCGGTGAAATGGTACGTTGGCTTGCTCGACAACACCCAGTTGATGGGGTCGGTGATGCGCTCGCTGGAGATCGCCTGCTACACGGCGGTGGCGGCGGTGGCGTTGGGTACCCTGGCGGCCTTCGTGCTGACCCGGGTCACTCGCTTCAAGGGCCGTACGCTGTTCGGTGGCCTGGTGACCGCGCCGCTGGTCATGCCTGAGGTGATCACTGGCCTGTCGCTGTTGCTGCTGTTCGTGGCCATGGCGCAGATGATCGGCTGGCCGCAGGAGCGTGGCATCGTCACCATCTGGATCGCCCACACCACGTTCTGTGCGGCGTATGTGGCGGTGGTGGTGTCGGCGCGGCTGCGTGAGCTGGACCTGTCGATCGAGGAAGCGGCGATGGACCTGGGTGCCAAGCCGTGGAAGGTGTTCTTCCTGATCACCATCCCGATGATTGCGCCTTCGCTGGCGGCGGGCGGCATGATGTCGTTCGCGCTGTCGCTGGACGACCTGGTGCTGGCCAGCTTCGTGTCCGGGCCTGGCTCGACCACCTTGCCGATGGAAGTGTTCTCGGCGGTGCGCCTGGGCGTGAAGCCTGAGATCAACGCCGTGGCCAGCTTGATCCTGCTGTCGGTGTCGCTGGTGACCTTCATGGTCTGGTTCTTCAGCCGCCGTGCTGAAGAGCGTCGTCGCAAGGCGATTCAGCAAGCAATCGAGGAAGGTGCAGCGGCGAACGTGTCGCAGCCACAGGTCAAGCGCCCGACGGCTGCTGCAGCGTCGGCCTGACCCGGTTTGGGGCCGCTTCGCGGCCCCTCAATCCGGCCAATGCCAAGCCGGCTCATCCAGCATCCCCTGCCCGACGATCACAGTCT
Source organism: Pseudomonas capeferrum (assembly GCF_000731675.1). Taxonomy (GTDB): domain Bacteria; phylum Pseudomonadota; class Gammaproteobacteria; order Pseudomonadales; family Pseudomonadaceae; genus Aquipseudomonas; species Aquipseudomonas capeferrum. The sequence goes on along the minus strand of NZ_JMIT01000003.1, from coordinate 598,120 downwards.
GCCCCAGCTCTTTCGTCAGCCTTATGGCATTGCACCCCTCATCCTCTTCCAGCGCCGCCACCAACCGCGGGGCATGCGATACCACCCACACCTGGCACTGCTGCGAAGCCCGCCGGATCAGCCGCGCCAGCGCCGGTAGCAAGTCCGGATGCAAGCTGGTCTCCGGTTCGTTGAGCACCATCATGCTCGGTGGGCGGGGCGTCAGCAGGGCTGCCACCAGCAGCAGGTAACGCAAGGTGCCGTCGGACAGCTCGGCCGCACTCAATGGCCGCAACAGCCCTGCCTGCTGAAAGCGCAGGCTGAACAAGCCACCCGGTGTCGCCTCGATGCCCACCTGTGAGCCAGGGAAGGCATCGCTGACCGCCGCCTGCAGCGCCTCGAAATCGCCGATCTCCTTGATGGTCTGCAACGCCGCCGCCAGGTCCCGGCCATCGTGGTGCAGCACAGGCGTGCGGGTGCCAAGGCGCGCTTGGCGTGCCGGTGCCTCGGGGTCGGTACAGAAGTGATCATAAAAGCGCCAGCTGCGGATCTGCTCACGCAGGTGCAGCACTTCAGGTGAACCCTGCACGCTACCGACCTGGTCGAACAGGCTGTCGAACTCGGTCATGTGCTGGCTCATGACCTGCCACTGGCGCCCCTCGCGGGCGCGCACCATGGCCGCGCTGCGCTCCACCAGCAGGCTGGCGGGGCGGCAGACCGGGCCCGCCCAGATCGCTTCATGCTTGATCTGCGGGTCCAGGGAAAACTTCGACTGGCTTGGCTCCGGCAGCCCAAGGCCAATGGCATAACCGAAATCTTCGTCGGTGAAGCCCATTTTCAGGCGCCGTACCTGCTGGCGCGGCCCACCTTGCACCGGCACCTCGCCCTTGAGCATGCGCCGGCTGAGTTTTTCTGGCCCGGCATGGAACGTGGATTCCAGCCCACCCTCGGCGGCCAAGGCATTGACCACCCCGCCGCGCGCTGTCTCGGCCAGCAGGCGCAGGGCCTTGTACAGGTTGGACTTGCCGCTGCCATTGGCGCCAGTAATCAGGTTCAGCCGACCCAGCGGCATCACCAGTTGGTTGATCGAGCGGTAGTTGGCGATGGCCAAGGTTGTGAGCATGGGGCGCTTCCGTGTGCGGGCGAACAGGCAGTATCGCTGTTTGCTGAACCCTGAACTACGCTAACAGTCGCATTCCTCGAACCATTTGCGCGCAAGCAAGGAGCCCGCATGACGTTGAGGCGTCTTCTGTCGGTCGTCTGCCTGGGGTTGCTGTTCATGTTGTCGGGGTGCGAGAGGGAAGTCTCGAGCCCGGAACTGCCTCGGGTCGGCGTGCTACAAGTACAACCCACTGACTTCGCTGCCAGGGTCACCCTGACCGGCGACGTGCAGGCACGGGTGCAAACCGATTTGTCGTTCCGTGTGGGCGGCAAGATCATTTCACGCAGCGTCGATGTGGGCGATCACGTCAAGGCCAACCAGGTACTGGCGCGGCTTGACCCCAAAGACTTGCAGAACAACGTCGACTCGGCCAAGGCTGAAGTGTTCGCCGCCCAGGCGCGTGTGACACAGACGGCCGCCGCCTTCGTGCGCCAGCAAAAACTGTTGCCCAAAGGCTATACCAGCCAGAGCGAGTACGACTCTGCCGAAGCGGCGCTGCGCAGCAATCAGAGCGCGCTCAAGGCCGCTCAGGCACAGCTGGCCAATGCCCGGGAGCAGTTGAGCTATACCGCGCTGGTGTCCGAGGCCGATGGCGTGATCACCGAGCGCCAGGCCGAAGTCGGCCAGGTGGTGCAGGCGACCATGCCGATCTTCGGCCTGGCCCGCGATGGCGACCGCGACGCGGTGTTCAATGTCTATGAATCGCTGCTGGTGGCACCGCCAAGCGATGCCGGAGTGGTCGTCAGCCTGCTCGATGACCCCAAGGTTCAGGCCCAGGGTTTTGTCCGCGAAATCACCCCGACGGTGTCGGCGCAGAGTGGCACGGTGCAGGTCAAGGTGGCCTTGCGCAACGTGCCGCCGGGCATGCAATTGGGCTCGCCGGTCACCGCCACGGCCAATGCTCAGGGGCGACCGAGCATCGAGTTACCTTGGGCGGCACTGACCAAGGCCTTGCATGAGCCGGCAGTGTGGGTGGTGGGCGAGGGCGACAAGGTCGAGCTGCGCAAAGTGCAGGTCACGCGCTACCTCACCGGCAAGGTCGTCGTCGCCCAAGGCATCAAAGGTGGCGAAACGGTTGTGGTCAGCGGTGGTCAGCTCTTGCATCCGGGCATGCAGGTTGAAAAAGTCGATGCTCAGGATGGAGGCGCCGCGCCATGAAACGTCTAATGCTGATAGGCGCGGCAGGGCTGTTGTTGAGCGCCTGTGGCAGTGAAGAACAGCAACCCGAAGCCGTGCGCCCTGTGCTGTCGACCCTGGTCGAGGCGCAGGCGCAGTCGCAGCTGGGCCGCTTCGCCGGCGCCATCCAGGCGCGTTTTGAAAGTACCCTGGGTTTTCGCGTCTCCGGGCGCATCGCCCGGCGTTGGCTGGATGTCGGCGCCCAGGTGAAACCCGGCGATACCTTGGCCACCCTTGACCCGACCGACCAGCAGAACCAGCTGCGCGCGGCCGAGGGCGACCTCGCCAGGGTTCAGGCGCAGTGGATCAACGCCCAGGCCAACGCACGTCGTCAGCAGCAGTTGTATGACCGCGGCGTTGGCGCCCAGGCCCAGCTGGATATTGCCCAGACCGACCTGAAAACCACCGGTGCCAGCCTGGAACAGGCCCGCTCGGCGGTCAGCCAGGCTCGCGATCAGCTCGACTACAGCACCCTGCGCAGCGACCATGCGGCCGTGATCACCGCCTGGCAGGCCGAAGCCGGGCAGACCGTCACGGCCGGGCAGGCCGTGGTCACCCTGGCCCGACCAGACGTCAAGGAAGCGGTCATCGACTTGCCCATAAACATTGCCGAAGCATTGACCAAGGACCTTACGTTCACCGTTGCCTCGCAGCTGGATACCAGCATCAACACCACCGCCACCCTGCGCGAGCTGGAGCCCCAGGCCGACGCTGCCACGCGCACCCGGCGTGCCCGGCTGACCCTGGCCAGCACCCCGGACGCGTTCCACCTGGGCACGGCGATCAGCGTGACCCTGACCTCGGCGATCACCCCGCGCAGTGAACTGCCCCTGAGCGCGCTGCTTGAGCGTGATGGCAAAACCCAGGTCTGGGTGATCGACCCCCAACAGAAAACAGTCGCCACCCGTGACGTCACGCTGACCGAACGCACCGGCGACAGCTTCATGTTGAGCGCCGGCGTACAACCCGGCGAGCGCGTGGTTACCGCTGGCGTGAACAGCCTCAAGCCCGGCCAGAAAGTTACCTTCGACGAGGACGCGCAATGAAAGGAAGCTTCAACCTGTCCGAATGGGCGCTGCGCCACCAGTCCTTCGTCTGGTACCTGATGTTCGTCGGTTTGTTGATGGGGATTTTTTCCTATTTCAACCTGGGCCGTGAGGAAGACCCGTCGTTCACCATCAAGACCATGGTGATCCAGACCCGCTGGCCGGGTGCGACGCAGGACGAGACCCTTTACCAGGTCACCGACCGCATCGAGAAGAAGCTCGAAGAGCTCGACTCCCTCGACTACACCAAAAGCTACACACGCCCCGGCGAGTCCACCGTCTACGTCTACCTGCGCGACACCACCAAGGCCGCCGACATCCCGGACATCTGGTATCAGGTGCGCAAGAAGATCCAGGACATTCGCGGCGAATTCCCCCAAGGCATCCAGGGGCCGGGCTTCAACGACGAATTCGGCGACGTGTTTGGCTCCATCTACGCCTTTACCGCCGATGGCCTGACCCTGCGCCAGTTGCGCGACTATGTGGAGCAGGCCCGGGCCGAGGTGCGTGAAGTACCCAATATCGGCAAGATCGAACTGGTCGGCACCCAGGACGAAGTGCTGTACCTGAAGTTCTCGACCCGCAAGCTGGCGGCCCTGGGCATCGACCAGCGCCAAGTCATGCAGGCGCTGCAGCAACAGAACGCGGTGACCCCGGCCGGGGTGATCGAAGCCGGGCCAGAGCGCATCTCGGTACGTACTACCGGGCAGTTCGCCTCCGAGAAAGACCTGCAAACCGTCAACCTGCGGATCAATGACCGCTTCTTCCGCCTGGCCGATATCGCCGATATCGAGCGCGGCTACGTCGACCCGCCTTCGCCGATGTTCCGCTACAACGGCCAGACTGCCATTGGCCTGGCGATCGGCATGAAGGCCGGCGGCAACATTCAAGTGTTCGGCGCTGCGCTGAAGCAGAAGATGGACAGCATCGTCAGCGACCTGCCAGTGGGCGTGGGTGTGCACACCGTGTCCGACCAGTCGGTGGTGGTCAAGGACGCGGTGGGCGGTTTTACCAGCGCCTTGTTCGAGGCGGTGGTGATCGTGCTGGCGGTGAGCTTCGTCAGCCTGGGCGTGCGCGCCGGGCTGGTGGTGGCCTGCTCGATCCCGCTGGTGCTGGCCATGGTCTTTGTGTTCATGGAATACAGCGGCATCACCATGCAGCGGATCTCGCTGGGTGCGCTGATCATCGCCCTGGGGCTGCTGGTGGACGATGCGATGATTACCGTCGAGGTGATGGTCACACGGCTGGAAATGGGCGAGAGCAAGGAGCAGGCGGCTACCTTTGCCTACACCTCCACGGCATTCCCCATGCTCACCGGCACCTTGGTGACCGTGGCCGGCTTCGTGCCGATCGGCCTCAATGCCAGTTCTGCCGGCGAGTACACCTATACCCTGTTCGCAGTGATCGCCGTGGCACTGATCGTGTCCTGGGTGGTGGCGGTGTTCTTTGCGCCGGTGCTGGGCGTGCATATTCTCAAGATTGACAAGCTCAAGGCCCACGACGCCGAGCCTGGCCGCTTAGGGCGGGCGTTCGAAGGCGGTTTGCTGTGGTGTATGCGCAACAGATGGCTGACCATCATCGGTACCATCGTATTGTTCGTCCTGGCATTGTTCTGCATGCGCTTTGTGCAAAACCAGTTCTTCCCGTCGTCCGATCGCCCGGAAATCCTCGTCGATCTCAACTTGCCGCAAAACGCCTCGATCGAGGAGACGCGCAAGGTGGTCGACCGCCTGGAGGCGAGAATCAAGGACGACCCGGACCTGGTGCGCTGGAGCACCTATATCGGCCAGGGCGCAATCCGCTTCTACCTGCCCCTGGACCAGCAACTGCAGAACCCGTACTACGCCCAGCTGGTCATCGTCAGCAAAGGCTTCGAGGAGCGTGCAGGCATGATGGTGCGCCTGCAGAAACTGCTGCATGAAGAGTTCGTCGGCATCGGCACCAACGTGCAGTCGCTGGAGATGGGCCCGCCGGTGGGCCGGCCGATCCAGTACCGCGTCAGCGGCAAGGACATCGACCAGGTGCGCAAGCATGCGATCGACCTGGCCACGCTGCTCGATGCCAACGAGCACATCGGCGAGATGATCTACGACTGGAACGAGCCCGGTAAGGTGCTGCGGATCGAAATCGCCCAGGACAAGGCACGCCAGCTGGGGCTGTCGTCCGAAGACGTGGCGAACGTGATGAACAGCATCGTCAGCGGCGCACCTGTGACCGAGGTCAACGACAATATCTACCTGGTGGACGTGGTCGCCCGTGCCGTGGACAGCGAGCGGGGTTCGCCGGACACACTGCAGAACCTGCAGATCGTCACCCCAAGTGGCACCTCGATACCGCTGCTGGCCTTCGCCACTGTGCGCTACGAACTGGAGCAGCCGCTGGTGTGGCGCCGTGACCGCAAGCCGACCATCACCATCAAGGCCTCGGTCAACGGCGACATCCAGCCCACCGACCTGGTGGCCCAACTGAAGCCGAAGATCGATGAGTTCGCCAGCCAGTTGCCGGTCGGCTACGAAGTGGCCACGGGCGGTACGGTGGAGGAGAGCAGCAAAGCCCAAGGCCCGATCGCCAAGGTCATCCCGCTGATGCTGTTCCTCATGGCGACCTTCCTGATGATCCAGCTGCACAGCGTGCAGAAGCTGTTCCTGGTGGTCAGCGTGGCGCCGCTGGGGCTGATCGGTGTGGTGCTGGCGCTGGTGCCGACCGGTACGCCGATGGGCTTTGTGGCGATTCTCGGGATTCTCGCCCTGGCCGGCATCATCATTCGCAACTCGGTGATCCTGGTGACCCAGATCGACGAGTTCGAAGCGCAGGGGTTCTCGCCATGGGATGCGGTGGTGGAGGCCACCAACCATCGGCGGCGGCCGATCTTGTTGACTGCGGCGGCAGCCAGCCTGGGCATGATCCCCATTGCCCGAGAGGTGTTCTGGGGGCCGATGGCCTACGCCATGATCGGCGGCATCATCGTCGCGACGTTGCTGACCTTGCTGTTCCTGCCGGCCCTGTATGTGGCCTGGTACAAGATCCGCGAGCCGCAAAAACAAAACTGAAGCGCTACACCGAACCCTGTGGGCGCGGCTAAACCCGCGCCCGCAGGGTCTTTTTAAAATGGTTATATAAACATTCTTAAACAGTATTTTTAAGAATATCCGCGCCTCACTACTATTGCCCTCAAGCCAGGCGCAAACCCCCTTCAAATCTCTGCCCGGCACCCTCACTCCAAGGAGAACGAGCATGAGTGCATCTCTGCGTAGCATCGACGGTCAGGACGAAGCCACCATTCTGCGTGAGATCCAGAGCGCCTTGCGCGATCTGCGCTTCGGTGCGGTGGAGATTACCGTGCACAACGCTCAGGTCGTCCAGATCGAGCGCAAGGAGAAGTTCCGCCTGCAACAGCCCGGCAACAAGTCCGGCTGATCGCGCCACCCCTTCAAAAAATTAGAAAAATGCCAATCGGGAGCTTCACCATGTCCATCCGCCGTTATGCGCTCGCCGCCCTGGCCAGTGCTGTTTTTGCCGGTTCCGCAATCGCCAAGGACTACGAACTGCTGAACGTGTCCTATGACCCGACCCGTGAGTTGTACCAACAGTACAACGCCGAATTCATCAAGCACTGGCAGCAGTCCCACCCGGACGACAAGGTGAAGATCCAGCAATCCCACGGTGGCTCGGGCAAACAGGGCCGTGCCGTGATCGATGGCCTGCGCGCCGACGTGGTGACCTTGGCCCTGGCCGGCGACATCGACGAAATCGCCAAGCTCGGCAAGACCCTGCCGGACAACTGGCAGACCCGCCTGCCGGACGCCAGCACCCCGTACACCTCGACCATCGTGTTCTTGGTGCGCAAGGGCAACCCGAAAGGCATCAAGGACTGGGGCGATCTGATCAAAAAAGACGTTTCGGTCATCACCCCGAACCCGAAAACCTCCGGCGGCGCACGCTGGAACTTCCTTGCCGCCTGGGCCTACGGCCTGAAGACCGGTGGTAGCGAAGACAAGGCCAAGGCCTATGTGCAAGAGCTGTTCAAGCACGTGCCAGTGCTGGATACCGGCGCCCGTGGCTCGACCATCACCTTCGTCAACAACGGCCAGGGCGACGTCCTGCTGGCCTGGGAAAACGAAGCTTTCCTGGCGCTGAAGGAAGACGGTGGCGCCGACAAGTTCGAAATCGTCGTGCCTTCGCTGTCGATCCTGGCCGAGCCACCGGTGGCCGTGGTCGACAAGAACGCCGAGAAGAAGGGCAATACCGCAATTGCCACCGAATACCTCAAGCACCTGTACAGCCCGGCTGGCCAGAAGATTGCCGCCGAGAACTTCTACCGCCCACGTGACGAGAAGGTCGCTGCCGAATTCGGCAAGCAATTCCCGAAACTGGACCTGGTAACCATCGACAAGGACTTCGGTGGCTGGAAAACTGCGCAACCGAAGTTCTTCAACGACGGCGGTGTGTTCGACCAGATCTATCAGGCCCAGTAATTCTGCGCCTGCGGGAGCAACACCCTTCAGTAGCCTGCACGGGCCCGGCTTAACCGCCGGGCTTCGTGCGTTCAACCAGGGATATTTATGTCACGTCGTATTTCCCCCGTCATACCCGGCTTCGGGCTGACGCTGGGCTACACCTTGGTGTACCTCAGCCTGATTGTGCTGATACCGCTGGCCGCGATGTTCGTGCATGCCGCGCAGCTGACCTGGGAGCAGTTCTGGACCATCATCAGCGCGCCGCGGGTGATCGCCGCGCTCAAGCTGAGTTTCGGCACCGCCCTGTTCGCCGCCATCATCAATGGCGTGATCGGCACCCTGCTGGCCTGGGTGCTGGTGCGCTACACCTTCCCTGGGCGCAAGATCATCGACGCGATGATCGACCTGCCATTCGCCCTGCCGACTGCCGTTGCCGGTATCGCCCTGACTGCCCTGTACGCCCCGGCGGGCTGGGTTGGCCAGTTCGCCACTGACCTGGGCTTCAAGATTGCCTACACGCCGCTGGGCATCACCCTGGCGCTCACCTTCGTCACGCTGCCATTCGTGGTGCGCACGGTGCAGCCGGTACTGGCCGACATCCCGCGTGAAGTGGAAGAGGCCGCCGCCTGCCTGGGCGCGAAACCGCTACAGGTGTTCCGCCATATACTGGCGCCAGCACTGCTGCCCGCCTGGCTGACCGGTTTTGCCCTGGCCTTCGCCCGCGGGGTGGGTGAGTATGGTTCGGTGATCTTCATTGCCGGCAACATGCCGATGAAGACCGAGATCCTGCCGCTGCTGATCATGGTCAAGCTCGACCAGTACGACTACACCGGCGCGACCGCCATCGGCGTGTTGATGCTGGTGGTTTCCTTCATTCTGCTGCTGCTGATCAACCTGCTGCAGCGCCGTATCGAAACCCCTTGAAGGAGGCCGGCTATGTCTAGTTCATCCCTGAGCGCTACTGCCGCCGCCAATGCTGCCCGGCGTGGCAGCGCCACCTCGCGGCGTATTCTGATCGGCCTTGGCTGGCTGGTGTTCGCGCTGTTCCTGCTGCTGCCGCTGGTGATCGTGGTGTCGCAGGCTTTGAAGAACGGGTTTGGCACCTTCTTCGAAGCGATTTTCGAGCCTGATGCGCTGTCTGCGCTCAGGCTGACCTTGCTGGCGGTGGCCATTTCGGTACCGCTGAACCTGGTGTTCGGCGTCAGCGCCGCGTGGTGCGTAAGCAAGTACACCTTCCGCGGCAAGAGCGTGCTGGTCACCCTGATCGACCTGCCGTTCTCGGTGTCGCCGGTGATCGCCGGCCTGGTCTACGTGCTGATGTTCGGCGCCCAAGGCTTCTTCGGGCCATGGCTGCAGGACCACGATATCCAGATCGTCTTTGCCTTACCGGGCATCGTGCTGGCCACCATCTTCGTCACCGTGCCGTTCGTGGCCCGTGAACTGATCCCGCTGATGCAGGAGCAGGGCACCCAGGAAGAAGAGGCCGCGCGCCTGCTCGGTGCCAATGGCTGGCAGATGTTCTGGCACGTGACCCTGCCGAACATCAAGTGGGGCCTGATCTACGGCGTGGTGCTGTGTACCGCGCGAGCCATGGGTGAGTTCGGCGCGGTGTCGGTGGTGTCGGGCCATATCCGCGGCGTCACCAACACCTTGCCGCTGCACGTGGAGATCCTCTACAACGAGTACAACCACGTCGCGGCCTTCAGCGTGGCCAGCCTGTTGCTGATCCTGGCGCTCTTCATCCTGCTGCTCAAGCAGTGGAGCGAGAACCGTATTAACCGCCTGCGCCACAGCGCTGCGGAGGAATAATTCATGTCGATCGAAGTTCGTAACGTCAGCAAGCGCTTCAACAGCTTCCAGGCCCTGGACAACATCAACCTGGATATCCACAGCGGTGAGCTGGTGGCCTTGCTCGGCCCGTCCGGCTGCGGCAAGACCACCCTGCTGCGCATCATCGCCGGGCTGGAAACGCCGGATGACGGCAGCATCGTGTTTCACGGCGAGGATGTGTCTGGCCACGACGTGCGTGATCGCAACGTCGGGTTCGTATTCCAGCATTACGCGCTGTTCCGCCATATGAGCGTGTTCGACAACGTCGCTTTCGGCCTGCGCATGAAGCCCAAGGGCGAGCGCCCGAGCGAGAGCAAAATTGCCGAGAAAGTGCATGAGCTGCTGAACATGGTGCAGCTCGACTGGCTCTCCGACCGTTACCCCGAGCAGCTTTCCGGTGGCCAGCGCCAGCGTATCGCCCTGGCTCGCGCCTTGGCGGTGGAGCCCAAGGTGCTGTTGCTCGATGAGCCGTTCGGTGCCCTGGATGCCAAGGTGCGTAAAGAGCTGCGCCGCTGGCTGGCGCGCCTGCACGAGGACATCAACCTGACCTCGGTGTTCGTGACCCATGACCAGGAAGAGGCCATGGAAGTAGCGGACCGCATCGTGGTGATGAACAAGGGCGTGATCGAGCAGATCGGTTCGCCGGGTGAGGTGTACGAGCAGCCGGCCAACGACTTTGTTTATCACTTCCTGGGTGACTCCAACCGCCTGGCCTTGAGCGAAGGGAACCATGTGCTGTTCCGCCCCCACGAGGTGTCGCTGTCGCGGCATGAGACCGAGGGGCATCACGCCGCCGAGGTGCGCGACATTCGCCCGCTGGGCGCGACGACCCGGGTGACGTTGAAGGTGGAAGGGCAGAGCGAGCTGATCGAAGCTGAGGTGGTCAAGGACCACGATAGCCTGACTGGCCTGGCGCGGGGGGAGACGCTGTTCTTCAGGCCGAAGGTCTGGCAGAAGGTGGCGGATATCTGAGCCGCTTCAAAATAAAAGCCCGGGCATGTTCCCTAATGCTGTTCACTTAAGTTCGCCGGGGGCCGCTCTGCGGCCCTTTCGCGGCACAAGGCCGCTCCTACAGTATCCGCGTGAGCCCCTGAATATTGGCTTACGCGGACGTTGTAGGAGCGGCCTTGTGCCGCGATGGGCTGCGCAGCAGCCCTAAGTGAACAGCATTACGGGCATGGTCCCGGGTTTCTATTGCCTGCAGAATCTCGACGATTCCACCACAGGCTCTGCCCGTCACATCAGCGGATACGCATATCACTTCACATACAAGCACACACTCGCTTCGCAGAGGCTGCCAAACCCTCTCACCGATACATGAGGCATTGTGGTATCGCCTGAAGTGCTTTCGGTCCATGAAAGAATGGCGGGTTGCTTCAGAAACGCGCTATCGGCTTGGTAGGTCGATTTTGCCTGGATGTTGCCCACTGGCTTGCCCTTTTTGAGCAAATATAGCGTCTTATCTGAGGTATTCAGAATCTCCAACGCTGGCCTAGCCTCGGCCTGTGTGATGTCCGGCTGGGTTAGGGAGGTGGTTTCTGAACTCTCTGCGTAAGCGAGCATGGGTGCCGTGCCCACGGCTGCGAGCAGCAGGGCTGAAATGAGTTTGTTCATGGCCGGGTCCCTCCTGGAGATTTAAATCAACATATCAGCGGCCACTACTCACGGCATCTGGTAGAAATGCCAGTTGACGACTGACAAGCAGTGGGCCACGTGCAACTAAACGGATCTCGCGCGTGCCGGCATATGCATTGGAATATCTGCGTGTGGCCACGATTTTCATGCCTTCTGAGAATATTTTTGATGCCTGTTAGGCATTGCTGGCTTGCTCCCTTGCCACACCCCGCGAAAACCGAGGGCTTGAGTGGGGCCTGCAAAAAACATATTCAAAAAAGTTCTAATCATAATTTTAAACATTACTTTAAGAGATAAGCCTCTGGCCCCGATGATTCAGCCACACACCTGAATCGAGACCCCAGGAGTTTGATCAATGGGTAATGTCCAGACGGCCGTCAGGGCCTACGACCAGCCATGGCGCCCGGCATCCGGCGACCTGGTCGAGCTTGGACGCACGCTTCGTCTTCCGCTTGGCCAGCAGCGCCTGCAACGCACGCCTACGAGCGGCCTGAAGCGCCGCGACAAGCTGGCGTTGGCGTTGCTGGTGCTGGCGCTGCATGGCGCCGCCGCCTACTGGGTCAGCCAGGCACCGACGCCTGAGCTGCCAGTGGTGCCGCCGCAGGTGCCGCCCATGACCATCGAGTTCGCCGCGCCGGCGCCGCCCGTGGTCGAGCCGCCACCCCCCGCCCCCGCGCCGCCGGTGGTCGAGCCACCACCGCCGCCGCCGGTAGTCGACGAGCTGGCAGCCAAGCCCAAGCCCAAGCCCAAGCCAAAACCGGTGCCCAAGCCTGTGGTCAAGCAACCACCCAAGCCGCAGCCGAAACCGGTCGAGGCACCGCCGCCTGCACCGGTGGCAGCCCCCGCGCCGCCAGCCCCCGCGCCACACGCGCCGGCCCCGGTGACGCCGGCTTCGGCCAACGCTGCGTATTTGAAGAACCCGGCGCCGGAGTACCCGCAGATGGCCCAGCGCCGCGGTTGGGAAGGCACCGTGCTGCTGCGTGTCGAGGTACTGCCCAGCGGCAAGCCAGGGCAGATCCAGGTGCAGAAGAGCAGCGGCCGCGATGCCCTGGACGCCGCTGCGCTGGCGGCGGTCAAGCGCTGGAGCTTCGTCCCTGCCAAGCAAGGCGACGTGGCCCAGACCGGCTGGGTCAGCGTGCCGATCGACTTCAAGCTTCGATAACTCTTTTCAACGCATCAGCAGAACATAGGAAGACATCATCATGAGCCTGTTGGCATCCCCCCTCGAATCCGTTGAAAGCGCAGTCATCTGGCTGCTGGTCGGCTTCTCCGTCGTCACCTGGGGCCTCGCCCTGGTCAAGGTCGTGCAGTTCGTGCGGCTGAAGCACCAGGACAAACGCTTCCACCAGCAATTCTGGGCCGCCTCGAGCCTGGACTCGGCCGCCGAAATCAGCCACGAGCTGCCTGGCCCGGCCGCTCGCGTCGCGCAGTCCGGCTATGCCGCCATTGCCGTGGGCGATACCACCCAGGCCAACGACCTCAGCCACGCCATCAATCACCAGGACCGCCTCGAGCGCGCCCTGCGCCAGCAGATCGTGCGCGAGCGCCGTTCGCTGGAAACCGGCCTGGCCGTGGTCGCCAGTATCGGCAGTACCTCGCCCTTCATCGGCTTGTTCGGCACCGTGTGGGGCATCATGGAAGCGCTCAAGGGCATCAGTGCGGCAGGTTCTGCCAGCCTCGAAACCGTGGCTGGGCCTATCGGCGCGGCGCTGGTGGCCACGGGTGTGGGTATTGCGGTCGCGGTGCCTGCGGTGCTGGTCTACAACTACTTCCTGCGTCGCCTCAAGCTGACCGCCGCAGACCTCGACGACTTCGCCCATGACTTCTACAGCCTGGCGCAGAAGAGTGCCTTCCGGGTACTGGTGCACCCGGCGGTGCACAAGGCCCAGGCCGGGTTTACCCAGCCAGTGAAGGAGGCGTCCTGACATGGCCTTTTCGACCCAGGACAGCGACGAAGTCCTTAGTGAAATCAACGTCACGCCGCTGGTGGACGTCATGCTGGTGCTGCTGGTGGTGTTCATCGTCACCGCGCCACTGCTGACCAACGCCATCCCCATCAACCTGCCCAAGACCGAGGCGGTGGCCCCGGTGGAGCAGAAGGACCCGCTGGTGGTGAGCATTGACGGGGCCGGCAAGTTGTTCATCAACAAGGACGAGATCCAGCCGGACCTGCTGGAGACCAACCTCAAGGCGGCCAAGGCCAAGGACGCGCAAGTGCGTGTGCAATTGCAGGCCGACGACAGCGTGAACTACGGCGAAGTCGCGCGTGCCATGGCGGCGATCGAACGTGCGGGCATCAGCAAGCTGGCGGTGATCACCGCGCGCTGATACCCGGCAACCCTCTTCAGGCAAGTACGCTCTATGAGCGCTTATGGGCCACATCTCTTGGCAGGGGTTGGCCCTTTTTTTTGGTTGTTGATCGGTACCAGAAAACAACTTTTGGTTATTAATAAATAGCTTCTTATTCCTTTACGAATATAACTGCCTCCCTATACTGGTCTCCAAGCACGCAAACTTACTGGAGGCGTCCCCATGCGCAATGAGTCTATTCGCTACCTGATTGTGCCGGGCTGGCAAGGATCGCCAGACAACCATTGGCAGAGTCATTGGCAGCGCACCCTGCCCAACAGCGCCCGGGTCGAGCAGCACGACTGGCTGACCCCGCAACGGCGCGATTGGGTGCAGGCCCTGGAGCAGGCGATTACCGCCGAACGCTCGCCGGTGATCCTCATCGCCCACAGCCTGGGCTGCATCACCGTCGCCCACTGGGCTGCCGAGGCCAGCCCGGCGTTGCTGCGCCAAGTGCGTGGCGCGCTGCTGGTGGCGCCTGCGGATGTCGAGCGGCCGACCTGTGCGCCGGCTCTGCGCAACTTCGCGCCGATCCCGATGCAGGCGCTGCCGTTCCCAAGCCAGGTGGTCAGCTCCGACAACGACCCGGCAGTGAGCGTGCCGCGTGCACTGCACCTGGCCCAGGCCTGGGGTGCTGAAGCGGGGTTGCTGACCAATGCCGGGCACATCAACGTCAAGTCCGGCCACGAGCGCTGGGAACAAGGCTTCGCCTACCTGTATCGCCTGCAGAGCCGGGTCGAGCAGCGTGCACTGCGCCGCGCCTGATCGCCCCTACTGATTACCGTTAGCCTGACGCCCGGCCATCGAAGGCCTGGGGCGGGAGTTCGTCATGACCTTTCAAAACCCGTTTGGCCAGCCGCTGCTGACCTTCCCCGAGCTGGACAAGAGCCCGCTGAGCATTCGTGCCAAGGCCCTGGTGTTCATCGACCCCCGTTCGCAACAGCTTCGCCAAGACCTCGAACGCCTGGCGCCACTGCCCTTGCCTGTGCTGATTCGTGGCGAGACCGGTACCGGCAAGGAGTTGCTGGCGCGGCAGATTCATCGCGCCAGTGACCGCAGCGGGCTGTTCGTGTCGGTCAACTGCGCGGCCATCAGCCCGACCTACGCCGACGCCGAATTGTTCGGCTACAGCGCTGGTGCCCACAGCGGCACTGCCAGCAGCCGCGCCGGGTGGTTCGGTTCGGCCAACGGCGGCACCCTGTACCTGGACGAGATAGCCGACTTGCCGCTGGAGATCCAAGGCAAGCTGCTGGCCGCGCTGGAAAACCGCGAAGTGACCCGCGTCGGCGCGCAGCAGCCTCAGCCTGTGGATGTGCGCCTGGTGGCGGCGACCAGCATCGACCTGGCGCGGGTGGTGAAGGCTGGCAGGTTTAATGAGCGCCTGTACCAGTACCTGCGCGAGGGCGCGCTGGAACTGCCCCCCTTACGCGAGCGCCGTGGCGATATTCTGCCGTTGGCCGAGTACTTTGTGGGTATCTACACCGCCCGCCTGCAACGCTCTGTGCCGCTGATCAGCGACGCGGCCCAGCAGGTGCTGGAAGCCCATGCCTGGCCCGGCAACACCCGCGAGCTGGAGAACGTCATCCACTGCGCCCTGCTGGTGAATGACAGCGAAGAGATCCAGCCGGAGGACCTCGACCTGCCCAACCCTGCGTGTTAGACAGCGCTCATAAGCAAAGGCGGTGATGGCAGTTTGTTTTTGGAATAAGCAGCTAATTAAAAGATATTGTTGCGGTATAAGAAATCTCGGTATTGTCCGCTTCACGCCCACCCCACACGGGGCAGGGCACACGACTTCGCCATCGCCGATGGCCCAGATTCAGAACAAGGACCACCATGAAGAAGACCCTGCTGACCACTGCCCTGGCCGCCGCCCTGGCGCTCGCTGGCCTGGCCAATGCCGCCGAAAAACTGGTGGTGGCTGCCACCCCGGTGCCGCATGCCGAGATTCTCGAGCTGATCAAGCCGACCCTGGCCAAGGAAGGCGTGGACCTGCAGATCAAAGTCTTCACCGACTACGTGCAGCCCAACGTGCAGGTTGACCAGAAGCGTCTGGACGCCAACTACTTCCAGACCCTGCCGTACCTGCAGAACTTCAACGAGGGCAAAGGCACCCACCTGGAAACCGTGGTCGGCGTGCACGTCGAACCGTTCGGTGGCTACTCGAAGAAGGTCAAAAGCCTGAGCGAGCTGAAGGAAGGCGCCACCGTTGCCATCCCTAACGAGGGCAGCAACAGCGGCCGTGCCCTGCTGCTGCTGCAGAAGGCTGGCCTGATCACACTGAAAGACCCGAAAAATGCCTTGGCCACCCCGAAAGACATCGCCACGAACCCGAAGAATCTGAAATTCCGCGAGCTGGAATCGGCCATGCTGCCGCGTGTGCTGGATCAGGTTGACTTGGACATGATCAACACTAACTACGCCCTGGAAGCCGGCCTGAACCCGGCCAAGGATGCGCTGGTGATCGAAGGTGCCGATTCGCCGTACGTGAACTTCCTGGTGGCTCGCCCGGACAACAAGGACAGCGACGCCATCCAGAAGCTGGCCAAGGCTCTGACCAGCCCGGAAGTGAAGGAATTCATCGCCAAGAAATACAGCGGTGCGGTACTGCCGGCGTTCTGATCCGGTTGTAGCCCTCCCACACGGTCCAGGTACTGCACACACCTGTGTTCCAGTGCCAATCCTGTGGGAGCGGGCTTGCCCCGCGAATGGGCTGCGCAGCAGCCCTTACTCAGCCGGCAGCAATCTCAAGGTGCTCTGCGCCGGTATCACTCCCATCTGTGCCTTCTGATACTGCCCCTCGATATAGCCCTTGGCCTGGTCCGCATAATGCTGGTCAAACGGCACGCCACTTTGCCCAACCGGGTTGCTCGTCAATGCCTGCCCCGTATCGGCAAAGTCGATCAGCCTTCGCGTCGAAGGCCCATAAGTCACCGGCCATGGCGCCGGCCCGATCTTCGCCGACAGATTGTTGGGCACCTCATGCGTGCCTGGCGCGGCAAACGGGCCGACGTTGAACAGCAGGTTCAGCGGCTTTTTCACGCCGAGCGGATGGTTATGGGTCAAGGTATGGGCCTTGCCCCATTGCCAACTGGCCGGGTCGCTGCCCAGGGTATCGCGCAGGTGCTTCAGGCTCTTCTGCCAGGCGATGCGCACGATTGCCGCACGGTCGGTACGTTCGTTGGCACCTCGGGTGCTCCACCAGGGCGACGCGGCATCCGCTGCCAGGCGGGGCAGGGCGGCATCGATGGCACGGGTGCTGATCAGCACCGGGAACCAGGTGTCGCCCAGTTCGTCATGCAGGGCAGCGAATGCCAGTTCATAGAGAAACTGGTTGAACAGCGTCGCGCTGGTCGAGTCCAGGGGGTAGTCACCGCCCCAGGCGGCCAGTTGCTCGACCAGCTCTTTTTCCTCGTCGCCCTCGGCCACCGCGCGCAGCGTCGCCAGCAACGGGGCAAGGGTGCGCGGGCCATAATCGCTGGTGGTGTCCAGTTGCAAGGCCTGGCTGTTCTGGGTGTCCCACTTCACGTCAGGGTTGGCCAGGTGGCGGTCGAGCTGGCGGCCGCGGTCCGGCAAGTTGTAGTAGCCCGGGACGGGCACGGCCGAGGGCGGCTGATAGTTGGCCGAAACGATGTAGCCGCGTGCCGGGTTCTCTTGCTGAGGGTTGGCACTGAAGGGGTAGAAACCGAGCTTGTCCGCCTGCGGGCTGGCGCCATCGAGGATGAACGTCGGGTTGACGCCTTGCGGGCGGATCGGCAGTTGTGCCGCTGCCCACCAGCCGATATCGCCACGGGCATTGGCCCAGACGAAGTTCAGCCCAGGCGCCTGAACCTTAGCGGCGGCCTCGCGCATCTTGCCCAGGGTGTCGGCACGGTTGAGCTGGTAGAACCCGTCGAGAATCGGGTTTTCGGTTTCAAGAAAGGCCCACCACATGGCCACCGGCGTGGTCCCGGCGCTTGCGCCCAGCACCTCGTTGACGATCGGGCCGTGGGGCGAGCGGCGCAGGCTGATGGTGACCGGAGCCTCGCCTTTGACGGCGATGGTCTGTTCAGTCTTTTCCAGTGTTTGCCATATGCCGTCGATCATCACCTGGTCGCTGTTGGCGGGGTTGGTCCGTTCGGCGATCAGGTCGACGTCATCGTTCTGGAACATGGTCAGGCTCCAGCCGAAGTCGCGGTTGTGCCCGAGTAGTGCGAAGGGGTTCAGGGCCTGGAAGTAGCCGTAGAGGTTGAACCCAGGCGCCGAAAGTTCGGCCTCGTACCACACCGCCGGCACTGCGAAACTGATGTGCGGGTCACCGGCCAGCAGGGGCTTGCCGCTGCGGGTACGGCTGCCGGAAACGGCCCAGGCGTTGCTGCCTTCGAACTGCGGGATACCGGCGTCGTTCAGGGCGTCATGGCTGAGCCGGGCAAGTGCCTCCAGGCTGCGCCAGTCGGCGGCGGCCAAGGGGCTAGCCAAGGCACCCTCGGGCTGCCAGTCGAGGTCGAAGATCTTCAGGTACTGCGGACCAAGCTGGTCGCGGATGTAGGTCAGTGCCGGCTCGGTACGGAACGCGGCGGCGAAACTGTAGGCCAGGTAGCCGGCGATGCTGAGGGTGTCTTCGGCAGTGAACGGACGTGGGGTAATGCCCAGCAGGTCGAATTCGATTGGCTTGGGGTGGCTGGCCTGCCAGCTGTCGATGCCTTCAAGGTAGGCTTGCAAGGCCTGCCAGGCGGGCGATTGACGGTCCAGCCGCTGCACCATCAGTGCCGCCTGATCGCGGATGCGCAGGCTGCGGAACAGGGTATCGGTGGGCAGCAGTTTGTCGCCGAGCACCTCGGCCAGCTCGCCTCGGGCCAGGCGGCGCATGATCTCCATCTGGAACAACCGGTCCTGGGCATGCACGTAGCCCAAGGCGCGATACAGGTCCTGTTCGTTCTGCGCCTGCAGGTGCGGCACGCCGCGCGCGTCATAGCGCACACTGACCGGCGCCTGCAGGCCGGCGATCAGCACCTCGCCCTCGCGTTGTGGCAGCTTGCCGTGCACGTACCAGTAACCGGCGCCAGCGGCCACGGCGATCACCACGGCCAACAGGGTCAGGCTGCGCTTCATCGAGACTCCTTGTGCATTCGAACGGAAACTGTGGTCCGATCATCGACGGATTCGCGAACAGAGCATAGCCCTCGAAAGGAGTTTCCATGTCCCTCAGCGAAAAACAGAAAATGCTCAGCGGCCAGCTCTACCACGCTGGCTGCCCCGAGCTGCAGGCCGAGCAGATTGCCAACAAGCACTGGATGCATCGCTACAACAACAGCTTCGAACTGCTCAACGACGCACGTCACAGCCTGCTGGCCGAGCACTTTGGCCAAGCCGGCGAAGGCACGGTGATCCGCCCGCCGTTCTATTGCGACTATGGCTACAACATCAACGTTGGCAGCAATACGTTCATGAACTTCAACTGCGTGATCCTCGATGTGCTGCCGGTGCACATCGGCGACGATTGCCAGATTGGCCCGGCGGTGCAGATCTACACCGCCGACCACCCATTGGACCCTGAGCTGCGCCGCACCGGCCTTGAAAGCGGTCGGCCGGTGACCCTCGGCAACAATGTGTGGATTGGCGGCGGGGCGATCATCCTGCCGGGGGTGACCATTGGCGACAACGCGGTGGTCGGCGCGGGCAGCGTGGTGACGCGCGATGTGCCCGCGGGTGCGGTGGTGGTGGGTAACCCGGCGCGGGTGCGTCAGGCGCCCCAAGGGCAGTAGCAACCCACCGCCAGGGTGTTGGAGGCGGTGACTGGGCGGCCGTCGAGCAACGCCTTGATAATCGGCTCGATGAAGCTGTTGCTGGCGTTGCACACCGCGCCCTCGCTGTAGGGGCCGAAGTAGGCCAGGTGGCCTTGCCGGTCCCAGATGGCCACGGCCGGGGAGGCGGGCAGGTGTTCGCTGCCAGGAAGGCTGGCGAGGGGCTTGAGGGCAGTGAGGTTCGCCGGTAGCTGGCCGTGGCTGCCGGGCTTTTGCAACACATGGAAAGTGACGCCCTGGCCTGTGAACTGGCTGACCAGGTCGCCCAGGTGTTGCTGGTTACCGACATTGCACGGGCAGGCCGGGTCCCAGAAGTGCACGACGCGGATCGGCCCGGGGCCGGCCAGTTGGGGGGGCAGTTGCAGTTGGCTGCCGTCGAACAGGGTGGTCTGGTTGTCGAACGGGCGCAGGTAGCGGGCCTGGAAGGCGTCGTAGGCCAGCCACAGGGTGAGGATGCAGAGCAACAGGGCAAGCAGTTTGATGGCGCGAGAATTCATGAGGGTGTCCGCGGGCCTTTGTAGGAGCGGCCTTGCGTCGCGAACGGGGTGCGGAGCAGCCCCAGCAATGTTGGCGGCGAAGCTGAAATCCTGGGGCTGCTCCGCACCCCGTTCGCGACGCAAGGCCGCTCCTACAAGGACCGATGCCAGGTATTGGTAAGTGATCAAGCTTGCCACGTTGAGGCTCAGAGCTGAATATCACAGATCAATACTCGCTTCGCTCTGGATGTACCCAATGCCCGCTGCCTTACTCCCCGACCTGCTGCGCGCCAGCCTGGCGCCCTTGACCGATCGCCAGCCGTTGTCGGCGCAGGGTCGGGATTACCAGCATTTCTACGGCCTGGATCTGCCTGTACAGCGCTGGCTGGGTGGCTTCCAGGCGGCCGGGTTCGATGTGGTTGGGCAAGTCTGGCTACCGCCGCAGCCGGTGGCCACCGTATTCCTGCTGCATGGCTATTACGACCACATGGGCCTCTACCGGCATGTGATCGAGTGGGCGCTGGGCCAGGGCTACGCGGTGATCAGCTGCGACTTGCCCGGGCATGGCCTGTCCAGTGGTGAGCGGGCCAGCATCAGTGACTTCTCGCTGTATCAGCAGGTGCTCGATACGCTGTTCGAGCAAGCACGCAGGCTGGACCTGCCGCGCCCTTGGCACCTGTGCGGGCAGAGTACGGGTGGCGCCATCGTGGTCGACCACCTGTTGCACCGGGGCGAGCAAAGCCCGGCCGACGGACAGGTGATTCTGCTTGCACCGCTGGTGCGGCCCAGTGCCTGGCGGTGGTCGAAGTTCAGCTACTGTGTGCTGCGCCATTTCGTCAACGGTATCGAACGGCGGTTCAGTGAGAACACCAATGACCCGGCATTCCTGACGTTCCTGGAGGCCGACCCGCTGCAACCGCGCCGCCTCCCGACCGCATGGGTCGGTGCACTGATCGCCTGGGTCAAGCGCATAGAAGCGGCGCCACGCAGCACGCGGCGGCCCTTGATCGTGCAGGGTGAGGCGGATGGCACGGTAGACTGGCCCTACAACCTCGAAGTGCTCAAGGCCAAGTTCACCGAGCCGCAGATCCTGATGCTGCCCGACGCGCGGCACCACCTGGCCAATGAACTGCCCGGCATTCGCCAGCGTTACTTCGCCTTCATCGACCAGCGCCTGGGCTGATCACTTGAGGTCGGCAGCGCTCTGGCCCACCGCCAGCCCCGCGCGCACCGCCGCCAGTGCCGCCTGGTAATACGCCTTGCCTTCGGCCGATTCGGCGAAGGTGGCAAACGCTTCAAGCTCGGCGTCGGACAAGTCGCGGTAGACATACAGCAGGGTATTGTTGAGGTCTTCGCCGATCTGGTTCATCAGCCGCTGGCGCTGGCCGTCGAGCAGGCCCTGGGCCTGACCGCCGCCGAACAGGCCGGGGATCATCGAGCTGAGGCTGTCGGCGGCGACGCCGGCAATCGCCAGGCTGACTTCGGCACCCGCTTCGCGGGCTGGCAACGCCTGGGCCAGGTGGCCGATGAGCAGCAAGCGGTCGTCGCTGGCCTGGATCTTCGGCAGGCCCTTGGCATGCTTGGCCAATTGGTCCTTGCGCGTGGCCTGCAGTTCGGCGGCCACCACCTTGCGGCCCAGCGGCGATTGGAAGAAGGCCAGCGCGGGTGCGGGGTTGTTCAGGGTGGCGCGCAGTTGCGCCTGGGCACGACGGTCCACGGCCTGGGCCTGGAAGCGCTGATTGCTGTTGTTGACCAGCGCTTGGTAGACCGCAGGCGGCAGGCTGTTGCGATAGCGTTCCTGGGCGGCGCTCAGGGCATCGTTGAAGTGGGCGCGCTGGTCGGGCCAGCCGGCGGCCTTGTACAGTTGATCCAGGTTGTCTGCCCAGACAGGCATGGCGCAGATCATCAGCAGAATCAGGGAAAACAGACGGCGCATTCAGGACTCCTGTCGGCAGGCTGCCATTGTCCTTGTCCCAGCGTCGGTTTGTCGAGATACCTGCGCGCTTCTCAGCCAAGTGGCGCTGTGCGAGTGCAGGGCTAATGGATATGATGCGCGCCATGCACACCTCCCCTGAACACCCGATGCTTGCGGCCGTCGTCGACGATCTGGCCACCCATGGCTGGTCCCAGCAGGCGCTCTTTCTGCCTGCCGACCTGGTGCGCGCGCTGGCGGCCGAGTGCCGACGCCGTGATGCCGAAGGCGAACTCAACCCGGCTGGGGTCGGGCGCGGGGCTTCACAGGAGGTACGCGAGGCGATCCGCGGCGACCAGATCCAGTGGATCGACCCCGGCCAGGCCGCAGCCTGCGACCAGTACCTGGCAGCCATGGACCAGCTGCGCCTGGCCATCAACCAGGGGCTGTTTCTCGGCCTGGAAGACTTCGAATGCCATTTCGCCCTGTACCCACCAGGGGCGTTCTACCGCCGTCACCTGGATCGCTTCCGTGACGATGACCGGCGCATGGTCTCGGCGGTGTTCTACCTGAACGAGGGTTGGCAGCCGCAGGATGGCGGCCAGTTACGCATGTTCCTGGCCAATGGTGTCGAGCACGATGTGCAGCCTGTGGCCGGCTGCCTGGTGGTGTTTCTGGCGGGCGA
This sequence comes from Pseudomonas capeferrum, assembly GCF_000731675.1. Lineage (GTDB taxonomy): Bacteria > Pseudomonadota > Gammaproteobacteria > Pseudomonadales > Pseudomonadaceae > Aquipseudomonas > Aquipseudomonas capeferrum. The sequence continues at coordinate 575,630 of NZ_JMIT01000003.1, read as the reverse complement.
TGTGCCCCATGAGGTGTTGCCGGCCGGGCGTGAGCGCCTGTCATTGACCGGCTGGTTCCGCAGGCGTGGCAATGACCCGTTCTGAGCTGCCGAAGGTACTGGTCAGCGCTTGCCTGCTGGGGCAGCCGGTGCGCTATGACGGCCGCGCCAGTGGCCACCCGGGCCTGTTGCAGTGCTGGCAGGGCGAAGGGCGGGTGGTGCCGTTGTGCCCGGAAGTGGCCGGCGGCCTGCCGACCCCGCGCCCGCCTGCGGAGATCCCCGGCGGACAGGGCGGCGAGGTGCTCGACGGCCAGGCACAGGTGTTGACGGTAACCGGTGAGGACGTCAGCGACGCCTTCCTGGCGGGTGCTCAACTGGCATTGGCGCTGGTGCGCCGGCACGGGATTCGGGTCGCGGTGCTCAAGTCCGGCAGCCCCTCGTGTGGTAATCGCCTGACCTACGATGGCACCTTCAGTGGGGTGAAGGTGCCGGGGGAAGGGGTGACCACGGCCTTGCTGCGGCGCGAGGGGGTGCTGGTGTTCAGTGAGCTGGAGCTGGATGAAGCGCAGCAGGCACTGGCGAACGTGTAGGCGCGGTCACTGGCCTGCAGCCGTCTCCTGTACACCCTTGAACCACTTCTGCTCAAGCTCCGCCGTGCGCCCGCTGTCCTTGAGGCGCTGCAAGGCGTTGTTCACCGCGCTCTCGAATGCCGGGTTGTCCTTCTGGAACGGGATGACCAGCTTTTTCTCGCCAAAAGGCTGGCTCAGGTCGAACGGTGTATCGGCTTTGGGCGCGTTGTCCGACGGGGTCAGGGTGATGTCGTACTTGCCACTTTCGACACCTGGCAGCACTTCGGCCGCAGGTGTTTCGATGAACTCGGCACGCAGGTCCAGTTGGTTGGCCAACGCTTGGCCGAAGTCGATTTCAAAGCCCGTCAGGTGGTCGTTTTCCTTGAACGCATACGGCGAGTTGTCGGCCTGCACGGCAATGCGCAGTTCGCCCCGGTCGGCGATTTCGTCGATCAGCTCGGCTTGAGCCAATGGCGTGATCAGTACTGCCAGCAGTACACCTATGGTCGAACGCATGTAATGCCCCTTTATCCTTTGGCAAATGAATAACTTTCGCCACGACTTTCTTCCTCGTCGTGGTCGAGCGCAGCCTATGACCTTGAAGCCTTGGCGAGGTTTAACCCTAACTGAAATATTTCTCTTTGTGGGCTATGGTGAACTACCGCCGCCGATCGTTTACTGGTGGCGGTCAATAAGTGAATCACAGGAGAAGTGAATGAACAGCCTATTTTCGCGTGCTGCCGTAGCCGGTCTGCTGATGGGGGCCTCGGTGTTCGCCAGTGCTGCGGATGCCCTGAAGAGCCAGGAGCCGCCCAAGGATGCCAAGGTCTTCATCGTTTCCCCCGCCGATGGCGCTACGGTCGACAAGACCTTCACCGTCAAGTTCGGCATCGAGGGCATGGGGCTAAAACCTGCGGGTGACCAGACCCCGCATACCGGGCATCACCATTTGCTGGTGGATGTCGACCAGCAGCCGGTGGCCGACATGCCGCTGCCAACCAGCCTGATGCCGGAGAACAACGCGCCGCTGCCGGCCGGCCCGCAAGTGCTGCACTTCGGCAAGGCACAGACCGAGGCGACCATTACCCTGACGCCGGGCAAGCACACCTTGCAGCTGGTGCTGGGTGACCAGTATCACGTGCCGTTCAAGCCGAGCGTTGAATCGAAGAAGGTCACTGTCACTGTGAAAGAGTGAAAAAGGCCTGCGCAGCAGGCCCAGGATCCAAACGAAAAAGGGAGGCCACCAGGGCCTCCCTTTTTCATGATGCAGTGAAACTTAGAACAGTACGCGGGAGCGGATGGTGCCCTTGACGTGCTGCAGCTTCTCCTGCGCCAGGTCCGAGTATTCGGCGTCGACGTCGATTACCACGTAACCCACTTTCTCGTTGGTCTGCAGGAACTGACCGGAGATGTTGATGCCGTTCTCGGCGAAGACCTTGTTGATCTCGCTGAGCACGCCTGGGATGTTTTCGTGGATGTGCAGCAGGCGGTGTTTGCCTGGGTGCGCCGGCAGGGCAACTTCCGGGAAGTTGACCGAAGACACCGAAGTACCGTTGTCGCTGTACTTGACCAGCTTCTCGGCAACTTCCAGGCCGATGTTGGCCTGGGCCTCTGCGGTGGAACCACCGATGTGCGGGGTCAGGATCACGTTGTCCAGGCCGCGCAGCGGGCTTTCGAACTCTTCGTCGTTGGAGCGCGGCTCGACCGGGAATACGTCGATGGCGGCGCCGATCAGGTGCTTGTCCTTGATCGCGGCGGCCAGGTGATCCAGCTCGACCACGGTGCCGCGGGCGGCGTTGATCAGGATCGAACCCTTCTTCATCGCGCGGATTTCCTTCTCGCCGATCATCCACTGGGTGGATGGCAGCTCAGGCACGTGCAGCGACACGATATCGGCCAGGCCCAGCAGCTCGTGCAGGCTGGCGACCTGTACAGCGTTGCCCAGCGGCAGCTTGGTCAGCGGGTCGAAGAAGTAGACCTGCATGCCCAGGTTCTCGGCCAGGACCGACAGTTGGGTGCCGATCGAGCCGTAGCCGACGATGCCCAGCTTTTTGCCGCGGATCTCGAAGGAATTGGCCGCGCTCTTGATCCAGCCGCCACGGTGGCAGGAAGCGTTCTTCTCAGGGATGCCGCGCAGCAACAGGATGGCTTCGGCCAGCACCAGCTCGGCCACCGAACGGGTGTTGGAGTACGGTGCGTTGAACACGGCGATACCGCGCTCGCGGGCCGCTTCCAGGTCGACCTGGTTGGTACCGATGCAGAAGCAGCCAACCGCGACCAGCTTCTTCGCGCAGTCGAAGATCTCTTCGGTCAGTTGCGTGCGCGAACGGATGCCGATGAAGTGGGCATCGGCGATCTTTTCCTTCAGCTCGGCTTCCGGCAACGAACCAGTGAGGTATTCGATGTTGGTGTAGCCGGCAGCCTTGAGGGTATCGACCGCGTTCTGGTGCACACCTTCAAGAAGAAGGAACCTGATCTTGCTCTTGTCGAGAGAAGTCTTGCTCATCTGCGTAAACCTGTATCCCGGAGAAAAAATGGCGAGGGGTGATGCTAGGCGCGGCATCGGCCTTAGCATGAACAGCGGGAGGGCTATGCTAGCATACGCGACACAATCTGAGCTTATCCCGACAGGTGAAGAGTGCTCAGGGTGACTATGAATAAGTCGAGAGTTCCAGCGATGAACCATCCCGCTGTTATTGATGAACTGATGACCCTTGTCGACCCTGGCAAGGTCCTGACCGACGCGGCTTCCCTCGAAGCCTATGGCAAGGACTGGACCAAGCATTACCCGCCCGCGCCGACTGCCATTGTGTTGCCCAAGACTGTCGAGCAAGTGCAGGCGATTGTGCGCTGGGCCAATGCGCACAAGGTGGCCTTGGTGCCATCTGGTGGGCGCACCGGGCTTTCCGGTGGCGCAGTGGCCGCCAATGGTGAAGTCGTGGTCGCCTTCGACTACATGAACCAGATTCTCGATTTCAATGCCTTCGACCGCACCGTGGTCTGCCAGCCAGGGGTGATCACTCGGCAGCTGCAGGCCTATGCCGAAGAACAGGGCCTGTATTACCCGGTGGACTTCGCCTCCAGCGGCTCCAGCCAGATTGGCGGCAACATCGGTACCAATGCCGGCGGGATCAAGGTCATTCGTTACGGCATGACCCGCAACTGGGTGGCCGGGCTGAAAGTGGTCACCGGCAAGGGCGAGCTGCTGGAACTGAACAAGGACCTGATCAAGAACGCCACCGGCTACGACCTGCGCCAGCTGTTCATTGGCGCCGAGGGCACGCTGGGCTTCGTGGTCGAGGCGACCATGCGCCTGGACCGCGCCCCGCGCAACCTAACCGCCATGGTGCTGGGCACGCCGGACTTCGACTCGATCATGCCGGTGCTGCATGCCTTCCAGGGCAAGCTCGACCTGACCGCCTTCGAGTTCTTCTCCGACAAGGGCCTGGCCAAGATCATGGGCCGTGGCGACGTGCCGGCGCCGTTCGAGACCGATTGCCCGTTCTATGCGCTGCTGGAGTTCGAGGCCAGTACCGAGGAGGTCGCCAACGAAGCCTTGGCTACCTTCGAGCACTGCGTCGAGCAAGGCTGGGTGCTGGACGGGGTGATGAGCCAGAGCGAAACCCAGCTTAAAAACCTGTGGAAGCTGCGCGAGTACTTGTCCGAAACCATCTCGCACTGGACACCGTACAAGAACGACATTTCCGTCACTGTGTCGAAAGTGCCCGCGTTCCTGCGTGATATCGACGCCATCGTCGCAGAGCATTATCCGGACTACGAAGTGGTCTGGTACGGCCATATCGGCGACGGCAACCTGCACCTGAACATCCTCAAGCCCGACGCCATGAGCAAGGATGACTTCTTTGCCTCGTGCGCCAAGGTCAACAAGTGGGTGTTCGAAATCGTCCAGCGCTACAACGGCTCGATCTCCGCCGAGCATGGTGTGGGCATGACCAAGCGCGACTACCTGGGCTACAGCCGCTCGCCCGAAGAAATCGCCTGCATGAAGGCAATAAAGGCCGTCTTCGACCCTAACGGCATCATGAATCCGGGTAAGATCTTCGCACCCGTATAAAAAGCAGTATCCAGAGGAGTCGGCCATGAGTTACCAGCACCAGTACGTAGACGGCACGCGCATTCACTTCCCGATGGGCAAGGTGGTGTGCATCGGCCGCAACTATGCCGAGCATGCCAAGGAACTGGACAACCCCATCCCCAGCGAGCCGTTGCTGTTCATCAAGCCGGGTAGCTGCGTGGTGCCGCTGGAAGGTGGTTTCAAGATCCCGACCGACCGTGGTGTCGTGCACTACGAGGCCGAGATCGCCGTGCTGATTGGCAAGCCGCTGTCCACCCGGCCGACCGAAGAGGAGGTGCTCGACGCCATCTCCGGTTTCGCCCCGGCGCTCGACCTGACCCTGCGCGACGTGCAGGCCAAGCTCAAGGAAAAGGGCCTGCCGTGGGAGCTGAGCAAGAGCTTCGACGGCGCCTGCGTGCTGCCGCCGTTCGTTTCGGCGTCCAGTTTCGAGGACGTGACCGACATCCCGGTGCGCCTGACCCTCAATGGCGAAGTGGTGCAGGACGGCACCAGCGCGATGATGCTCAACCCGATCGTGCCGATCATCCAGCACATCGCTGCGCATTTCTCGCTGCAGGCCGGTGACGTGATTCTGACCGGTACACCCGCTGGCGTAGGCCCGTTCAATGTCGGTGATGAGCTGGTGCTGGAACTGCCGGGTGTCAGCCGCTTCGAAAGCCGGGTGCTCTAACCTGGCACCGCCTTGTGTAGGAGCGGCCTTGCGTCGCGAACGGGCCGCAAAGCGGCCCCTCGATTTCAGCGTCGCCGCCAATATCCCGGGGCTGCTTCGCACCCCTTTCCGACCGGTCCGGCGCCCCGGCAAGGCCGCTCCTACACACACCGATGTAATCTGGCGGGTTTTTACCGTTTTTTCACACGGCATCTGGATAATGCGCAAACCTTCGCCCATTCACCCAGGATAACTCTGCATGGCATTGCCTTCCGGCGCCCCCGTTTCTGCAAAGCCCAAGCGACGCTTCTACCTGCGCTGGCCCTTTGGCCTGGCAGTTGCTGCGGTCATCGGCTATGGCGTCGCCGTGGCCATGCACTGGGATGACCGCGGGGCGCTGTGGGTCCAGGAAAGCTTTGAAAGCACGGCCGAGCAGAGCGAGAGCGTGTGGTTGCCGGCCTACCAGGTCGATATCGACGCCAAACCTCTGCCGGGCATGGACGATGACGAAGCCTCGGACATCGCCTTCAACCCGCAAACCCGCACCCTGTTCGCCGTCATGGGCAAGAACCCGTTCCTGGTCGAGCTGAGCCTGGACGGCAATGTGCTGCGCCAGATCCCGCTGCACGGCTGGAACAACCCGGAAGGGGTGGCGGTGATGGAGGGTGGGCACCTGGCGATCGTCGACGAGCGGCTGCACGACCTGACCGTGGTCAAGGTGGATGCGCACACCACAGCGCTCAACCACGGCGATTTCCCAAGCTACGACCTGGGCAAGTCGGTGAAGAGCAACAAGGGCTTCGAAGCTGTGGCCTGGGACCCTTTGCGCCAACGCCTGGTGATCGGCGAAGAGCGCCCGCCCAAGCTATACACCTGGAGTACCGATGGCCGGAGCCCGCTCAAGGGCGACAAACAGCCGCTGCCCAGTGATGAACTTGACCTGCGCAACCTTTCGGCCCTTGGCGTGGACCCGCGTACCGGGCACCTGCTGGTGCTGTCGGCAGACTCCAACATGTTGCTGGAGCTGGATGAGCAGGGCCAGCAAGTGAGCTTCATGACCTTGCTGGGTGGTTTCAACGGCCTTGAAGACACCATTCCGCGTGCCGAAGGCGTGGCCATGGACGACAAGGGCAACCTGTACATGGTCAGCGAGCCGGCGCTTTTCTATCGTTTCAAGAAAAACTGACACGATCATCTGATTTTTCGGATGATGGCATTAAGCTTTAGTTCAGTTGTTCGTGGTTAGATTCGTCACCCCTTCGTCGAGTCTGCCTCAAATGCGTCGTTTTCTTCGCCTGTCACTGATCCCGGCCTTCATTGGCCTGCTCTTGCTCGGTTGGGCCGGGCAAGAGTTTCGCTTGTTCGAGCGGGGCTGGTTCAACCTCAAGACCTGGTGGCAGCCTGCCGAACAAGGCATTGGCCTGGACCGCTATCGGGTAGTGGTCGAGGCGCAGCCTGTCGAGGGGCTGGATGACGACATTTCGGCCCTGACCTACGACCCCGACCGCAAGACCCTGTTCACCGTCACCAATGCACGCTCGGAGCTGATCGAGCTGTCGCTGGACGGCCGCATCCTGCGGCGGGTGCCGCTGACCGGCTTCGGCGACCCGGAAGCGGTGGAGTACGTGGGGCCCAACAGCTATGTGATCACCGATGAACGCCAGCAGCGGCTGATTCGCGTGCGCCTTGATGACGACACGCTGTTCCTCGATGCCGGCGATGCCGAGCAGTTGACCCTGGGCATTGGCCTGAACGGCAACAAGGGCTTCGAGGGGTTGGCTTACGACTCGGCCGGTAAGCGCTTGTTCGTGGCCAAGGAGCGTGACCCGATGCTGATCTACGAAGTGCATGGCTTCCCGCATGAAAACCCCGAGCAGCCTTATGCCGTGAATGTGGTGCAGGATCGCAAGCGTGATTCGCGTTTGTTCGTACGGGATCTGTCCAGTTTGCAGTTCGATGAACGCAGCGGCCACCTGCTGGCGTTGTCGGACGAATCGCGGCTGGTGCTGGAGCTCGACGTGAAGGGCAGGCCGCTGAGCACCCTGTCGTTGCGCAAGGGGTACCAGGGGTTGAAACAGACGGTGCCGCAGGCGGAAGGGATCGCCATGGACGAAGCCGGGACCATTTACCTGGTCAGTGAGCCGAACCTGTTCTATGTGTTCAAACAGCCGGCAGATTGAATGGCCTTGAGGGCCGCTTCGCGGGGCAAAGCCCGCCCCACAGACGCCCCCGCTGGATTGAAAAGGCGGGGATCTATGGGCGCGGCGGTTCGGCGATCCGACTTGCCCCGCGAAGGAGCGGTTACTCGGCCTTCAGGCTCTGCACGCCTTCAGCGGTGCCCAGTAGCAGCAGGTCTGCCGGACGTGCCGCGAACAGGCCGTTGGTGACCACGCCGACGATCGCATTGATCTGCGCTTCCAGCTCGACCGGGTTGGTGATCTGCAGGTTGTACACATCCAGGATCACGTTGCCGTTGTCGGTCAGCACGCCTTCACGGTACACCGGGTCACCGCCCAGTTTGACCAGCTGGCGCGCCACGTGGCTGCGGGCCATCGGGATCACTTCGACCGGCAGCGGGAAGGCGCCCAGCACCGGCACCAGCTTGCTGGCATCGGCGATGCAGATGAAGGTCTTGGCCACGGCCGCGACGATCTTCTCGCGGGTCAGGGCCGCGCCACCGCCTTTGATCAGGTTCAGGTGCGCGTCGCTCTCGTCGGCACCGTCGACATAGAACTCCAGCTCGCTGACGCTGTTCAGCTCGTAGACCGGGATGCCATGGCCCTTCAGACGCTGGGCAGTGGCCTCGGAGCTGGCGACCGCGCCATCGAAGGCGGTCTTGTGCTGAGCCAGGGCGTCGATGAAGAAGTTGGCGGTCGAACCGGTACCGACGCCGACAACGCTCTTTTCATCCAGCTTGGGCAGAATGAAGTCGACAGCGGCCTGGGCGACGGCCTGTTTGAGTTGGTCCTGGGTCATGCGGGCTCCGAGAGGGGCGGGGGAGGTTTCAAAGGGGCTTAGTATAACGGCTTGCGCGGCTTTGCTGTGGTCGCCCGACGTAGCGCTGGGGTAGACTCGCAGCCCTTGTCCTGCGGCCAGTGATGCTTTCCCGATGCTCGAACAGTACGTCAAGAAGATCCTCACCTCGCGCGTCTACGACGTCGCTGTCGAAACCCCGCTGCAAAGCGCCGGGCAGCTGAGCAAGCGCCTGGGCAACCAGATTTTGCTCAAGCGTGAAGACCTGCAACCGGTGTTCTCGTTCAAGATCCGTGGGGCGTACAACAAGCTGGCGCAATTGAGCCCGGAAGAACTGGCCCGCGGTGTGGTCACCGCTTCGGCCGGCAACCATGCCCAGGGCCTGGCCCTGGCGGCCCGCGAGCTGGGTATCAAGGCCACGATCGTGATGCCCAAGACCACCCCGGAGATCAAGATCGAAGGCGTGCGTTCGCGTGGCGGCAAGGTGGTGCTGCATGGCGACTCGTTCCCCGAGGCGCTGGCCTACTCGCTGAAGCTGGTCGACGAAAAGGGCTTCGTCTATATCCACCCTTATGATGACCCGCACACCATCGCCGGCCAGGGCACCGTGGCCATGGAAATCCTGCGTCAGCACCCAGGCCGGCTGGACGCGATCTTCGTGCCGGTCGGTGGCGGCGGCCTGATCGCCGGTATCGCTGCCTACGTGAAGTACCTGCGCCCGGAAATCAAGGTGATCGGCGTCGAGCCGGACGACTCCAACTGCTTGCAGGCCGCCATGGCTGCGGGCGAGCGCGTGGTGCTGCCGCAGGTCGGGCTGTTCGCCGACGGTGTGGCGGTGGCGCAGATCGGCCAGCACACGTTCGATATTTGCCGCCTGCACGTGGATGAGGTGGTTACCGTCAGTACTGATGAGATCTGCGCAGCAATCAAGGATATCTACGACGATACCCGCTCGATCACCGAGCCTGCCGGGGCGCTGGGTGTTGCCGGCATCAAGAAGTATGTCGAGCTGTACGGCGTGACCGGCCAGACCCTGGTCGCCATCGATTCGGGCGCCAACGTGAACTTCGATCGCCTGCGCCATGTGGCCGAGCGGGCCGAACTGGGCGAGAAGCGCGAGGCGATCATCGCCGTCACCATCCCCGAGCGCCCTGGCAGCTTCAAGGCCTTCTGCGAAGCGATCGGCAAACGCCAGATCACCGAATTCAACTACCGCAAGCACACCTCCGACGAGGCGCATATCTTCGTCGGCGTGCAAACCCACCCGGACAACGACCCGCGCGCGGTGCTGGTGCAGCAGTTGATCGAGCAGGGCTTCCCGGTCACCGACCTGACCGACAACGAACTGGCCAAGCTGCACATCCGGCACATGGTCGGTGGCCATTCGGCCGGTGCCAGTGATGAGATCGTGCTGCGCTTCGAGTTCCCGGAGCGTCCGGGTGCGTTGTTCAACTTCCTCAACAAACTGGGCGGGCGCTGGAATATCTCGATGTTCCACTACCGTAACCACGGCGCGGCCGACGGGCGTGTGGTGGCGGGGCTGCAGGTGCCAGAGGACGAGCGCCACCTGGTGCCGGCGGCCTTGGCGAAAATCGGCTACCCGTATTGGGACGAGACCGAGAACCCGGCTTACCGGCTGTTTCTGGGCTGAGCGGCTAAGCTGGGGCTGACGGCCTGCACAAGGAAAATCGAAACATGGAACACCTGACCACACTCAAAACCTTGCACATCCTCGCCACCGCGCTGCTGCTTCTGGGCGCGCTGGGCCTGGCGATCTGGACGGTTCGCGCCCGCAGGCTGGGCGATGGCGAGGCTTACGGCAAATTGCTGCGGCGGCCGCTGGTGTTCGTCTGGCTGGTCATGGGCCTGTGCCTGGTGAGCATGCCGTTCACGGGCTGGTGGCTGGTGCACCTGGTAGGCTGGCCGCTGGGGCAGACCTGGGTGCTGGCCTCCAGCGTCATCTATACCTTCGGGGCATTGGCGGTGTGGTGGTTGCTGGTGCGCTTGAACCGGCTGCGCAAGGCAGAGGTGGTGGGGTTGCGGTTTACCTTGGCCTTGGCGGTGTTCAGCGGGGTGTGCTTCCTGTCGATTGCCGGGCTGATGGGCGCCAAGCCGGTCTGAAGCTGCCGGCCGCTTCGCAGGTATCCGCCAAGCGGCCGACACAGAAAAACATCAATCCCTCAGCGAAATTACCGGCCACCCGCGCTGCTGCGCCTCCGCCTGCAGGTTAGGGTCCGGGTCCACTGCCACCGGGTGAGTCACCTGCTGCAGCAACGGCAAGTCATTCATCGAATCGCTATAGAAATAGCTGTCTGCCAGGTCATAGTCGTTTTCCAGCATCCAGCGCTGCAACCTCGTCACCTTGCCTTCACGGAAACACGGTATATCGGTACTGCGCCCGGTAAACCGGCCATCACGGGTTTCGCATTCGGTCGCCAGCAGGGTGCGCACGCCCAGACGGCGGGCAATCGGCGCGGTCACGAAACGGTTGGTGGCAGTGATGATTACCAGTTTGTCGCCCGCTTCGCGGTGCTGCTGCAGCAATGCCAGGGCCTTGGGCAGGATGATCGGCTCGATGCAGTCGCGCATGAAATCGCGGTGCCACGCGTCGAGCTGGGCCGTAGGCGTTGCCGCGAGAATCTCCATGGAAAAGGCCAGGTAGGCCTGCAGGTCCAGGGTGCCGTGCAGGTAGTCCTGGTAGAAGGCATCGTTGCGTTGTTTGTAGGCAACCGGGTCGAGGATGCCGCGTTCGCACAGATAGTCACCCCAGGCATGGTCGCTGTCGCCACCGAGGAGGGTATTGTCCAGGTCGAATAAAGCCAGGCGCATCGCGTTCACTCGCATCAGCCACAGGGTAGGCCCGCAGAATACGGAGTTTTCACCTCGCTGCACATAAGCTTGGCGGGCGCGTTGCTGCGCTCGCAGGCTTTGTGGAACAATGCGGTGACATGCGTTTGCGAGGTTGCTGCCGTGATCGACCCGGATGGTTTTCGCCCCAATGTCGGGATCATTCTCACGAATGATGCCGGGCAGGTGCTATGGGCTCGACGGATCAACCAGGATGCCTGGCAATTCCCCCAGGGTGGTATCAACCCTGACGAGACGCCGGAAGATGCCCTGTACCGCGAGCTGAACGAAGAAGTTGGCCTTGAACGCGATGATGTGGAAATTCTTGCCTGCACCCGCGGCTGGTTGCGTTATCGTTTACCCCAGCGTCTGGTGCGTACGCACAGCCAGCCGCTGTGCATCGGCCAGAAACAGAAGTGGTTTCTGCTGCGTCTGGTCAGCAATGAACAAAGGGTACGGATGGACCTGACGGGCAAGCCGGAGTTCGACGGCTGGCGCTGGGTCAGCTATTGGTACCCGCTGGGCCAGGTTGTGACATTCAAGCGCGAGGTCTACCGTCGCGCCCTGAAAGAGCTAGCACCGCGTCTGCTGACGCGCGACTGACGACGGAGTTCGACCCCGAGCCATGCTCAATACGCTGCGCAAGATCGTCCAGGAAGTGAACTCCGCCAAAGATCTCAAGACGGCGTTGGGGATCATTGTCTTGCGCGTCAAGGAGGCCATGGGCAGCCAGGTCTGCTCGGTCTATCTGCTCGACCCGGAAACCAACCGCTTCGTGCTGATGGCCTCCGAGGGCCTGAACAAGCGTTCGATCGGCAAGGTCAGCATGGCCCCCAACGAGGGCCTGGTCGGCCTGGTCGGTACCCGGGAAGAGCCGCTGAACCTGGAAAACGCCGCCGATCACCCGCGTTATCGCTACTTTGCCGAAACCGGTGAAGAAAAATTCGCCTCCTTCCTGGGTGCGCCGATCATTCACCACCGTCGTGTGGTTGGGGTATTGGTCATCCAGCAGAAGGAGCGCCGCCAGTTCGATGAGGGCGAAGAAGCCTTCCTGGTCACCATGAGCGCCCAGCTCGCCGGGGTTATCGCCCATGCCGAGGCGACTGGCTCGATTCGTGGCCTGGGCCGCCAGGGCAAGGGCATCCAGGAAGCTCGCTTCGTCGGTGTGCCGGGCTCGCCAGGCGCTGCCGTGGGGCGTGCGGTGGTGATGCTGCCGCCGGCCGACCTCGAAGTGGTGCCGGACAAGACCGTCGAAGACATCGACGCTGAACTCAAGCTGTTCCAGAACGCCCTTGAAGGCGTGCGCGCCGACATGCGCAAGCTGTCGGCAAAGCTGGCCACCCAGCTGCGCCCCGAAGAGCGCGCCTTGTTCGACGTGTACCTGATGATGCTCGAGGACGCCGCCCTGGGTGGCGAAGTGACCGAGGTCATCAAGACCGGCCAGTGGGCCCAGGGCGCGTTGCGCCAGGTGGTCGGCGAACACGTCAACCGCTTCGAACTGATGGACGACGACTACCTGCGTGAGCGGGCTTCGGACGTCAAGGACCTTGGCCGCCGACTGCTGGCCTACCTGCAGGAGGCACGCTCGCAGTCGCTGGTGTACGCCGACAACACCATCCTGGTCAGCGAAGAACTGACCCCGGCGATGCTCGGCGAAGTGCCTGAAGGCAAGCTGGTCGGCCTGGTTTCGGTACTGGGCTCGGGCAACTCCCACGTCGCTATCCTGGCCCGTGCCATGGGTATCCCCACGGTGATGGGCCTGGTCGACCTGCCGTATTCGAAGGTCGACGGCATCGAGCTGATCGTCGACGGTTACAAGGGTGAGGTGTTCACCAACCCCAGCGACGTGCTGCGCAAGCAGTACAGCGAAGTGGTCGAGGAGGAGCGCCAGCTGGCGCAGGGCCTGGATGCACTGCGTGAGCTGCCTTGCATTACCCCCGACGGCCACCGTATGCCGCTGTGGGTCAACACCGGCCTGCTGGCCGACGTCGCACGTGCCCAGCAGCGTGGCGCCGAAGGGGTAGGCCTGTACCGCACCGAAGTGCCGTTCATGATTAATCAGCGCTTCCCCAGCGAGAAAGAGCAGCTGGCGATCTACCGTGAGCAACTGGCGGCCTTTCACCCGCTGCCGGTGACCATGCGTACCCTGGATATCGGCGGGGACAAGGCGCTGTCCTACTTCCCGATCAAGGAAGAAAACCCCTTCCTGGGTTGGCGCGGCATCCGCGTCACCCTCGACCACCCGGAAATCTTCCTGGTCCAGACCCGCGCGATGCTCAAGGCCAGCGAAGGCCTGAACAACCTGCGTATCCTGCTGCCGATGATTTCCGGCATCCATGAGCTGGAAGAAGCCCTGCACCTGATTCACCGCGCCTGGGGCGAGGTGCGTGACGAAGGCACCGATGTGCCGATGCCGCCGGTTGGGGTGATGGTCGAAATCCCCGCGGCGGTGTACCAGACCAAGGAGCTGGCGCGGCAGGTCGACTTCCTGTCGGTCGGTTCCAACGACCTGACCCAATACCTGCTGGCAGTCGACCGCAACAACCCACGGGTCGCCGACCTGTACGACTACCTGCACCCGGCGGTGCTGCAGGCGCTCAATACCGTGGTGCGCGATGCCCACGGCGAGGGCAAGCCGGTGAGCATCTGCGGTGAGATGGCCGGTGACCCGGCGGCGGCGGTACTGTTGATGGCCATGGGCTTCGACAGCCTGTCGATGAACGCCACCAACCTGCCCAAGGTGAAGTGGATGCTGCGCCAGATCAACATGAGCAAGGCCAAGGAACTGCTGACCGATGCCATGAGCCATGACAACCCGCAGGTTATCCACAGCTCGTTGCAGCTGGCGTTGAAGAACCTTGGGCTGGCGCGGATGATCGGGCCTGGGGCCAACAAGACCCTTTGATACCTGCCCCGCGAAGGGGCCGGTACTGCCGAAACACTTCTATCAGACCATTACCTCAACTTCCCCCAAATGCCCCCCAAACGGCCCGAAACTGCGTTCGATAAGCCGCCTTTCACCCTGATCATCCACGATCAGCACCGTACTGGCCCGCGTTCCATAATTCTGGCTGGCAATAAACACACTCGACAGCAGCTTCTCGGTCGCTACCCCCACGCCAGTCTCCGGCAGCTCAGCCTCAGGCGCCGTCTCGCCATCGGCCAGCAACGCCAGCAAACGCTGCGGGTCAGCTGAGCCCAGCAACCGTTCCAGGCCGTCGCGCGCCTTGACCAGCTTGGGCCACGGCGTATCCAGCCCGGCATTGGAAAGCCCGTACACCCCAGCCTCCAGCAAACGCGGCGCCGCGTCTCGAGCGTGCAGATACCCCAACTGCGTACCATCGCCCACCAGCAGGTTGAACCCCGAATACTGGCTGCTGCGGCTGGCCACCTGGTCCAGATACGCTTCAACGCCAAGCTCACCCTGCAGAAACGCCGCCACCAGCTCCCCACGGGAACGCACGCCAAGCGCCTGCCCAGGGTCGCGAATGTTGGTCAGCGCAGCGAAGCGCCCCTGGGGCCCCACGCCGAGCCACGTGCCGCCGGCCTCCAGGTCACGTCCGGCATACACCCCAGGCGCATCCTCCCAGGCCGCCAGGGCCTGCGTGGGGCGGGCATAGAACTCGTCGCGGTTGGCCGCCACGATCAGCGGCAGGGCATGCCCCGGCCGCCAGGCGAATACGATCAGGCACATCGGTTGGGCCTCTGTGTTTTGTGCCACTGTACCCACTGCGGCGGTGCTGATCCATCCTGTCACGAAGTTCACTAGAGCCTCGAGCCCGGCTTCCGTTACCATGCCGGATTGATTTGCTCAGGGGCAACGAATGGAGTTCGTACTCTATCTGCTGTTAGGCGCATGCGCTGGCGTGCTGGCCGGGCTGTTCGGCGTGGGCGGTGGCATCATCATCGTGCCGGTACTGGTGTTCAGCTTCACCTTGCAGGGCTTCGACCCTTCGGTATTGACCCACCTGGCAGTCGGCACTTCGTTGGCAACCATCATTTTCACCTCGATCAATGCGGTGCTCGAGCACCATCGCCGTGGAGCGGTGCAATGGCCGATCTTCGCCTGGATGACCGTGGGCATCCTGCTCGGCGCCGGCGTCGGCGCCAAGACCGCATCCTTGATCCAGGGCCCGCTGCTGCAGAAGATCATCGGTGTGTTCGCCCTGATCATCGCCGCGCAAATGGCCCTGGACCTCAAGCCCAAGGCCAGCCGCGGCATCCCTGGCAAGCCCGCGCTGACCGCAGCAGGCGGGGTGATTGGCTGGGCTTCGGCGATCTTCGGTATCGGTGGCGGCTCGTTGACCGTGCCGTTCCTGACCTGGCGCAGCCTGCCCATGCAGCAGGCGGTGGCAACGTCCTCGGCCTGTGGCCTGCCGATTGCCCTGGCCAGTGCCCTGAGCTTCATGTGGCTGGGCTGGCACCAACAGCACCTGCCGGCGCACAGCCTGGGTTACGTGTACCTGCCAGCGCTGCTCGGCATCGCCGTGACCAGCATGTTTTTCGCCCGCTTCGGCGCGCGCCTGGCGCACAAGCTGTCGCCACGCCTGCTCAAGCGTCTGTTCGCCGCGTTGCTGTTCTGCGTCGGCCTCAGCTTTTTGATTTAGCTCGCTGATTTGAAACTAGAGGAATATCCATGCTGCCTTACCCGCAGATAGACCCCGTGGCCGTGGCCCTCGGGCCACTGAAAATCCACTGGTACGGCCTGATGTACCTGGTCGGTATTGGCGGCGCCTGGCTGCTCGCCTCGCGTCGGCTGAACCGCTTCGACCCCACCTGGTCCCGTGAAAAGCTGTCCGACCTGGTGTTCTGGTTGTCGATGGGGGTGATCGTCGGCGGTCGCCTGGGCTACGTGCTGTTCTATGACCTGCACGCCTACCTGGCCAACCCGACGCTGATTTTCGAGGTGTGGAAGGGCGGCATGTCGTTCCATGGCGGCTTCATCGGCGTGATGCTGGCGGCGTTGTGGTTCGGCAAGCGCAACAACAAGACCTTCTTCGAGCTGATGGACTTCGTCGCGCCGATGGTACCGATCGGCCTGGGCGCCGGGCGTATCGGCAACTTCATCAATGCCGAGCTGTGGGGCAAGGCCACCGACGTGCCGTGGGCAATGGTGTTCCCGCCGTTCAGCGACCCTGAGCAACTGCCACGCCACCCGTCGCAGCTGTACCAGTTCGCCCTGGAAGGCGTGGCGCTGTTCCTGATTCTCTGGCTGTATTCGCGCAAGCCGCGGCCAACCATGGCGGTCTCCGGGATGTTCGCGCTGTTCTACGGCATCTTCCGCTTCATCGTCGAATTCGTCCGGGTACCCGATGCCCAGCTGGGCTACATCGCCTGGGGCTGGCTGACCATGGGTCAGATACTCTGCATCCCGATGATTCTGGCCGGCCTCGGATTGATCTGGTGGGCTTATAATCGCAAACCCACGGCGACACCCGCCATCTGATTCCCGACGGCAGGGGCGATCCCCCTGCCGTTCTTGCTACAGGTAAGCCATGAAACAGTATCTTGACCTGGTCCGTGACGTCATCGAAAACGGCACCCTGCAGGAAAACCGCACCGGCATCCGCACCATCAGCCTGCCGGGCGCCATGCTGCGCTTCGACCTGCAGAAGGGCTTTCCGGCCATCACCACGCGCAAGCTGGCGTTCAAGTCGGCCATCGGCGAGATGGTCGGTTTTCTGCGTGGCGTGAAGAACGCCGGTGAATTCCGCGACCTGGGCTGCAAGGTCTGGGACCAGAACGCCAACGAAAACGCCCAGTGGCTGGCCAACCCGTTCCGCCAGGGGCATGACGACCTGGGTGAGATCTACGGCGTTCAGTGGCGCCAGTGGCCGGGCTACAAGCGTGTACCGCTGAGCAACCCGGCGGCCATCGAAATGGCTGAAAAGCAGGGGTTCCGCAAGATTGCCCAGGACGAGGAAGACGGCCAGGCCTTTGTCATCCTGTACAAGGCCATCGACCAGGTGCGCCAGTGCCTGGACACCATCGCCAACGACCCGGGCAGCCGGCGCATCCTGTTCCACGGCTGGAACTGCGCCCAGCTGGATGAAATGGCCCTGCCGCCGTGCCACCTGCTGTACCAGTTCCACCCGAATGCCGAGACTCGGGAAATTTCCCTGACCCTGTACATTCGCTCCAACGACCTGGGCCTGGGCACGCCGTTCAACCTCACCGAGGGCGCGGCTTTGCTGTCGCTGTTCGGCCGCCTGACCGGCTACACGCCGCGCTGGTTCACGTATTTCATTGGCGATGCCCATGTGTATGAGAACCACCTGGACATGCTCAACGAACAGCTCAAACGCGAGCCGCTGCAAGCGCCGAAGCTGGTGATCAGCGACCGCGTGCCAGCGTTTGCCGAGACCGGCAAGTATGAGCCGCAGTGGCTGGAGCAGATCGAGCCGAGTGATTTCAGCCTGGAAGGGTATGAGCACCATGCGCCGATGACGGCGCCGATGGCGGTTTAACCTTCGCAATTGCTGGGGGGCAAAGCACCCCCAGCATGCTCAATGCCCGTGGCTTCGTCCCACATGCGAATGCTCACCTTCCGGCAACGATACCGCCCCGTTCACCTCCAGTTGCTGCAAGATCGCGCACTCATTCCCTTGCGCATTGCACCGCTGCCGCAGTTCCATCAACTGCTCCTGCAACGCCACCAACCCATCGATCCGCGCCTGCACATGGGCGATATGCTCATCGATCAACGCATTGACGCTGCCGCACGACCCTTCGGGGCTGTCGCGCAGGCGTAGCAGGCTGCGGATCTCGTCCAGGGTCATGTCCAGGGTGCGGCAGTTGCGGATAAAGGTCAGCCGCTCGACGTGGGCTTGGGTGTAGAGCCGGTAATTGCCGTCGGTGCGCGCCGGCTCTGGCAACAGCTGCTCACGCTCGTAATAGCGGATGGTTTCCACGGCACAATCGGTGGCTTTTGCCAGTTCTCCAATCTTCATCGC
Source organism: Pseudomonas capeferrum (assembly GCF_000731675.1). GTDB lineage: Bacteria > Pseudomonadota > Gammaproteobacteria > Pseudomonadales > Pseudomonadaceae > Aquipseudomonas > Aquipseudomonas capeferrum. Next base: position 557,564 of record NZ_JMIT01000003.1, on the reverse strand, counting down.
GAAATCTCCAGCGGATGGCTTGACCCTATAGTGGCTACAGGGTGTTCACTTGGCAACAGGCTCACTTTAAGGATGACCCAATGAACCAGCCTGCCAGCCCCCACCACAAGCATGACCACCACGCCCACAGCTGCTGCGGTAGCGCCGCCGCCCCGGCGTTGGTGCAGTTGAGCGAAAAAGCCAGCGGCGACGCACAGCTCAGCCGCTTCCGTATCGAGGCCATGGACTGCCCCACCGAGCAAACGCTGATCCAGGACAAGCTGGGCAAGCTGGCGGGCATCGAGCAGTTGGAATTCAACCTGATCAACCGCGTACTTGGCGTGCGTCACACGCTGGGCGGCACCGCCGAGATCGAACGGGCCATCGACAGCCTGGGCATGAAGGCCGAACCCCTCATTGAAGGGGACGCGGCAACGGCCGCCAGCGCCTCGCCAAGCAAGACCCGCTGGTGGCCGCTGGGGTTGTCCGCTGTTGCCGCCATTGCCGCGGAAGTGGTGCATTTCACCGGGCTGGCGCCTGAGTGGCTGGTGGCCGCGCTGGCCTTGGCGGCAATCCTGGGTTGCGGCCTGGGCACCTACAAGAAGGGCTGGATCGCCCTGAAAAACCGCAACCTCAACATCAACGCCTTGATGAGCATTGCCGTGACCGGCGCGGTGTTGATCGGCCAGTGGCCGGAAGCGGCCATGGTGATGGTGCTGTTCACGGTCGCCGAGTTGATCGAGGCGCGCTCCCTGGACCGGGCCCGCAATGCCATCAGCGGCCTGATGCAACTCACCCCCGACATGGCGACGGTACAGCAGGCCGATGGCCAGTGGCGTGAAGTGGAGGTGCGTGAGGTGGCCATCGGTGCCCAGGTGCGGGTACGGCCAGGTGAGCGCATCGGCCTGGACGGTGAAGTCACCAGCGGGCAATCCAGCGTCGATCAGGCGCCGATCACCGGTGAAAGCCTGCCTGTGGAAAAGGCCATGGGTGACAAGCTGTTCGCCGGCACCATCAACCAGGCCGGTGCCCTGGAGTACCGCGTAACTGCCGCCGCTGGGCAATCGACGCTGGCGCGCATCATCAAGGCTGTCGAGGAGGCCCAAGGCGCCCGTGCGCCCACCCAACGCTTCGTCGACCAGTTCTCGCGTATCTACACCCCGGTGGTCTTTGCCCTGGCCTTGGCCGTGGCGCTGATCCCGCCGCTGTTCCTGGCTGGCGCCTGGTTCGACTGGGTCTACCGTGCGCTGGTGCTGCTGGTGGTGGCCTGCCCGTGTGCACTGGTCATTTCTACCCCGGTTACCATCGTCAGTGGCCTGGCCGCAGCGGCGCGCAAGGGCATCCTGATCAAAGGCGGGGTTTATCTGGAGGGCGGGCGCAAGCTGGATTACCTGGCCCTCGACAAGACGGGCACCCTCACCCACGGCAAGCCGGTGCAGACCGACGCCAAGGTGCTGGAGCCTCTGTTCGAAGGCCGTGCCCAAGCCTTGGCTGCCAGCCTGGGTGAGCGTTCGGACCACCCGGTGTCGCGTGCCATTGCCCAGTTCGGCAAGGCACAAGGGCTGGCCTTGAGCGAGGTGGGCGATTTCGCCGCCCTGGCCGGGCGTGGTGTGCGCGGGGTGATCGAGGGCGAGGTCTACCACCTGGGTAATCACCGCCTGGTGGAGGAGCTGGGCCTGTGCTCGCCGGCGCTGGAGGCGCAGCTGGATGCACTGGAGCGTCAGGGCAAGACCGTGGTCTTGCTGCTCGACCGCAGCGGCCCGCTGGCGTTGTTCGCCGTGGCCGACACGGTCAAGCAAAGCAGTCGCCAGGCCATCGCCGAGCTGCATGAGCTGGGTATCAAGACGGTCATGCTGACCGGTGATAATCCCCATACCGCCGAGGCCATCGCCGCCCAGGTCGGCATCGATCGCGCCGAAGGCAACCTGTTGCCGGACGACAAGCTCAAGACCATCGAAGCGCTGTACAGCCAGGGCCATCGGGTGGGCATGGTCGGCGACGGTATCAACGATGCGCCGGCCCTGGCCCGTGCCGAAATCGGCTTTGCCATGGCCGCTGCTGGTACCGACACCGCCATCGAGACGGCCGATGTGGCGTTGATGGACGACGACTTGCGCAAAATCCCGGCCTTCGTCAGGCTGTCGCGCCAAAGTGCGGCGATTCTCAGGCAGAACATCATTCTGGCCCTGGGCATCAAGGCGATTTTCCTGGCGATCACCTTTGCCGGCATGGCCACCTTGTGGATGGCAGTGTTTGCCGACATGGGCGTGAGCCTGCTGGTGGTGTTCAACGGCTTGCGCCTTTTGCGCAAATAGAGGACGTGCATGCAGAGTTCCGAGCTCAAAGCCTTCTACATGGTGGCCCGCCTGGGCAGCATCACCCTGGCGGCGAAGAAGCTCGGGCTCAGCCAGCCCACGGTGACCACGCAGATCCGCAACCTCGAAGCCCAGTACGCGGTGGAGCTGTTCTACCGTGGCGGGCGGCGCCTGGTGCTGAGCGAGGAGGGCGTGCGCCTGCTGCCGATGGTCAAGGCGCTGCTGCAGCAAGAGGCCGACATCGAGTTCGAACTGCGCAACAGTGGCCAGGCCCAGGGCAGCCTGCGCATCGCGGCCACTGCGCCTTACTACATTCTCGACCTGGTGAAGATCTTCCGTGAGCGCCTGCCCCAGGTGGATGTGACGGTGGAGATCGGCAACTCGCAGCAAGTGCTGGAAATGCTCGAAGACTACCGGGTCGATATCGCTGCCTCGTCGCAACTGCTGGAGGATGCACGCCTGGTGCGCCGCGTGCTGGGCACCGACCCGCTGGTGGTGGCGGTACACCGTAACCATCCGTTGGCCCATCGCCAGGCGGTGTCCATCGACGTGGTGGCCGGGCATTGCCTGTTGATGCGCGAGCAGGGCTCGACCACGCGCAAGCTGACCGAGCAGATGCTGCAGGAGGCGGGCGTCAAGGCCGCAACATTGCTGGAAATCGGCAGCCGCGAGTCGATCCGTGAGGCGGTGCTGCGCAACATCGGCATCAGTGTGATCGCCCGACATGAAGTGCCGCACAACCCCGAATTACGGGTGTTGGTGCTGGAGGGGGCGCCGCTGATGCATGAATACCTGTACTGCCTGAAGGAGCGGCGCCAGGCGCGTTTGCCTGCAGCGTTTCTGGGGGTTGCACAAGAAGTAGCCGGTTCACAGTTCTAGGTCAGTGGTGCAGATACAAAATCTGCCTATACCACTATCGCCAGCTTTTGCCTGAACGCCACAGAACCGTCGCACAGCCTTCCTAGCATGGCCCCATCTCTTCGATGAGGCCCTGCCATGAACCACGCCACCTCGGGCGCACAAATGAAAGTGCGCAATATCCACAAGCGCTTCGGCGCCTTCACGGCGCTTAACGATGTCTCCCTGGACATCGCCGCGGGCGAGCTGGTGTGCCTGCTCGGCCCATCCGGTTGCGGCAAGACCACGTTGTTGCGCTGCATCGCCGGCCTCGAACGCCAGGACCGCGGCGAGCTGTACATCGGTGAGCGCGACATCTCCGAGCTGCCACCCCAAGCCCGCGACTACGGCATCCTGTTCCAGTCCTACGCGCTGTTTCCCAACCTCACCGTCGAAGCCAACATCGCCTACGGCCTGATGAGCAGTGGCCGTGAGCAAGCGCGCCAGCGGGTGGTTGAAATGCTCCAGCTGGTTGGCCTGTCCGGTAGCGAAAAAAAGTACCCCGGCCAGCTTTCTGGCGGCCAGCAGCAGCGTGTGGCCCTGGCGCGTGCCCTGGCGCCGGCACCTTCGTTGTTGCTGCTGGATGAGCCGATGTCGGCGCTGGATGCGCGGGTTCGCGAGCACCTGTGCACCGAGCTGCGCCAACTGCAACGCCAGTTGGGTATCACCACCTTGATGGTCACCCACAACCAGGACGAGGCCATGCTGATGGCCGACCGCATCGCGGTGATGAACAACGGCCAGGTCGAGCAGTACGCCACGCCGCAGGAAATCTACGACCAGCCCGCCACGCCCTTTGTGGCCGAGTTCGTGGGCCAGGGTAACTGGCTGCCGTTTCAGCGCAGCAGTGACAACCAGGCCCAGGTCGGTGGCATGCGCATGCGCCTGACCCCCGGCTCGGCGCGAGCCAGCAGCGGCCGGCTGTTCTGCCGGCCGGAGGCGATCACCGTCAACCCGGTGGTGCACGAAGAAAACCTGTTTGCGGCCAAGGTCCGCGAGATCACGTTCCTCGGCAACCGCTGCCGCATGAGCTTCGAACTCAAAGACCTGCCCGGCCATGCATTGCTGGCCGAACTGGCCCCCGAGGCCATGCCGCGGCTGGGCTCGCAGGACATCTGGGTGGCGCTGCCACCGCAGAGCCTGCAGGTGTTTGCCTGAGATGGCCGCGCCAATGTCCCTGCCGCTGGCCCAGGCCAAGGCTGCGTCCGAACGTGGCGTCGCCCTCGGTGACCGATTGTTCGTCGTCGGTGGCAAGTGGTTGCTGCTGATGTTGCTGGTGCTGGCCGTGTTGATGCCGCTGCTGGCGATCTTCTGGCGCGGCTTCAGCGGTGAGGCTGGCCAGGGTGGCGGCCTGGCGGCAGCGCGTGAACTGTTCACCAGCGAGGGCTTCCACTGGCTGCTCGGCAATAGCCTGTCGGTGGCACTCACCGTTGCCGCCATCGTGGTACCGCTGGCGTACCTGTTCGCCTACGCCTTGCAGCGCACCCTGATCCCGGCCAAGGGCCTGTGGCGGGGTATCTCGTTGCTGCCGCTGCTGGCGCCGTCGATGCTGCCGGCCATTGCGCTGGTCTACCTGTTCGGCAACCAGGGCCTGCTGCGCGGGCTGCTGAGCGACAACATCTACGGCTTCTGGGGGATCGTGCTGGGCGAGGCCATCTACACCTTCCCGCATGCGCTGATGATTCTGCTGTCAGCCCTGTCACTGGCCGATGCGCGCCTGTTCGACGCTGCTTCCAGCATGGGGGCCGGGCCTTGGCGGGCGTTTTCCAGCATTACCTGGCCTGCCACACGCCAGGCAGTGTTCGCGGCCTTCTGCCTGGTGTTCACCTTGACCATCACTGACTTCGGCGTCCCGGTCGTGGTCGGCGGCGACTATCAGGTGCTGGCCCTGGAAGCCTACAAAGCTGTCGTGGGCCAGCAGCAGTTTGGCCGCGGCGCACTGATCGGCATGGTCTTGCTGCTGCCGGCACTGTTGAGTTTTGCCGTCGATGCCTGGTTGCGCCGACGCCAGGGCGAGGCCATGAGTGGACGTGCGCAAGTGTTCGAGCCCAAGCCCTCGCGCCGCCGCGATGCCTGCTTCCTGGCCATCGTCGTGCTGGTCTGCGCGGCCCTGTTGCTGGTGATCGGCATGGCCGTGTACTCGTCGCTGGTCACGTTCTGGCCCTATAACCTCTCGCTGTCGCTCAAGCACTACATGTTCGAGGACACTGCCGGTGGCGGCTGGCTGGCCTACCGCAACAGCGTGACCATGGCGATCGGCACGGCGCTGATCGGCAGCGTCGTGATCTTCAGCGGTGCCTACCTGATGGAGAAGACCCAGGGCCAACGCCTGCTCAACCAGGCGCTGCGCTTGCTCAGCTTCATCCCCATGGCAGTGCCGGGCCTGGTGCTGGGCCTGGGCTACGTGTTCTTCTTCAACCTCAGCGGCAACCCGCTGCATTTGCTGTACGGCAGCATGGGGCTGCTGGTCATCTGCACCATCGCCCATTATCTGACCACCGCGCAGATGACCGCCACCACCGCCCTGCGCCAGCTCGACGGCGAGTTCGAGGCCGCCGCGTTGTCGCTCAAGGCGCCCTTGTACCGGCACTTCCTGCGGGTGACGGTGCCGATCTGCCTGCCGGCGCTGCTGGACATCATTCGCTACCTGTTCGTCTCGGCGATGACCACCGTGTCGGCGGCGATCTTCCTATACAGCCCCGACACCATCCTTGCCGCCGTCGCCGTGTTGAACATGGACGACGCGGGCAACGTCGGCGGTGCCGCCGCCATGTCGACCCTGATTCTGCTGACCAGTGCCAGCGCTTCACTGCTGCTGGCCGCAGCCTCGCGCGGCCTGCTGCGCCGCTCCCAAGCCTGGCGCCAACGCGCCGCGACCGCCTGACCTGTAAGGAACCCCACCATGTTCAAGCACCTTGCACTTGCCGCTGCCGTTTCTGCCGTGTTCAGCCTACAGGCTTCGGCCGCCGAGACCCAGCTGACGGTCTATACCGCGCTGGAAGCCGAGCAGCTCAAGACCTACAAGCAGGCCTTCGAAAAGGCCAACCCAGACATCGAGATCAAGTGGGTACGCGACTCCACCGGCATCATCACCGCCAAACTGCTGGCCGAGAAAGACCGCCCGCAGGCCGATGCGGTCTGGGGCTTGGCGGCGTCCAGCCTGGCCATCCTCGACCAGAACGGCATGCTCGACGCCTATGCGCCCAAGGACCTGGGCAAGATTTCGGCGAACTACCGCGACGCCGCCAACCCGCCGGCGTGGGTGGGCATGGACGTCTGGGCCGCGACCATCTGCTTCAACACCATCGAGGCCGAAAAGCAGGGCCTGAGCAAGCCGGTAAGCTGGCAGGACCTGGCCAAGCCTGAATACAAGGGCAAGATCGTCATGCCTAACCCGGCCTCGTCCGGTACCGGCTTCCTGGATGTCAGTGCCTGGCTGCAGACCTTTGGCGAGCCGCAGGGGTGGGCCTATATGGACGCCTTGCACCAGAACATCGGCCAGTACGTTCATTCGGGTTCCAAGCCGTGCAAGTTGGCGGCGGCGGGCGAGTTCCCGATTGGTATCTCGTTCGAATACCCGGCCGTGCAGCTCAAGCGCCAGGGGGCGCCGCTGGACATCGTGCTGCCGAAAGAGGGGCTGGGCTGGGAGATCGAGGCGACGGCAGTGATCAAGGGCACGCCAAAGGCCGATGCGGCCAGGCGGCTGGCTGACTTCTCGGCCAGCCCCGCGGCGATGGAGTTGTACAAGGAGAACTTCGCGGTGCTGGCTGCACCGGGGATTGCCAAGCCGCAGACCGAGTTGCCAGCGGATTACGAGCAGCGTCTGATCAAGAACGACTTTGCCTGGGCTTCGAAGCACCGCGACGAGATTCTTGCCGAGTGGCGCAAGCGCTATGACGGCAAATCGGAGAAGGTGGCGCAGCAGTGAGGGCGTAGGGGCTGGGAGGTGCATGCCTTGAGGCGCTACACCCCTCAAGGTATGCACCTCCCTCCCACTCACAACACTCAAATCTGCAAAACCAACGCCTCCAACTGCTCCTGCCGTTCTGCCTGATTCACCCGTGCCCCTGGGTTCAGCGTCGACCATTGCGGATGCGCCCGCGCCTTGATCAAGGCCTCAGGCAACTTGCCCTCGCGCCAGGCCTTCTCATCCAGTTCGCCCAGGCGAATGCTGTCTTGCGCCGCATGCCCGCGATTGTCCAGGGCCACCATCAACTGCTGCTGGCGCAGCGCCAACAGCCGCAACACCGTATCGTCGACGGTCAGCTCGCGCTGGCCCTTGAGCTTGCCCATCAACCGCGACCCATAATTGCGTGCCGTCTGTAGCGCTCCGCCGGCGATGGCCCCGGCCAGGGCGGCGGCGCCAAGGGTGAGGCCGCCGACCAGCAGGTCGACCCCGGCACCCGCCGCAGCACCCGCCGCAACGCCACTGCCCAGGCGCACACCCAGCAGCTTCAAGGTCTCGGGGTTGAACAGGTCATCGCCCCAGCGCCCGTCCAGCAACGGCAAATCGCTGGCATGGGCGTCCTCACGGCGGAAGGCGTACAGCTTGAGCAGCGCCTCGACACAGCGCTGCTCGCGCTGGCGCACGTCCTGGCGCAGCGCTTCGATGGCCTTGGCTTCGGCAGCAGGCTCGGCCACCACGCTGCGCCGGCAGGCGGCGCAATCGAGCAGCAGCTCGGCGATCAGGCGTTTACCGCTGTGGTGGCGGGCCTGGCGTTGCGCCTGCTGGTCGTCGATCAGCCGTTGCAGGGCAGGGCGAGCGTCTTCCAGCAGCAAGGCCAGGCTTTCGTACAAGCGGCGTTCGCCGTCTTCCGGCGGCGCCACGCTGTCGAACCGCACCAAGGCGTGCAAGCCAAGGCGGGCGAGGGCTTCACGCCATTCGGGCTCGCGGTGCTGGCTGCTGGCTACGAAGTTGAGCACCGGCAGCAGGGGCTTGCCACAGCTGGCCAGCACTTCCAGCTCGTCGCGGTACTTGGCCAGCACCGGTTCGCGGGCATCGATCACATACAGGCCAGCATTGCTGGCCAGCAACTGGCGCAGCACCTTGGCCTCCTGCTCGAAGCGCTGGCGCGCCTCGCTGCCCTGAAGGAAGCGCGCCAGACGGGCCGGGCCGTCCAGGCGCTCGCCCGGGCGCTCCAGCCGCTCAAGGTAGTCGAGCAGGGCAATGGCGTCCTCCAGGCCGGGGGTATCGTACAGCTCCAGCAACGGCTCGCCGTCCACCGACAGGCGCGCCCCTTCCACATGGCGCGTGGTGCTGGGGCGGTGAGACACCTCGCCAAAGCCCACATCGCGGGTCAAGGTGCGCAGCAGTGAGGTCTTGCCAACGTTGGTATGGCCGACCACGGCCAGTTTCAGCGGCTCAGTCATGGCCATGCTCCAGCCAGGTCAGGGGCGAGGTGTCGGCGTGGGGCAGGCCGAGACGGTCCAGGGCTTCGTGCCAGTCGCCCAGGCGCTCGGCATCCAGGGCTTGACCTGGCGCCGCCTGCAGCAACCAGATACGGGTGGCGCCGGCATTGCGTGCCAGTTCGGCGAGCAGCGCCAGGCTGCCGCGGTCGGGGGAGCGGCGCGGGTCGCAGGCGATGGCCAGGCGCGCAGGCGGAAAGCGGCTCAGTTGTTCGAGCAGCTTGTTGCGTGACTCGCGGCTATCGAGCACACCGGCATCGGTCACGTTCCTGGGCAGGGCGGGCGGCCAGGGGCGCTGGTCGTCCAGCTCCAGGCCGACCAGCAGGGCACCGCTGCTGCCGCTTTCCAGTTGGCCGGCAGCGAAGTGGGGCAAGGTTTCGGGCGCGGCATCCTGTACACCGATGCGTTCGCTGCGGGGCATCAGGCTTTCGCGCAGGGCTGCGTAGCCGGGCAGGCTGAGGTCCAGCGCCAGGCGCGCGCGGCCCTGGCGCCAGCGCCACAGGCACAACCCGGCCAACAGCAGGCGCGGCAGCAGGCCATACACCAGCACCACGCCGAGCAGCCAGCTGGCCCACGCCTGGCGCGCCAGGTCCAGGGCCGGCAGCGTGTCGCCGCTGGCGCGGATCAGGGTTTCGTCCGGCACCGCAAAGCCCAGCAGCGAAGGCAGGGCGCCGAGCGCCTGGGTCAGATGGATGAACGGTTCGGCGGCGAGCAGGGTGGTTTCCCAGACAAAGCCATAGCGCCGGGTAGCCAGCAGGACCACGAGCATGCCCAGCGCTGTGCTCATCGCCAGCAGCCACAAGCCGTGCACCAGCACGCCCAGCAGCCAGCGGTTCAGCCGCTGGCGCTGCAGCAGCACCAGCAGCGCCGGCGCAAGGTGCGCGGCCTTGGCATCGCGGGCAAAGCGTTCGCTCAGCCACAGCCACAGGCGGCCCAGGCCTGCGCCGTGTTCGCCGCTCAGGCCCAGGCCGATCGCCCAGCCCAGCAACATCAGCAGGTTCAGCCCAAGCAGGCTGCCCAGCGCCCAGAACACATTCACCGGGCGTTGGCCGTCCCCCAGGGCCGCGAAGGCCAGGCCCGCGCCGCTGAAGGCAGCGACGATCAGCAGGGCCAGCAGTGCCAGGCGTGCGCCCTGTTTCCAGTGCCGCAGGGCAGTCGCCATGCCGTCGCGTTCGGCCAGGAACAGCGCACGGGTCTCGATACGGGCCGCCAGGTCGCCGCCGACTTGGCGGGCGCGGCGGTTGGCCTCCTGGTCTTCCAGGGGGCCGGCGTGTTCCTCGCGCAGGCGCACCGCTTCGGTGAGCCAGCGTTTATCCAGTGGCGTCGGTCCAGTCACAAGGTCTTCCATTGCACAGGTCAGGGCAGAAGCATAACCCACGGCGGGTTTGCTATCCTCGCCAGCATGACTAGCACACTCCCTCTCAGCCTGATCGCGGCCCTCGCCGAGAACCGCGTGATCGGCATCGACAATTCCATGCCCTGGCACCTGCCGGGGGACTTCAAGTACTTCAAGGCCACGACCCTGGGCAAGCCCATCATCATGGGGCGCAAGACCTGGGACTCGCTGGGCCGGCCATTGCCGGGGCGGTTGAATATCGTGGTCAGCCGCCAGCCGGGGCTGCAACTGCCTGGCGCCGAGGTGTTTGCGTCACTGGAAGCTGCGCTGGTGCGGGCTGACCAGTGGGCGCGCGAGCAGGGCGTCGATGAGTTGATGCTGATTGGCGGTGCGCAACTGTATGGGCAGGCGCTGGAGAAGGGGCTGGTGAGCCGCATGTACCTGACCCGTGTGGAGCTATCGCCTGAGGGCGATGCCTGGTTCCCGGCGTTCGACGAGCACCAGTGGCGGCGGGTATCGAGTGAGCCGCAGGCGCCTGAAGGGGCTGGGCCGGCTTACCATTTCGACGTTTGGGAAAGGGTTTGAGAGTGTGGGGCTGCGATGCAGCCCCTAGCCATCTCAGCTATGGCTCAACTCTGCATGCTGATCATCGGCCAGCACACCTTTGTCGGTCTCTTTCAACAGCTGGCTGGTAACCACCCCAGCCGTCATCGAACCATTCACGTTCAGGGCCGTTCGCCCCATATCGATCAGCGGCTCCACCGAAATCAGCAGCGCCACCAACTCGACCGGCAAGCCCATGGCCGGCAGCACGATCAGCGCGGCGAAGGTGGCACCGCCGCCAACCCCGGCAACCCCGGCCGAGCTCAGGGTGACGATGGCGACCAGGGTCGCGATCCACAGCGGGTCAAAGGTGTCGATACCAACCGCCGGGGCAACCATCACCGCCAGCATCGCCGGGTACAGCCCAGCGCAACCGTTCTGGCCAATGGTGGTGCCGAACGAGGCGCTGAAGCTGGCGATCGATTGCGGCACGCCCAGGCGGCGGGTCTGTGCTTCGATATTCAGTGGGATGCTGGCTGCGCTGGAGCGGCTGGTGAAGGCGAACGTCAGCACCGGCCACACTTTGCGGAAGAAGCGCAGCGGGCTTACCCCGGTCGCAGCCAGGATGATGGCATGCACCACGAACATCAGCCCCAGGCCGATGTACGACACCACCACAAAGCTGCCCAACTTGAGGATGTCGTCCAGGTTGGAGCTGGCCACCACCTTGGTCATCAAGGCCAGCACGCCATAGGGGGTAAGCTTCATCACCACGCGTACCAGGCGCATCACCCAGGCCTGCAGGGTGTCGATGGCCGACAGGGCGCGCTCGCCTTTTTCGGCATCGTCCTTGATCAGTTGCAGGGCGGCCAGGCCGACGAATACGGCGAAGATCACCACGCTGATGATCGAAGTCGGCTTGGCCCGCGCCAGGTCGCCCACTGGGTTGCTGGGGATGAACGACAGCAGCAACTGCGGGATATTGAGGTCGGCGACCTTGCCCGCGTAGTCACTGTGGATCGCTTGCAGCCGGGCGCTTTCCTGCACGCCCGCCACCAGGCCGTCGGCAGTGAGGCCGAACAGGTTGGTCAGGACGATGCCGATCAACGCGGCGATGGCCGTGGTCAGCAGCAGGGTACCGATGCTCAGCACGCTGATGCGCCCGAGCGAGGAGGCATTGTGCAGGCGCGCCACCGCGCTGAGGATCGAAGCGAAGATCAGCGGCATGACGATCATCTGCAACAGGCCGACGTAGCCGTTGCCGACCAGGTCGAGCCAGGCGATGGTGGCTTTCAGTACCGGGTGGCCTGCGCCATAGATCGTGTGCAGGACCAAACCGAATACCACGCCCAGCACCAGGCCCAGCAAGACTTTCTTGGCCAGGCTCCATTGGGTATGGCGGGTTTGTGCCAGGCCCAGCAACAGGGCCAGGAACGCCAGCAGGTTGAGTGACAGCGGCAGGTTCATTGAAGCTCCAACAAGAACAGAAGAGGCATCGCCTCTGTGAGCGATTGCGAACGGAAATGCTAACAGCCTGAAAACAAACGAATTTATACCCAAATGGAATTTGCTTAGTCGTTAATGGAATAACGGCGTGTCGCAAAAAGCAATGAACACGACGTTTCAAGCTGCCTGGGCGTCGTTGTCAGGGCTGGCGGGTGCGGGATGTTGGGCTAGCGTTGCCTGGTCATTTCAGGAGATTCGTACATGCAGCTTGCTCCGAAAGCCTTCGCCGTCGGTCTTTCCCTGCTGTTCAGTGTCCAGGCCTGGGCCACCGAACTCAAGCACTGGCCCGCCGAGGCCGGCAAACAGCTCGACAGCATGATCGCCGCCAACGCCAACAAAGGTAACTACGCGGTGTTCGACATGGACAACACCAGCTACCGCTACGACCTTGAAGAGGCGCTGCTGCCGTTCATGGAGAACCAGGGCCTGCTGACTCGCGACAAGCTCGACCCTTCGTTGAAGTTGATCCCGTTCAAGGACACGGCCGAGCACAAGGAAAGCCTGTTCAGTTACTACTACCGCCTGTGCGAAATCGACGACATGGTCTGCTACCCGTGGGTGGCCCAAGTGTTCTCGGGCTTTACCCTGAAAGAGCTGAAGGCCCAGGTCGATGCCTTGATGGCCTCGGGCAAGCCCGTGCCCAGCACCTACTTCGAAGGTGACCAGGTCAAGGCCATCGAGGTGCAGCCGCCCAAGGTCTTCGCCGGCCAGGCCGAGCTGTTCAACAAGCTGATGGAGAATGGCATCGAGGTGTATGTAATTTCTGCCGCCTCCGAAGAACTGGTACGCATGGTCGCGTCCGACCCGAAGTACGGCTACAACGTGAAGCCGCAGAATGTCATTGGTGTCAGCCTGCTGCTCAAAGACCGCGCCAGCGGCCAGCTGACCACGGCGCGCAAGCAGATTGGCGCCGGCCACTATGACCCCAAGGCCAATGAAGGCCTCGAACTGACGCCGTACCTGTGGACACCGGCAACGTGGATGGCAGGCAAGCAGGCGGCGATCCTCACCTACATCGATGAATGGAAGAAACCAGTATTGGTCGGCGGCGACACGCCGACCAGCGATGGTTACATGCAGTTCCACGGCGTGGATGTGGGCAAGGGGGGCATCCACCTGTGGATAAACCGCAAGGCCAAGTACATGGACCAACTCAACGGGATGATCGCCAAGCATGCAGCCGCCCAGGCCAAGGAAGGGCTGCCGGTGACGGCTGACAAGAACTGGGTGATCGTCACGCCGGAGCAGATCCAGTAACGGGGCGCACCTCAGCCGCTGCGGCCGACGATGATGGTGCGGGCCTGTGCCTGATCGATGTTGCGCGCCAGCAAGCTCACTTCTACGAGGGCGCTGGCACGGACGCTGGCGCCCGCAGAGCTTAGCGTTTGTTCGGCCACGATGCTGTGCACCCGGTTGATGCCGACAAAGCGGAACCACGCATCGAGGAAGGGTTTTTCCAGGCCAAACGCCTGGTCGGGCGTTTGCGAGTCGGGGCCATACCCCAGTCCGCGGGTGTAGATGGCCACCGCCCGGCGCCCGCCCAGCATGCCGTTCAAGCCTTGCTCGTCGAAGGTGAACAGAACGCCCTTGTGCGAAATCGCGTCAATCAGGTGCTTGAGCTTGTACGGTATGCCGAAATTCCACAGCGGCACGCTGAACAGCAACGTATCCGCCCGATGGAAGCGTTTGGCGAGCGCTGTGATCTGGGCCCATGCAGCGGTTTGCGCGGGTGAAAGCGGGGCATCGGCAAGCCCTGCGTACTTGGCCGCAAGCAGGTCGCCATCCACCTCGGGCAGCGCGCACTCCCAAGGGTCCAGGCGGTCAACCTCTATGGCTTTGCGCTCTGCCAGCGCCGACAGAAAGACTTCGGCAATCTGAGCGGAAACCGAGCGCTCTCCTCTCGGTGAGGCGCACACATACAAGACACGTTCAACCACGGGTGCTTCTCCTTGGCAGCGTTGATGACATGTTCGCTGGTGCTTGAGTGCACAGGCGGGCTGCGCAAAAGTGTGATTGAGGATGATCCATTATAGAAATGACGTATGCTCGGTTCATTGAGTGAGATAGGTGATCAATCCGTGTTCGATACTGTCCTTCTGCGTAGCCTGCTTGCCGTTGCCGACAGCGGTGGTTTTACCCGTGCTGCCGAACGGCTGCACCTGACGCAATCGGCGATCAGCGCGCACATTCGGCGGCTCGAGAGCGAAGCCGGGCAAAAATTGCTGGAGCGCACCACCCGCTCGGTCAGCCTGACGCCAGCAGGTGCGCGGTTGGCAGGCTATGCCCGCACCATCCTGGCGCTGCATGACGATGCCCGTGCAAGCCTTGGTGTGGGGCGGCGGGTTTCAGGCACGGTGCTTGTGGGCTTGAGCGAGGAGATGGTCAAGGCGCCGGTGATCGACTGCCTGCGCCGATTCTTGGTCGCTCACCCGGATACTGAGCTTGTGCTGAAAGTCGGCCTGACCGGGGAGTTGCTCCCGCTGGTGCAGTCCGGTGGGCTGGATTTTGTCTTGGGTAGCCGCTGCAACGGTGATGAGCCTGGTGAGGTGTTGTGGTCCGAGCCGCTGGTCTGGGCGAGAGGGCCGCTGGCGCTGCTTGCAGATGATGAGTCCACCGCTGTTCCCTTGGCCGTGTTTTCTGACCAGTGCCCTTATCGGGCTGCTGCCATCGAGGCGCTGGCGCGCGCGGGGCGGCAATGGCGTATCGTCTGCCAGAGCCCAAGTGCCGGAGGCTTGATGACAGCCGTGAGCGGCGGTCTTGGGGTAACACCGGTCACTCGCACGGCCGCCCTGGCCGCAGGGCTGCTGGAAGTGCCAACGCTGCCGCCCTTGCCCCATGCGCAGTTTGTGCTGACAGCGGCGGCGAAACCGAAACGCTCGGTTGCCCTGCTGCTGGCGCAGTTGCGCCAATGTGTTGCCAGGGTCGGCGCAGACTTGTAAACAAGGTAGTTGCTCTCGTCGCTCGGCGCTGGCCTTTGATCCTTCAGGCATAAAAAAACCGGCGCACAGGGCGCCGGTTTTTCGAACGCTGAAAAGCCTTACAGCCCGTCGAGCATCGCCTTGTTGCGTACCGCACCCTTGTCGGCACTGGTCGCCAGCAGGGCGTAGGCCTTGAGGGCAGTGGTCACCTTGCGCGGGCGCACTTCAACAGGTTTCCAGCCTTTTTTGTCCTGCTCGACGCGGCGCTCAGCCAGCTCTTCGTCGCTGACCAGCAGGTTGATCGAACGGTTGGGGATGTCGATCAATACCTTGTCGCCGTCGCGCACCAGGCCAATGGCGCCGCCAGCGGCGGCTTCCGGCGAGGCGTGGCCGATCGACAGGCCTGAGGTACCGCCCGAGAAGCGACCGTCTGTGAGCAGGGCGCAGGCCTTGCCCAGGCCTTTGGACTTCAGGTACGACGTCGGGTAGAGCATCTCCTGCATGCCCGGGCCGCCTTTCGGGCCTTCGTAGCGAATGATCACGATATCGCCAGCCTTCACTTCGTCGGCGAGGATGCCGCGCACGGCGCTGTCCTGGCTCTCGAAGATCTTCGCGCTGCCTTCGAACACGTGGATCGACTCGTCGACACCGGCGGTTTTTACCACGCAACCGTCGAGGGCGATGTTGCCGTACAGCACGGCCAGGCCGCCCTCTTGCGAGTAGGCGTGCTCGAAGCTGCGGATGCAGCCGTTTTCACGGTCGTCGTCGAGGGTTTCCCAGCGGGTCGACTGGCTGAACGCGGTCTGGGTCGGGATGCCCGCCGGGCCGGCCTTGAAGAAGGTGTGTACCGCTTCGTCGTCGGTCTGGGTGATGTCCCACTTGGCGATGGCTTCTTCCATGCTGCGGCTGTGCACGGTCGGCAGGTCGGTGTGCAGCAGGCCGCCACGGGCCAGCGAGCCGAGGATGCTGAAGATGCCGCCGGCGCGGTGCACGTCTTCCATGTGGTACTTCTGGATATTCGGCGCCACCTTGCACAGCTGCGGCACCACGCGCGACAGGCGGTCGATGTCACGCAGGTCGAACGCCACCTCGCCTTCCTGGGCCGCGGCCAGCAGGTGCAGGATGGTGTTGGTCGAACCGCCCATGGCGATGTCGAGCATCATGGCGTTTTCGAACGCCTTGAAGTTGGCGATGCTGCGCGGCAGCACCGACGCGTCGTTCTCACCGTAGTAGCGCTTGCACAGCTCGACGATGGTGCGGCCAGCCGTGAGGAACAGCTGCTCGCGGTCGGAGTGGGTGGCCAGGGTCGAACCGTTGCCCGGCAGGGCCAGGCCCAGTGCCTCGGTCAGGCAGTTCATCGAGTTGGCGGTGAACATGCCGGAACACGAACCGCACGTCGGGCAGGCGCTGCGCTCGTATTCGGCGACCTTCTCGTCGGAGGCCGAGGAGTCGGCGGCGATGACCATCGCGTCGACCAGGTCCAGGCCGTGGCTGGCCAGCTTGGTCTTGCCGGCTTCCATTGGGCCGCCGGAGACGAAGATCACCGGGATGTTCAGGCGCAGGGCGGCCATCAGCATGCCGGGGGTGATCTTGTCGCAGTTGGAGATGCAGACGATGGCGTCGGCGCAGTGGGCGTTGACCATGTATTCCACGGCGTCGGCGATGATCTCGCGGCTAGGCAGCGAGTACAGCATGCCGTCGTGGCCCATGGCGATGCCGTCGTCGACCGCGATGGTGTTGAATTCCTTGGCCACGCCACCGGCGCGCTCGATCTCACGGGCAACCAGCTGGCCCAGGTCCTTCAGGTGCACGTGGCCCGGGACGAACTGGGTGAACGAGTTGGCGATGGCAATGATCGGTTTCTTGAAATCTTCGTCCTTCATCCCGGTGGCGCGCCACAGGGCACGAGCGCCGGCCATGTTGCGGCCATGGGTGGAAGTCTTGGAACGATAATCAGGCATGAAGCGCTCCTGGCGGCTTAATCAGGTCACAAAAAGGGGAGTGAGCTTCTCTTGTCCTATGCGCCTTAGGCCGGTTGCCACTGGCACGGATGGGGCCGAAGACACCACGGGATCGCCGCGTGCTCGACCAGAGCTCATAAACCCGCCGGGGATGACTGGCGATGAATAGCCCGATTCTACACCGCTGGCGCGGCGAGGGAATGGCGATGTGTCTGGGCGGTGGCTTTGGCCGAATAGCCGGTAGTTTGTAGGACCCTTCCGAAACGGCGCTTCAAGGGCTGACCTGCCGGCCCAGGCTGACTGTGATCCGCCCGCCGCATGTGCGGCTTCACGAGATACACCCTCAATGGACCTTCCCAGTTTCAGTTCATACCGAACTCGTAAATTGGCACTGAGCGCGTCGTCGCCAGGGCCTGCGAAGGCTTGAGCCCGTGTGGCTGAGGTTTGCAGGTGCCTGCGTCGGCGCCTGGAGAACCTCATGCAACACTCTTCCGATTTCTGCGTTTCCCCCCTCGACCTGCGCCAGGCCGCCCAGGCGCGTCGCGACGACCTGCTGCACCCGCACGGCTACCGCGAAGGCACGGCCGGTTACCTGATGACCAGCGAATACTCGTGCCTCGATGCCGGCCTCACTGCCAGCCAGGCCATCGACATGCTGCGCCGCGAGGCCGCCGATGCCGAAACGATCTATCAGTCCTATGTCCTCGATGAGCAGCGCAACCTGCGCGGTACCTTGTCCTTGCGCGAGTTGATCCTGGCCGCCCCCGAGCAGCCGATCGAGCAGATCATGGTGCACAAGGTCATCTGCGTGTGTACCGCGACCCGCCAGGAAGAGGTGGCCCGCCTGATACGCCAGCACGACCTGCTGGCCGTGCCGGTGCTGGACGAGGGCGGGCGTCTGGTGGGGCTGGTGACGTGCGACGATGCGCTCGACGTGGTGGTCGATGAGGCCACCGAGGACTTCCACAAGGGCGCATCCATCACCAACCACGTGGGCAACCTGCGGGATGCCACGGTCAGCCTGTTGTACCGCAAGCGGGTGTTGTGGCTGGTGCTGCTGGTGTTCGGCAACCTGTTTTCGGGGGCGGGCATCGCCGCGTTCGAAGAGACCATTGCCGCGCATATCGTGCTGGTGTTCTTCCTGCCGCTGTTGGTGGACAGCGGTGGCAATGCCGGGGCGCAGTCGGCGACCTTGATGGTGCGGGGCCTGGCGACGGGCGAGGTGGTGATGCGTGACTGGCTGCGGATGCTGGGGCGCGAGTGCGGTGTGGCGTTGGCGCTGGGGGCCACCATGGCGGTGGCGGTGGCATCGCTGGGTGCGTTGCGCGGTGGGGTGGACGTGGCCATCATCGTTGCCAGCAGCATGCTGGTGATCGTGTTGCTGGGTAGCCTGATCGGCATGAGCCTGCCGTTCATGTTCACCAAGCTCAAGCTCGACCCGGCGACTGCCAGCGGGCCGTTGGTGACGTCGATTGCCGATGCGGCGGGGGTGCTGGTGTATTTCGGGATTGCTTCGTACGTGCTGGGGATCTGATGTGCCTTTGGGGCCGCAAGGCGGCCCCAGGGCAGTGCATCAGCTGTTTGGCAGCAACCGGCAGGTAATGCTCTTGATGTAGCGGGTTTCGGCAATGGCCGGGTGCACCGGGTGGTCCGGGCCTTGGCCGCCGCGCTCGAGCAGTTGCAGATTGCGATCCAGGTGACGGGCGCTGGTCAGCAGGATGTTGTTCAGGTCATCTTCGGGCAGGTGCATGGAGCACGAGGCGCTGACCAGGATGCCGTCCTTGTTGAGCATGCGCATGGCCTGTTCGTTGAGGCGGCGGTAGGCCGCTTCGCCGTTTTTCAGGTCTTTCTTGCGCTTGATGAACGCGGGTGGGTCGGCAATGATCACGTCGAAGCGCTCTTCGGCGGCCTTCAGCTCGCGCAGGGCCTCGAACACGTCACCTTCGATGCAGGTCAGTTTCTCGCTGATGCCGTTGAGTGCGGCGTTGCGCTCGACGCCGTCCAGGGCGAAGCCCGAGGCATCCACACAGAACACTTCGCTGGCACCAAATGCGCCGGCCTGCACGCCCCAGCCACCGATGTAGCTGAACAGGTCGAGCACGCGTTTGCCTTTGACGTAGGGGGCCAGGCGCGCGCGGTTCATGCGGTGGTCATAGAACCAGCCGGTCTTTTGCCCTTCACGTACCGGGGCCTCGAATTGCACGCCGTTCTCTTCCAGTGCAACCCAGTCCGGCACTTCGCCGTAAACGGTTTCGACGTAGCGCTGCAGGCCTTCGGCATCACGCGCGGCGGAATCGTTCTTGAACAGAATGCCGCTTGGCTTGAGCACCTGGATCAGGGCGGCGATCACGTCGTCCTTGTGCAGCTCCATGGTGGCCGAGGCCAGCTGAACCACGAGGATGTCGAAGAAACGGTCGACCACCAGGCCTGGGAGCAGGTCGGAGTCGCCGTAGACCAGGCGGTAGCACGGCTTGTCGAACAGGCGCTCACGCAGCGACAGGGCGACATTGAGGCGGTGCACCAGCAGCGACTTGTCCAGTGGCAGCTTGACGTCGCGCGACAGCAGGCGCGCGCAGATCAGGTTGTTCGGGCTCAGCGCCACGATGCCCAGCGGCTTGCCGTTGGCGGCCTCGAGGACCGCCTGCTGGCCGGCCTGCAAGCCTTGCAGCGGGGTCGCGGCGACGTCGACTTCATTGCTGTAGACCCACAGGTGGCCAGCGCGCAGGCGGCGGTCGGCATTGGCTTTGAGGCGAAGGCTGGGCAGGGACATGACGTCGCTCCGGGAAAAAAGAGCGGGAGTATACCGTGTTGGCCCTTGCTGCGGTGCTGGGCGCGACAAAGTGCTGGCCAGCCGTAAAGCCAGACGATCCGGTGTTAGAATTCGCCGTCCTCAACGAGTGTGTACGCATGTCCCAAGAACTCAGCGCCGAACAGATCCAGCAAGCCTTGCAAGGCATTACCATCCCGCCGCAACCGCAGATCATGGTTGACCTGCAGTTCGAGCAGTACATGCCTGACCCAGATCTGGAAACCATCGCCAAGCTGATTTCCCAGGACCCGGGCTTGTCCGGCGCCTTGCTCAAGCTGGTCAACTCCCCGCATTTCGGCCTCTCCAACAAAATTGGCTCGATCCAGCGTGCGGTGAACCTGCTGGGCAGCCGTTCGATCATCAACTTGATCAACGCCCAGTCGATCAAAGGCGAAATGAGCGACGAAACCATCGTCACCCTGAACCGCTTCTGGGACACCGCGCAGGATGTGGCAATGACCTGCCTGACCCTGGCCAAGCGCACCGGCATGCAGTCGGCGGACGAGGCCTACACCCTTGGGCTGTTCCATGATTGCGGCGTGCCGCTGATGCTCAAGCGCTTCCCCAACTACATGGAGGTGCTGGAAGAGGCCTACGCCAAGGCCGACGGCGAAACCCGTGTGGTCGATACGGAAAACCGTGCGTTCAATACCAACCACTCGGTAGTGGGGTATTTCACCGCCAAGTCCTGGCGTCTGCCCGAGCACCTCACTGCGGCCATCGCCAACCACCACAATGCCTTGGCGGTGTTCCGCGACGAGTCTTCGCGCAATACCCAGAGCCAGCTGAAAAACCTGCTGGCGGTGCTGAAGATGGCCGAGCACATCTGCGCGTCCTACCGCGTGCTGGGCAGCCAGAGCGTTGACCACGAGTGGGAGGTGGTGGGGCCGCTGGTGCTCGACTACATTGGCTTGTCGGACTACGACTTCGAAAACCTCAAGCAGAATATCCGAGAGCTGGGCGGGCACTGACACATGCCGGAACTACCCGAAGTAGAAACCACCCGGCGCGGCATCGCGCCCCACCTGGAAGGCCAGCGGGTCAGCCGCGTGGTGGTGCGTGACCGGCGCCTGCGCTGGCCGATCCCCGAAGACCTGGATGTGCGCCTGTCGGGGCAGCGTATCGTCAGCGTCGAGCGGCGCGCCAAGTACCTGTTGATCAATGCCGAGGTCGGCACCTTGATCAGCCATTTGGGCATGTCGGGTAATTTGCGCCTGGTCGAGCTGGGCTTGCCGGCGGCCAAGCACGAGCATGTCGACATCGAGCTGGAGTCGGGGCTGATGCTGCGCTACACCGACCCGCGCCGTTTCGGCGCCATGCTCTGGAGCCTCGACCCGCTCAACCACGAGCTGCTGCTGCGTCTGGGGCCAGAGCCGCTGACCGACCTGTTCGACGGTGAACGCCTGTTCCAGCTGTCGCGCGGGCGCTCGATGGCGGTCAAGCCGTTCATCATGGACAACGCGATCGTGGTCGGTGTGGGCAACATCTACGCCACCGAAGCGTTGTTTGCCGCAGGCATCGACCCACGCCGGGAGGCAGGCGGTATATCGCGGGCGCGGTATTTGAAGCTGGCCATCGAGATCAAGCGGGTGCTGGCGGCGGCCATCGAGCAAGGCGGCACGACCTTGCGCGACTTCATTGGCGGGGATGGGCAGCCGGGGTACTTCCAGCAGGAGCTGTACGTCTACGGGCGGGGTGGCATGCCGTGCAAGCTGTGTGGCACGACCTTGCGCGAGGTGAAGCTTGGGCAACGGGCCAGTGTGTTCTGCCCGCGCTGCCAGCGCTGAATCGGGGCCGCTTGGCGGCCCATTCGCAGGGCTCAGGCCTTGCCAGTGATCAGACGATACTTGGCCATCAGTTGCTCTTCGGTCTCCGGGTGCGCTTCATCCAGCGGGATGCAGTCGACCGGGCAGACCTGCTGGCACTGCGGCTCGTCGTAGTGGCCCACGCACTGAGTGCACAGGTTAGGGTCGATCACGTAGATCTCTTCGCCTTGGGAGATGGCCTCGTTCGGGCACTCGGGTTCGCAGACGTCGCAGTTGATGCAATCGTCGGTGATGATCAGGGACATGGGGACTCCGGCCGGGGCTCACCGCCCGGGCATGTTCAACGCAATGGGCACAATTGTGCCGCATTCGCGCCCGCAGTGCACGCGGGCGCGATATTCAGGCGATCAGGCGTTACTTCTTGAAGCGTTCGGTCAGCGCCTCTGCCACCACGGGGTGGACGAACTTGCTGATATCGCCGCCCAATGCCGCGATTTCCCTGACCAACGTCGAGGAAATAAACGAATAGCGCTCCGAAGGCGTCAGGAACAGGCTCTCGACATCGGGGGCCAGTTGCCGGTTCATGTTCGCCAGCTGGAACTCGTACTCGAAGTCGGACACCGCACGCAGGCCACGCAGGAAGACGTTGGCGCCCTGTTCCTTGGCGAAATGCGCCAACAGGGAAGAGAAGCCGATGACTTCGACATTGGGCAGGTGCTTGGTGACCTCACGGGCCAGCGCCACCCGTTGTTCCAGCGGGAACAGGGGGTTTTTCTTGGGGCTGGCCGCCACCGCGATAATCACATGGTCGAACAGCCGCGAGGCGCGCTCGACCAGATCGCCATGGCCCTTGGTAATGGGGTCGAAAGTACCCGGGTACAACACTCGGTTCATCGCGTCATCCTGGCTGGAGTGCGTTGGGGAGTCGGATGGTAGCGCAGCGATTGCGCCCGGCCAAGTCATGCGGCCGGCTGATGGCACTATAGACAGTGGGTGCATTTGTTGTCATGCGTTGTGTGCCAGGCGGGTGATCAGGGCATCGGTGAGCTTTGCGCTGAGGGCGTAAACCGATAATTGCGGGTTGGCGCCGATGCTGGTGGGGAAAAGCGAGCCGTCGTGAATCGAGAGGTTTTCCAGTTGGTGGTGCTGGCCCAAGCTGTTGCACACCGCCTGGCGCGGGTCTTCACCGAGGGCGCAGCCGCCCATCACATGGGCGCTGCCCAGGCGTGTGCGGTACGGCGCCAGTGACAGCTCGTCGATCATCGTCAGGGCTTCACTCAGGCTGCTGGCGTAGCGGGCATCGCCGTGCACCGGCAGTACCCGCGTGGCACCGGCGGCAAACTGGATGTGCGCCATGCTGCGGTAGGCGCGACGCAAACCGTCGCGCAGGTAATCGTTGACCGGGTAATCCAGCACCGGTGAGCCATCGCCGCGCAGCTCGACGGCGCCTCCCTGGCTTTGGGGGTGGAAGCCATCGCGCAGCAACGCCAGCATCACGTGGGTGTGCGGCAGCTCGGCCATGCGCTGGGCATTGTCGTTGCCATGCCCGCCCAGCAGGGTGCTGGCCAGGGCAGGGTGCAGAGGCGGCACTTCGAGTTTGTAGCCGATCGGGCCGTCGCTGCCGCCCACCCATTGAAAATGGTCGCTGTAGATCGATTGCGGGGCGCCGTAATAGGGGTCGATGCGTGCGTTGAAACGTGCCGCGCTGAAGTTGACCAGGTGCAGGAAAGTGCGTTTGCCCAGGCGCGCGTGCGGGTCGGGAGCGTTGGAGCGCAGCAACAGCGCCGGGCTGTTGATACCGCCTCCCGCCAAAATGTAGTGCCGGGCGCGCACGCTGATCTGCTTGCCGGTGGTGTTTATCCCGTTGGCGTCCAGGGCGCTGCACTGCAACCCGGCGATGCGTTCGCCGTCGTGCTCGAAGCGCTCTGCCCGGGCCAGGTACAGCAGCTCGCCACCGTGGTCGAGGGTGGCCGGTATGCTGGTCACCAGCATCGACTGCTTGGCATTGACCGGGCAGCCCATGCCGCAATAGCCAAGATTCCAGCAACCGCGCACATTGCGCGGTATCACCGCCCAACGATAGCCGAGCTGTTCGCAGCCACGGCGCAGCACTTCGTTGTTGGCATTTGGCGGCAAGGCCCAGGGGCTGATGCCCAGCTGCTGTTCGATACGTTCGAACCAGGGGGCTAATGCTTCGTTGCTCAAACCGCTGACCTGGTGCTCCTGGGCCCAATGGGCCAGGGTCTGTGGCGGTGTGCGAAAGCTCGAAGTCCAGTTGACCAGCGTGGTGCCGCCCACGGCGCGGCCCTGCAGAATGGTGATGGTGCCATCCTTGCTCATCCGCCCCAAGCCCTCCTGATATAGGCTCGCGTAAGCTTCGCTCTCCAGCAGGTGGAAGTCGCTGCTGGTCTTCAGTGGGCCTTCTTCGATCAGCAATACCTTGAACCCGGCGGCGCTGAGCAACTGCGCACTGGTGGCGCCGCCCGCGCCGCTGCCGATCACGGCGATGTCCGCTTGCAGGGTCAGATCATTCGCCAGGCGCGAGCCGTCGTGGGTGATCCAGCCGCGTTCGAGGCCTTGGCGAAACGGGTCGATTACAGGCATTGGCGGTGCTCTTGTTGTGGTCAGATCTTCGGTGGCCCTGGGTAGCCGCAGGCCGCCCAGGCTTCCGGGCGTTCGTACCAGGCCATCAGCAGCAGTTGCAGCAGCGACGCATGGCCCATGCGCAGCAGGTTCAGCGAGCTGCCCTGCCAGCGTTGCAGAAACGCGTTGATCTGCTCGGCGCTGGCTTGCTGCCAGGCGCCCCAGATACCGGTCAGGGGGCCACGGGTCAGCGGCAGGCTGAGCACGTCGAACAATTGCCAGGTGAGCTTGAGCATCTCTGGCGACAGCGCCGCCAGTTTGTGATCAAGGCTGTGCAGCACCAGCCCATCGACGGCCTGGGTGCCGGCAAGCACCACCGGGATCAGCGCGCTCAGCAGGGGCAGGTCGTCGTCGCGCAGTGCCCGATAGCCGGTTGCGGGCGACTGCGCCGTGCAGCCGACCAGGCTGGTGGTGGCGAGGAAGGCACTGGCTCCCAGGCTGAAACGGAGCAGGTCGCGGCGCTGCATGGGCCAGGGCTCAGCGGATGAACAGCTTGTAGACCAGGCGCTGCAAGGCCTTGCCGTAAGGCGGGTAGATCAGCCGGGCAGCGTTCAGGCGTTGCTTGGCCAGCACCGCCTTGGCTTTGCTGAAGGTCAGGAAGCCGTCGTGGCCGTGGTAGTGCCCCATCCCGGAAGGCCCTATGCCGCCAAAGGGCAGGTCGTCCTGGGCGACATGCAGCAGGGTGTCGTTCAGGCACACGCCACCGGAGTGGGTGTGGCGCAGTACATGCTCCTGCTCGCTGCGCTCGTAGCCGAAGTAGTAGAGGGCCAGGGGGCGTGGGCGCTGGTTGATGTAGGCCAAGGCTTGGTCGAGGGTGTCATAGGGCACCAGCGGCAACAGCGGGCCGAAAATTTCGTCCTGCATCACCTGCATGCCATCGTTCACCCCTAGCAGCAGGTGAGGGGGCAGGCGTCGCCCCTGGCGGGGTTCGCCAGGGTACAGGTCGAGCACCTCGGCGCCTTGGTCGCGGGCGTCGTCCAGCAGGTGCTGCAGGCGCTGCAGCTGCCGCGGGTTGATGATGGCGGTGTAGTCGGGGTTGTCGGCGATATGTGGGTACAGGCGGCGAACGGCGAGCTGGTAGGCGTCACTGAAGGCCTGCAGCCGTTCGCGCGGCACCAGCACGTAATCGGGGGCTACGCAGGTCTGGCCGGCGTTCAGGGTCTTGCCGAAGGCAATGCGCTCGGCCGCGCTGTCCAGCGGCACGCTGGCCGAGACGATGGCCGGCGATTTGCCGCCCAGTTCCAGGGTCACCGGGGTCAGGTTGTGGGCCGCAGCCAGCATGACCTGGCGGCCCACGCTGGTAGCGCCGGTGAACAGCAGGTGGTCGAACGGCAGGCGAGCAAAGGCCTGGCCAACCTCGACCTCACCCAGCACCACACTGACCAGGTCTTCGGGGTACACGCGCGCCAGCAACTGCTTGAGTGCCTGGGCACTGGCCGGCGTTGCTTCGCTGAGCTTGAGCATGACCCGGTTGCCCGCTGCCAGGGCGCAGGTCAGCGGGCCGATGGCGAGAAACAACGGGTAGTTCCACGGCACGATGATGCCGACGACCCCCAAGGGTTGGTAGTGCACCTGCGCGCTGGCGGGCTGGAAGGCCAGGCCTACGCGGCGCCGGCTGGGGCGCATCCAGCGTTGCAAATGCCTTTCGGCGTGTCGCAGGCCCTGGATCGAGGGCAGCAGTTCAGCCAGCAAGGTCTCGTCGGCACTACGGCCGTCAAAGTCCTGGTCGATGGCTTCGATCAGTTGCGCCTGGCCCACCAGTAGTGCCTCGCGCAGGCTCTTCAGCCACTGGCGGCGCTGCGCCGCCGGTGGCGTGGGGTTGCCGGCAAAAGCCTGGCGTTGAGCGGCGAACCTCGCCGTCAGGTCGAGGTCGGAATGCACAGGAGGCAAGGCAACGGGCGAGGTCATATCGGCGCGAGTCCGGGCGAGGGAGTTCCTAGAGCCTATACTCTAATCGGTACCATGGTGCGAATTTTTCCTGGGGTTCGAGCGGTGCATTCCACAGCGTATAAGCCGTAAGATGACCCTTTGACCAAGGCCCGCAGACTGGGAGCTGAGCATGGCCCCGCGCATGAAGACCCGAGAGCGCATCGTGCAGAACAGCCTGGAGCTGTTCAACCAGCAGGGCGAACGTAGCGTCAGCACCAACCATATTGCCGCGCACATGGAAATCTCGCCCGGCAACCTCTATTACCACTTCCCCAACAAGCAGGCGATCATCGCCCTGTTGTTCAGCCAGTACGAAGCGCTGGTGGACAGTTTTCTGCGCCCGCCTCAAGGGCGAGCCGCAACGGTGGAAGACAAGCGTTTCTACCTCAAGGCCCTGCTCGCGGCGATGTGGAACTACCGCTTCCTGCACCGCGACCTGGAACACCTGCTGGACAGCGACCCCGAGCTGGCCGCGCGCTATCGGCGGTTTTCCGAGCGCTGCCTGCGCCAGGGCCAGGCGATTTACCGGGGCTTTGTCGACGCCGGGATCCTGGCCATGGCGCCGGCGCAGATCGAGTCGCTGACCATCAACGCCTGGATCGTGCTGACGTCATGGGTGCGTTTTCTCAGCACCACGCGTGAGCACTCCGCGCACCTGGGTGAAGAAGCCTTCAAGCGCGGCGTCTATCAGGTACTGGTGCTGGAGCTCGGCTTCGTCACCGTTGACGCCCGCAATGCCGTGGACGCGCTGTGCCAGGAATTCCATGTACCGTTCAACCAGGCCCTGGAACTGTAAACCAGGGCACGAGTGCCATCGATCAGGAGATAGTCATGCCCCTTGCGCAATTGATCACCCCGCAACAGTTGGCCGAGCGTCTGGGCTCGCCCGATCTGGTGATTCTCGACTGCCGCTTTGCCCTCGAGGATGTGGACTATGGCCAACGCAGCTATGCCGAGGGGCATATTGCCGGGGCCCACTTCGCCGACCTTGAGCGCGACCTCAGTGGCCCGGTAAGCAAGGGACGCACGGGGCGCCACCCATTACCGGATGCGGGGCGGCTGGTTGAGCGCCTGCGCGAGTGGGGGCTGGACGATGACAGCCAGGTGGTGCTCTACGACGACGGCCCCGGTGCATTTGCCGCCCGCGCCTGGTGGTTGCTGGCCTGGCTGGGCAAGCGCAGTGGCGTGTCGATCCTCGATGGCGGCCTCAAGGCATGGCATGCAGCGCACCTGCCGTTGAGCCTGGACCCACCCCCCAAGCACAAGGGTACGTTCACAGGTGAGCCGGATAACACGTTGCTGATCGATGCCGAGCACTTGGCCAAGCACCTGGGCGATGCGGGGCTGACGTTGATCGACGCCAGAGGCTTGCCGCGCTTTCGCGGTGAAGTCGAGCCGATCGACCCGGTTGCTGGGCACATTCCTGGTGCGCAGTGCGCGGCGTTTACCGACAACCTGGGGGCCGACGGGCGTTTTCTACCGGCCGACGCACTCAAGCAACGGTTTGCCGAAAAGTTGGCGGGGCGCTCGCCAGAGCAGTTGGTGGCCTACTGCGGGTCGGGGGTGACGGCTTGCCACAATCTGTTTGCCCTGGCACTGGCGGGCTATCCGCTGGGGCGGCTGTATGCAGGGTCGTGGAGCGAGTGGATCAATGATCCGGCGCGTGGGGTGGCGACCGGGGATTGACCCGGGCTGCTGCTACGCGCCTTCTACCAGCCACTGCGGAATCCGCCGTTCCAGGTAATACCCCGGGTTGCGCAGGCTGCCATCGACAAAACCCACATGGCCACCGCGATTGTGCAGTTCAAACTGCGTCTGCGCTGCCAGTTCGCTGGCCAAGGGCAAGCTGTGGCTGGACACGAATGGATCGTCGCTGGCGTGGATGATCAGGGTCGGCGTGCGGTTCTCGCCCAAGAAGAAGCGGCTCGATGAGCGGCGGTAGTAGTCGTGCGCATCGTTGAAACCATTGAGCGGCGCAGTGACCCTGCCGTCGAAGTCCCAGAAGGTGCGCAGTTTGGTCAGGGGCCCGAGCCGTTGCAGGGCTGCTAGCCGCTCGTGTTCGCCCTTCTCATGGAAGTGGCGCTGCTTGAGCTGTACATAGGCCAGCATCTCGCGCATGAAATGGGCCTGGTAGACCTTCGAAAAACCCTGGCCGATACGGTCGGCACACTGGTCCAGGCGAAACGGCACCGACACCGCGACCGCAGCCTCCAGCTGGCTGGCCGAGCCGCTTTCGCCCAGGTATTTGAGCAGCACATTGCCACCCAACGAATAACCCACAGCATAAAGTGGCGCCAATGGGCGCTGGGCGCGCAGGTGCGCGACGATTTCTGCCAGGTCCTCGCTGGCGCCGGAGTGGTAGCTGCGCGGCAGCAGGTTCGGCTCGCCCGAACAACCGCGCCAGTTCACCGCCACGCTTGCCCAGCCGCGGCCCTGCAGGGCTTGCTGCAAGCCTTTGACGTAAGGCGAGTGGGAAGACCCGGTCAGCCCGTGCAGCACCAGCACCAGCGGCGCATCCGCCTGGTGCGGGCCATGCCAGTCGAGGTCGATGAAATCGCCATCGGCCAGCCACAGCCGTTCGCGGTCGCGCTCCAGCGCTGGCAGCTTGCGCCAGAGCGGGCCCCACAAGGTTTGCAGGTGCGGATTGGACAGGCCGACGGCCGGGCGAAAATGGGCAGTGAGGCTGGGCATGCTGGGCGACTCGTGATGTGCCTGCCTAGAGTGCCATGAAACGCTGCCCCTGTACCGGCGCTATTGGTCGAGAGCCGGCAGCGGTTGTTGGTTCACCAGCGGGCCGACGCTGACAAGCACCTGGCGCGTCTGGTCGAACCTGCGTTGCATGACTTCGCGGACCACCTCCGGGGTTAGCTGGGTCAAGCGCTCGATGTAGGTATTCAGGTGGTCATCCGCTTGCCGCTGATAGGTGGTATTGGTGAGTAGCGCGGCCAGGCTGTTGTTCCTGGCAACACCGCGCAACGGGTGTTCGGACATGGCGCAAGTGCTCCTGCAAGAAACGAAGGAGCAGCTTCAGCCATGGCGCCGGTTACTGTGCTGTAACTAATTACGCCAACACGGTAAACCGGCGTGCAGTCGGGCGGTCAGCCGCGCTGCCAAAGCGCGTAATGCACCTGGCCGGTCTTTTTCTCGCGGTGCAAGCGCCAGTTACCGGGCATTTGCAAGGCCGAGGGCGCGGTCTCGCTTTCGGTGTAGATCCACGCCTGTTCACGCAGCCACTGGTTCTGCTCCAGCAGGTTGCAGGTGTTGGCCAGCAGGTCCTGATGGAAGGGCGGGTCGAGGAACACGACGTCGAACTGCTGCTTGGCCGGGTTTTGCAGGTAGCGCAGCGCGTCGGTCTGCAGGACCTGCCCGCGTGGGCAGCGCAGCAGCTCGAGGTTGTCCTTGAGGTTACTGATGGCGGCTGGGTTGCTGTCCAGGGCCACGGCATCTTCGGCGCCGCGAGACAAGGCTTCGAGCACCAGAGCACCGCTGCCGGTAAAGGCATCCAGCACCCGGGCGCCTTCGATGTAAGGCGCAAGCCAGTTGAACACGGTTTCTCGCACGCGGTCAGGCGTTGGCCGCAGGCCGTCGCCTTCAGGCACCGCCAGGCGGCGGCTGCGCCACTCGCCGGCGATGATGCGCAGGTGGCCCTGGCCCTTGCTTTGGCCCGTTTGAGGGCGGGCGGGAGGGGTGGATCTTGGCATTAGTGCTCCGGTACGCCGGGCGGTTGCTCGGCGGGCTTGTCAGTGGGGGCTGGCAGCGGTTTTTGCGGCACCTTGGGGCCAGCGGTGACGATCACCAGTTTATCGGCTGACAGGTGTTTGTTCATGGCGGCCTTGACCTGTTCGACGGTAAGGGCCTGGGACTGCTGCATGAAGTCCTCGAGCCAGGTCAGCGGCAGGTTGTAGAAGCCGATGGCCCCCAGTTGGCCGACGATACTGGCGTTGCTGGCATTGGACAGCGGGAAGCTGCCGGCCAGCTCGCGCTTGGCGTCGTCCAGCTCTTGCTGGGTCGGGCCGCTTTTCAGGTAGTCGGCAAGGATGTCCTGGACCAGCTTGAGTGTGCCTTCGCTGAGTTCGGCGCGGGTTTGCAGGTTGATCATGAACGGGCCGCGTACCTGCATCGGGCTGAACACCGAGTAGACGCCGTAGGTGAGGCCGCGCTTTTCACGTACTTCACTCATCAGGCGGGTGCCGAACGCGCCACCGCCAAGGATCTGGTTGCCCAGCGACAGGGCTGGCCAGTCTGGGTCCTGACGGTCGATACCCAGTTCAGCCAGCATCAGGTGGGTCTGTTTGGACGGGAAGTCAATGTGGGTCAGGCCCGCCTTGGGCTCAGCGGGCTGGGCCGGTGCGGCCAGCGCCGGGCCCTTGGGCAGGCCGGCGGAAACCTGGGTGGCAATGGCTTCGGCTTCGGCGCGGCTGAGGTCGCCGACCAGGGCGATGACCGCGTTGCCGGCGGTGTAGGCCTTGGCATGGAAGGCGCGCAGCTGTGCCAGGGTGATGCCGTTGATGCTTTCGGCGGTGCCGTCGCTCGGGTGAGCGTAGGGATGGTCGCCGTAGAGCTTGCCGAACAGCGCCTTGCCAGCGATCTTGCCGGGGTTCTGCTTCTCGTATTCGAAGCCGGCCAGCATCTGGTTCTTGATGCGCTTGAGGGCGTCCTCCGGGAACGTGGGCTTGCCAGCGACCTCAGCGAACAGCTTGAGCGCCGGTTCGCGCTTGTCCTGGGTGCTCAGGCTGCGCAGCGAGGCCACGGCCATGTCGCGGTACGAGCCGTTGCCGAAGTCTGCGCCGAGGCCTTCGAAGCCTTCGGCAATGGCGGTTACGTCCTTGCCTGCCACGCCCTCGTTGAGCATGGCGTTGGTCAAGGCGGCCAGGCCTGGCGTGGCGCCGTCCTGGCTGCTACCGGCGGCGAATGTGACGCGCAGGTCGAACATCGGCAGTTCGCGGGCTTCGACGAACAGCACCCGGGCGCCTTCGGCGGTGGTCCAGTTCTGGATGTTCAGCTGGCGCCGGCTGGGCGCCTTGCCATCCAGCTCGGCCAGTGACTGCAGGGTATTGGCCGGGCGGGCCGCAGTGCTGTCGGCCTTCGGCGCGTTGTCGGCCAGGGCCGGGGCCGCCAGCACTGCCGCCAGCGTAAGGGCGCGGATGCCCGTAGCCAGCAGGGTGAGGCGTGGTGCGCGACGATCACTCATGAGCGGACTCCTCGGGCAGTACATGGGCAACGCTCAGGCGTTCGCGGGTGAAGTAGGTGCGCGCAGCGTTCTGGATGTCTTGCGGGGTCACGCGCTTGAGCTCGTCCAGTTCGCTGTCGATCAGCTTCCAGGACAGGCCCACGGTCTCCAGCTGGCCGATGGTGGTGGCTTGGCTGCTGATGGAGTCGCGATCGTAGACCAGGCCGGCGATCACCTGGGCGCGCACGCGTTCGAGCTCTTCGGCGCTAGGGGGCGTGGTCTTGAGCTCTTCGAGCAGTTGCCAGATGCCCTTTTCCACGTCTGCCAGGGTTTTCTGCTTCTGCACGTTCGGCGTGGCCGAGATCAGGAACAGGCTGTCACCACGGGTGAAGGCGTTGTAGCTGGACGACGCCCCGGCCACCAGCTCCTGACCGCGCTCCAGGCGGGCCGGCATGCGGGCACTGTAGCCGCCGTCGAGCAAGGCTGAGATCAGGCGCAGGGCGTGCACCGTGCTCGGCTCCTGGGTGGTCGCCAGGCCGGGTACGTTGAAGCCGTAGATCAGGCTTGGCAACTGCGTGCGCACGTGCAGGGTCAGTTGGCGCTGGCCTGGCTCGGCCAGCTCCAGCGGCAGCTTGGCTGGCGGGACCGCGCGTTTGGGAATGCCGGCGAAGTACTTTTGCGCCAGGCCCTTGACCTCGTCGACGGTGACATCGCCGACCACCACCAGGGTGGCGTTGTTGGGCGCGTACCAGGATTCGTACCAGTGCCGCAGCTCCTCGACCTTCATGCGTTCGAGGTCGGCCATCCAGCCGATGGTCGGGGTGTGATAGCCACTGGCCGGGTAGGCCATGGCGCGGAACAGCTCGAATGCTTTCGAGTTGGGCTGATCATCGGTGCGCAGGCGGCGCTCTTCCTTGATCACTTCGATTTCGCGGCTGAACTCGTCGGCGGGCAGGCGTAGGCTGGCCAGGCGGTCGGCTTCGAGTTCCAGGGCCACTGGCAGGCGGTCGCGGGCCAGCACCTGGTAGTAGGCCGTGTAATCGTCGCTGGTGAAGGCGTTTTCTTCGGCGCCCAGGTCCCGCAGGATGCGCGAGCCCTCGCCGGGGCCGACTTTGGCGCTACCCTTGAACATCATGTGTTCCAGGGCGTGGGACAGGCCGGTCTGGCCCGGGGTCTCGTAGCTGGAGCCAACCTTGTACCAGATCTGCGAGACCACGACCGGTGCGCGGTGGTCTTCGCGCACGATCACCTTGAGGCCATTGTCGAGGATGAATTCGTGAGTCGGTTGCACATCGGCGGCGAAGGCCGCGAGCGGCAGGCAGAGCGTGCCGAGCAACAGGCCAGCGGCGCGGCGGGCTAGAGCATTCATACGGTGTTTAACCTGTTCGGCGGCCCGCAGGGTTTAGCGTCGGCGGGCCAGGAGGTGCTAGGATACTGATCCGGTTGCCTGGCGACCATGCCTGTCGCCGTTCTGGCCCGCAGGACACTAAGACAAAACGTTGCGCATGAACCAGCCGGCTTCAAGATAGTCTGTTCTGCGTATAGAGAATTCCCGATGCGCCATTGCTGGCGCATCGCTACCCTGAGATAGCCGTCCTCCATGTTTGGTTCCAACGACGACAAAAAAGCGCCGGCCGAGTCTGGCGAAAAGAAAGGCCTGTTCAGCTGGTTTCGCAAGAAGCCGCAGCAACCTGTCGCCGAACAGCCGCAAACGCCCGAGCCACAGTCTGCTGAACCGGTAGCGCCGCAGCCTGCCGTCGAGCTGCCTGAAGCGCCGCCGCTCGCGCCTTTGGCCGCGCCGGCCCCGGTTGCTCCCGAGGTGCCTCAACCTGCGCTGCCGCCTGCTGCCTTCAAGGCCCCCGAGCCCGAGCAGCCAGCGGCAGGTGCGGGCTTGCCCGCGAATCCGCAAGCCGCCACACCGGTCGAAAGCCCTTCGCCGCTGGTGCAAGCCCCTGAAGCCCCGTTAGTTCGCGGCGCAGAACCGCCTGTCAGCAACCTGGTGCTGCCGGTCGCCGAAGAGCCCGTGGCCCTGGTGCCGGACCTGGAGCCTATCGCCCCGCCAGCGATCCCTGAACGCCCGGTAGTCGCAGCGCCTGCCCCGGTCGAAGCTGAACCGGTTGCCGTACCGGTCGCCACCGAACAGTCCAAGCCCGGCTTCTTCGCCCGCCTCAAGCAAGGCCTGTCCAAGACCAGTGCCAGCATCGGCGAAGGCATGGCCAGCCTGTTCATGGGCAAGAAGGTTATCGATGATGACCTGCTCGACGAGATCGAAACCCGCCTGCTGACCGCCGACGTCGGCGTCGAAGCGACCTCGGCCATTGTCCAGAACCTGACCCAGAAGGTTGCCCGCAAGCAACTGGCCGATGCCGATGCGTTGTACAAGTCGCTGCAGGAAGAACTGGCCGCGCTGCTGCGCCCGGTCGAGCAGCCGCTGAAGATCCAGGCGCAGAACAAGCCCTACGTGATCCTGGTGGTCGGCGTGAACGGCGCTGGCAAGACCACCACCATCGGCAAGATGGCCAAGAAGCTGCAGTTGGAGGGCAAGAAGGTCATGCTGGCCGCGGGCGACACTTTCCGCGCTGCGGCCGTTGAGCAGTTGCAGGTCTGGGGCGAGCGTAACCAGATCCCGGTGATCGCCCAGCACACCGGTGCCGACTCCGCCTCGGTGATCTTCGATGCCGTGCAGGCCGCCAAGGCCCGTGGCGTCGATGTGCTGATCGCCGACACGGCCGGCCGTCTGCACACCAAGGACAACTTGATGGAAGAGCTGAAGAAGGTTCGCCGGGTCATCGGCAAGCTCGACGCCGAGGCGCCTCACGAGGTGCTGCTGGTGCTCGACGCCGGTACCGGCCAGAACGCCATCAGCCAGGCCAAGTACTTCAACCAGAGCGTCGAGCTGACTGGCCTGGCGCTGACCAAGCTGGACGGCACCGCCAAGGGCGGGGTGATCTTCGCCCTGGCCAAGCAATTCAGCATCCCGATCCGTTTCATCGGTGTCGGCGAAGGTATCGACGACCTGCGCACCTTTGAAGCCGAGCCGTTCGTCAAGGCGCTGTTCGCCGAGCGAGAGCATCCATGATCCGATTCGAACAGGTCGCCAAGCGCTATCCCAATGGCCATGTAGGCTTGCATGAGCTGAGTTTCCGGGCGCGCCGGGGCGAATTCCTGTTCGTCACCGGGCACTCGGGTGCCGGTAAGAGCACTTTGTTGCGTTTGCTGCTGGCCATGGAACGCCCGACCAGCGGCAAGCTGCTGCTGGCAGGGCAGGACCTGGGCCAGATCAGCAATGCGCAGATCCCCTTCCTGCGTCGGCAGATCGGTGTGGTGTTCCAGAACCACCAGTTGCTGTTCGATCGCACGGTGTTCAACAACATCGCCTTGCCGCTGCAGATCCTCGGTTTGTCCAAGGCCGAGATCACCAAACGCGTGGATTCGGCGCTGGAGCGTGTGTCGCTGGCCGACAAGGGCGAGCTGTTCCCGGCGGACCTGTCCACGGGGCAGCAGCAGCGGGTGGGTATTGCGCGGGCCATCGTCCATCAGCCAGCCCTGTTGCTGGCCGACGAACCCACCGGCAACCTTGACCCGCGCCTGGCCGCGGAGATCATGGGCGTGTTCGAGGATATCAACCGCCTGGGCACCACGGTATTGATCGCCAGCCACGACCTGGCACTGATCGCGCGCATGCGCCACCGCATGCTGACGCTGCAGCGCGGCCGTCTGATCGGCGATGGGGAGGCCGGGCAATGAGCACTACACGTACGCCGAAGGTTTCCGAGCGGGTTGCGCCGAAACCCGCTGACCCGCAGCCTGGAAAGAAAAAACGCGACGACGATGACGGCCCGGACTTTCGCACCTTGCTGCATGCCTGGCTGGAGAGCCACCGGGCAAGCATGGCCGACAGCTTGCGTCGCCTCGGCAAGCAGCCGATCGGCAGCTTCTTTACCTGTCTGGTCATGGCCGTGGCCTTGAGCATGCCCATGGGCCTGTCGTTGCTGCTGAAGAACGTCGAGAAGCTCGGCGGGTCCTGGCAGCGCGCCGCGCAGATTTCGCTATACCTGAAGCTTGACGCTGGCAGCAAGGAAGGCGAGGCCCTGCGTGACGAGATCAAGCGCATGCCCGGGGTGGCCGATGCGTTGTATGTCAGCCGCGACCAGGCGCTGGAAGAGTTCCAGCAGCAGTCCGGGCTGGGCGAGGCCTTGCGTGAACTCCCCGAAAACCCGCTGCCTGGCGTGGTGGTGGTGACCCCGAGCGAGGTCGATAAGCCCGCGCTGGAGGCATTACGTCAGCGCCTATCGGAGCTGCCCAAGGTCGAAGTGGCACAGCTGGACTTGGTATGGGTCGAACGCCTGGCGGCGATCCTCAAGTTGGGTGACCGCTTTGTCTTCGGGTTGGCGGTCATGCTGATTTCTGCGTTGCTGTTAGTAATCGGTAACACAATTCGTCTACATATTGAAAACCGCCGCACCGAGATCGAAGTCATCAAGCTGGTAGGCGGCACCGACAGCTACGTGCGCCGGCCTTTCCTGTACATGGGTGCCTTGTACGGCCTGGGTGCGGGTTTCTTGGCCTGGGGTATCCTGGCGTTCGGCCTGAACTGGCTGAACCAGGCGGTTGTCGGGCTGTCCGGCTTGTACGGCAGTGACTTCGCCCTGGGCGGCGTGCCGGCGTCCGATGGTCTGTCGCTCTTGATCGGAGCGGTGCTGTTAGGGTATATCGGTGCATGGATCGCGGTCGCTCGCCACTTGAACGAGCTAGCGCCTCGATAGTTTTTCCCGTGCCAGCATTGACTTTATTACCGTTTTGGGAACTTGTTCATCGGTTTCC
This sequence comes from Pseudomonas capeferrum, assembly GCF_000731675.1. Lineage (GTDB taxonomy): Bacteria > Pseudomonadota > Gammaproteobacteria > Pseudomonadales > Pseudomonadaceae > Aquipseudomonas > Aquipseudomonas capeferrum. Next base: position 521,562 of record NZ_JMIT01000003.1, on the reverse strand, counting down.
GGTCAATGTTGGCAGTGCCCACAAGGCGCGAGTCTAGTAAGTCGGAGGTTCTTGAATGACCACATCGTTGCAACCTGCCTATGCCTTGGTACCCGGTGCAAACCTGGAAGCCTATGTGCACACGGTCAACAGCATCCCGCTGCTGACGGTCGAGCAGGAGCGTGATCTGGCCGAGCGTCTCTATTATGAGCAGGATCTTGAGGCCGCTCGGCAAATGGTGATGGCCCACCTGCGTTTCGTCGTACATATCGCCCGTAGCTATGCAGGCTATGGCCTGGCCCAGGCCGACCTGATTCAGGAAGGCAACGTCGGCTTGATGAAGGCCGTCAAGCGCTTCAACCCTGAGATGGGGGTGCGCCTGGTGTCCTTTGCCGTGCACTGGATCAAGGCAGAAATCCACGAATTCATCCTGCGTAACTGGCGCATCGTCAAGGTGGCTACCACCAAGGCCCAGCGCAAACTGTTCTTCAACCTGCGCAGCCAGAAGAAGCGTCTGGCCTGGCTGAACAACGATGAAGTCCATCGCGTGGCTGAAAGCCTTGGCGTTGAACCCCGTGAAGTGCGTGAGATGGAAAGCCGGCTGAGTGGTCAGGACATGGCCTTTGACCCGGCGGCGGAAGCCGACGACGACAGCGCTTTCCAGTCGCCAGCGCATTATCTGGAAGACCACCGCTACGATCCGGCGGTACAGCTGGAGGATGCCGACTGGAGTGACAACTCCACCAGCAACCTGCACGAAGCGTTGCAAGGCCTGGACGAGCGTAGCCGTGACATCCTCTACCAGCGCTGGTTGGCTGAAGAGAAGGCGACCTTGCACGAGCTGGCGGACAAGTACAGCGTTTCGGCCGAGCGTATTCGGCAGTTGGAAAAGAACGCAATGAACAAGGTCAAGGCGTTGATCGCGGCCTGATTCGCGCCTTGCTGGATGAAAAGCCGTGCCCTGTGAGGGGTGCGGCTTTTTTATGGGCTTCTGGGGCTGCACTGCAGCCCCGGATAATCAGAGTTTGCGCGAGGCATCCAGCTGCATCAGGTAGCTAGGCCCGCCCAGCTGGCTCATCTGCCGCCGGATCCAACCCGCCCGATTGGCCACATAGGCGCTGGGCCGGCTGGCGCTCCACTTGATCGGGCTGGGCAGCACGGCAGCCAACTGCGCGGCCTGCTGGCGGCTGAGGCGGCTGGCATCGACACCGAAGTGGTAGCGCGCGGCAGCCTGGGCGCCAAACACCCCATTGCCCCATTCGGCGCTGTTGAGGTAAACCTCGAGGATCCGCTCTTTCGACCAGAACAGCTCGATCAGCGCGGTAAACCACGCCTCCAGGCCCTTGCGGAACCAGCTGCGGCCCGACCACAGGAACAGGTTCTTGGCCACCTGTTGGGTCAAGGTACTGGCCCCACGAATGTTGCCACCACGTTCGTTATAAGCCAGCGCTGCCTGAATGGCCGGGATGTCAAAGCCCCAATGGCTGGCGAACTTCTGGTCTTCACCGGCAATGACCGCCACCTTCAGGTCATCGGCGATGTTCTCCCACGGTTGCCAGTCGCGCTGCAGGTCGATTGGCTCGCCACTCACCCAGGACTGCACCTTGCGCTCGGCCATCAACGCCGTGCCGGGTGGCGGTACCCAGCGAAACACCAGCACCAGCACGATACTGCCGGCAGCGAACCAGAGCAGGGCGCGGGTGAGGCGGCGGATAAGGGATGGCAGCATGTCGATGGCTTGGCCGGGCAGGTGGAAGGGGCCATTATACAGACCCGATAGTAGGAGTCCTCCCATGCTTCGCAGCTTCCTGATGCTTGCCGCCTTTTTCGGCTTTACCGGTGTGGCCTTGGGCGCATTTGCCGCGCACGGGCTGAAAAACCGCCTTACGGCAGATTACCTGGCCATCTTTCATACCGGGGTTACCTACCAACTGGTGCATGCCCTGGCGATTTTCGGTGTTGCCGTGCTTGCGGCGCACTTGCCTGGGCGCCTGGTCGGCTGGGCCGGCGGTCTGTTCGCGCTGGGTATCGTACTGTTCTCCGGTAGCCTGTACCTGCTGACCCTGACGGGTGTAAGCAAGCTCGGCATCATCACGCCCATTGGCGGGCTGTGCTTCCTGGCCGGTTGGTTGTGCCTGGGCCTGGCAGCCTGGCGGCTGGGCTGACCGAGCGGTCCACAATCGCGACTAATGGCGTGCACCGCCCTTGGGTTCAAGGGTTGTTCAGCGCTAGAATGCGGGCCCCAAAGAACAACGGTGGCCGTGCGCATGCGCATTCAACTGAACGGTGAACCTTACGAACTGCCCGCTGGCGAAAGCGTCGCGGCCCTGCTGACCCGCCTGGAACTCACCGGGCGCCGGGTAGCCGTGGAACTGAACCTGGACATCGTGCCGCGTAGCCTGCATGACAGCACGCAGCTGAACGACGGCGACCAGGTCGAAGTGGTCCACGCCATCGGCGGCGGCTGATTACAGCTCGGCGGTTCACATGCAAGCCCAGTAACCTTTTCCCGAGGAACAACGATGAGCAACGTTCGTAGCGACAAGCCCTTTACCCTGGCCGGGCGCACTTTCCAGTCGCGCCTGCTGGTCGGCACCGGCAAATACCGTGACATGGAAGAAACCCGCCTGGCCATCGAGGCCTCGGGTGCCGAGATCGTCACCGTCGCTGTGCGTCGTACCAACATCGGCCAGAACCCGGGCGAGCCGAACCTGCTCGACGTACTGCCGCCAGACCGTTACACCATCCTGCCGAACACCGCTGGCTGCTACGACGCGGTCGAAGCCGTGCGCACCTGCCGCCTGGCCCGTGAACTGCTCGATGGCCACAACCTGGTCAAGCTGGAAGTCCTGGCCGACCAGAAGACGTTGTTCCCCAACGTGATCGAGACCCTCAAGGCCGCTGAAGTACTGGTCAAGGACGGTTTCGACGTGATGGTATACACCAGCGACGACCCGATCATCGCCCGTCAGCTGGCCGAAGTCGGCTGCATTGCGGTCATGCCGCTGGCAGGCCTGATCGGTACCGGCCTGGGCATCTGCAACCCCTACAACCTGCAGATCATCCTGGAAGAATCCAAGGTGCCGGTGCTGGTCGATGCCGGCGTGGGTACCGCCTCCGATGCCACCATCGCCATGGAAATGGGTTGCGAGGCGGTGCTGATGAACTCGGCCATCGCCCACGCCCAGCAACCGGTGCTGATGGCCGAAGCCATGAAGCACGCCATCGTGGCAGGTCGCATGGCCTACCTGGCCGGCCGCATGCCGAAGAAACTCTATGCCAGCGCCTCTTCGCCGCTGGATGGTCTGATCAAGTAAGAGCTCCTGATGACTGAATCGCAAGAAACGCCGACCACCGCCGAAGGCGAAGAGCGCCCACACCGCCGTATCAAGAGTTTCGTGATGCGCGCCGGTCGCATGACCGAAGGCCAGCAACGCGGCCTGGACCAGGGTGGCCCACAGTTCATCCTGCCCCTGGCCGACAGCCCGGTGGACTACGACCAGGTGTTCGGCCGCGCTGCGCCGCGCACCCTGGAGATCGGTTTCGGCATGGGCCACTCCCTGCTGGAGATGGCGGCTGCCGCCCCTGAACTGGACTTCATCGGTGTCGAAGTACACCGTCCGGGTGTTGGCGCGCTGCTCAATGGCGTGTTGACCCAGGGCCTGAAGAACCTGCGGGTGTACGATTGCGATGCCATCGAAGTGCTGAACCGCTGCGTGGCCGACAACAGCCTCGACCGGCTGATGCTGTTCTTCCCGGACCCTTGGCACAAGGCACGCCATCACAAACGCCGCATCGTCCAGCTGGAGTTCGCCGAGCTGGTGCGCCGCAAGCTCAAGCCCGGTGGCGTGTTCCACATGGCGACCGACTGGGAGCCGTATGCCGAGTACATGCTGGAAGTGATGAGCGCTGCGCCGGGTTACCGTAACCAGGCGGCGGATGGCGCCTATGTGCCGCGTCCGCAAGAGCGGCCGATCACCAAGTTCGAGCGCCGTGGTGAGCGCTTGGGGCATGGCGTTTGGGATTTGAAGTTCGAAAAGGTGGATTGATCAGCTGATTCAGCCGATTGAACCGCAGCGCTTGCAGAAATGCAGGCAAAAAAAACCGCCTTGAGAGAGGCGGTTTTTTTATGAAAGCGAGAGGACGGAGTCTCCGCTTCCACAGAGTAGATGCAGCTCTGCAGGCGTAAATCAACCCCGCCGATCAGCCACCACGCCGATCAACACCAGCACCACCAGCAGCACCGGTGCCAGCGCATAGTTATTGAACTGGCTCAGCCCTTTCACCACCCATGGCGTGGCATAGATCAGCGCCGCACCGCTGCCGATCATCACCAGCAAGGCCATCACTGGCACGCGCAGCGCGCCCGCCAAGCTGCCGATGCGTTGCTCGGCCCAGGCTTTGATATCGGTGCCGAACAGCACCAGCAGGCAGCCTACCAAGGCCAGCGAAATCTCCGACAGGTTGCTGCGGCTCCAGCGGGAAACCGTCGCGAGCAGATCAAGTACCAGATCCATGGGTCATCCTTAGGTCAAGAAATACTGCAGCAGGTCATTGAGGAACAACTGGCCGCGTGGCGTGGCCACCAATCGATCCGGTTCGACCTGCAAAAGGCCTTTTTGTTCGGCGGCACGCCGTGCCTCGACCAGCTGTGCCAGCGGCAGGCCGGTGCGCAGGGTAAACAGTTCGGCTTCCACGCCATCGGTCAGGCGCAAGGCATTCATCAGGAATTCGAAGGGCAATTCTTCGGCCGGCAGCAGCTTTTCACCGGCCTTGAACGGCTTGGCCAGGTTCAGGTAGTCCTTGGGCAGGCGGGTTTTCCAGGTGCGCAGGATGCGCCCGTCGGCGAGGGTCAGCTTGCCGTGGGCGCCGGCACCGATACCGATGAAATCACCAAAGCGCCAGTAGTTGAGGTTGTGCTTGGCTGCACGGCCTGGCTGGGCATAGGCGGAAACCTCGTACTGGCGGTAGCCGTGCTCGGCCATCAGCGCCTGCCCCGCCTCCTGGATGTCCCAGAGGATGTCGTCTTCGGGCAGCTCGGGGGGCTGGTTCCAGAACACCGTGTTGGGCTCTACGGTCAGCTGGTACCAGGACAAGTGGGTTGGCCCCAGCTCGATGGCTTGGCGCAGGTCACCCAGGGCATCGTCCAGCGACTGCTCGGGCAGGCCGTGCATCAAGTCCATGTTGAAGTTGTCGAACCCTGCGGCGCGGGCCATGCCCGCAGCGCGGATTGCTTCGTCGCCATTGTGAATGCGCCCGAGCGCCTCGAGTTTGGCGGGCTGGAAGCTTTGCACGCCGATGGACAGGCGGTTGATGCCGGTTTGCCGGTACGCCTTGAATTTCTCCTGCTCGAACGTGCCTGGGTTGGCCTCCAGGGTGATTTCGATGTCTGGTGCGAACGGGATGCGCTGTTCAACACCGCGCAGCAGGCGGCCGAGCGCATTGGCGCTGAACAGGCTCGGCGTGCCGCCACCGAAGAAGATCGAGCTGATCGGGCGCCCCTGCACGGCTACAAGCTCTTGATCGAGGTCGGTCAGCAGGGCGTCGACGTACGCCTCTTCAGGCAGCTCGGGGCCAGCCGCGTGGGAGTTGAAGTCGCAATAAGGGCACTTGCGCACGCACCACGGGATGTGGATGTACAACGCCAAGGGCGGCAGCACGGCGAAACCCGCCGCCCCCCTCGGGAACGGCTGGGTGGACAACGTTTCGATCATGCCAGGCCCAGGCGTTGACGCAGCAGGGCCATGGCGCGGGCGCGGTGGCTGAGCTGGTTCTTGTCGACCGGGGCGAGGTCCGCGCTCGAGCAATTGCGCTCCGGTACCCAGAACAGCGGGTCGTAGCCAAAGCCGTGCTCGCCGCTGGCTTCGAACATGATGCGCCCGTGCCACAGGCCTTCGCACAGGATCGGCAGTGGGTCGTCGGCGTGACGCACCAGCGCCAGCACACAGACGAACTGCGCGCCACGCTCAGCCTCAGGCACCTCTTTCAAGGCCTCCAGCAGCTTGGCATTGTTCGCCGCATCACCCTTGCCATCGGCATAGCGTGCGGAGTAGATGCCCGGCGCACCACCCAGGTAGTCGACTGCCAGGCCCGAGTCGTCGGCCAGTGCCGGCAGGCCAGAGATGCGCGCGGCATTGCGTGCCTTGAGAATGGCGTTCTCGACGAACGACAGGCCGGTTTCCTCTGGCTCGACCTGGCTGAATTCGCCGATCGAGCGCAGCTGTACGGAGGCTCCGAGCATGGCCTGGAGTTCCTTGAGTTTGCCGGCATTGTGGCTGGCCAATACGAGTTGCTGGAAATTCATCATTCGCCTGGGAACACTTCCTGGTTGAAGCTGAGAGAGTTACTGATGCCGCCGGTTTCGACATTGAGGTCGAAGGTCACGGTTTCGGGCTGTTCGATCTTGAACTGGGCGATGTAGTACACCGCGCCCTGTTCGTTGATCTGCTTGAAGGACAGCGGGCTACTGCGCCCGGTCAGGTCCTTCACCGTGCCGCTGACGACCGCCATGGCCGGCTTGTTGGCCTTGAGCACGGCAATGTTGAGCACGCCCTGGTTCTTGCTGCGCACCAGGCCCGTGGCTGCGGCCACCTCTGGTGTCAGCATGCTCGAGGTGAACGCGCTGTAGTGTACCGTCACGTCGCCAAACACTTCCTTGCGCTCGGGACGGGCGGCATCGGCAGCCAGTACGGGCAGGGCCAGGCACAGGCTGATCAGGAACAGGGTCAGGCGACGCATGGTGCGATTCCTCCAGTGGGCGTCAAACCGCGAGCTGGTGCTCCTGCAGGCCAGGGCTGCTGACGCGATAGATGCCGATCTCACCTAGAAGATTAGGCCATAGCCGGCCGCCCCACCCATTACGGTGCAAGTGGTCGACGGCCAGGCGGTCAAGGACCTTGGCATGGCGCTCGTGGCACAGCTCTTCGAAGTCGGCGAAGGTGCAGAAGTGGATGTTCGGCGTGTTGTACCAGGTATACGGCATGAAGTCCGAAACCGGCATGCGGCCTTTGGTCGCCAGGTACCAACGGCAGCGCCAGTGGCCGAAGTTGGGGAAGGTGATGATGCATTGACGGCCCACGCGCAGCATCTCGTCGAGGATGCGGTCGGGGTACTCCACGGCCTGCAGGGCCTGGGTCATGATCACCACGTCGAAGCTGTTGCTGGCGAAGTTGCCCAGGCCCTGGTCCAGGTCCTGCTCGATGACGTTGACGCCCTTGGCCACGCACGCGGCGATGTTGTCGGGGTCGATCTCCAGGCCGTAACCGGTGACCTGCTTGCGGTCACGCAGCGAGGCCAGCAGTTCGCCACTGCCGCAGCCCAGGTCGAGTACCCGGCTGCCGGCGGGAATCCAGTCGTGGATGATTTCCAGATCGGCTCTCATGCTGTCCTCAGATGGCGATGCGGTTCATGTAGTTCGAGAAACCCTGCATGTAGCGAGGTGTGGGGATCAGGAAGGCATCGTGCCCGTAGGGCGAGTCGATCTCCAGGTAACAGACGTTCTTGCGTGCGGCCATCAGTGCGTCGACGATCTCGCGGGAACGTGCCGGCGAGAAGCGCCAGTCGGTGGTGAACGACATGATGCAGTAGTCTGCCGTGACGCCGGCGAGTGTGGCGGCAAGGTCGCCCCCGTGGGCCGCCGCGGGGTCGAAGTAATCCAGCGCCTTGGTCATCAGCAGGTAGGTATTGGCGTCGAAACGGCCGGAAAACTCCTCGCCCTGATAGCGCAGGTAGCTTTCGACCTGGAACTCGACGCTGTGGAAGTCGTAGTTGAGCTTGTCGCTCTTGAGCTCACGGCCGAATTTTTCACCCATCGAATCATCGGACAGGTAGGTGATATGGCCCACCATGCGCGCCAACATCAACCCGCGCTTGGGGATCACGCCCTGGTCCTGGAAAGAACCACCGTGGAATTCCGGGTCGGTGAGGATGGCCTGGCGGGCCACTTCGTTGAAGGCGATGTTCTGCGCCGACAGCTTGGGCGCCGAGGCGATATCGACGCAGTGCCGCACCCGGTCGGGGTAGGTGATGGTCCATTGCAGCGCCTGCATGCCGCCGAGGCTTCCGCCCACGATCGCGGCCCACTGGCCAATGCCCAGGCGGTCGGCCAGGCGCACCTGGCTGTGCACCCAGTCTTCCACGGTCAGCACCGGGAAGTCGGCACCATAGGGCTTGCCGGTGGCCGGGTTGAGGCTGCTGGGGCCGGTGCTGCCATTGCAGCCGCCGAGGTTGTTCAGGCTGACCACGAAGAAACGGTTGGTGTCGATCGGCTTGCCGGGGCCGATGCAGCTGTCCCACCAACCTGGCTTGCGGTCGGTTTCGGCATGGTAGCCCGCGGCATGGTGGTGGCCGGACAAGGCATGGCAGATCAGCACGGCATTGCTCGCGCTGGCGTTCAGGGTGCCATAGGTCTCATAGACCAGCTCGTAGCTGGCCAGGGAGCGGCCACAGGCCAGTGCCAGCGGCTCTTCGAACCGGGCTGTTTGCGGTGTAACCAGACCGACGGAATCTTCGGGAAGGACAGTGGACATCGACCCTGCTCACGCTTGACGGAGGCGTAAGTCTAAAGAGCGCTACCCCCTGCGGCAAGCAATGGCTTGCCGCAGAAGGCGCCGATGGCCAAGGAGGGTGTCAGATCATCCGCCACAGCTCTTGCGGCATGCCCGCATAGGCGGCAAGCGGAGGCATGACGAACGACTGAATGACCTGAATGGCCAGGAAGGCGAAGATCGGCGAGATGTCCATGCCGCCCAGGTTTGGCACCAGGCGACGGAACGGAGCCAGTACCGGTTCGCTGATCTGGTACGCAAGCTCAGCAGCCGGGTTGTGGCTGTTGGGTGCGACCCACGAGACGATCACCATGACGATCATCGCGACCCAGAAGATCTTCAGGAACAGCGAGGTGATGCCGATGATGGCCCACATCAACAGGTGCAGCACATCACCGAAGGTGCCATAGGTGACCATCAGCACGAAGGCCATCAGCAGCGCCTGAATGATCACCGCCAGCAGCAGGGACGAGGTGTCCAGGCCGCCGATGCTGGGGATGACGCGGCGGATCGGCTTGAGCAGCGGCTGGGTGGCGCGCACCGTGAACTGGCACAGCGGGTTGTAGAAGTTGGCCTTGACCAGTTGCAGTACGAAGCGCAACAGGACGATCACCAGGTACAGGCTGACCAGGGTTTGCACCACGAAAATCGCGGCGCCTGACAGTGCATTCATTTAGAGCTCCTTATTTGCCCAGTTGTTCGGCCAGCTCGGCGGACCGCGTCGCTGCGGCCTGCAGCGCCTGCTCGACGATGGCTTCGAAGCCGCTGGCCTGGAACGACTTGATCGCAGCTTCGGTGGTGCCGGCTGGCGAGGTGACGCGGCGGCGCAGTTCGGCAGCGTCTACATCGCTGGCAACGGCCATGCGCGCAGCGCCCAAAGCGGTCTGCAGGGTCAGCTGGGAGGCGGTTTCGCGGGGCAGGCCGAGTTTTTCGCCGGCGGCGGTCATGGCCTCGATCAACAGGAAGAAGTACGCCGGGCCGCTGCCGGAAACGGCGGTCACAGCGTCCAGTTGCTGCTCTTGATCAAGCCACAGGGCGGTGCCCACGGCAGACAGCAGTTGCTCGGCCTGCTGGCGTTGTGCCGTGCTGACTTGCTCGGTGGCATACAGGCCGCTGACGCCTTGGCGCAGCAACGCTGGCGTGTTGGGCATGCAGCGCACCACCGGGCGTGGGCCAACCCAGCTTTGCAGGCTGGCGCAGGTGATGCCGGCGGCGATGGAAACGATCAGTTGGCCTTCCTGCAGGTGGGCTTGCAGGGCCTGGCAGACGTCCTTCATGACCTGCGGCTTGACCGCCAGCACGATCACGTCGGCACCGGCGATTGCCTGGGCGTTGTCTTCGAAGGTTTCGATGCCGTGCTCGGCCTGGATGCGGGTGCGGGTCTCGGCGCCCGGGTCGCTGGCGCGGATCTGCGAAGCCTCCAGGCCCTGGGCACGCAGGCCGCCGATCAGGCTGGCGGCCATGTTGCCGGCGCCGATAAAGGCAATACGTGTCTTGCTCATGTCAGGTCCTTGTGGGAAAGAGTGAGTAAAGCATGGAATCAGACGGGCCCGTAATCGCGGGCGCCGAACAGGGCGGTGCCGATACGTACCCAGGTCGCTCCCTGGGCGATCGCTGCCTCCAGGTCGTGGCTCATGCCCATGGACAAGGTGTCCAGGCCAAGGTCCAGACCTTGCTGAAGCTCGCGCAGGGTGGCGAACGCGGCCTCCTGCACGGCACGCTCATCGCTAGGTTCAGGGATCGCCATCAGCCCACGCAGGCGCAGATTGGGCAGGCTGGCAACCGCCTTGGCCAATGCCGGAAGGTCGGCAGGGGCGCAGCCGGACTTGCTGTCTTCGCCACTGACATTCACCTGCAGGCAGATGTTCAGCGGCCCCAGTGCGGCAGGGCGCTGCTCCGAGAGGCGTTGGGCGATCTTCAGGCGGTCCACGGAATGCACCCAGTCGAAATGCTCGGCAATGGCTTTGGTCTTGTTCGACTGAATGGGGCCGATGAAGTGCCAGATCAAGGGCAAGTCGCCCAATGCCTGCTGCTTGGTCAGCGCTTCCTGCAGGTAGTTCTCGCCGACATCGCGCACGCCTGCGGCGTGGATTTCACGGATAGCGCTGGCGGGCTTGGTCTTGCTCACCGCCAGCAACTGGATGCTGGCCGGGTCCCGCCCGGCGGCCTGTGCGGCGCTGGCGATGCGGGCGGCGAGGGCGGATAGGTTGTCTGCTATGGTGGACATGGATCGATGCCGGCGGCGATAGGGTCTGCGGCATTCTACCTGCTTGATCGCCTTTGGGGAGTCTCATGGATGTGACCGACCTGTTGGCCCGTGCCGTGGAAGCGGGGGCTTCGGACCTGCACCTGGCTGTAGGCCAGGTACCGATGCTGCGCCTTGATGGCGAGCTGCAACGCATGGACGCGCCGCCACTGCTGTCGGCGGCCCTGAGCGATGCGATGACACCCTTGCTGGCGGATGAGCAGTGCCAGCAATGGGCACAGGGTGATGAGCTGGACGTCGCGTTGCAACTGCCAGCGCTGGGCCGCTTTCGCCTGAACCTGTTTCGCCAGTTGAACGGCCTGGCGGCAACCTTTCGCGTGATCCCGAAACGCATAGCGACGCTCGATGAACTCGACCTGGGCGAAGTGTTTCTAGCTGTTGCGCAGTGTGCCGATGGCCTGGTTCTGGTGGGCGGGCCAACCGGCAGCGGCAAGTCCAGCACCTTGGCGGCGCTGCTCGATCAACTCAACCGCGAACGGCCTGTGCATATCATCACGCTGGAAGACCCTATCGAAGTTATCCACAGCAGCCAGCGCAGCCTGGTCAATCAGCGCGAAATTGGCCGCCATTGTGGCGGGTTCGCTCAGGGGCTGCGCAGTGCGCTGCGTCAGGACCCGGATGTGATCGTGATTGGTGAGTTGCGTGATCTGCAGACCATACGCCTGGCGTTGCGGGCGGCGGAGACGGGGCACCTGGTGCTGGCGACGGTGCACACCCGTTCGGCCATCAATAGCATCGACCGATTGGTCGAGGTCTTTGCTGCCGAGGAAAAGCCACTGGTGCGGGCGATGCTGGCCGAGTCGTTGCGGGTGGTGGTGGCGCAGGTGCTGGTCAAGCGCGTGGGCGGCGGCCGTGTTGCGGCGCGGGAAGTGCTGGTGGCCAACACGGCGGTGCGTAACCTGATCCGTGAGGGGCGGCTGGCGCAGTTGCAGTCGGTGATGCAGTCGGGAGCCGCGGCGGGCATGCGGACGATGGAGGCGGCGTTGCGTGAGCTGCACGCTAAAGGATTGACCGAAACCTTGTAGGAGCGGCCTTGCGTCGCGAAAGGGCCGCAGCGCGGCCCCAGGTTTTCAGCTTCGCATCAAAGATCGTCGGGGCCGCGCTGCGGCCCTTTCGCGACGCAAGGCCGCTCCTACACATTCACACAAAGCTTGATCAGCGCTTGGCCAACGCCAGTTGCTGCTCTTTCGGCAATACGCGCTTGGCCACGACATAGTGCTTCTGCCAGTAAGGCTTGCTCAGGTTGTCGATGCTCACCCGCTTGCCGCGGCGCGGTGCATGGATGAAGCGATCGTTGCCCAGGTAGATGGCAACGTGGTTCACCCGGCGGCTCTTGATGTTGAAGAAGATCAGATCACCCGGCTTGAGGTCGCCCTTGGCTACCTTCACGCCGTGGCCTTGGGCCATGGCATTGGAGGTGCGCGGCAGGTCGACGTCGGCCACGTCGTTGAAGGCGTATTTGACCAGCCCGCTGCAGTCGAAGCCCTTCTTCGGGCTGCTGCCGCCCCAGACATAGGGCGTACCGAGCACATTGACCGCGCGGCTGAGCACATCGCTGCTCTGCTTCGGCGACATGGCAGCCACCGGCGCGCTGCGGCTGCTGGCGGCATTGTTCGGGCGCGCGCGCAGCGTGGTGTGCTTGGCCGGCGCGTGTTTCACCGAGGCATTGGTGGTATAGCCGGTGAAACCATTGGGAAGACGTTGCTCACGATTGGTGGCGTGGGCGGCCAAGGGTAATAATAGACAGAGGGTCAGCCATGTCTTGAGTAAAGGCGGCATAGATGAAGCTCTTTATGAATAGTTATGTGTTGGGCGCGCAACTTTATAACAGCTTTTTGATCAATTTTTGATCCGTTGGTCGATTGGCAGGGTGCCATACGTCGGCCAGCAACGAGAAAGTCACATTTTTTCTTAGAAAATTTTCGGATAACCCACGAGGGCTATGAATGAACAGTTATCAACAGAGTGAACCGCTTCACGACACCCACAGCAAGGTCATCGGTTACCTGTTGTGGATTTTTGGCTTCACCGGCTCGCACCGCTTCTACTATGGCAAGCCGATCACCGGCACCCTTTGGTTCTTCACCCTGGGCTTGTTGGGCATCGGTTGGCTGATCGACCTGTTCCTGATTCCCGCGATGGACCGCGAGGCTGACTTGCGCTTCCGGGCTGGCCGAATCGACTACAACATCGCCTGGATTCTGCTGACGTTCCTGGGCATCTTCGGCGTGCATCGCCTGTACCAAGGTAAATGGGTCACCGCGATCATCTACTTCTTTACCGGTGGCCTGTTCCTGGTCGGCGTGCTGTACGACTTCTGGACCCTGAACAGCCAGATCTCCGAAGCCAACAGCGACCGGCGCTGAGCGTACGAAAAAAGGGTAAGAAAAAGGCCTTGGCGCATCACTGCGGCAAGGCCTTCTGGTTACTGGCGGGTCTGGCGCTGTTGCAACAGCAGGTTGCTGAACCCAGCGCCGGCAAGCTGCTTCTGCGCCCCGGTCAGCTGTTCACGATTGCTGAACGGCCCGACCAGCACGCGGTACCAGGTCTCGTCCTTGACCGTGCCCGACTCCACCTTCACCGACTGGCCCAGCAGAATGATCTGCGCGCGGACCTTGTCGGCGTCAGCCTGCTTGCGGAACGAGCCGGCCTGCAGGAAGAACTGGGTGGTCGCCGCTGGCTTGATCACCGGCGGTGCAGGGGGTGGCGTCTGGCCCAGCAGTGCAGCCTGGGCCCGCGCCGTGTCGATCTTCGCCGCTTCCGCCGGGGTAACCGGTGTCACCGGCTGGGCCGGTACCGGTGGGGTTTTCTCGGGTACCGCTTCCGGCGGCACGATGACTTCGGACTCCGGCAGCAGGGTGTAGAAGTCGTACTTCGGCTTCACCGGCTGCTGCGGGGCGGTCGCTGGGGTCTTGCTGGCTTCGGCGGCCTTTTCCGGTTTCTGCTGCTCCGGCTTGGTGCGCGTAATGTCACCGCCACCCGGTTCCAGCTTCATCAGAAAGACGATGAACGCGCCTACGGTCAGCCCGACCGCCAGCCATACCCAGCCGGGAATCGGCTGTTTGGCCGGCGCCTGTTGGCGGCTGGCGCCGCGCTTTGGAGCAGGTTTTTTCTTGGCAGCCAACTTACATGCGCTCCAGGGTTTCCAGGCCGAGCAGTTCCAGACCTTGCTTGAGGGTGCGACCGGTCAGTGCGGCCAGGCGCAGGCGGCTTTGTTGCTGCTCTGGGGTGTCGGCAGCGAGGATCGGGCAGTTCTCGTAGAAGCTCGAGAACAGGCCCGCCAGGTCGTACAGGTAGCTGCACAGCACGTGCGGAGTGCCCTTGTCGGCCACGCTGTTGAGCACTTCGCCAAACTGCGCCAGGCGCGCGGCAAGGTCCTGTTCCTTCTCGGCCTGCAGCACGATCTGGCCATCGACCTCGTCGAAGCCCTTGCCCAGCTTGCGGAACACGCCCGCCACGCGGGTGTAGGCATACAGCAGGTAAGGCGCGGTATTGCCTTCGAAGTTGAGCATCAGCTCGAAGTTGAAGCTGTAGTCGCTGGTCCGGTGCTTGGACAGGTCGGCATACTTGACCGCGCCGATGCCGACCACTTCACCGATGTGGCGCAGTTCGTCTTCGGACAGGCTCGGGTTCTTCTCCTTGACCAGGGCGTACGCACGCTCCTTGGCCTCGGTGAGCAGGTCGATCAGCTTCACGGTGCCGCCGTCGCGGGTCTTGAACGGGCGGCCATCGGCGCCGTTCATGGTGCCGAAGCCCATGTGCTCCATCTGCATCGGGTGGCCGACGAAGCCGGCGCGGCGCGCCACTTCGAACACCTGGTTGAAGTGCAGGGCCTGGCGCTGGTCGACAAAGTACAGGGCGCGGTCGGCCTTGAGCACATTGCTGCGGTAACGCACCGCCGCCAGGTCAGTGGTGGCGTACAGGTAGCCACCGTCGGCCTTCTGCACGATCACCGGCAGGGGCTCGCCTTCGCTGTTCTTGAATTCTTCGAGGAACACGCACTGCGCGCCCTGGTCCTCGACCAGCAGGCCCTTGGCCTTGAGGTCGGCGACCACGTTGGCCAGGTCGTCGTTGTAGGCGCTTTCGCCCATGACGTCGGCCATGGTCAGTTTGACGTTGAGCAGCTCGTAGGTTTTCTGGCAGTGGGACAGCGAAATGTCCTTGAAGCGGGTCCACAGCGCCAGGCACTCAGGGTCACCGGCTTGCAGCTTGACCACCAGGCCACGGGCACGGGTGGCGAATTCTTCGGATTCATCGAAGCGCTTCTTCGCCGCACGATAGAAGTTCTCCAGGTCCGACAGCTCGTCGCTGGTGATCGGGTTTTCCTGCAGGTAGGCCATCAGCATGCCGAACTGGGTACCCCAGTCGCCCACGTGGTTCTGGCGCACGACCTGGTCGCCAAGAAACTCCAGTACCCGTGCGACGCTGTCGCCGATGATGGTCGAGCGCAGGTGGCCGACGTGCATCTCCTTGGCCAGGTTGGGTGCCGACAGGTCGATCACCACCTTCTCGCTGGCACCGGCCTTGCGCACACCCAGGTGGTCGTCGGCCAGGGCGGCGTCCAGGCGGTTGGCCAGGGCATTGGTGTTCTGGAAGAAGTTCAGGAAGCCCGGGCCGGCGATCTCGACCTTGCTGATGTCGTCACTGGCCGGCAGCGCGGTGATCAGCTTTTCTGCCAGGTCGCGTGGCTTCATGCCGGCCGGTTTGGCCAGCATCATCGCGATGTTGCTGGCGAAATCGCCGTGGGTCTTGTCCCGGGCGTTTTCCACCTGGATCGCCGGCGACAGCCCTTCAGGCAGCACACCGTCGGTGACGAGTTGGGTGAGGGCTTGCTGGATCAGCTGGCGAATGGTGTCTTTCATGGGGTTCTCTTTTCGACCGCAAGCGCGGTGGAGCGCTTCGATGCGCAGGTGGAAAAACTGGGCATTATCCGTTGCCGAGAGCGGGTTGCCAACCTTTGCCAAGGTTCGGGCTGTCAGTAAAGGTCTACCGGGTCCACATCCAGGGACCAGCGAACCTGCCGGCCGCTCGGCATCTGCTCCAACACTAGCAACCAGGCACTGATCAGTCGATGCAGAGGTGCCCGGGTATTGGCCTGTATCAACAGTTGGGCGCGGAAGCGGCCCGCTCGGCGCTCCATCGGAGCCGGTACGGGGCCCAACAGTTCAATGCCTGGGAGCTGCTGTTCGGTCACCAGGCGCTCTGCCGCGCTGCAGGCTTCGTCGAGAAAACCCTCGGCCTGGCCCGGTTTGTGCGCCTCGGCGCGCAGCAGGGCGAGGTGCGAAAAGGGCGGCAGGCCGGCCGCGCGGCGCTCGTCCAGGGCCTGTTCGGCGAAGGCGAAATAGCCTTGTTCGGTCAGCTGTACCAGCAACGGGTGGTCGGCCAGATGGGTCTGGATGATGACCTTGCCGGGCTCTTCTGCACGCCCGGCGCGCCCGGCCACCTGCACGATCAATTGCGCCATGCGCTCGCTGGCGCGGAAATCGCCCGAGAACAGCCCGCCGTCGGCGTCAAGGATGGCCACCAGGGTCACCCGTGGGAAGTGGTGCCCCTTGGCGAGCATCTGGGTGCCCACCAGGATGCTCGGCTGGCCGCGCTGGATGGTGCCGAACAGGTTGTGCATGGCGTCTTTGCGCGCCGTGCTGTCACGGTCTACGCGCAGGATCGGGTAGTCCGGGAACAGCACCTTGAGGCGCTCTTCGGCCCGTTCGGTGCCCGCGCCCACCGGGCGCAGGTCGACGTGGTTGCACTGCGGGCACTGGTGCGGCAGGCGTTCGTCATAGCCGCAGTGGTGGCAGCGCAGCACGCCGGAACGTTGGTGCACGGTCATGCGTGCATCGCAGCGAGGGCATTCGGACAACCAGCCGCAATCGTGGCACAGCAACGTCGGGGCAAAGCCGCGGCGGTTGAGGAACACCAGCACTTGCTGGCCCGCTTCCAGGGTTTGGCGGATGGCCTGCTGCAACGGGCCGCTGATGCCGCTGTCCAGTGGCAGGCTTTTCACATCCAGGCGCAGCATGCGCGGCGGGCGGGCGCCGCCGGCGCGGTGGTTCATGCGTAGCAAGGTGTAACGGCCGGTCTGGGCGTTGTGCAGGGTCTCCAGCGAAGGCGTGGCCGAGCCGAGCAGGATCGGGATGTTCTCCTGGTGGGCGCGCACCAAGGCCAGGTCGCGGGCGTGGTAGCGCAGGCCTTCCTGCTGCTTATAAGAGCCGTCGTGTTCTTCGTCGATGATGATCAGGCCGGGGTTTTTCATCGGCGTGAACAGCGCCGAGCGGGTACCGATGATGATGTCTGCCTCGCCATCACGGGCGGCCAGCCAGGCATCCAAGCGTTCGCGGTCGCCGACGGCCGAGTGCAACAAGGCAATGCGGGCGTTGAAGCGCTGCTCGAAGCGCGCGAGGGTCTGCGGGCCCAGGTTGATTTCCGGGATCAGTACCAGTGCCTGCTTACCGGCCTCGAGTGTTTCGCGGATCAGCTGCAGGTAGACCTCGGTCTTGCCGCTGCCGGTCACCCCGGCCAGAAGGAAGGCATTGAAACTGCCGAACCCCGTGCATACCGCGTCGAAGGCGTTGCGCTGTTCTTCATTGAGCGGCAGTTCGGGCTGCGCCAGCCAGTGCTCGTGGCGCGGGGTCGGCAAGTGGCGGCGAACTTCGACCGTGACCAGTTCCTTGGCCAGCAGCAGGTCGAGGCTGTCCTTGTTCAGGTTGAGCTTGCCCAGAAGGCTGTGCGCCACGCCGTGTGGATGCTGCGCCAGAGTCTTCAGCGCATCGCGCTGGCGTGGGGCGCGGGCGATACGCGGGTCATCGTGGCGGGCATCAGCGGCCACATGCCAGAACCGTTCCTGGCGCATCTCTGCCGGTTCACCCTGGCGCAGCAAGGTCGGCAACGCCCAGTTCAGGGTGTCGCCCAGGCTGTGCTGGTAGTACTGGGCGGTCCATAAGCACAGCTTGAACAAGGCGGGTGGCAGCGGCGACACCGGGTCCAGCAGTGCGGTGGCCGGTTTGAGCTTGTCGGCGGGCACTTCGCTCTGGTCGCACACTTCCACCAGCACCCCGATCATCTCGCGGCGCCCGAAGGGCACGCGAATGCGCATGCCGGGCGTGAGGGGCTGGCGCGCCATGCTCGCCGGTGCCCTGTAGTCGAAAAGGCGACGCAGCGGGGAGGGCAGGGCAAGGCGCAGGATGACATCGGACACGCGGAAGGTCTCGCAAGGGCGTTTCAAAGACTGGCGAGCCTAGCAGACGACAGTCGGTGCAAGCGACAACTTGCGCTGAAGCTGGGCTCTGGTATTATTCGCCGCCTAATTACGTGCGGTATTCAACAATTGGTGTTGGGTGGCGGCACGCAGCTCGAGGAAGTGACCATGAAAGCAAATATTCATCCGAACTACGAAGTAGTTGCAGTCACCTGCAGCTGCGGCAACAAGTTTGAAAGCCGTTCGACCCTGGGTAGCACCCTGGCGATCGACGTTTGCAACCTGTGCCACCCGTTCTACACCGGTAAGCAGAAAGTCCTGGACACCGGTGGTCGCGTACAGAAGTTTGCCGATCGCTTCGGCATGTTCGGTGCCAAGAAGTAATAATGCGCATGGCGAATCCCTCGGGTTTCGCGCTGTTGCAAAAAAAAGCGCCCCTTGTGGGCGCTTTTTTTGTGGCCGCGATCTGGCATTTGCCGGCCCTGGCGTTCTGCCCGCTGCCGGCCAACCCGCAGCCCGTGGCGGTGCGGCAGGTGGTGGATGGCGATACCTTGCGCCTGACTGATGGCCGCAGTGTACGCATGATCGGCATCAATGCCCCGGAGATCGGGCGCAAGGGGCGCACCAGCGAGCCCTATGCCGAGGCCGCCAAGCGGCGCCTGCAGGCCTTGGTCAAGGCCAGCGACGGGCGTGTCGGGCTGGTGCCGGGTGCCGAGGTCAAAGACAAATACGGCCGCACGCTGGCACATATCTACGGCCGCAATGGCAACAATCTTGAAGCACAGCTGCTCAGCGAGGGGCTTGGCTACCGCGTCGCCGTTGCTCCCAATGTGCGCTTGGTGGGTTGCCAGCAACTGGCCGAGCAAGTCGCGCGCAAGGCGGGTATCGGCCTGTGGCGCAGTTCGCCGGTGGTGCGCGCGAGGGATGTCCGGCAGTCCGGCTTCGCTGTCATCGGTGGCCGCATTCAAGGTGTCGAGCGTAATCGCGGCGGCGTCTGGCTGACGCTGGATTCCACCGTGGTGCTGCAGGTTCCCGCTCGTCTGCAACGCAACTTCCCGCCCAGCTTCTTCGATAACCTCAAAGGACGCCAGGTCGAGGCACGTGGCTGGGTGCTGGATCGTTCCCGCAAGGGCGGCCTGCAGCCTGGGCAGCGACGCTGGGTGTTGCCATTGACCGATCCGAGCATGTTGGAACGCATTTCAGGCTGAAAAGATGTAGACATTTCGCTATTGGATTGTACACACTGTCAGTCTTATGCCCCGTGGGTTATAGCGTAAAGTCGTAGGCTAAAGGCCTTGACACAAGTGACCGACCAGTCTTGTGACTCCCCGGCTCTTTGCGTATCCTCGGCGGTCCGTCAGAACAGTAAATAGCGGAATGCCCACCATGTCAGACCTGAAAACCGCCGCTCTCGAATATCACGCTCAACCTCGTCCGGGGAAACTGAGCGTCGAGCTCTCCAAGCCCACCGCCACCGCCCGCGACCTCGCCCTGGCTTACAGCCCAGGTGTTGCCGAACCCGTGCGCGAAATCGGCCGTGATCCAGAGCTGGCCTACAAGTACACCGGCAAGGGCAACCTGGTTGCGGTGATCTCTGATGGTACCGCCATCCTCGGTCTGGGTGACCTGGGCCCACTGGCCTCGAAGCCGGTCATGGAAGGCAAGGGTGTTCTGTTCAAGCGTTTCGCCGGTATCGATGTGTTCGACATCGAAGTCGAGTCGGAGAGCCCGCAAGCCTTCATCGACACCGTTCGCCGCATTTCGATCACTTTTGGTGGCATCAACCTCGAAGACATCAAGGCACCCGAGTGCTTCGAAATCGAGCGCACCCTGATCGAACAGTGCGACATCCCGGTCTTCCACGATGACCAGCACGGCACCGCGATCGTTACCGCCGCCGGCATGATCAACGCCCTGGAAATCGCCGGCAAGAAACTGGAAGAAGCCAAGATCGTCTGCCTGGGTGCCGGCGCTGCCGCCATCTCGTGCATGAAGCTGCTGGTCAGCATGGGTGCCAAGGTCGAAAACATCTACATGATCGACCGCAGCGGCGTGATTCACGCTGGCCGCGACGACCTGAACCAGTACAAGGCGCAGTTCGCCCACGCGACCGACAAGCGCACCCTGGCTGACGCCCTGAACGGTGCCGACGTGTTCGTTGGCCTGTCCGGCCCGAACCTGCTGAGCGCAGAAGGCCTGAAGTCGATGGCGGCCAACCCGATCGTGTTCGCCTGCTCGAACCCCGATCCGGAAATCTCGCCAGAGCTGGCTCACGCCACTCGCAACGATGTGATCATGGCCACCGGTCGTTCCGACTACCCGAACCAGGTCAACAACGTACTGGGCTTCCCGTTCATCTTCCGTGGTGCCCTGGACGTTCGCGCCAAGCGCATCAACGAAGAAATGAAGATCGCCGCCGCCATCGCCCTGAAAGACCTGGCCAAGCTGCCGGTGCCGAAGGAAGTCTGCGAAGCCTACGGCGTCGAAGGCCTGGAGTTCGGCCGTGAGTACATCATTCCGAAGCCTCTGGATGCCCGTCTGATCACCGTCGTTTCCGATGCCGTTGCCAAGGCAGCCATCGAATCCGGCGTGGCGACTCTGCCGTATCCGAAGCACTACCCGCTGAACAGCGTGGATGAAGTGTTCAACGGCTGATTCTGGTCGTAGCCACACAAGAAAGCCCCGGCTCGTGAGAGTCGGGGCTTTTTTTGTCTTGGAGGCGTAGGGGCAGTGGGATTCGTCACCACACTTTTGTCGGCTGCGAAATCGGGCGCCGCGCGGGCGGCGCTCGATTTACGCGCCCACTCAAACCTCAAGACAGCACTGCGCTTTTAGAACAGATCCATCGGCGCCGCTTCATCTGCCGGCAGCGGGCTGCCCGGTGCCGCACCGTTGCCCAGCTCATCCACCGACGGCGGCGAGTCTTCAGCCTTGAACAGCTCGAAATAGGCGTTGGGCGTGCTCGGCGAGGCGGCGCGACCGCTGACCGGGTCAACCCGCAGGCTGAGGATGCCTTCCGGCTCCGCAGGGGCGTGGTTGGGCTTGTCCTTGAGCGCGGCGCCCATGAAGCTCATCCAGATCGGCAGTGCCGCTGTGCCACCGTATTCACGACGGCCCAGGGTTTCGGGTTGGTCGAAACCGACCCATACCGTGGTCACGTAATCGGCGTTGTAGCCGGAGAACCAGGCATCCTTGGACTCGTTGGTGGTACCGGTCTTGCCCGCCAGGTCGGTGCGGCCCAGGGCCAGTGCACGGCGGCCGGTGCCGCGTTTGATCACGTCCTGCAGCATGCTGGTGAGGATGTAGCTGGTGCGCCCGTCGATGATCTGCTCAGCCACTGCCGGCACTTGTGGCGCCGGTGTGACCTGGCCAAAGGCGGCTGGCGCCTCGCCCGGCATCGCTACGGTGCTGATCGGCTGTTCAGGCGCGGCAAGGCCGGCCTGGTCCTCGGCACCTTGAGGTACACGGGCCGGGTTGGCGGTGAACAGTGTCTCGCCGTTGCGGCTCTCGATGCGATCGATCAGGTAGGGGGTGATCTTGTAGCCGCCGTTGGCAAAAGTGCTCCAGCCAGTGGCGATCTCCATCGGGGTCAGGGTAGCCGTGCCCAGTGCCAGCGACAGGTTGCGGGGCAGGTCCTGCTTGTTGAAGCCGAACTTGGCGATGTAGTCGATGGTGCGGTCCACGCCCATTGCCTGCAGCAGGCGGATCGATACCAGGTTGCGCGACTTGTACAGCGCCTCGCGCATGCGGATCGGGCCGAGGAAGGTGTTGGTGTCGTTCTTCGGTCGCCAGACCTTGTCCAGGTACTCGTCGACGAACACGATCGGCGCATCGTTGACCAGGCTGGCGGCGGTGTAGCCGCTGTCCAGTGCCGCGCTATAGATGAAAGGCTTGAAGCTCGAACCGGGTTGGCGCTTGGCCTGCATGGCGCGGTTGTAGTTGCTCTGCTCGAACGAGAAGCCGCCGACCAGGGCACGGATAGCGCCGTTGTAAGGGTCGAGGGTGACCAGCGCGCTCTGTGCGCCCGGCACCTGGCTGAACTTGAGCGTGCCGTCATCCAGGCGTTGCAGGCGCACCAGGTCGCCGACCTGTGCAACATCTGCCGGGCTCTGCGGTGTGCGGCCCTGGGAGTTGCTATTGAGGAACGGGCGCGCCCACTTCATGGTGTCCCAGGCGACGGTTTCTTCTTGGCCGCTACGGGTCAGCACCGTAAGCCCGGCCTTGTCGACCTGGGTGACGATGGCCGGCTCAAGGCCGCCCAGGGTGCGCTGCTTGCCCAGCTCCAGCAGCCAGGCTGCGTGGGTCTTGCCCGGGAAGCGCGCATCGGGGCCGCGGTAGCCGTGGCGTTCGTCGTAGTCGGAAAGGCCGCCGAGAATGGCTTTGTTGGCCATCTCCTGCATGTCGCTCGGCACGGTCGTGGTGACACGGAAGCCTTCGGTGTAGGCATCGCTGCCATAGCGGCCGACCATCTCGGCGCGGGCCATTTCAGCGATGTACGGGGCGTTCACCTCGGGGGTCGGCACGTGGTAGCTGGCGTTGAGCGGTTCGGCCAGGGCGGTCTGGTAGCTGGCCTGGTCAATCTTGCCGAGCTTGTACATGCGGCCCAGGATCCAGTCGCGGCGCTCTTTGGCGCGCACCGGGTTGGCCAGCGGGTTGAAGCGCGAAGGAGCCTTGGGCAGGCCGGCGATCATTGCCATCTGCGCCAGGCTCACGTCGCGGATCGACTTGCCGTAGTAGACCTGTGCGGCCGCATCGATGCCGTACGCCCGGTTGCCCAGGTAGATCTTGTTCACGTACAGCTCGAGGATTTCGTCCTTGGTCAGCTCACGTTCGATCTGCAGGGCCAGGAGGATTTCGTTGGTCTTGCGCGAGAAGCTGCGTTCGCTGGTCAGGAAGAAGTTCTTCGCCACCTGCATCGTGATGGTGCTGCCACCGGTCTGGATATGACCGGTTTTGACCAACTGAGTGGCCGCGCGCATCAGGCTGCTGGGGTCGACGCCATAGTGATTGAGGAAGTTGTCGTCCTCGGCTGACAGAAGCGCCTGGATAAATTGTGGGGGGATTTCCGCGAAGCGGATCGGCGAGCGGCGCATTTCGCCGAACTCGGCAATCAGCTTGCCGTCGCTGCTGTACACCCTGAGGGGGATCTGCAACTGGATGCTTCTGAGTGACTCGACCGAGGGCAGGCTAGGGCTAAGATACAGAAACGCACCGCTCACACCGAGTACGAGCGCGCTAATGACTGCGACGGAAGACCACCAGAAGAACTTCAGCAGACGTATCAAGGCTTTTGGGCGTCCAGGTTGATAAGTGAATTGCGTACGGGTCCAGCGGACCAAAAACGCTGGGCATTATAAGCATTTTTTCGCCTCGCCGGGTGACCGGCCAGGCGGCCCGTCGATCCGTTCGGCCGCGCAGGCCTAGTGTTGACGCGGGTTTGCGGCATACAGCAAAGGAGCAGTGATGCTTGGACGTTTCGGCATGGATGCCGGTTCATTGATGGGGGTGGAAATTGCCCTCGACTCGGTTCGGGTTGTGCAGCTGCGGCAGCGCAATGGGCGTTGCCAGGTCGCGGCCTGGGCGCACGAACCGTATGAACCCTACAGTGGCGGTGACTGGGCAAGCGACCCTGTGCGCGTGGTAGGTGCCTTGCAGCGTGCCTGCAGGCGCAGCGGCATTCGGCAGCGGCGGGCTGCGCTAGCGCTGCCGGCAAATCAGGTGATCTGCAAGCCTTGCCAGTTACCGGCAGGCCAGAGTGAGGCGGACATGGAAGCGCAGTTGCTGGCCGATGCCGATCGCCTGTTCCCCTTTGCGCTGGAGGATCTGGCCTTGGACTTTCAGGTGCTTGGCCCTTCCAAGGACCAGGCCGGCTGCCTGGATGTCATGGTGGCTGCCTGTCGCCAGCGCTCATTGGAGCCGATTGAAGCCCTGCTTGATGCCGCCGGGCTGCAGCTGGAGGTGATGGAAGTCGACAGCGTCGCGTTGCAGCGAATGTTGCCGCAGAGCGAGCTTGCGGGCTCGGCCTTGTTGCGCCTGGAGGCGCAAGGTGCGACGTTGCATTGCTGGCAACAGGGCGTGCCAACGCAGCGCCGCGAGTTGCACCTCGGGCAAATGCCTGCCCAATTGCATGCGCATTTGGCGGGCGAAGCCCAGCTGAAGTGCTTGCTGGTCGTCAGCAGCTCGGTGATTGAGCAGGGGTGGCTTGAAGGCCTGAGTGAAGCGGTGAACCTGCCCTGTCGGCAACTGCCGCTGCGTGCGGGGCTGGCGCCGGAAGACGGCGGCATGCTGCTGGCATGCGCCTTGGCCTCAGGGGGCATGCGCCCATGATGCGTCTGAACCTATTACCTTGGCGCGAGCGGCAGCGCCGCTCGATGCTTCGGCGCTTCCAGTGGATGTTGCTTGGCAGTGCAATCCTGGCGCTTTGTTGCGTGATGCTGATTGACCAACTGGCACGCCAGCGCGCCCAGCAGCAAGCGACGAGCAATGCCAGCCACCAGTCTGCGCTGGCGCTGCTGGGCAAGCAGCTGGAGCAGCACACCGACGTGCGTGCCGACCACGATGCCACCCAGGCGCAGGTTGCGGCCCTGGCCCGCCTGAGGGCCGATCAGGGGGTACTGCCTGCCTTGCTCGCAGATGTGGAGGCCGCGTTGCCCGCAGGCTTGCAGCTCACTGAGCTAACGCTTGCGCACGGCCGTTTGCACGTCACCGGTGTGGCCGCATCCGGCGCCGTGGTCGCCCAGTTCATGCGCGACCTCGAACGCTCCGCAGTGTTGCAAGGCCTGGCACTCAAGCATGTGAAGCACCTGCCTTCGGGTGACGAGTTCGTCCTGACTGCGCGCGTGTCGGCGTTCTGGTCGTGAGTGCAGCGTGGTGGATGCGTTGGCAAGCAAGGGTCGAGCGGTCCCGCCGCTTCCGGTGGGGCGCTTCGTTCCTGCTGGGTGTGCTGGTGTTGGCGCTAGGGTGTGCAGTCCGCCTGCCGGAGCTTCGGCAGGCTCAAGCGCAGGTAACTGCCCAGCATAAGCAGTTGAATGAGGCACATGCGGCCAAGGCGGCGCAGGTAGTTGAGCTGGCGCGCGCAGAGGGTTCTCTGGCTGCCGCGCGGCAGGCATTGCAGCTCGCCCGGTGGCAGCTTTCGGCAGGGCAGCGCATGAGTGACTTGCTCGATGCCCTGGCGGCCTCGGGGCATGAATATGGCCTGTTGTTCGAGCGGCTAGACATACATGACGAAGTGAGCCAGGCCGATTACCGAACCACCCCCCTGGATGTGCACGTGGTGGGGCGATACACGGCGTTGCGCCTTTGGCTGGATGACTGGCTGGGCCAGGCGCGGCTGCTGCGCGTCGAAGACATGAGCCTGCATCAAGCCGAGGGGCGGCCTACCGTGTTGCGCTTGCGCCTGAGGGTTCATGCCTACCATGCCGATGCGGCGCCTCCGGCGCCCGCGTCACTGGCGGACTTGCCCGCCAGGGCAGCGGCCATGCCGCCTTTGCTCGACCCGTTCGCCTCTGGTGCGGCGCGAATGCCGCCCGGCGAACTGGGGGGCGTGCCCTTGGCACAGTTGGAAATGGTCGGCAGCCTGGCACGTGGCACAGCGCATGAAGCCCTGCTGCTGTCCGCAGGGCGGCTGTATCGCGTGCGCCCAGGTGATCGGCTGGGGCGCGATGAAGGTGTTGTGGTGCGTGTCGACGAGCGGCAGGTCGAAGTGCGCGAACGTTGGTTCATGGCCAGTGCCTGGCAAGAACGCACCGCGATACTCACGCTCCGAAAAGCCCTGGACAAGGAGGTCCCGGACCCGCATGAAGAAGCTCTGGAAATGGATGGTGGCGTGGGTCTTGGCGATCCCGCTGGCGTCGGCAATGCCCTATCGGGGTGAGCCACTGTCGCTGAACTTTCAGGATGTGCAGGTGCGCGCGGTGTTGCAGGTGCTGGCGGACTACGCCGGTGTGAACCTGGTCGCCAGCGATTCGGTGCAGGGCAATATCACCCTGCGGCTGCAGGATGTGCCCTGGGACCAGGCGCTTGATCTGGTGCTGCGCAGCAAGGGCCTGGCCCGGCGCGAAGAGGGTAATGTGCTGCTGGTGGCGCCTGCGGCCGAGCTTGCCGGGCAATCGCTCGACGCCCGCATGGGCCAGGTGCTGGATGCCCAGTTGCAACCCCTGCAGCGTGAGCTGATGCCGATCCATCACGCCGAAGCTTCAGCGCTCGCGCAACTGCTGCTGGCGACACTGGCGGACGACGGCATCCTGACCGGGCGAGGCAGTTTGAGCGTCGATGCGCGCACCAACACCCTGGTGGCCTACCAACCCGCCGATCGCCTGGACGAGCTACGCCAACTGGTGGCGCAGCTGGATGTGCCGGTGCGCCAGGTGGCGATCGAGGCGCGTATTGTCGAGGCCAGCGTCGATTACGAAAAGAGCCTAGGGGTGCGTTGGGGTGGGCCTTTGTACGGTGAGCGCGTGCGGCCAGGCAAGGAGCTGTTCGTCGACCTTGGCGTGGAGCGTGCCGGCTCCAGTGTGGGCCTGGGTGTGCTGCGCGGGGGCATCTTGCTCGACCTTGAACTCAGTGCCATGGAGAAGAGCGGCAATGGCGAAATCATCTCGCAGCCGAAGGTGGTCACGGCCGACAAGGAAACCGCCAGGATCCTCAAGGGCACTGAAGTGCCTTACCAGGAAACCAGCAAGAGCGGCGCCACTTCGGTGTCGTTTCGCGAGGCTTCGCTGTCGCTCGAAGTCACCCCGCAAATCACCCCGGACAACAAGGTCATCATGACCGTCAGGGTGACCAAGGACGAGCCTGATTACGTCAATGCCTTGAACAACGTACCGCCGATCCGCAAGAACGAGGTCAATGCCAAGGTTCGCGTGGCCGACGGCGAGACGATCGTGATCGGTGGCGTCTACTCGACCACGCAAAACAATGTGGTCGACAAGGTGCCATTTTTCGGCGATCTGCCGTATGTTGGGCGGCTGTTTCGACGCGATGTATTACAAGAGAAAAAATCCGAGCTGCTGGTCTTCCTGACTCCGCGTATCATGAGTGACCAGGCGATTGCTGTGAGTCGTTGATTCTGTGCGAAATTTGATACTTGTGGGGCCCATGGGCGCTGGTAAAAGCACCATTGGACGCCTCTTGGCCAAAGAGCTGCGCCTGCTGTTCAAGGATTCCGACAAGGAAATCGAACTGCGATGCGGCGCCAACATCCCGTGGATCTTCGACAAGGAAGGCGAGCCGGGCTTCCGTGACCGTGAGCAGGCGATGATCGCCGAGCTCTGCGCGCTCGACGGCGTGGTGCTGGCCACGGGTGGCGGCGCGGTCATGCGTGATGCCAACCGTCAGGCGTTGTACCAGGGTGGCCGGGTCATCTACCTGCATGCCTCGGTGGAGCAGCAGGTCGGTCGTACCGCACGCGATCGCAATCGCCCGCTGTTGCGCACCGCCAACCCGGAAGCGACCCTTCGCGCCCTGCTCGAAGCCCGCGATCCGCTCTACCGCGAGATCGCCGACCTGGTCGTTGAAACCGATGAGCGGCCACCGCGCATGGTGGTGATCGATATTCTCGAGCGCTTGCAGCAGTTGCCGCCCCGATAAGCCGGGACTATTCTCGGCCACCAGCGCCGAGGCGAGGTTCAACTTACCGCGTGCGTCGCCCAAACGGCGCCGCACCCAAGTACATTGTGGGGATACATGCAGACACTAAAGGTCGACCTGGGCGAGCGTAGCTACCCGATCTACATTGGCGAAGGCCTGCTGGACCAGCCTGAGCTGCTGGCGCCGCATATTGCCGGGCGGCAGGTCGCCATCGTTTCCAATGAAACCGTCGCGCCTCTGTACCTCGAACGCCTGGCCAAGACCCTGGGTGCGTATTCAGTGTTGCCCGTGGTGTTGCCGGATGGCGAAGCCTACAAGAACTGGGAAACGCTGCAGCTGATCTTCGATGGCTTGCTCACCGCGCGACACGACCGCCGCACCACGGTGGTAGCCCTCGGTGGCGGCGTGATCGGCGACATGGCCGGCTTTGCCGCAGCCTGTTACCAGCGCGGCGTCGATTTCATCCAGGTGCCGACTACCCTGTTGTCCCAGGTCGATTCCTCGGTCGGTGGCAAGACCGGCATCAACCACCCGTTGGGCAAGAACATGGTCGGTGCCTTCTACCAGCCCAACGCAGTGCTGATCGATACCACCAGCCTCAAGACCCTGCCAGCGCGTGAACTGTCCGCAGGCCTGGCCGAAGTGATCAAGTACGGTCTGATCTGCGACAAGCCTTTCCTCGGTTGGCTCGAGGACAATATGAATGCCCTGCGTGCCCTGGATTCTGCGGCCCTGACCGAAGCCATCAGCCGCTCCTGCGCGGCCAAGGCTGCCGTGGTCGGCGCCGACGAGCGTGAATCTGGCGTGCGGGCGACCCTGAACCTTGGGCATACCTTTGGGCACGCCATCGAAACCCACATGGGCTACGGTGTCTGGCTGCATGGCGAAGCCGTGTCGACGGGCACGGTGATGGCCCTGGAAATGTCCATGCGCCTTGGCTGGATCGACCAGGCCGAGCGTGATCGCGCAATCCGCCTGTTGCAGGACGCAGGTTTGCCGGTGGTGCCACCACAGGAAATGACCCCGGCGCATTTCATGGAGCATATGGCGGTCGACAAGAAGGTGCTCGACGGTCGTCTGCGTCTGGTGCTGTTGCGCCAGATGGGCGAGGCCGTGATCACCGACGACTATCCGAAAGAGATTCTTCAGGCCACGCTGTCGGCGGATTACCGCGCGATCGTGGCCCAGCTTTGAGGTTGTGACAGCGCAATGACCAGTTTGCATGCCGATGAGGCCTTTCTCGACCATTACCAGTTGAGCCACGATCCGTTCGCGCCCCGCGTGCCCGGTTTCAAGTTCTTCCCTGCCCAGCGCAAGCCGGTGCTGGGCCAGCTGCACCACCTGGCGCGTTACAGCCAGTTGATGCTGGTTGTCACCGGCCCCCTGGGCAGCGGCAAGACCCTGCTGCGCCAGGCCCTGGTGGCCAGCACCAACAAGCAGTCGGTGCAGAGCGTGGTGGTTTCCGCCCGTGGCGCCAGCGATGCGGCCAGTGTGCTTGGCCAGGTCGCGCAGTCGCTGGAAGTCGCCCAGCCTGAGGTCCAGGCTATCTTGTCCAAGGTGGTGCAACTGGCGCTGACCGGGCAGGAAGTGTATTTGCTGGTGGATGATGCGGAACAACTCGACGAGTCGGCACTCCAAGCGTTGCTGGAACTGGCGGCGGGTGTTCCGGAAGGGCGCCCGCACGTGTTCCTGTTCGGCGAATCGTCGCTGATTGCCGGGTTGGATGAGCTCAGCATCGAGGAAGAACGTTTCCACGTCATCGAACTCGCCCCCTACAGCGAAGAAGAGACCCGCGAGTACCTGGAGCAGCGTCTGGATGGCGCCGGCCGGGGCATCGAGGTGTTCACCCGTGAACAGATCGTCGATATCCATGAGCACTCCGACGGTTGGCCTGGCACTATCAACCAGGTTGCCCGTGACACTTTGATCGAAGCCATGATCGCCAGCCGTTCGACGGCCAAGCGACCATCCATGGGGTTGAAAATGCCTAAGAAACACGTGCTCGCGCTGTCCGCTGTGGTCGTGGTCGCCGTTGCTGCCGCGGTTCTCATGCCCAAGAAAGGCGACAAGGCACCTGCCGAGGTGCCGGCCGCCCAGGCTCAGTTGCCCCTCGGTGAAGGCCAGCCAGGTGCTGCCCAGGCCAATAATGGCAACCCGGCCATCGAATTCTCCGGCTCGTCCCAGCCGATGCCACTGCCGTTGGTAGGTCAGTCGCAACCGGTGATGCGCGAGCCACTGGCCCAGGCCGCTGGCATGGGTGATGGCGAAGAAGGCAGCCCGGCGGGCAATACCGCACTGCAGCCTGGCAACCCGCCGACCGTGACCACCATCGCGCCACCGCAAGGTGTGCCGGCTGGCCCGGCCCCGGTACCCGCGCAGCCAATCGCCAGTGCCCCGGTTCAGCCGGTTGCGCCTGCGCCAAAACCCGTTGCAACCCAGCCTGCTAAACCGGTTGCACCTGCCAAGCCTGCCCCGGCGCCGACCCAGGTCGCTAGTGCCAAGCCGGCCGCCAAACCTGCCGAAAAACCAGTCGCCAGTGGCAGCGCCGGTGGGGGTTGGTATGCAGGCCAGAAACCGGGCAATTATGTGGTGCAGATCCTCGGTACCAGCTCTGAAGCCTCGGCCCAGGCGTTCGTCAAGGCCCAGGGTGGCGACTATCGCTACTTCAAGAAAAACCTGCAGGGCAAGCCGCTGTACGTCGTAACTTACGGCAGCTTCGCCAACCGCGACGCAGCGGTTGCGGCAATCAAGAACTTGCCAGCGAAGGTCCAGGCTGGTAAACCTTGGCCACGTACCGTCGCCAGCGTCCAACAAGAGCTGGCCTCGGCCCGCTGATACCTGCCGGGCGGCAACACCCCGCCGCCCAGTTGCTGAGCGAATCCTGACTTTTCGTCTAGCCTGCTGCGCCTGAGCGCGGCAGGCTTTTCTGTCCCAGACTGCCGGCCACAAGCCTCTCTTGCAGTCATGGCTGAAACGCTTCAGACTCCAGCCAAGCCGCTATCACGGCGCATGGCGCAAAAACATTCAAAATTGCGACATAAATTTTCAATGGTGAGACATGAAAATTTGTGGGCATCGCTGTCGCTGTGCAACAATGGTTTTCCATGGCCACCGCAAAAAAGCTGGCATTTGATCGGCGTGGATGGTAAGTGGTTGTTAAAAAAGAGATTTACCTCCGTTGAGAGGTGAACCTGGTGAGAAAGTGTCTATGAAAACAGGTCTGTACCATCCCGAAGAATTCAAGGACAACTGTGGTTTTGGCCTGATCGCCCATATGACGGGCGAACCGAGCCACCACCTTCTGCAAACCGCCATGCAGGCGCTGACGTGCATGACCCACCGCGGCGGTATCAACGCCGACGGCAAGACCGGTGACGGTTGTGGTCTGCTCATGCAGAAGCCCGATCAGTTCCTGCGGGCCGTGGCCCAGGAGCATTTTGCCGTCGAACTGCCCAAGCAGTACGCCGTCGGCATGGTGTTCTTCAACCAGGACCCGATCAAAGCAGAAGCTGCCCGCGCCAACATGGACCGCGAAATCCTCGCCGCCGGCCTCACGCTGGTTGGCTGGCGCAAGGTCCCGATCGACACCAGCGTGCTCGGTCGCCTGGCCCTGGAGCGCCTGCCGCAGATCGAGCAGGTGTTCATCGGCGGTGAAGGCCTGAGCGATCAGGCATTCGCCATCAAGCTGTTCAGTGCCCGTCGTCGCTCGTCCGTGGCCAACGCCCACGACACCGACCACTACATCTGCAGCTTCTCGCACAAGACCATCATCTACAAAGGCCTGATGATGCCGCGCGATCTCGCGGCGTTCTATCCAGACCTGGATGACCCGCGCCTGCAGACAGCGATCTGCGTGTTCCACCAGCGCTTCTCCACCAACACGCTGCCGAAATGGCCGCTGGCGCAGCCGTTCCGCTTCCTCGCCCACAACGGCGAGATCAACACCATCACCGGCAACCGCAACTGGGCCATGGCCCGTCGCACCAAGTTTGCCAATGACCAGATCCCGGACCTCGAAGAACTCGGCCCGCTGGTCAACCGCGTCGGTTCCGACTCGTCGAGCATGGACAACATGCTCGAACTGATGGTCACCGGTGGCATCGACCTGTTCCGCGGCGTGCGCATGCTGGTACCGCCGGCCTGGCAGAACGTCGAGACCATGGACGCCGACCTGCGCGCCTTCTACGAATACAACTCCATGCACATGGAGCCGTGGGATGGCCCGGCCGGTATCGTCATGACCGAAGGCCGCCACGCGGTGTGCCTGCTCGACCGCAACGGCCTGCGCCCGGCGCGCTGGGTAACCACCACCAACGGCTACATCACCATCGCCTCGGAAATCGGCGTATGGGGCTACCAGCCTGAAGAGGTGATCGCCAAGGGCCGTGTCGGCCCGGGCCAGATCTTCGCGGTGGACACCGAAACCGGCCAGATCCTCGATACCGACGCCATCGACAACCGGCTGAAGTCGCGCCACCCGTACAAGCGCTGGTTGCGTCAGCATGCCACGCGCATCCAGGCGACCCTTACCGACGACCAGGGCGCGGCCAGCTACGACGCTGACCAGCTCAAGCAGTACATGAAGATGTTCCAGGTCACCTTCGAAGAGCGTGACCAGGTACTGCGCCCGCTGGGTGAGCAGGGCCAGGAAGCGGTCGGCTCGATGGGTGACGACACGCCGATGGCCGTGCTGTCGCAGCGCGTGCGTTCGCCGTACGACTTCTTCCGCCAGCAGTTCGCCCAGGTGACCAACCCGCCGATCGACCCGCTGCGCGAAGCGATCGTCATGTCGCTGGAAATCTGCCTGGGCGCCGAGCGCAATATCTTCCAGGAGTCGCCGGAGCACGCTTCGCGAGTGATCCTCAGCTCGCCGGTGATCTCGCCTGCCAAGTGGCGCTCGTTGATGAACCTGGAGCGCGAAGGCTTCGACCGCCAGCTGATCGACCTCAACTACGAGCAAGGTGTCGGCCTGGAAGCGGCTATCCGCAACATCGCCGACCAGGCTGAAGAAGCGGTGCGCGGCGGCAAGACCCAACTGGTACTGAGCGACCGCTACATCGCCCCGGGCAAATTGCCGGTGCACGCTTCGCTCGCCGTGGGGGCGGTGCACCACCGCCTGACCGAACAAGGCCTGCGTTGCGACAGCAACATCCTGGTCGAAACCGCCACTGCCCGTGACCCGCACCACTTTGCCGTGCTGCTGGGCTTCGGTGCCTCGGCCGTTTACCCGTACCTGGCCTATGAAGTGCTGGCCGACCTGATTCGCACCGGCGAAGTGCTGGGCGACCTGGACGAGGTGTTCAAGTACTACCGCAAAGGCATCTCCAAGGGCTTGCTGAAGATCCTGTCGAAGATGGGCATCTCCACCATCGCTTCGTACCGCGGTGCGCAGCTGTTCGAAGCCATCGGCCTGGCCGAAGACGTGGTCGGCCTGAGCTTCAAGGGTGTATCGAGCCGCATCAAGGGTGCGCGTTTCGAAGACTTGGAAAGCGACCAGAAGCTGCTTGCTGCCGAAGCCTGGAGCGCGCGCAAGCCGATCCAGCAAGGTGGCCTGCTCAAGTTCGTCCACGGTGGCGAATACCACGCCTACAACCCGGACGTGGTCAACACCCTGCAGGCCGCTGTGCAGCAGGGCGACTACGCCAAGTTCAAGGAATACACCTCGCTGGTCGACCAGCGCCCGGTGTCGATGATCCGCGACCTGCTCAAGGTCAAAGTGGCTGACCAGCCGCTGGCGATCGAGCAGATCGAGCCGTTGGAGGCCATCCTCAAGCGCTTCGATTCCGCCGGTATCTCGCTGGGCGCATTGTCACCAGAAGCCCACGAGGCGCTGGCCGAGGCCATGAACCGCCTGGGCGCGCGCTCGAACTCCGGCGAGGGCGGTGAAGACCCGTCGCGCTACGGCACGGTGCGCAGCTCCAAGATCAAGCAAGTGGCCACCGGCCGCTTCGGCGTCACCCCGGAATACCTGGTCAACGCCGAAGTGCTGCAGATCAAGGTGGCCCAGGGCGCCAAGCCGGGCGAAGGTGGCCAGCTGCCAGGCGGCAAGGTCAACGGCCTGATCGCCAAGCTGCGCTACGCGGTACCGGGTGTGACCCTGATCTCGCCACCGCCGCACCACGACATCTACTCGATCGAAGACTTGGCCCAGCTGATCTACGACCTCAAGCAGGTCAACCCGCAGGCGCTGGTTTCGGTCAAGCTGGTGGCCGAGGCAGGCGTTGGCACCATCGCTGCAGGCGTGGCCAAGGCCTATGCCGACCTGATCACCATCTCCGGCTACGACGGCGGTACCGGCGCTTCGCCGTTGACCTCCATCAAGTACGCCGGCGCGCCGTGGGAACTCGGCCTTGCCGAAACCCACCAGACCCTGCGCGGCAACGACCTGCGCGGCAAGGTGCGGGTACAGACCGACGGTGGCCTGAAAACCGGCCTGGACGTGATCAAGGCCGCCATCCTCGGCGCCGAGAGCTTCGGCTTCGGCACCGCACCGATGATTGCCCTGGGCTGCAAGTACCTGCGTATCTGCCACCTGAACAACTGCGCCACCGGCGTAGCCACCCAGAACGACAAGCTGCGCAAGGACCACTACATCGGCACCGTCGACATGGTGATCAACTTCTTCACCTTCGTCGCCGAAGAAACCCGCGAGTGGCTGGCCAAGCTGGGCGTGCGCAGCCTGGGCGAGCTGATCGGCCGCACCGACCTGCTCGACATACTGCCAGGCGACACCGAGCGCCAGCAGTACCTGGACCTGTCGCCACTGCTGGGCAGCTCGCACATTCCGGCGGACAAGCCGCAGTTCTGCGAAGTCGACAAGAACCCGCCGTTCGACAAGGGCGAGCTTGCCGAGAAGATGGTCGAGATGGCCATGTCGGCGATCCGCGACCAGTCCGGTGGCGAGTTCAGCCTCGACATCTGCAACTGCGACCGTTCCATCGGCGCGCGTATCTCTGGTGAGATCGCCCGCCTGCACGGCAACCAGGGCATGGCCGCCGCGCCGATCACCTTCCGCTTCAAGGGCACTGCGGGCCAGAGCTTCGGCGTGTGGAACGCCGGTGGCCTGAACCTGCACCTGGAAGGCGACGCCAACGACTACGTCGGCAAGGGCATGACCGGTGGCAAGGTCACCATCGTGCCACCTGCCGGCAGCCCGTTCGAAACCCAGCACAGCGCCATCGTCGGCAACACCTGCCTGTACGGCGCCACTGGCGGCAAG
Organism: Pseudomonas capeferrum; assembly: GCF_000731675.1. Taxonomy (GTDB): domain Bacteria; phylum Pseudomonadota; class Gammaproteobacteria; order Pseudomonadales; family Pseudomonadaceae; genus Aquipseudomonas; species Aquipseudomonas capeferrum. Next base: position 486,769 of record NZ_JMIT01000003.1, on the reverse strand, counting down.
CTGTTTGCCGCCGGTACCGCGGGCGAGCGCTTCGCTGTGCGTAACTCTGGCGCTCACGCTGTTGTCGAGGGCACTGGCGATCACTGCTGTGAATACATGACCGGCGGCTTTGTCTGCGTCCTGGGCAAGACCGGTTACAACTTCGGTTCTGGCATGACGGGCGGCTTCGCCTACGTGCTCGACATGGACAACAGCTTCGTCGACAAGCTCAACCATGAACTGGTGGAAATCCAGCGCATCAGTGGTGAAGCGATGGAGGCCTACCGCAGCCACCTGGCGCGGGTCCTTGCCGAGTACGTGGACGAGACCGGCAGCGAGTGGGGGCGTGAGCTCTCGGAAAACCTGGACGACTACGTGCGTCGCTTCTGGTTGGTCAAGCCCAAGGCGGCCACCCTCAAGCAACTGCTGTCCAGCACCCGCGCCAACCCGCAGTAACAACAACTGCAAGTGGCAAGCCTCAAGCTGCAGGTAATGCAGTGCGAGGCTTGCCGGACCCAAGTGATCGACTTGCAGCTTGCAGCTTCTAGCTTGCGACTGCGGTAAAGAGGTTTTGAAAAATGGCTGAACGTCTGAACAACGACTTCCAGTTCATCGAAGTGGGGCGTAAAGACCCGAAGAAAAAGCTGCTGCGCCAGCGCAAGAAAGAGTTCGTCGAAATCTACGAGCCCTTCAAGCCGCAGCAGTCCGTGGAGCAGGCGCACCGCTGCCTGGGCTGCGGTAACCCGTATTGCGAGTGGAAGTGCCCGGTGCACAACTTCATCCCCAACTGGTTGAAGCTGGTTTCCGAAGGCAACATCCTGGCGGCGGCCGAGCTGTCGCACCAGACCAACACCCTGCCTGAGGTGTGCGGCCGGGTATGCCCGCAGGACCGTCTGTGCGAGGGTGCCTGCACCCTGAACGACGGTTTTGGCGCGGTGACCATCGGCTCGGTGGAGAAGTACATCACCGACACCGCCTTCGCCATGGGCTGGCGCCCGGACATGTCCAAGGTCAAGCCGACCGGCAAGCGTGTTGCCATCATCGGTGCCGGCCCAGCTGGTCTGGGCTGCGCTGACGTGCTGGTACGTGCCGGTGTGACCCCGGTTGTGTTCGATCGCAACCCGGAAATCGGCGGCTTGCTGACCTTCGGCATTCCCGAATTCAAGCTGGAAAAGACCGTGCTGAGCAATCGCCGCGAAGTCTTCACCGGCATGGGCATCGAGTTCCGCCTGAACACCGAGGTGGGCAAGGACATCACCCTGGAGCAACTGCTCGCCGAGTACGATGCCGTGTTCATGGGCATGGGCACCTACACCTACATGAAGGGCGGCTTCCCGGGTGAGGACCTGCCGGGGGTGCATGACGCGCTGGATTTCTTGATCGCCAACGTCAACCGCAACTTGGGCTTCGAAAAGTCGCCTGAAGATTTCGTCGACATGCAGGGCAAGAAGGTCGTGGTACTGGGCGGTGGTGACACCGCGATGGACTGCAACCGCACTTCGATTCGCCAGGGCGCCAAGTCGGTGACCTGTGCCTACCGCCGTGACGAGGCCAACATGCCGGGCTCGCGCAAAGAGGTGAAGAACGCCAAGGAAGAAGGCGTGAAGTTCCTCTACAACCGTCAGCCGATCGCCATTGTCGGCGAGGACAAGGTCGAAGGCGTCAAAGTGGTCGAGACCCGTCTCGGCGAGCCGGATGCCCGTGGCCGTCGCAGCCCTGAGCCGATCCCGGGCTCCGAAGAGATCCTGCCGGCTGACGCCGTGGTGATCGCCTTCGGCTTCCGCCCGAGCCCGGCGCCGTGGTTCGAGCAGTTTGGCATCCAGATGGACAGCCAGGGCCGCGTGGTAGCACCGGAGAAAGGTAAGTTCAAGCACCAGACCAGCAACCCTAAAGTGTTTGCCGGTGGCGACATGGTGCGGGGTTCGGACCTGGTGGTAACGGCCATTTTCGAAGGCCGTACAGCGGCTGAAGGTATTCTGGACTACCTCGAAGTCTGACCGATTGCGGGGGCTGCAAAGCAGCCCTTGGCATATTTTGTATACAAAATTGCTTGATCCACGGCACCCAATAGACAAAACGCATGGCCTTGGCCGTGCCTTTTGTGCTGGCGTCTGAGAAAATGCCCGCACTTTTTTGCCGGATGCCGACATGACTGCCCTGAAGAACGATCGTTTCCTGCGTGCACTGCTCAAGCAACCCGTAGACGTCACCCCAGTGTGGATGATGCGCCAGGCCGGCCGCTACCTGCCGGAATACCGCGCCAGCCGCGCCAAGGCCGGTGACTTCATGAGCCTGTGCATGAACCCGCAGTTCGCCTGCGAGGTCACCCTGCAGCCGCTGGACCGCTACCCGCTGGACGCGGCGATCCTCTTCTCGGACATCCTCACCATCCCCGACGCCATGGGCCTGGGCCTGTACTTCGAGACCGGCGAAGGCCCGCGTTTCAAGAAGGTGATCAGCACTCCGGCCGACATCGAAGCGTTGCCGATTCCCGACCCGCAAAAAGACCTGGGCTACGTGATGGACGCGGTCAGCACTATCCGCCGCGAGCTCAACGGCCGCGTGCCGCTGATCGGCTTCTCCGGCAGCCCCTGGACCTTGGCCACCTACATGGTCGAAGGCGGCTCGTCCAAGGACTTCCGCAAGACCAAGGCCATGGCCTACGACAACCCAGAGGCCCTGCACCTGCTGCTGGACAAGCTGGCCCAGTCGGTCACCAGCTACCTCAACGGCCAGATCCTGGCCGGCGCACAGGCGGTGCAGATCTTCGACACTTGGGGTGGCAACCTGTCGGCGGCGGCTTACCAGGAGTTCTCCCTGGCCTACATGCGCAAGATCGTCAGCGGCCTGATCCGTGAGCACGATGGGCGCAAGGTGCCGGTCATCATGTTCACCAAAAACGGTGGCCTGTGGCTGGAGAGCATTGCCGAAGCGGGTGCAGATGCGCTGGGCCTGGACTGGACCTGCGACATCGGTGATGCCCGCCGCCGTGTCGGTGACAAGGTTGCGCTGCAAGGCAACATGGACCCGACCGTGCTGTACGCCAAGCCTGAGGCCATCCGCAAGGAAGTGGCGCGCATTCTGGCCAGCTATGGCAAGGGCACTGGCCACGTGTTCAACCTCGGCCATGGCATTACGCCTGAGGTCGACCCGGAGCACGCCGGTGTGTTCATCAACGCCGTGCATGAGCTGTCGGCGCAGTACCACCAGTGATCTGATGCAGCTGCAACGAAGAACCCGGCCTTGATGCCGGGTTTTTTGTTGCATTAAGTTTGAGTTCAGCGATCGTCGTTAATCTGGTCCCATCGAAACCGAAACAGGACCTGATCCCCATGAAAATCCGTTACCTTGCTCTGATCCTCGCTCCCCTGTTCAGCACCGCTGCCCTGGCGGCCAGCTATACCGGCCCGGGTGCCCAGTCGGTGACCACCGTGGCGGCTGCAAACGATGCCGCAGATGACACACCGGTGGTGCTGCAGGGGTATGTGACCAAGAAGGTCAACAACGACGACAAGTACGAGTTCAAGGACAACACCGGCACCATCACCGTCGAAATCGACGATGAAGACCTGCCACCGACCCCATTCAATGACAAGACCAAGGTCAAGCTGACCGGCGAGGTGGAGAAGCACCTGATGAGCCGTGAAATGGATGTGGATATTGTCGAGATCGTCAACTGATCCACGATTTCGGGGCCGCAAGGCGGCCCCCTGTTCAAGGTGTCTTAGGCGCCAACTTGCTCAGGTGCCATGCCACCAGCAACGCTATCGTCAGCAAGCCACCGATGAACAACCCGATCCCGTTCCAGCCCCACTGGTGCCAGAACACCCCGCCCGCCGTCCCCGCCACACTCGACCCCGCGTAATAGCTGAACAGGTACAGCGACGATGCCTGCCCCTTGGCCTTCAATGCCCGTCGCCCGATCCAGCTGCTGGCCACCGAGTGCGCGCCGAAGAAGCCGAAGGTGAACACCAGCATGCCGAGAATCACCATCAGCAGCGGGCTGGCCAATGTCATCAACAAGCCGCTGGCCATCACCACGATACTGACCCAGAACACCTTGCGCCGCCCCAGCTTGTCGGCCAGCGCGCCCACCTGCGCAGAGCTGTAGATACCCGACAGGTACACCACCGACAGCAGGCCGACCAACGCCTGGTTCATGTGGTAAGGCCCTGCCAGCAAGCGGTAGCCGATGTAGTTGAACAGCGTGACGAAGGCCCCCATCAGCAGAAACGCCTCAAGGAACAGCCAAGGCAGCCCGGCGTCCTTGAAGTGCATGACGAAGCCATTCAGCAGGCTACGCGGGTTCGCGGCCTGCGGGCGGAAGTTGCGCGATTCGGGCAATACCTTCCAGAACACCAGCGCCGCGACCAAGGCCAGGCCGCCGATGGTCAGCATCGCCGTGTGCCAGCTGACGAAGTCGATCAGCACCCCGGTGATCAGCCGCCCGCTCATGCCGCCGATGGCGTTGCCACCAATGTACAAGCCCATGGCCAGGCCGATGTGCTGCGGGTGGATCTCTTCGCTCAGGTAAGTCATCGCCACTGCCGCCAGGCCGCTCAGCGACAGGCCGACCAGTGCTCGCGTCGCCAGTACGGCTTCCCAGGTCGGCATCACCGCACTGGCCAGGGTCGACAGGGCCGCACAGACCAGCGCAAAGACCATCACCGGCTTGCGGCCGATGCGGTCAGAGATCGGCCCGGTGATCAACAGGCCGAACGCCAGCATTGCGGTCGAAACCGACAACACCAGGCTGCTCTGGGCCGCGTTGATGGAAAACTCCTGCGACAACAGCGGCATCATCGGCTGCACGCAGTAAAGCAGGGCGAAGGTGGCGAAGCCGCCGCTGAACAGGGCCAGCACAGTCTTCATGAAGGCGGGGGTGCCTTTTTCGATCCACATGTCGTTCAGGGGGGCAGGTTCTGGGTCGGCGGGTAGGGGGGCTACAGCAGTTTTCACGGGCGGGTACCTCTGGCGCAATGAAAAAAGCATATAGCTGGCTAATGATTACATCCAATATATTGTTCGACCTATTTAAGACGTTATACGACTTGTTTGGAGCCGATTATGGAACTGCGCCATCTGCGTTACTTCATCGCCGTGGCCGAAGAGCTGCACTTTGGCCGTGCGGCCCAGCAGCTGGGCATTTCGCAGCCGCCCTTGAGCCAGCAGATCCAGGCGCTGGAGCAGGAACTGGGGGCTCGCCTGTTCGAGCGTACCAACCGTCGGGTCGAACTGAGTGAGGCGGGGCGGTTGTTTCTGGAAGAAGCCCGCCAAGTGCTGGCGCAAGTCGAAAAGGCGGCCGACGTGGCCCGGCGTGCGCAATTGGGTGAGCTGGGCGAGATGAAGATCGGCTTTACCTCGTCGGCACCGTTCACGTCGAAGATCCCCAAGGCCATCCATGCTTTTCGCCAGCGTTTTCCGGCGGTGCACCTCAACCTCAAGGAAATGAGCAGCCGCGATGTTGCCGAAGCGGTTTTCGACGAGTCGATCGAAGTGGGGTTGATGCGGCCCATGCCATTGCCGGAAGGGCTGGTGGCGACCGAGCTGTTTCGCGAACCGTTGGTGGCGGTGATCAATGCCTCGCATCCATTGGCCGTGGGTACCGAGCAGGGGGTGCACATGGCCTCCCTGGCACCGGAGCCGTTCGTGTTCTTCCCGCGCAGCTATGGCAGCGGGCTGCATGCGCAATTGCTCAGCCTGGCGCGCCACGCGGGGTTCAGCCCGCATTTTGCCCAGGAGGCGGGCGAAGCGATGACCATCATCGGGTTGGTGTCGGCGGGCTTGGGGGTGTCGGTGCTACCGGCGTCGTTCCAGCGCATGCGCATCGAGGGTGTGGTGTATCGCACGCTGCTGGACGAAGGCGCGACGACGGCAGTGTGGCTGGTGCAGCGTGAGCGCGGGGGCTCGGCGATGGCCAAGGCCTTCGCCGAGCTGTTGACCGGGCAAGTGTGGTGAGGTGAATGGCTGGCCATCTTCGCCCGACAATTGCCACTGGCCTTAGCTGCCGAGGCGCCACATACTCGGGCATTCGTTGATACACGGAGGTCTCTCATGCGTCGCGTGGTGTTCAATCAGAAAGGTGGCGTGGGCAAGTCGAGCATCGCTTGTAATCTGGCGGCGGTCAGCGCCAGCGAAGGTTACCGGACCTTGTTGATCGACCTGGATGCCCAGGCAAACTCGACTCAGTACCTCACCGGCCTGACGGGTGAAGATATCCCCATGGGGATCGCCGACTTCTTCAAGCAAAGCCTGTCCAGCGGGCCCTTCAGCAAGAAGAACAAAGTCGATATCTACGAAACACCGTTCGACAACCTGCATGTGGTCACGGCGACTTCCGAGCTGGCCGACCTGCAGCCCAAGCTCGAAGCCAAGCACAAGATCAACAAGCTGCGTAAGTTGCTCGACGAGCTGGATGAGGATTACGAACGGATCTACATCGATACGCCGCCTGCGCTCAATTTCTATGCGGTATCTGCGTTGATCGCGGCGGATCGTGTGCTGATACCCTTCGACTGTGACAGCTTCTCGCGTCAGGCGCTCTACGGCCTGCTGGCCGAAATCGAAGAGCTCAAGGAGGATCACAACGAAGACCTGATGGTCGAAGGCATCGTGGTCAACCAGTTCCAGTCCCGCGCCAGCCTGCCGCAGCAGATGCTCGACGAGCTGCTGGCCGAGGGTTTGCCGGTGCTACCGGTGTACCTGAGCAGCTCGGTGAAGATGCGCGAGTCGCATCACGCCAGCTTGCCGTTGATTCACCTGGAGCCACGGCACAAGCTGACCCAGCAGTTTGTCGAGTTGCACGATTTGCTAGAGCGCAGCGAGTAGGCGTCACTCCCAGTCCTTGCACGTTCCCTCGTTGCCGAGCATAATCTCCCAAAACGGGAGATTTGCTTGGATGCGTGTCATTGCCAAAAGCACCTTGGTGAAATTTTGGGAATTACCTGGGCATGACGATGCCAAGGCCCCCTTGGAAAGCTGGCACGATATGGCGATCAAAGCCATCTGGCGAACACCACAAGATGTAAAGGATCAGATAGGCAATGCCAGCGTATGTGGCAATAACCGCGTGGTCTTCAACATCGGAGGAAACAAGTACCGACTAGTGGTCGAGATGCAGTATCGAGCCGGTATTGCCTGGGTGAAGTTCGTCGGTACGCACAAGCGCTATGACGAGATTGACGTGGAGACAATCTGTGAATATTAAGCCGATACGCAATGATGACGATCTTCGAGAAGCATTTCAGCGACTCGAAGCTATTTTTCAGGCAGAGGCGGGCACCCCAGAAGCTGATGAAATGGAAGTACTTGTGGCACTGATCGAAGTGTACGAAAACAAGCACTATCCGATTCACCCCGCCAATCCCATCGAGGCCATCAAATTTTGCATGGACCAACAAGGTCTTACGCCACGGGATCTTGAACCCTTCATAGGCTCAAGCGGGCGGGTTTCAGAAATCTTGAATGGAAAGCGCGGGCTCAGTCTATCCATGATTAAGCGCCTGCATGATGGCCTTCGTATTCCCTACGAGTCTCTTCTAGCAAGCGCTTGAAATTAAACCCCCTGGCTGCGTAGCCACTCCAGCAACGACTGCAGCGGAAACGCCCCAGCCTGGCGACTGACTTCTCGACCGTTCTTGAACAGGATCAGGCTAGGGATCGAGCGGATGCCCAATTGCCCTGCCAGGTTGCGGTTGGCTTCGCTGTCCAGCTTGGCCAAGCGGCAGCGCCCGCTCAACTGGCGGGCCGCCTGTTCGAAGGTGGGGGCGAACGATTTGCACGGGCCGCACCAGTCGGCCCAGACGTCCACCAGCAGCGGCAGGTCGCCTTTGACCTGGCTGGCGTAGCTGGCTTCGGTCAGTTCGAAGGGCTGGCTGAGCAGCACCTCCTGTTTGCAGCGGCCGCATTTTGGGGCGTCGCTCAGGCGTGTGGCGGGCAGGCGGTTGAGGCCGTTGCAGTGGGGGCAGGGGATCAGCAGTGGGTCGGTCATTTGGGTTTCCTTTGGAATTTTGGGGGCCGTGCGCCGGCCCCCGGATCACGAAGAACAGCTGATCTCCAGATGCTTGCCCCACTCAGGCGGCCGCTGGGCATAGGCCTGCATCCCGGCCTGCTCGTCGAACGGCCGGCTCAGTACCTGATGCAGCCGCCGCACCTCACTGTAGTCGCCTGCTTCAGCCGCTTCGATGGCCTTCTGCGCCAGGTAGTTGCGCAGCACATACAGCGGGTTCACCGCATGCATGCGCTCACGGCGTCCTTGTTCATTGCCTGCCTCGCGCTGACAACGGGCCAGGTAATCCACGCACCAGGCATCAAAACCCGCCAAATCGATGAAATCGTCACGCACCACCTGCAGTGCCTCGGCCACTGGCTGGTCGCCCAGCTTGCGGAAGAACAGGGTGTAATCCACGCCCCCCTTTTGCATGCACTGCAGCAGGCGCTCGACCAAGGCCATGTCTTCGTCTTCGGCGCTGGTCAGCCCCAGGCGGCGGCGCATGAGGTCCAGGTAATGCGCCTGGTACAGCGGCAGGAACAGCCCCAGCGCTTCCTTCAGCGGTTCCACCTCGATCACCGTGGTCAGTGCCTGGGCCAGCGCACTGAGGTTCCAGTGGGCAATCGGCACCTGGTTGCTGTAGCTGTAACGGCCGCGATCATCGGAATGGTTACAGATGAAGTTGGCGTCGAAGTCGTCGAGGAAGGCATAGGGGCCGAAATCGAAGGTGATGCCCAGGATCGACATGTTGTCGGTGTTCATCACGCCGTGGCAGAACCCATAGGCTTGCCAGCGGGCGATCAGCTCGGCGTTGCGCTCGACGATGGTGCGGAACATGGCCAGGTAGGGCTGTTCGGCCTCGCGGCATTCGGGGTAGTGCTGTTCCAGCACATGGTCGATCAGCACGCGCTGCTGTTCCGGCTGCTTGGTGTAGTAGAAGTATTCGAAATGGCCGAAGCGCACGTGGCTCTGCGCCAGGCGGGTGAGCATGGCGGCGCTCTCTTGGGTTTCGCGCCAGACCGGGGTGCTGGAGCCGATCACGCACAGCGCCCGGCTGGTCGGGATGCCCAAGGCATACAGGGCTTCGGAGGCAAGAAACTCGCGGATCGACGAGCGAAGCACGGCACGGCCGTCGCCCATGCGTGAGTACGGCGTCTGGCCGGCGCCCTTGAGGTGCAGGTCCCAGTGTTCGCCCGCCTCGTTGAGCACCTCGGCCAGCAGCAGGCCGCGGCCATCGCCCAGGCGCGGGTTGTAGGAGCCGAACTGGTGGCCGGAGTAGACCATCGCGCGTGGGTCGGCCTCTTCCCAGAGTTTCTGGCCGCTGAACACTTCGGCGAACAAGGGCGATTCGGCCTGGGCTGGGTCCAGGTCGAGCAGGGCCATGGCCGACGCGCTTGCCACCACCAGGCGTGGGTCTGCGATGGGCTCGGGCAGGACCTGGGTAGAGAACGCATCGCCCAGGCGGGCGAAGCGGTTGTCGAAGGTGAGTTGGTCGAGGGCTTTCACGGGCTGCTCCTGGGGTTCAGCACAGAATAAAGCATTCGAGCCCACTCAGGCCTGCGCAGTGCCATCCGATTTCGGCTGTTCCACGGGCACCAGCTGCTGCTTGCCGCCCTTCGTGTCCATCAGGAACACCTCGACCTGGCGCACCGAGATCTTGATGTTGTGCGCCTTGAACTCGCGGTTGATGTAGCGGTTGATCTCGTCCAGGGTCGGGTTGCGGTCCCCCAGGTCACGCACGTGCATGCGCAGTTCGTGGTCCAGCGAGCTTTCGCCGAAGTTCAGGAAGTACACGATCGGCTCTGGGTCCTTGAGCACCCTTGGGTTCTCGTGGGCGCCCTTGAGCAGCAGGTCGCGCACCAGGTCCAGGTCGGAGCCGTAGTCGATGCCCAGTTTCAGCGTCACCCGGGTAACCGTGTCGGTCAGCGACCAGTTGATCAACTGGCCGGTGATGAAGGTCTTGTTGGGGACGATGATGTCCTTGCGGTCGAAGTCGGTGATGGTGGTGGCGCGGATGCGGATCTTGCTCACCGTGCCGGACAGGTTGCCGATGGTGATGGTGTCGCCGATGCGCACCGGGCGCTCGAACAGGATCATGATGCCGGAGATGAAGTTGGCGAAGATCTCCTGCATGCCGAAGCCCAGGCCGACCGACAGCGCCGCCACCAGCCATTGCAGCTTGTCCCAGCTGACCCCCAGGGTCGACAGGGTGCTGACGATGCCGATACCGACGATGGTATACGACAGCAGCGTGGTGGTGGCGTAGGCGCTGCCCTGGGCCAGGTTCAGGCGCGACAGCACCAGCACCTCCAGCAAACCTGGCAAGTTACCGGCCAGGGCGAAGGTGATGCCGACGATCACCAGCGCGCCAAGCAGGTCGCCGAGGCTGATCGGCACCATGCTGGCGGCCGCGCCGGTGCCGCTGGTGTATTCGTACAAGGTGAAGTTGTTGAGGTAGGCGAACACCGAGATCAGGTCCGACCATACCCAGTACAGGCCGGCGATGAAGCCGCCGAGCAAGGCCAGGCGGATAAGGCGCAGCGACTGCTGGTTGACCTGTTCGATGTCCAGCGTCGGCTCTTCGGTGATCACTTCGCCATCCAGCCCTTCCTTGGCCGCTGCACGTTTGCTCAGGGCGCGCTGGTAGGCCAGGCGCCGCGCGGCCACAGACAGGCCACGGACAAAGGCGGCCTCGATCACCAGCCAGAACATCAGCAGGTAGAGGGTGTAGATCAGCCGGTCGGTGAGCTTGAGGGCGGTGTAGTAGTAACCGAAGCACACCGCTACGAACAAGGCGATGGGCAGGGCCGTGAACGCCACCCCGACCGCCCGGCGGAACAGCGAGGTGTCGCGATGCGCCGGGCTGCTCAGCAGCAGGCGGCTGAGCAGCCAGGCCATCAGCGCGTAGCAGGTCAGCACTACGCCGATGCCGAGCACGTCATCAGCCAGCGCCGAAGGTTGATGTTCGGCCACCGCCACCACGCCGACCAGTGCCAGCACCACAGTGCCAAGCCTGCGCACCCAACCGCGCAGGAACTCGACCTGGGGCTTGTGCCAGCGGAAGTGGATTTCCGCCACGCCGCCAGGCGCCAGGATGCGGTAGGCGGTGTAGAACACCAGCCAGGCCTGGGCCAGTTGCCAGAGGGCGGCGCCCAGGTTGGCATTCTGCCCGCGGGCGTCGATCTGCAAGGCATAGCTGCACAGCGCCAGGCCCAGGCTCACCGGCATCGCCAGGAGGATATTGATCAGGATCGCCTGGGGCGTGTGCCACTGGCTGTCCCGGCGGAAGTGGCCGATGTCCTGGTGCACCTTGCCGAGCCGTTGATACAGGTACTTGCGCCGCCACAGCAGGCCGCCGATCACCAGCAGCAGCGGCAGGAACAGCAACGGCCGCTGGCTGAGGCCGTCGGCCAGTTCCTTGATGCCCGAGCCCCAGGGCAGGCTGGCGACCTGGTCGGCGAACCGCTCAGGGACGTAGCGCAGCCAGTCCCAGTCCAGCGGCTTGTTGCTGGGGATCCAGAACATCTGCTCGTCGAGGGTGGTGCGCAGGCCTTGGGCGGTGCCCAGCAATTGCTTCTGGTTGAGCTGCAGGGTGATCGATTCGTTGAGCAGGGCCGAGAGTTCGCGGTTGAGGCGCTCCAGCAGGTCGCTGCGGGTGATCGCCACTTCCAGCAGCGCTTTGCGCAGTGGCGGGGTGACGTCTTCCGGCGGTTGGTTGGCCAGCAGCTTGTCGACATAGGTGACCGGGCTGCTCATCTGCTCGCGCTGCTGGTTGATCTCGAACTGGTACAGGCGGGTGTCGGCGATCTGGTCGGCCAGGTCGCGGTCGACCTTCAGGTGCGGCAGGGTCTGCTTCTGCTTGTAGAGGATCTTGGACAGCAGCAGGCTGCCCTTGAGCACGTTGATCTGCTCGTCCAGCGCCTGGTCGGCCTGGGTCAGGCTGTCGAGCTGCTGCTTGGTGCGCAGGTTCTGCTGGGTCAGTTCGTTGAGGCGATCGGTGCTTTTGAGCAGGTAGTCGGAAAGTTTGAGGTTGATCGTGCTTTCGCTGGCCAGCAGGCTGCTGCCGCCGGCCTTCTGGGCTTCGATCGACTGCTGGGTGACGGCCTCCTGGGACTGGGCCAGGCGCTTGTCGTTGATCAGCGTTTGCAGGTCCTGGATTTCCTGCTCCAGGCGCGCCGCGCGCTCGATCAGCAGGTCGTGTCGGGCACTGCCAAGGTCTTGCAGCAGGCTGTTGCCGGCCAGCTCCTGACGGCGCAGCAGGGTCAACGCGTTGAGCGAGGCCAGCTCGGCGTTGAGCTGGTTGCGTTGGTCGGCGTTGAGCGCCTTGCCGTTGTCCTTGCCCGACTTGAGGTTGTTGTTGATCTGCTGGGTGCGGGCCTGGCTGTTGCTGATCTCGGCTTGGGCGCGCTCTGGGCGGGTCTGGGAATTGATGATCAGGCTGTTGGCTTCGGACAGCGCCTTTTGCAGCTCACCCTGCAGGGTGCTGCGCTCGCTGAGCAGTTGCTCAAGCTGCGGCACCGTGAGGGTGGCGTAGCGCTGGGCGACCGGTTGCGGCTTGCTGTCCTTGAGCCTGGCCAGTTCTTTCTGGCTGTCGTTGGTTTCTTTCGGCGCGCCGGCCAACTGTTGCTTGAGCGCGGCCAGCTTCTTCTCGCTGTCTTCCTTGCTGGCAAGCAGGCTCAGGGTTTGCTCCAGCACCTGCTGCAGGGCCTTTTGATCGGCCTCGGGCAGCTTGCGCTCGGCAATCTTGTCGAGGCTGTGCTGGATGCTGGCAGTGGTCGGCGCTTCGGCCGCGGCGTTCGCGGTGGCCGCGAACGAGAAGGACAGGCACAACCCGAGTAGGGCTGTGCGAAGGTACACGCGCAGGGACATAGGCAGACTACATTGTGGATCGGGGCAGAATCGCAGTTTAGAGGAACAATCCTGGTCCGGGTCGCGTTCCTTCGGGGAATCTGACGCCCACTTTCTGCACATTGTTCCCGTCCATGGTCGCCACGGTCCAGATCGTGCCATGCCATTCGACCTGGTCGCCTACTACTGGAGCGCCTCCGACCTTCTGTCGGATGAACTGCGCCAGCGGCATTTTCGCGTCCAGGCCGTCAAGTTTCAGGCCATAAAGCGCCGCCACGGCGCCGAGTTCGGCATCGCCTTCAAGCACGAAGTCGCCGAAGAAGCGCAGGTCCAGGCCACGTTGCGGCGCCTGGCTGAACAGCTTGCCCAGCGCGGGCAAGTTATGTTCGTGGCCGATCACGCAAAGCATGTCGCCGACTTCCAGCACGGTACTGCCCGATGGGTGCAGCAGTTGCTCGCCACGGAACAGCGCGGCGATACGGGTGCCCTCAGGCATCTTCAGCTCGCGCAGGGCAGCGCCGATGCACCATTTTTCCGCCCCCAGGCGGTAGACGAACAGCTCCCACTCGCTGGTGATGTGCACTTCCAGCGCAGAGCGTGAGATGGGCGCAGGGTCTGGCGGTACGGTGACCTTCAGCAGCTTGGCCATCCACGGCAGGCTGGTGCCCTGCACCAGCAGTGACACCAGCACGATGAAGAACGCCAGGTTGAAGAACAGCTGTGCATCCGGCAGCCCGGCCATCAGCGGGAACACCGCCAGAATGATCGGTACCGCACCGCGCAGGCCGACCCAGGAAATGAAGCCCTTTTCGCGACCGTGGAAGGCCTTGAACGGCAGCAGTGCGGCAACCACCGACAGCGGCCGGGCGATCAGGATCATCCACAGGGCCAGGCCCAAGGCGGGCAAGGCGATGGGTAGCAGGTCGTGGGGTGTGACCAGCAGGCCCAGCACCAGGAACATGCCGATCTGCGCCAGCCAGGCCATGCCGTCGAGCATGTGCAGGATGCCATGGCGGCTGCGGATCGGCTTGTTGCCCAGCACCAGGCCGCACAGGTACACGGCAAGGAAGCCGCTACCATGCAGGGCGTTGGTCAGCGAGAACACCACCAGGCCGCCGGCCACGACCAGAATCGGGTACAAGCCGCCGGCCAGGTTGATGCGGTTGACCAACTGCAGCATCAGCCAGCCGCCGCCCAGGCCCAGCAGGCCGCCGATACCGAACTCGCGCAGCAGGTGGCCCAGCAGGCTCCAGTGCAGGCCGGTCTGGCCGCTGGCAATCATCTCGATCAGGGTGACGGTGAGGAACACCGCCATCGGGTCGTTGCTGCCCGACTCGATCTCCAGCGTGGCCGTGACCCGTTCGTTCAGCCCTTTGCCACCCAGCAGCGAGAACACTGCTGCGGCGTCGGTGGAGCCGACGATGGCGCCGATCAACAGGCCCTGGATCAGGCTCAGGTCGAACAGCCAGGCCGCGACCAGGCCGGTGAGGGCGGTGGTGATCATCACGCCGACGGTGGCCAGCGACAAGGCCGGCCACAACGCCACGCGGAAACTGGCCACACGCGTGCGCAAGCCGCCGTCGAGCAGGATCACCGCCAGGGCCAGGTTGCCCACCAGGTACGCGGTCGGGTAGTTGTTGAAGATGATGCCGCCACCGTCCACGCCTGCGACCATGCCGACGGCGAGGATGATGACCAGAATAGGGATACCCAGGCGTGACGACAGTGAACTGACCAGGATACTTGCACCCACCAGCAAAGCGCCGATCAGAAACAGGCTGTTGATGGTGCTGGCATCCAAAGGCAGTACTCCGGGAAACGCGGGGAAGAAGACTCGATAGCGTTGATGACTAGCAGGTCGCGTGCCAATCGATTCTAACCTGATGAATTGGCAGCATGTAAAGCGTTTCTGCAGATGTAGAAAAGGCACCGCGGTGGGTGCCTTTTCTTGTACTGCCAGGGTGGGCCTCTTCGCGGGGCAAGCCCGCTCCCACAGGGATAGGTGGTTCCTGTGGGAGCGGGCTTGCCCCGCGAAGAGGCCAGTGCAGGTCAGCCCTGCTTCACTTCACGCATCGGCTTGCCTTTGACCGGCGCACCGTTAGCCACGTAGTACTTGGCAGTGCTGCGCGCCAATGGCTTGCGGTTGCGGATCTTGTCCGAGATTTTCTCGGCGATCATGATCGTGGTGGCGTTGAGGTTGCCGGTGATGATGATCGGCATGATCGACGCATCGACCACACGCAGGCCCTGCATGCCGTGCACGCGGCCTTCGCCATCGACCACCGCCATGTCGTCGGTGCCCATCTTGCACGAGCAGGACGGGTGGAAGGCGGTTTCGGCGTGCTCGCGGATGAACGTGTCCAGCTCTTCGTCCGTCTGCACGTGCGCGCCCGGGCTGATCTCGCGACCACGGTATGGGTCCAGCGCCGGCTGGGCCATGATTTCGCGGGTCAGGCGGATGCCGTCACGGAATTCCTGCCAGTCCTGCTCGGTGGCCATGTAGTTGAACAGGATGCTCGGGTGCTGGCGTGGGTCTTTCGACTTGGCCTGGATGCGGCCACGGCTTGGCGAGCGCATCGAACCCATGTGCGCCTGGAAGCCATGTTCCTTGACGCCGTTGGAGCCGTTGTAATTGATCGCTACCGGCAGGAAGTGGTACTGGATGTTCGGCCATTTGAACTCAGGACGGGTACGGATGAAACCACCGGCCTCGAACTGGTTGCTGGCGCCGATGCCGGTGCCGTTGAACAGCCACTCGGCACCAATGGCCGGCTGGTTCCACCACAGCAGCGACGGGTACAGCGACACCGGTTGGGTGCAGGCGTACTGCAGGTACAGCTCAAGGTGGTCCTGCAGGTTTTCGCCGACGCCCGGCAGGTCGTGCACCACCGGGATGTCGAGGCTTTCCAGCAGGGCGCGCGGGCCAACACCAGAGCGCTGCAGCAGTTGCGGCGAGGCGATGGCGCCGGAGCTGACGATGACTTCCTTGCGGGCGCGGGCTTCGACGCGCTCTTCGCTGTCGCCGACCAGGTAGGTCACGCCAACGGCGCGCTTGCCGTCGAACAGGATGCGGTCGCTCAGGGCGTGGGTAACGATGGTCAGGTTCGGGCGCTTCTTGGCCTGGTCCAGGTAGCCGCGGGCGGTGCTGGAGCGGCGGCCGTTCTTGGTCACCGAACGGTCCATCGGGCCGAAGCCTTCCTGCTGATAGCCGTTGAGGTCTTCGGTGCGCGGGTAACCGGCCTGCACGCCGGCCTCGACCATGGCGTGGAACAGCGGGTTGTTGCCAGCCTTGGGCGTGGCGACGCTGACCGGGCCTTCGCCGCCGTGGTAGTCGTTAGGGCCGATATCGCGAGTTTCTGCCTTGCGGAAGTACGGCAGGCAGTCCAGGTACGTCCAGTCCTCAAGGCCTGGCAGTTCAGCCCAGCCGTCGAAGTCCATGGCGTTGCCGCGGATGTAGCACATGCCGTTGATCAGCGAGGAGCCACCCAGGCCCTTGCCGCGGCCACATTCCATGCGGCGGCCGTCCATGTGCGGCTCCGGGTCGGTCTCGTACGCCCAGTTGTAGCGACGGCCCTGCAGCGGGAACGCCAAGGCGGCCGGCATCTGGGTGCGGAAGTCGAAGCGGTAGTCGGGGCCACCGGCTTCGAGCAGCAGCACGGTGACGCTGGCGTCTTCGGTCAGGCGCGTGGCCAGGGTGTTACCGGCCGAACCTGCGCCGACGATGATGTAATCGAATTCTTGGGACATGAAAGTACCCTCGTTTGGCGGTGATCAGGGAGCGGGGACGCCCGTGCACGGCGGCACGGGCGTGGCTAGACAGGGTTTAGAAAACCGAGTTGTAGCCGCCCAGCTCGACCTGGACCGACTTGATGCGAGTGTATTGAGCCAGCGAGCTGACGCCGTTTTCACGGCCAACGCCCGACTGCTTGTAGCCACCGACCGGCATTTCGGCCGGCGATTCACCCCAGGCGTTGATCCAGCAGATGCCGGCTTCGAGCTTGTGGATGATGCGGTGGGCACGGGTGATGTCGTTGGTGCACACGCCAGCGGCAAGGCCGTATTCGGTGTCGTTGGCGCGGCGGATGACTTCTTCTTCGGTCTCGTAGCTGAGGATGCTCATCACTGGGCCGAAGATTTCTTCCTTGACGATGGTCATGTCGTCGGTGCAATCGGTGAACACGGTCGGAGCGACGAAAGCGCCCTTGGCGAAATCACCCTCGGTCAGACGCTCACCGCCACACAGCACGCGGGCACCTTGCTCTTTACCCTTGGCGATGTAGCCCAGCACGCTTTCCATGTGCTGGAAGCTGACCAGCGGGCCGAAGTTGGTGTTCTCGTCTTCCGGGTTACCTACACGGATGCGGGCAACGCGCTCGGCGATCTTGGCTTCGAAGGCGGCTTTCATCGGGGCAGGGATGAACACGCGGGTGCCGTTGGTGCACACCTGACCGGAGCTGTAGAAGTTGGCCATCATGGCGATGTCGGCGGCCTTGTCCAGGTCGGCGTCGGCGCAGATGATCAGTGGCGACTTGCCGCCCAGTTCCATGGTGACTTCCTTGAGCGACGAGCTCGAGGCGCTGGCCATGACTTTCTTGCCGGTGGTGGTGCCGCCGGTGAAGGAAACTTTTTCGATGCGCGGGTGTTCGGTCAGCCAGGTGCCGACTTCGCGGCCGCTGCCGGTCAGGACGTTGAACACGCCGTCAGGCAGGCCCGCTGCGGTGTAGATCTCGGCCAGTTTCAGGGTGGTCAGCGAGGTGACTTCCGAAGGCTTGAAGATCATCGCGTTGCCGGCGGCCAGGGCTGGCGCGGACTTCCACAGGGCGATCTGGATCGGGTAGTTCCAGGCGCCGATACCCACGGTCACACCCAGCGGCTCGCGGCGGGTATAGACGAAGGAGCTTTCACGCAGCGGGATCTGCTCGCCTTCGATGGCCGGAACCAGGCCTGCGTAGTACTCCAGCACGTCGGCGCCGGTGACGATGTCGACGTAACGGGTTTCGGAGTACGACTTGCCGGTGTCCAGGGTTTCCAGCTGGGCCAGCTCATCGTTGCGCTCGCGCAGGATGTCGACGGCGCGGCGCAGGATGCGCGAGCGCTGCATGGCGGTCATCGCTGCCCAGACTTTCTGGCCGCGTTCGGCGCTTTCGACGGCTTTTTCGACGTCGGCCTGAGTGGCGCGCTGCACATGGGCGAGGACTTCGCCGGTAGCCGGGTTGATGGCTTCGAAAGTGGCATCGCTGCCAGCGTCGACATAACCGCCATCAATGTAGAGTTTTTGCGTTCCGAAACGGGCCATAGTGTCCTCGCAAGTGCAGTGTGTGGTTGGCTACTGCGTCACGCGCCTGCCTGTTTGGCAATCGCCGTGCGCGGTTGTTCAGAGGCCTGGTCGATTGTGCCCAGGGTCTGCTGTTTAGCCAGTTGTAGATCCATGTATTCGTAAGCGATTCGTATCGCCTGGTCTGTGTCGAAAGCATCTCCCGACAGGGCGCCTCGCAGCCACAGGCCGTCGATCAGGGCCGCCAGCCCGCGGGCTGCCTTGCGCGCATGGTAAAGCGGCAGGACGCGGCGGAACTGACAGCAGAGGTTGGAATACAAGCGGTGATCGTTGATCCGCTGCAACCTGTGCAAGTCGGGCTGGTGCATGCTGGAAGCCCAGAAGGCCAACCAGGTTTTCATTGCCGGGCCGTTCACCTGGCTGGCATCGAAGTTACCTTCGATGATCACTTTCAGGTGGGCACGCGGGCTGTCGTCCGTCAGTGCCTGGCGCCGCGCTGCAACGCCTTCGTTGAGCATGCTCATGATGTAACCCATCGTCGCTGCGATCAGGCCGTTCTTGTCCCGAAAGTAGTGACTGATGATGCCGTTCGACACCCCGGCCAACCGGGCAATCAGCGCAATGCTGGCGTCCCCCAGTCCGACCTGATCGACCGCCAACAAGGTGGCTTCGATCAACTGCTGGCGGCGGATGGGTTGCATACCGACCTTGGGCATCTTGCTATCTCCTCAGGCCTGCGAGCAGACGACGGGCGGCTGACTCGGCGAAGGCCAGTCTATTTTGTTTTGATTGAACGTTCAATCAATAAAGAATAAGCTCTGCGACAATTTGTGCCATTGACACCCTTTGAGGGCAGCCAGGCAGCACGAATCGACACCCCAGGAAAATCGTGTAACCCCCGGAATACAAGGCGTTGACGGGCATGAGCGATGCGAAATGCAGATTCTGCCGAGCGGTCAAAGGCCGCGCGCAGGGCCCTTGGAGCGGGCCTGAGTCTGTTTTTTTTGCAACGATTCGATTCGGGATCACGGTTTCCAGGGTGCTTTTATAACACCTGATGCAGTGGGGGTATTCCACCAATTGCTCGGGAAAACACTGATTAGCCTCCATAGCCGTACTGCCCGGAGCATTCGTGCAATGAGTTCTGCCTCCCTTACCAAACCCCCCGCCGAGAGGGTCCGGGTCAACAGCGTGGTGTTCTACACCTCGGCGCTGCTGATCCTTGCGTTGACTGCCTTGCTTATCGCTGTACCCGAAACCGCAGGCCAAGTGCTGGGCGTGGCCCAGAAATGGCTGACGCGCACCTTCGGCTGGTACTACATGCTGGTGATCTGCGGTTACCTGCTGTTCGTCGTCTACCTGGCGTTCTCCGACTACGGCAAGCTCAAGCTTGGCGGCAAGGATGACCAGCCCGACTTCAGCTACGGCGCCTGGGCCGGCATGCTGTTTTCGTCCGGTATCGGTATTTCGCTGCTGTACTTCGGCGCCTCCGAGCCCCTGGACCACTACTTCAACCCGCCAGAAGGCACCCCTGCCAGCCTCGAGGCCGCGCGCCAGGGCCTGCAGCTGACCTTCCTGCATTGGGGCCTGCACGGCTGGGCGATCTACGCCCTGGTCGGCCTGGCCGTGGGCTACTTCGCCTACCGCCACAACCAGCCGCTGGCACTGCGCTCGGCGCTGTACCCGCTGGTCGGCGAGCGTTGGGTCAAGGGCGCTGCCGGCAATGCCGTGGACATCTTCGGCATGTTCGTCACCTTGCTGGGCCTGGTGACCAACCTGGGTATCGGTTCGATGCAGGTCTCTTCGGGCCTGGAGTACCTGTTCGGCATGGAGCACAGCCAGACCAACCTGCTGATGGTGATCCTGGTGATGGCCGGCGTTGCCACCGTGGCGGCGGTATCGGGCGTGGAGAACGGCATCCGCCGTCTGTCCAACCTGAACATCATGCTGTTCAGCGGCCTGCTGATCTTCGTGCTGCTGGGTGGCGAGACCCTGCACCTGCTCAACGGCTTCGTGCAGAACGTCGGCGACTACCTCAACGGCATCGTGCTGAAAACCTTCGACCTGTACGTCTACGAAGGCGAGGCTGGTAAATCCGAGCGCTGGCTGGGCCTGTGGACCGTGTTCTACTGGGCCTGGTGGATTTCCTGGGGCCCGTTCGTCGGCATGTTCATTGCCCGTATCTCCAAGGGCCGCACTGTGCGCCAGCTGGTCAGCGGCGTGCTGCTGATCCCATTGGGCTTCACCTTGGCCTGGCTGTCGATCTTCGGCAACACCGCGCTGGACCTGGTGATCAACCAGGGCGCCGTGGAGCTGGGCAAGACAGCCCTTGAACAGCCGTCGATGTCGATCTACCAACTGCTGGAATACTTCCCGGCGGCCAAGATCGTGATCGGCGTGGCGGTATTCGTCGGCTTCGTGCTGTTCCTCACCCCGGCCGACTCCGGTGCGGTGATGATGGCCAACCTGTCGTGCAAAGGCGGCAAGGTCGATGAAGACGCCCCGCACTGGATGGTGGTGTTCTGGTCGGTGATCATCACCCTGGTCACCATCGGCCTGCTGTTCGCCGGCAACTTCGAAGCCATGCAGACCATGGTGGTGCTGGCCGGCCTGCCGTTCTCGGTGGTGTTGGTGCTGTTCATGTTCGGCTTGTACAAGGCCATGAAGCAGGACGTCGCCGTCGAGCAGGAGCGCGCCCAATTGGCCGCCCGTGGCCGCCGCGGCTTCAGCGAGCGGCTGACCCAGCTGGACCTGCAGCCAACTCAGGCGGTGGTACAGCGCTTCATGGACAAGCAGGTCAGCCCGGCCTTGAAAGAAGCGGCCGAGCAGCTGCGCACCTTGGGCTTCGAAGTGGAGTCCCGGGTTGGCCAGTCTCGCAACACCATGGGCCTGCGGGTGATGATGGAAGAGGGCAACCCCTTCGTCTACGAAGTAAGCCTGGACGGCTACATGGCCGCGCCGAGCGAGGCCCCGGTCGAGGGTGAGCCGGAAGTGCGCCAGCGCTTCTACCGTGCCGAGGTCTACCTGCATGATGGCAGCCAGGAGTACGACCTGATGGGCTTTGTCCCGGAACAGATCGTGCGTGATGTGCTGGACCAGTTCGAAAGCCACCGCCAGTTGTTGGGGCGTGTGTACAGCTGATGCGGTTGCAACAGGCCCTGCCCGATAAGCAGGGCCTGTTGCCTTTGTGCATGTAATAAGTAGCACCGCTACCGCAGGCGTTCGCGCAAGGCTTCTGGTCCATCCACCAGGAGGCCCTGGACATGTCCAGTTCCGACACTTCGACATTCGATTTCAAACGCGCCGCTGCCCTGCAGTTCGGCGACCGTCCGACCCTGCGTCAGGTCGTCAGCGAGCAACTGCTCACGCTGTTGCTGAGTGAGCTGCCGTGGCTGGCAGTCGTCGAGCCTACCTTGCCGTCTGCCGACGCGCTGATGTTGGACAGCCCTGATCCTTCCACACCTTACTGGTCCACTGAGCCGCTGGTCGACAGGGTGCTGCAGGCCATGCTCCAGACCAACTCGGTCGACCTGGAGCCTGTCGATGGGCGCCACCATAACCTCGGTTTGGTCGATCCGTACCGGTTCGCCGGTTCCGACAGCGCGTTCGACACCCGGCAGCTCAGTGGCTTGACGGGCCCTATCAATGACCTGATCGAACAACTGCCGCAGCACTTTTGCCAGGCGCAGCTCGACTATTGGCGCAGCCAGGGCAGCAGCGGTGCAAGCCGTGATGAGTGGCTGCAGTTGCTGTTGAAAACAGCTCTGCTGCGCGGCCTGCCGTTACAAGGCCTGGATGCGCAAGAGCAAGCCTGCGTCCGTGACCTGATACGGGGCGGTCGTGACCAACCGGCGGTGAGCTTCGTGCAAACCCGGCTGACGACGGGCTCCGGGTATTGGGATGAGACGCTGTGCCATCTGCTGATCACCGGCGAATGGGACGAACGGCAGGTCGTGTTGTGGTGCGCCCCTTCTGGCAATGTGCGAGGTTTTCCATCCTTGGCCGCGTTCGCCCTTGCCCTGCGTGACGAGCTTGCACAGCGCTACAGCTTCGATGGCCTGTCATGGCAACGCTACCCGGTCGAGGGCAATGTATTCGCTCAGCAAGTCGGGCTGCTGCTCGAGACGCTGTTCACTCAGGTCGACAGGGTGCGCTATGGGCAGTTGGCCGATGTCGCGGCACTTGAGCGGCTGTTTGCTCAGATGAGCGACCCCGCACAGTGGTTCGACCGTTACCCCGACGATACCCCGGCGGTCGAGCCTCCGCCTGGCTTGTCGCTGAGCGACGGTGATGACAGCCTGGCTTATCACGCGGGCTTGCTGCAGCTTGCGCTCGACCAGCTCGACGCTGAGAGTATCCCAGCCTTGGATGGCATCCAGGGCCTGGCCGACTACACCCGTCAGCGGCTGAGCGAGCAGATGCGCCTGGCCCACGCCGATCACACATCCCCGGACGATCTGATATTGCAGTTCTTCGTGGCCCGTGGGGTACCGGGTGGCGCCGGAACGGGCACAGGGGGCGGCGAGCCGGTGGTACTCGAAGGCGAGAAGACCCTCACCGAATTCGCCATCGGCAACCTCGGTGCACTCGGGGGTGCCTCGGTGCTGCGTATCCGGTGCGCCAACGGTGCAGACGTACCTGCCTGGCTGGATGCCGACGCAGCCAATCAGTTGGTGAGCCAGGTCGATATCGGTGGCAATTACCCGGCGTACGTTGCCCGCCAACTGGACGACCCGCTGCAGCGTGCACAGCGCGTCAGGCGATTTGGCCGGGAATGGCGCAGCGCCCTGCGGTTCAGCGCGCTGACCAGCAAGCTTGAGGGCAAGCTCACGGATGCCGGCTTGCAGTGTGTGGTTGATTTCTGCGCTGGCCATGTCGACCCGCAAACCCCGCGCATGGTCCTGATGCCGCTGGCATTCAGGCGCCAGCCTCACTCTGGGCAACATGACAACGTGCGTGGCATGTATTTGCTGTTCTGCGTCGAGCCGTCGCGGGTGCTGTTCTATCGCCCTTTGTACAGGCAGGACACCCTGCGGGAATACGCAAGCCTGGCGGCGTTGCTGGAGCACATCCAACAGTCCCCCTTGTTGCAAGTGAGCATTCTGGATTGGCTGGACCCCCAGGTTCGCTCTATCTATGACCATGGTGGGTTCCGCGAACCACATGTCACGAGTCTGGGGCCGGACCCTTTCAGCCTGCCTGAGAAGCCTGAGCCACCCGTCATCGATCCGCAGCTGTGGGGCAGCGATATCGACGACAAACTCTACAACGCCAACCGCGACCTGCTCGTCGAGTTGGCTGACATGCAATCCACCTCCAATGCAGAGCGCCGTTGGCAAACCCTGTGCCAGGGCGCTTGGCTGCTGTTTGACCTGGCCACCCTGGCGCTGCGCGGCCCGGTGGCCAGCGTGGCGTGGCTGGTACAACTGCTGACGTCGCTGGAAAACGACCTGCTGGCCCTCGAGCAGGGTGGGGAATTCGACCGCTCCGCCGCCATCGCTGACTTGCTGCTGAACCTGGGGATGGTGTTGCTGCATGCGCGGCAACCCAGTCTGCAGCTTGGTGTGGCCGGGCAGCCCCCCGGCGCAGACCAGTTCGAAGGCCCTGCCGCGCAACGCGGGGCATTTGCCGAAGTGTCGGTGGCGCCTGCCACTGAAGCCGAAGCGGCGATTGGCGCGCTGGCAGCGCTGCCTGGGCGTCAGCTTGACTTGAGCTGGCGCGGCAACCACGGGTTCAACTGGCTGCCGCCTGCGCAGCGGCAGGCGCTGCGGGCCATGCGGGTGGACATAGCACTGGATGAGTCGAACTTGCAGGCAAGTGGCGATGCTGAAGGTTTGTATCGAGTCCAAGGGAGACTCTACGCGGCCATGGGGGGCGATGCTTACCCCGTTGAAGTGGGCCCGGACGGTGTGCGAGTGATCGACTCTAAAGGCGGGTATGGGCCAGGGCTGGCCTGTACGCTGGGTGTTTGGCGAGTGGATACTGCGTTACGCCTGGTTGGCGGAATGAGGCGGGGCGACACGCGAGCGCAACTGGCCCGGCGCTTTGATAAACTGAGGGAGTTTGCCGACAACCTCAATGGCAAGGTGAACAGTGCGACGGCGCAGTTTGGAACGGTTGGAACTGAAATCACGGAACTGCAACACAAACTCACCCAGCTCAAGACCTTGCGCGCAAGGGCACAGGCCAGGGTGGACGCCGCTGTCAGTGACGGTGAGCGGGAAGCGTCCCAAGCTCTCATCGGTCAGTACGCTGTGCGTATCGCTGAGTGGGAGGCACAAATCGTCAGTAAGCGCGAAGAGGCGGTCGGGTACCTCGAAGAGGCTGTTCAAAGTGACACAGCCATACAAAGTGTTCTTGAAACCCTGTTCGAACCCAAGTTCGCCAGCGCTCGGAGCGGTTGGGAAGAGGTCATTTCACAGCAGCGGCGCACTGTTCTGATCAATCAGATCCGTAACAGCGATTTCATCCTCAATGAGTTGTGGAACCTGGCGGATTACCCAGGGCTGGATCGCATGCAAGCCAGGCTCGATGGGCAGCCGCTGCTGCAGGTGCTCGAGCCCTATCGAGCATTGCGTCGTAGACTCGAATATGTAGTGGGCCTTCAAGACCGCATACTCGCCGCCTACGAGCGCCTGGACGAGCTGTTGCCGGGTGCGCCTGGCGATCTGGTAATCAGCAGCCCCATTGAAATGCACAGTCGCACCGTTGACTCACTCATTGCCCTGCGCAAATTCAGCACAGTGCAGTTCCGTTTCCATCAGGCGATGAACCTAGCGAATCTGGCGCTGCACCTGGACGTCACCACCGGCCAGCGCAAAGTAGCCCGGTTCAGGGAGGAGCTTACCGGGGCTGCCTTGCGCAATGCGGCCGGCGCTCATGGCGAGCTCGATTTCGCCAACCTGCCGGTGGAAGACCGCGTTGTCATCCTTCAGGAAGCGTGGGACGAGTATGCCGAGGCGTTGGTCAACAGCGCACGCATTCGCAGTGATGGTGGGGCGCTGGTCGAAGTCTCGATGACCGACCGGTACCGCACCCAGCTGGAAAAACTGAAGCTCGATGCCGGTCGTCGCCTGGTCGAGGCCATCAAAGAACAGGAAGGCGCAAACGTGCCGCCGAAGCGGGCGGCCTACCTTGTTTCGAGCGAGCCGCAACGGGTAGTGCGAAACGCCGAGGGGCAAACACTCATCGGTACCGAGCGCGATGACGACGGGCAAAAAGTGCTTGAGGTGCGTGAACCTTTCAGCGGCGTCGTACTGGCCATTTTCGACTGGGAGCATGGCCAGTGGCGAGAGCGTGTGGCTGAGCAGGTTCCGCTCGAATCGCAGGCAGAGCCCGTTGATACAGCTATGCGCGTGCAGACCCTGCTGGACGAAAACGACGAGCTGAGCCTCAAGGCGCAAGCGTACATCGACAACGACCTCAAGGGCCCTCGGCTGGCGCGGTTGTTCGAACGCCAGATAGACAAGCTCGGCCGCGCGGCGACATCGCTGGGTGAGGAGGGCGCAAACCCCGCCTTGATAAAAAGCCTGGAAGCGGCCTCGGACCGGCTTCGAGCGGAGAAGAACCTCAAGCTGACCACGCTTTACACCAATACACACTACCCCAGCGCTGAAGCATTGCGGTTCTTGCATGAGCAACGCTTGCTCAAGGTGGAATATGTCAGCCCCAGGCAAGTCATGAGCAATGGCAGCACCTTCGATGAGTACAAGATCATGCGTCTGGCGCAACCTGGAGCAACGTCGGGGCGGCCATTGTGGGTGGCGCATTTTCATATGCGCTCAGCTGATGCGCTTGCCCGGGACTTTACCCAGGGCCACCTGAAAACCTGGAGCCAGCGCCGTATGAGTGGACGCGAAGAAGCTGCCGCGAGCGTTCGTGTACACCGCGGCAAGCTGACCCTGGAGCAGGCGAGCGGCATCATCCCGTTCGATTGAGGGCTCAGCGGTTGCTGTAACGGCCATGCTTGCCGTGGGCAGGCATGGCCTGGTTGCCACGCTCGGCGATCATCTGCGTAAGGCCGATCAGCACGATGCCTTCTGCCTTCAGCCGGGGCAGTTCGCGTTCCAGCACCTGCAGTGTCTGGGGGTAGGGGTGGCCGATCAACACGGCTGAGCCTTGCCGCCGTGCAAGCTCAACCCCCTGGCGCAACTGGCGGTCGATTGCCTCCACGGAGCGCTCGTCATCGAGGAATACATCACGCGAAACGTGCGCCAGGCCAACGGCCTGCGCCTGGGCCGCTGCCACGGTGGCTGCACTGGTACGGCTATCGACGAAGAACAGATGCCGCCGTTGCAGTTCACCCATCAGCCAGGTCATCGGGTCCCGCTGGGCCGTCATTCGGCTGCCCATGTGGTTGTTGATGCCGGCGGCGTAAGGCACCTTGGCCAGGGCCGCATCCAGGCGGCTGGCCAGTTCGGGCAGCGGCAGGCCGGGGTGCCAGGCGTATGGGCCGGTGGCAGGGTCCATGGGCATGTGCAGGATCACCGTCTTGCCGGCCTTGTGCGCCTGGCGGGCGAAGTCGGTGGCGTGCGGGGTGTCGGGCATGATCGCCATCGTGACCGGGCCGGGCAGGGCAAGCGTGCGGTGGTCGCGCTCGCTGCTTTGGCCCAGGTCGTCGATGATGATGCTCATGTAGGCCTCGTTGGTCGGCGCCGCTTGGGCGACGCCAGCCAACACACAGAACAGCAGACACAGCAGATAGCGCATCGGCTGGATCATTTGCCCGAGGTGATGTTCAGGCCCTTGAGCAGGCTCAGCGCCTGGCTCAGCTGGAAGTCATCATCCTGCGGGCGTTCCTTGCGCTTGCTGCTGCCGGTCGGGCGGTCGGCGCCGCCGTTGCCGTTGCCCAGGTGGCCCTGCAGGTCGGCTTCCTTGAAGTTGTCGGTGTCGACCTCGGCGGTGAGCTTGGCCGGGCGCACCTCGATGTCGGGCACGATGCCCTGGGCCTGGATCGAACGGCCATTAGGGGTGTAATACAGTGCGGTGGTGAGCTTCAGGGCGCGATCGTTGGCCAGCGGCAGCACGGTTTGCACCGAGCCTTTGCCGAAGCTGTCGGTGCCCATCAGCACCGCACGTTTCTGGTCTTGCAGGGCGCCGGCGACGATTTCCGAAGCCGAAGCGCTGCCGCCGTTGATCAGCACCACCAGCGGTACGCCTTCACTGGCATCGGCCGGGTCGGCAGAGAAGCGCAGTTCGGAGTTGGCGATACGGCCTTTGGTGTAGACGATCAGGCCCTTGGTCAGGAAGTGGTCGGCCACTTCTACCGCCGACTGCAGCACGCCGCCGGGGTTGTTGCGCAGGTCGAGCACCACGCCGCGCAATTTCTTGCCGTTGTCCTTGCGCAGCTTGGCCAGGGCCTTGCCCACTTCGTCACCGGTCTTGACCTGGAACTGGGTGATACGGATGTAGCCGTAGTCGTTTTCCAGCAGTTGGCTCTTCACGCTCTTGACCTGGATCACCGCGCGGGCGAGGGTCACGTCGAACGGGTTACCGCCGTCACGGACCAGGGTCAGGGTGATCTTCTCGCCGATCTTGCCGCGCATCTTGTCGACCGCTTCGGTCATGGTCTGGCCCCGAGTCGGTGCGCCGTTGATCTTGACGATCAGGTCACCGGCCTGCACACCGGCCCGCGACGCTGGGGTGTCATCGATAGGCGAGACCACCTTGATGAAGCCGTCTTCCTGGCCAACTTCTATGCCCAGGCCACCGAATTCGCCGCTGGTGCTTTCTTGCAGCTCCTGGAAGTCTTCGGGGCCAAGGTAGGCCGAGTGCGGGTCCAGGTTGCTGAGCATGCCCTTGATGGCGTTTTCCAGCAGGGTCTTGTCGTCCACAGGCTCCACATAGGCGGCCTTGATGCGGTCCATGACCTCGGCGAAGGTGCGCAGCTCCTCCAGCGGCAGCGGCGCCTTGGCCGTCACCTCGGTGGCCGGCACCGCGGCTGGCTTGGCCGGCTCTGCGGCAGTGGCCAGGGGCGCACCGACCGCCAGGGCGATGGACAGGGCCAGCTGGGTGAGACGAGGCGAGTGCAGCATGTCGAACGAACTCCTGATCCTGTAGGCGCTCCTTGAGGAGCATCGGCGCAGCATTCAGGCTACGCCGTAAAAAGGTGAATTGGGTTGCAACCCTAACCTCTGCACCACTGTGAAGGGTCGGTAGGCCGGCCCTGCTGGCGGATGGCGAAGTACAAGCCTGCGCTGTCCTGGCCACCGCTGTCACCCACGGTGGAAATGGCGTCGCCGGCCTTGACGATGTCGCCGGCGCTCTTGAGCAGGCTCTGGTTGTGACCGTACAGGCTCAGGTAACCATTACCATGGTCGAGAATGACCAGAAGTCCAGCTCCGCGCAACCAGTCGGCAAACACCACACGGCCGCCGTGTACGGCGCGTACTTGAGTGCCTGGGTTGGCGCTGATCATCACCCCGTCCCATTTGGCGCGGGCGTCACTGCCGCGTGCATCGCCGAAGCGTGCCAGCAATCGACCA
Organism: Pseudomonas capeferrum; assembly: GCF_000731675.1. Classification (GTDB taxonomy): domain Bacteria; phylum Pseudomonadota; class Gammaproteobacteria; order Pseudomonadales; family Pseudomonadaceae; genus Aquipseudomonas; species Aquipseudomonas capeferrum. Next base: position 458,193 of record NZ_JMIT01000003.1, on the reverse strand, counting down.
TTGACGGGCCACGGAAGTTTTCCCCGCGCAGCAGAAAATGCGCCGCCGTAGTTTGCGCCATCGCTGGACACTATCGGGCCAAGGGTGGTGCGGGCTTTTTTCGGTGGCTCTGCGGCTTCGCGGGCATCGTTGCGTGCGGCGGCGGCAGCCAGGGCTTCCTGTTGGCGGCGTTTTTCCGCCTCCTGCTGGGCCAGCAGGGCTTTCTTGCGCGCTTCCTCGGCTTCGCGGGCCTGGCGCGCCAGGGTTTCCTCGATGGTCTTGAGGACTTTGCCAAGGTCGGCCTGGTCTTGCTCGCGGGCCTGCAGCTTCTGGTCGCGGTCTTTCATGTCGCTGTTGAGCTTGGCCAGTACTTGCTGGCGCTTGCTGCGTTCGGTTTCGAGCGCCTGGCGGCGGCTGTCGAGGTCGCCGCGCTGGGCCAGCAGCTGCGCTTGCTGGCGGCCGATGTCCTGTTCGACATTGGCCAGTTGGCGCAGGGTCTCGTTGAAGGTGCGCAGTTGTTCCAGGCGCGCCTTGCTCAGGTAATCGTAATAGGTCAGGGTGCGGGCGAATTTCTCGGGGTTCTGCTGGTTGAGCAGCAGCTTGAGGTATTCCTCGCGGCCGTTCTGGTAGGCGGAACGGGCCTGGATGGCGATCAGTCGTTGTTGTTCAACGCGGGCGCTCTGGAGTTTTTTTTTCTCGGTATCAAGGCGCTCCAGCTCGCCCTCGGTCTTTTTTAGTTCTTGTTGCAGTGCCTCCACCTGCTTTTCGAGATCGCCGATGTCGGTCTCGGTGGACTTGAGGTCTTTCTGCACGCCCGACTTCTCTTCCTGGAGCTTGCCCAGCATCTTTTTGAGCTCGGCGATGTCCTGGCGGGTGGCGTCCAGTTGTTGCTGGGTCTGCGCACGCTCATCGGCGAACGCCGGGCTGAGCAGGCAAGACAGGGCGAGTAGGATCAGGGCGCGAAGCATGGGGTTGGGCGTACCAGGGATGGAGACTGGCCTAGTATGCCCGCGCGGGCCTGCAAAAAAAACGCCTCGCGGCAGATGCGGCGAGGCGTTTGTCTGGAATTCATCGGTAAAGGGGCTGCAAAGCGGCCCCGATACACCGATCAGGCATCGACCAGAATCGACGTGCCGGTCATTTCCACAGGCTTTTCCAGCCCCAGCAGTTGCAGCATGGTCGGCGCCACGTCGGCCAGCACGCCGCCTTCGCGAACCTTGAGCTTGCGCTTGCCAACATAGATGAACGGTACCGGCTCGGTGGTGTGGGCGGTGTGCGCCTGGCCGGTGCATTCGTCTTCCATCTGTTCGACGTTGCCGTGGTCGGCGGTGATCAGTGCCTCACCGTCGACCTTTTCCAGCGCCTCGACGATACGCCCGACACAGGTATCCAGCGCTTCGACCGCCTTGACCGCAGCCTCGAACACGCCGGTGTGGCCGACCATGTCGCCGTTGGCGTAGTTGACCACGATCACGTCGTAACGCTGCTGCTCGATGGCTTCGACGATACGGTCGGTGACTACAGGCGCGTTCATCTCCGGCTGCAAGTCATAGGTGGCGACCTTCGGCGATGGGATGAGGATGCGCTCTTCGCCTTCGAACGGCTCTTCGCGGCCACCGGAGAAGAAGAACGTGACGTGCGCGTACTTCTCGGTCTCGGCGATGCGCAGCTGGGTCTTGCCGTTCTTGGCCAGGTACTCGCCCAGTACGTTGTTCAGGCTGGAGGGGGCGAAGGCGGCTGGGGCCGGGATTTTCGCCGAGTACTGGGTCAGGCCGATATAGGCCGCCATCTTCGGCAGGCGCGCCCGGGGGAACTCGTTGAATTCCGGCTCGACGAAGGCACGCGACAGTTCGCGGGCGCGGTCAGCGCGGAAGTTCATGAAGATCACCGCGTCGCCGTCTTCGACCTTGACTGCCTCGCCAATGCGCGTGGCTTTGACGAATTCGTCGTTCTCTTCACGGGCGTAGGCGGCTTCCAGGCCGGCGAGGGCGGTTTCTGCCGTGTAGTCGGCAACGCTGTCGACGATCAGGTTGTAGGCAGCGGCGACGCGGTCCCAGCGGTTGTCGCGGTCCATCGCGAAGTAGCGGCCGATGAGGCTGGCGATGCGGCCCTTGCCGAGCTTGGCAAAGGTTGTGTCGAGCAGTTCGATGGACGACTGCGCGCTGCGTGGCGGCGTATCGCGGCCGTCGAGGAAGGCGTGCAGGTAGATTTTTTCGGCGCCACGCTGTGCGGCCAGTTCGGCCATGGCAATCAGGTGGTCCTGGTGGCTGTGCACGCCACCGTCGGACAACAGGCCGAGGATGTGCACGGCCTTGCCAGCACCGGCCGCCTTGTCCACCGCGCCGGTGAGCACCGGGTTGCTGAAGAACTCGCCATCACGAATGGCCTTGGTGACGCGGGTGAAGTCCTGGTAGACGACACGGCCGGCACCGAGGTTCATGTGGCCGACTTCGGAGTTGCCCATCTGCCCGTCCGGCAGGCCCACATCCATGCCTGAACCGGAAATCAGGCCATGCGGCCGTGTGGCGCGCAGGCGGTCATAGACCGGTGTGTTGGCGGCAAAGATGGCGTTGTATTCGGGGCTTTCGCTGTGGCCGAATCCATCCAGGATGATCAGGACCAGGGGTTTGGGCGTACTCGTCATCAATCAAACTCACGGTTGTTCAAAGATGATAAAGACACGCATTTTAGGGCAAATGCGCCATCAGCGGCGAATATTCGTCCTATCCCCCGACCGGCGCGGCCACGCTGACAGGGCCAAGGTGCTTTTCCGGCCGGCCGGTCGGGCTTTGGTGGCACTGGGGGGCTGTGTATACTGGCCGGCATTTTCAATCGCCTGGAACACCGCTGATGGTTGCTCACCTGATTCAATTCGCGACAGATCACTACATCCTGGTTGCGATCTTCGTTGTTCTGCTGGTCCTGTTGCTCATCAATGAAGTCCGCCGTGGCGGCCAGAGCCTGAGCAATGGCCAGCTGACTGCCCTGGTCAACGCCGACAAGGCCTTGGTCATCGACATCCGCACCTCCAAGGAGTATGCCGCGGGCCACATCGTCGGTGCGGTGAACATCCCGCAAGACAAACTGGTCAGCCGCATGGCCGAGCTGGAAAAACACAAAGAGAAGACCCTGATCATCGTCGATGCGATGGGCCAGCAGTCCGGCACGCTCTGCCGCGAACTGCTCAAGGCTGGTTTCACCGCTGCCAAGCTGAGCGGTGGCGTTTCCAGCTGGAAAGCCGATAACCTGCCCCTGGTGAAGTGATATGAAGCCCGTCATCGTTTATTCCAGCGACTACTGCCCCTACTGCATGCGCGCCAAGTACCTGCTCGAGAGCAAGGGCATTGCGTTCGAGGAAATCAAGGTCGATGGCAAGCCGCAGGTTCGTGCCGAAATGAGTCAGAAGGCCGGCCGTACTTCGGTGCCGCAGATCTGGATCGGCAGTACCCATGTCGGTGGATGCGATGACCTCTATGCCCTGGAGCGCGCGGGCAAGCTCGACGCGCTGCTGGCGGCCTGATTTGCACTGCATTCAAAAACATTAGGATAAGGATCTGCCATGACTGACCAACAGACCAACGGCGCAGCTGCCGAAGACAACAGCCCTCAGTTCTCGCTGCAGCGTATCTACGTGCGTGACCTGTCGTTCGAGGCCCCGAAAAGCCCGCAGATCTTCCGCCAGCAGTGGGAGCCGAGCGTTGCGCTGGACCTGAACACCAAGCAGAAAGCCCTGGAAGGCGACTTCCACGAGGTGGTGCTGACCCTGTCGGTTACCGTCAAGAACGGTGACGAAGTGGCCTTCATCGCCGAAGTGCAGCAGGCCGGCATCTTCCTGATCGCCAACCTCGACGCGGCTTCGATGAGCCACACCCTCGGCGCGTTCTGCCCGAACATCCTGTTCCCTTACGCCCGTGAGACCCTGGACAGCCTGGTGACCCGTGGTTCGTTCCCGGCACTGATGCTGTCCCCGGTCAACTTCGACGCCCTGTACGCGCAAGAGCTGCAGCGTATGCAGGAAACTGGCGAAACTCCGACCGTTCAGTAACGCTGCCCGGTTGTAAAAAGGCGACCTTCGAGGTCGCCTTTTTTGTGTGAGCGGGTTTATCCGCCAAGAGGCCGGCACAGGCGATGGATCAGCTCCCGGCAAACCCATTCTGGCGCCACGCCTCATACACCGTAACCGCCACAGTGTTGGACAGGTTCAGGCTGCGGCACCCCGGCCGCATTGGCAGGCGCAGGCGCTGCTCGGCGGGCAGGCTGTCCAGCACCTCGGCCGGCAGCCCACGGCTTTCGGGGCCAAACAGGAAGGCATCGCCCGGCTGGTAGGTGACTTCATGGAAGGGGTGCGAGCCCTTGGTGGTGAAGGCGAACAGCCGGGGGTTGCCCAGGCTTTCCAGGCATCCAGCCAGGCTCTCGTGGCGCTTGAGCGTGGCATACTCGTGGTAGTCCAGCCCCGCCCTGCGCAGGCGCTTGTCATCCAGCTCGAAGCTGATGGGCTCGATCAGGTGCAGGTCGCAACCGCTGTTGGCGCACAGGCGAATGATGTTGCCGGTATTCGGCGGAATTTCTGGTTGAAAAAGGATGACGTGAAACATGCACGGCTCCAGGCGTGAAGATGACGAGCATTCTACCCCTGAACCGGACCTGCGTTCCAAGGCCTTCCCGCGGGTAATGCTTTCGCTGGCCATTGTCGGCCTGATGGTGGGCCTGATGATCGGCCGCCTGACCACCCCTTATGAGCGGGTGCTGGAGCAGGTCGTGGTGGTGCAGGACGGGCTCGACCTGTGGTTCAACGAAGAACCCAAGCTGCACGGCGAAAACGTTGAAGGGACGGTTGCGGTGCTGTTCGAGGCCCAGGGCAAGGCCCAGCGAGGGCAATTGTACCTGCAGGGCAAACCGGTCGGCTGGCGCGTGCAGAAAAGCGAGGAAGGCTTGTTGCTGACGGTGGTTGCCGCGCGCCCCCTGCACGGTGAATGGGCCGGTGCAGAGGACGCTGGGCGTTGGCGTGTGCAGGTGAGGCTGCACGAATAAAAGAGGGGATGTCCCGGCCTGCCTGTACCAGGGTCCCCAAAACTTGCGCTGCTGCAAATAAAAGTGGGGTTTTCCCGGCCTGCCTGTACCGAGGACCCCGAAACTGGGAGATACAGTACTTATTGCAGGGGGCGTGCCAGTTTTGCAAAACCCGGAAACATTGGCTTTCAGGGCTTTTTTGCCAAGTTTTGAGGGGTTTTGTGCCTTCGGGCGGTGCAGGGGGCACAGGATCGGTGCATGGGGCTTAAAAGGTTGGGGGCTGCAAAGCAGCCCCCGGATGTCATGGCCTACCTATGACTCAATGCTCTTCGCTGTCGTCATCATCCCCGCCGGCGACATTCATCCCCAGCTCCTTGATCTTGCGCGTCAAGGTATTGCGCCCCCAGCCCAGCAGAAGCGCCGCATCCCTGCGCCGCCCGGCGGTATGCTTGAGCGCGGTCTCGATCATGATCCGTTCAAAGCTGGGCACCGCACTGTCGAGCAGATTGGTCTGGCCGCGGGCCAATGCCTGGTCGGCCCACTGGCGCAGCGCCTGCTCCCAATTGGTCACGGGGGCCGCGTCCTGCGGCAGGTTCAGTAGCTCTGGCGGCAGGTCACCAATCAGCACTTCACGGCTGGAGGCCATCACGGTGATCCAGCGGCAGGTGTTTTCCATCTGCCGCACGTTGCCCGGCCACGGCAGGTTGCGGATGAACTCTTCGGTCTCCGGCTTCAGCAGCTTCGGCTCCACGGCCAGCTCCTGGGCCGCGCGGGCGAGGAAGTGGCGGGCGAGGGCGGGGATGTCTTCGCGGCGGTCGGCCAGGCGCGGTATATGAATGCGGATCACGTTGAGGCGGTGGAACAAGTCCTCGCGGAACTTGCCCGCCTGCACCAGCGATTCCAGGTTCTGGTGGGTGGCGGCAATGATGCGCACATCGACCTTGACCGGCACGTGGCCGCCAACCCGGTAAAACTCGCCATCGGCCAGTACCCGCAGCAGGCGGGTCTGGGTATCGGCGGGCATGTCGCCGATCTCGTCGAGAAACAGCGTGCCGCCATCGGCCTGCTCGAAGCGGCCGCGGCGCAGGTTGGCGGCACCGGTGAAGGCCCCTTTCTCGTGGCCGAACAGCTCGGACTCCATCAGGTCCTTGGGGATGGCTGCCATGTTCAGGGCAATGAACGGTGACGCCGCACGCGGGCTGTGCCGGTGCAGCGCATGGGCCACCAGCTCCTTGCCGGTGCCGGACTCGCCGTTGATCAGTACCGTGATGTTGGAGTGGCTCAGGCGCCCGATCGCGCGGAACACCTCCTGCATCGCCGGCGCTTCGCCGATGATCTCCGGCGTGCGGGCCAAGGCCTGCGGTACATCCAGGCCTTGCTGCTCCTGGGCATGCTGATTGGCGCGCTTGACCAGCGACACCGCCTCGTCGACGTCGAACGGTTTGGGCAGGTATTCGAAGGCACCGCCCTGGTAGGAGGCCACGGCGCTGTCGAGGTCGGAATGGGCGGTCATGATGATGACCGGCAGGCGCGGGTGCTGCTCGCGAATCTGGGCCAGCAGATCGAGGCCACTGGTACCGGGCATGCGGATATCGGAAATGATCACATCCGGTTGCTGGCGTGCCAGGCGGCCCATGACGCCATCGGCGCTGTCGAAGCTCTGGGTGGTCATGCCTTCTTGTTGCAGGGCTTTTTCCAGGACCCAGCGGATGGAGCGATCATCGTCGACGATCCATACGGTTTCACTTCGGCTCATGAGGCGGTGGCTCCTTGTTCCAGAGGCAGGTAGATCGAAAAGGCGGTGTGGCCTGCATGGCTTTCACATTCGATCAAGCCCTGGTGCTGGCTGATGATGTTCTGGGTGATGGCCAGGCCCAGCCCGGTACCGTCCGGGCGGCCACTGACCATGGGATAGAAGAGGGTGTCTTGCAGTTCCGACGGGATGCCCGGGCCGTTGTCGATGATCTCGACCCGTGCCACCAAGCGATGCCGCACGTGGCCGATGGTGAACTGGCGCAGGGCACGGCTGCGCAAGGTGATGCGGCCCAGGCGCAGCTCGTTCTGCGAGCTGATCGCCTGCATGGCGTTGCGCACGATGTTGAGCACCGCCTGGATCATCTGCTCGCGGTCGATCAGCACATCCGGCAGGCTCGGGTCATAGTCGCGCACCAATGTGATGCACCCCTGGCTTTCGGCCTCCACCAGGCTGCAGACCCGCTCCAGCACTTCGTGAATGTTGGTCATGGCCAGCGAGGGCAGCTTGTTCGAGCCGAGCATGCGGTCGACCAGGTTACGCAGCCGGTCGGCTTCTTCGATGATCACGTTGGTGTAGTCGCGCAGGCCGTCTTCGGGTAGCTCGCGGGCCAACAGTTGCGCCGCGCCGCGGATGCCGCCGAGTGGGTTCTTGATTTCGTGTGCCAGGCCACGCACCAGCATTTTGGTGGTTTCCTGCTTGCTCAGCTGGGCCTCTTCCTTGGTGATGCGCAGCAGCCGGTCGCGCGGGTGCACCTCCAGCAGCAGCAGGGTCTGGCCCTGGTGCAGAATGGGGGTGACGGCGTAATCGACGGTGATGGTCTGCCCGGTCAGCGAGGTCAGTTGCGCTTCGCGCTTGGTGAACGGGTGCGCCTGCTCGACCGCTTGGCGCAATGAGCTGAGCGCTTCTGTCGATTCGGTGAACAACTCGCTGATGAACTGCCCGTGGCTGCGCTGGCCGCTGACGGCCAACAGCATTTCCGCGGCCGGGTTCATGTACTCCAGGCGCAGCTCGGCATTGAGCAGGAGCGTGGCAGTGGTCAGGTTGTCCAGAAGCAGACGGTGCTGTGCATCGCTGATGGTCATAAGGCGTCGTTGACCTCTTTTTGCGCTTGCCTGGCAGAAGTGGCCAGAGCTGGGCGCGCTGTGGATCCGCTGATGCGAGACTCTGTGCTTTCAAGAAATGCAAGAAACAAACCAAGGCTCCGAAAAGAAGCGGATTTACCTGAGAAAGCCCTGGGTTTGCGCTTATTCGGACCAGAAAGCGCTGTTCGAGCGCTCATTACGACCCGTTTTGGGCCGCAGGACAGAGCACTCGTAGCTGTTATGCACCAATATAGAGCATTGCTGTGTTCAGCGTTTAGGGCACAGCTGCCCGGTAGCGCGAACCATGGCCAGGTGGCGTAACGGGTCGTTGGTATGGCTGATCAAGGCATCAGCAAGTTTGCGCGCGCAATCGGCCGGGGGGTGTCGGTCAAATCGGCCCAGTTCGAACAGCAGGGTGGCCTGCAGTTTGTCCAGGCGTGGGCGCAGTTGATCAATCAGGTCCAGGGCCTCAGTTGGCGGCCTTTGTCCCCGTAGGGTCCAGCGGTCGAGCAAAGCGTACTGAATGAGTTTGTTGGCCTCTATCTGGTCGTTGAAGAAGGCGGCGGCACGATCAGCATTGATGTCATAGCTGTCAGCGTGTTGACGAACACGGGTGATGACCTGTCTTTCGCGTTCAGGCGCCTCTACCGGCAATTGGTGATCCCACTTGTGCCGCGCAACCGAGCTTGCCAGGTCCAGGCGGTGCTCGATATGGGCAAGCAGTGGGTGGAATTCAGGTTGGGAGGGCGTGGCAACGCTGCAGCCGAGGAGTACGAGCGAGCAGCAGAGCGAAGGGATGACAAGGCGCATGGTGTTCTCCTTATTGATGGAGACTTGATTGTGCGTAGTCGGTCAGGTTCTGCTTGTAGGAGGTGTCTGATTTGGCCAGCGATAAACAAAAACGGCCTCCCGAAGGAGGCCGTCTTGGTGATGTCATCGGCGCCAGGCGCCAATCAGATCAGCAGCTGTAGTACAGCTCATATTCCAGCGGGTGTACGAAGGTACGGACCTTGATCTCTTCTTCGCTCTTCAGCTCGATGAAGGCATCGATGAAGTCGTCGGAGAACACGCCGCCCTTGGTCAGGAACGCACGGCCTTTGTCCAGCTCTTCCAGGGCTTCTTTCAGGCTGCCACAAACCTGCGGGATGTCCTTGGCCTCTTCAGGCGGCAGGTCGTACAGGTTCTTGTCGGCAGCATCGCCTGGGTGGATCTTGTTCTGGATGCCGTCCAGGCCAGCCATCAGCAGGGCCGCGAAGGCCAGGTACGGGTTGGCCGATGGGTCCGGGAAGCGCGCTTCGATACGACGGGCCTTCGGGCTGCCGACGTAAGGAATGCGGATCGAGGCGGAACGGTTGCGCGCCGAGTAGGCCAGCATGACCGGGGCTTCGAAACCTGGGACCAGACGCTTGTAGGAGTTGGTCGACGGGTTGGTGAAGCCGTTCAGGGCCTTACCGTGCTTGATGATACCGCCGATGAAGTACAGGGCGGTGTCGGACAGGCCGGCATAGCCTTCACCCGAGAAGGTGTTCTTGCCGTCTTTCCAGATCGACATGTGTACGTGCATGCCCGAGCCGTTGTCGCCGTACAGCGGCTTAGGCATGAAGGTGGCGGTACGGCCGTAAGCGTCGGCAACGTTGTGCACGACGTATTTCAGGGCCTGTACTTCGTCAGCTTTCTTCACCAGGGTGTTGAACTTGACGCCGATTTCGTTCTGGCCGGCAGTCGCCACTTCGTGGTGGTGAACTTCAACGGTCTGGCCCATTTCTTCCAGTGCGTTGCACATGGCAGTACGGATTTCGTGGTCGTGGTCGAACGGCGGGACTGGGAAGTAGCCGCCTTTCACGCCTGGACGGTGGCCTTTGTTGCCGCCTTCCACGTCAGCGCCGGTCATCCACGAGCCTTGCTCGGAGAAGATCTTGAACATCGAGCCGGAGATGTCCGAGTGGAACTTCACTTCGTCGAAGATGAAGAACTCAGGCTCCGGGCCTGCGAATACGGTGTCACCGATGCCGGTGCTCTTGAGGTACTCTTCGGCGCGCTTGGCGATGCCGCGCGGGTCGCGATCGTAGCCCTGCATGCTCGACGGGTCGACGATGTCGCAGGTGATGATCAGGGTCGGCTCTTCGGTGAACGGGTCCAGCACGGCGGTGTCGTCGACCGGCATCAGGATCATGTCGGAAGCTTCGATGCCTTTCCAGCCAGCGATGGAGGAACCGTCGAACATCTTGCCGACTTCGAAGAAGTCTTCGTCCAGAGCGTCACGCGCTGGCATGGTCACGTGGTGCTGAATGCCTTTGGTGTCCGTGAAACGCAGATCAATCCACTTGACGTCATGATCTTTGATGAGTTGAACCGACTTCGACATGTTGTCCTCCGGATGGTCTAGAGCGCGGTGGGCCGCTGCCCTGGAAAAAGGGGTGTTGCCGGGCGCGGATAGTCGGCCAAGCTTACCTGCCTCACAAGGGAGCAAATTGCATGCCAGTGCCCGAAAATGGCGAGGGCGGGATAAAAGGGGGCGTTTGCGGGCATTAACTTAGGGTTGATGACTGAAAAACGCACCCATTAGAGGCAAGAAAACATCTTGTTGCACCATGTTGGTGCGCTGGTGGAGGGTGGTGCTTTGTTTGAGGGCCTGTTGACGGGTAAAGCCGCTGCCACAGGCCAAATCCACCCCTGCGGGGGTAGGTGTACCCGCGAAAGGCCCGGGGCAGGCGGCGCAAATACTGACTCTGGCCACATCGGCAAACCTTCTGTACAAAAGTTGGTCAAATCCTGAGCAATTTCCGCTATAATTCGCGCCCCTCATTTTCGGCAGGCCCTGCGCGCGCTGTTAACCAATGAAACTTATCGTCAAAGTCTTCCCAGAAATCACCATCAAGAGCCGGCCGGTGCGCAAGCGCTTCATCCGTCAGCTCGGCAAGAACATCCGCAACGTGCTCAAGGATCTCGATCCTGAGCTCGCGGTCGATGGTGTCTGGGATAATCTCGAAGTGGTCACCCGCGTCGAGGACGAAAAGGTCCAGCGCGAGATGATCGAGCGCCTCACCTGCACCCCGGGTATCACCCACTTCCTGCAGGTAGAGGAATACCCGCTCGGCGACTTCGACGACATCGTCGAGAAGTGCAAGCAGCACTTCGGTCATCTGCTCGCGGGCAAGCACTTTGCCGTGCGCTGCAAGCGCGGCGGCCACCATGACTTCACTTCGATGGACGTCGACCGCTACGTCGGCAGCCAGCTGCGCCAGCAGTGCGGCGCCGCCGGCATCGAGCTGAAGAACCCGGAAGTCCTGGTGCGCATCGAAATCCGCAACCAGCGCCTGTACGTGATCCACAACCAGCACCAGGGCATCGGCGGCTACCCGCTGGGCGCCCTGGAGCAAACCCTGGTACTGATGTCGGGTGGCTTCGATTCCACCGTGGCGGCCTACCAGATGATGCGCCGTGGCCTGATGACCCACTTCTGCTTCTTCAACCTCGGCGGCCGTGCCCACGAGCTGGGCGTGATGGAAGTGGCCCACTACCTGTGGAAGAAGTACGGCAGCAGCCAGCGCGTGCTGTTCATCAGCGTGCCGTTTGAAGAAGTGGTCGGCGAGATTCTCAACAAGGTCGACAACAGCTACATGGGCGTGACCCTCAAGCGCATGATGTTGCGCGGCGCTGCCCATATGGCCGACCGCCTGCAGATCGAAGCGCTGGTCACCGGCGAGGCGATTTCCCAGGTCTCCAGCCAGACCTTGCCGAACCTGTCGATCATCGACTCGGCGACCGACAAGCTGGTACTGCGCCCGCTGCTGGCCAGCCACAAGCAGGACATCATCGACCAGGCCACCGAAATCGGCACCGCCGATTTCGCCAAGCACATGCCTGAATACTGCGGCGTGATCTCGGTAAACCCGACCACCCACGCCAAGCGCCACCGCATGGAGCATGAAGAAAAGCAATTCGACATGGCCGTGCTGGAGCGCGCCCTCGAACGCGCCAAGTTCATCTCGATCGACCACGTGATCGACGAGCTGGGCAAAGACATCGAGGTAGAAGAAGTTCGCGAAGCGCTGCCTGGCCAGATCGTCATCGACATCCGTCACCCCGATGCACAGGAAGACGAACCCTTGGTGATCGAGGGCGTCGAAGTTCAGGTGATGCCGTTTTATGCAATCAATAGTCGCTTCAAGCAGCTGGATGAAACTCGCCAGTACCTGCTGTATTGCGACAAGGGTGTGATGAGCCGTCTGCACGCACACCACCTGCTCAGTGAGGGACATGCCAATGTGCGTGTTTATCGTCCGGCATAAGACGCCAGGGCTGTATGGCGGCAGCATCCGCCATCGCCCTCCCGACCGCCGGCCCTGCTGAGCCTTATACCTTACATATTGGTCGCCTAGACTAGGCGGCAACCGAATCCTCTGATCGAGATACACTTGTGATCGAAAATCTGCGTAACATCGCCATCATCGCCCACGTTGACCATGGTAAAACCACGTTGGTCGACAAACTCCTGCGTCAGTCCGGCACGCTGGAGCGTAACGAGCTCAACGACGAGCGCGTCATGGACTCCAACGACCAGGAAAAAGAGCGCGGTATTACCATTCTGGCGAAAAACACCGCCATCAACTGGAACGGCTACCACATCAACATCGTCGACACCCCCGGCCACGCCGACTTCGGTGGCGAGGTTGAGCGTGTAATGTCGATGGTCGACTCCGTGCTGCTGCTGGTCGACGCCCAGGACGGCCCTATGCCGCAAACCCGCTTCGTGACCAAGAAGGCCTTCGAAGCCGGCCTGAAGCCGATCGTCGTGATCAACAAGGTCGACCGTCCGGGCGCGCGTCCTGACTGGGTTCTGGACCAGATCTTCGACCTGTTCGACAACCTCGGCGCTACCGACGAGCAGCTGGACTTCAAAGTGGTCTACGCCTCGGCCCTGAACGGCATTGCCGGTCTGGACCACGCCGAAATGGGCGAAGACATGACTGCCCTGTACCAGGCTGTCGTCGACCACGTTCCAGCGCCAGCTGTTGACCGTGACGGCCCGTTCCAGATGCAGATCTCCGCACTGGACTACAACAGCTTCCTGGGTGTGATCGGTGTTGGCCGTATCGCCCGTGGTCGCGTCAAGCCTAACACCCCGGTTGTCGCCATCGACGCCGACGGCAAGAAGCGTAACGGCCGTATCCTCAAGCTGATGGGCCACCACGGTCTGCACCGCGTCGACGTCGAAGAAGCCCAAGCTGGCGACATCGTCTGCATCAGCGGTTTCGACGAGCTGTTCATCTCCGACACCCTGTGCGACCCGACTGCCGTTGAGGCGATGAAGCCGCTGACCGTTGACGAGCCTACCGTTTCGATGACCTTCCAGGTCAACGACTCGCCGTTCTGCGGCAAGGAAGGCAAGTTCGTCACCAGCCGTAACATCAAGGACCGTCTGGACAAAGAGCTGCTGTACAACGTTGCCCTGCGCGTTGAAGAAACCGACTCCCCAGACAAGTTCAAGGTCTCGGGCCGTGGCGAGCTGCACCTCTCGGTACTGATCGAAACCATGCGTCGCGAAGGCTTCGAACTGGCCCTGGGCCGCCCGGAAGTCATCATTCGCGAAGTAGACGGCGTCAAGCAAGAGCCGTTCGAGAACGTCACCATCGACATCCCTGAAGAATCGCAGGGCAAGGTCATGGAAGAGATGGGTCTGCGTAAAGGCGACCTGACCAACATGGTCCCGGATGGCAAAGGCCGTGTACGCCTTGAATACAACATCCCGGCGCGTGGTCTGATCGGTTTCCGTAACCAGTTCCTGACCCTGACCAACGGTGCAGGCATCCTGACTTCGATCTTTGATCGCTACGACACCGTGAAGTCCGGCCACATGTCCGGCCGTCAGAACGGCGTACTGGTTTCGGTCGAAACCGGCAAGGCGCTGACCTACTCGCTGGAAACCCTGCAGGCGCGTGGCAAGCTGTTCGTCGAGCACGGTCAAGAGATCTACAACGGTCAGATCGTCGGCCAGAACAGCCGCGACAACGACCTGGGCGTCAACCCTACCAAGGGCAAGAAGCTCGACAACATGCGTGCTTCGGGTAAAGACGAAGTCATCGCTCTGGTTCCACCTGTTCGCTTCACCCTGGAACAGGCTCTGGAATACATCCAGGAAGACGAGCTGTGCGAAGTAACGCCGAAGTCCATCCGTCTTCGCAAGAAGATCCTGGATGAAAGCGAGCGTACCCGCGCTGCCAAGAAAGCCAAAAACAGCTGAGTTAGCTCTGGCTGAATGAAAACGCCCCCGGTCGAAAGGCCGGGGGCGTTTTTTTTGTCTTTTTCACCATGTTTCACTGGAAGTAATTGCTTGCTAAGGAGTTTTTGGCAATAGCACACCCCCCCAGTACGCTGCCTTTTGAATTATTTCATGGGGCAAATGATGAAGGGCAAGGGATGGAAAGAGCACTTGGCACGCGGCCGGTTTGATGTGGGTGGGGTCACCTGGAGCCTGTTACACCTGCGCACACGTTGAAAGCGCCTACATACGCGACCCTGGCCACCCTTCCAGTCGTCCAATCCGGCTCAAGCGACATGAAAAAATAAAAGGTTGGCTATTGATGGTGAAGAAGCTGAGAGGTGAGCCGATTCGACGACCAGTAAGGCGATAGCTGCCTGTAGAAATACGAAACCCCCAATAAAGGGGGTCGTATCGCGGATGCCCTTAGAGATTTCTCTCATCAACCGGCACGGCCGGAACCAGGTGGCGGCGTCTAGACACTTCCAAAGGAAGCTCCGTGTACATCGAGACGGCTCAAATTCTATTCAGTCTCTCTGGGATCGTCAACGGCCGACCACCTTCGGTTTGTAAGCACAGTACCCAGGCCGTGGCCCGACCTTGGGGTGGTTGCGGCAGGTATCTGGCCGCTTGTCATAAATGGTGCACAGCCGGCTCTTGCGGTCCAGATACATGCAGTCATCGTTGCTCATCCGGGTCAGGGTGAAGATGCCCGACTTCTGGTTGAAGCGCTCGATGATGCCTTCCTTCTGCAGGCGTTTGGCCACGTTTTTCGGTGGTTCGTCTTTTTCGAACTCGTCGACCACGCCGATGCGGATCAGATCCTTGATCTTCACTTCCACGGGCAGCGTGCAGCAGGTCGAGTGGCAGCCACCGCACATGTGGCTGGCATAGCGTTGCCAGGTTTCCAGGCGGTCGACTTCGGCCGCGGCAATCAGGGTCGTTTTCATCGTTATGGGGGTGAATCACGGTCTTGGGGCGCGCGATCATACCGGAGTTGTTCAATTTGTGAACAACCTTTTGCCTGATTCCTTCATCAGGCATGAAAACTGCGAACAGGTACTGTCAGTCCCTGTCGAAGGGTCTAGTCTCATCAATCTCCCTCCGTATTCGTCTACTTGCCCGAGGATGCCGCATGTCCCAGGAACCCAAAGCACGTGACGCCGAGGTGGCCGATTTTCGCGCCGCTGTGCTGGATAAGCTGACCTACGCGGTCGGCAAGGACCCCGAGCATGCCTTCGACCATGACTGGTTCGAAGCCATTGCCCTGGCGGCGCGTGATCACATGGTCGATCACTGGATGGACCATACCCGTCAGGCCTACAGGCGCAGTCAGAAACGGGTCTATTACCTTTCCCTGGAATTTCTCATCGGGCGGCTGCTGTATGACAGCCTGAGCAACCTGGGTTTGCTCGACATCGCCCGCGAAGCCCTCGACGGCCTGGACGTCGACCTGGAGCGCATCCGCCTGCTGGAGCCGGATGCCGCACTGGGCAATGGTGGCTTGGGGCGCCTGGCGGCTTGCTTCATGGAAAGCATGTCGACCCTGGGCATTGCCGCCCATGGCTACGGTATCCGTTACGAGCACGGCCTGTTTCGCCAGGCGGTGGTCGATGGTTGGCAGCAGGAGCAGACCGAGAACTGGCTGGACTTCGGCAACCCCTGGGAGTTCGAGCGCGCCGAGGTGATCTACCCGATCAGTTTCGGCGGCAGCGTCGAGACCGTGCAGGACCCCCAAGGCCAGCAACGGCAGGTGTGGTCGCCCGGCGAGACGGTGCGGGCGGTGGCCTATGACACGCCGGTGGTCGGCTGGCGTGGCGCCAGCGTCAATACCTTGCGCCTGTGGCGGGCGCGGGCGCTCGAGGAGCTGCACCTGGAGCGCTTCAACGCCGGTGACCACCTGGGTGCGGTCGCCGAAGTGGCGCGCGCCGAGAGCATTTCGCGCGTGCTGTACCCGGCCGACAGTACCGAAGCCGGGCAGGAGCTGCGCCTGCGCCAGGAGTACTTCTTCGTTTCGGCTTCGCTGCAGGACTTGCTGCGCCGCCACCTGAACATGCATGACAGCCTGCTCAACCTGCCCGATGCCGCGGCCATTCAGCTCAACGATACCCACCCCTCGATCGCCGTGGCCGAGTTGATGCGGCTGCTGGTCGACCAGCACGAAGTGCCTTGGGATACTGCCTGGGAGCTGACCGTCGGCACGCTGGCCTACACCAACCACACCTTGCTGCCGGAGGCACTGGAAACCTGGCCGGTGGCGCTGATGGAGCGCATGCTGCCGCGGCACATGCAGATCATCTACCTGATCAACGCCTACCATATCGACGCCCTGCGCGCGAAAGGGCTGCACGACTTCGACGTGTTGCGGGCCGTGTCGCTGATCGAAGAAGACAACGGCCGCCGGGTGCGCATGGGCAACCTGGCGTTTCTCGGCTCGCACAGTGTCAACGGTGTGTCGGCACTGCACAGCCAGCTGATGAAGAGCACGGTGTTCGCCGAGCTGCACAAGCTGTACCCGCAGCGGATCAACAACAAGACCAACGGCATCACCTTCAGGCGCTGGCTGTTCCAGTCCAACCCGCCACTGACCGAGATGCTGGTCGAGGCGCTTGGGCCCGAGCTCAAGGATGACCCTGAAGGGCTGCTGGCCAACCTCGTGCCCTTTGCTGACAAAAGCAGCTTCCGCAAGCAGTTCGCCGCCCAGCGCCTGCACAGCAAGCGCGCCCTGGCCAGCATCATCCAGGACCGTATCGGCGTTACGGTGAACCCCGAGGCGATGTTCGATGTGCAGGTCAAGCGCATCCACGAGTACAAGCGCCAGTTGCTCAACCTGCTGCACACCGTGGCGCTGTATCAGGCCATTCGCAACGACCCCGGTACCAATTGGGTACCACGGGTGAAGATCTTTGCCGGCAAGGCTGCGGCCAGCTACCACCAGGCCAAGCTGATCATCAAGCTGGCCAACGACATCGCCCGTGTGGTCAACAACGACCCCACCGTGCGTGGCCTGCTGAAAGTGGTATTCCTGCCCAACTACAACGTCAGCCTGGCCGAAAGCATCATCCCGGCGGCAGACTTGTCCGAGCAGATCTCCACGGCAGGTTACGAGGCGTCAGGCACCAGCAACATGAAGTTCGGCCTCAATGGCGCGCTGACCATCGGCACCCTGGACGGCGCCAACGTCGAGATGTGCGAGCAGGTGGGGGCCGACAACATGTTCATCTTCGGCCTCACGGCGCAGCAGGTCGAGGCGCGCCGGCGCGCCGGAGACTTTGGCGCCAGTGCAGCGATTGCGGCGTCCAATCGCTTGAACGATGTGCTCCAGGCCATTCGCAGCGGGGTGTTCTCGCCCGATGACCCTTCGCGTTATACCGGGCTGATCGACGGGTTGGTGGCCTATGACCGTTTCCTGGTGTGCGCCGATTTCGACGCCTACTGGGATGCCCAGCGGCGGGTCGATGAGCTGTGGCACACGCCGCAGGAATGGTGGCGCATGGCGGTGCTGAACACGGCGCGGATGGGGTGGTTCTCGTCGGACCGAACCATTCGCGAGTATGCCACCGACATCTGGAAAGCACTGGACTGACTTACCAGGGCCGCATAGCGGCCCCACTCGACAGCCGGCCTGGCCACGGCTGAACTACCGACCTATTGTGCCGTCAGACAGCCCAGGCGAGTCTCATTGCTCGCTAGCATCGCACTCTCCCTGTAAACTGCGGGGGTTTTTCTCCCCCTTTCCATTTCGGAGCCATACATGTCCCGCGTTACCCTGAGTCGCTATCTGATTGAGCAGACCCGCAGCAACAATACCCCTGCCGATCTGCGCTTCCTGATCGAAGTGGTGGCGCGCGCGTGCAAAGAGATCAGCCACCACGTGTCCAAAGGCGCCCTGGGCGGCGTACTGGGCAGCATGGGCACCGAGAACGTTCAAGGTGAAGTGCAGAAGAAGCTCGACGTGATCTCCAACGATATCCTGCTGGAGGCCAACGAGTGGGGCGGCCACCTGGCCGGTATGGCTTCCGAAGAAATGGACAACGCCTACCAGATCCCGGGCAAGTACCCTAAAGGCGCCTACCTGCTGGTCTTCGACCCACTGGACGGTTCGTCGAACATCGACGTCAACGTCTCGGTCGGCACCATCTTCTCGGTACTGCGTTGCCCCAACGAGTACCTGAGCCAGAACGAAACCCTCAACGAAAACGCCTTCCTGCAGCCAGGCACCGAGCAGGTCGCCGCCGGTTATGCCATCTACGGCCCGCAGACCATGCTGATCCTGACCCTGGGCAATGGCGTCAAGGGCTTCACCCTGGACCGTGAGCTGGGCAGCTTCGTGCTGACTCACGAGAACATCCAGGTACCGGCAACCACCGCCGAGTTCGCCATCAACATGTCCAACCAGCGTCACTGGGAAGCCCCGGTGCAGCGCTACGTCGATGAGCTGCTGGCCGGTGAGACTGGCCCGCTGAAAAAGAACTACAACATGCGCTGGATCGCCTCGATGGTAGCCGACGTGCACCGCATCCTGACCCGTGGCGGTCTGTTCATGTACCCGCGCGACGCTCGCGACCCGAGCAAGCCGGGCAAGCTGCGCCTGATGTACGAGGCCAACCCGATGTCGTTCATCATCGAACAGGCTGGCGGCGCATCCACCAATGGTTACGATCGTATCCTCGACATTCAGCCACAAAGCCTGCACGAGCGCGTGTCGGTCATTCTGGGCTCGAAGGAAGAGGTCGAGCGCGTCACCGCGTATCACAAGGAGTAAGTCATGCTCGCACCTTGGCAGCCGTTGTTGGAGTGGTGGTTCGGTTGGGGCACCAGCCCCCAGGCCGTGGCTGACGAGAAGAGCACGCTGTGGTTCGGCAAGCATCACGATGCCGAAGCTCAGGCGCTGTTTGGCGAGCTTGTCGAGCATGCCCTGGCGGGTGGGCTCGACGAGTGGCAGCAGAGCCCGCAAGGCTGGCTCGGCCTGCTGATCCTGCTGGACCAGCTGCCGCGCATGATCCACCGCGACACGTCGCGCGCCTTCGAGGGCGACCGGCGTGCCCAGGTGGTGGCCATGCAGGGCCTGCAGAAAGGCTGGGATTACCAGCTGCTGCCGATCCAGCGAGTGTTTGTGCTGCTGGTGCTGGAGCATGCCGAGGTGCTGGACTGGCAGAACCTGTGCGTCGAGCGTTACCAGGTCCTGCTGGACGAGCAGCCCGAGGCCCATCGGCGCTTGTTCGAGGGGTTCCTCGACTATGCCGAGCAGCACCAGCGGGTGATTGCCCGGTTCGGGCGCTTCCCGCACCGCAACCTGATGCTGGAACGGCCGAGTACCAGTGAAGAGATGGACTTTTTGCTGGAGCCTGGGTCCAGGTTCTGAGATTCATCGGCCTGCCACGCAGCCCTGACGTAGCAAAAAACCGCCCCTGCCCCCGCAGCGGCGGTTTTTTTTACGCCGCCATTGGCTACCCGACCAATGGTGTAGGTGGAAAGGGGGGAGGGCAGGGAACCAGGGAGGGATTTTCTCGTCGAAGGTCACTGCAGGCCACTCGCCTGTATCCCCTGTCCAGGAGTGTCCTCATGTCGTTGCGTTCCCTCGCCCTGTTGTCCTTGTGCGTCGTTCTGACCGCGTGCAGCAAGATCAACCAGGAAAACTATTCCAAGCTCAAGGCCGGCATGAACAAGGCCGAGGTCGAGCAACTGCTCGGCACGCCTGCCGAGTGCTCTGGCGCGCTGGGCATGAGCAGCTGTACCTGGGGGGACGAGAAGAGCTTCATCAGCGTGCAGTACGCGGCTGACAAGGTGCTGATGTATTCAGGGCAGGGCCTTAAATGAGGCGTCTGCACCTGCTGCTGGGGTTATGCCTGGTGATGCTGCTGGGCGGCTGCGCCAGCTCTGCGCATGACCCGCTGGCACCGAAAACCGCCGGTAACGTCGACCTCAAGCGCTACCAGGGCAAATGGTATGAGCTGGCGCGCTTGCCGATGCGCTATCAGCAAGGCTGCGAGCAGTCCGAGGCCCACTACAACCTCAAATCTGACGGCTCCTACGGCGTGCTCAACCGCTGCCGTACCCTGGGTGATGAATGGTTGCGCGCAGAAGGGCATGCCAACATCCAGGAGCCTGGGCATACCGACAAGCTGTGGGTCGAGTTCGACAACTGGTTCACCCGCCTGGTACCGGGCGTGGCCAGGGGTGAGTACTGGATTCTCTACGTGGACGAGCGTTACCACACGGCGATCGTCGGCAGCCCGGACCGCAAGTACCTGTGGATCTTGTCGCGCACGCCAAGCCTGCCGGCCTGGCAGCGCGAGAGTTTGCTGTCCAAGGCGCGGCAGCAGGGTTATGACACCAGCCGGCTGATCTGGCGCACGGCTGACCAGCAGATCGTCAAGAGCCATTGACCCCGCACGCGCTTGCATGTGGTGGTGTGTGTGTAGGAGCGGCCTTGCGTCGCGAAAAGGGGCGCGCAGCGGCCCCAGGCTTTAGCGTCGCCGCTGGTATCGATGGGGCCGCTTTGCGGCCCTTTTCGCGACGCAAGGCCGCTCCTACACACACACGGTCAACCCAGCAGTTGGCGCAAGACCTCGACAAACGCCTGTGCGCTTTCCCCTTCCTGGGCATGCCGCCCCTGGCGCACGACCCACTGGCCGTTGACCATCACATCGCGCACCTGGCGGTCGCCGCCTGCGAACAACCAGCGATTGAGAATGGCATCGCCATCTGCCGTGGCGATGTACGGGTCTTGACCATCGAGCACCAGCCAGTCGGCCCGCTTGCCCACCGCCAGTTCACCGACCGCCTGGCCAAGCGCCTGGGCACCGCCGCTCAAGGCTGCGTCATACAGCGTGCGCCCGACCATCGGCTGGTCACCGCGGTACAGCCGGTTGCGCCGCTGATCGCGTAAGCGCTGGCCATACTCCAGCCAGCGCAGTTCTTCCACCACGCTGAGCGACACATGGCTGTCCGAGCCAATGCCCATGCGCCCACCTTGCGCCAGGTAATCCACCGCCGGGAAGATACCGTCGCCCAGGTTGGCCTCGGTGGTCAGGCACAGCCCCGCGACCGCACCACTGCGGGCCATGGTGGCAACTTCATCGGTTTCGGCGTGGGTGGCGTGAACCAGGCACCAGCGCGCGTCCACCTCGACATGCTCGTACAGCCACTGCAACGGGCGCAGGCCACTCCAGGCCAGGCAATCGTCGACTTCCTTCTGTTGTTCGGCAATGTGGATATGCACCGGGCTATTTGGGTTGCCGGCTTCCAGCACGCTGGCGATCTGCCTTGGGGTGACTGCGCGCAGCGAGTGGAAGCACAGGCCCAGTTGCTGTGCCGGCTGCGCGCCCAGCAGTGGCGCGAGTTGTTCCTGCAGGCGCAGGTACTGCTCGGTAGAGTTGATGAAACGCCGTTGCCCTTCGGTGGGCGCCTGGCCGCCGAAGCCTGCGTGGCTGTACAGCACGGGCAGCAAGGTCAGGCCAATGCCGCTGCTGGCTGCTGCGGCGCTGATGCGCCGGGACAGCTCGGCGGGGTCGGCGTAGGCCTTGCCTGCCGAGTCGTGGTGCACATAGTGGAATTCGGCCACCGAGGTGTAGCCGGCCTTGAGCATCTCGATATACAGCTGGCGGGCGATGACCTGCAACTGCTCTGGGGTGATCTGGCCAACCAGGCGATACATCAGGTCGCGCCAGGTCCAGAAGCTGTCGTTGGGGTTGCCCGCCACTTCCGCCAACCCTGCCATCGCCCGTTGGAAGGCATGCGAGTGCAGGTTGGGCATGCCGGGTAGCAGCGGCCCGGCCAGCCGTTCGGCACCGTCGGCCGAAGCGCCGGGCTCGATGCGGGTCATGTTGCCATCGCTGGCGACCTCGATTCGGACATTGCTGGCCCAGCCATTGGGCAGCAGGGCGCGTTCGGCGAAGTAGGCGGACATCGGTGAAATCCTGTTATTGTCAACTTGTATATACATATACAGGCGTTTGCCTGCCGGGTAAACTGCGGCAAGCTACCGCTCATTCAATCGCACAAGGATCCAACGCCGTGCCGACACCTCCTGTCTCCGCGCTGGTTGCCCAGATGGGCGAGGGCCCGGCGCCGCTGTACGCGCGGGTCAAACAGATGATCATCCAGCAGATCGACAACGGCAGCTGGCCGCCCCATCACCGGGTCCCTTCAGAAAGCGAGCTGGTCAGCCAACTGGGCTTCAGCCGCATGACCATCAACCGCGCCCTGCGTGAGCTCACGGCCGAAGGGCTGTTGGTGCGCATGCAAGGGGTCGGTACCTTCGTCGCCGAACCCAAGAGCCGTTCGGCGCTGTTCGAAGTCAACAACATCGCCGACGAGATTGCCGGGCGTGGCCACCAGCATAGCTGCCAGGTGGTCATCCTCGCCGAGGAGGCCGCCGGCTCCGAGCGTGCCCTGGCGCTGGACATGCGCGAAGGCCAGCGGGTGTTCCATTCGCTGATCGTGCATTACGAAAATGGCATACCGGTGCAAATCGAGGACCGCTACGTCAATGCGGCGATCGCGCCCGATTACCTCAAGCAGGACTTCACCCGGCAAACGCCTTACGCCTACCTGTCCCAGGTCGCGCCGCTGACCGAGGGTGAGCACGTGGTCGAGGCGATTCTGGCCGAGCCGCACGAGTGCCAGCTGCTGCAGATCGAGCGGGGCGAGCCTTGCCTGCTGATTCGCCGCCGCACCTGGTCCGGCCGCCAGCCGGTCACAGCCGCGCGGTTGATCCACCCCGGTTCCCGTCATCGCCTGGAAGGACGATTCAGCAAATGAGCCAATTGCAGGTGTTGCGTGCGCAGGGCTACCCGCGCATGCCGTGGAAGAACGGGGGCGGCTTCACCGAGGAAATCACCCGCGACAGCGGCGAAGGCCTCGAAGGGTTCGGCTGGCGCCTGTCGATTGCCGATATCGAAGAGTCTGGCGGTTTCTCGTCGTTCGCCGGTTACCAGCGGATCATCACGGTGCTGCAGGGCGATGGCATGCGCCTGCTGGTCGACGGGCAGGCCAGCCGGCCGCTGTTGCCATACGACGCGTTTGCCTTCGCAGGCGAGAGCCAGGTCAGTTGCAAGCTGCTGGGTGGGGCGATTCGTGATTTCAACCTGATCTACTCGCCACAGCGCTATCGCGCGCGCTTGCAGTGGTTCGATGGCACCACCCGGCTGTTCAGTTCGGCGTCGACGGTGTTGTTGTTCGCCGCCAGCAATCAGGTCGAGGTGCAGTTGGCAGGGGGTGAGGTGCAGCGGCTGGGGTTGCATGACTGCTTGCGGCTTGAGGGTAACGACGCGCTGGTGGGGTTGGAGGTTCAGGGGCGGTTTTGCCTGATCGAACTGATTTCACGTTGAGATAGCCGGGGCCGCAACGCGGCCCCAGCTTTTTCTGGTTACCAACGCAGAGGTCCAATTATTTTGGTTGTCCATGCTTGTACATACAAGTAAAGGTGTGTTTGTATATTGCCCACGACACATCTGCCCGCGGACGACCGCAGAGGACCCTTCCCGTGACCGACAACAACAAATACCGTGACGTTGAAATCCGTGCCCCACGTGGCAACAAGCTGACCGCCAAAAGCTGGCTGACTGAAGCGCCGCTGCGCATGCTGATGAACAACCTCGATCCGCAGGTCGCGGAAAACCCCAAGGAGCTGGTGGTCTACGGCGGTATCGGCCGGGCCGCCCGCAACTGGGCCTGCTACGACAAGATCGTCGAGACCCTGACCCGCCTGGAAGACGACGAAACCCTGCTGGTGCAGTCGGGCAAGCCGGTCGGCGTGTTCAAGACCCACAGCAACGCCCCGCGCGTGCTGATCGCCAACTCCAACCTGGTGCCGCACTGGGCCAACTGGGAACACTTCAACGAACTGGATGCCAAGGGCCTGGCCATGTACGGCCAGATGACCGCCGGCAGCTGGATCTACATCGGTAGCCAGGGCATCGTCCAGGGTACCTATGAAACCTTCGTCGAAGCCGGCCGCCAGCACTACGGTGGCAGCCTCAAAGGCAAGTGGGTACTGACCGCAGGCCTGGGCGGCATGGGCGGTGCCCAGCCACTGGCCGCGACCCTGGCCGGTGCCTGCTCGCTGAACATCGAATGTCAGCAGAGCCGCATCGATTTCCGCCTCGAAACCCGCTATGTCGACGAGCAGGCCACCGACCTCGACGACGCCCTGGCGCGCATCGCCAAGTACACTGCCGAAGGCAAGGCCATCTCCATCGCCCTGCACGGCAACGCCGCTGAAGTGCTGCCGGAGCTGGTCAAACGTGGCGTGCGCCCAGACATGGTCACCGACCAGACCAGCGCCCACGACCCGCTTAACGGCTACCTGCCGGCCGGCTGGACCTGGGAGCAGTACCGCGACCGTGCGCAGACCGAACCGGCTGCCGTGGTCAAGGCCGCCAAGCAGTCCATGGCCGTGCACGTGCAAGCCATGCTCGACTTCCAGAAGCAAGGCATCCCGACCTTCGACTACGGCAACAACATTCGCCAGATGGCCAAGGAAGAGGGCGTGGCCAACGCCTTCGACTTCCCTGGCTTCGTGCCGGCCTATATCCGCCCGCTGTTCTGCCGCGGCGTGGGTCCGTTCCGCTGGGCCGCGCTGTCTGGTGAGGCCGACGACATCTACAAGACCGATGCCAAGGTCAAAGAACTGATCCCCGACGACGCCCACCTGCACCGCTGGCTGGACATGGCCCGCGAGCGCATCAGCTTCCAGGGCCTGCCAGCGCGTATCTGCTGGGTCGGCCTGGGCCTTCGCGCCAAACTGGGCCTGGCGTTCAACGAAATGGTACGCAGCGGCGAGCTGTCGGCGCCGATCGTCATCGGCCGCGACCACCTGGACTCCGGTTCGGTATCGAGCCCCAACCGTGAAACCGAAGCCATGCGTGACGGCTCCGACGCTGTCTCCGACTGGCCGCTGCTCAACGCCCTGCTCAACACCGCCAGCGGCGCCACCTGGGTTTCGCTGCACCACGGCGGCGGTGTAGGCATGGGCTTCTCGCAGCATTCGGGCATGGTCATCGTCTGTGACGGCACCGATGAAGCCGCCGAGCGCATCGCCCGCGTGCTGACCAACGACCCGGCCACCGGTGTCATGCGCCACGCCGACGCCGGCTACGACATCGCCGTCGACTGCGCCAAAGAGCAAGGCCTTGACCTGCCAATGATCACGGGCTGATCGCTGCACTTTGAGTGATACTGAACAACAAGAAGGGGCCTGCGGGCCCCGACAGAATGGAGTAGCGAAGTGACCGAACTGACCCTCAAGCCTGGCACCCTGACCCTGGCCCAGCTGCGCGCGATCCACGCCGCACCCGTGCGCCTGCGCCTGGATGCCAGCGCCGACCAGCCGATCAACGACAGCGTTGCCTGCGTCGAACAGATTCTTGCCGAAGACCGTACCGCCTACGGCATCAACACCGGTTTCGGCCTGCTGGCTTCGACCCGCATTGCCAGCCATGACCTGGAAAACCTGCAGCGTTCGCTGGTGCTGTCCCACGCCGCCGGCATCGGCGCGCCGCTGGACGACGACCTGGTGCGGCTGATCATGGTGCTCAAGATCAACAGCCTCAGCCGTGGTTTCTCTGGCATTCGCCGCAAGGTGATCGATGCGCTGATCGCCCTGGTCAACGCCGAAGTCTACCCACACATTCCGCTCAAAGGCTCGGTCGGTGCGTCCGGCGACTTGGCACCGCTGGCGCACATGTCGCTGGTGCTGCTCGGCGAAGGCAAGGCGCGTTACCAGGGCCAATGGCTGTCGGCCACTGAAGCGCTGGCCGTTGCCGGCCTGGAGCCACTGACCCTGGCCGCCAAAGAGGGCCTGGCCCTGCTCAACGGCACCCAGGCTTCCTCGGCCTACGCCTTGCGCGGGCTGTTCTACGCCGAAGACCTGTACGCCGCCGCCATTGCCTGCGGTGGCCTGACCGTGGAAGCGGCGCTGGGCTCGCGTTCGCCGTTCGATGCACGGGTGCATGCCGTGCGTGGCCAGCGTGGCCAGATCGACACCGCCGCCTGCTTCCGCGACCTGCTGGGCGAGTCCAGCGAAGTGTCGCAGTCGCACAAGAACTGCGACAAGGTCCAGGACCCGTACTCGCTGCGCTGCCAGCCGCAGGTCATGGGCGCCTGCCTGACCCAGTTGCGCCAGGCTGCCGAAGTGCTCGGCGTCGAGGCCAACGCGGTGTCGGACAACCCGCTGGTGTTCGCTGCCGAAGGCGACGTGATCTCGGGCGGCAACTTCCACGCCGAACCGGTGGCCATGGCCGCTGACAACTTGGCCCTGGCCATCGCCGAAATCGGCTCGCTCAGCGAGCGCCGCATCTCGCTGATGATGGACAAGCACATGTCCCAGCTGCCGCCGTTCCTGGTGGAAAACGGTGGGGTCAACTCTGGCTTCATGATTGCCCAGGTGACCGCTGCCGCATTGGCCAGCGAGAACAAGGCCCTGTCGCACCCTCACAGCGTCGACAGCCTGCCCACTTCGGCCAACCAGGAAGACCACGTGTCGATGGCCCCGGCCGCCGGCAAGCGCTTGTGGGAAATGGCCGAGAACACCCGTGGCGTGCTGGCCATCGAATGGCTGGGCGCCTGCCAGGGCCTGGACCTGCGCAAGGGGCTGAAGACCTCGGCCAAGCTGGAGCAGGCACGCCGAGCGCTGCGCAGCGAAGTGCCGCACTACGACCGCGACCGGTTCTTTGCGCCGGATATCGAGAAGGCCGTCGAGCTGCTGGCTAAAGGCAGCCTGAGCGGGCTGCTGCCAGCTGGGGTTCTGCCTAGCCTGTGATGCCTCTGGGGCCGCCTTGCGGCCCATTCGCGGGGCAAGCCCGCGCCCACACAGAGCTGAACCTGTTGGGGGCGGGCTTGACCCGTGAAAGGGCTGCAACGCGGCCCCTCGATCTCACGACCACAAAAACAAAATTAGGACGTGACATGCAACAAGCTCAAGGTCTTAAGCGCGGGCTGTCGGCCCGACACATCCGTTTCATGGCGCTCGGCTCCGCTATCGGTACCGGGCTTTTCTACGGTTCTGCCTCGGCCATCCAGATGGCCGGCCCAGCAGTGCTGCTGGCGTACCTGATCGGCGGCGCCGCCGTGTTCATGGTCATGCGCGCCCTTGGCGAGATGGCCGTGCACAACCCGGTCGCCGGCTCCTTCGGGCACTACGCCACCACCTACCTCGGCCCCATGGCCGGCTTCATCCTCGGTTGGACCTACGCCTTCGAGATGGTCATCGTCGCCATCGCCGACGTGACGGCCTTCGGTATCTACATGGGCTTCTGGTTCCCTGAAGTGGCCCGCTGGATCTGGGTGCTGGGCATCGTCTTCCTGATCGGCGGCCTGAACCTGTGCAACGTCAAGGTGTTCGGCGAGATGGAATTCTGGCTGTCGCTGCTCAAGGTCGGCGCCATCGTCGCGATGATCCTTGCCGGCCTCGGCATCATGGCCTTCGGCTTCAGCCAGGTCGGCACCGGGCATGCGGTCGGGTTGAGCAACCTGGTCGAGCACGGCGGCTTCATGCCTAATGGTGTCGGTGGCCTGATCGCCTCCTTCGCAGTGGTCATGTTCGCCTTCGGTGGTATCGAAATCATCGGCGTCACTGCCGGTGAGGCCAAGGACCCACAACGGGTCATTCCCAAGGCCATCAATGCCGTGCCGCTGCGTATCCTGCTGTTCTACGTGCTGACCCTGTTCGTGCTGATGTGCCTGTACCCGTGGCCGCAAATCGGCAGCGAAGGCAGCCCGTTCGTGCAGATCTTCAGCAACCTGGGGATTGGTTCGGCGGCGGCAGTGCTCAACGTCGTGGTGATTTCCGCTGCCATTTCGGCCATCAACAGCGACATTTTCGGCGCGGGCCGCATGATGTACGGCCTGGCCCAGCAAGGCCACGCGCCACGCGGGTTCAGCAAGCTGTCCCGGCACGGTGTGCCTTGGATGACCGTGGTGGTGATGGGCGCGGCGCTGCTGATCGGCGTGGTGCTCAACTACCTGATCCCCGAAAACGTGTTCCTGCTGATTGCCTCGATCGCCACCTTCGCCACCGTGTGGGTGTGGTTGATGATCCTGCTCACCCAGGTGGCCATGCGCCGCAGCATGAGCCGCGAGGAAGCCGCCCAGCTGAAGTTCCCGGTACCGTTCTGGCCCTATGGCCCAGCCATGGCCATCGCGTTCATGGTGTTCATCTTTGGCGTGCTCGGTTACTTCCCGGACACTCAGGCAGCCTTGCTGGTGGGTGTGGTCTGGGTGGTGTTCCTGGTCGCGTCCTACCTGCTGTGGTGCAAGCCGCGGGCAGGGCAGGGCAAAGCGGCCCAGGCGCAGGCCGGGCTGCACCGCTAGTACAGGAGATTGCAAATGAGAACCCTCTGGCAGCACTGCCATGTGGCAACCATGGTCGACGGCCGTTACTCGATCATCGAGGACGCGGCGATCGTCACCTGCGACGGGCTGATCGAATGGATCGGCCCACGCAGCGCGCTGCGGCCGGTCGAAGTGGAGCGCACGGTGAACCTGGGCAATGCCTGGGTCACCCCCGGGCTGATCGACTGCCACACTCACGCGGTGTTTGGCGGCAACCGCAGCGGCGAGTTCGAGCAGCGTCTGCAGGGCGTGAGCTATGCCGAAATCGCCGCGCAAGGCGGCGGCATCGCCAGTACCGTGCGGGCCACCCGTGCGGCCAGCGAGGATGAGCTGTTCGCCAGTGCCCGCCAGCGGGTTCAGGCGTTGATGCGTGATGGCGTGACCACCCTCGAGGTCAAGTCCGGCTATGGCCTGGACCTGGCCAACGAGCGCAAGATGCTGCGCGTGGCACGGCGCCTGGCCGACGAGTTGCCGCTTGCCGTGCGCGCCACCTGCCTGGCCGCCCACGCCCTGCCGCCGGAGTACGCCGGCAGGGCCGACGACTACATTGCGCACATCTGCGACGAGATGCTGCCTGCCCTGGCCGCAGAAGGGCTGGTGGATGCGGTGGATGCGTTCTGCGAACACCTGGCGTTCTCCCCGGCCCAGGTCGAGCGGGTATTCATCAAGGCGCATGAGCTGGGCCTGCCGGTGAAGCTGCACGCCGAACAGCTGTCGTCGCTGCACGGCTCGAGCCTGGCGGCGCGCTACCAAGCATTGTCGGCCGACCACCTGGAATTCATGACTGAGGAAGACGCCATTGCCATGGCCGCGGCCGGCACGGTCGCCGTGCTGCTGCCGGGCGCCTTCTATTTCCTGCGCGAAACCCAATTGCCGCCGATGGACGCCCTGCGCCGTCACGGTGTGAAGATTGCCCTGGCCAGCGACCTCAACCCGGGCACCTCGCCGGGGTTGTCGCTGCGCCTGATGCTGAACATGGGCTGCACGCTGTTCCGCATGACCCCGGAAGAAGCCCTGGCCGGTGTGACCACCCATGCCGCCACGGCGCTAGGCCTTGGCGACAGCCATGGCACGCTGGAAGCCGGCAAGGTGGCGGACTTTGTCGCCTGGCAGATCGAGCGCCCCGCCGACCTGGCCTACTGGCTGGGTGGCGACCTGCCCAAGCGTGTGGTGCGCAAGGGCCACGAGATACTCAACTGAGCGAGGCGAAATGAACAAGGTACTGAGTTTTCACCAGGGCCGTTTACCCCTGCTGATCAGCATGCCCCACGCAGGCCTGCAACTGACCCCAGCGGTGCGCGAGGGCCTGGTCGACCAGGCGCGCAGCTTGCCTGACACCGACTGGCACATTCCGCAGCTCTACGATTTTGCCCGTGAACTGGGCGCCAGCGTGGTGGCGGCGGAGTATTCGCGTTTCGTCATCGACCTCAACCGGCCCGACGACGATAAGCCGTTGTACGTCGGGGCAACCACCGGCTTGTATCCGGCCACGCTGTTCGAAGGGCAGCCCTTGTTCAAAGACGGGCAGGTGCCCTCTGCCGAAGAGCGCGCGACCTACCTGGAGCAGATCTGGCGGCCGTATCACGACACGATCAGCCAGGAGCTGGCCCGCCTGCGTGAGCAGTTCGGCTATGCGTTGCTGTGGGACGCCCACTCGATTCGCTCGCTGATCCCGCACCTGTTCGACGGCAAGCTTCCGGATTTCAACCTTGGTACTTTCAACGGCGCCAGCTGCGATCCTGAGCTGGCGCAGTTGCTTGCGGGCGTGTGCGCCGAAGCGCCGGCTTACAGCCATGTACTCAACGGGCGTTTCAAGGGCGGCCATATCACCCGCCACTATGGCAACCCTGCCAACCATATCCATGCGGTGCAGTTGGAGCTGGCGCAAAGCACGTACATGGAAGAAAGCGAGCCGTTCGCCTATCGCGAAGACCTGGCGCAACCGACCCAGGCCGTGCTGCGGCGTTTGCTCGAAAGCGTGCTGGCCTGGGGCGTGCAACGCTACGGGAAGTGAGCGCAGGGGGGGCGGCCTGCACACAGTGGCCGCCCAGGCGAGTGGCTGCCTACTCGGTCGATGAACGGGGCTTGCGATCAGGGTCTGCAAACGATGTGAGTTCGCGAATCAGGCGTAACTCGCGTGTTTGCCTGTTGCGCTCCAATGCCTCGAACTCCTCTGCCAACGAAGAGAGGGGCCTGTCAGGGTATTGGTCCGGTAGTTCGGATACCTGGGTCTGGTACGTGTGCTCGATGTCTGCAAAACGGTCGGCATAGGCTTGGCGCAAGTACTGGACCCAGCGCGGGTTGGCGGCGGCAAAATTCAGGAAATCCTCCGCCAGCTCGCGACGCTGCACTTCCAGCTCGGCATACGCCAACTCATCGATATTGGCATTGATCGCGTAGCGCAAGGTGTCGTTGGGTAGGCCCAGTTCAAGCGGGGCATTCAGTTCACGACGGTAGGTGAGGCGAACCTCCGCTTCATCCCGGTTGGCCGCCTCGCTTTGGGCAACCTCATCCAGGGCCTGCAAGCGATACAGGCGGCGCAGTTCCCGATAAAGGTTGCCCTCGGTATCTGCCGCATCGATCTGCAGGCGCTGGTTGGCGATGTACAGTTCGATGTTCTGGAATACCAGCAGCGCGCCGTCGTGGCAGGTCTGGTCGCCATTGTCCTGCACCAGTGCTTCCCTGGCCTGAAGGTTGAACAACGCAAGGTCTTGCGTGTTGACCACTGCACTGCCCAGCACCTTGCGCACACGTTGGCAGAATGACACGCGGGTCTTGCCGTTCTGGTACGGGGCCGCGTTGCGCAGGCGACCGACCAGCGCCAGAAGATGCTCGGCTTCACCTGAACCCTGGAGTGTCTCCCAGCTGTCCCGCAGTGCTTCGTTTTCGAGGTCCGTCGCGAGCAGCCAGTTTTCCACATTGGGTGCATCAGCCATTGGGTCCAGGAAGGGGAAGTGGCGGTGGCCGCCCATCCCGCCCTCTCCCGATGACTCGCTTATGCTGTCGGACAGGTCGATGGCAAAGGTATAGCTGCGCTGGCTGTCGGAAGAGGCACGGGCGCGCATGACGGCTTCGTCCGTCAGCGGGTTACTGAACAACAGAATCGAGCTGATGGGGAAGTCGTTATCCAGGTTGGCCAGGATGTGCTCTGGCAGTTCGGTGAGCTGGTTATCACTCAGGTCCAGCATCTCCAGGGGCAGCAGGCCGTCTACCCAGGCCGGCCACTGGTCCAGGGCCATGCTGTTCAGGTCGAGGCGGCGAATCGTTTGCAACGCCTGCGGCGCGTGTGTGATCGTCCCCATGCGGTTGCCCGTGAGGTCCAGTGAATTGAGGTTGGGCAGACCGCCCAGGGTGTCGAGCACCTGCTGGTCGATCAGCAGGTCTGACTGGCGCAGGGCAATGTCGGTCAACCCAGGCAAGCGCAGAAGGGCAGAAGGCAACGTTTGCTCGGCGTGCTGGTATTCGTCGATCGTCAGGCGCGTCACCCGTGCCAACCGGCTCAGCAATGCATCGAACTGTGCGGTTGAGCCGCTGACGCGATCAAGCGCCAGGTTATGTACCTGCGCGGTGAAAAAGGCAGGCAAGCGTCTCGGGAAATGCTCCAGGTCAACATCGTTCAGGCGCAATGCCGCGCGCGTCAGCCCTATCTCCTGGTTATGCCAGAACTCGTTCAGTGCTGCTGCGATACGGGTCCTGGCCGCCATGACCGCCTGGCTGACAGGGGCGGCCGAACTGGAGGCGTTTACATAGTTGTCGATGGCGTCGCGTAGCTGTTGGCGTTGTGCCAATTGGGCGGCCAGGCGCGCTCTGACGTCTTCAGGCTGGTCCATTTCGAAGCGAGAGGCGCGGCCATCTTCGCTTAGCATCACGCGCCTCACCTCATCCTCGAAGAGCGGATTGCCCTGCATCGAGACCAGCGCGTGCTCGGCAATATTGATGTGGTTATCCCGCAGAAAGTGCGGGAGGATCCTGATGTGGTTGTTGCGCAGGCCAATGTGATGCACCTGGGTCAGGGTATTGAACCCCACCCCCTCTGGCCAATGATCCAGTGCCATGTTGTCCAGGCCCAGGTAGTCCAGTGTCAGCTCGTTGAAGCGCGGGGGGTAATGCTCGGAAAACCGGTTGCCGCTCAGGTCCAGGCGTCGCAGCTGAGTGAGCCCTGCCAGGCTGTCGATGTCAGTCGAGGACAGCGAGATATTCTGGTTGGTCAGGCTGAGCGATTCGAGCGCCGGTAGACGCTGGGCGATCATCGGCAGGCTGAACTGCAGGGCGGAAGGCGTCCCTTCAGGCCGGTAGTTCCGGCTGATCTCCAGCGACCTCAGGTTTGCGAACTGTCGCGTCAGGCTGTCCAGTTGCGGGCCGTGCTGGTTCCAGCCTTCATAGTTTTCGGGTGACGTTTCTATCAGTTGCAGGTCCGTGACGCTGGCGCTGAAAAATTCAGGCAGTTCGAGCGGAAACTGCGCCAAGGACAGGCGTTCAAGGCGAAGCGGCCCGACGGCATCGCTGGCGGTCAGGAATGCGCGGTCATACCAGTGCTGGGAAATGGCGTTCATCAACCGCTCGAAGTCATCCGGGGGCTGATGGGGCATCCGTGCGGCCAGCTGGCGCCAGTCAGCCAGGCGGCTTTGCAGCTGGTTGCGTTGCTCCAGCAGCACGCTGAGCATGTCATCGATCTGGGCGCGGGTCAGGTTTCTGTTTTCCAACGCTGCCAGGGTCTGTTCGGCGGGGCGAGGAATGGGGGCGTATTGGCCAATCTGGCGTATTGAATTGAGCAATGTTTGCCTCGAGATGCTGGCAACGCGCGGGCGATTGCCACCCAGCGGGTAACCCAAGCGACCATCTGCCAGGCGCATTGGCGAGCGAAAGCCCGGGCGCACGCTCTGCATGCCGAGGACCTTGCGCAATGCCGCGCGGGGCAACAGAGGCGCTTGTTGAACCCTGCGTCTGAGCGCCTGCTCATCCTCAACACCCAGTGCCTCACGTTGCTCGGCAGTCAACACTTCGAACAGCGCTCCGGGCAATGAGCTGTGCACCGAAAGCAGATCGTCGGGCCGGGTACTGTCCATGACCACGTAACCCGCACGTGCGCTGATGATCAACGTGGTCGCGGGTACTTCGCTGGCGCCGATGCTGGCGACCTGGGCGGGCGAGCGCTGACGCTGCTCAACGGTGATGGGGGTCTCGGTTGACCAGCCGGGGAGCTGCTCCAGGGTGTGCAAGACCAGTACATCGCTGTCCCAGTTACGCACGCTCTCCAGGTAGAGCCCTTCGTAGGCGCGGTTCAGCCTGACCTGCTGCGCAAGGCAACGAACCTCTTCGGCGAGCCGGGTGGGGACTTTGCCGTGGGCCAGCTCAGCCCTTTCGGAGGGGCTGGCATGGCGCAACAACTCTTCGGTGAGGGGCGCTGGAAGCTGTGGGTAGCGAGATTGGATCACTTCGGCGCCGGGCATCCGGGGTGTGGGCAGCGCTCGATAGTGCCTCTCGAATTCGCTGTGGAGCACGTTCGGCTCAGCCAATTCAGGGCGTTGCTCAAGTGCCTGATAGAGCTTGAAGCGCGACAGGGTGTCTTCCAACTGCGCGGGTAAGCGCAGACTGTCGCACAGCGCCCTGCGCAGCACATCCTCCTGCGTGCCACTTACGCGCAGGATACGCAGTGCAGTCTCATCGTCGAAATGCGCGCCAAGGTGGCCAGCGCGCCTGAACAAGGGCAGTTCTGGCCATTGCTCGGGCCGGTCTGCGGGGAGCAGCCAGGCGCCAGCACCGTTGTGGCGCAGCGGTGGTTCATAGCTGAGTGCCTTGCTGGGGTGCACAAGGCGGTATTCAGTGCTGCCAGGCGCCTGCGTGACGGAGTAGGTGTTGCCTTCGATTGCCAACCAGGCCTTGCCATCATGGTGATACAGGCCGAACTCATCGGCCTGCAGGCCAGCCGGCAGCACGGTGTCATGGGCGAACGGCCGGGCGTCCGGTAACCACAGACGGCTACCGCCATCGGGCATGACCACAGGCTCGAGCTCCTCGATGAACGAGGGCATGTCTACGGGTATCTTCTCGACGGCCGGGGTGCCATCGGCCGCGCCTGTTGCCACGGCCACTGCGGTGAGTGCGACGTTCTCGACGATGTCCATCAGGTAGTCGAGCGCTTGCTCACGATCGCCGTCGGCCCAGTTCTCGATGCCCTCGAAAACCTCGTAGCTGAGTTGAATCAGTGACAGACCAAGCATCAACTGGCCCAGGCCAGGCACGACGAAGGCACCGAGGTTCAAAGCGCCCAATGCCAGTTGGGCAAAGTAGGCCCTGCGCTTTTCGGTGGTTTTTTGATCTTCCTGGGCCGTTGAAACGGCATGGTACGAGGCATCGTCCATGCGCCGTTGGCGTTTCTGGCTGACCAGTTCGTCGAGCAGCGAGCGGTTGAAGGGCTGCAGCGTCACCGCTACCCATGCTTCGGGGTCACGTACGCGGTTGGTCAGCTCACCCTGGTGCGTCGGGGATGGCTGCACACGGCTCCAATCTACCGGTTGCAGGCAGTCGCGTAGTTTTTCCATGAAGGTGGCGCTGTCGCGGGCAGGTACGCCCTGCTGCAGATGGCGGATCTGCATTGCCCACAGTTGCTCGCGCAAGTGCACTTGAACTTCAAGAACAGTGCTGTGCACTTTCAGCGGCACTGGCGCGCCCGGCAGATAGGTTACCAGGACGTTCTTGTAAGGAAGGCGAGTTGTATCGTAGCTCAGAAACAACTCGGGAAAAGGCACCACGCCGATCACCAGCGCGCCGGTCACCGACACGTCGAACAGCTTGAGGAACGCCCACCGCATGGGGCTTTCCAGGTAGTGCACCTCGTCGCCCCGGATGAGCTTCAACAAGGCCTCATACAGGGGCAGGTCAAGCATGTTGCTCAGGTAGGCCCTGTGCAGCTCGAGGCGAAAGGCGCATTGCTCAGCCTTGCCAAGCGTCTCGCTTACCGCTGCGCCATCACCCCCGGAGTCCGGCTGGTAGACGGCAGCGAGCAACGCCTGATACTGGCCGCCGATGTCCAGCTCGCGGACTAAGGAGGCAAAAGCCTGCGGGGCTATCTGAACCGGGTTGCCGGTGGGCAGATGCGCCAGGAACTGATTGCTGTCGAGCACCACGGACTTCAACGTCTGGCCATCGAGACCGCCAGGCTCGGCTTCGGCCGCTTCAAAATTTTGCAGGGCGCAATGCAGCAGGCTCTGGGTGGCCAGCTTGAACGCCCGCTGGGCAGCGGTGAACGGGTCTGCACCCATGCTTGCCTGATAGGCTTCGGCCTTGCCGGCGTTGAACAGGTAGGTCCGGGTGACATCCAGCGCCAGGCCGAAGCGCGCTTCGATGGCCGAGGTCAGCTGTTCCCTGGCGAATGTCTCCAGGTCGGGAAGGGCTTTGAACAGTGCGTTTGCGTCGCTGCTGGCGTGCCTATAGGCCTCATATTCCCTGGCCAGCTTGCGGGCATCAGCCGGTTGCTCCTGGCAAGCCTTGGCAAACCAGGGGGCTGGGGTGTTCAGTGCTGTGCGCATGTGCTGATGAGTGGCAGGCGTGGTACTGACCATCCAGGCTGGGATTTTACCCTCGATCAGGGCCTGAGGATGGGAAGTGTCATCGCTGGCGTCGGGAAGGTGAGTCATTGGCTAGCCTCGCTTGATAAAGCAGCGAGGCTAGCCAGCGTGGCCTGTGGCATGTGCATAACATGATCTGAGCACAGACACATGCTCTAAGCGCAATTCAGGTTTATGATGCCAAACGGCAGACTTAATCCTCACACGGAGTGCGCAATGCAGACCCTCTACCCGCAGATCAAACCCTACGCCCGGCACGATCTGGCCGTGGAAGCGCCGCATGTGCTGTATGTCGATGAAAGCGGCTCGCCTGAAGGTCTGCCGGTGGTGTTCATCCACGGTGGCCCGGGTGCCGGTTGTGATGCCCAGAGCCGTTGCTACTTCGACCCCAACCTGTACCGTATCATCACCTTCGACCAGCGTGGCTGTGGCCGCTCCACGCCGCACGCGAGCCTGGAGAACAACACCACCTGGCACCTGGTCGAGGACCTGGAGCGTATCCGCAAGCACCTGGGCATCGACAAGTGGGTGCTTTTTGGTGGTTCGTGGGGGTCGACCCTGGCCCTGGCCTACGCCCAGACCCACCCTGAGCGCGTGCATGGCCTGATCCTGCGCGGCATCTTCCTGTGCCGCCCGCAGGAGATCGAGTGGTTCTACCAGGAAGGCGCCAGCCGCCTGTTCCCCGACTACTGGCAGGACTACATTGCACCGATCCCGCCTGAAGAGCGCGGTGACCTGGTCAAGGCCTTCCACAAGCGCCTGACCGGCAACGACCAGATCGCCCAGATGCACGCCGCCAAGGCCTGGTCCACCTGGGAGGGCCGCACCGCTACGCTGCGCCCCAACCCGCTGGTGGTCGACCGCTTCTCCGAGCCGCAGCGCGCGCTGTCGATTGCCCGCATCGAATGCCACTATTTCATGAACAATGCCTTCCTCAAGCCGGACCAGCTGATCCGCGACATGCCGAAGATCGCCCACCTGCCGGCGGTGATCGTGCATGGCCGCTACGATGTGATCTGCCCGCTGGACAACGCCTGGGCGCTGCACCAGGCCTGGCCCAACAGCGAGCTGAAGGTCATTCGCGATGCTGGCCACGCGGCCTCTGAGCCGGGCATCACCGATGCCCTGGTGCGCGCTGCCGAGCAGATGGCCCGTCGCCTGCTCGACCTGCCCCTGGAAGAAGCGTGAGGGGGCTGCTACAGCGTGTGCGTGGCGCACGGGTAGAGGTTGCCGGGGAGGTCGTCGGTGCCATCGACCATGGCCTGTTGGTGCTGGTGGCGGTCGAGCCTGAAGATTCCCGCGAATCGGCCGATAAGCTGCTGCACAAGCTGCTTAACTATCGGGTGTTCAGCGATGAGCAGGGCAAGATGAACCTGTCGCTCAAGGATGTCGGCGGCGGTTTGTTGCTGGTGTCCCAGTTCACGCTGGCGGCAGATACCCGCAACGGCATGCGGCCGAGCTTCTCGACGGCGGCGCCACCGGCCCTCGGCGCCGAGCTGTTCGACTATCTTTTAGAACAGGCGAAGGGCAAGCACGCCGATGTGGCGAGTGGGCGATTTGGCGCAGACATGCAGGTGCAACTGGTCAATGATGGCCCCGTAACATTTATGTTACAAATGTGAGGCTAAAAAACCCCTTGTTTGTAGGAAAACAAGGGGTTTTGTACG
This sequence comes from Pseudomonas capeferrum, assembly GCF_000731675.1. Lineage (GTDB taxonomy): Bacteria > Pseudomonadota > Gammaproteobacteria > Pseudomonadales > Pseudomonadaceae > Aquipseudomonas > Aquipseudomonas capeferrum. Next base: position 420,532 of record NZ_JMIT01000003.1, on the reverse strand, counting down.
ATAAATAGTTAGTCCAGCCTGATGCGTTGTCACGCGACCTGCTGGATAATCGCGCGCTGCATGGACCTGCGTTCGCAGGTTCGTTTCACTCTGACTCGAGTATTGTCTGGATCCGTTTGGGGAATCATTGCGCCCTTACGGGGTCCGAACAGTGCTCGCCAACCCGGCATTTGTAGCTGGCCGTTGGTTTCATGATCTGTTTTCGGCGAGGGTTGCTCGTGATTGTTAGTCCCCATAAAGCATCAAGAATCCCCGGCATTCGGCTACGCAAGGCCCTGATGGCCAGCGTGGCACTGGTCGGCCTGATGAGCGCGGGCCAGCTGTGGGCATTCAATCTTGACGATGTTGCAGCCAAGGCAAAGGATCTGGCCGGCCAGAAGTACGAAGCACCGAAGAGCAATCTGCCGGCAGTCTTCCGCGACATGAAGTTCGCCGACTACCAGAAGATTCACTTCCTGCAGGAAAAGGCCGAGTGGGCCAAGGACAAGACCCCCTTCAAGCTGTCCTTCTATCACCAGGGCATGCATTTCGACACCCCGGTGAAAATCAACGAAGTCACCGCCTCCAAGGTCGAGGAAATCAAGTACGACCCGAGCCGTTTCGAGTTCGGTGACGTGCCGCACGACCCGGAAACCACCAAGAACCTGGGCTATGCCGGTTTCCGCGTGCTTTACCCGATCAACAAGGCCGACAAGCAGGACGAGATCATGACCCTGCTTGGCGCCAGCTACTTCCGCGTGGTCGGCAAGGGCCATGTATATGGCCTGTCGGCCCGTGGCCTGGCCATCGACACCGCGCTGCCGTCGGGTGAAGAGTTCCCGCGGTTCACCGAGTTCTGGGTCGAGAAGCCAAAGCCTGCCGACAAGCACCTGGTGATCTATGCCCTGCTGGACTCGCCGCGCTCCACCGGTGCCTACAAACTGACCCTGCGTCCGGGCAGCGACACCGTGGTCGACGTCAAGTCGCGGGTCTACCTGCGTGATCACGTCAGCCGCCTGGGCATCGCACCGCTCACCAGCATGTACCTGTTCGGCCCTAACCAGCCGTCCAAGGTCATGAACTACCGCCCGGCCCTGCACGATTCCGAAGGCCTGTCGATCCATGCCGGTAACGGCGAGTGGCTGTGGCGCCCGCTGAACAACCCGAAACACCTGGCTGTCAGCAACTTCAGCGTCGAGAACCCGCGTGGTTTCGGCCTGATGCAGCGTCATCGCGACTTCAAGGACTATGAAGACCTCGACGACAACTACCAGAAGCGTCCAAGCGCCTGGATCGAGCCCAAGGGCGACTGGGGCAAGGGCACCGTCGACCTGGTTGAAATCCCGACCGCCGACGAGACCAACGACAACATCGTGGCGTTCTGGAGCCCCGAGGCCCTGCCAGAGCCTGGCAAGCCGTTCGAGTACGACTACCGCCTGCACTGGACCATCAACGAGGCCCAGTTCCAGGCCCAGGACGTGGCCTCGGTCACCCAGACCCTGCGCTCCACCGGTGACGTCAAACAGTCCAACCTGATTCGTCAGCCTGACGGCAGCGTGGCGTTCATCGTCGACTTCGCTGGTGCCAACCTGGCCGCCCTGCCGGAAGACACCGCAGTACGCAGCCAGATCAGCGTCGGCGACAATGCCGAGGTGGTCGAGAACAACCTGCGCTATAACCCAGAGAGCAAGGGCTGGCGCCTGACCCTGCGGCTGAAGGTCAAGGAAGCCAACAAATCGACGGAAATGCGCGCTGCGCTGGTTCGCGACGTGCCTGTCGAACCCGCCAAGCCTGCTACCAAGGACGCCAAGCAGGACAAGGCCGCTGCCAAGCACGCCAAGGCCGAGAAAAACGCCAAGGCCGAACAACCTGCCGCCGACGCGGCGTCCACCAACGGGACCCCGGCCACCACCGAACAAGTGCTGACCGAGACCTGGAGCTATCAGTTGCCTGCCGATGAGTAACTCAAGCGCAAGGCCGGAATCGCTTGGCGAATACCTGGCCCACCTCCCACTGAGCGATGAGCAGCGCGCGGAACTCGCCAGCTGCACCTCGTTCGGTGAGCTGCACCAACGCCTGGCGGCCAACCCGGCCGCCAACGCCGCCGAGGCCGTGCAGGCTTCGGTGGGCCCGCGGCTGACCGTGGGCAGCGCCGCCGAGCTTGAAGAAGCCGAAATGCTCGGCGTCGACGGCAGCGGCCGGCTGTGCCTGAAAATCGCACCGCCGATCAAGCGCACCCGCGTGGTGCCCGAGCCATGGCGCACCAACGTGCTGATCCGCATGTGGCGGCGCATGACCGGGCGCACCAACGCGCCGCAGCCAGAGCAGCGCGAGCTGCCCAAGGCCCGCTGGCGCACGGTTGGTTCGATCCGCCGCTATATTTTGCTGACCCTGATGATCGGCCAGACCATCGTCGCCGGCTGGTACATGAAGGGCATCTTGCCGTATCAGGGCTGGTCGTTCGTCGACCTCGACGAGATCGTCAACCAGTCGCTGTGGGAAACCGTCGTGCAGGTGTGGCCGTATGCCCTGCAGACCTCCATCCTGATTCTCTTCGGCATCCTGTTCTGTTGGGTGTCGGCGGGCTTCTGGACGGCGCTGATGGGCTTCCTTGAGCTGCTCACCGGGCGCGACAAGTACCGCATTTCCGGCAGCAGTGCCGGCAGTGAGCCGATCGCGCCCGAGGCACGTACCGCGCTGGTCATGCCCATCTGCAACGAAGATGTGCCGCGGGTGTTCGCAGGCCTGAGGGCGACGTTCGAATCGGTAGCCGCCAGCGGCAACCTCGACCGTTTCGACTTCTTCGTGCTCAGCGACACCAACGACACCGACATTGCCGTCGCCGAGCAACAGGCCTGGCTGGACGTGTGCCGCGAAACCAAGGGCTTCGGCCGCATCTTCTATCGCCGCCGTCGGCGCCGGGTGAAGCGCAAGAGCGGCAACCTCGACGACTTCTGCCGTCGCTGGGGCGGCGAGTACAAGTACATGGTCGTGCTCGACGCCGACAGCGTCATGAGCGGCGAGTGCCTGAGCAGCCTGGTGCGCCTGATGGAGGCCAACCCGGACGCCGGCATCATCCAGACCGCGCCCAAGGCGTCCGGCATGGACACCCTGTATGCGCGCATGCAGCAATTCGCCACCCGTGTGTACGGCCCGCTGTTCACCGCCGGCCTGCACTTCTGGCAGCTGGGCGAGTCGCACTACTGGGGCCACAACGCGATCATCCGCATGAAGCCGTTCATCGAGCACTGCGCCCTGGCGCCGTTGCCGGGCAAGGGCGCCTTCGCCGGTGCCATCCTCTCCCACGACTTCGTCGAAGCCGCGCTGATGCGCCGTGCCGGCTGGGGCGTGTGGATCGCCTATGACCTGCCGGGTAGTTACGAAGAGTTGCCGCCGAACCTGCTCGACGAGCTCAAGCGTGACCGCCGCTGGTGCCACGGCAACCTGATGAACTTCCGCCTGTTCCTGGTCAAGGGCATGCACCCGGTGCACCGTGCGGTGTTCCTCACCGGCGTGATGTCGTACCTGTCGGCGCCGTTGTGGTTCTTCTTCCTGGTGCTGTCGACCGCGCTGCTGGCGACCAACACGCTGATGGAGCCGCAATACTTCATCGAACCGTACCAGCTTTACCCGCTGTGGCCTCAGTGGCACCCGGAAAAAGCCGTTGCGCTGTTCTCCACCACCATCGTGCTGCTGTTCCTGCCCAAGCTGCTGAGCATCATCCTGATCTGGGCCAAGGGCGCCACCGAGTTTGGCGGGCGTATCAAGGTCACCCTGTCGATGCTGATGGAGATGCTGTTCTCCATGCTGCTGGCGCCGGTCCGGATGATCTTCCACACCCGCTTCGTGCTGGCCGCGTTCCTCGGCTGGGCCGCGACCTGGAACTCGCCGCAGCGTGACGACGACTCCACGCCGTGGAGCGAGGCCGTGCGCCGCCATGGCCCGCAGACCCTGCTGGGCTTTGCCTGGGCAGCGCTGGTTGCCTGGCTTAACCCGAGCTTCCTGTGGTGGTTGGCGCCGATCGTGGGTTCGCTGGTGCTGTCGATCCCGGTGTCGGTGATCTCCAGCCGCACCCGCCTGGGCCTGGCGGCCAAGGACGAGAAGCTGTTCCTGATACCTGAGGAATACGCAACGCCGCAGGAGCTGCTGGCTACTGACCAGTACACCCACGAGAACCGTTGGCATGCCCTGCACGACGGTTTTGTGCGGGCAGTGGTCGACCCGCGGCAGAATGCTCTGGCCTGCGCCATGGCGACGGCTCGCCACGGCCAGGCTGCAGCGATCGAAGCGCTGCGTGCCGAGCGTGTGGCCAAGGCGCTGGACGTTGGGCCGCAGGGGCTGGACCTGAATACCCGCCTGGCCTTGCTGAGCGACCCGGTCGCCTTGGCGCGCCTGCATGATCGGGTCTGGGCCGAGCACAACGCTGCCTGGATCGATGTGTGGCGTGCTTCGATCAACAACGACCCGCATTCGCCGTTGTTGCCGTTGCATCCAGAGAATGAAGGCCAGCCGGCACTCGTCGGCGCCTGATCCATAGCATTCGCGGGGCAAGCCCGCTCCCACTGCGACTTCACAGTGCTTCAATGCTGTGCTGTCCCTGTGGGTGCGGGCTTGCCCCGCGAAGCGTCAGACCGGCCATGCAATCGATTTTGGCCAACAAAGTCCCCCCCGGCGCTAGGTCCCTGAGCCGCCATGCGTTAGCATCCGTCTCCGATAGACGCTTCGGCCAGTACGGCCGTGCCAACAATAAGATTTGCTTCTTTTCTTGCTAGGGGACTTGGTGATGATCAAGAAATACCTTTCGCGACTGCTGGTCGGTGTTACCGCCCTGGTCGCCGTCTCGGCAGCCCAGGCTGGCGCCATCGAAGACGCGGTCAAGCGCGGCACCCTGAAAGTGGGCATGGACCCAACCTACATGCCGTTCCAGATGACCAACAAGCGTGGCGAGATCATCGGCTTCGAGGTCGATATCCTCAAGGCCATGGCCAAGTCCATGGGCGTCAAGCTGGAGACCGTCTCCACCGCCTATGACGGCATCATCCCGGCCCTGCTGACCAACAAGTTCGACATGATCGGCAGCGGCATGACCCTGACCCAGGAACGCAACCTGCGCCTGAACTTCAGCGAACCCTTCATCGTGGTCGGCCAGACCTTGCTGATCCGCAAGGACCTGGCGGGCGAGATCAAGACCTACAAAGACCTGAACAACGAGAAGTACCGCATCACCTCCAAGCTCGGTACCACCGGCGAGATGGTTTCCAAGAAGTTGATCGCCAAAGCCAAGTACCACGGCTACGACAACGAGCAGGAAGCGGTGATGGATGTGGTCAACGGCAAGGCCGACGCCTTCGTCTACGATGCACCCTACAACGTGGTGGCGGTGGAGAAGGCCGGCGCTGGCAAGCTGCTGTTCCTCGAAGAACCCTTCACCTACGAGCCGCTGGCATTCGGCCTGAAGAAAGGCGACTACGACAGCATCAACTTCATCAACAACTTCCTGCACCAGATCAAGCATGACGGGACCTACGATCGTATCCACGACAAGTGGTTCAAGAACAAGGACTGGCTGAAGGAAATGGAATAAGAAGTAGCTTCAAGCCGCAAGCTGCAAGCTGCAAGAGAAGGTGGGCCAATACGCGGTCTGGTTTTCCTTGCAGCTTGTAGCTTGCGGCTTGCCGCTTTCTGGAGTAACCCCGTGATCAAACACAAGAAAGCCCAGTGGCCCTGGCACGCGCTGACTGCGCTGGTGCTGGTTGGCCTGGCGGTCAGTCTGTATCTGGCCACCTCGTTGATGTCCTATGAATGGCGCTGGAACCGCGTCCCTCAGTATTTTGCCTACCAGGCCGAAGACGCCCAGCGTGCCGCCAGCAATGGCACCGTGCAGGACATCGTCATAACCGGTGACACCGCCCGCGTCTCGCTCAAGGGCGAAGACGGCGCCGAGCAGGTGCTCGATGTGGACAGCAACAGCCTGCAATTGAGCCGTGGCGATGACGTCGCCGAAGGCGACCAGGTCGGTGTGACCCGCCACTGGGCGGCTGGCCCGTTGGCGTGGGGCCTGTGGACCACGCTGTGGTTGTCGGTGGTGTCGGGCGCCCTGGGCCTGGTGATCGGCCTGTTCGCGGGCCTGTGCCGGTTATCGAACAACCCGACCCTGCGTGACTTGTCGACGGTGTACGTCGAACTGGTGCGGGGCACACCGCTGCTGGTACAGATCTTCATCTTCTACTTCTTCATCGGCACCGTGCTCAACCTGTCCCGCGAATTCGCCGGGGTTGCGGCGCTGGCGCTGTTCACCGGGGCCTATGTGGCCGAGATCGTCCGCGCCGGTGTGCAGTCGATCGCCCGCGGCCAGAACGAGGCGGCCCGCTCGCTGGGCTTGAACGCCAGCCAGTCGATGCGCCATGTGATCCTGCCCCAGGCCTTCAAACGCGTGCTGCCGCCGTTGGCCGGCCAGTTCATCAGCCTGGTCAAGGACACCTCGCTGGTCTCGGTGATCGCCATTACCGAACTGACCAAGAGCGGCCGCGAGGCCATCACCACCTCGTTCTCGACCTTCGAGATCTGGTTCTGCGTGGCAGGCCTGTACCTGCTGATCAACCTGCCGCTGTCGCACCTGGCCAGCCGGCTCGAGCGGAGGCTTGCGCAAAGTGATTGAAGTCCGTGACCTGGTAAAAGTCTTCGACACCCGCGGCCAAGTGGTTCGCGCGGTAGACAATGTCACCACGCGTGTAGCCAAGGCCGAAGTGGTGGTGGTGCTTGGCCCGTCGGGTTCGGGCAAGTCGACCTTCCTGCGCTGCCTCAACGGCCTGGAGCATTTCGACGAAGGCCATGTGGCCATCGACGGCCTGCAACTGGCCGACCCGAAGACCGACATCAACGCCTACCGCCGCGAAGTCGGCATGGTGTTCCAGCATTTCAACCTGTTCCCGCACATGACCGTGCTGGAGAACCTGTGCCTGGCGCAGAAGGTGGTGCGCAAGCGCGGCAAGGCCGAGCGTGAGGCCAAGGCCCGGGCGCTGCTGGAGAAGGTCGGTATCGCGCAGAAGGCCAATGAGTACCCGTCGCGGTTGTCCGGCGGCCAGCAGCAGCGCGTGGCGATTGCCCGTGCCTTGGCCATGGAGCCGAAGGTGATGCTGTTCGACGAACCGACCTCGGCGCTCGACCCGGAAATGGTCGGCGAAGTGCTGGATGTGATGAAGACCTTGGCTCAGGAAGGCATGACCATGGTCTGCGTTACCCACGAGATGGGCTTTGCCCGGGAAGTGGCTGACCGGGTGCTGTTCTTCGACCATGGCAAGTTGCTGGAAGATGCCTCGCCGGCGCAGTTCTTTGATACGCCGAAGGACCCGCGGGCGCAGGCGTTCTTGCGCCAGGTGCTGTAACCGCTTGGGGGCGCATTGCGCCCCCGGCAATCTCACAGGCTGAACCGCCCGACCATCCCCCGCAACTGCCGCCCCAGTTGCTCCAGCTCGCCACTCGAAGCCGCCGTCTGTTCACTGGCCGCACTGGTCTGGTCAGACACATCGCGCACATTCAGCACACTGCGGTTGATCTGCTCGGCCACCACGCTCTGCTCTTCGCTGGCCGTGGCAATCTGCTGGTTCATGCCCTGGATACTCGACACCGTATCGGTGATCTGCCCCAGCGCATGCCCTGCCTTGCGGCTCAGCTCGACACTCTGCTCGGTCAGGCGCTTGCTGTTGTCGAGCAGGTGCGTGACCTCGTCTGTGCCGCTGTGCAGGCTTTCGATCAGTTGTTCGATCTCCTCGGTCGACTGCTGGGTCCGTTGCGCCAGCCCGCGTACCTCATCGGCGACCACCGCAAAACCACGCCCGGCTTCACCGGCCCGGGCTGCTTCGATCGCTGCGTTCAAGGCCAGCAGGTTGGTTTGTTCGGACACCGACTTGATCACATCGAGGATGCTGCCGATGCGCTGGCTTTCGCCCGCCAGATGCTGCATGGCTGCCAGGCAATCGTCCATCTGCCCAGCCAGTTGCTCGATGCGGCTGATGGCTTCGGCCACCACCTGATCGCCCACCTGCGCCTGCTGGTCGGCATTGGTTGCGGCCAGCGATGCTTGTTCGGCGTTCTGCGCCACCTCTTGCACGGTCGCGCTCATCTGGTTCATGGCGGTGGCCACCTGGTCGGTTTCCTCGCGTTGCTGGTTGATGCGCAGCTTGGTGTCCTCACTGCTGGCGGCCAGTTGCGTGGCCGCCTGTGACAGGTGGCCGACGCCTTGGTCGATGCCGCCGATCAGCTCGCGCAGGCTCAAGGTCATGTCGCGCATGCTGGACTGCAACTGGCCCATCTCGTCACGGCGCAGCACCGGCTCGACCTGGCTCAGGTCGCCCTTGCTGATACGCGCGGCCACGGCCAGTGTCTGGCGCAGCGGCTGGGTAATCTGCAGGGTGATCAGCCAGCCGGCGATGACCCCCACCACCAGCGCCAGCACGGCCACGCTGGTCAGCAACGAGCGGGCTGCCAGGGCCTCGCTGTCGCGTTGCTCGACCTTGCGCTCGCCCAACTCCACGCTTACGGCGCTTAACTCATCACCCATGTTTTCCATGTTGCCTTGCAACTGCTCGACCCGCACGGCGGCGTTACGGTACTGGTCCAGGCTGGTGCGGTACTTGGCCAACTCGACACCGGGCTGTTCCGTCAGCGTGCGCGGCAGGCTCAGGGGCGCAAGCCCCTTGAGCAACTGGCCAAGGCTGCTGTCGGCGGCGTCAAGTGCGCCATCGCCGACTTTGGCGAAACCCTCGACGGGCGAGAAGGTATAGGCGGGTACCAGGCTCTGCTGGTTGGCGCCGTCGACGTGACGGCTGAGGGTATCCATCAGGCCCAGCACGCCGCTTTGCTGGCTGTCGGCAGGCATCTTCAGCAAGGCCTGGGTCTGCAGTTCGTCGATGACGTCGTTGAGTTTCTGCTCCTGCGCCTGCATGGCCTCGCGCAGCGCGTGCCGCTGTGCGACCGTGCGCTGCAGTTCGGCGAAGTCGTCGCGCAGGCGCTGCAACAATTGCAGCTTCTGGGTGAGCATCTGGCGTGAATCATCGACATGGCTGCGTTGCTGCAGGGTGGTCAGCATGCCTTCGAGCTGGTCGAGGATGCGCATGATGCGCGACTTGCTGGCGTCGTCGCCGAGCACGCGATAGGTGATGCGCTCTGCGCGCAGGTCCTTGACCAGGTCGTTGATCAGGCCGATTTCACTGAGTTGTTCCGAGCGGGTGATAGCGCCATCCAGCGCGCGCCAGCCGCTGAGGGTGGTGGCCAGGGTAAGCAGCAAGACCACGGCGAAGCCGAGGGCAAGCTTGGCGCCGACACCGACGTTGCCGAGCCTGCGGTTGAGGTAGCCGAGCATGATGAGTCTCCGTCCGTTTGAGAGAGGGCATGCCGGCGCAATGCCGGCATGACACCCCTGCCCATCGGCCGCGGAGGCGTAGGACTTGACCTGATAATCCCGTAGGAAAATTCAGCAAAGACTGTATGAATTTCTGCAGGCCCGCCGCGACGCTTGTGTAGGAGCGGCCTTGCGTCGCGAACGGGGCGCGTAGCGGCCCTGGTTTTTCAGCTTCGCCGCAGAGAGTGCTGGGGGCGCTACGCGCCCCGATCGCGACGCAAGGCCGCTCCTACACCACGCCCGCAGGCCTTGCACGATCAGAGCCTGAACCGCCCTACCAGCCCTTGCAGGTGCGTGCCTAACCGCGCCAGTTCCACACTGGAGCTGGCCGTCTCTTCACTGGCCGCCGAGGTCTGATCGGAGATATCCCGCACATTCATCACGCTGCGGTTGATCTCCTCGGCCACCGCGCTCTGTTCTTCCGCCGCCGTGGCAATCTGCTGGTTCATCGCCTGGATCGACGACACGGTACGGGTGATGGTCTCCAGAGAGCCCCCGGCGCGGCGGGTCAGCTCGACACTGCTGTCGGTCAGCTGGCGGCTGTTGTCCATCACGCTGGCCACACGTTGCGTGCCGCTTTGCAAGCCGGCAATCAGTTCTTCGATTTCTTCGGTCGACTGCTGCGTACGCTGGGCCAGGCTGCGCACTTCGTCGGCGACTACGGCAAAGCCACGCCCGGCCTCGCCGGCCCGTGCTGCCTCGATCGCCGCGTTGAGGGCCAGCAGGTTGGTCTGCTGGGCCACCGATTTGATCACATCGAGCACGCTGCCGATCTTGTCGCTCTCGGCCTTGAGCTGGTTCATCGCTTCGCTGGAGTTGGCCACCTCAGAGGCCAGGCGCTCGATCTGGGCCACCGCCTCACCCACCACCCGATCACCCTCGCGGGCTTGTTGGTCGGCCATCAACGCGGCTTCCGAGGCCTGTTCGGCATTGCGTGCCACCTCGTGCACGGTGGCGGTCATCTGGTTCATGGCTGTCGCCACTTGGTCGGTTTCTACCTTCTGGTTGTTGACCCCGGCGCTGGTCTGCTCGGTCACCGCCGACAGTTCCTCGGCGGCGCTGGCGATCTGCGTGACACCGTCGCCGATGCCGCCGATCAACTCACGCAGGCCCTGGGTCATGCGCTGCATGCTGGCCTGCAACTGGCCCAGTTCGTCGCGGCGTTGTACCGGCAAGTCCTGGCTCAGGTCGCCACTGGCCACGCGCTCGGCAGCGTTCAGGGTCTGGCGCAGCGGGATGATGATCTGCCGGGTGATGGCCCAGGCCGCCAGCAGGCCCAGCGCCAGGGCCAGGGCGGTGGCGGCGGCGAGTAGAGTCTTGGCCTGGCTGGCACCGGCGTTGCGCACTGCCGTCTGTGAGGTGGTCATCGTCTGGCTGGTCTGCAGCAGCACCGAGCCTTGGTCGGCCATGTGTTGCAGCGCCTGCTCGCTGGCAGCCTGCGCACTGCCGAACTGGTTGACCGCGTCACGGTAGCCGGCCAGGGCGGTGGCGGCATCGTCGAGGCTGGCGGCATGTTCGGCGGGCACCTTGGCCGGCAGCGCCTTGAGTTCGGCCAGGGCCTGGTCGATGGCCTTCAGTGCGGTCTGCTGGTACTGCGCATCGCCGCTGTAGGTATAGCCACGGACCTGGAAGCGCGCTTGTTGCAGCAGTGCGCTGACGTCCACCGCATACTGGTATTGGCTGATATCGCCGCCCTGCAGCAGGCCCCGCTGGACCCGGCCGACCAGCTCGACGGCCTTGTCGGCGCTGTCGCCAAGCACGGCACGGCTGGCCTCGCGGCGCTGGCCGGCCTGTTTCAGGTCGTTGAACGCTTGTTGATAGATGCGCACGGCCTCGCGCTGCTGTTCAAGTCGCTGGCGGTCGGCGGGGAGTTCGATCTGGCCCAGCATCAGTTGCACCTGGCGATCAAGATTGGCCAGGGCCTTTTCCAGCTCGGCCACAGCGGCGTCATTGCGGTCGCGCTGGTAATGCTGGCGGGCGATGCGCAGTTCCTGGGTATATTGCTGGATCACCGAGATATTACCCAGCTTGTCGCCGCGGTCGATGACGCTGTCCAGGCCGTGCCAGCCGGTCAGGGTAATGGCCAGGGTCAGTAGCAGTACCAGGCCGAAGCCCAACCCCAGCTTGCGATTGACGCTTACATTTCCCAGCACGTGGGCTAACCATCGGTACATGTTCGACTCCCCGGTAACTTGGCAGCACGGTTAATTATTGTGTTGCCAAGGCATCGGCCCGGGAGAGAGAAACTTGATGGGTGAAAAGCCTGACGATTGCGTCAGAAAATACGCGATAACAGCGCGATTACGGCAGTCTCCACGCGCAGGATGCGCTCACCCAGTTGCACAGGCGCCAGGCCAGCCTTGCCCAGCAGCTCGACTTCATAGGGGATCCAGCCACCCTCAGGGCCGATGGCCAGGGTCACCGCTTGCTCGACGGCCCGCGGGCAGGCAGGGTAGGGGCCGGGGTGGCCCACCAGGCCCAAGGTGCCTTCGGCGATGGCCGGCAGGCGGTCTTCGACGAACGGCTTGAAGCGCTTCTCGATGATCACCTCGGGCAACACCGTGTCGCGGGCCTGCTCCAGGCCCAGGATGAGGTTTTCGCGAATGCTTTCGGGGTTAAGGAAAGGCGTTTGCCAGAAACTCTTCTCGACCTTGTAGCTGTTCACCAGGATCAGGCGCTCGACACCCAGGGTGGCGACGGTCTGGAACAGCCGGCGCAGCATTTTCGGCCGCGGCACCGCCAGCACCAGGGTCAGCGGCAGCTTGGCTGGCGGCGGCTGGTCGAAGCCCACTTGCAGTTCCGCTTCATGGCCTTCCAGGCGCACCACGGTGGCGCGGCCCATCAACCCGTTGACCTGCCCGACGCGCAGGCTATCGCCCACCGCCACCCGGTGAATCTCCTGCATGTGGGTGAAACGCCGGTCGGCCAGGACCACGCGGTCGGCCGCGATGAAATCGGCTTGTTCGAGTAACAGCAGGTTCACGGTTGCGTCGCAGGGGGTTGGTCGTTGTGATCGTTTGCGGCTTCATCGTGCTCGCTGCGCTTGCGGATCAGGCTGCCACACAGCACACCGACCTCGAACAACAGCCACATGGGCACTGCCAGCAAGGTCTGGGAGAAGATGTCCGGTGGGGTCAGGACCATGCCGACCACGAAGCAGCCGATGATCACGTAAGGGCGAACCTTTTTCAGGTACTTCACGTCGACCACGCCGATCCACACCAGCAACACCACGGCCACCGGGATCTCGAAGGCGACGCCAAAGGCGAAGAACAGGGTCATGACGAAGTCGAGGTAGCTGGCGATGTCGGTCATCATCGACACGCCTTCCGGTGTGGCGCTGGCGAAGAAGCCGAAAATCAGCGGGAACACCAGGAAATAGGCGAAGGCCATGCCGGCGTAGAACAGGAAGATGCTCGACACCAGCAGCGGAATGGCGATGCGTTTTTCATGGCGGTACAGCCCGGGTGCGATGAAGCCCCAGATTTGTTGAAGAATGAACGGGATCGCCAGGAACAACGACACGATCATGGTCAACTTGAACGGCGTGAGGAACGGCGAGGCCACGTCGGTGGCGATCATCGTCGCATTGGCCGGCAGGTGGTCGCGCAGCGGCGCCGAGACCAGGGTGTAGATCTGCTGGGCGAAGGAGAACAACCCGGCAAAGATCAGGAAGATGACGGCGACACAACGCAGCAGGCGAGTGCGCAGTTCGGTCAGGTGCGAGACCAGCGGCATGGGCTGGTCGTGTTCCGGATTTTCGCTCATGGGGCTCGCGGCGGTTGTGGCGGTTCAGAGGGTGCGGCCGGGGCGGCAGGCGTGGCGTCTGGCGTAGCTTCGAGCCCTGCGGGAGGTTGCACCGTGGCCATGGTGACCGGTGGCTGCACCGGTGGCGTCTGCGGGTTGAGGATGCGCCGGGCTTCCTCTTCCATGTGCAGGATGTGCTCGTTGTGCAGCTGCCGACGGATATCGTCGGCGCCGATCTCGCGCTCGACTTCCATCTTGATGCTGTTGAAGCTGCGCTTGAGGCGCCCGATCCACAGCCCGGCCGTACGCGCGGCGCCGGGCAGGCGCTCGGGGCCGAGCACCAGCAGGGCGACGAGGCCGACGAGCAGCAGCTCACTGAAACTGATGCCGAACATGGGTCAGTCTTTCCGCTGTGGCTCTTGGACCGGCTGGGCCTGGCCCTCGATGGTGTGGCCCTGGGCCTGCTGGGCAGTGTTCTGCACTGGCGGAACGGGCTGTGCAGGCGGCGGCGTCTGCTCGGCCGGCTTGTTCTCTTCGTCGCTCATGGCCTTGCGAAAGCCCTTGATCGACTCGCCGAGGTCGCTGCCGAAGTTTTTCAGCTTCTTGGTGCCGAACACCAGCACTACCACCACCAGCAGTACAATCCAGTGTTTCCAGTCAAAGATACCCATGTTGCTCTCCTAGAATTCTATTCAGTCAGGCGGAAGGTTGACGCGCAGCCTTCTCGTCATGCCCGGAAAGCCCGAAACGGCGCTCCAGTTCATCGAGCACGGCCTGTGGATGCTGCCCCAACGCGCTGAGCATCACCATGCTATGAAACCACAGGTCGGCGGTTTCATAGATGACATCGCTGTAATCCTTGCTGATCGCAGCATCCTTGGCGGCAATGATCGTCTCGATGGACTCTTCGCCGAGCTTCTCGAGGATCTTGTTCAGGCCCTTGTGATGCAGGCTTGCCACGTAGGAGCTGTCGGGCGCCGCGTGCTTGCGTTGTTCAAGCACTTCGGCCAGGCGGTTGAGGGTGTCGCTCATGTCAGTGTCCTGCGCTATAGATGGCGTCCGGGTCCTTCAGGACCGGGTCGACGGTTTGCCATTGGCCGTCTTCGTAGACGCGGTAGAAGCAGCTTTCGCGGCCGGTATGGCAGGCGATATGGCCCAGTTGCTCGACCATCAGGATGATCACGTCGGCATCACAGTCCAGGCGCATTTCGTGCAATTTCTGTACATGGCCGGACTCCTCGCCCTTGCGCCACAGTTTGCCACGCGAGCGCGACCAGTAGATGGCGCGTTGCTCGGCGGCAGTCAGGGCCAGGGATTCGCGGTTCATCCAGGCCATCATCAGCACGCGTCCGGTCTTGTGGTCCTGGGCAATGGCCGGTACCAGGCCATCGCTGTTCCACTTGATCTCGTCCAGCCAGTCTTTCATCGTCGACTCCAAAACGGACCCGCTCCTGTGCCGGGCCCTTTGCGCTAGTGTGCCAGCCAGAGGCGCGGCTGGCTATTGGCGCACGATCAGGTAAAGGCCAGCGGCCAGCATCAGCCATGCCGGCCAGGCGGCCGGGGCGGCCAGGCTGGCGGCCTCGGCGGCACCTGCGGCCAGTACCGCGCCACCGCCGAGCAGGCCGGCGCCGAGCAGGCGCAGTGCCCAGCGGTCGCCCTGGCGGCGCCGCTGGGGCAGTTGCGGGTCGTGCAGGTGCGGTTGCGACAGGCGTTCGAGCAGGTCGCGGGTCATGCCGGCCAGGTGCGGCAGTTGCTCGGCCTGGCTGTACAGGTTGCCGACCATGGCCTTTGGGCTGTAGCGCTCGCGCATCCAGCGTTCCAGAAACGGTTTGGCGGTGCTCCACAGGTCCAGGTCGGGGTACAGCTGGCGGCCCAGGCCCTCGATGTTGAGCAGGGTCTTCTGCAGCAACACCAGTTGCGGCTGGACCTCCATGTTGAAGCGCCGGGCGGTCTGGAACAGGCGCATCAGCACCTGGCCGAAGGAAATGTCTTTCAACGGTTTTTCGAAGATCGGCTCGCACACGGTACGGATCGCGGCTTCGAACTCATTGACCTTGGTGTGCGCCGGCACCCAGCCCGAATCGATGTGCAGTTGCGCGACGCGGCGGTAATCACGCTTGAAGAAGGCGATCAGGTTGCGCGCCAGGTAGTCCTGGTCCTCTGCGGTGAGGCTGCCGACGATGCCGCAGTCGATGGCGATGTACTGCGGGCTCCACGGCTTTACCGTGCTGACGAAAATGTTGCCGGGGTGCATGTCGGCATGGAAGAAGCTGTCACGGAACACCTGGGTGAAGAACACCTCCACACCGCGCTCGGCCAGCAGCTTCATGTCGGTACGCTGGTCGGCCAGGGTTGCCATGTCGGTGACCGGCACGCCGTAGATGCGCTCCATCACCAGCACCTTGGGCCGGCACAGGTCCCAGTAGACCTGGGGCACGTACATCAGCTCGGAGCCCTCGAAGTTGCGCCGCAACTGGCTGGCGTTGGCCGCCTCGCGGAGCAGGTCGAGTTCGTCGTAGATGGTCTTTTCGTAATCGTTGACCACTTCGACCGGGTGCAGGCGGCGAGCGTCGGCAGACACCCGCTCGGCGCCCTTGGCGATCAGGAACAGCCAGGCCAGGTCCTGGGCAATGATCGGTTTGAGGCCCGGGCGTACCACCTTGACCACGACTTCTTCGCCGCTCTTCAGGCGCGCGGCGTGTACCTGGGCCACCGAGGCCGAGGCCAGCGGTTCGACGTCGAAACGGCTGAACACCTCACCGACCTTGGCGCCGAGCTGCTCCTCGATCAATGCCACGGCCTTTTTCGGGTCGAACGGCGGCACGCGGTCTTGCAGCAGCATCAGTTCGTCGGCGATGTCGGTGGGCAGCAGGTCGCGGCGGGTGGACAGCAGCTGGCCGAACTTGATGAAGATCGGCCCCAGGTCCTGCAGCGCCAGGCGCAGGCGCGCGCCACGGCTGAGCGCGGAGGGCGTGCGCGGCAGCCAGCGCCAGGGCATCAGCAGGCGCAGGCTCATCAGCCACCAGGGCAGGGGCAGGTCGAACAGCAGGTCATCGAGGCGGTAGCGGATCACCACACGCTGGATGCGAAAGAGACGGCGGACGGCGAGCAGCTTCATGCGTTATCGCTGGTATCAAGGGATCGGGAGAGGCGCAGCAGGCGCGCCTCTAAGCGTTCTGTATCGACCTTCAAGGCATCGAGCTCGCTGAAGGCGGCTTCGGCTTCGCGTTTGCCGACCAGGGTGCGGGACTCTTCGGCCAGGTACTCGGAGAGGTTCTGGCTGAAGCGCGTCAGGCCTTGGCGGGTCCAGCGCGCACGCAGGCGGATGTGGCCTGCCAGCAGCGCGGTGGCGACCGGGCCGAGCCAACGCTGCAGTTCGTGCTCCCAGTCCAGCTCCAGGTCCTGCAACACGCCGAACAGGTCGAGCAGTACGGCGCTGTCGCCATGCAGTTCGACCTGCGGGCTGTGCAACACGGCGGTCTTGTCCCTGGCCAAGGCCAGTTGCGCCAGGCTGCCAGCGGGGGCGCGCAGGCTGCAGTCGACCTCGCCTTCCCAGTGCGCGGCCAGCATCAGGCCGTCTTCATCGGGCAGGATGAACACCTGCAGGGCCGGCTGACGGCAATCGATCTCGATGACCTTGCCTTCGAGCGCAGCCAGCCGCGGCAATGCCGTGCTGTCCATGCGCAGGACGCGGTTCAGGCCATGTTCGACGCTGGCGAGCAGCCCGGCCAGCAGCATCAGGGCTTGATTCCCCGGTGTACGGCGACGATGCCGCTGGTCATGTTGTGGTAGGTGACGCGGTCGAAGCCGGCGTCGACCATCATGGCCTTGAGGGTTTCCTGGTCGGGGTGCATGCGGATCGATTCGGCCAGGTAGCGGTAGCTTTCCGAGTCGTTGGTGATCAGCTTGCCGGCCAGTGGCATGAAGGCGAACGAGTACGCGTCATAGGCCTTGGACATCAGCTTGCTGGTCGGCTTGGAGAATTCGAGGATCAACAGGCGCCCGCCCGGCTTGAGCACGCGCAGCATCGAGCGGATGGCTTCGTCCTTGTGGGTGACGTTGCGCAGGCCGAAGGCGATGGTCACGCAGTCGAAGTGGTTGTCCGGGAACGGCAGCTTCTCGGCGTCGGCCTGGACGAACTCGATGTTGCCCGCCACGCCACGGTCGAGCAGGCGGTCACGGCCAACCTTGAGCATCGACTCGTTGATGTCGGCCAGCACTACCTGCCCGGTCGGGCCGACCAGCCGCGAGAACTTGGCGGCCAGGTCACCGGTACCGCCGGCAATGTCCAGCACGCGGTTGCCGCTGCGCACGCCCGACAGCTCGATGGTGAAGCGCTTCCACAGGCGGTGCATGCCGCCGGAAAGCACGTCGTTCATCAGGTCGTACTTGGCCGCCACCGAGTGGAACACCTCGGCGACTTTCTTGGCTTTCTGGCTCTCGGGGACGTCCTGGTAGCCAAAATGGGTGGTGGGTTCGGCGTGTTCGCCTTTGCGCTGGTCGTTCATATCGCTTCACCGGAAAAAATTACCGCCATTCTAGGGCGAACGGGCGGATTTGTCTTGGCGGGGTGTGCCGGGGGGCAGGGGCGGGCATAATGCCGATTATGTCTTCATATTCAGGAACACCCGCATGACCCAGATCAGCGTCGAACGCAAACACTCCCTTGGCCGCGAGGCCGCTCGCGCCAAGGCCGAAGCGCTGGTGGACAAGCTGAGCCGCGAATATGACCTCAAGGCCACCTGGAACGGCGACCGCGTCGACGTGGCACGCAGTGGCGCCAACGGCAGCGTGCACATCGGTGACGACAGCATCCGCGTCGAGCTGAAACTGGGCATGATGCTGTCGATGATGAGCGGCACCATCAAGGGCGAGATCGAGCGGGCGCTGGACAAGGCGCTGGCCTGACCCGAGCGGTTTTCAGACGGACGGGAACGGGATCACCCCATCGATCTGCTCAAGGCGCAAATCGCCCCGGTAGATGTTTATCCGCTCTGCCGAGTCGTGTGAGCGCTGCAGGCGTTCGTCTCGGTTCATCGCCCGTGGCTCCCAGAACTTCAAGTGGCCTTTGGCGAACTCACGCGGCGCGGCTTGGGCACTGGTGTAGTGAAAGTGCGCTTCCCAGAGTTTCTGCCTGGGTTGTATGCGATGGATGGCATACACATCCAGGTAGTCATTTTGCTTGAGCCGTTTGCGCGTCTTGGCCAGTGCGATCTCGATATGGCCCTCCTGGTACAGGTAGCGCAGAGCCGTGCTGTCCGGGTGTTGGGTGTTGAAGTAGGCATCGGTTAGCAAGCGGCGCTTTTCTGCCTGCAACTGCGCGACGGCTTCGTTCAGCTGCACCGCCAGGGCCTGGCCGTCGGCTGGCCCGGCCGTCAGTTGACGGGCGATGTCGGCCATGTCCTGAATCTGCCAGTCCATCAGGTCTGCCAGGCTATTGGGTTCCTTCGAGTAGCGGGCGATCAGGGCAAGCTTGTCGGCTTTCTGCGCGAGCAGGCTGGTGCCGACCTGACGCAAGTAGGCATTGCTGCGAGGGGTGGCGATGCTGGGGAGTTGTTCCCACTGATCGCTGCGCTGCTGGTACTCAATGGTCTGCTGGGTCAATGGGTCGTTCTGCGTCGCCACGCCGTTGTCCTGAGCCTGTTCGGCCAGGATCGTTCTGCCTTGCGTGGTGCGGATCAGCTTGCGTTTGCCTGGCCGCCCTCGGTAAGTCACCTGGCGGGCTTGCGCCGGCTCACCGCTTTCACCGGCGCGCAGCGCGTTGTTCAGGTCATGCTCGGCCGATGACTTCAAGGCCGTCAACTGGCTTATGTATTGCTCCACGCGTGCAGCGTTCAGTGCTGGCTCGTTCAATGACAACAAGTAGTTGGCTTTACCCAGCGATGTCTCGTATTCACGCAATGCAGTGCCGAGGATTTCTGCCTGTTCCTCGGCGGGCAAGTTTGCCGCGGCCAGGCCATCATGGCTTAGCAATGCCGCTTGGAAGCCAGGGTTGCGCAGCGCTGCCTGCATGCGCAGCAGCTCGTTGAAGTTTTCACGGGTGAGTTGATCTCTGTCGACACTCAGCTGGGCCAGGTCGGCGAGTAACTGAGCGCGCATGATGACGGTTGAAAAGTGGCGTTGGCCGATGACCTCCTCAAGCTTTGCCTGCTTGCCTTCGAACTGCAGGCTGGTGTCGGCCAGGGCTTGGGCGAGGTTCTGGTCGAGGCGTTCACTGACCGCCAGCAAGCGCTTGTGGGTGGCGTGGGCAGCTTCCACGTTATCGCGGTAGGCAAGGTACAGCAGCCCCTGTTCTTCACCAAAGGGTAGCCTGGCCAATTGCTCGGACTGTTGCTTGAGGACGTCATAGTCGGTCAGGTCGAGCAAACGGTGATAAAGATGCACGTCCGTTTCGAGCAGTTGCTCCGACCACTGGCCGCGGGCGTAAGCCGATCTGCTGTTTGGGTCGAACCTGGCGAATCGGGGCTCGCTCATTTGGCCAAACAGCTCGATTTGCGAGGTTAGCAAGTTGACCTGTTTTTCGTACGTCAGTGACAGTATCTGCAGGTGTGGCTGGGCCTCGTTGCGCATGGTCTGAAGCGTGCGCAACTGCGTCTGCAGTGCTTCGGGTAGCTCGTTGCGGGCCACGCCCGGGTACTGTTTCACCGTCTGCCTGAATGCCGCTGCGGCATTGTCGTAGGCTTGGGTCAGCGTCAGGTAGCGTTCAATGAAGCGCTCGTTCTTCACCAGTTCGTCGTCGTTGCGTTTGCGGTTTTCCTGCAAGGCAACCATTGCCCGTCGATTTTCATCGAGCATCGTCTTGCGCGACCTGGGCATGCCGCCCGCCAGCCGCAAATCGATCGCCCATTCGCCGTTCCAGCGGGTCAGCCACGGCCCTCTGCTGCGCTCGCGGCCGACGATGAGGTAGCCATCCCATTCGCCCCCCTGCGCCGCCCAGTCGCCTTTGCTGGTGTCGGGCCCGATGATGCGAACCCCCGACCAGCTCTCTTCGACTTCGTAGGTGGCGGCTCCCAGCTTCACGTAATAGCGCCCGTCGATGTTGTAGAGCCCGCGCAGGCGTCCTTGCGGCTGTGCAGCCAGCCCATGCAGGTCAACGTTGGCGCGCAGTTCGAGCAGGGCGCTGCGTGCTGCGTCGGGCAAATTGCCCAGGCGTTGGTTGTCGCTCCAGGCGCTCACCCTGAACGTCGTGGGCATAGCGTGTTCTGTGGGGGGGAGCCAGTCTCTGGCCTGAGGCTGTTCCTGTGGCGTCGCGCTGCCCGCTTGCCGAGGCAAAGGCCCACCCAGGTGCACCCCGGTTTGCCCGGGCGGGCTCGTTTCAGGGCGCGCCGTGGCAGGCGTATGCACCAATAGCATGGCGATACTGAACAACAGGTCGGAGCAGGCCAGGGCCTTTTCCTCAAGGCTGCCCTGGGACAGTGCTGCCAGGTCGGCTTTCACGCTGATAAACGCCGAGACCAGCCAGGCTACTGTCGCCGCAGGCCCGCGCAGCAGCACGGTGACCGTGTTGAACGCCAGCCAGCCCAGTTGGATGACCATCGCCCAGCGCTGTTGGGCATTGGAGACACTCTGCCGTGAGGCCAGCAGCAACATCGCCTCGGCATGTGCCTCGAGCAGTTGGCTGTCCAAGTCGTCTGCCCACGCCTTGAAGGCCAGACTGGCCGGCGCACGCAACTGCTCCAGGGCATGGTCGCTCATCATTGTGCCGGGCCCCAGCAGATCTGCCAGTTCGGACAGGTGAGGGTGCAAGTGGGGGAGGGTGAAACCATCGTTTTCGTAGATCGGGCGGTCAGCATCATCCAGCCAGGCCAGAATATTTCGTTGCAACTCACCGGCGGCACGGATGCTGGCCATGAGCTGCGCCTGGCTGGCGTACTCGTGCAAGCTTCGGCTTGCGCCAAGAGGGCAGTAGAGTATCCAGGACCGGGTCTGTACAACCTCGATCAGAAACATGCCACGTACCCGGTTCGCCTTGGTGGCGCCCGCTGCACAGTTGAAGGCCAGAGGGGCCACTTTTATCGCGGTCGCGGCAGCTGTCGAGTCATCGCAGAATTCAGCCAGTGCCTGGCATGCACGCTCACTCAGATGCCCCTCGATCTTGGCTTGCAGCGCGTCAAACAGCAGGGTGCTGCGCCATTGCCTGGCGAAGCCCTGGATGCGCTTGACTCGATCAGTCGGGTCTTGCAGCCGGGCATGGAGGTATAGGGGGTACTGACCCCCGACGTCGAGCGTGTGTACCAGCCCGTTGATGTAGTCGAGGGTCAGCCAACCCTCGGCGGCCTGGGTGCTGTCCATGGTTACGGCCGAGGCCACTTCATGCTGGCTCGGCTGCAAGCGCGCGATAGCCAGTTCGGTAAGGGTGATGTTTTCAAGGGGTTCCAGGCGGGCCGGCCCGTTGGACGATGCCTCGACGACCTGCGAGATCGTGATGAGCAGGTGGTCGGGGTCCACGCTTGTTTTGTCTGGGTGGTCCGCGTGCATCTGTTCTCGCAGGCGCCGGGCGGTGTAGTGCTGAAGGTCCTCGAGATCAGCAAGCGCCGGCGTGCCCTTTGCCAACGCTTGACGCGAGGACAATGCCAGCATTGCCATGTGGTAGCGGAAACGGTCGGTGGCACTGGCCTGGGCAAGCCAGCCCGGCAGGGGGATGGCGGGCGCCTGCTGGTCGGTGCTGCCGGCGTCGGTGAACGCAGAGGAGGGGTCGCTGAGTTGGCTGTAAAGGCTTTCCAGCTCACGCGCCTGGGCGATCGGGTAAAGCTGCACGCGCTCGATGTTCTGCAGGGCAGCGTTGAGCAACTGGCTGGCCTGGTAGCGGAAGGCGCAGCCGTTAACCGGTTCGCAGGCCCAAGAGAGTGTGTCGAAATCATAGCGGTCGGCCAGCGCGTCGCGCAGCGCGCAGGCGAACTCGGCGAGGTCGTCGAAGCGACGTACAGTGCCTGATGGCTGGCACCAGAGCACCAGGCGACGCTCATCGCGCTCCGCGATCACCAGCAGGTCCGCCGATACCAGCCGATGCTCGACACTTTGCTGCTGAAGCGATACCTGCAGGCCCTGCACGGCAGGGGTGGCGTTGTCTTCGGCGACCAACCCGTACAACAGGTTCTTCTCGTCCTCGTTCAGGCCCATGCGCTCGATCGCATTGAGCAACGCGGCCTTGAGCACCTGCTCCAGCCAGCGCAAGCGGGACACATCCGAGTCGCCATCGCGCCCACACCAGAAGCTGGCCTGCGCGTGTTGGAACGTTTCGATGAGGGTTGCCAGCACCTCGTCGAATACCTGGTTCACCTCAGCCATGCGCAGTTCAATGACGGGGGCTTGCGGCTGTGGGCGAAAAACCTCGGGCGGCGACAGGCTGAGCTGGTCGGTGGCGGCCAGGGCCATGGGGCTGCTGCTCAGGAAGTGCTCGAGCAACGTCTCGACCAGATCACGCTGCCAGACTGAGCCATCGCCTGCTGGCGCGGGGAGGATGGTCATGCCTTCGAGAGACTGGAGCTGCGGGTGGTTGCTGCGAATCCAGGGGTAACGGTCTGCCAGCGCTTCGAAGGCGGCCCTGGCCATGACGCTACGCAAGCTGGGGCGTTCGGCAAAGCAGGCAGCAACCAGGTGCCTGAAGGAGAGATGACCAAGGGGGGCGGCGGGGGGCATGTCAGGAGCGCTCCAGTCGGATGGGAGCTGCATGCTTGTCCGCTTTCCAGGGGCCGTGGTGGTAGATACGTAAGCGCCGAGCTTAGGGTGAAGATTCTAATTTGGCCCACTACCTTATGCTCAAGCCCAACCTCCATGGGCGGTTCCTCTCCACTCATGAGCATGAGGTACAGAGCATGGCCAAAGTGAATGTGAAGAAAAAGGACGACGCCCTGGGCACCCTGGGCGAGGTGCGCGGCTACGCGCGCAAGATCTGGCTGGCAGGTATCGGCGCTTACGCCCGCGTCGGCCAGGAAGGTTCCGAGTACTTCAGCGAGCTGGTCAAGGCCGGCGAAGGCGTTGAAAAACGTGGCAAGAAACGCATCGACAAAGAGCTCGATGCCGCCAATACCCAGATCGACGAAGCGACCCAGGAAGTCAGCCGCGTACGCGGCAAGGTCGAAGTTCAACTGGACAAGATCGAAAAAGCTTTCGACGCACGGGTTGGTCGCGCCTTGAATCGCCTCGGCATTCCGTCTAAACATGACGTTGAGGCGTTGTCCATCAAGCTTGAACAGCTGCACGAGCTGCTTGAGCGCGTCGCGCACAAACCATAAGGAGAGCAGGATGGCTGGCAAGAAGAATTCCGATAAAGAAAGCAGCTCCTGGGTCGGCGGGATCGAGAAATACTCCCGCAAGATCTGGCTGGCCGGGCTGGGTATCTATTCGAAGATCGACCAGGACGGCCCGAAGCTGTTCGACACGTTGGTGAAAGACGGCGAGAAGGCCGAGAAGCAGGCCAGGAAGACCGCTGAAGATGTCGCCGAAACCGCCAAGTCTTCGACCACCTCGCGGGTGTCTGGCGTGAAGGACCGTGCGCTGGGCAAGTGGAGCGAGCTCGAAGAAGCCTTCGACAAGCGCCTGAACAGCGCCATCTCGCGCCTGGGCGTACCTAGCCGCAACGAGATCAAGGCCCTGCACCAGCAGGTAGACAGCCTGACCAAGCAGATCGAGAAGCTGACCGGTGCTTCGGTCACGCCGGTTTCCAAGGCTGCTGCGAGCAAAGCTGCTGCGAGCAAGACTGCGGCCAAGCCGTTGGCCAAGGCGCCTGCCAAACCGGCTGCTAAAACCGCTGCTGCCAAGCCTGCGGCCAAGGTTGCTGCGGCCAAACCCGCGGCCAAACCCGCAGCCAAGGTTGCCGCTGCCAAGCCGGCGGCAAAACCGGCTGCCAAGTCTGTTGCAGCCAAGCCTGCTGCAGCGAAGAAACCTGCGGTGAAGAAGGCCCCGGCCAAACCGGCTGCGGCCAAACCGGCAACACCGGCCACCAGCGCCGCACCCGCTGCCACCGCAGCGCCAGCGCCAAGCGCGGCACCGGCCAGCAATACACCGTCGGCACCGGTGAGCGCAGTTACCGAAGCCTGATACTGCGTGGCTTCTTCGCGGGCTTGCCCCGCGAAGAAGCCACTGCCGATTGAACAGCTTTACCCCTCCAGGTACCTCACCGCCAACTGCTCCGCCGCCGCCCTTGCCGGGGGCTGCAGGTGCGGTGCCACCAGCATCATCACCTGATACACGACAATCCCCACATCCCCCTCGCGCCCCAGCACGCGCTGGTAATCCAGCGAGAACATCAGCGTCAGGGTGATCTGCTCCACCAGTTGCCCCAGTGCCTGGGTCTCGCTTACCACCTGCCCCTGGCCCTTGAGGCTGGCGAGCAACGCGGCAAGGGTGCGCTTGAGCGCGTTGATCAGGCTGCGCATGCCACGGGCCAGCTTGGGCAGGCGCCCGGTCAGGTTCGACAAGTCCTGGAACAGGAAACGGTACTGGGCCATGCGTTCGACGATCAGGTGCAGAAACAGCCAGTAGTCCTCGGCATCCAGGCGCACCTCCAGGGGCGGGTCGAGCAGCGGCATCAGCGCCTCTTCGAAGCGCTCGAACAGGCCCAGCACCACAGGCTCCTTGCCATGGAAGTGGTAGTACAGGTTGCCAGGGCTGATGCCCAGCTCGTTGGCGATCTCCAGGGTCGAGACGTTCGGTTCGCCCTGCTGGTTGAACAGCTGCAGGGCGCATTCAAGGATACGGTCGCGGGTTTTCATCCAGGCGGTGTGCTCATCGGGTCAGGACATAGGTGCCTGGCGCAGGGCCCAGCGGCGGATAGGTTGCATTACCAAGCTCGGTGCGTGGCGCCTTCAGTGGGCCGGAACGGGGTGTGACCCACTCCAGCCACAAGGGCCACCAACTGCCCTCGCTACGTTGGGCGTCGTGGAACCACGCGCGCGGGTCGCTCGACAGCTTGGGGTTGGCCAGGTAATAGGCCTTGGGGTTGCCGGGTGGGTTGATGATGCTCTGGATATGCCCGCTGTTGGCCAGTACAAAGCGCCGTTCGCCGCCCAGCAACAGGGCCGAGCGATACACGGCGTCCCAGGGGGTGATGTGGTCGTTGCTGCCGGCCACGGTGAAGCTGTCGAGGTCGACCTGTTTGAGGTCGATGGGCGTGCCGCAGACTTCCAGGCCCGCCGGGTGGGTCAGTGGGTTGAGCTTGAAGAAGTCGAGCAGGTCGCCATGCAGTGCGGCGGGCAGGCGCGTGCTGTCGGCGTTCCAGTAGAGAATGTCGAAGGCTGGCGGGGTCTTGCCGAGCAGGTAGTTGTTGACCCAGTAGTTCCAGATCAGGTCGTTGGGCCGCATCCAGGCGAAGATGCGCGCCACCTCGGCGCCGTCCAGCACACCGCGCTGGTAGGAGCGGCGCTTGGCCGCCTCGAGGGTCTGCTCGTCGGCGAACAGGCTGGCAGGGCTTTCGAACTTGCTGTCGAGCAGGCTGACCAGGTACGTAGCGCTGCGTACCCGGCGCAGCTGGTGCTTGGCTTGCAGGTGGCCTTGCAGCGCCGCCATGGTCAGGCCGCCGGCGCAGGCGCCCATCAGGTTGGGGTCGCGGTTGCCGCTGATGCTGCGGCAGGCATTGAGCGCTTCTTCCAGGGCCTGAACGTAGCTGGACAGGCCCCACTCGCGGTGCCGTGGATCGGGGTTGCGCCAGCTGACCATGAACACCTGCAGGCCATTCTTGAGCATGTACTGGACGAAACTGTTGGTCGCGCTCAGGTCGAAGATGTAGAACTTGTTGATTTGCGGCGGCACCACCAGCAGGGGGCGGGTGTGCTGCTTTTCACTCATCGGCTGGTACTGGATCAGCTCCAGCAACTCGTTGCGAAACACCACGGCGCCTGGGGTTGCCGCCACATTGCCGCCCACCTCGAAGGCGCGCTCGTCGACCTGGCGAGGCAGGCCGTCGTTGTGGCGCAGATCGTCGAGTAGGTGCGCGGCGCCACGCAGCAGGCTCTGGCCGCCGGTATTGAGCAGCTCCTTCACCGCCAGCGGGTTGAGCAGCGAGTTGCTGGGCGCCAGGGCGTCGTTGATCAGGGTGAACAGGAACTGCGCACGGGCCCGGTCATCGGCGTCCAGGTGGCTTTCCTCGATCCACAGGCGGGTCTGCTTCTGCCAGGCCAGGTAGGCTTGCAGGCCACGCCGGTACAGCGGGTTCTGGCTCCATGTCGGGTCGCTGAAGCGCGTGTCGCGCGGGTTTGGCTGGTAGGGCGTGTCGCCGAGCATCACCCGGCCGAGTTGGCCGCTCAGGGCCAGCAGGTGGCGGGCGGTGTGCAGCGGGTTACGCAGCCCGTGGCGGCCGACGCTGCGCAGGGTGGATATCAAATCGCGGCCGCGCAGGCCGAGCATGGCGTTCTGCACGTTCATGCTGGTGGCGGGAAGCGTTGGCGTTCCTTTGGCCGGTTTGTCTTTCATGGCAACACTCCCTGGTCTTGACCCTTGCGCCTGATGCCCATCGCAGGCAAAACCGCGCCTACACGCCCGAAGCCGGGCGAGGGTGCATGACTGCGCGCTGACGCTCTTGCTGAAGGAACTTCATGATGATCGGGGCGACGGCCTCGGCCCGGGTGATCAGAAACAGATGGCCGTCGTCGATAATGTGTAGCTGGGCATTGGGAATCCGCCAGGCCAGCAGGCGCATGTTGATCAGCGGGATCAACGGGTCGTCATCGCCTGCCAGCACCAGCGTGGGCTGTTGGATCTTGTGCAGCCAGTGAATGCTGGTCCAGCCTAGCCCTGCGAACAGTTGCCAGTAGTAGCCCAGCTTGCCGCCGGAACGCACCTTGGATGCGTGGTGCATGGCCAGGTCCGGGTCGCGGCGAAAGCCGCCGCCGTAGATCAGCGGGGCGATGCGGATCACATGGGAGGGCTGGATGTAGCGCCGGGGGCTGGCCATCATCCACAGCACCTTGGGCTTGCCCGGCACCATTACCGCGCCCGCAGCCGTGGCTGCCAGCACCAGCTTCTTGCAGCGCTCGGGGTAGTCGTGGGCGAATTGCTGGGCCAGCGCGCCGCCCCAGGACACGCCAATCACATTGACCTGGCCATAATCGAGGTAGTCGAGCATGCGTGCCGTCAGCTTGGCCAACCCCGGAAAGCGGTAGGGCTGGCGCGGCGTGGACGAGCCGCCCACGCCCGGTACGTCGAAGGCGATGACTTCCAGGTCCGGGTCCAGTGCTTCGATGAACGGGAACACCAGCTCCAGGTTGGCGCCGATGCCGTTGAAGATCAGCAGCGGCGTCAAATGCGGCTTGCCAGGGCGCACGGCAGTGCGGATGGACTGCTGGTCCAGTTCGACGGTCCTGAAGATATAGGGTTGCGGCATGCGCGTGGCTCTGTGGTGAAGTAAACACCGTGGTCACCCGCAGGTGGCCACGGCGCTGCAACTCAACGTTCGTGAACGTAGGTGCCCGGTGATGCCTCGCCTGCGGCATAGGCGCGGTTGCCGAGGCGGGTCGGCGCTTTTTTCAGCTCGCCGGCACGCTCGCCCAGCCAGCTCTGCCAGTGCAGCCACCACGAGTCGGCATGCTTGGTGGCGTTCTCCTGCCAGGCCGCCGCGTCGCCCGGGCGATCGGCGCCGGTCATGAAGCGTGCCTTGGGGTTGCCCGGCGGGTTGAGGATGCTCTGGATATGGCCGCTGTTGGACAACACGAACTCGATCTTGCCGCCAAACAGGTGCGCCGAGCGGTAGCAGGATGGCCACGGGGTGATGTGGTCGTTGGTGCCAGCAAGGCTGTAGATGTCGCACGTGACCTGCTTCAGGTCGATCGGGGTGCCGCACACTTCCAGTGCACCGGGGCGGGTCAGCGGGTTACTTTTGAACATCTCGATCAGGTCGCCATGGAAGGCGGCCGGCAGGCGCGTGGTGTCGTTGTTCCAGAACAGGATGTCGAACACCGGTGGCTCGTTGCCCAGCAGGTAGTTGTTGACCCAGTAGTTCCAAATCAGGTCATTGGGGCGCATCCAGGCGAACACCTTGGCCATCTCGCTGCCTTCCAGCACGCCGGCCTGGTAGGAGTGGCGCTTGGCGGCTTCGAGGGTCTGCTCGTCGACAAACAGCGCGACTTGGGTGTCCATTGTGGTGTCCAGCACGCTCACCAGCAGGGTCAGGGCATTGACCTTCTTCTCGCCAAGGGCGGCGTAATGGCCCACCAGCGCGGTGCAGGTGATGCCGCCGGAGCAGGCGCCGAGCATGTTCAGGTCTTTGCTGCCGGTAATCGCCAGCACCGCGTCGACCGCTTCCTTGAGCGCATCGATGTAGGTCGAAAGGCCCCATTCACGCTGGGCCTTGGTCGGGTTGCGCCAGCTGATGATGAAGGTCTGCTGCTGGGCGCGCAGGCAGAAGCGCGCCAGGCTCTTTTCCGGGCTCAGGTCGAATACATAGAACTTGTTGATCTGTGGCGGCACCACCAGCAGCGGCCGCGCATGCACCTGTTCGGTGATGGGGCTGTACTGGATCAGCTCGAGCACGTCGTTGCGGTACACCACGGCGCCGTCGCTGGTGCCCAGGTTCTTGCCCACCTCGAAGGCGTCCATGTTGACCTGACTGGGCATGCCACCGTTGTTGACCATGTCCTTGGCCATGTTGGACAGGCCATCGAGCAGGCTCTTGCCACCGGTTTCGAAGAAGCGTTTGACCGCCGCCGGGTTGGACAAGGTGTTGGTCGGCGCCATGGCTTCGGTCATCAGGTTGATGACGAACTGGCCACGGCTGATGTCCTGGGGCGACAGGTCGCTGCTGCCGATCCATTCGTGCAGTTCTTTGCGCCAGGCCAGGTAGGTTTGCAGGTAGCGGCGGTAAAGGGGGTTGTTGCTCCAGGCGGGGTCGTTGAAGCGACGGTCGTCGCTTTCGGGCGTCAGGCTGGACTTGCCCAGCAGCACGTTCTTCAGCTCCAGGCCGAAGTGCGCCACGTGCTTGGCGCTGTGCAGCGGTTGGCGCACGGCCTGGCGCAGCACGGTGCGTGCCGAACTCAGCAGGTCCTTGCGGCGGATGCCGATGACCGGGTTCAGCCCCAGGGTGTTCTCCGAGGCCTGCCGCTGCAACTCATCGTTGTTCTTGTTACTCATCTACGACGCTCCGTTGTCCAGAGACGAGTACCGGTTGCCTGTGGCGGGGTGCACAGTCCAGAGCCCGGTACTGCTACTCGGGTGACCAGTGATAAGGAACAGCGGTGCTGCGGGCCGGTTGCATGGGGTGATGAGCTGCGGGGAGTTCTGCGTGTGAAGACAGCCTGCTTTCGCTCGCGACCTCTACATACCGGCCTGGTCCTGGTTGCCTTGAAGACAATGCAGGGACCTTGCCAGCTCCATTGGTTACCCGACTTTCATGTAATGCGCAAGACAGCTCGTCACTGAGCTGTCTGTAGGGCATTCAAGCAGATGAGATTAGAAAATGCGCTCTAAACCGCAGGCGGCTTGAGCTAGAGCATGAGTTTCACAACGGATTCGGCCGGATCGCGGGACTTTCCGGCCTGATGCAACGCGTCGAGGTACTCGGCCCACAGTTGCGCCTGGCGCAGGCACAGCTGTTCCAGGTACTCCCAGGTGAACAGGCCGCTGTCATGGCCGTCGTCGAAGGTCAGTTTCAGTGCATATTGGCCGGCGGGTTCGAGGCCGGCGAGGCCGACGTTGATCTTGCCGACTTGCAGGATGGGGTTGCCGTGGCCTTGGACCTCGGCGGAAGGCGAGTGCACGCGCAGGAATTCGGCGGGCAGGTGGTAGACCTCGTCTGGGCCGTAGGTCAGGCTCAAGGTCTTGGAGGCTTTGTGCAGGTTGATGGCGGTGGGCAGGCGGGCCATGGGTTGAATCTCTTCTGAGCGATAAGCTACAAGCTTCAAGCTACAAGAAGTGATATTCAAGCCATCGCGGAAAAATCATGTCTCGCGGTGCTGCAAGCGACACTGAACAGCTTGTCGCTTGCAGCTCAAGGCTTGCCGCTTACAGGATGTAGCGCGACAGGTCTTCGTTCTGCGCCAGCTCACCCAGGTGGCTGTTCACATACCCGGCATCGATCTGGATCGGCGCTTCGTCGTGCGTGCTGGCCAGGTCACCGGCACTGAACGACACCTCTTCGAGCAGGCGCTCGAGCAGGGTGTGCAGGCGGCGGGCACCGATGTTCTCGGTCTTCTCGTTGACCTGGTAGGCAATTTCGGCCAGGCGCTTGATACCGTCGGTGAGGAACTCGATGTTCAGCCCTTCGGTCTTGAGCAACGCCTGGTACTGCTCGGTCAGCGAAGCGTGCGGTTCTTGCAGGATGCGCTCGAAGTCTTCCGGGGTCAGAGCCTTGAGTTCGACACGGATCGGCAAACGGCCCTGCAGCTCAGGCACCAGGTCGCTCGGTTTGCTCAGGTGGAACGCACCCGAAGCGATGAACAGGATATGGTCGGTCTTGACCATGCCCAGTTTGGTGTTGACGGTGCAGCCTTCGATCAGCGGCAGCAGGTCGCGCTGAACGCCCTCGCGGGACACATCGGCGCCGCCGACGTTGCCGCGCTTGGCCACTTTGTCGATTTCGTCGATGAACACGATACCGTGCTGTTCAACCGCTTCCAGGGCCTTGGCCTTGAGCTCTTCTTCGTTGACCAGGCGGCCCGCTTCTTCCTCGCGGACCATCTTCAGCGCTTCCTTGACCTTGAGCTTGCGCGCCTTGCGCTTGCCCTTGCCCATGTTGGCGAACAGGTTCTGCAACTGGTTGGTCATCTCTTCCATGCCAGGCGGCGCGGCAATCTCGACGCCCACGGCATCCGCCACTTCGATCTCGATTTCCTTGTCGTCCAGCTGGCCTTCGCGCAGGCGCTTGCGGAACAGTTGGCGAGTGTTTGAATCGCTGCTGGTCTGCGCGGCTTCCTCGCTGAAATTGGTGACCCGCGCCTGCGGCAGCAGCGCGTCGAGGATGCGGTCTTCGGCGGCGTCTTCGGCGCGGTGGCGCACGCGGATGATCTCCTGCTCGCGGAGCATCTTCAGCGCGGCATCGGCCAGGTCGCGGATGATCGATTCGACGTCACGGCCCACATAGCCGACTTCGGTGAACTTGGTCGCTTCGACCTTGATGAACGGCGCGTTGGCCAGCTTGGCCAGGCGGCGGGCGATTTCGGTCTTGCCGACACCGGTCGGGCCGATCATCAGGATGTTCTTCGGCGTCACCTCGGCACGCAGCTCGGCCGGCAGCTGCATGCGCCGCCAGCGGTTGCGCAGGGCGATGGCCACGGCGCGCTTGGCGTCGTCCTGGCCGATGATGTGGCGGTTCAGTTCGTGAACGATTTCGCGGGGGGTCATGGACATGATGAAAATGGTCCTCGAGCAGAGCAATCAGTGTGGAAAAGTCCCGCCGCGGGCGGGACGCCAAAACAACTGATCAGTCGGCCAGGTCCTGCTCCTCGATGGTCAGGTTATGGTTGGTGAACACGCAGATGTCACCAGCGATGTTCAGGGCAGTCTCGGCGATTTCGCGGGCCGAGAGGTCGGTCTTGTTCAGCAGGGCACGGGCTGCTGCCTGGGCGTAGGCGCCACCGGAACCCATGGCGATCAGGCCGTCTTCGGGTTCGACCACATCGCCGTTGCCGGTGATGATCAGCGAGGCGTCCTTGTTGGCCACGGCCAGCATGGCCTCCAGACGGCTCAGGGAGCGGTCGGTACGCCATTCCTTGGCCAGCTCGACGGCGGCACGGACCAGGTGGCCCTGGTGTTTTTCCAGTTGCCCTTCAAAACGCTCGAACAGGGTGAACGCATCGGCGGTGGCGCCGGCGAACCCGGCAATGACCTGGCCGTGGTACAGGCGACGGACCTTTTTGGCGTTGCCTTTCATCACGGTGTTGCCGAGGGAAACCTGGCCGTCGCCGCCCATGACGACTTTGCCGTTACGGCGGACAGAAACGATGGTGGTCAAGGGGAGAGTCTCCACGCAGCGGGGCGAAAGTGCCTGATGCAGACTCATATGGGGGTGGGGGGAAGGATTTCAACCATTAGCGACCAGCTGCAAGCTGCAAGCTGCAAGAAAAAGCGCGTCGGCGCCATGCCTGCTTTTTCTTGTGGCTTGCAGCTTGAGGCTTACAGCTGGTGGTCAGGCTTCGTGGCAGACGTGCCCATCGACCAAGGTATAACGCACCGCCCCTGGCAGGCAGTGGCCGATGAACGGGCAGTTCTCGCCACGCGAGAGCCATTGCTCGCCGGCGACCGTCGAGGCTTTCGGGTCGAACAGCACCAAATCCGCTGCGCCACCGACCTTCAGCTCACCTGCCGGCAGGCGCATGGCGGCAGCCGGGCCGCTGCTCAGGCGCGCGAGCAAGGTCGGCAGGTCGAGCAGGCCGTCCTCGACCAGGGTCATGGCCAGTGGCAGCAGCACTTCGACGCTGCTGATACCCGGCTCCGTGGCGCCGAACGGGGCCAGCTTGGCATCGCGCTCATGGGGCTGGTGATGGCTGGAAATCGCCTGGATCACGCCCGACTTGACCGCCGCGCGCAGGTCGTCACGGTCGGCGGCGGTGCGCAGCGGTGGCTGCACGTGGTACAGGCTGGAGAACTCGCGCAGCGACTGGTCGGTGAGAATCAGCTGATACAGCGCCACGTCGGCGGTAACCGGCAGGCCCAGCTCCTGCGCCTGGGCGATCAGCCGCGCGCCGCGGGCACTGGTGATCTGGGTGAAGTGCGCGCGCACGCCGGACTGTTCGACCAGCAGCAGGTTGCGTGCCAGGGCCACGGTCTCGGCAGTCTCGGGGATGCCGGGCAGGCCGAGGAAGCTGGCCATTGCGCCCTCATGGGCCAGGCCGCCCTGGGACAGGTCACGGTCCTGGGAGTGGAACACCACGGTCAGGTCGAACGTGGCGGCGTACTCCAGGGCACGGGCCAGGGTGCGGTTGTTGGGGATTTCCTTGAGGCCATTGCCGAAGGCCACGCAACCGGTGTCGCGCAGGGCCACCAGCTCGGCCAGCTGTTCGCCTTCCAGGCCCTTGGTCAGGGCGCCGATCGGGTAGACCTTGCTGTTGCCGGCTTCGCGGGCGCGGTCGAGGATCAGCTCGGCCACGGCCGAGGTGTCCAGTACCGGTTTGGTCTGCGGTGGGCAGCACAGGCTGGTCACGCCACCGGCCACGGCGGCGCGGGTTTCGCTGGCGATGCTGCCCTTGCGGCTGTAGCCCGGCTCGCGCAGGGCCACGTCGAGGTCGACCAGGCCAGGTGCTGCGATCAGGCCCTCGGCCTGGATCGTGCGGCTGGCGCTGAAACCGGCCGGTGCCGCGCCGATCGCGGCAATGCGGCCGCCATCCAGGTGCAGGTCGGTGACCTGGTCCAGGCCGCTGTTGGGGTCGATGACCCGGGCGCCAAGAATGCTGATGCTCACAGGGCGTTCTCCTGGTCGAGTTGGCGTTGCGTGTTTTGCCCGCTCATGGCCATGGACAGCACGGCCATGCGCACGGCGATGCCGTACGTCACTTGGTTGAGGATCACCGAGTGCTTGCCGTCGGCCACCGCCGATTCGATCTCCACGCCGCGGTTGATCGGGCCAGGGTGCATGACGATGGCATCGGGCTTGGCGCCGGCCAGGCGCGCGGTGGTCAGGCCGAACAGGCGGTAGAACTCGCCCTCGCTGGGCAGCAGGCCGCCGGCCATGCGCTCACGCTGCAGGCGCAGCATGATCACCACATCGACGTCTTTGAGGCCTTCGGCGAGGTCGGTGTACACCTTCACGCCGTATTGCTCGATGCCGATCGGGATCAGGGTTTTCGGGCCGATCACGCGGATGTCCGGGCAGCCCAGCGCCTTGAGCGCGAGCATGTCGGAGCGGGCCACGCGCGAATGCAGGATGTCGCCGACGATGGCCACGGAGAGGTTCTCGAAGCTGCCCTTGTGCCGGCGGATGGCCAGCATGTCGAGCATGCCCTGGGTCGGGTGCGCATGGCGGCCATCGCCGCCGTTGATCACGGCAACGTCAGGGCACACGTGTTCGGCGATGAAGTGCGCGGCGCCCGAGTCGGAATGGCGCACGACGAACATGTCGGCGGCCATCGCTTCCAGGTTGCGCAGGGTGTCGAACAGGGTTTCGCCCTTGCTGGTCGAGGAGGTCGACACGTTGAGGCTGATCACGTCGGCCGACAGGCGCTGCGCGGCCAGTTCGAAGGTGGTACGGGTGCGGGTCGAGTTTTCGAAGAACACGTTGCACACGGTCTTGCCGCGCAGCAACGGGACTTTTTTCACGGCCCGGGCACCGACTTCCAGGAAGGAGTCGGCGGTGTCGAGGATCTCGGTCAGCAGTTCGCGGGGCAAACCGTCGAGCGAGAGAAAGTGGCGCAGCTGGCCCTGATCATTGAGCTGCAGCGGGCGCTTGGCGTCGATTGGCGTCATCGCGGGGGACTCTTAAAGGGCGGAAGCGGAGGCGAGGTCCTGTCGCTCGAGGGCGAGCGGTGCGGGTCCGGTCAATTTTACCCGTTCATGGGCCGCCAGCGACAGGGTGGCACCGAGCACATTGGGACGAATCGGCAGTTCACCGGCGTCAAGGTCGAGCAGGCAGACCAGGGTGACGCTGGCCGGACGGCCGTAATCGAACAGTTCGTTGAGCGCGGCGCGAATGGTGCGGCCGCTCATCAGCACGTCGTCGATCAGCACCAGGTGCTGGCCTTCGATTTCGAATGGCAGGTCGGACGGGCGCACCTGCGGGTGCAGGCCGTTCTGGCTGAAGTCATCACGGTAGAACGACACATCCAGGGTGCCCATGGGGCTGGTATCGCCCATTTCTTCCTGCAGCGCCTGGGCGACCCAGACGCCGCCCGTGCGGATGCCGATGAAGCGCGGCTCGGTGATAGCACGGCGGGCCAGGTGGGCGCGAAGGTCGACAGCCATCTGCCGGATCAGATCGGCGGGATTGGGTAGGCTCATTGCGTGCTCCTCGGGGGCCGCCGGCTTGGCCCGGCGGCAAAGATGATCAGGTGTTGGCCTCCAGCCAGCCTTGCAGCAGCAGGGCGGCGGCAATGGCGTCGACCGGGTTGTCGCGGTAGCTGCCGCGCTGGCCGCCTCGGCTCAGGCGTTCGCCCTTGGCCTCGAAGGTAGTCAGGCGTTCGTCGTGGGTGTGCACGGGCAGGTTGAAGCGGCCGTTCAGGCGCCGGGCGAACTTCTCGGCGCGCGCGCTCATTTCACTCGGCGTGCCGTCCATGTTCAACGGCAGGCCGACGACGATGGCGTCGGGTTTCCATTCGGCGACCAGTTTTTCCACCTGGGCCCAGTCCGGCACACCGTTTTGCGCCTTCAGGGTGCACAGCTCGCGGGCTTGGCCCGTGATGACCTGGCCAACGGCCAC
Source organism: Pseudomonas capeferrum (assembly GCF_000731675.1). Classification (GTDB taxonomy): domain Bacteria; phylum Pseudomonadota; class Gammaproteobacteria; order Pseudomonadales; family Pseudomonadaceae; genus Aquipseudomonas; species Aquipseudomonas capeferrum. Next base: position 385,130 of record NZ_JMIT01000003.1, on the reverse strand, counting down.
GCCGATCTGTTTGGTGCCGTAGTCAAAGCCCAGCAGCAGGCGTAGTTCGGCCATCAGGCGTGGCCCGCCTGGCTGGTCAGCAGGCTGAGGTTGATGCCAAGGCTGGCGGCCGCGGCGTTCAGGCGCTGGTCGCTGGCAAGGCCGAAGATGATGTCGGCGTCGAACGGGCAGTTGAGCCAGGCATTGTCGGCCAGCTCCGCTTCCAGTTGGCCTGCTTCCCAGCCGGCGTAGCCCAGGGTGATCAGGCTGTTTTGCGGCCCGACGCCTTCGGCGATGGCAAACAGCACATCCTGCGAGGTGGACAACGACAGGCCCTGCAGCTCGACGGTGGCCTGGTAGGTGCACTCGCTGGAGTGCAGCACGAAACCGCGATCGGTCTGCACCGGGCCACCTTGGTAGATCGGCACGTGCAAGGTGCTGGCCGGCGGTTCGTCGTCCGGGCGCAACTGCTCGAGGATGTCGCCCAGGTTGAGCTCCTGCGGTCGGTTGACCACCAGGCCCATGGCGCCATTGGCGTTGTGCTCGACGATGTACGTGAGGGTCTGGGCAAAGTTCGGATCGGCCATGTGTGGCATGGCGATCAGGAACTGATGCTTGAGGTAGCTCGGGGCGAGGGTTTTCATGGGGGATAGTGTGGCGCCAGGTGGCGAGGCTGACAAGGTGGTTTGTGTCGCCTGTGCTTGCTCCGCGCAAGGGCCGGCACAGGCGTAAATCAATTACTGGACAACCGGTCCCCACGGGCAAACCGCCAGGTACGAATGATCTCCAGCCGGTCATATTCGGCCAGGTCGCCGGTAAAAGGCGCAAACGGCGCCGCCAGCCTGACGATGCGTTGCGCGGCCTGGTCCAGCACCGCTTGCCCGGACGACTCCAGCACCAGCACCTCGTAGAGCGAGCCATCGCGGTTGATCGACACCATCATGCGCAGGTTGCCGTAGATTTGCTGGCGCCGCGCTTCGTCGGGGTAATTCAGGTTGCCCACCCGCTCAACCTTCTTGCGCCACTCTTCCTTGTACCAGGCGCCCTTGTCGCGCATGGTCGAGGCCGCATTGAGGCGATGGATGCGCGGGCGCTTGGCGTACAACTGCTGTTCGTTGGACAGCTCCGCTTCAAGGCTGGCGATCTGGCTGGATAGCTGCGAGCTGTCGAAATCGGGCGTCGGCGTTGCCGGCTTGGGCTGCGCCTTGCTTTCCTTGGGCTTGGGCTCGACTTTATGAGGCTTGGCGGCCTGGGTCACCACCGCCGACTTCTCGGGCGTGGGCGGCGGCACCACTTCGGGCCTGGCTGCAGGCGGCGGCGTGACCTTGTTGATCTTGCTGTCCTGGAAGGGGGCGACCTCGGTGGTCTTGGGCACCGCCTTCTTCTCCAGGGTACCGCTGCCTTGCTGGTTGTCCTGGGCCTGGTAGTCAGCCTTCTCGGGCGCTTTCTCGCTTTTGAAGGTGGCCAGGGTGATGTCCATGGTGTGGCGGATTTCGGCAGGTTTGACCACGCTGAAGCCGACCCCAAGGATCAGCGCCAGGTGCACCAGGGCAGCCAGAAACAAGGTAAAGCCAAGCCGGTCCACCGGGCGAACGCGGGGTGGCAGCAGGTCGGAGGGGATGTCAGCGGGCAGCGTCATCAGGTATCCAGCAACCGCAGGGCGGGGCAGCGGGTCAGGTAAAAGGGACCCGCATCATACCCCACTCTGGGTTTATGCCGCGCGTTGCCGGTCAGCGCGCCTTCAGCTGGCGATCAATGGCGTCCATCAATTGCCCGCCGATATCGGTGCCGAAGGCGTTGTCGATCTCGCGGATGCAGGTCGGGCTGGTGACGTTGATTTCGGTGAGGTAGTCGCCAATCACGTCCAGGCCGACGAACAGCAGGCCTTTCTCGCGCAAGGTCGGGCCGACCTGGGCTGCGATCCAGCGGTCACGCTCGCTCAGCGGGCGCGCTTCGCCACGGCCACCGGCGGCCAGGTTGCCACGGGTTTCGCCGCTGGCCGGGATGCGCGCCAGGCAGTAGGGCACCGGCTCGCCGTCGATCATCAGGATGCGCTTGTCGCCGTCCTTGATCGCCGGCAGGTAGGCCTGCGCCATGATCTGCTGCGCGCCCAGCGCGGTCAGGGTTTCGAGGATCACCGACAGGTTGGGGTCGCCGACCCGGTGGCGGAAGATCGAGGTGCCGCCCATGCCGTCCAGCGGCTTGAGGATTACATCGCCATGCTGGGCGGCGAACTCACGAATGATGTCCGGGCGGCGGCTGACCAGAGTCGGTGGCGTGCACTGCGGGAACAGCGTAGCGAACAGCTTTTCGTTGCAGTCGCGCAGGCTTTGCGGGCGGTTGACCACCAGCACGCCGTCGGCCTCGGCCTGCTCCAGCAGGTAGGTGCTGTAGACGAACTCCATGTCGAACGGTGGGTCCTTGCGCATCAGGATCACGTCCAGCTCGGCCAGGGTGCTGTCCTGCTCCTCGCCCAGTTCGTACCAGCGAGCCGGGTCGGCGAATACCTTCAGTGGGCGCATCCGCGCACGCGCTTTGCCTTCGCCCTGGTACAGGTCGCGCTGTTCCATGTAGAACAGGCTCCAGCCGCGTGCCTGGGCGGCCAGCAGCATGGCCAGCGAACTGTCCTTCTTGTAGGAGATGGACGCGATGGGGTCCATGACAATGCCGAGGCGAACGCTCATGGGTGGTTCCTCTTTGGCGGCGTGCAGCCGCGATGGATCGAAAGAAAAGTGGCTCAGGGTGGCGCCGGGAGCGCCGATGGTCAAGGGGCGCAGCAGATGGAATGGCCACCCGGAGTATGCTAAAAATGCAGCTGCAAGCCTTAAGCTACGAGCCTCAAGAAAAGAGCATCCATGCGCCGAGCCGCTGTTCTTGTAGCTTGCCGCTTGCAACTTGCAGCTTCATTTCTATTGGTAGGCGTCTATGGAACAACCCCTGAAGGTGATGGTGATCGACGACTCACGCACGATCCGCCGTACCGCGCAGATGTTGCTCGGCGAAGCGGGTTGCGAGGTGATTACCGCCAGCGATGGCTTCGATGCCCTGTCCAAGATCGTCGACCACCAGCCACAGATCATCTTCGTCGATGTGCTGATGCCGCGCCTGGACGGTTACCAGACCTGCGCCGTGATCAAGCACAACAGTGCCTTCAAGGACATACCGGTGATTCTCCTGTCGTCGCGCGACGGCCTGTTCGACAAGGCCCGCGGGCGGGTGGTGGGGTCCGACCAGTTCCTCACCAAGCCGTTCAGCAAGGAAGAACTGCTCGATGCGATCAGGGCCCATGTGCCCGGTTTTGCCGAACACCAACAACACGCACCCTGACCGCGTCCGCCATGGCGCGGTCTTTCTTTCCTGATGGGGAAACAGCATGGCCCGAGTTCTGATTGTCGACGACTCGCCGACAGAGATGTACAGATTGACCGAATGGCTGGAAAAGCACGGTTACGAGGTGCTCAAGGCCAACAACGGTGCCGACGGCGTGGCCCTGGCGCGTCAGGAAAAGCCCGACGCGGTGCTGATGGACATCGTCATGCCCGGCATGAACGGCTTCCAGGCCACCCGCCAGTTGAGCAAAGACTTGGAAACCAGTGCCATCCCGGTGATCGTGGTCACCACCAAGGACCAGGAAACCGACCGCATCTGGGCCACCCGCCAGGGCGCTCGCGACTTTTTGACCAAACCGGTCGAAGAGGACGCGCTGATCGCCAAGCTCAACGCAGTGCTGGGGGGTTGACCACCCGCCCGCAGGGCGCGTCGCTGACCGCCTTCGAGTTGTTGCTGGACATCGACCGGCGCTGCCGCCTGCTGGTGGCGGACCAACCCCCGCAGGACACCCGCCTGCAGCAGTGGAGCGGGATCGGCTTTCGCATTGCCGGGCAATGGTTCGTCGCGCCCATGGGCGAAGTCGCCGAAGTGCTGCGCGAGCCGCGCAGCAGCCGTGTGCCGGGGGTGCAACCCTGGGTCTGCGGGGTGGCCAACCTGCGCGGGCGGTTGTTGCCGGTCATGGACCTGAGCAGTTTCTTCGGGCTCGGCCCGGCGGCGCCCGGCAAGCAGCGGCGGGTGCTGGTGCTCGACCACGAAGACTTGTTCGTCGGCCTGCTGGTGGACGAGGTGCTGGGCCTGCAGCACTTTGCCCTGAGCAGCCTGGAACTGTCACCGCCGCAGCCATTGATCCGCGCGGCTGCCCGCTTCGTGCAGGGGCACTTCCCGCGTGAACGCAACTGGGCGATCTTCAGCCCCTTCGCCCTGGCCCAGGCGCCGGGCTTTCTCGATGTGGCGTTATAGGACCTGCGAACGTGAACAACCCCGCCACCCGTGCTACCGCAACGCCCATGGCTCCGCGCACGCGCAGCATCGCGCAGATCACCGTGCTGTTTCTGATCCTGATCCTGTCGATCATCCTGCTGTTCGCCAATTTTGCCTACCTGAGCACCCAGTCCAACTACGACAAGCAGTACATCGGCCATGCCGGCGAGCTTCGCGTGTTGTCCCAGCGCATTGCCAAGAACGCCACCGAGGCGGCGGCCGGCAAGGCCTTGGCGTTCAAGCTGCTGTCGGATGCACGCAACGATTTCGAACGGCGCTGGAGCTACCTGCGTGAAGGCGACAAGTCCACCGGCCTGCCGGCGGCGCCAGTCACGGTGCGCGATGAGATGGAGGCGGTGCGCCAGGACTGGGAGAACCTGCGCAAGAACACCGATACCATTCTGGCCAGTGAGCAGACGGTGTTGTCCCTGCACCAGGTGGCCGCGACCCTTGCCGAGACCGTGCCGCAATTGCAGGTCGAATACGAAAAAGTGGTCGAGATCCTGCTGCAGAGCGGCGCCCCGGCCAACCAGGTGGTGGTGGCCCAGCGTCAGTTACTGCTGGCCGAACGCATCCTCGGCTCGGTCAATACCGTGCTGGCCGGTGATGACACCGCGGCCCAGGCCGCCGACGCCTTCGGCCGCGATGCCGGGCGCTTTGGCCAGGTGCTCGAGGGCATGCTCGGCGGCAACCCGGCCATCCAGGTGACCCGCGTCGAGGACGCCGATGCGCGGGCGCGGCTGGCCGAAATCGCCGAGCTGTTCCAGTTCGTCGCAGGCTCGGTTGACGAAATCCTCGAAACATCGCCTGAGCTGTTCCGCGTGCGCGAAGCGGCGGGCAACATCTTCAGCCTGTCGCAGACCCTGCTCGATGAGGCCTCGCACTTGGCCAACAGCTTCGAGAACCTGGCCGGCGGGCGCACCCTCGATACCGTCGGTGGCTACGCCCTGGGCCTGTTGGCGCTGGCCTCGATCATCCTGATCGGCCTGGTCATGGTGCGCACCACCAACCGGCAGTTGCGCGAGACGGCGGAAAAAAACGAACGCAACCAGCAGGCGATCATGCGCCTGCTCGACGAAATCGAAGAGCTGGCCGATGGCGACCTGACCGTGACCGTGTCGGTTACCGAGGACTTCACTGGCGCCATCGCCGACTCGATCAACTATTCGGTCGACCAGCTACGCGACCTGGTCGCCACCATCAACCACAGCGCCGTACAGGTGGCCGCTGCCGTGCAGGACACGCAGAACACCGCCCGCCAGCTGGCCAAGGCGTCCGAACACCAGGCCGAGCAGATCAGCGAGGCGTCCGAGGCGGTGGGCGACATGGTCGAGTCGATCGACCGGGTTTCGGCGCATGCGTACGAGTCGGCCAAGGTGGCCGAGCGCTCGGTGGCGATTGCCAACAAGGGCAACGAGGTGGTGCACAACACCATCAACGGTATGGACAACATTCGCGAGCAGATCCAGGACACCGCCAAACGGATCAAGCGCCTGGGGGAATCTTCCCAGGAGATCGGCGACATCGTCAGCCTGATCGACGACATTGCCGACCAGACCAATATCCTCGCCCTCAACGCGGCGATCCAGGCGTCGCTGGCCGGTGAAGCCGGGCGCGGGTTTGCGGTGGTTGCCGACGAGGTGCAGCGGCTGGCCGAACGGTCGTCGTCGGCCACGCGACAGATCGAAGCGCTGGTACGGACCATTCAGGCCGATACCAACGAGGCGGTGATCTCCATGGAGCAGACCACCGCCGAAGTGGTACGCGGCGCGCGCCTGGCCCAGGATGCCGGGGTGGCGCTGGCGGAAATCGAAGGGGTGTCACAGACCCTGGCCGAACTGATCCACAGTATTTCCGACGCGGCCCAGTTGCAGACGTCCTCTGCCGGGCAGATTTCCCACACCATGGCGGTCATCCAGCAGATCACCGCACAGACATCGGCAGGGTCTGGCGCCACGGCCGACAGCATCCGCCACCTGGCACGCATGGCCAGCGAAATGCGCCGGTCGGTCTCTGGTTTTACCCTGCCGGCACCCGCCGAGCCGCGCTGAGGAATGCCCATGGCTTCTGCTGCTGTAAGCCCCGAGCGCCACGAAACGGTAGCGCTGGCCTGGACCAAGGCCGCCATCCTCGACTGCCTGGGCCAGGCGCGACAGGCCCTGGAGCGCTTTGCCGGCGAGCCGGGCGACTTGTCCATGCTGGCGTTCGTGGTCGACAACCTGCACCAGGTGCACGGTTGCCTGCGCATGCTCGAACTGCGCGGCGCGACGCGCCTGGCCGAAGAGCTGGAGCTGTTCGCCCGGGCCTTGGCCGAGGGTCAAGTCAGCCCTCGGGGTGACTGCCTGGGGGCATTGTTCCGAGGCCTGGAGCAACTGCCGTCGTACCTGGAGCGGCTGCGCGGCGCCCGCCACGACCTGCCGTTGGTGATGCTGCCGTTGCTCAACCAACTGCGCGCCTGCCGTGGCGTGGAGCCCCTGGCCCAGGCCAGCCTGATCAGCGGCACGGCGCAGCGCTTTGCCGGTTCCGACGATTTGGCCAACCTCGACCTGTCGCTGGGCAACTGGCGGGAGCAGATGCAGGCCGGGCCCGGTCGCGATGCCTTGCGCTCGGTGGTGAGCGCGCTGTGCGACGACCTGATGCGTATCAAGGAGCGCCTGGACCAGTTCGTGCGTGGCGGCCTGCCGCACAGTGAACAATCGCAAGCCTTGCTCGCCCCCTTGCGCCATGTCGCCGACACCCTGGCGGTACTGGGCTTCCAGCAGCCGCGGCGGGTGATCATCGACCAGGTGCTGGCGCTGCAGGCCCTGGCACCGGGCGAGGGCTCGGTGGATGACGCGGTATTGATGGATGTGGCGGGTGCCCTGTTGTATGTGGAGGCGACGCTCAATGGCATGGTCGGCCCGCTGGAAGAAAGCGGCCAGGGCGGCATGCCGGGCTCGGACCTGGCCGAGATCCGCCAGTTGGTGCTGAGCGAGTCGCTGGCGGTCTTGCAGCAGGCCAAGGACTTGATCGGTGATTGCCTGGAGTCCGATTGGCCGCGGCAACGCCTGCAGCCGCTGCCGGGGTTGCTGCAGCAGGTGCGCGGGGCGTTGGCGATGCTGATGCTGCCCGGGCCAGCCGAGGTCTTTGCCGGGTGCGCGAGCTACGTGCAGCGCTGGTTGCAGCACCTGGACGTCGAACCACCGGCCGATGAGCTGGCACACCTGGCCGACGCCCTGAGCGCTGCCGAGTGCTATCTGCAATGGCGGGTGGCCGACCCGCTGGCCGATGGCCAGCCCTTCATCGACATGGCGCGTGTCAGCCTGGCGGCGCTGGGCGTGACGTGCCTGGTCAGCGAAACGGGCCTCGGCCTGGACGACAACGGCGACGGCATCGATGACGAGCTGCGCGAAGTGTTCCTGGAAGAAGCGGGTGAGCTGCTGCCGGAAATCGAACGCCACTGGTTGCGCTGGCGAGCCGACAACCAGCAGCGCGATGCCTTGCTGGAGGTGCGCCGCGCGCTGCATACGCTCAAGGGCAGCGGCCGAATGGTGCATGCCGAGGCGGTGGCGGAACTGGCCTGGGGCGCGGAGCACTTGCTCAACCGCATGCTCGAAGGCCGTATCGTGCTTACCCCGGAAGGGGTGGTGGCCTTGCAGCAGGCGTTCGTGCACCTTCCGGACCTGTTGTCCGACTTTGCTGCCGGGCAGTTGCCGCAACTGACCGAAATCGAGCAACTGGCCGGGCATCTGCACGCGCTGGCCGAAAACGATGCGCCACCCGCCGCCGACATCGATGGCCTCGACCCACAATTGCTGGATATCTTCCGCAACGAGGCGCACGGCCACCTGGACAGCCTTGAGGCATTTTTGCAGGGCGCCGAAGGCCAGGACACGCCGGTCAGCGACAGCCTGCAGCGTGCCCTGCATACGCTCAAGGGCAGTGCTGCGATGGCCGGGGTGATGCCGGTCGCCGAGCTGGCCACCGCGTTCGACCGCCTGGCGCGCGAGTACAAGGGCCACCAGTTGCCCCTGCAAGTGGCCGAGCTCGAATGGCTGGAAGCGGGGCGTTCACTGTTCCACTTGGGGCTGGCACAACTGGACAGCACGCCGCTGGCGGCCATCCCCGGCGCTGGCGATTTGATCGAACAGGTCGGCCAGGCGGTGGATGTGCGCCTGGCCAGCCTGCATGAAGATGCCCAGCATGCGCGGCGCAGCAAGCGCGACCCGCAGCAGACCGCCAGCTTCCTGGCCCAGGCCATGGACATTCTGCTCGACGCCGAGTCGTTGCTGTCGCGTTGGCAGGAGCAGCCGGGCCAACGCGGGCCCCTGGATACCCTGCTCGATGAGCTGACCAGCCTTGGCCATGCGGCGCACCTGGCCGACCTGTGGCAGATGGACGACGTCTGCGAGGCCCTGCTCGATGTCTATGGCGCCGTGGAGGAGGGCAGCCTGGCCGCCGACCCGCGCTTTTTCGCCCACGCGCAATCGGGCCACGAAGCCCTGCTCGACATGCTCGACGAAGTGGCCGCAGGGCAAGAAATTTCGTCCCGGCCAGCACTGGTCGACAGCTTGCGCAGCCTGTTGGCGCAGGCCCTGGCCCCGGACGCCACCGGCCTGGTAGGTATCGATTCGGTCACGCCGCTGCACCCCGACATGGAGCTTGGCTTGGGGCTGTCGCGCCCTGCGTTGCTGCCGGCTGCAGGCGACGTGTCGGCCGAGGAGCCTGACAGCCCAGGCGACAAGGAGCTGCTGGACGTCTTCCTGGAAGAAAGCTCGGACATCGTCGAGAGCGCTGCGGCGGCCTTGGCGCGCTGGCAGGCTGACCCGCGCAACAGCGTCGAGGTGGAAAACCTGCTGCGCGACCTGCACACCCTCAAAGGGGGCGCGCGCATGGTCGAGATCGCCGCCATCGGCGACCTGGCCCACGAACTGGAATTTCTGTACGAACTGCTCGCCGCCGGCCGCCTGCCGCCGAGCCCGCCCCTGTTTGCCCTGTTGCAGAATTGCCATGACCGCCTGGCGCACATGCTCGATGCCGTGCGCCTGGGGCAGCCGCTGCACGCGGCCACGGCGCTGATCGACTACATCCGCAACTTCAGCAGCGCGGCCCTGACCGACAGCGCCGCGGGCCAGGGGCCGCAGGAGGCTACGGCCCTCGAGGCGCCCGTGGCGGCACCGGAGCGGGTGGCGGGTGACATGGTCAAGGTCGATGCCGAACTGCTCGACGACCTGGGCAACCTGGCCGGTGAGCATTCGGTCATCCGTGGCCGCATCGAGCAGCAGGTCAACGATGCCCAATTCACCCTCAACGAAATGGAAACCACCCTGGAGCGCATGCGCGACCAGCTGCTGCGCCTGGACGTCGAGACCCAGGGGCGAATCTCCAGCCGGCAGGCGTTCGAGGGCGACGCCTACGACGACTTCGACCCGCTGGAAATGGACCGCCACTCGCAGTTGCAGCAGCTGTCACGGGCCTTGTTCGAGTCGGCGTCCGACCTGCTCGACCTGAAGGAAACCCTGGCCCAGCGGGCACAGGAGGCCTATAGCCTGTTGCAGCAGCAGGCGCGGGTGAACAGCCAGTTGCAAGAAGGCCTGACCGCCACCCTGATGGTGCCGTTCGAACGCTTGGTGCCGCGCTTGCAGCGCGTGGTGCGCCAGGTTGCCAGTGAGCTGGGCAAGCAGGTCGAGCTGGTGGTCGGCAATGCCGAGGGCGAGCTGGACCGCAGCGTGCTCGAACGCATGGTGGCGCCCCTGGAGCACATGCTGCGCAACGCTGTAGACCATGGCCTGGAAAGCCGCGAAGCGCGCCTGGCGGCGGGTAAGCCGGAGCACGGCACGATTCACCTGAACCTGTTGCACGAAGGCGCCGACATTGTCATCGAGATGACCGACGACGGCGCCGGCGTGCCGTTGGAGGCGGTGCGGCGCAAGGCGATCAAGCGTGGCCTGCTGGACCCGCAGGCGCACTTGAGCGACCACGAGGTGTTGCAGTTCATTCTGCGCCCCGGTTTCTCCACCGCCGAGAAGATCACCCAGATCTCCGGGCGTGGCCTGGGCATGGACGTGGTGCACGAAGAGGTCAAACAGTTGGGCGGCTCGATGACCATCGAGTCGGCCCAGGGCAAGGGCGCGCGCTTTTTGATCCGGCTGCCGTTCACCGTGTCGATCAACCGTGCGCTGATGGTGCACCTGGGCGAGGACCAATACGCGATCCCGCTCAATACCATCGAGGGCATCGTCCGCGTGCCGCCGGCGGAGCTGGCGGCCTGTTACCAGCTGGATACCCCGCAGTACGTCTACGCGGGCCACACCTACGCGTTGCGCTACCTGGGTGAGCTGCTGCAAGGGTTGCCACGGCCCAGCCTGCTTGGCCAGAGCGTGCCGCTGCCAGTGCTGCTGGTGCATTCCCAGGAACAGTCGTTCGCGATCCAGGCCGACAGCCTGTCGCCTAGCCGCGAGATCGTGGTGAAGAGCCTCGGCCCACAATTCGCCGCGGTTGCCGGGTTGTCTGGGGCGACCTTGCTGGGTGACGGCCGGGTGGTGCTGATTCTCGACCTGCTTGGCCAGTTGCGTGGTCAGCAAAGGCGCCTGGCGCGCCTGCCGGGTGGTGGCGACGCGCAGCGCCAGCTGTTCGGCCCGGCGCCGCGACGGGCACTGCTGGTGATGGTGGTGGACGATTCGGTGACGGTACGCAAGGTCACCAGCCGGCTGCTGGAGCGTCATGGCATGAACGTACTGACGGCCAAGGACGGGGTCGATGCCATGGCGCAGCTGGAAGAGCATCGCCCCGATGTGTTGCTGCTGGATATCGAGATGCCGCGCATGGACGGTTTCGAGGTGGCCACGCGCATCCGCCGTGACGAGCGCCTGAAGGGCTTGCCGATCATCATGATTACCTCACGCACAGGGCAGAAGCACCGCGACCGTGCCATGGCCATCGGTGTCAACGAGTACCTGGGCAAGCCTTATCAAGAGTCTGTGTTGTTGCAGAGCATCGCCCATTGGAGCCAGGCCCATGCTTGAACTTATCTCCAGCCAGCGCAGCAGCCTGACCGGCCTGTTGCTGCCCTTGGGCGACCGGACTTTGGTCTTGCCCAATGTTGCCGTGGCCGAACTGATCGCCCAGCGCAACCTGCTGTGTCAGCGTGGCGAGCCTGCCTGGCACCTGGGCTGGATAGACTGGCGCCAGCAACGGTTGCCGCTGATCGGTTTCGAGGCGGCGTGCGGGGGGGATACCCCGTGTGGTGAGCGGGCACGTATCGTGGTGCTCAATGCGCTGGGCGATACCGGGCTGCGTTACCTGGCGGTACTGCTGCAGGACATCCCGCGTTCGTGCAAGCTCGACAGCCAGCTCAATTACGTGGACGTGGCGCTGGGCAGCCTGGAGTTGGCAGCGGTGCAGGTGGGCGAGCAGGTGGCGCGGGTGCCGGACCTGGTGGCGCTGGAGCGCTTGGTGCGTGACGCGCAATTGCAACCTGAGCCTGGATAATAGGGCGTTTGATCGGGCCTCTTCGCGGGGCAAGCCCGCGCCCACAGGCACAGCATTTTGTCCAACCTGAGGGAGCGGCTTGCCCCGCGAAGAGGGACGAACGGAACACCTCAGGAACCCAGCCCGCCAAAGGAGGTCTGTGTTTGCATGTATTACGGTGAACGCTTCAACGCCTGGACCCACCTGGTCGGTGCCGTCCTGGCCTGCATAGGTGCCATCTGGCTGATCGTCGTCGCGGGCCTGCAGGGCGACCCCTGGAAGATCGTCAGTTTCTCCATCTACGGCGGCACGCTGCTGCTGCTGTACAGCATCTCCACCCTCTACCACAGCACGCGCGGGCGGGCGAAGGTGATCATGCGCAAGCTCGATCACCTGTCGATCTACCTGCTGATCGCCGGCAGCTATACGCCATTCTGCCTGGTCAGCTTGCGTGGGCCTTGGGGCTGGAGCCTGTTCGGGGTGGTGTGGGGGCTGGCGGTAATCGGCATGCTGCAGGAGATCAAGCCCCGCTCCGAGGCGCGGGTGCTGTCCATCATAATCTATGCGGTGATGGGCTGGATCGTCCTGGTGGCGGTCGACCCGCTACTGCGCAGCCTCGGCACCGCCGGCTTCGCCTGGCTGGCGGCCGGCGGCGTGTTCTACACGGTGGGCATCATCTTCTTTGCCTTCGACAGCCGTTTTCGACACTGGCACGGCATCTGGCACCTGTTCGTGATCGCCGGCAGTGTGATGCACTTCATTGCCGTGTCGTTCTACGTGCGCTAGGCGCTGGGTTAAAAGTCGCCCCACAACTGCTGTGCCACCGACAACGCCACCACTGGCGCGGTTTCGGTGCGCAGCACGCGTGGGCCGAGGCGGGCGGCGTGGAAGCCGGCGGCCTTGGCCTGGTCGACTTCGGCGTCGTTCAGGCCACCTTCAGGGCCAATCAAGAAGGCCAGGCGTGACGGCGTGGCGTGGCTGGTCAGCGGTTCGGCCACGGGGTGCAGCACCAGTTTCAGGTCGGCCTCGGTGTGCTTGACCCATTCGGCCAGTGTCACCGGCGAGTGAATCACCGGCACGCTCGACCGGCCGCACTGTTCGCACGCACTGATGGCCACCTGGCGCCAGTGGGCCAGGCGTTTGTCGGCGCGTTCGTCTTTCAGGCGGACTTCACAGCGTTCGCTGACGATCGGGGTAATTTCATTGGCGCCCAGTTCGGTGGCTTTCTGGATCGCCCAATCCATCCGTTCGCCACGGGACAAGCCCTGGCCGAGGTGGATGTGCAGCGGCGATTCGGCCTGGCCGGCAAGGGTCTGGTCCAGTGCTACGCGCACGGTTTTCTTGCCGACTTCGAGCAATTGGCCGCGAAACTCCTGGCCGCTGCCGTCGAACAGTTGCACGGCATCGCCCGGGGCCATGCGCAGCACGCGGCCGATGTAATGGGCCTGGGCCTCGGGCAAGTCATGCTCGCCAAGGCTCAGGGGAGCGTCGATGAAGAAGCGGGACAGTCTCATGGTTAAGCTCAGGAAGTGAAGAAGTCATCGACCCTTGTAGGAGCGGCCTTGCGTCGCGAAAGGGGCGCGCAGCGGCCCCAGGTTCTGTGGCGCAACAAATATCGCCGGGGCCGCTGCGCGCCCCTTTCGCGACGCAAGGCCGCTCCTACCAGGGAATGCGTGGTGTTGGGTTAGCCCGGGTCGCGGAAATCGGGGTGGAAGTTGGCCGGCACCGCCACGCTGACGCTGTCTCGCGTGGCGATGTCGATGCCTTCACTGGCCACCTCGGCAAGGAAGTCGATCTGCTCGGGCGTGATCACGTACGGCGGCAGGAAGTACACCACGCTGCCCAGCGGGCGCAGCAAGGCGCCACGGGTCAGGGCGTGCTCGAAGACCTTCAAGCCACGGCGTTCCTGCCAGGGGTAGGCGACCTTGCCAGCTTTGTCCTGGACCATCTCGATGGCCAGGGCCATGCCGGTCTGGCGGATCTCGGCCACATGCGGGTGATCGGCCAGGTGCGCGGTGGCCGTGGCCATGCGTGCGGCCAGGGGCTTGTTGGCCTCGATCACGTTGTCCTGCGCGAAAATATCCAGCGTCGCCAGCGCGGCGGCGCACGCCAGCGGGTTGCCGGTGTAGCTGTGCGAGTGGAGGAACGCGCGCAGCGTCGGGTAGTCGTCGTAGAAGGCCTGGTACACGGTGTCGGTGGTCAGGCACGCCGCCAGCGGCAGGTAACCCCCGGTCAGTGCCTTGGACAGGCACAGGAAATCTGGACGGATACCCGCCTGTTCGCAGGCGAACATCGTCCCGGTGCGGCCAAAGCCCACGGCGATTTCGTCGTGGATCAAGTGCACGCCGTAGCGGTCACAGGCTTCGCGCAGCAGCTTGAGGTAGATCGGGTGGTACATGCGCATGCCGCCCGCGCCTTGGATCAGCGGCTCGATGATGACCGCGCTGATGCTGGCGTGGTGTTCGGCCAGGGTCTGCTCCATGGCCTGGAACAGGTTGCGCGAGTGTTCTTCCCAGCTCATGCCGTCGGGGCGCAGGTAGCAATCCGGGCTGGGCACCTTGATGGTATCGAGCAGCAGCGCCTTGTAGGTTTCGGTAAACAGCGGCACGTCGCCCACTGACATCGCGGCAATGGTTTCGCCGTGGTAGCTGTTGGTGAGGGTGACAAAGCGTTTCTTCTCGGGTTTGCCGATGTTCTGCCAGTAATGGAAGCTCATCTTCAGCGCGACTTCGATGCAGGACGAGCCGTTGTCGGCGTAGAACACCCGGTCCAGCCCCGCCGGGGTCATGGCGACCAGGCGTTCGGACAGCTCGATTACCGGCTGGTGGCTGAAGCCGGCCAGGATCACGTGTTCCAGCTGGTCGACCTGGTCCTTGATGCGCTGGTTGATGCGCGGGTTGGCATGGCCAAACACGTTGACCCACCAACTGCTCACGGCGTCCAGGTAGCGTTTGCCTTCGAAGTCTTCCAGCCACACGCCTTCACCGCGCTTGATCGGGATCAGCGGCAACTGCTCGTGGTCTTTCATCTGGGTGCAGGGGTGCCACAGGACCTTAAGGTCACGTTGCATCCACTGATCGTTGAGGCCCATGGGTACTTCTCCTGGCTGCACTGCTGGCTTGGACCGCGTAAGCCTAAGCAAAGCTGCCGGGCAGGACAACCGCTGCTCATCAATGACGCTGGGTGCCGGTCCATTCGAGCTTGCGAATATGTACGGTGCCGGCCTGCGAGGTGGAAATGGTCAGACGCCGGAAAGGCCCGTCGATGACCTGGTGATAGGGTTGTGTGGAGATGGGGCCGGGCATCAGGTCAGTAAAACCGCTGCCTTCGATCGTGATCCAGTAGAAGTTGCGTGGCGCGGGAGCAGCCAGGTCGTAATCGTGGCCTTCGGCATCGAACAGCATGTGCAGGTCGTCACAAAGGAAGTCGCTGACCACGTAGTACTCCAGTCGCAAGCATTCGACCTCTTGGGCGAAGGTGATATCCACATCGCTGTTTTCGCCAATTACCAGTTCCGTGCCATCGTCGCCCCTGTACGCTTCGTGAAAGCCCGTCCAGGATGTGCTGTTGGCGCGAATACTGAGGCCAGATGCCGTGCACAAGGTTTGTTTGTGCCAGAGAAATTGCCGTGCGACGTGAGTGAAACACTCCTCGAAGATCATCTGCAGGCCCTCCTGGCGGGCGCTTGGCCATTCGCGTCAGCATTACCTGCCGTGGTGCGAGCTGGCTACTGACAAAAATGTCAGTTGCCAAAAGGACTTGATGTCGCTGTGGTGGCAGGGTTGGCAGACCTGACGTATTCTTAACGCATCTGTCTCGGGGCATTTCTGCCTCCCTTTTTTTCTGAAACGTCTGACTCGGAGTTCGCCAACATGGCTGCTGCTTGGGTGCGCCTGTGCGCGTTGGTATTGATCGGTGTGTCCAGCGGCGCCGCGCTGGCGAAGGACAAAACGCCCACGGCCATCGTCGTGGGTGGCGGCCTGGCGGGCCTTACCGCAGCCTACGAGCTGCAGAGCAAGGGCTGGCAGGTGACGCTGCTGGAAGCCAAGTCGGGCATGGGCGGCCGCTCGGGCCTGGCGACCAGCGAGTGGATCGGCAATGCCAAGGCGCAGCCGGTGCTCAACCAGTACCTCGACCGTTTCAAGCTTGAAACACTGCCTGCGCCGGAGTTCGTGCGCACGCCGGGTTACCTGATCGACGGTGAATACTTCAGTGCCACCGACCTGGCCACCAAGCAGCCCGCCACCGCCGAGGCGCTCAAGCGCTATGAGAAAACCCTCGATGACCTGGCCCGGTCGATCGACGACCCGCTGAACCCCCAGGCGACCAGCACATTGTTCGCGCTCGACCAGATCAACGTTTCCACCTGGCTCGACAAGCTGCAACTGCCAGCCACCGCGCGTCAGCTGGTCAACCAGCAGATCCGTAGCCGCTACGATGAGCCGTCACGCCTGTCGCTGCTGTACTTCGCCCAGCAGAATCGCGTGTATCGGGGTGTCAGTGACCGTGACCTGCGCGCCGCGCGCCTGCCCGGTGGCAGCCCGGTACTGGCTCAGGCTTTTGTCAAACAGCTGAAGACTATCAAGACCAGCTCGCCGGTCACCGCCATCGTCCAGGACAAGGACGGCGTCACGGTCAAGGTGGGCAGCGTGGGCTACCAGGCCGATTACCTGGTCATGGCTGTGCCCCTGCGCGCCCTGGCCAAGATCCAGATGACCCCGGGCCTGGACAACCAGCACCTGGCGGCGATCAAGGGCACCAACTATGGCTGGCGCGACCAGCTGATGCTCAAGTTCAAGAAGCCGGTGTGGGAAAGCCGGGCGCGCATGTCTGGCGAAATCTTCAGCAACGCCGGCCTGGGCATGCTGTGGATCGAACCGGCACTCAAAGGCGGCGCCAACGTGGTGATCAACCTGTCCGGCGACAACGCCCGCCTGTTGCAGGCGTTCGGTGACAAGCAGATGGTCGACCAGGTGCTGATCCGCCTGCACGCGTTTTATCCACAGGCCCGGGGCTCGTTCACCGGCTACGAGGTCAAGCGCTACAGCACCGACGCCGGTATGGGCGGCGCCTACCTGGCCTATGGCCCGGGGCAGATCAGCAAGTACTGGCGCCTGTGGGAGCGCCCGGTGCAGCGCATCACCTTTGCCGGCGAGCATACCGACGCCCTCTACCCTGGCACCCTGGAAGGCGCTCTGCGCAGCGGCCAACGTGCGGCCAGCCAGGCACAGGACCTGTTGGCCGGCAAGTCATTCGACCCCGCCAAGGCTGTGCCGGTTGCGGCCGCAGCCGCAGCAGGTGCTGCTGCGGCCAAGGACAAGGGCGGGTTCTTCTCGAACATGTTCGGTGGCGGGTCCGGCAAGACCGACAAGTCTGAAAAAGCCCCCGCCAAGGCCGAGCCGCTGAAAGATGAGGCCAAGCAGGACAAGCCAGGGTTCTTCTCGCGCCTGTTTGGCGGGGCTGACAAGCCCGAGGTGAAAGCCGAGCCGCTTGCCAAGGCCGACGAAGTGGCACCGGCGCCTGCTGCGCCAACCCCCGTTGCACCGGCAGTTGAGGCCAAGCAAGAGGCGGCCAAGCCTGCTGCCGCCAAGCCCGCCGCAACCAAGGTAACCCCTGCCAAGCATGCGCCAGCACACAAGCCGGCGGCAAAACAGGCGCACAAGCCTGTCGAGGCTAAAAAGGCCACGGCAAAATCGGCGCCGGCCAAGAAGCCAGTGGCCGATACCCAGGCCAAGGCAGGCTGACCTCCTCCCAGTGCCGGCTCAAGGGCCGGCACTGGCGGCCCGCGTTAATCCAACTATCGTTAATGTTTCCTTAATGGGAAGCTTACACAATACATATCGGATTTCTCGATAATCCGAAGCAATTTTTTCCGCTTTTATTCGATACGTTACGCGTTAGTCTGTGCACAGCTTTCACGGGGAAACACGCCAACATGCAACTGCGCAATTCACCTTCTCGCTACGGCGTGGTCAGCATCATCCTGCACTGGGGTGTAGCGCTGGCAGTCTTCGGCCTATTCGGCCTGGGGCTGTGGATGGTCGGTCTGGACTACTACGACCCTTGGCGCAAAGCTGGCCCGGACTTGCACAAAAGCATCGGCCTGATGCTGCTGGGTGTGATGCTGCTGCGTCTGATCTGGCGTTTCATCAGCCCGCCACCGCCGGCGCCGGCCAACCACGGGGCACTCACCCGCGTGGCCGCCAAACTGGGCCATCTGGCACTGTACGTGGGGCTGTTCGCGGTGATGATCGCCGGTTACCTGATCTCCACCGCCGACGGCGTCGGTATTCCGGTATTCGGTCTGTTCGAAGTACCGGCACTGGTCAGCGACCTGCCCGATCAGGCGGACCTGGCTGGTGTGATTCATCTTTGGCTGGCCTGGGGCCTGGTGATTTTTGCCGTGCTTCATGGCCTGGCCGCATTGAAACACCATTTCATCGACCGTGACGCGACCCTGACCCGTATGCTGGGCCGCAAAGCTTGACTCTCAACCTCAATTGCAAGGAATAGAAAGGATGTTGAAAAAGACTTTTGCCGCTCTGGCGCTCGGTACTGCACTGTTCTCCGCTGGCGCCATGGCCGCCGAGTACAAGATCGACAAGGAAGGCCAGCACGCGTTCGTCGACTGGAAGATCAGCCACCTGGGCTACAGCTTCATCCACGGTACTTTCAAGGACTTCGACGGCAACTTCACTTGGGACAGCGCCAAGCCTGAAGCGAGCAAGATCAGCGTCGACGTGAAGACTGCCAGCCTGTGGTCCAACCACGCCGAGCGTGACAAGCACATCGCCAGCAAAGACTTCCTCGATGTGGGCAAGTTTGCAGACGCCAAGTTTGTTTCCACTGCCGTCAAATCGACCGGTGACAAGACCGCTGACGTGACCGGTGACCTGACCCTGCACGGCGTGACCAAGCCGGTCACCTTCAAAGCCACCTTCAACGGTGAAGGCAAGGACCCATGGGGTGGCGAGCGTGCTGGCTTCAACGCCACCACGACGCTGAACCTGAATGACTTTGGCATCAAGGGGCCAGGCGCGACTTCGCAGACCGTGGACCTGGATATCAGCCTTGAAGGCGTGAAGCAGAAGTAATGTGTTGTAGCTGAAAAAGCTGGGGCCGCTGTGCGGCCCTTTCGCGACACGAGGCCGCTCCTACACAGAGCGGCCTTTTGCCGTGAAAGGGCCGCGCAGCGGCCCCAGCTTTTTACGATCAGCGGTTGCGAGTCAGCAGCGCCGGGCGCTCGCCACGTGGGCGGCTTGGCAGATCGTCCAGTTGCTCAGGCGTCGGGTAACGGTCGAGCTTGGATTCCTTGCGGATGATCACCGGCTGGTTCTGCGGCTCACGCGAGCTGCGTACTGCAGGTTCCTGACGGGCAGCATCATCGCGAGCCGGGCGACCGCGGCCACCGCCACCGCCATCACGGCGTGCACCGCCACCGTTGTTGTTGCGCGGCGGGCGCTTCTCGCCGCTGGTGCTGCGTGGCTGGGCGCCATTGCGAGCTTGGCCACCGCCACCACCGTTGCTGCGCTGGGCAGCACCTTGGCTTTGGCCTGCGCCAGTACCAGCGCCACCACCACCACCAGGACGACGGTTACGCCCCTGGTTCTTGCCCTGGTACGGGCTGACGTAGTCGGCGCGGTTGCCGAAGTTGTCGACTTCGTCATCCAGGAACTCATCCGGCGCACGGTCAGATGGCGCTTTGGGTGTGCTGTTCTGGCTGGCTTGCTGCTGGCGTGGCTTGTTGTCACGCGGCTTGCGCTGCTGCGGCTTGTCGCCGGACCTTTCCTTCTCGGCAGGCTTGTCGGCAGCGGGCTGCTTGGCCTTGCCTTTATCCTTGCCTTTGTCCTTGCGGCCACCGTTGGCGTCTTTGCCGCCTTCGCCGCGTGGCTGGTTGCGACCGCCACGGCCGGTGTTCTGCGGGCGTTCGCGTACTTCAGGCTTCTCGGCTTCCACCTGGCTTGCATCAAAGCCCATCAGGTCGCCATCGGCAATCTTCTGCTTGGTGACCCGCTCGATGCTCTTGAGCAGCTTCTCTTCGTCTGGCGAGACCAGGGAAATAGCCTCACCCGAACGGCCTGCACGGCCAGTACGGCCGATACGGTGCACGTAATCTTCTTCGACATTGGGCAGCTCGAAGTTGACCACGTGGGGCAACTGATCAATGTCCAGGCCGCGGGCGGCGATGTCGGTGGCAACCAGCACCCGTACGGCATTGGCCTTGAAGTCGGCCAGGGCTTTGGTGCGAGCGTTCTGGCTCTTGTTGCCGTGGATGGCGGCGGCGGTCAGGCCGTGCTTTTCCAGGTACTCGGCCAGGCGGTTGGCGCCGTGCTTGGTACGGGTGAACACCAATACCTGTTCCCAGGCACCCAGGGTGATCAGGTGTGCCAGCAGTGCACGCTTGTGGCTGGCGGGCAGGCGGTAGATACGCTGCTCGATGCGTTCGACCGTGGTGTTGGGCGGCGTGACTTCGATGCGCTCCGGGTTGTGCAGGAGCTTGTCGGCCAGGTCGGTGATGTCTTTGGAGAAGGTGGCCGAGAACAGCAGGTTCTGGCGCTTGGTCGGCAGTCGGGCGAGGACCTTCTTGACGTCGTGGATGAAGCCCATGTCGAGCATGCGGTCGGCTTCATCGAGGACCAAAATTTCTACATGGGACAGGTCAACCTTGCCTTGACCGGCCAGGTCGAGCAGGCGACCAGGGCACGCCACCAGGACGTCGACACCTTTGGCGATGGCCTGGATCTGCGGGTTCATGCCGACACCGCCGAAGATGCAGGCGCTGACCAGTGGCAGGTCACGAGCATAGACCTTGAAGCTGTCATGCACCTGGGCCGCCAGTTCGCGGGTCGGGGTCAGGACCAATACGCGGGGCTGGCGTGGGCCATGGCGCTGCGACTTGTCGGGGTGGCCACCGGGGAACAGGCGCTCGAGGATCGGCAAGGCAAAACCGCCGGTTTTACCAGTACCTGTCTGTGCGGCGACCATCAGATCGCGGCCTTGCAACACGGCGGGAACAGCCCGCTGTTGCACCGGAGTCGGCTGGGTATAGCCCGCAGCCTCGATAGCGCGGACAAGAGCCTCGGAGAGACCGAGGGAAGCAAAGGACATGGGCGATCCTGTTCTCGTGTGGGCTGGGCCCGTTGGGATGTTCTGCCTGGCGCGACGGGCATCGGTGAGATGCGATCGCGTCCGGTCCAGCTTGGCTTTCACTGCACATCCAGGAAGCGGAGGGCTGACGCGGTAGGGCGTCGATGCCGATCGGGATGCCTGTTGCTAGGCCGAGCGTCCGGGCGTAAGCCTGGCGGGAAGGCCCGAGTATAACAGAGCTATCGCGGCGTGCTGCTTTCCTGCTGCTCAACGGCGTTGAGAATGTTTCCGATGTCGCCTGTGTAACGGTTGTTGATGGCGGCATAGGCGGGTTCTTGCTTGAAGCGCTGCAATTCTTCAGCGAACGCCTGGGCCAATGCTTCGCGCCCAGGTTTACGGGTCAGCCCCAGGTACTGCGTCTGTCGGCTGATCAGCAGCGGCAGTTCTTCGACCTGCTGTTCCAGGCCCAGTTGACGCATCAGGTAGCGGCCAACCCTGCGGTCGGTAATCAGCAGATCGATACGGCCAAGCATCAACTTGCCGAAGTTGGCTTCATGGGTGGGGGCTGCTTCGCGTCGGAAACGGGGCGAGTCGTTGAAGGCCGCGCCGTAGATATAGCCGGGCGATGTGCCTACGCTGAGGCCAGCGAGGTCATTCAGGCCGGTCACTGCGTGCCGACGGCTGCGGGCCTGAAACAGCACGAACTCGACATCCGACATGGGCTCCGACGGGTAGATCAGAAAAGGCCTGCGCGCGTCGATCTGAAAGATATCGACAATACCGTCCGCCAGCCCTTGCTCGATCATCGCCAGGCAGCGCTTCCAGGGCAGAAATTGCCATTCCACCTCTACACCCAAGCGCTTGAAGACCTGGGTGGTGACCTCGTAATCGATACCTCGGGGCTGGCCTTTCTGCTGGTAGACATATGGCGCCCAGTCGTCGGACACCAGGCGCAAGCGTTCGGCCAGGGCCAACGGGCTCAGGCAGGCGAGCAGCAGGATCCAGAAGAGGCGGATGATGGCGGACATGGGCCGCAGATTACGCGCTCGGCCTGCTCAAGGCCAGTAAGAGGAGGCTGTTCAGGCCTGCGCCGAGCTTAACAGGTGCGCTTCGATATCCTTGCGCCGCGCCCCCAGCGACAGGCGCAAGCCCGGGTGGCGCAGACACTGGCGCAACTGCTCGGGCTCGATGCGGCCGTGGCGCGCATTGAAGTTTTCCAAGGCTTTGTCCCACCAGGCCGATGCACAGGCGCGGTCGAATTCATTGGGGTAGGGGTAGCTGCCGTAAAGCAATTCGCGGGCAAACTGCCGCTCGTTTCGGGGCAGGGTCAGGCTCAGTGCCTTGTAGCCCAAACGGTGCAGGGTTGGCGGCCGTGGCAGTTGATCGTTGACCCGTGCGACATCGGCCAGCGCCGCCTCGCAAAGCGGCGCATCGCCGTGCTTGCGTAGCCAGGCCTGGATCTTGGCGCGAAACTGGGCTTTGCGGCTCCAGTAGTGGTGAATGACGTCGGTGCATTCGGCCACCTTCAGCCTGCGGTAGGCCGCCACCGCCAGGCAGAACTCCTCCAGGGTGTAAGCCTCGCGGGCCAGTGGGTAGAACTCGTCCATCATGGCGATGGAGTGGTCCAGGGTCGGCGCGTCTTCGGCGCTGAGCCCGATCACGCCAGAGTTGATCAGCGGCATCTGGCAATCGGCCAGGCCTCGGCTCTGGAGAACGGCCAGCAGGTTCTTGTACAGCAGGCACTTCTGGTTGGCGCCGTAGCGGCCACCGATGGCGTTGCACAGCAGTTGGCCGGGCTTGACGCGCTCGAACAGGCGCATCGGCGATTGCCGGAAGAAGGTGTCGGTATCGATCAGTATGGCCAGTGGGTGCTGCTCGAGTACCTGGCGGAGCAGCACGTGCTTGCTGCGAAAGTGATAACCGTGGGGCGCATTCCACGCTGTGCGCGTGGCTTCGTCGAGCAGATGCACCGTGACTGGCAGCTTGGCATACGGCGCTGGGTTGTCGGTGTAGACCTGGATGTCCAGGGCCTCGTCTGCCGACCGGCCCAGGTGGGCAAGGGCACTGACGATGCTGAAGCAGGCTTCCTGATGGTAGGTGGCCGGGCCGAAAGCCAGGTAGACGAGCTGAGGGCGCGATGGCTGGGGATGCTGCATGTCAGGCAAGACCTGTTTAACCCGAAAATAAATAAGGCCTTAGTCTATGACCAAAGCCTTAATCATTTCTTAAGCAGATATTGCCAAGAAGTTTCAGCGAGGCAGCTTCAGGTTGTTCCAGATCGCGAGGCTCGCTTCGGCCTGGTTCAACGTATAGAAGTGCAGGCCCGGTGCGCCGCCTTGCAGCAGCTGTTCGCACATGCGGGTGATCACTTCTTCGCCGAATGCCTGGATACTGGCGGTGTCGTCGGCATAGGCTTCCAGTTGCTTGCGGATCCAGCGCGGGATCTCGGCGCCACAGGCGTCGGAGAAGCGTGCCAGCTTGCTGTAGTTGGTGATCGGCATGATGCCGGGCACCACCGGGATCTCGACGCCCAGTTTCTGCGCACGCTCGACAAAGTAGAAATAGCTGTCGGCGTTGAAGAAATACTGGGTGATGGCGCTGTCGGCACCGGCTTTGACCTTGTGCACGAAGTTGGCAAGGTCGATCTCGAAGTTACGCGCCTGCGGGTGCATCTCGGGGTAGGCGGCCACTTCCAGGTGGAAGTGATCACCGGTTTCCTGGCGGATGAACTCGACCAGGTCGCTGGCATAGCGCAGCTCGCCGCTGGCCATGCCCATGCCCGAGGGCAGGTCGCCGCGCAGGGCGACGATACGCTTGATGCCCGCTGCCTTATATTCGGCCAGCAGGCTGC
The DNA here is from genome assembly GCF_000731675.1 of Pseudomonas capeferrum. GTDB lineage: Bacteria > Pseudomonadota > Gammaproteobacteria > Pseudomonadales > Pseudomonadaceae > Aquipseudomonas > Aquipseudomonas capeferrum. The sequence continues at coordinate 361,453 of NZ_JMIT01000003.1, read as the reverse complement.
GCAGCTCTTCTTTGCTATCGCCAACGCACGACAGGTGCGGCGCTGCAGGTACCTTCACTTCACTTTCCAGCTGCAGCACGGTGTTCAGCGTGCGGTCGCGAGTAGAGCCGCCGGCACCGTAGGTGCAGGAGAAGAAGTCCGGGTTGTAGGTGGCCAGCTGGCGGGCAACGCCCATCAGCTTTTCGTGACCGGCATCGGTCTTGGTCGGGAAGAATTCGAAGCTGTAGCGGCGTTCTTGTGACATCACTCTTTCCTCAAGCAGCAAGCTGCTAGCGGCAAGCTGCAAGTAAAAGCCAGATCGGTGATGGCCGATCTGGCTTGGCATCGTTCAAGATCGTTAGTGCATGAACCACAAGCGACAGCGGCACGGGGCGCCTTTTCTTGCCGCTTGCAGCTTCAAGCTTGCCGCTTATCAGTAGCGGTAGGCGTGCGGCTTGAACGGGCCTTCGACAGTCACACCGATGTATTCGGCTTGCTGCGCGGTCAGTTTGGTGACGACGCCGCCGAAGCCGCGGACCATTTCCAGGGCCACTTCTTCGTCGAGTTTCTTGGGCAGCACTTCAACGGTCAGGCGCTCGGCTTTCTTCTCGGCCGACAGGTCGGCGTACTTCTGCTCGAACAGGAAGATCTGGGCCAGCACCTGGTTGGCGAACGAACCGTCCATGATGCGGCTTGGGTGACCGGTGGCGTTACCCAGGTTCACCAGGCGGCCTTCGGCCAGCAGGATCAGGTAGTCGTCGTTTTGCGGGTCGAAATCGCCAGCGCCGGTACGGTGAATCTTGTGTACCTGCGGCTTGACCTCTTCCCAGGCCCAGTGCTTGCGCATGAAGGCGGTGTCGATCTCGTTGTCGAAGTGGCCGATGTTGCACACCACGGCGCGCTTTTTCAGGGCCTTGAGCATGTTGGCGTCGCAGACGTTGACGTTACCGGTGGTGGTGACGATCAGGTCGATCTTGCCCAGCAGGGCCTTGTCGATGCTGGCTTCGCTGCCATCGTTGATGCCGTCGATGAACGGCGAGACCAGCTCGAAGCCGTCCATGCATGCCTGCATGGCGCAGATCGGGTCGACTTCGGTGACCTTGACGATCATGCCTTCCTGACGCAGGGACTGGGCCGAGCCCTTGCCCACGTCACCGTAGCCGATCACCAGGGCTTGCTTGCCCGACAGCAGGTGGTCGGTGCCGCGCTTGATGGCGTCGTTCAAGCTGTGACGGCAGCCGTACTTGTTGTCGTTCTTGCTCTTGGTGACCGAGTCGTTGACGTTGATCGCCGGGACTTTCAGCTCGCCCTTGGCCAGCATGTCCAGCAGGCGGTGCACGCCGGTGGTGGTTTCTTCTGTCACACCGTGGACGCGGTCCAGCACGGCCGGGTATTTCTTGTGCAGCAGCTCGGTCAGGTCGCCGCCGTCGTCGAGGATCATGTTGGCGTCCCATGGCTGGCCATCCTTGAGGATGGTCTGCTCCAGGCACCACTCGTACTCTTCCTCGGTTTCACCTTTCCAGGCGAACACAGGGATACCGGCGGCGGCGATGGAGGCAGCGGCCTGGTCCTGGGTGGAGAAGATGTTGCAGGACGACCAGCGCACCTCGGCACCCAGGGCAACCAGGGTTTCGATCAGCACGGCGGTCTGAATGGTCATGTGGATGCAGCCCAGGATCTTCGCGCCCTTGAGCGGTTGCTCGGCGAGATACTTACGGCGCAGGCCCATCAGTGCAGGCATTTCCGATTCGGCGATGATGGTTTCGCGACGGCCCCAGGCGGCCAGGGAGATGTCAGCGACTTTGAAATCGGTAAAACCAGCAGGCGTGTTTACAGCGCTCATGAGAGCCTCCATTCGTAGTGTGCGAATGGGCGCCGTTGTGCGTTGAGCGTCCGCAGAAGCGGACAACGCCCCATCCGAGCCTGACAGGCCTAGCCTGCTGCAGCGCCCCTCGGACAGGTGGCGGGCATGGCCCCGCGGCGGGTGGCCATGTAAAACGGCACAGATTATAGCCGTGACCGGGACCTTCGCCCAAGGTTTTCTGTCGATTAATCGAGACGATAGTCGATGTTCAATGGAGCGGTGACGGCGGCTCTGCCATCATGAGTACACGTTAGCCAAGCAGGTCAGGAGTACAGATGAACTTTCACACCCGCAAATGGGTAAAACCCGAAGACCTCAACCCCAATGGCACCCTGTTCGGTGGCAGCCTGTTGCGCTGGATCGACGAGGAGGCGGCCATCTACGCCATCGTTCAGCTGGGCAACCAGCGTGTGGTGACCAAGTACATGTCGGAGATCAACTTCGTCAGTGCATCGCGCCAGGGCGACATCATCGAGCTGGGTATTACCGCAACCGAGTTTGGCCGTACCTCGATCACCCTCAAGTGCGAGGTGCGTAACAAGATCACCCGCAAGAGCATCCTGACGGTCGACAAGATGGTCTTCGTCAACTTGGGTGAAGATGGCCAGCCAGCGGCGCATGGGCGGACCGAGATCAAGTACGTGCAGGACCAGTTCCCGGATTCTGCGGTGGAGTGAAAACCCGGGGGCCGCAAAGCGGCCCCGTGGTTTTTCAGGGTTGGGCGCTGACCTTGCGCACCACGCGGCCAATGCTCAGCCCCTGCACCAGGATCGACGACAGCACCACGATATAGGTGATCGACAGCAGCAGGTCACGCTCTTCGCCCAGCGGCAGCGACAGCGCCAGGGCCACCGAAACCCCACCGCGCAAACCACCCCAGGTCAGCACCCGCACAGTGCCTTTGGGGACCGGGCGCCAGCGCCGCAGCAGCACGATTGCCGGGGCCACGGTCAACAGCCGCGACAGCAGTACCGCCAACGCCAGCACGCTACCGGCCGCCAGGTGCATCCAGTTGAACGGCAGCAGCAGAAGCTCCAGGCCGATCAGCGCGAACAGCAAGGCGTTGAGCATGTCATCGATCAACTCCCAGAAACCGTCCATGTAACGACGGGTCATATCGTTCATCGCCAGGTTGCGCCCCATGTTGCCGATGATCAGGCCGGCCACCACCATGGCGATCGGCGCCGAGACGTGCAGCTCGTAGCACATCGCCGAGCCACCGATGACCAGTGCCAGGGTCAGCATGACCTCGACTTGGTACTGTTCGATGCTCTTGATCATGCGGTAGGTGGCGTAGCCGATCAGGCCGCCGAATACCACGCCGCCAATGGCCTCACGGGCGAACAGCACCGCCGTGTCGTAGGCACTGGGGGTTTCGCCCAGCTGGATGATGCCCAGCAGCACGGTGAATACCACGACTGCGGTGCCATCGTTGAATAGCGATTCGCCGACGATGGTGGTTTTCAGTGGCTTGGATGCATTGGCGGTACGCAATGCGCCGAGCACGGCAATCGGGTCGGTGGGCGAAATCAGCGCGCCGAACAGCAGGCAATAGATCAGCGGCACCTGCCAGCCGAACATCGCGAACACCCAATGCGACAGGTAGCCGATGACCACGGTTGCGATCAGCACGCCGATAGTGGCCAGCAGGCCGATCGGCCAGCGATAGCTGCGCAGGTCCGAGAGGTTGACGTGCAAGGCGCCGGCGAACAGCAGGAACGCCAGCATCCAGTGCATCAGCAAATCGTTGAAGTCGATCTGGTTCATCAGGCCTTCGACGCGTTCTTCCAGGCCAGGGAAGCCGATCAGGCTCAGGCCCTGCAGCATCAGGGAGAACAATAACGCGGTGACCATCACGCCAATGGCGGGTGGCAGGCCGATGAAGCGGTAGTTGACGTAGGTGAGGAGGGTGGTGAGGCAGATAAACGCGGCAACTAATTCAAGCATCCCGAATCCTGTAACAGTGGCTTCCAAGTCGTACCCGAATGGCTCGGGCAGTTCTTTGATGACCTGGCGAGGGGTTCGGGACACACGATTTGACCGGAATTGTTGGAATCGTTCCGGATGTGTTGGGTTTAGGGCGTATTGGGGCTGTCAGGTGCATGCCTTTAGGGCTTTTTGCGCCTGGGAGATCGAGCGCCGCCCGCGCGGCACTCGATGTCAAAGCGCTGAAGCACTTTCGCCATGCAAATGCCAGACTGCGCCCTTCTGAAGGCGATATATTCAGGCCTCAATAACGTCACAAGGACCTCACGGCGTGTTGGCAACTTCCCTGGTACTGGTCGCCGCCTTGCTGCATGCGACCTGGAACACCCTGATCAAATTCAGCGGCGAGCGCCTGTTGGTGATCGCCAGCATGGACACCGTCGCACTGGCCTTCGCAGTGCTCGCCGTCGCCTTCGTCGAGGTGCCCCCCGCTGAAATCTGGCCCTGGCTGATCGCCTCGGCGCTGGCTGAGCAGCTGTACCGTTTCCTGCTGATCCAGGCCTATCGGGTCGGTGACCTGGGGCTGGTCTATCCTCTGATGCGTGGCTTGTCGCCGTTGGTGGTGCTGGGGCTGACCCTGGCGTTTGCCGGGGAGTCACTGAGCCAGCAGCAGATCATCGGCATCCTGCTCATCCCTTGCGGCATGGCATGCCTGCTCTGGCAGGGGGGAGGGGGTGATCGCCTGCCGTGGTCGATGTTGCCGGTAGTGGCGCTGATTGGCCTGTGCATCGGTTGCTACACCTGGTTCGATGGGCAGGCGGTGCGGCTGTGGGGCAAGCCGTGGGACTACCTGGTATGGCTGACCTTGCTCAGCGCCTGGCCCTTCCCGCTGCTGGCCAGTGTGGCGCGGCGGGCACCCTTCGTGCTGTTCTGGCGAACCCAATGGCGGCTGGGGTTGGCCGTAGGGTTTTGCGTGTTGTTCAGTTATGCCCTGGTGCTGTGGGCCATGCACTTGGGGTCGGTGGCTGAAGCGGCAGCGTTGCGAGAGTTGAGCGTAATTCTGGTGGTGCTGTTTGGCATGCGCTACCTCAAAGAACCTTTTGGCGGGCCAAGACTCCTAGCTTGCGGGCTGGTGCTGGCAGGCATGCTGGTAATGAAGCTCTAACCCGATTATTGAACAAGGAGTCCTGTCCATGACCGTTGCCCTGTGGTGCATCCTGATCGCGCTGGCACTGCCGCCGCTTTGTGCGTTGATCGCCAAGGTGAGCAGTGGCCGTTTCGGCCTCAAGGACAATCACGACCCGCGCGCCTTCCTCGATACGCTATCGGGCCTGCCGCGCCGTGCCCACGCCGCGCAGCAGAACAGCTACGAGGCGTTTCCGGCATTTGCGGCGGCCGTGCTGGTGGCCGATATCGTCGGCAATGCCGAACAAGTGACGCAGGACGTGCTGGGCGTGATGTACATCACCAGTCGGCTGCTCTACATCATCTGCTACCTGGCGGACTGGGCGGCGTTGCGCTCGCTGGTGTGGTTTGCCGGGTTGGCGCTGATCGTGTCGTTCTTCGTCGTTTCGGCCTGAATCGTCGCTCTTTTCGCGGGTAAACCCGCCCCCACAGGGGCCATTGCGATCCCTGTGGGGGCGGTTTTATCCGCGAAGCATTCAGCACCGTATCAAAGGACTTTCGGCACTTCAGGCAGCGGTTTGCCTTTGGGCCACAACATCCAGATCTGCCCCTGCTGCTTCATGTTACCGGCCAGCTCGCCTGCCTCAGGCCCGGTGCCCCAGAACAGGTCCGCACGCACTTCGCCAGCAATGGCTCCGCCCGTATCCTGAGCGCCTACCGGCCGCACCACCGGCGTACCGTCCGGGCGCGTGGTCGACAACCAGAGCAGGCTGCCCAGCGGAATCACCTTGCGGTCGATTGCCACACTGTACCCGGCCGTCAATGGCACATTGAGCGAGCCGCGCGGGCCTTCGTTGCTGTCGGGGCGGGTGCTGAAAAACACGTAGCTGGGGTTGCTGGCGAGCAATTCCGGTACTCGCTGTGGGTTGGCCTGGGCCCAGGCGTGAATGGCGCCCATGCTCACCTCTTCCTTCTTCAATTGGCCCTGCTCCACCAGCCAGCGGCCTATCGGCCGATAGGGGTGGCCGTTCTGGTCGGCGTAGCCCAGGCGCAGTTGGCGGCCATCTTCCAGTTGTACCCGGCCCGAACCCTGGATCTGCAGGAACTGCAGGTCCATCGGGTCGGTCAGCCAGGCCAGCACCGGTGCCTTGACGCCCTCACGGTTGATCACCTCGGCGGTGTCGTAAGGCTTGAGCACGCGGCCGTCCAGGCGCCCACGCAAGCGCTTGCCCTTGAGCTCTGGGTACACGCTGGCCAAGTCGACCACGATCATGTCGTCGGGCACGCCGTAAACTGCGACGTGGTTGGCCTCGGTAGGCTTCAGGCTGCCGGGGTAGACCGGCTCGTAGTAACCGGTGATCAGGCCGTTGGCATTGTTTTCGGCCGAGCGCAGGCCATAGACCTGCAGGTTCTGCTGCAGGAAAGCGCGTATCTGCAGGGCATCGTCGGGCACGCTGGCAGCGGCCTCGCAGGTGGCGGCCCAGACTGTGTCGCGCTTGAGCTTCTCGCAACCATTACGCCACGCGTGGAAGCCGGCAACCAGGTCGGCGTCGCTGACGCTGGGCAGGTCCTGCCAGGTGGCGTTGGCATAGGTGGCAATGGCATGGGGCTCTGGCTTGGCGCTTTCGCCGCCGTTGCAGCCGGCCAGCAGGGCCAGCGCCGGGAGTGTCCAGGCCAGGTGGCGCAGGGCAGATTTCATGTGGGGCTTCCTGTCACGGGCGAAGATGAATATTCGCCCCTGTTTTTTATGTGGCTATTGGTGTTTGGCCCCTGGGCAGCGATACTGGCTGCCCATTTTCGTAGGCCGTAGTGACCGTGATGTTCAAGCGATTGACCGTTGTTCTGCTCGCAGCCCTGGCCCTGAATGCCTGTGACCGTGTTGACCCGAATTCGCCGTTGGGCAAGCGTAAGGTGATCTTCAAGGACATGCTCAAGGCCAGCGAAGACCTGGGCGGCATGTTGCGCGGTCGTTTGCCCTTCGACGGGGTGAAGTTTGCCGAGGGGGCCGTGAAGCTCGACACCCTGTCGCAGCAGCCGTGGCAGCACTTCCCGCAGGTGCGCGATGGCGGCGACAGCAGTGCACGAGCAGAGGTGTGGGAGCGTCAGGCGCGTTTCCATGACCTTGCCCGGCAACTGGAGGGCGTGACTGGCGAGCTGGTCGATGCGACTCGGGGCCAGCCGCTGGACGCTGCGCAATTGAAAGGGCCGATGGACAAGGTCGAGGCAGCATGCAAGGCCTGTCATACCGAGTTTCGCAATCATTGAGGGTAAATGCCCTGGCTCCATCACCGGGAAACCGCTGATGGAGCCAGGGCAGGCAGCATAAGCAGGGCCTGTCAGCGGTCCAGTTCGTCCACTGCTTCCTGCAGTTCCTTCCTGGACTCTGCGAGCTTGTCTTTACGCTTGTTTATCTTTTCGGCGTCGCCTTTTTTCTCGGCTTTCTTCAGGTCTTTTTCGCGCTGTGCGACTTCATGACGTGCATCGAGCACTTTTTGTTCGCGCTCTTTGCGCAGGCTGTTATCGGTGCAGTTTTTTACGCCTTCCAATGCCTGCTCGAGCCCCGCGACCTGGTCGCTGTTGCCATGTTCACGGGCAATCTTCAGCTGGTTTTCGATGGCGCTGCGTTTGGCGTCGCAGCCGGTCAGGCCGGCATCCGGCTGGGCGGCCTGCACGGCGCCAGCGGTCAGACCAAGGGTTGCGAGCAGGAAAAGAGTCGAAATACGTTTCATGAAAAGCCTCCTGAACGGGGCGGGCAGAAAAGTTGGGGGAAATCCTGCCTTGGTTTTGCCTATTTAGAAACCCTTGTTGGTTTTTTCTGGTCGATATTCAGACTTTCCTTACATGGATTTTGGTAATAATTCATTGCGCGGGGGCTTTGTCGCTGAATTGGAATGCGTTGACGCCGGCCTCGTTCAACCGCACTGCGATGGCTCGAACCTCGTTGGCCATGAAAAACGCCTCAAGCTGATGCGCGCGTACGGCGCCGATACCCGGCAATGCTCGCCAGTCACCGGCAGTACGCAAGGATAGCTGGGCCCACTCACCTTCCAGTTGCATGCCGCCGGGGGCGGGTACGCCAAGCGCCCGCAGCCATCGGGCAAAGGGTTGTGACCGCGCGCCCTCGAAGCTGTTCACCAGCTGTGCGGCCGTCGCTTCGCTGATACCTGGCACCTCACTCAGGCGCTGGGCATCGAGGTGCAGCCAGTCTGTCGTCGAGGTAACCAACCCCGCATCGACCAGGCGCCGCCACGTACCCGGCCCGGTGCGTGGCATGGCCAGCCCCTGCTTGCCACTGAGCCATGTGAGCCGTGCGATGAACTGCTCGTTGCAGCCATCGCCTGCGTGCCAGCAACTGTGCGGGTGATAGCGCCCTGGCGGCGGCACCTCCACCGGCTGGCGCACGGCCGCGCGATGCACCACGCGCTCGAAACGCGGGATGGTCAGCCCTGCCAGGCTGATTGCCACCTGGTCACCCGGGGCAATGTCGAGGTGCTGCCAGCGGGCCAGTGACCCCAGGCTTACCTGGGTGATCAGCCGGTCGTCCAGTTTGACCGGTTGAAGCTGCAGCACCGGTGTGATCCTCCCGGTGCGGCCGACCCGCAAGCTAACTTCGCGCACGTCTGCCAGGGCTTGGGCGTAAGGGTGTTTCCAGGCTGCGAGCCAGTAAGGGGCCTTGGCCTGCCAGCGCTCGGCGGGCGGCCGCGTACCCTGGCGCAGAATCACGCCATCGGTGGCGAAGGGCAGGGGTGAGCGGTACCAGTGCTGGCGCCAGTGCGCGGCTTGGGTGGCGGAGTCGATCGCGATGCTGTAGCGCTGGCTGTCGGGGAAGCCCAGTTGCGCCAGTTGCGAGACCCGTTCGGCCTGGCTAACGGGGCCTTGTGGCCAGTCCCAGACGAACAGGCCGATGCCGGCCCCTTGTTCCACGCTGAACTGCTTGCGGGCGAGCAGCCCGGCCACGGTCCCGCGCGCATTGGCGCTGCCAGCCTGGGCTTGGATATGTGCGTCCAGGCGCAGGTACAGCTCACCTTGCAGCACCAGGTCGCGCGCTTGGGGCAGCTGCCGCGTGATGGCGCCGAGCCGAGGGATATGGCGACTCCAGTCGTGCCCTTGCACCCCATCACCGCGGCTCAGCAACTGCACCAGCTGCCCCTGCCGATAGCGAGCGGAGACCGCCACGCCATCGACCTTGGGCTGTATCCACAGGCCCGTCTTGCCAGCCATCCAGCGGCCAACGGCCTGCTCGTCGGCGAGCTTGTCGACGCCGGTATGCGGGATGGGGTGGGGAACCGGGCCACGTGCCGTCGCCAGGGGGTCAAGTCCTGCCAGCAGGCCGAAACATTGCTGCAAGTGGTGCAGGCGTTGTCGGCTTTGGTCATACAGCTCATCTGCCACCAGCGCGATGCCCTGGCGGTGGTAGTGGTCATCCCATTGGGCAAGTGTGTCGCGCAGGTGGGCAACTTCGGTTTCGGCTTGTTGCATGGGCCAGTCGGGGCATGAGGCGGCCTTTGCCAGCGAGGCCTGCAGTGAGAGCAGCAGTGCAAATAGCAGTATGAACGACATGGCCAGCATCCTTGCATGGCGGGAGGAGCCTTCAGCCTAGGCAGGTAGCGCGCTGGTTGCTGTGAGCAGTTGTCAGTCGATATGTCACAACGCTCACGGCGAAAACCTGAAAAGCAAAAGCCCCTGCCGATCGCTCGGCAGGGGCTTTCGTTTACCGCTGTAGGAAAATTACAGCCCGGCAGCGTCACGCAGCGACTGGGCGCGGTCGGTGCGCTCCCAGGTGAAGGTGGTGAAGGTGTCGTCGCCGACAGTCTTCTGCTGTGGCGTGCGGCCGAAGTGGCCGTAGGCAGCGGTTTCCTGGTACATCGGGTGCAGCAGGTCGAGCATCTTGGTGATGGCGTACGGGCGCAGGTCGAAGCACTCGCGCACCAGCTGTACGATCTTCTCGTCCGAGACCTTGCCGGTACCGAAGGTGTTGATCGAGATGGACGTCGGCTGGGCCACGCCGATGGCGTAGGACACCTGGATCTCGCAGCGCTCGGCCAGGCCGGCAGCAACGATGTTCTTGGCCACGTAGCGGCCGGCATAGGCGGCCGAACGGTCGACCTTGGACGGGTCCTTGCCGGAGAACGCGCCACCACCGTGACGGGCCATGCCGCCGTAGGAGTCGACGATGATCTTGCGGCCAGTCAGGCCGCAGTCACCCACCGGGCCACCGATGATGAAGTTGCCGGTCGGGTTGATGTGGTACTGGGTGCCCTTGTGCAGCAGCTCGGCCGGCAGGGTGTGCTTGACGATCAGCTCCATCACCGCTTCCTGCAGGTCTTTTTGCGACACCTCAGGGTTGTGCTGGGTGGACAGGACGACGGCATCGATACCGACCACCTTGCCGTTTTCGTAGCGGCAGGTGACCTGCGACTTGGCGTCCGGGCGCAGCCACGGCAGCAGCTTGGACTTGCGCGCTTCGGCCTGGCGCTCGACCAGGCGGTGCGAGAAGCAGATCGGGGCCGGCATCAGCACGTCGGTTTCGTTGCTGGCGTAGCCGAACATCAGGCCCTGGTCGCCAGCGCCCTGGTCTTCCGGCTTGGAGCGGTCGACGCCTTGGGCGATGTCTACCGACTGCTTGCCGATGATGTTCATCACGGCGCAGGTGGCGCCGTCGAAGCCGACGTCGGAGCTGTTGTAGCCGATGTCGATGATGACCTTGCGTACCAGCTCTTCGAGGTCGACCCAGGCGGAAGTGGACACTTCGCCGGCGATGATGGCGACACCGGTCTTGACCAGGGTTTCGCAGGCTACGCGGGCGTATTTGTCCTGAGCGATGATGGCATCAAGGACAGCGTCCGAAATCTGGTCGGCGATCTTGTCCGGATGCCCTTCGGACACGGACTCGGAGGTGAAAAGGGAGTATTCGCTCATCTCGAAGGGTTCCTAAAATTTACCGATGGTGTATGTCGCCAGTCGCCCGCTGAAAGTGGCGGACCTGTATCTGGAAACCGTTACGCAAGCCCACGTAGAGGCTGTCCCCGGGGACCAGCCCGGCAACGTTGGCCCAACGGGCCAGGTCGTCCTGTTCGAAGCCCAGCCAGAGGTCGCCGCAGGCATCCCGCGCCCACCCCTGGTCATGGCTGCACAGTTCGGTGACCAGCAGGCTGCCGCCCGCTTTCACCCGTTTGGCCAGCAGGCGCAGGGCCAGGGCCGGGTCGCTGAAATGGTGCAGGACCATGTTCAGCACAACGCAGTCGGCTGCCACATCCGTTGCATCCAGTGCATCGGCCAACTGCAGGTTCACATTGTCCAGGCCTTCACGCTGGCAGACCTGGCGGGCCAGCTCGAGCATGGTCGGGCTGTTGTCCAGCGCGGTCACCGTGCCGAAGCGCCGCGCCAGGTCCGGCAGGAAGCCGCCGTCGCCGGGGCCTACCTCCAGTGCACTGGCAGCCGGGCCAAAATTCAGTTTGTCGAGCATGGCCAGCAGGCTTTCGCGGTACTGCGGCAGGCCGGCGATCAGGTCTTGCTGGGCGCGGAATTTTTCTTCCACGCGCTGGAAGAAGTCCTGGCTGGTGGCCGCACGGCGCTGCTGCACCTGGGCGATACGTGCCTGTACCGCCGGTGGCAAGGTCAGGTCGTCGACCTCCTCGAGCAGCGCCGTGTGCAGGCGCCCGCCAAGGCGCAGGCTGTCGGGCAGGGCGCGGCGGTAGAAGATGGCGTTGCCTTCGCGGCGGGTAGCCACCAGCTCGGCCTGGGCCAGTACCTTGAGGTGATGGCTCATGCCGGACTGGCCGATGTCGAAGATTTGCGCCAATTCCAGCACGCCAAACGAATCGCTGGCCAGCGCACGCAAGACATTCAGGCGCAGCGCATCGCCACTGGCTTTGCACAGGGCAGCCAGTGTGTCGCTTCGCTCGGGGATCGATTGCGCACGGAGGTTCATGGGGCGGCAGTCTAGACAGGCATCGTTGCCCCCGCAAGACCAATATCAAAAAGTTTTGATATTGGCGATGAGCTGCAAGCCGCAAGGCTCAAGCTGCAAGAATAGAGCGTTCCGCGCGCGGGTCTGCTTTCGCTTGCAGCTTAAAGCTTGCCGCTCGCAGCTTTAATGTTTGCCCCCAGCCCCCCCAGTGGGCGAAAATGGCCGCCTTTTTTCGTTTCACTACTTATTCAAGCCCCAGGAGATCAGCGATGCCCAGCCGTCGTGAACGTGCCAACGCCATTCGTGCACTCAGCATGGATGCCGTGCAAAAGGCCAACAGCGGCCACCCAGGTGCCCCTATGGGCATGGCGGATATCGCCGAAGTGCTTTGGCGCGACTATCTGAAGCACAACCCGAGCAACCCGAGCTTCGCCGACCGTGACCGCTTCGTGCTGTCCAACGGCCACGGCTCGATGCTGATCTACTCGCTGCTGCACCTGACCGGCTACGACCTGTCGATCGACGACCTCAAGGCCTTCCGCCAGTTGCACAGCCGTACCCCGGGCCACCCGGAATACGGCTACACCCCGGGTGTCGAGACCACCACCGGCCCGTTGGGCCAAGGCCTGGCCAACGCCGTGGGCTTTGCCCTGGCCGAGAAAGTGTTGGGCGCGCAGTTCAACCGTGACGGCCACAACATCGTCGACCACAACACTTACGTGTTCCTCGGCGACGGCTGCATGATGGAAGGCATCTCCCACGAAGTCGCCGCTTTGGCTGGCACCCTGGGCCTGGGCAAGCTGATCGCGTTCTACGACGACAACGGCATCTCCATCGACGGTGAAGTCGAAGGCTGGTTCACCGATGACACGCCCAAGCGTTTCGAAGCCTACAACTGGCAGGTGATCCGCAACGTCGACGGCCACGATGCCGAAGAAATCAAGATGGCGATCGAGACCGCGCGCAAGAGCGAGCAGCCGACCCTGATCTGCTGCAAGACCATCATCGGCTTCGGCTCGCCGAACAAGCAGGGCAAGGAAGACTGCCACGGTGCCCCGCTGGGCAACGACGAAATCGCCCTGGCCCGCAAAGCACTGAACTGGAACCACGGCCCGTTCGAAATCCCGGCCGACATCTATGCCGAGTGGGACGCCAAGGCCGCCGGTGCCAAGGCTGAGGCCGAGTGGAACCAGCGCTTCGACGCCTACGCCAAGGCGCATCCGGAGCTGGCTGCCGAGTTCAAGCGCCGTGACAGCGGCGAGCTGCCGGCCGACTTCTCGGAAAAGGCCCAGGCCTACATCAATGAAGTCGCTGCCAAAGGCGAGACTATCGCCAGCCGCAAGGCCAGCCAGAATGCCCTGAACGCTTTCGGCCCGCTGCTGCCTGAGTTCCTCGGCGGCTCGGCTGACCTGGCCGGTTCCAACTTGACCCTGTGGAAAGGCTGCAAGGGCGTCGAAGCCCATGACGCCAGCGGCAACTACGTGTACTACGGCGTGCGCGAGTTCGGCATGACCGCGATCATGAACGGCGTTGCCCTGCACGGCGGCCTGGTGCCTTACGGCGCGACCTTCCTGATGTTCATGGAATACGCCCGCAATGCAGTGCGCATGTCGGCCCTGATGAAGCAGCGCGTGATCCACGTCTACACCCACGACTCCATCGGCCTGGGCGAAGACGGCCCGACTCACCAGCCGATCGAGCAGCTGACCAGCCTGCGCAGCACGCCGAACCTGGACACCTGGCGCCCAGCCGACGCGGTCGAAGCGGCCGTGTCCTGGAAAAACGCCCTGGAGCGCAACGACGGCCCATCGGCGCTGATCTTCTCGCGCCAGAACCTGCAGCACCAGGACCGCGACGCCCAGCAGATCGCCGACATCAGCCGCGGTGGCTACATCCTCAAGGACTGCGCTGGCGAGCCTGAGCTGATTCTGATTGCCACCGGTTCCGAAGTGGGCCTGGCGGTTCAGGCCTTCGACAAGCTGACCGAGCAGGGCCGCAAGGTCCGCGTGGTCTCCATGCCGTGCACCAGCGTGTTCGATGCCCAGGACGCTGCCTACAAGCAGTCGGTACTGCCACTGGAAGTGGGCGCGCGCATCGCCATCGAAGCTGCCCATGCCGACTTCTGGTACAAGTACGTCGGCCTGGAAGGTCGTATCATCGGCATGACCACCTACGGTGAGTCGGCCCCGGCCTCTGCCCTGTTCGAAGAGTTCGGCTTCACCCTGGAGAACATCCTGGGTACCGCCGAAGAGCTGCTGGAAGACTGATACAGGCAAAGTGAGGGCCGCAGGCCCTCATTCGCGGCACAAGGCCGCTCCCACAGGATCTGCATAAACCGCAGTACCCTGTGGGAGCGGCCTTGTGCCGCGAATGGGCCGCATGGCGGCTCCGTTCAACCGCCGGAGTTCAAGAGCTACCTATGTCCCACCCGCGTCCCTACAAAGTTGCACTCAACGGTTATGGCCGCATCGGCCGCTGTGTCCTGCGCGCGTTGTTCGAGCGGGGGGCGAAGGCCGGTTTCGAGATTGTCGCGCTGAACGACCTGGCCGATCAGGCCAGCCTTGAATACCTGACACGCTTCGACTCCACCCACGGGCGTTTCCCCGGTGAGGTGAAGGTCGACGGCGATTGTCTGCATATCAATGGTGACTGCGTGAAGGTAATGCGCAGTGCCACCCCGGAAGGCATCGACTGGGCCGCCCTGGGCATCGACCTGGTGCTGGAGTGCTCCGGCGCTTACAACACCCGCGCCGATGGCCAGCGTTTTCTGGATGCCGGCGCGCCACGCGTGCTGTTCTCGCAGCCCATGGCCAGCGAGGCGGACGTGGATGCCACGGTGGTCTACGGCATCAACCAGGCGTGCCTGACCGGCAGCGAGCGCCTGGTGTCCAACGCGTCGTGCACCACCAACTGCGGCGTGCCGCTGTTGCGCGTGCTGGACCAGGCGTTCGGCATCGAATACGTGCAGATCACCACCATCCACTCGGCGATGAACGACCAGCCGGTGATCGACGCCTACCACCACGAAGACCTGCGCCGCACGCGTTCGGCGTTTCAGTCGGTGATCCCGGTGTCCACCGGGCTGGCACGGGGCATCGAGCGGTTGCTGCCGGAACTTGCCGGGCGAATCCAGGCCAAAGCGGTACGCGTGCCGACCGTCAACGTGTCGTGCCTGGACATCACCCTGCAGACCGCCCGCGACACCAGTGCCGCCGAGGTCAACCGGGTGCTGCGCGAGGCAGCGCTGGAAGGCCCGCTCAAAGGATTGCTGGCCTACACCGAGCTGCCCCATGCCAGCTGTGATTTCAACCACGACCCGCATTCGGCGATCGTCGATGCCAGCCAGACCCGTGTTTCCGGCCCCCGCCTGGTGAACCTGCTGGCCTGGTTCGACAACGAATGGGGGTTCGCCAACCGTATGCTCGACGTCGCCGAACACTTTCTGCACGTCGTTCACCCAACCCGCAACAAACAGCCCTGAAGGACTGCATTCATGACCGTGTTGAAGATGACCGACCTCGACCTGCAAGGTAAACGCGTACTGATCCGCGAAGACCTCAACGTGCCTGTGAAGGACGGTGTGGTAACCAGCGACGCGCGTATCCTGGCTGCGCTGCCGACCATCAAGCTGGCCCTGGAGAAGGGTGCGGCGGTAATGGTCTGCTCGCACCTGGGCCGCCCTACCGAAGGTGAATTCTCGGCCGAAAACAGCCTTAAGCCGGTCGCCGAGTACCTGAGCAAGGCCCTGGGCCGCGACGTGCCGCTGGTCGCCGACTACCTGGCCGGTGTCGAGGTCAAGGCCGGTGACCTGGTGCTGTTCGAGAACGTGCGCTTCAACAAGGGCGAGAAAAAGAACGCCGACGAACTGGCGCAGCAATACGCTGCCCTGTGCGACGTGTTCGTGATGGACGCCTTTGGTACTGCCCACCGCGCCGAGGGTTCGACCCATGGCGTGGCCAAGTTCGCCAAGGTTGCCGCTGCTGGCCCACTGCTGGCTGCCGAGCTGGACGCCCTGGGCAAGGCCCTGAAGGCCCCGGCCAAGCCAATGGCGGCCATCGTTGCCGGCTCCAAGGTTTCCACCAAGCTGGACGTGCTGAACAGCCTGAGCAGCGTCTGCGACCAACTGATCGTAGGTGGCGGTATTGCCAACACTTTCCTGGCCGCTGCTGGTCACCCTGTGGGCAAGTCGCTGTATGAGCCTGACCTGCTCGACACCGCAAAAGCCATCGCCGCCAAGGTCAGCGTACCGCTGCCAGTCGACGTGGTGGTCGCCAAGGAATTCGCCGAAAACGCTGAAGCCACCGTCAAGGCTATCGCCGACGTTGCCGCTGACGACATGATCCTGGACATCGGCCCACAGACTGCAGCCAACTTCGCCGAGCTGCTGAAGTCGTCGAAGACCATCCTGTGGAACGGCCCAGTCGGCGTGTTCGAGTTCGACCAGTTCGGCAATGGCACCAAGGTGCTGGCCAAGGCCATCGCCGAAAGCCCTGCGTTCTCCATCGCCGGTGGCGGTGACACCCTCGCGGCGATCGACAAATATGGCGTCAGCAAGGAAATCTCCTACATTTCTACCGGTGGTGGTGCCTTCCTCGAGTTCGTCGAGGGCAAGGTACTGCCGGCTGTGGCGATCCTGGAAGAGCGGGCTAAAGCCTGACAATGGCGGCGCCTGGCAAAGGGAGCGACCTGATGGTCAAGCAATTGCCTGTGATGATCCTGGCCGGCCTGCTGAGCGCCTGCTCCGGCAGCCCCTCTTCGGACGATGACCCGGCGCAGCCGCCCAAGGGCGGTTGCTACCAGTCCGAGTGGCAGGCCGAAACCGTACCGGTCATCAACAAGCGCGTGGGCCCTGAAGGCCTGGAGAAGTATGACGAAGACCACCAGCGCAAGGCTCCAGGCTGCCCTTGAACCGATGCGCTTCGTCGGAGCAGGCAACCAAGCGACCGTTGTGTGGTCATCTAGAGGATACGTAATGAAAGCGCTGATGGCCTTGATGGCCCTGGCGACACTGGCAGGATGCTCACTGCTGCAGCCGGCGCAACCCGCCCCGGCAGACGACTGGACCCGTTGGGTCTGTGACAGCCAGACCGAGGTGCTGTGGCGCTTCGCTGACCCGCAGCAGGACTCGGTCGACGTCCGCCTCGGTGGCGGCGACCAGGTCTACCGGCTCAAGTCCGAGCCGAGCGCGTCGGGGGCGATGTACAGCGATGGCGTGCTGGCCTTCCACACCAAGGGCGAAGAAGGCCTGGTGTACTGGGTGGCAACCAACGATCTGATTGGGCGGGGCTGCAAGGCACCGTGACTGGCCGGGCCGCCATGGTGGCCCACACTACTTGAACAGCAACCGCCCCTGCGGCAGGCTTGCACGAAACAAACGACGCTTGTCGGGAGAGAGATACACAATGGCACTCATTAGCATGCGCCAGATGCTGGACCACGCCGCCGAGTTCGGTTACGGCGTTCCAGCTTTCAACGTCAACAACCTCGAGCAGATGCGCGCCATCATGGAAGCGGCCGACAAGACCGATTCCCCCGTGATCGTCCAGGCTTCGGCCGGTGCCCGCAAGTACGCCGGCGCGCCCTTCCTGCGTCACCTGATCCTGGCCGCCATCGAAGAATTCCCGCACATCCCGGTGTGCATGCACCAGGACCACGGCACCAGCCCTGACGTGTGCCAGCGTTCGATCCAGCTGGGCTTCAGCTCGGTGATGATGGACGGCTCGCTGGGCGAAGACGGCAAGACCCCGACCGACTATGAGTACAACGTCCGCGTTACCCAGCAGACCGTTGCCATGGCACACGCCTGTGGCGTTTCGGTAGAAGGCGAGCTGGGCTGCCTGGGTTCGCTGGAAACCGGCATGGCCGGTGAAGAAGACGGTATCGGCGCCGAAGGCGTGCTGGACCACAGCCAGATGCTGACCGACCCGGAAGAAGCGGCCGACTTCGTCAAGAAGACCCAGGTCGATGCCCTGGCCATCGCCATCGGTACCAGCCACGGTGCGTACAAGTTCACCAAGCCACCTACCGGTGACGTGTTGGCGATCGACCGCATCAAGGAAATCCACAAGCGCATCCCCAACACCCACCTGGTCATGCACGGTTCGTCCTCGGTGCCACAAGAGTGGCTGGCGATCATCAACCAGTACGGCGGCGACATCAAAGAGACCTACGGTGTACCGGTCGAAGAGATCGTCGAAGGCATCAAGCACGGCGTGCGCAAGGTCAACATCGACACCGACCTGCGTCTGGCGTCCACCGGTGCCATGCGTCGCCTGATGGCGCAGAATCCAAGTGAGTTCGACCCGCGCAAGTTCTTCGGTGAAACCGTCAAGGCCATGCGTGACGTGTGCATCGCCCGTTACGAAGCCTTCGGTACTGCCGGCAATGCCTCCAAGATCAAACCGATCTCCCTGGACGGCATGTACCAGCGCTACCTGAAAGGTGAGTTGGCCGCCAAGGTCAACTGATTCGCAGGCCGCACTGAAAAACCCGCAGCGATGCGGGTTTTTTTATGCCTGCGCTCAAGCGCGCAGATATTCACGGCAGAGCAACCGTTAGTCGGCTACCGTACAGTTTAGGCACTGATAGCGTTCTGATTGCATTGCTTGTTACAAACTCGGGTCTAGAGTAGTTATCGGATCCAACCGCGATGTGAAGTCGGTCACAAATAGAGAAGCAGCATGGATGGCGCTCACCCTCAACCTCAGCCAGTGGATGGCAGCTCGGTTCTGCTGGTAGTAGACGATTACCCCGAAAATCTCATCAGCATGCGGGCCTTGCTGGCCCGGCAGGATTGGCAAGTGTTGACTGCCAGTTCAGGGACAGAAGCCCTGAGCGCCTTGCTCGAGCACGACGTCGACCTGGTTTTGCTGGATGTACAAATGCCGGAAATGGACGGCTTCGAAGTCGCCCGGCTAATGCGCGGCAGCCAGCGTACACGGCTGACCCCGATCATTTTCCTCACCGCCAACGAGCAGTCCGATGCCGCTGTGCTCAAGGGTTACGCCAGTGGCGCCGTGGACTACATGTTCAAGCCGTTCGACCCGCAAATTCTCAAGCCCAAGGTCCAGGCCCTGCTCGACCAGCAGCGTAACCGGCGCATGCTGCAACGCCTGAGCCGCGAGCTGGAAGCGGCGAGGGCATTCAACGCCTCGATCCTGGAGAACGCTGCCGAAGGCATTCTGGTGGTGAATGCCGCAGGTACCATCAGTTTCGCCAACCCGGCCATTTCACGCTTGCTGGCCGCTGCGGTGGAGCAATTGCAGGGCGCCCAGTTGCTTGACCTGGTGCAGATGGCCAATGCCAATCTGTGGAACGAGTCGGACTTCTACCAGGCCTACCTGGGGCGGCAGATCTTTCGCGTGCACGATGCGCAGTTGCGCACCCTGGGTGGCCAACTGGTGCCGGTCGCGCTGTCCTGTGCGCCGTTGCCAGCCGATCAGCAGGCGATGGTGGTGACGGTGCTGGACATGTCGGTGGTGCGCAACCTGCACCAACAGCTTGAGTACCAGGCGGTGACCGACCCACTCACCGGCCTGCTCAACCGCCGCGGCTTCTATCAGTCTGCCGAGGGCGTGCTGCTGCGCAACGAGCGTTCGGACAAGGCCCAGGCGCTGATGTACATGGACCTGGATGGCTTCAAGCGGATCAACGACTCATTGGGCCATGAGGCGGGCGATCGCGTGCTGCGCTGGGTGGCAGAACAGCTCAAGGACTGCCTGGGCAGCGAGGCGTTATTGGCGCGGATGGGCGGTGACGAGTTCACGGCGTTGTTCGACAGCCTGCCGTACCCCGAGCAGGCCGGGCGTTACGCCGAGCGACTGCTCGAGCGCGTTTCGATCAGCCAGCAGATAGAAGGGCTGGATGTATGCCTTGGCGTCAGCATTGGCATCGCCACCTTTCCTGACTGTGGCGCAACTGTCGAAGGCCTGTTGCGGGCTGCGGATGCGGCGATGTATGCGGCCAAGCAGGCCGGGCGTCAGCAGTATCGCTTCTATGACCAGGAGCTCAACGGCCGGGCGCGCTCACGGCTGATGCTCGAAGACAGCGTGCGCGCCGCTATCGAGCAGCACGATTTCAGCCTGGTGTATCAGCCCCAGGTGGCTTTCGCCGACGGCCACTTGCGCGGTTTCGAGGCGTTGCTGCGCTGGCAGCACCCCAGTGTTGGCGATGTGCCCCCGGGGCTGTTCATCCCCTTGCTGGAAGAGGCGCGGCTGATCAACCGCCTGGCCAGCTGGATCTACCGCCAGGGCGCGGCCCAGCGCCAGGCCTGGTGCGAACGTTTTGCCCAGGGGCTGGTGCTGGGCATCAGCCTGAGCCGCGCCCAGTTCGTCATGCCGGGCCTGGTCGAGGAGCTGCAGCGGGTGATCCAGGACTACCAGCTGGACCCGGCGCAGCTAGAGGTCGAGGTGGCAGAGACGTCGTTGATGTACAACATCGACGCGGCCGTGAAGCAGATACACCGGCTGCGCGAACTGGGCGTGCGGGTGGCGCTGGATGATTTTGGCGCCGGTGACTGCTCGTTGCGCATGCTACGTGACTTGCCGATCGACACCCTCAAGCTCGACCGCCACCTGGTTGCGCGCTTGCCGGGCTCTGCGGTAGACGCCGCGCTGGTGCGCAGTGTGATCGGCTTGTGCGCCGACTACCGCATCACGGTGATTGCCGAAGGCGTGGAAACCCCGGCCCAGGCCGACTGGCTCAAGGCCAATGGCTGTGCCTACGTGCAGGGGTTTCTGGTTGCACACCCGATGACGGCGGCGGATGCCAGCGGCTTCCCGGCGATTTTCTCCTGGCCCCGGCCATGATTGGCTAGAATCGCCATTCGCCCCGCCGAATGCAGTGCCATGACCGTATTACGTTACTTGCAAGCCTACCCGCCACACCTGCAGGAGCAGGTACGGCAGATGATCGACAGCGACCGCCTGGGGGACTACCTGCAGCGTCGCTACTCCGACCGCCATGACGTGCAGAGCGACAAGGCGTTGTACAGTTATGCCCAGGACCTGCGCCAGCAGTACCTGCGCAGCGCGCCCAGCCTGGACAAGGTGCTGTTCGACAACCGCCTCGACCTGACCCACCGTGCCCTGGGGCTCAACACGGCGGTATCGCGGGTTCAGGGTGGCAAGCTCAAGGCGAAGAAGGAAATCCGCATCGCCTCCTTGTTCAAGGAGGCCGCGCCGCAGTTTCTGCGCATGATCGTGGTGCACGAGTTGGCGCACCTGCGTGAGCGCGACCATAGCAAGGCGTTTTACCAGCTCTGTCAGCACATGGAGCCGGACTACCACCAACTGGAATTCGACCTGCGCGTCTACCTGACCTATCGGGAGCTGCCGGGCAACTGTTAAGGACCACGCAGCATGGAAGTGAGCAAGACCAAGAGCAGCTTCTACCGGCGCCTGTACGTGGCCTGGCTGATCGACAGCCAGACTGCGACCAGCGTGCCGGCCCTGATGGAGGCCACCGGCATGCCACGGCGCACCGCCCAGGACACCATCGCCGCCCTGGCCGACCTGGATATCATCTGCGAGTTCGAGCAGCAGGAGGGCGCGCGCAATCATGCCGGGCACTACCGCATTCATGACTGGGGCGCGATCGACAAGCAGTGGATCATCCAGCATTTGCGGCAGATCCGAGAAGTGCTGGGGTATCGGTGATTGTGGGGGCGCAAAGCGCCCCCGGCTTTCTCAGCCCTTACGCATGCCGATGTGCGGTATGTCATCCTCCAGGTATTGCTCGCCAACCGCTTCGAACCCATGCCCTGCGTAAAACCCTTGCAGATGCGCCTGCGCCGACAGATACACCGGCGTCCCCGGCCAGCAATGCTCGGCAGCCTCCAGCCCTTTCAGCAGCAACGCATGCCCAAGCTTCAGCCCACGCGCCGCCGGTGAGGTCACCACGCGCCCGATCACCACATCACCCCCCTGGGATTGCGGGTCGAGCAGGCGCAGGTAGGCCACCAGCTTGTCGTCCTGCCACGCCATCAAGTGCAGGGTATCGCCGGTCAGGTCCTGGCCATCGACTTCCTGGTAACTGCAGCGCTGCTCGACCACGAACACTTCGGTGCGCAATTGCAGGATGGCGTAGAGCTGGTCCTTGCTCAGGTCGGTGTGGTGCTTGCAGAGCCAGTCGATAGACATTGGCGAACTCCTTGAATGGGCCGTCGATCATCGCAAATCCTGTGGCTGTGGACGAGTGGATGATTGCTGCAGGGCATTGCCTGCGTGTCTCGGCCAAAATAGAGGCAAAATGACACTATTGCCCGCTGCCGTGAGCCACGGCTTTGTGTACTCTCATCCGCAGTCGCGGCAAAGGCCGCCTACACAGTGTGCGCCCTCCATTGCAAAAGGACTTGAGCATGCGGCCACTGCTTGGTGTTCTGGGATTGCTGGCAGCCCTGCTGGCTGCGCCAGCCCTGGGTGAAGACAAGCTGCGGCTGGTGGCAGACAAATGGCCACCGTTCACCGATGCAAGCATGCCGGGCGGCGGTTTGGCGACCAGCATCGTTACCACGGCACTGACCCGGGCCGGCTACGCCAGCGGGTTTGAGGAGGCGCCATGGGCACGGGCCTTGATGGGCGTCAGCGAAGGGCGCTACGACGTGTTGATCAATGCCTGGTACAACGACTCACGTACACGCATCGGGCATTTTTCCAACGCTTATCTGAACAACAAGATTCACCTGCTCAAACGCAAGGGTGAGGCCTTCGCCTACCAGCAGCCGTCCGACTTGTACCCCTACAGCATCGCCGTGGTGCGCGATTATGCCTATTCACCCGAGTTCGACAGCGACACCCGCTTGCACAAGGTAGCGGTGCGCAACTTCTCGTCGGCCGTGCGCATGCTGGCGGCCGGCCGGGTGAACCTGGCGGTGGAGGATGAATACGTGGCCCGTTACAACCTGCAACGTGAACCGCAGGCGGTGCGCGATGGCGTGGAGATGGTCGAGCCGCCTCTGGGGGAGAACAGCCTGCATATTCTGGTCAGCCTTAAGCACCCCCAGCACCAGCAGATCGTCGAACGTTTCGAGCAGGCGATAGCGGCGATGAAGGCGGATGGCAGCTATGCGCGCCTGCTGCGCCAGCATGGTTTTTGACCCAGGCCACAAAGCACTCAGCCCGTAGGGCTTTCCTTGACCAGGTGCGCCGCCAGCGTGCGCAACGGTGCCAGTTGCCGGCAGATCAGCGCCAGTTGGGTCTGCACCAGCCGCTGATGTTCATCCAGCTCTTCCGGCATCTGCTCCAGGTCGTTGGCCAGCGCCTCTTCGGCATCACTGTGGATGGCGACCGGTAGCCGCGCTGCCAGGCCGTTGGCGATTTCGTCCAGGCTGTTGGCCAGGCTTTGCCCGGCGCCCTCGATCAATTGCTCCTGAACCTCCGCCGGCAGGGCGGTATCACGGTGCGCGCCCAGTCCCGAGAGGTAGCTGAGCAGGGTGTGCGACAACACCAGGAAGCGGAAGCCGACGTCCGCCTCCTTACGGAAGTGCCCTGGCTCCATGAGCATGTTCGCCAGCGTGGTGGACAGCGCTGCATCGGCGTTGTGGGCGTTGCGCCGAGCCAGGCGGTAGGCGAGGTCGTCGCGCTTGCCATGGGCATACTGCTGCATGATCTGGCGCAGGTACACGCTGGCGCAGGCCAAGGTGTTGGCCAACGCCTTGTTCAGGCGCCGGCCTTGCCAGTCGGGCAGGAACAGGAACACCGCCAGAATGGCGATCAGGCTGCCCACCAGAGTATCGAACAGGCGCGGCAGGAACAGGCCGTAGCCGTCGCCGATCTGGTTGAAGCAGAACAGCACCATCAAGGTGATCGCCGCCGTGGCCAGGGTGTAACGGGTAGTCCGGTTGACGAAGAACACCACCCCGGCGACCACGGCGAACATCGACTGGATGATCGGGTTGGGGAACAGGTCGAACAGCGCCCAGCCAACCGTCAGGCCGATGGCCGTGCCGAAAATCCGCTGCACCAGCTTGCGCCGGGTGGCACCGTAGTTGGGTTGGCAGACGAACAGTGTGGTGAGGATGATCCAGTAGCCCTGGGTGGGGTGGATCAGGTGCACCATGCCGTAGCCGATCGACAGTGCCAAGGGCAGGCGCAAGGCATGGCGGAACAGTAGCGAGGTGGGTGTGAGCTGGGTGCGCAGGCGGCTCCAGACGTCCTTCAGGGAGCGTGGCGAACGGTCGAGCAGACTGCTGTCACTGGCATCGGCCAGGCTGTCCGGGTTGCTGGCGGCACCCAGCAGGCGGTCCAGGGTGGCCAGGTTGGCCGCCAGGGCCCGCAGCGAGCGCAGCAGGCTGCGCCAGGCTGGGTTGTTCTGGTTGCGCAGGTGCTCCAAGGAGGCGTTGAGGTCTTCCAGGGTGTCGGCAAATCGGCTGTCGAGGACAAACGGCTGACGCATGCGGATCGAGCGCGCCAGGTCTTGGCAGGCCGAGCCTTGATGGCGCAGCAGGCGCTGGCAGCGGAACATCACGTCGCTGTGGAAGAACGCTTCGGCCAGTGCGTTGTAGGGGTAGTGCGAGGCGCTAACCCGCTCGTGGATGTCCTGGGCCAGGAAGTACAGCTTCAGGTAGCGGCTGACCTTGGAATTTGGCTGGCTGTTGCCGACCCGGTGCAGGATGATTTCCTTGGCGGCGTTGAGCGCCGCGACCACCTTGCCGTTTTGCTGGGCCAGCTCCAGGCGCCGGGCCTCCAGGTCGTGGTGGCGGATCGGTTCGAACAGGTTGGCCTTGAGCTTGAGGTAGCGCCCCAGCTCGAAAAACAGCTTGGCCAGGCTTTGCTGTACCGGCTGGTTGGAGAACAGCGCCTGCCACAGCACCGACAGCAGGCCGTACCAGGCTGCGCCCGCCACCAGCAGCATCGGCTCGTGCCAGAAGTCGGTGACCAGGCCGCCGCGTTGGTCCACGCCGATCATGGTGTACACCGCCGTGATCAGCGTTGCCGAGGCGATTGCGCCATAGCGCTCGCCCAAGGCGCCCAGCATGGTCAGGCCGAACGCCGCCAGGGCCAGGGCAATGGCGAACACCCACGGGTAGGGGAACAGCAGCTCCACGGCCAGGGCAGCGATGGCAAAGCACACCAGGGTCACGGCCAGCGCACTGAGACGGCCCTGCCAACTGTCGTCGGTCTCGGCCAGTGCGCTGGCGATGATGCCCAGGAACAACGGGATCAGCAGGGCCATTTCATCCTGGTACCAGCACAAGGCCATGCTGCCGGTGAGGGCGACCGTTACCCGGATGCTATAGCTGAACTTGTCTTGGCCCCACAGGCGACGCAGTGACTGACGGAACGAGCTCGATGACATGATGGCCTTGGGCTGTGATCGAATGAATACATTGCCGCACGGACCAGCAAGAAGCGTTCCGTGCTGCTGAATGGATTCTACTCTACACGAACTGTGCCGCTGCGTTAGCCGATGCCCACGCCCACTGGAAATTGAACCCGCCCAGGTGGCCGGTCACATCCAGCACCTCGCCAATGAAGTACAACCCTGGGCTCTTGAGCGACTCCATGGTCTTGGACGACACCTCGCGGGTATCCACGCCGCCTAGGGTCACTTCGGCGGTGCGATACCCCTCGGTGCCGGCAGGTACGACCTGCCAGGCCGCCAGTTTGTCGGCGATCTGCGCCAGTTCGGCTGGGGTGTACTGCTTCATCGGCTTCGATTCGAACCACTGCTCGGCCAAGAGGTTGGCCAGCTTGCGGGTGAACACCTCGCCGAGCACGGTCTTGAGTTCTGCATTGGCGCGCTCGGCCTGCTGCTGTTGCAGCCAGGTCAGGGCGTCACGGTCGGGCAGCAGGTTGATCTCCACCGTGTCGCCCGCCTCCCAGAACGAAGAAATCTGCAGGATCGCCGGGCCACTCAGGCCGCGGTGGGTAAACAGCAGGTTTTCGCGGAAATGGGTGCCGTTGCAGCTGGCAGTGCAGTCCAGCGAGGTACCCGACAGTTCTGTGCACAGTGCCTTGAGTTGGGGCTCGGTGATGGTGAAGGGCACCAGCCCGGCGCGGGTCGGCAGCAGGGTGTGGCCGAACTGGCGAGCCACCTGGTAGCCGAAACCGCTGGCGCCCAGGGTCGGGATCGACAGGCCGCCGGTGGCGATCACCAGCGACTGGCAGGCGAACTGCCCGGCACTGGTCTGCAGCAGGTAGCCGGTTTCGGTCTTTTCGATGTGCGAGATGCTGGTGTCCATGCGCAACTCGGCACCGGCTTCGTCGCACTCGGCCAGCAGCATGTTGAGGATGTCGCTGGCCTTGTTGTCGCAGAACAGCTGGCCGAGCTTTTTCTCGTGGTAGGGCACACCGTGCTTGGCCACCAGCTCGATGAAGTCCCACTGGGTGTAGCGGGCCAGGGCCGACTTGCAGAAATGCGCGTTGTGCGAGAGGAAGTTGGCCGGCTCGGTGTACATGTTGGTGAAGTTGCAGCGCCCGCCGCCGGACATGAGGATCTTCTTGCCTGGCTTGTTAGCGTGGTCGAGCAGCAGCACCCGGCGGCCACGGCGGGCGCTGAGCTGGGCGCACATCAGGCCGGCGGCGCCGGCGCCGAGGATGATCACGTCGGTGGAATGCACGGGGTACCTCTTGGAGATTGCTGGGCTGCGGCAGGGATATGCATGCCCCTGTAGGAGCGGCCTTGTGTCGCGAACGGGCCGCAAAGCGGCCCCAAAGGATTTCAGAGAATACGAACTTTCAGAACGCGGCCCTTGATCTTGCCGCTGTTCAGCCGCTGCATGGCCTGCTTGGCCAGTGCTCGCTCCACCGCCACAAAGGCCTGGAAGTCGAAGATGGCGATCTTGCCCACCTGCTTGCCCGGGATGCCGGCATCACCGGTCAGTGCACCCAGGATGTCACCCGGGCGCAGCTTGTCCTTGCGCCCGGCAGCGATGCACAAGGTGCTCATCACCGGCAGCAGCGGCTCACCGCCCTTGTTTTTCAGGCTGTCGAGCTGGTCCCAGCGCAACGGGCTCTTCTGCAGTGCCTCGATGGCCTGGGCGCGATGCCCTTCGGCCGGGGCCACCAGGCTGACCGCAACGCCTTTCTCACCCGCACGGCCGGTGCGGCCGACACGGTGCACATGGATTTCGGCATCCCGCGCCAGTTCGACGTTGAGCACCATGTCCAGGCCGTCGATGTCCAGGCCGCGTGCGGCCACGTCGGTCGCCACCAGCACCGAGCTGCTGCGGTTGGCGAACATCGCCAGCACCTGGTCGCGGTCGCGCTGTTCGAGGTCACCGTGCAGGGCCTGGGCGACGATACCTTTGGCGGTGAGGTGGGCGACCACGTCTTCGCACTGCTGCTTGGTGAAGCAGAACGCCACGCACGATTGCGGGCGGTAGTGGCCGAGCACGCGGGTCACCGCATCCAGGCGCTGCTGCGCGTCGATTTCGATGAAGCGTTGTTCGATCTGGTTGTCGGTGTGCAGGCTCTCGACCTTGACCTGCTGCGGCTTGCGCATGAAGTCTGCGGCCAGTTGCTCGATGCCGGCCGGGTAGGTGGCCGAGAACAGCAGGGTCTGGCGACGCGCCGGGGTCTTGCCGATGATGCTGGCGATGGCGTCGAAGAAGCCCATGTCGAGCATGCGGTCGGCTTCGTCCAGCACCAGAGTGTTGAGCCCGTCGAGTACCAGCGTGCCCTTTTCCAGGTGCTGCTGGATGCGCCCCGGGGTGCCGACGATGATGTGCGCACCGTGCTCCAGAGAGGCAATCTGCGGGCCGAGCGAGACGCCGCCGCACAGGGTCAGGATCTTGATGTTGTCCTCGGCACGGGCCAGGCGGCGCAGCTCTTTGGCGACCTGGTCAGCGAGCTCGCGGGTCGGGCACAGCACCAGTGCCTGGCAACCGAAGTAACGCGGGTTGATCGGGTTCAGCAGGCCGATGCCGAACGCAGCGGTCTTGCCGCTGCCGGTCTTGGCCTGGGCGATCAGGTCCTGGCCCCTGAGGATGACCGGCAGGCTCTGGGCCTGGATCGGCGTCATCGAGGCGTAGCCGAGGGCGTCCAGGTTGGCCAGCATGGCGGCGGACAGCGGCAGAGTGGCAAAGGCGGTGGTTTCGGTGGTCACGAGGCGGGCCTGTGTAGCGAAGCGAAAAATGCCGCACAGTCTACCAGCCTCGTGGCCATTCGCCCTACGACTCCATGTGTTGTTCCGGACGACGGGCACGCCTTCCGTCTGTCGGCGCCAGTTGCAGGAAGATCGCCGCTGCCAGCATCGACATGATGCCGATGGTGACGAAGGTCAGCTGGAACGCCCCCAAGGTGCTTTCCACGCCTTCGGCACTGCCCGCGGCGGTGAAGCCGCCGAGCAATGCCCCGGCGCAGGCCACGCCCAGGCTAAGGGCCAGCTGGGCGACCACCGACAGCAGGCTGTTGCCGCTGCTGGCGCTGGCATCGTCGAGGTCGATCAGGGTCACCGTGTTCATGGCCGTGAACTGCATGGAGTTGACCGCGCCGAGCAGGCCCAGGTGTATCAGCAGTACGGCGTAGGGGGTCTGTTCGTCGATCAGCCCAAGGCTGGCCAGCAGCAGCCCCAGCAGCAGGGTGTTGCCGGTGAGGATGATGCGGTAGCCAAGGCGCTCGATCAGCGGCCGGGCGATGGACTTGGCGAGCATCGCCGCCGCTGCCAGCGGGATCATGCTCATGCCGGCCTGGGCCGGCGAATAGCCTAGCGCCACCTGCAACAGCAAGGGCACAAGGAAGGGCAGGGCACCGCTGCCCAGGCGGGCGAACAGGTTGCCGAGGATGCCGATGGCAAAGGTGCGTACACGGAACAGGCTGGGTGAGAACAGCGGCTCTGGGTCGCGCCCGGCACGCAGCCAGTACGCGGCCAGGCAGGCCATGCCGGCGAACAGCAGCAACATTACCCGCAGGTGTGGCAAGTGCAGCTCACCCAAGCCTTCCATGGCGATGGTGATCAGCACCATCGCCGCGCCGAACAGCAGAAAACCCGGGCCATCGAAGCTGGTGCGCTCGGCACCGCGCAGGTCGGGGATAAACTTCCACACGGCATAACAACCGATGGCGCCCACCGGCAGGTTGAGCAGGAAGATCCAGTGCCAGCTGAGGATCTCTACCAGCCAGCCGCCGACCGTAGGGCCTAGCAGAGGGCCGAGCAGGCCGGGGATGGTGATGAAACTCATGATGCGCACCAGTTCGGTGCGTGGATAGGCGCGCAGCACCACCAGCCGCCCGACCGGCAGCATCAGCGCGCCGCCCAGGCCCTGCACGACCCGCGCCAGGATCAGAAAGCCCAGGCTGTTGGCGGCCGCGCACAGCAGCGAGCCAAAGCTGAACAACAGGATGGCGCTGAAGAAGATGCGCTTGGTGCCGAAGCGGTCGGCGATCCAGCCGGAGGCGGGTATCAGCAAGGCCACGGTGAGCATATAGGCGATGATCACGCCTTGCATGCGCAGCGGGTCCTCTTCCAGCGAGCGGGCCATGGCCGGCAGCGCGGTGTTGAGGATGGTGCCGTCCAGGGACTGCATGAAGAAAGCGATGGCCACTACCCACGGGATCCAGCGGGCGGTGACGGGGTCGAGCGGTGTGCGTTCGGGCATGACGTCCTCGTTTGTCAGTACCGGCCTCTTCGCGGGGCAAGCCCGCTCCCACAAGTACCGCTCAGCCACCAGAAGCGGCGGCTATGTGTGGGAGCGGGCTTGCCCCGCGAAGAGGCCAGCAACGCCAATCACAATGTCAGGGTAAGGCCTTTGACCAGAGCCCCCGGCAAATGACTCGACCCGGTACTGCGCTGTCCATAGGTACTGGTGGAAAGGATCATCTCGCGCTCGCGGGTCAGGTCTTCCAGTTGGTTGCCCAGCAGGCTGTACAGGCTGTCATCGAAGCGCATGGTGCTCACCGGCCCCTGAATCTCACCATTCTCTACCCAGAAGGTGGCAAAGCGGGTCAGGCCGGTCATGCGCGCCGCTGGCAGGTCCGAGTAGTTCAGGTACCACAGGTTGCTGATATACAGCCCGGTGCCAAGCCGTTCGAGGATCGCCTCACTGGCCAGGTTGCCCGGCGCCAGGCTCAAGGCGCAGGGCGACTCGTAGCTGTCGGCGCCATTGGCCTGCAGTGCGAACTCGGCCGCGCTACGCGCGCTGATCAAACGCTGCACGGCCTGGCCTTGGGTGATCAGCGGCACATCGAGGCGCGGTGAACCCTCATCCGAGAACGCCGGGCTCAGCGAGCCGCTGACCTGCTCGTCGAAGCTGACCAGCGGGCTCAAGCGGGCATCGCCGTTGTACAGGCGTTGCAGGGCGCTGTTGCCGGTGGCCAGCGCCTGCGCGGAAAAACCGCCCCAGCACAGCATGCCGGCAATCTCGTCCATGGCCGCAGGCGCCAGGTAGGCGCGGTAGCTGCCCGGCTTCAAGGTAATCGCCGGGCGGCCGAGGAAGGCCAGCTGTTCGCGGGCCTGGCGCAGGCGGGCGGTGAAGTCGTCGGCGTGCCAAACCTGCCCGGCATAGTTGGCTTTCACTGCTTGGCCGTTGCTGTGGAACAGGCTCCAATCCATGTTGAAACTGTTGGCCTGGTGCCAGCCGAAGGCGCCGAACGAGTTGGCGAAACCGCGACAGATCGGCCCGGCGGCATAGATGCCGACCAAGTCCAGGTCGCCGGCTTCACGTTCGATCAGGGCAAGGACCTCATCCAGCTCCGGCAGCGGGTGATCCTGCTGGCTATGGCTGTGCCATGGGGTATCGTCCAGGCGCAGGTAGGGGTCGACCGGCAACAGCGGCAGGGTCTGGCGCAGTTGGCTGAGGGCATCGGCCAGGCGCGTGCGGTCCAGCACGGCATCATCGCCGAGGGTGATCTGCTGCTCGGCCTGGCGGCCGTCACGCATCAGGCGCAATTGCACGCTGGCCTGGCTGACCTCGCCGGCCTGGCGCACCAGGGCGTGGTTGAAGCGGATGAACTGCGACTGTTCGGCGCTGTAACCAAGGGTGAACTGCTCGCCCACCTGAAGGGTATCGCGCAGGGCGCCAAGCAGGGTTTCGAAGCGTTGCTGGGGTGTGGCGCTCATCAGGCGTCGCCTCCGAATACGTCGATCTGGCGGAACACGCAGGCCGGCGAGGCGTGGCCGACCCGTACCACCTGGTTGGGTTCGCCTTTGCCGCAGTTGGGCGTGCCCAGCACCTGGAAGGTGCTGCGGTCGCCGACTGCCGACAGGTTGCGCCAGAACTGCGCCGAGATGCCGCGGTAGTTGGGGTTTTTGACGACGCCCTTGAGTTCGCCGTTCTCGATCAGTTGGCCCCACTCGCAGCCGAACTGGAACTTGTTGCGTGCATCGTCGATGGACCACGAGCGGTTGGTGCGCATCAGGATGCCGTGCTCGATGCCCTTGACCAATTGTGCCAGCGAGCGGTCGCCTGGCTCGATGTTGAGGTTGGCCATGCGGTCGATCGGTGCGCGGTTCCAGCCACAGGCACGGCTGTTGGCCACGCCGTCCAGGCCCGAGCGGAACTGCGACAGGGCGCCGCCCAGCGGGCGCAACAGCAAGCCGTCGCGGATCAGGAATTGCTTGCTGGCCTGGGTGCCGTCATCGTCGTAGCTGTAGCTGGCCAGCTCTTCGCCGATGGTCGGGTCGAAGGTCACGTTGAGCAGCGCCGAGCCGTATTGCAGGTGGCCGAAGTCGCTGGCTTTGACGAAGCTGGTGCCGGCGTAGTTGCGCTCGTCGCCGAGAATGCGGTCCATCTCCAGTGGGTGGCCGATGGACTCGTGAATCTGCAGCATCATCTGGTCGGGCATCAGCAGCAGGTCGTGCGGGCCGCTGGGTGTATTGGGTGCCAGCAACAGTTGCAGCGCTTCGTCGGCGACGCGACTGGCGGCGCTGATCAGGCCACAGCGCTCGACGATCTCGAAACCGCCCTGCTGGCCGAAGTTGTCACGGCCCAGGCTGCGGCTCTGGCTGTCCTGGCCGTCGCTGGCGGTCACGCTCAGGCCTGGGAACAGGAAACGCTGGGCGTGGCGCAGTTCGGCGCCGGCAGAGTTGAGGTAGGTTTGCTCGACTACGCTCATGCCCAGGCCGGCCTGCCAGTCCACCAGGCGGCTGTCCTTGGGCACGCTGGCCGATTCGGCGGCGAGCAGGCCGAGGCAGTCGGCAAGGCTGGGCAAGGGTTGATCGAAGTGGGGCGAAACGTGGTCGTGGCGCGCGCTGGTCACCGGTTGCTCGCGCAGGTCCAGCAGGCTATGCCCGGCGATCTGCCGGGCCAGGGCTTCGGCGCGTTCGAGTGCCTGTTGCAGGCCGTGCTGGGACAGGTCTGCGGTGGCTGCATAAGCCTCCACGCCATTGACCCGCACGGTGAGCATGGCGCCCTCGTCCTGGCTGAAGAACGGTGGCTCGGCCACATTGCGGCGCACCGACAGCGCCTGGTGCGACTGTTTCACATGGCGCAGGGAAAACAACTCCGCCGTGCTGCGCAGCGCGGCGAAGCGCTGGCGCAGCAGGGCGCTGGAATCGAACATGCGGGAACCTCCGAGTCAGTGGTGGCTCCCCCTAGAACCACTCCTCTTGCATGCTCAGGCACGTATCGTCGCGGGCCTCGAGCAATGCCAGCTCATTATGGCAGCCAGGCACTTCCCAGGTGAGGAAATAACGGGCGGCCTGCAGTTTGCCCTGGTAGAAGTCGCGGTCTGCGGCATTGCCCTTGAGCAGGCCAAGTTCAGCGTGGAGGGCTTGCTCCAGCCAGCGCCAACCGATCACGCAATGGCCGAACGCCTTCAGGTACAGGGCCGAGTTGGCCAGGGCGGCATTGACCTTGCCTTGGGCGAGATCGCCCAGCAGGGCGAGGGTGACGGCTTGCAGGCGATTGACCAGTTGCTCCAGTGGCTGGCGCAGGGTGTCGAGGCCGGGGTGGTGGCTGGCGCGCTCGGCCGTGCTGGCGATCAGGCGGATCAGTTGCTTGAGCCCGGCGCCGTTGTGTTGCGCCAGTTTGCGGCCGAGCAGGTCGAGTGACTGGATGCCCTCAGTGCCCTCGTGGATCGGGTTCAGGCGGTTGTCGCGGTAATACTGCTCGACCGGGTATTCGCGGGTGTAGCCGTGCCCGCCGAGGATCTGGATGGCCAGTTCGTTAGCTTTGAGGCAGTACGCCGACGGCCAGGATTTGACGATCGGGGTCAGCAGGTCGAGCAGTGTCTGGGCCTGTTGCCGAGAGCTCTGGTCGTCGGCGGTCTGGGTGTCGTCGAACAGGCGCGCGGCGTACAGGCCCAGGTCGAAGGCGCCTTCCACGTAGGCTTTTTGGGTCAGCAGCATGCGCTTCACGTCGCTGTGCCCAATGATAGGGACGGCGGGGCTCTGCGGGTCCTTGCTGTCTGGCAGGCGCCCCTGCGGCCGTTGGCGGGCGTACTCCAGCGAATACAGGTAGCCGGCATAACCGAGCATCACCGCGCCCATGCCGACGCCGATACGTGCCTCGTTCATCATCTGGAACATGCAGGCCAGGCCCTGGTGCGGCTGGCCGACCAGGTAGCCGACGCACTGGCCGTTGTCACCGAAGTTGAGCGCGGTAGAGGTGGTGCCGCGCCAGCCCATCTTGTGGAACAGGCCGGCCAGCAGCACGTCGTTGCGTTCACTGCGGCTGCCGTCCTGGTTGACCAGGTACTTGGGCACGATGAACAGCGAGATCCCCTTCACGCCGGGCGGTGCGTCCGGCAGCTTGGCAAGGACCATGTGCACGATGTTTTCCGACAGTTCGTGGTCGCCGCCGGAGATGAAGATTTTGTTGCCCTTGAGCCGGTAGCTGCCATCGCCGGCGGGTTCGGCGCGGGTGCGGATATCGGCCAGTGAAGACCCGGCATGCGGTTCGGTCAGGGCCATGGTGCCGAAGTAGCGGCCTTCGATCATCGGCTGCAGGAACAGGCGCTTTTGCTCCTCGCTGCCGAAGCTTTCGATCAGGTTGGCCGCGCCCATGGTCAGGAACGGGTAGGCCGTAGTGCTGGCGTTGGCAGCCTGGAAGTGGGCGAAGCAGGCTTGCGAGACCAGGCTGGGCAGTTGCATGCCGCCGGCTTCGAAGTCGCGG
This sequence comes from Pseudomonas capeferrum, assembly GCF_000731675.1. Classification (GTDB taxonomy): domain Bacteria; phylum Pseudomonadota; class Gammaproteobacteria; order Pseudomonadales; family Pseudomonadaceae; genus Aquipseudomonas; species Aquipseudomonas capeferrum. The sequence continues at coordinate 327,655 of NZ_JMIT01000003.1, read as the reverse complement.
TTGGCGTTGAGAAACCCCGCATCGAGGAAGGCATCGACTGCCGGTTTGACCTCCGGGATCAGCTCGGCGCGGCCGTCCACATAGCGCGGCTCGTTTTCGTCGGCCTTGCGGTTGTGGGGCGCGAAGTACTTTTCGGCGATGGTGCGGGCGGTGGTCAGGGCCGCGTCGAAGGTTTCGCGGCTGTGCTCGGCGAAGCGCGGGCGCTGGGTCAGGGCTTCGGCGTCGAGCACTTCGTAGAGTTCGAAGGCGAGGTTGCGGGGGCTGAGCAGGGTCTCGGGCATCGGGGCGGTCCTTGGGCGGGGTTGGACCGAGTCTAGGATTTAAATAGAGGTGGGAGACAGGTTAATAGGTGCGGGTGATATGGGTTTAGAAGGTGTGGGGGCGGGCAGGCGCTAGCCGTGACGTATTTGCTGGTCCTGAGATCGAGCGCCGCCCGCGCGGCGCATCGCGAGCCAGCTCGCTCCTACATTTGTTTCGGGCCAGTGAGGCCTATGGCATTTGCGCGCGACCGCCTTGTTCGCATGACGCAATATCGAGGCGGGCGCCAAAGGGCCGCGCGCCAATACCTCAGGAATAATTGGCCCGAAACAAATGTAGGAGCGGCCTTGCGTCGCGATGCGCCGCGCGGGCGGCGCTCGATCTCGAGCGCGCCCGAGAAGCCAGTGGCATGCACCTGGTGGCCGTAACACCAAACCCATAAAAAAAAGGAGAGCCTAAGCTCTCCTTCTTCACCAACCGTCAGCTATCAACCAATGGTCATCAAGCTGGCATTACCGCCAGCAGCAGCGGTATTCACACTCACCGCCCGCTCGATCACCAAGCGCTCCAGCGCAATCTGATGATCCCCGCTGGACAACCCGTGCACCCCGACGATCGCCCCGGCGCGCTTGGCCACCTGCTGGCAAACGCCACGCAGCTGGTCCGAGTCACCATGGTGGATCACGGCATCGAACGCCACGTCATCCTTGTTCCAGTCTGCCACCAGCTTGACCTTGCCCTGCAGCTCCTTCGGCAGGCGGCCGCGCAGGCCTTTGCCTGGCTCGCCATCCACCCACACCGCCGAGCTGCCAACGGCCAGCACCGCGGCAAACTGCGCCAGCAGGTCAGCCTCGTTGTCCGCCAGGCACAGCACGTGCTCGCGCGGCAGGATGGTGTAGCTGTTGCGCTCGCCGGTAGGCCCTGGCAGCAGGCGGGCGATGCCGCTCTGCGACTGGCCGGCGAACTGTGTGCACAGCGCGGCCAGGTCGGCCTGTTGGTTGCTCTCGGCCCAGGCCTTGAGACTGTGCAGCGGCTTGATCAACTGCTCGTGCAGGGTGCGGTCCGGCTTGCCTTCGCCATCCTGAAGCTGGAAGTGACGGCCAATCGCGTCAGCCGGGCGGGTCGACAGCAGGCGGTACAGGTACAGCGGGCCACCAGCTTTCGGGCCGGTACCAGACAGGCCTTCACCACCGAACGGCTGCACGCCCACCACCGCACCAACGATGTTGCGGTTGACGTACATGTTGCCGGCGTTGGCGTTCTCCACCACCTTGGCAATGGTCTCGTCGATGCGGGTGTGCACGCCGAGGGTCAGGCCGTAGCCGGAGTTGTTGATCTGCTCGATCAACTGGTCGAGGTTGCGGCGGTTGTAGCGCACCACGTGCAGCACCGGGCCGAAGATCTCGCGCTTGAGCTCATCGAAGCTGTCCAGCTCGATCAGGGTCGGCATGACGAAGGTGCCGCGCTTGACCTCGCCAGCATCGGCGATGGCGACCTGGTACACCGAGCGGCCTTTTTCACGCATGCCCTGGATGTGTTTTTCAATACCCGCCTTGGCTTCGGCGTCAATCACCGGGCCAATGTCCACGGCCAGGCGGTCCGGGTTGCCCAGGCGGTTTTCGGCCATGGCACCCTTGAGCATTTCGATCACGCGGTCGGCAGAATCTTCCTGCAGGCACAGTACGCGCAGGGCCGAGCAACGCTGGCCGGCGCTGTCGAAGGCCGAGGACACCACGTCGATCACCACCTGCTCGGTCAGCGCCGAGGAGTCGACGATCATCGCGTTCTGGCCGCCGGTTTCGGCGATCAGCGGGATCGGCCGGCCCTGGTTGTCCAGGCGCCCGGCGACGTTGCGCTGCAGCAGACGGGCGACTTCGGTGGAGCCGGTGAACATCACGCCTTTGACGCGCTCGTCACCGACCAGGCCAGCACCCACGGTCTCGCCACGGCCTGGCAGCAGTTGCAGGACGCCTTCGGGAATGCCGGCCTCAAGCAGCAGGCGCACGGCCTGGGCCGCGATCAGCGGGGTCTGTTCGGCAGGCTTGGCCAAGACCGGGTTACCGGCCGCCAGGGCAGCGGCCACCTGGCCGGTGAAGATCGCCAGTGGGAAGTTCCACGGGCTGATGCAGACCACCGGGCCCAGCGGGCGGTGGGCGTCGTTGCTGAAGTCGTTGCGTGCCTGCACCGCGTAGTAGCGCAGGAAGTCCACGGCCTCGCGCACTTCGGCGATGGCGTTGGCGAAGGTCTTGCCGGCTTCGCGGATGAGCAGGCCCATCAGCGGCTGGATCTCGGCTTCCATCAGGTCGGCGGTGCGCTCCAGGATCGCAGCGCGCTCGGCGGGCGGGGTGGCCTGCCAGATCGGCGCGGCATTGAGTGCGCACTGGATGGCGTTGTCGACGTCGGCAACGGTGGCTTCCTGAACATGGCCGACCACGTCGCGGTGGTCTGCCGGGTTCAGTACCGGTGCTACGGCTGCTTCACTGGCGGCGCAGGCCAGCAGCGGGGTGGCTTTCCAGTCGTTATGGGCGGTGGCCAGCATGGCGCAGGACAGCGACGCCAGGCGGTGTTCGTTGGCCATGTCGATACCGGCCGAGTTGGCCCGCTCGCTGCCATACAGCTCACGCGGCAGCGGAATGCGCGGGTGCGGCAGGCCGAGGCTGCCTTCCTGGGTACCCATGCGCTCGATGCTGGCGACCGGGTCGGCGACCAGTTCCTGGATGGAAATGGAATGGTCGGCAATGCGGTTGACGAACGAGGTGTTGGCGCCGTTTTCCAGCAAGCGGCGGACCAGGTAGGCCAGCAGGGTTTCGTGGGTGCCGACCGGCGCGTACACGCGGCACGGGCGGTTCAGCTTGCCTTCGGAGATCTTGCCGACCACTTGTTCGTACAGTGGCTCGCCCATGCCGTGCAGGCACTGGAACTCGTACTGGCCTGGGTAATAGTTCTGGCCGGCGATGTGGTAGATGGCCGACAGGGTGTGGGCGTTGTGCGTGGCGAACTGCGGGTAGATGGCTTCGGGTACTGCCAGCAGCTTGCGTGCACAGGCAACGTAGGAAACGTCGGTGTACACCTTGCGGGTATAGACTGGGTAGCCTTCCAGGCCTTCAACCTGGGCGCGCTTGATCTCGCTGTCCCAATAGGCGCCTTTCACCAGGCGGATCATCAGGCGGTGGCGGCTGCGCTTGGCCAGGTCGATGACATAGTCGATGACGTACGGGCAGCGCTTCTGGTAGGCCTGGATAACGAAACCAATGCCGTTCCAGCCAGCCAGCGAAGGTTCGAAGCACAGGCGCTCGAGCAGGTCGAGCGACAGCTCCAGGCGGTCGGCCTCTTCGGCGTCGATGTTCAGGCCGATGTCGTATTGCTTGGCCAGCAGGGTCAGCGACAGCAGGCGCGGGTACAGCTCTTCCATCACGCGCTCGTACTGGGCGCGGCTGTAGCGTGGGTGCAGCGCCGACAGCTTGATCGAGATGCCCGGGCCTTCATAGATGCCGCGGCCATGGGAGGCTTTGCCGATCGAGTGGATGGCCTGCTCGTAGGACGCCAGGTACTTCTGGGCGTCGTGCTCGGTCAGTGCAGCTTCGCCGAGCATGTCGTAGGAATAACGGAAACCCTTGGCCTCGAAACGGCTGGCGTTGGCCAGGGCTTCAGCGATGGTTTCGCCGGTGACAAACTGCTCGCCCATCAGGCGCATCGCCATGTCGACGCCCTTGCGGATCATCGGCTCGCCGCTTTTGCCGATGATGCGGGTAAGCGACGAGGTCAGGCCAGACTCATTATGGGTAGACACCAGCTTGCCGGTCAGCAACAGCCCCCAGGTGGCGGCGTTGACGAACAGTGACGGGCTGTTGCCCAGGTGCGGCTGCCAGTTGCCGTTGCTGATCTTGTCGCGGATCAGCGCGTCACGGGTGCCTTTGTCGGGGATGCGCAGCAAGGCTTCGGCCAGGCACATCAGCGCCACGCCTTCCTGGGACGACAGCGAGAACTCTTGCAGCAGCCCTTGGACGATGCCGGCACGCCCGCCTGCGCTCTTCTGGTTGCGCAGTTTCTCGGCGATGCCGGCGGCCAGTTTGTTGGTGGCCTCTGCCAGCGGCGCACTCAGGCGAGCCTGCTCCAGCAGCATCGGGATGACTTCCTGCTCGGGGCGGCGATAGGCGGCAGTGATGGCCGAACGCAGGACCGATTGCGGCAGGATGCTCTCGGCGAACTCAAGGAAGCACTGGTGAGCATGGTCGGGCTGGATTTCGCCCGCGTCGTCGGCCAGGTTGCTGGCCTGACCGTTCAGTTCGGTCAGGGTGGCGCCACCCTCGAGCTTCTCCAGGTAGTTGAAGATCGCTTGCTTGATCAACCAGTGCGGCGTGCGGTCGATGGACTGCGCAGCTGCTTTGAGTCGCTCACGGGTAGGGTCATCAAGTTTGACCCCAAGGGTGGTCGTCGCCATTTCTTATCCTCGTTATTGCCACGGTTGTGGCCTAAGCTGACGCCAAGAGTATCTGTAGGGCAATTCGGGTGCAACCAGGTGCAACCCGTTTTTTTGGCAGAAAAGGTGCAACTCGTCCGGCGAACATTCCTACACGTAATAAAGGGTTGTTTATGGTGCGTTTTAATCTGAAAAACGCGGTTTTTGCTCCAAAAAGGAGCAAAAAGTAGGCAATAACTGAAAATGCATAAGTAGGTGCAACTACAGGAAGAAAAATGGTTGCACCTCGTTTGTGTTGTTGCATAGGATTCGTCGCCTGGGTGCAACCACCTCGTTGTGGTTGTGCATGAAATAAAAACAAACGCCAGGGCACACGCATGGGCAATCCACTAACGATCACCTTCGTGATCTACATCGCGGCAATGGTGCTGATCGGCTTCGCCGCCTATCGCGCCACCAATAACCTTTCCGACTACATCCTTGGCGGGCGCAGCTTGGGCAGTGTGGTTACCGCGCTTTCCGCCGGTGCCTCCGACATGAGCGGCTGGCTGTTGATGGGCCTGCCGGGCGCCATCTACTTCTCGGGCCTTTCCGAAGCCTGGATCGCCATCGGCCTGACCGTTGGTGCCTACCTGAACTGGCTGTTCGTTGCCGGCCGCCTGCGGGTGCAGACCGAGCACAACGGCGATGCACTGACGCTGCCGGACTACTTCGCCAGCCGTTTCGAAGACCAAAGCGGCCTGCTGCGGATCATCTCGGCCATCGTCATCCTGGTGTTCTTCACCATCTATTGCGCCTCTGGCATCGTGGCCGGTGCTCGTTTGTTCGAAAGCACGTTCGGCATGCCGTATGAAACCGCGCTGTGGGCCGGTGCTGCGGCGACCATCGCCTACACCTTCGTCGGTGGCTTCCTGGCGGTGAGCTGGACCGATACCGTGCAGGCATCGCTGATGATCTTCGCGCTGATCCTTACCCCGATCATCGTGCTGATCTCCACCGGTGGCGTCGACACCACCTTCCTGGCCATCGAGGCGCAGAACCCGGCCAACTTCGACATGCTCAAAGGTGCAACCTTCGTCGGCATCATCTCGCTGATGGGCTGGGGCCTGGGTTACTTCGGGCAGCCGCACATCCTGGCGCGCTTCATGGCCGCCGATTCGGTCAAGTCGATCGCCAAGGCACGCCGCATCTCCATGACCTGGATGATCCTGTGCCTGGCTGGCACCTGCGCCGTGGGCTTCTTCGGCATCGCCTACTTCTCGGCGCACCCTGACCTGGCAGGCCCGGTCACCGAGAACCGCGAGCGCGTGTTCATCGAGCTGGCGAAGATCCTGTTCAACCCATGGATCGCCGGTGTGCTGCTGTCGGCCATCCTGGCGGCGGTGATGAGCACCCTGAGCTGCCAGTTGCTGGTTTGCTCCAGTGCCTTGACCGAAGACTTCTATAAAGCCTTCCTGCGCAAGAATGCCTCGCAGCGCGAGCTGGTCTGGGTTGGCCGCCTGATGGTGCTGGCCGTGGCGCTGATCGCCATCGCCATGGCAGCCGACCCGGACAACCGTGTACTGGGCCTGGTGGCTTATGCCTGGGCAGGCTTCGGTGCTGCCTTTGGTCCGGTGGTGCTGATCTCGGTGCTGTGGAAGGGCATGACCCGTAACGGTGCCCTGGCCGGTATCGTGGTGGGTGCGCTGACCGTGATCGTGTGGAAGCAGATCGATGTCTGGGGCCTGTACGAAATCATCCCGGGCTTCCTGTTGGGCAGCATCGCCATCATTCTGGTGAGCAAGCTGGGCAGCCCATCGCAAGCGATGGTGCAGCGCTTCGAGACGGCCGACGCGGCGTATCACGCCGACAAGTAATACCTGTTGAATGAGCGGTGCCTGCTTCGCGGGCGCCGCTGATCGACAGCCAGGCCTGACTCCGCCTGCAAGGCAAGGTAAACTTGCCACCCCCGCAGGAGTTGCCATGAATTATCGTCACGCCTTCCACGCCGGCAACCACGCCGACGTCCTCAAGCACATCGTGCTGACCCGCCTCATCGCCCTGATGTCGCGCAAGGAGCAGCCGTTCGCCTATATCGACACCCACGCAGGCCTTGGACTGTATGACTTGCAGGGCGACCAGGCGACCCGCACCGGTGAATACCTCGAGGGCGTTGCCCGGCTGTGGAATCGCGACGACCTGCCGGCCATGGCCGGCGATTACCTGCGCATCATCAAGCGGCTCAATGCCGATGGCGAACTGCGTTACTACCCAGGCTCGCCAGAGCTCGCCCGCCGCCTGATGCGTCAGCAGGACCGCGCCCTGCTCAACGAGAAGCACCCCGAAGACGGGCCGCTGCTCAAAGAGAACATGAAGAAGGACCCGCGCGTATTCGTGCACCTGGGCGAGGGCTGGCATGTGCCGCGTGCCCTGCTGCCGGTGCAGGAAAAACGCGCGATCATGCTGATCGACCCGCCGTTCGAGCAGGCCGATGAGCTCAAGCGCTGCACCAACTCGATGAAAGAGGCAATCGGGCGCATGCGCCAGACTGTCGCGGCCATCTGGTACCCGATCAAGGATCAGCGCTCGCTGACCCGCTTTTATCAGGACCTGACCAGCACCGGCGCGCCCAAGCTGTTGCGTGTCGAGTTGTACGTGCACCACCAGGACAGCCCGCAGGGGCTCAATGGCTCTGGCCTGGCCATTGCCAACCCGCCGTGGGGGCTGGAAGAAGAGCTCCACGAGCTGCTGCCGTGGTTGGCCAAAGAGCTGGCGCAAACCGCTGGCAGCTACCGGATGGACTGGCTGATCGCCGAATAACCAGGCGCCTACAAGGGGCGGTGTGTCCTTGTTGTTTGCGTTATAATCCCGCCCTTTAGCCGCCATCCGCCCACAAGGCCGCTGGCGCATCTCTACCGAATGAAGAGGCTAATCCCTTGGCATTGACGATTCTTGGCCTGTCCGGCGCCCTTAGCCATGACCCTTCCGCGGCCCTGTACATTGACGGCAAGCTGATTGCCGCCGCCGAAGAAGAGCGCTTCGTGCGTGACAAGCATGCGAAGAACCGCATGCCCTACGAGTCGGCGAAGTTCTGCCTGGAGCAGGCGGGCATCAAACCGTCCGACGTCGACGTGGTAGCCATTCCGTTTGCCCCGATCAGCCTGTTCGGCAAAGCCCGCTGGCACTATGCCAAGCGTTACTGGTACGCCCCGGACCGCGCCCTCGACGCGATCCTGATGGGCAACCGCCGCTACAAGCGCTACCGCAAGAAGATCGTCTGGTGCCTGGAGCAATTGGGTTTCGACCCGAAAAAGGTCAAGATCGAGCCGGTCGAGCACCACCTGGCCCACGCCTCCAGCGCCTACCACTGCTCGGGCTTCAAGGAAAAAACCGCGATCCTCGGCATCGACGGTAAGGGCGAGTACGCCACCACCTTCTTCGGCTACGGCGAAAACGGCAAGATCCACAAGATCAAGGAGTTCTTCGATCCGGACTCCCTGGGCGGCCTGTATGGCGCGATCACCGAGTTCCTCGGTTTCGAGATGCTCGACGGCGAGTTCAAGGTCATGGGCATGGCGCCGTACGGCGATGCCAGCAAGTATGACTTCTCGCGCCTGGCCAGCTTCGAGAACGGCGAGTTGGTGATCAACACCGAATACGCCAACGTCATCGGCCTGCGCCGCTATAAAGAGAAGGGCAAGGGCTTCTACTTCTCGCCGAAGCTGATCGAATGGCTGGGCCCCAAGCGCGAAGGCGACATTGCCGACGAGCCGTACATCCACTACGCAGCCAGCATGCAGGCGCTGTTCGAAAAGCTGGCCCTGCAGATGATCGACCATTACCTGGGCGACACCTTGAAGCAGACTGGCAAGCTGGCTTTCGCCGGCGGCTGCGCGCTGAACGTCAAGCTCAACCAGAAGATCATCGCCCGCCCGGATGTGAAGGAGCTGTTCGTCCAGCCGGCATCCGGTGACGCCGGTACTGCGGTGGGTGCTGCTGCTTATGTTTCCCACGCCCGTGGCGTGCCGGTCGAGAAGATGGAGCACGTCTACCTTGGCCCGTCGTACTCCAACGAGGACGTGATCGCCGCCTGCGCCCGTCACCCGGACCAGCCGAAGTGGCGCAAGCTCGACAACATGCCAGAGCAGATCGCCAAAATCATGGTCGACGGCAACCCGGTGGCCTGGTTCCAGGGCCGCATGGAGTTCGGCCCACGCGCCCTGGGCGGTCGTTCGATCATCGGTTGCCCGAGCGTCGAAGGCGTGGCTGACCGCATCAACCACCAGATCAAGTTCCGCGAGCGCTGGAGGCCTTTCTGCCCGTCGATGCTCGACACCGTCGCGCCGCAGATGATCAAGGTCGACCACCCGGCGCCCTTCATGACCTTCACCTTCGAAGTGGCTGAAGAGTGGAAAACCCGTGTGCCGGAAGTGGTCCACGAGGACGGCACTTCGCGTGCCCAGGTGCTGAAGCGCGAGTACAACCCGCGCTACTACGACATGATGAAGGCGCTGGAAAACCTGACCGGCAACGGCGTCTCGCTGAACACCTCGTTGAACCGCCGTGGTGAACCGATGATCTGCTCGCCGACCGATGCCTTGAACATGTTCTTTGGCTCGGACCTGCAGTACCTGATCATGGAAGACATCCTGGTAGTGAAGGACGGCGCGGCCGCGTATGACCAGCCGCTCTGAACCGCGCATCCTGCAGTTCTGCCATGGCTATGACGGGCCGTTCCTGGACTGTGCCCGTCAGTACGCCAGCCTGTTTCAGGGGCGTGGCTACCAGGTCACCACGGTATTTCTCACCGGCGCCGCCGACCCGCAGGTTGCGGCGGGCTGCGCGTCGGACGAGGTGCTGTTTCTGGAGTTCAGCTCCAAGGCTGTGCGTGGCCTGAAGCTAGGCGCCATCCGCGCCTTGCGGCGGATTGCTGCCGAGCGCAATTTCAGTTTCTGCATCGCCCACCGGTTCAAGCCGATCTATGTGGCATTGCTGGGTACCGGCCTACCGGTAATCGGCGTGCACCATGCCTTTGGCGACTATCAGCGCAAGGGGCGGCGGCTGTTTGCCAACCTGTTCAGCAAGCGCCTGAGCCTGCTGGGTGTTTCGGATGCGGTGCGTGACGACATGCGCCGTTGCCTGCCGCAGTGGCCGGCCGAACGCATCCAGACCCTGTACAACCGTATCGATATCCAGGCCCTGCAAGCGGCATTGGTGCCGCGTGAAGCGGCGCGCCAGGCTCTTGGCCTGGACCCTCAGGCGTGGATTGTCGGCAATGTCGGGCGCCTGCACCCGGACAAGGACCAGGCCACGCTGCTGCGTGGTTTTGCCGAAGCGCTGCCGGGGCTTCCCGCAGGCGCGCGCCTGGCGATTCTGGGTAAAGGCCGCCTCGAAGCCCAACTCAAGGCATTGGCGGCCGAGCTCGGCATTGCCGGCCAGGTGGATTTCCTCGGCCAGGTGCCGGACGCGCGGCGCTATTTCAAGGCGTTCGATGTGTTTGCCCTGAGTTCCGATCATGAGCCGTTCGGCATGGTCCTGCTCGAAGCCATGGTCGCGGGCGTACCACTGCTGGCCACGGCCTGTGGTGGGGCACGCGAAGTGGTCGAGGGTGTGGGTGTGCTGTTCCCCCTTGGCGATAATGCGCAGCTGGCTCAAGGCCTGAAGCACATGGCCGCGCTAGACGACCAGCAGCGCGAGGCGTGCGCCGAGCACATGCTGCAACGCCTGCACCAGCGCTTCTCTGACTCGGCGGTACGCGAAGCCTTCTGGCAACTGCCGCAGGTGCGTGCCTTGGTGGCGAAGGCGTGATGCTTAATCGTATTCAAGCCTTCCGCGAGCGCGGCTGGCAAGTCATCGACGCCAAGGCGTATGCCGAGGCTTGGGCGCGGTTTGGTGGCAGCGTTGCCACCCATCCGCGGGTGGTCGAGCAGTTGGCTGAGCTGGCGCAGATCCCCGTGCGCTACCTGGGTTGGCTGCAAGACGGCGAGTTGAAAGCGGCGATTCCGACTTGGGGGCGCCACCTGGCGCTGTCCAAGGACGTGCTCAAGCGCGCGGGCAAGAAGGGCCTGTTCGACCTGGGCAATGCCGAGATCATCCTGCCGGCCGCCGCCGATGCCAGCGCGCCGCTGCGCCATGCCGCGCGTTACCTGTCCGAGCTGAATCAGGGTCGTTTTACCGGCCTCAAGGCACAGACCGAGCAGTTGGCCATGGCCCGCGCTCATGAAGACCTGTCTAAGAAGTTCCGCTACAACCAGCGCCGCGAGTTGCGCCTGCTGGAAGAGGCGGGCGGGGTGGTGCGGCCGATTAGTGACTTCGACGCCGGCCAGATAGCCGCCATGTACCGTGACCTCTTCCAGCGCCGCTGGGGCTTCCCGGCTACCGGCGCCGAGCGCCTGGCCGAGGTGCTCGAGCGTTTACGCGAGCTGCTGATCGGTTCGGTGCTGCTGCTGGACGACAAACCGATCGCGATTCAGCTGGTGTACCGGGTCGAAGCGCCCGAGTGGATCAGCGTCGAGTACGTCAACGGCGGCGTCGACCCCGAGACCAAGGCATTCAGCCCCGGTAGCGTGCTGAGCTTCCTCAACACCCAGGCAGCCTGGGAAGACGCCCGCGCACGTAACAAGCCACTGCGGTTCTCGTTCGGCCGTGCCGACCGCGAGTACAAGGATCGCTGGTGCAACCCCGTGCCGGTGTTCCAGGCGTGAGCCGCAAGCAGCAATTGCTCAAGCACCATCGGCGCAACAAGCGCCTGGGCCTGCTTGCCGGCCTGGTCGCACTGATCGCGCTGGGGGTACTGGCCTGGTGGTGGCTGCCGCTCTTGCTGCTGCCGTTGGTCTGGGCCGCCCATGAGGCCTGGTTCGCCGATCACTTGTTCTACGCACCCGGCGAGGATTACGCCTACAACTTCGGTGAGCAAACCCGCGCGGCGGCGGTCAGCCTGCAGGGTGGGCTGCTGCAGGCCGATGTGACACTGCAAGGTGACGAGACCCTCGTCCTGGAACTGCGGATAAAGAGCACCTGGCTGGGGCGCTTTCTCGACCCGCGGGTGGAGCTTTCTGCGGATGCGCTGAGTGATCGGCAAACCTTCGAGCGCGGCGTCAACGGGGTGCGCTTCCTGAACCTGACCGGCATGGCCTTGCCGCTCAAGGCCGGCACGCTGCGTGTGCGTGGCCGCCATTGCCAGCTGCAGGGCGAACCGCGCCTGTGGATAACCCCCAGCGTCGAGTTGCAGCGCCGCCGCGTCATGGTGATTGCGCCGCATGCCGATGATGCCGAGCTGGCGGCTTATGGGCTGTACAGCCAGGCTGACGAAACCTGGGTGGTCACCCTGACTGCCGGCGAGATCGAAGCCGAGCACTATCAGAAAATGGGCCTGGGCAAGGCCCAGGCGGCACGCCTGAAAGGGCGCTTGCGCGCCTGGGACAGCATTGCCGTGCCGCGCTGGGCTGGCGTGCCGCAATCGCGCTGCGTGCAGTTGGGCTACTTCTGCCTGCAACTGCCCGCCATGCAGGCCGCGCCAGATGTACCGGCGGCTTCACGCGAAGCCGACATGGCTGATATCCGCCCGTTCCGCCAGTTCAATCCGTTCCCGCTGCCGGCCGACAATGACGGTGCGCCGACCTGGCACAACCTGCTGGCCGACCTGCGTGCGCTGTTGGCAATGGCCAAGCCCGAGGTGCTGGTCATGCCGCACCCGCAACTCGACCCGCACCCCGATCATGTCTGTGCCCAGGCGGCCGTGCTGGAAGCCCTGCAAGGCCTAGCGTGGCAGCCGCAAACGCTGCTGTGCTACGCCAACCACCTGCATGACAACGACCGCTGGCCGATGGGTGACAGCGGCGACGGTGTGGCCTTGCCACCACAACTGAGTGCCGAGCAGCCGTGGGCACCGTGCTCGCTGGTGCTGGACGTGCCGACCCAGCACGACAAAGCCATGGCCCTGGGCATGATGCACGACCTGCAGCCTCCCGCGCCGTTCAAACGCCGCCTGCGGCGGTTGTTGCAACGCTGGCTTGCCGGGCGCAGGCCGTCGCCCTATGGCGAAAACGAATTCTTCCGCAAGGCTGTGCGCCGGCATGAACTGTTCTGGCGCCGTGAGCTGTAAACAATGCCCATGGTTGACCGCGATGGCGCAGCGCGCCCAAGGAAAGCAATGAAAGTCTTATTTCTGGTGCAGAAGGAACAGCGGGCGATCCTCGACCGCCTGTACGATGGCGTCGCGGCCAACTGCGAATGTGACCTGCGCTGGCTGACCAGTGAAGACCAGCGTAACCTGCGCCGCTACTTCAAGCGTGAAGTGCAGGTGGAGCGTTACGACCGCATCGTGTTCTTCCTGCGCTTCAAGCAGGAAATCCGCCAAGTGGCGTTCATCCAGACGGTGCCAAACCTGGTCATCCTCGAACATGACGCCTACCAGAACTACATCCCCTGCAAGTACACCGGCAAGTTCAGCGCGCATTACCGCAAACTGCCGTGGGCGCGGGTGATCAGTTCGGGCTACATGGTCAGCGAGCGCCTGCGCCAGGAAGGCTTTGACGCGGTATTCGTGCCCAAGGGCTACGATGAGCAGCTGCTGACCGACCAGGAACGTGAGCGCGATATCGACCTGGCGTTCGTCGGCAGTACCAACAGCGTTGCCTACAGCGGGCGCAAGGCGCTGCTGGACGAGTTGGGGCGGGTCGAGAACCTGGTGGTGACCCGCACCAAGTCGGGTGAGGACTATTGCAACACGCTCAACCGTATTCGTTTCTTCGTCAGTGCCGATGTCGGCATGGGCGAGTACATGATCAAGAACTTCGAGGCCATGGCCTGTGGCTGTGTGTTGCTGGCGTTCGACCAGGGCGAGGAAGAAAACCGCGCCCTGGGCCTGCAGGACATGCACAACGTGGTGTTCTATGACAGCATCCCGACCCTCCAGGAAAAGCTGCGCAGTTTGCGCGCCGACCCTGCGCTGGCCCAGCGGATTGCTGAAAATGGCCGCCATCTGGCGGTTTCTCGTTTCAGTTTCGGTGAAGTTGGACGTAGCATCGTCGACCACATGCGCCCTGCGCTCAGGCCTCATCCGCCGTTGTCTGCCTGGCAGCGGCTACGTCTGAAACTGGGCATTTAATAAAGCACTTTCGTGCCTACGGAGCGGGTGCTGGAAGTCGATTGTCGCAATGCGGAGGGAGTCCGGTGCGCTTTTCAAATGAGAGTGATGTCACGCTGGTCGTGACCAGCTGTGGGCGGTTCGATCTGCTCAAAGACACCCTTGAGAGTTTCGATCGCTACAACACCGCGCCCATTCGCGAAGTCTTCATCACCGAAGATTCCGGTGACGATGCCGTGCATGGGGCAGTGCCAGAGCACTGGAAACCGCATTGCAAGGTGTTCGTCAATCGGCCGAAGCTGGGCCAGCTGCCGTCGATCGACCTGGCTTACAGCCACGTCAAGACGCCTTACATCTTCCATTGCGAGGATGACTGGCATTTCTACCGGCAGGGCTTTGTCGAAGATTCCCGGGCGATCCTGGAGGTCAGCCCCAACCTGCTGCAGGTCTGGCTGCGCAGCCATGCCCATGACCTGTCCGTGCACAGCCCTTACATCCACCTGGGCGACCGTCAGGTGATCGCGGGCGTGCCTTGCTACCCACTGCTTTCCGAAAAAGCGGAGTGGCAAGCGTTTTCGCTCAACCCCGGCCTGCGTCGTTTGAGCGATTATCAGCGCTGTGCACCATTTGCCGCCTATGCTGGAGAAAAGGCGCTTTCCCGTCGTTATGCTGAGTTAAATCTGACAGCGGTCACCTTGGAGGGTGATGCAGTATTGCACACAGGATTTGGTAATCACGTGACCTTGCCCATAGAAGTGGAGCGCAAGGCCAAACGTCGTCAACGTGATCGGATAAAGCTGGCATTGACGCTGGTGGCAGGTGCCGTGATCGGCATGGGTATCACCATTTTTGTTCAATGAAGTCGCAGTCCCACCTGACTTTGAGCGGGAGAGGGGCGCTAACCCCATGAACATCGTCAATATGATGTGGGCAGGCGGTTCGCCGTACATGTCCATCCACAAGGTTCACCGACAGGTGCTGTCCCACGCCGGGCCCGATGCCAGGATCAGCAACTGGCTGCTGTTGGGCAGCGGGCTGTGCTGTGGGCTCGGCTCGACCCGGGAGTGGCACATGCCGCCGCGTGCGCTCAAGGGCCGGCACCTGTGGCGCCTGCTGCGGCCGTGGCTGCGCATGCGCCTGCGCAAGGCGCTGGCCGAGGCCCAGGCCGAGATCGTGCTGCTCGACGGTGTCGGCGTGGCAAGGCTGGTGCTGCCGCTGCTGCAGCAGATTCCCGAGGTGCGTGCCAAGGTACTGTTCCACGGCAAGACGCGCCTGACGGCGAGTGATATCCGCCTGTTGCGGGCATTGCCCGCCGAGCGCTTGAGCATCGCAGCGGTTTCGCACACGCTTGCCGAAGCCCTGGAGCACGACCTTGGGCGGCCGGTACAGACCCTGCGCATGGCCCTCGACCCTCGGGCCTTCGTCGAAACGCTGTTGAGCCGCGAGCAGGCCAGGCAGGCACTGGCGTTGCGGCCAGGCAGCGGCCAGGTGCTCGGTGCGGTGGGGCGGCTGGTCGAAAGCAAGGGCTTTGAAATGCTGATCGAGGCGTTTGCCAAGGCCGTTGTCGACAAGCCCGACCTGCAGATGGCAATCATTGGTGAAGGCCCTCTGCATGCCGTGCTGCAAGCGCGCATCGACGAACTGGGCCTGGCCGGGCAGGTCCATCTGTGCGGCCATCGTGAAGACCTGCAGCGGCTGTACCGGGCATTTGACTGGCTACTGGTGCCTTCGCGTTCGGAGGGCCTGGGGCTGGTGGTGCAAGAGGCGGTGATGGCCGACGTGCCGGTGGTGTGCAGTGACCTGCTGGTGTTCCGTGAGCAGTTGCTGGACACCGGTGGCTACCTGCCCATTGCCGATGAGCATGCCTGGGCCGAGGCGATAGCGCGCTGCAGCCTGCCAGACGCCGCAGCCGTGGCCGCCCGACAACGCCAGGCACTGGCGCCGGAGCAGGCCTGGCAAGCCTTCCAGAATGGCTCGCAAAACCTGCTGCGAGGTTGACCCTCAGCGGGCCAGCAGGGCTGCCTCGAAGTCGGCGAGGGGGAACTGGTCACCCAGGTTCTCCCGCTCGATGTAGCGCACCATGTGCTGCACGTTGCGACGAATCATGCGGGCAGATAACGGCGGGCGCAGGAACCGCATGTCGGCCACATCAATCAACCCCAGGCGCTGATCGGGGGTGACCACGACATTGCCCAGGTGCAGTGAGCGGAAGTAGACACCCGCGCGGTGCAACTGGCGTATGAGTTCGATCAATCGCGGCAGATAGGTGTCCCAGCTGAAGTCGGCGTCGCGCGACATCTGCAGCAGGGTCCGCCCGGGCAGCGGGCGATACAGCACCGCGGTTCTGCCGGGCAGGTCGAGTTTGTGCTGGCTGATCACCTCGAGGGTGGGAATGCCCAATTGCGCCAGTCGCGCGGCGTTGTCGACGAAGCGCTGCGAGTAGGGGCGCAACAGGGCAGATGAAATCAATCGTTTACGGCGAAAAACCTTAAGGAAATTACCATCCTTGAGCAGGTAGACTTTGGCGCCATGGCTGTCTGCCTCTAGCACCTGTGCGCCTAGTGTCAGCTGATCGAAGTCGATCTGGGTGAGCCGGGAGCATTGCATGAATAGAGCCTTGTCGTCTGGCGAGCAAAATGACCGGCAATAATGCCGAAAATAATGCGGTAGCACCATGGATGGTGTCTTTGATTCATCGGGGGAAAAGGATGTTGTATGAAAAACGCTGGGCTCGGGCCTGGTTAGGTTTGGGTCTGGTCTGGTTCCTGGCGGCAATTGCATTGGCGCCCAGCAACAAGATCTACCAGCAAGGGCTGGTGTTGTTTTTGTGGTTACCGACGCTCGTGCTGGCGTGGTCTGCCCGGCAGGTGTTTGCCCAGGCCTGGCGGCGTCAGCCGGCATTGTGGGGCAGTATCTTGTTGCTGCTGGCCTGGAGCGGGTTGAGCCTGGCCTGGTCGCCGGCCGAAGAGCCGGGGCGTGAAATCAAGCGCCTGATCTACATTCTGGTCTTCCTGATGGCGTTCCCGTTGCTGGCCCAGCTGGGGCTGGCCCGGATCCGCCAGTTGTTGCTGCTGGGGAGTGGCCTTTTGGCCTTCGCCGCGCTGGTGTCGATCATCAACTTCTACGGGTTGCAGGGCAAATCGCTGCTGGCCCGGCTGGCAGGTATCGGTGAAATTTCACACCCCATCCTGGGTGCCTATGTGGTCGGGGCCGCCGCGCTGTTCCTGTTGTACGAGCCGCCGCAAAAGCGTGGCATGCAGTTGCTGTGGCTGGCGGCGCTGGCCTGCCTGGGCGCGTTTGCAGTGCTCAGCCAGAGCCGCGGGGCGATCCTGGCCCTGGTGATCACGGTGGTGATGGCGCCGCTGTGGTTCCGTGATCGTCACAGCCGGGTGTTCTCGATCCTGGCGGTCATCGCCACGGGCGCTGCGTTCTATGTGATGTACGACCTGATCGCCAAGCGCGGCTCGTCCTACCGGCCGGAGATTTTCCATGCGGTGGTGGACATGATTGCCGCCCATCCTTGGACAGGCCTGGGCCTGGGCGCTGGGTACGATGTGAGCGCAGTCGGCAAGCACTTCGACCATACCCACAACATGTTCACCCACGTTGCGGTGGAAATGGGCCTGCCCGGCATGCTGCTGTGGGTGACCGTGTGGCTGTACACCCTCGGTGAAATCGTCCGGGCCCGTGCCACACTGTTCGGCAAGGTACTCTTGTGCTTCTGGGTCTACTCGACCCTGGCCATGCAGTTCGATGCCGCCAGCCTGACCGGTACGCCGCGTGCGGAGTGGTTCATCAGCTGGTTGCCGGTCGGCCTGGCCATGTTGTTGCCCTGGGGGCGTGCCGAAAATGAAGCCTGTGGTAAAATTTCCGGTTCAACCTGAACAGCGAGCTCGATGATGGCCGAAACACCGCGAACCGCGGAGCACACCTCCAGCCTGAAGATCTATTTCCGGCTGTTGAGCTACGTGAAACCCTATGCCGGCATTTTCCTGTTGAGCATCGTCGGTTTCGTGATCTTCGCCTCGACCCAGCCAATGCTGGCCGGCATTCTCAAGTATTTCGTCGATGGCCTGAGCAATCCGCAAGCGGTGTTGTTCCCTACCGTGCCCTACCTGCGCGACCTGCAGTTGCTGCAGGCGGTGCCACTGCTGATCATCCTGATCGCGGCCTGGCAGGGGTTGGGCTCGTTCCTGGGCAACTACTTCCTGGCCAAAGTGTCGTTGTGCCTGGTGCATGACCTGCGGGTCGAGTTGTTCAACAAATTGCTGGTGCTGCCCAACCGCTACTTCGACAACCACAACTCGGGCCATCTGATCTCGCGCATCACCTTCAACGTGACCATGGTCACCGGTGCCGCGACCGATGCGATCAAGGTGGTGATCCGCGAGGGCCTGACGGTTGTCTTCCTGTTTGCCTACCTGCTGTGGATGAACTGGCACCTGACCCTGGTCATGGTTGCCATCCTGCCGGTGATCGCGGTGATGGTCAGCGTCGCCAGCAAGAAATTCCGCAAGCAGAGCAAAAAAATCCAGGTGGCCATGGGGGATGTGACCCACGTCGCCTCCGAGACCATCCAGGGTTATCGCGTGGTGCGCAGCTTTGGTGGCGAGGCCTACGAACAGCAGCGCTTTGGCCGCGCCAGCCAGAGCAACACCGACAAGCAGCTGCGCATGACCAAGACCGGCTCGCTGTACACGCCGATGCTGCAACTGGTGATCTACAGCGCCATGGCCGCCTTGATGTTCCTGGTGCTGTACCTCCGTGGTGACTCCACCGCCGGTGACCTGGTGGCCTACATCACCGCAGCGGGCTTGTTGCCGAAACCGATTCGCCAGCTTTCCGAAGTCAGTTCGACCATCCAGAAAGGCCTGGCAGGCGCAGAAAGCATCTTCGAGCAGCTCGACGAAGAGCCTGAAGTGGACAGCGGCACCATCGAGAAGGCAAAGGTCGAAGGCCGTCTGGAAGTGCGTGATCTCAGCTTCACCTACCCAGGCACCGACCGTGAGGTGTTGAGCGACATCAGCTTCGTCGCCGAGCCGGGGCAGATGATCGCCCTGGTGGGCCGCTCTGGCAGTGGCAAGTCGACCCTGGCGGCATTGATTCCACGTTTCTATCACCACGACAAGGGGCAAATTCTGCTCGATGGCGTGGAGATCGAAAACTATCGCCTGCGCAACTTGCGTCGCCATGTTTCCCAGGTTACCCAGCACGTCACCTTGTTCAACGACACCGTCGCCAACAACATTGCCTACGGTGACCTGGCCGGTGCGCCGCGTGAACACATCGAGGCTGCGGCTGCAGATGCCTACGCCAAGGAGTTCGTCGACAAGCTGCCGAAGGGCTTCGACACCGAGGTCGGCGAGAACGGCGTGCTGCTCTCCGGCGGCCAGCGCCAACGCCTGGCCATTGCTCGGGCGCTGCTCAAGGACGCGCCGTTGTTGATTCTCGACGAGGCGACCTCGGCGCTGGATACCGAGTCCGAGCGGCACATCCAGGCGGCACTGGACCATGTGATGGAGGGCCGTACCACGTTGGTGATCGCCCACCGCCTGTCGACTATCGAAAAGGCCGACATGATCCTGGTCATGGACCAGGGCCGCCTGGTCGAGCGTGGCACCCATGCCGAGCTGCTTCAGGCTAATGGCCATTATGCCCGCCTGCATGCCATGGGCCTGGATGAGCCGGCCAAGGCCGATATCACCTGAACCTCTTTGATCGGGGCCGTGCCGGCCCCGATTGTCACCGGAATTTTCAAGGGCCCGATCTGGCCGTAAAGCCGTCGCTTGCCCTGTGCTAATATCCTGCCCCTGTTCATTATTTTCATATGGGTTGCCCATGAAGTTGTCCATGCCGCGTTTCGATCAAGCCCCGGTACTGGTGGTCGGCGATGTCATGCTCGACCGCTACTGGCATGGCGGTACTTCGCGTATCTCGCCTGAAGCGCCAGTCCCGGTGGTCAAGGTCGATCAGATCGAGGATCGCCCCGGCGGCGCGGCCAACGTTGCCTTGAACATCGCCGCCCTGGGTGCGCCCGCGTCGCTGATCGGTGTTACCGGCCAGGACGAGGCGGCCGACAGCCTGGCCAACAGCCTGCAAGCTGCGGGCGTGCGCTCGGTGTTCCAGCGCATCGCGCACCAGCCGACCATCGTCAAGCTGCGGGTCATGAGCCGCCACCAGCAGCTGCTGCGTATCGATTTCGAAGAACCGTTCGCCACCGACCCGCTCTCGCTGGGTACGGAGGTCGACAGCCTGCTCGATGGCGTCAAGGTGCTGGTGTTGTCCGACTATGGCAAAGGCGCGCTGAAGAACCACCAGAGCCTGATCCAGGCTGCACGCGCCAAGGGTATTCCAGTATTGGCCGACCCCAAGGGCAAGGATTTCTCCATTTACCGCGGCGCCAGCCTGATCACCCCGAACCTCAGCGAGTTCGAAACCATCGTTGGCCGTTGCGCCGATGAGGCAGAGCTGGTCGCCAAAGGCCTGCAGTTGCTGCTGGACCTGGACCTTGGCGCCTTGCTGGTGACCCGTGGCGAGCACGGCATGACCTTGTTGCGTACGGGCCACCCCGCACTGCACCTGCCGGCCCGCGCCCGCGAAGTGTTCGATGTCACCGGTGCCGGCGACACGGTGATCTCCACCCTCGCGGCGGCCATCGCGGCCGGTGAAGACCTGCCGCACGCGGTGGCCCTGGCCAACCTGGCGGCGGGTATCGTGGTCGGCAAGCTGGGTACCGCCGCCATCAGCGCCCCTGAGCTGCGCCGGGCGATCCAGCGCGAAGAGGGCTCCGAGCGCGGGGTGCTGGGCCTCGAGCAGTTGCTGCTGGCGATCGATGATGCGCGTGCGCACAACGAGAAGATCGTCTTCACCAACGGCTGCTTCGACATTC
Source organism: Pseudomonas capeferrum (assembly GCF_000731675.1). Lineage (GTDB taxonomy): Bacteria > Pseudomonadota > Gammaproteobacteria > Pseudomonadales > Pseudomonadaceae > Aquipseudomonas > Aquipseudomonas capeferrum. The sequence continues at coordinate 307,021 of NZ_JMIT01000003.1, read as the reverse complement.
TGCATGCCGGCCATGTCACCTACCTGGAGCAGGCGCGTGCCCAGGGCGACCGGCTGATCGTCGCGGTCAACGACGATGCGTCGGTCAGCCGCCTGAAAGGCCCGGGCCGCCCGATCAACAGCGTCGACCGCCGCATGGCGGTGCTGGCAGGGCTGGGGGCGGTGGATTGGGTGATCAGCTTCCCCGAGGGTACGCCGGAAAACCTGCTGAGCCAGGTCAAGCCGGATGTGCTGGTCAAGGGCGGCGACTATGGCATCGACCAGGTGGTGGGTGCCGACATCGTCAAGGCCTATGGCGGCACCGTGAAGGTGCTGGGGCTCGTCGAGAACAGCTCGACCACAGCCATTGTCGAGAAGATCCGCAAAAACTGATGTAACTGGGGCCGCGTTGCGGCCCCAGTGTTACTTGTGCAACGAAGTCCGCGCCTTGGCCAGCAATGCCCGCGCCTTGTCGCCAAACCGCTGCAGATGTGAAGCCCGCCCGGGCTTGGCCTCCACCAACCCTTGCTGCTTCACCCAATCCCGCCAGCGAATCCGCTCATCCCTGACCACCCAACCTTCTTGCCGGGCAAAGCTCTCGGCCAGGTACAGCCCGCGTGTGCTCGCCGGCACCAGCTCGTCCTTTTTCAGCGTGTAGAGTTCGGCCAACGGTTGCCCGTCCTTCAAGGGCATCAGGTACAGGTCCGGCCGTTTGCGATTGAGCCGGGCCACCAACTGGTCGCCTTCCAGGCGTTCATCGACATGGAACAGGCTGAGCTTCTTGGCGTCCCTGGGCACCTGCAGGCGCATGTCATAGATGAGCTGCAACGAGGCGGTCGGCAAATGCACATAGGCCCGTGGCCGTTCGAGCAGCATCAGGTTGGCGCAGTGCACCGGCCGTGCGGCACCAGACTCCGGCGTCAGCACAAACGGCAGCGCTTCGCGGTAGTGCAGAGCGGCGGCGTAGGGGGCCGGCAGCCAGGTGTCATTGAAACGCCCACCCAGCCAGCCTTCCGGGGTTTCCAGCAGGCATTCTTCGGCCACTTCCTGCACGGCGGTGTGCAGCGGCAAGTTGAGTTCTTGGGCGGGGACGTAGCCAGAAATCAGCTTCAGCACCACGTCGCCGCGGTCCTGGCGCCGCTGACGGACCAATACCCAGTAGTCACGGTTTTGCCAGTGCAGGGTCAGGCGTACCGAGACACCCAGGTTGGCAAGCTCGGCCACGAAGCGCTGCGTGTCGGGCAGCTGGATGGCACGGCGCCGCTGTTGGGTCTGGGCGAAGTTCAGCGGCATGCCGATGCTTTGGTAAACCAGGCCTTCGGCGGTGGCCTCGACATGCAGCGGCAGTGTCTTGAAGTTGCTCGGGTTCTTGCGGATCAGCGTTCGCGGCACGAGGTTCCTCCTCCTGTCGGACGCCCGCGAGGGCGGCTCAATGCTGGCCCAGAATTCGGGCGACGGTGGCCACGTTATGGGCCAGGTGCAACGGATTGATGGTGCCGACGATAGCACTGCTGACGCCCGGGTGGGAAAACAGCAGCTCGAAGCTGGCCTGCACCGGGTCGACCCCGGGTGCCAGGCAGATGTGCCCGCTGGCCAGGGCCTTCTTCACCAGGATCGCCTTGCCGTGTTCGGCAGCGTAGTCCAGCACCGGGCGTTCTGCCTGCTCGTTCAGGTTATAGGTGACCATGGCGCAGTCGCCCTGTTCCAAGGCCTTGAGACCACCTGCGACGGTCTTGCCCGACAGCCCGAAGCCAAGGATCTTGCCTTCTTGCTTAAGGGCCGCAAGTGTCTGGTAGACCTCCTGCTGCTCGAGGATCGCCAGGTCATTACCGTCGGAATGCACCAGCACCAGCTCGATGTGGTCGGTTTCCAGGCGGCGCAGGCTGCGCTCCACTGAGCGGCGGGTGTGGGCGGCGCTGAAGTCGAAGTGCGAGCTGCCGTTGTCGAACTCTTCACCGACCTTGCTGACGATCACCCACGCATCACGCTGGCCGCGCAGCAGCGGGCCAAGGCGCTCTTCACTGCGGCCATAGGCCGGCGCGGTGTCGATCAGGTTGATGCCCAGTTCGCGGGCCTGGGCCAGCAGCATGCGGGCTTCGTCATCATCGGGGATGGTGAAGCCGGTGGGGTATTTCACGCCTTGGTCGCGGCCAAGCTTGACCGTGCCCAGGCCCAGGGGCGAGACCTTGAGGCCGGTACTGCCCAGGGGGCGATGGAAGTCGTGCAGGGTCGGCAGGCTCATGGCAGCAGTCGCTCCCAGGCAGGCACGCCCAGCGCAGGGCGCGGCAGGCCACTGAGGTCGGCCTGGGCGCCTGGGCGGATGCCGTCGCGTTCAAACATGGCGATTACCCGGTCGCTGAAGTCCGGGGCCAGCGCCAGCTTGGTCGGCCAGCCCACCAGCAGGCGTTGCTGGTCGGCGATAAAGGCGTTGTCCGGGCGCACCAGGCCCGACTGCGCGGGCTCGGCGCGATCCACGCGCAGGGTTGCCCAGCGGACCTGACCTTGGTCGACCCAGGGCAGCAGGTTGGCGATTTCCTTTTGCGCCGCGGCAATCTGCGCGGCCGGCTCGCGGGCCACGCCATCGGCCTCGGCCAGGTCGCCGCCGAGGTACCAGACCCACTGGCCATCGGCCGCCGGGTGGGTGGTAATGGTGACCCGTGGCTTGGGCCCGCCGCCCAGGCAGTGCGCATACAGCGGCTTGAGGTTCGGCCCCTTGGCCATGACCATGTGCAAGGGGCGGCGCTGCATGGCCGGCTGGCTCAGGCCCAGCGCATGCAACAGGTCTTCGGTGCCGGCGCCGGCGCTGAGCACGATACGCTGCGCGCGGATTTCACGGTCGTCCACGCGCAAACCCACCAGCTCATCGCCGTCACGCAGGGGTTCGATGCGCTCGCCGGCGAGCAGGCTGTCGCCGGCCAGTTCGGCCAGGTTGGCCAGCAGGCTGGGCACGTCGATGACCAGTTCCGCCAGGCGATAGACCTTGCCCTTGAAGGCGCGGTCCTGCAGGGCCGGCGGTAGTTGCTCGCCCTTGACCTGATCGACCCGGCCGCGCACGGCCTTGCTGGCGAAGAAACTGGTGAGGTTGCCGGCCAGGGTGCCGGGGGACCACAGGTAGTGTGCCTCGGACAGCAGGCGGGTGTTGCCCAGCGGCAGTTCGCCATTGCCCGCCAAAGCCTCCCGCCAGCGCCGCGGCATGTCGGCGATGGCTTCAGAGGCGCCGGTCAGGGCGCCGTGCAGGGCGTACTTGGTGCCGCCGTGGATGATGCCCTGAGACTTGATGGTCTGCTCGCCACCGAGGCTGGCGCGCTCCACCAGCACGGTCGAAAAGCCCTGACGGCGCAACCGGGCATTGAGCCAGAGGCCTGCGACCCCGGCGCCGACGATCAGTACGTCAGTGGAAATGGCGGTTGGCATGGCGGTACCTCGAAGACTGGGACAGCTGGCAAGTATACAGCCCGTATCAATGCCCGGCAGTCTTCGAGAACAGCTGAATCACCACCACCCCACCGACGATCATCGCCATGCCCAGCATTGCCGGTACATCCAGCTTCTGCCCATAGATCACCAGTGCCGCCACGCTGATCAGCACAATGCCCAGCCCCGACCAGATGGCATAGGCGATCCCCACCGGAATGCTGCGCACCACCAGGGTCAGCATCCAGAACGCGATGCCGTAGCCGACCACCATCAGCAGCAACGGCAGAGGCGTGCTGAACCCCTTCACCGCTTTCATGGAGGCAGTGGCGATGACTTCGGCGCAGATGGCGATGGCAAGGTAGGTGTAGGCGTTCATGGCGGTTCTCCGGTGACTGGTCGGGCATTCTAGACGTTGCCTGGATGGGGTAAAGTCATTACCTATCACCCATGGAGATAGGTTGATGGCCGAACAGTGGAACCTCGAGCAACTACGCACCTTCGTGCGCGTTGTTGAACTGCGCTCGTTCTCCGCCGTTGCCCGTGAACAGCGCAAGGCCCAGTCGGCGGTGAGCAACGCCATCGCCCTGCTGGAGGCGGACCTGGGCGTAACCCTGTTCGAACGCAGCAGCGGCCGCCAGCCCAAGCTGACCGAAAACGGCACCGCGCTGCTGGAGGACGCCCGTGAATTGCTGCGCCAATGCGAGCGCCTGGACGGGCGCGCCTTGGCCCTGATGCGCGGGCAGGAAGCCCTGTTGCGGGTCGCCCAGGACGAGGCGATGCCTTATCAGCCCGTCATCGACAGCCTGGACGAGCTGGCCAGCCGCTACCCGTACCTGGATGTGCAACTGGCCAGCGCCGCCCAGGGTGATGTGGCGCGCAAGCTGGTGGAGCGGCGCGCCGACCTTGGCCTGTTTTTTCATCATGAAAGCATGCCGGCGTCGCTGGAGCGTCGTGCCCTGGGCAGTGTGGAAATGGTCACGGTGTGCGCGGTCGGCCATCCGCTCGCGCAGCAGGCAAGGGTCAGCCGCCAGCAGTTGGCACGCCACCGGCAGTTATTGATCACCCCGCAGCAGAGTGGCTACCCCGGCGGCGAAGCGATCAGCCCGCAGGTCTGGCGTGCCGACAGCTTCTACGCCATGGCTGAACTGCTGATGCGCGGCCTGGGTTGGGCCTGGCTGCCCCGGCATGTGGTGCAGTACCCCACCTACCAGGCGCAAATGGTCGAGCTTGCCAGCGAGTGGCGGCCGCCGGCGCTGGTCGTCGAGCTGGCCTGGCGCCGTGACGAGCCGTTGGGGCCGGCCGCGCAATGGCTGGCCGAGCGCTTTGCGGTGCACCTGCGCGCGATCGGGTAAACTTCGCCGCCATGAACAGAACTCTCTATACCTTGCTGTTTCACCTGGGCCTGCCACTGGTTGCGCTGCGCCTGTTCCTGCGGGCGCGCAAGGCACCGGCCTACGGCCAGCGCATCGGCGAGCGCTTCGCCTTCAACCTGCCGGCCATGCAGCGGGGCGGCATCTGGGTGCATGCCGTGTCGGTGGGTGAAAGCATCGCCGCCGCACCCATGGTGCGGGCGCTGCTCAAGGCCTACCCAGGCCTGCCGATCACGCTTACCTGCATGACCCCGACCGGTTCCGAACGCATTCGCGCCATGTTTGCCGACGAACCGCGCGTGCAGCATTGCTACCTGCCCTACGACCTGCCATGGGCCGCCGGGCGTTTTCTCGACCATGTGCAGCCGAAGCTGGGCATCATCATGGAAACCGAGTTGTGGCCTAACCACATCCACCAGTGTGCCAAGCGGGGCATCCCGGTGGCGCTGGCCAATGCCCGGTTGTCCGAGCGCTCCGCCCGTGGTTATGCGCGTTTCGCCAAGCTGACCCGGCCGATGCTCGCCGAGATGAGCCTGATCGCGGTGCAAACCGACACCGAAGCGCAGCGCTTTCGCAACCTGGGCGCGCTGCCTGCGTGTGTGCAGGTGACCGGTTCGATCAAGTTCGACCTGAAGGTCGATGACCAACTGCTGCCGCGCGCCAGGGCGCTGCGCGAGCAATGGGGCGCAAGCCAGCGCCCGGTGTGGATCGCCGCCAGCACCCATGAAGGTGAGGATGCCTTGATCCTGCAGGCCCATCGGGCGTTGCTGCAGGTGCACGGCGATGCCCTGCTGATACTGGTGCCGCGCCACCCTGAGCGGTTCAATTCGGTGCATGCCCTGTGTGCCGAGCAGTTCGCCACCGTGCGCCGTTCAACCGGTGCCGCAGTCGATAACCAGACCCGCGTACTGCTCGGCGATACCATGGGCGAGTTGCTGTTCCTCTATGCACTGGCCGACATCGCCTTCGTCGGCGGCAGCCTGGTCGCCACTGGCGGGCACAACCCGCTGGAACCGGCAGCGCTGGCATTGCCGGTGATCATGGGGCCACATGTGTTCAACTTCCTTGAAATCAGCGCGATGCTGAAGGCAGCCGGGGCGTTGCAGCAGGTCGAGGATGTCGAAGGGCTGGCCGAGGCGGTACGGCGGCTGATCGAATTGCCGCAGGATCGTCAGCGCATGGGCGAGGCGGGCAGGGCGGTGATGCAGGCCAATCAGGGGGCCTTGCAGCGGTTGCTGGATGGGCTGGGTGCGCTTATTCGCTGATTCTGGTTCTGGCTTCCTCGCGGTTTTACCCGCGAAGAAGCCCTACCCATCTCAAGGCCTGCGTTCGAAGTTCTTCGCTGCAGCTGCCGCCAGGTCTGGTGGCAGGAAGTCCTTGTCCGGGTTGTAGTCCGGTTTCAGATACCGCCCCAGGTCCTGCAGGTCTTGCGGGCTCAGGGTGCCGGCCGCTTGCTTGAGGCTCAGGTTGTCGAGAATGTAGTCATAGCGGCTGTTGTTGTAGTCACGCACCGAGGTGTACAGCTGGCGTTGGGCGTCGAGCACGTCGACGATGTTGCGGGTACCGACCTGGTAGCCGATTTCGGTGGCTTCCAGCGCGCTCTGGTTGGAAATGATCGACTGCTTGCGCGCCTGCACCTGTTCCACATCGGTATTCACCGCACGGTGCAGGTTGCGCGTGTTCTCTACCACCTGGCGGCGCAGGCTTTCGCGCTGTTGCTCGCTCTGGCTCAGGCGCTGGTAGGCCTCGCGCACTTGCGAACTGGTCAGGCCGCCGCTGTAGATCGGAATATTCAGCTGCAGGCCGATGCTGGTCTGCTCGACGTCGCCGCTGTAACGCACGCCCAGTTGCGAAGGGTTGGTGAAGCCGAGGCTGTCGTTGTCACCCTTTTGGTACTTGGCCACCGCATCCAGGGTCGGGGCATGGCCGGCCTTGCGCTGGCGCAGGGTTTCTTCAGCGGCGTTGACGGCGTAGTTGGTCGCCAGCAGGTTGAGGTTCTGCCGCCCGGCGGTCTCGACCCAGGCTTTGGCATCGTTGGGCGTGGGCACCTGAATCGGCAGGGTGTGGACAACGCCCTGGATCGACGCGTACTCGCGGTTGGTCAGGGTCACCAGGGCTTCGAAGGCATCCTGTACCTGGCGCTCGGCGATGATCCGGTTGGCGCGGGCGGTGTCGTAGCTGGCCTGGGACTGCAAGACGTCGGTCTTGTCGGAAAGGCCCACGTCGAAACGCTCGTTGGACTGGTCGAGCTGGCGCTTGAAGGCTGATTCTTCAGCCTTGGTCGCGGCCAGGTTGTCCTGGGCGCGCAGCACCGCAAAATAGTTTTGCGCCGTCTGTAGAATGAGGTTCTGCTCGGTGGCCGACAGCTCAAGCGCTGCCTGCTCGTTGACCGCCTCGGCGGCCTGCAACTGGAACCAGCGGTCGGCACGGAACACCGGCTGCGCCAGGGTCGCACTCCAGGCGTTGCCGCTGCGGTTGGAAGTCATCGACGGTTCGTCGAGCTTGGTACGGGTGTTCAACATTTCGGCACCGGCCGACAGGTTCGGCAGCAGGCCGGCGCGGGCCTGCGGTACCACCTCGCGGCGGGCGCCATAATCGGCGCGGGCCGCTGCAAGGTCGGCGTTGTTGTCGACCGCCTCCTGGTAGACGCTGACCAGGTCGGTCTTCACCGTCATGGGCACATCCGCTGCCCAGACCACTCCGTTGGACGCACAAGACACGGCTATCGCCAGTGAGAGTTTGCGCAGCATAGAGGCAATCCTTGTACGAAAATTAATTACTGAACTGTTGAGTATCGAGCGATGGGCCAGTGTAGTGCCATGCGCCCCCGGCAACAATCGCCCAGTGCGCCTTTCATCATCCCCGCATTTACCCGCTTGGCTTTGCCGGCCACTCCAGTCTAGACTGCGCATGTTCTTGTCGGGGTGCCTTGTTGCAAAGGCTGAGATCGGAAGTTCCGGATCCCGTTGAACCTGATCAGGTTAGCGCCTGCGTAGGGAACAAGATTGCTCGCTTTCCCGGTGAGCCTCTTGTGCCAGGTCCGGGATTGTCGCCGCTGTAAAAAGCGCAAGGCACCCCCATGTCCGGCACTGCATCCATCTCTGGGTGCGTCCGCGTCTTTCAGGTTCTCCCCGACATTCCATCCGCTAGGAAGCTGTCTGGAGAGCCCGTGATGAGCAAACAAGAAAAAACGATCAACCTCAGCGAATCGGCACAAGTCGATCAGCAGTCCGTGCAACCGTTCCCCCGTTCGCGCAAGGTCTATGTCGAGGGCTCTCGCCCGGACATCCGCGTGCCCATGCGCGAAATCAGCCTGCACGACACCCCGACCGACTTCGGCGGCGAAACCAATGCCCCGGTGCTGGTCTACGACACTTCCGGCCCGTACACCGACCCTGACGTCATCATCGACGTGCGCAAGGGCCTGGCCGACGTCCGTTCGGCCTGGATCGACGCCCGCGGCGACACCGAACGCCTGGGCGGCCTGACCTCGAACTTCGGCCAACAGCGCCTGAACGATGCAGAGCTGGCCAAGCTGCGCTTCAACCACGTGCGCAACCCGCGCCGCGCCAAGGCTGGCGTCAACGTCTCGCAGATGCACTACGCCCGCCAGGGCATCATCACCGCCGAGATGGAATACGTGGCCATCCGCGAGAACATGAAGCTGCAGGAAGCCCGCGCTGCCGGCCTGCTCGACCAGCAGCACGCCGGCCACAGCTTCGGCGCCAATATCCCGAAAGAAATCACCCCCGAATTCGTCCGCGAAGAAATCGCCCGCGGCCGCGCGATCATCCCGGCCAACATCAACCACACCGAGCTGGAACCGATGATCATCGGCCGCAACTTCCTGGTGAAGATCAACGGCAACATCGGCAACAGTGCGCTGGGGTCCTCGATCGAGGAAGAAGTGGCCAAGTTGACCTGGGGCATTCGCTGGGGCTCGGACACGGTCATGGACCTGTCCACCGGCAAGCACATTCACGAAACCCGCGAGTGGATCATCCGTAACTCGCCGGTGCCGATCGGTACCGTGCCGATCTACCAAGCCCTGGAAAAAGTCGGCGGCGTCGCCGAAGACCTGACCTGGGAGCTGTTCCGCGACACCCTGATCGAGCAGGCCGAGCAGGGCGTGGACTACTTCACCATCCATGCCGGCGTGCTGCTGCGGTATGTACCGCTGACCGCCAAGCGCGTCACCGGCATCGTCAGCCGGGGTGGCTCGATCATGGCCAAGTGGTGCCTGGCGCATCATCAGGAAAACTTCCTGTACACCCACTTCGACGAAATCTGCGAAATCATGAAGGCCTACGACGTCAGCTTCTCGCTGGGCGACGGCCTGCGCCCGGGCTCGATTGCCGACGCCAACGACGCTGCACAGTTCGGTGAGCTGGAAACCCTAGGCGAACTGACCAAGATCGCCTGGAAGCACGACGTGCAGTGCATGATCGAAGGCCCAGGCCACGTGCCGATGCAGTTGATCAAGGAGAACATGGACAAGCAGCTGGAATGCTGCGACGAGGCGCCGTTCTACACCCTCGGCCCGCTGACCACCGACATTGCGCCGGGTTACGACCACATCACCTCGGGTATCGGCGCGGCGATGATCGGCTGGTTCGGTTGCGCCATGCTCTGCTACGTGACGCCCAAGGAGCACCTGGGCCTGCCGAACAAGGACGACGTCAAGACCGGCATCATCACCTACAAGATCGCCGCCCATGCCGCCGACCTTGCCAAGGGCCACCCGGGCGCGCAGATTCGTGACAACGCCTTGTCCAAGGCGCGTTTCGAGTTCCGTTGGGAAGACCAGTTCAACCTTGGCCTGGACCCAGACACCGCTCGCGCGTACCACGACGAAACCCTGCCCAAGGAGTCGGCCAAGGTCGCGCACTTCTGTTCGATGTGCGGGCCGAAGTTCTGCTCGATGAAGATCACCCAGGAAGTGCGTGAATACGCCGCCAAGATCGAAACCGTGGACGTGACGGTTGCAGATGGCATGCGTGAGCAGGCCGAGCGGTTCCGCCAGGAAGGCAGCCAGCTGTACAAAAAAGTCTGACTGCAAAACTGCCCTCTGTAGGAGCGGCCTTGCGTCGCGAAAAGGGGGCGCGAAGCGGCCCCGGCACGATCAGCGGCGAAGCTGAAACCGGGGGGCCGCTTCGCGCCCCTTTCGCGACGCAAGGCCGCTCCTACAGCGACCGTGTTCAACCACCTTTAATGCCGAGTGTCTGCAAGCATGACCACCCCCAGCCAATTCTCCCCCGACCACCCGGTCCCCACCCAGCAACGCATCTTTGGCGCACGTGACCTGTTCGCGCTGTGGTTCTCCCTCGGCATCGGCCTGATGGTGCTGCAGGTCGGCGCCATGCTGGCACCAGGCCTGGGCCTTGCCGGCGCGGTACTGGCCATCGCGCTGGGCACCGGTGTGGGTGTGCTGTTGCTAGGGGCTGCCGGGGTTATCGGCAGCGACACCGGCCTGTCCGCCATGGGCACCCTGCGCCTGAGCCTGGGCAGCCATGGCGCGCGTTTGCCGGCACTGCTCAACCTGCTGCAACTGGTCGGTTGGGGCGCCTTCGAGATCATCGTCATGCGCGATGCCGCCAGCCTGCTGGGCGCGCGGGCGTTCGGTGAAGACAGTGCCTGGAACAGTCCGGTGCTGTGGACCCTGTGCTTCGGTGCGCTGGCCACTGTGTTGGCAGTCAGCGGGCCACTGGCTTTCGTGCGCAAGGTGCTGCGCGCCTGGGGTATCTGGTTGTTGATGGGCGCTTGCCTGTGGCTGACCTGGAACCTGTTTGCCAAGGCCGACCTGGCTGAGCTGTGGAGCCGCGCCGGGGATGGCTCTATGTCGCTGGCGGTGGGTTTTGACATCGTCATCGCCATGCCGCTGTCCTGGTTGCCGTTGATCGCCGACTACTCGCGCTTCGCCCGCAATGGCAAGCATGTGTTCGGCGGCACGGTAGTTGGGTACTTTATCGGCAACACCTGGCTGATGAGCCTGGGCGTGGCCTACACCCTGGCCTTTGCCGCCAGCGGCGAAGTCAATGCCCTGCTGCTGGCCCTGGCTGGCGCCGGCATGGGTATTCCGCTGCTGCTCATTCTGCTGGACGAGTCGGAAAAGGCCTTCGCCGACATCCATTCGGCAGCGGTTTCAACCGGGGTGCTTTTGCCACTGAAGGTCGAGCACCTGGCGCTGGCCATCGGCGTGCTGTGCACCCTGATCGCCCTGCTGGCGCCGCTGGCCCAGTACGAAAACTTCCTGCTGCTGATCGGTTCGGTGTTCGCACCGCTGTTCGGCGTGGTGCTGATGGACCACTACGTGATCCGCCGCCGGCGCTTGCCGGCGCGGGTCGATGGCTTGCACTGGCAGGCGTTGCTGGCCTGGGCCGCGGGGGTGGCGGCTTATCATCTGATCGCCGCGCAAGCGCCGGACCTGGGTGCGACCCTGCCAGCGCTGGTGCTGGCAGGTGTGCTGCATGCGCTACTGAGCTTCAGCCGCGGCCGGGAAACAGCTCAGGCTTGATCACGCCGTTCAGGCGCGGGTAGGGGATCTTCAGCTCGACGTGGCCCATGGAGTAGGGCGCGATGGCATAGACCTCATACTTGACCACCACCGCGCCGTACGTCAGGGCGACGTGCGGCGACTTCTTGAAGGGCCAGGTCTTGATGAATTCGGCGTCCTTGTCCATGCCCACGCTGATCATCCACGCGCGGTGCGACTCTTCGACGGTTTTCCAGAAGGTCTCTTCCTGGCCTGGCACCAGCATGTCCTGCAGGGTCAGGACTTTGTCCAGTTTGCGCGAATAGTTGATGAAGCCACGCCCCGGCATGCCGTGGGCACCCCCGCTGTCCAGGTAGCTGGACAGTTCGATGATCACCAGTCCGTCATGCTGCTCGCGTACCTTAGCCTGCAGGTAGCTGCTGTTGCGCTTGTCGGCGCTGGCCAGGTACTGCTGCTCGTACGCCTGCAAGGTGGTTGGCGCGGCGCCACGCTGGTTGTCTTCGGTCAGTTGCAGCAGGCGCTGTTCGACGATGCCGTCGAGCTTGGGCAGGGCCGGGAAGTGAATGGTGTCGATGTTCACCAGGGGGCAGTCGCTTTCGCTGCAGCCGGGTTTGACGTGCTCCCAGGCGTCACGCTTGACCTCGAGCGGTGCCCGGTAATTAGGCGTGAACAGGCTCTGGCAGGCACCCAGGGCCAGTGCCAGCACGGCCACGGAAGTCAGTTTGACAAGTGTCATGATGATCCTTGCAGAACAGGGAAAAGTCGGCCTTTGACCGTCGGCGCGGCCTTCAGTTCGCCACTAAGCTAACAGACAGAAGGCGCGCTGTCCCGAGTGCGCGAACGGTTGCTGGAAACGGATGAAAGAGGCCGGCAGGCGGAGTAGGATGGCGCGAAGCGGTAAATGAGGTAACGAGGATTTCTATGTCAGACACGCTCAATTCAGTCCCCAAGGCGGTCGAGATCGTCAAGCGGGCCAACTGCTTCCAGGGCTTCTACAAGCTCGACAAGGTGCACCTGCGCCACGAACTGTTTGCCGGGGGCATGGGCCGCGAGATCAGCCGCGAACTGTTCGTGCGTCATGATGCGGTCTGTGTGCTGCCTTATGACCCGCTACGCGATGAAGTGGTGTTGATCGAGCAGTTTCGTGTCGGCGCCCTCGACAAGGTCGCCAACCCGTGGCTGATCGAGATGGTCGCCGGGCTGATCGACAAGGACGAGCAGCCTGAAGAGGTTGCACACCGCGAGGCAGAAGAAGAGGCCGGTTTGACCTTCAGCGCCTTGTGGCCGATGACCCGCTACTTCCCGTCGCCCGGTGGCAGTGACGAATACGTCCATCTGTTCCTTGGGCGTTGCACCAGCGAGGGCGCGGGCGGCCTGCATGGCCTGGAAGAAGAGGGCGAGGACATCCGCGTGCGCGTCTGGTCGTTCGAAGATGCCTTGCAGGCGGTGCGTGACGGCCGTATCTGCAACGCTGCGACGATCATTGGCCTGCAATGGCTGGCGCTCAACAGAGACGAAGTTCGAGGTATGTGGAAGTGAACCTGCTGCGCGAGCGATATCGGGTCGACTTGGTCGGGCTGCAAGCAGCCTGCGAGGCCAACTACGCCCGCTTGATGCGCTTGTTGCCTGACATGCGCACCACCCAGAGCTCGCGTCGTATCGGCATGACCCAAGGCGATCAGATGCTCGGTGTGCTGGTGCTCGATGTGGTGCTGGCCTGCCCGTATACCACCACGCTGCACGTGCGCCAGGAGCACAGCTTGCCGTGGCTGCCAGTGCCGCACCTGGAGGTTCAGGTGTACCACGATGCGCGCATGGCCGAGGTGGTCAGCGCCGAGCACGCGCGGCGCCTGCGCAGTATCTACCCGTACCCCAATGCAGGCATGCACCAGCCCGATGAAAAGGCGCAGCTCAACCTGTTCCTCGGCGAGTGGCTGAGCCACTGCCTGGCCTGTGGTCACGAATTGGCAAGCGTTCGCTGAAATGTGATGTGCGTCGGCTTCGGGTGTTTGCTCGCACCCGTTGCACAGCCATAATTCGTGCTGAATCCGTTCGAGGAGACGGCCGTTGCCGCACCTAGACCCAACCCGCCCCGTGCATGTGGTGCAACTCACCGATGCCCACCTGTTCGCCGACCCGGCCGGCACCCTGCTGGGTCTCAATACCCGGGACAGCCTGCGCCATGTGGTTGCCCAGGTGCAGCGCGAGCAACCGGCCATCGACCTGCTGCTGTGCACGGGGGACCTTTCCCAGGACGCCAGCGTGGCGTCGTATGAAGCGTTCCGCGAGTTGACCGCAGGGTTTGGCGTGGCGACGCGCTGGTTGCCGGGTAACCATGACGAAGCCAGGGTGATGGCCGACATCGCGCAAGGCACGGACCTGGTGCAAGCGGTTACCGATATCGGTGGCTGGCGCATCGTGATGCTCGATTCTGCGGTGGCCGGCGCGACCCATGGCCTGCTCGAAGAGGCTCAGCTGAGCCTGCTTGAGGGTGCATTGAAGACAGCGGGCGAGCGCCATTGCCTGGTGTGCTTCCATCATCAGCCGGTGGACATCGGCTGCGCCTGGATCGCCCCGATCGGCCTGCGCAATGCCCAGGCGCTGTTCGGCATCGTTGAACGTTATCCACAGGTGCGCGGGCTGCTTTGGGGGCATGTCCACCAGCCGTGGGATGAAATGCGCGAGGGGTTGCGCTTGCTGGCCACGCCGTCTACCTGCATTCAGTTCGCGGCGCACAGCGAGGACTTCAAGGTGAGCGAGGAACAGCCGGGCTATCGCTGGCTGCGTCTGCACGCCGACGGGCGGTTGGAGACTGGTGTAGAGCGGGCGCGGGACTTCGACGTGAAGCTGGACTTCGACAGCCCGGGGTATTGACGACCTTGGGGCTGCTGCGCAGCGGCCCTTCAGGTTGCCGAAGAAATTGTTGCGAAAACCCCGCCGCTGCGTCAAAACCCGGCGAACGCGCTACACTGCGCGTCCCTGCGCCTGCCAGATTGGGCGCGAAGCCACAGATTCCGGGGGCAGCATGTCGGGTTCCATCCTCTATATCCATGGCTTCAACAGCTCGCCGCTGTCGAAGAAGGCGCGCCAGCTCGAGGCCGTCATGCAGCAGCTGGGGTTGTCCGAGCGATTGCGCGTACCGGCCTTGCACCATCACCCGCGCCAGGCCATTGCCCAACTGCAAGGCGCTATTGCCGAGTTGGGCGCGCCCCTGCTGGTCGGCAGTTCGCTCGGCGGCTACTATGCCACCTATCTGGCCGAGCGCCATGGCCTCAAGGCCCTGCTGATCAACCCGGCAGTGGCACCGCATCGGTTGTTCGATGGCTACCTCGGCACCCAGCGCAACCTTTACACCGATGAGGCCTGGGAGCTGACTCACGATCACGTGCAGGCCCTGGCCGAGCTGGAAGTGCCCGCCCCCGTGGATGCCAACCGCTATCAAGTGTGGTTGCAGACCGCCGATGAAACCCTGGACTATCGCCACGCCGAGCGCTATTACCGTGCTTGTGCCCTGCGTATCCAGGCCGGTGGCGACCACAGCTTCCAGGGCTTCGTCGAGCACTTGCCGGCGATGCTGGCCTTCGCCGGTGTTGCCCCGAGTTTGTATGCGGCGCTCGACTTTTCTGTGCTCTGACTTTTGTACTCTGACCTTTTGCATTCACCTGACTGACGACGAGACCCCATGGCCAATCCCAGCGCTAGCGCCTATAACGCAGACGCCATCGAAGTCCTCTCGGGCCTTGATCCGGTCCGCAAGCGACCGGGCATGTACACCGATACCAGCCGACCGAACCACTTGGCCCAGGAGGTCATCGACAACAGCGTCGACGAAGCCCTGGCCGGTCACGCCCGTTCGGTGCAGGTCATCCTCCACGCCGACCACTCGCTGGAAGTCAGCGACGACGGCCGCGGCATGCCGGTGGACATTCACCCGGAAGAAGGCGTGTCCGGGGTCGAGCTGATCCTTACCAAGCTGCACGCGGGCGGCAAGTTCTCCAACAAGAACTACCAGTTCTCCGGCGGCCTGCACGGCGTCGGTATTTCGGTGGTCAACGCCCTGTCGACCCAGGTGCGCGTGCGCGTCAAGCGTGACGGCAACGAGTACCAGATGACCTTCGCCGATGGTTTCAAGGCCAGTGAACTGGAAGTGGTCGGCTCGGTCGGCAAGCGCAATACCGGCACCAGCGTGTACTTCAGCCCCGACCCGAAGTATTTCGATTCGCCTAAATTCTCCATCAGCCGCCTCAAGCATGTGCTCAAGGCCAAGGCCGTTCTGTGCCCGGGCCTGCTGGTCAGCTTCGAGGACAAGGGCAGCGGCGAGAAGGTCGAGTGGCACTACGAGGACGGCCTGCGTTCCTACCTGGTCGACTCGGTCAGCGAGTACCTGCGCCTGCCGGACGAGCCGTTCTGCGGCAGCCTGGCTGGCAACAAGGAAGCCGTGGACTGGGCCTTGCTGTGGCTGCCCGAGGGCGGTGACAGCGTTCAGGAAAGCTACGTCAACCTGATCCCCACCGCCCAGGGCGGCACCCACGTCAACGGCCTGCGCCAGGGCCTGCTGGACGCCATGCGCGAGTTCTGCGAATTCCGTAACCTGCTGCCGCGCGGCGTCAAGCTGGCGCCGGAAGACGTCTGGGAGCGCATCACCTTCGTGCTTTCGATGAAGATGCAGGAGCCGCAGTTCTCCGGGCAGACCAAAGAGCGCCTGTCGTCCCGTGAGGCGGCCGCGTTTGTTTCCGGTGTGGTCAAGGACGCCTTCAGCCTGTGGCTCAACGCACACCCCGAGCTGGGCATGCAGTTGGCTGAACTGGCCATCAGCAACGCCGGCCGTCGCCTCAAGGCCAGCAAGAAGGTCGAACGCAAACGCATCACCCAGGGCCCGGCGCTGCCAGGCAAGCTGGCGGATTGCGCAGGCCAGGACCCGATGCGCGCCGAGCTGTTCCTGGTCGAGGGTGACTCGGCCGG
This sequence comes from Pseudomonas capeferrum, assembly GCF_000731675.1. GTDB lineage: Bacteria > Pseudomonadota > Gammaproteobacteria > Pseudomonadales > Pseudomonadaceae > Aquipseudomonas > Aquipseudomonas capeferrum. The sequence continues at coordinate 290,801 of NZ_JMIT01000003.1, read as the reverse complement.
TGGCTCGGCCAAGCAGGCGCGGGACAAAGAGTTCCAGGCGATCCTGCCGCTGCGCGGCAAGATCCTCAACACCTGGGAAGTGGACGGCGGTGAAGTCCTGGCCAGCCAGGAGGTGCACAACATTGCCGTGGCCATCGGCGTCGACCCCGGCGCCGCCGACCTGTCGCAACTGCGCTATGGCAAGATCTGCATCCTCGCCGACGCCGACTCCGACGGCTTGCACATCGCCACCTTGCTGTGCGCGCTGTTCGTTCAGCACTTCCGCCCCCTGGTGGAGGCCGGTCATGTCTACGTGGCCATGCCGCCGCTCTACCGCATCGACCTGGGCAAGGAAATCTACTACGCCCTCGACGAAGCCGAGCGTGATGGCATCCTCGACCGCCTGGTGGCCGAGAAGAAGCGCGGCAAGCCGCAAGTCACGCGCTTCAAAGGGCTGGGCGAGATGAACCCGCCACAGCTGCGCGAAACCACCATGGACCCGAATACCCGGCGCCTGGTGCAGCTGACCCTGGAAGACGTCGAGGCCACCTGCGAGCTGATGGACAAGCTGCTGGCCAAGAAGCGTGCCGGTGATCGCAAGAGCTGGCTGGAAACCAAAGGCAACCTGGCCGAGGTCATGGTTTGATTCGGCTGCTACTTGCCGCTTGCCTTGCACTGTTTGCCTTGCCGAGTTTGGCGGGCAACTGGCCGCAGTTGAAGATGGCCGCCGAGCACCCGATCGAGGGTATGCGCGGCGGCAACCTGTCTGGCCTGGCCCAGTGCCGAGGTGCGCTATGGGGCGTTTCCGACCGTGACGACGACCGCGTTTACCGGTTCGATCAACAAAATGCCGTGTGGCGTGCCCAACCGCTGACCTTCATCCCTGCGCCGGTACCGGAGAGCGGTTTGCCGTGGGGGCTGAAGTCGCGCAACTGGGCGGCGTCCTATGTCCGCGGTGGTGAGCTGGACTTCGAAGGCATCACCTGTGACCAGGCCGGTAACCTTTACCTGGTCAGTGAGGCCCACGCTGCTGTCTTGCAGGTCCCCGTCGAAGGCGAGCCGGACTGGTTGAAGATCGACCCGGCCATGGTACGACAGGCCCGGGCCAGCGGCATGCTGCTGAACTTCAATGCCTTGTTCGAAGGCTTGGCGATCAACCCGGCGGGCGACCGCATCTGGCTTGCCGCCGAGCGCGAGCGCCGGGGGCTGGTGGCGATCGAGCGCCAGCAATCGTTGTGGACGTGCGGGCGCAGTTGCGTGCTGCTGAGCGAGGCCGGGGTCGAGATGCAACCGCCGCAGATGCCCAACGCGCGCGCGCTGTCGCGTGACTTCGCCGACCTGGCCTGGTTCGAGGGCAAGCTGTTTACCCTTGAGCGTAACGCCTACCGCATCTGTCGCCGCGACGCCGACAGCGGCAAGGTCGAGCGTTGCTGGTCGTTTGCCGCCGATGCGCTGGTGGATGCTCGCCGCTATGATCAGCCGTTCGGCCTGGCAGAAGCCCTGGTGATCGACGCCAAAGGCGCCTGGATTGGCCTGGACAACAACAATGGCCGCCGCGCCGATGGCGAGGTGCGGCCGATTGTCTGGCGCTTCGAAGCGCCAGAGGGCGGTTGGAGCGCCAAACCATGAGCCAGGCACCGGGCAAGCGTGCTGGCAAGGTACTGATGATCGTCGCCTGGGCGGCGGCGCTGTTCCTTGCCACGCGCTTTTTCGGTCAATGGGAAGATAGCCAGCGCAATCCCAATGCCCATGTGCGTTCCGAGCACGGCGAAGGCTTTATCGAGGTGCGCCTGCTGAGCAATGGCCAGGGGCATTTTGTGGTGAATGGCGCGATCAATGGCCAGGCGGTGCATTTCATGCTCGACACCGGGGCCACCGACGTGGCGATCCCCGAGGCCCTGGCCAGCGAGCTGGACCTGGCGCGAGGCAGCCCGGTGCTGCTCAGCACCGCAAATGGCCGCACCGAAGGCTACCGCACCCGCTTGAATACCCTGCAACTGGGCGATATCCGTTTACAGGGCGTGCGTGCAACCGTGGTGCCAGGCCTGGACGGCCAGACCGTGCTGCTGGGCATGAGCGCCCTGAAACAACTTGAATTTACCCAGCGCGGCGGCACCATGCTGTTGCGCCAGAACCTGAAATGACGAGGCCCGCATGAGCGACCCACTGGAACTCAGCCTCGACGGCGTCGAACGCCGCTCGCTGGCTGACTTCACCGAACAGGCCTACCTCAACTACTCCATGTACGTGATCATGGACCGGGCCCTGCCGCACATCGGCGACGGCCTGAAGCCGGTGCAGCGACGCATCATCTACGCCATGAGCGAGTTGGGGCTCGATGCCGATGCCAAGCACAAGAAGTCGGCGCGTACCGTCGGTGACGTGCTCGGCAAGTTCCACCCCCACGGCGACTCGGCCTGCTACGAAGCCATGGTGTTGATGGCGCAGCCGTTCAGCTATCGCTACACCCTGGTCGATGGCCAGGGCAACTGGGGTGCACCGGACGATCCGAAGTCGTTCGCTGCCATGCGTTACACCGAGGCGCGCCTGTCGCGCTACGCCGAAGTGTTGCTCAACGAAGTGGGCCAGGGCACCGTGGACTGGGTGCCGAACTTCGACGGCACCCTGCAGGAGCCCGCAGTACTGCCGGCGCGCCTGCCCAACATCCTGCTCAACGGCACCACCGGCATCGCCGTGGGCATGGCCACCGACGTGCCGCCGCACAACCTGCGTGAAGTGGCCAGTGCCTGCGTGCGCCTGCTGGACGAGCCCAAGGCTACCATCGAGCAGTTGTGCGAGCATATCCAGGGCCCGGACTACCCGACCGAAGCCGAAATCATCACGCCCCGCGCCGAGATCCTGAAGATCTACGAAAGCGGCCGCGGCTCGATCCGCATGCGTGCCGTTTATCGCGTCGAAGATGGCGACGTGGTGGTCACCGCACTGCCGCATCAGGTCTCCGGGGCCAAGGTGCTGGAGCAGATCGCCGCACAGATGCAGGCCAAGAAGCTGCCGATGGTGGCCGACCTGCGTGACGAGTCGGACCACGAGAACCCGTGCCGTATCGTCATCATCCCGCGCTCCAACCGGGTGGATGCCGACGAGCTGATGCAGCACCTGTTCGCCACCACCGACCTGGAAAGCAGCTACCGGGTCAACGTCAACATCATCGGCCTGGACGGCCGGCCGCAGTTGAAGAACCTGCGGGCACTGTTGCTGGAGTGGCTGGAGTTTCGTACCAACACCGTCCGGCGCCGCCTGCAGCACCGCCTGGACAAGGTGCAGAGGCGCCTGCACCTGCTCGAAGGCTTGCTGACTGCCTTCCTCAACCTGGATGAAGTGATTCATATCATCCGCACCGAGGAGCATCCCAAGCAGGCGCTGATCGAGCGTTTCGAGCTGACCGAAATCCAGGCTGACTACATCCTCGAGACCCGCCTGCGACAGCTGGCGCGCCTTGAAGAGATGAAAATTCGCGGCGAGCAGGACGAGCTGCTCAAGGAGCAGGCCAAGCTGCAGGCCCTGCTCGGCAGCGACGCCAAGCTGCGCAAGCTGGTGCGCAGCGAGCTGATCAAGGACGCCGAAACCTACGGCGACGACCGCCGCTCGCCGATCGTCGAGCGTGCAGAAGCCAAGGCGCTGTCGGAAAACGAGCTGATGCCGACCGAGCCGGTCACCGTTGTGCTGTCGGAAAAGGGCTGGGTGCGCTGCGCCAAGGGCCACGACATCGACGCCACCGGCCTTTCGTACAAAGCTGGCGATGGCTTCAAGGCCGCAGCCGCCGGGCGCTCCAACCAGTTTGCCGTATTGATCGACTCCACCGGCCGCAGTTACTCGGTGGCCGCGCATACCTTGCCGTCTGCGCGGGGGCAGGGCGAGCCGCTGACGGGCCGCCTGGCGCCGCCACCTGGGGCGACCTTCGAGTGCGTGCTGCTACCTGAGGACGATGCGCTGTATGTGGTGGCGTCGGATGCCGGTTACGGCTTCGTGGTCAAGGGCGAAGACCTGCAGGCCAAGAACAAGGCCGGCAAAGGCCTGCTCAGCCTGCCCAACGGCGCCAAGGTCATGACCCCGCGCCCGGTGGCCAACCGCGAGCAGGACTGGCTGGCGGCGGTCACCACCGAGGGCCGGCTGCTGGTGTTCAAGGTCAGCGACTTGCCACAGTTGGGCAAAGGCAAGGGCAACAAGATCATCGGCGTGCCTGGTGATCGGGTGGCCAGTCGTGAAGAATTTGTCACCGACCTTGCGGTAATCCCTGAAGGCGCAACCCTTGTATTGCAAGCCGGCAAGCGTACGCTATCGCTGAAAGCGGACGATCTGGAGCACTACAAGGGCGAACGGGGCCGGCGCGGCAGCAAGCTGCCACGCGGCTTCCAGCGCGTCGATGGGTTGCAGGTGGAAGGCCCGGCGTAAGCTGCTGAAATGTCTGGAACGGCAATTTCAGGGCCGTTCCGGGCAGAAATGCTGGAGTCGGACAGCTATTTCGCGGATGATATGGCCCTTGCGGTGCCGGCGTGGCCGTGTGCCCGATTGAATCTACATGAGTATCACTGCGGTCTGCCTGTGGCGACCGCCTGGATGGGATGATGAAACTTCTGCGCCTTCCATTTGCGCTGTTGATGACGGGCCTTCTGGGGCTGGGCGGATGCAGCATGCATCAGCCTGTGGCCTTGTACCAGCTCGACAGCGGTGATCCTGGCCAGCCGTCGCAAAGCGCGGGCATGGCCGTGGTGCTGGGCCCGGTATCGGTTGCCGATTACCTGCAACGCGAGACGTTCCTGCAGCGTCAGGCCGATGGCAGCCTGAGTTCGGCGACCGACGGTCGTTGGGCCGGCAGCCTCTCGTCGGACATTGACCAGTTGCTGGTTCGCCAGCTGGCCTGGCGCCTGGACAGCCAGCGCGTGGTGCTGGCCCCGGCGACCACCGGTTTCAGCCCGGACGTGCAAGTGTTGCTGTCGATTACCCGCCTGGACTCGGGCAAGGACCAACCGGCGATTCTGGACGCCCAATGGCGCCTGCTCGACCGTCGTGGCCATGTGCGTGACAACCGCATCGTTCACCTTGAGCAGCAGCATGAGGGCAGCGAAGCGTCGCAGGTGCAGGCTCAAGGGCAACTGCTGCAAAAGCTGGCCGAACAGCTGAGCACGGCGGTCAAGCCGCTGGCCAATCAGCCAGCCATTGCCGAAGAGGCGCCGAAGAAGCCCGCTGCGCCGGTACAGGTCAAGAAGGCACCCGAGAAGTCCAAGATCCCGATGGCTTCGCCGATTCGTACCGATATGGAAGTCTATCGGTTCTGATGGTTCCGCCTGATACAAAAAAGCCCGCATCGATGCGGGCTTTTTTGTATCAGCTGCGCGGGCCTTTGTAGGAGCGGCCTTGCGTCGCGAAAGGGCTGCGCAGCGGCCCCCGATTTCAGCGTCGACGCCACTATTGCTGGGGCCGCTGCGCGCCCCTTTCGCGACGCAAGGCCGCTCCTACAAGGGGCGCTGCGTAGTCCTTTCGCGACGCAAGGCCGCTCCTACAAGGGCAGCTGCGCGCCCCTTTCCGACCGGTCCGGCGCCCCGGCAAGGCGGCCTTTGTGTCAGGCCCGGCGCTCGTGCATCCGCGCCAATTGCCGCTCCAGCATCGACGGATACGGCTCCATCAACCGCTCTACACAGCAAGCGCCTTCCGGGCTGGCAATCGGGCGGATCCGCGCGCGTTGACGGATCAGCGCGTCATCACTGATCTGGCGCTCCACCAGCAGCAGGTTACGGCTGTGCTGCGACAGCGCCAGGGCATCCTGGGCTTTTTCGGCCATCAGCAGGTCAACCAGCTCCAACCCTTGCAGGTCATTACCCAGCGCCAGGCCCAGCTGCAGTTGCAGGGTAATGCCGCTGTCGGCCACTTCGATCTGCAAGGCATGGCCCAGCGCACGCAGTAACTCGCCACAGCAGATCGCGTTGGTCAGGTAGTCCTCGCCACAGTCGCGGCTGTGGAACAGCACCAGGGTGCTGCCGTCGTTAAGCGTGTGGGTTTCACCCTCATACAGCGAAGCGGCCTGTTCCAGGCAGTCGCGGTAGCGCTCGAGCAATTCGGTCAGGCGCGTGCGCGGCAGGCGGCGCAGTTGCTCCTGGGAGCCGAGCTGAACGGCCAGTACAGCGCTGTTCTGCGGCTCGTCCGAATCGTATGGCACATGCTTGGGCGCGCTTTCGTCGTTGTCCAGCAGCCCGGCAAAGGCATCGTCGTCCTCTTCGTCAACCTGGGCGACAACCTTGGCGCGCGGCGCAGTCTTAGGGGCCGGCGCGTGATCGTGCAGGTCGTCGAAGTCGTCTTCGTCGTCCTCTTCTTCCGGCTCTGGCTCAGGTGGCGGCGGCGGCGCCAGGCGAGTATGCAGCTGGCGGGCAATATCGCCGATCTCGTCCTGGCGGTCGGTGGCCGGCGTATAGGGCTGCGGGTCGCGCAGCCACACCCGCAACTGCAGCAGCGGTGTGGTGATATGGCGTGCCTGGCGCAGGCTCAGGCTCAGCGCCAGGGCCAGCAGGATGGCGGCGAGGATGCCCATGCTCTGCAGGCTGATCAGCATCGGCTGCTGGAACTGGCTCATGTCCAGGCTGATGCGCAGTTGCCCGGCCGTGACGTCCTGGAAGGTGATCTTGGTCTGGTACAGGCCTTCGGCTTCACCCAGCAGGCTATTGCGCGGACGCTGGCCAGCCTCGGCGAGGATGCGGTTGTCCACGCTGTAGATGGCCGCATGGGCCACCAGCGGGTTTTTCACCAGGTTGCCCAGCAGCACGTTGAGGCTGAGGATGTCGTTGGACACCAACAGCTCGGTGGCCGACGTGGCCGTCTGCGTGGTCAGGCTCTGGCCGAGCGCGTCGGCCTGCTCGTGCATGGCCTGCTTGAACTGCAGGCCCATCACACAGGCATAGATGACCAGTGCCAGTGCCACCAGGAATATGTTGGTGCAGGCGATGCGTAGCGCCAGAGGGACGCGACGTTGACTCAGGGCACGATAGATCATCAGGAAGAAGTTGTCTGGCTTGACGGGGGTGGGCCGGTTCACAGCGCTCGGCTCTTAATGGCATAAAAGTGTTGGGCAGTATAGCGACACCGGTTTTGTCGGCAAAGCATCGTTCGCGCCCGATGGTCACTGAAAATCGGTAGAATGCGCATTTTTCATCGAAGTCGGAGTCCGGTCTTGCGCGAAATCGTCCTGATCAACATCACAGGTGAAGACCGTCCAGGTCTCACTGCGGCCATCACTGGCGTCCTGCTGCAGGGCGGTGTGAGCATTCTCGACATCGGCCTGGCGGTCATGCACGGCACGTTGTCGTTCGGCATTCTGGTCGATATCCCGGACAACGAAGTGGCCACTCGCCTGCTGCAAAGCGTGCAGGCCAAGGCCCACGAACTGAATCTGCAGGCCCGTTACACGCCGATTTCCGAGGCGGATTACCAGCATTGGGCCGATGGCCACGGTGAGGCGCGTCATATCGTCACCCTGCTCAGCCGCAAGATCACCCCTGAGCAGTTGCAGCGCGTCAGTGCGGTCATCAGCCAGTACGGCCTGACCATCGAGCGCATCGAACGGCTGTCTGCCCGCGTGGGGCTGGATGCCGAGACCGAGAAGGGCAAGGCGGCCATCGAGATCTCCGTGCGCGGCGTGCCGAGCGATGCTCAGGCGTTGCGCGCAGACTTCTTCGCCCTGGCAGAAGCCTTGAGTGTCGACATCGCTTTCCAGAAGGACGACTTGTTCCGTCGCAACCGCCGCCTGGCGGTATTCGACATGGACTCGACCCTGATCGAGGCCGAAGTCATCGACGAGCTGGCCAAGGCCGCTGGCGTTGGCGAGCAGGTGGCAGCGATCACCGAGCGGGCGATGCGTGGCGAGCTGGACTTCCGCGCCAGCTTCAAGGAGCGCATGGCGTTGCTCAAAGGCCTGGATGTAGGGGTGCTGGATGAGATCGGTGCGTCGCTGCGCCTGACCGAAGGTGCCGAGAACCTGTTCGCCGAGCTCAAGCGCCTGGGTTACAAGACTGCGATCCTGTCCGGTGGCTTCACGTACTTCGCCAAGCAGGTGCAGGCGCGCCTGGGTATCGACTATGTGTTCGCCAATGAGCTGGAAGTGGTCGACGGCAAGGTGACCGGCGTTGCCGTGGAGCCGATTGTCGATGCTCAGCGCAAGGCTGAACTGCTGCAGCAACTGGCCAGCGAAGAAGGCTTGCAACTGGACCAGACCATCGCCGTGGGGGATGGCGCCAACGACCTGCCAATGTTGTCGCTGGCCGGCCTGGGCGTGGCCTTCCGCGCCAAGCCGCTGGTGCGTCAATCGGCCAAGCAGGCGATTTCCACCCTGGGGCTGGATGGGGTGCTGTACCTGTTGGGCCTGCGCGATCGCGACGCCCGCGGTTGATCTGAACGACCGGGGCTGCACAGCAGCCCCAGCTTCTACAAGGCGATCAAGCCTGCGCAGGCGCTGCCAACTGCTGGCCCATGCGCACTGCCGACCCAGCACCCAGGCTTTCAGCCCACTTCACCTGCTCTGGCCCGAACAGCACGATGGCGGTCGAGCCCAGTTTGAAGCGGCCCAGCTCGGCACCTTTTTCCAGGTGGATCGGCGCACGGCTGGCTTCGTCGTAACGGAAGGTCTTCAACTCACGCTTGGGCGGCGTTACCAGGCCGGCCCAGACCGTCTCGATCGAAGCAACGATCATCGCACCTACCAGCACCACGGCCATCGGGCCGCGTTCGGTGTCGAACAGGCAGACGACGCGCTCGTTACGGGCAAACAGCTCGGGCACGTTTTCGGCCGTGGTCTGGTTCACCGAGAACAGGCGGCCCGGTACGTACACCATCTCGCGCAGGGTGCCGGCCAGCGGCATGTGCACGCGGTGGTAATCCTTCGGCGACAGGTAAATGGTGGCGAATTCGCCGCCCATGAACGGCGCGGCCAGGGCCGGGTCGCCACCCAGCAGCTCCAGGGCGCTGTAGCCGTGGCCCTTGGCCTGGAAGATGCGGCCGTGCTCGATCGGGCCAAGCTGGCTGACAGCACCGTCGGCTGGGCACAGGATGGCGCCGGGGGTTTCGTCCAGCGGACGGGCGCCGGGCTTCAAGGCACGGGTGAAGAACGCGTTGAAGTGTTCGTAAGCGCTCAAGTCCTCGACCAGGGCCTCGGACATGTTCACCTGGTAGCGCTTGGCAAACCAGGCGGTGAAGGCGTTTTTGAACCAGCGTGCACGGCACTCGGCAATGCAGCCGGCCAGCCGCGACAGCAGGTGGTGCGGCAGCAGGTACTGGCTGATGATGAACAAACGGGATTTCATGCAGGTTCCTTAAACTTCAACAGGCGTGTCCGGGTGGTTGCCCCATTCGCTCCACGAGCCAGCGTAGGCCTTGACGCGTGGGTAACCGAGGGCTTTGGCCACCAGGTAGGTGAAACCGGAGCGGCGGTGGCTCTGACAATGGGTGATCACTTCCTTGTCGGGCGTGATGCCCAGCTTTTGCAGGACTTCGGCGATGTCGTTGCGGATGCGCAAGTGGTCGTTGAGGTCCATGCCGGCCGTCCACTCGAAGTTGACCGCGCCGGGGATGTGGCCGCCTTTGGCTGCCAGCACCTTCTCGCCGCTGTACTCCAGCGGGCCGCGGGCGTCCCAGATGACCAGGTCATCGGCGCCCAGGCGGCTTTGCAGGTACTCGCGGGTGGCCGTTGGCTCACTGTGCACCTGCAGGCGCACGGTGGCATTGCCGCTGGCCGGCACGTCGGTGGAGAGCGTGTCCGCCGGCCAGGCCTGAATGCCGCCATTGAGGTAGTGGTAGGCCTTGTGGCCGATCACGTCGAGCAACCAGATGAAGCGCCCGGCCCAGCCGCCGCCTTCATCGTCATAGACCACGTAGACGGCATCGTCGCGATGACCGAGCTCGCTGAACAGTTTTTCCAGGTCGGCCAGTGCCGGCAGCAGGCCCGGCGCTGGTGGCAGGCCCAGCTGAGTGCGCTTGCCTTCGACGAAGCGGGCGCCGGGGACGTGCCCGCTGACATAACGGTTCGCGCTGCTCAAGTCGACCAGGATCAAGTGCGGCGAACCCAGGCGCGGCAAGAGATCCGCGGCTTCGATCACCAGGGGCAGGCCGGAAAAGTCAGTCATCCACGGTCTCCAGTGTGGAAAGAGGGGCGATTGTAGCGCAAGGCTCAGCCCTTGCGGTTGGCAAACACGGACAGCGCGCGCTCGATGCATTGCGCGGTTTTACCAAAGGCTTGCACGCTGATATCGGCCAGAGGGTTGCCGCCTTGGTCGGCCACCGCCAGCATCATGACCTGGTCGTTGACTGCCAGCGAGCGCAGCAGCAGGTGCTCGCTCCGGAAGAGGGCGCGCAGCGGTGCAGGCAGCAGGGCCGAGAACTGGCCGTGGTTTTCCGGGGTCAGGCGCAGTTGCCCGGCCTTGCTCATCAGTTTTTGCAGCAGCTTGCTTTGCGGCACTTGCAAGGCCATGGCAGCGGCTTCCTTGGGCAGGCCGGCGGTCTGCTGTACGCGCAGGTAGTCGGTCGCCTTGTCTAGGGTCAGCAGCATGATGCGCTGCATGCCGCAGGCCAGCAGGGCCTCGCGGGCCTGGGTGGCCAGGTGCACGGTATTGGTGAACGGGCTTGGCTGCGCCAGCAGGTCCTGGCACAGCGTGCGCCAGCGGTTCAGTTCTTCACTGCTGGGCGGCGGTGGCGCCAGCATGCCTGGGTGCGGGCGGCGTTGCTGCCAGGGCCAGATCAGCGCTTCGGCCGGGTGGAACAGTGCCTGGTGGGCATGGCGCCGGGCGCTGGCCGCCGCTTGTTGGTGAACCTGCTGCTGCACGTCATCCAGCGACGTCTGCAGGTACAGCGCGGTCAGCAACTGCCAGCGCAGCAGGTGCGGGTTGTCCCAGCCCACCTGCGCCGCCAGGGCCAGGCCGTTGGCCAGCAGCGCGGTATTGGCCGGCTGGTTGAACCAGCGGCGCAGGCCGGGCTCCTCATCCAGGCGGTGTTGCTGGCTCAGCACGTCCTGATCGCGGGCAATGTTGAACACCTGCGCCAGTTGCTCGCGTTCATCCAGCAGCATGCGGTAGCCCTGGGTCACCCATTGCGGCAGGCGCCAGTACTCGGCCATGGTCTGGCACAGCGCCATGATGCGCACACCGAACAGTTCCTGCTCCACCTCGGCGGCTTTCTCACCCTTGTGGATAACCCGCAGCTCCCAGGTGTCGAGCAGCTTCGGGTAGGCCAGTGCCAGCGGCCAGAGTGGGGCGAGGAACAGCAGGCTGCCCCAGTGGATTTCTTGCCACAAGCGCGCCAGGCGGCTGGCGAACAGGCCGCTGGCCTGCTGCGAGGCGTGCTGGCTGATCAGCTGGAACTGGCCCAGTACCGGCGGGACCTCGTCGGCTGGCAGCGAGGGCAGGCGCTTGAGCAACTGCTCGATACGCGTCAGGCCCAGCCGGTTCAGGGCAATTTCCAGGCTCTCGGCGGGCTCGGCCTGGCTGGCGTTGGTCGGGTGATTGGCCTCACGCATGACCGAAAGCACCAGTGCCGGGCTATCCTGCATCAGTTCGGCGATATCGCGCAGGGAGCGGCGGCTGTCGTTTATGGCCGCCAATACCCGGTCGTAACTCTGTTTCGGCACAGGTATGCGAACACTCTCCAGCAGCTTTACCCAGGCCTCTAACGTACGTGGCGGCTGAGCGGGCACCTTGGTTTCAATTGGCATTTTGACATCAGTCCGAACTGGCTTTTCGCTTTGAGTGGCTATAGTCTGGCGCAGTTCTGCCGATAAGTAGAAGAAGAGTTTTAACGCTCCCGTCTCTCACCCTGACCACGACAGCAAGTGCTTTGAACCTATGGCTAAAATTATCGGCATCATCGTCGTATTCGCGAGCGTGCTCGGCGGATACGTGCTCTCCCACGGCAAGATCGCGGCGCTGATCCAGCCGTTCGAAGTACTGATCATCGGCGGTGCGGCCTTCGGTGCATTCTTGCAGGCCAACCCTGGCCACATGACTATGCACGTCATCAAGAAGTCGATGAAGATGTTCGGCTCGCGCTTCACCCACGCCTATTACCTGGAGGTGCTGGGCCTGGTGTACGAGATCCTCAACAAGAGCCGTCGTGAAGGCATGATGGCCATCGAGAGTGATATCGAGGACGCCGCGGCCAGCCCCATCTTCGCCAAGTACCCCACCGTACTGGCTGATGAGCGCATGACCGCGTTCGTCTGCGACTACTTGCGCATCATGTCCACCGGCAACATGGCCCCGCACGAGCTCGAAGGCTTGTTCGACATGGAGCTGCTGAGCATGAAGGAAGAGCTCGAACACCCCTCCCATGCGGTGAACGGCATTGCCGACGGCATGCCGGGCTTCGGTATCGTTGCGGCGGTACTCGGCATCGTGGTGACCATGGCCTCGCTCGGCGAGGGCGACCAGGCGGCCATCGGCATGCACGTGGGTGCGGCACTGGTCGGTACCTTCTTCGGTATCCTGGCGGCCTATGGCTTCTTCGGCCCGTTGGCCAAGTGCCTGGAGCACGATGCCAAGGAAGAGATCAACCTGTACGAGTCGATCAAGGCCTCGCTGGTCGCGTCGGCCTCGGGCATGCCACCGTCCCTGGCTGTCGAGTTCGGTCGCAAGGTGCTTTACCCCAAGCATCGCCCAAGTTTTGCCGAGCTGGAACAAGCGGTTCGCGGTCGCTGAGTCATGGAGAACAATCAGCCGATAATCATCAAGCGCGTCAAGCGCTTCGGCGGCGGCCACCATGGCGGCGCCTGGAAAATCGCCTTTGCCGACTTCGCCACGGCGATGATGGCGTTTTTCCTGGTGCTCTGGCTGTTGTCCACAGCCACGCCTGAGCAGAAGATCGCCATTGCCGGCTATTTCAAGGACCCGATCGGCTTTTCCGAGAGTGGCACGCCCTACGTCATCGACCTGGGCGGTTCGCCCGAGATGGCACCGGAGAAGACTATCAACCCTGAAGTGAAGTCCGAACCGACGCCTGAATCCAGCGTTCAGCTGAGCAAGGACCAGGTCGAGACCATGGCCGAGCAGGTCGAACGCGAGCGCCTCGAGTTGTTGCTGCAGGAGCTGCAGAACAAGGTCGAGGAAAACCCGCAACTGCAGAAGTTCAAGGACCAGATTCTGTTCGAGATCACTCAGGACGGCTTGCGTATCCAGATCATGGATGCCGAGAACCGGCCGATGTTCGACATCGGCAGTGCGCGCTTGCAGCCGTATTTCGAGGACATCCTGCTGGCCATGGCCGACACCATCAAGGCGGTGCCGAACAAGATCAGCATCAGTGGCCACACTGATGCCAAGCCGTTTGCTGGCACCGGTGAGTTCGGCAACTGGGAACTGTCGGCCAACCGTGCCAACGCGGCGCGGCGCGCGCTGGTCGCTGGCGGCTATCCGGACGAGCAAGTGGCCCGGGTGGTGGGTTACGCCTCGTCGTCGTTGTTCGACCGCAAGGACCCGTTCAACCCGGTCAACCGGCGCATCGACATCATCGTGCTGACCAAGAAGGCCCAGCGCAACATCGAGGGTGAACAGGCAGCGCCCGAAACGCCGCCGGCCGAGCCAGCAGCACCTGCCGACACCGCACCGGGCGCCTCGGCCCCGGCTGTACCAGAGGCCGAGCAGGCACCGATGCAGCCGCGTGAGCTGCGCGAGAAGCTGAACATCTTCGAAGATGGGGCGCTGAAGCTGGACGACGCCAAAGAGCAGTAACCCCTCGCGCAGCCGCTCCGATAGACAAACAGTTATCGCATTGATAGCTGTGCCTCTGTGGGGGCGGGCTTGCCCCGCGAGCACCGGCGAAGCCGGTGCCAGCCATCACATGGCCCTCAAAACCCTCGGCGGATCTTGGCCTTGAGATCGGCATGAAAGAAATCGGCATTATCCCTGTCAGCACCCAACCCTCGCCCTGGCGGCAGTGTCATGGCCCGCTCGAACGTGCGCTCGTCATGATAGGCCCGCACGAACAGGTCGATATGCGCCCGCTCACGCATGCACGGCCACCTGCCCAGGCATTCCGGTAGTGGCGCGGGCCCTTTGCGATAGAAGCTGATCCGCCGGCAGGCCATTGCCGCAGCCCCAAGCAGCCAAGCAGTCCACCAGTCTTCGGCAGCGTCGGCGGGCAGCACCCCGACCCAATGAGTAGCATCGCTCATCTGCTGGCAAAAACTGCCATGCAGGTCATCGCGGGTATGCCCTTCGCTGTCAAGCTGTACCACTTGGGTGGCGATGCCTTCGAGCAGCAGGCGCTCATTGAGGATGAACGCATCGAGCCGCTCTTCGTGGCGGTAGCTGATAAGAACCGGCATGGCGGTTGCCCTCCCTGATAGAAGGCATGACCATCAGCGAAAGCAGTAGAAGGGGCAATAGATGACGGTAAAACCGGAGCAGTCCTACATGCCCCGGTAATACTTCCTACAATAAAGGCTAATCAGTAGCTGTCTTCCGGCAGGCTGGCGATGATCGAGCGGTAGCTGTTCATGCGCTGCTGCTTGATACGGCCATCGTCCAAGGCCTGGAGCAGTGCGCAGCCTGGCTCGCGGTCATGTTTGCAATCGCGGAAGCGGCAGGTGCCGAACAGGTCGCGAAACTCGATGAAACCGTCTTCCACGTCATCGCGGCTGACATGGCCCAGGCCAAATTCGCGAATGCCCGGCGAGTCGATCAGGTCGCCGCCGTTGGGGAAGTGGTACAGGCGCGCGGTAGTGGTGGTGTGCGTGCCCTGGCCCGACCACTCGGACAGGTCACCGACGCGGGTGTCGGCGGCAGGCAGCAGGCTGTTGACCAGGGACGACTTGCCCACGCCCGACTGGCCGACGAATACGCTGATGTGCCCGTCCAGCATCTGTTGCAGGCGTTGCATGCCATCACCCTGGTGGGCAGAAACCTCCAGCAAGGGGTAGCCGAGGTCGCGATAGACTTCGAGCAGCGCATGCAGGGCCGGGCCGTTCTCGTCGTTGATCAGGTCGGCCTTGTTCAGCAGCAGCAGCGGACGGATGCCGGCATGCTCGGCGGCTACCAGGTAGCGGTCGATCAGGTTCGGGTGTGGCTCGGGCGCTGGCGCGAAGACGATCACGATCAGGTCGACGTTGGCCGCGACCGGCTTGAGCTGGCCGTGGTTGTTCGGCCGGCACAGTTCGGTGCTGCGCGGCATCTGCGCGACGATCACGCCGATGCCTTGGTTACCTGCACGCCAGACCACACGGTCGCCTGTGACCAGTGCAGGCAGGTTGGCCCGCAGGTGGCAACGGAACACCTGGCCGGCCGTATCGCCGTCCTGGGCCTCGACCTCGACCTGCACACCAAAGTGGGCAATCACCAGGCCCAGTTGTTCTGGCCCCAGGTCGCCGCCCTCCAGTTCATGCAGCGTGTGCTGCTCGCGTTTGGCGGCGCGAGCGGCGCGCTCGTTCTGGATTTTTTCGATACGCCAGTTTTGGCGACGATTGAGCTGGCGTTTGGCCATGAAGGTTCCGTGCTGGGACAGATTGAAAACGGCAGGCAGTTTAGCACGCCGGGCGCTCGACCATTGGGCTTACCTTTGCGCCGCGCATGCGCCGGCCGCCCCCGCTAGGCTACTATGACGGCCTATACGAGGAGCCCCTGCATGCACAACCCACAGAACCTGATCTGGATCGACCTGGAAATGACCGGCCTGGATCCGGACAGCGACGTCATCATCGAGATGGCCACGATTGTCACCGACAGCGATCTGAACACCCTGGCCGAAGGCCCGGTGATCGCCATTCACCACAGTGACGAAGTGCTGGCGCGCATGGACGAGTGGAACACCCGTACCCACGGCGGCTCGGGCCTGACCCAGCGTGTGCGCGAAAGCCGCGTCAGCATGGCCGAGGCCGAGGCGCAGACCATCGCCTTCCTCGAGCAGTGGGTGCCCAAAGGCAAGTCGCCCATCTGCGGCAACAGCATCTGCCAGGACCGCCGTTTCCTTTATCGCCATATGCGCAACCTGGAAAACTACTTCCATTACCGCAACCTCGACGTCTCGACCCTCAAGGAGCTGGCCGCACGCTGGGCGCCGAATGTTCGCGACAGCTTCAAGAAGGGCGGCACCCACCTGGCGCTGGACGATATCCGCGAGTCGATCGCCGAGTTGCGCCACTACCGCGAGCACTTCATCAAGGTGTGAGCTGAAAGGGCGCAGATATTGTGTCTGCGCCCTCTTTTGGTGCCTCGGGCAACTGGTTAGACTGCGCGCCTTTCTCGCACGGACTCGCACCATGTTGTTGATGCTCTACCTCATTGCCATCACCGCTGAAGCCATGACCGGTGCCTTGTCTGCCGGCCGCCGCGGCATGGACTGGTTTGGCGTGGTGCTGATTGCCTGCGTCACCGCCCTGGGCGGTGGCTCGGTGCGTGACGTGCTGCTTGGGCACTACCCGCTGACCTGGGTCAAGCACCCGGAGTACCTGGTACTGACCAGCTGTGCGGCACTGCTGACGATTTTCATCGCACCGATGATGCGCCGCCTGCGTTCATTGTTCCTGGTGCTCGATGCCCTGGGGTTGGTGGCGTTTACCTTGATCGGTTGCATGACGGCGCTGGAGATGGGGCAGGGCATGCTGGTGGCGTCGATCAGCGGGGTAATCACCGGGGTATTCGGTGGGATCTTGCGCGATATCTTCTGTAACGACATCCCGCTGGTGTTCCGCCGGGAGCTGTATGCCAGCGTGTCGTTTGCGGCGGCATGGTTCTATCTGGGCTGCGTGCACTTTCAGCTGCCGGCGGAGCAGGCGACGTTGCTGACCTTGTTTGGCGGGTTTCTGCTGCGTTTGCTGGCGATCAGGTTTCATTGGGAAATGCCCAAGTTTCATTACAACGACCAGCAGTGAGGGGCCTCGCCCGCCTGACCCCGCCTACACCTGTCCGTGACGCGCCAGCGCCCACTCGACATGCTCACGCACCAGTGCCGACGGGTCATCCCGTCGGGCCTTCAAGGCCTCCAGCACCGGAATCGTCGAAGGGGCATTGCCCAACCCCACCGCCAGGTTTCGCAGCCAGCGTTCATACCCCGCCCGCCGCAATGGCCCGCCTTCGGTCTTGCGCAAAAAAGTCTTTTCATCCCACAGGAACATCTCGGCCAACTCGGCATTCTCCAGCCCATGCCGGGGTTGGAAGTCACTCTCCTGGGTGGGCCGGGCAAAGCGGTTCCACGGGCAGACGATCTGGCAGTCATCGCAGCCGAACACTCGATTGCCCATCATCGAACGCAACTCGACGGGAATCGCACCCTTCAGCTCGATGGTCAGGTACGAGATGCAGCGCCTGGCATCCAGCACATAGGGGCCGACAAAGGCCTGGGTCGGGCAGATGTCCAGGCACGCCTGGCAGCGCCCGCAGTGCTCGCTGGTATGTGCTTCGTCCACCGGCAGCGGCAGGTCGACGAACAGCTCGGCAAGGAAGAAGTAGCTACCGGCCTTGCGATTGAGCAGCAGGGTGTTCTTGCCGATCCAACCCAGCCCAGCTTGCTCGGCAATCGCCTTTTCCAGCACCGGGGCGCTGTCGACGAACGCCCGGTAACCGAACGGGCCAATGTCTTCCTGGATGCGATCGGCCAGGTGCTGCACGCGTTTGCGCACCAGCTTGTGGTAGTCGCGGCCAAGGGCGTAGCGCGATACGTAGGCCTTTTCTGGCTGGGCCAGGCGTTGCGCCATCTGCGTGTCGCCTGGCAAGTAGTCCATGCGCAGCGACACCACCCGTACCGTGCCGGGGATCAACTGGTCAGGGTGGGCACGCTTGCCGTCGTGAGCGGCCAGGTACTCCATTTCGCCCTGGTAGCCAGCGTCGAGCCAGCGTTGCAGGTGCTGTTCGTGCTCGCCAAGGTCCACACCGGCGATGCCGACGTGGGCAAAACCGAGTTCTCGGCCCCAATTCTTGATCGATTGGGCCAGTGCGGCGAGGTCAAGTGTGCAAGCGGACATGGATGGGCAAGGCAATACGGGCTCAGGTGCGTATAATTCTGCCAGACATTGGAGCCTTTGACCCCATGCCCCAGACCAAACACCCAGGTAGTGCCCCGCAACTGCTCAGTAGCGTGACCGTCGCGCACCTGCCGGCAAGGCAGGCGCATGCCCATAAAGGTGACTTTGGCCATGTGCTGGTGGTCGGTGGCGACCTCGGTACCGGCGGCGCGGTGCTGCTCAGTGCCGAGGCGGCGCTGCGCTGTGGCGCGGGCCTGGTCAGCGTGGCAACGCGGCCGGAACATGTCGGTGCGAGCCTGGCCCGCCTGCCAGAAACCATGTGCCTGGGCGTGAGTTCGGCCAATCAGTTGATGGGCGTGCTGGAGCGCGCCTCGGTGCTGGTGGTCGGCCCGGGGCTGGGGCAGGGCGCATGGGGCCGCAGCCTGCTGTCGGCAGTGGCCAATGCCGCGCGCCCGCAGGTGTGGGATGCCGATGCGTTGAACTTGCTGGCGCGCACGCCGCTGGCCCTGCCCAGTGGCAGCATCCTGACCCCGCACCCTGGGGAGGCGGCGCGGTTGCTGGGGATTTCCACCGAGGCCGTTCAGGCCGACCGACCGGGCGCTGCTCGCAAGCTCGCCCGCCGCTATGCCAGCGTCTGCGTGCTCAAGGGCGCCGGCACCCTGGTGGCCGACCCTGGTGGGCAACTGGCGCGCTGTGACCGTGGCCACCCGGCCATGGCCGGTGCTGGTCTGGGCGACGTCCTCACCGGCGTGCTGGCGGCGCTGCTGGCTCAGGGCATGGCGGCCTGGCCGGCGGCCTGCCTGGGTGTCTGGCTGCATGCCTGTGCGGGCGAGCGCCTGGGCGTCAAGGGTAGAGGCTTGGCAGCCAGTGATCTGGCGCCGGTCATTCGTGAGTTGTTGGAGGAGCATTCTGCGTGTCTGGCTTAACCTTGTTTTTGGCCGATGAAGCGGCCATGGTCGCGTTTGGTGCGCGGCTTGCCGAAGTGACCGGCGGTCACGGCGTGATTTTTCTCGAAGGTGACCTGGGGGCTGGCAAGACCACGCTCTCGCGTGGCCTGATCCGCGGCCTGGGCCATACTGGTGCAGTCAAGAGCCCGACCTTCACCGTGGTCGAGCCTTACGAGATCGGAGACGTGCGCGCTTTCCATTTCGACCTGTATCGCCTGGTCGATCCGGAGGAGTTGGAGTACATGGGCATTCGTGACTACTTCGATGGCGATGCGTTGTGCCTGTTCGAGTGGCCAGAAAAGGGTGCGGGCGTTTTGCCAAAGCCTGACCTGACCATTACCATAAGCCCCCAAGCGCGCGGACGCTCGCTGAACCTTTCGCCGCAGGGGGCTCGCGGCGAGGCCTGGTGCGTGGCACTGGGCAAACACTAAAAACAGAAAGTGGGGTAGGTATGCGCATACGCGCACTGGTCGCCATCGTTGGTCTGCTGCTGACAACGGTGACCGTTGAGGCTCTGGCCGTCACACAAGTCAAGAGCGTGCGCCTGTGGCGCGCGCCGGACAACACGCGGCTGGTCTTCGACCTGTCTGGCCCCGTGCAGCACAGCGTCTTCACCCTCAGCGCACCTGATCGCCTGGTCATCGACATCAATGGCGCGACCCTGGCCGCGCCGTTGAACGTGGCCACGTCCAATACACCGATCAGCAGCGTGCGTTCGGCCCAGCGCACGCCTACCGACCTGCGCGTGGTGGTCGACCTGAAAAAGTCGGTCACACCCAAGAGCTTCACCCTCGCGCCCAATGCCCAGTACGGTAACCGCCTGGTGGTCGACCTGTACGACCAGGAGGCCGATGCCGTCGCCGCCAGCGCGCCGACCCCACCGCCTGTGCCAGTACAAACGCCTGCGACCACGCCGGCCGTGCCGGTGAGCCCGGCCCAACCGGCCATCAAGCTGCCACCGGTGCCTAGTGGCAAGCGTGACATCGTGGTCGCCATCGATGCCGGTCACGGCGGTGAAGACCCGGGCGCCTCTGGCTCGCGCGGGCAGCACGAAAAAGACATCGTGCTGCAGATCGCCAAGGAACTGCAGCGCCAGATCAACAGCGAGAAGGGCTTCCGCGCCGAGCTGACCCGTACCGGTGACTATTTCATCCCGTTGCGCAAACGCACCGAAATCGCCCGCAAGAAGGGCGCCGACCTGTTCGTCTCGATCCACGCCGACGCCGCGCCATCCAGGGCCGCCTTCGGTGCGTCGGTATTCGCCTTGTCCGACCGTGGCGCCACGTCCGAGACCGCGCGCTGGCTGGCCGACACGGAAAACCGCTCCGACCTGATCGGCGGTGCCGGCAACGTCAGCCTCGACGACAAGGACCGCATGCTGGCTGGCGTGTTGCTCGACCTGTCGATGACCGCCACCCTCAGCTCCAGCCTCAATGTCGGGCAGAAGGTACTGGGCAACATGGGCCGCGTCACTTCCCTGCACAAGCAGCGGGTGGAACAGGCGGGCTTCATGGTGTTGAAGTCGCCAGATATTCCGTCGATCCTCGTTGAAACAGGGTTTATCTCCAACGCTAACGAGGCGGCCAAACTGGCTACCCGCAGCCACCAGCAGGCCCTGGCGCGCTCGATCCACACCGGCGTGCGGCAGTTCTTCCAGCAGAATCCGCCGCCCGGCACCTACATCGCCTGGCTGCGTGATACCGGCAAGATCGCTGCCGGCCCACGTGAGCACACCGTGCGCCCTGGCGAAACCCTGGCCATGCTTGCGGTTCGCTATCAGGTCAGTGTGGCCAGCTTGCGCAGCACCAACAGCCTCAAGACCGATGAGCTGAAGGTCGGCCAGCGTCTCGATGTGCCAGCCACCACCCTGGCTTCGCAGCAATGAATGGTGGCTCGCGCATCCAGCTGCTAAGCCCGCGGCTGGCTAACCAGATTGCCGCCGGGGAGGTGGTCGAGCGCCCGGCTTCGGTGGCCAAGGAGCTGCTGGAGAACAGCCTCGACTCCGGTGCCCGGCGCATCGATGTCGAAGTCGAGCAGGGTGGGGTCAAGTTGCTGCGCGTGCGCGACGATGGCGGCGGGATCTCCGCCGACGACCTGCCGTTGGCCCTGGCCCGTCACGCCACCAGCAAGATCCGCGAGCTGGAAGACCTCGAAGGCGTGCTGAGCCTCGGTTTCAGGGGGGAGGCCCTGGCCTCGATCAGCTCGGTGGCGCGCCTGACCCTGACGTCACGCACGGCCAGTGCCGGCGAGGCCTGGCAGGTCGAGACCGAAGGCCGCGACATGACCCCGCGCGTGCAGCCTGCCGCGCACCCGGTCGGTACATCGGTCGAGGTGCGCGACCTGTTCTTCAACACCCCGGCGCGGCGCAAGTTCCTCAAGGCCGAGAAGACCGAATTCGACCACCTGCAGGAAGTCATCCGCCGCCTGGCCCTTGCCCGCTTCGATGTCGGCTTCCACCTGCGCCACAACGGCAAGAGCATCCTCAGCCTGCACGAGGCCCATGATGAAACCGCGCGTGCGCGGCGGGTCGGCGCCATTTGCGGGCCTGGCTTCATGGAGCAGGCGCTG
This sequence comes from Pseudomonas capeferrum, assembly GCF_000731675.1. Taxonomy (GTDB): domain Bacteria; phylum Pseudomonadota; class Gammaproteobacteria; order Pseudomonadales; family Pseudomonadaceae; genus Aquipseudomonas; species Aquipseudomonas capeferrum. Next base: position 269,366 of record NZ_JMIT01000003.1, on the reverse strand, counting down.
CCCATCGATGTCGAGCGCAACGGCCTACGCCTGTGGGGCTGGGTAGGGCTGCCGACCTTCTCGCGTAGCCAGGCCGACCTGCAGTACTTCTTCGTCAACGGACGGGCGGTGCGCGACAAGCTGGTGGCCCACGCTGTGCGCCAGGCGTACCGGGACGTGCTGTTCAACGGTCGGCACCCGACCTTCGTGCTGTTCCTGGAGCTTGAGCCTAACGGCGTCGACGTCAACGTGCACCCGACCAAGCACGAAGTGCGCTTTCGCGAAGGGCGTTCGGTGCACGACTTCCTTTACGGTACCTTGCACCGTGCCCTGGCCGATGTGCGCCCGGAAGACCAGTTGGCCGCGCCCGCCGCCGTTGCCGAAATCGTTCGCCCCAGTGGCCAACAGGCCGGTGAATTCGGGCCTCAGGGTGAGATGCGCCTGGCCTCGCCGGTGCTCGAACAGCCTCGGGCACCTCAGTTTTCGATTTCCAATGGTGGCAGTGGCGCGGGCTATCAGTCCCAGTACAGCCCGCGCCCGTCCCAGCCGTTGCCGGCAGCCGAGTCGCAAGCCGTCTATCGCGAGTTCTACAAGCCGCTGGCCGACGTCGCCGAGACGCCGTCGTCGCTGCCCGAAAGCCAGGGTGATATTCCACCGCTGGGCTACGCCCTGGCCCAGCTCAAGGGCATCTATATTCTGGCCGAGAACGCCGTCGGCCTGGTGCTGGTGGACATGCACGCTGCGCATGAGCGGATCATGTACGAGCGGCTCAAGGTGGCCATGGCCAGCGAAGGCTTGAGCGGTCAGCCACTGCTGGTGCCCGAATCGCTGGCGATGAGCCAGCGCGAAGCTGACTGCGCCGAGGAACACGCCCAGTGGTTCCAGCGCCTGGGCTTCGAGCTGCAGCGCCTGGGCCCCGAGACTTTGGCGATCCGGCAGATCCCGGCGTTGCTCAAGCAGGCCGAGGCCAACCGCCTGGTACAGGATGTGCTCGCCGACCTGATGGAATACGGCACCAGCGACCGCATTCAGGCGCACCTCAACGAATTGCTCGGCACCATGGCCTGCCACGGCGCCGTGCGCGCCAACCGGCGCCTGGCCATCCCCGAGATGAACGCACTGCTGCGCGACATGGAAAGCACCGAGCGCAGCGGCCAGTGCAATCATGGCCGCCCGACCTGGACCCAAATGGGCCTGGACGATCTGGACAAACTTTTCCTGCGCGGTCGATGACATGAGCGGCAAGCCCCCAGCAATATTCCTCATGGGCCCGACGGCGGCCGGCAAGACCGACCTGGCCATCGAGCTGACCAAGGCCCTGCCCTGCGAGCTGATCAGTGTCGATTCGGCGCTGGTCTACCGCGGGATGGACATCGGTACCGCCAAGCCTTCCAAAGAGCTGCTTGCGGCTCACCCACACCGTTTGATCGACATTCTCGACCCGGCCGAAAGCTACTCCGCCGCACATTTTTGCACCGATGCCTTGCAGGCAATGGCCGAAATCACTGCGCGCGGCAAGATCCCGCTGCTGGTCGGCGGTACCATGCTGTATTACAAAGCCTTGATCGATGGCCTGGCGGACATGCCGCCGGCCGACGCCAGCGTGCGTGCCGAGCTGGAAGCCCAGGCGCGTGTACTGGGCCTGGCCGAATTGCACCGTCAGCTGGCCGAAGTGGACCCTGAATCGGCGGCGCGCATCCATCCGAATGACCCGCAGCGGCTGATACGTGCGCTTGAGGTTTACCGGGTCAGTGGCGAGAGCATGACGGCTCATCGCCAGCGTCAATACGCGGAAAGTCGCGGCGCAGACGCAGGCGCTGACGGACATTTGCCCTATACTGTCGCGAGTTTGGCGATTGCTCCTACAGATCGTCACATTTTGCATCAGCGAATTGCGTTACGATTTTCGCAGATGCTGGAACAGGGCTTCATCGACGAGGTCCGATCGCTGCGAGCCAGAAGTGACTTGCACGCCGGGTTGCCGTCTATACGGGCTGTGGGGTACAGGCAGGTCTGGGACTACCTGGATGGCAGGCTAAGTGAGAATGAGATGCGAGAGCGCGGTATCATTGCCACTCGCCAGCTGGCCAAGCGACAGTTCACCTGGTTGCGCGGTTGGTCCGACGTCCACTGGCTCGACAGCCTGGCCTGCGACAATCTGTCCCGCACCTTGAAATACCTGGGAAGCGTCTCCATATTGAGCTGAGTCCCTGCTAATTGCCGTCTATTCTTGCGAAGGGGCGGCCTAATTTATCGATTTTCTTGATTTTCTATTATTTATCCTTACAGGAGTGCGGCATATGTCAAAAGGGCATTCGCTACAAGACCCTTACTTGAACACTTTGAGAAAAGAAAAGGTTCCGGTTTCCATCTACCTGGTCAACGGGATCAAGCTGCAGGGCTCGATCGAATCGTTTGACCAGTTCGTTGTGCTGCTGAAGAACACCGTCAGCCAGATGGTGTACAAGCACGCCATTTCGACTGTGGTGCCTGCGCGTCCGGTTCGCCTGCCAAGCCCGTCCGATTCCGAACACGGTGACAGCGAGCCAGGCAACGCCTGATAGGAGCCTGCATTGTTCTTTGAGCGCCACGGTGGTGGTGAGCGGGCGCTGCTCGTTCACTTGGAAGGACAGAACCCTGAGGCGCGCGAAGACCCGCAGGAGTTTCAGGAGTTGGCTTTGTCGGCCGGGGCGGACATCGTCTCGCTGGTGACCGTGTCACGGCATCAGCCTACGGCCAAATACCTGATTGGCAGCGGCAAGGTCGAAGAATTGCGCGACCGGGTCAAAGCCGATGAAGTCGACCTGGTGATTTTCAATCACACCCTCACGCCCAGCCAGGAGCGCAACCTCGAACGTGTCTTCGAGTGTCGCGTGCTTGATCGCACCGGGCTGATTCTCGATATCTTCGCCCAGCGGGCGCGTACCCATGAAGGCAAGCTGCAGGTCGAACTGGCCCAGCTCGAGCACATGAGCACGCGGCTGGTACGCGGCTGGACGCACCTTGAGCGGCAAAAAGGCGGTATCGGCCTGCGCGGTCCGGGTGAAACCCAGCTGGAAACCGACCGCCGCCTGCTGCGGGTGCGCCTGCGACAGATCAAGGCACGCCTTGAAAAAGTGCGTAGCCAGCGCGAACAGGCCCGTCGCGGCCGACGCCGCGCCGAGCTGCCGTCGGTCTCGCTGGTGGGTTACACCAACGCCGGCAAGTCCACCCTGTTCAACGCCCTGACTCAATCCGATGTCTACGCCGCCGACCAGCTCTTCGCCACCCTCGACCCGACCTTGCGCCGGCTCGAGCTGGATGACCTTGGGCCAATCGTGCTGGCCGACACTGTCGGCTTCATTCGCCACCTGCCGCACAAGCTGGTCGAGGCTTTTCGGGCTACGCTCGAAGAGTCGAGCAACTCCGACCTGCTGCTGCATGTGATCGACGCGCATGAGCCCGACCGCATGGAGCAGATCGAACAGGTTCTGGCGGTATTGGGCGAGATCGGCGCCGAAGGCTTGCCGATCCTTGAGGTGTATAACAAACTCGACCTGCTTGAAGATGTCGAGCCGCAGATCCAGCGCGATGCCGATGGCAAGCCGGAGCGGGTCTGGGTATCGGCACGAGACGGGCGTGGCCTGGAGCTGGTTGGCCAGGCGATTGCCGAGTTGCTGGGGGATGATCTGTTTGTCGGCACCCTGTGCCTGGAGCAGCGTTTTGCCCGCTTGCGCGCGCAATTCTTTGCCTTGGGGGCGGTGCAGAGTGAAGAGCATGATGAAGAAGGGCGCAGCCTGCTGAGCGTGCGACTGCCCAGGGTCGAGTTGAATCGTCTGGTCAGCCGCGAAGGCATGGAGCCGCAAGTGTTTGTCGAGCAACACACTTTGCAATAAATGCTCGTCGAGGTCGCCGGGCAGCAGTGACAGGCATTCTGTAGCATTGGACGGCGCGCCGTGGGCGCGTCTTTGCTTTATCAGATGGAGAGCGCTATGGCTTGGAACGAGCCGGGTGGCAACTCGAACAATCAGGATCCCTGGGGCGGCCGCCGTGGTGGCGGTGGCGGCGGTGGTGACAAGAAAGGTCCGCCGGATCTGGACGAGGCCTTCCGCAAACTGCAGGACAGCCTGAACGGCATGTTCGGCAGCGGCAAGAAACGTGGCGGCGGTGACCGCAATGTCGGCAGGGGTGGCGGCTACGGCCTGCTGGGCATTGGCCTGGCGGTGCTGGCGGCTATCTGGCTGTACAGTGCCGTGTACGTGGTGGACGAGCAGGAGCAAGCCGTTGTGCTGCGCTTCGGCAAGTACTACGAGACGGTAGGTCCCGGCCTGAACATCTACTTCCCGCCGATCGATCGCAAGTACCTGGAAAACGTCACGCGTGAGCGTGCCTACACCAAGCAGGGGCAAATGCTGACCGAAGACGAGAACATCGTCGAGGTGCCGCTGACCGTCCAGTACAAGATCACCAACCTGCAGGACTTCGTGCTCAACGTCGACCAGCCAGAGGTGAGCCTGCAGCATGCGACCGACAGTGCCCTGCGCCACGTGGTGGGTTCCACCTCGATGGACCAGGTGCTGACCGAAGGCCGTGAGCAGATGGCCGTGGACATCCGCGAGCGCCTGCAGCGCTTCCTCGACAACTACCGCACCGGTATCACCGTCACCCAGGTCAACGTACAGAGCGCGGCAGCCCCGCGCGAAGTGCAGGAAGCCTTCGACGACGTGATCCGCGCCCGCGAAGATGAGCAGCGTGCCCGCAACCAGGCCGAGTCCTACGCCAATGGCGTGGTGCCGGAAGCCCGTGGTCAGGCCCAGCGCATCATCGAGGATGCCAACGGTTACCGCGACGAAGTGATTGCCCGCGCCAAGGGTGAGGCCGACCGCTTCACCAAGCTGGTTACCGAGTACCACAAGGCACCTGACGTGACCCGTCAACGTCTGTACCTCGAAACCATGCAAGAGGTCTACAGCAATTCGAGCAAGGTCATGGTGGCAACCAAGGACGGGCAGAACAACCTGCTCTACCTGCCGCTGGACAAGATGGTCGAAGGCAGCCGCAACACGTCCGCACCGACCAGCAGCGTGTCTGCGTCGGTCAACGATGCTGCCGCGCGTGCGGCGCAGGACCTGCAACAGCAACAACAGCCGCTGCGCACTAGGGAGAGCCGCTGATGAGCAATAGATCGCTGATCGCCCTGATCGCCGCTGTGGTGCTGGCCGTCGTGGCCTGGAACTGCTTCTACATCGTCTCGCAGACCGAACGCGCCGTGCTGCTGCAATTCGGCCGTGTGGTCCAGGCGGATGTCCAGCCAGGCCTGCATGTGAAGGTTCCTTATGTGAACCAGGTGCGCAAGTTCGACGCCCGTCTGATGACCCTTGATGCTCCGACCCAGCGGTTCCTGACCCTGGAGAAGAAAGCGGTCATGGTCGACGCCTACGCCAAGTGGCGCGTCAAGGATGCCGAGCGCTTCTACACCGCCACGTCCGGCCTCAAGCAGATCGCCGACGAACGTCTGTCGCGTCGTCTGGAAAGCGGCCTGCGTGACCAGTTCGGTAAACGTACCCTGCACGAAGTGGTATCCGGTGAGCGTGACGCGTTGATGGCTGACATCACCGCTTCGCTGAACCGCATGGCCAACAAGGAGCTGGGTATCGAGGTGGTCGACGTTCGCGTCAAGGCCATCGACCTGCCGAAGGAAGTCAACCGCAGCGTGTTCGACCGTATGAGCACCGAGCGTGAACGTGAGGCTCGCGAGCATCGCGCCAAAGGTAACGAGCTGGCCGAGGGTATCCGTGCGGATGCCGACCGTCAGCGCCGTGTACTGCTGGCCGAAGCCTACCGTGAAGCTGAAGAAACCCGCGGTGACGGTGACGCCCAGGCGGCCGCCATCTACGCCAAGGCCTACACCCAGGACGCTGATTTCTATGCGTTCCACCGTAGCCTGCAGGCGTACCGCGAAAGCTTCTCCAGCAAGAGCGACGTGCTGGTCCTGGACCCGAAGAACGAGTTCTTCCGCTACCTAGACAAGAGCAAGCCTTGATGCTCTGAGCCCGTTTTCATTGGGGTAACGCCCCGCCTGGCAGCTAAAACACCAGGCGGGGTGCATCCTGAATGAAAAGGGGTGTATGATGAGGCAGCCGGGAAATTTCCCGGCTTTTTTGCGTCTGCAAGGTTGATTGGCACACGGCCAGTTGACGGTTTGGTCAGGTCGCAAGGCAATTCGAGGGTATTGGGTACGGTGGCTGCGCTGGGATCAGTGCTGCCCGCTGCTGTGCGCCGATACCTGCTTTACTGACGGCTCGCCACAGGCAGGCCGCCCGGACCAGAGGGGAAATGGCGTAATGGCAACGGTAGACCGCTGGCTGCTGCCAGATGGCATCGAGGAAGTACTGCCACCTGAGGCTGCGCGCATCGAGATCGCGCGTCGCCAGGTGTTGGACCTGTTCCAGAGTTGGGGCTACGAACTGGTTGTCACCCCGCATATCGAGTACCTGGAGTCGCTGCTTACCGGCGCCGGCCAGGACCTGGATCAGCGCACCTTCAAGGTGGTCGACCCGCAGTCCGGACGCCTGATGGGCTTCCGTGCCGACTTCACCCCGCAGGTGGCGCGTATCGACGCCCACACCCTGCGCCGTGAAGGCCCGAGCCGCCTGTGCTATGCCGGCAGCGTGCTGCACGCCCAGCCGCGTGCACTGTCGACCTCGCGCAGCCCGATCCAGCTGGGTGCCGAGCTGTACGGCGATGCCAGCCCCACCAGCGATGTCGAAGTCATCAGCCTGATGCTCGCCACGCTGCAACTGACCGACGTCGCGGATGTGCACATGGACCTTGGCCATGTCGGCATCTACCGCGGCCTGGCGCGTGCCGCCGGGCTGTCGGGTGCGGTCGAGCAGCAGCTGTTCGATGCTCTGCAGCGCAAGTCGGTCGATGAAGTGCAGGCACTGACTGCCGACCTGCCTAAAGACCTGGGCAACATGCTGCGTGCCCTGGTCGAGCTGTGCGGTGGCCGTGAAGTGCTGGCCGAAGCCCGCGTGCGCCTGGGCCGTGCCCCGGCCAGCGTGCTGGCAGCGCTGGACGACCTGCTGGCGATCGCCGATCGCCTGGCGTCGCGCTACCCGGACCTGCCGCTGTACTTCGACTTGGGCGAGCTGCGTGGCTACAACTACCACACCGGCGTGGTGTTCGCTGTGTTCGTGCCGGGCGAAGGTCAATCGATCGCTCAGGGCGGTCGCTATGACGACATCGGCGCCGATTTTGGCCGGGCACGCCCGGCCACCGGATTCTCCACGGATTTGAAGACCCTGGTCACACTGGGGCGAGCGGAGGTCGTATTGCCAACTGGCGGCATCTGGATGCCTGACAGTGGCGACGCGGCCCTCTGGCAGCAGGTCTGCCAGTTGCGCAACGAGGGCCAGCGTGTGGTCCAGGCTTTGCCTGGCCAGCCGTTGAGTGCTGCTCTCGAGGCGGATTGTGATCGGCAATTGATTCAGCAAGACGGGCGCTGGCAGGTTCTGCCGCTGACCCAGTGAGTTTCTGCGTCGGCAGTAGGCCGGCAACCAAGTTTGCGTGAATGAGGACCAATGTAATGGGTAAGAATGTCGTCGTCCTGGGCACCCAGTGGGGTGATGAGGGCAAAGGCAAGATCGTCGATCTGCTGACCGAACATGCTGCCGCCGTAGTGCGCTACCAGGGTGGCCACAACGCGGGCCACACCCTGGTGATCAACGGTGAAAAAACCGTTTTGCACCTGATTCCGTCGGGCATCCTGCGTGAAGGCGTTCAGTGCCTGATCGGCAACGGCGTGGTCGTTGCTCCAGATGCCCTGATGCGTGAAATCACCAAGCTGGAAGAGAAGGGCGTACCGGTGCGCGAGCGCCTGCGCATCAGCCCGGCTGCGCCGCTGATTCTGTCGTACCACGTGGCCCTGGACCAGGCCCGCGAGAAAGCCCGTGGCGAAGCCAAGATCGGCACCACCGGCCGTGGTATCGGCCCAGCATACGAAGACAAGGTCGCACGCCGTGGCCTGCGCGTCGGTGACCTGTTCCACCGTGAGCGTTTCGCCGCCAAGCTCGGTGAGCTGCTGGACTACCACAACTTCCAGCTGGTGAACTACTACAAAGAGCCGGCCATCGACTTCCAGCAGACCCTGGACGAGTGCATGGCCTACGCCGAGCAGCTCAAGCCGATGATGCTCGACGTCACCGCCGAGCTGCACAACCTGCGCCGCGCCGGCAAGGACATCATGTTCGAAGGCGCCCAGGGCTCGCTGCTGGACATCGACCACGGTACCTACCCGTACGTCACCAGCTCCAACACCACCGCTGGCGGTATCTCGACCGGCTCCGGCGTTGGCCCGATGTACCTGGACTACATCCTCGGTATCACCAAGGCCTACACCACCCGTGTCGGTTCCGGCCCGTTCCCGACCGAATTGTTCGACGAGACTGGCGCTACCCTGGCCAAGCGTGGTCATGAGTTCGGTTCGACCACCGGCCGTGCCCGTCGCTGCGGCTGGTTCGATGCCGTCATCCTGCGTCGCGCCATCGACGTCAACAGCATCTCGGGTATCTGCCTGACCAAGCTGGACGTACTGGACGGCCTGGAAACCATCAACATCTGCGTTGGCTACAAGAACGAGAACGGTGCTGTCATCGACGCGCCTTCCGATGCCGACAGCTACATCGGCCTGGAGCCGGTGTACGAAGAGATGCCAGGCTGGAGCGAGTCGACCCTGGGTGCCAAGACCCTGGAAGAGTTGCCAGAAGCTGCTCGCGCTTACATCAAGCGTATCGAGGAGCTGACCGGTGCGCCGATCGACATCATCTCCACCGGCCCGGACCGCAACGAGACCATCGTGCTGCGTCATCCGTTCGCCTGATCCGCTTTCCAGGCTGATCTGACGCCGCGACCCCGCAAGGGATCGCGGCGTTTTTGTTTGTAGGCCTGGGCTGCTAGACCTTGGCGCATATCCCTGCTGTTCCCGGCATAACCCTTGCTGTAAGAAGTTTCTGTAGATGCCATCAAAATAGTGGCGCCAGTAAACACGAGGGTTACACCGTGTCTGCCATCCTCTCACTGTTACGAAGCCGCCTTTTGCGGCCTGTGTTTGTTGCCCTTGGTATCGCCCTTTTGGTGCAGGTACTGGTGGCCGTTGCGCTGACCCGAAGCACCGTCACCGCCCTGGAGGCTGACCTTGGCGAGCGCCTGGGTACCGACAGCCGCAAGCTTGCCAGCGAGCTGGAGCAGGCCGGGCAGGAGGTGCGCTCGGGCCTCGACAGCCTCTCCAGCAGCACGCGTCAGCGCCTGAGTGCGGGGTTGTCCACGCGCCTGCAGAACGAGCAGCAGCAACTGCGCACGACCCTGGAAAAGAACCTCAAGGATTCCGCCAACGACATGGCCGAGCTGCTGGCCTCGGTGGCGCCGCGGGCGATCTGGGATAACGACGTGCCGGTGCTCTCCGATTTCGCCCGGCGTGCCCAGCGCAACCCCAATGTGCTGTTCGTGGTCTACGACGACGCCCAGGGCCAGCACCTGACCCGCTACCTCAACCGGCAAAACCCGATCAACCAGGCGTTGATGGAGAAGGGGCAGGGCGAGCGGGCGCTGGACAAGGTCATCGAGGCGGCGCGCCGCGACCCGGCGGTGTATTTCGTCGAGGCGTCGATCAACCCGAATGGTGCGGAAATTGGCAAGGTGCTGATGGGTGTTTCCACTGCCGGCGTCGATCAGGAGCTGGCGGCCCTTGACCAGCGTTTTGCTGCCTTGATCGCCAGTGGTGAGCAACTGGTGGGTGATAGCCTCAATGGCGCCGCCGCCGACAGTGGCAAGGCCCTGCGTGAACGCCTGGAAACGGCGCAGGGCAGTGCCACCGCCATGCAGGCCAATACCGCGCAGACCGTGCGCGAAGCCGCTGCCGAACTGCGTTGGCGCATTGGCCTGGGCCTGGTACTGGTGGGCCTTGGTGTGTTGCTGGTGGTGGCGGTGGTGCTGGGTCGCCGCGTGCTCAGCAAGCTGCGCCTGTTGATCGATGCCCTGAACGATCTGGCCGCTGGCGAAGGCGACCTGACCAAGCGCGTCAGCCTCGACAGCCGCGACGAGATTGGCGACATGGCTTCGGCGGTCAACCGCTTCGTCGACAAGCTGCAGCCCATTGTGCGTGAAGCCGGCGAGGTGGCGCAGCGTACCGGCGTCGAGATTGGTGCCATGGCCCAGCGCAATGCCGGCGCCGATGCCGCTGCTGCGCTGCAACGGGATGAAGTGGCTGCCAGCCTGCGTGATCTGTCGAGCATGGCCGATGAGGCGCAGGCCGAGAGCCACGCCATGCAGTCGGCCTTGCAGCAAGTAGTGGACATCCGCCAGGCGACGGATGAGAACAGCCGCACCTCGACCCAGCTCGCCGGTTTGATCGAGAGCTTGGCAGGGCAGGTGGAGACCGGCTCCCATGTGATCGAACGGCTGGCCAAGCAGAGTGAGCAGATCGAGGTGGTACTGACGGTGATCCACGGCATTGCCGAACAGACCAACCTGCTGGCGTTGAACGCGGCAATTGAAGCAGCGCGGGCCGGGGAGACCGGGCGTGGGTTTGCCGTGGTGGCCGATGAGGTGCGTGCGCTGGCCAGCAAGACGCAAAGCTCGACGGGGGATATCCAGGCGCATATTGCCGCGCTGCAAAAAGGCGCCAAGGAGGCGGTGGCAACCATCAGCCAGGCGGGGCTCAAGGCCAGTGAAGGGTTGTTGGTGCTGCGCGAGAACGAGCGCCGCCAGCAGTCGGTGCAGGTGGCGGTGGAGCAGGTGCATGCGGCGATCGGGCTGGCGACCCGCGCGGCAGAACAGCAGGCGCATGGGGCGCAGGCGGTGCGCGGGCGGGTGGAGACCATCCATGCCCAGGCTGAACGTTCGGCTGAGGTGGTGATGCAGACTACGGCCAGCAGCAAGGTGCTGGATGACCTGGCGGCGCAGTTACGGGCTAGCCTGGGGCAGTTCAGGGCTTGAGATGAGTGGGGGAGCTTGTGTTCGCCGGGCGTCTTTCTGCGCCTATCAGATCGAGCGCCGCCCGCGCGGCGCTTCGCGGGACAAGCCCGCTCCCACATCCGTTTCGGGCCAGTTATTCCTGGGGCATTGGCGCGCGACCCCTTGGCGCCCGGCTCAATATCGCGCCGTACAAGCAAGGGGGCGCGCGCCTATATAACAGGACTCACTGGCCCGAAACGGATGTGGGAGCGGGCTTGTCCCGCGAAGCGCCGCGCGGGCGGCGCTCGATTTATGCTGCGATCAATGACTCAAGGCGTACACATCACGCCTTGTTCAAATACATCCGCGTCGTCAGCAAATACACCGGCAACCCCGACACCACGATCAGCAGCGCTGCATAAGGCGCCGCCGCTGCAAACTCGACGTTGGCGGTATGTGCCCAGACCTCGGTGGCCAGGGTGGTCATGCCGGTCGGGCTGAGTAGCAGGGTAGCGGTCAGCTCCTTCATGGCATCGAGGAACACCAGCGCGAACGCCGCCGCCAAGGCTGGGAAGATGATCGGCAGCGTCACCCGGCAAAACGCCGTGAAGCTGCTGGCGCCCAGGGTGCGCGCGGCCTCTTCGAGGGTGGGCGAGGCCTTGTTCAAGGCGGTGCGTACCGGGGCCTGGGCCAGCGGCAGGAACAGCAACCCGTAGGCCAGCAACAACAGGGCAGTGGTCTGGTACAGCGCCGGCACATAGTGCAAGGCGAAGAACACCAGGGTCAGCGCGATCACCAGGCCCGGCAGGGCATGCAGCAGGTAGGGCAGGCGTTCGGCCCAGATCGCCAGGCGGCCTTTGTAGCGCACCACCAGGAAGCTGATCGGCAGTGCCAGCAACACGCACAAGCCCGCGCCGCCAAGCGACACCGACAGCGACGTGAGCAGCGCTTTGGAGATTTCCGCCACCGGGAACGCTGCCGACGAGCCGACACTCAACCAGTAGCCGAGCATCGCCAGTGGGATGCCGCTGCCCAGTACCGCCAGGGCCACGCAGAACAGCTGGGCCAACGGCGCCCAGCCGCGCAGGCGCACCGGTTGCGCGCGGCGCGCCACGCCTTGGCCGATGCGCACATGGCGGGCCTTGCCGCGCACCCGCAGCTCCAGCCACAGCATGATCAGGCACAGCGCCAGCAGCACGGCCGAGAGCATGGCAGCGTTGGCGTTGCTGAACTCCAGCTCGAACTGCTGGTAGATAGCCGTGGTGAAGGTCTGCAGGCCAAGAATCGACAAGGCGCCAAATTCCACCAGCATGTGCAGGGCAATCAGCAGCGCGCCGCCCAGCATCGATGGCCACAGCAGCGGCAGGGTCACCTTGACGAACACCCCCCAGCGGCTGCAGCCTAGCGTGCGTGCCGACTCTTCAAGCGAGGTGTCGACGTTGCGCAGGGTGGCGGCCACTGGAAGGAACACCAGGGGATACTTGGACAGGGCCATGACCAGGATGGCCCCGCCGAGGCCTTCGAAGTCCGAGCTCAGCGATACCCAGGTAAAGCTGCTGACGAACGAGGGCACTGCGAACGGCAAGCACAGCACTACGCCCCACAGCCGACGGCCCGCCAGGTTGCTGCGTTCGAGCAGCCAGGCCAGGGCCAGCCCGACCACCATGCACACCAGCGTCACCCCGAACATGAGCATCAGGGTGTTGCGCATCAGGCCCCAGACGAACGGGCGCCAGAGCAGATGCAGGGCCTCTCGCCAGCCTGCTTCCCAGGCCTTGAGGGCGACATACGCCAGCGGCAGCAGGCTCATCGCCACCAGAAACAGCACAGGCAGCACCACCCAGATCGAGGGGCGCTTGCGGCGCGGTACGAAGCGTACCGGCACCGGCTCGGACAGGGCGGCGGTCATCAGAGCAGGCCGACCTCACGTTCAAGCTCCAGCGCTTCCTCGGCGTTGCCAAGGTCGGCCGGCGAGATCTTCGGCGGGCGCAGCTCTTCGAACGGCTTCAAGCCACGGTCGGACACCATGCCCTTGTGCAGTGGGTATTCGGCGGTGGTCTGGGTGATCACGCGCTGGCCTTCTTCGCTGGCCATCCAGTTGAGCAGGGCCTGGGCTTCCTTGGGGTGCTTGCTGGCCTTGACTGCGGCGGCGCCAGAGATGGTCACCAGGCCACCGGCATCGCCGTCGGCCAGGTAGTACAGCTTGGAGTCCAGCTTGCCGCGCTCACGCTCAAGGGCATACCAGTAGTAGTTGTTCACCAGCACGGCGGCGACTTCGCCTTTTTCCACGGCCTTGAGCGCCACCATGTTGTTGGTGTAGGTCTTGCCGAAGGCTTTCAGGCCGGTCAGCCACTCTTCGGCAGCGTCACGCCCGTGCATCTTCAGAATGGCCACGGCCTGTTCCTGGAAGGCACCGCTGGTCGGTACGAAGCCGACGCGGCCATCCCACTCAGGGTTGGCGAAGTCCATTACCGATTGCGGCAGGTCTTTCTCATCGATTTGCTTGGGGTTGAACACCACGACGCGGGTACGCGCGGTAACGCCCATCCAGGTGCCGTTGGCAGCCACGTATTCCTTGGGAAGCATGTTCAAGGTGGCGTCGTCGATCTTCGCCAGCAGGCCCAGTTCGCCCAGGTTGTTCAGCGGCGGCGACTCTTCGGTGTAGATGACATCGGCCGGCGAGCGCTCGCCTTCTTCGATGATCTGGCTGGCCAGCTGGTTGCTGCTGCCCTTGCGGATATTGATGTGAATGCCAGTCTTGGCCTCGTAGGCCTTGGCGATGGCGTCGCCGATTTCCTTGTGCTGCCCGTTGTACAGGGTCAGTGTTACCGGTGCGTCTGCCATGGCGGCCGGCGCGCCGATCACCAGGCTCAGTACAGCGGCGGCCAGGGTGCGCATCAGCGGTTGCGGACGGATCGTCATGCGGGTACTTCCTCGCTTACGGCTACATATTTGGAAACAATGGTAAACGAAATCGTTTCTCAGGTGGCCGGGTGACAAGAAATTCATCGCGAGACGATCGTCGAGTGGTGGAGTGCGCGAGGGTGTAGTGCGCAAAGGGGAGGGGAAACAGAAAACGCAGGCAAGAAAAAACCCACTAGCAAGCTAGTGGGTTTTTGTATGGTGCCCAGGAGAAGACTCGAACTTCCACGACCTTGCGGTCACTGATACCTGAAACCAGCGCGTCTACCAATTCCGCCACCTGGGCAAAGCTTTACATCGTCTGATGAAGGCGACTATCGTTCGCTTTCACACAGTAGTAATAGATCCTTGGTCATCTATTACTTGATAATACTTGGTGCCCAGGAGAAGACTCGAACTTCCACGACCTTGCGGTCACTGATACCTGAAACCAGCGCGTCTACCAATTCCGCCACCTGGGCACACATTTCGTCGAGGTCACATGATGCTTTACATCGCGTTTCATCTCAACTACAACGTCGTCTGTCCGTCGTTGTGGTGCGCACTATACGGACGGTCCTGTAGGCTGTAAAGCCCCTGGTCGAAAAAAATTTCAAAAAATTCAACTTGTTGATTCTTCAGCCCTATTACGACTTCCTCGACTCATTGCTGGGGGGCTGTCCAAGGCTGACATTTCCGGTTTCAATACGCCTATGCCAGAATTCCTATCTATATACCCCAAGGTGAACCCCTTCTGATGGCCGATTGGCAATCCCTCGATCCCGAGGCCGCTCGCGAAGCGGAAAAATACGACAACCCTATCCCCAGCCGTGAGCTGATCCTCCAGCGTCTTGCCGATCGCGGCGAGCCGGCCGCCCGCGAGGAGCTGGCGGCAGAATTCGGTCTGTACGAGGAAGACCAGATTGAAGCCCTGCGCCGCCGTCTGCGTGCCATGGAGCGCGATGGCCAGCTTATCTATACCCGGCGCGGCACCTATGCCCCGGTAGACAAGCTGGACCTGATCTGTGGCCGCGTTTCCGGCCATCGCGATGGTTTTGGCTTCCTCATCCCCGATGACAAGAGCGACGACCTGTTCCTCAGCCCTTCGCAGATGCGTCTGGTGTTCGACGGCGACCGCGCCCTGGCGCGTGTCTCCGGCACCGACCGCCGTGGCCGCCGTGAAGGTGTACTGGTAGAAGTCATCTCCCGTGCCCACGAAAGCGTGGTCGGGCGTTACTTCGAAGAGGGCGGTATCGGCTACGTGACGCCGGACAACCCGAAGATCCAGCAGGAAGTGCTGGTGACCGCCGGTCGCAATGGCGGCGCCAAGATCGGCCAGTTCGTCGAGATCAAAATCACCCACTGGCCAACCCCGCGCTTCCAGCCGCAGGGTGATGTGGTCGAGGTGATCGGCAACTACATGGCGCCGGGCATGGAAATCGACGTCGCCCTGCGCAGCTACGACATTCCGCACGTCTGGCCCGACGATGTGGTCAAGGAAGCGCGCAAGTTCCGCTCCGAAGTGGAAGACAAGGACAAGGAAAAGCGCATCGACCTGCGCCACCTGCCTTTCGTCACCATCGACGGCGAAGATGCCCGCGACTTCGACGACGCGGTCTATTGCGAGCCACTGGGCAAGCTGCGCATGTTCTCGGGCGGATGGCGCCTGTATGTGGCGATCGCCGACGTTTCCAGCTACGTGCGCCTGGGTTCTGCCCTGGACGTCGAAGCCCAGCAGCGCGGCAACTCGGTGTATTTCCCCGAACGCGTGGTGCCGATGCTTCCCGAGGAGCTGTCCAACGGCCTGTGCTCGCTGAACCCGCACGTCGATCGCCTGGCCATGGTCTGCGAGATGACCATCAACAAAGCGGGCCAGATGGTCGACTACCAGTTCTACGAAGGCGTGATCCACTCCCATGCCCGCCTGACCTACAACAAGGTCAGCAGCATGCTCGAGCATTCCCGCACCCGTGAAGGCAAGGCGCTGCGCGAGCAGTACAAGGAAGTCCTGCCTGACCTCAAGAGCCTGTATGCGCTCTACAAGGTGCTGCTGGACGCGCGCCACACCCGCGGTGCGATCGACTTCGAGACCCAGGAAACCCGCATCGTCTTCGGTGACCAGCGCAAGATCGCCGAAATCCGTCCGACCGTGCGCAACGATGCGCACAAGCTGATCGAAGAATGCATGCTGGCGGCCAACGTGGCCACCGCCGAGTTCCTGCAAAAGCACGGCGTGCCGGCCCTGTACCGCGTTCACGACGGCCCGCCGCCGGAGCGCCTGGAAAAACTGCGCGCCTTCCTCGGTGAGCTGGGCTTGTCGCTGCACAAGGGCAAGGACCCGTCGCCGAAGGATTACCAGGCACTGCTGGCGAGCATCGCCGAGCGCCCGGACTTCCACCTGATCCAGACCGTGATGCTGCGTTCGCTGAGCCAGGCGGTGTACAGCACCGACAACAATGGCCACTTCGGCCTGAATTACGAGGCGTACACCCACTTCACCTCGCCGATTCGCCGTTACCCGGACCTGCTGGTGCACCGCGCCATTCGCAGCATCATCCGTTCCAAGGTCGATACCCCGCACGTCAAGCGTGCGGGTGCCATGAGCATTCCCAAGGCGCGTATCTACCCGTACGACGAGAACACCCTGGAGCAGCTTGGCGAGCAGTGCTCGATGACCGAGCGTCGCGCCGACGAAGCGACCCGCGACGTGGTCAACTGGCTCAAGTGCGAATACATGAAAGACCGCGTGGGCGAGACCTTCCCAGGCGTGATCACTGCGGTGACCGGCTTCGGGTTGTTTGTCGAGCTGACCGACATCTACGTGGAAGGCCTGGTGCACGTCAGTGCGCTGCCGGGTGACTACTACCACTTCGACCCGGTCCACCATCGCCTGTCCGGCGAGCGTACCGGGCGCAGCTTCCGCCTGGGCGACACCATCGAAGTCAAGGTCATGCGCGTTGACCTGGACGAGCGCAAGATCGACTTCGAAGTCTCCGAGAAGACCCTCAGCGGCCCGATCGGTCGCAAGCAGCGCGGTGCAGCGCCAACCGACGGCAAGCCCGAGCAGCAGCAACCGGCCACCGAAGCGAAAGCCACGCCCAAGCCGCGCAGCCGCAAGAGCGAGGCTTCCGAGGCTTACTTCCCGAAAGATGCCGTGCAGCGTAATGCTGAGGTGCGCAAAAGCCGCGAGATGAAGAAGGCGTTGATGACCGACGCGCGCAGCACTGCCGGCAGCAAGTCGGAGAAGGCTGGCAAGCCATCCGGCAAGCCGACCAAGCATCGCAAAGGCCCGCCGAAGTCCGGTGCGCCCCGCAAGAGCAAGAGCAAGTCATGAGTCAGCTGGAAAAGATCTACGGCGTACACGCCGTGCAGGCGTTGTTGCAGCACCACCCCAAGCGGGTCAAGCAGGTCTGGCTGTCGGAGGGGCGTAGCGAGCCCCGCCTGCAGAAGCTGCTGGAGCTGGCCGCGGAAAACCGTGTGGCGGTCGGCCAGGCCGAGCGCCGTGAGCTGGATGCCTGGGTCGAAGGCGTGCACCAGGGCGTGGTCGCCGAGGTCAGCCCGAGCCAGGTGTGGGGCGAGTTGATGCTCGAAGAGTTGCTTGAGCGCACCGAAACGCCGCCGCTGATCCTGGTGCTGGACGGTGTCACCGACCCGCACAACCTCGGCGCCTGCCTGCGCACCGCCGATGCCGCCGGTGCCACGGCGGTGGTGGTGCCCAAGGACAAGTCGGCGACCCTGACGCCGGTGGTGCGCAAGGTGGCCTGTGGCGCTGCGGAGGTGATCCCGCTGGTGGCCGTGACCAACCTCGCGCGTACCCTTGAAAAGCTCCAGCAGCGTGGCCTGTGGGTGGTCGGCACTGCCGGCGAGGCCGAGCAGGAGATTTACCAGCAGGACCTGACCGGGCCTTTGGTGATGATCATGGGGGCAGAAGGCAAGGGCATGCGCCGACTGACCCGTGAGCATTGCGATTTCCTGGTGAAGTTGCCGATGGGCGGTAGCGTCAGCAGCCTGAACGTCTCGGTCGCGACCGGCGTTTGCCTGTTCGAGGCCGTGCGCCAGCGTCAAGCCAAGCGCTGATATTCAGTCTGTGCTGGCCTCTTCGCGGGGCAAGCCCGCTCCCACAGGATTACTGCAATGGCAGAGGCTGCAGTTGGCCTGTGGGAGCGGGCTTGCCCCGCGAAGGGTTGGTGCAGGCAAAATATGTTTCCGGCTGTTCAAATAATCGCCAATCACCTTGCTTGTGCGCCACGCCTTCTCTACAATTGCGCCCCTTGCCGAGCTGGCAGGCGCTTATGTGCCTCCCCTCCATGGCAAGACATACAGTGTCATTCACTCCTTGTCTGACCAGCGTTCTGGCAGACTACTAACCCGTAAGGAGCATTCATGCGTCATTACGAAATCATCTTTCTGGTTCACCCGGACCAGAGCGAGCAAGTCGGCGGCATGGTTGAGCGTTACACCAAGCTGATCGAAGAAGATGGTGGCAAGATCCACCGCCTGGAAGACTGGGGCCGTCGTCAACTGGCCTATGCAATCAACAATGTTCACAAGGCTCACTACGTGATGCTGAACGTTGAGTGCACCGGCAAGGCCCTGGCCGAGCTGGAAGACAACTTCCGCTACAACGATGCCGTGATCCGTAACCTGGTCATCCGTCGCGACGAAGCCGTAACCGGTCAGTCCGAGATGCTCAAGGCAGAAGAGAACCGCAGCGAGCGCCGTGAGCGTCGTGAGCGTCCTGAGCATTCTGACTCCGCCGAAGGCGATGACAGCAATGACAGCGACTCCAGCGATAACGCTGACGAGTAATCCACGGACCTTTTGAGGAGCCTATTACATGGCACGTTTCTTCCGTCGTCGTAAATTCTGCCGCTTCACTGCTGAAGACGTGAAAGAGATCGACTTCAAAGATCTCAACACCCTGAAAGCTTACGTATCCGAAACCGGCAAGATCGTTCCAAGCCGTATCACCGGTACCAAAGCTCGTTATCAGCGTCAGCTGGCTACCGCTATCAAGCGCGCCCGCTTCCTGGCCCTGCTGCCCTACACCGACAGCCACGGCCGCTGAGACCGGGTCGTCGACAAGCAGTAAGGGATAAAGCATGCGAGCGTTAGCTGATTTCATCATGCGCGGTCGTGTGCAGGCCACCCTGGTGGTGGTCATCAGTGCAGTGTTACCGCTGTTGTTCTGGTTGAGTGCCGCTGCCGGGAGCCTCGTGCTTCTGCGGCGCGGGTTCAAGGATGCTTCAACGGTCATCGCGTTCGGGCTTTTGCCGGCGGTGGCCATCTGGGCCTTTGGCGACCCAAGCACCTTGCTGGTGCTGTTGGGGACGCTGGGGCTGGCCGCCTTGTTGCGTGCCGGGCATTCCTGGAGCCGGGTGTTGATGTCCAGTGTTGTGCTGGGGTTGGTCTACAGCCTCATCCTGGACACGGTACTGCGTGAAACCTTCGAGGTGTTGGCCAAGGCGCTTGTACAAGCCCTGCCACAAATCGAAGGCAAACCGGTGATCCCCGGTGAGCTGATCGGCCCTGTGCTGGTCGCTTCAACGGCGGTGATGCTGCAGCTGTTCAGCGTGCTGGCTTTGATGCTGGCGCGGTATTGGCAGGCTGCGTTGTACAACCCTGGAGGCTTCGGTCGCGAGTTTCGCGCCCTGAAGTTGCCGCGGGTCACCATGCTGACGCTGGTGGCAGTGATGGTGCTGGGTCCGTTCATCGGGCCGCAGTTTATCGTCCTGGCCTCTGCATCCAGCCTGGTGCTCGTCCTGGCCGGCATCGCCTTGATGCATGGGCTGGTGGCACAGGGCCGACTGGCTGGTTTCTGGCTGGTGGGCATGTACGTGACGCTGCCGCTGATCATGCAGCTGATTTATCCGTTGCTCGTGGTTTTGGCCATTGTCGACAGCCTGATTGATTTTCGCGGTCGCAAGTCCCCTGAGGGGAATGACTCCGCGAACGGTGAAGGTTAAAAGTTAAGAGGTTTTACCAAATGGAACTGATCCTGCTGGAAAAAGTCGCTAACCTGGGCAACCTGGGCGACAAAGTAAAAGTTAAGGCTGGTTACGGCCGTAACTTCCTGCTGCCATTCGGCAAGGCCACCGTTGCCAACGCCGCCAACCTGGCTGCGTTCGAAGAGCGTCGCGCCGAGCTGGAAAAAGCAGCTGCTGACCGTAAAACGTCGGCTGAAAGCCGCGCTGCCCAACTGGCCGAGCTGGAAGTGACCATCACTGCCACCGCTGGCGACGAAGGCAAGCTGTTCGGTTCGATCGGCACCCACGACATCGCTGACGCCCTGACCGCCTCCGGCGTTGAAGTGGCCAAAGCTGAAGTGCGTCTGCCGAACGGCACCATCCGTCAGGTTGGCGAATACGACGTAGCCGTGCACCTGCACAGCGACGTTGAAGCCACCGTACGCGTGGTTGTCGTAGCTGCCTAAGCTGCGCTGACTGGCTGGCCGTCCGCGGCCCAGCCGGTTAACATCGGGCACGGTCCTGTCTTCTACAGGCCGTGCCCTTTGTCTTTTTCGTCCCCCAGAATTCTTTCGTGGCCATGAACGAGATCACCTCCTCCGAACAGCTCGACCTGCAAACCGCAGCCCTAAAGGTGCCGCCGCATTCCATCGAGGCCGAACAGGCCGTGCTCGGTGGCCTGATGCTGGACAACAACGCCTGGGAGCGGGTACTGGATCAGGTCTCGGATGGCGATTTCTATCGGCATGACCACCGCCTGATCTTCCGCGCCATCCACAAGCTGGTCGACCTGAACCACCCGTTCGACGTGGTCACGTTGCACGAGCAGTTGGACAAGGAGGGCGTGTCGTCGCAAGTCGGTGGCCTCGCCTACCTGGCGGAGTTGGCCAAGAACACCCCGTCGGTGGCCAACATCAAGGCCTATGCCGCGATCATTCGCGAGCGGGCCACGCTGCGACAGCTGATCAGCATCAGCACCGATATCGCCGACAACGCCTTCAATCCACAAGGGCGCAACGCCGAAGAAATCCTCGACGACGCCGAGCGGCAGATCTTCCAGATCGCCGAGGCGCGGCCGAAGACCGGCGGCCCGGTGGGGGTCAACGAGCTGTTGACCAAGGCCATCGACCGTATCGACACGCTGTTCAACTCTGACAGCGACATTACCGGTATTTCCACCGGTTACACCGACCTGGATGGGAAGACCAGCGGCCTGCAGGCGGCCGACCTGATCATCGTTGCCGGCCGTCCGTCGATGGGCAAGACCACCTTCGCCATGAACCTGGTGGAAAACGCCGTGCTGCGCAGCGACAAGGCGGTGCTGGTGTTCTCCCTCGAGATGCCAGGCGAATCGCTGATCATGCGTATGCTCTCGTCGCTCGGGCGCATCGACCAGACCAAGGTGCGTTCCGGCCAACTCGACGACGACGACTGGCCACGCCTGACCTCGGCGGTCAACCTGCTCAACGACCGCAAGCTGTTCATCGACGATACCGCTGGCATCAGCCCGTCGGAAATGCGTGCGCGTACCCGCCGCCTGGCTCGGGAGCACGGTGAGATCGGCATGATCATGGTCGACTACCTGCAGTTGATGCAGATTCCGGGCTCTTCCGGTGACAACCGGACCAACGAGATTTCCGAGATCTCCCGCTCGCTCAAGGCCCTGGCCAAGGAATTCAACTGCCCGGTCATCGCCCTGTCGCAGCTCAACCGCTCCCTGGAGCAGCGGCCGAACAAGCGCCCGGTGAACTCCGACTTGCGTGAATCCGGTGCAATCGAGCAGGACGCCGACGTGATCATGTTCGTTTACCGTGACGAGGTGTATCACCCGGAGACCGAGCACAAGGGCATTGCCGAAATCATCATCGGTAAACAGCGTAACGGCCCCATCGGTTTCATCCGCCTGGCCTTCATCGGCAAGTACACCCGCTTCGAGAACCTTGCGCCTGGCATGTACAACTTCGACGACGACGAATAACAACCCTGTGGGTCGGGCTTGCCCGGCCCCACGGGGTTATTCGTGTTGCAAATGAATCCGACAACCACCGTCGGATTTGATCAAAATTTGTGCTATATTCCGCGCCCGCGATTTCCCTGAACACCAGAACCGGTCACTGACATGCAAGCAGCCAAACCACTCTACGACTATCCCAAGTACTGGGCCGAATGCTTCGGGCCAGCACCGTTCCTGCCAATGAGCAGGGAGGAGATGGATCAGCTCGGCTGGGATTCCTGCGACATCATCATCGTGACCGGGGACGCCTACGTCGACCACGCGTCGTTCGGCATGGCCATCATCGGCCGCCTGCTGGAAGCCCAGGGCTTTCGGGTTGGCATCATCGCCCAGCCGAACTGGCAGTCCAAAGAAGACTTCATGAAGCTGGGCGAGCCGAACCTGTTCTTCGGCGTCGCGGCCGGCAACATGGACTCGATGATCAACCGCTATACCGCGGACAAGAAGATCCGCTCCGACGACGCCTACACCCCTGGCGGCATGGCCGGCAAGCGCCCAGACCGCGCCAGCCTGGTGTACAGCCAGCGTTGCAAGGAGGCGTACAAGCACGTGCCGATCGTGCTCGGTGGCATCGAGGCCTCGCTGCGCCGTATCGCCCATTACGATTACTGGCAGGACAAGGTCCGCCACTCGATCCTGATCGACGCCAGTGCCGACATCCTTTTGTATGGTAACGCCGAGCGGGCGATCGTCGAAGTCGCCCAGCGCCTGTCCCAGGGCGAGAGCATCGAGCACATCACCGACGTGCGCGGTACCGCGTTCGTGCGCCGTGACACGCCCCAGGGTTGGTTCGAGATCGACTCCACCCGCATCGACCGCCCAGGCCGGGTCGACAAGATCATCAACCCCTACGTCAACACCCAGGACACCCAGGCCTGCGCCATCGAACAGGCCAAGGGCGACGTGGAAGACCCGAACGAAGCCAAAGTGGTGCAGATTCTCGACAGCCCGGGCATGACCCGTGACAAGTCGGTGATTCGCCTGCCGTCGTTCGAAAAAGTGCGTAACGACCCGGTGCTGTACGCCCACGCCAACCGCGTGCTGCACCTGGAAACCAACCCTGGCAACGCCCGCGCCCTGGTGCAGAAACATGGCGAAGTGGATGTGTGGTTCAACCCACCACCCATCCCCATGACCACCGAAGAAATGGACTACGTGTTCGGCATGCCCTACGCGCGTGTCCCGCACCCGGCCTATGGCAAGGAGCGCATCCCGGCCTACGAGATGATCCGCTTCTCGGTGAACATCATGCGCGGCTGCTTTGGTGGCTGCACCTTCTGCTCGATCACCGAGCACGAAGGGCGGATCATCCAGAACCGCTCCCACGAATCGATCCTGCACGAGATCGAGGAGATGCGTGACAAGGTGCCAGGCTTCACCGGCGTGGTCTCCGACCTCGGCGGCCCGACCGCCAACATGTACCGCATCGCCTGCAAGAGCCACGAGATCGAGAAGCACTGCCGCAAGCCGTCGTGCGTGTTCCCGGGTATCTGCGAGAACCTCAACACCGACCACAGCTCGCTGATCGAGCTGTACCGCAAGGCGCGTGCCTTGCCGGGCGTGAAGAAGATCCTGATCGCCTCGGGCCTGCGCTACGACCTGGCGGTGGAATCGCCGGAGTACGTCAAGGAGCTGGTTACCCACCACGTGGGCGGCTACCTGAAGATTGCCCCGGAGCACACCGAGCGTGGCCCGCTGGACAAGATGATGAAGCCGGGTATCGGTTCCTATGACCGCTTCAAGCGCATGTTCGAGAAGTACTCGAAAGAGGCGGGCAAGGAGCAGTACCTGATCCCGTACTTCATCGCCGCGCACCCGGGCACCACCGACGAAGACATGATGAACCTGGCCTTGTGGCTCAAGGGCAACGGCTTCCGCGCCGACCAGGTGCAGGCGTTCTACCCGTCGCCAATGGCGTCGGCCACGGCGATGTACCACTCGGGCAAGAACCCGCTGCGCAAGGTGACCTACAAGAGCGAAGGGGTCGAGATCGTCAAGAGCGATGAGCAGCGCCGTCTGCACAAGGCGTTCTTGCGCTATCACGATCCGAAGGGCTGGCCAATGCTGCGCGAGGCGCTGGAGCGCATGGGCCGCGCCGACCTTATCGGGCCGGGCAAGCACCAGCTGATCCCGTTGCACCAGCCGCAGTCCGACAGCTACCAGAGTGCCCGGCGCAAGAACTCGACCCCAGCTGGCAGCCACAAGGTGGCCAAGGAACAGAAGATCCTGACCCAGCACACCGGCCTGCCACCGCGCGGCAGCGATGGCAGCAAGCCGTGGGACAAGCGTGAGAAGGCCAAGGCCGATGCGTTTGCCCGCAACCAGCAGGCGGCCAAGGAGCGTAAAGAAGCGGCCAAGGGCGGCAAGGCTGGCAAGAAGCCGCGTCAGCCTGTCATTCCGCGCTGAGTGATTCATTGCGGGGCTGCAAAGCAGCCCCAAAATGCCAAGCTCAATCAGGCTGCTTGTCGACCCACTTCGGCACCACCGGCGCGACGAACTCGTTCATCCCGTCCAGCAGCGCATCCGGCTGCTGACCCAGCAGCAACATGGCCCGATGCTGCGGCCGCACGAAACCTTCTTCGACGATATGGTCGAGGAACCCGCCCAGCTTTTCATAGAAGCCATTGACATCGAGCAGGCCCAGCGGCTTGGCGTGATAGCCCAGTTGCCCCCAGGTCCACACCTCAAACAACTCCTCCAGCGTACCCAGGCCACCCGGCAGTGCAATGAACGCATCGCTGAGTTCGGCCATGCGTGCCTTGCGCGCATGCATGCCATCGACCACTTCCAGGCGGGTCAGGCCTTTGTGGCCGACCTCGGCGTCCAGCAGGCTTTGCGGGATGATCCCGACCACTTCGCCACCTGCGGCCATGGCAGCGTCGGCGACGATGCCCATCAAGCCGACCGCGCCACCGCCATAGACCAGGGTCAGGCCGCGCCGGGCGATGGCCTGGCCAAGGGCGACGGCCGCTTCACGGTAGGCAGGGTTGGCGCCGATGCTGGCGCCGCAGAAGACACAAACGGAACGTACAGGCATTGCTCATCTCCAGTCACTCAGGGTGACAGGGTACGGCGCCTGCCTGGCAGTTCCAAGGCCGCTTTCACTCCGGCCGGGAGAATTCGCAGACGGCGCCAGTGGCACCCTGGGCGTAGGCGGCGAGCAGGCTGTTCAGAAAGCTGGGCATGGGCATTTGGTATTGCTCCTAAATGAGAGGTTGTCCCATCGTCTATTAAAAGGGCATGATGTGCCCTTAGATTGGTTGTATACAATCCATTGAACAATTCAACTGACTGGCCACTTGACACCCCCTTGACCCATATCAGCAAGGGGCTGAACGGTTTCAGGCAGTCTCGCAATTGATAAAACCCTGCCAAGGAGATTCATGATGTTTGCGAAAGCTGTAGCGGTATCCCTGCTGACCCTCGCCAGCGCCTCTGTCTTCGCCGCCGAGTGCTCGGTAACTGTCGACTCGACCGACCAGATGTCCTTCAATACCAAGGAAATCACCGTCGACAAGAGCTGCAAGGAATTCACCGTCAAACTGACCCATTCCGGCAACCTGCCGAAGAACGTCATGGGCCATAACCTGGTGATCAGCAAGACTGCCGACATGCAGGGCATTGCCACCGAAGGCATGACTCAAGGCCTGGATAAGGACTACATCAAGGCCGACAACGCCGGCATCATCGCTCACACCAAGATGATCGGCGCGCCAGAGAAAGAAACCGAAGTCAAATTCGACGCTACCAAGCTGGAAGCCGGCGGCGACTACAGCTTCTTCTGCACCTTCCCGGGCCACATCTCGATGATGAAGGGCAAGGTCGTCGTCAAGTAATGACGATGGCGTAGAGGGGGGCTTTGCCCTCCATTCGCGGGGCAAGTCGGATCGCCGCACCGCCGCTCCCACAGGCCTGATGCCAGTGGGGGCGGCGGTGCGGCGATCCGACTTGCCCCGCGAAGCTTTTACGGGGCGAACGGCAGTTCGCGCTTGTGCTGGGTCTTGCGGTAGGTGGCGACGATGATGTCGAACGCTTCCTGCTCGACTGGCTCACCCTGCAGGAACGCATCGATCTGCTGGTAGGTCACGCCATGTGACGCCTCGTCCGGCTTGCCCGGCGCCAGGTCTTCCAAGTCCGCTGTCGGGACCTTCTCCACCAGCGATTCCGGCGCACCGAAGCTGCGTGCAATCGCCCGCACCTGGTGCTTCACTAGCCCGCTCAGCGGCGCCAGATCGCACGCGCCATCACCAAATTTGGTAAAGAAGCCCATCACCGCTTCGGCCGCATGGTCGGTACCGATCACCAGGCCCGCGCGCGCGCCGGCGATCGTGTACTGCGCGACCATGCGCGTGCGTGCCTTGATATTGCCGACAACGAAGTCCACCAGGGTCGGCGAACCCCCTTGCAACGCCTCGGTTTCGGCCGCCAGTGCACGCACGGCGGGTGCGATGTCGACGGTGTGCACTTCATCGGCGTTGATCACCTCCAGGCAAGCCTGGGCGTCGTGCTCGTCGTGCTGCACCTGATAGGGCAGGCGCACGGCAATGAAGCGGTAGGCCGCATCGCCCGTTTCGGCACGCAGCTCGTTGATCGCGCGCTGGGCGAGCAGGGCGGCGGTCAAGGAATCGACACCGCCGCTGATGCCCAGTACCAACGTCTTGAGCCGGGCATTGGCCAGGCAGCCCTTGATGAACGCCACGCGCCGGGCCACTTCCTGGTCGAGCGCGGCAGCATCGGCGAACGGCGGCTGCACCTTGAGCGCTTGGGCAATCTCTCGCTGAACGGCTTGCATGGGTTACTCCTTGCTGGGGATTTTGAAAACGTGGCGCATGTAGGCAACGAAGTTTTCGTCGCGGCATTGGGTCTTGGCCGCCTCGTCGGAGATTTTCGCCACCGGCGAGCCGTTGCAGTCGGTCATTTTAAGCACGATGTTCATCGGTGCCACACCCGGGATGTCGCAGGTCAGGTTGGTGCCGATGCCGAAACTGACGTTGATGCGCCCGCGCAGGGCGCGGAAGATTTCCAGCGAGCGGGTCAGGTTGAGGCCGTCGGAAAACACCAGGGTCTTGGTCATGGGGTCGATGCCCAGCTTCTGGTAATGGGCGATGGCCTTTTCCGCCCAGGCCACCGGCTCGCCCGAATCGTGGCGCAGGCCGTCGAACAGCTTGGCGAAGTACAGATCGAAGTCGTTGAGGAAGGCGTCCATGGTGATGCAGTCGGTCAGGGCGATACCCAGCAGGCCGCGGTACTCGCGCACCCAGCAGTCCAGCGCGGCGATCTGGCTGTCGATCAGCCGCGGCCCAAGCTGTTGATGGGCCATGAACCATTCATGGGCCATGGTGCCCAGGGGCTTGATATCCAGTTTCCATGCCAGGTCGACGTTGCTGGTGCCGACGAAGCGGGCCGGGAAGTCATCGCGCA
Source organism: Pseudomonas capeferrum (assembly GCF_000731675.1). Lineage (GTDB taxonomy): Bacteria > Pseudomonadota > Gammaproteobacteria > Pseudomonadales > Pseudomonadaceae > Aquipseudomonas > Aquipseudomonas capeferrum. The sequence goes on along the minus strand of NZ_JMIT01000003.1, from coordinate 242,153 downwards.
GTACCCGTACCACCTCTTCCTGCACGCGGCTGGAGAAGCGCCGACGGGTGCCGAAGTCGGCCACCTGCAGATCGGCCAGCTCATCTTCGCTGGCATGCGCACGCAGCCAGTCGAACTTGCGGTAGAGCTGGTCACGGGCTTCGGCCAGGCGCATGTGCGGGTGCAGGTGGCGGTTGCGCACTTCGCTGATCATGGCCAGCAAGGGCACTTCGAAGAGGATCACATGCAGCCAGGGGCCACGCAGGCGCAGGTACAGCTGATCGTTTTCGATGCCGATGCGCACGTAGCGCAAGTTGAAGCGGAATAGCCGCAGAAAGCGCAGGAAGTCGGGCTTGAGGAAGCTGATACGTTCGAGGAAGGCCAGTTGGCCGTCATCCAGGGTCAGCTCGCTGAGCCGTTCGAGCTGGTTGCGGATCTCACCGAGGTAAGGGCGCAGGTCTTCGCCGTTGCGGCAGCGGAATTCCCATTCCACGTCGGCGTCCGGGTAGTTGTGCAGCACGCCCTGCATCATGGTGAGTTTGTAGAAGTCGGTGTCGAGCAGGTTGAGCACGATGCGCTCGGCGAATGCGCTTTCGCTCATCAAGGGTGGCTCCAGAAGCGGCGAATGGCGGCCATTGTGCCACAGGTATTGGGATGAACTGGCTGGCGCTGGGGCGGGTTTATCCGCGAAGAGGCCAGCACCGGCAAAACAGGTGTTTTTCCGTGCACCAGCTAGCCTTCAAACGGTGCTGCCTGTAGCAGTCGCGCACCAGCGGTGTGCACTTCGGTGACGTCCGCTGTTACAGGGCGGTTGCACGTAAACACTTGCCAGGGTTGCAATGATGGCACTCGACGGTTGCTACTTGTCTGTACGTGTGGTGGCGCCTGCCGCAGGGCAGACGGTTGCACGCTCAATAAAGAAAAGGCCGTCGGTCGCCTGCTGGCGACCTTCACAGTGTGTTTTCCCGGAAGACAAAACCAATGGCACGGCCCTTGCTCAGAGCACAGGGTTGAGAAGTTGTAGTGCCAACCAAAAAAAACTCTAGGAGCACCACCTCATGTCGCAGACGTTTTACAAGAAAGGTTTCCTGGCACTGGCCGTAGCTACGGCACTGGGTGTTTCTTCGTATGTTCAGGCCGACGTAAAGATCGGCGTCGCGGGCCCGATGACCGGTGCCAACGCAGCGTTTGGCGAGCAGTACATGAAAGGTGCCCAGGCGGCAGCCGACGTGATCAACAAAGCCGGTGGCATCAACGGTGAGAAGATCGTCTTGGTGGCGGGTGATGATGCTTGCGAACCGAAGCAGGCCGTGGCCGTGGCCAACCGCCTGGCCGATCAGGACAAGGTGATCGGCGTGGTGGGCCACTTCTGCTCTTCGAACACCATCCCGGCGTCCGAGGTGTATGACGAAGCGGGCATCATCGCCATTACCCCGGGCTCGACCAACCCGCAAGTGACCGAGCGCGGCCTGAACGCCATGTTCCGCATGTGTGGCCGTGACGACCAGCAGGGCATCGTGGCCGGTGACTATATCGTCGATGTGCTCAAGGGCAAGAAGGTTGCCGTCGTGCACGACAAGGACACCTATGGTCAGGGCCTGGCCGATGCGACCAAGGCGCAGTTGGAGAAGCGCGGCGTCAAGCCTGTGCTGTACGAAGGCCTGACCCGTGGCGAGAAAGACTTCAGCGCGTTGGTGACCAAGATTCGCTCTACCGGTGCCGATGTGGTCTATTTCGGCGGCCTGCACCCGGAGGCCGGGCCACTGGTACGTCAAATGCGCGAGCAGGGCCTGAAGGACGTCAGGTTCATGTCCGATGACGGCATCGTCACCGACGAACTGGTAACCACCGCAGGCGGCGCCCCAAATGTCGACGGCGTGTACATGACCTTCGGCGCCGACCCACGTCTGCTGCCCGACAGCAAAGCCGTCGTGGAAGAGTTCCGCAAGAACGGTACCGAGCCTGAAGGTTACACCCTGTACGCCTATGCCTCGCTTCAAGCGCTGGCCGCCGCGTTCAATGGTGCCAAATCGAACAAGGGCGAAGAGGCTGCCACATGGCTCAAGGCCAACACGGTCAAGACCGTCATGGGCGATAAAAAGTGGGACAGCAAGGGCGACCTGACTGTGTCCGACTACGTGGTCTACCAGTGGAACAAGGACGGTAAGTACCACCAGCTGGAAAAACAAAAATAATAACGGCAGCCAGCCCGGGCACGCGCCCGGGCCAATGCCCCTGCGGTACCTGTCTTTATTCGGAGATCTGCACAGTTCTGCGCTGCGAGGGCCGCTTCATCCGGGACCTGCCGTGGTCGGTACTTGTGCAGTCTCACTCAGGTGAGATTGCGTTATGGATGGTATTTTCCTGCAGCAACTGGTCAACGGCCTGACCCTCGGGTCGGTCTATGGCCTGATCGCCATCGGCTACACAATGGTCTATGGCATTATCGGCATGATCAACTTCGCGCACGGCGAGGTGTATATGATTTCCGCGTACCTCGCGGCAATCAGCCTGGCATTGCTGGCCTATTTCGGCGTCGAGTCGTTCCCGCTGCTCATGCTGGGCACGCTGTTGTTCACCGTCGTCGTCACGGGCGTTTATGGCTTTACCATCGAACGCATCGCTTACAAGCCCCTGCGCAACTCCACCCGCCTGGCACCGCTGATCAGTGCCATCGGTATTTCGCTGATCCTGCAGAACTACGCTCAGATCAGCCAGGGCGCTCGCCAGCAAGGCGTGCCGACCCTGCTGGAAGGCGCCATGCGCATCGAAGTCGGCACCGGCTTCGTGCAACTGACCTACACCAAGATCTTCATCCTGATTGCCGCGTTCGTAGGCATGGGCCTGCTCACCTACGTGATCAAGTTCACCAAGCTCGGCCGCATGTGCCGCGCCACGCAGCAAGACCGCAAGATGGCCTCGATCCTGGGCATCAACACCGACCGGGTGATTTCCTACGTGTTCGTCATCGGTGCGGTAATGGCCGCCCTGGCGGGCGTGCTGATCACCATGAACTACGGCACCTTCGACTTCTACGCCGGCTTCATCATCGGCATCAAGGCGTTCACGGCGGCGGTACTGGGCGGCATCGGCTCGCTCCCGGGGGCCATGCTTGGCGGCATCATCCTGGGCATTTCCGAGTCGCTGTTCTCTGGCCTGATCAACTCCGACTACAAGGACGTGTTCAGCTTCTCGCTGCTGGTGCTGATCCTCATCTTCCGTCCCCAAGGCCTGCTGGGTCGCCCGCTCGTGGCTAAGGTGTGAACATGTCCACTGCCAAAACTGCCCCTGTTTCCGAAACCAACGGTTTCGACCTCAAACGCAGCCTGCTGGAGACCTTCGTCGCCGGCCTGCTGGCGCTCATTGTCTTTGGCCCGGTCGTCGGCGTGGTGCTCGACGGCTACACCTTCAATGCCGAACCCCGCCGCGTGGCATGGCTGGTCGGTGGTGTAATGGTCGGGCGCTTCCTGCTCAGCCTGTACCTGCAGAGCGGCGCTGGACGGCGCATGCTGCAAGGCTTCGACAGTGGTGGCTCGGGCGTGCATGTGAACGCGCCGAACTACAAGTCACGCCTGCGCTACATCATCCCGGCGCTGATCGTGATCGCCATCGTCTTCCCGATCTTTGCCAACAAGTACCTGCTGACCGTGGTCATCCTCGGCCTGATCTACGTATTGCTGGGCCTAGGGCTGAACATCGTGGTCGGCCTGGCCGGCCTGCTCGACCTGGGGTACGTGGCGTTCTATGCCATTGGCGCTTATGGCCTGGCGCTGGGCTACCAGTACCTGGGCCTGGGCTTCTGGAGCGTGCTGCCGCTGGCGGCCATCGCCGCAGCGCTGGCAGGGTGCATACTCGGCTTCCCGGTGTTGCGCATGCACGGTGACTACCTGGCGATCGTGACCCTGGGCTTTGGCGAGATCATCCGTCTGGTATTGAACAACTGGTTGTCGTTCACCGGCGGGCCGAACGGCATGCCGGCGCCGTCGCCAACCTTCTTCGGCCTGGAGTTCGGCCGTCGAGCCAAGGACGGCGGGGTGCCGATCCACGAGTTCTTCGGCTTCGATTACAACGCCAACCTCAAGTTCGTGTTCATCTACGCCGTATTGTTCCTGGTGGTGCTGGCGGTGCTGTACATCAAGCACCGGTTGACCCGCATGCCAGTCGGTCGCGCCTGGGAAGCGCTGCGTGAAGACGAGATCGCCTGCCGCTCGATGGGCCTGAATCACGTGCTGGTCAAGCTCTCGGCCTTCACCCTCGGGGCATCTACTGCGGGCATTGCTGGTGTGTTTTTCGCCACGTACCAGGGCTTCGTCAACCCGTCGTCGTTCACCTTCTTCGAGTCGGCGCTGATCCTTGCCATCGTGGTACTGGGCGGTATGGGTTCGACGGTGGGCGTAGTGATCGCAGCGTTCGTGCTGACTGTGGCCCCGGAGCTGCTGCGCAGCTTCTCCGAGTACCGCGTGCTGCTGTTCGGCGTGCTGATGGTGCTGATGATGATCTGGCGACCGCGTGGGCTGATCCGCATCAGCCGTACCGGTGTGGTTCCGCGTAAAGGAGTGGCGCCATGAGCGACGAAATCATTCTTTCGGTCGACAACCTGATGATGCAGTTTGGCGGCATCAAGGCGCTCAGCGATGTCAGCCTCAAGGTCCGGCGCAATCAGATCTTTGCCCTGATCGGCCCCAATGGTGCCGGCAAGACCACGGTGTTCAACTGCCTCACAGGCTTCTACAAGGCCAGCGGCGGGCGCATCGAACTGAACGTGCGCGGCAGCCAAACCAACGTCATCCAGTTGCTCGGCGAGCGCTTCCAGGCGGCCGACTTCGTATCGCCCGCACGCTTTGCCAACCGCCTGTACTACAAGATGTTCGGCGGCACCCACCTGGTGAACCGGGCAGGCCTTGCCCGGACTTTTCAGAACATTCGCTTGTTCAAGGAAATGTCGGTGGTGGAGAACCTGCTGGTGGCCCAGCACATGTGGGTCAACCGCAACCTGCTGGCCGGGGTGCTCAACACCAAGGCCTACCGCAAGGCCGAGAGCGATGCCCTGGACCATGCGTTCTACTGGCTGGAGGTGGTCGATCTGGTCGATTGCGCCAACCGCCTGGCCGGTGAGTTGTCGTACGGCCAGCAGCGGCGCCTGGAAATTGCCCGGGCCATGTGCACGCGGCCGAAGATCATCTGCCTGGACGAACCGGCTGCCGGCCTCAACCCGCAGGAAACCGAGGCCCTGAGTGGCATGATCCGCGTGCTGCGCGACGAGCACGACATCACCGTGGTGCTGATCGAACACGACATGGGCATGGTCATGAGCATCTCCGACCACATCGTCGTGCTCGACCATGGCAACGTGATCGCCGAAGGCGCGCCACAGGAAATCCGCAACAACCCGACGGTGATTGCCGCCTACCTGGGTGCAGACGAAGAGGAACTGGTATGAGTGCACCCATTCTCGAGCTCAAGGACCTGGATGTGTTCTACGGGCCGATCCAGGCGCTGAAGAAGGTGTCGATGCACATCAACGAGGGCGAGACGGTGAGCCTGATCGGCGCCAACGGTGCCGGCAAGTCGACCCTGCTGATGTCGATTTTCGGCCAGCCGCGCGCCGCGTCGGGGCACATCGTGTACCGCGGCACCGACATCACCCGCAAGTCGTCGCACTACATCGCCTCCAACGGCATTGCCCAGTCGCCGGAAGGGCGGCGGGTATTCCCCGACATGACCGTCGAAGAAAACCTGATGATGGGCACCATCCCGATTGGCGACAAATATGCCAAGGAGGACATGGAGCGCATGTACGAACTGTTCCCGCGGTTGAAGGAGCGGCGTACCCAGCGGGCGATGACCATGTCGGGGGGCGAGCAGCAGATGCTCGCCATCGCCCGTGCGCTGATGAGCCGGCCGAAGTTGCTGCTGCTCGATGAGCCGTCGCTGGGGCTGGCGCCGATTGTGGTCAAGCAGATCTTCGCCACCTTGCGTGAGCTGGCCAAGACCGGCATGACCATTTTCCTGGTGGAGCAGAACGCCAACCATGCGCTGAAACTGTCGGACCGGGCGTATGTGATGGTCAACGGAGAAATCCGCATGACCGGGACGGGGCAAGAGTTGTTGGTGAATGAAGAGGTGCGTAGCGCCTATCTGGGCGGGCACTGAGTTGATTCGGGGGCTGCAAAGCAGCCCCCGCTGTAAATGTGGACAACTTGCTGCACATCGCTCCCAGGCCTCCACACAACTCCAACCTAGGCCATTGTTTCCACAGCCTTGTTTTACCCACGGATAATGTGGAGCCGCCTGTGGAAAACATGGGTGCACCTCGCTGTAGCCCTTTGCTGTCGAGGCCTGCAGGTATCTGATCGTTTTTTGATCGGTTTGCCCTTGTGGATGATTTTTCAGGGATTTTTAACCACATGCAGCTGTGTGTAATCGCTTTGGGCACCTGTGTATAACTCTGTGCAAAACCCTTGGACATACCGCTGCAAGCGGCATGGTTGAAAGCCTTGCGCCATCACTAAAAAGATATCCACCGACCCTGGAACGCTGAAAGGTTTCCGCTACCCCGACAAGTTGCCCCCAATCTGTGGGGAAAGCCTTGTGGATAACATGCGCATACATGACGCCAGGCCCTCTGCAACGGGGCTTTCGCCGATATGGTCAATATTTGATCAGTTGCCTCAATGGCTTGCTGCCTGCGTAGCACGAAGGCATGCTGCAACCCCCTGCCGAAATTAATCCACAGCGAGGAACAGAGCATGACGTCCACCGTATTCATCACTGGCGCGACTTCCGGTTTCGGTGAAGCTACCGCCCGACGTTTCGCCGAGGCCGGCTGGAAGCTGATCCTCACTGGCCGGCGTAAAGAGCGCCTGGACGCCCTGTGTGCCGAACTGTCGGCCAAGACCGACGTGCACGGGCTGGTCCTGGATGTGCGCGACCGCAACGCCATGGAACATGCCATCGCCACGCTGCCGCCCGGTTTTGAGAAGCTGCGCGGCCTGGTCAACAACGCAGGCCTGGCGCTGGGCGTCGATGCGGCGCAGAACTGCAGCCTGGACGACTGGGAAACCATGGTCGACACCAACATCAAGGGCCTGATCTACACCACGCGCCTGCTGCTGCCTCGGTTGATCGCACACGGCCGCGGCGCGTCGATCCTCAACGTAGGTTCGGTGGCGGGCAATTACCCGTACCCGGGCAGCAACGTGTATGGCGGCACCAAGGCGTTTGTCGGGCAGTTTTCCCTGAGCCTGCGCTGCGACCTGCGCGGCACTGGCGTGCGCGTCAGCAACATCGAGCCGGGGCTGTGCGAGAGCGAGTTCTCGTTGGTGCGTTTCGGTGGCGACCAGGCCAAGTACGACGCCACCTACGCGGGTGCAGAGCCGATCCAGCCGCAGGATATTGCCGAGACCATCTTCTGGATCCTCAACCAGCCTGCGCACATCAACATCAACAGCCTGGAGCTGATGCCGGTGAGCCAGGACTGGGCAGGGTTCTCGATCGACCGGTCGCCCAAGGGCTGATCAGCATCCCCGGGCGTGCCCATGGCACGCCCATGCTGCCGCAGGCCTTCAGTTGTCTCGGAAAGTCTCGTTGGGGTTCAGAAGTTGCAGGGCTTGCAGCATATCGTTGACGACATCAGCGAGCATGGCATCTTCTCTACTCGGCTGCCCCTCGACATACCTCAAAAGGCTTGCAAGCAAACCAAGCTTTCGCTCATGCAGCAGTTTGTTCTTCTCAAGCTTGGAAGCCGCGATGTCCTTACCGGTAGCCTCAATTTCAGTTTGAAAGTGAGCCTTCAGAATTTCGTTGCCCGTGACTGAACTCCTCGTTAGGGGAGCCTTTACGCTATCAACGCGTCTTGAGAACCGAAACTGGTAAAAATGTCAGGTCATTCCAAGCGCTGCAGCCCTGCCAGGCAGGTCGCCAAGTGATAAGGCGTAGTCGAAGGCATGTCATGCCGGCTGACAGCGCCTTCGCCGTCCCGGCATTCATACCAGCCGCCGTCATGCAGGAACCGCTGCGTCATCGCCTGCAACTGCTGCGCAAGCTTGGCTTCGTTGCCTGAGCGCAACACCAGTGCCCGCAGGTACTCCGCCTGGGCCCAGATCCGCTGGGTGGCATCGATGACCTTGCCGTCCACAGCCAGCATTGCCAATACCGCCGAATCCTTTACCCCGCACTGCTCGGCATAATCGAACGCCCGGGCAATGGCGCCATGCAGCGGGGTGCCGCGTAACAGTGGCGAGGTGTCGAGCAGGTAGAACCATTCGAACTGATGCCCCGGTTCGAACCAGTTATCCACAGCATCGCGTGGTTTTTCCAGCATCAAGCCGTGCTGCGGTTCGATGAACTGTGCCAGCAGGGCATCGCACAACTGCAGCAGTGCCTGCTGCACGCTGGCATCTTCACGCACGGCAAGCACCTGCAGGAAGGCTTCGGCCAAGTGCATCTGGGGGTTCTGCAGCGGGCCACTGCCAAGGTCGGCCCAGTCTTCAGCGAGGCTGGCCTCGTACAGGCCGTCGTCGCGGGCGAACTGCGTGCTGACGATTGCCAGGGCAGCGTTCAGCGCAGACTCCACCAGGCTGTCGTGGACCTTGCCCCAGTAATGCGCGCAGGCAAACACGATGAACGCGTGGGTGTAGAGGTCCTTGCGCCGGTCCAGTGGCTTGCCTTCGGCATCGATGCTGTAGAACCAGCCGCCGTGCTCGGCATCGTGGAAATGCCGCTGCAGCGAGCGGAACAACGCCGCTGCCCGCTCTGCCGCGCCCGGCTGCTCGATGCGGCTGCTGAACAGGTACAGCTGGCGCGCGCAGGCCATCGCTCGATAGCGCTGAACCGGCAACGGCCGGTGCTGGGCATCGAGGGCCTCGAAGGGCAGGGCCATTTCGACGTTCCAGCCCGGGCCTTGCCACAGCGGCACGATAAGCTCGGCAAAGTGCTGGTTGAAGCGGGCCAGTTCGGGCGGAGTGGGGCGGGGGTCGGACATGAATGCGCTCGTCACAATCGGGCAGTGCGCCATGGTAGCAGAACTGCGCTTCAGCCCGGGTTACCCAGGCCTTGCCAGTGCCGCGCGCCGACGAAGATGAAGCGCAGCTGTTGGGTGATCTTTTCCTGCGCGGACAGCGCCTGTGGATAACCTGAATCAGGGTTGTCGATCAGCTCGGGCAGTGTGGCAAATACCGTCTTCACGACCAGGTCGGCCATCACCGCTAGTGCTGCACCGTCCAGGTGCTGCCAGCGTTTCATGCGCGCAAGGTCGGTGGCCAGGTCGTCACTGATGTCCTGGCGCAGGCGGGCAATCGCCTGGCGTACCGCCTGCGAGCCACCGTATTGCTCACGGGCCAGGAACAGGAACTGCGCCCGGTGGGCGGCGACCACGTCGAGGAAGATGCGCACCGAGGCGTCGGTGATGCCGCCAAACTCGAATTCGTTCTGGCGCACCAGACGGATGGTCTGGCGGAAGGTGGTATCGACCTCGGCCACCAGAGCCAGGCCCAGGGCGTCCATATCGGGAAAATGCCGGTAGAAACCGGTGGGTACGATACCTGCCGTTTTCGCCACTTCGCGCAGGCTGATGCTGCCGAAACCACGGCCACTCTCCATCAGCTGGCAGGCGGCATCGAGCAGGGCCTGGCGGGTCTGTAGCTTCTGTTCGGCACGCGGCAGCATGGGTCAGGGTTCTGTGTCGGTCGAGGCAGGGCACTCTAGATAATAAAACGAAGCCCGGTCAATGGACCGGGCTTGGAGGTGAGCAGGCATTGTGCCGCAGGTTGTTATTTTCGGCCATGGCGATCAGCTCACACGGCTGAGTTCAACCAGGCGATCCGAGCCACCTTCGGCCACTCGGCCGGAGCGTTCGATCAAGCGGTCCGAACCGCCTTCGGCTACCCGGCCAGTGCGTTCGATCAAGCGGTCCGAGCCACCTTCGGCGACGCGGCCAGTGCGTTCGATCAGGCGGTCCGAGCCACCTTCGGCGACGCGGCCAGTGCGTTCGATCAGGCGGTCCGAACCACCTTCGGTAACCGTTTTCAGGGGCTGGGCGATTTCAGCGGCGCTGGAGCGCGATTCGGCGGTCAGGTGCTGGTCAGCAGCCGGCAGGGCGAAGGCGTTGGCAGCAAGGATCGACAGGGTCAGGGTCAGCAGGTGGCGTTTCATGAGTAGTTGCTCCTCTGGGGGGCTGGAAAGTGGGTACGAAGCCAATGCTACGCCCGGTAACGCCAGAGAAAAGTTCATAAGGATAATGGTAACAATCGACAGCATTGATAGAGCTTTTTGGAGGCTCTAGCACGGTTGTTTCGACATGCTTGGTGGCTTTTGGCCTTCATCTTTGCCAGGTAACGCAACGCCGTTGCCCAGACCAAATGCTGAGCAAGGCGCCAGGAAAAACTTCGTTATCATGGCGCCACCGATAAAACCCAGCGGGTTTTCATCAGTCCGAGTTAATGAGTGCCACCGGTGCCCGCTTTGTGCCATGCCGTCAGGAGAATCACGCAATGACGCGACCCGCCAGAATCCTTGTCTGGACCCTTGCCACCCTGTTGACCCTGTTGGCGATACTGGTGGTGGTAATCGCCACCTTCGACTGGAACCGCGTCAAGCCGTTGCTCAACGAGAAGGTTTCCGAGGCCCTGCATCGGCCTTTCGCAATCAATGGCAACCTTGCGGTGCAGTGGCGTACCGAGCCCGAAGAAGGCGGTTGGCGGGCGTGGGTGCCGTGGCCGCACTTCATTGCCGAGGACTTGACCCTGGGCAACCCAGACTGGCTCAAGGAACCGAAAATGGTCGCCCTCGAGCGTGTCGAGTTCCGCCTGGCGCCACTGCCACTGGTGTTCCAGCAGATCGTCATCCCCCGCATCAACCTGACCAAGCCCACCGCCAGCCTGACTCGACTGGCCGATGGCCGTGCCAACTGGACCTTCGACTTCGGCCCCAAGGATGAAAACGCAGAACCCTCGAAATGGCAGCTGGACATCGGTGCCATCGGTTTTGACCAAGGCAATGTCAGCCTTGATGACCAGACCCTGAAGACCAGCATGAAGGTACAGATCGACCCGCTGGGCAAGCCGATACCCTACAGCGACATCGTCGGCAAGGCGCGGGCCGAGAAAACGGCGGGCGCCCAGGACTATGCCTTCGGCCTCAAGGCCCAGGGCCGCTACAAAGGGCAGCCGGTGTCCGGCACCGGCAAGATCGGTGGCCTGCTGGCGCTGCAGGACGCCAGCCAACCGTTCCCGTTGCAGGCTGACGTGCGCATCGCCGACACCCACGTGGTGCTCGCCGGCACCCTGACCGACCCGCGTAACCTGGGCGCCCTGGACCTGCGCCTGCGCCTGTCCGGCAAGAGCCTGGGCAACCTCTACCCGCTGACCGGCGTGACCCTGCCGGACACCCCGGCCTACGCCACTGATGGCCACCTCACTGCCAACCTGCATGCCGCGCAAGGTGCGACCTTCAATTACCAGGGGTTCAACGGCAAGATCGGCGACAGCGACATCCACGGCGACCTGGCCTTCGTGGCCAGCCAGCCGCGGCCCAAGCTCTCCGGCAAGCTGGTCTCCAACCAGCTGCTGTTCAAGGACCTCGCGCCGCTGATCGGTGCCGACTCCAACGCCGAGCAGAAGGCTCGCGGGGGCGCCAGCAAGCAGCCGACGGGCAAGGTATTGCCGGTCGAGGAGTTCCGCACCGAACGCTGGCGCGCCATGGACGCCGACGTCGAGTTTGCCGGCAAGCGCATCGTCCACAGCGAGCAGTTGCCGTTCAACGACCTGTCTGCCCACGTGATCCTCGAAGACGGCCTGCTGCGCTTGGAGCCGCTGCGCTTTGGCGTGGCCGGTGGCAACCTGGCCTCCAGGATCCGCCTCGATGGCCGCAGCGTACCGTTGCAGGGGCGGGCGCAGTTGACCGCGCGGGGCTTCAAGCTCAAGCAACTGTTCCCCACCTTCGCGCCGATGCAGACCAGCTTCGGCGAACTCAACGGCGATGCCGACATCACCGGCCGCGGCAACTCGGTGGCGGCGCTGCTGGGGACGGCCAATGGCGACCTGCGCATGCTGATCAACGATGGCGCGATCAGCCGCAGCCTGATGGAAATTGCCGGCCTCAACGTGGGCAACTACGTGGTTGGCAAGTTGTTCGGTGACGAGGATGTGCAGATCAACTGCGCGGCGGCCGACGTCGGGATCAAGGATGGGCTGGCGAGCACACGCCTGTTCATCTTCGATACCGAGAACGCGATCATCTACATCAACGGCACGGCGAATTTTGCCAGTGAGCAGTTGGACCTGAAGGTGACCCCGGAGTCGAAGGGGCTGCGGCTGTTCTCGCTGCGTTCGCCGCTGTATGTACGCGGGCCGTTTGCCAAGCCGAGTGCGGGTGTGCAGGCGGTGCCGCTGGCCTTGCGCGGGGCGGGGATGGTGGCCTTGGGGGTGGTTGCGGGCCCCGCGGCGGGGCTGCTGGCACTGATTGCGCCTAGCAGTGGGGACGAACCGAACCAGTGCACGCCGTTGTTGCAGCAGATGAAGGCGGGCAAGGCGCCGGCGGCGGTCAAAGGCAAGAAATAATGTAAGGGGCCGCTCTGCGGCCCATTCGCGGCACAAGGCCGCTCCCACAACACCGAGCAATACTTGTGGGAGCGGCCTTGTGCCGCGAATGGGCTGCAGGCAGCCCCCTTTCGATTACAAACCTTGCAACAGATCGGACATATCGTCTGCGTGCTCTTCTTCCTGCGCCAGGATGTCTTCGAAGATGCGCCGCGTGGTCGGGTCCTTGTCACCAATGTACTGAATGATCTCGCGGTAGCTGTCGATCGCAATTCGCTCGGCCACCAGGTCTTCCAGCACCATTTCTTTCAGGTTATTGCCCGCCACATATTGGGCATGGGAGTTCTTGGTCAGGTTGTCGGGGTTGAAGTCCGGTTCGCCGCCCAACTGCACGATCCGCTCGGCCAGCTTGTCGGCGTGCTCGGCTTCCTGGTTGGCATGCTCCAGAAACTCTTCGGCCGCCACGCTCGCCTTGATCCCGCTGGCCATGAAGTAGTGGCGCTTGTAGCGCAGCACGCAGACCAGCTCGGTGGCCAGCGACTCGTTGAGCAGGCGCAGGATCTCTTGGCGGTCGGCATGGTAGCCCTCGGTCACGGCGCCTTGCTCGACGTGCTGGCGGGCACGTTCGCGCAGGGTTTGCACATCGGTCAGTTCAACGTTGCTCATGGTTATCTCCAAAAAGATCAGGACGGGTGGTCAAGGTGTTGCGTAGGCTCACGCGCCGGGTACGGCTTCGCTGTCCTCTTCTCGTTGCTTGCAAGTTTTGAAGCCCTTGGCATCGACATGGCCGGTGGCGTCGAAGCGCACGTAGTACGCCTGTTGCTTGCCGTCGCGGTTGAGGATGTAGTCGTTGCAGGTGCCGCCGTGGGGCAGGTCGATCGCATTGGATGGGCTGCCACCAATGGCGATCACTTTCTGCATGGTCATGCCGTGCTCCACTTGCTTGACCAGCGGCTCGTCACGGTAGGTGACGTAGTCCACCGGGTTCTCCGGTCGGCTGCCGCAAGCGGCAAGTGTTGCGCTGGCCAGAAGGATTGCCAGGGTCTGTTTGTACATGGTCCCGCTCCTTGCTCAGGGTCTGTTTGGTTTGGAACCGCACGGCGCGCCAGGAGTTCGATTGCGATGGTCATCCAGGCCGCTGTAGTGTTGGCCGGTCGACCACGCAAAGGGGCAGGGGCTATGCCGCAGGAATTGGCCACGCGATACCCACTGGTGCTGGTGCCGGGCATGCTCGGTTTCGTCCGGGTGCTGCTCTACCCCTACTGGTTCGGCATCGTGCCGGCCCTGCGCAAGGGCGGGGCGCAGGTGTTCCCCGTGCAAGTCTCGCCGTTGCACGCCAGTGAGGTGCGGGGTGAACAGTTGCTGGGGATCATCGAAGCCATCTGCCAGCGCACCGGTGCCGACAAGGTCAACCTGATTGGCCACAGCCAGGGCGCCTTGGACGCGCGCTATGCCGCGGCCAAACGGCCTGAGCGGGTGGCCTCGGTGACGTCCGTGGCGGGGCCCAACCATGGCTCGGAACTGGCCGACCACCTGCACCGTACGGCGCCGGGCGACTCGCCGCAGGGGCGTATCCTCAAAGGCGCGCTGCACGGCCTGGCGGTGCTGCTGGTGTGGCTGGAAACCGGCTGGCGCCGCGAGCCATTGCCCATCGACGTGCACGCCTCGCACCAGGCGCTGACCAGTGCCGGGGTGGCGCTGTTCAACCAGGCTTATCCACAGGGCCTGCCCGACACCTGGGGCGGCGAAGGGCCGGCAGAGGTCAACGGCGTACGCTACTACTCCTGGTCAGGCACCTTGCAGCCCGGCCTGACCGACCAGGGGCGCAACCGCTTTGACGGCAGCAACCGCTTCTGCCGCCTGTTCGCCCGCCGTTTCGTCAAGGAAAAGGGCCATTGCGATGGCATGGTCGGGCGCTTCAGCTCGCACCTGGGGCAGGTGATCGGCGACGACTACCCGCTCGACCACCTGGACATCGTCAACCAGTCGCTCGGCGCCGTGGGCAAGGGCGCCGAGCCGGTGCGCCTGTTCACCGAGCACGCCGCCCGGCTCAAGGCTGCGGGGCTGTAAGGCTGCGGCGTACGGGTGTGGTCCAGCGCTCGGCCAGGATCACCCCCAGCAGGGTCAACAGGCCGCCGACCAGGTGGTAGCTGGCCAGCTGTTCATCGAGCACCCCAGCGGCGATCAGCGCGGTGACCAAGGGCAGCAGGTTGAAGAACAGCGTGGTGCGGCTTGGCCCCAGGCGGTGCACGGCCTGCATCCACACCAGCGGGGCGATCATCGAGGCCAGCACGCAGGCGTACAGCACCAGGCCGACGTTGTGGGCATTCAGGCCGGTCTTGTCCGACAGCAGGAACAGCGGCAGCAACACGACGATGGCCACCAGCACCTGCAGGTACAGCAACTGCAAGGGCGGCAGGCGCAATTGCCATTTTTTCAGCAGGAAGCTGTACAGCGCATAGGCCAGGGTGGCCACCAGCATCAGCAGGTCGCCGCTGTTCAGGCCCTGTTCCAGCAAGGCCCCGGGTTGGCCTGCGCTGACCACTTCAAGCACGCCGAAAAACGACACCAGGGCCCCGACCAGGGCGCCGAAGGTCAGGCGCTGGCCGAGCCAGGCAATCGACAGCGCCAGCGACATCAATGGCATCAGCGAGAGGATGATGCCCATGTTGGTGGCGCTGGTGATGCTGGCGGCGAAGTACGCCAGGCTCTGGTACAACGCCATGCCCAGCACGCCGAGGACGAACACCTTGCCCAGGTGCGGGCGGATGGCTGCACGGTTGCGCCACACGGCGGGCAGCAGGAAGGGGGTGAACAGCAGGCCGGCCAGCAGCCAGCGGTAGAAGCCGATCTCGGCGGGGTGGATGGCACCGGCCGACAGCTTGGTGACCACGGTGTTGCCGGCCCAGATAAGGATGGCGGTGAGGGGGAACAGGTAATTCATAAAGGTGCAACTCTGGGTGAGACCAGGAATTTTGGGCTGCTGCGTAGCAGGCCCAGGCTGCCCGGCATTATCCGTTGTCTGTCCGCAAGCCTATACTTGTATCCAGACAATCCGCCCTTCAAAGCAGACAGCATGCCGCGCAAATACCTCGACATCCCTGGTTTCGACCGGCTCCCGGCGCCGGTGTACTTGCGCCACGACGAGTTCGGCGCCGATACCCACAGCGCCCCCCACCGCCACGCCTGGGGCCAGCTGAACTACGCGGCCCACGGTGTCATGCACCTGGATGTCGAAGGCCAGCGCTTCCTCTCGCCGCCGCACTACGCCGTGTGGGTGCCACCGGGCATCGAGCATGGCTGTTACAACCCCCAGGCCATCGTCTACCGCTCGCTCTACCTGGACCGCAGCTTGTGCACCGGGTTGCCGCAGCAGCCGTGCAGCCTGGTCATCAGCGACATCCTCAAGGCCATCCTCGGCGACTTCGCCCGGCGTGACCTGAACGTGGCGCAGGACGAACGCGACCAGCGCCTGGTGCAGGTGCTGCTCGACCAGTTGCTGCTGGCGCCGACCCAGACCTGCTACTTGCCCTTCGCCCGCAGCGAGGGCCTGGGCCAGGTGCTCGATGGCTTGAGCCGTGCCCCGGGCGACAATCGCCCGCTGGCCGATTGGGCGCGGCAGGTGCATGTCAGCGAACGTACCCTGGCCCGCCAGTTCATCCGCGAACTGGGCATCGGTTTTGGCGAGTGGCGCCTGCGCCTGCGCTTTCTGCGTGCCATCGAGATGCTGGAGGCAGGCTTGCCGATCCAGGCCATTGCCTTCGACCTCGGCTACAGCAGCGCCTCGGCCTTCATCGCCATGTTCCAGCGCCAGGCCAATTGCACACCGGAGCAGTACCGGCGTCAGGCGCGGGCTGGCGGCTGAAATGAGTGTAAAAAATCTTGTCTACACTCAGTGGCACCACCGTGCATCGGGCGCGGAGACAAGGAGACCACTCCATGAAGCTGCTGCAAATGCCATTGCTGGTGTTGGCTTTATTGTTCAGCGCACAGGGGTTCGCCGCCACTGCGCAACAGGAGAAGATGACCTCGTGCAACGCCGACGCCAGCGCCAAGGCGCTCAAGGGCGATGAACGCAAGGCGTTCATGAGCAACTGCCTGAAGAAGAGCGTACCTGCAACCCAGCAGGAAAAGATGAAGACCTGCAACGCCGACGCCAGCACCAAGGCACTCAAGGGTGACGAGCGCAAGGCGTACATGAGCGACTGCCTGAAGAAGAAATGACCTGCGCCTATGCCTGTAGGGCGAAGGCTGGCAGACTGCGGGTCTTTTCCGTTGTCTGCCCCTGAGGCTGTATGACCTTCACCCCCCGCCAGATCACCCTGGCCAGTTGGATCATCGTGTTTGCCGGCCTGTTGCTGGCGCTGCCCCTGAAGTTGCTGCCGAGCCTGCTTGCCGGTTTGCTGGTGTTCGAACTGGTCAACATGCTGACGCCGCGGTTGCAGCCACTGATCGCCGGGCAGCGCGCCCGCTGGCTGGCCGTGGCCCTGCTCGGCACGTTGGTGGTCATTACTCTGACCCTGCTGATTGCCGGCGCATTCAGCTTCCTGCTGCACGAGGCGGAGAACCCCGGGGCTTCGCTGGACAAGTTCATGGCCTTGGTCGAGCGGGCCCGTGGGCAACTGCCGCCGTTCATCGAAGGCTACCTGCCGGCCAGTGCCGCCGAGTTCAAGGTGGCCATCGGCGACTGGCTCAAAAGCCACCTGGGCGAGCTGCAACTGGTAGGCAAGGGCATGGCGCACATGTTCGTCACCTTGCTGATCGGCATGATCCTCGGCGCCATCGTGGCCTTGCAGCGTATCCCCGACATTTCTCGGCGCAAACCGTTGGCCGCAGCCTTGTTCGAACGCTTGAGCCTGCTGGTGCAGGCGTTTCGCAACATTGTCTTCGCGCAGATCAAGATTTCGCTGCTCAACACCACCTTCACCGGCATCTTCCTGGCCGTGGTGCTGCCGATGTTCGGGGTGCATCTGCCGCTGACCAAGACGCTGATCGTGCTGACCTTCCTGCTTGGGCTGCTGCCGGTGATCGGCAACCTGATGTCCAACACCCTGATCACCATCGTCGGGTTGTCATTGTCGATCTGGGTGGCGATGGCGGCGTTGGGGTATCTGATCGTCATCCACAAGGTCGAGTACTTCCTCAACGCGCGGATCGTGGGTGGGCAGATCAGTGCCAAGTCGTGGGAACTGCTGCTGGCGATGCTGGTGTTCGAGGCGGCATTCGGCTTGCCGGGGGTGGTGGCGGGGCCGATCTACTATGCGTATCTGAAGAGCGAGCTGAAGCGAGTGGAACTGGTTTGAGCTGAGATCTTGGGGCCGCTTTGCGGCCCCAAGATCGTTCAGATAACGCCGTAGCGTTTGCGTGCCTCGATCGCCAACCCGCTGCCAATGCTGCCAAAGATGTTGCCTTCCACATGCCGTGCATTGGGCAACATCGCCGCCACGCTGTTACGCAGCGCCGGAATCCCGCTGGACCCCCCGGTAAAGAACACCGTATCCACTTGCCCTTCGCTCACACCGGCCTTGTTCAGCAGCTCGCTGACACTGCCGCGCACGCGCTCCAGCAGGCTATCGATCGCTTCTTCGAACACCGCACGGGTCAGCTCGGCGGTCAGCTCAGGCTCGACACGGCGCAGGTCGATGCGGCGGCTGTCCTGTTCGGTCAGCTCGATCTTGCTGGCTTCCACTTCCATCGCCAGCCAGTGGCCGGCGCGCTGTTCGATCAGCTGGAACAGGCGGTCGATACCGAGGGTGTCCTCGATGTCGTAACGCATGTTGCCCAGGGCCAGCTGCGACTTCTGCGAGTACAAGGCGTTGATGGTGTGCCAGGTGGCCAGGTTGAGGTGGTAGCTGGTCGGCATCAACGCACCGCTCTTCATCCGGCTGCCATAGCCGAACAACGGCATCACGCCCTGCAGGCTCAGCTGCTTGTCGAAATCGGTACCGCCGATGTGCACGCCACCGGTGGCGAGGATATCGCTTTGGCGTTCGGCCACCAGGTGGCGCTCGGGCGACAGGCGGATCAGGGTAAAGTCGGAGGTACCCCCGCCGATATCGACGATCAGTACCAGCTCTTCACGGCTGATGCTCGACTCGTAGTCGAAGGCTGCGGCAATCGGTTCGTACTGGAACGACACGTCCTTGAAGCCGATCTTGCGCGCCACGTCGGCCAGGGTGTCTTCGGCTTCCTGGTCGGCGGCCGGGTCTTCATCGACGAAGAACACCGGGCGGCCCAGCACGACCTGGTCGAAGCTGCGCTCGGCGGCGGTTTCGGCGCGCTTTTTCAGTTCGCCGATGAACATGCCCAGCAAGTCCTTGAACGGCAAGGCGCTGCCCAGCACGCTGGTGTCGTGCTTGATCAGCTTGGAGCCGAGCAGGCTCTTGAGCGAGCGCATCAGGCGGCCTTCGTAGCCTTCCAGGTACTCGTGCAGCGCCAGGCGGCCATACACCGGGCGACGCTCCTCGATGTTGAAGAAGACCACCGAAGGCAAGGTGATCTTGCCGTCTTCCAAGGCAATCAGCGACTCAAGGCCAGGGCGGTGCCAGCCGACCGTGGAGTTGGAGGTGCCAAAGTCGATGCCAAGGGCACGGGCCGGGGATACGTCAGACATGGGAAAAAGGTTTCCGGAGGCAAAACGGCCGCGCAGTTTATGCCAGTTGGCAACAGAATCAAGACCAGTCGTCTGCCATACAGCAATCCCAAGCGGCCCTTGAAAGGCTATGCTTGACCCCTATCTTCAGTGGCAACACGCAAATTCACATTGGTGATCCATAAATGGACTTCAAAGACTATTACAAGATACTTGGCGTAGAGCCCACGGCGGACGAAAAGGCGATCAAGGCCGCCTACCGCAAGCTGGCACGCAAGTATCACCCCGATGTCAGCAAGGAGCGCGACGCCGAGGACAAGTTCAAAGAGGCCAACGAGGCCTATGAAGTGCTCGGTGACGCGCAGAAACGTGCCGAATTCGACGAAATCCGCAAGTACGGTGGCCAACATGGCCGGCCGTTCCAGGCGCCGCCGGGCTGGGAAAACCGCGGCGGGGGTGCGGGCGGTGGTTTCGAAGGCGGTGACTTCTCCGACTTCTTCAGCTCGATTTTTGGCGCGCGGGGGGGCAACCCCTTTGGCGGCGCCCGGCAACAGCGCAGCGCAGGCAGGCGAGGGCAGGACGTGGAGTTGGAACTGGCGGTATTCCTTGAAGAGACCCTGAGCAAGGAGTCCAAGCAGATCAGTTTCCAGGTGCCGCAGACCAATGCCGCCGGGCAGCGCACCGGGTTCACCACCAAGACCCTGAACGTCAAGATCCCCGCCGGGGTGACCGACGGCGAGCGCATTCGCCTCAAGGGCCAGGGTGCGCCGGGCAGTGGCGGCGGGCCCAACGGCGACCTGTTCCTGACCATCCGCATGGCACCGCACCCGCTGTTCGATGTCGAAGGCCATGACCTGATCATCACCGTGCCACTGGCACCGTGGGAGGCGGCACTGGGCGCCAAGGTGGCGGTGCCGACCCTGGACGGCAAGATCAACCTGACCATCCGTCCCGACAGCCAGAGCGGCCAGCGCCTGCGCGTACCGGGCAAGGGCCTGGCCAACAAGCAGGGCGAGCGCGGCAACCTCTATGCGCAGCTCAAGGTGGTCATGCCGACTGCATCCGACGAGTCGACCCGTGAACTGTGGGCCAAGCTTTCCGAGAAGGCCGCGTTCAACCCGAGGGCACAATGGAGTAAGTGATCATGAGCAGCACCCTGATCGTTCAACTGGACATGCGCACCCTCTGCCAGGAAGCCGACATTACGGCGGACTACGTGATCGAAATAGTCGAGCACGGCATCGTCGAACCCTCTGGGCGAACGCCTGAGGACTGGTTGTTCGACGATCAGGCGCCGCTTTTGGCCAAGCGCGCGGCGAAGCTGCACCAGGAGTTGGAACTGGAGTGGGAAGGCGTGGCGCTGGCGCTGGAGCTGTTGCAGGAAGTGCAGCAGCTGCGCAGTGAGAACAACATGCTGAAACAGCGCTTGGGCAGGTTCACCCAACTGGGATGAGGCCAGTGCGGGCCCCTTCGCGGGGCAAGCCCGCTCCCACAGTTACAGCACAATCAAGGACTGTGAGGTCCCTGTGGGAGCGGGCTTGCCCCGCGAAGGGGCCTGCACCGGCACCCTCACGTTCAGGCCGGCTCAGCCCCCGGGTTCAGCATCAGCTGCATGAACGTCAGGTCCAGCCAGCGGCCGAACTTCACCCCCACCTGCGGCATCTGCCCGGTCACCACGAACCCCAGCCGCTCATGCAGGCGTACCGACGCCGCGTTGCCGCTTTCGATGGCCGCCACCATCACGTGCTTGCCGCAACCCCGCGCGCGTTCCACCAATGCGCCCATCAACAGCGGCCCCAGGCCCTTGCCGCGCTGGTCGCCGCGGATGTACACCGAATGCTCCACGGTATTGCGAAAGCCCTCGAACGGCCGCCAGTCGCCAAACGACGCATAACCCAGCACGCCGCTCTCATCCACCGCCACCAGAATCGGGTAGCCCTGCTGCGCACGGGCCTCGAACCAGGCCTGGCGGTTGCCCAGGTCGACGGGTGTTTCGTTCCAGATCGCCGTGGTGTTGCGCACGGCGTCATTGTAGATGTCGAGGATGCCCGGTACATCGGCGGGCAAGGCGTCGCGGATTTCGTGGCTCATTGCAGCGTCTCACAAGGTCGATGGGCGCAGATTAAATGGTTACTAGCCCGCGTACACCTTCTGCCTGCATGTTATCCCCGCGCCCACGCTGAATGATCTCGCCGCGGGCCATCACCAGGTACTGGTCGGCCAGTTCTTCGGCGAAGTCGTAGAACTGCTCCACCAGCAGGATGGCCATGTCGCCACGTTGGGCCAGGCGCCGGATGACCGCGCCGATTTCCTTGATTACCGAAGGCTGGATACCTTCGGTGGGCTCGTCGAGTATCAACAGGCGCGGGCGGCTGGCCAAGGCGCGGCCAATGGCCAACTGCTGTTGCTGGCCGCCGGACAGGTCGCCGCCGCGGCGCTGTTTCATCTGTTCCAGTACCGGGAACAGTTCGTAGATGAAGGCGGGCACTTCACGGGCCTCGCGGGCGGGGAAGCGCGACAGGCCCATCAACAGGTTCTCCTCCACGGTCAGCCGCGCGAAGATTTCGCGGCCTTGGGGCACGTAGGCGATACCGGCCTGCACCCGTTGCTGGGGCTTGAGCATGGTGATCGGCTTGCCTTCCCATTCGACGCTGCCTTCGCGGGCTGCGACCAGGCCCATCAGGCAGCGCAGCAGGGTGGTCTTGCCCACGCCGTTGCGGCCCAGCAGGCACGTGACCTCGCCGACCTTGGCCTCGAAGGACAGGCCGCGCAGGATGTGGCTGCCGCCGTAGTATTGGTGCAGTGTGTCGATTTTCAGCATGTCATGTCCCTGGAAGTTTGTGCGCTGGCTGTGAGGATCATCGGCCCAGATAAACCTCGACCACCCGCTCATCCGCCTGCACCTGCGCCAGCGAGCCCTCCGCCAGCACGCTGCCTTGGTGCAGCACCGTCACATGGTCGGCAATGCTGCCGACAAACCCCATGTCGTGCTCCACCACCATCAGCGAATGCGTGCCGGCCAGCCCCTTGAACAGCTCTGCGGTGAACTCGGTTTCGGCATCGGTCATGCCCGCCACCGGCTCGTCGAGCAACAGCAGTTGCGGCTCCTGTACCAGCAGCATGCCGATCTCCAGAAACTGCTTCTGGCCGTGGGACAGCAACCCTGCCTGGCGCTGCGCCAGCGGTAGCAGGCGCAGGGTGGCCAGCACGTGTTCGATGCGCTGTCGTTGCTCGCCGCTCAAGCGCGCGGCCAGGCTGGCCCACACCGACTTGTCGGCCTTCAGCGCCAGCTCCAGGTTCTCGAACACCGTCAGCGCCTCGAACACCGTGGGCTTCTGGAACTTGCGGCCGACCCCGGCCTGGGCGATCTGGTATTCGCTCATGCGGGTCAGGTCGAGGGTGTCGCCGAAAAAGGCGCTGCCGCTGTCGGGGCGGGTCTTGCCGGTGATCACGTCCATCATCGTGGTCTTGCCGGCGCCGTTGGGGCCGATGATGCAGCGCAGTTCGCCGACGCCGATGTACAGGTTCAAACCATTCAGCGCCTTGAACCCATCGAAGCTGACGCTGATGTCTTCCAGGCTCAGCACCGTGCCGTGGCGGATATCGAGGCCGGCCTTGCGGCTCTGGCCGAGGCCGATGGCGTCGCGGCTGGCGCCAAGGGTGTCGAACACCGGCTCCAGCATGAACTCGGGATGAACCGGGGGCACGCCTCTCATGGCTGGCTCCTTTTCTTCAGCAGGCCCACCACGCCTTTGGGCAGGTACAGAGTGACCAGAATGAACAGCGCACCGAGGAAGAACAGCCAGTACTCGGGGAACGCCACGGTGAACCAGCTCTTCATGCCATTGACCAGGCCTGCGCCCAGCAGCGGGCCAATCAACGTGCCACGCCCGCCAAGGGCGACCCAGACAGCGGCTTCGATGGAATTGGTCGGCGACATTTCGCTGGGGTTGATGATGCCCACCTGGGGCACATACAGCGCGCCGGCCAGGCCGCACAGCACGGCGCTCAGCACCCACACCAGCAGTTTGAAGCCGCGCGGGTCGTAACCGCAGAACATCAGGCGGTTCTCGGCGTCGCGCACGGCAGTGAGCAGCCGGCCGAACTTGCTGGTGGTCAGGCGCCAGCACAGGTACAGGCTGGCCAGAAGCAGGCCGACAGTCAGCAGAAACAGCACGGCCCGTGTGCCTTGCGCGGCAATGTCAAAGCCCAGAATGGTGCGGAAGCTGGTAAAGCCGTTGTTGCCGCCAAACCCGGTCTCGTTGCGAAAGAACAGCAGCATGCCGGCAAAGGTCAGGGCCTGGGTCATGATCGAGAAGTAAACGCCCTTGATCCGCGAGCGGAAGGCGAAAAAGCCGAACACCAGCGCCAGCAGCCCAGGCGCCAGCACCACCAGGCACAGGGCCCAGGCAAAATGCTGGGTGCCGGCCCAGTACCAGGGCAGCTCGGTCCACGACAGGAAGGTCATGAAACCCGGCAGGCCATCGCCGGCGGCCTGGCGCATCAGGTACATGCCCATGGCGTAGCCGCCGAGGGCGAAGAACAGCCCGTGGCCGAGCGACAGCAGCCCGGCATAGCCCCAGACCAGGTCCAGGGCCAGGGCGACGATGGCGTAGCAGAGTATCTTGCCGACCAGTGTCAGCGTGTAGGCCGAGACCTGCAGGGCATGGTCGGCCGGCAGCAACGACAGCAGTGGTAGTGCCAGCAGCAACAGCACGACGACAGTGCCGATGGCCAGCGACAGGCGCGGCCCGGCTTTTTGCGAAGCGGTGACAAGCAGTGGCTGGTTCATCAGTCGATTACCCGTCCCTTGAGGGCGAACAGGCCTTGCGGGCGCTTCTGGATGAACAGAATGATCAACGCAAGGATGAGGATCTTGCCAAGCACCGCGCCGATCTGCGGCTCCAGCAGCTTGTTGGCGATGCCTAGGCCGAAGGCGGCCCAGAGGCTGCCGGCCAGTTGCCCGACACCGCCGAGTACCACCACCAGGAACGAGTCGATGATATAGCTTTGGCCCAGGTCCGGGCCGACGTTGCCGACCTGGCTCAGGGCCACGCCACCGAGCCCGGCGATACCGGAGCCGAGGCCGAAGGCGAGCATGTCGACGCGCCCGGTGGACACGCCACAGCAGGCGGCCATGTTGCGGTTCTGCGTCACCGCGCGCACGTTCAGGCCGAGCCGCGTGCGGTTGAGCAGCAGCCAGGTCAGCAGCACCACGGCGAGGGCGAAGCCGATGATCACCAGGCGGTTGTACGGCAACACCAGGTTCGGCAGCAGTTGGACACCACCGGACAGCCACGCCGGGTTGCTCACTTCGACGTTCTGCGCGCCGAAGATCAGGCGGATGGCCTGGATCAGGATCAGGCTGATACCCCAGGTCGCCAGCAGGGTTTCCAGCGGGCGGCCGTACAGGTGGCGGATCACCGTGCGCTCCAGCGCCATGCCGACCCCGGCGCTGACGGCGAACGCCACCGGCAGGGCGATCAGCGGGTAGAACTCGATGGCGCCCGGGGCGTAGCGCTGCAGCAGCACCTGGACCATGTAGGTGCTGTAGGCACCGAGCATCAGCATTTCACCGTGGGCCATGTTGATCACCCCGAGCAGGCCGAAGGTGATCGCCAGGCCCAGCGCCGCCAGCAGCAGGATCGACCCCAGCGACAGGCCGCTGAACGCCTGGCCCAGCAGCTCGCCAACCAGCAGCTTGCGTTTGACCTGGGCCAGGCTGGTTTCGGCAGCGGTACGCACGCCGGCATCGCTTTCGACGCCGGGCTGCAGCAGCGCCTCCAGGCGGGTGCGGGCGACCGGGTCGCCGGTCTCGCCGAGCAGGCGCACGGCGGCCAGGCGTACCGCAGGCTCGCCGGCGCCCAACTGCAGGTTGGCCAGGGCAAGGCCGAGGGCGGCGTGTACGGCAGGGTCCGCTTCGTTGGCGAAGCGCCGGTCGAGGAAGGCCATCTGCGCCGGTTGCGCGCTCTTCTGCAGTTGCTGGGCGGCGGCCAGGCGCGCGTCGTTGTTGTCGCTGAGCAACTGGTGGCTGGCCAGGGCGTTGTCGATCAGGCCACGCAGGCGGTTGTTCAGGCGCACCTTGCGGGTGTCGCCTTCGGCGATGCGGCCTTGGCGCAGGTTTTCCAGCAGCCCCAGGCGCGCGGCATCGGGTTGCGCCGCCCAGCCTTCGAGCAGGCGAGCCTGTTCGGCGGGCTTGGCGCTGAGGAAGAATTCGCCCTCGCTGGCCTGGGATGCCAGGGGCAGCATAAGGAGCAGGGTGAGCAGGAGTCTGAGCATGCGGGCAATCCTGGAAATCAGTGTGGATGCTTCGCGGGGCAAGCCCGCTCCCACAGGCTCGAGGCTGTTCTCAAGACCTGTGGGAGCGGGCTTGTCCCGCGAATGGGCTGCACAGCAGCCCCAGTGCACTCAGTTACCTTTCACTGCGTAATCAGGGCGCTTGTCGTTACCCGGAATGAACGGGCTCCAAGGCTGTGCCCGCAGTGGCTGCTCGGTCTCCCAGACCACGCTGAACTGCCCGTCATCCTGGATCTCGCCGATCATCACCGGCTTGTGCAGGTGGTGGTTGGTCTTGTCCATGGTCAGGGTGAAGCCGGACGGTGCCTTGAAGCTCTGCCCAGCCAAGGCTTCGCGCACTTTGTCGACCTCGGTGGACTTGGCTTTTTCCGCCGCCTGCGCCCACATGTGGATGCCCACATAGGTGGCTTCCATCGGGTCGTTGGTCACCGCCTTGTCGGCGCCGGGCAGGTTCTTGGCCTTGGCGTAGGCCTTCCAGTCGGCGACGAACTTCTGGTTCACCGGGTTATCCACCGATTCGAAGTAGTTCCACGCCGCCAGGTGGCCCACCAACGGCTTGGTGTCGATGCCACGCAGTTCTTCTTCACCCACCGAGAAGGCTACCACTGGCACGTCGGTGGCCTTCAGGCCCTGGTTGGCCAGCTCTTTGTAGAACGGCACGTTGGAGTCGCCGTTGACGGTAGAGATGACAGCAGTTTTACCGCCGGCAGAGAACTTCTTGATGTTGGCGACGATGGTCTGGTAATCGGCATGGCCGAACGGGGTGTAGACCTCTTCGATGTCCTTGTCGGCCACGCCTTTGCTGTGCAGGAAGGCACGCAGGATCTTGTTGGTGGTGCGCGGGTAGACGTAGTCGGTGCCCAGCAGGAAGAAGCGCTTGGCGCTGCCGCCTTCTTCGCTCATCACGTATTCCACGGCCGGGATGGCCTGCTGGTTGGGCGCGGCGCCGGTGTAGAAGACATTCGGCGACATCTCTTCGCCTTCGTATTGCACGGGGTAGAACAGCAGGCCGTTGAGCTCTTCGAACACCGGCAGCACCGACTTGCGCGACACCGATGTCCAACAACCGAACACCACGGCAACCTTGTCCTGGGTCAGCAGCTGGCGGCTTTTCTCGGCGAACAGCGGCCAGTTGGATGCCGGGTCGACCACCACCGGTTCGAGCATCTTGCCATTCACGCCACCCTTGGCGTTGATCTCGTCGATGGTCATCAGCGCCATGTCCTTGAGCGAGGTCTCGGAAATGGCCATGGTCCCCGACAGCGAATGCAGGATGCCGACCTTGATGGTCTCGGCGGCCTGGATGCTCCAGCTAAGGCCCATCGCAGCAATCGATGCGCTGAGGGTAAAGGCCTTGATCAGACTGCGACGCTTCATGTGCTCTCTCCGCTGGTTTTTTTTGGTGTTGGCCAAGCGGGAGGGGCGTTGCAAGGGGTGTGCCGAACCATCGGATGGCTCTGGAACGGGGTTTACAGTGGTAGATCGGGGTGGCTGTGCACTGCGATGGGAAGGCGGTGCAGAGCATGCTTCAAGTTGGGGCGTTGTTGCCGAGGACCTGATAATTCTGTCAGTAGCCGATTTTGCGCACGCCTTACACACTGAGGCAGTGTTTATTCTGTGCTCAACGAAGGAGCTCTGAGTTATGCCACTGACCCCCCTCTACAAGGTTATTGCAGGGACTTGCGCGCTGTCGTGTGTCCTCGCCACTACCGGTTGCGCACAGGTTTCAAGCGTCGAGGCGCCAGTGCCGGTTTCCGCTGATGTCTACGCTGATCAGATCGGAGACAGCCGGTTCGAGCCAGGCGCATTGCAGCAGCAGGCAAGCGGTTACAGCGTGCAAAGCGGCAATCTTCTCGGCAAGCAGGGGGTAAGCGGCGCCATGGTGGTGATCCGCGCACCCGATGGCGCCGTGACCGTCTTCGTTGACCGCGAAGGCAATCGTGGGCTGCTGCAGGTGGATGCCTCAGGCAAGCGAACTTTCACGCCTGATGTCGAGTTCGATCCACTGCAGCTAGACACTGTCGAGGACAAGCCGCAAGAAACAAGACCCTCCGCGCTACCGGCGCCCGGTGCTGTCACTTACGTGGACGCGTTGGTCGGTTTCACCACCCAGGCATTGGCCGCAAGAGAAGTCGACCCATATGCTTTTGCGCTTGGCCAGATGGAGTGGGTCAATTTGAGCTTGCGCAATTCCGCAGTCAGAAACATCGAGTTGCGCCTAGCGGGGGTTCTCGTCACTCAAGAAGATATTCCGGTGACTACCGCAGGGCTGTCGACGTGGCAGCAGCGACTGACGGCGCTGCGCTCCAGTTACCGGCATGACATCAACGTCGGCTTCTCGGTAGGCGGGGACGCCGGCGGCTGGGCCTACAGACCTGGGTATTCAAGTGTCAATTCCATCCATGGGACTTCGCCGTTCAAACACGAAATGGGCCACAACGTTGGCGGTGCCCACTGTTACCCCGCCGCTGGGGACAACTACAGACACGGCTTCGATGCGGGAGGTGGCTTTACCACCAACCTCTGTGGCAACAGCCGGCCTTATTATTCGACGCCCGACATTAGCGTCGACGGCCGCGTTATTGGTGACGCGAAAACGGCCGACATGGCTAGGCTCTGGCGCGAGCAGGCTGGTCGGCTCAGCAGCTATAGCCCAGCATTGGCCGGTGAGCGACTTATCTACGTGTCCACACAGGGAGCTGCGCAGGTTACCCTCCCGGCCGGTAATGCGAGGCGTCGCGTGGGCGTAGTGGCGCTTTCTACGGAAGTTGGCCCGATCTCCCTGGTTTACGGTGGGCAAGGTGTCACAACATTAACCGTCAAGTTGCAGGGCGCCGACGGGCGGCAGCATCCCGTCAACTTCCGCGCACTACGACACATGTCGGGGTGTCCACAGACCACGACGATGAACAGCTATCAGCTGTGCCACCCTGACAGTGGGGGGGCCATGACGCTGATTCTCTCCTACGAAGTCGAGGACAACCTTCAGCTTCCAGCGGGTTGGTACAACGGCACGGTAGAGCTGAAGGCTCTGGACGTCGACAATTCCACCTGGTCAGTCCCTATTCTGGTCACCATGGCCGTGCGTCGCTAAGCATGAGCAAGCACAGGGGCCGAGAGCAGCCCCTGTGCTTCATCAGGTATTGCGAACTGACGTCCGCGGACGGCGTTGACTGCGCACAGATTGATAGGTGACCGCCAACAGCACAAACCAGATCGGCGTGACGACAAGCGCGGAGCGGGTGTCTGCTTCAAGGCTCAGCAGCACCAGAATAAAGGCGAAGAACACCAGGCACACGTAGCACATGAAGCGCCCGCCGGGCATCTTGTACTTCGAAGCCTGGTGCAGCGCTGCGCGGGTTTTGCGGTACTTCAAGTACGACAGCAGGATCAGCGTCCAGACGAACATGAACAGCACCGCCGAAACCGTAGTGATCAGGGTAAACGCCTCGACCACGTCAGGAATCAGGTAGATCAGCACCGCGCCCAGCAACAGGCAGGTACAGGAGAAGTACAGGCCGTTGGCCGGTACCGCGCGGCGCGACAGTTTCTCCAGTGCCTTCGGCGCGTCACCTTCCTGGGCCAGGCCGTAGAGCATGCGGCTGGTGGAAAACACGCCGCTGTTGGCCGACGAGGCCGCCGAGGTCAGCACCACGAAATTGATGATGCTGGCCGCTGCCGGCAGGCCGGCCAGGACGAACAGTTCGACGAATGGGCTCTTGCCCGGTACCACGTCGCGCCACGGGGTCACGGCCATGATCGCGAGCAGTGCCAGCACGTAGAACACGATGATACGGATCGGGATCGAGTTGATCGCCCGGGGCAGGGTGCGCTCTGGGTTTTTCGCTTCGGCGGCAGTGGTGCCGACCAATTCGATACCGACGAAGGCGAACACGGCGATCTGGAAGCCGGCGAAGAAGCCCATCAGGCCATTGGGGAACATGCCGCCGTCGTTCCACAGGTTGGCCAGCTGCGCGGTGCGCCCGCTCGGCGACTCGAAGCCGCTGATGACCATGTACAGGCCGGTGGCAACCAGGCCGAGGATGGCGACGATCTTGATCAGGGCGAACCAGAACTCGAGTTCGCCGAACATCTTCACGGTCACCAGGTTCAACGACAGCAGCACCGCCACGCAGGTCAGCGCGGGTATCCACTGTGGCAGTTCCGGGAACCAGAATTGCGTGTAGGCGGCGATCGCCACCACATCGGCGATGCCGGTGACCACCCAGCAGAACCAGTAGGTCCAGCCGGTGAAGTAGCCGGCCCAGGGGCCCAGCAGGTCGGCGGAGAAGTCGATGAACGACTTGTAGTTGAGGTTCGACAGCAACAGTTCGCCCATGGCGCGCATGACGAAGAACAGCATGAAGCCGATGATCATGTAGACGAAGATGATCGATGGGCCGGCAAGGCTGATGGTCTTGCCCGAGCCCATGAACAGGCCAGTGCCGATCGCGCCGCCGATGGCGATGAGCTGGATGTGGCGGTTGGTCAGGTTGCGCTGCAGATGCTGCTCTTCAGCGGGAGGGGAAGAGGTCCGGGTCATTGGCTGCATTCCATTGAGGGTCAGTCTTTTTTTGTGAAAGCCAAGTAGGCTAACACGGGCGTCCCAATTCGGGGCGCGACAGATCGACACGATTCATGGGTTGCAGGGGGCCGCTTTGCGGCCCCGCAGGCCTCAAGCCTGGGCCAGTACCCGGCGGCGCACCACCAGGCTGTCGACCAGCCACATCACTACCATCGACACCCCCACCAGCGGGAACATCACCCCCAGCACGACCATCACCCCGACCGCCGTCTTCCAGCGCGGCAGGTCATGGCGCAGCGGCGGCACACCCAGCCCGCCCGTTGGCCGGCGCTTCCACCACATCACCAAGCCACTGACCGACCCCAGCAGAATCATCAGGCACACCACAAGGATGATGATCTGGTTCAACGCCCCGAACATCTTGCCTTCATGCAGCATCACGCCCAGCTCGGTAGCCCGGGCGACCGGGCTGTAGTCCTGCCAGCGCACGTCGGCCAGCACCTTGCCGGTGTACTGATCGACATGCAGGGTGGCGTCGTTGCGCGGGTCGTCGGCGAACACCGCAACGGTGAACACGCCGTCGGCCGTGGTCGGCAGGGTAATGCTGTAGCCCGGCTCGACCTGACGCGAAGTGGCGATGTCCTCGACCTGCTGCAAGCTCACTTGCGGCGCTGCCGGGGCGTTCGACATCATGTGGTGCCCGGCATGTTCGGCATGGGCGCCGGACTGCGGCATGGGGGTGTTCTCCACCGCCCAGGGCACGGTCTGGCGGTGGGCGCTGTTGAGCTCGCGGGCCTGCTGGTCGGACTTGGGCACGTCGTTCCACATCGCGGCGGGAAAACGGTTCCATAAGTCGGCGTACTGCTTGCCCCACATGCCCGTCCAGGTCATGCCACTGAGCAACATCAGCAGCAACAGGGCCGAGCCCCAGAACCCGGTCACCGCATGCAGGTCACGCCACAACAGCCGACCGCGTGCGGAAAACCGCGGCCACAGCACGCCGGCGCTGTTGCGCCCGCGTGGCCACCACAGATACAGGCCCGACACCACCAGCACGATGCCCCAGCCCGCCGCCAGCTCGACCAGGCGATCACCGACCGTGCCGACCATCAGCTCGCCGTGCAGGGCACGGGCAACCGCCTGCAGGTTCTGTTTGCCATCCTGCTCGCCGAGCAGCTTGCCACTGTAGGGGTCGACGAACACGTTCAATTCGCGCCCGCCGTCATGCACCACGAACTGCGCGCTGCGCTCGGCATCCAGCGGCGGCAGGTACTGGCCGACATGGCCTTGTGGATAAGCCTTGCGCACCTCGGCCAGCAGGGTGTCGGCAGGCTGTCGATGATGGCCGGCTTCGACCACCATCAGGTCGCGGTACAGCAGCGGGTCGAGCTGCGGTTTGAACAGGTAGATGATCCCGGTGATCGCCAGCAGGATCATGAACGGGGCGACGAACAGCCCCGCGTAAAAATGCCAACGCCAGGCCAGGTTGTAGAAAGAGATGCGTGTTCCGCGCATGGGAACCTCCTGTTTGACCAGGTGAGGGGCGCGACCGCAGCCGCGCCCATTGTTGTTGTCAGAAGCTGAAGTCGACCTTGGTCCAGAAGGTCCTGCCTGGCTCGTTCACCGGCTGTGGGTCTGTGGCCGGGTAGCCGAACCCGGCGTTCCCGGCCAGGTTCAAGTGCTCGGCGTAGGTTTTGTCGAACAGGTTGTCGACCCCTGCGCTGAGCTTGAGGTTGTTGTTCACCTTGTAGGCACCATTGAGCGAGAACACGCCGAAGCCAGCGCTCTTGTCGTAGTCCTTGCCCACCACATTGCCTTGGTTCTCGGCGATGCGGTTTTGCGCGGCCACCAGCCGCCACAGGGCGCCGACACTCCAGACGTCGCGGCTGTAGGTCAGGCCCAGGCGACTCTCCAGGGGCGGCATTTGCGGTAGCGCTTTGCCATCACTGCTGTTCTTGCCCCAAGCGTAGGCCAGGGTAGCGTCGGCTTTCCAGTTTTCGCTGAGCTTGTAGGCCGCGCCCAATTCGCCGCCCATGATGCGCGCGTCGATGTTCTGGGCCTGGGAGGTGCTCATGCCCATCATGCCGGTGCGGTAGTCGAACAGAATGTAGTCGCGGATCTGCCCGACATACCCCGAGGCCCAGGCCTCCAGGCGTTCGTCGCGGTACTGGATGCCGAAGTCGAGCTGGGTGGTCTTCTCTGGCTTGATGCCGTCGAAGGCGTTGGCAGCACCGGCCGGCGCTTGCTTGGGCGAGAACAGTTCCCAGTAGTCGGGGAAGCGCTGGGCATGGCCCAGGCCGATGTAGGTGGTAGCGGAAATGGCCGCCAGGTCGTGCTCGTAGCGCACGAAACCGCTGGGCAAGGTATCGGCGCGGGTGTCGCCTTCAGTGGCGCTGCCTTTGCGCAAGTCACGGGCCGAGGCACGGTCCAGGCGGGCGCCGCTGATCAGCCGGTCTGCGTCGCTGACGTACCAGGTCAGCTCGCTGAAGGCACCGTAGTTATGGAAGTCGGCGTCCTTGGTCCAGGCCTGGCCCTTGTGCGCATCGACGCCCATGCCGCCGCGCTGGCGATGCTCGTTGGTCTGCGCATCGATGCCGCTGACCAGTTGCACATCGGCCCAGCGCCAGGTCGCCTTGACCCGGGCGCCCATGGTGCGGCGGTCGACGTTGCTGACCATGGGCATGCCCATCATGCCGCTGCCGGAGGGGGTACGCAGGCTGTAGTTGTCCATCACGTGGTCGGCGTAGTTGTAGTAGACCTGCGCCTCGACCTTGTCGAGCACGTCGCCGAGGTTGGACTTCTCGAACCGCAGCCCCAGGCTTTCACGCTTGAACTGCGAGCCGTCCATGCCGCGCCCGGCATAGCGTGCTTCGCCGTCGCCCTTGCCGGCGGTGAGTTCCAGCAGGGTGTCCTGGTCGGGGGTCCAGCCGAGGGTGACATCGCCGTTCCATTTGTCCCAGCGCGACGGCACGGTGTCATCGTTGCCGTCATGGTAGTCGTCCGAGCGCGACTGGTTGCCGACGAAGCGGGCATAGGCCTGGCTGTTGCCGGCGGCGGCGTCCAGTACCTTGTCGAAGCGGCCATTGGAGCCGGCCAGCAGGCTGGCGTTGACGCGGCTGCCCAGGGTGCCGAATTTTTCCGGTTCGCGTTCGAAGAGGATGGTACCGGCCGAGCCGCCAGGGCCCCAGATCACGCTTTGCGGGCCTTTGATCACGGTCAGGCGGTCGTAGGTTTCGGGTGATATGTACGACGTCGGTGCATCCATGCGGTTGGGGCAGGCGCCCAGCATCACGCCGCCATTGGTGAGGATGTTCAGGCGTGAACCGAACATGCCGCGCAACACGGGGTCACCGTTGGTGCCGCCGGAGCGGATTGCCGAGAAACCGGGGATGGTCTTGAGGTAATCGGCACCGTCGCTGGCCGGTACCGGCTGGCGTGGGTCCTTCGGGTTGGTGACCACGGTCAGCGGCGAGCTGGGCGCCACGGCGGTGATCACCGTCGGGCTCAGCTCGGGGGCGGCATGCGCGTGCTCGGCGTGGCTGAGGTCGCTGGCCAGGGCCATGGGCGCGATCAGCGAACCGCAGACGGCGGCGATGGCCCCGCGCAGGGACAGGGCAAAAACAGGGGTGCAGCCAGACATAATGATTCCAGTCGATCAGTCATGAGTGAGCGCGAAGCCTCCTGGCTCCGTGCGGACAATGTGTTTTCAGACGCTGATCGAGGAAGGCGGCGCGCGGCTGCGCGCACCCGGGAATACAGCCTGCCGGGCATGCCCCTGGCGCGTGGTTGCAAGAAGGTGAGTGGAGGGGACTGCTACGCCGGCACTGAGCGGGCTGAGGGTTTGCGGCAGTGCGGGGCAGTTGAACAGCAGGCTGCAGTAGCCGCACTTTTCCCACATCACATGCAGTTGGCCATCGCCGCCATGGCCATCATGGCTGTGGTGCGAGTCCACGCTCTGCGCGTGCTCGGGGGCCATCGACATGCCCGTCGGCATGTTCATGCCGGCGTGGTGGTCCATCGGCATCGACTGGGAAACCAGCGGGCCGATGAAGATCATCCACATGGCGAACAGGCTCAGCCAGCCGCCCCCAACGCGCCTGCGTTCAGGGCGGGGGGTACGGCTGATGCTGTTGCGCGGCAGGCTCATGGCGAGTGCCTGTCAGCTAATGTTCAGTGCGCGTGTTCGTGAGCCTGGGGCTGGCCCGAGGGCGCCTCTTTCTGCACGGCGACTTCGACCGTGACATCACCGGCCTTCTCGAAGTGCAGGGTCAACGGGAAACGCTTGCCGTCGCTGAGCAGGCTGCGGTCCTTGGGCTGCATCAGCATCACGTGGTAGGCGCTGGGGGCGAAGGTCACATCCTTGCCGGCGGGTACTACCACGCTGGGCACCTGTTGCATCTTCATGGTGCCGCTGGCCGTCATGGCATGCTCGTGCAACTGGGCGTCATCGCTGATGGGGCTGTCGACACTCAGCAGGCGGTCATCGGCCTGGCCATTGTTGTGCACGACGAAATACGCGGCGACGTTGGGCGCGTTGGGGGGCAGTTGCAGCGACCAGGGGTGCGCGATGTGCAGGTTGCCCACGGTGTATTCGTGGGCAGTGGCGAAGGCGCTGGGCAGCAGCAGGGCGGCCACGACGAGGGCTTGCTTGAGCATGGTGAGTCTCCGATCTGTTCAGGTTCAGGCGGACAGCGTGAGCAACTCAGACCAGAGGGGAGGCACGGGGGTTGAGCGCGGGCCATAGCTGGCGCGGCGTGGGTTGGTAGTCGGCAAGCAGCGGCAGGTGCCCGGCGTGCAGTGTCGGCGGGTTGTGCAGCTGCGGCGGGTAGCCGGGCAAGGCCAGCAGCGGTGCGGCACCCGAGCAGCACCAGCAGTTCATCATGCTGGCGCTGTCGTCGCTTTGCGGGCCGAGGTCGATCTTGGCCAGGGCCTGGACGTCGACCTTGGCCTTGTTGGCCATGCTGGAACAGAAAGCCCCCCACAGCAACTGCTCGGCCGGGCCCTTGGGCGCGGCAGAAGACAGCGGCATGGCCAGCAGGTTGAACAGCACTGCTAGGCAGGCTATCCAGGCAATGTGCCGACGTGGGGGCATGGAGAGATCCGGTCAGGAATCGTGGTGGGTATTGTAAGGCGCAGTATAGGTAAAAAAGGCGGGGTGCGGTGAAGTGACGCAGGTGGGGAGGGGCTGGGGCCGCTTTGCGGCCCCTTCGCGGGGCAAGCTTGGCCCGCTAACTCAGGGCTTGTTGCGGCCCATCAGGCCGCGCACGGTCTCTTGCAGGTCTGCCGGCAACACCACGACTTTGGCATTGCTGCTGCTGGCCAGGTTCTCCATCGCGCCGATGTAGCGCTCGCCCAGCAGGTACATGGCCGGCACGGTCTCGTTGCCCACGGCCTCCTTGACCAGCGAAATCGCCCGTGCCGACGCCTCGGCCAGGTTGATCTGCGCCTCGGCGTCCAGCTTGGCGGATTGCAGGCGTGCTTCAGCTTCGAGGATCGCAGCCTGCTTGGCACCCTCGGCACGGGTGACGTCGGCTTTACGTTCACGCTCGGCAGCGGCCTGGCGTTCCATGGCCAGTTGCATGTTCTCGGACGGCTTGATGTCCTGGATCTCGACCGAGCGCACGGTCACGCCCCAGTCTTCGGTCTGCTCGGACATCGCCTCGCGCAGGCGGGCCTTGATCTGCTCACGGCTGGACAAGGCTTCGTCCAGGTCCATGGCACCGACGATGGCGCGCAGCGAGGTCATGGTCAGGCTGGTGACGGCGAAGGAGAAGTTCTGTACGCCGTACGAGGCCTTCTGCGGGTCGACTACCTTGGCGAAGCACAAGGCGTTGGCGACGATCACCGCGTTGTCCTTGGTGATGATTTCCTGCTCTTGCACATCGAGGATGATGTCTTTGGTGGGCAGGCGGTAGGCGACCACGTCCACGTACGGAATGACGATGTTCAGGCCGGGTTTGAGGGTGTTGTTGTAGCGGCCAAGGCGCTCGACGATCCACTCCTCGCCTTGGGGCACGATACGCACCCCCTTGAACACGGTGATCAGGACGAACAGGGCGAGGGCGCCCACGACGATAAGGCTGGTCATGATACGAACTTCCTTTCAGTACGGATTCAGGCCCGGATGACGCGGGCGGTATTGCCTTCGATGGCGGTGAGGCGCACACGCTCGCCGGACGGGATTTCAGTGTCGGCGACGCAGGTCCATTCTTCGTTGCCGAGGATCGGCTTCTGGAAACGCACGCGGCCTTTCTGGAACTCGGAAACGCTGGCGGTCAGCAGGCCGACTTCACCGATCACGCTATCGGCCGTCCATCGCACATCCGGTTTTTTGCGCCGGAACAACTTGAACCACAGGGCGGTGGTGGCTGAAGACAGCAGCACCCACAGCAGCATCTGCATATCCAGTTGCAGGCTGGGTGCGGCGAGCGAGATGAGCGAAACCAGCACGGCACCGATGCCGAACCAGAGAATGAAGAACGTAGGCAGGACCAGTTCGAGCAGGATCAGCGCGATACCGAACACCAGCCAGATCCACCATTGCATTTCCATATGAATGAAGCCTTCCGGGGGAGGGGGGAAGAGTTTAGGGCAGAGAATGGGCGGAAGGCTATTCAGAC
Organism: Pseudomonas capeferrum; assembly: GCF_000731675.1. GTDB lineage: Bacteria > Pseudomonadota > Gammaproteobacteria > Pseudomonadales > Pseudomonadaceae > Aquipseudomonas > Aquipseudomonas capeferrum. The sequence continues at coordinate 205,604 of NZ_JMIT01000003.1, read as the reverse complement.
AAGTTGGCGTTGGGTGTAGGGAGAGGCTGATTTGGCATGGAGGCGGTTGGGGGGGAGAAGTGCTTGCCGTAGGTTTTTTGGCGCCTTGAAGATCGAGCGCCGCCCGCGCGGCGCTCGATCTCGAAGGCGCTACAAAACCCACGCCATGCGCCTCGTCCCTACCCGCGGCCCAAGTCCGCCATCAACGCTTCACACGCCCCATACTCCCGATCCACCCCAGGCAGCGCCGGCCGCTCCAGAATCAACACCGGCACCCCCAGCTCCCGGGCCACTTCAAGCTTGGGCTCGGTCGCCAGGCTGCCGCTGTTCTTGCTGATCAGCACATCAATCTGCCGCCGCGCGAACAACGCACGCTCGTCTTCAATACGAAACGGCCCACGTGCGCCAATCACTTCGCAGCGGTCGTTACCCGGGCAGGCTTCCAGGGCCCGCAATGTCCAGAACTGTTCTGGCGGTATCTCTGCCAGATGCTGCAACGGCTCGCGCCCCAGCGTGAACAGCGGCCGCCGGAAGGGCGCGAGTGCGTCGATCAGCCCCGCCCAGTCTTGTACCTCGCGCCAGTCGTCACCCGGCTGCGCCTGCCAGGCAGGCCGGCGCAACGCCCAGCACGGAACACCTGCAGCGCGTGAGGCAACAGCGGCGTTGTGGCTGATTTGCGCGGCATAGGGGTGGGTGGCATCGATCAGCAGGGTGATACCCGCCTCACGCAGGTAGCGGGCAAGGCCTTCGGCACCGCCAAAGCCGCCAACCCGCACCTGGCATTGCAGGCCCTGCGGCACGCGGCCGATGCCTGCCAGGCTGTAGACATGCTGCGGGCCAAGCTGGCGGGCGATGGCCAGGGCCTCGGTCACGCCGCCCAGCAGCAGGATGCGCGCGCTCATTGCACGCCCGCCTGGCCGACGATACCGCCTTGGCGGTCGATGGCGAACACCTCGACCTGGACCTGCGCGGGCACCACGCTGCGGGCGAATGCCAGCGCATGCGCGCAGACGGCGTCGCCCAGGGCAATGCCGGCGGCATGGGCCAGTGCCAGGGCTTGCTGGCTGGTGTTGGCGGCGATGATCGCGGCCTGAAGGTTTGCATCGGCGCCGACAGCCGCCGCCCAGCCGGCCAGTTGCGGCAGGTCGATGCTCGAATGGCGGCTGTGCAGGTCCATGTGCCCGGCGGCCAGCTTGCTGATCTTGCCGAAGCCACCGCACAGGCTCAGGCGCGGTACCGGCACCTTGCGCAAGTGCTTGAGTACGGCACCGACGAAGTCGCCCATTTCGATCAGGGCGATTTCCGGCAGGCCGTAGACCCGGCGCATGGTGTCTTCGCTGGCGTTGCCGGTACAGGCGGCAATGTGCGTGTAGCCGTTGGTGTGGGCCACGTCGATACCCTGATGGATCGAGGCGATGTAGGCCGCGCAGGAAAACGGCCGGACGATGCCGCTGGTGCCCAGGATCGACAGCCCGCCGAGGATGCCAAGGCGCGGGTTCATGGTTTTGAGCGCCAGCAATTCACCGCCCTGCACGTTGACCGTCACTTCGAAGCCGCCGTGATAGGCACACGCCTCGGCCAGGCGTTGCAGGTGTTCGCCAATCATGCGCCGGGGCACCGGGTTGATCGCCGGCTCGCCCACCGCCAGTACCAGCCCCGGGCGCGTCACGGTCCCCACACCATGGCCGGCGACAAAGCGGATGCCGGGCTCGGCCAGCAAGCGGACCTGGCTGTAGAGCAGGGCGCCATGGGTCACGTCCGGGTCGTCGCCGGCGTCCTTGAGGGTACCGGCTTCAGCGCACTGGCCTGCGCGACGGCAGAACTCCAGGCGCATCTGCACCACCTTGCCCTTGGGCAGGGTGATGCTCACTGCGTCGTCACAGACGCCTGTCAGCAGCAGGCGCGCCGCTGCGAGGCTGGTGGCGGTGGCACAGCTGCCGGTGGTCAGGCCGCTGCGCAGCGGCGCGGGTTGTTCGTGGGTTTCTTCACGCATCGAAGGGTTTCACCACGTCCAGCAAGGTGATCGGCAAGGCCTGGCGCCAGGTGTCGAACGCCCCTAGCGGCTGCACGTGGGCAACATGGATACGGGTCAGCTCGCCACCGTGCTGCTCGCGAAAATGCGCCAGGGCCAATTCGCTTTGCAGGGTGACCGCGTTGGCCACCAGCCGCCCACCCGGGCGCAGACCCTCCCAGCACAGCTCCAGCACGCCTTCACGGGTTACCCCGCCACCGATGAAGATCGCGTCGGGCTGCTCAAGGCCTGCCAATGCCGCCGGCGCCTTGCCGCGTACCAGTTGCAGGCCGGGTACGCCCAGTGCATCGCGGTTGTGTTCGATAAACCCCTGGCGCCCTTCGTCGGCCTCGATGGCCAACGCACGGCAGGCAGGGTGGGCACGCATCCACTCGATGCCGATCGAGCCACAGCCTGCGCCCACGTCCCACAGCAGCTCGCCGGGCTGCGGGGCGAGGCGGGCCAGGGTGATGGCGCGGACATCGCGCTTGGTCAGTTGGCCGTCATGCTGGAAGGCCGTGTCTGGCAGCCCGGCAACCCGTGGCAAGCGTGGTGCATCGGGCGCGGCGAGGCACTCGATGGCCACCAGGTTCAGCGCTGCAACCTGGGTGTGAGGCCAGTCCTGGGCGCTGCCGGCCAGTTCGCGTTCATCGGCGCCGCCAAGGTGTTCGAACACGCGCAGGCGACTTGGCCCGAAACCACGCGCGCACAGCTGGGCGGCAATCGCGGCAGGGCTGTCGCCGTCGTTGCTCAGCACCAGCAGGCGGGCACCGCTGTGCAGCTGGGCATTGAGCGCCGCCAGCGGCCGGGCGACCACCGATACCACCTGCACCTCCTGCAGCGGCCAGCCCAGGCGGGCGGCAGCCAGGGCGCAAGAGGACGGCATCGGCAGCACGCGCATCTCACTGGCGGGCACCTGGCGTGCCAGGCTGGCGCCGACGCCGAAGAACATCGGGTCGCCGCTGGCCAACACGCAGACAGGGGCACCGCGCGCTGCGAGTACCGGCGCCAGGGCGAACGGGGTGGGCCAGCTCAGCCGCTCGCCGACCACGCAGCGCGGCAGCAAGGCCAGTTGGCGGGGGCTGCCGAAGATCCGCGAAGCGCCCAGCAGGGCGCGCCGGGCCTGCTTGCCCAGGCCGTTGAAGCCGTCTTCGCCGATGCCTACTACTGTCAGCCAGGGTGCCATGTGTTTCAATCCGCCATTTCTGGGGCGCGAAGCGGCCCCGGGTAAACGATAAGCTCGACCACCGGCTTTTCATGCCGCCGGACAAAGCAGGCATAATACCGCGCCTTCTACACTCAAGCGCACTTCACAGATTGCCGGACACCCCTTTGAAGCAGGCCCAAGCCCCCGATGTTTCACCTCGCCCCTCGGCCTGCCCGGGGTTGTGGCGCATCGTCAATGCGCGTGATGGTGGGATTTGCCGGGTCAAGCTGCCCGGTGGCCTGCTGCTGGCCGATCAGGCCGATGCCGTGGCCGAGGCCGCCGAACGCTTCGCCGGCGGCGTGATCGAGGCGACCAACCGCGCCAACCTGCAGGTCCGCGGTATCGGCAGCGACCACAATGGCCTGGTCGCCAGGTTGCTGGCCGCCGGCCTGGGCCCGCGCGATGCCGCCGGTGACGATGTGCGCAACCTGATGCTCAGCCCGCTGGCCGGGCATGACCCGGCCATGTTGCTGGATGCCCGACCATTGGCGGGGCAGATCCTCGCCATGCTCGAAAGCACACCGCGCTTTCATCAATTGTCGGCCAAGTTCGCCGTGCAGCTGGACGCCGGCGAAGGCCTGGCCATGCTCGAACACCCCCATGACCTATGGCTTTCGGCTCTGCACCTTGAGCAGCGCACGTGGCTGGCGTTTGGCCTGGCGGGCTGCCCGGCCGACGGCCAGGTGCTCGGTGCCGTGCCGCTGGAGCAGGGCCTGGCCCTGGTGCGTGCGGTGCTGGCGCGTTTCCTTGATCTGGCGTCTGCGGACCAATCGCGTATGCGCCAATTGCTGGAAGGCTGTTCGGCCGCGTTTTTCGTCGAAGGGCTCGGCCTGGACATTCGTCGCGATGCTGCCGTGCTGCAATGGCGCCGTGCACGAAACCACCCCGTATGGCTGGGGGTACTGCCACAAAACCACGGCCTTGCGCTGGGCGTCGCCCCGCCCCAGGGCCGGTTGACGCCGGAGATGCTGCGCGGTGCCGCGCACATCGCCCGCCACCTGGGTGACGGCAGCCTGCGCCTGAGCCCCTGGCAAAGCCTGGTGCTGACCAATCTCGATCTGGCCCACATCGAGCAGGCCCAGGCGCAGTTGTCCGCCTTGGGCCTGCTTTGCCACCGCCATGAGCCGCTGGCGCGCATCACCGCGTGCACCGGCAGCAGTGGGTGCGCCAAGGCCCACGGCGAGACCAAGGCCGATGCCGTTGCCCTGGCCGCGCTGCTCGGCCCAGGCGTTCCCGGCAGCGTGCACCTGTCCGGTTGCCCCCGATCCTGCGCCGTGGCCCATGTTGCCCCGGCCACTTTGCTGGCCCGTTCACCGGGCCGTTACGACTTGTATGTGCGCGATGCGCGCCTGCCGGGCTTCGGTGCCCTGCGCGCCATCGACCTCACCTTGAACGAAGCAGGCGCCATGCTCGACCTGCCGACGGAGCACCTTGATGATTGACTACATCCGCGATGGTCAGGAGATCTATCGCAATTCCTTCCGGATCATCCGCGAGGAAGCCCGACTCGAGCGGATACCCGCAGACCTCGAAAAGCTCGCCGTGCGCGTGATCCATGCCTGCGGCATGGTCGAGGCCATCGACGGCTTGCAGTTCTCCGAAGGGGCAGGCCGCGCCGGGCGCGAGGCCCTGGCCAAGGGCGCGCCGATTCTGTGCGATGCGCACATGGTTGCTGAAGGCATTACCCGCGCGCGCCTGCCGGCGAACAACCCGGTGATCTGCACCCTGCGTGACCCGAGCGTGCCTGGCCTGGCCAAAGACGCCGGCAATACCCGTTCTGCCGTGGCCCTGGAGCTGTGGCGCCCACACCTGGAAGGCAGTGTGGTGGTGATCGGCAATGCCCCGACCGCACTGTTCTACCTGCTGGAAATGCTCGACGCCGGTGCGCCCAAGCCTGCGCTGATTCTCGGCTTCCCGGTCGGTTTCGTGGGTGCGGCCGAATCCAAGGCCATGCTGGCCGCCGACAGCCGCGGCGTGCCGTTCGTGATCATGCAAGGCCGCCTGGGCGGCAGCGCGATGGCCGCTGCCGCGGTCAACGCCCTGGCCACGGAGGTGGAATGATGACCCCACGTGGACGTCTGCTCGGCCTGGGCGTAGGCCCCGGCGACCCTGAACTGATCACCGTCAAGGCCCTGCGCCTGCTGCGCGAGGCGCCGGTTGTCGGCTACTTCGTGGCCAAGGGCAAGCGCGGCAACGCGTTCGGCATCATCGAGGCGCACCTGCAGGCCGAGCAGACACTGCTGCCGCTGGTCTACCCGGTCACCACCGAAGCGCTGCCGGCGCCGCTGTCCTATGAACAGGTGATCAGCGATTTCTACGATGAAGCCAGTGTGCAGGTTGCCGAGCACCTGGATGCCGGCCGCGACGTGGCGGTGATCTGCGAGGGCGACCCGTTCTTCTACGGCTCCTACATGTACCTGCATGACCGCCTGGCGCAGCGCTATGAGGCCGAAGTGATCCCTGGCGTCTGCTCGATGCTGGGGGGGGCGTCGGTGCTGGGCGCGCCGCTGGTCTACCGCAACCAGAGCCTTTCGGTGCTGTCGGGCGTGCTGCCGGCCGAGGAACTGAAGCGGCGCCTGGCCGATGCCGATGCTGCCGTGATCATGAAGCTTGGCCGCAACTTCCCCAAGGTGCGTGAGGTGTTGGCCGAGCTGGGCCTGGACAGCCGTGCGCTGTATGTCGAACGGGCAACCATGGCCAATCAGAAGATCGTGCCGCTGGCGGAGGTCGACCCGCTGTCGTCGCCGTACTTCTCGCTGATTATCGTACCGGGTGAAAAATGGCAGGGATGAGCATGCACAAGGCACCGGCAATCGTCGTGCTTGGCCCTGGCAGCCTGGCCACGGCGCAGCGCATTCAGCTGTGTTATCCACAGGCCTCGATCCATGGCCTGAGTGGCCGGGTCGAGGGCGCCGATCAGCTTTACGCATCGTTTGGCGACACCCTGCGCACGTTGTATCAGCAGGACACCCCGATCATCGCCCTGTGCGCCGCAGGCATCGTTATCCGCAGCCTGGCCAGCCTGCTCAGTGAAAAAGGCGTCGAGCCGCCGGTGCTGGCAGTGGCCGAGGATGGCAGTGCGGTAGTGCCGCTGCTCGGTGGCCTGGGTGGCGTGAATGTGATGGCGCGTGAGATCGGCGAAGCGCTGGGCGTGGCCGCAGCCATCACCACCAGTGGCGAGCTGCGCTTTGGCACCTGCCTGCTGAACCCGCCACAGGGCTATGCCCTGGCGGACATCGAGCAAGGCAAGCGCTTTGTCTCTGACCTGCTGGCCGGTGAGGCGGTGCGCGTCGAAGGCGATGCACCTTGGCTTGAGCAGGCGCAGCTGCCCGCGAGCGAGAGCGCCCGGCGCATCATCCATGTCGGCCATCAGGCACGCCCGAGCAGCCGTGATGAGCTGTTGATCCACCCGCGTTCGGTCGTGGTGGGCGTCGATACCGCTGACCTGCAAGGCATCCGCGCCGCGCTGCAGGCGGCGGGTATCGCCGAGCAATCGCTGGCCTGCCTGTTAGCTGGCGAGCACGCCATGGCCGATGCCGCCCTGCACGAGGCTGCACAGGCCCTTGGCGTGGCGCTGCGTTTTGCAGCCAAGCCTGGCGACCTGCGTGACATGCTGGCCCAGGCGCTACCCGGCGCCGAGTTGATCGAGCAGGCGGGTACCGTCATCGCCGTGGCCCCGGCGCCGGTGGATGCCGCGCAGGTCGGCCGCCGCCGTGGTCGGCTGGCGGTGATCGGCCTTGGCCCAGGCGCTGCCGAGCTGATGGTGCCGGCGGTCAAGGCCGAGCTGGCCCGCGCCGAGGACATCCTCGGCTACGAAACCTACGTGCGCATGGCCGGGCCGTTCCGCGCCGATCAGGTGCAGCATTGCACCGACAACCGCGAAGAGATGCAGCGCGCTCGGCATGCCTTCGAACTGGCCGCCCAAGGGCGTTCGGTGGTGGTGGTGTCGTCGGGTGACCCGGGCGTGTTCGCCATGGCCGCAGCGGTGCTCGAAGCGTTGCACGAATCCAGTGACCCGGCCTGGCATCGGGTCGATCTCGAGATCCTGCCGGGGGTTTCGGCCTCGCTGGCCACTGCCGCTCAGGCGGGGGCACCGCTGGGGCACGACTTCTGCGTGATGTCGCTGTCGGACAACCTCAAGCCGTGGTCGATCATTGAAAAACGTCTGGACCTGGCCGCCCAGGCGGACCTGGTGCTGGCCTTCTACAACCCGATTTCCAAATCCCGACCGCATCAGCTTGGGGTGGCACTGGAGGTTGTGCGTCGGCACCGCGATGGGAGCACGCCTGTAGTCCTTGGCCGTGATATCGGTAGGCCGGGGCAGACGCTGAAGGTAGTCACTTTGGCCGAGCTGCTGCCTGAAATGGTCGACATGCGCACCATGGTCCTGCTCGGGTCGTCCACGACCTGCCAATTTCCGAGGGCCGATGGCGAACAGTGGGTGTACACCCCGCGCTGGTACCCGGCCCCGGGTTGAGGCACCGAGGGAACCTGTTCATGCCTGTTACCCGGCCCTTTGCAGCATAGGGTGAAGGCCCCTCGACGATACCCGTCGGGGCCTTCAAGGACCCTGCAAATGACCGATGAAAACACTATCAATGGCGATAGCATCGCCGTTGTCGAGCAATCGCTGCTCGCGCTCAGCGCAGGCATGTCGGTGCAAAGCCGGCGCGATGCCAAGACAACGTTCCAGTTTGCCTCTCGTGTAGCGTCCAAGCTGCATGATCGCGATGGCGAATCCGAAGCCTGGTTCAACAAGTTCGTGCAGGTGATGCACACCTTGGGTTGGGCGGTGGGTAAACGCTCCTACGAGCGCGACTATGACCAAAGCCGATCGCTGACGTTGGGGCCGATTGCTTTCAAAGTCGCCAGCACCGCAGGCCAGGCCTTGCTCGGCGGCCCCATGGGCGCGGCCATGGCCAAGCTGGCGGGCAAGGCCCTTTCGGCACTGGGCAACATCGAGGAAGCCCAGCAGATCTACAAGCAAAACCTCAAAGGCCACCCTGTCTCGACCACGGGGCTGGCGGCCTGCATCGAAACGCCTGAAGGCGAACTGTTCATGCTGGTGAATGCCTTCAGTGCCTCGCCGAGTGAAAACGACCTGAATACCACCGTGTTCGAATGGAAGAGTTCGAGCAAGGAGCGCTATTGCGGTTCGGTTGTGCTCAGTCTCAACTATGTGGTCTACACCGACGAGGTGCGGGCAACGACCGAGCAGAAGCTGATCGACAAGGCGGTCAAGGCTGTCAGCGAATTTGAAATCTGACAGCGGAGCGGGGCTTTCAGGCCCCGTTTTTCTTCTCATGTGATTGAACATCGAGGTATTGCGATGAGTAAGGATGCCTATTCCTTATGGCTCGTTGGCGGCACGGCTTTGTTGGTCGCAGAAGTGGCATTGCCGTCTCGGCAATATGCACTGGACTCGTTGCTGTTTGCACAGTTGCGTTCGGACAAACTGAATGGCTCACGCTTTGCCGATTATGCACGCTGGTACAGCGGTTACCGTGAAGCGTTGGAAGCGCGTGGGTGGGTCATCCCAGGCAGTCGCAGTGATTATCAGCCCTTGCAGGGCAGCGTCCCGCTGACTCAGCGTCTTACCGATGAATTGCAGGCCCGTCATCCGGGGCTCTCGCCCTATTTGCAGGCAGCCATCGCCAGGCTGTCTCAGAATGAGGTGCAGCAGTACCTGCGGCCTTTCACCCTGGACGAGCACGGTCAGGCAACCCATGTGGTCTACGAGCTGGGGGTGATGCTGCCAGGCCCTTCCCTGGATCTGTGTGGGTTGGCCTTGACCACTGCCACGCCTGCCACCCAGATCCTCCCTGGCGCGGTACTGGCGTCGTCACCCACCGATAAGGTCGATCTGCGCACTACCCTCGCAACCTTGGGCGAGCAACTGACCGAAGTTGACCGTGAAAGCCTGCACGCGCTGCTTGAGCGCAAGCAGTACGCAGAACGAATCAGGAACTTGGGCGTGCTGAACCCGGAGGGCAGCCATGCAAACCTATGAAGCCGCAGTGGTCGGTGCCAGCCTGGTCTCTTTCATCCCCGGTATCAGCTTAGGACAGCGCAAGGCCGTCAAGCTCGCCACACTGTGGGCTGAGACTGTGACGTTGCAGGATATGGCCAAAGAGACTACCCAGGAACAGTATCAGTATTACCGCAAGAAGTTGATGTACCTGGGGTGGGACGCGAAGTCGGCTGAAGAAGTGCATTGGCCGGACCCTGAGCGGCCGAAAATCGTTGATCAGGCGCTGAGCAAGATCGACGCCATCGCCGGGGTTCGGCATTCCAGCCATATGGCACTGGCGCTTGAGGCACTGAAGAAGAACAGCAAGCCGTTGCTGCATTTTGAAGCGCGCAGTATGGCTAGGGCGCAGTTTCAGCTTCTGTCCTGCGCGCCGGTGAGTGGTAGCTACGTGGACATCGTGGTGTATCACGAGGCCGGCAAAACCGCAGCGTTCACGGCAGGATTTGTGTTTCATGAGCGCCGCGACATGCACGTGAACGCAGAGCTGGTGCGGTTCAATACACGTCTGTTCGACCAGGAACGCCGCAGTGCGGTTGAGCGTGCGTTGGTGAGCATCGCGCTGAAGGAAATCCATGAAATGGAGGTCTAGAGCACCAGGTAACCCTTGATCCCGGTAAAGATGATCTGCGCCGCCAGGGCACAGACGAACAGCCCCATCAGGCGGCTGACGATCTGCAGGCCCTGGTCGCCGAGCAGCCGCTCGATGCCGTGCGACAGGTACAGCACCAGGCCCACGGTAAAGCTGGCCAGCGCGATACTGACGATGGCCAGCAGCTTGTCGTCCCAGTGCGGCTGGCCCACGCCCATCACCAGCAGCGCACCGATGGTGCCGGGGCCGACGGTCAGCGGGATGGTCAGCGGCACGATGGTCACATCCTGCTGCACGTTGTCGGCTTGCACGGCGGGTTTGCCCTGGGCCATGCCCAGTGCAGAGATGAACAGCACACTGCCGGCACCGATGCGGAAGGCGTCGGCGGTGATGCCGAAAATACCGAAGATCGCCCGCCCGAACAGGTACAGCAGTATGCTGGCGACCAGTGCGGCGAAGGCCACCTTCCAGGCCAGTTGCTTGCGTTCCTTGCTGGAGTGGCCGCGGGTCAGGCTGATGAAGCAGGACAGCACGAAGAACGGGCTGTAGAGCACGAGCATCTTCAGGTAGACGCTGAACAACTCATGGAGCATGGGCGTTGATCCTCGGCTGCGGTGCAGGCCTGTTGGCACTTCATCGGCATGGGTTACGGGATAGGCGCAGGGTCCGTCTTGGCTTCCCGGTGATTCGCCCAATACTGGATCAGCTCGCGCAACTGCGACAGCTCCACCGGCTTGGCCATGTGCCCATCCATGCCCGCCAGCTTGGCGCGCTCCTTGTGCTCGGCAAGGATATGCGCAGTCAGCGCCACCACCGGCGTGCGCTGGCGCTGCTGTGCGGCTTCCCACGCGCGCAGTTGCTGGGTCGCCGAGAAACCGTCCAGCACAGGCATCTCGCAGTCCATCAGCACCAGGTCATAGCGTTGCGCTTTCATCGCTTGCAACGCCTCTTCACCGTTGCAGGCCGTGTCCGGCTCAAGGTTGAGCTTGCCGAGCATGCCACGGATGACCTTGGTGGAAATACTGTTGTCCTCGGCGACCAGCACGCGGAAGTCGCTGGGCAGGTCCAGTGCTTGCGGGGTACCGGGCAGGCTGGCGGGCACCGCTTGCTCACGGCCGCGTTGGGCCAGCTCTTCAGCCAGCGTGGTCTTGAGTGTATAGCCCGCCACCGGTTTGGCGAGAATCCGCTTGACCCCGGCATTGCGCGCGATGACCTTGCTCGGCGCATTGCTGATGCCGGTGAGCATCACCACCAGGATGTCGTGGTTGAGGCTGGGGTCTTCCTTGATCTTGGCCGCCAGTTGCATACCGGTCATGCCGGGCATGTTCTGGTCCAGCAGCACGGCATCGAAGTAATCACGCAAGTGGGCCTTGGTGCGCAGCAACGCCAGCGCCTCCTTGCCTGACGGCACCGCGCTGACATTCATGCCCCAGGCGCTGCACTGCTGTACCAGCACCTTGCGGCAGGTGTCGTTGTCGTCCACCACCAGTACCCGAGCGTCGCGCAGCGGGCCGTCGAGGTCGGCGGGTGGCTGTTCAAGGCGCGAAGGGTCCAGCGGCAGGGTCAGCCACAGAGTGTTGCCCATGCCGCTGCTGCTCTTGATGCCGAATTCGCCCTGCATCAGGCCGATCAACTGCTTGGCGATGACCAGCCCGAGGTGGCCGCCCAGCTTGTTGCTGGAGAGGAAGTGGTGGCTGTGCAGCTCGGCTTGCAGCAGCGCTTCGCGCTCGGCGGCGGGCAACGGTTCGCCGCTGTCCTGCACGGCAATGCGCAAACGCGGGGTCGCGCCGCGCTGGTCGAGCGCCACCACCAGCAGGATCTCGCCCTGGTCGGTGTTTTTAAGAGCATTTTCCAGCAGGCTCGACAGCGCCTGGCGCAGGCGTGTCGGGTCGCCACTGATCACCCGTGGCACTTGCGGCTGGGTAAAGCTGATCAGCTCGATGTTCTGCTGCTCGGCCTTGGCCCGGAAGATGTTCAGGCAGTCCTCGATCAGGGCGTTGAGGTCGAACTGCACATCGTCCAGCTCGATCTGCCGTGACTCCAGCTTGGAGATGTCGAGAATCTCGTTGATCAGCGTCAGCAACTCGTTGCCGGCACTATGGATGGTTTGCACATAGTCGCGCTGCTTGACCGACAACGGCGTGCCGAGCAGCAGCTCGGTCATGCCCAGCACGCCGTTCATGGGCGTACGGATTTCGTGGCTGATCTTGGCCAGGAACTCGGCCTTGGCGTTGATCTCGGCATCGCTGGCGGCCAGTGCACGGCTGGCGCTGAAGCGCTCTTCGCTCATGCGTCGCAGGCGTTCGCTGACCGCCAGGTTCAGCAGCAGGCCGCTGATGACGGTCAGGCCCATGAGCACGCACAGCAGCCAGGGCGTGGAGGTGCGGGTCAGGCCCAGCAGCGCCGGCAGCAGTACCAGCCCGCCAAGGTTATAGACCACCATGGCGAGGCTGAACAGACGGGCTGGCGCATAGCCCTTGTACCAGTGGAAGGTGCTGACCAGCAGCATGCTGACACTGCCCAGGGCCAGCAGCGCATAGGTCATCAGGTTGAGCGGCAAGGTGTCGACGAACAGCAGCACCAGGCCGCTGACTGCTGCCACCAGCATCTCGCCTTGCAGCAGGCGGTTCAGCCGCGGCGAATTGCACGGCGAGAAGAAATGCAGGGTGAAATACAGCCCGGCCAAGCCCGCGAGCACCAGGGTGAGATAGGCAGCGGGCGTTTGCGCACTGTGCCACACATGCCACCAGGGGCCGCTAAGATTGAGCAGGATCAACCCGCTGAGCAACATCAGCCCGTGGTACAGGGCCAGAATCAGGGTAGTGCTGGAGCGGCTATAGAGGAAGCGGATCAGGTTGTGCAGGATCAGCATCACCAGGCCGCCAAAGAGCATGCCGAACAGCAGTGGCCGGCTTTGGTCCGAGGCAGCCACGGCGGCGGGCTCCAGGCTGATCGCCGGGCGCAGTTGATGCTCTGAGACCAGGCGCAGGTAGATGTCCAGCGGCTGCTTGCTGTTGGGCAGGGGCAGTACATGGTCGCTGCCGCGCAGGGTCGGGCTGGCATTGCCGGCCTGGCGCCCGTGGTGCAGCTGACGGAGTAATTTGTCGCCCTCGAGGGCGTAGAGGTCCAGGCCAGACAGGTCTGGCGCGAAGACCCGCAGCAGTTGCTCCTGATCGCCGGGTTCCAGGCGATAGTGCAGCCACAGGGCTTGTTCTGCGGGGGCAGCGTCCAGGTCAGCGAGCAGCAGGGGGCTGAACTGGTTGCGGTAGCGGTCGGAGCGCACGTCGCTCAATTGCAGGTTGGCCTGTTCGTCGAGCAGCACAGACCAGCCTCCGCCTTCTTCGGCCGAAGCCGGGAGCAGGCAGAGCAAGGTCAGCAAGCTGACGATCAGAGCTGTGGCAATCCGAAGCCGACGCACTACGAAATCCCTTCTTAGCCGATGTGCCGGATACTAACTATGCGCGGCGCGCCAAGTCGAAGGCAAGGCCCACACAGGGCCCTGTCGACGAGCCGAAGGCCGTGGGCGCAAGGCGTCACGGCGCTTCGGTAAAGGTTACTGCTGGTGTTCACCGCGCTCGCGGGCGATGGCCCGGTAGCCGATGTCGGTGCGGTAGAAGCTGCCGTCCCATTTGACCTGCTCTGCCAGGCGGTAGGCCTGCTGCTGAGCGGCTTCGACGGTCTCGCCCAGGGCGGTCGCGCAGAGCACACGGCCGCCGGCGGTCACCACCTGGCCATCTTTGAGGGTGGTGCCAGCGTGGAACACCTTGCCTTCGAGCTTGGCAGCCGCGTCCAGGCCGCTGATTGCGTCACCCTTGGCGTAGTCGCCCGGGTAGCCGCCGGCGGCCAGTACTACGCCCAGGCTCGGCCGTGGGTTCCACTGCGCTTCGACCTTGTCCAGGGCCTTGGCGAAAGCGGCCTCGATCAGCAGCACCAGGCTCGATTCCAGGCGCAGCATGACGGGCTGGGTTTCCGGGTCGCCGAAGCGGCAGTTGAACTCGATGACCTTGGGGTTGCCCGCTTTGTCGATCATCAGGCCCGCGTAGAGGAAGCCGGTGTAGACGTTGCCTTCCTCGGCCATACCGCGCACGGTCGGCCAGATGACCTGGTCCATCACGCGCTGGTGCACGTCGGCGGTGACGACCGGGGCAGGGGAGTAAGCGCCCATGCCGCCGGTGTTCGGGCCGGTGTCGGCGTCGCCGACGCGCTTGTGGTCCTGGCTGGTGGCCATTGGCAGCACGTTGTGGCCGTCGACCATGACGATGAAGCTGGCTTCCTCGCCGTCCAGGAACTCTTCGATCACCACACGCGAGCCAGCGTCGCCAAAGGCGTTGCCAGCCAGCATGTCACGCACGGCGTCTTCGGCTTCCTGCAGGGTCATGGCGACGATCACGCCTTTGCCCGCAGCCAGGCCGTCGGCCTTGATCACGATCGGCGCACCCTTTTCCTGCAGGTAGGCCAGGGCTGGCTCGATTTCGGTGAAGTTCTGGTAGTCGGCGGTCGGGATCTTGTGACGCGCCAGGAAATCCTTGGTGAAGGCCTTGGAGCCTTCCAGCTGGGCCGCGCCCTTGGTGGGGCCGAAGCAGTCCAGGCCACGGCTGCGGAACAGGTCGACCACACCGATGACCAGTGGCGCTTCCGGGCCGACGATGGTCAGGTCGACGTTCTTCTCGGCGAAGTCGGCCAGTTGCTCCAGGGCGCACACGTCGATGGCAACGTTCTCGCACTTGGCTTCAATGGCGGTGCCAGCGTTGCCTGGGGCAACGAAGACTTTCTCGACGCGTGGGTCCTGGGCAACTTTCCAGGCCAGGGCGTGCTCACGGCCGCCGCTGCCGATGATCAAAACTTTCATGTCAAAACCTCGAATTCTTTCGGGCGTAAGGCAAAGCCTCACGCTGTACGAGGTCGCAATGAAGCAGATGCCTGCTTCAGTGCGGCCGATTGCCGTAAATCAGTGGCGGAAGTGGCGCATACCGGTGAAGACCATGGCGATACCGGCTTCATCAGCGGCAGCAATCACCTCGGCATCGCGCATCGAGCCACCCGGCTGGATCACGGCGCTGATACCCACTTTTGCTGCATTGTCGATGCCGTCACGGAACGGGAAGAACGCATCCGATGCCATGACCGCGCCTTGTACCTGCAGGCCAGCATGCTCGGCCTTGATTGCAGCAATGCGGGCGGAGTTGACGCGGCTCATCTGGCCGGCGCCGACGCCGATGGTCTGGCGCTGCTTGGCGTAGACGATGGCGTTGGACTTGACGAACTTGGCCACTTTCCAGGCGAACACCAAGTCATGGACTTCTTGCTCGGTCGGTGCGCGTTTGGTGACGATCTTCAGGTCATCGGCGGTGATCATGCCGATATCGCGGCTCTGTACCAGCAAACCACCGTTGACCCGCTTGAAGTCCCAGCCGGCAGCACGCTCGGCAGGCCACTCGCCGCACTCCAGCAGGCGCACGTTCTGCTTGGCAGCCACCACGTCGCGGGCGGCCTGGGAAATTTTCGGGGCGATGATCACTTCGACGAACTGGCGCTCGACAATGGCCTTGGCGGTTTCGCCGTCCAGCTCGCGGTTGAAGGCGATGATGCCGCCAAACGCCGACTCGGTGTCGGTGGCGTAGGCCAGGTCATAGGCCTTGCGGATGCCGCCTTCTTCTTCCGGTACCACGGCCACGCCGCACGGGTTGGCGTGCTTGACGATGACGCAGGCCGGCTTGACGAAGCTCTTCACGCACTCCAGTGCGGCGTCGGTGTCGGCCACGTTGTTGAACGACAGCTCTTTGCCTTGCAGCTGGATGGCGGAGGAGATGCTCGCCTCACCCTTGCGCGCTTCGACATAGAACGCCGCGCTCTGGTGCGGGTTCTCGCCGTAGCGCATTTCCTGGGCCTTGACGAACTGGCTGTTGAAGGTGCGCGGGAATTCGCTGCGGTCGGACGTCGACAGGGTTTCTTTGGCCTGGTCGATGGTGCCCATGTAGTTGGCGATCATGCCGTCGTAGGCAGCAGTGTGCTCGAAGGCCTTGAGCATCAGGTCGAAGCGCTGGGCGTAGGTCAGGCCACCGGCTTTCAGGCCGTCGAGGACGCTGGCGTAGTCGCTGGCGTTGACCACGATGGCGACATCCTTGTGGTTCTTGGCGGCCGAGCGGACCATGGTCGGGCCACCGATGTCGATGTTCTCGATGGCGGTCGGCAGGTCGCAGCCTGGCTTGGAGATGGTCGCTTCGAAGGGGTACAGGTTGACGGCGACCAGGTCGATCGGCTTGATGCCGTGCTCGTTCATGATGGCGTCGTCGACGCCGCGACGGCCCAGAATGCCGCCGTGGATTTTCGGGTGCAGGGTCTTGACCCGGCCATCCATCATTTCGGCGAAGCCGGTGTAGTCGGCCACTTCCACCGCGTTCACGCCGTTATCCTTGAGCAGCTTGTAGGTGCCGCCGGTGGACAGGATCTCGACACCGAGCTGCTGCAGCTCACGGGCGAATTCGAGGATACCGGTCTTGTCGGAGACGCTGATCAGGGCGCGGCGGATCGGCAGGCGGGTAGTCTGGTCGGTCATTTCGGATTCCATAACGCGGTGGAGTCAGCAAAAAAGGCGTCCCTTTGCAGGAGCCGCCTTTTCTGATTGGGATTCTGGCTTACAACAAGTCGTACTGCTTGAGCTTCTTGCGCAGGGTGCCTCGGTTGAGCCCGAGCATCTCGCTGGCCTTGGTCTGGTTGCCCTTCACGTAGTTCATCACGCTTTCAAGCAGGGGCGCCTCGACTTCGGAGAGCACCAGGTTGTACACGTCCGTGACGGTCGCGCCTTCCAGGTGGGCGAAGTAGTTGTGCAGCGCCTTCTCGACGCTGTCGCGAAGGGTCTGGCCCTCTTCGCTCGGCGTGTTGAGGTGCTGTTTCAGGTTGGCGTTGTCGCTCACGGGCGTTGTTCCACTCACAAATGTCTCGGTCATCATCGTCATGCGGCCACCCCTTGTCCGTCCTCTGTCTCAAGGCTCTGTCGACGTTCACTGAAAAACGCGCGAACGTTGGCGCACTGCGCTTGTGTGTCTTCCAAAGCATTGAACCGGGAGCGAAACTCCTTGCCGCCGGGTCGTGTCGCCAGGTACCAGCCAACGTGCTTGCGGGCAATACGTACGCCCATCACATCGCCATAGAAGGCATGCAGCGCGGCCAGGTGCTCCAGCAGGATGCGTTCCACTTCGTCCAGCTGCGGGGCTGGCAAGTGTTCGCCAGTACGCAGGTAATGCTCGATCTCGCGAAAGATCCATGGCCGCCCCTGGGCGGCGCGGCCGATCAACAGGCCATCGACGCCAGTGGCGTCCAGTACCGCCCGGGCCTTTTCTGGCGAAGTGATATCGCCGTTGGCAAATACCGGGATAGACACCGCCTGCTTGATGGCAGCGATGGTGTCGTATTCTGCTTCGCCTGTGTACAGGTCGGCGCGTGTGCGGCCATGCACCGCCAGCGCCTGGATACCGGCCTGCTCGGCGATCTTCGCCACATTCAGGCCGTTCTTGTTCGCCCGATCCCAGCCAGTGCGGATCTTCAGCGTCACCGGGACGTCCACGGCGCCTACCACGGCGTGGAGAATCTCGCTGACCAAGGCTTCATCTCTCAATAAAGCAGAGCCTGCAGCTTTGTTGCAGACTTTTTTTGCCGGGCAGCCCATGTTGATATCGATGATCTGGGCACCCGCTTGTACGTTGGCCTTTGCCGCCGCCGCCATCATCTGTGCGTCACCACCGGCGATCTGTACCGAGCGTGGCTCGGGATCACCTTCGTGGATGCGGCGCAGGCTCGACTTGCGGCTGTTCCACAGGTTCATGTCGCTGGACACCATCTCCGATACCACCATGCCTGCGCCAAGGCGCTTGCAAAGTGTTCGGAAAGGCTGGTCCGTGACCCCGGCCATGGGGGCGAGGATCAGGTTGTTGCGCAGTGTGTATGGGCCGATGCGTACCGCCGACATAGGTGATCCCTGTTGTGGGGCCGAATCTTGGAGTTCGAAAAAGGGTGGGCATGATACCCGCTCTCGGTGACCGGATAAAGATGGATTTGGATAAAATCTGAACAGTTGTCGGCTTATGACTTTGAGCTTCAAGCCGCAAGCCGCAAGCGGCAAGACAAAAGCGGGCGCGGTCTGGGCCTCTTGTCTTGTAGCTTGCGGCTAGCCGCTTGTCGCTTATTCCGGCGAGCGGAAGCTGAGGCTGTAGTTCACGGCCTTGGGGCCCGGGTCGAGGATGTCCAGGGCGATGTGGATCGGGGTCTGGCTGGGCATTTCGCCACGCCCGGCCAGTTCGCCGGAGAGGTACTCGCTCGGTTTGAAGCGCCGGCTGGCGATCAATTGGCCATTGAGGTCGGCGAAGCGCAGCTCCAGCAGCGGGAACGGCTGGGCGAAGGGCGCGCGGTTGTAGATGATCGCATCGACGATCAGCGCACCCTTGAAGTCCGGATGGCTGCGCACCACCAGGTTGCTGCTCTTGATGCGGGCGATGTCGACGCGGGTCGGCACCTTGCAGCCCAATACCGGGCACAACTGCTGGAAGATCGGCCGGTACTGGTCTTGGCGGGCCATTTCGTCGAAGTGGAACCAGACGTACTGGAACGCCAGCAGGCCGGCGGCCAGCAGCGTCAGGCAGCCCCACAGCAGGCGCTTGCCCCAGTTCGGCTGGGGTTTTTCCCAGCCCAGTTGCAGCGGGTCGTCGACCACGTCGACCAGCGGCTCCTTGCGCGGTGCACGCTCGGGTCTGCTGGACAGGCCTGGCTCCAGGCGTTCGCCGGGCAGCGGCGCGTCAGGGTCGTCGTGATGGGCCGACAGGTGCAGGTCCAGTTCGTCGTCGTCGCGGGCGCTCAGGTCCTTTTCCGGGGCGGCATCATCGCTGGCGGCGAAGTGCTCGCTGACGAACGCATGGTGCTCGTCGGCCTCGATGTCCCGGCGTACAGGCGGCTCATCGTCGATGTCCAGGTCCAGATGGCCGCCCAGGGTCGGCTCGGTGCGATCGCCCGGGGCCGGCTCCAGGTCCAGAGGTTCCTGTTCCAGCAGCACCGGTGCAGGCGCGGGCGCCTGCTGCTGCTCGAAGCGGTCGTCGGTGGCGTTGCCGAACAGGGTGTCGGCATGCGCGTCTGGCTGATGCTCGTCACGGCGGGCCTGCAAGCCGTTGTCCGGCTTGACCGGGCGAGCGGCGGCAGGGTCGCCGCGACGTTCAAGGCGGGCAAGCTCCTGGTCCAGGTCCAGTTCATCCAGGGCCTGGGCGGTGAGCGCCCAGTCTTCCTCGATGGCCGCTGGGCGCTCGCTGATGGGCGGATCGGGCGTAACCGCAGGCGCGGCAACCGGTTCGGCAGGCGCGGCCGGTGCTGGCGGCACCACGGGGGTGCTGGCGGCATCGGTACGGTTCTGCTCCAGCAGTTGCTTTGCGGCGTTGAACACCTGCAGGCAATGGCCGCAACGCACCACCCCGCGCGCCACACTCAACTGGTGATGGGTGACGCGAAAGCTGGTCTGGCAATGCGGGCACTGGGTGACGAAACTGTCGGTCATGCGGCGATCCGGGGTTGTACAAAGGTTATTCTAGGCCCGCTTAACGGCGGCGACCACTGATGCGCACCCAACCATCGCGTACGGCGATCGGGTCCAGCTCGAAGTCGGCGGCGTAGGCAGCGGCCACTTCCTCGCCTTGTTCGGCAAGGATGCCCGACAGTGCCAGCAGGCCGCCAGGGCGAACCAGGCCAGACAACTGTGGCGCCAGCGAGACCAGCGGGCCGGCCAGGATGTTGGCGACCAGTACGTCGGCTTGCATGGCCGGCATGTGCTCGGGCAGGTACAGGGGGAACTGTGCGTCAGCGATGCCGTTGCGCCCGGCGTTGTCGCGCGAGGCTTCCAGCGCCTGCACGTCGATGTCGGTGCCGACCGCTTCGCGGGCGCCCAGCAGCAGCGCCGCGATGGCCAGAATCCCCGACCCGCAGCCGAAGTCCAGCACGTGGGTGCCTTCGAGTTGCTGGCCGTCGAGCCATTCCAGGCACAGGGCGGTGGTCGGGTGCGTGCCGGTGCCAAACGCCAGGCCCGGGTCGAGCAGCAGGTTGACTGCGTCCTTCTCCGGGGCTTCGTGCCAGCTTGGCACGATCCACAAGCGGCGGCCGAAGCGCATCGGCTGGAAGTTGTCCATCCAGCTGCGCTCCCAGTCCTGGTCTTCGATCACTTCGGCCTGGTGCTCGGGCAGCTCGGCGCCGGTCAGCAGGCGGACGTGGGCGAACACCTGCTCGGGTTCGGCATCGGCCTCGAACAGGGCCAGCAAATGGGTGTGCGACCACAGGGGCGTGGTGTTGAGGTCGGGTTCGAAGATCGGTTGGTCTTCTGCGTCCACGAACGTGACTGAGACGGCGCCGACTTCAAGCAGCGCGTCTTCGTAGGTTTCGGCTTGTTCCGGGCTGATGGCCAGGCGTACTTGCAGCCAGGGCATGGCGGGCACCTTTGGTAAATCGACAGGGGCAGCCCGAGGCTGCGCGAAGGCTGGCAGTTTACGCGAGTGCGCAGGGTTTGTAGAGAAGACCAGGCGCGGACCCTGTAGGAGCGGCCTTGTGTCGCGAAAGGGCCGCAGAGCGGCCCCGGCGATGGCAGAGCAAGCACAAGACAGTTGCCCCCACAGTTATCGTGGTGCCTAGACGAAACAGAGCGAAAGCGACTCAGCTATATAGGCAGGCTTGTCTTCATTCTCGATTTCCAACGTTGCAATCGCCTTGAGCAACCATTGCCCCGGCTTCTTCTCCACCACTTCAGCCAGGTCCACCTTCAGCCGCACCTTGCTGTTGACCTTGACCGGCTGGATGAACCGTACGCTGTCCAACCCATAGTTCACCACCATCTTCAGCCCTTGCGGCAGGACCAGGATGTCCTCCATCAATGTCGGGATCAGCGACAACGTCAGAAAACCATGGGCAATGGTGCCGCCAAAGGGTGTTTTCGCCGCCTTTTCCGGGTCGACATGAATGAACTGGAAATCGCCTGTGGCCTCGGCAAACAGGTTGATGCGCTGCTGGTCGATCGTCAGCCATTCGGAACGTCCGAGTTCCTTGCCAACGTACTGCGAAAGCTCTGTAACCGGTACATAAGGCATCGCGACTCTCCAGGTTGTTATTTGGTACGAAAGTGCAAGATCAGCACGGCGAACCGTTTCAGTCAAGTTATGCGTTTTTCGGCGAATATCGGCTTATAGCTGCGGCGTGCTTATAATGGCCGCCATGCCCGAGGGAGATGCTTATGCTGTTGCGTGGTTTGACCTGGCTGGTGTTGTTCCAGCTGCTGGGTACGGCGATCAATCACCTGTTTGTGCCGTTTTTACCAGGGCCGATCATCGGCTTGCTGTTGCTGCTGGCCTTTCTGATGGCCCGGGGTGAGGTGGGCAAGCCGCTCAACGAGGCTGCCGGCAGCCTGCTGCGTTACCTGCCTCTGTTGCTGGTGCCTCCGGCGGTGGGGGTGATGGTGTATGCCAAGGATATTGCTGCCGACTTTTGGGCGATTGCCGGTGCGTTGTTCATTTCGTGCCTGCTGACCTTGGTATTCGTCGGCGTGCTCATGCAAAAGCTCATCCATCGCCAGGGCAAGCGCGAGGAGCAGCCATGATGTTCGACTGGCAAGGCGCGCTCGACGCAGTCATCCACCACCCCTTGTTTGGTATCGGCATTACCCTCGGGGCTTACCAGGTGGTGCTCGCGGCGTACGAGAAGACCCGCTGGATCTTCCTGCAGCCGGTGCTGGTTTCGATGCTGCTGGTGATCGGGGTGCTGCTCGTGTGTGGCATCGACTACAGCGAGTACCGCAAAAGCACCGAGATCATGAACACGCTACTGGGGCCTGCCACCGTGGCTCTGGCTGTGCCGCTCTATCTCAACCTGCGGCGGATCCGCCAACTGTTCTGGCCGACATTTACTACGCTGGTAGTCGGGGGCCTGTTCGCCACCGTCTGCTGCCTGCTGCTGGGCTGGTGGTTCGGTGCCGAGCACATGATCCTGATGACCATGGCGCCAAAATCGGTGACTTCGCCGATCGCCATGCTGGTGGCTGAGCAGATCGGCGGCGTGGCCGCACTGGCTGCGGTGTTCGTGTTGATCACCGGTGTGATTGGCGCAATCTTCGGCCCAGCGCTGCTGACCCGGCTGGGTGTGCACAGCCCCGAAGCGCGTGGCATGTCGCTGGGCGTTACCGCGCACGCGGTGGGCACTTCGGTAGCCTTGCAGGAAAGTGACGAATGCGGCGCTTTTGCCGCGCTGGCGATGAGCCTGATGGGGGTGGCCACGGCGGTGTTCCTGCCGCTGGCGGTCAGCCTGGTGGCTTGAGGAGTTGTGATGACGCTACCGCTGTTTCCCCTCAATACCGTGCTGTTTCCCGGCTGTTTTCTCGATTTGCAGATTTTCGAGGCGCGTTACCTGGACATGATCAGCCGCTGCATGAAGCAGGGGGCGGGCTTTGGTGTGGTGTGCATCCTTGAAGGCGAGCAGGTCGGCAAGGCGCCGCCGGTGGTGGCTTCGATCGGCTGCGAAGCGATGATCCGCGACTTCGTGCAGCAGGATAACGGCCTGCTGGGGATCCGCGTCGAAGGGGTGCGGCGTTTCAGCCTGGAGCAGACCGAGGTGCAGAAGGACCAGTTGCTGGTGGGCCAGGTGCAATGGCTGCCGGAGTTGGCGGACAGCCCGGTGGGCGAGCCGGACGAAGACCTGCTGGCGTTGCTGGTTGCCTTGGGCGAACACCCGATGGTCGAGGCGCTGGACATGCCGCGACCGGTGGACGGGCGGCAGGCGTTGGCCAATCAGTTGGCGTACCTGCTGCCGTTCATGGAAGAGGACAAGCTCGATCTGCTGGCGATCGATTCGCCGCAGTTGCGCCTGGAAGAGATCCAGCGGCTGCTGGAGCGCATCCAGGGCGAGTTGTTTGCCTGATGCTGCGGTGTTTAGTCGGCCTCAGTACTGATAGCGCAGCAGCGCCTGCGGCAATGCATGCATGGCAAAGAACGCCAGCAACGCAATGCACGCCGGCAGCACCAGCCACCACACCCGCAGCGGCAGTGCGGTAAGCGGTTGGCGGTACTGCGACAAGGTCAGGCTCAACGCACAGACGCAGCACGCCAGCAGGGCGCCGGCCAGAATGTCGGTCGGCCAGTGCGCCCCCAGGTATACCCGCGACAAGGCAATCGCCAGGGCGGGGATGCACCCCAGCATCACCCAGGTCAGGCGCATCCGCGGCGGTTGGCCGCGCCCGGCGAGCACCGCCATCACCAGAAAGAACGCGAACGACGCCGAGCTGTGGCCGCTGGGCATGCTGTAGCTCGTCAGCGGGTCGGTCAGCACCTCGGGGCGCGCGCGGGCGAACAGCCATTTCAGCGTGCCGTTGGCTAGCGCCGTCCCCATCAAGGCGCCGCCGGCAAACAGGGCGTGGCGCCATTGCCGGGCGAGCAGCAGCAGGCCGGTCAGCAGCCCGCCGAGAAAGAACTGGGTGCGAAAATCGCCTAGTCGGGTCACCAGCACCACAACGCCGTCGACGGCCTGGCTGCGGTGCTCCTGCACCAGTGTCATCACGCCCTGGTCGAATTCGTGCAGGTACGGCCAGCCGAGGAATACCCCGGTCAGGGCTGCGAAGCTCATGCCGGCGATCAGTCGTGTTCCATGGCGCTGGTCACGAATGCTGGTGGTCAGGCTGAGGCCGATGATGACTGCCAGGGTGCCGGCGATGATGCCGGCATCCAGCCAGAAGCCTTCCGGTAGCGGTAGACGCATGGCCGCGCCGGTGGCCCAGCCTGGCAGCAGGTAGGCGACCGACCAACCGGCGCCGGCCACCAGGCTGACGGCGATGAAGCGCGGCAGCGGCATGTCGAACATGCCGGCGACCATCGGCAGCATGGGCCGCAGCGGCCCGATGAAGCGCCCCACCAGCAGGCTGGCGATGCCGTAGCGCTGGAAGTAGGCCTCGGCGCTGCCGATCCATTCCGGGTGATGGCGCAGCAGCGGCAGACGCCGGATGTTCTGATGGAAATACTTGCCCACGGTGTATGACAGCGCATCGCCCAGCAAACCGCCGAGAAAACCCAGCAGCAGGGTTTCGCCCAGGCTGAAGGTACCGCTGCCGGCCAGCACGGCGACCGCGAACAGCAGCACCGTGCCAGGCACGATGATGCCGGCAATGGCCAGGCATTCAATGCAGGCCACCAGGAAAATCGCCAGGCCAAGCCACTGTGGGTTGGCGCTTAGCCAGCCGGTCAGGCTGTCGAGCCATTGGCCCATGTGTCAGCTTCCTTGTTCGAGTATGAAGAAGTCTTGGCCTTCGACTTGGCCACGACGCAACGGGTTCCGCGTACAGACGCGGGCGTATTCGGCGTCGACGAAGCGGTACGGCAGGTGTTCGTCGCGCCCGTCTGGGATGCCCAGGCGGGCGGCCTGGATCACTCGCGGTACGGCGATGCCGCAATCGTCGACGTAGAACCGCTCGGGGTCGAACCGTTGGGCGTCCCAGTGCGGCACTTTCAAGCCCAGTGCGCGGCACAGCAGGGTCTGGCCGGCGCAAAGGCGCTCGGCCGGGCGCAGGTTGCCGCCGGCATCGGGGTTGTTCAACTGCATCTGCGCCAGGCTGTTGGGGCCTGAGGTCGCATCCTGCCAAGGGTAGGCGGATTTGATCAGCACGGCGTTGCCCGGGCCTTGGGCGCTGAAGTTCAGTGAGTCGCCACCGCGGGCGTAGTACATATAGATGTGCCCGCCGTCGAGGAACAGCGCCTTGCGTTTTTCGGTGTAGCCGAGCGAAGCATGGCTGCCTTTGTCGGTAAGGTAGTACGCCTCGGTCTCGATGATGCGTGCCGCCAGCCACAGGTCGCCTTGGCGATGGCGGATGACCTTGCCCAGCAGGGCCTTGGCCAGAATTTGGGCGTCACGGTCGAAAAAGCTGTCGGGCAGGGCTGGCATGCTGGCAGTTCGTCGGTGGAAAGGCGGGGATAATAGCAATGAATGGCTTAATCGAGGCTGAACCAGTGCCCTGATTCATTGGTATCGATATGTTTCGCCAGGGTGATGTTTGCCTTGGGAGGGGCGGCGCTCGACCTCGCAGGCACCGAAAATACCAAGTCGTGAACAGCCATTTTCTACCATCCGCCAGCCGCCGCTGGGCGTACACCTGCGCGCCAGTTATAATCAGCCGATTTCCCCTTCGCCAAGACACCGAACCCATGACTGAGTCCGTTCTTGACTACATGACCCGTTTGGGTCGCGCTGCTCGCCAGGCTTCCCGGGTGATCGGCCGTGCCAGCACCGCGCAGAAGAACCGCGCCTTGCAAGCGGCCGCCGACGCTTTGGACGCCGCACGCGCCGAGCTGACCGCCGCCAACGAGCTGGACCTGGCCGCCGGCCGCGGCAATGGCCTGGAGCCAGCGCTGCTCGACCGCCTGGCGCTGACCCCGGCGCGTATCGACGGCATGATCACCGGCCTGCGCCAGGTGGCCAGCCTGCCGGACCCGGTCGGTGCCATCCGCGATATGAGCTACCGCCCATCGGGTATTCAGGTCGGCAAGATGCGCGCTCCGCTGGGGGTGATCGGGATCATCTACGAATCACGCCCGAACGTGACCATCGACGCTGCCAGCCTGTGCCTTAAATCCGGCAACGCGACCATCCTGCGTGGCGGCTCCGAAGCGATCCACTCCAACCGTGCCATCGCCACCTGCATCCAGCGCGGCCTGGCCGAGGCCGGCCTGCCGGCGGCAGTGGTGCAGGTGGTCGAGACCACCGACCGCGAAGCCGTGGGCGCGCTGATCAGCATGCCCGAGTTCGTTGATGTCATCGTGCCGCGCGGCGGCCGTGGCCTGATCGAGCGTATCAGCCGCGATGCGCGGGTGCCGGTGATCAAGCACCTGGACGGCATCTGCCATGTCTACGTCAGCGAGCACGCCGACCTGGACAAGGCCTGGCGCGTCGCCTTCAACGCCAAGACCTACCG
This sequence comes from Pseudomonas capeferrum, assembly GCF_000731675.1. Taxonomy (GTDB): domain Bacteria; phylum Pseudomonadota; class Gammaproteobacteria; order Pseudomonadales; family Pseudomonadaceae; genus Aquipseudomonas; species Aquipseudomonas capeferrum. The sequence goes on along the minus strand of NZ_JMIT01000003.1, from coordinate 179,823 downwards.
CTACGGCATCTGTGGCGCCATGGAAACCCTGCTGGTCGACCAGCGCGTAGCCGAACGGTTCCTGCCGGAAATGGCCCGCCGTTTCCAGGAAAAAGGCGTCGAACTGCGTGGCTGCGAGCGCACGCGTGCGTTCATCGACGCCAAGCCGGCCAGCGAAGACGACTGGCACACCGAGTACCTGGATGCGATCCTGTCGATTCGTGTGGTCGATGACCTGGACCAGGCCATCGAGCACATCAACCACTATGGCTCGCACCACACCGATTCGATCATCACCGAGCACCAGGGCCAGGCCCGCCAGTTCATGGCCGAGGTCGACTCGGCGTCGGTGATGCTCAATACCCCGACCTGCTTTGCCGACGGTTTCGAGTACGGCCTGGGTGCGGAGATCGGTATTTCCACCGACAAGCTGCATGCCCGCGGCCCGGTCGGCCTGGAAGGGCTGACCTGCGAGAAGTACGTGGTGATCGGCGACGGCCAGCTGCGCGGCCAGGAGTCCTGCTGAGTTGAGCAAGGCCCAGGCAGTCCGGCGCATCGGCATTCTAGGCGGCACCTTCGACCCCGTGCACATCGGCCACTTGCGCAGCGCGCTGGAAGTGGCCGAGCTCATGGCGTTGGACGAGTTGCGCCTGCTGCCCAACGCCCGGCCGCCGCACCGCGACACGCCGCAAGTGGCCGCGCAGGATCGCCTGGCGATGGTGCAAAGTGCCGTGCAGGGTGTCGAGCGCCTGAGTGTCGACGCCCGCGAGCTCGCGCGCGACAAGCCGTCGTACACCATCGACACACTGGAGTCGATCCGCGCCGAGCTGGGCACGCACGACCAGTTGTTCCTGGTGCTGGGCTGGGATGCCTTTTGTGGTTTGCCAGGCTGGCACCGCTGGGAAGAACTGCTGCAACACTGTCACATCCTGGTGCTGCAACGCCCGGATGCCGACGTAGAACCCCCTGACGAGCTGCGCAACCTGCTGGCTGCGCGCTCCGAGAGCGATCCCACCGCCATGTCCGGCCCGGCGGGAAATATTTCGTTCGTCTGGCAGACCCCGCTTGCGGTGTCGGCTACACAGATCCGACAGCTGCTGGCCAGCGGCAAGTCGGTGAGGTTCCTGGTGCCGGACGCCGTACTGGCCTACATCGAGGCGCACGAACTGTATCGTGTGCCTAACTGACGGTGCTCCGGCACCTCATCCAACAAGTTGAACGAGTTTTATATGAACAAGCAGAAAATTCACGGCGAAGATCTGGTCAAACTGACCATTAGCGCGCTGGAAGACGTCAAGGCCCAGGACATCCAGGTCATCGACGTGCGCGAAAAGCACAGCCTGACCGACTACATGATCATTGCCACCGGTACCTCCAACCGCCAGATCAACGCGATGCTGGAAAAGGTCCGTGAAGCGGTCAAGAAACAAGGCGCGCAGCCGCTGGGCGAAGAAGGCAAGGGCGACAGCGACTGGGTGCTGCTGGACCTGAATGACGTCATCGTGCACATGATGACCGCCGCTGCCCGTCAGTTCTACGACCTGGAGCGTTTGTGGGCCGGTGCCGAGCAGAGCCGTGCTGTTGATGCCAAGCATCACAGCCCGGAAAACGTCAGCGCCTACTTCGATGACAAGATCAAAGACCGGGAATAAGGAAGCGTCGTGCGTCTGCGCCTGATCGCGGTCGGCTCGCGCATGCCCAAGTGGGTCGAGGACGGTTGGCATGAATATGCCAAGCGCCTGCCCCCGGAGCTGTCGCTCGAGCTGGTGGAAATCCCGCTGAATACCCGTGGCAAGAATGCCGACGTCGCTCGCCTGATCCGTCAGGAGGGCGAGGCCATGCTGAGCAAGGTGCAGCCTGGGGAACGCATCGTTACCCTCGAGGTCCATGGCAAGCCCTGGAGCACCGAGCAACTGGCGACCGAGCTGGACCGCTGGCGCCTGGATGCGCGCACGGTGAATTTGATGGTTGGCGGCCCGGAAGGGCTGGCGCCTGAGGTCTGCGCGCGCGCCGAGCAACGCTGGTCGCTGTCGCCGCTGACGTTGCCGCACCCGTTGGTAAGGATACTCATCGGCGAGCAGATCTACCGCGCCTGGACCGTGTTGTCCGGGCATCCTTACCACAAATGAGCCTGTAAGCAGTCCGATGTCGCAGCCGATCCGTCTCAAGGACCACGAGAAAGACGCCCGCCTGGTGCGTAACCGCGTCGTGGTCGGCGCGGTGGCGATCATGCTGCTTATCTGCGTCTTGATCGCGCGGCTGTATTACCTGCAGATCATCCAGTACGACTACCACTCGACGCTGTCGGAGAACAACCGGGTGCATGTGCAGCCGATCCCGCCGACCCGCGGGCTGATCTTCGACCGAAACGGGGTGATCATCGCCGATAACCGGCCCAGCTTCAGCCTGTCCATGACCCGTGAACGCGCAGGGGACTGGCAGGTGGTGCTGGACAACATCGTCGAAGTGCTGGAGCTGACAGCGGACGACCGCGCCCTCTTCGAAAAACGCATGCGCCAAGGCCGCCGGCCGTTCGAGCCGGTGCCCATCCTGTTCGAGCTCAACGAAGAGCAGATTGCCCGTGTGGCAGTGAACCAGTTCCGCCTGCCGGGCGTGGAAGTGGTCGCGCAGTTGGTGCGGCACTATCCGCAGGGTGCACACTTCGCGCACTCGGTGGGGTATGTCGGGCGCATCAACGAGAAAGAGCTGAAAACCCTGGACCCGGTGAATTACAGCGGCACGCACCATATCGGCAAGACCGGTATCGAGCGCTTCTACGAAGATGCCCTGCACGGCCAGGTCGGTTACGAAGAAGTCGAGACCAACGCCCGCGGCCGGGTGCTGCGGGTGCTCAAGCGTACCGACCCGAAGCCGGGCAAGGACATCGTCCTGAGCCTGGACATCAAGCTGCAGGAAGCCGCCGAAGCGGCCCTGGGCGGCCGGCGCGGCGCGGTAGTTGCGCTCGATCCGCGCACGGGTGAGGTGCTGGCAATGGTCAGCCAGCCGAGCTTCGACCCCAACCTGTTCGTCACCGGCATCAGCTTCAAGGCCTATGCCGAACTGCGTGATTCGATCGACCGGCCGCTGTTCAACCGCGTGTTGCGCGGGCTGTACCCGCCCGGCTCGACCATCAAGCCGGCGGTGGCCATCGCCGGCCTGGACAGTGGCGTTGTCAATGCCGGCAGCCGGGTGTTCGACCCAGGCTATTACCAGTTGCCCAATTACGATCACAAGTACCGTAACTGGAACCGCTCTGGCGATGGCTGGGTCGACCTGGATACCGCGATCATGCGCTCCAACGACACCTACTTCTACGACCTTGCCCACAAGATGGGCATCGACCGCCTGTCCACCTACATGAACAAGTTCGGCATTGGCCAGAAGGTGTCCCTCGACATGTTCGAAGAGTCCTCCGGGCTCATGCCGTCGCGTGAATGGAAGCGCGCCACCCGTCGCCAGGCCTGGTTCCCCGGTGAAACCCTGATTCTCGGTATCGGCCAGGGCTACATGCAGGCCACGCCGCTGCAGCTTGCCCAGGCCACCGCGTTGATCGCCAACAAAGGCGTGTGGAACCGCCCGCACCTGGCCAAGACCATCGAAGGCCAGCCACCGGTGGACGACAACCCCATGGAAAACATCATCCTGCGGGACAAGTCCGACTGGGCCAAGGTTACCCATGGCATGGAGCAGGTGATGCATGGCGCACGGGGTACCGCGCGCAAGGCTGCGGTTGGCGCCCAGTACCGTATCGCCGGCAAGAGCGGTACCGCCCAGGTGGTGGCGATCAAGCAAGGCGAAAAATACGACCGCAACAAACTTCAGGAACGCCACCGCGACCACGCCTTGTTCGTCGCCTTTGCACCGGCCGATGACCCGAAGATCGTGATTTCGGTGATGGTCGAGAACGGCGAGTCAGGCTCTGGCGTCGCCGCACCGGTGGTGCGCCAGATCATGGACGCCTGGTTGCTCGACGAGCACGGCCGGCTCAAGACCGAGTTCGCTCCCGCCACCGTTACCCAGGAATCGGCCCTGTGATGAACAATTTCGATCGCATGCTCTCCAGCGAGGATGTGATGCGTCGGCGCGCCAGTTTTCTGCAGCGCATTCATATCGACGGACCGTTGCTGGTCATTTTGCTGGCCCTCGCGGCCGGCAGCCTGTTCGTGCTCTATTCGGCCAGTGGCAAGAACTGGGACCTGCTGCTCAAGCAGGCCACCTCGTTCGGCATCGGCCTGGTGTCGATGTTCGTCATCGCCCAGCTGGAGCCGCGTTTCATGGCGCGCTGGGTGCCGTTGGCCTACCTGACGGGGGTGCTGTTGCTGGTGGTCGTGGACGTCATGGGCCACAACGCAATGGGCGCGACGCGCTGGATCAACATCCCGGGGGTGATCCGCTTCCAGCCCTCGGAGTTCATGAAGATCATCATGCCGGCGACCATCGCCTGGTACCTGTCCAAGCGCACCTTGCCGCCGCACCTCAAGCATGTGGCGATCAGCCTGGTGCTGATCGGCGTGCCGTTCATTCTGATCGTCCGCCAGCCTGACCTGGGCACGGCGCTGCTGATTCTCGCCTCCGGTGCCTTCGTGCTGTTCATGGGGGGGCTGCGCTGGCGCTGGATCGTCAGCGTGGTGGCCGCCGCGGTGCCAGTGGCGGTGGCCATGTGGTTCTTCGTCATGCACGACTACCAGAAGCAGCGCGTGCTGACCTTCCTCGACCCGGAAAGCGACCCGCTGGGCACCGGCTGGAACATCATCCAGTCCAAGGCCGCGATCGGCTCGGGCGGCGTCTTTGGCAAGGGCTGGCTGCTGGGCACCCAGTCGCACTTGGACTTTTTGCCCGAGAGCCACACCGACTTCATCATTGCGGTGCTGGGTGAGGAGTTCGGCCTGGTCGGCATCTGCCTGCTGCTGATCGTCTACCTGCTGCTGATCGGCCGCGGGCTGATGATCACGGCCCAGGCGCAGACCCTGTTCGGCAAGCTGCTGGCGGGCAGCCTGACGATGACTTTCTTTGTATACGTGTTCGTCAATATCGGTATGGTCAGCGGCCTTCTGCCCGTGGTGGGCGTGCCGCTGCCCTTCATCAGCTATGGCGGAACTTCGTTGGTGACGCTGCTGTCAGCGTTTGGCGTTCTGATGTCGATCCATACGCACCGCAAATGGATCGCACAGGTTTGAATAAGGTGAAGAATTTAATGCAAGCAGTGCGTAACTGGGCTGCCCGTTGTACGCCGTGGATCGGTGCGGTGGGCCTGTTCGGCGCTGTCCAGCTGGCCCATGCGGGCGACTACGATGGCTCGCCCCAGGTGGCCGAGTTCGTTGGCGAAATGGCCCGTGACTATGGCTTTGCCAGTGAGCAGCTGACCGGCGTGTTCCGCGAAGTGCAGCGTAAGCAGTCGATCCTCGATGCCATCTCGCGGCCGGCCGAACGGGTCAAACCGTGGAAGGACTACCGGCCGATGTTCATCACCGACGCGCGCATCGCCCGCGGTGTGGACTTCTGGCGCCAGCACGAAGCGGTGCTGGCCCGTGCCGAGCAGGAATACGGGGTGCCGGCGCAAGTCATCGTCTCGATCATCGGCGTAGAGACCTTCTTTGGCCGCAATACCGGCAATTACCGGGTGATCGACGCCCTGTCGACGCTGGGCTTCGACTACCCGCCGCGGGCCGAATTCTTCCGCAAGGAGTTGCGCGAGTTCCTGCTGCTGGCCCGCGAAGAGCAGCTTGACCCGCTCACGCTCAAGGGTTCCTACGCCGGTGCCATGGGCCTGCCGCAGTTCATGCCGAGCAGTTTCCGCAACTATGCCGTGGACTTCGACGGCGATGGTCACATCAATATCTGGAACAACCCGGACGATGCCATCGGCAGTGTCGCCAGCTACTTCAAGCGCCATGGCTGGGTGGCCGGCGAGGGCGTGGTCAGTCGTGCCATGGTGCAGGGCGAGCGGGCCGACGAAGGCCTGACCACCGGTATCGAGCCGGTGAAGACGGTCGGGGAGTTGCGGGCGCTGGGCTGGTCAAGTCATGATGCGCTGCGCGATGATCTGCCGGTTACCGCCTTCCGCCTGGAGGGCGAAAACGGCCCCGAGTACTGGATGGGCCTGAAGAACTTCTACGCGATCACTCGCTACAACCGCAGCGTGATGTATGCCATGGCGGTGCATCAGCTTTCGGAACAGCTGGTCCAAGCACGGGGCGTCAAGTAATGCGCGCAATCATCTCTACCAACGCTTTCAAGCTGCTGACCTGCCTCGCCGTCGGCGTGGCCCTGGCCAGCTGTTCTTCCAGCCGCCCGACCCCGCAAAGCAGCGGTAACACCGTGCGCACGCAGCCCGGGCTGGACATCAACCGTGCCCACAAGGACGGTGCGCCGTGGTGGGACGTGGATGTGAACAAGATCCCCGACGCCACGCCGACGGTGCACACCGGCAACTACAAGGCCAACCCGTACACGGTGCTGGGCAAGACCTACTACCCGATGCAGGAATCGCGCAACTACCGCGCCGAGGGTACCGCGTCGTGGTATGGCACCAAGTTCCACGGGCAGAACACCGCCAACGGCGAGCTCTATGACCTGTACGGCATGAGCGCCGCGCACAAGACCTTGCCGCTGCCGGCCTACGTGCGGGTGACCAACCTGGCCAACGGCCGCAGCGTGGTCCTGCGGGTCAACGACCGTGGCCCGTTCTATTCCGACCGCATCATCGACTTGTCGTACGCAGCGGCGAAAAAGCTCGGCTACGCCGAAATCGGCACCGCGCATGTGCGCGTCGAAGGCATCGACCCGCAACAATGGTGGGCCCAGCGTGGCCAACAGCCACCGTTGGTGCTGAAGGAGCCTCAGGTCGCGCAGACCCAGTCGATCCCGGCCAGCACCGGCCGCGTCGAGCAGTGGACCCCGCCACCGCAGCAGCACGCGGCGCCTGTCGTGCCCGTGCAAGTCGGCGGCAACAATGTGCCGGCGGGCAACGGCGGCAGCTTCCTGCAGGTGGGCGCCTTCGCCAACCCGGACGCCGCCGAGTTGCTGCGTTCGAAGCTGAGCACCATGGTCAGCGCACCGGTGTTCATCAGCTCTATCGTGCGTAACCAGCAGACGCTGCACCGCGTGCGTCTGGGGCCGATCGGCAGCCAAGGTGAGATCCAGCAGGCGCAAGACAGCATTCGCCTGGCGAACTTGGGGCAGGCCAAGCTGGTCACAGCTGACTGACCGAGTCGGCTTCTTCGCGGGTAAACCCAAGCGGTTTACCCGCGAAGCGCGCTACACCAAACTGTCGGTTTTGTCATGAATTGCCGGGCGCGCGCATGTACAATGGCCGTTTTTGCCCGCAGCGACATAAAGCCGCACTTCGTGGGCACGGCCCAAGGCCTTAAAACTAGACTGACTGGCGCTGGGTACACGACGTGGCCCAGGGAACATCTCAGACCATTAGCGATTTTCGAGAGACGGATGAACATCACCAACCTTGCCAAACGACTTTGCCTGCCCGTACTGCTGATGATCACGCCTGCTGCTTTCGCGGCAGAGCAAATGATGCCGGCACCACCGCAACTGGCAGCCAAGTCCTACGTACTCATGGACGCGTCCAGCGGCAACGTGCTGGTCGAGAACAACGGTGACGAGCGCCTGCCACCGGCCAGCCTGACCAAGCTGATGACCGCCTACATCGCCACCCTGGACATTCGCCGTGGCCAGATCGGTGAAAACGATCCGGTTACCGTCAGCGAAAACGCCTGGCGTACCGGCGGTTCGCGCATGTTCATCAAGGTCGGCAGCCAGGTCACGGTCAGCGACCTGCTGCACGGCATCATCATCCAGTCGGGTAACGATGCTTCGGTCGCCCTGGCCGAGCACATCGCCGGCAGCGAAGACGCCTTCGCCGACATGATGAACAAGACAGCCGCCGACCTCGGCATGTCCAACAGCCACTTCATGAACCCGACCGGCCTGCCGAACACGGAGCACTACTCCTCGGCGCATGACATGGCCCTGCTGGCGCGTGCGATCATTGACGTCGACCCGGCCCACTATGCGATCTACTCGCAGAAAGAGTTCTTCTGGAACAACATCAAGCAGCCCAACCGCAACCTGCTGCTGTGGCGCGACAAGACCGTCGATGGCCTGAAGACCGGCCACACCGACGAAGCCGGTTACTGCATGGTGGCTTCGGCCGTACGTGACGGCCAGCGCCTGATCGCCGTGGTGTTCGGCACCAACAGCGAGCAGTCCCGTGCCGCCGAGACCCAGAAGCTGCTGACCTACGGCTTCCGCTTCTTCGAAACCCAGACCTTCTACCAGAAGGGCACCGAGCTGACCCAGGCCCCGGTCTGGAAGGGCGCCACCAGCCAAGTCAAGGCGGGCCTGGCCAACGACCTGACCATGACTATGCCTAAAGGCCAATTGAAGCGCTTGCAAGCTTCGATGACCATGAACCCGCAGCTCACCGCGCCGATCGCCAAAGGTGACGTGATCGGCAAAGTGGAAGTCAAACTGGACGAGAACGTGGTTCACAGCGCCGACCTGATCGCCCTCGATGGCGTCGAGGAAGGTGGTTTCTTCCGCCGTATGTGGGATAGCATCCGTCTATTCTTCTACGGGTTGTTCAACTGATAACGTGACCTGCCACGCTCCCGCTGTGCATGCGGGAGCGTTGTTGTTGCCACGGCTTACGAGGCCGTTTCCGCCATGAGCGAACCTGACGTCAAGTCGCACAAGATCGAATTCCCCTGCGCTGATTACCCGATCAAGGTGATCGGTGACACCGTGGTCAATTTCAAGGACACGGTCATCGAGATCTTGAAGAAATATGCTGAGGTCGACATGCAGACCTTGGCCGAGCGCCAGAGCAAGGAAGGCAAGTACACCACGGTGCAACTGCACATCGTTGCCACCAGCGAGGATCAGTTGCACGATATCAATAGCGCCCTGCGTGCTACCGGCATCGTGAAAATGGTGCTCTGATGTCCGCCTGTCTCGGTTTTCGCGATCTCGGCCTGCAGCCCTATGAACCGGTGCTGGAAGCCATGCGTCGCTTTACCGAGCAGCGTGGGCCCGACAGCCAGGACGAAATCTGGCTGGTCGAACACCCTTCGGTCTTTACCCAGGGCCAGGCTGGCAAGGCCGAGCACCTGCTGATCCCGGGCGATATCCCGGTGGTGCAGACCGACCGCGGTGGCCAGGTGACCTATCACGGCCCCGGGCAGTTGGTGGCTTACCTGCTGCTGGATGTACGGCGGCTGGGGTTTGGTGTACGTGAGCTGGTCAGCCGCATCGAGCAGGCGCTGATCGACCTGCTTGCCAGTTACGATGTCCAGGCCGCGGCCAAGCCCGACGCCCCGGGTGTCTATGTCGATGGAGCGAAGATCGCCTCCCTCGGCCTGCGAATCCGCAACGGCCGTTCTTTCCACGGCCTTGCCCTGAACGTGGACATGGACCTTGCGCCATTCCGCCGAATCAACCCCTGCGGCTATGCGGGGCTGGCCATGACCCAGCTACGCGATCAGGCAGGCCCGATCGAACTCAACGAGGTCAGGACAAGGCTGCGCGGACAGCTGGTCAAGCACCTCGACTACGCTGAGCAGACGACCCTCACGGGCGGAATCGACTGAATATGACAACTGTGCAAGAAGCCGTGCCGAACCTGATACCTACCCTGGATGCCACCCCGCGCACTGCGCCGAAGAAGGTGGAAGCTGGGGTCAAACTGCGTGGCGCCGACAAGGTGGCGCGCATCCCGGTGAAGATCATCCCCACCGATGAGCTGCCGAAGAAACCCGACTGGATCCGTGTGCGCATCCCGGTTTCGCCCGAGGTAGACCGCATCAAGCAACTGCTGCGCAAGCACAAGCTGCACAGCGTCTGCGAAGAGGCCTCCTGCCCGAACCTGGGCGAGTGCTTCTCTGGCGGTACCGCGACCTTCATGATCATGGGTGACATCTGCACCCGTCGTTGCCCATTCTGCGACGTTGGCCACGGCCGACCGAAGGCACTGGACGTCGATGAGCCGAAAAACCTCGCGGTCGCCATCGCCGACCTGCGCCTGAAGTACGTGGTGATCACCTCGGTAGACCGCGACGACCTGCGTGACGGTGGTGCCCAGCACTTCGCCGACTGCATTCGCGAGATCCGCGCCTTGTCGCCGGGCGTGCAGCTGGAAACTTTGGTCCCGGACTACCGTGGTCGTATGGATGTCGCCCTGCAGATCACCGCGCAAGAGCCGCCGGATGTGTTCAACCACAACCTGGAAACCGTACCGCGCCTTTACAAGGCAGCGCGCCCCGGTTCGGACTACGATTGGTCGCTGGACCTGCTGCAGAAGTTCAAGCAGATGGTGCCGCACGTGCCGACCAAATCGGGCCTGATGCTCGGCCTGGGTGAGACCGACGAAGAAGTCATCGAAGTGATGCAGCGCATGCGCGAGCATGAGATCGACATGCTGACCCTCGGCCAGTACCTGCAGCCGTCGCGCAGCCACTTGCCGGTGCAGCGTTTCGTGCACCCCGACACCTTCGCCTGGTTCGCCGAGGAAGGCTACAAGATGGGCTTCAAGAACGTCGCCTCCGGCCCGCTGGTGCGTTCTTCGTACCATGCCGACCAGCAGGCTCACGAAGCCAAGATCAAGCTCTGAGCCTGGTCTGAGCCACACATGCCGATGCGCGCCGAAAGGCGGCATCGGCATTTTTGTTTAGGCTTTTTTCCTACTGTGTTGGAAAGCCTTGCGTATTTAGATTTGGGCGGCCCTATACCTGCAAGGAGTTGCACGATGTACTGCACTGAACGCACCGAGTCACGCCTACCTGTTGCACTGCCAGGCAATGCCTGCTTTGCCATCGTCGCCCCGGCCGGTCCGGCACGGCTGGATGCGCAAAAGGCCAGCCAATGGTTTGCCGGGCGTGGCTACCGTTGCCGTATCTACCCGGGGGTGGAAGAGGCCCAGGGTTACCTCGCAGGTACCGATCAGCAAAGGCTGCAGGACCTTCACGATGCCTTCGCCGATCCAGCCATCGATGCGATTGTGTGCATGCGCGGGGGGTACGGCAGCATGCGTTTGCTCGATAGGCTCGATTTTGAGCTCATTCGGCGTAATCCCAAGCCGCTGATCGGCTACAGCGACATCACCGCGCTGCACACGGCCATCTACCGCAAGACCGGGTTGATTACCTTTCATGGGGCGATGCTCAATGCCGACCTGCTAGGTGCCAAGCAGCAACCGACCGAGTCGTCGCTGGTGGCCCAGTTGATGGGGCAGGTAGGGGCGGGGGACGCGATCGCTCATCCGGCAGACTTTGCCCTGAGCTGCGTAGTGCCGGGTGTTGCCAGCGGGCGTTTGTTGGGCGGCAACCTGTCGATGCTGGGTGCGACCCTGGGCACTGTGGCCCAGATCGATACGCAGGGCTGCATCTTGTTCATCGAAGACGTCAACGAGCCGCTGTTTCGCGTGGACCGTTTGCTGACCCAGTTACGCCTGGCGGGCAAGCTTGCAGGGGTGAAGGGGGTGCTGGTGGGGGATTTCGCCGGTATTACCGTGGCGGCTATGACGCCGTTGCTGCAGGACATTTTCGGGCCGCTGGGTGTGCCTGTGCTGGCCGGGTGGCGCAGTGGGCATTGTGACCCGAATGTGTGCTTGCCGCTGGGAGCCGAGGTGGTGCTGGACAGCGAGAAGATGAGCCTGGTGTTGCAGCAGGATCTGTTCAGGGCTTGATGGGGCTGCGGCGCAGCCCCAACTGCCTCAACGCTGACGCAAGCTCTCAAGCAGCTTGTGCGTCGGATACCCATCCGCCGGCCAACCCAACCCCTGCTGGGCGGTGCGAATGGCCTTGCGGGTATTGGCGCCAATGATGCCGTCGGCATTGCCCGCGTCATGCCCGCTGGCATTGAGCAGGTGCTGCAGCTCCATGCGTTCGCTGCGGCTCAGGGGCAGGTCCTCTTTCGGCCAGCTGCCGGCAATGAATCCCCAGCCTGAGAACCGATCACCCAACAGGCTCACTGCCAGGGCATAGGACGATGAGTTGTTGTACTTGAGGATCGCGCGGAAGTTGTCCAGTACCAGGAACGCCGGGCCGCGAGCGCCCGCAGGCAGCAGCAGGGCGGCGGACAGCTGATTGCTGTTGGCGGGCAGTTGGGTGCCGGCTGGCAGTGTCACGCCCAGTTGCAGCCACTCGCTCACCGGCTTGCGCAGCGAACCATCCGCCAGCCAGAAGTCGAAACCTGCCGGCACCTGCACTTCAAAGCCCCAGGGTTGGCCACGCTTCCAGCCGGAGCTTTGCAGGTAGTGCGCGGTCGAGGCCAGGGCGTCCGGGGTGCTGTTCCAGATGTCCCGGCGGCCATCGCCGTCGAAATCCACCGCATGGGTGTTGTAGGTAGTCGGAATGAACTGGGTCTGGCCCATTGCACCGGCCCACGAACCGCGCATGGCCTCCGGCTGGATGTCACCGTTCTGCAGGATCTGCAGGGCGGCAATCAGTTGGTCCTGGGCGAACTGCGGGCGGCGGCCTTCGTAGGCCAGGGTCGCCAGCGAGCGAATGACCGACTTGCTGCCCTGGAACTGGCCGAAGTTGCTTTCCATGCCCCAGACCGAAACCAGCACCTGGCGATCCACGCCATAGCGCTGTTCGAGTCGGGTCAGCAGCTCTGCATTCTGCTCCAGCAGTTTCTTGCCGTTGCGCACACGCAGTGGCGACAGGGCGCCTTCAAGGTACTCCCACACCGGCCGGCTGAACTCAGGCTGGCTGCGGTCGGCCTTGATCACGTCCAGGTCGGGGGTAACACCGAGGAATGCACGGTCGAAGGTGTTGGGCGAAATACCGGCCTGCAGCGCTTGTTGGCGGAAGCCAGCCTGCCATTGCGCGAAGGTTTGCAGGGGTTGGATCTCAGTGCTGGCGTCGGGCGTTGCACCGGGCAGGTTCACCACTGGAGCGGGCTGGGCAGGGGCCAGCGGCAAGGCATCGGCGGCGGTGGGCTTTTCCGCACAGGCGACGAGCAGGATGAAGCTGGAGGCCGCGATCAGCTGACGGGATTTCCAACGGGGGAGAAGACTGAAGAGCATGCACAGATCCAGAATTTCAGGTCAGGTGCCGACCATACCATGCCTGCGCTTTCGATGCTTTCATGCGGCCAAAAAGTAAGAAGCCTCCCAATCTCTCGATTGGAAGGCTTCGCGGCGGTAGCTGCCTTTGCCCTTGTCTGGTTGTTCCTGGCGGCAGCGGAACAGGGGCTGGGCGACGATCGACTTGGCCTTGTTGGGGCCGTGCTTTTTCGGCTTTTTGCTCATGGTGCAGGTTCCCGATGGGTGGCTTTCGGGGCGCACTGTAGGCCCCAGGGCTACTACGGGCCAATTGATTGTGTTTATGGGTGGCAGTACGCGACGCTCGTAGGGGCGGCCTTGCGTCGCGAAAGGCGCGCGCAGCGCGCCCGGCTATTGCGAAGGAAGCGCCAATCGCTGCCCCGCCATCAACAACGAAAGCCGCGCCAGCCCGGTCCAAGGCGACCCCTCGGCCTGCCCTTTGATCTGCGCATCGATACGTTGGGCATCCTGCAACAGCTGGGCCCAACGCTGCGCGGAAAGGCGCTGCAGTGCTTTGCTGACCAGCGGGCGGCGTTTATCCCACACCGGTGGTCGTGCTTGGCTGAAGGCTTTGTCCAGCGGTACGCCCTGGCTGAACTGCTGAGCCAGCCCGGCCAGTTGCCGCAGCTCGCGGGCCAGTGCCCACAGAATCACCGGTGGCTCCACGCCTTCACCGCGCAGCCCTTCGAGCATGCGCAGGGCATGCGCGGCTTCGCCATTGAGAATGGCATCGACCAGCCCGAAGACATCGAAGCGGGCGCTGTCGGCGACTGCCGACTGCACGGTCTCCACGGTGATCTGGTTACCCTCGGCCAGCAGCTTGAGCTTTTCGATTTCCTGGGCGGCGGCCAGCAGGTTGCCTTCGACGCGTGCGGCAATCAGGTCGACCGCATCACGCTGCGCCGAAAGGCCCGCCTGTGACAGCCGCTGGTTGATCCACTGGGGTAGCTGGTGGGCATCTACCGGCCAGATCTGGATGAACTGGCAGTGGGCGCCTTCGATCAGGGCCTTGCCCCATTTGGTCTTCTGCGCGCTGCCGTCGAGCTTGGGCAGGCTGATCAGCAGCAGCGTGTCCTCGGCCGGGTTGGCGCAGTACTCCATTAACGCGGCGGCGCCCTTGTCCCCGGGTTTGCCAGAGGGCAGGCGCAGTTCCAGCAGGCGGCGCTGGGCGAACAGGGAAAGGCTGGCACCGGCCTGAAGCAGGGTGCCCCAGTCGAAATTGGCGTCGGCGCTGAACACCTGGCGTTCGTCGAAACCCTGCTGGCGTGCGGCGCCACGGATGGCATCGGCGGCTTCCTGGCACAGCAACGGGTCGTCGCCACTGACCACGTAGACCGGTGCCAGGGCGCCTTGCAGGTGCTTGTTGAGTTGGGCGGGGGCGAGTTTCATTGGAAACAGGCGGGGCACCGGGGTGCCCCGCGCGGGCTCAGTTGCCCGGAACTTCCAGTGGCGACTGCTGCGGCGTTTCAGCCTGCTGGCTGCGGGCCGCTTCCAGCGCGTCGGCTTCGGCCTTGGCGCGTTCGTCGGCTTTGACCTGCAGCTCGTCCAGTTGGGCCGGGGTCAGCATTTGCAGGCGTACAACCATGGCGTTGACCAGGTCGCGGCGCATTTCTTCACGTGCCCGATTGGCTTCCTGCTCGGAACCGGTGATGTTGGAGGCGTCACGCACGTAGATCTTGCGCACTTCCAGCTTGTCGCTGAGCAGTTCCAGGTTGTTCAGGCCCTGGATGCTGTAGTTCAGCACCGTGGTCAGCTCGTACTCGGCCGAGCGGCTGCCACCGCTGTAGGTCGCGGCGCGCTGGTTTTCCTGCTCGTTGGTCAGGACCAGGCGGTACGGTGCGCCGGCGTGCACGTTGACGCCGCTGCGCTCCAGCACCTGGCGCAGTTCGGTCACGGTTTCGCCATAGGCATTACGTGCACTGACGTCCATCTCCTTGACACTCAGCTCGGTAGAGCCAGTGCCGCGCAGCTGGAAACCGCAGGCGCTGAGCAAAACGGCCAGGCCGATTACCAGCAGATTGCGTTTGATCATGTTGTTGCTCCCTCTTGGGCCTGTACCGCCCGCCCGCAGTGGCTGCGGGCGGGCGTGCCATCAATTGGCGACGATGTTGACCAGCTTGCCCGGCACCACGATGACCTTGCGGATGGTCAGGCCATCGATGAAGCGCAGGACATTCTCGTTGCTGCGGGCGGCGGCTTCGATTTCCTCGCGGCTGGCGGCGGCCGGCATTTCGACCTGGCCACGCAGCTTGCCGTTGACCTGTACCACCAGGACGATGCTGTCCTGCACCAGCGCGCTCTCGTCGACCGCTGGCCAGCCAGCATCGATGACCGCCTGGTCGTGGCCCAGCGCCTTCCACAGTTCGTGGGAGATGTGCGGGGTGATCGGTGCCAGCAGCAGCGTCACGGCTTCCAGGCCTTCCTGCAGCAGGGCGCGGTCCTGTTCGGTGGCTTGCGGGGCCTTTTCCAGCACGTTCATCACGGTCATCACCTGGGCAATGGCGGTGTTGAACTTGTGGTACTGGCCCACGTCGGTGCTGGCCTGCTTGATGGCGGCATGGATGGCGCGACGGATGGTTTTTTGCGCGTCGTCCAGCGCGGCGACATCCAGCGTGCCCGGCAGGCCCTGGTTGACGTGGCCCTGGGCCAGGCGCCAGACACGGCGCAGGAAGCGGCTTGCACCTTCGACGCCGGAGTCGGACCACTCCAGGCTCATGTCTGGTGGCGAGGCGAACATCATGAACAGGCGGCAAGTGTCGGCGCCGTAGGCTTCGATCATCGATTGCGGGTCGACGCCGTTGTTCTTCGACTTCGACATCTTCTCGGTGCCGCCGATTTCCACCGGCAGGCCGTCGGTCTTCAGCCGCGCACCAATGATCTTGGCCTTGGCGTCACGCTCGATTTCGACGTCGGCCGGGTTGAACCAGTCCTTGCCACCGTTGCTGGCGACGCGGTAGTAGGTCTCGGCGACCACCATGCCCTGGGTCAGCAGGTTCTTGAACGGCTCGTTCGACGTGACCAGGCCTTCGTCACGCATCAGCTTGTGGAAGAAGCGCGCGTACAGCAGGTGCAGGATCGCATGCTCGATGCCGCCGATGTACTGGTCGACCGGCAGCCAGTGGTTGGCCGCTTTCGGGTCGACCAGGCCCTGATCGTAGTTTGGCGAGGCGTAGCGGGCGAAGTACCAGGACGACTCGACGAAGGTGTCCATGGTATCGGTTTCGCGCTTGGCCGCGGTGCCGCATTTCGGGCAGGTGCATTCGTAGAATTCTGGCAGGCGCGCCAGTGGCGAGCCGGCGCCGTCCGGTACCACGTTCTCCGGCAGGGTGACCGGCAGTTGGTCTTCCGGTACCGGCACGTCGCCGCAGGACGGGCAGTGGATGATCGGGATCGGGCAGCCCCAGTAGCGCTGACGGCTGATGCCCCAGTCGCGCAGGCGGAACTGGGTACGCGACTTGCCGAGGTCCTTGCGGATCAGGGCGGCCTCGATGGCGTCGAAGGCGCCGGCGAAGTCCAGGCCGTCGAACTCGCCGGAGTTGATCAGCTGGCCATGCTCGCCATAGGCGGCCAGCCACTCGTTGCCGACGTCATCGCCAGCGCTGGTGCGCACCACGGCCTTGACCGGCAGGTTGTACTTGTGGGCGAACTCGAAGTCGCGCTCGTCGTGGGCCGGCACGGCCATCACCGCGCCATCGCCGTAATGCATCAATACGTAGTTGGCGACCCACACCGGCAGCTTCTCGCCGGTCAGCGGGTGGTCGACGAACAGGGAAGTGGGCATGCCCTTCTTCTCCTGGGTGGCCATGTCGGCCTCGGCGACGCTACCGCTCTTGCACGCGTCGATGAACGCCTGCAGCGCCGGGTTGCCCTGGGCGGCCTGGGTGGCCAGCGGGTGTTCGGCGGCGACTGCGACGTAGGTGGCGCCCATCAGTGTGTCGGGGCGGGTGGTGAAGACCTTGAGGGTGCCTTCGTGGCCGATGCTGGCCTGGTCGAACGGGAACTGCACTTCCATGCCGCGCGACTTGCCGATCCAGTTGCGCTGCATGGTCTTGACCTGTTCAGGCCAGCCCGGCAACTCGTCGAGGCTTTCCAGCAGCTCGTCTGCATAGTCGGTGATGCGGAAGTAGTACATCGGGATTTCGCGCTTTTCGATCAGCGCGCCCGAACGCCAGCCGCGGCCGTCGATGACCTGCTCGTTGGCGAGCACGGTCTGGTCGGCCGGGTCCCAGTTGACGGTACCGTTCTTGCGGTAGATGACGCCCTTTTCGAACAGGCGGGTGAACAGCCACTGTTCCCAGCGGTAGTAGTCCGGCTTGCAGGTGGTGACTTCACGTGCCCAGTCGATGGCCAGGCCCAGGCTCTTGAGCTGGGTCTTCATGTAGTCGATGTTTTCGTATGTCCACTTGGCCGGGGCGACGTTGTTTTTCATCGCCGCGTTTTCCGCGGGCATGCCGAAGGCGTCCCAGCCCATCGGCTGCAGGACGTTTTTGCCCAGCATGCGCTGGTAGCGGGCAATCACGTCACCGATGGTGTAGTTGCGCACGTGGCCCATGTGTAGCTTGCCGCTCGGGTACGGGAACATCGATAGGCAATAGTAAGTGTCTTTGCCTGGCTGTTCGGTAACAGCGAACGATTGTTGCTCGTCCCAGAAGTTCTGGGCGGCGGCTTCGATATCACGGGGCGTGTATTGTTCGTGCATGGCTACTTTTGGCTGAGAGAGAAGAGACCTTGTTCCAGGCAGCGGAACCTCGCTGCAACCGGTACTCCGGTGTCGTTTAGAGTGAACGCCGTAGCATACAGCAGCGCCGCGCATCGTGGGAAACCTTGATTGCTAATGGCCGCTGGTCGCGGCAAACGGCTGCTTTTTAGAGTGACGCTAAGCTCAGATGTGGGGGGAGATATTCTGACCTTCAATGAGGTGAACGGATGGGAGAGACGCAGCTACCCGCAATCAAACCGGAGCTTTACGAACGCCTGATCGACCGCCTTGGCCTGGCGCTGGAAGTTGCCAGGACATCGGTGAGATTGCGCGACGAGATGCCAGCCGAGCTGGAGTTGCGTGGCCTTAGCCACGCAGAGTTCGAAGTGATCAAGGCGTACCTGGACACCCTCCCGGAGCGCCAAAATGCCTGTGCCGGCAGTTACCCGCAAGCGGAGCCGACATCGGCCAAGGTCATCTGGCTCAAGGACAAGAAACGCCCCGCCAGCACGGCGAGATCCAGGACGCTGCCACATCGTTAGCCGTTCAGGACGCCAGCCGCAGGCCATCGCGCGCCGGTTCTTCACTACACTTCTCACGATCGTCGCCGGCCGCACACTTGTTGCCCGGCGTCGATCCTCTTAGGCTGCACGCCTTCCATGGAGGTGTGGCCGATGCCGATCCGATTCTTCATCAAACAATGGCTGATGCCGCCTGGCGTCCTCTTGCTGCTGCTGTTGGCGGCGTGGTGGCTGCGCAAGCGGCGCCCACGGCTGGCCGGGCTGTGCTTCGCCGTGGGCCTTGGCAGCTTGTGGCTGATGAGCCTGCCGCTTGCCGTGCAGGAATCGGCGCGCCTGCTGGAGACCGAGCCGCCGCTGGCTGTCAGCGAATGGGCGGGCCTTGCGGGCAGGGCGGATGCCATTGTCGTGCTGGGCGCAGGGCGCGAGCGCGGTGACCCGGCCTGGGGTGGCGATGACCAGCCCACCGCAACGGCCCTTGAGCGCATGCGCTTTGCCGCACGGCTGGCCAAGGCCTCGGGTTTGCCGGTGCTGACCAGTGGTGGCTTGCACTATGGCACACCGCCCAGTGAAGCGCGGTTGATGGCCGATCGCTTGCGTGAGGATTTTGCGGTTGAGGTGAAATGGCAAGAGCAGGCCAGCCGCACCACTTGGGAAAATGCCCGGTTCTCGGCAGACATTCTGCAGCCGCTGGGTATTCGCCGGGTGGTCGTGGTGACGCAGGCCTGGCATATGCAGCGTTCGCGCTGGAGCTTCGAGCAGGCAGGGTTCGACGTGGTGCCGGCACCGATGGGCTTCCTCGGGCGCGAGCATGCTCGCCCGTTTGCCGGGTTGCTGCCGGAAAGCCGGGCGATGTGGCAGAGCGGGCAGTTGTTTAATGAAGCGGTGGGGTTGGTGGGGTATCGGTTGTTCTACTGATCTCGGAGGTACTCGGTCTTTGTAGGAGCGGCCTTGCGTCGCGAAAGGGGTGCGTAGCAGCCCCAGGTTCTGTGGCGCAAAAAAGATCGCTGGGGCCGCTACGCAGCCCTTTCGCGACGCAAGGCCGCTCCTACAAAGACTGCGCCGGTCATTAAGGAGGGCGCAGTCAAACAGTCTTGGCAATCCGCCCTGCCAGCAACGCCCACCCGAGCAACAGCACACAGACAATCGCCAGCGGCCACGAACGCCACTGCAGATAAGGCGTCAGCTGCTGCATCGGCACCACCTCGCCATACAGCACCGCCGGCTGGAACTGTGGGATCTGTGTGGTAATGCGCCCAAACGGGTCGATCAGCGCGGTCACACCGTTGTTGGTGGCGCGGATCATCCAGCGGCCGGCTTCCAGTGCGCGCATCTGTGCCATCTGCAGGTGCTGCAGCGGGCCGATCGAGGTGCCGAACCAGGTGTCGTTGCTGATCGTCAGCAGCAGGTCGCTGCGCGCTGCCAGGCTGGCGGCAAACTCGGGGTAGACCACTTCATAGCAGATGTACGGTGCGATCTGGTAACCCTTGGCCTGCAGCAACGGCTGGTCTTCCGGGCCCCGGGCGAAGTCCGACATCGGCAGGTTGAAGAACTCGATCACGCCGCGCAGCATGTCCTGCAAGGGCACGTACTCGCCGAAGGGCACCAGCTTCTGCTTGAGGTAAGTGCCGTCACCTTCACCGGTTACGGTGATGCCGTTGTAGTAGCGGCGTTGGTGGTGCACCACCTCACGCACCGGCACGCCGGTGATCAGCGCCGAATGGCGCTCGGCGGCAAAGCGCCCCATCACGTCGATGTAGCCCTGGGCCTGGTCCTTGAGCACCGGTACCGCAGTTTCGGGCCAGATCAGCAGGTCTACCGGCTTTGAGGTGAAGCTCATGTCACGGTACAGCGCCAGCTGGGCGTCGATGTGGGCCGGGTCCCACTTCAGGTCCTGCGCGACGTTGCCTTGGATGGCGGCCACCTTCAGCGGCTCGCCGACAGGCTTGGTCCAGGCGTGGCCCTTGAGTGCCATGCCCAGTAGCCAGGGGGCCAGCAGCAGCACGCCGGCGACGGCCAGGAACGAGGGCCGGGCACGCAGGCGGGGCAAGTTGCACAGCAACGCGGCGCTAAGCGCCAGGGTGAACGAGATCAGCCATACACCCCCCAGCGGCGCAAGGCCCGCCAGCGGGCCGTCGAGCTGGCTGTAGCCGGCATAAAGCCAAGGGAAGCCGGTGAGGAACCAGCCGCGGAAGGCCTCCTGCAGCAGCCACAGGGCCGCGAAGCACAAGGCATCAGCCAGTGGCGCCTCATTGCGCCGCAGCCAGCGCGCCCACAGCCACGCGGGCAGGGCGAAGAACCAGGCCAGGGCGGCGAAGAACGCCAACAGCAGCAGGATCGCCAGCAGCGGCGAGGCGCCGCCGTAGGTGGTCATGCTGACGTAGATCCACCAGGTGCCGGCGCCGTACAGGCCGAAACCGAAACACCAGCCACGGCCCATGGCCTGGCGCGGGCTGAGCTCGCGCAGGCCAAGGTAGAGCAGGGCGATGGACAAAAGGGCCAGCGGCCAGATGTCGAATGGCGCCAGGGCCAGGAGGGTGGAAGCGCCGGCCGCCATGGCCAGCAGGTTACCGGGCCAGCCGGGGCGGGTGATCCAACGCATGATTGTCCTTAGCGGGTGATCGGTGTCAGGCGCAGCAAGTGTACCCGCCGGCTGTCGGCATTGAGAATGCGGAACTTGTAGGCGCCGATCTCGGTGGTTTCGTTGCGCTTGGGCAGGTGCCCGAACGCGCTCATCACCAGGCCGCCAACGGTGTCGAATTCGTCATCGGAGAAGCTGCTGTCGAAGAACTCGTTGAAGTTCTCGATCGGCGTCAGTGCCTTGACCAGGAAGTCGCCGCTGGGCAACGGCTTGATGTAGCTGTCTTCCTCGACGTCATGCTCGTCTTCGATGTCGCCGACGATCTGTTCCAGTACGTCTTCGATGGTCACCAGGCCCGCCACACCGCCGTATTCGTCGATGACCACGGCCATGTGGTTATGGTTGGCACGGAACTCGCGCAACAGCACGTTCAGGCGCTTGGACTCGGGCACGAAGGTAGCCGGGCGCAGCAGGTCCTTGATGTTGAAACTGTCGCCGTTCTCTTTGAGGATCAGCGGCAGCAGGTCCTTGGCGAGCAGGATGCCCAGCACATCGTCGTGGCTTTCGCCGATCACCGGGTAGCGCGAGTGCGCGGCGTCGATCACCGCCGGCAGGAACTCGCGAGGCGACTGGCTGGCCTTGATGCTGATCATTTGCGAGCGCGGCACCATGATGTCGCGCACCTGCAGGTCAGCGACCTGGATGGCGCCTTCGACGATGGTCAGCGCTTCGCTGTCGAGCAGCTTGTTCTGATGGGCTTCGCGCAGCAGCTCTAGGAGCTCCTGGCGGTTTTTCGGCTCATGGGCAAAAGCCTGGGTCAGTTTACCCAACCAGGACTTTTGCCCGTTGCTCGATCGATCTTCGCTCATGGCGGTTACTCGTGATCCTTGCAGTGTCAGTGTGTGATTGAATCGGTTTCGTCGTCGGCATAGGGGTCCGGGTGGCCCAGTTCTGCCAGCAATTCTCGTTCCAGGGCTTCCATTTCCTCGGCTTCTTCATCGTCGATGTGGTCGTAACCGAGCAGATGCAGGCAGCCGTGGATTACCAGGTGCGCCCAATGCGCCTCCAGGGCCTTGCCCTGTTCGGCGGCTTCGCGCTCGACCACCGCCACGCAGATCACCAGGTCGCCCAGCAATGGGATATCGAGCAGGTCATCGGGCACGTCGGCGGGGAACGACAACACATTGGTCGCGTAGTCCTTGTGCCGGTAGGTGTGGTTCAGCTCGCGGCCTTCGGTTTCATCGACCAGGCGAATGGTCATTTCCGAGTCGGCTGTGCGCTGGCGAAGGGCCAGCTCGCACCAGCGACGGAAGGCGGCATCATCAGGAACGGCGGCGTCCGTGGCCCGTTGCAGGTCGAGTTCAAGCATCTTTGCCGGGTGCCTCTAGCTGGGCCTGACGGCCTTCGAAGCGGTCGTAGGCCTCGACGATGCGTTGCACCAGTGGGTGACGAACCACATCTTTGGGTTGGAAATGGGTAAAGCTGATACCCGGAACGTCCCTGAGCACGTCGATCACATGCGCCAGGCCCGACTTGGTGCCACGCGGCAGGTCGACCTGGGTGATGTCACCGGTGATCACCGCAGTCGAGCCGAAGCCGATGCGGGTAAGGAACATCTTCATCTGCTCAAGCGTGGTGTTCTGGCTCTCGTCGAGGATGATGAAGCTGTTGTTCAGGGTGCGGCCACGCATGTAGGCCAGCGGGGCGATCTCGATCACCTGGCGCTCGATCAGCTTGGCCACGTGCTCGAAGCCCAGCATTTCGTAGAGCGCGTCATACAGCGGGCGCAGGTACGGGTCGATCTTCTGTGCCAGGTCGCCGGGCAGGAAGCCGAGCTTCTCGCCCGCCTCGACCGCCGGGCGCACCAGCAGGATGCGGCGCACCTGTTCGCGCTCCAGGGCATCCACGGCGCAGGCCACGGCCAGGTAAGTCTTGCCAGTACCGGCCGGGCCAACGCCGAAGTTGATGTCGTTGGCCAGGATTTCCTTGACGTAGCGCTGCTGGTTGACGCCGCGCGGGCGAATATTGCCCTTGCGCGTGCGCAACGAGACGCTGACCTCGTTGACCGCCGGGTTGTCGATGTTCTCGACGGTCGACTCCTGCAGGTACAGATGGACGGTTTCCGGCGACAGGTCAGTGGCCTTGGCCTCGCGATAGAGGCGGCGCAGCAGCTGTTCAGCAGCGGAAGTGGTCTTGGGTTCGCCGATCAGTTCGAACTGATTGCCGCGGTTGCGGATCTCGATGGCCAAGCGTTGTTCGATCAGGCGCAGGTGCTCGTCGAACTGGCCGCACAAGTTGGCGAAACGGTGGGCCTCGAAAGGTTCGAGGATGAAACGATGGGGTTCTATGGGTGCGTTCAAGGTCGTTTTTAGCCGCCCGACGGCAATGGATGTGAGCTCAAGAATAACCCTTGAATGGCAGTGGCGAAAGCACTGAAACGATCAAGGGTCTTGCGGCCTGTGCCGGCCCATCGTGGGCTTGCCTGCGAAGCGGCCGGCACTGCTATGATGCGCGCCTTTTCCTACACATGGGTTATCCCGCCAAACATGAGCAAACGCGAACCCGCCATCTATAAAGTGATCTTCCTCAACCAGGGGCAGGTCTTCGAGATGTATGCCAAGCAGATCTTCCAGAGCGACCTGTGGGGCTTTCTGGAAATCGAAGAGTTCGTCTTCGGCGAGCGCACCCAGGTGGTGGTCGACCCCAGTGAGGAAAAACTCAAGAGCCAGTTCGAAGGTGTGATCCGCAGCTTTGTGCCGATGCATTCGATCGTGCGCATCGATGAGGTCGAGCGCCTGGGCACGGCGAAGATCAGCGAAGCCAAGGGCGGCGGCAACGTGATGCCGTTCCCCATGCCGATGCCGGAGAAGTAGGGCGGTTCAGGGCAGTGGCGAGAACGGCGTACGGCCTTCGGCGTTCTGCAGTTCGAGCAGGTACTTGCGGAAGATCTGGCCGAGCACCTGGGTGGCATGCTCCAGTTCGTCGCGGGGCATCTGTTCGGTGACTTCGTCGGCCATGTCCAGCGCATCCTCAGCACCGTTGACTGCCGCCATTTTCAGCAGAATGTAGGCCTGCACGTTGTTGGCCTTGACCCCTTCGCCCCGGTAGAACATGGCGCCAAGGCGATATTGAGCCTGGGCGTGGCCTTGCAGCGAGGCCTTCTGGAACCAGTTCAGCGCCTTGTTCAGGTCTTTTGGCGTCTGGGTGTAGTAGTACTCGCCCAGTTCGAACTGCGCCTGGGCATCCCCCGTCGTCGCCGTCTGCTCGCAAGCCTTGAGGGCATTGGCGAGGTCTTCTGGCTGAACATTCAGGGTGCAGCGGCCCGTCGCTGGAATCAGCAACGAGTTACCGCCCTCCGCCAGGGCCAGCAGGGGCTGAAGAAGCAACAGGCAGCCCAGGGTCAGGGCGCGGCCGGTGCGGTTCATGGGGATCGACTTACCTCTGCAAAGCTGCGGCCAATGTCTCTGGTGGCACATTATGGGATAAGCAACGCCAACCTTACAAAGTTTTACTCGAATTTCTGCATGGGTGGGGGAGTTGGCTGATTGTCTCGGGCTTTTTTGCGCCTGCACCCGCCGTCTGGTGGGTGCAGGCAACGCCACTTACTTGAGTTTCGCGAACGCTCGCTCAGCCGCATCCAGGGTGATCTGCAGCTCTTTGTCACCGTGGGCGATGGAGGTGAAGCCGGCCTCGAACGCACTCGGCGCCAGGTACACGCCACCTTCGAGCATCAGGTGGAAGAAGCGCTTGAAGCGGTCTGCATCGCTGGCCATCACGTCGTCGAAGGTGACGATGTCGTCGGCGCCACTGAAGTACAGGCCGAACATGGCACCCGCCTGCGTGGTGACGAACGGCACGCCAGCGGCATCGGCGCGTTGCTGCAGGCCGTCGAGCATGCGGCTGGTGAAGTCGGTCAGCTCGGCGTGGAACCCAGGGCGGCTGATCAGCTTCAGCGTGGTCAGGCCGGCGGCCATGGCCAGCGGGTTGCCCGACAGGGTGCCGGCCTGGTAGACCGGGCCGAGCGGGGCGATGCAGCCCATGATCTCGCGCTTGCCGCCGAAGCAGCCGACGGGCATGCCGCCGCCGACGATCTTGCCGAAGGTCGACAGGTCAGGGGTGATGCCATAGTGACCTTGGGCGCCGCCCAGCGAGACGCGGAAGCCGGTCATCACTTCGTCGAAGATCAACACTACACCGTGCTTGTCGCACTGCTCACGCAGGCCTTCGAGGAAGCCTGGCGCGGGCGGTACGCAGTTCATGTTGCCGGCGACCGGCTCGACGATGATGCAGGCCACGGTCTGGCCGACGTCGGCCAGGGTCTTCTCGACCGCGGCAATGTCGTTGAACGGCAGGGTCAGGGTGTGTTTGGCGAAGTCCGCCGGTACGCCCGCCGAGCTTGGCACGCCTTGGGTCAGCAGGCCCGAGCCTGCCTTGACCAGCAGGCTGTCGGAGTGGCCGTGGTAGCAGCCTTCGAACTTGATGATGGCGTCGCGGCCGGTGTAGCCACGGGCCAGGCGGATGGCGCTCATGGTGGCTTCGGTGCCGGAGCTGACCATGCGCACCATCTCCATCGATGGCACGAGCGAGCAGACCAGGTCGGCCATCTCGGTCTCCATGGCCGTCGGTGCGCCATAGGACAGGCCGTGCTGCAGCTGGTTACGCACCGCGTCGAGTACTTCAGGGTGGCCGTGGCCGAGGATCATCGGGCCCCAGGAGCCGACGTAGTCGACGTAGCGCTTGTCATCTTCGTCAACGACATAAGCGCCTTCGGCATGCTTGAAGAACAGGGGCGTGCCGCCAACGCTCTTGAACGCGCGGACCGGCGAGTTGACGCCGCCCGGGATGTGCTTCTGGGCTTGGGCGAACAGGGATTCGGAACGGGACATGGGATCTTCTCTCGAAATCAGGAAGCGAACAGGGCATTGAAGGCACGGGCGCGGCGGGTGACTTCCTGCGCGCTATCGGTACCAAACAAGCCGTGGATCACTGCCAGCAGGTCGGCGCCATGGGCGACCAACGGGGCAGCGTTGTCGAGGGTGACGCCGCCGATCACGGCGATCGGCAGCTTGACCTGGGCGCGGGCCTGCTCCAGCAGGTCGAGGCTGGCGGCCGGCGCGCCCGGCTTGGTCACGGAGTTGAAAAACCGCCCGAAGGCCACGTAGCTGGCGCCTTCGCTGGCGGCCTGCCGGGCCAGGTCGAGCTGGGCGTGGCAGGTCGAGCCGATGATGGCGTTGCGACCGAGCAGGGCGCGGGCCGGGGTGAGTGGGCCGTCGGTCTGGCCCAGGTGTACACCCACGCCCAGGCGGGCGGCCAGTTCGGCATCATCGTTGATGATCAGTTGGGTATCGTAGCGCTCGCACAGGCGCATCAGTGCTTCGGCTTCACGCAGGCGGCGGGCCGCGTCGTCACTCTTGTCGCGGTACTGCAGCAGGCACACGCCGCCCTCCAGCGCCGCTTCGACATGAGACAGGAAACGGCCGGCGAGCAGCTGGCTGTCGGTGATTGCATACAGACCGCGTAGCTTCATCTGAAAGCCTCGTATCAGGAGCAGAAGTCCAGGGGCAGACGGCGTGGTACGAACTGGCCGCGGCCCAGTTGCTCGGCGTCACGCAGGGTCCGCCAGGTGTAGTCCAGGGCGCTGCGTACAGCGCTTTGCAGCTGTTCGCCGAGGGCCAGTCGGCCAGCCAGGGCACTGGCCAGGGTGCAGCCCGAGCCATGATAGCTGCCAGGCAGGCGCTGGCAGGTCCAGGTATGGGGCTGGCCGTCGCGGCTGTACAGGCGGTTGTGGATTTCGTCTTCGTCGCCGTGACCGCCGGTAATCAGCAGGTGTCTACAGAACGGCAACAGTTTCTCGGCACACTCGTCAGCCGTGCCTTCCGGCAGTTCGGCCAGAATGCGCGCTTCCGGCAGGTTGGGCGTGGCGATGGTCGCCAGCGGCAGCAGGCGCTCGCGCACGGCATAGCCGACCTCGTCCTTGCCCAGGCGGCCACCGCCGCCGGCACGCAGCACCGGGTCGCAGACCAACGGCAGGTGCGGGTGGGCAGCCAGCAGTTCGGCGACGGTATCGACCATGTCGATCGAACCCAGCATGCCCAGCTTGACGGCGGCCACCGTGGAGTCGGCCAGCACGGCGTTGGCCTGGGCCAGCACCCACTCGCGGTCGAGTACGCGGAAGTCGGAAACGTTGACGGTATCCTGGACGGTCAGGGCGGTCACCGCAGGTGCGGCGTGACAGCCTTGGGCGATCAGGGCTTCGATATCTGCCTGCAAGCCGGCGCCGCCACTGGGGTCGTGGCCGGAGAGACAGAGGACAACGGGGCGGGAGCTGTAGGTATTCATGGGCGGCGAGCTTACCACCAAACCTATTTGTGGGGATCGTCCTACAAACGGGTTTTGTTGATCGAGTGGTCAGATTTAGTTGTGTGAATCTTCTGAAAGTATTGATTTAGAGCTGTTTTATCGTGATTGCAGGTGGTCGATTGCCAGGTGGGAAAGCTATGCTAGAGTGCTCGGATAACTCGACAAACGGGTTCTGCCGGATTACGTCGTCTCAAACGGATGGGAGGCAACCGCGACGCGACCGGACAGGCCATGCTGGGGCTGTATGCGCTATTTGCTGATTGTGCTTCTGGGCTTGTTGCCTGTGCTGGCCGGGGCGGTCGAATTCGACGATGCCACCCGCCACCTTCCGTTGGGCCAGGCCATGCAGGTCTTCGAGGACCATGATGGCAGCGCCAGCATCGCCGAGGTCAGTGCGCCTGCGTTCGCCAAGCGGTTTCGCGCCCACCACGAGCCGGTGTTGAACGCCGGTTACTCCACATCGGTGTTCTGGCTGAAGATCGACTTGCACTACCTGGCATCGGCCACTGCCTCGCCCCGTGAATGGCTGCTGGAACTGGCCTACCCCCCCCTGGACCACCTTGAGCTGTACCTGCCCGACAGTGCCGGCGCCTACCGCCTGGCCCAGCGCACGGGCGACGCCTTGCCCTACGCCAGCCGGCAGATCCGGCAGAACAACTACCTGTTCGAGTTGCCGCTGCGCCCTGGCCAGGCGCTTACCGTCTACCTGCGCCTGCACAGCCAGGGGTCGGTGCAGGCACCGCTGGCGTTATGGTCCGCCGAAGCCTATATGGAGGACCAGCCGACTCGCCTGTACGTGTTGGGCATGATCTACGGCGTGCTGCTGGTGATGCTGGTGTACAACCTGTTCATCTACCTCAGCGTGCGGGATGTCAGCTACCTCTATTACATCCTCTATATTGCGTCGTTCGGCCTTTACCAGGTCTCGGTGAACGGTGCGGGGGTCGCCTACTTCTGGCCGGACAGCCCCTGGTGGGCGAATGCTTCGACACCGCTGTTCATTGGCGCCGCCGGCTTGTTTGGCTGCCAGTTTGCGCGGCATTTTCTGCAACTGGGCACGATCAGCCGAGGCTTCGACCGGTTGCTGCAACTGTTGATGCTCGGTGGCGCGGTGGTGATGGTGCTGGCCGTGAGCATGCCGTATGGCATCGCCCTGCGCATGGCCACGGTGCTGGCGCTGCTGTTTACGGTCAGCATCTTTACTGCCGGTGTGTATGCCTGGTCGCGCGGCTTGCGGGTAGCGCGCTGGTTCATCATCGCCTGGTCGGCGTTTTTGCTGGGCGGGCTGGTCAACACCTTGATGGTGCTGGGTTACCTGCCGAACCTGTTCATCACCATGTATGCCAGCCAGTTGGGTTCGGCCCTGGAAGTGGCGCTGCTGTCACTGGCGCTGGCCGACCGTATCAACAGCCTGCGCGAGCAGCAGGCGCAAACCTTGCGTGAAACCGGGCGAACGCTGGAGCAACTGAACCTTGAACTGGCCCGGAGCAACCGCATGAAGGACGAGTTCCTGGCCAGCGTGACCCATGAGCTGCGCACACCGATGAATGGTGTGATCGGTTCGCTGGAGCTGATGCACACGCTGCCGATGGACGCCGAGATGGCCCAGTACCATCGCACGGCGGCAGGTTCGGCGCAGGGCATGATGGACATGGTCGACGACATCCTCACCCTTTCCGAATTGCAAGGTGGTCGCCTGCGTGCGCAGCCTGCGCCGTTCAGTTTGCGCAACCTGCTGCAGGGACTGCGTGCCGCGCATGCCGGCCAGGCGCTGGGCAAAGGGTTGTACCTGAGCCTGGACATCCCCGCCGAGCTGCCGGATGCGCTGCTGGGTGATGCGCAAAAACTCAGCCGCTGCCTGGGTTGCCTGCTCGACAACGGCCTGAAGTTCACCCATCAGGGCGGGGTCATGCTGCAAGTGCGCGGTCGACACCTGGGGCCGGACAACCTGGCGCTCACCTTCACGGTCAGCGACAGTGGTATCGGCTTTGATGATCTTGACCAGGCGGCCCTTTATCAGCGTTTTTATCAGCTCGATGGTTCCATGACCCGGCGTTATGGCGGGCTGGGGATTGGCTTGTCGATTTGCCGGCAGATGGGCGAGTTGTTGGGGGCGACGTTGTCGCATGACTCGACACGGGGGTTGGGGAGCCGGTTCGAGCTGACGATGAAAGTCGCGATATCGCAGGTGCAGTTGCCTGCGCACTCGCTGCAGACGCGTCGCTCGTTCTAGGTATATCGATAGCGGGGACGACGCGTTTGGGGCTGACAGTTCAGCGATCGGGGGACTTGTCGATGACCGGCTTGATGGATGGTGATCGGCAGATGCTCTGGGCTTCGCACTACTTCACAGCCATGGCCAAGGCGTTGCTGGATGATGCCGAGTTGGGCTTGATGCGCTGATTTTTGTATCGGTTGTACCGCCCCTTGCGCGGGTGAACCCGCTCCCACAGGAGTTGTGCTTAGCCTGGAAGATGCGCGCTCCGTGTGGGTGTGGGTTTATCCGCAAAGTAGCTGTACGATCAGCTAATCTGGTGGGGATCGACCAGTAAGTAGCTTAGCTATATAGTTGGCGTCTTTGGGCACGTGGGCTTGTGATTTGGTGTTGTGTTTTTTACGTTTCGTCTCTTATTTTATCAGCTTTATTAGGTAATATCCCGCTACCCAGGCAACGCCAAGGGTGTTTAATGAAGATGCAATGAGTATTTTTCTTCTCAAATGTCTGGGGAATTGTAAGTGGTCTTGCTCATCCAGTAGCCCTCTACGAATGCTTGAGGCGGGGGATCCAATGGCGCCAGCGATTACAGAAATAACTAGAATTCTGGAACCTATTTTTTTCTCTCCCCACATGCCGGTCGCAAATGGAAGGCACGCGCTCCGTTGGAGTGCTGAGGTCATTTCTTTATACTGGCGAGAGCAAGCGATGTGAAGGTCAGATACAATCCCGATCAAGGCGAGGCAGATAGGAGTACCTAACAAAAAAAGCCTTAGTTTTACGTCAAGGTGATCAATCATCCCCAAAGACCTCGAAGACTAATTCGCCGAACTCCTCACCCGCTTCCATACCACCGATGCTGCCGGCCAAAGCGCCTCCACCAGTGATCACTATTCCGCATGCTACGGCGTAGGGTCCGAATCTCCAGCAAACCTTCGCAGAGATTCTGCCCGCAAATTTTCCTCCCAACCAGCCACCCGTTAAGCCACCGGAGAAATTACCTGCCTCAGTAACGCTGACTTTTTTACAGGCATTTGTATTGCCCTCTTTGCATACCTCAGAAATTTTCAAAGCAGATCCGCCACCGCCAATAGCAATGCCAATATGTCCTCCGGCCTTTAAATATTTAGCCATCTTGGCAAGCTTGTCCAAATGTGTCGAGTAACCAGGTATGTGTGTCGGTCCTCCCGCTTTACTCCAGTGGTGCACCAAGCTTCTCGACGAGATCCCCAAGTCCCGGCGCAGACTTTCATAGTTTCCGAGATTGAGGCGTTTGTTCAGAACGGTGGCTTTCAAGTTCGTACTCAATTGCGTGAACAGCTTTTGACGCTCCGCAAAAAACTCAGGGTGCCTAAGATGCCCATGTTTGATGAATTGATTTTTATGCAGGTCTTCTATTTTTCGCAATATGTCGCTGAGCTCATCCAGCGACTTGCCAACCATCGCCTCGCTAACCCCCATCGCCAGGCTCACATCGCTGAGCAGCCCGGCAATTTCGGCCTGATGACGCATCATGAATTCGGCTTCCTCCGGCGTCAGATCTGCCAACGCTTCCCGTGCCTGTTTCGCCGCACTCATCGCATGCAGCTCTTCACGGGTGCAGACCGGGCGCCTCTGGCCGTCGCCAATGACAAGCGACTACTTATCGGGTTACTCGTTGGGGCCTGGGGCTGTGCATCATGGACGGTCGTAGGTGCGGGCGCTCTGCGCGGGGCCGGCCCATTGTGTGCACGCGCAACCAGACGATTGCTGCCTAGAGGGCAGCCGCACTGGACCAGTGCGCCATCCACGGCGGTCGGTATCCCGTCCTGCTTCCATCGGCTTTCGCCTTCAACGATGGTCCCCTCGTTACCGCAGAGTGGGCAGGGCGTTGTTTTGTCGCCCACCAGCAGCCAGCCTCTCCCGTGTACACGCCCACGTGCCTGGCCGGCGATACAGAGGGCACCTGTGGTGGTCTGGTCACCGTCGAGCCCCTGGCCTTTGCCAAGGATGTTAATACGCTGGCTCATGGTTCGTTTCTTCCTGAAAGGGTGGAAGCCCGAACCTAGCACTCTGGAAACAGCCCTTTTCACTGGAAGAATGGTTTAGGAAACTTCTTACGCGAAATGCAGATTTGGATGTCGTCCAGTAATCACCGCCGTAGCCAATTGCCATCCCGATTAGTCATTTTTGTCACTTTGACTGACCCCCAGGGAGTGCTTCACTGGTCCTTTCAAGCATGCCCGGCTCCAGGAGCTCCCGATGAACCTGCACCAGTACGCTGAAACCCACGAAGTCACCAACCAGCCGCCGTCGCTTGATGGCGCCAACCTGTACCGCCTTGACCTGCCATTGCAGGAATGGTCGCGGCGCTTTGGCGCCGGCTGGGCCGAGTCGCGGGTCGATGCCTACGGTGCCTTGGCCGGCGGCCCGCTGATGCGCGCGGGCTTCCTGGCCAACGCGCACAAGCCGGAGTTCAGCAGCCACGACCGCTATGGCCATCGTATCGACCTGGTCGAGTTTCACCCGGCCTATCACGAACTGATGCGCACCGC
This sequence comes from Pseudomonas capeferrum, assembly GCF_000731675.1. Classification (GTDB taxonomy): domain Bacteria; phylum Pseudomonadota; class Gammaproteobacteria; order Pseudomonadales; family Pseudomonadaceae; genus Aquipseudomonas; species Aquipseudomonas capeferrum. The sequence goes on along the minus strand of NZ_JMIT01000003.1, from coordinate 147,877 downwards.
GGTCGAACATGGCCTGCCCTCATTGCCCTGGGCCGAGCCGCGCCCCGGTGCCCATGTGGCGCGGGCTTCGATGACCTACCTGCACACCCAGGCCGAAGCCGGTACCGGCTGCCCGCTGACGATGACGTTTGCCGCGGTGCCGGCGCTCAGGCTGCAGCCTGAGCTGGCCGAGTACTGGCTGCCCAAAGTCCTGGCGCGTGAATACGACCCGCGCAATGTCGGGGACCGGCACAAGGCGGGGGTCACCCTTGGCATGGCCATGACCGAGAAACAGGGCGGCACCGATGTGCGGGCCAACACCACGCGCGCTTATCCTGTGGGTGCGCCTGGGCCGGGCCAGGCCTATGAACTGGTCGGCCACAAGTGGTTTTGCTCGGCGCCCATGTGCGACGCCTTCCTGACCCTGGCCCAGACCGAAAAAGGCCTGAGCTGCTTCCTGTTGCCACGCCATCGCCCGGATGACAACCGCAACCAGTTCTATATCCAGCGGTTGAAAAACAAGCTGGGCAACAGCTCCAATGCCTCCAGCGAAGTGGAGTTTCGTGGCGCCCTGGCGTGGATGGTCGGCGAAGAAGGGCGCGGGGTACCGACCATCATCGAAATGGTCGCCATGACCCGTTTCGACTGCATGGTCGGCTCCAGTGCCTTGATGCGCCAGGCCTTGACCCAGGCGGCCCATCATTGCGCGTATCGCAAGGTCGGCGGCCGGGTGCTGAACGAGCAGCCGCTGATGCAGAACGTGCTGGCCGACCTGGCGCTGGAAAGCGAGGCGGCGCTGGCCCTGAGCCTGCGCATGGGGCAGGCACTGGAACAGCTCGATGACCCGCAGCAGGCGCATTTTGCCCGGCTGGTCACGGCGGTGGGCAAGTACTGGATCTGCAAGCGTGCGCCGGCCATGATCAATGAAGCCGCCGAATGCCTGGGCGGCGCCGGGTATGTCGAAGACAGCATCCTGCCACGGCTGTACCGTGAGGCGCCGGTCAATTCGACCTGGGAAGGCTCGGGCAATGTGCAGTGCCTGGATGTACTGCGGGCCTTGTCCAAGGAACCCGGGGTGCTCGATGCGCTGTTCGCAGAACTGGGGGACGGCCATGGCGACCCTCGGCTTGCCGCGCACATCGGCAACCTCAAGGGGGCGTTCGCCGACACCGCCGACATCCAGTATCGCGCCCGTCAGTTGACCGAGGACATTGCCCTGGCACTGCAGGCCAAACTGCTGCTGGAAGCGGGCAATCCGGTGGTCAGCGATGCCTTCATCGGTAGCCGCCTGGCCGGTGGCGGCCGGGCCTATGGGGCGTTGCCGCGGGGTGTGGATGTGCACGCGCTGGTGGCCAGGGCTACGCCAGCCTGGCAACACTGATCAATGGGGGTGTATTTACCCTCGAAGGCAGGCAAGATGGTCCACATGCATGTCCAGACAGGAAGCACAGTGTGAGCCACGCTTTTGTAGTCGTTGATACCCCAGAACAGGCCGTCGACCGTCTGGCGGCCCTGCATGCTCAGGCCACCGGTGCCCTCAGCCAGGCCCTCAAGCAATACCTCAAGGACCGAACCGAACCAGACGCCGAGGAACGCGGGCTGTTCCGTTACCCGGCGCTGCGCCTGACCTACTACAGCCAAGGTGAAGTCGCGGCCACCACGCGTGCTTACGCCAAGGTGCAGGTAGCCGGTACCTATAGCGTCACCGTCACCCAGCCGGCCGCCTTCCGCGGCTATTTGCTGGAGCAGTTGCGCCCCCTCATGCACGACTACACCGTGACGGTTGAAGTCGGCGTCAGCGAGCAGAACATCCCTTACCCCTACGTGGTCGACCAGGGCGACGAACTGGCCGGCAGCGGTATCACCGCGGCGCAGCTGGCGCGGGTGTTCCCCAGCACCGACCTGTCGGCAGCCACCGACAATATCGCCGATGGCCTGTACGACTGGGACAGCACCGAAACCCTGCCGTTGGCCTTGTTCGATGCCGCGCGCGTGGACTTCTCGCTGCGCCGGCTGGTGCATTACACCGGCAGCGACTGGCGCCACGTGCAGCCGTGGATCTTGCTGACCAACTACCACCGTTATGTCGACCAGTTCATCAGCCATGGCCTGGAGCAGTTGCGTGAAGACCCGCGCTTCGTGCGCATGGTGTTGCCGGGCAATGTGGTGATCGAAAAGGGCATGGACCATGGCGAGACCCAGGCCCTGGTGGCCAGCGTGGTCTGGCACCGTTACCAGATGCCGGCCTATCACCTGATTGCGGGCGACGGCGACGGGGTCACCCTGGTCAACATCGGCGTCGGCCCTTCCAATGCCAAGAACATCACCGACCACCTGGCCGTGCTGCGCCCGCACTGCTGGCTGATGATCGGCCACTGCGGCGGCCTGCGCCAGTCGCAGACCATCGGTGACTATGTGCTAGCGCACGCCTATATGCGGCGCGACGGTATCCTCGACCGCGTGGTGCCGCCGAACATTCCCATCCCGGCCCTGGCCGAGGTGCAACTGGCCTTGCAGGAGGCGGCTGCACAGGTGACCGGTGAGCGTGGCGAAGAGCTGAAGAAACGCCTGCGCACCGGCACCGTGCTGACCTACGACGACCGTAACTGGGAACTGCGCTGGGCCCAGGAGCGGCCATTGATCAACCTGTCACGTGCGGTGGCCGTGGACATGGAGAGTGGCACCATTGCCGCCCAGGGCTACCGGCTGCGTGTGCCGTACGGCACCTTGCTGTGTGTGTCCGACAAACCTCTGCACAGTGAGATCAAGCTGCCGGGGTCGGCCAACGCGTTTTACAACCGCGCGGTCAGCCAGCACTTGAAGATCGGCATCGCCGCACTGGATCTGCTGCGTACCGAGCTCAATTCGCTGCACTCGCGTAAACTGCGTAGCTTCGATGAGCCGCCGTTCCGCTGAGGATCCATGCCCCTGCCACCCCGTTCCAAGCCGCGCCGCCCCCAGGCGCGGCCTGCCGACCAGCGTCGCCAGCCCAAGGCGCCGCCGGCCGAGCCACGCCTGATCCTGTTCAACAAGCCGTTCGACGTGCTGACCCAGTTCAGTGATGGCGAAGGGCGCGCGACCCTCAAGGACTTCATCGACATCCCCGGAGTGTACCCGGCCGGGCGGCTGGACCGTGACAGCGAAGGCTTGCTGCTGCTGACCAACGATGGTGGCCTGCAGGCGCGCATCGCCGACCCCAAGCACAAACTGGCCAAGACCTATTGGGTGCAGGTGGAAGGCGAGGCGAGCGACGAGCAACTGCAACGCCTGCGCGAAGGCGTTGAACTCAATGATGGGCCGACCTTGCCGGCTGAAGCACGGCGCCTGGATGAGCCCGAGCTGTGGCCACGCAACCCGCCGGTGCGCTTTCGCAAGAGCGTGCCGACCAGTTGGTTGGAGCTGGTGATTCGCGAGGGGCGTAACCGCCAGGTGCGGCGGATGACGGCGGCGGTAGGGTTACCGACATTGCGCCTGGTGCGGGTGCGCATTGGTGACTGGGCGCTGGATGGGCTGGAGCAGGGGTGCTGGCGGGAAGTTGCAGCGAAGCTGTCGAGGTAGGTGCAGGGGGCCGCTTTGCGGCCCATTCGCTACGCAAGGTAAAGCGTCGCGCGCCTACACGCCTTCCAGGAATGCCACCACCACGCTCTTGATGATGAAGGCCAGCACCCCCAGACCCAGCACGAAGAACAGGATCATCGTGCCAAACCGCCCGGCCTTGGACTTTTTCGCCAGGTCCCAGACGATGAAACCCATGAAACCGATCAGCACGGTGACCAGGATTATCATCATCCATTCTTCGAATACGGCGGGATCCATCTGTGTTCTCCAGGCAGTCTGAACGCTCGATCATACGCCGGGCGCCCGGGTATTCAACGCAGGTGCGTCAAGGGCAGTTCGGTACTGGCCAGCACCTGGTTGAGCACGAAGCTCGAACGCACGCTGGTGACGCCTTCGATGCGGGTCAGGCTGCCTAGTAGCAATTTCTGGTAATGGTCCATGTCTGGCACCACCACTTTGAGCTGGTAGTCGGCGTCCATACCGGTGACCAGGCTGCATTCGAGCACCTGCGGCAAGTTGCGGATGGCGGCCTCGAAGGTTTCGAAGCGCTCCGGGGTGTGGCGGTCCATGCCGATCAGCACATAGGCGGTCAGGCTCAGGCCGAGCTTCTTGCGGTCGAGCAGGGCAACCTGACGCGAAATGTAGCCGTCGTCCTCCAGCTGCTTGACCCGACGCGAGCACGGCGAAGGTGACAAGCCGATGCGTTCGGCCAGCTCCTGGTTGGAAATGCGCGCATCGCGCTGCAATTCGGCAAGGATGCTCAGGTCGTAGCGGTCAAGTTTGCTCATGGAATATGCCTTTTCTGTTCCGATTGCGGTGAATTATCAATCCGCGATGAAAAATTGCGCAAGTGCTATTTATCTGAGCAATCTTCGCAATCCTCTGTCACCTTCGGTTCGGTATCTTTATCAACAGAATCACTGCCCGGACAACAGTCCACGGCGACGCGCCCTAGGCGGGCGGTCGCGGCCAGCCATCCAACAGGATCCGCCAGGCCCCCGGGCTACACACCGTCCAGAAGACGGCGTGAGGTGAGCCGGCGCCACAAGTGCCGAGCACGGACGACAATTCCCAAAGGGAGGCCCCACGGCCTCCCTTTTTTCATGTCCGCGATTTTAACTTGCCGCTGTGGCCGGCGCGGTAGACTGGCAGCGGCTGCAGTCATTTTTTACCGAGAGGAACACCATGAAGTCGCGCATCTGGCAGTTGGCAGGTGTTGGTTTGGTTGCGTTGAGCATCAGTCTGGGCGCCTTGGCCCAAGGCCCGGATGAGGCGCACGGTGGGCATGGCGGCGACCCCAATGGCGCCCCTGCGGGCCGCTCCCCGCTCAACTCGCGCGACGAAGTGCGCCAGACGCAGCCGCCGCGCGAGAGCTATTACCAGGACATCCCTCGGCGCAATGGCGATAACCGTCACTGGCAGGCCGGTGGGCCTGGGCAGCGGCCGGGCGGTGACTGGCAGGGGCGCCCGGACGGGCATGGCAATGGCTGGGGGCCGGGGCCGCAGTATCGGCCAGGGCAAAGCATCGACCGCTTCCCTGACCGCTACTGGAAGGTGCCCTACCGCGGGCAGGACTACTTCTACTCGGGCGGCTACTGGTACCGGCCGCATGGCGGCAGTTACATCGTCGTGGCGCCGCCCTATGGGGTAAGGGTGGAATACTTGCCGTCGTATGCCCGCGAGGTATGGTTGGGCGGGGCGTTGTTCTTCCTGGTTGCCGATACCTATTACCAGTACCTGGCGGACAGCCGCGAGTACGTGGTGGTCAACCCGCCGGGGGTGGCGCCGGCGCCTGTGCCGGCTGGCAACGGTTACGACGTGGTGGCCTATCCGATGAATGGCCAGGGGCAGGAGCAGCAGGAGCAGGACCGCTACCAATGCCATCGTTGGGCGGTGAGCCAGTCTGGGTTTGATCCGGCCACGGCGGTTTATGCGCCACCGGGCAATGTCACAGACACCTACCGGCGTGCGCTGGGGGCCTGTTTCAGTGGGCGTGGTTACAGCATCAACTGAAGCTGACGCGCCTACACCGGGTCCGCGTGCACCATCACATCCGCCTGTGGATAACGCTGGCGGATCACCTTCGATGCCTCCACGCACAAGCCGTGCGCCTCATGCAGCGCCAGCTCCCCAGGCAACTCCAGGTGCAACTGGACGAACCACTGGTTGCCCGATACCCGCGTGCGCAGGTCATGCACCCCTTTCACCCCGGGGATGGCCAGCACCAGGGCGGCCATCTGCTCGCCCACCTCGCCGGGCAGCGCCTTGTCCATCAGGATGGCGGTGCTTTCCCGCGCGATTTGCAGGGCGCTCCAGAGAATGTAGAAGGCAATGCCCAGCCCGAACAGGGCGTCCAGTTGCGACCAGCCGAACTGCGTCAGCAACAGGGCAAGCAAGATGCTGCCATTGAGCAGCAGGTCGGAGCGGTAGTGCAGTGAGTCGGCGCGCACCGCCGTAGAGCCGGTCAGGCGAATGACCTTGTGCTGCAACGCCAGCAGGGCAATGGTCAGCACCAGCGAAAGCAGCATCACCGCGATGCCGACCGTGGTGTCGCCCAACGGTTGTGGCGTTTGCAGGCGTTCGACCGCCTGCACCCCGATCAACACCGCGCTGACCCCGATAAACAGCGCCTGCGCCATGCCGGCCAGGGCCTCGGCCTTGCCGTGGCCGAACCGGTGGTCGTCATCGGCCGGGCGCAAGGCGTAATGCACGGCGAGCAGATTGAGAAACGAGGCCACGGCGTCCAGTGCCGAATCGGTCAGCCCGGCCAGCAAGCTGACCGAGCCGCTCAGCCACCAGGCCAGTGCCTTGCTCAGCACCAGGATGCTGGCCACCGCCAGTGAGGCGCGGGTGGCCAGGCGCAGCAGGCGCTGGTGTTCAGCCGGGGTGATCATGCTGTGGGCGATGTCCTTGTGTGGTTCAGGCAGCCGGTACCCGCTGGTAGGCCGCCAGTTGCTCGACGCTGCCACGCTGCTGGATCAGGCGCGGGTCGTTCAGCGGCAGGCGCTGGCCCAGCTCGCTTTCGAGGATGGCCTGCAGCTTGAGGTTGTCGACCTTGCCATCGGGGCTTAGCGCTTCGCGCAGTTTTTCCGGGGCGACCTGGGCGGTGCGCCCGCCGGGGTAGTAGATGGCGCCGGTGGCGAAGTCGATGCCGAAGGCGATCAGCCCGGGGATCACGTAGAACAGGATGCCGATGGCGTCCATGGCGGCTACCACGGGGTCGATCTTGCCGTCGATCTGCCCGCGACGGTCTGGGTAGAACAGCGTGCCGCAGGCCGTCAGCTGGGTCAGCAAGGTGACGATGAGGGCGCCGCCGATGACACGGGATGGGATACGCATGTAAATCTCCGAAAAGGTATTCAGCAGGGGCAAGCGAAGCGCCAGCACCTGAAGCTAAGACCATGATAGAGCAGGCTGGGTTCGCCGTTATACTCGCCCGACTGTTCGAGGACCACCATGATTTCATTACCGATCGATACCGTGTTGCCCGCCTTGCGCCAGGCATTGGAAAACCGCGACGAAGCCGTGCTCGAAGCGCCGCCCGGCGCCGGCAAGACCACCCGCGTGCCGCTGGCGTTGCTGGACGCGCCATGGCTGGCCGGGCAGACCATCGTGATGCTCGAACCGCGCCGCCTGGCGGCCCGCGCGGCCGCCGAAAGGCTGGCCAGCGAGCTGGGGGAAAAGGTCGGGGAAACCGTCGGCTACCGCATCCGCCTGGACAGCAAGGTCGGGCCCCAGACCCGTATCGAAGTGGTCACCGAGGGTATCCTCACCCGCCGGCTGCAGGCCGACCCAGGGCTGGAGGGCGTGGGGTTGCTGATCTTCGATGAATTTCACGAACGCAGCCTGGACGCCGACCTGGCGCTGGCGCTGAGCCTCAATGGCCGCGAGTTGCTGCGTGACGAGCCGCTGAAGATCTTGCTGATGTCGGCGACCCTGGAAGGCGAGCGCCTGTCGCGGCTACTCGACGACGCGCCGGTGGTCAGCAGTGAAGGGCGTATGCACCCGGTGGATATCCGCTGGGGGCGGCCCTACCAGCCTGGTGAATTCGTCGAGCCACGGGTCGTCGAGTGTGTCCTGCAGGCCCTGGCGGAGCAGCCAGGCAGCGTACTGGTGTTTCTGCCTGGCCAGGCGGAGATTCGCCGGGTGCATCAGCACCTTCAGGAAGCATTGGCTGACCGCCCGGGTATCCTGCTGTGCCCGCTGCATGGCGAACTCGACCTGAACGCGCAGCGCGCGGCCATCGACCCCGCGCCCAGCGGTATGCGCAAGGTGGTGCTGGCCACCAACATCGCGGAAACCAGCCTGACCATCGACGGCGTGCGCGTGGTGGTGGACGCAGGCCTGGCGCGAGTGCCGCGCTTCGACCCCGGCAGCGGCATGACGCGGCTCGATACCCAGCGCATCTCCCGCGCCAGTGCCACCCAACGCGCCGGCCGTGCCGGGCGCCTGGAACCGGGGGTGTGCTTCCGGCTGTGGTCCGAGGCCCAGCATGACCAGCTGGCCGCCCATGGCAGCGCAGAAATACTCCAGGCCGACCTTGCGGGGCTGGCCTTGCAACTGGCCCGCTGGGGCGTCACCCCCGATCAGTTGCGCTGGCTGGACCAGCCGCCAGCGGCGGCGTTCTCCCAGGCCCAGGACCTGCTGGCACGGCTCAACGCGTTCAAAGCCGGCAGCCGCGACAACTTGAGCGAGCACGGCCAGGCGATGGCCGAATTGCCGGCCCATCCGCGCATCGCTCACTTGCTGCTGCGCGGCCAGGACCTGGGGCTGGCCACCATGGCCTGTGATGTTGCGGCCTTGCTGGGCGAGCGTGATATCCAGCGTGGCGGCGGTGCCGACTTGCACAGCCGGCTGGCGCTGGTCAGTGGTGAAAGCAAAGCATCCCGAGGCGGGCAGGGCGGTGTGCAGCGTGCGCGGCAGCTGGCCCGCCAGTACCGTGGGCTGCTGCGCGGCAAGGTGGGTGCGGGCGTCGCCGACCCCGACCATCCACGCTGGTTGGGCGCGTTGCTGGCGCTGGCCTACCCCGACCGGGTCGCCCAGCAGCGACGCGAAGGCGGCGCCGAGTACCGCCTGGCCAATGGCCGCGCGGCATTGTTCGCCGAGGTCGATGCCTTGATGAAGTGCCCGTGGCTGGTGATTGCCGACCTGGGCAGCCGTCAGGGCCAGCGTGAGGAACGCATCTACCTGGCCGCCGAGTTCGACCCGGCGCTGCTCGACGGTGTGCTGGCCGAGCAGGTCGAGCGTGTCGACCTGCTCGACTGGGACGAGCGCGAACAGGTGCTGCGTGCCGAACGCCAGATCAAGGTCGGCGAGCTGGTGCTCAGCCGCGAACCGTTGCCTGGCCTGGACGATGAAGCCCGCGCCAAGGCGCTGCTCGGCCTGGTACGGCGCAAAGGCCTGAACCTGCTGACCTGGACGCCAGAGTTGCGCCAGTGGCAGGCGCGGGTGGCCTTGCTGCGCCAGCTGGACCTGGAGAAGAACGGGCAGAGCGAGTGGCCTGATCTGGGCGACGAAGCGCTGCTGGCCAGCCTGGAAGATTGGCTGCAACCCTACCTGGGCAAGGTCTCGCGCTTGAGCCATTTTGCCGCGCTGGACCTGTCGTCGATCCTGCGCAACCTGCTGCCATGGCCGTTACCGCAGCGTCTGGATGAGTGGGCGCCGGCGCATCTGGCCGTGCCGTCTGGCTCGAACATCCGCTTGGACTACAGTGAATACCCGCCCATTCTCGCCGTGCGTTTGCAGGAGCTGTTCGGCCTGGCAGACACCCCACGTATTGCCCAGGGGCGTCAGCAGGTCAAGCTGCACCTGCTGTCACCGGCACGCCGGCCGGTGCAGGTGACCCAGGACCTGGCCAACTTCTGGCGCACGACCTATGCCGAGGTGAAGAAGGACCTCAAGGGCCGCTACCCCAAGCACTACTGGCCGGATGACCCGCTGGTTGCTGAAGCCACGGCGCGGGCCAAGCCTCGGGGTACCTGATGGGTTTCAGGCGGAATTACTCGGTGCCTGCACAGGGCGTCCGTTGCAAACCCGCGTGAGGAGGAAGATGGTTTCTTTGCCCTCCAAGACTCGCAGGTAAGAAAAGAAAGGATCGGCCACGGTCTGGTCGTGGTCGAGCCGCACCGTATGCCCTTGATGATCACGCCAACGGCATATCAAGCTGTCGTCGCTCCAGTACAGGGGTTCGAACTTGAAGGGGGCGGACACGCTGGCGTACTGGTATAGCCCAAGGTAGCCGTTGCGGCTGACCCCCATCTTCTTCTCGTGGTCCGCTCCGCTGCCGGTGATCATGAAATGCAGGCGATCGGGTTCTTTCGAGTGAAACAGAAAACGAAACACGCTGGCAGGCTTCTGATGGCCTGCAATCAGCCAATCACTTTGGCCGCTGATCACCTGCTGATTAGCGTCTTTGAACAGGCTGAGGTAGACGGATTTGGGCTTCTCGCGCGGAAGGCTTTCGAGAGTGGTTGCCGGATCGAGGGCCTGCAGAGTGCCGAGGAATATCTCGGCACTTTCTGCCCAATGGCTATCGCTTGCTGCCCAACGGCAATCGGCTGTGGAAGTGATCATGGCGGCTCCGTGTCTTAAGGTCGCGAGCCGCCACGTTCACTGATACGGGGCCATGCTGGCAGCGTGCAGGTCTTCCACGGCGCACGCCTTGTGCAAGGTCACGGGCGTCAGGCGCCGCTATCCGCTTCCAGCAACGTGAACAGGCGGTACAGCACCACAGTACTGAACAGCTGCAAGAAGCCGCTCAGGCTGTCCATGGCCAGTTCCATGCCGGGGGCTGGCTCCGGGAAGGCCATCAGCAACAGCCCGTCGATCAGCCAGATCGGCGCCAGCACGCCCAGCACGCAGATCATGATGCGCATGAAGTGGCCGGTGGTCATCCGCGCGCTTTCGCGCATCGCCTGCACCACCGGCAGGCCACGCAGCACCAGCAGGTATTCGGCGAACACCAGGTTGATCATGATCCACACGCCCGGGAAGATGAACAGCGCCAGGCCCGCCATGATCAGCAGTGAGCTGATCAGAATCAGCAGGGCCAGTTGCGGCCACAGTTGCAGGGCGCGGGCGAACAGGTCGCGCTTGGCGATGTCCTGGCCGTTGCTGCGGGTGTCGAGATAAAGGATCAGCGCCGCGCTGTACAACGGGTAGAACAGCAGGCTGACCAGCATGCCGTAAGCCGGCGACGCCTGGTCGCCCAACTGCCGGTACAGCAGCTGGGTGATCAAGGCTTCAAGCACCACCAGCGGCAGGCACAGCTGGAGAATGTTTGGCAGGTGGCGGCGGAAGAAGTACAGGGAGTCGCGCAGAACGCTCAGCGGATTCATCGGTCAACATCGCATGGCAGTAAAAGCAGGGGCCTAACTTTAGCCCAAAGCGGGCGCGCAGCTGTCACTTGCTGAAAAAAGTTTCACCGCCGTGGTGATTGAATCCCATGCCTGCACCCCCCATCTTTGACGCTGTCCGTTGTCCCGCTTCCCCACGAGGTCGCCTCATGAACACTGAAGAACAAACCCTGATCGATAGCCTGTTCGGCCGCATCAAGCAAGCTGAAGACCCAAGCCAGCCCCGCGATGCCCAGGCCCAGGCGTGCATCGAGGAACACCTGCGTCAGCAGCCGGCGGCGCCGTATTACATGGCCCAGGCGATCCTGGTTCAGGAAGCTGCGCTCAAGCGCCTGGACGAGCAGAACAAGCAACTCGAAGCGGAGCTCAAGCAGGCCCGCGCCCAAGCCGAAGCCAGCCGTGCGGGTAGCAACGCCCCGAGCAACAGCGGCGGTGGTTTTCTGTCGAGCATCTTTGGTTCGGGCGGGCGCAGTGCGCCACCGGCGGTGCAACCGCAGCGGCCTTCGGCGCCTGTTTCTGCCGGCGGTGGCTGGCGTGAACCGTCTGCGCCGGGCTTTAACCAGCAGCCTGCGCAGCAACAGCAGCAAGGCTTCGGCGCAGCCCCGGCGCGGGGTGGCGCCAGCAGCTTCCTGGGTGGCGCGATGCAGACTGCTGCCGGTGTGGCAGGCGGGGTGTTGCTGGCGCAAGGTATCAGCAGCCTGTTCAACCACAACTCACAGCCCGAGGAAGTGGCCGAGGTGATCAAGGAAGAACCGACCCCTGCCAGCGACAGCGGTGGCTGGAATGACCAAGGGGGGCAGCAGCAAGTGGCCGACAACGGCGGCTGGGGCAATGACCAGGGCGGTTACGCCGATACCGATTATGGCAGTGATGATGGGGGCTTCTTCTCCGACGACGATTCCTACGTCTGACGGGTCTGGCATACTGCTGGCATTTTGGGGCTGCAGGGCAGCCCCGAATTCCATCAGATGAAGGGGTTCCAGGTGAAAAAGATCGCGTTGTTCGCCGACGTGCAGAACCTCTACTACACCGTGCGCCAGGCGCACGGTTGTCATTTCAACTACGCCGCGCTGTGGGCCGAGGTCAGCCGTGAAGGGCAGATCGTCGAGGCCGTGGCCTATGCCATCGACCGCGGTGACAGCAAGCAGCAGCAGTTTCAGCAAATTTTGCGCAACCTGGGTTTCGAGGTACGCCTGAAACCGTTCATCCAGCGCAGCGATGGCTCGGCCAAAGGTGACTGGGATGTGGGCATCACCCTGGATGTGATCGATGCGGCCAGCCGCGTGGACCAGGTGGTGCTGGCCTCGGGTGATGGTGACTTCGACCTGTTGCTGGAGCGGGTCATCCAGCGTCACGGTGCTGAAGCGGTGGTGTATGGCGTGCCTGGGCTTACTGCGATGTCACTGATCCGCGCTGCGAGCCGGTATGTGCCTATTGAGGGGCGGTTGTTGTTGCGTCATTGAGGGGTTCGCCATTACATCTTCAGCGCCCATAAGATCGAGCGCCGCCCGCGCGGCGCTTCGCGGGGCAAGCCCGCTCCCACATCTATTTCGGGCCAATGAAAACCAGTACCAGCGCGCGACCGCCTTGTTTGTCGACTCGATATTGAGGCGGGCACTAAAAGGGCGCGCGCCAATGCATCAGGCATCACTGGCCCGAAATAGATGTGGGAGCGGGCTTGCCCCGCGAAGCGCCGCGCGGGCGGCGCTCGATCTCACAGGCGCTGAAAACCTACCGTCAAACTCGCTCCCCCCACCAAGTGTGCCGCTCATTTATTCTGGTTTTGTAACTTATTAATGCTCGGTGGCCTTTCTAAACTAAGCCACCCGTAAACGGATTTTGAGTAACCTTGCCATGCCTGCCTCCCGTCGCTTCCCGCTGCTGCTTATCGGCGCCTTTATGGCCCTGTATCTGGTCTGGGGGTCCACTTATCTGTTCATTCGCATTGGCGTCGAGTCCTGGCCACCGATGCTCATGGCGGGGGTGCGCTTTCTGATCGCCGGGGGCTTGCTGTACGGCTTCCTGCGCTGGCGGGGTGTGCCGGCGCCGACCTGGCCGCAATGGCGGGCGGCGGGGGCAATCGGCTTTCTGCTGCTCAGCTGCGGCAATGGCGGTGTGACCGTGGCCGAGCACGCCGGTGTCGCCTCAGGCGTGGCGGCGCTGGCGGTGGCGACGGTGCCGCTGTTCACCCTGGTGTTCGGCTTGCTGTTCGGTCACCGTAATTCGCGGCTCGAGTGGGCGGGCATCGGCCTTGGGCTGGTCGGTATCGGCCTGCTCAACCTCGGCTCCAACTTGCAGGCAAGCCCGGTTGGCGCAGCACTGATTCTGTTTGCGGCGGCGTCGTGGGCATTCGGTTCGGTGTGGAGCAAGAGCTTGCCGTTGCCCCAGGGGCCTATGGCCAGTGCCGCCGAAATGCTGGTGGGCGGGGTAGTGTTGCTGCTGGGCAGCGTGGTGTCGGGCGAGCGCATGACCCAGATGCCGACCGCCGCCGGTTGGGGCGCGCTGGCCTACCTGGTGTTCTTCGGCTCGATCCTCGCGTTCAGTGCCTACATGTACCTGCTCAAGCATGTACGCCCGGCAGCCGCGACCAGCTATGCCTACGTCAACCCGGCGGTGGCGGTGCTGTTGGGTATCGTCTTCGCCGGTGAGCAGATCGGCGCCGAAGAATGCGTGGCCATGGCAGTCATCATTGGCGCAGTGGTGCTGATTGGCCTGCCGCAGTGGCGCAAGGCACCACAACCTGCGCAACCGCTGAAGGGCGAAATCTGCAAGTAAGCGGGGGTGTTGCGGTAAACTTGCCGCCTTCGCTGAACCCCCTGACGGTATTGCCATGAATTTCGCCAAACTCGGCCTGATCGAACCCTTGCTGCGTACCCTGCAGCAGCTGGACTACACCACCCCGACCCCGGTCCAGGCCCAGGCCATCCCTGCCGTGCTGGCCGGCCGCGACCTGATGGCCGCAGCCCAGACCGGCACCGGCAAGACCGCAGGCTTCGCCCTGCCGGTGCTGCAGCGCCTGGCGCTGGAAGGTGAGAAGGTTGCCAGCAACTCGATCCGCGCGCTGGTGCTGGTACCCACCCGCGAGCTGGCCGAGCAGGTGCACAACAACGTGCGCGAATATGCCGAGAACCTGCCGCTGAGCACCTATGCGGTGTACGGCGGCGTCAGTATCAACCCGCAGATGATGCGCCTGCGCCGTGGCGTCGACCTGCTGGTGGCAACCCCAGGTCGCTTGCTCGACCTGTTCCGCCAGAACGCCGTGAAGTTCAACCAGGTGCAGACCCTGGTGCTTGACGAAGCCGACCGCATGCTCGACCTGGGCTTTGCCGAAGAGCTGCAGTCGGTGTACGCCGCGCTGCCGCGCAAGCGCCAGACGTTGCTGTTTTCCGCGACCTTCTCGGACCAGATCCGGGTGCTCGCCGGCCTGGCCCTGAACGACCCGCTGAGCATCGAAGTCAGCCCGCGCAACGCCGCCGCCTCCACCGTCAAGCAGTGGCTGGTGCCTGTGGACAAGAAGCGCAAGGCCGACCTGTTCTGCCACTTGCTGCGCAAGCAGCGCTGGAGCCAGGTGCTGGTGTTCGCCAAGACCCGCAACGGTGTCGACCAGTTGGTAGAGCGCTTGCTCAGCGAAGGTATCAACGCCGATGGCATCCATGGCGACCGCCCGCAAGCGACGCGCCAGCGTGCCCTGGATACCTTCAAGGCGCGTGAGATCCAGGTATTGGTGGCAACCGATGTGGCCGCACGCGGGCTGGACATCGACGATCTGCCGCTGGTGGTCAACCTCGACCTGCCGATTGTCGCCGAAGATTACGTGCACCGTATCGGCCGCACGGGGCGTGCTGGCAACAAAGGTGAGGCGATTTCGCTGGTGTGTGCCGACGAAGTGCAGATGTTGGCGTCGATCGAGACGCTGATTCGCCAGACTTTGCCGCGGCACGAAGAGCCGGACTTCATCCCTGAGCACCGGGTGCCGATGACCGATGCCAGTGGGCAGGTGATCAAGAAGCCGAAGAAGGCCAAGAAGCCGAAAGAGAACAGCGCCAAGCGTGGCCTGGGGCGCTGGATGGACAGTGCCGAGGCGGCTAGCCCGGCGCCAGCTGTTAAAGCGGTGCGTAAGGTGCCTAGCTTCAATGGCGGACCGCGTAAGCGTAAGCCTTGAGCTAGCGGCGGCTCTGTGGGCGCGGGCTTGCCCCGCGAACACCGGCGAAGCCGGTGCCAGGCACTACGTGCCTCTATTCGTGGAACAAGCCCGCCACCCAATCCGCCGCTGCCCGCCCGGCCCGCAACCCACTGGCAAAGCACGCCGTCAGCAGATAACCCCCCGTCGGCGCCTCCCAGTCCAGCATCTCGCCGGCACAGAACACCCCCGGCAGCGCCTTGACCATCAACCCCGCATCCAGCCCCTCGAAGCGCACCCCACCGGCACTGCTGATCGCTTCATCCAGCGGCCTGGCGCGCACCAAGGTAATCGGCAACGCCTTGATCGCCCGAGCCAGCGCTTGCGGATCGGCGAAGGTCGCCTGGTCCGTCAACTCCCGCAACAAGCCTGCCTTGACCCCGTCGATACCCAGCTGGCTGTGCAGGTGCTTGGCCATCGAGCGTGAACCACGCGGCCTGGCCAACGCTTCAGCAATTTTATCCACAGGCCGGTCTGGCAACAGATCCAGCAGCAGCACCCCGCGGCCCTCGCGGTTGATGGCCTCGCGCACTAGCGCCGACCAGGCGTACACCAGGCTGCCTTCGACCCCTTGCGCAGTGAGAATGAACTCGCCCTTGCGCGGCAGGCTGCCCGGCACGCTGAGGGCAATGTTCTTCAGCGGTGCGCCGGCAAACTTGTCCTTGAGCAAGGTGCTCCAGCCTTCGACTTCAAACCCACAGTTGCTCGGCTGCAAGGGCGAGATATCCACAGCCCGCTCAGCCAGCAGTGGTTGCCACGCACCGTCTGAACCCAGGCGCGCCCAACTGCCCCCACCCAGCGCAAGCACCACGGCTGCCGCTTTCACCCGTCGTTCACCCTGTGGATAAGCGATCCGCAGGCTGCCATCGTCATGCCAGCCCAGCCAGCGATGGCGGGTGTGGATAACTACGCCGCTGTCGCGCAGACGCTTGAGCCAGGCGCGCAGCAGCGGGGCGGCTTTCATGTCGCGAGGGAATACCCTGCCCGAGGTGCCGACGAAGGTTTCGATACCCAGGCCGTGAATCCACTGGCGCAGGGCTTGGGCATCGAAGTTGCGCAGCAGGGCGTCGATCTCGCCCTGGCGTTCGGCGTAGCGCGCGACGAAAGCGGGGTAGGGCTCGGAATGGGTGATGTTCATGCCGCCGACACCGGCCAGCAGGAACTTGCGGCCTACCGAGGGCATGGCATCGAACACCTCGACCGCCAAGCCCGCCTGGGCCAGCGCTTCGGCGGCCATCAGGCCGGCGGGGCCGCCACCGATGACGGCGACAAGGGGAGGGGATGAAGGGCGTAGATCGGGCATGGGCGGCGGCAGGCTGTGGAAAAGAGTGCGCATTCTAGCGCAGCCGGCCCTGCGGAAGCACTGGTCAAAAAATGATCAGATCTTTGCAGGGCACGCAGGCAAAGGGCTGCAGCAGCTTTCGCGCAGCTTATCCACAGGCGGTTCCACAGTCATTGTGAACAACTGATGACCTTCGCCGCGCTGTGATGGAGGATGCCATGGCGCCGCGCCAAGGCTGCGCGGTCCTTGCTGTAGCCACCGCCGATCACCCCCACCACCGGGATATCGCGGCCCAGGCAATGGCGCATGACCCTTTCGTCGCGGGCCGCCAGGCCTTCGTCGGTCAGTTGCAGGTAGCCCAGGGCGTCGTCCTTGTGCACATCCACGCCGGCGTCGTACAGCACCAGGTCGGGTTGGTACAGCGGCAGCAGGTAGTTGAGGGCATCGTCCACGACCTTGAGGTAGGCGGCGTCGCCCATGCCGCGGGGCAGGGGGATGTCCCAGTCGCTCTGCGCCTTGCGGGCCGGGAAGTTCTGTTCACAGTGCAGGGACACGGTGATCGCGTCGGGTGTGTCCTGGAGGATGCGCGCGGTGCCGTCGCCCTGGTGCACGTCGCAGTCGAAGATCAGCACCCGGTGCACCCGCCCGGCCTCCAGCAGGTAGCGGCTGATCACGGCCAGGTCGTTGAAGATGCAGAAGCCGGCGGGGTGATCGTAATGGGCGTGGTGGGTGCCGCCGGCCAGGTGGCAGGCGATGCCGTGCTCTAGGGCTAATTCGGCGCACAGCAGCGAGCCGCCCACGGCGCGCACGGTGCGCCGGGCCAGCGCCTCGCTCCAGGGCAGGCCGAGGCGGCGCTGGTCCTCGCGGGACAGGTCGCCGTTCATGTAGCGCTCGATGTAACCGCGGTCGTGGGCCAGGGCCAGGATGTCGTTGGGGCAGATCTGCGGGCGCAACAGGTCCTGGTCGCGGGTCAGGCCGCTGTCGACCAGGTGGTCGCGCAGCAGGCGAAACTTGTCCATCGGGAAGCGGTGGTCGGCGGGGAACGCCGGGCTGTAGTCATCGTGGTAGATCAGCGGCAACGGCATGGTGGGTTCGCATTCGGGGCCAGTGTTGATCTTGCCAGTTCTTGGGCGGTTGGTGCTATTGCCCGTGGGAGCGGGCTTGCCCCGCGAAGCGCCGCGCGGGCGGCGCTCGATCTCACTGGGTTAAACCTTCGCCCGCGCCTACGCTGTAAACTGCAAGACAGCAAAACCGGAGCACACCCCATGACCCCCATCCCCCAACTGGAAAGCGCACGGCTGGTGCTGCGCCAATGGCATGACGACGACCTGCGCGAGTTCGCCGCGCTGTGCGCCGACCCTCAGGTGATGCGCTACTTCCCGGCGCCGCTGACGCGCCTGGAGGCGGCTGCGCTGATCGGGCGTATCCGTGGCCACTTCAATGAGTACGGGTTCGGCCTGTGGGCGCTGGAGCGCAAGGACAGCGGCGCGTTCATCGGCATGACCGGGCTGTTGCACGTCAGCTTCGATGCCGACTTTGCGCCTGCAGTGGAAATCGGCTGGCGCCTGGCGCGGCGCCACTGGGGCCTGGGCTTTGCCAGCGAGGCCGCCTGGACGTGCCTGCGTTGTGCCTTTGCCCAATTGCGCCTGGATGAGGTGGTGTCGTTCACTAGCGAGAGCAACTTGCCCTCGCAAAAGGTCATGCAGGCCGTTGGCATGCTGCAAGACCCGAGCGGCAGTTTCGAACACCCGCGCCTGCCGGCCGGCCACCCGTTGCGCCCGCATGTGCTGTACCGCATCGACCGTGCACACTGGGAGCAGACCCTGCGTGGCTGAATGGATGGCCATGCGCGGTGCGAATGACAAACCCTGTATCATTTGCCTTCATGAAAGTGCTGTAGAGCCGTGATGCCTTGCTAGGAGAACCCCCGATGAGTCATGTGTTGGACGACCTGGTCGACCTGTTGAGCCTCGAGTCCATCGAGGAGAACCTGTTCCGTGGACGCAGCCAGGACCTGGGCTTCCGCCAGCTGTACGGCGGGCAGGTGCTGGGCCAGTCATTGTCGGCGGCCAGCCAGACGGTCGAGGACGCGCGCCACGTGCATTCGTTGCATGGCTACTTCCTGCGCCCTGGCGATGCCAGCTTGCCGGTGGTCTATTCGGTAGACCGGGTACGTGACGGTGGCAGCTTCAGCACCCGGCGGGTGACCGCGATTCAGAAGGGCCACACTATCTTCACCTGCAGCGCGTCGTTCCAGTACGACGAAGAGGGCTTTGAGCACCAGGCGCAGATGCCGGATGTGGTCGGCCCGGAAAACCTGCCCAGCGAAGTCGAACTGGCCAGTGCCATGGCCGAGCACCTGCCCGAACGCATCCGCGACAAGGTGTTGTGCGCCAAGCCGATCGAAATCCGCCCGGTCACAGAGCGCGACCCGTTCAACCCCAAGCCGGGTGACCCGGTGAAGTACGCCTGGTTCCGTGCCGACGGCAACCTGCCGGACGTGCCAGCGCTGCACAAGTACCTGCTGGCCTATGCCTCTGACTTCGGCCTGCTGACCACCGCGCTGCTGCCCCATGGCAAATCGGTGTGGCAGCGCGACATGCAGATCGCCAGCCTCGATCATTCGCTGTGGTTCCATGGCAACCTGCGTGCAGACGAGTGGTTGCTGTACGCCACCGACAGCCCTTGGGCCGGCAATGCCCGCGGCTTCTGCCGGGGCAGTATCTTCAACCAGGCCGGGCAGCTGGTGGCATCGTCGTGCCAGGAAGGCCTCATTCGTCATCGCAAGGACTGGGCATGAACCTGAGCGAAGTGCGTAACTGGGTGTTCGACATGGACGGCACCCTGACCGTGGCGGTGCACGATTTTGCGGCAATCCGCGAAGCGCTGGAGATCCCGGCCGAGCACGACATCCTGACCCACCTGGCGGCGTTGCCGGCGGCGCAAGCGGCGGCCAAGCACGCCTGGCTGCTGGAGCATGAACGCGACCTGGCGCTGGCCTCGACGGCAGCGACGGGCGCGGTGGAACTGGTGCGCGAGCTGGCCGAGCGCGGCTGCCGGCTGGCGATCCTGACCCGCAATGCCCGCGAGCTTGCGCATGTCACACTAGAGGCCATCGGCCTGGCTGACTGCTTCGCGGTGGAGCATATTCTTGGCCGTGACGAGGCCGCGCCCAAGCCTAGCCCGGACGGCCTTTTGAAAATTGCCGGGGCATGGGGCGTGGCACCCCGCGAGCTGGTAATGGTCGGTGACTACCGCTTCGACCTGGATTGCGGGCGCGCGGCCGGGGCACGGACCATACTGGTCAACCTGCCGGACAACCCGTGGCCGCAATTGACCGATTGGCATGCGGCGGATTGCCGGGCGTTGCGGGTGATGCTCGGCTGATCGTTGGTGTTGGCAAGCTGCCTGCGCGGACTATGCTGAACCGAAATTTTTCCCTTGATGGAGACCCAGCCATGAGCAGCAAGGCCATCTACGTCCAACCTGGCGGCGGCTACGCCAACGTCCAGGTCGGCACCTGCGAGGCGCTTGCGCCACAGGCCGGCGAAATCACCGTGCGTTTGCACGCCAGTTCCCTCAACTACCACGACTTCGCCGTGGTCAGCGGCATGTGGGGGCCGAGCGAGCGGCGCATTCCCATGGCCGACGGTGCCGGTGAAGTGACGGCGGTGGGGGCCGGCGTCAGCGAATTCCAGGTGGGTGACAACGTTGTCAGCACCTTCTTCCCCGACTGGCTCGACGGCCAGGCCAATGTCGAAGGGTTTGCCCGGGTGCCCGGTGATGGCCTGGATGGCTACGCCCGTGCGCAGGTCACCGCGCGTGCCACGTCCTTCACCCTGGCGCCCAAGGGTTACAGCCACGCCGAAGCGGCCACGCTGACCACCGCAGGCCTTACCGCCTGGCGTGCCTTGATGAGCGACGACCACCTCAAGCCCGGCGATACCGTGCTGGTGCAGGGCACGGGTGGGGTGTCGATATTCGCCTTGCAGTTCGCCAAGCTGGCGGGTGCGACGGTGATCGCCACGTCGTCCAGCGATGCCAAGCTCGAGCGCCTCAAGGCCCTGGGCGCCGACCACCTGATCAACTACAAGAGCACCCCGGCCTGGGGCGAGAAGGTGCGTGAGCTTACCGGCAATCGCGGTGTCGACCATGTGATCGAAGTCGGCGGCCCGGCGACCCTGGAGCAATCGATGATTGCCGCGCGTATCGGCGGGCATGTGTCGTTGATCGGTATCCTTACCGGGGTGGCAGGGCAGTTGCCGCTGGTGCAGGCGCTGGTGCGGCAGATCCGCTTGCAGGGCGTGCTGGTCGGCAGCCGGGCTCAGCAGCAGGCAATGGTGCGGGCGATCGATGCCAATGGCTTGCGGCCGGTGGTGGACAAACACTTCGAGCTGGAGCAGATCGTCGATGCCTTCCGCTACCAGGAGAGCAACAAGCATTTCGGCAAGATCTGCCTGACCTGGTAGTTGCTGCGCCGACAAGGCGTTTGTAACGAGCGACCTACAACCCGATACATTCCCGCACATGGGTAGCACCAGGCGGCTGGCTAGAATGCCCCGCTTCTGATGCGACTGATTCTCTTGAAGAGGATGCCCCCCATGTGCGTACTTCCCCGCCTCTGGCAGCGCTTGCTGCCTTTTCTGTTGTCGATGGCGTTCATCCAGACCGCCAGTGCCGTGCAAGCCACCGATGTGCTGGGGCGCAAAGTCGAGCTCGACCATGCGCCCCAGCGCATCGTGCTCGGCGAGGGCCGGTTGTTCTTCGCCCTGGCACTGCTCGACCGCGACAACCCCTTCCAGCGCGTGGTGGGTTGGCAGAACGACATGCGCCTGCTCGACCCCCACACCTATGCGGTGTATGCGCAAAAGTACCCGCAGATCACCCAGTTGCCGCTGATCGGCCAGGCCACCGAGCAAAGCGTCAGCGCTGAACAGATTCTCGCGCTTAAGCCCGACCTGGCGATCTTCAGCATTGCCGGCGAGGGCCCGACCCAGCACAGCCCGGTGGCAGACCTGCTGGCCAAAGCCGGCGTACCGGTGCTGTTCATCGACTTTCGTGTACACCCCATCCGCAATACCCGGGTCAGCATGCAAGCGCTGGGCACGCTGCTCGGTCGCGAGGCCCAGGCCCAGCAATACCTGAGCCTGTATGACCGCCACCTGAAGCGGGTGACCGAGGGCGTGGCCGGCCTGCCGGACAACGCGCGGCCCAAGGTCTTCCTCGAACTGTTGGCCGGGGTCTGGCAGGCGCCTGGGCACACCACCGGCAAGAGCGGCCTGGGCAGCGTGGTCGAGGCCGTGGGCGGGCATAATATTGGTGCCGATGTGGTGCCGGGCGCGCTCGGCGATGTGAGCGTCGAATACGTGCTGCAGGCCGACCCTGATGTGTATATCGCCACCGGCAACCGCGCACCCGGCGTGCTGCTGGGGGCTGGGGTGTCGCTCGATACCGCGCGCCAGAGCCTGGCCAAGATCACCGCACGGCCGGAATTCGCGCCGCTGCGGCCAATCCAGGCGGGCCAGGCGCATGGCCTGTGGCATGACTTCTACAATTCGCCGTTCAACATCCTCGCCATCGAAGCCATGGCCCGCTGGGTACACCCCGAGCGCTTCGAGGGCCTCGACCCGCAGGCGACCCTGGCCGAGATCAACCAGCTGCTCAAGGTCGGCCTGGACGGCCAGTACTGGGTCGACGCCAAGTGACTGCACTGGCTCAGGATGGCGCCGCACTGGCCGCCTGGCACTATCGCCGGCTGCTGTGGCGGCGCGGGTTGCTGGTAGCGGGGCTGGCGCTGTTGCTGCTGGTGACGGTGCTGGGCGACCTGGCCAGTGGCGCCTCGGGCATGAGCCTGGGGCGTTTGCTGCAGGGCATTTTCGAGCCGACCACGCTCAGTGCCACCGAGCGGGTGATCATCTGGAACGTGCGCCTGCCGTACGCGTTGATGGCGGTACTGGTGGGGGCGGCGCTGTCGCTGGCCGGTGCCGAGATGCAGGCGATCCTCGACAACCCGCTGGCCAGCCCCTTCACCCTGGGGGTGTCGTCGTCTGCTGCGCTGGGCGCTTCGCTGGCGATTGCCTACCCGCTCGGGGTTGCCTGGCTGGCGCCGAGCGCCCAGGTGACAGTGATGGCGTTTGCCTTCGCCTGCCTGTCGGTGGTGCTGCTGCAGATGATGTCGCGCCTGCGCGGTGCCGGTGTGCAGAGCCTGGTGCTGTTTGGCATCGCCTTGGTGTTCAGTTGCAACGCGCTGGTGTCGCTGCTGCAATTGCTGGCCACCGAAGACGTGCTGCAGCAACTGGTGTTCTGGACCTTGGGCAGCCTGGCGCGGGCCGACTGGCACAAGCTTGGCCTGCTGGCTCTGGTGCTGGCGGTGCTGCTGCCGTTTTCGCTGCGCGCCGCGCCAGCGATGACCTTGCTGCGTATGGGCGAGGACCGCGCGCGCAGCTTTGGTGTGGACACCCGGCGCCTGCGCCTGGCCTCGTTGCTGCGCATCAGCCTGCTGTCGGCCACTGCGGTGGCGTTTGTCGGCACCATTGGCTTCGTCGGCCTGGTCGGGCCGCACATCGCGCGTTTGCTGGTGGGTGAGGACCAGCGGTTTCTGTTTCCGGCCAGTGCGCTGGTGGGCGCACTGATGCTGTCGTTGTCGTCGCTCGCCAGCAAGTTGCTGCTCCCTGGCGTGATCGTGCCGGTGGGCATCGTCACGGCCTTGGTGGGTGTGCCGGTGTTCGTGGTGCTGGTGTTTCGACGGGGGAGAAGCCTGTGAGCCTGTCGATCGATCATCTTTGCGTTGCCTACGGCGCACGGCAGATTCTGCATGGGGTGACGCTGCCTGCGTTGCCGGCGGGTAGCCTGGTGGCGCTGGTCGGCCCCAACGGCGCGGGCAAGTCCACACTGCTGCGGGCCTTGGCCGGGCTGGAGCGAATGCAGGGCACACTGCGCCTGGATGGCCAGGATGTGACGCGGCTGGGCTTTGCCGAGCGCGCCCGGCGTCTGGCCTACATGCCGCAACAGCTGCCGCCGGGGCTTGCCTTGGGCGTGCTGGAAAGCATCGTTGCGGCGTTGCGTGTCGGCGGCAGTGACGACCTCCTCAGCCATGCCTTTGAGGCGTTGCGGCAGTTGGGCATCGAGGGCCTGGCCGAGCGCTCGCTCGACAGCCTGTCGGGTGGCCAGCGGCAGTTGGTGGCGCTGGCGCAGTTGCTGGCGCGCAATCCGCAGGTACTGCTGCTGGATGAGCCGACCAGTGCGCTGGACCTGCACTACCAGTTGCGGGTGATGGGCGCGGTGCGTGAGCGGGTAGTGGCGCATCGGCTGCTGGCGGTGGCGGTGCTGCATGACATCAACCTGGCGGCCAGCCAGGCCGATTGCCTGGTGGTGTTGCGCGAGGGCAGGGTGGTCGCCTGTGGGGCGCCTGCGGATGTGCTGAAACCGGCGATGCTGGCCGAGGTGTATGGGGTCGAGGCGCGGGTCGAGCAGTGCTCGCAGGGGCGCTTGCAGGTGTTGGTGGATCGGGCGCTGGCCTGACGCCCGGCCTGCGGTTTGTAGGAGCGGCCTTGCGTCGCGAAAGGGGTGCGCAGCAGCCCCAGGTTCTATGTCACAGCAGAGATTGCCGGGGGCGCTGCGCACCCCTTTCGCGACGCAAGGCCGCTCCTACAAAGGCCCGCAAGGTGGTTTCCACAAGGTCATTCGGGCAGCAATCTGTCGCGGCTGTTGGACAGGTGCAGGCACATCGCCGCCCGCGCTGCATCTGGGTCCTGGCGGCGGATGGCATTGAGAATCGCCTCATGCTCCAGGTTGGCCAGGTACGCATGCCGGGCCAACCTGGCCCCGGCACGTTCGGCCAGGGCCATGCGGTTACGTGGGATCAGGCCGCTGCCAAGCTGCACCATCATTTCGCTGAAATACAGGTTGCCGGTGGCCTCGGCGATCAACAGGTGGAAGCGCCGGTCAGCCTCGATGCAACTGTCGCCGGCGGCCGCCAGGTCTTGATAGTCGTCCAGCGCCTGGCGCATGCGTGCCACGTGCCCGTCGTTGCGGCGCACCGCGGCGAGGGCGGCGGCCTGGCCTTCGAGGCCGATGCGCAGCTCCAGCAGGTCGCGCACGCTGGCGGCGTTTTCTGCGCCAACGCGCAGGCCTGCCTGGGGCTGGCGCTCGATCACGAATGTACCGATACCGTGGCGGGGCTCCACCAGCCCTGAGGCCTGCAACTTCGACAAGGCTTCGCGCACCACAGTGCGGCTGACCCCATGCTCGCGCACCAGGGTGTTTTCCGAGGGCAACTTGTCGCCGGGTTTGAACGTACCCAGCAAAATCTGCTGGGTCAGGCTGGAAACCAGGTCGTGGGCGCGGCTGTGGCCGCGAACACGGGTGGGTGCTGTGTCCATGGTGGGCTCGGTGTTATCGGTTGGCTTGTACGACAAGTTAATTCATAAAAATAATTTCTGCTGGTTTTTAGTCTGCTGAAGCCAGCGCTGTGCGCAGTTGTTTTTGAAAGATCGCAGCATTTTCGCATTATGGCAGCTTGTATTTTGGCTTTTTGGCGACTTTATCGATCTTGTCGTACAACTTCGCGAAGCCTATGCTCCCCCCACTGTCATGTCAGACAACCCGCATAAAAACAACTAGTGGGAGACCCGCAAAGTGAACGACACCCTCGCTCCGCCTGCCTGCAATGGCGGCGACACACTGGCCAGCGCCGTGGCCAAGGTCAAACGCCATGTGCTGCCGCTGTTCGTCATCATGTTCATCGTCAACTACCTCGACCGCGTCAACATCGGCTTCGTCCGCCCCCACCTTGAAAGCGACCTGGGCATCAGTGCGGCGGCCTATGGGTTTGGCGCCGGGCTGTTCTTCATCGGCTATGCACTGTTCGAAGTGCCCTCCAACATGCTGCTGCAGCGTGTCGGCGCTCGGCTGTGGCTGACCCGCATCATGTTCACTTGGGGGCTGGTGGCCACGGCCATGGCCTTCGTCCAGACCGAAACCCAGTTCTATGTGCTGCGGTTTCTGCTGGGCGTTGCCGAGGCCGGGTTCTTCCCCGGGGTGATCTACTACTTCACCCGCTGGTTGCCAGGCGCCGAGCGCGGCAAGGCGATTGCCATCTTCCTCAGCGGTTCGGCGCTGGCCTCGCTGATCTCCGGCCCGCTGGCCGGCGCGTTGATGCAGATTCAGGGGCTGGGCTTGCACGGCTGGCAGTGGATGCTGTTCATCGAAGGCATGGCGTCGGTGACGCTGTGCTTCTTCGTGTTCTTCTGGCTCGACTCCAAGCCGCAGGATGCCAAGTGGTTGAGCCAGGCCGAGCAGGCGGCGCTGGTGCAGGCCATCGACAGCGAGCAACGTCAGCGTGAGGCGGTCGGCGCGGTCAAGCTTTCTGCCTGGAGCCTGCTCAAGGATCGCCAGATCGTGCTGTTCTGCCTGATCTACTTCTGCATCCAGTTGACCATCTATGCCGCGACCTTCTGGTTGCCGAGCATCATCAAGCGCATGGGCGACCTCAGCGACCTGCAAGTCGGCTTTTTCAACTCGATCCCCTGGCTGATCTCGATTCTGGCCATGTACGCCTTCGCTTCCGGTTCCAGCCGCTGGAAGTTCCAGCAGGCCTGGGTGGCCGCCGCGTTGGTGATCGCCGCCATCGGCATGTTCATGTCCACCACCGGTGGCCCAGTGTTCGCCTTCGTCGCCATCTGTTTTGCCGCCATCGGGTTCAAGTCGGCCTCGTCACTGTTCTGGCCGATCCCCCAGGGCTACCTGGACGCGCGCATCGCGGCGGCCGTGATCGCGCTGATCAACTCGGTCGGCAACCTCGGCGGCTTCGTCGCGCCCACCACCTTCGGCCTGCTCGAACAACAGACCGGCTCGATCCAGGGCGGCCTGTACGCCTTGGCGGTGACGTCGGTGCTGGCGGCGATCGCCGTGTTCTTCGTCCGCACCCGCCCCAAGGGCGCCCCTTCCGATGAGCTCAAGGCACCTTCGGCCCTGGGCCAGACCCACTGATGACTGCGAGATAAAAACCATGAACATGCAGACGACACCCGCCGTGCACTCCGCCACCCCCGTGGTCACCGACCTGCGCGTGATCCCAGTGGCCGGCCACGACAGCATGCTGCTCAACCTCAGTGGCGCCCATGGCCCGTACTTCACCCGCAACGTGGTGGTGCTGCGCGACAGCGCGGGCAACACCGGCCTGGGCGAAGTGCCGGGTGGCGAGATGATCCGCCAGACCCTGGAAGACGCCCGCAACCTGGTAGTCGGTCAGCCCATTGGCCATTACCAGCGCGTGCTCAATGCCATGCGCCAGGCGTTCGCCAACCGCGATGCCGGCGGCCGCGGGTTACAGACCTTCGACCTGCGCATCGCCGTGCATGCGGTCACCGCCGTCGAGTCGGCCTTGCTCGACTTGCTCGGCCAGCACTTGCACGTGCCCATGGCCGCGCTGCTGGGTGAAGGGCAGCAACGTGAAGCGGTGAAGATGCTGGGTTACCTGTTCTACATCGGCGACCGCCAGCAGACCGACCTGGCCTACCGCGCCGAGGCCGATGCCGACAACGACTGGTTCCGCCTGCGCCATGAGCCGGCGCTGACGCCCGAAGCCGTCGTGCGCCTGGCCGAAGCCGCCCGCCAGCGCTATGGCTTCAGCGACTTCAAGCTCAAAGGTGGCGTACTGCGCGGCGAGGAAGAAATGGAGGCGGTGACCGCCCTGGCCGAGCGCTTCCCCGATGCACGCATCACCCTCGACCCGAACGGCGCCTGGTCACTCAAAGAGGCCATTGCCCTGTGCCGTGACAAGCACGACGTGCTGGCCTATGCCGAAGACCCTTGCGGTGCCGAGAACGGTTACTCGGGCCGTGAGGTGATGGCCGAGTTCCGCCGCGCCACTGGGTTGCCCACCGCCACCAACATGATCGCCACCGACTGGCGGCAGATGGGCCATGCGATCCAGTTGCAATCCGTGGACATCCCCCTGGCCGACCCGCACTTCTGGACCTTGCAGGGCTCGGTACGGGTGGCGCAGATGTGCCATGACTGGGGGCTGACCTGGGGCTCGCACTCCAACAACCATTTCGATATCTCCCTGGCCATGTTCACTCAGGTGGCCGCAGCGGCGCCGGGCGAGATCACCGCCATCGATACCCACTGGATCTGGCAGGACGGCCAACGCCTGACGCGTGAGCCGCTGCGCATCGTCGATGGCCAGGTGCGCGTGCCTGCGCGGCCGGGGCTAGGGGTGGAGATCGATGAGGACCAGTTGGCCAAGGCGCATGAGTGCTACTGCAACATGGGGCTCGGCGCGCGCGATGACAGCGTGGCGATGCAGTTTCTGATACCGGGCTGGCGCTTCGACAACAAGCGGCCTTGCCTGGTGCGCTGAGTCACGGCGGTTCGTTACCCCGATAAACCCGCTCCCGCTTGGGAGCGGGTTTTTTCATGCATGGCCGATACACACCCAAATGAAAAACGATAGCTCCAGACGGCCGGATGGCGCGTTTGGACATGCCAATCGCGACATCTGACGGGAATGGAAAAGCGTTGTCGTGATCGCACACCTGCGGGACGTTCTCGTGTAATTTTCCTACGCCTTACGGGGCTTAAATGAACCCCGAATTCCACTGATGTGTTGCTCAGAAAGCGTGCAAAAGGTCAACAACAGCGCGTGAGCGACGTGTCATTTCGATGGCCTCTCAAGGAGATATTGTTCGCCTACGCCTGCCCCCGTCCTTCCTTGTGTCAGCAAAAAGAGAACAAGATCAATGAACACCGTGGGATCTGATGGCAACCTTGCACAAGGTTTCAAGCCACGTCATGTAACGATGTTGTCCATCGCGGGCATCATCGGTGCGGGACTTTTCGTAGGCTCCGGGCACGCGATCGCTGCGGCCGGGCCAGCCACCATAATTTCTTACTTCGTGGCCGGTACCTTGGTGGTACTGGTCATGCGCATGCTCGGCGAGATGGCCGTAGCGCACCCTGACACCGGATCGTTCTCCACCTACGCTGACCAGGCCATCGGCCGCTGGGCTGGCTACACCATCGGCTGGTTGTACTGGTGGTTCTGGGTGTTGGTGATCCCCATCGAGGCACTGGCGGCGGGGCATGTGCTGAACGCCTGGTTCCCGCAGGTGGACAGCTGGATCTTCGCCCTGGCCTCGGTGCTGCTGCTGGCGGGCACCAATTTGTTCAGCGTGGCCAAGTACGGTGAGTTCGAATTCTGGTTCGCCATTCTCAAGGTCACGGCGATCCTTGGCTTCATCGGCCTGGGCTTCGCGGCGCTGATGGGCTGGTTGCCAAACCGTGAAGTCAGCGGGTTGAGCGGGTTGATCGCCGAGCACGGTGGTTTCGCGCCCAACGGCTGGTCGGCGGTCATCGGCGCCTTCATTACCGTGATGTTCAGCTTCATTGGTACCGAGGCTGTGACCATCGCCGCCTCCGAGTCCAGCGACCCTTCACGCAACATCGCCAAGGCCACGCGTTCGGTGATCTGGCGGATCAGTACCTTCTACATCCTGTCGATCTTCGTGATCATCTCGGTGGTGCCGTGGAACGATCCACAGCTGGCGGTGGTGGGCTCCTACCAGCGTGCGCTGGAGATCATGAACATCCCCAACGCGGCCTTCATGGTCGACCTGGTGGTGCTGGTGGCGGTGACCAGCTGCATGAACTCGTCGATCTACATTGCTTCGCGGATGATGTATTCGCTGGCCAAGCGCGGTGATGCACCGGCCTTCCTGAACAAAACCTCGAAAGTCGGCGTGCCGCGCTCTGCGGTGTTCGGCAGTACCTTGATCGGCGCGGCCATTGCTGTGCTCAATTACTTCGCGCCCAAGGGCGTGTTCGAGTTCCTGCTGGCCAGCTCCGGCGCCATCGCCTTGCTGGTGTACCTGGTCATCGCCATCTCCCAGTTGCGCATGCGCCGCCGGCTGGAGCGCGAGAACACCGAGCTGAAGTTCCGCATGTGGCTGTTCCCGTGGTTGACCTGGGCCGTGATCATCTTCATCGCGGCGGCGCTGGCGGTGATGATGTACACGCCTGAGCACCGGGTGGAAGTGAGCTCGACACTGGGCCTGGCGATTGTGATTTCCTTCTTGGGGATCGTCACTTCGCGGGGGCATGCGCAGGTGGTGGCGGCGCGGTCGGTGGGGTGACGGGGACGAATGCCTGGCTGGGGTTTTGTAGTGGTGCATAGATCGAGCGCCGCCCGCGCGGCGCTTCGCGGGGCCAGCCCGCTCCCACATCTGTTTCGGGCCAGTCTCGCCTATTAGAGAGGCGCGCGACCCCTTGTTTGTACGACGCAATATCGAGGTGGGCACCAAGGGGCCGCGCGCTAATGCCTCAGGAATAACTGGCCCGAAACAGATGTGGGAGCGGGCTGGCCCCGCGAAGCGCCGCGCGGGCGGCGCTCGATCTCACAGGCGCTGAAAATGCCGAGGCAAACACTGACGCCCCACCACCCTTCAAACAGCCAATCAGCGGCGCACCCTTTCGATATACCTGACCACCGCCGGCGCCTTCTCGAAACGCCGATGAATCAGGCTCAGCCACGAACTGGCCTGGCAATCGGCAATGCGTCGGTAATTCACCTGCGCCAAGCTGATGCGCTGCACCACCGACTCCGGCACCACGGCAATGCCCTGGCCCAACGACACCAACGTGATCACCGCCACCAGGCTACCGGGTTGCGGGCCCAGTCGCGGGACAAACCCCCCTTGTGCCGCCACTTCCAGCGTGCCGGAAATCTGCTCGGGAAGAATGAAGGTTTCACCGGCCAGGCGTGCCGCCGGGATCTGTGGCAGCTCGTTGATCCGTGAGCTGGCGGGCAGGGCGAGGACAAAACCTTCCTGGTGCAGGCCGATGGCTTGCAGCGTGTCAGGCAGTTCCATGGGCGAGCGCACGTAGGCGAGGTCGAGCAGGCCGTCGCTGACCCTGTCGGGCAGCTCGGCCATGGGCAGTTCGCGGATGTTCAGGCGCACGCCGGGGTAGCTTTCGCTGAAGCCGATCACTTGCCGCTGCAGCATGCCCGAATAGGCAGCAGAGGCCACATAGCCCAATTCGATGCTGCCACTCTCGCCTCGGCCCGCACGCTGCGCACCCAGTTGCGCCGCGTCGAACTGGCGTACGGTCTGTTCGGCTTCGATCAGCAAGGCTTGGCCGGCGGCGGTGAGGTTGACCTCGCGCTGGCTGCGTTCGAACAGGCGTACTCCCAGCTCGCGTTCCATGTCCTGGATCTGCCGGCTGAGGGTGGGCGGAGCGATGCCCAGCTGTTCCGCAGCCCGGGTGAAATGGCCGTGTTGGGCGACGCAGAGGAAGTAGCGGAAATGGCGGATTTCCATGCGGTGTTACCTGCAAGCTAATGACGCGGGCCTTGGGGGCTAACAAGCCTCGGGGCTGACGGCGTTAAGGTGAAGACAACACTACAAGGCTGGTGGCGTGGCGGCAAAGGTATCGGCAGTTGCCGGTGACACAGCAAGGGGCCCCATGACAACCAGCCCGCTTCTGGAGCCTTGCCATGCCCATCACCGCTTCCCCGCGCTTCACCTTGCTCACCGCCTCGCTGGTCTGTGCGCTGATCATCCTCGACACCAACATCGTTGCCGTCAGCCTGCCCAGTATCGCCCGTGACTTGTCCGGCTCGTTTGCCGACATCGAATGGGTGGTCAGCGCGTATCTGCTGGCCTTCGCCGCGTGCCTGCTGCCAGCAGGCAGCCTGGCCGACCGCTTCGGTCGGCGGCGCATGCTGCTTATCGGCCTGGCCGTGTTTGGCGCCGCGTCGCTGGCCTGTGGCGCCGCCCCCACCCTGATGTTCCTTGACCTGGCCAGGGCCGCCAAGGGCATCGGCGCGGCCATGCTGCTGACAGCGGCCCTCGCGGCCATCGGCCATCGCTTCCATGAACCCCAGCAACGCCTGAGCGCCTGGGCCTTCTGGGGCGCCTGCATGGGCGCCACCATCACCTTCGCACCCCTGCTCGGCGGGGTGATTGCCAGCACCCTGGGCTGGCGCTGGATCTTCTACATCAACCTGCCGCTGGTGGTAGTGCTGGCAGTGATGGTGCTGCGCAGCGTCGAGCCCTCGCGCGACAGCGCCGCAGCGCGCCTCGACCCGTGGGGTAGCCTGACGTTCGCCGGCAGCCTGGGTTACCTGATCTGGGCAATGATCGACGCCAACCAGGTCGGCTGGGGCAGCGCTCAGACCCTGGGGCGGATGCTGATCAGCGCGTTCCTGTTCGGCCTGTTCATCATGGCCGAGCGCAGCCAGGCGCGGCCGATGATCGACTTGCGGCTGATGCGCAGCGGGCGCTTCGTCGGTGCCTTGCTGGGCATGTTCGCCTACGCCGCCTGCGCCCAGGTCATGATGACCCTGTTGCCGCTGTACCTGCAGAACGGCCTGCAACTGTCGGCCCTGGCTGCCGGTGCGGGCATGCTGCCATTTGCCGTGGCCATGTTGCTGACCCCGCGGCTGGGCATGCGCCTGGCTGCGCACTTGAGCCCGGCGCAGGTTTTTACCCTTGGCCTGGTGCTGGTGGGGGTGGGCAACCTGCTGTGTGCTTGGGCCGCAGGCTACGGCGGCTACACCGCCTTTGCCCTGGCCAGCCTGGTGCTGGGCGCGGGCGCAGGCCTGCTCAATGGCGATACGCAGAAGAACATCATGGCCTGCGTGCCGCGTGAGCGCACCGGCATGGCCTCGGGGTTGAGTACCACCACGCGGTTCGGCGCGATTGTGCTGGCCATCGGTGTGCTTGGGGGTGTACTGGCTACCCGTAGCGGGCAATTGCTCTACGACTCGATGGCCGCCGTGGCGCCCGCGCATCTGGGCCAGGTTGCCGCGATGGCCACGCGGGTTGCGGCGGGCGACCTGCAGGCGGCGTTGGCCGTGCTTGAGCCCGGCTTGCGGGAGGCAGTGGCCCCCTTGGCCCGCCAGGCGTTCATGGGTGGGTTCGAGGCAGTGTTGCAGGCCGCAGGTGTGGCGGCGCTGCTGTTCGCGGTATTGGTCGGCACGTTGCTTAGCCGGCCACTGCCCGCCCTGCAGGATGCGCTGGTGGCGGGGCAGGCTTAAGGCAGGGCGATTTTTGTTGCTGCCGCGCAACTATTTCAGTGCAACACTGTCATTCACTTCGCGCCGACCATGAAGGGGCGATGAGGCGCACTCACTCTGCCGAAGAAGGAGCTTCACGTGCACAATGACCAATACCCGGACGACGTTCCCACCCCACACATCGAACTGCCTCCCGGCGTGTTCCCTCCAATGCCCGGCTATACCATCGCAGACCTGCTGTTTGTGGCTAACCAGCCCGTCGAAGCGTTCCTTGAAGCGCACGCCATTGACCCCGGCCTGATTCGCGAAACCAGCACAGCCCTGGTCAGCCATGTGTATGCGGTTTTCGAAAGGGAAGATGTTCAGTACCAGATCGCAACGTGGTACCAGAAGCCTTATGACCACCCCTCCATGTGCACGCGCAGCATCGAGATCATCGCTGAACAGTTTGGGGTACTGGCGCTGGACGCCGCCGCCGATTCCTTGGAGGGTTCACCTTTGCTGCAATTGGGTGAAGACTTTTATCTGGAATTCATCAGGCTGGCGGGCGAGGCCATCAAGTACCACATTCTGAAGTTGAATGACCGAGAAAACCCGGCGCATTCCGCGGGGCACGAGGCAGCACAATGAGACTGGACGGCGGTTATAACGGTTCTGCTCAGCAGGCCGAGGCCAACCTTTACGTCGGCCGCGAGCAAGGGCGCCGCGAGGGCCGCAAAGCAGGCTTCGAAGAGGGCCGCTCGCAGGGTTATTCAGAAGGCTGGGATGCCGGCGCGGCCCGCGCCAACACAAAACTGGAGCCGCTGCGCGACCACGTTCGCCAGTACTTCACAGAAGCGGTACTCCTCAGGTCACAGGTGAAGCGCCAGCAAGCCGTGATCGACGTGATACACGAGCAGTTGTCCAAAATTGCACAGGCCCAGGCAGCCCAGCGCCCGGGAATGGCCGCGGCGGGGCGCGACACAGGTCTGGCCGAGACCATCACCACCCTGCAGAATTCCAACGCTTGGCTGCGCGCCAAGGTTGAGGCGATGGATGCCCAAATTCAGGCTTCACACGCACAGGCCAAGCTGCAGACTCAGCAGTACAACCAGAGCCTTGTGTTCGTACATGCCGCGCAAGAAGTACTGGAAGAGTTTCTGGACGATGATTCGCCGGAAGCCGAGTTCATACGCGAGCAGTTTGCGGCGCGGTATCAGCAGCAGGTGGCGCTGAGTGTGCGTGACGGGGATTTAGAAATGGCCCCGCATCAAGACGAGACTTTCCACAAGTCATTACCCGGCACCCGGCAGTTCATCGTCGACATGCTGCAGGCCGTTGCGTCCCGGTAAACGCTGAAGAACCTGGCCCAGCGCTGTGGGCATTGAGCATCGGGGGATCGATAGACAGTGCGCGAATGACGTGGGTGCGCAGCTAGCCTGAAAATAAATGAGGTGTTTTCTCATTCTCGTTCGGCTTGTAGGGAAGGCCGGAATACAGGCCAGTCCGCCAGCACTCCACGGAGCGAGAAAATGAGTTCGACCCCGGTTCCCCAGCGCCACCCCTTGAATCGAGCCTTGCACGGCGCCTTCCTGGGGTTGGTTGTCAGCAGCTATGCATTGCCGTCGCTTGCGCAACCGTCGCCCGCTGATCACAACAGCCAGCTGCAGCAGTGGAGCATCCCTGCCGGCCCGCTGGCGCCGGCGCTTGACCGCTTTGCGCGGCAGGCAGGTGTCAGCCTTTCCTACGATGCGCAGAGCATCGCCGACCGCACGTCCCAAGGCGTACAAGGCCCGCTTGAAACACCGGCAGCCCTGTCGTCGTTGTTGCAGGGCACCGAGCTACAGGCGCAGCAGCAAGGCCCGAACGCCTACCTGGTGATCCCGCAAGTAAAGCCTGCCGGCCCGCTCGAACTGGGTGCGACCGAGGACTATCGCCTTGCGCCGGTCATCATCAATGCCAAGGTCAAGGCCAGTGCTGACGACGACACCGACTCGGTGGTTGCCAAGGAGCTTTGGGTGGGAGGCAAGGTCGCCACCAGCATCCTCAACACACCTGCGTCCGTGTCTGTGGTTACCCGCAAGGAAATGGAGCAGCGCAGTGTCAGCACCACGGAAGAGGCGCTGCTCTACACCCCCGGCGTCATCAGCGACTTTTATGGCTCGGACGACCGCAACGACTACTTCCAGATCCGCGGCTTCCAGGCCACGACCTACCGCGATGGCCTGACCTTGAGCTCGATGCGCGGCGTGCGTGAAGACCCGTTCGCCTACGAGCGCATCGAGATTCTGCGCGGCGCCAACTCCACCCTGTTTGGCCCGGCAGACCCAGGCGGCTCGGTAAACTTCGTGACCAAACAGCCGCGCTTCGAGCAGTTTGGCCAAGGCTATGTGACCTACGGCTCCTATGACCATGCCGAAACAGGCATCGACGTAGGCGATGCCCTGAACGACGAAAAAACCCTGGCCGGCCGCTTCACCGCCAAGATGCAGAACAGCGACCGCGAGTACGACCATTCCCAGGACGACAACCGCTTCGTGATGGGTGGCCTGACCTGGGCGCCCACCGACTACACCTCGGCCACCGTGATTCTGGACTACCTGAAGACCGACAGTTCGCCGAACAGCGGTGGTTACCCGCTGGACAAGGAATACGACCGCAGCGATTTTTACGGTGAGCCCAGCTACAACTTCCACAACGTCGAGCGCACCAGCCTCAGCGGCAACATCACCCACGACTTCGACAACGGCTTCGTGCTGCGCAGCAACCTGCGTTACAGCGAGTTGAGCGATGACTTTGGCTACGCCTACCTCAGCGATAGCCCGACGCGCGTTGGCACCACCATTCCACGCTACGTGTTTGGTACCGACAGCGACGCCGACCAGCTCAACGGCAACCTGATGCTGCAGTACGATGCCCAGTTCGAGCACGTCGACAGCAGCACCCTGGTGGGTGTGGAATATCTGGACTCGACCACCAAGCAAAGCTCCGTCTATGGCCTGGCACCTTCGATCGACATCGCCAACCCGGTATTCACCGGTGTGCCAGGCGGCATCACGCCCTATACCCGCAAAAAGAATGACGCCACGACCAAGGCGGTGTTCCTGCAGCAGAACCTGTCGTTCTACGACCGCGTCATCGCCACTGCGGGCGTGCGTAATGACTCCATGGAGCTGTCCAGCAAGGAGTACATCGGCGCGGTGGGGAGTGAAAGCGACAACTTCTCCGAAACCTCTTACCGCGGTGCGCTGACCTACATCGTCAACGATGAGGTTTCGACCTATGTGAGCATGGTCGAATCGGTCTCGCCGCCCCAGGTCGGCGTCACCCCGCAGACCGGCCGGCAGTACGAAGTGGGTATCAAGTATTCGCCCATGGGCATGGACGCGTTGTTCTCAGCTGCCATTTATGACCTGACCCAGGAAAACGTCACCATCGCCGTGGTGCTACCGAGCGGCATCATCGAGCAGCAGACGGTGGGTGAGTCCCGCGTGCGCGGCCTTGATCTGGAAGCCAAGGCGCAAGTGACGCAGAACATCAGCGTGATCGGGGCTTATTCGTATATGGAGTCCGAAGTGCTGCGCGGGGCGTTGTATGACGGCTCGTCGCTCAAGGGTAAGGAATTTACCACCGCGCCGAAGCATTCGGCGTCGTTGTGGAGCTACTACAGCATTCCTGACACGGACGTGAGCGTCGGCCTGGGCGCGCGGTATGTTGGCGCGTATTACATGGATGCTGCCAATACCAAGAAGAGCGATGGGACCACGTTGTTTGATGCGGCTTTGAACTACCGGATTGCCAAGGGCACCGACCTTGCCCTGAATGTCAGCAACCTGTTTGATGAGCAGCATGTGGTGGGTTCCGGCACGGCGAACTACTACAACCCAGGGCGCGAATTCACGGCCAAGTTGAGTTACAACTGGTAACGCAGGCTTTTGCGGTGCCCGCCGTATGGCGGGCATGCACGGCGGCTTCGACGACAACCTTGTGTGGGCGGTTTTTCAAATGAGAGACTAAGTAGTCGATCTAATGAATAGCGTTGCAGGTCGGCTTCTGCATCCCTGGAGAAAGCATGAGAAAAGTCGACCCTGAGAAACACCAGGCCAAGCTGCAGCACATCCTCGAAGCCGCTGTGGCGTGCTTTGCCGAAAAAGGCTTCCGCGGCACTTCGACCAACGAGATCTGTGCCGCAGCGGGCATGAGCCCAGGCAACCTGTTTCACTACTTCCCCAACAAACAGGCAGTGATTGAAGCCATTGTGGAGGAAGACCGACGTGAAATGAGCGAACGCTTCGCCCAACTTGCCGAGGAGCCCGATGCCATTGTGGCTATCGAACAATTGGCAAAAGGCTTGCTCAAGCAGTGCGCCGACCCGGTCTACGCCAAGATCGGGGTCGAGGTCGTTGCCGAGAGCATGCGCAACCCTGAGATGGCCACCTTGTTCGCGGCCAGCGAGGCTTCGATCAAGGGCGATCTGGTTGCCCTTCTGCGCCGGGGGATCGCCCAAGGCCAGATTGATACCGCTCTGGACCCGAAAATCGCTGCTACCTGGCTGCTCGCGCTCATTGACGGAGCCGTCTCGCGCTCTGTGCTGGACCGCGATTTCAAGCTCAAAGCCTATACGCCAACGTTGATGCGCATGATCCGGCGGTTTCTCGAATAATGCGCTTGGGCTAACGGGTGCAGGCTTGTTGTGCCCGGGGCCCTGATTCGCCGTGAAGCCGGATCACGCGCTGGGCAGCAAACAAGGCGAACAGGGGCGCGAAGGCGAATACGCCGAACAGCCAGGTTGCAGCGTTCGCCGTGCCCAGGCTACCGCCTGGGTCTGTCAGCCCGGCAAGGTTTGCCACCATGCCGGCCAGCGCCGCGCCGAGTGCTGTGGCGAACAGCTGCACGGTGGTGATGGACGCCGCGGCCAAGTCCTGCTCGCCTGCCGACGCGACCTGAAACACGCGGGTCAGCAGGTGCGGCCAGGCCAGGCCCACCCCCAACCCGATTGCAACCAGTGCCAGGCAGATCGGCGTGATCGTCAGCCAGCCGCCTGCACTTTCGCTTCGAATCAGAATGGCAAGCGCCACCATGCCGGCCAACCCAAGGATCGGACCGGCGAGGATGGCGCGCCTGATGCCTTTATCACTCGCCCCGGCACTGGCGAGGGACCCGAGCGTCCACCCGGCAGCCATGAGCGCAGCGAGATAGCCGGCGGCGAGGGGGGATTGATGGTGGAGCACCTGGAGGAACAGCGGCACGAAAATCTCGCCACTGGTAACAGCGACGGCCAGCAGCGACATGGTCGCATACAGGGCGCACAACGCAGAGGTGAGGCTGAATGCACCTGCCGGCAGCAGCCTATGCCGTGAGCGGCTTTCGGTGCCTATCAGCAAGGCTGTGAGAATAACCGCGGCGCCAAGGCCGGCGATGTTCCAGGGCAAGCTTGGCGAGACGCTGCCGGCCGAAACGGCCAGCACCGCCGAGGTCAGAAACACCAATTGGGCAAGTGGCAGCGGCGCGCGCGCTGACCGTTCAGCACGGCGTTTGGGCAGCACGACGCCAGCCAGCAGTGCGAACAACACGGCGACCGGGATCAGTGACCAGAACGCGGCGCGCCACGCGCCGAGTTCAGCGAAGATACCGCCGACCGCAGGGCCGACCAACGTCGCCACTCCCCACATGCCCGAGACCAGCGCCATTGCACGTGGCCATAAGGCCTCGTCGAAAACCAGCCGGATCATGGCGTAGGAGAGGGCGAACAGAAAACCCCCGCCGAGCCCCTGAACAAGCCGCCCCGCCAACATGATCGGCATCGAGGGGGCAAACGCACACAGCAGCGCGCCGCAGGCAAACACCAGTGTGGCGACGATGTAGGCGCCACGTGGCCCAGCGGCGCCAAGCAACCTGGCCGAGAGCGCTGAACCGAGGATCGAGGCCGCGACGAACAGCGTGGTATTCCACGCGTAATAGTCGATACCGCCGATGTCCTTGACCACTGAAGGCAAAATAGTGGTCGCAATGTAGACGTTGACCGCATGCAGCACCACGCCCCCGGCCAACGCGAGCGAGCGCACGCCATTCGCGCCCGACAGCAGGGCAGCCCAGCCAGCATTGGCCGGGCGGTTATCCACAGGTGTGCCTGCTTCTGACACGGATTGCGCGCTTTGGGCAGGTGAGGCGTGATGCTTGTTCATGTCGGCTCCACTTCGATCGTTCACCCGCCGCGGCGAGCAGGGTTTGCGAAGGCAAACCGACACCCCTTATAAAACCTCAGGTTAAGGTGAGGTCAAGCGGCATTTGAATTCATGTTAGCGATGAGCCCAGCATAAACACCGTTGAGCTGCTCCAGCTCGGTGTGCGTTCCGCATTCAACAACGCGGCCATGCTGCAGAACGACGATCTGATCAGCATGCCGAATGGTGGAGAGGCGGTGGGCAATGGTGATTGTGGTGCGGCCCTTTGCCAGGGCCGCCAGGGCAACTTCCATGGCGCGTTCGGTTTTTGTGTCCAACGCACTGGTCGCTTCATCGAGCAGCAGGATCGGAGGGTTGCGCAGGATCGTGCGGGCGAGCGCAAGGCGCTGCTTTTCACCGCCCGAGAACCGGTAACCGCGGTCGCCAACCAGCGTGTCATACCCGTCGGGCAAGGCCGACAGGCTGTCGTGAATTTGCGCGATCTTGGCCGCCGCGATCAGCTCTTCAGCGGTGGCGTCGGGTTTTGCGAAGCGAAGGTCGCAGAGCACACCAGGATCAGGCAGACGACCCGTGCTATTTGCAGTTTATAGGGGATGAACAACGCGATGATCCGGTTTGCCGACACATGCTTGGCTGCAAGGTCATGGTAGGTATCAGCTTTTGCGATGCCATGTTCGGTCATTTTTATTCCGGCCCTGTAGGCACTGAATGGTTGCCCACCCTCGGTGAGCGTTCCTTGTAGCGATATCCCTGAGCAGGGGGCCGCTTCGGCACCCTGGACGCTTCCGTCGGCGCGAGTGTATTCTAGACTAAGTGCTTAGTCTATTAATTGCGAAGGGATGAACCGGGCTGCTGTTCCCGGTGCCAAGGGAGGTTAGGGTGACAAAGAAATCCAGGATTCTGGCGTGGGTAGGTGGCCTTGCGGTTCTGCTAGGGCTGGCGGTCTTTGTGGTGCGGAACGTAGCCGACTTTGAGCTCGACGATGCGCGAGTTTCAACGTTGAAGTTTCGCTCGGGTGCGGCGGATTTGTTCGGAACGCTGATGCTGCCAGCGCATGTGCAATCTGCCCCTGTGGTGTTGATCATTCATGGTGACGGCCCTATGGACCGCTTCGCATCCCGTGGGTATTTGCCGCTTATCAATAGCCTGCTCGATGCGGGGATCGGCGTGTTTACCTGGGACAAACAGGGCATAGGGGAGAGCAGCGGAAATTGGCTTGACCAGTCGATGTCCGATCGCGCTGCAGAAGCCCTGGCCGCACTGGCTTGCGTGCGCATGGCCCCCGGCGTTGCTGGGCAAAAGGTCGGTTTTCTGGGGTTCTCGCAAGGTGGCTGGGTGATCCCGCGAGCCGCCAGTGAAGGCGACCCAGACTTCTCGGTGATTATCGGCGGGGCGGTAAACTGGCGACGCCAGGGCATGTACTACACCCGGTTGCGATTGGCCGACGAGGGGCTTGCTCGAGCTGAAATTGACGTGAGGGTGCGGGAGCAATACCAGAAGAACGACAAGGTGTTTGGCCCTTTGAAAGACCAGGACGCGGCCCATGCTTTTCCTGATATGGACCGTGCCCATTTCAACTTCGTCTTGAAAAATTACAACGAAGACGTGACGCCAGCATTGAAAACCATGAAAGGGCCGGTGCTGGCGGTTTGGGGCGCGCAGGATGTGAATGTCGATGCGGCCGAAGACTCGAACGTCTACAGGGCGCAGTTTGCGGGTGCCAGTGGACGGCAAGTTGTCGTGGTCCCCAACGCCACTCATGGCTTGTTAAGAGCGGGATTATTCAATTATCAGTTGCTCTCGCAATGGCCGCGATGGAAGACGTATTTGTTCGTGGCGCTTGGTCGTCACGCCTATGCGCCCAGCACCTTGGCCTTCATCAGTGGCTGGATCACGTCTTCGTCATCGACCGAACGGCCAACCGCCGGTGGGCAGTCCACAAATGTAGGAGCGAGCTTAGCTCGCGATGCGCCGCGCGGGCGGCGCTCGATCTGATAGGCGCCGAAAATGCCAAGCCAGGCACCTGGTGGCCCCAAATACAAGCTCCAGGCATTCACAACCCCCCTGAAAAAGCCGAGGACACCCTGGCCCCCATCGCCCGTGCGGCACGGGCCTTGGGCACGTAATTTTCATTGGTACTTCTGAAACGCCACACTAAGGCACGATCTTCCACCGCTCAGGCGCCAACCAGGGTTTTGAACAGTGGCTCCTGCGACAGCCGAGCACGAGTGTCTTCAAGCGTTAAACGCACGGCCGCATCACCGAACACCAAGCCCTGAAGGTAGGTGAAGTGTGGATTGAACAGGCCGAGCGTACTCAATAGCTGGCGCAGGTAAGGCGTCAGAAAGTCCGGTTGCCGCGCGGATTCACCTTGGTGAAAGCCACCAGAGCCCACCAACACGAACACCGGGCGGTTTTTCAGGAGCCCGGTCTTGCCCTCGGGGCCTGGTCACCCCACACCTGCCACCCGTTCCCACCCCCGCGCGCCACCACCCAGAGCAGGTGTTCGTGTGTGCAGGTTATCGTGCCTGCCTGGACCTGATCAGCCACACATTGATGCGCCCGGGCGACACCTGCTGGCTGGAAGAGCCCGGCCACTTCATGGCCAGGAACGCCCTGCTGGAAGCCGGCGCGCAATTGGTGCCGATCCCCGTGGATGAGGACGGCCTCGACGTCGCGCAAGGCATTGCCCGCGCCCCGGATGCACGCTTTGCCGTGGTTACGCCGACCCACCAGAGCCCACTGGGCATGTCGCTGTCATTGCCGCGCCGGTTGGCCCTGCTGGACTGGGCCAACCGGCGCGGTAGCTGGGTTATCGAGGATGACTACGACAGTGAGTACCGCTATCAGGGCAAGCCCTTGCCCGCACTCAAGAGCCTCGATCAGCAAGGCCGCGTGCTGTACACCGGCACCTTCAGCAAGGTGCTGTTTGCAGGCCTGCGCCTGGCTTACCTGATGGTGCCGGCGGAGCAGAGCGCCGCGTTCGCCCGCCAGGCGGACCGGCTGCATAACCACTGCCCGTATGTGCTTCAGGCGATGGTCTGCGCGTTTCTGCAGGAGGGGCACTTTGCCCGGCATTTGAAGAAAATGCGCAGCCTTTATGCGCTGCGTCGACGGTGGTTGGTTGAGGCGCTGGGGCAGCAGTTTGGGGGAAGGGTAGAGATCAACCCGCAGGCGGGGGGGATGCACCTGGTTGTGGAGATTCGGGAAGGGGATGATATCGAGATTGCTCGGCGTGCTCGGGCGGTTGGAGTGGCGGTGGAGCCGCTCTCGGAGTGGTA
>NZ_JMIT01000003.1:0-106047 GCF_000731675.1 Pseudomonas capeferrum | reverse complement strand
CAGGCGGGGCGGGTGGCGGAGCGGTTGGGGGGGATTTTGGAGGGGTGAATTAGTTGTGGGGAGCTGGGGCGTAAGCCCGACACGAAGCCCGCCGGTTGAAAGCTGAACTGAAGGGCCCTGGTCGTATCGGCTGAATCGACACGCCCGCAAGCCCCTCTCACGCTTAAAGACTCTGCATCGTTCGGCATTTGGGGAATGCCGAACAACCCCAAAACTGCTGCCCTGCCTTCGCCCCTGATTTGGCGGTCCGAACCAGCAGCGCATTGCCACATTTAGGGCATTGCCGCTCGGCTGTCGGGTCGCTGCGGCGTTTCAGGTTTTGCACATGCTCGCGGTGAGTAGCGCGGGTAGGGGCACGGCGGCCGGTTTGCAGGGTTTGCAGCATGGTGTTCACATCGGCCTCGGTGAACACCGGCTGATTAAACGATTTGATGTAGCGAATGAACTTGCTGCCTTGGGTAACGTTTGCAGGCATCTGCGTTTTGAACGTGCTGTCACCGACGAAGGTGATCACCGAGTGCAGGTGCTCGGCATTCACGCCCAAGGTCGTTTCCAGTGCTTTGAGGTGCTTGTAGTTCTGCCGCAGCGGGTTCTGGAATTTGAACGTGCGCTTGTAGAGCTTCTGCGTCCACTGGGGCTGCTTTTCGCTGCCGAAGATCCAGCCGTTCATATTCTTCGTTTCGAGCACGAAAATACCGTACACCGAGACGAAAACGTGGTCGATCTGGGTGGTGCCGTCCGGGGTGTCCAGGGTGATGTTGTGCAGGCGGCGATAGGTTTGCTCGTTCAGGTACAGGTAGGCGAAGTAGCGTACAAGCAGCTCGCCGAGGTAGCCCTTTACACCTGGAGACTTGAGTGCGAAAAGCAAGATGACGAGGGGGATGAACCAGCTCAGGGGGATCCAGTGCTGGGCGATGATGGGTGTGAAGTCCATTTCTTACCTTCCAAAAATATGGGTGACAGCGGCTATTCCAGACCGCTGTACGAACAGCCGTTGACCTAAAGGCTGGCTTTTACTTGAGCGATTGCTTCCCCGAGACGTTCGGTGAACCCCGACTCACCTTGATGGCTCATTACCAGGCGATCGACTGCGCGTGTCATCGCCACGTATAGCAAGCGCATCTCGTCAGCTTCATCTTCGCCCTTGGCTGGCATTTCATGCAGGCGCGGGATCATCACAAAACCAAACTCCAGCCCTTTGCTGGAGTGCATGCTGACGATTTTTACCGAATGGTGGGCGTAAAGCTTTGTGCGCTGAGAGCTCACGCGTGCGGTGGTGTAGGGGATACCTGCCGCCTTTAGCGCCTCTTCAACCCAGAAGGCCTGCTCGGTATGCCGGTAAATGACCGCCATGTCGTCCCAGGCTCTGCCGTTTTCATGTTCTGACCTCAGCCTAGCAACCAGGCATTGCGCCTCTTGTGCAGCCCCAGCAAGGCTTAGAAGCTGTGGCATCTCACCCCGGCGACCTGCACTTTGGGGTGCAAGCACAGGTACATGGTCGTCTTCGGCGTCGCGTGCG
Organism: Pseudomonas capeferrum; assembly: GCF_000731675.1. Taxonomy (GTDB): domain Bacteria; phylum Pseudomonadota; class Gammaproteobacteria; order Pseudomonadales; family Pseudomonadaceae; genus Aquipseudomonas; species Aquipseudomonas capeferrum. Next base: position 104,528 of record NZ_JMIT01000003.1, on the reverse strand, counting down.
CTTAGCAACTCCTTGGAGAATGCATGGGCAACCGACAGCACTTCCAGCGTGTTGCGATAATTGATACGCAGCACCGTGGTACGGCCAGAAGCCTTGATGCCCACGCTGGCAAAACTGAACGCCAATTTTGTGCTCGGCGCCTTGCCGCGATAGATCGCTTGGGCGTCGTCATACAGTACCAATAGGTCCTCGCGCTCACGATCCACCTGATGGACGACTAAGCGGAACCACTCGGGTTTGAAGTCATGCCCTTCATCAATCAGGATGGCACCGTACTGTTCGGGCGCGAGGGCGCCGCTTTCCATTTGCCGAAGCACCTCTTCTTCCAGTGCTTGAATAAACTTCGCCCCTTTCATTTCGGGGATGGCGAGTTTTGCTTGGGTCAGCAAGCTGTGGCACCAGGCGTGAAAGCCTACGACGGTTACCTTGTGCTCCTGGCGGTGCTGTTGCAGCACCTGGTTCAAACGCGCGGCAAGTGTTTTGTTGAAGCACAAGACCAGCACCGGTTTAGTGGCTGCGCGAGCCAGGTACAAGCAGCGATAGACCAGGATCATGGTTTTACCGCTACCTGCTACACCATGGATCACCCGATGGCCATCGCCCATTGAGCGCGCCAACTGCTCTTGCTGAAGGTCCATCACTTTCAGCAGGCAGGGAAGGGGCGCGTCTTGTTCGCTGAACAACCCGAACTGGGCGGGGGCAGGGCTCAAGCGGATCTCTGGAAACAAGTGATAACGCACTCGGTCGATCTGTTCTGGTACCAGATGCACGGGAAACTGATGGACCAGCATCTTGCAAACCTGCTGTTCGAATACGCTGCTGTCGGCGGTTTCGTACATCTCGTCCTTGCAGATGACCCGCGTCCCCTCCATCGCGGCACCAAGCTGTCTTGCCTCGAACTCTTTGCGAGTGATCTCGGTGAGCACCACCCCCCAGCTGTACGGCATGATCAGCTTGCCGGGCCGGTAAGCCTCAGCACCTTGGGTCAGCGCGCTGTCTTTCTCCAGTGCCTGAACGGTTTCAAAGGCATTCTTGCGGGCCTGCGCCAGGGGATTGATAACGGTTTTTTCCTGACCATCATCATATTTTTTCACATCGCTGGCCGTTATCGAGATTAGCGAAGTCGTTTTCCAGTCTTTGACTTCGAGCACTAATAGCCCGATTTTCGGGTGCAACAGGACAAAGTCAGGTTGCAGACCCTTTGGGCCTACTGGCACGTTGAACCAGCATAGCCAGTCGTGTGAGAGCTTTTTCTCGAGTCGCTCCGCCAGGCGTTTTTCGCCGGGAGCGTCGAAGCGACAGGCACTGAGTGCCGGGAAGAGTTGGGCCATATCCTTATCGTCCATATCCAAAAACGCCGTGCACAGTAGGATTTAATGCTGCGAGGTGCAAATCCAACAGGAGGAGGGGGCGGTTTGGGGCAGCGGCGCTGGGGGATTCACTGACTGCGATTTTGGGCCGTGAGGGGAGGGCTGGGGGTAAGCGTTAAGCCGAGGCGGCTTACTTGATTTTACCAAATAGCAGCTGATAGGGCCGGGGTAAGTTGAATCGACGGATTAATATATTGATTATTAGGCTTAATTTCGGTTTGGATTTTAGCCTGGAATACCAACTGGAATGCTGAGATACCTAATCCTAGCCTGCCAACAAACAACAGTGACGACTGTAAGTCGACCTGCGCCCAAATCGCGGTCGACCTGGTCGAAGCGTCAGCCTGCTTCGACTGACCTGCGCGAGCTCCTGATCCGATCGTCGGCCCGACTCGACACCGACGCGGCGCATCGAACTGAAGGCATAGCCCGCCATCAGCCTGCACTGCACTTGCCTGAGGTTTTTCACCCCGATCAGATGTACCTAGAGGGCTGCTCTTAAGCTAAGCGGGTAGATGGGAAATCGCTTCGCTTCAGGATGCCGAATACAGGGGTTGAGCTTTCAGCTTTACGACAGTTACGGCTCAAGCTAAGGTGCTGGCATAAGGACATTATCTCCCTCCATTTGTCCACGGAAGGTTATAGGGTGCACGTGGTGCGCCGGCCCATTCCGAGTTTGTGGCGCCCCGAAGCGCGCGCTTGGCAAGGTGCTGTCATTGATCCAACTGGATTGGTCTTTGACGCATCAGTGTCGGTAATGCGGTCATGCTGAACATCAAGAATTAATTGAAGGCGGAAGGTATGGATTTTTCGACGTTGGTGCACCTATGGGGTGCAGCAAGCTCTGAGCAGCTGATCGCACCCAAAATGGTTGTTGGTCTCGTTTTCATTCTTTGCGCTTGGTATTTCGTCCGTTACTTCTGTAGGTCATTCAAGCTGAGCGCCAAGCTGAAACGTTTGACTGCAAGCTTGCAGAGCGTAAAAACTCTCGCTCCACCTCTTCGGCGCTCTGAGCTGGAACGTCTGTTCAGTGGCGGCAGGCTGGAGCATTCCTGGCGCGAGTATGCTGAAACGCTGCACGATCAGTTCGAGCTAAAGGAGGGCGAACAGGTCCTTGTCCGATCGCGAGCCACCGCAGGAGCTGCACACTTCTTCTCGCCGCAAAGTGTGGTTGATACCCCGCTGGGAACCGAATTCTATAAGCACCTGCCTGGTATCTTGACTGGTATCGGTATTGTCGGAACCTTCTTCGGCTTGATGCTGGGGCTTCAGCACTTTGACCCGAGCACGCCTGAGCAGGTTAACGCTAGCGTGGATAAGCTGTTGAAAGACGTGCTGTTCGCTTTCATCGGCTCCTTCATTTCAATCATGGCCTCTATCGCTGTCACGCTTACTGAAAAGTGGCGCTTGGGGCACTGCTACAAGCTGCTTGAGGCACTCAACGAAACAATCGACGGCCTTTTCGACAGCGGAGTCGGTGAGGAATACCTTGCCGAGCTGGTGCGATCAAGTGCTGAAAGCTCGGTGCAAACCCGCCAGCTAAAGGACAGCCTGGTTACCGATCTGCGGGAAATGCTACAGAACCTCGTTGATACCCAGGTTCGTGAAAGCCTCAAATTGGCAGATACCTTGTCCACGACGTACCGTGACTCAGGGCAACTGCTGGCCGACCAAGTGAGCGGCGCAATTGAAAATAGCCTCAAGTCGCCGCTTGAAGCTATCGCGGGAGCCGTGCAGGCCGCCAGTGGCGATCAGTCCGGGCAGGTGCAGAACCTGCTTCAGGATGTTCTGGTGGCGTTCATGAACAAGCTTGAAGGTACGTTCGGCCAGCAGTTCAATGGCCTGCACGAGTTGATGGGCCAGTCGGTTGCTGCCATGCAGTCGATGCAGCAAGGCTTCTCGACGCTGATCCAGGATATGCGTTCGGCTAGCGAGTCTTCGAATCAAAGCAGTTCGACCATGATTGCCCAACTACTGGCCGATATGCAGGCCGGACAAAACGCCATGCAAGCGGGGATGAACGAGATGCTTGCCAATCTTCAGGCTTCGGTTGCCCGTATCGGCAACGAAGGCGAGGGGGCTGGCGCGCGAATGGCCGAGCAACTGGAGAAGCTGTTTGCTCAAAGCGAGGCTCGCCAGCAGGCAATGGCGGAGAATCTCCAGGCTTTTGTCGAGTCAATCAAGCAGAGCATCGGCCAAGGCCAACAGGAAACCATGGCCAAAATTGCAGGCTCGGTCGAGGTGCTGGGTGAGCAGCTTTCTGCAGTCTTCAAGCAACTGGAACAGGGCCAGCAGCAGATGGATCAATCCACCCGCGCTGCCCAGGCAGACCTGCACCAAGGTACCCGCGACCTGGTGGGCGGCCTCGACGAGCAGGTCAAGGCGTTGCTGCAGACGGTTTCCGAGCAACAGAAGTCTGCCCAGGACACTGTCAATGCATTGAGCGCCCAGACAGAGCAGCATCTGCACAGCATGCAGCTAGGTGCGGACAAGATGCGGGCGGCGGCTGAGAGATTTGAAACTGCCGGGCAAAGCGTTGTGCGCGCCAGTGAGTCGACTGCAGGGCTGATGAGTACAGTTCAGGGCGCAGGGGCTGAGCTTGCACAGGCGTCGCGTGAGCTGAACACCGTTGTCGCGGACTATCGGAACAATCGTGAAGCGTTAGCGAAAACGCTCGCTGTCATCGAAGGGGTAGTTGCCAGTGCTCAAGGGGAAGCCAGCGGTCGCAGCCAGTATCTCCAGGACCTGAAGGTTCAAAGCGAGCGGATGCAGGCGCTCAACCGTGAAGTGTATGAGTACCTCGAAAACATCAGTGGTGTGCTGGGTAACGGCTTCAAGGAATTCGGTGAAGGCATGGACCGGGCGTTGAGACAAACCCTGGGTAGCCTCGACACCGAGCTCGATAAAGCAGTCAAGAGCCTCGCTGGCGGTGTGGAAGGGGTCAAGGAAAGCCTTGAAGACTTCGGCGACATCATGGAACGCATCAGGCGGTAACGGAGGCTAGTCGATGTTTGGTAAGCAAATGCCTTCGGCTGCCCGTTCAAAGGACGAGGGAGAGAAGCCTTTCTGGATTTCCTTTGCTGATTTGATGACCGCGATGATGATTCTGTTTCTCGTGGTCATGGTCGCGGCTTTGAGCTCCGTGACACAGCGTATCAACCAGTCGGAGCAGGGGGAGAAGCAGCGTAGCAAGGACATCAGTCAGATTTGCGAGCACCTCAGCCTCAAGGCGAAGACTGCCAGCAAGACCATCGTCGTGGACTGCAAGGACAACCGGATCAGCTTCGGCGATGCTGGCCGCTTTGGGCATAACCAGTACGCGCTGAGTAACGATGGCCAATCGGCACTTCAGGAGGTCGTGCCGATGATTCTGGACGCGGCCAACAGTGAAGAGGGGCGCAAGTGGTTCAAACAGGTCGTGATCGAGGGATCTACCGATACCGACGGTTCCTACCTTTATAACCTGCACCTGTCACTGCAGCGCTCGGAGTGGGTGATGTGCAGCCTGCTCGATAGTCGCAGCCCGCTCCAGGTCGGATTGTCGCCGGAGCATCAGCAGCAGATCAGATCGATGTTTCTGGCGGGTGGTGTGTCGTTCAACAATGCAAAGGACACCAAGGAAGAAAGCCGGCGTGTGGAGTTGCGCATGCAGTTCTTTGGCTTGAAGGAGAAGGAGGGCAATCTCAAGCCTGATGTGCCGGTGTTCACTAACACTGATGTGGAAAAATGTCAGTTGGCGATGAACCGATGACCAGTTCGATCGCGAGGCTTTCCGCCGCCATTAGCCAAAGCCTGTCAGCTCATCGCACGGTGCAGGCTCCAGAACCGTTGGAGCGATTTCCCCGTCTGGCTGCTGCGGGAGTCGATCTTTACGAGCGATTCGAGCGCGCAGAAAAGGCCTTACCGCCACCCGAAGAAAAGCGCCGTGCTGCGATAAGCAAGTTTCGCAATGTACTACCACTCAACGCCTCGGAATGGCGCTTGGTTTTCGCCGGCCTTTCCGACAAAAGTGAGCGCGTCGGGCCGATACTGGACGATGACCAGCTTTATGCCCGGGTGCACGAAGAAGTACATCAGCGTATCGAAAAGCGAAGACTGAGCCGCCGGGATTGGTTGGCGCTGTGCTTCAGCTACTTTGGCTACGACGCTGCCAAGCCTGCGCAGAATGCCAATTGGTGCCTGTTGCGCGAAGACGTTCAGCTCGGTTTCGAATGCGTCAGAGACCAGCAGAAGCGAGTGAAGGAATGGGTGCAGATCGTTCAGCAACATCAGGAGCTTTTTTCCGAGCAGGCAGGTGCCACGCTGGGTGACCAGATGTTCAAGGGCGAGATTAGCGACCTTTCGGCATTGCAGACGATTGCGCAGATCCCGGACAACAGCTGGCTGTGGCGCAGGGTTTTTACCGTACTGATTTCTCGCATTTTCATGTTGGATGACGCCGAGTTTTCTCAGCGCTTGCCCGATCTGGTCGACATCGGCCGACAGCACCCGCGGTACATGAACGACATTCTGAGTGCATGCCTGTCGCGTTACCACTTGGCAGCTTATCGGGAGAAGCCGTCGTCGCTGCTCAAACAGCTGGCGCTAGACAATTGGGGTAGTCCGCAGATCCGCTCTAGACAAAACAGCTGGCTGCAGTATGTCGATAAAGATGTCTGTGCCATGGTTGTGGCGTGGTTTGCGAAGGAGGATCTAGAGCACTTCTTCAACCTGCTCAAAGGGGAGGCAGAAGTCGATCAATCTCGTCTGCATTATTGGCTGCGTTTTGCCAACCAGATGAGTTACACCCGGATTGTCATGGGTTCGGATGCCTGGCATGACAGCGGGCGAGACTTCGTCCACTTCCGAGAGAAGAACAAGGGGCGCCTCAGCCGACTGCTAGGCGGGCCTGGCCATAACAATGCCGTCATCATGCAGATCGGGAACTACTTTTTCGTGGAATTCTCCGGTACGGGTAATGCCTGCTATGTGTATCAAGCAGACAAGTCGCCTTTCAACCCAGACAAGATGCAGCTCGAATTGGCGAGCGAGCTGAAGCAGCCTAATCGTGCACTGGATCGAATGCGGCATTCACCCGCACCCAGCCGCCCGGACCGCATAGAGGGTTGGCTCAGCAAATTCGATTATGCCCTCGAACAATGGGGTATTCGTGTACAGAGTCAGGCCGCAGCGGCAGGCTCAGCCAAAGCGTTGCCTTTTGAAGACCAGGTCCGTGACGCTCTAAAGTCGGTCAAACACAAGGTCTATGATCAGCGCGAGCGCGGCGGTGCATTTCAGGTCCAGCTTGATGATCATGACCCGGCCGCAGTAACTGCACTGCAGCGCCTGGGCTTCAGGCCCGTCAATAACCAGCCACTCCGGTTCTGGAGACAGTAATGCTCAAGCGTTTCCTCAAAGGCATTGGCCTGCAGCCTAACTCGGCAGCAGAAAATACTGAGCCGGTTTTTTCCATTGAAGAGCAGGGCATCTGTTATCCCCTGAGCTTGGCGGAGAGCACGGAGTCCTGGTCGCTGGCGAGTTACCTTGATCAGCTGGAAGAAGAGGAGTTCGTCTCCCAGTTGAGCGATCGCTGGCTCTTGACGTGGGATGAGCTCTACCGGCTGCTGGATGAGCCAGAGCACGAAACAAGCCTGCCACTATTGGGGTTGCCGCCGCAGACAGCCCTCATCCCTCAATTGAGCAGCCAGGGCAGCCTTGCCTCCGACGATTTCAAGGTCTCCATCAGTGGCTGGCGTGATCCGCAGTCCAATGCCAGCGTGCATGTGCAGCGAACGGGGGCCATCGTTCAACATCAGGGAGCCACAGAAACGCTGCCTGAGGCGTCCTGGAAACTGACCGGTGCTATACGGCAGCTTTATCAGGCACAACAAAATGAGCCCGGTGAAGTGACCAACCAGATCGGCTGGGCCAGCATCAGAAAGCTGGCGCGCAAGGCTGGCGCTGGCATGGATGGCTTCCTGGACAAGACCGTCGTTATCAAACCCGAGAAACTGCGGCTCAACCCACGAAAGTCGACGCTTGGCGACACACCAGTTATCGAGTTGCAACCGAGCTTTGATGGCCAGCCGGCCAACTGGCTTGAGAGCTTTGACGGTGCCAAGCAGGTTCAGGATCGGTACCGGATAACGGGTGACGATGGCTCGCTGACTCATGTTCTGATTGAGCCTGAAGTCAAATCGGTACTGGAGTACGTGCGTTCCTTACCCGGGCGTCGGGTTGCTGGTGACGATGCCCTTTCATTCGTCCGTAACCCTTACAGCACACTCGGCGAAAGTGCCGCACACGTGCTGGATGCCGAAGCCTATGAAGACGAGCTCGCTGAGGCCGGTATTTTCTTTCATCGCTTCCATCTGGAACCCAAACTGGATGAAGCGGGCCAGCGTATCGAGCAGGTAACACTGACGCTCGAGCCGATTTCTCCAACCCCGCAGGCGCCTATCGAAATTGAGTTCAAAGCGGCCCATGAATTCGCGCCGCTTGTGCATGAACTGCACCTGAAGTTGGCCGCCTGCATGCCTGCAGGCTTCTGGCAGGGCTATGAGCTGGAACTCAGCGATTTTGATTTGCGCCAGTTGGCAGGCATCAATGACCTGCTCAAGCGTTGGCAAAACGAAGCGGCCGGAATCGAGTTTGAATCGGTCCTGGACCTTTCTCTCTACGGCGACCGTGTGACAGGCATTGGTGAGGCGCAAAGAATTACTTCGCCTTTCCTGGTCAAAGAGGCGACCGAGAACTGGTTGCCGAAAGATGTGGCAGCGCTGGGCATCGACGCAGAAATCCTGGGGCGGTGGGATCCTTCCGATCGTGCTCAATTTGAAGCGTTTGGGCAGCGGCTGGATGAAGCACGCGCTGCCGGTGATGACACGGTCTGTTTGCCAGAGTCCGAAACACCACTCTCGATCGCCGCAGCAGAACAACTGTTGGATGCCTGGTCGAAGAAGATTGCACCTGTCGAGACCGGCCAAGTTGAGCAACGGGAGAAAGTTGGCCGCGCCGTACTACAAATCGGCCACAACATTGACGAGCCGACTTACGTACAGGTACGTCAAGCAGCGTTACGCGCCGCTTTGGATGCAACGCCAGAGTTGCCTGGTTTGCTCAAGCCTGAGGTCGTTCTGCGTGACCATCAGCTGCAAGGCGTGGCGTGGTTGCAGCATTTGTTCCGCTTGTCACCCACGGACGTATCGGGTTGCTTGCTCGCTGATGACATGGGGCTTGGGAAAACGATCCAGTTGCTCACCTTCCTGGTCTGGTACTTGGAACAGTACCCAAACGATCAACCAACACTGATCGTCGCTCCGGTTTCGTTGCTCGATAACTGGGAGCGAGAGCTTCACCGTTTCTTCTTTGCTGACGCGCTGCCTGTATTGAAGCTGTACGGCTCAGCCTTGAGTGCAGTGAAGTTCAAGAAAGATGAAATCCCAGCGGACTTGAAAGCCAAAGGCATCAAGAACCTGCTGCGTCCAGGTTGGATGGGCGATGCCCGAATCGTCCTGACGACTTACGAGACACTGCGTGATCAGGAGTTTTCCCTGGCGCGCCAGCAATGGTCCATCGTCGTGTGTGACGAAGCTCAGAAGCTGAAGAACCCGGCGGCACTGGTGACTCAAGCGATCAAAGCTATCCCTGCACGCTTCCGAGTGGCGTGTACTGGTACACCAGTCGAAAATACCTTGATCGATCTCTGGTGTCTGTTCGACTTCATTCAGCCAGGATTTCTGGGCGGCTTGAACCAGTTCGGTCGCGACTATCAGCGCCCCATCGAAGCCGCACTGGAGCGTGATACGGATGCGCTGGAACGCCTGCGTGGGCTTATCGAACCGCAGACTTTGCGGCGGACCAAGCAGGATATCGCCAAGGACCTACCGGCCAAGATCGAAGACGCAGCATGCCGTTCACTTGGCATGCATGTCCTGCAGCGTAACCTGTATCTGTCCGAAGTATCTGTATACAGCCAGAAGCAGCAGATCGAAGAGCAGCTCGATCAGAAGAGCTCCGGCATGCTGGGGTTGCTGCACAAGCTCAAGCTGATTTGTGCCCATCCTTATAGCGTTCAACCAGACACGCGGTTGCGCGACAACTCCCCGAAGCTTCAGTGGCTGATTCAGACGCTCGAGTCGATCAAAAGGGCTGGCAACGGCGACAAGGTCATCGTCTTTACGGAGTTGCGTGATATTCAGCGTGAATTGCAGCACGCGATTCAGCAGCATTTCGGGTTTCGGGCGACGGTCATCAATGGCGATACCAGTACCAGCAGTCAGAGCGCCAATAGCCGGCAGAGGCTCATCGATCAGTTCCAGGAGCTGCCAGGTTTCGCCGTCATCATCCTGTCCACTATCGCCGTCGGATTCGGGGTGAACGTGCAGGCTGCCAACCACGTCATTCACTTCACGCGTTGCTGGAACCCGGCCAAGGAAGATCAGGCGACCGATCGGGCTTATCGGATTGGGCAGCAGAAGGATGTGTATGTGTACTATCCGACGGTTCGAGATGCAGCGATGCCGACGTTCGAGGCGACGCTGGATGAGCTCTTGAGTAAGCGACGGGCGTTGGCGCGGGATATGTTGAGTGGGGCTTCGGAGCTTCATGCTTCGGATTTTGAGGGATTGCTGGGGGCGCGGTGAAGGCTGAGCCTTTAATTAATCAAAATCACAATCGAATTAGAAAGGTGACGGCCAGCCTCGACACACTGTTAATGCCTGCCTCCTTATGCGGGGTTACTTAGCTATGTGTCAATTTTGCGTGCAGGTTGTTCATTACTGCATTTGCAATTGCGGAGCTTTCAGCCGCCTGAGGGGTTTCCAACGCAGTATCGCCAGCGAGGCCTGCCTGGATTGTTTACCTGTGAGCTTGTCCAGTCTTGGCGCCGGCAGCTCAATGGCCTACGGTGCGCTGAAGTTTGCATCGCAGGTCGCATACGTCGAAGCAGCTGTGGTGTCCATGATGCCGAGTAGGTTGAGCGAAGAGCTATCCGCCTCGGACTCAGCATCGCATTCTTCGTGACGGCGGCATCGATGGCCTATTGGATTACTCGCATCCGCTGTTCTGTGAGCGCAACTGCCTTTGCTTTCTCACCGTGGACAGCTCCCGGCAGCTTCAGGACAGACGGGGGATAGGGATGATCCAGCGGCGTGATCCAATCGCACGGGGGATGTTCATTTCGCCATGCTCTGACGTCACAACGCCGCGCGAGTAGCTTGAGTGGAATACTGGTGCTACCTCTGCGCAAAAAACAACGCGTTCTGATGGGACGCGAGCTTTACCCATGCTGGCTGGATAGATATTGTGACGTCATTCGCACACAGTTAGGTCAAAGAGCCATCAGGGACGTAATCAAGGGTTCTAGCGTACAATTTACGCCGTCCCAATAATCGCCTCGCCAACCAGATATGCGAGGTCAAGGCAGTTCAACGGGACGGATACATGGACAAGAATTCACTGACTGAGCGTGACATCTGCAGCAAATACATCACACCGGCCATCACCGCGGCGGGCTGGGATTTGCACAAGCAGGTTCGTGAGGAAGTCAGCTTTACCAAGGGGCGCATCATCGTCCGTGGCAAGCTGCACAGCCGAGGCGAATCGCGCCGCGCCGACTACATCCTGTATCACCAGGCCAACCTGCCGCTGGCGGTTATCGAGGCCAAGGACAACAAGCACGCGCTCGGCTCCGGTATGCAGCAGGCGCTCGGTTATGCCGAGGCGCTGGATGTGCCGTTCGTATTCTCCAGCAACGGCGACGGCTTCCTCTTCCATGATCGCAGTGGCACCGGCGCGCAAAAGGAAACCGAGTTGAGCCTGGAGCAGTTTCCCAGCCCCGATGAGCTCTGGCAGCGCTACTGCCAGTGGAAGGGCCTGAGTGGCGAAAGCCAGCAGAAAGCCGAAGCCCCGTATTACGACGACGGTTCCGGGCGCATGCCGCGCTACTACCAGATGAACGCCATCAACCGCACCGTCGAGGCCGTGGCGCGCGGGCAGGATCGCATCCTGCTGGTCATGGCCACCGGCACCGGCAAGACCTACACCGCCTTCCAGATCATCTGGCGCTTGTGGAAGTCCGGGCAGAAGAAACGCATCCTCTTCCTCGCCGACCGCAACATCCTCGTCGACCAGACCAAGAACAACGACTTCAAGCCCTTCGGCCAGGCGATGACCAAGATTGCCAAACGGCAGATCGAAAAGTCCTACGAAATCTACCTGTCGCTGTATCAGGCCGTGACCGGCAACGAAGAAGAGAAGAATGTCTACAAGCAGTTTTCCCGCGACTTCTTCGACCTCGTGGTGATCGACGAATGCCACCGAGGCAGCGCCTCCGAAGACTCGGCCTGGCGCGAGATTCTCGACTACTTCTCCGGTGCCACCCACATCGGCCTGACCGCTACGCCGAAGGAGACCAAAGAGGTTTCCAGTATCACCTACTTCGGTGAGCCGGTGTACAGCTACACCCTCAAGCAAGGCATCGAAGATGGCTTCCTCGCCCCGTACAAAGTGGTGCGCATCGACTTCGACAAAGACCTGCAAGGCTGGCGCCCGCCCAAGGGCACGCGCGACAAGAACGGTGAGCTGATCGAAGACCGCGTCTATGACCTCAAGGACATGGACCGCGACCTGGTGATCGAAGCGCGCACCCAGTTGGTCGCCCGCAAGGTGACCGAATACCTGACCGCCACCGACCCCTTCCAGAAAACCATCATCTTCTGCGACGACATTGACCACGCCGAGCGCATGCGTCAGGCCCTGGTCAACCTCAACCCCAAGCGCGTTGAGGAAAACCGCAAATACGTGATGCGCATTACCGGCGACGACAAGGAAGGCAAGGCCGAGCTGGACAACTTCATCAACCCCGAGTCGCGCTACCCGGTGATCGCCACCACCAGCAAACTCATGACCACCGGCGTTGATGCCCAGACCTGCAAACTGGTGGTGCTCGACCAGCACATCAAATCCATGACCGAGTTCAAGCAGATCATCGGTCGTGGCACCCGTATCAACGAGGATTACGGCAAGTACTGGTTCACCATCATGGACTTCAAGAAAGCCACCGAACTGTTTGCCGACCCGGCCTTCGACGGTGAGCCGGTGGTGATCTACAACCCCGAGGGCGACTCCTCACCGGTGCCGCCGGAAGAAACCGAGGGTGAAGAGGGTGACGTGATCGACGGTGGTGCTGGGGCAACCGAAGGTGACGAAACCACCGGCGGCGCTGACGACGATGGCGGCAAGAAGCGCGTCAAATACGTGATCAACAACGTCGCCGTGCACGTCATTGCCGAGCGCGTGCAGTACTACGGCCCGGACGGCAAGCTGATCACCGAATCACTACGCGACTACACCCGCATCTGCGTTAAGAAACAGTTTGCCTCGCTGGATGACTTCCTGCACCGCTGGAGCGATGCCGAACAGAAGAAGGTCATCATCGATGAGCTGGCCGCTCAAGGTGTGATGTGGGAAGCTCTGGACGACGAAGTCTCAGCCAAGCGCGGCCAGCCGCTCGATCCATTCGACCTGATCTGCCATATCGCCTTCGACCAGCCGCCGCTCACCCGTAAGGAGCGCGCCGAGCAGGTGAAAAAGCGTAACTACTTCGCCAAATACTCCGGCGCCGCCCGCCAGGTACTGGAAGCCCTGCTCGACAAATACGCCGACACCGGCGTCGAGCACATCGAAGACATCAAGATTCTTCAGCTGGCGCCATTCAGCCAGATCGGTGCGCCGATTGAGCTGGTCAAGGCCTTTGGCGGCAAACCGGGCTATCAGCAGGCCATTCAGGAGCTTGAGCGACAGCTCTACGGATAACCGATGCGCAAACTTAACTCATTTGAAATCGCAGCTGCGCTCATCCGTAAGGGCTTTGTTCTGACCATCAAAAATCAACATGCTAACGGGTATGAGCATCCTGATTTTAACGGTCGTGTATTCGTCAAAATGAGCAGAGCGGGTGCTCCTGTTGCCAAGCAACCCTTCATCATTCATCCCGAACATGCCCCCGCAGGTAATTGGGACTCCATCAAGGCACTTTCCCCTTCGTTGCCAAATACCGGGTATCGAAACACCAACATGACGGGTTATCCCGCCGTAGCTGGCTCTGACAGTAAATTGGCAATTGCACTGGATATCGCTGTAGAGGCCGATCTTCATCAACTGCTTGATCTACTTGGTTATAAATCCTCTGTTTCTGCCCTCCAGTCCTGGGCTGCTCAACCTTCGGTCTCAACAGAGGAATTTCTAAACGAACCCAACCTCACCGACACCGAACGCGACGCCCTGATCAAGGCGCGCATCGGCCAGAGCGGCTACCGCGATGATCTGCTGGCCTACTGGGGCAGTTGTGCAGTTACCGACTGCTGCGTACCGGAGCTGTTGCGGGCCTCGCATATCAAACCCTGGTGTGCTGCCAGCCCGGCCGAGCGACTTGATCCATTCAACGGCCTGTTGCTCACCCCCAATCTCGATCTGGCCTTCGACCGTGGCCTGATCAGTTTTGACGATCACGGGCAGATTCTCCTTGGTGAGGATCTCGACCCCGACAGCAATCGTGCGCTCAACATTACCCCCTCTCTGCGCTTGCGCCAGATCGAGCCTCAGCATCGCGGCTATCTGGCTTGGCACCGTGAACACCTTTTCAGGAAGTAAGCATGTCTATCAGCAGCACCATCAAATCCATCCAGGACATCATGCGCAAGGACGTCGGCGTCGACGGCGATGCCCAGCGTATTGGCCAGCTTGTCTGGATGCTGTTCCTGAAAATCTTCGATGACCGCGAGCAGGAATGGGAACTGCTTGATGACGACTACCGCTCGCCGATTCCGGAGAGCTGCCGCTGGCGCACCTGGGCGGCCAACCCGGAGGGCATCACCGGTGATGCCCTGAAGGACTTCATCGACAACAACCTGTTCCCGCAGCTGCAGAACCTCCACGAATACAGCACCACGCCAGCCACCTACGTGGTGCGTGGCGTGTTCGAGGATGCCTACAACTACATGAAGTCCGGCCAGTTGATCCGCCAGGTGATCAACAAGATTCAGGAAGGGGTGGACTTCAACAAGGCGCAGGAGCGCCACGCCTTCGGCGACATGTACGAGCAACTGCTGCGCGACCTGCAGAACGCCGGCAATGCCGGTGAGTTCTATACCCCGCGCCCAGTCACCGAATTCATGGTGCGCATGGTCGATCCCAAGCTGGACGAAAAGGTCATGGACCCGGCCTGCGGCACTGGCGGCTTCCTCACCTGTAGCATCGAGCACAAGCGCAAGCGCTATGTGCAAACCGCCGAGGACGAGCGTACCCTGCAGTCGAGCATCTTCGGCGTGGAGAAAAAGCCGCTGCCGCACCTGCTGGCCACCACCAACATGATCCTGCACGGCATCGAGGTGCCCAACCAGATCAAGCACGACAACACCCTGGGACGTCCGCTGATCAGCTGGGGGCCGGCTGAGCGGGTCGATTGCATCGTCGCCAACCCGCCGTTTGGCGGCATGGAAGAAGACGGCATCGAAACCAACTTCCCCACTGCCTACCGTACCCGCGAAACCGCCGACCTGTTCCTGGTGCTGATCATGCACCTGCTCAAGGACGGCGGTCGCGCCGCCGTGGTGCTGCCCGACGGCTTCCTCTTTGGTGAAGGCATCAAGAGCCGGATCAAGGAAAAGCTGCTGACCGAATGCAACCTGCACACCATCGTTCGCCTGCCAAACGGCGTGTTCAACCCCTACACCGGCATCAAGACTAACCTGCTGTTTTTCACCAAGGGCACGCCCACCAAGGATGTATGGTTCTACGAGCACCAGTACCCGGCCGGTTACAAAAGCTACTCCAAGACCAGACCCATGCGCGTCGAGGAGTTCGCCGTTGAAGAAGCTTGGTGGGGCAGCGAGGCCGATGGCTTTGCCGCACGGCAGGAGAACGAATTCGCCTGGAAGGTCAGCTTCGACGAGCTGCAAAACCGTAACTGGAACCTCGACTGCAAGAACCCTCACATCGGCGAGCAGATCAGCCACAACGCGGACGAGCTGCTGCGCGACTACGCCGCGTTGCAAGACGAGATTGGCGAACTGCGCGACCAGCTCAAGGCCGTACTGGCCGAGGCCTTTGCCGATCAGGTCGCGGAGTGTCAAGCATGAGCGCAGTGTTGACCGACAATCTGCCGCTGCTGGCCGGCGCGCCCAATGGCATCAAGAAGCTGCGCGAACTGATTCTGGAGTTGGCGGTGCGCGGCAAGCTGGTGCCGCAGGATGCGAATGATGAGCCGGCCAGTGACTTGCTTGAGCGGATTGCCGAGGAAAAGGCGCGGTTGGTGGCGGAGGGCAAGATCAAGAAGCAGAAGCCGCTGGCTGAAATTAGTGAAGAAGAGAAACCGTTTGACGTACCTACCAACTGGGAGTGGGCGCGCGTAGCCGCAGTTGGTCACGATTGGGGACAGAAAACCCCGGACAAAAAATTCACGTATATCGACGTTGGGGCTGTTGATAATTCTGCTGGAAAGATTACTTCCCCCCAAGTTCTTATGGCTGAGGACGCGCCATCGCGAGCCCGGAAAGTGGTTAGGCCGGGAACGGTGATTTACTCAACTATTCGACCGTACCTTCTTAATGTTGCTGTCATTGAAGAGGTATATGAGCAGGAACCAATTGCTAGTACTGCTTTCGCGATCATTCACCCCTACTTAGAAATGCCTGCGAGGTATTTTCTCTGTTTTTTGAGAAGTCCCGTTTTTGTCAGATACGTTGAGTCTGTACAGATGGGAATTGCTTATCCAGCCATCAATGACGGTCAATTTTTCAGTGGGTTAATTCCGCTACCCCCTCTCCCCGAACAACACCGCATCGTCGCCAAAGTCGATGAGCTGATGGCCCTGTGCGACCGGCTGGAAGCCCGGCAGGCCGATGCCGATAGCGCCCATGCCCAACTGGTGCAGGTGCTGCTGGGCAGCCTGACGCAGGCCAGCGATGCCGAAGGCTTTGCACAAAGCTGGCAGCGCCTGGCCGAACACTTCCACACCCTGTTCACCACCGAATCCAGCATCGACGCCCTAAAGCAAACTCTGCTGCAACTGGCGGTGATGGGCAAGCTGGTACCGCAAGATCCTAGTGATGAGCCGGCACGGGAGTTGTGTAAGCGGATTGACATCGCGAAACAACGCGTATTGATTGAAACCAAAGCAAGAAAACAAAAAGAGCTAGCTGTCGATGCATTGTCAGTGCTCCCTTATAGCGTCCCGAATGGCTGGGAGTGGAAGACGCTAGATTCAGTTTTATATGTGACTGGTGGCGTCACGCTCGGACGTAAATTTGCAGGGCGAAAGCTGCTAATCAAGCCATATCTTCGTGTCGCGAATGTCCAGAGGGGGCACCTTGTCCTTGATCAGATCAAAGAGGTGGAAATTCCAGAGGATGAGGTCGAAAAATATCTCCTGTCGAATGGTGATTTGCTTATTACCGAAGGTGGTGATTGGGACAAGGTCGGACGTACTGCTATTTGGCGTGAAGAAATTTCGGAGTGCTTACACCAAAATCATGTATTCCGAGCCAGAGCAGTGACAACGGAATGGGAACCGCGCTGGGCCGAAATTTATCTGAACTCAGCTACAGCTAGAGAGTATTTCGCAGGATCGTCAAAGCAGACAACGAACCTCGCGTCGATCAACATGGCTCAGCTTCGAGCATGCGCTTTTCCGCTACCCCCTCTAGCCGAACAACACCGCATCGTCGCCAAAGTAGATCAACTGATGGCCCTCTGCGACCAACTCAAAGCCCGCCTTAACCAGGCCCGGCAGGTGCACGAGCATCTGGCCAGTGCGCTGGTCGAGCAGGCCGTGACCTGATTTAACAAGAACACCGATAAGGACATCCTATGCGTCCCGACAAGAAAGCCGTCACCGACCTGTTTACCGAGCGCGCGCAGTACCTGATCCCCTTGTTCCAGCGTGGTTACGTGTGGACGCTGAACGAGCAGGTGCAGCCGCTGTGGGAAGACTTCGTTGACCGCCTGGAGGCTATTGTCCAGCATCAGGCTGATGCAGCCATGGTCGGGGCTGGCCGGCTCAGGCCGCTACGCCGGCACTTTCTCGGGACAGTGGTGATCGGTAGCCTCAAGGGCGGCAGCAGTGATGCCGTGGGCAACCGCGATGTGATCGACGGCCAGCAGCGTATCACCACCCTGCAGATTCTGTTGCTGGCGTTTCGCGACCTAGTCGCGCCGCTGAATGACGAAGCGCTGAGCTATGACCTCAAGCCGCTGACGCAGAATATCGGCCGCTACCGCCTTGCCAGCGATACCCTCAAGGTACTGCCGACCAATGTCGGTCGCGATGTGATGCAGGCACTGGCCGAGCTGGGCTGCGCCGAAAAGATCTGCGAGCGCTTCCCGGCCAAGGTCGGTCGACAGTATCAGGAGCGTCCGGCCATGGTGCGCGCCTACCTGTTCTTCCACGCCATGCTGGCCTGCTACCTGCGCGGCCTGCGCTACGATGACCTGTTGCCGGACGCGGCTGCAGATGAAGAACGCACCGTGGCCCATTCGGTGATTCGCTCCATCGACGCGGATAGCCAGCTGAAACTGCCTGGCGCCGACCTACCGCTGCAGGTGGAGCGCGCCCATGCGCTGCTGGCCACCCTGCGCGAAGGCTTCCAGATCATGTCGCTGGAGCTGGAGGACGAGGACGACCCGCAGATTATCTTCGAAACCCTCAATGCCCGGGGTGCGCCGCTATTGCCGAGCGACCTGATCCGCAACTTCATCTTCCTCCACGCCACCCGCAACGGCGAAGACGTGGATGAGCTGTATCGCCAGGGCTGGCAGCATTTCGACGAGACGGTAGACACCAGCACTGGCAAGGGCGCCAAGTTCTGGAAGCAGCAGGAGCGGCAGGGCCGCCTGAAGAACTCGCGACTGGACCTGCTGCTTTACCACTACGTGGGCATGCGCAAGTGCGAGGATCTGAAGGTGGCCCACGTATTCAACGAGTTCAAGGACTGGTGGCAGGATGAGCCGCGCGACACTCAGCGCGAGCTGGCGCGCATCACGCACCTGGCGGGGTATTTCCAGACCTTTATGGTGCCGGGGCAGGCGAGTCGCCTCGATCTGTTCTGCCGGCGTCTGAAGCTGCTGGATGTATCCACGGTGACGCCGCTTGTGCTGTATCTACTGGAGCACCATAAGCCGGATTCCGCGGAGTTCCTGCAGGCCATTGGTGATCTGGAGTCTTACTTGGTGCGCCGCTTTATCTGTGGCTACACCACCAAGAGCTACAACCGCACCTTCCTCAACCGCTTACTGGCGGAGATGGTGCGCGAGCAGAAGACCGATGCCGCGACCCTGCGTGACAAGCTGCTGTCCCTGCAGGGCGACAGCCAGTGCTGGCCGGATGACGAGGCCTTCGCCCGTAACTGGTGCCATCGCGCTCTTTACCAGGGCCGCAACACCAGCAAGGTCCGTGCGGTTCTCGAGGCGCTGGAGCTGTCCATGCGCGGTAGCAAGCAGGAGAGCCTGGTGCTACCTGATGGCCTGACCGTGGAGCATGTCTTGCCGCAGAAGTGGCAAACGAACTGGCCGCTGGCCGAGGACACACCAGAGAACCAGGAAAGGCGCCGCCGCCTGCTGCACAGTATCGGCAACCTCACACTGGTGACCCAGGCCTTCAACTCCGCCCTGAGCAACGAACCCTTTGTCGTGAAGCGGCAGGAGATCGTGACCACCAGTCTGCTGATGCTCAATATGCACTTCCAGGCGTTTGGTGAGAACGATGCCTGGGAAGAAGAGCAAATCGTGTCGCGCGCCGACAAGCTGTTTTCCTATGCCCTGAGCCTCTGGCCTAGGCCGTAAGCCCCTCAACGTTGAGTTTTTGCAATTACGTCTTGGATGACTTGAAATGTTGGACCTTCTAAAGCTTCTCTGGCCGGATTTTTCGTTGCTGTTCTCAGCAGAAACCAATGGCGTCAGTGCCTGGTTCTGGATTGCTACGGCAGCTATCTTCGCTATTTCTGTGGTATTCGTCGGGCTTCACGTAGTGTCTTGGAGGAGCGATAAGCTGCTGGTCACAAAAATCGGATGGCGATCGGCACCAATTCTTTAGCATTTCGTCGCCCTTGCTGATGGCATTTTGCCTTTATGCCATTAAGGTTGAAAGAGTGGATTTTGAACAGGTTCACTCAGCGATAGAATGTCCACGCTAAGATAGTTGAAGGGGAAAAGAGAGCCCTGTGGACTGCCTACCCTCGATTCGAGCGTCAGATCAGCAATCCTCGGCCGCTCCCTAATCGCTTCCAGATCAATAGGGCGGTGAGTCGATAATAATACCGGGTGGCGTCGGAATGGTCTTTCAGGTGCTGAGTGAGAAACCAGCGCACATGCTTGAGCTGCCAGGTCCAGGGATTATCGCGTTGCCATCGCTGTTGAATGGCCGCTTGCATGACTCGTGCTTGGCGTAGGTGACGTTGCTGCGTGGCCTTCGAACCGGTCAGTACGCCGCTCAGGAACAGCGTCATATCGAAGGGTTTGCTCATATTCTCCCGCCAATGTAGGCCGACACCACAACGATCCGATTATGCCCGAGCTCTAGGCTGATTTGTTGGCGCGCCTGTTGATCAAGGTCACGGTCAATGCGATAGCAGTGGCCGCCATTGACCGGTGCGGCGTGGCCCGTGAGCTGCTCGTAACGTTCGCAGGCGTAGGCTGCGCGCAGTTCATGAAAACCCTTCAGCGCGTGTGCATGCAGCGTTTCGCGGGCGGGGAGCACGGTTTGGTGCAGAAACATGGCGTAGCTTTCGTCTCGGGCAAGCAAGTTGCGGCTGCCGGTCGGCGATGCCTGACGAACCAACTGCAGGGCCGCTTTCACCGCTTCATTGGCCACGACCCATCGCGGCGCTGATGAGCCTGAACGGCCGCCTTTGGTGCCGTCTTGGATGTTGATGCGGCCTAAGCGTTCGGCTTCGCGGTGTAAGCGTGGCAGGTCAGCCAGGATCGCTTCGCGCAGGCGCATGCCGGTTGCTCGAGCTAAAAGGACTATGGCGGCCACCCGATCGTGTTGCTGTTCGCCAAGCACCTCAGCCAGTCGCAGCACCTGTTGGTGATCTTTGCCATCCGGCGCGCGAGTGCGTACGCTCGAGCGCTGCTGTCCCAACGCCTGACTCGGGCTGGCGATCCTCACATCCTGATCACCGCGCAGCGCAGCAAGGGTGCGGTTGACGCTGCTCAGGCGGTCCTGCGCGGTGGCGATGCAGAGTGCACCTTGCTGGATCTGATGGCGCAGATACTCGGTGTAGTCTTGTAGCGTCTGTCTATTGATCTGGCGCGCATCGTTGTAGCCGGGGCCGTTCTCTGAGCGGCACCAGCGCACGAAGGCTTGCCAGCGATCGCTGTGTGCTTTGACCGTGGCGAAGTGGCCGCCGGCAAACAAATCTTCCAATGCCTGCCGACCGGCATAGGCCAGTTGGCGGCCGTAGCCAAAGTTGCGACCGTCACGCCGACCGACCAGCGCCATTGTCTTCACCTTGACCGTTGGTTTGTAGGTGCAGCAGCAGGGCTTTCCAGTGGGGACCGATGCTGTCCAACTGTCCCCAGTGTGCTGGGCGGATGAGAAGGGCGTTTTCGCTGTGTTGCAGCGAAGCTCCTTCTTCTTGCAACTGCTCGATAAGCCGAGCGAGGTCGGTTGACTCAGAGGTTGGAGTGGCGACAGCGGCGACACTGGCGACAACCCCCGCCGCATCTGGATTGGCACGTGGCGACAAAGTGGTGGCAGTGGTGGCGACACACCGTAAGTCGGTCGGCGAGCGATGTTGCGCTCGATAGCGGCGCACGGCGTCATTGAGTCGGAACATGGCGCACCTCGAATATGTCCCCGTCATTGTCCAGCCAGCTATGGGCAACCAGTTGCAGCAATAACTCGAAGGTGTGCCGCGTGCTTTTACGGGCAAAGCGGGGGCCGTTGCGCGTAAGGTCGCGCAGGCGAAACGGTGGCCAGTTCTTCTTTATCAACCAGCGCAGCAGGCAATCAGCCTCTGCGCGAAGCTTATTCAGAGGCTCCTGCTCGGTCAGTCGTTGGTTTTCGGCCAGGTAGTAATCCATCAGCGTAGAGGCGCGCTGAATGTGCATGTCTTCCAATACAGTCGATTCCTCAACCACCGCCATCACACCAGCCATGCGTAGTACGTTCGCGGCGGCTTTGCTCGCTGCAGCTTGGACGTTGACCAGCTCGCCGAACTCCCCTGACTCGCATTCGATGGTGTCGTGAATGGCAATCCATGCTTCACGGGCGCTGGAGCTCAACTCTATGACCGCAGGTGTGAGGCCACCATCTGTATGCCGTGACCAAGGCTTCTGCATCAGCGCGGCAATGCGCTGCTGGTACAGGTGCACCTTTGGATCTCGGGTCAGGTCGATGGCTTTGTACAGCCGTTGTCCAACCAGACGCTCCGGCCAACTGATCAGACAGCGTCCCAGGATGCCCTGGTCTTTGATATCAGCGTCCTGCAGCAAGCGGTCAGCCATGCGGGGTTGCAGCATCAAGTGCATGCTGAGGCGGCGATCATAGGCACGCAGACTTTCCCCAGCCATCGCGCGCGACCGATCAATCGGGCTACCGTCCCATAACGTCGACAAGTGAGTGATCGCCTTGATCATGTTGTCCTTGTTCATGGTGCTGCCGCCCAAAAACTGCCCGCCTTCATCGCTGAACAGCCCCATGCTCGGCAAACCATGGCAGAGGCTTTTGACCAGGCCTTCAATGGTCGGCTCAGCACTGAGGAGTCTCGGTTGGACGGGTTCAGGTTGGGCGTCCAGCGCTAGCTGTGCTGACTTTTTCGAGGTTGGCGATTTCGCGGTGAGGCTCATCGCTGCTCGGTGCGCCTTGAGTTGTTCGCCGTAAGCGATCCACTGCTGTCTCTCCCAGTCGCGTACGGCCTGCAGTGCAATATGGTCCACCGCGCTTTTGCGATCACCCGAGCAAGCTACCGTCAGCAAGTACAGCGACAATGGATAGATTCGGCCGTCGAGGTGAACATTGGCGTGCGCCTGGCTCGCCAAAGCTGCCGTGGCTAGAACAGATTGCGCGGCCATGGCGCAGGGCACGCCGATCACATCGGCCATGCGTTCCACGGCAGGCCCCAATAGATCGCCCAGCGCCGCGACCGGGTAGGGTAGGGGCGTAATCTGCTGTTCCAACAAGGGGCGTGGTGGCCCTTGTACTTCGCGCAGTTGCATAGCCTTCCTCCATAAATTACCGATCTCTCCCTCACGTCATCCCGCCAAGAATGCTGAGTGTTATCAGGGATCAAGGCCCCTGCGACCTGTGAGGGTGTCCACTGACGCGGGACTGGCGGCTCCTTACGACCAAGAGCAAGGGCATCTCATGATCTGGCCTCCTGAGCACCGATAGCGGTGGGCGGGTGGAGGCTGCATTGGCTGACGAGACCAGTGCCGCGAGATCCAGAGCAGGGTGCAAGCAGCACTGCGATGACAGGGGCATGCCTGACTGTCAGTCAGGTGCAGTCCATTCCCTGGTCTGCGGCACCATCATCTACAGCGCTGTTGCTGGTGACATCGGCGTTTGTCACGCCAATTGTCACGAGGGGGATTGCCGCAAAGCTTTGTGCGATCAGGGCTGCAGCAGTGTTAGAAGCGCCCGTCTCTTTTCTGGAAAAAGAGACGGGCGCAAGTTGGCGCAAAATTCGGCCAAGCGATTAGGTTGCTGCAGCACATCACAGTACGGTGTAGCTGGCGCACGAGGGCCATGAGGTTAAAGAGCACCCATCACCGGGAAGGTGACCGGGCGAGCTGCCGGATGCTAATCGCCCTTGGGAGAACCACCGCATAAAGCGGCGTGACCTTGAAGGTTCGGGCCACCTGGGTGCTGCCAACAGCAGCGCTTCGAGGCTTCTTTCTAGCGCCGGTGGGATGGCTGGGTCAATCAAGTTAGGCACTGCTCATTGCGCCAAAATTCGATAGCGGAAAGTGGTAGCCGTGAGTGGTGGTGAGTGGACGATGGGCCGTTTGTCGCCTTCTAGATGCGAGCCCCTGTGCATGGGAATGCGGAGCCTTCCCATGCACACGGACTTTGCCTGAAAAGCGCAGAGCAAACGGAGAATTGGCGACGGTCGCTATACCAGTCGCCATTCTGTACCCCAGGTATTTCAACGTGTAGCGCCGTTGTCGCCGCTGTCGCCAAAACAGTCAGCTTGCGCTTGTAGCCGGGTCAGCGGATCGGCACAACGTTCTTGTCTCTGACTTGGCCATATGCTGAGGCGAGCAGGTTGCCGGTCGCGGCTTTCAGGATGTACTCACTCCACCAAGCCATCATCGGACGCCGGCGCTCGATGTAGTCGGCTCGGTTGTAGGCACTGCGCACCTCATCCTTGTCTACGTGAGCTAGTGCGACTTCGATGAGCTCCGGATCCCACCCATGCTCATTCAAAATGGTGCTGGCCATAGAGCGCAGGCCGTGGCTGACTAGGCGATCCTGGAACCCCATGCGTTTCAACGCCATGTTGGCAGTCTGGCTATTGGCGTGGGTACGCGGATTTCTGTCTGACGGGAAGACGTATTCGCGATGGCCGCTGTGAGTTTTTAGTGATTGCAGCAGCGCGACTGCTTGATCACTCAACGGGATGCTGTGTGGGCGGCGCTTTTTCATTCGCTCCGGAGGGATGGTCCAGACACGCCTTTCAAAATCAATGTCTGCCCAGCGAGTAGTCGCCGCCTCGGCGGGGCGAGTCATCGTGTGCAACTGCCATTCGATCAGGCATCGGGTGGTGCGTTTGATACTGGCGTTCGCGATTTCCAGCATGAGCTCGGGGAGCTCTTCTGGTGGAAGAGCAGCCATGTTTTCTTTCTTCGGCTTCTTGAATACAGCACGAAGTCCATTGAGCGGATTCGCGTGTATCAGGCCGGCGTTCACCCCATAGGTCATGATCTCGTTGAGTCGTTGGCTCAACCGCTTCACAGTCTCCAGGCTGCCTTTCGCCTCGATTGGGCGGAGGATTATGATGACCATCGGGGCGCTGATTTCCGAAAGCGGCGTTGTCTTCAAATCGGGGAACACGTGCAGCGTGAGCGACCGCCAAATGTCCTCGGCGTAGGCGGGGGTTACCGAGTCTTTCTTCAGCTCGAACCAGGCGGTGGCCACCTTCTCGAAGGTGTGCTCGGTCTCAGCAAGCTTGGCTTGCCTTACCTCATCACGTTGGACCTTGGGATCAATACCCAGGGCAAGCAGCTCGCGCGCCTCGACAGCTTTTTTCCTAGCATTGGCTAGTGAGAGGTCGGGGTAAGGACCGAGTGCCATGTTGATACGGCTTCTGGTCAACGGCTCGCGGTAATTGAAGTTCCACATCATCGAGCCGCTGGCTCTGACGCGAAGCTGTAGGCCGTCACCATCGCTGAGGACGAAATCTTTACCAGTTGCTTTGACCGCCTTCAGCTGGCGGTCGGAGAGACGGGTTGCTTGAGTAGGCATGAGAGCTACCTCCGGCACCGTTTTGGTATCCTAAAAATAGCACCGGGTAGCCCGGGATACCACCTGGGATACCAAACCGTCTGGAACTCAAAAAACCTCTATGGCCCTCAAAAGCACTGTAAGTCATTGATTTCAATGAATTACAGGCACAAAAAAAGACGTCCGTGGACGTCTTTGATTGATCATTTGGTGGAGCCGGGGGGATTTGAACCCCCGTCCGCCAGTACTCCGCTGTCGGTACTACATGCTTAGCCGTGTCTACTGATTTAATCCGCAGCCGCCCGACGGGCAGGGTGCTTTGGATGAGTTGGGTAAGTTTTAGTCGCTTTGCCCCCAACGTGCTACACGACGATCCTGTTCTGTATGACAATCATTTCGGGTTTACAGGCATCCCCTGATGATTGCTGGAGCCGAAGCTACCAGGAGAGCGGGCTCAGCTGCTTACGCAGCGAGAGCGTAACCCTCGTAGTTTTCGTCATTGGCAACTATAGAAAGTTGCAACAGTGGATTTACGAGTTCTGTTACCAACTCGGCATGCACCTAGAGTTTCGCTACCGGCGTCGAATCCTAATCGGCCCCACACTCAGCTCTAGCTGACCGTACCTTTCGGCACGTGGGCTGAGTATACGCGCTAAAGCGGGCGGCGTCGACAGCAGGTTCCGCCGCCCGCTTCAGGCTCAGGCACCGCCGCCGCCCGAGCCGCTGCCTTTCTCGGTTTTTTCCAGGCGTTCCAGGACTTTGCTGGTAATGGCAATGCATTCCTTGGTGTCGCCCGAGGCCTGTGCGGCTTTGGCTTTGTCGACGTGCTCGGTGAGGGCTTTATCCAAGCCCTCGGAGGTGGCGCCGGCGGTGGCCATGCTGTCGTCGATTTTCTGCAGGTTGGCGGTGCAGAGGTCCTCTGCGGCGAACACTGGCGAGGCCAGGAGGGTAGCGGCCGCGAAGAGGGCCGAAAGCGCGGTACCTTTCATGGGTGACTCCTTCTGAGGCCTCTGGAAGGTGGGCCTGTAAGGTGGACTGTGCGGATTTGGTGAGGGTTCAATCGGGTTGGGGGCGGGGCGATATGATGGGGTGGCTAGGCGTGATTGCGTCGCTTTGGGCGGCGGGGCTGTAGGGGAATTCGGAACTTGAAACCAAATGCTTCAGGTGGAATTGGTTTAGGAATTATCCTACCGGCGCCGCAGCCGTTTCTCTGTTGTCGATGATGAGCGCAGGGGCTAGTTTCCCTGGGTCGCCATGGTTTGGCGATCGGGTGTGAGAGCCCGGCGATTACATCGTGCCAGTGTTATGGCAGCCGTTCGTGGGCAGGCTTCGGCCTGGCCGGAATTCCGATGTTCGCCGGTCTCTCACCCCGCGTACGGCTGCCACCTCCTTCTGTGAGAGGAAGAGGGTGATAGCTCCGTTTATGACATCGGAGAATTCATCATGAAGAAGAGTGTTCCTGACCCACCCAGCCAAACGTCTTCACGTTCGTTCTACACCATCGACAACAAGGTGCCTTCACCTGAGGCGCTGTTGTACGCCATTCAGCTGATGCGCGGTATTGAAGACACCTTGGACGAATACATCTGCGGTAATGCCGGTGAGCCGGGTATCGGTATGCTGGTGAATTCGGTGCATAACGTGCAGATGAGCAGGGCGTTGGCTGAGTTGGTGCTGGCACGCGAGCCTTGAGGGCTTTGGGGGCCTAGTGCTTGTCATGGCATTTTTGGCGCCCATGAGATCGAGCGCCGCCCGCGCGGCGCATCGCGACGCAAGGCCGCTCCTACATTTGTTTCGGGCCAGTTATTCCAGAGGCATTGGCGCGCGACCCCTTGGTGCCCGCCTCGATATCGCGTCGTACAAACAAGGCGGTCGCGCGCCAATGGCACAGGCCTCACTGGCCCGAAACAAATGTAGGAGCGGCCTTGCGTCGCGATGCGCCGCGCGGGCGGCGCTCGATCTCATAGGCGCTGAACATGCATTGGCGAACACCTGTCAGCCATAACGCCATCTCATGCTTCAGATACTACGCGCCCGCGTCACCCGATCCACCAGGTAAACCAACCCGTGATAATCAATACCACTATGGCTGGACAATCCAATCTCACAGGTGCGGCTGGTAGAAATCCCTTCACTGCAATACTGCACCGCATCCTTCAAGCTCCGCAGCGAATGTGCATTGAGCTCCGGGGTGGTAAACCCCTTGTCCCCGGCAAACCCACAACAGTGAATCCCTTCCGGAATCACCACCTGCTTGCTGCACCGCCGCGCCAGGTCGATCAGCGCCTGGCTTTCCCCCAAATGCTGGGTGCTGCAGGTCACATGCACCGCCACCGGCTCTTCCTGCGGGGTGAACTCCAGCCTGTCCAGCAGATGGCTACGAATGAAGCGCACCGGGTCGTACAGGTCCAGGCGGGTTTCCCCAAGGTCCTGAACCAGGCGCAAGGTACACGGGCTGGTATCGCAGTAGATCGGGTCAAGCCCTCCGCGGCTGGCATGCAGCAGGGCGTTGATCAGCTCCTGGCGCTTGTGCTCAGCCTGCTCCGGGTACCCCTTGGACGCAAACGGCTGCCCACAGCACAGGCTGTCGGCATTCTCCGGAAACACCACTTGGTAACCGGCCTTCTCCAGCAGCCCGCGGGTCTTGTCCAGCAATGAGCTTTGCTCCCGGTCTGCATAGGCCGGCCCCATCACGCGTGACACGCAAGCCGCCAGGTACACCACCCGTGGCCGGGCATCATGGCTCGCCGGGCCAAAGTCGATGCTGCGCAGGGGCTGTGGCATGGCCGGGGTCCACTGCGGCAGCCGGCCTTTGCTGGCTTTGCTCAACGCTGTGCTCAAGCGGCCCAGGCGCGGGGCGCCGAGCAGCTTGCGGGCGGTGTTGGCGGCGGTCAGGGTCAGGCGGGCACCGCTCAGTGCCGTGTGGAAGTGGTCGGCCAGCCAGTCGGCGGCCTTGTCGTGCTCGGCGGCCTGGCTGCGCAGCTTCTTCACCAGCTCGCCGGTGTTGATGCCGACCGGGCAGCGCTGGGCGCACAGGCCGGTGGCGGCGCAGGTGTCGAGGCCTTGGTATTGGTAGGTCTTGAGCAGCGCTCGGGTATCGACGCTGGCGCGTTTCTTGGCCTGGATATCACGCCACATGACGATGCGCTGGCGCGGGCTCAGGGTCAGTCCCTTGGACGGGCACACCGGTTCGCAGAAGCCACACTCGATGCACTTGTCGACGATTTCATCGGCGGCCGGCAGCGGCTTGAGGTTTTTCAGGTGGATATCGCGGTCTTCGCTCAGCACCACATCGGGGTTGAGGATGCCGTTGGGGTCGAGCAGGCGCTTCAGCGCCCACATCAACTGGTACGCGTCATGGCCCCACTCCAGCTCCACGAACGGCGCCATGTTGCGGCCGGTGCCGTGCTCGGCCTTCAGCGAGCCACCGAACTCCACGGCCACCAGCTGGGCCACGTCGTCCATGAAGGCTTGGTAACGCTTCACTTCCTCGGCGCTGTTGAAGCCTTGGGTGAAGACGAAGTGCAGGTTGCCCTCCAGGGCATGGCCGAAAATGATCGCTTCGTCGTAGTGGTGCTTGTCGAACAGCTGGATCAGGCGGTTGACGCCCTCGGCCAGTTGCTCGATGGGGAAGGTCACGTCTTCGATGATCACCGTGGTGCCGGTCTGGCGCACGGCGCCGACGGCGGGGAAGGTGTCTTTGCGGATTTTCCACAGCTGGTTGTACACCGCCGGGTCTTCGCTGAACTCGACCTTCTGCTCCAGCGGGAACTCGGCAATCGACGCCATCACCTGCTGCAGTTGCTCATGCAGCAGCGTCTGGCTGGCCGCGCGGGACTCGATCAGCAGCGCGCAGGCATTGTCTGACAGGCCTTTTACCCACAGCGGCATGCCGGGCATGTTCTGCACCGAACGCAGGCTGCGCCGGTCGAGCAGCTCTACGGCAGACACCGGCTGGCGCTTGAACAGGGTGACCGCGCGGCAGCAGCTTTCGACGCTGGGGAAGACCAGCAAGGCGCTGGCTTTGTGCGGGTGGTCGGGCACGGTGTCGTAGGTGACGGCGCTGATGAAGCCCAGCGTGCCTTCAGACCCGACCAGCAGGTGCTGCAGGATGTCGAGCGGCTGGTCGTAGTCCACCAGGGCATTGAGGGACAGGCCGGTGGTGTTCTTCAGCCGGTACTTGTGGCGGATGCGGTCAGCCAGTTCGGTGTTGGCGCGGGTTTCACGGCCCAGGCGCGCCAGTGCTTCGAGCAGGTCGGCGTGGCTGTGCTCGAAGGCGCTGACGCTGGCCGGGTCTTCGCTGTCCAGGCGGGTGCCGTCGGCCAGCACCAGGCGCAGGCCGGCCAGGGTGTGGTAGGTGTTTTGCGCGGTGCCGCAGCACATGCCGCTGGCGTTGTTGGCGACGATGCCGCCGATCTTGCAGGCATTGATCGAGGCGGGGTCCGGGCCGATCTTGCGCCCGAACGGTGCCAGCCAGGCGTTGGCCTGGGCGCCGATCACACCGGGCTGCAGGCGGATCTGCTCGCCCTGGCCACGGATTTCGCGGCCGTTCCAGTTGTCGCCGAGCACAATCAGCACCGAGTCGCTGATGGCCTGCCCAGACAAGCTGGTGCCGGCCGCGCGGAAGGTCACCGGCACGCGCTCGCGCTGGGCCAGTTGCAGCAGGCCGACCACTTCGTCCTCGGACTCGACGCGCACCACCAGCTTGGGGATCAGCCGATAAAAGCTGGCATCGGTGCCAAAGGCCAGGGTGGAGGTGGGGTCGTCGAAACGGCGTTCGGCGGGTATCAGGCGCTCGGCATCACGCAGGAACGCGGCGGGCAGGCTCATGCAATCTCCTCGCGGGGCCGCGGCGTCTGGTGCGCCGCATGCCCCGGTCAATCAGGCGGTGTTTCGTGCAGGCGTTCAGGCGCCCAGTTCGCGGACTAGCGAGTCGCGGGTGATCTCGCTGATCGACTTGGCGCCGGTGAGCACCATGGCCACGCGCATTTCCTTCTCGAACAGTTCGAGCAGGTTTTTCACCCCGGCCTCGCCATGCACGGCCAGCGCCCAGAGGAAGGCGCGGCCAATCAGCACGGTGTCGGCGCCCATGGCGATCATGCGCACCACGTCGAGGCCGCTGCGGATGCCGGAGTCGGCGAGAATCTTCAGCTCGCCCTTGACCGCATCGGCAATCGCCGGCAGCGCGCGGGCGCTGGACAGCACGCCGTCGAGCTGGCGGCCGCCATGGTTGGACACGACGATGCCATCGGCGCCGAACTTGACCGCGTCACGGGCGTCGTCGGCATCGAGGATGCCCTTGATGATCATCGGGCCCTCCCAGAAGTCGCGGATCCACTCCAGGTCTTTCCAGGAGATCGACGGGTCGAAGTTGTTGCCCAGCCAGCCGATGTAGTCGGCAAGGCCGGTGGGGTTACCACGGTATTTGGAGATGTTGCCGAGGTCGTGCGGGCGGCCCATCACGCCGACGTCCCAGGCCCACTCGGGGTGGGTCATGGCTTGCAGTACGCGGCGCATCGGGCCGTTACGGCCGCTCATGCCGGAGTGGGCGTCGCGGTAGCGGGCGCCGGGCACGGGCATGTCGACGGTGAACACCAAGGTCTTGACCCCGGCCGCCTTGGCCCGCTCCAGCGCATTGCGCATGAAGCCGCGGTCCTTGAGCACATACAACTGGAACCACATCGGCCGGTTGATGGCCGGGGCCACTTCTTCGATCGGGCACACCGACACGGTGGACATGGTGAACGGGATGCCATGGGCTGCTGCGGCGCGTGCCGCCTGCACTTCGCCACGGCGGGCGTACATGCCGGTCAGGCCGACCGGGGCCAGGGCCACGGGCATGCTCAGGGTTTCGTCGAACAGCTGGGTTTCCAGGCTGAGCTCGGACATGTTCTTCAACACGCGCTGGCGCAGGGCGATGCTGGCCAGGTCCGAGACGTTGTGGCGCAGCGTGTGCTCGGCGTAGGCGCCGCCGTCGGCGTAGTGGAAGAGGAAGGGGGGCAGCTTGCGTTGGGCCGCGGCGCGATAGTCGGTAGAGGCGGAAATGATCATGGATTCTCGCAGCGTTGCTTGAGGGGAACGCCGGGCGCGCCTTGGCGCCCGGCCCCTTTCACTTTAGTGATGAACCAGCATGCCGGTCAGCCAGTAAGCCTGGACCAAGGTGATCAGGCCCACGATGGTGGCGAAGAACAGGCTGTGCTTGACGGTGAAGCGGAACAGGTCGGACTCCTTGCCCACCAGGCCGGTGGCGGCGCAGGCCACGGCAATGGATTGTGGCGAGATCATCTTGCCGGTCACGCCGCCGCTGGTGTTGGCGGCCACCAGCAGGGTGTCGTTGACCCCGATCTGGTGCGCGGTGGTGGCTTGCAGCGAGCTGAACAGGGCATTGGACGAGGTGTCCGAGCCGGTCAGGAACACGCCCAGCCAGCCGAGGAACGGCGAGAAGAACGGGAACGCGGCGCCGGTGCCAGCCAATACCAGGGCCATGGTCGAGGACATGCCCGAGTAGTTGGTGACGAAGGCGAAGGCCAGCACCATACCAATCGACAGGATCGGCCAGCGCAGCTCCCAGAACGTCTCTTTGAAAGTGGTAAGACCAGTTTTGAAGTTGATCTTCAGCACCGCCATGGAGATCAGCGCCGAGAGGAAGATCGCGGTGCCGGTGGCGGAGATCGGGTCGAGCTTGAACACCGCTGGCATGGCGGTCGGCGCGGCAACGATCGGCGCGGTCTTGATCACCAGCTGGTCAAGGTGCGGGATGGCGAAGTTGAACACGAAGTTGTACATCGCACCGCCCGGCGCGAACGCGGCCTTGAACGGTTTCAAGGTCCAGATGGTGACCAGCACGGTGAGGATCAGGAACGGCGACCAGGCCTTGAAGATCTCGCCGAAGCTGTACGGGCTCGGCTGGCTGCCGCTTGATTGCACGACCGCGGCGCCGACGCTGCCCTTGGCTTGCGCGAACGAGCGCTTGGGCTGCCAGACTTTCAGGAACAGGGTCAGGCAGATCAGGCTGGCCAGGGCCGAGGTGATGTCGGGCAGCTCTGGGCCGATGAAGTTCGAGGTGAAGTACTGGGTCACGGCAAAGCTCAGGCCGGCGACCAGGGCTGCAGGCCAGGTCTCCTTCACGCCCCGCACGCCGTCCATCATGAACACCAGCCAGAACGGCACGAACAGCGACAGCAGCGGCAGCTGGCGGCCGGTCATGGCACCGATGTGGAAGGCGTCGATGCCCGTCACCTGGCCGGCGACGATGATCGGGATGCCCAGCGCGCCGAAGGCGACCGGTGCGGTGTTGGCGATCAGGCACAGGCCGGCGGCGTACAGCGGGTTGAAGCCCAGGCCCACCAGCAAGGCGGCCGTGATGGCCACCGGTGCGCCGAAGCCGGCCGCGCCCTCCAGGAAGGCACCGAAGCAGAAGCCGATCAGCAGCACTTGCAGGCGCTGGTCGTCGGTGATCGACAGCACCGAGCTGCGGATGACTTCGAACTGGCCGCTCTTGACCGTGAGTTTGTACAGGAACACCGCGGCAACGATGATCCAGGCAATCGGCCAGAGGCCGTAGAGGAAGCCGTAACCCGCGGCGGCCAAGGCCATGTCGACAGGCATCTGGAAGGCGAAGATCGCCACCAGTATCGACAACCCGAGGGTGATGCTGCCGGCGACGTGGCCTTTGAGGCGGAACACGGCCAGGGCAAGGAAGAAGAACACGATAGGGATGACCGCCGCCAGTGCGGACAGGCCGAGACTACCAAGCGGGCTATAGAGTTGTTGCCAGGTTTGCATATGGGGTGGCCCCTAATTGTTGTTGGTCAGCACTGGCATTGGATAATTGGTAAGACCAATTTACAATGTCTGGGCGCTAGGTTAAAAGCGCTGTCGTGGGTGTGTCAATTTGTCCGACACAAAACTTTCGTCGCGTGCCGATGAGCGGGCGTCTGATGAGCTTGGAAAAACACCGGGTGATGGGTGTGTGTGCAGCGCGGATCGGCGAGAATAGGCGCCCCCTGATATTTGCCGGGGGTTTGTGGAGAGCATGTGATGGTTTTTGATCAGGTCCGCCAACGGCGCCTGTCCGACGACATCGTCGATCGGTTGGAAGGGATGATTCTCGAAGGCACGCTGACCTCGGGCCAGCGGCTGCCGGCCGAGCGCGTTCTGGCCGAGCAGTTCGGTGTGTCGCGCCCGTCACTGCGTGAGGCCATCCAGAAGCTGGTGGCCAAGGGGCTGCTGATCAGCCGCCAGGGCGGTGGCAATTACGTCGCCGAGTCACTGGGCTCGACGTTCAGCGACCCGCTGTTGCAGTTGCTGGAGCACAGCCCCGAGGCGCAGCGCGACCTGCTTGAGTTTCGCCATACCTTGGAGGCGTCCTGCGCGTATTACGCGGCCCAGCGCGCCACCGAGCCGGACCGTGCCCGGCTCAAGGCAGCCTTCGACACGCTGCAGGACTGCTATACCCGGGTTGACCAAGTGACGCGGGCAGAGGAGGGCGCAGCGGATGCGCGCTTTCACCTGGCGATTGCCGAGGCCAGCCATAACGCGGTCTTGCTGCATACCATCCGCGGCTTGTTCGACCTGCTCAAGCGCAACGTGGTGACCAACATCGGCGGCATGTACCAACAGCGGACCGAAACCCGGGACATGCTGATCAGTCAGCACCGGGAGCTGTACCTGGCGATTGTCGAGGGCAGGGCGGAGGAGGCGCGGGAGGTTTCCAGCCGGCACATTCTGTATGTGCAGGAGGTGCTGGAAGAGGCGCACGAAGAGGCGCAGCGCGTGGCGCGGGCAGAGCGACGCAGCGGACGCTGAGGTCTGCGTTTGCAGTACCGGCCTCTTCGCGGGGCAAGCCCGCTCCCACACGTAACCCACCGAATTTGAAGGCAGTGGGTTAACTGTGGGAGCGGGCTTGCCCCGCGAAGAGGCCCGCACAGGCTAAAGAAGAGCTAGTCTTCCTTGCCCTTGTTCCGCACGGCACGCTGCAGCTCGCGGTTGGAATCGCGTTCGCGCACGGTGTCGCGCTTGTCGAATTCCTTCTTGCCCTTGCCAAGCGCGATCTCGCACTTGATCAGGTGCTTGCTCCAGTACAGCGCCAAGGCCACACAGGTGTAGCCCTTCTGCGCCACCGCCGCTTCCACACGCTCCAGCTCGCGCTTGTTCAGCAGCAGCTTGCGCGAGCGGATGGGGTCGGCGATGACGTGGGTGCTGGCCGTGGTCAGCGGGGTGATGTGGCTGCCGAACAGCCAGGCTTCGCCATCCTTGAGCAGCACGTAGCTGTCGGTCAGGTGCGCCTTGCCGGCCCGCAGGCTCTTTACTTCCCAACCGGACAGGACCAGCCCGGCCTCGAACTTGTGTTCGATGAAGTAATCGTGTCGCGCTTTCTTGTTTTGCGCGATGGTCCCGGTCGGATGTTTCTTTTGTTTAGCCATAGGGGCGGCATTATAGGCAACTCGATGCGTCGTCGGCTATGGGATTTCGGTGTGCTTGAGCCACCGCAATGAATACCGGACAATACAGGCCCTGTCGTAGGTACAGAACCTGTTTTCGGCACGCTGCGAAGCGCCGCCACCCAGCCTTGGAAGTGACGCCTGGATGACTACCCATATTCAACGCTCCGCCCTGCTGCCGTATCCCGCCCAGGCGCTCTATGATCTGGTCAATGACGTGGCCAGCTACCCGCAGTTCCTGCCGTGGTGCTCTGCCGCTACCGTGATCGAGGCCAGCGACACGCACATGCGGGCCAAGCTCGAAGTGGCCAAGGGCGGCATGAGCCAGCATTTCGTCACGCGCAATGTGCTGGTGCCGGGCCAATCCATCGAAATGAACCTGGAGGAGGGGCCGTTCTCCCAGCTGCATGGTGTGTGGGTGTTCAAGCC
The DNA here is from genome assembly GCF_000731675.1 of Pseudomonas capeferrum. Taxonomy (GTDB): domain Bacteria; phylum Pseudomonadota; class Gammaproteobacteria; order Pseudomonadales; family Pseudomonadaceae; genus Aquipseudomonas; species Aquipseudomonas capeferrum. The sequence continues at coordinate 69,864 of NZ_JMIT01000003.1, read as the reverse complement.
ATTGGGCGAGAAGGCCTGCAAAATCAGCCTGGACCTGTCCTTCGACTATGCCGGCCCCTTGGTGCGCGCCACATTGGGGCCGCTGTTCAATCAGGCTGCCAACACCCTGGTCGATGCCTTCTGCCAGCGTGCCAAGCAGCTGAATAGCTGAGTGCTGGCCGCAAACGAAAAAGCCCGGGCCTAGGCCCGGGCTTTTTAATGCCACCCGCGTTTATTGCGGGGAGGTTTCCAGCGGTGCTGGCGTCGGGACCGGCGTGGCCTCGATGGTGTCGATTTCGCGCTGGATGGACTCTTCCACCGAACCCGGCTTGGCCGGTTTCTCTTCAGGCTGAGGCGTAGCCTGCTCTGGCTGAGCCGCAGGGCTGACAGTGGTGTCGCTGCTGCCACCGAGGATTTCCTGGTCGCGGCTCACCCCTGGCATGAAGTCGCCCGACAGGCTGACCAGTTGGTCGCCCTCGTTGAAGAAAATGCTCATGCGCTCTTGCTGGCGTTTTCCGCCACCAGGTTGCAGGCTGTACAGGTAGTCCCAACGGTTGGTGTTGAACGTATCCTGAATCAGGGGGTTGCCCATGATAAACCTTACTTGCCGTCGGGTCATTCCCGGGCGTAATTGGTCTATCATGTCCTGCGTGACGACATTGCCCTGCTGGATGTCGATTTTGTAAACCCCGGGAAACGAGCAACCGGCGAGTGCGAGCAGTCCCACTAGGGTGAGGCTGGTTAGCAAGAGCTTGGTGTTTTGCATCGGTGGGCGACTTCCACTATCTTGGCTGGACAACGTAAACCCCGATCATACCCGTATTAAGAGAAGCTGCGAAGCAGCATCGGCGAGAAAGCTGACCATGGTTGAAAATAGCGAATTACGCAAAGCCGGTCTCAAGGTTACCCTGCCTCGAGTAAAGATCCTTCAGATGCTCGACTCTACCGAGCAGCGTCACATGAGTGCCGAGGATGTGTACAAGGCCTTGATGGAAGCTGGTGAGGACGTTGGCCTGGCCACCGTCTACCGCGTGCTGACCCAGTTCGAAGCGGCGGGTCTGGTGGTTCGCCACAACTTCGACGGCGGCCACGCAGTCTTCGAGCTGGCGGATGGCGGTCACCACGACCACATGGTCAACGTGGAAACCAGCGAAGTCATCGAGTTCATGGACGCTGAAATCGAGAAGCGTCAGCGCGAGATCGTGGCCGAGCATGGCTTCGAGCTGGTGGACCACAATCTGGTCCTGTACGTGCGTAAGAAAAAGTAACGATTTCGATCGTTATAAATAGCAAAGGCGACCTTCGGGTCGCCTTTGTGCTTTGTGCTGCAGGAAAATGCTGGGGGCACGGCTCACGCCTTGCCGCTGACCACCATCTTGCGCGCATGCGCCAGGGATTCCTTGGTGAGGTCGATGCCGCCGAGCATGCGCGCCACTTCCTCGACCCGTTCGCGTTTGCCCAGGCTGGCCACCGCCGTGTGGGTGGTGTCGCTGTGGCGCACCTTGTGCACGAACAGGTGGTGGTGCCCTTGCGCCGCGACCTGCGGCAGGTGGGTCACGGTCAGTACCTGGCCGCGTTCACCCAGCCGGCGCAGCAGTTGCCCGACGATTTCGGCGGTGGGGCCGCCGATGCCGACGTCCACTTCGTCGAAGACCAGGGTAGGGATGCGTGAGGTCTGCGCGGTAATCACCTGGATGGCCAGGCTGATGCGTGACAGCTCACCGCCCGAGGCCACTTTCGCCAGGCCTTTGAGCGGTTGCCCCGGGTTGGCGCTTACCAGCAGTTCGATCTGCTCCAGGCCGTGGGGCGACAGGTCGTTGCCCTCGTTAGGGATCAGTTCGATACAGAAGCGCCCGCCCGGCATGCCCAGGCGCTGGACCTCCAGTTCCACGGCCACCGCCAGTTGCTGGGCGGCCTGCTGGCGCAAGGCGCTCAGTTCGCGCGCCCGTTCCTTGTAATGCTGGGCATAGGCCGCCAGTTCTTCGCCCAGGCGCTCGATCGACTCGTCGCTGGCGTTCAGGCCTTCCAGCTCTTCCATCAACCGTTGCTGCAGGTGGGGCAGTTCGGTGGGGTGCACGCGGTGCTTGCGGGCCAGGGTATAGATAGTGTCGAGGCGTTCTTCCAGGGCCTGCAGGCGCATTGGGTCGGCGTCGAAGTGATCGAGGAAGCGGTTGAGCTCGCCCACGGCTTCTTCGACCTGAATCTGCGCACTGGCGATCAGGTTGGCGGCCTCGCCCAAGGCCTTCGGTGAGTTGCTGGCGGCGCCCAGCCGGTTGAGGCTGGCGGTGAGGGCGCTGAGCACATTGCCCGAGTCGCTCTCGCTGCACTGGTCGATGACCTGGCGGCAGATGCCGAACAGGGCCTCGGCATTGGTCAGGTTCTTGTGTTCCTGCTCCAGCTGCTCCAGCTCGTTTTCGCCCAGGCCGAGGTTGTCCAGCTCTTCCAGCTGATAGCTGAGCAGCTGGTGGCGGGCGCGCTGCTCGTCACCTGAATTGGACAGGCGCTCCAGCTCCAGGCGGGTCTGGTTCCAGCGTTTGGCAGCCAGTTGCACCTGGCGGGCCAGGTCGATGGCGCCGGCGTACTCGTCCAGCAGGCGCCGATGGGTGTCGGTCTTGAGCAGCGACTGGTGCTCGTGCTGGCTGTGGATGTCGATCAACAGCTCGCCGAGCGACTTCAAGTCGCCCAGCGGGCAGGGCGTGCCATTGATGTAGCCGCGGCTGCGGCCTTCGGCGGTGATCACCCGGCGCAGGATGCACGGGCCGTCGTTGTCCAGGTCGCGCTCGGCAAGCCAGGTGCGCGCTTCGGGGATATCTGCCAGGTCGAAGGTGGCGAGGATGTCTGCCTTGTCTGCGCCGGGGCGCACCACGCCGCTGTCCGCACGGTCGCCGAGGGCCAGGCCGAGGGCGTCGAGCATGATCGATTTGCCTGCGCCGGTCTCGCCGGTGATGACGGACATGCCGCGGGCAAGTTCGAGGTCAAGGTGCTCGACGATGGCGTAGTTGTGAATAGACAGGTGCAGCAGCATGGGGGCGGCTCCCGAAGGGTCAGGTCTGGTTATTTATACAGTACTTTTTTCTACCCTGACAATGCCCGCTCGCACATTCTCATCCGCCCGGGAAAACCATGTTGCCCCTTGAAGCTGGTTTTTCCGGCCCCATATAGCCGACAACAAAGGCGAGCCTGGCTCGCAATCCAGAAATCTGCGCAGGAGAGACCCAATGGCTGACGAACAGCTGAATGAGAAAGACCTTAACGTCGAAGAGACTGGTGCAGCAGATGTCGGCGCCCGTGTTCTGGAGCTCGAGGAACAGCTGGCCGCCGCCAAGGATCAGTCGCTGCGCGCCGTTGCCGACTTGCAGAACGTGCGCCGTCGCGCCGAGCAGGATGTCGAGAAGGCGCACAAGTTCGCCCTGGAAAAATTCGCTGGCGACCTGTTGCCGGTGATCGACAGCCTGGAGCGCGGCCTGGAACTGTCCAATGCCGACGACGAAAGCATCAAGCCGATGCGTGAAGGCATCGAGCTGACCCTGAAGATGTTCCACGACACCCTCAAGCGCTACAACCTCGAGGCTGTCGACCCGCACGGCGAACCGTTCAATGCCGAGCACCACCAGGCCATGGCCATGGAAGAAAGCGCCGAGGTCGAGCCTAACAGCGTGCTCAAGGTGTTCCAGAAGGGCTACCTGCTCAACGGCCGCCTGCTGCGCCCCGCCATGGTGGTGGTCAGCAAGGCGCCGAGCGCCGCTCAGCCTTCGATCAATGAAAAGGCTTGAAATCTGTCGGGGCAACCCCATCTAGGTGTCAAGCCTTCAAGTATTACCGCAGTTGGCCAAAGTAGTCGCTGCTAACCAAATTCAAGTTTCGGGAGAGTTAACATGGGTAAAATCATCGGTATCGACCTGGGGACCACCAACTCGTGCGTCTCCATCCTGGAAAACGGTAACGTCAAAGTCATCGAAAACGCCGAAGGTGCGCGTACTACCCCTTCGATCGTGGCCTATGCCAACGATGGCGAAATCCTGGTAGGCCAGTCTGCCAAGCGTCAGGCTGTCACCAATCCGCACAACACCCTGTTCGCAGTGAAGCGCCTGATTGGCCGTCGCTTCGAAGAGCAAGTGGTGCAAAAAGACATCGAGCTGGTTCCGTACAAAATCGCCAAGGCCGACAACGGTGACGCCTGGGTCGAAGTCAACGGCCAGAAAATGGCGCCGCCGCAAATCAGCGCCGAAGTCCTGAAAAAGATGAAGAAGACCGCCGAAGACTACCTCGGCGAGCCTGTCACTGAAGCGGTCATCACCGTGCCGGCCTACTTCAACGACAGCCAGCGTCAGGCCACCAAAGACGCCGGCCGCATCGCGGGCTTGGACGTAAAGCGCATCATCAACGAACCGACCGCTGCGGCACTGGCCTATGGCATGGACAAAGCCAAGGGTGACCACACTGTCATCGTTTATGACCTGGGTGGCGGTACCTTCGACGTTTCGGTCATCGAAATCGCCGAAGTCGACGGTGAGCACCAGTTTGAAGTACTGGCTACCAACGGCGACACCTTCCTGGGTGGCGAAGACTTCGACATGCTGCTGATTGACTACCTCGTCGAGGAGTTCAAGAAAGAGTCCGGCATGAACCTGAAGGGCGACCCGCTGGCCATGCAGCGCCTGAAAGAAGCCGCTGAAAAGGCCAAGATCGAGCTGTCGTCCGCGCAGCAGACCGACGTCAACCTGCCGTACATCACTGCAGATGCCACCGGTCCTAAGCACTTGAACGTGAAAATCTCCCGCGCCAAGCTGGAGTCGCTGGTTGAAGGCCTGGTGCAGCGCACCATCGAGCCTTGCCGCATCGCGCTGAAAGATGCCGGCATCGACGCCAGCAAGATCGACGACGTGATCCTGGTCGGCGGCCAGACCCGTATGCCGCTGGTACAGAAAACCGTTGCCGACTTCTTCGGCAAGGAAGCCCGCAAGGACGTCAACCCGGACGAAGCCGTCGCCATGGGCGCCGCTATCCAGGGTGCTGTATTGGCCGGTGACGTGAAAGACGTACTGCTGCTGGACGTCAGCCCGCTGACCTTGGGTATCGAAACCATGGGTGGCGTGATGACTGCGCTGATCGAGAAGAACACCACCATCCCGACCAAGAAGTCGCAGGTGTTCTCGACTGCCGACGACAACCAGAGCGCCGTGACCATTCACGTGCTGCAAGGTGAGCGTAAGCAGGCTTCGAGCAACAAGTCGCTGGGCAAGTTCGACCTGGCCGAGATCCCGCCAGCACCACGCGGTGTTCCACAGATCGAAGTGACCTTCGACATCGACGCCAACGGCATCCTGCACGTCGGCGCGAAAGACAAGGCCACCGGCAAGACCCAGTCGATCGTGATCAAGGCCAACTCCGGCCTGTCCGATGACGAAATCGAGCGCATGGTGCGTGACGCCGAGGCCAACGCCGAGGAAGACCGCAAGTTCGAAGAGCTGGCCGCTGCCCGTAACCAGGGTGATGCACTGGTTCACTCGACCCGCAAGATGGTCGCTGATGCAGGTGACAAGGTCACCGCTGAAGAGAAAACCGCCATCGAAGCGGCAGTCGTTGCCCTGGAAGCCGCTGTCAAAGGCGACGACAAGGCCGCGATCGAAGCCAAGGTCGAAGAGCTGTCCAAGGTCTCCGCGCCAGTGGCTCAGAAGATGTACGCCGAGCAGCAAGCCGAACAGCCTCAGGGCGGCGCGCAGCAGGCCGAACCGGAAGCCAAGCACGATGACGTGGTTGACGCCGAGTTCGAAGAAGTAAAAGGCGACGACAAGAAGTAATTTTTGCATGTTGTCGGCCAGCTCACCGCCGTTTGGCGGTGAGCTGGTAGGATGTCGCCGCGCGGGGGCTTGCTCCCGCGTTGGTGTGTCTGGAATACGCGAATTTTTACAGCATCTGTCAGGACGCATTCGCGCGGCAGGTGCTTACGGCACAGCGCCCATGCGCCTATGCGCAGCGCTCTGTCGAACGCCCTCAAGAGTGCAAATGACCTATGGCAAAGCGTGATTATTATGAGGTCCTGGGTGTCGAGCGTGGCGCCAACGAAGGTGATCTCAAAAAGGCCTATCGCCGCCTGGCGATGAAGTACCACCCCGACCGCAACCCGGGCGACAAGGAGTCGGAAGAGCAGTTCAAGGAGGCCAACGAGGCCTACGAAGTGCTGTCCGATGCCAGCAAGCGCGCGGCCTATGACCAGTATGGTCACGCCGGCGTCGACCCTAGCATGGGTGGCGGTGGTGCCGGCTTCGGTGGTGCCAACTTCTCCGACATCTTCGGCGATGTGTTCAGTGATTTCTTCGGTGGCGGCCGTGGCGGCTCGCGCGGTGGCGCCCAGCGTGGCAGCGACCTGCGTTACACCCTGGAGCTGAACCTGGAAGAAGCGGTGCGTGGCACCACGGTCAGTATCCGCGTTCCTACCCTGGTCAACTGCAACCCTTGTGATGGTTCCGGTGCGAAGAAGGGCTCGACCCCGTCGACCTGCCCGACCTGCGGCGGTATCGGCCAGGTGCGCATGCAGCAAGGCTTCTTCTCGGTGCAGCAGACCTGCCCGCGCTGCCATGGCCAGGGCAAGATCATCACCGACCCTTGCGGCGCGTGCCACGGCGAAGGCCGTGTCGAGGAATACAAGACGCTGTCGGTCAAGGTGCCGGCCGGTGTCGATACCGGTGACCGCATTCGCCTGTCGGGCGAGGGCGAGGCCGGTACCCATGGTGGCCCGACTGGCGACCTGTACGTGGTCATCAACGTGCGTGAGCACGAGATCTTCCAGCGCGATGGCAAGCACCTGTACTGCGAAGTGCCAATCAGCTACACCGACGCTGCCCTGGGTGGCGAGCTGGAAGTGCCGACCCTCGATGGCCGGGTGAAGCTGAAGATCCCGGAAGGCACCCAGACCGGCAAGCAGTTCCGTCTGCGCGGCAAAGGTGTGGCACCGGTTCGCGGTGGTGGGGCAGGTGACCTGCTGTGCCGCGTGGCGGTGGAAACCCCGGTCAACCTCAGCCGTCGCCAGCGCGAGCTGCTCGAAGAGCTGCGTGATTCGCTGGAAGGCGACAGCTCCCATTCGCCCAAGGCCAATGGCTGGTTCGATGGCGTGAAGCGCTTCTTCGGCGATCTCTGACAAGGAACAGGTTATGCGACGTATTGCGGTAATGGGCGCGGCAGGGCGGATGGGCAAGACCCTTGTCGAAGCTGTGCAGCACCAAGCGCCTCAGGCGGGTTTGACGGCGGCGATCCATCGCCCTGACAGCAGCCTGGTAGGGGCTGATGCAGGGGAGTTGGCGGCCTTGGGTCGTATTGGCGTGCCGATCTCCGACGACTTGGTCAAGGTTGTGGACGAGTTCGACGTGCTGATCGACTTCACGCACCCTTCAGTGACCCTGAAGAACCTCGCGTTCTGCCGCAAGGCGGGCAAGGCCATGGTCATTGGCACTACTGGCTTTACGCCGGAAGAGAAAGCGTTGCTGGTCGAAGCGGGCAAGGATATCCCGATCGTCTTTGCCGCCAACTTCAGCGTTGGCGTCAACCTGTGCCTGAAGCTGCTGGACACCGCAGCGCGCGTGCTGGGCGACGAGGTCGACATCGAGATCCTCGAGGCGCACCACCGGCACAAGGTCGATGCGCCGTCGGGTACTGCGCTGCGCATGGGTGAAGTGGTGGCTCAGGCGTTGGGGCGTGACCTGAAGGAAGTGGCCGTGTATGGCCGCGAAGGCCAGACCGGTGCGCGTGATCGCCAGACCATCGGCTTCGCTACCGTGCGTGCCGGTGACGTGGTGGGTGACCACACCGTGCTGTTCGCTGCCGAAGGCGAGCGGGTGGAGATCACCCACAAGGCCTCGAGCCGCATGACCTTCGCCAAGGGTGCGGTGCGTGCCGCGCTGTGGCTGGATGGGCGTGAGCCGGGGCTGTACGACATGCAGGACGTGCTGGGGCTGCACTGATCTGTGTGGGAGCGGTCTGGTGTCGTGAAAGGGTCGCAGAGCGGGCCCGGGGTGTAGCGGCGCCGCTGGAATCCCGGGACTGCTGCGCAGTCCTTTCGCGACGCAAGGCCGCTCCTACAGGTCCCCAATGCCAGCGAGGTCAGCCTGTCGCAATCATGTGTTTTAGAGACACATATACGGTAGACCGAAAACGCACTTTTCTGTAAGCTACAGCTTTAGTGTGTCCACTAAAAGCGCGCAGCGAATTGAATTCAGCACATGAAAGCGGGGTGACGTGTCCATACGTCACTCCGCTTTTTTGCAACCTGCGATCGCCCTTTCATGCTTGATTTACGGGAGGTCTTCTTGACAAAGCCAGCCATACTCGCCCTTGCCGACGGCAGTATTTTTCGCGGTGAAGCCATCGGTGCCGACGGTCAGACCGTTGGTGAGGTGGTGTTCAACACCGCTATGACCGGCTACCAGGAAATCCTTACAGACCCTTCCTACGCCCAGCAAATCGTTACCCTGACCTATCCGCACATCGGCAACACCGGTACCACCCCGGAAGACGCCGAGTCGAACCGTGTCTGGTCTGCCGGCCTGGTCATCCGTGACCTGCCGCTGCTGGCCAGCAACTGGCGTAACACCCAGTCGCTGCCTGACTACCTCAAGGCCAACAACGTCGTCGCCATCGCCGGCATCGACACCCGTCGCCTGACCCGTATCCTGCGTGAAAAGGGCGCTCAGAACGGCTGCATCCTCGCCGGTGACAACATCAGCGAAGAAGCCGCCATCGCCGCTGCCCGCGCCTTCCCGGGCCTCAAGGGCATGGACCTGGCCAAGGTCGTTTCCACCAAAGAGCGTTACGAGTGGCGCTCCAGCGTGTGGGAACTGAAAACCGACAGCCACCCGACCCTGGAAGCTTCCGAGCTGCCTTACCACGTGGTCGCCTTCGACTACGGCGTCAAGCTGAACATCCTGCGCATGCTGGTTGCTCGTGGCTGCCGCGTGACCGTGGTGCCTGCCCAGACCCCGGCCAGCGAAGTGCTCGCACTCAACCCTGATGGCGTGTTCCTGTCCAACGGCCCTGGTGATCCGGAGCCTTGCGACTACGCCATCCAGGCCATCAAGGAAGTCCTTGAAACCGAGATCCCGGTATTCGGTATCTGCCTCGGCCACCAGCTGCTGGCCCTGGCCTCCGGCGCCAAGACCGTCAAGATGGGCCACGGCCACCACGGTGCCAACCACCCGGTCCAGGACCTGGACACCGGCGTGGTCATGATCACCAGCCAGAACCACGGTTTCGCCGTTGACGAAGCCACGCTGCCGGGCAACGTCCGCGCCATCCACAAGTCGCTGTTCGACGGTACCCTGCAGGGCATCGAGCGCACCGACAAGAGCGCGTTCAGCTTCCAGGGCCACCCTGAAGCGAGCCCAGGCCCGACTGACGTCGCGCCACTGTTCGATCGTTTCATCGATGCCATGGCCAAGCGCCGCTGAGCATCCTGCATCAAGGCCCCGGGCCGGCTCGCGCCGCGCCCGGAAGCGCCTGACCCAGATTGTTCAAGACGGCTTGCCGACTGACCCGCGGATTTGAGTGACAACCATGCCAAAACGTACAGACATCAAAAGCATCCTGATTCTCGGCGCTGGCCCGATCGTGATCGGCCAGGCCTGTGAATTCGACTACTCCGGCGCCCAGGCTTGCAAAGCCCTGCGCGAGGAAGGCTATCGCGTCATCCTGGTGAACTCCAACCCGGCCACCATCATGACCGACCCGGCCATGGCCGACGCCACCTACATCGAGCCGATCAAATGGCAGTCGGTGGCCAAGATCATCGAGCAGGAGCGCCCTGACGCCGTCCTGCCGACCATGGGCGGCCAAACCGCACTGAACTGCGCCCTGGACCTGGAGCGCCACGGCGTTCTGGAAAAGTTCGGCGTAGAGATGATCGGCGCCAACGCCGACACCATCGACAAGGCAGAAGACCGTTCGCGCTTCGACAAGGCGATGAAAGACATCGGCCTGGAATGCCCGCGCTCCGGTATCGCCCACAGCATGGAGGAGGCCAATGCGGTCCTCGAGAAGCTCGGCTTCCCATGCATCATCCGTCCGTCCTTCACCATGGGCGGCACCGGTGGTGGTATCGCCTACAACCGTGAAGAGTTCGAAGAAATCTGCGCCCGTGGTCTGGACCTGTCGCCGACCAAAGAGCTGCTGATCGACGAATCGCTGATCGGCTGGAAGGAATACGAGATGGAGGTGGTCCGCGACAAGAAGGACAACTGCATCATCGTCTGCTCGATCGAGAACTTCGACCCGATGGGCGTGCACACCGGCGACTCGATCACCGTTGCCCCAGCCCAGACCCTGACCGACAAGGAATACCAGATCATGCGCAACGCCTCGCTGGCGGTGCTGCGTGAAATCGGTGTCGAAACCGGCGGTTCCAACGTGCAGTTCGGTATCTGCCCAGACACCGGCCGCATGGTCGTGATCGAGATGAACCCGCGTGTATCGCGTTCGTCGGCCCTGGCTTCCAAGGCCACCGGCTTCCCGATCGCCAAGATCGCCGCCAAGCTGGCTGTCGGCTACACCCTCGATGAGCTGCAGAACGACATCACCGGCGGCCGTACCCCGGCGTCGTTCGAACCGTCGATCGACTACGTCGTCACCAAGCTGCCACGTTTCGCCTTCGAGAAATTCCCGAAAGCCGACGCCCGCCTGACCACCCAGATGAAATCCGTGGGTGAAGTCATGGCCATCGGCCGTACCTTCCAGGAATCCCTGCAGAAAGCCCTGCGCGGCCTGGAAGTCGGTGTTTGCGGTCTGGACCCGAAAGTTGACCTGGCCAGCGCCGAAGCGGCCAGCATCCTCAAGCGCGAGCTGACCGTGCCGGGCGCCGAGCGTATCTGGTATGTGGCCGACGCCATGCGTTCGGGCATGACCTGCGAAGAGATCTTCGCCTTGACCGGCATCGACATGTGGTTCCTGGTTCAGATGGAAGACCTGATCAAGGAAGAAGAGAAGGTCAAGACCCTGGCCCTGTCGGCCATCGATAAAGGCATGATGCTGCGCCTCAAGCGCAAAGGCTTCTCGGACCAGCGCCTGGCTGTGCTGCTCGGCATTACCGACAAGAACCTGCGTCGTCACCGCCACAAGCTGGAAGTGTTCCCGGTCTACAAGCGCGTCGACACCTGCGCTGCCGAGTTCGCCACCGACACCGCCTACCTGTATTCGACCTACGAGGAAGAGTGCGAGGCCAACCCGTCGACCCGCGACAAGATCATGATCCTGGGTGGCGGCCCTAACCGTATCGGCCAAGGCATCGAGTTCGACTACTGCTGCGTGCACGCGGCCCTGGCGCTGCGTGAAGACGGTTACGAGACCATCATGGTCAACTGCAACCCGGAAACCGTCTCCACCGACTACGACACCTCCGACCGTCTGTACTTCGAGCCGCTGACCCTGGAAGACGTGCTGGAAGTCTGCCGTGTCGAGAAGCCGAAGGGCGTGATCGTTCACTACGGCGGCCAGACCCCGCTGAAACTGGCACGCGCCCTGGAAGAAGCCGGCGTACCGATCATCGGTACCAGCCCGGACGCCATTGACCGCGCCGAAGACCGCGAGCGCTTCCAGCAGATGGTTCAGCGCCTGAACCTGCTGCAGCCGCCAAACGCGACCGTGCGCAGCGAAGACGAGGCCATCCGTGCCGCTGGCGGTATCGGTTACCCACTGGTGGTGCGCCCGTCGTACGTACTGGGTGGCCGCGCCATGGAGATCGTCTACGAGCTGGACGAGCTCAAGCGCTACCTGCGTGAAGCCGTACAGGTGTCCAACGACAGCCCGGTGCTGCTCGACCACTTCCTCAACTGCGCCATCGAGATGGACGTGGATGCGGTCTGCGACGGCACCGACGTGGTGATCGGCGCGATCATGCAGCACATCGAGCAGGCCGGCGTTCACTCCGGTGACTCGGCGTGCTCGCTGCCACCGTACTCGCTGCCGGCTCACGTGCAGGACGAAGTCCGCGAACAGGTCAAGAAAATGGCCCTGGAGCTGGGCGTTGTCGGCCTGATGAACGTTCAGCTGGCCCTGCAGGGCGACAAGATCTACGTGATCGAAGTCAACCCGCGCGCTTCGCGTACCGTGCCGTTCGTCTCCAAGTGCATCGGCACCTCGCTGGCCATGATTGCCGCCCGCGTGATGGCGGGTAAAACCCTGAAAGAGATCGGTTTCACCAAAGAAATCATCCCGAACTTCTACAGCGTCAAGGAAGCCGTCTTCCCGTTCGCCAAGTTCCCAGGGGTTGACCCGATCCTCGGCCCTGAGATGAAATCGACCGGTGAAGTCATGGGCGTCGGTGACAGCTTCGGTGAAGCGTTCGCCAAGGCTCAGATGGGTGCCAGCGAAGTGCTGCCAACCGGCGGTACCGCGTTCATCAGCGTGCGTGACGACGACAAGCCACAAGTGGCTGGCGTTGCCCGCGACCTGATCGCCCTGGGCTTCGAAGTGGTTGCCACTGCCGGCACCGCCAAGGTTATCGAGGCGGCAGGCCTGAAAGTGCGCCGTGTGAACAAAGTGACCGAAGGTCGCCCGCACGTGGTCGACATGATCAAGAACGACGAAGTGTCGCTGATCATCAACACCACCGAAGGCCGTCAGTCGATCGCTGATTCCTACTCGATTCGTCGCAATGCGCTGCAGCACAAGATTTACTGCACCACCACCATTGCGGCCGGTGAAGCCATCTGCGAAGCGCTGAAGTTTGGTCCCGAGAAGACCGTTCGTCGCTTGCAGGATCTGCATGCAGGACTCAAAGCATGAGCATTACCAAATACCCGATGACCGTCCAGGGCGCTCGCGCCCTGGAAGAGGAGCACCTGTTCCTGAGCAAGACCGAGCGCCCGCGCCTGAGCCAGGCGATCGGTGAAGCACGCGAGCTGGGTGACCTCAAGGAAAACGCCGAATACCATGCCGCCCGTGAAGAGCAGGGCATGGTCGAGGCGCGTATCCGCGATATCGAAGGCCGCCTGCAGAACTCGGTGGTGATCGATGTGACCTCTATCCCGCACACCGGCAAGGTCATTTTCGGCACTACCGTCGAGCTGGCCAATACCGAAACCGACGAGCGCGTGAAGTACCAGATCGTGGGTGAAGACGAAGCCAACATCAAGCTGGGCAAGCTGTCGGCAGGCGCGCCGATTGCCCGTGCCATCATCGGCAAGGAAGAAGGTGATATCGTCGTCATCAAGACGCCAAGTGGCACGGTCGAGTACGAGATTGTCGAAGTCCAGCACATCTGACCGGCGCCTGCGGGCGCCATCCCTTGAAGGGATCCTCTGGCAGCTGGCCCAGGTTTTCTGGGTCGGCGGCTTGTGGGTGTTTCATGTGGGGCTGGTGCCCGCGCTCAAGGTCAGTGGCCTGGCGCCCCTGCTGGTGCAGGATATTGCCGGGCAGATCGACCGCTGGTTGATTGGCGTGGCCTTGCTTGGCTTGTTGACCCAGCTGGCGGTATTGGCGAGGGTGGATGGCCTGGCGGCCTGGTGGCGACAGTTCCGTGGCCAGATGCTGTTGCTCGGCTTTGGTGCCTGCGTGGGGTATTACACCTTGCGCTACGGTATATCCGTGGGCGAGCGCTGGCAGATGTTCTGTTTCCTGGTGCTGGGTTTTTCCGGCATCGTGCTGGTGGCCCAGCCAGTACCGGTCAGGGCGCGCAAGGCGCGCCACTGATCGGAGCCGCTATTACTTGAAGCGGTGGACGTTCGACAGCTGCTTGTTCGGCTGCGGGTTCTTGCGGTAGATCAGCGCTTTCTTGCCGATGGTCTGCACCAGTTCAGCACGGCCGACCTTGCACAACTCGGCAATGGCGGCAGCGCGTTCTTCGCGATCTTCGGAGCGAATCTCGACCTTGATCAGTTCATGATCGGCGAGTGCGCGTTCCAGTTCGGCAGCAACGCCTTCGTTAACACCGTTGCCAGCAACGATCAGGACCGGCTTCAGGTCATGACCAATGGACTTGTATTGCTTCTTCTGCTCGTTATTGAGCGGCATAATCTGACCCTTTCCGTCTGATTCTGTAAAATTGACAGGCATTTTACCCGAGGGCCCCCGGCTCCGCCCAGTCAATCACGACGCATATCATCGAGGTGCCCCGTGGTACAACGTTCCAAAAGCAGCGCTAACTGGCTGCGTGAGCATTTTAACGACCCTTTCGTCAAACAAGCGCAGAAGGATGGCTACCGTTCGCGTGCAAGCTACAAACTGCTTGAGATCCAGGAAAAGGACCGGTTGATCCGCCCGGGCATGAGTGTGATCGACCTCGGCGCAGCCCCAGGAGGCTGGTCGCAGGTGACCAGTCGTCTGATTGGTGGCCAGGGCCGTCTGATTGCCTCCGATATCCTGGAAATGGACTCGATCCCGGACGTGACCTTCATTCAGGGTGACTTCACCCACGATGAAGTGCTGCAGCAGATTCTGGAAGCGGTCGGCGATTCGCATGTAGACCTTGTGATTTCCGACATGGCCCCCAATATGAGTGGTACGCCTGAAGTGGACATGCCGCGCGCCATGTTCCTTTGTGAGTTGGCGCTTGACCTGGCAACCCGCGTGCTGAAGCCTGGTGGTGACTTCCTGATCAAGATTTTCCAGGGCGAAGGCTTCGACATGTACTTGAAGGACGTTCGCACCAAGTTCGACAAGGTGCAGATGCGCAAGCCGTCGTCTTCGCGGGATCGCTCGCGTGAGCAGTACCTGCTGGGTAAAGGTTTCAAAGGCGTGTGAAAGGCGTGCTACGGGGTGGCTGATAGTTAATTCCAATCGGCCAGCCCGTCAGGATCGTCCGAACTTCGTGTAGTCTAGGTTTCACAAAGGGTTACAGACGGTGCCTGCGGATGCGTAGGTAATGTAGTAAGTTAGGGCGATGAATATCATGCGAGGCACGGCTGCGTCGTGCGCCGGCCTCAGAGGGTAGCGAATTGAACGACATGGCAAAGAATCTGATCCTGTGGTTGATCATCGCAGCTGTCCTGGTGACAGTGATGAACAACTTCTCAAGCCCTAACGAGCCGCAGACCCTCAACTACTCCGACTTCATCCAACAGGTCAAGGACGGGAAAGTCGAGCGTGTGACCGTCGACGGCTACATCATTACCGGCAAGCGCGCTGACGGCGACAGCTTCAAGACCGTGCGCCCGGCCATTACCGACAATGGCCTGATCGGCGACCTGGTCGACAACCACGTGGTCGTCGAAGGCAAGCAGCCCGAGCAGCAGAGCATCTGGACTCAGTTGCTGGTAGCCAGCTTCCCGATCCTGGTGATCATCGCGGTATTCATGTTCTTCATGCGCCAGATGCAAGGCGGCGCAGGCGGCAAGGGCGGGCCGATGAGTTTCGGCAAGAGCAAGGCGCGCCTGCTGTCCGAAGACCAGGTCAAGACCACCCTGGCAGACGTCGCGGGTTGCGACGAAGCCAAGGAAGAAGTCGGCGAGCTGGTCGAATTCCTGCGTGACCCGGGCAAGTTCCAGCGCCTCGGCGGCCGTATTCCTCGCGGCGTGTTGATGGTCGGCCCACCGGGTACCGGTAAGACCCTGCTGGCCAAGGCCATTGCCGGTGAGGCGAAAGTGCCGTTCTTCACCATTTCCGGTTCGGACTTCGTTGAAATGTTCGTCGGTGTCGGTGCCAGCCGTGTGCGCGACATGTTCGAGCAGGCCAAGAAGCACGCCCCGTGCATCATCTTCATCGACGAAATCGACGCCGTGGGTCGCCACCGTGGCGCCGGTATGGGCGGTGGTCATGATGAGCGCGAACAAACCCTCAACCAGCTGCTGGTAGAGATGGACGGCTTCGAGATGAACGATGGCATCATCGTCATCGCCGCGACCAACCGTCCGGACGTCCTCGACCCGGCACTGCTGCGTCCTGGTCGTTTCGACCGCCAGGTGGTGGTTGGCCTGCCGGACATCCGCGGCCGTGAGCAGATCCTCAAGGTGCACATGCGCAAGGTGCCGATCGGCGAGAACGTCAACCCGGCGGTCATTGCCCGTGGTACCCCAGGCTTCTCCGGTGCCGACCTGGCCAACCTGGTCAACGAAGCATCGTTGTTCGCTGCTCGCTCCAACAAGCGCCTGGTCGAAATGAAAGAGTTCGAGCTGGCCAAAGACAAGATCATGATGGGCGCCGAGCGCAAGACCATGGTCATGTCCGAGAAAGAAAAACAGAACACCGCCTACCACGAAGCCGGTCACGCCATCGTCGGTCGTCTGGTGCCTGAGCATGACCCGGTCTACAAGGTTTCGATCATCCCGCGTGGTCGTGCCCTGGGTGTGACCATGTTCCTGCCTGAAGAAGACCGTTACAGCCTGTCCAAGCGTGCGCTGATCAGCCAGATCTGCTCGCTGTACGGCGGCCGTATCGCCGAAGAAATGACCCTGGGCTTCGACGGCGTCACCACCGGTGCCTCCAACGACATCATGCGTGCCAGCCAGATTGCCCGGAACATGGTTACCAAGTGGGGCCTTTCCGAGAAGCTCGGCCCGTTGATGTATGCCGAAGAAGAAGGCGAGGTGTTCCTCGGCCGTAGCGCCGGCAGCCAGCACGCCAGCGTGTCGGGTGAAACCGCCAAGCTGATCGACTCGGAAGTGCGCAGCATCATCGACCAGTGCTACGCCACGGCCAAGCAGCTGCTCACCGACAACCGTGACAAGCTCGATGCCATGGCTGAAGCGCTGATGAAGTACGAGACCATCGATGCCGACCAGATCGACGACATCATGAATGGTCGTGCCCCGCGCGAACCTCGCGATTGGGATGGTGACTCGGCTTCGGGTACCCCGGCAGCCCAGGGTGATCGCCCGGAATCGCCGATTGGCGGCCCAGCGGCTCAACACTAAGGGCATCTATGAGCTCAGTGCAGTACCCGACCCGGTTGCCTTGCGGCAACCGGGTTCTTGATTTGTCGCGTACCCATGTCATGGGTATCCTCAATATCACCCCCGACTCCTTCTCCGACGGCGGGCGCTTCAGCCAGCGCGACGCTGCGCTGCGGCATGCCGAAGCGATGGTCGCCGCAGGCGCCACGCTGATCGACATCGGTGGCGAGTCGACGCGCCCTGGGGCGCGTGCCGTGTCCGTGACCGAAGAAATCGAGCGCGTGGCGCCGATGGTCGAGGCGATCAATAGCCGCCTGGATGTGGTCATTTCGGTTGATACCTCCACGCCAGCGGTCATCCGCGAGTCTGCGCGGCTGGGGGCTGGGCTGATCAACGACGTACGCGCGCTGGAGCGCGATGGTGCCCTGGACGCGGCGGCCGATACCGGCCTGCCGGTGTGCCTGATGCACATGCGCGGTGAGCCGGGCAATATGCAGGACGACCCGCATTACGATGATGTGACAGCGGACGTTACGCGATATCTTGAACAACGGATGGCCGCTTGCGCTGCGGCGGGCATCGATGCAAACAGAATCATTCTTGACCCAGGCTTCGGTTTCGCCAAGACACTGGCGCACAACCTGAGCCTGTTCAAGCACATGGAAGCGCTCTATCGCCTTGGGCGCCCACTGCTGGTGGGTGTTTCACGAAAGAGCATGATCGGCCTGACGCTGGATCGTCCGGTCGGCGAGCGTTTGTACGGCAGCCTGGCGCTGGCAGCGTTGGCCATGACCAAGGGGGCGAGCATCCTTCGCGTCCATGATGTGGCCGAAACTGTCGATGTGGTACGCATGATCGCTGCGGTTCAACACGCCGAATAAGAACATTGGAGTCGCTATGAGCAGAAAATACTTTGGTACCGACGGCATTCGTGGCCGCGTCGGCGAATTCCCGATCACGCCGGACTTCATGCTGAAGCTCGGCTGGGCGGCTGGCATGGCTTTCCGCAAGCAGGGCCATTGCCGTGTGCTGGTGGGCAAGGACACGCGTATTTCCGGTTACATGTTCGAATCTGCGCTCGAGGCCGGGCTTTCTGCGGCCGGTGCCGATGTGATGCTGCTCGGGCCGATGCCGACCCCGGCCATCGCCTACCTCACGCGTACCTTCCACGCTGAAGCCGGTATTGTCATCAGCGCGTCGCATAACCCGCACGACGACAACGGCATCAAGTTCTTCTCTGGCCAGGGCACCAAGCTGCCTGACGAAGTCGAGTTGATGATCGAAGAGTTGCTCGATCAGCCGATGACGGTGGTCGAGTCGGGCAAGCTGGGCAAGGTCTCGCGCATCAACGATGCGGCTGGCCGCTACATCGAGTTCTGTAAGAGCAGTGTGCCTTCGAGCACCAGCTTCGACGGCCTCAAGCTGGTGGTCGATTGCGCCCATGGCGCCACGTACAAGGTCGCGCCAAGCGTGTTCCGCGAACTGGGTGCCGACGTGACCATTCTGAATGCTCAGCCTGATGGCCTGAACATCAACGAAGGCTGTGGCTCTACCCATATCGAGTCGCTGCAGGCCGCCGTGCTGGTGGGCCATGCCGACCTCGGTATCGCCTTCGATGGCGACGGTGACCGGGTGCTGATGGTCGATCACACGGGTGCCATCGTCGACGGCGACGAATTGCTGTTCATCATCGCCCGTGACCTGCATGACCGCGGCAAGCTGCAAGGCGGGGTAGTGGGCACGCTGATGAGCAACCTGGGCCTTGAACTTGCGCTCAAGGAGCTGGATATCCCGTTCGTGCGGGCCAAGGTCGGCGACCGTTACGTCATGGCCGAACTGCTCGAGCGCGAGTGGTTGGTCGGGGGTGAAAACTCCGGGCATGTCGTGTGCTGCAACCACACCACCACCGGTGATGCGATCATCGCCGCGCTGCAGGTGCTGATGGCGCTCAAGCGTCGCGGCGAGACACTGGCCCAGGCCCGTCAGGCCCTGCGCAAGTGCCCTCAGGTACTGATCAACGTGCGCTATGGGGCAAGCAAGGTCGACCCTCTGGAGCACCCTGCGGTGCAGGAAGCCAGTGCCAAGGTCACCGAGGCGATGGCCGGTCGCGGTCGCGTGCTGCTGCGCAAGTCCGGTACCGAGCCGTTGGTGCGGGTCATGGTCGAAGGCGACGACGAAAGTCAGGTTCGCGGCCATGCCGAAGCCCTGGCGAAACTGGTCAGCGAAGTTTGTGTCTGAAGGCGCTTGCCAGCGCAGATCTGGTTGGGTAAGATCTGCGCCCACTTTGACCGACGAGGTAAAGCATGCGTCGCCCTATGGTAGCTGGTAACTGGAAGATGCACGGTACCCGCGCCAGCGTCGCTGAGCTGACCGAGGGCTTGAGCAATCTTGCCCTGCCGAGCGGAGTGGAAGTCGCGGTATTTCCACCGGCCTTGTTCATCAATCAAGTGATCGATGGCCTGGCAGGTAAAGAAATAACTGTCGGCGCACAGAATTCTGCTGTACAACCCGAACAGGGTGCGCTGACCGGGGAAGTTTGCCCGGAACAGCTGGCTGAAGTGGGCTGCAAGTTGGTGTTGGTTGGGCATTCGGAGCGTCGCCAGGTCATCGGCGAGAGTGATGAAGTGCTGAACCGCAAGTTTGCAGCCGCACAGGCCAAAGGTTTGAAGCCCGTGCTGTGTATTGGGGAAACCCTTGAAGAGCGCGAGGCGGGCAAGACACTCGAAGTTGTCGGGCGTCAACTAAGCAGTATCATCGAAGCGTTCGGTGTTAAGGCTTTTGCCAATGCAGTAATTGCTTATGAGCCTGTATGGGCCATCGGCACTGGCCTTACGGCCACGCCACAACAGGCTCAGGATGTGCATGCTGCCATCCGCGGTCAGTTGGCGGCAGAAGATGCTGAAGTGGCTGCGAAGGTGCAGCTGCTCTACGGCGGCAGCGTGAAGGCGGCCAATGCGGCCGAACTGTTCGGCATGCCGGATATCGATGGGGGGCTCATTGGTGGAGCGTCCCTGAACGCAGACGAATTCGGTGCAATTTGTCGCGCCGCAGGAAACTGAACAAATGCTGGAAACAGTCATCGTTGTTTTTCATCTGTTGGCAGCGCTGTCGCTAGTAGTGCTGGTTCTGTTGCAACAGGGTAAGGGTGCGGAAGCAGGTGCATCTTTCGGCGCAGGTGCCTCAAATACTGTGTTCGGAAGCCAAGGCTCTGCAACCTTCCTAAGTAAATTCACTGCAATACTCGCTGCCACTTTCTTTTTGACAGCACTTGGGTTAGGATACTTCGCCAAGGAACAAGCTCACAAGCTGACCCAGGCGGGCCTTCCAGATCCAGCAGTGTTGGAAGTGAAAGAGCAAAAGCCGGCAGTGAATGATGATGTACCGGTGCTCCAACAGCAGAAGAGCGAAGCCACTCCGAGTACGGGTGATGTACCTCCTCCGGCAGATGAGCAGAAGTAACGGGTTTCAAAAGTAGTATTGCCGAGGTGGTGGAATTGGTAGACACGCAACCTTGAGGTGGTTGTGCCCATAGGGTGTAGGGGTTCGAGTCCCCTTCTCGGTACCAATTGAAGCAAGAGAGCCCGCTTTATGCGGGCTTTCTTGTAGGTGGAGGTCGGATTGACCCCGTACGGGGTTCGGTCTTATACTTTCGCCCCAGCTTTGTCGCGGGGTGGAGCAGCTTGGTAGCTCGTCGGGCTCATAACCCGAAGGTCGTTGGTTCAAATCCAGCCCCCGCAACCAGCTTTAGCGGAGCCCCTTTTCAGGGGCTTTTTGCTAGCCGAACAGTTTTCGGCGTCGTTGTCCAACGGCGCTTTCAGGGATGGGCGCTTCGCCCATTTTTTATTTGCACAGCATGCACGAGGGGGTTCAGGTGTCGAGCAAGCTAGAACAGTTGCAGGCCTTGTTGGCCCCGGTGGTCACGGGGCTGGGCTTCGAATGCTGGGGGATCGAATTCGTCTCCCAGGGCAAGCATTCGGTACTACGTGTCTACATCGATAAGGAAGGCGGCATTCTGGTGGACGACTGCGCTGAAGTCAGCCGTCAGGTCAGCAGCGTCCTCGATGTGGAAGATCCGATCAGCTCTGAATATACCCTAGAGGTTTCTTCTCCTGGCATGGAACGCCCGCTGTTCACGCTTGAACAGTTTGCCTCGCATGCCGGCGAACAAGTGAAGATCAAGCTGCGCTCACCCTTCGAGGGTCGTCGTAACTTCCAGGGCCTTCTCCGCGGTGTGGAGGAGCAGGATGTGGTGGTCCAGGTGGACGACCAGGAGTTCCTGTTGCCGATCGACTCGATCGACAAGGCCAATATTATTCCCAGTTTTGACTGAGACGTGCCGGGCCCGGCGGACTATCCGGGCCCAATGGCTTGCGCAAGGCGAGGCGTACGATGAGCAAAGAAGTACTGCTGGTTGTTGAATCGGTATCCAACGAAAAGGGTGTACCGCCCGGCGTCATTTTCGAAGCGCTGGAAGTGGCCCTGGCCACTGCAACCAAAAAACGTTTTGAGGACGAAGTCGACCTGCGTGTGGAAATCAACCGCCACACCGGTAGCTACGAGACCTTCCGTCGCTGGACCGTGGTCGATGAAGCCGATCTTGATGATCCGGCAATCGAGACCTGGTTGAGCAAGATCCACGAGACCCACCCTGAAGCCAAGGTCGGTGACGTGATCGAGGAGAAGATCGAGTCTATCGAGTTCGGTCGTATCGCCGCCCAGACCGCCAAGCAGGTCATCGTGCAGAAGGTCCGTGAGGCCGAGCGCGCCCAGGTGGTCGATGCCTACCGCGAACGCGTAGGCGAGATCATCTCCGGTACCGTCAAGAAGGTTACCCGCGACAACGTCATCGTTGACCTGGGCAACAACGCCGAGGCCTTGCTGGCTCGCGAAGACATCATTCCCCGCGAGACTTTCCGGGTTGGCGTGCGCCTGCGTGCGCTGCTCAAGGAAATCCGCACTGAAAACCGTGGCCCCCAGCTGATCCTGTCGCGCACTGCGCCACAGATGCTGATCGAGCTTTTCCGCATTGAAGTGCCGGAAATTGCCGAGGGCCTCATTGAAGTCATGGCTGCCTCCCGTGATCCGGGTTCGCGAGCCAAGATCGCCGTCCGCTCCAAGGACAAGCGCATCGACCCGCAAGGTGCCTGTATCGGCATGCGCGGTTCGCGCGTCCAAGCCGTATCCGGAGAGTTGGGTGGTGAGCGTGTGGATATCGTCCTGTGGGACGATAACCCGGCGCAGTTCGTCATCAACGCCATGTCGCCGGCTGAAGTCGCGGCGATTATCGTTGACGAGGATGCCCATGCCATGGACATCGCCGTCGCCGAAGACAACCTTGCCCAGGCCATTGGCCGTGGCGGTCAGAACGTTCGTTTGGCCAGTCAGTTGACCGGCTGGACCTTGAACGTGATGACCGAAAAGGACATCCAGGCCAAGCAGCAAGCAGAAACCGGTGACATCCTGCGCAATTTCATCGATGAACTGGAAGTCGACGAGGAGCTGGCCCAAGTGCTGGTCGACGAAGGCTTTACCAGCCTCGAAGAAATTGCCTACGTACCGTTGGAAGAAATGCTCAACATCGATGGCTTTGACGAAGATATCGTCAATGAGCTCCGCGCTCGAGCCAAGGACCGTTTGTTGACCAAGGCCATCGCTACCGAAGAAAAACTGGCAGACGCCCATCCGGCCGAAGACCTGCTCTCCCTTGAGGGCATGGACAAGGACCTGGCGGCGGAACTGGCGGTGCGCGGCGTGGTTAACCGCGAAGACCTGGCCGAGCAGTCGATCGACGATCTGCTCGACATCGACGGCATCGACGAAGAGCGTGCCGGCAAGTTGATCATGGCCGCCCGAGCCCACTGGTTCGAGTAATTAGGCGCGGCCTGAGGAGAGAAGTGCATGACGCAAGTCACGGTGAAAGAACTGGCCCAAGAGGTCGAGGCACCGGTAGAGCGCCTGCTGCAGCAGATGCGTGAGGCAGGTCTGCCGCACACCGACGCCGGTCAGGTAGTGACCGACAATGAGAAGCAGACTCTGCTGACTCATTTGAAAAGCAGCCACAAGAGCAAGGCGGAAGAGCCGCGCAAGATTACCTTGCAGCGCAAAACCACCAGCACCCTGCGTGTCGCCGGTAGCAAAAGTATCAGCGTAGAAGTACGCAAGAAGAAAGTATTCGTGCAGCGCAGCCCGGAAGAAATCCAGGCTGAGCAGAAACGCGAGCAGGATGAGCGCCGTGCGGCGGAAAACGCTGCGCGCGACAAGGTTGACGCCGACGTTCGCCAGCGCAACGAAGATCAGGCCCGCCGTCAGGCTGCTGATGCCGCCCCTGCGGCCCCAGCTGCCAAGCCGGCTGCCGCTGCCGCCGCACCTGCGCCGGCACCGGTAGTGGCTGACGCGCCTGCCTCGGAAGATGCCGCTGCGCGTGCTGCCGAGCGCAAGAAGGACGAGACCCGTCGCAACGAAAGCCGCACTCGTGATGACGACCGTCGTCGTGGCGAGGCGCCTCGCGTGTCGATCAAGGTCAAGGTCAAGGAGAAGGAAAAAGCACCGACTCCACGCGCTGCTCCGCGTACCACCGAAGAAGAGAGCGATGGCGCTCGTCGTGGTCGTGGCGGCAAGGGCAAGCTGAAGAAGCGTAACCAGCACGGCTTCCAGAGCCCGACCGGCCCCGTCATCCGTGACGTGACCATCGGTGAGACCATCACGGTCTCGGAGCTGGCCAACCAGATGTCCGTCAAGGGCGCTGAAGTGGTCAAGTTCATGTTCAAGATGGGCACGCCGGTTACCATCAACCAGGTGCTCGACCAGGAAACCGCTCAGCTGATCGCAGAAGAGCTGGGCCACAAGGTCACCCTGGTCAGCGATACTGCCCTGGAAGACTCCCTGGCCGAATCGCTGAAGTTCGAAGGCAAAACCGAATCGCGCGCCCCGGTCGTTACCGTCATGGGCCACGTTGACCACGGTAAGACCTCGCTGCTCGACTACATCCGTCGTGCCAAGGTTGCTGCTGGCGAAGCCGGCGGTATCACCCAGCACATCGGCGCCTACCACGTGGAAACCGACCGCGGCATGGTCACCTTCCTCGATACCCCGGGCCACGCTGCGTTCACTCAGATGCGTGCTCGTGGTGCCAAGGCGACCGACATCGTCATCCTGGTGGTGGCGGCGGACGACGGCGTGATGCCGCAAACCCGTGAAGCCGTTCAGCATGCCAAGGCAGCTGGCGTCCCACTGGTTGTTGCAGTGAACAAGATCGACAAGCCTGGTGCCGACCTCGATCGCATCCGCAACGAGCTGTCCGTCGAAGGCGTGACCTCCGAGGAATGGGGTGGTGACACGCCTTTCGTCAAGGTTTCGGCGAAGATGGGTACTGGTGTGGACGAGCTGCTCGAAGCCGTTCTGCTGCAGGCCGAGATCCTCGAACTGAGCGCTACCCCGACCGCACCTGGTCGTGGTGTCGTCGTCGAATCGCGCCTGGACAAGGGCCGTGGCCCAGTGGCGACCATCCTGGTTCAGGACGGTACTCTGCGTCAGGGCGACATGGTCCTGTGCGGCTCCAACTATGGCCGCGTACGTGCCATGCTCGACGAGAACGGCAAGCCTGTGAAGGAAGCTGGCCCGTCGATCCCGGTCGAGATCCTTGGCCTGGACGGTACCCCGGAAGCCGGTGACGAGCTGTCGGTGGTTGCTGACGAGAAGAAAGCCCGCGAAGTTGCCCTGTTCCGTCAAGGCAAGTACCGCGAGGTCAAGCTGGCCCGTGCTCACGCTGGCAAGCTGGAAAACATCTTCGAGACCATGGGTCAGGAAGAGAAGAAAACCCTCAACATCGTCCTCAAGACCGATGTACGTGGTTCCCTGGAAGCGTTGAACGGCTCGCTCGGCGGCCTGGGCAACGAGGAAGTACAGGTTCGCGTGATCGGCGGCGGTGTGGGTGGTATCACCGAGAGCGACGCCAACCTGGCGCTGGCGTCCAACGCGGTGCTGTTCGGCTTCAACGTGCGTGCCGATGCCGGTGCGCGCAAGATCGTCGAGCAGGAAGGTCTGGATATGCGTTACTACAACGTGATCTACGACATCATCGAAGACGTCAAGAAGGCCCTGACCGGCATGCTCGGCAGCGATGTTCGCGAGAACATCCTGGGTGTCGCCGAAGTGCGTGACGTGTTCCGTTCGCCGAAGTTCGGCGCCATCGCTGGCTGTATGGTCATCGAAGGTACCGTGTACCGCAACCGTCCGATCCGCGTACTGCGCGAGGACGTTGTGATCTTCGAAGGCGAGCTGGAATCGCTGCGTCGCTTCAAGGACGACGCTGCCGAAGTACGTTCGGGCATGGAGTGCGGTATTGGCGTCAAGAGCTACAACGACGTCAAGGTCGGCGACAAGATCGAAGTCTTCGAGAAAGTCCAGGTGGCTCGTACCCTCTAAGGGTGAGCTTGCCGCAAGCCCCCGCTACAGGGCGGTTGGCGGCGCCTTTACAGGTAGCGCCCGGTCAGGCATCAGCTTGACCGGGCGTTTGCCGCTTTAAGTTACAGGTAGCAAGAATGGCCAAAGAATATAGCCGTACCCAACGTATCGGTGATCAGATGCAGCGCGAGCTGGCTGAGCTGATCCGCCGCGAAGTCAAGGATCCACGTGTCGGTCTGGTGACCATCACCGCCGTGGATGTCAGCCGCGACCTGGGCCATGCCAAGGTGTTCATCACCGTCATGGGCGAGGAAACGCCAGATGCCGTGAAGCAGTCGCTCAAGGCACTGAACAGCGCCGCCAGCTTCCTGCGCCTGCACCTGGGGCGTTCGATGCAACTGCGCAGCGTGCCCCAGCTGCATTTCCACTTCGATGAAAGCGTCAGCCGCGGTGTACACCTGTCGGCGCTGATCGAGCGTGCAGTGGCTGAAGACCGCCTGCACAAGGCTACCGACGAGCTGGACACCAAGGAGTAAGCGGTGGCCCAGGTCAAACGTATCCGCCGCAACGTCAGCGGCATCATCCTGCTGGACAAGCCACTGGGCTTCACCTCCAACGCGGCACTGCAGAAAGTGCGCTGGTTGCTCAACGCGGAGAAGGCCGGCCACACTGGCAGCCTCGACCCGCTGGCAACCGGCGTGCTGCCACTGTGCTTCGGCGAAGCGACCAAGTTTTCGCAGTACCTGCTCGATTCCGACAAGGGCTACGAAACCGTCATGCAGATGGGGCAGACTACCAATACTGCCGATGCTGAAGGCGAGGTCCTGCAGACCCGTGAAGTAACCGTTGGTCGTGCCGACATCGAGGCGCTGCTGCCCCGTTTTCGTGGCCCGATCAGCCAGATACCGCCGATGTACTCGGCGCTCAAGCGTGACGGCCAGCCACTGTACAAACTGGCTCGTGCTGGAGAGGTAGTGGAGCGCGAGGCGCGTTCTGTTACTATTAACCGCTTGGAGTTGCTCGAGTGCGAAGGCACCCGTGCACGGTTGACGGTAGGATGCAGCAAAGGCACCTATATCCGCACCCTGGTGGAGGATATCGGCGAAGCCCTTGGCTGTGGCGCTTATGTCGCCGAGCTGCGCAGGACCCAGGCCGGGCCCTTCGAGCTGGCACAGACGGTGACCCTCGAGGAACTCGAACAGGCCCATGCCGAAGGTGGCAACGAAGCGCTCGATCGCTTCCTGATGCCTTCCGATAGCGGGCTGCAGGACTGGCCAATGGTGAGTTTGTCCGAGCACAGTGCGTTCTACTGGCTGCATGGCCAGGCAGTACGTGCGCCGGATGCACCGCAGTTTGGCATGGTCCGCGTACAGGATCACAATGCGCGCTTCATCGGTATCGGTGAAGTGAGCGAAGACGGGCGCATTGCGCCACGTCGGCTGATTCGGTCGGAATGACCGAAACCGCAGGGTCTGGCTTCGGCCGGGCCCTACGGGATCAAGGGTGGCTGTCAGTAGGCACGGTCACACCTTTCTTATTAATACAGGGATTTGTCCCTGGCCTATTGGACCCCGCTCGCGGGATCCGTTATCAGGAGAAGCCAAATGGCCCTCAGCGTTGAAGAAAAAGCTCAAATCGTTACCGACTACCAGCAAGCTGCTGGCGACACTGGTAGCCCGGAAGTTCAGGTTGCTCTGCTGACCGCGAACATCAACAAGCTGCAAGGCCACTTCAAGGCCAACGGTAAAGACCACCACTCGCGTCGTGGCCTGATCCGTATGGTTAACCAGCGTCGTAAGCTGCTGGACTACCTGAAGGGTAAAGACACCACTCGTTACAGCGCCCTGATCGGTCGCCTGGGCCTGCGTCGCTAATAGCGGCCTGGTCAGTGGTGTGCATGGCGTCTCATGCATTGGCAACGCTGCCTGGCAGCGTTGTCTTTGGGCACGCCATGCGTATCTCCGAGGTTGGCAGCCTGGTTACGTTGAGCGGTTTTCCGCACTTCGGCCAGGCTCCCAGCCTCGTGTTGTATCTGGACGGTCAATGGGGCCGATTCCCCGTTCTGCCCAAGAATTCGCAAGAAACCAGTTCCCCCCAGAGCCACTGAAAAGGTAGGAAACCGTGAACCCGGTAATCAAGACATTCCAGTTCGGTCAATCGACCGTTACTCTCGAAACGGGCCGCATTGCCCGTCAGGCAACCGGCGCAGTGCTGGTTACCGTCGACAACGACGTCACCGTGCTGGTGACTGTGGTAGGTGCCAAGCAGGCCGATCCAGGCAAGGGTTTCTTCCCGCTGTCGGTCCACTACCAGGAAAAGACCTACGCCGCCGGCAAGATCCCGGGTGGCTTCTTCAAGCGTGAAGGCCGTCCTTCCGAGAAAGAGACCCTGACCTCGCGCCTGATCGACCGTCCGATCCGCCCGCTGTTCCCTGAAGGCTTCATGAACGAAGTCCAGGTCGTCTGCACCGTGGTTTCCACCAGCAAGAAGACCGACCCGGACATCGCTGCGATGATCGGTACCTCGGCTGCCCTGGCTATTTCCGGCATTCCGTTCGAAGGCCCGATCGGCGCAGCCCGCGTAGCCTTCCACGAAAGCACCGGCTACCTGCTGAACCCGACCTACGAGCAACTGGCTGCCTCGAGCCTGGACATGGTCGTTGCCGGTACCTCCGACGCCGTGCTGATGGTTGAATCGGAAGCCCAAGAGCTGACCGAAGACCAGATGCTGGGCGCCGTACTGTTCGCCCACGACGAATTCCAGTCCGTTATCCAGGCTGTCAAAGAGCTGGCCGCCGAAGCGGGCAAGCCGACCTGGGACTGGAAACCCGCCGTTGCCAACACCGAGCTGCTCAACGCCATCCGCGCCGAGTTCGGCGAGGCTGTTTCGCAGGGCTACACCATCACCGTCAAGGCCGACCGCTACGCGCGCCTGGGCGAGCTGCGTGATCAGGCGATCGCCAAGTTCTCCGGTGAAGAAGGCCAGCCTTCGGCTTCCGAAGTCAAAGAAATCTTCGGCGAAATCGAATACCGCACCGTTCGCGAAAACATCGTAAACGGCAAGCCACGTATCGATGGTCGTGACACCAAGACCGTTCGCCCGCTGAGCATCGAAGTCGGCGTGCTGCCGAAGACTCACGGTTCGGCACTGTTCACCCGTGGTGAAACCCAGGCCCTGGTCGTCGCGACCCTGGGTACTGCGCGTGACGCCCAGCTGCTGGACACCCTCGAAGGCGAGAAGAAAGACCCCTTCATGCTGCACTACAACTTCCCGCCGTTCTCGGTGGGCGAGTGTGGCCGCATGGGCGGTGCTGGCCGTCGTGAAATCGGCCACGGCCGTCTGGCCCGCCGTTCGGTACAGGCCATGCTGCCTGCCGCCGACGTGTTCCCGTACACCATTCGTGTGGTATCGGAAATCACCGAGTCCAACGGTTCGAGCTCCATGGCTTCGGTCTGCGGTGCTTCCCTGGCCCTGATGGACGCCGGTGTACCGATGAAGGCGCCAGTGGCCGGTATCGCCATGGGCCTGGTCAAGGAAGGCGAGAAGTTCGCCATTCTGACCGACATCCTGGGTGACGAAGACCACCTGGGCGACATGGACTTCAAGGTTGCCGGTACCGCCAAGGGCGTTACCGCACTGCAGATGGACATCAAGATCAACGGCATCACCGAAGAGATCATGGAAATCGCCCTGGGCCAAGCCCTGGAAGCGCGCCTGAACATCCTCGGCCAGATGAACCAGATCATTGGTCAATCGCGTACCGAGCTGTCGGCCAACGCCCCGACCATGATCGCGATGAAGATCGACACCGACAAGATCCGTGACGTCATCGGTAAAGGCGGCGCCACCATCCGCGCCATCTGCGAAGAGACCAAGGCTTCGATCGACATCGAAGACGATGGCTCGATCAAGATCTTCGGCGAAACCAAGGAAGCGGCTGAAGCAGCTCGTCAGCGCATCCTGGGCATCACTGCAGAGGCCGAAATCGGCAAGATCTATGTCGGCAAGGTCGAGCGCATCGTTGATTTCGGTGCCTTCGTCAACATCCTGCCTGGCAAGGATGGCCTGGTGCACATCTCCATGCTGAGCGATGCTCGCGTCGAGAAGGTCACCGACATTCTGAAAGAAGGTCAGGAAGTGGAAGTACTGGTACTGGACGTGGACAACCGCGGCCGTATCAAGCTGTCGATCAAAGACGTTGCCGCGGCCAAGGCCTCCGGCGTCTAAGCGACTGACGCGCAATGAAAAAAGAGCCCTTCGGGGCTCTTTTTTTATGCCCGCAGGGAACCTTTTGCACAGTTGCATCTTGCACGCAGGTTTACCCCGCAGGTTGCAAATTGCACGACTCATGCAAATCGCTAATATGTATAAGTCATTGATTTATAAAGATTAAATGGAAGCTGAAAAACTGGCACAGCACGTGCAACTACCTTCATACCTGCAGCCAGGAATAACGGCGCAGACCTTTCGAAAAACAGGAGTGACTCACATGAAGAAGTTCGCCATTGCTGCCGCTACTGCTACTGCTACCGCTCTGACCCTGACCATGGCTAATGCGGCATTTGCCCAACAGTCCACCCAGGCCCCGATGACGCTGGCGGCTGGTGAGATGACCGAAGCCAAGGAAGCTACTTCCGACACTTGGATCACCACCAAGGTGAAGGCTGACCTGATGACCGAGAAAGGTGTACCTGGCAGCGACATCAAGGTTGAAACCAACAAAGGCGTCGTATCGCTGTCTTCCGATACGGCAGTCACCGATTCGCAGAAAGAGATGGCCGTGGCCATCGCCAAGAAGATCAAAGGCGTTCAGGCCGTTTCGGCTGATGGCCTGAAGTCCGAATAAGGAATGTCCCATAGGCCAAACGGAATTGGCCACTTTTCAGGAAAGCCCTGGCATCACTGCCGGGGCTTTTTACTGTGCGCCTCAAAACACCGGGTTACGGGCGATGACGTTGCTCTCGAAACACGCCTGCTCGACGATCAGCGGTTCGACCAGCGGGCGACTGTCGCGAAAGTGCGCTGTCAGGGTGTGTGCCTCGTAGGCGGCATCGTCACGGTAGATCTCGTAGAGGTAGATCACGTCGGGATCGAGGCGGTCCTGAGACACGTCGAACACCAGGCAACCGGGCTCGGTTGCCACGGAAGCAGCGGCATTGGCCTTGATGGCGGTCAGAAAAGCCTCGGCGCTGCCGGGCTTCACGCGTGTCTTGATAAACAGGCTATACACATGGCGCTCCTTTTGTTTTAAATTCAGATATGAATTGTATACAAAAAAGGAGTTTCGCCAATGTCCGAGTTGCCTGCCCGCCCTGGCCGTCTGAATGGCCTGCGCCATATTGCCTTGCTGGTCCCTAACCTTGAGGAGTGCGAGCGCTTTTACGTCGACGTGCTTGGTATGGAGGTGCTCAACCGGGCCAATGAAGACTTGGTCTACCTGACCTGCGGTAACGACAATTTGTCATTGGGGCGCGGGGCGGGGGCGGCCAATGGTTTGCAGACACTCGATCACTACGGCTTCATCGTCGACAGCGTGGAAGAGCTGGAGGCCTGGTACCAGTACTTCAAGGCGCGCGGGGTGACCTTGCTCGACCGCCCGTTCAACCATGGGGATGGCGCACGCAGCTTCCACTTGCTGGACCCGGCAGGTAACAAGGTACAGCCGCTGTATCACCCGGCGGTGTCGGGCCAGCGGTTGGTCTGATTGCAGCTTTTATTGCCGGTACCGGCCGCTTCGCGGGGCAAGCCCGCGAAGCGGCCCGGGTTGATCACTCGGCATCCAGGTGCATCGGGGTGATCACCCGGCCATCCTTCTCAGCCTGACCCAGGGTGGTATCGATGAAGTACACCCGGTCGTCTTCCAGCTTGCCCTTGTCCACCAGGTAGTCCTTGATGCTGCTGGCCCGCTCCTGGCCGAGCGTACGCAGCAAGGGGGCGCTCTCGGCCCAGGACTTGATCACCGCTTCACGCAGCTTGGCGGTGCGCTCGTCGCGCCCCAGTTGTTCCCACTCAGCCGGTGGTTGCTGCTTCAGGCGATTGCGGTAGATACCTTCGAGCATCGCCGGCTTGTCGCTGTCGTCGACCACCAGCATCGAGGCATTGGCAGGCACCTTGTCGCCACGACGCTGCAGGATCTTGTACCAGGTGGCCTGGTACTCGCGGTCCAGGCGCTGCTGGGCGATCAACGGGCCGTCGCTGGTCTGCGCGCTGGTGCCTTCGATTTCCAGGCGCAGCTCCGGGCGCTCCTTGAGGGCCGAGGCCAGTTTGTCCAGCGACGACTGGGCGTCGCCACTGAGTTCACTCGAGCCCGGGGCGAATGACACGTTGCCGAGGTCTTCCGAGCCCCCGCCAGCAATCAGCCCGCCAATGAACTTGAACGGTGCCTGGGCCGCGCGCAACACCAGGTTGCGCAGGGTTTGCCAGACGATCGGCATGACGCTGAACTGCGGGTTGTTGAGGTCACCCGTCACCGGCAACTCGATGGAGATCTTGCCTTCGGTATCCTTGAGCAGCGCAACCGCCAGGCGGATCGGCAGGTCCACGGCATCCGGGCTGTCGACCTTCTCACCCAGCTGCAATTGCTCGACCACCACCTTGTTCTCGGCCTTGAGCTGGCCGTTGGTGATCAGGTAGTGCAGGTCAAGGTTGAGCCGGCCCTTGCGGATACGGAAGCCTGCGAACTTGCCGGAGTAGGGCGTCAGCGTGGTCAGTTCGACCCGCTTGAAGCTGGTGGCGATATCCAGGCTGGCCAGCGGGTTGAACGGGTTGAGCGCACCCTTGATGGTAACCGGCGCATAGCGGTCGACCTTGCCCTTGATGTCCACCTTGGCCGGGTTCGGCTTACGGTTGTCGATCGTGCCGACCTGGCCGTTGAGCTGTTGCACGGCCGTGGCGAAGTTGGGCGTGAGGGACAGGTCAGCGAAGTTGGCCGAGCCGTCGTTGATGTCGATCTGGCCGATGTGTATGCCCAACGGCTTGTCGTTGCTGGCCGGTTTGGCAGCCTTGGACGCAGGCGCGTCGGCCGGTTGCGGGATCAGCAGGTCGTTGATGTTGGTGGTGCGGTCTTCGTTGATGATGAAGCGCGCATAAGGCTGCAGCAGGGTCACCTTGTCGATCGACAGGGCATCACCGTGCACATACGACAGGCCGTCGACGTCCACTTGCTGCCACTTCACGAAGTCGCGGCCCTTGATGGTGTCGAGCGTATGCAGCTGGTTGACCTGGGCCTTGCCGGCGACGTTGAAGGCCAGTGGCTCGGTACTTTTCAAGTCGACCTTCAGGTCGCTGGCGAGCATGCCGCTGCGAAGCTCCAGAAGGATGAACGGGTTGATGTAGGCCTGGGCCACACGCAGGTCGATGTCGCGCGTGCTGACATCCAGCTTGGCCCAGATCGGCGCCAGATTGACCTGGCCAGCGGCCTGCAGCTTGCCTTGCTTGCCCACACCAGTATCGAGCTTGAGCGTGAAAGGCGTCTGGTTGAGGCTGTCGAAGCCTTGCAGGTCGACATTCAGCGGGCCGACGTCCAGGGCCACGGGTTCCTTCTGGCTGCGGTCTGCCAGGTGCACGCTGTAGTTGCGCAGCTGCACGTCCTTGAGCAGCACCTGCCAGGGCTTGCTTGGCGTGTTGGCGGTTTGCGCATCGGGCGCAGGCTCGGCAGCGGCGGGTTCGGCCTTTTCCTTGGGGGTGGGCTTGGCCGGTTGGCTGGCGAACAGCTTCTGCCAATCGAGTTGGCCGTCTTTTTCCAGCGCAGCCCAGGTTTCGAGTTTTTCGCTACGAATCTTGCCGACGATCACCTGTTGCTTGGCCAGGTCGATGGAGGTTTCACTCACCTCAAGGCTGGCCAGACGCGCGAGTTTGCGCCCATCTGGCGCCTTGATGGCGAAAGGCGCGATGCGTACCGAGGTGTTGTCCAGCAACAGCTCGGTCTGCTTGGACAGGTTGAGCTTGTAGTGGGTATCGAGGCTGATCACGCCGTCTTCGAGCACCAGCGGCACGGCATCACGCACATACGGCCAGAACAGTTTCATCTTGCCGTCGGTGATCTTCAGCGTGCCTTCGGAGGCGATCGGCGACAGGCCAAGGGTGCCTTTCCAGTCGATGCGCCCACCGTTGGGGCCGTTGGCCACCAGCGTCATGTCGGCATTGTCGTCCGGCAGGGTGCTGAGGTTTTTCAGCTCCAGGTTCATGTTGTCGTAGAGGAATTCGATCGGCTCGCTCGGGCGTTGATCCTCGAAGTGCAGGTAACCTTCGGTGAGCTTGATGCTGCCGATGCGAAGCGGGAACGGGTCGCTGGGCGGCTGGTCCGGCTTGGCCTCACTGGCGGGCAACTTGAACAACTGGGTGAGGTTGAGCGTCCCGTCCTTGGCAAACAGCACTTCGTTGCGCGGTTTGTCGAGTTCCACCGCGGCCAGGTGCAGGGCACCGCTCCACAGGCTGTCGAGCGAGAGGTTGGCGTACAGCCGCTCGAAACCGACTTGTTCCTTGCCAGGCTCGCCGATCTGCAAGCCCCATAGCGTCAGTTCGAGGCTGAAGGGGTTCAGCTCGATGCGCTGCAGGTGCGCCGGCACGCTGGCATAGTGCGCCAACTGCTGGTTGGCGATGCGCAGGGCGACACCGGGAAGAATGAGGAAGCCGAGCAGGCTATAGAGGGCTACGAGGGCCAGCATGGCGCCGAGGGCGCGAGTCAATCCTTTGTACATGTGTCGCTTCGTCTGTCTAAGCAGGAGTGCTTGGAGTATGGCACGTTAAATCAGTTCCGCTGAGGCGACCATTTCGCCTCATTCGATGCCCATGCGGCGTTTTGCCCGATGCGCCGAGCCGTCGCGCATGGCCCAGCGCAGTACCGGCGCCGTGCGTTGCAGGCCAAGGCGGATCATGCGGCGCTGCAAGGGGCCTTGTTGCAGGCCCAGCATGGCCTGGGCCCAATCGGGCAGCAGGTCGATGCCCGCGTTCAGCATCAGCTTGCCGACAGGTTGCGCCAGGCGGCTGGGGGCCGGTGCGGCAAGCAGGATGTCGACCACCTCGAAGCTGCGCGCATCGCTCTGCAACTGCGGGCGCATCTGCCGCAGGTAGTCTTCGACTTGCTGGCAGGAGCGCGGTACATCACGGGCGCCAAGGCGTTCGGCGATCAGGGCAATCTCGTTGTAGTAGGCATCCTGCTCGGCACGCGGCAGGTGCGGGTTGCGGTAACGCAGGTGGGCGGCGAGAAAACTGCTCACCTCGGCGACGTGCACCCAGGTCAGCAAGCCCGGGTCGCTGGCCGCATAGGGGCGGCCATCCGGCGCGGTACCGGTGACTTGCAGGTGAATGGTGCGGACCTTTTCGATCAGCCAGTCGGCGTCGCGGGTCGAGCCAAAGGTGGTGCCGGAAATGAACTGGCTGGTGCGGCGCAAACGGCCGAGCAGGTCCTGGCGAAAGTTCGAGTGGTCCCACACCCCGGCAAGGGCCAGAGGGTGCAGCAGTTGCAGCATGAGGGCACTGATGCCGCCGACCAGCATGCTCGGGAAGTCACCGTGTACCTGCCAACTGATGCTTTGCGGGCCAAACAGACCAGGGTCGCCCTTGGGCGATTCCAGGTCGAGCTGGCCGAGGGCCAGCCCGGTGAGGCTCATGACCTGGGTTTCGATGCGGCGGCGAAGGGCTTCCATGGCGACCTGTCGTTCAGGGCGGCCATGAACATGTGCCGCCGGCTATTGGTTGAGGCGTTTGTCGATC
Organism: Pseudomonas capeferrum; assembly: GCF_000731675.1. GTDB lineage: Bacteria > Pseudomonadota > Gammaproteobacteria > Pseudomonadales > Pseudomonadaceae > Aquipseudomonas > Aquipseudomonas capeferrum. Next base: position 34,957 of record NZ_JMIT01000003.1, on the reverse strand, counting down.
AAGCCCTGGACCACGCTCGGGTCGGCCAGGGTCGAAGTATCGCCGAGGTTTTCCAGCTCGTTGCAGGCGATCTTGCGCAGTATACGCCGCATGATCTTGCCCGAGCGGGTTTTGGGCAGCGCCGGCGCCCATTGGATCAGTTCCGGTTTGGCGAAGCTGCCGATTTCCTTGCTGACCAAGGCCAGCAGTTCGGCCTTGAGCGCGTCGTCCGGGTCCACGCCGTTCATGGTCGTGACAAAGGCGTACACCCCCTGGCCCTTGAGGTCATGGGGGTAGCCGACCACTGCCGCTTCGGCGACGCTGTCGTGCAGGACCAGCGCGCTTTCCACCTCGGCCGTGCCGATGCGGTGGCCGGACACGTTGATAACGTCGTCGATGCGCCCGGTTATCCAGTAGTCGCCATCGGCATCGCGGCGTGCGCCGTCACCGGTGAAGTAGTAGCCGGGCAGGGGCTTGAAGTAGGTTTCGACCATGCGCTGATGGTCGCCATAGACGCTGCGAATCTGCCCGGGCCAACTGGCCTTGATGGCCAGCAGGCCGGCGCCGGGGCCTTCGATGAGTGCGCCTTTTTCGTCCAGCAGCACTGGCTGCACACCGAACATGGGCTGGCTGGCGCAGCCGGGCTTGAGCCGCTGCGTGCTGGGCAACGGGGTGAGCATGATGCCGCCGGTTTCAGTCTGCCACCAGGTATCGACGATCGGGCAGCGCTTGCGCCCGACTTCTTCGAAATACCATTCCCACGCTTCCGGGTTGATCGGCTCGCCAACACTGCCGAGCAGGCGCAGGCTCTGGCGCGAGGTGCTCTGCAGCGGGCCGGAGCCTTCGCGCATGAGGGCGCGCAAGGCCGTGGGCGCGGTGTAGAAGATGTTCACCTGGTGCTTGTCCACCACCTGCCAGAAGCGCGATGTGTCCGGGTAATTGGGCACGCCTTCGAACATCAGTGAAATCGCACCATTGGCCAGCGGGCCATAGACGATGTAGCTGTGGCCGGTGACCCAGCCCACGTCCGCCGTGCACCAGAACACCTCACCCTCGCGGTAGTCGAACACCACCTTGAAAGTGAGTGTGGCCTGCAGCAGGTAGCCTGCGGTGGTATGCAACACGCCTTTGGGTTTGCCGGTGCTGCCGGAGGTGTAGAGGATGAACAGCGGGTCTTCTGCGCCCATGGGTTCGGGCGGGCAGTCGTCACCCGCCTGCTCGGTTGCCTGGTGATACCAGAGGTCGCGGCGTTCATCCCAGGCGATGTCGCCCCCGGTGCGGCGCACGACGAATACGCTGCTGACATCGGGGCAGTTGGCCAGTGCCTTGTCGACGTTCAGCTTCAGCGGGATGCGCTTGCCCCCGCGTACGCCTTCATCGGCGGTGATCACGGTGCGGCAATCGGCATCGAGGATGCGGTCGCGCAGGGCATCGGGCGAAAAGCCCCCAAACACCACCGAGTGCACGGCGCCCAGCCGCGTGCAGGCGAGCATGGCAAAGGCCGCTTCAGGGATCATTGGCATGTAGATGCAGACCCGGTCGCCCTTTTTCACCCCACGCGCTTTCAGGGCATTGGCCAGGCGGCAGACCTGGCGGTGCAATTCGCGGTAGCTGATGGCCTTGGCGTCTTTAGGGTCGTCGCCTTCCCAGAGCAAGGCGGTCTGTTCGCCGCGCGTGGCCAGGTGGCGGTCGATGCAGTTGTAACTGACGTTCAGCTGGCCGCCGTCGAACCAACGGGCCTTGCCGGTTTTCAGGTCGCATTGCTGCACGCTCGACCAGGGCTTGACCCAGTCCAGGCGCTTGGCCTGCTCGGCCCAGAACGTATCGGGGTCGTCGACCGATTGCTGGTAGAGGCGGCGGTACTCTTCGTCAGTGAGGGCGGCCGATTGGCTGACGGCCAGGGCCTGGGGGTAGTCGCGTATATCGAACATGGCGGTTGTCCTGCTCTTGTCGGGGCGATGGACTGCAACGGCTATTCGATGGACAAGTGTAGCCAGGCTGGGTTCGCCTGGGCATGAAAGACGAAGGGCCCACCTTGGCGGTGAGCCCTTCTGTCATTTCAGCTGGCGGTTGGCCCCGCTGGCATCAACCGCGGTGACGGCCGCGGAAGTAGTTGATCAGGCCCTGGGTCGAACCGTCTTCGGCGCTGTCTTCCAGGCTGCCTACAAGGCGCTGGTAGACACCCTTGCCCAGCTCTTTGCCCAGCTCCACGCCCCACTGGTCGAAGGCATTGATGCCCCAGATCACGCTCTGCACGAAGACCTTGTGCTCATACATCGCCACCAGTGCGCCCAGGCGGCGCGGGCTGATGCGCTCGACCACCAGAGTGTTGCTCGGGCGGTTGCCCGGGATCACCTTGTGTGGTGCCAGCTTCTCGATGTCTGCTTCGTTCAGGCCTTTGCCGCGCAGTTCGGTCTCGGCTTCGTCACGGGTCTTGCCGAGCATCAGCGCCTGGCTCTGCGACAGGCAGTTGGCGTACAGCCACTGGTGGTGGTCGGCAACCGGGTTGAAGCTCACCACCGGCACGATGAAGTCGGCCGGAATCAGCTGGGTGCCCTGGTGCAGCAACTGGTGGTAGGCATGCTGGCCGTTGCAGCCAACGCCACCCCAGATCACCGGGCCGGTGTCGGTGTTCACCGGTGTGCCGTCCTGCAGCACGCTCTTGCCATTGGACTCCATGTCCAGCTGTTGCAGGTGCTTGGTGATGTTACGCAGGTAGTGGTCATACGGCAGGATCGCATGGCTGCGCGCGCCCCAGAAGTTGCCATACCACACGCCCAACAGGGCCAGCAGCACTGGCATGTTCTGTTCGAACGGCGCGGTCTGGAAGTGCTGGTCCATGGTGTAGGCGCCAGACAGCAGCTCCTTGAAGTTGGCGGTGCCGATGGCCAGGGCGATCGGCAGGCCGATGGCCGACCACAGCGAATAGCGCCCACCCACCCAGTCCCACATCGGGAAGATGTTCTCTTCACGAATGCCGAAGGCCACGGCGGCGGCCTTGTTGCTGGAAACAGCGATGAAGTGGCGATACAGCTCGGCTTCCGAACCGCCCTGGGCCAGGTACCAGGTACGCGCGGCCATGGCGTTCTTCAGTGTTTCGAGGGTGTTGAACGACTTCGACGAAACGATGAACAGGGTGGTTTCGGCGCGCAGGTTGGCCGACAGTTCGTGGAACTCGCTGCCATCGATGTTCGCCAGGTAGTGGCAGCGCACGCCACGTTGCGCGTAGGGCAGCAGTGCCTCGGAGACCAGCTCGGGGCCGAGGAACGAGCCACCGATGCCGATGTTGACCACGTCGGTGATCGGTTTTTCGCTGTAACCGCGCCACAGGCCGTCGTGGATGCGCCCCACCAGTTCAGTGATCTGGTTGAGCACCTTGTGCACTTCGGGCATCACGTTGACGCCGTTGACGCTGAGCTTGTCGCCGACCGGGCGGCGCAGGGCGGTGTGCAACACCGGGCGGCCTTCGGAGGCGTTGATGATCTCGCCGTTGAACATCGACTTGATGGCATCTTGCAGGCCGACTTCTTTGGCCAGGTTCACCAGCAGGTCACGGCTTTGTTCGTTGATCAGGTTTTTCGAGTAGTCGAGAAACAAGCCGCAGCAGCTCAGCGAGAACTGGTCAAAGCGCTTGGGGTCGGCGGCGAAGGCGTCACGCATGCTGAAGTCTTGCATGGCGTCGCGGTGTTGCTGGAGCGCCTGCCATGCGGGCAGGGCCGTCACATCATGGGGTGTACGGTAATACGCCATTGCGGAGGGTTCCTTGGTGCGTTGTGAGGCCTTGGACATTGGCCTTGGCTGTCAGTTGCAGGCAGTCATTATAGGCATTGGCGGCGCGGGGGGAATGGGGGCGTGACGGGATATCGCGGGGCATCTGCACGGTGTGTTGCGGGGGCGGCCTTGCGCCGCGAAAGGGGCGCAAAACGCCCCCGGAAAACCGCGTGATCAGGCGGTCTTGTCTTCCACGTGCAGGTACAGGTTGTCGATCAACCGGGTGTTACCCAGGTAAGCCGCCGCGATCACCACCAGGTCCCGATCATCGATCAGCGCCGGGCGCAGGCTCACGGCATGGCGAATTTCCAGGTAGTCCGGGCGCAACCCCGCAGCGGTCAGTTGCGCCAGCCCTTCTGCGGCCAGTGCCGCAAAATCACGCTGGCCACGGCCAAGCGCCGCCCCGATGTGCTGCAGGGTGCGGTACAGCGCAGGCGCGGTAACACGTTGCTCGGGCGTGAGGTAACCATTGCGCGACGACAGCGCCAGGCCGTCCTCGGCGCGCACGGTCGGCTCACCGATGATCTGGATGGGCATGTTCAGGTCGCGCACCATGGCGCGGATCACGGCCAGCTGCTGGAAGTCCTTCTCGCCGAACACGGCGAGGTCCGGCTGGACCATGTTGAACAGCTTGCTGACCACCGTCGCCACACCCTCGAAATGCCCTGGCCGGCTGGCGCCGCACAGGCCTTCGGAGAGCTGGGGCACGCTTACCCGGGTTTGCACGCTCATGCCGTCGGGGTACATCTCGTCGACAGTCGGGGCAAACAGCAGGTTGCAGCCGGCCTGGAGCAAGCGCTCCTGGTCGGCAGCCAGGGTGCGCGGGTAGGCGTCGAGGTCTTCATTGACGCCGAACTGCAGCGGGTTGACGAAGATGCTGGCAACCACGAAATCGGCTCGCTGGGCGGCCTTGGTGACCAGGGCGGCATGGCCGCTGTGCAGGTTGCCCATGGTCGGCACGAACGCGATGCGCTTGCCTTCGCCGCGGGCGCGGCCAACGGCGGCGCGCAGTTCACGGACGGTCTTGACAGTGTTCATGCGCTGAACCCATGTTCGCTGGCGGGGAAGCTGACGTCCTTGACCGCCTTCACGTAGGCGGCGAGGGCGCTGTCGATGTCCGGCTGGCCGGCCATGAAGTTCTTCACGAACTTCGGTACCCGGCCACTTAGCGACAGGCCGAGCATGTCGTGCAGTACCAGCACCTGGCCATCGGTGGCGCTGCCGGCGCCGATGCCGATCACCGGAATGCTCACCGCCTGGGTGATTTCCGCTGCCAGTTCACTTGGCACGCATTCGAGCAGCAGCATGGCCGCGCCGGCCTGTTCCAAGGCAATGGCGTCGGCACGCATCTGCCGCGCCTGGGCTTCCTGGCGGCCCTGCACCTTGTAACCGCCCAGCACGTTGACGGTCTGTGGCGTCAGGCCCATGTGCGCACACACCGGTACACCGCGCTCGGCCAGCAGGCGAACGGTCTCGGCCAGCCAGGCGGCGCCTTCGAGCTTGATCATGTGGGCGCCGGCCTGCATCAGCGTGGCGCAGTTGGCGAAGGCCTGCTCGGGGGTGGCGTGCGCCATGAACGGCAGGTCGGCCAGAATCAGCGCGCCATCGTTGCCACGCTTGACGCAGGCAGTGTGGTAGGCCATTTCCGCCGTGGTCACAGGCAGTGTGCTGTCGTGGCCTTGCAGGACCATCCCCAGCGAGTCGCCCACCAGCAACACTTCGACACCGGCCTGGCTGGCGGCCTTGGCGAAGGTCGCGTCGTAGCAGGTCAGCATGGTGATTTTTTCACCCTTGGCCTTGAGGCCATGCAGGGTGGTCAGGGTTACTTCAGGCATGTAGGAAAATCCTCGTTCAGGCGCTGTTAAAACGACTGCATACAACGCGTGTAGTCATCTTCCGGAGCGGCACATCATCGCGCGTGATGTTTGCAGGTCCGTCCGGGCCTAAATACGGGTATGCGGCACAGGGGTGCCACACGGGACGCCTATAGTCGTGAGCGAGGTGGGGGAAGTCAATCACCCTGTTACCGCATTGTTACGAACAGGGTGTTACTGGCGTTACCGTCGCCTGGAGCGCCCGAATTACAGGCGCTCGAGACCGACGAACGGGCAGGCGCGGATGAGCTCGGCGAGTTCGCGGCCATCGGGCAGGCAGAAGCCGTCTGGCACCAGTTCGGCCAGGGGGTACAGCACGAAGGCGCGGGCGTGCATGTGGTAATGCGGTACCTGCAGGCGCGGCACGTCGATCAGCTGGTCGCCGAACAGCAGGATATCCAGGTCGAGCGTGCGAGGGCCCCAACGCTCCTTGCGCACGCGGCCCTGGTCATTTTCGATGGCCTGCAGGGCGTCGAGCAGGGCCAATGGCTCGAGCGAGGTGTCGAGCGCCGCCACGGCGTTGGTGTAGCGCGGCTGGCCAGGCAGCAGCGAGTCGCTGGTGAACAGGCCCGAGGCCGCCACCAGGCGGGTGCCTTCGGCCTGGCCCAGCGCCTGGAAGGCGTTCTGCAGTTGTTCTGCAGGCGCGTCCAGGTTGCTGCCCAGGCCGATGTAGGCGCGCGTTGTCACTCGAACGCCTCGTCGCCACCGCGTTTACGCTTGCTGGGGCTGCGTTTGCGCTTGCGCGGGCCGGCGCCGGTACCTTCGTCGCGGCTGCCCAGCTCACGGATCATGTCGCGGCGCTGGCTGTCGTTGGCATCCTGGTAGTCAGTCCACCATTGGCCGAGGTCATCGGTTTCCTCGCCAGCGCTTTCACGCAGCAGCAGGAAGTCGTAACCGGCACGGAAGCGCGGGTTGTCCAGCAACTGGTCGGCGCGCTTGCCGCTGCGACGTGGCAGGCGTTCCTGCATGTCCCAGATCTCGCGGATCGGCAGGGTGAAACGCTTCGGGATAGCAATGCGTGCGCACTGTTCGGCGATCAGGTCGTGGGCCGCACCGTTCATGGCTGGGATCGGTGGCACACCCTGGTTTTGCAGGTGCAGCACACGGGCCGGCAGGGCGGGCCACAGCAGCGCGGCGAAGAGGAAGGCCGGCGTGACCGGTTTGCCCTGTTTGACGCGCAGATCGGTGTTGGTCAGCGCCTGGCTGATCAAGGTATGGGTGTAGCTCGGGCGTTCGTCCAGGGCTTGCGCGCTGGCCGGGAACAACGGCTCGAACAGCTGCAGGTCGACCAGCATTTCGAAGGCCATCGCACCTTGGCCCGAGAGGAACAGCTTCAGGCTTTCCTCGAACAGGCGCGCAGGCGGGATCTCGCGCAGCAGCGGGGCCAACTCGCGGATCGGCTGCACCGTGTGCTTCTCGATGCCGAAGTCGAGCTTGGCGGCGAAACGCACGGCACGCAGCATGCGCACCGGGTCTTCCTGGTAGCGGTGGGTCGGGTCACCAATCAGGCGCAACAGCCGGTTGCGCACATCGTGCACGCCGTTGGCGTAATCGAGGATGCGCTCGCTGACGGGGTCGTAGTAGAGGGCATTGATGGTGAAGTCGCGGCGTTGCGCGTCTTCTTCCAGGGTGCCGTACACGTTGTCACGCAGGATGCGGCCACTGGCATTGTGCGACGAACGGTGGTTATCACCTTGGTCGTCTTCCGAGTGGTGGGCGCGGAAGGTGGCGACTTCGATGATTTCACGGCCGAAATGCACGTGGACCAGCTTGAAGCGGCGACCAATGATGCGCGCGTTACGGAACTCGGCACGGACCTGTTCGGGGGTGGCGCTGGTGGCGACGTCGAAGTCTTTGGGCGTGATGCCCAGCATCAGGTCGCGGACACAGCCACCGACCAGGTAAGCCTGGTAGCCCGCACTCTGCAGGCGCTCGACGATGTTCACCGCGTGGCGGCTGAACTGGTGGCGTTGCAGCGAGTGTTGGCTCTTGTTGATCACCTCGGGCGTGGTGCGCCTGTGGTGCTGGCCCGGTACGGGAGGGCGGAACGACTGGAACAGCTTCTTCAGCATGGGATGCACTGTTTGAAGGAATGTTCGGCCAAGAATAGGAGAATGGCCGCATGATGGGCGGGGATTCTAGCATTTACTCAAGGAATGGTGTAGGCGGGTAGCAGGATGACTGCCAGAAGGAAGAAACGACAAGGGGAGCCTAAGCTCCCCAAGAAGTCGTTGCGTGCTCTTATTATTTTTTTGCTGGGCTTCTTGTTTTTGTTGAGTGCCCTGCCCACAAATCGCAAAGCTTGTGGACGACCCCTAATCCAGGGGTAAAGAGCAAACGGATTGCTTTGGCCGCTGATGTCACGTTGATCTGTCGATCCAACCAGTTCAGGCGCTGCTTTTTAGTGCAGTTTTTGTTGTTCTCTGCCTGGTCGTGGGGCAAGCCCCAAACACGCATCCTCTCCAAAAGAATCAGTTAGCTGCGCCTCCGCCGTCTTGTTTTTATTGTGCGTGAGCCGTTTCGTCTTGTTCTTATTCTGAGTTGCAGTGCTTGTTATTGTTTTTGTACTAAGCATATAGCAGGTGCCGTGCCAACTTTTCGAAACCCAATGAAATCAATGGTTTGCAGGTTTTCGCAGGATTCTGGTGGGCGGAAAATGGCGGGGTTTCGTTACCGTACACCTCGGCAACTGTTACGTCTGAAAGGTTGGGTAACAGATTTTTGCGGTAACTGATGTGTTACCTGGGGTGTGCCCAAGGCCAAGTGTGTTCGCCACAACCTGTTCAGCGCCTATGCGATCGAGCGCCGCCCGCGCGGCGCTTCGCGGCGCAAGGCCGCTCCCACATTTGTTTCGGGCCAGTTATGCCTGTGCCATTGGCGCGCGTACCCTTTGGTGCACGGCGCTATATCGAAGGGGGCAAACAAGGGGGCGCGCGCCAATGGCTCAGGATTGATTGGCCCGAAACAGATGTGGGAGCGGCCTTGCGCCGCGAAGCGCCGCGCGGGCGGCGCTCGATCTCCCAGGCGCCGCACTTGCTGCGGCGAACACTGGGCAGGTTGAATTACTCGCTGGTAGCGTTACTCTTGCGCCGCGGGATGCCCAGGCGCTGACGGCGTTCCCACAGGCATTTGCGGCTGACGCCAAGCTTGCGGGCAAGCTCTGTCTCGGTCATGTGGTCCTGGTGCTCCAGGACGAAGTGCTGGAAGTAGTCCTCCAGTGACAGGTCCTCGGTCGGCTCATGGCTGGCATTGCCCGCGCTGGCGCCGCCCAGGGCGTTGTCGAGCAGGTCGTCGTCTTCCAGGTCGCCCAGCTCAATGTCGATGCCCAGCAGGTCGGCGGAAATTTCTGCGCTCTCGCTGAGAATCACCGCGCGCTCGACGGCGTTTTCCAGTTCACGCACGTTACCCGGCCAGCTGTAATGACGAATGGCCTGTTCGGCGTCGGCAGAGAAGTGCAGGTCATCACGGCCGATGCGTGCGCTCTGGCGGGCCAGGAAGGCGCTGGCAATCTCGTTGACGTCGCTGCCGCGCTCACGCAGGGCGGGCAGTTTCAGGGCGATCACGTGCAGGCGGTAATAAAGGTCTTCACGGAACTGGCCGGCCTTGGCCAGGTTCTTTAGGTCGCGGTGGGTCGCGGCAATCAGGCGCACATCGACCTTTTGCGACTGCACCGAGCCGACCCGGCGGATTTCGCCTTCCTGCAGCACGCGCAACAGGCGAGCCTGTGCTTCCAGTGGCAATTCGCCGATCTCATCGAGGAACAAGGTGCCGCCGTCCGCCGCTTCCACCAGCCCGGCGCGCCCTGCGCTGGCGCCGGTGAAGGCGCCTTTTTCGTGGCCGAACAACTCGGACTCGATCAGGGTCTCCGGGATGGCCGCGCAGTTCACCGAGATCATCGGTGCCTTGGCCCGCCGCGACAGGTTGTGCAGGGCGCGGGCGACCAGCTCCTTGCCGGTGCCCGATTCGCCCTGAATCAGGACATTGGAGTCGGTCGGCGCCACCTTGCGGATCTTGCTGTACATGTCCTGCATCGGCGGGCACGAGCCGATGATGCCAATTTCGCCGTTGGCCGAGGCATTGCTGCCCTTTTCGGCAGCGGCGGCCTTGCCGTTGCTGCGCGGCTCGGTAGCCGGTGCGGCAGCGGGCGCGCTTGGCCGGTCACGGAGGATGCGCGCCACAGCTTGTAGCATCTCGTCGTGGTCGAAGGGCTTGGCGATGTAGTCCACCGCGCCCATTTTCATCGAATCCACCGCCGAGCGCAGGCTGGCGTAACTGGTCATGATCAGCACCGGGGTGCCCTGGCCGAGCTTGATCAGCTCGGTGCCAGGTGCGCCCGGCAGGCGCAGGTCGCTGACGATCAGGTCGAAGGTGGCAATGCTGAAGCGTTCCTGGGCTTCCTGCACCGAGCCGGCTTCGCTGACTTGGTACTGGTTCCGCTCGAGCAGGCGACGCAAGGCCGAGCGGATGATGGTTTCGTCTTCGACGATCAGAATATGCGGCATTGATTCAATTCTCTCGACGGTCTCGAATTTCAGGGGACGTCGCTACGACATGCCGGGGCAGGGTCACGCGGATCCGGGTGCCACGTTGCCGTTCGATATCGGCAGGGCTGTCGATGGTGATTTGCCCATAATGCTCTTCCACGATGGAATAGACCAGAGCGAGCCCCAGTCCGGTTCCTTCGCCCGGGTCCTTGGTGGTGAAGAAGGGTTCGAACAGGCGGTCCATGATGTTCTTCGGGATGCCACTGCCCTCGTCTTCGACGATCAGGTCTACGGTGTGTTCGCTGATTTCGCTGCGCACGCGCACGGCACTGCCTGGCGGCGACGCGTCGCGGGCATTGGAGAGCAGGTTGATCAGCACCTGGGCCAGGCGCTGGGGGTCCCCTTCGGCCCAGTGTTCCGGGTCGCAGAGGTTGAAGAACTGGACTTCGAAGTTGCGCCGGTTCAACGCCAGCAGGCCGATGGCATCCTGCGCCACTTCGGCCAGGCACACCGGCTCTTCGCTGTTCTGGTGGCTGCCACCGGCATGGGCGAAGCTCATCAACGACTGGACAATGCGTGAGACCCGTTTGGTCTGCTCCAGAATCTGGCTCGACAGCTCGGTGATCTCGCCATCGCCCTCGCGTTCCTCGCGCAGGTTCTGCGCCAGGCAGGCGATGCCGGTGATCGGGTTGCCGATTTCGTGGGCCACGCCCGCCGCCAGGCGGCCGATGCTGGCCAGGCGCTCGGAGTGCACCAGCTTGTCTTCCAGGGCCTGGGTTTCGGTCAGGTCTTCGACCAGCAGCACCAGGCCGCTGTTACCCGGTGCCAGTGGCTCGTCGATGGCGGCCTTGTGCAGGTTCAGCCAACGGGGCTGGCCGTCGAGGGCCAGGCGTTGCTTGTGCAAGTGTTCGTCGGGCAGGTCGATGAAGCCTTGCAGCAGGCCGCGCCACGGCTCGCCGATGGTCACCAGGCGCGACCCGACCACGTGCTTGGCAGCGATGCCGGTGAGCTCTTCCATGGCCTTGTTCCACATCAGGATCTCTTGGTCCTTGGCCAGGGAGCACACGCCCATGGGCAGTTCCTGCAGGGTCTGGCGGTGGTAGCGGCGCAAGGCGTCGAGCTCGGCGGCAAGGCCGGTCAGGCGTGAGTGATAGTCTTCCAGGCGGCTTTCGATGAAGTGGATGTCTTCGGTGACGTAGTTTTCGTTGCCGGACTTGTAGGGCAGGAAGGTCTCGACCATGTCCTGGGCCACGCTCGGGCCCATCAGGCCCGAGAGGTTGGCCTCGATGCGGTCGCGCAGGCGGCGCAACGCGTAGGGGCGGCGCTCGTCGAATGGCAGGTAGAGGTCGCGCAGTGCTTGTTCCACTTCTTTCTGCGCGGCCTTGGCGCCCAATGGCTTGGCCAGTTGGGTGGCAAACTCCTGCGGCGAGGCGGCATGCAGCTCACGGCGCTGCGGGCGCCGCACGTTGTCCACCGCGCACGCTTCGGCGGCGCTGACCTCTTCGCTGCTGGCGTTGGTGAACAGCGAGATCAGGGTAAACAGCAAGACGTTGGCCGCCAGCGAGGCGATGGCCGCCATGTGCCAGCTGGTGTCGTCGAGCACATAGATCATGTCCAGCAACGGGATGTAGAAGCCCTGCAGATTGCCCAACAGCGGCAGCAGCATGGTCACCATCCACACCAGGGTGCCGGCCAGCAAGCCGGCGATGAAGCCGCGGCGGTTGGCGGTCGGCCAATACAGTACCGACAGCACGCCCGGCAGGAACTGCAAGGTGGCGACAAACGCGACGATGCCCAGGTTGGCCAGGCTCTGGTGGTTGTTCTGGGTCAGGTAGAACATGAAGCCGGCGGTGATGATGGCGACGATCAGCGCGCGGCGTGTCCATTTCAGCCAGCGGTAGATGTTGCCTTCGGCCGGCGGCTGGTACAGCGGCAGCACCAGGTGGTTGAGGGCCATGCCCGACAGCGCGAGGGTGGTGACGATGATCAACCCGCTGGCCGCTGACAGGCCGCCTATATACGCCAGCAGCGCCAGCGCCTCGTTGTTGGCAGCAATGCCAAGGCCCAGCGTGAAGTACTCGGGGTTGGTGCTGGCGCCCAGACGCAGGCCGGCCCATAGCACCAGCGGCACGGCCAGGCTCATCAGCAACAGGAACAGCGGCAGGCCCCAGCTGGCACTGACCAGCGAGCGCGGGTTGAGGTTTTCGGTAAAGGCCATGTGGTACATGTGCGGCATGACGATGGCCGAGGCGAAGAACACCAGCAGCAGGGTGCGCCATGGCCCTTCCTGCAGCGGTGTGTGCAGTGCGGCCAGGGCGGTCTGGTTCTGCAGCAGCCACACTTCAAGCTCGTGCGGGCCGCCGAACACACCGTACAAGGCATACAGCCCGATACCGCCCAGGGCCAGCAGTTTGATCACCGACTCGAAGGCAATGGCGAACACCAGCCCTTCGTGCTTCTCGCGCGTGGCGATGTGCCGCGAGCCGAAGAAGATGGTGAACAGGGTGATCAGTGCACAAAAGGCGAAGGCCACCCTGGCCTTGACCGGCTCGCCGGTAAGGATGCTGATCGAATCGGCCACCGCCTGGATCTGCAGGGCCAGCAACGGCAATACGCCAATCAGCATGATGACGGTGGTCAGCGCGCCGGCCCAAGTGCTGCGAAAGCGAAACGCCAGCAGGTCGGCCAGGGACGATAGCTGATAGGTGCGGGTGATCTTGAGGATCGGGTAGAGCAGCACCGGCGCCAGCAGGAAGGCCCCGGAAACCCCCAGGTAGCAGGCCAGGAAGCCATAGCCGTACTGGTAGGCCAGGCCGACCGAGCCATAGAAGGCCCAGGCACTGGCATACACGCCCAGCGACAGGGTGTAGGTCAGCGGGTGGCGAATGATCGAACGGGGAATCAGCCCGCGCTCGCTGATCCAGGCCACGCCGAACAGTACCATCAGGTACGCGGCGCTGATCAGGATCATCTGGGTCAGGCTAAAGCTCATCGGCATCTCGTTGGCTCTGCAGGATGAAGGTGACGACGATCAGGATCAGCCAGAGCAGGTAGGGGCGGTACCAGGCACCGGTTGGTTCGATCCACCAGTCCATGATGGCCGGGGAGAACAGGTAGATCCCCACGACCAGAAGCAGGACCAAACGATAGATGTACATGCTGGCCTCGATGGTTGGGCGCTGCGGGCTTGGACTTATTATTGGCGCAAATGGCGGGGGGGATGCTAGCGGGAATCCATTGCGTTAGCCAAGGTTTTGAAAGTATTGGGCTTTTGTTTTTGGTGAGATGCGCGGTGTTTAGCATCACGCGATTCCTGTAGGAGCGGCCTTGTGTCGCGATGGGGCGCGTAGCGGCCCCAGGATTTCAGCTCTGCCGCACCTATTGCCGGGGCTGCTTTGCAGCCCTTCGCGACACAAGGCCGCTCCTACACTGACCGAATTGGCCGGTCAGATCCGAGGCTCAGCGCAAATCAGCTTCAGGCACTGTGGTCCGCTGCGCAATCGCCTCCGGCCGCCACTGCTGGCGGGCTATCGCCAACACTTCAGCCGGCGTAGCCAACAGCAAATCGGGGTCTGCTTCCTGCCCCAACGCCCGCAATGCCCGCAACAGCAGCGGTGTAGCATGCTCCGCCTGCAGGGGTGGCGAGCGGTACGATTTGCCCAGCTTGTGCCCATCCGGTTGCACAATCAGCGGAATATGCAGGTAGCGCGGCTGCGACAACCCCAGCAGCTCTTGCAGGTACAGCTGGCGCGGTGTGTTGTCCAGCAGGTCGGCCCCGCGCACGATATCGGTAACACCTTGCCAGGCATCGTCCAGCACCACGGCCAACTGATAGGCGTACAACCCGTCACGGCGCTGGATGACGAAGTCGCCTACCTCGCGGCCCAGATGCTGCTCGAACGTGCCCTGCACCCGGTCGCTGAACCGGTAGATCAACTCCGGCACCCGCAGGCGGATCGCCGCACCTTCGCGGGCATGCCCGGCGTTACGGCACAACCCCGGGTAAATGCCGTTGTGGCCTTCGAGCTGTTTGCGCGAACAGGTGCAGGCGTAGGCCAGGCCCATGTTGAACAGGCGGTCGACCACGGCTGCATAGGCATCGTGGCGCTGGCTCTGGAACACCACCTCGCCGTCCCACGCCAACCCGTAGCGCTCCAGGGTCTGCAGGATGGCATCGCGGGCGCCGGGCATTTCCCGGGGCGGGTCGGTGTCTTCCATGCGCAGCAGCCAGCGGCCATTGACGGCGCGGGCATCGAGCCAGGAGGCGAGGGCGGCGACCAGCGAGCCGAAGTGCAGAAAGCCGCTGGGGGTAGGGGCGAAGCGCCCGATGTAGCTGGAGTCGTTCATGGCTGTCGTGCGTCTGAAAATGAAACGGGGCGCAAGATGCGCCCCGTTCGGATGGGAAAAGGATCAGCCTTTGCCGACGGTTTTTTCCTTTTTCTCCGCGATTTCCTTGCAGTCGAAGCACAGGTCGGCGGTTGGGCGGGCTTCCAGACGGCGCAGGCCGATCTCGATGCCGCAGGATTCACACCAGCCGTATTCTTCGTCCTGGATCAACTGCAGGGTTTTATCAATCTTCTTGATCAGCTTGCGCTCGCGATCCCGGCTACGCAGTTCCAGGGCAAACTCTTCTTCTTGGCTTGCACGGTCTGCAGGGTCAGCGAAGTTGGCCGCTTCTTCCTTCATGTGGTCGACGGTTTTATCGACACCCTCCATGAGGTCTTGTTTCCAGGCGTTGAGGACTTTGGTGAAGTGCTCTCGCATGGGCTTACCCATGTACTCCTCACCCTTTTTTACCTCGTAAGGATCGACGCCATGAAGAGATTGATTCGATTTTTGCTTTTCTAGGGTGGACATGAATAGACCGCCTCTTACTCATCTGATCCAATGCGCAGGCTGCTCCATCTCCGGCAACTACCGGCCCTGCGACTGCTAGCCGCCGAACTTACCAGATAGATCAGGGGTGCGCTCCCCGCCCGATCCAGATAATTGACAGCGGCGCGAGCCACACGTTCGGTAGTGCGCAGAGGTAGAATCTCCAGTTTAGACCCAATTGAGAGAAGGTCATGGCCCACCCCTACAGTGCGCGCAGCCGCGCCATCGAACCCTTCCACGTCATGGCGCTGCTGGCGCGGGCCAACGAGCTGCAGGCGGCCGGGCACGACGTGATCCACCTGGAAATCGGCGAACCGGACTTCACCACGGCTGCGCCCATCGTCGAGGCCGGCCAGGCGGCATTGGCTGCGGGCCACACCCGCTATACCGCTGCCCGTGGCCTGCCGGCGCTGCGTGAGGCGATCGCCGGTTTCTATGGGCAGCGTTACGGGGTGAGTGTCGACCCCGAGCGCATTCTGATCACCCCGGGCGGCTCTGGCGCGCTGTTGCTGGCCAGCAGCCTGTTGGTCGACCCCGGCAAGCACTGGTTGCTAGCCGACCCGGGCTACCCCTGCAACCGCCACTTCCTGCGCCTGGTTGAAGGCGGCGCACAATTGGTGCCGGTGGGGCCAGAGGTCAATTACCAACTGACAGCCGACCTGGTTGAGCGCTACTGGGACAAGGACACGGTCGGCGCCCTGGTCGCCTCGCCGGCCAACCCGACCGGAACGGTGCTGGACCGTGCCGAGCTGGCCAGCCTGTCCGCCGCCACCCGCGAACGCCATGGCCACTTGGTGGTGGACGAGATCTACCACGGGCTGACCTACGGTATGGATGCCCCCAGTGTGCTGGAAGTGGACGATGAAGCCTTTGTGCTGAACAGTTTTTCCAAGTATTTCGGCATGACCGGCTGGCGCTTGGGCTGGCTGGTGGCGCCGCCTGGCGCGGTGGCCGACCTGGAGAAACTCGCGCAAAACCTGTACATCAGTGCGCCGAGCATGGCCCAGCATGCTGCTCTGGCGTGCTTCCAGCCGCAAACCCTGGCGATTCTGGAAGCGCGTCGTGCCGAGTTCGCCCGCCGTCGCGACTACCTGCTGCCGGCCCTGCGCGAGCTGGGCTTCGGCATTGCCGTGGAGCCCCAGGGGGCCTTCTATCTGTATGCCGACATCAGCGCCTTCGGCGGCGATGCCTTCGCCTTCTGCCGGCACTTCCTCGAAACCGAGCACGTGGCGTTTACCCCTGGGCTGGACTTTGGCCGCCACCTGGCAGGGCATCACGTGCGCTTTGCCTACACCCAGAGCCTGCCGCGCCTGGAGCAGGCGGTGCAGCGTATCGCTCGCGGCCTGCGCAGTTGGCAAGGCTGATGGCATTCTTCCCTCCACTCGAGCAGGGGCGCCTGCTGCGTCGCTACAAACGGTTTCTGGCGGACATCGAACTGGCCAGTGGCGAGCAGTTGACCATTCACTGCCCCAACACCGGTTCCATGCTCAACTGCATGCGCGAAGGCGGGCAGGTGTGGTTCAGCCGCTCCAACGACCCCAAGCGCAAGCTGCCCGGCACCTGGGAAATCAGCGAAACGCCACAGGGGCGGCTGGCCTGCGTGAACACCGGGCGCGCCAACGCACTGGTTGAAGAGGCGTTGCGGGCCGGGGTGATCAGCGAGCTGGCCGGCTTCACGGCGCTCAGGCGCGAAGTGGCCTATGGCGAAGAGGGCAGCCGCATCGATTTTCGCCTGGAGTTCGACAGCGGCCCGGCCTATGTCGAGGTCAAGAGCGTGACCCTGGGCTACCCCGACACTGATGTTGCGGCATTTCCCGATGCCGTCACCCAGCGCGGCGCCAAGCACCTGCGCGAGCTGGCGACGTTGGCCCGCAATGGTGTTCGTGCCGTGCAGCTTTATTGTGTGAACCTGACCGGGGTCGGAGCGGTGCGCCCAGCCGAGGAAATCGACGCGGCCTATGCCGAGGCGTTGCGCGCCGCCGTGGCTGAAGGGGTCGAGGTGCTGGCCTACGGCACCCATCTGGATGCCGAACGCATTGTCATCAACCGCCCATTGCCCGTGTTGCTCAACCCGTGAGCCAGATGCCCTGGCTGTCTTCGTGGCAGCCCAGGGCCTGCAGCGCATCGCCCTCGCAAGGCCCAGCCACGCATTCGCCGCTCTCTATAAGAAACAAGGCGCCATGATGGGCGCAGTGAATCAGGCTGGCGCTGTCATCGAGAAACGCATCGGTTGCGCAGTTCAGGGGGGTGCCCCGGTGTGGGCAGCGGTTGCGATAAAGGTACACCTGGCCCTGGCGGCGGACGCCGAGCAGGTCGACGCCGTCTACGCTGAAGGCGCGGCTGTGGCCCTCGGCCAATGAGCTGGAAGTACAAAGCAAGTGCATGGCAAGGAAGACTCGTGAAACACGTGATGGCTTGACGCTTCAATGCGAATAATTATCAAATTTCCCGCATTCGCTGCGCCCAGCCGTCTATGGTGCGCAGTTCCGCCGCCCGCCACAAGGCGCGCGGCCCGCCTTCAGAAGGAAATCCGATGATGCGCCGCCCCGTCGCCCTGATCGCCCTGTGCGCAGGTTTAGTGCTGTCTACCCAGGCCCTGGCTGCCGAACTGCCGCAGCGTTGGGTCAGCGCTGGTGGCGCGCTTAGCGAATGGGTCAGTGCGCTGGGCGGCGAAGCGCACCTGGTTGGCGTCGATACCACCAGCCAACACCCCGAGTCGCTGAAGGCGCTACCGAGTGTCGGTTATCAGCGGCAGTTGTCCGCCGAAGGCGTTCTGAGCCTGCGTCCTGATGTGTTGGTGGGTACCGAAGAGATGGGGCCGCCACCGGTGCTGGCGCAGATCCGCAAGGCGGGCGTGCGGGTTGAACTGTTCTCGAGCAAGGCCGAACTCGACGCGGTCGATGAAAACCTCAGGCACCTGGGGCAATTGCTTGGTGCAGAGCAACAAGCCACTGCGCTGGCAACAGGCTATCGCCAGCAGCTGGATGGGCTGCAGGCCGAGGTCAAGCAAGCCCAGGTGGGCCAGAAGGCGCCCGGCGTGTTGCTGCTGGTTGGCCATGCCGGTGCCAAGCCGTTGATCGCTGGCCAAGGCACCGCGGGCGACTGGCTGCTGCGACAGGCCGGGGCGCGCAACCTGGCGGAGCACCAAGGCTACAAGAACTTCTCCAGCGAAGCGCTGGCAGCGCTGGACCCGGACGTGGTGGTGTTTTCCGACCGTGCGTTGGCCGATGAGCAGGCGCTGCAGGCGTTGCTCAAGGAGAACCCGGCGCTGGCGGCCTCCCGTGCGGTGCGTGAGCAGCGCCTGGTGTCACTCGACCCGACGCTGCTGGTGGGCGGCCTTGGGCCACGCTTGCCGGCGTCCCTGCGCACGTTGGCTGGGGCCTTCTACCCAGCAGCCAAGGCCAGCTTCGCGCAATGAAGCAGCGCGTTCAGCCACGCACACTGATCGTCTGCCTGAGCCTGTTGTGCCTGTTGGCGGTGTGGTTGTCCCTGGCCCTGGGGCCGGTCAGCCTGCCGCTGTTCGATACCTTGCGCGCGGGCCTGCGTTTGTTGGGGCTGCCCGTGGCGGGTGATGACCTGCAGCAGGCCGAGATGATCCTCGGCCAGATCCGCCTGCCGCGCACCTTGCTGGGGCTGGCGGTCGGGGCGGTGCTGGCGCTGTCCGGCGTGGCCATGCAGGGGCTGTTCCGCAACCCGCTGGCCGACCCGGGGCTGGTGGGGGTCGCTGCCGGGGCGGCGATGGGCGCTGCGGTGGCCATCGTCGGTGGCAGCTGGTTTGGCGGCATGCCCGATGTGCTCGCGCCCTATCTGTTGTCGCTGTGTGCCTTTATCGGTGGCCTGGGGGTGACCGCGCTGGTCTATCGCCTGGGGCGGCGTGACGGCCAGACCAATGTCGCCACGATGTTGCTGGCCGGCGTGGCGATGACCGCATTGGGCGGCGCAGCGGTGGGCTTGTTCTCTTACCTGGCCGATGATGCCACCTTGCGCACCTTGACCTTCTGGAACCTGGGCAGCCTCAATGGCGCCAGCTACGAGCGGTTGTGGCCGCTGCTGATGGTGGCCGGGGGCGTGGCGCTGTGGTTGCCACGTCGGGCGCGGGCGCTGAATGCCTTGCTGCTGGGTGAATCGGAGGCGCGGCACCTGGGTATCGAAGTGGAGCGGCTCAAGCGCGAACTGGTGTTCTGTACCGCCTTGGGGGTGGGTGCGGCGGTGGCCGCCGCCGGGCTGATCGGCTTCATTGGCCTGGTGGTGCCGCACCTGGTGCGATTGCTGGCAGGGCCCGACCATCGGGTGGTGTTGCCCGCCTCGCTGCTGGCCGGCGGTGTGCTGATGCTGTTCGCCGACTTGGTGGCGCGGCTGGTGCTGGCGCCGGCCGAGCTGCCGATCGGTATCGTCACCGCCCTCATCGGTGCGCCGTTTTTCCTGGTCCTGCTGATTCGAGGGCGTAGCTGATGTTGCAAGTCGAGGGCCTGCACCTGCGGCGGGGCAGCAATGAAGTGCTGCATGACATCCACCTGCAACTGACCCCGGGGCAGGTCGTGGGTGTGCTCGGCCCCAATGGCGCGGGCAAGAGCAGCCTGCTGGGGGTGTTGTGTGGCGAACTGGCCCCCGGCCAGGGGCGAGTGACGCTACAGGGCAGGCCATTGACTGACTGGGCCGGGCAGGCGCGGGCACAGCGCCTGGCGGTGCTGCCGCAGGTGTCCAGCCTGGGCTTTTCGTTCAGGGTCGAAGAGGTGGTGGCGATGGGGCGGATGCCCCATGGCAGCGGCCAGCTGCGCGACGCCGAGATCGTCGAAGCGGCCTTGCGTGCGGCGGATGCCTGGCACCTGCTGGGGCGCAGCTACCTGGCATTGTCGGGCGGTGAGCGGCAACGGGTACACCTGGCCCGCGTGCTGGCCCAGCTGTGGCCAGGTGAGCAGGGCACTACACTGCTGCTTGACGAACCGACCTCGATGCTCGACCCACTGCACCAGCACACGACCCTGCAAGCGGTGCGGCGTTTCGCTGATCGCGGCGCTGCGGTGCTGGTGATCCTGCATGACCTGAACCTGGCGGCACGCTACTGTGATCGTATCCTGCTGCTCGAACAGGGCCGCTGCCATGCCCTTGCATCACCCCAGGAGGTGTTGACGCCGGGGGCACTGAAGGCGGTGTTCGGCATCGATGTGCTGGTGCAGGCGCACCCCGAGCGCGGCCACCCGCTGATCATCACGCGTTAGGTTCTGTACGAAAAGTATGGTCATTCATCATTGTGGGAGCGGCGGTGCGGCGATCCGACTTGCCCCGCGATCTGCCGCAACGCGGCAGCAAAGCCTGAATTCGCGGCGTCTTTGACACTATTTAATATCGGGTACAGGAGCGCTTCGCACTCCATCGCGGGACAAGCCCGCTCCCACAAAACTTTTCGTATAGAGCCTAGTGTGGTGTTTCAGAAATACCACTGAAAATCATTTGCCCAGCGCTCGCGCCGCGCGAGCGACTGAGGCAAGGATGTCATCGGCCTTCTTGTGCCACCGAAATGGCTTCGGGTTCTGGTTGTAGGTTTCCAGGTAGTACTCGATCGACGCCTCCAGATCTTTAACGCTGACATGTGCCTGCCGCTTGATCCACTTCTCGCTCAGCGTTGAGAAAAACCGCTCAACCAGATTCAGCCAAGATGCCGAGGTCGGCGTGAAGTGGATGTTGTAGCGCGGTCGCGCCGCAAGCCACGCCCTGACTTTGTCGGTCTTGTGAGTCGCGTAATTGTCCATGATCAGATGGATCGGCATATCGGCAGGCACTGACACATCGATCTCCCTTAGGAAGGCGAGAAACTCGGTACTGCGATGTTGTCGTTTGAGTCGGCCAATCACCTCACCGGTTGCCACATCCAGGGCTGCGAACAGCGAGGTCGTTCCGTGTCGTTTGTAGTCATGTGTGCGGGTTGCTGGGTTACCTGGGGAAAGCGGTAGGCCCGGCTGCGTGCGGTTCAGCGCTTGGATCTGGCTCTTCTCATCAACGCAAAGCACCAAGGCTCGTTCGGGTGGGTTCAAGTAGAGCCCAACGATGTCGTGAACCTTGTCGACAAACAACGGATCAGTGGAAAGCTTGAAGGTCTTTTCCAAGTGCGGCTTGATCCCGAACGCGTGCCAGATGCGCATCACGCTTGCAGGAGACAGGCCCGTCTCACGACTCATCCGTCGCGTGCTCCAATGACTGGAGTCGTCGGGCTTACCTTGCAGCACTTGGTTTACCACTTGCTGAACTTGCTCATCGGAAATAGTGCGAGGCCGGCCAGAGCGCGGTTCATCGTTCAGCCCCAGCAGCCCCAACTTAGAGAAGCGCTGACGCCACCGCGAAACCACATCCTTGCTCGTGCCTAAGCGCTGAGCGATGTCATTGCCTGATTCGCCTGCGGCACAGCCGAGAATTATCTCTGCGCGCAGGCGGGCATCCTGAGCGCCTTTGCGAAGTTTGATCCAGCGTAGCAGTTCCGACTTTTCAGTTTCGGAAAGGGTAATGACGGTTGCTGGTCGGCCCATGTCGATGCCCTTGGAGAGTTGGCTTCTACAGAGCCTAGCTCAGATTTTCAGCGGCATTTGTGAAACACCACACTAGGAGGCATTGCCGATGCGCCATCCGTTGCTGTCCGGTCTTGCGCTGTGCCTGGTGCTGGCGTTGGCGGGGTGCCAGGCCAGCCTGCCGCCGTTACCGGGCTGGCAGAGCCCCGAAGGGCGTGCCCACGCCCAGCTTGGGCAAATCACGGACCTGGCCAGCGGCCGGCTCATCAGCCCTGAGCAACTGATCAGGCAGTTGGCCGACGCGCCACGTGTACTGGTAGGGGAGAAGCATGACAACCCCGATCATCATGCGTTGCAGTTGTGGCTGTTGCGCGCCCTGCAGGCTCAGCGCCCCCAGGGCAGCCTGCTGATGGAGATGCTGCAGCCCGAGCAGCAGCCGCTTGTCGACAGACTTGAGGCGCAGCAAACGCTGCCTGCGGACCTGCCCAAGGCACTGGCCTGGGAGGATGGCTGGGACTGGCAGCTGTACGGGCCTATTGCGACGCACGCTTTGCAGGGCGACATTGCGCTGTTGGCCGCCAACCTTTCGCCCGCTCAGATGCGCCAAGCCTATCGCCAGCCGGCGCCGTTGTCGGGCGCGCGTTCCAATGCCCCAGGGGTGAAGGCCGCGCTGCTTGAGCAGGTGCGTACCGGGCACTGCGGCCTGCTACCGCAAAGCCAGTTGCCAGCCATGCTTGCGGTCCAGCAGCAACGTGACCGGCGCATGGCCGAACGCTTGATGGCGGCACCGCAGCCCGCCTTGCTGTTGGCGGGCGCTTACCACGTACGCAAGGACCTGGGGGTGCCGTTGCATCTGGCCGACCTCGGGGCGCAGGGGCGCAGCGCGGTCGTGCTGTTGGCCGAGGTGGGGGAAGAGGTCGAGGCGGGTATGGCCGACTATGTCTGGTTCACGGCGGCGGTGCCTGAGCAGGACTATTGCGCTCAACTGCGTCAGTAAGGCCAAACGACAGGCAAAAAAAGACCCGGCAAAAAGCCGGGTCAATAACCGTGATTAGCCTGATGAGGAGATAATCTGAGAGTCCGAACCAGGGGCTTTCAGTTTATCCAACCAGTCTCGCGACCAGTTGTGATAATCATAACGATTCTCATTTCGGAGTCAATCCCCTGCACAGGTTTATTTTGAATTTTTTTGCGGAGGTCTTTTTTCAGCCAGTTGTTGATTGAGCGCTTCCTTTCGTTCGATCGGCAAATCATTCCAGTGCATGTCCAGCAACGCGCCTTCTATGGCGTACAACAGCACTTTAGAGGCCCGGAACCCTCGCGTTTTTACCGCCTGGTACGCACCCACCGCGCCCAGGCGGCGCAAATCCGACGCACTGTGGATACCGGCTGCGTGCAACCACTGCGCAGAGGTCTTGCCAAGATTCTTCAGATGCTGCAATTCATCGTTCATCGAGCCTCCTTGCGATGGCTGAACGGGTCTTGGGGATAAATCGCGAGCAGGTCAGAGAGGAGTGTAGCGGGGCTTGGAAAATGCGCGGCTTTTTGCCATCTGTGGCGACGAACAGCCCTGAATACGGGGCCTCCTGGCTTTTCAGTAGCCGCCTCTTTTGGTGTGGCAGGGCCCCAGTGGTGCGGGTTTACCCGCTACCACAGGGGCCCTGCGAGGATT
The DNA here is from genome assembly GCF_000731675.1 of Pseudomonas capeferrum. Classification (GTDB taxonomy): domain Bacteria; phylum Pseudomonadota; class Gammaproteobacteria; order Pseudomonadales; family Pseudomonadaceae; genus Aquipseudomonas; species Aquipseudomonas capeferrum. The sequence goes on along the minus strand of NZ_JMIT01000003.1, from coordinate 11,802 downwards.
ACAGGCCCGGCAAGCGCTGACGCACCTGTTCGATCACCTGGTCCATGCTGGCACCTTCCTGGGTGTCGACGCGCTTGCTGACCAGCAGTTCTTCCTCGCTCAACGCATCACGGCTGGCCTGTTGCGCCTTGACCACCTCCAGGGTGGCGTCCGACGGGTCGCTGTTTGCGGCTTGGCGCTGGGCCAGCCAGCTGGCAATGACCGCTTCCGGTGCGTGGCAATCGAGGATCAAGAAGGGGACGCCCGTCTGGTTGGCGACATCCGCCGCCGCCTGGCGCTGTTCACGCTTGAGGTAGGTGGCATCCAGCACGACCGGGAAGCCCGCGCGCAATACCGTCTCCGCTACCTCGTGCAGGCGCTGGTAGGTGGCGGCACTGGCATCCTGGTCATAGATGCCGGCAGTCAGCTGGCCGACGTTTGCTTGCTGCTGTTCGCCGAACAGGCGCTTGCGCTCGACATCGGAGCGTACGCGGATCGCGCCCAGGGCCTCGACCAGGCGCATCGCCACGTGGCTCTTGCCCACTGCCGAGACGCCATGGGTGATGGCCAGCAGCCGCGAAGGGATGGCGCTGTAGCTTTCCGCCAGGTTGGCGTAGTTGCGGTAGGTGCGCAGGGTCGTGGCGCGTTGCACGCCATCGGCGTCGGCCGGCATGCTGAACAGCGCCACCTTGGCGCGCACCAAGGCGCGGTAGGCCTTGTAGAAGTTCAGCACTTCCAGGCCTTCATAATCGCCGGTCAGTTCCAGGTACTGGCTGACGAAGCGCCGGGCCAGGCACTTGAGGCCACGGTCTTCCAGGTCCATGGCCAGGAAGCCGGTGTCGGCCCAGACGTCGGTCATGCGGAACGGTTCGTTGAACTCGATGCAGTCGAAGATCACCACCTTGCCGTTGATCACGGTGGCGTTGCCCAGGTGGATGTCACCGTGGCATTCACGGGTGAACCCATTGGCCTTGCGGGCCGCGAACAGGCCTTGGAGCCGCTCGAAGCTGCTACGTGCCCAGGCCTGGAGGTTGTCCAGTTGCTGCAGGTCGGCCTTGTCGGTGAGGAATGGGCGGATCTGTTCGAAATTCTGCTCGACCGGGGCCATCACGCTTTCAGGTGAGCCGTAAGGTTGCTCTGCCGGCACCTTGGGCGTCTGCAGGTGGAATTCGGCAACCTGCCGGGCCATCTGGTCGATGTGCTCGGCGTTGAGCTCGCCGTTGGCCTGCAAGGTGCTGAGCATCTGCCCTTGGGGGAACTGGCGCATCTTCAGTGCGTACTCGATGGCCTCGCCCTCGCCGCCGATTTGCGGGGCTTCGGCACTGCCGGTGATCGGCAGCACTTCAAGGTACAGGTCTTCGGTCAGGCGCTGGTTCAGGCGCAATTCTTCGTTACAGAAATGCGCGCGCTGATCCAGGCGGGTGAAGTCGAGGAAGCCGAAGTTCATTGGCTTCTTGACCTTGTAGGCGTACTCGCCAGTCAGCAGGACCCAGGAGATATGCGTCTCGATGAGTTGGAACCCATCCACGGGGTGAGGGTAGAGGGCTGGGTTCTGCAACGCAGTAATAAGAGCTTGGCTCACGGGAAATCCTTCCGAGGGCAGGGAATTCGAATGCGCCATTATGGTCAATGGTGCCGTCCCTGCATACCGCCGGGGGCGCCTGCCCAGCCTTTACAAAGTGCGTATAATCCGCCGCCATGACTCGAACTCGAAACGCTCGTACCCCTCAGAAACGCCCGACCGGCCGCTCTCGCGCCTGGCTGGGCTGGGCTTTGAAGCTCAGCCTGGTCGGCCTGGTGATCATCGCCGGCTTCGCGGTTTACCTCGATGCTGTCGTCCAGGAAAAGTTCTCCGGCAAGCGCTGGACCATCCCGGCCAAGGTGTATGCCCGGCCGCTGGAGCTGTTCGTCGGCCAAAAACTGAGCAAGAACGACTTCCTCACCGAACTCGACGCCCTTGGCTATCGCCGTGAAAGCGCGGCCAACGGCCCGGGCGCAGCGGCAGTCAACGGTAATACCGTCGACCTCAATACCCGTGGTTTTCAGTTCTACGAAGGGATGGAGCCAGCGCAGTTCGTGCGCGTGCGCTTCTCTGGCGATTATGTCGCCGGGCTTTCCGGCGCCAACAACGGCAAGCTCGATGTGGTACGCCTGGAGCCGTTGATGATCGGCGGCATTTACCCGAAAAACCTCGAAGACCGCATCCTGATCAAGATCGATCAGGTGCCGCCGTACCTGCTCGAAACCCTGGTGGCAACCGAGGACCGCGACTTCTACAGCCACTTTGGCGTGTCGCCCAAGTCCATCGCCCGTGCGGTGTGGGTCAACACCTCGTCCGGGGCCATGCGCCAGGGCGGCAGTACCCTGACCCAGCAGTTGGTGAAGAACTTCTACCTCACCAGCGAGCGCAGCCTCAGCCGCAAGCTGACTGAAGCGATGATGGCCGTGCTGCTGGAGTTGCATTACGACAAGCGCGAGATCCTCGAGGCCTACCTCAACGAGGTATTCGTCGGCCAAGACGGCCAGCGTGCGGTGCATGGCTTCGGCCTGGCCAGCCAGTTCTTCTTCAGCCAACCGCTGTCAGAGCTCAAGCTGCACCAGATCGCCTTGCTGGTGGGCATGGTCAAGGGGCCGTCCTACTACAACCCGCGGCGTTATCCTGACCGCGCCCTGGCCCGTCGTAACCTGGTGCTCGACCTGCTGGCCGAGCAGGGCGTGGCGAGCAAGGACGTGATCGAGGCGGCGAAGAAGATGCCGCTGGGCGTGACCAAGCGCGGCAGCCTGGCAGACAGCTCGTTCCCGGCGTTCCTCGACCTGGTCAAGCGCCAGTTGCGCCAGGACTACCGCGACGAAGACTTGACCGAAGAAGGCCTGCGTATCTTCACCAGCTTCGACCCGATCCTGCAGATGAAGGCCGAAACCTCGATGAACGAGACCTTCAAGCGCCTGGCCGGGCGCAAGGGGGCTGACGAGGTCGAGTCGGCGATGGTCGTGACCAACCCGGAAACCGGGGAAGTCCAAGCGCTGATCGGCAGCCGTCTGTCGGGCTTTGCCGGCTTCAACCGGGCCATCGACGCAGTGCGGCCGATCGGTTCGCTGGTCAAGCCGGCGGTGTACCTGACCGCCCTGGAGCAGCCCAGCAAATACACCCTGACCAGTTGGATACAGGACGAGCCGTTCTCGGTCAAAGGGGCCAACGGCCAGGTTTGGCGCCCGCAGAACTATGACCGCCGGCCCCATGGCACCATTTATCTGTACCAGGGCCTGGCCAACTCCTACAACCTGTCGACGGCCAAGCTCGGCCTGGAAGTGGGCGTGCCCAATGTGATCAAGACCATTGGTCGGCTGGGCGTGAATGTCGACTGGCCAGCCTTCCCGGCGATGCTGCTGGGGGCCGGTGGCATGTCGCCGATGCAGGTCGCGACCATGTACCAGACGATTGCCAACGGTGGTTTCAACACGCCGATGCGCGGTATCCGCAGCGTGCTGACCGCCGAGGGCGAACCGCTCAAGCGCTACCCGTTCCAGATTCAGCAAACCTTCGACCCGGGTTCCATCTACCTGGTGCAGAACGCCATGCAACGGGTGATGCGCGAAGGTACCGGCCGTTCGGTGTACAACGTGTTGCCCCGTTCGCTCACCCTGGCCGGCAAGACCGGTACCAGCAACGACTCGCGTGACAGCTGGTTCTCCGGCTTCAGCCAGGACCTGCTGGCGGTGGTGTGGATGGGCCGCGATGATAACGGCAAGACGCCGTTCACCGGTGCCACTGGCGCCCTGCAGGTCTGGACCAGCTTCATGAAGAAGGCCGACCCGTTGCCGCTGGACATGCCGCAGCCGGACAACATCGTGCAAGCCTGGATCGACCCGTACAGCGGGCAAGGTTCCGATGGCAGCTGTCCGGGAGCGGTGCAGATGCCGTATATTCGCGGCAGCGAACCGCCCGCCGGGGCAACCTGTGGCGGTGAGCAGAATCCGGCAGAATCGGTCATGGACTGGGTCAAAGGCTGGATGAATTAAGCGCGAGCTGCATTGATGAGGTGTGAAGTGAATAAGTGGCTGTTTCCTGCCTTGACGGCGTTGGTTGTGCTTCAGGGTTGCTCCAGCGTCCAGCGTGGCAATATCCCGGTGGTCGACTCGAGCACGCGCGTGTCCAACAGTGAACGCGTAACGGCCAACCGCTCGGCGGCTGGCATGAACAGCGGCACCTCACAAGCGCAAACGCTGCCTGAGGACTCCGGCGTGACCGTGATGATTCCGCAGGGGGCCGGTGCCTCGGGCATCCAGACGTTCCCGGCCGCCAATGGGGCGGCACCGATCAGCGCCATGCCGATTACCCCTGGCCCGGTCTCCACCGGGCCGATGACCACCAACCCCAACCCGATTGCCGACGAACCGTTCGACATCGCGTCGATGAACAGCCCGGCGAAAGCCAGTAGCGCGCCGACCGGTATTCCGCGTAGCACTGCGGCAGCCGGTGGGCTGTCTGCCGATGAACAGCTCGACGGGCCAGTGCTGGCGCTGTTGACCACTGCCCAGCAACAACAGGGCAGTGGCGACTTCAATGGTGCTTCGTCGAGCCTGGAGCGTGCGCAGCGTATCGCGCCGCGCGAACCGCAGGTGCTGTTCCGCCTGGCCCAGGTGCGCCTGGCCCAGGGTGATGCCGCGCAGGCCGAGCAGTTGGCCCGCCGAGCCCTGACCTATGCCAATGGCCGCCCTGACCTGCAGGCCGAACTGTGGAACACCATCGCCCAGGCCCGCGAGAAGCAAGGTGACAGTGCCGGTGCGGCGCTGGCGCGGCAGAAGGCACGGGTGAACTCGTAATGATCGAGCAACGCATTTTGGACATCGCCGACCACCTGCTGCTGATCGAGCGTGAACTGAAGGTGCAGGGCTGGTGGGGCGATGAGCCGCCCAGCGATGAAGCGCTGGCCAGCACCGTGCCCTTCGCGGTCGACACCATGAGCCTGGAGCAGTGGCTGCAATGGATCTTCCTGCCGCGCATGAAGATCATCATTGAGCTAGGCCAGCCGCTGCCTAACGCGTCGGGCATTCTGGTAATGGCCGAAACGGTGTTCACCGATCGCCCGGAGCAGAGTCGCGAGCTACGGCGCCTGCTAGCAGAGTTCGATCAATTGATCGCTGCTTGAGCCTGATTTCTTCTCTTTTTCCTTCAAGGGCCGCAGATTGTGGCCCTTTTTTATGGAAATCTTATTAATTCTGCTGCTGGTATCCTTTTTAGTGGTGGCAGGAATTCATCTTGAGGAAAAATTGGCAATAATTTTTCTTGACTTGTAGCCGCCAAATCACAAGAATCCAACTTCCGCTGTAGAGGGACTGCCAGAAGCAGACCCGCTAAGCAGATCATGAGGCGCACACCCGCGCCGACCTGTAACACCCCGCAACGCGTTACCTCGCGCTGGGTGGGAAAACCCCGCAACACTCTGGGGCGCTCCCAATACTTGCTCAGTCAGTGCTGACGTTCGCTCGTGCTCTGCTTGGCAGTAAACCTATTAAGACCCGTCCACTAGGGACGGTATTCTGGCGTTTTAGAGGTGAACAACGTGGAGCTTTTATCTGGCGCTGAGATGGTCGTCCGCTTCTTGCGTGACGAAGGCGTTAAGCACATCTACGGGTACCCTGGCGGTGCTCTTCTTCATGTTTACGACGCCCTGTTCAAGGAACCGGAAGTCGAACACATCCTGGTTCGTCACGAACAGGCTGCGACCCATATGGCGGACGGCTACGCCCGTGCCACCGGCAAGGCCGGTGTGGTGCTGGTAACCTCCGGCCCGGGTGCGACCAATGCCATCACCGGCATTGCCACCGCCTACATGGATTCGATTCCGATGGTCATCCTCTCCGGCCAGGTGCCTAGCACCATGGTGGGTACCGATGCCTTCCAGGAAACCGACATGATCGGTATCTCGCGGCCGATCGTGAAGCACAGCTTCATGATCAAGAATGCCACCGAGATCCCTGAAGTTCTGAAAAAAGCCTTCTATCTGGCGCAATCCGGCCGTCCCGGCCCGGTCGTGGTCGACATTCCAAAAGATATGACCAACCCGGCCGAGAAGTTCGAGTACGTCTATCCGAAGAAGGTCAAGCTGCGCTCCTACAGCCCGGCGGTACGTGGCCACTCCGGCCAGATCCGCAAGGCCGCCGAGATGCTGCTGGCTGCCAAGCGCCCCATTGTCTATGCCGGTGGTGGCGTGATCCTCGGCGGTGGCTCCGAAGCCCTGACCGAAATCGCCAAGTCGCTGAACCTGCCGGTTACCAATACCCTCATGGGTCTGGGTAGCTACCCGGGTACCGACCGTCAGTTCGTCGGCATGCTCGGCATGCACGGCAGCTTCACGGCCAACATGGCCATGCACAATGCCGACGTCATCTTCGCCGTCGGCGCGCGCTTCGATGACCGCGTGGTCAACGGCCCGGCCAAGTTCTGCCCGAATGCCAAGATCATCCACATCGACATCGACCCGGCGTCGATTTCCAAGATGATCAAGGCCGACGTGCCTATCGTGGGCCCGGTCGACAGCGTCTTGAACGAGATGCTCGGCATCCTCAAGGAAATCGGCGAGCAGCCTGACAAGGCCGCCGCAGAAGCCTGGTGGAAGCAGATTGACGAGTGGCGTGGCGATGGCGACCTTTTCCCTTACAACAAAGGGGACGGCAGCGTCATCAAGCCGCAGACCGTGATCGAAACCCTGTGCGAAGTGACCAAGGGCGATGCCTTCGTCACCTCCGACGTTGGCCAGCATCAGATGTTCGCGGCGCAGTACTACCGCTTCAACAAGCCTAACCGCTGGATCAACTCCGGTGGCCTGGGCACCATGGGCTTCGGTTTCCCGGCGGCCATGGGCGTCAAGCTCAACTTCCCGGATCAGGACGTGGCGTGCGTCACTGGCGAAGGCAGTATCCAGATGAACATCCAGGAGCTGTCTACCTGCATGCAGTACGGCCTGCCGGTAAAAATCGTCAACCTGAACAACGGTGTATTGGGCATGGTCCGCCAGTGGCAGGACATGGCGTACAACGGCCGTCATTCGCACTCCTATGTCGAGTCGCTGCCTGACTTCATCAAGCTGGCCGAGGCCTATGGCCATGTGGGTATCCGCATCACCAGCCTGAAGGACCTCAAGCCGAAGCTGGAAGAGGCGTTTGCGATGAAAGACCGCCTGGTGTTCATCGACATCGCGGTTGACCGTACCGAGCACGTCTATCCGATGCAGATCAAGGATGGCTCGATGCGTGACATGTGGCTGAGCAAGACGGAGCGTACCTGATATGCGGCACATCATTTCCCTGCTGCTGGAAAACGAACCCGGTGCCTTGTCTCGCGTCGTTGGCCTGTTCTCCCAGCGTAACTACAACATTGAAAGCCTGACCGTGGCGCCGACCGAAGACCCGACCCTGTCGCGTCTGACGCTGACCACCGTTGGCCATGACGAAGTGATCGAGCAGATCACCAAGAACCTGAACAAGCTCGTCGAAGTGGTGAAGCTTGTCGACCTGTCGGAAAGCGCTCATATCGAGCGCGAACTGATGCTGGTCAAGGTCAAGGCCACCGGAGCCCAGCGCGCCGAAATCAAGCGCACCACGGATATCTTCCGTGGCCAGATCGTCGATGTGACCGCCAGTGTGTACACCGTGCAACTGAGCGGCACCAGCGACAAACTGGACAGCTTCATCCAGGCCATCGGCACCGCATCGATTCTCGAAACCGTGCGCAGTGGCGTCACCGGCATTGCCCGTGGCGACAAAGTGCTCAGCATCTAAATTCAAAAATTAGCGATGGCTCCGCAGGGGCCGAGATATAACCAGGGGTATTTTCATGAAAGTTTTCTACGATAAAGACTGCGACCTTTCCATCATCCAGGGTAAGAAAGTCGCCATCATCGGTTACGGTTCCCAAGGCCACGCCCAGGCGTGCAACCTGAAAGACTCCGGTGTAGACGTTACCGTCGGTCTGCGTAAAGGCTCGGCCACCGTTGCCAAGGCCGAAGCCCACGGTCTGAAAGTTGCCGACGTGGCTACCGCTGTCGCTGCTGCCGACCTGGTCATGATCCTGACCCCGGACGAGTTCCAAGGCGCTCTGTACAAGAACGAGATCGAGCCGAACATCAAGAAAGGCGCCACCCTGGCCTTCTCCCACGGCTTCTCTATCCACTACAACCAGGTTGTTCCGCGTGCCGACCTCGACGTGATCATGATCGCGCCGAAAGCCCCGGGCCACACCGTGCGTTCCGAGTTCGTCAAAGGCGGCGGCATCCCTGACCTGATCGCTATCTACCAGGACGCTTCCGGCAACGCCAAAAACGTTGCGCTGTCCTACGCTGCAGGCGTCGGTGGCGGCCGTACCGGCATCATCGAAACCACCTTCAAGGACGAGACTGAAACCGACCTGTTCGGTGAGCAGGCTGTTCTGTGTGGCGGTACCGTCGAGCTGGTCAAAGCCGGTTTCGAAACCCTGGTCGAAGCGGGCTACGCGCCAGAAATGGCCTACTTCGAGTGCCTGCACGAGCTGAAGCTGATCGTTGACCTCATGTACGAAGGCGGCATCGCCAACATGAACTACTCGATCTCGAACAACGCCGAGTACGGTGAGTACGTCACCGGCCCAGAAGTCATCAACGAAGAATCCCGCAAGGCCATGCGCAACGCTCTGAAGCGCATCCAGGACGGCGAGTACGCGAAGATGTTCATCTCCGAAGGTGCCACCAACTACCCATCGATGACCGCCAAGCGCCGCAACAACGCTGCCCACGGCATCGAAGTCATCGGCGAGCAACTGCGCTCGATGATGCCTTGGATCTCGGCGAACAAGATCGTCGACAAAGCCAAGAACTAAGTTTCTCGCAACATGAAAAACGCGGCTTCGGCCGCGTTTTTTCGTTTAGGCAGCCGGCATCTGGTATAAAGCAGACCAGTGGCCTGCCGTCAGAACCTGTTTCGCAGGCCCGTGTCGAACATATTCCACCCTGTTGCAAGGTACCCTACATGAGCGAACGTCCCGAAGAGCCGAACAAGCCCTCCGACGCCGAAAGCCTGCTACCTGTCGATGAGCACATTGAAGAAGGCCATGACGCCGAAGGGCGCAAGGTCCGGCATCGCGGCATTTATTTGCTGCCCAACCTGTTCACCACCGCCAACCTGTTCGCCGGCTTCTATTCCATCATCAACTCGATGAGCGCGCAGAGTGCGCTGAGCGCCGGTGACCCGCGCGAGGCAAGCAAGTACTTCGCCTTCGCCGCCATCGCTATCTTCGTTGCCATGGTGCTCGATGGCCTTGATGGCCGTGTAGCACGCATGACCAACACCCAGAGCGCCTTCGGCGCCGAGTACGATTCGCTGTCGGACATGGTCGCCTTCGGTGTGGCCCCGGCGCTGCTGGCCTTTGGCTGGGCACTGGGCGACATGGGCAAGGTCGGCTGGATGGTCGCCTTCATCTATGTGGCGGGAGCCGCTCTGCGGCTGGCGCGCTTCAACACCCAGGTGGGTACCGCCGACAAGCGTTACTTCATCGGCCTGGCCAGCCCGGCCGCTGCCGGGGTGGTTGCAGGTACCGTGTGGGCCTTCAGTGACTACGGCATCCAGGGCTCCAAGCTGTCGTTCCTGGTGGCGCTGCTGGTTGCGGCTGCCGGCATGCTGATGGTCAGTAACATCAAGTACAACAGCTTCAAGGAGCTCGACCTCAAAGGGCGCGTGCCGTTTGTGGCTATCCTGGCTGTGGTGCTGGTATTCGCGGTGGTCTTCAGCGACCCGCCCCGCATTCTGCTGCTGATCTTCCTGGCCTACGCGGCGTCTGGGCCGATCCAGTTCCTGCTGCGGTCTCGCCGTCGTAAGTCGTGACAATGATTTAATGATGGAATAACCCTCCGGCTCCATAGTCTTACTGGTACATCCGTTATCCAGTGCTGTGGAGCCGTCCATGCTCATCAAGCTACCCAGGTCGTCCGAGTGCAATGCATCGGAGATCACCCCCGAAGGTCTCTATCTCTCTCGTCGCAGCTTGCTCGGTGGTTCGCTGGCAGGGCTAGCCCTGGGCGCACTGCCAGGCCTGGCGCATGCGGCCGAGGCCAGCCGTTACGCTGATGTCGAGGCGGGCGCCGCACCAGGCTGGTTCAGCGACAAGCTGGCTGCCACGCAATGGCAGGCGGTAACGGTCAAGGGCGAGGCCATCACCCCGTTCAAAGATGCGACCCAGTACAACAACTTCTATGAGTTTGGGCCTGACAAGGGCGACCCAGCGGCCAATGGTAATAGCTTGAAGACCGAGCCGTGGTCGGTGGTGGTCGATGGCGAGGTTGGTAAGCCAGGGCGCTATGCCCTCGAAGACTTCGTCAAGCCGTATCAGCTCGAAGAGCGCATCTACCGGTTGCGCTGTGTCGAGGCCTGGTCAATGGTCATCCCCTGGCTTGGATTCCCGCTGGCTCAGGTACTCAAACAGGTAGAGCCGACATCGAAAGCGCGCTACGTGCGATTCGAGACGTTGAAGGACCCGGAGCACATGCCCGGGCAGCGCTCAGGCTTTGCCTTGATCGACTGGCCTTATAGAGAAGGGTTGCGCCTGGATGAGGCGATGCACCCCTTGGCGATTCTGGCGGTGGGCATGTATGGCCGCGAGCTGGCTAACCAGAATGGCGCGCCGCTGCGGCTGGTGGTGCCGTGGAAGTATGGGTTCAAGAGCATCAAGTCGATCGTGCGTATCAGCTTGGTGGCCGAGCAGCCGCAAACCACCTGGGAGGGGCTGGCGCCAGACGAGTATGGCTTCTATGCCAACGTCAACCCGGAAGTCGATCACCCGCGTTGGAGCCAGGCGCGTGAACGCCGTTTACCCAGTGGCCTGTTCAGCCCCAATGTGCGGCAGACCCAGATGTTCAATGGCTACGCCGATGAGGTGGCGTCGCTGTATACCGGCCTCGACCTGCGGAAGAACTATTGATGCGTTATCCCTGGTTGCGCCTGGCCATCTTTATAGTGGGGTGCGCGTTGCCGCTTTGGTGGTTGTATGAAGCGGCGATGAGCCTGCTGGGGCCTGACCCGGGCAAGATCCTGATGGACCGGCTGGGTTTGGGTGCGCTGACGTTCTTGCTGGTGACGTTGTGCATGACGCCGTTGCAGCGGCTGACCGGGTGGTCGGGCTGGATCGTCGTGCGCCGGCAGCTGGGGCTGTGGTGTTTTGCTTATATCGTGCTGCACATCCTTTGTTATCTGTTCTTTATTCTGGGGTTGGACTGGGGGCAGTTGGCTGTCGAGCTACGCAAGCGGCCCTACATTTTTGTGGGTGCGCTGGGTTTTCTTGGTTTGCTGGCCCTGGCGGTCACCTCCAATCGGTACAGCCAGCGGCGGTTGGGGGCCCGTTGGAAAAAGCTGCACAAGCTGGTGTATGTGATTCTGGGGTTGGGGTTGCTGCATTTTCTGTGGATTGTGCGCTCGGACCTGCGGGAGTGGGCTATCTATGCGGGCATTGGTGGCTTGCTGTTGGTATTGCGGATTCCCGCAGTAGCGCGGCGCGTGCCGCGGTTGGTGGGGCGGCGGGGGAGGGTGGCTTCGTAGGGGGGCTTTCTCGTCGTTGGGTTTGTGGGGGGCAGAAGTGTTCGCCACAGCAGTTTCAGCGCCTATGAGATCGAGCGCCGCCCGCGCGGCGCATCGCGACGCAAGGCCGCTCCTACATTTGTTTCGGGCCAGTGAGGCCTGTGGCATTGGCGCGCGACCGCCTTGTTCGTACGACGCGATATTGAGGCGGGCACCCAAGGGTCGCGCGCCAATGCCTCTGGAATAATGGGCCCGAAACAAATGTAGGAGCGGCCTTGCGTC
>NZ_JMIT01000002.1:1144816-1147469 GCF_000731675.1 Pseudomonas capeferrum | reverse complement strand
CTTTTGTCAGATCGTTCTTTAAAAATTCGGATATGTGATAGAAATAGACTGAACACTACTTTCACTGGTAGTGGATCAGGCTAAGGTAAAATTTGTGATGTGCTCTTAACTGAGCAGCATGCGAATTTTCGGCGAATGTCGTCTTCACAGTATAACCAGATTGCTTGGGGTTATATGGTCAAGTGAAGAAGCGCATACGGTGGATGCCTTGGCAGTCAGAGGCGATGAAAGACGTGGTAGCCTGCGATAAGCTTTGGGGAGTCGGCAAACAGACTGTGATCCAGAGATCTCTGAATGGGGGAACCCACTCAGCATAAGCTGAGTATCTTGTACTGAATACATAGGTGCAAGAGGCGAACCAGGGGAACTGAAACATCTAAGTACCCTGAGGAAAAGAAATCAACCGAGATTCCCTTAGTAGTGGCGAGCGAACGGGGACCAGCCCTTAAGTTGGTTTGAGATTAGTGGAACGCTCTGGAAAGTGCGGCCATAGTGGGTGATAGCCCCGTACACGAAAATCTCTTATCAATGAAATCGAGTAGGACGGAGCACGAGAAACTTTGTCTGAATATGGGGGGACCATCCTCCAAGGCTAAATACTACTGACTGACCGATAGTGAACTAGTACCGTGAGGGAAAGGCGAAAAGAACCCCGGAGAGGGGAGTGAAATAGATCCTGAAACCGTATGCGTACAAGCAGTGGGAGCCTACTTTGTTAGGTGACTGCGTACCTTTTGTATAATGGGTCAGCGACTTATATTCAGTGGCGAGCTTAACCGAATAGGGGAGGCGTAGCGAAAGCGAGTCTTAATAGGGCGTTTAGTCGCTGGGTATAGACCCGAAACCGGGCGATCTATCCATGGGCAGGTTGAAGGTTAGGTAACACTGACTGGAGGACCGAACCGACTACCGTTGAAAAGTTAGCGGATGACCTGTGGATCGGAGTGAAAGGCTAATCAAGCTCGGAGATAGCTGGTTCTCCTCGAAAGCTATTTAGGTAGCGCCTCATGTATCACTGTAGGGGGTAGAGCACTGTTTCGGCTAGGGGGTCATCCCGACTTACCAAACCGATGCAAACTCCGAATACCTACAAGTGCCGAGCATGGGAGACACACGGCGGGTGCTAACGTCCGTCGTGAAAAGGGAAACAACCCAGACCGTCAGCTAAGGTCCCAAAGTCATGGTTAAGTGGGAAACGATGTGGGAAGGCTTAGACAGCTAGGAGGTTGGCTTAGAAGCAGCCACCCTTTAAAGAAAGCGTAATAGCTCACTAGTCGAGTCGGCCTGCGCGGAAGATGTAACGGGGCTCAAACCATGCACCGAAGCTACGGGTATCACCTTTTGGTGATGCGGTAGAGGAGCGTTCTGTAAGCCTGTGAAGGTGAGTTGAGAAGCTTGCTGGAGGTATCAGAAGTGCGAATGCTGACATGAGTAACGACAATGGGAGTGAAAAACTCCCACGCCGAAAGACCAAGGTTTCCTGCGCAACGTTAATCGACGCAGGGTTAGTCGGTCCCTAAGGCGAGGCTGAAAAGCGTAGTCGATGGAAAACAGGTTAATATTCCTGTACTTGCAGTTATTGCGATGGAGGGACGGAGAAGGCTAGGCCAGCTTGGCGTTGGTTGTCCAAGTTTAAGGTGGTAGGCTGAAATCTTAGGCAAATCCGGGATTTCAAGGCCGAGAGCTGATGACGAGTTGCCTTTAGGCGACGAAGTGGTTGATGCCATGCTTCCAAGAAAAGCTCCTAAGCTTCAGATAACTGGGAACCGTACCCCAAACCGACACAGGTGGTTAGGTAGAGAATACCAAGGCGCTTGAGAGAACTCGGGTGAAGGAACTAGGCAAAATGGCACCGTAACTTCGGGAGAAGGTGCGCCGGCGAGGGTTAAGGACTTGCTCCGTAAGCCCATGCCGGTCGAAGATACCAGGCCGCTGCGACTGTTTATTAAAAACACAGCACTCTGCAAACACGAAAGTGGACGTATAGGGTGTGACGCCTGCCCGGTGCCGGAAGGTTAATTGATGGGGTTAGCGCAAGCGAAGCTCTTGATCGAAGCCCCGGTAAACGGCGGCCGTAACTATAACGGTCCTAAGGTAGCGAAATTCCTTGTCGGGTAAGTTCCGACCTGCACGAATGGCGTAACGATGGCGGCGCTGTCTCCACCCGAGACTCAGTGAAATTGAAATCGCTGTGAAGATGCAGTGTATCCGCGGCTAGACGGAAAGACCCCGTGAACCTTTACTATAGCTTTGCACTGGACTTTGAATTTGCTTGTGTAGGATAGGTGGGAGGCTTTGAAGTGGGGACGCCAGTTCTCATGGAGCCATCCTTGAAATACCACCCTGGCAACTTTGAGGTTCTAACTCAGGTCCGTTATCCGGATCGAGGACAGTGTATGGTGGGTAGTTTGACTGGGGCGGTCTCCTCCCAAAGAGTAACGGAGGAGTACGAAGGTGCGCTCAGACCGGTCGGAAATCGGTCGTAGAGTATAAAGGCAAAAGCGCGCTTGACTGCGAGACAAACACGTCGAGCAGGTACGAAAGTAGGTCTTAGTGATCCGGTGGTTCTGTATGGAAGGGCCATCGCTCAACGGATAAAAGGTACTCCGGGGATAACAGGCTGATACCGCCCAAGAGTTCATATCGACGGCGG
>NZ_JMIT01000002.1:917281-1144807 GCF_000731675.1 Pseudomonas capeferrum | reverse complement strand
CCTCGATGTCGGCTCATCACATCCTGGGGCTGAAGCCGGTCCCAAGGGTATGGCTGTTCGCCATTTAAAGTGGTACGCGAGCTGGGTTTAGAACGTCGTGAGACAGTTCGGTCCCTATCTGCCGTGGACGTTTGAGATTTGAGAGGGGCTGCTCCTAGTACGAGAGGACCGGAGTGGACGAACCTCTGGTGTTCCGGTTGTCACGCCAGTGGCATTGCCGGGTAGCTATGTTCGGAAGAGATAACCGCTGAAAGCATCTAAGCGGGAAACTTGCCTCAAGATGAGATCTCACTGGGATCTAGAATCCCCTAAAGGGCCGTCGAAGACTACGACGTTGATAGGTTGGGTGTGTAAGCGCTGTGAGGCGTTGAGCTAACCAATACTAATTGCCCGTGAGGCTTGACCATATAACACCCAAGCAATTTGCTCCTGCAGATTGCGGTGGTGAAGACGCACGAACCGAAAGTTCGAATGTACATCACAACATCACATATCCGAATTCGCTAGGCTGTCCATCTGGACGTTCTGGCAACAGAATTTCTTGACGACCATAGAGCATTGGAACCACCTGATCCCATCCCGAACTCAGTAGTGAAACGATGCATCGCCGATGGTAGTGTGGGGTCTCCCCATGTGAGAGTAGGTCATCGTCAAGATTCATTTCGCAAAACCCCTATCTGCGCAAGCAGGTAGGGGTTTTGTCTTTGTCTCGCACAAAAACCGGGCTCAAACCGGTCAATAGTCGCCTCCCACATTTCGAGCCAGATCACTAGAATAGAGCCCACGCATCCTTTCAGAAGCTCGATATGCCCAACCCTGTCGAACCCGAAGCACTGGCCCACTTGCCGCTGGACGAACTCGTTGCTTGTCACGAATGCGACCTGTTGCTGCGCAAGCCAGTGCTGCAGCACGATGAAAAAGCCCTGTGCCCGCGCTGCGGCTACGAGCTTTATGCCCACCGGCACAATGTGGTCAACCGCAGCCTGGCCCTGGTACTGACGGCATTGCTGCTTTTTGTGCCGGCCAATTTTTTGCCGATCATGCAGCTGCACCTGCTTGGCCAGACTTCGGACGATACGGTCTGGAGCGGGGTGGTGGGCCTGTACAATTCACAAATGCGCGGCGTGGCCGTGGTGGTCTTCCTGTGCAGCATGGCCATTCCTTTGGCAAAGCTGCTGTGCCAGTTGGCGGTACTGCTGAGCATTCGGCTGGATGTGGGGCGCAGCTATGGCCTGTTGTTCTACCGCATCTATCACCACTTGCGCGACTGGGGCATGCTCGAGGTCTACTTCATGGGCGTGCTGGTTGCGATCGTCAAACTGGTGGACCTGGCTGAACTGACCGTGGGGTTGGGGCTGTTCTGTTTCATCAGTCTGCTATTGATTCAGGTATGGCTCGAAGTGGTGATGTCACCGCATCAGATCTGGAGTGCGCTTTCGGGGGAGGATCTCCATGCGGGCGATTGATGCAGGCATCCTGGTCTGCAATGAGTGTCACCAATTGAACAGACAGGAGGCCGACAGCGCCTCGCAGACGTGCACGCGCTGTGGGGCCATCGTTCATGGCCGTCGACCGAACAGTATCGTGCGTACCTGGGCGTTGCTGATTGCGGCTTCCATTCTGTACATCCCTGCCAACCTGTTGCCGATCATGACCGTCAGCACCCTTGGCCAGGGTAGCCCCGATACCATCATGTCCGGCGTCATTACCCTGCTCAAGCACGGCATGGTGCCCATCGCTGCCGTGGTGTTCATCGCCAGTATTCTGGTACCTACCTTCAAACTGGTGGGTATTGGCTTGCTGCTGTACTCGGTTCAGCGCCGCCAGCCGCTTTCGGCGCGCCAACGGATCCTGATGTACCGCTTTATCGAATTCATTGGGCGCTGGTCCATGCTCGATATCTTCGTCATCGCCATCCTGGTGGCGGTGGTGAATTTCGGGCGAATTGCCAGTGTCGAAGCCAACCTGGGCGCTGTCGCCTTCGCCAGTGTGGTGATTCTGACGATGCTTGCTGCTTTAACTTTCGATCCCCGACTGATTTGGGATAACACGGAGTCGGATGACGACCATGAGTGACCTGCCTACGGCAAAAACCCGCCCAGCTTCGAACTGGTCGGCCATCTGGATCCTACCGCTGATCGCGTTGATGATCGGGGGCTGGCTGGCATGGCAGGCCTACCGTGATGCGGGCGTGGAAATCGAGGTTCGCTTTACCACAGGTGAAGGGATCGTCGCCAACAAGACCGAAGTCATCTACAAGGGCATGCCGGTCGGCAAGGTGACGGCGTTGGTGCTGGATGCCAAGGGTGCCAACCAGGGTGTGATTGCCACCATTGAAATGAACAAGGCAGCCGAGCCGCACCTGACTACCGGCACGCGCTTCTGGCTGGTCAAGCCAAGCGTCAGCCTGGCGGGTATTTCCGGCCTGGAAACCTTGGTCTCGGGTAACTACATCGCCGTCAGCCCTGGCGAAGGGGAGAAGGCCAAGCGCTTCAAGGCCTTGTCTACGGCGCCGCCCTTGTCTGACAGTGAGCCGGGCTTGCACCTGACACTCAAGGCTGAACGGTTGGGTTCGCTCAATCGCGACAGCCCGGTGTTCTACAAGCAGATCCAGGTCGGCCGGGTGAAGAGTTACCGGCTTTCCGATGACCAGGACACCGTCGAGATCAAAGTGTTCATCCAGCCGGCCTACGCCAGCCTGGTGCGCAAACACACGCGTTTCTGGAACGCCAGCGGTATCAGCATCGATGCCAGCCTGTCGGGCGTGAAGGTGCGCAGCGAGTCGCTGTCGAGCATCGTCGCCGGTGGCATCGCCTTCGCGACGCCGGAATACCGCAAGGACAGCCCGCCAACCGACCCCAGCCTGCCGTTTCGCCTGTATGAAGACTTCGATGCAGCCCAGGCCGGTATCCGCATCAAGGTCAAGCTGAGTGACTACGAAGGCCTGCAGGCGGGTCGCACGCCGGTGATGTACAAGGGCATCCAGGTCGGCTCGCTGAAAGCGCTGAAGATGGAAGACAACCTGGGCAGCGCCATGGCTGAGCTGACCCTCGACCCACTCACCGAGGACTACCTGGTCGAAGGTACGCAGTTCTGGGTGGTCAAGCCGTCCATCTCGCTGGCGGGCATTACCGGCCTGGAGGCCTTGGTAAAAGGTAACTACATTGCCATTCGCCCGGGGGAGAAGGGCGACAAGCCGCTGCGGGAGTTCGAGGCACGGCCCAAGGCGCCGCCGCTTGACCTGAAGGCGCCGGGCCTGCACATGGTGCTGTTCGCCGATACCCTGGGCTCGCTGGAAATCGGTAGCCCGGTGATGTACCGCCAGGTGAAGGTGGGCAGCGTGCAGAGCTACCAGTTTGCGCGCAACAGCAACCGCATCCTGATCGGTGTGCATATAGAGAAGGAGTACGAGAAGCTGGTGAACGGCTCATCGCGCTTCTGGAATGTCAGTGGCATTACCCTGACCGGTGGGCTGTCGGGCATCAAGATCAAAAGCGAATCCCTGCAGACGCTCATGGCGGGCGGTATCGCCTTCGACACGCCAAGGCCCGATGTGGTGCTCAAGCGCCATATTCCACGCTTCCGGCTGCATGAGAGCCAGGAGGCGGTTAACCGGGCGGGTACATTGATCACCATTCGTGTGGACCGAGCCGACGGTTTGAAGCCGGGTACGCCGATTCGCTTCCGTGGCCTGGACGTCGGCAGCATCGAAAGTGTCGACCTGACTGCAGACTTGCAGGCCGTGATGTTGCGGGCACGCATTACCGAAGCGGCGGAGCGTATTGCACGCGTCGGTACGCAATTCTGGGTGGTCAAGCCTGCGTTGGGCCTGGTGCGCACCGAAAACCTCGACACCTTGATTGGTGGGCAGTACCTGGAAGTCCAGCCGGCGGCCAAGGACAAGGGCACCCAGCGCGACTTTATTGCCCTGGCCGATGCCCCGCAGGTTGCAGGGCCGGAAGTTGGCCTGCCGTTGACGCTCAGCGCCCCGCGGCGCGGCTCGATCAAGCCGGGTGTGCCGGTTACTTACCGTGAGGTCGCGGTAGGCAAGGTGACAGGCTTCGAGCTGGGCCAGAGTGCCGACCGCGTGCTGATTCATATCCTTATCGAGCCGCGCTATGCCGCCTTGGTGCGCAGTGGCAGCCGCTTCTGGAACAGCAGCGGGTTTGGTTTCGATTGGGGGCTGTTCAAGGGAGCCACGGTGCGTACCGAATCGCTGGAGACGCTCATCGATGGCGGTATTGCCTTTGCCACGCCGGATGGCGAGCAGATGGGCAACCCGGCGCGGCCGCAGCAGACCTTTGCCCTGTTCGACAAGGCAGAGGATCAGTGGCTGCAGTGGGCGCCGAAGATCCCGATCACCAAGTGATTCAACAGGAGGGGCGCCCCGGCAAGGGCGCTCCTGCTAGAAGCGCGCGGGTAAACCGTTAGATCGCAGGCAACAAAAAACCGACCCTAGGGTCGGTTTTTTGACAAGCATGTCGCTTAGGCAGCTGCAGCTTCTTTCAGCGCCTTGATGTGGCCATTCAGACGGCCTTTGTGGCGAGCAGCTTTGTTCTTGTGGATGATACCTTTATCGGCCATACGGTCGATTACTGGTACAGCCAGAACGTAAGCGGCTTGCGCTTTTTCAGCGTCTTTTGCGTCGATGGCTTTAACTACATTCTTGATGTAGGTGCGGACCATGGAACGCAGGCTGGCGTTGTGGCTGCGACGCTTCTCAGCCTGTTTTGCACGTTTCTTGGCGGAAGGTGTGTTGGCCACCGTCGAGCTCCTCGAAAGACTTTAGGTAAATAGCAAACAAAATAGGCCGCGAATCATGCCGATCAGTCGAACGGATGTCAAGGCCACCTGCAAGGTTCCGCCGAGCGGTGCGCCAACAAGAGGGAAAGATTCCTTTCTGCTGCGCGACCTGTAAACTCGGGAATTTTGGCTCCCCTGCGAAGGCGCGGGAGTATCGCACATTCGAACGCTCTCTGCAGCGTCCTCTGTCTCTGACGTGAATCTTTTCGATGAATTTGCTGAAATCTCTGGCCGCGGTCAGCTCGATCACCATGATTTCCAGGGTGTTGGGCTTTGTGCGCGACACCATCCTGGCGCGTGTATTTGGTGCCGGCATCGCCACTGATGCCTTCTTCATCGCCTTCAAATTGCCCAACCTGCTGCGACGGATCTTCGCCGAAGGTGCGTTCTCGCAGGCTTTTGTGCCCATCCTGGCCGAGTACAAGACCCAGCAGGGCGATGAGGCGACCCGTACCTTCATTGCCTATGTCAGCGGTCTGCTGACCCTGGTCCTGGCCCTGGTCACCGTCGTTGGCATCCTTGCCGCGCCTTGGGTGGTGTGGGCGACCGCGCCGGGGTTCGTCAACAGTGCCGAAAAATACGCACTCACCACCGACCTGTTGCGGGTGACGTTTCCTTATATATTGCTGATATCGCTGTCGTCCCTGGCGGGGGCGATCCTCAATACCTGGAACCGCTTCTCGGTCCCGGCGTTCACCCCGACCTTGCTGAACGTGGCGATGATCTTTTTCGCCGTGGTGCTCACGCCGTATTTTGACCCGCCGATCATGGCGTTGGGCTGGGGTGTACTGGCGGGCGGCCTGGTCCAGCTGCTGTATCAACTGCCGGCGCTGAAGAAGATCGGCATGCTCGTGCTGCCCCGCCTGAACCTGCGTGACACGGGTGTATGGCGCGTGCTCAAGCAGATGCTGCCGGCGATTCTCGGGGTCTCGGTCAGCCAGATATCGCTGATCATCAACACCATCTTCGCCTCGTTCCTGGTGGCCGGCTCGGTGTCGTGGATGTACTACGCCGATCGGCTCATGGAACTGCCGTCCGGCGTGCTGGGCGTGGCGTTGGGCACCATCCTGCTGCCTACCCTGGCCAAGACTTACGCTAATAAAGACCGCGAAGAGTACTCACGTATCCTCGACTGGGGCCTGCGCCTGTGCTTTTTGCTGGTGTTGCCCTGCACCCTGGCAATGGCCATCCTCGCCGAGCCGCTGACCGTGGCGCTGTTCCAGTACGGCAAGTTCAGCGCGTTCGATGCGGCCATGACCCAGCGCGCCCTGGTTGCCTATTCTGTGGGCCTGTTGGCGATCATTCTGGTCAAGGTACTGGCACCCGGCTTCTATGCGCAGCAGAATATCCGCACGCCGGTGAAGATCGCGGTGTTCACGCTGGTCTGCACCCAATTGTTGAACCTGGCCCTGGTCGGCCCGCTGGCACATGCCGGGCTGGCCCTGGCGATCAGCCTTGGGGCCTGCCTGAATGCCGGCCTGCTGTTCTGGAAGCTGCGCAGCCAAGGGCTGTTCGAACCGCAACCCGGATGGACCAGGTTCCTGTTCAAACTGGTGTTGGCAGTGACATTGATGTCGGCGGTATTGCTGGCGGGCATGCACTATATGCCGGCCTGGGAGCAGGGTGGCATGCTCGAGCGCTTCGTGCGTCTCGGGGCGTTGATCCTGGCAGGTATCGTCACGTATTTCGGCTGCCTGTACCTGTGCGGCTTCCGGCCTCGGCATTTCGCCCGCAAGGCCCTGCACTGAAGCCAAGCGCACGTCAGGCGTCGGTTTTTCGCATTCCACGCCACCCCCGGGCGCTGCTGCCTGTCACCGGCGCCCGGGTGTGGTTATAATCGGCCACTTTATGAGCAAGAAGCGCGTTATGCAGCTGGTTCGAGGTCTTCACAACCTGCGCCCCGAGCACCGGGGCTGTGTCGCCACCATTGGCAACTTCGACGGGGTTCACCGCGGCCACCAGGCAATCCTGGCGCGTTTGCGCGAGCGTGGCCAAGCACTTGGCCTGCCGACCTGCGTGGTGATCTTCGAG
This sequence comes from Pseudomonas capeferrum, assembly GCF_000731675.1. Lineage (GTDB taxonomy): Bacteria > Pseudomonadota > Gammaproteobacteria > Pseudomonadales > Pseudomonadaceae > Aquipseudomonas > Aquipseudomonas capeferrum. The sequence continues at coordinate 1,137,973 of NZ_JMIT01000002.1, read as the reverse complement.
CCACAGCCGCGCGAATACTTTGCCCCCGATACCGCGCCGGCGCGCTTGGCGCGGCTGCGCGACAAAATCGAGCTGCTGGCTGCCGAAGGCATCGACCGGGTGTTGTGCCTGGCGTTCAATCAGCGCCTGAGCAAACTCAGCGCCGATGAATTCGTCAAAGCCATCCTGGTGGACGGCCTGGGCGTGCGTCACCTCGAAGTGGGCGACGACTTCCGCTTCGGCTGCGACCGCGCGGGCGATTTCGCCTTCCTGGTCGAGGCGGGCGACAAGTATGGGTTTACCGTCGAAGCCGCCAACACCGTAATCCAGGACGGCCTGCGGGTCAGCAGCACCGAAGTGCGCAAGGCCCTGGCCGAAGGTAACTTCGAGTTGGCCGAGCACTTGCTGGGCCGCCCGTACCGCATCACTGGCCGGGTCTTGCACGGCCAGAAACTGGCGCGCCAACTCGGCACGCCCACCGCCAACATCCAGCTCAAGCGCCGCCGCGTGCCGCTGTCCGGGGTTTACCTGGCCAGCATCGAAATCGACGGCAAGGCCTGGCCGGGTGTCGGCAATATCGGCGTGCGCCCCACCGTTGCCGGTGATGGGCGCCCGCACCTGGAGATTCATCTTCTGGATTATGCCGGCGACCTGTATGGCCGGCGTCTGACGGTGGAGTTCCACCACAAGCTGCGTGAAGAGCAGCGATTCGCCTCCCTTGAGGCGCTGAAGTCGGCGATCGACGCGGACATCGCCGCCGCACGTGCACATTGGCACGCTCAACCGCTAACGAAGAGCCTGAAATGACCGACTACAAAGCCACGCTAAACCTTCCGGACACCGCCTTCCCGATGAAGGCCGGCCTGCCTCAGCGCGAACCGCAGATTCTGCAGCGCTGGGACAGCATTGGCCTGTACCAGAAGCTGCGCGAAATTGGCAAGGATCGTCCGAAGTTCGTCCTGCACGACGGCCCGCCCTATGCCAACGGCAAGATCCACATCGGTCATGCGCTGAACAAGATCCTCAAGGACATGATCGTCCGTTCCAAGACCATGGCGGGCTTCGATGCGCCGTACGTGCCGGGCTGGGACTGTCATGGCCTGCCGATCGAACACAAGGTCGAAGTCACCCACGGCAAGCACCTGTCTGCCGACCGCACCCGTGAACTGTGCCGTGAGTACGCCGCCGAGCAGATCGAAGGGCAGAAGACCGAGTTCATCCGCCTGGGTGTGCTGGGCGACTGGGACAACCCCTACAAGACCATGAACTTCGCCAACGAGGCCGGCGAAATCCGTGCCCTGGCCGAGATGGTCAAGCAAGGCTTCGTGTTCAAGGGCCTCAAGCCTGTGAACTGGTGCTTCGATTGCGGTTCGGCACTGGCCGAAGCCGAGGTCGAATACGCCGACAAGAAATCCCAGACCATCGACGTGGCCTTCCCGGCCGCCGATGCCGACAAGCTGGCCGCTGCCTTTGGCCTGGCCTCGCTGGCCAAGCCCGCCGCCATCGTGATCTGGACCACCACCCCGTGGACTATCCCGGCCAACCAGGCGCTGAACATCCACCCGGAGTTCAAGTACGCCCTGGTCGACACCGGCGAGCGCCTGCTGGTACTGGCCGAAGAGCTGGTCGAGGCGTGCCTCAAGCGTTACAACCTGGAAGGCTCGGTCATCGCCACCGCCCAGGGTTCGGCCCTGGAGCTGGTCAACTTCCGCCACCCGTTCTACGACCGCCTGTCGCCGATCTACCTGGCCGACTACGTCGAGCTGGGCGCCGGTACCGGTGTGGTTCACTCCGCGCCAGCCTACGGTGAAGACGACTTCGTCACCTGCAAGCGCTACGGCATGGTCAACGACGACATCCTCACGCCGGTGCAGAGCAATGGCGTGTACGTCGAGTCGCTGGACTTCTTCGGCGGCCAGTTCATCTGGAAGGCCAACCCGGCCATCGTCGAGAAGCTGAGCGAAGTCGGCGCGCTGATGCACACCGAAACCATCAGCCACAGCTACATGCACTGCTGGCGCCACAAGACCCCGCTGATCTACCGCGCCACCGCGCAGTGGTTCGTCGGCATGGACAAGCAGCCAAGCACCGGCGAGCCGCTGCGTGAGCGCGCGCTCAAGGCCATCGAAGAAACCAAGTTCGTCCCGGCCTGGGGCCAGGCGCGCCTGCACTCGATGATCGCCAACCGCCCGGACTGGTGCATCTCGCGTCAGCGCAACTGGGGTGTGCCGATCCCGTTCTTCCTGCACAAGCAGACCGGCGAGCTGCACCCGCGCACCGTCGAGCTGATGGAAGCCGTGGCCAAGCGCGTCGAGCAAGAGGGCATCGAGGCCTGGTTCAAGCTGGACGCCGCCGAACTGCTCGGTGACGAAGCCGGCCAGTACGACAAGATCACCGACACCCTGGACGTGTGGTTCGACTCTGGCACCACCCATTGGCACGTGCTGCGGGGTTCGCACGACATCGGCCACGCCACCGGCCCGGTCGCCGACCTGTACCTGGAAGGTTCCGACCAGCACCGTGGCTGGTTCCACTCCTCGTTGCTGACCGGTTGCGCCATCGACAACCACGCGCCGTACCGCGAGCTGCTGACCCACGGCTTCACCGTGGACGAAAACGGCCGCAAGATGTCCAAGTCGCTGGGCAACACCATCGAGCCGGAGAAGGTCAACAACACCCTGGGTGCCGACATCCTGCGCCTGTGGGTTTCGGCCACCGACTACTCGGGTGAGATGGCGGTTTCCGAGCAGATCCTGCAGCGCAGTGCCGACGCCTACCGGCGTATTCGCAACACCGCGCGCTTCCTGCTTTCCAACCTGTCGGGCTTCGACCCGGCCCGCGACCTGCTGGCCCCCGAGGACATGCTGGCCCTGGACCGTTGGGCAGTGGACCGCACGCTGCTGCTGCAGCGCGAGCTGGAAGAGCACTACAGCGAGTACCGTTTCTGGAACGTCTACTCGAAGATCCACAACTTCTGCGTGCAGGAGCTGGGTGGCTTCTACCTCGACATCATCAAGGACCGCCAGTACACCACCGGCGCCAACAGTGTTGCCCGTCGTTCGTGCCAGTCGGCGCTGTACCACATCAGCGAGGCGCTGGTGCGCTGGATCGCACCGATCCTGGCCTTCACCGCTGACGAAATCTGGCAGTACCTGCCGGGCGAGCGCAACGAGTCGGTGATGCTCAACGGCTGGTACCAGGGCCTGAGCGAGCTGCCGGAAGGCACCGAGCTGGACCGTGCCTACTGGGATCGCGTCATGGCGGTCAAGGCGTCGGTCAACAAGGAGCTGGAAAACCAGCGTACTGCCAAGGTCATCGGCGGCAACCTGCAGGCCGAAGTCACCCTGTACGCCGACGAAGGCCTGAGCGCCGACTTGAGCAAGCTGGGCGACGAGCTGCGCTTCGTGCTGATCACCTCGGCTGCGAGCGTGGTGCCGTTCGTGCAGGCACCGGCTGACGCCGTGGCTACCGAAGTCGAAGGCCTCAAGCTGAAAGTGGTGAAGTCCGGCCATGCCAAGTGCGGCCGTTGCTGGCACTTCCGCGCCGACGTCGGCAGCCACCCGGAGCACCCGGAAATCTGCAGCCGTTGCGTCGATAACCTGACCGGTTCGGGCGAGGTGCGTCACTATGCCTAACCCGGCAGTGGGGCGCTTCGGGCGCCTTGCATGGCTTTGGCTGAGCTTGCTGGTCCTGGTCCTCGACCAGGCCACCAAGCTGTATTTCAACAACGCCTTGAGCATGTACCAGCAGATTGTGGTCATCCCTGACTACTTCAGCTGGACCTTGGCCTACAACACCGGCGCCGCTTTCAGCTTCCTCGCTGATGGCGCTGGCTGGCAGCGCTGGCTGTTCGCCCTGATCGCCGTGGTGGTCAGTGCCGTACTGGTGGTGTGGCTCAAGCGCCTGGGGCGCAACGAAACCTGGCTGGCCGTGGCGCTGGCGCTGGTGCTGGGTGGCGCCATTGGCAACCTGTACGACCGCGTCGTGCTGGGCCATGTGGTCGACTTCATCCTGGTGCACTGGCAAAACCGCCATTACTTCCCGGCCTTCAACGTGGCCGACAGCGCCATCACCGTTGGTGCGGTGATGCTGGCGCTGGATATGTTCAAGAGCAAGAAGTCCGAGGATCCGGTCCATGACTGACACCCGTATCGGCCAGAACACCGAAGTCACCCTGCACTTCGCACTGCACCTGGAAAACGGCGACACCGTCGACAGCACGTTCGACAAGTCGCCTGCCGTGTTCAAGGTAGGTGACGGCAACCTGCTGCCAGGTTTCGAAGCCGCGTTGTTCGGCTTCAAGGCCGGCGACAAGCGCACCGTCACCGTGGCCCCGGAAAACGCCTTCGGCCAGCCGAACCCGCAGAATGTGCAAATCATGCCGCGTTCGCAGTTCACCGACATGGAGTTGTCCGAAGGCCTGCTGGTGATCTTCAACGACGCCGCAAACGCCGAGCTGCCGGGCGTGGTCAAAGCTTTCGATGACGCGCAGGTGACCATCGACTTCAATCACCCACTGGCTGGCAAGACCCTGAGCTTCGAGGTGCAGATCCTCGACGTGAAGGCCTTGTAAGCCTGGAGCCGAGCATGCAAATCAAACTCGCCAACCCTCGTGGTTTTTGCGCGGGGGTCGACCGGGCGATCGAGATCGTCAACCGTGCCCTGGAAGTCTTCGGCCCGCCGATCTACGTGCGCCATGAAGTGGTGCACAACAAGTTCGTGGTCGAAGACCTGCGCAACCGCGGTGCCATCTTCGTCGAAGAGCTGGACCAGGTGCCGGATGACGTCATCGTCATCTTCAGTGCCCATGGTGTTTCCCAGTCCGTGCGCCAGGAAGCCGCTGGGCGTGGCCTGAAGGTGTTCGACGCCACCTGCCCGTTGGTGACCAAGGTGCACATCGAAGTCGCCAAGTACAGCCGCGACGGCCGTGAGTGCATTCTCATCGGCCACGAGGGGCACCCGGAAGTCGAAGGCACCATGGGGCAATACGACGCCAGCAACGGCGGCGCCATCTACCTTGTCGAAGACGAGGACGATGTCGCCAAGCTGCAGGTGCGCGACCCGGACCACCTGGCCTTCGTCACCCAGACCACGCTGTCGATGGATGACACCAGCCGTGTCATCGATGCCCTGCGTGCGCGCTTCCCGAACATCGGTGGGCCGCGCAAGGACGACATCTGCTACGCCACCCAGAACCGCCAGGATGCGGTCAAGCAACTGGCCGGTGAGTGTGATGTGGTGCTGGTGGTCGGTAGCCCGAACAGCTCCAACTCCAACCGCCTGCGTGAGCTGGCCGAGCGCATGAGCACCCCGGCCTATCTGATCGACGGTGCCGAGGACCTGCAACGTGCCTGGTTCGATGACGCAGCCCGCATCGGCATCACAGCGGGTGCTTCGGCCCCCGAAGTGCTGGTGCGCGGCGTGATCGAGCAGCTCAGGGCCTGGGGCGCCACCGGCGCAGAAGAGCTGGATGGGCGCGAGGAGAACATCACCTTCTCCATGCCCAAAGAGCTACGGGTTCGCTCGCTGATCTGATCAGGAACCTGCGCACAAGGGCTCAAACAGTTCATCTGTGCGCAGGCTGAGCCTGCCGCTGGTCGCCAGTACCACCCGGTACTGGCTGGCCGCTGCGCCAGCCTGGCAGATATGCAATGTGCCACCTAGCAAGTTGGCGTTGCGCCCCTGCGGCACGCCCAATGCGCTGAACTTCACCTGCTCTGCGGTATTCGCGACAATCCTCAGAGGCCTTACCAGGCGCTGCTCGCGTAGAACCTGCTGATTGTGCGCTAGCATCACGCGCCAGCCCTTGCCCCAATCACTTTCCAACGGCAGCACCAGCACCGCCTGGCCTTGCAGCAACGCGTGGCTGCGCGCGCTGCGCAATGCTTGCACCAGGTCGCGCGCTGCGGCTGCCCTGTGTAAGTCGTCGGAGAGGCCGTTGTAGGCCGGCATCCCCAGTTGTATCAGAACGGCCGCCATGGCCAGCGCCAACATCATTTGTATCAGTGTTGCACCCTGTTGCCGCACCGTGCATTTCTCCCTGGAAGTGCTTCGCTTCAGCTTCAAGGTCGCCGGGCAATTGATCCAGTCGCCCAGTGAGTAATCAGTTGCAGGAAAAGTCGCAGGGGGCGCAGGGATGCGAGCGATGGAAGGGGGCATGACGCTGCTCGAGGTATTACTGGCCATGGTGGTGGTGGCGGTGGGCATGTTTGCCGCTGGCGCCTTGCAGGTGCGCGCACTGCAGGCAACCGACAGTGCGCGGCACGACGCGCAGGCCGCCTTGTTGGCGCACACCCGGCAGGAACGGGCCAGGGCCGCAGGCGAGCCGAAGGCGCAGCCATGAGCCGCACACAAGGCGGCTTCGGTTTGATCGAGGGGGTGCTGGCGCTCGCCATCGGTTTGCTGCTGCTGGCAGCGGCCAGCCAATTGTTCGTGTCTGCCCATGACACTTGGCGCCTGCAGGGCGCGGCCGCACGCTTGCAGGCTGATGCCCGCCTGGCGTTGCAGCGCATGGCCCAAGACATTCGCATGGCCGGCATGTTCGGCTGCCTGCGCCTGCAGCCCGACGACTTCACCGACCCGCTAGCCCTTCAAGCCTTCGCCCAGCCCCTGCAGGTGGGCGCGAACAGCCTGAGCCTGGTAGTGGCCGAGCTGCCCGGGCACACCGGTGCCCCGGACTGGACGCTGCTGACCAACTGCATCGACGAGGCTCACGTGCACAGCGGGCGAGTTGATGGCAGCCAGCACCCCTTGGCAATCCCCATAAGCCAGTACCTCTATGTGCTGGATGGCACGACCTTGCGGTTCCGGCGGCGAGGGGCTAGCCAGCCGCTGGTCGACCATGTGCGTGAGATGCGTGTGGCGTTTGTCGAGGCGCCGCAAGGTGGGCGGGTGGATGTGCACCTGACGCTGTTCGAGCCCACCCTGGGTATCGAGCAGCAGCATGCCTTGAGCGTGGCGCTGCGCAATCCGCTGGCCGGCCCATGAAGCGCCAGCGCGGCGTGGTGTTGCTGTTGGCACTGGTGCTGAGCTTGCTGCTTGGCTTGCTTGCGGCCTCGGCCCTGCGCGATACGCTGGTGGAGACCCGCATGGCTGGCTTGTGGCGTGACGGTTTCGAGGCACTCGAGCAAGCCGAGCAGGCATTGCTGGCAGGTGCCGCCCAGCTACAACTGTCACCGCCCCCAGCGTGCCAGCCCTGCCAGCCACCACCGCGGCCGCATGACTTGCAGGGCAACTGGCAGGGCACCGCAAGCGGCTTCTTCCAGGTGCAGAACCTTGGCCAAAGTGACCGTGCCGCGCACCTGCCCGAGGGCCAGCAGGCCACCTTGTTCAGGGTGACCGCCGTCAGCCGGCAAGCCCGGTCGCGCCATGTACTGGAAGCGGTTTATGCGCTGTCAGGTGATGAGGTGCGGCGCATCCTTTGGCGGCAGCGATTGAGGGAACCCTGACATGCAGCAAGGCCTGAGCCTTATCGAGTTGTTGATTGTCGTGGCCGTGACCGGCATTCTGGCAGCCATTGCCTACCCCAGTTACAGCGAGCAGCTTCGGCGCGCCGCACGCAGCGAAGTGGTCGGTCTGCTGCAGGATGCCGCCCTACGCCTGGAGCGCCATCGCGTTCGCACCGGCCAATACGCCGAAGGCGACCCGGCACTGCCCAGCGGCAACCGTTACTACAGCCTGCACGCCCAGCGCGACAGCGACACCTTCTTGTTGCTCGCTCGCAGGCTGCCGCATGGGCTGATGGCGCAGGACCGCTGCGGTGACTTTCAGCTCGATCATGCAGGCGTGCACAGCAACCTGGGCAGCCTGGACAGCAGCGAGCAGTGCTGGGGAAGCTGAAGCATGAATGGTGCCCGGTGCATCGCGGTTTTACTTCAGGTGTTTGGATCGACAGATGAGCAAGCAAGTAGTGGTGGTCGGCGGCGGGGTTATCGGCCTGCTGACGGCGTTCAACCTGGCGGCGCACGTCGGGCAGGTGGTGGTGTGTGACCAGGGCGAGGTCGGGCGAGAGTCGTCCTGGGCGGGCGGCGGCATCGTCTCGCCGCTGTACCCTTGGCGCTACAGTCCGGCAGTGACCGCCCTCGCGCATTGGTCGCAGGACTTCTACCCACAGCTGGGCGAGCACCTGTTCGCCAGCACGGGTATTGACCCAGAAGTCCACACCACCGGCTTGTACTGGCTCGATCTGGACGACGAGGCCGAAGCGCTGGCCTGGGCGGCACGCGAGGGGCGGCCACTGAGTGCCGTGGATATCTCGGCGGCCTATGACGCGGTGCCGATACTGGGCCCGGGCTTCAAGCACGCCATCTACATGGCGGGCGTGGCCAACGTGCGTAACCCGCGGCTGGTCAAGTCGCTGAAGGCTGCATTGCTGGCATTGCCCAACGTGACCTTGCGCGAGCACTGCCAGATCACCGGCTTTGTTCAGGACGCTGGGCGTGTGACTGGCGTGCAGACGGCGGACGGTGTGCTGCAGGCCGATGACGTGGTGCTCAGTGCTGGCGCCTGGAGTGGCGACCTGCTGCGCACGCTTGGCCTTGAGCTGCCGGTGGCGCCGGTGAAGGGGCAGATGATTCTGTTCAAGTGCGCCGAGGACTTCTTGCCGAGCATGGTGCTGGCCAAGGGGCGCTATGCGATCCCGCGCCGTGACGGGCACATTCTGGTGGGCAGCACGCTGGAGCATGCCGGCTACGACAAGACCCCGACCGAGGATGCGCTGGCGAGCCTCAAGGCTTCGGCGCTAGAGCTGTTGCCGCAGCTCAAGGATGCCGCGGTGGTCGGGCATTGGGCGGGGCTGCGGCCGGGGTCGCCTGAAGGTATCCCGTATATTGGGCCGGTGCCGGGGCATGACGGGTTGTGGTTGAACTGCGGGCATTACCGTAATGGGTTGGTGCTGGCGCCGGCTTCGTGCCAGTTGTTTACTGACTTGCTGACGGGGGGGGCGCCGATCATTGATCCGGCGCCGTATGCGCCGGCGGGGCGTTTGGGCTGAGATTGCCGGGCCCGCTTTGCGGGCCTTTCGCGACGCAAGGCCGCTCCTACAGGGGCGGGATCATTCAGCTTTCACGCCCCTATCGGCGCCTGCAAATGCCGGCTCGGATAGTGCTGCTCATACACCTTGCACACCCGCAGCACCTGCTCATCGGCAAACCGCCCGGCGACCACCTGCAACCCCACTGGCAACCCTTCGCGGGTAAACCCGCACGGCACCGAGGCCGCCGGTTGCTGGGTCAAGTTGAACGGGTAGCTGAACGGCGTCCATTCCATCCACTGCGCCATCCCCGAACCGGGCGGCACGTCATGCCCCGCCTCGAACGCCACCCGTGGCAGCATCGGTGACACCAGCACGTCGTAACGCTGGTGAAAGGCATTCATCCGCGCAATCAGCTCAGCCCGTGCTTCCAGCGCTTGGGTGTACTCGCTCAGGCCAACCCGCGCCCCTTGCTCGGCTATCCCGCGCAGCCCTGGGTCGAGCAGTGCCCGCTGTTCATCGCCAAAGGCACTGGCCAGCCGCGCCGCGCCGGCGAACCACAGGGTATTGAAGGTTTCCAGCGGGTCAGCAAAGCCCGGGTCGACTTCCTCCACCTGCGCCCCCAGCCGGGCCAAGCGTTGCACCGCTTGCGCGACCAGTGCCTGAACCTGCGGGTCGACCTGCACGTAGCCGAAGTCGGCGCTGAAGGCGATGCGCAAACCGCTGAGGTCCTGGCCCTCGCCCAGCCATGGTGCCTGCCGGGGTGCCCCGGCCAGCCCGTCGCGGGCATCCGGGCGGGCTACGCAGTCGAGCATCAGCACTGCGTCGTCGACAGTCCGGGTCATTGGCCCGAGGTGCGACAGCACGGTCATGGCGCTGGCCGGCCATTGCGGCACGTAGCCGAAAGTGGGCTTGATGCCGAAGGTGCCGGTAAAGGCACAAGGAATACGGATCGAGCCACCGGCATCACTGCCCTGGTGTAGCACGCCCAGGTTCAGCGCTGCCGCCGCCGCCGCGCCGCCGGAGGAGCCACCTGCCGTCAGGCGGATATCCCAGGGGTTGCGGGTGATGCCGTAAAGCGGGTTGTCGGTTACCCCCTTCCAGCCAAACTCCGGCGTCGTGGTCTTGCCGATCAGCACCGCACCGGCTTCGCGCATGAATGCAGTGAAGGGCGCATCGACGTCCCACGGGCCTGCGCCGCTGGTGGTGCGGGAACCCTTGCGCGTGGGCATGCCACGGGTCAGGGTCAGGTCCTTGATCGACGCGGGCACACCGTCCAGGCGGCCACAGGGTTCGCCGCGTTGCCAGCGTTGTTCGCTGGCGCGGGCGGCGGCGCGGGCGCCTTCACCGTCCACGTGGCAGTAGGCGTTGACCGCTGGGTTGTGCTGGTCGATGCGCGCCAGTACATCGTCGATCACCTCGACCGGCGACAGCTGCCGGCGCTGGTACAGTTCAAGCAGTTCGACGGCGGTGAATTCGCCGATGGCAGTCTTGCTGGTCATCTCAATGCGCTCCCTGATTGGCGGCCTGGAACATGGCGCGCAGCAATACGTCGCAGCCGTCGGCCAGGTCCTGGGGCGCGGCGTTTTCGATTTCGTTGTGGCTGATGCCGCCTTCGCACGGCACGAAAATCATCCCGGCCGGGCCCAACTCGGCCAGGAAGATGGCGTCGTGGCCGGCGCCGCTGACGATGTCCATATGGCTCAGGCCCAGCTCGCGTGCACCCTGGCGCACGGCATCGACGCACTGTTCGGCGAAGTACAGGGGCGGGAAGTCGGCCGTCGGCGTCAGTTCGAAACGCAGCCCGTGCCGTGCCGAGCTGGCTTCGATCACCTCCCGTACCTCGGCGACCATGGCGGCCAGGTGGGTGGGGTCGAGGTGGCGCAGGTCAAGGGTCATGTGCACCTGGCCCGGGATCACATTGCGCGACCCCGGGTGCAGGGTCAGGCAGCCCACCGTGCCGCAGGCATGCGGCTGATGGGCGTGGGCCACACGGTTGACCGCCGCGACCACTTCAGCGGCGCCAACCAGCGCGTCCTTGCGCAGGTGCATCGGGGTGGGCCCGGCGTGGGCTTCGACGCCCGTCAGCACCAGGTCGAACCATTTCTGCCCCAGGCAGCCCTGGACCACGCCGATGGTGGTGCGCTGGTCTTCCAGCACCGGGCCCTGTTCGATGTGCGCTTCGAAATAGGCGCCCACGGCATGCCCGGTGGGCACGCGCGGGCCGGCATAGCCGATACGGGCCAGCTCGGCACCTACCGACAAGCCCTGCTCATCGACCTTGTCCAAGGTGTCCTGCAGGCCGAACTTACCGGCGAACACCCCCGAGCCCATCATGCACGGCGGGAAGCGCGAACCTTCCTCGTTGGTCCACACCACCACTTCCAGGGGCGCCTCGGTGGTCAGTTGCAGGTCGTTGAGGGTGCGGATCACCTCCAGCCCGGCCATTACCCCGTAGCAACCGTCGAACTTGCCGCCGGTAGGCTGAGTGTCGATATGGCTGCCGGTCATGACCGGCGGCAAGGCCGGGTTTCGCCCTGGGCGGCGGGCAAAGATGTTGCCGATGGCGTCGATGCTGACGGTGCAGCCGGCCTCGGTGCACCAGCGCACGAACAGGTCGCGGGCCTGGCGGTCGAGGTCGGTCAGCGCCAGGCGGCACACGCCACCCTTGGCGGTGGCGCCGAGTTGGGCCAGGTCCATCAATGATTGCCAGAGGCGCTCGCGGCTGACCTGTGCGCCTTGGCCGAGCAGGTGCTGCGAGGGGTCGATGCGGGTATTCATGGGCATTCTCCTTTCAGGCGCTCAGGGCCAGGTAGCGGTTCTTGATGCTTGGGTCGTCGCGGAACTGCGCGGCGCTGCCCTGGTAGGCCACACGGCCTTGTTCGAGTACGTAGTGGCGGTCGGCGAGGGCGTCGCAGACCATCAGGTTCTGCTCCACCAGCAGGATCGACAGGCCTTCACCCTTGATCCGCCGCAGGATCTTCACCAACTCGTCGACAATCACCGGGGCCAGGCCTTCGGTGGGCTCATCGAGAATCAGCAGCTTGGGGCCGTTGAGCAGGGCGCGGGCGATGGCCAGCATCTGCTGCTCACCGCCAGAGAGGGCGAAGCCGCCGTTGCGCCGCCGCTCTTTAAGGCGCGGGAACATGCTGTAGACGTCATCGAGCTGCCAACGGCTGCCCTTGCGCACGGCGATCTTCAGGTTCTCTTCGACGCTGAGCTGGCGGAAGATGCCGCGATGCTCGGGTACCAGGGCGATGCCCTGGCGGGCAATGTCGAAGATCTCGCGGCCGACCAGTTGCTGGCCGTCGAAACTGATCTGCCCCTGACGAGGGCGCACGATGCCGAGGATGCTGCGCAAGGTGGTGGTCTTGCCGGCGCCGTTGCGGCCCAGCAAGGTCACCAGCTCGCCGTCCCCGACCTGTAGCGAAACCCCTTCGAGCACATGGCTTTTGTCGTAGTACGAATGGATCGATTCGACGTTGAGCATCAGGCGGCCTCTCCAAGGTAGGCGGTGCGCACGCGCTCGTCGTTGCGCACCTGTTCCGGGGTGCCCTCGACCAGGATCTGGCCGTGGCTCATGACAGTGATGCGCTGGCTGATCGACATGACGATGCTCATGTTGTGCTCGATCAGTAGCACGGTATGGTCGCGGCCCAGGTCGCTGATCAGGTCGGTCATCACCGGGATATCGTCGATGCCCATGCCCGAGGTGGGCTCATCGAGCATCAGCAGGGTCGGTTTGGCACAGATCGACATGCCCACTTCCAGTACCCGCTGCTGGCCGTGCGACAGCTCGCCGGCCAGGGTCTCGGCGCGGGCCGTGAGCTTCAGGCGTTCGAGCACCTGGTCGGCGGTGTTCCAGTGGCTGCGCTTGTGCTCCACGCTGCGCCAGAAGTTCAGCGCGCCCAGGCCGTCGCGGCCCTGGGCGGCCAGGCGCAGGTTTTCGCGTACCGACAGGTTCTGGAACAGGCTGGTGAGCTGGAACGAGCGCGCCATGCCCAGTGCCACCCGGCCGTGGGACGGCTTGCGGATGATGTCGCGGTCGTTGAAGAGGATCTTGCCCGCGGTGGCCTGGCGCTCGCCGGTCAAGCAGTGGAACAGGCTGGTCTTGCCGGCGCCGTTGGGGCCGATGACGGTGTGGATGGTGCCGGCGCGGACTTTCAGGTCGACGCCTGCAACCGCCTTGAACGGCCCGTAGGCCAGCTCCAGGTTACGGGTTTCCAGCAGGTAATCGCTCATCACAAGGTCTCCTTGGTCTTGGCCGGGGCCTTGTCATCGGCCGTACGCGACGCCAGCAAGCGCTTGCCGAGTGCCGCCAGCCCGCCCCACAAACCACCGCGCATGAACACCACCACCAGGATCAGGATCGCCCCCAGCAGCATCAGCCAGCGTGGCCACAGCTCCGACAGCACATCGCCCAGCACCACGATGGCGCCAGCCCCCAGCAGCGAGCCGAACAGCGAGCCGGTGCCGCCGACGATGGTCATGATCAGGATGTTTTCGCTCATCATCAGGTCGATGTTCGACAGCGGTGCGAAGTGCAGCAGCATCGCGTACAGCGCCCCGGCGATGCCGGTGATGGCGCCAGACAGCATGAACACCAGGATCTTGAAGTGGCGCGTGTCGTAGCCGATGGCGGCGGCGCGGGTTTCGTTCTCGCGGATCGCCAGCAGGGTGCTGCCGAACGGCGAACGGATCACCCGCAGGGCACCGGCGAAGATCAGCAGGAACAGCACCGCGACGAACACATAGAAGTGCCGAGGGTCGGCTAGGTCGACCAGCACGTGGCCGGCGATTTCGATGTTGGGCCGCGGCACGTCGAGCAGGCCGTTGTCACCGCCGGTCCAGCCGCTGAGGGTGTAGGCCAGGAAGTAGGCCATCTGGCTGAACGCCAGGGTCAGCATGACGAAGTAGATGCCTGTGCGGCGGATGGCCAGGGCGCCCACCAACAGCGCCAAGAAGGCACCGAACACCGCTGCGCCGAACAAGGCGCCGAGCATGCCCCACTTCAGGTGGATCATCAGCAGCGCCGCACCATAGGCGCCCACGCCGAAGAAGATGCCCTGGCCGAACGACAACAGGCCGGTGTAGCCGAGCAGCAGGTTGCAGGCCAGCGCCGCCAAGGCAAAGATCAGGATCTCGGTGGCCAGGGTGGCTGACGGCAAGATCAGCGGCAACGCCACCAGGCTGGCGAGTACCAGCAACAGCAGGGCAGGCGTGCGGCCAAGGCCCATGGGCAATGCAGTTTTATTGCTCATCGTCATGCTCTCCCGAACAGGCCATAGGGACGAACCAGGATCACCGCCGCCATGGCGCCGTAGATCATCAGGCTGGCGCCTTGCGGCCAGAGGCTGCTCATCATGCTTTGCACCACCCCCACCAACAGCCCGCCGACCAGCGCACCGCCGAACGAGCCCATGCCGCCGATCACCACCACCACGAAGGCGATGCCGAGGATTTCCGGGCCGACGAAGGGCTGCGCGCCACGCAGCGGCGCGAACAGCACGCCCGCCACGCCGGCCAGGCCCACGCCCAGGGCGAAGGTCAGGGAGAACAGGCGGAAGATATTGGTGCCCAGCAGCGAAACGGTTTCGGTACTTTCGCTACCCGCGCGGACCAGCGCGCCGAAGCGGGTGCGCTCCAGCAGCAGCCACAGGCCCAGGCCGATCAGCGCGGCGAAGCCGATGAGGAACAGGCGGTAGTACGGGTAGATGAAATCACCGAGGATCAGCACCCCGCGCAGCTCCGGTGGCACGGCGATGTTCTTGCCCACCGGGCCCCAGATCAGCACCGAGGCCTCCTGGATGATCAGCGCGATGCCCAGGGTGACGAGGATCTGGAAGGTGTGCGGCAAGTGGTAGATGCGTTTGATCAGCAGGCGCTCGACCGCCCAGGCCAGCGCCGCCACCGCCAGTGGGGCAATCAGCAGCGCCAGCCAGAAGTTGCCGGTAATCGCCACGGCGGTGTAGCACAGGTAGGCGCCCAGCAAGAAGAACGCGCCGTGGGCGAAGTTGACGAAGTTGAGCAGGCCGAAAATGATCGTCAGGCCCACGGCGATGAGGAAGTAGATCATCCCCAGGCCCAGGCCATTAAGCAGTTGGAACAGGTACAAATCGAGCATGAGTGTGCCCTCGACAGCGCGTGGTGCGGCTGCCTGTACGAGTGGTTTTGACTAACGCCGCGGCTTCAGGCCAGGGCGCAACCGGTGTGGTCGACTTCGATGAACGAGCGGCCGGCGCTGATGATTTCGGCCAGGTCGTCCTCGTCGCGCATCTGCGCCTGGGGCTTGCCGCGCAACAGGTAGTAGTCCTTGAGCACCTGGTGGTCGCCCGGGCGGATCAGCTCTTCGCCGGTCGGGCCCTGGAAGCGCATGCCCTGCAAGGCGGCACAGACGCTGGCGCCGTCCAGGCTGCCGGCTTTGGTAATGGCATCGAGCATCACCTTGGTGCCGATGTAGTCGGCCGCCAACGGGTAGTTGGGGTTGATGCCGTAGGCCTTGCGGGTGGCGGCAACCAGCTGTTTGTTGAGTGGCGTGTCGACCTGGTGCCAGTACTGCGCGCCCAGGTACACACCTTCGAGCACGTCGCTGCCCAGCTCCTGGAATTGGTCGAGCCCGGCCGACCACACCAGCAGCACCTTCATGCGGTCCTTGATGCCGAAGTTCACCGCCTGGCGCAGCGCGTTGGACGACTGGCTGCCAAAGTTAAGCAGCACCAGCACGTCGGGTTTGGCGGCGATGGCGTTGGTCAGGTAACCGGAAAACTCCTGCTCTTGCAGCGAGTGGTAGCTGTTGCCGATGTGCTCCACGCCCAACTCGGCGAACACCTTGCGGGCGTTTTCCAGCAACGCATCACCGAACACGTATTGCGGGGTGATGGTGTACCAGCGCTTGGCCTGCGGCAGTTGGCGGATCATCGGCACCAGCGTTTCGCGGATGGCGCCATAGGTGGGTACCGACCAGCGGAAGGTCGAGGCGTTGCAGTCCTTGCCGGTGATTTCGTCGGCGCCGACCGGCGTCATGAACACGCCGCCGGCCTTGTGGATTTCCTTCGATACCGCCAACGCCGAGGACGACAGCGTGCAGCCCTGGAAAAAGCGCGCGCCATCCTGGCCGATGGCTTCCTGTACCTTGCGCACCGCCTTGCCGGCGTTGCCTTCGGTATCGATGACTTTGTACTTGAGCGGGCGCCCGAGTAGCTGCGGGTACTCGGCGATGGCCAGGCGCGACCCCATGTCGGCGTACTTGCCGTAACTGGCGAAGGGGCCAGACATGGACTTGAGCCCGTAGAAGGTCAGCGGTTCGTCGGCGAATGCCCGGTGCGCTCCCAACGGGAGGCTACCTAGGGCACCCAGGGCAAGGCCTGCCTTGAGCAGGGTACGTCTTTGCATGAGTAACTCCTTGGTTGTGGTTATTAGGCAGGAGTGGCAATGACAAAGCGGGTGCGGCCGGGCCTGTGCGCAGGCCTCTGTCCAGGCGGATCAGTGGTGGTGGTCGAACTCCAGCAGGAAGTTGCGGGCAACCTCGCCTTCCAGCGCGGTCATGTGGTGCTCGGCGTCGCACATGTGTTCGTGCATCAGCCGGCGTACGGCGGGTTCGTCGCTGGCGCGCAGGGCCAGCATCAGTTGCTTGTGGTAGCCGATGTTGGCCGCAGCAAACTGCTGGCGCTTAGGCAGGTAGGCCTTTTTCAGCACCACCAGGTCGCGCAGCAGGTCGTTGAGGAACACCGCCATGAAGCGCAGCAGCGGGTTGGGGCAGCGATGCGCCAGCAAGGTGTGGAATTCCAGCTCGGCCAGGCGTTGCTCGCGCTGGCCCTCTTCGCTGTCTTCCGGGGTGCTACAAAAATCGATGTTGGCTTGCAGCGCGGCGTAGTCGGCTTCGCTCAGCTGGCCCATGACCGACACGGCCAGCTCCACCTCGATGACCTTGCGCAACTGGTACACCTGCTCGCCATCCAGGTGCTGGAAGTGCAGGTAGTTGCGCAGGGCGCGGCTGGCCGGCTCGGTGCCGACCTCGTTGAGGTAGGCGCCGCCGCTGGGGCCGGTGCGGGTGCTGACCAGGCCCTCGACTTCCAGGGCCTTGAGCGCTTCGCGGGCGGTGCCTTTGGAACACTCGAAATGCTCCATCAGCTCGCGCTCGGTGGGCAACCGGTCGCCGGGGTGCAGGGCCTCGGTGACGATCGAGCGCTTGACCGATTCGACGATGACGTCGGACAGCTTCTGGCGCTTGCGTTTGGGTTTGAGCATTTCGCTATTTTTCATATTTATGCGGATAAATAGGATTTAGCGAATTTTGCCCGGGTGGGTCAATGCTGGCGGAGGGGGAGGGGTCGTAAATGGTGCGAAAGGGTCGGGGAGGGATATGTGGTTAATCGGATTGATCGCATCATCAGTGCCGGCCTCTTCGCGGGGCAAGCCCGCTCCCACAGGCTGGCTGCGCTGAAGGCATGCATTTAAACTGTGGGAGCGGGCTTGCCCCGCGATGAGGCCGGTACTGAATCAACGCGATTGGCCAGGGCCCTGTTGCAGGTGAGCCTGGCTGCAATACCACTCTTTGCCCTGCTGCAGCGCCCGGTCATTGGGCAGGTGCACGCCGCAATGGGCGCAGCGCACCATCTTCAGCGGGTCGTCGAGTTTGTGCTCCGGTTGCGATTGCTGGCTGATCTTGAACTTGCGCCACAGCCAGAACGCGGCGGCGATCAGGGCGATCCAGAAAAGTAGGCGAACCATGGTGTCCAGCTTGTCGAATGAAGAAGGCCACAGTCTAGGACGCAGCCAATAAAAAAGGGAGGCCTCAGGCCTCCCTTTCTACGTTTCGACACACTCAGTCAAACAGACCGAAGGTCATGTAGCTGAACCACGAACGGTCCTGTTCGGCTTCTTTCGGGCCTTCCGGCAGGATCACGTCGCCGTTTTCGTCCTTCGGCAGCAGCTCTTGCGGCATCTCGGCGCGAGCGTCCTGGAACTGCTTGACCACGTCCTGGTTGGCGCGGGTTTCGCCCGGCGGCAGCGGGGTGTCGGTCTCGATCAGGCCCAGGGTTGCCTTGGACAACCAGCCACGGCCGTCAGACTCGGTCTGCTTGGGCTGGAACTCACCGTCAGCCAGGCTCGGGTGGTCGGGGTAGTTGAGCTTGAGGGTTTCCAGGCTGGTAGCGGCCAGTTCGTCCAGGTGCATCTTCTGGTAGGCCTCGACCATGATCGCGAGGCCGTCGCCGACCGACGGCGTTTCCTGGAAGTTCTCGACCACGTAGCGGCCACGGTTGGCGGCGGCCACATAAGCCTGGCGGCCCAGGTAGTAGTCGGCCACGTGGATCTCGTACGAAGCCAGCAGGTTGCGCAGGTAGATCATGCGCTGCTTGGCGTCTGGCGCGTAGCGGCTGTTGGGGAAGCGGCTGGTCAGCTGGGCGAACTCGTTGTACGAGTCGCGCGCGGCGCCCGGGTCACGCTTGGTCATGTCCAGCGGCAGGAAGCGCGCCAGCAGGCCGCGGTCCTGGTCGAACGAGGTCAGGCCCTTGAGGTAGTAGGCGTAGTCGACGTTCGGGTGCTGCGGGTGCAGGCGGATGAAACGCTCGGCGGCGGACTTGGCGGCCTCCGGCTCGGTGTTCTTGTAGTTGGCGTAGATCAGCTCGAGCTGCGCCTGGTCGGCATAACGGCCGAACGGGTAACGCGACTCCAGGGCCTTGAGCTTGTTCACCGCGCTGGTGTAGCTGGAATTATCCAGGTCAGCCTGGGCCTGCTGGTACAGCTCGGCTTCGCTGAGGTTCTCGTCAATGACTTCCTTGTTAGAGGAACAGGCCGCGGTAAGCCCGAGGATGGCGATCAGCAGCAGGTGTTTCACTTGCATGGCGGCTTGCGTCCCTTTGACGGCCGCTGTCTTGGGCGGTGCCGTCCTGTTATGATGAGCGCCCCGGCCAACCCCGGGACAAAAGAAGCCGTATTTAACCACAAGCTCGCAGCCGAAACCAAAGGCTGTGCGCCCGCCGAATCGAGCATGTCCGAGATCATTCAACTTAGCGCAGAGGTACCGTCCGATCTGGGCGGTCAACGCCTCGACCAGGTCGCCGCCCAATTGTTCGCCGAGTACTCGCGTTCGCGGCTTACTACGTGGATCAAAGAGGGCCGCCTGACGGTCGATGGCGCCGTCGTGCGCCCTCGAGACACCGTCTATGGTGGCTCTGTGCTTGTTCTGGAGGCCGAACAAGAGGCCCAGGGCGAGTGGATCGCAGAAGACATCGAGCTGGATATCGTCTACGAAGACGACCACATCATGGTGATCAACAAGCCTGCCGGGCTGGTTGTGCACCCGGCCGCGGGCCATGCCAGCGGTACCTTGCTCAATGCCTTGCTGCACCACGTGCCAGACATCATCAACGTACCACGCGCCGGTATCGTGCACCGCCTGGACAAGGACACCACCGGTCTGATGGTGGTGGCCAAGACCCTGCAAGCGCAGACCCGCCTGGTCGAGCAGATGCAAAGCCGCAAGGTCAGCCGCATCTATGAGTGCATCGTGATTGGTGTGGTGACCGCCGGCGGCAAGATCGACGCCCCGATCGGTCGCCATGGCGGTATGCGCCAGCGCATGGCGGTAACCGACGGCGGCAAGCCGGCGGTCAGCCACTACCGTGTGCTCAAGCGCTTCCGTTCGCACACCCACGTGCGGGTCAAGCTGGAAACCGGCCGTACCCACCAGATCCGTGTGCACATGGCCCACGTTGGCTTCCCGCTGGTCGGCGACCAGACGTACGGTGGGCGCTTCCGCATTCCGCCGGCTGCCAGCCCAACCATGGTCGAGGCGGTCAAGACCTTCCCGCGCCAGGCGCTGCATGCGCGTTTCCTGGCATTGGCCCACCCGATTACCGGTGAAGTCATGAAGTGGGAATCGCCCTTGCCGGATGACTTCCTCTGGTTGCTGACGCTGCTGAACGAAGACCGCGAGAGCTTTATCGGATGAGTGGTCTGACGCAGGCGCTGCTATTGCCCGACTGGCCGGCCCCGGCTTCGGTTCGCGCTTGTGTCACCACGCGTCAGGGCGGCGTCAGCCTGCCGCCCTTTGACACCTTCAACCTGGGTGATCACGTTGGTGATGACCCAGCCGCCGTCGCCGAAAACCGCCACCGCCTGAGCGATGCGTTCGCCATCCAGCCTGCCTGGCTCAAGCAAGTGCATGGCCTGGCAGTGGCGGATGCCGACCCGGCCGTGGTGGCCGAGGCCGACGCCAGCTGGACTGACCAGCCTGGCATCGCCTGCACCGTGATGACTGCCGATTGCCTGCCTGCGCTGTTCTGCGACCGTGCAGGCACCCGTGTGGCAGCGGCCCATGCCGGCTGGCGCGGGTTGGCGGGCGGAGTGCTGGAAGCGACCCTCGACCGTTTGGCCGTGCCGGCTGAAGACGTGCTGGTGTGGCTGGGCCCGGCGATTGGCCCGCAGGCGTTCGAAGTGGGCCTGGAAGTACGTGATGCCTTTACCGCGGTGCACCCGGAGGCAGCGGCTGCCTTTGTTGCGGGTGCGCGGCCGGGCAAGCTGATGGCCGACATCTATGCGCTGGCGCGTATTCGCCTGGCGGCGCGCGGGGTGACGGCTGTGTATGGCGGTGGCTTGTGCACGGTCAGCGATCAGCGGTTCTTCTCGTATCGCCGCACCCCGCAAGGTGGGCGGTTTGCCTCACTGGTCTGGTTAGCCCCCCGCTGACTGCTCCGGCCACGCCGCTAATCCATCAGGTTGATCTCCGTCAACCCCGCTACGCTTGAAACTTCCAGAATAAGCCTTATCTATAAGGTCATCTCAGGCAGGTTTCTTCATTAAAGGTGCTGTCCATCGCTCCGACCTGCCCTTACAGGAAGGTATCCCCATGCGAATAGACCGTTTAACCAGCAAGCTTCAATTAGCAATATCCGATGCCCAGTCTCTGGCGGTTGGCATGGACCACCCTGCCATCGAGCCCCTGCACCTGGTGCAGGCGCTGATTGAACAGCAGGGCGGGTCGATCAAGCCGCTGCTGATGCAAGTCGGCTTCGACATCAACAGCCTGCGCCAGGCACTGGTGAAAGAACTCGACCAACTGCCGAAAATCCAGAACCCGACAGGCGACGTGAACATGTCGCAGGACCTGGCGCGCCTGCTCAACCAGGCCGACCGCCTGGCCCAGCAGAAGGGCGACCAGTTCATCTCCAGCGAGCTGGTGCTGCTCGCCGCCATGGACGAGAACAGCAAGCTCGGCAAGCTGCTGCTGAGCCAGGGCGTGACCAAAAAAGCCTTGGAAAACGCCATCAACAACCTGCGTGGCGGCGCGGCAGTCAACGACGCCAACGCCGAAGAGTCGCGCCAGGCCCTGGACAAGTACACCGTCGACCTGACCAAGCGTGCCGAAGAAGGCAAGCTTGACCCGGTGATCGGCCGTGACGACGAAATCCGCCGTACCGTGCAGGTGCTGCAACGCCGTACCAAGAACAACCCGGTGCTGATCGGTGAGCCTGGCGTGGGTAAAACCGCCATCGCCGAAGGCCTGGCCCAGCGCATCATCAATGGTGAAGTGCCCGATGGCCTCAAAGGCAAGCGCCTGCTGGCGCTGGACATGGGTGCACTGATCGCCGGCGCCAAGTACCGCGGCGAGTTCGAAGAGCGCCTGAAGTCGCTGCTTAACGAGCTGTCCAAGCAGGAAGGCCAGATCATCCTGTTCATCGACGAACTGCACACCATGGTCGGCGCCGGTAAAGGCGAGGGCGCCATGGACGCGGGCAACATGCTCAAGCCGGCCCTGGCCCGTGGCGAGCTGCACTGCGTTGGCGCCACCACGCTCAACGAATACCGCCAGTTCATCGAGAAGGACGCGGCCCTGGAGCGGCGCTTCCAGAAAGTGCTGGTGGAAGAGCCGAGCGAGGAAGACACCATCGCCATCCTGCGTGGCCTGAAAGAACGCTATGAAGTGCACCACAAGGTGGCCATCACCGACGGCGCGATCATTGCTGCGGCCAAGCTCAGCCACCGCTACATCACCGACCGTCAGCTGCCCGACAAGGCCATCGACCTGATCGACGAAGCGGCCAGCCGCATCCGCATGGAGATCGACTCCAAGCCGGAAGTGCTCGACCGCCTGGACCGTCGCCTGATTCAGCTGAAGGTCGAGTCCCAGGCGCTGAAGAAGGAAGAAGACGAAGCCGCGAAGAAGCGCCTGGAAAAGCTCCACGAGGAAATCGAGCGGCTGGAGCGTGAATATTCCGACCTGGAAGAGATCTGGGCGTCCGAGAAAGCCGAAGTGCAAGGCTCGGCGCAGATCCAGCAGAAGATCGAGCAGGCCCGCCAGGAGCTCGAAGCCGCCCGTCGTAAAGGCGACCTGAGCCGCATGGCCGAGCTGCAGTACGGGGTGATCCCGGACCTGGAGCGCAGCCTGCAGATGGTCGACCAGCACGGCAAGTCGGAAAACCAGCTGCTGCGCAACAAGGTCACCGAGGAAGAGATTGCCGAAGTGGTGTCCAAGTGGACCGGCATCCCGGTTGCCAAGATGCTCGAAGGCGAGCGCGAGAAACTGTTGAAGATGGAAGACCTGCTGCACCAGCGCGTGATCGGCCAGCACGAAGCCGTGACTGCCGTGGCCAACGCCGTGCGCCGTTCCCGCGCCGGGTTGTCCGACCCGAACCGGCCCAGTGGTTCGTTCCTGTTCCTCGGCCCGACCGGTGTGGGCAAGACCGAGCTGTGCAAGGCGCTGGCCGAGTTCCTGTTCGACACCGAAGAGGCCATGGTGCGCATCGATATGTCCGAGTTCATGGAGAAGCACTCCGTGGCTCGCCTGATCGGTGCACCACCCGGCTATGTAGGGTACGAGGAGGGCGGTTACCTGACCGAAGCGGTACGGCGCAAGCCTTACTCGGTGGTGCTGCTGGACGAGGTGGAGAAGGCACACCCAGACGTGTTCAACGTGTTGCTGCAGGTGCTTGAAGATGGCCGCCTGACCGACAGCCACGGCCGTACGGTGGACTTCCGCAACACCGTGATCGTGATGACCTCCAACCTGGGCTCGGCGCAGATCCAGGAGCTGGTGGGTGATCGCGAAGCACAGCGTGCGGCGGTGATGGATGCGGTGGGTGCGCACTTCCGTCCGGAGTTCATCAACCGGATCGACGAAGTGGTCGTGTTCGAGCCCCTGGGCCGCGAGCAGATCGCCGGCATCACCGAGATCCAGTTGGGCCGCCTGCGTAGCCGCCTGCTGGAGCGTGAGCTGTCGCTCAGCCTGAGCCCTGAGGCGTTGGACAAGCTGATCGCAGTCGGTTATGACCCGGTGTATGGCGCACGGCCACTGAAGCGTGCGATCCAGCGCTGGATCGAAAACCCACTGGCGCAGTTGATCCTTTCTGGCAAATTCTTGCCAGGTACAGCGATTACTGCGCGGGTGGAAGGCGAAGAAATCGTGTTTGCCTGATCCCGCTGGCGAAAAAAATAGCCCCGCACATGCGGGGCTTTTTTATGGCTAAGGGTTTTTTACAGCCTGCCGCAGCCCCTGTGGGGGCGGGTTTGCCCGTGCATAGGCCGGCCTGGACCCCGTAAAACCGGGGCCTTCCAACTTTTTTTGATAACTTGCTGAAAATTTTGAAAAATTTGCTTGCATCAAAAATCGAGTGCACCTAATATACGCCCCGCTGTCAGGCACTAAGCGAATCACCAGCAACATCGGTGTTAGCAAAACAACTTACAAATCAGTAAGTTGAATGAAAAAAAGGGGTTGACAAGCAAAACGAAGAATGTAGAATAGCCGGCCTCAGCAGCGACAACGCGAAAGCGGATAGCCAAAGAGATCGAAGCTAACACAGACTTCGAAGCAGTAAAGATGTACCGAAGTTCAGTTCCGCGATAGCTCAGTCGGTAGAGCAAATGACTGTTAATCATTGGGTCCCTGGTTCGAGTCCAGGTCGCGGAGCCAATCTCGGGGTGTAGCGCAGTCCGGTAGCGCGCCTGCTTTGGGAGCAGGATGTCAGGAGTTCGAATCCCCTCACCCCGACCATTTTCAGGGTCGTTAGCTCAGTTGGTAGAGCAGTTGGCTTTTAACCAATTGGTCGTAGGTTCGAATCCTACACGACCCACCATGTAAAGAGGGCATCTCGACAGAGATGCCCTTTTTCTTTTGCCTCGAATTCTACAAGGGCCGCTCCGGCATCTGTTGTAGGAGCGGCCTTGCCGGGGCGCCGGACCGGTCGGAAAGGGGCGCAAAGCGCCCCCAGCATTCTGTCAGTGCAACTTCAACCGCGGCTCAGTACCGCGCCCAATCTTGCTACCCAGCATCATCATCGCCGTGCGGAAGAACCCGTACAGCGCCATCTGGTGCATGCGGTACAACGACACATAAAACATCCGCGCCAGCCAGCCTTCCAGCTTCACGCTCCCCATCAAGTTGCCCATCAGGTTTCCCACCGCCGAGAAGCGCGACAGCGATACCAGCGACCCGTAGTCCTTGTACGCATACGTCGGCAGCGCCTTGTTCTCCAGCCGCGCCTTCAGGCTTTGCGCCAGCATCGAAGCCTGCTGGTGTGCAGCCTGTGCCCGTGGCGGCACGTTGCGGTCGGTACCCGGTTGCGGGCACGCGGCGCAGTCACCAAAGGCGAAGATGTTGTCGTCACGGGTGGTCTGCAGGGTAGGGCGCACCACCAGCTGATTGATGCGGTTGGTTTCCAGGCCATCGATGTCCTTGAGGAAGCCCGGTGCACGAATGCCGGCCGCCCACACCTTGAGGCTGGCCTGGATCACTTCGCCGTCCTTGGTTTTCAGCCCATCCTCGGTCACTTCGCTGACCGCCGCATTGGTCATCACCTTCACCCCGAGTTTTTCCAGGGTCTTGTGCACTGGCACGCTGATGCGCTCAGGCAGCGCAGGCAATACCCGCGGGCCAGCCTCGATCAGGGTGATGTGCATGTCCTTGGGCTGGATGCGATCCAGGCCATAGGCGGCCAGTTCGTGGGCGGCGTGGTGCAGCTCGGCGGCCAGCTCCACACCGGTAGCACCGGCGCCGACGATGGCCACGCTGATCTGTTCGCTGGCCACGTCACCGGCGTGGGCACGCAGGTAGTGGTTGAGCAGTTGCTGGTGGAAGCGCTCGGCCTGCTTGCGGGTATCCAGGAACAGGCAATGCTGCGCCGCGCCCAGGGTGCCGAAGTCGTTGGTGTTGCTGCCCACGGCAATGACCAGGGTGTCGTAGCTCAGCGTGCGCGCAGGCACCAGCTCGCGGCCCTCTTCGTCGAGGGTGGCGGCCAGCTGGATCTGCTTGCCTTCACGGTCCAGGCCGCTCATACGCCCCAGCTGGAAGTTGAAGTGGTTCCACTTGGCCTGGGCCACGTAGTTCAGTTCATCTTCCGAGGAGTTCAGCGAGCCGGCTGCCACTTCGTGCAGCAGTGGCTTCCAGATGTGCGTCAGGTTGGCGTCGACCAGGGTGATGTCGGCTTGCTTGCGCTTGCCCAGGCTTTTACCCAGGCGGGTCGCCAGTTCCAGGCCGCCGGCGCCGCCGCCGACAATCACGATGCGATGAGTCATGGGGATATCTCATAAGGTTTACGGAATTCTTGGCCCTGGGGGCCGGTCGCAAACTGCATGAGGAGAGGGCGAGCGCAAGGCAGCTCATAGCACCAGTCCACTCAACAGGCGGCTAATGAGGCCCAGACCAATGGTCACGGCCACCACCAGCACCAGGAGCAGCCATGGCCGGAAGGGCCTGCGCTCGACTTGGTGCTGGGGGGCTCGTAGATACTCATCGACACGACGCTGATCTTCCGGGTTCAGTCGGCTGGTCATGGTGGGCCTCGTCAGATAGACGTATGTGACTGCACAAACGCTACAGCGTTCGTGCAAGCGCTTGGAACAAATGATAATGCGTTCTATCGCTGGCGCCGAGTGTACGCCATCGCAAAGAGTCGCTGCACTGGATCAAAGACTGATGCCCACATCGAAGACGATGCTGCGCCCCAGGTTGCCGCGTAAAAAGTCAGGCGCATCGGGGTGGGCGAACAACACCCGGGCGAAAGTCGGCCCGACCAGCGACAACGAGCGCCAACCTTGGCGCAGGTATTCGGTAGGGGGCGGGAAGTGGGTGTTGAGGTCGAGCACTTCGCGCTTGAGGCTGGCGAAGGCGATGATGTCCAGCTCGTTCAGCTCCAGCCCGCGTTCGCGGTAGTTGTGCGCTTTTTTGCGCAAGGTCGGCGCCAGGCGCCCGAGCAGCTCCGTGGCGCTGATCCGCCGCGGGCGTGCTTCGCGGCGCACCAGTTGCGCCAGGGAAAACGCACCGCGCCGGCGCTGCAGCTCTTCGCGCCACTCATCGTTCAGGCGGCGGCCCTCGTCCAGCACGAAGAACACCTCGAATGCCGCATCGCGGAACAGCACATCCGGCGGCTCCTGGCCGGCCGGGGTGAAGTCTTCGCTGCGGTAGGGGATGTTCAACCCTTGCAGCAGGCGTTGGCATACCCAACGCTCACGCTCCCATTTGCGTGCATTGGACAGAAACGCATTGGCTTGTTCGGCCTGGATGGTAAGCAGGCGCAGGTAGTCTGAGTCATCCATGCAGACAAGCTTAGACGCTAATCGATGACGGTAAGATGCTGTTTGTGCGTAGAAATCAGCTCAACACCGGCCATTGCTGAACCACCCCCAGCAAGTGCACCAGGCCAAACCCCAGGCAGACCAGCGAGCTGACCACGATAATGGCCAGGTGCAACAGGCCGATCACAGCGTTGAGCAGCGCTGCCAGCAGCAGTGCGAGGTTGGTCCCTTCCGGCATTTTGAATGCGTCCTGCATCGCGGGGAGGCGCCAGCCTACCGCAGCCGGATGAACGGGAGAATGGGTGTAGACTCACTTTATCCACAAGGCTGAAAGGGGTATTTACCAGGTGATCAGTGCACAGGTGTTGTCAGGCACCAGCCTCACGCTGGGCTGGCTGGGTTACGTGCCGCTGTTGCTCTGGGCGGCCAGCCGCGCCCGCTGGGTAGAGCTGTTCACCGACCGGCGCCGCCAGCACCTGCTGTTTGGTACGGTGTTCTGCCTGTTTGCCCTGTGGTTGGTCAGGCGCGATTTTGATACGGGCGTGTCGTATCACTTCATCGGCATGACGGCCGTCACCTTGTTGCTGGACTGGCCGCTGGCGGTGCTGGGCGGCTTTCTTGCGCAGTTGGGGTTGCTGGCGCTGGGGCGTCAGGACCTGGCGGCGCTGGGCGTCAACGGCCTGCTGTTGATTGGCCTGCCGGTACTGATTACCGAACTGTGCGCCATGGCGGTCGAACGTGCGCAACCGCGAAACCTGTTTGTGTATATCTTTTGTTCAGGGTTTTTTCCGGCAGCGTTGACGGTGCTGGTGTGTGTGTTGGCCGGGTTGGGGATTTTGTGGCTGGACGGGCGCTTTGCCATGCCAGAGTGGCTGAGTGACTTTGTCGGCTACCTGTGGCTGATGATGTTCCCCGAGGCGTTCATCAACGGCATGGTGATCAGTGCTTTGGTGGTGTTTTGCCCGGAGTGGCTGGAAACGTTCAACCGCACGCGGTACCTGCAGGCGCCGTGGAAAGAAGACGAACATTGACCGGCCCCGTCCCGCTGCACGACCCCTGTAGGAGCGGCCTTGCGTCGCGAAAGGGCCGCGCAGCGGCCCCCGGTTTCAGCGCCACCACAAATATTGCCGGGGCCGCTGCGCAGCCCTTTCGCGACGCAAGGCCGCTCCTACAGAGGCCAATTCAGATGGCCAATACAGAGGCTTAGTGCCGCGGCTCCAGGTCCCCCGAATACAGCTCATCCCCGGACTCTTCCGACCCCGCGATCTTGTGTTCTTCCGCCGCCCAGGCCCCCAGGTCGATCAGCTTGCAGCGATCAGAGCAAAACGGCCGGCACGTGCTTTTCTCGTTCCATTCCACAGGTGCGCCACAGGTAGGGCAGTCGACGGTCAATGGCTGGCTCATGGCTGGCCTCCTCGTAAAGTCAGGTAAAAATGATGCAGACGGTCGATCTGCTCGTGCAACGCGGCAAGGTCGCGGTCATTGACCACCACATCGTCGGCATGGCGCAGCCGCTCTTCACGTGCCAGCTGCGCATTGAGAATGGCCTGCACCTGCTCCGGGCTGGTGTTGTCCCGCTGCAGCGTACGTTCCATCTGCAACGCCTGCGGCGCATCGATCACCAGCACGCGCTGGGTCTTGCGATACTGGCCAGACTCGATCAGCAAGGGTGACACATACACGGCATAAGGCGATTCGGCCTTGGCCAGGTAGCTGAAAATCTCCTGCCCGATCAGCGGGTGCAGCAACGCCTCCAGCCACTGGCGCTGCGCCGGGTCGGCGAAAATCAGCTGGCGCAAGGCCGCGCGGTCGAGTTGGCCATCGTCCAGCAGCACGCCAGGGCCGAAGCGCTCGACAATGCTGGCCAGCGCCGGTCGCCCAGGCTCGACCACCCAGCGCGCCGCCTGGTCGGCATCGACCAGGTGCACGCCAAGCTCGACGAAGCGCTCGGCGGCGGCACTCTTGCCGCTGCCGATTCCGCCGGTCAGGCCCAGAATCCAAGGGGTGAAAGCTGCAGTGGTCATCAGAATCCAAGCAGTTGCATGTAAGAGGCGTATATTTCATCACCCCAGAGCACGGCAATCCACCCCGCAATTGCCAGATAGGGCCCAAATGGCATGGCCGTACCCATGGAATGCTTGCGCACCCGCAGCAGGTACACCCCAACCAGCGCCCCAAGCACCGACGACAGCAACAAGGTCAGCGGCAGCACCTGCCAGCCACCCCAGGCGCCGAGCAGCGCCAACAGCTTGAAGTCGCCATAGCCCATGCCTTCCTTGCCGGTAACCAGCTTGAACAACCAGTACACCGTCCACAGGCTGAGGTACCCGACCACCGCGCCGCATACGGCATCGGGCAAGGGCACCCATACCCCGAAGTAATTGACGATCAGCCCAAGCCACAGCCCCGGCAGCACGATGGCATCGGGCAGCAGTTGTTGGTCATGGTCGATCAAGCTCAGAGCCAGCAAGCTCCAGGTCAGCGGCAGCAGCACCAGTGCCTCGACGCTGGCCCCGTAGCGCCAGGCCACCACCATCGACAGCAGCGCACAACCCACCTCGACCAACGGGTAACGCACGCTGATGCGCTGTTTGCAGGCCGAGCAGCGCCCGCGCAACGCCAGGTAGCTGAGCACCGGGAGGTTTTCCCACGCCCGTATCCGGTGCCCGCATTGCGTGCACTGCGAGGCCGGCAGGCACAGGTCGAAGCGCTCGTGCTCGGTCACCGGCAGCCCCAGCACTTCGTGTGCCTCACGCTGCCATTGGCGCTCCAGCATGATCGGCAGGCGGTACACCACAACGTTGAGAAAACTGCCCACCAACAGGCCGAGCACGGTCGCCAGGGTGATGAAGTAAGCCGGCTCCATCGCCAGGAAGGTCCATAAAGTCATGTTCAGATCAAGCTACCCAGCTGGAAGATCGGCAGGTACATCGCCACCACCAGGCCGCCAACCAGCAGGCCCAGGACCAGCACGATGGCCGGCTCCAGCAGGCTGGTCAACTGGTCCAGCGCCTGGCTGACCTGTTCCTCGTAGTGGCTGGCGGCTTTTTCCAGCATCTGGTCCAGCGTGCCACTGGACTCACCGATGGCCACCAGCTGCACCAGCAGCGGCGGGAACAGCGGTTCGGCCGCCATCGCCTGGTTCAGCCCCTGC
The DNA here is from genome assembly GCF_000731675.1 of Pseudomonas capeferrum. GTDB lineage: Bacteria > Pseudomonadota > Gammaproteobacteria > Pseudomonadales > Pseudomonadaceae > Aquipseudomonas > Aquipseudomonas capeferrum. Next base: position 1,108,355 of record NZ_JMIT01000002.1, on the reverse strand, counting down.
CCATTGGCCATGCCTTGGCGCAAGCGCTGGATCGCCTGTTGATGCAGCTCGCCACCACTGGCCTTGGCCACCGTCCCCAAGGCATCCAGCAGCGGCACCCCAGCGGCATAAGACGTTGCCAGGCTGCGCGCAAAACGCGCCAGCGCCGCCTGCCCCAGCAGCTTGCCGAACACCGGCAGGCCCAACACCCGCTGAGTTATCCACAAGCGCGCCGGCCTGTGCTTGCGGTAAAGCTCGCGCGCAGCCACCGCCAACAGCACCGCACTTACCAGCAACACCGGTGCATGACGCCCCAGCCCTGTGGACAAGTCGATCACCCACTGGGTAAAGGCCGGCAGTGCCGCATCAAACCCCGCGAACAGGCTCTGAAACTGCGGGATCACCTCCAGTAACAAAACCGCCGAAACGCCCAACCCGGTCAGCAACAACAGCAGCGGGTAGATCATCGCCTTGCGCAACTTCTTGTGCAGGGCCAAGCGCTGTTCCAGCATGCCCGCCAACTGCTCCAACTGCCGGTCGAGCGTGCCGGACTGCTCACCCACCCGCACCAGGTTGCAGTACAACGTATCGAACCACCCCGGGTGGCGCTGCAACGCATCCGCCAGCCCCAGCCCCGATGCCACATCCTGTTTCAATCGAGCCAGCAACGCCGCCTGCGCCGCATCACAGCCACTGCGCCCCATCACCTCGAACGCCTGCAGCAGCGGCACCCCGGCTTTCAGCAAAGTCGCCAGCTGCCGGCTGAAACCCGCCGGGTCGGTTTTCTCCCGCCGCTTCGGCCAACGCCACGCCCGCCCAGCAGGCCGCAAACGCGCCACCAGAATGCCCTGGCGCAGCAACCCGGCGCGCACATAAGCCGGGCTGCGCCCAGCCATTTGCCCACTGACGGCCAGGCCATCAGCGTTGGTGCCCTGCCAGGCGTAAAGACGTATCGAAGGGTTCATGCAAAGGTCCTTTTTTGCCCGCACGACAAGCCTCGAAACAGCTTGCCGTGTCCATGAGAGGGCGTGCTTCCCTGATGCTCACTAGAGTAGTTCAGCGAAGATGACGCCCAGGCGGGCAGGGGTGACAAAAGGTGTCTGTTCAGGCCTACTGCGCCGCTGCCAGCCTGGGGCCGAGAGTGACCCCAATGTGTATGCGTATCAAACAAGGAAAACGTTCATGAAAGGGCAACGCGGTATCACCCTGATCGAACTGATGATCGTTGTCGCGATCATCGGCATTCTGGCGACCATCGCCATACCGATGTACACCAACCACCAGTCCCGCACCAAGGCCGCAGCCGGGTTGCTGGAGATTTCAGCGCTGAAGACAGCCATGGACCTGCGCTTGAATGAAGGCAAGGATGTGGCGGATGTAGGCGCGCTGGGTGGGCAACCGGCGACAGCGCATTGCGCGATTACCGCCAGCGGCAACGCAGCTGCCGGCACCGGGAGCATTGTGTGCACACTGGTGGATGCACCGGCCACCGTGGTTGGCAAAGCCCTGACCCTGACCCGCTCGGCTACTGGGTGGGGCTGCACCACCAACATCGAGGAAGACCTCGCGCCGAGTGGTTGCAAAGGGGCTTGAGGGCAGGGCAATAAACGAGGGGAAACAGGGGTTTGCGTAACGGGTGCGGCAGTGGTACGTTGCGCTACACGCCGGTGTAGCTCAGTCGGTAGAGCAGCGCACTCGTAACGCGAAGGTCGCAGGTTCGATTCCTGTCTCCGGCACCAGAGACCAGTTTCCAGAAGTCTATGACTGTCTACTAAACACCCAGAAAAGCCCGCCTAGTGCGGGCTTTGCTGTTTCTGTCTGTCTCGTTTTGTCTCTGGGCATCTACGCGATTTAGGGATATGGTTAGGGATATCTCGGTTCGACAAGGAAGCGTATCCCTATGGCGCGCACAGTGGTGCCTCTCACCGATCCCAAATGTGATGCGGCCAAGCCACGGGAGAAGGACTACAAGCTGTTCGATGGTAAAGGCCTCTACCTGCTAGTGAAGCCGTCAGGGGTCAAGACCTGGCGTATGAAGTACACCAAACCTGATGGCCGTGATGGTTTAGCTACGTTTGGCAACTATCCGGCGCTCGGATTGAAAGCGGCCAGGGAGCGACGCGCTCAGGCGCTTGAGCTTCTTGCTGTTGGGAAAGACCCCATCGAGCAGGCTCGCTTGGACAAACAGGAAGCGGTAAACGCCCGGTCGAATACCTTCCGTTTGCTTGCACAGGAATGGCATGCGGCCTGCGCTCGTAAGTGGACACCTGGTCATGCCTCCACCGTTTGGCGACGCATTGAATCCCACCTGTTGCCCACTCTCGGTGATCGTCCGGTCGCGGAACTGAAAACACGGGATCTACTTGTTCCGCTGAAAGCGGCAGAAAAGCGGGATACCTTGGATACGGCTGCACGCCTACGCCAGTACATGACGGGCATCCTCCGCATGGCGGTTCAGCATGGCCATCTGGATTTCAATCCTGCGATCGATCTGCAAGGCGCCACGGCTACCCGCAAAACAGCGCACCGGCCTGCATTGTCATTCGAGCGCTTACCTGAGCTTCTCCAGCGGATAGATGCCGACAGCGGGCGCGGCCTGACCAAGCTCGCGGTGCAACTGACCTTGCTGGTGTTTATACGCTCCAGTGAGCTCCGGTTCGCTCGCTGGGGGGAGATCGACATGGGAAGGTTGATGTGGGAAATACCTGGTGAGCGCGCGCCTATCGAGGGAGTAAAGAACTCCCATCGTGGTTCGAAGATGAGCACGCCACACTTGGTACCGCTCAGCCGCCAATCAGTTGGTGTCTTGGAGCGAATCCGCGATCTCACCGGCCGATTCGACTTGGTATTTGCAGGCGATCACCATCACTGGAAACCCATGAGCGAAAACACCGTCAACAAGGCCCTTCGACGCATGGGGTATGACACGAAGTCAGAGGTGTGCGGCCACGGTTTCAGGACAATGGCTTGTTCAGCACTCGTTGAGTCGGGGCTGTGGAGTAAAGACGCCGTCGAACGACAGATGAGCCATCAGGAGCGAAACACGGTGCGCGCAGCGTATATCCACAAAGCAGAACACATTCAGGAGCGAAGGCTCATGGTGCAGTGGTGGGCAGATTATTTGGACGCCAATCGAGTGGAAGCGATCACCCCGTACGACTTTGCCAACCGAGCGAGCGACGTTTGAGATTTCAAGAAACGCATGAGGCATCGGGCCCCAGCGATGCGTTACGGTCGTCAGTGCTCGTGGATCACAGCCACCAATCGGGGTGTTTCATGTGTAACTCGTGTTTCGGGGGCGGTGGAGCCGTTGAAAATCCTAGCCTCCGGATTGGAAACACATTGCCGGTCCATGCGGACAAGCGGGTGTATCAACGCTATATGGTGTTTCGCACCATTGTTGCCTCTCGGCCCTGTCGGCAACTTAGCGATCATCTAACGCGCAGGCTCCGTTTTCGATCAAGGGGGCGTGGGGTGTGATCTGGTCCGAAAATGAGGTGGAGAAATTCACGTTCGAGCTTGCGAATACTGATATCAGTAGCCTGCTCGATGAGATCCATTTGATGGAGGATGCCGTAGCGGAAGCTGCACTTTTCCCTGCGTTTCGTGAGCACTTTCGCCAGGCATTCGATGTGATAAACGAGGCAGCTTCATATTGGCTCGAAGAAGGCTTGGGGTATTCCAGCCAGGCAAGGCGGATAATCAATGAGACGTTCAGGCAGCGAGATCTCATTTACGAGCGATTGTGCTACGCACAGTCGTTTTCGCTGCCGGATGTAGTGCGTGAGGTGATAGGTCAAGTCGAAGCTATTCCCAGCTCTCGTATGGCCGCGAGCTATGCCTTCGCGCAAGCGCTGGACGCTGTCCAGGAGCTGGCTGATTGGCTGCTGAATGTTGAGCTCAACGTGTACGACATCAACCCTGACTTAGCCGAATACCTAAGGCTGAATGATGCCGAGTTTTTCCATACCTTGGTTGAGCGTCAACGTCGTACTCAACCCGGCAGGGAAGCTGAGGTGAGGGAGACTTTTGCCCAGTGGGTAGCTGAGTCAGAAAAGGTGTTGATGCTTGCTGACCTTTATCGCGAGTCTGAAGTCGCGTTGAGCTCTGGGACGCTTCAGCCAGGTAGTTTTTTTCCAAAGATGATCGACAAAATCTACACCGTGAAAAACTCTGAAAGGGCTCGCTTGGCAGGCAAGGGAAACAGTCGGCCAGGTACTGCTACTCAAGATGGAAAGGCGAAGAAAAGGGAGCTCACCCGGGCCGCCGTTGAGCGTATTAAGAAGGCCCATCCTAAAATTGAGCCTAAGGCGCTGCTGTCCATGCTAGTCGGTATAGAGGGACTCGGGACGCGGGACACGATTAGGGAAAATCTCAGAGAGCTGGGAGAGTACGGTCCTAGGAAAAAAAGAAAAACGAGCGGACCGTGTTGATTCGTTTTTGAGTTTTTAGTCTGTGCCTGTCTCTGTAGATATAGGCACGACTATGACCACTTTCTCCGCAGCAACCTCCCTCCATTCTGGGCGCGACCCACAGACCACTCTGATACGCATCACGGAAGTGATGGCCATCGTAGGGTTGGCCCGCCCCACGATCTACAAGCTGATGCAGCAGGCCGAGAGTGGCTTCCCGCTGCCCGTGAAACTGAGCAACAGCACCGCCCGGGGCGCCCCGGTAGCTTGGGTTCTTTCCGAGGTTCAAGCATGGACGCGCAGCCGCATTCAGGCTCGTGATCGGGTGGCAGCATGAGTATGCGCCGCTATCACTTCACTGGCCCATTCCATGATCCATATGGTGCAGCGTTCTGCCTCTACAAGCCTGGGGATATCAATTGGCGGCACCGCATCATTGCTGGCGTGAGTTGGAACGGCCAATCCCAAGAGGCGTTCTTTTTCAACCCAGATGGCCTAGTCATTCCACTCCGCGCTAATCCTTGGGAGATGCCCGCCTTCATGCGAAAGCATGAGGTCCGTCGCGAGTTCTCCACCATTCACGGTGATGGGCCCTTCGCGATGGATAAACAGCGCCGCTCGTGCCTCACATCGTGCCAGCTGGCCGAATGGGTTACCTACTGGTTCACCGATGAGAGCTATCCCTATTCGAACGATCCAGAGGTTTGGAACGTTTGGGTAGCGAATGACCTGGTGCAAGAGCAAGTCACCAGCGAACAAAGCCATGCGCTCGGACGAGACCAGACAGATCTGGATACCTTCGTGGCTGAGTGCGTTGCAAACCGTGGAGAGTGGCTCACAGAAGAGTACCGCCGCCGGTGCAAGGAAGACGCAAGGATCTTCGCCTGGCTGAAAGGCGAAGCGCACCCACTGACATCCGGCAACTGACAGCACCGGCCTCACTGCTCAAACGAAAACGCCCCCGGCTGCAACCGGAGGCGTTAGAGGTACATTCGTATGCCCCCTCAATCTATGACGTCGTGCGTGATCGCGCAAGCCTCGCGTATTGCTCTTATCAAACCGAGCCGCTATGCTGCTCCCGTCGCTGCAAATTCAGTGACCGGGTTTGGCGACCCGAGAAACAATAGGCGCACAGGCGCCCCCATATCGATTGCTGGCGCTTTTTTTGTGCCCGCATGTCTGCATTATGGCGGCTGTGCGTGGGAGACCTTCGGGTCTGCCGGGTTCCTATTGTCCCGGTTCGCCAACCCGCGTACAGCTGCCACCCTTAATCGTTTGGCGACGATCCGTGGCAGCTCCTCAACAATAGGAGCTTCACATGCACGCCCTCAATCCGTCCAAAATTCGCGCCGCTGCACACCGGGCAATGGCTCTCGCCGCTCTACACGCAAATTCCAGCCTTGCTACCCGCCTCGCACGCTACAACCGTCATATGAGCATTGCTCGCTCCCTGGAAACCGTCGGGGGTGCGCAATGAAATCACCTGCATCCGAGGGGCTTGAGGGGCGTCTCCCCGAAGACCTTCTATCCGTTTGCGCCACCAATGCTGTGGGTGTGCCAATTGATGCCATCACTGCGGCTTGTTCCCGCGTCGACGCCGTTTTGCACTTGCTCATGGCACAGTTCAATTCCGGTCCGGACGTTGAGAGGTTGTCTGACTCAGTAATAGCGAATGTTATTTGGGACGTCCAAGGGACAGTGGGACTGATTCGGTCGCTGGCTTTGCACGGCGACAAGTCCACGTACCAGCTGGTGCATGGAGCGGGCAAATGAGCAAGCGCCCCAGCTTTTCCGAAGTCAAACACGCCTCCCTCAAGTCAATCGACCAAGTCCTTTCTAACTGGTTGCCAGGCGGTAAACGGGTAGATGGCGGTAAGGAGTACACCGCACCGAACCCCACCCGGAATGACAAGCACGCAGGTTCTCTGAAAATCAGCCTGACTAAGGGCACGTGGGCTGACTTTGCCACGGGCGACAAAGGCGGAGACTTGATCGACCTGGTGGGTTATCTCGAAAGCTGCTCTGACGTTGATGCATGCCAGAAGCTGGTGGAGTTTCTGCGTATTGATCCAAGCGCGGCTATCGCTACTCAACCGGCGAAAAAGTCCGCCGTTTCTGAGTGGCAGGCAGTACTGCCGATTCCCGCTGAAGCGATGGCGAAATGTCCAAGCAAGCATCGACAGCACGGCGCTCCATCGAAAGCTTGGTGTTACCGCAACGGGCAAGGCGAGCCCTTGATGGTTCTCTATCGCTTCGATGTCGCCGGCAGTCAAGATGAACCCACCAAGAAGGTATTTGCGCCGCTCACCTGGTGCGTGCGTGGCGCGCAAGGGCCGGCTCAATGGCGCTGGCAGGGGCTAGCTGAGCCACGCCCTCTGCTACGCATGGATAATCTGAGTAAACAGCCAGACGCCCCGGTGATTCTGTGTGAAGGCGAGAAGGCCGCTGATGCAGCCCAGGCACTTTTGCCCACACACGTGGCCACCTGTTGGCCGAACGGATCCAACTCTTGGCATAAGGCGGACTTCACACCGTTGCAGGGTCGTAGGGTGCTGATGTGGCCGGACAACGATGACAGCGGTACCAAGTGTATGCAGGCGGTGGCTGCCAAGCTGGCGGAAATGGGCTGTGAGGTACGCACCATCGATCTATCAGTGTTCAAGCGCAAGCCCGTGCTCAAGGGTGAAACTCCGGGTTTTGCCAAAGGCGGGCGCTGGAGCGACGGAGATGATGCCGCCGATGCATTGGAAAAGGGCTGGACTGCCTCACATATCGCATTGCTTGCTGAGAGCGGTGAGCTGTTCGGCGGCTCGAATCAAAGCTCTCCACTGGCTGTCGAGGTCGCTGATGCAAAGCCAAGCAAAGCGGCGAAAGCTAAGACCCGCCCCAGCCGGGAAACTCTCCCGACGGGCTTCCGCCTGACAGAAGACGGTGTGTTCTACGCCACCGAAGATGGTGACGCTCGCCCTGTGTGTTCACCACTTGAAATTCTTGCGCGCACTCGCGACGAAAAGGGACACAACTGGGGTCTACTCGTCGAGTTCGATGACCCCGACGGTGAAAAGAAGCGCTGGAACATCCCGGCCAGGACCATGACAGGCGACTTCGGAAAAGACGTGTTGGGTCCGTTGGTCGACATGGGGCTGCGCCTAGCAGGTTCTAGGTCAGGCCGGCATGCGCGCAATGACCTGCAGAGTTACCTGCAGGGTTTCGACAGCTCACAGCGGGCACGATTGGTTACCCGCTTAGGCTGGCACAACAACGCATTCCTGTTGCCTGATCGCCAGATCGGTCAGCATGGTGAGCACCTGCACTTTTATGACGCTGGCGCTCAGCTCCCGCCAATCAACGAGGCGGGAACTCTAGAGCAGTGGCAGAGCCAGATCGGCGCCTTGTGTGTTGGTAACCATCGCTTGGCGTTTGTAGTCAGCACTGCCTTTGCCGGCCCTTTGCTTCATCTTCTTGGCCACGAGTCAGGTGGCTTCCACCTGTATGGCGATAGCTCGGGCGGCAAGACCACGCATCTGCAAGTAGCCGCGTCGGTTTACGGCGGACCACGGCTGGTGCGTTCCTGGCGATCAACCGATAACGCCTTGGAGTCGATAGCGGCGGCGCACTCCGATGGACTGTTGATCCTTGACGAAATCGGCATGTGTGATGCTCGAATTATCGGCGAGACCGTCTACATGCTGGGTAACGGCACCGGCAAAGCCCGGGCGAATGATCGAGGACAAGCAGGTCGTTCCGTACAGGAGTGGCGCCTGCTGTTCCTTTCGACCGGCGAGAAGACGCTGGCGCAGCACATGGCTGAGGCCAACAAGGAGCTCAAGGCCGGCATGGAGGTGCGCATGCTGGCGGTGCCGGCGAACGCTAGTAAAGGATTGGGCATGTTCGACACCCTTTGCGGGTTCGAGGATGCAGCGGCGCTTTCGGACGCTCTCAAGCTGCGAGTGAGTAAGTTCTACGGTACACCGCTGACGGCTTTCCTGGAGGCAGTGTGCACGCCCGGTAAGCTGCCGGGTTGGATCAGTATTTTACGCCGCACGGTCGAGCAGTTCATTGCGCAGAACTTACCAGCTTCAGCGAGTGGTCAGGTGCAGCGTGCGGCAATGCGGTTCGGCTTGGCTGGTGCTGCTGGCGAGCTGGCCACCGCCTTGGGCGTGACCGGATGGGCGGATGGCGTTGCGCTGACAGCGGCCCGCGTTTGCCTGCATGCCTGGCTGGCGGAGCGCGGCGGAGCTGGAAACATGGAAGGTGAAGCCATTATGGCGCGCCTGCGCCAGGTCATCGAGCGTTTCGGCGAGAGCCGGTTCACGCGGTGGGAATCCATCGCCGCCAAGACTGATGAGCATGGCCCACGAACGATAGACCGTTTGGGGTTCCGCAAAACCATGGAACACGGCGTGGGCGACACCATGCACACCACGATCACTTACTACGTACTCCCCGAGGCATGGCGATCAGAGGTGTTCCGGGGAATGAACATCACAGCCGTGAATCGCGAGTTGATAGAGCGAGGCGTTCTACAGAGCGGCAAGGACGGAAAGGCGTCTTGCACTGTGCGACTGCCTGGCATGGGGATGCAGCGCTGCTATGTGGTGCTGAGTGAGCCAAACCCCGAAGCGCCTTTGGCTGAGGCTGCGGCTGCCTGATAGCAGCCCTTGCACATGAGGCATACGCCGGCACGCCCGGCCTCGCCAGCCGCTCAACTCACACATCAACTTTATGGATGACAGATCAATGAAAAGCCTTGAAAAACTGAATGCCGAGCGCAGCCACCACCAAACAGAGCTCCAGGAGTTAGAAGGGCAAATCGCTCAATGGGAAGTGCACTTGAGTGACTCAAGCTTCGCAGCGACCTCAGCCGGCGATGACCTTCTTGTCCGCCTGCGAGAGGCAAAGTCAAAAGTCGGCGATATCGAATACAAGATCTCCGCCATTGACCAGGACATCGCATGGTACGACCGGAAAGCCAACAGCTCCGCGCTAATGGCAGAATACAAAGAAACCATGGAAAGCTGGTCAGCCGACAAAATTGATCTCGAAGGAAAGCGAAAAGCCCTCTCCAGGCGGTTGGCAGAAACGAAGAGCCAGTCCGAGAAGGTAATTGCTGATGCCCGCCAGTCCGAGGAACAGGCTGCGCGCGCCTACGCTCAAGCAGTGGCATGGAGCGACATTGAGGGTGAGAAGAAAGCAGCCGATGATGCGCAGAAGGCGGCGAAGACACTGAGCTCAGCGATGGAGCACCAGCGTCGACAAGCCTTGATCATCACTGCGATGGAGCAAGAAATCGAGACCATTGATGCGCACATTGAGGAGGCAGTTCAGAACATTCTTAAAGCGGAGCGCTCAGCAGTTTTGTTGGTTAAAGAGCGCCTTGAAGAACAGTGGGATGTATCGGCGAAGCAACTTTTGGACGTAGGGGCACAGCTGTATGCAGCGAAATGCTACATGGGGCACGAACAGATGGCATTCCTGGGTTTCAAAGTAGGTAGTCAGACAGAAGGATTTACCAATTGGGACGCTCAAGACATCGCGAAACTGAGCAGAAGCTACTCTCCTTCACAGATCATCGACATTAAAATCACAGGGGCCGCGCAAGTCGATAGCGCGGCTTGATAAGGTGCCGGGCGTATAACGGCGATAGATTATAATATGCTCGGCACCCACCTATTTCCCAATGCAAGCGAATAGAGTTTTCGATATGAAAGCAAAAGAAAAGAAAGAAAAGACATTGAATGAAGCCCTCCGGGAGCGGAGGCTCCATTTGATAGAAATCAACAATCTAGCTATTGGAGATTACAAGACCTTTTCCAAGGTGCAGCTGTTATCAATTGAATCGAACAACGCCATGATCGAATGCATTGAAACGCAACTTGAGAGAGGACCCTAAGCGCCTAGCCCCCCCCGGTTTATGAGGTGCACAGGATAGGCACTAAGATGATAGTTTTTATATTTTTATCATCGTTAAGCCTGCTTTACCACTAGCCAAATAAAAACCGCCTGTCTAGTGTATTGTTAATGGTTGATCTTGGAAATTGCCCGGCTAATTTGGTACGAACTCAATGAGAAATTCTACAGTAAATTTTCACTAAGCCGACCCAAGCTCAGGCAGATATCCACTAGCACCGGCCTCTTTTCTGGAAGCGAGGAGGTCGTCGTGGAGCGATATCCATGGTTAAAATTTGAGAGTTACTAGCTCTGGAACTCCGCATCAGTTGTTCGTTCGCAAGATTACCGCGAGCAGGCAAAGTGGATGCCGTAGTTGATGATCCGTTGGGCTGACTGACCACAACGCTGTTGGGTGTAACCGTCAAGTGCCTAGAACTCCTTATCCCCTGCATGGTTCCATACCTGCCTGGGCATCCTGCACTTGGGCAAACAGCACAGAGGCTGAAATCCGATTGCTATCAAAAGCTAGCACTTGGTGCGTGCAGCTAAAAATCCTCGAGTCGGCACTGTATCAAACGCTGGAATCACTGCGACTGACCTAGCAAAACGTTTCGCTGCTGCCCGACGAATGCATCAACCTGCGCGGCCTCAATTAATAACCACTGATCCGAGAATGAAGCTTCAAAGTTCTGGCGACCTGGACAAGCTGAAAGACCTGCGCTTGTGCGGTATGTTCAACGTCCTGGGCTAGCAAAGTGTGGCGTCCGACATAAATGATCTGAGCTCCGAGGAATGCCATGCCCTATTGCGAGCTGACTGGGCTGAAAACGCAAGCCCAATGTCCCGCACCAAAGCCGCCCGACTGCGCCACAACGCTTTTGTTTAAAACATCGCTTACCGCAAGATTCGCTCACCGGAGAAGGCTGAGCCTCCAACTGGGCACCGGCCAATGGCTTCGCGGTGGCCAGAATTTTATCATCGGCAGTTCCGCCGGCGAGGGCAAAACTTGGCTCGCCTGCGTGCTAGATCAGAACGCCTGCTGAGACCGATATAATGTGCGATATTTGCACTTCCAGCATGTGTGTAGAACTAGGGCTAGCTTAGGGCTATAAGCGCCTCACCAAACTGGTGGCCAGCTATGCCAACGTTGACCAGCTATTCCTATACGACTGGCGCTTGGCATCGTTTACCGCCGCACAAATATCAGCGCTGCCGGTACGTATGGCGCATAGGTGAAGACATCCTGCGCAAAATATAGCGTGCCCCAGAGGCGATGGCGGTACAGCTCAAGAGAATGCCCTATCTGACAGAGCACTAAACGAATGTCCGCTTCCTGATTGACTGCACCTTGGCCGGCGTCCAACTGCCGCCACAGCCATCTTAGGGTCTATATCAGCCGTTGCAAATTTTCCGCTATCGACCCAGACTGTGTGAAAAACCAAATGGTTCTTTGAAAGCACGAGCGAGCGTGAAACTTATAGAAGCTCGGATACTTAGTAGCCCAGAACTCGCGTAGAAGCGCTGAGCGCTGAGCCCTTTCTAACCGGTCTGGTCGCGCCGGAGGGTGTCACAGAACCTGCATCATAAGCGGTCATTCCAAGTAGGAAAACGAAGCTGTACCCATACCATCTGTGTGCTAATGTGTGCACACTTGAATCGAGAGAGCAGGACCAATAGTATCAATCGCCTGAAAAGCTGGTAATGCCTCTCTAGTAGAGGATGCAAACAGTAGATTGAAAGTCGCAGGATCTGAGTGGCAGGGACGCTAAGCCTCTCGCGATCTATAATCAACTTACAGCGCGTCACGCTTTTAATAAAGGACTAGTTTAAGTAATAATGTCGCAGCTCATCGAATCAGCCATCCAAAAATCTGTCGCTCGTTTGGATCAATACATTGAGGTCCATCGAAGCCATCCCGAAGTAAGCTTCGTTGAACACGTCAAACAGCGGCGCAAAGATAAAATCACCCATGCCAGCTCATTCAAACTAATTTATCTAGACACACTCGCCTGGAAGTGTTTAGCCGATTTTCGACAGGGCAAGCCCACCTTGACGGTAGCAATGAAAGAGTTTGGAGCTAGCATTGAGCAAGCCGCTCAAACGGGGAAATTCGCGTTCCCTATCGGCGTCCCGACCTATTTTGAACTAGCATCAATGGTTGATCCAGTCACTCAAGGAGTGCTAAGGATACTAGTTGATCAGCTTTCCCAAGGGCTTTGTATCACCTCCTACCATGACCGAGTAGGCTCTGAATTGGAGATGCTCCGAAAATTAAACCATAGTGAAACAGGAGACTTGGAAGGTTTTTTCTGCAGCCCTATCGAGATGATCGGAATACCGACTATCTCATTACCAGCCTACGTTCAGGGTTTTGTTGATCAAATCACATTCAACAAGGCTTTTTTTGATGCTCAATATGAAATCCCCTTTTCCATCCAACTGGAAATCGCCAGCAGTACGCCAGGTGCACAATGGGATAATTCGCGTGGGATTGCCAACCTCAATGATGGCAAGATTAGGCATCAATCCGAAGTGACAAATTTAAACATGGGTATTTTTCTTGAGCTTAAAGGTGGAATCGAAGCCTGGTTTATTAATGAGAACAAACCCTTGGATCATAAGCAAATCACTTTAGATACACTAAAAGCTATGAGCCTCTGGAAGCAAGAACCTACTTCGCAAGCACTGCCGACATTGCGTATTCTTAGCTCGCTGTATGGCTTGATGCGATTTGACCCGAACCGCCGTTACAAGAATGGAGATCCAAACGACTTCATGGTAGCGGCATCCGCTCTACCCGTTGCCCATGCGCTTTTTACGGACAGGAAATTTGCAACCCTCTTATCCGACAAGCGAATTGGATTGGACAGATTTCTGTCCTGCACCGTGGTGAGTGGCTTCGAAGAAATGGCTAAATACCTCAAAGAAAACATGTAGTCAAATAGAGGCGTCAACCCATTTTCACTCACATCATGATCTACGCACCCAGCAATGATTCATGTTGCTTAGAGTTGAAATACGACAGATTAGTTTGTTGCACGATTTCTGCGTCTTACCCACAGCTGCCTCCAAAAAAGCAGCTGTTGGTAAACAGATTCGCTCGCCCCCCCCCGACAGCTTCCGGCCATCGGCGAACGCTGTGTAGAAAGTTACGGCGCATCACCATGCTTGATTTTTACTCAATTCAATTCTTTCAAGCTCGACCAGTTCCTTTAAAGACTCTAATTCTTTTGACAGATTGGCGTGATCTTTAGTCGCAGCATACTCTATGAAATTTATTTTTAGCGACTCACTCAGTACGAATTTAACCTCCGAACAGAAATTTTTGGATGCGGTTACAAAATAATGGCTCTGCCCATAAGGGTGTCTGTATCTGTAGTTTTCTAATAACGACCTAATATCAGGATCGCTAACACCACAACCTATAAAAACGAAGGTATGAGTGCGAAGGAGTGCGTCTAAAAGCTCATAGAACTGAACATGTGAGTTTCGAGCCTTGGCATAATCGGTTCTCGTAAAAATCAGTTTATTGGGTGACGAAATAGTTCCGTGACTTTTTATCAAAACCCTTTCGTGCCTGCGCAAACAATCTGCAATATCATCATCATCATATGTTTTTGTTGTCAGTGCCCCCGCCCCACGTTCTCCTGCTGCAGTTTCGTAAATACTGTCAAAATTTGGCGTAATTGCAATACGCAGGTCCAAATTGAAAAGTGTCTTATGTATCGGAGCTGCCTTAAAATCCGGCGTATGGAATCGAGCTTTCACTAAGTTGGTAAACTTCTCCCGTTTTATTTCGTTTCGTATCACCTCGGCAGCAGTTAGGTAGTCTCCAGATTTAATGAGCAAGTTAATTTCTTTTACTATTTTTTTTCCTGAAGCACCTATTTGGCTCGCGGCTTCCATTAGGAAACTTGCCCAGCTGGGAGGCCTTACGCCACCATTTCCTACAGAGTTCATAGATACGCCAGCGCCAAAAAAAAGCACACAGCGCCTACAAGCAATCGAATGAACTAATTCGTTAGGCCAAATTGACATATTAAATAACTTCATCCATGTTTTTAGTTAAGCTGGCAGCAATATCGGAAATAACCTTTTCAAATTGCTTCACTTTATCGAAATGCGCACCAACGACTCCGTCCGCGGACTTTAACATGAAGATTGGCTTTGTCGATGTTTGGGCCATGGGAACTAGGCTACTAAAGTAAGGAATCTCCCCAAGCTTGTACTCTAGAACCTTTCCTTGGTTAATTTTTTCTATCAGGCTCTTCTTGATTGCAGGTCCGATGCGTTTGATTATTTTTTCATAGGCATCAACGGGTTGCTTTTTTCCCGCAACAGTTTTAGCAGTGTACTGTTGAGTGACGTATCCAAGAAATTTAATCCCCTGAGGATTCCGTTGATGCAAACCATCAAACAGAAAATCCTCATTATTATCTTCTTTATAACTAGTAAGCCCACGCTCCAAACCTTTTGTCCAACTGGTTATCGCAACCTCAATATTCTGAAGGCCACGCAAACTAAAGATGTCCGATGACATAGGAAGAATAAAATAGTCGCACGATAAAAGAACGGTTCTATTAATCGCGCCAAGAGAAGGACCTATGTCAAAAAAGACATAATCATACTTTTTCTTAGAAGCCCACTCGAGTAGTGCCCTAAAAAGAAAAGTTGTCTTTAATCCTCGCTCTTGCCCGCTGGTAGCATCCACCCAATCTTTAGCCAAAAAATCTTCCGCCAAAGAAAATCTAGGGTCTCCGGGCACAACATCGACACCAAAAGACTCACTTCTTTTAATTGGTATCTCAGAGTAGCCTTTCGATTTTTTTAGTGAAGTCACCAATTGATTAATCGTTTCCCCATCCTTAGATGAAGCGTATAGATCATCAAGAACTTTTTCTTTGAACATATATGCCGTAGCATTGCACTGTGGGTCGGCGTCAACCACAAGGACCTTCTTGCCACTCCTTAAAGAATAATGGGCAGCCAAATTACAAAGCAGAGTGGTTTTGCCAACTCCGCCTTTGTTGTTGAAAACACAAAAAGCTTTCATGCTACATCCCTTAATAAATAACCTGTTCAAAAAAGACTTCTACGCTCGTAAAAAATTCCTAACTTTTGAGATCCAGTTCTTGTCATGGATTACTCTTGAGTGCTCGTGCCCACCATTTATAATCTCTTCTTTCGACAAAGATGAAAGCTCTTCCCACGCATCGCCAAATATATATGTAGCATTATTTAGATGTCTGCTTTCTAAAAAATAGATTCTTTTTGATGTAAAGCCATAAACAAAATACCCCGAGTACCCGCTACGGCCTGTTGCTATAAAGTCTGGCTCGTACTTTGAAATTTCTCGCATTCTATGCTCAATCACACCTTTCTCAGATTGGCTAAGTTTCACCAAGTAAGGGGCTACAATTTCAGAAACTTTACTCCAAGGATATTTACCTTTGGGCAACACTTCCCACTGAAGCTGGCGCGTTGGTACGCTCGATATCTTTAGCTTAGACAAGTCGAATATTTCAAACTCACCGAAATACTCAAGCAACAGATTAGCTAGATGGATTAGCGAATCTGGATCACTCGTTAAATCTAATTGGCGTGTGGTGACGTACATTACGCCGTCAATTTCTTTAAGCGATAACCTTTCAGAAGGCGGAGATATAAAGTCTGTGGGGTAGACGTCCATAGTGCGATGTTGAATTCCATCATGCTCTCTTCCATGCCAGTCTTTCCACGTACGATACTGCGGTATCGCTTTTTTTATTAGCGGGAGATCTTTCCGTTTTATTTCCTTGCCACTGACATTAAAACTTGATGTTTTCCCAACATCTGAAGCGAGTATTGAATCCCCATCATTCTGGAGGAAGTGAATACCAATTTCCTTTTGTCGTTCTGGTGCTACGACATCTAATTGAGCTACAAACAAAACGTGATTTGCGCCCTTTGCCTCAGCTATCAAGCGTGCTATGCCTTTAATCGACTGTCCCTTGATCATTGCTCCTCCTGGTGAGTGATATCGCTCAACAACCAAGATAGCATCCTGACATCATCCTTAAAACCCCGTCCACACGAGGATCCCCGGGCATAGGCAAATATCGTTTCGACTTGGACGAGCGTCCGCTTCTGACCGATGACTCTCCCTCACGAACAGTAGCTATGGGTAGATGCTGCATAGCGGTTCCCGGGTGCAACGCTGGCAAACCATTGGCCTCGGCGCACAACGGGTGCCGACTTGATCAACCTCGATCAGTTGATTCTACGAGAATCGCAAAGCAACGCTTCGACCTAATTTTCCCTCACAGCTTGGAACTGTCGTTCTGCAATTCTGCGATCTGACGCAGTCGCTCGATTTCTGCAATAGGGCAGCTAAAAACTAGCGACTCATTCCACATCCTCAACACGCCCACAGCGCCAGTGTTGATGGTGTGGGACTAGTGTTAGTGACAGCGCGTCAACGAAAGACTAAAGGTTGCGTACAGGCTTAACAAGATGAAAATCAATGACACCTTGGTCGAGCGAATATCTCCCTAAGCGCAAATGTTTACCTCATACACTAGGAAAGCTAGCAGCATCCGTTTCATCAGTTTGCCGAATCGCCTCAAGCGCTTGCCAAATCAGTGGCTCGCAAGCCTCGACTACTCCAATGAGGGTGCGCTTCACCATAGAGGTGCTCCGATCCGTTGATGGCACATCATAGAAAGCTAGGATCGAGCGATGAGCGCATTGAGGACGTGTTACGGTCCATTCCGACACTTTGCTATCCCTACGCCCACCGCCCGAGTACCAATATGAGGCACCACCGGGCGTCGTCCGCGTTACTTGATTGTCTGTCAGCACACGGTGCGGCTGCGTAACACCGTTACACGTTACGCCGAGCTGTTACACGCGAATGATAGCAAACCGATAACCGAAAAATATTCATATAAATCAATGACTTGATTCGAACGAAACACCTGCTACACCTGAAACTTCATCCGAGCCCAACTATGTGTCATCCCCCGCCCAGCCACTAGCAGTACCTCCAGCGAGAACCGGTTCCGGACGCTTGGTGCTGGGCTCTGTTTCCAAGGTGACCGGGGGACCCTGAGAAGAACGCTGGTATACGGGACTGGGAACCCGCGGTTCTTTGTTAGCGGGAGGATGGCCAGCTTAGTGAACTGGTAAACAAGGTGAGCCAGGGTGAATTGTGCATTTTTCAGCACACTTGGAAGGATCCTTGCGATTGCTGCAATGATATGCGCTCTGACTGAAGGGGGCACCAGATGGCTTCAAGAAAATTGGACGGCTACAAAGGACGATTGAATTGCTCACAGCTCGCCGCTGGCATGACGGCAGCGCGAGCCAATGCCGCCAGACTCGCCAAGGACGCACGCCTTCTACTGGGGGCAGAGAGCTTTGCTTCTGCGGCTTCATTGGCTGCGCTTTCGATTGAGGAAGCGGCGAAGATATCTATCCTCCGAGGGATGGCACTGGAGCTGGAAGACAGTGCGATCAAGGCAGAATGGAAGCACTACCGCTCTCATACGAGCAAAAACAGCCACTGGACCTTTCCGGCCTTGGTAGCTGATGGCGCAAGATCGTTGGAAGATTTTCGTCCCCTTTACGACAATGCATCAGACCACCCATATCTCCTAGACCAGGTGAAGCAGTTAGGCTTTTACACCGACTGTCTTGGGCAAAAAGCGAACTGGTCGATCCCTGACCAGGTGATTGACTCGGAACTGGCTACAAGCCTAGTGGACACAGCAGAGCTTCTTAGCCAAGGGGCGCCAGTGACAGAGCGTGAACTTGAGCTGTGGGTTCTACACCTTGGGCCTGTGTGGAAGAAGGGTATGGAGGCTGTGAAGGCGGCGCTTGCAGCCTGGTACCGCGTCATGCAGGAAGAAGGGCTCATTGCGAAAGGCCCCAACAGCATGGCTGCTTTCTTAGCGGGTGGCCTGCACCCGTGTGAAAGCGGCGGAAGCTGAGGTGACTTGAGCTTTAGGGATACGTTTAGGGATACGTTCTCTTCTATGAAAGACCGAAGGTCAATATTTACGGGGTGCGATAGCTTTCATTCGATTCCTGTCTCCGCACCACATTCAGATTGGCCAATGGCGATTTTTCGCTTGTTGGCCCTGCTAAAAAGCCCGCCTTGTGCGGGTTTTTTTGTGGCTGTTTTTACGCTGTTGATCTGCGTGCTTTTGACTTGAGAGGGCGCGGTTTTCCACTTAGCGTTACAGACTTTTCTAGATAGTGGGTATCTGTTGATTCGGTTTGGACCAATGTTCACGGGGGCAAAGCCGATTTTTTTCTAGATAACGTTTTTTCCGTTTAGAGATAATTTTGAGATGACCCAGTTTTCTCACTACGACCTGCTGCTGAGTTATTCCGCAGACTGAGGTTGGAGGGAAACACCCCAGTCCAAGTGTCCTAGCTGGGAGCAGTGTTGTACGAATTGGCAATGGCGGAGTAGAGCGTCTCGACCACTGTGGTTGAGGTCAAACGTCTTTTGTTCTGTAGGCCAGCGGCGAAGGCTGTGATAATGGAAGGCAATGACAAAGGCCATGCCATGCTGACCATCTCGAATAACGTGCATCTGCCAGATGCCGACATCGAACTGACATACATCCGCGCGCAAGGCGCAGGCGGGCAGAATGTCAACAAGGTGTCCAGCGCCGTGCACCTGCGCTTCGACATTCCCGCCTCGTCGCTGCCCGAGTTTTACAAGGAGCGGCTGCTGGCGCTGCGTGACAGTCGCATCACCGGTGACGGCGTGTTGATCATCAAAGCCCAGCAGTACCGCACCCAGGAGCAGAACCGCGCTGACGCACTGGCGCGTCTTGCCGAGTTGATCATCACTGCCGGCAAGACCGAGAAGAAACGCCGCCCCACCAAACCGACCCTTGGCTCGAAGACCCGCCGCCTCGAAGGAAAAGCCAGGCGCAGCACTGTCAAGGCGGGGCGGGGTAAGGTGGAGTTCTAACGTGGTGTTTCAGAAATACCAATGAAAATTACTTGCCCAAGGCCCGTGCTGCACGGGCGACTGAGGCCAGAATGTCCTCGACTTTGTATGCCACCGAAATGGCTTCGGTGCCTGGCTGGTGCGCGTCACCGCTTGACCTACTCACCCATCGCTTACCGATTCAAAACTCACGCGCGAAACTGGAGTGCGTATGCAAGGAGCTGCTTGTTCAGTTCATCTCGGTTCTCGCCATAGTGCGCTTCTCGATGGCAATTCGGGCAGAGCGCTACGCAGTTGTAGAATCGATCCGACAGTTCGGCACCTAGCATGTGGTGCACGTCTAAGAAACCAGGGAACGTCCGACTCTCAGTGCATCTCTCACATCGGTACTGAGCTCGTTGTAGTACAGCCATTCGTACCTTAGGGTCTCGCTTCACGTGAGACCGAACGGTGCTCACCCTCTCCCCAAGGTCACGCCCTAAAGCCGAATAGTCCGGCGCCGGGCAATCGTCATATGTGTCCTCAAAACCAGCCGGTTTCGGATCGGACGCAACCAGCTTGGCGAGATCAACAACCCTTGGCCATTGCCACAGCACATCAGCGACCTGGTGGGTATCCGGCAACCGATCATCTATCACCGAAAAAATCACGGTTGGCGCGAGCAGTTGGAGCCAGCTATCAACGGCAACGCCTTCGATGCTTGCGCAATAGTGGTAGTAAGAGTTAGATTCCTACTGTCGAGACCACTAGGCTCGATGTTTGGCCAGTCAGAACAAATCGGCTGGTACCGTGTGGAGCTCACCAGAGATCAGCGGACTTCCTTAATTTATTTAGGAGGCCGCCGTGGCCACGCGACTCAAAACCCTCGTCAAATCTCGATCTATAGCCTTCGAACGCCAAGAAGGGCGCTGCTGTTATTGCGACTATCCAATGTGGCGCGATGCTGTTGAGCGTTTTGCCCTTATACACAAAATCACCGTCAAACAAGCCAGCAAGCTTCGATGTACAGCGGAGCATCTGACCGCTCGGCAGGATGGTGGTAAGGACACAGCTAGCAATATTGCTGCGGCTTGTGTGACGTGTAATTTACGTCGGCATAGGCGCGCATTTGTACCAGAGCCTGAGGCTTACAGGGCATTGGTCCAAGCGCGCATCAGCCGGAGAAAGTGGCATTCGTTAGGTGTTCTCGGTACCGCTTAAGTACGTAGCGATAACTGGTACTCAGAATCGAAGTTTTCGAACGCGAGCAACCCCACAATGCTCGGCGACTTTTCACACAACCCCAAACCTTGCAATACCAAGCCCACACAGATAACTTGCTCAAGTCGCGGCCCATTCCGCGACCGGGTTTGGCGACCCGTACGAAAAGGCGCAACGGCGCCCCGATCACGATTGCAGGCGCTTTTTTTGCGTCCGCAGTTTCGTGTAATGGCGGCTGTGCGTGGGAGACCTTCGGGTCTGCCGGGTTCCTTTTCCTCGGTTCGCCAACCCGCGTACAGCTGCCACCCTAACCGTTTGGCGACGGTCAGCGTGGTGCATCAACCGAAAAGGACCTCATGCATGCTCACCTTAAATCCATCAAGGATCCTCGCATTCGTTCTCCGCCGCCGCCCCGCGCCGGCCCGCACCCCCCACCGTTTCTACCCCATCGACACCCATTCCTGCGCCACCTCCACCCCCCAGGAGGCCCTCCATGACTGACCACGAACGCCTCGCCACCATCCAAAGCTACGCCTGGACCCTCGAGCTGCTAGGCGAAGCCTTGGTCCAGCATGACGAGATGCTGGAGTGCGAACACAACCCGCAGCTGAGTTTTCGCAACACGGCTGGTATCCATCAGGCGATTCGGATTATTAGCCGGTTGGCCAGTGAGCAGTGTGGGAAGGTGATGGAGCTGAAGGGGCAGGATCCGGGCGATTAGTTGGCCCGGTGCAAGCGGGCTTACCCGCGAAGCAGGCACTGTGGTGGATGGCACGGGCTTCGCCCGTGTTCGCGGGGCAAGCCCGCTCCCACGGGGGTCATGGCTGTTTTGGAAGTTTGAGCAAGGCAGTTGTGCCCACCAAGGCCAGCCTGGGTATTCGGGTATTCCAGGCTGGCACGGGCTTTAGAAGTTCCAGCGGGTCGTAACCATGACGTTGCGCGGTTCGCCGTAAATGGCCGAGTTATAGAAGCCGACGTTGGTGTAGTAGTACTTGTCGAAGAGGTTGTTGACGTTAAGCGTCGCCGACAAGTTCTGGGTGATCTGGTAGCGGGTCATCAGGTCCACCACCCAGTACGATTCCTGGGTGATGTCCTCGTTCACGCCTTTGGGGTTGTTCCAGATCTGCTGCCAGGCCTTGTTCTGCCAGCGTGCGCCACCGCCAAGGGTGATCTTGTCCAGGTCACCGGTGAGCTTGTAGGTGGTGTAGAGGCTGAACTGGTCTTCGGGCTCGAAGGTCGACAGCTTCACGTCGTTGCTGTCGCGCACCACCTTGTGCGTGTAGCCGCCTTGCACCTGCCAGCCTGGGGCCAGTTCGCCGGACACTTCCAGCTCGTAGCCCTTGGTGGTCGCCTTGCTGCCCTTGAACGCGTAGTTGGATGGGGTAGGGGTCAGGTTGTTGTAGGCGTCGTCCGGCACCGAGCGGTTGGTTTCTTTGACCTCGAAGTAGGCCAGGCTGGCGTTCAGGCGGCCGTCGAAGAACTCGCCCTTGACCCCGACTTCGTAGTTCTCGCCTTCATCCGGCTCGATCAGTTTGTTGTCGCGGTCGCGGTTGTAGTTTTCCTGCGGCATGAACACGTCGGTGTAGCTGGCGTAGACCGAGAAGTTTTCATTCAGGTCGTAGATGGCGCCGGCATAGGGTATGAAGCGTCCGGACTCGGTGTAGGTCGGGGTCAGGCCGGTCAGGCTGTAGTTGACCACGCGGCCGCCCAGCAGCACTTTCAGGTCGTCGGTGACGTTCAGGCGGGTGGTGAGGTAGACGCCGGTCTGGCGGATCACGTCGTCGGTGCGCTGCGACACCGGCCCCCAGTCGGGCTTGGGCAGGTTGCCGTGCCAGTTGTTGTAGTCCACGCGGTTGGGTACCGAGAAGGTTTCGTCCCAGTAACCCTTGCCATCCCAGTGGGCCTTGCTGATGGAGCCGCCGAGCACCAGGTCGTGCTCGCGGCCGAGCATGCTGAACGGGCCGCTGACATACAGGTCGGCGGAGTCGCTGGTGGTGTCGCCCTTGTAGCGTTGCGCGTTGATTTCGGCGCTGCCGTCGGGCTGCGGCTGGTCGAACTGGATGGCGCCCATCTGCGCGTCATAGCCGTTGTACTTGTGGTCCAGTTGCAGCTTGGTTACCCAGCCGTCGCCCATGTCGTGCTCCAGCGTAGCGAAGACCGTGCGGGTGTACTGCTGCCAGCTGCTCCAGTCGGTTGCGTTGCTGAACGAGCGCTTGGCGTCGTTGCGCTCGCCTTTGGAATTGAGCAGCGGGAAGCTGCCGGACCAGGTGGAACCCTTGGGGTCGTTGTCCTGGTAGTCGGCGCCTACGGTCAGCAGCGTATCGGGCGACAGGTCGAACTCGACGATGCCGTAGAACACCGAATTCTGGCTCGAATAGCGGTCGATGAACGAGTGCTTGTCCTGGTAGGCAAACACGGCCCGGCCGCGGACGTTGCCGGTTTCGGTCAGCGGGCCGCTGACATCCAGTTCGCTGCGGTAGTTGTCCCACGAGCCCGCGCCCAGGGTGGCGTGGCCCTGGAAGTCGGCGGTGGGCTTTTTGCGTATCAGGTTGATGGTACCGCCCAGCGAGCCGGCGCCGCTGAGCAGGCCGGAGGCGCCCTTGAGCACTTCGATGCGGTCGTAGATGGCCATGTCGCTCAGGGTGTTGCCGGCTGAGTAGGCAACGTTGCGCACGGCGGAGGGGATGCCGTCGTACTGGAAGTTGTTGATCGAGAAACCGCGGGAATAGTAGTTGGTCCGGTCCGTGTCGTAGGCCGACACGGTGATGCCGGGGGTGTGGCGCATCACCGCGTCGACACTGTTGAGGGCAAAGTCATCCATGTGCTGGCGCGTGACCACGCTGATCGACTGCGGGGTTTCCCTGGGTTTGAGTACCAGGCGGGTGGCCGTGGCGATGGTGCCGGGCGTGTAAGAGCCGGTGCCTTCGGTGACGGTGCCCAGCTGGTTGCTGATGACGTTGGTCGCCTCCAGCTCCAGGGCGCCACCGCTGCCCGCTGCGACCTCCACCGTGTAGTTGCCACCGCTATTGAATGCGCGAAGGCCGGTACCGGCCAGCAACTGGGCCAGGCCATCTGCAACGGAATAGCTGCCGTTCAGGCCAGCGCTGCGCTTGCCGGCGGTGAGCTGGGCATCGGCAGAAAGCAAGATACCGGCCTCGCTCGCAAAGCGGTTCAGCGCCTGGTCCAGGCCGCCAGCGGGGATGGCATAGCTGTGTGTTTGCTCGCTGGCGTCAGCCGGTACTGCGGGCAGCGCAAGCAGCAGTGGGCTGGTGCAGAGCAAGCCGGCAAACAGGCTGCGGCGCACCGCAAGGCTCAGTCGAGAACAGGTGGTTGTGGGCAGATACGGCACTCTTGACGTTCCTCTTGAGAATGCTTCTTGGTTGGATTCAAGAGGTATCCCGGACAAGTCGGCAAAACCGACAAGGGGCAGCAGCATTTTTTATCGGTGCGTGCAATGCCGCTACGCAGGACTAATCGTGGTCCAGAGGCTCGTCAGCCTGTGCACCTTTACCGGCAGGGACTGCTCAAGTGCAGTCAGTACGCGGTCTGTGTCTACCAAGGGAAAAACGCCCGTTAGCGCCAGGCCGGCGATGGTCGGGTCACAGCGCAGCATGCCGCGGCGATAGCGAGCCAGTTCTGCAACGAACTGCCCCAGCGGCATGCGTTCGGCGATAAGCCTGCCATCGTGCCAGGCGATGGCGTTGAGGTTCGCGGGCGCGATGTCACCGAACCGGGTCGCGGTAAACCAGCAACCTTGTCCGGCTTGAAGGCGCGTGGCGCGGGCCTGACGCGGGCGCAGTTCCAGCGCGCCCTCGAACAGATCGACCTGGCTTCTATCATCACGTTGGTACACGCAAAAGCGCGTGCCCAGCGCCTGGATTTCCCCGGCGGCGGTGTCCACGATCAAGGGGCGTTGCGCTGGGTCATGGCCGCTGTCGAGCAGCAACTCCCCCGCGAGCAGGCGAATGCGTCGCTCGCTCGCGCTGAACAGGATATCCACCGCGCTACCGCTGTTCAGGCTAAGCCGGCTGCCATCGGCCAGCGTGCGCTGCAGGCGTTCCCCCGTACCGCTGCGCAGGTCGGCGGTGGCCTCGCGCCAGGGTAGTTGCGATTGGGCAAGGTAGCTGCTGCCACCGGCCAACAGCAGCGCGCCGAGCAGTTTCAGCGTCTGCCGGCGGCGCGCATCGGGCAGCTCACGCAGCACCGCCAGCGCAGTATCTGTGGGCACACCGCTCAGGGTGTTTTGCAGGTGCTCCAGGCGCTGCCACGCACGATCATGTTCCGGGTCTGCGGTACGCCATTCAGCGAAGCGACGCTGTTGTTCCTTGTCCAGCTCGCCACCCCATTGCAGCATCAGCCAATGGCTGGCCTGCTCGATGATGGCAGAGGCGACGGGCGCTTCGCTGGTGGTTTTCATTCGGCGTACAGCACCTGGTAGCAGGCGGTGATGGCGCGCAGCATGTACTTTTGCACCGAGCTGACGCTGACCTCGAGGCGCTCGGCGATCTGGCTATAGCTCAGCCCTTCGAACTGCGACAGCAGAAACGCCTCGCGCACCTTCGCGGGCATGCTGTCGAGCATGGCGTCGATCTGCATCAGGGTTTCGATCACGATGGCACGGGTTTCCAGCGACGGGGTTTCTGGCTCGGGCAGGGCGGCGAGGCTCTCCAGGTAAGCTTGCTTGATACGTTGGCGGCGCCATTGGTCGATGACCAGGTTGCGGGCGATCTGCGCCAGAAACCGGCGCCCATCGCTCTGCGCCGGCAGGCGCCGTGTCACCAGCAGGCGCAGGAACGTGTCTTGCGCAATATCCGCAGCCCGCTCACGATCACCAAGGCGCAGACGCAGCCAGCCTTGCAGCCAGCCGTGGTGGTCGCGATACAGGCTATCCAGTGGTTGCAACGGGGCGTCAGTGGGCACTTTCCTCTTCCCATGAATGAGTTGCAGATAGGAATGAGTTGCAATTGTAGTGGGGAGAGGGCGACTTTGGAAACAGCCGATGCAGGAATCGGCTGAACTGCATCCTGGCGCGGCTCAAACCGCTCAGCCGACGGGTATCAACCTCGGGGTGGCCTTTTAGCCCTGGCAGGCAATACTTCTGTGTATACGCAGGCGTGTTCCTGGTGGCGCGCGCCGCTGGGAGGTGTCAGGTGAACAAATTATCCATTGTGGGTGCCGGCTTGGTCGGCGAGGCGGCGGCTCAGGTCATCGCCCGGGATGAGTTGTGCCGTGAGTTGATGTTGATCGATGTGCAGGGTGAGTTGGCACAGGGCAAGGCGCTGGATATCTGGCAGGCGGCGGTCGAGTCGGGTTCCGATACACGAGTTCAGGGCGGGGCCAAGGCCGAAATGCTGGCGGGGTCTGACCTGGTGGTGATTACGGCAGGGGTGCCGCGCAAGCCTGGCCAGTCGCGCCAGGATGTATTGAGCATCAACCTGCCCATTCTCGATGGCATCCTGCTGGACATCAAACAGCATGCGCCGGCGGCGACGGTGTTGGTGGTGTCGAACCCCGTCGATGTGCTGACCTATCGTGCCTGGTCGCGCAGCGGGCTGGGCCGCAACAAGGTGTTCGGGCAGGCGGGGGTGTTGGATACCGCGCGCATGAAGTGTTTCATTGCCGAGGAAACGGGGTTTTCCGCTCGGGACATCACGGCCCTGGTGCTGGGCGGGCATGGCGACAGCATGGTGCCGCTGATGCGCTACTGCGCGGTTGGGTCGGTGCCATTGGCGCACTTCCTGTCCAGTGAGCAGATAGAGCGCATCGTGCAGCGCACCCGCCAGGGTGGCGGCGAGATTCTGGGGCTGAAGAAGCTGGGCAGTGCCTGCGACGCGCCGGGCGTGGCCATTGCGCAGATGGTGGATGCGATCGCCAATGGGCGAAACCGCATTTTGCCAGCGGTCGCGGTGCTGGAGGGCGAGTACGGGCGCACAGGTATTGCCATGGGTGTGCCTTGTGTACTGGCTGGGGAGGGGATTGCGCGGGTCATCGAGTTGCCGCTGGATGCGCAGGAGCAGGCGATGTTCGACCACTCTGCAGACCAGGTGCTGCGCGATATTGCTGAAATGAATGCGCTATGAACGGGGTGTAGGGCTCTGACAGGGTCGCAGGGCGCAGCGGCCCAAGGGCCCTGACTGACTGGCGTAGCGTTTGAGCAATCAGCGCACGAGCGCCGGCACGACGCGCACGTAAATCAACTCCCCCACCAACTCCACCAGCGTCTGGGTAATCACCGCCGCCGCCGCCAACCCGCGCAAGTCTTCTGGCAACGCCAGCGCCAGCGGCAGCACCACCAGCGAGTTGCGGGTGGCCGCACTGAAGGTCACCGACCTCACCTCGGCCACCGGCAAACGCATCAGCCGCGCCGTGGCACAGCCGATCAGCGGCGCCAGCAGCATGAAGCCGATGTACACCGGGATCACCGGCAGCAAGCGCGCCAAGTCATGCAGCACGGCAGCGATCTGCGAGCCGATCACCACCATCAGCACCAGTGCCATCGCCGGTACCGGCAGCCACGCCCAGGCGTCGTTCCATGCCGCTGCCACACGCGAGCGACGGGCGCTGGCGCTGGTCAGCACGGCGAGCAGCAGCGGCAACACGATCAACAGGGCAAACGCTTCCACGAATGGGGTGATGGCAATCGCCACCTCGCCGCCGTCACCCAACATCAACCCCAGGTACACCGGCAACAGCAGCAGTTGCACCAGCAACAGCACGGGCGTTGCGGCGAGTGTCTGGCGTGAGTCGCCTTTGCCGATATGGGTGAACACCACCACGTAGTCGATGCACGGTGTCAGCAACACCAACAGGGCACCGATCAGGATGGCCGGGTGCGCGACCAGGCCGCGGGTGATCGCCCATACCAGCAGTGGCACAAGGATGAAGTTGGCCACCAGCAGCGCACTGATGAAGCGGCGGTTGCCAAGGCCCTGGCGTAGGTCGAGAAAGGGGATCTGCAGAAACATCGCGTACATCAGCACGGCAATGGCAGGGGTGATCAGGGCTTGCAGGGGGTGAGCGGCGTCAGGGGCCAGCAGGCCGAAGGCCGCGGCAACCAGCACGGCAGCAAAGTAGAGCGGGATCTGGTGGGTTTCGAGTTGCTCTCTGGTCAAGGCAGGGTCCTGTGCGCGCTCGGTGGTCGAAGCGGCACAGGGTAATACGTGGGGCGCGTGCAGGCGACATCAGGTGTCGAGCCAGTCCACCCCGCGTTGTTCGATCAACAGGCTCAGGGTGCATGGCTGGGCCTCGGCATAACACGCAAGAAAGCCGCCGACAGGGTATAGGTTGTGAATTTCCAGAGGGTGGCCATCGCTGCTGATCAACTGGATTTCGCGGCGGCCATCTTCGAGCAGAGTCAGGTCGAAGGCGTTGCCGGTTTGCACATCGATCAGGCTCCACACGCTGGGCTCCTTCGACGTTGAGGTTCTGAGGGTCACCTGCCCATCGACGTTCGTGAACACGCTTTTACCCAGATGAGGGCCGCTGCGCACATACAGCCTGTAACCGGCATCGCTGTGGCGAAAGTACAGCAGCAGCGCACAGGGCGTGGCGCCCTTGTCGAACGTGATCAGCCCTGACTCCTTGCCGTGCTGCCAGTCTTCTTCCGTGCCGTTGAGCATGCCCAGCGCCCGGGCTCCGTCAAATGCATGGCCTGGTGCATAGCGTGGTGTGACCAGGGTCACTGGCCCTGTGGTCAGGCAGTCCAGGCTGTTCACCGGTGATTCGGCTATCTGCAGGGTAGCCGTGAAAGAACGCGCTACATGATCCGCCATGGAAGGCCTCCGGTTTGGCGTGGGGGAGGCCGCAGGCTAGGTCGTCTTGGGGTGGCTACCCAGCTGGAACAGGTTCCGCGAAGCTGTGCAAAACGAAAAAGCCCGGCACAAGGCCGGGCTTTTCACATCAGGCTAACGCCAATCAGTTGCCGTAAACCGGCAGCTTCTTGCAGATGGCCTTGACCTTCTCACGCACGGCGTCGATCACCGCTTCGTTGTTCAGGTCAGCCAGGATGTCGCAGATCCAGCCGGCCAGTTCCTTGCACTCGGCTTCCTTGAAGCCACGGGTGGTCACAGCCGGGGTGCCGAAACGCAGGCCCGAGGTGACGAACGGGGAACGTGGGTCGTTCGGTACCGAGTTCTTGTTCACGGTGATGAAGGCTTTGCCCAGTGCGGCGTCGGCGTCCTTACCGGAGATTTCCTGCTTGATCAGCGACAGCAGGAACAGGTGGTTCTGGGTGCCGCCGGAAACGACGTCGAAACCACGCTCGATGAACACGCTGGCCATGGCCTGGGCGTTTTTCACCACTTGCTGCTGGTACGCCTTGAACTCAGGCTGCAGGGCTTCTTTGAAGCAGATGGCCTTGGCGGCGATCACGTGCTCCAGCGGGCCGCCCTGGGCGCCTGGGAAGACGGCGGAGTTCAGCTTCTTCTCGATGTCGGCGTTGGCACGGGCCAGGATCAGGCCGCCACGTGGACCGCGCAGGGTCTTGTGGGTGGTGGTGGTGACCACGTCGGCGAACGGCACCGGGTTCGGGTACACGCCAGCGGCAACCAGGCCGGCAACGTGGGCCATGTCGACGAACAGGTAGGCACCGACCTTGTCGGCGATTTCGCGGAAGCGTGGGAAGTCCAGCACTTGCGAGTAGGCCGAGAAGCCGGCAACGATCATCTTCGGCTTGTGTTCGACAGCCAGGCGCTCGACTTCGTCGTAGTCGATCAGGCCGTTGCCGTCGATGCCGTACTGGATGGCGTTGTACAGCTTGCCCGAGGAGCTGACGCTGGCGCCGTGGGTCAGGTGGCCGCCGTGGGCCAGGCTCATGCCCAGGATGGTGTCACCGGCCGACAGCAGGGCCAGGTAGACCGCGGCGTTGGCTTGGGAGCCAGCGTGCGGCTGAACGTTGGCGTAGTCGGCGCCGAACAGCTCTTTGGCGCGGTCGATGGCCAGTTGCTCGACCACGTCGACGTACTCGCAACCACCGTAGTAGCGCTTGCCTGGGTAGCCTTCGGCGTACTTGTTGGTCAGTACCGAACCCTGGGCTTCCATGACAGCCGGGCTGGTGTAGTTTTCCGAAGCGATCAGCTCGATATGCTCTTCCTGGCGCAGAGCTTCTTGCTGCATGGCTTCGAAGAGCTCGGCGTCGTACTTGGCAATGGTCAAATCACGGCTGAACATGGCGGTCCTCAAGGATCGGGCTGAATTGGGGGGGCATTCTAACCGATTGCTTCGCGCCTGGCATATGAAGTGACGTCAAGTCGCGGACCAATGGGACTCATGTTGCAAGCCGCGCCCTGACTGGGCTGGAGTTGACTCTCAAGTCCGTTTTTTTTGCGGTTGGAGGTGGGTGGTGTAGGAGCGGCCTTGCGTCGCGAAAGGGCTGCGCAGCGGCCCCTCGATTTCAGCGTCACCGCACATATCCGGGGGCCGCTGCGCAGCCCTTTCGCGACGCAAGGCCGCTCCTACACGGGGTCGCGCAAAGGGGGATTACTGGAACATGAACAGGGTCTCGTTGCTGAACTGCGCCTCGAACTGATGCGCCGGCATCGGCCGCCCGAACAGGTAGCCCTGCACCTCGTCGCAACCATGCTCGCGCAAGAACTCCAGCTGCTCATGGGTTTCGACGCCCTCGGCGATCACCGCCAGGTTCAGGCTGTGCGCCATGGCGATGATCGCCCGGGCAATCTGCGCATCCTGCTCGCCCTCGGGCAGGCCGTCGACGAAGGTGCGGTCGATCTTCAACACGTCGATCGGGAACTGCTTGAGGTAGTTGAGCGACGAGTAACCCGTGCCAAAGTCGTCGACCGCAATGCTCAGGCCAAGGTTCTTCAGGCTGGCCAGAATCTGCAAGGCCTCGTTGACCTCGCGCATCAGGATACTTTCGGTCAGCTCCAGCTCCAGGCATGCCGGTGGCAGCCCGGTTTCTTCCAGGATGGTGGCGATGCGCGTGCCCAGTTGGCCGTCGGAGAACTGCCGCGCCGAGATGTTCACCGACACCTTCGGCACCCGCACCTTGGCCTTGTGCCAGGCCTTGAGTTGGCGGCTGGCTTCGCGCAGCACCCAGTCGCCGACATCCACCACCAGGCCCAGCTCTTCGATCACCGGGATAAAATCACCCGGTGGCACCAGGCCACGGGTCGGGTGGCGCCAGCGCAGCAAGGCTTCGGCGCCGGTCAGGCGCTTGCCGTCGCCGCTGAACTGCGGCTGGTAATAGAGGATGAACTCGTTCTGCTCCATGGCATGGCGCAGGTCGCTCTCCAGCTCCAGGCGTTCCAGGGCGCTGGCGTTCATTTCCGCCTGGTAGAACTGGAAGTTGTTCTTGCCGCGTTCCTTGGCGTGGTACATCGCGGTGTCGGCGTTTTTCATCAGCTGGCTCAGCTCGCTGCCATCCTGCGGGCTGAGGGCGATGCCGATACTGGCGGTGACAAAGAACTCGCGGTTTTCCAGCACGAAGGGCCGTACCAGGCTGGCGAGGATGTTCTCGGCCACGTGGATGGCGCGGTTAAGGGCCATTTCGCGGGTTGCGCGCGGTTGCAGCAGCAGGGTGAACTCATCGCCACCCATGCGCGCCACGGTGTCGTCGTCATCCACGCAGGCCAGCAGGCGCAGGGCCATGTCCTTGAGCATGCGATCGCCCGCAGCATGGCCGAGGGAGTCGTTGATCGGCTTGAAGCGGTCCAGGTCGAGAAACATCAGCACCACCCACGCCTTCTGCCGGTCGGCCTGCTGCAGGGCCGTGTGCAGGCGGTCCTGGAACAGGGTGCGGTTGGGCAGGTGGGTGAGGGCGTCATAGTAGGCCAGGCGGTGAATGCGCTGTTCGCTGGCCTTGCGCTCGCTGATGTCGGTGAAGAAGCACACGTAGCTGGCCAGGTCGCCTTCGTCATCCAGCACTGCAGTGATGCCGACCCAGGCCGGGTAATGGTCGCCGTCACGGCGCTTGAGCCACACTTCGCCTTCCCAGCTGCCGCGCTGGTGCAGTTGCTTGACCACGTAGCGCAGGTGGCCTTCCTGCTGTTGCTCGACGGTGAGCATGCCGGGCAGTTGGTCGAGCACGTCGCTGACCGCATAGCCGCTGACCCGGCTGAACGCCTCGTTGGCCTGGACGATGTAGCCGGCCGGGTCGGTGATGAGGATGGCCGAGGTGGAGTGCTCGAATACCGTTGCGGCCATGCGCAGGTCTTTTTCGGCGCGGCGTTGCTGGCTGATGTCGCGGCCTACCCCGAGCACGCCTTCGAAGTGCTGCTGATCGTCCCACACCAGCACCAGGCGCAGTTCGATCGGGATCTTGCGGCCATCGGCACGCAGGCAGTCGAACAGGAACAGTTGAGTCGGCAGTTGGCTACGTAGCTGGGCCAGTTGCTCGCGGTCGCCCATGGCATTGCTGACGCGCTCCATCAGGCTGTAGATACCGGTCAGCTGCGCCGGGTTGGCAATGATCGATTGCCAGCCGTTGTCGAAGATCCACTCGGCCTGATAGCCCAGTACCGCTTTTACCGAGGGGCTGACGTAGTTCAGCTGCAGCTGGCTGTCGGTGGAGAAAATCACATCGCTGATGCTTTCGGCCAGCATGCGGTAGCGCTGTTCGCTGTCGCGCAGCGACTGGCTGGCCTCGATCTGCACGGTGACGTCCTTGCCCACGCCGATGATGCGCGTCACCAGGCCATCGGGGTCGCGGGTCAGCACCTGTTCGCGAATGTCGTAGCAACGCCAGCTGCCGTCGTGGTGACGGAAGCGCAACTGGCAGTGCAGCGGTTCGCTGTGGCCGGTTTCACGCTGATGCTGGCGCAGCGCCTGGAAGTGCGCGGCGTCTTCGGGGTGCAGCAGCAACTCCCAGAACCGGTCGCCCATCTGCGCCAGCTCGGTGCGGCTGTAGCCCAGGGTCTGGCCGAGGTGGCGGTTGCTGAAGATCATGCGCTGGCTGGGCACGTCCTGCACGTAGAGCTGGTCGGGCACGGTACGCACCACGTCCGACCAGAAGCTCTCGCGTTCGAGCAGCGACAGCTCCACCTGCTTGCGGCTGGTGATGTCGCTGATGCTGAGGATCACCGCCTGGTAGTCGCGGCGCTGCAGCGGCAGGCGGGCCATCAGCCACAGGTGCAGTTCGCCGCCCAGCGGCGCCGGCAGGCGCACTTCCAGCTCCAGCAGCGAGCGTTGTTCGATCAGTGCATCGATCAGTTGCATGCCGATGCTGTCACGGCCATCGCCGCTGCCGTCGATCAGGCGCTGCCAGGCACCCTCGTGGCATTCGACGTTGAGCAACTGGCGCGCCACCTGGTTGATCTCGGTGATCTTCAACTCCTGCAGCAGCGAGCGGCGCAGGTTCGGGTCCAGGGCCAGGCTGTGCTTGAGGGCCGCGTGGTTGCGCAGGTGGTAGCGGTCGAGCTGGCCGGGCAGGCTGGAGAGGTCGAGCACGCACAGGGCAACGCCGGTGCCTTCGAAGATTTCCTGATAGCGCCGGCGGTCTTCCTGCAGCGCGCGTTGGCGGCGGCGCATGTTGATCAACGCCAGCACCGGTAGCAGGGCACAAAACAGCACCAGCATGCACTTGCCGATCAGTGCCGGTAGCAACTTCTGCTGGGCCAGCTCGGCGTCGAACAGGCCGCGCAGCTGCCAGGTGCTGTTGTCGATGAACGCCAGCATCACGCTCTGCAGCGGCGCGGTGCTGGTCCGCGCGGTGGCATGGCGCTCCAGCACCGCGCCGCTGCGGCTGTTTTCCAGCAGCCACAGCGGGTGGCCCGGGTTGTCCAGGTGCACGGTGAGGGTACGGTAATACGCCCCGGACAGGCGCAGCAGCCAATAGCCGCGGTCCTGTTCGGTGGACTGGCGCAGCAACAGGTAAAGGGTGCGGTTGTCTGCCGAGTTGGTGAAGAAGTAGGGGCGCCCCTGGTTCAACCTCAGCAGCTCGCCAATCAATGGGCGGTCTGGGCTGCCGGCCAGGCTGTCGGCGCGGATCTGCCCGCTGGTGTCCAGCCAGGCCAGGTCACGCAGGGCGGGCAGGCGTGCGCGCAGGGTGTCGAGCAGGCTGGGCAGGGCGGCGGGCGTCGGTGCATTGACGTAGGGCTGTACCACATTCACCGCCTGCTGGGCTTTGAGCGCCATGTTCAGGCTGAGGTGGTCGGCAAGCTCCGCAGTGGCCTCCAGGCTTTGCTTGCGCAGGTCGGCCTGGGTATGGCGGAACTGGGCGAACAGCTGCCACAGCAGCAGGGCCAGCAGAATCAGGGCCAACAGCGCCAGCGCACCCTTGATCGACCCGCGCAGGGAAGCAGCAGGGGCCAGTGAAGCGGGACGCAGCGACGACGGATGAGTGAGATTGGTCAAGCGTTGGTCCTGCGATTGGGCTGGCGATGGCAGGGATTGATCATGCACGGTCGGTGCCGGTGTCTGGTTGCCAGACCGCGGTGGCGCACTATAAGGCCGGACACCCTAAACCGGCTAGCATGCCTAGGATTATGGCAAAGTGCCAGCCCGGTTGTCCGCTGGCGCTCGGCCTGCCGACGGTCGTGGTCGCGCCCCTGTGGTTCGGCAAGCCCCTGCAACCTGTGCGAGAATGCCGCCCGCTTCAATGACAACGCTTCGGAGATGTTCGGTTTTGGTTACTCACTTTTCCTCCAATGGCCTCGATTCCGCCTGTGGGCGCAGCAGTCAGACCCTTGTCAGCACTGCCGTGACCGAGGACGTATCCTGCAAGTCGTGCCAGCGTTCGCTGGTCAAACCCGAGGCGGCAGCCGCCTCGAAAAGCAAGGCCCCGTCGCTGGCCGAACTGCGCAAGACCGCCAAGGCGGCAGCAGCACCGGTTGCGGCCGCGCCCGTGGTGAAACAGCCGGCTACCCAGGCCGTCAGCAAGCCTGCCGCCAAGCCGGCCAAGGCCGCCAAGCCGGCCAAGGCCGCCGAGCAGCCTGCCCGCAAGGGTGGCTTCAGCGTCAAGTCTGCCTGGGCCGCGCGCCTGGCCGAGCAGGGTGGCGGTTGCCGGTTGCCGCGGGGCAAGGCCAAACAGCGTCACGTCTGAGCCTCTTCGGGCAATTGTGTTTGCTGGCCCATTCGCGGGGCAAGCCCGCTCCCACAGCCGCAATCGACCTGTAGGAGCGGGCTTGTCCCGCGAATGGGCCGTATAGCGGCCCCCTGTTGATGCCCCCACCCGGCCCTCCTATGCAACGCCGCGCGTTGGCGTAGAATGGTCGACTTTGTTCAATGACACCCCGTAAACACATCCCCCTGGCCCATTGCCGGGGCGTTCGTCGATGTCTTTACCTATTTAGAGGGCTTGGTTTTGGCTCAATACGTCTACACCATGCATCGGCTGAGCAAGGTCGTGCCGCCGAAGCGCGAAATTCTCAAGAACATCTCCCTGTCGTTCTTCCCAGGCGCCAAGATCGGCGTGCTCGGCCTGAACGGCGCGGGTAAATCGACACTGCTGCGGATCATGGCGGGCGTCGACAAGGAATTCGACGGCGAAGCCCGTCCGATGCCCGACATCAACGTCGGCTACCTGCCGCAGGAACCGCAACTCGACCCGGCCAAGACCGTACGTGAAGTCGTCGAAGAAGCGGTCAGCGTCATCAAGGACGCCCAGGCTCGCCTGGACGAGGTCTACGCGGCTTACGCAGAACCCGACGCCGACTTCGACAAGCTGGCCGCCGAGCAGGCCAAGCTCGAGTCGATCCTGCAGGCTGCCGACGGCCACAACCTCGAGCGCCAGCTGGACGTTGCCGCCGACGCCCTGCGCCTGCCGGCCTGGGACGCGAAAATCGAACACCTGTCCGGTGGTGAAAAGCGCCGTGTGGCCCTGTGCCGTCTGCTGCTGTCGGCACCCGACATGCTGCTGCTCGACGAACCGACCAACCACCTGGACGCCGACTCGGTGGCCTGGCTGGAGCGCTTCCTGCACGACTTCCCCGGCACCGTGGTAGCGATTACCCACGACCGTTACTTCCTCGACAACGTCGCCGGCTGGATCCTCGAACTGGACCGCGGCGCCGGTATCCCGTACGAAGGCAACTACTCGGGCTGGCTGGAAGCCAAGTCGGACCGTCTGGCGCAGGAATCCAAGCAGCAGAGCGCCCACGAGAAGGCCATGAAAGAGGAACTGGAGTGGGTGCGCAAAGGCGCCAAGGCCCGCCAGTCCAAATCCAAGGCACGTCTGCAGCGCTTTGAAGAAATGCAGTCGCAGGAATTCCAGAAGCGCAGCGAAACCAACGAGATCTACATCCCGGCCGGCCCGCGCCTGGGTGACAAGGTCATCGAGTTCAAGAACGTTTCCAAAGGCTATGGCGATCGCGTGCTGATCGACAACCTGTCGTTCGCCATGCCCAAAGGCGCCATCGTCGGCGTGATCGGTGGTAACGGCGCCGGTAAGTCGACCCTGTTCCGCATGCTGATGGGCAAGGAGCAGCCGGACTCGGGCAGCATCGAGATCGGCGAAACCGTGCAACTGGCCTGTGTCGACCAGAGCCGCGAAGACCTGGACGGCAGCAAGACCGTGTTCCAGCAGATCTCCGACGGTTCCGACCAGATCCGCATCGGTAACTACGAGATCCCGTCGCGCACCTACGTTGGCCGCTTCAACTTCAAGGGCGGCGACCAGCAGAAGTTCGTCAAGGACCTGTCCGGTGGTGAGCGTGGCCGTCTGCACCTGGCCCTGACCCTGAAGGAGGGCGGTAACGTCCTGCTGCTCGACGAACCGTCCAACGACCTCGACGTCGAAACCCTGCGTTCGCTGGAAGAAGCCCTGCTGGACTTCCCGGGCGCCGCGATCGTGATTTCCCACGACCGTTGGTTCCTGGACCGTGTGGCCACGCACATCCTGGCGTACGAAGACGACTCGAACGTGATCTTCTTCGAAGGCAACTACACCGAGTACGAAGCTGACCGCAAGAAGCGCCTGGGCGATGCTGCTGCCCAGCCGCACCGTGTACGGCACAAGAAGCTGGCCCAGTAAGCCCGTTTTGGATGCACAAGAATGGGGCCCTCAGGGGCCCCATTTTTGTGCCTGGCATAAAGGGGTGCTACCCCCTTCGCGGGGCAAGCCCGCTCCCACAAAATTTCCAGAGATCTGGGGCCTTTCATAGATCCTGTGGGAGCGGGCTTGCCCCGCGAAGAAGCCCGACCTGCTAACAACAATCCATCAATTTTGTATACATTTATATAAAACGCACCAAATAATTTCAAAAAAACGACATCACGCCCTGTTCTCGTGCGATTGCTTCTTGGTACATTCGAAAAAAAACCAATAAGTCCAATCCCTCTTGGTGAGATGTCTACCATGGTCGAATCTGTCGATAATTTCCTCGCGCGCCTCAAGCAACGCGATCCTGCCCAGCCCGAGTTCCACCAGGCAGTGGAAGAAGTCTTGCGCACTCTGTGGCCGTTCCTCGAAGCCAACCCCCATTACCTGCAGGCCGGTATCCTCGAGCGCATGGTCGAACCCGAGCGCGCGGTGCTGTTCCGCGTTTCGTGGGTCGATGACCAGGGCAAGGTCCAGGTCAACCGCGGCTACCGCATCCAGATGAGCAGCGCCATCGGCCCGTACAAGGGCGGCCTGCGCTTCCACCCGTCGGTCAACCTGAGCGTGCTCAAGTTCCTGGCCTTCGAGCAGGTGTTCAAGAACTCCCTGACCTCGCTGCCCATGGGTGGCGGCAAAGGTGGCTCGGACTTCGACCCGAAGGGCAAGAGCGATGCAGAAGTGATGCGCTTCTGCCAGGCCTTCATGAGCGAGCTGTACCGCCACATCGGTGCCGACGTCGACGTGCCTGCCGGTGACATCGGCGTGGGCGCCCGCGAGATTGGCTTCATGTTCGGCCAGTACAAGCGCCTGGCCAACCAGTTCACCTCGGTACTGACCGGCAAAGGCATGACCTATGGCGGCAGCCTGATTCGCCCGGAAGCCACCGGCTACGGCTGCGTCTACTTCGCTGAAGAGATGCTCAAGCGCCGCGACCTGCGCATCGATGGCCGTCGCGTGGCGATTTCCGGCTCGGGCAACGTGGCCCAGTATGCCGCACGCAAGGTCATGGACCTGGGCGGCAAGGTCATCTCGCTGTCCGATTCCGAGGGCACCCTGTACGCCGAAGCGGGCCTGAGCGACGCCCAGTGGGACGCCGTGATGGAGCTGAAAAACGTCAAGCGTGGTCGCCTCAGCACCCTGGCGGGCGAGTTCGGCCTGGAGTTCCGCAAGGGCCAGACCCCGTGGAGCCTGCCGTGCGACATCGCCCTGCCGTGCGCCACGCAGAACGAGCTGGACACCGAAGACGCCCGCACCCTGCTGCGCAATGGCTGCTTCTGCGTGGCCGAAGGCGCCAACATGCCGACCACCCTCGAGGCTGTGGATATCTTCCTGGAGGCGGGCATCTTGTACGCTCCGGGCAAGGCGTCCAACGCTGGCGGTGTGGCCGTGTCGGGCCTGGAGATGTCGCAGAACGCCATGCGCCTGCTGTGGACGGCCGGTGAAGTGGACAGCAAGCTGCACAACATCATGCAGTCGATTCACCATGCCTGTGTTCACTACGGTGAAGAGGCTGACGGCAAGATCAACTACGTCAAGGGCGCGAACATCGCCGGCTTTGTGAAAGTAGCTGATGCCATGCTGGCGCAGGGCGTGGTCTGATCCAAAACCGATGGGGCCGCTTTGCGGCCCCATCAGCCCGCCGCTCCTACAGGTGTGGGGGCGGCCTCACGCCTCACCCTCGATGGCGACTACCTCGATCGTCTGATCCCCTACCGGCCGCCGCCAAACCACTTCATCCCCAGGCCCCGCGCCTAGCAAAGCCCGCCCCAGCGGCGACCCCCAATTGATCAACCCGCGCCCCGCATCGGCCTGATCTTCCCCAACCAGCTGCACCTCGTGCGCCTGGTCGTGTTCATCGACAAACCTCACCCGGCTACCAATCTGCACCTTGCTCCGCGAAGTGGCGGCTGGCACCACCTGGGCACTCTGCACCCGGGCGCTGAAGTAGCGCAGGTCACGCTCGGCATCGGCCAGGCGCTGCTTGTCGGCACGCTCGCCCTGCGCCTGCAGCTGGCTGCGCAATGTGTTGAGTTCGGCCACCCGTTGCTGCAGTTGCGCCAGGCCCAGGGCCGTGACGTAGTTGGGCTGCTCGCTGACCCGCCGCTCTACCGGCTGGTCGGCCTG
The DNA here is from genome assembly GCF_000731675.1 of Pseudomonas capeferrum. Lineage (GTDB taxonomy): Bacteria > Pseudomonadota > Gammaproteobacteria > Pseudomonadales > Pseudomonadaceae > Aquipseudomonas > Aquipseudomonas capeferrum. Next base: position 1,069,810 of record NZ_JMIT01000002.1, on the reverse strand, counting down.
GGCGGCGGCCTGGTCTTCGTTGACGAATGCTCGGCTCATGGTGGCCTCCTTGTGCTGAAGACCATGATGGCAGGCCGCCGGTTTCAAAGGATGTCCGATTGCGACCTAGGGGCTTGCCTGACAGTATCGAGTCGATCGTCGATCGCGGTCACCCTGCTCTGGAGTGTATCGATTGAGACTTTCTCTGCTGCCCGACTCACGGTGCGGGACTGCCTGAGCGTGACGTGCTGCTGGTCTGGATCATTCAAACTATCGGTATCCGGGTTGCTGAGCAGGCCCAGTTGGAGGTCGTCTACCTGCTCTATCCTCGCACTCTGTTGTACTTGTGGCCTGCGATCACGAAAAGGTGTCGTCCGCGTAATAAGTAGCTTAGGTTCTGTACGAAAAGTATGGTCATTCATCATTGTGGGAGCGGGCTTGCCCCGCGATCTGCCGCAACGCGGCAGCAAATCCTGAATTCGCGGCGTCTTTGACGCTATTTAATATCGGGTACAGGAGCGCTTCGCACTCCATCGCGGGACAAGCCCGCTCCCACAAAACTTTTCGTACAGAGCCTAAGCATCCTCTGTGCCAGCCGGAAGGAAAAACCCAACCGATAGCACTTCGACTTGAAGTGCCATCGTTAATTCTAATTACTTTATTTTTTAAATTCGAGGACCCAACTCAATGTACATATCTTGTCTGAGCAGCTGTCTGGGTCACTCAGGAAGAAGTTATCCCAGTAAGGACTGGACTGGCCATCTTCCTCCCAATCACTCCCGCATTCGTTTTCTTTGGAGAAATAATTCGACCACCCGATACGAAATTGTATATCCCCTTTCATCTCCTCATTATGGCTGACAATCTGGAACTGGAGGAGTCCGTGGAAATCGGGTATGCCGTCGGGTTTGAGGTATTCATTGTCGAACACATATTTTCTTGTGTGGTTCGGAGCTATAACCGTATCGCGTCCTGTGGCTTCAATGAAAGTCCCTTCTGTGAAATCATAACCAAGAGGCTTCAAGCCAAATGGAGTTCGATTTTCCACTAGAATACGAAACTCCCGGCGTTGAAAGTGGTGAAGCGGCGCACCATGCGCCTGCGGCACGTCATCACCTCTTTTCGCTCGCTCCTCTTGGGATCTTTCAGCTGCGTTTGCAGCTATGAGGTCCTGAATCACACCTACAATTCCCGGATTTAACATTTCTATACCTAAAGAATGACTATTGGGAGATAAAATATGCATAAAGCGTTACGGGTACTTGGCACGCCACGAACGCACTATGCGTGCGCGTAGTGCTATTCCCGTAAAGCGCACTGTGGCTGTGCCAAGCGCAGGCTTTCATTTCAAGGTAGATTACCTGTTTCCTGTGTCAAATCACGCGGCGTCGATGTGTGGAGCAGAGCACATCCCTGCGTCAAGTGATAGGCCTAATGCATTAAACCCAAAGGAATAAGTCATAAAAATTAATGTGGCGATGAGCAAGAGGAAAAATTATAAGGGTTATGACGGGAAGGGGCTGCAAGCGTTGGATAAAGTGGGAGTAAAAGCTGATCCGGCACAGGTGTATCAATGCATATACTCATTATTTGACTGTCCATAGTTGATCAATCCGGGGCGTATTGGATCGATTCATCATTTGCCGCCTCATTCCCCAGGCAGGTACTGATGGCACACTAGGGGTGGCGGTAGGCCCGCGCAGCGCCGCGGTCTTTCTCCTGCTCCCAGTCACGGTCGCGTTGGTCCCAGTAGCGGTCGCGGTACTGACGCTGCTCTTCGCTGTTCTGCAGGGCGTGACACTGGCGAAAACCATCGTCCCAGCCGCTTTCGTACTGGCGGTTGTGCAGGTAGCGCGGCACGTCCTTGCGAAAGTCGCCGACCATCAGCCCGGCAGCCTGGCGGCCGCTGCTGCAGCCATCCTGGAAGCCATCGGCGTAGGCGGGCGGGTAACCGTGGTTGAGCATCTGTTCGTGGGTCGTTGCGCACCCAGACAGCAAAAAGGCAAAGCACAGGCCTAACCAGTACCGCGACATAGCCACCAGACCCTCCAGTTGATGCGGGAGAGTCTAGGTGGCGGTTTGTCGGTGGGCCGTCAAAACAGTGTCAAAGAGTCAGTAGTGGTACCACTTCAGCTCCAGCATCACCTCGTTCTGCGCCGTCGCCAGGTGGCTGAACTCACGCGATGCACTTAGCCGCAGGCCCAGGTTGCGGCTGATTTCCCATTGCTGGTTCAGGCTTACACTGCGCCGCACCTCGCCATTGGTGAAGAAATCGCCCTTGGCCTCCAGCGTCATGTTGCCCAGCCCGTTGCGCCACAGCAGCCCGCCGTTGAAACCCGCCGCCGGGGAAATGAACTCGGCGAAGTCGTTGTGGTGCTCCACGCGTACCGTGCCCAGGGCGAAGCCCAGCAGGCCATCGGCCAGTTGCCAGGTACCGCCGGCACCGCCGTTCACATGGCTTACCAGCACCTCGTCGTCATGCTTGCCCGGCACCCGCTCCAGGCCGCCGGTCACTTGCCATGACCACGGCTTGAGCAGCGCGTTGCGCGGCGTCAGGGAGCGAATGGTGGCGAGGTCCAGGCGCTGTACCTGCCAGTCGTTGCCTTCGTACTGGCGCACTTTGAGCTGCAAGATCTCGATCTGCGCGCCCAGCGGGAAGCCGTAGGCGTTGTCGTTGAGGTCGTGATAGGCCATGCGCAGGCCGTACTCGGCGTAGGCGCGGTCTTCCCGCGTGCCGACACCGAGCTGCCAGGTGCGTGAGTCATGGCCATCTTCGGGCAGCCCGGGGCGCTCGATATCCAGCGCTGGCGGCGGGTTGCGGTTGATCGCCCGCAGCAGCTCGAAGCTGCGCGTGGCCTGGCCCGGGTCGCGCTCCTGGCCGTTGGCGCGGTAACGCTCCAGGCGGTAGGCGGCGTCCTGCACCAGCGCCTGGCGCTCGCGCGGCAGGGCGGTGAAGGCCGGGCTTTGCAACTGCGCGGTATCGGCGCTGACCGCCAGTACCTGCTGCTTTTCGTGGGGGGCCAAAGGCTCGGCGCGGGCCAGCAGTTCGCGCTCGCGTGAAGGCCGGTAGTTGACGCTGGCCACCAGGCCAGACTGGCGCACCGCCTTGACCGTGTCGGTGGGGATGGCGGTCAGCGGAAACTGCGAGGTCAGGTCCAGGCTCGGCCGGGCTACTTGCAGCAGTTCCAGCAGGCGGTAGGAGCAGTTCTCGTCGAAGAAGAAGTAATCGAACTGGATCTGCTTGAGCTCCCACACATGCTCGACCATGCGCCCGGTCTCTTGCGGGGTGAGGTCCAGCTTGTACTCCCACAGGTCGCGGTTTTCCAGGCTGCGGTACTCGGACAGCTTCTCTTGGTACGGCATCAGCGCAAACAGGCCTGGATAGCCGCCCATCAGGCCCTTCCAGGCGTACAGGATGCTGTTGTCGCTGCCTTCGATGTAGGCGCCGAAGTTGATCGCGTAGCTCAGCAGCGTGGTGTCGTCGCTGTGGGTGGTGGACTGGTCGATGCGCAGCAGTGTATGGCCGAACATCGACGATGGGCTGTTCAGGTAGGCCGCCGGGAAGATCAACGCGGCGCTGTGCGGGTCGATCGAGGTGTACCAGGTCTTGAATTCCTGGCAGTCGGGCTGCGGCAGGTCAGTCAGCCCCAGTTGTTCCTTGAGCCAACGGGTGCGTGCCGGAAAGACGCATTGGGCATGCTTGTCGCCCAGGCTGGCCGGCGCATACAGCGCCTGCACCGTGGCCCGCAGCTCCTGGTCGGGGTGGTGCGCGCCATCCTCGGCGAGAAAGAACCGGGTGTCGTCCACATAGCTTCGCCAGCCACCGAGCTTGGCAGTCTCGTAATGGCCCAGGGCGATCCAGTAGGGGGTACTGGCCAGTTGCTGAATACGGCCTTCATCCAGCGCAGGCGCAGCATGAACAGGGGCGCAGGCACACAGCGCCAGGTAAGCGAGGCGTTTGAGCATATCGGGCAACTACTTCTTCACGATGCCGAAAAAAAGGCGAAACCCGCCCCGGAGGTGGGGCGGGGCAAGCTGCACTTAAGCCTCGGTTGCGTACTTGGCCAGGCGTGGATCGCTCTTCAACACCGCCAGGGTGTTGCTGTGCACGGTTTCGGCCGTGACGTCGGCGCTGCTGAAGATCTGGTTGAAGTGCTGGTGGGTGACCGACTCGAAGTAGGTGCGGTCTTCAGGCGCTACACCCAGTACCACGGCATAGGTGGTCAGAGCCTCGCCCTTGCCCATCGCCATGTCTTCGGACAGTTCGTTCATCATGCCGTTCATGGCAAACCAGGACTTGCCGCCATAGGTCAGCGAAGCCTTGGTGGAGCAGCCGTTGGTGCCGGAGGTCATGCCGAAGGTGGCATTACCGGAGGTACCGTTGGTGGTGGAAGCCAGGAAGTGGGCCGGCGTACCGCGCTGGCCTTCGAACAGCATGTTGCCCCAGCCGCAGTTCGGGCCGCCAGGCGCTTCGGCCATGGCATTGAGGGAGACCACGGTGAACAGAGTACCCAGAAGAATCCGTTTCATAGCATTTGTTCTCTATTTGTCTTAACCAAGGGTCAGGGTTTCTGGCAACTCGGTTGCCAGGCGGGAAAGCTTTTCACCCACCCGCGCAGCTTGGAGTTTAGGCACGATCTAAAGGTTGCGTTGTTGATTGCGAAAAATTTGCCTGAAGCGCTGTGTTATCGCGACTGCGACATAAAGTCCCGCCGAGCCTTGCAAGGCGCGCGCGGGCAGCGCCAGAATGCTGCGTATCCGCCCCGCCGAAGTAAGGAAACCCAATGCCCGATCCTGTCGCTGCGCGCCTGCGTCTTGCGCCTGAAGCCCTGACCCGGCGTTTTTCCCCCGAGCAGTTTGCTTTTACCCACACTGACGATCTGGAGCCGTTTCGAGGTGTCCTGGGCCAGGAGCGAGCAGTCGAGGCCCTGCAATTCGGCGTGGCCATGCCCCGCCCTGGCTACAACGTGTATGTGATGGGCGAGCCCGGCACCGGCCGCTTCTCGTTCGTCAAGCGCTACCTCAAGGCCGAAGGCAAGCGCCAACACACCCCTGCCGACTGGGTATACGTCAACCACTACGAAGACACCCGCGAGCCGCGTGCCCTGGAGCTGCCTTCGGGCACAGCCGGTGAATTCATCACCGACATGAACGGGCTGATCGACAACCTGTTGTCGACCTTCCCGGCGGTGTTCGAGCACCCGTCGTACCAGCAGAAGAAGGGCGCTATCGACCGTGCCTTCAACCAGCGTTATGACCGCGCCCTGGATGTGATCGAGCGCGCTTCGCTGGAAAAAGACGTGGCCCTGTACCGCGATGCCAGTAACGTCGCCTTCACCCCGATGGCCGAAGGCAAGGCGCTGGACGAGGCCGAGTTTGCGCAACTGCCGGAGGCGGTGCGTGAGCAGTTCCACGAAGACATCGCCCTGCTCGAGGAGCGCCTCAACGAAGAGCTGGCCAGCCTGCCGCAGTGGAAGCGTGAGTCGAACAACCAGCTGCGCCAGCTCAACGAAGAAACCATTACCCTGGCCCTGCAGCCGCTGCTGGCGCCGCTGTCGGAAAAGTACGCCGAGAACGCGGCGGTCTGCGCCTACCTGCAGTCGGTGCAGTTGAACCTGCTGCGCACCGTGGTCGAGCAACTGGTCGATGACAGCAAGACCGACGCCGTGGCGCGCAAGATGCTCGAAGAGCAATACGCGCCGAGCCTGGTGGTGGGGCATCACCACGACGGTGGCGCGCCGGTGGTGTTCGAGCCGCACCCGACCTACGACAACCTGTTTGGCCGGATCGAATACAGCACCGACCAGGGCGCGCTGTACACCTCCTACCGCCAGTTGCGCCCGGGGGCGTTGCACCGGGCCAATGGCGGCTTCCTGATTCTTGAAGCCGAGAAGATGCTCGGCGAGCCCTTCGTCTGGGATGCCCTCAAGCGGGCGCTGCAGTCGCGCAAGCTGAAGATGGAGTCGCCGCTGGGCGAGCTGGGCCGGGTGGCGAGCGTCAGCCTGACGCCGCAGATGATCCCGCTCAACGTCAAGCTGGTGATCATCGGCTCGCGTCAGCTCTACTACGCGCTGCAGGACCATGATCCGGACTTCCAGGAAATGTTCCGGGTGCTGGTGGACTTCGACGAAGACATGCCCATGGTCGACGAGAACCTGGAGCAATTTGCCCAGCTCTTGCGTACCCGCACCAACGAAGAAGGCATGGCGCCGCTGACCAGTGACGCCGTGGCGCGCCTGGCCACCTACAGCGCCCGGCTGGCGGAAAACCAGTCGCGGCTGTCGGCACGCATCGGTGACCTGTTCCAGCTAGTCAGTGAGGCCGATTTCATTCGCCAGCTGGCCAGCGACGAGATGACCGACGCCGGGCACATCGAGCGTGCGCTCAAGGCCAAGGCCACCCGCACCGGGCGTGTGTCGCAGCGGGTGCTGGACGACATGCTCGCCGGCATCATCCTGATCGACACCGAAGGCGCGGCCATCGGCAAGTGCAACGGCCTGACGGTGCTGGAGGTGGGTGATTCGGCATTCGGCATGCCGGCGCGTATCTCGGCCACGGTCTACCCCGGCGGCAGCGGCATCGTCGACATCGAGCGTGAGGTCAACCTGGGCCAGCCGATCCACTCCAAGGGCGTGATGATCCTCACCGGCTACCTGGGTAGCCGCTACGCCCAGGAGTTCCCGCTGGCCATTTCGGCGAGCATTGCCCTGGAGCAGTCCTACGGTTACGTCGACGGTGACAGTGCCTCGCTGGGTGAGGTGTGCACGCTGATCTCGGCGTTGTCGCGCACGCCGCTCAAGCAGTGCTTTGCCATCACCGGTTCGATCAACCAGTTCGGTGAAGTGCAGGCGGTGGGTGGGGTCAACGAGAAGATCGAGGGCTTCTTCCGGCTCTGCGAGGCGCGCGGCTTGACCGGCGATCAAGGCGTGATCATCCCGCGTGCCAACGTGGCCACGCTGATGCTCGACGAGCGGGTACTGCAGGCGGTCGAAGGCGGGCAGTTCCATGTGTATGCGGTCAGCCAGGCCGACGAGGCGTTGAGCCTGCTGGTGGGCGAGGAGGCCGGCACGGCGGATGAAAATGGCGAGTTCACCGAGGGCAGCGTCAACGCCCGCGTGGTGGAGCGCCTGCGCGAAATCGCCGAGATGATCAGTGAAGAGGACATCAAAGAGGCAGAAAAGGAACGCCTGGAAGAGGTGATTGCGCAGGCTAAGCCGGCCTAAGTCAATAAACCGGCGCTGGCGGCGATGTGCTACCGTTCAGCGCCGGTTTTCCAACTTTCTGTGCTGTTCCTCTATGCTGGAACTTAGGACGGTATCAGCGTTCAGGATGGAAACAGCCTGAGGGTTTCAGGCTGAACAGGGCTCATTGGAGGGGACGCGGCCATGCGCAACCTCAGCCTTACTCGCCAGTGCCTGGGCCTGGTGACCCGCATCGAATGCAGCATCCGCCCACTGGCCGGCGACAACGGCATGTGGACGCTGCTGTTCGCCGCCGGCATGGCCGGCGAGCAACCTTCGGCCATCAAGGCCCAGGGGCCGTTTCACGGGCCGCTGGTGGCCGAGTCGGTGCTCAATGCCATTGTCGACAGCCTGACGCTACACGGGTATCAGGTTGCCGAAGACCCGCAGATCTGGTGCCTGCACCTGCAGGCCCAGTTGCGTCGCATCAATGGCGAGCGCTGTCGTAACCTGGGGGATTATCAGTTCCATCCGGAAAGCTAGGCGATTGCTGGGGCCGCTGCGCGCCCCTTTCGCGACACAAGGCCGCTCCCACAGCGGTGGCCGGGTGCGGCCTTGTGTCGCGATTGCGCTGCGCAGCGGAGCCGGGCTTTTGCTGCAGCAGGTGGCTGGCTATACTCGCCGTCGCTTTTTTAGTCACCTGACGAGTCCCTACCCTCCATGGAACGTATTCTCGAAAATGCGATGTATGCCTCGCGCTGGCTGCTCGCCCCTATCTACTTCGGCTTGTCCCTCGGGCTGTTGGCCCTGGCCCTGAAGTTCTTCCAGGAAGTCGTTCACGTCCTGCCCAACGTATTTGCCCTGAGCGAAGCCGACCTGATCCTGGTGATCCTGTCGCTGATCGACATGTCGCTGGTGGGTGGCCTGCTGGTGATGGTGATGATTTCCGGCTACGAGAACTTCGTCTCGCAACTGGACATCGACGACAGCAAAGAGAAGCTCAACTGGCTCGGCAAGATGGACTCATCTTCGCTGAAGATGAAAGTTGCTGCCTCGATCGTCGCCATTTCGTCGATTCACCTGCTGCGCGTGTTCATGGACGCACAGAACATCTCCACCGACTATCTGATGTGGTACGTGATCATCCACATGACCTTCGTGGTGTCGGCCTTCTGCATGGGTTACCTGGACAAGCTCACCAAGCACTGAGCCCGCCTGATAGGGTAAAACTGACGAGTGGCGTCAGTTTTACCTTGTGTATTCCCTGGCCCTGTACAAAAAATGAGCACTCATGCGGTTCCCGCTGCGAGGTGCTCTCATGAACCTGCATCAGCTCAATACCGAGGCCAGGGTTGGCCATGTCGACGAACTCAACCTGATCGCCATCGAAGGTGGTGATTACCTGCTTGAGGCCCGGGTCAAGGGCCGTGCGCATCCGCTTTCCGACAGCCGCGGGCAACGCTTGCGCGTGCACTCCGTGGAAGAAGCGCGTGACCTGCTCAAAGCCCTTCCATTGCTGTCACTGAACCTGTTGCACTGGTCAGTGCAGGACGAAATGTGCGGCATGGGCACGCACCCCGAAGAAGACCTGAAAGTACCGATTTCCCAGCGTTCGGCCTGGTAGCTGCTCCAGGCGCCCCAGTGTGCTAGGCTGCTCGCCCTTTTCATCAAGGGCGCGGCTTCACTGCGCCCTGCAGTGGAGCACGACAATGTCCGAACTCAACCTGTCTACCGACGAAACCCGCGTCAGCTACGGCATCGGCCGTCAGCTGGGTGGCCAACTGCGTGACAACCCGCCACCAGGCGTCAGCCTGGACGCCATCCTGGCCGGCCTGACCGACGCCTTCAACGGCGCCGACAGCCGCGTCAGCGAAGCCGACCTGTCGGCCAGCTTCAAGGTCATCCGCGACATCATGCAAGCCGAGGCAGCTGCCAAGGCTGAAGCAGCGGCTGGTGCCGGCAAGGAATTCCTGGCCGAAAACGCCAAGCGCGAAGGCATCACCACCCTGGCTTCGGGCCTGCAGTTCGAAGTGCTGACCGCAGGTGAAGGCGCCAAGCCGACCCGCGAAAGCAACGTGCGCACCCACTACCACGGCACCCTGATCGATGGCACCGTGTTCGACAGCTCCTACGAGCGTGGCCAGCCGGCTGAATTCCCGGTAGGCGGCGTGATCGCTGGCTGGACCGAAGCCCTGCAGCTGATGAACGCTGGCAGCAAATGGCGCCTGTACGTGCCGAGCGAGCTGGCCTACGGCGCCCAAGGCGTTGGCAGCATCCCGCCGCACAGCGTACTGGTGTTCGACGTCGAGCTGCTCGACGTTCTGTAATGCCTATGGGGCCGGCTTAGCCGGCCTCAGTTCCAATCCGTCCCCCCAGGGCGCAACGCCCGCGCATAGCAGAACAGAAACAAATTCCGCACCAGCTCCTTGAGCACCCCAGGCTCACTCGAATTCAGCCCGCTCATGTCCAGGTCGCCCTGGTCGCGCAGTTCATCAAGGGCTTCTTCTTCAAGCACCGCGCACACTTCGCCGGTCTCGCGATGCAAGATGCGCAGGTAAGGGTGAGGGCGGTCCAGCCAGGCGTCGATCAGATAGGTCATGGCTATTCTCCTTGGATAGCAGTTCCAATGAGAATAATTCTTATTATCAAAATAGCAAGGGTCTATTGGCGTATTTTTGCCGAATGGTGCAGTGACCCTGTTGCAGGATCTGTCAGGGCCACCAGAAAGGTAGCCCCGTCGCACCCGAGGGTCAGACCTTGCGCACGAACTCGGACTTCAGCTTCATGGCGCCGATGCCGTCGATCTTGCAATCGATGTCGTGGTCGCCGTCGCACAGGCGGATGTTCTTGACCTTGGTGCCGACCTTGACCACCAGGGACGAGCCCTTGACCTTGAGGTCCTTGATGACGGTGACGGTGTCGCCGTCCTGCAGCACATTGCCGACCGAATCCTTTTTCACCACGTCATCGCTGGCGGCATCGGCTTCGCCGTTGGCCGACCACTCGTGCGCGCACTCGGGGCAGATCAGCTGGGTGCCATCCTCGTAGGTGTATTCGGAATTGCATTTGGGGCAGGGCGGCAAAGTGCTCACTTCGGTTCCTTAAACAGACAGGCGGTTGAAAAGACCCATATTGTATAAGGTTTTCTCTGTGAAGTGTTTTGTCCTTGCAAAAGCATCGCGGGCAAGCCCGCTCCTACATGGACCTGTAGGAGCGGGCTTGCCCGCGATGAAGGTGGCGCGATGTTAGTGCGTACGCGCTACCGCAAACTCGCTCAGCTCGATCAACGCATCGCGATATTCACTGGCCGGCAGCACTTCCAGGCACTCGATGGCCCGCTTCACGTAGTCACGGGCCATCTGCGCGGTGTAGTCAAGCGCGCCCGAGGCTTCGACCGCTGCACGGATCTGCTCGAGGTCTTCAAGGCCACCCTTCTGGATCGCCTGGCGCACCAGCGCAGCCTGTTCAGGCGTGCCTTCGCGCATGGTGTAGATCAGCGGCAGGGTCGGCTTGCCCTCGGCCAGGTCGTCACCGACGTTCTTGCCCAGGGTCTGCGAGTCGCCCTTGTAGTCCAGCAGGTCGTCGACCAGCTGGAAGGCCACACCCAGGTGGTCGCCGAAGGTGCGCAGGGCTTCGCGCTGCGCGTCGCTGGCGCCGGCCAGCGCGGCGGCGCTGTGGGTCGAGGCCTCGAACAGCATGGCGGTCTTGCCGCGGATGACCTCCATGTACACCTCTTCCGTGGTGCTGGCATCGCGCACGCGCGACAGCTGCAGCACTTCACCCTCGGCGATGACGCGGGTGGCCTTGGAGAGGATCTGCATGACCGGCATCGAACCCAGTTCGACCATCATTTCGAACGAGCGCGAATAAAGGAAGTCGCCCACCAGCACGCTCGGTGCGTTGCCCCACAGTGCATTGGCGGTGGAACGGCCGCGGCGCATGCCGGACATGTCGACCACGTCGTCGTGCAGCAAGGTGGCGGTGTGCAGGAACTCGATGGTCGCTGCCAGCAGGCGCAGGTCGTCGCCTTCGCGGCCCAGGGCCTTGCCACACAGCAGGACCAGCAGGGGACGCAGGCGCTTGCCACCGGCCGACGTGATATAGTCGCCGATCTTCGATACCAGCGGCACGCGCGAGGTCAGCTGCTTCTTGATGATCTCGTCGACGGCGCTGAAATCATCAGCCACCGCGCGGTAGAAGGTTTGGGGTTGCATCGGCTGCTCCATTGACGTTGCGCGGCATGCTAGGTCGCGGGTCCCGGTGTGTCAAGGCGCGGTGCCAGCGCCACGGGGGCGGTACTTGCAAGCAAAACCGGGGTTGCGTACAATCGCGCACCCTAACTTCCTGGGCAGCACCTGCCTTACGCAATTGCACCGGGCCGTTCCAGCCCCATGCAGCCATGCCAGCCAATACTCATCATATAAAGCGCTGGGTGAGCAGGATTATCGGAGAAATACCCATGTCTTACGCAGTAATCGTTACCGGCGGCAAGCAGTACAAAGTCGCTGAAGGTGAATTCCTCAAGATCGAAAAACTGGAAGTCGCCACTGGCGAATCCGTGACTTTCGATCGCGTTCTGCTGGTTGCCAACGGTGAAGAAGTCACCATCGGCGCTCCAGTCGTCGCCGGCGCTAAAGTTGTTGCTGAAGTCGTTTCGCAAGGCCGTCACGATAAAGTCCGCATCATCAAGTTCCGTCGTCGTAAGCACCACATGAAGCGTATGGGCCACCGCCAGTGGTTCACCGAGATCAAAATCACCGGCATCCAGGCTTAATCCCCTAGATCCCCTGAATTTATTTGGAGAATTGAACCATGGCTCACAAGAAGGCTGGTGGTAGTACCCGTAACGGTCGCGACTCAGAATCGAAACGCCTTGGCGTGAAGATGTATGGCAGCCAGGTCGTCAAGGCCGGCAACATCATCGTCCGTCAGCGCGGCACCCAGTTCCACGCCGGCTACGGCGTTGGCATGGGCAAGGATCACACCCTGTTCGCCAAGATCGAAGGCGTGATCAAGTTCGAGAAGAAAGGCGAGTTCAACCGCCGTTACGTGAGCATCGTCGCAGCCTAATCGCGACGTCGCTCCAGAAGCCCCGTCATGCGACGGGGCTTTTTCGTTTGTGGTGAGCCTCTTGCAAAGCTGTTTGTATGGGCTGCCGGCGTGGGTTTCTACGGTCGTACGGGGCCGCCGCGCTCATTTTTGCAAGAGCCTCAGGTTTTTTAAGTATTCAGCTCGTCGGAAGACGAGGGGCGGTTTTAATGAAGTTTGTTGACGAAGTATCGATTCGAGTCAAAGCCGGTGACGGCGGTAACGGTTGCATGAGCTTCCGTCGCGAAAAATTCATCGAAAACGGTGGGCCTAACGGCGGCGACGGTGGTGACGGCGGTTCGGTGTACATGGTTGCCGACGAAAACCTCAACACCCTGGTCGACTACCGCTACACCCGTCACCATGAGGCCCAGCGGGGCGCCAATGGTGGCAGCACCGACTGCACCGGCAAGAAGGGTGAAGACCTGTTCCTGCGGGTGCCGGTCGGCACCACGGTGATCGACGCCACCACCCAGGAAGTGATCGGTGACCTGATCACCCCTGGCCAGAAGCTGATGGTCGCCCAAGGCGGCTGGCACGGCCTGGGCAACACCCGCTTCAAGTCGAGCACCAACCGTGCGCCGCGTCAGACCACCCCGGGCAAGCCAGGTGATCAGCGCGACCTGAAAATGGAAATGAAGGTCCTGGCCGACGTCGGCCTGCTCGGCCTGCCAAACGCTGGCAAGAGCACCTTCATCCGTTCGGTGTCGGCTGCCAAGCCGAAAGTCGCCGACTACCCGTTCACCACTCTGGTGCCGAACCTGGGCGTGGTCAGCGTCGACCGCTGGAAGAGCTTCGTCATTGCCGACATCCCCGGCCTGATCGAAGGCGCATCCGACGGTGCCGGCCTGGGTATCCGCTTCCTCAAGCACCTGGCGCGTACCCGCGTGCTGCTGCACCTGGTCGACATGGCGCCGCTGGACGAAAGCAGCCCGGCCGATGCCGCAGAAGTGATCGTCAACGAGCTGACCCGCTTCAGCCCGTCGCTGGCCGAGCGTGAGCGCTGGCTGGTGCTGAACAAGTCTGACATGGTCATGGACGACGAGCGCGACGAGCGGGTCAAGGAAGTGGTCGAGCGCTTGCAGTGGGAAGGCCCGGTCTACGTGATCTCGGCCATCTCCAAGCAGGGCACCGACAAGCTCAGCCACGACCTGATGCGCTACCTCGAAGACCGCGCCGACCGCCTGGCCAACGACCCGGTCTTCGCCGCCGAGCTGGCCGACCTCGACCAGCGCATCGAAGACGAAGCCCGCGCCCAGCTGCAGGCTCTGGACGACGCCCGTACCCTGCGTCGCACAGGCGTCAAGAGCGTCCACGACATCGGCGACGATGACGGTTGGGACGATGATTTCGAGGACGACGAAGACGGCCCGGAAATCATTTACGTGCGCGACTGACCGGTTGCAGTACACTAAACGCCGCTCTCTGGAGCGGCGTTTTTGTATCCACTGTATCTACAGATTCGACATAGGTTGGAAGAAGATGCGAAGCAAGGTGACGGGCGCCAAGCGCTGGGTCGTGAAGATTGGCAGTGCGCTGCTGACCGCCGATGGCAAAGGCCTGGATCGCGGCGCAATGGCCGTTTGGGTCGAGCAGATGGTCGCGCTGCGTGAGGCAGGCGTGGAGTTGGTGCTGGTCTCTTCGGGGGCAGTGGCAGCGGGCATGAGCCAGCTGGGCTGGACCTCGCGACCGAGCGCGATGAACGAGCTGCAGGCCGCCGCTTCGATCGGCCAGATGCGCCTGGTGCAGGCCTGGGAGTCGAGCTTCGGCGAGCACGGCAAGCACACCGCGCAGATCCTCCTGACCCATGACGACCTGTCCGACCGCAAACGTTACCTGAACGCGCGCAGCACCCTGCGCACGTTGGTCGACCTCGGCGTGGTGCCGGTGATCAACGAAAACGACACCGTGGTCACCGACGAGATCCGCTTCGGTGACAACGACACTTTGGCCGCGCTGGTGGCCAACCTGGTGGAGGCCGACCTGCTGGTGATTCTCACCGACCGCGACGGCATGTTCGACGCCGACCCGCGCAACAACCCCGAAGCCCAACTGATCTATGAAGCCCGTGCCGACGACCCGGCGCTCGACGCCGTGGCCGGTGGCACCGGTGGCGCGCTGGGCCGTGGCGGTATGCAGACCAAGCTGCGCGCCGCACGCCTGGCGGCACGTTCCGGTGCGCATACCATCATCATCGGTGGCCGCATCGAGCGCGTGCTTGATCGCCTCAAGGGTGGTGAGCGCCTGGGCACCTTGCTGTCGCCTGAACGCGGCATGCTCGCTGCGCGCAAGCAGTGGCTGGCCGGGCACCTGCAAACCCGTGGCACGCTGGTGCTCGACGCCGGCGCCGTGCAGGCACTGCGCCAGGCCAACAAGAGCCTGTTGCCGGTTGGCGTGAAGACCGTGCAGGGCAGTTTCCGCCGTGGCGAGATGGTGGTTTGCGTCGGCCCGGACGGCCTTGAAGTGGCCCGCGGCCTGGCCAACTACAGCGCCCTCGAAGCGCAGAAAATCATCGGCCAGTCGTCCGATGCCATCGAGGCCCTGCTCGGTTACAGCGCCGAGCCGGAGCTGGTGCACCGCGACAACCTGGTGCTGGTATGAATAGGTTCAAGCGGGTGATTGCCGTGGCGGCATTGGCACTGCCGATGCTGGCCGCAGCGGAAGAGGTTGGCCAGGTGTCGACCGTGTTCAAGTTCCTCGGGCCGAACGACCGCATTGTGGTCGAGGCTTTTGATGACCCCAAGGTCGAGGGTGTGACGTGCTACCTGTCGCGCGCCAAGACGGGCGGTATGAAGGGCGGCCTGGGCCTGGCTGAGGACCGTGCCGAGGCGTCGATTGCCTGCCGTCAGGTGGGGCCGATCAACTTCAAGGGTGAGCTCAATGACGGCGAAGAAGTGTTCAAGGAACGCACCTCGCTGGTGTTCAAGACCATGCAGGTGGTGCGCTTCCTCGACAAGAAGCGCAATACCTTGGTGTACCTGGTGTATAGCGACCGCATGATCGAAGGCAGCCCGCAGAATGCGGTGACGGCGATTCCGATCTTGCCTTGGGCTCATTGATAGGCCGGTGAAAGTTGGGAGGCCTTTGGCCTCCTTTCGCGGGGCAAGCCCGCTCCCACAAATTCAGCACAGTCATCACAGGCGGCGGGGTAGTTGTGGGAGCGGGCTTGCCCCGCGATTGGGCCGCAAAGCGGCCCCTATCGAAGAGTAATCAGGCCAGTTCTTCGGCCTGATCCTCACGCACGTCGGCCTTCACCTCATCCAGCCGGCTGATGAACTTCCAGTCCGCCTCATCGATGTAGATACCATTCGGCCCGCTACCGCCTTCCAGGTCGATCGCCACCTTGGCCGACACCTGCGGCTTCACACTCGCCAGAATCGGCACAAAGCCCAGTTGCAGGCTGGTTTCCAGCAAGGCCGCCTGGTTGCGTTCGTCGATGTCTGCCGCCTCGTCGAGGTAGTACGGCAGGCGAATGCGCCCGGCCAGGTCACGGTCCATCAGGTGCAGCAACAAGTACATGTTGGTCAGCGCCTTGATGGTCATGGTGGTGCCGTTGGACGCGGCGCCGTCGATGTCGGCGTGGATCACCGGCTGGCCATTGACCTTGGTGATCTCGAAGGCCAGTTCGAACAGGTCCTTGAGGCCCAGCTGGTTGTGGTTGGCCGCCACCAGCCGTGCCAGGTACTCCTTGGCCTCTTCGTTCTTGTGGTCCTGGTCGGAGTTCTGCGTCAGGTCGAACACCGACAGGGTTTCGCCTTCCTCGTACTGGCCGGCGCTGTGGATGATCTGGTCGATGTGCTTGAGCGCTTCCTTGTTCGGTGCCAGCACCACGCGGAAGCTCTGCAGGTTGGACACCTGGCGTTTGTTGATCTCGCGGTTGAACAGCGCCAGTTGGTGCTCGAGGCTGTCGTAGTCGCTACGGATGTTGCGCAGGGTCCGGGCGATGTCGGTGACTGCGGCGCGGCGCGCCTTGGCCAGGGTCAGGGCCTCATCGGTGCGGTGCGCGTAGGCGTTGACCAGCAGTTGCAGGCGGCGCTCCATGTCGTCTTCGCTGTCGAACTTGGCCACGCCCTTTAGGCGCACCTGGGCGTACAGCGCCTCGATCTGGTTGTCCACCCGCTGCAAGCCCTGCCAGCTGTCCTGGTAGTCGTTGAGCATCGGCAGCAGGTTGTCCATCGAGTCGTCGACCGCTTCCATGAACGGCGTGCCGTAAGGCAGGTCGGCCGGCAGCAGCTGGCGGCGGCGCAGGGCGTCTTCAAGGGTGCGCTGCTTGGACTCCAGGTCGCCGAGCTGGCGGCCGACCAGTTGCAGCTTGGCCGACAGTTGCTGGACGCGCTCGGTGAAGGCATCGCTGGAGCGTTTGAGCTCGTCCTGGGCCGCTTCCAGTTGTGACAAGTGCTCCAGTTTCTCGGGTTCTTCGGCCGCCAGCGTTTCGCTGCGACGGAAGTCTTCCAGCGCCTTCTGCGCATCCAGTACGGCCTGGTACAGGGTTTCCGTCTGCGCCTTGGAGGCGGAGCGGTCGGCGGCCACGGCCTGCTGGGTCTTGAGCTGCTTGAGCTCGCGCTCCAGGCGGTCCTTCTGGTCGCGCAGGGCGGCGCGGTCGGCCAGCGCCTGCAGGGCTGGTGGGTCGATGTGCGAGATATCGATGGAAAGGCCCGGAGCCTCGAAGCGCTCGCCTTTGAAGCCATCGAGCACCGCTTCCAGCGACTTCACCCACAGGTCGCTGTCGTCCAGTTCGATGCCGCGCTCGCCCAGCGGCAGGCTGAACAGCGCGCCGTTGAACAGGCGCATCAGGCGGTCGACGTCCTGCTGCGAGAACTCTTCGCGCAGGCGGGCATAGCTGTTGTTGTCGGCGTGGTCGAGCTGCTGCTTGACCTGCTTGACGCGTTTTTCCAGGTCGCGTACGCGCTCGTCCAGGTCTTCGGCAGAGAACTGCCGCGACTGGGCCAGGGCGCCGGCCAGTTCGTCGTGGGCATCCTTGGCGGCCAGCAACTGCTGCTCCAGGACCTTGACGTCATCGACCAGGGCGAAGCGGCGCTTGAGCACCGACAGCTCGCCGAGCCAGCGCTGGATGCCGGTGATCTCACGCTCCAGCCGCATCAGTTCTTGGGTGCCTCCGCGTTGGTCGTTCTGCAGCCGGTCCTGTTCGCCACGGTAGTGCTCGGACTGGATGACCAGCTCTTCCTTGCGCGCCATGGCGTATTCCTGCCAGGTGCCCAGCAGGTTGTCGAGCAGGGGCGAGAGGCGGTGCAGCTTGCCGCGCAGAATGTCGCGCTGGGCAACGCCACCGGCGAGGGCTTCGACCAGCGGGCCGGCGGCGACCAGGGCGTTGTAGTCCTGCTCCATGCGGCGCACGTCGCGGAAGGCTTCTTCACAGGCCGCGATGTAGTCGACGCTGCCCGAGCGCAGGCTGTGCTCGAAGGCGTCGAGGAACAGCTGCTTGAGCTTGGCTGCGGTGATCTCGCGCATGTGCAGCAGGTTGATGAACAACGCGCGGAAGGTTTTCAGGCTTTGCTCGCTGGTCGAGCGCAGCGGGATCATGGTCAGGTCCAGCGGCACCGAGGTGTGGCCGCCGACCAGCAGCCGACGCAGCTCGTCGGGCTTGAGCTCGTAGGCCTTCAGGCCCAGGCGCTCGAGGTTGGTGAACAGCTCTTTCTGACGCAGGCAGGTGTCGTTCTTCTGGTAGTGGGCCAGGTCCAGTTCGCCTTTGTAGGCGAAGAACTGGTGGCCGAAACCGCCGCCCGGGCCGCGGCCGACCACGCCGATCACGTGCGGGCCGTGGGGCAGGTTCAGTTCGCAGAGGATGTACGAGGTGTCGCTGGCGAAGTAGAAGCGACGCGACTGCTCCAGGCTGTACTTGCCGAAGCTCATGTCGGACATGCGCGCCAGGATCGGGAACTGCAGGGCGTTGATCGAGGCCGATTTACCCAGGTTGTTGGCGCCGTACACCGACAGCGGGTGCTCCAGCGGGAACAGGCCAAGGCTGTAGCCGGCGGTGTTGAGCAAAGCAAAGCGGCGGATGCCGTAGCGTTCCTGGCTCATGCGTCAATCTCCTGTTGCTCTTCGCGGATGGCCCGGGCCAGGGCGTCCTCTTCGCTCTCGTCGCCTTCGAATGGCGACAGGTCGAGCGGGTCGTCGGTGCGGTTGAGTTGCTCCGGGCTTTCTTCCTCGGCCAGTACCGGGGTCGGCAAAGGCAGGTCGCTGTGCAGGGTGGCGGCCAGGTCGCGGTCCTGCTGCACCGACAGGCAGACGTCGAGGAAGCGATGCATCGGCGGCAGGAAGCGGTAGATACCGCCTTCCTCGAAGGCGAAGCCGAGCTGGGTCATGCGCCGCAGGATTTTTTCTTCCAGTTCTTCGACGGTTTGCACTTCGGCCTGCAGGAACAGGTCGCGGTACTTTTCCAGCAGCGATGGCAGTTCGTCGCGGCCAATGCTGCCGCCGTCGAGCACGGCCATTGGGTCGCGGCCCTGGTCGGCCAGGTGCTCGACCAGGATGAAGGTGAACAGCGACAGGCGCTGGGCGGTCTTGTTGACCTGCGCGGCGGCAAGCTCGGGCACGAAGTAATAGAAACCACGGGTGTCGCACACCAATTCGAAGCCCAGGGCCTTGAACAGGGTGCGGTACTGGTCCTGGAAGTTCGACAGCTGAGCGTACAGCTCGGGGTCACGGCGGCTGACGTGGAAACCTTTGAACAGCTCGCGGAAGATCGGTGCGAGCTGGGACAGTTCGGAAAGATCAAGATGCATTGGCTGGGCTCGCGTTGGATTCGGCAGTCGTTCTGGCGACGTCTTCACGGCTGGACGTCAGGGCGAACGAGCGCAGGCTGACCAGGTGTTCGTGGGTGGTGTAGTCGCGGCGTTCGAGGCGCTCGCGCTGGAAGCGCTTCTCGCGCGACAGGCGCGAGAACCAGTACAGCAGTTCGTCGGTGGCGCCGTCGGGCTCCTGCTCCAGTAGCCAGACCATCAGGTCGGGCAGCGGCAGGGCCTGCTCGCAGCGTTCGAGCATTTCCTTGACCGTGCGTGGCGCGCGCGGCAACGGGTCTTTGTCGGTCTTGTGCGCCTTGGGGAAGCGCGCAGGCTTGGGCTCGAAGCGGGCCAAAGCGTAGACATAGGCCTCGACCTGGCTGGCGCTGCCGAGGAAGGTGCTCTGCGGCCGGGTGAACATCGGCATGGCCGCTTGCGGCACGGCATCGATGCCCTTGCGGCGGATCACCGACAGCGCCAGGGCGGCGCCACGGGTCACGGCGTTGTGCCGGCGCGCTTCTTCGCGCAGTGGCAGCAGCAGTTCGCGGGCGTGGCGCAGGGTCAGCTGGGCGCTGGTCTGCATTTCCAGGATGCGCGCGTGGGTACGCAGCAGCATGTCGTCGTCGACCAGGTGGCCCAGGCGCGCCTGCTCGCCCAGCAGGCGCAGCAGCACGGTTTCGACCTTGCGCACGCCCTGTTCGAAGGCGCCGTCGGCGTTGACCAGCTGGATCATCGGCTCGACGTACTCGTCCCAGGTTGCGAGGACTTCAGCGTAGCGCTGGCGCAGCGGGATCTGGCGGTTGCTGGTCTTGGCCCGCTCGGCCACGGCCACCAGCGCCTGCTCGTCGTTGTCGAGCTTCTTCAGCACATCGCGCACGCGCATGTCGAGCAGGCGCAACTGGCGCGCCAGGTCGTCGCTGTCGCGGTTGTCGAAGGCATCCTGGATGTGCCCGGCAAGGCGTTCCAGGTGGCGCAGGTAGGCTTCGATCTCCAGGCACAGGCCCAAGCGGTGTTCGCGGCGTAGGTAGGCGAGGAAGTCGTGGATCTGGGCGTTGAGCTCGAAGCGGTTCGGGCTCTTGGCCACCGGCACCAGGATATCCAGGCGGATCCACACGTCGAGCAGCTGGGTGATGTCCTGCGGGGTACTCTCGACCTGCTGGCGGGCCACATGCTGACGCAGTTCGACCAGGCTCAGGGTGCCCTGGTCGAAACGTTCGCACAGCGGCTCGATCAGGGCCCAGTGTTCGGCTAGGGCGCGCAGGACGCGCTTGGGTTCGATCATGGCTTCGACTCGTTGCCAAGAAAAAGGGGGCGATTGTACTGCATACGGGGGGGAGGATTTCACCCCTTGGTCTGTAATGAGAAATGGCCTTTGTTTATTTGTGTGTATGGCGGGAGGGCTTTGGCGCCTGGAAGACCGAGCGCCGCCCGGGCGGCGCTCGGTCTTCCAGGCGCTGCAAAAACCCCGCCGTACGCGTTACAATGCCCGATTGATATAACCCCCCGGATACCCGCCTCGTGCTGACCGAACCCCGTCGCCGCGCCTACCTTTCCGCCATGCAAGTGGTGCACTGGCTGCCGCGCGCCGAACTGCCGTTCGCTGCACCGTCGCGCCCCGAACTGTTGTTGCCGGTGGCCCCGGTCGAAGACCTCGACTTCGACGTCAAACCAGCGCCCGCCGCCAACGAAGCCCCTGCCGCCCCCCAGGCGCGCAGCGGCGAACGCCCGAAAATCGAGATTCCGCGCCCAGGCAGCACCCCCAAGCCTGCCGCCAAGCCCATCGAAGCAGAAGAACCAGCCCCCGCACCGCGCCCGGTGCCGGTGCCGCCACCGCGCTTCTCGTTGCAACTGCTGCGCGCCGGCAACTGCCTGCTGCTGGTGGAACTGGCCACCGGCCAGCCGTTCCAGAGCCGCGACCCGTCCTACTTGTTGCTCAAGGACATGCTGCGCGCCGCCGGCCTGCCCGACGCCCCACAGATCATCGGTGAGCCGGTGCGCTGGCCGCTGCTGGTGCGCGGCAACATGGACCAAGGCCCGGACGCTGCACGCGATTTCGTCCAGGGGTTCATCCAGGCCCGCCTGGAAGAGGCACCCTGCACCTGCTTGTGGTTGATCGGCCTGCCCGCGCTGCGCTTTGCCGGCAATACCGACGCGCACACTTACTACCAAACACTGAAGCTTGAGGGCCTGGGCGATGCCTGGGCCTTGCCGGGCCTTGAACTGTTGATGGACGAGCCGCAGCGCAAGGCGGACGTCTGGCAAGCCATGCGCCAGCTGATGGCGCGCTGGAAGAGCGTTGAATGAGTGACTCGATCAGTTTCCGCCCGATGACCGAGGCGGATCTGGATGCCGTGCTTAAGATCGAATATGCCGCGTTCAGCCATCCCTGGACCCGCGGAATCTTTATGGATGCGCTCAAGTCCTACGAAGTGTGGCTGATGTTCGACGGCCAGCAGCAGGTCGGCCATGGCGTGATCAATGTGATCATCGACGAGGCGCACCTGCTCAACATTACCGTCAAACCCGAGAACCAAGGTTTCGGCCTGGGCCTGCGTCTGCTTGAGCACCTGATGGCGCGGGCCTACCAGCTCAATGGCCGCGAGTGCTTCCTGGAAGTGCGCGCCAGCAACCAGTCGGCCTATCGGTTGTACGAGCGCTACGGGTTCAACGAAATCGGCCGCCGCCGTGACTACTACCCGATGGCCGGCGGCCGTGAAGATGCCCTGGTGATGGCCTGCACCCTGTTCGAGGAGTGACCCCTCGAGTGCAGGCCTTGTCACACAGGTACAACCTGATGAGGCAAGACCATGCACGACCTGCAGGAACTGATCGACAACAATGCACGCTGGGCCGATGCCATCACCCAGCGTGACCCCGATTTCTTCGCCAAACTGGCCCGTCAGCAAACCCCCGAGTTCCTCTGGATCGGTTGCTCCGACGCCCGCGTGCCGGCCAATGAAATCGTCGGCATGCTGCCTGGCGACCTGTTCGTCCACCGCAATGTCGCCAACGTGGTGCTGCACACCGACCTGAACTGCCTGTCGGTGATCCAGTACGCCGTCGAAGTGCTCAAGGTCAAACACATCCTGGTCACCGGCCACTACGGTTGCGGCGGCGTGCGCGCTGCCATGCAGGACCGCCAGCTCGGCCTGATCGACGGCTGGCTGCGTTCGATCCGCGACCTGTACTACGAAAAGCGCGGCGAACTGGCCAAGCTGGAAACTGAAGAGGCGCAGGTCGATCGCCTGTGCGAGCTGAACGTCATCCAGCAGGTCGCCAACGTGGCCCACACCAGCATCGTGCAGAACGCCTGGCATCGCGGGCAGGAGCTGTCGGTGCATGGTTGCATCTATGGCATCAAGGACGGGCGTTGGAAAAGCCTGGACACCACCATCAGCGGCTTTGCCCAACTGCCACCGCAGTATCGGTTGCGGGCGTTGGAGTAGGCGGTGTGTTGCCCTGCGTTTCTGCTTACATAACTTGAAACAGGGTGTTCGATCTCGTTGAGCAGGGGAGTGGGGATGACAGGCGCGAAGTGGCTGCTGATGGCGATGGGCATGTGGGTGGTTAGTGTCGCGCACGCCGATGACCGTGACCTGTGGATGTTCGCCCAATGGGCCGGCGATCATCAAACACGCCCCTTCCGCGAAATGCTGGTGGATGCCCGGCTGTATGGGGTGGTGCCGATCCATCAACTGCTTCGCTCGGCCTCTGACTGGAAGCTGTGCCGGGCATCCCCCTTCGCCGTGCCACCTGCCAGCCAATGGCCTGCGGTGCGCTCGACGCTGGCATTGCTCAACACCCTCGACGACCAGGGCATCCTGCGCCAGTTCGAAGTGGTCTCGGCCTACCGCGACCCCAGCCTCAACCGATGTGCGGGCGGTGCCGTGGGTAGCGCCCATACCCGCGCATTCGCCGTTGATATCCTGTTGCCGGCCTGGGCCGACCCCAACCCACTGTGCAGTTTCTGGCAACAACACGGCCAGGCCTGGAACATGGGCCTGGGCCGTTATCCGTCAGGTCGCATCCATATCGACACCGCCGGCTATCGCACCTGGGGTGGCGATGGCAGTGCGGGCTCGTCGTTCTGCGCCAGGCCCAGGTGAGCCAGGCAGGCTTGGCATTCGCTGATCACCCACTCGGCAAAACGCTGGCGCTTGCCGCCATCGTCCAGCGGCTGCGGGCTGAGCAGGTGATACGCAGAGCCGTCGCGCAAGAAGCCGAAGGGGGCCTGCAGTTGGTCGCTGTCGAGCTCGTCGCGCACCATCAGCGCTGAGCCCATGGCCAGGCCCAGGCCCGCACTGGCGGCCTGGATCGACAGGTAGAAGTGCTCATAGTCGCTGCGCTCGGTGTGCCTGGCCCGTTGCGTGCTCAGGCGCAGCCAGGTGGGCCAGGCGCTGGGCCGCGTGCGGCTGTGCAGCAGGCGTTGACCATACAGGCTGGTGACGGCGCCGGGGCGGCACACCGGGCCGATCCATTCGTCGCAGATCTTGCGGTGATGGAGTTGGCGGTCCCAATGGAAGTCATCGCGGCGCAGCGCCAGGTCGACGCCGCTGCGTGTAAAGTCCACTGGCCCACCGGCGGCTACCAGATGCAGCTGCAGGTCGGGGTGGGCGGCGTTGAAGCGGGGCAGGCGCGGGATCAGCCAGCGCATGGCGATGGTGGGCTCGCAGGAGAGTACCAGCACATTGTCGCTGGCCTGCTGTTGCAGGCGCTGCACGGCGCCTTCGAGCTGTTCGAACATGGCCTGGGTGGTGCCCTGCAGGGCGCGGCCGGCGGCAGTGAGGAAAATGGCCCGGTTGCGGCGCTCGAACAATTCGACGCCAAGGCTTTCTTCGAGCAGGCGTACCTGACGGCTGACCGCGCCATGGGTGACGTGCAGGCGCTCGGCGGCGCGCACGAAGCTTTCGGTTTCGGCGGCGATGTCGAAGTAGCGGAAAGCGTTGAGGGGCGGCAGTTTCATGTTGTGCTGTCTGTGAGAAAAACTAGCGGATAACCGCCACTATAAATCGATTTTTCCCAGTTAATAAGCCCAGGATAATCGGCGCGTCTGTGCATTTTCATCGCCTATCGAGACCCGCCAATGACTGAACTCATCGCTGTAGCCCTGTTCACCGTCCTCGCCGTCATCAGCCCTGGCGCCGACTTCGCCATGGTCACCCGCAGCAGTTATGCACAGGGCCGCAAGGCCGGGCTGGCGGCTGCGGTGGGGATTGCATTGGGCGTACAGGTGCATGTGCTGTACACCGTACTGGGCATTGCGGTGATCATCAGCCAGAGCCCGACGCTGTTCCTGTGCATGAAGGTGGTGGGCGCGGGTTACCTGGTCTACCTGGGCTACAAATCGCTGACCAACACCGCGCGCATCAGCCTGGACGGTATCGACCGGCACACTGGCGCCAGCCTTGCGGCCGCGCTGCGCACCGGCTTTCTCACCAATGCCTTGAACCCCAAGACCATGCTCTTCGTCATCAGCGCCTACACACAAGTGGTGCAGCCGGGCAGCCCGTTGGCACTGGACTTCGCCTACGGCGCGTTCATGTCTTTTGCCCACTGGCTGTGGTTCAGTCTGGTGGCCGTGTTTTTCTCCAGCACGGCGTTGCGTAAGGCGATGATCGAGCGACAGCGGCTGGTGGACCGGGTGATCGGGCTGGCATTGATCGGCCTGGGCCTGGCGGTGGCAGTCACAGGTGTGCGTTGATGTGACGATTGCAAGTTGGGGTGCTGGCCATATAGGCCGCACCCAAACAGCTCAGGCTGTGCTTTTTCGCAGGCAAAGAAAAAGGGCTTACCTTTCGGTAAGCCCTTTATCATGTTTGGTGGCTACACAGGGACTTGAACCCCGGACCCCAGCATTATGAATGCTATGCTCTAACCAACTGAGCTATGTAGCCAATGGCGCGCATTATTCCCTTGTGATGCCCCTCTGTCAACACTCATTTCAAAAAAAATTTGCACGCTTTCAAAAACTTAGCCGCCAGGGCCGGCCTCAGCGCACGATCAGCCAGTGGTCGAGCACGCCCTGCAGCTGCAATTGCTGGGTGCTGGCCAGTGCGGCAAGGCTTTCGGCAGGGCGGTCGAGGCTGAAGTCGCCGCTCACGCGTCGATGGGCGGCCTGCTCGTCGAGCATCCACAGGCGTTGCCCCTGGTACCCCGCCAGGCGCTCCAACACCTGCCCCAGCGGCATGTCGGTGGCTCGCAGGCGGCCGTTGCGCCAACTGTCGGCGGTCTTCATGTCGGCTTTTTGTACAGGGTCGATCCGTGTGGCATCGAATGTCACCCGTTCGCCGGCAGAGACCAGGCGCTGTTCGCCACCCTGGACCACCATCGCCTTGCCACTGAGCACCACCAGTTCGTTGTGGTCGGCAAAGCGGGCAATTTGCAGGCGGGTACCGAATACCTGGATGCGCGCATCGCCCACGTCCACTTCCATGGCGCGGCCATCGAGCAGTACCTCGAGGTACACCTGGCCTTGTACCAGGTGCAACTGGCGGGTACGCCCGCGCAGGTCGACGTTCATCGCGCTGGCGCTGTCCAGGTGCACGGTCGAGCCGTCGGCCAGGCGCAGGCTGCGGCGTTCGCCAACGTCGGTGTGCATTTCGCTGCCCAGGCGTTGCATCAGCGGCCAGTACAGGTAGGCCAAGGTGCCCATCACCAGTAGAAACACCAGCGCCAGCCATTTGCCCAGGTGGCTGCGGCGCGCCGTTAGCTGCCGGGGTTGCGGGCGAGCCGGTGCGGGTTGCAGCTGTTGCCAGAAGGTTTCCAGCTCAGCGTAAGCCTGGGCGTTTTGCGGCACTTGGCACCAGGCGGCAAACACCTGGCGTTCGCCTTCGTCACACCCGGGCTGACGCAAACGGGAGAACCACTCCAGGGCTTCCTGCTGCGGGTCGGGCTGGAATTGCTTGGCGGGCATCGGGCTCATGGGATCGGTCTGCTCACGATAGGGGCCGTTTCGCCCAACGATGACAGGGGAATGAGTCGAGGATGCTAAATATATTGAGAACCATTTACAAGTACGTCTCGACGGAGGGATAAAAAAGGTAGCTATGTATCTATTTGTTTCCTGATAATCGGATCCCAAATCTGCGGACGGAGATTCAGGCACATGGCCACCAGTAGCACCTCCACGGCTTCCACCAGCGCAGCGGCGAACCCTGCCAACCCCCTGGTGATGCGCATCATCGGTTTCTGCGCCCTGGCGCACCTGATCAATGACCTGATCCAGTCGGTGCTGCCGGCCATCTACCCGATGCTCAAAGCCAACTACGACCTGAGCTTCGCCCAGATCGGCATGATCACCCTGACCTTCCAGATCACTGCCTCGCTGCTGCAGCCTTGGGTGGGCTTCTTTACCGACCGTCGGCCTGCGCCGAACCTGCTGCCGCTGGGCACCTTGTGCACACTGGTGGGCATCGTCATGCTGGCCTTTGTCGGCAGTTTCCCGATGATCCTGCTGGCCTCGGCGCTGGTCGGCATCGGCTCGTCCACCTTCCACCCAGAGACCTCGCGCATTGCACGGTTGGCCTCGGGTGGGCGCTTTGGCCTGGCCCAGTCGACCTTCCAGGTGGGCGGTAACACCGGCTCGGCGCTTGGGCCGCTGTTGGCGGCGGCCATCGTCATCCCGTTCGGGCAGACGCACGTCGCCTGGTTCGGCCTGGCGGGGCTGTTCTTCTTCGCCGTGACCCTGATGCTGCGGGGCTGGTACAAGGAGCACCTGAACCAGGCCAAGGCGCGCAAGGCCGTGCAGGCTACCCATGGCATCTCGCGCAAGCGGGTGATCGCGGCGCTGATCGTGCTGGGCCTGCTGGTGTTCTCGAAGTACTTCTACATGGCCAGCTTCACCAGCTACTTCACTTTCTACCTGATCGAGAAGTTCGACGTTTCGGTGGCCAGCTCGCAATTGCACCTGTTCCTGTTCCTGGGCGCGGTGGCGGCGGGTACGTTCTTTGGCGGGCCGATCGGTGACCGTATCGGGCGCAAGGCGGTGATCTGGTTCTCCATCCTGGGGGTCACCCCCTTCACCCTCGCGCTGCCGTATGCCGACCTGTTCTGGACCACGGTGCTGAGCGTGGTGATCGGCTTCATCCTGGCATCGGCGTTTTCCGCCATTGTGGTGTATGCACAGGAACTGGTGCCGGGCAGCGTGGGCATGATTGCCGGGATCTTCTTCGGTTTGATGTTCGGCTTCGGTGGGATTGGCGCCGCGCTGCTTGGCTATGTCGCGGACCTGCGCGGTATCGAGTATGTGTATGGGGTGTGCTCGTTCCTGCCGTTGTTCGGGTTGTTGGCGGTGTTTTTGCCTAGTACTCGTAAGCGCTGAGGCGTTTGGGGGCTGCTGCGCAGCCCATCGCGACGCAAGGCCGCTCCTACAGGGATTGCGAGCGGCCCTTGGATTGACGATTCCACCTGGCTTGGCCTAGAGTGCCGCCTCTTTTCTCCAACCTGCGTAGTCAAAGCAATGCGCCGTAACCCGTCCCTGCCAAATGCTCGCCAGCCTGCACTGCAGGCACTGCGTCGTGCGTGGCCGAGTGACACGGTGCTCAAGCGTCGGCGCAGCGTGCTGTTTGCCTTCACCTTCTCGCCACACCTTGCCCTGAACTGATCTGCGCTTTTGCGTCGTCCGCCGCCCTGGCGTGCGCGCTCGTGTTTGCTCGTCTTTTCGGTTTGCAAGGAGTGGTAAATGAACATGCGTTTGCTGGCGGGCCTGTTGTTCGCCGTGTCGGTGGTGGGCTTCAGCCTGGGGGCCAGCCTGCCGTTGGTGTCGTTGCGCCTGCATGAGGCCGGCGCAGGCACCCTGGAAATCGGCATCATCTCAGCCATCCCCGCAGCGGGGATGATGCTCTCGGCGTTCATGGTCGACGCCTGCTGCCGCTTGCTGACCCGGCGGACGATCTACCTGCTGTGCTTCAGCCTGTGCACCGTCAGCATCGCCTTGCTGGAGTCGGCCTTCGACTCGATCTGGCTGCTGGCGCTGCTGCGTCTGGGCCTGGGCATCGGCATGGGGGTTGCCATCATTCTGGGCGAGTCCTGGGTCAACGAGCTGTGCCCCGAGCACAATCGCGGCAAGATCATGGCCCTGTACGCCACCAGCTTTACCGGTTTCCAGGTACTCGGCCCGGCGATGCTGGCTGTGCTGGGGGCCAACAGCCCATGGATCACCGGCGTGGTCACCGCCTGCTATGGCCTGGCCCTGCTGTGCATCGTGCTGACGGTGCCCAACGACTATGTGGAACATGAAGAAGGCGAAAAGAGCTTTGGCCTGGCCGGCTTCTTCCGCGTGGCGCCAGCCTTGTGCGTGGCGGTGCTGTTCTTCTCCTTCTTCGATGCCGTGGTGCTGTCGCTGCTGCCGGTATATGCCACCAGCCATGGCTTTGCCGTAGGCGTGGCGGCGCTGATGGTGACGGTGGTGTTTGCCGGCGACATGCTGTTCCAGCTGCCATTGGGCTGGTTGGCCGACCGGGTCGAGCGTACCGGCCTGCACCTGGTGTGCGGCCTGGTGGCGATGCTGATCGGCATCGGCCTGCCGTGGTTGCTGCAGATGACCTGGTTGCTGTGGCCACTGCTGGTGGTGCTGGGCGCTGTGGCGGGGGGCATCTACACCTTGGCACTGGTGCTGATCGGGCAGCGCTTCAAAGGGCAGGACCTGGTCACGGCCAATGCCAGTGTCGGCCTGCTATGGGGAGTGGGTAGCCTGGTCGGGCCGCTGGTCAGCGGCGCGGCGATGGATGTGGCGCCGCACGGGTTGCCGATGGCGCTGGCGCTGATGGCGGGGCTGTTTGTCTGCTTTGCCCGGCAGTCGTACCGGCGGGCAGGGCGGTTGCGCGCAGTGGCGGACTGATCACAGGCTTTTTCAGGCGGCGCCGATGCTCACCCAGTAACGCGTGCGGTAGTCGACCCGCACCGGCAGGCTGCGGGCTAGCAGTTGCAGAATCTGCTCGGTGTCGGCCAGTTGGTAAGTGCCGGAGACCTTGAGGTTTGCCACGTCGTCAGCACAGCGCAGCAGGCCCGGGCGGTAGCGCGAGAGTTCGGCGGTAAATTCCCCCAGCGGCATCTGCTGCACGCTGAGCACGCCGTCGGTCCAGCCCCAAGGGTCGCTGTGCAGGCTGACGGCCTGCAAGTTGCCGTTGGCCTGCACTTGCAGCGTTTCGCCGGCATGCAGCAACCGTGCGTGGGCAGAGGCGGGGAACAACGTCACCTCGCCACCGCGTACTGCCAGCAGCAAGCCCTTGTCGTTTTCGCGTAGCAGCAGTTGCCCGTCGCGGGTGCTCAGGGTGCCAACACGGGTATCGATGCGGAAAGGGCGGTTGTCGTTGGCGTTGCTGTCCAGGCTCACCTCGCCCCGTAGCAGCTCAAGCTGACGTTGCTCGGCGCTGTAGCGCAGGTCGATGGCGCTGTCGGTGTTGAGCTGGATGCGGCTGCCATCGCTGCCGTGCAATTGCCGGCGTTCGCCCGTGGCGGTGCTGCTGTCTGCCAGTAGCTGCGGCAGGCCCAACGGTTCGCGTGCGGCCCAGCCCAGGCTGCCGCCGGCGGCCAGCAGCGCCAGCAGTTTGAGGTGGTCACGGCGGCTGCTGCGCTGGCGTTGGCTGGCGTCGAGGGTGCTGCGGCTCAGGGCCTTGGGCAGCCCGGCCAATTCGTCGCTGAGGTTGCTGACGCGCTGCCAGGCCTTGGGGTTGTGCGGATGGCTGGCCAGCCATTGCTGGAATTGCCGCTCGGTGCGCGGGCTGGGGCTGTCGAAGCGCAGCTTCACCAGCCAGTCGATGGCCTGGTCGACCTGGGCCTGTGCGGGCGCGCCGTCAGAGGTCGACATAACGCAACCGGTAGCAGACACCCAGGGCCTTGGCCAGGTCGCGCTCGATCGTCGCGCGGGCCACATCCAGCTGCACAGCGATCTGCGTGATGCTCAGCCCGTCAATCTGGGCCAGCAGAAAGGCCTGGCGTGTACGCGGCTTCAGCGTGTGCAGGGCGCGGTCGAGGCGCTCCAGGGTATCGAGAATGACCAGCCGGTGTTCTTCGCTGGGCACCTCGGCTTCGGGCAGCAGGGCCAGGCTTTCGTGGTAAGCCCGCTCCAGGGCGCGGCGGCGGAACTGATCGATCATCAGGCCGCGGGCGATGGCGCTCAGGTAGGCGCGGGGCTCCTTTAGCGGCGAAGCCTGGCGGGCGCGCAACAGCCGCACGAAGGTATCCTGGGCCAGGTCGGCGGCATGCTCGTGGCAGCCGACCCGGCTGCGCAGCCAGCCGCTGAGCCAGGCGTGGTGGGACTGATAGAGCAGAGCAACCTCGGTCGGCTTGAGCGTGTCGGTGGTCTGCATCGTAGCGAAGGCCTGATCCGGTGAGCGTGCGTGATTGTGAATAGTTCTCAATTCTATGCGCGGAGCGCGGCGCGGATCAATGGTATGCCAGAAATTAGCCGCGCAAGATCCGGCGTTTCACCGATGAACGGTTGGGCTAAGCTGGGCCTGTCATCGACCTGTTGGAGGCGCAATGATTCTGGCTGACCTTTCGCCCGAAGCTTACCGCGAGGCCAGCCGACACCTGGCCGCATCGGACCCGGACTGGGCACGGCACATTGCCGCGATCGGGCCGTGCCTGCACCAGGCAACGCCCGGGCGCGAGCCTTATGAGGCGCTGGTACGGGCAATTGCCTACCAGCAGTTGCATGCCCGCGCCGCCGAGTCGATTCTGGGAAGGCTGTTGGCGCTGTTCCCCGAGGGCAGTTTTCCCGCCCCGGAGCAATTGCTGGCCGTGACACCTGAGGCGATGCGCGCATGCGGTTTTTCGGCGAGCAAGACGGCCACCGTGCAGGGCATTGCCCAGGCTCGGCTCGAGGGTTTGGTACCCAGCCGCCAGGAGGCGCTGGCCATGGCTGACGAAGCGTTGATCGAACGCCTTGTGGCCCTGCGTGGGGTAGGGCGCTGGACGGTGGAGATGTTGCTGATTTACAGCCTTGAGCGCTCGGACATTCTGCCGGTCGACGACTTCGCGGTACGCGAGGGGTATCGTCGACTGAAGGGGCTGGAGAAAGCACCGACGCCGGCGCAGATGCGCTCGCTGGGCGGTGGCTGGTGCCCGTACCGGACCGTGGCAGCCTGGTACCTGTGGCGGGCCTGATGTTTTTGCATTGGCGGTACAGGCGAGACAGACAAGAGGTAACCCGCGATGAAACCCTACACCACCCCCGAGCAGCGCTGGCAAGCCGTGCAGGCCCGTGACAGCGCCGCCGCCGGCCACTTCGTCTATGCCGTACGCACCACGGGTATCTACTGCCGCCCAGGGTGCAAGTCGCGCATGGCCAAGCGCGAAAACATCGCGTTCTACGACGATACCGCCGCCGCCGAAACCGCCGGCTACCGCGCCTGCAAGCGTTGCGCGGGTGACAGCGGTGCCAGCGCAACCCGGCGCAGCGAGCTGGTGACGCGTGCCTGCCGGCTGATCGAGGGCGCTGCCAGTGGGCCAAACCTGGACCAACTCAGCGCGCAACTGGCAGTCAGCCCCTTTCACCTGCACCGTCTGTTCAAGGCCGAAACCGGCCTCACCCCCAAGGCCTACGCCTCGGCATTTCGCGCCCGACGCCTGCGTGAGCACCTGGAACAGGATCAGCGCTCGGTGACCGATGCCATCTACGACGCCGGCTACAACTCCAACAGCCGGTTCTACGAAAGTGCCGGGCAGCGCCTGGGCATGCGGCCCAAGGCCTACCGTGCCGGCGGGGCAGGGGCAACCATTCGTTTTGCGCTGGGCCAGTGTTCGCTGGGGTCGATCCTCGTGGCCCAGAGCGAGAAGGGTATCTGCGCGATTCTGCTGGGCGATGACCCCGAGCCACTGTTGCAGGCCTTGCAGGACCAGTTCCCCAACGCTCGGCTGATCGGCGGTGATAGCCATTACGAGCGGGTGGTCGCCGAGGTGGTGGGCTTTGTGGAAGCCCCCGCGCTGGGCCTTGCGCTGCCGTTGGATATCCAAGGCACGGCATTTCAGGAGCGGGTCTGGCAGGCCTTGCGTGAGGTACCTGCCGGCTGTCGGGTCAGCTACACCGACATCGCCGAGCGTATCGGCGCACCCAGGGCGGTCCGCGCCGTGGCCATGGCCTGCGCGGCCAACCGCATTGCCGTGGCCATTCCTTGCCATCGGGTGGTACGTCGCGACGGCGACATCAGCGGCTATCGCTGGGGTGTGGAGCGCAAGCAGCAACTGCTCAAGCGAGAAACGGCACTCTCCTGATCGCGTGAAGCCGCGTAGAATCCCCCGCCAAATCGAAATGCATAGAGGATTGTTCGATGAGGCGTGTCAGCCTTGCCCGTTATTGCCTAGGCGTATTGGCCCTGATGCTGGCGTTGGCCACTCCGGCCTGGTCCGCTCCGGCCCCGCCAGCCTCCAGCCTGGCGGCTGCCGAGTTGCCGGTGCTCGATGAGAACGCGAGCCTTGAACAGTTGAGTGATCGACTCGACCTGATCCGCCAGGGCGTGACCAGCAGCGCCAATGACGATGTGCTTTCGCAACTGCGCCAGGCTGCCATACAGGTTCAGCGGCAGGCCGATGCCCTTGGTGCGCTGCGTACTGCCGACGTGCAAGGCCTGGACGACAAGCTCAAGGTGCTGGGCCCGCAGCAGCCGGATGAACCTGCCAGCATCACCCTTCAGCGCAAGGACCTCGAAGCCCAGAAAAAGACCGTGCTGGCCGAGCAGGAGCAGGCCACCAAGCTGACCCAGTCGGCCCGGGACCTGTCCACGCAGATCGTCAACCTGCGCCGCAGCCAGTTCAACTCGCAGGTCACCAGCCGCGCCACCAGCCCGCTGACCCCCGCGTTCTGGCAGTCGCTGATCCGCCCCACCGATGAAGACGTGGCACGCCTGCGCGACCTGCGTGGCGAGGCGGCCGATGCCGTGGCCAGCGCGTTCAGTGCAGAACATCGCTGGTTTTTCCTCAGCAGCCTGGTGGCGGCCATCCTGGTGTGGACGCTGGTTCGTCGGCTGCTTGAACGCCTGCTGGCAGATGCGATGATCCGCTGGCTGCCCGAAGGCCGCCTGCGCCGCAGCGCCTTGGCCCTGAGCGTCAGCCTGGCGACGCTGGGCACCATCGCCGGTTCCGTGTCGCTGCTGCGCTGGGGCCTGGAAAGCAGCGCCGAGCTGGGCACGGATATCGCCAGCCTGGCTAACCACATCCTTACTCTGGTGGTGTTCAGCGCCTTCATTTCAGGCCTGGGCCGCGCCATGTTGATGCTGCAGCGCCCGTCCTGGCGCCTGCCGCCGATCCACGATGAGGTGGCCAGCGCCCTGGGCTGGTTCCCTAAACTGCTGGCCCTGGCGTTGATGGTGCTGCTGACCCAGGAGCGCATTAACAGCGTGATCGGTACCAGCCTGGCGCTGACCGTGGCGACCAACGGCCTGACTGCGCTGGTGGTGGCGGTGATTTTCTCGGTGGCCTTGCTGCGCTACCGCCGCACCTTGCGCAAGCATGAGCTGGAACGCCCGACTGGCCTGGCGGGGCTGATCCCCTTCGTCATCGTGGTATGGGTGGGGCTGATCGTACTGGCCCTGTTGGCCGGTTTCCTGACCCTGGCGTACTTCCTTACGGCCAAGTTGCTGTGGATCAGCGTGGTGGCGACCTGTGCCTACCTGCTGACCACCTTCCTCGGTGACCTGTGCGAAACCCTGCTGTCGCCCCGCCAACCGGGCGGCCTGGCCCTGGCATCGACATTGGGCCTGGCTCCGCGCCATCAGGCCCAGGCCAGCACCATTTTGGCTGGCATCGGCCGTACCGTGCTGCTGTTCCTGGCGGTACTGCTGGCCTTCACGCCTTCGGGCACCAGCCCCGGTGAGTTGCTGCTCAGCCTGGGGGATTGGGATGGCACCGGTGGCAAGATGCTCGGCAACTTGAACATCGTGCCGCAAGATATCCTGCTGGCCGTGGCGATGTTCTTCGGCGGCATGTTCGGCATCCGTGTGCTCAAGCGCTGGTTGAGCGAGCGCCTGCTGCCGGAAACCGACATGGACGCCGGCATGCGTGCCTCGCTGGTGACCCTGGTGGGGTACCTGGGCTTCCTGTTCCTGGCCATGCTGGTGATGTCGACCCTGCGTATCAACCTGACCAGCCTGACCTGGGTGGTGAGTGCGTTGTCAGTGGGTATCGGTTTTGGTCTGCAGCAGATCGTGCAGAACTTCATCTCGGGTCTGATTCTGCTTACCGAGCGCCCGGTAAAGGTGGGCGACTGGGTCAGCCTGGCCGGTGTCGAGGGTGACATCCGCCGCATCAACGTGCGCGCCACCGAGATACAGATGTCTGACCGCTCGACAGTGATCGTGCCCAACTCGCAGTTCATTTCACAGAACGTGCGCAACGTGACCATGGGCAATGCCCTTGGGGTGGTCAGCGTGACCCTGACTTTGCCACTGGAAACCGATGCCAACCGCGTGCGCGACCTGCTGCTGGCGGCGTATCACGAGCATGAGGCGATACTGGATGCACCCGCGAGTTCGGTGTCGTTCAAAGACCTGACGAGCAGCGGCATGGTGATTGCGGTCAGTGGTTACGTGGCCGGGCCGCGGCAGGTGTCCGGCACCCGCAGTGACCTGCTGTTCACCATTCTTGGGCGGTTGCGTGATGAGGGGATCCCCTTGTCTTCGCCGCAGAGCATGGTGTTGCTGCAGGAAGGTTCGCGCCCGGCCGACGAGCCGGCGTGAGTATTGGGGGGCGCCCAGCGCCCCCCGCTTCAATGCTGCTTGGCCTGCCTGATCCGCAGCAATATCACCAGCAGCACCAGCAACACCGGCGGCGCCATCGCCATCAGCGCATCCTTCGCCGTCAGCTCCAGCCCCAGCACATTCAACCCGCCATACAGCAGCTTGAACAGGTTCAGCAGGTAATAGGTGATGGCGATGATCGACAGCCCCTCCACCGCCCGCTGGATCTTCACCTGGGCATCGGCCCGGGCATTGAGGCTGTGCAGAATCCCGGCATTCTGTTCTTCCATCTCCACCTGTACCCGCGCCTGCAGCAGGTCACCCAGGTTGGCGACGTTCTTCGCCAGCTGTTCCAGCCGTTGCTCGGTCGCCGCGCAGTAGCGCACCGTTGGTTTGAAACGGCGCTCGATGAACACCCCAAGGCGTTGGCAATCGCCCACATGGCTCTCGCGCAATTCGCCCAGGCGCTCGAACACCAGCTGCGCATAAGCTTGCGTGGCGCCGAACCGATGGCGGGTTTTCACGGTGCGGCTGACCACCTGCCGCGACAGGTGGGCGATGGCGTCGAGCAGGCCTTTGGAGTCGCGTCCATCGCCCCCGGCACTGCGTTCGGAAAGGCTCACCAGGGTTTTGTCGAAGGCGTCCAGTTCCTGGCTCAGCGCCTTGGCCGTGGTCAGGGTCAGCGAGGCCATCATGCGGTAGGTCTCGATCTCCAGCAGGCGCCGGATCATGCGGCCCTGGCGGTAGGCATTGAGGCGGCGGTTGATGAACACGAAGCGGTTGGTGCCGTCGGCGGTCAGGCGAAAGTCGCTCCACACCACCGCATCGCCACCGCCGACGCAGGAGCCGCACGGGTCCTTGAAGCCGTAATCGGGCAGGTTCAGGTCCTGCTCGTCGCGCACCAGCACTTGCACCGCGTTGATCAGTTGCGCCGCCTGGGGCGCGATGGCGTCGGCCAGCACCGCTGGCAGCGGTTGCCATTGGGTGTCGGCGGCCGAGCAAGGCACTACCAGGGTCAGGGTGAAGAACTCGGTATGGCGCTCCCACTTGAACGGGTGGCCATCGAGCTGGGTAATGCCTTGCGCAGCGCCGGCATCTGCAGCCTGTGGGCAGCAGCGCTGCAATAGCGCGGTACAGGCGGCATCGCCGCCCAGCAGGGCGAGGTGGAAGACATGCGCAGGGCCATCGAAATACAGCGACGGGCGGGCGTGCAACTCGTTGTGCAAGGCGGTGCGTTGAGGGTGCATGGTGGTCCGGCCTGGTGTTGTGATTGTGGGGGTACCAGGGAGTGGGACTTGGCGGGGGGAGGGGAAAGTCACGCGCGGGAGATTTCTATTGGTTGTGCTGGCCTCTTCGCCGGCAAGCCAGCTCGCACAGGTTGGCGCACCATTCGAGTGCTGGCGCTATCCCTGTAGGCGTTGGCTTGCCGACGAAAGGGCCGCAATGCGGCCCCAGCGATATCAGCCCAGGCAGCGCGTCACATGCTTCACCGACAGATACCCCGACAACCCCCAAGGCCCGAGCTCTCGCCCAATGCCGCTGCCCTTGGTGCCGCCCCACGACGTTTCGACGAACACCGCCTGCACCGAGTTGATCCACACATGGCCAACTTCCAGGGCATCGGCCACCCGCTCTGCGCGTTCCAGGTCCGCTGAACAAACGGTGGCGACCAGGCCGAAGCGGCTGTCGTTGGCTTCGGCAATTGCCTGCGCTTCGGTGGCGAAGCGGCGTGCGCACAGCACCGGGCCAAAAATTTCTTCGGTCCACAGGCGGCTGTCTGCCGGCACGTCCACATACAACGTCGGGCTGACAAACCAGCCGTCACGGTCCAGCGCCTCGCCACCGGCCAGGCACTGCAGGCCCTCTTCGCGTGCAGTGGCAAAGTAGCTGGCAACCTTCAGCCACTGCGCCTGGCTGGTCAGTGGCCCCATGTCCACTTCTTCGCTCAACGGGTTGCCCACCCGCAGGTTGTCCAGTGCAGCCTGCAAACGCGGCAGCAGTGCATCGGCAATGCCGTCCTGCACCAGCAAGCGCGAGGTGGCCGAGCACATTTGCCCGGCGTTCCAGCTGATGCCGGCGACAATCCATTCCACCGCCTGCTCGACATCGCAATCATCGAACACCACGATCGCCGACTTGCCGCCCAGCTCCAGGGTCACCGGCCGGCACTGCGCCGAAGCGCTGCGCATCACCTGGCTACCGACGCTGTTGCTGCCGGTGAACGACAACTTGTCCAGGCCATTGTGGCCACTCAGCGCTGCGCCGGTTTCGGCCTTGCCGTTGACGATGTTCAGCACACCTGCGGGCAGGCCCAGGGTATCGGCGATCTGGCCGTAAGTCTGCTCGATCAGCGGGGTAACCTCCGAGGGCTTGAGCACCACGGTGCAGCCTGCGGCCAAGGCCGGGGCAAGCTTCCAGGCGCTGGTCACCAGCGGGAAGTTCCACGGCACGATCAGGCCGACCACGCCAACCGGCTCCAGACGGGTGCGGGCGGTGAAGCCAGGCGCGGCCAGGGGTACGTCGCAGTTTTTCTGCGGCAACTGCTCAGCCAGGTCGGCGTAGTAATTGAACGTGGCAATCGCGTCGTCCAGGTCGATTTCGGCCTCATGGCGCGGCTTGCCGTTGTTGCGCATCTGCAGGGTGATCAACGCTTCGCGGCGTTGCCCGAGCTGCTCGGCAAAGCCGCGCAGGTACGCAGCACGCTGGCTGGCGTTGGTCTGCTTCCAGGCGGGCAGAGCTTCGCGGGCGGCAGCCACGGCTTGGTCGACCTGGGCGACGCTGGCGGCCATCAATTCGGCAAAGGGCAGGCCCAGGGCAGGGTCATTGACGCTGATGCAGTCGCTGCCTTGGCCTTCGACCCAGCGGCCGGCGATGTAGTGAGAAGTGGTCATGGGCAGACTCCAGTCAGGCTATTTCGGCAGTGATTAGCGGCGCATGCGGGGTGCTTTTGCAGCGCACCCAGCGCGGGCCATCAGGCCCATACACGCCAGCAGGTTCAGGGAACAGGTTGAGCAGCACGAGGTAAAGCACCCCGGCCAGCCCCAGGGTTACCGGCAGGCTCAGGTCGATGCCGCCGGCCAGGTCGCCCAGCGGGCCGACGAACTGCCCCGGCAGGTTGACGAAGCACAGGCCGACCGCCGCGCTGGGGATCCACGCCCCCATGCCGCGCCAGTTCCAGCCGTGCGTGAACCAGTAATGGCCGCCGCGCTGGCCACGGGTGAACACCTGCAGGTCATCGGCATGGTAGAAGCCGCGGCGGGTGATCAGGCCGAGGATCATGATCACCATCCAGGGGCTGGTGCAGGTGATGATCAGCACGGCGAAGGTCGACACGCTCTGCACCAGGTTGAAGGTGAAGCGGCCAATGAAGATGAAACCGATCGCCAGCACGCCGATCAGCAAGGTGGCGCCGGCACGGCTGAGCAGGCGTGGGAACACGCTGGACATGTCCAGGCCGGTGCCATACAGCGCAGTGGTGCCGGTGGACATGCCGCCGATCACCGCGATCAGGCACACCGGCAGGAAGAACCAGTTAGGCG
Source organism: Pseudomonas capeferrum (assembly GCF_000731675.1). GTDB lineage: Bacteria > Pseudomonadota > Gammaproteobacteria > Pseudomonadales > Pseudomonadaceae > Aquipseudomonas > Aquipseudomonas capeferrum. The sequence continues at coordinate 1,031,606 of NZ_JMIT01000002.1, read as the reverse complement.
AGACCGCCAGCAGGCCGCCGACGTAGTTGTTGGCCGCGATGTAGTCCGGTGCCTGGCTGGCGACCAGGGTGGCGGTGCACAGGCCGAACAGGAAGGGGATCAGCGTCGCGGCCTGGGCGGCGATCACGGCCAGCATGATGCGCGGCTTGGGGGTTGCCCGCGGGATGTAGCGCGACCAGTCGCCGAGGAAGGCACCGAACGAGACCGGGTTGCTCATGGCCAGGATCGCCGCGCCGACGAAGGCGGCCCAGAAACCCGCCTGGCCGAGATTGACGCTGCCGGCGTAGCCCGCATCGAACGGAGCGGCGAAGGCGACGATGCCTAGCAGAAACAGCAGGCTCGACGCCCACACGGCAATCTTGTTGACCCACAGCATGAAGCGGAAGCCGAAGATGCACACCACCAGTACCAGCACCGCGAACAGGCCATAGGCCAGGCCCAGGGTCAAGTCGGTTTCCGGCAAGCCGGCCAAGCGCTTGGCACCGCCGACCAGGGCATCGCCCGAGCTCCACACCGACAGCGAGAAGAACGCCACGGCGGTGAGCAACGACAGGAACGAGCCGACGATACGCCCGTGCACGCCGAAGTGCGCGCCCGAAGACACCGCGTTGTTGGTGCCGTTGAGCGCACCGAACAGGCCCATGGGGGCGAGGATGATGGCGCCGATGCCGACCCCGAGCAAAATTGCCCAGACCCCGGCCTGGAACGACAGCCCGAACAGCACCGGGAAGCTGCCCAGCACGGCAGTGGCAAAGGTATTGGCACCGCCGAAGATCAGGCGGAACAGGTCTAGCGGCGCGGCGTGGCGTTGATCGTCGGGGATCTGTTCGACACCGTTGGTCTCGATACCGGTCGATTGGCTCATGGTGATGCTCCAGCGCGGTTGTTGTCGGCCGGCGCGGTGCGCGGGCCTTATTGTGGGTGCGATGGCAGAGCGGCAAGGCCGCAAAAGAAGGTTCAGGCGGTGGTGACGACCGACAGGTGCTCATGGCAGGCCAGCCAGCGTTCGCCGTGGCGGCGGAACACGATGGTCTCGCGTTCAGCCAGCTGGTGTTCGTCACCGGCGATACGGATATGCGTGGCCACATCGTGCATGAAGATCGCCACGTCGCCTTGCAGGCTCACCTGGGCATTGCCCGATTCACACGCCAGCACGGCGAAGCCTTCGGCCTGCCACTGGGCCCAGAGGTCTTCATAGTCGCGGCGCGACAACAGCGGCTGGGCCAAGGTGTGGAAGAGGAAGGTGGCGTCTTCGCTGAAGCAGGCGAAGTAGCGAGCGGTGTCGTTGCTGGCAAAGGCATCGACGAGGTCGGCGGCGGCCTGCCGTACCTGGAGTGTCTGGTCCACGGGAGTGGCCTCACGGTTTTTGTGATTGTGGTGAGCGATTCTGGTGGCGGTGGGCGAGGGGAAAAATCGCTGGGGGCAAATAATCAGTTCAGGAAATTGTGAAGTGAGCGGTGGGGGCTCGCCTTGGCTGTTTTGGCGCCTATGAGATCGAGCGCCGCGTGGGCGGCGCTCGATCTCAAGAACGGACCCGACTGACGGTTACCGCAGTCGCTCATCCTTGCCTACGCTGATACTCCCTATCCGCTGATGCAAGGAGCTCCACCATGGCCTTCCAATACACGCGTCTGGACAAGAACAACGTCGCAGTCCTGCTGGTCGATCACCAGACCGGCCTGCTTTCGCTGGTACGGGATATCGACCCGGACCGTTTCAAGAACAACGTTCTGGCCCTGTCGGACCTGGCCAAGTACTTCAAGCTGCCGACCATCCTCACCACCAGCTTCGAAACCGGCCCCAATGGCCCGCTGGTCCCCGAGCTCAAAGAGCAGTTCCCCGACGCCCCCTACATTGCCCGCCCCGGTAACATCAACGCCTGGGACAACGAAGACTTCGTCAAGGCCGTCAAGGCCACGGGCAAGAAGCAACTGCTGATCGCTGGTGTGGTGACCGAAGTGTGCGTGGCGTTCCCGGCACTGTCGGCCCTTGAGGAGGGCTTCGAGGTCTTCGTCGTCACCGACGCCTCTGGCACCTTCAACGAGTTGACCCGCGATTCGGCATGGCGCCGCATGGAGGCCGCCGGGGCGCAACTGATGACCTGGTTCGGTGTGGCCTGCGAGCTGCACCGCGACTGGCGCAACGACGTTGAAGGGCTGGGGACGTTGTTCGCCAACCACATTCCCGACTACCGCAACCTGATGACCAGTTACAACAAGCTGGCCAAATAACCCGGCCATTGTCCGCCCTCTCCAAAGGGGGGCGGTGCTGTGGTAGCAAGCGAAGCGGCAAACCCCCGTGGATCGACCATACTGAACCTTCATTCGCCGCCGGGAGCGCCCCATGTCGAAGTCAGCCAGGAAGAAGACCCCACAGGCACAGCCGGAAAAGTTGGGCGGCAAGGCCTACGAGAAGGCACTCAAGCAACTTCACGTCGAGTTGGTGAAGCTGCAGGAATGGGTCGTGGCCAAGGGCCTGAAGGTGTGCATCGTCTTTGAAGGCCGGGACGGCGCGGGCAAGGGTGGGACCATCAAGGCCCTCACCGAGCGTGTCAGCCCGCGAGTGTTCCGTGTGGTGGCGCTGCCGGCACCTACCGAGCGGGAAAAGTCGCAGATGTACGTGCAACGCTACCTGGGCCATCTGCCCGCTGCGGGCGAAGTGGTGATCTTCGATCGCAGTTGGTACAACCGCGCCGGCGTCGAGCGGGTGATGGGCTTTTGCAGCGATGAACAAGCCGACAAGTTCCTCATGGTGGTGCCGCTGTTCGAGAAGATGATGGTCGAGTCGGGGATCATCCTGATCAAGTACTGGCTGGAAGTGAGCGCCGAAGAGCAGACCCGCCGCCTGCAGGACCGCATCAGCGATGGGCGCAAGCTGTGGAAGCTGTCACCCATGGACCTGAAGTCGTATAGCCGCTGGGATGATTACACCAAGGCGCGCGACGCGATGTTCGCCGCCTCGGATTCCTCCTGGGCACCCTGGTTCATGGCCCATTCCAACGACAAGCGGCGGGCGCGGCTGAACATCATCAGCCACCTGCTCACTCGCATTCCCTACAAGGACATCACCCGCGACCAGGTCGTGAAGTTGCCCAAGCGCGGCAAGGTCGGCAAGTACAAGGCGGTGGCCTACCCGTTCAAGGTGGTTGAAGAGCGCTTCTGACCCCCTCCTTGCGGGGAGCCTAAAGGATGAAATCCTATGCCACATGACGGCAGCCTGCTGCAGGCGACGGTGGTGTTCCTGCTGGCCGTGGTGCTTCTGGTGCCACTGGCGCAACGTTTGAAACTGGGGGCAGTGCCTGGCTATCTGCTGGCCGGCATCCTGATCGGCCCCTCGGTGCTCGGCTTGCTGGGCAACCCGGACAACGTCGCCCGCCTGTCGGAGATGGGCGTGGTGATGCTGCTGTTCGTGATCGGCCTTGAGCTCTCGCCCCGCCGCCTGTGGACCATGCGCCGCGCCCTTTTCGGCATCGGCTCGCTGCAGGTCGGGCTGACCGCCGCCGCACTTGGCCTGCTCGCCTATGGGGTATTTGGCCAGTCGAAGCCGGCGGCCATCGTGCTGGGGCTGGGGCTTGCGCTGTCATCAACGGCGTTCGGCTTGCAGGTGCTCGCCGAGCGCAAGGACCTGGGCAAGCCCCACGGCCGACTGGCTGTGGCGATTCTGCTATTCCAGGACATCGCCGCCATCCCCCTGATTGCCGTAGTGCCCTTGCTTGGCGGTGATGTCAGCCATGCAGATGAAGGCAACTGGCCGCTGCTGGCCGTGGCGCTCGGCATCGGCGTGATCATTATCGGCGGCCGCTACTTGATGACCCCGATTTTCAAATGGACAGTCGGCTCCGGGTTGCCGGAGCTGTCCACGGCTACTGCGTTGCTGGTGGTGTTGGGCACCGCCTGGGTGATGGAGCATGTAGGCATATCGATGGCCCTTGGCGCATTCCTGGCCGGCGTATTGATGGCCGAGTCGCCGTTTCGCCACGAACTGGAAACCCAGATCGAGCCGCTCAAAGGGTTGCTGCTCGGGCTGTTCTTTGTCGGCGTGGGCATGAGCGCAGACTTGCGCCTGTTGTTCGGCATGCCCTTGGCCGTGCTTGGGCTCACGCTGCTGCTGGTGGGCATCAAGCTGCCACTGTTGGTTGCCCTGGGCCGCAGGGCCGGCGGGTTGAACCGCGCCCAGGCGCTGTGCCTGGGCGTGGTGCTGGCGTCGGGCGGCGAGTTTGCTTTCGTGGTGTTCAAACTGGCGCGTGAGCACCAGGTATTGGAGCAGCAGGTTCACGACCTGCTGGTGCTGGCCATCACCTTGTCGATGGCCGTGGTACCGCTGGTGATGATGGGCCTGACACGGCAGTTGAGCGACGCTGAGGCGTCCCCGCCTGAGCGTCAAACCGACCACTGAACTGCACCCGTTGGCAAAATGAATGTGCGGAGGTGAAGCATGCAGCCGAGTTTCAAGCTGGACAGTGCCCTGTCGCGGGGCCTGCTCGATGTATTGATCAAGGCAGGCCTGGTGGCTGCCCTGGTGATCTTCGCCTTCCAGGTGTTTCAGCCCTTTCTGGAATTGATGCTGTGGGCGGTGATCCTGGCGGTGACCCTGTACCCGCTGCACCAGCGCATCAAACGCGGCACGGGGCTCAAGGACGGCTATGCGGCAACGCTGGTGGTGCTTTTGGTGCTGGTGGTGTTGCTGGTGCCGATCTACCTGGTGGTGGTGTCGATCAGCGAGTCGGTGGACGGCTTGGTGACACTGCTCAAAAGCGGTGCCTGGAGCGTGCCGACGCCTTCGGAGTCGGTGGCCACCTGGCCGCTGATCGGGCCGCGCGTGTATACCTTGTGGCTGGCGGCTTCCGAGAGCTTGAGCGGGGTGCTCAACAGTGTGATGCCGCAGCTCAAGGATGCCGGGCGTGTATTGTTGGGCGCCGCTGCCAGTGCCGGGGGTGCATTCTTGATGTTCATCGCGGCGATCATCATCTCGGGGGTGATCATGGCCTTCGGCGAGCGCGGCGAAGTGGCGGCGCAGCGCATTGCCATTCGGGTTTCAGGTGAGTCGCGCGGCAAGCCCATTGCAAGGCTGTGCACCGCCACCATTCGCGCCGTCGCCCAGGGTGTGATCGGCATCGCCTTCATCCAGATGCTGCTGATAGGCGTAGGTTTTGTGGTCAAGGGTGTGCCGGGCGCGGGGATCCTGGCAATCGCCATCCTTATGCTGGGCATCGCCCAGGCGCCGGCCACGCTGATCACGCTACCGGTCATCGCCTATGTATTCCATGCCGAAGGCTTCACCGTCGCGACCATCGTGTTTGCCATCTACACCTTCGTCGCCGGCCTTGCCGACAACGTGCTCAAGCCGCTGTTGCTGGGGCGCGGCGTGGATGTGCCGATGCCGGTGGTGCTGATCGGTGCGCTGGGCGGCATGGTGGTCAAAGGCATCATTGGCCTGTTCATCGGCCCGGTGATTCTGGGCGTGACCTATGTGCTGTTCTGGCAGTGGGTGGCGTTGCAGGTGCCGGAAGACCCTGCCGAACCGTCGGCTTGAGCCGGGGCCTGGCATGCCCGGACCTCGCTGGCGCCGCGCACTGGGCCTGGTGGCTTTGCTGGCAGGCTGTACGCAGGTCGGTCCGGACTACCCGCCGGCGCAATCGCCCTGGCTGGACACCTGGAGCACCCCGCTGCTGGAGCAGGCCAGCCGTAGCGCCGCGGCGCCGGATTTTCGCCAGTGGTGGGCGGTGTTCGCCGACCCGTCACTGGATGCCCTGATCGCCCAAGCCGATGCGCACAACACCAACCTGCGCGTGGCTGGGCTGCGCGTCGCCGAGGCACGTGCGCAACTGGCCATCGTGCAGACCGGGCGTTATCCACAACTGCAGCAGTTGCGCGCGCAAAGCCTCTACCTCAAGCAGGACCAGTCCGGTACCGCCAACGCTCGTGATTCGGTGTTCTGGCAGTCCAGCGTGGGCTTCGACATTGGTTGGGAGATCGACTTCTGGGGGCGCTTCAGCCGTGCCATCGAGGCGGCCGATGCCCTGTACTTTGCCTCCGAGGCCAACTACGCCGATGCCATGCTGTTGTTGCGTGCACAGGTGGCCGACACCTATTTTGCCTTGCGTACCGCCGAGGCGCGGCTGGCCATTTCCGAGGAAAACGCCAAGCGCCAGGCGCGCAGCCTGGAGATCACCGAGCGGTTGTTCCGCCATGGCGAGCATGATGAGCTCGACTGGCAGCAGGCACGCACCCAGTACCTGGCGACGCAGGCGACCATCCCCGAGTTCGAAAACCAACTCAATGCCCTGCGCAACGTGTTGTGTTCGCTGCTTGGGCGGCCACCGGGGCCGCTGCCGGAGTTGCAACCTCGTTACGGGCAGTTACCACTGCCAGACCGGGCACTGTTGCAAGACGTTCCCGCCCGTTTGTTGCTGCGACGCCCGGACATCCGTGCCGCCGAGCAGGCCGTCGCGGCGCAGTCGGCGCTGGTGGGCGTGGCCGAAGCGGACCTTTATCCACAGCTGAGCCTGCTGGGCAGCATCGGCTGGAGCTTCGTGACGGCCAGCCACCTGCCCGACAGTTTCGACCTCGCCGCTGGCCCAGGCCTGATCTGGAACCCGTTCGACTATGGCCGGCGCAAGAACGCCGTGCGCGTGGAGGATGCCCGCTTGCAGCAACTGATCGAGCTGTATCAGCAGGGCGTGCGCGAAGCCGCCCGCGAGGCCGACGATGCAGCCAGCGGCCTGGTGCGCTCGTTGCAGAGCGCGGGTATTCGCGACCAGGCCTCGCAAGCCGCGCAGCGCTCGCTGAGCCTGGCCACCTCACAATACCGCGAAGGCTTTGCCGACTTCCAGCGGGTGCTCGATGCCCAGCAACTGCTGCTGCAGCAACAAGACGGTTACCTGGTCAGCCGCGGCAATGCCGTCAGCAGCGTGGTGACCTTGTACAAGGCCCTGGGCGGCGGTTGGCAGCCAGGCCGTGCAGCGGTCGACCCGGCCACGCGTCGACAGATGCAGCAACGCACCGATTGGGGAGACCTGCTGGACGCGCCAGCCCCTACCGCACAGCAACCCGGTGAACCGAAATGAGCGACGCCCCGCAAACACCGCCCCCGCAAGCGCCTGATCGTGGCATGCGCTGGGTATTGCTGCTGATTGCCATAAGCCTGCTCTGGTACTTGCTGGCAGACCGTTTCACGCCTTACACCCAGCAGGCCCGCCTGCAAGCCTATGTGGTGCCGGTGAGCGCCGAGGTGGCTGGCCCGGTGAAGCGTGTGGCCGTGGGCAACAATCAGGAGGTACGCCAAGGCGCGGTGCTGTTCGAGCTGGACCCGGCGCAATACCGCATTGCGCTGGCTCGCGCCGAGGCCGACCTTGATACCGTGCGCAGGCAGATCGGCGCCAACACCGCCGGCATCGATTCGGCCAAGGCGGCGTTGCTGGCGGCCCAGGCCAACGAGCGCAAGGCGCGCCAGGATGCCGAGCGGCTCAAGCGGCTGATCGAGGAAGACCCAGGCACGGTGTCGGTGCGCCGCCTGGAAGGGGCCCAGGCCACGCGCGACCAAGCCATCAGCCAGGTGGCGGCGGCCCGTGCCGAAGTCGAGCGGGCACGTGAACAGCAGGGCGGTTCACAGGCAGACAACGCCCAGTTGCGCAGCGCTGCGGCGAATGTTGAAAAGGCCCGCCTGGATCTGGCCCGCACCGTGGTGCGCGCCGATGCCAACGGTTTGATCACTGACCTGCGCACAGACGTTGGCCATTATGTGGCGGCCGGCAGCCCGATGATGACCCTGATCGCGATCCATGACGTGTGGATCAGCGCCGACATGACCGAAAACAACCTCGGCCGCCTGCGCTCCGGCACAGCGGTGCTGGTGGTGCTCGATGCACTGCCGGGGGTCGTGCTGAAGGGGCGCATACGCAGCATTGGGTATGGCGTCAGCGTGGGGCAGGGCAGCCCGCCGGGTACCCTGCCGAGCGTGCAGAACAGCCGCGAGTGGCTGCGCTCGGCGCAGCGTTTTCCGGTGATCGTCGAGCTGGACCGTGACCAGCTGGAGGACAAGACCGGGTTGCGGGTCGGCGGCCAGGCCGAAGTCATGGCGCTGCCCAGCGAGGGCAACCCGCTGAACGTGCTGGGCCGCGTGTTCATGTGGCTGATGAGCTGGCTGTCGTATGCCTATTGAGTGGCGGCGCCTGCGGGCGCTACGCCTGGCCTGGGGCGTGGCGCTGTGCCTGGCGGTCAGCTTCGGCATCGGCCTGCCCGTGCCGATCCTGGCCCCGGTGTTTGCGGTGCTGCTGTTAGCCACCCGCAGCCAGCCGCTGCCGTTGCGCGCGGCACCGGCGTTGGCGGTGCTGGTGCTGCTCAGTTGTGGCAGCGGCTTGTTGCTGATTCCACTGCTGCGCCATGCCCCGGTGAGTGGGGTGCTGTTGGTCGGCGTTGGGGTGTTTCTGGTGCTGCGTTACGCGCTCAAGGGCGGCAATGGCCTGGTGGCGAACTTGCTGGTGATCGGCCTGACCATGATCGCCGCAGCCGGCACCCATGATTTCACCTTGGCGCTGTCGGTGGTCGAGGCGTTAGCCAAAGGCATGCTGTTGGCGGCGCTGGGCACGGCGCTGGCGCATGTACTGTTTCCCGAACCTGTCGATGCCCCCGCGCAACCGTCCCCGCCACCGCTCCCCAGCGCGCGTGCCAGTTGGGTTGCGCTGCGTGCCACGCTGATCGTCATGCCGGCGTTCTTGCTGGCGCTGATTGCCCCGGATGCATTCATGCCGCTGATCATGAAGTCGGTGAGCCTGGGCCAGCAGGCCGGCGAAACCCATGCCCGCAATGCCAGCCGAGAGCTGATTGGTTCGACCCTGCTAGCCGGGCTGCTGGCGATCCTGCTGTGGAGTGCCTTGAGCCTGTTCGTGCACCTGTGGATGTTTTTTCTGTGGGTGTTGCTGTTCACCCTCTGGCAGGCCCGGCGGCTCTACCGGGCGGTGGCGACGCGGCACGGCCCTGCTTACTGGGTCAGTTGCCTGACCACGATGCTGATTCTGCTGGGGCAGTCGGTGCAAGACAGCGCGGCAGGGCAGGACGTGTACCGGGCCTTTGCGGTGCGCATGGCGCTGTTCTTGGCTGTCTCGGTGTATGCCAGCGTCTTGCTGATCTGGATCGACAGGCGCAGGGCGCGGCAGTGGGTGCACTGAGGGGGATAGGGGCGAACGGGACAACAGAAACACAAAAGCCCCCATACGGAGGCTTTAGTTGACAGGCAAACGCTGAGCGTCAGACGTTGAAGCGGAAGTGCATCACATCGCCGTCTTTGACGATGTAGTCCTTACCTTCCAAACGCCACTTGCCGGCTTCCTTGGCGCCACTTTCACCCTTGAACTGGATGAAGTCGTCATACGCCACTACTTCAGCGCGGATGAAGCCTTTTTCGAAGTCGGTGTGGATCACGCCAGCAGCCTGTGGCGCGGTGGCGCCAATGCGCACGGTCCAGGCGCGTACTTCCTGCACGCCGGCAGTGAAGTAGGTCTGCAGGTTCAGCAGCTCGTAACCGGCGCGGATCACGCGGTTCAGGCCAGGCTCTTCCAGGCCCAGGGCCTCGAGGAACATGTCCTTCTCTTCACCGTCGTCCAGCTCGGCGATTTCGGCTTCGATCTTGTTGCACACCGGTACCACGACCGCGCCTTCTTCCTCGGCGATGGCCTTGACCACGTCCAGGTGCGGGTTGTTGTCGAAGCCGTCTTCAGCGACGTTGGCGATGTACATCACCGGCTTGCTGGTCAGCAGGTGGAAGCCACGGATGACGGCCTTCTCGTCGTCAGCCATGTGCTTCATCAGGCTGCGTGCAGGCTTGCCTTCGGTGAAGTGCGGGATCAGCTTTTCCAGGATGGCCTTTTGCGCCAGGGCTTCCTTGTCGCCACCCTTGGCGTTGCGGGCAACCTTCTGCAGTTGCTTCTCGCAGCTGTCGAGGTCGGCGAAGATCAGTTCGAGGTCGATGATCTCGATGTCACGCTTGGGGTCGACGCTGTTGGAAACGTGGATCACGTTCTCGTCTTCGAAGCAGCGCACCACGTGGGCGATGGCGTCGGTCTCGCGGATGTTGGCGAGGAACTTGTTGCCCAGGCCTTCACCTTTCGATGCGCCTGCCACCAGGCCGGCGATGTCGACGAATTCCATGGTGGTCGGCAGGATGCGGTTAGGCTTGACGATCTCTGCCAGGGCAGCCAGACGCGCGTCGGGCATCGGCACGATGCCGCTGTTCGGCTCGATGGTGCAGAAAGGGAAGTTCTCCGCCGCGATGCCGGACTTGGTCAAGGCGTTGAACAGGGTGGACTTGCCGACGTTGGGCAGGCCGACGATGCCGCAATTGAAACCCATGGGTATTCCCTCTCTAGGAAATCAGGCCTTCTGGCTGTGCAGCTCGCGCATCGCCTTGGCGAAATCGCCAGCGAGGACATCTGGCAGCACGCCGAGGGCAAAATCGATGCTGGCGTCGAGCTTCTCCTGCTCGGCGCGCGGCGCGCGGCCCAGGACGAAGTTGGAGACCAGTTTGGCGTCACCCGGGTGGCCGATGCCAAGCCGCAGGCGGTGGAAGTCGTTCTGGTTGCCGAGCTGCGCGATGATGTCGCGCAGGCCGTTGTGCCCGCCATGGCCGCCGCCGCGTTTAAGCTTGGCGACGCCCGGAGGCAGGTCGAGTTCGTCATGCGCCACCAGAATTGCTTCCGGCTTGATGCGGAAGAAATTGGCCAAGGCCGCCACGGACTGGCCGCTACGGTTCATGTAGGTGGTGGGGATGAGCAGACGAACGTCGTTGCCCTGATGGCTGAATTTAGCCGTCAGGCCGAAATACTTGCGGTCAGCGGTCAGCGAGACGCGCTGGGCGCTGGCAATGCGTTCAACGAAAAGAGCCCCTGCGTTATGCCGGGTCTGTTCGTATTCGGGGCCGGGGTTACCCAGGCCAACGATCAACTGGATGGCGGTCACGTCAGGGGCTCTTCCTTGGAGTTGGTGGGTTACAGCGCGCGCGGCACTGTAACCCGATCAACACCGGCGTGCGAGTGGATTACTCGGCAGCGCCTTCTGCTTCTGGAGCAACGCGTGGCGCGTGAACGTTGGCAACAGCCTTGTCATCACCGTGGGCCAGAGCGACGAACTCTACGCCTTTCGGAGCTTTCAGGTCCGACAGGTGGATGATGGTGCCGACTTCAGCGTTAGCCAGGTCAACTTCGATGAACTCAGGCAGGTCTTTGGCTTCGCAGGAAACTTCGATCTCGGAAACAACGTGGGAGATCTCGCCGCCTTTCTTGATCGGCGCTTCTTCGCCGATGAAGTGAACCGGAACCTTGGCAGTCAGCTTCTGGCCAGCAACGACGCGAACGAAGTCAGCGTGCATGATGAATTGCTTGGCTGGGTGACGCTGCATGGCCTTGACGATGACGTTTTGCTTGGCGCCGTCAACGTTCAGCTCGATCACGTGGCTGTAGGCAGCTTCGTTTTCGAACAGCTTGGCGATTTCCTTCGACACGATGGTCAGGGATTGCGCTTCTTTATCGCCACCGTAGACAACGGCAGGGATGCTCAGCGAGTGACGCAGGCGGCGGCTCGCACCTTTCCCCAGGTCAGTACGCACTTTGGCGTTCAGCGTGAAATCAGTCATTTTGTTTCTCCAAAATAGCCTCCCGAGGGCGTTTGCGACCAGCGCCAACGGGAATGGCAAAAAAGCCCCGCCCCAACAAATGCTGGGGCGGGGCGCTTCACATCAACACGTGTTCCGCTTAGCGGAACATCGCGCTGATCGATTCTTCGTTGCTGATGCGGCGTACCGCTTCAGCGACAACCGGTGCGATATCCAGCTGGCGGATACGGTCACAGGCTTGAGCAGCGGCGGACAGCGGAACGGTGTTGGTCACCACCAGCTCGTCCAGTACCGACTTCTCGATGTTCTCGATCGCGCGGCCCGACAGGACAGGGTGCGTGCAATAGGCGTAAACCTTGGCAGCGCCGTGTTCTTTCAGGGCTTTGGCCGCGTGGCACAGGGTGCCGGCGGTGTCGACCATGTCGTCTACCAGGATGCAAGTGCGCCCTTCGACGTCGCCGATGATGTGCATCACCTCGGAGTGGTTAGCCTTCTCGCGGCGTTTGTCGATGATACCCAGATCGACACCCAGGGACTTGGCGACGGCACGTGCGCGCACGACACCACCGATGTCCGGGGAGACGATCATCAGGTTCTCGAAACGCTGGTCTTCGATATCGTCGACCAATACGGGCGAGCCGTAGATGTTGTCGACTGGGATATCGAAGAAACCCTGGATCTGGTCAGCGTGCAGGTCGACGGTGAGTACACGGTCGATACCCACGACAGTGAGCATGTCAGCGACAACTTTGGCGCTGATGGCTACACGTGCCGAACGCGGACGGCGGTCCTGGCGGGCGTATCCGAAGTAAGGAATCACGGCGGTGATTCGGGATGCTGAGGAGCGGCGGAAGGCGTCGGCCATCACTACCAGTTCCATCAGGTTATCGTTGGTCGGGGCACAGGTCGGCTGAATAATGAAGACGTCTTTACCGCGGACATTTTCATTGATCTCAGTGCTGATCTCGCCGTCGGAGAATTTACCGACAGAGACGTCACCGAGAGGGATATGCAGCTGACGTACGACACGCCGAGCCAGATCGGGGTTAGCGTTCCCCGTAAAGACCATCATCTTGGACACGCGCAGTACCTGAAGGCTGAGGGTATACCTGGATGAGTATAGGAAAATGGCAGGGGCGGCTGGATTCGAACCAACGCATGGCAGGATCAAAACCTGCTGCCTTACCGCTTGGCGACGCCCCTGTATCTGTTGCTGCGAGCGCTAGGCACTCGACTTCTTGACCAGACTTTGCAGCTTGCGATGCAACATCGAAACATTGCTTCCTTTCGCCACAAACCCTGTTTGGGTCGCTGAAAGAAGGGCCAGAACTTTATCAGCTTCGGCTTTGCTTGGGAAGGCCCCAAACACACAACTTCCAGTGCCGGTTAATCGAGCTTCAGTGAATTTGCCCAGTGAATTCAACGCATTGCGAACTTCTGGGTAACTCTGCTCTACCACCGGTTGGCAGTCATTTCGACTGTTTCCCTCGGGAACGGGGCGCATCTTAAGGGGGAGGGAATCACGTGTCAACTGCGGATGTGAAAAAATTTCTACAGTACTGACAGACACTTGCGGCACCAGCACGACATACCAGGGCTCGATCGGGTCGACCGGGGTCAGTTGCTCGCCCACACCCTGGGCGAACGCCGCGTGGCCGCGCACGAACACCGGCACGTCGGCACCGAGGGTCAGGCCCAGGCCGGCCAGGCGATCTTCATCCCAGTCCAGCTGCCACAAGTGCGCCAGCGCCAGCAGCGTGGTCGCGGCGTCCGAGCTGCCGCCGCCGATGCCACCGCCCATGGGCAAGACCTTGGTCAGCCAGATGTCGGCGCCAAGGCGGGTGCCGGATTGTTCCTGCAATTTGCGCGCGGCACGCACGATCAGGTTGCTGTCGTGGGGCACCGCCTCGATTTCGGTGTGCAGGCGGATCACGCCGTCTTCACGCAGGGCGAAGCTCAGCTCGTCGCCATGGTCGAGAAACTGGAAGACGGTTTCCAGCTCGTGGTAACCGTCCGGGCGGCGGCCGATGATGTGCAGCCACAGGTTGAGCTTGGCCGGGGCGGGCAGGGTAAGGGTGGTCATCGATCAGTGCCCCAGCTGGCGCGGCTGCCAGTCCTTGACCACCAACGTCACGTCGAGGTCCTTGCCGTGCAGTTTCAGGCGCTCGGGCAACCAGTAGCCGTTCTGCTCGGTATAGCTCAGGTACTGCACCTGCCAGCCATCCTGTTGCAGGCTGGCCAGGCGGCTGTCGCCGTCCAGGGTCAGCTGGCTCTTGCTGTCGGGCGCGGGCAGGCCGCGTACCCACCAGACCAGGTGCGAAACCGGCAGTTGCCAGCCCAGTTGTTCTTCCAGCAGTGCTTCCGGGCTGGTGGCTTCGTAGCGGCCCTGGTTGGCCACTTCCAGCACCACGCCGCCGGGGCGGCCGGTCAGGCGGGCAGCGCCACGGCCCAATGGCCCGGCCAGGCGGATGTCGTAGTAGTCCTGGCGCTGCAACCAGAACAGCGTGCCGCTGCCGGAATCGCGCGGGGCGCGGATGCCGACCTTGCCGCTGATCTGCCAGCCGTCGAGGGTGCTGAGTTGCGCTTTGTGCTGGCGCCACTGCTGCGGGTCGCCATGGCCCTGCAGGGCTTCACGGCTACCGAAGCCGGCACAGCCCGCGAGCAGGGCAATCAGGGTGAAGGTGATGCAATGGCGCAGGAACATGGCGTTAAAGGGTCTCTGATCCGGTCAGGCGCAGTACGGTCTTGCGCAGGATGGGGCTATCGGGCTGGGCTTCGAAGGCCTTGGCCCAGACCTGGCGGGCTTCGCGGCGCTTGCCGTTGGCCCACAGGACTTCGCCCAGGTGCGCAGCCACTTCGTGGTCGGGGAAGCGTTCCAGGGCCTGGCGCAGGTAGCCTTCGGCTTCGTCCAGGTTGCCCTGGCGGTAGGCGATCCAGCCCAGGCTGTCGAGCACCGCCGGGTCATCCGGGGTGAGCTGGTGGGCCTTGTCGATCAGCGCCTTGGCCTCGGCGTAGCGGGTGGTGCGGTCGGCCAGGGTGTAGCCCAGGGCGTTCAGGGCCATGGCGTTTTCCGGCTCGCGGTCGATGATGGCGCGCAGGTCTTTCTCCATCTGCGGCAGGTCATCACGCTTTTCGGCCAGCATGGCGCGGGTATACAGCAGGTTGGGGTCGTCCGGGTAACGCTGGATGCCTTGTTGCAGCACCTGGTTGGCCTGAGCGTCCTTGTTGTTGTTGCTGTAGCTTTCCGATTCGATCAGGTACAGCTGGATGGCGTAGTCCGGCTGGGCCTCGCGGGCTTCGGCGAGCAGGCGCGAAGCCTCGGTGCCGCGGCCGTTGGCAATCAGGATGTCGGCCTGGCGCAGCTGCGCCGGCAGGTAGTCGGGGCCGGTGCCGACCAGGGCGTATTCGCGCAAGGCGCCTTCGGGGTCGTGGCGCTCCTCGCGGATGCGGCCCAGGTTCAGGTGGGCGGCGTCGACGTTGCTGTCGCGTTCGACCAGCTCCTGCAGGTAGCCCTCGGCTTCATCCCAGTCTTTGTTTTCCAGGCATACCAGTGCCAGCGAGTAGCGCAGCTCGTCATCCTCGGGGTACTGCTGGACCAGGCTGATGAACTCCCCCTTGGCATCGGCGATGCGGTCCTGCTCGACCAGGGTACGGGCGTAGGTCAGGCGCAGGCGTTTGTCATCCGGGTTGTCGCGGATCGCGCCACGCAGCAGGGGCAGCGCCTCTTTGCCGCGGTCGAGCGCTTGCAGCAGGCGGGCACGCAGCAGAATCGGGGCGATCTCGCCATTTTGCGGCGGGTGCTCCTCGAGCAGTTCGAGCGCTTCTTCGGCCTTGCCGTCCTGGTTCAGCAGGAGCGCTTTGCCGAACACCAGCTGGCTGTTTTCCGGGTACTTGACCAGCAGGCGTTCGAAGCTCTGCAGCAAGCCGTCGCGAGTGCTCTGGTCGGTCTCGGCGGCCGACAGGGCGAGGAAGTCGAAATGGGTATCGCCCTGGCCTTGCAGGACTTTTTCCATGTAGACCATAGCATCGTCGTAGCGACCGGCGCGGGCCAGCTGGATGGCGGCGGCGCGCTGGGCGTCGAGGTTGTCCGGGTCGTTGCGGGCCCAGATCAAGGCGTTTTCCAAGGCCGGCTCGTCGGCGCCGAGGTACTCGGCGATGCGGTAGGCGCGTTCGGAAACGCCAGGGTCCTGGGTTTTTTCGGCCTGGTCGGCGTAGTTGGCCAGGGCGATGTCGAAGCGGTTGCGCTGGCCGGCCAGCTCCGCCACCAACAGGCTATATAGGGTGTCTTGCTTGAACGAACCGTACACCACGGGTTTTTCGGCCTCGCCCTTGCCGGCCTCGGCAACGGGTGGCTCGGCTTTTTGCGGGGCCAGGCTCTGGCAACCCTGGAGCAGGGCGAAGGCAAGCAGCAGTGCGTAGTGTCTGTTCATAGAAAGGCTTAAAAGGACTCACCGGCGGTCGGAGCATGATGACACAAGCGCGGGGGCAAACCCACCTGCGAAGCATTTGCTTAACTGCGACCATGGCAGGGGCGCCCAGGTTCCGCCACCTGTGTGGGGGCGGCCTGTGGGGGCGGCCTTGGGTCGCGAAAGGGGTGCGTAGCGGCCCCAGGTTTTCAGGTTTGTCAGAGATATTGCCGGGGCCGCTGCGCAGCCCTTTCGCGACGCAAGGCCGCTCCTGCACGACAATAGCGAACGGTGGTTGTTCTAAAACCTGCGAAAGAGGACAATTATCGGCTTCTCGTCACAACCAGCGACCTTGCATGGCCTTTCTTGCACTTGGTATCAACCATAAGACTGCCTCGGTAGACGTACGCGAGCGCGTGGCGTTTACCCCAGAGCAGCTGGTGGACGCCCTGCAACAGCTCTGCCGACTGACCGCCAGCCGTGAAGCGGCGATCCTGTCGACCTGCAACCGTAGCGAGCTTTATATAGAGCAGGACCACCTGTCTGCCGAGGCCGTACTGCTGTGGCTGGCCGATTACCACCGGCTGAGCCTGGATGAACTGCGCGCCAGCGCCTACATCCATGAAGAGCACGATGCGGTGCGGCACATGATGCGCGTGGCCTCTGGCCTCGATTCGCTGGTGCTCGGCGAGCCGCAGATCCTCGGCCAGATGAAGTCTGCCTACGCCGTGGCGCGTGAGGCCGGTACCGTTGGCCCACTGCTCGGGCGCCTGTTCCAGGCCACCTTCAGTGCCGCCAAACAGGTGCGCACCGACACCGCGATCGGCGAAAACCCGGTTTCGGTGGCGTTCGCCGCGGTGAGCCTGGCGCGGCAGATCTTCAGTGACCTGGGCCGCAGCCAGGCCCTGCTGATCGGGGCCGGCGAGACCATCACCCTGGTCGCCCGCCACCTGCATGAGCAAGGTGTGCGCCGGATCGTGGTGGCCAACCGTACCTTGGAGCGTGCCAGCACGCTGGCCGAGCAGTTCGGCGCACATGCCGTGCTGCTGGCCGACATCCCCCAGGAACTGGCCAACAGCGACATCGTCATCAGCTCCACCGCCAGCCAGTTGCCGATCCTTGGCAAGGGCGCGGTCGAGAGCGCGCTGAAACAACGCCGGCACAAGCCGATTTTCATGGTCGACATCGCCGTGCCGCGTGATATCGAACCCGAAGTGGGCGAGCTCGACGACGTCTACCTGTATACCGTCGATGACCTGCACGACGTAGTCGCAGAAAACCTCAAGAGCCGCCAGGGTGCGGCCCAGGCTGCCGAAGAGCTGGTGTCGGTGGGCGCCGAAGACTTCATGGTGCGCCTGCGCGAACTGGCTGCGGTGGACGTGCTCAAGGCCTACCGCCAGCAAAGCGAGCGCCTGCGCGATGAAGAGCTGCAAAAAGCCCAGCGCCTGCTGGCCAACGGCGGCAACCCCGAGGACGTGCTGGCCCAGCTGGCCCGGGGCCTGACCAACAAACTTCTGCATGCGCCCAGCGTGCAGTTGAAAAAGCTCTCGGCCGAGGGCCGCCTCGATGCGCTGGCCATGGCCCAGGAACTCTTTGCCCTCAACGAGGGCTCGACGGACAAATCCCTGCAATGAAAGCGTCGCTGCTGAACAAACTGGATATTCTCCAGGACCGCTTCGAAGAACTGACCGCACTGCTCGGTGACGCTGAGGTCATCAGCGACCAGACGCGTTTCCGTGCTTATTCCCGCGAATACGCCGAAGTCGAGCCGGTTCACACGGCCTATCAGGCATGGCGCAAAGTCCAGGACGACCTTGAAGGTGCCCAGGCGCTGCTCAAGGACAGCGATCCGGATATGCGCGAAATGGCCGTGGAGGAAGTGCGCGAAACCAAGGAGCAACTGCTGGCGATGGAGGCGCAGCTGCAACGCATGCTGCTGCCCAAGGACCCCAACGACGGGCGTAACGTGTTCCTCGAAATCCGCGCTGGCACCGGTGGTGACGAGGCGGCGATATTCTCGGGTGACCTGTTCCGCATGTATTCGCGCTACGCCGAAAAGCGTGGCTGGCGTCTGGAGATTCTGTCCGAGAACGAAGGCGAACACGGCGGCTACAAGGAAATCATCGCCCGCGTCGAAGGCGAAAACGTTTACGGCAAGCTCAAGTTCGAGTCTGGTGCGCACCGTGTGCAACGGGTGCCCGAGACCGAGTCGCAGGGGCGCATCCATACCTCCGCTTGTACCGTGGCCGTGCTGCCCGAGCCCGATGAGCAGGCGGTGATCGAGATCAACCCGGCCGACTTGCGCGTGGACACCTACCGCGCTTCCGGGGCCGGTGGCCAGCACATCAACAAGACCGACTCGGCGGTTCGCATTACTCACTTGCCCACCGGTATCGTGGTCGAGTGCCAGGAAGAACGCTCGCAGCACAAGAACCGTGCCCGTGCCATGTCCTGGCTGTCGGCCAAGCTCAACGACATGCAGACCAGCGCCGCGCAGAATGCCATCGCCAGTGAGCGCAAGCTGCTGGTGGGCTCCGGTGACCGCTCCGAGCGTATCCGCACCTACAATTATCCACAGGGCCGGGTAACCGATCACCGCATCAACCTGACCTTGTATTCGCTGGACGACATCCTTGCCGGTGGCGTCGATGCCGTGATCGAACCGCTGTTGGCCGAGTACCAGGCCGATCAACTGGCCGCCCTGGGGGACTGATGACCATCATCGCCAGCTTGCTGCGCAATGCGCAGTTGCCCGAATCGCCCACCGAGCGGCTGGACGCCGAACTGTTGTTGGCTGCGGCCATCGGCAAGTCGCGCAGCTACCTGCATACCTGGCCCGAGCGCATCGTCAGCAGCGAAGCGGCCGACACTTATACCGGTTACCTGCAGCGCCGCCGCAGCGGTGAGCCGGTGGCGTATATCCTTGGGCAGCAGGGGTTCTGGAAGATCGACCTGGAAGTGGCACCGCATACGCTGATCCCGCGCCCGGACACCGAGCTGCTGGTCGAGACCGCCCTGGAGCTTCAGCCTGCGACACCTGCCAAGGTGCTCGACCTGGGCACCGGCACCGGGGCCATTGCCTTGGCCCTGGCCGGCGACCGCCCGGCCTGGCAGGTGATGGCGGTGGACCGTGTCGAGGAGGCCGCCGCGCTGGCCGAGCGCAACCGCCAGCGCCTGGGGCTGGGCAATGTGCAGGTGCGCGTCAGCCACTGGTTTGACCAGCTCGGCGATGAGCGTTTCGACCTGATTGTCAGCAACCCCCCCTACATTGCCAGCGAAGACCCCCACCTGGCCGCTGGCGATGTGCGTTTCGAACCCAGCAGCGCACTGGTGGCAGGTGCCGATGGCCTGGACGACCTGCGCGTGATCATTGCCCAGGCGCCGCAGCACTTGCTGCCAGGCGGCTGGTTGCTGTTGGAGCATGGTTATGATCAGGCAGCGGCGGTGCGCGCCTTGCTGACTGAACAAGGCTTTGCCGAGGTTGCCAGCCGCATCGACCTGGGCAGCCATGAACGCATTACCCTGGGGCGCCTGCCATGCTGAGTGATCAGGAACTGTTGCGCTACAGCCGGCAAGTGCTGCTGGCGCAGATCGATATCGACGGCCAGTTGCGCCTCAAGCAGAGCAAGGCGCTGATCGTCGGCCTCGGTGGGCTGGGCTCACCTGTGGCGCTGTACCTGGCTGCGGCGGGGGTGGGCGAGTTGCACCTGGCAGATTTCGACACCGTCGACCTGACCAATCTGCAACGCCAGGTGATGCACGACAGCGACAGCGTCGGCATGAGCAAGGTGGACTCGGCGCTGCAGCGCCTGGGGGCGATCAACCCGGAGATCAGCCTGGTCGCTCACCGCCAGGCGCTGGACGAAGATTCGCTGGCCGCAGCGGTGGCTGCGGTCGACCTGGTGCTGGACTGCTCCGACAACTTTTCCACTCGCGAGGCGGTCAATGCCGCCTGCGTCGCTGCTGGCAAGCCGTTGGTCAGTGGGGCGGCGATCCGCCTCGAGGGCCAGCTTTCGGTGTTCGACCCGCGGCGTGACTACAGCCCGTGCTACCACTGCCTGTATGGCCATGGCAGCGAGGATGAACTGACCTGCAGCGAAGCCGGCGTGATCGGCCCGCTGGTGGGGCTGGTAGGTAGCCTGCAGGCGCTGGAAGCCATGAAGCTGCTGGCTGGGTTCGGCGAGCCACTGGTGGGCCGCCTGCTGCTGATCGATGCCCTCGGCACGCGCATACGTGAACTGCGGGTCAAGCGCGACCCGGCCTGCGCTGTCTGCGGCAAGCGCGATGGCTGAGCGTTCGGCGCCGATTGGCGTGATGGATTCGGGGGTCGGCGGTTTGTCGGTGCTTGCCGAGATCCAGCGCCTGCTGCCCAACGAAACCCTGCTGTATGTGGCCGATTGCGGTCATGTGCCCTACGGTGAGAAGTCGGCGGACTACATCCGCCAGCGCTGCCGACGCATTGCCGAGTTCTTCCATCAGCAAGGCGCCAAGGCCATGGTCCTGGCCTGCAATACCGCAACGGTGGCGGCGGTTGCCGACCTGCGTGAGCTGTACCCGGTCTGGCCGCTGGTGGGTATGGAGCCTGCGGTAAAGCCTGCAGCCGCCGCCACCCGCTCCGGTGTGGTCGGGGTGCTGGCCACTACCGGGACCTTGCAGAGCGCCAAGTTCGCGGCATTGCTCGACCGCTTCGCCAGCGATGTACGGGTGGTCACCCAGCCTTGCCCAGGGCTGGTAGAGCTGATTGAAACCGGCGACCTTGGCAGCCCCGCGTTGCGCCAGTTGCTGCTCGGGTTTGTGCAGCCACTGCTGGATGCCGGCTGCGATACGCTGATTCTTGGCTGCACCCATTACCCATTCCTGCGCCCCTTGCTGGCCGACATGGTGCCGGCAGACGTGGCCATCATCGATACCGGCGCCGCCGTGGCGCGCCAGCTGCAACGGCTGTTGCACGCCAACGACCTGCTGGCCGAGGGCCCGGCGCTGGATACCCGCTTCTGGACCAGTGCCGACCCGCAAACTCTGAGAAAAATCCTACCGTTGCTGTGGCATAAGTCCGACAGTGTGCAAAGCTTTGCGTTGTGAAAAAAACGTCAAAAGCAGCTGAACTATCGTACCACTGCCGATTTCTACCGATTTGCCTGGCAAGAGGCGAACACTAACAACAGCATCAGGAAGAAGGATGTTTCTTATGAGGAAACTGCTCGGCTTGGCGGCGGTTGCCGCCTTAACTTTGGGGCAAGTGGTGTCGGCGCAGGCTGCCGATGTTTCATTTTCGGTGGGGCAGACCGGTGACTCGACCATGGTCTATCGGCTGGGGTTGCAGTCGAACTGGGAGGCGAGCTGGTGGCAGACCAGCGTTGGTCGTCTCACCGGTTATTGGGATGGGGCTTACACCTATTGGCAGGGTGACGAGACGGCGAGCAACCACAGCTTGTCGTTTGCGCCAGTGTTCGTCTATGAGTTTGCCGGGGAATCGGTGAAGCCTTACATCGAGGCGGGCATCGGTGTCGCGGCCTTCTCCAGCACCGAGCTTGAAAGCAACGAGCTAGGCTCGGCGTTCCAGTTCGAGGACCGGATCGGTTTCGGCTTGCGCTTTGCCGGTGGGCATGAAATTGGCGTGCGCGCCATCCACTATTCCAACGCCGGTATCAAGCAGCCCAACGATGGTGTGGAAAGCTACAGCCTGCATTACCGTATGGCGTTGTAACCCACCTGCTTGGGCAGTGGGAGCGGGTGAGCCGCTCCCACTGCGGTAGCACCTTGCCAACCCTTGGGTCAGCGCGGCAGCGGCCACAAACTGCTAGGGTCCAGCGTCTCCAGCACCAGTTCAGGTTCTCGAAGCGGCAGTCGCCGCAGCAGTTCTTCGGCAGCGCTCTGCGCTGTCCACATCTCCGGCATAGCCTGCGCCGGTGTCACGGGGGTCTTCAATGATTGCGGCGCCACCACCGTCAGGCTGATCTGCAGTTGGTCCAGTACCTGGCGTTGCTCGCGAAACCACTGCGCGGTGCTGTTGAAACCGCTGGAAACCTGTGTGGGCGCAAACAGCTGCGAGGCTGAATAGCGATTGAGGATCGCCATTACCTGAGGCGCTTCACCCTTGGTCAGCAGCGGCAAGGCACTGGCCAGGCATTGTTCGCTGGCCAGCAGGTTGCTGGCGGCGATGGCCTCGAACAGCTCGGCATCAGGTATGGCGTCGGCCACATACTCACCGGTGCCGGCATTGATGATCAGGCAGTCCAGCGACCCCCAGTTGCCCAATAGCAGCTTGCTGGCTGCCTCGACCTGATCCAGCGCCTGCAACTGGCCCGGCAGGCGCAGCAATTGCGTGCCGTAGCGTTCGCCCAGCGTGTCCAGTGCTTCACACTCCCTGCCGCTTGCGGCTACCCGGTGCCCCTGTTCGAGCAACTGTTGTACCAATGCCAGCCCTAATCCATTAGTGGCCCCTGTCACCCAGACACTGCGAGCTCTATTCACGATACTGCCCCTTAATGCTGCCGACGCGGAAGGCCTTTGAAGGCTTCTAATGCGCGCTGGCGACTGCTGCCGAGATCGACTATTGGATTGTGATACGAATGGGTAGCAAAAAGATCCGCAGCCTTAACTGGCTGATGAATGGCTTTATCATCCAGCGCCTGCAGTTCCGGTACCCAGTGACGAATGAAGCGCCCCTGCGGATCGAAGCGCTGAGACTGCGAAACCGGGTTGAAGATGCGGAAATAGGGCACGGCGTCGGTGCCGGTAGATGCGCTCCACTGCCAGCCGCCGTTGTTGGCTGCCAGGTCGCCGTCTATCAGGTGACGCATGAAATGCCGCTCGCCTTTGCGCCAGTCGATCAGCAGGTTCTTGCTGAGGAACATGGCGACGATCATGCGCAGGCGGTTGTGCATCCAGCCGGTGTGCAGCAACTGGCGCATGGCGGCATCGATGATCGGAAAACCGGTGCGCCCCTGTTCCCAGGCCGCAAGGTCTTCAGGTGCATCACGCCAGGGCAGGGCTTCGGTCTGGGCACGGAAAGCACGGTGACGGGATACCTGTGGATATCCCACCAGGATGTGCTTGTAGAACTCCCGCCAAAGCAACTCGTTGACCCAGGTCTGGATGCCGGTGCTGCCGCTGTCGAACTCGCCACGGTTGCTGGCCAAGGCCCCGTGCAGGCATTGCCGGGGCGAAATCACCCCGGCGGCCAGGTAGGCGGAGAGCTCGCTGGTGCCAGGCTTGGCCGGGAGGTCGCGCTGGTGTTGGTAGTCTTCCACCCGCTCATCGAGAAAACGCGACAGCCGTGCTTGCGCTTCGGCTTCGCCCGCTGCCCAGCCATCGCGCAAGGTACGCGGTACTGGGTCGAAGCCCAGCACATGCTCAGGTAGCGGGTCGCTGGCGATCGCCAGAGGCGCCTGGGGCTTTAGCCGTGGGGCCAGCGCGGGGAGGCTGCGGTGCAGATGCTCCAGGCAGCTTTTCTTGAATTGGCTGAAGACCTGGAAGTAGTCACCACTGCGGGTAAGGAGGGTGCCAGGGCGGAAGAACAGCTGGTCGAGGTAGCTGTGCGCCTGCACGCCTGATTGCTCCAGCCGCGCCCGCACAGCCTGGTCGCGGCGCTGTTCGTTGATGCCGTACTCGTCGTTCCAGTGCACGCTATCTATCCGATGCTGATGGCATACTGCCATTATTGCATCTGATGCCTGATCCCACCTGTCAATTGAGCGGATCAGCAGCGGGATGTTGAGTGTGCCCAGTGCCTGGCGCAGCTCGCGCAGGTTGCGCAGCCAGAAGTCTACTTTGCAGGCGGCGTCGTCGTGAGCCTGCCATTGGCCGGGGCTGAGCAGCCACAGGGCGACGGTCGGGCCGCGCTCACAGGCGGCGCTCAAGGCGGTGTTGTCGTCGATGCGCAGGTCGCTGCGCAGCCAGATCAATTGCATGGTGCATTCATCTCTACAGGCCGGCGGTCATTGCCTTGAAGCAAACGCAATGCCGCCTGCGGGGTATCGAACAGGAGCAGGTCGGGGAGGTCGAGGGCGTTCAGTTGGGCTTCATGCAGGGCGAGCGTGGCGCCGCCCAGCAGTTTTGCCCCCGGCGTACCCTGCAGCGTGCGCTGCAAGGCCTTGATGTCGATGCGTGGCCCCAGGTGCAGTAACAGGGCGCGCGGTTGCAGCGCGGCGATGGCCCGTTGCAGTTGCGGGCCACCCACCGGCTGTTCAAGCACCTCGACAGGGATGCCGTTGCTGCTGAGCAGCCAGGCGCACAGCCACAGCTCAGGGTCGAAGACGCGTTCGCTGTCTTCGGCCAGCAGCACTGGCGCACCCGGTAGCAGCTGGTTGTCGTGATACACCCGGGCGCCGAGTTTGCTGCGCAGCCAGCTGTGGAAGAACACTTGCTCAAGCCGTGCATTGAAATAGTTGCGCCAGCGCAGGTCCAGGCTGTCGAGCAGGGGTAGCAGCAATTGCTCGCACAGGGTAATGGCGGGGTACAGCGCCATGGCCTGGTTGAGTTGCTGGTCAAGTGCCCGCTGCGAGAGGTTGGCGATAGCCTCGATCAACTGCGTCTGTCGCGCCTGCCAGTTGCTTTGTGGGGCGGTGCTGGCCGGTTTATCGAGCAGTTCGCGCACCTGCCCCACCGATGCGCCGCGCTGCAGCCAGGCCAGGATCGCTTCGACCCGTTCGACCTGCTCGTTGGAATACAAGCGATGCCCTTTTGCGGTGCGCTGTGGCTTGAGCAGGCCGTAACGGCGTTCCCAGGCCCGCAGGGTGACTGGGTTGACGCCGGTGCGGCGGGCGAGTTCGCCTATCGCTAGCAGGGCCTCAGACGGCATTGCGCAACCCTAGGCTTTCGGGGTGTGGCTGCAGGTAGGCCTGCTGCATCAGGTAAGGGTCGGGGTGCTTGCGCAGGTGGTGCTTGAGCAGCGTCAGCGGTACCACCAGCGGCACCACGCCCTGTTGGTACTGGCTGATGATGGCTTGCAGTTCGGCCTTGTCCTGCTGGGTCAGGGCGTCTTTGAAGTAACCGCTCAGGTGCTGCAGTACGTTGCAGTGCGTGCCACGGCTGGCGCAGCGGCGCAGGGCCTGCATCAGCTGGCTGAAATAGTGTGGGCCGACCTGCTGCGGGTCGTCATCACGGCTCATGCTGCCCAGTAGTCGCCCCAAGGTGCGGTAGGCATGGGGGTTGTTGGCCATCAGCAGGTACTTGTAGCGCGAGTGAAACCGCACCAGGGCACCGCGGCTCAAGCCTTCGGCCAGCAGGCGCTGCCAATCGGCATAGGCGTATACGCGGCTGATGAAGTTTTCGCGTAGCACTGCGTCATGCAGGCGGCCTTCCTCCTCCACCGGCAGATCCGGGCGAAGGTTGCAGAAGGCCTGGGCATACACACCACGTCCGCTATGCAACGCAGGGTGGCCGTTATCCTGGTAGACCTTGACCCGCTCCAACCCGCACGAAGGCGACTTCTGCATGAAGATATAGCCGCAGATATCGTCGAGCTCGCCGGCCATCTGCTCGCCATAGGTGCGCAGCGGGCCGGTGAGGTCCATGCCGGGGTTGCGGGTACCGACCACTTCCGGCTGCTCCGGGTCGCCTACCAGGCGAATAGGGTCGCGCGGTACACCGAGGCCGATAGCGACCTCGGGGCAAACCGGCAGCCATTCGAAGTGCGCTTCAAGTTGCGCGCGGCACAGGTCGGATGCCTTGTGCCCACCGTTGTAGCGCACACTGTGCCCGGTCAGGCAGGCGCTGATGGCGATGCGAGGCTTGCAGTGAGCGGAAGGGGATTGCATGGCTGTCTCCGGTAAACTTGTACGCGATATCTATTTTGTACAAGTTTATTCCAGCACAGCCTTGGCGTTATGCAAACTGATTTTTTTGTACAGGCTCAGCGCCCGTTCAGTCGAGATGCTCCAGCAGCCGGCGAGCGGCTTCCTGGCCACTCAGCCAAGCCCCCTCGACGCGGCCGGACAAACACCAGTCGCCGCAGGCGTACAGGCCTTGATCGGCATCGGCCAACGCGCCCCACTCATGGTGGCTGGTGGGGCGTGCATACAGCCAGCGGTGGGCGAGGGCGAAGGTGGGTGCCGGCACCACGCAGCCGACCAGTTCGGCGAATTCGCCCCATAACTGCTCGATCACCTCTTCCTTGGGCAGGTCGATATGCTGCCGGCTCCAGCTCGACGTGGCATGCAGCACCCAGGTGTCGAGATGCTCGTCACGCCCGGGCTTGCTGCGGTTGCGGGCCAGCCAGTCGAGCGGGTTGTCCTGCACGAAGCAACCTTGCATGGGGGTGTCCAGTGGCGTCTGGAAGCCCAGGGCGACGGCCCAGGTAGGCTCCATCTGCACGCCGGCCGCCACGGCAGCCAGTTTGGGCGTCGAGGCCAGTAACGGCGTTGCCTGCGGCGCAGGCACCGCGATCACCACGCGGCTGAATGGGCCGTGGCTGCAGCCTTCGGTGTCTTGCAGGTGCCAGTACTGCTTGCCGCGGAATACTTCAGCGATGCGGCAGCCAAAGTTGACCGTCACATCCTTGAGCATGCCGCGGGTGATGGCACTCATGCGCGGCACGCCTACCCAGCGAGTCTGCTCATCCGGGGAGGGTGTGAGTTCGCCGTCGCGGTAGTTGTACAGTTGCGGCTTCCATTGCTCGGCCCAACCCGCAGCCACCCATTGCTGGACCTGATCGACGAAACGCCGGTCACGGGCAGTGAAATACTGGGCGCCGAGGTCCAGCGCGCCAGCGTCGCTGCGCTTGCTGGCCATGCGCCCGCCACTGCCGTGGCCTTTGTCGAACAAATGCACGGATTGCCCGGCCTTTTGCAGCGCCTGGGCGGCGGACAGACCGGCGATACCGGCACCGATGATGGCAATAGGTACTGTCATGATGGCCTCTTCAAACCTTGCTGTGAGCAGACTACGCTGTCAGGCAAACCTGTACAATGCACAAATTTTGTATAAGGTTATTCCGCTTTATAGAGCAGGTTGGCCTATGTTTATCCGAGAGCGTCGGGTCAAAAAAGTGCCTTGTTCTAAAAATAGACCACTGCCGCATTCTGCGAGGACACAGCCATGCATATATTGCTGACAGGCGGCACCGGTTTGATAGGCCGGCACCTGTGCCAGCTCTGGCTCGGCCAGGGCCATCGCCTTACGGTTTGGAGCCGCCGGCCTGATCAGGTACCCAAACTGTGCGGTAGCCAGGTGCGCGGCATCGCCCGGCTTGAAGAACTGCAGGCGGATGATCAGTTGGATGCGGTCATCAACTTGGCCGGCGCGCCGATTGCCGATCGGCCTTGGACCGGCGCCCGGCGTAACCTGCTGTGGGCCAGCCGGGTCACCCTGACCGAGCAGTTGCTGGCTTGGCTGGGCAGCCGTGAGCAGCGCCCGGAGGTGCTGATCTCCGGGTCTGCGGTGGGCTGGTACGGGGATGGCGGTGAGCGCGAACTGACCGAGGTATCGCAGCCGGTACGCGAAGATTTTGCCAGCCAGTTGTGCATCGCCTGGGAAGAAACCGCCCAGCGTTCGCAGGCACAAGGCATCCGGGTGGTGCTGGTGCGAACGGGGCTGGTGCTGGCCAGCGATGGCGGCTTTTTGTCGCGCCTGCGCCTGCCCTTCAAACTGGGGCTGGGCGGGCCGTTGGGCGATGGCCGGCAGTGGATGCCGTGGGTCCATATAGACGACCAGGTCGCCCTGATTGATTTTCTCTTGCAGCACAAGGACGCCAGCGGTCCTTATAATGCCTGCGCCCCAGAGCCTGTGCGCAACCGCGAGTTCGCCAAGCGCCTGGGCCGGGCCATGCACCGGCCGGCCGTGCTGCCCGTGCCTGCGCTGTTGCTCAAGGCCGGCCTTGGCGAGCTGTCGACGCTGTTGCTCGGTGGCCAGCGGGCGCGCCCGGTGCGCTTGCTGGCGGCAGGGTTCACCTTCCGTTTCAATGATCTGCAATCGGCCCTGGACGACTTGTCCAGCCGCCTCTGACATAGGACGCTGCATGACTGAACACGCCCTGCTGCTGGTCAACCTGGGTTCCCCGGCCTCCACTTCGGTGGCCGATGTGCGCCGTTACCTCAACCAGTTCCTGATGGACCCGTACGTGATCGACCTGCCCTGGCCGGTGCGGCGCTTACTGGTGTCACTGATATTGATCAAGCGCCCGGAACAGTCGGCGCACGCCTACGCCTCCATTTGGTGGGAGGACGGTTCGCCACTGGTGGTGCTGACCCGCCGTCTGCAAGCCGCGATGGTCGAGCACTGGCCCCATGGCCCGGTGGAGATGGCCATGCGCTATGGCCAGCCGGCATTGCCCGAGGTGCTCGAGCGCCTGGCCGCCCAAGGCGTGCGCACGGTCACCCTGGCACCGCTTTATCCACAGTTTGCCGACAGTACGGTTACCACGGTGGTCGAGCAGGCGAAGCAGACCATCAGCGAACGCCAGCTGCCGCTGCAGATGCGTGTGCTGCAGCCGTTCTACGATCATCCCGACTACATCGACGCGCTGGTGGCCAGTGCCAGGCCCTATCTGGAGCAGGATTACGATCACCTTCTGCTGAGTTTCCATGGGCTGCCGGAGCGGCACCTGAAGAAGCTGGACCCCACCGGCAAGCATGATTTCCGAGCGGCCGATTGTTGCAAGGACGCCAGTGCCGAGGAGCGCGCAGTGTGCTATCGAGGGCAATGTCAGGCCACGGCCAAGGCGTTTGCGCAGAAAATGGGTATCCCGCACGGCAAGTGGTCGGTGTCGTTCCAGTCGCGGCTGGGGCGGGACAAGTGGATCGAACCCTACACCGAGAATCGCTTGGATGAGCTGGCTGCTGCGGGGGTGAAGAAGCTGCTGGTGATGTGCCCCGCGTTCGTTGCCGATTGCATCGAGACGCTGGAAGAGATTGGCGACCGCGGCAAGGAGCAGTTCATCGAGGCGGGGGGCGAGGAGTTGGTGCTGGTGCCGTGCCTGAATGATCACCCGGAGTGGGTGCGGGTGTTGGCGGGGATGTGCGAAAAGGCTTGAATGCAAAGGGCCGCATTGCGGCCCTTTGCGAGCGGTCTGGCAAGGCCGCTCTTACACATCCAGCTTCTTGTTCTTCCAGCCGTCATTGCCCGGCAGAATGAGGTTCAGGGCAATGGCCACTACGGCGCACAGGGAAATACCCTTGAGGCCCCAGTCGTCCGGGCCGTCACCGCTGCCGATCAAGACCCCGCCAATGCCGAACACCAGGGTCACCGAAACGATCACCAGGTTGCGCGCTTCGGCCAGGTCGATCTTGTGGCGAATCATGGTGTTCATGCCCACCGCCGCGATCGAACCGAACAGCAGGCACAGAATGCCGCCCATGACCGGTACCGGAATGCTCTGCAGCAGCGCGCCGAACTTGCCGATGAAGGCCAGGGTGATGGCAAAAATCGCCGCCCAGGTCATGATCTTCGGGTTGTAGTTCTTGGTCAGCATCACCGCGCCGGTCACTTCGGCGTAGGTGGTGTTGGGCGGGCCACCGAACAGGCCGGCAGCCGTGGTCGCCAGGCCATCACCCAGCAAGGTGCGATGCAGGCCGGGCTTTTTCAGGTAGTCGCGGCCGGTCACGCTGCCCACAGCGATCACCCCGCCGATGTGTTCGATCGCCGGCGCCAACGCCACCGGCACGATGAACAGGATGGCCTGCCAGTTGAACGCCGGCGCGGTGAAGTTGGGGATCTCCAGCCAAGGCGCGGCGGCAATCTTGGCGGTGTCGACCACACCGAAGGCGAACGCCAGGGCAAAGCCCACCAGCACGCCGGAGATGATCGGTACCAGGCGGAAGATGCCCTTGCCGAACACCGCGACGATCAAGGTGGTCAGCAGCGCCGGCATCGAGATCAGCATGGCGGTCTGGTAAGGCATCAGCGCAGCACCATCACCGCCCTTGCCCATGGCCATGTTGGCGGCGATCGGCGCCATGGCCAGGCCGATCGAGATGATCACCGGGCCAATTACCACGGGCGGCAGCATGCGGTCGATGAAACCGGTGCCTTTGATTTTGACCATCAGCCCCATGAAGGTGTAGACGAAGCCTGCGGCCATCACGCCGCCCATGGTCTCGGCCAGGCCGAACTGGCCCTTGGCAAGGATGATGGGGGTGATGAAGGCAAAGCTCGACGCCAGGAACACCGGTACCTGACGGCCGGTGACCAGTTGGAACAGCAGCGTGCCGATGCCAGCAGTGAACAGCGCGACGTTCGGGTCGAGGCCGGTGATCAGTGGCATCAGCACCAGCGCGCCAAATGCCACGAAGAGCATCTGCGCGCCCGAAACGACCTGGCGCCAGAGCGGGTCGTTGAAGCCGTCCTGCATGGTCAGGCGTCCTTTTGCTTGGTGCCGAAGATCTTGTCGCCGGCATCACCCAGGCCCGGCACGATGTAGCCGTGCTCGTTGAGGCGCTGGTCGATCGAGGCGGTGTAGATCTGTACGTCGGGGTGGGCTTTTTCCACCACGTCGATACCTTCCGGTGCTGCAACCAGGACCATGGCGCGGATTTCCTTGCAGCCAGCCTTTTTCAGCAGGTCGATGGTGGCGACCATCGAGGCGCCGGTGGCCAGCATCGGGTCGATGATCAAGGCCAGGCGCTGGTTGATATCCGGTGCGAGCTTTTCCAGGTAGGTGTGGGCTTCGAGGGTTTCCTCGTTGCGCGCGACGCCAACGGCACTGACCTTGGCACCCGGAATCAGGCTGAGCACGCCGTCGAGCATGCCGATACCGGCGCGCAGGATCGGCACCACGGTAATCTTCTTGCCGGCGATTTTTTCGACCTGCACCTTGCCGCACCAGCCGTCGATCTCGTAGGTTTCCAACGGCAGGTCTTGAGTGGCTTCATAGGTCAGGAGCGCGCCGACTTCCTGGGCGAGTTCGCGAAAATTCTTGGTGCTGATGTCGGCACGGCGCATGAGGCCGAGCTTGTGGCGGATCAGCGGATGGCGGATCTCACGAGTGGGCATAGGGGGGGCTCCGAAAGGCGGGCAAAAAAACCGCGCTAGATTAATCTATTCAACCTGTGCTGTCGTGTAGTCCTTTTGGACGTTAGTCCATAAATGCTTGATCTGTGACGAGCGGATGCGTACCTTTGCCCGCTTTTCCAAAATACCCCCGGAGAGCGCAATGTCCGCCGATCTCGAGCACATCCGTCAAGTCATGCGCGAAGCTGACTGTCTGTACAACGAAGCCGAAGTCGAAGCGGCCATCGCCAAGGTCGGCGAGCAGATCTGCAAAGACCTGCACGACAAGAACCCGGTGGTCTTCTGCGTGATGAATGGCGGCCTGATTTTCACCGGCAAGCTGCTGACTCACCTGCAGTTCCCGCTGGAAGCGTCGTACCTGCACGCCACCCGCTACCGCAACCAGACCAGCGGCGGTGAGCTGTTCTGGAAGGCCAAGCCTGAAGTCTCGTTCATCGACCGTGACGTGCTGATCGTCGACGACATCCTCGACGAAGGCCACACCCTCAGCGCCATCATCGAGTTCTGCAAGCATGCCGGCGCTCGCTCGGTGCACACCGCGGTGCTGATCGACAAGGACCATGACCGCAAGGCCAGCCCGGACCTCAAGGCCAACTACGTCGGCCTGCCGTGCGTCGATCGCTACATCTTCGGCTATGGCATGGATTACAAAGGCTACTGGCGCAACGCCAACGGCATCTTCGCCGTCAAGGGTCTGTGACCATGCGCCAGCCCGCGTTCATCGACCAATCGCTGTTCGCTGGGCTGGCGCAAA
This sequence comes from Pseudomonas capeferrum, assembly GCF_000731675.1. Classification (GTDB taxonomy): domain Bacteria; phylum Pseudomonadota; class Gammaproteobacteria; order Pseudomonadales; family Pseudomonadaceae; genus Aquipseudomonas; species Aquipseudomonas capeferrum. The sequence continues at coordinate 999,893 of NZ_JMIT01000002.1, read as the reverse complement.
AGGCTGCCGCCAACCCTCGCGGGCGGCAGCACCACAATTTCCACGAGATGGAAGAGCCCTGCCACCGCATGGCGGTCGGGTTGCAGCCGAGCACGTACATCCCGCCGCATCGGCATCTGAATGACGACAAGGCCGAAGCACTGATCGTGCTCAAGGGGCGCCTGGGCCTGCTGATTTTCGATGAGCAGGGCGCGCTCATCGACAAGCGTGTGCTGCAGGCTGGCGGTGACTGCCTGGGCGTGGACCTGGCACCGGGTACCTACCATGGGTTGGTGGTGCTGGAGCCAGACAGCATCTTGTTCGAGTGCAAGGCCGGGCCGTACCGGCCGGTGGGCGAGGGCGAGCATGCGCACTGGGCGCCACGCGAAGGCCAAGCGGGCGTGGCCGAGTACCAGGCCTGGATGCGCGCGCAGTTCGATTGAGCGGCGGCTCCGGTACAGGCTGAACACAGCATGCTAGAGTGCCTGTTCATGCCAAGGAGCCTCACATGCGTGCGATTGTTCCCCTCCTGTTGGCGGTCAGCCTGCCGATCGGTGCAGCACCGCTGCACAGCCAGTTTCTGCCGCCCGATGACCTGTCGTTGCGCCAGGAAGCGCCGACTGGACAGCAACTGCTGCAGGTGACCGATTATTCGGTCGTAGTAGGTGCCCAGCGCCAGTCCGACCAGCAGCCGATCCCGATCACCGCCTCGTTGCAGATGCGCCTCAAGGGCAAGCCGCTGAGCAAGGGCGCCACCCTTGCCCAGGTGCTGTTGACCTTCGATGGCGAGCCCGGCAAAAGCTTGAAAAAACCGGTCTATGACGAAAAAACCCGCACCTTGAGCCTCAATTACCCGGTCAGCGATTACCGCGTGATCATGGACCTTTTGCGCAACGAGACGCTCTACGTGCAGTTTCTGACCTATGGCAACGGCCATATCTGGGCCGACCTGCACACCGGGACCGTACGTACGCGTTGAGGCGCGCGCCCTGCGGGGGGTAAACTGCCGGCCTTCGAAATTCCGTGATGGTCCAGTTGGAGTCGGCAATGCGTAAAGACAAGAAACAGGTAATCGGTGACGAAATCAGCGACGACTACATCAAGTCGTACCTTCAGTTCGAGCCGGCCGATGGCGTGACTTCGCCTTCTCAGCACAAGCTGATCAAGGCCTACCGCGGTCTGCGTATTGACGACTTCGAGCGTTTCGTCCGCTTCTTCGTCGAAGCTGGCCTGGACCTGGATGGCAAGGACGAGCACGGCAAGACCTTTGTCGAGGTAATCGCCGACCAGCGCGGTGCGCCGGAGTACATCGAGGTCATCGAGAAAGCTCGGGGCTGATGTGTAGCCTGTATCGCAGCCACAAAAAAACGCCCCGAGGGGCGTTTTTTCGTTTCAGCCAGCTCAGGCGTAATGCTGGGCCGGGCTGTCTTCTACCAGTTCCAGCGCCGCATCGTTGTCGGCACTGATCTTGCGGTACAGCGCAGCATCGGTTGCCAAGGTCTTCTCGCGAGCCGGGAAGATCTCCTTGAGCTTGGCAGCCCAGGCACCTTTGGCCTGCTCGGGGAAGCAGCGCTCGATCAGTTCGAGCATGATCGAAACGGTGACCGAAGCGCCCGGCGATGCGCCGAGCAGCGCCGCCAGGCTGCCGTCCTGAGCCGAGACCAGCTCGGTACCGAACTGCAGAATGCCGCCTTTTTTCGGGTCTTTCTTGATGATCTGCACGCGTTGGCCGGCCACTTCCAGGCGCCAGTCTTCGGCTTTAGCCTGCGGATAGAAGCGACGCAGGGATTCCAGGCGTTGCTCCATCGACTGCATCACTTCACTGACCAGGTACTTGGTCAGGTCCATGTTGTCGCGGGCTACGGCCAGCATTGGGCCGATGTTGCCCATGCGTACCGACAGCGGCAGGTCCATCAACGAGCCATGCTTGAGGAACTTGGTGGTAAAGCCGGCGTAAGGGCCGAACAGCAACGAGGTCTTGCCGTCCACCACGCGGGTATCCAGGTGCGGCACCGACATCGGTGGCGCGCCGACTGCGGCCTGGCTGTAGACCTTGGCCTGGTGCAGTTTGACGATTTCCGGGTTGTCGCACCGCAACCACTGGCCGCTGACCGGGAAGCCGCCGAAGCCTTTGCTCTCGGGGATGCCGGAAAGCTGCAGCAGCGGCAGGGCCGCGCCGCCGGCGCCGAGGAACACGAAGCGGGCATCGACTTCACGGCTGCCGCCGCTGTTGACGTCCTTGATGCTCACGGTCCAGCCGCTGCCGTTACGGCGCAGGCCGACGACTTTCTTGCTGTACTTGACCTGCGTGTCCGGGGTGTCGGCCAGCAGCTTGAGCATTTTGTTGGTCAGCGCGCCGAAGTTGACGTCGGTGCCTTTCGCCACGCGGGTGGCGGCGATGTGCTGGTCGGCCGGGCGGCCGGGCATCATCAGCGGCATCCAGTCCTTCATCACGGCCTTGTCTTCGGTGTATTCCATCTCGGTGAAGGCGTGATGCTGCTTGAGCAGCTCGAAGCGCTTCTTGAGGAAGGACACACCCTTTTCACCTTCGACGTAGCTCAGGTGCGGGACAGGGTTGATAAAAGCACGCGCCGAGCCGAAGTTGCTCTTCTTGCTCAGGTAGGCCCAGAACTGGCGCGAGACCTCGAACTGGGTGTTGATGTGCACGGCCTTCTTGATGTCGATGCTGCCATCGGCGGCCTGGGGCGTGTAGTTAAGCTCGCACAGGCCAGCGTGGCCGGTACCTGCGTTGTTCCAGGGGTTGGAGCTTTCCGCGGCCCCGGAGTCCATCGCCTCGACGACCTCAAGCTTCAGGGTCGGGTCGAGCTCCTTGAGCAGTACGGCCAGGGTGGCACTCATGATGCCCGCGCCTACCAGTACTACATCAACCGATTCGTTCTGCGCCATTTAACGCGTCTCCACAATCTACAGCTACCTAATTGACAGCATAGGACCTGGGTTTGCCAGGATCGCCATGTCCGACTTTTCGCAGTTCTTGCAACTTCCGCGGACACCGCCAATCAGTCTTCGGGTTCAGGTATTGAACCCCGTTTGCCACAGGTGCGGCAATTCGACTTATGGTCAAGGTGTCGTGCGTGCGTTATGGAGCGGCCTCAGATACTCATCCGGGATGAGCGCAGTTGCCGCCTGTTCAGGGCTGTTCGGGACACATCTGCTGCTTTTGCACATGCCAGACTGTTCATTTGCTCGCCACACTCTCGTGAAGTTGTGAAAAACCGTTTTTTCACGCTCTTTTGGAGACGTGAACCTCAAAAGGGGACTGCGCGATGGCAACCCACAGGTTCATGCAGTGCGAAGGGCCGGAAAAGCAGGCACGACAGCCGATGCAAGACCTGAGTGGAAGGCTCTCTGTGGGCGAAGCGGTGAAGGTGCCGGGGTCAAGCGGCAAATGCGGGGCCCGATCAGGAGACGTCCTTATAATCGGGGGGAGATTATAGCGATGTCGCGGGCAGAAAGGTCGTTATTCGTGGTTTTTATTGCAGCGTTTGTCAGGCCGGCAGGCTGCGTTGATGCCAACGGTTGTTTGCGCGCGCGCAAACCCGAGCGCTGGCGGGCAATTGGCGGCCCAGCCAGGCGAGTTGCACTTCGCTGACCTGCACCCAGCCACTGCCGCTTGGCGGCTGGCTACAGTGCTTGAACGCCAGGCATTTGCCGTCGGCGTCAAGGTGGGCATAGGGGCGGTGGCGCGGGCGTTGGAAGAGCAGGGTCCAGAGCGAGGCCATGGCGGTGAGTCCTTTGTGTTAGGGCTGGGCCAAGGATAACGGCAGGGGCATGAAACGATTGTGACAGCGCAGCCTTGGCGATGACTGGCCTGTGCGAGGCTGGGTATACTGTGCGCCTTAGCCGCATTTTCTGGAGAAACGCGCATGTTGCAACGTCTGTTGTTCGGTTTGATCGCCGTGGCCAGCCTCAGCCTGGTCGGATGTGCCCACAGCCCGCAACAACTCAGCCCGCAACCCAAGCTCACCGCCCAGCTCGCACCTGTCGGCCAGGGTCAGCCGGTGGTGGTCAAGGTGGTTGATGGTCGGGCTTCGCAGTCCCTGGGCACTCGCGGTGGCATGTACCCCGAGACCAGCACCATCAGCGTCAGTGGCAATGATGTGCTGCCCAAGTTGCAGGCCCAGGCCGAAGCCGCTGTACGCCTGCTCGGTTTCACCCCGACGCCGAACGCTAACAATGCGCCGCAACTGACCGTGACCCTGGCCGAGCTGAAATACCAGTCGCCCAAGGACAACCTGTACGTGACCGAGGCCACCATCGGCGCCACTTTCCGTGCCGACGTGGCCAACGCCAACCGCCGCTACAGCGGCCGTTACGGCGCTTCGCTGGATCAGCGCTTCGGCATGGCGCCGAACCAGGAAACCAACACCAAGCTGGTCAGTGATGTGCTGAGCGACGCCCTGACCCGCCTGTTCAAAGACCCGACCATCGGGCAGGTGCTGGCCGAGTAAGCGTTCAGTTGCCTTACAAAAAACCCGCTGCCTGGCAGCGGGTTTTTTGTGGGTGGCTGCGGGGGCTTCAGGCCGCCTGGATGTGGAAATCCAGCACGCTGAAACCGGTGGCAACATCCACCTCTGGCAAGTCTTCATGAGCATGCCCTCCCAATGCGCAATAGACCAGCCACTGCCGGTCTTGCACATTGATGGCGAAACCGTCGATCAACGCCTGTTGTTCGTCGCTCTGGGCAACGAGATAGAGGCGGTCCTGGTTTTCGGCGTGCAGCATGAACAAGCTCCGGATCGGGGAAAGGCCGACAGGGTGGCCTGTTCTGATGACGAGCATGTGACAGATGAAATTTAGTGACACTTTGTCGCCCAGGCCGGGCGCCTGGGTCGGACTTGGGTAGAATGCCGGCCTTCGTTGTCGTTCAAACCGAGGATGCGTGATGTCGTTGCAAGTGCTCTGGGGGTTTCTGGCCGCCCATCCCACCAAGCTGATCAACCTGCTGGCATTGCTGATGACCTGCCCAGGCGGCCTGCTGCTGCACAGCGCACGGCGCCGCGAGGCGGTCACGCGTGAAAGCCTGGCAATGGATGAAGGGGTGATGGATGCGTTTGACCTGAGGGTGCCGCGTTACTTCTATATTCTCGGTTTTTCGTGCCTGGCCCTGGCGCTGTTGTTGTCCTGGTTCAGTACCTGGGTCTGAAAACCTGGGGCCGCAGAGCAGCCCCAGAGTTGATCAGGCGACCGGTGCCTGCTGCCTGACCTGATACTGGTTGCGCACCGGCGTCGCATACTGCAACACCAGGTACGGCCGCTGCTCCTCGGGGCATGCCTCCAGGCGCCGCTGCCATTCTTCCTTGGCCCGCGCCAACTCTTCGGCCGGGAACACCTTCTCGGCACTCGGCACCTGCAGTGCCTCATCCTTTTCGTCCCACATTGCGTAGGCCAGGTAGTGCACCGGGAACAGCCGGTAGCCGCCGAGGATCTGCCGGTCGATTTCGGCTGCCAACTGCTTGGTGTCTTCGAAGTATTCGGTCACCGGCGCTGCAAAGTTGATGTGCACACGACCTTTGTAGCCAGTGATGCCTTTGGCGATGCTGTTGTCGTCTTCGCCCGGCGCCTTCTTGTAGGTGCCAGTGGTGGCGCGGATGTACAGCTCACGGGCTTTGGCCTGGTCGCAGGGGTCGTACTCGTAGCTGATCGACACCGGCGTCAGGTTAAGGCTCTGGATGACCGCGCCGAACGGTTCGTCCTTGCGGCTCATGTGGAACATCTTGAGGATCGCCGAGTCGGTGCGGTCGTCACCATCCTTGGCACGGCCTTCGGCCTGGGCGATCCAGATCGACGCAGTATCGTTGCGGATCGAGTGGTTGATGTAGGCCGAAAGCAGTTGGTAAGCCGCCAGCTTTTCGCGACGACCGCTGAGCGAGCGGTGCACGATGAAGCTCTTGTTCAGGCGCATCATGTCGCTGACGAAGGGCTTTTGCAGCAGGTTGTCACCGATGGCGATGCGTGGGGTCGGCAGGCCGGCGTGGTACACGGCGTAGTTGACGAAGGCCGGGTCCATGACGATGTCGCGGTGGTTGGCCAGGAACAGGTACGCGGTGCCGGCCTTGAGCTGCTCGACGCCCGAGTAGGTGACGCCATCGGTGGCGCGTTCGATGGTTTGATCGACGTAGTACTCGACTTTGTCCTGCAAGGTCGAGACGCAGGTGACGCCGGCGAACTCCTTGCGTAGGCGACGGGCGATTAGCGGCTTGAGCAGCCATCCGAGGGGGCCAGCCGCACGCGGGAAGCGGAAGTGGGTGAGGATATCGAGGAATGCCGGGTCGCTGAGCAGGCGTGCCAGCACGGCAGGGACCTCAGCGTCGTCGTACGGTCGGATGGCATCGAATTCGCCCATCATGCTCTCTTGTTGGAAACGGCTAGGGTAATAAGGTAGGGACGGGGTCCGAAAAACGGCTCGAACACACGCAGGCCCTGTAATCAGACCGGCAATTATACGCATAAGTCACCGCGGAGGCCGCGATGCTGGAAACCGACTTCTATGATTGCCCTTATTGTGGCGAACGTGTGGAAACCACTGTCGATATTTCCGGTGGCGACCAGCGCTACACCGAGGATTGCCAAGTGTGTTGCCAGCCTGTGGTGTTCATTTTGCAGGTGCACGGTGACGAATGGATGCTTGAGGTCAGACGCGAGGACGATGCCTGATGCAGCGAATCTACGAGCCGGAGAGTTTGCTGGAGGCCGAAATGCTGATGGGCATGCTGGCCAGTGAAGGTGTCTCGGTACATTTGATTGGGCGCGACCTGGTCGGTGCTGCCGGTGAGCTACCGATGCAGGGCTTGCTGGCGCTGGCGGTGCCCGACGAGCAGGCCGAATACGCACGGCAGCTGATCGATGCGTACAATGCTGCCCAGCCACTGGTTGGCGACGAACCGGAGAGCTATCCCGGTACCTTGATCTGCTAGGTTCAGAATTCGCTCATGTGTGGACGTTACGCCCTGTTTCGCTGGCCCCAGGCCCTTGCCAGTCTGCCGGGCTTTCCGGCCGGCCAGCCGGCCCAATGGAATATCTCGCCGGGGGCTTCTGTGCTGATTCAGCGCCAGCTCGACGGCCAGCAGCAACTGGCCAAGGCGCGCTGGGGGCTGACCCCGGCCTGGCTCACCGACCTTTCCCGTACGCCTGCCCATGCCCGCGCCGAAACCCTTGCCGAGCAACCGATGTTCCGCGAGGCGTTTCGCCAGCGCCGTTGCCTGATGCCGGCCAATGGCTTCTATGAGTGGCGCGGTAATGTGCGCAAACGCCCGTACTGGCTGACGCCAGGGGAGGGGGCTTCGCTGTATTTCGCAGCGGTGTGGGAGGCGTATCCGGTACAGGACCAAGTCTGGTTGAGTTGCGCGGTGGTGACCCAGGCGGCCATGAACCAGCGCCGGCCTTTGATTCTGGATGAGGCGGGGCGAGCGGCCTGGCTGGACCCTGATACGCCGATGGCGCGGTTGCATGAATTGCTGGCCAGCCCGCCGGCCACGTTGCGTGAGCGGGCGTTGGCACACTTCGTCAATGACCCGAAGCTCGATGCGCCAGAGTGCCTGACCCCGGCCTGATGCGCTGGCTGCAGTGCCGGTAAAATTCTTCCCTGCGGCTATGGCGGGCCTGGGCGACTAGGCCTAGGATACGCCGCATGTAAAAGGGAGTGTTTTCATGCGTAAGTCATTTGTTGTCAGTCTGTTGAGCGCCGGTATCCTGCTGGCAGGCTGCCAGTCGGTAAATACGACCAGCGGCGGGGCCGTCGGTGTCGAGCGCAAGCAATACATGTTCAGCATGCTCTCGACCGATGAGGTCAACCAGATGTACGCCCAGTCCTACCAGCAGACCCTCGGTGAGGCGTCGAACAAAGGCGTGCTGGACAAGTCCAGCGCCGACGCCAAGCGCGTGCAGGTCATCGCTGACCGGCTGATCGCCCAGGCGCCGATCTTTCGTCCGGATGCTGCCCAGTGGAAGTGGGAAGTCAACGTGATCAAGAGCGATGAGCTCAATGCCAACTGCGGGCCTGGCGGCAAGATCATCGTTTACACCGGCCTGATCGACCAGCTCAAGCTGACCGATGCCGAGATTGCAGCGGTGGTCGGCCACGAGATCGCCCACGCCTTGCGTGAGCACAGCCGCGAAGCGATGTCCAAGGCCTATGGTGTGGAAATGGCCCGCCAAGGCGCGGGCGCCCTCTTCGGACTGGGCCAGAGCAGCATGGCCTTGGCCGATACCGTGGTGAACTACGCCATGACCCTGCCCAACAGCCGTTCCAACGAGAACGAAGCGGACCTGATCGGCCTGGAGCTGTCGGCGCGTGCCGGTTACGACCCGAATGCCGCGATCACCTTGTGGAACAAGATGAGCAAGGCTTCCGAAGGCGCGCCGCCTGAGTTCATGAGCACTCACCCGGCGTCCGAGAGCCGTATCGCCTCGTTGCAGGCAGCCATTCCGAAGGTGATGCCGTTGTATCAGGCGGCCAAGAAGTAAGCATTCCCATGGGGGCCGCTTTGCGGCCCTTTTGCAACGCAAAGCGCCCCCAGCTTTGTGTTACCCCACCCAGCCACTGGCTTTCATCGCCGAATAAACGGCCACGACCGCCAGCACGATGAACGCGGTAGCCGCCAGGCGACGAATCAGCGTCAACGGCAGTTTATCCGCCGCAAAGTTACCCGCCAGTACCACCGGCACGTTGGCAATCAGCATGCCCAGGGTGGTGCCGATGATGACCATGATCAGGTGTGGGTACTGTGCTGCAAGCATCACCGTGGCCACTTGGGTCTTGTCGCCGATCTCGGCCAGGAAGAACGCAATCAGTGTGGTCAGGAAAGGGCCGAAGCGGCGCGCGGGGTTTTCATCGTCATCCATCTTGTCCGGCACCAGCGTCCACAGTGCAGTGGCGGTGAAGCTGGCGGCCAGGATCCAGTGCAGCGCCGAGTCGCTGAAGAACCCGCCGACCCACGCACCCACGGCGCCTGCGGCGGCATGGTTGGCCAGGGTGGCGGCGATTATACCGGCGATGATCGGCCAAGGCTTGCGAAAGCGGGCAGCGAGGATGAGCGCGAGCAGTTGCGTCTTGTCGCCGATTTCGGCGAGGGCAACGATGGCGGTGGGGACCAGCAGGGATTCCAGCATCAGGTTTCCTACGGGGGCGGGTCGACACGGCTATGACACGTACAGCCTTCCCGCCCCGGGTAAGGTGTGCGTGTCATAGGTCTTGTCAAACCGCGGATCCGTCTGTGCGGATCTCTCTATGCAGGCGCTGCATAGCGGGTCGCACGCGCCATGGCCTGTGGGCCAAGTATGTTGACGCGTGCCGGGCGAGCTGGGTGCTCGCGGGAGACTACTCCCCTAGGACGGTGCGGATTCTGCCTAGCCGAATCGGTTTCGGCAAGCGCTGTTTTTAACCGCGTGTTGCCTGGTAGATACGAAAACCGTCGGCCTCGGCGCGTACCTGGCAGTTGCCCAGTGCCCCTTCGATCAGCGGCTGGTAGCGCAGGAAGCTGTTCGCCACCAGGCGCATTTCGCCACCTTTTCGCAGATGAACGCTGGATTTTTTCAGCAAGTTCTCCGACGCCTGGTAGTTGGTGTGGACCCCGGTATGAAACGGCGGGTTGCTCAGGATCAGGCTCAAGTCGGTGGGGGCCGCGTCGATGCCATCGCCGCTGATCACTTCACCTTCCAGGCCGTTGGCGGCCAACGTCAGGCGACTGGCAGCCACGGCGAAGGCGTCGACGTCCAGCAAGGTCAGCCGGCTTTGCGGATAGCGGCGTTTCACCGTGGCACCCAGCACGCCGGCACCGCAACCGAAGTCCAGTACATGCCCGCACGGTAGGCCATCGAGGTGCTTGAGCAACAGTGCGGTACCGCGATCGAGGCGGCCATGGCTGAACACGCCCGGCAGGCTGACCACCTGCAGTGGGCCGTCTTCGAGGTCGAGCTCGAAGCGCTCGGCCAGGCTTTGCAGCGGCGTGGCCGCTGGCGCCTGGTTGACGGTCACTTGCCACAACTGGCAATGCCGGGCGCTGTCGAGCTTGCGCGGTTTGCCAAAGGCCTGCAGTTGCTTCGCCGCGCCTTCGATACCCCCGCGTTTCTCCCCGACCAGGTACAAATCGCGCCCGGCCAGGCGCGACGCCAGGGCGTTGAGCAGGTAGGCGGCCAGCTCACGGGACTTGGGCAGAAACAGCACGGCGCTGTCGAAGGCCACCGGGGGCGGTTCGACACCGTAGTGGCTGCGGCCGGCAAAGCGCCCTTCGAGCATGGCCTGGTCGCCGGCATGCCAGGTCCAGCCATGGGCCATGGGCAGGTGGCCGAGCAGATCGTCGGCGGGCGCACCGGCGATCAGCAGCGGGCCCTGGAACAGGTCCGCCTGGCGGAGCAACACTTCACTGCGCGGGTCCATGGACGACGCCTCCTGGAAAAAAGTCGCGCAGTGTAGCAGAGGCTAACGCTGCGCTCAGCTGACCACGCGGCGTGGCTGACCGGCGAAGTAGGCCTGGGCATTCTCGCTGAGCTGGCCGACGATGCGCTGGCGCGACTCCACTGCACCCCAGGCACTGTGCGGGGTGATGATCAGCCGGGGGATATCGCCTGCCAGCAGCGGGTTGCCATTGACCGGCGGCTCGACGCTGAGCACGTCGGTGGCGGCGCCACCGAGGTGGCCCTGGCGCAGGGCGTCGGCCAGTGCCTGCTCGTCGATCAGTCCGCCCCGGGCGGTGTTGACCACCAGGGCACCGGGCTTGAGCAGGGCCAGCTCGTCGGCCCCGATCATGTGCCGGGTATGCTCGTTCAGTGGGCAGTGCAGGGTCAGCGCGTCGACTTGCGGCAGCAGGTCTTGCAGCGGCATGCGGTCGGCGCGCTCCGGGCGGCCGGGGATCTGCCCGCTCAACACGCGCATGCCAAAGGCTTCCGCCAGGCGTGCCACCGCGCCGCCCAGCTCGCCATGGCCGAGCAGGCCAAGGGTCTTGCCCTCCAGCTCGACGATGGGGAAGTCCAGCAGGCAGAACTGGTTGGCCTTGGCCCATTGGCCGTCAGCCACCGCCTGGTTGTAGTCGCACAGGCGCGTGGCCAGGGCCAGCAGCAGGGCGAGGGTGTGCTGGGCCACCGACGGCGTGCCATAACCCTGGCAGTTGCACACCGTGATGCCTTGGGCGCGGGCCGCTGCCAGGTCGACATTGTTGGTGCCGGTGGCGGCCACCAGGATCAGCTTGAGCTGCGGGTTGGCCGCTAGGGCTGCGGCATCGAGCATGACCTTGTTGCTGATCACCGCGACGGCGCCCTGCAGGCGTTCGGCGACCTGCTCCGGGCGGGTGGCGGCAAACAGCTCGAACGCCTCGAACTGCGATTGCAAGGGCGACAGGTCAAGGTCACCCAGGTCCAGGGACTGGTGATCGAGGAACACGGCGCGACGCGGGCTGGGCATGGGGTTCTCCGGTGGCGGGGCGGGAAATGGGGCATGGGTTTCGGTGCAAAGCCCGAAAGGGTTAGCCGCAGTGTCTAGCCCGCGGTTACCGCGCGTCAACGCCTGCCACTCATACCTCAACGGCCCAAATCATTCCTTCGGCTGATTTGACCGTCACATTGAGCTACTACAGTAGATCCAGACTTGTCCGGCCCGCTTTTCAGAAAAGGGATACCCATGTTGCAGACCCGCATCATCAACCCCGCCGAAGGCGCCTACGCCTACCCGCTGCTGATCAAACGCCTGCTGATGTCCGGCAGCCGTTACGAGAAAACCCGCGAGATCGTCTATCGCGATCAGTTGCGCCTGACTTATCCACAGCTCAACGAGCGTATCGCTCGCCTGGCCAATGTCCTGACCGAAGCCGGGGTCAAGGCCGGTGACACGGTGGCGGTGATGGACTGGGACAGCCATCGCTACCTGGAATGCATGTTCGCGATCCCAATGATCGGCGCGGTGGTGCACACCATCAACGTGCGCCTGTCACCGGAACAGATCCTCTACACCATGAACCACGCCGAAGACCGGGTGGTGCTGGTCAACAGTGACTTCGTCGGGCTCTACCAGGCCATCGCCGGTCAGTTGACGACGGTCGACAAGACCGTGCTGCTGACCGATGGCCCGGACAAGACCGCCGAGCTGCCGAACCTGGTCGGCGAGTACGAACAGTTGCTCGCCGCCGCCAGCCCACGCTACGACTTCCCGGATTTCGACGAGAACTCGGTGGCCACCACCTTCTACACCACAGGTACCACCGGCAACCCCAAGGGGGTGTACTTCACCCATCGGCAACTGGTGCTGCACACCCTGGCCGAAGCCTCGGTGACCGGCAGCATCGACAGCGTGCGCCTGCTGGGCAGCAACGATGTGTACATGCCCATCACCCCGATGTTCCACGTGCATGCCTGGGGCATCCCTTACGCCGCCACCATGCTTGGCATGAAGCAGGTGTACCCGGGGCGCTACGAGCCGGACATGCTGGTCAAGCTGTGGCGTGAAGAGAAAGTCACCTTCTCCCATTGCGTGCCGACCATCCTGCAGATGCTGCTCAATTGCCCCAGCGCCCAGGGCGAGGACTTCGGTGGCTGGAAGATCATCATCGGCGGCAGTTCGCTTAACCGGTCGTTGTACCAGGCTGCACTGGCGCGCGGTATCCAGCTGACGGCGGCGTACGGCATGTCCGAGACCTGCCCGTTGATTTCTGCCGCGCACCTGAACGACGAACTGCAGGCCGGCAGCGAGGATGAGCGCATCACCTACCGGATCAAGGCCGGCGTGCCGGTGCCCCTGGTGGAAGCGGCGATCGTCGACGGCGAGGGCAATTTCCTCCCGGCCGATGGCGAGACCCAGGGCGAACTGGTGCTGCGAGCCCCGTGGCTGACCATGGGCTACTTCAAGGAGCCGGAAAAGAGCCAAGAGCTGTGGCAGGGCGGCTGGCTGCACACCGGTGACGTCGCGACCCTCGATGGCATGGGTTACATCGATATCCGCGATCGCATCAAGGATGTGATCAAGACCGGCGGCGAGTGGGTATCTTCGCTTGACCTCGAAGACCTGATCAGCCGTCACCCGGCGGTGCGCGAAGTGGCGGTGGTGGGTGTCGCCGACCCGCAGTGGGGCGAGCGACCCTTTGCCCTGCTGGTGGTGCGCGACGGGCAGGCCATTGACGCCAAGTCGCTCAAAGACCACCTCAAGCCTTTTGTCGAAGAGGGGCATATCAACAAGTGGGCAATTCCAAGCCAGATCGCCGTTGTTACTGAAATTCCCAAGACCAGTGTCGGCAAACTCGACAAGAAACGCATCCGCCAGGACATCGTCCAGTGGCAGGCCAGTAACAGCGCGTTCCTGTCGACTCTGTGAGCACCATGCGGGTCGTGTACGTCAGAACACGACCCGCATGCTAGAGAGCCCGGCGCCTTGCCAAACAGCCAAAATGCGCCATGCTTCAGCACTGCCAGCGCGTCACGAAGAAAAACGTCCGTGCGAGTTGGCGGCACGGAGCGCAAATCACACTTTAGAGGGATCAAGCGCCTGTGCCTTGCTGGCTATAGTCGAGGCCAGGGGATTTTCAGGAATGGGGGAGGGCGACACGCGCAAGCCGTGTTGCCGCAGGCGCAAGCCTGCATACCGGTCCCACGGGCCGTTTCTGAAAGGACTCACTGCCATAACAAAAAAGTACATGGAGTAGCGTCGATGAAATCTGCAAACCTGTTCTGGCGCCGGGCCAAGTTGCCCCTGGCCGTCAGCCTTGCTTCCACGCTCGCAAGTCCTGCTTTCGCTGTCAGTTTCAACATTGGTGAAATCGAAGGCCAGTTCGACTCGTCGCTCTCCATCGGCGCCAGTTGGTCGACGGCCAACCCCAACAAGAACCTGATCGGGGTGAACAACGGCGGCAAAGGCCTGTCGCAGACCTCCGACGATGGCCACCTGAACTTCAAGAAGGGCGAAACGTTCTCCAAGATCTTCAAGGGCATCCATGACCTCGAACTCAAGTATGGCGACACCGGCGTGTTCGTGCGCGGCAAGTACTGGTACGACTTCGAGCTGAAGGACGAAGGCCGCGAGTTCAAGGACATCAGCGACTCCAACCGCAAGGAAGGCGCCAAGTCTTCCGGTGCCGAACTGCTCGATGCGTTCGTCTATCACAACTATTCGATTGGCGACATGCCAGGCTCGGTGCGCCTGGGCAAGCAGGTTGTCAGCTGGGGTGAGAGTACCTTCATCGGCGGCGGCATCAACTCGATCAACCCGATCGACGTGTCCGCGTTCCGCCGCCCGGGAGCCGAGATCAAGGAAGGCCTGATCCCGGTCAACATGTTCTACATCTCCCAGAGCTTGACCGATAACCTGTCGGCCGAGGCCTTCTATCAGATCGAATGGGACCAGACCGTCGTCGACAACTGCGGCACGTTCTTCTCCCAGCCAGACATCATCGCCGACGGCTGTACCGACAACCTGCGCGTGCTCAACAGCAGCCGCACGGTGCCGGGCGCGGCCCAGCAGTTCCTCGCCACCCAGGGCGTGAACATCAACGAGGAAGGGGTGATGGTGCGCCGCGGCGCCGACCGTGATGCCCGTGACAGCGGCCAGTTCGGCGTGGCTCTGCGCTACATGTTCGACCCGCTGGACACCGAGTTCGGTGCCTACTTCATGAACTACCACAGCCGCGCGCCGATCTTCAGCGCCACTGGCGCCCCACCGTCGGTGTTCGCCGGCCTGAGCGCGCTGCCTGCACAGTTGCGAGCGCTGGCACCGCTGATCGTGGCCGGTAACTCCGAGTACTTCGTCGAGTACCCTGAGGACATCCGCCTGTACGGCCTGAGCTTCTCCACCACACTGCCCACAGGGACCGCCTGGAGTGGTGAAGTCAGCTACCGCCCCAACGCCCCGGTACAGCTGAACACCACCGACATCCTGTTCTCCGGTGTTCGCCCGATTGGTGGCGCCCTGAGCAACGCGTCGCTGCTCTCCGGTACCCCAGGGCAGGACCTGCACGGCTACCGTCGCAAGGAAATCACCCAGTTCCAGACCACCCTGACGCACTTCTTCGACCAGGTAATGGGCGCCAGCCGCATGACCGTGGTGGGCGAAGTGGGTGTCACCCATGTCGGCGGCCTGGAAAACGCACGCGAGACCCGCTACGGCCGCGACCCGGTATTCGGGCCTGGCCCGCTGCCTGCCACCGGCGGTGCGGACACCTGCCAGGCACTCAATGGCAGCACCATCGCTGGCGCGGGTGCTGGGGCATCCACCACCAACCTGAATCGCAAATGCGAGAACGACGGCTACACCACCAGCACCTCCTGGGGTTACCGCGCCCGGGTCATCTGGGACTACAACGACGTCTTCGCCGGGGTCAACCTCAAGCCCAGCGTGGCCTGGTCGCATGACGTTTCCGGCTACTCGCCTGGCCCGGGTGCCAACTTCGAGGAAGGCCGCAAGGCCGTCAGCCTGGGCCTGGACGCCGAGTACCAGAACACCTATACGGCGAGCCTGTCGTACACCAACTTCTTCGATGGCAAGTACAGCACCGTGGATGACCGCGACTTCGTCGCCCTCAGCTTCGGCGTGAACTTCTAAGAATACTGATTCAGGACGACACGACATGAACAAGACCAGAAGTCTGCTGCAAGCCGGTGTACTGGGCCTGTCCCTGCTGGCGACCAGCGTCATGGCTGCGGTATCCGCCGACGAGGCGGCCAAGTTGGGCAGTACCCTGACGCCGATGGGCGCCGAAAAGGCCGGCAACGCCGATGGCTCGATCGGCCCGTGGGAGCCGCTGTCGAAGACGGCGGGTAGCGTCGACGGCAAGGGCTTCCTGGCCGACCCGTATGGCAGTGACAAGCCGCTGTTCACCATCACTGCGCAGAACGCCGATCAGTACAAGGACAAGCTTTCGCCGGGCCAGCTGGCCATGTTCAAACGCTACCCGGACAGCTTCAGGATCCCGGTATTCAAGACCCATCGTGGCTCCACGGTACCTGCCGACGTGTTCGCCGCCATCAAGAAAAACGCCACCCAGACCACGCTGGTGGAAGGCGGCAACGGCTTGAACAACTTCGACACGGCGGTGCCGTTCCCGATCCCGAAAAGCGGCCTGGAAGTGATCTGGAACCACATTACCCGCTACCGGGGGGGCAGTGTCAGCCGCCTGGTAACCCAGGCAACGCCACAGCAGAACGGCTCTTTCAACCCGGTGTACTTCTCCGACCAGTTCGTCTTCCGCGACAAGATGAAGGATTACGACCCGAGCAACCCGGGCAATATCCTCTTCTACTTCAAGCAGGAAGTGACCGCGCCCGCTCGTCTGGCCGGGACGGTGCTGCTGGTGCACGAAACCCTCGACCAGGTGAAGGAGCCGCGCAAGGCGTGGATCTACAACGCCGGCCAGCGTCGCGTACGCCAGGCACCGCAAGTGTCGTACGACGGCCCGGGTACCGCTGCCGACGGCCTGCGTACCTCGGACAACCTGGATATGTTCAACGGGGCGCCAGACCGCTACGACTGGAAGCTGGAAGGCAAGAAGGAGCTGTACATCGCCTCCAACGCTTTCAAGCTGGATGACCCCAAGCTGAAGTACACCGACATCATCAAGGCCGGGCACATCAACCAGGACCTGTCCCGTTACGAGCTGCGCCGCGTCTGGCACGTGGTCGCAACCCTCAAACCGGGCCAGCGGCACATCTACGCCAAGCGTGACTTCTACATCGATGAAGACACCTGGCAGGCTGCAGTGATCGACCAGTACGACGGTCGTGGCCAGCTGTGGCGCGTTTCCGAAGCCCATTCCCAGCCGTATTACAACAAAGAGGTGCCTTGGTACACCCTGGAAACCATCTACGACCTGCAGTCGGGGCGTTACCTGGCGCTGGGCATGAAGAACGAAGAGAAGCGCGCTTACGACTTTGGCTTCAGTGCCAGCAAAGCCGACTTCCAGCCAGCGGCCCTGCGTCAGTCGGGTATTCGTTGAGCTGATAACCTGCAACTCCGTGTGATCCCCAGAACGCCCCGGCTTGCCGGGGCGTTTCTGTTCAGCCACTGCGCAATTCGCGGCCACCTGCAGGGCCGCGATAAGGCCGGTGAATATTCCGCCAAAGCCCCGGCCTAGTGCTCGTCCATCAGGGTTGTTGCTTTTTGTCGTAGTCTTTTACAGCGCAATTGCGCCCATCATCTTCAAATGCGCTGCGTTACCCGCTAGTCTCGCAAGCATCCGTATCGCCGTTGTCTTCCCATCAGAATGAGCCGGCCATGACAGATCTGTCCCGTACGCATGGATTCGCCAGCCAGGCCCTCGGCCTGCTGGGCGGGCGTTTCTTCCGGCCACCGCTGCCGGACGGCCATGTGCCGCGTGCACGTCTGTGCCAGCGCCTTCAAGCAGGCCTGAATGGGCGGTTGCTGCTGGTCAACGCGCCGGCGGGCTTTGGTAAAAGCTCGTTGGCCATCGAGTTCTGCGAAGCACTGCCCGAGCACTGGCGAAGCCTCTGGCTTGGCCTGAGCCAGCGCGATGCCGACCCCGGGCGTTTTCTCGAGCGGCTGCTCGAAGGCCTGCAGCAGTACTGCCCCGCCTTGGGTGGCCAGGCCATGGGCTTGCTGAAAATGCGCCAGCGTCACCAGCCATTCGCCTTCGAGGAGTGGATCGACGGCCTGCTCGACGAGCTGGCGCAGTACCTGCAGGCCGATACGCCCCTGCTGCTGGTGCTGGATGACTATCACCTGGCGCAAGGGCCGGTACTCGACAGTTGCCTGCAGTTTTTCCTCAATCACTTGCCCAATGGCCTAGTGCTGTTGATCACCAGCCGCCAGCGCCCGGATTGGCACCTGGCGCGCTTGCGTCTGTCCCGGCAACTGGTCGAACTCAACGAGCAGGAGCTGCGCCTGACGCCTGACGAGTCGTTGGCGGTAATCGGCCGCCAACCCACCGGCCTGCGTGGCCAGGCACTGGACAACCTGATCCAGCGCAGTGACGGCTGGGTGGCCGGGCTACGCTTCTGGCAGCTTGCGGCCAGCGAATCAGGCGATGAGCATGCCTTGCCCCACGCCTTGCATGGCGGCGAAGGGCTGATACGCGATTACTTGCTGGAAGAAGTCATCGAGATCCTGCCGGCGGACGTACAGGCCTTTCTCTACGAAACGGCGTGCCAGGAGCGCTTCTGTGCGCCGCTCTGCGATGCCCTGCGTGGCCGCGAGGACAGTACCGCGATCCTGCGCTTCCTGCAGGCTCACCAGGTGTTTCTGGTACCGCTGGACGAGCACGGTCACTGGTTTCGTTACCACCACCTGTTCTCTGACCTGCTGCGTAGCCGCCAGGCCAGCGAACCGCTGGCGGGCCTGCACTTGCGTGCCTGCCGCTGGTTCGAGGGGCAAGGCTTGCTGGACGAGGCGGTTGAACAGGCGCTGCGTGCCGGCCACCTCGATGTGGCTGCCGACCTGGTGCAGAGCCTTTCCGAGGAGCAGCTGCTGGCCGAGCAGAACGTCGGCATGCTGCTGCGCTGGAAGATGGACCTCCCAGAAAGCTTGCTGATCAGCACGCCGCGGCTGATCGTGCTGTATAGCTGGGCGTTGGGGTTGGCTTGCCAGCTGGATGCGGCCGAAGAACTGGCCGGTTACCTCAGCCGTTTTCTGCCTGCGCCGTCGGCGACCGCGCAGAAGTCGATGCTGGCCCAGTGGCTGGCGCTGAGCGGCGTCATCGCGCGCGGTCGGGGTGATCGCGAGCGCACCTTGGCTTATTGCGGTGAAGCGCTGCAAAGCCTGCCGTGCAAGCGTTATGGCCAGCGCCTGGTGTGCCTGTCGACACTGTCCAACCTGGCCATTGCCGATGCCGACTTCTGGCATGCGCGGGGCTGGAACCGCGAAGCTCTGGAGCTGGCCCAGCGTGTCGGCAACCCGCTGTTCGAGGCCCTGGCGCACTATGATCGGGCGCGGGTGCTGCATGCCCGTGGTGAAGTGTTGCGGGCCCTGGACGAAGTGCGCCAAGGCTTGCAGCGCCTGCAGGGGCTGTCGGGGCAGCGCCTGTATGCGGTGCGGGCGCGGCTGACCCTGTACGAGGGCTACCTGCTGGTTTCGCGCCTGCAAGCCGCCCAAGGCCGTGCGCGCCTGCGTGCGGGGCTGGGTGAAGCGCGGGCCTGCCGGGACATCAGCGTGCTGATCGGCCACTGTGTGATTGCGACGCTCGATGGCCGTGAGGGCCACTTCGCCGAAGCGTTCGCCGAGCTGGCCGAGGCGGAGCGGCTGATGCACATCTGGGATGTTCCGCCGATCTACTACCTGGCCATGATTACCCTGGTCAAGTGCGAGCTGTGGCTGGCGCAAGGGCGTACCGACCTTGCCGAGTCGTGGTTGCTGCGGCTGGGGCAGACCTACGGCGGCGAGCAGCCCGCAGCGGCCCCGGAGTTTCACCCGTTGCTGCCACTGCATATCGAACTGCAGCAGGCGTTGCTGGCGCGTATCCAGCTGCGTACAGATGAATCTATTCAGCGCCTGTCTGGGCTGGTCGAACGGGGTTTGGCCAGTGGCGGCATGCTGCTGGCCGTCAGTGCACTGTGCCAGTGGGTTGCCCTGCTGCTAGGGGAGGGCCGTGACGCGCAAGCTGCCGGGCTGCTGCCCAAGGCGCTCGAAGCCGCGCAGGGCGGCGTGCTGCACCCCTTCCAAACGTTGCTCGAAAAACACCCACAGTGGCTGCACGAGCAGCTTGCAGCGCACCCCGGTTGCGCGGTGCAGGCCGAACTGCTCAAGCGCCTGCCGCCATTACCTGTGGTCAGCAGCGGCAGCGGCGAGGCGTTGAGTGGTCGGGAGCGGGCTGTGCTTGAGCTGATCGCGCAGGGGTGTTCCAACCAGCAGATCAGCGAGCGGCTGTTTATCTCGCTGCATACCGTCAAGACCCATGCCAGCCACATCAACAGCAAGCTGGGCGTCGAGCGCCGGACGCAAGCGGTGGCCAAGGCCAAATCGCTGGGCTTGCTGGCCTGAGGTAGCCCTCGCGGGGTTTGCTCGCTAAAGTAATGGCTTGAGGCCACTGCGCGCAATTGTTTAGCGCGCTGCATGCTCAACCCTCATCTTTCCCGACCGGCTGCCGATACAGCATTCGGTGGTATGCATCGCCTTGCGCGATTTTTCAATCATCCCAATACAGGTCGTGTTGATGCTGCAGTACGGGCAAAAGAGCTTTCTGATCGTCGACGACTTCACCGACTTTCGTACGTCGACACGTTCCATGTTGCGCGAGCTGGGTGTGCGCGACGTGGACACTGCCGACAGCGGCGAGCAGGCCCTGCGCATGTGCGCGCAGAAACGTTATGACTTCATCCTGCAGGACTTCCACCTGGGCGACGGCAAGAAGAACGGCCAGCAGGTGCTCGAAGACCTGATCCTCGACAAGCACATCAGCCATGAGTGCGTGTTCATCATGGTGACGGCCGAGAGTAGCCAGGCCATCGTCCTCAGTGCCATCGAGCATGAGCCCGATGCCTACCTGACCAAGCCGTTCAACCGGGTAGGCCTGGCCCAGCGCGTCGAGAAGCTGTTCCAGCGCAAGACCTTGCTCAAGCCGATCCTCCAGGCCCTGGACCGCGGTCGCCCGGCCGAAGTCCTGGCGGCCTGCGCCGAGCTGTGCAAGAAGGACCCGCGCTTCGCCCCTCTGTGCCTGCGCTACCGGGCCGATGCCCTGCGCAACCTCAATCGCTTCGACGAGCTGGAAAAGTTCCTCAAGGCCATTCTCGCCAGCCGCCCGCAGCCGTGGGTGTACTCGGCGCTGGGCAGCCTGATGCACAAGCGTGGCCAGAATGCCCAGGCTCAGGGCGTGTACGAGCAGGCACTGAAGGCCTTCCCGATCATGCCGGGCCTGTACGACGGCATGGCCGAAGTGCTGGTGGCGCAGGGCGAGAACAAGCGCGCGCAGAACATGCTGGAAGAAGCAGTGCGCCTGTCGCCGCTGTCGGTACGCCGGCAGGCCACGCTGGGCAAGCTGGCGCTGGGCAACGAGGACTTTGAAACCTCCTCGAAAGCGTTCCGCCATGCAGTGAACCAGGGGCAGAGTTCGCGCTACAAGGATGCCGAGAACAACCTTGGCCTGGTGCAGGCCTTGATGAGCAAGAACGCAGGCTTTGGCCTGGACGCCCGGACCCGCGTCGAGATCAACACCGTGCTCAGTGAAGTGGCCAAGGAAAACCCCGAGGATCAAGGCTTGCAGGTGCGCGCCCGGATGATGAAAGCCGCGAGCCTGCAGCAGGCCGGTGACGCCGAGACGGCCGCCAAGCTCACCGAGCAGGCCATGCAGCGTCTGGACAAGATGGAACAGTTCTTCTCGGTCGATGCTGCGCTGACAGTGGCTGCCCAACTGCAGGCGTCAGGGCAGGAAGCGGCCGCGATTGGGGTGCTCAAAAGCTGTGTGGAAAGCTATGGCGATGACCCCAAGGTCATGCAGAAGGTGGCCAAGCTGACGGATGATCCGGCCGTACTCAATGCGATCACCGAAGCCGTAACCCTCAACCGCCAGGGAGTGCGTAGTTACCAGGGAGGTCAGCTCGACGAAGCGCTGCAGTTGTTCCGCAAGGCCTTGGCCTTGCAACCGAAGAACATCAGCATCGCCCTCAACACCGCCCAGGCGCTGCTGCGCATCGGGGGGGATGACCCACAGCCTGCGATCATGCAGGAATGCCGCAACGCCTTGACCAGCGTTGCCGGCATCCCGGCCAGCGACAACCGCTATGACCGCTATGGCAAACTGCACATCCGAGTGTTCGGCGCATGAATCAAGACAATCAGGGGCTGGATTTTTCCACGGTGATCGCCTCCACCGTGCACGACCTCAAAAACTCCCTGTCAGCGCTGATCCAGTCCCATGACCAGTGGCTGGCGCGCTTGCCCGAAGAGTTGCGCACTGGCACCGAGCAAGGGGTGATGGAGCACGAGTTCCGCCACCTCAACGGTATGCTGGTGCAGCTGTTGGGGCTGTACAAACTGGGTGTCAACCAGCTGCCGGTCTGCCCGGACTACCACGAGCTGGATGACTTCATCGAAGCCCAGTTGGCTGCCCATCAGGAAGTACTCAAGCACAACGACATCCTCGCCACCTGGCGTATCGACACCGACAACCCGTTGGGCTTTTTCGACCGCGAACTGGTGGCGTCGGTGATCGCCAACGTCATCACCAACGCCACCCGTTTTGCCGGGCATGCCTTGTTGATCAGCATCGAGGAAGAGGCCAACCAACTGGTGATCTGCGTCAACGATGACGGCCCGGGTTATCCACAGCGCATGCTCGAACGCCAGGAAGAGTTCATTCAGGGGATCGATTCACACAGTGGCAGTACTGGCCTGGGCCTGTACTTCGCTGCGCGGATCGCGGCGCTGCATGAGAGCGATGGGGTGAAGGGGCGCATCGAGATTTCCAATGGCGGGGCGCTTGGGGGCGGGTTGTTCAGGTTGTTTTTGCCTTGATCGTTCACGTGGCCATTTCGCGTGATCAGGTGTTGCCTTTTATTGCGGCCCCAGCGTCGATTCCCAAGACGATGTAAGGGATTTCCTTCTTGTGGTAGCTGGGCTTTTTTTCCAGCCAGGCGAGTGACAATGTAGATACGACGTTTCTACATTTCACTTGCAATCGCATGGAGGATTTCTAGTATGTATCTACCTTGGGAGATACTTATGCAGATCAAGATTCAGCAGTGGGGCAATAGCGCGGCCATTCGCCTCCCTGCAGCGGTGCTCAAGCAGCTGCACCTTGGTGTCGGCTCAACCCTTAGCTTGGATACGGCGGGTGAAACGCTGGTGCTCAAGCCTGTCAGGTCCAAACCTAAATACACCCTTGAAGAATTGATGGCTCAGTGTGATCTGACGGCACCGGAGCCAGAGGACATGGCCGCCTGGAGCGCGATGCGCCCAGTGGGGCGTGAAGTGTGAAGCGGGTTAAATTCGCCCGAGGCGATATTGTTCGTATCAACCTTGATCCCACTGTCGGACGAGAGCAGCAAGGCGCAGGGCGACCCGCATTGGTGCTTACACCCTCGGCCTTCAATGCTGCGGGGCTCGCAGTGATCGTGCCGATCTCCCAGGGTGGGGATTTCGCAAGGCATGCAGGGTTCGCAGTGACGCTTAGCGGCGCGGGTACGCAGACGCAAGGGGTCATGCTCTGTAACCAGATACGCACAGTGGATCTGGAGGCCAGAAAGGCCCAGCGTGTCGAGGCTGTGCCCGAGGTGGTCATCCTTGATGCACTGGCTCGCGTACAAACCCTCTTTGAATAATGGTCCCTATGGAAAATCTATCCTCAGCCCTCATCCGCGAAACCTTCCCCGTAGGCCCCCTGCAGTGCAATTGCACCCTGATCGGCGACCCGCTGAGCAAAAAGGCCATCGTCGTCGACCCAGGCGGTGACCCGGAGAAGATCCTCGCCCGCCTGCAAGCCCATGGCCTGACCTTGGTAAGCATCATCCACACCCACGCGCATTTCGATCACTTCCTCGCCTCGGGCAAGTTGAAGGAACTGACTGGCGCGACATTGCACCTGCACAAAGACGACCAGTCGCTGTGGGACAACCTGGAGATGCAGTGCCAGGTGTTCGGCGTGCCTTACACCCCGGTGCCTGCCCCAGACCGCTGGCTGAGCGATGACGAGGAACTGGCCTGTGGTTGTGGCGTAGCCTTGCATACCCCGGGGCATACGCCCGGCTCGATGAGCTTCTGGTTCGCCGATGCCAAGCTGTTGATTGCCGGCGATACTCTGTTCCGTCGCGGTATTGGCCGCACCGATTTGTGGGGCGGTGATCAGCGGGCTATCGTTCGTTCGATCAAGGAGCGGTTGTACCGGCTGGATGAAACGGCCATCGTGGTCACAGGCCACGGGCCAGATACCCGCCTGGGTGACGAGATGCGCGAGAACCCGTTCGTTCGGGCATGAACCCGCGTGAAAACGTGTTCATGGAATTTTTCTGCCGCTTGGCAATCCAAGGCTGGCATAGATCCATTCGCGGTCTGCCGCATTTATGAATTTCAGTAGGAGCTTGTCCATGTTCACCATGCGTCGTCTGATTATCGTCGCAACCGCTGCAGCCCTGATGACTGGCTGCGCAAGCCAGAACCCGTACGACAACCAGGGTCAGGCGCAGGGCTCCACGGGGATGAGCAAGACCGCCAAGTACGGCGGCTTGGGCGCGTTGGCCGGCGCTGTCGCCGGTGCCGCCATCGACCACAACAACCGGGGTAAAGGTGCGCTGATCGGCGCCGCCGCAGTGGGTGCCGCAGCAGCCGGTTACGGCTACTACGCCGACAAGCAGGAAGCCGCACTGCGTGCACAAATGGCCAATACCGGCGTCGAGGTGCAGCGCCAGGGCGACCAGATCAAGCTGATCATGCCAGGCAACATCACCTTCGCCACCGACTCGGCCAACATCGCGCCAAGCTTCTACTCGCCGCTGAACAACTTGGCCGGCTCGTTCAAGCAGTTCAACCAGAACACCATCGAAGTGGTCGGCTTCACCGACAGCACCGGCAGCCGTCAGCACAACATGGACCTGTCCCAGCGCCGCGCGCAGGCGGTCAGCACCTACCTGACTTCGCAGGGTGTGGATGCTTCGCGTATTTCGGTACGTGGCATGGGCCCGGACCAGCCGATCGCCAGCAACGGCGACGCCAACGGCCGGGCACAGAACCGTCGCGTGGAGGTCAACCTGAAGCCGATCCCAGGTCAGCAGTATGACCAGCAAGGGCAGGTTCAGCAGTATCCGTAAGTCATAAGGGTCGCCTTGGGGCTGCCAAGCAGCCCCAAGGCTTCAGCGCACGACGCTGGCCTGAATCGCCGTCAGGGCGATGGTATGCACGATATCGTCCACCTGAGCCCCGCGCGGCAAATCGTTCACCGGCTTGCGCAACCCCTGCAGCATCGGCCCCAGGCTGACCCCATCGGCACTGCGCTGCACCGCTTTGTGCGTGGTGTTGCCGGTATTGAGGTCGGGGAAGACGAACACCGTGGCTCGCCCGGCAACCGGGCTGTTTGGTGCCAGTTCCCGGGCGATGGCCGGGTTGGCCGCAGCGTCATACTGCAACGGCCCATCGATCAGCAGATCATGCTCCGCGCTTTGTGCCAGGCGTGTCGCTTCGCGGACCTTCTCGACTTCTTCATCGCTCGCCGAATCACTTGAATAACTGATCATCGCCACCCGCGGCGCGATGCCGAAGGCCTGTGCCGATTCGGCGCTCTGCCGGGCAATTTCTGCAAGTTCTGCGGCACTGGGGTGCGGGTTCATCACGCAGTCGCCGTACACCAGCACCTGCTCGGGGAACAGCATGAAGAACACCGAAGACACCAGGCTGGCACCTGGCGCCGTCTTGATCAGCTGCAGGGCCGGGCGGATGGTGTTGGCGGTGGAGTGCACCAGGCCCGAGACCAGGCCGTCGACCTCATCCAGGGCCAGCATCATGGTGGCGATCACCACCGGGTCTTCCAGCTGCTGCTCGGCCATGGGCGCATTAAGGTTCTTGCTTTTGCGCAGCTCGACCATCGGTTCGACATAGCGCCCGCGAATCAGCTCCGGGTCGAGTATTTCCAGGTCTGGCGGCAGGGTAATGCCCTGGGCGCGGGCAACGGCTTCGACGGCCTCGGGCTTGGCCAGCAGTACGCAACGCGCGATGCCACGGGCCTGGCAGATCGCCGCCGCCTGCACCAACAGCGGCTCGGCGCCCTCGGGCAGGACGATGCGCTTGTTGGCCTGTTGTGCGCGTTG
Source organism: Pseudomonas capeferrum (assembly GCF_000731675.1). GTDB lineage: Bacteria > Pseudomonadota > Gammaproteobacteria > Pseudomonadales > Pseudomonadaceae > Aquipseudomonas > Aquipseudomonas capeferrum. The sequence continues at coordinate 974,240 of NZ_JMIT01000002.1, read as the reverse complement.
AATCAACTGATAGCGGAACACCGCAGGCGACAGACGCAGCTCACGTGGCGTGCCACAGCGCTGATGCAGCCAGGCAGCGTCGAGGTGGCTGGCGACGAAATCGGTGATGAACTCGGCACGCTCGCGGTCATCCACGGGGATCTCGCGGTTCAGTGAATTGAGCTGGTTGGCCGTGTCGTACGAACCGGTACTCACCGAAAGAATCGGCAGGCCGGCTTGCAGGGCGCCGCGGCACAAGCCAAGGATGCGCGCATCGGGCTTGCTGTCGCTGGTCAGCAGCAGGCCGGCCAGGGGCACGCCATTGATCGCCGCCAGGCTCACGGCCAGAATGATGTCGTCACGGTCACCCGGGGTCACCACCAGGGTGCCAGGGGTGAGCAATGGCACGGTGTTGGCCACGGTGCGTGCGCAGATGATGATCTTGCTCATGCGCCGCTGCTCGTAGTCCCCGGCGTTGAGCACCTGGGCGCCAAGCAGGTCGGCCACATCGCGGGTGCGCGGGGCGTTCAGCTCGGGCTGGTAAGGGATGCAGCCCAGCAGGCGGAAGTCGTTGCCGCGCAGCAATGGCGAGTGCTCGCGCAGGCGCGTGGCGAAGTCCGCCATGCTTTCTTCGGTGCGCACCTTGTTGAGAACCACCCCGAGCACTTTCGGGTCGCGTGGGCCGCCGAACAGCTGGGCCTGCAGCTCGACCCGGCCGGACAGCTCGCTGAGGACCTCGTTTTCCGGCGCCGACACCAGAATCACCTCGGCATCCAGGCTCTTGGCCAAGTGCAGGTTGACCCGCGCCGCGTAGCTGGCGTGGCGGGTCGGCACCATGCCCTCGACCACTACCACGTCATTGCCCACGCAGGCTTGCTGGTACAGGCGGATGATTTCTTCGAGCAGTTCGTCAAGTTGGCCATCGCCGAGCATGCGCTCGACGTGCGCCAGGCTCAAAGGCTTGGGCGGCTTGATGCCGTGGGTCCGTGCGATCAGTTCGGTGGAGCGCTCGGGGCCGGTATCGCCGGGGTGAGGCTGGGCGATCGGCTTGAAAAAACCGACCTTCAGGCCTGCGCGTTCAAGGGTGCGAACCAGGCCCAGGCTGATTGAAGTCAGGCCGACACCAAAGTCGGTCGGCGCAATGAAAAATGTTTGCATGCGTGCTTCTCGAAATAAAGCGGTGCAAGGAATCAACGGCCAAGGGTAGCGCTATCGGCCCCCTGTGCACACCAGCCACAGGCGAAAGCCTGGCCGATGCGCTGCTGGCGCTGAGCGGCATCGAGCACCCACGGGCGCGCCTGCCAAGGGGGTTGGTGGCGAAGGTGCTGGGTGTGGCCGCACGACAACTCGACCACCCAGTGGCCTTCTTCGTCCTGATGGAAGCCAGTGATCCGACTGATGGGCTGTTCCTCGGCCGAGGCGCGTTCGCAATCGGGCGATGGCTTGGTTACACTTGTCCGCTCTACATACTTTTGCAAAAGGTCTTGCCCCATGCTGATCGCCGCCAACAAGGCTGTCTCCATCGACTATACCCTGACCAACGACGCCGGGGAGACCATCGACAGCTCCGCCGGTGGCGCGCCGCTGGTTTACCTGCACGGTGCCGGCAACATCATCCCGGGCCTGGAAAAAGCCCTGGAAGGCAAACAGGCCGGTGACGAGCTGAATGTCTCCATCGAGCCGGAAGACGCGTACGGTGAATACCTGGCCGAGCTGGTCAGCACCCTGAACCGCAGCCTGTTCGAAGGCGTCGACGAGCTGGAAGTCGGCATGCAGTTCCACGCCTCGGCGCCGGATGGCCAGATGCAGATCGTCACCATTCGCGACCTCGACGGCGACGACGTTACCGTTGACGGCAACCACCCGCTGGCCGGCCAGCGCCTGACCTTCCAGGTCAAGGTTGTCGACGTGCGTGATGCCAGCGAAGAAGAAATCGCTCACCGTCACATCCACGGTGAAGGTGGCCATCACCACTGATTTTCTGCGCTAAGCTCAGAGAGTCGCCAGGCGCTCGGGCAAGCCATTTGCCTTCCCAATGGGAGGTGGACGGCTTGGACGAGCGCTTTTTTATTGGGCGGGTTTCGCCCACGCGGCCATCGGGAACCTGAGAGGGGATTACATCATGAGTGCATTTCACGACCTGAAGTTGGAGGCACTGAACGGCGGGGAACTGCCCCTCGCACCGTTCAAGGGCCAAGTGGTGCTGGTGGTCAACGTTGCCTCCAAGTGTGGCCTGACGCCGCAATACGCTTCGCTGGAAAAGCTGCAACAGCAGTTCAAGGGCAAGGGTTTCAGCGTGCTGGGGCTGCCCTGCAACCAGTTTGCCGGCCAGGAGCCTGGCAGCGAGAAGGATATCCAGGAATTCTGCAGCCTCAACTACGGTGTCAGCTTCCCCTTGGGCGCCAAGCTGGAGGTCAATGGGCCACAACGCCACTCGCTGTATCGCCTGCTGGCAGGGGAGGGGGCTGAATTCCCCGGTGACATCAGCTGGAACTTCGAAAAGTTTCTGGTAGGCAAGGACGGGCGTGTGCTGGCGCGCTTCTCGCCGCGCACTGCGCCGGATGACCCTGCCGTGGTTCAGGCCATCGAGAAGGCACTGGGCTAAGGTTTTTCCTCAGCCGCGCGGGGCTGTCGAACCTGGCTTGATCGCCAGCGCAGTGCCCGGTGCCTGTTGCGTCGCGCCTGCGCGTTGTTTGCAGGCACCATACAGATAGGCCTCGAACTGCTCGACAATCGCCGGCCAGCCTTGGCGGCTGGCGTGTTGACGGGCGTTCAGGCGTACTCGGCGCAGGGTTTCTTCCTCTTCCAGCAACCAGCAGGCGGCATCGATAAAGGCCGCCTGGTCCCCGGGCATGGCCAGCGCGCCGCTGTGCCCATGACGAAGATGTTGCGCGGCCGCCGCCTCATCGTAGGCCACCACCGCCAGCCCCGAAGCCATGCCTTCGAGTACCACGTTGCCAAAGGTTTCGGTCAGGCTTGGGAACAGGAACAGGTCACCGCTGGCATAGTGCTCGGCCAGTGCCTCACCGCGCTGGGCGCCACAGAACACGGCATCAGCCACCTGTTGTTCAAGGGCGGCGCGCTGTGGGCCGTCGCCGACCACGATCAGGCGCAGGCGCTTCTGTGGATAAGTCTGCTTCAGCGCGTCCAGGCACGGGCGCAGCAGCCCCAGGTTCTTTTCTGCCGCCAAGCGCCCGACATGCAGCACGGCGATATCGTCCGGGCCAAGCCCCCAGCTTTCACGCAGCACCTGGCTGCGCCGGGCCGGGTTGAACAGGCAGGCATCGACGCCGCGAGCCAGCAGTTCCAGGCGCTCGAAGCCACGGCGTTCAAGCTCCAGGCGCTGGCTGATGCTGGGCACCAGGGTGATGGCCGTACGGCGATGGAACCAGCGCAGGTAGTGGGTGAGCAGGCGTGCCAGCAAACCCAAGCCATATTGGCCGGAGTACTGCGGGAAGTTGGTATGGAAACCGCTGACTACCGGCACCCCCAGGCGCCGTGCCGCGCGCAGCGCACTCAGCCCCAATGGCCCTTCGGTAGCGATGTACAGCACATCCGGGCGTTGCCTGCGCCAGCGCCGCAGCAGCTTGTGCATGGACACTTCGCCCCATTGCAGGCCGGGGTAGCCGGGCAAGCCCCAGCCGCGGCACAGCATCAGTTGCGGGTCGTTTTGCACCGGCGCTTCGCCGGCTTGGCGTGGGCGCACGATCTCGATGTCATGCCCGCGTTGGCGCAACCCTTCGCTGAGGCGGCCAAGGGTATTGGCGACACCGTTGATCTCCGGTGGGAAGGTTTCGCTGACGAGGGTGATACGCAGGGCGGGTGTATTCATGACAAAAAGTGTCCGCCTGCAGCATTGCGCGCATGTGACGGCCTTGTGACGTGCAGGTGACGCCTGATCGCCGGTTGTTTCAACGGTGTGAATATTTGCCTGCAGGGTGCTCAAGAACCTGCCACCACCAGCCGATGAAGATGCATTCGATTACGTGCTGCGCTCCAGGAGAGCGGGAATGTTCAACAACAAGCTCAAGCAAGAAATCCAGCAACTGCGTGAAGACCTGCTGTCGGTCGAACAGGTCAAGAGCAGCCTCGACAGCGAGATGCTGGTGCTCCAGCTCGACCCCCAAGGACGGATCGAGATGGTCAACGGCAACTTCGAGAGCGAGATGCTCTACCGTGCCGACCAACTGCTTGGACGCAAACTCGAAGACATTGTCCCGGCCCATGTGAAGACGCTGGATTTCTATCAGCGCATGAAAAGTGCCATTAGCCGTGGCGAGCACCTCAACGGGGCGTTCCGCCTGCTGCGTGGCAATGGCCAGGAAGCCTGGCTGCGCTCCATCCTGCAGCCGGTCAAGAACAGCGAAGGGCGCCTCAAGTATTTCACCCTGCACTCGAGCGACCTTACCCGCACCATCGAAACCTCACGCGAGCACGAAAGCCTGATCAAGGCATTGATGCGCTCGACCGCCGTGATCGAATTTGGCCTCGATGGCACCATTCTGACTGCCAACGAACGTTTTCTGACCGCGGTCGGCTACCGTCTCGAGCAGATCTGCGGCAAGCATCACCGCATCTTCTGTGAGCCTGCAGAAGCCAATTCGGCAGGGTATCAGGCGTTCTGGGACAAGCTGCGCCGGGGCGAATACATCGCTGAGCGCTTCAAGCGCGTCGACGCCCATGGCCGGGTAGTGTGGCTGGAGGCGTCCTACAACCCGATCTTTGATGCCCATGACGTGCTGTACAAGGTGGTCAAGTTCGCCACCGTGATCACCGACCAGGTCAACCAGGAGCAGGCGGTTGCCGAGGCGGCGGACATCGCCTTCAACACTTCGCTGGGCACGGACACCAGCGCGCGCAAGGCCACCGAGGTGGTGACGCAAACCGTAAGCGTCATGCGTGGGCTGGAGGCGTCGATGCAGGAGGCGGCCGAGGGTATCCAGGCGCTGGACACTCAGTCGCGGGTGATCGGCTCGATCATCAAGACCATCAGCGACATTGCCGGGCAGACCAACCTGCTGGCGCTCAACGCCGCCATCGAGGCAGCCCGTGCGGGGGAGCAGGGGCGGGGGTTTGCTGTGGTCGCCGACGAAGTACGCCAGCTGGCCTCGCGTACCAGCACTGCCACCGAAGAGATTGCCAGGGTCGTGCAGCAGAACGAGCAATTGGCCCAGGCTGCGGTGGCGATCATCGACACCAGCAAGCGCCAGGCCGAGCAGGGGCTGGCGCTTGCCGATGAGACCGGCAACGTGATCGTCGAGATTCAGGACGGAGCGAAGCGGGTGGTGGACGTGGTGGGGCAGTTTTCCAGCCGCCTGGCTCAGTGATTGTTGTTGTTGTTGTTGTTGTAGGAGCGGCCTTGCGTCGCGAAAGGGTCGCGTAGCGGCCCCATCGATATTAGCGGCGACGCTGAAATCCGGGGGCCGCTACGCGACCCTTTCGCGACGCAAGGCCGCTCCTACAACAGCGCGTGCCAGGCTCAGTTACGCTCGCGTACCCAGAACAGGGTGGCACCGGCCACCGCTGCCGGCATCATCAGCACGTTCACCACCGGCACCATCAGCGCCAGGTAGGTGATGCCGCCAAAGCCCAGCGACTGCCAGCGCTTCTGGCGCAGCCAGGCGAGCATGTCCTGCCAGCTCATCTTGTTGTTGTCCGCCGGGTAGTCGATGTATTGGATAGCCATCATCCATACCCCAAAAATCAGCCACAACGGCGCCGCGATCACGTTGACCACCGGGATCAACGACAGGATGAACAGGCCGATCGCCCGGGGCAGGAAGTAGCCCAGCTTGCGCATCTCGCGGCCAAAGGTGCGCGGCACCATGGCCACCAGCTCAGCCCAGCTGAACGCGGGGAAATTGTCTTCGCCGCGCACCACCACTTCGACCTTTTCGGCCAGAAAACCATTGAACGGCGCGGCAATGACGTTGGCGACCAGGGTGAAGGTGAAGAACACCATCAGCACCACCAGGGCGACGAACAGTGGCCAGAGAATGTACGTGAGGAAGTTCAACCAGCTTGGCAGGGTCGGCATCAGCGCGTCGACCCACACACTGAACTGGTGGCCGGCAAAGTAGATCAGGCCGCCGAACAGCAGCAGGTTGACGGCCAGGGGCAGCAGCACGAACAACCGCAGGTTCGGGCTCAGCACCAGTTTCAGGCCTTCGCGCAGATACTGGGGGCCAGAGAGGACAGGGGCTTGCATCGAGACACTCCGAACATAAGGAAAACGCGCTGACCTTACCGAGTTTGTTGCGCCGACGAAAGGCGGGCGATGTCGGCGAAACCGGCTGTAACAAAAGCATCAGGGCGTTTTTCGTGAATGAAATTGCTGAATAGACGATGCCTATGAGGTGGATTGTCGAAGGATATTTCCTTAATCTTTGCGACCTCGCTACAGTGCGCTCAACTTTTAGGTTCTGGACCGACGCGTTGTAGCCTTCCCCAAGGTTGCGTGGGTCCTTTTTAAATTCCAGCTGGCACCGCCGGCACACCGATGCTGGCCCCGTGCGGCCGGCTCGACAGGAGTTCGACATGTCTGAAGTACGTCATTCGCGCGTCATCATCCTCGGTTCCGGCCCTGCCGGTTACAGCGCCGCAGTCTATGCCGCCCGTGCCAACCTCAAGCCGCTGCTGATCACCGGCATGCAGGCCGGTGGCCAGCTGACGACCACCACCGAAGTCGACAACTGGCCGGGCGACCCCCATGGCCTGACTGGCCCAGCCCTGATGCAGCGCATGCAAGAGCACGCCGAGCGCTTCGAGACCGAGATCGTCTTCGACCACATCAACGCTGTCGACCTGGCCAACAAACCATTCACCCTGCAAGGTGACAGTGGCACCTATACCTGCGACGCGCTGATCGTTGCCACTGGCGCCAGCGCCCGCTACCTGGGCCTGCCGTCGGAAGAAACCTTCATGGGCAAGGGTGTTTCGGCCTGCGCTACCTGTGACGGCTTCTTCTACCGCAACAAGCCAGTAGCCGTTGTCGGTGGCGGCAACACCGCGGTTGAAGAGGCGCTGTACCTGGCCAACATCGCCAGCAAGGTGACCTTGGTTCACCGTCGCGAAACCTTCCGTGCCGAGAAGATTCTGGTCGACAAGCTCAACGCCCGCGTGGCCGAAGGCAAGATCGAGCTCAAGCTCAACGCCACCCTGGACGAAGTACTGGGTGACAACATGGGCGTGACCGGTGCGCGCCTGAAGAACAACGATGGCAGCAGCGACGAAATCAAGGTCGACGGCGTGTTCATCGCCATCGGCCACACGCCGAACACGTCGCTGTTCGAAGGCCAGCTGACCCTCAAGGACGGCTACCTGGTGGTCAATGGCGGCCGTGAAGGCAACGCCACTGCCACCAACGTCGAAGGTGTGTTCGCAGCGGGCGACGTGGCCGACCACGTCTACCGTCAGGCCATCACCTCGGCCGGTGCAGGCTGCATGGCGGCACTGGACGTCGAGCGTTACCTGGACGGCTTGGCCAACGCCTCGTTCTGATCCAACGCTCGAAAAAAACCGGCCATCTGGCCGGTTTTTTCATGCCTGCAATTTTCTGCGCCTTCAGAGGCTCAAGCGCATCGACAAGTCCACCGCCTTTACATCCTTGGTCATGGCACCAATGGAGATGTAATCGACGCCGGTTTCGGCAATCAACCGCAAGGTGCTCTCGTTGACGCCGCCGCTGGCCTCAAGTTTGGCCTTGCCTGCGGTGATGCGCACCGCTTCGCGCATTTCATCCAGGGTCAGCTCGTCGAGCATGATGATATCCGCCCCCGCACTCAGGGCCTGGCGCAGTTCGTCCAGGCTTTCGACCTCGATTTCCACGGGCTTGCCAGGGGCGATGCGGTGCGCTGCTGCCACCGCTTCAGGCACGCCACCGCTGGCGGCGATGTGGTTTTCCTTGATCAGGAAGGCATCGTAAAGGCCGATGCGGTGGTTGTCGCAACCGCCACAGGTGACTGCGTACTTTTGCGCCAGGCGCAGGCCGGGCAGGGTCTTGCGGGTGTCGAGCAGGCGCACCTGGGTGCCGTCGACCAGGTCGGCCAGAAAGCGCGCGCGCGTGGCGACGCCAGACAGCATCTGCAAAAAGTTGAGCGCACTGCGCTCACCGCTGAGCAGCGAGCGTGCCGGGCCTTCCAGGTGGAACAGCGGCTGGTTGGCCAGCGCGCGGTCGCCGTCGGCGACTTGCCAGTGCACGGCTACCCGCGGGTCGAGCTGGCGGAACACGGCGTCGACCCAGGCGGTGCCGGCGATCACGCAGTCCTCGCGGGTAATGATGGTCGCCTTGGCCAGGCGCTCGGCAGGGATCAGCTGCGCGGTGATATCGCCACTGCCGATGTCCTCCAGCAGCGCGCGGCGCACGTTGGCTTCGATTTCGGCGGTCAGGTCGGCGAGGCGTAGGTTCGGCATGGTCGGCTCCACAAGCTAGATGCCGGCGATTATAGGGCAGGGGGCCGGTGTGTACAGCGCCCTGGCGGGTGACCTTTGGTCGGTCGGTGTGAGCATCTGCGGCAAAGCAGGGTCATTTCCCCGTACGCGAAACGGCGCTGGCAGCTATCAGATTTTTTGCCGATAATGGTGCCCAGTATTTGGCGTCATAGCTTTGACGAATTATTGCCCGCTCGGGCAAGCGAGCCTGCAAGGAGTTCGGGATGCATAAAGAAGGCAAGGTGGTGCCGCTGGCGGCAGCCATCGACAGAGGGGCGCGCACGCCTCTGCCTTGCCTTCCGGTATTGCTCCTGCAAGTGCGCGACAAGGCTGCACTGCAATTGCGCCAAGGCCTGCAAGCCTTGTTCGACAACGCCGACGACACCCTGTTCGAGATGGCCGACAAGGCCTTCGAGCGCTGCGACCAGAACCTGTATTTTGAAGCGATGCGCGACTTGCGCCTGAAGCGCAAAAGCATCGAGCGGGGCTTTCTCGATACCTTCTACGACACCTTCGCCAGCATCGGCAAGGTTGACCCCTTGGGGTGCCTGGGTGAAACGCAAAGCGCAGCCAGCAAGGCGCAACTGGAGCGCGCATCGGCGCTTGAAGGGATGGTCGCGCGGGTGCTCTCGCGTGACGGCATTGCCCTCCAGCAACTGGGCCTGCGCTTGCAGGCCTTGCTCGATCGCCCTGTAGCGGAGCAGCAGAACCCGGTCGGGCCTGCTGCCCTGTGCGGTTATTTTCTCGAAGCGGGCCGCAACCTGGGGGTCGGTCTGCGGGTGAAGCTGGTGTTGCTCAAGCTCTTCGAGCGCTACGTGCTGCGTGATGTGGATGTGCTTTACGCGGAGGCCAACCAGTTGCTGGCCGCCGCCGGCGTGCTGCCCGAGTTGCAACCTGCGCCGCGTCGGCGTGCCGAGGACCGGCGCATGAGTGCCGGGCGCCGGCCGGCAAACCTGGAGGCACAGGGGCAGGTGGGCGCGGACAGTGCGGGGCAAGCGTTTTTTGCTTCGCTGCAGGCACTGCTGGCCCCGTCGCGTGGGCAGATCGCACCGCGTTTGCAGGCTGTGGCCGCTGCCCAGCCGATCAGCACCGGCGACCTGCTGCGCCTGCTCTCGCACCTGCAACACTATGTACCCGCCACCCAAGCGGCAGATGACTTCGAACTCGGCCAGCAGCTTGAGCAACTGCTGTTGCGCGTCAGTGTGCGCAGTGGCACCCGCCGGCGCATCGCCACCGCCGATGAAGACATGATCAACCTGGTCGGCCTGCTGTTCGGCTATATCCACAATGACCACAACCTGCCGCCCAGCCTGCGGGCGCTGATTGCGCGTTTGCATATCCCGCTGCTCAAGGTCGCGCTGCTCGACAAGGGATTGTTCAGCCGTGCCAGCCACCCGGCCCGCCGCCTGCTCAACGAGATCGCTGCTGCTGCGATCGGCTGGGAGCAAGGCGGTGAGGGCCTGCGCGACAGTTTGCATCTGCGGGTGGAGCGAATCATTCAGCGCCTGCTCAACGATTACACCGAGGACGCGTGCCTGTTCGCCGAACTGCTCGACGAATTCCTCGCCTTCAGCCACGACGAGCGCCGCCGTAACGAGCTGCTCGAGCAGCGCACCCGAGACGCCGAAGAGGGCCGGGCGCGCACCTTGCAGGCCCGCCTGCGGGTGCAGCAGGTGCTCAACCAGCGTCTGCGCGGGCGGGTGTTGCCGCAGGTGGTGGTACAGATGCTGGTGCAGGCCTGGAGCCAGGTGCTGCTGCTGGCGTGGCTCAAGCAGGGCGAAGGCTCGCAGGTGTGGCGTGATGCCCTGGCCACCATGGACACCCTGCTCGTCAGCATTGCCCCGCACCAGGCCTGCGAGCAACTGCTGCAACAGGTGCCAGGCCTGCTCAAGGCCTTGCGTGAAGGCCTGGCTGGCGTGGCGCTGGACTCGTCCGCCACCCGCGACTTCTTCCAGCAACTGGAGCAATTGCACCTGCGTGCCTGCTCGGCTTGCGTACCGCCATTGGCCGATGACCACCCGGCGTTGCAAGAGGTACGGGTAGCCGAGGACATCGTCCTGGCCCTCGCCGAAGAGCCGGCCTGTGCGCCCTTGCACATTGCCGATGGGTTCGCCGCGCAACTGCGCCAGGTTCAGCGCCTGCGTATCGGCACCTGGGTCGAGGTGTTCGATGAAGACGACACACTGCGCTGCAAGCTGGTGGCACGTATCGACAGCAATGATCGGCTGATCTTTGCCAATCGCACGGGCATGAAGGTGCGAGAATGGAGCACTGGCAGCCTGGCCCAGGCGTTGCAGCGGGGGGATGCGCGTGTGCTCGATGACGGCTTGCTGTTCGAACGGGCGCTGGCGTCGGTGCTTGAAGGGCTGCGGCAACAGCAGGTGCATTGACCCCCTTACAATGATTCACATGCAAACGGCCTCGCCCGCAGGGCATACTGCTGTTCTGTACCCGGCGTTTTTCAGGATCTGCCACCATGCAATTGGACCGTGCCACCGGCTGGTTCCACGGAATCACCCACTGCCCTTCGCCGAACTTCAACGCGCGCCCCGAGGGCGAGTCGATTTCCCTGCTGGTGATCCACAACATCAGCCTGCCGCCCGCGTGTTTCGGCACCGGCAAGGTTCAGGAGTTCTTCCAGAACCGCCTGGACGCCAATGAGCACCCCTATTTCCAGAGCATCTGCCAGCTGACGGTGTCGGCGCACCTGTTCGTCGAGCGCGATGGTGCCGTGACCCAGTTCGTGTCATTGCTCGACCGCGCCTGGCATGCTGGCGTCTCCAGCTTCGACGGGCGTGAAGGCTGCAATGACTTTTCCATCGGCATCGAGCTCGAAGGCACTGACGACCTGCCTTACACCGATGCCCAGTACGCCACGCTGGCGCAGCTTACCCGGCAGATCCGCAACGCCTGGCCGGTCATCGGCCTGGCGCGCATCCAGGGCCACAGCGACATTGCGCCGGTGCGCAAGACCGACCCAGGCCCGGCATTTGACTGGGGCCGCTATCGCCAAACCGTGAAGGATAACGAGGATTACCCATGAGTTTTCTGGTTCTGCTGCTGGCGCTGTGGGTCGAGAAGTTCTCGGCACTGCGCCATCAAGTACAGCGCGATGGTTTTTTCCTGGGCGAAATGGTGCGCCTGGAGCGCAGCGGCAAGGTGCAGCCGTGGTGGACGCTGGCCATTCTGGTGCTGGCGCCGGTAGCGGTGCTGGTACTGCTGCTGCATGTGCTGGAGCCGGTGGCCTATGGCCTGCTGGCATTGCCGGTACACCTGCTGGTGCTGGTCTACAGCCTGGGCCGCGGCGATGCGAAGGCGGCGCTGGGGCCGTTTCGCGATGCCTGGCGGCGCGGTGATGATCAGGCCGCCCTGCACGTTGCCGAGCGCGATCTGGGCCTGGTGGCCGACGAACCGCAAAGCCTGCTGGTGCGCGTGCAGGGCTATTTGCTGTGGCAGGCTTACCAGAGCTTCTTTGCCGTGATCTTCTGGTATTTCGTGCTCGGCCCCGGTGCTGCATTGGCCTATCGCCTGCTGGCGCTGTGCGGCGAGCACAGCAATCAGCCCGCGCTCAAGGCGCGTGCCGAGCAATTGCGGCACATCATGGACTGGCTGCCGGTGCGGGTGCTGGCCTTGAGCTTCGCGCTGGTCGGCAATTTCGTCGCGGTCACCCGCGTCATGCTCCACGAACTGCTCAACTGGCACATCAGCGCCGGGCACCTGGTGGCCCGGGTCGGCCGGATTGCCGACGATATTCCCGAGGAAGAAGACAGCCAGCGTGGGTTGAGCCGGTTGGACAGCCTGTGGGAGTTGCTGCTGCGCTGCGCGGTGCTGTGGTATGCCGGGTTCGCCTTGTGGACGGTGCTGGTCTGAGCCTACCCAGGTAGCTGGCTACCAGCCAAACAGCTCGCAGGCATTACGGCTGCTGGCAGCGGCCAATTGCTCGACATCGACCCCCATCACCTGCGCCAGCGCCGCCGCGATCTCAGGCAGGTGCTCCGGGCTGTTGCGCTCACCCGGGTACATCACCGGGGCCATGTCCGGCGCATCGGTCTCCAGCACGACGCTCTCCAGCGGTAGCCGTGCCAGGGTCTTGCGCAGCCGCAACGCCTGGGGCCAGGTGGCTGCCCCGCCAAGGCCAAGGCGAAACCCGAGCTTGATGTATTCACGTGCTTCTTCGTAGCTGCCCGCAAACGCATGGATCACCCCCGCCCGCGCCGGCTTGTAGCGCTTGAGCGTGGCGATCACCTGGGCGTGGCTGCGGCGCACATGCAGCAAGGCGGGCAGTGCGAAGTCGCAGGCCAGTTGCAACTGGGCCTCGAACAGCGCCTGTTGGCGGCCCTTGTCCAGTGCTTCGAGGTAGTAGTCCAGCCCGAACTCACCCACAGCGCACAGGCGCGGGTCGCCGCGCAGGCGGTCCAGCCAGTCGCGCAGTTGCGTGAGGTGCTCGGGGCGATGCTGGTCAAGATAGACCGGATGCAGCCCAAGGGCTGCAAACACCTGCGTCTCGGCGCAGGCCAGGTCCCATACCCGCTGGAAGTTCGCCTGATACACCCCCAGCACCACCATGCGTTCAACCCCTCGCACCGCCGCGTTGGCCAGCAGGCGCGGCCGGTCGGCATCGAAGTCGGGGAAGTCGAGGTGGGTGTGGGTGTCGATCAGGCGCATGCTCAGCCCGCTGTGATCCGTTGCTTGAAGGTTCGACCGATGGCGTGTACGCCGGGTTCGTAGCGTTTTTCCTCGATTGCAGCCAGGGCCAGCTCCAGTGCGGTGGCCGCAATCAGCCCGTGCTGCTGGGCCATGGCATTGACCGGAAGCGGCAGGAAATCGAGCAGTTGATTGTCACCGAAGGTGCCCAGCTGCAGCTGGCGCGAGTCGGCGGGGCGCGCCTGCAGGGTGTCGAACACCCCTTGCAGCAGCACGTAGGAAGTGGTGACCAAGGCATCGGGCAACCCCCCTTGCTCGTCGATCAGTTGCTGCATCAGGCGTTGGCCGCATTCGCGGCTGAATGCCTCGCCCTGGTAACGCCGCACTTCACCGGCATAGCCTTGCAGCGCTTCGTCGAAGCCGCCGGCACGGGCCTGGCTGACCGAAAGCTCTGGGCGCGCGCCGATCAGGGCGATGCTGCGCGGGGCAGCGCTTAGCAGGCTGGCCGCCAACTGGCGGCTGGCATCGCGGTCATCGCTGATGACCGAGCAGAAGTGCGCTGGGTCCAGGCGGCGGTCAATGGCGATCACCGGCATGCCCTTGTCCTGCAGTTCACGGTAGCTGTCGTCTTCCACCGGTAGGCAGCTGGCGACGAACAGGGCGTCGCAACGGCGGGCGCGGAACAGTTGCTGCAGCTGGCGCTCGCTGTCGGGCTGGTCATCGCTGCTGGCAATCAGCAGTTGATAGCCCCGGGCGCGGGCGCCTTGTTCCAACTGCTTGGCGATGCGCGCGTAGCTGGGGTTCTCAAGGTCAGGGAGAATGAAGCCCAATGTGCGGGTGTGTCGGCTGCGCAGGCCGGCGGCTTGCGGGTTGGGTGTGAAGCCATGGGCCTCGACCACCGCGCGCACACGCTCGACAGTGCCGCTGCTGATGCGCTGCTGTTCGGCCTTGCCATTGATGACGTAGCTGGCAGTGGTCACGGACACACCGGCCAGACGGGCGATATCGCTGAGTTTCACCGAATTTTCCTTATTATTACCGGGGCTGGCTGCGAGGCCTGACCGGGTAGTTTGACCCGGAGTTGCCGCCGCGCGCAGACGACCATTGTCGCAATTGTCCGACAGGATGGGGCTTTTTCCTGGGGAGATTATCGAGTAACGTGGCCGCCTGGTCAGGTTAAACGTTTCAGCTGCCAAATATTCTGCCTTGGCTGCCGCCTGTGCAAGGCTGTTGAACTGGCCGTTTTCGTGAATTTCACAACAATAACCTCAGTACCCGACTTTGGGCACTGTAAAAGGAGAAGGTCATGCTCGAGCTCGCCACAGGGCAGATAGCCATGGGCCAGAAGGCCGCGGACAAGGCCGAGGCATTGCGCCTGCTGGCGGACCAACTGGTTGCCGACGGCCTGGTCGCCGAGGGTTACCTGCAAGGCCTGCAGGCCCGTGAGGCGCAGGGCTCGACCTTCCTCGGCCAGGGCATTGCCATCCCCCACGGCACCCCGCAGACTCGCGACCTGGTGCATACCACTGGGGTGCGCTTGCTGCAGTTCCCCGAGGGTGTGGACTGGGGCGATGGCCAGGTGGTCTACCTGGCCATCGGTATCGCTGCCCGCTCTGACGAACACTTGCGCTTGCTGCAACTGCTGACCCGCGCCCTGGGCGAGACCGACCTCGCCGAAGCGCTGCGCCGGGCCAGCTCTGCCGAGGCCTTGCTCAAGTTATTGCAAGGTGCGCCGCAAGCCTTGGCGCTGGATGCGCAACTGGTCGGCCTGAACCTGCCGGCCGAAGACTTCGACGAACTGGCCTGGCGCGGTGCGCGCCTGCTGCAGCGCGCCGGTTGCGTCGACAGTGGCTTTGCCGCCGTGCTGCAACAGGCCGAGCCGCTGCCACTGGGCGAGGGCCTGTGGTGGCTGCACAGCGAGCGCCAGGTGCGCCAGCCTGGCCTGGCATTCATTACCCCGCAGCAACCGTTGCGTTACCGCGACCAACCGCTCAACGGCCTGTTCTGCCTGGCAAGCCTCGGCGCTGCCCATCAGGCCTTGCTCGAGCGCCTGTGCGAAGTGCTGATCGAAGGGCGCGGGCAGATGCTCTACCAGGCCACCAGCAGCCGCGCGGTGCTGCAGGTGCTGGGCGGCGAGGCGCCGGCAGATTGGCCCAGCGCGCGCATCGTGCTGGCCAACTCGCATGGTTTGCATGCCCGCCCGGCCAAGGTGCTGGCACAACTGGCCAAGGGGTTCGAGGGCGAAGTCCGTGTGCGCCTGACCGACAGCGCGCAACCCGCCGTGTCGGTCAAGAGCTTGAGCAAGTTGCTCAGCCTCGGTGCCCGTCGTGGTCAGGAGCTGGAACTGATTGCCGAACCCGGCATTGCCGCTGATGCGCTGCCGGTGCTGCTGGCGGCCATCGAGCAGGGCCTGGGCGAGGACGTCGAGCCGCTGCCGCAAAGCGCTGCAGCGGTTGCCGTCCCGCCGCAGGAGGTGCTGCAGGCACCCGCCGCAGGTAGCCGAATTCAGGGCGTCGGCGCGGCCCCCGGCATTGCCAGTGGCCCGGCGCACGTCTGCGTCGAGCGCGACATCGACTACCCGCTGCGCGGTGAGTCCCCCGCCCAGGAACGGGTCAAGCTGCGCGAGGCCCTGGCAACGGTAAACGGCGAGTTGCAAACGCTGGTCCAGCGCAGCGACAAGGCCATCGGCGAGATCTTCGTCACCCACCAGGAAATGCTCGCCGACCCGGCGTTGGCCGATGATGTCGAGCAGCGTCTGGCCCAGGGCGAGAGCGCCCCTGCGGCGTGGATGGCGGTGATCGAGGCGGCCGCCCGGCAGCAGGAGTCGCTGCACGACGCCTTGCTCGCCGAGCGTGCCGCCGACCTGCGCGACATCGGCCGCCGCGTGCTGGCCCAGTTGTGCGGCGTGCAAGCGCAGGTTGAGCCCGACCAGCCCTATGTACTGGTGATGACCGAGGTCGGCCCCTCCGATGTGGCCAGGCTGGACCCAAGCCGGGTCGCCGGCATCGTCACCGCCCAGGGCGGGGCGACTGCTCACAGTGCCATCGTCGCCCGCGCCTTGGGCATACCGGCGGTGGTCGGCGCCGGTGCAGCGATTCTGCTGCTCGATGGCGGCACGCCATTGTTGCTCGATGGGCAACGCGGTGTGGTGAACATCGCGCCAGCCGCCGCTGAGCTGCAACGCGCCTTGGCCGAGCGCGACCAGCGTGAGCAGCGCCTGCAAGCGGCCTGGGCCAACCGTCATGAACCGGCTATCACCCGTGATGGCCATGCCGTCGAAGTCTTTGCCAACATCGGCGAGAGCAGCGGTATCGACAAGGTCGTGGAGCAGGGCGCAGAAGGCGTCGGCTTGCTGCGCACCGAGCTGATTTTCATGGCCCACCCCCAGGCGCCGGACGTGGCCACCCAGGAAGCCGAGTACCGC
Source organism: Pseudomonas capeferrum (assembly GCF_000731675.1). Lineage (GTDB taxonomy): Bacteria > Pseudomonadota > Gammaproteobacteria > Pseudomonadales > Pseudomonadaceae > Aquipseudomonas > Aquipseudomonas capeferrum. Next base: position 957,763 of record NZ_JMIT01000002.1, on the reverse strand, counting down.
CGCGTGCTCGATGGCCTGGGTGGGCGGCCGCTGGTGGTGCGCACCCTGGATGTCGGCGGCGACAAGCCGCTGCCTTACTGGCCGATCGCTGCCGAAGACAACCCCTTCCTCGGCGTGCGCGGTGTGCGTTTGACCTTGCAGCGCCCACAGGTGATGGAAGACCAGCTGCGCGCCTTGCTGCGCGCGGCCGACCAGCGCCCGCTGCGGATCATGTTCCCGATGGTCGGCCAGGTGCACGAATGGCGTGAAGCGCGGGCCATGGTCGAGCGCCTGCGTGAGGAAATTCCGGTGGCCGACCTGCAACTGGGCATCATGGTCGAGGTGCCCTCGGCGGCCCTGCTGGCGCCGCAGCTGGCACGTGAAGTGGACTTCTTCAGCATCGGCACCAACGACCTGACCCAATACACCCTGGCCATCGACCGTGGCCACCCGAGCCTGTCGGCCCAGGCCGACGGCCTGCACCCGGCGGTGTTGAGCCTGATCGACATGACCGTGCGCGCTGCCCATGCCGAAGGCAAGTGGGTGGGCGTGTGCGGTGAGCTGGCCGCCGACCCGCAGGCGGTCGCCGTGCTGCTTGGCCTGGACGTTGACGAGTTGAGCGTCGCCGCCCGCAGCATTGCCGAAGTCAAGGCCCTGGTCCGCCAGGCCGATCACCAGACGGCCCGCGCCCTGGCGCGCGAAGCCTTGCAACAAGACAGCGCCGCGGCGGTTCGCGCGCTGGTGGAGCGTTACTGATGGCCAAGATCCTCACCCTCACCCTGAACCCGGCGCTTGATATCACCATCGGCCTCGATACCTTGCGCCCAGGGCACGTCAATCGCAGCCAGGCGCAGCACAGCCATGCCGCCGGCAAAGGGCTGAACGTCGCCCAGGTACTGGCCGATCTGGGCCACAGCGTCACCGTTGGCGGCTTCCTTGGGCAGGGCAACCTGCAGCCGTTCGAAGCCTTGATCGACTGGCGTGGTTTTACCGATTGCTTTGTCCGTGTAGCGGGCGAGACGCGCAGCAACATCAAGCTGGTCGAAGCCGATGGCCGCGTGACCGACATCAACGGCCAGGGGCCAGAGGTCGATGAGGCCGCCCGCGTTGCGTTGCTGCGGCGGCTGGAGCAGGTCGCCCCTGGGCATGATGCGGTGGTGGTTGCCGGCAGCCTGCCCCGCGGTATCAGCCCTGAGTGGTTCCGCCAGTTGCTCGAACAACTGAAGGCTCAGGGCCTGAAAATTGCCCTGGACAGCAGTGGCGAAGCGCTGCGTGCCGGCCTGCAATGCGCGCCGTGGTTGGTCAAACCCAATACCGAGGAACTTGGCGAGGTGCTTGGCCTGGTGCTGCAAAGCCCGGCGCAGCAACGCGCGGCGGCCGAGCACCTGCTGGCCAGTGGCATCGAGCATGTGGTGGTGTCCGCCGGCGAGCAGGGCGTCAGTTGGTTCGCCCGCGACCTGGCCCTTCATGCCCAGCCGCCCAAGGTACGGGTTGCCAGCACCGTGGGCGCGGGGGATTCGCTGGTGGCGGGCATGGTCCATGGCCTGCTGCTTGGCGAGGCGCCCGCGCAGACCTTGCGCCGAGCCACCGCCATCGCCGCCCAGGCCGTGACCCAGGTCGGTTTCGGCATTCGTGACCGCGAGCAACTGGCACGCCTGGAAGCGGGCGTGCAAGTGACAGAACAACAAGAGGGTTGCCGATGAACATTGCCATTGTCACCGCCTGCCCCAACGGCCAGGTGTCCAGCGTGCTGAGCGCGCGTCTGCTGGCTGCAGCTGCCCAGCGTCGTGGCTGGAGCACCAGCGTCGAGGTGGAGGACGCCGAGCACCCCGAGCGGCAGCTGACGCCGGCACAGATCAGCGAAGCCGACTGGGTATTGGTGGTCAGCACCGGGCCAGTGGACCTGGCCCGTTTTGTCGGCAAGCGCGTGTACCAGAGCACACCGTCCCAGGCGTTGGCCGACCGCGAGGGTTTCCTCGACGAGGCGGCGGCCAAGGCCCAGCTGTTGGCCGAGGTGCCCGGCAGCCCGGTCGCGGTGAGTGGCGCTGGCACGCGGATCGTCGCGGTGACTGCCTGCCCGACCGGCGTCGCGCACACCTTCATGGCCGCAGAGGCCTTGCAGCAGGCCGCGCAGCAGCAGGGCTACCAACTTACCGTGGAGACTCAAGGGTCGGTAGGCGCGCGTAACCCACTGTCCGCCCAAGCCATCGCCGAGGCCGACGTGGTGCTGCTGGCCGCCGACATCGAAGTGCCCACGGCGCGTTTCGCCGGCAAGCGCATCTACCGCTGCGGCACCGGCATCGCCCTCAAGCAGGCTGGCGCCACCCTGGACAAGGCCCTGGCCGAAGCCAAGGTCGAACATGCCGCCGATGCCGCTGCGGCTGCCAGCGCCGGGAAGGGTGAGAAGACGGGGGTGTACAAGCACCTGCTCACCGGGGTGTCGTTCATGCTGCCGATGGTGGTAGCCGGCGGCCTGTTGATCGCGTTGTCGTTCGTGTTCGGTATCGAAGCCTACAAAGAGCCCGGCACCTTGCCGGCGGCCTTGATGCAGATTGGCGGCGAGGCGGCGTTCAAGCTGATGGTGCCGCTGTTGGCCGGCTACATCGCCTGGTCGATCGCCGACCGCCCAGGCCTGGCGCCCGGCATGATCGGTGGTCTGTTGGCCAGCACCCTGGGGGCTGGCTTCATCGGCGGCATCATTGCAGGGTTTCTCGCCGGCTACAGCGCCAAGGCCATTGCACGTTGGGCGAGGCTGCCAAGCAGCCTGGAGGCGCTCAAGCCGATCCTTATCATTCCGCTGTTGGCCAGCCTGTTCACTGGCCTGGTGATGATTTATGTGGTCGGTCAGCCAGTGGCGGCGATGCTCGAAGGGCTGACGCAGTTTCTCGACAGCATGGGCACCACCAACGCCATCCTGCTTGGGCTGGTGCTTGGCGGCATGATGTGCGTGGACCTGGGCGGGCCGATCAACAAGGCCGCCTATGCCTTTTCGGTGGGCCTGCTGGCCTCGTCGAGCTATGCCCCCATGGCGGCGACCATGGCTGCCGGCATGGTGCCGCCGATCGGGCTGGGGATTGCCAGTTTTATCGCCCGGCACAAGTTTGCCCAGAGCGAACGCGAGGCGGGCAAGGCCGCGCTGGCCCTGGGGCTGTGCTTCATTTCCGAAGGCGCCATCCCGTTTGCCGCCAAGGACCCGCTGCGGGTGATCCCGGCCAGTGTCGCCGGGGGGGCCTTGACCGGTGCGTTGTCGATGTACTTCGGCTGCAAGCTGATGGCACCGCACGGGGGCCTGTTCGTGCTGTTGATCCCCAACGCGATCAACCATGCGTTGCTGTACCTGCTGGCGATCGTGGCGGGTAGCCTGCTGACGGCCGTGGTGTACGCGGTGATCAAGAAGCGTGAGCAGGTGGAGTTGGCAGTGGTGCCGGTGAAGGGGTAATCGAGCGTTCTGGGGCTGCGCAGCAGCCCCCCTGCCTACCGCTGATGTTTGCGCCGCAACGGCTCCAGCAAGTCCATCAGCCCGTTATGATCGACTTCATGCATCAGCGCCAATAACCCCCCCAGTTCCCCGGTCGGGAAGCCCTTGCGCGCAAACCAGGCCAGGTAGTCACCCGGCAAGTCGGCAATGATGCGGCCTTGATACTTGCCAAAGGGCATGGTCCGGGTGACCAGCAGTTCGAGGGTTTCCGGTTTCATCGGCGCACCTGGCTGTGGAAAAGCGCCGACCATACTGCAATCTGCACGAAGGCCAAAGCGGCAATCATGCAGAACGCCGCTTCGAGCATGGCTGGGCTATTATTTAAGTAATTGATTTAAAAGGATTTAATTCTAAAACAAAGGTTGGCACGAACGCTGCTCCATTACAGATGACTATCACCTGCCAAGGAGTTCGTGAACATGAGCAACCCCAACAAAGACGTGATCGATGTGCTCAACGACTTGATCGAATACAGCAAGGATGGCGAAAAAGGCTTCAAGGCCTCGGCCGAAGATGTGAAAAACCCCGAGCTGAAAGCCTTCTTCGTCCAGCGTGCCGGTGAATGTGGCAACGCCGCCGGCGAGCTGCAAAGCGAAGTACGCCGCCTGGGTGGCGACCCTGAGACATCCACCAGCATCAGCGGTGACCTGCACCGTGGCTGGGTCAACCTCAAGGCGATGGTCACCGGCAAGGATGAAGAGGCCGTGCTGAATGAGGTCGAGCGGGGCGAGGATCATGCCCTGAAAGCCTACAAGGAAGCCCGTGAGAAACTGGTCAAACTGGGCCGTGCTGCCAGCGATCCGAGCTACGCCCTGGTGGAAAAACAGCTGCAAGGTGTGCAGCGTAACCACGACCAGGTCAAGGCACTGCGTAACGCAGCCCGCGCCCGTTCCTAACGCGTAGGCCCCTCTACCCGGTTGCGGCCATTGGCCTTTGCCCGGTAGAGCGCCTCGTCCGCAGCCCCCAGTACGCTCGCCAGATCGTGCTGGGGGCCTGCTTCGTACAGGCCTATGCCGATGCTCACCGTCACTGCGCGGGTGTCATTGGCAAACGGCGCCAGCGCCGCCACGCTGCTGCGAATACGTTCGGCCAGCAGCCGCGCCCCGGCCAGATCGGTCTCGGGCAAGATCACTTGAAACTCCTCCCCACCATAACGCGCCGCCAGGTCCGCCGGCCGCCTGATGCAGGCCTCGATGCACTTGGCTACTTCACGCAGTGCATGGTCACCCCCGGCATGGCCGTGGCGTTGGTTGAACGCTTTGAAATGGTCCACATCCACCATCAGCACTGCCAACGGTTTGTGGTTGCGCTGCGCGCGCGCCCACTCCAGGCGCAGCACCTGATCCAGCCGACGGCGGTTGGCCAGGCCGGTCAGGCTATCGGTGGCGGCCAGTGTCGCCAGGCCCTGCTCGGCCTCGTGGCGACGGCGCAGTTCGCGGCCCAGCAACAAGGTCAGCCAGAGCAGGCCCATGCACAGCACGCCCGTGGCCACGCCAATCACAATCGCGGTACGCCGCCACGACTGGAACACTTCGTCGGCCGAGTGCACTACCAACACGATCAGTGGCAAGTCGGCCACGTGGGCGAAGGTGTACATGCGTGAGGTGCCGTGGGTGGCGGAGCGGGCAGTGAAGCTGCCACTGCGCTCGCCAAGGATGCGCTTGAAGTTGGGCCGCTCGGCATAGAGGGTGCCGATCAGCGGGTCTTGCGGGCGCGTGGGCTGGCGGGCCAGCAGTTGGCCGTCGGTATTGAACAGGTTGATGCTGCTGTCATCGCCGATGTCTAGGCGCTTGAACAGTTCGCTGAAGTACGAAAGGCGCAGGGCGCCCGCCACCAGGCCGGCAAACTCGCCATCGGGGCCGGAGATGCGCCGGCTGAAACTGATGCACCAGTCCAGGTCGCCCAGCCTGGCCTTGAACGGAGGGCCAACCAGCAAGCCGAGGTCGGCATTGTGTAAATGTGCCTGGAACACCCCGGTGTCGCTGAAGTTGGCCTTGCGCGGTACGGTGCTGGTGGAATCGCCCACCACGTTGCCTTGCTTGTCGAGCCAGAGCACGTCACCGCGCTTGCGGTCGACGAACGCTTCATTGAACAACAGGCGTTGGCGTAGCGCACCGGGGATCTCCGGCAGTTCCTTGCGCCCGACCGCCCAGATCAAGCCCTGCAACGACTGATCGTAAAGTTCGGCGTTGCGCAGGATGTCGCTTTCGATCAGCTGGACGATGTTGTTGGAGGCGCGGATGGCCGACAGTTCGACGCTTTCGCGCTCACGGGCCAGCAGGTAACTGACGATGGCCACGATGGCGAGCACGGCAAGGCAACTGCCCAGGTTGAGGATCAGCTCGGGGTGCGACCTGTAGAGTGCGAAACGCGGTGATCGGGTGAGCATGCTCGCTACTGCTGAGGCAGGGCCATTCGCGGCGGCGCCATTCTAGGGAACTGGGGATTGTCGGACAAGATTTGTCCGACGGAATCACGCGGTGCCGTTGCCAGTCCTGTGGGAGCGGGCTTGCCCCGCGAATGGCCCTACGCGAGGCGTGGCACCGGCTTCGCCGGTGTTCGCGGGGCAAGCCCGCTCCCACACGGTCCCTGCTAAATCAAAAAATAGGTGGGTCAGAACACGTTCAACGGATAATCGACGATCACCCGCAGTTCGTCGTTGTCGCTGTTGCTGTCGATCGACGCATAGCCCTGGCTGCCCCGGTGGGCGGCGTAACGCACCAGCACCGAGAGGTCCTTGAAGTCGCCTTCCTGGAACACGTATTTCACGTCCAGGTCACGCTCCCAGTGCATGGCATTCTTGCCATCGGCGCGGTAGTAGTCGTAGTGGGTGTTGTTCTGGTCGGCTTTGGTCAGGTCTGCCTCGCCGCGCGAGTACGACAGCGTCGTGCTCAGGCCGGGGATGCCCAGGCCTGCGAAGTCGTAGCCGTATTGCAGCTTCCACGAGCGCTCGTTGGGCGCGTTGAAGTCCGAGTACATGCGCGAGTTGTCCAGGTACACGCTGTCGCCCAGGTTGATGTAGTCGAACGGCGTATCGCCATTGACCCGCTGGTAGGCAGCCGTGACGCTGTGGAACCCGGCGTTGACGGTGAAGTGCACGCTGTAGGTGTTGTTGTCGATCTTGCCCAGCAGGGCCTGGCCGGTGTCTTGGGTGTGATAGAAGTGCACACCCGGGTTGAGGCTGACCAGGTCGTTGACCACATAGGTGTAGTCGAAGTCGGCGTAATACTGGTTCCAGATGTCCTTCAGCTCGGCGGCGTACAGGTTGGCGGTGATGTTTTCGCTACCGCTCCACGCTGCGCCGGCCCAGTTCAGGTGCTTGCTCTTGTCGTGTTCGTCCAGCGAGCCGTAGTAGGTGTCGATGCGGCGGTGGCCGCTCTGGTTGTACGGCTTGGTGAAGCTGACCTGGCCGCCTTCGAGCAGCAAGCCGTCGATGCTGGTGTTGGTCAGGCTCACACCGCGGAAGGTCTGCGGCAGCATGCGGGTTTCGCCACCGGCGATCACCGGGTTGGTGAGGAACAGGTCACCGGCCTTCAGCTCGGTGTCAAAACCCTTCAGTTTGACTGCTGCACCTGCGGTAGAGAACGAATGCGGGGCCGCGCCCAGTTCGCCGTCGTCCTTCACATGCTGCGGCAGAATGCTGGTGCCAGCATGGCCGCCACCGCCATCGAGCTTGAGGCCCAGCATGGCATGGGCGTCCACGCCGAAGCCGATCACGCCGGGGGTATAGCCCGACTCGAAGCGCGCCACTGCGCCCTGGCCCCACTCGCGGGTGTCGCGCGCGCCGGCATTGTGGTTGTCGCGGTTGAAGTAGGCATTACGAAAATGCAGGTTCAGGGAAGACCCTTCGATGAAGCCATCAGCCTTGTCTTCATCTGCCTGGGCGGCGAAAGGTATCGTTGCAGTCAATGCAATGAACAACGGGGTAAAACGAAACGCGGAAGGCACCGGTACTAGCTCCTTTGGTCTGACGGTGGGGCAGTTTTTATTTTTGAATGTGCAACTTTCTTATGGGTGACGTTACCGCCGGGCTGATAGTTAAAACACATAAAAAAAGCCGCTGATTGGCAGCGGCTTTAAAAGGCTAACATATCGGCACCTAAGGTGCCCATGGCGTAGCCAAGGGAAAACGGGAGCAGGTACGGCGGCCGATCAGCTGTCGGCATTGGCGTCGCTGGACACCTTGGAAGCGGTCTGGTTTGCGTCTTTTACGGCATCGGCCTGTTGTGCGGCTACAGCGTCGCGGGCCTCTTGATGGACGGCGGCGAGCTCTGCATTACGGGCGACGAAAGCCGGGGATTCTTCGGCCATGGCCAGGGGCGACAACAACAGGGAAGACAGGACGAAGACGCTGGCAATACCCATACTGTTGGACATTTGAAACTACCTTCTTGCGATGCAAGTGCTAATGAGGACAGGGCTAAAGTTAGTCCCTTCAGGGCACTTGAAACAGAGCGAAGTACGATAAGCACTGTTGCGCAAAAGGTAACGATCATGCGGCGAAAGCTCAGGCTTCTGCGGCAAACCCGCGCAGTTGAGCGCTTGGCAGGCGAATGCCGAAGGTGTTGGCGCCTGCTTCGCTGCGTACAAAAACCTCGCCGCCATGCATCAACGCAATCGCCTTGACGATAGCCAAGCCCAAACCATGGTTGCCACCCCCACTGTTGCTGCGCGCTGCATCCACCCGATAGAAGCGCTCGAACAGCAGCGGCAGGTGTGCATCTTCGATCGCCGGCCCCGGGTTGCTCACGGCGATGCTGACCTGGCTCGGCCCGCTGTCGATCCGCACCTGGATCACCTGGTTGGGCGCGGTGTGCTGCACGGCATTGTTCAGCAGGTTGATCAGCGCCCGGCGCAGCTGGGCTTTCTCGATGGGCGCCTGGGCATCGCCACTGACCGCGACGCGGACCTGTGCGTCTTCGAGGATGTAGTCCAGGTAGTCCAGCGTGGTCGCCACTTCCTCGGCCAGCGAGGCTTGGGTCAGTGCGGTGGCCTTGCTGCCCTGGTCGGCGCTGGCCAAAAACAGCATATCGTTGATGATGCTGCGCAGGCGCTCCAGCTCTTCGAGGTTCGATTGCAGCACTTCGAAGTAGTGCTCGGCGCTGCGGCCGCGGGTCAGTGCCACCTGGGTCTGGCCAATCAGGTTGGTCAGCGGCGAGCGCAGCTCGTGGGCGACGTCGGCGTTGAACGCCTCCAGCCGTGAGTAGGCCTGGCTGACCCGGTCGAGCGCGGCGTTGAAGGCCCCGGCGAACTGCGCCAGTTCCGGGGCCAGGTCGTGGGTTTGCAGGCGCCCGTCCAGGCGTGGCGGCGCCAATGCCTGGGCTTCGTTGGACAGTGCCAGCAACGGGCGCAGGCCGATGCGTGCCACCCAGTAGCCGAGCACCGAGGCCAGCAGCACGCCGAGCACCGCCAAGCCAACGATGGCCACCAGCAAACTGTGCTGCGCCTGCCAGAAGGTCTCGGTGTCGATGCCGATCAGAAAGCGCAGCGGTGGGCGCTCAGCCAGCGCCGGCAACTCGCTGACCAGCACCTTGTAAGGGTAGGGCTGGCCGGGCAGGCGCAGGTCGCGCATGCCCGGCGGGCCTTCGGCAAATGCGCGAACCAGCTCGCTGGGGTGGCCATAGTCGTAGGCCGGGTCGCTGCTGACCACCCAGAAGCGGATGCGCTTGTCCTCTTCACTGAGCAGGTTGAGCTTGTTGCTGACCTTGGCCCAGTGATCGGCCGTGCCGAAACGGTTGAGGGTGGACTCCAGCACACTGAAACGCGCATCCAGTTCGGCGGCCGGCAGCAGGTCGAGGCTGCGATCGACCTGGCGGTAAAGCGCCGTACCGATCAGCAGGAACACGCTCACTGCCACCAGGATGAACAGCACCGACAGGCGCAGTGCGATGGAGTTAGCCCGCACGGTTTTCCAGGACATAGCCCATGCCTCGGATGGTGTGCAGCAGCTTGTGGTCGAATGGCCCGTCGAGCTTGGCGCGCAGGCGTTTGATCGCCACTTCGACGACATTCGCGTCACTGTCGAAGTTGATGTCCCAGACCAGCTCGGCAATCGCGGTCTTGGACAGAATTTCGCCCTGGCGGCGGGCCAGCACGCTGAGCAGCGAGAACTCCTTGGCGGTCAGGTCCAGGCGTTGGCCGGCCCGGCTGGCCTTGCGTGCCATCAGGTCGATCCACAGGTCGGCGACCTGTATCTGCAGCGGTTCGTGGCTGCTGCTGCGGCGGGTCAGGGCCTGCAGGCGGGCGACCAGTTCGAGGAAGGAAAAGGGTTTGCCCAGGTAATCATCGGCCCCTTCGCGCAGGCCATGGATGCGGTCTTCGACCCGCTCGCGGGCGGTCAGCATGATCACCGGCGTCTGCTTGCGCGCCCGCAAGGCGCGCAGCACGCCGTAGCCGTCCAGGCCCGGCAGCATCACGTCGAGCACGATTACCGCATAGTCACCTTCCAGGGCCAGGTGCAAGCCGTCGATGCCGTCACGCGCCAGGTCCACGGTAAAGCCTTGCTCGCTGAGGCCGCGATGCAGGTAATCGGCGGTTTTTTCTTCGTCTTCGATGATCAGCACACGCATGGTCTTGTCTCAACTGGCACTTGGCGCGGCCGCGTTGGCGGCCCGACGGCGATGGAACAGGCGCTCCAGGGCCAAGTATATGACTGGGGTGGTGAACAGCGTCAGGGCCTGGCTCACCAGCAACCCGCCGACCACGGCAATGCCCAGCGGTTGGCGCAGCTCGGCACCGGCGCCGAAACCGAACATCAGCGGCACCGCGCCGAGCAGCGCGGCCAGGGTGGTCATGATGATCGGCCGAAAGCGCGTCAGGCAGGCCTGGTGGATCGCCTGCTCGGGCGTCATGCCGTGATGGCGCTGGGCTTCAAGGGCGAAGTCGATCAAGAGGATGCCGTTTTTCTTGACGATGCCGATCAGCAGCACCACGCCGATCAAGCCCATGATGCTGAAGTCCTGGCCCATGGCCCAGAGCAGGATCAGCGCGCCCAGGCCCGCCGAGGGCAGGGTCGAGATGATGGTCAGCGGGTGGACAAAGCTCTCGTAGAGCACCCCGAGGATGATGTACACCGCCACCAGGGCGGCGAGGATCAGCCACGGCTGGCTCGACAGCGAGCTCTGGAAGGCCTGGGCCGCGCCCTGGAAGTTGCCGCTGATCGAGTCGGGCATGCCCAGTTCGCGCTGGGTGCGCTCCAGGATGCTCACCGCATCGCCCAAGGCCACGCCCGGGGCCAGGTTGAACGACAGGTTGGCAGCCGGGAACAGCCCATCGTGGCTGATCGACAGCGGCCCGGTGCTGGGCGCGGCAACGTGGGCCACGGCGGACAACGGCACCATCTCGTTGCTCAGGGGCGAGCGCAGGTAGAAGTAGTTGAGGCTCTCGGCCTTGCCACGCTGGCGCGCGTCCAGTTCGAGGATCACTTTGTACTGGTTGGTCTCGGTCTGGAATTCGCTGATCTGCCGTTGGCCGAAGGCGTCGTACAGTGCCTGGTCGACGTCGGTGGTGGTCAGGCCGAAGCGCGCGGCGGCCTGGCGGTCGATGTCGATGCGGGTGACGCTGGCCCCCAGTTGCAGGTCGTTGGACAGGTCGCGCAGTGCCGGGTTTTCACGCAGGCGGTCGGTCAGGCGCTGGGTCCACAGGTTCAGTGCCACGCCGTCGTTGCTCTTGAGCACGTACTGGTACTGGGTGCGCGACGGGCCGGAACTGAGGTTGATGTCCTGGCCGGCGCGCATGTACAGGACGATGCCCGGCACCTGGGCGAGCTTGGGCCGCAGCCGGTCGATCAGCTCGCTGGCCGAGACATCGCGCTCGCCGCGGGGCTTGAGGGCGATCCAGAAGCGGCCATTGGCGATGGTCTGGTTGCTGCCGGTGACGCCGACCGAGTGCGAAAACGCACGCACGGCCGGGTCAGCCTCGATGATCTTGGCCAGGGCCTGGTGCTTTTCGATCATCGAAGGGTACGACACGTCCGCTGCCGCTTCGCTGGTGCCGAGAATGAAGCCGGTGTCCTGCAGTGGGAAGAAGCCCTTGGGGATGGCCACGTAACCCACCACGGCCAGGGCCAGAGTGAGGCCGAACACGCCGAGGGTCAGGCGCTGATGGGCCAGGGCGTGGTTCAGGCCTTTTTCGTACCACCTCACCAGGCGCTCGCCAAAGCCGCCGTGCTGCTCGCCGGCCGGGCGGCGCATGAACAACGCGCAGAGGGTGGGTGCCAGGGTCAGCGAGACCACCACCGAAATCAGGATGGTGGCCGTGGCGGTCAGGGCAAACTCCTTGAACAGGCGCCCGACCACCCCGCCCATGAACAGCAGCGGGATGAATGCGGCAATCAGCGAGAAACTGATCGACACCACGGTGAAGCCGATTTCGCCGGCGCCCTTGAGTGCCGCCGTGCGGCTGTCGTCCCCCGCTTCGAGGTGGCGGTGGATGTTTTCCACCACGACGATGGCATCGTCCACCACGAACCCCACCGAAATGACGATGGCCACCAGGGTCAGGTTGTTCAGGCTGAAACCGAGTACGTACATCAGCGCGCAACTGGCAATCAGCGACACCCCGAGCACGCTGGACACCACCAGGGTCGCCGACCATTGACGCAGGAACAGCGCCATGACCCCGATCACCAGGGCCACAGCGATCATCAGGGTCAGCTCCACTTCGTGCAGCGAGGCGCGGATGGTTTGGGTGCGGTCCTGCAGGACCGACACCTCGATCGAAGCCGGGAGCATTTCCTGCAGCTTGGGCAGGGCCGCCAGTACCCGGTCCACGGTGTCGACGATATTGGCGCCGGGCTGGCGAAAGATCACCAGGTTCAGCCCAGGCTGGTCGCCGGACCAGGCCTTGACGTAGGCGTTTTCGGCGCCGTTGATCACCTTGGCCACGTCGCGCAGGTGCACCGGCGCGCCGTCGCGGTACGAGACGATCAGTTGGGCGTAGTCCTCGGGGTGGAACAGCTGGTCGTTGGCCGCGAGAGTCGACACGCTGTGCTCGCCGTACAGCGCGCCCTTGGCCAAGTTGAGGCTGGTCTGCTGGATGGCCAGGCGCAGGTCGGCGAGGGTCAGGCCGATGGCTGCCAGCTTCTCCGGTTGCGCCTGCACGCGGATGGCGGGGCGCAATTGCCCGGTGATATTGATCAGGCCGACCCCGTCGATCTGGCTCAGTTGGCGTGCCAGCAGGGTTTCGGTGTAATCGCTCAGGTCATTGCCGGGCATCTGGTTCGAGCTGACAGTCAGCACCAGCACCGGGCTGTCGGCCGGGTTGACCTTGCGCCAGGTCGGCGGGTTGGGCAGGTCTTGCGGCAAGCGGGCAGTGGCGGTGTTGATCGCGGCCTGGACTTCCTGGGCCGCCGTGTCGATGTTCTTGTCGAGGGTGAACTGCAGAATCAGGTTGGTCGACCCCAGCGCGCTGCTGCTGGTCATCTGGGTCATGCCGGGGATGGCACTGAACTGCACCTCCAGCGGCGTGGCCACCGACGAGGCCATGGTTTCCGGGCTGGCCCCTGGCAACTGGGCAGTGACCTGAATGGTCGGGAAGTCGGCCTCGGGCAGCGGTGCCACCGGCAGGCGGGGGAAGGCGATGGCCCCCAGCATCACCAGAGCGAAGGTCAGCAGCAAGGTAGCGATCGGGTGGTCGATGCACCAGGCCGAAACCCCGTTGCGCGCGTTCATGGCTGGCTCCGGCCGTCGGCCATTTCTGCGGGGGCCGGCGCATCGGTGGTGACTTCGACCCGCGACCCAGGCTTGAGCCGCGACTGGCCGTCGAGCACCAGGCGCTCGCCTGCCTTGACCCCGGCGATGACATTCAGCCCGCTGTCCTGGTACAGCACGTTGACCGGCACGCTGGTCACCTTGTCACCGTCCAGGCGGTACACGAAGTGGCCGTCGACGCCGCGCTGCACTACGGGGGGCGGCACCACCAGGGCATTCTCCTGCATTGCCGTGCGCAAGCGAACGGTGACCAGTTGGCCGGGCCACAGGCGCCCATCCTTGTTGTCGAATTCGGCCTTTACCCGCACCGTGCCCGTGGTCGCCGAAATCTGGTTGTCGATCAGCGCCAGGTGGCCTTCACCGAGCAGGCTGCGTTCGCCGTCGGCGTCCATGTAGGCCTGCACCAGCGCCGGGCTGGGCGCCTTGAGCAGGCTTTGCAGGGTGGGCAGCATCTGTTGCGGCAGGGCGAACTCGACGGCGATCGGGTCGATCTGGGTCACGCTGAACAGGCCCTGGGTGTCGCTGCTGCGTACCAGGTTGCCGGGGTCGACGTTACGGATACCGACCCGGCCGGTCACCGGTGAGTGGATCTGCGTGTAGGACAGTTGTACTTCGGCGTTGGCGATGGCGGCCTGGTTGCCCTTGACCGTGGCCTGCAACTGGTTGACCAGGGCCTGCTGCTGGTCGAGGGTTTGCTTGGATACCCCGTCATCGGTACTCAGCAGGCGGTAGCGCTTGAGGTCGACACCGGCGACCTGGATCTGCGCCAGGCTCTGCCCGAGCTGCGCGCGCGCCTGGTCGAGGCTGGCGCGGATCGAGCGGTCGTCGAGGGTGGCCAGCAGGTCGCCTTCCTTTACCCATTGGCCTTCCTTGACCAGCACCTGGGTCAGCACGCCTTCCACCTGTGCGCGGATTTCGACGCTGTGCAGCGACAGCACCGAGCCGATGGCGCTGGCATAGCGCGGCACGTCTTGTTGGGTGACGCTGACCACGCGCACGGGGATCGCTGCCTGGGCGCGGGGGGCGGGCGCTGGTTGACGCTGACTGAACCAGACGCCCAGCGCTACCAGAATGAGCAGCGCCAAGGCGGCAAGGGTGACAGAGCGGGACGGACGTCGCATCGGGGGCGGGCACCTTGGCCAGAAGGGGGAGACGGTTGTCTGTACTCAAGCTTATAGCCCCCGGAGAGGGTCGGCAGCATGACGGCTGGCTGACAGCGGTGACAGTTTCGGGTTTGGCGACGGTTTTGTGGTGGGGCGGAAATCGAGCGCCGCCCGCGCGGCGCTTCGCGGGGCAAGCCCGCTCCCACATCTGTTTCGGGCCAGTCTCGCCTGTGAGATAGGCGCGCGCCCCCTCGTTTATACGACACGACATTGGGGTGGACGCCAAGAGGGACGCGCGCCAATGCTTCAGGAATAATTGGCCCGAAACAGATGTGGGAGCGGGCTTGCCCCGCGAAGCGCCGCGCGGGCGGCGCTCGATCTCGAATCCGCCACAAGGCCCAAGCCATGCACCCGGCCCCCCGCAATCCGCGTTACCCCGTCAAAACCCAATAAACGCGTAATAAACCGGCGTTTCAGAGGTCGTGCTCAGCCCAACCCCCCGCAAACTGGCCGTCAACGCTTCATCCTGCACATGCAGCGTCCACCGCGCCCCATTATCCTCCGGCACCTGCGCCAACGCTGTCGCAAAAGCCCCCATCTCCGGCAGATAAGCCGTAAACCCGTTCCCTTTCAGCGCACTGGTAGTCATGCCCAACGCCTGGCAAACCGCAACCTTGGCCGCGATGTCATCACGATCCGCCTGGCGCGAAGCCTCCACCAGCGCCGCCAGCCCCGCGTCGGCCAGCTGGCTGCCATGAATCAGCGCCGGCCCCTGCTGCCAAGCCTCGGTCGGGCAGTCCTTGTTCTCGGGTCGCAGCGGAATATGCGGGTTGATTTCCACCGGGTAGATGCGACAGACCAGCGGGCGCGCGTCGTAAATGGTGCACAGGTCATTGTCGTCGAGGTTGCGACAGCGCCCCGGGTTGAAGGCCGCGAAGGTCACCGAGACGCGAGCGACCGTGTCGCCGCAGGCCACCGGGTGGGAGCGGCGCAGCACATGCTCGCGTTGCTCCTCCGGCATGCCCGGGCCATCGGCCACGAAGGCTTCTATCAATACCACCACCTGGCCCCCAGACGCCGCCCACTGGCGCGCCTCGTCGAGGGTCAGCGGCACATGGTGGCCGGTGCAGCACTTGCCGCAGCCGGTGCAGGCGAAACGCAGGTTGTCGGTCACTTGGCTTCCGGGTTCCATTCGCTGACGAACGCGCGCTGGTGCTGGCGGTCGTAAAGGCACAATTCGGTGCCGCTACGTTGCTGCATGTGCTTTTGCGGGTAGACGCCTTCGATCAGCAGGGCACTCATGCCGA
Organism: Pseudomonas capeferrum; assembly: GCF_000731675.1. Lineage (GTDB taxonomy): Bacteria > Pseudomonadota > Gammaproteobacteria > Pseudomonadales > Pseudomonadaceae > Aquipseudomonas > Aquipseudomonas capeferrum. The sequence goes on along the minus strand of NZ_JMIT01000002.1, from coordinate 942,186 downwards.
CTTGGTCGTCGAATTCGGCGGGCTTGCCGCGCGCATGGGCGTCCTTGAACTGGCTGGCGGCAAGGCACGCCTTGAGCATCTGCTGGCGCTGCTCGTTCCAGGCCTGGCTGCTGGAGGCCTGGGCGACACCGCTGAACAGCGCGCAGGCGACTAGGAGGGAGCTGAAAAACTTCATACGCGATTCCGGCAAATATCTTCCGAGGGGAGCGAATTATGCCCGAGTCATCCCCGACGGCAAGCCGGGGAGTTTGTCGCTTGATGTATCAACGCTCGGCAAACACCACTGCCCGCGCCGCCACCACCAGGCAATCGGTCAGCTCCGGCGAGGAGAATTTGGTAAGGATGGCATTGGCCCCCGCCAGCCTGGCTTTTTCGCTGCTCATGGCGCTGTCGAGCGAGGTATGCAGCAGGATATACAGGTGCTGAAAATCGGGCGTTTCACGCAGGGTACGGGTGAAAGCATAGCCGTCCATTTCGGACATCTCGATATCGGAGACGATGATGTTGATCTCCTGCGCGGTGCCCTGCAGTTCCAACAACACGTTGATGGCGTCCTTGGCACTGCGTGCGGTATGGCATTCGATGCCCAGGTTGCGCAGGGTGTGCACCGACTGCTGCAAGGCCACCTGGCTGTCGTCCACCACCAGGATGTTGGCGGCGGCCAGCAGGCTCGCGTCTTCTTCGGTCAGTGCGCCGTGCTGTGGCTCGGCGGCAGGCGGGGCGATGGCATGGATGACCTTCTCGATGTCCAGTACCTGCACCAGCGCGTTGTCGACCCGGGTCACGCCGGTGATGAACGAGCGGTTGCCCGAACCGAAGGGCGGCGGTTTGATGTCGGTGCTCAGGCAATGCACGATGCGGCTCACGGCCTGTACATGCAGGCCTTGGCGCGAGCGGCTGATCTCGGTGACGATCAGGCAGCCGCCGTCCGGGTCGGCCAGCGGGCGCTCGCCGATGGCGCGGGACAGGTCGATGACCGACAGCGAGTTGCCGCGCAGGGTGGCCACACCTTTCACATGGGGGTGCGATTCGGGCAGCTTGGTCAGTGAAGGGCAGGGGATGATCTCGCTGACCTTGAGCAGGTTGATTGCCATCAGCTTGCCGCTGCGCAGGGTGAACAGCAGCAAGGACAGCGAATCCGCGCGGGCATTTTGCGTGGCCATGGTGACCTTCGTGGGAATAGGGGAATAACGGGTTATCGGCGTATTTGCGTCGGGCTTTAGTGGGCGTGTTGTCGATGCCTGGCCTGGTAGAGCGGGGGGCGCAAAGCGCCCCCACGATTACCGTTCGCGCAGGGCTTCCTTGGCCCGGTTCAACGGCTTGATCAGGTAGTCGAGGATGGTCTTCTCGCCCGTGCGGATATCCACCGTGGCAATCATCCCGGGCACGATCGCAAAGTGCTTGCCGGCCTTGTTCTGCAGGCTGTCCTGCTCGGTGCGGATAAACACCCGGTAGTAGTAGATCTCCGGCTTCACCTCGTCCTGCAGGGTATCCGGCGAGATGCCGACTACTTTGCCTTCCAGCCCGCCGTACACCGAGTAGTCATAGGCACTGATCTTGACCTTGGCCGCCTGGTCGGGGTGGATGAAGGCGATGTCCCGTGGTGCAATGCGGGTCTCGATCAGCAGGCGCTCGTCCATCGGCACGATCTTCATCACTTGCCCACCGGGCTGCACCACACCGCCCAAGGTATTGACCTCAATGTCCTTGACGATGCCGCGCACCGGTGAGCGCAGGGTCAGGCGCGTCAGCGAGTCGCTGCGCCCGCGGATCACCTCGGACAGGCTGTCGGCCTCGGCGCTGGCCTTGGCCAGTTCCTCGCGTGCACGCACCAGGTAGTCGGAGCGCGCTTCGTTGGCCTTGAGCTGCAGTTCCGAGCGCTGGCGGTTCAAGCGGATCACCTCGACCCGGCTCGAGGCGCCCATCTTCGCCAGGTTCTCGGTGATCTTCAGCTCGCTGCGCACCAGTTGCAGCGAGTCCTCGATACCGGCCAGGGTCTGCTCCAGGCCACGGCGGCGTGTCTGGTACAGCGCGGTCTCGGCGTCGATCAGGTCGGGTGAGTCGCGCAGGCTGTCGGGGAACACCAACGGCTTGCCGGTCACCTCTGCCTGCAAGCGGGCCTGGCTGGCCTTGGCCGCCCGGTACTTGGCTTCACTTTCGCCGACGCTGGAGGAGGTCTTGGTCGGGTCGAGCTGGGCCAGTACCTGCCCGCGGTCGACCAGGTCACCTTCGGCCACGCTCATCTGCGCGACGATGCCGCCCTCGAACGACTGGATCACCTGCTCGCGTGAACTGGGGATCACCTTGCCGGTGCCGGTGGACACTTCGGTCACCTCGAACCAGGCCGCCCACGCCAGGAACGCCGCCAGCATCAGCGCACAGATCGTGATGATGCGGCCGGCGCGGAACACCGCCTGGTCGTCCTGCCCGTCCAGGTAGGACGCCGGGAGTTCATGGTTGCTCATGCCTGGGCTCCTTGCAGTTTCGCCAGCGCGGCATCGCGTTTGTCGTCGATGACGATGCGTCCGCCATCGAGCACGAGGATCCGGTCGACCCGCTGCAGCACGCTCAGGCGGTGGGTGGCGATCACCAGGGTGCGGCCCTGGCAGAAGCGTTCGAGGTTATCCAGCAGCTTGCGTTCGGTCATGTCGTCGAGGGATGCGGTGGGTTCGTCCAGCAACAGCACCTGCGGCTGGCGCACCAGCAGGCGTGACAGCACCAGGGCCTGGCGTTGGCCGCCGGACAGGCCCACGCCGCCTTCCAGGATCAAGTGGTCCATGCCTTTGGGCAGCCGCCGGACAAAGTCCAGCGCCCCCGTGGCGGCCAGGGCGGCGACCAACTCCTGATCACTGGCCTGGCCGGCACCCAGGGTGAGGTTTTCCCGCAGGGTGCCGTGGAACAGCCGCGAGTACTGCGGCAGCAGGCCGACATCGCGGCGCAGGTCGGCAGGGTCGAGGTGGGCCAGGGCAATGCCATCCAGGTTGATTTCGCCCTGGACCAAGTCCATGGCACCGCCCAGGGCCTGCAGCAGGGTGGATTTACCGGCACCGTTACGGCCGAGCACGGCGATGCGTTCACCCGGCTGGATGTCCAGCTGGGCGATGCTCAGGACGGGCGGGGCCTCCGGGCTGTAGCGGAAGTTGGCCTGGCGCAGCTGATACTCGCCGCGGATGGCCGGCAGGTGCACGCGGGCTTCGTTTTCGGGGTGATCGACCGGTGACTGCATCAACTTGTCGAGGCCTTGCAGGGCCACCTTGGCCTGCTGCCAGCGAGTCAGCACATGGGTCAGTTGTGCCAGCGGCGCCATCATGCGCGACGACAGCATCGACGCCGCCACCAGGCTACCGGTGGTGAGGTCGCCGGCGATCACCATCGGTGCGCCGATGACGATGACCACCGCAAACACCGCACCCTGCACGTTCTGCGTCCAGGTCACCAGGCCGTTGGTCAGGGTGCGCAGGCGCAGGTTGGTGTGGGCGCAGGCGGCGTTGTACTGGTTCCATTGGCGCTCGAAGCGTGCCTCGGCTTGCAGTGCCTTGATTTCATCCAGGCCCTGGATGCTCTCAACCAGCATGGCGTTACGCAGCGCCGACTCACGCATCGAGGCATTGGCCAGGCGGGCCAGGCGCCGTTGCGCGAGCAGGCCGGGCAGGACCATGGCCAGCAACGCCAGCAGCGGGATGAACACCAGCACGCCGCCGATCAGCCAGAACACGAACAGGAACAACAGGAAGAACGGCAGGTCGGCCAGGGCCGTGGCGGTGCTCGAGGTGATCAGGTCGCGGATCGACTCCAGCTCGCGTAACTGCGAGATGAACGAGCCGGTCGACTTGGGCCGCACCGAATTGCGCAGGCGCAAGGCATGCCCATAGACCAGGTCGGAGACGCGCAGGTCGGCGCGCTTGCCCAGCAGGTCGGTCACCTTCAGGCGTAGCAGGCGCATGCTGAAGTCGAACACCAGCGCCAGCACCACACCGCCAAACAGCACGTACAGCGTGGGCAGGGACTCGGCGGGGATCACCCGGTCGTACACCTGCATGGAAAACAGCACGCCGGCCAGGGCCAGCACGTTGGCCACCAGCGAGGCGACCATCACCTGCCCATACGGGCGCAGGTCGCGCAACACGATGCGGGCGAACCAGTGGCGGTCGTAGGGGGCGGTGTAGTCGTCGGTGCGCACATCGCGCAACGGCCGCGCCGGGCGCAGCAGGGCAACCCGGGTGATGCGCCCTTTGAGGGTGTCGCGTGGCAGGCGTGAGGTCAGCCCCTGGTCACCGGCGAAGACTACCGCCAGGTCGTCCTCTTCGGTTACCGACTCGACCACTGCCAACTGGCCGTCGTCGAGTTCCAGTACCAGCGGCGTGCGCCATTGCCGCAGGCCTTTGGCATCGAAGCGCACGAAGCGCAGCGCCAGCCCGGCCTGGCGGGCCATGTGGCGAAGAATTTCATCCAGTGGGCGGGCATCTTCGACGGCCGCCAAGCGTATGCGTTGCGGCGACACGTCCAGGCGGTAGTGGTGCGCGACCTGGAGCATGACCTCAAGCCAAGGCCCCAGGTCTGGCCGTTGCTGGGCCGTTTGCTCCGGGGGCTGGCTGGGCAGGGTCACATTGACGGATTCGTTCATGGCTGGATCTCCACACCTTGCAGGTTACGCCCCTCGAGCCCGAAGGCCGTGCGCAGGGCGCCGGTGTTGTAAAGGCAGTCGACATCCAGGCGCAGCAGGTCGGAGCGGGTGCCGGCGAGTTCGAAGCGTGACTGGTAGATTTCCTGCTCGGCGTTGAGCAGGTCGAGCAGGGGCCGGGTGCCCAGGTCCAGGTACTGCCGGCCGTACAGCATGCGGGCTTCCTGAATGCTGACCTGGCGGGCCTCCAGCGAACTGAGCCGACGGCCCAGCCCCGAGGTCTGCGCCATGGCCTCGGCCAGGCCGCGGCGGGCCTGCAGGCGGGCGGCATCCTCGGCCGAGTCGGCGGCAGTCAGCGCATGGCCGGCGGCGCGGCTGCGGGCGCTGATGGCGCCACCCTGGTAGATGGGCACCTCGACGTTCAGGTAGATGCCTGCCTGGGTGCGGTCCATGCGTGAGTTGTCGCGGTCGTAGTCGTTATCCAGGTAGTGGTTGATCTGCGGCTGCAGCGACACGGTGGGGTAGGCTTCGGCCTTGGCCTGGGCCAGTTCGGCCTGGCCTTGGGCGCGTTGGGCCAAGGCCATCAGCACGGCGGGCAAGCGGTCGTCGCCTTGTGCCGGGCGCTTGCAGGCCTGGTTCAGCTCGGGTGGCGATTCTTCGGCCAGCGCCGGTGGCGTGACCCGCCCCAGCAACGATGCCAGGGTCGAGCGCCAGCGTTCGTACTGTGACTGGTATTCCTCCAGGGTGGCGCGGGCGCTTTCCACGCGGGACTCGGCCTGGACCACGTCGGAGCGGGTGCTGGCGCCCATGTCGCTGCGTTGGCGAGCCATGCCGGCGATGTCGCCCACCCCGCGGATCTGGTCGCGGGCAATGGTGATCAGTTGTTCGTAGCGGCGGGTTTCGACCCAGGCATAGGCGGTGTCGCGGGCCAGTTCGTCGACCACCAGCAGGATATTGGCTTGGGCGCGGGCGGCGGCGGCCTGGGCAGCGCTGACGGCGCTGTCGACCTTGCCGAAGTCGTAGAGCATCTGCTTGAGCGACAGGTTGAGCGCCTGGCTGTTGCGGTCGCCGCCGTAGCCGGTGTCATAGCCTGTGCGTACACCGCCGGAAATCTGCGGGTAGTAACCGGCGCGGGCAACATTGATGCCTTCGCCTTGCTTGTAGAGGTTGCCGATGGCCTCGGCGATGCTGGGGTGCCATTGCGCGGCTTGCAGCACCGCTTCGGTCAGGCCAAGGCGGTCGCCATTGGCGACGGGGGCCATGCCGATGGCAGGGCGGGCGGGCACTGCATCGGGCGCATCACGTAACAGTGATGGCCCGATCTGGCGCAGTTGTGGGTCGATGTCATCGGCCGCCTGGGCAGCCGTGTTGAAGTTCAGGGCCAGGAGCCCCAAGGCTCCCAGCAACAGCGGTGACAGCGGACTGCTTCGCTTCACATAGTTCCCTTACTGCTGTTCCGTCCTTGCCGCCGGGCGATGGCCCGGCGGGGTTGCAGCGGCCTCAGACGACATGGATACCGTTCTGCACCCACAGGTGCTGGCTTGGATCCTCCTGGGCCGTGTATTGGTTATAGTCGATGCCGTCGGCGGTTTGGTTCCCGACCAGCGCCCAGTTGTCCGTCATGTGAACCGAGTCGTTTTCATCCCCCTTGATGACCAGTGTGTCGGTGCCGGTTTCGGTGATCGCGACCACGTCCGCCAGGTTCAGGGTCAGCGCCACCGAACTGGTGTCGTTGAGGTCGATCACTTCGATGTCATGCACCCGCCCGACCAGGTTACCCAGGTCGATGCTGGCATCACCGCCGCCCCACAGCAGGGTGTCGGTACCGGTGCCGCCATCGACGCTGGCGAAGTTCTGGTCGACCACCACCAAGGTGTCGTCGCCCGCACCCCCTTGCAGGGTGATGTGGCCGCCCTGGCTGCCATCGAGGTGGTCGTTGCCGTCGGTGCCGGCGATCACTTCGCTGGAGGCTGCCGCCGCGATGCTGGCCAGTGCGACACCTTCGTCGCCGGTGTCGGCCAGCAGCGAGGTGGTGGCGGTGAAGTTGGCGGCGTTGTCCAGGTTGATGGTGAGGTTGGCGGTGTCGGTGGTGCCGTTGGGGTGGGTCAGTTCGTAGGTGAAGGTTTCATGCTGGCCGATCACCGCATTGGTCAGCCCGGCGTTGAGGGTGTAGGTGTAGCTGCCATCGGCGTGCACCAGCAAGGTGCCGTAGTTGCCCGCCACACTGACCCCGTTGTAGCCCGGGATGGTGTAGGTATTGGCCGCCGTCATCACACTCAGCACGGTCAATGGCGAGCCGACGTTGTCGTCGGCCAACAGGTTGCCGGTGACTGCGGTGGCGCCGCTGACCACGAACTCGGTCAGGTGCGTGGTAGTGGCGTTGACGCTGGTGGTGATCGAGCTGGCCAGGCCGATGCCACCTGCGGTGACACGTATTTGGTAGGCGCCGGCGCCTTGGTTCTGGAACGTGTAGCCGGCACCGCCGCCAAGCAGGCTGATCAGTGAGCCGCCACCGACCGACTGCACCAGCACGTACTGGCCGGTAGCCGGGTTGAGTTTGAGCAGGTCGAGGGTGGTGCCATTGAGCAGGCTCAACAGGTTGGTGGAGTTGACTACCACTTGCAGGTTGGCCGTGGTGTCGGCGGCAACGCTAGTGTCGTAGAGGGCCTGGCGTGAACCAATCAATGGCAAGCGGAGCGTGCCTAGCGTGTCACTGTTGGTGTCTACCCGGTTGGCCAGGGTGAGGTGGCTGGTACCGGCATCGTTGACCGCGTCGACTACCGTGGCCGGTGCGCCGTAGTTGCTGTCGCTCCAGATTTCCGTGGCTTGTGGGCTGTCGATGCGCACATACAGGTTGGCGGCATCGGACGCGCCGTTGGCATGCAGCAGCTGGTAGCTGAACACATCGACCTTGCCGACGCTCGATGGGCTGCCGTTAGGCGTGTAGGTGTAGCTGCCGTCGCCGCGGATCACCAGGGTGCCGTACAAGCCCTGCACCGTGGTGGCGCTGCCTGCCGAGACATAGCTGCCGTTCTTCATGACCTGAAGGACGGCGGCGCTGTCCGGGCCAAGGGCGTCGACGGCGCCGTCGGTGCCGACGTCGGTGATGACGTTCCCCGATGTTGCCGTGCCGGTGCCGGTGAACTGCGTGAGGCTGGTGGTCTCGATGTCCAGCGTGGTGGTCACGTTGGTAATCAGGCCGATGCCGCCACTGCCGACGGTCAGGCGATAGTCACCCGCCTGCAGCTCGCCGATATCGACGCGAATGCCCTGGCCCAGCGGCAGCAGGATCAGGTCGAGCAGGCCTTGGCTGGTGCCGGTGGCCAAGGTCACCCAGTTACCGGCAGCGTTCTTCACCTGCAGGGTGAAGGTTGCGTTGTCGAGCAGCGACAGCGCGCTGCTGGTGTTCAGGGTCAGCGTCGGGTCCACGGTGGTACCGGCACCTACCGTCCAGGTGTAGGTCTTGGTGAAGCCCGCCAGCAAGGTCGTGAAGCTGTCCTGATAAGTCCGCGAGCTGACCACCGGTGCCAGGTTGACCTCGGCGGTCACCAGGTTGTCGCTGGCGATCACCGGGGCATTGGCGTCGACGTCAGGCGCGGTGATGTTGACGTTGCCGGACACGTTGCCGCGCCCGTCGCTGAGGGTCACCGACAGCAGCTGGCCGTTGTCCTGAGGCGGGCTCAGGGCCACGGTGAAGTTGCCGTCCGGTTGCACCACCGCCGTCTGCAGCACGGTGCCGTTGGCACTGTGCACGGTGACGGTGGCACCCACTTCGCCACTGCCGGTGAGGCTGCTGCCGTCGGCGCTGATCACCAGGTTGCTGGCGGCCGCAGGTGGGGTCAGGTCAGGTGCGGTAAGCGCGGTGCCGGTCGAGGCATTACCCGCACCGTCGGTGAGGGTGACGCTCAGGGCCTGGTTGTCGATCTGCGCCGCAGTCAGGCTGACCACGAACAGGCCGTTGCTGCCCACTGTTGCGGTGCCCAGTACGGTGCCTGCGCTGTTGCGCACGGTGACGGTGCTGCCGACCTGGCCAGAGCCGCTGACGGCCGTGCCGTTGGCGTTGATGGTTGCCAGCGGCGCTGCCGGTGGCGTGGTGTCCGGCGCCGTCAGGCTGATGCTGGCGGACAGGTTGCCGGACGGGTCGGACTGGCGTACGACCAGCAATTGCCCATCATTTTGCGCTGTGGTCAGGATGATGGTGAAGGTACCGTCGGGTTGCACCACGGCCGAACCGAGCGGGCCGCTCGGGCCTTGCACGGTCACGGTTGCACCGGCCTCGCCACGCCCTGTGAGCTCGGTACCCGTCCCGTTGATGACCACGTTGGTAGGCGCCACAGGCGGCTGTACATCGATAGCCGTGAAGCTGGTGCTGCCAGACGCGTTGCCGGCCGTATCGGCCTGGCTCACGGCCAATACCTGGCCATTGAGCTGCGGCGTGATCAGGTTGATGCTGAACACGCCACCGGCATTCACCACCCCGGTGCCGAGCACGTTGTTGGCGGCGTCGCGCACGGTCACCGTAGCATTGGCCTCACCGGTACCGGTGAGTACCAGGCCATTGGCGGACAGGCCGGTCACCAGCGGGTTGGCCGGTGGCGTGATGTCGGCGGCCTGGACGAAGGTCGGTTGCGATTCGCCGCCCACCAGTGCCACCGCCGTCACGCTAAGGTGCTGGCCGTCGAGCTGCGCCGTGTTCAGTTGCAGGGTGAAGGTGCCATTGAGTGTGGCGCCGCCCGTGCCGATCAGGTTGCCTGCGGCATCGTACACGCGGATGCCGACACCGCTCGGCGCGTTGCCCGACAGGGTCAGGCCGTCGCTGCCCAGGGTCACGTTGGTGGGCGGCACCGGCGGTGCCAGCAGTGGCGTGATATAGGTCGCGACCGCCGAGGTGTTGAAGCCGTCAGACTGCGTCACCGCCAACGTGGCAAGGCTGCCGGCTGCCGGCACCAGGGTTACCTGGAAGTTGCCGGCAGCATCCACCTCGCCAGTGCCCAGCACGATGCCGCCGCGGCTGACGGTGACCGTCGCATTGGGTTCGCCTTTACCGGTCAGCACGTTGAAGGTGTTGTTGATGGCCATGTCCGTGACCACGGCAGGCGGCGAGGTGTCGTTGGTCTGGTAGCTGGCAGGCAGCGAGGCGTTGCCGGCATCGTCGGTGGACACCACGGTCAGCAGTTGGCCATTGTTCTGGGCCGGGTTGAGGGTGACGGTGAACTGGCCGTTTTCAGGTACCTCCACCGTGCCGACCACCGCGTTGTTTGGCCCGCGAACGGTGATGGTGGTGCCTGCTTCGGCAGTACCCGTCATCGAGGTGCCGGCCGGGTTGAGCAACAAGTCGGTCGGTTGTAGCGGTGGCGTCAGGTCCGGTGCGGTCACTTGCAGTGGCGCGGACGGGTTGCCGGTGGAGTCCTGGGCGATGAGGGTCAGGGTTTGGCCGTTGATCTGCGCAGCGTTCAGGTCGAGCACGAAGGTGCCGTCCGGGTCGACTGTCACCTGGCCAAGTAGGTCGCCATTGTTGTTTACCACGGTGACGCGGGCGCCGGCTTCACCGGTACCAACCAGCTGGGTGCCGCTGTCGTTGATCACGGCGATCACTGTGGCTGGCGGGGTAACGTCAGCTGCGGTGGTCGTGCTGATCGGCGAGACGTTGCCGCGCGGATCGGTCAGGGTCACTTGCAACACCTGCCCGTCAAGCTGCGCCGAGCTCAGGTCGACCACGAACTTGCCGTCGGCACCGACCTCGATGGTGCCGATCTGGGTGATGCCGACGTAGACGCGAACGGTAGCGCCCGCTTCGCCGACGCCGCTGAGCTGGTCGCCCGCCACGTTGAGCCGCAGCTCGGTCGCAGGCGCTGGTGGTGTGAGGTCGGGCGCCAGGATGTTGACCGGCGCACTGATGTTGCCGGGTGGGTCGGCCTGCTGTACCGACAGCGGTTCGTTGTTGATCTGCGCGGGTGTCAGCTCGACGCGGAAGCTGCCGTCGGCCTGCACGGTGCCAAAGCCCAGCACGGTGCCCGCAGTGTTGCGCACGGTGACGGTTGCCCCGGCTTCGCCCAGGCCGGTCACCACGCTGCCGTCGACACTGATGTCGACCTCGGTAAGCGCAGCGGGCGGGGTGAAGTCTGGGGTCTGCAGGGTGGCCACCGCCGATACGTTGCCGGCAGCGTCGGTCTGGGTGAAGCTGAGCAGCTCGCTGTTACCCAACGCCGGGGTGAGGGTGACGGTGAAATGCCCGCTGGCGTCGACCGTGGCCCTGCCGACTTCGTCGCCATTCGGCGCGGTGACGATGACCTCTGCCCCAACCTCGCCGCGGCCGGTGAGGGTGATGCCATCGCTGGAGATGGCAAGCTCGGTTGGTGCGGCTGGTGGCGTGGTGTCGGGCGCGGTGATGGCACTGGCATCCGACTGGTTGCCGGCGGCATCGATCAGCACCACTTGCACCTGCTGGCCGTTGGCCTGCGGCGTACCGAGGTCTACCTGGAAGCTGCCGTCGCCACGCACGACCGCGGTGCCGAGCACGCTGCCATCGGCAGCCAGCACGCGGACAGTGGCGCCCGCTTCGCCGGTACCGTTGAGCAGGCTGCCGCCCCCGGCGAAGGCCAGGTTCTCGGCGGCATCGGGTGCCACGCGATCAGGCGCGGTGAGGCTGATGCTGTTGGACTCGTTGCCGGCAACATCGGACTGGCTGGCGCTGAGCTGTTCGCCGTTGATCTGCGCGCTGCCAAGGCCAATGCTGAAGTTGCCATTGGCATCGACCAGACCGGTGCCGAGATCGATGCCGCCTTCACCGATCACGGTGACGGTGGCACCCGGCTCGCCGCGGCCACTGAGCACCAGCCCGTCGCTGGACAGCACGACATTGGTCAGCGGCAGCGGTGCGGTGGTGTCGGGCGCTTGCAGGCTGGCCGGCAGCGACGTGCTGCCGTCGGTGCCTACGGCGCTGACTTGCAGCACTTCGCCGTTGGCCTGGGCGCTACCGAGGTTGACCGTGAAGGTGCCGTCGTTGGCGACGGGGGCGGTACCCAGCAGTACGCCATTGGGGCCATACACGTTCACTGTGCTGCCTGGGGTTGCCGTGCCGGTCACTGCCAGGCCATCGGCAGCCAGTACCAGGTTGTCGGGTGTATCTGGCGCCAGCACGCCCGGTGCGGTGACGGTTTGCGCAGGCGAAACGTTCTGCGCGGCATCGGCCTGCACCACGCTGAGGCTTTCGCCGGTAATGGCAGCCGGTGACAGGGCCACGCTGAAATGGCCATCGGCCCCGACGGTGGCGGTGCCTAGCACGCTACCGTCCGGTGCGCGAACGGTGACTGTGGCGTTGGCTTCGCCGGTGCCGGTGAGGGTCGCGCCATTGGCCGCGACAGCAAGGTTGGTCACGACGGCAGGTGGCGTGGTATCGGCTGCGGTGTAAGGCGCGGCTGGCGACACGTTGCCTGCGGCATCGGTGGCGGTTACCTGCACGGTCTGGCCGTTGGTCTGGGCACTGTTCAGGGTGACCTGGAAGGTGCCATTGCTGCCGGCTACCGCAGTGCCGAGCACGTTGCCTGCGGCATCGCGCACGGTCACGGTGCTGCCCGCTTCTGCGTTACCGGTCAGTTGCAGGCCGGTGGCAGCCAGGGCCAGGGTGGTCGGTGCCGGTGGTGGGGTGAAGTCCGGCGCGGTGACTGCTACTGCAGTAGAGGTGTTGTTGCCCGCGTCGGTCTGGATCACGCTCAAGTGCTGGGCGTTGAGCTGTGCGTTGTCGAGCGTCAGTGTGAAGCTGCCGTTGGCGGCCACCAGCCCGGTGCCGATGATGGTGCCATCCGGGCCGCGCACGGTCACGGTGGCGCCTGCTTCACCGAGGCCGCTCAGGGTCAGGCCGTTGTTGTTCAGCACCACATTGGTCAGCGGCGCGGGTGGGGTCAGGTCAGGGGTGCTGACGTTGACTGCCGTCGAGGTATTGCCAGCAGCATCCACTTGCGTGACGCCGATGGCCTGGCCGTTGGCCTGCGGTGTGTCGAACACCACCGTGAAGCGCCCATCGGCACCGACCACAGCGGTGCCGAGCACGGTGCCGGCGGCATTGCGGACCTGGACCGTGGCGCCCACTTCACCGCTGCCCGACAGCTGCCGGCCGTCCTGGCTGAGGACGGGGTTGCTGATGGCGGCAGGCGGTGTGCGGTCTGGCGTCGCCATGCTGGCCGGGCCAGACACGTTACCCGCAGCATCGCTGAGCGTGACCTGCAGGGGGCTGCCGGCGGTTTGCGCGCTCGGCAGGGTGATCTGGAACTGGCCGTTCTGGTTGACGGTGCCGGTGGCCAGGATCGCGCCGCTGGCATCACGCACAGTGACGTTGGCACCGGCTTCGCCTTCGCCGCTGAGCACGGTGGCCGCGCTGTTGAGGCTGAGGTTGTTGGCTGCCTGCGGCGCCTGCAGGTCAGGTGCCTGCAGGGTGGCCGCGAGCGAGACGTTACCCGCGCCATCGGCCTGGGTGATGATCAGGTTTTGCCCATTGGCCAGCGCTGGCGCGAAGCTGATGCTGAACAAGCCATTGCTGCCGACGGTCGCGGTGCCAAGCACGTCGCCCTGGGCATTGACCACGCGAACGGTCGCACCCACTTCGCCCTGGCCGGTCAGCGTGCTGCCGGTACGGTCGATGGCAACCTGGGTCGGCGCATCCGGCGCTGTGCTGTCGTTGGCCACGAGGGTGGCCGGTACCGACGGATTGCCATCGACCGAGGTGCGAGCGGTGACCACAAGGGTCTCGCCATTGAGCTGGGCATTCTGGAAGAACACCCGGAAGGTGCCATCGCTGCCAACCGTCGCCGTGCCCAGGGTGGTGCCGCCGGCGGTCACGGTGATCAGCGACCCGACGGTGCCCTGGCCGATCAGCAGGAAGCCATCGGCGCTGAGGGCGAGGCCGCTTGGAGTGGCGGCTTCGGTGCCATCCGGGCCGTCCAGCGAGACCGGGGTGGACTCGTTGCCGGCGGGGTCGATCACCACCACGTCGACGGTTTCGCCCGCCGTCAGTGGTGGGTTGACCGGTACCACGAAGGTGCCGTCCGGGGCCACGGTTTCGCTGCCGCGCTCGCTGCCGTCCGGGTTACGGATGACCACCGTGCTGCCAGGTTCGGCGCCGCCGCCGACAATGCTGCCATCCGGGCTGACGGTGACCCCCGTGGCCGGCAGTGGGTCGGTGGTGTCGGGTGCGGTGATGGTGATCGGCGCGGAGCCGTTGTTGGCGCCGTCGGTGACTACCACGGTCACGCTTTCGCCATTGGTCTGCGGGGTCGGCAGCGTCACGCTGAAGCTGCCATCGGGGTTCACCGGCTCGGTGGTTTCGTTGCCGTCCGCGTCCCGCACCGTCACCGAAGTAGCGCCTGGCGCGTTGCCGGTAACGGTGGTGCCATCCGGGCTGACCACCACGTCGGTGGGCAGTGCTGGCGGCGTGACGTCCGGTGCGATGATCTGGGTAGCCAGGGATTGGTTGCCAGCGGCGTCGGTCAAGGTCACGTCCAGCGCCTGGCCATCGAGCTGCGCAGGCGCCAGCGGTACTGTGAACTGGCCGCCAGCCGGTACCACCACACTGCCCACCAAGGTACCGTCGGGGGTGCGCACTTCAACAGTCGAGCCCGCTTCGCCGGTGCCCTGGATCGCGTTGCCGCCGGGGGTGATGGAGAGCCCGTCCGGTGCGGTAGGGGCGGTGCTGTCATCGGCGGTGAAGGTGGCCGATGGCGATGCATTGCCTTCGCTGTCGATCAGTACCACCGACAGCACTTCGCCGTTGGTCTGGGCGGGCGTGAGGGTAACGCTGAAGGTGCCGTCCTCGCCCACCGGGAGGGTGCCCAGCAGGTCGCCGGCTGCGTTGCGCACTTCCACGGTGCTACCCGGTTCGCCCTGGCCACTGAGTACCGTGCCTTCGGGGTTCAGGCCCAGGCCTTGCGCCGCTGCCGGTGCTTCGAGGTCAGGCGCGGTCACGGTGCCAGGCGTCGAGTCATTGCCGGCGCCGTCAGCCTGGGTGACGGACAGGGTCTGCCCGTTGAGTTGTGGCGGGTCGATGCTTACGCGGAAGCTGCCGTCGGCCTCGACCACGGCGGTGCCCAAAATCGCGCCAGCCGTGCCGGTGACGGTAACCTGCGCACCCGGCTCGCCGGTGCCACTAACGGTGCGGCCATCGCCCGACAAGGTGAGGCCTGTCGGGGTGTCTGGCGCTTCGCTGTCCGGTGCCGGCAGGGTGACGGCGGTAGACAAGTTGCCGGTGGGGTCACGTTGCTCCACGGTCAGTGCCTGGCCGTTGGTTTGCGGCGTGTCCAGGGTGATTTCGAAGGTGCCGCCCGTACCAACCACGACGCTGCCCAGTACGGTGCCGTCCGGCCCCCGCACGATGACCGTGGCATCGGGTTCACCGGTGCCGGTGACGGTGGTGCCTGCGTCATCGATGGCGACGCCAGTGACCACTTGCGGTGGTGTGGTATCGGGCGCCGTGAAGTCAACCGGGCCTGCGCTGTTGCCCAGGTTGTCGGTGGCTTCCACGGTCAGGCTTTCGCCATTGCGCTGCGGCTGGTTGAGGGTGACGTCGAAGCGGCCGTCGGCAGCCACCGTGGCGGTACCCAGCACGGTGCCGTCCTCGGCGCGCACGGTCACGATCGAACCGCTCTGGCCCTGCCCGGTGAGGTGGATGCCGGCGGTATCGATGGCCAGGCCCGAAGGCTGCAGCGGGCCATCCAGGTCAGGCGCGTTGACGGTTGCGCTGGAGGTGTTGCCTGCGGGGTCGCGCAGTACCACGTCCAGTTCCTGGCCGTCGGTTTGCGCGGGGGTCAGGATAACGCTGATGACGCCGTTGTCGCCGACCTGGGCATTACCCAGCACATCGCCCTGGGCGTTGATGACCTGAACGGTGGTGCCGGGCTCGCCGCGCCCGGTGAGGACGCTGCCATCGGCGCTGAGCTGCAGGTCGCTGGCCTGGTTGGGCGGGGTGATGTCGGGTGCGGTGATCTGGGTCGGCAGCGAGCTGTTGCCATCGGCATCGACGGCGACCACATCAAGCACTTCGCCGTTGGCCTGAGCAGGTGTCAGGCCGATGGTGAAGGTGCCGTCGGTGCCTGCCTGGACGCTGCCAATGACAGTGCCCTGGGCGTCGCGCACCTCAACTTGCGTGCCCGCTGGGGCAGTGCCGCTGATGGATGAACCGTCAGGCGCCAGCACCAGATCGCTCGGGCTTTCGGGCAGCGGTGCATCGGCAACGATGACGTCGATGCCCACCGAGGTGTTGCCAGCGGCGTCGGTTTGCACCAGTACGATCGACTCGCCAGCGGCCAATGGGTTGGCGAGGTCGATCACGAAGGTGCCATTCGGGGCCACCGTGCCGGTGCCGATGACAGTGCCACCGGCATCCCGCACTTCCACTTCGGCGCCGGCTTCGCCGCGACCCGACACGGCCAGGCTGCCAGCACCGGCGACGACGTCGGTGATGATCGCTGGCGCGGTGATGTCCGGTGCCACGTAGCTCAACGGCACCGAGGTGTTGCCGGCGGCGTCGACCACGGTGATGGCCAGGGTCTCGCCATTGGCCTGGGCAGGGTTCAGGGTCAGGGTGAAGGTGCCGTCGGGCTCGACGATGGCGCTGCCGATCAAGTCGCCCGAGGCGTCACGTACGTTCACCCGCGCGCCCGGTTCGGCGCTACCGGTGAGGCTGTTGCCAGCGGTAAGCACCAGGTCGGTGGGTTGCGGCGGGGCAACCTGGTCTGGTGTGTCCACCGAGCCTGGTTGCGAAACGTTGCCGGCGGCATCGGTCAAGGTCACTTGCAGGGACGAACCGTCTACAACCGCCGACGGCAGTTGCACGGTGAAGTCGCCGTCAGGGCCTACCGTGCCACTTTGCAGCAGTTGGCCCTGGTCATTGCGTACCTCGACTGTCGCGCCAGGTTCGCCGCGACCAGAAACGGTGCGCCCGTCATCGCTGACCACCAGGTCGGTGGCCTGCTCTGGCGGCGTGGTATCGCCGCCGTTGTCGATATCCGGCGCGGTGACGGTGCCGGCTGTCGAGCTATTGCCCGTGGTATCGGTGGCAGTGACTTGCAGTTGTTCGCCATCGACTTGGGGTGGGGTGAGGGTGACGCTGAAGGCGCCGCTTGGGCCGACCAGCGTGCTGCCCAGCTCGGTGCCATCGGCTGCCAGAACCCGCACGGTGCTGCCGGCTTCGGCACGCCCGGTGACCACGCTGCCATCGGTACTGACGACGAGTTCGGTGGGCGTGTCGGGGGCGGTGATGTCCGGTGCGCTGACTTGTACCGGCAGGGACGATGCACCGGTGCTGTCGATGGCCACCACATCCAGCAGTTCGCCATTGGCCTGTGCGGGTGTGAGCACGACGGTAAAGGTGCCTTCGGCACCGACCACCACGCTGCCGACCAGGGTGCCGTTGGCATCGTGCACTTCTACGCGGGTGCCGGTCTGGGCGCTACCGCTGATGCTGGTACCGTCTTCAGCGACCACCAGCTCGCTTGGGCTGGTGGGTACGGTGGCCAGCGGCACATCGTATTGCAGGGCTTCAGAGGCATTGCCGGCCGCGTCGGTCTGGACCAGGCTCAGGCGTTCGCCCGGCTGCGCGGCGGGGTTGAGGTCGACCAGGAAGGTGCCGTTGGCAAGCACGGTACCGCTGCCCAGCAGGTTGCCATCGACGTCACGCACTTCGACGCTGGCCCCCGCTTCACCGCGGCCGCTGAGGGTCAGGCCGTCGGCACCGACCACGATGGTACTGACCGCTGCCGGTGGGGTGATGTCCGGGGCATCGAACTGCAGCGGAGCAGAGGTGTTGCCGGCGGCATCCACCAGGCGGATGTCGAGGGCTTCGCCATTGGCCTGTGCAGGCGACAGCGTAAGGCTGAAGCTGCCGTTGTCGTTGACCAGGCCCGTGCCGATCAGGTCGCCATCAGCGTCGCGGACCTGCACCGTGGCACCCGGCTCGCCGCTACCGGTCAAGGTCACGCCATTGGCCAGGGCCAGGCCGGTCGGTTGCTCGGGGGCCTGCAGGTCGGGCGAGATGACCGAGCCAGGTTCGGAGGCGTTGCCTGCGGCGTCGGTCAGTATCACTTGCAGGGTACTACCGTCTTTGACGGCCGGGTCCAGGGTGAGCTGGAAGCTGCCATCCGGGTTGACCGTGCCGGTGGCCAGGAGATTGCCCTCGGCATCGCGCACCTGCACGCTGGCCCCGGCTTCGCCGCGGCCGTTGAGCTGGCTGCCAGCGAGGCCAATCACCAGGTTGGTTGGCGCCTCCGGTGGGGTGGTATCTCCGCCGTCGATGTCAGGGGCCGTGACCGTGCCCGCCGTGGAGCTGTTGCCAGCGTTGTCGGTGGCCGTCACTTGCAACACCTCACCGTCGACCTGAGGTGGGTCGAGGGTGATGTTGAAGATGCCGGTCGGGCCAACCAGTGCACTGCCAAGTTCAGTGCCATCGGCCGCCAGGATCCGCACGGTGCTACCGGCTTCGGCACGCCCGGTAACCACGCTGCCATCGGTGCTGACGGCAAGTTCGGTCGGTGTGGCGGGCGCGGTGATGTCGGGTGCGCCCACTTGCACTGGCAGCGACGATGCGCCGGTGCCGTCGATAGCCACCAGGTCGAGCAGCTCGCCATTGGCTTGGGCCGGGTTGAGGATGACGGTGAAGGTGCCTTCGGCGCCGACCACGACACTGCCGACCAAGGTGCCATTGGCATCATGCACTTCCACGCGCGTACCGGCTGGGGCGCTACCGCTGATGCTGGTACCGTCTTCGGCCACCACCAGGTCGCTTGGGCTGGCCGGCGCGGTGGTCAGGGGTACGTCGTACAGCAAGGCTTCGGAGGCGTTGCCGCTTGGGTCGCTCTGCACCAGGCTCAGTTGCGCGCCCGGTTGGGCTGCTGGCGCAAGGTCAATCAGGAAGGTGCCGTTTTCGCCAACGGTGCCGGTGCCGATCAGGTTGCCATCGGCGTCACGCACTTCGACGCTGGCCCCCGCTTCGCCCCGACCGCTCAGGGCCAGGCCGTCGGCGCCGACGACAATGTTGCTGACTGCCGCCGGTGGGGTGATGTCCGGGGCATCGAATTGCAGTGGGGTGGAGCTGTTGCCAGCGGCATCCACCAGGCGCACATCCAGCGCCTCGCCATTGGCCTGCGAAGGGAACAGTGTGAGGCTGAAGCTGCCGTTGTCGTTGACCAGGCCGGTGCCGATCAGGTCGCCAGCAGCATTGCGAACCTGCACCGTGGCGCCCGGTTCGCCGCTACCGGTCAAGGTCACGCCATTGGCCAGGCCCAGGCCGGTCGGTTGCTCAGGGGCCAGCAGGTCTGGCGAGATGACCGAGCCGGGTTCGGAGGCGTTGCCTGCGGCGTCGGTCAGTACCACTTGCAGGGTGCTGCCGTCGTTCACGGCTGGGTCCAGGGTGAGCTGGAAGCTGCCATCCGGGTTGACCGTGCCAGTGGCCAGGAGATTGCCCTCGGCATCGCGCACCTGCACGCTGGCCCCGGCTTCGCCGCGGCCGTTGAGCTGGCTGCCGGCGAGGCCGATCACCAGGTTGGTCGGTGCCTCCGGTGGCGTGGTGTCACCGCCGTCGATGTCCGGCGCCGTGACCGTGCCGGCTGTGGAGGTATTGCCCGCAGCATCGGTTGCGGTGACCTGCAGCACCTCCCCATCGACTTGCGGCGGGTCGAGGGTGATGTTGAAGGTGCCGGTCGGGCCGACCAGGGCAGTGCCCAGTTCGCTGCCGTCAGCGGCAAGAATACGCACGGTGCTGCCCGGTTCGGCGCGGCCGGTGACTGTGCTGCCGTCAGCGCTTACGGCGAGCTCGCTTGGGGCAGTTGGGGCAGTGATGTCTGGTGCTGCGATTTGCACAGGCAGGGACGACAAGCCCGTGTCATCGATGGCCACCACATCCAGCAGTTCGCCGTTGGCCTGGGCTGGGTCGAGGATGACGGTGAAGGTGCCATCGGCACCCGCCACCACGCTGCCGACCAGGGTGCCGTTGGCATCATGCACCTCAACACGGGTGCCAGCTGGGGCATTACCACTGATGCTGGTGCCGTCTTCGGCCACTACCAAGTCGCTCGGGCTGGCCGGCGCGGTGGTCAGGGGGACGTCGTACAGCAGGGCTTCGGAGGCGTTGCCGCTTGGGTCGGTTTGCACCAGGCTGAGCTGCGCACCAGGCTGTGCGGCCGGGTCGAGGTCGATCAGGAAGGTGCCGTTGGCCAGTACCGTGCCGGTGCCAATCACATTGCCATTGGCATCGCGTACTTCAACGCTGGCACCCGCTTCGCCACGGCCGCTCAGGGCCAGGCCGTCGGCACCGACGACGATGTTGCTGACAGCGCCAGGTGGGGTGATGTCCGGAGCATCGAACTGCAGCGGGGTGGAGGTGTTGCCGGCGGCATCCTCCACGCGGACATCCAGTGCCTCGCCGTTTGCTTGAGCGGGGGCGAGGGTGACGCTGAACAGGCCATCCGCGCCCACCAGGGCGGTGCCGATCACCGTGCCCGCTGCATCGCGTACTTGAACAGTGGCACCCGGTTCGCCGCGACCGGTAAGGGTCACGCCTTCGGCCAGGGCCAAGTCGGTGGGTTGTGCCGGTGGCAGCAGGTCTTGCGAGGCGACCGAACCCGGTTGCGAAACGTTGCCTGCGGCATCGGTCAGGGTCACTTGCAGGGTGCTGCCATCAATCACGGCAGGGTCAAGCGCGATCACGAAGGTGCCATCTGCACCGACGGTGCCGGTCGCCAGCACATTGCCGGCGGCGTCACGCACCTGCACGGTGGTGCCCGCTTCGCCACGGCCGCTGAGCTGAGTACCAGCAAGGCCGATCACCAGGTTGGCCGGTGTACTCGGTGGTGTGATGTCGACGCCGTCGATGTCCGGCGCGGTGACGGAGCTGGCTGTAGAGGCATTGCCTGCGGCGTCGGTAGCGGTGGCTTGCAGCACTTGGCCATCGACCTGTGGCGGGTCAAGGGTGATGCTGAAAATACCGGTCGGCCCAACCAGGGCAGTACCCAGTTCAGTGCCATCGGCGGCAAGAATGCGCACGGTGCTGTCCGGCTCGGCGCGGCCAGTAACGAGAGTGCCGTCAGCGCTGACGGCCAATTCACTCGGTGCGGCTGGCGCGGTGATGTCTGGCGCGGTGATCTGCGCAGGCAGGGACGACAAGCCCGTGTCATCGATGGCCACCACATCCAGCAGTTCGCCGTTGGCCTGGGCCGGGTTGAGCTCGAGAGTGAAAGTACCGTCGGCACCGGCAATGGCGCTGCCGATCAGCGTGCCATTGGCATCATGCACTTCCACACGGCTGCCGGCTGGGGCGGTACCGGTGAGGGTGGTGCCGTCGGCATCGATGGCCAGCTCGCTCGGGCTGGCCGGCGCGGTGGTCAGCGGTACGTCGTATTCGAAGGCAACCGAAGCGTTGCCGCTCGGGTCGGTCTGTACCAGGCTTAACTGTTCGCCGGGTTGTACGGCCGGGTCAAGGTTGATAGTGAAGGTGCCATTGGCGCCCACCGTGCCGGTGCCGATCACATTACCGTCGGCATCGCGCACTTCGACGCTGGCACCCGCTTCGCCGCGACCGCTCAGTACCAGGCCGCCAGCGCCGATGACAATACCGCTTACTGCGGCAGGCGGCGTGATATCTGGGGCATCGAATTGCAGCGGGGTCGAGGTGTTGCCCGCAGCATCCGCCAGGCGGATATCCAGCGCCTCGCCGTTTGCTTGAGCGGGGGCGAGGGTGACGCTGAACAGGCCATCCGCGCCCACCAGGGCGGTGCCGATCACCGTGCCCGCTGCATCGCGTACTTGAACAGTGGCACCCGGTTCGCCGCGACCGGTAAGGGTCACGCCTTCGGCCAGGGCCAAGTCGGTTGGTTGTGCCGGTGGCAGCAGGTCTTGCGAGGCGATGGAGCCCGGTTGCGAAACGTTGCCGGCTGCATCGGTCAGGGTCACTTGCAGGGTGCTGCCGTCGATCACGGCAGGGTCAAGCGCGACCACGAAGGTGCCGTCTGCAGCCACGGTGCCGGTCGCCAGCACATTACCGGCAGCGTCACGCACCTGCACGGTGGTACCCGCTTCGCCACGCCCGCTAAGTTGGGTGCCGGCAAGGCCGATCACCAGGTTGGTCGGTGCACTCGGTGGTGTGGTGTCGACGCCGTCGATATCCGGCGCGGTGACGGAGCTGGCTGTCGAGGTATTGCCCGCAGCATCGGTCGCGGTAGCTTGCAACACTTCGCCATCGACCTGGGGCGGGTCAAGGGTGATGCTGAAAATACCGGTCGGCCCAACCAGGGCAGTACCCAGTTCAGTGCCGTCGGCGGCGACGATACGCACGGTGCTGCCCGGTTCGGCGCGGCCAGTGATGACGGCGCCGTTGGCATTGACGGCCAATTCGGCAGGTGCGGCTGGTGCGGTGATGTCCGGCGCAGTGATCTGCGCAGGCAGGGACGACAAGCCCGTGTCATCGATGGCCACCACATCCAGCAGTTCGCCGTTGGCTTGGGCCGGGTTGAGCTCGAGAGTGAAAGTACCGTCGGCACCGGCAATGGCGCTGCCGATCAGCGTGCCATTGGCATCATGCACTTCCACACGGCTGCCGGCTGGGGCGGTACCGGTGAGGGTGGTGCCGTCGGCATCGATGGCCAGCTCGCTCGGGCTGGCCGGCGCGGTGGTCAGCGGTACGTCGTATTCGAAGGCCACCGAAGCGTTGCCGCTCGGGTCGGTCTGCACCAGGCTCAGCTGCTCGCCAGGTTGCACGGCAGGGTCGAGGTTGATGATGAAGGTGCCATTGGCGGCCACGGTACCGGTGCCGATCACATTACCGTCGGCATCACGCACTTCGACGCTGGCCCCGGCTTCGCCGCGACCGCTCAGCACCAGGCCGCCAGCGCCGACGACAATATCGCTTACTGCGCCAGGCGGCGTGATATCCGGGGCATCGAACTGCAGCGGGGCCGAGCTGTTGCCAGCAGCGTCCAGTTGACGGATGTCCAACGCCTCGCCGTTCGCCTGAGCGGGGGCGAGGGTGACGCTGAACAGGCCATCGGCGCCGACCAGGCCGGTGCCGATCACGGTGCCTGCGGCGTCGCGAACCTGAACAGTGGCGCCTGGTTCGCCGCGACCGGTAAGGGTTACGCCTTCGGCCAGGGCCAGGTCAGTCGGCTGCGCCGGTGGCAGCAAGTCTTGCGACGCGACCGAGCCCGGTGGCGAAACGTTGCCGGCAGCGTCGGTCAGGGTGACTTGCAAGGTGCTGCCGTCGATCACGGCAGGGTCAAGCGCGATCACGAAGATGCCGTCTGCACCGACGGTGCCGGTCGCCAGTACATTTCCGGCAGCATCACGTACCTGAACGGTGGTACCTGCTTCGCCGCGGCCGCTAAGCTGCGCGCCAGCGAGGCCGATTACCAGGTTGGTCGGTGCCTCCGGTGGCGTGGTATCACCGCCGTCGATATCCGGCGCGGTGACGGAACTGGTTGTCGAGGTATTGCCCGCAACGTCGGTTGCGGTGGCTTGCAGCACTTCGCCATCGACTTGCGGCGGAGCGAGGGTGGTAGTGCCCGCTTCGCCACGGCCAGTGAGTTGATGGCCCGCGAGGCCGATCACCAGATCAACAGGGGCGTCAGGCGGCGTGGTGTCGCCGCCGTCGATATCGGGTGCGGTGACGGAGCTTGCTGTCGAGGTATTGCCTGCGGCGTCGGTTGCGGTGGCTTGCAGTACTTCGCCATCGACTTGCGGCGGAGCGAGGGTGATGTTGAACACGCCGGTCGGCCCGACCAGGGCGCTGCCCAATTCGGTGCCGTCGGCGGCAAGAATACGCACGGTGCTGCCGGGTTCGGCGCGGCCAGTGACGACAGTGCCGTCAGCGCTGACGGCCAGCTCACTCGGTGCGGCCGGCGCGGTGATGTCTGGCGCGGTGATCTGCGCAGGCAGGGACGACAGCCCCGTGTCATCAATGGCGACTACGTCCAGCAGTTCGCCGTTGGCCTGGGCCGGGTTGAGTTCGAGAGTGAAGGTGCCGTCGGCACCAGCAATGGCACTGCCGATCAGCGTGCCATTGGCATCGTGCACTTCCACGCGGCTGCCGGCTGGGGCGGTACCGGTGAGGGTGGTGCCGTCGGCGTCGATGGCCAAGCCGCTCGGGCTGGCTGGCGCGGTGGTCTGTGGCACATCGTATTCAAAGGCAACCGAAGCGTTACCGCTCGGGTCGGTCTGCACCAGGCTCAAGTGTTCGCCAGGTTGTACGGCAGGGTCCAAGTCGATCAGGAACGTGCCGTTGGCCAATACCGTACCGGTGCCAATCACATTGCCATTGGCATCGCGCACTTCAACCGTGGCACCCGGCTCGCCGCGACCACTTAAGGCCACGCCTCCGGCACCGACGACGATGTTGCTGACGGCAGCAGGCGGCGTAATGTCCGGGGCATCGAATTGCAGCGGAGCCGAGCTGTTGCCAGCAGCATCCACCAGGCGGATATCCAGTGCCTCGCCGTTTGCTTGAGCGGGGGCGAGGGTGACACTGAACAGGCCATCTGCGCCCACCAGGCCGGTGCCGATCACCGTGCCCGCTGCGTCGCGAACTTGAACCGTAGCCCCTGGCTCGCCACGACCGGTAAGGGTCACGCCTTCGGCCAGGGCCAGGTCGGTCGGCTGCGCCGGTGGCAGCAGGTCTTGCGAAACGACCGAGCCCGGCTGCGAAACGTTGCCAGCAGCATCGGTCAGAGTCACTTGCAAGGTGCTGCCGTCGATCACGGCAGGGTCGAGCGCGATCACGAAGGTGCCATCTGCACCGACGGTGCCGGTCGCCAGTACATTACCGGCAGCATCGCGCACCTGCACGGTAGTGCCCGCTTCGCCACGGCCAGTGAGTTGATGGCCCGCGAGGGCGATCACTAGATGAACAGGGGCGTCAGGCGGCGTGGTGTCGCCGCCGTCTATATCGGGTGCGGTGACGGAGCTGGCTGTCGAGGTATTGCCTGCGGCGTCCGTTGCGGTGGCTTGCAGTACTTCGCCATCGACTTGCGGTGGAGCGAGGGTGATGTTGAATACGCCAGTCGGGCCGACTAGGGCAGTGCCCAGTTCGGTGCCGTCGGCGGCAAGAATACGCACGGTGCTGCCGGGTTCGGCGCGGCCAGTGACGACAGTGCCGTCAGCGCTGACGGCCAGTTCACTCGGTGCGGTTGGAGCAGTGATGTCCGGCGCGGTGATCTGCGCAGGCAGGGACGACAACCCTGTGTCATCGATGGCGACCACGTCCAGCAGTTCGCCGTTGGCCTGTGCCGGGTTGAGTTCGAGAGTGAAGGTGCCA
>NZ_JMIT01000002.1:0-917271 GCF_000731675.1 Pseudomonas capeferrum | reverse complement strand
CGGTGGCTTGCAGTACTTCGCCATCGACTTGCGGTGGAGCGAGGGTGATGTTGAATACGCCAGTCGGGCCGACTAGGGCAGTGCCCAGTTCGGTGCCGTCGGCGGCAAGAATACGCACGGTGCTGCCGGGTTCGGCGCGGCCAGTGACGACAGTGCCGTCAGCGCTGACGGCCAGTTCACTCGGTGCGGTTGGAGCAGTGATGTCCGGCGCGGTGATCTGCGCAGGCAGGGACGACAACCCTGTGTCATCGATGGCGACCACGTCCAGCAGTTCGCCGTTGGCCTGTGCCGGGTTGAGTTCGAGAGTGAAGGTGCCATCGGCACCGGCAATGGCGCTGCCGATCAGCGTGCCATTGGCATCGTGGACTTCCACACGGCTGCCGGCTGGGGCGGTACCGGTAAGGGTGGTGCCGTCGGCATCGATGGCCAGGTCGCTCGGGCTGGCTGGCGCTGTTATCAGGGGCACATCGTATTCAAGGGCAACCGAAGCGTTACCGCTCGGGTCGGTCTGCACCAGGCTCAGGTGCTCGCCAGGGTGTACGGCAGGGGCGAGGTCGATCAGGAAGGTGCCGTTGGCCAATACGGTGCCGGTGCCAATCACATTGCCGTTGGCGTCGCGCACTTCAACCGTGGCACCCGGCTCGCCGCGACCACTTAAGGCCACGCCTCCGGCCCCGACGACGATGTTGCTGACGGCAGCAGGCGGCGTAATGTCCGGGGCATCGAACTGCAGCGGAGCGGAGGTATTGCCAGCGGCAGCCTCCTGGCGGATATCCAGCGCCTCGCCATTGGCCTGAGTAGGGGACAGCGTCAGGCTGAAGCTACCGTCTGCACCCACCACGCCGGTACCGATCACGTTGCCTGCGGCGTCACGCACCTGAACCGTAGCCCCTGGCTCGCCACGACCGGTAAGGGTCACGCCTTCGGCCAGGGCCAGGTCGGTCGGTTGTGCCGGTGGCAGCAGGTCTTGCGAAGCGACTGAGCCAGGCTGCGAAACGTTGCCAGCGGCATCGGTCAGGGTGACCTGCAAGGTACTGCCGTCGATCACGGCAGGATCAAGCGCGATCACGAAAGTGCCGTCTGCACCCACAGTGCCCGTCGCCAGCACATTGCCGGCGGCGTCACGCACCTGCACCGTGGTGCCTGCTTCACCGCGGCCGCTGAGTTGCCGCCCGGCCAGGGCGATCAGCAGGTCGGTTGGCGCATCCGGCGGGGTAGTGTCGGGCGGTGTTTCGACATCCGGGGCCGTGATACCGGCGGCTGGCGAAGTGTTGCCAGCCGCATCCTGGGCGGTCACTTCCAGGGCCTGGCCTTCAGTCTGCGGAGGCTGCAAAGCAATGCTGAATTGCCCGTCGGCACCGGCCACCGCGCTGCCCAGCAGCACGCCACCGGCGCCCCGCACCGCTACCGTGGAGCCGGGCTCGGCACGGCCGGTGAGGGTTGTACCCTGTTCATTGATGGCAAGCTCGGTCGGCGCTACGGGGGCTGTTGCATCCGGGGCGGTAACACTGCCTGGGGCCGAGACATTGCCAGCGCCATCGGTCAGGGTGACTTGAAGGTTCTCGCTGTTGATCTGCGGGGGGGTAAGCGACACATTGAAACTGCCATCGGCACCCACCGTGCCGCTGCCGATCAGGTTGCCCGAAGCGTCGCGAATGTTCACCGTGGTGCCTGCTTCGCCACGCCCGGTCAGGCGCAGGCCATCGGGGGACACCAGCAGGTCGATGGGCGTGGCAGGGGCGGTGGTATCGCCTGGGTCCGAGCTGCCGCTGCTGCCACCGCCACTGTTGTCTGCAGCGGCCGCCGCGCCGCCGATACCCAGCAGGCTGAGCCCGGCAATCGCCCAGGTGGGCATCTCGCTACCGGCCACACCGATACCCGCGACCAGTTCATCCAGCGAAGCCACTTCGTCGAAGGTAAAACCGGTGAATGCCGCTGCATCGTAGTTCGCATGCCACAGGGTGCCGTCTTCACCGACGAAGACGATGTCGCTGCCGACCCCCGCCTGATCCACGGCGAAGAAGTTGCCGATAGTGACCTTCTCGCCCGACTTCAAGGTGACGATCAGGTCTTGCCCGCGCTGGGTTACGGTTGCCACTTTATCGGGAGAAACCGGCATCTGCACGACGCCTGGCCCGTTGAGACTGACATTGCCCCAGGCACTCTGGGTGGCGACTGCGGATTGCTTATCGGCGACGACGATGTTGTCCATGGATGCTCCCTGCTGGTGTGCGGCTACACTGGCTCGACTTCGCGACCCAGGGCCGGCGCAACGTGAAAGAACGTGTTGCGCGCAGCCTCGACCATGACGGCCGTGATACCGGTGGTTAGGGAGATATAGCAGCCCAGCAGGAAGCAACCAGATGGCTTTCTGGGTTAATCCTTTGGTAGATAGCCCTCAGCGAAGCCCCAGCCGACGCGCCAGCCGACTGAGGTTGGCGCGGTCCAGGCCCAGTTCGCGCGCAGCGGCGGCCCAGTTTTCTGCATGCCGTTGCAGGCAGTTTTCGATGACCTGGCGTTGGTAGTCATCCATGGCTTCACGCAGCCCACCCTCGGGCAAAGACGCCGCTTGCAGCGGGGTGGGTGAGGGCAGGGGGTGCAACGCGGGGGCGACACGCAAGTCCAGGTCGATGGCACCCAGGGTGAGGATGCGTGGCCGGTCAGGGTGCTGGCCCAGCGCCTTGAGTGCCGAGCGACCGATCAGGTGTTCCAGCTCACGCACGTTGCCTGGCCAGTCGTAGGCCAGCAGCGCGGCCTGGGCTTCGCTGCTCAGGCGCAGGCTGTTCAGGCCCAGGCGCGAACGGTTCTGTTCGAGGAAATAGCCCGCCAATAGCAGCACATCACGCCCACGTTCACGCAGCGGCGGCACGTGCAGCGGGTACACACTCAGGCGATGGTAGAAGTCGGCGCGGTAGTTGCCGTCGCGTACTTCTGTTGCCAGGTCACGGTTGGTGGCAGCGATCAGGCGCACGTCGACCCGGTGCTCACGGTCCGACCCCAGGCGTTGCAGTTGGCCACTCTGCAGCACCCGCAGCAGCTTGGCTTGCACCATCAGTGGCAGTTCACCGACTTCATCAAGGAACAGCGTGCCGCCATTGGCCAGCTCGAACTTGCCAAGGCGTTCGCCATGGGCGCCGGTGAAGGCGCCGCGCACGTGGCCGAACAGTTCGCTTTCCACCAAGGTGTCGGGCAATGCGGCGCAGTTGAGGCTGACCAGGGGCTTGTCGGCACGGTTGCTGGCCTGGTGCAGGGCTTGGGCCACCAGCTCTTTGCCGACGCCGGTCTCACCGGTGATCAGCACGGTCAGTTCGCTGCCGCCGACCAGGCGTATCTCCTCTTCCAGGCGTTTGTGCGCGGCGCTCTGGCCAATCAGCTGCTTGTCTTGGGTGCTGGCCTGGCGGTAGATCTCGGCGCGGTGGTGTTCGTCTTCTGCGCGCAGGGCCAGGTGTTCGATGCGCTCGGCCACCGTCACCGTGGCGGCGGCCAGGCTGGCGAAGGCCTGCAGGGCATCCAGTTCCAGGCTCTGGAACTGCCCTGGGGTGAGTGCGTCGAGGGTCAGCAGGCCCCACGGGCGTTCATCGACCATCAAGGGGCAGCCCATGCAGTCATGCACTTCAAGGTCGGCATCGGCGGCGGTGACCAGGCCGTCGTAGGGGTCGGGCAGTTCCGAATCGCTGGGGAAGCGAGTGGGTTGCGGGCGGCTCAACAAGACCTGGAAGCGCGGGTGCTCGCTGACCTTGAAGCGTCGGCCCAGGGTATCGGCGCTCAGCCCGTCCACCGCCAGAGGCACCAGCCACTCACCGTCCAGGCGCAGCAGCGCGGCAGCGTCGCAAGGCAACAGCCCACGCATGGCCTGAAGCAGTCGACGGTAACGTTCGTGGTCGCTCAGGTCGCGGGACAGGTCGCTGACCAGGGGGAGGAGGGCGGTGAGCAGGGGCTTTGCAGTCATAAGGACTCCTATTGGTCATTATGACTATACGCCGGCCTGGGTCATTATGACATGGCCTGCGTCAACCCCTTGATTTTGCTGGCGATAAAAGTTGGCACGATTGGTGATATGCCTAGTTCAATCATTACAAGCCACAGGTTCAGGAGTCGTTGCAATGCTCAATGCCGAACAACGTGCAATCATCAAGGCCACCGTACCCCTGCTGGAAAGCGGCGGCGAAGCACTGACCACCCACTTCTACAAGATGATGCTCAACGAGTACCCGCAAGTACGCCCGCTGTTCAACCAGGCCCACCAGGCCAGCGGCGACCAGCCACGTGCGTTGGCCAACGGCGTGTTGATGTATGCCCGCCACATCGACCAGCTCGAACAGCTCGGTGGCCTGGTCGGGCAGATCATCAACAAGCACGTCGCGCTGCAGATCCTCCCGGAGCACTACCCGATCGTCGGCAGCTGCCTGCTGCGTGCCATCGAAGAAGTGCTTGGCAAGGAAATCGCCACCCCTGAAGTGATCGCTGCCTGGGGCGCCGCGTATGGCCAGTTGGCCGACATCCTCATCGGCGCCGAAGAATGCCTCTATAAAGAGAAGGAACAAGCCGCCGGTGGCTGGCGCGGTACCCGCGCGTTTCGCCTGGTACGCCGCGAGCAGGAGAGCAGCGAGATCGTCTCGTTCTACTTTGCGCCGGTGGATGGCAAGCCGGTGCTCAAAGCCGAGCCAGGGCAGTACATTGGCCTGCAGTTGTTCATTGACGGTGCAGAGCAGCGTCGCAACTACTCCTTGTCGGCCCTGTGCGACGGCAAGCAATACCGCATCAGCGTCAAGCGCGAAGCCGGTGGCAAGGTCTCCAATTACCTGCATGACGAACTGGTCGTGGGCGAGACGTTGCAACTGTTCCCGCCAGCGGGCGATTTTACCCTGGCCGCCAGCGACAAGCCGCTGGTGCTGATCAGTGGTGGTGTGGGTATCACCCCGACCCTGGCGATGCTTGAAGCGGCGCTTGCGACCCAGCGCCCGGTGCATTTCATCCACTGCGCGCGCAACGGTGCCGTGCACGCCTTCCGTGACTGGATCGATGGGCTGGCCGAGCGCCACCCGCAGCTCAAGCGCTTCTATTGCTACGCAGAGCAGGATGCCGACGACCAGGCCGATGCAGTGGGCCTGCTGAGCCAGGAGCTGTTGGCGCAGTGGCTGGGGCGTGAGCGTGACGTGGATGCCTACTTCCTCGGGCCCAAGGGCTTCATGGCAGTGATCAAACGTCACCTCAAGGGCCTGGGCGTGCCTGAACAGCAGAGCCGCTACGAGTTCTTCGGGCCGGCGGCGGCGCTGGAGTAACCTGCGCCTATTGTGGGTAGGCGCCCGACAAGGCCGTGCCTACCCAGAGCACCTCATCTATATAAAGGAGAGATGAAACAGGCCCCGAACCTTTCATCTTTAATCCTCCTTTAATCACGGTATCCTTCACTCCCGGGTGTCGAGGGGCTTGCCCCTGTGCGGCACCCGGGTAGCCGCTTTTTTGCCGTGGCGCGTTGAACCGACGTCGCCAAGGCCGGTCTCAGCCATCTCCGGATAACCCGCGCAGTGCCATCACGCCGCCACCTCGGCACGCTCAAAAGGCCCTGCCCAGCGTGTAGAATTGCGCACAGGCAGGCGGACCACGCGGCCACTATCCATCGAAGGAATCGGCAATGAACGAACAAACATCGCGCCTGAATCGGGAACGGCGCTTTCTGGTGCTGCTAGGGCTGATCTGCCTGTCGCTGATCGGTGGCGCCCTCTATATGCAAGTGGTGCTGGGCGAGGCGCCTTGCCCGCTGTGCATCCTGCAGCGTTATGCCCTTCTGTTTATCGCCGTGTTCGCCTTCATCGCCGCCGCGATGCCGGGGCGCCGCAGCCTGACCTTGTTCGAAGGCCTGGTGGTGCTCAGCGCGGTGGGCGGAATCGTTGCGGCCGGCAACCATGTGTATATACTCGCCAACCCCATGGTCAGTTGCGGCATCGATACCCTGCAGCCAATCGTCGATGACCTGCCCCTGGCCAAGCTGTGGCCACTGGCGTTCCAGGTCGACGGCTTCTGCAGCACGCCGTACCCACCGATCCTCGGTCTGTCGCTGGCGCAATGGGCACTGGTCGCGTTCGTGCTCACCGCCATTCTGGTACCGCTGGGTATCTACCGCAACCGACGTCAGTCTTAGACAAAAGTCCCGAATTGTGTGAGGTCTTTTGCACCGTGTGAGATGCGCAGAAAGTTGCTCCCCGCTTGATCCAGATCAATCACGAAGCCTTGTAGAATGCGGCTTTGAGGGCTACCGGGCGGGGTGCGACAAACTGTCGCGAAGTTGATTCTTCGGGGTGCATTGTTACGTATTCTGTAAAAGACTGTTGCTCAATAAGTCATAGTCAAGGGTTGGCGACCTATCTACAATCGCCCCCAATTTCCGTTCGGCACTGCTTGCGAGTCGCAGGATTGAAGGAAGCCCCAGCGCTCCCTTTTGCTGACTTCGTCAAGTTTCGCCCAGCGGCGATACCGAGCGGACACCCCTCCGCGTTTTCCCGCACCAAATGGACTTGGTCTGAAGTACAGGCCTGTTGCCTACGAAACCATAAGCACCGCTAACACGCTTGAGCCAAGGTCCTGCAGTCGGACCCCAGGCAGGAGCGAGTACGGGCGCGAAATGCCTCACTTGGCAGGACGAAGTGTTGGCTACCAAAACACAAATTGCATTGAAGCAAGCTGATCTAGAGGTCGTGAGATGAGTAAAAAGCGTTACCCCAGACTGTTTGGCATATTGCCCTTTTTAGGCATGCTTTTACTCAGTGGGTGCAACTGGACCCTGCTCGACCCGAAAGGTCAGGTCGGCATTGAGCAAAAGAACCTCATCCTCATCGCTACCGGCCTGATGCTGCTGGTGGTGATTCCGGTCATCATCATGACCGTGGCGTTCGCCTGGAAGTACCGTGCTTCCAACAAGGCTGCGACCTACACGCCTGACTGGTCGCACTCGACCAAGATCGAGGCTGCGGTGTGGATCATCCCGATCCTGATCATCATCGCGCTGGGTTATGTCACCTACAAGTCCACCCACAAGCTGGACCCGTATCGTCCGCTGGATTCGGACGTCAAGCCGATCCAGATCGACGTGGTCGCACTGGACTGGAAGTGGCTGTTCATCTACCCGGAGCAGGGCATCGCGACGGTCAACAAGATCAACTTCCCGGCTAACACTCCGGTCAACTTCCGCGTCACCTCCGACGCCGTGATGAACTCGTTCTTCATCCCGGGCCTGGGCGGCCAGATCTACGCCATGGCCGGCATGACCACCAAGCTGCACCTGATCGCCAACGAGAACGGTGTGTTTGACGGTATCAGCGCCAACTACAGCGGTGCTGGCTTCACCGGCATGAAATTCAAGGCTACTGCCACTTCCCAGGAAGACTTCGACAAGTGGGTCGCCGAAGTGAAGCAGTCGCCTCTGAAACTGGGCAAGGCCGAGTACGAAGCACTGGCCAAACCTAGCGAATACAACCCAGTCGCGCTGTACAGCGAGGCGCCAGCGGAGCTGTTCCAGACCATCGTCGACAAGTACGAAGGCATGAACCGCGGCAAGCCGGTCCACGAAGAAGCAGGCAGCAAAGATCTGGCCACCACCACGGGTGTGGAATCGAGTACGCAACCAGCTGCCGGTGCAGAGGAGTAAGAGATGTTCGGTAAATTAAGCCTGGAGGCGATACCCTATCACGAGCCGATAGTCATGGTGACGCTTGCCATGATCGCGCTCGGCGGTATCGCTGTCGTCGGCCTTATCACCTATTTCCGCAAGTGGACCTACTTGTGGACCGAGTGGCTGACCACGGTCGACCACAAGAAAATCGGGGTGATGTACATCATCGTCGCGATGATCATGCTGCTGCGCGGCTTTGCCGACGCCATCATGATGCGTACACAGCTCGCTGCTGCTACCGGCGGCTCCGAAGGCTACCTGCCGCCTGAACACTATGACCAGATCTTCACCGCTCACGGTGTGATCATGATCATCTTCATGGCGATGCCGTTCTTCACCGGCCTGATGAACCTTGCGGTTCCTCTGCAGATCGGTGCACGTGACGTTGCCTTCCCGTTCCTGAACTCCCTGAGCTTCTACCTGCTGCTGGCAGGCGTGCTGCTGGTCAACATCTCCCTGGGCGTCGGCGAATTCGCCAAGACCGGTTGGGTTGCCTATCCGCCGCTCGCGGGCATTCAGTACAGCCCTGGAGTGGGTGTCGACTACTACATCTGGGCGCTACAGCTCTCCGGATTGGGTACGACGCTTACCGGTGTGAACTTCCTCGTCACCGTGATGAAGATGCGCGCACCTGGCATGAAACTGATGGACATGCCGATCTTCACCTGGACCTGCACCTGGGCCAACGTGCTGATCGTTGCTTCCTTCCCGATTCTGACCGCTGCACTCGCTCTGCTGACTGTTGACCGTTATCTGGACTTCCATATTTTCACCAACGAGCTTGGTGGGAACCCGATGATGTACGTCAACCTGTTCTGGGCGTGGGGTCACCCTGAGGTTTACATCCTGATTCTGCCGGCCTTCGGCGTGTTCTCGGAAGTGACTTCGACCTTCTCCGGCAAGCGTCTGTTTGGCCACCACTCGATGATCTACGCATCGGGCGCAATCGCCATCCTGGGCTTCGCGGTATGGCTGCACCACTTCTTCACCATGGGTGCCGGCGCCAGCGTCAACACCTTCTTCGGCCTGGCGACGATGCTGATCTCCATTCCGACGGGTGTGAAGTTGTTCAACTGGCTGTTCACCATGTACCAGGGCCGTGTGCGCTTCACCGCGCCGATGCTGTGGACCCTGGGCTTCATGATCACCTTCTCCATCGGTGGCATGACCGGCGTTCTGCTGGCAGTACCAGGTGCCGACTTCGTTCTGCACAACAGCCTGTTCGTAATTGCTCACTTCCACAACGTGATCATCGGTGGTGCGGTATTCGGCTACATCGCCGGCTTCGCCTACTGGTTCCCGAAAGCCTTCGGTTTCACCCTGAACGAGAAGTGGGGCAAAGCTGCCTTCTGGTTCTGGATCTCGGGCTTCTACGTTGCGTTCATGCCGCTGTACGCCCTGGGCTTCATGGGCATGACCCGTCGTCTGAACCACTCCGACAACCCACTGTGGGAACCCTACCTGTACGTAGCCGTTGTCGGCGCCGTGCTGATCCTGTTCGGTATCGCTTGCCAGCTGATCCAGCTCTACGTTTCGGTCCGCGACCGCAACCAGAACCTGGACGTGACCGGCGACCCATGGGGCGGTCGTACCCTGGAATGGTCGACTTCGTCGCCACCTCCGTTCTACAACTTCGCCCACATGCCTGAGCAGGTTGGTCTGGATGCATGGCATGAATCCAAGGAAACCGGCGTTGCCTACAAGCCGGCGACCAAGTTCGACGCCATCCACATGCCGAGCAACACCTCTACCGGTTTGTTCATGGGCCTGTTCCTGACCGTCTTCGGCTTTGCCTTCATCTGGCACATCTGGTGGCTGGTTGGCGCAAGCCTGGTTGCAACCATCGCTGTCTTCGTTCGCCACGCCGCGCGTGACGACCAAGGCTTCATGGTTCCGGCCGAAGAAGTGGCGCGCATCGAAGGCGAGCGCATGAAAGCGCTGGCCAAAGCAGGTGCTCTGCCTGCCGGCGCACGTGTCGAATCGTTTGAGCGGGTGTAATCAATGTCCAGTCAAGTAATGCACGGCGCTGCTCATGGTCACGACCATGGGCATGACGACCACCACCACGACTCGGGCCAGATGACCGTACTCGGTTTCTGGCTGTACCTGATGACCGACTGCATCCTGTTTGCGTCGCTCTTCGCCACCTACGCGGTGCTGTCCGGCAGTTTTGCCGGCGGCCCGTCGGGTCATGACATCTTCCAGCTCGATTTCGTGCTGGTAGAAACCGCGTTCCTGCTGCTGTCCTCGATCACCT
This sequence comes from Pseudomonas capeferrum, assembly GCF_000731675.1. GTDB lineage: Bacteria > Pseudomonadota > Gammaproteobacteria > Pseudomonadales > Pseudomonadaceae > Aquipseudomonas > Aquipseudomonas capeferrum. Next base: position 907,345 of record NZ_JMIT01000002.1, on the reverse strand, counting down.
TCGGCTTCGCCATGCTGAAGATGTTCGCTGGCAATAAAGCAGGTGTACTGGGCTGGTTGGCTGTGACCTTCCTGTTCGGTGCAGGCTTCATCGCGATGGAAATCTATGAATTCCATCACCTGATCGCCGAGGGCTTCGGCCCGCAGCGCAGTGGCTTCCTGTCGGCGTTCTTCGCGCTGGTCGGTACCCACGGCCTGCACGTGACTGCCGGCCTGATCTGGATGGCAATCATGATGTACCAGATCAACAAGCACGGCATCACGCCGACCGCCAAGACCCGCATGAGCTGCCTGAGCCTGTTCTGGCACTTCCTGGACGTGGTCTGGATCTGCGTATTCACCGTCGTTTACCTGCTGGGGGTTCTGTAATGGCTAACGCACACGACACTCATCACGAAGGTAATCACGGTAGCGTGAAGTCCTACATGGTCGGCTTTGTTCTGTCGATCATCCTGACCGCGATCCCGTTCGGCCTGGTGATGTTCCCAAGCCTGCCGAAGAACCTGACCGTCCTGGTCGTGGTGGCCATGGCCGTCATCCAGGTGGTAGTGCACCTTGTGTACTTCCTGCACATGGACCGCTCGCAAGAGCAGCGTTCCAACGTGTCGACGTTCCTGTTCACCGCCATGGTAATTGCACTGCTGGTCGGCCTGTCGCTGTGGATCATGTTCAACATCCACATCGAAATGATGGCCAAGTGAGGTAAGACTGCATGTCCGTTAAGCACTTTATCCAAATCACCAAACCGGGGATCATTTTCGGTAACGTGCTTTCCGTGGCAGGCGGATTCTTCCTTGCCGCGAAGGGCCATGTGGACTTCGCCCTGTTCCTGGCGGTGGTGGTTGGTACTTCCCTGGTGGTGGCGTCCGGTTGTGTGTTCAACAACTGCATCGACCGCGACATCGACATCAAGATGGAACGTACCAAGAACCGCGTCATGGTCCAGGGCGACATGTCGCTGACCCTCGCGCTGATCTACGCCACCCTGCTTGGGGTGGCGGGTTTCAGCCTGCTGTATGTCCAGGCCAACCCACTGTCGGCGTTCTGTGCGCTGATCGGTTTCATCGTCTACGTCGGTTTCTACAGCCTCTGGCTGAAGCGTAAATCGGTGCACGGCACGTTGGTCGGCAGCCTGTCCGGTGCCATGCCTCCTGTGATCGGCTACTGCGCCGTCAGCAACAGCTTCGACCTGGCTGCAGTGACCCTGCTGGTGATGTTCAGCCTGTGGCAGATGCCGCACAGCTTCGCGATCGCCATCTTCCGCTTCAAGGATTACAGCGCTGCCAACATCCCGGTTCTGCCGGTGGCGCGCGGCATTCTTGCTGCCAAGAAGCAGATCGTGCTGTACGTGCTGGCCTTCGTGCTCGCGACCCTGATGCTTACCCTCGGCGGTTATGCCGGCCTCGGCTACATGGCCGTGGCGGCAGCCATGGGCCTGTACTGGCTGTATATGGCCTGGGGTGGCTACAAGGCCGAGGACGACAGCAAGTGGGCCCGCAAGGTGTTTGGCTTCTCCATCCTCACCGTTACCGCCCTGAGCGTGATGATGTCGGTGGACAGCCAGACCGCTGCGGACGTGCTGATGACCTACGCACGCTGATACCGCTGCCTGTTACACGAAAACCCCGGCCATGTGCCGGGGTTTTTTTATGGGTGTTCTCCTGTGCCGGCCTCTTCGCGGGGCAAGCCCGCTCCCACAGGTTGGACTGCCCCCAAGAAGTTGGACAAAAAATCCAACCCTTGGGGGGACCGATGGGCAAATACACAGAGCAGTTCAAACTCACAGCCATCTCAGCCTACCTAGATGGTAGCGATGGCTTCCGAAAAGTAGCCCAGCGTTTCGGTATCGACGTCAGTCTGCTGCGCCGGTGGGCCTCCAGCTATCAGAGCAAGTCCAGCCTTAGTCCGCGCTCGCACGGGCAGCGCTATGACGACGACTTCAAGCGCCAAGTGCTGAGCCACATGCACGAGCATCGTCTCTCCCTTCGCCAAACCGCTGCGCATTTTGGCCTCGGCCAGTCCTCGCAGATAGGCAACTGGCAGCGGCAGTACTACAGTGGTAGCCCTGTAGCCCCTGTCATCCGCCAGAAAAAGCCGATTAAAGTGTTGAAGAAGATTAAACCAGCAAAGCCCACAGATACCGACGATTCGCAAAAGCCCAGAGACCAGCTGATGGCTGAGCTTGAGTATCTGCGCATGGAGAACGCTGTCCTAAAGGAGCTCAAGGCTCTGCGCGAGGAAAAGGAACGAATACCGGCGAAAAAGTCCTGATCGTTTCCAAACTCAAACGTAGATTCCCTTTGCCTGACCTGCTGCGGCTGATCGGACTGGCTCGCAGCACTTTTTACTACCAGGTACAGAGCCAACAGAAGCCGGATAAATACGCGGAGCTTAAAGAGAGAATTCGGCAGGTCTATCACAAAGAGAAGGGGCGTTACGGGTATCGGCGCGTTGCACTAGCAATCAGAAAAGAGGGGCCGCTAGTCAACAAGAAGGTCGTTGAGAAACTGATGACTGGGCTGGGTCTGAAGTCACTGGTGCGACCCAAGAAATATCGGTCGTACCGAGGTACTGTCGGCAAGATAGCGATGAATCTGCTGGAGCGTAATTTCGTCGCCCAGCGCCCCAACCAGAAATGGGTGAGTGACGTAACCGAGTTCAAGGTGGCGCAACAGAAGCTCTATCTTTCGCCTGTGATGGATTTGTATAACGGGGAAATCATCGCCTACGAGACGGCCAGTCGCCCACAGTACAGCCTGGTTGGGAACATGCTCGACAAGGCACTCAAGACCCTGGGGGAGAAGCCGAAACTCGTGCTCCACACCGATCAGGGGTGGCAGTACCAGCAGGCTCAGTATCGCCAGAAACTGCGCAGTTGTGGAGTGAAGCAGAGCATGTCTCGTAAAGGCAATTGCCTAGATAATGCAGCTATGGAAAGCTTCTTCGGCACGCTCAAGTCAGAATTTTTCTACCTCAAGCGGTTTGAGAATGTTGATGAATTGAAAGCGGGCTTGGATGAGTACATCCACTACTACAACCATGACCGCATCAAGCTGAGGCTCAATGGCCTGAGCCCTGTCGAGTACAGGACCCAGGCGGCAGCATAGAACTGTCCAACTTTTTGGGGGCAGTCCAGGTGTAGGGCAAGTCCCAATGCCTGTGTATAACCCTGTGGGAGCGGGCTTGCCCCGCGAAGAGGCCGGCCCTGAAAACATAAAATTCTAATTTTCAAAAAATACATCTGAAAAAATATAATAAAACAGGAAATTGTCCTTTACAGGTATCCTGTTTCGGCACTATCTTCTGATCCAGGCCGCTATATCGGCCAACGTCGCTCGGACGGTTCCGGGCGCTTACGTCTGCAGAGGAAACCATGGCCAACCCAGGTTTGCCGCGCCGCTTCGCGCGCATCGATCGTCTCCCCCCTTACGTCTTCAACATCACTGCCGAGCTCAAGATGGCCGCCCGCCGCCGTGGCGAAGACATCATCGACCTGAGCATGGGCAACCCCGATGGCGCCACCCCGCCGCACATCGTCGAGAAGCTGGTGCAGGTCGCCCAGCGCGAAGACACCCACGGCTACTCCACCTCCCGCGGCATCCCACGCCTGCGTCGGGCCATCTCCAATTGGTACAAGGAGCGCTACGAGGTCGACATCGACCCGGAAAGCGAAGCCATCGTCACCATCGGCTCCAAGGAAGGCCTGGCCCACCTGATGCTCGCCACCCTCGACCAGGGCGACACAGTGCTGGTACCCAACCCCAGCTACCCGATCCATATCTATGGTGCAGTGATAGCCGGTGCCCAGGTGCGCTCGGTGCCACTGGTGCCGGGTGTGGATTTTTTCAATGAGCTCGAACGGGCCATTCGCGAATCCATCCCCAAGCCGAAGATGATGATCCTCGGCTTCCCGTCCAACCCCACCGCGCAGTGCGTCGAGCTGGACTTCTTCGAGCGGGTGGTGGCCCTGGCCAAGCAGTATGACGTGCTGGTGGTGCATGACCTGGCCTACGCCGATATCGTCTACGACGGCTGGAAAGCCCCGTCGATCATGCAGGTGCCCGGGGCCAAGGACATCGCGGTGGAATTCTTCACCTTGTCCAAGAGCTACAACATGGCCGGCTGGCGTATCGGCTTCATGGTGGGCAACCCAGAGCTGGTCAATGCCCTGGCACGCATCAAGAGCTACCACGACTACGGCACCTTCACACCCTTGCAGGTGGCCGCCATCGCCGCGCTGGAAGGTGACCAACAGTGCGTGCGGGACATCGCCGAGCAGTACCGTCAGCGCCGTAACCTGCTGGTGAAGGGCTTGCACGAGCTGGGTTGGATGGTCGAGAACCCCAAGGCGTCGATGTACGTCTGGGCGAAGATTCCGCCGGAGTATGCGCACCTGGGCTCGCTGGAGTTTTCCAAGAAGCTGCTGGCCGAGGCCAAGGTCTGCGTGTCGCCAGGTATCGGCTTTGGTGATTACGGTGACGACCACGTGCGCTTTGCTCTGATCGAGAACCAGGACCGTATTCGCCAGGCGATCCGCGGTATCCGCCAGATGTTCAGGGCCGATGGCCTGACCCACAAGTAAACCGCGCGGGGCCGCAACGCGGCCCCCATCGGGTAGTAGGTTGGCCTTCCGTCTGCCTGCCCGTTATGCACGCCAATACCTTCAGCACTCATTCTTCCTGTTCAGGTATTCAAATGAGTGTGTTCACAGCCTATTTCTGCGGTACCGCTTCCAACCGTTTCGATGATGCAAACCCCAATTTCTGGAACGGTGAACTGGTCTCGACGTTGGCCAGCAACGATAAAGGGTTCGAGTTCGCTCATTGGATTGCAGTCGATGGGCCTGGTAGCGGCAACCTTCAGGACGACAACCTGTTCGTCGAGCCAGGCGGCTACTTCAACTGGAGTGGCCAGTTGTTCGGTCGCGGTTGGGACGAAAACGTGAACCATGTGCTGCAAGTCATCAAGGGCGAAAGTAACTGGCAGCGCACCAAGCTTAGCGAGGAAGCATACACAAAGCTCAAAGACGCGGGCGTACCGATCCCGGATGCGTCCGCAAAGGCATCCTGGTTCTGGCGAACCTACGACTATGGCGACCGCCACCCAACCCCGCAGGAATTGCAGGAGCGGATCATCAGCATGTTCCGCAAGCCGCGCCTGCCCACCCAGGTCAACCTGGTGGGCTGGAGCCGGGGTGGTATCAGTTGCCATATGCTGGCCAATGCGATGGCGCAAGACCCGGTGCTGCGAGATATCCCGGTCAACATTTTTGCCATCGACCCGGTGCCAGGCATTGGCAACATCCAGACGCAACGGGTGAAACTGGCGGGCAATGTCAGAGAGTACGTCGGTTTCTATTCGCGGGATGAGCGCTCCAAAGGTTTTGCCTGCGTGATCCCCTCTGTAGAGAGCGGCACGCACATGTGCATTTATCCGATGCCGGGCCGGCATGCCACCTTGGTCGGCAATGCGTCGGCCAATGGCGCGGGCGACGGCAAAGTGCTGACTGAGCCCGGTTTGATCGTGCGGCATTTCGCCGAAGTCTGCCTGACCCGTTGGGGTGTCGATTTGGACAGGCGACTGGCGCTGAATGACGACCAGTTGATGCGGCATCACCTGGCCATGGCCACTGCCGATGAGCAATACCAGGCCATGCGTAGCGAGTCGTATACCGTCTTCACCGAAGGCAGCAAGGACGACCGGCTGGTGCACTGCGGCGAAGCCCAGGCGCACTTCAGCCAAGTGAGCGGCGAAAGCTATGACCCAGGCGAAGGCCTTGGCTTGCAACACTGGGATGCCAGCACTTACAAGGCCCTGCGATAGGTCAGGCGGGCGGCCATCCAGTGGGCTGGCCGCCTGTTTTTCGGGCTTCGGGCTGCCCGGATCAGCGGCGATTTTTTTTGCATTGCCCCTCTATCCAGCCGGCCCCGGTTGGATTGAAAATGGCGCTGCGGGCCCAGCCCCGATAACAACAACCTTCCCTCCGTGGCCTCATGTCCGAATATAACCCTTGCCTTGACTGCGGCGCCTGCTGCGGGTACTTCCGTGTGTCCTTCTTCTGGGGCGAATGCCAGTCTGCCGGGGGCGTTGTGCCTGACGACCTGGTGGTGCAGATCAACCCCACCCGGGTCGCCATGATCGGCACCGATGCCAAGCCTTGCCGCTGCGTGAGCCTTGCGGGCGAGATCGGCAAAGAGGTGGCGTGTACCATTTACGCCAACCGCTCGAGCCCTTGCCGAGAGTTTGAAGCGTCGTGGGAGGGTGGGGTGCATAACCCCAGCTGCGACGATGCTCGCGCGGCCTATGGGCTACCGCCGCTGACCCCGCCAGGGGCTAACGAGCCACATTGGCCGGATGACGGGGCTGAGGTAGCTTGAGGTTACTGAGTGGCCTGTACCCGCGAGAGGGTCATCCTGAATGGCCTGTCGGGGCGCGAGTAATGGCTGAAAGGTGCATGACGCAAGGGCTGCAGCGCTCTTGAGATCGAGCGCCGCCCGCGCGGCGCGGGCGGCGCTCGATTTGCGCCCCACCGCAAGCCCCCCAAATGATCCCCAAAACACTATAAAAACCCAAGGCATCCCCCAGCCGCCCCGCTTGACGTTAAACTGTCATCTCCCCAGCAATGGACAGGAGATCCGGCGTGACCCCACCCCGCAGTTTCCCCAGTGACCTCTGCCTCGACAGCCCCCGCCTGCAATTGCGCCCGATGCGCCATGGCGATGCCGCGCAATGGCTGGCGATCATGGCCGACCCCGAGGTCATGCGTTATTGGCATCATGCACCCTGGCAAGACCTTGCCGAGGCTGAAAGCGCACTGGCCGCTGACCGCGAAGCCTATGCCAATGGCGACCAGCTCAAGCTAGGCATGTACCGCCGTGACAACGGCGAACTGATCGGCATGGTCCAACTGTTCAATATCGACGACGTTTCCCGCCGTGGCGAAATCGGCTACTGCCTGGCCAGCGCCGTGCAGGGCAGGGGCTACATGGACGAGGCATTGACCTGCTTCATCGACTACCTTGCCCATACCCTGCACATGCGCCGCCTTGAGGGCGAAATCGACCCGCGCAACCAGGGTTCGGCACGCACGCTGGAGCGTCAAGGCTTCGTGCTCGAAGGCACCTTGCGGGCGCGTTGGTGCGTGGCCGGCGAGCTGTCCGACTCGGGTATCTACGGTTTGCTGTTGGAGCCACCTGTTGCTTGATGTTGTAGCGAGCATCAACGCCCGCCGAGTATCACACCACCGTAGTTGGCCTTTCGCGGCACCTACTTAGATCTGGAAGCGGGGCAGGGCCTGGGTTATGGTCGCAGCCTGTCCCGTTTTCCCCCAGGTGTGCCCCTTGCCCGTTTTCTACCTGAGCATCAGCCTGCTTTTGTACTTGCTCGCGCTTTTTTTCGATGGCGCGCTGATGAGTGGCGGCCGCCACATGCCGGCCTTGCAGATGTTGCTGTATGGGCCCTGGGGCATGCCGTTCGGGTTGTACCAGTGGTTTGCCAACCCGTTGTTGGCGGTGGCAATTCTTGCCCACCAGCGGTTCCGTCGGATGGCGTTGGGGTGCGGGCTGGCCGCGCTGTATCTGGCCGCCAGCAGCTTTGGCATCGACCGCCTGCCAGACAGCCAGAGCTACGACTTCAATGCACGCACCGGCTTTGGTGCGGGCTTTTATCTGTGGCTTGCGGCGATCGTAGTGTTCTGCGCGGGCCAGGCCTGGCATTGCTGGAAGGCCCGCAGCGCAGCCGACATGCCTGGCTGGCGCTGGCTTGATGTGGCCTTGATTGCTGCGCTGGGGGTGGCGTTGTATGCCGCCACGCAGATGCCGTCGTTGCGTTTCGAGCCGGGCAAGGTGCTGATGCCGCCGGAGCAACCGCAGTCATTTTGATACTCACAAGGAGGGTTTGCATGATCAAGCATTACCTGGCAGGCCTGGCACTGGCCTGCGTGCTGCCGCTGGCTGTGGCGGACGACTATACGCCGGCCTATGGGCAGTGCATGGACAAGGCTTCAAGCACCCTGGCCATGAGCGAGTGCATCAACGCCGAGACCCACGTGCAGGACCAGCGCCTGAACCGGGTGTACAAGCAACTGATGGGCAAGCTGGATGCCGGGCAGCAGAAGACCCTTCGGGATGTACAGCGCAAGTGGATGGCTTACCGTGATGGCAACTGTATGTTCCATGTGCAGGCCAGTGGCGGAACCATGGCACAGCTGGAAGGCGGCACGTGCGTGATGGACATGACCCGTGACCGGGCGGCGGAGCTTGAGCGGGTGTTGGGGCCCGTGTAGGAGCGGCCTTGCGTCGCGAAAGGGTCGCGTAGCGGCCCCAAAATATTCGCGGCGAAGCTGAAATCTGGGGCCGCTACGCAGCCCTTTCGCGACGCAAGGCCGCTCCTACGACGAGCGGGCCTTGAGGTATTCGCGCACCTCTACAGCGTCCCCGGCAAACTCGATACGCTCGGCCTTGGCATCGCGCTGATAGGCATACATCGGGTCGTAATACTCCGTCAGCAACCCTTCGATCCAACCCCTGTGCAAATCCACCGAGCCACAGCGCAGTTGCTCGTCCAGCGCTTCACGCATGACCGCCGACAACCGCTGGAATCGCTCACCGCCCAGGCGCTTGTGGATATTGGCCAGGCTCTGCAGCATGCGCTCGGCGAACAGCCGCCGCCCCAGCTCTTCGCCGTGCAGCGCGACGAATTCGGCGCTCAGGTTGACCACGTAGTCGCGCAGGATACGTTCGACACGGTTCTCGAAGCTGTCCTCCAGCCACACCAACGGGTACTGCTGCATGCCTTGGTACAACGCCAGCGGCACCGTGCAACTGCCGACGATACGGCCTTCATCTTCGAGCACGAACTGCTCGATGCCGCGTGCGCGCTTTTTCAGCACATCGACGGCCAGCTTATTTTCGAAGTCGATCTGCGCAGGTTGCGCCGTGGCGCGTTTGCCAAAGCTGGAACCGCGGTGGTTGGCGTGGCCTTCAAGGTCGAGCACGTTGCTCAGTTGCTGCAACACATCGGTCTTGCCGGTGCCGGTAAGGCCACCCAGCAGGACGAAATCGCAGTGCTCCACGGCGTCCTGGGTGGTATCGAGGAGGAAGGTGCGCATGGCCTTGTAGCCGCCCTTGACGCGGGGGTAGTCGATACCCGCTTCATCACGCAGCCACTGCTGGACAATCTGCGAGCGCAGGCCACCGCGCGCGCAATACAGATAGCCGTCAGGGTGGGCCCGGGCAAAGCTGGCCCAGGCGTGCAGGCGCTCACGCTTGGTCGTGCCTCTGACCAGTTGGTGGCCGAGGGTGATGGCGGCGGCCTGGCCCTGCAGCTTGAAACAGGTGCCGACCTTCTGCCGCTCCAGATCGTTCATCAAGGGCAGGTTGACGACACCCGGGAAGGCACCTTTGGCGAATTCGACGGGCGCGCGCATGTCCATCATCGGCACGTCGTTCAAGAACAGCTGGCGGTAGTCGGTGCAGTCGGGGCGCATCAAAGCACCTCGACTGCATGGCCCTGTCGCTCGACCAGGGTGCCGATGGGGGCCAGTGCCAGGCCCAGTTCGGCGGCCACAGCCAGAAACTGCGCTTCACCCTCAGGGCTGACCGCCACCAGCAGGCCACCGCTGGTCTGCGGGTCGCACAGCAGGTGCTTTTGCTCATCGCTCAAGGCGCCGATCTTGTGGCCATAGCTGTCGTAGTTGCGCAGCGTGCCGCCTGGGATGCAGCCCTCGTCCAGGTAATGCTCGACGCTCGGCAGGCGGGGGACTGCAGCGAAGTTCAGCTGGGCGGTGAGGCGGCTGCCTTCAGCCAGTTCTACCAGGTGGCCCAGGAGGCCGAAGCCGGTGACGTCGGTCATCGCCATGACACCGTCGAGCTTGCCGAAGCGGCTGCCGGGGGTGTTGAGGGTACACATCCAGTCGCGTGCCAGGCCCTGGTCCTGTTCACGCAACTTGGCCTGTTTCTCGGCGGTGGTGAGGATGCCGATGCCCAGCGGCTTGGTCAGGTACAGCTGGCAGCCTGCAGTGGCGGTGTCGTTGCGCTTGAGGTGGCGCTTGCTGACCACGCCGGTGACGGCCAGGCCGAAGATCGGCTCCGGGGCATCGATGGAGTGGCCGCCTGCCAGCGGGATGCCGGCTTCGGCACACACCGCACGCCCGCCGCGAATCACTTCGCGGGCGACCTCCGGCGGCAGTACGTTGACCGGCCAGCCGAGGATGGCGATGGCCATCAACGGGTCGCCGCCCATGGCGTAGATGTCGCTGATGGCGTTGGTGGCGGCGATACGGCCGAAGTCGTAGGGGTCATCGACGATCGGCATGAAGAAGTCGGTGGTCGAGACCACGCCGCGTTCCTCGTCCAGGGCATACACGGCGGCATCATCGCGTGAAGCATTGCCAACCCAGAGCTTGGGGTCCAGGGCCTGGGCGCCGCTTTCGGCCAGGATCACGTCCAGCACCTTGGGGGAGATCTTGCAGCCACAACCGGCACCGTGGCTGTACTGGGTCAGGCGGATTGGCTCGCTCATACGTTCCTCAGCAGATCAAATTGTTGCGCGATTGTAGCAAAGCTGGTCATTGCGCCGTGGCCCCTTATACTTTGCACGGACGGCGTGGCAGCCGCCCCTTACCCCGCCACTGTCCCGGAGAATGTCCATGCTCAAACCCCCTCTGGCGCTCGTCGCCGGCCTCGTGTTGTCCTGCTGTGCCGTTGTCGCCCAGGCCGCAGAAACGCTGCGGGTCAGTGCCATCCCCGACGAAGCACCCACTGAACTGCAACGCAAGTTCAAGCCGTTGGGGGAGTACCTGGCCCGTACGTTGGGCATGGAGGTGAAGTTCGTGCCAGTCTCCGACTACCCGGCGGTGGTCGAGTCGCTGGCCTCGGACCGCCTCGACCTGGCTTGGCTGGGCGGCTTCACCTTTGTCCAGGTGCACCTCAAAGACCCCAATGCCACGCCGTTGGTGCAGCGTGAGCAGGACGCGCAGTTCACGTCCAAGTTCATCACCGCCAACCCCAATGTGAAGAGCCTGGCCGACCTCAAGGGCAAGTCGTTCGCGTTCGGGTCGATATCGTCCACCTCGGGCAGCCTGATGCCGCGTTACTTCATGCTCAAAGAGGACAAGATAAAGCCTGAGGACTACTTCAGCCGTGTGGCTTACTCCGGTGCCCACGACGCCACTGCGGCCTGGGTGCAGGCGGGCAAGGTCGATGCTGGGGTGCTCAATGCCAGTGTCTGGCAGAAGCTGGTGGATGCCGGCAAGGTCGATACCAGCAAGGTCAAGGTGTTCGCCACCACGCCCACCTATTTCGACTACAACTGGACCGTACGCGGCAACATGGACCCGGCACTCAAAGCGAAAATCAAAAAGGCATTCCTCGACCTCGACCCGGCCAACCCCGAGCACAAGGCGATTCTCGACCTGCAGGCCGCCAGCCGTTTCATCGAGACCAAACCTGAGAACTACCTGGGTACCGAACAAGCCGCGCGTGAGGCCGGCCTGCTCAAGTGACGGCTATTCGTTTGCACGGTGCCAGCCTGCGCCACGGCCAGGTGCGTGCGCTTGAAGCGGTGAGCCTGAGCATCGAGCAGGGCGAGCGGGTTGCGATCATCGGCCCGTCAGGGGCGGGCAAGTCCAGCTTGCTGCACCTGATGGCCACCGCTATCCAGCCCAGTGACGGGCGGTTGGAGCTGTTCGGTGAACTGCCCTGGGCGCTGTCTGGCAGGGCGCGTCAGCGGTTGCGGGCGCGGGTTGGCTTGGTGCACCAGGCGCCGCCCTTGCCGCCGCGCCAACGGGTGGTCACGGCGGTGCTGGCGGGGCGGCTGGGGCAGTGGGGCACCTTGCGTGGCTTGCTCAACCTGTTGTACCCGACCGATGTAGCGGGCGTGCGCCAGGCGTTGGCAGAGTTGGGGCTGGCCGACAAGCTTTTCGTGCAGTGCGGGCAGCTGTCTGGCGGCCAGTTGCAACGGGTGGGCATCGCCCGGGTGTTGTATCAGCGGCCGGCACTGCTGCTGACCGACGAGCCTGTGTCGGCGATGGACCCGGTGCTGGCCGACCACAGCCTGGCATTGCTCAACCGTCACGCCCAGGCCAACGGCGTCACGCTGGTGGCCAGCCTGCACGCGGTAGAACTGGCATTGGCGCACTTCCCGCGGGTGATCGGTATCCGTGAGGGGCAGGTGGTGTTCGACAGCCCCGCCGCAGCCGTCAGCCCGCAGATGCTGGCGGCACTCTACGCCAACGAACAATTGGCGCCGCCGCCTACGCCGGGGCCTACGCCTGCGTTGACGGTACAGATCCCGCGATGCTGAAGGCCGATACCCGCGACCCAGCGGCGCTGCCACGGTTGCTGTTGACCCTGCTGGCCTTGGCGGTGTTATGGCCGGGGGTGCAGTTGAGCGAGCTGAACCCGGGTGTGCTGTGGCAGGCCGAGAACCGTCAGCAGATCGCCAGTTTCACCCAGGCGTTCTGGCCACCGGCGCATGATGCCGAGTTTTTGCTGCTGCTGTTCGAGGCCACGCTGCAGACCCTTGCCGTGGCCACGGCCGGCATGGCCCTGGCGCTGCTGCTGGCGGTGCCGGCCAGCCTGCTGGCCAGCCGCGCCTTGTCGTTGCGGGCGGCCTCGCGCGGCGGCCGGGCCGGGCTGTTGTCGCGGGTGCTGCGCATGCCGGTGCGCGGGCTACTGATCTTTCTGCGTAGCGTGCCGGAAATCGTCTGGGCCTTGCTGTTCGTGCGTGCCGTAGGGCTTGGGCCAACGGCCGGTGTGCTGGCCATCGCCATTACCTACAGCGGCATGCTCGGCAAGGTCTATGCGGAAATCTTCGAGTCGGTCGACCAGCGCCCGGCCCATGCGCTGTTGCAGGCGGGCAGTGGCCGGCTGATGGCTTTCTTCTACGGCATCTTGCCCAATGCCGTGTCGGAGGTGGTGTCCTACACCGTCTACCGCTGGGAGTGCGCGGTGCGGGCTTCGGTGGTGATGGGCTTTGTCGGTGCCGGCGGCCTGGGGCAGCAGATCGACCTGTCGATGCGCATGTTTGCCGGTGCGCAAGTGGCGAGCATGCTGCTGACATTCCTGTTGCTGGTGTCTTTTGCTGACATGCTCAGCCGCTTCCTGCGGGCGAGGCTGGCATGAACCGGGTGATCAACCTGCTGGTGCTCGGCGCGCTTGTGGCAGCGGTGGTGGCCTCGTTCGCTTACCTGGAGCTGGACCTCCAGGCGCTGGTAGGTGACGGCGGGTTGGGGCAGATGGCCGAATATGCGCGGCGCTTCCTGCAGCCAGACCTGTCCGCCGAGCATTTGCGCGCGGTGGGGCGTGGCGCCTTGGAGACCTTGGCCATGTCTGGCCTGGGTACCTTGCTGGCGGTGGTGCTGGGGATGCTGCTGGCGTTGCCGGCGGCGGGCCGGTTCGGCTGGCCGCTGCAGACTGCGGCGCGGGTGCTGCTCAATGCCTTGCGGGCCATCCCCGAGCTGGTCTGGGCGGCGCTCACCGTGCTGGCAGCAGGGCTTGGCCCGAATGCCGGCACCCTGGCCCTGGCGTTGCACACCGCCGGGGTGCTGGGCCGGTTGTTTGCCGAGGCCCTGGAGAACGCGCCGGCCGAGCCTGCGGCCGCCATTCGTTTGCAGGGTGGCAGCCAGGTTGCGGCGTTCTGCTTTGGCACTTTGCCCAACCTGTGGCCGCAGTTGTTGGCCTACAGCCTGTACCGCTGGGAGAACAACATCCGCATGGCCAGCGTGCTGGGGTTTGTTGGGGCGGGTGGCTTGGGGCAGATGCTCTATACCACCTTGAGCCTGTTCCAGGAGGCGCAGGCCAGCACGGTGATCCTGGCGATGCTGGTGCTGGTGTTGCTGGTGGATGCGTTGAGTGATGTGCTGCGCCAGCGCTATGTGCGCGCCTGATCGGGGCTGCAAAGAGGCCCCGACAGCCGTCAGGTCACCTGTTCCCCATGCTGCGCCTCCCGTTGCATCGACTCCAGGTTGCGCTCTATCGTCTCGCAGATGGTATCCATCTGGATCTGGTGCTCGCTGAACCGGAACGGGCTCTGCAGGTCGGTGCCGATGCGCTCGATGGCCAGCAGCATGAACCCCACCACCGTCGAGGCCAGCGGGGTAAACCAGCCCAGCGACTCGACCAGCCCCACCGGCACGATCAGGCAGAACAGCGTGATGAACAGCCGCGGAAAATACACATAAGGGTAGGGCAGCGGTGTGTTGGCAATCCGCTCCATTCCGCCCTGAGCATTGGACAGGTCCACCAGCGTCGACTCCAGCCTCGCCAGGCGGATGCTGTCCAGGCGCCCGGCCTGGTACTCCCGCGCCAGCAGGGCCGCCGAGCCGCTGAGGATGTCATTGGCGAAGTTGTTCGAGCGGTTGCGCCGCTCGAACTCCGCTGGGGGGATGAACGCCATCAGTTCATCCGGGCAACGCTCACCCTTGAGGTGCGCCGCCAGGCAGTTCACATAGGCGATATGGCGGCGCAGCAAGGTGGCCTTGGCCGGGTTCAGGCTATCGTCCGGGTCGTCGATCAGGGTCAGCGTCTGCCGGGCAAAGCTGCGCGAACTGTTGACCAGGGCACCCCACAACGTGCGCGCCTCCCACCAGCGGTTGTAGGCACTGCTGTTGCGAAAGCTCACCAGCACCACCAGCGCCGAACCCAGCAAGGTCAATGGAATCAGCGGCAGGGTGAACTTGCTGTTGAAGAACAGCATGAAGTCGATGGTGACCAGCACATCCCAGATCAGCAGCCAGAACAGCGACCAGCCGATGTAACCGATGGTCTTCACGACCAGGCGGTACTTGCGGGCGATGATCTCTTTCACACGGGGTACCTCGGAACGCGGGGGATGCAGGATCGGACGCCGAGTGAGGGTTATGGTTCGGTGTAGTCTCTCTTAGGGTGTTAACAGAAGTGTCGAGCTACCCAAGTATTTGCCTCATCTGCACCAACGCCACCCGCTTCCCATCCGGCGCCTGGCGCGCCTCGATGCCGAACGGCACAAAGCCCATCTGTGGATAAAGCAGCAACCCCGCCGTGTTGTGATTGAAGCACGACACCCAAACCTCCCGTGCCGCAAACTGCTTGCGGGCCAGCTCGACCATGGCGTTGACCAGGTAGCTGGCCACACCATGGCCGCGGGCCGCTGGGGCCACGACCACGTTGCCCAGGGCGCATACACCGCCGTGCTCGGCTTTGTAGAAGTTGGCGAAGGCCAGCACCATGCCGCCGCCTTCCACCACCGTGGACCCGTTGCGCTGGGCGATGGCGTCGGTCAGTTGCGCGGGCGTGAGCGGGTAGGTGGCCTTGGGGAACATGTAGAACAGTTCGTCCGGGCCTTGAGGGAAGCAGCAGATGGCGGGGATGTCATTGGGCTGTACAGGGCGGTGGCTGAGGTGCATGGCAGGTCCTTTTACAGGCGTGTGGCTGGCGCTCACAGCGTAGCACTGCGCATGGGGCGCGGGCCTGTCGGGAGCGCCTGGCCGCCGCTCAAGGTTTGGCGGCCACCGCCACAAACCCCTTGATCGCGGCAGGCGCATGCGGTTTGGCCTTGCGTGCCAGCAGGTACTGGAAGCGCCGCCATTCCTTGTCGATCTCGCTGTACGACATGAACACGCTGACGCGCTCTTTATCGGGGAGGTCCGGGCGAGCGCGCACGTCGATCTCGTTCTTGGGGATGAACGCGACATTGATACCCACCACCTGGCCGTCATCGGCGAACACCGGCCCGCCCGACATGCCCTTGACCATGGGGCCGTCGTGCAACGAGTAGAAGACACTGCCCGGGGTGCCTTCGAGGCGTACCAGTGATGGCATGGCATGGCCCTTGCCCTGTACGGGCATCATCAGGCTGTTGAAGCCGACGGCCGTCACCGACTCACCTGGCACGTATTGCCGCCAATGCGGTACCTCACGCGCCTTGTGCTTGAAGAACACGACATCACCGAGGCCCTCGTGGACCACGTTGCGCAGGAAGGGTGTGTGTTTTGCGGTCACTGCGTAGTCTTCGTTCCACTGGATGGCACTGGCCATCAGCAACATCGGCAACGGCGCACCTGAGGTGACCACGAAAGCCTGGCTGTAGACGGGATCGGAGACGTAGGACGTTGGCACTCCATTGCACCCACTGAGCAGCATCATTGCCGCCAGACAGGGCACGGTTGTTTTCATGTGTCACACAGTCATGGAAAAATGGGAGCGCAAATATGGCCAAGTGATATCACTCTGGCAATACTTTGTGCATATATCCGACGAGTAACATCTTAAGTAGGGGGGAGGAGGCTAGCCAATAGATTCGAGGCATGGCTGCTGCCCCGCTCGTCAGGCACGCGGCGTCAATTTGATGAGGGATCAAGGGCGCGATTTTCGTGTTACTCATCACTCGCGATGAGGGTGATGAGCTCCATTGAGCTCTATTGAGCTTGTCGGACAGTGAGAAGATGCAGTTTGAGCCCTTGTTGCAGGCTGAACTGGATACCCTGACACTGCATAACTGTGCCAGGTATCGGCTGGGCATGAGCCAGGTGCAAGCGTGGATCGAGGCCGGACGCCCACGTTGACGAGGCGTACGCAGGGCATTGGTCGCACGTGTTCATAGATCAAAACTGAAAGGAATCAAACATGCTGAAGCTCAATCCCCTGGTCCCCGAACTCATTGTTTCCGACCTCACACGAAGCCTTGCCTTCTACTGCGACATACTCGGCTTCAAGGTCGAGTACGAGCGGCCAGAAGATCATTTCGCTTTTCTTTCTTTCGGCGGCAGCCAACTTATGTTGGAACAGGACTGGCACAGTGAATCGCCTTGGCGGGTCGGGCCTCTTGAGCCGCCTTATGGGCGTGGTATCAACCTGTCCATCGAATGCCCGAACGCTTCAGCGCTGGTGTCGGCACTGGAGGCGGCCGGGTATCCCCTCAGAAACCCGGTTGAAGAGCACTGGTACCGCAGCGGTGAACTACTGTTTGGTCAGCGCAATTTTCTGCTGCTCGACCCGGATGGTTACTTGCTCCGTTTTGCAGAAGCTATCGGCAGCAAACCCTGCTAGCCGCACCTGTCAAAGCGACTACCCATTCGGGTTGATTGGATCATCGCTATCATCCAAGGCGCCATTCGATGTCCCGGTGTGTGCTGGCCATTTCTACGGATTGCCCAATTCGATCACGCTATAGGTGAACTCGTTGGCCTGCTTGGCCTTGCCGCGCGCAGACTCGGCAACCTGAACCCGGTCATCATCGTGGACCACCATTACCTGGCGAGCATTCAACGCTACAACGCCTTCCGGTTTGTTATCGAACCACAAGGGCGAGCCGTCGGGCCCGAGGAACGGTAGCGGTGTACCCGACCCGTCCGGTTCAAGCAGTGGCAGTGGCAATGCCCACAAATAGCCACCAATCTGGTCACCCTGCTCATGGCTGGTGGTGGCCAGCAGGCGCTTGTTGAAGGGGTCGTATTCCAGGCTGGAAAGGCTCAGCGGTCTGTCGTCGCCCTGCACGCGCGGTTCGAATTGATAGGCCAGTTCGAAGGCGCCACTGATCTCGGGCTCACCGGCCTGCACTGTGATCGGCGCCTGCAGGGTTCATTTTCATTTTGCGGCTCCTTGCACGAGAGATGAAGGCAAGGGCCAGCGTAGGGAAGGGTGCTGAGCCGGGGCAGAGGGCAGTTGTGCCAAGGGGCCGCGCGACGGTGCTTGAGGATTGCTAAACGCCAGGCACAAAAAAACCGACCATAAGGTCGGTTTTTTCTGGATTTTGGTGCCCCGAGGGAGACTCGAACTCCCACTCCTTTCGAAAACGGATTTTGAATCCGCCGCGTCTACCAATTCCGCCATCAGGGCTTGTGGCGCGCAGTATAGAGAGGTGCCTCGGGTCGGTCAATCGGGTTTCATGGTCAATTTTCACACATTGGGCTAAACTTCCCGGCCCTGCCGAACCGAACATCATCATGCGCGTCGCCGATTTTTCCTTCGAACTCCCCGATTCCCTGATCGCCCGCCACCCTCTGGCCGAGCGCCATGGTAGCCGTCTGCTGGTCCTCGATGGGCCGAGCGGCGCCTTGGTACATCAGCAATTCACCGATCTGCTCGACTATTTGCGCCCGGGCGACCTGATGGTATTCAACAATACCCGGGTTATCCCGGCGCGCTTGTTCGGCCAGAAAGCCTCCGGCGGCAAGCTGGAAGTGCTGGTCGAACGCGTGCTGGACAGCCACCGGGTATTGGCCCACGTGCGCTCCAGCAAGGCGCCCAAGGTGGGTGCTCAGATTCTCATCGATGGCGGTGGCGAGGCCGAAATGGTCGCGCGCCACGAAACGCTGTTCGAGCTGCGCTTCACCGAAGAGGTGCTGCCACTGCTCGAACGCGTCGGGCACATGCCGCTGCCGCCCTATATCGACCGCCCCGACGAGGGCGCCGACCGTGAGCGTTACCAGACCGTCTACGCCGAGCGTGCCGGTGCGGTCGCAGCGCCCACGGCCGGCCTGCACTTCGACCAGGCGCTGCTGGAGCAGATTGCCGCCAAGGGCGTGGAGCGGGCCTTCGTGACCCTGCACGTCGGCGCGGGCACCTTCCAGCCGGTGCGGGTCGACAAGATCGAAGACCATCACATGCATAAAGAGTGGCTCGAAGTGAGCCAGGATGTGGTGGATGCGGTTGAGGCCTGCCGTGCCCGCGGCGGGCGTGTGGTGGCCGTGGGCACCACCAGCGTGCGCTCGCTGGAAAGCGCGGCGCGCGACGGCGTGCTCAAGGCATTCAGCGGTGATACCGACATCTTCATTTACCCGGGCCGGCCATTCCATGTGGTCGATGCCCTGGTCACCAACTTCCACCTGCCGGAGTCCACGCTGCTGATGCTGGTCTCGGCCTTCGCCGGCTACCCCGAGACCATGGCCGCCTACGCGGCTGCGGTCGAGCAGGGGTACCGCTTCTTCAGTTACGGTGATGCCATGTTCATCACCCGCAATCCGGCGCCACGCGGGCCCGAGGATCAAGCATGAGTCGCACCTGTCGAATGTCCTTCGAACTGCTGGCCACCGACGGCAAGGCCCGTCGTGGTCGCATTACCTTCCCCCGAGGTACCGTGGAAACCCCGGCGTTCATGCCGGTAGGCACCTACGGCACGGTCAAAGGCATGCTGCCGCGCGACATCGAGGCCATCGGCGCCGAGATGATCCTGGGCAACACCTTCCACCTGTGGCTGCGCCCGGGCACCGAGGTGATCAAGAAGCACAACGGCCTGCACGACTTCATGCAGTGGAAAGGCCCGATCCTCACCGACTCCGGTGGCTTCCAGGTGTTTAGCCTGGGCGCCATGCGCAAGATCAAAGAGGAAGGCGTGACCTTCGCCTCGCCCGTCGACGGCTCCAAAGTGTTCATGGGCCCCGAAGAGTCGATGCAGGTCCAGCGTGACCTGGGCTCGGACGTGGTGATGATCTTCGACGAGTGCACCCCTTACCCGGCCGAGCACGACGTGGCACGAACCTCCATGGAGCTGTCGCTGCGCTGGGCCCAGCGCTCGAAAAACGCCCACGCCGACAACACAGCGGCGCTGTTCGGCATCGTCCAGGGCGGCATGTACCAGGACCTGCGCATGCGCTCGCTGGAAGGCCTGGAAAACATCGGCTTCGACGGCCTGGCCATCGGCGGCCTGTCGGTGGGCGAGCCCAAGCACGAGATGATCAAGGTGCTGGACTACCTGCCGGACCAGATGCCTGCTGACAAACCTCGTTACCTTATGGGGGTAGGCAAACCGGAAGATCTCGTTGAGGGTGTGCGCCGCGGCGTCGACATGTTCGACTGCGTGATGCCGACGCGTAACGCGCGCAACGGCCATCTGTTCGTCGATACCGGGGTGATCAAGATCCGCAATGCGTTCCATCGCCACGATGAGTCGCCGCTGGATCCGACCTGCGATTGCTATACCTGCACCAACTTCTCCCGCGCGTACCTCCACCACCTGGACAAATGCGGCGAAATGTTGAGCAGCATGCTGAATACCATCCACAACTTGCGCCATTACCAGCGCTTGATGGCCGGTTTACGCGAGGCTATTCAACAGGGTAAATTGGCCGCCTTTGTCGACGCCTTCTACGCCAAACGCGGGCTGCCTGTGCCGCCTTTGGGCTGATTGTCAGCACTTAAATATTAAAACTCAGTAATGGAGTGCCTCATGAGCTTTCTGATTCCCGCCGCTTACGCGGACGCAGCAGCACCTGCCGCCGGCCCAGCCGGTACCGGTTTCGAGTGGATCTTCCTGGTCGGCTTCCTGGTCATCTTCTACCTGATGATCTGGCGTCCACAGGCCAAGCGCGCCAAAGAGCAGAAGAACCTGCTGGGCAACTTGCAAAAAGGTGACGAAGTTGTCACCAACGGCGGCATCGCCGGCAAGATCGTCAAGGTCACCGATGATTTCGTGGTGCTGGAAGTTTCCGACACCGTCGAGCTGAAGTTCCAGAAGGGCGCCATCGCCGCGACCCTGCCAAAAGGTACGCTCAAGGCTATCTGAGTTACCGGTTTTATTTTTCCAGTCGGGGCGCGCAACGCGCCCCGCGTCTTGAACGGGCGGCGTGATGCTGAACAAATACCCTCTGTGGAAATACGCACTGATCCTGCTGGTACTGGCGATCGGTTTTATTTATTCCGCTCCCAACCTCTACCCGGATGATCCGGCGGTGCAAGTCAGTGGTGCCAGTTCGGCGCTGCAGGTAAACCAGGCCGACCTCGATCGCGTCTCCAAGGCGCTGACCGATGCCGGTATCACCGTCAAGGGCGCCAGCCTGGGTGAAAAGGGCAGTGCGCTGATTCGCCTGACCAACCAGGAAGACCAGCTTCCAGCCAAGGATGTAGTGCGCAAGGCACTGGGCGATGATTACGTCGTGGCCCTGAACCTGGCCCAGACCACTCCGCAATGGCTGCGTAACCTGGGTGCAAGCCCGATGAAACTGGGCCTGGACCTGTCCGGTGGTGTGCACTTCCTGCTGGAAGTGGACATGGACAAGGCCATGACCGCCCGTATGAAGGTGTATGAAGGGGAGGTCAAAACCCTCCTGCGCAAAGAGCGCATCCGCTACCGCAGCCTGCCTCAGCAGGATGGCGGCATCATGCTGGGCTTCGCTGACGATGCAACCCGCGAGCAGGCACGTGCCCTGATCCGCAAGAATTTCTCCGATTTCGACCTGACTGCCACCGAGCGCAATGACCTCGCCGTGCTGCGTCTGGCGCTGACTCAGGCGAAAGTCGCCGAGATCCGCGAATACTCGATCAAGCAGAACCTGACCACCGTGCGCAACCGCGTCAACGAGCTGGGCGTGGCCGAGCCGCTGGTTCAGCGTCAGGGCGCCAACCGTATCGTGGTCGAGCTGCCAGGCGTGCAGGACACTGCCGAAGCCAAGCGTATCCTCGGCAAGACCGCTAACCTTGAGTTCCGCTTCGGTGCCGAACCTGGCGCGTCCAAGGCAACCACCGAGGTCTTCGAGTTCCGCGAGGGCGGCCGCTCCGCCCCGGTCGAGCGTGGCCTGATCATCACCGGTGACCAGGTTACCGACGCCCAGGCCAGCTTCGACGAGCACGGCCGCCCGCAAGTGAACATCCGCCTGGATGGCCACGGCGGCGAGCTGATGAGCCGCGCCACGCGCAGCAACGTCGGGCGCAGCATGGCGGTGATCTTCATCGAGCAGAAGCCGGTCACCCGCTACGTCAAGCAGACCGTCGACGGCGTCGAGAAGGAAGTGCCGGTACAGAGCTTCCAGGAAGAGAAGAAGATCATCAGCCTGGCGACCATTCAGTCGCCGCTGGGTAGCCAGTTCCGCATCACCGGCCTGAACGGCCAGGGCGAATCGTCCGAGCTGGCCCTGCTGTTGCGTGCCGGTGGTCTGGCTGCGCCGATGTATTTCGCTGAAGAACGTACCATTGGCCCAAGCCTGGGTGCGGACAACATCACCAAGGGTATTGATGCGTCGCTGTGGGGCATGCTGTTCGTCTCGCTGTTCATCATCGCCATCTACCGCGGCTTCGGCGTGATCGCCACCATCGCCCTGGCGGGCAACATGGTCTTGCTGCTGGCGCTGATGTCGCTGCTGGGCGCGACCCTGACCCTGCCGGGTATCGCGGGTATCGTGTTGACCATGGGTATGGCGGTAGACGCCAACGTGCTGATCTTCTCGCGTATCCGTGAGGAGCTCAAAGCCGGCATGTCGGTGCAGCGCGCCATCCATGAAGGTTTCAACCGCGCCTTTACCGCGATCATCGACGCCAACCTGACCAGCCTGCTGGTCGGCGGCATCCTGTTCGCCATGGGTACCGGCCCGGTCAAGGGCTTTGCGGTCACCATGTCCCTCGGGATTTTCACCTCGATGTTCACCGCCATCATGGTGACCCGCGCAATGGTCAACCTGACCTGCGGCGGGCGTGACATCAAGAAGCTGTGGGTTTGAGGGAGCTGCGATGAAAATCATCAACTTCATGGGCGTGCGCAATGTCGCGTTCGCCATCACTGTGCTCCTCACCGTCCTGGCGCTGTTCAGCTGGTGGCAGAAGGGCCTGAACTTTGGCCTGGACTTCACCGGCGGTACGCTCATCGAGCTGACCTACGAGCGCCCGGCCGACCTCAAGGCGGTACGTGCCGAACTGGTCAACTCCGGCTTCCACGAGGCCGTGGTGCAGAGCTTTGGCGCAACCACCGACCTGCTGGTGCGTATGCCGGGCGATGACCCGCAACTGGGCAGCAAGGTAGCCGAGGCACTGCAAAAAGCCGGCGGCGACAACCCGGCCACGCTCAAGCGCGTCGAGTTCGTAGGCCCGCAGGTGGGTGAAGAGCTGCGTGACCAGGGTGGCATGGGCATGCTCCTGGCCCTGGGCGGCATCCTCATCTACCTGGCCTTCCGCTTCCAGTGGAAGTTCGCCGTGGGCGCGATCATCTCGCTGATCCACGACGTGGTGGTGACGCTGGGTATCCTGTCGTTCTTCCAGATCACCTTCGACCTGACGGTATTGGCGGCGGTGCTGGCGATCATCGGTTACTCGCTCAACGACACCATTGTCGTATTCGACCGGGTGCGTGAGAACTTCCGTGTGATGCGCAAGGCGTCGCTGATCGAGAACATCAACGTCTCGACCACCCAGACCCTGCTGCGTACCATCGCCACCTCGGTGTCGACCTTGCTGGCCATCGCCGCACTGCTGTTCTTCGGTGGCGACAACCTGTTCGGCTTCTCGCTGGCGCTGTTCATCGGGGTCATGGCCGGTACCTACTCGTCGATCTATATCGCCAACGTGGTACTGATCTGGCTGAACCTGAACAGTGAAGACCTGATTCCCCCAGCCAAGACCGAAGGCGTGGACGAGCGTCCGTAAGGGCTTTTCCTACGCCGTTTGGCGAATCAAGAGGCGCGAGTATTGAACTCGCGCCTTTTTTTTTGCTCCAAGGCAGGGAGAAGGCGGGCTATGTCCCGCAGGGAAGATCAGGAGGTTCAGGTGAATAAATCAATGCTGGTGGGTGCGGTACTGGGTGCTGTCGGTGTAACTGCCGGAGGTGCTGTGGCGACCTACAGCTTGGTGAACAAAGGGCCGGAGTACGCCCAGGTCACCGATGTGCAGCCGATCAAGCAGCAGGTCAAGACACCGCGTGAGGTCTGCAAGGACGTCACCGTGACGCGTCAGGCGCCGGTCAAGGACCAGCACCAGATCGCCGGTACCGTCGTGGGTGCCCTGGCCGGTGGCCTGCTGGGTAACCAGATTGGTGGTGGTACCGGCAAGAAGATCGCCACCGTGGCCGGTGCGGTCGGTGGTGGCTATGCCGGTAACAAGGTGCAGGAAGGCATGCAGCAGCGTGACACTTACACCACGACGCAAACCCGCTGCAATACGGTCAATGACATCAGCGACAAGGTCGTTGGTTATAACGTGAAGTACACCATTGGTGACCAGGCGGGGCAGGTGAAGATGGACCGCGAGCCGGGCTCGACCATCCCCCTGGACAAGAATGGCAAGCTGATTCTCAGTGACAACCAGGCCGGGCAGTAAAGCTCACATTGGCCAGTTTGAGGAGGCGGGCTGGCGAGCCCGCTCCCAAGCCGGTCTAGCGTAGTTGTTGCTGCGCGCCTAGCTGCTTGCGAAGCCGGACGCGGTCCGGCTTGCCGGTCGGCGTCATGGGTATCCGTTCAAGCACTGCGATACTGGCACTAATGCCCAGGCGTTCCAGCCCCCCGGTCAGTTTCGCCAACCGCTCATGTGCGTCAGCCGTGTTGCCTTGCACGATCACATGGGCGCGCCGGCGATCCTGCTCGTCTACCAGTACCACCACGCGCTCGAACTTCATGGCCTGTGCGATCTGCGCTTCCAGGGCGGGGGCAAACTGCATGCCTTGTTGCGTGAGCAGGGCATCCGTCGCGCGCCCCAGCGGCATCAGGCTGCCGTCGGCAAGGCGCCGGGCGATATCGCCGGTGGCATAGGCCTGGTCCTCGCAAGGGATCGGTGCAGGTGGGAAGTACCCCGAGCCGCGGTGCGTGGAGCGGGCGATGATTTCGCCTACTTCCGGTTGCGCGGGGTCCAGCGGTTCCAGCGTCACCTCGACATCACCTACCGGGCGCATGCCACAGCCGACCTGCAGGCTCGGCGTGAAGTTTGCCAGGACCATGCCGAACTCCGTCGAGCCGTAGATCCTTTTCAGGTGCACGCCCAGGTGGCGCTCGCTTTCCAGCACCACATGGTCGTCCAGGTAGGCGCCGCCGCAGAAAGGTTTGCTCAGTGCTGGCAGGCGGATGCCGGTGTTCTGTGCGGCCTGTGCCAGCTCCAGGTACTGCGACGGCAGTGCGCTCATCACGCTGATGCGCTGTTCGTGCAGGGTGCGCAGGGTGTGCTCAACCTGGGTCGCATCACCCAGGTACAGCGTCGCACCCGTCAGCAAAGCCGGGAATACATGCAGGTCTACTGCATGCCCGCCATCGAGGCTATGGATATTCAGGTAGCGCGCACCGGCGTCCAGGCCGGCGCTGTCTACCCAATGCATGATTTCACGGTACAGCCGGTCCTGGCGCCACAGCGCAAGTTTGGGTGCGCCGGTGCTGCCTGAGGTTTCCTGCATGCGCATCAGCCCGGCGCAGTCGCGCCACGCTGGGGTCTTGAGATTGACAGGTGTGGGCGAATAGAGGGTAAAGCCTGGTACACCAAGGCCCGCCGGCACTATGCCGGCTTCGGTGATCAGTAGGGCGGCGCCGACCTGGCCCAGGCGCATTGCCCGCTGGTGTGTGCTGCTGGCCACGCTCACGGGGCAGTGAATCAGCCCCAGGCTTGCCATGGCAAACAGCAGCGCCACATATCCGGTACTGTTGCCCAGTTGAGTGGCTACCACATCACCTTCGCGCAGGCCTGCAGCATGCAGCCTGGCGCGCAACTGGTCGATGTCCTGCAGCAGTTCGCCGTAGCTGCGGGTTTTGCCATGGCTGTCGACGACCGCCGGGTAGTCGCGATGGCGCGCAACCATGCTGAAGAACTGTTGCTGGAACATGCAGGAGGGCTCCTTGTGGGTCAGCCGAAATACAGCTTCAGGTGTTTTCCCGTGCCGTCCATGTGCATCGTGGTGCTGCCTGCCGGTGCAGGCTGGTGCCACGCTAGTAAATAGGCTGCGCGCAGCGCCTGGTACCTCCCAGAACAGGGAGGTTGTGGCGGGTTGGGCAACTGACTAGTGTCTGCGACCGCTTGCTTCTCGTCGGCGAGCACTCTATGCACGTTGATTTCAATGTGCCATGTAACTATCTTATCGACCCACCTGAATGAGGGAGTCGATATTCCCTCGCGTGTTGTCTCGCCATGAGACCACCGTCAAACGGTGCCTACGAGGAAGGGAATGACCCTACTGGTAATGGATGAGCTGCTGCGACTCAGCGAAATGGAGCGCTTTGAGGACTGGCTGGCTCACCTTAAAATCCTGACCCGCAAGCTGGGATACTCGAACTTTCTGATCGGTCTCAAGCCTGCGCCCACTGACGCCAATCAGCAGGTGCTGATCTACAGCGACTACCCTGATGCGTGGCGCACACGTTACGACGCCGAGTCCTACGCTGCGGTCGATCCGGTGGTTCAGCACTGCCTGAACGCAAACCGGCCACTGCTCTGGGACCGGGACAACTACCGCCGTCCCTCAGAGTCGGAATTCTTCGAAGAAGCCGCCGCACATGGCTTGCAGCAAGGCCTTGCGCTGCCCTTGCATGGTCCGCGCGGCGAGGCGGGCATGCTCTGCCTGAAACCCTCTGAAAGTGGTCCGCAAGCGACTGCTACGATGATCGAGTCCTTGCCTACGGCGACCCTGCTGCGCGATTACGCGATGGAGGGGATGCTCAAGGCACGCATCGAATGCTCCACACCCGTGCACCTGACGAGCCGGGAAAAAGAGGTGCTGCAGTGGAGCGCAGCAGGCAAGACCACCTGGGAAATCTCGATGATTCTGTCGTGCACGACCTCGGCCATCGACTTCCACTTCAAGAACATCCGCCGCAAGTTCCAGGTCAGCTCGCGCCAGATGGCGGTGCTCAAAGCCATCCAGCAAAAATCGATCACGCCCTGAGTGTCACTGCGGGCGTTGGGCCAGGTCGCTTTCCTCCAGGCGACCGCTGAGGTAAAGGCGCAGCAGGATATACACCGGGGCGGGCACTTGACTGGTGCATTCGATGCGGCTGGCGCAGGCCTGGCTGATGCCGAACCTTGACCAGAATTCGGTCTGGCTCTGCTTGAGGCCCAGGCGCAGGCTGATGGCTTGATGGGCGACCTCGCGCACAGCTGAGGTATTGAGTAGCTTCATCGGGAATCAATCCTGCAAAAGCCGAAAAATTAACAAGTCTGGTTAATGTCGGCCACCTCCCAAATTAGGTAGGATTTTATTTAACCGGCATGAATATACCGTGGGTGGCAATTCAAACCCCTGCCGGTAATTGCCCCTATGCTTATCTCCATTGATCGCCGCACTAACATCGACCCGCAAGCGCTGAATGCCATGCATAAACTTCGGGCACGTATCTTCAAAGTTAAAAAGATGTGGGACATCCCGCTGATCAATGACATGGAGATCGATGGCTACGATGCGCTCGACCCCTATTACATGATCATCAACCGCGATGACGAGGCGGGCTATGTCTGTGGGTGCTGGCGGATACTGCCGACCACGGGCCCGAACATGCTGGCGCATACCTTCCCCGAACTGCTGCATGGGCATCCTGCACCGTGCTCCGACGCCATCTGGGAGCTGAGCCGCTTTGCCATCGAGCTGCCGGACGGCAATCGGTTCGGCTTCTCCCAGGGCACCACGCAGGCTATTCATGCGATCGTCAGCTATGCCATTGGCTGTGGCGTGAAACAGTTCGTCACGGTGACCACGGTGGGGGTCGAGAAAATGTTGATCCGCCTGGGGTTGGATATCAGCCGCTTCGGCCCGGCGTTGCAAATTGGTGTCGAGCGTGCGGTGGCGTTGCGCATCGAGTTGAATGAGAAGACGACGTCGGCATTGGAGGCGGCCATCAAGAATAACTGCCATTGAATAGGCCGCGGCTGCCGTGCGGCTGTTATATCAATACGTTGTAAGGCTGGTGAAGTGTCGAGCACAATACGTCGCCATAAAAAAAGCACCCCGAGGGGTGCTTCTTTATAACGCCAACGGTACTTAGCGCTTCATGCTCTCTGGCAGGTGCGGCTGGATAGCCGTCAGTACTGCCTTGAAGCACTTGATGTTGCCCGCGACGATGTGGCCCTTGTCGAGGAAGTCGTGGCCACCGTTGAAGTCGCTTACCAGGCCGCCTGCTTCTTGAATCAGCAGTACGCCTGCAGCCATGTCCCACTCGGACAGGCCCGACTCCCAGAATGCATCGAAGCGGCCGGCGGCGACGTAAGCCAGGTC
The DNA here is from genome assembly GCF_000731675.1 of Pseudomonas capeferrum. Taxonomy (GTDB): domain Bacteria; phylum Pseudomonadota; class Gammaproteobacteria; order Pseudomonadales; family Pseudomonadaceae; genus Aquipseudomonas; species Aquipseudomonas capeferrum. The sequence continues at coordinate 879,488 of NZ_JMIT01000002.1, read as the reverse complement.
CAGGCTGGCGGAGCCTGCGCGGCGGATGCCTGCAGTCTGGCCAGTCAGGGCGCGGAACATGCCCAGGTAGTTGTCCAGGTCGGCCATCTGGCTGTCACGGAACGGGAAACCGGTGCCCAGCAGGGCGCCTTCCAGGCTGGTGCGCGAGCTGACGCGCAGGCGGCGGCCATTGAGTTGGGCGCCACGGCCACGGCTGGCGGTGAATTCTTCCTGGCGAACCGGGTCGAGAACCACGGCGTGCTCAAGGCGACCACGGTATTTGCAGGCGATGCTGACAGCGAAATGAGGGATGCCGCGCAGGAAGTTGGTGGTGCCGTCCAGTGGGTCGATGATCCACAGGTAGTCCTTGCCTTCTTCGCCGGTGCCCGCGTGCATGCCGGTCTCTTCACCCTGGATGGAGTGGTTCGGGTAGGCCTTGCGCAGGGCGTCGACGATTTTCTGCTCGGCGGCGCGATCGACTTCGGAAACGTAGTCCTTGGCCTCTTTCTCATCGACCTTGATGCTATCCAGGCGTTCGATGGAGCGGAAAATCAGTTCACTGGCGCTGCGAGCGGCGCGCAGGGCGATATTCAGCATAGGCTGCATGGGCGGGTCACCTGGAGATGTTAAAGAAGAAAGCCGATCATTCTAGCAGAAAACTTTGACGACAGAAGTGTCACATTTGCTTTCATGGCGTTACGTCTGTCGGTTCTGTAAGATCGAAGGCCCTGATATCTGCCTCTGAGAGCACAACACCGTGCTGCAAAATATTCGTGTTGTTCTGGTCAATACCAGCCACCCCGGCAACATCGGCGGCGCTGCGCGTGCCATGAAAAACATGGGCTTGTCGCGTCTGGTGCTGGTGCAGCCAAAAGCGTTTCCCGATGCCGAAGCCAGTGCCCGGGCCTCGGGCGCCGACGATGTGCTGGGTAACGCCCAGGTTGTCGACAGCCTTGAGCAGGCGCTGGTCGGCTGTAATCTGGTGATGGGTACCAGTGCCCGCGAGCGCAGCATCCCCTGGCCATTGATCGACCCTCGCGAATGCGGGGCCAAGGCTGTGGAGCATGCGCTGGGCGGCGAGGAAATCGCCCTGGTGTTCGGTCGCGAACACGCCGGCCTGACCAACGACGAACTGCAGCGATGTCACTTCCACGTGCACATTCCCTCGAACCCCGACTTCAGCTCGCTGAATCTGGCCGCCGCGGTCCAGGTGCTCTCTTATGAGGTGCGCATGGCCTGGCTGGCAGCCGAGGATGCCCCGGCGAAAGTCGAGAAGGCCGACGCCAGCGAGCTGGCGACCATGGACGAAATGGAGCTGTTCTACGACCACCTGGAAAAGACCCTGGTGGACATCGGCTTCCTTGACCCCGAGAAGCCCAAGCACCTGATGGCGCGCCTGCGTCGGCTGTACGGGCGCAGCTCGGTGAACCGTCCGGAAATGAGCATTTTGCGCGGCATCCTCACCGAGACCCAGAAAGTGGCTCGGGGCGAACCGCATAAAAGGAAGGACTGACAGATGTTCGAACGCCTGCGTGAAGATATTCAAAGCGTATTCCATCGTGACCCGGCAGCGCGCAACGCCTTCGAGGTGCTGACCTGCTACCCGGGCATGCATGCCATCTGGCTGCACCGGCTGGGCAATGCCTTGTGGACGCGTGATTTCAAGTGGCTGGCCCGGCTGGTGTCGAACTTCGGGCGCTGGATGACCGGGATCGAGATCCACCCTGGCGCCACCATTGGCCGGCGTTTCTTCATCGACCATGGCATGGGGATCGTCATCGGCGAGACTGCCGAGATCGGCGACGACGTCACGCTTTATCAGGGTGTGACCCTGGGCGGCACCAGCTGGAATAAAGGCAAGCGCCATCCGACCCTGGAAAACGGCGTGGTGGTGGGGGCGGGGGCCAAGGTGCTGGGCCCGTTCACCGTCGGTGCCGGGGCCAAGATCGGCTCCAATGCGGTGGTGACCAAGGCCGTGCCGGCGGGGGCGACCGCAGTGGGTATCCCGGGCCGCATCATCGTCAAGAGCGAAGAAAACGAAGTCGAAGCCCGGCGCAAGGCCATGGCCGAGAAGATCGGTTTCGATGCGTATGGCGTCAGTGGCGACATGCCAGACCCGGTCGCACGTGCCATCGGGCAGATGCTCGACCACCTGCAAGCGGTGGATGAGCGCCTGGAGGGCATGTGCGGCGCGCTGACCAAGATGGGCAGCGACTACTGTGCCAAGGAGTTGCCGGCACTGCCGGAGGATGACTTCACCGAAGCTGCCCAGGCCGCCCAGCGCGACACTCAGTCGCATTGATCGCGTCGCGCTGAAGCCGTGGTGACATACGGGGCGTGTGCTCACGCCCCTCGTCTGCTACAATCGCGCCCGCCTCCCGACGTAAAACCCGACTAAAGCAGTAGGTCTAATAGTTGACTTAAATGCTCGGGAATCGCATACTCGCTCACATCCTGTAACTCCCGTGGTACCCAATAGCCATGCGACTGACTACTAAAGGCCGATACGCCGTGACAGCCATGCTCGACCTGGCGTTGCACGCGCAGCATGGGCCCGTGTCTTTGGCCGACATTTCCGAGCGCCAGGGCATTTCCCTCTCTTATCTGGAGCAGCTGTTCGCCAAGCTGCGCCGCAGCAGCCTGGTATCCAGTGTGCGCGGTCCAGGCGGTGGCTATCAGCTGTCGCGGGGCATGGAAACCATCCAGGTGGCTCAGGTCATCGACGCGGTCAACGAATCGGTCGATGCTACCCGTTGCCAGGGCCTTGGGGATTGCCATGCCGGTGATACCTGTCTGACCCACCACCTGTGGTGCGATCTCAGCCAGCAGATCCATGAATTCCTCAGCGGCATCAGCCTGGCCGACCTCGTCAAGCGCCGTGAGGTGCAGGAAGTCGCCCAGCGCCAGGACCTGCGTCGTGTCGCAGGCCGATCCGCCCAGTTGGACAAGATTGAGACGTCCGCCGTCGACTGACCTTTATAACAGCGACGAGCGACGCCACCGCCTGATAGGAGATATCCATGAAGTTGCCGATCTACCTCGATTACTCCGCGACCACCCCGGTCGACCCACGTGTCGCCCAGAAGATGGCCGACTGCCTGCTGGTCGACGGGAACTTCGGTAACCCGGCTTCGCGCTCCCACGTCTTCGGCTGGAAAGCCGAGGAAGCGGTCGAGAACGGTCGTCGCCAGGTCGCCGAACTGATCAACGCCGATCCGCGTGAAATCGTCTGGACCAGCGGTGCCACCGAGTCCGACAACCTCGCTCTCAAAGGTGTCGCGCACTTCTATCAGACCAAGGGCAAGCACATCATCACCTCCAAGATCGAGCACAAGGCGGTCCTGGATACCGCTCGCCAGCTCGAGCGTGAAGGTTTCGAAGTCACCTACCTGGAGCCAGGCGAAGACGGCATCGTCACCCCGGCCATGGTCGAGGCCGTGCTGCGCGACGACACCATTCTGGTCTCGCTGATGCACGTCAACAATGAAGTCGGCTCGATCAACGACATCGCCGCCATCGGTGAGCTGACCCGCTCGCGCGGCGTGCTGTTCCATGTCGACGCGGCCCAGTCGGCCGGCAAGGTCGAGATCGATGTGCAGAAGCTGAAGGTCGACCTGATGTCGTTCTCGGCGCACAAGGTCTACGGCCCCAAAGGCATCGGCGCACTGTACGTCAGCCGCAAGCCGCGTGTGCGCCTCGAGGCAATCATTCACGGCGGTGGCCATGAGCGCGGCATGCGTTCGGGCACCCTGCCAACCCACCAGATCGTCGGCATGGGCGAGGCGTTCGCCATCGCCAAGCAAGAGATGGCCAGTGAAAATGTGCGCATCAAGGCCCTGAGCGACCGCTTCTTCAAGCAGGTTTCGGACCTCGAAGAGCTGTACGTCAACGGCAGCCAGACCGCCCGTGTACCGCACAACCTGAACCTGAGCTTCAACTACGTCGAAGGCGAGTCGCTGCTGATGTCGCTGAAGGACATCGCGGTATCGTCCGGTTCGGCCTGTACCTCCGCTTCGCTCGAGCCGTCGTACGTACTGCGCGCTCTGGGCCGCAATGACGAGCTGGCGCACAGCTCGATCCGCTTCTCCTTCGGCCGCTTCACCACTGAAGAAGAAGTCGACTACGCCGCGCAGAAAGTCTGCGAGGCCGTTAACAAACTGCGTGAGCTGTCGCCGCTGTGGGACATGTACAAAGACGGCGTTGACATCTCCAAGATCGAGTGGGCCGCCCACTAAGCAGTCGCCGGCAAGAGCGGCTCCCTGATGAGGAAGGAATTGCACCATGGCATACAGTGAAAAGGTCATCGACCACTACGAAAACCCGCGCAACGTCGGCAAGATGAATGCCGAGGACCCGGATGTCGGTACCGGCATGGTCGGCGCGCCGGCCTGCGGTGACGTGATGCGTCTGCAGATCAAGGTCAACGAGCAGGGCGTCATCGAAGACGCCAAGTTCAAGACCTACGGCTGCGGTTCGGCCATCGCCTCCAGCTCCCTCGCCACCGAGTGGATGAAGGGCAAGACCCTGGACGAAGCCGAAACCATCAAGAACACCCAGCTGGCCGAAGAACTGGCGTTGCCGCCGGTCAAGATCCACTGCTCGGTACTCGCCGAGGATGCCATCAAGGCAGCCGTACGCGATTACAAGCAGAAGAAAGGCTTGATCTAAGTCGCCTGTTGCGAGGTAAGGAGTTCTGATGGCTATCAGCATGACAGAAGCCGCCGCCAACCATGTGCGGCGTTCCCTCGAGGGGCGCGGCAAGGGCGAAGGTATTCGCCTGGGCGTGCGCACCACCGGTTGTTCGGGCCTGGCCTACGTGCTGGAGTTCGTCGACGAGCTGGCTGACGAAGACACGGTGTTCGAGAACCATGGCGTCAAGGTGATCATCGATCCCAAGAGCCTGGTGTACCTCGACGGCACCGAACTGGACTTCGTCAAGGAAGGGTTGAACGAAGGCTTCAGGTTCAACAACCCCAACGTGCGCGGTGAGTGTGGCTGCGGCGAAAGCTTCAACGTCTGAGGCTGGCTGTGGGTACTCCTTGTCATTTCGCACTGTTTGACCTCCAGCCAAGCTTCCGCCTGGATCTCGACAAGCTGGCCACTCGCTACCGCGAGCTGGCCCGCGAAGTCCATCCTGATCGCTTTGCCGACGCCTCCGAGCGTGAGCAGCGCGTAGCGCTGGAAAAATCCGCAGCCCTCAACGACGCCTACCAGACCCTGCGTAATGCGCCGCGCCGAGCCCGCTACCTGCTGGCCATCGGTGGCCATGAAGTGCCTCAGGAAGTCACGGTCCACGACCCCGACTTCCTGTTGCAGCAGATGCAGTTGCGCGAAGAGCTCGAAGAGCTGCAGGACGAAGCCGACCTTGAGGGTGTCGGCGTGTTCAAGAAGCGCCTCAAGGTCGCCCAGGACACGCTGAACGAGGACTTCGCCGCCTGTTGGGACGTTGCAGACGAGCGCGAGAAGGCCGAGCGCCTGATGCGCCGCATGCAATTCCTCGACAAGCTCGCCCAAGAAGTGCGCCAACTGGAAGAGCGCCTCGACGATTAACCCGGTGTCTTTCGTGATGACGCCTAAGGTATTCAGATAAGCATGGCCCTACTGCAGATCGCCGAACCCGGTCAGACCCCTCAGCCGCACCAGCGTCGCCTGGCGGTGGGTATCGACCTGGGTACCACCAATTCTCTGGTCGCCGCCTTGCGCAGCGGTCGTAGTGAGCCCCTGCCCGATGCGCAGGGTAATGTCATTCTGCCGTCTGCGGTGCGCTACCTCGAAGGGCGCAGCGAAGTCGGGCAGGCTGCGCGCGATGCCGCTTCCAGCGACCCACTGAACACCGTGCTGTCGGTAAAGCGCCTGATGGGGCGTGGTCTGGCCGACGTCAAGCAATTGGGCGAACAGCTGCCTTACCGCTTTATTGGCGGTGAGTCGCACATGCCGTTCATCGACACCGTCCAGGGGCCGAAAAGCCCGGTGGAGGTGTCCGCCGATATCCTCAAGGTGCTGCGTGAGCGCGCCGAGCAAACCCTCGGCGGCGATTTGGTGGGGGCGGTGATCACCGTGCCGGCCTATTTCGACGACGCCCAGCGCCAGGCCACCAAGGACGCTGCGCGCCTGGCCGGCCTCAATGTGCTGCGCCTGCTCAACGAGCCTACCGCAGCGGCCGTGGCCTATGGCCTGGACCAGAACGCCGAAGGCGTTGTGGCCATCTATGACCTGGGTGGCGGTACCTTCGACATTTCCATCCTGCGCCTGACGGCCGGTGTCTTCGAAGTGCTGGCCACCGGCGGCGATACCGCCCTGGGCGGCGATGATTTCGACCATGCCATTGCTGGCTGGATCATCGAGCAGGCTGGCCTGTCCTCCGATCTCGACCCCGCCACCCAGCGCCAGTTGCTGCAGGCCGCCTGCGCCGCCAAGGAAGCCCTGACCGATGCCGACGTTGTCAGCGTCCGCCACGGTGCCTGGCAGGGCGAGCTGAGCCGCGCGGCCTTTGAAGCCATGATCGAGCCGTTGGTCGCCCGCAGCCTCAAGGCCTGCCGCCGCGCCGTGCGCGACAGCGGCGTCGAGCTGGAAGAGGTCGGTGCCGTGGTGATGGTGGGCGGTTCGACCCGCGTACCCCGCGTACGTGACGCTGTCGGCAGTCTGTTCGGCCGCACCCCGCTGACCTCGATCGACCCGGACCAGGTGGTGGCCATCGGTGCTGCCATCCAGGCCGACACCTTGGCTGGCAACCGCCGCGAAGGTGGCGAGTTGCTGCTGCTCGATGTCATCCCGCTGTCCCTGGGCCTTGAGACCATGGGTGGCTTGATGGAGAAAGTGATTCCGCGCAACACCACCATTCCGGTGGCGCGTGCCCAGGAATTCACTACCTATAAAGATGGCCAGTCGGCCATGATGATCCACGTGCTGCAGGGCGAACGCGAGCTGATCAGCGACTGCCGCTCCCTGGCGCGCTTCGAACTGCGCGGCATCCCGGCGATGGTTGCCGGCGCCGCGAAGATCCGCGTGACCTTCCAGGTCGATGCCGATGGCCTGCTCAGCGTCGCGGCCCGCGAGCTGGGGTCGGGGGTCGAGGCCAGCATTCAGGTCAAGCCATCCTACGGCCTGACCGACGGCGAGATCGCCCGCATGCTCAAGGATTCGTTCGAGCACGCAGGCACCGACAAGCAGGCGCGTCAGCTGCGTGAACACCAGGTTGATGGCGAGCGTCTGCTCGAAGCGGTGCAGGGCGCCCTGGACGCCGATGGCCAGCGGCTGCTCAGCAGCGAAGAACGCGAAGCCATTGAATTCCAGATGCAAGAACTACGTGATTTGCTGACCGGCACCGATGGCCCTGCCATCGAGCAACAGACCAAGCGTCTGTCGCAGGTGACCGATGCATTTGCCGCCCGTCGCCTTGATTCGACGGTCAAAGCCGCACTGGCCGGGCGCAACCTGAATGAGATCGAGGAGTAACCGATGCCGCTGGTGACATTCCTGCCGCATGAGAAGTTCTGCCCGGAGGGGCTGACCGTGGAGGTCGCGCCCGGGACCAACATCCTGGAGCTGGCCCACGACCATCACATCGAGATGGAAAGCGCCTGCGGTGGCGTAAAGGCCTGCACCACTTGTCACTGCATTGTTCGCAAAGGTTTCGAGTCGCTCGATGAAGCCGACGAGCTGGAAGAGGACATGCTGGACAAGGCCTGGGGCCTGGAGGCCCAGTCGCGCCTCGGCTGCCAGGTAGTCGTCGGTGACCAGGACCTGGCCATCGAGATCCCCAAGTATTCGCTCAACCACGCTGCCGAAGCGCCCCACTGAGGATTTTTGCATGAGTCTGAAATGGGTTGATGTACTTGAGATCGCCATCCAGCTTGCAGAAAGCAAGCCGGAAGTCGATCCTCGTTACGTGAATTTCGTCGATCTGCACCGCTGGGTGCTGGCATTGCCAGAGTTCAGCGACGATCCGTCACGCGGCGGTGAGAAAGTGCTCGAGGCCATCCAGGCGGCCTGGATTGATGAAGCCGACTAAGCGCGACGCTGCAGGTTAGGCAATCCCCTGGAACCCGCGTATAATTCGCGGGTTTAATTTTTCGCAACACTCATATTTCTGGAGTTTTCCATGGCTGTTCAACGTACTTTCTCGATCATCAAGCCTGACGCAGTTGCCAAAAACGTCATCGGCAAGATCACCACTCGCTTCGAAGACGCCGGCCTGAAAATCGTTGCCTCGAAAATCAAGCAACTGTCCAAAGCCGAAGCCGAAGGCTTCTACGCTGAGCACAGCGAGCGCGGCTTCTTCGGCGACCTGGTTGCCTTCATGACTTCCGGTCCGGTTGTCGTTCAGGTTCTGGAAGGCGAAAACGCAATCGCTCTGAACCGTGAGCTGATGGGCGCTACCAACCCTAAAGAAGCTGCTGCCGGCACCATCCGTGCTGACTTCGCCGAGTCGATCGACGCCAACGCCGTTCACGGTTCGGACTCCGAAGCTGCTGCTGCTCGCGAAATCGCTTACTTCTTCGCTGCTACCGAGGTAACCACTCGCTAAGCGAAAGCTTACGGGTGAGGGTGAATCCATGACGACATCTACTGGCAAAATCAACCTGTTGGGCCTGACCCAGCCGGAAATGGAACAATTCTTCGACTCTATCGGGGAGAAGCGCTTCCGTGCCGGCCAGGTGATGAAATGGATTCACCATTTTGGCGTCGATGATTTCGCCGCCATGACGAACGTCGGCAAGGCCTTGCGCGAAAAGCTCGAGGCTGTTGCCGAAATTCGCCCACCGGAAGTGGTCAGTGAAGACATTTCCGCCGACGGCACCCGTAAATGGGTGATCCGCGTTGCCTCCGGCAGCTGCGTCGAGACCGTCTACATTCCCACCGACGACCGCGGCACTTTGTGCGTCTCGTCGCAAGCCGGCTGCGCCCTGGATTGCAGTTTCTGCTCCACCGGCAAGCAAGGCTTCAACAGCAACCTCACCGCCGCCGAAGTGATCGGCCAGGTGTGGCTTGCCAACAAATCTTTCGGGACCGTCCCGGCCAAAGTCGACCGCGCGATTACCAACGTGGTCATGATGGGCATGGGCGAGCCTCTGCTGAACTTCGACAATGTCATCGCCGCCATGAAGATCATGATGGATGATCTGGGCTATGGCATTTCCAAACGTCGCGTCACCTTGTCCACCTCGGGCGTGGTGCCGATGATCGACGAGCTGGCCAAGCACATCGACGTGTCGCTGGCCCTGTCGCTGCACGCGCCGAACGACGCGCTGCGCAACCAGTTGGTGCCGATCAACAAGAAGTACCCGTTGAAGGTGCTGCTGGAGTCGTGCATGGGCTACATGGCCACCCTGGGTGGCAAGCGCGTGCTGACGGTTGAGTACACCCTGCTCAAGGACGTCAACGACCAGCCCGAGCACGCCGCACAGATGATCGAGCTGCTGCGTGACGTGCCGTGCAAGATCAACCTGATCCCGTTCAACCCGTTCCCGCATTCCGGTTACGAGCGTCCTAGCAACAATGCTATCCGCCGCTTCCAGGACCTGCTGCACCACGGCGGCTTCAACGTCACCACCCGTACCACCCGTGGCGAGGACATCGACGCCGCTTGTGGTCAGCTGGTCGGCCAGGTCAACGACCGCACCCGCCGCAGTGAGCGCTACATCGCCGTGCGCCAGTTGTCTGCCGACGCCGAGCTGCCAGACAGCGCCGCGCGCCACTGACCGAGAACCTAGCCATGAGCCTGCGCGCCGCGCTGTCGATCCTTGCGCTTTTGCTGCTGGCCGGCTGCGTGTCGGGCGGCGCGGGCGATCCGCTGGCCAGTCGGCAGGGGCGGGAAGAGGCGGGCAGGGCTTATGTGCAGCTTGGGCTTGGGTATTTGCAACAAGGCCTGACCGAGCAGGCCAAGGCGCCGCTTGGCAAAGCCCTCGCCCTCGACGCCAGCGATGCCGGCGCACACGCCGCCCTGGCGCTGGTGTTTCAGGCGCAGGGTGAGCCGGGGTTGGCCGAGAAACACTTTCAAAAAGCCCTGCAGGCACGCCCTGGCGATACGCGAATTCGCAACAATTACGGCAGTTTCCTTTATGCTCAGGGGCGATTTGCCGAGGCCAAGCAGATGTTTCGCCTGGCCAGCGCCGATACCCTGTATCCTGAACGCTCCCGCGTGTACGAGAACCTTGGCCTGACTGCCCTGAAGCTCGAACGTCGTGACCAGGCCCACACATATCTGTTCAAAGCGTTGCAACTCAACCCGCAGCAACCGAGAGCGTTGCTGGAAATGGCTGAGTTGTCCTACGAAAACAGGCATTATGTGCCGGCCCTGGACTACTACGATCGTTTCAGCCGGTTGAGCGACCATGACGCCCGTAGCCTTCTGCTGGGCAGCCGCCTTGCCCGGGTATTCGACGAGCAGGGCACACTGGCCGACCTGGGCCAGCAATTACAACGACTTTATCCCGGTACGCCGGAATATCAGCAATACCTGTCGGAGCAACGATGAACGCCGCGCATCCCGAAGTAGCAGTAGCGCCTGGCCAGAACCCCGGTGAGCTTTTGCGCCAGGCCCGTGAGAAGCGGGACTGGTCACAAGCCGAGGTGGCCCGCAAGCTCAACCTCACTGTCAGTTCGTTGAACCACGTGGAAACCGGCGCCTTCGACAAGCTGCCCGGGCACACCTTCGCCCGTGGCTATATCCGCGCCTATGCCAAACTGATGGACCTGGACCAGGCCGCGTTGGTCGAGGCCTTCGACCAGTACACCGGTACCCACGCCAAGGGCAGTGAAGTGCATTCGCTGGGCCGCATCGAAGAACCGGTGCGCCTGTCGCACAACATACTGCGCGGTGTCAGCCTGTTGCTGCTGGTGGCAGTGGTCGGTGGTGGTTTCGTTTGGTGGCAGGACCAGGGCAGCTTGCGGGGCAAGGACCTGGCCAAGATCGCCCTCGAGCACGTCGAGGTCGAGAGCGCCGACGGCACCACGCAGATCCACCCGCTGGACGAGCCTGAAGACCAGGCCGTGACGGCAGGCCAGCAACCCGAAAGCGCACCGTTGCCGCTGGAGCAGGCCGCTGGCGAACAGCCGCTTGCCGCCGCCGAGCAAGTGCCGGCCAGCCCTGCGCAAACCCCAGCTGCAAACGCAACGCCAGCCCCGGCCGCGCAGGCACAAGTGCCCGCCGCAGCCACTGCGCCAACGCCAGCACCTGCTGCAGTAGCACCTGCTGCCACGGCACCTGCCGCTGCTGCCCCTGTGGTCGCCGCCGCCGAGCCGGCCGCACCGGTCGCAGTACCTGCCGGTAGCGCCAAGGTCGCCATCCAGTTCACTGCCGATTGCTGGACCCAGGTCTCCGACGGCAACGGCAAGGTGCTGTTCAGCGCCGTCAAGCGCAAGGGCGACAACCTCGAGCTGACCGGCAAGCCGCCGTTCGCGGTACGCCTGGGCTTTGCCCGTGGCGCCCAGGTCAGCTACAACGGCCAGGCCGTCGATGTTGCTCCGTTCACCAGTGGCGAGACTGCTCGCCTGAAGTTGGGACAGTAAGTCATGCACGGCGAATCTCCGATCAAACGTCGCGAATCCCGCAAAATCTGGGTCGGCAATGTGCCGGTGGGTGGTGATGCGCCCATCGCGGTGCAAAGCATGACCAACACCGACACCAACGATGTCGACGCCACTGTCGGCCAGATCCAGCGTCTGGTCGATGCCGGTGTCGACATCGTGCGCGTCTCGGTACCGGACATGGACGCCGCCGAAGCGTTTGGCCGCATCAAGCAACGGGTGAGTGTGCCGCTGGTCGCCGACATTCATTTCGACTACAAGATCGCGCTGCGCGTGGCCGAGCTGGGTGTCGACTGCCTGCGTATCAACCCGGGCAACATCGGCCGTGAAGACCGTGTACGCGCGGTGGTCGATGCCGCCCGTGACCGCGGTATCCCGATCCGTATCGGCGTCAACGCAGGCTCCCTGGAAAAGGACCTGCAGAAGAAGTACGGCGAACCGACCCCAGCGGCGCTGGTCGAGTCGGCGCTGCGCCATGTCGAGCACCTGGACCGCCTGGATTTCCAGGACTTCAAGGTCAGCGTCAAGGCCTCCGACGTGTTCATGGCCGTCGAAGCCTATCGCCTGCTGGCCAAGCAGATCATCCAGCCCCTGCACCTGGGCATCACCGAAGCCGGTGGCCTGCGTTCGGGGACGGTGAAATCCGCCGTCGGCCTCGGTATGCTGCTGGCCGAGGGCATCGGCGATACCATTCGTATCTCCCTGGCCGCTGACCCGGTCGAAGAAGTGAAGGTCGGCTACGACATCCTCAAGTCGCTGCACCTGCGTTCGCGTGGCATCAACTTCATCGCCTGCCCGAGCTGCTCGCGGCAGAACTTCGATGTGGTCAAGACCATGAACGAGCTGGAAGGGCGCCTGGAAGACCTGCTGGTACCGCTGGACGTGGCGGTGATCGGTTGTGTGGTCAACGGCCCCGGCGAAGCCAAGGAAGCCCATGTAGGGCTGACCGGCGGTACGCCGAACCTGATCTACATCGACGGCAAACCGGCGCAGAAGCTAACCAATGACAACCTGGTCGATGAGCTCGAGAAGCTCATCCGCCAGAAAGCGGCCGAGAAGGCCGAGGCCGACGCGGCGCTGATCGCCCGTGGCTGACACACAGCATTCGTAAGGACTTTTCGTGAGCAAATCGCTGCAAGCCATCCGTGGCATGAACGACATCCTGCCAGAACAGTCGCCACTGTGGCGCTACTTTGAAGGCACCGTGGCCAGTCTGCTGGATACCTACGGGTACAGCCAGATCCGCACGCCGATCGTCGAGTTCACCGAGCTGTTCAAACGCTCCATCGGTGAAGTGACCGACATCGTCGAAAAAGAGATGTACACCTTCGAGGACCGCAACGGCGATTCGCTCACCCTGCGTCCTGAAGGTACCGCCGCCTGCGTGCGTGCCGTGCTGGAGCATGGCATCACCGGCAACGGCCAGGTGCAGAAACTGTGGTACATCGGCCAGATGTTCCGCCACGAGCGCCCGCAGAAAGGCCGTTACCGCCAGTTCCACCAGATCGGCGTGGAAGTGTTCAACCTCGATGGCCCGGACATCGACGCCGAGCTGATCATGCTGACTTGGCGCCTGTGGGGCCTGCTGGGCATCCAGGACGCGGTCAAGCTCGAGCTCAACAGCCTGGGTACCAGTGAAGCCCGTGCGCGCTACCGTGATGCGCTGGTCGAGTTCCTGTCGGCACGCCTTGAGCAGCTGGACGAAGACAGCCAGCGTCGCCTCAAGAGCAACCCGCTGCGCATCCTCGACAGCAAGGACCAGAACACCCAGGCGGTGCTGGTCGGTGCACCGAAGCTCGAAGATTACCTGGACGAAGCGTCCCGCGTGCACTTCGAGGGCCTCAAGGCCCGTCTGGATGCGGCCGGCATCCCGTTCGTGATCAACACCAAGCTGGTGCGTGGCCTGGACTACTACAGCAAGACCGTGTTCGAGTGGGTGACCGACAAGCTCGGCGCCCAGGGCACCGTCTGTGCCGGTGGCCGCTACGACGGCCTGGTCGAGCAGATGGGCGGCAAGCCGACCACTGGTGTAGGTTTCGCCATGGGTATCGAGCGCCTGATCCTGCTGCTGGAGACCCTGGGCAAGGTGCCCGAGTCGATCAGCCGTCAGGTCGATGTCTACCTCTGCGCCTTCGGTGAACAGGCAGAGCTGGCTGGCCTGCGCCTGTCCGAAAGCCTGCGTGATCGCCTGCCGGGCCTGCGCCTGGTGGTCAACGCTGGTGGCGGCAGCTTCAAGAGCCAATTCAAGAAAGCCGACAAGAGCGGCGCGCTGTTGGCCCTGATTCTTGGCGACGACGAGTTGGCCAAGCAGGAAATCGGCGTGAAGCCCCTGCGTGGCCAGGGCGAACAACAGAACATTGCCTGGGATGCTCTGGCTGAGCACCTGGAAACCGCAATCGCTCAGGCGTAACGCGGTTCAACAAGCGAATAGGCGAAAAGGAGTATTGGGGTGTCGAGTACAGATGATGATGACCTGGCAGGGGTCAAGGACTGGTGGAACCGCAACGGCAAGCCACTGCTGACCGGTGCCCTGCTGGCCGGCGTGGTGGTGTTGGGCTGGAATACCTGGCACAAGTACCAGAACAACCAGTCGCAAGGTGCCTCGCAGCTGTACCAGGCATTGCTTGAGACCAGCCTGACGCCAAGCGGCCAGCCAGACGCGACCAAGGTCGCGGAACTGGCCGGCAAGCTCAAGAGCGAATTCGGCGGTACCGCCTACGCCCAGTATGGCAGCCTGTTCGTGGCCAAGGTCGCGGTCGAGAGCGGCAAGCTCGACGACGCCGCCGCCGAGCTCAAGGGTGTGCTGGACAAGCCTGCCGATACCACGCTGGGCGAAATTTCGCGCCAGCGCCTGGCCCGTGTACTGGCTGCCCAGGACAAGGCCGACGAGGCCCTCAAGCTGCTCGACGGCGACGCCGACAAGGCGTTCCTGGCCAGCCGCGAAGAATTGAAGGGTGACCTGCTGGTACAGCTTGGTCGCGCCGACGATGCCCACAGCGCTTATGAAAAAGCCAAGGCCGCGCTGTCCGATGAAGCGGCGGTCGGTGGCCTGCAATTGAAGCTGGATGACCTGGCCAAAGGGGACGCCTGACGTGATCGGTTGGAAACAAGCAGCAGTGCTGACCCTGGCCGTTCTGGCCGCGGGTTGCAGCAGCAACAGCAAGAAGGAACTGCCCCCGGCCGAGCTGACCAAGTTCACCGAGGAAGTGGTACTGAAGAAGCAGTGGAGCCGTTCGATCGGTGACGGCCAGGGCGAGACGTACAACACCCTGGTACCGGCCATCGAAAACGACCGTATCTACGCCTCCGACGTCAACGGCGAAGTCTTCGCCCTCGACCGTATCACCGGCGACGTGGCCTGGAAAAAAGACCTCGACCTGCAGGTGTCGGGCGCTGTCGGTGTGGGTTACGGGCTGGTCATGCTCGGTACCCTCAAAGGCGAAGTCATCGCGCTGGACTCCAGCACCGGTGAAGAGCGCTGGCGCTCACGCGTGACCAGTGAAGTGCTGGCACCACCAGCCAACAATGGTGACGTGGTGGTGGTGCAGACCCAGGACGACCGCCTGATCGGCCTCGATGCCGCGACCGGCGACCGCCGCTGGATCTATGAAAGCACCCCGGCCGTGCTGACCCTGCGGGGCACCGGCGCGCCGATCGTGACCAACCGCATGGCGGTTGCCGGCCTGTCCACCGGCAAAGTGATCGCGGTGGATATCAGCAACGGCGTGCCGGTGTGGGAGAGCCGCGTGGCCATCCCGCAGGGGCGTTCCGAGCTGGACCGCGTAGTGGATATCGACGGCGGCTTGCTGCTGTCCGGTGGTACCCTGTACGTCAGCACCTACCAGGGCCGCGTAGCGGGCCTGGACCTGGAAAGCGGCCGTGTGCTGTGGCAGCGTGATGCTTCCAGCTACGTGGGTGTCGCCCAGGGTTACGGTAACGTCTATGTCAGCGAAGCCTCGGGTACCGTTGAAAGTGTCGACGAGCGCTCTTCCAGCGCCCTGTGGACCAACGATTCCATGGCTCGCCGTCAGCTGTCGGCACCGGAAGTGTTCTCCAGCTACGTGGCTGTAGGTGACTTCGAGGGTTACCTGCACCTGCTCAGCCAGGTCGATGGCCGCTTCGTCGGCCGCGAGCGAATCGACAGTGATGGCCTGCGCGCCCGGCCCTTGGTGGTCGGCGACACCATCTACGTCTTCGGCAACAGCGGCAAGCTCGAGGCACTGACCGTCCGCTGAAGCTAAGCTCAAGTCCGCCAACGGGCTTGAGCCGCGGTGTAGGAAACGCCGCACAAACTCCGGCCGCTGCCTTGCAGCGGCCTTTGCATTTTCAAGAATTCAAGAGTGGAGAGCCGCATGGTTCCCGTAATCGCCCTGGTGGGACGGCCGAACGTCGGCAAATCCACCATGTTCAACCGCCTGACCAAAACCCGCGATGCCATCGTCGGTGACCTGTCGGGTCTGACTCGTGACCGCCAGTATGGTGATGCCTCCTGGCAGGGTCGTTCCTTCATCCTGATCGACACCGGTGGTATCACCGGTGACGAAGTGGGCATGGACGAGAAGATGGCCGAGCAGTCGCTCATGGCCATCGAAGAAGCCGACTATGTGCTGTTCCTGGTCGATGCCCGTGCGGGCATGACCGCAGCAGACCTGATGATCGCCGAGCACCTGCGCAAGCGGAACAAGTCGGCGATTCTGGTCGCCAACAAGATCGACAACATCGACCCTGACGTCGCCCGCGCCGAGTTCTCGCCGATGGGCATGGGCAACGCCATCCCGGTGGCGGGCTCCCAGGGCCGTGGTATCAGCGCCCTGATGGAAGCCGTGCTCGGCCACCTGCCACGCGATGCCGAAGACGAAGCGCTGGACCAGGACGTCGCCGAAGGCGAGGAAGCCGTGCGCATCCCTGGCCCGAGCGAAAAGGATGGCATCAAGATCGCCATCATCGGCCGCCCGAACGTCGGCAAGTCGACCCTGGTCAACCGCATGCTCGGCGAAGAGCGCGTGGTGGTCTACGACGAGCCGGGTACTACCCGTGACAGTATCTACATCCCGTTCGAGCGTGATGGCGACAAGTACACCTTCATCGACACCGCCGGGGTGCGCAAGCGCGGCAAGATCCACGAGGAAGTCGAGAAGTTCTCCGTGGTCAAGACGCTGCAGGCGATCAAGGACGCCAACGTCGTGATCTTCGTCATGGATGCCCGCGAAGGGGTGGTCGACCATGACCTGAACCTGCTGGGCTTCGCCCTCGAAGCCGGCCGCGCCATCGTCATCGCCCTGAACAAGTGGGATGGCATGGAGCCGGGTGAGCGCGCCTACGTGAAGACCGAGTTGGAGCGCCGGCTATTCTTCGTCGACTTCGCCGACATCCACTTCATTTCCGCGCTGCACGGCACGGGCGTGGGCAACCTGTACAAGTCGGTACAGGCCGCGTTCATGTCGGCGGTAACCCGCTGGCCGACCAGCCGCCTGACGCAGATCCTCGAAGACGCCGTGAGCGAGCACCAGCCGCCGCTGGTCAATGGCCGCCGCATCAAGCTGCGCTATGCGCACTTGGGGGGTGCCAACCCGCCGCTGATCGTGATCCACGGCAACCAGACCGACAGCATTCCCAAATCGTACTCGCGTTACCTGGAAAACACCTATCGCCGCGTGCTCAAGCTGGTCGGTACGCCGATCCGTATCGAGTACAAGGGTGGTGAAAACCCGTACGAGGGCAAGAAAAACACCCTCACCGATCGCCAGGTCAACAAGAAGCGCCGCTTGATGTCGCACCACAAGAAGGCCGAGAAGAAGCGCCGCGACAAGCGCTAACTAGCGGCAAGCTACAAGCTCAAAGCTGCAAGAAAAAGCAGGCGTTGATGCATGCCGCTTTTTCTTGTGGCTTGAAGCTTGTAGCTTATAGCTCTCAGTCCCCAGGAAAGAGGGCTCCATGATCCGCAGCAAACTGCCGAATGTCGGCACGACCATCTTCACTACCATGTCCCAGCTCGCCGTGCAGACCGGTGCGCTCAACCTCTCCCAAGGTTTCCCTGACTTCAATGGCCCGCAGGCCCTGCTCGATGCAGTGGGCCGGCATGTGGCCGCCGGGCATAATCAGTACGCGCCGATGACCGGCCTGCCGGCCCTGCGCCAGCAGGTTGCGGCCAAGGTCGAGCGCCTGTATGGGGCCAAGGTCGATGCCGATCAGGAAGTGACCATCACCCCCGGTGCCACCGAGGCGATCTTCTGCGCCATTCAGGCGGTGATCCACAGCGGTGACGAGGTGATCGTCTTCGACCCTTGTTACGACAGCTATGAGCCTTCCGTAGAGCTGGCCGGCGGACGTTGCGTGCATGTACAACTCAGTGACGGCGACTTTCGCATCGACTGGCAGAAGTTCAGCGATGCCCTGAGCCCGCGCACACGCATGGTCATCCTCAATTCGCCGCACAACCCCAGCGGCGCGTTGATCACCCGAGAAGACCTGGACCAGTTGGCGCGGCTGATTGCCGAGCGCGATATCTACCTGGTCAGTGATGAAGTCTACGAACACCTGGTCTACGACGGTGTAGGCCACGCCAGCGTACTGGCCCATGCCGAGCTGTATAGCCGTGCCTTCGTGGTCAGTTCGTTTGGCAAGACCTACCATGTGACGGGGTGGAAGACCGGCTACGTGATTGCGCCAGCGGCCCTGAGTGCAGAGCTGCGCAAGGTGCACCAGTACGTCAACTTCTGCGGGGTGACGCCTTTGCAGTGCGCGCTGGCGGACTTCATGGCCGAGCACCCCGAGCACCTCGACCAACTGCCCGGCTTCTACCAGGCCAAGCGCGACCTGTTCTGCGACTTGCTGGCGGGTTCGCGCTTCAGTTTCCGCCGCGCGGCCGGCACCTACTTCCAACTGGTGGACTATTCGCAGATCCGCCCGGACCTGAACGACGTCGACATGGCGCTGTGGCTGACCCGTGAGCATGGCGTGGCGACCATTCCGGTGTCGGTGTTCTACCAGCAACCTATCCCCGAGCAACGCCTGGTGCGCCTGTGCTTTGCCAAACGTGAGGAGACGCTGCGTCAAGCAGCGGAAAAACTATGCGCGATCTGAGTGCACTGCCCAACCTGAAAATCGCTCTGGTGCAAACCACCTTGGCCTGGCATGACCGCGAGGCCAACTATGCGCATTTCGAGGTATTGCTCGACCAGGCGGGTGACGTCGACCTGGTGATCCTGCCCGAGATGTTCACCACTGGGTTTTCCATGGAGTCGCAACGCCTGGCCGAGCCTGAGAACGGCCCGACCTACAAATGGCTCAAGGCCCAGGCCAAGCGGATCGACGCAGTGGTCACCGGCAGCGTGATCATCCAGGCCGCCGATGGCAGCCACCGCAACCGCTTGCTTTGGGCACGGCCGGATGGCGAGATCCTGCACTATGACAAGCGCCACCTGTTCCGCATGGCCGGTGAGCATAAGCACTACACCCCGGGCGAGCGCCAGGTGCAGTTCGAGATCAAGGGCTGGCGGGTGCGCCCGTTGATCTGCTACGACCTGCGTTTCCCGGTGTGGAGCCGCGATGCCCAGGACACCGACCTGTTGCTGTATACCGCCAACTGGCCGGCCGCGCGCCGCCAGCACTGGAACCGCCTGCTGCCGGCCCGCGGCATCGAGAACCTGTGTTATGTGGCGGCGGTGAACCGCGTGGGCACCGATGGCAAGGGCTTTGCTTATTCGGGTGACAGCCAGGTGCTGGACTTCCAGGGCGAGAGCCTGCTCAGCGCGGGCGAGGCGGACGGGGTGTTCACGGTGGTGTTGCGGGCGGCGGAGCTGGCGGCTTACCGCAGCAAGTTCCCGGCTAACCTGGATGCTGATACTTTCGAGCTTCACTGAGTCAGCACCGGCCCTTGTGTAGGAGCGGCCTTGCGTCGCGAACGGGCCGCGAAGCGGCCCCAGGTTATTGGCGGCAGCGCTGAAATCGATGGGGCCGCTTCGCGGCCCGTTCGCGACGCAAGGCCGCTCCTACACAAAGGCGGGCTGTATCAGTTGTGGCAGTGATCAGTACACATCCCGCCGATAGCGCCCCTCTTCGATCAATTGCTCGACCAACGCTTCTCCGAGAATGCCCTTCAGCGCGGCATCAACACCGGCAGCCATCCCTTGCAGGCTGCCACAGACATACACACAGGCGCCGTCCGCGACCCAGCGCTTGACCGCTTCGGCCTGCTGCAGCAACACATCCTGCACATACACCTTCTCTGCCTGATCCCGCGAGAACGCGAGGTCCAGGCGCGCCAGGTCACCGCTGCCCAGCCAGCCTTGCAGCTCATCACCGCACAGCAGGTCGTGGGCCCGGTTACGCTCACCGAACAACAGCCAGTTGCGCTGCTCGCCCGCGTTGATGCGTGCCTTGATCAGGCTGCGCAAACCCGCCAGCCCGGTACCGTTGCCGATCAGAATCATGGGTGCCGGCGACGCGGGCAGGTGGAAGCCACTGTTGCGGCGCAGGCGCAAGCCCAGCGCGCCCTCTACCGGCAGGTACTCGGTCAGCCAACCGGAACCCAGGCCGAGGGTGCCATCGGGGTGACGTTCCTGGCGCACGATCAACTCCAGCACACCGTCACTGGCGATCGAGGCGATGGAGTATTCACGCGTGCCGATCGGTACCAGCGCATCGACCAGCGCCTGGGCGTGCAGCCCCACCAGGTGATCGCGCCGGCTCGGCAGCTGGCGGCTGGCCAGCGCCTGACCCAAGGTTTCGCTCAGGCCGTCGAGCTGCACGGACGTGTCGGCATTCAGCCCCAGGCCATGGAGGAAGGCATCGACCCGCGGCTGACCATTGCGCGGCAAGATTTCCACCAGGTCACCAGCCTGCCAGCTGGCGGGCGCTTCGGCACGCAGGCCGATCAGGTAAACCGGCTGGCCTTGGCTGCCCGGGTTCATCAGCGCGCGTTGCACCAGGGTCCAGTTGCCGAAGCTTGCTGGCTGCCAGGCCGTTACCGGCTGAGCGCCGGTCAGTTGCGCCAGTGCCTGCTGCCATTGCTGCAGGGCCGCCGGGTCGGCGCTGTCTACCTCCACCGGGCTGAACGCAGTGCTGGCGCCGCGCTCAGCCAACCAGGCCTGCAGGCGCCGGGCGAAACCGCAGAAGTGCGGATACTGACGGTCGCCCAAGGCGAGCACTGCGTAGTTGAGGTTGTTCAGCGCCCACGGCTGGCCAAGCACCTTGCGCTCGAACGCGCGGGCGCTGTCAGGGGCTTCGCCATCGCCAAACGTACTGACCACGAACAGTGCACGGCGGGCTTGGCGCAAGTCATCCTCGCCCAGTTCGGCCAAGGCGCGGACGTGCACCGGGAGGCCTGCAGCCTGCAACTGCCCGGCACTCTGCCAGGCCAGCTGTTCGGCAAAGCCGCTTTGGCTGGCGAAGCTGACCAGCCAGCTGTCGCTGCCGGCGTTGACGCTGTCGACGTTGCCGCGGGCGGCGCGCACCTGGCGCTTCTTGCGGCGGCGGTCGAGGTACAGCAGCCAACCCGTCACGAAGAACAGCGGCATGGTCAGGCTGGCGACGGTGACGATGATGCGCCCCGGCAGGCCGAAGTACTCGCCCACGTGCAGGGCGTAAACGCTCTGCAGCAACTGCGCCTTGAAGGATTTGTCGGCGTAGCGGTCGTGGTTTTTCACCTGGCCGGTGGCCGGGTCCAGCATCAGGGTGTCGAAGGCGCGGGGGTGCGCAGCGTTGTCCAGCAGGAAGAACAAGTTGGCCGGTTGCCCACCTGCCGGTGGCAGGCGCAGGTTGTAGGCGGCCAGGCCGGGGCCTGCAGCAGCCTTGAGGCTGGCCCAGATGGCGTCGTAGTCGACCACCAGCGGCGGTGCGTTTTTATCGACCTTCTGTGGCCCGTGGCGGCCACGGCCTTCGCCGCGCTTTTGCTGCTGGCCTGCTGCCGGCGCGTCGGCCAGCAGGGTGTTCAGGCCTTGGCGATACCATTCGTAAGACCAGAACAGGCCGGTGAGGGCGAACAACAGATAGAACAGCAGGCACCAGGTACCTGCCACGGCGTGCAGGTCCCAGTTGAAGGCGCGGCCTTTCTTGGCCCAGTCGAAGGTCAGCCAGACCCGCCAATTGAGTGCCTTGCGCGGCCAGCGCAGGTACAGGCCGGAGAGGCAGAAGAAGATCAGTATCAGGGTGCAGGCGCCGGTGATCTGCCGACCACTGTCGCCCATGGCCAGGAAACGGTGCAGGTTGAGCATCAGGTTGAAGAAATCCTGCCCGGCCACTTCGCCCTTGAGCTCGCCGGTGTACGGGTCGGCATAGCGCAGCTCGCCGCGGCGCTGGCCCGGCGGTGGGGTGAAGAAGATTCGCGCTGCGTTGCCCTGATGAAGGTCGACCCACAGCATCGACACCTTCTCGCCTTGCGCAGCCTCGACCCGCTGCAC
This sequence comes from Pseudomonas capeferrum, assembly GCF_000731675.1. Classification (GTDB taxonomy): domain Bacteria; phylum Pseudomonadota; class Gammaproteobacteria; order Pseudomonadales; family Pseudomonadaceae; genus Aquipseudomonas; species Aquipseudomonas capeferrum. The sequence goes on along the minus strand of NZ_JMIT01000002.1, from coordinate 857,580 downwards.
CAGTTCGGCGGGCGGCAGCACGCCCTCGGGGCGCACTTCTACCTTCAGCACATCGGCATTGAACGCACGCAGCAGTTCTTCCTGAAACGACCAGATCGCCCCGGTAATGCCCATCAAGGCCAGCACCAGGCCAGCGGTGATGCCAAAGAACCAGTGCAATTGGAACAGCGTCTTCTTCACCACATCGATCACCTTGTCGTGCTGCCGCAACCTGCGCGGCGTGCATTATGCCTTGGTACGCAAAAGCCCCGCTCACTGGAATGAACGGGGCTCCGGGTTGCTGCGTTAGAAGTGGACGCTGGTGGTCAGCAACGCGGTCCGGCCCGCCGCCTGGTTGGCGAAGTGGGTGGAGAACGCCTTGTCGTAGTACACCTCGTTGGTCAGGTTCTGCACGTTCAGCTGCAGGTCGACGTTCTTGGTCAGCTTATAGGCCGCCATGGCGTCGTAACGTACATAGCTGTCGACCATGGTGGTGTTGGCCACGCTGCCGTAGACGTCATCCACATAGAACGCGCCGCCACCGACGGTGAGCTTCGGCGTGATCGCGTAAGTGGTCCACAGGCTGGCGCTGTTGTTCGGCGTGTTCGGCAGCTGGTTGCCGTCGTTGGCCTTGCCCAGCGCGCCACCGTCGATCTGGCGGGCCTGCATGTAGGTATAACCGGCGAAAACCTGCCACTCGTCGGTCAGCTTGCCGCTGGCCGACAGCTCGATGCCCTGCACGCGGGTTTCACCGACGTTTTCGTAGCTGGTGGTATCTACCTGCACGCGAGCGTTTTCCTTCTCGGTGCGGAACAGCGCGGCGGCCAGGGACAGGCGCTGGTCGAGCAGGTCCCACTTGGTGCCGATCTCGTAGTTGGTAGTTTCTTCCGGCTCCATGTCGCTGCTCAGCAGGTTGCCGGCGCGGTCACTGGTGTTGCCCAGCGGGTTGCCTTCGGTGCCTTCACCCAGCATTGCGCCGGGTGGCGTTGCGGAGGTGGCGTAGGAAACGTAGATGCTGCCGTTTTCGGCCGGTTTCCAGACCAGGCCCAGCTGGCCGGTGATGAACTCGCTGGTGTCACGGCCCTTGGAAGCAACGCCCTTGCTGTTCACCACGGTAGCGCCGGCGGCATCGTAAGTGCGGTACTGGGTGTCGAAGTGGTCGTAGCGCAGGCCCATGTTCAGCAGCCAGTCAGGCGTCAGCTCCAGGGTGTCGAACACGTAGAGGGCGCGGGTGTTGCTCTTGGTGTCGGTGCCCGCGTAGTTGCGCGCAATATTGCCGTTCCAAGGGTCGTCCGGGTTCGGGTTGCTCAGCGAGGTGCAGTTGTAGCCGCTGCTGGCGCCGATCATGCCTGGGGTGCAGTTGCTGTTGGCGCTGCCCCCCGGCACGGTATCGGTGTCAACGGTGTAGGACGAACGCTTGCTCTCTTCGCGGCTCAGCTCGATACCGGTGGAGAAGCTGTTCTTCATGCCGCCCAGGTAGAACTCGCCAAACAGGTCAGTCTGGTTGGTGGTGGTGGCGGTGTTGCCGACGCGGCTGTTGGCACGGCGCCAGACGCTGCCGTTGTTGACGTTGCCCTTGCTGTCGTCCGGCTGGGTCAGGATGTAGTCCTGCATGCTGTTGCCATGGCGCAGGGTGTTCTTGACGGTCAGCGAGTCGGTCAGGTCGTGTTCGATCGCGAAGGTGGCGATGTCGACCCGGCTCTTGCGGAAGTCACGGCCGGTCAGGCCGTAGAAGTTGTCGCTGTCGCCACCGTCGTTCGGCTTGCTCGGGTGCGCCGAGGTGCGCCCGCCGCTGCCCGAGGTCGGGATGGTGTAGGGAATGCCCGAGTCCGGCAGGTCGTCGCTTTCCAGGTGGTAGTAGTCGAGGTTGACGCGGGTCGGCGTGCCCAGGCCGAAGGCCAGGGACGGGGCGATGCCCCAGCGGTCGTAGTTGACCTTGTCACGGCCGGCGACGTTGCTCTCGTGGGTCATCAGGTTGAGACGACCGGCGACGGTGTCGCTGAACTGGTAGTTGCCATCGAAGGTGTAGCGTTGGGTCTGGTCACTGCCCCAGGTCCAGGCGCCGTCCAGCGAGTTGCCCAGGTGCGCACGCTTGCTCACCAGGTTGATGGTGCCGCCTGCGGCGCCTCGGCCACCGATGGCCGAGTTCGGGCCCTTGGCCACTTCCACCGACTCGATGGCGAAGATCTCACGGGTTTGCGCGCCGGTATCACGCACGCCGTCCAGGTAGGTATCGCCCTGGGCGTCAAAGCCGCGGATGAACGGGCGGTCGCCCTGGGGGTTGCCGCCTTCACCGGCACCAAAGGTGATGCCAGGTACCGTACGCAGGGCGTCCTGCAGGCTGAGGGCGTTGGTGTCCTTGATCACCTGCTGCGGAATCACCGTGACCGAGCGCGGTGTATCGACCAGCGGCGCGGTGTACTTCTGCGACGAGGCTTTCTCGACCTTGTAGTCGGTGCTGGCCTGTTCGGCCTTGCCGTTGACGCTGGTGGCATCAAGGGTAACGGCACGGTTGGCGGCAGGCTCGGCAGCGTAGGCGGTCGAGGCAGTGATGGCGACGCCGATGGCGGTCACGATCAGGCGTGGCGAACTCACAGCAGATGGCACGTAGTGACGCATTGGTAAGGACCTTCCCCAAGGTGATAAGGCGGCGGATCTTAATGTAAGCAATTGTGACTAACAATTGAGAGTCGTTACCATTCGTGAGGAATTTACAATCTTTACAGTTTGCCGTTACGGTTTTCGTCGGCTGAAACGTCTTAATCGGCGAATGGGGCTTGTGGTGTGTAAAAGGTAATCAATATCATTGACGCCTTTACATTTGCCCAGGTGCCGCCGCCATGCTGCTTCACATTCCCGGCCTGTTCGATGCCGACGAACTCGCGCGTATCCGTGAGGCCCTGGAGCAGGCTGACTGGGCCGATGGCAAGGTCACGGCGGGTTATCAGTCGGCCAAGGCCAAGCACAACCTGCAGTTGCCTGAAGGCCACCCGCTGGCCAAGGAGCTCGGCAGCGCATTGATCGACCGCCTGTGGAAAACGCCCCGGTTCATGTCGGCAGCGCTGCCGCACAAGGTCTTCCCACCGCTGATCAATTGCTACCGCGAAGGCGGCAACTTCGGCTTTCACATCGACAATGCCCTGCGCCAGCCCAAGGGCAGCGCGGAGCGGGTGCGTACCGACCTGTCGTCAACGCTGTTTCTCAGCGACCCGGACAGTTACGACGGCGGCGAACTGGTGATCCAGGACACTTATGGCGTGCAGCAGGTGAAGCTGGCGGCCGGCGACCTGGTGCTGTACCCCGGCACCAGCTTGCACAAGGTCAACCCGGTGACACGCGGCCAGCGCTATGCTGCGTTTTTCTGGACGCAAAGCCTGGTGCGCGAAGACAGCCAGCGGGCGCTGTTGTTCGAGATGGACAATGCCATCCAGCAACTCACCGCCGATGTGCCCGAGCACCCTTCGCTGCTGCAGTTGACGGGTACCTACCACAACCTGCTGCGCCGCTGGGCTGAGGTCTGAGACGTGTCATACCAATTGCGTCGTGAAGAAGTGATCGATGTTGCAGGCCTCAAGGCCATGCTCGAAGACAGCCCCGGCAAGGCTGCCCAGGCGATCCTGGCGGCAGCGGGGCAGGGGGCGGTCGAGGCACAGTTGCTGCTGGGGCAGATTCTGCTCGACGGGCGTGGCATCGAAGCCGATGCCGGTGTGGCCCGGCGCTGGTTCGGCATCGCCGCCCAGGCTGGCAATGCCATGGCGCACAACATGCTTGGGCGTTGCCTGGAACATGGCTGGGGGGGGGAGGTGAGCCTTTCGCAGGCGGCCATCCACTATGCGCGTGCGGCCGACGCGGGGCTGGGCTGGGGCCTTTACAACCTGGGCAACCTGCTGGCCACCGGGCGTGGGGTGCCGGCAAACCAGGCCCAGGCGTTGCTCTGTTACGAGAAAGCGGCGCACATGGGGCATGCCAAGTCGATGAACTTGTATGGGCGTTACCTGGAGCAGGGCATCGCCACGGCGCCCAGCCCGGCGCGGGCGGTGCGCTGGTATCGACGTTCGGCAGAGGCGGGGGACTTTCGCGGCATGTTCAGCCTGGCGCTGGTGCTGGTCGAGCGTGGACAGGTGGCTGAGGCTGGGCCTTGGCTGGAGCGTGCGCGGGTTGAGGGGAATGTGAATTTTCTGCGCAGTGCAGTGGCCACTCTGCAGGGCGCTGGACCGTTGCTGGTGGGGTATGCTGCCGGGTACGCCGAGGAACTCGAACAGCGTCGGGAATAATGTTTACAGTGCCGGCCTCTTCGCGGGGCAAGCCCGCTCCCACAGGTTATCTGTTCCTGTGGCACAGCAGGGTCCGGTGGGAGCGGGCTTGTCCCGCGAAGAGGCCGGCATTGACACACACACACATGAAAACGGGGCCTTTCGGCCCCGTTCTTCATTACAGGTAGTAAGCCTTCAGCGGCGGGAAGCCGTTGAATTCCACCGCGCTGTAGCTGGTGGTGTAGGCACCGGTCGACAGCCAGTACAGGCGGTCGCCGATCGCCAGGTTCAGCGGCAGGCCGTACTTGTAGTGCTCGTACATGATGTCGGCGCTGTCGCAGGTCGGGCCGGCGATGACCACTTCTTCCATCTCGCCTTTCTTCTCGGTCCAGATCGGGAACTTGATGGACTCGTCCATGGTTTCGATCAGGCCGGAGAATTTGCCCACGTCGGTGTACACCCAACGCTCGACCGCGGTACGCGACTTGCGCGCTACCAGCACCACTTCGCTGACCAGGATGCCGGCGTTGGCGATCAGCGAACGGCCTGGCTCGAGGATGATTTCCGGCAGGTCGTCACCGAAGTCTTCCTTCAGGAAGCGGATGATCTCTTCGGCGTAGGTTTCCAGGCTGTTGGTACGGGTGATGTAGTTGGCCGGGAAGCCGCCACCCATGTTGATCAGTTTCAGCTCGATGCCGTCTTCTTCCTTCAGGCGCTCGAAGATCACCTTGACCTTGGCGATGGCCGCGTCCCACACGCTGATGTCGCGTTGCTGCGAACCGACGTGGAAGGAAATGCCGTACGGCACCAGGCCCAGGTCGCGGGCGAGGATCAGCAGGTCCATGGCCATGTCGGTCTGGCAGCCGAATTTACGCGACAGCGGCCAGTCGGCAGGGGTGGAGCCTTCGGTGAGGATACGCACGTAAACCTTGGAACCCGGCGCGGCCTTGGCGATATTGCGCAGGTCGGCTTCCGAGTCGGTGGCGTACAGGCGCACGCCCTTCTCGTAGAAGTAGCGGATGTCCTTGGATTTCTTGATGGTGTTGCCGTAGCTGATACGGTCGGCGCTGACGCCACGGTCCATCACTTTGTCCAGCTCGTAGATCGAGGCGATGTCGAAGCTCGAGCCTTTGTCTTTGAGCAGGTCGATGATCTCGACCGCCGGGTTGGCCTTGACTGCGTAGTAGACCTTGGCGAATTCGAAACCGGCGCGCAGGTCGTCGTAGGCCTTGCTGATCATCTGGGTATCGATGAGTACGAACGGGGTTTCTTGCTTGTCAGCGAACGCCTTCATTTTCTGGAAGGTGTCACGCGCGAAATAGTCTTCGACCTGGATCGACATGCTCAGGGACTCCATGGGCAAACTGAAAAGATAAGTGGCTGCAAACTGAACGTCCTCCGTATCCCCACTTTGGTTCGCCTACTCAGTACTTGAGCCGGATGGATCGTTTCCAGCATGGACGTTCGGCGCGCACTTTAGGGCGTGAAGAATGCAAGATCAACAGGCAATCCGGGCATGTTCGTCGCGGATCGACGACCTGCCATTTGAATAACCGACTCATGTGACCGGCAGATGTTCCCTGGGATGTTTGAAGCGTTAAATATTGTGGAATGGACCGTTTCGGCCCTTTGGCGGGTGAACCCGCTCCCATAGGGATTGCGCTAATCCTGTGGGCGCGGGCTCACCCGCGAATGGCCCTGAGGTGTTCATATTTATGGCCACATTTTCCTGGCACTGCAGTGCCTGAAATCCCTATAAATTTTTTGTTACCGACTGACGGATTTGCCGTGCTTGATGAGAAACATTACTATTCGCAGCCTTATCTGCCTCCCTGACGAACCCCGACCGTGTCCGGACCCAAAGGCTTCCTCGACCATTACCATGAGCTGATCGGCACCTGGACGCGCAAGCTGCGCAGTCGTCAGCAGGCCGAGGACCTCGCTCACGATGCCTTCGTACGGGTACTGGAAAACCCCCGCGAACAGGTCGAGCAGCCCCGCGCCTACCTGCACCAGACCGCCCGCAACATTGCCGTGGACGGTTTTCGCCGTGAAGACCGGCGCCAGGCACTGGCGCTGGAAGCCTTTGAGGAAAGCGCCAGCCACAGCGGTGACCCTGAAGCCTACGTACACGCGCTGGAGCTTGCCGACAGTGTCGAGCGGGCGCTGGCCGAGTTGCCGCTCAACTGCCGGCGGGTGTTCATCTGGCAGAAGCTCGAAGGCCTGACCCAGGCCGAGATTGCCGAGCGCATGGGCTTGAGCAAGAACATGGTCGAAAAGTATATGATCCGCACCCTCCGACACCTGCGTGAGCATCTGGATGTGTCGGCATGATGAGTCAGGAGACCTTTTCGATGAAACGGCACGGTACCGATAGCGTCCGCGAGCAGGCGGCCGAATGGTTCGCCCGCGTGCAGGATGCGCCGCGGGATGCCGAGCTGCTGGCCCGCTTGCAAGGGTGGCTGGAGGCGGACCCACGCCATCGCGAGGAATACCAGCAGCTCGCCAGCCTCTGGCGCGCCGCCGACTTCATACCGCGCCAGCGCCTCGATGCCCTGTGCGCGCCAGAGCCCGTGCGCCAGCTGCCTCGGCGGCGTTTGCTGCGCCAGGCTTTGGCGGCCGGTGTGGCAGTGGTTGCCCTGGGGCTCGGCTGGAGTGGCTGGCAGTACCAGCGCCTCAATCATCAGGACCTGTTACAGACTGCCTTCGGTGAGCGCCGCCAGGTCGAACTGCCGGACGGCTCGCAGCTGACGCTCAACGGCGGTACGCAGTTGCAGGTCGATTTCAGCGCGGGGCGGCGGCACATTCAACTGAACGCCGGTGAGGCGATGTTCATCGTCGCCCACGACAGCAGCCGACCGTTCGTGGTCGACACGGCCCAAGGCAGCGTGACCGTCACCGGCACCCGCTTTGATGTACGGCTGGACCCGGCCGCCACCCGCGTAGCGGTCGAGCAAGGCTCGGTACGGGTGCAGGGCAAGGATGCTTCGCTGGCGCAACTGACGGCCGGCCTGGGCGCGCATATAGATGCACAAGGCAAGGTGGCGGCGCCCTACGCGGTCAATGCCGCAGCCCTGACTGCCTGGCGCCAGGGCAAGCTGGTGTTCGACAACGCCACCCTGGCCGAGGTGGTGGCCGAAGTTTCCCGCTACCGCACCCAGCCGCTGCGGGTTGCTCCCGGCAAGGTGGCACAGATGCGCCTCTCAAGCACCTTCAGCACCGACGACACCGATGCACTGCTGCGCGCCTTGCCGAGCATCTTGCCGGTGGGCATCAAAGCCCATGAAGACGGCTCTCGCGAAATAATCGCGAAATAGATTCAGGTTTATTTCAGCTCGTTCGTCTTCCTCGCCAGCTGCAACTGCCAAGCATTTACATTTGCATGCGGTTGGCGTTTATCCCGCACTTCAGGATGTCTGACGACGTGAACAACAACAAATCCTTGCCACGCTTTCGCGCCCTGGCGCTGGCTCTCGCGGTCAGTGCCGTGGCCGTCAACAGCCACGCCGAACAGGCTGGCGGCGCAATCCAGATCCAGGCACAACCGCTGGCCTCGGCCCTGAGCCAATTGGGCCAGCAGACCAACCTGCAACTGTTCTACAGCCCTGAGCTTGTGGCCGGCAAACAGGCCCCGGCGGTGTCCGGCAACCTGGCGCCGGTGCAGGCGCTGCAACAGTTGCTGCAAGGCAGCGGGCTGACCTTCGAGCTGGCCCAGGACACAGTGGTGGTAAAGCCGCTGCCGACCACCCTCGACCTGGGCAGCGGTAGCCTGGAGCTGGCGCCCACCGACATCAAGGTGGTCGGTGACTGGCTGGGCGATGCCGACCAGGCCGTGGTGCAGAACCACCCCGGTGCGCGCACCGTGGTGCGTCGCGAGGCCATGGTCGAGCAGGGTGCAATGAACGTTCGCGACGTGCTGCGCGGCATCCCTGGCGTGCAGGTGCAGGACTCCAACGGCACCGGTGGCAGCGACCTGTCGCTGAACGTTGGCGTGCGCGGCCTGACCTCGCGGCTGTCGCCCCGCTCGACCGTGTTGATCGATGGCATCCCGGCGGCGTTCGCCCCTTATGGCCAGCCGCAGCTGTCGATGGCGCCGATCTCTTCGGGCAACCTGGACAGCATCGACGTGGTACGCGGCGCAGGTTCTGTGCGCTACGGCCCGCAGAACGTCGGTGGGGTGATCAACTTCGTTACCCGGGCGATCCCAGAGAAGGCCTCGGCTGAGCTTTCCACCACCTTGGAAACCTCGCAGCATGGCGGCTGGAAGCACACCGAGTCGGCCTTCGTCGGCGGCACCGCCGACAACGGCATGGGCGTAGCACTGCTGTACACCGGGGTGAACGGCAACGGTTACCGCGAGAGCAACAACGGCAACGACATCGACGATGTGATCCTCAAGACCCACTGGGCCCCGACCGACGTCGATGAGTTCTGGCTCAACTTCCATTACTACGATGGCCGTGCCGACATGCCCGGCGGCCTGACCCAGGCCCAGTACGACAGCAACCCGTACCAGTCACTGCGCGACTACGACTACTTCGCCGGCCGGCGCAAGGATGTATCGTTCAAGTGGCAGCGCCAGCTCGACGACGCTACCCAGTTCGAAGTGCTGACCTACTACACCGACAGCTTCCGTGGCAGCGCCATCGCCTCGCGTGACATGAAGACCCTCTCGTCGTACCCGCGCAACTACCACACCTTCGCCATCGAACCGCGCCTGTCGCGGATCTTCTTCGCCGGCCCCACTACCCAGGAAGTCAGTGTGGGTTACCGCTACCTGAAAGAGGCCATGCGCGAGCAGTCGACCCGCCTGGCGCTGATCGACAACGTGCCGACGCCAACCCCGACTTCTGATGGCCATGTGTTCCAGGACCGTAGCGGCGGCACCGAGGCCAGCGCCTACTACATCGACGACAAGATCGACGTCGGCAACTGGACCATCACCCCAGGCATCCGCTTCGAGCACATCAACACCGACTGGCGCGACCGCCCGGTGCTGGACGCCAACAACCGCCCGGTGGCAGAGAAGAAGCGCAGCATCACCAGCAACGAACCGCTGCCGGCACTGAGCGTGATGTACCACCTCTCCGATACCTGGAAGGTGTTCGCCAACTACGAGACCTCGTTCGGCAGCCTGCAGTACTTCCAACTGGGCCAGGGTGGTACCGGCAACAGCACGGCCAACGGCCTGGAGCCGGAAAAGGCCAAGACCTATGAGGTGGGTATGCGCTATGACAACGGCGGCTTCGCCGGTGAACTGACAGCGTTCTACATCGACTTCGATGACGAGCTGCAGTACATCAGCAACGATGTCGGCTGGACCAACCTGGGCGCCACCAAGCATCAGGGTATCGAAGCGTCGCTGCGTTTTGACCTGGCCGAGCTGGACCCGCGGCTCGAAGGCATGTCGGTGAATGGCGGCTACACCTATACCCGTGCCAATTACGAAGGGGAGATCCCAGGCTTCAAGGGGCGTGACCTGCCGTTCTACTCACGCCAGGTGGCCACTGCCGGCGTGCGCTATGCGATCAACCGCTGGACCTGGAACCTGGACGCCTATGCCCAATCCAAGCAGCGTGCGCCGGGCACCGGGATCAATAGTGATGGCAGCTTCAATGGTGACTACATCACCGAGCCGAGTGCCGATGGGCAATATGGGGATATTCCGGGTTACGTGACCTGGCATGCCCGTGGGGGGTATGACTTCGGGCCGCAGATGGCCAACCTGAAGGTGGCGGCGGGGGTGAAGAACCTGTTCGACAAGCAGTACTTCACCCGCTCCAGCGACAACAATGCTGGCCTCTATGTGGGTGAGCCGCGGACCTTTTATGTGCAGGCCAGTTTAGGGTTCTGACACAGCGTCGTCCCATTCGCGGGGCAAGCCCGCTCCCCACAGATGTGTGTAGGAGCGGCCTTGCCGGGGCGCCGGACCGGTCGGAAAGGGGCGCAAAGCGCCCCCAAAAAATCAGGAAACCACCGCCTCAGCCGGCGACACAATGCTGGTCTTCGCCCCACGCGATCGCCCCGAGCTCAAGTAAGCCGCAATCGACTCCTGCGTCACCTCGCCCAAGAACACCTGCTCGGCATCCAGCACCGGCAACCACGCCCGGTTGAACTCGTACATCCGCGACAGCAGGATGCGCAGGTTCTCATCGTGCGATGCGGTGGCATTGAACTGGCGCAGGAAGTCGCCGCAGGCCCCTTGCTGGCGGTGCATGTCGCGCCGGCGCACATAGCCCAGCGCCTTGTTCTGCGCATCGGTCACCACTACATAGCGGCGGTCGTGCTCGTCCAGCAGCTCCAGCGCATCGCTCACTGGCGTGTCCGGGCTGACTGACGGGGCGTTGTCCGCCGCATCTTCGGCACGCACCAGCAACAGGCGTTTCAAGGTGCTGTCCTGGCCGACGAAGTTGCTGACGAAGTCATCCACCGGGTGCGCCAGCAGGGTGTCCGGGTGGTCCAGCTGCAACAGCTTGCCGGCACGGAAGATGGCGATCTTGTCGCCCAGCTTGAGCGCTTCGTCGATGTCGTGGCTGACCATGATCACGGTCTTGTTCAACGCCCGCTGCATCTCGAAGAACTCGTTCTGAATCATCTCGCGGTTGATCGGGTCGACTGCGCCGAACGGCTCATCCATCAACAGCACCGGCGCGTCGGCAGCCAGCGCGCGGATCACGCCGATACGCTGCTGCTGGCCACCGGAAAGCTCACGCGGGTAGCGCTGCAGGTACTGCTTTGGCTCGAGCTTGATCATGTGCATCAGCTCGCGGGCGCGGTCGTGGCACTTCTGCTTGTCCCAGCCGAGCAGGCGCGGGACCACGGTGATGTTCTCCTCGATGGTCATGTTGGGGAACAGGCCGATCTGCTGGATCACGTAGCCAATGTGGCGGCGCAGGGTGACTTCGTCCAGCCCGCTGGTGTCTTCGCCATTGATGAACACCTGGCCGGAGGTGGGCGTGATCAGGCGGTTGATCATCTTCAGCGTGGTGCTCTTGCCGCAGCCCGAGGGGCCGAGGAATACGCAGATTTCGCCTTCGTTGACGGTCAGGCTGACCGCGTCGACGGCTTTGACATCCTTGCCGTTGACGTTGAAGGTTTTGCTGAGGTTCTTGAGTTCGATCATGAGCGCAGTCCTTCTGGAGTCAGGGCACGTTGCAGGGTTTGCAGGAGCAGGTCGGCGATGATCGCCAGCAGGCTGACCAGCACGGCGCCGACCAGCAACATCGACATGTCGCTGCGGCTGATGGAGGTCAGGATGAGCACGCCCAGGCCACCGGCACCGATGGTCGCGGCGATGGTCATCACGCCGATGTTCATTACCACGGCGGTGCGCACGCCGGCGAGGATCACCGGCACCGCAATCGGCAGTTCGACCATGCGCAGGCGTTGGCCGAAGGTCATGCCGATACCGCGCGCGGCTTCACGGATACCGGGCTCGACGTTGGTCAGGGCGAGGTAGGTGTTGCGCAGGATCGGCAGCAGTGAGTAGAGGAATACCGCAGTGATCGCCGGCAGCGGGCCGAGGCCTTGGCCGAACTTGGAATAGAACGGCAGCAGCAGGCCGAACAGGGCGATCGAGGGAATGGTCAGCAGCACCGTGGCGCTGGCCTGCAGCGGGCCTGCGACGGCCGGGAAGCGGGTCATCAGGATGCCCAGTGGCACGCCGACGAGGATGGCCAGGCTGACGGCGACGCCGACCAGCATGATGTGTTGCCAGGTCAGTTGCAGGACCTGGGCCCAGTCGAGGTGGGCGAAGGTGTCGAGCAGGCTCATGGCTGTACCTCCTTCAAAGGATGCTCACGCAGGAAGGCTGCGGCCACGGCGGTGGGGTTCTGGTGTTCGACGTCGACCTGGGCGTTGAGCTGGCGCATGGTTTCGTCGTCGAGCTGCTCGGCCAGCGGCTTGAGCAGGGTGGCCAGGTTGGGGTTGGCGTCTAGCACGGCTTTGCGCACCACCGGGGCGGCGGTGTAGTCGGGGAAGTAGTGCTTGTCGTCGTCCAGCAGTTTGAGGTCGAAGGCGTTCAGGCGCCCGTCGGTGGTGTACACCAGGCCGGCGAACACCTGGTTGTTGCGCATCGCGGTGTACACCAGGCCGCCATCCATCTGGCGGATGTTGCGGCGGTCCAGCGGCAAGCCGTACAGCTCGCGCAGGCCTACCAGCCCATCAGGGCGGTTGGCGAACTCGGTGTCCAGGGCCACCAGGTGGGTGCGGTCGTGCTCATCACGCAGCACCTGGTTGAGGTCGCTGATCGAGTTCACCTGCGGGTAGGCTTCGGCCACTTGCTTGGGCAGGCCCAGGGCATAGGTGTTGCTGAAGTTCGAGGGGGTCAGCCAGATCAGGCCCTTTTTTGCGTCCAGTGCCTTGACCTTGGCGTAGGTGGCCTCGGCGTTGGGCATGCGTTCGTCGATGTGGTTGTACGACACCAGCGATACACCGGTGTATTCCCACATCAGGTCGAGCTGGCCGGTCTCTTGTGCCTGGCGGGCGATGTTGCTGCCAAGGCCGGTGGTCACGCGCACATCGAAACCGTTTGAGCGCAGGTATTGGGCGGTGATTTCGGCAAGCACGGTCTGTTCGGTGAACACCCGCGCACCGATACGGATCAGCGGTTTGTCCGCTGCCTGGGCAAAACCTGCGAACAGCAGGGCCGCGCCCAGCAGCAAGGCGATTCTCTTCTTCATACGTTCCCTCTTCTTATTGGGCCAGGCCACGTTCCAGCCAGCGCCTGCTGGAGAAGCTCACCAGGGCGTCGAGCAGCAATGCCAGCAGCGCCGTACAAGCGGCGCCCAGCAGCAGCTGCGGCTGGTTGTTCAGGGCGATGCCAGGGAAGATCAGGCTGCCCAGGCTGTTGGCGCCGATCAGGAACGCCAGGGGCGCGGTGCCCACGTTCAGGGCCAGGGCAACACGCACACCGCCGACGATGATCGGCACGGCATTGGGCAATTCCACCTGCCACAGTTGCTGGCGCGGGGTCATGCCGATGCCGGTGGCGGCTTCCTTGAGCGAGGCGGGGACGTTTTTCAGGCCCTCGTAGGTGTTGCGCACGATGGGCAGGAGGGAGGCGAGGAACAGCGCGAAGATCGCGGGCCCGGCGCCGATGCCCAGGATACTGAGCGCGATGGCCAGAACGGCCAGAGGGGGAATGGTGTTGCCAACGTTGAAGAACTGCATGAAGCGTTCGGCTTTGTCGACCCGGTGCGGTCGACTTAACGCAATGCCGGCGGGGATGCCCACGGCCAACGCCGCCGCCATCGAAGCCAGCACCAGTACCAGGTGCGCTTGCAGGTAGAACCCAAGATCGTCGCGGTAACGCGCGATCGTGTCGATGCCGATCCAGTGGATCAGCAGGGCCAGGATGACGAGCACGGTGGCGCATCCCAACAGCCCTTTTCCGTAGCGTGTAGCCACAGGCGGACTCCTTGTGTTGTCGGCGAGCACACTTCTTTTTTTGCCGGCCATCACTGGCGGCGGTGGGTGTGTTCGCGAGTAGCAGCGTGATGCGTGCGCAAGGCAGCGATCAGGCCATGAGCCGAACCCCGTCGGGCCCGAAAAAGCTGATGAAACCAGTCCCCAAGCGAAGCGGGTTGCAGGGGAGTGGACGTCTCCGAGGGCGTAAAGGTTCCCATCTGAGGCGGCATTTGGCCAGTGTTAATCACTGGGTCAGTGAACTTTCGTACGAAAAAACAGCGCAATTCCTACCTTAAGGCGTTGGTTTACCTGCTTTCGATCCATTTGTCCTGATGGACAAAATTCCTCTCTCGATTTCCTTGATATCTATTTGAAGGAATATTCTTTGGGGGGTATATTTTGTCTTGGTCGATACATTTCTGTACCGAATTCGTCGTGGAGTTCGAAGGGTTCGACAAGCAGGTCCAGAAAGAGCTCGTGGCCCATCTGAGGCTATTGGAGTTTCAAGGGCCAACCCTGGGTAGGCCGAGGGTGGACACACTGAAGGGGTCTCGTCACAACAACATGAAAGAGCTGAGATTTTCTGCGTGTGATGGAGTCTGGCGTGTTGCATTTGCTTTTGACCCAGCGCGTAAAGCCGTAGCTCTGGTAGCTGGAAATAAGACGGGACTCAGCGAAGCACTGTTTTACCGGAGACTGATCAAGCGGGCCGATGATCGTTTCGACAAGTATTTACGAGAAGGAGATAGCAATGTCCAAGACACTTGATGAGGTCATTGAGAGTTTGCCACTGGAACTGCAGGTGGCAGCCGAAGCGCGAGGGCGTGAGCTGATACGCGAAGAGATGACATTGCAGGCGTTGCGCAAGCAGCTTGAGCTGACCCAGGAAAGCATGGCCGAAAGGCTGGATATCAGGCAGGGCAACATCTCCAAGGTCGAAAATCGCTCCGATATGCTGATTTCTACACTGCGCAGCTATGTTGAAGCGATGGGGGGGACGCTTGAGCTGGTGGCGCGCATGCCGGGTCGCCCTCCTGTCACCTTGGATGGGTTCACCGATAGCGCCACTAGCAGCAAGTAACTCAGCATCCGCTCGACGGGGGGCGGGGATCAAATTTTGGTCCCCGGCCAAACTCAGGTATGATATTGCCCCTTTTCGAATCCCCCAGTCAGGCGATTTCCCATGACCAACCAGGCCGCCGAAGTCGCGAAGCGCCGCACTTTCGCAATTATTTCCCACCCCGACGCCGGTAAGACCACCATCACCGAGAAGCTCCTGCTGATGGGCAAGGCCATTGCCGTCGCCGGTACCGTGAAGTCGCGCAAGTCCGACCGCCACGCCACCTCCGACTGGATGGAAATGGAGAAGCAGCGCGGCATCTCCATCACCACCTCGGTGATGCAGTTCCCGTACCGCGAGCACATGATCAACCTGCTCGACACCCCCGGCCACGAAGACTTCTCGGAAGACACCTACCGCACCCTGACCGCGGTGGACTCGGCGCTGATGGTGCTCGACGGCGGTAAAGGTGTAGAGCCGCGGACCATCGCCCTGATGGACGTCTGCCGCCTGCGTGACACGCCCATCGTCAGCTTCATCAACAAACTCGACCGTGATATCCGCGACCCGATCGAACTGCTCGACGAAATCGAGGCGGTGCTGAAGATCAAGGCCGCGCCAATCACCTGGCCGATCGGTTGCTACCGCGACTTCAAGGGCGTGTACCACCTGGCCGGCGACTACATCATCGTCTACACCCCGGGCCACGGCCATGAGCGTACCGAGGTAAAAATCATCGAGAAGCTTGATTCCGATGAGGCGCGTGCGCACCTGGGTGACGAATATGATCGCTTCCTCGAACAGCTTGAGCTGGTGCAGGGCGCCTGCCATGAATTCGATCAGGACGAGTTCATCAACGGCCAACTGACCCCAGTGTTCTTCGGTACCGCACTGGGCAACTTCGGTGTCGACCATGTGCTCGACGCCGTTGTCGACTGGGCGCCGCGCCCGCTGGCCCGTGTGGCGCACGAGCGTACCGTGGAGCCGGTAGAAGAGAAGTTCACAGGCTTCGTGTTCAAGATCCAGGCGAACATGGACCCGAAACACCGTGACCGTATCGCCTTCATGCGCATCTGCTCGGGCAAGTACGAGAAGGGCATGAAGATGCGCCACGTGCGTACCGGCAAGGACCTGCGCATCGGTGACGCACTGACCTTCTTCTCGTCCGAGCGCGAGCAGCTGGAAGAAGCCTTTGCCGGCGATATCATCGGCCTGCACAACCACGGCACCATCCAGATCGGCGACACCTTCACCGAAGGCGAAGCACTGGGCTTCACCGGTATCCCGCACTTTGCTCCGGAGCTGTTCCGCCGTGTGCGCCTGAAGGACCCGCTCAAGTCCAAGCAGCTGCGCCAGGGCCTGCAGCAGCTGGCCGAAGAGGGGGCGACCCAGGTGTTCTTCCCCGAGCGCAGCAACGACATCATCCTCGGTGCGGTCGGTGTGCTGCAGTTCGACGTAGTGGCCAGCCGTTTGAAGGAAGAGTACAAAGTCGAGTGCGCCTACGAGCCGATCACCGTGTGGTCGGCGCGCTGGATCAGCTGTGATGACAAGAAGAAGCTCGAGGAATTCCAGACCAAGGCCATGGAGAACCTGGCCATCGACGGTGGCGGCCACCTGACCTACCTGGCGCCGACCCGGGTCAACCTGGCGTTGATGGAAGAGCGCTGGCCGGATGTGAAATTCCGCGCTACTCGCGAGCACCACTAAAAGCAGCTTCGAGCCTCAAGCTGGAAGCTACAAGTGGAAGCGAGCCTGTATTGGCCCGCCTTTCTTGTAGCTTGCGGCTTGAAGCTGTTGTCAGTTTCCGGCTTTGATACTGGTCCAGATCCGGGTGCGAATGCGGTCGATCTTCGCCGGCATCGCCTCCAGCGCATACAGCTTGCCCATCACTTCGTCACTGGGGTAGATCATCGTATTGCCCTTCATCGCCGGGTCCACCAGGCCGTCAGCCTTGAGGTTGCCGTTGGCGTACTGCACGTGGTTACTGATGTTGGCCATCACCTCCGGCTGCAGCAGGTAGTTCATGTAGGCATACCCCGCCTTCTCATCGGGGGCATCGGCCGGCATGGCAACCATGTCGAACCACATCGGCGCGCCTTCCTTGGGGATCGAATACCCCACCTTCACCCCATTCTTTGCTTCATCAGCGCGGTTTTTCGCCTGCAGCACGTCACCGGAGAAGCCCACCACCACGCAGATATCGCCATTGGCCAGGTCACCGGTGTACTTGGATGAATGGAAGTAGCTGATGTACGGCCGCACCTTCATCAGCAAGTCCTTGGCCTTCTCGTAGTCCTTCGGGTCCTGGCTGTGATGCGGTAAGCCCAGGTAATGCAGGGCAATCGGCAGCAGCTCGGGGCCGTTGTCCAGCACTGCGACGCCGCAGCTTTTCAGCTTGCTCATGTACTCGGGCTTGAAGATCAGGTCCCATGAGTCCAGCGGCGCGTTGTCGCCGAGGACTGCCTTGACCTTATCGATGTTGTAGCCAATGCCCGTGCTGCCCCAGAGGTACGGGAAGCCGTACTGGTTGCCCGGGTCGTTGACCTCAAGTGCCTTGAGCAGCACCGGGTTGAGATTTTGCCAGTTGGGCAACTGCGACTTGTCCAGCTTCTTCAGGGCCTTGCCCTGAATCTGCCGGGCCATGAAGTGGTTGGACGGAAACACCACGTCGTAGCCGGAATTGCCGGTCATCAGCTTGCCATCGAGGGTTTCGTTGCTGTCGTACACGTCGTAGGTGGGATTGATGCCCGTGGTTTGCTGAAAGTGCTTGAGGGTGTCCGGCGCGACGTAGCTGGACCAGTTGTAGATTTTCACCGTGTCGGCGGCGTTGGCCATGCTGGCGGCCAGCATCAGAGGTGCAAGAAGAAGGGTGCGCATGTCGGGTTTACCTTGCTTTGTCTGTTGTTATCGAAGGCAGGCGATCAGCGGATCAGAAAATAAGCACGTAAGTCTTGCGCACGGTCTCCAGGATGTCCCAGGTACCGGTGCTGTTGGCCGGTAGCGTCAGTGCGTCTCCGGCTTCTATGTAGAGGGGCTCGCCACCGTCGGGGGTGAAGGTGCAGCGACCCTTGATGATGTGGCAGAACTCTTGTTGCACGATCTGCCGCCGCCAGCGCCCGGGGCTGCACTCCCAGATGCCGGTTTCGACGCCATCGCTGCGTTCCACGCAGGTGACCGAGGTCACCGCCACGGGCTCGCCGAGCGGCACTGCGACCGGGTTGGTGCTGTCCAGGACGGCGCTTTCAGTGTGTTTGAAGTGAGTGATGTTCATGACCGGTGGATCCTGTGTAGGTGAACGGTAAGTCAGTGCATGAAGCCTTCCATGAAGTCTGCCAGTGAGCTGGCCAGGCGCCGCCGCCACGGTGCGCTGGCGCGATTGGCGAGGGTACGGTCCTCGTGGACGAAACTCTGGATGATCGCGTTGTAGCCCAACCAGCGGCAGGGCTCGGGTGGCCAGCTGGCCAGGCTCGACAATGGGCGGTTGTCGAGTACCCAGGGTTGCGCGGTCAGTGCGTTGTGCTGGTTGAGGATCAGTGCCGCCAACGTCCGCCCGCCGAGGTTGGTGGCGCCGACCCCCTCGCCGCCGTAGCCGCCGGCCAAGGCGATGCCGCGCTGGCGGTCGCACAGCATGTGCGGTCGGAAGCGTCGGGCCATGCCCAGGTTGCCGCCCCAGGAGTGGGTGATGCGCACATGCTTGAGCTGCGGGAACAGCTCGCTGAACAGGTAGCGGCGCAGTTCGACTTCGGCTTCGGTCAGGGTGAAGTCTTCGCGCAGGCGGCCACCGAAGCGATAGCCGCCACGGGCGCCGAACACCAGGCGGTTGTCGGCGGTGCGCTGGCCGTAGGTAACCTGACGGCTGCTTTCGCTGAAGGCTTGGCCCTCGGCCAGGCCGATCTGCTCCCAAGTCGAATCGGGCAGTGGCTCGGTCGCCACCAGCAAGCTCTGCACCGGTAGCTGATGCTTGCCCAGCGGTGGCAGGCTGGCGGCGTAACCTTCCACGGCGGGCACCGTCCACTGGCAGCGGATGCGCGCCAAGGGGGTGCGAACTTCACCGGGCTGCCAGTCGATGGCAGGGGTGTTCTCGTAGATCGGCACGCCCAGCGCCTCTACCGCTCGGGCCAGGCCGCGGGCCAGCTTGGCGGGCTGGATGGTCGCGGTGTGCGGGCTGTAGATCGCGCCGTAGGCGTTGCTCACCCGCAGTTGTGCGTCCAGTTGCTCGGGCCGCAGCCAGCGGTAGTCATCCTCGGTCATGCCCTGGCGGTACAGGTCATCGAGGTAGGCACGCAGGCTGCGTTCCTGTTCCGGGTAGCGGGCGGCGCAGTACAGCACGCCACCTTTGCGGTAGTCGCAGTCGATGGCTTCGCGTTGCAGCACGGCGTGGACTTCATCGGGGATGCCATGCAGCAGGTCGATGCTGGCGCGGCGTTGTTGCGGCGACAGAGCGGCAAGCAGGCGGTCTTCGCCGAGCAGGTTGCCCATCAGCCAGCCGCCATTGCGCCCAGAGGCGCCGAAGCCGGCGATGTTGGCTTCGATCACGGCAATGTTCAGCTGGGGCGCCTGGCGCTTTAGGTAGTACGCGGTCCACAGGCCGGTGTAGCCGGCGCCGATGATGCACACGTCAACGTCAAGGTCGTTTCGCAGTGCCGGGCGCGCGCACAGCGGCTCGTCGAGCTGGTCCATCCACAGGCTGAGCGTGCGCAGGGGTTGCATCAGTTTCGGCTCCACATCCGTCAAGGTCTGTGGGCGATCCTAGTGGCGTTGGGGGAGGGCTGTCTTACGTGCGTGCACGCAGGGAAATTTGCTTGAGGTAGGCCTTGGGTGTGAGCCCGGTCTGTTCACGGAAGCACTTGTAGAACGCCGACAGCGAATTGAAGCCCGCGCTGAACGCCAGCTCATCGATCGTTGCCTCGACGCTGTCGTCGTTCAGGCTGGCCATCAGGTGCTGTAGCCGCGCCTGGTTCACGTAGCGGTAGAAGCTTTGGCCAAGCACCTGGTTGAGCAGGTAGGAGATCTGGTTGCGGCTGTAGCCGCTGGCATCGGCGACCTGCTGCAAGTCAAGTTCAGGGTCGAGGTAGGGGCGTTGACGCTGGAAGTAGCACTCCAGGTCCTGGGCCATGGTTGACAGCTGGCGCGGTGAAAGGCCCAGGCGGCTGGTGGCCGGGCGCGGGCCGCTGCCAGCTTGCCCTCGGTTGTTCTGCCGGACCAGCGTGGCGTATTCGTTGACGCGCCAGATCAGTCCGTCCTTGACGGTGATGGCCTCGCTGGACTGGAACGCCACCAGGCCTTCACCGCCCTGCACCGTGACCTGGTACTGGATGAACGCAGTGCAGCCATCGACGCGGATTCGGTCGCTGTGGACGATGTCCTCGCCGGCTTCATGGGGCAGGCAGGCGCGCACGTAGTCGCGCAGCGCGTCGAAGCCGAGCACGCGGTTCTGGAAGAAGTCGTGGTACTGGACGTCGGGGTGGTAGAGCGCGATCACGCCGTCGAGGTCGCGGTGCTTCCAGCACAAGTGGTAGCGCATCACAGTTTCGGCGGTGATGGGCGTCTGTTGCGGGCCGTCGGCTGGGTACTGGGAGGTCATGGGCAGATAGTGCCAGATCAACCGGCATTGCAGAACACGGCGTTGGCGTGTGGTGAATCCGGCATTTTGCACGGTCCTTGGTTGGCCCAGTGATTTAAGTCATTGATTCAGTTGGGTGTCATTTTTTGACACAACTGGCACATCCCCTGCACCGGCTCTAGGGCGAACGGACTTGTTGATCACTACAAAGGCGAAAAACCATGATCCCCTCTGCCGATTACCCGTATGTCGATTCACAGCATCGCTCTGGCGTGTCCTGGGCGGCCATTTTCGCGGGGGCCGCAGCGGCTGCCGCGTTGTCATTGATCCTTGTGGTGCTGGGTGCGGGGCTAGGCTTCGCGGCTACCTCGCCCTGGGCTGATGAAGGTGCCAGCGCCCAGACCCTGGGTGTTTCGGCGATCATCTGGCTGCTACTGACACAGATCTTCGCCTCAGGCTTGGGCGGCTATATCGCCGGTCGGCTGCGGGTGAAGTGGGCCAATCTGCAGGGTGATGAAGTGTATTTTCGTGATACGGCCCATGGCTTCCTTGCCTGGGCAGTGGCCACGCTGGTGGCGGCCATGTTGATACTGAGCACCGCCGGTGGCCTTGCCACTGCCGGTGCGCAGGCCGGGGCAAGCGCGGTAGGGGCTGCCGCCAGCATGGCGCCAAAGCCTGATCCCAATGCCTATTTCGTTGACAGCCTGTTCCGCAATGACGGCCCGGCACCTGTCAGTGATGACGCCGCCAATGGTATTGCGGCGCGCATTATTGCCAAGTCCATCGCGCAAGGGACGCTGGCCGAAGGTGACCGCGCTTACCTGGCGCAACTGGTGGCCCAGCGTACCCGCCTGAGCCAGGCCGAGGCCGAGGCACGGGTCGATCAAGTGTTCGCTCAGGTTCAACAGGCCAAGGTAGAGGTGCAGCAGGCCGCTGATACGGCAGCCAAAGTGGCGGCCTGGACGGCCCTGTGGACCTTCGTTGCACTGTTGTGTGGGGCATTCTTCGCCAGCCTTGCCGCGCTGCTCGGTGGCCGTCAGCGTGATCGTGTCGTATGGCTGGAAGCGGAAGGGGTGGACTACACCGCGCGTCGTACCATTCAACGTTAAGTAAGGAGAAACATCATGCGCTCATTACTGCTGTGGATGATTGGGGTGCCGATTCCGGTGATTATCCTGATTGCGATATTCATGCATTGAGATTCTTGGGGGCGCTTTGCGCCCCTTCGCGGGGCAAGCCCGCTCCCACAGGTACCTCGCATGTCCCAACCAGGCGAGGTACAGGGGGGAGCGGGCTTGCCCCGCGAAAAAACTCACACCGATCTAGAGAAACTGCTCCGCATAGTGGCACGCCACCTGCCGCGTCCCCACCTGCCGAAACGCTGGCACCTCCTTCCCACACCGTTCCGTCGCATACGGGCAGCGCTTGTGAAAGGCACACCCATCTGGCGGATTCAATGGGTTGGGCAGCTCACCGACAATCCTGATCTTCGGTTTCAACGGGTCGGGGTGGATCGCCGGCGTTGCCGACAGCAATGCCTGTGTATAAGGATGCAGCGGCTTCTCGTAGATGTCCGCCTTAGGCCCCATCTCCGCCGGCCGCCCCAGGTACATCACCAACACGTGGTCCGCCACATGCCGCACCACGGCGAGGTTGTGCGAGATGAATACATAGGCTGTATTGAATTCCTTCTGCAGGTCCATGAACAGGTTCAGCACCTGTGCCTGGATCGACACGTCCAGCGCCGAGGTCGGCTCGTCCGCCACCAGCACCTTGGGCTGTAGCATCATCGCCCGGGCCAGGGCGATACGCTGGCGCTGGCCGCCCGAGAACATGTGCGGGTAACGCTGGTAATGCTCGGGCCGCAGGCCGACCTGCTCCATCATCTTCTGCACTTTCTCGCGCCGCTCGGCCTTGCTCAACGAGGTGTTGATCAACAGCGGCTCGGCCAACTGGTCGCCGATCTTCTGCCGCGGGTTCAGCGAGGCATAAGGGCTCTGGAAGACCATCTGCACGTCACGGCGAAGTTGCTTGCGTTCGGCCTTGCTGGCGCCCTTGACCTCGGTGCCGGCGATCTGCAGCGAGCCGGACGAGGGCTCTTCGATCAAGGTCAGCGCGCGGGCCAGGGTCGACTTGCCGCAGCCGGACTCGCCGACCACGGCCAGGGTCTTGCCGGCCTCCAGTTCGAACGACACGCCATTGAGCGCGCGCACCAGGGCGTGGCCCTTGAACAGGCCACGGGACACTTCGTAATGGCGAGTCAGCTCGCGGGCAGTGAGTACGACGGCCATCACGCCACCTCCTGGTTCAGCGGGTAGAAACAACGCACCAGGCTATGTGCCTGGGGGGCGAGGGGGGGGCGCTGTTGCCGGCAGTTATCCTGCACGTAGGGGCAGCGCGGCGACAGCAGGCAGCCTTGTGGCCGGTCATAGCGACCGGGGACGATGCCGGGCAACGTCGCCAGGCGCTCGGCACCCAGGCTGTGCTCGGGGATCGCCGCCAGCAGCGCTTCGCTGTAGGGGTGCGCTGGCACGTCGAACAGCTCAGGCACCTGGCCCACTTCCACGGCCTGGCCTGCGTACATCACACAGACACGTCGCGCGGTTTCGGCCACCACGGCCAGGTCATGGGTGATCAGGATGAGCGCCATGTTGCGCTCCTTCTGCAGGTTCACCAACAGCTCCATGATCTGCGCCTGGATGGTGACATCCAGGGCCGTGGTCGGCTCATCGGCGATCAGCAGCTTGGGTTCCCCGGCAATCGCCATGGCAATCGCCACGCGCTGGCTCATACCGCCGGACAATTGGTGCGGGTAAGCGTCCAGGCGGCTTTCTGCGGCCGGGATCTCGACTTTTTTCAGCAGCTCCAGGGCACGCTGGCGCGCCGCCTTGCCCTTCAGGCCCAGGTGCTGGCGCAGTACTTCCTCGATCTGAAAACCTACGGTGTAGCTTGGGTTGAGCGCGGTCATCGGGTCCTGGAAGACCATGGCGATGTCCTTGCCCACCACCTTGCGCCGCTGCCGGCCGCTGAGCTTGAGCATGTTGGTGCCGTTGAACGTCAGGGTGTCGGCGGTGATGCGCCCGGGGGCGTCGATCAGCCCCATCAAGGCCATCATGGTGACCGATTTGCCCGAGCCGGATTCGCCGACGATGGCCAGGATCTCGCCGGCATCCACTGCCAGGTCCAGGCCGTCGACCACGGGTACCGCGTTGGCGTCGCCGAAGCGCACGTTGAGGTTGTTGATCTGCAACAGTGACATGGCGTTCTCCTCAGGCGGCGTTCTTGAGTTTCGGGTCCAGCGCATCACGCAGTCCGTCGCCCATCAGGTTGATTGCCAGCACGCTGAGCAGAATGGTCACCCCAGGCAGGCTGACCACCCACCAGGCGCGTTCGATGTAGTCGCGGGCCGAGGCCAGCATGGTGCCCCACTCGGGCGTTGGCGGTTGCACGCCCAGGCCCAGGAAACCCAGGGCCGCGGCGTCGAGGATCGCCGAAGAGAAACTCAAGGTGGCCTGCACGATCAACGGCGCCATGCAGTTGGGCAGCACAGTGACGAACATCAGGCGCGGCAGGCTGGCACCGGCCAGGCGGGCGGCGGTGACGTAGTCGCGGTTCAGTTCACCCATCACTGCGGCGCGGGTCAGGCGCACATAGGCGGGCAGCGAGACGATGGCGATGGCGATCACCGTGTTGAGCAGGCCGGGGCCTAGGATGGCGACGATGGCCACCGCCAGCAACAGCGACGGCAGGGCCAGCATCACGTCCATCAGGCGCATGATCGAGGGGCCGAGCAAGTGCGGGAAGAAGCCGGCCAGCAGGCCCAGCAGAATCCCCGGGATCAGCGAAATCACCACCGACGACAAGCCGATCAGCAATGACAGCCGGGCACCCTGGATCAACCGCGACAGCAGGTCGCGACCCAGCTCGTCGGTACCGAGGATGAATTGCCAGGTACCCCCTTCGAGCCACACCGGTGGGGTCAGCAGGAAGTCGCGGTACTGCTCGCTCGGGTCATGCGGGGCGACCCAGGGGGCGAACAGGGCGCAGAACACCACCAGGCACATGAAGGCCAGGCCCATCACCGCGCCCTTGTTGCGCGAGAAGGCGTGCCAGAATTCCTTGTACGGCGAGGGGTAGAGCAGGCTTTGGTCCACCGGGCTGGCCGGTGTGACGGGTTTTGCAAGTGGACTGGTCATGGCGGGGGCCTCAGCGCTGATGACGGATGCGTGGGTTGGCCAGGCCGTAGAGGATGTCCACGACGAAGTTGACCAGAATCACCAGGCAGGCGATCAAGAGGATGCCGTTCTGGACCACGGGGTAGTCACGGGCACCGATGGCTTCGATCAGCCACTTGCCGATGCCCGGCCAGGAAAAGATGGTTTCGGTAAGCACCGCACCGGCCAGCAACGTGCCGACCTGCAGGCCGAATACAGTGAGCACCGGGATCAGCGCATTGCGCAGGCCGTGCACGAACACCACG
The DNA here is from genome assembly GCF_000731675.1 of Pseudomonas capeferrum. Taxonomy (GTDB): domain Bacteria; phylum Pseudomonadota; class Gammaproteobacteria; order Pseudomonadales; family Pseudomonadaceae; genus Aquipseudomonas; species Aquipseudomonas capeferrum. The sequence goes on along the minus strand of NZ_JMIT01000002.1, from coordinate 832,837 downwards.
CGGGCCGGCGACAGGCCCTTGGCGCGGGCGGTGCGGATGTAGTCTTCGCGCAGCACTTCGAGCATCGACGAGCGGGTCATGCGGGCGATCACCGCCAGCGGAATGGTGCCCAGCACGATGGCCGGCAGGATCAGGTGCATCACGGCGTCCTTGAACGCGCCCTCTTCGTCGCTGAGCAGGGTATCGATCAACATGAAACCGGTTTTCGGCTCGATGTCGTAGAGCAGGTCGATGCGCCCGGACACCGGCGTCCAGCCCAGGCTGACCGAGAAGAACATGATCAGGATCAGCCCCCACCAGAAGATCGGCATGGAGTACCCGGCGAGCGAAATGCCCATGACCCCGTGATCGAACAGCGAGCCGCGCTTGAGCGCGGCGATCACCCCGGCCAGCAACCCGACGATGCCGGCGAACAGCAGCGCGGCAAAGGCCAGCTCCAAGGTGGCGGGGAACAGGGTGAGGAATTCGGTCCACACGCTTTCGCGGGTGCGCAGCGATTCACCCAGGTCACCCTGGGCGAGCTTGCCCACATAGTCCAGGTACTGGACCGGCAGCGGCTTGTTCAGGCCCAGGCGCTCCATGGCCTGGGCGTGCATTTCGGGGTCGACCCTGCGCTCGCCCATCATCACTTCCACCGGGTCGCCGGGGATCAGGCGTATGAGCGCGAAGGTCAGCAAGGTGATACCGAAAAAGGTCGGGATCAGCAGGCCCAGGCGCCGGGCAATAAAACTCAACATTGTCGGGGTTACCTCATCAGCCGTTGTACGGCAGTGCCGCTGGTCCCCGTGTGGGCTGCCAGCGGTCGTTGTTTTTCTACTTCACCTTGGTGGTGGCGAAGTTGTTGTTGGTCAGAGGGTTGATCACGTAACCCTCCACGTTCTCACGCATGGCGGTAAATATCTTGGGGTGGGCCATGCTGATCCAGGGTTGGTCGTCATCGTACACCTTCAATGCCTCGCTATAGAGCCTTGCCCGCTCGCCGTTGTCGGTCACCTGACGGGCCTGGTTGATCAGCGCCTGGAATTTCGAGTTGCACCAGCGTGCGTAGTTCTCGCCATTTTTCGCCGCCTCGCAACTGAGCAGCGGGGTGAGGAAATTGTCCGGGTCGCCGTTGTCGCTTGCCCAGCCTGTGGAAACCAGGTCGGCCTCGCCTTTTTTGGCCCGGCGCAGCATCTCTGCCCACTCCATGACGCGAATGTCGAGCTTGATGCCGACCTTGGCCAGGTCGGCCTGGAGCATTTCCGCCGACAGCCGTGGGTTGGGGTTGGTCGGGCCACCGCCGCTGCGGGTGAACAGGGTGATGACCGTACCGTCTGGCACACCGGCCTGTTTGAGCAGCGCACGTGCCTGGTCGAGGTCGCGCGGTGGGTTTTGGTTGTCGCGGTTGAAGCCGATCATGCTCGGCGGATAGGGGTTGATGCCGACCACGGCATTGCCTTTGCCGAACAGCTGGTTGACGTGGGCCTGGCGGTCGAAGGCCATGTTGATGGCTTTGCGCACACGCACATCGCTGAGGTATTTGTGTTCGGTGTTCATGGCGATGTAGCCGGTGACCAGTGCTTCGGTATTGGCCACCTTGAGCTTGGGGTCGGCCTTGATCGACGGCACGTCCTCAGGCTTGGGGTACAGCGCCACCTGGCATTCGTTGGCGCGCAGCTTTTGCAGGCGTACGTTGCTGTCGTTGGCGATGGCGAAAATCAGGGCATCGGCCGGTGGCTTGCCACGGAAATAGTCCGGGTTGGGCTTGTAGCGTACCTGGGCGTCCTTGTTGTAGCGCTGGAAGATGAACGGGCCGGTGCCGATCGGCTTGCTGTTGAGGTCGCCGGTCTTGCCAGCCTTGAGCAACTGGTCGCCGTACTCGGCGGAGTAGATCGAGGTGAAGCCCATGGCCATGTCGCGCAGAAACGGTGCTTCAGGGCGGGTCAGGGTGATGACCACGGTGCGATCGTCGGTCTTGTCCACCGACTTGAGTAATTTGCCAAAGGCCATGCTTTCGAAATATGGATAGCCGACGCTGGTCTTGTCGTGCCAGGGGTGTTGCGGGTCGAGTTGGCGGCGCAGGCTCCACAGCACGTCATCGGCATTGAAGTCGCGGGTAGGGGTGAAGTAGTCGGTGGTGTGGAACTTCACCCCCTGGCGTAGGTGGAAGGTGTAGGTCAGGCCATCGGCTGAGATGTCCCAGCGCTCGGCCAGGGCTGGCTGGATGTCGGTAGTCCCAGGTGTGAAATCGACCAGGCGATTGAACAGCGTTTCGGACGAGGCATCGAACGTCACGGCGGTGGTGTACTGGACGACGTCGAAACCCTCGGGGCTGGCTTCGGTACACACCACCAGCGGCTTGGCCGCAAGCGGCGCGGCGCTGCCCAGGATGAGCGCTGCCAAGGCAGCGTGGAGCGGTAGCGATTTCATGAGTACTCCCTGCAAGCATTGATTCCAGCGTAGCCGCCACGGCCTGTTTTTTTCAGTGGGTGAGGCAGGCCGTGGCGTCATCGGTCAGAGGATGTTGAACGGAATGGTGGTCACCAGGCGGAACTCGTCCAGGCTGCCATCGGCCTGCGCCTTGCTGGCGCGGTGCGCGGTGTAGGTGGCGCGGATACTGGTGTCCTTCAGCGGGCCGCTCTGCACGGCGTAGCTGGTGCCGATGCCCCACTCGTAGTGGGTCTCGCCGTCCATGCCGTTGACGTCATAGGCAGTGCCCCGGTAATGGGTGCCATCGATGCCCCAGCCGCGGGCGTTGTACAGGTTGAACTTGAGGCCCGGCACGCCATACGGCGCCATGTTCAGCACATAGGAAAGCTGCAGCGATTTCTCGTTCGGGCCGTTGAAGTCCGAGAGCAGCGAGTTGGCCAGGTAGATGCCGTTGGTTTCGTGCAGGTAGTCGAAGTACTCGTTGCCGTTGACCTGTTGCCATGACGCGCTGAGGGTGTGGGCCTGGTGGGTGAGGGCGAGCGACAGGCTGTAAGTGTCGTTGTCGATCTCGCCCATCTTCTTGCTGCCTGCATCCACGGTCTTGTAGTAGTTCAGGCCGGTGCTCAGGCTGAGCACGGCGCTGTCGCCCAGCACGTGGTTGGCGCCGAAGTAGTACTGGTTCCAGAAGTCGTCGACCTTGGTGGCGTACAGGCTGGTGCTCAGGCTTTTGAACGGCTGGTAGTTGACCCCGGCAGTGCTGGCGCGGTCGGTCTCGACGCCGGCGGCGCCGTACTCGGAGCGGAACTTGCTGAGGCTTTGTTCGGTTCGGGGCGAGACGCGGTCGAAGGTGCCCAGGTCGAACGACAGGTTGTCGAATTCGGCGCTGTGCAGGAAGGCGCCCTGGAAGCTCGATGGCAGGGCGCGGTTGCCAATGTAGGCGATCATCGGCGTGTCCACCGACTGGCGGCCGAGAGTGAGCGTGGTGTTGGACACGCGGGCCTTGATGTTGCCCAGGCCCAGCTTGCTCCACTGGCCCACGGGGTCGCCGTCGCTGTGGGTCAGCGTGCGGTTGTTGGGCCCGGCGATTGCCTCGCGGCTCTGTTGCAGGGCAATGGCATTATAGCCGGCGGCTTCGACGGCAATACCGACGGTGCCTTGGGTAAAGCCCGAGCTGTAGTTGAGGATGGTGCCCTGCAGCCAGTTCTCGCGGCTGTGGGTGTCGTGGCGAGTACCGTCGCGCTTGTAGTACTTCCAGAGCGGGGCGCGGGTGGCGCGCTCGCGGGCATACCAGTTACGAGTGCTGCCAGAGACGCTTTGGCCGTCGATGAAGCCGGTCGCCTGGTCTTGTTCACTGCTGGTCTTGAGGCTGAGTGGGACGTAGGCCTGGCTTTGGGGTTCGGCTTCGGCCACGGAGCAGACGCTGCCGAGGGTCAATGCCAGTGCGGTTGAGGTGAATAGTCTCAAGGTGAAAACTCCCTTTCCTTTTTCTAGTTATTACCGGCCTTGTGAGCCGGGCGTGTTGCTGCGGTGTTGCCAGAGTTGCCCGGGGTTGCCGGGCTAATCAGGGGAGGGGTGTTGTTTGTAGCGTCTAGTGCCTAATCAACACTCACACCGGAAAAATTGTTGCGGCCAAAGGGGCTGACCTTGAAATCGGCAACCTTGATGCTGATCGGCTGGTTCACCGTGGAGTGCGCCACCGGGGTGATTGGCACCTGTTGCTTGAGCCGCTGCTGGGCCTGCCGGTAGAGGGCGGTGCGTTGTTCGCGGTCGGTCACCTGCTTGGCTTGCTTGACCAGGCTGTCGTACTGCGGGTCGCACCACCGGGAGTAGTTGTTGCTGCCGATGGCGTCGCAGTTGTAGAGGGTGCCGAGCCAGTTGTCGGGGTCGCCGTTGTCACCGGTCCAGCCGATCAGGGCAATGTCGTGCTCGCCGCTTTTCATGCGCTTGAGGTATTCACCCCACTCGTAGCTGACGATACGTACCTTGAAGCCAAGCTTGCTCCAGTCGGCCTGGAGCATCTCGGCCATGAGCTTGGCATTTGGGTTGTAGGGGCGCTGCACGGGCATGGCCCACAGGGTGACTTCGGTGCCTTCCTTGACCCCGGCCTGCCTGAGCAGTTGCTTGGCTTTTTGCGGGTCGAAGGGCGCGTCCTCAAGGCTGTCGTCATAGGACCACTGGGTCGGTGGCATGGCGTTGACTGCGCGCTGCCCGGAGTCCTGATACACCGCCTGAAGGATCGCCTGCTTGTTCACCGCCATGTCCATGGCCTGGCGCACTTGCAGGCGGTCGAACGGCGGGTGCTGGGTGTTGTAGGCGATGTAGCCGAGGTTGAAGCCAGGTTGCTGCAGCACTTCGAGTTTGTTATCGGCCTTGAGCGCCGGCAGGTCGGCGGGGCGCGGGTGCAGGGTGACCTGGCATTCGTTGCGCCGCAGCTTCTGGATACGTACCGAGGGGTCGATGTTGATCGAAAACACCAGGTTGTCGATTTTCACCTGGCCCGGCGCCCAGTACGCCTTGTTGCCCTTGAAGCGGATCTGCGAATCCTTCTGGTAGCGCTGGAACACGAACGGTCCGGTGCCGATGGGCTGCTGGTTGATGTCGCTGGGGCGTCCGTTGGCCATCAAGTGCTCGGCGTACTCGGCGGACAGCACCGAGGCGAAGCTCATGGCCAGGTTCTGCACGAAGGCGGCGTCGACCTTGTTCAGGGTGAACATCACGGTCAGCGGCCCGGTCTTTTCGAGGCGGGCGATGTTCTTGTCCAGGCCCATGCTGACGAAGTAGGGGAATTCGGTGGGGTAGGCCTGACGGAACGGGTGGCCCTTGTCGAGCATGCGGTTGAAGGTGAACAGCACGTCGTCGGCATTGAAGTCGCGGCTGGGGCTGAACGCCTTGTTGGCGTGGAACTTCACCCCCTCACGCAGGTGGAAGGTGTAGCGCAGCCCATCGTCAGACACGTCCCATTGGGTGGCCAGGGCCGGCTGCACCGCCGTGCCACCGCGCTCGAACTCGACCAGGCGGTTGTACAGCGGTTCGGCGGCGTCGTTGTCGGTGGCGCTGGTGTACTGTGCCGTGTCGAAGCCGGCCGGGCTGCCTTCGGAGCAGAACACCAGGTTTTTTGCGAGCAGGGCCGGGGAGAGGCTTATCAGGCCCAGCGCGAGCAGGGTCGAAAGGGGGGTGGCAGGGCGCATGGCAAGTCCTTGTTGGTCTGTTTCGCCGGCTCGGGGTACGAATGGCGGCAACAGTTCGCCGATCCCGCTGCGGATGGCGGCGGGGCGGTATGCTGTGATCGGATCTGGTGGGGCTGGCACCCGCCGCCTGGCGGGTGCCGGGATCTACCCTATTTGTCCACGCTGACGCCGTAGAAGGCGTTCAACGCGAACGGGCTGATCTTGAAGTCCTTCACCTTGGCGCTCATGGGCTGGTACACGGTGGAGTGGGCGATCGGGGTGATCGGCACCTGCTCCTTGAGGATGTGCTGCGCCTGCTGGTACAGCTCGGTGCGCTTGGCCTGGTCCGAGGTGGCCTTGGCCTGCTTGATCAGGTCGTCGTAAGGCTTGTAGCACCACTTGGAGAAGTTGTTGCCGTCGACGGCATCGCAGCCGTACAGGGTGCCCAGCCAGTTGTCCGGGTCACCGTTGTCGCCGCTCCAGCCAATCAGCATGGCGCCTTGTTCGCCGCCTTTTGAGCGCTTGATGTACTCGCCCCATTCATAGCTGACGATTTTTGCCTTGATGCCGATCTTTGCCCAGTCGGCTTGCAGCATTTCAGCCATCAGCTTGGCATTTGGGTTGTACGGGCGTTGCACCGGCATGGCCCACAGGGTGATCTCGGTGCCTTCCTTGATGCCGGCTTGCTTGAGCAGCTGTTTGGCCTTTTCCGGGTCGTAGGTGGCGTCCTTGATACTGTCGTCATAGGACCACTGGGTGGGCGGCATGCCGTTTACCGCCAACTGACCGGCACCCTGGTAAACCGATTCGATGATCTTCTTCTTGTCCACCGCCATGTCCAGTGCCTGGCGCACTTCGAGCTTGGCCATGGGGTTGGGTGCGTCGCTGCCCTTGATCTTGTCCATCACGTTGTAGGCGATGTAACCGAGGTTGAAGCCGGCCTGATGCGGCATCTGCAGGTTCTTGTCGGCCTTGAGCGGCTCGATGTCCGCCGGCCGCGGAAACAAGGTGACCTGGCACTCGCCCTTTTTCAGCTTCTGCATGCGCACCGAGGCATCGGTGGTGATGGCGAAGATCAGGTTGTCGATCTTCACGTCCTCGGGTTTCCAGTAGTCCTTGTTGCCCTTGAAACGGATCTGCGCGTCTTTCTGGTACTTGCTGAACACGAACGGGCCGGTGCCGATCGGCTTCTGGTTGAGGTCGGCGGCCTTGCCCCCCTTGAGCAATTGGTCGGCGTACTCGGCCGACTGAATGGAGGCGAAACTCATCGCCAGGTTCTGGATGAACGCGGCGTCGACGTCGTTGAGGGTGAACTTGACCGTGTGTTCGTCGACTTTCTCCAGCTTGGCAATGTTCTTGTCCATGCCCATGTCGGTGAAGTAGGGGAACTCGGTGGGGTAGGCCTTACGGAACGGGTGGTCCTTGTCGAGCATGCGGTTGAAGGTGAACAGCACGTCGTCGGCATCGAACGGGCGGCTTGGCTTGAAGTAGTCAGTGGTGTGGAACTTGACCCCTTCGCGCAGGTGGAAAATGTAGGCCTTGCCGTCGTCGGACACTTCCCATTTTTTCGCCAGGCCCGGAATCACGGCGGTACCGCCACGTTCGAACTGGGTCAGGCGGTTGAACACGGTCTCGGCCGAGGCGTCGAAGTCGGTTCCCGTTGTGTACTGCCCTGGGTCGAAGCCGGCGGGGCTGCCTTCGGAGCAGAACACCAGGTTGGACGCCGCGTGGGCGTGGGGGGCGCCAGCGAGCAAACCTGCGCCAAGCAGGAACGGAATGACTGCGTGTTTGAGCATGGTGGCCTCATTGTTGTCATTTTTGATTGAGGTGGCCTCGTGAGCCGACCTGAGGATACTTATGCAGGGGCTATTCCCAATGCAACACTCGGAAGGATAGTTGGCGCCAGAAATGTGGAACGACCGTACATGGATGTCGCATCAGTATAACTTTTGGCGAAGTTAAACGTTTGCGAGGGCAAAATGATGGCTTTTTGCTGAATGTTACGAGGGGGAGGAATTGTAGGCATGCACCGTCAGGGTGCGTAGGAGATGTCTGAAAACGCTAAAAGTGGCCCTGCTGTGGGGCTGGCCAGAAGGGGGCGCAACGCGCCCCACTGTGCCTCAAGGCATCTGAACTTCGATCAAGCCATCGGCATTCATGCTGACTTCGCTGGTGCCCGCCTCGATATCCGGCGCCGGTGCCGCTTCGTCACCCGCCATAGCCTTCATGGCCATCGGTGCGCTGCGCATATAAGGGCGCGGGTAACCGCTGCTGTTGAGGTTCAGGTTGACCACTTTGTAGCCCTTGCCCCCCAGTGCCTCGGTGGCCAACTGAGCGCGTGCCTTGAAGGCATTGACGGCGTCCTTGAGCAGGTCGTCCTCGCTGGCCTTGCGCGTGGCCGGGGCGATGGAGAAGTCCATGCCGCCCATTTTCAGCGCCTGCAACAGGTCGGCGGTCAGTTGCGACAGGGCTGGGAAGTTGGCGCTCTCCAGGCGCAGCTCGGCACGTTCACGCCAGCCGGTGATCTTTTGCCCTTTGCTGTCGTACACCGGGTAGCTGTTGCGGCTGCCCTGGCTGATCTTCACGTCCTTGACCTGGCGAGACTGCTGCACAGCCTTGTTCATGGTCTCGGTGATCTCTTTGGCAAGCTTGCCCGGGTCGCTGTTCTGCGCTTCGCTGTAGAGGGTCACGACCATCAGGTCGCGCGGCACTTCCTTGCTGACTTCGGCACGCAGCGATACCTGGTTGTAGCGCGGCTCTTCGGCCGCCAGCGCAGGCAGGCTGGCGAGCAGCCCGCACGACAGGATCAGGGCAGTGCCGCGACGAGGGATTTGCATGTAAGACTCCTTGGCAATAAAAGGGCGTGGGATCTGGTCTCCATTCCACGCATGGCCCATCAGACCGGGAACAGTGTAGTGGGTTCAAAAGTGCCACTATGCACCTGTGACAAAGTGTGGCGCTTTGCCGCATCGCTGCAGTGAGGCGCCCGGCTTCGGTATACTCCAGCCGATTTTCTGGAGCACTCATCAGGAGAGCTCATGCTCGCTGACGTACAACCGTTGTCCGCTACCCGTCAGAACCTCTGGCGCCTGACTGTCATCCGCGTGCTGGTCCTGGCTGCCCAGGCAGGCTCGGTGGGCGTCGCCTACTGGACTGACCTGCTGCCCTTGCCATGGTTTTCGCTGGCAGCAACGCTGGCCCTGTCGTCCATCCTGTGTGCGTTCACCGCGTTGCGCCTGCGCCTGTCGCTGCCGGTCACTGAACTTGAGTATGCACTGCAGCTTGCCTGCGACCTGTTGATCCACAGTGCCTTGCTGTATTACTCCGGCGGCTCGACCAACCCGTTCGTTTCCTATTACCTGGTGCCGCTGGCCATTGCCGCGGTGACCTTGCCCTGGCTCTATTCGTTGATCCTTTCGGGCATCGCGCTGACGGCCTACAGCTTGCTGCTGGTGCAGTTCTACCCGCTTGAAGGGCTGCCGATGGCGCGGGACAAGATGCAGGTCTACGGCATGTGGCTGAGCATCGCCCTGGCGGCCGCAGTCATCACCTTCTTTGCCGCGCGCATGGCCGAGGAGCTGCGGCGCCAGGAACAACTGCGCTCCGAGCGCCGTGAAGAGAGCCTGCGCGATGAGCAATTGCTGGCCGTGGCCACCCAGGCCGCCGGCGCTGCCCATGAGCTGGGCACACCGCTGGCGACCATGAGCGTACTGCTTAACGAAATGCGCCAGGACCACCCGGACCCTTTGTTGCAGGAAGACCTGCAGATCCTTCAGGACCAGGTCAAACTGTGCAAAGAAACCTTGCAGCAACTGGTGCGTGCCGCCGAGGCCAATCGCCGCCTGGCCATGGTCGAGCAGGACGTCACCGTCTGGCTGGACGAGGCGCTCAACCGTTGGCACCTGATGCGGCCCGAAGCCAGTTACCGCTTCCAGCGCCTCAGGGACGGCCAGGTACCTCGCCTGACGCCGCCACCTGACCTGACCCAGGCCCTGCTGAACCTGCTGAACAATGCAGCCGACGCGTGCCCGGACGACCTTGAGGTGCGCCTGGACTGGGACGCCGAGGACATTGTCATCAGCATTCGTGACCATGGCCCTGGTGTGCCCCCGGCAATCGCCGAAGCGATTGGCAAACCCTTTATTACCACCAAGGGCAAAGGCTTCGGCCTGGGCCTGTTCTTGAGCAAGGCCAGCGTGACGCGTGCGGGCGGTTCGGTGAAACTCTATAGTCATGAGCAGGGTGGCACCCTGACCGAACTGCGCCTGCCCCATGGCAAGCGAGGAGATGAATGATGAGTGAAGATATCCAGGTTGAAGGCGAAGAGCTGCCGCACCTGCTGCTGGTGGATGACGATGCCACCTTTACCCGGGTCATGGCGCGCGCCATGAGCCGCCGCGGGTTCCGCGTGAGCACCGCAGGCTCGGCTGAGGAGGGGCTGATCCTGGCCCAGCAGGACCTGCCGGACTACGCCACGCTGGACCTGAAGATGGAAGGTGACTCGGGGTTGGTGCTGTTGCCCAAGCTGCTGGAGCTGGATCCGGAGATGCGGGTGGTGATCCTCACCGGTTACTCGAGCATCGCCACCGCAGTCGAGGCGGTCAAACGCGGTGCCTGCAACTACCTGTGCAAGCCGGCCGATGCTGACGATGTACTTGCGGCGCTGCTTTCCGAGCACGCTGACCTGGATGCCCTGGTGCCGGAAAACCCGATGTCGGTCGACCGCCTGCAGTGGGAGCACATCCAGCGCGTGCTGAACGAACACGAAGGCAATATCTCGGCCACGGCGCGGGCGTTGGGCATGCACCGGCGGACCTTGCAGCGCAAGCTGCAGAAGCGACCGGTTCGGCGCTGACCCGTTCGCGGGGCAAGTCCGCTCCCACAAATCATGGGAGCGGGCTTGCCCCGCGAAAGGTCCCTGGCTGTCAGACACTTCTCTGTATCGCATCCCGATCCCCGCAACTCGCAGCCGTTGACGTATCATTAGCCCCCTGACGGCAACTCCCTGCAGGATCGCATGCTCGCCCTTCTTATCCAGACGCTGAACATCACGGCGCCCGTTTTCGCCATGCTGTTCATGGGCATACTGCTCAAACGCATCCACTTGATCGACGACAACTTCAACCGTGTCGCGTCGCAGCTGGTGTTCAATGTCTGCATGCCGGCGCTGCTGTTCCTGGGCATCTACCACGCCGACCTGGCGGCCGCGGTCAAACCCGGCGTCATCCTGTATTTCGTCGCTGCCACCCTGGTAGGCTTCGCCGTGGCCTGGGGGCTGGCCCTCTGGCGTTGCCCGCCGGCAGACCGCGGCATCTACACCCAAGGCGCATTTCGCGGCAACAACGGCGTGATCGGCCTGGCGCTGGCCGCCAGCCTGTACGGCGACTACGGTATCTCGCTAGGGGCGGTGCTGGCAGGCCTGGTGATCCTCATGTACAACTCGCTGTCGGCGGTGGTGCTGGCGGTGTACAGCCCGGACCTCAAGTCCGACCCGTGGAGCATCTGCAAGAGCATCTTCAGCAACCCCTTGATCCTCAGCGTGCTGGTGGCAACGCCCATGGCCTACGGCCAGGTGCCGCTGCCCAACTGGTTGCTCACCTCGGGCGACTACCTGGCGCAGATGACCCTGCCGCTGGCGCTGATCTGCATTGGCGGTACCCTGTCGCTGGCGGCGCTGCGTGACAGTGGCAGGCTGGCGATCGATGCCAGCCTGGTGAAGATGGTCTGGTTGCCGCTGGTCGGCACGTTGGGTGCCTGGCTGTGCGGTTTCCGCGGTGCCGAGCTGGGCATCCTGTTCCTGTACATCGGCAGCCCTACCGCAGCGGCCAGCTACGTGATGGCACGGGCGGCCAATGGCAACCATGAATTGGCTGCCTCGATCATCGTGATCACGACGCTAATGGCGGCGATCACCACCAATATCGGTATTTTCATCTTGCAGTGGGGCGGATGGATCTAGATCCTTGACTGCAAATAACAGCAATAACACTGCCTCACTGAGCTAAAGGACACTTCATGCAAGACCAGAGCACGCCCGAGCGCTTGCAGCGCGGGTTGAAGAACCGCCATATCCAGCTGATCGCGCTGGGTGGGGCCATCGGCACGGGGCTGTTTCTGGGGATCGCCCAGACCATTCAGCTGGCTGGACCTTCCGTTTTGCTGGGCTATGCCATTGCCGGCCTGATGGCCTTCTTCATCATGCGCCAGCTTGGCGAAATGGTGGTCGAAGAGCCGGTCGCCGGCAGCTTCAGCCACTTTGCCCACCAGTACTGGAGCGAATTCGCAGGCTTCGTCTCGGGCTGGAACTACTGGGTGGTGTACGTGCTGGTGGGCATGGCCGAGCTGACGGCGGTGGGCATCTATGTGCAGTACTGGTGGCCAGATTTCCCTACTTGGGCGACGGCGGCGATCTTCTTCGTGGTCATCAACCTCATCAACCTGACGCAGGTGAAAGTCTACGGTGAGATGGAGTTCTGGTTCGCCCTGGTCAAGGTGGTGGCCATCGTCAGCATGATCGGCTTTGGTGCCTGGCTGCTGAGCAGCGGCCATGGCGGCCCGGATGCCAGCGTGGCCAACCTGTGGCAGTACGGTGGTTTCTTCCCTAACGGCGTCACTGGCCTGGTCATGGCCCTGGCCGTGATCATGTTCTCCTTCGGTGGGCTGGAGCTGGTGGGGATCACCGCTGCCGAGGCGGACAACCCGCGTCAGAGCATCCCCAAGGCCACCAACCAGGTGGTCTACCGCATCCTGATTTTCTACATTGGCGCCTTGGCGGTGCTGCTGTCGCTGTACCCATGGCAGAAGGTGGTGCAGGGGGGCAGCCCGTTCGTGATGATCTTCCATGAGCTGGACAGCGACCTGGTGGCGACCATCCTCAACGTCGTGGTGTTGACGGCTGCGCTGTCGGTTTACAACAGTTGTGTCTACGCCAACAGCCGCATGCTGTTCGGCCTGGCCAGCCAGGGCGATGCGCCGCGTCAGTTGCTCAAGGTCAGCCGCAGTGGCGTCCCGCTGACGGCGCTGGGCGTTTCGGCGTTCGCCACCGGCCTGTGCGTACTGATCAACTACCTGATGCCGGGGGAAGCCTTCGGTTTGCTGATGGCCCTGGCGGTGTCGGCGCTGGTGATCAACTGGGCGAGCATCAGCATTACCCACCTGAAGTTCCGCAAGGCCAAGCTGGGCGCGGGCATTACCCCGTTTTATCAGAGCTGGGGGCATCCGATTACCAATTACCTGTGCCTGGCGTTCATCGTGCTGATTCTGGTGGTGATGTACCTGACGCCGCCGATTCGTATTTCGGTGATGTTGATTCCGGGTTGGATCGCGGTGCTGTGGGTGGCGTTCCGGTTGAAGAAGGCGCGGCAGGCCAAGGGGTGAGGGGCTGACAAGCGCCTGGCTTGAGCCTTGTGGGGCCTGTGAGATCGAGCGCCGCCCGCGCGGCGCTCGATCTCACAGGCGCAGCAAACCGCAAGGCATGCACCTGGCAGCCATCACGCTACCCCTTACGGCACCTCAATGCTGTCGGCGCCAGGCGCGCACGGTGGTATATAGCAACACCACCGCTAGCACCGGCAGCACATAAAACAGCATGAGCCGTTCCAGGCGCCCGGCCAGTGGCATGCCGGTGGTGAAGGCCACCACATGCAGCCCATAGGCCAGGTACAGGCAAAGGAACACCAAGCCTTCAGCGCGGGTAATCCGGTACCCCGAATAAAACACCGGCAGGCTTAGCGCCGCCACACCCAGCATCACCGGCAAGTCAAAGGCCAGTGCGTTGGGTGAGATCGACAGCGGCTCTGGCGTGATCAGCGCAGTCAGCCCCAATACCCCCAGCAGGTTGAACAGGTTGCTGCCGATCACCGTGCCCACGGCGATCTCCCGTTCGCCGCGAAGGGCGGCGATCATCGCCGCCGCCAACTCTGGCAGCGACGTGCAGACCGCCACCACGGTCAGGCCGATGATGCGTTCGGACAGCCCCAGGTCGGTCGCTACCTCGACGACGGCTTCCAGCAGCAGGTGCCCGGCCAGGCTCAGCAGGCCAAGGCCGAGGGCAATCTGCAACAGGGCGCCAGACCAGAAGCGTGCGCCGCTGACGGTGATGACGCTGGGCGCGGGGTAGGTGCGGGCGTAATGCCGCGATTGGTGCCAGAGCATGCCCAGGTAGCCCACCAGTGCCAACAGCAGCAGCAGGCCCTCCCAGCGGCCCAGGTAGCCATTGGCGGCGAGCGCATACACCAGCGCGCTGGCGACGATCATCAGGGGGATATCCAGGCGCACCAGCTGGCGTGATACGCGCAGCGGGATGATCAGCGCGGCCAGGCCGAGAATTACCAGCACGTTGAAGATATTGCTGCCGATCACGCTGCCGACTGCGACATCGGGTGCGCCTTGGTAGGCAGCCTGCAGGCTTACGGTGAGCTGCGGCGCGGTGCTGCCGAAGGCCACCAGGCTCAGGCCGATGATCAATGGCCGCACGTGCAGGCGCAGGGCCAGGCGCAGGGCCACACGTACCAGTAGCTCTGCACCGCAGGCCAGCAGCACGAGGGCGACGCCCAGTTGCAGGAGGCTGAAGGTGGGAAGGGTGGCGAGGTCGAAAATGGTCGGGCTCCAGTCGGTCAGTCGCTCAGACCTTGTACCCGGACGCGCGCCGTTCCGCTACGGAGCATGCCGATTTTTTCTGCTGCGGCGCGTGACAGGTCGATCAGCCGGCCACGTGTGTGCGGGCCGCGGTCGTTGATGCGCACCACCACGCTGCGTTGGTTGGCAAGGTTGGTGACCAGCACCTTGCTGCCGAAGGGCAGGCTGCGGTGAGCGGCGGTGAGGCCATGCTGGTTGAAAGGCTCGCCACTGGCCGTGCGTTTGCCGTGGTGGCGGGCGCCGTAATAGGAGGCGGTACCGGTCTGGTTGTAGCCGCGAGGGTCGATGTCGTGGCTGGCGCAGCCGGCCAGCAGGGAGAAGAGTGCGAGGGTGCCGAGGGATCGTTTTAGCAAGTCGAAAGCTCCGGTGCTGCCGTTGGGGCTGCTGTGCGGCGTTCGCGGGGCCAGTCGGATCGCCGCACCGCCGCTCCCACAGCTACTGGGCTGCGCAATACCTGTGGGAGCGGCGGTGCGGCGATCCGACTGGCCCCGCGAACGAGGGCAAAGCCCTCGCCGCTTTTTTCAGCTCAGCCTTCGAGCTTGGCTTTGAGCAATTGGTTCACTTGCCCAGGGTTGGCCTTGCCCTTCGACGCTTTCATCGCCTGGCCGACGAAGAAGCCGAACATCTTGCCACGCTTGGCCTCGTCGGCAGCGCGGTATTGTTCGACCTGTTCGGCGTTGGCAGCCAGCATCTCGTCGAGCATCGTCTCGATTGCACCGGTGTCGGTAACCTGCTTCAGGCCACGGCTTTCGATGATGCTGTCGGCATCGCCTTCACCGGCGGCCATGGCTTCGAACACGGTCTTGGCAATCTTGCCGCTGATGGTGTTGTCGCGAATCCGCAGCAACATGCCACCGAGCTGCTCGGCACTGACCGGCGCCTGGTCGATCTCGATACCCAGCTTGTTCAGCAGGCTGCCCAGCTCGACCATGACCCAGTTGGCGGCCAGCTTGGCGTCGCCGCCAATCTTCACCACTTCTTCGAAGTAGTCCGCCTGTTCACGGCTGGAGGCCAGCACGTTGGCGTCGTAGGCCGACAGGCCGTACTGGCTCTGGAAGCGCTCGACCTTTTGCGGTGGCAGCTCGGGCAAGCCGGCACGGATGGTGTCGAGGAAGCTGTCCTCGATGACCACCGGCAGCAGGTCCGGGTCGGGGAAGTAACGGTAGTCGTTGGCTTCCTCCTTGCTGCGCATGGAGCGGGTCTCGTCCTTGTTCGGGTCGTACAGGCGGGTTTCCTGGATGACCCTGCCACCGTCTTCGATCAGGTCGATCTGGCGCTGGATCTCGCTGTTGATCGCACGCTCGATGAAGCGGAACGAGTTGACGTTCTTGATCTCGCAGCGGGTGCCGAACTCGGCTTGGCCCTTGGGGCGGATCGACACGTTGCAGTCGCAGCGCAGCGAGCCTTCGGCCATGTTGCCGTCGCAGATGCCCAGGTAGCGCACCAGGGCGTGGATGGCCTTGACGTAGGCCACGGCCTCCTTGGCGCTGCGCATGTCCGGCTCGGAGACGATTTCCAGCAGCGGCGTGCCGGCACGGTTCAGGTCGATGCCGGTAGAGCCGCTGAAGTCTTCGTGCAGGCTCTTGCCGGCGTCTTCTTCCAGGTGCGCACGGGTAACCCCGATGCGCTTGATGGTGCCGTCTTCCAGGGCGATATCCAGGTGGCCCTTGCCGACGATCGGCAGCTCCATCTGGCTGATCTGGTAGCCCTTGGGCAGGTCGGGGTAGAAGTAGTTCTTGCGCGCGAACACGTTGCGCTTGCCGATCTCGGCGTCGATCGCCAGGCCGAACATGCAGGCCATGCGCACGGCTTCCTGGTTTAGCACCGGCAGTACGCCGGGCATTCCCAGGTCAACCAGGCTGGCCTGGGTGTTCGGCTCGGAGCCGAAGGTGGTGGCGCTGCCGGAGAAGATCTTCGACTGGGTAGCGAGCTGGGTATGAATTTCCAGCCCGATCACAACTTCCCATTGCATGTGTGAACTCCTCAGAAGCCGTTGGGGGCACGGGTGTGCCAGTCGGTCACTTGCTGGTAGCGGTGCGCGACGTTGAGCAGGCGGCCTTCCTGGAAGTACGGCGCCAGCAACTGCACACCAACGGGCAGGCCATCGACGAAGCCGGCCGGCATCGACAGGCCGGGCAGGCCTGCCAGGTTGGCGGTGATGGTGTAGACGTCTTCAAGGTAGGCGGCGACTGGGTCGCTGCTCTTGGCGCCGAGCTTCCAGGCCGGGTTCGGCGTGGTCGGGCCAAGGATCAGGTCGACGTCGTTGAACGCGGCCATGAAGTCGTTCTTGATCAGGCGGCGGATCTGCTGCGCCTTGACGTAGTAGGCGTCGTAATAGCCGGCCGACAGGGCGTAGGTGCCGACCATGATGCGGCGCTGCACTTCGGCGCCGAAGCCTTCGCCACGCGAACGCTTGTACAGGTCGGTCAGGTCTTTGGGGGCTTCGCAGCGGTAGCCGAAACGCACGCCATCGAAACGCGACAGGTTGGAGGACGCTTCAGCGGGCGCGATCACGTAGTACGCCGGGATGGCATGCTGCATGTTCGGCAGGCTGATTTCCTTGACCACGGCGCCGAGCTTTTCCAGCTCCTTGACGCTGGCTTGCACCCGTTCGGCGATGCGCGGGTCGAGGCCGGCGCTGAAGTATTCCTTCGGCAGGCCAATGCGCAGGCCTTGCAGCGAGGCGTTGAGGTTGGCGCTGTAGTCCGGCACCGGTTCTTCGATGCTGGTGGAGTCCTTGGCGTCGAAACCGGCCATGCCTTGCAGCAGCAGCGCGCAGTCTTCGGCGGTACGGGCCAGCGGGCCGCCCTGGTCGAGGCTGGAGGCGTAAGCGATCATGCCCCAGCGCGAAACACGACCGTACGTCGGTTTCAGGCCGGTCAGGTTGGTCAGCGCTGCCGGCTGTCGGATCGAGCCGCCGGTGTCGGTGCCAGTGGAGGCTGGCAGCAGGCGCGCGGCGACGGCAGCAGCCGAGCCACCGGACGAGCCGCCAGGCACGTGCTCGAGGTTCCACGGGTTTTTCACCGGGCCATAGTGGCTGGATTCGTTGGCCGAACCCATGGCGAATTCGTCCATGTTGGTCTTGCCCAGGGTGACCATGCCGGCTTCGGCCAGCTTGGCGACCACGGTGGCATCGTACGGCGCCTTGAAGTTGTCGAGCATCTTCGAGCCGCAGCTGGTGCGTACACCGTTGGTGCAGAACAGGTCCTTGTGGGCGATCGGCGCGCCCAGCAGTGCACCGGCCTCGCCAGCGGCGCGGCGGGCGTCGGCGGCACGGGCCTGGCCCAGGGCCAGCTCTTCGGTGACGCTGATGAAGCTGTTGATTTGCGGGTCGAGTTGCTTGATGCGCGCCAGCAGGGCGCCCGTCAGCTCTTCGGAGGAAAACGACTTGTCGGCGAGTCCGCGGGCGATCTCGGCCAGGGTCAATTGATGCATGGCAGGCTCTATCCCTTACTCGATGACTTTGGGAACCAGGTACAGACCGCTTTCGGTCGAGGGTGCGATGGCCTGGTAGGCCTCGCGCTGGTTGCTTTCGGTGACCTGGTCGGGACGCAGTCGCTGGCTGGCCTCCAGGGGGTGGGCCAGGGGCTCGATGCCCGTGGTGTCGACCGCTTGCATCTGGTCGACCAGCCCGAGAATGCTGTTCAGTGCATCGGTAATGCGTGGCAGTTCGCCATCATTCAGCCCCAGACGGGCCAGATGGGCGATCTTTTCCACGTCGCAGCGTTCAAGCGCCATGGGGATCTCCAGGGGGAACAAAGAACGGAATAAGGTCCGTGATGAGGAACATGTCGGCATTCTGGCGGTCATACGGCCGCGATCATCTGCTGGCGTGCTCGGAAAAACGACCAATTTAACATATTGGCTCCTTGCCCAAAATCCCTGCCATTGTTAGAGTTTGCCGCACTTTTTTACCCACGCTTTCCCCAGGGTCACTTTCCCATGTTCAAGAAACTGCGTGGCATGTTTTCCAGCGATCTTTCCATCGACCTGGGTACTGCCAACACCCTTATTTACGTGCGTGAGCGCGGTATCGTCCTGAATGAGCCCTCGGTTGTTGCCATCCGTACCCATGGCAATCAGAAAAGCGTCGTCGCCGTCGGTACCGAAGCCAAACGCATGCTGGGCCGTACGCCCGGCAACATTGCTGCCATTCGTCCGATGAAGGACGGCGTCATCGCCGACTTCAGCGTTTGTGAAAAAATGTTGCAGTATTTCATCAACAAGGTTCACGAGAACAGCTTCCTGCAGCCCAGCCCTCGCGTGCTGATCTGCGTGCCGTGCAAGTCGACCCAGGTAGAGCGCCGCGCGATTCGCGAGTCGGCCCTGGGTGCCGGTGCCCGCGAAGTCTTCCTGATCGAAGAGCCAATGGCCGCCGCCATCGGTGCCGGCCTGCCGGTTGAAGAGGCCCGTGGCTCGATGGTCGTCGATATCGGCGGTGGTACCACCGAAATCGCGCTGATCTCCCTCAACGGTGTGGTCTATGCCGAATCCGTGCGGGTTGGCGGCGATCGCTTCGACGAAGCCATCGTCACCTACGTGCGCCGCAACTACGGCAGCCTGATTGGCGAGTCCACCGCCGAGCGTATCAAACAGGAAATCGGCACCGCCTACCCGGGCGGCGAAGTGCGCGAAGTCGATGTCCGTGGCCGTAACCTGGCCGAGGGCGTACCGCGTGCCTTCACCCTGAACTCCAACGAAGTGCTCGAAGCGCTGCAGGAATCGCTGGCGACCATCGTTCAGGCGGTCAAGAGCGCCCTGGAGCAGTCGCCGCCGGAGCTGGCCTCCGACATCGCCGAGCGCGGCCTGGTGTTGACCGGTGGTGGCGCACTGCTGCGCGACCTCGACAAGCTGCTGGCCCAGGAAACCGGCCTGCCGGTGATCGTCGCCGAGGACCCGCTGACCTGTGTCGCCCGTGGCGGCGGTCGCGCCCTGGAGATGATGGACAAGCACGCGATGGACCTGCTCTCCAGCGAGTGATCCTGCTCGCGGCTCATGAGCGCCCGGTTTACAGGTAGCACGCACAGTGCTACCTGTATGCGCTGGGCTGGCGTCCGTTTGGGCGTCGTTTCCGTCAACCCGCAACCAGGCTGGTGCGTTGTCCCATGTCCAATGACCTCCTGAGTCGTCCACGAGGAACGGCCCATTAAACCGCTTTTCTCCAAGGGCCCTTCGCTGGGCGTTCGTCTACTCGTATTGGTGGTGCTGTCGATCGCGTTGATGGTGGTCGATGCGCGCTTTGCCGTGCTCAAGCCTGTGCGCAGCCAGATGGGCATGGTGTTGATGGAATCGTACTGGATCACCGATTTGCCGCAGCGCTTGTGGCAAGGCGTGGCGGGCCAGTTCGGCAGCCGTACCGAACTGATCGCGGAAAACGAAAAGCTCAAGACCGAGGCCCTGCTGTTGCAGGGGCGCCTGCAGAAGCTGGCGGCCCTGACCGAGCAGAACGTGCGCTTGCGTGAGTTGCTCAACTCTTCGGCCCTGGTCAACGAAAAGGTCGAAGTGGCCGAACTGATCGGCGTCGACCCCAACCCGTTCACCCACCGCATCCTGATCAACAAGGGTGAGCGCGATGGTGTGTTCCTCGGCCAGCCGGTGCTCGATGCCCGCGGCCTGATGGGCCAGGTGGTCGAATTGATGCCTTACACCTCGCGGGTGCTGTTGCTGACCGATACCACCCATAGCATTCCGGTGCAGGTCAACCGCAATGGCCTGCGCGCCATCGCCAGCGGTACCGGCAACCCGGAGCGGCTGGAGCTGCGCCATGTGGCCGATACCGCCGACATCAAGGAAGGCGACCTGTTGGTCAGCTCCGGTATGGGCCAGCGCTTCCCGGCCGGCTACCCGGTGGCCACGGTCAACGAAGTGATTCACGACTCCGGCCAGCCGTTTGCCATTGTCCGCGCCATCCCTACCGCCGCACTCAACCGCAGCCGCTACATGCTGCTGGTGTTCAGTGACCGGCGTACCCCGGAACAGCGCGCCACCGACGCGGCGATTGCGCAGGAAGAGGCCGACCGCAAGGGCACCGCGGTGAGTGTTCAGCCTGGCGCCAATGGCGAGCAGGCCGCACCTGCCGGTACCGCAACCGCGCCCGTCGCGCCCGCAACTCCGGCAGCCCCTGCCACGCAGCCCGCTGCTGCGCCTGTAGCGCCTGCGGCACCCGCCGTGCCAGCGGCAGCGCCCGCTCAACCCCGGAGGCAATGATGGCTGCATCACGCCGCAACAACGGCTGGGTCATCTGGCTGACATTCGCCATTGGCTTGCTGCTCAGCGTCTCGCCCATGCCTCAGTTCATGGAAGTGTTCCGGCCCATGTGGCTGGCGCTGCTGGTATCGTTCTGGACCCTTGCCGTGCCGAGCAAGGTCGGCATGACCACGGCCTTCGTGCTGGGCCTGGCCGAGGATGTGCTGTATGGCACGTTGCTTGGGCAGAACGCGCTGATCCTGACCCTGATCACCTTCCTGGTGCTGTCGCTGCAGCAGCGCTTGCGCATGTTCCCCATGTGGCAGCAGAGCCTGGTGATCCTGGTGATCTTCGGCATCGCCCAGCTGATACAGCTATGGCTCAGCGCGCTGACCGGCAACCGCCTGCCGACCCTGGCGCTGGTGTGGTCGGCGGTCATCAGCGCCTTGCTCTGGCCATGGATCAGCTTTGCCCTGCGCGACCTGCGCCGACGCTTGCACATAAATTGACGGCGTTGCCGCGACTGACAGGGAGATGTCTACATGAACCCGTTTTACCTGGCCTCTGGCTCGCCCCGTCGTCGTGAACTGCTGACTCAGATCGGCGTACCGTTCACTACAGTAAGCGCCCCCATCGATGAAACCCCGCTGGC
Organism: Pseudomonas capeferrum; assembly: GCF_000731675.1. Lineage (GTDB taxonomy): Bacteria > Pseudomonadota > Gammaproteobacteria > Pseudomonadales > Pseudomonadaceae > Aquipseudomonas > Aquipseudomonas capeferrum. The sequence continues at coordinate 811,786 of NZ_JMIT01000002.1, read as the reverse complement.
CAATGAAGGTGCCCAGGCCTATGTCGAGCGCCTCGCCCGGGCCAAGGCCGAAGCTGGCCTTGCCAGCCTGAAGGGCCCGGCGGTGGTGCTGGGCGCAGACACCGCAGTGGTCCTCGATGGCCGTATTCTCGGCAAACCTGAAAACCGTGAACATGCCCTGGCCATGCTGGCCGACTTGTCTGGCCGCGAACATCAGGTATTGACCGCTGTCGCCCTGAGCGATGGGGCGCGCACCCTGAGCCTGTGCGTCACCAGCAGTGTGCGCTTTCGTGCCATCAGCGCCGATGAAGCAGCGCGCTACTGGGCCAGCGGTGAGCCTGCCGACAAAGCCGGCGGTTATGCCATCCAGGGGCTGGGCGCAGTGTTCGTCACCGGCCTTGCAGGCAGTTACTCTGCGGTGGTGGGTTTGCCGCTGAGCGAGACCGCCGATCTGCTCGCCGGGTTCGGCATCGCCTGCTGGCAACTGCCTGCGCTTTCTCCAGAGGTAACAAAGCCGCAGTAGCCAGCGCTGCCTGCGCGATCCATCATTATCCAAGACCTTTGACGAGAGCCTGCCATGAGTGAAGAGATCCTGATCAACATCACCCCGATGGAGTCACGTGTGGCGGTGGTGGAAAACGGGGTGCTGCAGGAAGTGCACGTCGAGCGCACCCAGCGCCGCGGCATCGTCGGCAATATCTACAAGGGCAAAGTGGTACGCGTGCTGCCCGGCATGCAGGCGGCGTTCGTCGACATCGGCCTGGAGCGGGCTGCCTTCATCCATGCCTCGGAAATTTCCCAGCGCGAAGGCTCGGCGGTAGAAAACATCACCGCGCTGGTGCATGAAGGCCAGGCGCTGGTGGTACAGGTGACCAAGGACCCGATCGGCACCAAGGGCGCCCGCCTGACCACGCAGTTGTCGATCCCTTCGCGCTACCTGGTGTACATGCCGCGCAGCAGCCATGTCGGTATTTCCCTCAAGATCGAAGACGAAGCCGAGCGTGATCGCCTCAAGCAGGTGGTCAGCAGCTGCATGGACAGCGAGAACATCAAGGACGCCGGCGGCTTCATCCTGCGCACTGCCGCCGAAGGCGCCCGCGCCGAAGAGATCCTGCAGGACATTCGCTACCTGCGCCGCCTGTGGGAACAGATCGGCAGCCAGATCCAGACCTGCGGCGCGCCCACGGTAATCTACGAAGACCTCGGCCTGGCCCTGCGTACCCTGCGCGACCTGGTCAACCCGAAGATCGAGAAAATCCGCATCGACTCGCGGGAAACGTTCCAGAAAACCACGCAGTTCGTCGGCGAATTGATGCCGGAGATTGCCGATCGGCTCGAGCATTACCCTGGCGAGCGGCCGATCTTTGACCTGTACGGTGTCGAAGACGAGATTCAGCGTGCCCTGGAGCGCAAGGTGCCGCTCAAGTCCGGTGGCTATCTGGTGGTCGACCCCGCTGAGGCAATGACCACCATCGACGTCAACACCGGTGCCTTCGTCGGCCATCGCAACCTTGAAGAAACTATCTTCAAGACCAACCTTGAAGCCGCTACCGCCATTGCCCGGCAACTGCGCCTGCGCAACATCGGCGGCATCATCATCATCGACTTCATCGACATGGAAGATGAAGAGCATCAGCGCCAGGTGCTGCGCACCCTGGAAAAGCAGCTCGAGCGTGATCACGCCAAGACCAACATCATCGGCATTACCGAGCTGGGCCTGGTGCAGATGACCCGCAAGCGCACGCGTGAGAGCCTCGAGCAGGTGCTCTGCGAACCCTGCCTGGCGTGTCAGGGCCGTGGCAAGCTGAAAACCCCCGAGACCATTTGTTACGAGATCTTCCGTGAGATCCTTCGCGAAGCCCGTGCCTACCAGGCCGAGGGCTACCGCGTACTGGCCAACCAGAAGGTGGTCGACCGCCTGCTGGACGAAGAGTCGGGCAACGTGGCGGAGCTTGAAACCTTCATCGGCAGAACTATCCGCTTCCAGGTCGAGTCGATGTACTCGCAGGAACAATACGATGTGGTGCTGCTCTGAGGCTTACCAAAACGCAGCACAGGATGGCCGGGCTGGCAAAACCGGTACTTGGGGCCATCATGGATAAACGACCTGGAGGGCCATGGCCATGGGACGTCTGAACCGCGTTCTTGTCGCCTTGACTCGCTGGGGGCTGGGCTTGTGTGCGCTGCTGGCGGTGCTGGTGGCGTTGTATGTCAGCCTCGGCCGGCAATTGGTGCCGTTGGTGGCCGAGTACCGAGCCGATGTCGAGAGCAAGGCCGAACAGGCGTTGGGCCTGCCAGTGCATGTCGGTGCCCTTGAGGGGCGCTGGAGCGGGCTGGCGCCTGTGCTGCGCGTTCGCGACCTGCAATTGGGCGAAGGCGCCACCGCGTTGCGCCTGGACGACGTCAAGCTGGTGCCGGACTTGTGGGCCAGCCTGACCTCCCGCGAGGTACGCCTGGCGCGTATTCAGTTAGGCGGCTTGCAACTGATCCTGCGCGAAGATGAGCAAGGCGCCTGGAACCTCGAAGGGCTGCCGAAAAAAGACGATGCCCCCCTCGACCCCGCCGAGTTGCTGCAGCGCTTGCGCCAACTGGGGCGTATCGATGTATTCGACAGCCAGGTTACCTTGCAGCCCTGGCAGCGCGACCCCCTGACCTTGACGTATGTGAGTGCCGGCCTGCAGGCAGGTGCCTCGCGCCAGGCCCTCGACGTGCGCGCAACCCTGCCGGACGGCCAGCCCCTGGCGCTGAACCTGCGCAGCCGCGCGTCGGCCAAAGCCTGGCAAGACGCTGAGGTTGCGGCATACCTGAGCCTGCCGCAGAGCGATTGGGCGCGCTGGTTGCCGCCGCGTCTGCTGGGCCAGTGGCAGGCTGACGCATTGCGCGCCGGGGGCGAGTTCTGGGTCGACTGGCGCCAAGGCCAGTTGCAACACGCGGTGGTCCGTGTCAATGCGCCAACGCTGCAAGGTGCGTATGCCGGGCGCAAGGCCGCAACCTTGGACAACCTGGCGCTGGCCGCTTGGTTCCAACGCAGCCCGCAAGGCTTCGATGTGAGTGTCGATTCCCTGGCCATGAGCATCGGCAAGACCCGTTGGGAAACCCATCTGCAGTTACGCCAGCGCCCTGGGCAGGCACCCGCCGACGAGCGCTGGGAAGTGCAGGCCGACCGCCTTGACCTCACTCCGCTGACCCCATTGATCGATGCCTTGGCACCGCTGCCGGATAACCTCATGGCCGTGGTCGATGGCCTGAAGGTCACCGGCGCGCTGCGCAACTTGCGCCTGGAGGCGCGGCCCAAGGCTGAGGGCGACCAGCGGCTGCAATTTGCCGCCAACCTGGAGCAGGTCGGTTTCAACGCCTACCACGGTGCCCCGGCGGCCGGCAACGTCAGTGGCAGCATCAGCGGCGACCTGGGCCATGGCGAGCTGCGGCTCGACACTGAGGCCTTCATGCTGCACTTGTACCCGATCTTCGCCAAACCTTGGCATTACCAGCAGGCCAATGCCCGCCTGACCTGGGCCCTCGACAAGCAAGGCTTCACCCTCGTCGCGCCGTACCTCAAGGTGCTGGGCGAGGAGGGCAAGATCGCCGGTGACTTCCTGATCCGCCTGCTGTTCGAAGAGGGCCGCGAGGACTACATGGACCTGCGCGTCGGGTTGACCGAAGGCGATGGCCGATACACCGCCAAATACTTGCCGGAAGTGCTCAGCCCGGCCCTCGACGAATGGCTGCGCAGTGCGATCGTCAAGGGCACCGTGGATGAGGGCTACTTCCAGTACCAGGGATCGCTGAACCACGGCGCCGCCCCGGAGGCTCGCAGTATCAGCCTGTTCTTCAAGGTGCGTGACGCGGCGCTGGACTTCCAGCCCGGCTGGCCTCAAGTGCAGCAGGTCGATGGTGACGTGCTGATCGAAGACAGTGGTGTGCGCATCAAGGCCCACCATGGCCTGCTGCTCGATACCAAAGTCAGTGACGTCAGTGTCGACATCCCCCACGTCGAAGGCGACCAGCACAGCCATCTGTACCTGGATGGCGATTTTGACGGCAGCCTGGGTGACGGCCTGAAAATTCTCAAGGAAGCCCCGATCGGCACGGGTGAGATCTTCGCCGGGTGGGAAGGCGAGGGCCCGCTCAAGGGCAAGGTCAAACTCGATATCCCCCTGGCACATGGGCAGCGGCCCAAGGTCAAGGTGGACTTCGCCACCGCTGATGCCCGCCTCAAGGTGGCCCCGCCAAGCCTGGAGCTGAACCGCCTGAAGGGCGACTTCAGTTTCGACTTCGACAAGGGCCTGAGCGGCAAGGACATCAGCCTGCAGGCATTCGGCAAACCGGTGACTGCGCAGATCGTCGCCGAGGGCGAGCCAGGGCAGATGCAGACCCGCATCAACGCCAGCGGCCAGGTTTCGCTGAAAGCGCTGACCGAGTGGCTGCAGTTCAACCAGGCGCTGCCTGCCTCGGGCGACCTGCCCTATCAGTTGCAGGTCAACCTGGGTAGCCGGGACAACAGCCTGAACGTCAACTCGTCGCTCAAGGGGTTGGCGATCAATTTGCCGGCCCCCTTCGGCAAGGCAGCGGCGGATACCCGCGACAGCCGCTTCAGCATGAACCTGCAGGGCCAGGAGCGGCGCTTCGACGCCAGCTATGCCGACCTTGCACGCTTTGCCTATGCCGCGCCCGGCGACAAACTGGCCCAGGGCCGCGGTGAGCTGCTGCTGGGCACAGGCCAGCCGCAAGTGCCAAGCGGCCAGGGGCTGCGGGTACGCGGGCACCTGGAAACACTGGACCTGGCGCCCTGGCAAGCGCAGATGGCTAGCTTGGGCGGTGACGACCCCGGCGGTAGTGCCCGGCAGAGCCTGCAAAGCGTCGACCTGAGCATCGGCCAGCTCAAAGCCTTCGGCATGGACCTGAATCAGGCAGTGGTGCGTCTGGCCCGTGGTGGCCCGGCGTGGGACCTGCGCCTGGACAGCAAGGAAGTCATCGGCAACGCGCGCGTACCCGACGCCAAGGCCGCGCCCATGTCGGTGCGCCTGCAGACCTTGCGCCTGCCAGCGGCGGACCCGGCCCAGGCGCAGGCCGAGGAGGGGCCCGACCCGTTGGCATCATTCGACCCGCGCAAGGTGCCTGCCCTGGACCTGAGCATCGACAAGCTCTACCGTGGCGACGACCTCTACGGCAGCGCATCGATCAAGTTGCGCCCGACCGCGCGTGGCGTATCGGCAGACGATATCGACCTTGACTTCAAGGGCCTGCGCATCGATGGCGGCGGTGGCTGGGAAGGCCCGCCGGGCAGCAGCAGTAGCTGGTACAAAGGGCGCCTGGACGGCAAGAACCTGGCCGATGTGCTCAAGGCGTGGGGGTTTGCCCCTACCGTGACCAGCCGCGATTTCCGCCTGGATGTCGACGGCCGCTGGCCGGGCTCACCTGCCTGGGTGGGCTTGAACCGCTTCTCCGGGAGCATGGATGCCGCCCTGCGCACCGGCCAGTTCGTCGAAGTCGAAGGCAGTGCCCAGGCCCTGCGCGTGTTCGGCCTGCTCAATTTCAACTCCATCGGCCGCCGCCTGCGCCTGGACTTCTCCGACCTGTTCGACAAAGGCCTGGCCTATGATCGGGTCAAGGGCCTGCTGGTGGCCAGCAATGGCGTCTACGTGACCCGCGAGCCGATTACCGTTACTGGCCCGTCGAGCAACTTCGAGCTCGACGGTACCCTCGACCTGGTCCGTGACCGGGTGGATGCCAACCTGCAGGTGAGCCTGCCGGTGACCAACAACCTGCCGCTGGCCGCCCTGATCATCGGCGCACCTGCGGTGGGGGGCGCGCTGTTCCTGGTCGATCGCTTGATCGGCGACCGGGTATCACGCTTTGCTAGCGTGCATTACCGCGTCGAGGGGCCGTGGAAAGAGCCTAGAATCACATTTGTGAAACCTTTCGAGAAATCGCGCTAGGAGTCTTCATGAAGGCAGCGGTGATCCAGATGGTCAGCCAGGACGACGTGCTGGCCAACCTGCAGCGTGCCGGCGCCCTGCTTGAACAGGCCGCGCTCGGTGGCGCACGCCTGGCCGTGCTGCCAGAAAACTTCGCCGCCATGGGGCGCAAGGATGCTGCAGCGATCGGCCGCGCCGAAGCCTTGGGCGAAGGGCCGATCCTGCCATGGTTGAAACGCACCGCGCGCGACCTCAAGTTATGGATTGTTGCCGGCACCTTGCCGTTGCCACCGGTCGGCCAGCCTGATGCCAAGGCCCATGCCTGCTCACTGCTGATCGACGAGCACGGTGAAGTGGCGGCACGCTACGACAAGTTGCACCTGTTCGACGTGGACGTCGCCGACAACCGAGGCCGTTACCGTGAGTCCGACGACTATGCCCATGGCGCGCAGGTGGTGGTGGCCGATACCCCGGTGGGGCGCTTGGGCCTGAGCGTATGCTATGACCTGCGCTTCCCCGAGTTGTACAGTGCCTTGCGCGCTGCCGGGGCCGAGCTGATCTGCGCGCCAGCCGCCTTCACTGCGGTGACGGGCGCGGCGCACTGGGACGTGCTGATTCGCGCGCGTGCCATCGAGACCCAATGCTACCTGTTGGCCGCAGCGCAGGGCGGCACCCATCCAGGCCCACGGGAAACCCATGGGCATGCAGCGATCGTCGACCCTTGGGGGCGGATCGTTGCGCAGCAGGCGCAGGGCGAAGCGGTATTGCTCGCCGAGCGCGACACTGATGAACAAGCGTCCATTCGGGCGCGCATGACGGTGGTTTCGCACCGGCGCTTTTTCTCGCAGGACGCCTTGCGGCCTGCGCACACCTCGGAGTGACTATGAGCCAGATGTTATCCACCGTCAGCGAGCAGCTCCTGGCCCCAGGCGGGTTGACCCTGGACAGCCTGCAGGCTGTGCTGGGTGAGTTGGCCGGCCCGGGCATCGATGCCGCCGACTTGTATTTCCAGGGCCAGATCTCGGAAACCTGGGCGCTGGAGGACGGCATCGTCAAAGAGGGCAGCTTCAACCTCGACCAAGGCGTGGGCGTGCGTGCCCAGTCCGGTGAAAAGACCGGCTTCGCCTACAGCAACGCCATCAACCTGGAGGCACTGACCTCGGCGGCCCGTGCCGCGCGTTCGATCTCCCGTGCCGGGCAGAATGGTACGGTCCAGGCTTTCCGCAGCCAGGATGTGACGGCCCTGTATGCGCCGGACAACCCCCTGGATGTGCTCAGTCGGGCCGAAAAGGTCGACCTGCTCAAGCGTGTCGATGCCGCCACCCGCGCGCTGGACCCGCGTATCCAGCAGGTCAGCGTGAGCATGGCCGGGGTCTGGGAGCGCATTCTCATCGCGGCGGCCGATGGCAGCCTGGCCGCCGACGTGCGCCCGCTGGTGCGCTTCAACGTCAGCGTCATCGTCGAACACAATGGCCGCCGCGAGCGCGGTGGCCAGGGTGGCGGCGGGCGTACCGACTACCGCTTCTTCACCGAAGAGAAGGTCATGGGTTATGCCCGTGAGGCGTTGCGTCAGGCCCTGGTGAACCTGGAGGCGATTCCTGCCCCGGCGGGCACCTTGCCCGTGGTGCTGGGGCCGGGCTGGTCGGGCGTACTGTTGCATGAAGCGGTGGGCCATGGCCTGGAAGGCGACTTCAACCGCAAGGGCAGCTCGGCGTTCAGCGGCCGGATCGGTGAGCAGGTGGCGTCGAAACTGTGCACCATCGTCGACGACGGCACCCTTGAAGGCCGCCGCGGTTCGTTGAGCGTGGATGACGAAGGCACCCCGACCGAGTGCACCACGCTGATCGAGAACGGTGTGCTCAAAGGCTACATGCAGGACAAACTGAACGCCCGCCTGATGGGCATGGCCGTGACCGGCAATGGCCGCCGCGAATCCTACGCCCATCTGCCGATGCCGCGCATGACCAACACCTACATGCGCGCGGGCGAAAGCGACCCGCAGGAAATCATCGCTTCGGTGAAGAGGGGCATCTATTGCGCCAACCTGGGCGGTGGCCAGGTGGATATCACCAGCGGCAAGTTCGTCTTCTCCACCAGTGAGGCTTACCTGATCGAAGACGGCAAGATCACCGCGCCGGTCAAGGGTGCAACGCTGATTGGCAACGGGCCGGAGGCGATGAGCCGGGTGTCGATGGTCGGCAATGACCTGGCGCTGGACAGTGGCGTCGGCACGTGCGGCAAGGATGGGCAGTCGGTGCCGGTAGGGGTTGGGCAGCCGACGTTGAAACTCGATGCGATTACCGTCGGCGGGACCGGGGCGTGACAGGTGTGGGGGCTGCGCAGCAGCCCCTGGGCAATCAGCGCAATCCGCGCTGCAGCTCGTCGAGGTCGCGGATGTACTTGAACACCTTGCGCGCGGCGGCAGGCGGTTTGTTACGCGCCTTCTCGTGCTGGGCATGGCGGATCAGCGAGCGCATTTGCTGGCGATCGGTATCGGGGTACTCGTTGACGAAGCGTTCGAGGTCTTCGTCATTGCCGTCGATCAACCGGTCGCGCCAGCGCTCCAGGCCGTGGAAACGCTCGTTGTACTGGCGGGTCGAGCTGTCCATCTGTTCGAGCAAGGCATGGATGGCATCCAGGTCCTGCACACGCATCAGCTTGCCGACAAACGACATGTGGCGTTTGCGGGCACCGTGAGCGGTGTGCTTGCTGGCCTCGGCCAGCGCCTTGCGCAGCTCGTCGGTCAACGGCAGGCGTGCCAGGGTGTCGGCCTTGAGCGTAGTGAGGCGCTCGCCGAGTTCGACCAGTGCATGCAGTTCGCGCTTGATCTGGGTTTTGCTTTTTTCGCCGTCGAAGGCGTCGTCGTTTGAATCAACCATGGTGGCAGTCCGCTAGAAATCGCCGCCATGATAACCAGTCGGGGGCCGCTTGTCCGGCCCGGTCGTAGAATGACCCTCGCCGAACGCAGAATTTGAGTGGAGAGAACCATGAGTGCAGTCCAGAGCGTAGGTCCGAAAGACCTGCCAGCCTTGCAGGAGCAGGTCGAAGCGATCATCGCCGAAGCGCGTCGCCAGGGCGCCAGTGCCTGCGAAGTGGCGGTCTCGCTGGAGCAAGGCCTGTCCACCACGGTGCGTCAGCGCGAGGTCGAAACGGTCGAGTTCAACCGTGACCAGGGCTTTGGCATCACCCTCTATGTCGGCCAGCGCAAAGGCTCCGCCAGTACCTCGGCAAGTGGCCCCGAGGCGATCCGCGAAACCGTAGCCGCCGCGCTGGCGATCGCCAAGCATACGTCCGAAGACGAATGCTCCGGCTTGGCCGACGCCGCCCTGATGGCCCGCGATATCCCGGACCTGGACCTTTACCACGACTGGGACATCGAACCCGAGAAGGCGATCGAGATGGCCCTGGCTTGCGAGGCCGCGGCGTTCGACGCCGATTCACGCATTCTCAATGCCGATGGCACCACGCTCAACACTCACCAAGGGTGCCGAGTGTATGGCAACAGCCACGGCTTCATCGGCAGCTACGCCTCGACCCGACACAGCCTGAGCTGCGTGATGATCGCCGAGGGTGATGGCCAGATGCAGCGTGACTACTGGTATGACGTAAACCGCCAGGGCAATTTGTTGGCCGACCCGCGCAGCATCGGCCAGCGTGCGGCCCAGCGTGCGGCCAGCCGCCTCGGCGCGCGCCCGGTGCCGACGTGCGAAGTGCCGGTGCTGTTCTCGGCAGAGCTCGCCGGCGGCCTGTTTGGCAGCTTCCTGTCGGCCATTTCCGGCGGCAACCTGTACCGCAAGTCGTCGTTCCTTGAAGGCACTATCGGGCAGCGGCTGTTCCCAAGCTGGCTGACCCTCGATGAGCGCCCGCATATTCCCCGGGCCTTGGGCAGTGCTGCGTTCGACGGTGACGGCCTGGCGACCTACGCCAAACCGTTCGTCGACAAGGGTGAGCTGGTGTCGTACCTGCTGGGGACCTATTCCGGGCGCAAGCTCGGCCTGCCCAGCACGGCCAACTCCGGTGGTGTGCACAACCTGTATGTGACCCACGGCGTCGAGGACCAGGCGGCCCTGATCCGCCGGATGGGGCGTGGCTTGTTGGTGACCGAGTTGATGGGGCATGGCCTGAACATGGTCACGGGCGACTATTCGCGTGGGGCTGCAGGCTTCTGGGTCGAGAACGGCGAGATCCAGCATGCGGTCCAGGAAGTGACCATCGCCGGGAACATGAAGGACATGTTCCAGCAAATCGTGGCGATCGGTAGCGATCTTGAGACCCGCAGCAATATTCACACGGGCTCGGTGCTGATCGAACGGATGACCGTTGCCGGCAGCTGAATGGCCGCCTGATCTACAAAACCCGGCCTGCGCGCCGGGTTTTTTTATACCTGCTTACTCCTTGCTTTGGTCGATGCCCTCTTGAAGTGATTCTATTTATCACTTAATAATGAATATCATTACCCAGTTGCTTGGCGATGGTGTTCATGAAATCCGTCCTCCACGAGTTGCCCTACCTGGAAAACTGGCGCTGGCTCAGCCGGCGCATTCGCTGCGCGCTCGAGCCCGATGAGCCGCGCCTGATCGAGCACTACCTGGCCGAAGGCCGCTACCTGGTGTGCTGCACCGAAACCTTGCCATGGACGGTGGCCCTGACCTCCTTTCGCCTGCTCCTGGATACCGCTTGCGACCGCATGCTGCCCTGGCATTGGCGCTGCCTGTGCCTGGACCAGGCCTGGCGACCCTTGCTCGACCTGCGCAACCTCGACCGCCGCGAACAGAACCAGCGCTGGCAGCCCTACGCCCTGCAATTGGCCAATTGCGTGCTGCTGCCTTCGATTTCTCCCGATGAACTGATGCAAGGATTAGACGATGAGTAATACCCGTATCGAGCGTGACAGCATGGGTGAGCTGCAGGTGCCTGCCGAGGCCCTGTATGGCGCCCAGACCCAGCGCGCGGTCGACAACTTCCCGGTCAGCGGCCAGCGCATGCCGGCCCAGTTCATTCGCGCATTGCTGCTGGCCAAGGCCGCAGCGGCCAAGGCCAACATCGAGCTGGAGCAGGTGAGCGCGGAGCAAGGTCAGGCCATCGTCAAGGCAGTCGAACAACTGCTGGCGGAAGATTTCATCCAGCATTTCCCGGTGGATGTGTTCCAGACCGGTTCCGGCACCAGTTCGAATATGAACGCCAACGAGGTGATCGCCACCCTGGCGACCCGCGTGCTGGGTAATGCGGTCAATGCCAACGACCATGTGAACTGCGGCCAGAGCAGCAACGACATCATCCCGACCACCATCCATGTCAGTGCCGCCCTGGCGCTGCACGAGCAACTGCTGCCAGCGTTGCGTCACCTGGTACAGGTGATCGAGGCCAAATCGCAGCAGGTACACCCATTCGTCAAAACCGGCCGTACCCACCTGATGGACGCCATGCCCGTGCGCATGAGCCAGGTGCTCGACGGCTGGGCAGCACAAATCAAAGGTGCGCAGGCGCACATCGAGGCGACCCTGCCGAGCCTGCAGGCGCTGGCCCAGGGTGGCACGGCGGTGGGGACGGGCATCAACGCCCACCCACAGTTCGCTGCCGGCTTCGCGCGCCAGCTCAGTGCCCTGACCCAGGTCGAGTTCACCCCTGGGCAGAACCTGTTTGCCCTGATCGGCTCGCAGGACACCGCCGTAGCCCTTTCCGGCCAGCTCAAGACTGCTGCGGTGGCGCTGATGAAAATCGCCAACGACCTGCGCTGGATGAACTCCGGCCCGTTGGCCGGCCTTGGCGAGATTGAACTGCAAGGCCTGCAGCCTGGCTCTTCGATCATGCCGGGCAAGGTCAACCCAGTGATCCCGGAAGCCACTGCCATGGTGGCTGCGCAGGTCATCGGCAATGACGCGACCATCGCCATCGCTGGACAGTCGGGCAACTTCGAGCTGAACGTGATGCTGCCGGTGATCGCCCGCAACCTGCTGGAAAGCATCGAACTGATGGCCAACGTCAGCCGCTTGCTGGCCGACAAGGCCATCGCCACGTTCAAGGTCAATGAAGGCAAGCTCAAGGAGGCGCTGGCGCGCAACCCGATCCTGGTCACGGCGCTGAACCCGATCATCGGCTATCTCAAGGCCGCCGAAATCGCCAAGACCGCCTACAAGCAGGGCCGCCCGATCATCGATGTGGCGCTGGAGCATACCGACTTGTCGCGCGACCAACTGGAAGCGCTGCTCGACCCGGAAAAACTCACCGCCGGCGGGATCTGACCCCGGCGCAGGAGACACGCCATGCAGCACTGGAAACGCACCACCGAAATGGCCAACCACCTGTTCGAGCAAGGTGAGTGGGTCGATGCACGGGAACACTACCTGCAAGCCCTGGCGCTGGCCCAGGTGCTGTTCGAGCGCTGGCATGACGTCGACGAAGCGGTGGCGGTGTTCGTCATCGCTCACCACAACCTGGCCGACCTGCACCTGCGCCTGAACCAGCCGCACGAGAGCGCCGACTACCTGTGCTCTGCGCATCAGCGCCTGCTGCAGGCCAGCCAGGAGGCCCGCTTGCCCCAGGCGCTGCGCGATGCCGCGCTGCGCCACAGTGGGCGCACCTACACCGAGTTGCTGAATTTCATCGCCGAGTACGGCCAGTACCCGCGCACCGAGCGCCTGCTCAACCGTCACGCACCCGAGGCCAGCGCGCTGGCCGCGAAGGCAGACGTGACACCCAGACCCCACGCTTACGGAATCCACTGACATGCCACACACCTTGCCTGCGTTGCCCTATGCCTACGATGCGCTGGAACCGCACATCGATGCCCAGACCATGGAGATTCACCACAGCAAGCATCACCAGACCTATATCAACAACCTCAACACCGCTATCGAAGGCACCGAATGGGCCGAGTGGCCGGTGGAGCAGTTGGTCGGCGCGGTCAAGCAGTTGCCAGAGAAGCTGCAGGCTGCGGTGATCAACCAAGGGGGTGGTCACGCCAACCACACGCTGTTCTGGACCGTGATGGCACCACAGGGTGGCGGCCAGCCGCACGGTCAGGTGGCCAAGGCAATCGAAGCCGAGCTAGGTGGTTTCGACGCCTTCAAGGACGCGTTCACCAAAGCGGCACTGAGCCGCTTCGGCAGTGGTTGGGCCTGGCTCAGCGTCACCCCGGAAAACAAGCTGGTGGTTGAAAGCAGCGGCAACCAGGACAGCCCGCTGATGCACGGTAATACGCCGATCCTGGGGTTGGACGTGTGGGAACACGCTTACTACCTCAAGTACCAGAACCGTCGCCCTGAATACATCGGTGCCTTCTACAACGTCGTCGACTGGGCGGAAGTAGAACGTCGTTATCTCGAAGCCTTGAAGTGAGTCGATCCGGTATGCGTTCACAGGTGTTGTCCGTCAGCAGCGTGCGTCTGTTTCGCCTGGCGATAGGAACCTTGCTGTTGCTGGTCGGCACTGCGCTGTTGATGGTGCAGGGCATTGCCTGGCTGGGCCTGGAACCGCGCATGTTGCGCGCCCTCGAGGGGGGCGCACTGTGCGCGTTGGGGACGGCGCTGGGCGCGGTACCGGTGTTGGTGATACGTAATATGCCGGTGGCCCTGGCCGACACACTGCTGGGCTTCGGCGCCGGCGTGATGCTGGCGGCCACCGCGTTTTCCCTGATCATTCCGGGGTTGGAAGCGGCTCAAGGTATCGGCTTCAGCCCCTGGGGCGCGGGCGGCCTGATCAGCTTTGGCTTGATGTTCGGCGCCTTGTGCTTGTTTCTGGTCGACCTCAAGGTTTCCGGCGCCTCGCCGGAAGCCTTGGTCGGCACGGATAACCAGCCAGTGATCGCCGCGCGAATCTGGCTGTTCGTGATTGCCATCATTGCCCACAACATTCCTGAAGGCATGGCCATCGGCGTGTCGGCGGGTGGCGGTATGGCGGATGCCGACAGCCTGGCCATGGGCATCGCCTTGCAGGATGTGCCTGAGGGCCTGGTGATAGCGCTGGTGCTGGCGGGGGCGGGCATGCCGCGGTTCAAGGCGTTTCTGATCGGAGCCGCTTCAGGCCTGGTGGAACCCGTGGCTGCGGTGATCTGTGCCTGGCTGGTCAACGTAGCCGAACTGCTGCTGCCTTTGGGGTTGGCGTGTGCGGCGGGAGCGATGCTGTTGGTGGTGACCCAGGAAATCATCCCTGAGTCGCGCAGCAATGGGCATCACCGCTTGGCCAGCCTGGGGCTGTGTATCGGTTTCTGCCTGATGATGGTGATGGACACCGCGATGTCCTGAGCGGTTTACTCGCCTTCGTCGAAGTAGTTGTTGATCAGCTCGATCAAAGCTTCCAGCGCTTCGTTGTCCTGTTCGCCTTCGGTCAGCAGGTGCACCTGGGTGCCTTTGCCTGCCGCGAGCATCATCACTGCCATGATGCTTTTGCCGTCCACCAGCTTGTCGGGCGCGCGGCCCACGCGCACCTGGCAGGGGAAGCGCCCGGCCACGCCGACGAACTTGGCTGCCGCCCGGGCATGCAGGCCCAGCTTGTTGATGATGGTGATTTCGCAGGCGGGCATCGTGGGGTGGATCCTGTGGGCTAGAGGTCGCGGTGGCGGACCTGGACGTTTTTCAGTGATTGCTGCAGCAACTCGCCGAGGCGTTCGGTCAGGTACACCGAGCGGTGATGGCCGCCGGTGCAGCCGATGGCGATGGTGACGTAGGCGCGGTTGCTGGCGGCGAAGCGGGGCAGCCATTTGAGCAGGTAGCTGGAAATGTCGTTGAACATCTCTTCGACATCCGGCTGGGCGGCGAGGTAGTCGATCACCGGCTGATCGAGGCCGGAGTGCTCACGCAGCTCGGGCTTCCAATAGGGGTTGGGCAGGCAGCGCACATCGAACACCAGGTCGGCATCGACCGGCATGCCGCGCTTGAAGCCGAACGATTCGACCAGAAACGCAGTGCCAGGCTCTGGCTGGTTGAGCAGGCGCAGCTTGATCGAGTCGCGCAGTTGGTAAAGGTTTAGGCTGGTAGTGTCGATTTTCAGGTCAGCCAGATCGGAGATCGGCCCCAGCATGTCGCTCTCGACCCGTATTGCCTCTGCCAGGGAACGGTTGGCATTGGTCAGTGGGTGGCGCCGGCGCGTCTCGGAGAAGCGTTTGAGCAGCGTATCTTCGTCGGCGTCCAGGTACAGCACGTCGCATTGGATGTGCCGCGCTCGGGCCTCTTCGAGCAGTTCGGGGAAACGCGACAGGTGGCTGGGCAGGTTGCGCGCGTCAATCGACACAGCGACCTTGGGTTGCAGCAACTCGGTATTGATCAACGCGTTTTCCGCCAGCTGCGGTAGCAGGCCGGCGGGCAGGTTGTCGATGCAATAGAAACCGTTGTCTTCCAGCACATCGAGGGCGGTGCTCTTGCCGGAGCCGGACCGGCCGCTAACGATGATCAGACGCATGTTCAGGGCTCGCTCTGGACGTCCAGGACAACCTGGTACAGGGCCTCGTTACTGCTGGCTGCACGCAGACGATCACGAACCTCTTTGCGATCGAGCATGCTGGCAATCTGGCGCAGCAGTTCCAGGTGCGCATCGGTGGCAGCTTCGGGCACCAGCAGGACGAACAGCAGGTCCACGGGTGCGCCATCGATGGCGTCGTAGTCGATCGGTGCCTCCAGGTGCAGCAAGGCGCTGACGGGGGCGGTGCATCCTTCGAGCCGGCAGTGGGGGATGGCGATGCCGTTGCCGAACCCGGTCGAGCCGAGTTTTTCACGGGCGACCAGTTTTTCGAAGACGTCTTGCATCTCCAGTTCTGGCACTTGGTCGGCGATGACAGTGGCGACCTTTTCGAGGGCGCGCTTCTTACTGCCGCCCGGCACGTTCACGAGGGAACGGCCGGGGGTCAGGATGGTTTCAAGTCGGATCATGGATGAGGGGGATCAGCGGGCAGCCGTGCCTTGCAGCAGGCTTTGCTGTTTTTCCTTGTGTTTTTTCAGTTGGCGGTCGAGCTTGTCGGCCAAGGCGTCGATCGCTGCATACATGTCTTCGTGTTCCGCGTTGGCGACCACTTCACCGCCAGGAATCTGCAGGGTCGCTTCGACCTTCTGCTGCAGCTTCTCGACCTTCATGATGACCTGCACGTTGGTAATCTTGTCGAAGTGACCCTCCAGGCGCTTGAGTTTCTGCTCGATATAGTCGCGCAGCGGCGGGGTGACTTCTACATGGTGTCCACTGATGTTGACTTGCATACAGCTTCTCCTTTGTTGCCCGTGCATCATAAAGAGGCAGGTCTTGCACCTGCCCCGCAAATGCTGTGGCACATACCAGGGGCTACATCAGTCGCTTGCGCTCGCTCGACGGTGCGATGCCGAGAGACTCGCGGTACTTGGCGACGGTGCGACGGGCTACCTGGATGCCTTGTGCCTCCAGTAAACCAGCGATCTTGCTGTCACTCAATGGCTTTTTCTGATTTTCCGCCGCAACCAGTTTCTTGATGATCGCGCGGATCGCCGTGGACGAGCATTCTCCGCCTTCGGCGGTGCTCACATGGCTTGAGAAAAAGTATTTCAGTTCGTAGATACCGCGGGGCGTGTGCATGTATTTCTGCGTGGTGACCCGCGAAATGGTCGACTCGTGCATGCCCACCGCTTCGGCAATGTCATGCAGCACCAAGGGCTTCATCGCTTCGTCGCCATGGTCGAGAAAACCGCGCTGATGCTCGACGATCTGCGTGGCGACCTTCATCAGCGTTTCGTTGCGGCTCTGCAGGCTCTTGATGAACCAGCGCGCTTCCTGCAGCTGGTTGCGCATGAAGGTGTTGTCGGCGCTGGTGTCGGCGCGTCTGACAAAGCCTGCGTACTGCGGGTTGACGCGCAGCCGCGGGATCGCCTCCTGGTTCAGCTCGACCAGCCAGCGCTCACTGTCCTTGCGCACGATGACGTCGGGCACGACGTACTCGGGCTCGCTCGATTCGATCTGTGAACCGGGGCGCGGGTTGAGGCTTTGCACCAGTTCGATGACCTGGCGCAGTTCGTCTTCCTTGATCTTCATGCGCCGCATCAGCTGGCTGTAGTCGCGGCCACCCAGCAGGTCGATGAAGTCGGTGACCAGGCGCTTGGCCTCGGCCATCCAGGGGGTGCTGGCCGGCAGCTGACGCAGTTGCAACAGCAGGCATTCGCCGAGGTTGCGTGCACCGACGCCGGCAGGCTCGAACTGCTGGATGCGGTGCAAGACCGCTTCGACCTCGTCCAGCTCGATATCCAGTTCAGGGTCGAAACCGGCGCAGATCTCCTCCAGGGTGTCTTCCAGGTAGCCCTGGCCATTGATGCTGTCGATCAGAGTGACGGCGATCAGGCGATCGGTATCGGACATCGGCGCCAGGTTCAGCTGCCACAGCAGGTGGCTTTGCAGGCTCTCGCCGGCCGATGTGCGGGTGGTGAAGTCCCACTCGTCGTCATCGTTGCTTGGCAGGCTGCTGGCGCTGGTCTGGTAGATGTCTTCCCAGGCGGTGTCGACCGGCAGCTCGTTGGGGATGCGCTCGCTCCACTCACCGTCTTCCAGGTTTTCGGCACTGGCGGTGCTTTCCTGGAAGCTGTTGTCCTGGGCTTCGGCGGCCGGTTTGCTCTCGGCGTTATCGGCCATCGGGTCGCTATTGTCGAAGTCCTCGCCGTCTTCCTGACGTTCGAGCATCGGGTTCGACTCCAGCGCTTCCTGGATTTCCTGTTGGAGGTCCAGGGTGGACAGCTGGAGGAGGCGGATGGCCTGTTGCAACTGAGGAGTCATCGTCAGTTGCTGGCCCATTTTTAGGACGAGCGATGGTTTCATGGCAGGGGCTTAATACCTTGTTCGCCGGCGCGCATGCGCCATCCACTACACGAGGGCGCCGGAGCGCCAAATTCAAGCAAGTTTTATGCCTTAAATTGTAGCGTTTGCCTAGAGCACCGTAACAACTTAAACCCCGTCAAGGGTTATTTGCCGGTGCTCCAGGTGCGTCCCGGGGTCAGAGTCGGAACTCGTGACCCAGGTAAACCTCTTTGACCAGGTCGTTGGCCAGGATGGTCTCGGCATCGCCTTCGGCGATCAGTCGGCCATCATTGACGATATAAGCGGTTTCGCAGATATCCAAGGTCTCGCGCACGTTGTGGTCGGTGATCAGTACACCGATGCCCTTGGCCTTGAGATGGTGGATGATCTGCTTGATGTCGCCGACCGAAATCGGGTCGACACCCGCGAAGGGTTCGTCCAGCAGGATGAACTTCGGTGCGGTTGCCAAGGCCCGGGCGATCTCGACGCGGCGGCGTTCGCCACCCGAGAGGCTCATGCCGAGGTTGTCGCGGATGTGGCTGATATGGAATTCCTGCAGCAGGCTTTCCAGCTCCTTGCGGCGGCCGTCGCGGTCGAGTTCCTTGCGGGTCTCGAGGATCGCCATGATGTTGTCGGCCACCGACAGCTTGCGGAAGATCGAAGCTTCCTGCGGCAGGTAGCCGATACCGGCGCGGGCGCGACCGTGCATGGGCTGGTGGCTGACATCGAGGTTGTCGATCAGCACGCGCCCTTGCTCAGCCTGGACCAGGCCGACGATCATGTAGAAGCAGGTGGTCTTGCCGGCGCCGTTGGGGCCGAGCAGGCCGACGATCTGGCCACTGTCGATCGACAGGCTGACATCGCGCACGACCTGCCGACCCTTGTAGCTCTTGGCCAGGTGCTGGGCTTTAAGGGTTGCCATTTACTCGGCCTTCTTCTTGGGCTGGATCACCATGTCGATACGCTGACGCGGTGTAGTCACGTTGCCACCGCGACCGGCGGTCGCCACCTGGGTCTGGGTGTTGTAGACGATTTTCTCGCCTTCGGTGGTGTTGCCTTCGTTTTCGACCTTGGCGCGGTCGGTGAGGATCACCAGGTCCTTCTGCGACTGGTACTGGATAGTCACACCCCAGCCCTTCATCTTGTCCGGCTTGGCGGCGCTCTGTTGCTGCTCGAAGTAGGCCAGGTTGCCTACCGAGGTCACCACGTCGATATCGCCGGTGGCGGAGCGGGTGATGGTCACGGTGTTGCCAGTGATTTTCATCGAGCCCTGGGTGATGATCACATCGCCGGTGTAGGTGGCCACACCCTGCTTGTCGTCCAGATGGGCATTGTCGGCCTGGATACGGATCGGCTGATCACGGTCGTTCGGCAGTGCGAAGGCGCTCGCGCTTCCCAGTGCTGCGCTCAGGCTGAGCAAAAGGGGGAGGGTTTTAACGAGCCTCATACTGTCCTCTTACGTTAGAGAGCAGGTCCATCCTGCCTTCTTTCAAATACGCTTTCATTCCTTTGCCCGTAGTTGTGCCACCGGCGCCGTCGATTCTAACGGCTTGCTCGGTCTGCGCATATTGCTTCTGCGGGAACACGGTCATGCGTGAGCTGGTAATGATGGTCTCACGCTGCTTTTCGTCGGTGCGGGCAACGCGTACCTGGTCGATCAGCTCGACCTCGGTACCGTCCGGGTTGACCTCGGCGCGGGCGCTCTGCACGTGCCATGGGTACTCGGTGCCGCGGTACATATGCAGGTCGGGCGTGGTCAGCAGGGTGATTTCGCTGGCCTTGAGGTGCTCGACCTTGTCGGCGGTCATTTCATACTGCAGTTTGCCGTCGGGCAAGAATTGCAGGCTGTGGGCGTTGGTCGCGTAGTAGTCGATAGCGCTATCGTCGACCTGGCTCACCGGCTTGTCGAGGAAGCTTTCCGGGCTGACGTTCCAGTAGCCGATCGCCACCAGCAGGGCGGCGATGACCCCGAGCAGCGCAAAGTTGCGGACTTTCTTGCTGAACATGGGCAGCCTTACAGGTAGTTGGCGTTGGCAGCGTCCAGGGTGCCCTGGGCCTGCATGATCAGTTCGCAGAATTCACGGGCGGCCCCTTCGCCGCCGCGCGCCTGGGTCACGCCCTGGGCGTGCTGGCGAACGAACGGCGCGGCGTTGGCTACCGCCATGCCCAGGCCCACGCGGCGAATCACCGGCAAGTCTGGCAGGTCGTCGCCCAGATAGGCGACCTGATCATAGCTTAGGCCCAGTTCGGCGAGCAGGCCGTCAAGAACCACCAATTTGTCCTCGCGGCCCTGGAAAAGGTGAGGAATACCGAGGTTCTTCGCGCGGCGCTCGACCACCGGGGTCTTGCGCCCGCTGATGATTGCGGTGGTTACGCCCGAGGCCATGAGCATCTTGATGCCCTGGCCATCGAGGGTGTTGAAGGTCTTGAATTCGCTGCCATCTTCGAGGAAATAAAGGCGACCGTCGGTGAGCACGCCGTCGACGTCGAACACCGCCAGCTTGATGGCCTTGCCCCGTTGCATGAGGTTCTGGTTCATTTACATCACTCCGGCGCGCAGCAGATCGTGCATGTTGAGGGCACCGGTCGGCCGGTCGTCGCGGTCCACGACCACCAGGGCGCCGATCTTGTGGTCTTCCATGATCTTCAGGGCTTCGGCAGCGAGCATCTCGGCGCGGGCAGTCTTGCCGTGCACGGTCATCACGTCGTCGATCAGCGTGGTGTGCACGTCGATATTGCGATCGAGGCTGCGGCGCAGGTCGCCGTCGGTGAACACCCCGGCCAGGGTGCCATTGGCTTCGACGATCACGGTCATGCCCAGGCCTTTGCGGGACATTTCAAGGAGTGCGTCCTTGAGCAGGGTGCCGCGTGCCACCTGGGGCAGTTCGTCGCCGGTGTGCATGACATTCTCGACCTTGAGCAGCAGGCGACGGCCCAGCGCGCCACCGGGGTGCGAGAAGGCGAAGTCCTCGGCAGTGAAGCCGCGGGCTTCGAGCAGGGCGATCGCCAGGGCATCGCCCAGTACCAGCGATGCCGTGGTGGAGGAGGTCGGCGCCAGGTTCAGCGGGCAGGCCTCCTGGGCAACACGGGCGTCGAGGTTGACCTCGGCGGCCTGGGCCAGGGGCGAATCAGGGTTGCCGGTGAGGCTGATCAGCTTGATGCCCAGGCGCTTGATCAAGGGCAGCAGTGTGACGATTTCGGCGGTGCTGCCGGAGTTCGACAGGGCCAGGATGACATCGTCGCGAGTGATCATGCCCATGTCGCCATGGCTGGCTTCGGCCGGATGCACGAAAAACGCAGGCGTGCCAGTGCTGGCCAGGGTGGCGGCGATCTTGTTGCCGATGTGCCCGGACTTGCCCATGCCGACCACGACGACCCGGCCCGTGCTTGCCAGGATCAGTTCGCAGGCCTTGACGAAATTGTCGTCGATGCGCGCCAACAGGGCCTCTACGGCCTCGAGTTCCAGGCGCAAGGTGCGTTGGGCGGATTGGATCAGCTCGCTGGATTGGCTCATGTCGAAAAAGCAATGCCTGATGAAAAGGCGGCGATTATAGCCGCAATGAAAGAAACCCTCACCCTTTCGATTGCTGTGACGAATGTCATCAAAGCCTGTCTCAGGGCTGAACGACTCGCTCCCCGGCCTTGGGGCGGCGCTGTCAGCGGTGCTATAGTTCGCCGCTATTCGGCCTGCCACGGGCGCGTGTGCCTTCAAGAAGAGGGCCGGCGTCCATTAGGACGAGGCTGCACTAGCAAGGAGTCTAGATGAGTGTGGATAGCGCCTACGCGGTCGAGTTGAAGGGGGTATCCTTCAAGCGCGGTTCGCGCAGCATTTTCAGCAATGTCGACATCCGCATCCCGCGCGGCAAGGTCACCGGCATCATGGGGCCATCGGGTTGCGGCAAGACCACGTTGCTACGCCTGATGGGCGCGCAGTTGCGCCCGTCCGGTGGTGAGGTGTGGGTAGCGGGGCAGAATCTGCCGACGCTGTCGCGCAGCGACCTGTTCGACGCGCGCAAGCAGATGGGCGTGCTGTTTCAGAGTGGCGCGCTGTTCACTGACCTCGATGTGTTCGAGAACGTCGCCTTCCCGCTGCGCGTGCATACCCAGCTGTCGGAAGAAATGATCCGTGACATCGTGCTGATGAAGCTGCAGGCCGTGGGCCTGCGCGGAGCCATCGACCTGATGCCCGACGAGCTGTCCGGTGGCATGAAGCGCCGGGTGGCGTTGGCCCGTGCGATTGCCCTGGACCCGCAGATCCTCATGTATGACGAGCCGTTCGTCGGCCAGGACCCGATCGCCATGGGCGTATTGGTGCGCCTGATCCGCCTGCTCAACGATGCACTGGGCATCACCAGCATTGTCGTTTCCCACGACCTGGCCGAAACCGCCAGCATTGCCGACTATATCTACGTGGTCGGTGATGGTCAGGTGCTGGGGCAGGGCACGCCCGACGAACTGATGGGCTCGGACAACCCGCGTATTCGCCAGTTCATGAAGGGCGATCCGGACGGTCCGGTACCCTTCCACTTTCCCGCGCCTGATTACCGCGCCGACCTGCTGGGGGCGCGTTGATGCGCAGAAAATCCTTACTCGAACGTGTTCGCCTGTTCGGTCGCTCGGCGATCGACGTGGTGGCGGTGCTCGGGCGTTCCTGCCTGTTCCTGTTTCACGCGCTGGTCGGGCGTGGCGGCATTGGCGGTGGTTTCCAGCTGCTGACCAAGCAGCTGTATTCGGTGGGCGTGCTGTCGCTGGCGATCGTTGCCGTGTCCGGTGTGTTCATCGGCATGGTGCTGGCGCTGCAGGGTTACAGCATCCTGACCAAGTACGGTTCGGAGCAGGCGGTCGGGCAGATGGTTGCCTTGACCCTGCTGCGTGAGCTCGGGCCGGTGGTGACCGCCTTGCTGTTCGCTGGCCGTGCGGGCTCCGCGCTGACCGCCGAGATCGGCAACATGAAGTCCACCGAGCAGTTGTCTAGCCTCGAGATGATTGGCGTCGACCCGCTCAAGTACATCATCGCGCCGCGATTGTGGGCCGGTTTCATCTCGCTGCCGCTGTTGGCGCTGATCTTCAGCGTGGTCGGCATCTGGGGTGGTTCGTGGGTCGCAGTCGACTGGCTGGGCGTGTACGAGGGCTCGTTCTGGGCCAACATGCAGAACAGTGTTTCCTTTACCGACGACGTGTTGAACGGCTTGATCAAGAGCCTGGTGTTCGCCTTCGTCACCACCTGGATTGCCGTGTTCCAGGGGTACGACTGTGAGCCCACCTCAGAAGGGATCAGCCGCGCCACCACCAAGACCGTGGTCTATGCCTCGTTGGCAGTCCTGGGTCTGGACTTTATTCTGACCGCCTTGATGTTTGGAGATTTCTGATGCAAAACCGCACCCTGGAAATCGGTGTCGGCCTGTTCCTCCTGGCCGGGATCCTGGCGCTGCTGCTGCTGGCCCTGCGTGTCAGCGGGCTGTCGGCCAGCCCGAGCAGTGATACCTACAAAGTTTATGCGTACTTCGACAATATCGCCGGTTTGACGGTCAGAGCTAAAGTGACCATGGCCGGTGTGACGATCGGCAAGGTCACCGCCATCGATCTGGACCGTGATTCCTACACCGGTCGGGTGACGCTGCAGCTGGACAAGACCGTCGACAACCTGCCGACCGACTCCACTGCCTCGATCCTGACCGCCGGGTTGCTGGGCGAGAAGTACATCGGCATCAGCGTGGGCGGCGAAGATCAGGTGCTCAAGGATGGCGCGACCATCCACGACACCCAGTCGGCCCTGGTGCTGGAAGATCTGATTGGCAAGTTCCTGCTCAACTCCGTTGGCAAGGAACCGAAAGAAGCGCAACCGGCTAATTAAGGAGTTTCCATGATTTCGATCCTGCGACGTGGCCTGCTGGTCCTGCTGGCGGCCTTCCCCCTGCTGACCCTGGCGGCACAGACGCCCCACGAGGTGGTTCAAGGCACGACCAACGAACTGCTGGGTGACCTCAAGGCCAACAAGGAGCAGTACAAGTCCAACCCCAGCGCCTTCTACGATGCGCTCAACCGCATCCTCGGCCCGGTGGTGGACGCTGACGGTATTTCGCGCAGCATCATGACCGTCAAGTACTCGCGCAAGGCCACGCCTGAGCAGATGCAGCGCTTCCAGGAAAACTTCAAGCGCAGCCTGATGCAGTTCTATGGCAACGCCCTGCTGGAATACAACAACCAGGGCATCGTCGTCGATCCTGCCAAGGTCGATGACGGCAAGCGTGCCAGCGTCGGCATGAAGGTGACGGGCAACAACGGTGCCGTGTATCCGGTGCAGTACACCCTGGAGAACATCGCCGGCGAGTGGAAGGTGCGTAACGTCATCGTCAACGGCATCAACATCGGCAAGCTGTTCCGTGACCAGTTCTCCGACGCCATGCAGCGCAACGGCAACGACCTGGATAAAACCATCGACGGCTGGGCAGGCGAAGTGGCCAAGGCCAAGCAGGAAGCCGATCAATCGTCCGATAAGGTCGTGAAATGAGTGAAACCGGCGTAAGCATGGCCGAGCCGGGCGTACTGCGCCTGGCAGGCGTGCTGGACTATCGCAGTGGCCCGGCCTTGCGCAAGCAAGGCAAGGCGCTGGTCGAGGCTTCCAAAGAGCCGCGCCTGATCCTCGATTGCTCGGCGGTGGACAAGTCGTCGAGCGTCGGCCTGTCGCTGCTGCTGGCGTTCATCCGCGATGGCCAGGCCACTGGCAAGGTCTGCGAAGTGCGTGGAATGCCCGAAGACATGCGGGAGATTGCCGAGGTCTACGACCTCGATGAAGTGCTGGCCAGCTGATGGCCTGACACGGATGGATGGCCCCTCGGTCAGCGCAAACCTTCAGTGGGCTTCGCAGGCGAGGGGCTTTTTTGTATGATGGCCGACCCGTGCGCATCGGGCGCCGATTGAGGTTGAGCATGCAGGCCGTAGAAGTTAAAAGCTTCCTTGAAGAAAAATTGCCGGGATCCCGGGTCGAAGTTGAAGGCGAAGGCTGCAACTTCCAGTTGAACGTGATCAGCGACGAGTTGGCTGGCCTGAGCCCGGTCAAGCGTCAACAGGCGATCTATGCTCACCTTAATCCCTGGATCGCCAATGGCAGCATCCATGCGGTAACCATGAAATTTTTCAGCAGCGCAGCCTGGGCTGAGCGCACCTGAGCCAACTTGGCGGCGAGACTCCAATGGACAAACTGATTATTACTGGCGGTGCTCGCCTTGACGGCGAGATCCGCATTTCGGGCGCGAAGAACGCGGCCCTGCCGATTCTGGCGGCGACCCTGCTGGCTGACGGCCCGGTCACCGTGGGCAACCTGCCGCACCTGCACGACATCACCACTATGATCGAGCTGTTCGGGCGCATGGGCATCGAGCCTGTGATCGACGAGAAGCTGTCGGTGGAAATCGACCCGCGTACCATCAAGACGCTGGTCGCGCCGTACGAGCTGGTCAAGACCATGCGCGCCTCGATCCTGGTGCTGGGCCCTATGGTCGCGCGCTTCGGCGAGGCCGAAGTGGCTCTGCCTGGCGGTTGCGCCATCGGCTCGCGCCCTGTCGACCTGCACATCCGTGGCCTGGAAGCCATGGGTGCGAAGATCGAAGTCGAAGCCGGCTACATCAAGGCCAAGGCCCCTGAAGGTGGCTTGCGCGGTGCGCACTTCTTCTTCGATACCGTCAGTGTGACCGGTACCGAGAACATCATGATGGCCGCAGCCCTGGCCAAGGGTCGCAGCGTACTGCAAAACGCCGCGCGCGAGCCTGAAGTGGTCGACCTGGCCAACTTCATCAACGCCATGGGCGGCAAGATTCAGGGCGCCGGCACCGACACCATCACCATCGATGGCGTCGAGCGCCTTCACTCGGCCACCTACCGGGTCATGCCAGACCGTATCGAGACCGGTACCTACCTGGTCGCCGCTGCCGTCACCGGTGGCCGCGTCAAGGTCAAGGACACCGACCCGACCATCCTTGAAGCAGTACTGGAAAAACTCAAGGAAGCGGGCGCCGACATCAACACCGGCGAAGACTGGATCGAGCTGGACATGCACGGCAAGCGGCCCAAGGCTGTGAACCTGCGTACCGCGCCTTACCCGGCGTTCCCGACCGACATGCAGGCGCAGTTCATCTCGCTCAACGCCATCGCCGAAGGCACTGGCGCGGTGATCGAGACGATCTTCGAAAACCGCTTCATGCACGTCTACGAAATGCACCGCATGGGCGCGCAGATCCAGGTCGAAGGCAACACGGCCATCGTCACGGGCGTCAAGGCGCTCAAAGGTGCACCGGTAATGGCCACCGACCTCCGTGCTTCGGCCAGCTTGGTGCTGTCGGCACTGGTTGCCGATGGCGATACCCTGATCGATCGCATCTACCACATCGACCGTGGTTACGAGTGCATCGAAGAAAAACTGCAGATGCTGGGCGCGAAGATCCGTCGCGTACCGGGTTAAGAGTCTGCAGGGGCAGGGTGTGGGAGCGGGCTTGCCCCGCGAAGCAGCCACCGCGGTTATGGCACCGGCTTTGCCGGTGTTCGCGGGGCGAGCCCGCTCCCACACACGAATTGTATGCGACCGGGCTTGACGCCCGGTCGGCAGTAGCCGCTTAAGGACCGACGTTTCCCATGTTGACCATCGCGCTATCCAAAGGCCGAATTCTCGACGATACCCTGCCATTGCTGGCCGAGGCCGGTATCGTGCCGACCGAGAACCCGGACAAGAGCCGTAAACTGATCATCCCCACTACGCAGGACGACGTGCGCCTGCTGATCGTGCGTGCCACCGACGTGCCGACCTATGTCGAGCATGGTGCCGCCGACTTGGGTGTGGCTGGCAAGGACGTGCTGATGGAGTACGGCGGCCAGGGCCTGTACGAGCCGCTGGACCTGCAGATCGCCTGCTGCAAGTTGATGACCGCTGGCGTGGTTGGTGCACCCGAGCCCAAGGGCCGCCTGCGCGTAGCCACCAAGTTCGTCAACGTTGCCAAGCGTTACTACGCCGAGCAAGGCCGTCAGGTCGATATCATCAAGCTGTATGGCTCGATGGAGCTGGCCCCGCTGATCAACCTCGCCGACAAGATCATCGACGTGGTCGACACCGGCAACACCCTGCGCGCCAATGGCCTGGAGCCACAGGAAATGATCGCCACGATCAGTTCGCGCCTGGTGGTCAACAAAGCCTCCATGAAGATGCAGCATGCCCGGATCCAGAGCCTGATCGACACCCTGCGCAAAGCTGTCGAATCGCGACACCGCGGCTAAGACTCTCTACCTCCTGCGCGCGACCTCCGCTGTCGCGCCCGTCTATCCGCGTCATAGCCACTTTTCTCAGGTGCCCGCGCGGATGGACTGGTAGCCTAGGGCGCCTGAGCATTCGCTAATAATCGAGGCCCTCGCCATGACCGTGTCCACTGCAATTGCCCGTCTCAACGCCGCTGATCCGGATTTCGCCCGACATCTGGATCATCTGCTGAGCTGGGAAAGTGTGTCTGATGACGCGGTCAACCAGCGCGTGCTCGACATCATCAAGGCCGTGCGCGAGCGTGGCGATGCGGCGCTGGTGGAGTTCACCCAGCGTTTCGATGGTGTTCAGGCCACCCGCATCGAAGACCTGATCCTGGGCCGTGAGCGCCTTGAGCTGGCGCTGACCCGCATCACCCCGGCGCAGCGTGAGGCCCTGGAAAAGGCCGCCAACCGTGTGCGTATCTACCACGAGCGGCAGAAGCAGGACTCGTGGCAGTACACCGAAGCCGACGGCACCGTGCTGGGCCAGAAGGTCACGCCGCTGGACCGCGCCGGCCTGTATGTGCCCGGCGGCAAGGCGTCGTACCCGTCCTCGGTGCTGATGAACGCCATCCCGGCCAAGGTCGCAGGTGTGACCGAAGTGGTGATGGTGGTACCGACCCCGCGTGGCGAGGTCAATGAACTGGTCCTGGCAGCAGCCTGCATTGCCGGTGTCGACCGCGTGTTCACCGTCGGCGGTGCCCAGGCCGTCGCCGCCCTGGCGTATGGCACCGAGAGCGTGCCGCAGGTGGACAAGATCGTCGGCCCCGGCAACATTTATGTGGCGACTGCCAAGCGCCACGTGTTCGGCCAGGTCGGTATCGACATGATCGCCGGCCCTTCGGAAATTCTCGTGGTGTGTGACGGCCAGACCGACCCGGACTGGATCGCCATGGACCTGTTCTCCCAGGCCGAGCACGATGAAGACGCCCAGGCCATCCTGGTCAGCCCGGATGCCGAGTTCCTCGACCGCGTCGCCGCCAGCATCGACAAGCTGCTGCCGACCATGGAGCGCGCCGAGATCATCGAGAAGTCGGTCAATGGCCGCGGCGCGCTGATCCAGGTGCGTGACATGCAGCAGGCCATCGAAGTGGCCAACCGGATCGCCCCCGAGCACCTGGAGCTGTCGGTCGCAGACCCGCAAGCCTGGCTGCCGCAGATCCGCCACGCCGGCGCGATCTTCATGGGCCGCCACACCAGCGAAGCGCTGGGTGACTACTGCGCAGGCCCCAACCATGTGCTGCCGACGTCCGGCACTGCGCGCTTTTCTTCGCCACTGGGGGTGTATGACTTCCAGAAACGTTCGTCGATCATCTTCTGCTCCGAGCAGGGCGCGTCCGAGCTGGGCCACACCGCCTCGGTCCTGGCCCGTGGCGAGTCGCTGACGGCCCACGCCCGCAGCGCCGAATACCGTATCCTGACCCAAGCCAAGGGGAACTGAGCATGAGTCGATTCTGGAGCCCCTTCGTCAAGGACCTGGTGCCTTACGTGCCGGGCGAGCAACCCAAGCTGGCCCGCCTGGTCAAGCTCAACACCAATGAAAACCCTTATGGCCCGTCGCCCAAGGCGCTGGAAGCCATGCGTGGCGAGCTGAACGACAACCTGCGCCTGTACCCGGACCCGAACGGTGACCGGCTCAAGCAGGCGGTGGCCGAGTACTACGGGGTAACCCCTGGCCAGGTGTTCGTCGGCAACGGTTCGGACGAAGTGCTGGCGCACATCTTCCACGGTCTGTTCCAGCACGACGCGCCGCTGTTGTTCCCGGACATCAGCTACAGCTTCTACCCGGTCTACTGCGGCCTGTATGGCATCGCCTTCGAGCAGGTGGCGCTGGACGAGCAGTTCCAGATCCGTGTCCAGGACTACAACAAGCCTAACGCTGGCATTATCTTCCCCAACCCGAACGCGCCCACCGGCTGCCTGATGCCATTGCAGGCGGTCGAGCAACTGCTGCAAGCCAACCGTGATTCGGTAGTGGTGGTGGATGAAGCCTACATCGACTTTGGTGGCGAGACGGCCATCAGCCTGGTGGACCGCTATGACAACCTGCTGGTCACCCAGACCCTGTCCAAGTCGCGCTCGCTGGCGGGTTTGCGCGTTGGCCTGGCGGTCGGCCACCCGGACCTGATCGAGGCGCTGGAGCGGATCAAGAACAGCTTCAACTCCTACCCGCTGGACCGTGCCGCGATCGTCGGTGCGGCCGTGGCGTTCGAAGACCGTGCCTACTTCGAAGAAACCTGCCGCAAGGTGATCGACAGCCGGGAAGTGCTGGTCGAGCAACTGACTGCCAAGGGCTTCGAGGTGCTGCCGTCGGCGGCCAACTTCATCTTCGCCCGTCACCCGCAACAGGATGCGGCCGAATTGGCGGCGCGCCTGCGTGAGCAGGGGGTGATCGTGCGGCACTTCAAGCAGGCGCGGATTGCCCAGTTCCTGCGCATTACCATCGGTACCCCGGAAATGAACCAGGCATTGCTCGATGCGCTGAACTGATCAGGCAGGCTCAAGCAGCCGTCCGCTTTGATCGAACCCCGCCTGGCACTGGCTGCCAGGCGGGGTTTTTCATTCAGGGCGCAACGTTCAGTAGGCCACTTCCTCGATGTTGTAGGGTTGGCCGGCAGGCCTGTTGCGCACCGCCACCGGGGTGGCATCAAGTACCAGCACGTAGTCGTTGACGGTATCCATGCCGTCCGGGTCGGTCCATTGCCCGGCCGCGGCCGGTACTTGTGCAACCACATGCCCGTTCTTGAGGATGGTCAGGTAGCCCTTGGCGCTGCTGTGCCAGCGTAGACGCGCATTGGCTTCATCGGCCCTGGCCTTGCGCGCACCTGCCTTACCCAGCAGGGGGGGGCCGTCCAGTAGCCACTGGGCTTGCAGCGCCTGGCCCATGTGGCGCAGGACGGTGGGCGCCACCGAGGTCTGCGCGGCAAGGCAATAAAGGTTGTTTGGCCCGGGGTTTTCTTCTGGGAGGATGGGCTCGGTCAGCTCTTCGTTCATCGGTTTGTTGCTGGCGATGAAGGTGGTCTTTTCCTGCTCGGTGACGCCACCATGGCCCTTGCCCCGATAGTCGCGGCCATGGTCGGTACTGACAATCACCAGCCAGTCTTCTTGCGGGTGATTGAGGCGCCGTTCGTCGACCTTGTCCAGCAGTCTCCCCAGCCGGTTATCGGCATTGCGCAGTGCCTGTTGGTAGCGCTCGCCGAAGCCTGCAGCGTGGCCGGCTTCATCAGGTTCGCCCAGCTCAATGAAGGTGAAGTCGGCAGGCGTGCTGCCGAGAATCTGCAGTGCTCGCAGGGTGACCTGTTCATCGGACAAGCCGCTTTCGCGCACATCGTTGCCATGGGCATCTTCGAGCAAAAATGCGGTGTTGATGGGCGACCTGTGCACCACACTGGCGAGGTAGGCCGTCGGCAGTGCCTCACGCAGCCGCTTGAACAAGCTGGGAAATGCCGGGTCGACCCGCAGCGACTCGGCATTGGAGTCAACGCCATGCTTGTTGCTCCAGACCCCAGTGAGCAAGGTGACCCAGCCTGGGCCGCTGAGGGTGGGCTGCTCGCTGGCCTTGCCGGTGATGCCGCCGGTATAGGTGTACGCGTAATACAGACGTTGCTTCAGGTGGGTGGCATCGCCCAATGCCTCGTACTGTTCGAATTGCACACCTTGGATGCCGACGATCAGGGTTTTCGGTTCAGGCCCTTTTTGCGCGGGGCCGCAACCTGCCAGCAAGGCCAACGTCAGCAGAAGCAAGGCTGATGGTCGCATGGAGAGGCATCCTTGGAAGGTACAGCGAGCGTTGCAATAAAGTGCGCTGCTCACAACTGGCAGAAATACCAGGTGGTTTGCCGTCCAGAGCGCCATCCATTAAGCTTCGGTAATTCATCGGATGATTGGTTGAATGTGATGAGCGTAGCGTTGACCAAGCGTTCCCTGGTCGAACTCGCCGTGGAGCGCATGCGTGAGCGCATCCTTCAGGGCGACTGGCAGGTAGGGCAGCGACTGCCGACCGAGCCTGAGCTGGCCCAGGCGCTGGGCATCAGCCGCAACACCGTGCGTGAGGCCATGCGTGTGCTGGCGTTCAGTGGCCTGGTTGAGATCAGGCAGGGCGATGGCAGTTATCTGCGTGCTGTGCAGGACCCGCTGTTGGCTGTGCAGGCGATGTCGCGTTGCACGCCTGAACAGGCGCGGGAAACCCGCCATATCCTCGAGACCGAGGCCATCGGCCTGGCGGCGTTGCGCCGCACCGACGCAGACCTGAAGGCGCTGCGTGAAGCCCTTGAAGGCAGTGCCGGGCACTTTCACGGCGACATCGATGCCTACGTGACCTGCGACCTGGTGTTCCACCAGCGCCTGGTCGATGCCGCCCACAACCCTGCATTGAGTGAGTTGTACCGGTATTTCTCCGGTGTGGTAGCGGCAGCGCTGCAACACAACATGACCACCGTCCCACGCTGCCAGTCCACGTTCGATCTGCACGGGGAAATCCTCGATGCCATCGAACAACGTGATGCGGAGCGGGCCAAGCGCCTGAGCCGCACCCTCATCGAATCCTGACCCAGAGAAGGCCATGGCTGAATCCATCACCCGTAGCACCCCCACCGGCGAGCGGGAACTCGACGAACTGTTGATCGACGCCGAAGCCGATGACGAGCAGGTTCAGCAGCAGCCTGTGCTGCTGCGCAGGCCCTGGCTGTTGCTGCTGGGCCTGGTGCTGGTGGCGCTGAACCTGCGCCCGGCGTTGTCGAGCATGGCCCCGGTACTCGGCCTGGTTTCCGAGGGCTTGGGCCTGAGCGCGTCGCAGGCGGGCCTGCTGACCACCTTGCCGGTGCTGTGTCTGGGCTTGTTTGCGCCGCTGGCGCCGGTCCTGGCGCGGCGTTTTGGCAGTGAGCGGGTGATTTTCGGCATTCTCCTCACCTTGGCCTTGGGCATTGTGGTGCGCAGCGCGTTTGGGACGGCCGGGGTATTCTTGGGCAGCCTCATGGCCGGCGCCAGTATTGGCATCATCGGCGTGCTGTTGCCGGGCATCGTCAAGCGCGATTTCCCGCAGCACGCCGGGACGTTGACCGGCGTGTACACCATGGCCCTGTGCCTGGGCGCAGCCATGGCAGCCGGCGCCACGGTGCCCCTGGCTCAACGCTACGAGGGCAGTTGGGCGCTGGGGCTAGGCTTCTGGGCGGTGCCGGCACTGCTGGCCAT
Source organism: Pseudomonas capeferrum (assembly GCF_000731675.1). Classification (GTDB taxonomy): domain Bacteria; phylum Pseudomonadota; class Gammaproteobacteria; order Pseudomonadales; family Pseudomonadaceae; genus Aquipseudomonas; species Aquipseudomonas capeferrum. Next base: position 779,675 of record NZ_JMIT01000002.1, on the reverse strand, counting down.
GCTCGTCTGGATACCGCAGGCGCGCCAGGGGCACGGCCTGCACAAGGTTGCTTATCGGGTGCGTGGCCTTTGGCGCGACCCCTTGGCCTGGCAGGTGACCTTGTACATGGGCCTTCAGTCATCGCTGGCCTATATCGTCTTCGGCTGGTTGCCGTCGATTCTGATTGGCCGCGGCCTGACCCCGACCGAGGCGGGGCTGGTGTTGTCGGGGTCGGTGATCGTGCAATTGGTCAGCTCGCTCAGTGCGCCTTGGCTGGCAACACGCGGCAAGGATCAGCGCCTGGCTATCGTGATCGTCATGCTGGTTACCTTGGCCGGCCTGTTCGGTTGCCTGTATGCGCCGATTTCAGGGCTGTGGGGCTGGGCTGTACTGCTGGGCCTGGGGCAGGGCGGCACCTTTGCCCTGGCGCTGACGTTGATCGTGCTGCGTTCGAAAGATGCGCATGTGGCGGCGAACCTGTCGAGCATGGCACAGGGGGTAGGGTACACCCTGGCGTCGATGGGGCCGTTTGCAGTGGGCCTGGTGCACGATATGACCGGTGGCTGGGCGGCAGTGGGGTGGATTTTTGCCGTGCTGGGCATAGGTGCTATTGGTTTCGGGCTTGGCGCAGGGCGCGCGTTGCATGTGCAGGTGACCAGCGAAAAAGTCTGATGCTGATTCTGTCCATGCTGGCCCTTTCGCGGGGCAAGCCCGCTCCCACAATTGAAGTTTGTGAAGTACTTGTGGGAGCGGGCTTGCCCCGCGAAAGGGCCAGCACTGGCGCAAGCGCAGCGGGCAGATTATCTTGCATCCTTCTATTCCCAGGACGGACCTGCCCTCATGAGCGATGCCAACCGCGACCTGATCACCCGCTTCTACCAGGCCTTCCAGCGCCTGGACGCCGAGGCTATGGTGGCCTGCTACAGCGACGACATCGTGTTCAGCGACCCGGTCTTCGGCACCCTGCGCGGTCAGGATGCCTGCGATATGTGGCGGATGCTGACCACGCGCGCCAAGGGCTTCACCCTGAAGTTCGACAACGTTCGCGCGGATGCGCACAGTGGTAGCGCGCACTGGGTCGCGAGCTACCTGTTCAGCCAGACCGGCCGCACCGTGGTCAACGATATCCAGGCGCGGTTTGTCATCCGTGACGGGTTGATCTGTCAGCATGACGACAGTTTCGACCTCTGGCGCTGGTCGCGTCAGGCACTGGGCTCGCCAGGTGTGCTGCTCGGCTGGACGCCGCTGTTGCAGAACAAGGTACGCCAGCAGGCGTTCAAGGGGCTGCGGGCTTACCAGCACCAGCAGGGCAACGTACCCACTCCGTGACGCAAAGAGCAGCTGTCGTGAGCGAAGAAGTACCGAATCAGGCCGTCAAACCCTGGTATGTCTACCTGGTGCGTGCGGCCAATGGGTCGCTGTACTGCGGGATCAGTGACGACCCGCAGCGGCGCTTTCTGGCGCATCAGAAGGGGCAGGGCGCGCGTTACTTCAAGACCAGCCCGGCGCAGGCGCTGGTGTATGTTGAGCAGTGGCCGGACAAAGGCGAAGCGTTGCGCCAGGAGCGCCTGGTGAAGCGGCTGCGCAAGTCGGCCAAGGAGGCGCTGGTGGCGTCCTATCAGATTTAGAGTGCGCCCCCGCCGATATCAATCTTTACGCCGCTTCAACTGGTCCACCAACTGCGTCGGCAGCCCCTTGATGATCAAGGTGCCCGCCACTTCGTCATACTCCACCTTGTCCCCCAGCAAATGCGCCTCGAAGCTGATCGACAGCCCTTCGGCACGCCCGGTGAAGCGGCGAAACTGGTTAAGGGTGCGTTTATCCGCAGGGATTTCCGGCGACAGGCCGTAGTCCTTGTTGCGAATGTGATCGTAGAACGCCTTGGGGCGGTCCTCATCGATCAGGCTGGACAGCTCGTCCAGGGCAACCGGCTCGCCCAGCTTGGTCTGGCTGGTGGCGTAGTCGACCAGGGTCTGGGTCTTCTCGCGGGCCGACGCTTCGGGCAGGTCCTCGCTCTCGACAAAGTCGCTGAAGGCCTTGAGCAGGGTGCGGGTTTCGCCGGGGCCGTCGACGCCTTCCTGGCAGCCGATGAAGTCACGGAAGTAGTCGGAGACTTTCTTGCCGTTCTTGCCCTTGATGAATGAGATGTACTGCTTGGAGTTCTGGTTGTTCTTCCACTCGGACAGGTTGATGCGCGCTGCCAGGTGCAACTGGCCGAGGTCCAGGTGGCGCGATGGCGTCACGTCGAGTTCGGCGTTCACTGCCACGCCTTCGCTGTGATGCAGCAGGGCGATGGCCAGGTAGTCGGTCATGCCTTGCTGGTAATGGGCAAACAGAATGTGCCCGCCGGTGGAGAGGTTGGACTCTTCCATCAGCTTTTGCAGGTGTTCGACGGCTACACGGCTGAACGCGGCGAAGTCTTTTTCCGCATCCAGGTACTGCTTCAGCCAGCCACTGAGTGGGTAGGCGCCCGACTCACTGTGGAAGAAGCCCCACGCTTTGCCTTGCTTGGCGTTGTAACTGTCGTTGAGGTCGGCCAGCAGGTTTTCGATGGCATCTGAGGCGCCAAGCTCGGTGTCGCGTGCATGCAGCACGGCGGGGCTGCCATCGGGCTTCTTGTCGATCAGGTGAACGATGCAATGACGAATTGGCATGAAGTCCTCGGCGAGTCTGGGGCGGTGCACGGCCGCGCTGCAAAAGTCGTCCAGTTTACCCCAGAGACAAGGCGATGCAGTGGCCGGATGTTGGCAGAAATGCCGGTTGTTCGTTTTTTGTTCAGTTTTTTGCGTTTTAAGCCAAAACCCCTGAAAAACCTGCATTAAATCGATGTGCGCAGCGGATATTTATCTATTCCTGTGGTAGCTTTGCGCGGTCTTGCGCCCCTCGTGTGGCGCATTGCTGGCAGCACGCTAGCGTCGTGTCGAACCAAACGCCGATTTACGTATCTACATACCCGAATTGGCGCGGCCCTCCAGAATTCAGGGGCTGGCCCGATCACGTCGTAGCTCGCTGCATAACTACTGAATTTGATAGGGAAGGAACATCACCATGGCATTGACCAAAGACCAACTGATTGCCGACATCGCCGAGTCGATCGCCGCGCCAAAAGCCACCGCCAAGAACGCACTGGAGCAACTGGGCCAGATCGTTGCTGACCAACTGGAAAACGGCGCTGAAATCACCCTGCCAGGCATCGGCAAGCTGAAAGTCTCCGAGCGTCCTGCCCGTACCGGCCGCAACCCTTCGACTGGCGCTGCCATCGAAATCGCTGCCAAGAAAGTCGTCAAGTTCGTCCCAGCCAAAGTGCTGACCGATGCCATCAACAAGTAATTGTTGAAGCGTTGACCAAACCGCGTCCGGCTTGCCCGAACGCGGTTTTTTTTCATCCTTGCGTTTTGCGTCGCGCGTGCCAGGCCTGGCGAGCGTTGTCGTCCTGGAAGCTCCAGGCGACCATGCGGCTCTGCTTTTGCCCTTGGCCCATTTCGACAATGCGCACAGCCTTGGCGCCGGCCTTTTTCAGCGCCGCTTCGATGCCTGGCAGGTTGCTGGCCTTGGACACCAGGCTGGTGAACCACAGCACGCTTGCGCCGTACTGCGCGCTTTCTCCGACCAATTGGGTCACGAAGCGGATCTCGCCACCCTCGCACCACAGTTCGTTGTTCTGGCCGCCGAAATTGAGCACGGGCAGTTTGCGCTTGGGGTCCTGCTTGCCCAGGTTCTTCCACTTGCGCTGGCTGCCGCGGGTGGCCTCCTCGCGTGAAGCATGGAAGGGCGGGTTGCACAGGGTCAGGTCGAAGCGCTCGTCGTCCTGCAGCAAGCCGCTGAGGATGTGCGTGCGGTTGGCCTGTTGGCGCAAGCTGATGGCTTTGTTCAGGCCGTTGGCCTGGACGATGGCCTTGGCCGAAGCCAATGCCACGGGGTCGATGTCCGAGCCCAGGAACCGCCAGCGGTAGTCGCTGTGGCCGATCAGCGGGTAGATGCAGTTGGCCCCCACGCCGATATCCAGTACGCGTATCTGGGCGCCTTTGGGGATCTCGCCGGCGTTGTCATCGCCCAGCAGGTCGGCGAGCACGTGGATGTAGTCGGCGCGCCCGGGGATGGGTGGGCACAGGTAGTCGGCGGGGATGTCCCAGTGCTGGATGCCGTATTGGGCCTTGAGCAGAGCGCGGTTGAACACCCGTACCGCTTCGGGGTTGGCAAAGTCGATGCTGGGCTTGCCGTGCGGGTTGGTGATGGTGAAGCGGGCCAGGTCGGGGTGGGCCTTGATCAGGCTGGGGAAGTCGTAGCGACCCTGGTGGCGGTTGCGCGGGTGCAGGGTGGGTTTTTCGGTCATGGTCGGATCCGGTGTTGCAGGCCGTGGGGCTGCTTTACAGCCCTTTCGCGACACAAGGCCGCTCCTACAGGATAGCGGCGCCCTTCAAACCGGCGCCGTCCCTGTAGGAGCGGCCTTGTGTCGCGAAAGGGCCGCAAAGCGGCCCCAGCGGTCTATCAGATTGTTACAGCGCAGCAATACGCGCATGCTGCTCGGTGAAGTTGGCCAGGGCCTGTTCGGACTCGGCCAGCTTGGCGCGTTCCTTTTCGATCACCGCAGGCGGTGCCTTGTCGACGAACGCCGCGTTGGACAGCTTGCCGCCGACGCGCTGGACTTCACCCTGCAGACGCTGGATCTCCTTGTTCAGGCGAGCCAGTTCGGCGTCCTTGTCGATCAAGCCGGCCATGGGCACCAGCACCTGCAGATCGCCCACCAGCGCGGTGGCCGACAGTGGCGCTTCGTCGGCATCGCCGAGCACGGTGAACGACTCGACTTTGGCCAGCTTCTTCAGCAGGGCTTCGTTTTCCTGCAGGCGACGCTGGTCATCGGCATTGGCGTTCTTCAGGAACAGTGGCAGCGGCTTGCCCGGGCCGATGTTCATTTCGGCGCGGATGTTGCGCAGGCCGACCATCAGTTCCTTGAGCCACTCGATGTCGCCTTCGGCGGCAGCATCGATGCGGCTTTCGTTGGCCACCGGCCACGGCTGCAGCATGATGGTCTTGCCCTGGACGCCGGCCAGCGGCGCGATGCGCTGCCAGATTTCTTCGGTGATGAACGGCATGAACGGGTGTGCCAGGCGCAGTGCCACTTCCAGCACACGCACCAGGGTGCGACGGGTGCCGCGGGCGCGCTCGACGGGGGCGTTCTCGTCCCACAGCACCGGCTTGGACAGCTCCAGGTACCAGTCGCAGTACTGGTTCCAGATGAATTCGTACAGGGCCTGGCTGGCCAGGTCGAAGCGGAACTGCTCAAGCTGGCGGGTCACTTCGGCTTCGGTACGCTGCAACTGCGAGATGATCCAGCGGTCGGCCAGCGAAAGCTCGCAGGCTTCGCCGTTCTGGCCGCAGTCCTCGCCCTTGTCCAGCACGTAGCGGGCGGCGTTCCAGATCTTGTTGCAGAAGTTGCGGTAGCCTTCGACGCGGCCCATGTCGAACTTGATGTCGCGACCGGTGGAAGCCAGCGAGCAGAAGGTGAAGCGCAGGGCATCGGTACCGTAGCTGGCGATGCCTTCAGGGAACTCGGCCTTGGTCTGCTTGGCGATCTTCTCGGCAAGCTTGGGCTGCATCATGCCGCTGGTGCGTTTTTCCAGCAGGGCGTCGAGGGTGATGCCGTCGACGATGTCCAGCGGGTCAAGGACGTTGCCCTTGGACTTGGACATCTTCTGGCCCTGGCCGTCCCGCACCAGGCCGTGTACGTACACGGTCTTGAACGGAACCTGCGGGGTGCCGTCCTCGTTCTTGATCAGGTGCATGGTCAGCATGATCATGCGCGCAACCCAGAAGAAGATGATGTCGAAGCCGGTCACCAGCACATCGGTGGAGTGGAACTTCTTGAGGAACTCGGTCTGTTCCGGCCAGCCCAGCGTGGAGAAGGTCCACAGGCCCGAGCTGAACCAGGTGTCCAGCACGTCATCGTCCTGACGCAGGGCAACGTCGGCGCCCAGGTTGTGCTTGGCACGTACTTCAGCCTCGTCGCGGCCGACATAGACCTGGCCGGCCTCGTCGTACCAGGCCGGGATGCGGTGGCCCCACCACAGCTGGCGGCTGATGCACCAGTCCTGGATGTCGCGCATCCAGGAGAAGTACATGTTTTCGTACTGTTTGGGCACGAACTGGATGCGGCCATCTTCCACGGCAGCGATGGCAGGCTCTGCCAGCGGCTTGGTGGAGACGTACCACTGGTCGGTCAGCCACGGTTCGATGACGGTGCCCGAACGGTCGCCTTTCGGCACTTTCAGGGCGTGGTCGTCGATGCTGACCAACAGGCCCTGGGCGTCCAGGTCGGCGACGATCTGCTTGCGCGCGACAAAGCGGTCGAGGGTGGCGTACTGGGCGGGCAGGGTGGTGTCGACCTGCTCGTTGACGCTGCCGTCGAGGTTGAAGGCCTGGGCACTGGCCAGGACCATCGCATTCTTGTCGAAGATGTTCAGCAGCGGCAGGTTGTGGCGCTTGCCGACTTCGTAGTCGTTGAAGTCGTGAGCCGGGGTGATTTTCACACAGCCGGTGCCGAATTCAGGGTCGCAATAATCGTCGGCGATGATCGGGATGCGGCGGCCGACCAGCGGCAGCTCGACGAACTTGCCGATCAGGGCCTGGTAGCGTTCGTCGGTCGGGTTGACCGCGACAGCCGCATCACCCAGCAGGGTTTCCGGACGCGTGGTGGCAACCACCAGGTAGTCCTTGCCCTCGGCGGTCTTGGCGCCGTCGGCCAGCGGGTAGCGCAGGTTCCACAGGTGGCCCTTCTCGTCGTGGTTTTCCACTTCGAGGTCGGAGATTGCCGTGTGCAGCTTGGTGTCCCAGTTGACCAGGCGCTTGCCGCGGTAGATCAGGCCGTCTTCGTGCAGGCGCACGAAGGCTTCCTTGACCGCTTCGGACAGGCCATCGTCCATGGTGAAGCGCTCACGGCTCCAATCGACCGACGAGCCCAGGCGGCGGATCTGACGGCTGATGTTGCCGCCGGACTGATCCTTCCACTCCCAGACTTTTTCCAGGAACTGTTCGCGGCCCAGGTCATGACGGCTCTGGCCTTTGGCTTCGAGCTGACGCTCGACCAGCATCTGCGTGGCGATACCGGCGTGGTCGGTACCCGGCTGCCACAGGGTGTCGCGACCCTGCATGCGGCGGAAGCGGATCAGGGCGTCCATGATCGCGTTGTTGAACCCATGGCCCATGTGCAGGCTGCCGGTGACGTTCGGCGGTGGGATCATGATGGTGTAGGACTCGCCTGCACCTTGTGGAGCGAAATAGTTCTCGGACTCCCAGGTGTTGTACCAGGAAGTTTCGATGGCGTGCGGCTGGTAGGTCTTATCCATGCGCGGCGGGACCCTGTGCATTTATTCGGGAAAGCCGGGAAGTATAACCAAGGTGGGGGCCGCAGGCGACACGCGGCTGTCATCTGCAGGCGGGCGGTGGTTTCTTCGCGGGTAAAGCCGCGAAGAGGGGCATGCGCGGGGCCGGTTTACTCGGAGCGCTTGATCAAACGTTCGATGCGCGCATCCAGCCGACGCTTGATCTCGTTCTCGATGTGCGGGGTGAAGTCATTGATCACGTCTTGCATGATCGCCTGCGCTGCCGCGCGCAACTCGCTTTCCAGGTGCAACAGGGTGTCCTGGCGGCGGGTTTGCGAATCTTCCTCAGGTTCAGCGACGGCAGGCGCGACGGCAGGTGCGGCATTGCCGCCAGGCTCGTCGAGCAACAACGGGATCTGTTCCACCGTCTCGGTCAGCAGCGGCGGTTGCAGGTCGGCGTCGCCCAGCAGTTGGCGGATCGACTCGAGGTCATCGAGCAGGTGGGCGGAGTCGGGCAAAGGGGAGGGCTTGTCCATCGTCGTCAAAGTCGCTGTAAGCGGTGGTCTTGCAGAGCATAGCCCTGTTCACGGTAGAAACGGAACCGCTCACGGGCCGATTGGCGGATGCTCGGTTCCTCGACGACGATTTCGGCAACCCGTTCGAACTGCCCTGCGAACGCGGGTACGCCAGCCCCCAGGTTGATCAGCAGGTCACGGTGTTGCCCGGCATCCTCGCCAAGCCCTAAGGCCACGGTGGCATCAGCGTGCAGCTCCGCCAGGTCGTGAGGCACGAAAGCCTCGCCTTTGAAGTGCCATAGACGTTGGTCCAGTTCGCTGCGCTGCTCGGCGTCCTGGCAATGCAAGTAGACCCGGTGGCCGAGGCGCCAGGCTTTGTCGCACAACTTGCAGGCGAAATCGAGCCGCGCCGACAAGGAATCGGTGGGCAGGATGTAGAAATCGACTTTGCTCATGGTGGGGTCTGCCGGCCGGTGGCGCGCATGGCGCCACCGGTCTCACGGCATCAGGCGCCAGCGCGATCGAGCAGGTACTGGGTCAGCAGCGGGACCGGGCGGCCAGTGGCGCCCTTGTCCTTGCCACCGCTGATCCAGGCGGTGCCGGCGATGTCCATGTGCGCCCAGTTGTAGGCCTTGGCGAAGCGCGACAGGAAGCAGCCCGCCGTGATGGTGCCGGCCTTCGGCCCACCGATGTTGCCCATGTCGGCGAACGGGCTGTCCAGTTGCTCCTGGTACTCGTCGAACAGCGGCAACTGCCAGGCGCGGTCGTCGGCGCGCTTGCCGGCATCGAGCAACTGGCCGACCAAGTCGTCGTTGTTGCCCATCAGGCCCGAGGTGTGGCTGCCCAGGGCAACGATGCAAGCACCGGTCAGGGTGGCGATGTCGATCACCGCCTGGGGCTTGAAGCGTTCGGCGTAGGTCAGGGTATCGCACAGCACCAGACGGCCTTCGGCATCGGTGTTGAGGATTTCGACGGTCTGGCCGCTCATGGTGGTGACGATGTCACCTGGGCGGGTAGCGCCGCCGCTCGGCATGTTTTCGGCGCAGGCCAGCAGGCACACCAGGTTGATCGGCAGCTGCAGTTCGAGCACCGCACGCAGGGTGCCGAACACACTGGCGGCGCCGCACATGTCGTACTTCATCTCGTCCATGCCGGCGCCTGGCTTGAGGCTGATGCCACCGGTGTCGAAGGTGATGCCCTTGCCCACCAGCACGAACGGCTTGTCAGCCTTCTTGGCGCCCTGGTAGTTGAGCACGATCAGGCGTGGCGGCTGGTCGCTGCCCTGGCCCACGGCGTAGAACGCGCCCATGCCCAGGTCCTTGATCTTCTTCTCGTCGAGCACTTCGACCTTGAGGCCTTTGTGTGCCTTGCCCAGTTCCTTGGCCTGCTCGGCGAGGAAGCTTGGGTGGCACAGGTTGGGCGGCAGGTTGCCCAGGTCGCGGGTGAAGGCCATGCCGGTGGCGATGGCAGTGGCGTGCTTGACGGCGCGCTCGACCTCGGCCAGGCCCGCCTTGTCGGCTAGCAGGGTGACCTTTTTCAGGGCACGTGGCTCGGCCTTCTGGCTTTTGAAACGGTCGAACACGTACTCGCCGTCGAGCAGGGTCTCGGCCAGCAGGCGGTATTTGCCGTAGTGGGCGTCGCGGTTGCTGACGGCGACATCGTCCAGGGCAAGTACGGCGTCACCACCGTTCAGGCCTTTGAGCACGCCGGCGATACTGCCGACCAGCTTGCGCCAGGCGCGATCGCCCAGTGCTTCGTCCTTGCCGCTGCCAACCAGCAGCACACGCTCGGCCTTCAGGCCCGGCAGGCTCTGCAGCAGCAGGGTCTGGCCCGGCTTACCAGCCAGGTCGCCACGCTTGAGCACGGCGCTGATGGCACCTTCGCAGGCTTGGTCGACGGCCTTGGCAACAGCGCCGAGCTTGCGGCCTTCACCAACCGGTACGACCAGAGTGGCGGTTTTTACCGATGCAGCAGCTACGCTTTTTACAACCAGTTCCATGTCAGGGTCCCCGAATGATCGATACAGTTGGCGCTTCGTGTTCCAGCGCTCTGGGCGGGCCAGGCCGCGTGGTCGCGTACCCGTGGAAAAGCTGCCAGTTTGAGCCTGCGGCAAGGCTGCTGACAACCCTGTTTTGCGGCTTCATGCGCGGCCAAGTGACAGGGGCGGTCAATCACAGGATAATGCGCGCACTTTACATGGAGGTTCGCCTATGGCGAACCGGCATTGGTCTTGGCTGTACTAAGTCATTGTTTGGCGCCATTGTTTGGCAGTCCGCCCTGACAACCCAGGAGTGTCTGGTTTGATCGTCTTTCGTTATCTCTCCCGCGAGGTCCTGGTGACCTTGAGCGCCGTCAGCGCAGTGCTGCTGGTGATCATCATGAGCGGGCGCTTCATCAAGTACCTGGCCCAGGCCGCCCAGGGCGTGCTCGACCCGAGCGTGCTGTTCCTGATCATGGGCTTCCGCCTGCCGGGCTTCTTGCAGCTGATCCTGCCGTTGGGGCTGTTTCTCGGCATCCTCCTGGCGTATGGCCGCTTGTACCTGGAAAGCGAGATGACCGTGCTTTCGGCCACGGGCATGAGCCAGCAGCGCCTGCTTGGCATGACCATGGCGCCGGCTGCCCTGGTCGCCTTGCTGGTCGCCTGGCTGAGCCTGAGCCTGGCGCCGCTGGGCGTTGCCCAGGTGCAGCAGATCATCAGCCAGCAGGATGCCCTGACCGAGTTCGATACCCTGGTGCCGGGGCGCTTCCAGACCCTGCGCGATGGCTCGCGGGTGACCTACACCGAAGAGCTGTCGGACGATCGCGTCAACCTGGCCGGGGTGTTCATCTCCGAAAAGCGCTTCAACCAGGACAAGACCAAGGACCGGGCGCCGTCCGTGCTGGTTGCCGAAAAAGGCCACCAGGAAATCCAGGCCGACGGCAACCGCTACCTGATTCTCGAAAACGGCTACCGCTACGACGGCAACCCGGGCCAGGCCGATTACCGTGCGATCAAGTACGACACCTACGGTGTACTGCTGCCCAAGCCTGAAGTCAGCGAAGAAGTGACCGAGCGTGAGGCCATCCCCACCTCGCAGCTGATCGGCCAGAAGGGCTTGCGCGAACGTGCCGAGCTGCAATGGCGGCTGTCGTTGCCGATTCTGGTCTTCGTCGTGACCCTGCTGGCGGTGCCGCTATCGCGGGTCAACCCGCGCCAGGGCCGCTTCCTCAAATTGCTGCCGGCGATTCTTCTGTACATGGCCTACCTGACAATGCTGATTTCCGTACGCGGCGCCCTCGAGAAGGGCAAACTGCCGATCGCCCTGGGCATGTGGTGGGTGCACGGGCTGTTCCTGCTGATCGGCCTTGGGCTGATGTACTGGGAGCCGCTGCGCCTGAAGCGCGCCGCACGTCGTGCGGAGGTGGCCCATGGGTAAGCTGGATCGTTACATCGGCCAAAGCGTGCTGATGGCCATTCTGGCCGTGCTGGGGATCATCCTCGGCCTGGCCTCGCTGTTCGCCTTCATCGATGAGATGAGCGACCTGAGCGACACCTACACGGTCATGGAAGCGGGCAATTTCGTGCTGCTGACCGCACCCCGGCGCTTGTATGAAATGCTGCCGATGGCGGCGCTGATCGGTTGCCTGATCGGCCTGGGCAGCCTGGCCAGCAGCAGCGAACTGACCATCATGCGTGCGGCGGGGGTTTCCATCGGCCGCATCGTCTGGGCGGTGATGAAGCCGATGCTGGTGCTGATGCTGGTGGGTGTGCTGATTGGCGAGTACGTGGCGCCGGTTACCGAAAACAAGGCCCAGGCAGACCGTTCGCTGGCTCAGGGCGGTGGTGAAGCGCAGAGCTCCAAGCGGGGTATGTGGCACCGCCAGGGCGAGGAGTTCGTGCACATCAACGCCGTGCAGCCCAATGGCCTGTTGCTGGGCGTGACCCGCTACCGCTTCGACGACGAGCGCAAGATCGTCACTTCCAGCTTTGCCCGTCGGGCGCAGTACAACGACGACCACTGGCTGCTAAGCGATGTGCGCACCACGTATTTCCGTGGCGACCACACCGAAGTGGTGACGACGCCGCAAGAGCGCTGGGACGTTTCGGTCACGCCGCAACTGCTCAATACCGTGATCCTGGCCCCGGAGTCGCTGTCGATCACCGGGCTTTGGGATTACATCCACTACCTGTCGGACCAGGGCTTGAACAACGCCCGCTACTGGCTGGCGTTCTGGACCAAGGTGCTGCAGCCTGCGGTAACCGCAGCGCTGGTGTTGATGGCTATTTCCTTCATCTTCGGCCCGCTGCGTTCTGTAACCTTGGGCCAGCGGGTGTTCACCGGCGTGCTGGTGGGCTTCGTGTTCCGCATCGCCCAGGACTTGCTTGGCCCTTCAAGCCAGGTGTTCGGCTTCCCGCCGCTGCTGGCAGTGGTGATACCGGCCGCGGTGTGTGCACTGGCAGGGGTGTGGTTACTACGCCGAGCAGGTTGATGACCTGAACGATGCACACAAGCCGACCTCAGGGTCGGCTTTTTCATTTCTTCTGCTTGGGTACCCGCACCAGCTGGGTCTCGGAATAGATGTCATGCCAGCCGCGTTTGCGCTTGTCGATCAACGCCCAGAAAAACCCCAGGCCCAGGCACAGCCACGAAGCGATCGAGACCACGAAGCGCAACAGCGCCTGCCACAGGCTGATGGCACTGCCATCGGCGTTCTGCACGCGCACGCCCCATACCTGCATGCCCAGTGTCTGCCCGCCATGGGTCCAGAACTTGGCAAAGAAACCGAATAGCGCGAACAGCAGGATCGTCGACAACAGCGGGTCGCCATCCAGCGCACCGGCGTCGGTCAGCGCACGCATGCGGGCCTCACCGATGATTGCCATCTGGATCATCTTGTACGCGCCCGCCGTCACGATCAGCAGGGCAGTGCACAGCAGGAAGTCATAGAACATCGCCGCCAGGCGGCGGCCTAGCCCGGCAGGTGGAAAGTTACCCTGAGGCATGAGGGGGGGCTTGGACATTGCGCAGCAGCTCCAGAAGGCAAAGGCTCATTCTAGGGAACTGCAGGCAAAAAAAAGCCCCTGCGCGTCAACGCAAGGGCTCTTTTTTATGGATTATCAGGCTTCTGGCTGGACTTCGTCAGCCTGCATGCCTTTTTGGCCTTGAACGGCTACGAAGGTAACCTTCTGGCCTTCTTTCAGGCTTTTGAAGCCGTTGCCCTGAATGGCACGGAAGTGCACGAACAGATCCGGACCGCTCTCTGGGGTGATGAAACCGTAACCTTTCTCGTCATTGAACCACTTGACGGTACCGTTCTGACGCTGTGCCATTTTCTTATTTCCTATGAATCTATTAATTTGATAACAGTGACTTTCATGTCGTATTGGCATGAAAGCTTACTGGGCTGGGTTGCTGGAAAGTAAGAGACGTCGAACGGGTTGTAGCAGATCGCGGCTACTGGCCCAGGTCACGAACTGTTGCGACCCATGCAAACACAGTGCAGTGACTCTACGCCAACTCCCGAGAAAAAAACAAGCCCTTGCTCGTCTGCAAAAACGGGCTTTCGCCGATAGCCGAACGATTTGTCGGAAACGGCATGGCGCCTGGGCTGGCGCCATGTTCATTCGTTATTGAACAGGTTCGAAATCGAATATGACAAACCTGTTCAAACACTTCACGTCTTGCTTTCAGCCGCGGTAGTAACGTTGTGCCACGAAAGGCATTTTGCTGACTTTCAAGGCCACCTTCTTGCCGCGTACAAGTGCAAACAGTGGTGTGTCTAGTGCGGTATGTTCGCTGTCGATATAGCCCATTGCGACAGGGGCGCCGAGTGTTGGGCCAAAGCCACCGCTGCATACTTCGCCCACTGGCTGGTCGGCTGCATCGACGATCGGTGCACCCTCACGTACCGGCGTGCGTTCCTGCGGCAGCAGGCCGACGCGCTTGCGTGCCACGCCCTGTTGCTGTTGCGCGAAGATCGCCTCGGCACCCGGGAAACCACCGGCGCGGGCACCGTCGGCGCGGCGCACTTTCGAGATGGCCCACAGCAGGCTGGCCTCGATCGGCGTGGTTGCGGTGTTCATGTCGTGGCCGTACAGGCACAGGCCGGCTTCCAGGCGCAGCGAGTCACGCGCCCCCAGGCCGATCGGTTGCACCTCTGGCTCGGCCAGCAGGCGTCTGGCCAGCGCATCGGCGGCATTGGCCGGCACCGAGATCTCGTAACCGTCCTCACCGGTATAGCCCGAGCGGCTGACGTAGCAGGCTTCACCCAGCAAGGTCACCGGGCGGAACTGCATGAAAGTCATGCCGGCCACTTCCGGGGCCAGGCGCTCCAGCACCGTGACCGCAGCCGGCCCTTGCAGGGCCAGCAGGGCGCGGGCCTCGAACAGCGGCTCAATCTCGCAGCGGCTGCCGATGTGTTTTTGCAGGTGGGCCAGGTCCTGGTCCTTGCAGGCGGCGTTGACCACCAGGAACAGCACGTCGTCACCGAGGTTGGCGACCATCAGGTCGTCGAGGATGCCGCCTTGCTCGTTGGTGAACATGGCATAGCGCTGCGTGCCCACTGGCAGGTCGACGATATCCACCGGCACCAGGCTTTCCAGTGCCTGGGCCGCATCGCTGCCACGCAGGATGATCTGGCCCATGTGCGAGACGTCGAACAGGCCGGCCTGCTCACGGGTGTGCAGGTGCTCTTTGAGCACGCCCAGCGGGTACTGCACCGGCATGTCATAGCCGGCAAACGGCACCATGCGCGCACCCAACTCCAGGTGCAGGGCGTGCAGCGGGGTCTTGAGCAGTGTTTCGGACATCGGTGACTCCTTGGTGTTGTTATCGGGTCAACATTCGATGATGTTGACGGCCAGACCGCCGCGGGCGGTCTCCTTGTATTTGCTTTTCATGTCGGCGCCGGTCTGGCGCATGGTGCGGATAACCTTGTCGAGCGACACGAAGTGCTGCCCGTCGCCGCGCAAGGCCATGCGCACGGCGTTGATCGCCTTCACCGAGCCCATCGCGTTGCGCTCGATGCAGGGCACCTGGACCAGCCCGCCGATTGGGTCGCAGGTCAGGCCCAGGTTGTGTTCCATGCCGATCTCGGCGGCGTTCTCCACCTGTTGCACGGTACCGCCCATGACTTCGCACAGGGCCCCGGCAGCCATCGAGCAGGCCACGCCGACCTCGCCCTGGCAGCCGACTTCGGCACCCGAGATGGAGGCGTTTTCCTTGTAGAGGATGCCGATTGCCGCCGCCGTGAGCAGAAAGCGCACCACGCCGTCTTCGCTGGCGCCTGGGACGAAGCGCATGTAGTAGTGCAGTACCGCCGGGACGATGCCCGCTGCACCGTTGGTCGGCGCAGTGACCACGCGCCCGCCGTAGGCATTTTCCTCGTTGACCGCCAGGGCATAGAGGTTCACCCAGTCCAGCACCGACAGGGCATCGCGCAGGCTGGCTTCCGGGTGTTGGCTGAGCTGGCGGTACAACGCCGGGGCCCGGCGCTTGACCTTGAGCCCGCCTGGCAGAATGCCCTCATGCCGGTAACCGGCCTCGACGCAATCCTGCATCACCTGCCAGATCCGCAGCAGGCCGGCGCGGGTTTCGGCCTCGGGGCGCCAGGCCGCCTCATTGGCCAGCATCACCTGGCTCACCGACAGATGGTGTGCAGTGCAGTGCCCGAGCAATTGCTTGGCGGTTGTGAACGGGTAGGTGAGTACCGTGCTGTCCTCGACGATGCGGTCGTGCCCCGCAGCCTCTTCGTCGACCACGAAACCGCCGCCCACCGAGTAGTACTCGCGGCTGCGAATTTGCAAACCGGCACTGTCCAAGGCGCGGAAGATCATGCCGTTGGGGTGATAGGCCAGTGGCTTGCGGATCATCGCCAGGTGCTGTTTTTCGATGAAGTCGATTTCGTGCTCGCCGAGCAGGCGCAGGCGGCCGCTGTCACGGATCGCCTGCAGGCGGGCGGGGATGGATTCGGTGTCGACGGTATCGGGGTGCTCGCCTTCCAGGCCAAGCAATACCGCCTTGTCGCTGCCGTGGCCCTTGCCGGTGGCGCCGAGTGAGCCATACAGCTCGGCCTTGACGCTGACCGTGTCGGCCAGCAGGCCGTCGCGGCGCAGGCCTTCGGCGAAGCGTGCAGCGGCGCGCATGGGGCCGACCGTGTGGGAGCTGGAGGGGCCGATGCCGATCTTGAACAGGTCGAAGACGCTCAGTGACATGGTGGTGCCTCCTTTTGAACTTTTTGGGGCCGCGCGGCGGCCCCAAAGTTCTACAGACCGCCTCAGGCGTCCTGATAGCTCTCGATCGACGGGCAGGCGCAGACCAGGTTACGGTCGCCGAACACGTTGTCGACCCGGCCGACCGGTGGCCAGTACTTGCTTTGCACCAGGCTCGGCAGCGGGTACACAGCCTGCTCGCGGCTGTAGCCATGGGCCCAATCGCCAACCAGTTCCGCTGCGGTGTGCGGGGCGTTTTTCAGCGGGTTGTCGTCCTTGTCCAGGCTGCCGTTTTCCACGGCGCGAATTTCTTCGCGGATCTGGATCATCGCGTCGCAGAAGCGGTCCAGCTCTTCCTTGGCCTCGCTTTCGGTCGGCTCGATCATCAGCGTGCCGGCCACCGGGAAGGACATGGTCGGGGCGTGGAAGCCAAAGTCGATCAGGCGCTTGGCCACGTCGTCGACGCTGATGCCGCTGGTGTCCTTGAGCGGGCGCAGGTCGAGGATGCACTCGTGGGCGACCAGGCCATTACCACCGGTGTACAGAACAGGATAGTGCTCTTCCAGGCGGCGGGCGATGTAATTGGCGTTGAGGATCGCCATTTGCGAGGCGCGCTTGAGGCCGGCACCGCCCATCATGCGGATGTACATCCAGGTGATCGGCAGGATGCTGGCGCTGCCGAACGGCGCGGCGCACACCGCGCCCTGCGGGTTCTCCAGCTGCGCATGGCCCGGCAGGAAGGGCGCCAGGTGCGACTTGACGCCGATCGGGCCGACGCCCGGGCCGCCACCGCCGTGGGGGATGCAGAAGGTCTTGTGCAGGTTCAGGTGCGAAACGTCGCCACCGAACTTGCCCGGGGCGCACAGGCCGACCATGGCGTTCATGTTGGCGCCGTCGATGTAAACCTGGCCGCCGTTGTCGTGGATGATCGCGCAGATTTCGCCAATCGCTTCCTCGAACACGCCGTGGGTCGACGGGTAGGTGATCATGATAGCGGCCAGGCGCTCGCGGTGTTCGATGGCCTTGGCCCGCAGGTCCTCGACATCGACGTTGCCACGGGCATCACAGGCGGTGACCACCACACGCATGCCCGCCATGTTGGCGGTCGCCGGGTTGGTGCCGTGGGCCGAGGACGGGATCAGGCAGATGTCGCGATGGGCTTCGCCGCGGCTGCGGTGGTAGGCGCGGATGGCCAGCAGGCCAGCGTACTCGCCTTGGGAGCCGGCGTTGGGTTGCAGCGACACCGCGTCGTAGCCGGTGGCGGCGCACAGCATGGCTTCCAGCTCGGTGGTCATCTGCAGGTAACCCTGGCTCTGTTCGGCCGGGGCGAACGGGTGCAGGTTGCCGAACTCGGCCCAGGTGACCGGGATCATTTCACTGGCAGCGTTGAGCTTCATGGTGCACGAGCCCAGCGGGATCATGCTGCGGTCCAGCGCCAGGTCCTTGTCGGCCAGGCGGCGCAGGTAACGCATCAGCTCGGTTTCGCTGTGGTAGCGGTTGAACACCGGGTGTTCGAGGATCGCCGACTGGCGCAGCAGGCCGGCAGGCAGCAGCGAGCCGGTGCTGGCGGCGAGGGTGGCGAAATCGGGTTGCGGCTGGTCGCCGGCCAGCAGTTGCCACAGCGCTTCAACGTCCGCCTGGGCGGTGGTTTCGTCGAGCGACAGGCCGACATGGCCCGCATCGACCTGGCGCAGGTTGATGCGCTGGGCACGGGCCTTCGCGTGCAGGCTGGCGGTGGCTTCGCCGGTTGCCAGGGTCAGGGTATCGAACGCGCTCTGGCCGACGACCTGGATGCCCATGGCCTTGAGGCCGGCGGCGAGGATGGCGGTCAGTGCGTGGGTGCGTTGGGCGATGCGCTTGAGGCCGTCGGGGCCGTGGTACACGGCGAACATGCTGGCGATGTTGGCCAGCAGCACCTGGGCGGTGCAGATGTTGCTGGTGGCCTTTTCGCGGCGGATGTGCTGCTCGCGGGTTTGCATGGCCAGGCGCAGGGCGGTCTTGCCGAAGCGGTCGATCGACACGCCTACCAGGCGGCCCGGCATGTCGCGCTTGAAGGCATCACGGGTGGCGAAGTAGGCCGCGTGCGGGCCACCGAAGCCCAGGGGCACGCCGAAGCGCTGGGCGCTGCCGATGGCCACGTCGGCCTCGAACTCGCCCGGCGGGGTCAGCAGGGTCAGGGCCAGCAGGTCGGCCGCCACGGCCACCAGGGCGTTGGCCGCGTGCAGGCGCTGGACCAGTTCGCGGTAGTCGAACACTTCACCGTTGCTGGCCGGGTACTGCAGCAGTGCGCCGAAGAAGGCGCTGACATCGGTCAGCTCGCGTTCGTCGCCGACCACCACGTCGATGCCCAGCGGCTCGGCACGGGTGCGCAGCACGTCAAGGGTTTGCGGGTGGCAGTGCACCGACGCAAAGAAGGCATGGCTGCCCTTGTTCTTCGACAGGCGTTTGCAGAAGGTCATGGCCTCGGCAGCGGCGGTGGCTTCGTCGAGCAGCGAGGCGTTGGCGATCGGCAGGCCGGTCAGGTCGCTGATCAGGGTCTGGAAGTTCAGCAGCGCTTCCAGGCGGCCTTGGGAAATCTCGGGCTGGTAAGGGGTGTAGGCGGTGTACCAGGCGGGGTTTTCCAGCAGGTTGCGCAGGATCGGTGCCGGGGTGTGGGTGTTGTAGTAACCCTGGCCGATGTAGCTCTTGAACAGCTGGTTGGTACCGGCGATGGCTTTCAGCGCCGCGAGGGCGTCGGCTTCGCTCTGGCCATCTTCTGCGCCGAGCACGCTGGTGCCCTTGATGCTGTCGGGGATGACCGCAGCGGTCATGGCGTCCAGCGAGTCGAAGCCCAGGCTGGCGAGCATGGCCTGTTCGTCAGCGGCGCGTGGGCCGATGTGGCGGGCGATGAATTCGTTGGCGGTGCCGAGGTTGATGGTCATGGTGTGGTTCCTCAGGCGTCGTCGTTGGCTTTGATCAGGCGGTCGTAGGCGTCCTGGTCGAGCAGGGCGGTCACTTCGCTCATGTCGGCCGGGATGAAGCGGAAGAACCAGCCTTCGCCCATCGGGTCTTCGTTGACCAGCTCAGGGCTGTCCTCGAGCCCTTGGTTGACGGCGACTACCTCACCGGTCAGTGGCATGTACACGCCGCTGGCGGCCTTGACCGATTCGACGGTGGAGGCTTCGGTAGCTTTTTCGTAATGCTGCAGCTCCGGCAGTTGCACGAAAACCACATCGCCGAGGGCGTTCTGGGCGAAGGCGGTGATGCCCACGGTGACGCTGCCGTCGGCTTCAACGCGCAGCCATTCGTGATCTTCGGTGAAACGCAACTCGCTCATGGGAAATCCTCGAAAGCAGGGCGGTAGGCGTGGTTAGCCACGCACTTGTTGGATTTCCTGTAGCAAAAATGTGGCCAATAAAATAAAACGCTTATAAATCAATGGCTTGATAAATATTCTAAAGCCTGTTGAAAATAGGGATGGAATGAAATCGATACAGAACATCCACGGCCCAAATCGCTAGTCGTGGCAAACCCTTGCAGATACACAACGGAGTAGGGGTGTATTGATTTCAATACGATGTATTGAAATCAATACGGTTACATCATCCAAGCCTGTCGGGCTACACCTGGCTCAGGCTGGCGACGCTTGACGCTGTTGCAGGCGCACCGTCAGCATCCCCGACAGCGAGATCAGCCAGAGCACCGCGAACACGCCCGCGATCGCCAGGTTCGACGCCAAGGGCAGCGCACTGACGATACCCGAAGCCAGCGACCCGAATACCAGCATCAGGCAGCCCTGCAGGCTGGCCGCCACCCCTGCGCGGTCGGGGAAGAGGGACATGGAGCGGGCCATGGCGTTGGAGAAGATAAAGCCCTGGCCGAACGCGACAAGCATGATGCCACCCAGGATGCTGACCAGGTTCAACCCAGCAGGCATGGCGGCGATGCTCAACACGCCGAGCAGGAACAGCAGCATGCCCGTCCACATCAACGTGGCCGCCTGGACCCTGCGGATCAACGCGCGATTGACCAGCGTCCCAACCAGATAGCAACTGCCCACCGCCAGTGCCGTAGTGCCGAAGTATTGTGCGTCGTGGCCCAGCCGCTCCTGGACGATATGCGGGCCGATCACGTTCCACAGCAAAAACGCCGAGAAACTCGCGCCCAGTACAATTACCGACGAGCGAAAGCGCCCGTCAGCCAGGATGCACCGGTAGCCAACCAGGGTTTGCATGGCACTGCGACGGGCAGTGGCGGGCAGCGATTCCTTGAGCCCGGCCAAAACGAACGCCATCACGATCACGGCATAGACCGCATACAGGACGAAATTGTAGCGCCAACCCAGGTAGACCTCGATCATGCCGCCCACATACGGTGCGATGACGGGCCCGAGGCCGAACGCCAGGCTCAGATAGATAATGGCCACATAGAAGCGCGGGCCCTTGACGATATCGACCAGCAAGGCACGGGCAACCACTTGGCATGCACCAATCGCAAAACCTTGCAGTGCGCGCGCCACCAAGAGCATTTCGATGGAGGTCGAGAAGGTGGCCAGCAGGCTGCCGCTGAGGAACAGCGCCAGGCCCAGGATTACCGCCGGCCGGCGCCCGCGCGCATCGGTCATGATGCCGAAAAACAGCTGGCCGATGGCGTAGAACAGCAAGGTGATGGTGATGGTGTTCTGCATGAGCGACGGGCTGGCGCCCAGCTCATGGCCGATTGACGGCATGCTGGGCGCATACAGGTCGATGGCGATCCCCCCGACGCTATTGATCAGGGGAGCAAGGAACACGATGAAATTCTCGTAACGCTTGCTTGTGTTCATGGTTACCTCCAGTGCTCCGGGCACGGCCATGCCCGGAGCCAGATGTGGTCAGGCGGATGCCTGGCAGGTGAAATGCGGCTGGCTCAGCGCCAGGGCGGGGGCATTGCCCCAGGTACTCGGCGCAGACAGGCGCGAAGCCACCACCCGTGGTCCGTGGTCGTAGTAGTTGCCCCAATTGACGCCAGGGTCCCTGAGCCTGTTGCGGTCGGCACCGCCCAGGTCCTCGAGGGTGTCTACGAGGGGGATCAGCAACTGCCGCACCTGCTCGGTGGCGGTCAGCACCACCAAGCCGAAATTTCGCAGGGCCAGTGTCTTGATCACGTTGTTGAGCAGGTACTTCCCGGCCCCGCTACCGCTATGAAACGAGGCGAACGCGCCAACTTCGGCAATGCGTGCCCGATCGATGTGGTAGCGCTCATCCAGGCTCTGGTCCAGGTAGTACTCGCTGAACAGCTTGCCGGAATCGCCGTAGCTGATCCCCGCACAGGCATAACCTGGGGCCCCACCGTTGGCGCCGGTCAGGCAGACGAACAGATCGGGCTGTGGCTCTGGTGTCGCGCCATAGTGCTTGAGGTAGTGGGCACGTACCGCTTCCTGCAGGCATCGGTAGCCAGGTCGGCCTTTGTAGAAATTACGCACGATGTACATGATGGCTTCCTCAGGCGTACATCTGATCGATGAACCGGGCTTCGATCTCGGCCCTGCGTGGCCGCCCCGTGACCGTGTAGAACTGATCACGGAAGGTGGCGATGTCAGCGATGACGCGAATCTGCCTGACCCTGGCAAAGTCGGCGAGCCGGTGCTCCAGGCGCGCCATTTCCTGGCGGACCGAGTCTGCGCAGGCGCTGCTCAAGACGATGGCGCAGGGCTCGTCCTTGCCTTCACCCATGACGATCATGTCGTCTACCAGGGCGCTCTCCTTGTAGACGTTCTCGACCCACTCGGGCGAGATGTTGCGTGCGGTAGACAGGATGATCACGTGCTTCTTGCGGCCGGTGATGTACAGATAGCCGTCGCGAAATTCGGCGATATCGCCGGTATGCAGATAACCGTCGGACAGGTCGCAGGCTGTATCGTCGGCGTTGTAGTAACCGGCACAGAGGGTCGGCGTGCGGACCAGCAGTTCACCGTCGACCAGCTTGGGTTCGATACCATCGAGCAAGGTGCCTGCCGACCCGATACGCCGTTGCGCCGGTGAGTTGAGCGAAATGATCGAAGAGTTCTCGCTCAGGCCATAGGCTTCGAACACCTGTACGCCGTGCGCATCCAGGGCTTCCAGGACCGTCACCGGAATTTTCGCGCCGCCGGTGATGATGTGCGGGCATTGTGGCCCGAACAGTTCCTCGACCGAGCAGTGCTCGAGCAGCAGGTTGGCCTCTTCCAGTAGCTTGGGCGGCAGGTACAGGAAGTTCGGCTGGTTGGGCGCAATCAGCTGCAGGTACTGCCGTGCGTTGCCGCTGGCTGCGCCGTATTCGGTCATGCCTTCGGGCATGAGGGTCAATGTGCCGCCCGAGAGAATCGGGATGAACACCCCCAGCACCTGCTCGATCAGCAAACTCATGGGGACGATCGAGAAGTAGTGCAGCGGCTGTTGTGGCAGACGCTTCATCACGTTATCGACCAGCAGCCCGACTGCCTCGTCGCGGATCATCACCCCTTTGGGTTTGGAGGTGGTGCCCGACGTGTGGATGATCGAAACAATCCCGTCCGGGATGAGCTCGTCCTCCTGGCGCCACTCGTCACCGATGGTGTCGTGCATGAGTTGCGCGGGGATGAAGCACGCCTTGTCCGGCAGAATAGCGTGCAGGCGGCCGGCGGTTTGCTCATCGCTGACGAACACTGCCGCGGCTTTGCCCAGTAGGCTGCCGATCTGGTCGTCGGAAAATTCGATGGGCACCGGCAGCAACACACCGCCTACTTTTTGGATCGCCAACAAGGTGTACACCCACTCGTAGCAAGAGCGCATGGCGATGCCAAACACTTTGCGTTCGCAGCGGCCAACCCGCCCTTCCAGTGCACTGGCCAGTCGCATCACGTCACGGCGTAACTCGTGCAAGGTGTAGGCGCGACCGTTCATTTCCTTGATCACTACGCGGTCTGGGGTGGCGGCCAGGTAGTCCTGCATTTTTTGGCTGATCATTGGCCGATACCTCCAATGCGATAGCTTTGCGCGCCGAATATGCGCCGAGAGGGGTCATCCAGGCGCCGGCGCCCGTGCATCACGCGCGTGTTGTCGATTACCACCAGGTCGCCCTTCTGCCAGAAGTGGCTATACGTATTGCGGGCGGTCACTTCTTTGATCTCGTCCCATATATCCAGGGCGATATCCTCGCCATCGGCCCAGGTGATAAGCGGCGGTTCATAGTTGACGCTGGGGCCGAGCATTGAATTGCAAAACGCTTGCTTGCCGCTGAAGCAACTGGTTTCAACCGCCGAGATAATCAGTTCGGACGCAATCAGGTTCTGATCGATGCGGCGATAGGTTTGGCCACTGACCTGTTGATTGACTTGGTGCAAGTGCTCGTCGGTGATGTCATCGATGGGCAGTTGCAGTTCAATGCTCAGAAAACGTTTTACATTGTTCCAGGGGATGCGCCGGCTGTAACGAATCTCGCGGTTCTCAAAACACTTTCGGGTTTTCGCAGACAAGTCGAACAGTACGCGTTGGCCGTCGCACAAGGTCGTTTCAGAGCCCACTGCTGCAGGCTCCAGGCAGTAGAACCACTGCAGGTCGGGGTTGAATGGCAAGTTACCGTTCTCACGGTGCAGCCCCATTTCATTCACACCGGCCTCGATTTCTGCCGTGTTGGACGTAGCGGCTTTGCGGGCAGGGTCGAATGTCACGCGAGCGGAATGCGCGCTGACGAACTCGTTGAAGTCCGGCAGTGTATCGGCAAAGTCGCGGTAGATAATGGCGCCACTGTGGGCGAGGTCTTCATAGAGTGTCGCACTGTTGATCGAATCGCCTACCCGCAGGGCGCGGTCGACGGCATAGATACATTCGAAACCGTAGCACGGTGTCGGTTGTCGATAGAACGGAAACACCGTGGATTGTACGTGCGCCAGCATGACTTATTCCTCCTTGAACTGTGGGTCAGGTAGAACATCGCTACCCGATAACCTCACAGTAAGTGAAAAGAACAAGCTGCTGGTTTTAAGAAATTTAAACGCCCTGGGAAAATTTAATAAAGCGGGGTCATCGTTCCGTCAACAGCGTTTGCGCCACCGCTTCGACCAGTGCGCGCAGGCTGGAAATATCCTTGCTGTCGCTGCGATCGCGCGACCAGATCATGTCGAGGGTGAAACTGGGGAAGCCCAGCGGCGGTGTGCAGACCTTCAGCCCAGGTGCGATGCGCAGGTGCGGCAACAGGCGTGCGGGCAGTGCCACCGTGGCTGGCACGGCGGCCACAATATTCACGCAGGCCTGATAACCATTGGCGCGCACCAGCACGTTGCGTGATCGGCCAACCTTGTCCAGCCAGCTGTCGACCATGTTCTTTTCCGATATCCACGGTGTCGGGAACACATGGGGCGAAGCACAGAACTCGTCCAGGCTCATGGCCTCTTCACTGGCCAGCATGCCTTGGCTGGTCACGCACACGAAATCATCACTGAGCACCGGTTGCCATTGCAGCTCGGGGTGCATCTGGTGATAGCCCGGGCCGAAGCCGATGGCAATGTCGATGTCGCCTGAAATCAGCCGGTCCACCGGCAGGTCACGGCTTAAGCGATCGAGGTGCAGCGAGGTATTGCCGTGTGTACGTGACAGTACCGCCAGCGCCTGCGGCAAGAAGGAAAGTTCGAAATACTCGGGCGCGCAGATGCGCCAGATCTTGCGCTGTGCTTGTGGCGAGGCGCTGCTGTCGTCCTCGGCGCAGCGGTTTACGGACTCGACCACCACGCGAAGGTACGGCGCAATCTTTTCCGCTTTGGTGGTGGGTTTCAGCACCCCTTGCGAAGACGAGAACAGGGTGTCGTCGAAGCACCCGCGCAGGCGCTTCAGGCAATAACTGACGGTGGGCTGGCTGATATTCATCAATTCGGCAGTCCGCTTGGCGCTGCGCAGTTCGAGCAGGTTGATGAACACCACGATGTCCTGCAGATCCAATTGCTTCAGGTAATTGCTGTGAAGCATGAAAATTCCTCCTGAATTTTCCAGTTCATTGCCTGGGCGCACCCTCACCTGGCAGATGAGCGAGCATTTGCTTCAACAACTGCGCGAATAGTTCACGCTGCTCGGCGCTCAGGGGGGCCAGTACCAGCTCCTGGATCTCAGTATGGGTAAGGACTGCCTTATCAATCAATGCCTTGCCCTGTGCTGTGAGGGCCACTTGGGAGCTGCGCTTGTCTTGATTGTCGGCAATGCGCTCGACCATCCCGGCGCTTTCCAGTCTCGTCAAGCGGTTGGTCATCGCGCCGGACGTTATCAGCAACGAGCGATACAGCTCGGTTGGCGTCAGGCGGTAGGGTGCCCCTGCACGGCGCAAGGTTGCCAGGACGTCGAATTCGCCCTCTTTGAAGCCATACTGCGCCAGGGCTTCTGCACGCATGCGCTCCAGGTGCTTGCTGATACGCGCCATTCGGCCAAAGATTTCCATGGAGGAAACATCCACGGAAGGCATCGCCTGCGCCCACTGCGCGACGACGAAATCGACATGATCGTTCATTGCTGCACTCATCGTTGAACCTGGAAATGTTTAACCAACGCACCTTCTGAACCCCCGCGCCTTTTAACAATCTTAACGTTAAGTTATCTTGGCGCGATGAAGCTCAAGGATCAGGAGGCAGCATGGCTTTTTTCATACATGGACAGCACCGTCACTATTATCATGACACCGGCTCAGGCAGCCCTGTGCTCCTGCTGCATGGCTTTGCCAACAGCGGCAGGGCGTGGATGCCGCAGCTCAGCGCGCTGCTTGGCCTCGGGCACCGTGTCATCGTACCCGACCTGCTAGGGCACGGTGCATCCAGTGATGCCCCCGAAGGCATCACCGCCCATGCCCAAGCTTTGGAAATACTGGCGCTGCTGGACCACCTCGGGCTCGACAGCGTCCAGCTGGTCGGCTTGTCCCTGGGGGGCATGGTGGCCCTTGAGATGGCCTGTCATGCCCCGCACGCAGTAGAGAAACTGATCGTTGCCGGCACGTTCGCCAGCATGAACACTGCACATCGCAAGGGACTGCTCAGCGAGTGGGCGGCCGCCTTGGGCAAGCAGGATGGTTGCCTTAAACACTTCAAGTCGAGCTGGCCCGCATTGGTCGGTGCGGACTTCGCCGCCTCGCCCCGTGGTCAGCGGCTTTACCAGGCGTGGCACGCCCAGGCTGCGCAGTTACGGGCGCACAACCAGATCCGCTGGTGCGAGGGCATGAAGCAGTACGACCTGACTGGCCATTTGCAACGCATTCAGGCCGCCACACTGGTACTCGCCGCAGAATTTGACCCGATCAGCCCGAGCGCCGAAGCCGAAGCCATCTGCAACAACATCGGTCACGCTCGCCTGGCCACCCTCGCGGGCGAGGGGCACGTATTCAACGTACCGCTCGCACAGGCATTCAACCAGGCAACCGGTGCGTTCCTGCAGGAGCCCCTCCATCATGACTGATACCCCCAACAAAGCCTGCGTCGGGTTGCTGGCGATACTGATCGGCTTGAACCTGCGCCCGGTCATGGCTGCCATCGGCCCGCTGCTGCAATTGCTGCAGCACGACCTGGGGCTGAGCAACACCCAAGCCGGCCTGCTGACGACCTTGCCGGTGATGATGATGGGCGTGTTCGCGTTGTCCGGCCCCTGGCTGCTGCGTCTGGTCGGTGAGACCAAGGGCGTGGCTGCAGGCATTGTGCTGATTGCGCTGAGCTGCGCTGCACGCGCCTACGTCAGCACTGCCGAAGCGCTCATCGCCACAGCGGCACTGGGTGGTATCGGCATTGCGATCATTCAGGCGCTGATGCCGGCGTTCCTCAAGGGCAGCCATCCGCAAAGTGCTGGCATGCTGATGGGCTTGTTCACCACCGGTATCATGGCGGGCGCCGCGTTGGCCGCCGCCACGGCAGCACCTGGCGCCGGCCTGTTCGGCTGGCAACTGTCGTTGGGCTACGCTGCCGTCCCGGCATTGGTCGCCCTGATCGTCTGGCTGCTGCTAGCGCGTGGGACCCCTGGCAGACAGGTGTCGGCCACATTGCCCTACCGTAGCGCGCGGGCCTGGTTGCTGTTGCTGTTCTTCGGCATTGGCACAGGTGCCTACACCTTGGTGCTGGCCTGGTTGCCGCCGTTCTACATCGAGTTGGGGTGGACAGCAGCCGAGGCGGGTTACCTGCTGGGGGCATTGACCGTCACCGAAGTGCTCGCCGGCTTGCTCGTGTCATCCTTGATCCAGCGCTTTGCGGATCGCAGATACCTCTTGGTGTGGGTCATTTTGCTATTGATAGCAGGGTTGGCCTGCCTGATGGTCGCGCCGGTAGCGTTGGCGGCCTTCGCCACAGTGTGTCTGGGCCTGGGCATTGGGGCGCTTTTCCCACTCTCGTTGATCGTTGCCATGGATCACGCGGATTCACCTGCCAAGGCTGGCGCGCTGTTGGCGTTCGTGCAAGGTGGTGGGTACCTGATCGCCGCCAGCATGCCACTGCTCGCCGGTATCGTGCGTGACCAGCTCAGCTCATTGCACTGGGCTTGGGCGGTGATGATGATCGGCGCCTTCGTGCTGCTGGGGTTGAGCACACTGTTGCGTCCGCCGTTGCGGCACAAAGAAGCCATGGTTCGTCAGGCTTGAATCGGCAAGGCTGACGCGCCTATTCCGGTTACCGAGCGTGCGTGCCAGTTCGGCCGCACGCATGCCGCTGACGGGTTTTTAAAGCGCGGTGAAGAAGGGCAATGCCAAATACACCTTGATCACGATCACGTTGATGATATCGATGAAGAACGCACCCACCATCGGTACCACGAGAAAGGCTATATGCGAGGGCCCGTACCGCTGCGTGACCGCTTGCATGTTGGCAATGGCCGTCGGTGTGGCGCCCAGGCCGAAACCACAGTGCCCCGCCGCCAATACTGCCGCGTCATAATTACTGCCCATGACCCTGAACGTAATGAAGATTGCAAACAAGGCCATGACCAGTGCTTGCATGGCCAGCAGCATAAAGAACGGAAACGCCAGCGCGGCCAGGTCCCATAATTTAAGCGACATCAGCGCAATGGCCAGGAACAGTGAAAGGCTGACATTGCCCAATACTGAAACTTCACGTTCGAACACGCGATACGCCCCCAAAACTGAAAGCCCGTTGCGCAACACGACACCGACAAACAAGACGCAGACAAACGTGGGCAGTTCAAATGCAGTTCCCTTTAACAGGCCATTGAGCAACGAGCCTGCGAGTAAGCTGACGGCAATCAGCGCGAGGGTTTCGATAAAACTGAAAGAGGTGATCAGGCGCTCTTCGTTGGGTTGTTCAAAGCCCCTAGGTTGTTGTGGCTGCGCCTGCTCGATGCCGCTGGCATGAACACGCTTGACCAGCAGGCGGGCGACCGGGCCACCGATCAGGCCGCCCAGCACCAGGCCAAAGGTTGCAGCAGCCAGCGCCAGCTCGGAGGCCGAGGCCAGGCCATACTGCTCACTGAACGTCGCGCCCCAGGCGGCGCCTGTGCCATGGCCACCGGACAGGGTGACCGAGCCGGCCAGCAGGCCCATCAGCGGGTCGAGGCCCAATGCCGTGGCAAGCCCGATGCCCATGGCATTTTGTACCAGCAGAAGGCCGGTCACCACGAGCAGGAAGATGGCAACGACACGCCCACCCTTTTTCAGGCTGGCAAAGTCTGCGCTTAAACCAATGGTGGCGAAAAACGCCAGCATCAAGGGGGTTTGCAGGGAAGTATCGAACTGCACGTGAATATCAAAGTGCCGTAGCCCTAACAGGCAAAAGGCAACGACCAGGCCGCCGGCGACGGGCTCGGGTATATTGTAGGCGCGTAAGAAACCCACGCGTGCGACCAGGCCACGGCCTAATAACAATACTAAAGAAGCCGCTACCAAGGTGCCGTAAAAGTCGAGTTCAAACATCAGGGTGCTCTTTTATATCCACGGGCGAACACCCCTATTCTACGCAGCCACCCTGAGGTAAGTATTGGCACTGTGCGTAGGATAATTCCGAGGCGCGTGCTGATTTTTCAACAAATCTTATGATTTTCCCGATATGCCGTACTTGCGCAGCCGCTGTGCAATGGCGGTGTGTGAAGTTTGCAGCCTGCCGGCCAACTGCCGTGTCGACGGATAGCTGGCATACAAACGCTGCAACAGCTCCCGTTCGAAGTCCGCCACGGCCTGCTCCAGGCTCGCCACTTCGCCATCCTGGCCACGGGCCACCGAGGTGCCGGCGATGTCCAGGTCGCCAATGTCCACCAGGTTGCTCTCGCAAATGGCCGCCGCGCGGAAAATCACGTTCTGCAATTGCCGCACGTTGCCTGGCCAAGGGTTGGCCAGCAGCGCCGAATGGGTGGCCGGGGTCAGGCGGCAAGCTGGGCGCTGAATCTGTGTGCAGGCCTGCTGCATGAAGAAATGCGCCAGCATCAGGATGTCCTGGCCACGGTCACGCAAGGGCGGCACTTGCAGGTTGAGCACGTTGAGGCGGTAGAACAAATCTTCACGGAAGGTGCCTTCGGCCACCATGTGCTCCAGGTCGCGGTGGGTAGCGCTGATGATCCGCACATCCACCTTCACCTCACGGTCACCACCCACGCGGCGGAAGCTGCCGTCGCTGAGAAAACGCAGCAATTTGGCCTGCAGGTACGGCGACATTTCGCCGATTTCGTCGAGAAACACCGTGCCTTGGTTGGCCAGCTCCATCAACCCGGGTTTACCACCCCGTTGCGCGCCGGTAAAGGCGCCTGGGGCATAGCCGAACAGCTCGCTTTCGGCCAGGCTCTCGGGCAGCGCGGCGCAGTTCAGGGCCAGGAACGGCGCAGTGTGGCGGCTGCTGATGGCATGGCAGGCACGGGCCACCAGCTCTTTGCCGGTGCCGGTCTCGCCGTGTATCAGCAAGGGCGCATCCAGGGCGGCCACACGCAATGCGCGGGCCTTGAGGGTACGGATGGCCGGTGATTCGCCGAGCAGCGCGTCGAACCCTTCAGCATGGTCATGGTGCAACGCCGAAAGGCGTTCCCCCATGCGCGTAGGTGGGTACAGGGTCAGCAGGCCGCCGGCGTTGGTGATGGGCGTGGCGTCGAGCAACAGGCTCTGGCCGTTGAGCTGCATTTCGCGCATCGGCAGGTGGAAATTGTTGTCCTGCAGGGCCTGCAGCAGGCCGTTGTCGCCGAACAGTTCGCCCACCGAGCGCCCGGCCGATTCGCGCCCGCACAGGGCAATCAGCGCCGGGTTGGCCAGCAACACCAGGCCTGCGCTGTCCACGGCCAGTACCGGGTCGCTCATCGCCGCGAGCAGAGCATCGAGCTGCAGGTGGCGGCGTTGGCCCGGGAGGATGTCGACCACATCCACCGACTGCACGCCTTGCACGTCGAACAAAGCGTCGTGCAGCTCTTCGAGCACGGCGGGGCTGAGGGTTGGGGCGTCGATGTAGACGTTCGGCGGGACCATCTCCACGGCGTCCAGGTTGAGGTGGCGGGCACCGAGCAGGGCGAGGACTTCCTGGGTGATGCCGACGCGGTCGATGAAGCTGACGTGGATGCGCATGGGGAGGCGGTTGGTCATGGCCGGGGAGGGCCGTAGTATGCCTTGATAGGTGGGCTTGGCCCAACACTGCCGGGGCTGCACAGCAGCCCCAGTTCATTGTTACTCGAGATGTTCAGGCTTGATCGGGTCGCCCGACTTCACTTCGAGTTTTTCGCGAATATCGCTGAACATGAAGTCATAGATCTTGTGCGGTGACCCCAGGTTCTCGAATTTCTTCGGCGGGGCCAGGTAGGACTGGGCCTTGCGGGTCAACAGCATGAGGAAACTGGGCAGCACTTGGTCCTTGGCCAGGAAGAACTTTTCGTCCACCGTCTTGCCTTCGATGCTGCCATGCATGTGGAACTGAATGCCTCTGCCTTCCTTGGGATCCGACGCTGCCTCGTATTCGATGTTCAGGTCATAGCTGTGGTCATTGGTGTTCAGCGCGCTGCGCTCGATGTGTACATGACCAGGGTGGTACTGGGCCATGGCAAGCTCCTTTGGAAGGTCGAAAATGGCGGACGCCAGGCGCCCGCCCACTGCATTCAACGGTAGCTGATCCCAGGCGTGGCGGTGGAAACCCGGGTGCCCGCGGTGCCTTTGACGATGTCCTCGATGTTTTCCAGCGAGCTGATCACCGCCACTTTGCCGGTGTTACGGGCAAAGTCACTGGCCGCTTGCACCTTTGGCCCCATGGAGCCGGCGGCGAAGCCCAGGCGTTCGAGTTCGTCGGGGTGGGCCTGGGCAATGGCTTTTTGCGTGGGCTTGCCCCAGTCAATGTAGGCCGCATCGACGTCGGTGGCGATGATCAGAAGGTCGGCTTCCAATTGCTCGGCCAGCAGGGCAGAGCACAGGTCTTTGTCGATGACCGCTTCGATGCCTTTGAGCTTGCGGTTTTCATCGTACATGGTGGGGATGCCACCGCCGCCGGCGCAAATCACGATGCTGCTCTTTTCCAGCAGCCACTTGATCGGGCGGATCTCGAAGATGCGCTTGGGTTTGGGGCTGGCCACCACGCGGCGGTACTTGTCGCCGTCGGGCTTGACCACCCAGCCTTTTTCCTTGGCCAGGCGCTCGGCCTCTTCCTTGCTGTAGACCGGGCCGATGAACTTGGTCGGGTCTTTGAAAGCGGGGTCGTTGGCGTCCACTTCAACCTGGGTGAGCAGCGTGGCGAACGGTACTTCGAACGCCAGCAGGTTGCCCAGCTCCTGTTCGATCATGTAGCCGATCATGCCTTCTGTCTCGGCACCGAGCACGTCCAGCGGGTAGGCTTCGTCGGGTTTGTAAGACAGCGCCTGCAGCGACAGCAGGCCTACCTGCGGGCCGTTGCCGTGGGCGATGACCAGCTCGTTGCCGGGGTGGATCTTGGCGATCTGCTCGGTAGCGGTGCGGATATTGGCGCGCTGGTTGTCAGCGGTCATGGGCTCGCCGCGACGCAGCAGGGCGTTGCCGCCCAATGCAACAACGATACGCATGGGGAATGTCCTTTATCGGGAATTTTGACGGTCGACGCAGCCCCGATGGGGCACGGGCAAGCCCGCGCGCCATCGGGGCCGGTGTGGCCTTTAGAGGTCAGCCAGGGTCGACACCAGGATCGCCTTGATCGTGTGCATACGGTTTTCCGCTTGCTCGAAGGCGATGCAGGCCGGTGACTCGAACACGTCATCGGTCACTTCGATACCGTTGGCCAGGTCCGGGTACTGTTCGGCAATCTGCTTGCCGACCTTGGTGTCGGAGTTGTGGAAGGCCGGCAGGCAGTGCATGAACTTGGTGCGCGGGTTGCCGGTAGACTTCATCAGCTCGGCATTCACCTGGTAAGGCTTGAGCTGCTTGATGCGTTCGCCCCAGGCTTCGATGGGCTCGCCCATCGATACCCACACGTCGGTGTGCACGAAGTCCACGCCCTTGACGGCAGCTTTCGGGTCTTCGGTCAGGGTGATGCGGGCGCCGCTTTCTTCAGCGTACTTTTTGCAGCGTTCGACCAGGTCGTCATGCGGCCACAGCGCCTTTGGCGCGGCAATGCGCACGTCCATGCCAAGCTTGGCACCGATCAGCAGCAGCGAGTTGCCCATGTTGTTGCGGGCATCGCCCAGGTAGGCGTAGCTGATGTCGTGAAGTGGCTTGTCGCTGTGCTCACGCATGGTCAGCACGTCGGCGATCATCTGGGTCGGGTGGTATTCGTCGGTCAACCCGTTGAACACCGGCACGCCGGCGAACTTCGCCAGTTCTTCGACGATTTCCTGCTTGAAGCCACGGTACTCGATGGCATCGTACATGCGCCCGAGCACGCGGGCGGTGTCCTTCATGCTTTCCTTGTGGCCGATCTGCGAGGAGTTGGGGTCGATGTAGGTGACGTTGGCGCCCTGGTCATAGGCCGCGACTTCGAAGGCGCAGCGGGTGCGGGTCGAGGTCTTCTCGAAGATCAGGGCAATGTTGTTGCCCTTCAGGTGCTGCTGTTCGGTACCGGTGTACTTGGCGCGCTTGAGGTCGCGGGACAGGTCCAGCAGGTAGCGCAGCTCGCGCGTGGTGTGATGTTCGAGGCTGAGCAGGTTGCGGTTGTGAATATTGAACGCCATGACGGTTTCTCCTTGAATTCGGTGAGGTGCCCGGCCGCAGTCTTGTGGAGGCGGCCGGGAGTGATGGTCGTTAGTAGTCGAGCGGGTCGCGCACGATCGGGCAGGTCATGCAATGGCCGCCGCCACGGCCCCGGCCAAGTTCGCCGGCGCTGATGGTGATGACCTCGATACCGGCCTTGCGCAGCAGGGTGTTGGTATAGGTGTTGCGGTCGTAGCCGATGACCACGCCGGGCTCTACCGCCACCACGTTGTTGCCGTCATCCCACTGCTCGCGTTCGGCGGCGAAGCTGTTGCCACCGGTTTCGACCACGCGCAGCTTGACGCCCAGTTGTTCGCCGACCACGTCGAGGAACGACTTGTTCTCGCGGCGCACGTCCATGCCATAAGGCTTGCTTTCGTCGGGGCGGATGATGAACGGCACGATCTCTTTCACCACTTCCGGGAAGACCGTGACCAGGTCGCGGTCGCAGAAGCTGAACACGGTGTCCAGGTGCATCGCGGCGCGCGATTTCGGCAGGCCGGCGACGATGACTTTTTCCACCGCGCCTTTGGCGAACAGGTTCTGCGCCAATTGGCCGATGGCCTGGCGCGAGGTGCGCTCGCCCATACCGATCAGCACGATGCCCTTGCCGATCGGCATCACGTCACCGCCTTCGAGGGTGGCGTTGCCGTGCTGTTTGTCCGGGTCGCCGTACCAGACCTGGAAGTCGGCACCGGTGAACTCCTTGTGGAACTTGTAGATGGCGGTGGTCAGCAGCGTTTCCTGGCGTCGCGCCGGCCAGTACATCGGGTTGAGCGTAACGCCGCCGTAGATCCAGCAGGTGGTGTCACGGGTGAACTGGGTGTTGGGCAGCGGTGGCAGGATGAAGCTGGAGTGGCCCAGGTAGTCGTTGTACATCTTGACCACATCGGCGCCTTCGCTCTGCGGCAGGTCCTGGCCTGCCACGCCGCCGATCAGGAACTCGGCCAGATGGCGTGGCTCAAGGCCTTCGAGCCAGCTGCGCACTTCGTTGGTCAGGCCTACGCCGACAGTGTCAGGGGTGATTTTGCGGTCGAGGATCCACTTCAGGGCCTCTTTGTCTTGCACGATGTCGGTCAGCAGGTTGTGCATTTCCAATACATCGACGCCGCGCTCGCGCATCTTGGTGACGAAGTCGAAATGGTCGCGCTTGGCCTGGTCGACCCAGATTACATCGTCGAAGAGCAGTTCATCGCAGTTGCTCGGGGTCAGGCGCTTGTGTGCCAGGCCTGGGGAGCAGACCATCACTTTGCGCAGTTTGCCGGCTTCGGAGTGGACACCGTACTTCTGTTTTTCAGCGGACATTGTTCATTCCTCCATGTGTGCGAAGACGTGGGTCAAAGGGTCAGGAAGCCGTCGTACAGGCCATAGGCAGCCACCAGGGCGCCGACGACCACGGCCGCGAAGATCAGTTTTTCCACGTTGGTGAAGACAGGTTGGCCAACCTCGCGCTTGGCCTTGGCGAACAGGATGGCCCCCGGGGCATACAGCAGGGCCGAGAGCAGCAGGTATTTCACGCCGCCGGCGTACAGCAGCCAGATGGCGTACAGCAGAGCGATGGCGCCGATGAACAGGTCCTTCTTGCGTTCGGCCAAGGCTTGCTCGTAGGTTTCATTGCGCAGTGCCAACAGGAATGCATACGCCGCCGACCATAGGTAAGGCACCAGGATCATCGAGGTGGCGAGGTAGATCAGCGACAGGTAGGTACTGCTGGAGAACAGCGTGATGACCAGGAAGATCTGCACCATGGCGTTGGTCAGCCACAGGGCGTTGGCTGGCACCTGATTGGCGTTTTCGCGGCGCAGGAACTCCGGCATGGTGTGGTCTTTGGCGGCGGCGAACATGATTTCGGCGCACAGCAGCACCCACGACAGCAGGGCCCCGAGCAGCGAGATGATCAAGCCGACGCTGATCAGCACCGCACCCCAGTGGCCGACCACATGTTCAAGCACGGCGGCCATCGACGGGTTCTGCAGTTTGGCCAGTTCCGGTTGGGTCATGATGCCCAGCGACAGCACGTTGACCAGCACCAGGAACAGCAGCACGGTGACGAAGCCGATGACGGTGGCCTTGCCCACGTCAGCGCGTTTTTCCGCCCGTGACGAGAAGATGCTCGCGCCCTCGATGCCGATGAACACCCAGACGGTGACCAGCATCATGTTGCGCACCTGGTTCATCACGCTGCCCAGCTCCGGTGTGCCCAGGCCCCAGATGTCGGCGGTGAACACGTCGAGTTTGAAGGCGAACAGGCAGATCAGGGTGAACAGCACCAGCGGCACGATCTTGGCCACGGTGGTGACCAGGTTGATGAACGCCGCTTCCTTGATGCCGCGCAGGACCAGGAAGTGCACGGCCCAGAGCAGGATCGAAGCGCCGATGATCGCGGCGGGCGTGTTGCCCTCACCGAAGATCGGGAAGAAGTAACCGAGGGTGCTGAACAGCAGCACGAAGTAACCGACGTTGCCCAACCAGGCACTAATCCAGTAACCCCAGGCTGAAGAGAAGCCCATGTAGTCACCAAAACCGGCCTTGGCGTAGGCGTAAACCCCGCCGTCCAGGTCAGGTTTGCGGTTGGCCAGGGTCTGGAACACGAACGCCAGGGTCAGCATGCCGACCGCGGTGATGGCCCAACCGATAAGCACCGCGCCAACCCCCGCGCTGGCCGCCATGTTTTGGGGCAGCGAGAAGATCCCGCCACCGATCATTGAACCCACTACAAGTGCAACTAGCGCACCGAGTTTTAATTTTCCGGATGAATCAGACATTTAACAACTCCTGCCAGGAGAAAGTTGACGACAGAATAAATCCGACGCCGGGGCCATTCGCTGACGTGGGTCAGTTCATGGTCATGTGAAGTAGGAAAAATCCTTCACATGGCTCCTGGAGAGTGCCGACAGCTTTGCCGCAGGCCTTGTGGGCTGGCACCTCCATGTACTACTAGAGCAAACGCTCTGTTCGGCCTGCGCTGCTTGAAGCTAGCCGTTTTTGAGGCTTTCGCAAATTTTTCACAAGAATTTCGAGTTTTAACAGCGCCTTCCCTAGTTGCTGGGCAGCTGCTAATTTTTACAGAGGGTTGGCATAGACAAAGCAGTTATGAGTGCTATAGCTTTTATGGCGTTAACCCATATAAGCCACCGCGCTTAATATGGCCGGCATGGCTGTTTCAAACGAATGACAGCGGGTGAAAAAAAGGGAGGCACATGAGCGAACCGGGACAGAAGCTGCGCCTGGGCGCGCTGATCGCACTGGTGGTGGGTTCGATGATCGGTGGCGGGATCTTCTCGCTGCCGCAGAACATGGCGGCGCGTGCCGATGTCGGCGCGGTACTGATCGGTTGGGGCATCACGGCGGTTGGCATGCTGGCCCTGGCGTTCGTGTTCCAGACCCTGGCCAACCGCAAGCCTGAACTGGACTCGGGCGTGTATGCCTACGCCAAGGCGGGCTTTGGCGACTACATGGGCTTCTCTTCGGCCTGGGGCTACTGGATCAGCGCCTGGCTCGGCAACGTCGGCTATTTCGTGCTGCTGTTCAGTACGCTGGGGTTCTATTTTCCGGTGTTTGGCGAGGGCAACACGCCTATCGCCATCGGCTGCGCCTCGCTGCTGCTGTGGGCTGTGCACTTTCTGGTGTTGCGCGGCATCAAGGAAGCGGCGTTCATCAACCAGGTGACCACCGTGGCCAAGGTGGTGCCGTTGCTGATTTTCATCGTCATCGCGGCGTTTGCCTTTCGCGCCGACATCTTCACCCGTGATATCTGGGGCTTGAGCAACCCGCAGTTCGGCAATGTGCTGGACCAGGTGCGCAACATGATGCTGGTCACCGTGTTCGTGTTCATCGGCATCGAAGGCGCCAGCGTGTATTCCGGGCGTGCACAGCGCCGGTCGGATGTGGGCAAGGCCACGGTGATCGGCTTTCTGGGCGTGCTGGCGCTGCTGGTGCTGGTTAACGTGCTGTCGCTGGGGGTGATGACCCAACCGGAGCTGGCCGGGCTGCAGAACCCGTCATTGGCATCGGTGCTCGAACACATCGTTGGCCCGTGGGGCGCATTGTTGATCAGTATCGGCCTGGCCGTTTCACTGCTCGGCGCCTTGCTTTCATGGGCATTGCTGTGCGCCGAGATCCTGTACGCCACCGCGCGTGACAAGACCATGCCGCGCTTTCTGGCCAAGGAAAACGCCAACCATGTGCCGGCTAATGCCCTGTGGCTGACCAACTGCATGATCCAGGGCTTCTTGCTGATCACCCTGGTTTCGGCCGGGACCTACACCAGCCTCATCTACCTGGCTTCGTCGATGATTCTGGTGCCTTACCTGTGGTCGGCGGCGTATGCGGTGTTGCTGGCGCTGCGTGGAGACTCCTACGCCGGGCAAGCGGGCCTGCGGCGCAAGGACCTGCTGGTGGCGATGGTTGCCCTGCTGTATGCGGTGTGGTTGCTGTACGCCGGTGGGCTCAAGTACCTGCTGCTGTCGGCGCTGCTGTATGCCCCCGGTGTGATTCTGTTCGCCAGGGCCAAGCACGAGCAGGGGCAGACCCTGTTCACCACGTGGGAGAAGCTGATTTTCGCTGCGGTGCTGGCGGGCGCTGCGCTGGCGGCGTATGCCCTGTATTCAGGGTTGCTGAGCTTGTGACCCGGCTACGCAAGCTTGTTCTGGGCGCGACCAGATCCACAGGTTGCCCAGGGTCATGCCGCCGATCGCCAGAAACACCGGCCAGTGGTGATCGAGGAAGGTCAGCATCAGGCCTGCGCACAGCAGCATGCTGATGGTGGCGCTGACCTTGGCCCGGCGCTGGATCACCTTGCCATTGCGCCAGTTGAACAGAATCGGCCCGAACAACCGGTGATTCTCCAGCCAGGCAGAAAGGCGCGGTGAACTGCGGGTGGCTGCCCAGGCGGCCAGCAGGATGAACTCGGTGGTCGGCAGGCCGGGAATGACGATCGCGACCAGGCCAACCCCCAGGCTTACGTAAGCCAGGATTCCATACAGCAGGCGAGCGAGTTTCGAGCGGGCAGGTTGGGTCATGGTCTCACTGCGAAAAACGGTTCGGCCACCGGTGGGGTGGCCGGGTACAGCGTGTCAAACCAGCGCGGCATCCGCCGCATAGGCGTGCTTGAGCAGCTCGGTGAAGCGCTCGAAGGCTGCGACAGCGCCCCGTTCGGCGGCGGCCTCTTCTTCGGCCGACAGCGCCAGGCCATCGAGGATGCGGGTGAACTGTTTCCAGCCTTCGGCACGGCCGCCGGCCGGTTCGCCCAAGTGGCGGGCACCGAAGCTGTCGGACAGCTCAAGGGCCACGGCACGCTTGATCAGAAACGCAGCGCCCAGTTTGGAGCCTTCGGAGACGAAGATCCAGCCCATGGCCTCGCCCAGGCTCGGATTTTGTACCGCGCCAGGGACTGCGCCGGGCACTTCGGTGTCGAGGTCGGCGAGGTCCAGGCGGGCCTGTTCGGCGCGGCAACGCTCGGCCAGGTCGGGGACGATGGCGATCAGTTGCGGGTCGTTGTACAAGGCCTTGAGTTCGGACTGGAACAGGTACTGGGCGACCACGAAGCGGGCGAAGTTTTCACGGCTGTCGAAGGGGGCGTGCGCCTTGACCAGGGCATCCAGCTCGGTGTGCGGGGCGTGGGTGATCTGGTTGAGGCGCTGGGAGCGCAGGGCTGGGCGTTCGGTCATGGGGGCAGTCCTTGGAAAAAGGGGCGTCTAGATACAAGACGAAATAGCGGGGGCGGGACAGTAAAAAAACTGGGTTTTTTTGGTGGTGGCCTTGAGGGTTGCGGCGCTCGATCTTGTAGACGCTGCAACGCTCAAGGCCTACCCAAGGGATCAGATATCCCACACCACATTGATGCCAAAGTTGCGCCCCGGCATGGTCAGGCGGTCCATGTTGGCTGGCTGGGTTACCGCAGCCTCACCCTGGCCGTCGTAGCTGCGTACCGAGTCCCACTGCCAGTACTTCTTGTCGGTGAGGTTGTACAGGCCGGCGTTGATGGTGACGTCGTCGGTCACCTTGTAGAAACCGGTCAGGTCCAGCACGCCATAGCCCGGGGTGCGGAACTTGGCGCTGGCGCCATCGGGTGCGTAGAAGTGGGTGTCGTCCACGCGGGTCTTGCGCTTGACCAGCGTCCAGCTCAGCAGGCCGCCGTAGTTTTGCTGCTCGTAACCCAGGCCGAACACACCCTTGAGCGGGTTGACGGTGTTCAACGGCTGGCCGGTGTCATCGTTGCGACCGTAGGCGTAGGCAATCGAGCCCTGGGTGTACAGGCCTTGCGGCGCGCCGAAGTGATCCAGGTTCAGGCGGCCCTTGACCTCGGCGCCTTTGATGGTGGCGTGCTTGATGTTGTTGGCCTGGAAGGTTTGCTCCAGGTTGGCGCTTTGCACGGCATCTTCATCGATGAAGTCGCGGTACTTGTTGTAGAACACCGCCACATCGAAGTTACCCGCGTCGAAGTTGCCACGCAGGCCGGTTTCGTAGCTTTTGCTCTTTTCAGGTTCGAGACCCGGGTTGCCCTCTACGCGGTAGCCTTGCTCCAGGTTCTGGAAGCGGCCGTACATGGACTTGGCCGTGGGCGTGCGGAAGCCTTCGGCATACTGGCCGTACCAGGTGTAATTGTCGTTGAACGCGTAAGTCAGGCCAAACTTGGGCGAGACGCGGTGCCACTTCTTGTCCGAGTCGTCCTGCGAGGTGGGTGCCGTGCCGGTGGACTCCAGGCCACGCAAGAAGGCATCGGTGAACTTGGGCTCCATGTGCGTGTAGTCATAGCGTGCGCCTGGCATGAAGGTCCAGTTGTTCCAGCGGATCTCGTCCTGGACGAACAGGCTGTAGGTGTTGATGGTCGGGTCCGGGAAGTCGCTGACCAGCACCTGGCCGTCGCGAGCGCTGTCCTGCCCGATGGCGGTGCAAGTGCCGCCAACGTTCAGGCAAGTGCCCGAACCGCTACGGGAGCCGGTGACCTTTTCATGCTTGAGCGTGGTGCCGTAGGTCAGCAAATGATCGGTTGCACCGATGCTGAAGGCTTTGTCCAGCTGGGCATCAAAGACCCATTGGCGATCCTTGTAGGTGGTCTGACGTTCACGAAGTACCTGCCGACCCGAGGCGACATACAGCTCATCGGTGGTTTGATCGGTTTTGGCAATCTGGTAGTTGAGGCTCCATTTGATATGGTCGGCGACCAAGCTATCGAGACCGAACTCATGGTTGATGCCGAAGCGTTCGCGGGTCACCGTATCGTTGCCCTGGCGCATACGATAGGAATTCATGGCACCAAAGCCTGGAATGAACGGCCCACCCACCGCACTGAGGATATTCTGGTCGCGGTCATCCTTGTAGCGCTCGTAGGTGAACCCCAGGCGCGCATCGTCAGCGTAGTTCCAGCCCAGTTTGGCCAGCACGTTGGTGGTGCGCACGTCCTGCGGGTTGGCCTCGGTGCGGGCCAGGCCGTCACCGCTGTGGCCACCGTAGGACTCGGTCTCGTGGCCGTTACGCTGGCTCAGGTGCAGCAAGCCGTCGAAGTCGCCCTGGCGGCCGGCGACGGTGGCGGAGGTCAGCCAGCTTTCGTCGGCCGAGCTGTAACCGGTCTTGAGGCGCGCACCCACGTCCTCGCCGGGCTTGATGATGTCGTCCGGGTCGAGGGTGAAATAGCTGACCGCGCCGCCGATGGCATTGCTGCCATATAGCACCGACGCGGGGCCGCGCAGTATCTCCACGCGCTTGACGATCTCGGGGTCGACGTAGTTGCGCTGGGTCTGGGCGTAAGGGCCGTAGAAGAAGCTGTCGGGGATCGACACACCGTCGATCTGGGTGAGGATCCGCTCGCCGTCGATGCCGCGGATGTTGTAGCCGTTCAGGCCGCTGCGCTGGCCGGTACCGGCCACCGAAACACCTGGCTCGTAGCGCACCAGGTCCTGGATGTTGTTGACGTTCTGCCGGTCCAGTTGCTCGCGGGTCTGCACGCTGACGGTGCTCGGCACCTGGCTGACGTCCTGGGCGCTGCGGGTGGCGCTGACGGTCACCTGCTGCAGGGCGATGACATTGCCCGTGGTCTGGCGCTCGAGCACCACGTTGCCGTTACCGATCTTGCGATAGCCAAGGCCGGTGCCCTTGAGCAGGCGCTTGAGCGCGGCCTCCGGTGGCAGCGAGCCCTGCACCCCTTGCGAGGCGACGCCATCGGCCAGTTCGGCACTGAAGCCGACCTGCCAGCCGGTGACCTGGCTGAAGGCGTTGATGGCCGAAACCAGTGGCTGCTGGCCGATGCTGAAGCGATAGTCACCCATGCGCGGGCTGCTGGCCTGGGCAGGTTCGGCGGCCAGGGCCGGCAGGCTGCAGGCGCCGCAGGCGAGCAGGGCCAGGCTCAGCAGGGACAATTGCCCTGTGCGGCGGGAAAGTGTGGACGGGCGAGTTGGACCTGTGGACATCGAAAGCGCTCCCAGACGCGCGAACTGTTATAGGTGATGACCGTTCTTGTTATCAAACAAGAATCAGTTGCATTGGCTATAACGAGACGGGCGGGGTAGCGCGATCGCGTAAAAATAATTTATCGCAGTCGCAGCACCTGCAGTGGCAACTCAGTTGAGAATCACCACAGCGGGGTATTCGTGCAACTGGGCAGAGGTGATGTGGGCCAGGGCGCGCAGGGTTTCCAGCGGTTGGTCGAGGCGATAGTTGCCCGTGACCGCGACGTCTTCCAGGCCGGCATTGCGGTTGATGATCCAGCCCGGGTAGTAGCGCCTGACCTCGGCCAGCACCTGGCTCAACGGGCAGTTCTCGAATACCAGGCGGCCGTCGATCCAGGCCAGGTCCTTTTGCATGTCCGCGCGCTGGCGCTGGCCAAAGCCCTGGGGGCCGACGCTGATGCTGTCGCCGGCGCTGAGGCGGATGCGCTGGTCGCTGGCGGCCTGCAGGTCGACATCACCGCGCTGCACCCGCACCTGGGCTTCGCCGTCGAGGTAACGCACGGCGAAGTCGGTGTCACGCACCTGGGCCCGTAGCGGGCCGGCCTGGACTTCGAGCGGCCCTTGCGCGCCCTCGGGCACCTGGAAGTAGGCCTCGCCCTGCAGCAGGCGCGCGACCTGGCGCCCTTCTCGCAGGTCACTGGCGAACGCCGAGTTGGTGTTGAGCAACACTTTGGCGCCGTCGTCCAGTTGCAGGCGCTGCCGTTCGCCCACCACGGTCAGGTGATCGGCCTGCAGGCGCATGGGCAGGTTGCCGAGGGTGAACAGGCCGATCAACAACACCGCGGCGGTGGCCAAGGGCTTCCAGTGGCTGCGCAGGCGCCCGCGCAGGGATCGACGTTGGCCCTGATGCAGCTGCGCGGCCGCCTGGTGCAATGGCGTGCCATTCCACAGCGCTTCTGCTTCAACATAGGCTTCGGCGTTTTCCGGTGCGGCGCTGAGCCAGGCTTCGAAGGCCTGGGCGTCGTGCGCATCGGCGCATTGCAGGCGTACCAGCCAGTCCAGTGCCTCGTCCATGGCACGGGCACGGGCGTTGGGCCCGGCAGGTGTCGGGCGAGGGACAGGGCGGTCGGTCACGGTGAATCCTTGCAAGGGTTGTTCACGAATCATCAAGGCTAAGGTCGGGTGTGGCAAGTGCTTTGCGTTGCCCGGCTGGCCGACGGTCGCATCACTTGAGGCGGTCGGCGACGCCCATGCAGATGGCCATGATCAGTTTCAACTCCTTCTGCACCGTGCTGGCCGAGACGTTCAGTTGCTCGGCAATTTCCAGGTAGGTGGCGCCATGTAGGCGGCTGAGGATGAAGATGCGCTGCTGGCGCTCGCTCAGTTGATTGAGGCTGACGCTCAGGTGCTTGAGCAGCTGCTCGGCGTGGGCGGCGTCCTCGCTGCTGCTGGCGGGCGCAGCGACACTGTGCAGCACCTCGTCGGGCACGTCGTCGACCAGCATGCGGGACTGCACCCGGCGTGCGCGCAAATGGTCGAGGGCCAGGTTGCGCGCGGTCTGGAACACGAACGGTTCGATATGTTCGATGGGCCGTTCGCTCAGCGCACGGGAAACCCGCAGGTAGGTTTCCTGCAGCAGGTCCTCGGCCGTGCTGGGGTTGCCCACCATGCGTTGCAGGGTACGCAGCAGGCTGAGGCGCTGGACGAGGAAAACGGAGTTGAACCGGGACTGACTCACAGGGGGACCTGGCCGACGAAAGGTTAATGATAATGCTTATCATCCGTGTCGTTGGTCAAGTGTGGAAATGTTAGAAAAAGGTAAAGATTGTGAGTGGAGTGTGTATGGCGGTGGACATCCTGTGCTTTTGAGATCGAGCGCCGCCCGCGCGGCGCTTCGCGGGGCAAGCCCGCTCCCACATTTGTTTCGGGCCAGTCATGCCTGTGTAATCGGCGCGCGTCCGCCTTGGTGCACGACGCGATATCGAAGGGGACAAACAA
Organism: Pseudomonas capeferrum; assembly: GCF_000731675.1. Taxonomy (GTDB): domain Bacteria; phylum Pseudomonadota; class Gammaproteobacteria; order Pseudomonadales; family Pseudomonadaceae; genus Aquipseudomonas; species Aquipseudomonas capeferrum. Next base: position 736,230 of record NZ_JMIT01000002.1, on the reverse strand, counting down.
GGGACCGCGCGCGAATGGATCAGGATTGATTGGCCCGAAACAAATGTGGGAGCGGGCTTGCCCCGCGAAGCGCCGCGCGGGCGGCGCTCGATCTCACAGGCGCTGCAAATCCCGTGGCATGCTCAACGGGCCTGGCACAACGCCAGGCAGTTATCCAGCATCCGGTTGGAGAACCCCCATTCGTTGTCGTACCAGGCCAGCACCTTCAGCATGCGCCCGTTGGTCCGGGTATGGTTGGCATCGAAGATCGCCGACAGCGGGTTGTGGTTGAAATCGCACGAAACCAATGGCAAGGCGTTGTAGCCCAATACCTTGGAGTGCCGGCTGGCCTCCTGGAACAGCTGGTTGACCTCGTCGGCGCTGGCGTCACGCTTGAGGTTGACGGTGAGGTCCACCAGCGACACGTTGATCACCGGCACCCTTACCGCCATGCCGGTCAGCTTGCCGGCCAGTTCCGGCAGCACCAGGCCCACGGCTTCGGCGGCGCCGGTCTTGCTCGGGATCATCGACTGGGTGGCCGAGCGCGCACGGTAGGGGTCGCTGTGGTAGACGTCGGTCAGCACCTGGTCGTTGGTGTAGGCATGGATGGTGGTCATCAGGCCTTGTTCGATGCCGAACTCGCGGTGCAGTACCTGGGCGATCGGCGCCAGGCAGTTGGTGGTACAGGAGGCATTGGAAATGATCTGGTGCGACGCGCGCAGCACGTCATGGTTGACCCCGTACACCACGGTGGCGTCAGCCCCCTTGGCCGGTGCCGAGACGATCACTTTGCCAGCCCCCGCAGCCAGGTGCGCGGCAGCCTTGGCCCGGTCGGTGAACAGCCCGGTGCATTCGAATACCACGTCGATCGCTTCGGCCTTCCAGGGCAGCTCGGCCGGGTTGCGGATGGCACTGACCGCGATACGGTCACCATTGACCGTGAGGCTTTCATGATCGGCTTCTACGCTGGCGTCGAAGGTGCCGTGCACGCTGTCGTACTTGAGCAGGTGGGCGTTCATGGCGCTGTCACCCAGGTCGTTGATGGCGACGACCTGCAGGTCCTGGCGGTAGCCTTGGGTATACAGTGCGCGAAGGACATTGCGCCCTATGCGGCCGAATCCATTGATGGCGATGCGAAGGGTCATGGCGTTACCTCTGGCGGTCCGAGTGAGGCCTGTGGCACAAAGGGGCTTCACTGAAACGGTTTTGTTGTTGGAATTACAAGATTATTCACTATCAGATAGAAAACAAGCCTTTTTAGTGGCAGTATTTTGTTTAAACATACAACGAGTGGTCGGGCAGGCCTCTCAGCGATGCCTCAAAGGCCCTGTTCTAGAGCCTAGGTCGCAATCGTTTGGAGGGGAAATGCCCGGTAAGCCGCCCATACAGTTAGCCTGGAGTCCAGTACATGCACCCGCGCATCCTTGAGGTCACCCAACGGCTGGTCGAACGCAGCCGTGCCACCCGTGAACGCTACCTGCAGCTGATTCGCGGCGCGGCCAGTGACGGACCCATGCGTGCCAGCCTGCAGTGCGCCAACTTCGCCCACGGCGTGGCCGGTTGCGGCGCCCAAGACAAGCAGAGCCTGCGGCTGATGAATGCGGCCAACGTCGCCATCGTCTCGGCCTACAACGACATGCTCTCGGCGCACCAGCCGTACCAGCACTTCCCAGAGCAGATCAAACAGGCCCTGCGTGAAGTCGGCTCGGTCGGCCAGTTCGCCGGCGGCGTGCCGGCCATGTGCGATGGCGTGACCCAGGGCGAGCCGGGCATGGAGCTGGCCATCGCCAGCCGTGAAGTGATCGCCATGTCCACCGCCGTGGCCCTGTCGCACAACATGTTCGACGCCGCGCTGATGCTCGGCATCTGCGACAAGATCGTCCCCGGCCTGATGATGGGCGCGCTGCGTTTCGGGCACTTGCCGACCATTTTCGTGCCAGGTGGCCCGATGCTCTCGGGCATCTCCAACAAGCAGAAGGCCGACGTGCGCCAGCGCTATGCCGAGGGCAAGGCCAGCCGCGAGGAGCTGCTGGAGTCGGAGATGAACTCCTACCACAGCCCCGGCACCTGCACCTTCTACGGCACCGCCAACACCAACCAGCTGGTGATGGAAGTGATGGGGTTGCACCTGCCAGGCGCCTCGTTCGTGAACCCCTATACGCCGTTGCGCGATGCGCTCACTGCCGAGGCCGCGCAGCAGGTCACGCGCCTGACCAAGGCCAGCGGCAGCTTCATGCCACTGGGCGAGGTCGTCGACGAGAAGTCGCTGGTCAACTCGATCGTCGCCCTCCATGCCACCGGCGGCTCGACCAACCACACCCTGCACATGCCGGCGATCGCCCAGGCGGCGGGCATTCAGCTCACCTGGCAGGACATGGCCGACCTGTCCGAGGTGGTGCCGACGCTGTCCCATGTCTACCCCAATGGCAAAGCCGACATCAACCACTTCCAGGCCGCTGGCGGCATGGCCTTCCTGATCCGCGAGCTGCTCGATGCAGGGTTGCTGCACGAAGACGTCAACACTGTTGCGGGCCACGGCTTGCGCCGCTACACCCAGGAGCCGTTCCTCGACAACGGCAAGCTGGTCTGGCGCGAAGGCCCGCTGCACAGCCTGGACGAGACCATCCTGCGCCCGGTGGCGCGGCCATTCTCGGCCGAAGGCGGCCTGCGGGTGATGGAAGGCAACCTTGGGCGTGGGGTGATGAAGGTTTCCGCAGTCGCCCGCGAGCATCAGGTGGTTGAAGCCCCGGCGCGGGTATTCCACGACCAGCAGTCGTTGGCCGACGCCTTCAAGGCCGGCGAGCTGGAGCGCGATTTCGTAGCCGTGGTGCGCTTCCAGGGGCCACGTTGCAACGGCATGCCGGAGCTGCACAAGCTGACGCCGTTCCTCGGTGTGCTGCAAGACCGCGGCTACAAGGTTGCGCTGGTCACCGATGGGCGCATGTCGGGCGCGTCGGGCAAGATCCCGGCTGCCATCCACGTTTGCCCCGAAGCCTTTGACGGTGGGCCGCTGGCACGGGTGCGCGATGGTGATATCGTGCGGGTCGATGGTGTCGAAGGTACGCTGCAGCTCAGGGTTTCGGCCCAGGAACTGGCCAGCCGCGACCTGCCGCCAGCACCTCAGGGCAACGACCTGGGCTGCGGGCGCGAGCTGTTCGGCTTCATGCGCATGGCGTTCAGCTCGGCCGAGCAAGGCGCCAGCGCCTTTACCTCGGCCCTGGAGAACCTCAAATGAAGGACCTGCTGGTTGGCGACATCGGTGGCACCAATGCCCGCTTTGCGTTGTGGCGTGACAACCAGCTGTACCAGGTGCAGGTCTTCGCCACCGCTGACTACACAAGCCCCGAGCAGGCGATTGAAGCCTACCTTCACGATCAGGGCATTGTCCGTGGCGGCCTTTCGGCGGTGTGCCTGGCCGTCGCCGGGCCGGTCGATGGCGATGAGTTTCGCTTCACCAACAACCATTGGCGGCTCAGCCGGCGTGCGTTCTGCAAGACGCTGCAGGTCGAGCAGCTGTTGCTGATCAACGATTTCACGGCCATGGCCTTGGGCATGACGCGCCTGCAAGCGGGCGAATTCCGCGAAGTCTGCCCTGGCCAGGCGGACCCGCTGCGGCCTGCTTTGGTGATCGGGCCGGGTACCGGCCTTGGTGTCGGCAGCCTGCTGCGCCTGGGTGAACAGCATTGGCAGGCATTGCCGGGTGAGGGTGGGCATGTCGACCTGCCGGTGGGCAATGCCCGTGAGGCGGCGATCCACCAGCAGATTCATGGCCAGATTGGCCATGTCAGTGCCGAGACGGTGCTCAGTGGCGGTGGCCTGGTGCGCTTGTATCAAGCCATCTGCGCGCTGGACGGCGACATACCGCGACACAAGACTCCAGCCGATATTACCGATGCCGCCCTGGGTGGCGAACCGCGGGCGTTGGCGGTGGTCGAGCAGTTCTGCCGCTTCCTGGGGCGGGTGGTGGGCAACAATGTTCTGACCCTGGGCGCCCGGGGTGGGGTTTACATTGTCGGCGGTGTGATCCCGCGGTTTGCCGAGCTGTTTTTGCGTAGCGGGTTTGCCGCGAGCTTTGCCGACAAGGGCTGCATGAGCGGGTATTTTGCCGGGGTGCCAGTGTGGCTGGTGACGGCGGAGTTTTCCGGGTTGCTGGGGGCGGGGGTGGCTTTGCAGCAGGTGCTGGATCAATAGAGCGAAGCAGCCCAATATCGAAACAGCAGGCGAAAGACCTGTGACAACAAGAGGGCGGGACACCTTGAGCACTGCCGGTAAATCCATCCTGATGGTCGACGACGATCAGGAAATCCGTGAGCTGTTGCAAACCTACCTGAGCCGTTCCGGCTTCCAGGTTCACGCCGAGGCCGACGGGCAGGGCTTTCGTCAGGCCCTGGAAAGCACCGCCTGCGACCTGGTCATCCTCGATGTGATGCTGCCCGATGAAGACGGCTTCAGCCTGTGCCGCTGGGTGCGCCAGCACCCGCGCCAGGCGCGGGTGCCCATCATCATGCTCACCGCCAGCTCCGACGAAGCCGACCGGGTCATCGGCCTGGAACTGGGCGCCGACGACTACCTGGGTAAACCCTTCAGCCCGCGTGAGCTGCAGGCACGGATCAAGGCCTTGTTGCGCCGTGCCGAGTTCGGCCAGGCGGCGCCGAACAGTGCCGTGCTGGCCTTCGACGACTGGCGCCTGGACACGGTCAGCCACCGCCTGTTCCACCGCGATGGCGAAGAGGTGATCTTGTCTGGCGCCGACTTCGCTTTGCTCAAGCTTTTTCTCGATCACCCCCAGCAGATCCTCGACCGTGACACCATCGGCAATGCCACCCGTGGCCGTGAGCCGATGCCGCTGGACCGTATCGTCGACATGGCGGTCAGCCGCCTACGCCAGCGCTTGCGCGACACCGACAAGCCGCCGCGGCTGATCCGCACTGTGCGTGGCAGTGGTTACCTGCTGGCTGCCCATGTCTGCTGTGCTTGCTGAGCGGCGTTGGCGCCTGCTGCCACGCTCGCTGCTGGGGCGCATGCTGCTGCTGACCTTGCTGGTGGTACTGCTGGCGCAGGGCTTGTCCAGCGTCATCTGGGTCGCCCAGCTACGTGCCAGCCAGTTGCAAGGCTTGCGCGCCAGTGCCGGCAGCCTGGCCCATTCGATGAGTGCCAGCGTCAGTTATTTCCGTTCTTTGCCAGTGGCCTATCGGCCGATGGTGCTGGACCAGTTGCGCAGCATGGGCGGTACGCGTTTTTTCGTGTCGCTCAACGACAAGCCGCTGGACATGCCGGTATTGCCCATAACACCGCGCAAGCAGGCGGTCATCGATGTGTTCCAGCAGGTGCTGCACGAGCGGCTGGGCGCGCAGATGGAGATTTCCGTGGAGTTCGTCGCCCCCGATGACCTGCGCATCTTCAACAGCGGCCTTAAGCTCGATGAGCTGCCGCGCTCCTGGGCCCATTATTCGCTGACCCTGGAGCCACTCAACCCCCCGGTGCTGGTCACGCAGATTCGCCTCGGCGAAGGCGAGTGGCTGTACATCGCCTCGCTGCTGCCCGAGCCGTATACCAGCCTCGAAGCCGAACGCCTGCCGCGTCAGCAAATCGGCTTCATCGTTATGACGACGGCCTTGCTGCTGCTGTTCATCGGCCTGCTGGTGCACTGGCAAAGCTGGCCGCTCAAGCGCTTGGCGCGCGCCGCGCGGGACCTGTCGCTGGGTGCCGATGTGGCGCCAGTGCCCGAGGGCGGTGGTAGCGAGGTGGTCGAGGTGGGGCGGGCGTTCAACAGCATGCGTGAGCGCATCAGCCGCTACCTGACCGAGCGCAGCCAGTTGTTCAGCGCCATTTCCCACGACCTGCGCACGCCGATCACCCGCCTGCGGCTGCGTGTCGAACTGCTGGAAGATGAGCGCCTGCAAACCAAGTTCAGCCAAGACCTGGATGAACTGGAGTTGTTGGTCAAAGGCGCCTTGCAGTGCGTAAAAGACACCGACATTCACGAGAACATCGAGCCGGTCGATCTCAACCAGATACTGGAGATTCTCGCCGAGCCCTACCTGGGCGATGGCCGCATCACCGTCGAAGGCCAGGCGCTGGCGCCGTACCCGGGTAAGCCGCTGGCCTTGCGCCGCTGCATCGGCAACCTGATCGACAATGCCATCAAGTATGGCGAGCGGGCACGCCTGCGCATCATCGACAGCAACGAGGGCTTTGTCCTGCAGGTGGATGACCAGGGGCCGGGGGTGCCGCAGCAACAGCAGGAGCAGGTGTTCGTGCCGCACTTCAGGCTGGCCGGGCAGCAGCAGGGGTACGGGTTGGGGTTGGGGATTGCGCGCAACATCGCCCATAGCCATGGCGGGGAGGTCAGCCTGCTGAACTTGCGCGAGGGCGGGTTGCGCGTGACCCTTCATCTACCCCGCAGCCTGGACTGATGGCCATGTCACTGACCGGTGACACAACGGCAGGCCTTCGTGACATTCCAGCCAGGACGGCTGGCTAGACTCTGCACACCTCTGGCATGGAAGACGTGGCTGCATGGACTCTATCGATTCGCTGGAACATACCGCCTGGCTCACCCACGAAGGGTGGCGGCTGCTGGCGTTCGCGATGGCCTCGCAAGTGCCTGAAGGCTTCGCCAATCTCGACGCCCGTGGCCAGTTGCCGCCTTCGGCCCTTGCCGAAACCCTGACAACTGCGCGCATGACCCACAGCTTCGCCCTGGCGCACCTCCAGGGTGTACCAGGCTGCCTGGCATTGGTGGAGCATGGCGTACAGGCCTTGCGCGGGCCGCTGCATGACGCCACGCACGGCGGTTGGTTCGATCGCCCGCAAGGGCAGGGTGGCAACGGCAAGGCGGCCTACCTGCATGCCTTCGTCGCGCTGGCCGCAAGCTCGGCAGTGGTAGCCGGTGCCAGCGGTGCGCAGGGTGTGCTGGAGGAGGCGATCCGGGTCATCGAGGAACGCTTCTGGAGCGAGGAAGAGGGGGCGTTGTGCGAGTCCTTTGCCAGCGACTGGCAGCAGCCGGAAGCCTACCGTGGTGCCAACAGCAACATGCACGCCACCGAGGCCTTTCTCGCCCTGGCGGATGTGACCGGCGATGCGCTCTGGCTGCAGCGCGCCCTGCGCATCGTCGAGCGCATCATTCAAGGCCATGCGGCTGCCAGCGACTACCGCGTGGTCGAACATTTCGATGCGCACTGGCAACCGCTGCCTGAATACAATCAGGCCAACCCCACCGATCATTTCCGGCCTTATGGCACGACGCCTGGCCACGCGTTCGAATGGTCACGCCTGCTTCTGCACCTGGAGGCCGCACGGCACTTGGCCGGGTTGTCTACGCCGGCGTGGCTGCTGGCCAGTGCGCGAGCGCTGTTCGCCAACGCCTGCCGGCATGCCTGGAACGTCGATGGCGCCGAGGGCATCGTCTACACCCTGGGCTGGGACAACCAGCCCAGGGTGCCCGAGCGCCTGCACTGGGTGCATGCCGAAGCGTGCGCCAGTGCGGCAGCCTTGCTGCGGCGCACCGGTGAGCAGCAGTACGCGGATTGGTATGGCTGTTTCTGGGCATTCATCGACAGCCGCTTCATCGACCGCGTCGGTGGAAGCTGGCATCACGAACTCGACCCTGGCAACCAACCTGCAGCGGCTATCTGGGCAGGCAAGCCAGACCTCTATCACGCCTATCAGGCTGTGCTGTTGCCCACCTTGCCGTTGGCGCCGAGCCTGGCGAGCGCACTGGCGCGCAATGTAACCAAACGATGACATTCACGCATCGCTTCGTTACCTGGCGCAGCGACCGCTCTGATTAGACTCCATGCAATGCAAGCGATCGACTTGCCCGGCATAACAACAAGAAAGGTATTCCGATGAATTCGACTCTCCGCCTCGCTGCCGCGATCTCCCTCGCCTCGTTGTTCCCGCTCAGTGCCCTCGCCGCCGACGCCAAAGGCAGTGTCGAAGTGGTGCACTGGTGGACCTCGGGGGGTGAAAAAGCGGCTGTCGATGTGCTCAAGGCCCAGGTCGAGAAGGATGGCTTCACCTGGAAGGATGGTGCAGTCGCCGGCGGTGGCGGCGCCACCGCCATGACCGTGCTCAAGAGCCGCGCCGTGGCCGGCAACCCGCCCGGCGTTGCCCAGATCAAGGGCCCCGACATTCAGGAGTGGGCCGCCACCGGCCTGCTCGACACGGATGTGCTCAAGGATGTCGCCAAAGAAGAGAAGTGGGACTCGCTGCTCGACAAGAAAGTCGCCGACACCGTGAAGTACGACGGTGACTACGTGGCCGTACCGGTGAACATCCACCGCATCAACTGGCTATGGATCAACCCCGACGTCTTCAAGAAAGCCGGCATCGACAAGGCGCCGACCACCCTCGACGAATTCTACGCCGCCGCCGACAAGCTCAAGGCCGCCGGCTTCATTGCGCTCGCCCATGGTGGCCAGCCCTGGCAGGACAGCACGGTGTTCGAAAGCGTGGTGCTGTCGGTAATGGGCGCGGACGGCTACAAGAAAGCCCTGGTCGACCTCGACGAAGCGACGCTGACCGGGCCGCAAATGGTCAAGTCGCTGACCGAGCTGAAGAAGGTCGCCACCTACATGGACCCTGACGGCAAGGGCCAGGACTGGAACCTGGAAGCGGCCAAGGTCATCAATGGCAAGGCCGGCATGCAGATCATGGGCGACTGGGCCAAGAGCGAGTGGACCCTGGCGCACAAGACCGCCGGCAAGGATTACCAGTGCGTCGCGTTCCCCGGTACCGACAATGCGTTCCTGTACAACATCGATTCGCTGGTGGTGTTCAAGCAGAAGGACGCAGGCACGGCTGCCGGTCAGCAGGACATCGCCCGCAACGTGTTGGGCGAGGACTTCCAGAAGGTCTTCAGTACCAACAAAGGGTCGATCCCGGTGCGTAACGACATGCTTGCCGATATGGGCAAGTATGGCTTCGACGCCTGCGCGCAGACGTCTGCCAAGGACTTCCTGGCCGACGCCAAAAGCGGTGGCCTGCAACCAAGCATGGCGCACAACATGGCCACCACGCTGGCGGTGCAGGGCGCCTTCTTCGATGTGGTGACCAACTACATCAACGACCCCAAGGCCGACCCGGCCGATGCGGCGAAGAAGCTGGCGGCGGCGATCAAGTCGGCCCGGTAACCGATCCCAAAGGTGTAAACCAGGCCCGCCCCCATGGGGGGCGGAGCTCTCAATCGTTTGGGAAGCAGATCATGACCACAACTACCGCCCAACTGCGGGCCTCACCCCTGGACGCTCTGCAGCGCTGGCTACCCAAGCTGGTGCTGGCGCCGAGCATGTTCATCGTCCTGGTGGGCTTCTATGGCTACATCCTGTGGACCTTCGTGCTGTCCTTCACCACCTCGACCTTTCTGCCAACCTACAAATGGGCGGGCCTGGCGCAATACGCCCGGTTGTTCGACAACGACCGCTGGTGGGTGGCCAGCAAGAACCTGTTGGTGTTCGGGGGGCTGTTCATTGGCATCAGCCTGGCCATCGGTGTACTGCTGGCGGTGTTGCTCGACCAGCGCATCCGCCGCGAGGGCTTCATCCGCACGATCTATCTCTACCCCATGGCGCTGTCGATGATTGTCACCGGCACCGCCTGGAAGTGGCTGCTCAACCCCGGCATGGGCCTGGACAAACTGCTGCGCGACTGGGGCTGGGAAGGTTTTCGCCTGGACTGGCTGATCGACCCCGACCGGGTGGTGTACTGCCTGGTGATCGCCGCCGTGTGGCAAGCCTCGGGCTTCATCATGGCAATGTTCCTCGCCGGCCTGCGCGGCGTCGACCAGTCGATCATCCGCGCCGCACAGATGGACGGCGCCAGCCTGCCGCGCATCTACTGGACCGTGGTATTGCCAAGCCTGCGACCGGTGTTCTTCAGCGCCGTGATGATCCTCTCGCACATCGCCATCAAGAGCTTCGACCTGGTGGCCGCGATGACCGCCGGTGGCCCAGGGTACTCGTCCGACCTGCCGGCGATGTTCATGTACTCGTTCACCTTCAGCCGCGGCCAGATGGGCATGGGCTCGGCCAGCGCCATCCTCATGCTCGGGGCGATCCTGGCGATCCTCGTGCCTTACCTGTATTCGGAGCTGCGGAGCAAACGCCATGCATAGCCCTGCCGAAAAACCGGCGTTGAGCATCAGCCGCATCGCCATCCACGCTGTACTGCTGATTGCCGTGCTGCTGTACCTGGTGCCGCTGGTAGTCATGCTGCTGACCAGCTTCAAGACCCCCGAAGACATCAGCAGCGGCAACCTGTTGAGCTGGCCGACTGTGGTCAGTGGCGTCGGCTGGGTCAAGGCGTGGGGCACGGTCAACGGGTACTTCTGGAACTCGATCATGATCACCGTGCCCGCCGTGCTGATCTCCACGGCCATCGGTGCGCTCAACGGCTATGTGCTGTCGATGTGGCGCTTCCGGGGCTCGCAACTGTTCTTCGGCCTGCTGCTGTTTGGCTGCTTCCTGCCGTTCCAGACGGTGCTGCTGCCGGCCTCGTTCACCCTTGGCAAACTGGGCCTGGCCAGCACCACCAGCGGCCTGGTGCTAGTGCATGTGGTCTACGGCCTGGCCTTTACCACGCTGTTCTTTCGCAACTTCTACGTGAGCATCCCCGATGCGCTGGTCAAGGCTGCGCGCCTGGACGGTGCCGGGTTCTTCACCATCTTCCGTTGCATCATCCTGCCGATGTCGACACCGATCATCATGGTCTGCCTGATCTGGCAATTTACCCAGATCTGGAACGACTTCCTGTTCGGTGTGGTGTTCGCCAGTGGTGACTCGCAACCGATCACCGTGGCCCTGAACAACCTGGTCAACACCAGCACCGGGGCCAAGGAATACAACGTCGATATGGCGGCGGCAATGATCGCCGGCCTGCCAACCCTGCTGGTCTACGTGGTGGCAGGCAAGTATTTCGTCCGCGGCCTCACGGCCGGCGCCGTCAAGGGGTAAGTCATGGCAACGCTTGAACTTCGCAATGTGAACAAGACCTACGGCAGCGGCTTGCCGGACACCCTCAAGGACATCCAGCTGTCGATCAAGGACGGCGAGTTCCTGATCCTGGTCGGCCCCTCGGGCTGTGGCAAGTCGACCTTGATGAACTGCATCGCCGGCCTTGAGCAGATCACCGGCGGCGCCATCCTGATCGACGAGCAGGACGTCAGCGGCATGAGCCCCAAGGACCGTGACATCGCCATGGTGTTCCAGTCCTACGCGCTGTACCCGACCATGAGCGTGCGTGAGAACATCGAGTTCGGCCTGAAGATCCGCAAGATGCCCCAGGCCGCCATCGACGAGGAGGTGGCGCGGGTGGCCAAGCTGCTGCAGATCGAGCACCTGCTTTCACGCAAGCCTGCCCAGCTCTCCGGCGGCCAGCAGCAGCGCGTGGCCATGGGCCGGGCGCTGGCGCGGCGGCCGAAGATCTACTTGTTCGACGAACCGTTGTCCAACCTCGACGCCAAGCTGCGGGTCGAGATGCGCACCGAAATGAAACTGATGCACCAGCGCCTGAAGACCACCACGGTGTACGTCACCCATGACCAGATCGAGGCCATGACCCTGGGCGACAAAGTGGCGGTGATGAAGGACGGCATCATCCAGCAGTTCGGTACCCCGCAGCAGATCTACAACGACCCGGCCAACCAATTCGTCGCCAGTTTCATCGGTTCGCCACCGATGAACTTCATTCCGGTGCGCCTGGCTCGGCAGGACGGGCGCCTATTGGCCCTGCTCGACAGCGGCCAGGCGCGTTGCGAGCTGCCGTTGGGCGTGGCCGGCGCTGAACTGGACGGGCGCGAGATCATCCTCGGCATCCGCCCCGAGCAGATTGCCCTGGGCACGGGGGAGGGCAATGGCCTGCCCGGCATCCGCGCCGACGTGCAGGTTACCGAGCCCACCGGGCCGGACCTGCTGGTGTTCGTCACCCTCAACCAGACCAAGGTCTGCTGCCGCCTGGCGCCGGATGTGGCGTGCAAGGTCGGCGACAGTCTGAACCTGCAGTTCGACCCGGCACGGGTACTGCTGTTTGACGCCGCCAGCGGTGAACGCCTGAGCCTGGACACCGCCAACGCTTCAGTGAAGGACAACGTGACTCACTTCAAGAGCCGTTGAATCGTCTACACCATCAATAAGAAAAAGAGGACGCAAAGGGATGGAACAGCGCAATCGCATCAGGACCTTGGGCTCACTGGCCTTGCTTGCCATGGTTGGCAGCAGCGGGGCGCAGGCCGCCGAGGCCTTCTCCAGCGAGTCGAAATGGATGACCGGCGACTGGGGCGGTACTCGCACCGAGCTGCTGGACAAAGGCTATGACTTCACCCTCGACTACGTGGGCGAGGTGGCGGGCAACCTCAACGGCGGCTACAACGACGACAAGACCGCACGCTACAGCGACCAGTTTGCCCTGGGTGCGCACCTGGACCTGGAAAAGATCTTTGGCTGGCATGACACCGAGTTCAAGCTGGCGATCACCGAGCGCAGCGGCCGCAACCTGTCCAACGACCGCATCAGCGACCCGCGTGCCGGCCAGTTCAGTTCGGTACAGGAAGTGTGGGGCCGCGGCCAGACCTGGCGGCTGACCCAGATGTGGATCAAGCAGAAGTACTTTGACGGTGCCCTGGATGTGAAATTCGGCCGCTTCGGCGAGGGCGAAGACTTCAACAGCTTCCCCTGCGACTTCCAGAACCTGGCCTTCTGCGGCTCGCAGGTGGGCAACTGGGTGGGCGGCATCTGGTACAACTGGCCGGTCAGCCAATGGGCGCTGCGGGTCAAGTACAACATCACGCCTGAGTTCTTCGTGCAGGTCGGCGCGTTCGAGCAGAACCCCTCGAACCTGGAAACCGGCAACGGCTTCAAGCTCAGCGGCAGCGGCACCAAGGGCGCGATCCTGCCGGTGGAGGCGGTCTGGTCACCCCAGGTCAACGGCCTGCCGGGCGAGTACCGCCTCGGCTACTACTACAGCACGGCGGATGCCGAAGACATCTACGAAGACGTCAATGGCAACCCGCAAGGCATCAGCGGCGCGGGCTTCAAGTCGCACTCCAGCAAACATGGCTGGTGGGTGGTTGCGCAGCAGCAGGTCACTGCCCAGGGCGGTGATGCCAGCCGTGGTCTCAGCCTGTTTGCCAACTTCACCGTGCACGACAAGGCCACCAACGTGGTCGACAACTACCAGCAGGTCGGGCTGGTGTACAAAGGCGCCTTCGATGCCCGGCCCAAGGACGATATCGGGTTTGGGATCGCCCGCATTCACGTCAACGACGATGTGAAGAAGCGTGCTGAGCAGCTCAATGCCCAGAGCGGCATCAATGATTACGACAACCCGGGCTTCGTGCCGCTACAGCGCACCGAGTACAACGCCGAGCTGTATTACGGCTTCCACGTCACCAACTGGCTGACCGTGCGCCCCAACCTGCAATACATCAAGAGCCCGGGCGGGGTGGATGAAGTAGACAACGCGCTGGTCGCTGGTTTGAAGATTCAGTCGTCATTCTGAGCACATTTGTTGTAAATTTACGCCAATCCAATTTCGGCTCCCGGCATCCACTGGCTTGCAGTGGTTGTCGGGGATAGGCCGAGACAGCGCTATCTCAAACAACAAGAGCTTGGAACCATGCCCGAACATCCGCTACATCGCTTCTTTTCCGCACAGCGGCCAAGGCCGACATTCGAGTGGGAGCGTTACCAGCAGCGCGATGTCCTGGTCATCGACCACCCCCTCTGCCAGGCTGTGTTCAGCCGGCAGGGCGCGCAGCTGCTGCACTTTCAACCCGCTGGCGAAAAGCCCTGGTTGTGGTGCGCCGAGCAGTGGCCGCAGGTGGGGGCGATTCGGGGGGGGGTGCCGGTGTGCTGGCCGTGGTACGGCCGCCACCCCAGCGAGGACCTGTGGCCGGCCCATGGCTGGGCACGGCTGCTGGACTGGAAGCTGGTGGACAGCCGCGAGGACGAGGAGGGCGTGACATTGAAGTGGCGCCTGGACCTCTGCGACTGGCAGGTCGACCTGCATGCACGGCTTGGCAGCCGCATGGAACTGCGCCTGAGTACCGAGCACCAGGACAGCGAGCCGTGCCAGTTGAGCCATGCGCTGCTGGCTTACTGGCGTATCAGTGACGTGTCCGAGATAGCGCTGTCTGGGCTTGAGGATATCGAAGGCTACGACCGCCTGAGCCGGCAGGCCTGCCGCGAGGAAGGTGCGCTGAAGCTCAAGGGTGGCTGCCAGAAGGTCTACCCAGGCACCCCGCGGGTGCAACTACAGGACCCGGCCTGGCAGCGCGAACTGTGCATCGACACCGGTGACAGCGATGACACCGTGGTCTGGCACCCGGGCAACCGCCCGCTGATGGGCGTGACGGGTCGCGAATGCCAGGGCTTCGTCTGTGTCGAAGCCGCCAGTGGCAGTGGCGAGGGCCTAAGCCTGGCCCCGGGGCAACGCGCGCACTTGCGTTTGCAAGCGCATCGGCTCAGTTGAGTTCGTCGTCCTCGATCGGGTAACGGCTGGCGTTGAGGCTTTCCTTGATCTTGCGCAGGTGCGGCTGGAAGTCCACGCCGCGGCGCAGGGTCATGCCGGTGGCCAGCACGTCGAGCACGGTCAGCTGGATGATTCGCGAGGTCATCGGCATGTAGATGTCGGTGTCTTCCGGCAGTGGAATGTGCAGGCTCAGGCTGCAGGCCTGGGCCAGCGGCGAGCCGGCAGCGGTCAGGCCCAGTACCGAGGCGCCGTTTTCACGGGCCACGCGCGCCACCTCGACCAGTTCGCGGGTGCGCCCGGTGTAGGAGATGATCACGAACAGGTCGCCGGTGTGGGCCACCGAGGCCAGCATGCGTTGCATCAGCACGTCGGCGTGGGCCGACACCGCCAGGTTGAAGCGGAAGAACTTGTGCTGGGCATCCAGGGCCACCGGCGCCGAGGCGCCAAGGCCGAAGAAGTGGATCTGCCGGGCCTGGATCATCATGTCCACGGCGCGGCTGACCTGCTGCGGGTCGAGTTGCTGGCAGGCGCTGTCGAGCGAGGCGATGGCGCTGCCGAAAATCTTCTGGGTGTAGGCGGCAGGGTCGTCGTCGGCCTCGACGGCGCGGCTCACATAGGCAGCGCCACTGGCCAGGCTCTGCGCCAGCTGCAGCTTGAGCTCGGGGTAGCCGCTGACGCCGAACGACCGGCAGAAGCGGTTGACGGTCGGTTCGCTGACCTTGGCCGCCTGGGCCAGTGCAGCAATGCTGAAGCGGGTGGCTTGTTGCGGATTGAGCAGGATGACTTCGGCGACTTTGCGTTCGGCCTTGTTCAGCTCGTCGAGGCGTCCCTGGATCTGTTCCAGGAGGTTTCGCACGCGGTCCATGGGTGTGTCCTTGGGTCGGGAAGACAGCCGGCTGACGGAGCAGCGGGCCTTTTGCACGGTCGTCTATCGTACTGTCGGTGCGTGTGCCGCACCACTTGTCTGTAGTATTCGTCGGTAATGTTGTTAGTTTTACTACATTACCCCTTGAAAACCGTATGTGAAAGCGGTATTCCTAGACCAACTTTAGGAAAGAACCAACATCATGGCTGCGATCAGTGTCGAACCTTGCACCTTTGCCCTGTTTGGCGCCCTGGGCGACCTGGCATTGCGCAAGCTGTTTCCAGCGCTCTATCAGCTCGACCGTGCCAACCTGCTGCACCCGGACACCCGCCTGCTGGCGCTGGCACGCGAGAGCGGCAGTGCGCAGGAGCACCTGCACACCATCGAAGCGCACCTGCGTCGGCACGTCGCCGATGCCGACATCGAACCAGCCGCGCTGGGGCGCTTCCTGGGCCGGCTGAGCTACCAGCATCTGGACTTCCTCCAGCCTGAGGGCTACCAGGCGCTGGCCGAGCAGTTGCCAGGCGAGTTGCCCTTGATTGCCTACTTCGCCACGGCGGCGGCAGTCTACGGCGCCATCTGCGAAAACCTCGACAGGGCCGGCCTGGCAGCGCGCACCCGTGTGGTGCTGGAAAAGCCGATCGGGCATGACCTGGAGTCGTCGCGCCGGGTCAACGATGCCGTGGCGCGGTTCTTCCCCGAGAGCCGGGTCTATCGCATCGACCACTACCTGGGCAAGGAGACGGTGCAGAACCTGATCGCGCTGCGCTTTGCCAACAGCCTGTTCGAAACCCAGTGGAACCAGAATTCCATCTCCCATGTGGAGATCACCGTGGCCGAAAAAGTCGGCATCGAAGGCCGCTGGGGCTATTTCGACAAGGCCGGCCAGCTGCGCGACATGATCCAGAACCACTTGCTGCAGCTGCTGTGCCTGATTGCCATGGACCCGCCCAGCGAGCTTTCGGCCGACAGTATTCGTGACGAGAAGGTAAAGGTACTCAAGGCCCTGGCGCCGATCACTGGCGATGGCTTGAGCACCCGTGTGGTGCGCGGCCAGTACATCGCCGGTTACAGCGACGGCAAGCCGGTGCCCGGCTACCTGGAAGAAGACAACGCCAACGCCCAGAGCGACACCGAGACCTTCGTTGCCCTGCGTGCCGATATCCGCAACTGGCGCTGGTCGGGCGTGCCGTTCTACCTGCGTACCGGCAAGCGCATGCCGCAGAAGCTGTCGCAGATCGTCATCCACTTCAAGGAAACGCCGCACTACATCTTCGCCCCGGAACAACGTTTGCAGGTCGGTAACAAGCTGATCATCCGTCTGCAACCGGACGAAGGCATTTCTTTACGGGTGATGACCAAGGAGCAAGGCCTGGACAAGGGCATGCAACTGCGCAGTGGCCCGCTGCAGCTGAATTTTTCCGACGCCTGGCGTAGCGCGCGGATTCCGGATGCCTACGAACGCCTGTTGCTCGAGGTGATGCGCGGCAACCAGAACCTGTTCGTGCGCAAGGATGAAATCGAATATGCCTGGAAATGGTGCGACCAGTTGATCGCTGGCTGGCAAAGCGCAGGTGATGCGCCCAAGCCGTACGCGGCGGGGTCCTGGGGCCCGATGAGCTCGATCGCACTGATCACACGAGACGGGAGGGCGTGGTATGGCGATATCTGAACTGCAATTGCCGGCGGCGGTGAAGGCGCATGAACTGGCTGATGGCAAGACCCTGGCGGCAACGCTGGCCCGCGATGTGGCCGAGCGGTTGCGGGCGGCGATTGCCGCCAAAGGCCAGGCTTGCGTGGTGTTGTCCGGCGGGCGCAGCCCGGTGCCGTTTCTCGAGCGCTTGGCCGCCGAGGCGCTGGACTGGTCGAAAGTGACCGTAAGCATGGCGGATGAGCGCTGGGTGCCGGTGGAGCATGCCGACAGCAACGCCGGCCTGCTGGCCCGTCACCTGCTCAAGGGCGCGGCGGCCAAGGCCCGCTTCATTGGCCTGTACCAGCAGGCCGAGAACCTGGAACTCGCGGCGGCCAACGCCGATCAGGCACTGGCAGACCTGCCGGCCATCGACGTGCTGGTGCTGGGCATGGGCGACGATGGCCATACCGCCTCGCTGTTCCCCAACAGCCCCAACCTGGACGACGGCCTGGCCGCCAGCAGCCCGCACCGCTGCCTGCCGATGCTGGCGCCCAGTGTGCCGCACCAGCGCTTGTCGATGACCCGCACGTTGCTGGCCAGCGCTGGCTTCATCGCGCTGGCCGTGCAAGGCCCGAACAAACTCGCTACCCTGCGCGCCGCGCTGGCGGGCAATGACCTTACCGAAATGCCGATACGCGCCTTTCTCCACGACCCCCTGGACATCTACTGGTGCCCATGAGCCAAGGATCCACAGTCATGACCACCCTTGAACGCCCACAGACTCTGCTCTCGATGGCCGACAAAGCCGCCCGGATCGACGCGATCTGCGACAAGGCGCGCATCCTGCCGGTGATCACCATCGCCCGTGAGCAAGACATCCTGCCGCTGGCCGACGCGCTGGCCGCAGGTGGCATTCGTACCCTTGAGGTGACCCTGCGCTCCCAGCACGGCCTGAAGGCCATCCAGGTGCTGCGCGAACAGCGGCCAGAGCTGTGCATTGGTGCGGGTACGGTACTTGACCGCAGCATGTTCGCGGCGGTCGAAGCGGCTGGTGCGCAGTTCGTGGTCACCCCAGGCATCACCCAGGACATTCTCCAGGCGGGTGTCGACAGCGACATCCCGCTGCTGCCGGGTATCAGTACGCCGTCCGAAATCATGATGGGCTACGCCCTGGGTTACCGTCGGTTCAAATTGTTCCCGGCGGAAATAAGCGGTGGCGTGGCAGCGATCAAGGCGTTTGGCGGCCCGTTCGGCGACATCCGCTTCTGCCCGACTGGCGGGGTGAACCCGGCCAATGTGCGCAACTACATGGCGTTGCCCAATGTGATGTGTGTTGGGGGTACCTGGATGCTCGACAGCAGCTGGATCAAGAATGGCGACTGGGCGCGGATCGAAGCGTGCAGTGCCGAGGCGATTGCGCTGCTGGACTGAAACTGAATTTGTTGTGGGCTTTACGGCTTATGGGGCGCTTGGTCGGCGCCCCTTTTTTTTTGCCTGCAGGTTTGGTGTTGCCGGTGCTGGTCTCTTCGCGGGGCAAGCCCGCTCCCACAGATAATTCACAGCCCAACAGGTAATTCCCAGTGCCACAGGTTCTGTGGGAGCGGGCTTGCCCCGCGAAAGGGCCAGTTCGGGCAATAAAAAAGCCCGCATCAAGGATGCGGGCTCTTGGCCATCAAACCGCAGCTTACGCCGCCTTGGCCTCTTGCTGGCTCAGCGAGCGGTTCAGCGCACTGAACAGCGCCTTGAAGCTGGCGGTGGTGATGTTCTCGTCGATGCCCACACCATGCACCGGGCGGCCACCGGCCACGCGCAGTTCGATGTAGGCCGCCGCCTTGGCGTTGGTGCCGGCGCCGATGGCATGCTCGTTGTAATCCATGATCTCCACGGCAATCGGCAAGCCGGCCACCAGGGCTTCCAGGGCGCCATTGCCCTTGCCGCGCCAGTGCAGGGTGGTTTCGCCTTCACCAGCGACTTCCACTTCCACGGCGCTGTGGCCGTTTTCTTCCTGCAGGCGGTGGCTGACCAGTGCATACGGGGCGTTGGCCTGGAGGTACTCTTTCTGCAGCAGGCTGTAGATCTGCTTGGCAGTCATTTCCAGGCCCAGGCGGTCGGTTTCACCCTGGACCACCTGGCTGAACTCGATCTGCATGCGGCGTGGCAGGCTGATGCCGTATTCCTGTTCGAGCAGGTAGGTGATGCCGCCTTTGCCCGACTGGCTGTTGACGCGGATCACCGCCTCGTAGCTGCGGCCGATGTCGGCCGGGTCGATCGGCAGGTACGGCACTTCCCACAGCTCGCCTTCCTGTTGCTTGGCGAAGCCTTTGCGGATGGCGTCCTGGTGCGAGCCGGAGAACGCAGTGTGAACCAAGTCGCCGACATACGGATGACGCGGGTGCACCGGCAATTGGTTGCACTCTTCAACTACCTTGCGCACGCCGTCGATGTCGGAGAAGTCCAGTTGTGGGTCGATGCCTTGGGTATAGAGGTTCAGTGCCAAGGTCACCAGGTCGACGTTGCCGGTACGCTCGCCGTTGCCGAACAGGCAGCCTTCGGCGCGGTCGGCGCCGGCCATCAGGCCCAGCTCGGTGGCGGCGATGCCGGTGCCACGGTCGTTGTGGCAGTGCAGGCTGATGATCACGCTGTCACGGCGGCTGATGTTGCGGCAGAACCACTCGATCTGGTCGGCGTAGATGTTCGGCGTGGCGACTTCCACGGTGGCTGGCAGGTTGAGGATGAGCTTGTGCTCAGGCGTTGGGTTCCACACTTCAATGACCGCGTCGCAGACTTCCTTGGCGAACTCCAGCTCGGTGGCGCTGAAGGTCTCGGGCGAGTACTGGAAAGTCCACTGGGTGTCCGGCTGCTGGGCAGCGTACTTGACGAACAGTTTGGCCGCGTTCACTGCGATGTCCTTCACGCCTTGCTTGTCTTGGTTGAAGACGATGCGGCGGAACGACGGGCTGGTCGCGTTGTACAGGTGGACGATGGCCTTCTTGGCCCCACGCAGCGATTCGAAGGTACGGGCGATCAGGTCTTCACGGGCCTGGGTCAGCACCTGGATGGTGGTGTCGTCCGGGATGTGGCCATCTTCGATCAGGGTACGCACGAAGTCGAAGTCGGTCTGCGAAGCGGACGGGAACGAGGCTTCGATCTCCTTCACGCCAACCTGCACCAAGGTCTTCCAGAAACGCAGCTTCTTCTCCGCATCCATCGGCTCGATCAGCGACTGGTTGCCATCACGCAGGTCGGAGCTGCACCAGATCGGCGCTGCGGTGATGGTTTTCGATGGCCAGGTGCGATCAGGCAGGTCGATGGTCGGGAAGGCGCGGTATTTCTTCGAAGGGTCTTTGAGCATGGTCATGGAAGCAATCCTTTTGTATGCGGCCGAGATCGGGCCTGCCGAGCAATAACGAGATGAAGAGGCGAGGCGACGCGATTCAACCTGGTAGTCGTGCGCTGACCAGGCAGAGGCTGCGATGTTGTCGGAGCAGAATGAGGTTGCTGGAGGTTTTCATGCTTCAACCCTAAGCCAGCGGGGTGAGGGATGGCAAGTGTTCGCGAAAAATTGAGAGGAATGCTTAAAAAAAGCTGGATGGCGAGATTTTGTAGCGCTTATTGCGGAGAGGCTTTCGGGTTTTTGCGCTGTAGGTTTTGATGGCGCAAGACACGGGAAGTGGAGTGTCAGTGCCGGCTTCTCGCGGGTAACCCCGCGAAGAAGCCCGCCCTATCAGGGCTGGAATGCACCAATGAAGATGGCCGGGTCCACCCGCGCATCATTCAGGCTGACATTCCAGTGCATGTGCGGCCCGGTAGCCCGCCCGGTCGAGCCAACCCGGCCAACCACCTCACCGCGGCGCAGCGCCTGCCCCACGGCCACATCGATTTTCGACATGTGGCAGAACATGCTGATGAAGCCCTGGCCATGGTCGACGAACACGGTACGGCCGTTGAAGAAATAATCACCCACCAAGATCACTTTGCCATTGGCCGGGGTCTTGATGGGCGTACCGGCGGGCACGGCGAAGTCCAGGCCGGCATGCGGGTTGCGCTCTTCGCCATTGAAGAAGCGGCGCACGCCGAACTTGCTCGACAGCGGGCCGTTGACCGGCTTGTCGAGAATCAGGTTGCTCGGCAGGGCCGGGCTGAAGCTGCGGTAGGCCTTGATCTGTTCGGCCAGTTCGCCCTCGATGCGCTTGAGGTCCGCCGGGTTCGGGTTGACCTGCCGCGTGTTCTTCAGGGTGATGCGCTGCTCGGGGTACTTCTTGCTCCCGACCGTGAAGGGCAGGCTGCGGCCGCCCTGGCTCAGCACGGCGGTGCCGGGCTTCTGGGTCAGCGGAATGCCGACGATCGCCAGCCAGTTGTCCTGTTCCTTGACCACCAGCACCGGCTTGCCGTCAAAGCGTGCATTCGGCGCCGTGCTGGCAGGCCCCAGGTCGACCACTGCCACGCCGCCGGGCACCGGCTTGTTCAAGGTACGGGTGATGTAGCTGGCCTGAGCGCCGCAGGCCAGCAACAGCAGGGAAAGGGCGAGCAGGGGCGCGAACAGGCGGGGCATGGGTCAGTCCAGTAGTGAGAGGGTAACGGGCGTCAGGTGGTTGTCTTCGACCCGCACCTGCAGTTCGCCTTCATTCAGGCGAGCGGTCAGGCGCTGGCCGTTGTGGGTCTGCTCGGCGCTGCGGATGGCCTGGCCGCGCTCATCGAGCAGGATGCTGTAGCCGCGGGCGAGGGTGGCCAGCGGGCTGACCACTTGCAGCGTCTGCAGTTGGGCCTGGAAGCGCTGGCGACGGTCCTTGAGCACCTCGCGCATGGCCCGGGGCAGGCGTTCGGCAAGGCTGTCCAGGCGCTGGTTCAGCAGCTTCAGGGTGCGCCCCGGGTGCTGCGCGGCCAGGCGGGTATCAAGGCGCCCCAGGCGCTCGCGGCGCTGGTTGAGGTTGCCGAGGAAAGCGCGACGCAGGCGCATGTCCAGATCGTCCAGGCGCTGGGCCTGCTGGCGCAGGCGCTCGCCTGGGTGGCGCAGGCGCCGGGCCAGCGACTCCACGCGCAGGCGGTCGTGGCTCAGGCGGTTCTGCATGCGCAGCAGCAGGCGCCGTTGCAGGCTGTCGAGGCGGTGCTGCAAGCCACTGTTGTCGGGGGCCAGCAGTTCGGCGGCGGCGGACGGGGTGGGCGCGCGGACGTCGGCGACGAAATCGCAGATCGACACGTCGGTCTCATGGCCGACGGCACTGACGATAGGCGTGACACAGGCGGCCACGGCGCGGGCCACGGCTTCTTCGTTGAAGCTCCACAGGTCTTCCAGCGAGCCGCCGCCGCGTGCCAGGATCAGCGCATCGAAACCAAGGCTGTCGGCCAGTTGCACGGCGCGCACGATCTGCGCGATGGATTCGCGGCCCTGCACGGCGGTGGGTATCAGGTTCAGCTCGACTTGCGGGGCGCGGCGGCCGAATACGCTGATGATGTCGCGGATCACCGCGCCCGTGGGCGAGGTGATGATGCCGATGCGTTGCGGATGCGCCGGCAGCGGTTTCTTGCGTTCGGCGCTGAACAGGCCCTCGGCGCCGAGTTTCTCTTTCAGTGCTTCGAACGCCAGGCGCAGCGCACCGTCACCGGCCGCTTCGACGGTGTCGAGGATCAGTTGGTAATCGCCACGCCCTTCGAACAGCGAGACTTTGCCGCGCACCCGCACCGCCAGGCCGTCACGCAGGGCCTGGCGGACCCGCGTGGCGTTCTGGCGGAACAGCGCGCAGCGCACCTGGGCGCCGCTGTCCTTGAGGGTGAAGTACATGTGGCCGGAGGCCGGGCGGGCGAGGTTGGAAATCTCGCCTTCCACCCAGACGCTGCGGAACACGTCTTCCAGCAGCACCCGGGCGCGGCCGTTGAGCTGGCTGACGGTGAGGACCTCGCGGTCCAGGCCGAGTCGTTCGAAGGGGTCTCTGATCATGGCGGGCATCATAAAGGACATCGGGGGCGGTTGTCTGTGTTGGGGCTGGGGGGTGAGAGGATTGGGGGACGTGGGGCTGCCAGGTGCAGGGCGATGGATTTTCGGCGCCCATGAGATCGAGCGCCGCCCGCGCGGCGCTCGATCTCATGGGCGCAGAATAACCACCGTCATGCACTACGGGCCCCCATCAAACCCCCAACATCGCCGCCAGAAACTGCCGCACCATCACCCCCGCATCGCGCCTGCAGGCCAATGCCACGGTACTCTCACAAGGCTCCCCCAACCCCACGAACCTGACCGATGCCGGCGCAATATCACGCATGCATTCAGGCAATAGCGCCACCCCGAACCCCGCCTGAATCAGCTGTAATTGCGTGGTCTTGCGTGAAACCACCTGGGCCGCCTGCGGGAAGAATCCAGCTTCCATGCACAACGACGCCGACAGGTAGCTCAAACCGCCACGATCACGGTGCGGGATGGAAATGAACCGCTCCCCACGCAACTGCTCCAGTCGCACGACCGCCTCTTCAGCCAAAATGTGTCCCGCCGCAACGGCCAGCAACAACGGCTCGCTGAACAGCTCATGCAGCACCACCCCCTCATGCTGGCGCAGCACCGGCAGCCGCAGCAGGCCGATATCCAGCCGCCCAGCGGCAATATCCTCCAGCTGCGCCTCCGACGACTGCTGCGCGATTTCCAGCGAGATCCCTGGGTGGCCCTGCAAGTAACAGCCCAGGCGAGCCAGCAGCGGCCCGGTCAGCGGCACGGTACTGGAATGGTTCAGGCGCAAGCTGCCTTGCAAGCCATCCCCCACGTCACGGGTGATGCGCTCAGCGTGCGCCAGGTCGGCCAGCAAGCGGCGGGCACGCTGCAAAAAGGCGTCCCCAGCAAGCGTCAGCCGTGGCCGCCGGGCGGTACGTTCGAACAACGGCGTTCCCAGGTGCTGCTCCAGCTCCTTGATCTGCCGGCTCAGCGCCGATTGGGCGATATACAGCCGCTCGGCGGCAACGCTGAAGCTACCGCTTTCAGCGATCTCCACGAAGTAACGCAACTGGCGGATCGACGTCATGTCATGCCTTTTCAAGATAGGTAATGGCGCAAAGGCATATTAGTCGGCATGGCTCTTGGCTGGCTAACCTTTGCATGACTTTTCAGGAACACACGCCATGCTCACCCAATTGTCATTCTCCGGCCTCGATTGGCTGCCCATCCTGCTCGGTGTCGGCCTGGCTTACATCGTCTTCGGCATTGCCGGTTTCGGCACCGCGCTGGTGGCCGGCCCGGTGCTGATCCACTTCATGCCGCTGTCGCGCGTCATTCCGCTGTTGGTGCTGCTGGACTTCGTGGCGGCCTTTGGCAACCTGCTGCCGTCGCGCCGGGATGTGGTGCGTGGCGAACTGCTGCGTCTACTGCCCTTCATGGCGATAGGCTGCACCCTGGGCGTGGTGTTTCTGCTGCGGCTCAAGGCTGACGTGTTGCTGTTGCTGATGGGGTTGTTCGTCAGCGCCTATGCGGTCTATGGCTTGGCGGTGAGGGTGCGCCCGGCGAACCTTTCAGGCTTCTGGGCGGTGCCCATGGGCACGGTGGGGGGCTTGTTCGGTGCGTTGTTTGGCAGTGGCGGGTTTCTCTATGCCCTCTATCTGAGCGCGCGCCTGGAGGCGAAAGAGCAGGTGCGCGCTACCCAGAGCGCGTTGATCAGTTGCAGCACCGTGGTGCGCCTGTCGCTGTTTCTGATCGCCGGAGTCTACGCCGACAGCAGCCTGCTGTTGCTTGCTGCCTGCCTGTTGCCGGTGATGTTCGTCGGCCTGTGGGCCGGGCGCCGGCTGACCCTGAAGCTGTCCCGCGAGGCTTTTGTGCGCCTGGTCACCTGGCTGGTGCTGGCCAGCGGCCTGGCCATGATCGGTCGCTACCTGAGCCTGTGAGCGGTAGAATTGCTGCATTACCGCAGTTCGCAGGCTTGCCTCTTTAATGAACACCCAGAGCATCATCGTCCCCAAGCTTTCCACCGTCCCGGCTCACGAGGCCCGCGCCCGGGCGATCGTGCGCTGGCTGGTGCGCGAGAAAGTCATCGAGGAACAACTCACCACCTGCGGTCGCACCGGCAACCGCATGGGCCATGCCCTGGCCGACGGTGCGCGCAAGGTGGCCCTGCACCCGGACAAACTGCCGTTCGGCGAACAAGCCAACGGCCTGGAGATCATGCTCAAGCGCTGCATCTATACCCCGACCAACGGTTTTCTCGAAGAAGCCGGCTGCCCGGAGTGCCGGCGCGAGGTCGGCGAGCCGCTGTTCGAGAGCCTGGAAGAGTGGATGCCAGGGGTCAGTGACAACTTCACCTGCCCGCTGTGCGGCTTCGAAGACGACATCAACGGCTTTCTTTACCTGCAGCCATGTGCCTTTTCCAACCTGGGGTTCATCTTCAACAACTGGGGCGAGGCCGGGTTCACCCAGGCCTTTCTCGACAGCTTCGCCGACTGGCTGGACCAGCCAGTGGCCGTGGTGCAGGTAAAACTGCCACAAGGCTGACCGAAGGCCCTTATTTTGCATTGAGCGGCGCGCCGTGGATGAGTATAATGGCGCGCTTCCATTTTTCCCGCCCGGGAGCCCCCGCGATGCTGCGTATCAGCCAAGAAGCCCTGACCTTCGACGATATCCTCCTTGTACCTGGCTATTCCGAGGTACTGCCCAATGAAGTCAGTCTCAAGACCCGTTTGACTCGTGGCATCGAGCTGAACATTCCGCTGGTTTCCGCTGCCATGGATACCGTGACCGAAGCGCGTCTGGCCATTGCCATGGCTCAGGAAGGCGGCATCGGCATCATCCACAAGAACATGACCATCGAACAGCAGGCCGGCGAAGTCCGCAAGGTCAAGAAGTTCGAGGCTGGCGTGGTCAAGGACCCGATCACCATCGAAGCAGACGCCACCGTGCGCGACCTGTTCGACCTGACCCGCCTGAACAACATTTCGGGTGTTCCGGTGCTGGAAAACGGCGACCTGGTCGGCATCGTCACTTCCCGTGACGTGCGCTTCGAAACCCGTCTTGATGCCAAGGTCCGCGATGTGATGACGCCGAAAGAGCGTCTGGTCACCGTGCGCGAAGGCGCCAACAAGAACGAAGTCCGCGAGCTGCTGCACAAGCACCGCCTTGAAAAAGTCCTGATCGTCGACGACAAGTTCAGCCTCAAGGGCATGATGACCGTCAAGGACATCGAAAAAGCCAAGGCCTACCCGCTGGCCAGCAAGGACGACCAAGGTCGCCTGCGCGTCGGCGCCGCGGTCGGTACCGGCAAGGACACCGGCGAGCGCGTAGCCGCCCTGGTTGCCGCCGGCGTTGACGTGGTGGTGGTCGACACCGCCCACGGTCACTCCAAAGGCGTGATCGACCGCGTGCGTTGGGTCAAGGAAACCTACCCGCAGGTTCAGGTGATCGGCGGCAACATCGCCACCGGTGCCGCGGCCAAAGCCCTGGCTGAAGCTGGCGCTGACGCCGTCAAGGTCGGCATCGGCCCAGGTTCGATCTGCACCACCCGCATCGTCGCCGGTGTCGGCGTACCGCAGATCAGCGCCATCGCCAACGTCGCTGCCGCACTGGAAGGCACTGGCGTGCCGCTGATCGCCGACGGTGGCATCCGCTTCTCCGGTGACCTGTCCAAGGCCATCGTTGCCGGTGCTTCCTGCGTGATGATGGGTTCGATGTTCGCCGGTACCGAAGAGGCCCCGGGTGAAGTCGAACTGTTCCAGGGCCGTTCCTACAAGGCTTACCGCGGGATGGGCTCGCTGGGTGCCATGGCACAGGCGCAGGGCTCATCCGACCGTTACTTCCAGGACTCCTCGGCCGGTGCCGAGAAGCTGGTACCGGAAGGTATCGAAGGCCGTGTGCCGTACAAGGGCGCCCTGGCTGCGATCATCCACCAACTGATGGGCGGCCTGCGTTCGTCCATGGGCTATACCGGCAGCGCGACCATCGAAGAGATGCGTACCAAGCCGGAGTTCGTGCGCATCACCGGTGCCGGCATGGCCGAGTCCCACGTGCATGACGTGCAGATCACCAAAGAAGCCCCTAACTACCGGGTCGGCTGAGGCCTCCAGCGGTAAGTAGCAAGCTTCAAGCGGTAGTTGCGTTGCAGCAGCTACCGCGTTTTCCCCGATCAACTTGCAGCTCGCAGCTAGACGCTTGCAGTTGCACCAGAGATTGAGTCATGGCCCTCGACATTCACGCTCACCGCATCCTGATCCTCGATTTCGGTTCCCAGTACACCCAGCTGATCGCCCGCCGTGTGCGCGAAATCGGCGTGTACTGCGAACTGCATCCGTTCGACATGGACGATGAAGCGATCCGCGAATTCAACCCGCGCGGCATCATCCTCGCCGGCGGCCCCGAATCGGTACACGAAGCCAACAGCCCGCGCGCGCCGCAGGCCGTTTTCGACCTGAACGTACCGCTGCTGGGCATCTGCTACGGCATGCAGACCATGGCCGAGCAACTGGGCGGCAAGGTTACCGGGTCGGACCTGCGCGAATTCGGTTACGCCCGCGTTGACGTGGTCGGCAAGAGCCGTCTGCTCGACGGCATCGAAGACCACGTGGACGCTGACGGCGTACTGGGCCTGGACGTCTGGATGAGCCACGGTGACAAGGTCACCCAGATGCCAGGCGACTTCCACGTGCTGGCCAGCACCCCGAGCTGCCCGATCGCCGGCATGTTCGACGACGCGCGCGGCTACTACGGCGTGCAGTTCCACCCGGAAGTGACCCCCACCAAGCAAGGTGGTCGCATCCTCTCGCGCTTCGTCCAGGACATCTGCGGTTGTGAAGCCCTGTGGACCCCGTCCAACATCGTCGAAGACGCCATCGCCCAAGTGCGTGAGCAAGTC
Source organism: Pseudomonas capeferrum (assembly GCF_000731675.1). Lineage (GTDB taxonomy): Bacteria > Pseudomonadota > Gammaproteobacteria > Pseudomonadales > Pseudomonadaceae > Aquipseudomonas > Aquipseudomonas capeferrum. The sequence continues at coordinate 708,473 of NZ_JMIT01000002.1, read as the reverse complement.
GGTTCGGCCAACGTCCTGCTGGGCCTGTCTGGCGGCGTCGACTCGTCCGTGGTTGCCGCGCTGCTGCACCGCGCCATCGGCGACCAGCTGACCTGCGTGTTCGTCGACAACGGCCTGCTGCGCCTGCACGAAGGTGACCAGGTGATGGCCATGTTCAAGGAGAACATGGGCGTCAAGGTGATCCGTGCCGACGCCGAGGCGCAGTTCCTGGGCAACCTGGAAGGCGAAGCGGACCCGGAGAAGAAGCGCAAGATCATCGGCCGCACCTTCATCGACATCTTCGATGCCGAAGCCAGCAAACTGGACAACATCCAGTTCCTGGCCCAGGGCACCATCTACCCGGACGTGATCGAGTCGGCTGGCGCCAAAAGCGGCAAGGCCCACGTGATCAAGTCGCACCACAACGTCGGTGGCCTGCCTGAGGAAATGAACCTCAAGCTGGTCGAGCCGCTGCGCGAACTGTTCAAGGACGAAGTGCGCAAGATCGGCCTGGAGCTGGGCCTGCCGTACGACATGGTCTACCGCCACCCGTTCCCGGGCCCGGGCCTGGGCGTGCGCATCCTGGGTGAAGTGAAGAAGGAATACGCCGACATCCTGCGTCGCGCCGACCACATCTTCATCGAAGAACTGCGCAAGGCCGACTGGTACCACAAGACCAGCCAGGCCTTCGTGGTGTTCCAGCCGGTCAAGTCGGTGGGTGTCGTGGGTGACGGCCGTCGCTACGCCTGGGTCGTGGCCCTGCGTGCCGTCGAAACCGTGGACTTCATGACCGCGCGTTGGGCACACCTGCCGTACGAACTGCTGGAAACCGTCAGCGGCCGTATCATCAACGAAATCGAAGGCATTTCGCGCGTCACTTACGACGTCTCGAGCAAGCCGCCTGCCACCATCGAGTGGGAGTGATCGGGCGTCCGGCTGTGGCCGGAACCCGTTAGCCAAAAAGCCCGCATTGCTGCGGGCTTTTTCGTTATTGACGGGCAGGTTGTCAGCGCCTGGCGCGTTGGCGAAAATACATGCAGTTTGTATGTAAAGGAGAGAGTGATGGTCCGTCGCACGCGCGCCGAAATGGAAGAAACCCGCGCCACGTTGTTGTCCACTGCGCGCCAGGTGTTCAGCGAGCATGGCTATGCGGGTACCTCGATGGATGAGCTGACCGCCAGGGCGGGCCTGACGCGGGGTGCGCTCTATCACCACTTCGGCGACAAGAAGGGCCTGTTGGCGGCAGTGGTGGAGCAGATCGATGGTGAGGTCGACGCGCGACTGAACAGCATCTCCGAGAATGCCGGCGATGCCTGGGAGGGCTTGCGACAGCGTTGCCGTGCCTACCTCGAAATGGCACTGGAACCCGATATCCAGCGCATTGTGCTGCGTGATGCCCGGGCAGTGCTGGGGGGCGCCTCGCAGGAATCGCATCTGCACTGCCTGGCAACGATGCAACGGCTGGTTCAGAACCTGATCGAGCAAGGCGTGCTGGCTCCGGCCGAGCCGCGGGCGCTGGCCTCACTGATTTATGGCGGCCTGGCCGAAGCCGCGTGCTGGATTGCCCAAAGCGAGGAGGGCGACGCACGCCTGACGCAAAGCCTTGCCGCACTTGAGCTGTTGCTGCGCGGGTTGCTGGCCAGGCCCTGAGCGGCTCTGGGTACGATTGTTCACAGACGCTCAGGCTGTAATTGCGCACACTGCGCTTCTTCGGCTTTGCGCAAGGACAATCGCAATGGCAGGCAACATTCCTCATGTAGTGGTGGTGGGCGGCGGTATCCTCGGCGCGTCCGTCGCCTGGCACCTGGCGCGGCGTGGTGCTGCGGTCACTGTGCTCGAGCGCGAGCGGGGCGTTGCGCGGGGTGTCACCGGGCACTCCTATGGTTGGGTGGGCACGGGCAGCCGCCTGCCGTCTGCAGACCCGGCATGCTTTGCCCTGGAACAGCGTGCGCTGGCACAGTTCCCCCGCCTGACGCAGGCACTCGGCCCACTGCCGGTGGCGGCGCAAGGTGGCTTGATATGGCTCGACAGCGAGGAGCAGACCCTTGCCATGCTCGCCGAGCAGCAGGCGGCCGGGGTTTCGATGGCCGCAGTGGGGCGTGAGCGCATCCGCCAGCTCGAGCCTGGCCTGGTGCAGCCACCCGGCATGGCTATCTGGGCTCCGGACGATTTCGCGGTCGAACCTGATGTGCTGGCCCAGCACTTGTTGACGGCAGCGCAGGCTGAAGGCGCTCGGGTACTTGAGGCGCGCGAGGTACTGGCGCTGCAAGTGCAGGGTGCGCGCATTACCGGTGTACGTACCGGTCTGGGCATCGTGCATGCGGATGTCGTCGTGCTGGCCAATGCCATGGGGGCTCAGCGCCTGGCCCGTCAACTGGGGCAGGAACTGCCTATCCATGAAGCCCCCGCGGTGTTGCTGCGCTTCGGTGCCGCGCAGGTGCCGCTGCGCCATCTGCTGTATGGGCAGGGGCTGGAAGTGCGGCCAGGGCTGGGCGGCGGTTTGCTGTCGGCAGACGATTTCCCTGGTGAAGAGGGTATGGCCGAACTGGGTCGCGAAAGCCTGCAGGCGGTTGCCAGCCTGTTCCAGCCGGAGTGCGAACTGTCGCTGCAATCGATACGGGCGGTGTACCGGCCCAAAACCGACAGCGGCCTGCCACTGCGTACGTTCCTTGACGGGTGCGAAGGGCTGTACGTCATGGTCGCTCACCCGGGCGTGATACTGGCGCCAGCACTGGGCTACGAGGCTTGTGAAGACATTCTCAAGGGGCAGGTCCATGGCGATGCATATGCCTGCTGAACACCCGCTGCGACAAGACTTCACTTAATATTTCGCAAATGCAGGTGTATCGTATTCGCCCTTCATTGCCAGCCCTGCTGGCAGCTGGCTTGCGCAATAAACGAGGTACCCGCACCGATGTCCTTCACCCGTCGACAAATGCTCAAGGGCCTCACCGGCCTGGTTGTGGTAGGCCTGGGCGCCGGAGGCGCGGCGCGGTACTGGCTGGGCAAGGTCGAGGACGAGAATGCCGGGCACGACTACGAACTGATCGCCGCGCCCCTGGAAGTGGAGCTGGTGCCGGGCTTCAAGACCGAGGCCTGGGCCTTTGGCCCGTCGGCGCCGGGCACCGAATTGCGGGTACGCCAGGGTACCTGGCTGCGGGTGCGTTTCATCAACCACCTGCCGGTCGAAACCACCATCCACTGGCACGGCATCCGCCTGCCGCTGGAAATGGACGGCGTGCCCTATGTGTCGCAACTGCCGGTCAAGCCTGGCGAGTACTTCGACTACAAGTTCCGCGTGCCGGATGCCGGCAGCTACTGGTACCACCCGCATGTCAGTAGCTCCGAAGAGCTTGGCCGCGGACTGGTCGGGCCACTGATCGTCGAGGAGCGCGAGCCTACCGGGTTTCTGCACGAGCGCACCCTGAGCCTGAAAAACTGGCACGTGGACGAGCAAGGCGCCTGGCTGCCGTTCAGCATCCCCCGCGAGGCCGCGCGCAACGGCACTGCCGGGCGGCTGATCACCATCAACGGCCAGCCCGATTCGGTGACCGAGTTGCCCGCCGGCCAAGTGGTGCGCTTGCGCCTGCTCAACCTGGACAACACCTGGACCTACCGCCTGAACCTCAAGGGCAACTGCGAGGCCAGGATCTACGCGCTCGACGGCAACCCGGTCACCCCGCGCCCACTGGACGACGATTACTGGCTGGGGCCAGGCATGCGTATCTGCCTGGCGATTCGCATTCCTGAGGCGGGTGAGGAAATCTCCCTGCGCGACGGTTTCGTGCGCCTGGGCACCTTGCGTTCGGTGGCCAGCAACGACGCCCCCAGCGACTGGCCGCCAGCCTTGCCGCCGAACCCGGTGGCCGAGCCGGACCTGGAGAATGCCGAAAAGCTCAACTTCAATTTTGAATGGGTCGGCAAGGTCTCGGTCAACACCGAGAACGGCAGGCCGCCGAGCCTGTGGCAGATCAACGGCCAGGCCTGGGACATCACCGACAAGACCTGCGCCGACCGTCCCATCGCGACGCTGCAGAAGGGCAAGAGCTACATCTTCGAGCTGAAGAACATGACCCAGTACCAGCACCCGATCCACCTGCACGGCATGAGCTTCAAGGTGATCGCTTCCAACCGCCGTGAGATCGTCGAACCGTGGTTCACCGATACCTACCTGCTGGGCAAGAACGAGCGCGCCCAGGTCGCGCTGGTGGCGGATAACCCAGGCACCTGGATGTTCCACTGCCACGTCATCGACCACATGGAAACCGGCCTGATGGCCGCGATCACGGTGGTCTGATGCGCCCGCAAATCATCGATCGCAGCCGCGATCAGGAATTCATGCGCCTGGCCCTGACACTGGCCGCCGAAGGGGCGGCGATGGGTGAGGTGCCGGTGGGGGCGGTGCTGGTGCAGCATGGCCAGGTGATCGGGCAGGGCTTCAACCGGCCGATCGTCGACAGTGACCCCAGCGCCCATGCCGAAATGGTCGCCATTCGGGCAGCCGCCAAGTCAGCGAGCAATTATCGGCTGCCGGGCAGCACGCTGTATGTGACCTTGGAGCCCTGCAGCATGTGCGCGGGGTTGATCGTGCATTCGCGGGTAGCGCGGGTGGTGTACGGGGCGCTGGAGCCCAAGGCGGGGATCGTGCAGAGCCAGGGGCAGTTCTTTGGCCAGGGCTTCCTCAATCATCGGGTGATGGTAGAGGGTGGGGTGCTGGCCGAGGAGTGCGGGGCGATCTTGAGCGAGTTTTTCAAGGCTCGGCGGGCCTTGCGCTAGTCAGTGCGGGCCTCTTCGCGGGGCAAGCCCGCTCCCACAGATTCCCACATTTCTCAAGGACTGTGGGGTGCCTGTGGGAGCGGGCTTGCCCCGCTAAGAGGCCGGTGCAGGAGATCGACAGTGGCCAGGCCGGCAACAGTCACATCGGCGGCGACTGCTCCGCCGGCTTGTCCTTGTTGACCCCGGGCACATGCAAGTTGCCTTCGGCCATCTGGCCCTCGAGCTGCGGCTGGGTCACCCAGGTGAGGATGTCGTAGTAGCGGCGGATGTTGGCCACGAAGTGCACCGGCTCGCCGCCACGGGCATAACCGTACTTGGTCTTGCTGTACCACTGCTTCTGCGCCAGACGCGGCAGCATCTTCTTCACATCCAGCCACTTGTTCGGGTTGAGCTTCTCACGCTTGGCCAGGGTGCGGGCGTCTTCCAGGTGGCCGCTGCCGACGTTGTAGGCGGCCAGCGCGAACCAGGTGCGGTCGGGTTCCTGAATGCTGTCGTCGAGCTGCTGCTTGATCAGCATGAAGTACTTGGCACCGCCCTGGATGCTCTGCTTCGGGTCCAGGCGGTTGGATACGCCCATGGCCTGCGCCGTGCGCTGGGTGAGCATCATCAGGCCGCGCACGCCGGTCTTGGACGTGACTTCCGGCTGCCACATGGATTCCTGGTAGCCGATGGCCGCCAGCAGGCGCCAGTCGACCTGCTCGACCTTGGCGTAGCTCTTGAAGTGCTTCTCGTACTTGGGCAGGCGCTGCTGCAGGTGCTGGGCGAAGGTGTAGGCGCCGACATAGCCGAGTACATCGACATGGCCGTAGTAGCGGTCTTTGAGGCGCTGCAGGGTGCCGTTCTTCTGGGCCTTGTCGAGGAACTCGTTGACCTCGTTGAGCAGGCTGTTGTCTTCACCGGCCGCCACGGCCCAGCGCTGATCGCGGGTATCGCCCAGGTCGAAGGCGACCCGTACGTTGGGGAAATACACCTGGTTCATCGCCAGTTCGTTGGAGTCGACCAGGGTCAGGTCGATCTGGCCTTCATCGACCATGCGCAGCAGGTCGACCACCTCGACGGCGTCGGATTCTTCGTATTCCAGGCCTGGGTACTGTTTTTTCAGCTCGGCCAGCTGGTCGGCATGGCTGCTGCCTTTGAGCACCATGATCTTCTTGCCGACCAGGCCCTTGGCCTCTGTGGGGCGGGAGCGGCCGTTGCGATAGATGACCTGTGGAGTGACTTCCAGGTAGGGATGAGAGAATTTTGCCTGGGCCTTGCGCCGCTCGCTGCTGACCAGGCCGGCGGCGGCCAGCACCGGGCCGGAGGGCTTGCCCAGTTCGTCGAACACTTGATCAAGGTTGTCGGCGGTCTCGATCTGCAGCTTTACGCCGAGATCGTCGGCGAAATGCTTGACCAGCTCGTATTCGAAGCCGGTTTCGCCGTTGCGGTCCTGGAAATAGGTGGCCGGGCTGTTGCGGGTGATGACGCGCAGCACGCCATCCTCCTTCACGCGCTCTAGGGTGCTGGGTTTTTCAACACAGGCACCGAGCATCAGAAAGAGTCCGGTTGCGAGAAGCCATTTGGCGCAACGCTGGCGCAGAGCAGTATGGGCGAACATAGCTTGCAGTATACGCAAAGGACGAGGGCCGCCATATCTCGACAACGGTTAGCTTGTCTGGTAGCGCGTTGTGTGCTTCGGCGGGCTTGGCTGAGGATTGTGGCGCCAAACCCTCAGCAAACACGTGATTTTTTTTGACCCCGAAGTCCGGTTCCACCGCCCGGCAGCATTGCCCTCTGGCGGGTGCCTAAAGCCGCGGAATTAGGCTAGAATGCACGGCCTCTAAGCACACCCCTTCCTGAGGCTGTCCCGACGATGTTGATCCTGCGCGGCGCTCCTGCCCTTTCTGCCTTTCGCCACGGTAAATTACTCGAGCAACTGAGCCAGAAAGTCCCCGCTGTTACTGGTTTGTATGCCGAATTCGCCCACTTCGCCGATGTCGATGGCGAGCTGACCGCCGACCAGCAGCAGGTGCTGGGCCGTCTGCTCAAGTACGGCCCGAGCGTGCCGGTACAGGAGCCGACCGGCCGCCTGTTCCTGGTCGTGCCGCGCCTGGGCACCATTTCGCCCTGGGCCAGCAAGGCCAGCGACATCGCCCACAACTGCGGCCTGCAGTCGATCCAGCGCCTCGAGCGCGGCATCGCCTACTACGTAGCCGGCAACCTGAGCGAGGCCGACGCACAGGCCGTCGCCGCCGAGCTGCACGACCGCATGACCCAGCGCGTGCTGGCCCAGCTGGAGCAGGCTTCCGACCTGTTCAGCCACGCCCAGCCCAAGCCGATGACCTCGGTCGATATCCTCGCCGGTGGCCGCGATGCGCTGGCCAAGGCCAACGTCGACTTGGGCCTGGCCCTGGCCGAAGACGAGATCGACTACCTGGTCAACGCCTTCCAGGGGCTCAAGCGCAACCCGAACGACATCGAACTGATGATGTTCGCCCAGGCCAACTCCGAGCACTGCCGCCACAAGATCTTCAACGCCAGTTGGGACATCGACGGCCAGGCGCAGGAAAAAAGCCTGTTTGGCATGATCAAGAACACCTACCAGATGCACAGCGAAGGCGTGCTGTCTGCGTACAAGGACAACGCCTCGGTGATCGTCGGCAACGTTGCCGGCCGTTTCTTCCCGAACCCTGAAACCCGCCAGTACGGCGCGGTGCAGGAGCCGGTGCACATCCTGATGAAGGTCGAGACGCACAACCACCCGACCGCCATCGCGCCGTTCTCCGGTGCCTCCACCGGCTCCGGCGGCGAAATCCGCGACGAAGGCGCCACCGGCCGTGGCGCCAAGCCCAAGGCTGGCCTGACCGGCTTCACCGTGTCCAACCTGCGCATCCCGGGCTTCGAGCAGCCATGGGAGCAGGCGTACGGCAAGCCTGAGCGCATCGTCGACGCCCTCGACATCATGGTCGAAGGCCCACTGGGTGGCGCTGCGTTCAACAACGAATTCGGTCGCCCGGCCCTGACCGGTTACTTCCGTACCTTCGAGCAGGCGATCAACACCCCCCACGGCGAAGAAGTGCGCGGCTACCACAAGCCGATCATGCTCGCCGGCGGCATGGGCAACATCCGTGAAGAGCACGTGCAGAAGGCCGAGATCACCGTCGGCGCCAAGCTGATCGTGCTCGGCGGCCCGGCCATGCTGATTGGTCTGGGTGGCGGTGCGGCTTCGTCGGTCGCCACCGGCGCCAGCTCCGCCGACCTGGACTTCGCCTCGGTACAGCGCGAAAACCCGGAAATGGAGCGCCGTTGCCAAGAGGTCATCGACCGCTGCTGGCAGCTGGGTGACAAGAACCCGATCGCCTTCATCCACGACGTCGGCGCGGGTGGTATTTCCAACGCCTTCCCTGAGCTGGTCAACGACGGTGGCCGTGGTGGCCGCTTCGAACTGCGCAACGTGCCCAACGACGAGCCGGGCATGGCCCCGCACGAAATCTGGAGCAACGAATCGCAGGAGCGTTACGTGCTGGCCGTCAGCGCCGTCGACTTCGACCGCTTCCAGGCCATCTGTGAGCGCGAGCGTTGCCCGTTCGCCGTGGTCGGCGAGGCGACTGAAGAGCCGCACCTGACCGTGACCGACAGCCACTTCGCCAACACCCCGGTAGACATGCCGCTGGACGTGTTGCTGGGCAAGCCGCCGCGCATGCACCGCTCGGTCACCCGCGAAGCCGAGCTTGGCGATGAGTTCGACCCAAGCACCCTGTCGCTGGCCGATTCCGTCGAGCGCGTGCTGCACCACCCAGCGGTGGCCAGCAAGAGCTTCCTGATCACCATCGGCGACCGCACCATCACTGGCCTGGTAGCCCGTGACCAGATGGTTGGCCCATGGCAGGTGCCGGTGGCCGACTGCGCCGTTACCGCGACCAGCTTCGACGTCTACACCGGTGAAGCCATGGCCATGGGTGAGCGCACCCCGCTGGCCCTGCTTGACGCCCCGGCGTCCGGCCGCATGGCCATCGGCGAAACCCTGACCAACCTGGCGGCCTCGCAGATCGAAAAACTGTCCGACATCAAACTGTCGGCCAACTGGATGTCCGCCGCCGGCCACCCCGGTGAAGATGCCCGTCTGTACGACACGGTCAAGGCCGTGGGCATGGAGCTGTGCCCTGAGCTGGGTATCACCATCCCGGTCGGTAAAGACTCGATGTCGATGAAGACCAAGTGGAGCGAAGACGGTGTCGAGAAGAGCGTGACCTCGCCGATGTCGCTGATCATCACTGGCTTCGCCCCGGTCACCGACATCCGTAAAACCCTGACCCCGCAACTGCGCATGGACAAGGGCGAAACCGACCTGGTCCTGATCGACCTGGGCCGCGGCCAGAACCGCATGGGCGCCTCGATCCTGGCGCAGACCCACGGCAAGTTGGCCAGTGCCGCACCGGACGTCGACGATGCCGAAGACCTCAAGGCCTTCTTCGCCGTGATCCAGGGCCTCAACGCCGATGGCCACCTGTTGGCCTACCACGACCGTTCCGACGGTGGCCTGATGACCACCGTGCTGGAAATGGCCTTCGCCGGCCATTGCGGCCTCGACCTGGAGCTGGACACGCTGACCAGCAAGCCGGAAAAAGCCGCCGCCATCCTCTTCAACGAAGAGCTGGGTGCGGTAATCCAGGTTCGCCAGGATGCCACGCCAGACGTACTGGCTCAGTTCAGCGCCGCTGGCCTGGGTGAAGACTGCGTTGCGGTGATCGGCCAGCCGATCAACAACAGCGAAGTCGTCGTGCGTCTGAACGGCGAGGCGCTGTTCAAGGGTGACCGTCGCCTGCTGCAACGCCAGTGGGCCGAGACCAGCTACCAGGTTCAGCGCCTGCGTGACAACGCCGAATGCGCCGACCAGGAATTCGACGCGCTGCTCGAAGAAGACAACCCGGGCCTGTCGGTCAAGCTGGGCTTTGACGTCAACGATGACATCGCTGCGCCGTACATCAAGAAGGGCGTGCGCCCGCAAGTGGCGATCCTGCGTGAGCAGGGCGTCAACGGCCAGGTCGAGATGGCTGCCGCTTTCGACCGCGCCGGCTTCGCCGCCATCGACGTGCACATGAGCGACATCCTGGCTGGCCGTGTCGACTTCGAAGCCTTCAAGGGCTTGGTTGCCTGCGGTGGTTTCTCGTACGGCGACGTGCTGGGTGCCGGTGAAGGCTGGGCCAAGTCGGCGCTGTTCAACGCCCGTGCCCGCGATGCCTTCCAGGCCTTCTTCGAGCGTACCGACAGCTTCGCCCTGGGCGTGTGCAACGGTTGCCAGATGATGTCCAACCTGCACGAGCTGATCCCTGGCACCGAGTTCTGGCCGCACTTCGTGCGTAACCGCTCGGAGCAGTTCGAAGCCCGTGTGGCCATGGTCGAGGTGCAGAAGTCCAACTCGATCTTCTTGCAGGGCATGGCCGGTTCGCGCATGCCGATCGCCATCGCCCACGGCGAAGGCCATGCCGAGTTCGCCAACGAAGCGGCGCTGCTGGAAGCCGACGTGTCCGGTTGCGTGGCCCTGCGCTACGTCGACAACCACGGCAAGGTCACCGAAACCTACCCGGCTAACCCGAACGGTTCGCCGCGTGGCATCACCGGCCTGACCAGCCGCGACGGCCGCGTGACCATCATGATGCCGCACCCGGAGCGTATGTTCCGCGCCGTGCAGAACTCCTGGCGCCCGGATGAGTGGCAGGAAGATGCCGCGCTGATGCGTATGTTCCGCAACGCGCGGGTGTGGGTGAACTAAGGCGTGTACAAGCTCGCCTTCTTCGTCCCGGCCAGCCATGTCGAGGTGGTCAAGGCCGCTGTGTTTGCCGCTGGCGGCGGCCGCATCGGTGACTATGACCACTGCGCCTGGCAAACCCTGGGCCAAGGCCAGTTTCGCCCGTTGGATGGCAGCCAGCCATTTCTCGGGCAAGCCGGGCAGGTCGAGGTGGTGGAAGAGTGGAAGGTGGAGCTGGTGGTAGCCGACGACCTGATTACCCAGGTCGTCGCCGCGCTCAAGCAAAGTCACCCTTATCAGACGCCTGCCTACGAAGTCTGGCCATTGGCTGCCTTCTGAGCAGTCACGTGGCAGGATGTGCTGCAATGAAAAGGCCCGGCAGGCAACTGCCGGGCCTTTTCATTGGGATTGCGTTAGAGGGGGAACGCAATACTGAGCGTTTCGTAGTAATGCTGCAGGGCATAGTTGTCGTCGTTACCGAGCTTTTTCAAGCGATCGAGTGACGCTTGCATTTCTTGCTGGCGACGCTGTATCAGGCGGGTAGGGTTACAGGCTTCTTCGATTTTTTCGGGGTTGGCGGCGGCCCAGTCTCTGGCCATTTTCTCGTACCAGGTATTGTCACCCGGGTGGCTGAAGTAGCTGCTGGCCAGATAGGCGGGTTGGCGCTGGGCATTACCCTCCCATGCCTCTTTCATCGCTCTTGCTACCCGCTCGACGGCATCTTGCGCCAGCAACGCTGCCAGCTCGTGAAGGGGGTGGGTAGCGTGGTCCTTGGCCAGCTGCGAGTGCGAAACGATGGCCTCACTGTCGGTATTCGGGTCGCTGTTGAAGGCGGTCTGCAGGGGGCCGATGCTGTCGCCTGCCCATGTCGCCAGCTTCTGCATGAGCCAGTTCTTTGCAAAGTTGACCGAATTCAGTGGCAGGTCCCGGGCCCACCGGACACCTTGTACTAGGCGCAACAGCGGGTTGCGCGCGGCGATGTCACGTTGGCGCAGGGTCAATTCATAGGCCTCTTTCATCTCGGGATAATCGCTACCCTCAAGCAAGATCGACAACGCTTGTTCATTGTCGCTGCGCTCCCCCGCCTCGATCGGCCTGAAGGCAAGGGAATTGGTCGGGAAGAGGATCCTGGCCAACGGCTCGGCCACACTGCCGATGACGTCCAAGCCGCTGAACCGGCCGGTTACCACGGGGCACGGGTGTTTTGCCCCGATAAGGTCGGTGGACCACGCGGCAACATCGGCATGGCCAATCTTGCGCAAGCACAGTTCGACGTAGTTGGAGTGGGCGAACAAGTCCTCGAGCACATGCAGTGCTTCACCGAGGTTGCGCATGCCGGTGGCTGTCTTCCCTTCGGCTTTTGCAGCGTCGAGCTTTTTGCTCATATAGCGCAGTGAAGTCTTGAAATACATCATTACCGAATACTTGGGGTGCGGCACATTGAGCGGATTATCGCGCCGCACCAGTGCTTCGAACTCGGGGTCAATGGTGCGAGGGTCGATCGGCGCTTCGTCGAGGTTAATGGGGTTGTCGATGTGCTCCGAGGGCCGGTACACCCCAAGCAAGGCAGGCGTGACGGTATAGGCCTCGCGGCCTTGCGGGGTGTTCTGCAAGGCGTGGAATTTTTTCAACGCGAGAAAATCCACCAGCTTGGTCAGTGTCTGTCGGGTGAACATGGCCGGGAATTTCGCTTCTGCACCCGGCGCGCGGACGATCTTGGGGTCGATCAGTTGTGAATGATCACGCAGCCAGTTGCCAAAGTAGATTGCCTGGCACTGCTCAGCAGTAAAGCCCACGCGGGTCAGGGCCACCTTTTCGATGGTCTCGTGCGCATGCGTTGCGTCGCCATGGTCTTCTGTTTCGGCAGCGAAGCGCTTGTGTCGGGTGCCCCTTTCCGGTTCGTCGGGTGCTGCTTCAAGGGCCGGCAAGGTCAACTGGATCGGGCCGTCGTAGGCGGCGCTGGTGTAATGGGCAAAACTCACGCCGTCGCCGGGGATCTGGTCGAAGTACGTCAGCATGGCGGCGTAGTGAGTCGCCAACCCTTCGGGCGCCTCCAGCAGCACGGCAGCGGTGTCAGCTTGAGTGCTATCGGCCAGGTCATTGCGCAACAGATTATCGATGTGCAAGGCGAATGCTTCGATCAGCGCGATCAGCAGGGTGGGTGTTGTTTCCGGTTGCGCGAGGGCTTTTTCGATCGCCCCCGTGTCCACATCGATCACCCGGCGCTGGTAGTCGTAGACCGCCACCGACTCGCCCTGGTCGACCATGTTAAACGCTGGGTTGGTCACGGTGTCGTCGGCCAGCGCAGCCCTCAATGCTTCCAGGCGTGCAACGGGGATGTTCGCGTCGAATACCGGTAACAGTACCTGGGAGAACAGCAACTCATTCGAAGCGCGGGCAAATCTTTTCAATTGCTCCAGCGCGTAAGTGCTCTGGAAGCTCGGCGTGAAGTGGGTGTCGTTTGTGCTCATGGCCATTCTCGTTGTTGTCGGAAATGGCCATGGTGCATCGCTGTTATTCAGGCGAGCAGCGGGAAGTGACTCCGGGGCCGCGGGGCATCAGCGCCTCGCTCAGGGGTGGGCAGCGGGCTTGTGCAATGCCCCGCACGCCAACAACCCCACCTCGAACAGCACCCACATCGGCACCGCCAGCATCGTCTGCGAAAACACGTCCGGCGGCGTCAGAATCATCCCCACCACAAAACAGCCGACAATCACGTAGGGCCTGCTGCGCCTGAGCGTTGCCACATCCGCCAGCCCCACCCAGACCACGATGAAGGTTGCCACCGGGATCTCGAAGGCCAGCCCGAACGCCAGGAACAGCGCCATGATGAAGTCCAGGTACTGGCTGATGTCGGTCATCATCGCCACGCCATCGGGCGTCACGCTGGCGAAAAAGCCGAACATCATCGGGAACACCAGAAAGAACGCAAACGCCATGCCGGCATAGAACAGCAAAATGCTCGACACCAGCAGCGGCAGGGCAATGCGCCGTTCGCGGCGGTACAGGCCCGGCGCCAGAAATCCCCACGCCTGGTGCAGCAACAGCGGCATGGCGACGAACAGCGCGCACATTGCGGCTAGCTTGAAAGGGGTCAGAAAGGGTGAGGTGACACTGGTCGCGATCATGCTGGCGCCCTCCGGCAGGAAGCGACGCAGCGGTTCGGAGATCAGCGTGTAGAGGGGCTGGGCGAAGGGGAACAGCGCGGCGAACACCAGCGCGACCACTGCCAGGCAGCGCACCAGGCGCTTGCGCAGCTCGCGCAGGTGTTCGGTCAGCGGCATCGCTGCCGCAGGGTCCACGGCGAGGCTCATGAGGCATTCTCCCTGGGCACAGGGACGGTTGCCGGGTCATTGGCCGGTTGTGCGGCAAGGCTGATGCCCTGGCGCATTTCCTGTTCAAGGCGCTGCAGGGGCTCGCTGTCGAAGTTGGGCAACTCGATCTCCCGTTCCATCTGTGCGCGCAGGCCCTGCATGGCCCTGCGTGCCTGGCCCAGGCCGCGCCCGAGCGTACGTGCCGCAACCGGCAGCCGCTCGGGCCCGAGCACCAGCAGTGCGACGATGCCAACCAGCAGCAACTCGCTGAAGCCTACCTCGAACATCAGGCCTGACGGTCCGTTTGCGACTGCGCCGTAGCCTGGCCGGCCAGCGGTGCCTGCTGCTGCACCTGAGCCGGGCCGGATGGGTTGGCTTCGTTGTCACCGCCCATGGACTTGCGAAACCCTTGTATGGCCTCGCCAACATCGCTGCCCAAGCCCTTGAGGCGCTTGGTACCAAACAGCAGGAATACGATCATCAGTACGATCACCAGTTGCCAGATGCCAATGCCACCCATTGCGACCACTCCTGTAAGGCCATGAAAAGGAAGGGTAATCCTGCCTCGCGTAGATGACGCGAACATGACGGAAGGGCGATTGCCATCTACCTGCAACAACTGGCGTGTTGACTGGCGCTTTTACGGGCCATGAGAGGCGCACGCGGATGGGCGGCAGACGACAGCAGGGCGCGGCCCTGCTGATGGTAATGGTGGTGTTGGCGATGCTCGCGGCAGGTATGGCCTGGCTGGTGGAGGATGGCCGGCGCCAGGTCGATGAAGTGCGCCTGTTGCACCAGCGGGTGCAGGTGCGGGCGATGGAACAGGCCGGCCTGGCCTATGCCGAGCAGGCGCTGCGCGACCCGGCCTGGCGGCTTAGCCCGTTGTTCTGGCAGGCGTTGCGTGGGCAGCCGCTGAACTACGACTTTGGCGCAGGCCAGGCGCAATTACGGGTACGCGACCAGCACGCCTGCTTCAACGTCAACGCTTTGCTCGGTGCCGACGGTGAACGTGCCGAGCGCCAGTTGCGCCGCCTGCTGGGCGATGACATGGCGGCCGAGCGCCTGGTCGACGGCCTGGCCGACTGGCTCGACAGTGACAGCGATGCGCGTTTGCAGGGGGCCGAGAGTGCCCAGTACCTGCGCCAGCAACCCCCACGCCTGGCAGCCAATCAAGCGATGCTCGACACCAGCGAGCTGAACCTGCTGCTGGAGCCGGACGCCACGCGCCAGCGCCGCTACCCGATGCTGTGCGCCCTGCCGCAGACCACGGGCTGGCGTTTGAACGCCAATGCCCTGGGGTTGGAGCATCTGCCGTTGCTCGATGCCCTGTATGAGGGGCGGTATCCGCGTTCGCTGCTCAGCCGCATCGTCAGTGGCCGGCCGGCGTCAGGCTATGTGGATGCGGCGGCGCTGCGCCAGGCGTTGGGGGCGGTGGATGACGAGACGTTCGAACGGTTGAGCGAAGGGTTGCTGCTCAACAGTGGGCACTTTGTGTTGCAGCTGTCGTTCGAGGAAGATGGGCGGGTGATGCGCAGCGCGTTTCAGGTCGAGGCGCTGGGGGTGGTGCAGTGGCACGCACGCGTGCCGGCGCAGCAGGTGCGGGTGCGTAGCCGGGAGCCGATACTCTGGTGAACCTTGGCGGCCTCTTCGCGGGCAAGCCCGCTCCCTCAGGTACCCCACTGGTTTCAAGAGCAGTGGGGTACCTGTAGGAGCGGGCTTGCCCGCGAAAGGGCCGGTACAGCCGGCGCAAGGCTGACTGACCAGCTCCCGGTCAGGCGGTGCCGATCTCCCCGCCATCATCACGCTGAATCACCACCGTCGAAGCCCGCGGCCTTACCGTAGCGCCTGCCGGGGTAGCATCGGTAGCCTTGTCGGTATACGGCCAGTTCTCCGGATGCTGGATGTTCACGAACATCGATTTGTTGTCCGGGCTGAAGGCAATCCCCGTCACCTCGCAGCCGTTCGGCCCAACGAAGAAACGCCGCAGGTCCACCTGGTTCTGCGCGTTGACTGGCACCTGTTTGCCCGTGGCATCCACCAGGTCCGTCGGGATCACCGCCAGCAACTGGTCGTTGGTGTAATCGGTCAGGGTGCTCTCACCGTTGTCGGTCTCGAACCACAACACGCCACGGCTATCGAAACTCATGCCATCGGGGCTGGCGAACTGGTTCAGCTCGGTCAGCCCGGAGCGGTTGATGTCGGCGGTGCCGGCAGCGTTGGCGCCAAACACGAAAATGTCCCAGGTGAAGCTCAGCTGATCGTCGCTGTCGTGCCAGCGGATGATGTGGCCGTGACGGTTCGGGCCACGCGGGTTGGCGGCGTCGACTTTTTCCGGGGTGCGCGCGCTGTTGTTGGTCAGGGTCAGGTAGACATCGCCATTGAGCGGGTTGACTGTGGTCCATTCCGGGCGGTCCATCGGGGTCGCGCCCACGGCATCGCCCGCACCGCGAGTGTTGAGGATGATACCCGGCAGGTCACCGTACAGCGCGCCAAGGGTGCTGCCGCCGGTGGTGGCAGTGGCCACGTCGAGCAGCAGCCACACGCCTGTGCCGTCGGCATTGAAGCGGGCCACGTAGAGCTTGCCCTGGTCCATGTACTTGGCCCCGGTGGCCAGGCGGTCGGCTGGGCTTGCGTCGGCGGCGTCCCACACGGCGGTGGAGACGAACTTGTACAGGTACTCGTTGTTCGAGTCGTCGCCCATGTACCACACCAGCGGCTTGCCGGCCACCGGCAGGCCCGGGCAGCAGCCTTCGTGACGGAAGCGCCCCAGCGCCGTCCGCTTAGTCGCCAGGGTGGCGCTGTTGTACGGGTCGATTTCGACGATGTAGCCGTAGGTGCTGGCTTCGTTGCGGTAGTCGTCGGTGGCGCTGGCGCCTTTGACGGTGACGTCGAAACGGGTGAATTCGTCGGCCACTTCGGTGCTGTCACCGGCAGCGCTTTCCCATTTGTACTGGCCGCTGGAGGTGCCCACGCCGATGCGGCGCTGGTCTTCGGGGCGGGTGCCCTTGTTGACGAAGATGCCCGGCCAGTTCTCTTCACAGGTCAGGTAGGTGCCCCATGGGGTGTAGCCGTTGCCGCAGTTGTTGTTGGTGCCGCGGCAGTGGGTGCCGGCGCTGGAGTACTTGGTCTTGACGTGGTCGGTGCCGCGCAGCGGGCCAGTGATTTCCATGCGCGAGGCGGTGGTGAAGCGGCGGTTCAGCGGGTCGTTGTCGACCACCTGCCAGCGCCCGCTGACCTTCTGCAGGCGCACCACGCCAGCGCCGTGGGCGTTGATCTCTTTGCGGATCTCTTCGGCCGGGCGCTTGCCGTTGGCATCTAGGGTGGGGCCAGCCGGGTGCAAGGCGGCAGCATCGATGTACTCGAAGTTGATCGCCAGCAGGCCGTCTTCGGAACTGCCATTGATCGGGAAGAAGTGCATGCCGTCGTGGTGCATGCCCATGGCATTGGCCTGGTCGGCCGAGGTGTTGCTGCCATCGGACTTCCACGGGCTGGCATTGCTGTTCAGCGGAGTGCCCCAGGGCGCCAGCACGTAGGCGCTGTAGCCTGCGGCGACGACACAGGCATCGGTGCGCGAACCTGGGATGGACTGGAAGCCCAGTGCCAATTTCGGGACTTCCGGTTCGGTAACAGGTGGCTCCGTCACCGGTGGCTCGGTGACAGGATCATCGTGATCGGAACCACCACCGTCGAAGCAGCCTGTCAGGCCGGTACCGGCGATCATGGCGATGGCGGCGCCCAGGCTGCCACGCATGATGCTGCGGCGGCTGAGGTAGGCGTCCATGACGTTGGCCATCGGCATATTGCCGCTGTGGTTCCGGTCCAGGTTGTCGCCGGTATCTCGACTCATCAGGGTGTCCTTATGTTTGGCTGAGTTGAAGGAAACCGCGACTTTAGAGCGCAAGTGTGATGATTCCTTGGCAGAAATGTTAACGACTGCTTAAAACTGTCGGTTCTTAGATATGTGTCCGACAGATCAATTTGGAATTGCTGTCGGATTTCTGCCATCAAACTGTCATGCGAACGCCGCAACATCCGGGCCCAACGTGAACGTGGATAAGGATGGCGGGTTCGATGGCAAGCAGTGTTAACAGGCGCGAAGTGATCAGTTGGATGGGTGTCGGTGCCTTGGCACCGTTGCTCGGCGCCTGTTCCGCCTTGCCGGGGCCGCGCGGTGGCAATGCCCGCCTGGACTTGCTCTATGTCGCCGACACCCTCGATGCCCGCCAACCCGGCCGGGCTGTGGTCCCGGCGACGCGCCTGGGGCCGGTCAGCCACCTCGGGCGTGCGCCGTGGATGACCGGTGCCAGCGCCAGCATCGCGTTTCCGCAGCTGGCGCCACTGCTCGATGCCGGCCGGGCCGACGAGGCCAACCTGGGTGGCTATGCCGTACTCGGCGCATTGCTGGAGCAACTGCGTGGCGAGGCCGGTGCAGGCAACAGCCTGACCCTGGAGAACGGCCAAGGCTGGAATGGCAGCGGCCTGGCCTACCTGACCCAGGGTGAAAGTGGCGTGCAAGGCAGCCAACTGCTGGGCAGCGAAGCGCGGGTCAGCAGTGACGAGCGCGTGCTCTGGCCACAACGCAGCGCAGCACTCTACCGCCAGGCGTCTGCCACTACGCTTGGCGCCGGGCTCGCTGACGAACAACGCCAGGCCCTTGGGCTCGAACCCCTGCAGCTGTTCGAACGGGGCGGCGCGCGCATTGCCGTGGTCGGTGTCACCGACCCTTACGCGCAAGACCAGAAAGCCTCCCTCAAACAGTGGTATCAGGCCTTGCTGCCGGTTTTCCAACAGGCCCGGCGCGAGGCCGACCTGGTGGTGGCCCTGGCCGATGTCGGTACCGGGCCGGGGCTGTGGCTGGCTGAACGGCTGCCGGCCATCGACCTGTTGCTGTGCGCGCGTGGCCAGGACCTGTGGCCAACACCGGTGCAGGCCACCCAGGCCAGCGGTCGCCGCGTGCCGGTGCTGTTCGCCGGCTGCCGGGGCAGCGGTGCGTTTCGCTTGCGCTGCCAGCAGGTGGCGGGGCAATGGCAGTTCGAGGGGCGCTTCTTCCCGACGTTCGAACAGACGCTTTCACCGGCAGCGCAGGTGCGTGCCGGGCAATTGCAGGCGCAGTTGAACCAACAGCGCGCCGGCCACGCGGCGTGGCTCGATCAACCGCTGGCCCGCGCGCCCCAGGCGCTGTGGCGGCGCGACACCCGTGGCGGCAGCTGGGACCGCCTGCTGCATCAGGCTTTGGCCGATGACGGCAGCCTGCCGGTGTTGCTGCCGGGCCTGCGTTACGACTGCCCGTTGGCGGCAGGTACAGCGATTACCCGTGAGCACCTGATCAGCCTGACCGGCGGTTACCCGGCCCCGGTGGTCGAGGCTCCGGCCCGGCAGGTCGAGCAAGTGCTGGAAAATGCCGCGGAACAGCTGTTTGGCGACCCGTTGCTGCTGGACAACAGCCAGGACCTGCCGCGCTGGCAGGGCCAGGCCTGGCAAGTCAGCTACAGCCCCCAGGGCAAACGCATCAGCGGCCTGCAGCCGAGCGAGGGGTTGTGCCGCACGTTTGGCCTGCAGTTCGCGTCGCAGGCCGGCGAGCCGCTCTGGCAGCGGGTAGAGGCCTGGCTGGCACGGCAGGCGCCTGACTGGCAACTGACAGCGCTGCAATGGCCCGAAGTGCGCTATGTGCAGGGCCACCCAGGCTGGCACCCCCGGCAGATGGCTTCGTGAGCTTCGCTTCGCGGCTGATCACTGGTGGCTGCCTGACCCTGGCCGGCTGGCTCGCTGCACAGTGCGTGTTGCAACTGGGCCGCCAGCCACAACCGGCCAGCCGCTCGCCGGCCACCGAGACGCAACTGCCGGGGTTGATGGTCGGCCACTGGCAGGCACACGTTGACGACGGCGCGATCGTCATCACCCGTTTGCCCTTGCACTACCTCGGTGGCCTCAAGGCCCAGCCGTTGTCGGCCAGCGTGGTGGTGCTGCGCTACGAACAACAGGTGCGCACCCTGGCCCGCGGCCAGCGCCTGGCACCGGGGATCGTGCTGCAGGACATCGACAGCGATGGCCTGATTTTCAATAACCAGGGGCGGCGTGAACGCCTGCCCTGGCCGCCACGCCCCGCCGTGACCGGCCTCAAGCGGCAAGGATGAACGATGCCTGTTAAATACTGCATGGCGGCTGCACTGAGCCTGGCCTTGTCCGTGGGCCTGCCGGTTGCGAGCGCCGAGGAGCCGGTGTTCGATGACGACGGCACGCCGATGTACGAGGTGAACTTCGTCGACACCGAGCTGGGTGAATTCATCGACAGCGTGTCGCGCATCACCGGTACCACGTTCATCGTCGACCCGCGGGTCAAGGGCAAGGTCACCGTGCGCACCGTCGACCTGCACGACGCCGATGCCATCTATGACATCTTCCTCGCCCAACTGCGCGCCCAGGGCTACGCCACCGTCGACCTGCCCAATGGCAGCGTGAAGATCGTCCCCGACCAGGCGGCGCGCCTGGAACCGGTGCCGGTGGAGCCTGCCGGGCAGCAGGGCGAAGGCAGCGACAGCGTGGCTACCCGGGTATTCAATGTGCGCAACGCCGCTACCGAGCAGGTGCTTGGCATACTCAAGCCATTGATCGACCCACGGGTTGGGGTGATCACCCCGTACCCGGCGGCGCACCAGTTGGTCGTCACCGACTGGCGCAGCAACCTCGAACGCATCGCCAGCCTGCTGCGTCAGCTCGACCGCCCCAGCGAGACGGCGGGCAGCAGCAGTACCCAAGTCATCTACCTGCGGCACGCCACGGCCAGTGAAGTGGTCAAGGTGCTGCGCGGGCTCAGCCAGGAAGGCATGGCGCCGGCAGAAGGCGTGGCCGAGGGCGAAGCCAAGGACCGGCCGGTGATGGCCGCCCCCGGTGGCTCGGGCATTCGCCTGGAATACGAAGAGGGCACCAACGCTGTAGTCATGGTCGGCCCCGACAGCGAGCTGGCCGCCTACCGTGCCATCGTCGAGCAGCTGGATATCCGCCGTGCCCAGGTGGTGGTCGAGGCGATCATCGCCGAGGTGTCCGACAGCAGTGCCCAGGAGCTGGGTGTGCAGTGGCTGTTCGCCGACGAGAAGTTCGGTGCCGGTATCGTCAACTTCGGCAGCAACGGGGTGAACATCGCCAACATCGCCGGTGCTGCCGCCGGCGAAGACACCGAGGCACTGGGCAAGCTGTTGTCTGCCACCGCCGGGGCCACTGCCGGCATCGGCCACTTCGGCGGCGGTTTCAACTTCGCCATGCTGGTCAATGCGCTCAAGGGCAAGAGCGGCTTCAACTTGCTGTCCACGCCAACCTTGCTGACCCTGGACAACGCCGAGGCGTCGATCCTGGTTGGCCAGGAAGTGCCCTTCGTCACCGGCTCGGTGACGCAGAACAACGCCAACCCTTACCAGACCATCGAGCGCAAGGAGGTCGGGGTCAAGCTGCGGATCAAACCGCAGATCAACATCGACAACAGCGTGCGCCTGGACATCGTCCAGGAGGTCTCGTCGATTGCCGACTCCAGCGCTGCCAGTGATGTGATCACCAACAAGCGTGAGATCAAGACCAAGGTCATGGTCGAAGACAACGGCCTGGTGATTCTGGGCGGCCTGATCAGCGACGAGCTGAGTACCAGCAACCAGCGCGTACCGCTGCTGGGTGACATCCCCTACCTGGGCCGCCTGTTCCGCTCCGACGCCAGCAAGAACACCAAACAGAACCTGATGGTCTTCATTCGCCCGCGCATCCTGCGCGATGGGCCGAGCCTGGCCGGGCTCAGCGAAGGCAAGTACCGCACCCTGCAGCAGACCACCCCGCTGCAGCTGCCGGACCTTGCCGGTGCTGAAGGCGCCACGCCGCTGCTGCAGGTGTTCCCCGCCAGCCGGGCGCGCCTGGACGGCGGTAACTGGTGATGCTGCCCTATCGGCTGGCACGCCAGGCAGGCCTGGCCATGACCCCCGCGCAAGGCGGCTGGCAATTGTGGCTGCGCCGCGACGCCGACAGCGAGGTGTTGCAGGAGCTGCTGCGGGTGCATGGCCAGCCCAGTGCGCTGGCCTACCTGGAGCCCGCAGCATTCGACGAACAACTGGCACAGCTGTATCAGGGCGGCGATGCGGCCACCGCAGCGCTGATCGAAGGTATCGGCGACCAGGTCGACCTGGACAGCCTGATGAGCGAGATGCCGCGTATCGAGGACTTGCTCGAAAGCGATGACGAGGCGCCGGTGATCCGCCTGATAAACGGGCTGTTCGGCCAGGCCTTGCGCCTGCGTGCCTCGGATATCCATATCGAGACCTTCGAACAGAGCCTGGTGGTGCGCCTGCGGGTCGACGGCCACCTGCGCGAGGTGCTGCGCCCGCCGCGGGCGCTGTCGGCGATGCTGGTGTCACGCATCAAGGTCATGGCGCGGCTGGACATCGCCGAGAAACGCCAACCCCAGGATGGCCGCATCACCTTGCGGGCGGCAGGGCGCGAGGTCGATGTGCGGGTCTCGACGCTGCCGGGCATTCACGGTGAACGGGTGGTGATGCGTGTGCTCGACAAGCAGGCCAGCCTGCTGGCGCTGGACAACCTGGGCATGCCGGCCGCCGTGCTGCACGGCCTGCGCAGTTGCCTGGCGCGGCCCAATGGCATCGTGCTGTCCACCGGCCCCACCGGTTCGGGCAAGACCACCACGCTGTACGCCAGCCTCAACAGCCTCAACGATGGCAGCCGCAACATCCTCACCGTCGAAGACCCGGTGGAGTACGCCATCGCCGGCATCGGCCAGACGGCCATCAACCCACGCGCCGGGCTGACCTTTGCCAGTGGCCTGCGCGCCATCCTGCGCCAGGACCCGGATGTGATCATGCTCGGCGAAATCCGTGACCAGGAAACCGCGCAGATTGCCGTGCAAGCCAGCCTCACCGGCCACCTGGTGCTCTCGACCCTGCACACCAACAGTGCGGTGG
The DNA here is from genome assembly GCF_000731675.1 of Pseudomonas capeferrum. GTDB lineage: Bacteria > Pseudomonadota > Gammaproteobacteria > Pseudomonadales > Pseudomonadaceae > Aquipseudomonas > Aquipseudomonas capeferrum. Next base: position 685,725 of record NZ_JMIT01000002.1, on the reverse strand, counting down.
GGGCGGTGACCCGCCTGCGTGACATGGGCATCGAACCCTTTCTGATCGCGTCGTGCCTGCGCGGTGTGCTGGCGCAGCGCCTGGTGCGGCGGCTGTGCCAGTGTGCGGTGGCGCAGCCGCTGCAAACCGCCGAACGTGACTTGTGGCCCGAGCTATGTGCGCTGGGCAGCAGTTACCACGCCGTCGGTTGCGAGCAGTGCCAGGGCAGTGGCTATGTCGGGCGCCTGGGCCTGTACGAGTTCATCGAGCTGGACGCCGGCCTGATCGCGCTGCTGTACGACGGCGCCAGTGAGCAAGCCATGCAGGATTACCTGGCCGACCGTCGGCGCAGCCTGGTAGCCATGGCCAGCGATTGCCTGGCGCGTGGCGAGACCAGCCTGGCCGAAGTGCTGCGCGTGGTGCAGGGCTGAGCCATGCCGACCTATCGTTATCAAGCCGTCGACCTGGCCGGCAAGACCCACAAGGCCAGCCTGCAGGCCGACAGCGAGCGCCATGCGCGCCAGCTGTTGCGTGACCAGGGCCTGTTCGCCCGCCAGTTGCAGCGCCACGAGGCAGGCGTGCGCCAACCCCGCCACCAGCGCCTGAGCCGTGCGCAACTGTGCGAACTGACCCGCCAGCTGGCGACCTTGACGGGCGCGGGCATCCCCTTGGTCGACGCCCTGGCCACCCTCGAGCGGCAATTGCGCCAGCCTGCCTTGCACAGCGTGCTGGTGGCCTTGCGCGGTTCGCTCGCTGAAGGCCTGGGGCTGGCGCGCAGCCTGGCCCGCCAGGGGGCGCCGTTCAGCGGCCTGTACTGTGCGCTGGTCGAGGCCGGTGAGCGCTCCGGGCGCCTGGCCCAGGTGCTCACGCGCCTGGCCGATCACCTGGAGCAGGTGCAACGCCAGCAGCACAAGGCGCGTACTGCATTGATCTACCCCTGTGTGCTGATGGGGGTGTCGCTTGCCGTGGTGATCGGCCTGATGACCTTCGTGGTGCCCAAGCTCACCGAGCAGTTTGCCCACGCGGGGCAGAGCCTGCCGTTGATAACCGCCTTGCTGATCGGCTTGAGCCAGGGGCTGGTGCACGCCGGGCCCTGGTTGTTGGGCCTGGCGATGCTGCTGACGCTGCTCGGTGGCTGGCTGCTGCGCAAGCCGCACTGGTGCCTGCGCCGTGATGAGTTGCTGTTGCGCCTGCCGCGTGTGGGCGGCCTGTTGCAGGTGCTGGAAAGCGCGCGGCTGGCACGTAGCCTGGCGATTCTCAGCAGCAGCGGCGTGGCCCTGCTCGAAGCCCTGCAGGTGGCCACCGAGACAGTTTCCAACCGGCGCATCCGCCTGGCCATGGAGCAGGTGCGCCAGCAGGTGCAGGGCGGCACCAGCCTGCACCGCGCGCTGGATGCCTGCCAACAGTTTCCGCCGTTGCTGGTGAACATGGTCGGCAGCGGCGAGGCCAGCGGCACCCTGGCCGACATGCTGGAACGGGTGGCAGACGACCAGGAGCGCGGCTTCGCCCGCCAGGTGGACACCGCCATGGCGCTTTTCGAACCGCTGATGATTCTGGTGATGGGCGCCGTGGTGCTGTTCATCGTGCTGGCGGTGCTGCTGCCGATCATGCAACTCAACCAGGGCCTGCAATTGTGAACACAAGGAGTACTTCCATGCAGCATCGTCGTAACCGTCAGCGTGGCTTCACCCTCATGGAGATCATGGTGGTGATCTTCATCATCGGCCTGTTGATCGCCGTGGTCGCACCCAGTGTGCTGGGCAACCAGGACAAGGCCATGCGGCAGAAGGTCATGGCAGACCTGGCCACACTCGAACAGGCGCTGGACATGTACCGGCTGGATAACCTGCGTTTTCCCAGTAACGAGCAAGGCTTGGCTGCGCTGGTGAAAAAGCCCGAGCAGGCGCCGCTGCCGCGTGCCTGGCGCAGCGATGGCTATGTGCGCCGCCTGCCGCAAGACCCATGGGGGACGCCGTACCAGTACCGCATGCCTGGCGAGCATGGGCGCGTTGATGTCTATTCGCTGGGTGCCGATGGTGTGCCTGGCGGCGAAGGGCAGGATGCCGACCTGGGTAACTGGGCGCTGTAAGGGTGCGCCGTGAACAAGGCTTCAGCCTGATCGAATTGCTGGTGGTGCTGGCCATCGCCGGGTTGATGACCAGCCTGGCCGTGGCCTGGCTCGACAGCGGCAAGACGAATGTCGACCAAGCCCTGCAACGCCTGGCGGCCGAAACCCGGACCCAGGCGGCCCTGGCCCGCCATGCCGGGCAGTTGCGCGGGTTGCGCTGGACTGGCCAGCGGCCGGAGTTTGTCCGCCGCGAGGGCGACGCCTGGGTGGTCGAGACCGTCGCGCTCGGCGACTGGCCCAAGGGCCTGCGCCCGGACTGGCCCGCCAGCGCGCAGCCGCATCTTCTGTTCACGCCGCAAGGCTGGGCTCAGCCGGGCTCGGTGCGCTGGCACTGGGCCAAAGGCAGCCAGCAATGGGCCTGGCGCCGCGATGGCAAGCTACAGCTGGCGCCACTGCCATGAAGCACCAGCAGCGCGGTTTCACTCTGCTGGAAGTGACCGTGGCCCTGGCGATTGCCGCCGTGCTGGCGGTGATCACCAGCCAGGTCCTGCGCCAGCGCCTGGCGGTGCAGGACAACCTGCAGCAGCACCGCCTTGGCCTGCTGTGCGCGCGCGAGCTGCAAGCCCGTTTCGTCGTCGAACAGTACTGGCCGACCAGCAACCAGGTGGGCGGCCAACTGAGCCAGGGCGGCCAGCTGTGCCATTGGCAGATGCAATTGCGCCGCACCGGCGTGCGTGACCTGCGCCGGGGCGAACTGCAGGTGTTCGGCGACCGCGACCAGCGGCTGCCGCTTGGCCAATTCAGTGTTTTTCTGGAGCGCCCATGAAGCGGCATCAGGCAGGCCTTACCCTGATCGAACTGATGGTCGCGCTGGCCCTGACCGCGCTGCTCGGCATCATGCTGGCGGCATTGGTCAACGGCTGGCTGAAGGTGCGTGAGCGGTTGCAGGTGAGCAGCCAGCAAACCTCGGTGCTGGATTTTTGCCTGGCGCTGGAGCGGCGCCTCGACAGCCCGGTGCTGCGCCGGGTGTACGAACAGCGTCTGCCCTTGGCCAGCCGCTGGTTCGATTGGCAACCCGCGAACGGCCAACTGCTGTGGGTGGCTGCCACCGGCCTGCCTGAAGTTGAAGGCGGGTCGCGCCTACAGCGCCAGCGCTTGCGCTTCGAGGCGCGCGAGCAGCGTGTGTTGCTGGAGAGTTCGGCCGACCTGTATGCCGCGACTGCTGCGCGCTGGGTGTTGCGCGAGCAACTTGAAGGGGTGAGCAAGGTGAACGTTTTGTATCACCAGGGCGGCCGCTGGCAACCCTGGCCTTCCGATCAACCGGCGCACCCCGGCCGTGGTGTGCGCCTGGAGCTGCAGCGTGATGGAGCACCGTATGTCTGCACTTTCGTTATTCCCTGGGGGCGTTCATGAAGGTTGATTGGCGTCGACGTTCGCCGGCCCGGCCTTGGCTGTTGTTGCGCCCAGGCAGCCCTTGGGACTGGCTGTTGGTCGAGGGCGGTATCGCGCAGCGCCAGGGGCAGGGCGAGCCCCCGGCGAACCTGCAGGCGCGGGTGGCGTTGATCGTGCCTGCCGAGCACTGCAGCCACTTCCAGTTGCCCGCACCGCCGGGGCTCAGGCGTGAAGAATGGCCATTGTTGCTTGAAGACCGCTTGCTGCAGAGCGCGGATGAGGTGGTGTGTGGATGTTTGGGCCGTGAAGCCGGGCAGGTGCGGCTACTGACCGTGGCACGTCAGCATCTGGAGGGCTGGCGCGGGCAGTGTGTGAAATGGGGGGTGTCGGTCGAGTGTTGCTGGGCTGAATTTCAGTTGCTGCCTGCTCCTGAACCGGGTGTGGCCTGGTGCTGGCAGAAGCCGGGCGGGTTCAGCTTGATGAAGGGGCTGAGCGAAGGCGCGGGCGAACGCTGGTTGGCCTGGCCTGATGTGCTGGGCGATGTGCGGGTCGAACCCTGGCCGCAACTGCGCAGGGTGCCGCTCGAGGGGCGCTGGCCCGACGAGTTGGCGCCGCTCGACAGCCTGCCAGGCCTGTTCGAGCAGCGACGACCTCGCACCTTTGTTGGCCCCTCGCGAGCGCAGCGTCAGCTGCTTGCCGCCTGCCTGCTGCTGGCCTGCACCTGGGGCGGCCTGTGGTTGGCCCAGCAATGGCGCCAGGTGCAGCTCTGGCAAGCCCAGGTGCTTGCCGTGACCGGCGAGCAGGCAGGGCCGCGGCAGGCGGCGCAGGCGCTCAAGCGCCTGCGCGAAGCCGAACTGCAACAGCAATTGCGTGTGCGTCAGTTGGCAGACTTGCAGGGGCGCTTGCAGGCCTGGTTGCAAGCGCATCCCGGCTGGCGCCTGCAAGCAGTGCGCTTCGACGGCCAGCGCTGGCATGTGCGCGTGGAGGGGGAGGGGGCCGCACCGCCCTGGGGCGAGATGGCCAGTGCTGTTGGGGCACAGGTGCAAGTGAACGGGGATGCATCGTCGACCCGTGTGGTTTTCGACCTGGAGGTGGCGACATGAACCGGGACTGGGTACAGCGCCATCGCCTGGCACTGGCCGGGGGGCTGATTGCGCTGCTGTCGAGCGTGCTGGTTGTACGCGAAGGATTGGCGCAATGGCACGTGCTTGGCCAATGGCGGGGGTTGGCGCAGACGGCGGCAGATTTGCAGGGGGGCGCGCCGCTGAGCTTGGAGCGTCTGCACCAGTCGGCGCAAGCGCGGCGCATCGAGTTGCAGGAGGTGGTCGCACAGGGTGAGACCTGGCACATGCAGGGGCAGGTGGCCGATGAGCAGGCCCTGCTGGGCTGGGTCGTTTCGCTGCAGAGCGAGGGCGCGCAACCGTTGCAGTGGGGGTTGGAGCAAGCCCCCAACGGCCTGCGTTTTGACCTGGTGCTGCGGCCATGAGCCGGGGCGGCGTGGCGTGGCTGCTGTGGGTGTTTGTCCTGACCTTGCTGGTAGAGCTGCCGGCCAGTTGGCTGGTGCGTGGGTTCGGCCTGCCGGCAACGGGAGTGAGCGGCAGCTTGTGGCAGGGGCAGGCGACACAGCTTGGGCCGTTCGGGCCATTGCAGTGGGCCGTGCAGCCTTGGCGTTTGCAGGGCCAAGGGGCATTGGGCTTTCAGGGGCAGGCCTGGCAGGTGCGGGTTGAAGGCTGGCCTTGGCGTTGGCGCCTTGACGTTCAGCCCACAGCGGCGCAGGTGACTGTGCCTGCGGCCTATCGCCTGGTTGGGCAATGGCAGGGTACGCTGCGGGTGCATGGTGCGGGGCGGCGATGCCAGGCTGCCGAGGGGCGTATCAGTGTCACGGACCTGGCGCTGAGTGAGCCCTGGTCGTTGGGCTTAGGGCAGGGATGGCTCGAGGTGCAGTGCCGAGGTGGTTGGCATGTGCTGGGGCAGTTGGCGCAGCAGGGGCAGCATCAGTTGCAGGTGGATGCGGACCTGCTGGGGCGACAGGCCCAGGTCACCCTCGCGCTGCAGCCCGATGCCGCCCTGACGCCGCTGCTGCGCGGTGCGCAATGGCTGGGGCCAGAGGCGACAGCGGGGCAGCGGCTGATCAGGTGGTAATCACTTGAGTGAGGTTGCGGCCATTGATAGATCGCTAACTTATTGATTTGTAAGGTTGATCTGTGGGAGCGGCCAAGTCACCACGTCATGGGTGGGTTCATGAAAGCGTCGACGGGCAACGGTTACTGCGCCTTGCCTTGCACGCTCGATACCCACTGCTCGCTGCGGTTGTGCCCGCTGGTGCGCAATAGGCCCAGGTCAAGCGCATTCTCCCCGTCTGCAGCGCCCTTGCCCTTGGTGAATTCGGCCACCGCAGTGCCCAGGTCCACCGGCGAGTTGGACGCATCGATCGACACATCGCGGCGGTAGTCGCTGCCATTCAGGGTTTCACGGGTAACGGCATTGGCGTTCAGCTCGACAGCGCCTTTGCCCGATTGCAGCCTGGCGCCCACCAGGCGGGCATCGCCACCGACCTTGAGGTCAAGCCCTTCACTGCCCTTGAGCGTGGCCTGCCTGGTCACGGTGTCGCGCTGTTGGTGTGAGACCTCCAGGCGCAAAGTCGGGGAAAAACCAGGATCGGCTTTGCTCAAGGCAGCGCCGGCTTTTTTGCCGATTTTGTCACTCAGCGGCCCAGCCAGCGCGTTGGCGGCGTTGGTGTAGCCCTGCGGGTTCTTCTCCTGGCTCAGGCGCAGGTCGCCTTTCACGCTCAAGCTGTCGACGCGGTCCTTGCGGCTGGCAACACGCAGGTCGCCGCCAACATCACCGGTAATGCGCCCGGCTTCCAGGCTGGCACCTTCGATGCGCGTGTCGCCACGGCTTTGCCACTGGATTTTTTCGGCGCGCAGTTGGCTGGCGTTCCACGTGTGGTTGTCACGCTTGTCCAGCGCTACCTGGGCGCGGCCATGCAGGCCGAGGGTATCGGTAGCGCCCTTGGCCATGTTGAAGCCGGCCCCGGCCGTGATGTCGAGGTTGTCGCGTTGCTCGCGGTCGCTCGAAGCTTCGATCAGCATGCCGCCGCCTGCGGCGTTGAGCTCGATTTGTTCGGCCGAGGCTTGCAGGCCCTCAAGGTGCAAGGCAATGTCCTCCCGGGCACGGCTGCTGAGGGTGAGCTTGCCCGCGCTTTCGAAGCTGGCATTGACGGCCTGGCTGGCGTCTTCGTTCTGCTTGCCATGCTTGAAGTGACCGCCGACAGCGCCACCCTTGGTCGCGCCAGTCTTGACTGCCAGTTCCAGGCCGCCACCCAGGCTGCCGCCCTTGGCCTGCTGGGTATTGCTGGCCGCAGTGACCTGCAAACGGCCACCACTTTCCAGCAAGGTATCGCCGACCTTGGCTTCACGGCTGCCGATACGCGTGCCTTCCAATACAAGGTCTGCCTCACTGCTCAGATGCACAGCGCCCTTGGCATCGATCTGCGCCACCTGCGCCTTGGTCTGCGCGCTGTTCTGCTGGTTGTGATCCAGGTAGCCACGGGTGTCGACGCCGGTGCTGCCGGGGCGGTTGCCGACCTTGGCCCAGGCATTACCGTCAAGCTGCTTTGAGGCCTGGCTGTTACGGTCAGTGGCCTGCGGTAACGACAGCGTGCCGCCGCTACGCATCACCACATCGCCGTCGCCACCGTCGATGCGCGTGCCCTCGTACTTGCCATCGCTGCCCAACTGCACCTGGATACCCTGTTGGCCATAGAGGCTGCCGGGCACGGCGGTACTGGCCAGGTCGTGTTTATCCAGCGAGCCGCCTTTACCGGCAATGCGTACATTGAGATCGTTACCGGTGCTGGTGTCTACGCGGGCATCGCCGCCATAGGCCAGGCGCTGCACGGTATCGGCCTGGGTGTTTTCGGCGGCGCTCAGGTGGTGCTGCGTGGCATCGATCAAGAGCTTGCCGGCGTTGGCCTTCCACGCGGTGCCCTGGTCATCGATGATATCGGCCTTGACCTCGACTGCAGCCCCCGACAGCTCACTCACCTGGGCAAAGCCGCGGCGTTGGTTTTCCAGGCGCTTGAGGTGGTCTATGGTCATGTCGGCACCGGCGCTTGGCGCCACCATCGCGTCTTCAGGCGAGCCCTGCTGGAAGCGCGCCGCCTCTTCGCCCAGCACCAGCCGTTCGATGGGGCGGGTCAGGTCACGGTATTCGACGCTGGCGCCCAGGCTGCCTGCCCCGTTATTGGTGACGCTTTCACGCGCTAGGGTATTTTGCACGGCACGGTTCTCGATGTGCTTGGCGGTTACGTTCAGTTGCTGGCCGGCTTCGACGCGCGCGGCTTCGGTAAGCAAACGCTCGGCGTCCAGCTTCACGTCCCGACTGGCCTGCAACTCGCTGCGTTGGACGGTGCTGTCGCGTTCGAGCTGGCTTTGGGTGTTGTGATGGCCTGCGAAAGCGCTGCCCAGTCGATCGATACCCCCTGTCACGTTCAAGCTGCCTCCACTCTGGCTGTCGTTGCTGACGGACTCGCGTTCATTGCGGGTTGCGCCAAGGCTGACCTGTTTGGCGGCCACAGTGAGGTCGCCCGCGCTTGCCACGACCTTGGAGCCATTGACCTGCAGGTGGGCATCGCTTTGCAGATCGACCGAAGCGCCTTTCAGTTCGCTGGCGACCTGCATTGTTTCCTGGACCTTGCCCGTCGTGTTGGCGACCTGGTAGCCCACGCTGGCTTCGTACTGGCGTGATTGCGGTTTGCCGTCCTGTGCCTCCTGGGTCTGCCGGGCGCCGGCACTGAAGCCGCGTTGCTGTTGATCGGTTTGTGTTTCGCTGCGCGACTGCGCGCTGTCGATCGTCAGGTCGCCCTTGGCCTGCACCTGCAGGTGCTTGCCGGCTTCGATTTTTGCCCCGTGGATGCGCAGTTCCTCGGCGCTGGCCAGGCGCAGGTTGCTGCTGGACGAAACGTCGCTGAGCAGTACCTGGTCCTTGCGTGTGGTGTCCTTGCGATCGCTGCCGATCAGGCCGAACAGTTTGCTGTTGCTCTGATGGTCAGTCGACGTGCTGCTGCCGTGGTCGGCCTCGATCGCCAGCAGGCCCTTTTCGCTGTACAGCACCGAATCTTCCTTGCCGTGCACCTTGCTACCTTTGATGGTGACCTGGTCAGCCGTCATGTTCAGCTTGCCGTCTGCCGTCACACTGCTGCCAACCACCGTCTGCCCTTGCGTGTCATTACCCTTGCGATCACCGAAGAAAGTCCCGGAGACCAGGTCGCCGCGGTAGTTGCGCTGTGTGCCGCTGTTCTGCAATGCAGTGGTGCCGATCTCGACTTGCCGCGCCTTGATCTGCATGTCGCTGTTGCTGTGCAGCGTGCTGCCTTGAACCGTGAGGGTATCGGCCGCAGTGAGGGCCATGCGCTCGGCATTCAACGTGCTGCCCTGGGCTGTTTCCCGGGTTTGCTCGGTGTCGCGGTCACCGCGCCACAAGTCTTTGCGGTGACGTACCTGTTCTTTGATGTGCTGGCTGTCGATGCCTGCCACGATGTCCAGTTTGCCGGCACTGTCGACGTTCAATTCGCCGCCCGCCTTCACGTCGGCGGCTACCAGGCGCATGTCAGCGCCCGATTGCAGCGTTACGCTGTCTTGGCCGTGCAACTGCGTGCCGTGCTGCTGGTTTTGGGTGGTGGTGCGCTCGCGGTTGTAGGTTTCGCGGGTGACGAAGAGAAACTTCTTCTTCCAGTTTTCGCGGTCGTGTTCGGTGTTTGCCAGGCTGTCGGCATCCAGGGTGAGTTTCTGGCCGGCCTTGACCACCACCTGTTGCGCCTGCCCTTCGACAGCCCGCAGGGTCAGGTCATGCGCGGCGCTGAGATTCAATGCGCCCCGTTCGCTGTGCAGTTCGCTGGGGTTGTCCGCCTTGCCGCTGACGTGCAGGTCGCCGGCCGAATGGATGTCGATACCGTCGCCGGCATGCACCTTTGCCGGCCCCATGCGCACCCCAGCGCCTTCAGCGGTGCTCAGCACACGGATACGCCCGGCACGCATGGCACCGAACAGCGTGGCATCGACACTGCCCTGTTCGCCGGGCAGGTGTTCGACCACCTGCCCGCTGGTGTGATCGATGCGGTTGCGGCCAACCGTGACGTTCAATTCATTGGCAGCCATGAGCAAGCCTTTGCTGTCTATTCGCGGCGCGATCAGGTCAAGGGCACCGGTGCTGTTGCTCTGGCCGTCGTCGAGTACCTGCAGGGAGCCACTGGCGTTGAGGGTGTCGAGGTATTTGAGTTGCTGGTCCTCGAATTCCGGGGTGCCGACCACGAAGCCTGCGCGGGTGGTGTTGATGAAGCTGCCGCCGTTGAGGGTGATGCCATTGGGGTTGGCCAGGATGTAGTCGGCCGGGCGGCCGAAGATTTCCTGCGGCCCCTCGATCAGCGAAGCGTTGCGGCTGATCACCTCATTGAGGATGGTCGAGGCGGCCTGGCCCTGGAACTGCGGGTTGGCCGCAAGGGCGCCGGCCAGTTGCGACTGGCCCGCCTGCGTGGCGTTGTTCAGCACTACGCCGGGGTTGCCGACGTTGTAATCGAGGAACTGGTTGTGCGACAGGCCGCTAGCGTTGGGTGCAACGATGTCGATGACCGGGACGCCATGGCCGTTGTTGATGAGTGGGGTGCCTGCAGGGCCGCTGGCAGCTTCCAGGCCGCCCGAGGCTTGCGCGGTGCTGGAGCCGAGCAGGGCGAGAAAAATGGCCCAACGCAAGGTATTGGGGTGGGTAGACGTCAGCTGCGAGAGTGTTTGCATGTTCTCGTTCTCTTTGTTGTGGGTGAATCAGATGTTCAGGTGCCACTCCAGTACCCAGAAGCCCGGCTCCAGAAGCGTGCGGGGCCGGTCGCTGGTGTACAGGGCGCGTTGATAATCGAGGCGCAGGCGACTGTCGGGCAGGCTCACTTCGATGCCGGCCGCAGCACCGGCCAGGCGCAGGACGGGGCTGTCGCTGGCGAGCTGGGTCCAGCCAAGGTCGAGGCCGACGTAGGGGCGCACTTGCAACGGTGCCGCCCAGGCGGGGCTCAGCGGGCGGCTCAAGGTGTTGCGCCAGGCCGCGCCAGTGGCGCCGGCGTAGGTGTGCAGGCGGAAGCCGCGTACCGCCGAGTCGTCGGTGGCCAGCAGTTGTTCGACGGCGGGCAGTGGGTCGGGGCTGTACTGCAGCCCGAGTTCGCTTTGCCAGCGCCAGGGCTGAGGCGCTGCGCCTTGGCGAAGGTGCAGGAGGGTGGCGCGGTATTTGACGAAATCGCTGCGCAGCCCGTTGCTGCGCATGGCCGGGTTGTCCTTGGACAGCCCCTCAAGGCCGTGGGCGACCCCCACATACCCGTTCCACAGCCCATTCTCGAGCCAGAGCCACTGCAGGCCGGCCTCGACGCTGGTGAGGGTAGGGCTCTGCAAGTCGACGACAACGCCGCCGGTGCGGTTGACCATCTGCTTGCGGTCCACCCGGGCACTGGCGCTGAGCATGCCCTGCTGATTGCGCCACAGCACACGCTCGGCGCTCACGCCCTGGAAGCGGCTGCGGCCACTGCTGGTCTGTTGCCCGTGCGGGATGGGGGCGTTGTAACGCAGTTGGCTGGCGTTGAAGGCGAATGTCCACGGACCGTAGGGGATACTGTAGTACACCGTGATGCCCGTGCTGGTGCCCGGCGCATCGAAGACGGTGCTGGCCAGCCACAGGCGCAGGTCGTCGTTTAGGCCCAGCGGGCTGTCCAGGCCGACCCCGAGGTTCAGGCGATGGCGGCCGGTCAGTTCACTGCCGCGGTTGTCCAGGCGGCCGTCCAGATGCCAGCGCGAGGCGACTTTGTGGGGCTGAACGCGCACGCGGGTGCCACCTTGCAGTTCGCCGGGGAGCAAGTCGGCACTCAAGTCGTAGGCACGCAGGCGGTTCAGCTGGTCGAGCCCTTGCTCCAGGTCCGGGAGGTACAGCGGCTGCCCCAGTACGCCAGGAAAAGCACCGCGCAAGGAAAGGGGCAGGTCGGCGCCCAGCTCGATCGACTCGACAAAACCTTCGCTGATGACGATATCCAGCGGGGCGTCATCTTCGGGGGGCTGGCGCAAGTAGGGGCGGCTGGTCGGGTAGCCGGCTTGGACATAGCGCTGGGTAATGGCCTTGAGCACGCGGTTGATATCGGCGATGCCCATGCAAGGTTGCATCAGCGGCACCACGGTCGCCTCCAGTGCTGTCCCCGACACGTGTCGATGGCCGGCCAGGCGCACGCCGCTCACCGCCCAGCAGTGGCTGTCGGCAGTCTGTGCACTCTGGCTGCGCTGATTACCTTGCGCAGCAGGCTCCCGTTGCCAGCGCTCAAGGCGTTGTTGCTGTTCCAGTTGCCGCAGCGTTTGCTGCTGATCGCGCAACTGTTGGCTGGCCAGGTCGTCGGCCAATGCCTGGGCGCAGGTCATCACCCCGGTCAGGCAGCAGACCAGCAGCCTGCAGGCAATGATGAGAATTCGGTACGGCATTCAAGCACCCCGCAGAGGACGTACGGATGTCGTATTCGTCTGCGTGGATGCTAAGAATTAAGTGATTGGCTTGGATGCAGTACCCTGCCTAAGCGGCTGTCAGGCGGGTTCTCGTTTAGGGTGCGAAAGCTCCTACAGGATGAGTCGGCATGCAGGACGTGTCAGGGACGAATCTCGATCAATGTACCGTCCTTGACCAGCTCCCAGACTTCCTGCATGTCGTGGTTGCGCATGGCGATGCAACCTTCGGTCCAGTCCAGTGTGTGGAAGTACCACTCGGGGTAGTCATCATTGACCGGTGTGCCGTGGATCATGATCATGCTGCCGGCACTCACGCCTTCGCGGGTGGCGCGTGCGGCATCTTTGATGTTGGGGTAGGAGATGTGCATGGCCAGGTTGAAGCGGTCGCTCTGCTTGCGCCAGTCCAGCCAATAGAGGCCCTCGGGGGTCTTGCGGTCACCTTCGCGTTCCTTCGCGCCCTTGGGCTGCTTGCCCAGGGAAATGCGGTAGGTCTTGAGCGGTTCGCCGCGGCTGATCAGTTGCAGGCGGCGCTCGGACTTGATCACCAGCACCTTGTCGATCAGCGGTTGCATGGCCTGCTGCGAGGGCGACGATGTTTGCGCTGCCGGCAGGGGCTTGCGCACGATGGTCTCGGTGAAGGCCGCCTGGGACACCGAGGTAACGCAAAGGCAGAAAAGGGCGAGCAACCAGCGCATGAAACGGTATCCCTGATGACGTTAGGTGGTAGACGTGACATTCATCGGTGGCAGGTACTCATGGCCTATGGGGTAGTGCTGCCCGATGCGGTCGCGATAGTAGCATTCTAGTGTGCGTGTGACGGTGCGGAAAGCCAGCGCGTCCCACGGTATCTCATGCTCCTCGAACAGCCGCACTTCCAGGCTCTCGATACCCACATCGAAGCGTAGGTCGGCCAGTTCGGCGCGGAAAAACACATGCACCTGGTTGATGTGCGGCAGGTCGAACAACTGGTACAGGTTCATGGGCCCGACCTGGGCGCAGGCTTCCTCGACGGTTTCACGACGGGCGGCCTGGTCGAGGGTCTCGCCGTTCTCCATGAACCCGGCCGGTAAGGTCCAGTAGCCACGGCGTGGCTCGATGGCGCGCCGGCACAGCAGCACCTGGCTACCCCAAGTGGGCAGGACCCCCGCCACGATGTTGGGGTTCTGGTAGTGAATGGTCTGGCAATACTCGCAGACATACCGCAGGCGGCTATCGCCCTCGGGTATCCGCTGAATGACCGGCTGGCCGCACGCGCTGCAGAATTTCATGCTTATCTTCCCTTATGACAGGGCTATCTTGGCGTGGCAGCCGGGCGGCCGCAAGCGCACAGGGCTTGGGTGCTTCTCGGCTTTGGTGCATCATGCAAGACAGGCCTTGGATACGAGAGTGCGCAATGCTGGACGAGCTACTTCGCCGAATGAGCAACCATGAACCCGCATCACTGGAAACCGACCGACGGTTTCCCGAAGCGGCGGTACTCTTGCCCATTACCCGCAGCGAAGCGCCCGAACTGGTCTTGACCCTGCGCGCCAAGGGCTTGTCGACCCACGGTGGCGAAGTCGCCTTCCCGGGTGGCCGGCGCGACCCTGAAGACCCGGACCTGGTGTTTACCGCCCTGCGCGAAGCCGAAGAAGAAATCGGCCTGCCCCCTGGGCTGGTGGAAGTGATTGGTCCGCTCAGCCCGCTGATCTCGCTGCACGGCCTGAAAGTGACGCCATTCGTCGGGCTTATTCCCGATTTCGTCGAGTATCGCGCCAACGATGCCGAGATCGCGGCAGTATTCACCGTACCGCTGGAATTCTTCCGCCAGGACCCGCGTGACCATACCCACCGTATCGATTACCAGGGCCGCAGTTGGTATGTGCCCAGTTACCGCTACGGTGAATACAAAATCTGGGGGTTGTCGGCGATCATGATCGTCGAGCTGGTCAACCTGCTGTATGACGCCGGCATCAGCCTGCATCAACCCCCGGAGCGTTACATCGAGATCTGAGCGGGGCCCACCCCGCCGTCTGCTACAAACCGCCGCCGTTTATCCTGAGGAGCGAGCATGAAATATCGCCTGGGCGACCTGCGGGTCGACAGCCACCCCACCAGCTGGATCGCGCCCAACGCCACCGTGATCGGCAATGTGCGCCTGCAGGCCCGTGCCAGCGTGTGGTTTGGCGCTGTATTGCGCGGTGACAACGAGCTGATCGACATCGGCGAGGACAGCAATGTCCAGGACGGCACCGTGATGCATACCGACATGGGTTCGCCGCTGACCCTGGGCAAGGGCGTGACGGTTGGCCATAACGCCATGCTGCATGGCTGCACGGTCGGCGATTACAGCTTGGTCGGCATCAATGCGGTGATCCTCAACGGAGCCCGCATCGGCAAGCACTGCATCATCGGCGCCAATGCGCTCATCCCCGAGGGCAAGGAGATCCCTGACGGTTCGCTGGTGATGGGCTCGCCGGGCAAGGTGGTGCGTGAACTGAGCGAGCAGCAGATGCGCATGATCGAGGCCGGTGCCGCGCACTATGTGCACAATGCCCAACGCTATGCGCGCGAGCTGGTAGCTGACGATGAGTGAGGTCATTGCCGTCGAGCGCCCGGTCGCTTCGCCTTGCGTCAGCATCTGCGCGCTGGACGAGCAGGATATCTGCACCGGCTGCCAGCGTACGGTGGCCGAAATCGGCCGCTGGGGGCGGATGGACAACACCGAGCGTCGCGCCGTACTGAAGCTGTGCCATGAGCGGGCGGTGGCCGCTGGGTTGATCATGGGGCAATGATTCGGCGCTGGCTGCCTCGCAGGTTTACCCGCGAAGCAGCCAGCGGTAATCTGTACGGCTTGCCCACAGATTACCCGCCATGTTCTATCTCATCGCCTATATCAGCAGCGTAGTGCTGATCAACTACGCCTTCTCCAGCGCCCCGCACCTGGACATCATCTGGTCCGCCTGGGGTGGCCTGGTGTTCATCCTGCGCGACATGGTGCAGACCCGCTTCGGGCATGGCGCCCTGGTCGCCATGCTGGTGGCCCTGGTGCTGTCCTACATCACCTCGGAGCCTGCCATCGCCCTGGCCAGCGCCACGGCGTTTTTCGTTTCCGAGCTGATCGACTGGCTGGTGTTCAGCATCACCCGTCGGCCCCTGCGTGACCGCCTGTGGCTGAGCTCGGCGTTGAGCATTCCGGTCGATACCTTCATTTTCTTCGGCATGATCGGCGCGCTGACCCCTGCCGTGATCGGCACGGCCATGGCCTCGAAGTTCGCCGGTGTCACCGCCGTGTGGCTGGCCATGGCATTTCGCGCCCGGCGGGCTGCCGCGGTCGGTTGATGGTGTAGAATACGGGTCCTTTTTCAGCGGGCGGCGCTTAGCCTGGCGCAGCCCCGGACGCCTTCGAGGACCTGAAATGACCCGTATCGGAACCCCATTGTCGCCCACCGCGACCCGTGTACTGCTCTGCGGCTGCGGTGAGCTGGGCAAGGAAGTGGTGATCGAGCTGCAGCGCCTGGGCGTCGAAGTGATCGCCGTGGACCGCTACGCCAACGCGCCGGCCATGCAGGTGGCGCACCGCAGCCATGTGGTCAACATGCTCGATGGCGTCGCCCTGCGCGCGGTGATCGAGGCCGAGAAACCGCACTACATCGTCCCCGAGATCGAAGCCATCGCCACCGCGACCCTGGTCGAACTGGAGAGCGAAGGTTTCACCGTGGTGCCCACCGCCCGTGCCACCCAGCTGACCATGAACCGCGAAGGCATCCGGCGCCTGGCTGCCGAAGAGCTGGACCTGCCGACCTCGCCGTACCACTTTGCCGATACCTACGAAGACTACGCCAAGGCCGTGGCCGATGTCGGCTACCCGTGCGTGGTCAAACCGGTGATGAGCTCATCGGGCAAGGGCCAGAGCCTGCTGCGCAGCGATGCCGACCTGCAGCAGTCCTGGGACTACGCCCAGGAAGGCGGGCGTGCCGGCAAGGGCCGGGTGATCATCGAGGGCTTCATCGACTTCGATTACGAAATTACCCTGCTGACCGTGCGTCATGTCGGCGGCACCACCTTCCTTGAGCCTGTCGGCCATCGTCAGGAGAAAGGTGACTATCAGGAATCGTGGCAGCCCCAAGCCATGAGCCCGAAGGCCCTTGCCGAGTCGCAGCGGGTGGCCAAGGCGGTCACCGATGCACTGGGCGGGCGTGGCCTGTTCGGCGTGGAGCTGTTCGTCAAAGGTGACCAGGTGTGGTTCAGCGAAGTGTCGCCGCGCCCGCACGACACTGGCCTGGTGACCTTGATCTCCCAGGACCTGTCGCAGTTCGCCTTGCACGCCCGCGCCATTCTCGGCCTGCCGATCCCGGTGGTGCGCCAGTTCGGGCCGTCGGCGTCGGCGGTGATTCTGCCGCAGGGGCAATCGCAGCAGACCAGCTTCGCCGACCTTGGTGCTGCGCTGAGCGAGCCGGATACGGCCATTCGCCTGTTCGGCAAGCCGGAAATCAACGGCCAGCGCCGCATGGGCGTGTGCCTGGCGCGTGACGAATCGATCGAAGCGGCGCGGGCCAAGGCGACCCGTGCTTCGCAGGCGGTCAAGGTCGAGTTCTGATCTGACATGGCTGGGGGCGCAAAGCGCCCCCAGCGTCTTCACAGTTCGGTATGCCGGGTCTCTTTAAGGCACAGCACAGCAATCAGACTGATCACCGCCGCCACCGAAACATACCCGCCCACCCAGCTCAAGCCGCCCATGCTCACTAGTTTCTGGGCAAAGAACGGCGCCGCCGAAGCCCCCACGATGCCACCCAGGTTATACGCCGCCGACGCGCCGGTGTAACGCACGTGGGTCGGGAACAGCTCGGGCAGCAGTGCCCCCATTGGCGCGAAGGTCACCCCCATCAGGAACAGCTCGATGGCCAGGAACAGCGCCACACCTGTGGTCGAGCCCGAGGTCAGCAGCGGTTCCATGGTAAAGCCCGAAGCCACCGCCAGCAGGCCACCGACGACCAATACCGGCTTGCGCCCGTAGCGGTCGCTGAGCCAGGCCGACAGCGGCGTGGCCAGGGCCATGAAGACTACCGCAAAGCACAGCAGGCCAAGGAACGTCTCGCGGCTGTAGCCCAGGGTGGTCACGCCATAGCTGAGCGAGAACACCGTCGAGATGTAGAACAGCGCGTAGCACACCACCATCGCCGCAGCACCCAGCAGGGTTGGCACCCAGTGCTTGGCGAACAAGTCGACCACCGGCATCTTCACGCGCTCATGCTGGGCAATGGCTTTGGCGAACACCGGGCTCTCTTCGAGCTTGAGGCGCACATACAGGCCCACCAGTACCAGGGCGGCGCTGAGCAGGAACGGAATGCGCCAGCCCCATTCACGGAATTGCTCGTCACTGAGCACCAGGGCCAGAGTCAGGAACAAGCCGTTGGCAGCCAAAAAGCCGATTGAAGGGCCCAGCTGCGGGAACATGCCGAACCAGGCACGCTTGCCCGGTGGTGCGTTTTCGGTCGCCAGCAGCGCCGCGCCGCCCCATTCGCCACCCAGGCCCAGGCCTTGGCCGAAGCGCAGCAGGCAAAGCAGGATCGGCGCCCACACGCCAATGCTGTCATAGCCGGGCAGCACGCCGATGGCGGTGGTGGAGACGCCCATCAACAGCAGCGACGCCACCAGGGTTGATTTGCGGCCGATACGGTCGCCAAAGTGGCCGAACAATGCCGAGCCCAGCGGGCGTGCGAGGAAGGCGATGCCGAAGGTAAGAAAGGCCGCGAGCATCTGCGCGGTGCCCGACCCGGAGGGGAAGAACACCGGGCCGATCACCAGCGCGGCGGCAGTGGCGTAAACGTAGAAGTCGTAGAACTCGATGGCAGTGCCAATGAAGCTGGCGGTGGCCACCCGCGCGGGCGAGTTGACCGGCGCGGCAGGCGCTTGGGCATAGGTGCTGCTGGTGGTCATTAAGTAGGTCCCTAACAGTCTGGTCGTGCGCCACGGGCTTGATCCGCGAGGGTGCGTGCTGCCTCAATGGGCAGGCACCGTTGCACGGACGCCGAAGCGTATTGTTCTTTTGCTCGCTCGACTGACGATAGCCCAGGGGGGGTAGGGGCGGGAGCGGGTACTGTTCGGGGTATTGAAACAGGGCCGCAGGGCGTGTCAGAGGAGCGGACTGGCCGTGGGCCGCCGGGTGCGGGTAGCAGGCGGGACGGCGGGGCTGGGTAAGCGTGACCCGAGTATAGCTAGCGGGTCACGGTCCACACCAGTACCTTGCTGGCGCAATTGTCCTCTGTTTCGAGGATTTCCAGGCGATATCGGCCGATCTTCAGGCAAACCGCACTTTCCGGGATGCTTTCCAGCGCTTCGGTGACCAACCCGTTGAGGGTTTTCGGCCCGCCATCGCAAGGCAGGTGCCAGCCCAGGGTGCGGTTGATCTCGCGCAGCGAGGCGGTGCCTTCGATGACGAAGGTGCCGTCGGCCTGGGGGTGTACATGCGGGTTGTCCAGCCCCTGTTCGTCTTCGAATTCGCCAACGATTTCTTCGAGGATGTCTTCCAGGGTGACGATGCCCAGCACTTCGCCGTATTCGTCCACCACGACGCCCAGGCGGCGTTGCTGCTTGTGAAAGTTCAGCAACTGCATCTGCAGGGGTGTGCTTTCCGGGACGAAGTAGGGTTCGTAGCAGGCGCCGTGCAGCTTCTCCAGGGTCAGCTCTGCCCTGGGCAGCAGGTGGCTGATCAGCTTGGTATTGAGGATCGCTTCAACCTGGTTGATATCGTTGTGATAGACCGGCAGCCGGGTGTGCCGGCTGACGATCAACTGCTCGATGATGCGTTCGATCGGCTCGTCCAGATTGATACCATCGACTTCGTTGCGCGGCACCAGGATGTCGTTGACGGTGACTTTGTCCAGCGACTGCAAACCATCGAGCAGCCCGTGGCGCACTGGCTCGTGCGCTTCGTCTTCGTCGAAGTCGTCATCTTGCTGTGGGTGCAGGGCCACCGCCGTAGGCTGCGCACGGAACGGGCGCAGGATCAGCTTGGCGCAACCATCGAGCAGGCAGGCCAGTGGCTGGAGGATAGCCAAAGGCACCTTCAGCAGGCTGGCACCCAGGCTGACGAACGCCTGTGGGTTACGCCGCGCCAGGCGCCGCGGCAGGAACTCGGCAAACACCAGCAGGGCCAGGGTGGCGCCCAGGCCGGCCAGCCAGAAACCGTGTTCGCCGCTGTAGCGCTGGCCGATCAGGCAGGCCAGGCCCAGTACCAGCAGCTTGCCCAGGCTGGCGCACAGCACCAGCGCCTGAGCGGGCAGGGGGGCTTGCCCGTCGTCGCCATTGCGCAGCGAGCCATTGAGTTGCAGGCGTGCGGCATCCACGGCGCTGAACAGCGCCGACCACAGCAGCGCCAGTGCCAGGGTGCCGAATAGCGGGGCGTACGGCAGGGTGTCCATGGGCGGCCGTCAGATATGCAAGATGAATTCGCGGACCAGCTTGCTGCCGAAATAGGCCAGCATCAGCAGGCAGAAACCGGCCAGCGTCCAGCGGATCGCTTTGTGGCCACGCCAACCCAGGCGGGTGCGGCCCCACAGCAGAACACTGAACACCACCCAGGCGACGCAGGCCAGCAAGGTCTTGTGCACCAGGTGCTGGGCGAACAGGTTGTCGAGGAACAGCCAGCCGGAAATCAGCGACAGCGAGAGCAGACACCAGCCGGCCCAGAGGAAGCCGAACAGCAGGCTTTCCATGGTTTGCAGCGGCGGGAAGTTGCGGATCAGCCCGGACGGGTGCTTGTTTTTCAACTGGCGGTCCTGCAGCAACAGCAGCAGCGACTGGAATACGGCAATGGTGAACAGGCCGTAGGCCAGGATCGACAGCAGGATATGCGCGAGGATGCCGGGCTCTTCGTTGATCAGCGGCACGGTGCCCGGTGGCGCGAACTGGGCCAATAGCGCCGTGACCGCACCCAGCGGGAACAGCAGCACCAGCAGGTTTTCCACCGGGATGCGCAGGCACGCCAGCAGGGTCAGGGTGATGACCGCCACGGCGATCAGGCTGGCGGCGCTGAAGAAGTCGAGGCTCAGGCCCAGCGGGGTGATCAGCTGGAAGAACAGGGCGCCGCTCTGGGCGATCACCGCAAGGGCACCGAGCAAGCCCAGCAGCCGTTTGTCGGACTTGCGGCCCTGGGCCAGGTGCGAACCCTGGTAGAGGGTCGCAGCTATATAAAGGCCGGCGGCGATCAGGTTGGGGATGAGGCTGGGTGAGGAGAACATAAGTCCTGGTTGGCGAGCCTTAAAGAGACGGAGTTTGGCATAGTGAGCTGCAAGCTGGAAGCCGTAAGCTACAAGCAAGGGCTGATGTGCAGGCTGGGCGCTTTTCCTTGTGGCTTGCAGCTTTGAGCTTGCCGCTCGGAAGCCAAGGTGTGCGCCGCCGTTGCACTTCGCTATAATCGCCGCCTTGCTGTGCCCTGGGGGTGTGCATTTCCCCCTCGGCGTCTGACAAACCTCGGCTTTTACTGGGCCAGAAAGGATCACCATGTTCGAAAACCTGACCGACCGCCTGTCACAGACGCTGCGCCATGTCACCGGCAAGGCCAAGCTGACTGAAGACAACATCAAGGACACGCTGCGCGAAGTACGCATGGCGTTGCTCGAGGCCGACGTTGCCTTGCCGGTGGTCAAGGATTTCGTCAACAGCGTCAAGGAGCGTGCGGTCGGTACCGAAGTGTCGCGCAGCCTGACCCCGGGCCAGGCCTTCGTGAAGATTGTCCAGGCCGAGCTGGAAAGCCTGATGGGCGCGGCCAACGAAGACCTCGCGCTGAACGCCGCACCACCGGCCGTGGTGCTGATGGCTGGCTTGCAGGGTGCGGGTAAGACCACCACCGCCGGCAAGCTCGCGCGCTTCCTCAAGGAGCGCAAGAAGAAGAGCGTGATGGTGGTGTCGGCCGACGTCTACCGCCCGGCGGCGATCAAGCAGCTGGAAACCCTGGCCAACGACATCGGCGTGACCTTCTTCCCGTCCGACATCAGCCAGAAGCCTGTCGCCATCGCTGAAGCGGCGATTCGCGAAGCCAAGCTCAAGTTCATCGACGTGGTCATCGTCGACACCGCCGGCCGTCTGCACATCGACGCCGACATGATGGACGAGATCAAGGCGCTGCATGCCGCGGTCAAGCCGGTCGAGACCTTGTTCGTGGTCGACGCCATGACCGGCCAGGACGCCGCCAACACCGCCAAGGCCTTTGGTGAAGCCCTGCCGCTGACCGGCGTGGTGCTGACCAAGGTCGACGGTGATGCCCGTGGCGGTGCCGCACTGTCGGTGCGGGCCATTACCGGCAAGCCGATCAAGTTCATCGGTATGGGTGAGAAGACCGAGGCCCTCGAGCCGTTCCACCCCGACCGCGTCGCGTCGCGCATCCTCGGCATGGGCGATGTACTCAGCCTGATCGAGCAGGCCGAGCAGACCATCGACAAGGCCAAGGCTGACAAGCTGGCCAAGAAGCTGAAGAAGGGCAAGGGCTTCGACCTCGAAGACTTCCGCGACCAGCTGCAGCAGATGAAGAACATGGGCGGCCTGGGCGGCCTGATGGACAAGCTGCCGAGCATTGGCGGGGTCAACCTGTCACAGATGGGCAACGCCCAGGGCGCGGCCGAGAAGCAGTTCAAGCAGATGGAAGCGATCATCAACTCCATGACCCCGGCCGAGCGCCGTGACCCTGAACTGCTCAGCGGTTCGCGCAAGCGCCGCATCGCCATCGGCTCCGGCACCCAGGTGCAGGACGTCGGCCGGCTGATCAAGCAGCACAAGCAGATGCAGAAGATGATGAAGAAATTCTCTGCCAAGGGCGGCATGGCCAAGATGATGCGCGGCTTGGGCGGCATGATGCCTGGCGGCGGCATGCCCAAGCTGTAAAACCGATTCAGGCCAGTGGCGGCAAGCCCGCCGCTGGCCGGAACCCGCTTCGGCGGGAACACTGTCGCCTCATGAGCAGGCGGCTAAATAGCAGATCAGCAGGCTGGCCTTTTTACTTGAAGTAAAAAGGCATTTGCAAATGTCCGGATATTCCTTGAGAATGTGCGGCCTTTCGGGCACCCGTGTGCCCGCTGTGCATCATGATTTGCAGCACCGACTACAGGAACGATGTTCAATGCTTACCATTCGTCTTGCCCGTGGCGGCTCCAAAAAGCGCCCGTTTTACCAACTGACCGTAACCGACTCGCGTAACCCGCGTGACGGCTCCCACATCGAACAGGTTGGCTTCTTCAACCCGATCGCTCGTGGTCAGGAAGTTCGTCTGTCCGTTAAACAAGACCGCGTTGCTCACTGGCTGAGCATCGGCGCACAGCCGTCTGAGCGTGTTGCTCAGCTGCTGAAGGAAGCTGCCAAGGCTGCTGCCTGAACTGTATGAACGCGACGCCAGAAAAGGCTGACGACCTCATCGTCGTTGGCAAGATTTTTTCGGTTCACGGCGTTCGCGGCGAGGTGAAGGTGTATTCCTTTACCGATCCGATTGAAAACCTGTTGGATTACCGTAACTGGACGCTTCGGCGCGAAGGGTCGGTCAAGCAGGTAGAGCTGGTCAGTGGCCGTTCCAATAAAAAGGAGCTGGTCGCCAAGCTCAAAGGGCTCGACGATCGTGACGAAGCGCGTCTTCTGAGCGGTTACGAGATTTGCATCTCGCGCAGCCTTTTGCCCAACCTGACGGACGACGAGTACTACTGGTACCAGTTGGTCGGCCTGAAAGTCATCAACCAGGACGAACAGCTGTTCGGCACGGTTGATCACCTGTTGGAGACCGGCGCGAACGATGTAGTGGTGGTCAAGCCTTGCGCAGGCAGCCTGGATGACCGTGAGCGCTTGTTGCCCTATACGGCGCAATGTGTGCTGGCAGTCGACCTTGAAGCCGGTGTGATGCGGGTCGAATGGGACGCGGATTTCTAACTGATGGGTAACCTTCGCGTAGAAGTCATCACGTTGTTCCCCGAGATGTTCTCGGCCATTACGGAGTACGGCATTACCAGCCGCGCGGTGAAGCAGGGCTTGTTGCAAGTCACTTGCTGGAATCCGCGGGACTACACCAGTGATCGCCACCACACGGTGGATGATCGGCCTTTTGGCGGTGGTCCGGGGATGGTGATGAAGATCAAGCCTCTGGAAGATGCACTGGCCAGTGCCAGGCAAGCGACCGGAGCAGCGGCAAAGGTGATCTACCTTTCGCCACAAGGCCGCAAGCTGGATCAGCAAGCGGTCAAAGGCTTGGCCGAACAGGAATCTCTGATCCTGATCGCCGGCCGTTATGAAGGCATTGACGAGCGTTTTATTGATGCTCATGTCGATGAAGAGTGGTCGATTGGTGACTATGTGCTTTCCGGTGGTGAGCTACCGGCCATGGTACTGATCGATGCGGTTACGCGGCTGCTGCCCGGAGCTTTAGGGCATGTAGGCTCGGCGGAGGAAGATTCCTTCACCGATGGCTTGCTGGATTGCCCGCACTACACCCGACCTGAGGTGTATGCGGATCAGCGTGTACCCGACGTGTTGCTAAGTGGCAACCATGCACATATCCGGCGATGGCGGATGAAGCAGTCCCTTGGTAGGACCTTCGAACGACGCGCCGATCTTCTGGAAAGTCGCTCACTTTCTGGAGAAGAGAAAAAGCTGCTCGAGGAATACCTCCGCGAGCGGAACGATAGTTAACGTATCGATGGTGGATCACGTTTGTCCACCTTAGGAGCACAGCATGACTAACAAAATCATCCAGCAGCTCGAAGCAGAGCAGATGAGCAAGGAAATCCCGACCTTCGCACCAGGCGACACCATTGTCGTCCAGGTTAAAGTGAAGGAAGGTGAGCGTTCCCGTCTGCAGGCGTTCGAAGGCGTTGTTATCGCCAAGCGTAACCGTGGTCTGAACAGCGCCTTCACCGTGCGCAAGATCTCGAGCGGCGTTGGTGTTGAGCGTACCTTCCAGACCTACAGCCCGCAAATCGACAGCCTGGCCGTGAAACGTCGTGGTGACGTGCGTAAAGCCAAGCTGTACTACCTGCGCGACCTGTCCGGCAAAGCCGCTCGCATCAAGGAAAAACTGTCCTGAGTACAGTTTGCCCGGTGGCCATGGCCGCCTAGCGAGAAAAAAAGCAGCCTTCGGGCTGCTTTTTTGCGTTTTGAAACTTAAGAAAGCGATGTGACCAGACATGACTACCCGAGACCAGGAAATTCAGCGCCGCACCGAGCTTTCGGTAACCCGCGTGACCAAGGCGGTATTCCCCAACACTACCAACCATCACAACACCCTGTTTGGCGGCACCGCGCTGGCGTGGATGGACGAAGTGTCGTTCATCGCCGCCACACGCTTCTGCCGCTTGCCATTGGTGACGGTTTCGACCGACCGCATCGACTTCAAGCACCCAATCCCGGCGGGTTCGATCGTCGAGCTGGTGGGCACGGTGATCAAGGTGGGCAACACCAGCTTGCAGGTGCAAGTGGATGTGTTCGTCGAGAACATGTACCTGGATGGCCGCGAACGGGCGATCCATGGTGTGTTCAGCTTTGTCGCCATCGACGAAGACAAGCGGCCGGTGCCGGTGCTGCCCCAGGCCTGACGCTCAACCTGGCGTGGTTGCAGCGTCGGCGACCAGCAGCGGCTCGACCAGGGCGACCAAGGTCCAGCCCGACTGCGGCGTGAGTGGGTTGTCCGGGCTCGCTACATGCACCCAGCCATTGGCGTCACGGGCGAACAGCAGGTGCGCGCGGTCGCCATGCAGTGCCTGATAATTTTCCCAGTCGAAGCCTTCGGTCAGGTGGGTGCTGTACAGCTCGGCGCCGCGGTGCAAGTGATTCGCCAGTTGCTGGTAGGTCATCGCGCTTGAACCGAGCAGGTGGCCGCGATGCTCCTCGCTGGCCCGGTGCTTGTCACTGCGCTGTTTCTCCAGGCCGCTGGCGAGTACGAACAGGCGGCTGTGGCCGAAGTCATGGCGAAAGCGGGCGCAGGCCAGGGCGTTGATCTCGCCGGCCGGCGACAGCCCCAACAGGTGGCCGAGGCCGACCAGGTCCAAGTGTGCATCGGCATGCTGCGAGGCGGGGTTGCCAAAGTAGGTCGGCAAGCCGTCCATGCGCGCGGCGCGGATGTTTTCCCAGCTCGAATCGGTCAGCAGTACACGGCAACCCAATTGCTGCAGGGATTTGCCGAGGGTGCGCGCAGGCCCGTTGGCGCCGACGATGAGAAAGCCGCTGGGGGCAGGCTCGGCGACCTTGAGCAGGCGCGCCAGCGGCCTTGCCGTGGCGCTCTGCAGCACCACGGTGCCGATGATCACGGCGAAGGTCAGTGGCACCAGCAACAGCGCATCCTGATGGCCGGCCTCGTGCAGGCGGATCGCGAAGATCGCCGATACCGCGGCGGCGACGATGCCGCGCGGGGCGATCCAGGCCAGCAAGGCCCGCTCGCGCCAGTTCAGCGAGGAGCCCAGCGTCGACACGAAGACGTTCAGCGGCCGTGCCAGCAACTGGATCACCAGCAGCAGCGCCAGCACCGCCGGGCCCAGCCCGAGCAAGGCGTGCAGGTCGAGGCGCGCGGCCAGCAAGATGAACAGGCCGGAGATCAGCAGCACGCTGAGGTTCTCCTTGAAGTGCAGGATCTGCCGCACATCCACCCCGCGCATGTTGGCCAGCCACATGCCCATCAGCGTCACCGCCAGCAGCCCTGATTCGTGCACGATCTGGTTGGCGGCGATGAAGATGCCCAGCACCGCTGCCAGCGACGCCAGGTTGTGCAGGTACTCCGGCAGCCACTGTTCGCGCATGACCTGGCCCAGCAACCAGCCGCCGGCAGCGCCCAGTGCAGTGCCGCAGAAGATCACCCCGGCAAAGGTACCCAGGCTCTGGATCAGGCCATTGCCATCGGCACTGGCAATGATGAAGCTGTACACCACCACGGCCAGCAGCGCGCCAATCGGGTCGATGACGATGCCTTCCCAGCGCAGGATATTGGCGATTGTCGCCTTTGGCCGCACTACCCGCAGCATGGGCACGATCACGGTCGGCCCGGTGACCAGGGTCAAGGTGCCGAACAGAATCGCCAACGGCCAGTCGAACCCCAGCAGCCAGTGGGTCGCCAGCGCGATCACCAGCCAGGTCGACAGCGCGCCAACGGTGACCAGGCGGTGCACCACGCTGCCGATATCGCGCCACTGCGACACGTGCAGGGTGAGGCTGCCCTCGAACAGGATCAGCGCCACGGCCAGGGACACCAGCGGCATCAGCAACGGGCCGAACAACGCCTGCGGGTCGAGCCAGCCGAGCAGCGGGCCGACAGTGATGCCGGTCAGCAGCAGAAAGAGGATGGCCGGCAGTTTCAGGCGCCAGGCGAGCCACTGGCAGGCCAGGGCGGCGGCACCGATGCCACCGATGCTGAGAAGGATCTGCTGTTCGTTCATGCGGGCTCCCTATGCTGGCGCTGTTATGAAAGACTAAGCGTCATTTCGTCGTTTGCCACCGAGTTTTCATGCCCGCCCTAGACCACCCCCTGATTGACCAGTTTCTTGATGCCCTGTGGCTGGAAAAAGGCCTGTCGGACAACACCCGGGTCTCCTATCGCAGCGACCTGGCGCTGTTCAACGGCTGGCTCCAGGACCACACCGTGGCCTTGCCCGACGCCGGTCGCGAGCTGATCCTCGATCACCTGGCCTGGCGCCTCGACCAAGGCTACAAACCGCGTTCCACCGCACGCTTTCTCTCTGGCCTGCGTGGCTTCTTTCGCTACCTGCTGCGCGAAAAGCTGGTGGCGATCGACCCCACCTTGCAGGTGGAGATGCCGCAGTTGGGCCGGCCTTTGCCGAAATCCTTGTCCGAAGCCGACGTAGAAGCACTGCTGCAAGCGCCGGACCTCGGCGAAGCCATCGGCCAGCGCGACCGCGCCATGCTCGAAGTCCTGTATGCCTGCGGCCTGCGGGTTACCGAACTGGTCAGCCTGACCCTCGACCAGGTCAACCTGCGCCAAGGCGTATTGCGGGTAATGGGCAAGGGCAGCAAGGAGCGGCTGGTACCAATGGGTGAAGAGGCAGTGGTGTGGCTGGAGCGCTACCTGCGCGATGGCCGCAGCGAGCTGTTGAACGGCCGCCCCAGTGATGTGCTGTTCCCCAGCCTGCGCGGCGAGCAGATGACCCGCCAGACCTTCTGGCACCGAATCAAGCACCACGCACGGGTTGCCGGTATCGACAAGGCGTTGTCACCCCACACCTTGCGCCATGCCTTCGCGACGCATCTGCTCAACCACGGTGCCGACCTGCGCGTGGTGCAGATGCTGCTGGGCCATAGCGACCTGTCGACCACGCAGATCTACACCCACGTGGCCAAGGCCCGTTTGCAGCAGCTGCACGCCCAGCATCACCCGCGTGGATGAATGATTTTCATGTTCCGCCGGCCGGTATCCGCAGACCCCTTCAACGGTGGTGTGATGTGGTAGGCTTGAGCGGTTTGCACCAAGGGCCGCACGGTCACCGCGTTTTTTTGCAGGTGACGCCCTCCGGCCCCTGTCCGCCTTCAGGAGTTCCCATGCGTTTGACCCAGATTTTCGCCGCCGCCGCGTTGGCGCTGGCCAGTACCTTTGCCGTTGCCGCGGCAACCGACAGCAATGCCGGTGCCGAGCAGGCCATCCGCAAGTCATTGCAGAACCTCGAACTGGAAGTGCCCGTAGAAAGCGTTGCCAGCAGCCCGCTCAACGGCCTGTATGAAGTCAAGCTGCAGGGCGGCCGTGTGCTGTACGCCAGCGCTGACGGCCAGTTCGTCATGCAGGGCTACCTGTACCAGATCCAGGACGGCAAGCCGGTCAACCTGACCGAGAAGACCGAGCGTCAAGGTGTCGCCAAGCTCATCAATGGCATTCCAGCCGCCGAGATGGTGGTTTATCCTGCCAAAGGCGAGACCAAGTCGCACATCACCGTGTTCACCGATACCACCTGCCCGTATTGCCACAAGCTGCACGCCGAAGTGCCGGAGCTGAACCGTCGCGGTATCGAAGTGCGCTATGTCGCCTTCCCGCGTCAGGGCCTCGGTTCGCCGGGTGACGAGCAGTTGCAGGCAGTCTGGTGTTCCAGCGACCGCCGCGCGGCGCTGGACAAGATGGTCGATGGCAAGGAAATCAAGGCGGCCAAGTGCGCCAACCCGGTCAGCAAGCAGTTCCAGCTGGGCCAGTCGATCGGCGTCAACGGCACGCCGGCGATCGTCCTTGAAAGCGGCCAGGTGATCCCGGGCTACCAGCCGGCGCCGCAAGTGGCCAAGTTGGCCCTGGCCGGCCAGCAGCAAGCAGCCAAGTAATTTATTCAGTACGCCGTCGTCATGGGGTGACGGCATGTTTCACGGTCGGCGCAGGTGCCGGCCGTTCAATGGG
This sequence comes from Pseudomonas capeferrum, assembly GCF_000731675.1. Classification (GTDB taxonomy): domain Bacteria; phylum Pseudomonadota; class Gammaproteobacteria; order Pseudomonadales; family Pseudomonadaceae; genus Aquipseudomonas; species Aquipseudomonas capeferrum. The sequence goes on along the minus strand of NZ_JMIT01000002.1, from coordinate 657,437 downwards.
GAGTTCACAGTGAAACCGGTCAAAGTAGGCATCTGTGGGTTGGGGACCGTCGGTGGCGGAACCTTCAATGTACTTCAGCGCAACGCCGAGGAGATTGCCCGCCGTGCCGGGCGCGGTATTGAAGTGGCCCAGATCGCCATGCGCTCGCCGAACCCGAACTGCCAGATTACCGGTACCCCCATTACCGCTGATGTGTTCGACGTTGCGAGCAACCCGGAGATCGACATTGTCATCGAGCTGATCGGTGGCTATACCATCGCCCGTGACCTGGTACTCAAGGCCATCGAAAACGGCAAGCACGTGGTCACCGCCAACAAGGCGCTGATCGCCGTGCACGGCAACGAAATCTTCGCCAAGGCCCGCGAGAAGGGCGTGATCGTCGCCTTCGAAGCGGCGGTTGCCGGCGGCATCCCGGTGATCAAGGCCATCCGTGAAGGCTTGTCGGCCAACCATATCAACTGGCTGGCCGGCATCATCAACGGCACTGGCAACTTCATCCTCACCGAAATGCGCGAGAAGGGCCGTGCCTTCCCGGACGTACTGGCTGAAGCCCAGGCCCTGGGCTATGCCGAAGCCGACCCGACCTTCGACGTCGAAGGCATCGATGCTGCGCACAAGCTGACCATCCTGGCCTCCATTGCCTTTGGTATCCCGCTGCAGTTCGACAAGGCCTACACCGAGGGCATCACCCAGCTGACCACCGCTGACGTGAACTACGCCGAGGCCCTGGGCTATCGCATCAAGCACTTGGGTGTGGCACGCCGCACGGCCGAAGGTATCGAGCTGCGCGTGCACCCGACGCTGATCCCGAGCGACCGCCTGATCGCCAATGTCAATGGCGTGATGAACGCAGTCATGGTCAACGGCGACGCCGCTGGCTCGACCCTGTACTACGGCGCCGGTGCCGGTATGGAGCCGACCGCTTCGTCGGTGGTGGCCGACCTGGTCGACGTGGTCCGCGCCATGACCTCCGACCCGGAAAACCGCGTGCCGCACCTGGCCTTCCAGCCCGATTCGTTGTCGTCGCACCCGATCCTGCCGATCGAGGCCTGCGAAAGTGCCTACTACCTGCGCATCCAGGCCAAGGATCACCCCGGTGTTTTGGCCCAGGTGGCCAGCATCCTGTCGGAGCGTGGCATCAACATCGAATCGATCATGCAGAAGGAAGCCGAAGAGCAGGATGGCCTGGTGCCGATGATCCTGCTGACCCACCGCGTGGTCGAGCAAGGTATCAACGACGCCATCGTCGCTCTGGAAGCCCTGCAGGATGTGGTTGGCAAGGTCGTGCGCATCCGCGTCGAACAGCTTAATTAACGAAGAGTGCCGACGGGCCGCGCCAGCGGCCCCGGCCCCAGTCTCGAAGGTTTGCACCATGCGCTATATCAGCACCCGCGGCCAGGCACCGGCCCTGAACTTTGAAGATGTGCTGCTGGCTGGCCTTGCCAGCGACGGCGGCCTGTACGTCCCTGAAAACCTGCCACGCTTCACCCAGGAAGAGATCGCCTCCTGGGCTGGCCTGCCTTACCACGAACTGGCCTTCCGTGTGATGCGCCCGTTCGTTGCCGGCAGCATCGCTGATGCCGACTTCAAGAAGATCCTCGAAGAAACCTACGGCGCGTTCGCTCACGCGGCCGTGGCGCCGCTGCGCCAGTTGAATTCGAACGAGTGGGTCATGGAGCTGTTCCACGGCCCGACCCTGGCCTTCAAGGACTTTGCCCTGCAGTTGCTCGGCCGCCTGCTCGACCACGTGCTGGTCAAGCGCGGCGAGCGCGTGGTGATCGTTGGCGCCACCAGCGGTGATACCGGTTCTGCCGCCATCGAAGGTTGCCGCCGTTGCGACAACGTCGACATCTTCATCCTGCACCCGCACCAGCGTGTGTCGGAAGTACAGCGTCGGCAGATGACCACGATCTTCGGCGACAACATCCACAACATCGCCATCGAAGGCAACTTTGACGACTGCCAGGAGATGGTAAAGGCCAGCTTCGCCGACCAGTCGTTCCTCAAGGGCACCCGCCTGGTGGCAGTCAACTCGATCAACTGGGCGCGGATCATGGCCCAGATCGTCTACTACTTCCACGCAGCCCTGCAGTTGGGCGGGCCAGCCCGCTCGGTGGCGTTCTCGGTGCCTACCGGTAACTTCGGCGACATCTTCGCCGGCTACCTGGCGCGCAACATGGGCCTGCCGATCAGCCAGCTGGTGGTGGCCACCAACCGTAACGACATCCTGCACCGCTTCATGAGCGGCAATCAGTACGTCAAGGAAACCCTGCACGCGACCTTGTCGCCGTCGATGGACATCATGGTGTCGTCCAACTTCGAGCGCCTGCTGTTCGACCTGCATGGCCGCAATGGCGCTGCCATTGCCGAGCTGATGGCGAACTTCAAGCAGGGTGGCGGCTTCAGCGTCGACGAAGACCGCTGGACCGAGGCGCGCAAGCTGTTCGACTCGCTGGCCGTCAGTGACGAGCAAACCTGCGAGACCATCGCCGAGGTGTTCGCCAGCACCGGTGAAGTGCTCGACCCGCATACCGCGATCGGCGTCAAGGCCGCCCGTGAGTGCCGCCGCAGCCTGGACACGCCAATGGTGGTGCTGGGTACTGCGCACCCGGTCAAGTTCCCGGAAGCGGTAGAGAAGGCCGGTGTGGGCAAGGCGCTGGAGTTGCCTGCGCACCTGGTCGACCTGTTCAGCCGCGAAGAGCGCTGCACGGTGCTGGCCAATGACCTGAAGGCCGTTCAGGGCTTTGTCAGCCAGCACGGTAACCGCGGCAAGCCGCTTTAACGCCAGGACCGCCACATAACCCATCGCCGGCAAGCCGGCGATGGGTTGCGCAGCAGCTTCGCTCTGTCGCTGCTTCCTTGCGCTGTTTCAGACTTTTCCTATTTAAACCGCTCGACGTCTTGCCTAGATTTGCGAGTCCTTCCTTCTTCAGGAGCGGCTCATGTCCAGGCCTTACGTGCTGATTCACCAGGCACGCCCTTCCCATCAGATTCTTCTGCATCAGGCCTTCAACGCCCAAGGCATATTCGACGTGCGCATCATCGAGGACGCGGGCGACCTGCGCGCCTGCCTGTCCGCTGGCCGCTGCCCTGACTTGCTGATCCTCGACCACGCGATGCCCACAAAGGCAGGGCATGCCGTATTGAAACGGCTCACCGGCATGCCTGCGTTGCGCGCCTTGATGTTCGTGGGTCAGGCAGCACCCGACCAGCACAATCTTGCCCTGGAGGCCAAGCAACGGGGGCTTTGGGTCATTGCCGAGCTGCCCTGGCCGCTGTCCATGACGCACCTGCAGCGTGCGCTTCAGTGCCTGGGCAGGCGTACTCAAACTGTCACGTCTGCGCCGCATGCTCACTGAAACAGCGCCAGCGTCTCGAACTTTACGCTGCGCTTGTTGGTCAGTTTCTCTATAGCCCACCACGCAGCGAGTGATCCGGATGGAAAGAATCTGCAGACTGCTCAACGAAGCCCTGACCCCTTATCAAACCCACCTGGGCATCGCCGATGCCAATGGCAATCGTCAATTGACCGTGTTTGACAGCCTTGCAGGCATCACCCTGCAGCGCACGGTAAGTCTGCGCCAGTTGCAGGAGCAGCGCCTGCTGATTGACGTGGTGGATGGTCTGCACCGTGATCTGCAGATTGCCGAAGGGCGATTGCAGCCTTGTGTCATTGCTGCGTTGCAACAGCGTCAGCAACCTCAGGGAACCTTTGCCTGACCCGGCTTTCAGACACAGTAAGGGCAGCCAGCCAGCGCTTTGCTCCGGTGTTGGCAGGCTGTTCCGGGAAGTCTCCAAGGACTTTCGATTGGCCCCGGGCGTCCTCCCCAGCGTCCGGGGTTTCTTTTTTTTGCGTGATTCACGCCGGCATGGGCAAAGGCCTATTCGCCTTTGAAAAACTGCTTGCTCTGCTCCAGGTAGTCTTCCTGCAACTGCGGGTCCAGCCACCGTGCATACAGCCCCGGCAACGTGTCCCGACGCAGCGTGGGCAGCAGTTGGTCGATGTGCGCAATGGCCTCGCGCCCCAGTGGCGAGTTCGAGCAACCCACATGCAGAAACTGGTAAGGGTTCACGCCTTGCACAGGGTGGAAGTGGTAATCCGCCAGTAACCCGCCTTGCTGCTGGATCAGGTAACGCACCTCTGGCCAGTACCCCATCACCATGTGCAGGCGGCCCAGTCGCTGCATTTGCAGTTGGTTGGCGGTGGCATCGTTGCCGTAGTGGCGGCTGAGCGACGCCTCTGGCAGCTGACGCAGAACCTCATCGATCTGCGTGCCATAGCTGCGCTCGGCGACGATACCGAGCTTCAACGAGGTCTGGTTCAACAGCCCGTGCAAATCGACTTCGTGGCCTGTGAGAAACGGCGCAAGCAGTGCCTCGTCTTCCTTGCGGACCACCAGCCCGCCGCTCATTACACCCAGTAACGGCATGGAAAAATGCACGTATCCGGCACGTTCCTGCGTCCACAGCAGGGTCGGGTCGCAGGTGAAGCTGCTGGCGTCCTGAAGCATCTGGATACCCCGCGCGCGGTTGACCCGGACGATGCTGTGATCGTATTCGGGCATCTGCGCGATCAACTGCGGCAGCAGGCGATCAACCACCCCCTGGCCTTTCTCCGGGCCTTCGAAAATGGTGAACGGCGGCAGGTCTCGAACCAGCCACCAGATACGCTCCTTGGCCGCGGCGGGCAGTATGGCCAGTGCGGGCAGTAGCCCGCACAGCAGGAGCAGGGGGCGCAACCAGCGGGCAACTCGCATCGGCGGCGGCAGAGGTCAGACCGCGCCTGCTGCGCGCAGGCCGGCGATGGCGGCTGCGTCGTAGCCCAGGGCAGCGAGCAGTGCTTCGGTGTGTTCGCCCAGCGCCGGCCCGACCCATTCGGTGGAGCCGGGCGTTTCCGAAAGCTTGGGCACGATGCCTGGCATCTTGAAGGGTTTGCCGTCTGGCAGGCGTGCCTGCAGAAACATCTCCCGTGCCAGGTATTGCGGGTCATTGAACATGTCTTCGGCCGAATAGATGCGGCTGGCTGGCACTTCGGCGGTAGTGAGCACCTGCATGAGCTGGTCCAGCGGCTGGCTGTTGGCCCAGCGGTCGATTACCCCGTACAGCTCGTCCCGGCGCAGGTCGCGGCCATCGTTGGTGGCCAGCGTGGGGTCATCGGCCAGGTCGGCGCGGCCGATGGCCTGCATGAAGCGCTTGAAGATCGCATCGCCGTTGGCGCCGATCTGCACATGCTTGCCATCGGCACTGGTATGGATGGAGGAGGGGGTGATGCCCGGCATGATATTGCCGGTGCGCTCACGGATGAAACCAAAGACGTCGAATTCCGGGACCATGCTTTCCATCATGGCGAAGATCGCCTCGTACAGCGCCACGTCCACTACCTGGCCCTGGCCGCCGTTGACTTCCTGGTGACGCAAGGCCATCAACGCGCCGATCACTCCCCACAAGGCGGCAATCGAGTCACCGATGGAAATACCCGTGCGCACCGGCGGGCGGTCATCGAAGCCGGTGATGTAGCGCAGGCCGCCCATGGACTCGCCCACGGCGCCAAAGCCCGGCTGGTCTTTCATCGGCCCGGTCTGGCCGAAACCGGACAGGCGCACCATGACCAGGCGCGGGTTGAGCGCGTGCAGCACGTCCCAGCCCAGGCCGAGTTTTTCCAGCACGCCGGGGCGGAAGTTTTCGATCAGGATGTCGGCGTCGGCCAACAGGCGTTTGAGGATCTCGAGGCCTTCCGGGTGCTTGAGGTTGAGGGTCAGCGACTGTTTGTTGCGCGCCTGCACGAACCACCACAGCGACGTGCCTTCGTACATCTTGCGCCATTTGCGCAGCGGATCGCCGCCATCGGGGGACTCGACCTTGATCACCTCGGCGCCGAACTCGGCACAGATACGCGAGGCGAACGGGCCAGCGATCAGGGTCCCGAGTTCGATGACTTTCAGGCCGGCGAGGGGTTTGCTGGGCGTAGGCATGGGGCATCCGTGGCAACTGGGCAGAGCCGTGGTTTTATCATAGCTCCGAAGCCGCAGATACTGCCGCGGCGCAACGAAGGGCAGGATCGGTTAGACTGTGTCACTTTTCTTTGCGCAAGAAGCCCGTCGACCATGGCCCAGCCGTCCACCACCTACAAATTCGAACTGAATCTGACCGACCTCGATCGCAGCGTGTACGAAAGCGTCAAGCAGACCATTGCTCGTCACCCGTCGGAAACCGAAGAGCGTATGGCGGTGCGTCTGCTGGCTTATGCGCTCTGGTACAACGAGCAGCTGTCGTTTGGTCGCGGCCTGTCGGATGTCGATGAGCCGGCATTGTGGGAAAAGAGCCTGGACGATCGCGTTTTGCACTGGATCGAAGTCGGCCAGCCGGACGCGGACCGCCTGACCTGGTGTTCCCGCCGCACCGAGCGCACCAGCCTGCTGGCCTACGGTAGCCTGCGAGTGTGGGAGACCAAAGTGGTGCCTGCGGTCAAGAACCTGAAGAACCTGAACATTGCCGCTGTGCCGCAAGAGGTGCTGGAGACCCTGGCCACCGACATGCCGCGCAGCATCAAGTGGGACGTAATGATCAGCGAAGGCACAGTGTTCGTCACCGATGACCGTGGCCAGCACGAAGTGCAGCTGCAGTGGCTGCTTGGCGAGCGCGGCTGAGCCGAAGCCCTTATGCGTATCGAACCTCGCCCCCTGCCGTCGACCCTGCCATTTCTGGGTAACCTGCCACCCTTGCTGACCCGCCTGTATGCCGCCCGCGGCGTGCAGAGCGAGGCCGAGCTGGACAAGAGCCTGGCGCGGCTGCTGCCGTACCAGCAGCTCAAAGGCATCGAGGCGGGGGTAGACCTGCTGGTCGAAGCGCTCGACCAGCGCCAGCGCATCCTCATCGTTGGCGACTTCGATGCCGACGGCGCCACCGCCAGTACCGTGGGTGTGCTGGGCCTGCGCTTGCTGGGCGCGGCCCACGTCGACTACCTGGTGCCCAACCGCTTCGAATTCGGCTATGGCCTGACCCCGGAGATCGTTGAGGTCGCGCTGCAGCGCCAACCGCAATTGCTGATCACTGTCGACAACGGTATCTCCAGTGTCGACGGCGTGGCGGCAGCCAAGGCAGCGGGGCTCAAGGTGCTGGTCACCGATCACCACTTGCCGGGCGAGCAGTTGCCCGACGCCGATGCGATCATCAACCCGAACCAGCCGGGCTGCGACTTCCCGAGCAAGTCGTTGGCCGGGGTCGGGGTAATCTTCTATGTGCTCATGGCCTTGCGCGCACGCCTGCGCAGCCTGGGGCGCTACCAGAACCAAGCACAGCCGAACATCGGCGAGCTGCTCGACCTGGTGGCGCTGGGCAGTGTCGCCGACGTGGTGCCGCTGGACGCCAACAACCGCATTCTGGTGCACCAGGGCCTCGAGCGCATTCGTGCCGGCCGCGCACGGCCGGGGCTCAAGGCGATTCTGGAAGTGGCCCGCCGTGACCACCGGCGCATCACTTCGACTGACCTGGGGTTCATCCTTGGCCCGCGTTTGAACGCGGCCGGGCGCCTGGACGACATGAGCCTGGGCATCGAGTGCCTGCTGTGCGAAGACGCGGCCTTGGCCCAGGACATGGCCCAGCAGCTGGACGACCTCAACCAGGACCGCAAGTCCATCGAGCAAGGCATGCAGCGTGAGGCGCTGGCCCAACTGAAGGATTTGCCGGTCGAGTCCATGCCGTATGGCCTGTGCCTGTTCGATGCCGACTGGCACCAGGGCGTGATCGGGATTCTCGCTTCGCGCCTGAAGGAGCGCTATCACCGGCCGACCATCGCCTTTGCCGATGCTGGCGACGGCATGCTCAAGGGTTCGGCGCGCTCGGTACCCGGTTTTCATATTCGCGATGCGCTGGATGCGGTCGCGGCGCGTCATCCGCAACTGATCAGCAAGTTCGGCGGCCATGCCATGGCGGCGGGGTTGTCGCTGCCTGAGGGCAACTTCCCGGCCTTTGCTGAGGCGTTCGACGAAGAAGTGCGGCGCCAGCTGTGCGAAGAGGACCTGACTGGCCGGTTACTGTCAGATGGCAGCCTGGCGGTGGAGGAATTCCACCTCGACCTGGCCAAGGCTTTGCGCCATGCCGGGCCCTGGGGGCAGCACTTCCCGGAGCCGCTGTTCCATGGTGTGTTCCAGCTGGTCGAGCAGCGTGTGGTGGGTGAGCGGCACCTGAAGGTGGTGCTCAAGAGCGAGTGCGGTTCGGTGCGGCTGGATGGCATTGCCTTCGGCGTCGACCGCGAGGTGTGGCCGAACCCGACGGTGCGCTGGGTGGAGCTGGCGTACAAGCTGGATGTGAACGAGTTTCGTGGCAATGAAAGTGTGCAACTGATGATTGCTCACATGGAGCCGCGTTGACGGCAAGGTGCTTGCCTTGATTGTTGTGGGGTAGCGGAAATCAAGCGCCGCCCGCGCGGCGCTCGATCTCATAGGCGCTGCAAAGCTGTCGCCCTGCACCTTGCCGCCTCACATACCCTCCAAAGCCATGCCTCAGTCACCTCACAGCAAATCCCACGGAACCTCCCCCCCACCCAATCTGGTCTAGTCTGAACATAGACCGGACCCGGGCCACGGACGTGTAATTGAGTGCCCGGGCCGGATCACCATTGGAGTCCTTGGGAGGTGCCCTCATGAGCTTGCTGCTCGAGCCTTACACCCTGCGTCAGCTGACGCTGCCCAACCGCATCGCGGTCTCGCCGATGTGCCAGTATTCCGCCGTCGATGGCCTGGCCAACGACTGGCATCTTGTCCACCTGGGCAGCCGCGCCGTCGGTGGCGCCGGCCTGATCATTGCCGAAGCTACAGCGGTTACCCCTGACGGACGTATCACCGCCGAAGACCTCGGCCTGTGGAATGACGAGCAGATTGCCCCGCTGCAGCGCATCACCCGCTTCATCACCGCCCAGGGCGCCGTGCCAGGCCTGCAACTGGCCCACGCCGGGCGCAAGGCCAGCACCCACCGGCCCTGGTTGGGCAAGCATGGCAGCGTAAAGGTCGAAGAGGGCGGCTGGCAGCCGGTCGGGCCGTCGAAGATCGCCTTCGACCCTGAACATGCTGTGCCTCACGAGCTGTCGACAGAGGAGATCGCCGGCATCGTGCAGGCGTTCGCCGACGCCGCCCGGCGCGCCCTGACAGCGGGGTTCAAGGTGGTCGAGGTGCATGCGGCGCATGGCTACCTGCTGCATCAGTTTCTCTCGCCGCTGAGCAACCAGCGGCGTGACGACTATGGCAGTTGCTTTGAAAACCGTATCCGCCTGACCCTCGAAGTCACCCAGGCGGTGAGGGACGTCTGGCCTGCCGAGCTGCCCGTGTTCGTGCGGGTATCAGCGACCGACTGGGTCGAAGACGGCTGGAACCCGGACGAAACCGTAGAGCTGGCCCGTCGTCTGCGGGCGCTGGGGGTGGACCTGATCGATGTCTCCTCCGGCGGCACGTCGGTCAACGCCGAGATCCCCACGGGGCCTGGCTACCAGACCCGCTTTGCCGAGCGTGTGCGCAAGGAGTCGGAGATTGCCACTGGCACGGTGGGCATGATCACCGAACCGGCGCAGGCCGAGCACATCCTGCGCACCGGGCAGGCCGATGTCATCTTCCTGGCGCGCGAATTGTTGCGTGACCCCTATTGGCCGCTGCATGCCGATGATGACCTGGGGGGCAACAAGGCCACCTGGCCGGCGCAGTATCAACGGGCTACCAGCCGGGCCAACCCGATCCATGAGTCGGATTTACGGGACTGATAATGACCCCCGTGGGAGCGGGCTTGCCCCGCGAACACGGGCGAAGCCCGTGCCATCCTTCGCGGTGCTTGCTTCGCGGAGCAAGCCCTCTCCCACAGGCTCCTGCTAACGCCGCAGTGGTCTCAATGCTTGATCATCACATGCCGCACGCAGGTGTAGTCCTCCAGCCCATACACCGACATATCCTTCCCATAACCCGAATGCTTCTGCCCGCCATGGGGCATTTCGCTGACCAGCATGAAATGGGTATTCACCCACGTGCAGCCATACTGCAGCCGCGCCGCCAGGCGATGAGCGCGGCCGGTGTCGCCGGTCCACACCGATGATGCCAGGCCATAGTTGGAGTCATTGGCCCATTCCAGCGCTTGGGCCTCGTCGGTAAAGCGGGTCACCGACACCACTGGGCCGAACACTTCGTTGCGCACGATCTCGTCATCCTGCAGGGCATCGGCCAGTACGGTCGGCTCGAAAAAGAAGCCGTCGCCGTCAATCGCCTTGCCGCCGGTCACCAGGCGGATATGTGGCTGGGCAATGGCACGCTGCACCAGCCCGGCAACCTTGTCGCGGTGTTGCGCGCTGATCAGTGGCCCCAGCTCGGTGTCCTCGGCATCCTGCAAACCGTGCTTGAGGCTTGCGACGGCGTCGCCCAGGCGCTGCACGAACTGCTCGTAGATACCGTCCTGCACATACAGGCGGCAGGCTGCAGTGCAGTCCTGGCCGGCGTTGTAGAAGCCGAACGTGCGGATACCGTCGATGGCGGCGTCGATGTCGGCATCGTCGAACACCAGCACCGGCGCTTTGCCGCCCAGCTCCATGTGCATGCGCTTCACGCTGTCGGCCGTGGCGCTGATGATGTGCGCGCCGGTAGGGATCGAGCCGGTCAGTGACACAATGCGCACTTTCGGGTGGGTAACCAGTGGCGTGCCGACTGTCTGGCCGCGGCCGAAGAGAATGTTGAGCACGCCGGGCGGCAGCAGGCCCTGGGCCAGTTCGCCCAGGCGCAGCGCGGTCAGCGGCGTCAGTTCGGACGGTTTGATCACCACCGTGTTACCGGCGGCCAGTGCCGGTGCGACCTTCCAGGCCAGCATCATCAGCGGGTAGTTCCACGGCGCGATCGAGGCGACCACGCCCAGCGGGTCGCGGCGGATCATCGATGTGTGCCCCGGCAGGTATTCACCGGCCGCCGAGCCGCCCAGGCAGCGCGCTGCGCCGGCAAAAAAACGGAAGACATCGGCGATCGCCGGTATTTCGTCATTCAGTGCCGCGCTGAAAGGCTTGCCGCAATTCTGCGATTCGAGCCGGGCCAGTTCTTCGCCATGCTGCTCGATGGTGTCAGCCAGCGCCAGCAGGGCCAGGGAACGGTCTTTGGGGCTGGCCTGCGACCAGCTGTCGAAGGCCAGGTCGGCGGCACGCACGGCGCTGTCGACCTGGGCCTCGGTGGCCTCGTTGATCTGCGCCAGGGCGCTGCCCAGGGCGGGGTTGAGCACGGTCCAGGCCGGCCCGTCGCCAGCTACCAGGCGACCGTTGATCAGCATGTGCGTTTGCATGAGGGACTCCTCCAGGGTCATTTGCCGCTGCCCGCCACGCTTTCGCCGCCGCGGGTCAGGTAATAGGCGCCAAGTATCGGCAGCATGGTCACCAGCATCACCAGCATGGCGACCACGTTGGTCACCGGCACGTCGCGTGGGCGGCTGAGCTGGTTGAGCAACCAGATCGGCAGCGTGCGTTCGTGCCCGGCGGTGAAGGTGGTAACGATGATTTCGTCGAACGACAACGCGAAGGCCAGCATGCCGCCTGCCAGCAGCGCCGAGCCGAGGTTGGGCAGGATGATGTAGCGGAAGGTTTGCCAGCCGTCTGCGCCAAGGTCCATCGAGGCCTCGATCAAGCTTTGCGAGGTCCGCCGCAGGCGGGCGATGACGTTGTTGTAGACGATCACTACACAGAAGGTGGCGTGGCCGACCACGATGGTGAACAGGCCAGGCTCGATGCCCAGACGCTTGAACGCCGAGAGCAGGGCGATACCGGTGATGATGCCAGGCAGGGCAATCGGCAGGATCAGCATCAGCGAAATACCTTCCTTGCCAAAAAAACTGCGCCGGTACAGCGCTGCCGAGGCCAGGGTGCCGAGCACCAGGGCGATCAACGTGGCCAGGCAGGCGACCTGCAGCGACAGCTTGATGGCTTCGAGCACGTCGGGGCGAGCGAAGGCCACGGTGAACCACTTCAGGGTGAACCCCTTGGGTGGGAAGCTGAACGCTGCGTCTTCGGTGTTGAAGGCGTAGAGGACGATGATCAGGATCGGGAAGTGCAGGAACAGCAACCCGCCCCAGGCCGCCAGGCGCAGACCCATTGATGCATGTTCAGAGTGCATCGAATGCCCCCAGGCGCTTGACGAGGGAGAGGTACAGCGCAATCAGCACGATGGGCACCAGGGTGAACGCGGCGGCCATCGGCATGTTGCCGATCGCCCCTTGCTGGGCGTAGACCATGCTGCCGATGAAGTAGCCGGGCGGGCCGACCAGCTGCGGCACGATGAAGTCGCCCAGGGTCAGCGAGAAGGTGAAGATCGAGCCTGCGGCAATACCGGGGATCGACAGCGGCAGGGTCACCTGCCAGAAGGTTTGCCCGGGCCTTGCCCCCAGGTCTGCCGAGGCCTGCAGCAACGACGGCGGCAGGCGCTCCAGCGAGGCCTGGATCGGCAGGATCATGAACGGCAGCCAGATGTACACGAACACCATGAAACGCCCCAGGTGTGATGTCGACAGGGTGCTGCCGCCAATGCCCGGCACCGTCAACAGCGCCTGCAGCAGGCCATCCAGGTGCAGCAACTGGACGAACCACTGGGCCACGCCGCCCTTGGCCAGCAGCAGGGTCCAGGCATAGGTCTTGACGATGTAGCTGGCCCACATCGGCATCATCACAGCGATGTAGAAGAATGCCTTGGTTTTGCCGCTGGTGTAGCGCGCCATGTAATAGGCAATGGGGAAGGCCAGTACCGCGCTGGCCAGCGACACCGCCACGGCCATGCCCAGGGTGCGCAGGATGATGTCGAAGTTCGACGGGTTGAACAGCGCAGCGAAGTTGCCCAGGGTCAGGTCCGGGGTCACCGCCATGGTGAAGTCGTCGAAGGTATAGAAGCCTTGCCACAGCAGGTTCAGCAACGAGCCCAGGTAGATCGCCCCGAACCAGGTCAACGGCGGGATCAGCAGCAGCGTCAGGTAGAGGTTGGGCCGCCGGTACAGCAGGTTGGCAAAGCGGCGCAACGGGCCTGGGTTGGCAAGGCGCGCTTTCATCTCAGCGGCCCTCGTCGAGCACGGTTTCCAGCAGTGCCGTCATCGCTTCACGGGGCCAGCGCGCCTGCACCCGCTGGCCGGCCTGCCAGGTTTGCGCGTGGGCCTGCCAGCGGTCGTTGGCCTGGCTCACCGTCAACAGCTGGCCGCTGTCCAACTGCAGTTCGAAGCGGGTGGCGCTGCCCTGGTACTGCACATCGTGCAGCAGGCCGCTGACCTGCACCTCATGGCTGTCGGCGGCCTGTTCACCCAGGCGGATATGCTCGGGGCGGATGGAAAACGGCGCAGGGCTGCCGTTGAGCTGCTCGGCCAGCTCGCCACGCACCACATTCGAGGTGCCGACGAATTCGGCGACGAAGGTAGTAGCCGGCTGCATGTACAGGTTGCGCGGGGTGTCGACCTGTTCGATGCGGCCGCGGTTGAACACCGCCACGCGGTCGGACATCGACAGGGCTTCGGTCTGGTCGTGGGTGACGAAGATGAAGGTGATGCCCAGCTGGCGCTGCAGCTTTTTCAGTTCGCCCTGCATCTGTTCGCGCAGCTTCAAGTCCAGCGCCCCCAGCGGTTCGTCGAGCAGCAGCACCCGTGGGCGGTTGACCAGGGCGCGGGCGAGGGCGACGCGCTGGCGCTGGCCGCCGGACAGCTGCGCCGGTTTGCGCGCACCGTAACCGGCCAGCGCCACCATCGCCAGGGCCTCGTCGGCGCGGGCATGCCGTTCGGCCTTGGCCACGCCTTTGACCTTGAGGCCATAGGCGATGTTGTCGCGCACGTTCATGTGCGGGAACAGCGCATAGTCCTGGAACACAGTATTGACGTCGCGTTGGTAGGGCGGCACCCCGGCGGCTTCCACGCCATGGATGCGAATCGAACCGTTGTCGGGTTGCTCGAAGCCTGCGATCAGGCGCAGGCAGGTGGTCTTGCCCGACCCGGAGGGGCCGAGCATGGAGAAGAACTCGCCATCCATGATGTCGATGCTGACCTGATCGACGGCCTTGACCTCGCCGAAGGTGCGGGAAACCTGGGTGAACTGGACTGCTAGGGGCATGGCCGGTACTCAGTTGTTGCTGTGTTGCCTGTACCGGATCTTTCGCGGGGCTGCAGCGCGAATAGGCCGGTACAGGCTCAATCGACCTCAGCGCCCGCCCATGATCGCGATGTAGTCCTGCGTCCAGCGGCTATAAGGCACGAACTTGCCGCCCTGCGCCTGCGGCGTCTTCCAGAAGGCGATCTTGTCGAAGTTGTCGAAACCATTGGTCTTGCAGCCTTCGGCGCCCAGCAGTTCGCTGCCGGTGCAGGCCGCCGGCACCGCTGGCAATGAGCCGAACCAGGCGGCCACATCACCCTGCACCTTCGGTTGCAATGACCAGTCCATCCACTTGTAGGCGCAGTTGGGGTGTTTGGCCTCGCTGTGCAACATGGTGGTGTCGGCCCAGCCCGTGGCGCCCTCCTTGGGTATGGTAGAGGCCACCGGCTGGTTCTCTGCTTTCAGGCCGTTGACCATGTAGCCCCAGGAGCTGGAGGCGGCCACGCCTTCGTTCTTCACATCGCTCATCTGCACCGTGGCGTCATGCCAGTAGCGGTGGATCAGCGGCTGTTGCTGGCGCAACAGTTCGAGCACGGCCTTGTACTGGGTCTCGTTCAGTTGGTAGGGGTCCTGGATACCCAGTTCCGGCTTGGCCGACTTCAGGTACAGCGCCGCATCGGCGATGTAGATCGGCCCGTCGTAGGCTTGCACACGGCCTTTGTTCGGCTTGCCATCGGGCAGGTCCTGTGGCTCGAAAACCACCCCCCAGCTGGTTGGCGCCTGCTTGAACACCTGCGTGCTGTACAGCAGCACATTCGGCCCCCACTGGTATGGGGTGCCGTAGGCTTGCTTGTCGACCACGTACCAGCCACCGTTTTGCAGGCGCGGGTCGATGTTCTTCCAGTTGGGGATCAGCGCAGTGTTGATCGGTTGCACCCGCTTGCCGGCGATCAGCCGCAGCGACGCATCGCCCGAGGCCGTGACCAGGTCGTAGCCGCCCTTGGTCATCAGGCTGACCATTTCATCAGAGGTGGCGGCCGTCTTGACGCTGACCTTGCAGCCGGTTTCCTTTTCAAAGCCGGTGACCCAATCGTAGGCCTTGTCGCTTTCACCGCGCTCGATGTAACCGGGCCAGGCGACGATATCCAGGCGCCCCTCGCCGGCCCCCAGCGCCTTGAGCGGTTCGGCGGCCTGCAGGCTGGCGCTGGCCAGCAACGCGCCGGTCAGGGCGCTGAGCAATGCGGTGTTGTGCGCTGACATGGTGTTCCCTCTTATTGGAGATCTTGGTCGGGGCAGTCATCAAGCAAGCCGTGAAACGCTTGTTATAAGCGTAGTGCGATTGTGCGAGGTATTGGCGATATCGAGTCTAGTTGGCTTTTTGCTGGCCAATGCAACATCCGGAAGCAAATCCCCCCGTGGCGATCGCTCGGGCAAGGCTTAATCTGGCTGTCCTTTTGCAACGTCTGGAGGCACTTCAATGAACACCCGCGGACTGCTCGATCAACTGCTCAAGTCTGGCCAGCAACTGCTCGACGGCCAGGCCGGCAAAGCGGGCTCAGGCAAGCCAGGCGCGGGCGCCGGCGGCCTCGGCAGCCTGTTGTCCGGTGTCGGCGGCGGCGCTTTGGGGGCAGGGGCGCTGGGCCTGTTGCTGGGTAACAAGAAGGCCCGCAAATACGGCGGCAAGGCCCTGACGTACGGTGGCCTCGCTGCACTCGGGGTGTTGGCCTACAAGGCCTATGGCAACTGGCAGGCGCGCCAGCAGGGGGCAGGTCAAGCGCCCGAGCCGCAGACCCTCGACCGCCTGCCGCCGGCTCAGGCCGAGCAGCACAGCCAGGCGGTGCTGCGGGCGCTGGTGGCAGCGGCCAAGTCCGATGGCCATATCGACGAGCGCGAGCGGGCCTTGATCGAAGGCGAATTCACCCGCCTGGACACGGACGGTGAACTGCAGCAATGGCTGCACGCCGAGCTGAACAAACCGCTGGACCCGGCCGAGGTGGCGCGTGCCGCGCAAACGCCGGAAATGGCCGCCGAGATGTACCTGGCCAGCGTCATGATGGTCGACCAGGAGCATTTCATGGAACGTGCCTACCTGGACGAACTGGCCCGCCAGTTGCGCCTGGACCCAGCCTTGCGCCAGGAACTGGAGAACCAGGTACGGCTTGGCGCAGGCCAATAGCACACGGCTTGGCTTGTCCATCAGGCAAGGATGCCTGAATACCCCGCATTTCAGCCGCAAAAGCGTAGGATGCCTGGGCTATACTTCGGCGATTTTCCCCGCTCGTTGTGAATTCCTGAGGGCTGAATGTGAAGAACTGGACGCTGCGCCAACGGATCCTGGCAAGTTTCGCCGTGATCATCGCCATCATGCTGCTGATGATCGTCGCCGCCTACTCGCGGTTGGTGGCGATCGAAAGTGCCGAGCAGGCAGTGGGCACCGACAGCATCCCCGGGGTCTACTACAGCTCGATGATTCGCAGTGCCTGGGTCGACAGCTACGTCACCAGCCAGCAGCTGGTGGGTTTGTCCAACCATCGCGAAATCACGTCGGCGGACCTGGAGCTGTTCAAGAGCTTCGAGGATCGCCTCAAGCAACATATGGCCAGCTACCAGGAGACCATTCAGGACCGCGACGACCAGATGCGTTTCGATAGCTTCGTGCAGCTGGAAGAAAACTACATCAAGATCGTCGGCCAGGTGCTGGACACCTACCGCCAGCGCAATTATGTCGAAGCCGAACGGCTGATCAACGAGGTGCTCACCCCGACCTGGGTCGATGGCCGCCAGCACCTGAACGATGTGATCGAGAACAACCGGGCCTCGGCCGAAGCCGCTACCCACGACATCGTCAGCGCCGTAAGCACGGCCAAGGGCAGCATGATGATTTCGCTGCTGCTGGCAATCGTTGCCGCCGGCATCTGCGGGCTGCTGCTGATGCGCGCCATCAGTGCGCCCATGCAGCGCATCGTCCACGCCCTCGACCGGCTGCGCTCGGGTGACCTGAGCATGCGCCTGAGCCTGGACCGCAAGGACGAGTTCGGCGCGATCGAAAGCGGTTTCAACGAAATGGCCGAGGCGCTGGCCAACCTGGTGTCCCAGGCCCAGCGTTCATCGGTGCAGGTGACCACCTCGGTGACCGAGATCGCCGCCACCTCCAAGCAGCAGCAGGCCACCGCGACCGAGACCGCCGCGACCACTACTGAAATCGGCGCCACCTCGCGGGAAATCGCCGCCACCTCGCGTGACCTGGTACGCACCATGACCGAGGTCACCTCTGCCGCCGATCAGGCTTCGAGCCTGGCCGGCTCCGGCCAGCAAGGCTTGGCCCGCATGGAAGAGACCATGCACCAGGTGATGGGCGCCGCCGACCTGGTCAATGCCAAGCTCGGCATCCTCAATGAGAAGGCCAGCAATATCACCCAGATGGTGGTGACCATCGTCAAGGTGGCCGACCAGACCAACCTGTTGTCGCTCAATGCCGCCATCGAGGCTGAAAAAGCCGGCGAGTACGGTCGTGGCTTCGCCGTGGTGGCCACTGAAGTGCGCCGCCTGGCCGACCAGACTGCCGTGGCCACCTACGACATCGAGCAGATGGTGCGCGAGATCCAGTCGGCTGTCTCGGCCGGGGTGATGGGCATGGACAAGTTTTCCGAAGAAGTGCGCCGCGGCATGTTCGAGGTCCAGCAGGTGGGCGAGCAGCTCAGCCAGATCATCCATCAGGTGCAGGCCCTGGCGCCGCGTGTGTTGATGGTCAACGAAGGCATGCAGGCCCAGGCCACCGGCGCCGAGCAGATCAACCAGGCACTGGCCCAGCTCAGCGATGCCAGTACCCAGACGGTCGAGTCGCTGCGCCAGGCCAGTTTTGCCATTGACGAGCTCAGCCAGGTGGCCGCAGGCCTGCGCGGCGGCGTGTCGCGCTTCAAAGTCTGACGGCGATGAACGACTTGCAACCCCACGCTGCTCGGGCGAGCGACGCCAAGGGCACGTTGTACCTGCTGTTTCGTATCGCTGATCAGCGCTTTGCCCTGGACGTGCACGAGGTGGTCGAGGTGCTGCCGCGTCGGCCGCTGAAGGCGATCGCCCAGGCGCCGGCGTGGGTCGCAGGTATTCTCGCGCACCGCGGCGCGCTGGTGCCGGTGGTCGACCTGTCGGCGCTGAGCTTTGGCCAGGCAGCAGCGCAACGTACCAGCACGCGTCTGGTGCTGGTGCGTTACCGGGGCAACCTGCAACTCGGGCTGATCCTTGAGCAGGCGACCGAAACCTTGCGCTGCCGCCGCGAAGAATTCCAGCCGTATGGCCTGGACAATGCCGACGCCCCCTACCTGGGCCCGGTGCGCCAGGACCACCTGGGCCTGTTGCAACTCATCGAAGTCGATGACCTGCTGACGGACGCCGTGCGCGAGCTGGTGTTTGCCGATCACAGCGGTGCACCAGGGCAAGGAGTGCCGACATGACTGAACAGCGTTTCTTCCGCTACCTGCGCGAGCGTATCGGCCTGGATGTGGAGTCGGTGGGGGCGTCCATGGTCGAGCGCGCCTTGCGCCAGCGCTGCGTTGCCGTGAACGCGGCAGACCTGGACGATTACTGGCTGCGCCTGCAGCAATCGGCGGACGAGCAACAGGCATTGATCGAGGCGGTCATCGTCCCCGAGACCTGGTTCTTCCGATACCCCGAATCGTTCACGGCCCTGGTCGGGCTTGCCCATAGACGCCTGGCCCAGCTGGCCGGCGCACGCCCGGTGCGGCTGCTCAGTCTGCCGTGCTCGACCGGCGAAGAACCCTATTCACTGGCCATGGCGCTGCTGGATGGCGGCATGAGCCCTGGCTCGTTCATGATCGACGGCATCGATATCAGCCCCATTTCGGTGGCCAAGGGCGAACAGGCGGTTTACGGGCGCAATGCCTTTCGCGGCAGCGACCTGGGTTTTCGCGAGCGCTTTTTCGATGCGCTCGATGACGGCCACCGCTTGCAAGGCCGGGTGCGCCAGCAGGTCAGCCTGCAGGTAGGCAATGTGCTGGATCCGGCACTGGCCAGCCGCGATGGCCTGTACGATTTTGTGTTCTGCCGCAACCTGTTGATCTATTTCGACGTGCCCACGCAGCAGCGCGTGTTCGAGGTGCTCAAGCGCCTGACTCACGCGCAGGGCGTGCTGTTCATCGGGCCTGCCGAAGGCAGCTTGCTGGCGCGGCTGGGGATGCGCCCGTTGGGCATTGCGCAGTCGTTCGCCTACGTGCGCCAGGAGGGCGACAGTGCGCCGGTCGCCACGGCGAGCGCGCCACCCGCCAGGCGCACGCTGCCGCCTTTGGCCATGCCCGTGTACCCGCCGCCGACCCCGTCACTGACGCGGCCGTTGCGGCCCCTTGTGGCCGCTGCCAAGGCGCCACTGCCGCACGACAGCAAGGGCGAGAGCGAGGCCGAACTGCTGGCCAGCATTGCCCGGCATGCCAACGCCGGTGCCAGTGCGCAGGCGCGCGCCGCTTGCCAGCGTTACTTGAGCCAGTTCGCGCCGACCGCGCAGGTTTACTACTGGCTGGGGTTGCTCAGCGATACCGAAGGCGATGCCGGCCAAGCGCTTACCCATTATCGCAAGGCCCTGTACCTCGAACCGCAGCACCCCGAGGCCCTGGTACACCTGGCGGCGTTGCTCGCGGCCCAAGGCGACCTGGCCGGCGCGCAGCGTTTGCAGGCGCGTGCCGCACGGGTCGGTCGGGAGTCTGAACGATGAGGGGGGAATCCGCGATGCAACTGCTTGCCCAGGCCGACGAGCGCATCGACGACTGCTGGAACCGCATCGGCGTGCACGGTGACAAACAGTGCCCGCTGCTGGAGCAGCACATCCATTGCCGCAACTGCGACGTCTATGCCGCTGCCGCCACGCGCCTGCTCGACCGTTACGCCCTGCTGCAGGATGACCAGGCCGTTGCGGCGCAAGCCGCCGAGCAATCTGTCGGCCACTCCCTGCTGTTGTTCAGGCTCGGCGAAGAATGGCTGGCCCTGGCGACCGCCTGCCTGGCAGAGATCGCGCCCTTACAGGCGGTGCACTCGCTACCGCACCAGCGTTCGCGGGTATTGCAAGGCGTCGCCAACGTGCGGGGCGCGTTGGTGCCGTGCCTTTCGCTGGCTGACCTGCTGGGGGTGCAAGCGACTGCCGGGCAACAGCGCAGCGGCCGCGAGATGCCGCGCATGCTGATCCTGGCCGCCGAAGGTGGGCCGGTGGTGATGGCAGTCGAAGAGATCGACGGCATTCATCGGCTTGACCCGGCGTTGCTGGACAGCGGCCAGGACACCACGCGCTTCACCGCAGCGGTGCTGCAGTGGCGTGGCCGCAGCGTGCGCGTGCTGGACGAACAACAATTACTGTCTGCCGTGCAGCGGAGCCTTTCATGACCCCAGAGCAAATGCGCGACGCATCGTTGCTCGAGCTGTTCAGCCTGGAGGCCGAGGCGCAGACCCAGGTACTCAGCGCCGGCCTGATGGCCCTGGAGCGCAACCCCACCCAGGCCGACCAGCTGGAAGCCTGCATGCGCGCGGCCCACTCCCTGAAGGGGGCCGCGCGCATTGTCGGGGTAGACGCTGGCGTCAGCGTTGCCCATGTAATGGAAGATTGCCTGGTGGCTGCCCAGGAAGGCCGCTTGCGGCTGGGTGCCGAGCATATCGATGCGCTGCTGCAGGGTACCGACCTGTTGATGCGCATCGCCACGCCAGGCGACACCGCCGCGCAAGCGACGCTGCCGGTGTTTCTCGCACAGATGGCCAGCTTGCTGGACCCAGGCGCCGCGCCAGCGCATATGCCAGCGGCCCTGCCGGCAGTGTCTGTACGAGCAACGCCCATCGAGCCCTTTGCGGAGCCCATGGAGGCGGAATTCGAGCTTGAACCCGTGCCACGGCGCAAGGCTGGCAAACGCGCTGGTGAAGGCGCAGAGCGGGTGCTGCGGGTCACCGCCGACCGCCTCAACAGCTTGCTCGACCTGTCCAGCAAGTCGCTGGTGGAAACCCAGCGGCTCAAGCCTTACCTGGCCACCTTGCAGCGCCTCAAGCGCATGCATGGCCAAGGCATGCAGGCCCTCGATGGCTTGCGCATGCAACTGGAAGACAGTGGCCAGAGCAGCGAAGTGCTCGAAGCCCTGGCCCAGACCCAGCGCCTGTTGGCCGAAACCCAGCAGATTTTGCAGCAGCAGGCCGCCGACCTTGACGAATTCGGCTGGCAGGCCAGCCAGCGCGCACAATTGCTCTATGACACCGCCCTGGCCTGCCGGATGCGGCCTTTCGCTGACGTACTGGCCGGGCAGAGCCGCATGGTCCGTGACCTTGGGCGCTCCCTGGGCAAGCCGGTGCGCCTGGTCATCGAAGGCGAAAAGACCCAGGTCGACCGCGATGTGCTGGAAAAACTCGAAGCACCGCTGACCCACCTGCTGCGCAATGCGGTCGACCACGGCATCGAACTGCCCGAGCGGCGCCTGCTGGCAGGCAAGGCGCAGGAGGGCGTGATTCGCCTGCGCGCCTCGCACCAGGCCGGCATGCTCAGCCTAGAGCTGATCGACGATGGCGCCGGTATCGACCTTGAGCGCCTGCGCAGCGCTATCGTCGAGCGTGCCATGTCGCCGGCCGACACGGTGGCCCGGATGAGCGAGGCGGAGCTGATGACGTTCCTGTTCCTGCCCGGTTTCAGCCTGCGCGACACCGTGACCGAGGTGTCGGGGCGCGGGGTTGGCCTGGATGCCGTGCAGCACATGATCCGCGAGCTGCGCGGCTCGATCGAGTTGACGCAATTGGCGGGGCAGGGCTGCCGCTTCCACCTGCAGGTGCCGCTGACCCTGTCGGTGGTGCGCAGCCTGGTGGTGGAGGTGGGCGGCGAAGCGTATGCCTTCCCGCTGGCGCATATCGAACGCACCTTGGAGGTGACCGCCGAACAGATCGTGCAGATCGAAGGGCGCCAGCACTTCTGGCACGAAGGGCGACACATCGGCCTGGTGGCGGCAAGCCAGTTGCTCAACCGCCCGGCAGGGCAGGACGATGAGCGCAGCCTGCGGGTGGTGGTGATCCGCGAGCGCGAGCAACTCTACGGGGTTGCCGTAGAACGCTTGATCGGCGAGCGGGTGCTGGTGGTGATGCCCCTCGACCCGCGCCTGGGCAAGGTCCAGGACATCTCCTCCGGTGCCTTGCTCGACGACGGCTCGGTGGTGTTGATCATCGACGTCGAAGACTTGCTGCGCTCGGTGGAAAAACTGCTCAGTACCGGCAGCCTGGAGCGCATCGAGCGGGGCAGCAGTGGCGCCCGTGGCGCAGCGCGCAAGCGCATTCTGGTGGTCGACGACTCGCTCACCGTGCGCGAGCTGCAGCGCAAGCTGCTGGGCAACCGCGGTTACGACGTGGCGGTGGCGGTAGATGGCATGGACGGCTGGAACGCGTTGCGCGGCGACGACTTCGACTTGTTGATCACCGATATCGACATGCCGCGCATGGATGGCATCGAGCTGGTCACCCTGGTGCGCCGGGACCAGCGCTTGCAATCGCTGCCGGTGATGGTGGTGTCGTACAAGGACCGTGAGGAAGACCGACGGCGTGGCCTGGATGCTGGCGCCGACTACTATTTGGCAAAGGCCAGTTTCCACGACGATGCGTTGCTGGATGCTGTGGTGGAGTTGATCGGAGGTGCTCAGGGGTGAAGATCGCCATCGTCAATGACATGCCCATGGCGGTCGAGGTGTTACGCCGGGCGCTGGCCTTCGAGCCTGCGCACCAGGTGATCTGGGTGGCGGGCAACGGCGCCGAGGCGGTGCAGCGCTGCGCCGAGCAGTTGCCTGACCTGATCCTCATGGACCTGATCATGCCGGTGATGGATGGGGTGGAGGCGACGCGGCGGATCATGGGCGAAACCCCCTGTGCCATCGTGATCGTCACGGTCGACCGCAAACAGAACGTGCACCGGGTATTCGAGGCCATGGGCCATGGCGCCCTGGATGTGGTCGATACCCCGGCCCTGGGGGCGGGCGATGCCCGAGAGGCGGCGGCGCCGTTGCTGCGCAAGATCCTCAACATCAGTTGGCTGATCGGCCAGCAGCGCAGCCCGGCCGCGCGCCCGGTTGCCACGCCCTTGCGCGAAGCATCACAGCGCCGGGGGCTGGTAGCCATTGGCTCGTCGGCGGGCGGCCCGGCTGCCCTGGAGGTGCTGCTCAAGGGCTTGCCCCCTGCATTTCCGGCGGCCATCGTGCTGGTCCAGCATGTCGACCAGGTGTTTGCCGCCGGCATGGCCGAATGGCTCAGCAGCGCAGCAGGCCTGCCGGTGCGCCTGGCCTGCGAGGGCGAGCCGCCGCAATCGGGGCAGGTGTTGCTGGCGGGCACCAACCACCATATCCGCCTGCTGAAAAACGGCCAGCTGGCCTACACTGCCGAACCGGTCAACGAAATCTACCGGCCCTCGATCGATGTGTTCTTCGAAAGTGTGGCGCGCTACTGGAGCGGCGATGCCGTAGGTGTGCTACTCACGGGCATGGGCCGCGATGGTGCCCAGGGCCTGAAGCTGATGCGCCAGCAAGGTTTCCTGACCATCGCCCAGGACCAGGCCAGCAGTGCCGTGTACGGCATGCCCAAGGCCGCCGCAGCGATCGACGCGGCGGTGGAAATCCGCCCGCTGGAGCGAATAGCCGGGCGCTTGATGGAATTCTTTGCAAAATGACGATATGTATTGAATCACGCCGCCTGGCCGGCAGTGATCAGGTGAATAGGGATGAATGATCTACCGATCGAAGGTTTCGCGACCGCCAACGAAAATTCGGCGATGGTCCTGTTGGTCGACGATCAGGCGATGATCGGCGAAGCGGTGCGTCGTGGCCTGGCCCACGAAGACAACATCGACTTCCACTTCTGCGCCGACCCGCACCAGGCCGTGGCACAGGCCATGCGCATCAAGCCGACGGTCATCCTGCAGGACCTGATCATGCCGGGCCTGGATGGGCTGACCCTGGTGCGCGAGTACCGCAACAACCCGGTTACCCAGGATATCCCGATCATCGTGCTGTCGACCAAGGAAGACCCGCTGGTCAAGAGCGCGGCGTTTGCTGCGGGGGCCAACGACTACCTGGTCAAGTTGCCAGACAACATCGAGCTGGTGGCGCGTATTCGCTACCACTCACGCTCCTACCTGACTTTGCTCCAGCGTGACGAAGCCTACCGCGCCCTGCGTGTGAGCCAGCAACAGTTGCTCGATTCCAACCTGATGCTGCAGCGGCTGATGAATTCCGATGGCCTGACCGGGCTTTCCAACCGGCGCCATTTCGACGAGTACCTGGAGCTGGAATGGCGCCGGGCCATGCGCGAGCAGCAGCAGCTGTCGTTGCTGATGATCGACGTCGACTACTTCAAGGCCTACAACGATAACTTCGGCCACCTGGCCGGTGACGAGGCGTTGCGCCAGGTGGCCGAAGCGATTCGCGGCTCGTGTTCGCGGCCGACCGATCTGCCGGCGCGCTATGGGGGCGAGGAGTTTGCCCTGGTGCTGCCCAATACATCCCCGGGTGGCGCGCGGCTGATTGCCGAGAAATTGCGCCAGACCGTGGTGGGGTTGGGTATTGCCCATACGGCGCCAGCGGCTGATGCGCGGTTGACCGTGAGCATTGGCCTGGCGACGCAGACGCCGGCGGTTGGCGGGCATTGCCGGCAGCTGATTTCGGCGGCGGACAAGGGCTTGTACCAGGCCAAGAACAGCGGGCGTAATCAGGTGGGGATTGCCTGATGGCGAGATCGAGCGCCGCCCGCGCGGCGCTCGATCTCCCAGGCGCCGAAAGCCTATAGCCCAACACATCGTAAATCCCCCAAACCTACCGCCCGGCGGGTCTGCCGCCCCGCGTCTGACTCAGTTATACTCGCAGGCTTTTCACCGAATTCGCACGAGAGCCTCCCCCCATGGAAATCCAACCGATCCTGAACACCATCAAGGACCTCACCGAGCGTTCCCAGTCCATTCGGGGGTATCTTTGACTACGATCACAAGCATGACCGCCTGATCGAAGTCAACCGCGAGCTGGAAGACCCCAGCGTCTGGAACAAGCCCGAGTACGCCCAGGAACTGGGCCGTGAGCTTGCGTCGCTGAAAACCATCGTCGGTACACTGGATGAACTCGCCGGTGGCCTGAGCGATTGCCGCGACCTGCTGGACATGGCCGTCGAAGAGAACGACGAAGGCGCCGTCGACGACGTGGTCGCCGAGCTGCAGCGCCTGGAAGAATCCCTCGCCCAGCTGGAATTCCGCCGCATGTTCAGCGGCGAGATGGACATGAACAACGCTTACCTGGACATCCAGGCCGGTTCCGGCGGCACCGAAGCCCAGGACTGGGCCAACATCCTGCTGCGCATGTACCTGCGCTGGGCGGACAAGCGCGGCTTCGATGCCACCATCATGGAACTGTCCGAAGGTGAAGTCGCCGGCATCAAGGGCGCTACCGTGCACATCAAGGGCGAATACGCCTTCGGCTGGCTGCGTACCGAAATCGGCGTACACCGCCTGGTGCGCAAGAGCCCGTTCGACTCCGGCGCTCGTCGCCACACCTCGTTCTCGGCCGTGTTCGTATCGCCTGAAATCGACGACAAGGTCGAGATCGAGATCAACCCGTCCGACCTGCGCATCGACACCTACCGCTCCTCCGGTGCCGGTGGTCAGCACGTCAACACCACTGACTCGGCGGTGCGTATCACCCACGTGCCGACCAACACCGTGGTCAGCTGCCAGAACGAACGCTCCCAGCACGCCAACAAAGACACCGCCATGAAAATGCTGCGGGCCAAGTTGTACGAGCTGGAAATGCAGAAGCGCAGCGCCGCTTCCCAAGCCCTGGAAGACAGCAAGTCGGACATCGGTTGGGGCCACCAGATCCGCTCGTACGTGCTCGACGCGTCGCGGATCAAGGACCTGCGCACCAACGTTGAGCGCAGCGACTGCAACAAGGTGCTCGACGGCGACATCGACGAATACCTCGAAGCCAGCCTGAAACAGGGCCTGTAAGCTTCACTCCTGCTGAGAAGACCCTCGCCTGCGGGCGAGGGCAATGAATTCCCTGATGGAAGATGTGACCACATGAGCGACCTCAATAGCGCACCGCAAGACCTGCAACAGGAAGAAAACGCCCTGATCGCCCTGCGCAAGGAAAAACTTGCCGCAGAGCGCGCCAAGGGCAATGCCTTCCCCAATGACTTCCGTCGCGACAGCTACTGCAACGACCTGCAGAAGCAGTACGCCGACAAGACCAAGGAAGAACTGGAAGCTGCAGCGATTCCGGTCAAGGTTGCCGGGCGCATCATGCTCAACCGTGGCTCGTTCATGGTCATCCAGGACATGACCGGTCGTATCCAGGTCTACGTCAACCGCAAGACCCTGCCAGAAGAAACCCTGGCCGCCGTCAAGACCTGGGACCTGGGCGACATCATCAGCGCCGAAGGCACCCTGGCCCGTTCCGGCAAGGGCGACCTGTACGTCGAGATGACCAACGTGCGCCTGCTGACCAAGTCGCTGCGTCCGCTGCCCGACAAGCACCACGGCCTGACCGACACCGAACAGCGCTACCGTCAGCGTTACGTCGACCTGATGGTCAACGAAGAAACCCGCCACACCTTCCGCGTTCGCTCGCAGGTGATCTCGCACATTCGCAAGTTCCTGATCGAGCGCGACTTCCTCGAAGTCGAAACGCCGATGCTGCAGACCATCCCCGGCGGCGCCGCGGCCAAGCCGTTCGAAACCCACCACAACGCCCTGGACATGGCCATGTTCCTGCGCATCGCGCCGGAGCTGTACCTCAAGCGCCTGGTGGTCGGTGGTTTCGAGAAAGTCTTCGAGATCAATCGCAACTTCCGTAACGAAGGCGTTTCAACCCGGCATAACCCCGAGTTCACCATGCTCGAGTTCTACCAGGCCTACGCCGACTACAACGACAACATGGACCTCACCGAGGAACTGTTCCGCGAGCTGGCGCAGCTGGTGCTGGGCAGCACCGACGTACCTTACGGCGACAAGGTGTTCCACTTTGGCGAGCCGTTCGTGCGCCTGTCGGTGTTCGACTCGATCCTCAAGTACAACCCCGAGCTGACCGCCGCCGACCTGCAGGACGTCGACAAGGCCCGTGACATCGCCAAGAAAGCCGGTGCCAAGGTGCTCGGCCATGAAGGCCTGGGCAAGTTGCAGGTGATGATTTTCGAAGAGCTGGTCGAGCACAAACTGGAGCAGCCGCACTTCATTACCGAATACCCGTTCGAAGTCTCGCCGCTGGCCCGTCGCAACGACGACAACCCGGCCGTGACCGACCGCTTCGAGCTGTTCATCGGTGGCCGCGAGATCGCCAACGCCTACTCCGAGCTCAACGATGCCGAAGACCAGGCCGAGCGCTTCCTGGCCCAGGTGGCCGAGAAAGATGCCGGTGACGACGAAGCCATGCACTACGATGCCGACTTCGTCCGTGCCCTGGAGTACGGCATGCCGCCGACCGCCGGTGAAGGCATCGGCATCGACCGCCTGGTGATGCTGCTGACCAACTCGCCGTCGATTCGCGATGTGATCCTGTTCCCACATATGCGTCCGCAGGCCTGAGTGATCTGAGAAAGCCGCCTCTAGGGGCGGCTTTTTCGTGCCTGAAGCTTTATGTTGTCAGTGCGCGCTTTTTCGCGGGTAAACCTGCGCAAGGGCCGTCGCAGCCAGCACACCGTCCGTGAGGTAACCCCGTGTCCCCCGTAATCGCCCCGCAAGGCGCCGCCGGCATCGCCACCGCCGTCGCCGAAAGCGTGCAATACCAAGGCCGCAAGACTGCCCGCCAAGGCAGCGAGCAGCGCCGCCAACTGATCCTCGACGCCGCCATGCGCATCGTCGTGCGCGATGGTGTACGTGGTGTGCGCCACCGCGCGGTGGCCGCCGAGGCGGGTGTGCCATTGTCGGCCACCACCTATTACTTCAAGGACATCGAGGACCTGCTCACCGATACCTTCGCCCAGTACGTCGAGCGCAGCGCCGCCTACATGGCCAAGCTCTGGGCCAACACTGAGGTAGTGCTGCGCCAGATGCTGGCCCAGGGTGATGGCAGCCCGCAGGCGAGGGCGCGGCTGGCCGACGAAGTGGCGCGCATGACCGCTGACTATGTGTCCCGCCAGTTGCTCAATCGCCGCGACTTCCTCATGGCCGAGCAGGCATTCCGCCAGGAGGCGCTGCTGTGCCCACGTCTGGCCGAACTGGTGTGCGCCCACGAGCAGATCCTTCTGCACGGTACCCGACAGTTGCTGCAGGTGGTCGGGTCGCGGCAACCGGAACAGGACGCCCAGATGTTGACGGCGATTATCGAGCAGATGGAATATCAGGGCCTGCTCAAGGATGCGAACGCGCAAGCCGATGGGCAGATGCTCGCTATGCTTACCCGTTACCTGCACCTGGTGTTGGCATCGGCCTGAGCACAGACCTGAATTTTCAAGGAGAACCTGATGAAAGCCTGGCGTGTGGTGTTGTTGACTCTGTCATTCCTGCTGCTAGGCGGTTGTCTGGTGACCTTTCACGAGCCGTTGCCGAGCAACCAGGCCGCGCCCAAGGCTCTGCTCGGCAAATGGAGCAGCAAGGACGCCTGGGGCGAGCCGCTGAAACTTGCGATCAGCCGCAGTGGCGGCGATGCCTACAAGGCCGTGGCCACGGCCAAGGGCAAGGCCCCCGAAGCGTATGTGTTCACCGTGTCGCGCCACGGCAATCGCTGGTACCTCTCGGCCGGCGTGCCCAAGCGCCTGGGCGGTAATTTCCTGATTGGCGGTTTCGAAGTCATCGATGGCAAGGAACTGGTGGTGTACAACCTCGATGTCGAGCAGGTGCAGCAGGCTGTCGAGAAGAAAGAACTGACTGGGCGCAGCACCGAGGTGCCGGAAGACAATGGTGAGGGCGTGCTGATCGACAGCCCATCGGCGCGGGTGCTGGCCTATCTGGACGACCCGGCCAACTCCGACCTGTTCGTCGAGGTGGCGCGCTTCCAGCGCAGCGGCAAGTAGTTGCCTGTAGTGCCCTCTAGCAAGGAGTCCTCAGTGGACGAGTACCAACAGACCATCCGTGCACTGTCCGACCGCATCGTCGCGGCGCAGACCCCCATTCGTGTGCTCGATGCAGTGAAGTGGGACGACAACATCCGCCACGGCTTCCTCAAGGCCAAGGGCAAAGAGCCACCTGCCGTAGACCGCGCCTATTACCAGTCGCGCCCGTTGTCGTTCGACTCCAGTGCGGTCAAGGCCGAATTCCAGAGCATCGAGCGCGACATCACCCGCCGGCTGGGCCAGTTCAACCCGGTCGGGCAGATCATGCGGCGCATGTGCAAGGAGTACCGCATGGTGGTGCGCATGCTCGAGGCGCGTGGCACTGAAGACTTCGGGCTGATCTCGCAGGAGCTCTACGGCGCCGCCTCCGACGCCTTCCATGCCGGTGACCCGACCTTGGCCGACCTGGGCCTGATGCTTTCGGACTACCTGAACAACATCGATGGCCGTGGCGACCTCAAGGACGAGCCGAAGAACCTGACCGCCAAGGAGGCCGTGGACATCCTCCAGCGCCGCCTGAACAAGGTGTTCGGCGAGGCCGAAGAAACTATCCGTGTGTTCGAGTCCGACGGCATCGTCGCCGACGCAGCGGCAGGGGCCGACTACATCAAGGTGCGCGCCGACGCCATGTTCAACAGCCGCGACGTGCGTGCGCTGGAGGTGCACGAGGGGCTGGTGCATGTCGGCACCACGCTCAACGGCCTCAACCAGCCGATCTGCACCTTCCTGGCCAAAGGGCCACCCTCGTCGACGGTGACCCAGGAAGGGCTGGCGATTCTCATGGAGGTGATTGCCTTCGCCTCTTACCCCAGCCGCCTGCGCAAGCTCACCAACCGCACGCGCGCCATCCACATGGTCGAGGAAGGCGCCGATTTCCTTCAGGTATTCGAGTTTTTCCGCGCCCAGGGCTTTGAAATGGCGCAGAGCTACAGCAACGCCAGCCGGGTGTTCCGCGGCTCGGTGCCCAATGGGCTGCCATTCACCAAGGACTTGTCCTACCTCAAGGGCTTCATCATGGTTTACAACTACATTCAGTTGGCCGTGAAGAAGGGCAAGCTCGAGCAGATCCCGCTGCTGTTCTGTGGCAAGACCACCCTGGAAGACATGCGCACCCTGCGCCAACTGGTCGAGGAAGGGCTGGTGGAACCGCCCAAGTACTTGCCCGAACAGTTCCGTGACCTCAACGCGCTGTCGGCCTGGATGTGCTTCTCCAACTTCCTCAACCACCTGAGCCTGGATCGCATTGAAGCCGACTACGCGAACATTCTCTGAGCGCTGCCGCCTGCTGGTACTCGGTGTGCTCCTGCTGGGCCTGAGCGGGTGCAGCAGCCTGTTGTTCTACCCCGAGCCGGGCCAACCGTTCACGCCGGAAAGGGCCAAGCTGGAATACCGTGACGTTACTCTGACCACCGCCGACGGTTTGCGCCTGCATGGCTGGTGGCTGCCGGCCAAGGCCGGTGTCGAGGTCAAGGGCACGGTGTTGCACCTGCATGGCAACGGCGGCAACCTGGCCGGCCATCTGGGGGGCAGCTACTGGCTGCCGGAGCAGGGTTACCAGGTACTGATGGTCGACTACCGGGGTTATGGGCTGTCTCAGGGCAAACCGGGTTTGCCGGAGGTCTACCAGGACATTGCGGCGGCCTTGGGCTGGCTGGACCAGGCGCCCGAGGTCAAGGGCAAGCCACTGGTGCTGCTGGGGCAGAGCCTGGGCGGCGCCATGGCCATCCACTACCTGGCGGCCCACCCCGAGCAGCGCCAGCGCTTCAGCGCACTGGTGTTCGATGGCGTGCCGGCCAGCTACCGTGCGGTCGGGCGGTTTGCCCTGAGTACGTCGTGGATGACCTGGCCGTTGCAGGTGCCGCTGTCGTGGCTGGTGCCCGACGGTGACAGTGCGATCCGTTCGGTCGAGCGCCTGGACGGCCCGCCGAAGCTGTTCTTCCACAGTATCGACGACCACCTGGTGCCGATGGACAACGGCATCCGCCTGTACCAGCACGCGCCACCGCCGCGGGTACTGCAACTGATCCGTGGCGGCCATGTGCAGACCTTCGCTGACCCGGTGTGGCGCCAGGTGATGCTGCGCTTTTTGGACGACCCGAGTCATTTCAACGGCCTGCGGCGGCTTGCCGAAGTGCCCAATTACCCTGACGAGAAGAACAAGCAATGAGTGAAGAACGCAACGCCATCCCGCTGATCCTGACCGGCGTCGGCAGCATCATCGTGACGGTGGGGGCCCTCTGGTACTACGGTTACCTGCATTTCGCCAAGCCTGAAGACGCCCTGTTGCTGCAGGATTTCACCATGCTCAAGACCCTGCCAGGCGAGGATTACAAAGTCTCGCTCGACCCGGCCCCACAGGTGGCCCAGTGCGTGGACGGTGTGCTGGTGCTGTTCGATACCCAACAGAAAGGCCTGACCGGCGTGCTGGTCGACGACCGCAAGCGTGCGGTGCGTTGCATGGGCGAGGACACACCGCAGCAGGTGCAGTGAGCTGCAATCTGCGTTGCTGCACCTGACCTTTCGCGGGCAGACCAATGAAAAACCCCGCCATCAAGGCGGGGTTTTTTCATTCAACTAGCCAGCCTTACTGCGCCTGGCTCACCGAGCGCGGTGCCACCGGCTGGTTGTCGTTGGAGATGGTCACCTCTACCCGACGGTTCTGTGCACGGCCCGAGTTGCTGCCGTTGTCAGCCACCGGGTACTCCTTGCCGTAGCCCTGAGCGACGATGCGTGCTGGGTCTACGCCTGCACGTACCAGCGCCATGCGCACGGCAGCGGCGCGGCGCTCGGAGAGGGTCTGGTTGTAGTTGGCCGAACCGACGCTGTCGGTGTAGCCCTCTACGATCACCTTGCGCTCCGGGTTTTCCTGAAGGAACTGGGCCAGTTTGGTCACGTTGGGGTAGGCGTTGCTCTTGAGCACGGCCTTGTTGAAGTCGAACAGCACGTCGCCGAAGGTGACCAGCGTACCGCGGTCGGTCTGCTTGGCATTGAGGCTGTCCTGCAGCTTGGCGATCTGCGCATCGCGGGCATCCAGTTTGGCCTGGGCGCGTTGGGCGGAGGCGTTTTTCAGTTCGCCTTCGGCGGTGCGCAGGGCGATGGTCTGCTTGGCGACCTCGACCCGCTGGTTGGTCAGATAGGCGAGTTGGTCGACCTTTTTCTGGTCCTCGCGATCCATGTAGGCCTTGTCGGCCTTGTTCAGCCAGTCCTGGGCATCCTTGGTTTCCAGCGCCGCGACCTTGCTCGACTGCGGGTCGCTCTGCAGCGCGGAGAAGTTGGTGCGGGCCGATTCAAGGTTGGCGTTCGGGTCGTGCGAGCAGGCAGCAAGACCGACGCTCAGGGCCAGCAGGGCGGGAATCATGACGTGTTTGCGCATAGTGTTCATCCTTTGATCGAGTGCGAAGGCTAAGGGAAGTCGGGCAGGGCTCACTGAGCGCTGCGCAGGCCTTCCTCACGTACGTCCTGAACGCCCTGGCGGGCATCCTGCACGGCCTTCTGGGCCTTGGCCGCCTGAGCCTTGCGTTCGGCGAGGCGGGCGTCCCATTCGGCTTGTTCGGCCAGACGCTTGGCGTCGTCGTACTTCTTGTCATGCATGGCGATTTCAGCCTGCTTGAACTTGTCCTGGGCCGCTTTCATTTCAACGGCAGCGAACTCGGTACCGCCGGCGCTGACGGCAGAGTTCACGGCGGACTGGGTAACGGCATACTGCTCGGTGGGCGGGTTGCCCGCACAACCGGCCAGGACCAGGCTACTGCCCAGGGCCAGCGCGGCCAGCTTGAACCCGCGCACATGAGTGGATGAGGGTTTGAAAGTGCGGGTCTTCATGGTGGTCAGCTCCATTGGATCACTCCTGATAACGACGATGTCCGTAGCAGTCCATCGCTTATTCCCTGACAGTTGCCGTGTACTTCAGCTGAACGGTGCACGAGGGCAGTGTGCAGGGTTTTAGCGTGATGGCTATTTGCTCGGACTCGGGCGTTTTTCGAATAGTTCAGAAAAAAGTGCCGTTGACGGATAACTTTTTCTGACTGATTGGTCAGTGAGGTTTGCCCGGAACTTTCAGCGCCATGGGCGGTATTCCGGGCCTTGCAGGCCCGGAACAGGGGGTGGGGTGGTTATGTTTCGCTGTCGTCAGCAGTGCTGCTGAGTTCATGCAGGTGACGGCGAGACAACGACAGAAAACGCGGGGTAGGGCCGATGTCTTCGAACAGTGGGTCACCTTCTTCATCGGTGGCGATAACCTGGCGCCCCTGTACATAAGGGAAGCTGGCTTCCAGTTCCTCAAGGGCTGCCGCCACCAGTTCGCCGAGCAGTTCTTCGGCGGTACGTTTGGGGTACATGTCGATCAGCGCGGCCAGGCGCGCCTCCGACTCCAGGTCCAGATGCAGTACATGGCCGGTACGGCTCAGGGTACCTGCGGCATTCTGTTCCCAGTGCTGGGCGAGTTCACGGATTTTCATGATGACCTCTGTCAACGCCTCGAAAGGCTGCATTGCATCGGAGTGCTCTGCTTGCACTTTAGTTTGCTTTGCCGATCGCGGCTTGGCTGGGGCGCTTGCCATCGACGCTTGGCTGTGGGCACTCTTGGCCCAGTGCTGTTTCCTGAACGAGTGCGCCAAGGCTGCGCCACAGAGAGGGCCAATGACCGATATCGATGTGCGTTTGCGTGAAGATGTCCATGTGTTGGGGGAGTTGCTCGGCGAAACCATTCGTCAGCAGCACGGGGATGCGTTTTTGCAGAAGATCGAAGCCATTCGTCACAGCGCCAAGGCCGACCGCCGGGTGGCTGGCGAGCAATTGAGCTCGACCCTGGCGGACCTGGCCGATGAAGACTTGCTGCCAGTGGCCCGGGCGTTCAACCAGTTTCTCAACCTGGCCAACATGGCCGAGCAGTACCAGTTGATCCGCCGTCGCGATGCCGACCAGTCAGAGCCGTTCGAAGCACGGGTGCTGCCCGAGCTGCTGGCACGCCTGAAGCAGGCCGGGCATGGCAACGACGCCTTGGCCCGGCAGTTGGCCAAGCTGGATATCCAGCTGGTGCTGACGGCCCACCCCACCGAGGTCGCGCGGCGCACCTTGATCCAGAAGTACGATGCCATCGCCGCTCAGTTGGCAGCCCAGGACCATCGCGACCTGACCCCTGGTGAGCGCCAGCAGGTGCGCGAGCGCCTGCGCCGGCTGATCGCCGAAGCCTGGCACACCGAAGAGATCCGCCGTACCCGGCCCACCCCGGTGGACGAGGCCAAGTGGGGCTTCGCGGTGATCGAGCATTCCTTGTGGCAGGCCATCCCCAACCACCTGCGCAAGGTCGACAAGGCGCTGCACGATGCCACCGGCCTGCGCCTGCCGCTGGAGGCCGCACCGATCCGCTTCGCCTCCTGGATGGGCGGCGACCGCGACGGCAACCCCAATGTCACGGCCGCAGTCACCCGCGAAGTGCTGTTGCTGGCGCGCTGGATGGCGGCCGACCTGTTCCTGCGCGATATCGACGCCTTGGCTGCAGAATTGTCCATGCAACACGCCAGCAGCGCGCTGCGTGAGCGGGTCGGCGACAGCGCCGAACCTTACCGCGCCGTGCTCAAACAATTGCGTGAGCGCCTGCGGGCGACCCGCGCCTGGGCGCATGCCGCCTTGACCAGCAGCCAGCCCGCCGGTGCCGAAGTGCTGGTGGACAACCGCGACCTGATCGCGCCGCTGGAGCTGTGCTATCAATCGCTGCATGAATGCGGCATGGGCGTGATCGCCGAAGGGCCGCTGCTCGACTGCCTGCGCCGTGCCGTGACCTTTGGCCTGTACCTGGGTCGCCTGGACGTGCGCCAGGACGCTGCCCGGCACCGCGATGCCCTGACCGAGATCACCGATTACCTGGGTTTGGGGCGCTACGCCGACTGGGATGAAGAGCAACGTATCGCGTTCCTCCTGGCCGAACTGAAAAACCGCCGGCCGCTGCTGCCGGCGCACTTCCAGCCCCAGGCGGAAACCGCCGAGGTGCTGGCCACCTGCCGGGAAATTGCGGCGGCGCCGGCCGCTTCGTTGGGCTCCTATGTCATCTCCATGGCCGGTGCCGCGTCGGATGTGCTGGCGGTGCAACTGCTGCTCAAGGAAGCCGGGCTGACCCGCCCGATGCGCGTGGTACCGCTGTTCGAGACCTTGGCCGACTTGGACAACGCCGGCCCGGTGATGCAGCGCCTGCTCGGCCTGCCGGGCTATCGCGCCGGCCTGCGCGGCCCGCAGGAAGTGATGATCGGCTATTCCGACTCCGCCAAGGACGCCGGCACCACGGCAGCCGCCTGGGCACAGTACCGGGCCCAGGAAAACCTGGTGCGCATCTGCCGCGAGCATCAAGTCGAGTTGTTGTTGTTCCACGGCCGTGGCGGCACCGTTGGCCGTGGCGGCGGCCCGGCGCACGCGGCGATCCTGTCGCAGCCACCGGGCTCGGTGGCTGGGCGGTTCCGCACCACCGAGCAGGGCGAGATGATCCGCTTCAAGTTCGGTTTGCCCGGCATCGCCGAACAAAACCTCAACCTGTACCTGGCGGCCGTGCTGGAAGCCACCTTGTTACCGCCACCCCCGCCGCAGCCTGCCTGGCGTGAGGTGATGGACCAACTGGCTGCTGACGGGGTGCAGGCGTATCGCAGCGTGGTGCGCGACAACCCCGATTTTGTCGAGTATTTCCGCCAGTCGACGCCGGAGCAGGAGTTGGGGCGCCTGCCTTTGGGCAGCCGCCCGGCCAAGCGCCGCGCCGGCGGCATCGAGAGCCTGCGAGCCATCCCGTGGATCTTCGGCTGGACCCAGACGCGCCTGATGCTGCCAGCCTGGCTGGGCTGGGAAACCGCTTTGAACAATGCCTTGCAACGCGGCCAGGGCGAACTGTTGGCGCAGATGCGCGAACAATGGCCGTTCTTCCGCACCCGGATCGACATGCTGGAGATGGTGCTGGCCAAGGCCGATGCACAAATCGCAGAGGCCTACGACGAACGTCTGGTGCAACCGGAGTTGCTTCCTTTAGGTGTGCGCCTGCGCGACCTATTGTCGCAGTCCTGCCAGGTGGTACTGGGCTTGACCGGGCAGCCGGTGCTACTGGCGCACAGCCCCGAGACCCTGGAATTCATCAGCCTGCGCAACACTTACCTGGACCCGCTGCACCGTCTTCAGGCCGAGCTGCTGGCGCGCTCGCGCAGGCGCGAAGCCGCTCTGGACAGCCCGCTGGAGCAGGCCTTGCTGGTCACCGTGGCGGGCATTGCCGCGGGCCTGCGCAATACCGGCTGAGGCCGCCTCTGGTTTGCCAGGCGCAGGTGTAAGGAGGGAGGCCATCAGGAATGGGGAGGGCGGTTGCGCTGAGCGCAACCGCTTGCCGGGCAGGTCGCAAGTGGCGCATTCCTGCAACTTTGGGACGCTTGTCTGGCTGCCGGGCGCTGTGTATCTTGAGCAGCCTTCTGACCGATTTATGGTCATACCCGATTTTCCGGACTTGGCCCTGGTTGCCGAATCCATTGAATTTCATAAAAAAATTTGAGGAGCACGAGATGCGCGTAATTCTGCTGGGAGCTCCCGGGGCCGGTAAAGGTACTCAGGCAAAGTTCATCACCGAAAAGTTCGGTATTCCACAGATCTCCACCGGTGACATGCTGCGTGCCGCCGTCAAGGCCGGTACCCCGCTGGGCCTGGAACTGAAGAAAGTCATGGATGCCGGCCAACTGGTCTCCGACGATCTGATCATCAGCCTGGTAAAGGAGCGCATCGCCCAGCCGGATTGCGCCAACGGCTGCCTGTTCGACGGCTTCCCACGGACCATTCCGCAGGCTGAAGCCATGGTCGCCGCCGGTGTCGACATCGACGCCGTGGTCGAAATCGCCGTTGACGATGAAGAAATCGTTGGCCGTATGGCCGGTCGCCGTGTGCACCTGGCCTCGGGCCGCACCTACCACATTCAGTACAACCCGCCGAAAGTGGCAGGCAAGGACGACGTGACCGGCGAAGACCTGATCCAGCGCGACGACGACAAGGAAGAAACCGTGCGTCATCGCCTGTCGGTCTACCACACCCAGACCAAGCCGCTGGTCGAGTTCTACCAGAAGCTGTCGGCTGCAAATGCTGGCAAGCCGAAGTACAGCCACATCGAAGGTGTCGGTTCGGTCGACGCCATCACCGCCAAGGTACTGGCAGCCCTGAGCTGATCCATCGCCTTGCATCACAACGGCCCGCTTGCGGGCCGTTGTCGTTTATACTGGCGCTCTTTTCCCTGCACCTGGAAACCCGTTCGATGACCACCCTGCTGGCCCTGGATACCGCCACCGAAGCCTGTTCCGTCGCCTTGTTGCATGACGGCAAGGTAACCAGCCATTACGAGGTGATCCCACGTCAGCACGCGCAGAAGTTGCTGCCGATGATCAAACAGCTGCTGGCTGACTCGGGGGTGGCCTTGAATGCGCTGGATGCCATCGCGTTCGGCCGTGGCCCGGGGGCCTTCACCGGCGTGCGGATCGCCATCGGTGTGGTCCAGGGCCTGGCGTTCGCCCTCGAGCGCCCGGTACTGCCGGTGTCCAACCTGGCCGCGCTGGCGCAAGGTGCGTTGCGCGAGCAGGGTGCGCAGCACGTGGCGGCCGCCATCGATGCGCGCATGGACGAGGTGTACTGGGGCTGCTACCAGGCCAGCGCCGGCGAAATGCGCCTGGTCGGCCAGGAAGCGGTACTGCCGCCCGAGCGCGTGGCGCTGCCCGACGCCAGCACCGCCGAGTGGTTCGGTGCCGGTACCGGTTGGGGCTATGCCGAGCGCCTGGCTGTGCACGTCGCCGCCAGCAATGCGGCGGCGTTGCCCAATGCCCTGGATATCCTCAGCCTGGCCAGCTTTGCCTGGGCGCGCGGCGAGGCGATCGGCGCCGAGCAGGCGCAACCTGTGTACTTGCGCGATAATGTAGCGACACCCAAGAAGCGCTGAGTGTTGTTCGTCGGTTATCGCCGATGACGCTAAAACCTTTCTCGCGAACTGTGGTCCAGTTATCACTCAAGCATTAGCGACGTAACTCTGATGCTGCTAAATTGCCATCATCGGTTCTGAGTGTTCACGCCATGCGTATCGACGGTTTCTCATCGCAGTCCTACCCGATCAAGCGCACACCGCGCAAAGCGTCGGTGCGCGATGAGGCCATCGAAGATGCCGACGTCATCGACAGCGGCGAGCAGGGTGAGCTGGCCCAGGAGGCGGCCATTCGCCGTCGCAGCGGTGGCCTGCCAGCCCGTCAGCAAGACATGATCTTCCCTCGCGCCCGTGACCGGCGTACCGCCACTGCGTTGGCGAGCTACCTGAGCACGGCCGGTTTTACCGATTGGGACATGGAAGTACTGGGGCTCGACCTGTACATTTGAGGGATGATTCCTTCTCTTCTGCCTTATTTTCTGGGTTGTCCGTCATGGAGCGAAAACGCCTGGCGCGACTACCTGTACCCCGCCGATGCCCGAGCCGCTGAGTACCTTGGCCTGTACAGCCAGGTGTTCAACGCTGTCGAAGGCAATACCACCTTCTACGCCAGCCCCGCACCCGCCACCGTGGCACGCTGGGCGCAGACGATGCCGGCGCACTTTCGTTTCACCGCCAAATTCCCTCGCGAGGTCAGCCATGGGGGAGACCTGCGCGATCAGCTGGACGCGGCCGCTGCCTTCACCCGTTTGATGGCACCGCTGGGTGAACGGGTATCGCCTTACTGGCTGCAGTTGCCTGCGTTATTCGGGCCTTCGCGCCTGGCAGAGTTGAGCCATTTTCTGGATCAAGTGGGTGTACCGTTGGCCGTCGAAGTGCGCAACGAGGCTTTTTTTGCGCGCGGTGAAGAGGAGCGGCAGCTCAACCGGCTGTTGCTCGAGCGTGGTGTCGAGCGCATCTGCCTCGACCCGCGGGCGTTGTTCAGTTGCACCTCGCGCGAGCCCGCCGTGCTGCATGCCCAGGCCAAGAAACCCAAGGTGCCGCCACGCCCGGCCGCCTTCAGCCAGCATCCGCAGGTACGTTTCATTGGCCATCCGCAGCTTGAAGCCAACGAAGCCTTCCTGACGCCCTGGGTGGCCAAGGTGGCCAGTTGGGTCGAGGAAGGTCGTAGCCCCTACATCTTCCTGCACACCTCGGATAACCGCCTGGCTGCGGCGTTGGCCCAGCGTTTTCATCAACGTCTGATGCAGCGCCTGCCTGGCCTTGCACCTTTGCCGGAATTGCCACGCGCCCCTGAGGTCGAACAACTGGGACTACTCTGACCACTCCTGACTGCCTGAGGTTGAGACCATGGATGTGCAAACCCTGCGAGCCGAAGCCTTCAAGGCACTGCACGAACGCGACAGTGCCTTCGTCATCCCCAACCCGTGGGATGCCGGCTCCGCCAAGCTGCTCGCCAGCCTGGGCTTCGAGGCGCTGGCCACGACCAGCGCGGGCCTGGCGTTCAGCCTGGGCCGACCGGATGCCGAAGGTGCCTTGAGCCTGGACGAAACCCTGGATAACGCCGGGTCCATTGTCGATGCCACGGCCTTGCCGGTAGCCGCCGACCTGGAGAACGGCTTCGGCGACCTGCCCGAAGACTGCGCACAGACCATCCTGCGGGCCGCCGAGGCGGGTCTTGTAGGGGGTTCCATCGAAGACGCCAGCGGGCGCAGTGAAGCCCCTATCTATGACCATGGCCTGGCTGTGGAACGCGTCCGCGCGGCGGTTCAGGCAGCGCGTAGCCTGCCGTTTCCGTTCACCCTGTGCGCCCGGGCAGAAAACCTGCTGCATGGGCGCCTGGACCTGGATGACACCATCCTGCGCCTGCAAGCATATGCCGAGGCCGGGGCCGATGTGCTCTACGCGCCAGGGCTGCGCACCGTCGAAGAAATTCGCGCGGTGGTGCAGGCGGTGGCGCCCAAGCCGGTCAATGTGCTGATGGGGCTGGCGGGCGTGACCCTGAGCGTCAACCAGTTGCAAGACCTTGGGGTGCGCCGCATCAGTGTCGGCTCGTCGCTGGCCCGTGCGGCGCTGGGGGCTTTCCACCGGGCCGCGTTGGAGATTCGTGACGAGGGCACGTTCGGCTACGGTGAACAGGCGCTGCCCTTTGCCCAGCTCAACGACCTGTTCCGCCGCTGAATCGCCATGCGTGCCTTGCTGGCACTGTTGCTGGGCCTGTCACTGCTGGCAGGCTTGGCCTGGCATTTTGGCTGGCGCCTGCCGGCTGCCTGGAACCCCTGGGCGCCGCTGGACGTGCGCCAGCCGCCGAACCTGCTCACCACCTTCAAGCTGTCGCGCCTGCGCGATGACCCCGCGCTATGCCGTCAGGCACTGGAAACCAGCGATCTGCGGTACCGGGCGCAAGCCGACAGCCCGGCCTCGGCCAATTGCCCGCTGCGCAACGTATGGCGCATCGAGGGCGGTCAGGCGCGGCTCAGCAGCAGCTTCCTGGCCAGTTGCCCGTTGGCGGTGGCTTACGCGCTGTTCGAGCAGCATGGGCTGCAACCGGTGGCGCAGCGGGTATTGGGGCAGCGGGTGACGCAGGTCGACCACCTGGGCAGTTTTGCCTGCCGCAATGTCTATCACCGCAAACAAGGCCGGCTCAGTCAGCACGCCACCGCCAATGCCCTGGACATCAGTGGTTTTCGCTTGCAGGACGGGCAGCGCATCGTACTGGCTCGGGACTGGCAAGCGGGGGGGCAGAAAGCTGATTTCCTACGTCAGGTGCAGCAGGTGGCCTGTGAACGCTTCAGTACCGTGCTGGGGCCAGACTACAACGCCGCGCACCACAATCACTTCCACCTCGATATGGGCCGCTGGCAGATCTGCCGCTGAGCTTGCGCAACCTCAGGCGTGAACGCGAACGTTGTTCAGCACCACCGGGCGCGCCCAGTGGATGTCGAACGCCAGGTCATTCTGCTGCTTGGCCAGCGTGGTTTCGTCGAAGGGTTCGGGGGCCGGGTCCAGCAGGTTCGTCTCGAACTCGGCGATAGGCAGGAACAGCGGGCGCGGGGAGGGGCCTGGGCCGGGCTCGGCAAGCGGGTGACCCTGGCTCATGACCACCGGGCGCAACCAGCTGTTGCTCAGGTCGAGTTCACGCTGCTGTTCGATCAGCTCGATGGCGCTGAACGGCTCGGCGGCGGGCTCCAGCAGGTTGGCTTCCAGTTCGGCCTTGGGCAGGAACAGTGGCTCGGGCGGTGCGATTTCGGTGTCGTGCACCGGCAGCGCACGCTGGGCATCGATCAGCGCCAGCGCCCTGGCACCGCCGACCGGCTCGCCGCTGTGCTGATCGTACTGGACGAACGACTGGCTGACGCTGTCCGCTTCCTCTGCCTGTTGCTCGGCCATGGCGCGGGCAAAGAAATCCTGCCACAGGTGGCTGACGCCCCCGAGTGTCTGGGTATTCTGTTGACCGTAGTGGCCGACAGGCGACAGGTAGGTCAAACCGATGGGAAGAGTATCTGTCATGGCAGTCGCGCGCGTTGTGCTCTGGCAGAATAGCGGGATATTGCCTGTATCGGCCGTGGTTGCCGATTCATAAGGGCGTGGTTTGATTTTTTAGGTGTGGACGATGGAAGAGCAAGGCACGGGTATCAGGGTCGAAGCGATGTCGGCAGAGTATGCGCAACAGGCTACGGCGTGGGCCGAGCGCCTGGGCCTGCCGCTGCAGGACGATGCCGCGGGTTTCGCCGTGCAGGTGGGCGCTGAAGGCTTGCAGATCCAGCAACTGGGCCCGCAGGCGCCTGGGCCGGTGCGGGTGGACTTCGTCGAAGGCCAGGCCGCGCATCGGCGCCAGTTTGGCGGTGGCAACGGCCAAATGATCGCCAAGGCAGTGGGCATCGCCCAGGGTGTACGACCGCAGGTGCTCGATGCCACGGCAGGGCTGGGCAAGGATGCATTTGTGCTGGCCAGCCTGGGGTGCCAGATGACCCTGATCGAACGCCAGCCGCTGATTGCCGCATTGTTGGAAGATGGCCTGGCGCGGGCGCGGGCGGATGACGAGGTGGGCCCGATCGTTGGGCGCATGTGCCTGCTGACCGGCAACGCCATCGAGCGCATGCGTGCCTGGGAAGGGGAGCCGCCGCAGGTGATCTACCTCGACCCGATGTTCCCGCACCGGGACAAAAGCGCGCTGGTGAAGAAGGAGATGCGCGTATTCCGGCCACTGGTCGGTGATGACCTGGATGCCCCGGCCTTGCTAGAAGCCGCTTTGGCGCTTGCCAGCCACCGGGTGGTGGTGAAACGGCCACGCAAGGCGCCTATCATCGACGGGCCGAAGCCAAGCCACAGCCTGGAGGGCAAGTCGAGCCGGTATGACATTTACCCGAAGAAGGCCCTGAAGGCCTGACCGGAATGCATGCCGATTCGTGTGTTGTCGGCCAATCAGCGGTGGAAGGCGCGTATGAACACCCCCACCACCTCCCGCACATGCGCCTCGGCTTCATCCCCTTCCAGCGGCCCGGCGCAGCCGAGCAGCAACCGATAATCCGGTGCGCCCTTGACCAGGCAGAAGAAGTGCTCCGCCGCGCGCAACGGGTTGTCGATGCGCAGTAACCCGCGCTCATTCGCCCCGCGCAGCAGCGCTTCCATTCCCGCCAGCACGCGCTTGGGCCCAGCTTCGTAGAAGTACTCGCCAAAGCTTGGGTCCAGGCTGCCTTGGGCCATGATCAGGCGGCTGAGCTTAACTGCTTCGTCACTGCTGATCAGCGCCTGGAAGTTACGGGCAATGGTCAGCAGCACCTCGTCCACCGGTGCCCCCTCGGGGTACTCGAACAGCAGGTCCGGTAGCTGGATCTGGCAGGTGGCCATGACCGCCGAGCAGAACAGCGTCTGCTTGTCGGTGAAGTGGCTGTACACCGTGAGTTTTGAAACACCTGCCGCCGCAGCGACCGCATCCATGCTGGTGTTGGCATAGCCAAGGCTGAGGAACAATGTCTTGGCCGCTTCGAGGATCGCCTCGCGTTTGGCCAGGTCCTTGGGCCGGCCTGGTCCGATGGGTGCGTCGTTGGGCATTGGAGTCTGCATCTTGTTGAAGAGTCGCCCATCTTAGCGGGTCGGACGCCTTTCGGTGAAAGTGTCCGTGCAATACGTGCTGTCTGTCACTGGACAGTTGTGTTGGGGCGGGAGGTGTTTGGCGGGGGATTTATAGCGCTTTTGAGATCGAGCGCCGCCCGCGCGGCGCTTCGCGGGGCAAGCCCGCTCCCACATCTGTTTTCGGGCCAGTCATACCTGTGACATAGGCGCGCGGCCCTTGGCGGTCGCCTCAATATCGCGTCGTACAAACAAGGGGTCGCGCCAATGCCACAGGCCTCACTGGCCCGAAAACAGATGTGGGAGCGGGCTTGCCCCGCGAAGCGCCGCGCGGGCGGCGCTCGATCTCACAGGCGCCAGAGGCCTCAAGCCCCACCCTGCAAAAACCACCACAGACACCCTTCCCGGCGCCGATTCCCTGATTTAATATACCCGCCAGTATAAATATTCGATGTGCTCTTCGCGAAAGGATTCATCATGTTGCGCCATGCCTTGTCCATCGCTCTGCCCACTGCCGTCGCCCTGCTCCTTGCGGCGTGCGGCCAGGAAGCCGCGCCACCTGCCGCGCCGCGCCCGGCACTGGTGATTCAGCCACAGCCGGCCGAAGCGGCTGCCGACAGCTACCCCGGCGAAGTGCGCGCGCGCTTCGAACCGGAGCTGGCCTTCCGCATTGCCGGCAAAGTCAGCAAACGCCTGGTCGAAGAGGGCCAGCGGGTCAAGGCCGAGCAGCCGCTGGCCGAGCTGGACCCACAGGATGTGCGCCTGCAACTGGAAGCCAATCGTGCCCAGATGGCCGCCGCCGAAGCCAACCTGTCGCTGGTGCGCGCCGAGCGTGATCGCTACCAGAAGCTGCTGGACCGGCAAATGGTCAGCCACTCGCAATACGACAATGCCGAAAACCTGTACCGCGCCGGCATGGCCCGCCTGAAACAAGCCAAGGCCGAGTTCGATGTGGCCGGCAACCAGGCCGAGTACGCAGTGCTGCGTGCGCCGCAGGCCGGTGTCATCGCCAAGCGCCAGGTCGAAGTCGGCCAGGTGGTCGCGGCCGGGCAGACCGTGTTCACCTTGGCCGCAGACGGCGAGCGTGAGGTGGTCATCGGCCTGCCGGAGCAGCAATTTTCCCGTTTTGCCGTGGGCCAAGGCGTCAGCGTGGAGCTGTGGTCGCACCCAGGCGAACGCTTCGACGGGCGTATCCGTGAACTCTCGCCGGCAGCCGACCCACGTTCGCGAACCTTCGCCGCACGCATCGCCTTCACCTCGGCCAAGGCGCCCGCCGAGCTGGGCCAGAGCGCACGTGTTTTCATCGCCCATGAAGGGCTGATCCCACTGTCAGTGCCGTTGTCGGCGGTCACTGCAGAAAACGGCCAGGCCTATGTCTGGCGGGTCGGCCAGGACCGCCGCCTGGAACGCACGGTAGTGCGCCTGGGGCCGTATGGCTCTGACAGTGTACCGGTGCTCGAAGGCGTGAAACCGGGCGACTGGGTGGTCGCCGCCGGGGGCCATGTGTTGCGCGAGGGGCAGGAGGTGCGCCCCGTGGATCGTACCAACCGTGTAGTGAACCTGACGGCCAAGGAGTAAGTCCCGATGGGTTTCAACCTTTCCGCCTGGGCG
This sequence comes from Pseudomonas capeferrum, assembly GCF_000731675.1. Lineage (GTDB taxonomy): Bacteria > Pseudomonadota > Gammaproteobacteria > Pseudomonadales > Pseudomonadaceae > Aquipseudomonas > Aquipseudomonas capeferrum. Next base: position 612,741 of record NZ_JMIT01000002.1, on the reverse strand, counting down.
CTGCGCAATCGCCAGATCGTACTGTTCCTGATGATCCTGCTGGCTGCCATTGGCGCCATGTCCTACACCAAGCTGGGCCAGAGCGAGGACCCGCCGTTCACCTTCAAGGCCATGGTCGTGCGCACCGTGTGGCCCGGCGCCACCGCCGAGGAAGTGTCGCGCCAGGTCACCGAGCGTATCGAGAAGAAGCTGATGGAGACCGGCGAGTACGAGAAGATCGTCTCGTTCTCCCGCCCGGGCGAGTCGCAGGTGACCTTCATGGCCCGCGACTCGCTGCATTCCAAGGATATCCCGGAGCTGTGGTACCAGATCCGCAAGAAAGTCGCGGACATCCGCCACACCTTGCCGCCGGAAATCCAGGGCCCGTTCTTCAATGACGAATTCGGCACCACGTTCGGCAATATCTATGCGCTGACCGGCACGGGCTTCGACTATGCGGTGCTCAAGGACTACGCCGACCGCATCCAGATCCAGCTGCAGCGGGTCAAGGATGTGGGCAAGGTCGAGCTGGTCGGGCTGCAGGACGAGAAGGTCTGGATCGAGCTGTCCAACCTCAAGCTGGCGACCCTCGGCGTGCCACTGGAAGCCGTCCAGCAGGCCCTCCAGGAGCAGAACGCGGTCAGCACGGCGGGCTTCTTCGAGACGCCCAGCGAGCGCCTGCAACTGCGGGTCAGCGGCCGCTTCGACAGTGTCGAGCAGATTCGTCAGTTCCCGATTCGGGTGGGCGATCGCACCTTCCGCATTGGTGACGTAGCCGAGGTGCACCGCGGCTTCAACGACCCGCCCGCGCCGCGCATGCGCTTCATGGGTGAAGACGCCATCGGCCTGGCCGTCTCGATGAAGGACGGCGGCGACATCCTGGTGCTGGGCAAAGCCCTGGAGGGCGAGTTCGAGCGCCTGGCGCGCAACCTGCCGGCCGGTATGGAGCTGCGCAAGGTCTCTGACCAGCCGGCTGCAGTCAAGGCCGGCGTCGGTGAGTTCGTCCAGGTACTGGTCGAGGCGCTGGTCATCGTCCTGCTGGTGAGCTTCTTCTCTTTGGGCTTGCGCACCGGGCTGGTGGTGGCATTGGCCATTCCGTTGGTACTGGCCATGACCTTTGCCGCCATGCACTACTTCGGCATCGGCTTGCACAAGATTTCGCTCGGTGCGCTGGTGTTGGCGCTGGGCTTGCTGGTGGACGACGCGATCATTGCCGTGGAGATGATGGCGATCAAGATGGAGCAGGGCTACGACCGGTTCAAGGCGGCCAGCTACGCCTGGACGAGCACGGCCTTCCCCATGCTGACCGGTACCTTGATTACCGCTGCCGGCTTCTTGCCGATTGCCACGGCGGCGTCGAGCACGGGCGAGTACACCCGTTCGATCTTCCAGGTCGTGACCATCGCGCTGCTGACCTCCTGGGTTGCGGCGGTGGTGTTTGTCCCTTACCTGGGCGAACGCCTGCTGCCGGACCTGGCCAAGCTGCATGCTGCCCGTCATGGCAGCGATGGGCATGCGCCGGACCCTTACGCCACGCCGTTCTATCAGCGCGTACGGCGTGTGGTCGAGTGGTGCGTGCGGCGTCGCAAGACAGTCATTCTGCTGACCCTCGCAGCGTTCGTCGGCAGCATCCTGCTGTTCCGCTTCGTGCCGCAGCAGTTCTTCCCGGCTTCCGGGCGCCCAGAGCTGATGGTCGACCTGAAGCTGGCCGAAGGCGCGTCGTTGTCCAATACCGCCGAGCGGGTCAAACAACTGGAGGTGCTGCTCAAGCAGCAGGATGGCATCGACAACTATGTGGCCTATGTGGGTACCGGGTCGCCGCGCTTTTACCTGCCGCTGGACCAGCAGTTGCCGGCCGCCAGCTTTGCCCAGTTCGTCGTGCTGGCCAAATCGATGGAAGAGCGCGAACGGCTGCGCAGTTGGCTGATCGATACCGTCGACCAGCAGTTCCCCGACTTGCGCGCCCGCGTCACGCGCCTGGAAAACGGCCCACCCGTGGGTTACCCGGTGCAGTTCCGGGTGACCGGCGAGCATATCGAGAAGGTGCGCGCCCTGGCCCGCGAAGTGGCCGACAAGGTGCGCGAGAACCCGCATGTGGTAAACGTGCACCTGGACTGGGAGGAGCCAAGCAAGGCGGTGTTCCTGGCCATCGATCAGGACCGCGCCCGCGCCCTTGGCGTGAGCACCGCGCACCTGTCGAGCTTCTTGCGCAGCTCGCTGACCGGCACCACGGTCAGCCAGTACCGCGAGGACAACGAACTGATCGAGATCCTGCTGCGCGGCACGCAGAAAGAGCGTGGCGACCTGGCTAACCTGGGCAGCCTGGCGCTGCCCACCGACAACGGCCAGAGCGTGGCGCTGTCGCAGGTAGCGACCCTGGAGTACGGCTTCGAAGAAGGCATCATCTGGCACCGCAACCGCCTGCCAACGGTGACCGTGCGTGCCGACATCTACGATAAGGAGCAGCCGGCGACCCTGGTGCGACAGATCGAGCCGACGTTAAGCGACGTCAAGGCCAAACTGCCGGATGGCTACCTGCTTGAGGTGGGCGGTACTGTGGAAGATTCCGAGCGCGGTCAGAAATCGGTGAATGCCGGTATGCCGCTGTTCATCGTGGTGGTGTTGAGCCTGTTGATGATCCAGTTGCGCAGTTTCTCGCGCACGGTAATGGTGTTCCTTACCGCGCCCCTGGGGCTGATTGGCGTGACCTTGTTCCTGCTGGTGTTCCGCCAGCCGTTCGGCTTCGTGGCCATGCTCGGCACCATTGCCCTGGCCGGGATGATCATGCGCAACTCGGTGATCCTGGTGGATCAGATCGAACAGGACATCGCCTCGGGGATGGAGCGTTGGCAGGCGATCATCGAGGCTACGGTACGGCGCTTCCGGCCGATCGTGCTGACGGCACTGGCGGCGGTGCTGGCGATGATCCCGTTGTCGCGTAGCGTGTTCTATGGGCCGATGGCGGTGGCGATCATGGGCGGGTTGATCGTTGCGACGGCGTTGACGTTGCTGTTCTTGCCGGCGTTGTATGCGGCGTGGTTCAGGGTCCGGAAGGGCTGAGGCCGCTGGGAGGGCTTTGCCCTCCTTTCGCGACACAAGGCCGCTCCTGCGCAGGAGCGGCCTTGTCGTCTTGGCATCACAGTGCGCCAAATACCTTTTTGGCCAGGCTGGTAGCGGCCTCGGCCGGGTTCTGGCGAATGCTCTGCTCCTGCTTGGCGATCATTTCAAACAGGCCATCCAGGGCCTTTTCGGTCACGTAGCTCTCGACATTGGCGCTCTTGGCACTGCCCAGCCCCAGGGCTGAAGCTTGACCGGCAAAGTTGTTGTATTGCTGAACCACACCAACCTTGTCGGTCGCTGCCTTGACGATCGGCAGGAACTTGGCGCGGATCTGCTCGCGGCTGCTCTTGTTCAGGTACTGGGTGGCAGAGTCGTCGCCACCGCTGAGGATGCCCTTGGCATCGGTCACGCTCATGTTCTTCACCGCATCCACCAGGATTGCCTGGGCTTGCGGTACCGCCGCCTCTGCGGCCTTGTTCATGCTGTCTTCCAGGGCTGTAACCTGGTCACCCTTGCCGAACATCTTCATGGCCTTGGCGGCCTTGCCGAGGTTGCCCGGCAACTCGATGCGCACGTCCGGGTTGTTGCTGAAGCCGCCGGGGGCACTCAGCTGCTTGACGGCAATCTGCGCGCCCTGGGTCAGGGCGTCTTTCAGGCCACCGCTGGCGTCCTTCTGGGTCAGGTCGCCAAGCGACAGCGCCAGCGCGCTGGCCGACAGCAACAGGCCGGCGCACAGGGCGGTGAAACGCAGGGAGGAGCGAATCATGAAGCTTTCCTTTTGAACAGAAATAGGCGGGTATCAGCGCACGGGGTCGACTTTGACCCGTACTGGCTGCACGTCGCTGCCATCCAGCGTGACGCCGTGATGCTCGGTGTTGATGAACAGCAGCTTGCCGTCCAGTTCGATACGGGCACTCACCGCATAGCGGTGGCCAGGCTTGACCTGGGCCGGGTCGTAGGTGAGATGGAACGGCAGTGGCACGTTGCCTTTGACCGGGCCGGCCTGGCGCGCCAGGGTGACGGCAGGGGCGTCCATCAGCGACACATCCTGCAGCTCCACGCTGAGGGTGGCGGTGGGCGGCAGGGCGATGCGCTGCAGGTAGAAGACTTCACCCTCAAGGCTCGCCTGGGGCGACGGGGTGTGGCTGGAGCAGGCTGCGAGCAGGGATGCACAACACAGCATTACGAGCTTTTTCATGGAATCTCCGTTGTCCGTGGCGTTGGCTTGTGGCCAACGCCAAGGACTTTAACGGATTTGCGCGGTAGATGAAGCCTTAGAGGGCCGAAGTTTCCAGGGCATCGTCGCGATGCAAGGCTACCTGGCGGATCGACAGCCGCAGCTCTGCCGACAGCACACGCTTGGCGACCCCTTCGGCCAGCTCGGCGAGCTTGTCGTGATAGCCCAGCTTGCCTTGCGCGTCCGCTTGCAGCACCCCTTGCTCGATCAACGTCTGGATGAAGTGGCGGAACAGGCTCTTGTCGAAGAACTCCGGGGCATTCAGGCCATGCAGGATCGACAGGCGCTGGGCCATCATCACGCAGAGGTCTTCCAGTGCTTCGGCGCTCAGGCTGTGTTGGCCGCTGTTGAGCAGCAGCGAGGTAGCCATGTAGAAGCGCTGCAGGGTCTGGGTGATGTTGCGGGCCAGCAAGGTCAGCAACACGAACGGGCGCGAGCTGGGGGCCGGGCGCAGGTATACATCGTTTTCCTGGCGCAGCAGCCCTTGCGCGACCAGCGCCGCCAGCCATTGGTCGATCACCTCGTCCAGTTGCTCGGGTGCCCAGCGCAGGAACAGCTCGGCCTGCAGGTATGGGTACAGCGCTTTGACATACTGGCCAAGCAGTTCACGGCTCATCCGCGAGCTGCTGAGGAAGAAGCTCGCCAGCAGCGCCGGCAGGGCGAAGATATGCAGGACGTTGTTGCGGTAATAGGTCATCAGCACCGCATCGGCTTCATCCAGGTACAGGATGCGGCCCAAGGCGTCCTTCTGCTCAGCCAGCAGCTTCATGCCCTTCACGTGTTCGATCAGCGCCATGCCGTCGCCTTCGGGCAAGGTGGTGTGGGGCGAATACGGTACTTGGCGCAACAGCGCCAGGTACAGGTCGAGCACGCGGCACAGGGCGCGTTCGTCGAGGGCGTGACGGCTGGTGGACAGAAGCGCCAGGGCCACCAGGTTGACCGGGTTGATCGCCGCAGCCCCATTGAGGTGGCGGGCTACGGTTTCACCCAGGCGTGTGGTGGTTTCATTCAACCAGGCTGGGCGGAACTGCGGGCCATGCTCTTGCTCGCGCCAGCCGGGTTGCTGTGCATCGAGAAAGCCGGCCAAACGGATCGGCTCGCCAAAGTTGACATAGACCTGGCCAAAACGCTGCTTGAGCGCGCTGAAGACCTTGAAGATGTCGAAGATCGATTCCTTCTTCTTGCTGGCGCCGCGCAACTCGCCCAGGTAGGTGCGGCCTTCGAGCACGCGCTCGTAGCCGATGTACACCGGCACGAAGACGATCGGCGTGCGCGAAGAGCGCAGGAAGCTGCGCAGGGTGATCGCCAGCATGCCGGTGCGCGGCTGCAGCATGCGCCCGGTGCGCGAACGGCCGCCTTCGACGAAGTACTCCACCGGGAAGCCCTTGCTGAACAGCGTGTGCAGGTACTCGTTGAACACAGCGGTATAAAGCGGGTTGCCCTTGAAGGTACGGCGCATGAAAAAGGCCCCGCCACGGCGCAGCAGGCTACCGACCACCGGCATGTTGAGGTTGATGCCGGCCGCCACGTGCGGTGGGGTGAGGCCGTTTTTGAACAGCAGGTAGGACAGCAGCAGGTAGTCGATGTGGCTGCGGTGGCAGGGCACGTAGACGACTTCGTGGCCAGGGGCGATGCCCTGCACCTGCTCGATGTGGTTGACCTTGATGCCGTCGTAGATCTTGTTCCAGAACCAGCTCAGTACCACTTCAAGGAAGCGGATCGCGGTGTAGGTGTAGTCCGAGGCGATCTCGTTGCCATAGCGCAGTGCCTGGGCTTCGGCCTTGGCCAGCGGGATGCCCTCACGCTCGGCCTCATCGCTGATGGCCTGGCGCACCTGCGGGGCATGGACCAGGCCTTTGACCAGGTTGCGTCGGTGCGAGATGTCCGGGCCGATGACTGCCGTCTTGAGGTTGCGAAAGTGCACGCGCATCAGGCGCTGGGCCATGCGCACGGTGCGTTCATGGCCTTTGTTGTGCTGGACCAGTTCGCGCAGGTGGATCGGGGCAGAGAACTGCACGCGGGTCTTGCGCCCCAGTATAAGCACGGTCAGCAGCCGGCGCAGGCGCCCGGTGACCGCCCAGCTGTCGGCGAACAGCAGCTTCCATGGGCTGGACTCACTGGCGGGGGTTTGGCCCCAGAACACGCTCACCGGGATGATCTGCGCGTCTTCCTCGGCATGCTGGCTTACCGCTGCGACCAGGCGTTCGAGGGTGGGCGGGGCGCCGCTCTTGTCCTGGCGGCCCAGCCAGTCGGGGTCGGGTGTCAGGTAGAAGAACGCCGCCGGCTCCTGCAACGTGCCCACGGCCACCGGTAGCACCGGGCGTGGCAGCCCCGCTTTGGTGCATTCGCGGTCGAGTACCGCCAGGTCAGTCAGTGAGGGCGAAGGCAGGGCATAGAACACCGGGCGGCTGCGGTCGAGCTTGAGCGTCAGCGACGACTGGTTGATGGTCTCGGAGCGCACCCACAGGTACAACAGGCGACGCAGGGCGCCGAAGATCAGGCGGCGCAGGGGGGAACGGGTCATGGGGTGTGTGCCCTGGGTATGATTTTCAGGTGAGTATCCAGCCATTTAGTCTGCCGTATGTGCGTAAGTTCAGCAAAAATCGGCAAAAAGTGGAGGTGTCATCAATTTTTTTTAATCTGTGTCATATACTCGGCCTGCCACTTGCAGGATATTTCGGCAAGCGGCGTCGGCACGTGGTGATGACTGCGTGCCTACAAGGCGATCTTCACAATAAAAATCCGGAGTAGTTCAGATGTCGTCTCGTGAGACTGGGAATGTAAAGTGGTTCAACGATGCCAAGGGCTATGGCTTCATTCAGCGCGAAGGTGGTGCGGATGTGTTCGTCCACTATCGGGCGATCCGCGGTGAGGGGCATCGTACCCTGGTCGAAGGGCAGCAGGTCGAGTACGCCTGCGTGCAGGGCCAGAAAGGCCTGCAAGCCGAGGACGTAGTAGGGCTCTGAGCCTCAAGCTTTAAGCCTCAAGCTGCAAGTGACCGTGTACTTGCAGCCTGATGCGATCCGTCTTGGCGCTTGCAACTTAAAGCTTGCCGCTCAAGAAGTGCGCCAGGTGATTTCCTCTTCACCGTCGGCGCTGATACGGACCCAGCGATCGGCATCTTCTTCACCGTCTTCCTCGACCCAGCCACCCGGTGCGCAGCGGACTTCGACGCCGAGTGCGGCGTGCGCCGCGCGGGCGCAGGCGATGTCATCAGCCCACGGGGTCTGGTCGCTTTCCAGGTAGAGGCTGTTCCATTTCCCCACAGCCTTGGGTAACCAGGTGACTGGAATGTTACCGGCCTTGCACTTGAAGGTCTGGCCTTTCTGCTGCCACTCGCTGCACGGGCCCACGGCCTGGGCCAGCCAGTCGGCAATCTGCTTGTGGTCGACGTCGGCGTCCTTCAGGTAAATCTCGATATCAGGTTGGCGCATAAGGGCTCCGGGTGTGCTCAGTCTTGGCGCACGAAATAGTCATAACGCATGGAAACCGTGACCTCGAACGGCTCGGGCTGGTCGATCACCTGTGCCCGTTTTTCGGCGCTGGCGCGCCAGCCGTGCGGGGTCATGGCCAGCAGGTCGGCGCGTGCCTTGGGCGCCGCGAGGCTCAGGCGGAACTCGAGGGTTTCGCTGTGCGCGTGAGCCATGCCCTCCGGCACCAGGGCCAGGTGCTTGTCATCGGCATACGGACGCACTTCATCGTAGAGCACTTCGCGCAGCTCCATCAGGTGGCCGCTGGTCGGGCCGACCCGCATCAAGCCGCCACCGGGGCTGAGCAGGCGTTTGGCTTCGGCCCAGTCCAGCGGGCTGAACACGCTGGCGATGAACTGGCAGCTGGCATCTGCCAGGGGCACGCGGGCCATGCTGGCGACCATCCAGGTAACCGCTGGATCACGCCGGCAGGCGCGCTTGACCGCCTCGCGCGAGATGTCCAGGGCATAGCCGTCGGCATCGGGCAGGGCGTTGGCGAGCTGCGCGGTGTAATAGCCTTCACCGCAACCGATGTCCAGCCAGGCACCGGGCTGGCGCTCGGCGGCCAGCTCGGCCAGGCGGTGGGCCACCGGGGCATAGTGGCCGGCGTCGAGGAAGTCGCGACGGGCTTCGACCATGGCCTGGTTGTCACCGGGGTCACGGCTGTTCTTGTGCTGCACCGGCAGCAGGTTCAGGTAACCCTGGCGCGCACGGTCGAAGCGGTGGCCCGCAGGGCACACCACGCCGTTGTCGAGCGGTGTCAGGGCTGCCTGGCAGAGGGGGCAGGCGAGCATCAGGCGAGCAACCGGACCAGGGTCTGGTAGTAGATCTCGGTCAGCAAGTCGAGGTCGCTGGCCAGGATCCGCTCATCGACCTGGTGAATGGTGGCGTTGACCGGGCCGAGTTCGACCACCTGGGTGCCCATGGTGGCGATGAAACGGCCGTCCGAGGTGCCGCCACTGGTGGAGGGGTGGGTATCGCGGTCGGTGACGGCCTTGATGCTGGCCGACACTGCATCGAGCAACTCGCCCGGTTCGGTGAGGAACGGCAGGCCAGACAGCGCCCACTCGACGCTCCACTCAAGCTGATGCTTGTCGAGGATCGCCGCTACCCGCTGTTGCAGGCCTTCGACGGTCGACTCGGTGGAGAAGCGGAAGTTGAACAGCGCGGTCAGTTCGCCGGGTACCACGTTGGTGGCGCCAGTGCCGGAGTTGAGGTTGGAGATCTGGAAGCTGGTCGGCGGGAAGAAGGCGTTGCCTTCGTCCCAGTGTTCGGCCGCCAGTTCTGCCAGGGCGGGGGCGGCGAGGTGAATCGGGTTGCGCGCCAGGTGCGGGTAGGCCACATGGCCTTGCTTGCCACGTACGGTCAGCTTCGCGCCCAGCGAGCCGCGGCGGCCGTTCTTGACCACGTCGCCGAGCAGGTTGGTGCTCGAAGGCTCGCCGACGATGCACCAGTCCAGGCGCTCGTTGCGCGCTTTCAGGCGCTCGACCACGGCCTTGGTGCCGTGGTGGGCCGGGCCTTCTTCGTCGCTGGTGATCAGGAAGGCGACCTTGCCGCGGTGGCCCGGGTAGTCACGCACGAAACGCTCGCTGGCCACCACCATCGACGCCAGGCTGCCTTTCATGTCGGCGGCGCCACGGCCGCAGAGCATGCCGTCGGCGTCGATCAGCGCTTCGAACGGCTCATGCTGCCACTGCTGCACCGGGCCGGTCGGCACCACGTCGGTGTGGCCGGCGAAGCACAACACCGGACCTTCCTGGTTGCCATGAGTGGCCCAGAAGTTGTCGACGTCCTCGATGCGCATGGGTTCGAGGGTGAAGCCCACGGCGCCCAGGCGATTCATCATTTGTGCCTGGCAGTCGGCATCGACGGGGGTGACCGAGGGGCGACGGATCAGGTCGCAGGCCAGTTGAAGGGTAGGCGAGAGCTCGGCAGGGGCCGTCATGGGGAACTCCGGGGCAAGGCAAGGCGGAAAAACGAGGGGCGTTATCTTATATCAAACAAGCGGGCCGATGGGGCGCAAAGCGCCCCCGGATTTTCAGGCCTGCTGTGGCTGTGCAACCTTGTCCGCAGGCTTTGGCAGCGAAGACAGCAACGCCATCACCAACGCCGCCAGATACGGCAACGACTGCACCAGCAACATCGCCACCCAGAAGCGCATGTCCGAGCTTGGCAGCCCTTGCACCAGGAAGATGCCCAGTGCGGCGCCCCAAAGCAGCAACATGATGAACAGCTCTTCACGTGCTTCGGAGAGGGCCACCAGCACCCCGTGGCTGTCGGCGTTCTTCGGCGTGCGGAAGAACGGCATGCTGCTGGTGAAGAACCCGTACAACACCGCCTTGGCGATGGTGTGCGACAACGCCAGCCCCGCCAGTGCCGCGGCGAAGGCATCCTTGAGGTTGACCCCGACCGCCCGGCGGTACAGGAAGATGATCTTGCCGACCTTGAAGAAGAACAGCGCCAGGGGCGGGATGGCGAAAATCATCAGCGGCGGGTCGACCCGGTGCGGGACGATGATCATCGCCGCCGACCACAGCAATGCGCCGACGGTGAAGAAGATGTTCATGCCGTCGGCCACCCACGGCAGCCAGCCGGCCAGGAAGTGGTAGCGCTGGCCACGAGTCAGCTCGCTGCCCTTGCCGCGCAGCAGGGCGCCGGCGTGGTGCTTGATGATCTGGATGGCGCCATAGGCCCAGCGGAAGCGCTGCTTCTTGAAGTCGATGAAGGTGTCGGGCATCAGGCCCTTGCCGTAGCTGTTGTGGGCGTAGGCGGCCGACAGGCCTTTCTCGAATACCCGCAGGCCCAGTTCGGCATCCTCGCAGATGCACCATTCGGCCCAGCCGAGTTCTTCCAGGACTGTGCGGCGGGTCATGGTCATGGTGCCGTGCTGGATGATCGCGTCACGGTCGTTGCGGGTCACCATGCCGATGTGGAAAAAGCCCTTGTATTCGCTGTAGCACAGCTTCTTGAAGGCACTTTCGTGCTGGTCGCGGTAGTCCTGCGGCGACTGCACCACGGCGATCTTCGGGTCGGCGAAATGCGGCACCATGTGCTTGAGCCAGTTGCGGTCGACGCAGTAGTCCGAGTCGATCACCGCGATCACTTCGGCGTCCTTGGCGGTGTGCGGGAGCAGGTAGTTGAGTGCGCCGCCCTTGAAACCGGCCAACGGCGCGACGTGGAAGAACTTGAAGCGCTCGCCGAGCTTCTCGCAGTGCGCCTTGAGCGGCTCCCACACGGCCGGGTCCTTGGTGTTGTTGTCGATCACCAGCACTTCATAGTCGGGGTAATCCAGCGCGGCCAGGGCGTCGAGGGTCTGCTTGACCATCTCGGGCGGCTCGTTGTAACACGGTACATGCACCGATACCTTGGGCCGGTAGGCGCTGTCGGCCTGCACCGGCAGGAACTCGCGCCGTCGCTTGTGAATCCATACCGCTTCCGCCAGTTCGTGGGCCTCGGTCATCAGCACGATGAACACGCCCAATGCCCCCAGCGCCAGCAGCACGCCGACGGTCAGGCTGAACCAGGTGCTGTATTGCTGGCTGTAGTCGTAGGCGATCCACACCAGCACCGACCCACACAGGAAGGTGATGAAAGTCAGGAAGGTGCGGCCACGCTGGCGCAAGGCCGAACCATCGATCAGCAGCACGGCCAGGGCAATCATCGCCAGTACCACCGACGCCACGGCCAGGGCCCGCCACTGCGGGATGGCGACCACGGGGCCATCGAAGTTGAACTTCTGCTGGCGTTCGGCGTTGAACACACCCCAGTAGGCGCCAACCGAACCTTCGTCGCTGGCCTTCCAAGGCTGGTCGTAGGCCTCGATGACAAAGTAGTTGTAGCCGCGGCGGTTGAGGGTGTTGACCAAGGTGCGCAGGTAGATGGCCTGGTCGGCCTGGGTGGCATCGGCACCGCCGCGCATACGGCCGTTGCTCGGCCAGCCGACTTCCGACAGCAGCAGTGGCTTGCGTGGGAACTGCTGCTTGAGCTCGCGGGCGCGGTCGAGCACGAATTCCACCGAGTCTTTCATCGGCACGAATTCCCAGTAAGGCAGGATGTGCGCGGCGATCAGGTCGACGTGCTTGGCCAGCTCCGGGTTTTCCTTCCAGATATGCCATTGCTCACTGGTGGTGACCGGCACCTTGACCGCCGCGCGTACCCGGTCCAGGTACTGGATCAAGGCTTGCGGGGTGACTTCTTCGCGGAACAGCGCCTCGTTGCCCACCACTACCCGCACCACACTGCGCGAGGTGTTGGCCAGTTCGATGGCGCTGGCGATTTCACGCTCGTTGCGCTCAAGGTCCGGGCTGATCCAGATGCCCAAGGTCACCCGCAGGCCGAATTCTTCGGCCAGGCGCGGGATATCGGCCTGGGTGCCCTCTACGGTGTAGATGCGGATGCTGTCGGTCAGCTTGCTCATCTGCTCCAGGTCCTGGCGCATCTCGTCGTCGTTGGGGTATTGGCCCTTTTGCGGGCTTTCGCCCAGACGGAACGGCGAATACGAGAAGCCGGAGATCTGTTCCGGCCAGGCAGGCGCGGACACCGGGCGGTTGATCAGCGCCCAGAACCCGGTAAATAGCGCAGCGATGGCCAGGACCACGACCAGGTTGAGGCCGAATTTGCGTGATGACATTGTCGTCCAAGTCTGTCGAATTGAGTGAATATTAAAGCAGGATTGGTAGGCACTTTCCTAACGATGGAGGCTACGGGTGCCATTGGCATATAATGCGCGCCGTTTTTTGGGGTATGAGCTTCGGGGTAGCAAGATGAGCACAGAAGATCCACGCTTTGCCGGCGTTGCCCGGTTGTACGGCGACGATGGCCTGCAACGGCTGAAGTTCGCCCATGTGGCGGTCGTCGGTATCGGCGGGGTCGGCTCCTGGGCGGCCGAGGCATTGGCCCGCAGTGGCGTGGGCGAAATTACCCTGTTCGACCTCGACGATGTCTGCGTGAGCAATACCAACCGCCAGGCCCATGCCCTGGAAGGGCAGGTGGGCAGGCCCAAGGTCGAAGTCATGGCCGAGCGCCTGCGGGCGATCAACCCGGCGTGTACGGTGCATGCGGTAGCTGACTTCGTGACCCGCGAAACCATGGCCGAGTACATCACCGAAGGGCTCGACTGTGTCATCGACTGTATCGACAGTGTCATGGCCAAGGCCGCACTGATCGCCTGGTGCAAGCGCCGCAAGATCGCCATCGTCACCACCGGTGGCGCAGGTGGGCAGATCGACCCGACGCAGATCCAGGTCGGTGACCTCAACAAGACCTTCAACGACCCGCTGGCCTCGCGGGTACGCTCGACCTTGCGCCGCGACTACAACTTCTCGCGCAATGTCAGCCGCAACTACGGTGTGCCGTGTGTGTTTTCCAGCGAGCAGCTGCGCTACCCCAAGGGGGATGGCAGCGTTTGCCTGCAGAAGAGCTTCGTCGGTGAAGGCGTGCGCCTGGACTGCTCGGGCGGGTTTGGCGCGGTGATGATGGTGACTGCGACCTTTGCCATGGTGGCGGCGAGCAAGGCCGTGGAAAAGCTGGTGGCAGGTGCCCGGCGGCCTTCGGAGCGGGTCAAGCCCGAGTAAGGCGCACGATCTGTGCAGCATTTTTCGCGGGGCAAGCCCACTCCCACAGTAGCCCGTTAACTCATTGATGAGCGGGTTCTTGTGGGAGCGGGCTTGCCCCGCGAAGCATCCAACGCCGATTCAACTGACAGAAACCAGCTCGGCCATGCGCTGCAACACCGCATGCAGCCCATTGCTGCGCGAGGGTGACAGCTGCCGTTCTAGCCCTAGCTGGTGGAACCAGGCCCGCAGATCCAGTTCAGCCAGCTCGCTGCTGGCCAAGCCCTGCACCCGCACCAGCAGCAACGCCAGCAGCCCGCGCAACAACCGTGCATCGCTGCTGGCCTTGAACTGCCACTGGCCGTCGTGCTGCTCAGCCACCAGCCATACCAGGCTTTCACAGCCATGCACGCGGTTGCGCTCGCATTTGTCCGCATCGCTCAGCGGCTCAAGCCGATCACCCCACTGCATCAGCAGCCGTGCACGTTGTTCCCAGCCACGGGCCTGTTCAAACTGTTCCAGTGCTTCGCGGGCAGGTGTCGGCACATTCATCGCAACAACTCCAGCCCTTGATCCAGCGCCTCGAAGAAGCGCTGCAGGTCATCGCTGTCGTTATACAGCCCCAGCGACACTCGAATCGCCCCCTCCAGCCCCAGCCCCTTGAGCAGCGGCATAGCGCAATGATGACCGGCACGTACGGCGATGCCTTGTTCGGTCAGCAGGTGGGCGATGTCTGCGTTATGCACCCCCTCGATGACGAAGCTGGCCAACGCCGCCTGCGGTGCACCGAGCACCCGGATGCCATCGCGGTCGGCCAGGCCACGCAGCAAGTGCTGGTGCAAGCTGGACTCATGCCGTTCGACCGCATGGGCATCGAGGCTGGCCAGGTAATCGAGTGTCGCACCCAGGCCGATAACACCTGCGATGGGCGGGGTTCCGGCTTCAAACCCCAGTGGCGCGGGGCGGAAGCTGGCGCTCTGGTACTCGGCCAGTTGCACCATTTCACCGCCAAATTGCCAGTGACGTAGCAACGCCAGCGCCTGGCTGCGGCCGTAGAGCACGCCGACACCTTCCGGGCCGTACAGCTTGTGGCTGGAAAACACGTAGTAATCGCAGGCCAACTGCTGCACATCATGACGGCCGTGCACCACGCCTTGGGCGCCATCGACCACGGTCAGCGCGCCTTGCGCCCGGGCGTGGGCCAGCAAGGCTGGCAGCGGTTGCCAGGTGCCGAGCACGTTGGACAGCTGGCTGACCGCCAGTACCCGCGTGCGTGGCCCGATCAGTTGCAGTGCCTGGTCGAGGTCGATACGTCCCTGCACGTCCAGCGGCAGAATCACCAGGCGCAGGTTGCGTCGCCGGGCCAGCTGTTGCCAGGGTAGCAGGTTGGCATGGTGCTCCAGGGCGCTGACGGCGATTTCGTCGCCGGCTTCGAAGCGGTGTTCCAGGCCGTAGGCCAGCAGGTTCAAGGCCGAGGTGGCGCCGTGGGTGAAGATGATCTGCTGCGAGTCGGCGGCATTGAGCCAGGCGGCAACCTTGTCGCGGCTGGTTTCGAACGCCTGGGTCGCCAGTGCGCCGGGCAAGTGCTGGGCACGGTGCACGTTGGCCGCGCCATGGCCGTAGTAATAGCTCAGGGCATCGAGCAGGGCTTGCGGTTTCTGGCTGGTGGCGGCGCTGTCCAGGTAGGTCTGGTGCTGCCGTTGCAGGGCGTCGATGGCGGGGAAATCGGCACGCCAGGGGGAGGGCTGGAACATGTTCGCGGGGCCTGGAATGAAAAACGGGTCTGGCATTACGCCAGACCCGATCTTATCACTTCAAACCGTGGAAGGTTCTCAGTTATGGGCGTGCAGCGCCTCGTTCAGCTCGATGGCCGACTTGTGGGTCTTGCACTCCACAGCGCCGTTCAGCGAGTTGCGGCGGAACAGCAGGTCGGTCTGGCCGGCCAGGTCGCGGGCCTTGACCACTTTGACCAGCTCGTTGTGCTCGTCCAGCAGGTTCACCTTGGTGCCGGCAGTGATGTACAGGCCGGCTTCGACGGTGTTGCGGTCGCCCAGCGGGATGCCGATACCGGCGTTGGCGCCGATCAGGCAGCCTTCGCCAACTTTGATGACGATGTTGCCGCCGCCGGACAGGGTGCCCATGGTCGAGCAGCCGCCGCCCAGGTCCGAACCCTTGCCGACGAACACGCCTGCCGACACGCGGCCTTCGATCATGCCCGGGCCTTCGGTGCCGGCGTTAAAGTTGACGAAGCCTTCGTGCATGATGGTGGTGCCTTCGCCGATGTAGGCGCCCAGGCGCACACGGGCGGTGTCGGCGATGCGCACGCCGGCCGGGACCACGTAGTCGGTCATTTTCGGGAACTTGTCTACCGAGAACACTTCCAGCAGCTCGCCCTTCAGGCGCGCTTCCAGTTGCAGTTGGGCCAGCTCGGCCAGGTCGACGGCGCCCAGGTTGGTCCAGGCAACGTTCGGCAGCAGCGGGAAGATGCCGGCCAGGCTCACGCCGTGCGGCTTGACCAGGCGGTGCGACAGCAGGTGCAGCTTGAGGTAGGCCTCTGGGGTCGAGGTCAGCGCTGCGTCTTCGGCCAGCAAGGTGGCGACCAGCGGCTTGTGGCTTTCGGCCAGGCGGGTCAGCAGGGCGGCCTGGGTGGCATCGACACCTTTCACGGCTTCGGCCAGTTGCGCTGCTTGCCCGTTGCTGAACGCAATGGCCTGGTTACCGCCTTCGTAGCCCAGGATCGGGGCAACGGCGGCGATCAGGTCGGCGCTTGGGTTGACCAGAGGTTGGGCGTAGAAGACTTCCAGCCAGGTACCCTGGCGGTTCTGGGAGCCGACACCGAAGGCCAGGCTGAACAGAGTATTGGACATGTGATTACCTCGTGCGAAATAGGGTATTGAGCGGTGATGGGCTCAGGCCAGTGCGGCGGCGTACAGGTCCGGCTTGAAGCCGACCAATGTGCGCGTGCCAAGGTCGAGTACCGGACGCTTGATCATCGACGGCTGGGCCAGCATCAGTTCGACGGCCTTGGCTTGGTCGATGTCGGCCTTGCTGGCGTCGTCGAGCTTGCGGAAGGTGGTGCCGGCACGGTTGAGGATGACTTCCCAGCCGTGTTCGTCGCACCAGCGGTTCAGGCTGTCACGGTCGATGCCTTGGGTCTTGTAGTCGTGGAATTCGTAGCCGATGGCTTTGTCTTCGAGCCAGGTGCGCGCCTTTTTCATGGTGTCGCAGGCTTTGATGCCGTAGAGCGTGTAGGTCATTGTGTACATTGAGGCCACAGGCTGCCCCAATCTCTCCATTTTCGAATGTCAGTCGCGGGATTATGCGTGAACGATGTGGTGAGCGCCACGGGGTGTGGGCGAATGGGGGGTATAGGGTAAGGTTCGGGTTTTTTGGCGCCTATGAAATCGAGCGCCGCCCGCGCGGCGCTCGATCTCACAGGCGCCAGAGCTCTGCCGCCATGCCCCCATCGCGCAAACACACGCAGCATTGTGTTACATATTCATGTGCCACTTGCGACTATGGTGCAGCGGTCCAGAATCCCCACTCGCCGCTAACATATTGTTTCAATGGCGATGTTTCACCCCGCTGTAGTTATTGATTCATAAAGGAAGCTTTCACCGATGCAGTCAGCCTATACCGTCCTCATCCTGCTGACGCTGGTAAGCGTGTCAAAACTGGTCGGCCGAATCATTCCGCTGCCGCTGCCCTTGGTGCAGATCGCCGCCGGTGCCTTGTTAGCCTGGCCGACCCTGGGCCTGCACGTGGCCCTTGACCCTGAACTGTTCCTTTTCCTGTTCCTGCCACCGCTGCTGTTTGCCGACGGCTGGCGCATTCCCAAGCGCGAGCTGTGGCGCATTCGTGGCCCAGTGGTGGCGCTGGCCGTGGGCCTGGTGCTGTTCACCGTGGTGGGCGCTGGTTACTTCATTCACTGGCTGCTGCCCAGCATCCCGCTGGCAGTCGCCTTCGCCCTGGCGGCCGTGCTGTCGCCGACCGATGCCGTGGCGGTCTCGGCCATCGCCCAGGACCGCTTGCCGACACCGCTGATGCACATGCTGCAGGGCGAAGCGTTGATGAACGATGCCTCGGGCCTGGTGACGTTCAAGTTTGCCCTGGCCGCAGCGATTACCGGGGTGTTCTCGTTGGCCGATGCCAGCTTCAGTTTCGTCCTGGTTGCCCTCGGCGGCCTGGCGGTCGGCGTTGCGCTGAGCTGGCTGATCGGCCGGCTGCGCATCTGGATGATCGCGCGGGGCTGGGACGACCCGGCTACGCACGTGGTGTTCATGCTGCTGCTGCCCTTTGCCGCTTACGTACTGGCCGAGCGCCTGGGTGTGTCCGGCATCCTCTCGGCGGTAGCTGCCGGCATGATGCAGAGCTGGCTCGACCTGCTGCCACGCCAGACCAGCACCCGCCTGCTCAACCGCAGCGTGTGGTCGTTGCTGGAGTTTGCCTTTAATGGCTTGATCTTCCTGCTGCTCGGCTTGCAGTTGCCGGACATCATCAAGGCCGTGGTGAGCCACGAGCCCACCGTGTGGCCGACCCTGGCCTGGCGCTGCCTGGATGTGCTGGCGATCTTTGCCGCGTTGATCCTGCTGCGGTTCATCTGGGTGCAGAGCATCTGGCGGGCCATCGGGGTGGTGCGCCATTGGCGCGGCAAGCCGGCGTTGGTGCTGATGCCAACGGCGCGTTCCTGCTGGTTGCTGACCCTTGGTGGCGTACGCGGTGCGGTCACCTTGGCCGGTGTGATGTCGGTGCCGCTGCTGATGGGGGCGGGCAAGGCCTTCCCCGAGCGTGACCTGCTGATTTTCATTGCGGCCGGGGTGATCCTGTTGTCGCTGATCAGTGCCTGTATCGCCTTGCCGATCCTGCTGCGCGGTGTGACCAAAAGCCCCGACGAGCGCCTGCATCAGGAAGTACTGGAAGCCTGGCGACGTACCGCGGAGGCTGCGATTCATGCGCTGGAGGCGGAGGAGGTAATCGACGCCAATGCACCGCAGGATGCGGCCCAGGCGACCTTGGCAACCGAGCTCAAGGCGCGGCTGATGGCGGAGTACCGCGACGAGCTGAACAGTTACAACGACACGGCCGAGGCGCGGGCCCTGGCTGAGCAGATGGACTTGCTTGAGCGGCGTTTGCGCTTGCGTGCGCTGCGGGCGCAGCGTCTGGAATTGTACAACCTGCATCGCCAGCACCTGGTGGGCGATGAGGTGGTGCGGCAGGTGCTGGGGGAGTTGGATATGAGCGAGGCGAACCTGGGGGCCATCAGGTAGGTAGCGAAAGGGGCGCCAAGCGCCCCCTTCAGCTCAATCAGCGATTCTGCAGGAACGCGCGAATTCGCTCAGCGGCCTCGATGCATTCGGCCAACGGCGCAACCAGCGCCATGCGCACCCGGCCAGCGCCTGGGTTGACGCCATCCACTTCACGCGACAGGTACGACCCGGGTACCACGGTCACATGCTCGGCTTCGAACAGGTCGCGGGTGAACGCAGCATCGCAGCCCGGTACCTTGGCCCACAGGTAGAAGCTGCCATCGGGCCGCTGCACATCCATCACCGGCTGCAGGATATCCAGCACGGCAGCGTACTTGGCCCGGTACTGGTCACGGTTGTCGCGCACATGCGCCTCATCCTGCCAGGCCGCGATGCTGGCCAGCTGGGTTTGCACGGGCATGGCGCAGCCGTGGTAGGTGCGGTACAGCAGGAAGGGTTTGATGATTTCGGCATCACCTGCCACGAAGCCCGAGCGCAGGCCAGGCAGGTTGGAACGCTTGGACAGGCTGTGGAACACCACGCAACGCTTGAAGTCGCTGCGACCAAGCTCGGCGCAGGCGCTGAGCAGGCCCGGGGGTGGCGCGTCTTCGTCGAAGTACAGCTCGCTGTAGCACTCGTCGGCGGCAATCACGAAATCGTGCTCGTCGGCCAAAGCGATCAGTTTCTTCAGGGTGTCCATCGGCACCAGCGCGCCAGTGGGGTTGCCCGGCGAGCACAGGAACAGGATCTGGCAACGCTGCCAGACATCCGCTGGCACGGCATCGAAGTCCGGGTTGAAACCGTTGTTTTCAAGGCACGGCAGGTAATGCGGGGTGGCACCTGCCAGCAGGGCCGCGCCTTCGTAGATCTGGTAGAACGGGTTCGGGCTGACCACCAGGCCATCATCGGCGCGGTTGACCACGGCCTGGGTGAAGGCGAACAGCGCTTCACGGGTGCCGTTGACCGGCAGGATGTGGCGGTCGGCATCCAGCCAGCCGGCCGGCACGCCGAAACGACGTTCGCACCACTGGCCGATGGCCTGGCGCAAGGCTGGCAGGCCAAGGGTGCTGGGGTACACCGCCAGCTTGTCGAGGTTGTCGGTCATGGCCTGGGCGACGAACGCCGGCGAGGCGTGCTTGGGCTCGCCGATCGACAGGGCGATGGCGCGTTTGTCCGCCGCAGGCTTTACGCTGCCCAGCAGGGCACGGAGTTTCTCGAACGGGTAGGGCTGAAGCTGGGTCAGGGCATGGTTCATCGGCGCAAGGTCTCGTCAATCGTTAAAAGGTCACGCGGGTAGGGCTGGCATCGCTCGCCTGGCCGGCCTGCAGCTGCTGCACGATGGCCTCCTGCAGGCGGCTGCACAGCTGCGGGTCGGACAGCGGCTGGTTGTCGGCGTCGGTGATGAAGAACACGTCTTCCACGCGCTCGCCAAGGGTGGCGATCTTGGCGTTCTGCAGCGACAGATCAAACTCCAGGAAGATGCGCCCGATCCTGGCCAGCAGGCCCGGGCGGTCGGGGGCGGTGATCTCGAGGATGGTCACCGGCCGCTGGGCATCGTTGAGGATGGTGACCTGCGGCGGGAAGTTGAAGTGCTTGAGCTGGCGCGGCACCCGGCGCTGAATGATCGTCGGATAGTCCTCGGGGTTGCGTAGCGCTTCGGTCAGGCCGTCGCGAATCTGTTTGACCCGCTGCGGGTTGTCGCCGATCGAGCCACCGTCGTTGTCGAGCACGATATAGGTGTCGAGGGTGAACTGGCTGCTCGAGGTGATGATCCGCGCGTCATGGATGTTCAGGTTGAGCTGCGACATGGCCGCCACGGTCACGGCGAAGAAGTCGTGTTGGTCGGGGGCATAGATGAAGATCTGCGTGCCGCCCTCGAACTCGCGCGAGGTGGTTTCCTTGATCAGCACCAGTGGCCCACCGTCAGCGGGCTGCTGGAGGATGGCGTCACTGTGCCAGGCCACGTCGGCGGCGGTGTGCTTGAGGAAGTAGTCGTCACCCAGCTGCGACCAGAGTTGCTCCACGTCGTCCGGGTCGGTGCCCTCGCGGATCAGGATGTCCAGTGCCGCGCTCTGGGTCTGGCGAATCTGCTCTTCACGGTCCAGCGGGTTTTCCAACCCACGGCGCAGCGCGCGCTTGGTTTCGGTGTAGAGCTGGCGCAGCAGGCTGGCACGCCAGGAGTTCCACAGGCTCGGGTTGGTGGCGTTGATGTCGGCCACGGTCAGCACGTAGAGGTAGTCCAGGCGGGTTTCGTCACCCACGTGCAAGGCGAAATCGTTGATCACCTGCGGGTCGGACAGGTCCTTGCGCTGGGCGGTGGTGGACATCACCAGGTGGTTCAGCACCAGCCAGACGATCAGGCGGCTGTCCCAGGCGGGCAACTGGTGGCGCTCGCAGAACGCTTGCGCGTCCACCGCGCCCAGCTCCGAATGGTCACCCTGGCGGCCCTTGCCGATGTCGTGGTAAAGCCCGGCCAGGTAGATAAGCTCGGGTTTGGGCAGGCGGCCCATGAGCTTGCTGGCCAGCGGGAATTTTTCGGAAACCGGCGTGTACTGCAGTTTGCGCAGGTGCTTGATAAGGTTGAGCGTGTGCGCATCGACCGTATAAATGTGGAACAGGTCATGCTGCATCTGCCCGACGATCAGGCCGAACTCCGGCAGGTAGCGGCCAAGAATGCCGTAGCGGTTCATCCGCCGCAGGTTGCGGTGGATGCCGATCTCGCACTTGAACAGCTCGATGAACAGGCTGGTGTTGCGGATATCGTGGCGGAACGTTTCGTCGATCAGGTGGCGGTGTTCGCGCAGCAGGCGCACGGTGTCGGCACGTACCCCTTTGATCTCCGGGTGCTGGGCCATCAGCACGAAAATTTCCAGCATGGCGAACGGCGTGCGCTTGAACACGTTCGGCTTGGTCGCTTCTATATAGCCGTCGTGCAGGCGGAAGCGCGCATTCAGCGGCTGAGTAGTGCCACTGTCCTCGTCGGCGAGGATGACTTCCTCGAAGTGCTGGATGATCAGGTCGCACAACTGGCTGATGCTCATCACCACCCGGTAGTACTGCTGCATGAACTGTTCGATCGCGCGCTTGGGGTTTTCGTCGCTGTAGCCCAGCAGCGCGGCGATGCTGCGCTGGTGATCGAACAGCAAGCGGTCTTCGGCGCGCCCGGCCAGCATGTGCAGGGCGTAGCGCACCTTCCACAGGAAGTCCTGGGAGGAGGCCAGCAGTTCGTTCTCGCTTTCCAGCAAGAAGCCTTCGCCTGCCAGTGCGTGCAGGTTCAGGGTGCCGTATTGGCGGCGGGCCACCCACAGCACGGTCTGGATGTCGCGCAGGCCACCGGGTGAACCCTTGACGTTGGGCTCAAGGTTGTACTCGGTGTCGTTGTACTTGTGGTGGCGGGCCTTGAGCTCGGCACGCTTGGCCAGGAAGAACTCCTTGCTCGGCCACATGTGCTCGGTGCTGGTGACTTCGAGCATGCGCTGGCGCAAGGCTTCGGGGCCGGCAATCGTGCGGCTTTCCATCATGTTGGTGATGACCGTGAGGTCCGCACGCGCCTGTTCGGCACATTCGTCGACGGTGCGCACGCTCTGGCCCACTTCCAGGCCGATGTCCCACAGCAGGGTAAGGAAGCGCTCGATGGCCTCGCGGTACTGCTCGTGCTCGGCGGCGCCCAACAGGATCAGCAGGTCGATGTCCGAGTGCGGGTGCAGTTCACCGCGCCCGTAGCCGCCCACTGCGACCAGGGCGATACCGTGCTGGTCGCCCCAGTCGAACTGGTTCCAGGCCTGCTGCAGGATGTTGTCGACGAGCCAGGCGCGGTCCTCGATCAGCCGGCGGATCTCGCGGCCATCGCGAAAACGCTTGTCGAGCACCTCGCCAGCCTGGCGGATGGCTTTCTTGAAGGCGGTGATAGGGCTCGCCTTGAGGGCCAGTTCCGCCTGGAACTGGCCGCGGTCGAACAGCTCGGGATCCACCTGGGGCATTGCGTCGCGTTCCTGTCGTGGGGTGCCTGGCGCGGACTCAGGCCGAGGTGCGCGCGATGGTGTCGTCCTTGCGCAGGGTAAAGATCTCGTAGCCGGTAGCGGTCACCACCAGGGTGTGCTCCCACTGGGCCGAGAGCTTGCGGTCCTTGGTGATGGCGGTCCAGCCGTCGCCCAGCACCTTGGTGTCGGCCTTGCCCTGGTTGATCATCGGCTCGATGGTGAAGGTCATGCCTTCTTTGAGTTCCATGCCGGTGCCGGCGCGGCCGTAGTGAAGAATTTGCGGTTCTTCGTGGAACACCTTGCCGATGCCATGGCCGCAGAATTCGCGCACCACCGAGAAGCCGTTCTTTTCAGCGTGCTTCTGGATCACTTCGCCGATGTCGCCCAGGCGGCAACCAGGCTTGACCAGTTCGATGGCCTTGTACATGCATTCCTGGGTGACCTGGGACAGGCGCTCGGCCCACACGGGTACCTTGCCGACGTGGAACATGCGGCTGGTGTCGCCGTGATAGCCGTCCTTGATCACGGTGACGTCGATGTTCAGCGTGTCACCGTCCTTTAGTGGCTTGTCGTTGGGGATGCCGTGGCAGACCACATGGTTGATCGAGGTGCAGATCGACTTGGGGTAGCCCTTGTAGTTGAGCGGCGCCGGGATGGCCTGCTGGACGTTGACGATGTAGTCGTGGCACAGGCGGTCCAGTTCTTCGGTGGTGACACCGGGTTTGACGTGCGCTTCGATCATTTCCAGCACGTCGGCGGCCAGGCGGCCGGCGATGCGCATCTTCTCGATGTCTTCTGCGGTCTTGATGGTGACGGTCATTACAGGCTCTCTACGGCGCCGTGCACGGCGCGAACAAACGGGAAAGGCCGGATTCTAGCAGAGCAGGGCGGCAATCGGTCGGGATAAAGGCGGCCAAGCTGCTGTCTATAGAGGGCATTCTGGCCTGAAAGCCTGGGTGCTGCAAAAGCCGCTGACGGACGCAACAGTATTCGGGTTCCGTTCGCTCGCGGTCTGTGGTATAAAATGCGCCGCTTTCGGGGTAGACCCCGTTAGCCTTAAACCCACACACGTGTCGACACGATGACCTGGGTGCCCCGAATTGCAGAATTTGCGGGTTGGTCATTGGGATGCGTGGAGGCCCAACCCGACTTACCAAGGAACTATCATGTCCCAAGTCAACATGCGCGATATGCTGAAGGCCGGTGTGCACTTCGGTCACCAGACCCGTTACTGGAACCCGAAAATGGGCAAGTACATTTTCGGCGCGCGTAACAAGATCCACATCATCAACCTGGAAAAAACCCTGCCGATGTTCAACGAGGCTCTGGCCTTCGTAGAGCGCCTGGCCCAGGGCAAGAACAAGATCATGTTCGTCGGCACCAAGCGTTCCGCCGGCAAGATCGTCGCCGAGCAAGCTGCTCGTGCCGGTTCGCCATACGTTGACCACCGCTGGTTGGGCGGCATGCTGACCAACTACAAAACCATCCGTGCTTCGATCAAGCGTCTGCGCGACCTGGAAACTCAGGCCGAAGATGGCACCTTTGCCAAGCTGACCAAGAAAGAAGCCCTGATGCGTTCGCGCGATCTGGAAAAGCTGGACCGCAGCCTGGGTGGTATCAAGGACATGGGCGGCCTGCCTGATGCCCTGTTCGTGATCGACGTTGACCACGAGCGCATTGCTATCACCGAAGCCAACAAACTGGGCATCCCGGTCATCGGCGTTGTCGATACCAACAGCAGCCCGGAAGGTGTTGACTACATCATCCCAGGTAACGATGACGCCATTCGCGCTATCGAGCTGTACATGACTTCGATGGCTGACGCCATCATCCGCGGCCGCAACAACGTTGCTGGCGGCACCGAAGTCTACGCTGAAGAAGCGGCTGCACCTGCTGCTGAGTAATTGACGCCTGGCGTCTACTTGGCACGCAAAAAGGGGGCTCTGCCCCCTTTTTGCCACCTTGAAATCCTGCTGTCAGCAACGGCCCCGCACTATGGGCCTGCTGAGACGAAAACAGCGGATTTGCAGAATTGAACGCCCGTGACGAGCGGGTGGAATGGTTGAAAAACTTTCCAAGAGGATTTTGAAATGGCAGAGATTACTGCGGCGCTGGTCAAAGAACTGCGCGAGCGTACCGGCGAAGGCATGATGGATTGCAAGAAGGCGCTGACCAAGGCCGGCGGCGACATCGAAAAAGCCATTGACGACATGCGTGCCTCCGGCGCCATCAAGGCTGCCAAAAAGGCTGGCAACGTTGCTGCTGAAGGCGCTATCGCCATCAAGGCCGACGAAAAGTCCGCCGTTCTGCTGGAAGTGAACTCGCAGACCGACTTCCTGGCCCTGCAAGACGACTTCAAGAACTTCGTTGCTGAAAGTGTCGAGCAAGCCTTCGCCGAGAAGCTGACCGATGCCGCTCCGCTGATCGCTTCCCGTGAAGCGGCTCGCGAAGCCCTGGTTGCCAAGGTTGGCGAGAACGTCAACATCCGTCGCCTGGTGCGCGTTGAAGGTGACGTTGTCGGTACCTACCTGCACGGCAACAAGATCGGTGTTGCTGTTGTGCTGAAGGGCGGCGACGTTCAACTGGCCAAAGAAATCGCCATGCACGTGGCTGCCAGCAACCCAGAGTTCCTGCTGCCATCGGAAGTCTCGGCTGAGGCTATCGAGCGTGAGAAGGCGGTCTTCCTGCAACTGAACGAAGACAAGATCAAAGGCAAGCCTGAGAACATCGTCGAGAACATGATCAAAGGCCGTATTTCCAAGTTCCTGGCCGAAGCCAGCCTGGTTGAACAGGCCTTCGTCATGAACCCGGAAATCAAAGTCGGCGAACTGGCCAAGAAAGCCGGCGCTGAAATCGTTTCCTTCACCTACTTCAAAGTAGGCGAAGGCATCGAGAAGCCGGTCGACAACTTCGCTGAAGAAGTTGCTGCTCAGCTGGCTGCTGCCAAGCAGTAAGACAGACCCGTCTGTCGCCCCAAAGAGGCTGCCCGCTCACGCGCGCAGCCTCTTTGTCAAAGCGGGAGTGGTTTTCAGAACCGTTCCTCGCTGACGCAGTCGCTGCGTCACGTTAGAGTTACACGCAGGCTCAAACAGCCCGCAGAATTTTACAAACGCCGCAGGAGAGATTCGCAATGGCTCAGCAGGGCAGTGGTTATCAGGCTCGCTATAAACGCATTCTACTCAAACTTAGCGGCGAGGCCCTGATGGGCTCGGAAGAGTTCGGGATCGACCCCAAGGTCCTGGATCGCATGGCGCTGGAGGTCGGCCAGCTGGTCGGCATCGGTGTTCAGGTAGGTCTGGTAATCGGCGGTGGCAACCTGTTCCGTGGTGCGGCGCTCAGTGCAGCCGGCATGGACCGCGTCACCGGTGACCACATGGGCATGCTGGCGACCGTGATGAACGCCCTGGCCATGCGCGACGCGCTGGAGCGGGCAAACATTACCGCCATCGTCATGTCGGCCATTTCCATGGTTGGCGTAACCGATCACTATGATCGCCGCAAAGCCATGCGCCACCTCAATGCCAAAGAGGTCGTGATCTTCGCTGCCGGTACCGGCAACCCGTTCTTTACCACCGACTCCGCCGCTTGCCTGCGCGCCATCGAAATCGATGCCGACGTGGTATTGAAGGCAACCAAGGTCGATGGTGTATACACTGCAGATCCATTCAAGGACCCGCATGCCGAGAAGTTCGATCATCTGACCTACGATGAAGTGCTGGATCGCAAGCTGGGTGTGATGGATCTGACGGCAATCTGTCTGTGCCGCGACCACAAGATGCCGTTGCGCGTCTTCAACATGAACAAACCCGGCGCCTTGCTGAACATCGTGCATGGCGGCGCGGAAGGAACTCTGATCGAGGAAGTTCAAAAATGATCAACGCTATCAAGAAAGACGCCCAGGACCGCATGGGCAAGTCCATCGAGGCGCTGGGTCGCCACCTGGCAGCTATCCGCACCGGTCGCGCCCACCCAAGCATCCTGGACAGCGTCAAGGTGACTGCCTGGGGTAGCGACATGCCGCTGAACCAGGTGGCTGCGATTTCCGTCGAAGACGCCCGCACCCTGAAAATTGTCGCCCACGACAAGAACCTCAGCGCAGCCATTGAAAAAGCCATCCTGACTTCCGACCTGGGCCTGAACCCGTCCAGCGCCGGTACCACCATCCGCGTACCGATGCCGGCCCTGACCGAGGAAACCCGCAAGGGTTACACCAAGCAGGCCAGCGGCGTTGCCGAAGATGCCAAGGTTGCCGTGCGTAACGTGCGCCGCGATGCCCTCGCCGACCTGAAGAAGCTGACCAAGGACAAGGAAATCAGCGAAGACGAAGAACGTCGCGCTGCTGACGAGATCCAGAAGCTCACCGACAAGTTCGTCGCTGACATCGACGCGGCGTTCAAAGCCAAGGAAAAGGACCTGTTGGCCGTTTAAGGCCGAGGTTTTTTAATGGAAAAGACCAAGCCAGCGGCGCCGTCCTCGGTGCCGCGACACGTCGCGATCATCATGGATGGCAACAACCGTTGGGCGAAGAAGCGCCTGTTGCCCGGTGTTGCCGGGCACAAGGCTGGCGTCGATGCCGTTCGCGCGGTCATCGAAGTCTGTGCCGAATCGGGGGTCGAGGTCCTGACCCTGTTCGCCTTCTCCAGCGAGAACTGGCAACGCCCCGCCGAAGAAGTCGGTGCGCTGATGGAGCTGTTCTTCTCGGCCTTGCGCCGTGAGGCTCGCCGCCTCAACGAGAACAACATCTGCTTGCGCATCATCGGCGATCGCTCACGCTTCCATCCCGAGCTGCAGGCTGCCATGCGTGAGGCCGAAGCGCTGACCGCCGGCAACAACCGCTTCATACTGCAGATCGCGGCCAACTACGGTGGCCAGTGGGACATCGCCCAGGCTGCCCAGCGCCTGGCGCGGGAAGTACAGGCCGGCCATCTGCGCCCGGACGACATTACGCCGGGTCTGCTGCAAACCTGCCTGTCCACGGGCGAGTTGCCGCTGCCCGACTTGTGTATCCGTACCGGTGGCGAGCGGCGCATCAGCAATTTCCTGCTGTGGCAGCTGGCCTATGCCGAGCTGTATTTCTCCGACCTGTACTGGCCGGACTTCAAACACGAGGCCATGCGCAATGCCCTGGCCGATTTCGCTTCGCGCCAGCGCCGCTTCGGTAAGACCAGCGAGCAGGTCGAGGCTGGAGCTCGTGCTTAATGCTTAAACAACGCATCATTACCGCGCTGATCCTGTTGCCGGTCGCGCTGGGTGGCTTCTTCCTGCTCAATGGTGGGGATTTCGCCCTGTTCATCGGCTTCGTGGTCACCCTCGGGGCCTGGGAGTGGGCGCGCCTGGCCGGTTTGATGGCCCAGCCGCTGCGCATTGCCTATGCCGCCGTCGTCGGCGGTGCGCTGATGCTGCTGCACCTGATGCCTGACCTGGCGCCCTGGGTGCTCGGTGCGTCGGTGATCTGGTGGGCACTGGCTACCTGGCTGGTGCTGACCTACCCGCGCAGCAGCGAACTGTGGGCCAGTGCGGCCTGTCGCCTGCTGATCGGCCTGCTGGTATTGCTACCGGCGTGGCAGGGCCTGGTGCTGCTCAAGCACTGGCCGCTGGGCAACTGGCTGATCCTGTCGGTGATGGTGCTGGTATGGGCCGCCGACATCGGTGCCTATTTCTCTGGGCGAGCCTTCGGCAAGCGCAAGCTGGCGCCGCAGGTCAGCCCGGGCAAGAGTTGGGAAGGCGTCTATGGCGGCCTGGTCGTCAGCCTGGTCATCACCCTGGCAGTCGGTATCAGCCGCGACTGGGGCATCGGCCAGATTTTGCTGGGCCTGCTGGGCGCGGCGCTGGTGGTCATGGCCTCGGTGATCGGTGACCTGACCGAAAGCATGTTCAAGCGCCGTTCCGGCATCAAGGACAGCAGTAACCTGCTGCCCGGCCATGGTGGCGTACTTGACCGCATCGACAGCCTGACCGCAGCCATCCCGCTGTTTGCGGTGCTGCTGTGGGCTGCCGAATGGGGTGTGATGTGAGTGCGGTGCAACGCATCACCGTGCTTGGCGCCACAGGCTCCATTGGCCTGAGCACGCTGGATGTGATCGCGCGTCATCCCGAGCGTTACTCGGTTTTCGCATTGAGCGGTTACTCGCGCATCGATGAGCTGCTGGCGTTGTGCGTGCGCCATCGTCCCGAGTTTGCGGTGGTGCCAAGTGCCGAGGGGGCTGCACGTTTACGTGACGGCCTGGCGGCAGCGGGTTGTGCCACGCAGGTGCTGGAAGGCGAGGCGGGGCTGTGCCAGGTGGCCGCGGCTGCGGAAGTGGATGCGGTCATGGCGGCCATCGTAGGCGCGGCCGGGCTGCGACCGACCTTGGCGGCCGTCGAGGCGGGCAAGAAGGTGCTGCTGGCCAACAAGGAGGCGCT
Organism: Pseudomonas capeferrum; assembly: GCF_000731675.1. GTDB lineage: Bacteria > Pseudomonadota > Gammaproteobacteria > Pseudomonadales > Pseudomonadaceae > Aquipseudomonas > Aquipseudomonas capeferrum. The sequence goes on along the minus strand of NZ_JMIT01000002.1, from coordinate 583,815 downwards.
GGTGATGTCTGGCGCGCTGTTCATGGAGGCGGTGCGGCGCAGTGGTGCCGTGCTGTTGCCGATCGACAGCGAGCACAATGCGATCTTCCAGTGCCTGCCGGGTGACTATGCCCGTGGCCTGAGCCAGGTGGGTGTGCGCCGCATCCTGCTCACCGCGTCGGGCGGCCCGTTCCGCGAAACACCGCATGCGGCGCTCGCCGATGTCACCCCGGAACAGGCCTGCGCCCATCCCAACTGGTCCATGGGGCGCAAGATTTCCGTGGATTCGGCCAGTATGATGAACAAGGGCCTGGAGTTGATCGAGGCGTGCTGGTTGTTCGATGCCTCGCCCGCCAAGGTCGAGGTGGTGGTGCACCCGCAGAGCGTGATCCACTCGCTGGTGGATTACGTGGACGGTTCGGTCCTCGCCCAGTTGGGTAACCCCGACATGCGCACGCCTATCGCCAACGCGCTGGCCTGGCCAGAGCGTATTGATTCCGGGGTTGCCCCGCTGGACTTGTTCGCCATCGCGCGTCTGGATTTCCAGGCCCCTGACGAACAGCGCTTCCCTTGCCTGCGCCTGGCGCGGCAGGCTGCCGAGGCCGGCAACAGCGCGCCCGCAGTGCTCAACGCGGCCAATGAAGTGGCGGTCGAGGCATTTCTGCAGCGGCGTATCCGCTTCCCGGAGATCGCGGGTATGATCGAACAGGTGCTCGATCAGGAGCCCGTAGTGCCACTGGCATCGTTGGACGCGGTATTTGCCGCCGACCAGCGTGCCCGGGAGTTGTCCCGCGAGTGGTTGAGGCGTCACGGTCACTGATGCAGGCCTGCCAGGGCTTGTGCGAAACGTCGTTCTGCTGAACGTCATCTGGAGAAAGATATGACTGCGCTCTACATGATTGTCGGCACCCTGGTGGCGTTGGGTGTTCTGGTCACGTTTCACGAATTCGGCCACTTCTGGGTGGCCCGACGCTGCGGCGTCAAGGTGCTGCGTTTTTCGGTAGGCTTCGGCACGCCGCTGCTGCGCTGGCATGATCGGCAGGGTACCGAGTTCGTGGTGGCAGCGATCCCGCTGGGTGGCTACGTCAAGATGCTCGACGAGCGCGAAGGCGATGTACCGCCTGCGCTGGCCGACCAGTCGTTCAATCGCAAATCCGTGCGTCAGCGCATTGCCATCGTCGCAGCAGGGCCGATTGCCAATTTCCTCTTGGCCATCGTGTTCTTCTGGCTGCTGGCCATGCTCGGCACCCAGCAGATCCGCCCGGTCATCGGTGGGGTCGAGGTAGGCAGCCAGGCAGCCTCGGCAGGCCTGGCCGCTGGTCAGGAAATCGTATCCATCGATGGCAAACCGACCAGCGGTTGGTCAGCGGTCAACCTGCAACTGGTGCGCCGCCTGGGCGAGAGCGGCACCCTGCAGGTGGGCGTGCGCGATGAAGGCGCCAGCGCCGAGCGTCAACTGCAGATCAAGCTGGACCACTGGCTGAAAGGCGCTGACGAACCGGACCCTATCCAGTCCCTGGGCTTGCGCCCCTGGCGCCCGGTGATCGTGCCGGTGCTGGCCGAAATCGAATCGAAAGGGCCGGCCGCAGCGGCGGGCTTGAAGACGGGCGACAAGTTGCTGGCCATCGACGGTGTGGTCGTCACCGAATGGCAGCAGGTGGTCGATGCCGTGCGCGCCCGCCCGCATGCCAAGGTGGTGGTACGTGTGGAGCGCGACGGCGCTGCCCTGGATGTGCCGGTAACCCTGGCGCAGCGGGGCGAGGGTAAGGCCTCGGGCGGCTACCTGGGGGCAGGGGTAAAAGGTGGCGAATGGCCTGCCAACATGCTTCGCGAAGTCAGCTATGGCCCGCTGGAAGCGGTGGGCGAGGGCTTGTCGCGCACCTGGAACATGAGTGTCCTGACCCTCGAGTCGCTGAAGAAAATGCTGTTCGGAGAGCTCTCGGTAAAAAACTTGAGCGGACCGATAACCATTGCTAAAGTGGCGGGCGCTTCAGCCCAGTCCGGCGTGGGGGATTTCCTGAATTTCCTGGCCTACCTGAGCATAAGCCTGGGGGTTCTTAACCTGCTGCCCATTCCAGTACTGGATGGGGGGCATTTGCTGTTTTACCTGGTTGAGTGGGCGCGCGGTCGTCCGCTGTCGGACCGGGTACAAGGTTGGGGGGTCCAGATCGGTATCAGTTTGGTCATAGGGGTGATGTTGCTCGCCCTGATCAACGATCTGGGTCGACTTTAAAAGCTTCGCTCAATTGCGAACCCGCCGTCTATTCGCGGCGGGTTGTTTATTGCCAGTTGGAATAAAAGGACTTCATGAAACGTCTGCTGCTAACTGCGGTCCTCTCCGCACTGATGATCGCTGAAGTTCACGCCGAGTCCTTCACCATCTCCGATATTCGTGTCAACGGCCTGCAGCGGGTATCCGCCGGCAGCGTCTTCGGTGCCTTGCCCCTGAACGTGGGCGACCAGGCCGACGATCGGCGTCTCGTGGACTCGACCCGTTCCCTGTTCAAGACCGGTTTCTTCCAGGACATCCAGCTGAACCGCGATGGCAATGTCCTGATCATCAACGTGGTCGAGCGCCCGTCGGTGTCGAGCATCGAGATCGAAGGCAACAAGGCGATCAGCACCGAAGACCTGATGAAGGGCCTGAAGCAGTCGGGCCTGGCCGAAGGTGAAATCTTCCAGCGCGCCACCCTCGAAGGTGTGCGTAACGAGCTGCAGCGCCAGTACGTGGCCCAGGGCCGCTACTCGGCCGAGGTCGACGCCGAAGTCGTGCCGCAGCCGCGCAACCGCGTCGCGCTGAAAATCAAGATCAACGAAGGCACCGTCGCCGCCATCCAGCACATCAACGTGGTGGGCAACAACGTCTTCGACGACGAAGAGCTGTCGCAGCTGTTCGAGCTGAAAACCACCAACTGGCTGTCGTTCTTCAAGAACGACGACAAGTACGCCCGTGAAAAACTGTCCGGTGACCTGGAGCGTCTGCGTTCCTACTACCTGGACCGCGGCTACATCAACATGGATATCGCCTCTACCCAGGTGTCCATCACGCCAGACAAGAAGCACGTCTACATCACCGTCAACATCAACGAAGGCGAGAAGTACACCGTCCGTGACGTGAAGCTCTCCGGTGACCTCAAGGTCCCTGAAGACCAGGTCAAGTCGCTGCTGCTGGTGCAGCCGGGCCAGGTATTCTCGCGCAAGGTGATGACCACCACGTCCGAGCTGATCACCCGTCGCCTGGGTAACGAAGGCTATACCTTCGCCAACGTCAACGGCGTGCCGCAGCCCAACGATGAAGACCACACCGTCGATATCATGTTCGTGGTCGACCCGGGCAAGCGTGCCTACGTCAACCGCATCAACTATCGCGGCAACACCAAGACCGAAGACGAAGTGCTACGTCGCGAGATGCGCCAGATGGAAGGCGGCTGGGCTTCGACCTACCTGATCGACCAGTCCAAGACCCGTCTTGAGCGTCTGGGCTTCTTCAAGGAAGTCAACGTCGAAACGCCACCGGTGCCTGGCACCGATGACCAGGTCGACGTCAACTACAGCGTCGAAGAACAAGCCTCCGGCTCGATCACCGCCAGCGTCGGTTTTGCCCAGAGCGCCGGCCTGATCCTTGGCGGCTCGATCAGCCAGAGCAACTTCCTGGGTACCGGTAACAAGGTGTCCGTCGGCCTGACCCGTTCCGAGTACCAGACCCGATACAACTTCGGCTTCGTCGACCCCTACTTCACTGCCGACGGCGTCAGCCTGGGCTACAACGCCTTCTACCGCAGCACCGACTACGACGACCTCGATGTCGACGTTGCCAGCTATGCGGTCGACAGCCTTGGCGCCGGCGTCAGCCTGGGTTACCCGATCAGCGAGACCTCGCGCCTGACCTACGGCCTGAGCGTGCAGCAGGACAAGATCAAGACCGGCAAATACACCGTTGACGAGATCTTCAATTTCCTCGAAGAAGAGGGCGATAGCTTCCTCAACTTCAAAGCGTCGATCGGCTGGTCCGAGTCGACCTTGAACAAAGGCGTGTTGGCTACCCGTGGTCACTCCCAAAGTTTGACCCTGGAATCCACCATCCCGGGCAGCGACCTGTCGTTCTACAAGCTCGACTACCGTGGCCAGTTGTTCAAGCCGATCAATAACGACTACACCCTGCGCCTGCACACTGAACTGGGCTATGGTGATGGTTTCGGTGGCACTTCCGGCCTGCCGTTCTACGAGAACTACTACGCGGGTGGCTTCAACTCCGTCCGTGGCTTCAAGGACAGCAGCCTGGGCCCCCGCAGCACGCCGAGTAAGGGTACCAACCCGGGCACTATCGAAGACCCGGATCAGGATCCGCTGCCGTTCGGTGGCAACGTGCTGGTCCAGGGTGGTGTAGAACTGCTGTTCCCGCTGCCGTTCGTCAAAGACCAGCGTTCGCTGCGCACTTCCGTGTTCTGGGACGTGGGTAACGTGTTCGACACCAATTGCGGTTCCAAGCCTGATTGCGCCAAGGTCGGTTTCTCGGACATGGCCAGCTCCGTGGGCCTGGGTGTGACCTGGATTACTGCGCTGGGCCCGTTGAGCTTCAGCCTGGCGATGCCGATCAAGAAACCGGACGACGCCGATACCCAGGTGTTCCAATTCTCTCTGGGCCAGACCTTCTAAGGTCGGCCCTTGCATAACGACAACGGTTTATCCAGGAGTGCATCGTGCGTAAGTTGACTCAACTGGCCATCTTGGCCGCGGCGCTGGTCGCCACCCCGGCTTTCGCCGAAATGAAGGTTGCCGTCCTGAACTATCAGATGGCCCTGCTTGAATCGGATGCCGCCAAGAAGTACGCGGTCGATGCCGAGAAAAAATTCGGCCCGCAACTGACCAAGCTCAAGAGCCTGGAAAGCAGCGCCAAGGGCATCCAGGACCGCCTGATCAAAGGCGGCGACAAGATGCAGCAGCAGGAGCGTGAGCGCCTGGAGCTCGAGTTCAAGCAAAAGGCCCGCGACTTCCAGTTCCAGTCCAAGGAACTGAACGAAGCCAAGGCCGTTGCTGATCGCGACATGCTCAAGCAGCTCAAGCCCAAGCTGGACGGCGCTGTCGAGGAAGTGATCAAGAAGGGCGGTTTCGACCTGGTCCTCGAGCGTGGCGCGGTCATCGATGTCAAACCTCAGTACGACATCACCCGCCAAGTCATCGAGCGCATGAACCAAGCCCGTTGATATGACCTTGACCATGACGCTTGGCCAGCTGGCCGAAGCCCTCGGGGCCACCCTCAAGGGGCCCGAGGCGCTGCAGATTACCGGGCTGGCCACCTTGCAGGAGGCCGGGCCCGGTCAATTGAGCTTCCTCGCCAACCCGCAGTACCGCAAATTCCTGGATAACAGCCAGGCGGCAGCGGTACTGCTAAAGGCTGCGGATGCTGAAGGCTTTGCCGGCAACGCACTGATCGTCGCTGATCCGTACCTGGCCTATGCACGCATTTCCCATCTGTTCGATCCCAAGCCCAAGGCTGTGGCGGGAGTTCATCCCAGCGCCGTGGTAGCAGAAGATGCGCAGGTGGATGCCAGTGCCAGCATCGGCCCGTTCGCGGTCGTCGAGAGCGGTGCGCGGATTGCGGCCAATGTCAGCATCGGTGCTCATTGCGTGGTCGGTGCCCGCTGCGTCATCGGCGAGGGTGGTTGGCTGGCGCCACGGGTCACCCTGTACCATGACGTGACCATCGGCAAGCGTGTCGTCATCCAGTCGGGTGCGGTGATCGGTGGCGAAGGCTTCGGCTTCGCCAACGAGAAGGGCGTGTGGCGCAAGATTGCCCAGATTGGCGGCGTGACCATCGGCGATGATGTGGAAATCGGCGTCAATACGGCCATTGACCGTGGTGCGCTGTCTGACACGCGCATTGCCGACGGGGTCAAACTCGACAACCAGATCCAGATCGCCCATAACGTCCAGATCGGCGAGCACACGGCCATGGCTGCCTGTGTTGGCATTTCCGGCAGCACGCGCATCGGTAAGCACTGCACCATTGCGGGCGGTGTCGGCATGGTGGGCCATATTGACGTCTGTGATAACGTTTTCGTGTCTGGCATGACCATGGTGACCCGATCGATCACCGAACCGGGTGCCTATTCTTCCGGCACTGCCATGCAGCCATTGGCTGACTGGCGCAAGAGCGCCGCGCGTATCCGCCACCTGGACGACATGGCCAAGCGTCTCCAGCAGGTGGAAAAGCGCATCGATACCGTGACCTCAGGTGGCCAGCCGGCATCAGAAGGCTGATACCATTCCCTGAGCAAGAGTGAACAGACGCTAGCTGGCTCCTCTTTGGACTGCAAAAGGAGCGCGTGGTCAGCACCTGCGCTCCCTATTCTTATTACAGGCTTCCCCCCGAAATGATGGACATCAACGAGATTCGCGAATACCTGCCTCACCGTTACCCGTTCCTGCTGGTGGACCGCGTGACGGATCTGGACTTCGAGGCCCAGAGCATTCGTGCCTACAAGAATGTCAGCATCAACGAGCCGTTCTTCAATGGCCATTTCCCGGCCCACCCGATCATGCCGGGCGTTCTGATCATCGAGGCCATGGCCCAGGCGGCCGGTATTCTCGGTTTCAAGATGCTTGATGCCAAGCCGGCTGATGGCACCCTGTACTACTTTGTCGGTTCCGACAAACTGCGTTTCCGTCAGCCGGTATTGCCGGGTGACCAGCTTGTGCTGGAAGCCAAGTTCCTCAGCCGCAAGAGCATGATCTGGAAATTCGAATGCCGCGCCCTGGTCGACGGCAAGCCTGTATGCTCGGCACAGATCACCTGCGCGGAACGCTCCCTATGAATTCGATTGATCCACGGGCCATCATCGACCCATCGGCCAAGCTGGCCGATGGTGTCGAGGTGGGCCCGTGGTCGATCGTAGGCCCCGATGTCGAAATCGGGGAGGGCACCATCATTGGCCCGCATGTGGTGCTCAAAGGGCCGACCCGTATCGGCAAGCACAACCGTATCTACCAGTTTTCCTCGATCGGCGAAGACACCCCTGACCTCAAGTACAAGGGTGAGCCGACCCGTCTGGTGATTGGCGATCACAATGTGATCCGCGAGGGCGTGACCATTCACCGCGGTACCGTTCAGGACCGTGCCGAAACCACCCTGGGCGATCACAACCTGATCATGGCCTATGCGCACATCGGTCACGACAGTGTCATCGGTAATCATTGCATTCTGGTGAACAACACCGCGTTGGCCGGGCATGTGCACGTCGGCGACTGGGCGATTCTGTCCGGGTACACCCTGGTGCACCAGTACTGCCATATCGGTGCTCATGCGTTTTCTGGCATGGGTACGGCGATCGGCAAGGACGTGCCGGCCTTCGTCACGGTGTTCGGCAGCCCGGCCGAAGCCCGAAGCATGAACTTCGAAGGCATGCGCCGCCGGGGTTTCAGCGACGAGGTCATTCATACCCTGCGGCGTTGCTACAAGATCGTCTATCGCCAGGGCCTGACCGTCGAAGATGCAATCAAGGCGCTGGACGAGCCGGCAGCCCAGCACCCCGAGGTCGAGCTGTTCCGTCAGTCGATCCTGAATTCCGCACGCGGCATCACGCGCTGACATGGCCCAGCTTTGCGTAGCCCTGGTCGCGGGTGAGGCCAGCGGCGATATTCTCGGTTCCGGCTTGATGCGCGCCCTCAAGGCCCGCCATCCCGACGTACGGTTCATCGGCGTTGGCGGCCCCTTGATGGAAGCCGAAGGCCTGCAGTCCTACTTCCCCATGGAACGCCTGGCCGTGATGGGCCTGGTCGAAGTGCTGGGGCGCCTGCGCGAGCTGCTCAAGCGCCGTAAACTGCTGATCCAGACGCTGATCGCCGAAAAGCCCGATGTGTTTATCGGTATCGACGCCCCGGATTTCACCCTCAATATCGAATTGAAATTGCGTCAGGCCGGCATCAAGACCGTGCACTACGTCAGCCCTTCCGTGTGGGCCTGGCGGCAGAAGCGCGTGCTGAAGATCCGTGAAGGCTGCGACCTGATGCTGACACTGCTGCCGTTTGAGGCGCGGTTCTACGAAGAGCAGGGTGTGCCGGTGCGCTTTGTCGGCCACCCGCTGGCCGACACCATCCCCCTCGAAGCGGATCGGCAGGCGGCGCGCAGTGAGCTTGGCCTGGGCCATGGCCCGGTGGTTGCACTGATGCCAGGCAGCCGTGGTGGGGAGGTCGGGCGCCTGGGCGCGCTGTTCCTCAATGCGGCCGAGCGCTTGCGCGAGCGGGTGCCAGGTGTGCGCTTCGTGCTGCCGTGTGCCAATGCCGCGCGGCGTGCCCAGGTCGAGCAGATGCTCGAAGGGCGCGAGCTGCCGCTGACCCTGCTCGACGGCCAGTCGCACCAGGCCTTGGCGGCCTGTGATGCGGTGCTGATTGCGTCAGGTACCGCCACCCTGGAGGCCCTGCTGTACAAGCGGCCCATGGTGGTGGCCTACCGCCTGGCGCCGCTGACCTACTGGATTCTCAAGCGCCTGGTGAAAAGCCCCTACGTGTCGTTGCCCAACCTGCTGGCCCAGCGTGCGCTTGTGCCTGAGCTGCTGCAGGATGACGCCACCAGCGAAGCCCTGGCGCAGACCTTGGCCCCCTTGGTGGCCGACGGCAGCCAGCAGACCGAACGTTTCGACGAGATTCACCGCACCCTGCGCCGGGACGCCTCCAACCAGGCGGCCGAGGCGGTGCTGGCTTTGCTCAAGGACCGCTGACATGCAAATAGGACTGGATTTCAACCTGGTCGAAGACCTGGTCGCCGGTGTCGATGAAGTCGGCCGTGGCCCGCTGTGCGGGGCGGTGGTCACCGCTGCCGTGATCCTCGATCCGGCACGGCCGATTCTGGGCCTGAATGATTCGAAGAAGCTCACCGAAGCCAAGCGCGAAGCGTTGTTCGACGAAATCTGCGAAAAGGCACTGAGCTTTTGCATTGCCCGCGCCGAGGTCGACGAAATCGACCGCCTGAACATCCTTCAGGCCACCATGCTGGCGATGCAGCGCGCGGTCGAGGGCCTGCACGTTACGCCCAAGCTGGCACTGATCGACGGCAACCGCTGCCCGAAACTCGCAGTGCCTGCGGCGCCGGTGATCAAGGGCGATAGCCAGGTGCCGGCGATCGCGGCGGCGTCGATCCTGGCCAAGGTGACACGTGACCGGGAGATGAGCGCGTTCGAGCTGATCTACCCCGGTTATGGCATCGGTGGGCACAAGGGCTACCCGACGCCGGTACACCTTGAGGCCCTGGCGCGGCTTGGGCCGACGCCCATTCATCGGCGTTCCTTCGCGCCTGTGCGGGCGGCCTGGGAAGCGCGTGAAGGCGTTGTCGATTCCTTGATTTAGCCTGTCAGTGCCGCTGCGCGGCCCTTCGCGGGGCTGCACAGTAGCCCCAAAATACCCTCGCTTTTGCGCTACAATCCCGCCCTTGTCGTTCTGCTACAGGATCATCCATGTCGGTTCCCTTCGTTCACCTTCGCGTGCACTCCGAATTCTCGCTGGTCGACGGTCTGGTGCGGATCAAGCCGCTGGCCAAGGCGCTGGCGGGGATGAACATGCCGGCGGTGGCGATCACCGACCAGAGCAACATGTGCTCGCTGGTGAAGTTCTACAAGACCGCCATGGGCGCCGGGATCAAGCCGATCTGTGGTGCCGACCTGTGGCTGGCCGGGGCCGACCCGGAAGCACCGTTGTCGCGCATCTGCTTCCTGGCGATGAACCCCACGGGCTACCGCAACCTCACCGAGCTGATTTCGCGGGGCTGGGTCGAAGGCCAGCGCAATGGCCTGGTGATTCTGCAGCGTGAATGGATCGCCCCCGCCAGCGAGGGCCTGATCGCTTTGTCCGCCGGCAAGGAAGGTGACATCGGCGCGGCGCTGCTGGGTGGCAGGGTTGAAGAGGCCGAAGCGCTGCTGCGCGATTGGCTGGGCATGTTCCCCGAGCGCTTCTACGTCGAAGTGCAGCGCACCAACCGCGCGCGCGACGAAGAATACGTGCACGCCGCCGTGGCTCTGGCCGACAAGGTTGGCGCACCGCTGGTGGCGACCAACGATGTGCGCTTCATCAAGCAGGCCGACTACGATGCCCACGAAACCCGTGTCTGCATCGGTGAGGGCTGGACCCTGGACGACCCGCGTCGCCCGCGTAACTACAGCGACCAGCAGTACCTCAAGAGCTCGGACGAAATGGCCGAGCTGTTCAGCGACCTGCCCGACGCCATCGCCAACACCGTCGAAATCGCCAAGCGTTGCAACATCCAGGTGCAGTTGGGCAAGCACTTCCTGCCCGACTTCCCCACGCCCAACGGCATGGGCATCGACGATTATCTGCGCCATGTCTCCCATGAAGGCCTGGAGGAGCGCCTGGCGGTGCTCTGGCCCAAGGAGACCACGCCAGACTATGAAGAAAAGCGCCAGGTCTACCTGGACCGCCTGAAGTTCGAGCTGGATATCATCATCCAGATGGGCTTCCCGGGCTACTTCCTGATCGTTATGGACTTCATCAAGTGGGCCAAGAACAACGGTGTACCGGTGGGCCCGGGCCGGGGTTCGGGTGCCGGTTCGCTGGTCGCCTACGTGCTGAAGATCACCGACCTCGACCCGCTGGCCTACGACCTGCTGTTCGAGCGCTTCCTCAACCCTGAACGTGTATCCATGCCCGACTTCGACGTCGACTTCTGCATGGATGGCCGCGACCGGGTCATTGAATATGTGGCCGATGCCTATGGGCGTAACGCGGTCAGCCAGATCATCACCTTCGGTACCATGGCCGCCAAGGCGGTGGTGCGCGACGTGGCGCGGGTGCAGGGCAAGTCCTACGGCCTGGCCGACCGCCTGTCGAAGATGATCCCCTTCGAAGTCGGCATGACCCTGGAGAAGGCCTACGAGCAGGAAGAAATCCTGCGTGACTTCCTCAAGGGCGACGAAGATGCCCGCGAGATCTGGGACATGGCCCTCAAGCTCGAGGGCGTCACCCGTGGTACCGGCAAACACGCCGGTGGCGTGGTAATCGCCCCGACCAAACTCACCGACTTCTCGCCGATCGCCTGTGACGAAGAAGGCGGCGGCCTGGTGACCCAGTTCGACAAGGACGATGTCGAGGCCGCCGGGCTGGTCAAGTTCGACTTCCTCGGCCTGCGCACACTGACCATCATCAAGTGGGCGATGGAGACGATCAACCGTGAGCAGGCCAAGCAGGGCCTGCCGGACCTGAACATCGACTTCATTCCGCTGGATGACCGCAAGACCTACGAGCTGCTGCAAAAAGCCGAGACCACGGCGGTGTTCCAGCTCGAATCGCGCGGCATGAAGGAGCTGATCAAGAAGCTCAAGCCGGACTGCCTGGAAGACCTTATCGCACTGGTGGCGCTGTTCCGCCCGGGCCCGCTGCAGTCGGGCATGGTGGACGACTTCATCAACCGCAAGCACGGCCGCGCCGAGCTGGCCTACCCGCACCCGGATTACCAGTATGACGGCCTGCAGCCGGTACTGGCGCCCACCTACGGCATCATCCTGTATCAAGAGCAGGTGATGCAGATTGCCCAGGTCATGGCCGGCTATACCCTGGGCGGTGCCGACATGCTGCGTCGTGCCATGGGTAAGAAAAAGCCCGAGGAAATGGCCAAGCAGCGCGGCGGTTTCATCGAAGGTTGCGCCAATAACGGTATTGATGGTGACCTGGCAGGTAACATCTTCGACCTGGTAGAGAAGTTCGCCGGTTACGGTTTCAACAAATCTCACTCTGCCGCCTATGGCCTGGTGTCGTACCAGACCGCCTGGCTCAAGACCCACTACCCGGCGCCGTTCATGGCGGCGGTGTTGTCGGCGGATATGCACAACACCGACAAGGTGGTGGTGCTGATCGAGGAAGTGCGCAGCATGAAGCTGCGCCTCGACGCGCCTGATGTGAACACCTCCGACTTCAAGTTCACCGTCAACGACGATGGCCGTATCGTCTATGGCTTGGGCGCGATCAAGGGTGTGGGCGAGGGGCCGGTCGAAGCCATCGTCGAAGTGCGTGCGCAGGGCGGGCCGTTCAAGGACCTGTTCGATTTCTGTGAGCGCGTCGACCTCAAGCGCGTCAACAAGCGCACCCTCGATGCGCTGATCCGCAGTGGTGCACTGGACCGCCTCGGCCCGTACTTCCATGACGAAATCAAGGCCTACCAGGCCAACATCGACCGCAACCGCGCAACCTTGCTGGCGGCGCTGGAAGAGGCGGTCAAGTCTGCCGAGCAGACCGCACGTACCGCCGACAGTGGCCATGTCGATCTGTTCGGCGGGTTGTTCGTGGAGGCCGATTCGGACGTCTATGCCAACCACCGCAAGGTCCGCGAACTCACCCTCAAAGAGCGCCTCAAAGGCGAGAAGGACACGCTTGGCCTGTACCTCACCGGCCACCCGATTGATGAGTACGAAAGCGAGATTCGCCGTTTCGCCCGCCAGCGCATCATCGACCTGAAGCCGTCCCGTGAGTCGCAGACGATCGCCGGCATGATCATTGCCCTGCGGGTAATGAAGAACAAGAAGGGTGACAAGATGGGTTTCGTCACGCTTGATGACCGCTCTGGGCGTATCGAGGCGTCGCTGTTTGCCGACTCCTTCATGGCTGCCCAGTCACTGTTGCAGAACGATGCCATGGTCGTGGTCGAAGGCGAGGTCAGCAACGATGACTTCTCCGGTGGCCTGCGCCTGCGGGTCAAGCAGGTGATGACCATGGAAGATGCCCGCACGCGTCTGGCCGAAAGCCTGCGCCTGAAAGTCGCCCATGATGCGCTCAAGGGCGACCGCCTGAACTGGCTGGGTGAGCTGATCACCCGGCACCGCGGCGGCTGCCCGATCACCCTGGAGTACACCGGCAGTGACGCCAAGGCCATGCTGCAGTTCGCCGATGAATGGTCGATCGACCCGGCCGACGGCCTGATTCAGGCTCTGCGTGACCAGTTCGGGCGTGAGAACGTCTTCCTGCAATATCGTTGAATCGACGAATTTTAATCTCGACCTGAATGCGCCCGATCCCTTAAGGTAGGGCGCCAAACGGATCAACCGGCCGGCCGCCTGGCCGTAGACCCAAGACGGATGCCTATGAACCCGAATTTCCTCGATTTCGAACAGCCGATTGCCGACCTGCAAGCCAAGATCGAAGGGCTGCGCCTGGTGGGTAACGACAACTCGCTGAACATCAGCGATGAAATTGCCCGTCTGCAAGACAAGAGCAATACCCTGACCGAAAGCATCTTCGGCAACCTGACCAGCTGGCAGATCGCCCGCCTGGCCCGTCACCCGCGTCGTCCATACACCCTGGACTACCTGCAGCACATCTTCACCGAATTCGAAGAGCTGCACGGTGACCGCCACTTCTCCGACGACGCCGCGATCGTGGGCGGTACTGCGCGCCTGGATGGCCAGGCGGTGATGGTCATCGGCCACCAGAAGGGCCGTGAAGTGCGCGAGAAAGTGCGCCGCAACTTCGGCATGCCACGCCCAGAGGGCTACCGCAAGGCGTGCCGCCTGATGGAAATGGCCGAGCGCTTCAAGATGCCGATCCTGACCTTCATCGACACACCGGGCGCCTACCCGGGCATCGACGCCGAAGAGCGCAACCAGAGCGAAGCGATCGCTTGGAACCTGCGCGTCATGGCGCGCCTGAAGACGCCAATCATCGCCACCGTGATCGGTGAGGGTGGTTCAGGCGGTGCGCTGGCCATTGGTGTGTGTGATCAGCTGAACATGCTGCAGTACTCCACCTACTCGGTGATCTCGCCAGAAGGTTGCGCTTCGATCCTGTGGAAGACCGCCGACAAGGCTGCCGATGCCGCCGAGGCCATGGGCATCACGGCCGAGCGCCTGAAGAGCCTGAACATCGTCGACAAGGTGATTCAGGAGCCGCTGGGCGGCGCCCACCGTGACCCGGCGCAGATGGCGGAAAGCATTCGTGCCGACCTTGTGCAGCAGCTGGACATGCTTGGCAAGCTTGATAATGACGCGCTGTTGGCCCGTCGCTACGAGCGTCTGATGAGCTACGGCCTCTGATGCATATTGCTGGGGCCGCTTTGCGGCCCCAGCGATTCCAAGCCGTGTGAGGCCCTCATGCTCAACCTCACCCCCTGGCTTCAAGCCCCCGCCTGGCACATCGCTTTCTCCGGCGGCCTCGACTCCACCGTCCTCCTGCACCTGCTGGCCGATTACGCCCGTACTCACCCAGCGCCTCCTCTGCACGCCATCCATATCCATCATGGCCTACAGCCTGCGGCTGACGCCTGGCCGGCGCACTGCACGCATGTCTGCGCCACGCTAGGCATCCCGCTCAGCGTGATACACGTCCAGGTCGCACCCGGTGCCAGCCTCGAGCAGGCTGCCCGCGATGCCCGTTACGCGGCATTCAAGCAACGGCTCGGCCCCGGTGAAGTGCTATTCACCGGGCAACATCGCGAAGACCAGGCAGAAACCTTGCTCTTTCGTCTGTTGCGCGGCAGCGGCCTGCGCGGTTTGGCCGCGATGCCGGCCCAGCGGGCGCTGGGGCAGGGCACCCTGGCCAGGCCATTGCTGGGGATTGCGCGCCAACAGTTGCAGGCGTATGCCCAAATCCAGAGGTTAAGCTGGATTGAAGACCCCTCTAACAGCGACACCGCCTTTGCCCGCAACTATTTGCGCGGCAAAGTGTTCCCCGTGCTGCAGCAGCGTTGGCCGCAGGCCAGCCAGAACCTGGCCCGTTGCGCCGAGCACCTGGGTGAAGCGCTGGGGCTGCTGGATGAAGTGGCCCAGGCCGATCTGGCCAAGGCCGGGGAGGGCGCTGCTGCGCCCTGGGCGCGGCTGGATTCCCTCGACCTTGCAGTGCTCACGGCGCTGACGCCCGCTCGTCAGCGCAATGCCCTGCAATACTGGCTCAGCGTTCGCACCCGGTTGCCCGACGCGCGTCACTGGGCTGGCTGGGCCGATCTGCGTGATGCCGCAGCCGACGCCCAGCCGGTCTGGCGCCTAGCCGACGGCCGGTTGCTGCGCAGCAACGGCCGTATCTGGTGGTTGAGCGGTGACTGGCTGCAGGCACCGCAAGGCGAGTTCGCCTGGCCCGAGCCCTCTGTGGTGCTGACATTGCCAGGCAACGGCAGTGTGCGGTTGACCGCGCCCCAGCCCCTGGCCGGGCTGTGTATCCGCTATCGCCAGGGCGGTGAAGTGCTTGAACTTGCAGGGCGCGGCCGGCGCGACCTGAAGCGTTTGCTCAACGCGCTGCAGGTGCCGTATTTCGTGCGTGCGCGCCTGCCGTTGCTCTATCAGGGCGAGCGCTTGCTGGCAGTGGCCAATCTGCCCGAACTCGGTCAGGCGGATTGCCAGCTGCATTGGCTGCCTCCGACGAACGCGCAAGGTTTGAGCTGAAGGGTACATTCCGGTAGACTACCCTCCCTTCTTGATACAACTTCTGTGCGTTCCTCGAAAACACAGCAGTTGCCGATTACCACGCAGTTTTTTGCTGGGCTGATTCTGGAAATGACGAGCGAGCTCCATGCCGGGGATACCCTGGTTTGTACAGACGCGGCAGTTTTTCGAGATGCACTGTGATTGACGCAGGTGATCGGGGGCTTCGGCCTTCCTTCGCTTTCTCCGGCGGCGCTGGCCGCCTTAACGCAGACTTCTAGGGTTTTTCATGACGCGCTACATATTCGTCACGGGCGGTGTTGTTTCTTCATTGGGGAAAGGCATTGCCTCGGCTTCCCTGGCGGCCATCCTGGAAGCGCGGGGGCTCAAGGTCACCATGCTCAAGCTGGATCCGTACATCAACGTCGATCCTGGCACCATGAGTCCGTTCCAGCACGGTGAAGTCTTCGTCACCCATGATGGCGCCGAGACTGACCTTGACCTGGGCCACTACGAGCGGTTCATCCGCACGACCATGACCCAGAACAACAACTTCACCACTGGCCGCATCTACGAGCACGTGCTGCGCAAAGAGCGTCGTGGTGACTACCTGGGCGCGACCATCCAGGTCATCCCGCACATCACTGACGAGATCAAGCGTCGCATCATCAAGGGTGCCGGCGATGCCGACGTGGCCCTGGTGGAAATCGGCGGTACCGTCGGCGACATCGAGTCGCAGCCGTTCCTCGAGGCCATCCGCCAGTTGCGTTTCGAAGTCGGCGCCAAGCGCGCGATGCTGATGCACCTGACGCTGGTTCCGTACATCGCCACTGCTGGCGAGACCAAGACCAAGCCTACCCAGCACTCGGTCAAGGAGCTGCGCTCCATCGGCCTGCAGCCTGACGTGCTGGTATGCCGCTCCGATCACCCGATCGACAGCTCGTCGCGTCGCAAGATCGCCCAGTTCACCAACGTTGAAGAGCGTGCGGTGATTGCGCTGGAAGACGCCGATACCATCTACAAGATCCCAGGCATCCTGCATGCTCAGGGCCTGGATGATTTCGTCACCGAGCGCTTCGGCCTGCAGTGCAACAGCGCCGACCTGTCCGAGTGGGACAAAGTGGTCGACGCCAAGCTCAACCCAGAGCACGAAGTGACCATCGCCATGGTCGGCAAGTACATGGAGCTGCTGGATGCGTACAAGTCGCTGATCGAAGCGATGAGCCACGCCGGCATCACCAACCGCACCAAGGTCAACCTGCGCTACATCGACTCCGAAGACATCGAGAACCAGGGCACCAGCCTGCTCGAAGGCGCCGATGCCATCCTGGTACCGGGCGGTTTCGGCCTGCGCGGCGTCGAAGGCAAGATCACTGCGGTGCAATACGCCCGTGAGAACAAGGTGCCGTACCTGGGTATCTGCCTGGGCATGCAGGTTGCCGTGATCGAGTTCGCCCGTAACGTGATGGGCTGGAAAGACGCCAACTCCACCGAGTTCGACCGCAACAGCGGCCACCCGGTCGTCGGCCTGATCACCGAGTGGGCCGATGCCACCGGTGCCGTCGAGACCCGCACCGAAGCGTCCGACCTGGGCGGCACCATGCGCCTGGGCGCACAGGATTGCCA
This sequence comes from Pseudomonas capeferrum, assembly GCF_000731675.1. Taxonomy (GTDB): domain Bacteria; phylum Pseudomonadota; class Gammaproteobacteria; order Pseudomonadales; family Pseudomonadaceae; genus Aquipseudomonas; species Aquipseudomonas capeferrum. The sequence goes on along the minus strand of NZ_JMIT01000002.1, from coordinate 566,863 downwards.
GATCGTCTCGGGTTCCAAGGTTCACGACTGCTACGGCAAGGACGTGATTACCGAGCGTCACCGTCACCGCTACGAAGTGAACAACAACCTGCTGCCACAGCTGCTCGACGCTGGCCTGGTGGTCTCCGGTCGTTCCGAAGACGGCGCGCTGGTGGAAGTGGTCGAGTCCAAGGACCACCCATGGTTCGTCGCCTGCCAGTTCCACCCGGAGTTCACCTCGACCCCGCGTGACGGCCACCCGCTGTTCAGTGGCTTCGTCAAGGCAGCCCTGGCTCAGAAGAACAAGGCCTGATCAATGACCCAGAAGATCATTCGCGTCGGTAACATCGAGATCGCCAACGACAAGCCGTTCGTCCTGTTCGGCGGCATGAACGTTCTGGAGTCCCGTGACCTGGCCCTGAAGGTCTGCGAAGAGTACGTGCGGGTGACCGAGAAGCTCGGTATTCCGTACGTGTTCAAGGCCAGCTTCGACAAGGCCAACCGTTCGTCTGTGGCGTCCTACCGTGGCCCGGGCATGGAAGAGGGGCTGAAGATCTTCGAAGAGATCAAACGCACCTTCAACGTGCCGGTAATCACCGACGTGCACGAGCCCTACCAGGCCGAGCCGGTGGCCAAGGTCTGCGACATCATCCAGTTGCCGGCCTTCCTGTCGCGCCAAACCGACCTGGTGGTGGCCATGGCCAAGACCGGCGCGGTGATCAACATCAAGAAGGCCCAGTTTCTCGCACCCCAGGAGATGAAACACATCCTGGCCAAGTGCGAAGAGGCCGGTAACGATCAGTTGATCCTCTGCGAGCGGGGTTCGAGCTTCGGCTACAACAACCTGGTAGTGGACATGCTCGGCTTCGGTGTCATGAAGCAGTTCGAGTACCCGGTATTCTTCGATGTGACCCACGCCCTGCAAATGCCGGGCGGCCGCTCGGACTCTGCCGGTGGCCGCCGCGCCCAGGTCACCGACCTGGCCAAGGCCGGCATGAGCCAGGGCCTGGCTGGTCTGTTCCTCGAGGCCCACCCCGATCCGGACAACGCCAAGTGCGATGGTCCATGCGCCCTGCGCCTGGACAAGCTGGAGCCGTTCCTGGCCCAGCTCAAGCAATTGGACGACCTGGTGAAAAGTTTTCCGACGGTAGAAACCGCGTAAAGCTCATTTCTCGGGTAAAGTACCGCCCGTTCTCTCCCTGACCGTTTGGTCAGGGAGTGCTTTTATCAGGCCTGCCTGCTGCATACCCCGCCTGGTGAAGTGCAAGGATTTCCTAAGCTGCGTTGTTTTCGTCAATTCTGGAGTGCTTACAACAATGGCAAAAATCGTCGACATCAAAGGTCGTGAAGTTCTCGATTCGCGTGGCAACCCCACCGTGGAAGCCGATGTACTGCTCGACAACGGCATCATCGGTAGCGCTTGCGCGCCGTCCGGTGCTTCCACCGGCTCGCGCGAAGCGCTGGAGCTGCGTGATGGCGACAAGAGCCGTTACCTGGGCAAGGGCGTGCTGAAGGCCGTCGCCAACATCAACGGCCCGATCCGCGACCTGCTGCTGGGCAAGGACCCTTCCGACCAGAAGGCTCTGGACCGCGCCATGATCGACCTGGACGGTACCGAGAACAAAGCCAAGCTGGGCGCCAACGCCATCCTGGCTGTTTCCCTGGCTGCCGCCAAGGCCGCTGCCCAGGACCAGGACCTGCCGCTGTATGCGCACATCGCCAACCTGAACGGCACCCCGGGCCAGTACTCGATGCCGGTTCCGATGATGAACATCATCAATGGCGGCGAGCACGCCGACAACAACGTCGATATCCAGGAGTTCATGGTGCAGCCGGTTGGCGCCAAGACCTTCTCCGACGGCCTGCGCATGGGCACCGAAATCTTCCATCACCTCAAGGCGGTACTGAAGGCTCGCGGCCTGAACACTGCCGTTGGTGACGAAGGCGGCTTCGCGCCGAACCTGGCTTCCAACGAAGACGCCCTGGCCGCCATCGCTGAAGCCGTGGAAAAAGCAGGCTACAAGCTGGGTACCGACGTGACCCTGGCCCTGGACTGCGCGGCTTCCGAATTCTACGAAGACGGCAAGTACAACCTGTCCGGCGAAGGCAAGTCGTTCGACGCCGAAGGCTTTGCCGACTACCTGAAAGGCCTGACCGAGCGCTTCCCGATCATCTCGATCGAAGACGGCCTGGACGAGTCCGACTGGGCTGGCTGGAAGATCCTCACCGACAAGATCGGCGAGAAGGTGCAACTGGTCGGTGACGACCTGTTCGTGACCAACACCAAGATCCTCAAGGAAGGCATCGAAAAGGGCATCGGTAACTCGATCCTGATCAAGTTCAACCAGATCGGTTCGCTGACCGAAACCCTGGAAGCCATCCAGATGGCCAAGGCTGCCGGCTACACCGCGGTGATCTCGCACCGTTCCGGTGAAACCGAAGACTCGACCATCGCCGACCTGGCCGTGGGTACTGCTGCTGGCCAGATCAAGACCGGTTCGCTGTGCCGTTCCGACCGCGTTTCGAAGTACAACCAACTGCTGCGCATCGAAGAGCAACTGGGTGCCAAGGCGGTTTACCGTGGTCGTACCGAGTTTCGCGGTTAAGCAAGAGATGGTAAAAAGACAGCAGCCGGAGCTGTAGGAACATTCGTACTGAATGTTCCTACACTTCCAACGGGTTTCTGTCGACGAAGCCTGGCCTCGGCCAGGCTTCGTGCTATTCGAGGCCCCGAAGTGAACAGTACGCGGCGGTCTTTTTAACCTGGATACCTTGATGCGCAGTCCCTATTGGTTGTTCCTCGTTCTGCTTCTGCTGTTGGGTGGCCTGCAGTACCGCCTTTGGGTGGGCAACGGCAGCCTGGCGCAAGTGACCGAGCTCAAGCAGCAGATCGCCGAGCAGCATGCCGAAAACGAGCGTCTGCTTGAACGTAACCGCGTGCTTGACGCAGAAGTCCTGGAGTTGAAGAAAGGTATGGAGACCGTGGAAGAACGGGCTCGTCATGAATTGGGGATGGTCAAAGAGGGCGAAACCCTCTTCCAGTTGCCGCAAAAATGACTGATACATTACCGGCCTTCTGGGCCGTGATTCCTGCTGCGGGCGTTGGTGCCCGCATGGCTGCCGACCGCCCCAAGCAGTACCTGGAGCTGGCCGGGCAGACTATTCTCGAGCACAGCCTCGACTGTTTTCTTGGCCACCCCACGCTCAAGGGCGTAGTAGTCAGCATTGCCGAAGATGACTCGTACTGGCCAGGCCTGCGCTGCGCCAGCGATCCGCGCATCCAGCGCGCGGCGGGTGGCCGCGAGCGCGCCGACTCGGTGCTCAACGCCTTGCTGCTGCTGCATGCGCAAGGGGCTTCGGACAACGACTGGGTGCTGGTGCACGATGCTGCGCGGCCGAACCTTGCGCGTACCGACCTGGACAAACTGTTGTCAGCGTTGGCCAATGACCCTGTTGGCGGCCTGTTGGCAGTACCGGCGCGCGATACATTGAAGCGTGCCGATGCTACGGGCCGGGTCACGGCCACCGTAGACCGCAGCACCATCTGGCAGGCCTATACACCGCAGATGTTCCGCCTCGGCGCCTTGCACCGAGCGCTGGCCGAGTGCCTGGTTTCCGATGTGGTGGTCACTGACGAGGCGTCAGCCATCGAATGGTCCGGCCAGGCGCCGCGGCTGATAGAGGGCCGCAGCGACAACATCAAGGTGACCCGGCCGGAAGATTTGGAGTGGTTGCGCCAGCGCTGGGCTGGGCGGCGCTGAAGTCAGCCCAGTCGGTACTCCGGCAACCCCGCCAGCCCTTCTTTCAGGTAATCCACCAATCGCCGAACCTTCGGCGACAGATGCCGTTGCTGTGGGTACAGCGCCCACACTGCCGTATTCGGTGGCTGATGCGCCTCCAGCAGGGATACCAGCGCACCGCTGTTGAGGTGCTCCAGCACGTAATAGTCCGGCAACTGGCACAGGCCCATCCCCAGCAAAGCCGCGTCCAGCACGGCTTGCCCGCTGTTGCAGCGCCAGTTGCCCTGCACCCGCTGGCTGATCTCGCGGCCGTCCTGCAGCAGCGCCCACAGGTCCGAACTGCCAATCAGGCAGTTGTGCCGGGCCAGTTCCGACAGGCTGTGCGGCCGACCGTAGCGCTCCAGATAAGCCGGCGAGGCGCACAGGAACATGCGCCGCGGTGCCAGGCGGGCGGCAACCAGCCTGGAGTCGGCCAGCCGGCCGAGGCGAATGGCCAGGTCCATGCCTTCATGCAGCAGGTCCAGCGTGCGGTTGCTCAGTTCCACGTCAACCCGCAGTTGTGGGTACTGCGCCATGAAGCGCGTCACCAGTGGCACGATGAAACGCTCGCCATAGGCCACTGCACAGGTCATGCGCAGCAAGCCCTTGGGTTCGCTGGCCAGGTCGCCCATCGCGCGCAGGGCTTCTTCACGGCCATCCTGCAGGCGTTGGCAGTGCTGCAGGAACGTCTGCCCGGCTTCGCTCAAGGTGACGCGTCGGGTGCTGCGGTACAGCAGGCGCGTCTGCAGGCGCTCCTCCAGCCGCGCGATCTGACGGCTGATATGCGAGGACGACACACCCAGGCGCTCAGCTGCGGCGGTGAACTGGCCAGACTCGGCCACCGCAACGAATTCGTCGATGCCTTCCCAGCGGCTGCTCATTGATTATCCCTGCATGGCAATAATGTTTTGTCTTTGCCTGGATTATTCATCAAAAAAGCATGAATTACACTGCGAGACTGAACTGACCTTCTGTCTGGAGACCTTTGATGATCAAGTCCCGTGCTGCCGTAGCCTTCGAAGCCAAGAAACCCCTGGAAATCGTCGAAGTGGACGTGGCCATGCCCAAGGCTGGCGAAGTGCTGCTGCGCGTGGTTGCCAGCGGTGTCTGCCACACCGACGCCTACACCCTGTCCGGTGCTGACCCTGAAGGGATCTTCCCCTCGATCCTTGGCCACGAAGGTGGCGCGATCGTCGAGGCGGTGGGCGAGGGCGTGACCTCGGTGGCCGTGGGCGATCATGTCATTCCGCTCTACACCCCGGAGTGCGGCCAGTGCAAATTCTGCCGTTCGGGCAAGACCAACCTGTGCCAAGCCATTCGCGCCACCCAGGGCAAGGGCCTGATGCCTGACGGCACCACGCGCTTCTCCTACAAAGGCCAGCAGCTGTTCCACTACATGGGCACGTCGACCTTCTCCGAGTACACCGTGCTGCCGGAAATTTCCGTGGCCAAGATCCAGAAGGAAGCCCCGCTGGAGAAGGTCTGCCTGCTCGGTTGCGGCGTCACCACCGGTATCGGTGCCGTGCTCAACACCGCCAAGGTCAAGCCCGGTGATACCGTAGCCATCTTCGGCCTTGGCGGCATCGGCCTGTCGGCGATCATTGGCGCAGTCAAGGCCAAGGCCTCGCGCATCATCGCCATCGACATCAACCCGGCCAAGTTCGAAATCGCCCGCCAGTTGGGTGCCACCGACTGCATCAACCCGAAAGAGTACGACCGCCCGATCCAGGAAGTGATCGTCGACCTCACCGACGGCGGCGTGGACTTCTCCTTCGAGTGCATCGGTAATGTGCAACTGATGCGCGCGGCCCTGGAGTGCTGCCACAAGGGCTGGGGCGAGTCGGTCATTATCGGTGTTGCCGGTGCCGGCCAGGAAATCGCCACCCGTCCGTTCCAACTGGTGACCGGTCGCGTCTGGCGCGGTTCGGCGTTCGGTGGCGTGCGCGGGCGCAGCGAGCTGCCAAGCTACGTCGACATGGCCGAGAAGGGCGAGATCCCGCTGGATACGTTCATCACCCACACCATGGGCCTGGAAGACATCAACAAGGCCTTCGACCTGATGCATGAAGGCAAGAGCATCCGTAGCGTGATCCACTTCTGAGGTCTGCCATGAGCCTGGACAACATCTCTTGCCAGAAGAGCTTCGGCGGCTGGCACAAGCGGTACCGTCATCACTCCAAGGTGCTCGGCTGCGACATGGTGTTTGCCGTGTACCTGCCGCCACAGGCCGAACAGGGCGCGAAGCTGCCGGTGCTGTACTGGCTCAGCGGCCTGACCTGCACCGACGAGAACTTCATGCAGAAGGCCGGCGCCCAGCGCCTGGCTGCCGAGCTTGGGCTGATCATCGTCGCACCCGACACCAGCCCGCGCGGCGAGCAGGTGCCCGGCGACCCCGACGGCGCGTGGGACTTTGGCCTGGGGGCCGGCTTCTACCTCAATGCCACCCAGCAACCCTGGGCGCAGCATTACCGCATGCATGACTACGTGGTGGAGGAGCTGCCAGCCCTGATCGAGGCGCACTTCCCGGCGTCCGACCAGCGCAGCATCAGTGGCCACTCGATGGGGGGGCATGGCGCATTGGTGTGTGCCTTGCGCAACCCGGGGCGCTACCGCTCGGTATCGGCGTTTTCGCCGATCAGCAACCCGATGGATTGCCCGTGGGGCGAAAAGGCCTTCAGCCGCTTCCTGGGTGACGATCGTGCACGCTGGCGCGAGTGGGATGCCAGTGTGCTGCTGGCGGAAACGCCTGCAGGCAGCTGCCCACCGTTGCTGGTGGATCAGGGCGACCGTGACGACTTCCTCGAGAAGCAGCTCAAGCCCGAGGCGCTGGAGCAAGCGGCGCGCAAAGGTGGGCATGAGCTGACCCTGCGTCTGCAGCCTGGCTATGACCACAGCTACTACTTCATCGCCAGCTTCATCGACACGCACTTGCGCCATCACGCGGCGGCACTGGGGCGGGTATAAGCGCAGCCCCAATACGGCACAAAGCAGGTAGAATCACGCCCTGACTCAATCAGGGCGTTTTTCTATGCGTATTGGCCATGGCTACGATGTGCACCGTTTCTGTGACGGTGATTTCATTACCCTGGGCGGGGTCCGTATCCCCCACAAACATGGCCTTCTGGCCCACTCCGACGGTGACGTGCTGCTGCACGCCCTCAGCGATGCCTTGCTCGGTGCCGCTGCGTTGGGTGACATTGGCAAGCACTTCCCCGATACCGACCCACAGTTCAAGGGCGCCGACAGCCGTGCGTTGTTGCGCCATGTGGTCGGCATCGTCCAGGGCAAGGGCTGGAAGGTGGGCAACGTCGACGCCACCATCGTCGCCCAGGCACCGAAAATGGCGCCGCACATCGAGACCATGCGCCAGTTGATCGCCGAGGACCTGCAGGTGGAACTCGACCAAGTCAACGTCAAGGCCACCACCACCGAGAAGCTGGGGTTCACCGGCCGTGAGGAGGGTATCGCCGTGCACGCGGTGGCCCTGCTGCTGCCAGCATGACCGAACTGGAACTGCTGGGCCCGCGCGCATCGGGCGAACCCCTGGGGACTGCGGTACTCAAGGCCGTGGCTGAAGACTTCCAGGTCGACGAGGTGCTGGACATTCCGTTGTCCGGCCAAGGTGAGCACCTGTGGCTGTGGGTTGAAAAACGCGACCTCAACACCGAAGAAGCCGCCCGCCGACTGGCTCGCGCCGCTGGCGTGCCGGCCCGTTCGATCAGCTATGCCGGGCTCAAGGACCGCCAGGCCCTGACCCGCCAGTGGTTCAGCCTGCACCTGCCCGGCAAGGCCGACCCCGACCTGTCGCGTGCCGAGGATGCCAGCCTGCGCGTGCTCAAACAGGTACGCCACCAGCGCAAGCTGCAGCGTGGCGCGCATTCGGCCAACGGCTTCACCCTCCGCCTGACCGGCCTTGCCGCCGATCATCAGGCGCTGGACGCGCGCCTGGAAGCGCTCAAGCAGCACGGTGTGCCGAACTACTTCGGCAGCCAGCGCTTCGGCCATGCTGGTGGCAATGTCCACGACGCGCTCGACTGGGCCGCACGCAAAGCCCTGCCCGAGCAGCGCAACGTGCGTTCGCGCCTGCTCTCGGCGGGGCGCAGCTACCTGTTCAACCAGATCCTCGCCGCCCGTGTTGCCGACGGTAGCTGGGCACGTGCGCAGGTCGGTGACCTCCTGGCATTCACCACTAGCCGTAGTTTCTTTCCTGCTACAGAGCAGGAATGTTCAGATCCGCGGCTGGATATTCTCGATCTGCATCCCACCGGTGCGTTGTGGGGCGAGGGCGAAACGCCCGCCGGGGGTGCCACTGGCGAGTTGGAAGCGGCAATTGCGGCACGGCAGCCGGCACTTTGCCATTGGCTGGCCCAAGCGGGCATGGATCACGAACGGCGCATTCTGCGGCTCCCTATTGGCGGCCTGACGTGGCATTATCCGGAGCCTGATATCCTGCAACTGGAATTCGTCCTTCCGGCCGGATGCTTCGCCACCGTAGTAGTGCGCGAAGTCGTGGATCTGGTGCCGGCAGGGCAGACGGACAGCCCATGCGTATTCTGATTTCGAACGACGACGGTGTTACCGCACCAGGCCTCGCCGCGCTGCATGCTGCGCTGGTGGATTACGCCGAGTGCGTGGTAATTGCCCCGGATCAAGACAAGAGCGGCGCCAGCAGTTCGCTGACGCTGGACCGGCCGCTGCATCCGCAGACCCTGGCCAACGGCTTCATCAGCCTCAACGGCACGCCGACCGACTGCGTGCACCTGGGGCTCAACGGGCTGTTGGCGCAGACGCCGGACATGGTGGTGTCGGGGATCAACCTGGGGGCCAACCTGGGCGACGACGTGCTGTATTCGGGCACGGTCGCCGCCGCGCTGGAAGGCCGCTTCCTGGGCAACACGTCGCTGGCGTTTTCGTTGCTGTCGCGCCAGCCCGACAACCTGCCCACCGCAGCCTACATCGCCCGGCGCCTGGTGGAGGCGCAGTCGCGCCTGCAGTTGCCGCCGCGTACCGTGCTCAACGTCAACATTCCCAACCTGCCGCTGGAGCATATCCGTGGCATCCAGCTCACCCGCCTCGGTCACCGGGCGCGGGCGGCGGCACCGACCAAGGTGGTCAACCCGCGCGGCAAGGAAGGTTACTGGATTGCCGTGGCTGGTGATGCGGAGGACGGTGGCCCTGGCACGGACTTCCACGCGGTGATGCAAGGCTACGTATCGATCACCCCGCTGCAACTCGACCGCACCTTCAACGATGCTTTCGAACAGCTCGACGGTTGGCTGGAGGGCCTGCTCTGATGCGCGAGGACGATATGCTGCGCCGGGGTATCGGCATGACCTCCCAGCGCACCCGGGAGCGGCTGATACAGCGCCTGTGCGAAGAGGGCGTGGCGAACACCAAGGTGCTCGACGCGATCCGCCGTACCCCGCGCCACCTGTTCGTCGACGAGGCATTGGCGCATCGCGCCTACGAAGACACCGCACTGCCTATCGGCCACAACCAGACCATCTCGCAGCCGTTCATGGTGGCGCACATGAGCGAGCTGCTGCTTGAAGCAGGGCCGCTGGACAAGGTGCTGGAGATCGGCACTGGCTCGGGTTACCAGACGGCGATACTTGCCCAACTGGTCGAGCGGGTGTTCTCGGTGGAGCGCATCAAGGTGCTGCAGGATCGCGCCAAGGAGCGCCTGGTGGAGCTGAACCTGCGTAACGTGGTGTTCCGCTGGGGGGATGGTTGCGAGGGCTGGCAGGCGCTGGCACCCTACAATGGCATCATCGTCACCGCAGTGGCGCCCGAAGTGCCACAAGCACTGCTCGACCAGTTGGCGCCAGGCGGGCGCATGGTGATTCCGGTGGGCCCGGCAGGCGAGGCGCAGCAGTTGATGCTGATCGTGCGCGAGGAACACGGGTTCTCCCGGCGTGTCCTCGGGGCCGTGCGCTTCGTGCCGTTGCTCAATGGCCCGCTGGCCTGAACCACGGAATATTTACGGCAGCGACGAATTCTTGCGCCATCGCCCTGTCTATCTGGCGGGGTGATCCGCTATGGCGCTGCCGGTAGCGGGCTTTTGCAGCCGCCCACCTAATGCAGGTGGGCTCGGTTATAATTGCAACAATATTGCATTTCTTATCGTTATTTCGGTATTCGGCACCATGAGGGGAGCGCGGGTGGGGCACACAGGCATTCGGCAGCGCAAGGATTGGGCGGGTTTCAAGCTTCTGGTGCTTGCACTGGCCATGGGCACCTTGCTGGCGGGTTGCTCCAGCACCAGCTCGACGAGTGCGCGGGTGGTCGACCGTAACAATGCAGCGCCCAAGCGGCCGACGGTGACCTCCGGGCAATACATCGTCAAGCCGGGCGATACGCTGTTCTCCATCGCCTTCCGTTACGGCTGGGACTACAAGGAGTTGGCTGCCCGTAACGGCATCCCGGCGCCTTATACCATTCGCCCCGGCCAGCCGATTCGATTCAGCAGCGGTTCCACGGGCAGCACCACGGTGGTGTCCAGCCCGTCGTCCTCGAGCAAGACCACGGTCATCCGTCGGCCTGTTGGCAGCGCCGGCAGCGCACCTGCCAGTACCACCAAGCCGGCAACCACGGCCCCGACAATCCCTGCGCCGGTGGTGGCAACCGTGCCGGCTGCAGAGCGTGCGGTAGGGGGCTGGACCTGGCCGGCCAACGGGGTGCTGATTGGAAAATTTGCTTCAAACGGTAGTTTGAATAAAGGCATTGATATCGCCGGTGATTTGGGACAGCCTGTTTTTGCTGCGTCTGGTGGTGCAGTGGTCTACGCCGGGAGTGGCTTGCGGGGCTACGGCGAGCTGATCATCATCAAGCACAGCGATACCTACGTCAGTGCCTACGGTCACAACCGCAGGCTTTTGGTTCGGGAGGGGCAGCAGGTCAAGGCTGGGCAGTCGATTGCTGAAATGGGGTCCACGGGCACTGATCGGGTGAAGCTGCATTTCGAGATTCGCCGCCAGGGCAAACCCGTCGATCCACTCCAGTTCCTGCCACGCCGTTGATTGTTGTACCCGGCCTGTTCCTGTGATGTAGAGGGGACAGGCTCCAGCGCTGCCAGGGATACAGGTGCCGCTCGAGTCTGAGTTCGAACTCAGCAAAGGACTATAACAATGGCTCTCAATAAAGAAGCGCCGGAGTTTGACATCGACGATGACGTCCTCCTAATGGAGACGGGCATCGTTTTGGAAACGGATGTGGTGTCAGACGAACCTGCTGTACCTTCGGTTCGGACCAGGGCCAAGTCCGGCTCTTCGCTCAAGCAGCACAAGTACATCGATTACACTCGGGCACTTGATGCTACCCAGTTGTACCTCAACGAAATCGGCTTCTCGCCTCTGCTGTCGCCGGAGGAGGAAGTGCATTTTGCGCGCCTGTCGCAAAAAGGCGACCCCGCCGGCCGCAAGCGCATGATCGAAAGCAACCTGCGCCTGGTTGTCAAAATTGCCCGTCGTTACGTGAATCGCGGCCTGTCGTTGCTCGACCTGATCGAGGAAGGCAACCTGGGGCTGATCCGCGCGGTCGAGAAGTTCGACCCGGAGCGTGGTTTCCGTTTCTCGACCTATGCGACCTGGTGGATTCGCCAGACCATCGAGCGGGCGATCATGAACCAGACCCGCACCATTCGCCTGCCGATCCATGTGGTCAAGGAACTCAACGTTTACCTGCGTGCCGCGCGGGAGCTGACCCAGAAGCTCGACCACGAGCCCTCGCCAGAAGAAATCGCCACCTTGCTGGAGAAGCCTGTCGCTGAGGTCAAGCGCATGCTGGGGCTCAATGAGCGGGTTTCTTCGGTGGACGTTTCCCTTGGCCCAGACTCGGACAAGACGCTGCTCGATACCCTCACCGATGACCGCCCGACCGACCCGTGTGAGCTGCTGCAGGATGACGACCTGTCGCAGAGCATCGATCAGTGGTTGGGAGAGCTGACCGACAAGCAGCGCGAGGTGGTAGTGCGTCGCTTTGGTCTGCGCGGGCACGAGAGCAGCACCTTGGAGGATGTTGGCCTGGAGATCGGCCTGACCCGTGAGCGTGTACGGCAGATCCAGGTAGAGGGGCTCAAGCGTCTGCGCGAGATCCTCGAGAAGAACGGTCTGTCCAGCGAGTCGTTGTTCCAGTAATACGCTGTTCGCAAGCACAAGACGCCCCGATAGTTCGGGGCGTTTTTGTATGCGCGTAACAGCACTGCTGCACCGTAGCTGCCAGCCGGCATTGTGTAATGCGCCACCCCAGTAACATTGCGTGTAAGCGATTGCTTACTTGTTGTGTAAGCAATCTATGCAACCATCAGTAAATCATTGTCGTTTTCAGATCCGGTTTAATCCCAACTCATTGAAAAACATGATTTATTTGGATGCGAGGAAATGTGTCCACGGCAATATCCTGTGAGGTTCTGCGGTTGTCTGCCCCCCTGAAATCGCTAGTATTCGAACTGTGCACACGGACATGCACAGGCTTTCAGGGAGAAGGCCAAGGACATCGCAAGAAGCGATTTCATCAGGACGATGTTTGGGACAATCAGGGACTACGGAAAAAAATGTGGGCGGGTCAAACCGCCCCTTTTTTTTGCCTGCTGAAAATGAAAAAAGGCCCGCATGGGCCTTTTTCGTTTCCGGGCGCTATCAGCGCTCCAGGTCTGCAATCTTGCCAGTCTTGCCATCCCACTCTTCAGCGTCGGGCAGGGCGTCCTTACGCTCGGTGATGTTTGGCCAGATTTCCGCCAGTTCGGCGTTCAGCTCGATGAAGTTCTCCATGCCCGATGGCACTTCGTCTTCCGAGAAGATGGCTTGCGCTGGGCATTCCGGCTCGCACAGTGCGCAGTCGATGCACTCGTCCGGGTGGATGACCAGGAAGTTCGGGCCTTCGTAGAAGCAGTCCACCGGACAGACTTCCACGCAGTCGGTGTATTTGCATTTGATGCAGTTGTCGGTGACGACGAAGGTCATTTCTAGTTCTCTCCTCAGGCGACGGCGGCGGCCCTTCCTCTCAGGGCCGCGCGGTTTACGGGTATGTGGCTGCAGGCCAGGCTAATAACCTGCAGCACCAGCAAACCGCGGCGGATTCTACCAGCTTGTAGTGGGCGCCGTTATAACAGGTTCTTTAGTTGATATAGCATTTCGATAGCTTGGCGCGGGGTCATGTCGTCCAGGTCCAGCTTGCCCAGCTTCTCGATGGCCGGGTGTGGCAGGCTGGCGAACAGATCGCTCTGATGCGGGACGTGTAGCGCGTCCTTGGCCTTTGTGCTGTGCGGCTGCTCGTGCGGCAGGCTCGCCGTTTCCAGGCGGCCCAGGTGCTCGCGGGCACGCTGGATCACGGCAGTGGGCACCCCGGCCAGTTGGGCCACGGCCAGGCCATAGCTTTGGCTGGCAGGGCCTGGCAGTACGTGGTGCAGGAAGACGATTCGCTCGTTGTGCTCGGTGGCATTCAAGTGCACGTTGGCCACCAGCGGTTCGCTCTCCGGTAGTACCGTGAGTTCGAAGTAGTGCGTGGCGAACAGCGTGTAGGCGCGTAGCTGGGCCAGACGCTCGGCGGCGGCCCAGGCCAGCGACAGGCCGTCGAAGGTGCTGGTGCCGCGGCCTACTTCGTCCATCAGCACCAGGCTGCGGTCGGTGGCGTTGTGCAGAATATTGGCGGTTTCACTCATCTCGACCATGAAGGTCGAGCGCCCGCCGGCCAGGTCATCACTGGAGCCGATACGGGTGAAGATACGGTCCACCAGCGACAGCTCGCACTGGGCTGCCGGTACGAAGCTTCCGATGTGCGCCATCAGCACGATCAGTGCGGTCTGGCGCATGTAGGTGGACTTACCGCCCATGTTCGGGCCGGTGATGATCAGCATGCGGGTGCTATTGTCCAGGCCCAGGTCGTTGGCCACGAACGGCGTGGTCAACACTTGCTCGACCACCGGATGCCGGCCCTGTTCGATGCGCAGGCACGGCTCGTCGACGAAGCGGGGGCAATTCAGGTCGAGGTTCAGTGCGCGCTCGGCGAGGTTGCTCAGCACGTCCAGCTCGGCCAGGGCGGCGGCGCTGTCCTGCAGCGGTGCCAGGTGGCTGATCAGGGTTTCGAGCAAGGCATCGTAGAGCATCTTCTCGCGGGCCAGGGCGCGGCTCTTGGCCGACAGTGCCTTGTCCTCGAACGCCTTGAGCTCCGGCGTGATGAAGCGCTCTGCGCCCTTGAGGGTCTGGCGGCGAATGTAGTCGCCCGGGGCCTGTTCGGCCTGCTTGGTCGGCAGTTCGATGAAGTAGCCGTGCACGCGGTTGTAGCCGACCTTTAGGTTGGCAAGGCCGGTACGGGCCTTCTCGCGGGCTTCCAGGTCGATCAGGAACTGGCCAGCGTTCTCGCTGATCGCCAGCAGCTCGTCCAGCTCATTGTCGTAGCCGGCCTTGAGCACGCCGCCGTCACGGATCACCGCCGGCGGGTTGTCGACCACTGCCCGCTCCAGCAGGCTGGCCAGCTCCGGGTAGGTGCCGGTGATGGCCGCCAGGCGCGCCAGGTGCGGGGCTTCCAGTTCGGCCATGGCGTTCTGCAGCTCGGGCAGGGCGCCGAGGGCATCACGCAGGCGGGCGAGGTCGCGTGGGCGGGCATTGCGCAGGCCGATACGGGCGAGGATCCGCTCGATATCGCCGATTTCCTTGAGCTGCGGCTGCAACTTTTCGAAGCGGTAGCCGTCGAGCAGGCAGCGGATAGAGTCCTGGCGCGCCTGCAGCACCTTGAGGTCACGCAGTGGGCGGTTCAGCCAGCGGCTCAGCAAGCGGCTGGCCATGGCGGTTTGGCAGCGGTCGATCACCGACTGCAGGGTGTTGTCGCGTCCGCCCGCCAGGTTGATGTCCAGCTCCAGGTTGCGGCGGCTGGCGCCGTCGAGGATCACCGTGTCGTCCAGGCGTTCGTGGCGCAGGCTGCGCAGGTGCGGCAGGGCAGTACGCTGGGTTTCCTTGGCGTAGGTCAGCAGGCAGCCGGCAGCGCCAATGGCCAGGGTCAGCTTGTCGCAGCCAAAGCCCTTGAGGTCTTTGGTTGCGAACTGCTGGCACAGCGCCTTGCGTGCCGAGTCGCGGTCGAAGTCCCAAGGCGCACGGCGGCGCGCGCCGGGGCGCTTCTCGGCGGGCAGGTCGCGCGGCCAGTCGTCGGGGATCAGCAGCTCGACCGGGTTGATGCGTTCGAGCTCGGCCAGCAGGTTTTCCCAGCCCTTGATCTCCTGCACGCTGAAGTTGCCACTGGTGATATCCAGCACCGCCAGGCCAAACAGGCGCTCATCGCCCAGCAGGGCGGCGATCAGGTTGTCGCGGCGCTCGTCGAGCAGCGCTTCGTCGCTGACCGTGCCGGGGGTGATGATGCGCACCACCTGGCGTTCCACCGGGCCCTTGCTGGTGGCAGGGTCGCCAATCTGCTCGCAGATCACCACCGATTCGCCGAGCTTGACCAGTTTGGCCAGGTAACCTTCGAGCGAATGGAAGGGAATGCCGCACATGGGGATGGACTGGCCCGCCGACTGACCGCGCGCGGTCAGCGTGATATCCAGCAGTTTCGCGGCTTTCTTCGCATCTTCGTAGAAGATCTCGTAAAAGTCGCCCATGCGGTAGAACATCAGCTGGTCCGGGTGCTGGTGCTTCAGCTTCCAGTACTGCTGCATCATCGGGGTGTGTGCGGAGAGATCAGACATTCAGGGCCTTACAGCGGGTGATCTGGTTGGCGATGGTAAACCGGCAATGGTACAGGCTTTTTCATCCAGATGCAGGCGGCTGCGGTAGGGCATGTGCGCGCAGTTCGGCGGGCAGTGATGGAGCTTCGCCGATTACTCCACTAGAATGCTCGGACTTTTTGCCTGCCCCAGCCGTGACGTAGATGAACCTGTCCAGCAGTGTCCCTTATGTAAAGCAACAGCTGATCTACCTCCTTTATGGTGAGCGCCGGATTTATCAGCTGGAGGCCAAGTTCAGCATCCTCACAGCCCTGGCTCGCTGCAAGCCGGCCGAGCTGCCGGTGATCCGTGTGCTGACCGACCAGCCGCAGGCCTTCGCAGGGTGGCCCGTCGAGGTGATCGCGCTGGATGAGCAGACGCTGCACGCCTGGACCGGGGACGGTGGCTACACGCATCGGCGCAAGGCCTGCGCCATTGCCTATGCCGGGCAATGGGCGGACAAGACGGTGTTCATCGATACCGACACGGTCTTCCTGCAAACGCCGCAGAAGCTGTTCAGCCAAGTAGATGTCGGGCAGTACCTGGTGGACGAAATCGAGATGAGCTGGGCCGAGGCGTCACGCAGTGACTACTACCGGGGCTTCACCACAGGGCTTGCCCGTGATGGCGCTGCGCCGGCCGCCGAGCTGCAGCTGTGCAACAGCGGCGTCATGGGCTTTACCCGTGACAACGCCGGTATCGCCGAGCGTGCGATCCAGCGTATCGATGCATGGACGCCCTACGCGCAAGCGTTGCACACCATCGAGCAGATCGCTTTCTCGTTCGAGTTGCACGGGGCGCAGATCAACCAGGCGCGTGGCGTGATCAGCCACTACTTTGCAATGAAGCAATACATCCACGCCATCCTCGAGATCTTCTTCGCCCGTCACGGTGAACACTTTGCTGCCAAGATGCCTGGCCTGGCCTTGAAGGTGCCGGCGCATCGCCCGGTGCCGTCCTGGCTCAACCGGCTATCGGTCAAGTGGAGCCTCAAGCGCGTGCCACCAGAGCTGCGCGGTATCGG
Organism: Pseudomonas capeferrum; assembly: GCF_000731675.1. Lineage (GTDB taxonomy): Bacteria > Pseudomonadota > Gammaproteobacteria > Pseudomonadales > Pseudomonadaceae > Aquipseudomonas > Aquipseudomonas capeferrum. The sequence continues at coordinate 550,389 of NZ_JMIT01000002.1, read as the reverse complement.
CCGCAAGCTTCTTTATGGCAGTGTCATCGGCAGTGACGATTACCAGCGTGCTTGCAAGGTGATCTGGTGGCGTTCGGCGATCGAGGACATGCGCAAGCTGGGCGGCCTGGATTGGACCCAGGAGTGGCCAGCCGGGCTGCCTCGCCTTGGGCCGCGCGACGAGCTTGCGTTCAGTGCGATTGCCCGGGACAGCCTGAAGGTTTCCTGAGGCTGTACTGGTCATGGGGTGGTAGGGTAGTGCCCAGTCTTCAAGGAGCCTGACATGGACCCGATCACCACGCTTGCCGCCCGCCTGGGCGAACACCTGCGCCGCTTCAACGCCCAGGTGACCACCGCCGAATCCTGCACCGGCGGGGGCATCGCCGAGGCCATCACCCGCATTCCCGGCAGTTCGGCCTGGTTCGAAGCCGGCTACGTGACCTACTCCAATGCCCAGAAAACCCGCCAGCTGCGGGTGCCCGAGGCGCTGTTCGGCCAGGTGGGTGCGGTCAGCCAGGAAGTGGTCGAAGCCATGGCCCGGGGGGCGCAAGCCGCCAGCGGCGCACGGTTTGCGGTGGCGGTGAGCGGGGTGGCTGGGCCAGACGGTGGCTCGCCGGCCAAACCGGTGGGCACCGTGTGGCTGGCCTGGGCCGATGGCAGCCATGTCTTCAGCGAACGCCGCCAGTTTGACGGCGACCGCGATGCGGTGCGCCGACAAACGGTGATCGCCGCGCTAGACGGCTTGTTACAGCTTGGTGCCGAGTAAATCGACGACAGGGGTTTGCTCGCGCGCTTCGCTGTGGAATAATACTGGCTACTTATACAGGTATTCCGGCCATCAGGGCCAAGTCGAACACGTGAGGATTTCAATGGACGACAACAAGAAACGCGCCTTGGCTGCGGCCCTGGGTCAGATCGAACGCCAATTCGGCAAGGGCGCGGTCATGCGCATGGGCGACCACGAGCGCACTGGCATCCCGGCCATCTCCACCGGTTCCCTGGGCCTGGACATCGCCCTCGGTATCGGCGGCCTGCCAAAAGGCCGTATCGTCGAAATCTACGGCCCGGAGTCCTCGGGTAAAACCACCCTGACCCTGTCGGTCATTGCCGAAGCCCAGAAGAACGGCGCCACCTGCGCCTTCGTCGACGCCGAGCACGCCCTCGACCCGGAATACGCCGGCAAGCTGGGTGTCAACGTCGACGACCTGCTGGTTTCGCAGCCGGACACCGGCGAGCAGGCCCTGGAAATCACCGACATGCTGGTGCGTTCCAACGCGGTTGACGTGATCATCGTCGACTCCGTGGCTGCTCTGGTCCCCAAGGCCGAGATCGAAGGCGAGATGGGTGACATGCACGTGGGTCTGCAGGCCCGTCTGATGTCGCAGGCGCTGCGCAAGATCACCGGTAACATCAAGAACGCCAACTGCCTGGTCATCTTCATCAACCAGATCCGTATGAAGATCGGCGTGATGTTCGGCAGCCCGGAAACCACCACCGGTGGTAACGCCCTGAAGTTCTACGCCTCCGTGCGCCTGGACATCCGCCGTACCGGCGCGGTCAAGGAAGGCGACGAAGTGGTCGGCAGCGAAACCCGCGTCAAGATCGTCAAGAACAAGGTCTCGCCGCCGTTCCGTCAGGCCGAGTTCCAGATCCTCTACGGCAAGGGCATCTACCGCAACGGCGAGATCATCGACCTGGGTGTTTCTCAGGGGCTGGTGGAGAAATCCGGTGCCTGGTACGCCTACCAGGGCAACAAGATCGGCCAAGGTAAAGCCAACGCCGCCAAGTACCTGGCTGAGAACCCGGCCATTGGCGCCGAGATCGAGAAGCAGATCCGCGAGAAGCTGCTCAAGGCTGGTGCTGCCGCCGAAGCAGGCAAGGCTGCCGCAGTCGAGGCCAAGGCCGACGACGTGGCTGATGCCGAAGCCGGTTATTGATAGCGGTTGTAGATAGCCGATTATGTCCGCCGTACTCGACACCCCCGTCGCCATTCGGCGGACAGCCATGGACCTGCTCGCGCGACGTGAGCATGGTCGCGTCGAGCTGACGCGCAAGTTGCGTCAGCGCGGCGCTTCGGATGAGTTGATCGAGCCTGAGCTCGACCGGCTCGCCGAAGAAGGGCTGCTCAGCGAAGCCCGCTACCTCGAAAGCTTCATCCGGTATCGCTCCAATTCCGGCTATGGCCCTGCGCGTATACGCGAAGAGCTTGGCCAGCGCGGCCTGGCGCGTGGCGATATCGATAAGGCATTGCGTGAAAGCGGTGTGGACTGGGCGCAGCGGCTGATGGATGTCTGGCAGCGCAAGTTTGACGGCCAGCGCCCCCATGACCCCCGCAGCCGTGGCCAGCAGACCCGCTTTCTGGCCTACCGTGGTTTCTCCATGGAGATGATCAGCCGGTTGCTTAGTGGTCGCGACCTCGACGATTACTGAAACCTCACGGTTCCCTGTAGGAGCGGCCTTGCCGGGGCGCCGGACCGGTCGGAAAGGGCTGCGCAGCGGCCCCAGGTTCTGTGTCGTTGCAGAGGGGCCGCTACGCGCCCCTTTCCGACCGGTCCGGCGCCCCGGCAAGGCCGCTCCTACAGAGGCCGCGATATTCGCAGAGGCCGGTTTACCCCCACCCGGCGGTGGGTGGTTCAATTGACCTTCAACGCCTCCCTGGCCCGCTGGGTCGTGTGCATGGGCTGCGGCTTGGCCCAGTTCTCCGGCAGGTTGATGAAGTCCACCAGTTCGCGCAGCCGGCCCTGGTCGCGGCCGTTGAAGGCGAACGACAGCCGGGTCAGGTGGCTGAAGTTACCTACCTCATGCTCCGCGCCACTGTCGGCGTGCTGGTGGTACTTGCCACTCAGGCGCAAATCGGCGAAACCTTCCTGAATGTCGTACAGCGCAGCCTCGCTGAGCGGGTGATGCATGCGGATCACGAACTGGTTCTTCAGCCAGCGGCTGGAGTGGTAGTTGCTGTAGAACTGGTTGATTTCCTCCACCGCCTCATCGGCGCTGTGCACCAGGCGCACCAGCTTGAGGTCGCTGGGCAGGATGTAGCGGTTCTCTTCGAGCTGGCGGCTGATGAAGGCCAGGCAATCGCGCCAGAAGCTGCCACCGGGTGAGTCGAGCAACACCACCGGCACCAAAGGGCTCTTGCCGGTCTGGATCAGGGTGAGCACTTCGAGTGCTTCATCCAGCGTGCCGAACCCGCCCGGGCAGAGCACCAGGCCATCGGCTTCCTTGACGAAAAACAGCTTGCGAATGAAGAAGAAGTGGAAGGGCAACAGTTTGTCGGTGCCGTCCACCGTGGGGTTGGCATGCTGCTCGAAGGGCAGGGTGATGTTGAAGCCCAGGCTGTGTTCGCTGCCGGCCCCTTCGTGGGCTGCAGCCATGATGCCACCACCGGCGCCAGTAATGACCATCAGGTCGGAGCGGGCCAGGGTGGCGCCCAGCTCGCGGGCCAGGGCGTACATCGGGTGTTCCAGTGGCGTTCGGGCCGAGCCGAATACCGTCACCTTGCGTCGGCCCTTGTAGCGTTCCAGGGCGCGGAACGAGTGGTCCAGCTCGCGCAGCGCCTGCAGGGTGATCTTGGCACTCCAGCGATCGGTGTCGTCGTGGGCCATGCGCAGGATGGTCAGCATCATGTCGCGGTACAGGGGCAGGTTGGGGCTGTTCGGTGCAACGAGTTGCAGTTGTTCGTCGATCTTGCTCAGGTCGATGTTGTTGTCCCTGAAATGATTGAACAACAGCTCATTGGGTTGGTAAGGCATTCAACGTCTCCTTCTGCAGCAAAACCTCTGACCGGGTCGATGGGGTGTCCCGGCCGCGACACTGCATGCGTCGCTGGCTGCTGATGCTCGAGTGTGCAGTTCGAGCGTTGCAGTAGGCCTTCAAGGCCAGGGTGCAGTAGCAATCAATCCATCTCGTCGATTCGGGTGTACTCGATATCAATCTAGACCCTCGCGCCTGATCGTGCCGCAGTCATTGCAGCCGCCGCTGGTCGGCGCGCACCCAATGGCGCTGAGGGTTTGGTTAACTGGGGAAGCGAAACGTATCGATGCAGGAGGTGGCGGTATGCATCGCTTGATCATCGAGGTGGACCAGCAGCTCTATCAGCAGCTGGAAAATGCGGCGCAGGTGCACCACCTGAGCCTTGAGGCAGAGTGTCGTCGCAGGCTTTCGGAGCTGGAGTGCCAGTCACGCTACCTACAGGCGCTTCTGGCAGAATTGCGCGCCGATGCCGAAGAAGAGCAGTGGCGCGCGCCTGATGACCAGCGGGTGGTCTAGGTCATCGGTTTACTTCTTTTTGTTGCCCGCAACGCAGCTTGCTGCATCGAATGCCTGGTCCATGACTGGTTGGTTGGTCTTGTACACCGTGAAGCGATAGACCATCACAGCGCCCTTGGACATCAGGTTACGGTAACCGCTGTTACGGCAAACGCTGTCTCCCAGTTGGCTGCGGACTTGTTCCGGGTTGCCCTGCATGCGCTCGGCATGGCTTTGGCGCACGCTCAGGTGGTTGACCAGGGCCTTGCCTTCGACGGTGTAGCCTTGGTCGAGGATGTCTTCGTTGACGGCGCGGGGCGTGCCGACGCTGCTCTCTTTGGCGACCTTCTGCAGCATCTTGTTCAGATCGTAGTCCTGCTTGGACGCCGCCTGGGCCGCCAGGGGCAGGGTGAGCAAAAGGCTCAAGGTCGGGACGATAAGGCGCAGCATGTATCTCTCCTGGTTCATTGACTGGCGGTTTGACATGCGCCGGCAGGTGGCGTTCCCTGAGGGGCGCTTGACGGCTGGTCGGGTACGCCAAAGTGTCGATTATAAGGGCCCGGGCAGTCCCGCTGCACGGCAAATGACGCCCGCTCTGGTAGACTTGCGTTTTGAGTTTCCGAGCCCTCGCAGTGTCCCTCTTCAACCTTTCCAAAGGCCTGCCAGCATGAGCCACGCGGTAGCGCGCCTGCGCGCCGAACGCCTGGCCCGCAGCAACAAGCCGTTCATTGCCCGGGGTTCTCGGGCCGTCCGTTGCCCGCAATGCCGGGTCATTGCCAGCCATTGCCTGTGTGCCTGGAAGCCCCGGGTGCCGGCGGAGTCGGGTGTGTGCCTGCTGATGCACGACACCGAGCCACTCAAGCCGACCAACACCGGTTGGCTGATTGCCGACCTGGTCGAGGACACCTCGGCCTTCGGCTGGCAGCGCACTGCAGTCGATGACAACCTGCTGGCGCTGCTCGAACAGCCTCAATGGCAGCCCTATATCGTCTTCCCCGGCGAGTTCGTTGCCCAAGAGCGGGTAGTCAACCAGGTGGTGCGCGAGCCCGGTAAACGGCCGTTGTTCATACTGCTCGACGCCACTTGGACCGAGGCGCGCAAGATGTTTCGCAAGAGCCCGTACCTGGACCGTTTCCCGGTGCTGAGCCTTGAAGCCGAACAGATGTCGCGCTACCGCTTGCGCCGTTCCAAGCGTGACGACCACTTCTGCACGGCGGAAGTGGCCGCCATGTGCCTGGAGCTGGCTGGCGATCAGCGTGCCTCGCAGGCCCTGGACGCCTACCTGGACGTGTTCAGCCTGCACTACCTGAGCGCCAAGCGGCATTTGCCGCTGGACGAGCAGGACGATGCGCATCAGCGTTTGCATACCTTCCTATAGTCCAAGGGGCAGTGACGCCGGATTGGTTCATAATGACGGGGCTGGCAGCCAGGGTGGGCGAGGACGGCAGGGCAATTGTCTTGACCACCCCGACCGTGCTCGGCATCCTTGGCGCCGATTCGGGCACGCCGAAAATGCTGTTACCCCGGACTTTGCCGTGCCTTTCCGCCAAGCGCCCTGACTACCCCGCACGCGCCTGGCACAGAACAGGATCCTTAGATCGATGGCCACTTACGAAATCCTGATTGCCGATGACCACCCGCTGTTTCGTGGCGCCCTGCGCCAGGCTGTTACCCTGGGCCTTGGCGCCGATGTACGCCTGGTTGAAGTTGCGAGCATTGCCGAACTGGAAACCCGCCTGAGCGAGAAAGCCGACTGGGATTTGGTGCTGTTGGACCTCAACATGCCGGGCGCCTATGGCTTCTCCGGGCTGGTCCTGTTGCGTGGGCAATACCCGCAGATCCCCGTGGTGATGGTATCGGCGCAGGAAGAAGCAGCGGTTGTGGTCAAGTCGCGCGAATTTGGCGCCAGTGGCTTCATCCCCAAGTCCAGCCCGCTGGAAGTGATTCAGGACGCCGTGCGCAAGGTGCTGGACGGCGAGGTCTGGTGGCCACCGCAGGCGTTCGAGAAAGTCGACGTTTCGGCCGAGGCCAAGGCTGCCAGCGAAGGGCTGGCCAGCCTCACGCCGCAGCAGTTCCGCGTACTGACCATGGTTTGTGAAGGTTTGCTGAACAAGCAGATCGCCTACGAGCTCAGCGTCTCGGAGGCCACCATCAAGGCCCACGTGACGGCGATCTTCCGCAAGCTGGGCGTGCGTACTCGCACCCAGGCGGCCTTGTTGCTGCAACAACTTGAATCGGTTGCCAGCCACTAACTGGCTGCTTCTTCACGCTTTTTTGACCCACGCTGGATTAGTCTGCCGGCCTTTTATCGGTGAAGTGACGCACATGTCGCCATTCAAAGGCCAGACCGGCCTCAAACGCATCTTCAACGCCGCCGGCTATTCGCTGGACGGCTTGCGCGCCGCCTTCAAGGGCGAGGCCGCATTCCGCCAGCTGGTCCTGCTCAACGTACTGCTGATCCCGACGGCCTTCTGGCTGCCGGTCAGCCGCGCAGAGCGGGCGATCATGATCGCGGTGTGCCTGCTGGGCCTGATCGTCGAGCTGTTCAACTCGGCGGTGGAAGCCGCCATCGACCGTATTTCGCTTGAGCGCCACCCCTTGTCGAAAAACGCCAAGGACATGGGCAGCGCCGCGCAACTGGTGGCGCTGACCATGGTTGCCCTGGTCTGGGGTGTGATTCTGCTCTAGGCGATTGGTGGCAGCACGATCTCGTCACTGCGGGTAAAGCCCGCGGTGAAGTTGCGGCACAACTCAAGAAACTCGCGCATGGCCGACGTCTGGTACTTCTGCTTGTGCCAGATGAAATAGAACTGGCGCATCAAGTCCAGCTCCGGCGTTTCCACCGGTACCAGGCTGCCGCGGCGGAACGCATCGCGCAGGGCCAGGCGCGAGATGCAGCCGATGCCCAGGCCTGATTCCACCGCGCGCTTGATGGCCTCGGTATGTTCCAGCTCCAGGCGGATGTTGAGGTTGGCGCGATGATGGCGCATGGCCTGGTCAAAGGTCAGGCGTGTACCGGAGCCCTGCTCGCGAAGAATCCAGGCTTCCTGGGACAATGTCTGGATATCCGCGTGGCCTAGCGTCGCCAAGGGGTGTTGTGGCGCGCAGAACACTACCAGCTCGTCCTCGACCCAAGGCTGAACTTCAAGGTCAGGGTGGTTGCAATCGCCTTCGATCAGACCCAGATCAATTTCGTAGTGGGCGACCTGGTGCACGATATGCGCAGTGTTCTGCACGTGCAGCTTGACCTGGCTTTCCGGGTGCACCTGCATGAAGCTGCCGATCAGCAGGGTCGCCAGGTAGTTGCCGATGGTCAGTGTGGCGCCGACCGCCAGCGAACCGAAGGCGGACTTGCCATTGAGCAGGTCTTCGATTTCCTTGGCCTGGTCGAGCAGGGCCACGGCCTGCGGCAGCAGTTGATGGCCCAGGGCGTTGAGGCTCAGGCGTTTGCCGGCGCGATCGAACAGCTGACAGCTGGATTGGCGCTCAAGCTCGGTGATGGAGGTACTGGCAGCCGACTGCGACAGCGACAGCAGGCCGGCGGCTCTAGAGACGCTTTGATGCTGGGCCACGGCCACGAAGACTTGAAGCTGACGGAGTGTGAATCGCATATCTATATAACCGATAACACATATCTTGATAATTCAGTTAACAGATATTGTCGCTGCCCCTAAACTATCGCGCAACTGCGCGTTTTGCGCGCGCTGCGTCTTTCTTCAGGAGCCCCATCGATGAGCAACATGAACCACGAACGTGTCCTCAGTGTGCACCACTGGAACGACACTCTGTTCAGCTTCAAGTGCACCCGTGACCCGGGCCTGCGCTTCGAGAACGGTCAGTTCGTGATGATCGGCCTGCAGCAGGAAACCGGTCGCCCGCTCATGCGCGCCTATTCCATCGCCTCGCCGAACTGGGAAGAGCACCTGGAGTTCTTCAGCATCAAGGTGCCGGACGGCCCGCTGACTTCCCAGTTGCAGCACTTGAAGGAAGGCGACGAGATCATCATCAGCAAGAAGCCTACCGGTACCTTGGTCCTCGACGACCTGAACCCGGGCAAGCACCTCTACCTGCTGAGCACCGGCACTGGCCTGGCCCCTTTCATGAGCGTCATCCAGGACCCGGAAACCTACGAGCGCTTCGAGAAGGTGATCCTGGTTCACGGCGTGCGTTACGTGAACGAGGTGGCCTACCGCGAGTTCATCACCGAGCACCTGCCGCAGAACGAGTTCTTCGGTGAGTCGGTACGCGACAAGCTGATCTACTACCCGACCGTGACCCGCGAGCCGTTCGAGAACCAGGGCCGCCTGACCGACCTGATGCGCAGCGGCAAACTGTTCAGCGACATCGGCCTGCCGCCGATCAACCCGCAGGACGACCGCGCGATGATCTGCGGCAGCCCAAGCATGCTGGATGAGACCAGCGAAGTGCTGGACAGCTTCGGCCTGAAAGTCTCCGCCCGCATGCGCGAGCCGGGTGACTACCTGATCGAGCGTGCCTTCGTCGAGAAGTAAGGCGCAGGCTGGTACGAAAAAGGCGACCCTCGGGTCGCCTTTTTTATTGCTGCTGAGGGATGTGCTGTTTGTGGGGGGGGAAGGTCGCTGTGGGCTATTCGACGCGCGTCTCGCCGCTGTACACCAGAGTCTCCCGGCACCGCTTGCACAGGTACCGTCGCCCCTGGCGCACCAGCTTGTGCCGCTGTGCGGTAAACGGGAAATCACCTTGCGGGCACGGGCAGCGATAGATGTAGCGGGTTACCACGCGCCGTTGCACTTCATAGTTGTGGCAACGGTTGGGTGGCAGCTCATACACCCCACGCATGATCAGTTGCCACTCTTCGCCATGGGCCTGGATGCGCTCGCCAAACAGCTGGTGAGCCACAAGGTGCGCCACCTCGTGGGCAACAGTCTGGCGCAGGAAGTCTTCGTGGTTCTCGCGGTACAGCTGCAGGTTGAAGCGCAGCAGGTTCTCGTGCAGGTGGGCAACGCCGGCCTTCTGGCCGCGCAGTTTGAAGCTGACTTCCGGGCGCGGGAAGGGGCGTTTGAAGAAGGTTTCGGCTTGCTGGTAACAGGTTTCGACGCGTTGTCTGAGCAGCTCTGGCATGGCGGGGTAATTCTCCTTGCCCGGCATTATGCCGCAAGCCTTGGCGGCTTGCCGAGCCACCGGTCAGCGCACAGCCAGAGGCCGCCTTGCGGCGGCCTCTGGTTGATGCCCCAGTGTTGGTTGGATCTCGTTGGGTTGCTCTAGTTGGTGTAGACGGGCCCCACGCCCAGTCCCCAGATGATCACGGTCGCGGCCATGATCGCCACCAGTACCACAAGGCCTACCGCCAGCACCGAGCTGGAAAACAGGAAGCCTTCATCGGATGGAATGTTCATGAACGTCGGCAAGCCGACATACAACAGGTACACGGTGTAGCAGATGGCTGCAGTGCCGAGCAGCATGCCCAGCCACAGGTGCGGGTAGAGCGCCGCCAGGCCGCCGAGGAACAACGGCGTGGCGGTGTAGGTGGCGAAGGCAATGCACTGCGCCATGGACGGGTTGGCATCGTAGGTGCGCGCCATCCAGTGGATGAACGCGCCCATTACCGCCACCCCGGCGAGCATCGCCAGGTAGGACATGATGCTCATCCAGATGGCGCTTTCCATGGTCAGCATCACTGCCGGCCGGTCGCCAATCACCCAGCCGACCTGGGTGGTACCGATGAATGCGGAAACGGCAGGGATCGCCGCCAGGATCAAGGTGTGCGTCAGGTACATGTGGCTGATGGATTCTTCTTCGCCACGAATTTCCCGCCATTCCTGATCGGGATGGGTAAACAGCCCCACAACGTGATGAATCATGCCGATCACTCCTCTCAATGTTGCCAAACGCCCCCCAGATGGAGCGCAAGCGGCCCGAGGCCCGAACACCAATGCAAGCGGTAATGTGGCCTTATGTCGCAGTATAGGAAGCCGTTACCTGCACAAACCGCGCTTTTTAGAGCAAATTGCGCTGTAAGACCGCCTGCTGATTACCTTGAAGTCTTTATCGGAATGCCTACAGCGCCGCGCGGTTTGTGCGTAAAATAGCCGGCTTTTGTCACACCTCGCGGATCCAAGCGCTATGGGCACCCTCTCGGTCAACCAGAACAAACTGCAAAAACGCCTGCGTCGTCTCGCTGGCGAAGCCATCACCGACTACAACATGATCGAGGATGGCGACAAGGTCATGGTCTGCCTGTCCGGCGGCAAGGACAGCTACACCATGCTCGACGTTCTGTTGCACCTGCAAAAGGTGGCGCCGATCTCGTTCGAGATCGTGGCGGTGAACATGGACCAGAAGCAGCCCGGCTTCCCCGAGCATGTGCTGCCGGCCTACCTCAAGACCCTGGGCGTCGAGTACCACATCGTCGAGAAAGACACCTACTCGGTGGTCAAGGAACTGATCCCCGAAGGCAAGACCACCTGCTCGCTGTGCTCGCGCCTGCGCCGTGGCACCTTGTACACCTTCGCCGACGAAATCGGCGCGACCAAGATGGCGCTGGGGCACCACCGCGACGACATGGTCGAGACGTTCTTCCTCAACATGTTCTTCAATGGCTCGCTCAAGGGCATGCCACCCAAGCTGCGTGCCGACGATGGCCGTAACGTGGTGATCCGCCCGCTGGCCTACTGCAGCGAGAAGGACATCCAGGCCTACTCGGACATGCGCGAATTCCCGATCATCCCGTGCAACCTGTGCGGCTCGCAGGAAAACCTGCAACGCCAAGTGGTCAAGGACATGCTGGTGGAGTGGGAGCGTAAGCACCCGGGCCGTACCGAGAGCATCTTCCGCGCCATGCAGAACGTCGCGCCGTCGCAGTTGGCGGACCGCAATCTGTTCGACTTCACCAGCCTGAAGATCGACGAAAGCGCCACGCCGCGTTTTCTCGACGTGCTGAACATCTGACCCCATGCGCGATTACCAGTGGCTGCATGAGTACTGCCTGAACCGCTTCGGCTCGGCCCAGGCCCTTGAGGCCTTTCTGCCGCAGCCACGCACGCCTGCGCAACTGCGTGACATCAGTGACGATCGCTACCTGTCGACCTTGGCCCTGCGCGTGTTCCGCGCCGGGCTCAAGCACAGCCTGGTAGATGCCAAGTGGCCGGCATTCGAGCAAGTGTTCTTTGGCTTCGATCCGCACAAGGTGGTGCTGATGGGCGCCGAGCACCTGGAGCGGTTGATGCATGACGAGCGCATCATCCGCCACCTGGGCAAGCTCAAGAGCGTGCCGCGCAATGCGCAGATGGTGCTTGATGTGGCAAAGGAGAAGGGCAGTTTCGGCGCGTTCATCGCCGACTGGCCGGTGACCGACATCGTCGGCTTGTGGAAGTACCTGGCCAAGCAGGGCAACCAGTTGGGCGGCTTGTCGGCACCGCGGTTCTTGCGCATGGTCGGCAAGGATACGTTTATCCCGACCGACGACATGGCCGCCGCGCTGATTGCGCAGAAGGTGATTGACAAGCAACCGACCAGCCAGCGAGACCTGGCCTTGGTGCAGCAGGCGTTCAACCAGTGGCACGAAGAGAGCGGGCGGCCGTTGTGCCAGTTGTCGGTGATGCTGGCGCATACCGTCAACCATTGAGATTAGCGTTGCCCCGCGAATGGGCTGCAAAGCAGCCCTGAACTCAAGCCCCTTCGCCCGCCAGGCGCCGCTCATGCTGGAACTTCCAGCGCACGAACAGCAGCGCGCTGACGAACAGCCCCAGGCTCACGATCACCTCAATCCAGCCAAACACCGCCCGCGCCGGGTCGAACGCCGCCAGCACCCCCTTGATGAAGTAGATGTTCACCACAAAGCAGGTCCAGGCATGCGCCCGGGCACTGCCCGTGAGCATACCCGGCAGCAGCAACAGCAGCGGCACCAGCTCGACGGCCAGAATCACCTCGACCCGTGCCCCGTGCAAGTTGGCGAACCACAGGTTGTTCGCCACCAGCAACGCCATCAGCCCAAAAAAGCAGGCCAGGCTCAACGTTCGCGTCAGGCGTAGGCGCGGTGCCAGCCAGTCCAGCGGCGGCAACACCTTGGGCTTTCTAGCCACGCGCGGCCTCCAGGGCCTTGGCCGTGGTTGCCAGGCGTTGGCCGAGGGCGCGGCACAGGGTGATTTCGTGCTGATCGAGCTCACGCTTGCCGTCGGCACCGGCATGGTGGCTGGCGCCGTACGGTGTACCGCCGCCACGCGTCTCGAGCAATGCCGACTCGCTGTAGGGCAGGCCCATCACCAGCATGCCGTGGTGCATCAGCGGCAGCATCATCGACAGCAGGGTGGTTTCCTGGCCACCGTGCAGGCTGGCGGTGGAGGTGAACACCCCAGCCGGCTTGCCGACTAGCTCACCGCCCAGCCACAGGCTGCTGGTGCCGTCGAGGAAGTACTTCAGCGGCGCGGCCATGTTGCCGAAGCGGGTCGGGCTGCCCAGCACCAGGCCGGCGCAATGGCGCAGGTCGTCGAGGGTGGCGTACAGCGCGCCGCTGGCCGGGATGTCCGGGGCCACGGCTTCGCATTCGGTAGAAATCGCCGGCACCGTGCGCAGGCGTGCCTCCATACCGGCCATTTCGATACCGCGGGCGATGTGCCGGGCCATCTCGCTGGTGGAACCATGGCGGCTGTAATACAACACCAGGATGAAGGGCTGGCTCACGGCAGGATCTCCAGCACCTTCTCCGGCGGGCGGCCGATCACGGCGCGGTCGCCGGCCACCAGGATCGGCCGCTCGATCAGCTTAGGGTGCTGAGCCATGGCGTCGATCAGTTGCGCGTCGGTCAGGGCCGGGTTGGCCAGGTTCAGGTCCTTGTATTCGTCTTCGCCAGTGCGCAGCAGCTGGCGCGGGGCGATCCCCAGCTTGCCGAGCAGGGCCGCCAGGGTGGCGGTGTCCGGCGGTGTCTCGAGGTAGCGCACGATGGTTGGCGTCAGGCCACGGGCTTCGAGCAGTTCCAGCGCGCCGCGGGATTTAGAGCAGCGCGGGTTATGATAGAGCGTCAGGTCAGTCATGTCGGGTCGCATCCAGCTGGGTGTGGCGGCTATTCTAACCGCAGCGACTGAACCATTTGCTTGAAACTTCGAGAAGGATTGACCCATGGCAAGGCGTTTGGCAGCAGTACTGGCCATCACCGCGAGCCTATTGCTCGGTGGTTGCGGTGCCGACTACGGCGTGGACCAACACGGCAACACGGTAAAGGCCGAGCAGATCGAGGGGCACTGGCTGGTGCTCAACTACTGGGCCGAATGGTGCGGCCCGTGCCGTACCGAAATCCCTGAACTGAACGCGGCGGCCAAGCAATGGGCAGCGGACGGTATCAAGGTGGTTGGGGTGAACTTCGATGGCTTGCAGGGCCAAGACCTGAAGCAGGCTGCCGACACCTTGGGCATCGGCTTTACCGTGCTGGCGCAGGACCCGGCCGAGCGTTATGAACTGCCACGCAGCGAGGCGCTGCCGGTGACCTACATCATCGACGACAAGGGCAAGGTGCGTGAGCAACTGATGGGTGAGCAGACCCTGGAAGGGCTGCAGGCCAAGATCAAGGCGCTGAAGGGCGCTTGATGTAAATGGGGCTGCACAGCAGCCCCATTACCTTCAGCCTTCCTCAGGCCAGAACCGCAATGGCTTGCCCTCGGCCGGCCAGAAGCGCATCTGCTCCACAGGCGACACATCCCAGCGCTGTACGGTCTCCAGCGCCTGCAGGAAGCGTTTTTCCTGCTCCATCAGCGCCGGTGCGCACAGTTTGCGGGTTTTGCCGACCTTGCCGAAGCTCAGCTGCTCGCCGTCCAGCGTATAAGGTGCAAACCAGTGGTTGCAGCCACCATTGCCATACGCGCGACCATCACTGGCCAGGGTCAGGGTGAGGTGGCTGTAGTCAATCAGCGGGCGCTCGCCGATCCACTCCAGCACATAGCTGCGCTCCTGCTGCAGCTTCGACGGTTGCGCGGCGCAGCCGAGCAGGCCGGTGGCAATCAGCACGCCGGTCAGCAGATTTTTCACGCAGCGCTCTCCTGGCAACGCGGGCACAGGTGCTTTTCGCCACGGCTGGCCCAGCCCAGCTCAGCGATACGTGCGCTGGCAGCCGGTTGGCGGGCTTTCTTGCCCAGCTTGGCGTCCACCGCGAACTCGAAATCCAGCAGTGCGTCGCACTGGTCGCACGCGACCTGCCAGTTGAGGATTTCCAGTTCGTTGAACACCGGGCCGCTGGCCACGGCGACCCACTGGCCGCGCGGGTTGATCAGGTGTCGCACGCTTTCCACGGACAGGCGCATGGACAAGTCCTTGCTGCCCTTGAGGGTGACCAGCAAAGTGTCGCCCTTGTGCATCGAACCGCCGTTGCCGGTCACCTGATAGCGGCCGGGTACCAGGGCGCGGCACTCGATCAGGGTGTGTTGCGGGTTGAATAGGGTGTAGCGGAAATCGTGCTCGACCATGGGTCCTCCAGAAATGCCGCGTATCCTAGCATTAACCCAATACCAGATTCTGTGGATTGCCTGCCATCCAGCAGTTGATGTTGTCCAGCGTGGTGGTGGCGATGGCGTCCAGGGCTTCGCGGGTCAGGAAGGCCTGGTGGGCGGTGACGATCACGTTGGGGAAGGTCAGCAGCCGGGCCAGCACGTCGTCTTGCAGTGGCAGGTCGGAGCGGTCTTCGAAAAACAGCTGGGCCTCTTCCTCGTACACATCCAGGCCAAGGTAGCCGAGCTGGCCGCGCTTGAGCGCGTCGATCAGGGCCGGGGTGTCGACCAGGGCTCCTCGGCCGGTGTTGATCAGCATTGCCCCGGGTTGCAACTGCGCGAGGCTCTGCGCGTTGATCAGGTGCCGGGTGTGCTCGGTCAGCGGGCAATGCAGGCTGATGATGCGCGCTTCGCGCAGCAACTCGGGCAGTGCCAGGTAGCGGGCGCCGAGGGCCAGCAGCTCCGGGTTGGGGTAGGGGTCGTAGGCCAGCACCTGGCAGCCGAAGCCGGCCATGATGCGGGCGAAGGCAGCGCCGATCTGGCCGGTGCCGACCACCCCGACGGTCTTGCCGTGCAGGTCGAAGCCGGTCAGGCCGTGCAAGGTGAAGTCGCCTTCGCGGGTGCGGTTGTAGGCCCGGTGCAGCCGCCGGTTGAGGGCGAGGATCAGGGCCACGGCGTGCTCGGCCACGGCGTGTGGCGAGTAGGCCGGTACCCGCACCACGGCCAGACCCAGGCGTTGGGCGGCGTTCAGGTCGACATGGTTGTAGCCCGCCGAGCGCAGGGCGATCAGGCGCGTGCCGCCCGCAGCCAGGCGCGCCAGCACCTGGGCGTCGAGTTCATCGTTGATGAAGGCGCAGACCACCTCGTAGCTATCGGCGAGGGGCGCGGTGTCCAGGGTCAGGCGGGCAGGCTGGAAGTGCAGGTCCAATAAAGTGCCGGCGGCGGCCTGGGTAAAACTCTCCTGGTCGTAGTGCTGGCTGCTGAACAACAGGGCGCGCATGGTCGGGCTTCCTTTACGAGGGGCTGGGTATTTTAGCCGCCTGGCCTGTCAGGCATTCAGGTGAGCCTGACAGGCCAGCCGGTTGATCGCGCTGTCCAGCTCATCCAGTGCCTGCTGTGCAAGCGGATGCTCCTGTTTGAGCAAGGTCTCGCTGCGCTGGCATGCCGCCCGTAGTTGCGGCACGCCGCAATAACGCGAAGCGCCGTTGAGGCGGTGTACCTGCTCGATCAGCGTGGTGTGATCGTGCGCTTCACGCGCAGCGCGTATCGCCTCGCGATCGGATTCCAGCGATGCCAGCAGCATGGCCAGCATGTCGGCCGCCAAGTCGGGCTTGCCGGCTGCCAGGCGCAAGCCCTCCTCGGGGTCCAGCACCTTCAGTTCGTCACTGTTGGCCAGTTGTTCTGCCAGGCGTTCCTGCTGTGGCATGCCAAGGCTCAGGCCGGTCCACTTCATCACCACCTGGGCCAGCTGCCGCTCGCTGATCGGCTTGGTCAGGTAGTCATCCATGCCAGCATGCAGCAGGGCGCGTTTCTCGTTGGCCATGGCATGCGCGGTGAGGGCGACGATCGGCAGCGGGCTGCCGTTCTGGGCGTTTTCCCACAGGCGGATCTGCTCGGTACAGGCGCGGCCATCCATGCCGGGCATCTGCACGTCCATCAGCACCAGGTCGAACGGCTCGTCCTGTACTGCCTGCACCGCCGCGTAGCCATTGTCCACCGCCAGTACCTCGGCACCGAGGTCTTCGAGCAGGGTCTGCACCAGCAGCAAGTTGGCCGCATTGTCATCAACGCAGAGGATCTTCGGTTGACGCTGGCCGCTGTGGACGTTTGGCTCGCCGAGCGGGCGACGTGGCTGCACCAGCTCCAGCAACAGCCGACGCAGCTTGCGCGTACAGGTCGGTTTGGACAGCAACTGGCCATGCCCATTGGGCAGGTAGGGGTGATACAGCGCCTGCTCGGTGGTCGGGCACAACACCACGCATTGGCATTGGTAGCGCTCAAGGTGCAGGTGATATTCCCCGAGCTGCTCTGGTGTGAGGTTGCCCAGGTTGGCGCCGAGCACCGCGAAGTCGAACGGGTGGCCAGCCTGGTGGGCGGCCTGCACGGCATGCAGCAACTGATCGAAAGAAGCGAACAGGCTGACGCTCAGGCCGCAGTCCTCAAGCTGATGCTCCAGTGCCTGGCGCGCCAGCTCATGGCTGTCGACGATGGCCGCGCGCCGCCCCAGCAGCGGTTGCAGCGGCAGGTCTTCGGCATCGTCGTGGGCCTTGGGCAGGTTGAGGCTGATCCAGAACTGCGAGCCTTCACCCGGCGTGCTGTCGACGCCGATCTCGCCGCCCATCTGCTCGATCAGGCGCTTGGAAATCACCAGGCCCAGGCCGGTGCCACCGGGCTGGCGAGCCAGCGAGTTGTCGGCCTGGCTGAAGGCCTGGAACAGGGTGCGCACATCCTGCGGAGACAAGCCGATACCGGTGTCCTGCACGCTGATGCGAAGCTGTGCGCTGTCTTCGCGTTCGTCCTCGAGCATGGCGCGCACGACGATCGTGCCTTCGCGGGTGAACTTGATGGCGTTGCTCACCAGGTTGGTGAGGATCTGCTTGAGGCGCAGTGGGTCGCCGACCAGTGAAGATGGGGTGTCACGGTAGATCAGGCTGAGCAGTTCGAGCTGCTTGGCGTGGGCGGCAGGGGCGAGGATGGTGAGGGTGTCCTGGACCAGGTCGCGCAGGTTGAACGGAATGCTGTCGAGCACCAGCTTGCCGGCCTCGATCTTGGAGAAGTCGAGGATCTCGTTGATGATCCCCAGCAGGTTGTCGGCGGACTTCTCGATGGTGCTCAGGTAATCCAGCTGGCGCGGCGTCAGTTCGCTTTTCTGCAGCAGGTGGGTGAAACCGAGGATGCCGTTGAGCGGGGTGCGGATCTCGTGGCTCATGTTGGCCAGGAACTCCGACTTGATCCGGCTGGCCTCCAGGGCTTCCTTGCGGGCCATGTCCAGCTCGATGTTCTGGATCTCGATGGTTTCCAGGTTCTGGCGCACGTCCTCGGTGGCCTGGTCAATGCTGTGCTGCAACTCTTCATGGGCGCTGTGCAGGGTCTCGGCCATGCGGTTGATGCCGCGGGCCAGCTCGTCCAGCTCATGGCTGCCCATGGCCGGCAGGCGTTCGTCGAGGTGGCCGTCCTTGAGCTGATTGACCGTGTGCTTGATGCGTTTGATCGGGTCGTTGATGGTGCGGCTCATGCGCAGGGCCAGCAGGCCGCTGAGGGCCAGGCAGGCGAGGATCAGCAACAGGCTGGTGAACAGGTTGCGGTAGCCCCGCAGCAGGGTGCCGTCATGCGACAGTTCGATTTCGACCCAGCCCAGCAGGCGTTCGGCCTCGGCTGGCACCGCATCGGTGGCCAGGTCGCGGTGGTGGCCGAAGACCGGCATCAGGTAGCGGGTGGCATCATTGCCGGTGCGTTGCAGCAACTGGGTGCCGGTGCCGCCGCTTGGCGGCTGGTTGAGCATGCTCGGGCCGGCATGGGCCAGGCGCGTGCGGTCCGGGGCAAGGAAGGCAACGGCGCGCACATCGGCTTGCTCCAGGGTCTGTGCGGCAATCCGCTCCAGTTGCGCGGGCGCCAGGCGGGCCATGGCGGGCGCAGCCAGTGGCGCCAGTTGCTCGGCGATCATCTTGCCGCGTTGCAGCAGCTGGGTGCGCAAATCGCTTTGCTGCAACCAGGTGAAATAACTGCCCAGTACCAGCGCCATCAGGCCGGCAGGCAGCAGGGCCAACAACAGGACCCGGCTTCTGATTCCCAAACGATCGAGCACACTTGCCTCCTGTCATGTGCCTGGACGCCGTCAACCGCGTGACGGACCAAGCCGGGAAGTTACTCCGCCTGTTCCGGTATTGCACTCATTTGTCTGTCTTTTCGTGGCCTTGGCAAGGCATTGGTCGCAGGGCGGTTGCTTACAGCCGAGCGGATGCTCAATAATTGCGCAATTGAGAATGCATGGCAGTTGCTAATGAATCCCGTAGCTATTCACGCCTCCAACATCCTCGCGATCGAGGATGACCCGGTACTGGGCGCCTATCTGCACGAAGAGCTGCAGCGGGGCGGTTTCCAGGTGACCTGGTGCCGCAATGGTCTCGAAGGCCTTGAAACGGCAGGCCGTCAGGCCTTCGATGTGGTGCTCATGGACATCCTGCTGCCCGGGCTCAACGGCCTGGATGCACTGGCCCAGTTGCGCCTGCGCAGCGCCACGCCGGTAATTCTGATGTCGGCGCTGGGCGCCGAGGCCGATCGTATCAGCGGTTTTCAGCGGGGCGCCGACGACTACCTGCCCAAGCCCTTCAGCATGGCCGAACTGCAGGTGCGCATCGAGGCGATCCTGCGGCGTGTGGCCCTGGAGCGGCGTCATCAGCCGCAGCAGGAAGCCGTTTCAGGCGGTTTGCAGTTTGACGAAGTGCTCAGCGATGTACGGCTCGAAGGGCGCCTGGCCGGCCTCACCCCGAGCGAATACCGGCTGCTCGAGATCCTCAACCGCAACCTGGATGAGGTGCTGAGCAAACCCTTCCTTTATCAGCAGGTTCTGCAGCGTGGTTACTCGCGGCATGATCGCAGCCTGGACATGCACGTCAGCCAGATCCGCCGCAAGCTCAAGGGCATCGGCTACCAGGAGCGGCAGATCCGCACCGTCTGGGGCAAGGGCTACGTGCTCAGCGCCAGCGAAATGGAGTAAGCCATGCTCGACCGCCATTCACTGTTCTGGAAGCTGGCCATTCTGTTGGTGGGCTTCTGCCTGCTGATGATCGGCCTGAGCTACACCTGGGGCCGGCACATGGAAACCCAGAACGCCTTCCTTTCCGAGCCGGCGCGGCAGTTGCTGCGCGGCTACGCGGCCGAGGCCGAACGGGCCTGGCGCAGCGGCGGGCGAGCAGGGCTGGACCAGTGGGTGGGCGAGATGCACCAGCGCGAGCGCGGCTGGGTCGGCGTGCTCGACAGCAACCTGCGGCCGCTCGACAGCGCCACCCTGCGCCCCGATATCATGCAAAGGCTGACGCGCCTGCGCAGCGTCGACTGGCCCATGAGCCGGCGCAGTGTCGACCAACCTTGGCTGCGCATTCCATTCCCGGGGGCGCCGGAGCAGGGCATGCTGGTGATCGAGCTGCCTGAGCGCCTCAACCCCGGCCAGTACCGTGTGCTGTGGCGGGTGGTGACCAACGGCATCATCCCTGGTCTGTTCACCCTGCTGCTGTGCGTGGGCCTGTACCGCATGCTGATCGTGCCACTCAACCAGTTGCGTGAGCAGGCCAATGCCTGGCGCGCCGACCAACTGTCGGCGCGCCTCGACCCGCGCACCATTGCCCGGCATGACGAGCTTGGCGAACTGGCCCGGGCGTTCGACCAGATGGCCGACCGGCTGCAGGGCACGGTGGCCCTGCAGCAGCAGATGTTGCGCGACCTGTCCCACGAAATGCGCACGCCGCTTAGCCGGCTGCGTGTGGCCTGTGATGGCGAAACCGACCTGCAGGGCCTGCGCGAGCGGCTGGCGCGTGAGGTGGACTGCATGCAGCAATTGGTCGAGGGCACCTTGCAACTGGCCTGGCAAGACGCCGAGCGCGCGCCGATGAACCTGGAGCCGATCCAGGTCCAGGCGCTGTGGGAGCTGCTCGCCGAAGATGCCAGTTACGAAAGCGGCTGGTCACCCGCGCGGCTGCGCTGTGAACTGCCCGCCAGTTGCTGGGTGCAGGGCAATCTCAATTACCTGGCCCAGGCGCTGGAAAACCTGCTGCGCAATGCCATCCGTCACTCGCCGGCCGACGGCCTGGTACGCCTCGGCGGGCAGCGCGAGGGCAACCACTGGTGGCTGTGGCTGGAGGATGAAGGCCGGGGCGTGGCCGAGGAGGACCTGGAACGGATCTTCGCGCCGTTTTCCCGGCTGGATGGTTCGCGCCCCGGCGACGGCGGGTTCGGCTTGGGCTTGAGCATTGCCCGCAGCGCCATCCAGCGCCAGGGCGGGACCTTGTGGGCGGAGAATGGCAAGCGGGGCCTGCGCTTGTGGATGCGCCTGCCCGTGCATGAACCCGCAGCCCGCGAACAGGGCGACAAGCGGCCGCAGCGCCCCGCTTATAGCGTGTAGCTATATGCATCGCAGATTGCGTGATATGGCCGGGAAAGGTTTGCCGGTATGATAGGCGCCCCTGCCGTCCGGATTGTGAAATACGCCATGACCTTGCAGTACCCAACCATCGCCGATTGCGTCGGCAATACGCCCCTGGTTCGCCTGCAGCGCATTGCCGGAGAGACCAGCAACACGCTTCTGCTCAAGCTCGAAGGCAACAATCCCGCCGGCTCGGTCAAGGACCGCCCGGCGCTGTCGATGATCACCCGCGCCGAACTGCGCGGCCAGATCAAACCTGGCGACACGCTGATCGAGGCCACCTCGGGCAACACCGGCATCGCCCTGGCGATGGCGGCAGCGATCAAGGGTTACAAGATGATCCTGATCATGCCGGACAACTCCACCGCCGAACGCAAGGCCGCCATGACGGCCTACGGCGCCGAGTTGATCCTGGTGACCAAGGAGGAGGGCATGGAAGGTGCCCGTGACCTCGCCGAGAAGCTGCAGGCCGAAGGCCGCGGCCTGGTGCTCGACCAGTTCGCCAATGGCGACAACCCGATCGCCCACTACAACAGCACCGGCCCGGAGATCTGGCAGCAGACCCAGGGCAACATCACCCATTTCGTCAGTTCCATGGGTACCACCGGCACCATCATGGGCTGCTCGCAGTACCTCAAGGAGCAGAACCCGGCGGTGCAGATCATCGGCCTGCAGCCGATGGAAGGCTCGGCTATCCCGGGCATCCGTCGGTGGCCGGAGCAATACCTGCCGAAAATCTTCGACGCCAGCCGCGTGGACCGCGTGGTCGACATGTCGCAGCAGGAAGCCGAAGACATCACCCGCCGCCTTGCCCGTGAAGAGGGCATTTTCTGCGGCGTGTCTTCCGGCGGTGCGGTCGCGGCGATGCTGCGCCTGTCCCACGAGGTGGAAAACGCGGTAATGGTCGCAATCATCTGCGACCGTGGTGACCGATACCTGTCCACTGGCCTGTTTGACCCGAGCTAAATGTCCAAGAAGAAAAGCAACAGCGGCCTGCGCTTCCAGCCAGCCGGTGGCAACCGTAGCCCTCAGGTTCCCGTGGGCAAGAAACAGCGCCTGGATATCGAGCGCCTGGCCGGTGACGGCCGTGGCATCGCCTTCCATGAAGGGCGTACCTGGTTCGTCAGCGGCGCGTTGGCCGGTGAGGCCGTCGAGGCCCGCGTGCTCAATGCCCGCGGCAAGGTGGTGGAGGCGCGCCTGGAACGCGTGCTGCAGGCCAGCCCCGAACGGCGCGAGGCGCCGTGCCGGCACTATGCCCGCTGTGGTGGCTGCAACCTGCAGCATTTGCCCCACGAAGGGCAACTGGCGCTCAAGCAGCGCACGCTGGCCGAGCAACTGCAGCGGGTTGCCGGCATACAACCCGACGCATGGGCCGCCCCGCTGAGCGGGCCGGAATTCGGCTACCGACGCCGGGCGCGGGTAGCCGTGCGCTGGGACATCAAGGCGCGTCAGCTGGAAGTCGGCTTCCGTGCCGAAGCCAGTCAGGAGATCATTTCCATCGACGAATGCGCGGTGCTGGTACAGCCCTTGCAGTCGATTCTGCGTCACTTGCCGACCGCCTTGCGTGCGTTGAGCAAACCGCAGGTAATCGGCCATGTCGAGCTGTTCAGCGGCACTGCCGAAGCCGTGCTGGTACGCCATGTCGCGCCGCTGGCGGAAGATGACCTGGCACGCCTGCAGGCATTTTGCAGCGAGGCCGGGGCGCAGCTCTGGCTGCAGGGTGAAGGTGAGCCGGCGCCCGTGGATACGGCCGCGAAACTGGGCTTTGCCCTTGAGCCCTGGCAGTTGGAACTGGCCTGGCGCCCCGGCGACTTCGTGCAGGTCAACGCGCAGGTCAACACGGCGATGATCGAGCAGGCCCTGGCCTGGCTCGCACCCACGGCCGACGAGCGTGTGCTGGACCTGTTCTGCGGCCTGGGCAACTTTGCCCTGCCGCTGGCCCGCCAGGCCCGTGAAGTGGTGGCGGTGGAAGGTGTACAGGCCATGGTCGATCGGGCTGCGGCCAATGCCCGAAACAACAATGTGCATAACGCACGGTTTTTTCAGGCCGATTTATCGCAGCCTTTGGCAGGTGCCGAATGGGCCGCCGAAGGCTTTTCTGCGGTACTCTTGGATCCACCGCGCGACGGTGCTTTCGAGGTGGTGCGAGATATCGCCCGCCTCAAGGCCAAGCGGCTGGTCTACGTATCGTGCAACCCGGCCACGCTGGCGCGAGACGCCCAGGTGCTGGTCGGTCAGGGGTACCGGTTAAAAAGGGCCGGGATTCTCGACATGTTTCCTCAGACGGCGCATGTCGAGGCCATGGCGTTATTCGAGGCGGGCTAGCAGACTGGCCCGTTGGTGGGGTTGCCAGGGAATGGCGGCCACACAGTGGAAGCCTGCGTACCCGCGTGGTGCGCTGTATGGAAAGGTAAAACAAAGATGGTACAGGTGAGAGTGCACCAGCCGGTCAACACCGACGGCAGTATCAATCTCGAAGCATGGCTGGATCATGTGGTAAGCGTCGATTCGGCCCTGAATCGCGCGGAACTCAAAGAAGCCTGCGAGTTCGCTCACGAAGTCGAGAGAAAGGGTAACCCTGCCAAGCATTCCTGGGCCGACGGTACGTCCAGCTTCCAGGCGGGCCTGGAGATCGCCGAAATTCTCGCCGACCTCAAGCTCGACCAGGATTCGCTGGTAGCGGCCGTCATCTACCGCTCGGTGCGCGAAGGCAAAGTGACCTTGGCCGAAGTCAGTCAGCGCTTTGGGCCGGTGGTGTCCAAATTGATCGACGGCGTGCTGCGCATGGCGGCCATCAGTGCCAGTCTCAGCCCGCGCCAATCGTTGGTGCTGGGCTCCCAGGCGCAGGTCGAGAACCTACGCAAGATGCTCGTGGCCATGGTCGACGATGTGCGCGTGGCGTTGATCAAGCTGGCCGAGCGCACCTGTGCAATCCGCGCTGTCAAGGCTGCCGACGACGATAAACGTCTGCGTGTCGCGCGCGAAGTGTTCGACATCTATGCGCCACTGGCTCACCGCCTGGGTATCGGTCACATCAAGTGGGAGCTGGAAGACCTGTCTTTCCGTTACCTCGAACCCGACCAGTACAAACAGATCGCCAAGCTCCTGCACGAGCGCCGGCTGGACCGCGAGCGCTTCATCAGCGACGTGATGAACCAGTTGCAGAACGAACTGCTGGCCACCGGCGTGAATGCCGATATCAGTGGCCGGGCAAAACACATCTATTCGATCTGGCGCAAGATGCAACGCAAAGGCCTGGAATTCAGCCAGATCTACGATGTGCGCGCAGTGCGCGTGCTGGTGCCGGAGATCCGCGACTGCTACACCGCATTGGGCATCGTTCATACGCTGTGGCGGCACATCCCCAAGGAGTTCGACGACTACATCGCCAACCCCAAGGAGAACGGCTACCGCTCGTTGCACACGGCGGTGATCGGCCCCGAGGGCAAGGTGCTGGAGGTGCAGATCCGTACCCATGGCATGCACGAGGAAGCCGAACTGGGCGTGTGCGCGCACTGGCGCTACAAGGGTACCGACGTCAAGCCCAGCTCCAATCATTACGAAGAGAAGATTTCCTGGCTGCGCCAGGTGCTCGAGTGGCATGAAGAGCTGGGTGACATCGGCGGCCTAGCCGAACAGCTGCGGGTCGACATTGAGCCTGACCGGGTCTATGTGTTCACCCCCGACGGCCATGCCATCGACCTGCCCAAGGGCGCTACACCGCTGGACTTCGCCTACCGCGTGCACACCGAAATCGGTCACAACTGCCGCGGCGCCAAGATCAACGGGCGTATCGTGCCGCTCAACTACAGCCTGCAGACGGGCGAGCAGGTCGAGATCATCACCAGCAAACACGGCAACCCCAGCCGTGACTGGTTGAACTCCAACCTGGGTTACGTCACCACCTCGCGGGCACGGGCGAAGATTGTCCATTGGTTCAAGCTGCAGGCACGCGACCAGAACGTGGCGGCCGGCAAGACCTTGCTCGAACGTGAACTCAGCCGCCTGGGCCTGCCCCAGGTGGACTTCGAGCGCCTGGCCGAGAAGACCAACGTCAAGACCGCCGAAGACATGTTCGCCTCGCTGGGTGCGGGTGATCTGCGCCTGGCGCACCTGGTCAACGCCGCCCAGCAATTGCTCGAGCCCGAGCGCATCGAGCAGATCGAGCTGGTGCAACGCAAGCCCACCGGGCCGCGTACCGGCAAGCGCGGCGATATCCAGATCCAGGGTGTCGGCAACCTGCTGACGCAGATGGCCGGCTGCTGCCAGCCGCTGCCAGGCGATGCCATCGTCGGCTATATCACCCAGGGCCGGGGTGTGAGCATCCACCGCCAGGACTGCGCTTCGGTGCTGCAACTGGCAGGCAAGGAGCCAGAGCGGATGATCCAGGTCAGTTGGGGGCCGATCCCGGTGCAGACCTACCCGGTCGACATCGTCATCCGTGCCTACGACCGCCCAGGCTTGCTGCGTGACGTGTCGCAGGTACTGCTCAACGAGAAGATCAACGTGCTGGCGGTCAACACCCGCTCGAACAAGGAAGACAACACGGCGTTGATGTCGCTGACCATCGAGATTCCAGGCCTGGATGCGCTTGGGCGCTTGCTGGGGCGGATCTCGCAGTTGCCGAACATCATCGAGACGCGGCGTAATCGTACGCCTTGAGACTGGGGTGGCAGCTTCGCGGGTTCACCCGCGAGCAGCCACCACCGGAGGACCTTGCTTAATGACCTACACCCTCGAAGACCTGCTGCACCTCATGGCCCGCCTGCGTGACCCGCAACATGGCTGCCCGTGGGATTTGCAGCAGGACTACGCCAGCATCGTCCCGCACACCCTCGAAGAAGCCTACGAGGTCGCCGACACCATCGAGCGCGGCGATTTCGAGCACTTGCAGGGCGAGCTCGGCGACCTGTTGTTCCAGGTGGTCTACTACAGCCAACTGGCCCGGGAAGAGGGGCGTTTCGCCTTTGACGGGGTGGTCGACAGCATCACCCGCAAGCTGATCCGCCGCCACCCGCACGTATTCCCCACCGGCGAGCTGTACGCACCGGTGGGCACGCCCAGCCTGAGCGAGGCCGAGGTCAAGTTGCGCTGGGAACAGATCAAGGCCGAAGAGCGCGCCGAAAAGAGCGAGCCTGAACAGCTGTCGCTGCTCGATGATGTGCCTGCGGCATTGCCGGCGCTGTCGCGGGCAGCCAAACTGCAGAAGCGTGCGGCCACGGTCGGTTTCGACTGGCCTGACGCATTGCCGGTGCTGGACAAGGTCCGCGAGGAGCTGGATGAAGTCCTGCAGGCCATGGCCGACGGTGATGCCGATGCGCTACAAGACGAGGTCGGCGATCTGCTGTTCGCCACCGTCAACCTGGCCCGCCACCTCAAGCAAGACCCGGAGCATGCCCTGCGCCGCGCCAACCGCAAGTTCGAGCGACGTTTCCGCTTTATCGAACAGGCAGTGCGCGACAGCGGTCGGCCCATCGAAGATTGTAGCCTTGACGCGCTGGATGCCCTTTGGGGTGAAGCCAAACGTCAGGAAAAGAACCTGCCCAGCTGCGGCTGAGCTGTTGCATAAGTGAGTGAATTCATGAGCCTTTCCCTTCGCGACCAATTGCTCAAAGCCGGTCTGGTCAACCAGAAACAGGTCTCGCAGACCAACAAAGCCGAAAAGAAACAAAAGCGCCTGGAGCACAAAGGCCAGGTCGAGGTGGATGACACCCAGCAGCGCCTCGCCAAGGAAGCCATGGCTGACAAGGCCAAGCGTGACCAGGAGCTTAACCGCCAGCAGCAGGAAAAGGCCGAGCAAAAGGCCCGTGCCGCGCAGGTCAAGCAGTTGATCGAAGCGACTCGCCTGCCCAAGCTCAACAGCGAGGACTACTACAACTTCGTCGACGACAAGAAGGTCAAGCGCATTGCCGTCAATGCCCTGATGCGCAGCAAGCTGAGCAATGGCTCGCTGGCGGTGGTCTCTTTCGCTGGCGGCTACGAGGTGATTCCGCGTGAGGCGGCGGTGAAGATCCAGGAGCGCGACCCGCATCGCGTGCTGCTGCTCAACACCCACGTCGAAGAGGCCAACGAGGATGACCCTTATGCGGCTTACAAGATCCCTGACGACCTGATGTGGTAAGCATGAAAAACCCCGCCTAGGCGGGGTTTTCTTTTGAAGGCGGTGTCATTGCGTGGCGCGCAGGTTTTCCAGGTCTTCGAGCTCTACCCGATACTGGTGGGCTTCATGTTCGTTGTGAAACATTCCGACCAGTTGGCCCTGCTGGTGCACATCCCAGATCCGCACGCCAGCGGCCAGGCCTTCGTGGGACATTTTCGATTCGTCGCGTTCGGTTACTTGGACTGTCATCGGTAAACTCCACTTTTCAGTTGGCTGCGGCACTGTGTCGCAGGTCTTCTTTATAGAGTTTGTTAGCAGCCTAAGTAAATAAAACGGGCATGAAACAAGTTTCATGTAAGGGCGGCCAGGCAAAAAGAAGCCCCGCACAAGGCGGGGCTGCAGGTGCTTCAGGCTGCGGTTGATCAGTTACCCTTCACCGCCTTGCCATCGACCGTGCCATCCTGCAGCACGATCACATACTCCTTGCCATCGGTTTCGACCTGGCGCAGTTGCACCAGCAGGTAGTCCCAGTTCTTGGCGAACCACAGCTCGGTGATGCGCTTGCTTTGGCTCGGGTCGCGCACGCGCTCGACCTTGACCGCATCGACCTGGCCGGTCTTGGTGGTGACCTTCTCGGTGCCCAGTACGCGGAAGTCGTAGGTGTCGATCTCGTCACCGTCGACCACCTGGTAGGTCATGCTCTTCTTGCCGGCGGCCACGTCATGCTGCAGCGCCAGCTGGTAGGACGACTTGTCGAGCACGCCGCGGTTGAGCGGCAGGCTGACGGCATCGCCGCGGTCGCTACCGGTGACTTTCTTGCTGTTCCAGTCGAAGTTCAGGTCGACCTTCTTCGCCTTGCCCAGGCCGCCACGTTCGAAGTGATACTTCTGCGGCAGCAGGGTGTCGTTTTCCAGGCGCAGGGTGCTTTGCTCGGTCAGGCTGGCGATCATCATGGAAGCCCGGAAATTGAGGTCCCAGGTACCATTGGCATTCTTGACCAGGCTGCGTTCGGCGGTGCCGCTCATGGGCAGCTGCTTCCAGTCGGCGGTGTAACTGGCCGAGAAAGGCTTCAGATCAGCTGCCTGGAGGGGCAGGGCGAGCACGGCGAGAGCCAAAAGCAGGGCGCGACGCATATATTCTCCTAGGGTCGAATCAAGTGACCGCTGGCCGCCAGAGGCTGGCCATCCAGTAACGCACCGTGTTCACCCAGACGCAAGCGTCCTTCGGCGAACCAGTGCACCGCCAGCGGGTAGATCTGGTGTTCCTGGTGGTGAACCCGCTGGGCCAGGCTTTCAGCGGTGTCGTCCGACGTCACCGGTACCACAGCCTGTACGACCAGTGGGCCGCCATCGAGTTCCTCGGTGACGAAGTGTACGCTGCAGCCATGCTCGGCGTCGCCTGCCTCCAGAGCCCGGCGATGGGTATGCAAGCCCTTGTACTTGGGCAGCAGCGACGGGTGGATATTGAGCAGGCGGCCCTGATAGTGGCGCACGAAACCGCCACTGAGGATGCGCATGAAACCGGCCAGCACCACCAGGTCGGGCGCAAAGCCGTCGATGCGTGCCATCAGCGCCGCATCGAAGGCTTCGCGGCCGTCGAAGTCGGTGTGGTCCAGCACGGCGGTATCGATGCCAGCGGCTGCAGCGCGCTGCAGGCCGTAGGCATCGGCGCGGTTGGAAACCACCGCACGGATGCGCACCGGGCTGTCTTCACTGCGGCAGCTGTCGATCAGGGCTTGCAGGTTGCTGCCGGAACCCGACAGCAGTACCACTACATTGCAGGTCTTGCTCGGCATCAGTGTGCCTTGAGGTTCTGCAGCTCGACCTGGGCGGCGCCTTCGGCGGCCTGCTCGATGCGGCCGATGACCCAAGGCTGTTCGCCTTCTGCACGCAGCACGTTCAGGGCGTTTTCGACCTGGTCCTGGGCTACGCAGATGACCATGCCGACGCCGCAGTTCAGTACGCGGTGCATTTCATGCTCGTCAACGTTGCCTTGTGCCTGCAGGAAGTCGAATACCGCCGGGCGCTGCCAGCTGGCCACGTCGACCACGGCCTGGGCGTTCTTTGGCAGTACGCGCGGGATGTTGTCCAGCAGGCCGCCACCGGTGATGTGGGCCATGGCCTTGACTGCGCCGGTCTGCTTGATCAATTGCAGCAGCGGTTTGACGTAGATGCGGGTCGGCGCCATCAGCAGGTCGGTCAGTGGCTGGCCGTCGAGCTGGGTGTTTTCGATGTCCGTGCCGGACACTTCGAGGATCTTGCGGATCAGCGAGTAGCCGTTGGAGTGCGGACCGGAAGACGGCAGGGCGATCAGCGCGTCACCGGTGGCAACCTTGGAGCCGTCGATGATCTCGGCCTTTTCCACGACGCCGACGCAGAAGCCGGCCAGGTCGTAGTCTTCGCCTTCGTACATGCCTGGCATCTCGGCGGTTTCGCCACCGACCAGCGAGCAACCGGCCAGTTCACAGCCGGCACCGATGCCGGTGACTACGGTGGCGGCGACGTCGACGTTGAGCTTGCCAGTGGCGTAGTAGTCGAGGAAGAACAGCGGCTCGGCACCGCATACCACCAGGTCGTTGACGCACATGGCGACCAGGTCCTGGCCGATGCTGTCGTGCTTGTTCAGGTTCAGGGCAAGGCGCAGCTTGGTGCCGACGCCGTCGGTGCCGGAGACCAGAACCGGCTGCTTGTAGCCGGCCGGGATCTCGCAGAGGGCGCCGAAGCCGCCCAGGCCACCCATGACTTCAGGGCGTGCGGTGCGTTTTGCCACGCCCTTGATGCGTTCGACCAGTGCTTCGCCGGCGTCGATGTCTACACCGGCGTCCTTGTAGCTCAGGGAGGGTTGCTTGCTCATTGATCCAGGCCTTTAGGAGGGAGGGATTCTTAAAAACGACCATGACGGCCAAGGCCGGCTGTGTAAGCGGCGGCTGCCTGAAACGTCAGAGGTCTGCGAAGGCGCGCGATTTTATCAGGGTTGCCGTGCAGCGGCCATCCTCAGGCCGACGGGCAGGGGTCGAAAGCGTTAAAAAGGTGATGGGGGGAGGGGGCTTGCTTGGGTTTTTTGGGGAGGTGGGCGAATTGAGGCGTGAAGCGGATGGTTTGAAAGTTGTGTCGCCTATGAGATCGAGCGCAGCCATTGGCGCGCGCCCCTTTGGCGCTACCATCAATATCGCGTCGTACAAACAAGGCGGTCGCGCGCAAATGGTACAGGCCTCACTGGCCCGAAACAAATGTGGGAGCGAGCTTGCTCGCGATGCGCCGCGCGGGCGGCGCTCGATGTCAGCCCCACCGCCTGACTCAAGACAAACCCCAAAGAAAACCATCCTTTCACTGTCTGCGACTGGTTGCCGCGCGAAGCGCTGTATAAGGTATAGACAGGACGATCATGCGAAAGGCCCCGCGCGCAGGAGCATTTGTCATTCCACCGCGGTCACAGTCTGCACGTTAACGGCCCGTTTCACCTAGTTTCTGGACAGGAATCCTTCATGCATCTTCTCAAAAATCTGGCAGCGGGATGCCTTGCCCTGGTGGCTGTCGCCGCCCAGGCCGAAACCGTCTCCGGGCTCTACCAAGTGCGTGAGCCGCTTGCAGGGCAGGGCGCCGAAGCCCGTACCCAGGCAACCGGCAAGGCCCTCGATACCTTGATTCTGCGCCTGACCGGCGACCCGAAAGCGGCGCAAAACCCGGCTTTGGCGGAGTTGCGCAAGGACCCGCAGCAAATCATCAACCAGGTCGGTACCGAAGCCGGCCCGCCCGAATCGGTGCTGGTCGAGTTCGACCCCGGCAGTACCGAACGTGCCTTGCGCAAGGCCGGCCTGGCCCTGTGGGGCAGCAACCGGCCGTCGATCATCGGCTGGTGGCTTAACGACAGCGTCGAAGGTAGCAACCTGGTCGGCGACGGCCAGGCCACTGCCCAGCCACTGCGCCGTGCGGCACAGCACCGAGGCTTGCCATTGCGCTTGCCGCTGGCCGACCTGCAGGAGCAACTGGTGGCCAACGCCAAGCAAATCGAGGCCAGTGACCCAGCGCCGCTGCGCGAAGCGTCCGAGCGCTACGCGGCCGATGCACTGCTGGCGGTCCACGCCCATGAAGCGGATGGCAAATGGCAAGGCAGATGGCAGTTGTGGGTGGGTGACCAGCGCGAGCAGGGTAATGCCGAGGGCGCCGACCAGGCGGCCTTGGCCGACGCGGTGATGCTGGCGGTGAGCAGCCGCCTGGCGCCGCGCTATGTGACCCGCCCTGGTGCCAGCAGCCAGCTGCAGCTCCAGGTGCAGGGGATGAACCTGCAGCGCTACGCCGAATTGAGCCGGGTGCTCGAACCGTACGGCGCGCGACTGAAGATGGCCGAAGGCAGCACGCTGACCTACGGTGTCACCGCCAACCGCGAACAATTGCGTGCCCAACTGGGGCTGGCCAAGCTGCAGGAAGTGCCGGCCGAGCAGGTCCCCGCTGCACCCGTGGTCCCCGCGCCTGCACCTGGCGCTGCCGCAGAGCAGCCCGCAGTGCCCAAGCCGTTCGACGGCCTGCGTTTTCGCTGGTAAGGAGTACCGACCGTGACCGATATGCGCCGCTGGATCTGGCTGGGTGCGGCACTGCTGTTCGCCGTGCTGCTATATAGCTTGCACAACATTCTTGCCCCCTTTCTGATCGGTATTCTGCTGGCTTATCTGGCAGACCCTCTGGTTGACCGCCTGGAGCGCCTGGGGCTGTCACGCACCTGGGGCGTGGTGGTGGTGTTCAGTCTCTTCACCCTGCTGTTCATGGCCCTGCTGCTGGTGCTGGTGCCGATGCTGGCCAAGCAGCTGCTGCGCCTGTACGAGCTGGCGCCGCAGATGCTCGACTGGTTGCAGCATCAGGCGTTGCCTTGGGTGCAACACCGCCTTGGCCTGGCCGATGGCTTCTGGAAGTTCGACAAGATCAAGGCAGCCATTGGCGAGCACATGGGCCAGACCACCGACATCGTCGGCATCGTGCTGTCCCAGGCGACGGCTTCGAGCCTGGCCTTGATGGCCTGGCTGGCCAACCTGGTGCTGATCCCGGTGGTGGGGTTCTACCTGCTGCGTGACTGGGACCTGATGATGGCCAAGTTGCGCAGCCTGCTGCCGCGCCAGCGCGAGTCGCAAATAGTGGGGTTGGCGCAAGAGTGCCATGAAGTCCTGGGCGCGTTCGTCCGCGGCCAATTGATGGTGATGCTCGCGCTGGGCGTCATCTACTCGGCAGGGCTGATGCTGGTGGGGCTCGAACTCGGCCTGTTGATCGGCATGCTGGCGGGGTTGGCAGCCATCGTGCCGTACATGGGCTTCATCATCGGTATTGGTGCGGCGTTGGTCGCCGGCCTGTTCCAGTTCGGTGGCGACCTGTATCCGATGCTGGGCATCGTTGCGGTGTTCATGGTCGGCCAGGCGCTGGAAGGCATGGTGCTGACGCCGTTGCTGGTGGGCGACCGTATCGGCTTGCACCCGGTGGCAGTGATCTTCGCCATTCTTGCCGGTGGCGAGTTGTTCGGCTTCACCGGTGTGCTGCTGGCGCTGCCGGTGGCGGCAGTGATCATGGTGCTGCTACGTCATGTGCATGATCTGTACAAAGAGTCGGACATGTATGACGCCGATGTCGATCCGCAGTTGTAAATTACCCAGTCAGACCGAGCAGGGCAGGTCGCAAGCCTTTGATTTTGCTTGTGCTCTTCTGCTCCCTGATTGTGCCGTCCGCGTTGCGGGTATAGACTTTGCACACTGTCCACCAAAGGCCCCCTGTGGTCCCAGCGACCGCCCGCGAGCATGAAACCACCGATCCAGTTGCCCCTGGGTGTGCGCCTGCGCGATGACGCCACCTTCATCAACTACTATCCGGGCGCCAATGCTGCGGCATTGGGCTACGTCGAGCGCCTATGCGAAGCCGACGCCGGCTGGACCGAGAGCCTCATCTACCTGTGGGGCAAGCAGGGTGTCGGCCGCACCCACCTGTTGCAGGCCGCCACCCACCGCTTCCAGCAGTTGGGCGAACCCGCCGTTTACTTGCCGTTGGCGCAACTGCTCGAGCGGGGTGTCGAATTGCTCGATCACCTCGAACAGTACGAGCTGGTGTGCATTGACGACCTGCATGTAATTGCTGGCAAGGCCGACTGGGAAGAGGCCATGTTCCACCTGTTCAATCGCCTGCGTGACAGTGGCCGTCGTTTGCTGCTGGCGGCCTCCAGCTCGCCGCGCGAGCTGCCCATCAAGCTCGCCGACCTCAAGTCGCGGCTGACCCTGGCACTGATCTTCCAGATGCGTGGCATGTCCGATGAAGACAAGCTGCGTGCCTTGCAGTTGCGTGCCTCGCGCCGTGGCCTGCACCTCACCGATGAGGTCGGGCATTTCATCCTTACCCGCGGTACCCGCAGCATGAGCGCACTGTTCGATCTGCTCGAACGCCTCGACCAGGCATCGCTGCAGGCGCAGCGCAAGCTGACCATCCCTTTCCTGAAAGAAACCCTGGGCTGGTAAGCCCCTGAAAATCCTGGGCTAGAGCGGAAAAACGAAAAAGTCACATCTTTTTCGATAAAATTTGCAAATGGCCATGATAGAGGGCATAGTTTCCCCCTTCTAAAGGATTACAGACACGGTCGTGCCCATGCTAAAGCGCTTCGCACCCCTCGTGCCCCTCGCACTCGTGACCCTGCTTTTCGGCTGCGCGGCCCAAGGCCCGGTATCCCA
Source organism: Pseudomonas capeferrum (assembly GCF_000731675.1). Taxonomy (GTDB): domain Bacteria; phylum Pseudomonadota; class Gammaproteobacteria; order Pseudomonadales; family Pseudomonadaceae; genus Aquipseudomonas; species Aquipseudomonas capeferrum. The sequence goes on along the minus strand of NZ_JMIT01000002.1, from coordinate 516,778 downwards.
GCCCCAGGATCACACCCCGATCGACGCCCAATCGGCGTTCAAGGCCAAAGCCTCGCCTTCGTCCGTATTCGGCGAACCGGAAGAGCTGGCCACCGAAGATGATCTGGCGGCCTTCTCCAGCAACAGCAAGCCTTATCAGCTGCCGGTTCTGGCTGACAGCATTCTCGAGCGCGGCATGGCGTTGATCGGCACCCGCTACCGCTTCGGTGGTACCTCGGAGAAGTCAGGCTTCGATTGCAGCGGCTTCATCGGTTACCTGTTCCGCGAAGAAGCCGGCATGACCTTGCCGCGTTCGACGCGTGAAATGATCAACGTCGATGCCCCGAAAGTGGCCCGTAACAAGCTCAAGCCAGGCGACCTGCTGTTCTTCAGCACCAATGGCCGCGGCCGGGTCAGCCATGCCGGCATCTACTTGGGTGACAACCAGTTCATCCACTCCAGCAGCCGCCGCAGCGGTGGTGTGCGCATCGACAGCCTCGGTGATCGCTACTGGAGCAAGACCTTCATCGAAGCCAAGCGAGCCTTGGCGATGGCGCCGACCAACATCGCGCGCAACTGATACCCAGATGATGTACCGTGCCACGGCGGCGATGCTTTAAAAAAGCTCGCCGCCGTGCGCATTTACAGAAAGCGTCTAATCTAAATTCTCAACACTTTTCGGCTGCGGTCCAGCGGTCTCAGACAGGATGTTCTGGCCATGGTAATGATGGCGCGCTTCGCATTCCTCTCCCTGGTGGCATTGCTTGCTGCCTGCTCCAGCCGCGCGCCTGCGCCGGCCCCTGTGGTCAAGCCGCAGGTCTCCTACAGCCAACTGCCTGATGCTTCGCCGATTGCCGACGACGTGTTGATCCGCGCGATCGGGCTGGTGGGCACGCCTTACCGATGGGGTGGCAATACGCCTGACTCCGGGTTCGATTGCAGTGGCCTGATCAAGTATGTCTATCGGGATGCCGCTGGCATCAGCTTGCCGCGCTCGACGCGGGAGATGATCGTCATGCGTGCGCCGACCGTGGATGCGAAGGCGCTGCAGTCAGGTGACCTGGTGTTCTTTGCCACCAGCGGCGGGTCGCAGGTCAGCCATGCCGGCATCTACGTGGGGGAGGGGCGTTTCGTGCACGCACCGTCCACCGGTGGTACGGTGCGTCTGGACTACCTGTCCAACAGTTACTGGGCCAAGGCTTACCTGCAGGCCAAGCGGGTGATTCCCCAGGGGCATCTGGCGCAAAACCCCTGATCGCCTGAAGGCGGCCCGGCAAGGCCGCCTTGACTCACCGTTACCGCGCAGCGCTCACCCGCCAGATCATATTGCCCACGTCATCCGCCACCAGCACCCCACCGCGCTGATCGTTGATCACGCCCACCGGCCGGCCCATGGCCTTGCCATTGCCATCCAGAAACCCGGTGAGCAGGTCGACGGGCTTGCCGACAGGCTTGCCGGCACTGTCGAACGGCACGAAAATCACCTTGTAGCCACTGTGTGGCTTGCGATTCCATGACCCGTGCTGGCCCACGAATGCGCCTTGCTCGAAAGGCGCTGGCAGCACACCTGGCTCGGCGAACGTCAGCCCCAGTGAAGCCGTGTGCGGGCCGACGGCATAGTCCGGCACCAGTGCCTGGGCGACCTTTTGCGGCGCCTGTGGCTGGACCCGCTGGTCTACGTGCTGGCCGTAGTAGCTGTAGGGCCAACCATAGAAGCCGCCGTCCTTGACCGAGGTAATGTAGTCCGGCACCAGGTCGCTACCGATTTCGTCACGCTCGTTGACTGCCGTCCACAGTGCGCCGCTGTGTGGCTCCCAGGCCAGGCCATTGGGGTTGCGCAGGCCGCTGGCGTACAAACGCTGCTGGCCGCTGGCCGGGTCCACCTCCCAGATCGCCGCCCGCCCTTGTTCCTTGTCCAGGCCGTTTTCCCCCACATTGCTGTTGGAGCCAACCGTCACGTAGAGTTTCTTGCCATCTGGGCTGGCGATCACGTTCTTGGTCCAGTGATGGTTGAACGGCCCGCCCGGTAGCTCGACCACCTGCTGGCCCTTGTCGCGTATCTGCATGGCCCCGGGCTCGTAGTGAAAACGCAGCAGCTTGTCGGTGTCGGCCACATAGAAGTCCTTGCCCACCAACGCCATCCCGAATGGGGAATTCAGGCCTTCCAGGAAGGTACTGCGAATTTCTGCGACGCCATCATGATCGGCATCGCGCAGCAGGGTGATGCGGTTGGCGCTGGGTACAGCGGCGCCGGCACGTTTCATCGCCTTGCCCATGGCCCAGCCACGCAGGCCTTTGCCGTCCTCGGGTTTTGGCGGCGCGTTGGTTTCGGCTACCAGCACGTCACCGTTGGGCAGTACATAGAGCCAGCGAGGGTGGTCGAGTTTGTCGGCGAAGGCCGCTACCTGCGTGCCCGTTGCAGCCTTGGGCTTGCCGCCGTCCGGCCAGCCGATGGCAGGGGCGATGTTGATGGTCGGAATCAGCGTTGCATGGGGTTCTGGCAACTGCGGCGAGGGGCCACTGCCTTCGCTGACGTTCAACAGTGCTGTGTCGCCGCAGCCCACCAGGCAGGCACTGATCGCCCAGGGTAAGACGTAGCCGATGTGGCGCATGTTCAATGCCCTCAGGAGATGATCTTTCATTATTCAGAGCACGGCGCAACATGACTGGTTCAGCCCGGGGCGAACAACACCCGGCTGCGCAAGGCCATGCTCAGTGGTTATCTTCGTTCCTGCGCCCCGTTCGATTGACGCTCCCGCCCCAACCCTCTAACCTTCGCGGCGTGTTTCAGGTGCCCTGCCAGCCTCGTCTGAGCAGGGTGAAACTGGGAAGCCGGTGGGCGCCAGCAAAGGCGCGATTCCGGCGCTGCCCCCGCAACGGTAGGTGAGTCAAAGGTCGCGCACAGCCACTGGATGCCAGCATCCGGGAAGGCGCGCAGGCCCGGGCCAAGGCCCGCTCGCAAGCCCGGAGACCGGCCTGATACAGCCAACGGCATCACGGAGGGTGATGCGCGGTGCACCGTGGCCTACGGCCACTGCTCCTGCGCGCTCTGTGTCTGCCTGCCTATCGACCTGTCGCCGCCTTTCGCGTGGCGTCAGCCTGCGGAGACCCCTGATGAGCGAACCCACCGAACGCGACGAACGCCACTTGGCGCGCATGCAGCGCAAAAAGGCGATCATCGACGAGCGTATCGCCAATTCCCCCAACGAATGCGGCCTGCTGCTGGTGCTGACGGGCAATGGCAAGGGCAAGAGCAGCTCAGCTTTCGGCATGCTCGCCCGTGCCCTGGGCCATGGCATGCAGTGCGGCGTGGTGCAGTTCATCAAAGGCCGCAACAGCACTGGCGAAGAGCTGTTCTTCCGGCGTTTTCCCGAGCAGGTGCGTTATCACGTGATGGGCGAAGGCTTTACCTGGGAGACCCAGGACCGCCAGCGTGACATCGCCGCCGCTGAGGCCGCTTGGGCGGTGTCGCGCCAGCTGCTGCAGGACCAGACCGTGCAGTTCGTGGTGCTCGATGAACTCAATATCGCCCTCAAGCATGGTTACCTCGACCTCGACCAGGTGCTGTCCGACATCCAGGCCCGCCCGCCGATGCAGCACGTGATCGTCACCGGTCGCGCGGCCAAGCCTGAAATGATCGAGCTGGCCGACACCGTCACCGAGATGGGCATGCTCAAGCACGCCTTCCAGGCGGGTATCCGTGCGCAGAAAGGCGTCGAACTGTGACTCAGATGCGACACTGCCCGGCGGTATTGATTGCAGCGCCGGCTTCCGGCCAGGGCAAGACCACCGTCACCGCCGCCTTGGCCCGCCTGCACCGCAACCTTGGGCGCAAGGTTCGGGTGTTCAAATGCGGGCCCGACTTTCTCGACCCGATGATCCTCGAACGTGCCAGCGGCGCGCCGGTCTACCAGCTCGACCTGTGGATGATCGGCGCCCAGGAAAGCCGCCGCCTGCTGTGGGACGCAGCCGGGGAGGCCGACCTGATCCTGATCGAAGGGGTCATGGGGCTGTTCGACGGTACGCCGTCGAGCGCGGACCTGGCGCGCCACTTCGGCGTGCCGGTGCTGGCGGTAATCGACGGCACGGCCATGGCCCAGACCTTTGGCGCCCTGGCCCTGGGGCTGGCGCGTTACCAGACCGACCTGCCGTTTGCCGGTGTGCTGGCCAACCGGGTCGGCAGCCTGCGCCATGCGCAGCTGCTCGAAGGCAGCCTGACCGAGGGGTTGCGCTGGTATGGCGGCCTGTCGCGTGAACGCGGTATCGAACTGCCCAGCCGTCACCTGGGGTTGGTCCAGGCCAGCGAACTGAACGACCTGGATGCCCGCCTGGATGCTGCGGCCGAGGCGCTGGGTGCCAGTTGCGATGCTGCTTTACCCCCGCCGGTGGCGTTTGCCGAGCCCGAGCCACAGCCGGCCGCCGTGTCATTGGCCGGTGTGCGCATTGGCGTGGCCCGGGACGAGGCGTTTGCGTTCACCTATGGTGCCAACCTCGACCTGCTGCGCAACCTGGGCGCGCAACTGGTGTTTTTCTCGCCACTGCATGACCGTGAACTGCCAACCGTGGACAGCCTTTACCTGCCGGGCGGCTACCCCGAACTGCACCACCACGCGTTGGCGGCCAATACCGCCATGTGCGCGGCGATCCGTGACCATCACGGGCAGGGCAAGCCCTTGTTGGCCGAATGCGGCGGCATGCTCTACCTGCTCGACGCACTGACCGATGTGGCGGGGGAGCGTGCCGAACTGCTCGGTTTGCTGGCGGGCGAGGCGACCATGCAGAAACGCCTTGCAGCCCTGGCCTTGCAGGCCGTGGAGCTGCCGGAAGGTACCCTGCGTGGGCATACCTACCACCACTCCCTGACCAGCACCGAGCTGACACCGATCGCCCGTGGCCTGAGCCCCAACGGCGGGCGTGGCAACGAGGCGGTGTATCGCCTGGGACGTCTGACGGCATCCTACGTGCACTTCTACTTCCCCTCCAACCCTGACGCGGCGGCGGCGCTGCTGCGACCATGAGCCAACACGCTTTCAGCGACGCCGAGCGCGCCGCCGTGTACCGGGCCATCGGCGAGCGCCGCGACATGCGTCATTTTGCCGGTGGCGAGGTGGCCCCGGCGCTGCTTGGTCGCCTGTTGGCCGCGGCGCATCAGGCCCCCAGCGTCGGGCTGATGCAGCCCTGGCGGTTCATCCGTATCACCCAGCGTGGCCTGCGCGAGCGCATCCAGGCGCTGGTCGAGGAGGAGCGGGTACGCACCGCCGATGCCCTGGGTGAACGGTCCGATGCGTTCATGGCCCTCAAGGTCGAAGGCATCAACGATTGTGCTGAGCTGCTGGTGGCCGCCTTGATGGACCAGCGCGAGCCGCACATCTTCGGCCGTCGCACCTTGCCGGAAATGGACCTCGCCTCGCTGGCCTGCGCCATCCAGAACCTGTGGCTTGCGGCGCGAGCCGAAGGCCTGGGGATGGGCTGGGTGTCGTTGTTCGACCCGCTGGCCCTGGCCGAGCTGCTGGGCATGCCTGCCGGCGCCAAGCCGGTGGCCGTGCTGTGCCTGGGGCCTGTGACCGAATTCTATCCGGCGCCAATGCTGGTGCAGGAAAACTGGGCCGAACAACGCCCCTTGAGTGACATGCTGTATCACAACCAATGGGGAGAGCGGCCATGAGCGTTGCCTTGCTGACCGTGGCCGGGGTGGCCCTGGATGCCTTGCTGGGCGAGCCGCAACGGCGTCATCCACTGGTGGCGTTCGGCAACATGGCCGCCAACCTGGAGCGCCGCCTGAACGCTGGCGGGCGCGGTTGGCGCAGCCACGGGGTGAGCGCCTGGTTCATTGCCGTGGTGCCGCTGACCCTGGTCGCATTGATCCTGTCCTGGCTGCCGTACATCGGCTGGCTGGTGGACGTGCTGGCGCTGTATTGCGCCCTGGGGCTGCGCAGCCTTGGCGAGCATGTGTTGCCGGTGGCCAACGCGTTGCGCCAAGGCGACCTGGAAGAGGCACGGCGGCGGGTCGGCTACCTGGTCAGCCGCGAAACCCGCGAGCTGGACGAGCCCGCCGTGGCCCGGGCAGCCACCGAGTCGGTGCTGGAGAACGGCAGCGATGCCGTTTTTGCCGCGCTGTTCTGGTTTGTGCTGGCTGGCGCGCCCGGTGTGGTGTTGTACCGGCTGAGCAATACCCTGGATGCCATGTGGGGCTATCGCAACGAGCGTTTCGAGCGGTTTGGCTGGTGCGCGGCGCGTATCGACGATGTGCTCAACTATATTCCCGCAAGGCTGGTGGCGCTGACCTACGCGCTGCTCGGCAAGACTCGCCTGGCCCTGGCCTGCTGGCGCAACCAGGGGCCACTGTGGGACAGCCCCAACGCAGGCCCGGTGATGGCAGCCGGTGCCGGCGCGCTGGCGGTCGAACTTGGCGGCCCGGCGGTGTACCACGGTGAGCTGCACGAGCGGCCGCGCCTGGGCGAAGGGCCGATGGCCGATGCCGACGCCATCGAGCGCGGCTGGAGCCTGGTGCAGCGGGGTGTGTGGCTGTGGGTACTGGTGATTTGCCTGGGGGCTTACTGGAATGCTTGAACACGGTGGTCGTCTGCTGCGTGCGGTGCATCAATACGGCATCGCGCGTGAACATTGGCTCGACCTGTCCAGCGGCATCGCCCCTTGGTCTTACCCGATCCCGCCGATTCCCCTCGACGCCTGGGCGCGCCTGCCGGAAACCGAAGACGGCCTGGAAGAGGCCGCGCGGCAGTATTACGGCACTCGCCAGCTACTGCCGGTAGCCGGCTCGCAGGCCGCGATCCAGGCGTTGCCGTTGTTGCGCCCGGCTGGCCGGGTTGGCGTGCTGACCCCTTGCTACGCCGAGCATCCGCACGCCTGGCAGCGGGCAGGGCATCAGTTGCTGGAGCTGGATGAAGCCGAGGTCGAGGGCGCGCTCGACAGCCTCGATGTGCTGGTGCTGGTCAACCCCAACAACCCGACCGGCCGCCAGGTCAGCCGCGAGCGCCTGCTCGACTGGCATGGCCGCCTGGCAGCCCGCGGAGGCTGGCTTGTGGTCGACGAAGCGTTCATGGACAACACCCCCGCTCATAGCGTGGTCGACTGCGCCGAGCGGCCAGGCCTGATCGTGCTGCGTTCGTTTGGCAAGTTCTTTGGCCTGGCCGGTGTCCGGCTGGGCTTCGTGGCGGCTCAAGCAAGCCTGCTGCAGCGCCTGGCAGAGCTGCTTGGCCCTTGGACTGTCAGTGGCCCGACGCGGGTGCTGGCTCAGGCCTGTTTTGCCGACCACACCGCCCACCTGTTGCAGATCGACCGCTGCGCTGCCAGCAGCCAGCGGCTCGCGGCCTTGTTGCGCAGCACCGGCCTGGCCCCGAGCGGTGGCTGCGACCTGTTCCAGTACGTGCGCAGCGAACGTGCCGCGCACCTGCATGACTTTCTCGCCCGGCACGGCATCCTGGTTCGCCTGTTCGCGCTGCCGGCCGCCGTGCGCCTGGGCTTGCCTGCCTGCGCTGCGGACGAACAACGCCTGGCCCAGGCCCTGGCCGACTATCAAAAGGAAACGGCATGACCACGCTCATGGTGCAAGGCACCACCTCCGATGCCGGCAAGAGCACGCTGGTGACCGCGTTGTGCCGCTGGCTGCTGCGCCAGGGCGTCGGCGTGGTGCCGTTCAAGCCGCAGAACATGGCGCTCAACAGCGCGGTGACCGCCGACGGTGGCGAAATTGGCCGGGCCCAGGCCGTGCAGGCCCAGGCTTGCCGGCTGGCGCCGCACACTGACATGAACCCGGTGCTGCTCAAGCCCAACAGCGACACCGGCGCCCAGGTGATCATCCACGGGCGCGCGGTCACCAGCATGAATGCAGTGGCCTATCACGACTACAAGGCCACCGCTATGCAGGCCGTGCTGGCCTCGCACCAGCGCCTGAGCGCTGCGTACCCGGTGGTCATGGTCGAAGGTGCAGGCTCGCCTGCGGAGATCAACCTGCGTGCCGGCGACATCGCCAACATGGGCTTTGCCGAAGTGGTGGACTGCCCAGTGATTCTGGTGGCCGATATCAATCGGGGCGGGGTCTTCGCGCACCTTGTCGGCACTCTAGAATTGCTGTCGCCGAGTGAGCAGGCACGGGTCAAGGGCTTTGTCATCAACCGCTTTCGCGGTGATATCGCCCTGCTTCAGCCGGGCCTGGACTGGCTGGAAGCGCGCACCGGCAAGCCGGTGCTGGGCGTGTTGCCGTATGTCACCGACCTGCACTTGGAGGCCGAGGACGGCATAGATGTACGCCAGGCAGCCAAGCATGAGCGTGTATTGAAGGTGATCGTGCCGGTGTTGCCGCGCATCAGCAACCACACCGACTTCGACCCGCTGCGCCTGCACCCACAGGTCGACCTGCAATTCATCGGGCCAGGCCAACCGATACCGCCTGCGGACCTGATCATCCTGCCCGGCTCGAAAAGCGTGCGTGGCGACCTGGCGCAACTGCGCGAGCGCGGCTGGGATACCGCCATTGCCCGCCACTTGCGCTACGGCGGCAAGCTGATTGGTATCTGCGGCGGTTTGCAGATGCTCGGGACGCAGGTGCACGACCCGCTGGGGCTGGAAGGGCCGGCGGGCTCCAGCCCAGGGCTGGGGCTGCTCGAATACGCCACGGTGCTGGAGGCCGACAAGCAACTGCGCAACGTCACCGGTACCTTGAACCTGGAACAGGCGCCGGTGTCCGGCTACGAAATCCATGCCGGCGTTACCCAAGGCGCGGCCTTGGAACAGCCTGCCGTGCAGCTTGATGAGGGGCGCTGCGACGGTGCCATCAGTGCCGACGGGCAGGTCCTCGCCACGTACCTGCATGGCCTGTTCGAAGGCAGCGAGTCGTGCGCCGCGCTGTTGCGCTGGGCCGGGCTGGCGGACGCACAGACCATCGACTACCAGGCCCTGCGCGAACGTGATATCGAGCGCCTGGCGGACCTGGTGGAAAAGCACCTGGACACCGCGCACCTGCGCACACTGTGTGGAGTCGCCTGAAATGCGCAACCTGATCCTTGGTGGCGCGCGCTCCGGCAAGAGCCGCCTGGCCGAACAGTTGGCCAGCGACAGCGGCCTGCCGGTGACCTACATCGCCACCAGCGAGCCGCTGGACGGCGAAATGAACGAACGCGTGCGCCTGCATCGCCAGCGCCGGCCTGCCGACTGGGGGCTGATTGAAGAGCCCCTGGCGCTGGCTGCCGTGCTGCGCCGCGAAGCAGCCGCAGGGCGTTGCCTGCTGGTGGATTGCCTGACCCTGTGGCTGACCAACCTGCTGATGCTCGACGACGACCAGCGCCTGGCCGAGGAGCGTGATGCGCTGCTCGACTGCCTTGAGCAGTTGCCGGGTACCCTCATTCTGGTCAGCAACGAAACCGGCCTGGGTGTGGTGCCCATGGGCGAACTGACCCGGCGCTATGTCGACCAGGCCGGCTGGTTGCACCAGGCCGTTGCCGAGCGCTGTCAGCGCGTGGTACTGACCGTGGCTGGCCTGCCCCTTATGCTCAAAGGACCTGCACTATGACTCAAGCCTGGTGGCGTGACGCCTGCCAACCCCTCGACAACGCCGCCATGGACCAGGCCCGCGCCCGTCAGCAGCAGCTGACCAAGCCTGCCGGTTCGCTCGGCCAGCTGGAAGGCTTGGCTGTGCACCTGGCGGGCCTGCAAGGCCGTGAGCGGCCCGCACTGGACCAGCTGGCCATCACCATTTTCGCCGGTGACCACGGCGTGGTCGAGGAAGGCATTTCAGCCTACCCGCAAGCGGTGACCGGGCAGATGCTGCGCAACTTCGTCGGCGGTGGCGCGGCGATCAGCGTGCTGGCCCGCCAGCTGCACGCCAGCCTGGACGTGGTCGACCTCGGTACCATCGACCCTACGCTGGAGCTGCCCGGCGTGAGGCATTTGCGCCTGGGCGCCGGCACCGCCAACTTCGCCCGCCAGCCCGCGATGACCGAGCGCCAGTTGCATGCCGCGCTTGAGGCGGGCCGTGACAGCGCCCTGCGGGCGGCCGAACAGGGTGCGCAGTTGTTCATCGGCGGCGAAATGGGCATCGGCAACACCACCGCCGCCGCCGCCCTGGCCAGCAACCTGCTGGGTTGCCCGGCCAGTGAGCTGAGCGGCCCAGGCACTGGCTTGGACACCGCCGGTGTGCGGCACAAGGCCGAAGTCATCGAGCGTGCGCTGATCCTGCATGGTCTGCGCGCTGACGACCCGCTGCAGGCGCTGGCATGCGTTGGCGGTTTCGAGATCGCCGCCTTGGCCGGCGCCTACATCGCCTGCGCGCAAGAGGGTATCGCGGTGCTGGTGGACGGCTTCATCTGCAGTGTCGCCGCATTGGTGGCGGTGCGCCTCAACCCGCAGTGCCGGGCATGGCTGCTGTTTGCCCACCAAGGCGCGGAGCCAGGGCACAAGGCCCTGCTCGAAGCACTGCAGGCCGAACCGCTGCTGGCGCTGGGCCTGCGCCTGGGTGAGGGCAGCGGTGCCGCCCTGGCGGTGCCTTTGTTGCGCCTGGCCTGCGCACTGCACGGGCAGATGGCGACGTTTGCCGAGGCCGCCGTGGCGGACCGCCCGGCATGATCCTCGACCTGCTGCGCCACGGCGAAACGGAGCAAGGTGGCCTGCGTGGCAGCCTTGACGATGCCCTGACCGAAAAGGGCTGGGCGCAGATGCGTGACGCCGTCGCCGAGGCTGGCCCATGGCAAGTGCTGGTCAGCTCGCCCTTGCAGCGTTGTGCACGGTTTGCCGACGAGTTGGGGGCACGGCTACACCTGCCGGTACAGCGCGAGGCGGGTCTGCAGGAGCTGCATTTCGGTGATTGGGAAGGGCGCAGCGCGGCGCAGATCATGGAAGACCAGGCCGACGCCCTGGGGCGTTTCTGGTCCGACCCTTACGCGTGTACGCCGCCCAACGGTGAGCCGGTCGAGGCGTTTGCCGAGCGCGTTCTGGCTGGCGTCGAGCGCCTGGGCCAGCAGCATGCCGGCAAGCGTGTGCTGCTGGTCACCCACGGCGGCGTGATGCGCCTTTTGCTGGCCCGGGCGCGTGGCATGCCCAGGGAGCACTTGCTGCAGGTGGAAGTTGCCCACGGCGCATTGGTCCGCCTGGTGCTGCGTGACGACGGCCAATGGGCCGAGGCGCACTGACATGCTGGCGTTCTGGATTGCCTTGCAGTTCCTCAGCAGCCTGCCGGTGCGCTTGCCCGGTATGCCCGAGCCACGCCAGGTGGGCCGCTCGCTGTTGTGCTACCCCCTGGTAGGGTTGCTGTTCGGCCTGCTGCTGTGGCTGGCCAGCGATCTTCTGCACGGCGCGCCCACGGCCCTGCAGGCAGCGCTGCTGCTGACGCTCTGGGTGTTGCTCAGTGGCGCACTGCACCTGGACGGCTTGGCCGACAGCGCCGATGCTTGGCTCGGTGGTTTCGGTGACCGTGAACGCACGCTGCAGATCATGAAGGACCCCCGCAGCGGACCGATTGCCGTGGTGACCCTGGTGCTGGTGCTGCTGTTGAAATTCTGCGCCTTGTGGGCATTGGTCGAGCATGGGGTGGGGGTGGACCTGATCCTGGCGCCGGTGGTTGGCCGGGCGGCGATGCTTGGCTTGTTCCTCTGCACGCCTTACGTAAGGCCCGGGGGGTTGGGGCAGGCGCTGGCCGAGCATTTGCGACGTGCTGCTGCCGGGTGGGTCTTGTTGGGTAGCGCCGTCTTGTGCCTTGCCGTTGGTGGTTGGCCCGTGATCTGGGTACTGGTGGCGGTGCTGGGCGTGTTCGCCTGGCTGCGGCACGTCATGTGCCGGCGTCTGGGTGGCACGACCGGCGATACCGCCGGGGCGATGCTGGAGTTGCTGGAGCTGACCGTGGTGGTGGGGCTGGCACTCGCTCTCTGAGCGACTGCAGCAGGGCGAAGAAACTTCCAGCAACGTAACCGCAGCCACGCCCATCATGGACTTGGGCTTATCATCGGCCTCCCATTCACGCGGCCAGGGAGGCCCCTTATGCGCCACTGGATCTTTGCCAGCCTGTTTGCTTTTCTCGCCTTGCCCGTCACCGCTGCTGATCTGATCAGCTTCTGGAATACGCCCCGCCACGGCGGCAACAGTTTCAATCGGCTGGCTCCCGACCAAGCCTACTTCAATGCCTTGCGTGCCTATGGCGCTACCTGGGTTCGGCTGTCTTATGACAAGTGGCAGCCGGCGCAGCGCGACTTCCTGCTGGGTAGCGCTGATGACTATCAAGGCCTGGCCGCAACCGATCTGGTGCAGCTGCGGGCTGTGCTCGACCGTGCTCATCGGGCCGGGCTCAAGGTCGTCATTGCCCCCCTTTCCCTGCCTGGCATGCGTTGGTCGCAGAACAACCAGGGCCAGTTCGACGACCGCCTCTGGCAAGACAAACGCTACTGGTCGCAGGCCGCTGCGTTCTGGCGGGACCTGGCGCGTGAATTGAAGGACCATCCCGCCATCGCGGCCTACAACCTGATCAATGAACCTGCGCCTGAAAAACAGGGCGGTCTGGCCGAACATGCTGCCCCTGAGCAGATGAAGCGCTGGTATGCACAAGCGCAGGGTAGCGCCCGCGACTTGCCAGCGCTGTATGAGCAATTGGTGGCGGCCATCCGTGAGCAGGACCCAGACACACCGATCATGGTCGATGCAGGCTGGTATGCCGCCGCCGATGCTTTTGGTTACTGGCCCGCGCCGCTGACAGACAGCCGGGTGCTGTACAGCGTACACATGTACGAACCCTATTCCGCCACCAGTGCGCCGAACATGACGCGCAAGCAACCCTTTGCCTACCCCGGCCCTGTACCGTTCGCCGGGCTGACGCAGCAGTGGGATGGCCAGCGTGTGCAGCAATACCTGCAACAACCGCTGGCCTGGAGCGAAGCGATGCACGTGCCACGCTCACGCCTGGTGGTGGGGGAGTTCGGTTGCATGCGCCGGTTGCCAGGCTGCCAGCGCTACCTGGAAGACGTGCTCACGGTGCTGGATAGCAACAAGTTGCATTGGGCGTTCTACAGCTTCCGTGAAGACAGTTGGGATGGCATGGACTACGAGCTGGGCAGTGCCAAGGTGCCGTGGCGCTACTGGCAAGCCATTGATCAGGGCGCGCGGGACCCTCTGGCACGCAAGGCTACGGCGGAATTCGAGCCGATCAGCAAACGCCTGAAGCCTGAATGACCTTTCGCTGATAGTTGAAATTTCTTGCAACACTCATGACGCGGGTATATACACGTATCCATGTTGACCAGTGAATGCATCTGCACCCATTTACGTCGAGCCGCCCGTGGGGTGAGCCGGCATTATGACGAGGCCCTTGCCGGCTTCGGCGTCAATGTCGCCCAGTTTTCCCTGTTGCGCCACTTGCAGCGCCTCGACCGCCCCAGCATTACCAGCTTGGCCGAGGCCATGGGCCTTGAGCGCAGCACCTTGGGGCGCAACCTGCGCGTGCTGGAAGCCGATGGCCTGGTGGCCTTGGCAGGCGGCGACGACCAGCGCAACCGTGTGGTGCTGCTGACCGAGCCAGGCAAGGCGCTGTTGCAGGCGGCTTACCCGGCCTGGGAGCAGGCTCAGGAGCTGCTGGTCCAGCGCCTGGGTGTTGGGCAGCGCGATGAGTTGGTACGTTTGCTGGAACAGCTGGCCTGAAGTGATACGACTATAAACGGGTATATACCCGTAAACCTTGCGATGTGCTGGAGATAACGACAATGACTTCGGTGTGGCGAACCAGCGGGTGGGTACTGATGGGGGCAGCGCTGATTCTGGCGCTGTCCTTGGGTGTGCGACACGGTTTTGGCCTGTTTCTGGGGCCGATGAGCGCCGACTTTGGCTGGGGGCGTGGGGTGTTCGCCTTCGCCATCGCCTTGCAGAACCTGGTGTGGGGGTTGGCGCAGCCGTTCGCCGGTGCCTTGGCCGACCGCCTGGGTGCGGCGCGGGTGGTGATCATCGGCGGCATCCTGTACGCCGTCGGGTTGATCCTGATGGGCATGGCCGATTCGCCCTGGTCGTTGTCGTTGAGTGCCGGGCTGCTGATCGGCATCGGCCTTTCCGGCACCTCATTCTCGGTCATCCTGGGTGTGGTCGGGCGCGCCGTGCCTGCCGAGAAACGCAGCATGGCGATGGGGATTGCCAGTGCTGCCGGTTCATTCGGCCAGTTCGCCATGTTGCCAGGCACGCTTGGCCTGATTGAGTGGCTGGGCTGGTCCACTGCGCTGCTGGTGTTGGGCCTGCTGGTGGCATTGATCGTGCCGCTGGTCGGCATGTTGCGCGACCGCCCGTTGCCTAGCCATGGCGCTGAGCAGACCCTGGGCCAGGCCTTGCGTGAGGCCTGCTCGCATTCGGGGTTCTGGTTGCTGGCGCTGGGTTTCTTCGTTTGCGGCTTCCAGGTGGTGTTCATCGGGGTGCACCTGCCGGCCTACCTGGTCGATCAGCACCTGGCAGCCACCACGGGCACAACGGTGCTGGCACTGGTTGGCTTGTTCAACATCGTCGGCACCTTCACCGCCGGCTGGCTGGGTGGGCGCATGTCCAAGCCGCGCTTGCTCACTGGGTTGTATCTGCTGCGCGCGGTGGTGATCGTGTTGTTCCTCTGGGCGCCCGTGACCCAGGTCAGTGCCTACCTGTTCGGCATCGCCATGGGCTTGCTCTGGTTGTCTACCGTACCGCTGACCAATGGCACGGTGGCGACGTTGTTCGGCGTGCGCAACCTGTCGATGCTGGGCGGTATCGTGTTCCTGTTCCACCAGTTGGGCGCCTTCCTGGGTGGCTGGCTGGGCGGGGTGGTGTATGACCGCACGGGCAACTACGACCTGGTCTGGCAGATTTCGGTACTGCTCAGCCTGCTGGCTGCGGCGCTCAGCTGGCCAGTACGTGAGCGCCCGGTCGCCCGCCTGCAGGCCCAGGCCGCATGAACCGCTACCTGGCCCAGGGGCTGCTGGCCGCTGCCGCTGTCGCTCTGCTGGCGCTGGTAGGGTGGGGCTGGCACAAGGGTGGGTTGGCGTTGATGCAACTGGGCATGAGCGTTTGTTAAGCGCTACCCTGCAAGTTCATGGATTGTCTTGCCGGAGAAACGAACGATGCGTGCACATTGGTTGATGGTGCCTGTGCTGGGCCTGCTTGCCGCCACGTCGAGCTGGGCTGCGGATTGCCCCGCCTTGTTGCAGGGCAGCCTGCCGGAGTTGCGTGGCAAGGGGCAGGTCGACCTGTGTCAGCGCTTTGCCGGCAAGCCGCTGGTGGTGGTCAATACGGCCAGCTATTGCGGGTTCGCGCCGCAGTTCGAGGGGTTGGAGGCAACGTACAAGGCGTACCACGAGCAGGGGCTGGAGATGCTCGGTGTACCCTCCAATGACTTCAAGCAGGAAGACCCCGATAGCGAAAAAATTGCCAACGTCTGCTACGCCAATTATGGCGTGACCTTCACCATGACCAAGGCCCAGGCGGTACGCGGCAAGGATGCGATACCGCTGTTCAGCGAGCTGGCAAACCAGAGCAGTGCGCCGAAGTGGAACTTCTACAAGTATGTGGTGGACCGCAAGGGCAAGGTGATCGGCAATTTTTCCAGCCTGACCAAGCCGGATGACCCCGCCTTCAGGGCTGCGATCGAGAAGGCCATCGCATCGCAGCCGTAGTGCTTTTCCTTCGATTCAATGAGGGTGAACAGTGATCGCCACCAGCCGCACCACCAGCGGCCTGACCATCAACACGCAGACAAACGCCACCGGCATGGCCAGTTGGTAAGCCTTCAGCACATTGCCCAGGTACTGCGGATTCACCCCAGCATTGGCGGCCGTGATCACAAAGCACATCAACAGCGCCATGATCGATGACATGTAGAACGCGAAAACGTAGGGTGTGGCGCTGGGGCGCAGTTTGCGCCGGCTGCGTGTCGGGGACAGGTCGTTCATGCGAACTCCAGAACAGTAAGTGAGGGCGCAGGTTAGCAATCACCTCTGCAGGGCTTGTAGACCACCGTGGTTGAGTTCTTTATAAAGAGATTCTTACGAATCCAAAGGGCGCAACATGGACCTGCTTAATGCCATTCGCAGCTTCATCAAGGTGGTCGAAGCCGGTAGCATCGCTGCAGGTGCACGCAACCTGGGGCTAAGCCCGGCGGCAGTGAGCCAGAACCTGGCACGGCTTGAAGCGCATCTGCAGGTACGCTTGCTCAGCCGTACCACGCGCAGCATGGCGCTGACGCCGGCGGGTACGCTCTATTACGAGCGGGTCAGGCAGGTAGAGCGTGATCTGGCCCAGGCCGAGCTGGCCGTCACCACGCCCGACAGTGAGCCCCAGGGCCGGCTGTGCATTGCGTCGACCTCGGCCTTCGGTCGCCATGTGCTGGCGCCGTTGATCCCGGCATTCAGCGCCCGTTATCCGCAGCTTTCGATAGAGTTGGTAACGACTGATCGGCGGGTCAACCATGCGCGCGAAGATGTGGATGTCAGCCTGCGCATCGCCCCGCAATTGGAAGACCAACTGCTGGCCAGGCACATCGCGCGTATCCCCTTCATTTGCTGCGCCTCGCCCGGTTACTTGGCCAGCGCCGGGGTACCTGCCACGCCCGAAGCCCTGCGCGAGCACCGCTGCCTGGTGTTCCGTTACCCGGTGGATGGCCGCTTCCTGCGGTGGGGCTTCATGCGCGACGGCATGCGTTTCGAGGCGGAGTTTGGCACCGTGCTGATCAGCGACGATATCGATGCCCTGACCCAGATGGCGCTTCACGACGGCGGGATCACCCGGCTGGCAGCCTTCATCGTTCAGCCTTACCTGGCCACGGGCGAACTGGTGCCTTTGTTCGAATACAGCGACAGCGGCCAGGCCTATGCCCAGACCGAGCCGATGGATATCTACCTGTGCCTGGCTGATCGTTTCGCCATGACCGCCAAGGTACGTGCCTTCACGGACTACCTGCGCGAATGCCTGGGTGACAGCTGGCAGGTCCAGGCATGAAAAAACCGCCACAAGGGCGGTTTCTCCATGCGCGGGATGACTCAGAAGCGGTAGGTAAGGGAGGCACCGACGCCGTGAGCGCTGTTCTCGTACTTGGCCTGGTAGCTGCCTTTGGTCGCGCTGACCTGGTTGACCTTGGTGTCTTCCTCCCACAGGTAGGAGTAGGCCACGTCGATGGTCATGTCTTCGTTCGGGCTCCAACCCGCACCCAGGCTGAACACCTTGCGATCGCCAGTCGGGATGCGCGGTGAACGGTCGTGGTTGTTGGTTGGCGACTGGTCGACGGTGAAGCCGGTACGCAGCACCCACTCCTTGTTGACCTTGTAGGACGCGCCGATGGCGTGTGCCCAGGTGTCGTGCCAGTTCTGCTCTTCGGTGATGGTCTGGAACGCGGAACCGGCCAGCGGCGCTGGCACATCGTTTTGCACGGTGATGTCTTTCAGGCGGCTCCAGCGGGTCCAGGTGCTGCCTGCGTACAGGGTCCACTGGTCGTCGAGTTCGTGGGTGACCGAAAGGTCGACGGACTCTGGCGTCTTGATCTTCAGGGTGGCGTCGAACTTGTTACCGTTGAACGGCCCGATCAGCGGGGTGCTGACGCGGGTCTTGCCTTCGAGCTTGTAGTCGACCATCGAGTGGTAGGTCAGGCCGATGCGGGTGCTGTCGGTGGCCTGGACCAGGATACCGATGTTGTAACCCACGGCGGTGTCGTCGCCCTTGATCTTCACTTCACCATCGTTGCGGCCAGGGGTGAACGGGTTGATCAGGCTCGAACCCAGTTCACCCTTGATGCGGTTGATGGTTGGGCCGAAACCGATCGAGACCTTGTCGTTGAAGGCGTAGCTGATGGTTGGCTGGAAGGTCACGACCTCGACGTGGCTCTTTTTGCCCCAGTAGCGGGCGGCATCGTCGCTGCCGTAGTCGGTCACCAGGCCGAAGGGCACGTACACGCCGAAACCGACGCTCCAGTGATCATCGATCGGCTTGACGTAGTACCCCATCGGTACGCCGACCAGCGGCACCATGTCACCGTCGGTTTCCCCCCCGAGGTTACTGCCACGGCCCGAGATATCGGACTTGGCGATGACGGCGGCGCCGCCCACGGTGATCTGTTCGCGTTTGAGGCGGGACATGCCGGCCGGGTTGCCAAACACGGTGCTGGCATCATCGGCAGAAGAAGAACGTCCCGCGAAACCTGTCCCCATGCTGCTGATGCTCTGTTCGTTCAGGGCAAAGCCGCTGGCGAGCAGTTGGCTGGAAGCAAGCGCAACGGCTACGCCGAGGGAGGTTTTGAGCATTACTTTTTTCATTATTAGAAACTCCTTGGGATCTCCGGGGCGAAAAGCTACCAACAAATCGCGCGCCGCGCTATAGCCTCAATCACAGGAGATAGAGCGGTTTTGTAGGACAATCCGACCAAAATTCCATTTTTTCCAGTAATGCTGTAGGGCGTTTCCTAAGATGCCTGAGGCAATCTCTGATCTATGCAGGTGTGCCAGGCTTGAGTGAAGTCGCGCAGGCGACCCTGGGGGTGGAAAACCTGCCGCCAGATACGCGCCAGGCCCAGCAGGTCGTCAGCCGCCGGCAGCGCCGTGGCTTGGGCTTCGACAAGCATCCAGGCAATGGCGGTGGAGTAGCGCAGGTTTACCGTGAGTTCCAGGTGGGGGCCGCCGAGAAAGGCGTGTTGGCTGGCCAGGCCACGGACCAGGCTGGCGAGTTCCGGATCGCGGGCGAGATACTCGTCCCAGAGCGCCTGGTGGCGGGTTTCGCCGATGCGGTAGAGGCCATGGCCACGTCGGTCGTGCAAGGCTGAGCCGAGTGCCGACTGGCTGGCGGCAATGCCCAGCAACAACGCTTCGGCGCTAGGGCAGTGACGGTTCAGGTAGACCAAGGTTGGCCGGATCACATACAGACACAATTCATTCGCAGCGATACCCATAATGCCCTCGAGCAAGTAAGGGCCGGACGGGCGCTGGAGCTTGGCAGCTGGTGAATGATCAGGCCCGCCGGAAGCGGTTAGCACCGCTCGAGTTGAAGTGTAGTGTGATAATCGTGGTGTAAAGAGCTGTTTTTAAATCGATTGCTGCCTGACGTCCTTGGCTATATGCCGTGCGGCAATTACGCCAAGAACGATCGGGCAGGGTGTCGAAACAGCGATTCAGCGCTTGAATACCGAGGTATTCGCCGCTCACGCAGTGAGCGACTGACGCGTCCGGGCGATTACCGCCTGCAGGGGTTCCTTGCGGCTGTACTGATCGGCGTACAGGCGTTCGGTGTGGCAGGCGACGCCGTGTTCGTCCACCAGGGTAAAGCTGAAGCTGCCCTTGCGAGGGGCAACGATAAGGCACTTCAACGGCGAGAAGGCCTGGGAGAGGGTGCCAATGGCAGCCTGAATGTGCGGATGAGTTTGCATATTATTGGAGGTTCCTGCTTTAAACACGGAGGATATGATCCGTGCATGATAGAAACGTTCCAGTGACGCCTTTATTAAGGGACGAACGAACCTGACTGGAACAAAGCAGCCAGAGGGAGCGCAATCAAATAGTGGGCGCTTGGGCTGACTGGTAGGTACTTCAGAGGGCAGGCAGCACACCGGGGCCAAGGTTCTAGGCCATCGGGGTGGGATCCTGATCAATCTGCTAGGTGATTCGAGCTTGGGCAGCGTATGGCTGGCGAAGGAATCATCGAGTGGGCCGGTCCTGGTTTCAGCAGGCTTCGCTGTTGGGGGAGCGATTCTGCAAGGACGCTTAAGGCCAATTGACTTTCAGCTTGGTACTAACGAGGCACACCTTACCGAGAATAGAACGGTTTGGCAAATGTTTCTGCAAGGGTGCAGGCTAGCCGAGCAGTATGGCGCTTCTTTCGCAGGCTGGGAAGAGGGGCAAATGGCTGGCATTGCCGTGGATGTACTCATTTTGTGCACTCGAATGAGGGCTTGTGGTGCACTTGTGCACATTTGGCGCGCAAGCTGTAACACGGCGGCAACAGGCGCCGAGAGCCTCGCCAATGACTTGACTGGGGGGCTAAGTCAATGAAAAAAAACACTAATTTTTGCTGGTGAAAAAATCGTCAGTTTGACTGGAGCCCCCAATTCACGGGGGTTTTGGGGCCACCGAAGGGGGTTGTCCACCGAGTTATCCACAGGAACTGTGGATTGTCCCGAGCGCTTGCTCTAGGACGGGCGTGCCAGCAAACCAGGGAACTGTCTGACAATCTTCGGGCGCCCGTAGACCGGTTGGTCATCCACTTGAAAACGTCAAGAAAAGATCATCGAAATTATTTTTCAATCCTCCATAAATCGACAGGCCACGCCAGGAAAAATGGAGTAGAGTGGCGCGCCTTTCGAGTTACCTTTCCTGTTGCTCATGAAGTTTCGCAGTAAACACCTCGCCAACCCGGCTGATGCGTCGTCAGTGCCCCCACCCAAACGCTTTTCCCTGAAAGTGGCCCTGTGGCTGCTCGACAGCCCGCGCCTGGGTGACAAGCCTCAGGTCAAGCACCTGGCTGGTCGCCTGCTGAAACAGCCGGCCCGCCAAGGCGTGGTGGTGGCCCAGAGCCGGTTGGGGCAGATGCTGTGCCGTGATTGTGGCAACGCCCGGGACCGGCGCATCGGCCACGAACTGCTGCGCCAGGCTGCCCGTGCCGGTGATCGGCGGGCGCAGCTGGAGTATGCAAGGTTATGCCAGGCCAACGCGCCTGAGCAGGCCCGCTACTGGCTGGAACTGGCGGCCGCGCAGGGCTCGCAGGAAGCGCGGCGGCTGCTGGGGCAGTGGTTTTCAGGCTGAGCGCTGCTTGGCTACTAGCGGCCCTTATGCGGGCGCAGGCAACCTGCCTCCCAGGCTGATAAGCTGCGCAGCATTCATCAAGGTTCGATCGGGGTAACCATGACAGTGGATCTGGCCAGCATTCTGCTGGGCTTGGTGGTGGGTGCAGTGCCCTGCCTGGGTTGGCTCATGCAGGTGCAGCGTCGCCAGGGGGCCCGGCAGGGTGAACAGGCCCTGCTCGAAGAGCGCCTCAACGCCGCCCAACTGTCCCTGGCCGGGCTGCAGGCGCAACTGGAGGCCGGTCGCGACGAGATCAGCGACCTCAGCGAAGCCAACACCGTCAAGCAAGCCCAGCTGGCAGCCCAGGGCCGTGAACTGGAACTGTTGCAGATCGACCGCGACAACGCCCGCGATGCCGCCCACGCCTGGAGCCTTGAACGCGCCAACCGTGAAGCCGAGCTACGGCGCCTGGAAGCCCAGACCGCACGGCTGGACGCCGAACTGCGCGAGCAGCAGGAGAGCCACCAACAGCGTCTCGAAGACCTGCAAGAGGCCCGCGACACCCTGCGCGCGCAGTTCTCCGACCTGGCCACGAAAATCTTCGACGAGCGCGAGCAACGCTTTGCCCAGACCAGCCAGCAGCACCTGGGGCAAATGCTCGACCCGCTCAAGGAGCGTATCCAGGCCTTTGAGAAGCGCGTCGAGGAAAGCTACCAGCAGGAAGCACGCGAGCGTTTCTCGCTGGGCAAAGAGTTGGAGCGCTTGCAGCAGCTCAACCAGCGCCTGTCCGATGAAGCCACCAACCTCACCCAGGCCCTGAAAGGCCAGAAAACCCAGGGCAACTGGGGCGAGATGATCCTTGAGCGGGTACTGGAGCACGCCGGCCTTGAGAAGGGCCGCGAATACCAGACCCAGGTCAGCCTCAAGAGCGCCGATGGCGAACGTTTTCAGCCCGATGTGCTGATCATGTTGCCTGGCGACAAGCAGGTGGTGGTGGACGCCAAGGTCAGCCTCACGGCGTACCAGCAGTTCGTCGGCAGCAATGACGAGGCCGCGCTCAAGCAGCACGTGCAGTCGTTGCGCAGCCACGTCAAAGGCCTTTCGAGCAAGGACTATAGCCGCCTCGAAGGCTTGCACAGCCTGGATTTCGTGCTGCTGTTCGTGCCCATTGAGGCCGCCTTCTCGGCAGCCCTGCAGGCCGAGCCCAACCTGTTCCAGGAAGCCTTCGACCGGCACATCGTGATTGTCAGCCCGACCACGCTGCTTGCCACCCTGCGGGTGATCGACAGCCTGTGGAAGCAGGAACGCCAAGGCCAGAACGCCCGCGAGATTGCCGAGCGCGCCGGTTGGCTGTACGACAAGTTCGTGCTGTTCATCCAGGACCTGGACGAACTGGGCAGCCGCTTGCAGCAGGTAGACAAGGCCTATGCCGCAGCGCGCAACAAACTGTGCGAGGGGCGTGGCAACCTGGTCAGCCGCTCCGAGCAGCTGAAGTTGCTTGGCGCCCGTGCCAGCAAGAGCCTGCCGGCAGACCTGCTGGAACGGGCGCTGTCTGATGAAACCCCGGCGGGCGAAGCGCTTACTGAACCAGGCTCAGATGCCGATTGAGCAGGGCGCGCAAGGCGGCCGGCTTGACCGGCTTGGCCAGGTAATCCAGGCCTGACGCATGCACCAGGGCGATGGTCTCTTTACTGCCGTCGGCGCTGATCACCACCCCAGGCACCGGCTCGCCCAGCCGTGCGCGTAGCCAGCCCATCAGTTCGGTGCCGGTCTCGCCGTCGTCCAGGTGGTAGTCCACCAGGGCCAGGTGCGGGCGCATGCCCTTGGTCAGCAAAGCCTCGCATTCGGCGCGGTTGCGCGCGGTCCAGACCTGGCAGCCCCAACGGCTGAGCAGGCTGTTCATGCCGATCAGGATGCTGTCTTCATTGTCGATGCACAGCACGTTCAGCCCGGCCAGCGGCTGGCCAGACTGTTCCACCGGCGCACTCGGTGCGGGTGCAGCCTGGCGGGCAATCGGCACGCTGACGCGGAACACCGTGCCTTTGCCGGGCCACGAGCGCACTTCGAGCGAATGGCCGAGCACCCGGCACAGGCCATCGGCGATCGCCAGGCCCAGGCCCAGGCCTTTCTCGGCGCGGGTCTGGTGGCTGTCCAGGCGTTTGAATTCCTGGAAAATCTCCTGCAGCTTGTTGTCGGCGATGCCGGGGCCACGATCCCAGACTTCCAGCCACAGGCGCTCACCCTGGCGACGGGCACCGAGCAGAATCGGGCTTTTGCCATAGCGCAGGGCGTTGGTCAGGAAGTTCTGCAGCACCCGGCGCAGCAGTTTGATGTCGCTGTCGACCCGCAGGCGGCTGCCGCGCAGGCGGAACTCCAACCCTTTTTCGGCGGCCAGTACCTTGAACTCGGCGCCCAGGGTGTCGAACAGCTCATTGAGGGCGAACGGCTTGGCGTCCGGGGTGATCTTGCCGTTCTCCAGGCGCGAGATGTCCAGCAGGTCACTGATCAGTTCTTCGGCCGAGCGTAGCGAGCTGTCCATGTGCTGCACCAGTTGCTGGGCCTCGTCATTCATGCCTTCGGCCTGCTGCGACAGGGCGGCCGAGAACAGCCGCGCGGCGTTCAGCGGTTGCATCAGGTCGTGGCTGACCGCGGCCAGGAAGCGGGTCTTGGACTTGCTCACGGCTTCGGCCTGGCTCTTGGCTTCGGACAACGCCTGGTTGAGCTGCGACAGCTCATGGGTGCGTTCCGCCACCCGTTGCTCCAGGCCCTCGTTGGCATCGCGAAGCGCCTGTTCGGCTTCGCGGAACGGGGTGATGTCGGTGAAGCTCATGACAAAGCCGCCGCCGGGCATCGGGTTGCCGATCAGTTCGATGACCCGGCCGTTGGGGAACAACCGCTCGGAAGAATGCGCGCGACCCTGGCGCATCCAGTGCAGGCGCCGGGCCACGTGCACCTGCGCCTCGCCTGGGCCGCACAGGCCGCGCTCGGCGTTGTAGCGGATGATGTCGGCAATCGGCCGGCCCACGCTGATCAGCCCGTCAGGGTAGTTGAACAGTTCCAGGTAACGGCGGTTCCAGGCCACCAAGTGCAGGTTCTGGTCGACCACGCTGATGCCCTGGTTGATGTTTTCGATAGCGCCTTGCAGCAGCGCGCGGTTGAACTGCAGCACCTCGCTGGCTTCGTCGGCGATGCGCACCACGTCTTCGAGCTGCATGTCGCGGCCTTCGATGGCGGCCTTGACCACGGCGCGGGTCGACGAGGTGCCAAGCACGCCGGCGAGCAGGCGTTCGGTGTGTTCGATCCAGTCGCCGTCGGCGTTCTGGTTGGGGTTGAAGCCTTTGCCCTGGCGGTAGGCGAAGCGGATGAAGCTCTGCCGGGCACGTTCTTCGCCGACGAAGCGCGAGGCCAGGGTCAGCAAGTCGTCGATCTGCACGGCCAGCAGCGGTTTGCTGCTGGGCCGGGCGCTGGTCTGCTGGCCGATGAAGCGCCCGGCCTGCCAGTGTTCCGACACCCGCGTGCGCGACAGCACCGAAACCCAGGCGAACAGCGTGAAGTTACCCGCCAGCGACAGCACCACGCCCTGGGTCAGCGGGCTGATCGGCAGGTTCAGCGGGTTGCCATGCAGCCACGCCAGGCCCGGGAACAGCGCCAGCGACCAGCCCACGCTGTGGGCGGCAATGGGCAGCACCAGGGTGTAGAACCACAGGAAGATGCCGGCGGCCAGGCCTGCGAACACGCCGCGCCGGTTGGCCTGCTTCCAGTACAGCGCGCCGAGCATGGCCGGGGTGAGCTGGGTCACCGCGGCGAAGGCGATCTGGCCGATGGTCGCCAGGCTTGCGGTGGAGCCCAGCAGGCGGTAGCTGACATACGCCAGCAGCAGGATGACCACGATGGTCACCCGGCGTACCGAGAGCATCCAGTGGCGGAAGGCTTCGAATGGCCGCTCGGCATTATTGCGGCGCAGCAGCCAGGGCAGCAGCATGTCGTTGGAAACCATGGTCGACAGGGCCACGGCCTCGACGATGACCATGCCGGTGGCGGCCGAGGCACCGCCGATGAAGGCCAGCAGGGCCAGGCTCGGGTGGGCTTCGGCCAGGGGCAGGCTGATCACGAACGAGTCGGACATCACCGTACCGGGCAACAGCATCTGCCCGGCCAGGGCGATCGGCACCACGAACAGCGCGGCCAGGGCCAGGTACATCGGGAACACCCAGCGGGCCAGGCGCATGTCCTGCGGTTCGATGTTCTCCACCACGGTGACATGGAACTGCCGCGGCAGGCAGATGATCGCCATCATGGCCACTGCGGTCTGCACCACCATCGAGGGCCAGTTGATGGTCTCCTGCCAATAGCTTTCCAGCTGGATCGACTGGCGTGCCTGGCTGAACAGGTCGTCGAAGCCGTCGTACAGGTTGAACACCACGAAGATGCCCACGGCGAGAAAGGCCAGCAGCTTGATCAGCGACTCGAAGGCGATCGCCAGCACCATGCCGCGGTGGTGCTCGGTCACATCCAGGCTGCGCGTGCCGAACACGATGGCGAACAGCGCCAGCACCAGCGACACCACCAGTGCGGTGTCTTGCACCCGGGTGCCGGTGGCATCGGCATTGGCACCGATCAGCAGGTTGACGCCCAGCACGATGCCTTTGAGCTGCAAGGCGATATAGGGCAGCACGCCGACCAGGCAGATCAGCGCCACCACCACCGCCAGGGTCTGCGATTTGCCGTAGCGCGCGGCGATGAAGTCGGCGATCGAGGTGATGTTCTGCTGCTTGCTGATCAGCACCATCTTCTGCAGTACCCAGGGTGCGAAGATCATCAGCAGCACTGGGCCCAGGTAGATCGGCAGAAATGCCCAAAGCTGTTCGGCGGCCTGGCCGACCGCGCCAAAGAAGGTCCAGCTGGTGCAGTACACGGCCAGCGACAGGCTGTACACCCAGGCACGCAGCTTCGGCGGCAACGGTGTGCTGCGGCGGTCGCCGTAAAAGGCGATGGCGAACATGATGGCCATATAGG
Organism: Pseudomonas capeferrum; assembly: GCF_000731675.1. Taxonomy (GTDB): domain Bacteria; phylum Pseudomonadota; class Gammaproteobacteria; order Pseudomonadales; family Pseudomonadaceae; genus Aquipseudomonas; species Aquipseudomonas capeferrum. Next base: position 491,084 of record NZ_JMIT01000002.1, on the reverse strand, counting down.
CCAGGGCGACCACGGCGATCAGCCCGCTGGACAACGACATGAAAACTCCGGAGCAAAAAAGATAACGCGGTCCCGATCAACCAGTCTGGCACGCAGGCGGCGGTTCGTCAGCGCAGACGATGGTCGCAGTGGCGAGTCGTCGCAGGGCGTTGCTCAAGCGGCAGCGCCAACATCAATGCCTGCGGGTGCCCATCCAGTAGAACACTGCCGCCAGTATCACGGCGTACGGCCGCTGGGTAGTGCTTGACGGCGGCGAGCATTGCCATCTCCTTGTCGTGCGGGTTTGCCGGGTATCAGCATAAGGCAGCAGAGGGCTTGCCAGCAGCAGCTTTTACCCTGCAGATTTGTGGCTTTCCGCGCCCGGCGCGCCTCCAACGCTAAAAGCCCCTCAGGAACAAGGACGATGAGTCATCCCTCGCAATTCACCTTGCTCGGCAAGCGGCGCTTCTTGCCGTTTTTCATCACCCAGTCGCTGGGTGCGTTCAACGACAACCTGTTCAAGCAGTCGCTGATCCTGGCGATCCTGTTCAAGCTCAGCCTGGGCGACGGTGACCGTTCGATCTGGGTCAACCTGTGCGCCTTGCTGTTCATCCTGCCGTTCTTTCTGTTCTCGGCACTGGGTGGGCAGTTTGGCGAGAAGTTCGCCAAGGACGCGCTGATCCGTGCGATCAAGCTGGCCGAGATCGGCATCATGGCCATTGGCGCGCTGGGTTTTATCACCAACCACCTGGCGCTGATGCTGGTAGCCCTGTTTGGCATGGGCACCCATTCGGCGCTGTTCGGGCCGGTGAAGTACTCGATCTTGCCCCAGGCCCTGCGTGAAGAAGAGCTGGTGGGTGGCAACGGGCTGGTGGAGATGGGCACCTTCCTGGCCATCCTGGCCGGCACCATCGGCGCGGGTGTGATGATGTCGTCGGGCAGCTATGCCACGGTGGTGGCGGGTGGCGTGGTCGGCACGGCCGTGCTGGGCTACCTGGCCAGCCGCTGGATCCCACGGGCCGCCGCCGTGTCGCCGCAGATGCAACTGGACTGGAACATCTTCAAGCAGTCTTGGGTGATCCTGCGCATGGGCCTGGGGCAGACGCCTGCGGTGTCGCGCTCGATCGTCGGCAACTCCTGGTTCTGGTTCGTCGGCGCCATCTACCTGACCCAGATCCCGGCGTATGCCAAGGACTGGCTGCACGGCGACGGCACGGTGGTCACTCTGGTGCTGACCCTGTTCTCGGTGGGCATTGCTCTGGGTTCGCTGCTGTGCGAGCGGCTGAGCGGGCGCAAGGTGGAGATCGGCCTGGTGCCGTTCGGCTCGTTTGGCCTGACCCTGTTCGGCCTGCTCTGGTGGTGGCATTCCGGCGATGTGCCGGCTGCGCCTGTGCCGCACGACTGGCTGGCGCTGCTGGGCATGAGCCAGGCCTGGTGGATTCTGTTGTCGATCGTGGGGCTCGGGGTGTTCGGCGGCTTCTACATCGTGCCGCTGTATGCGCTGATCCAGGCGCGCACGGCCGAGGACCAGCGGGCCCGGGTAATCGCTGCCAACAACATCCTCAATGCCTTGTTCATGGTGGTGTCGGCGGTGCTCACCATCGTGCTGCTGGGGCTGGCCGAGCTGAGCATCCCGCAGCTGTTCCTGGTGGTGTCGTTGCTCAATATCGCGGTCAACGCCTACATCTTCAGCATCGTGCCCGAGTTCACCATGCGCTTTTTGATCTGGCTGCTCAGCCACTCGATGTACCGCGTGGAGCACCGCGACCTCGAACGCATCCCCGACGAAGGTGCGGCGCTGCTGGTGTGCAACCATGTCTCGTTCGTCGACGCCCTGCTGCTCGGCGGCGCGATCCGCCGGCCGATCCGCTTCGTCATGTACTACAAAATCTACAACCTGCCGGTGCTCAACTTCGTGTTTCGCACCGCAGGCGCCATCCCGATTGCCGGGCGCAGCGAGGATGAGGGCACGTACGAGCGCGCCTTTGCGCGCATCGCCGAATACCTGGCGGCGGGTGAGCTGGTGTGCATCTTCCCGGAGGGCAAGTTGACCGGCGACGGCGAGATCGATGCGTTCAAGGGTGGGGTCAGCCGGATTCTCGGTGAAACCCCGGTGCCGGTGATTCCCCTGGCGTTGCAGGGGCTGTGGGGCAGCTTTTTCAGCCGTGATCCGGGCAAGGGGTTTTTCAAGCGCTTGTGGTCGCGGGTGACCATCGTGGCCGGCGCTGCGGTTCCGGTGGAGGCTGCGCAGCCTGAGTTGTTGCGCGAGCAGGTCAGCCGCTTGCGCGGCGACCTGCGTTAAGCGGGCATGGTCAGCTGGCGCTGACTTTCAGGCCGATCAGGCCACAGATGATCAGCGCCACACTGACCAGCCGTACCAGGGCCATGGACTCGCCGAACAGGATGATCCCGGCGATCACCGTGCCCACGGCGCCAACGCCGGTCCAGATGGCGTAGGCGGTACCCAGCGGCAGTTCTTTCATGGCCAGGCCCAGCAAGCCCAGGCTGATGACCATGGCGCCGACGGTAAGCACGGTGGGGAGCGGGCGGCTGAAGCCGTCGGTGTACTTCAGGCCTACCGCCCAGCCGACTTCGAACAGGCCGGCGAAAAACAGGATGATCCAGGACATAGGTGCCTCCATTGTTGCCAACGATGGGGCCGTCCCCGGAATGGTCACGCGGTGCGTCGTGAGGCCGTCCCCACAGTGGGCAATAGGGTGCACATTTTCTGATGGCTGGGCAAGTCAGTGCCTGGCAGGTTCGCCACGTTCATCTACCGGCAAAGGCGCTTCCATACGGCGGAACCAGGTCGACAGCAGCGCCCCCGAAATATTGTGCCAAACGCTGAACAGCGCGCTCGGCACCGCCGCCAATGGCGAGAAATGCGCCGCCGCCAAGGCTGCCCCCAACCCTGAGTTCTGCATGCCCACCTCCAATGCCAGCGACTTGCGCTGGGCCAGTGGCAGTTTGCAGAGCTTGCCGGTGAGGTAACCCAGCAGGTAGCCGAAGCTGTTGTGCAGCATCACCACGGCCATGATCAGCAGGCCCGACTCGGCGATTTTCGCCTGGCTGGCCGCCACCACCGCACAGACGATCATGACGATGCTCACCACCGACACCAGTGGCAACACCTGCACCGCCGCCTGCACCCGCGCGCCCAGCAGGCGCTGGGCCAGCACGCCGAGCACGATCGGCAGCATGACCAGCTGCAGGATCGACCAGAACATGTCCATGAACGAGACCGGCAGCCAGGCCGAGGCCAGGAACCAGATCAACGCCGGGGTCAGCAGCGGGGCGAGCAGGGTGGTGACGGCGGCAATCGCCACCGCCAGCGCCAGGTCGCCCTTGGACAGCCAGACCATCACGTTCGAAGCCGTGCCGCTAGGGCAGCAGCCGACCAGGATCACGCCCACGGCAATCTCGGGCGGCAGGTGGAACAGCTGGCACAGTAGCCAGGCCATGCCTGGCATGATCACGAAGTGCGCCACCACCCCCAGCATCACCCGCCAGGGCTGGCGGGCGAGGGCGGCGAAGTCATCGAGCTTGAGGGTCAGGCCCATGCCGAACATCACCAGGCCCAGCAACGGTACGATGGCCACTTTCAGGGCGATGAACCATTGCGGTTGCAGGAAGGCCAGCACGGCGAATACCAGCACCCAGAGGGCAAAGGTATTGCCGACGAAGCGGCTGAGGGCGGCGAGGGCACGCATGGGCAGGTCCTTGTACTTATAGAGATGCAGTTTTCGAGGGCCTCTTCGCGGGGCGAGCCCGCTCCCACAGGTACCCCGATGAGCTTGAGATCAAGCGGGGTACCTGTGGGAGCGGGCTCGCCCCGCGAAGAGGCCGGTACTGGCTGAGAATACGTCCCAGCCCAGCCCCGACATTTCATGCCACTCAGACCCCTTGCGGAATCTCCTCCCCACCCAATGCCTCGAACAGCACCGGCAGGAATTCGGTAAAGGTCATCATCATCAGCAGGAAGCTGGCATCGAACTGCTGCTGGGCTTCATCGCCGCCATCCTGTTCTGCCTGCTCTTGCAGCAGCTCCTCGAACTTCAGGCGCTTGATGACCATCTTGTCGTCCAGCACGAACGACAGTTTGTCCTGCCAGGCCAGGGCCAGCTGGGTGACCACCTTGCCGGTGCTCAGGTGCAGCTGGATTTCTTCGCTGGTCAGGTCCTGGCGCTTGCAGCGCACGATGCCACCATCTTCGGCAGTGTCGCGCAGCTCACACTCGTCCAGTACATAGAAGCCTTCGGCGGCTTGCTGCGACTTGACCCAGTCGGTCATGGTGGCAACGGGTGCGATCTTCACGGTTGCCGGGCGTACCGGCAGCGAGCCCATCACTTCACGCAGGGTCGACAGCAGGTCTTCGGCACGCTTGGCGCTGGCCGAGTTGACCAGGATCATGCCCAGGCGCGGCGCGATGGCGGCGAAGATCATCGAGCGCCGAATGAAGGCACGCGGCAGGAAGGCCTGGATGATCTCGTCCTTGATCTGGTCGCGTTCCTTCTTGTAGACCTTGCGCATCTGCTCGGTCTCGATCTCTTCGACCTTTTCCTTGACGGCGTCATTGACCACGCTGCTTGGAAGGATACGTTCTTCCTTGCGCGCGGCGATCAGCAGGAACTCGCCGCTGACGTGCACCAGGGGAGCGTCTTCGCCCTTGCCGAACGGCGCGACGAAGCCATAGGTGTTCAGCTCCTGGCTGGCGCAGGGACGGGCCGGCTTGCTGGCCAGGGCGGTTTCCAGCGCTTCGGCGTCGAATGGAACATCCTGGGTCAGGCGGTAGGTCAGCAGGTTCTTGAACCACATGAGGGGCAATCTCTCCTTAATGCATAAGGCGGGCATTATTCTCCGAGCAGTGGTTCCCGTCCAACCCTGTCAGAGGGCCAGCACCTATATATAGAAGAAGAAAAGACCAGCGTTGCTAGGTCTTTGAAAGGCTTCGAAAAATTTTTTAAAAAAGTCGAAAAAAGTGCTTGCCAGGGTGGGGGCTCATCCGTAGAATGCGCGCCACACCGAGACGAAAGGGTGATTAGCTCAGCCGGGAGAGCATCTGCCTTACAAGCAGAGGGTCGGCGGTTCGATCCCGTCATCACCCACCACTCGATGTATAGCGCAGCGGTAGTTCAGTCGGTTAGAATACCGGCCTGTCACGCCGGGGGTCGCGGGTTCGAGTCCCGTCCGCTGCGCCATATTCAACTTCCAGGGCCCACTGAACACCCGGAAGTTACAGGAAAAGCGACCTTAGGGTCGCTTTTTTTGTTTCTGCTTTTTGAGGCGTTCTGCGGTTCAGCACGGCCCCTGTGGTAGCGGGCCGGCGTTGGTGGTGCAAGGCCGCATCAACGCATGCGTTCTTCCTTGCGCAACGTCAGCACTTCAACCCCTGCTTCGGTCACCGCCACCGTATGTTCCCACTGCGCCGACAGCGCATGGTCGCGGGTAATCACCGTCCAGCCATCCTTCAAGGTCCGAGTGCCACGCCCGCCCTGGTTGATCATCGGTTCGATGGTAAACACCATCCCGGGCTTGAGCTTCATGCCCATGCCGCGCTGGCCAAAATGCAGCACCTCGGGCCCTTCGTGCATCTGCTGGCCAATGCCATGGCCGCAATACTCGCGCACCACGCTAAAGCCGGCTGCCTCGGCATGTACCTGGATGGCATGGCCAATGTCGCCAAGCGTCGCCCCGGGGCGCACTTGCTCGATGCCTTTCCATAGCGCGTCGTAGGTCGTTTCGACCAACCGACGCGCCTCGTCGTTGATCGGGCCAATGCAGTACATCTTCGACGAATCGGCGATGTAGCCGCCTTGTTCAAGGGTGATGTCGACATTGATGATCGACCCCTCGTTGAGCACCTCATCCGCCTTCGGCATGCCGTGGCACACCACGTGGTCCACCGAGGTATTCAGGGCGTAAGGGAAACCGTACTGGCCCTTGCTTGCCGGCCGAGCCTTGAGCGTTTCGACGATATAGCGTTCGGCGTGGTCGTTGATCTGCATCGTGGTCACGCCGGGGCGTATGAAGCCATCGAGTTCAGCGAACACTTGGGCCAGCAACCGGCCGGCGTTGCGCATCAGGTCGAGTTGGGCGGGAGTTTTGAGGATCACCTGGGACATGGGGAGAAGGCAGTAACTCTGGCAAAAATGTGCCCCAGCATAGCGCCATGGGCCTTCGCGGTGCCACCGCATGGTGCGGCAAACCGGCCCCGCACGGGCGCGCGGGCCGCCAGCGAAGAGGCCCGCACAGCTGGCCCGCTAATTGCTGACTGACCCCTACCCAGGGCAATCAATGCCGATTGCCCGCACCTCTTCACGACAAAGGCGCCGTGTTGCCCCGCTTGCCATGCAAGCGGGGGCAGCCGGCGCCTTTTGCGTTTCCCAAGGAGACCGGCCCATGAGCAGCAGCGAAGTACGCAGTGTCTGCCCGTATTGCGGCGTCGGCTGTGGCATCGTCATGCGCGTTGCCGATGGCAAGGTCAGCAAGATCAGCGGCGACAAGCAGCACCCCAGCAACTTTGGCCGCTTGTGCACCAAGGGCCTGACCGCGCACGTGCCGCTGACCGCCGCCGGGCGCATGGAGGATGCCTACCTGCGTCAGCAGCGCAGCCAGCCGCCGGTGCGCGCCAGCATGGATCAGGCCATTGCGGCCACCGCCGCACGCCTGCGCGGCATCGTTGACCAGCACGGCCCGGATGCCGTGGCGCTGTATGTGTCCGGGCAGATGTCGCTGGAGGCCCAGTACCTGGCCAACAAACTGGCCAAGGGCTTTATCCGCAGCCGCCATATCGAGTCCAACTCGCGCCTGTGCATGGCCAGCGCCGGCAGTGGCTACAAACTGTCGCTCGGTGCCGATGGCCCACCTGGCAGTTACCAGGACTTCGAGCATGCCGACGTATTCCTGGTAATCGGCGCCAACATGGCCGACTGCCACCCGATTTTGTTCCTGCGTCTGCTGGACCGGGTCAAGGCCGGCGCCAAGCTGATCGTCGTCGACCCGCGGCGCAGCGCCACCGCCGACAAGGCCGACCTGTTCCTGCAGGTACGCCCCGGCAGCGACATGGCCTTGCTCAACGGCCTGTTGCATCTGCTACACCGCAACGGCCACACCCACCCCGACTTCATCGCTCGCCACACCGACGGCTGGGACGAACTGCCAGCCTTTCTCGACGACTACAGCCCCGAGCGCGTGGCCGCCATCACCGGGCTGGCCGAGGCCGACATCATCAAGGCCGCCGAATGGATCGGCCGTGCCAACAACTGGATGAGCTGCTGGACCATGGGCCTGAACCAGAGCATCCACGGTACTTGGCACTGTAACGCCCTGTGCAACCTGCACCTGGCCACCGGCGCTATCTGCCGCCCCGGTAGCGGGCCTTTCTCGCTGACCGGCCAACCCAACGCCATGGGCGGCCGCGAGATGGGCTACATGGGGCCCGGCCTGCCAGGCCAGCGCTCGGCGCTGGTGGAAGGCGACCGCGCGTTCGTCGAACAGCAGTGGCAACTGCCACCAGGTACCCTGCGCAGCGAAGGCGGCGAGGGTACGGTGGCGCTGTTCGAACAGCTGAAAGCAGGGGACGTGAAAGCCTGCTGGATCATCTGCAGCAACCCGGTGGCCAGCGTCGCCAACCGCCAGCAGGTGATCGACGGCCTGCGCCGGGCCGAGCTGGTGATCTCCCAGGATGCGTTTCTCGACACCGAGACCAACCGCTATGCCGATATCCTCCTGCCTGCGGCACTGTGGGCCGAAGGTGAGGGCGTGATGATCAACAGCGAGCGCAACCTCACCTTGATGCCACGCGCCGTGGCGCCTCCTGGCCAGAGCCTGCCGGACTGGCAGATCATCGCCCGGGTGGCCTGCGCGATGGGCTATGCCGATGCGTTCGATTACGCTGATGCCGAAGCGGTGTACGACGAGATTCGCCGCTTCCATAACCCCGCTACCGGCTACGACCTGCGCGGCATCGGCTACACCGACCTGCGTGCGCAGCCGCGCCAGTGGCCATGCGCACCAGGGCGTGACAGCGACCGCAGCCCATTGCGCTACCTGAACGATGGCAGCAGCCAGACGCTGCTGCACGACGCCCAGGGCCAGCGCCCGGCGCTGGCGTTCCCCACCGCCAGCGGCAAGGCCCGCTTTTTCGCTCGGCCCTGGTTGCCGGCAGCGGAGTTGCCGGATGACGCCTACCCCCTGGTGCTCAACACAGGCCGCGTGCAGCACCAGTGGCACACCCTGACCAAGACCGGCAAGGTGCCGGCGCTGAACAAGCTGGAGCCTGGCCCTTTCATCGAAATCCATCCCGAGGACGCCGCACGGCTTGGCATCGCCGAAAAGGACCAGGTGGCCATTCGCTCTCGCCGTGGTCAGGCCGTGCTGCCGGCGCGCATCAGCGACCGGGTCATGCCAGGTAACTGCTTCGCGCCGTTTCACTGGAACGACCTGATCGGCGAGCAGTTGGCCATCAATGCCGTCACCTGTGATGCGGTCGACCCACTGTCGCTGCAGCCCGCCTTCAAACACTGCGCCGTGGCCCTTGAGCGGGTTGCCGGCGAACGTATCGACGCCCTCGACCTGAGCGGCGCCACTGCCCACCCGGAGTCTGCCCACATGCCGACCGCCACCCTGTTTCGTCTGCTTGGCCTGGACAACCTGCCGGCCCCGGCGCTGGCCGAGCAAGAGCGCCATTACCTGCAGGGCTTCTTGCTTGGCCTGGAGCAGGCCCGCGCCGAGGGTGTGCCAAGCCTGCCGGCTAGCGCGCCACTGGCCGCTAACCGACGGTGGTTCGTTGATGGCCTGCTGGCGGGCGTGTTCGCGCAGCCTTCGGCGCTGCCCAGCCGGGTGCTGGAGGCGCCGCAGCACCAGGTGCTGTGGGCCTCGCAGACCGGTAACGGCGAGGCGCTGGCCGAGCGCTGTGCCGAGCGCCTGCGTGACGCCGGCTTGGCGGTGCGCCTGAATTGCATGGATACACTCAGCCCGCAGCAGTTGCGCGGTGCTGCCAGTGTGGTGCTGATCGCCAGTACCTTCGGCGATGGCGACGCGCCCGACAGTGCGGCGCTGTTCTGGCAGGCACTGCAAGGCGAGGAGGGCGGCCACTGCGCCGATGTGCCCTATGCCGTATTGGCCCTGGGCGATTCCAGTTACGGCCAGTTCTGCGGGTTTGGCCGCAAGCTCGATCAGCGCCTGGCCGAGCTGGGTGGGCGGCGACTGCTGCAACGGGTGGATTGCGAGCCGGATTACGATGAGGCATTCGCCACCTGGCTCGACGCCTTGTTGGCGCAGTTGGCTGACGCCGCCGCGCCCCAGGCCAGTGGCGCGCCTTCGCCTGAGCAGGCCTGCAGCAAGCAGCAGCCATGGTCGGCCACCTTGCTGGAGAACCGCGTGCTCAATGCCCCGGGTGCCAGCAAGGAGACGCGCCAGTTGGTGTTCGACCTGGCTGGCAGCACCTTCAGCTACCAGGCGGGCGACGCCTTGGGCGTATGGCCGCGCAACTGCCCGGCGCTGGTCGAAGAGCTGCTGGCGCTGATGCGGCTCGATGGCCAGACCCTGGTCGAGGTCAAAGGCCAGGCCTCACTGCCGCTGGCCGATGCCATGGAGGCGCACCTGGAAATCGCCAAGGTCACCCCGGCGCAGTTGCAGGTGTTCAGCCAGAGCGCCGAGGCCCTGCGCCGGTTGCTCCAGCCCGAGCACAAGGCCGAGCTGCAAAACTGGTTGTGGGGGCGGCAGTTGGCGGATGTGCTGCGCGAGTTCCCCCAGGACCTGCCCTTGGCCACCTGGCTCGACCTGTTAAAACCCTTGCAGCCACGCCTGTACTCGATCAGCTCCAGCCCGTTGGCGCACCCTGGCCAAGTTCACCTGACCGTCTCGACCGTGCGTTACGGGCAGCGCAAGGGCGCTTGCTCGACCTTCCTCGCCGACCGCGCGCACGGCATCAAGGTGGCGATCTTCCCGCAGGCCTCGAAGCATTTTCGCCTGCCCGAGGACGATAACGTGCCGGTGATCATGGTTGGGCCGGGCACCGGCATCGCGCCGTTTCGGGCGTTTCTCGAAGAACGAGAAGCGCGTGGGGCACGCGGGGGCAATTGGCTGTTTTTCGGCGAGCAGTATGCGGCCAGCGACTTCTATTACCAGGCACAGTTGCAGGCATGGCAAGCGACAGGCCACTTGCGTCTGGATACCGCGTTCTCCCGCGACCAGGTCGAGAAAATCTATGTGCAGCAGCGCCTGCACGAGCAAGGCGCCGACCTTTGGCGCTGGCTGGAGGCGGGTGCCTACTTTTATGTGTGCGGTGATGCCCAGCGCATGGCCAAGGATGTGGACAGCGCGCTGCGCAGGGTCGTCGCCGAGCACGGTGGCATGAGCGAGGCCGCGGCGGATGCGTATGTTGAAGGGTTAAGCAAGGCCAAGCGTTATCGGCGCGATGTGTATTGAGTGCACCGGGATGGGGATGGGTGCACCTTGGCTGTGCGGTTTTTTCTGGAATGTCCGATGACTTTTCTGGCCCTGTCGCGTTTGAACAGGCGATACAGCATTTGGCACATTCCCTGCTTTATCACGTTCACAACACGCCCCACTGATCAACGGCGATCAACCAGGGGCACACCCTGATGAGTACAGGCAAAGGCGCCTGGAGCTTCCGCTCCAGGCGTTTTTTTTTGATCGAGGATCGGCTATGACGGCAACAGCGAACGGCAGGCAACGAGAGCAACTGGTGATTGTCGGCAACGGCATGGTCGGCCACCACTGCGTCGAGCAATTGATCGAGCGTGGCGCCTTGCAGCATTTCGAGGTGCGGGTGTTCGGTGAAGAGCGCCAGCGTGCTTACGACCGTGTGCACCTCTCCGAATACTTCGGCGGCAGCTGCGCCGAGACCCTGGCGATGTGCGAGCAGGGTTTCTACCCCAGCCAAGGCGTGCACCTGCACCTGGGCGAAGCGGTGGTGGAGATCGACCGCACGCGCCGCGAGGTGGTTACCCCCCAAGGCCGCTACGCGTACGACCAGTTGATACTGGCCACCGGCTCCTACCCGTTCGTCCCGCCGATCGAAGGGGCCAGCGGCAACGCCCGCCTGGTCTACCGCACCCTCGACGACCTCGATGCAATCCGCGCCGCCGCCAGCAATGCCCAGCGTGGCGTGGTGGTGGGTGGCGGCCTGCTGGGCCTGGAGGCGGCCAATGCACTCAAGTCCCTGGGCCTGGAAGCGCATGTGGTGGAGTTCGCCCCACGCTTGATGCCCGTGCAGCTGGACAGCGAGGGCGGTGCGGCGCTCAAGGCACAGATCGAGGCCCTGGGCGTGGGCGTGCACCTGTCCCGCGCCACCCAGTCGATCAGTGCCGGTGAGGGCTATCGCTACCGCATGAACTTCGACGGCGGCGAACACCTGGAAACCGACCTGATCGTGTTCTCCGCCGGCATCCGCCCGCAGGACGCCCTGGCCCGCGCATGCGGGTTGGACACTGCCGCGCGGGGCGGGGTGGTGGTCGACAACCACTGTCGCACCAGCGATGCGCGCATCTTCGCCATCGGCGAGTGCGCGTCGTGGAACGGCAGCGTGTTCGGCCTGGTTGCGCCGGGCTACAGCATGGCCCGTAACCTGGCGGCGCTGCTGGTGGGGGATGCCGCGGTTGCCTTCACCGGTGCCGACATGTCGACCAAGCTCAAGCTGCTGGGCGTGGATGTCGGCTCGATCGGCGATGCCCATGGCGCCACGCCAGGCTCGCGCAGCTACCGCTTCATCGACGAAGCCAACGCCGCCTACCGCCGGCTGGTGGTGGATGCCAGCGGCAAGCATGTGCTGGGCGCGGTGCTGGTGGGTGACAACAGCTACTACGACACCCTGTTGCAGTACGCGCAGAACGGTATAGCCCTGCCTGCCGACCCGGCCGCGTTGATCCTGCCACAAACGGGCGGCGCTCCGGCCCTGGGTGCCGATGCCCTGCCCGACAGCGCGACCATCTGCTCGTGCCACAACGTCAGCAAGGGCGCGGTCTGCGCCGCCATCGACAGCGGCTGCAGCGACCTTGCCTCGGTCAAGGGCTGCACCAAGGCGGCCAGCGGTTGCGGCGGCTGCGCGGCCTTGCTCAAGCAGGTGTTCGAGCACGAACTCACGGCCCGCGGCGTGACGGTCGACAAGAGCCTGTGCGAACACTTTGCCTACACCCGCCAGGAGCTTTACGGGCTGGTACGAGTTGGCGGTATCCGCACTTTCCATGACCTGCTCGTGCGCCATGGCAAAGGCCATGTCGGCTGCGCTATCTGCAAGCCGGCGGTGGGCAATATCCTTGCTTCGTGCTGGAACCAGCCGATCATGGACCCGGCGCTGGTACCGCTGCAGGACACCAACGACACGTTCATGGCCAACATGCAGAAAAACGGCACTTACTCGGTGGTGCCGCGCATACCGGGCGGTGAAATCACCCCCGACAAGCTCATCGTCATTGGCCAGGTGGCCAAGAAGTACGACTTGTACACCAAGATCACCGGCGGCCAGCGCATCGACCTGTTTGGGGCCCAGTTGCACGAACTGCCGCTGATCTGGGGCGAGTTGATCGAGGCCGGCTTCGAGACGGGCCATGCCTACGGCAAGTCGACCCGCACGGTGAAGTCATGCGTGGGCAGCACCTGGTGCCGTTATGGCGTGCAGGACAGCGTGGCCATGGCCCTGCGCCTGGAGGACCGCTACAAGGGCCTGCGCAGCCCGCACAAGCTCAAGTTCGCGGTATCCGGCTGCACCCGCGAATGCGCCGAAGCGCAGAGCAAGGACATCGGCGTGATCGCCACCGACAAGGGCTGGAATCTCTACGTCTGCGGCAACGGCGGCATGCGCCCGCGCCACGCCGAGCTGTTCGCCACCGACCTGGACGACGACACCTTGGTACGCCTGATCGACCGCGTGCTGATGTTCTACATCCGCACCGCCGACAAGCTGCAACGCACCTCGGTATGGCGTGAAAACCTGGAGGGGGGGTTGGCCTACCTCAAGCAGGTGATCCTCGACGACAGCCTGGGCCTGGCAACCGAGCTGGAAGCACAGATGCAGCATGTGGTCGATCACTATGAATGCGAATGGGCCAACGCCCTCAACGACCCGGAAAAGCTCAAGCGCTTCCGCACCTTCGTCAACGACCACCGCGCCGACCCGGACGTGCACTTCGTCCGCGAGCGCGAACAACGCCGCCCTGCTGCAGCGTTGCACCTGATTCCCACTGTCGAGGAGGCTGTCTGATGAACCTGTCAAATACTGCTGTAGCGCACCAACCCAACTGGCAAACGGTCTGCCAGGCCCGCGACCTGGTTGCCGATTCCGGCGTGGTGGTGTGGCACGAGGGGGCCCAGGTGGCGCTGTTCTATCTGCCAGGGCAGGAGCAGGCGTTGTATGCGTTGGACAACCGTGACCCGCGCTCGGGGGCCAACATCATCGGCCGTGGGCTGGTGGGGAGTGTGCAGGGCCAGCTGGTGGTGGCGGCGCCGCTCTACAAGCAGCATTTCAGCCTGCACAGCGGGCATTGCCTGGAGGATGCCGCGCAGCGGCTGCGGGTGTGGCCGGTGCGGATCAATGGTGAAGCGGTGGAGCTGGCGGTGGCGTGATGAATTGTTGAAGCCCCGGACGCTGTTTGCCGTTGGATTTTCGCCGTATTGGAGATCGAGCGCCGCCCGCGCGGCGCTTCGCGGGGCAAGTCGGATCGCCGCACCGCCGCTCCCACATCTGTTTCGGGCCAGTGAGGCCTGTGGCATTTGCGCGCGACCGCCTTGTTTGTACGACGCGATATCGAGACAGGCACCAAGGGGCCGCGCGCAAATGGCACAGGCCTCACTGGCCCGAAACAGATGTGGGAGCGGCGGTGCGGCGATCCGACTTGCCCCGCGAAGCGCCGCGCGGGCGGCGCTCGATCTCCCAGGCGACAAAAACGCTGCGGCGAGCACTATAAAAGCTGCCCACTCCCCCCAATGCGGTAAGCTTCAGGCCATGAACCTCGACACCCGCATCAAGTACCGCCACCTGCTGTGCTTCCTGGAAATCGCCCGGCAGGGCAGCCTGGCCAGGGCTGCCGATAGCCTCGCCATCAGCCAGCCAGCGATTTCCAAGACCCTCAAGGAACTCGAAGAGCTGCTGGAAGCACGCCTGTTCGAACGCAGCCGGCACGGCGTCGAACTGACCCCGGCCGGCACCCGCTTCATGCGCTACGCCGGGCCCAGCGTACAGGCCCTGCGCGATGGCGTGAGCAGCCTGCGCGGCGAAGCACGGGCGCCGTCGCAAGTGCGCATTGGCGTGCTCTCTACCGTCGAGGGCTTGTTGATGCCCGAAGTGCTGTGCCGCCTGCATCAGCGTCATGAGGCGTTGCTGATCAGCGTGGTGACGGGGGCCAGTGCGCAGTTGCTCGGGCAGTTGCGCCTGGGTGAGCTGGAGCTGGTGGTCGGGCGCATGACCGATAGCCCGCAGATTCAAGGCCTGTCGTTCGAGCACCTGTACAGCGAGTCGATGAGCCTGGTCGTGCGGCCGGGGCACCCGCTGCTGGCCACCACGCCAGTGGAACGGGCGCAGGTGGGGCGCTATCCGCTGGTCTTGCCACCCCCTGGCACCACCATTCGCCAGCACGCCGACAGCCTGTTCGTTCAATGTGGTGTGCAGCTGCCGGCGCAGCGCTTGGAGACCTTGTCGTTGGCCTTGAGCCGCCGCTATCTGCTGGGCAGTGATGCCGTGTGGGTGGCACCGCGCGACGCCGTGCTGATCGACCTTGGCCGTGGCGAACTGGTCGAACTCGACCTGGGCGTGCGCGAGCCGGGCGGCTCGGTCGGCATCTGTCGCAATGCCGCCTTGCCGCAGAGCCTGCCGGGGCAGTGGGTGTGCGAGGTGCTGCGCGAGGTGGCGGGGCAGTACCGCGAGGGTAGCTACCCCTGAACCCGTGCTGTCAGCAGGGCACTGAGCGCCTTGAGGTTGTCATCGCTCAGGCTGCCGCTGGCCGCCATCAGGCGTAGCTGCGCCTGCAAGATGGCATAGCGCTGGCGGGCCAGTTGCAGGCGGGTGCGGGTTAGCTGCTGCTCGGCATCCAGCACGTCGCTGCTGATGCGCGCGCCTGCCTCGAAGGCGTGCGTGGTGATCCGCAGGTCACTCTGGCTGGAGCGCATGGCCTGTTGCAGGGCCTGGTACTGACTGATGCCGCCCGTCAGGTTGAGGTAGGCCTGGCGCGCCATGAAATCAGCTTCGCGCCGTGCATCTTCCAGCTCATCTTCGGCCGCGCCCTGCAGGGCACGCGCCTCGCGGGTACGGCTCTGAGTACCGCCACCGGCATACAGCGGCACGCTCAGTTGCACGCCAACCACCGTCTGGGTGTATTTCTCCTCGGGTACGGTGACGTCGTAAAGGCTGCCACCGACCGAGGCAAAACGGCCATGCGCGGCCACCAGGTCGAGGGTTGGCAGGTGGCCGGCTCGTTGTTTTTCCACTTCCTGCTCGGCGATCAGTTGGCGCACCTCGGCGGCCTGCACCTTCAGGTTGTGCTGGCGTGCCTGGTCGGTCCAGGCATCCAGCCGGGCCGGTTGCGGGCCACTGAACGCCACCTCGTCATCGAGCCTGGCCAACTCGCCCGGCGTGCTGCCGGTCAGCCTCGCCAATGCCTGCTGGTTGAGGCGCAAGGCATTGCCGGCGGCAATCTGTTCGGCCTGCGCCAGGTCGTAGCGGGCCTGGATGCGCTGCACTTCGTTTTCGGTCCCCGAGCCCTCGCGCCGAAAGCGCTGTGCCTTGTCCAGCTGCTGGCCAAGGGTCTGCATTTGCTGGCGGCTGGTGCCCAGTTGGTCTTCGGCAAGCAACAGCTCGAAGTAGGCGTCGGCCACGCGCAGTATCAGGTCCTGGCGCGCGGCCAGCAGGTCGATTTCGCCCGCCGTTGCCAGGGCCTTGCCCTGTTCATGGCCGATGACGTTCTGCCAGCGCAGCAGGGGCTGGATCAATACCAGCGCGTAGGCATTGGAGTTGTCGCGGTTGCGGCTGGCCGCCCCGCTGTGCTCGCGGTCGACCCAGGCTGCGCCGCTTTCCAGGGACAGGTGCGGCAGCAACGTGGCGAGCCCCTGCGGGGCCTTTTGCGCGGCCGCCAGCTGGCGTTGCTGGGCGGCGGCATAGGCCATGTCATGCCCCAGGGCCTGCTGGTAGGTCTGGTACAGGTCGCGGGCCTGTACGGGGCTGGCGCAGACCAGCGCCAGTATCAGCACCGCTAGGCGGATTCGTGTGCATTGTCCGAGCACGTCGCGGACTCCTTTGCAAGTGAGGGCTTGTGTTGGCGGGGGTTGCGCATCAGTAGCACCATCGGGACGCCGATCAGCATCACCGCACCGAGCAGGCCGAAGAGCATGCTGAAACCGAGCATCTGCGCCTGCTCCCGGGCCTGGACGAAGGCCAGCAGGGCGTTGGCCTGGTCAGCGCCGAGCAGCTCGGTGGAGAGCCGCCGCGGGTCGAGGCTGGCCAGGTCCCAGCCGCTGGTGACCAGGCGGTTTTCGTCGACATGCTCGGCGAGCTGCCGGTAGCGCGCCCAGGAAAAACGCGTGAGCAGGGTGGCGGCGATGGCGATACCGACGCTGCCTCCGAGCTGGCGCATCAGGTTGAGCACGCCCGAACCTACCGAGATCAGCTGTACCGGCAGTTGGCGCATGGCCAGGTTGGTCAGCGGCACGAAGATCATGCCCAGGCCGAACCCCCGGATGATCAGCGGCCAGTACAGTGTGTCGGGGTTGCTCTGCAGGGTGAACTGGGTATGCAGGTACATGGCGTAGCCGTAGACCAGGATGCCCACGCAGATGAAGTAGCGCTCATCGATGCGGTTTTCCTGCGACAGCTTGCCGATCACCAAGGTGCTGACCGCGCTGGCCAGGGCCCCAGGGAAGATCACCAGGCCGCTCTGGTAGGCACTTTGTTCGAGCAGCGTCTGTAGCAGCAGGGGCACCATGAACAGCGTGCTGTACAGGCCGAAACCGACGCAGAAGGCGCACACCGAACCCAGCAGGAACTCGCGGTTGTTGAACAGCGCCAGGTTGACGATCGGGTTGCTCACCCGCCGCTCCCAGTAGCAGAAGCCCACCAGGCCAAGCAGCGCCAGGGCCAGGCACAGCAGGCTGAGGTCCGACTCCAGCCAGTCCCAGTGCTCGCCGCGCTCCAGCAGGATCTGCAAGCTGCCGACACCGACGGCAAGCAACAGGAAGCCCAGGTAGTCGATGCTCTGCGGGCGCCGCTCGTTGGGCGAGTCGCCCACGCACAGCCAGGCCAGCAGCAGGGCCAGCGCACCAATGGGCAGGTTGATCAGGAAGATCCAGTGCCAGGAGAACTCATCGATCAGGTAGCCCCCCACCGACGGGCCGAGGGTCGGCCCCATCATCACCCCGACGCCATACAAGGCCATGCCTGAGCTGACCTTCTCCTTGGGGAACACGTCATAGATGATCGCCTGCGAGATGCCCAGCAGGCCGCCCCCGGCCAGGCCTTGTATCACGCGCCACAGCACCAGCTGCCAGAGCTCCTGGGACACGGCGCAACCGAGTGACGCCAGCACGAACAGCGCCGATGACACCAGGTAGTAGCGGCGCCGGCCAAACCAGGCAGACAGCCAGCCGCTGGCTGGCAGGATCACCACATTGGCCACGATGTAACCGGTAGAGATCCAGGAGATTTCGTCCACCGACGCGCCAAAGCTGCCCATCAGGCTTGGAATGGCGACGTTGACGATGGTCACGTCGAGCAGCTCCATCATCGAGATCAAGGTAACCGTCACGGCCACCAGCCAGGGCGACTTCATAGTGCCTGCCCGCTGTCGCGGGTATCGACCTCGACGAACACGCTCATGCCTTGGCTAAGTGCCTGTTGCATGGTCGTGGGCAGTTGCCGGAACTCGATCCGTGCCTGGATGCGCTGCACCACCTTGGTGAAGTTGCCGGTGGCGTTCTCCTGCGGCAGCAGCGAGAACCGCGCACCGGTGGCCGGTACCAGGCTGTGCACCACACCCTCGAACTGCTGCCCGGGAAAGGCGTCGACGCTGATGCGTGCCGGTTGGCCGACCCGTACTCGGCCGATCTGGGTTTCCTTGAAGTTGGCCACCACCCACATGCGCTCGGTGCTGACCAGGCTCAGCAGCTTTTGCCCGGCCACCACGAATTGCCCAGGCTGCACATCCTTGTGCACGATGACCCCGGCCCGTGGCGAGGCCTGCCGGGTATCCTGCAGCTCGATACGGGCCAGGGCCAAGGCCGATTCGGCTGCCTTGATCCGGTACTCTTCCACCTTCAGTGCCGCCTGGTTGGCCAAGGTGCCTTCACGGGCGGCAGTGGAGTTGTCCCGGGCAGCCTGCAATTGATGGTTCAGGGCATCGAAGCGGGCGCGCGCGGCTTCCAGGTCCTGGGTGCTGACCACACCCTGCTCGGCCAGCCGTTGCGTGCGCCGATAGTCGCTGCGGGCCTGCTCGGCGTTGGCCACCAGTTGTCCGATGGTGGCCTGTGCTGCCTGGCTGCGTGCGGCGGCACTGCGCACCTGGCTGTCCATCAGGCCAGGCATGCCGCCCTGGCCTGTGGCGACCAGCGCGCCCAGATAATTGGCTCGGGCCTGTTCGAGCCGCTGCTGGTATTCGTCCTCACGCACCTGGAACAGCAGGTCTCCCTGGTTCACCCGGGTGTTCTCGTGCACTGGCACTTGTACCACCACGCCGCTCAGCCTGGCCCGAATAGGGATGATCACGCCTTCCACTTCGGCGTTGTCGGTGCTGACGTACTGCTTTGCGTATTGCCAGCGTTGCAGCCCCAGTACGGCCAGGCCTGCGATGACCAGCACCGATACTGCCAACTTGGTGTACTTGCCTTTCACCATGTCACACGCTCTCGTCCTTGTCGTTTAAGGCCATTGCCCCTTGCCTGCGGCCTGCGCAGGCAAGGGGCAATGCTCAGCTGGCTGCCGCCACGCAAGTGGCTTGCGCAGTCGCGGTGGCGCGCTGGTTGAGCAGTTCGAACACGCCGTCCCACAGCACGGTACGGGCTACCAGCGCATCGGCTGCACTCTTGGCCAGCGCCTGTTGCTGTGCGGGTTCGCTGACGATCTCGGCGATGATGCGTTTGGCCGCCGGGCCGTGATCGTCACCGTCCATCTCGATGTGGCGCTTGAGGTAGTAGGTCAGCATCGGCACGCTGGCTTCCTCGATCGCCCAGCGCTGCAGCAGGCCGCCGAACATGTCGGGGATGATGTCCTCGCGGCCGAAGAAGAAGTACGCCAGTACCTGCTCGGTCGAGCCATGCAGGGCAACGTCGAGGGTCTTGCTGA
Source organism: Pseudomonas capeferrum (assembly GCF_000731675.1). GTDB lineage: Bacteria > Pseudomonadota > Gammaproteobacteria > Pseudomonadales > Pseudomonadaceae > Aquipseudomonas > Aquipseudomonas capeferrum. Next base: position 471,820 of record NZ_JMIT01000002.1, on the reverse strand, counting down.
CGAATACCTTGGCCGGCAGCGGGATGTCGACGTTGGTCAACGCCTGGGCCAGTGGCACGCCTGCTTGCAGCAGGGCCTGGAATTGACGGAACGGGCCAGTGTCGGCGCCAATCTCGTCCATGGCGCTGAGGTACAGGTCCAGGTGGCTGATGAAGCCGCCGCCAGGGTGCTCGTCGGTTTCTTCGCCGGTGACGATCTCGTTGATCAGCCGCGCGGCAATGATGTGCCGCGGCGGCAGCCAGGGCAGGGTGACGCAGGTCAGGTCGCGCTGGATACGCTTGAGCAGCGTCATGAAATCCCACACGGCGAACACGTGGTTCTCCATCAGCAGGCGCACGTCATCCAGCGAGCTGATCCTGGCGAACAGGGGGTGTGCCAGCAGGGTGCGGCGTTCATTCTCGATCATTGCATCAACATCAAAAGACATACTCGGCTCCTTGAGTGTGGGGGCGGTGTACCGGGCGCTGGTTACTGCCCGGGGCGGCCTGGCGGTGGCATTGCTTGCCAGGCGCCGGCATAGGGGAAACGTGCCTTGCAGTAGCGCAAGGCGCCGAAGAAACGCGGTTCGAGCAGCGCCTGGCGGCCTTCGTACCAACCGCTGGCGAGCAATTGGCGGTGCAGCCGTGGCAGGCGCCAGCACGGCACCCGCGGGTACAGGTGGTGCTCCAGGTGATAGTTGGAGCCCAGGTGCAGCAGGGTGCTCAGCCAGGCGGTGCGCGAGCGTGCCACCGGCCGGTCGACGCAGGCCTCGAAGGCATGCTCCTGATAGGCGTTGAGCGCGGAAATCAACAAGGCCAGCAACAGGCACCCAGCCATCGCCGGCAGCAGCACCGGCCACTTCGTCGCCAGCGCCAGCCACAGCGCCGGCCACAGCAGTTGGCAGGCCAGATTGACCCTGGCCAGCAAGCGGATCTGCTTGTCCGGAAGCGGCAGCGTGCCTTCGACCTTGGCGCCGGGCAGGGCCAGGCGCACGGTCTGCAGCAGGTACCAGGCGGTGGCATGCAGGCGTGACACCAGCAGCCGGGTCACGGCCAGGCGATAGCGCCGCAGCAGGCGCCAGTCCGGGTCCTTGGGGCTGCCGTTATGGCGATGGTGCTGCCAGTGGTCGACGAAGTAGCCGGTGACGCAGAAGCCGGTCAGCATCGAGCTCAGCAACACCGCCAGCATGCAGCTGTACAGGCGGTTTTCGCTAAGGTTGAAGTGGAAGCCCTCGTGACCCAGGATGCCCTGCAGAAACAGGCCGTAACCCGCCGGCAGCAGCAGTGGAAGGGCCAGCGGCCATGCCTGCGGCAGCTGGCTGAGGGTCTCCACCAGTACTGCCAACGGGACGGCGAACAGCAGCAACGCATAGCCGACCACCCAGGTGGTTTCCAGCGCCGACGGCTTGAGCAGGCTGCGGTCCGGGCGTAGCGTGGGCTTGTCCAGTGCCAGTTGCGTCATCGGCCTGCCCTCAGTCGATCAGTTCGGGCTTGAGCGACAGCTGCCCGGCGTTGCTCAAGCGGCGCAGGCGCAGGCTGATGAACGCGTCGACCACGCTCGGCAGCCAGCGGGCGGTGTACATGGCCACGCTGCCGAGGAAGGTCAGGCCACGGTTGCGCAGGCCACGCTGGGTGCAGGCACGTACCAGGCCATTGCTGGCGTCATCGAGTTTTTCTTCCAGCGACAGCAGCACGCGCTCGCCGCGCTTGAAGCTGACCAGGCGCTTGACCGACAGGCCGACCCGTTCGGCCGGGTCGTGAATGGCCGTGTCGATGAACCCAGGGAACACCGTTACCACGTCCAGTTGCCCGGGGTACTGCATACGCAGTACATCCGAATAGGCACTCATGGCCCGTTTGCTGGTGGCATAGGCGGCGACGTAGGGCGCGTTCACCAGGGCAAACAGCGAAGACACGTTGACCACCTTGCCCTGCGTGCGCAGCAGCGCCGGCAAGAACCGCGAGGTCAACTGCCAGGGGGCCAGCAGGTTGATTTCCAGGGCGCGGCGCACGTCGTCGTTAACCCCCGTCTCGCCGCGCTCCAAGGTCAGCACCCCGGCATTGTTGACCAGGATGTCGATGTCGCCGAAGCGCTCCAGGATCGAGGCGGCGGCTTCGTCCAGGCGCTCGCGGTCGCACAGGTCGAGCAGGTAGTAGGCATCGAAGTTGAGGGCCGTGTGCGGTTCGAGCCGGTCGATGCCGATCACGGTTGCACCTTGCTGCTTGAGCTTGCGCGCGGTTTCCAGGCCTAGGCCGCGTGCCGCGCCGGTGATGACGACGATCTTGTTGAGCAGTTTCACAGGGTGACTCCATTGGCAATGCTGAAGGTGGCGCCATGCAGGTAGCGGTCGAGGTTGGCCGTCATGCTGAAACGCCCGGGAGGGTGGAACTGCAGGCCACGGGTGCTGGCCAGCCAGTCGCAACTCAGGTTCGAGCGGATGAAGGCCAGGCCACCGAGCATCTGGTGGGCCAGGTCGGAGGCGCTGGCCAGTTGCTGCTCGATGCCGTAGCGGGTCAGCAGCAGGCGCGCGAGCAAGTCATCGGCGTCGCCTTGCAGCTGATCGACCTCATGCGCCAAGCCCTCCAGGGCGCTCAGGCACAATTGCAGTTGGCAGGCCAGTTGCACCCGTTGCTGGTCGCTCCAGCGGCGCTCGTCGATCGCCCGCTCCACCAGGCCCATGCAGGCCCCCAGGTAACTGGCGCTGATCAGCAGCTCGAACCAGATGAAACCGATGGTCTGTACATCGCCCAGCTGCGACTTCAACCCGGCGGAGAAGATCATCTTCTCGCTGACGTACACATCCTCCAGGCGCAGTTCCAGGCTCTGTGCACCGGCCAGAGCGCTGTTGCCCCAGAACGGGTGGTGGCTGATGCCCGGTGCGGACGCGGGGATGAGGGCGATCATCAGCTCTTCGCCGTGCTCGCTGGCCCGGCTGAAGCTGGCAGTCAGCAGGTCCATCGAGCGGGTCAGGCTGCACGGTTGCTTGCTGCCGCTCAGGCGTACGCCGTCGGCCAGTTGCAAGGCTTCCATGCCGGCATCGAGGATGCCGCCACCGGGCACGCCCTCAGCGAAGCCGGACGCCAGCAGCAGGCGCTGCCGGGCGATGGCTGACAACAGCAGGCCTTCGGCGCCTGTGCCCTTGGCGGCAACCGCGACCAGGCTGGCCACGGAAAACTGATGCATGGTGCTGGCCACAGCCAGCGAGGGCGACAAGGCGCCGAGGGCAAGCTGCACATGCAGCGCTTGGCGCGCGCTGGCCCCCAGGCCACCGCCAGCCCCGGGCACCAGCAAGGCAACCGGCCCGTTCTGCTTGAACCAGTCCACCACCGGGCTGCCTGCCGCCTCGCGCTGCTCGAATGGCAGTTCTGTCAGCAGGTCGGCGAAGCCTGGGGCAAAGCGGTTCAGGGTTTGCCTGGCGTTTTGCAGGAGTGGCAACGGCATGGCATCAATCCTTGATCTGGCTGTTCGGGAACAGGCCACTGATGATGGCGCTGATGTTGTCGTGGATGGCTTGCCGCGCTACCGGGTCGAGCATGTCGGCAAGCATCGGCAGGCCCAGGTCGAAGCACGAGCGGAAGGCAATTCTGGCGCCCTCGGCGGTTTCGCTGACTTGCCAGGAGCCGGAGAAGTGGTCGATGTCGCCTGCGGTCTGGCGGAAGTGGATATGCAGGTTGTCGGGGTCGAAGACATCGCGTTCCTGCCACTTGAGAATGCCGCTGTGGAAGTTCACCTCCCAGTTGCTCAGCACCTCGTGCTCATGGATCGATTCGATCTCGATGTTGCGCACCGATTCGCACAGCTGGGGGTAGAGGCTGAAGTTGCTGATGGCGGCGTAGACCTGTTCGGCACTCTGGCTGGGAACATGGGCGGTCAGGCTGACTTCTTTCATTTCGGTGTCCTATTCGAAGGTGCGGGCAAGGGCGCGGGCGAAACCGCCAAGCAGCCATTCAACGTCGCTGTCGCTGTACAGGGCTGGCGGTGTCAGGCGGATTACCCGGTGATCGTTGAGCGAATGGTTGACCACGATGCGTTGGTCGATCAGGTGCATGACCATGTTTGCCGCCAGCCCGGCGTCGACGAACTCGAGGCCGAGCAGCAGGCCGGCGCAACGCAACTGCACCTGTGCGCCGCGCGGGTGTTGCCGCAGCACGCTCTGCAGGCCCAGCTGCAGGCGTTGGCCCAGGGCTGCGGCGCGCTCCACCAGCTGTTCGCGCTGCATCACGTCGAGGGTCGCCATCACTGCGGCCATGGCCAGCGGGTTGGCGCCGAAGGTGGAGGTGTGCATCAACGGGTTGCGATTGAGCGGCGCCTGCATGTCGGCGTTGCAGACCATGGCGCTGACCGGCACGCAGCCACCGGACAGGCTCTTGCCGACCAGCAGGATGTCGGGCACCACTGCCTCGTGGTCGCAGGCCCACCAGCGACCGGTGCGGCCCAGGCCAGACTGGATTTCATCGGCAATCAGGATTGCGCCGTACTGGTCGCACAGTTTGCGCACCTGCTGCAGGTAGCCGGCCGCAGGCACGATCACCCCGGCTTCGGCCTGTACCGGCTCAAGGATCACGCAGGTGCGTTCGGGTTGTGCCTGCAATTGCAGGCGTAGCGCCTCGGCATCGCCAAAGGGCACGAAATGGCTGTCGCCCAGGCGGTCGGCGAACGGTGTGCGATACAGAGCCCTGCCGGTGACCGCCAGTGCGCCAAGGGTCTTGCCGTGGTAACCACCCTGGGTAGAGATCACGTGCTGGCAGCCATTGAGCCAGGCCAGCTTGAGCGCCGCCTCGGTGGCTTCGGTGCCGGAGTTGCAGAAGTACACATACTGCAGCGGGTCTGGGCATACCGCAGCCAGGGCCGCAGCGGCCTGGGCCTGGAACGGGTTGAGCATCAGCTTGCTGGCCATCGGGTGGCTGTGCAGCTGGCGGCTGACCTGCTCGACGACCTGCGGGTGCGAATGCCCGAGCAGGAACACGCCATAGCCACCGGCATCCAGGTAGCGATTGCCGTCCATGTCGTACAGATAGACGCCTTCGGCACCCACCTCGATGGGCAGGTTCATCATCGAGGCCAGGCGGGCATAACCCGCATTGACATGGTCACGGTACTGCGCGCGCACGCGCTCGGCATCAAGCCCTTCGGGCAGGGGGGTGAAGCTGTTCATCGTTCAGGCCTCCATGGCCAGTTCGCCACGGCGCTCGCCCGCTGCCGGAATCTTCAGCATGCGTTGCATGGCCGAAAGCTTGGGCGCCAGGCATGCCAAGGTAAGCGCCAACTCCTGGCGCGGTGAGCGCTGGGCCAGGCGCTGGGCCGGCAACAGTTGCTCCAGGGAGCTGGGCAGCGGCTGCAGCAGGCTGGCGTAGCGGCACAGTTGGGTCGCCCGGCCGAGGGCTGCGCGGATGTTCTCTTCGAGGGCCGGCAGGAACACCGGGCGTACCAGGCGTTCGTAGATGTCCGGGTTCATGCAGCGCGGGCGCTGGAAGGGTGTGCTCTGGTCTTGCATTTGTTCGCACATGAGGTCGAGCAGGGTGCGGATATCCAGCGCCTGTGGGCCGTTGGTGAGGAAGTAGTCGTCACCGATCAGGCGCTGATCCAGCGCACTGGCGATGCCGGCAGCTGCCACGTCGCGGGCGATGACATCGACACGGCCGCCCTCAGGGCAGGGGATGATCGGCAGGTAGCCCGACATCATCAGCCCCATGGTCAGGTGAAAGCCCTGCAGCATGGGCATGTGGCCGCTGTGGCTGTCGCCGATGATGATCGACGGGCGAAAGATCGAAACCGGTACGCCGGCCTCACGCACCAGGGTCTCGGCTTGGCGCTTGACCACTTCGTACGGGGTCGAGGGCATCACCCCTGGGTGGTAGTCACAGGGGTGGGTGAAGGCAGTGCTGATGTGGTACAGCGGTACGTCGGCATCGCGGACAAACTGCAGCACCTGCTCGGTGCCTTGGTAATTGACCGAGAACACCGCTTCGGCATGGCCATCCAGGCGGGTAATAGCCGCGCAGTGGATGACCCAGTCGACCCGTTTGGTCAGCGCCAGGTAGTCCGCGTGGGACAGGCCCATGTGCGGTTGGCAGATGTCACCGCGCAGGGTTTCGACCCCAGGGTGGCGAATGCTGCTGCGCCGGGTCAGGCAGACCAGGTGATAGCGCTCGGCCAGTTGGTCGATCAGGGTATCGCCCAGTACACCGGCTCCGCCGGTAAGGAAAACGGTCAGCCGCGTTTGTCCAGACATGGACTAGCACTCCTTGCTCGCTAGGTTGATGAAGTGGCCCGTCTGCCTGGCAGCCGCAAGGGGGCCAAGGAACCGGAGCGATTAAAAAAGCCGACCTGTGTGCCTGTGTTTCAGTGGCAACGGCCGGCAAGCGGCCCTGCGCCTGGGTGGAGACCCCGATCGGCGCGGGCTGGAGGGGATGATGGCGATTTAGAACTGCTGATTCTTGAACGAATCGCTTGTATTGCGCAGTACCACGGCGACGCGGCTGGGCGACATGCCGACCATGCGCCGCATCATGCGGGTGAGGTGGGCTTGGTCGGCGAAGCCGCCGGCGATGGCGGCATCGCTGAGGCTGGCGTCGTGGGCGAGGGCATGGCAGGCACGTTCGAGCTTGCGCCAGATGATCCATTGCGACAGTGGCACGCCCATCTGGTGCGTGGCGAAAAAGCGCAGGCGTGGGCTGGACAGGCCTACCGCGCTGGCCGCGCGCGACACCGCGCCGATGCCCGCCCAGTCCTGGCGCAGCAGGTGCAGGGCATTGGACAGGCGTGGGTCGAAGCTGTCAGGGGGCACCAGCTTGAGTTCCAGGGCTGCGACTACCTCATCGAAGTTGGCCGCCTGGCGCACGCAATCGACGATGTCAGGGCTGACCGCTGCCTTGCCGCTCTCGTCGAGCAGGGCTTTCAATGCGCGGCCAAGCGGCGCGTCCGGGTAGAAGTAAAGGAAGGCAACGCGGTCGGCGTTGGGCAACGAGCGATGGTCGACGGAGGGCCCGATCAGTACCCCCGGTGCACTGAGGGTATGGTTACCGAACTCCACGGTGATGTCGTAGCGCAGGCCGATGCACAGCTGGATGGCGACGTGGGCGTGGGCTGCGGTTTGGTCGGTCTTGCCGGTGTAGCCCAGCCAGTAATCACCGAAAGTTACTGCTCCGTCCCATCTCATTGTGCATCCCTGAAGCCCGTTCTAGACAGCCTGGCCGCGCCCGGGCCAGCATCCTGAAAGCGGCAGATGATAGCGTTATGGTATATCTTGGTCGATACAAAGCGTAACGAATGATCTTTTGCACTAATTAAGGCTTTTCTGATGCATGCAAGGCTGTTGAACTAATCAGTGTTTACCCGCTCCTATGCCGGTAGCCATTGGTCACGGCCGCCTGCTAAGCTCGCGGCTTTACCCTGATTGCCCTTATGGCGCATGAACAAGGAAATAGCATGAAACAGCATCGTTTGGCGGCTGCGGTTGCCCTGGTAGGCCTCGTATTGGCTGGCTGCGACCAACAGGCCAGCAGCCCCGAGCTGAAGACTCCGGCACAGAAAGCCTCCTACGGTATCGGCCTGAATATGGGCAAAAGCCTGGCTCAGGAAGGCATGGAAGACCTTGACTCCAAAGCGGTCGCGCTGGGCATCGAAGACGCGGTCAGCAAGAAAGAGCAGCGCATCAAGGACGAAGAGCTGGTCGAGGCCTTCACCTCGCTGCAGAAGCGCGCCGAAGAGCGTCTGGCCAAGGCCAGCGAAGAAGCCGCTTCCGCCGGCAAGAAGTTCCTCGAAGACAACGCCAAGAAGCCAGGCGTGGTCACCACCACTTCGGGCCTGCAGTATGAAGTGATCAAGAAGGCCGACGGCCCGCAGCCCAAGCCGACTGACGTGGTCACCGTTCATTACGAAGGCAAGTTGACCGATGGCAAGGTGTTCGACAGCTCCGTCGAACGCGGCAGCCCGATCGACCTGCCGGTCAGCGGCGTCATTCCAGGTTGGGTCGAAGGCCTGCAACTGATGCACGTCGGCGAGAAGTACAAGCTGTTCATCCCGGCCGAACTGGCTTACGGCGCCCAGAGCCCGAGCCCGCTGATCCCAGCCAACTCGGTACTGGTATTCGACCTTGAGCTGATCGCCATCAAGGACCCGGCACAACTGCAAGGTGCAGAGCCGGAAGCCGAAGCACCGGCGCAAGCGCCTGCCGAAGCCCCAGCAGAAGAACCGGCCAAGTAATACTGGCTGCTTTTGCAGAAAACGCCCCGTCTTGACGGGGCGTTTTCGTTTCGGCGGTAGGCGCTTGGAAGAACCTCTGTCGGCTGATACTGTCCGAGCAATAGCAGCGTGATGAAGTAGGATGCTTCTGACGCAAATCGTTTGCGCAACTGAAACGACTGTGTAAAAAACGCCCGATCTGACCGGGACCCTTGCCTAGTGGGCACCTGACGTCAGAAACTTCGCCCTGTTCACAAGGTTATCCACAATAAATGTGGATAACCTCCCTCTCGGAGGCTCCATGAGCGCACCCTGGAATTTCGCCCGTTTCCTGCCGCTGGCCGAGCGCCTGCTCAGCCGCGGCCGGTTACCGGCCCTGTTGTTCGCTGTGGCCCGCAAAGGCCCACGGATCGGTCAGCTGCGCGAGGATGTAAAGCTGCTGCAGTCACTGTGCCTGGCCTGGTGGCGGGGCGAGTACCGCGCCATCAGCCCCAAGGCATTGGTGACCATCGTTGCCGGCCTGCTGTACTTCGTCAGCCCTATCGATGCCATCCCCGACTGGTTGCTGGGGGTCGGGTTCCTCGACGATATTGCCGTGCTGGGCTGGGTGCTGAAAACCGTCGCGGATGAGCTGGGGCGTTTCAAAGCCTGGCGCGACAGCCAGGCGCCAGAGCGGTTGCGGGTGGTCGAGCGCTTGCCGAACTCCCCCGAAGCCTTGCGCCTGGAACGTAATACGCAGTGAAATCAGCCTGAGCTGCACACACTCCCGTACTTGGTAATATAATTGGCATAAGGATTATGCCTATGGATTACATGCCGTAATCCCACGTAAGGGGGTTGTAATGGGTATTCAGGTTATTAGCCGGGACGGTCAGCCCGAGTACGCAGTCGTTCCCTGGGAGCAGTACCAGGCACTGTTGAAGGCAGCAGGGCAGGCGCCTGCCGAGGCAAGCGCCAGTGAAACGCCGGTCAGTGCCGCCAGTGCGCCCTTGCCGGCTTTCAGCGAGGTGGCGCAGATACGTGAGGCAAAGGGCATTGCCCCTGAGCTACTGGCGCGCAACGTCGGTGTCAGCCCGGCCTATCTGGCCATGATCGAATCAGGCGAGCGACAGCCGGACGCCGCCATCCGCCGCGCCCTGGCCTGGCACCTGGGCGTGGCGGGTTGGAGTGAGCCATCATGAGCCAGGTCAGGATCAGCCGCCAGCACTGGCAGAACCTGCTGGACGAGCTTGACCTGGCCCGTCGTCAACGTCATTTGCTGACGTATCGCGCGCTCATCGAGCGCTTGCAACTGCCCAGCCCGGCCATGCAGACGCTGACTGCCGCGTTGGAGTACCTGGCCGTGATCGATGCGCGCGCCGAGCAGCCGTTGCGCAGTTCGCTGGTTATCAGCCAGGGCGCCAGCCGCCTGCCGCGTACCGGGTTTTTCGAATGCGTCGAGCGGCTGGGCCGCTTTGCCGGGCCGGTTGATGGCATGGAGGCGGCGTCGTGGCATGCCTCGGAAGTCGTCAGGGTATTTGAGTACCCCTATCCGGAAACCGCCTGACAGCCACCGCTCCTACAAAAAGGGCCGGGTGTTTTCACACCCGGCCCTTTTGTTAAACAGCGCAGCACATCAGTGCTTGGCCACCTGCGAGCTGGCGCTCAGGTAGTCGAGCAGGATGCGCCCCGTCTCGGACAGGTAGGCGTCGTCTTCCGGCTTGGTGGTTTCATCCTCGGCCGGCAGCGCGTCCTCGTCTTCCTTCTTCAGCTCCTTGAGCGGCTCTTCGCCCTTGGCCTTGCGGCGGATGTTCTCCAGGGCCAGTTGCTTGCCCTCGATCTCATCGTGGCGGGCACGGCGGTCCTGTTCGTTGAGGCTGACGGTTTTCTCGCTCATCAGCTTCTGAGCCAGGGCCAAGCGGTCGCGGATGTAGGTGAACTCGGCATCCTTGACGCTGCGCGCTTCATGCTGCGCCTTGAGCTGGGCCAGGTACGGCTTGAACGGGTCGGCCGCAGGCTTGACCACCGGGCGGATGGTGTCCCACGGCATGGCCTCGGGCAGGGCGCTCTCGCCGATTTCCTTGGTGTCGATGATCGACGGGTAGTCGATGTCCGGCAGTACGCCCTGGTGCTGGGTGCTCTGCCCGGAAACCCGGTAGAACTTGGCCAGGGTCAGTTTCAGTTCACCATGGTTGAGTGGCTGAATGGTCTGCACGGTGCCTTTGCCGAAGGTCTGGCCACCGATGATCAGTGCGCGGTGGTAGTCCTGCATGGCGCCGGCGAAGATCTCCGAGGCCGAAGCCGAGAGGCGGTTGACCAGCAGTGCCAGCGGGCCTTTGTAGAAGGCGCCCGGGTTTTCGTCCTCGAGCACGTCGACGCGGCCGTCGCTGTTGCGAACCAGCACCGTCGGGCCCTTGTCGATGAACAGGCTGGTCAGCTCGGTGGCTTCCTGCAGGGAGCCGCCGCCGTTGTTGCGCAGGTCGATGACCACGCCGTCGACTTTCTCTTTCTGCAGTTCGGTGAGCAGTTTCTTCACGTCGCGCGTGGTGCTCTTGTACTCCGGATCCCCGGCACGGTAGGCCTTGAAGTCAAGGTAGAAGGCCGGGATCTCGATAATGCCCAGCTTGTAGTCACGGCCATCCTGCTTGAGCTTGAGCACCGACTTTTTCGCCGCCTGCTCTTCAAGCTTGACCGCCTCGCGGGTGATCGAAACGATCTTGCTGGTCTGGTCGCTCGGGGCATTGCTTGCCGGGATAACCTCCAGGCGTACCACCGAGCCCTTCGGGCCGCGGATCAGCTTGACCACTTCGTCCAGGCGCCAGCCGACCACGTCGACCATTTCCTTGTTGCCCTGGGCCACGCCGATGATCTTGTCGGCCGGGGCTACCTGCTTGGTCTTGGCCGCAGGGCCTGCTGGCACCAGGCGCACGATCTTGACCTGGTCGTTGTCGCTTTGCAGCACCGCGCCGATGCCTTCGAGCGACAGGCTCATGTTGATGTCGAAGTTTTCCGCGTTGTCTGGCGACAGGTAATTGGTGTGCGGGTCGTAGGACTGGGCGAAGGTGTTGATGTAAGCCTGGAAGATGTCTTCGGCACGGGTCTGGTCCAGGCGCGCAAGCTGGTTCTTGTAGCGCTTGGTCAGGGTTTCCTGGATCTGCTTGGGCTCTTTGCCGGCGATCTTCTGGCGCAGTACTTCGTCTTTCACGCGTTTGCGCCACAGGTCGTCAAGCTCGACCTGGTTCTTCATCCACGGGGCGTCCTTGCGGTCGATCAGCAAGGTTTCCTTGGCGGTGAAGTCAATCTTGTCGACGCCCTTGTTCAGCTCGGCCAGGGCAAAGTCCAGGCGCTGCTTGACGCGGTCGAGGTAGCGTTTGTAGATGGTGAAGCCAGGGTCGAGGTTGCCGCTTTTGAGGAAGTCGTCGAACTGCGTCTTCCACTTGTCGAATTCGGCGATGTCGGCTGCGGTGAAGTAGCTGCGCGCCGGGTCCAGCAGCTTGATGTAGCTGTCGTAGATGATCACCGAGCGGGCGTCATCGAGCGGTGGCTTGCTGTAGTGATGGCGCTTGAGCAGCTCAACCACGTTGAGGCTGGCGACGATTTCGTCGCGGTCCGGCTGCAGGCTGTCCCACTTGTTGGCGGCCGCCGCATTGCCGCCGAGCGTGAGGCTGCCCAGGCCGATCATCAGGGCCAGGGCGGTGCTGGGTAGGAAATGCTTCATGCTGATTCGACGTGGAGGCAATTGATCACGCATAGTAGGCCGTCTTTTCCGTTGCCGGTTCCATGGAGCCGGGCAAATACTGCAAAAAGCCTGGGGTAAGCGTCCCCAGGCCCAGTCATGATTCAACTATGGAGGCACTGTGAAGGCATTGCAAGGCGTTGACGGACATGTGGAGTGGGTCGAGGCCGAACGCCCGGCCCTTGACGCCGGCCAAGTACGCATTCGCGTGGCGGCTGCGGGGCTTAACCGCGCCGACCTGTTGCAGATGAAGGGCCTGTACCCGCCACCGCCTGGCGCCAGCCCGTACATGGGCCTGGAGTGCGCCGGGGTGATCGAGGAAGTGGGCCCGGGCGCCGACTGGCGCATAGGTGACCGGGTGTGTGCGCTGCTGGCCAGCGGCGCGATGGCCGAGGAAGTGGTGGTGGATGCCCGCCATGTGCTGCCGGTGCCCGAAGGCCTGAGCCTGCAGGAAGCGGCGGCGCTGCCCGAGGTGTACGCCACGGCATGGTTGAACATCTTCCAGTTGGGCGCCGTCAAGGCGGGCGAGAAGGTGCTGGTGCACGCCGGTGCCAGTGGCGTTGGCTCGGCGGCTATCCAGCTGTGCAAGGCGTTTGGCAACCCGGTGTATGTCAGCGTTGGCTCGCAGGACCGCTTGGCCTATTGCCAGGCCCTGGGCGCTGCCGGCGGTGTGGTGCGTAACGAGAACCTCGAAGCGCTGGAAGGTCTGGGGCCATTCGACGTGATTCTCGACCCGGTCGGCGCCAGTTACGGGCCGCTCAACCTAAAGTTGCTGGCGCGTGACGGGCGCTGGGTGATCATCGGCCTGATGGGCGGGCGCACGTTCGACCTCGACCTGGCGCTGGTGCTGGGCAAGCGCCTGGAGATCACCGGGTCGACGCTGCGTAACCGTGATGATGGCTTCAAGGCCGAGTTGCTGCGCGAGTTGCTGCAGCAGGTGTGGCCGTTGTTCGCCGAAGGGCGTTTGTCGCCGCAGTTGGTGGACACCTACCCGGTGGAATTTGCCCAGGCGGCCTATGCCGAACTTGAGAGCAACCAGGTGTCGGGCAAGCTGGTGATGGTGATCGATCCCAGTTTGGTTTGAGATTGCTGGGGGCTGCCAAGCAGCCCCCATGATCCTCAAGCCCAGCTCAAGATGGGCCACCCATTGATCTGGGCATGTTCGCGCAACACCGCATCCGGGTTCACCACATGCGGGTGGTCCACCTTCAACAACAGCGGCAAATCGTTGCGCGAATCAGAATAGAAACTCGCCCCCTCCAGGTTCTCCTGTTCCTGATCCAGCCATTCCAGCAAGCGGGTGATCTTGCCCTCACGGTAGGTCAGCACGCCGTGGGTCTTGCCGGTGTACACCCCGTTCACCGCCTCCAGCTCGATCGCCAGGTACTCGTCCACCCCCAGCCGCGCCGCAATCGGCCCAACCAGGTGCGTGCCCGAGGCGGAGATGATCAGGACACGGTCGCCACGCCTGCGATGCTCGGCAATGCAGCGGCAGGCGTCGCCGAAAATGATCGGTTCGATGACGTCTTCCACCCACGGCTGCACCAGGTGTTCAACCTCTTCCAGGGTGCGCCCGGCAATGGGCTCCAGGCTGAAGGCCATGTAGTCCTCCATCTGCAGGTGGCCCTTGCCATAGGCCTCCATCAGCTCATGGTCGCGACGCAGGAATGCCTTGCCGTCGACCCAGCCCAAGCGGGCCATCTGCTCGCTCCACAGCGAGGCGCAGTCACCGTGGATCAAGGTTTCATCCAGATCGAAAATTGCCAGTGCCATTGTTGCTGTCTCCTAGGCCACTTCACGTAGCGCCGTGGGGTCGATCGACAAGGATACCCGCTGGCCGTCCGCATGCAGGTCGGCGGACGAGCGGTTGAGCACGTCGACCACCAGTTCCACGTCGCGCACCCGCACGCGGTAACGGATGACGTTGCCCAGCAGGCTATGGCTGCGCACTTCACCGTCCAGCTCGCCATTCAGGCCCAACGTGATGGATTCCGGGCGGATGGCCAGGCGGTTGGCCACCGGGCGTTGCAGCAGGCGGCTGGCGCTGTCTGGGTCGAGCAGGTTGTAGTTGCCGATAAAACCCGCGGCGAACAGGTCCACGGGCGCGGTATAGAGGGTTTCGGCATCGCCGCTCTGAACGATGCGGCCCTGGTTCATCAGGAAGATGCGGTCAGACATGGTCAGCGCTTCTTCCTGGTCATGGGTGACGAAAATGGTGGTCAGCCCCAGTTCACGCTGGATGGCGCGGATTTGTTCGCGTAGGTGCTTGCGGATGCGCGCATCCAGCGCTGACAGCGGCTCGTCGAGCAGCAGCAGGCGCGGGCGGGTCACCAGCGAACGGGCCAGCGCCACGCGCTGGCACTGGCCACCGGACAACTGGTGCGGGTAGCGCCCGGCGAAGCTGCCCAGCTCCACCAGATCCAGCACCTCACGCACCCGGGCAAGGCTTTCGTCAGCCTTGACCTTTTGCATGCGCAGGCCAAAGGCGACGTTCTGCTCCACGGTCATGTTGGGGAACAGCGCGTAGCTCTGGAAGACCATGCCGATGCCGCGCTTTTGCGGGCTCAGGGGCACGATGTCCTGGCCATCGAGCAGTATGCGCCCGCTGTCCACCGGGGTCAGCCCGGCGATGCAGCGCAGCAGGGTGGATTTGCCGCACCCGGAGGGGCCGAGCAGGGTGACGAATTCGCCGCGTTCGATCTGGCAGTCGATATTCTCGAACACCGGGGTGCCGGCATAGCGTTTGTGCAGTTGCTGTACGCTGACGAAGCTCATGTCAGGTCTTGTCCTTGTTCAGGCGGTTGGCGACCCAGGTGAGTACCAGCACGAAGGCGAAGTACGAGATCACCAGCGCGCTGTTGAAGTGGCCGCTGCTGTTGCGCATGTTGTTCAGGTACACCTGCAAGGTCTCATAGCGGGTGCCGACCAGCAGGTTGGCGAAGACGAACTCGCCGAACAGAAACGAGAACGACAGCAACAGGGCAACCATCAGGCCTTTGCGCAGGTTCGGCAGCACCACCAGGAACGCCGCCTGCCAGGTGCTGGCCCCGAGCAGTTGGGCGGCGTCCATCAGGTCGCGCAGGTTGATCGCCTGCAGGTTGTTGGTGATCGCCCGGTACATGAATGGCAGGGCGATGGTGAAGTAGCAACCGATCAGGATCCACGGCGTGCCGACCATGGCCATCGGCCCGCTGCCGTACAACTGCAGCAGGCCCACCGATGACACCACCGGCGGCACCGCGAAGGGCAGCAGGATGAGGACGTTCATCAGCGCGTCGAGTTTGGGGAAATGGTAGTGCACCACGAACAACAGCGGCAGGATCAAAACCACCGACAGCAGCAGCGCCCCCACGCACACCAGCAGCGACTGGCCAAAGGCGGCCAGGAAGCGCGGCTCGCTCCACAACGCCACGTACCACTTCAGGGTCAGCCCGCTGGGCAGCAGGCTGGCCGACCAACTGGTGGCCAGGGAGTAAAGCAGGGTGCCGGCCAGTGGCAGCAGCATGATCATGAACAGCAGGTACACCACCATGCGGTGGTAGAGGTTGGAATGGCCATCAGCGCGCATGGTAGCTCCTTTTCAGCAGCCATTGATGAACCACCGTGACCAGCGTCATCAGCGCCACAAGCACCATGGCCAGGGCGCTGGCCAGGTTGGGGTCGAGGCTGATGTCACCGGCCACCAGGCCGGCGATGCGGATCGTCAGCACGTTGAAGTTGCCGGTGGTCAGCGCATAGACGGTAGCGTAGGCACCCAAGGCATTGGCCAGCAGGATGACGAAGGTGCCGAGCAGCGCCGGGGTCAGCACGGGTAGGCCGATATGCCGCCAGTATTGCCAGTGGTTGGCGCCAAGCAGCGCGGCCGATTCACGCCAGTCTTCACGCAAAGCGTCGAAAGCGGGGTACAGCAACAGCACGCCCAAGGGGATCTGGAAGTAGGTGTAGACCAGGATAAGCCCGGTCTTGGAGTAGATGCTGAAGTCTTCCAGCAGGCCGATCTGCTTGAGCAGCAAGGTCAGGGCGCCGTTGAAACCGAGCAGAATGATGAATGCAAACGCCAGCGGCACGCCGCTGAAGTTGCTGGTCATGTTGGCGAAGGCACTGACGAAGTCGCGCAGGCGTGAATCCACCTGGCGTAGCGAGTAGGCGCCGAGAGTGGCGATGACGATGCCGAACAGGCTCGACCAGAAGCTGATCTCAAGGCTGCGTTGCAGGGCCTGCAGGTAGAACTTCGAGGCGAACACCTTGCTGAAGTTCTCTACACCCCAGCCCGCTTCCGACTGCACGCTGTTGATTGCCACCCAGGCCAGCGGGGCAATCTGGAAGATGACGAAGAACACGGCGAACGGCAGCAGGCAGAGCAGGGCAAGGTAACGGCCGCGATGGCTGGCATTCACTTGAGCAGCTCCCGGCACACCGATTTGTCGTGGGCCACGCCGAGCAGTTCGCAGAGGGTCCCACACAACTCGGTTTGCAGCGGTTTGGCTGCAGGGTCGAGGCTGAACCCGTCGCCAAAGACGAACAGCGGGACCTCGCGTTCCTCGGCCAGCAGGCCGTTGTGCGAGCGGTCGTTGTTCATGCCGTGGTCGGCGGTGACCAGCACCTGGTAGCCCTCTTCGAGCCAGCGCGGCAGGTAGTCGGCCAAAAGGATATCGGCACTGCGCGCCGCGTTGCGGTACTGGCTGCTGTCCAGGCCATGGCGGTGGCCGACATCGTCGATGCTCATCGGGTGCACCAGCAGAAAATTCGGTGCGTGACGGCGGCGCAGGTATTCGGCGTCGGCCAGCAAGTGCGAATCGGGGTAACGGTCGTCCCAGTAGAACAGCCCATGCTGGATCGGCAGCTTGGGCGCATGGGTGTGGCGGTCGCGCTGGGCGTCGAAGGGCGAGCGGTTGTATAGCTCGCTCATCCAGTGATAGGCCGCCGCCGCCGTGCCCAGCCCCGCTTCGCGGGCGTAGTGGAACACGCTGCGCTGGTTGGACAAGCGGTTGACGTTGTTGTGCACGATACCGCTGTCGATCGGCGATACGCCGGTGAGAATGCACTCGTACAGCGGGCGCGACAGTGATGGCAGCTCGCATTCGACGCGGTACAGGGCGGCGCGATCGGCCTCGACGTAGGCATGCAGGTGGCCCATGGCATGGTGGGCGACCTGGTGGTTGAGGCCGTCGAGCAGGACCAGGATGACGTTGTGTTGCATGGTGGCTCCAGTCAATAACCGCGTTGCCTGCTTCGCGGGGCAAGCCCGCTCCCAGGTGCACCACAGTGCTCAAGGTTGTGGTGACTCTGTGGGAGCGGGCTTGCCCCGCGAAAGGGTCGGTAGAGGCGCTAGACAGCTACCCCCTTACTCCATCTCGATGATCACTTGCTCGTTCCACATCTGCGGCAGCTTCTTCGAGGTCGCTTCCCAGACTGCGGCATCCTTGATCGGCTGCGCAGCCCCGTACTGGTCGTTGGGCAGCAGCTTGGCCTGCACATCAGCCGGCAACTTCAGGTGCTCGGCGCGGATCGGCCGGGCGTGGCCGATGGCCAGGTTGGTCTGCCCTGCATCACTGAAGATGTACTCACGCGCAAGCTTGGCCGCGTTCGGGTGCTTGGCGTACTTGTTGATGATGGTGGTATAGCCCGACGTGACCGAGCCGTCCGAGGGGATCAGCACCTCGAAGCGTTTGGGATCGATCTGATCACGGTAGCTCAGGCCATTGAAGTCCCACACCACGCCGACCTCCACTTCGCCCTTCTCCAGGGTTTGGATGGTCGGGTTGGCCAGTGACAGGCGCTTCTGCTGGGCCAGTTTGGTGAACAGCTGCAGGCCCGGCGCGATATTGGCTTCGTCACCCTTGTAGGCGATGGCAGCGGCCAGTACGCCGTTGGCGGCCTGGGCAGCGGTGCCGACGTCGCCGATGGCGACCTTGTACTTGCCTTTTTCCAGGTCATGCCAGGTTTTCGGGCGCTCCTCTTCCTTCACCAGGTCTTTGTTGATGATGAACGCGATGGTGCCGGTATAGGCCAGCGCCCAGTGCCCGTCCTTGTCCTTGGCCCACTCCGGCACCTGGTCCCAGGTGCTCGGCTTGTACGGCTGGCTCACGCCCTGGGTCACCGCAATCGGCCCGAAGGCGGCGCCAACGTCGCCGATGTCGGCGCTGGCGTTGTCCTTCTCGGCAGCGAACTTGGCGAGCTCCTGGGCCGAGCTCATGTCGGTGTCGCTGTGCTTGAGGCCATACTTGCTGGCGAGGTCTTCCCAGGTGCCTTTCCAGTTGGCCCAGGCATCGGGCATGCCCACGCTGTTGACGGTGCCTTCCTTGCGGGCGGCGTCTTCCAGGGCCTTGAGGTCGGTGCCGGCGGCCATGGCCGTGGTACACAAGGCGATGGCCGAACCGAGCAGTGACGCCATGAAGAACTTTTTCATCCGAAGCTCCTTGGGTGGGTGCCGTTTGCGATTGTTGTCATGAATGAAGCTATTGCCGACGACCTTTGGTCTAGGTCAGCAAACCTTGAGCCAAGGTAGGTCGCTTGCGTGACAGTTTGATGTAGGGAGAGGCCTGAAGCGGTGGCTCCGGTTGCCTGAAAATACAGCGTAGACCAGATCCCAAGCCCTGATTTGCCTAGCTTGGCCCGAATCTGGCAAAGCCCTTGTGGCGCCTTTGTCACGGGATGTTCATCAGCCCTGCCTAGGCTTGCACTACGCTCCAGATGCCCTGTCATGGGGCTGGACTAGTCCAGATAGGTAACCTTTGATGCAGCCAACGCCACCGCGTGCGGTAACAGCCATCTGCCACGCCCTGCAAGAGCAGATCAAACACGGCCTGCTGGCGCCGGGGGGCAAGCTGCCGGCCGAACGCAAGCTCAGCGAGGTGTTCGACACCACCCGCATCACCCTGCGCGAGGCCTTGGCGCAGCTGGAAGCCCAGGGGCTGATCTATCGGGAAGAGCGCCGCGGCTGGTTCGTCGCGCCCCAGCGGCTGACCTATGACCTGATCGAGCGTAGCCACTTTCATGCCATGGTGCGTGATCAGGGGCGGGTACCGAGTACCGAGTTGCTGTCGGCGCGGCTGCAGCCTGCCTCGGCCATTGTCTGCGCACGGCTGCATATGCCGGCGTTGTCCAGTGTGGTGCGTATCTGCCGGTTGCGGCGTATCGATGGGCGGGCGGTGCTGTATGCCGAGCATTACCTCAACCCCGCGTACTTCCCCGGGATTCTCGAGCAGGACCTGGCCCAGTCACTGACCGAGATCTACGGTCGCGTCTATGGCATTGGTTACGGGCAGGTGTGTTTCGAGATCTTGCCCACGGCGTTACCGGTGGACGCGGCAGCGGCGCTGAAGGTGTCGGTTGGCAGCCCTGGGTTGCATATCACCCGGGTCAACAGCGACCAGCATGGGCATCTGATCGACTGTGACCTCGAGTATTGGCGGCATGATGCAATCCGCATTCGTGCCCAGGCCGGTTGAGGGGGGACGCTAGCTGGACGAACCGGCTTCGCTCATGCCGCCACCGCCCGCCGTCACCACCTGCACCGACAACCGCGGCGTTGCCAGGTCCAGCCCGGCCTCATCCAGCTG
Organism: Pseudomonas capeferrum; assembly: GCF_000731675.1. Taxonomy (GTDB): domain Bacteria; phylum Pseudomonadota; class Gammaproteobacteria; order Pseudomonadales; family Pseudomonadaceae; genus Aquipseudomonas; species Aquipseudomonas capeferrum. The sequence goes on along the minus strand of NZ_JMIT01000002.1, from coordinate 452,380 downwards.
GCGCTTCAACGCCAGGTTGAACGCCCGTGACACTTCCCACTGCTTGATCGGCGCGGTCTTGAAGCGTGCCCGCAAGATCGCCGAGCCCGACTCGAAGCTCTCTACCCCCTGCAGCTCCAGCGGCGACCAGATATTGCGGCGCATCAACGGGTCGTTACGCAGCTTCTGCCCGACCTCGCGGATCAGTGTGATCGCCTGGTCGATGTTCATGCTGTGCGGAATCGCCACGCGGAATATCGCGTAGCCGAACTCCCGCGAGTAGTTCTTGATGCTCTTGATCTCGCTGAACGGGATGGTGTGCACGATGCCGTCGATGTCGCGCAGGCGCACGGTGCGAATGGTCAACCCCTCGACCGTGCCCAGGTGCCCGCCGACATCTACGTAGTCGTCGATGGCCAGCGAATCCTCGATGATGATGAACAACCCGGTGATCAGGTCGGCCACCAGTGACTGCGCGCCAAAACCGATGGCCAGGCCGATCACACCGGCACCGGCCAGCAGCGGGGTGACGTTCATGCCCATGTTGGCCAGGGCGACGATCACCGCGATGATGAAGATGGCCACGAACATCACGTTGCGGATCAGCGGCATCATGGTTTGCGCGCGGGCGTTGGCCAGGCCGCGGCGCGAGCGTACCAGCGCATGGTGCACGGCCGTGTCGGCCAAGATCCACACCAGCCAGGCGGCAATCAATGTGCCGGCCAGGCCCAGCAGGCGCAGGCTCACTTCATGGCCGTCGCCCTCGGCGAAGCTGATCATCGACAGGCCCCACACGCGCAGCCCCAGTTCGATGAACAGCAGCCAGATGAACAGGTGCACCAGGGCGTAGGCGAAGTTGCGCAGGCGCTCGGTGTACACCGCCTGGCGCTTGTTGGCGCGCTTGGGGTTGGCGGCGTGGCGGCGCACCAGGCCGTTGAGCACCATGCACACCACCACCAGTACCGTGCACATCAGCGACTGGCGCAGGGCGGTGCTGGTGTCGCCGGCCGAGATGAAGGTGGCGAACAGCGAAATGGCCACCAGGATCATCGCCGGTACGAACCAGAAGCTGCCCAGAATCTCAATGGTGTCGCTCAGGGTGCGCCGGGTCAGGCGCCGGTCCAACGGTTGGTTGCGGATCAGGTGGGCGATCGGGCGGCGGAACCGCAGAATGAACAGCCCGGTGCAGATCGCTGCGATGACATTGGCCAGGGTTGCCAGGGCGTGTGCCAGGTGGGTGCCGAGGGCGACGGTCATGCGTGGGTCGCTCATGGCTTCGCCGAAGGCGGCAAAGCTGCCGATCAGCCACAGCGGGCGGAAAGCCTGGTGCCGCAGGATGTGCAGGGCGCGGTGGCGATGGGGGCCGTCGAGCAGCGAGAAGGCGATCACGCAGATGGCCGAGAAGCAGGTGCCCACCACCAGCGCGTACGCCAGCACCATGGCCATGGACTTGCCCAGCGAGGAGGGCAGGGCAAAGCTCAAGTACACGGTGAACACCAGGGCCACCAGCCAAGGCCCGAGTTTGCGCAGGGCAAAGCGCACCAGGTCCCAGGTCCGGGGGTGCTGGGGCAATTCTTCGGTGAGGCCGAAGCGTAGCCGTACCCGGTGGCCGACCCAGTTGAAGGCATACGCCAGCAGGCTCCAGACGGCGATGATCGCGGCAAAACCGAACAGGATCGCCGGCCATTGGTGCACCGGCACCATCAGTTCGGTCAGTTCAGTCTGGGCCTGGTCGATTTCCATCGACCAGCGGTGGAAGGGGCTGGCGTCGCCGCTGAACTGCCGTTCGAAATCATGCAGCGCACCGCCGATCAGGCCTAATACGCCTTGTTCGACGGTGGGTTGCGATTGCTGCGTAGCGTCGCGCAGTTTTTTCAGGTCGGCCAGCAGCTTGGCACGCTGCTGGTCGTTTTCCAGGTTCTTGATCACCTCGTCCAGCGACTTGCCCAGCGGCTCGGTGGCCGCAGGCTGGGCAGGCGTACCGGCGCCGAGCAGGCTCGGCAGGCCAGCGGCCTGAACCGGGGAGATGAGCAGAAACAGCAGCAGGGACAGGTAACGCAGGAGGGCAGGCACCGGGAAATCTACCTCAGGTCAAACGATTGACCGAGTGTAGAGGTTTATGTGGGCAGTTTCTCCAGGATCTTCCAGCAGGTGAGGCCGAAGATGCCCAGCGTGCCGATCCACATCATCAGCACACCGATGTTGCGCTCGCGCAGGCTGAAGCCGATGGTCAGCAGCAGCAGGAACAGGAACACCGGCACGAACAGGGACAGGAAGGGGGACATGGACAGCAATCCTTTTGCAGTGGGGCCATGTAACAAGCATAGCGGTTAGCAGGCGAAGCGGGTTGATCCGAGGCAGTAGCAAGACCTGTTTCGGCTTCTTCGCAGGGGTGTGCTGTGAAGAAGCCGTCAGTTACACCCTTACACTCAGGGCAGCTCGCGGCTGCGATAGAACGCGGTCAGCACCTTCACCAGGTGCGCCAGGTCGTGGCTGCCGCACAACTCGCGGATCGAGTGCATGGCAAAGGTCGGCAAGCCGATATCGACCGTGCGCACGCCCAGGTGGCTGGCGGTGATCGGACCGATGGTCGAGCCGCAGCCCATGTCGCTGCGCACCACGAAGCTCTGCACCGGCACTTCCTCGGCCATGCACAGGTGGCGGAAGAACCCGGCGGTTTCGCTGTTGGTGGCGTAGCGCTGGTTGTTGTTGACCTTGATCACCGGCCCTGCGTTGAGCTTGGGCCCGTGGTTGCCGTCATGCCGGTCCGCGTAGTTGGGGTGCACGCCGTGGGCGTTGTCGGCCGAGACCATCAGCGAGCGCTGAATGGTGCGCACGTAGGTGTCGCCTTCGGGCAGCAGGCGTTGCAGGGTCTGCTCCAGCATCGGGCCGTCGGCGCCGCAGGCCGAGCACGAGCCGACTTCTTCGTGGTCGTTGCACACCAGCACGCAGGTCTCGTCGCTGTCGGCGGCCAGCAGTGCCTGCAGGCCGGCATAGCATGACAGCAGGTTGTCCAGGCGGGCACCGGCGATGAAGTCACGGTTGATGCCGATCAACGCGGCATCCTGGGTGTCGTAGAAACTCAGCTCGTAGTCCAGCACCACGTCGGCATTGAGCTCGTGCTCGCGGGCCAACTGCTCGGTGAGCAGGGCGCGGAAGTCGATGCGCTCATCGCCGGCGACCTGGGCCAGGATCGGTGGCAGTTCGTTCTGCGGGTTGATCTGCCAGCCTTCGTTGGCGGTGCGGTTGAGGTGGATCGCCAGGTTGGGGATGACCGCGATGGGCAGCTTGAAGTCGATGAGCTGGCTCTCGACCTTGCCGTCACGGCGGAACGTGACCCGCCCTGCCAGGGACAGGTCGCGGTCGAACCAGGGCGCCAACAGCGCACCGCCGTACACCTCTACGCCCAGCTGCAGGAAGCCTTGGCGCTGCAGTTCGGGTTGCGGCTTGACCCGCAGGCACGGGCTGTCGGTGTGGGCGCCGACCATGCGGATACCGCTCAGCAGGGGCGCTTGCTTGCCCAGTTTGATGGCGATGATCGAGGAGTCGTTGCGGGTGACGTAATACCGACCGCCAGGCACCGTGGCCCAGCTGTCGCGCTCGTCCAGGCGCTGGTAGCCGGCTGCCTCGAGGCGCAGGGCCAGGCTGGCAGTGGCGTGGAAGGGCGTGGGGGAGGCCTTGAGGAAATCGATCAGGCCAGTGTTCAGTGCTTCGCGCATAACTCACTCCAGACAGCAGTGGCGCGAGTTTAACGCAGATAGATCACAAATTGTGTCGGGCCAGTCGCGGGCAAGCCCGCGAAGGTCATCAGAAGGGTGCCGGGCACTCGAACTTCAACCGTTCCCCGGAAACCGGGTGGGTAAAGCTCAACATCGCGGCATGCAGGCACAAGCGCTCATGCGCTGCCAGGGCCTCAGGGTTGGCGTACAAGCGGTCGCCCAGCAGCGGGTGGCCGATCGACAGCATGTGCACGCGCAACTGGTGCGAACGCCCGGTAATCGGGGTCAGCTCGACCCGGCAGTAATCGCCGCAGCGTTCCAGGATGCGCCAGAAGGTCAGGGCATGCTTGCCCTGCTCGTGGTCCACTACATGCCGAGGCTTGGTCGGCGGGTCGTAGCGCAGGGGCAGGTCGATGCTGCCGCTGTCCAGCGCCGGCTGGCCCCAGCACAGGGCGGTATAGGCCTTCTCGGTCTCACGGTCGTGGAACTGGCGCGACAGCTCGCGGTGGCTGTCGGCATCGCGGGCCAGCAGGATGATGCCCGAGGTTTCCCAGTCCAGACGGTGCACGATCAGCGCATCGGGGTAGCCGTTTTGTTGCAGGCGGGTGATCAGGCAGTCCTTGTTGTCATCGGCACGGCCGGGTACCGACAGCAGCAGGGTTGGCTTGTTGACCACCAGGATGGCGGCGTCTTCGTGGAGGATCTGGACGTTTGACAGCGGCATTGCGTGGTCTCGGTTGAATCAGGGGAAAAAAGCGGGGCCGCTTTGCGGCCCATTCGCGGCACAAGGCCGCTCCTACAGGGGAACGGGAGCCCTTGTAGAAGCGGCCTTGTGCCGCGAATGGGTTGCAAAGCAGCCCCAGCTTTCAGCCAGATCAGCGATCCGGCAGGGTAATGTTCAGCTCCAGAATCGAGCAGCTGCCCTGGTTCTCCAGCTCGATGTGCACATCATCGTTGCCGATGTTCACATACTTGCGGATCACTTCGAGCAGTTCTTTCTGCAGGGCCGGCAGGTAGTCCGGTTCGCTGCGTTGGCCGCGCTCATGCGCCACGATGATCTGTAGACGCTCTTTCGCCACCGACGCGCTGGTCTGTTTCTGTCTGCCACGAAAGAAGTCAAAAAGGTTCATGGTTTACTTGCCTCCAAACAGGCGCGCGAAGAATCCTTGCTTCGGCACTTCGATGAACCGCAGGGGCTTTTCTTTGCCCAGCAAGCGGTCGACGGTGTCGCTATAGGCCTGGCCGGCATCGCTCTGGTCGTCGAGGATGACCGGAATGCCCTGGTTGGAAGCCTTGAGCACTGCCTGGGACTCGGGGATCACGCCCTTGAGTTTGATCGCCAGGATGTCGGTAACGTCGTCGATGCTCAGCATTTCGCCTTTTTCGACGCGCTCGGGGTGGTAGCGGGTGATCAGCAGGTGTTCCTTGATCGGCTCTTCGCCGTTTTCGGAGCGGCGCGACTTGCTCGACAGGATGCCCAGCATACGGTCCGAGTCACGTACCGAGGAAACCTCAGGGTTGGTCACGACAATGGCTTCGTCGGCGAAATACATCGCCAGGTGTGCGCCTTTTTCGATACCGGCCGGGGAGTCGCAGATGACGTACTCGAAGTCTTTCTTGAGCTCCATCAGCACTTTCTCGACGCCTTCCTGGGTCAGCGCGTCCTTGTCACGGGTCTGGCTGGCGGCCAGCACGTACAGATTCTCGAGGCGCTTGTCCTTGATCAGGGCCTGCTGCAGGTTGGCTTCGCCGTTGACCACGTTGACGAAGTCATACACCACGCGGCGCTCGCAGCCCATGATCAGGTCGAGGTTACGCAGGCCGACGTCGAAGTCGACGATGACCGTCTTGTGGCCGCGCAGTGCGAGGCCGGTGCCGATGGCGGCGCTGGTGGTGGTCTTGCCCACACCCCCCTTGCCGGAAGTAACGACGAGAATCTTGGCCAAGGTGTTTCACCCCTAAATAAGTTGGGACAGGTGTCCCAGCAATATGCAAAAAACGGCAACAGGTAAAAAAGTTGCTCTAAAAATGACGGCAAGTATCCGTTAAAGACGGGTGATGTTCAACACGTCACCGGACAGGCTGACTTGCACGCCGGAGCCCCACAGCGGGTCGCGGCGCAGGTCTTCGCAGACCTTGTACTGGCCAGCGATCGAGACCATTTCCGCAGTCATCTGCTGGCAGAAGATGCGCGCTTTGGTGTTGCCCTTGATGCCCGCCAGGGCGCGCCCGCGCATGGCGCCGTACACATGGATGTTGCCATCGGCCAGAAGTTCCGCACCCGGGCTGACCGAACCGGTCACCACCAGGTCGCCACCCTGAGCGTAGATCTGCTGGCCGCCACGCACGGGCGCAGTGATGATGCGCGTCGGGCGCACCTGTGGCTCGACCGCAGGCGCAGGCGCCGGGGCTGGCTCGGGCTGCTTCACCTCAGGCTCTGGCTCCAGCGGCCGCTCGCGGGCACCGGACGGCGGCAGTACCGGCAGGTCGATGGCGATCGCTGCGGCGATGTCTTCGATGCGGTTGGCGCGGATCGCCAGGGTACGCAGGCCATGATGGCGGCAGATACGCATCAGGCCGGGCAGGTCGATCGCGCCTTCGCTGGCCGGCAGTTTGTCCAGCGCCAGCACCAGCGGCGTGTTGCTGAAGAAGTTGGGCGCCTGGGCGACTTTGGCCGCCAGTTGGCGGTCAAGGGCTTCAAGGTCATTGCGCGCCAGTTCCAGCACTGTGATGGCGAGCATGCTGCCCTTGAGCTGGAACACGGAGGCGGTGTCGGGGGTCTGGTTTAGGCTCATGGTCTGCATAGACGGCTTGTTGCGAAAAAAGTGCCCTGACTTATAACGAGAACACCCGTTGCCCGCAACATGCGCTGATCCGTTGTAGAATGCGCGGCCTTTGTCTTTCCGGAAGCTTCAATGGAACGCCCGCGTTTTCGTCCCTATTTCCTCCACCCACGATTCTGGGGCCTGTGGCTGGGCCTGGGCCTGCTGTGGCTGGTGGTCCAGTTGCCGTACCGGGCCTTGCTGTGGCTCGGAAGCGCCCTGGGCGCGCTGATGTACCGGGTGGCCGGTGAGCGTCGACGCATTGCCGCGCGCAACCTGGAGCTGTGCTTCCCGGAGCTGTCTGTCGACGAACGGCAGCGTTTGTTGAAGGCCAATTTCGCCTCTACCGGTATCGCCTTCTTCGAAATGGCCATGAGTTGGTGGTGGCCCAAGGCCAGGCTTGCGCGCCTGGCCCATATCGAAGGCCTCGAGCACCTGCAGGCAGCCCAGCAGGCAGGGCAGGGCGCGATTCTGATGGCCGTGCATTTCACCACCCTGGAAATCGGCGCCGCGCTGTTGGGCCAGCAACACACCATCGATGGCATGTACCGTGAGCACGGTAACCCGCTGTTCGACTTCATCCAGCGCAGCGGCCGTGAGCGGCATAACCTCGACTCGCTGGCGGTGGAGCGTGAGGATGTGCGCGGCATGCTCAAGCTGCTGCGTTCCGGCCGGGCGATCTGGTACGCGCCAGACCAGGACTACGGTGCCAAGCAGAGCCTGTTCGTGCCGCTGTTCGGCATCCCGGCAGCGACCGTGACCGCCACGACCAAGTTCGCCCGTTTGGGCAAGGCGCAGGTCATCCCGTTTACCCAGAAGCGCCTCGAAGACGGCAGCGGCTATCGTTTGGTGATTCACCCGCCTCTGGCAGATTTCCCTGGGGAAAGCGAAGAGGCGGACTGCCTGCGCATCAACCAGTGGATCGAAGGTGTATTGCGCGAGTGCCCCGAGCAGTACCTGTGGGCGCACCGGCGCTTCAAGTCACGGCCCGAAGGGGCGCCCCGGCTGTACGACAAGAAAAAGCGTTGATCGTTGAGCGGTCAGTGAGGCATCGATGTCCCCAACCACCGGCCTGATCCTCTCAGGCGGCGGCGCCCGCGCCGCCTATCAGGTCGGCGTACTGGCCGGCATCGCCGAACTGCTGCCACCCGGCGCGCCCAATCCCTTCCCGGTCATCGTCGGCACTTCGGCCGGCGCCATCAATGCGGTCACCCTGGCCAGCGGCGCCACCCGCTTTACCGACACCGTGCAAAACCTCACCGCGTTCTGGCAGAACTTGCGCAGCCACCGGGTGCTGCGCAGCGACTGGCCGGGGGTGGTCCGCCAGGCCAGCCGCTTCGTCGGCCACAGCCTGCTGGGCCTGGGCGGCCAGGCGCCGGTGGCGCTGCTCGACAGCAGCCCACTGCGTGCCCTGTTGCAGGCGCAGCTGAACCTGGACGGCATCGGCCATGCCCTGGCCAGCGAACAGCTACGCGCCGTCGCGGTGACTGCATTCGGCTACGAGTCCGGCCAGGCGGTGACCTTCTACCAAGGGCGGGGCACCATTGATGCCTGGTTGCGCCACCGGCGTATCGGCGTACCGACAGCGTTGAGCATCGATCACCTGCTGGCCAGTGCGGCGATCCCGCTGTTGTTCGCGCCGGTCAGGCTGGGGGATGAGTATTACGGTGATGGCGCGGTTCGTCAGTCGGCGCCAATCAGCCCGGCCTTGCACTTGGGGGCCAGCCGGGTGCTGGTAGTCGGGGTCAGCGGCAACCCGCAGCGGCCGTCGCCGCCGCTGCCTACCCAGCGCGTGTTCAGGGGGCAGCAACCGAGCCTGGCGCAGATTGGCGGGCACATGCTCAACAGCACCTTCATCGACAGCCTGGAAGACGACATCGAACTGCTCCAGCGCCTCAATCACCTGAGCCACCTGCTGCCTGCCCACCTCGATGCACGGCGCCTGGGGCTGGCGCCGGTGGAGGTTCTGGTGGTGGCGCCCAGCCAGCCGCTGGACGAAATCGCGGCACGCCACCGGCGTGAACTGCCAGCGCCGTTGCGGCTGTTCCTGCGTGGGCCGGGGGCGACGCGTACCAGCGGTGCGGGGGTGTTGAGCTACCTGCTGTTCGAGGCCAGTTACTGCAGTGAGCTGATCGAGCTGGGGCGGCGCGATGCCTTGGTCAAGCGGCGGGAGCTGGAGCAGTTTCTGGGGATTTGATGGAGGCAGTGCTGGCCTCTTCGCGGGGCAAGCCCGCTTCCACAGGTTTGGATACAACCCCAAGGGAGTGAAGATCCTGTGGGAGCGGGCTTGCCCCGCGAAGGGGCCGACAACTACTTACTCGGCAATTTGCAACTTGCGCGCCTGGGTATACACATACCGAACCTTCTCATACTCGAACGGCGAGTTGAGCTGCCCATAGCGGAAGTTGGTGGTGTAACGCTTGTCCACCACGCGCAGGGCAAAGATTTCCGGGTGGTCGGTGCTGGCCTCGGCCACGTTCAGGTAATTCACCGCCTGCTCGCCGGCATAGTCCACCACCAGCCCGGTGGTATCGCGCAGGTTCGAAGGGCCCAGCACCGGCAGCATCAGGAACGGCCCGTCCGGCACGCCATAAAAGCCCAGCGTCTGGCCGAAGTCTTCACTCTGGCGGGGCAAGCCCATCTTGGTCGCCGGGTCCCACAGCCCACCCACCCCGATCAGGGTGTTGAACATCAGCCGTGCGGTAATTTCGGCCGAACGCTTGGCCTTGAGTTGCAGCACGCTGTTGAACAGGTTCGGCACATCGCCCAGGTTGTTGAAGAAGTTGCTCACCCCGGTGCGCACGAAGCGCGGGGTGACGTATTGATAGCCGCTCACTACCGGCAGCAGCACCCATTGGTCGAGGCGATAGTTGAAGTGATAGATGCGCCGGTTCATCGACTCCAGCGGGTCGTAGACGTTCAGCGCCTCCAGCGTGGAGCGCTCGAACTCGCGCTGGTCGAGCCCGGGGTTGAATTTGAGCTCGCGCAGCGGGTCGATAAAACCATCGGATTCAGGTGCCAGCGAGGCGCCGGTAATCTGCGGGTCGGCCTCGATCACGCTGGCCCGCGGTGCCGTCTCTGCGGCCAGGGCGTTGCCGGCGACAAGCAGGGCAGTGGCGAAGAGGAGTTTGTTAACCACGGAAGAACTCCAGCATGGCGTCGCTGTTGACGCGGTAGTTGAGGTTGCCGCAATGGCCGCCATGGGGGTAAAGGGTCAGGCGGTCGCCGAACACCTTGCGCAAGAAGCCGATATCGCCGGGGCCGAGGATGACGTCGTCGGCGTTGTGCATCACGGCAATCTTCGGGCTGTCGCGCAAGTAGTCTTCCAGCGCGTACAGGCTGACCTGGTTGACCAGCTGCAGGATGCTGTTGCCGTCGGTGCGGGCGCGCCACATGGGGATCACCTGCTCGGTCATGTAGCAGTCGAAATCGCACTGCAGGGCACGTTTGAAGAACGGCGTAAGGCTACTGCCCTCGGTGATCGGAAACTTCGGCGGAATGATCAGGCCGCGGCGGTTGATCAGGTCGGAGGTAAAGGCGATGTCCGCTGCCGAAAAACGGAACGAAGTGCCGATCAGCATCGCCATCTGCTCGTTGGACAGGTGCTGGCGTGACTGCTGGAAGTCGTATAGCAGGGCCTCGTTGAGGTCGATGTAGCCTTTGTCCTGGAAGTAACGGGTCAGCTTGGTCAGCATCAGTTCGTAGAAGGTGGTGCTGCGGTCGATGCCCTTGACCTGGGTCTGCACCAGTTTGTCGAGGTTGTTGATCGAGGTGTACAGGTTGACCGGCGGGTTGAGCAGCAGCACGCGCTTGAAGTTGAAGCTGCGCCGGGTTTCGTCCAGGTGGCTGACGAACGCCGCGTCCAGGGCACCGAGGCTGTAGCCGGTGAGGTAGAAGTCGCTGACCGGCAGGCGCGGATGCTGGGCCCGCACGGCCTGCATGACCCGGTACATGTCTTCGGCGTCTTCCTGGCTGATACCGGGGGTGGCGAAGCGCGAGGCCGCACTCATGAAGTCGTAGCTGGTGGGCGAGGACAGTTGCACCACGTGGAAGCCGGCCTGGTAGAACAGTTTTTTCAGGTATTCGTTGATGCTGCTCGAATAGGGCGCACCGGTGCCGGCGATGACGAAGATCAGCGGTGCTTCGCGGTCTTGACGGGCCAGGCGGTACTTGAGTTTTTTCACCGACCAGAAGTTGTCGGGCAAGGTGAATTCACGCTCGGGGCGCAGGTTGAGGCTGTAGTCGGCCTGGTCGATTTCATCGTCGCTGGGCAAGGTCGGGCGTTGCTCGGGCGGCGTGGTGGCGATGGTTGCCTCGAACGGGTTGGTCAAGGGGTAGCCATAGCTCGCGGCGTCGATGTCCCGCGCCGAAGCGGCCGCAGCCATGAGCAGGCCGCCGAGCAAGGCAGCGAGGCGCAAAGTTCGAAGCATGTAATCCCCCAAAAAGACGCAAGGTGGTGCAATGTGCAGGCTAGGACCACGGCGGCATGGGCAAAGTTGCCAAGTGCGGTGGCCTTTGGTGTGCTCGTTATCTGCAACATAGCTGCAGGATGGTGATTTTGCCTTACAACAGGGCTTGGGCGATCATGCACGATTTCGATTACTGCTATTGGAGAACTGGATGTCTCGTTCGTTGCCGATCGTTGCCCTGCTGCTGTTCCTGCCGTTGTGGCTGGCCGCCAGCTATGGCGTACGTTATGGGCTGATGGAAGATGCACAGTGGGTGGGGCTGTGTGCCGCGCCCGGTGCGTTCTGGCAGTGCCAGGTGCGTTCGCTGCTGGGGCTGGGCATCCATTTTCAGGTAATCGCCTGGAGTGGGCTCGGCCTGGCGCTGATCGCGCAGGTGGTCGCCGGGCGGGCCGGCAGGTGGCTGGCAGGCGCTGCGCTGGTGTTCGCGATCCCGGCGCTGGTGCTGTATACCGCGAGCATTGCGGTGTTTGCCGTGGTGCTGGCGGGGTTGCGGCTGGTGCGCCAACCCCGCTGACGGGGCGTTGTGGTCACTCGGCCCTGCGCAGTCGCAAACTGCGCCACAAGGCCGCTGTCATCAGCACGCTCACTACCGCCCAGCCCCAGGCCTGCTGGTTCTGCAGGCCTTCGAGGTACAACTGCGGCGCCACCCCCGCCCCTACGATAAACGCCAGCAACGCGGCCTCGGCCCGCCGCGCCAGCACCGGCCGCAGCAGGTAAACCACCGCCGGCAATGCCAATGCAGCGCTGGGGAAACTGCGATAACGCGGGTCGAACACCAGCGCCAGCATGCTCACCGCCGCCGCAAAGCCTGCGGCGAGCAACAGCCAGCCCGCACGGGCCTCGAACCAGGCGAACAGGCGCGCACGCCACCCTTCAGCACGCACCAACGCCAATGCCGCATGGGCCAGCACCAGCAGGTTGAGCCCCACCAGCAGCGCGGCCCACAGCCATTCCCCGGCAAAGCGCGCATGGCTGCGCATCAGCTCGCCCCACAACCCCAGGCAACCCGCGCCAAACGCTGCCAACAACGGCAACAGCACGGCCCCGGCGGTTGTCGCGGGGCGCCCGGCCAACAGCAGCACGGTCAACATCAACACCGCACTGGCCACCAGCCACTGCGGCCAGTAGGGCAGGTTGCTGACCGGCCCTTCGAGCACGCCCTTGTCCTGCCGGTCGGCATCGTAAAGCCCCCAATAGCCGCCCACGGCGCCTTCGCTGGCACGCTTCCACGGTTGGTCGAAGGCTTCGATCAGGTTGTACTGCCAGCCATGCTGTTCGGCCAGGCTGACGAAGCCGCGGATGAAGCGCGCCTCGTTGACCCGGCTGGGCACTGCGGTTTCGCGCTGGCGGCCTTCGCTGGGCCAGCCGGTCTCGCCGATCAGGATGCCCTTGGGCGCAAAGCGCGTGCCGAATACACGGCGCACCTCGGCGACATGGGCCAGGGCATCGTCGATGCCGCGCGGGTCGTCTTCCCAGTAGGGCAGCAGGTGAATGGTCAGAAAGTCCACGGCAGGGGCCACCTGCGGATGCTGCAGCCAGAATTCCCAGACATCGGCATAGGTCACCGGTACCGTGACCTGGCGCTTCACTTTGGCGATCAACTCGGCCAGGCGCGGGCCGGTGACCTCCTTGCGCAGCAGCGCCTCGTTGCCGACGATCACCGCGCTGACCACGTCAGGGTAGGCGTTGGCCGTGGCGATCAGCAGGTCCACTTCCTTTTCGGTGTCCACCGGGTTGGCGTTGACCCAGGCGCCGAGCATCACTTTCAGGCCATGTTTGCGCGCCAGCAGCGGGATTGCCTCCAGGCCGGTCATCGAGTACGTGCGGATGCACTGGAAACGCTCGGCCAGCAAGGCCAGGTCGGCGTCCATGCGCGCCGGACGAAGGCGAAACGGCTGGTCGAAGGGCGACTGATCCTTGTCGAACGGTGTGTACGAAGCACACTGCAGTTTATGCGTGGGGCTGGCCGCATCGGGCAGCTGTACCGGCTTGCCAAGCCCGTACCAGAGCGCCCCCAGCCCGATCAGGGCAAGCAGGCAGGCAAACAGGTAGAGCGGCAGGTGCAGGCGGGTAGGGCTGGGCATCGGGCGGTCCATCGTCAGGCGCAAAAGGGTAGATAGTAGCCCGGCGCCAAAGCTTTGGCATGCAAGGATCGCGCAGGCTGGCGTGAGTCAATGGCGCTAATGGCATAGTGCTGTCGCATATGGGGCGGTTGGATGTCGTACACGGAGCAGGTTGCTCTTTGTTGCAGGAAGATGATGCAATCTCCGAGACCTGACGAGGGGATGCTTTGATGGCGACTTTGAAGACAGTGCGACGTTTCCTGGGGGCGGGCACCGCCCTGGTATTGGCCATGAGCGCTGCGCAGGCAATGGCTAAAGAAGTAAGCATCGGTTACGTGGATGGTTGGGCCGACAGCGTGGCGACCACCAACGTTGCCGCCGTAGTGATCAAGCAGCAACTCGGCTACGACGTGAAGTTGCAGGCCGTGGCCACCGGCATCATGTGGCAGGGCGTGGCCACCGGCAAGCTCGATGCGATGTTGTCGGCCTGGCTGCCGGTGACCCACGGCGAGTACTGGGCCAAGAACAAGGACAACGTGGTCGACTACGGTGCCAACTTCAAGGATGCCAAGATCGGCCTGATCGTCCCTGAGTACGTGAAGGCGAAGAGTATCGCCGACCTCAAGACCGACGAAAGCTTCAAGCAGAAGATTGTCGGCATCGACGCCGGCTCCGGCGTGATGATCAAGACCGACCAAGCCATCAAGGACTACGACCTGACGGGTTACAAGCTGCAGGCAAGCTCTGGCGCTGCGATGACGGCTGAACTGGGCCGTGCCTACTCCAAGCAGCAGTCGATTGCAGTAACCGGTTGGGTGCCGCACTGGATGTTCGCCAAGTGGAAGCTCAAGTTCCTGGAAGACCCGAAGGGTGTTTATGGCGCTGCTGAAACCGTCAATAGCATCGGTAGCAAAGAACTGGCGACCAAGGCGCCGGAAGTGGCCGAGTTCCTCAAGAAGTTCAGCTGGCAGTCCAAGGACGAGATCGGCGAGGTGATGCTGGCGATTCAGGAAGGTGCCAAGCCTGAAGCGGCAGCCAAGGACTGGGTGGCCAAGCACCCGGATCGGGTCAAGGAGTGGACCGGTAAGTAAGCGCTAGGATTGGTGATCTTGGGGCCGCTGCGCGGCCCCAAGCTTTGTTACACATATCGCAAAACACTGTTGCATCTAAGACTAAGGTCGTCTGGTTGGCGTCCAACGGCAGCATAAAGTGAAGGTGGGTTCTCCCTGATCTGTGCTGCTAGGACAAAAACAATGAACGACAGCATTTACCTCTCGATACAAAACAGCCCGCGCTTCAAGGAGCTGGTCACCAAACGCGAACGGTTCGCCTGGATTCTCTCGGCGATCATGCTCGGACTCTACTGTGCCTTCATCCTCCTGATCGCCTATGGTCCTCAGATTCTGGGCGCCAAGCTCAGCCCTGAGTCGTCGATTACCTGGGGCATTCCCCTGGGCGTCGGCCTGATCCTTTCGGCATTCGTGCTGACCGCCATCTACGTACGCCGCGCCAACGGCGAGTTCGATGAGCTGAACAAGGCTATCCTGAAGGAGGCGCAACAATGATTCGCCACGCCAAAGCCCTGGCCGTTCTGGCCTGCGGCGTTTTCGCACCCGCCGTGTGGGCCGCCGATGCCCTGACCGGCGAGGTGCAGAAACAACCGCTGAACGTTTCCGCGATCGCCATGTTCGTGGCCTTCGTCGCCTTTACCCTTGGCATCACCTACTGGGCCTCCAAGCGCAACAAGTCGGCGGCGGACTACTATGCTGCCGGTGGCAAGATCACCGGTTTCCAGAACGGCCTGGCGATTGCCGGTGACTACATGTCGGCGGCCTCGTTCCTGGGTATTTCCGCCCTGGTGTTCACTTCTGGCTACGACGGCCTGATCTACTCGATCGGCTTCCTGGTCGGCTGGCCGATCATCCTCTTCCTGATCGCCGAACGCCTGCGCAACCTGGGCAAGTACACCTTCGCCGACGTGGCCTCGTACCGCCTCGGGCAGAAGGAAATCCGTACCTTGTCGGCCTCCGGCTCGCTGGTGGTGGTGGCGTTCTACCTGATCGCGCAGATGGTCGGCGCCGGCAAGCTGATCGAGCTGCTGTTCGGCCTCGACTACCACGTGGCGGTGATCCTGGTTGGCATCCTGATGTGCCTGTACGTACTGTTCGGCGGCATGCTGGCCACCACCTGGGTACAGATCATCAAGGCCGTGCTGCTGCTGTCCGGTGCCAGCTTCATGGCGCTGATGGTGATGAAGCACGTCAACTTCGACTTCAACACCCTGTTCTCCGAAGCGATCAAGGTGCACGCCAAAGGTGAGGCGATCATGAGCCCTGGCGGCCTGGTCAAGGACCCGATCTCGGCGTTCTCCCTGGGCCTTGCGCTGATGTTCGGTACCGCCGGCCTGCCGCATATCCTGATGCGCTTCTTCACCGTCAGCGACGCCAAGGAAGCGCGCAAGAGCGTGCTCTACGCCACAGGCTTCATCGGCTACTTCTACATCCTCACCTTCATCATCGGCTTCGGCGCGATCTTGCTGGTCAGCACCAACCCGGACTTCAAGGACGCCGCAGGCGCCCTGCTGGGTGGCAACAACATGGCAGCGGTGCACCTGGCCAATGCCGTGGGTGGCAGCGTGTTCCTCGGCTTCATCTCGGCGGTGGCCTTTGCCACCATCCTGGCGGTGGTAGCGGGCCTGACCCTGGCCGGTGCCTCGGCGGTGTCCCATGACCTGTACGCCAGCGTATGGCGCAAGGGCAAGGCCAACGACAAGGACGAGATCCGCGTGTCGAAGATCACCACCATCGCCCTGGGCGTGCTGGCGATCGGCCTGGGTATCCTGTTCGAGAAGCAGAACATCGCCTTCATGGTCGGCCTGGCGTTCTCGATTGCCGCCAGCTGCAACTTCCCGGTACTGCTGCTTTCGATGTACTGGAAGAAACTGACCACCCGCGGCGCCATGATCGGTGGCTGGCTGGGCCTGGTGAGTGCAGTGGGCCTGATGGTGCTTGGCCCGACCATCTGGGTGCAGATCCTCGGCCACGAGAAGGCGATCTACCCGTACGAGTACCCGGCGCTGTTCTCGATGCTGATTGCCTTCGTTGGTATCTGGTTCTTCTCGGTCACCGACAAGTCCAAGGCAGCTGAAAACGAACGTGCGCTGTTCTTCCCGCAGTTCGTGCGTTCGCAGACTGGCCTGGGCGCCTCCGGTGCTGTCTCGCACTGATCGTTGAGGTCATAAAAAACCGCGATACGGGTGATGCCCGTATCGCGGTTTTTTCATTCATGGCCGGCTAGATCATGCCTAACAACAACAGCACCAGCAGAATCACCAGCACTACGCCGACGATGCCGGATGGGCCGTAGCCCCAGCTGCGTGAGTGTGGGAAGACGGGTAAGCCACCGATCAGCAGCAGGATCAGGATGATGATGAGGATCGTGGTCATGGCGGAGTCCTTGCGTGGTTAGGGGTCAAGGGCCTCGGACTGCTGGCCTCTTGTTAATTCGGACCGGTGCCGCTTGTGAAAGATTCCATTTGCTCGGTACTGACCGCTTGGTCATGCCCGCCCATTCACTACCCTGATGGATCCTGCCTGATGCCAATGCCTTGATTAGACTCGCCTGACAACCCATCAGAACAAGGCCTGCCACCATGCAAAACCGCATCATGATTACCGGCGCCGGGTCCGGCCTGGGTCGCGAGATCGCCCTGCGCTGGGCACACGAGGGCTGGCGCCTGGCGTTGGCCGACGTCAATGAGGCAGGCCTGCGCGAAACACTGGAGCTGGCCCGTGAGGCCGGTGGCGAGGGCTTCGTGCAGCGCTGTGATGTGCGCGACTACAGCCAGCTCACCGCCCTGGCCCAGGCGTGCGAAGAGCGCTTTGGCGGCATCGATGTGATCGTCAACAATGCCGGCGTCGCCTCGGGCGGCTTTTTCGCGGAGCTGTCGCTGGAAGACTGGGACTGGCAGATCGCGGTCAACCTGATGGGCGTGGTCAAGGGCTGCAAGGCTTTCCTGCCGTTGCTGGAGCGCAGCAAGGGCCGAATCATCAACATCGCCTCGATGGCCGCGCTGATGCAGGGCCCGGGCATGAGCAACTACAACGTGGCCAAGGCTGGCGTGCTGGCGTTGTCGGAGAGCCTACTGGTCGAGTTGCGCCAGTTGCAGGTGGCGGTGCACGTGGTGTGCCCGTCGTTCTTCCAGACCAACCTGCTCGATTCGTTCCGTGGCCCGAACCCGGCCATGAAAGCCCAGGTCGGCAAATTGCTGGAAGGCTCACCGATCAGCGCGGTCGATATTGCCGCGTATATCCACCGGCAAGTCGCCGCCGGCGAGTTCCTGATCCTGCCGCACGAGGCCGGACGTCAAGCCTGGCAGCTCAAGTGCGAGGCGCCCGCGCGACTGTATGACGAGATGGCCGAAGTGGCGGTGAAAATGCGCGCCAAAGCCCCGGCGCGATGATCTGTCTGTAGGGGGTTTTACCTATGAATGTAGGTCTGTTCTGAATTGCCATGGAGCCATTGTGTAGCCATCTGTACCCGAGGCAGGCTCCGGTTTTCCCTGTCGCAGGAGGATCGGATCATGCTGGTAATAGGGCGCGAAGTGGGCGAGGTCATCACTATCGGCGATGACATCCGCATCATGGTGGTGGAGACGCGAGACGGGATGGTGCGTTTCGGGATCAGTGCGCCGCGCGAGGTGCCAGTGCACCGCGCTGAAGTGTACAAGCGCATCAAGGAGGGTGAGGCGCGCAAGGCTCGTATTGCCTGAAGGTCAGTCCAGCAGTTCGCGTGGCACATCGTGTTTGGCCAGTAACTGGCATTGCTGGCTTTCCGGGTCGAACAGGATGAACGCCTGGCCCTTGGCCAACGCCTGGCGCACGCGCAGCACGCGGGTTTCCAGGGGGGTATCGTCGCCATTGTCGGTGCCATCGCGGGTGACGAAGTCCTCGATCAGCAGGGTCAGGGTTTCGGCTTGCAGTTGGTCGTAGGGGATCAGCATGGGCAGGGGCGATTCTGGGGAATTAAGTGTGTGGGCATGCTACGCGAAAAGTTCGAGGGTTTGGGGCCGCTGTGCGGCCCCAGGGGCTCAGCCTTTATTACCAACCAGGCTGTCCACCGCCGGCACCCGGGTATCGCTCTCCATCTGCGCATCGTGCTCCAGCTGGTGGCTGAAGCGTTCGAGCGAGGCATTGGCCGGCTGCGAGTCGCTGGCGAATACCGGTGGGCTCAACAGGTACGCTGACAACAACCGGCTGAGCGCCGCCAGGCTGTCGATGTGGGTGCGCTCATAACCGTGGGTGGCATCGCAACCGAACGCCACCAGCGCGGTACGGATGTCATGCCCTGCCGTTACCGCCGAGTGGGCATCGCTGAAGTAGTAGCGGAACAGGTCACGCCTGACCGGCAGCTCATGGTCGCCCGCCAGTTTCAGCAGGTGGCGGGACAGGTGGTAGTCGTAAGGCCCTGAAGAGTCCTGCATGGCCACGCTCACCGCATGCTCGCTGGAGGCCTGCCCTGGCGCTACCGGGGCAATGTCGATACCGACGAATTCGCTGACGTCCCAGGGCAGGGCGCCTGCCGCGCCAGAGCCGGTTTCTTCGGTGATGGTGAACAGCGGGTGGCAGTCGATCAGCGGCTGCTGGCCACTTTCCACCACCGCCTTGAGCGCCGCCAGCAAGGCGGCTACCCCGGCCTTGTCGTCCAGGTGACGGGCACTGATGTGGCCGCTGTCGGTGAACTCGGGCAAGGGGTCGAACGCCACGAAGTCGCCAATCGATACCCCCAGGGCTTCACAGTCGGCGCGGGTGGCGCAATAGGCGTCCAGGCGCACTTCGACGTGGTCCCAGCTCACGGGCATCTGGTCGATGGCGGTGTTGAAGGCATGCCCGCTGGCCATCAGCGGCAACACGCTGCCGCGGAACACGCCAGTGTCGGTGAACACACTGACCCGGCTGCCCTCGGCAAAACGGCTCGACCAGCAGCCAACCGGGGCCAGGGCCAGGCGGCCGTTATCCTGCACCTGCCGCACGCTGGCACCGATGGTGTCCAGGTGGGCGGACACGGCCCGGTCGGGCGAGCTTTGCCGGCCTTTGAGGGTGGCGCGGATGGTGCCACGGCGGGTCAGCTCGAAGGGGATGCCCAGTTCGTCCAGGCGTTCGGCTACGTAGCGCACGATGGTGTCGGTGAAGCCGGTGGGGCTGGGGATGGCGAGCATCTCCAGCAGGACGCGTTTGAGGTAGTCCAGATCGGGTTCGGGGTGGTGATGTTCAGACATATGCACTCCTTACCGGCCTTTTCGCAGGCTCACCGCAGCGATAACCTGTGGGCGCGGGCTTGCCCCGCGAAGAGGCCGTCATTGATTCACGCCAACGCCCGGCTATGCGGGAACAGCAGGTCGACAAAGCGCTCGGCTGTTGGCTGCGGTTCATGGTTGGCCAACCCGGCCCGCTCGTTGGCTTCGATGATCACGTAATCCGGGTGTTCGGCATCACGCACCATCAGGTCCATGCCCACCACTGGAATATCCAGCGCCCGTGCAGCCCGCACGGCGGCATCCGCCAGCACCGGGTGCAAGCGCTCGGTCACGTCCTCCAGCGTGCCGCCGGTGTGCAGGTTGGCGGTACGGCGCACGGCCAGGCGCTGGCCGGCAGGCAGCACGCTGCCATAGTCGAGGCCGGCGGCACGTACGGTGCGTTCGGTCTCATCGTCCAGCGGTATGCGGCTTTCGCCACTGGTCGCGGCTTGCCGGCGACGGCTCTGGACTTCGATCAGCGCCTTGATGCTGTGCTTGCCGTCACCTATTACCTGCGCCGGGTGGCGAATGGCGGCCGCTACCACTTCGTGACCGATTACCAGGATGCGCAGGTCCTGGCCGGGGTGGAAGCTTTCCAGCAGCACGCGACTGTCGAAACGCCGGGCATGTTCGATGGCCTGGCTGACGTCGTCATAGGTGGTCAGGTTGACCGCCACGCCCTGGCCTTGTTCGCCATCCACCGGCTTGACCACCACAGCGCCGTGCTCGTCGAGAAACGCCAGGTTGTCGTCGGCATTGCCGGCCAGTTGCTGCACCGGCACGTGCAGGCCGGCGTTGTGCAGGGTCTGCTGGGTCAGCCGTTTGTCCTGGCAGAGGGTCATGCTAACCGCGCTGGTCAGGTCGCTCAGCGATTCGCGGCAACGCACCCGGCGCCCGCCGAGGCTGAGGGTGAACAGCCCGCCTGCGGCATCGTCCACCTGCACCTCGATGCCACGCCGATAGGCCTCGTCGACGATGATCCGCGCATAGGGGTTGAGCCCGGTTTCAGGGCCTGGGCCGAGGAACAATTGCTGGTTGATGCCGTTCTTGCGCTTGACCGCGAAGGTCGGCAGGTTGCGAAAGCCGAGCTTGTCGTACAGGCGCTTGGCCTGGCGGTTGTCATGCAGCACCGACAGGTCCAGGTAGGCCAGGCCTCGGCTCATGAAGTGCTCGATCAGGTGGCGCACCAGCACCTCACCCACGCCAGGGCGGGTGCAGTGCGGGTCGACGGCCAGGCACCACAGGCTGCTGCCGTGCTCGGGGTCGTCAAAGGCCTTGCTGTGGTTCAGGCCCATGACGCTGCCGATAACCGCGTGGGTGTCTTCGTCTTCGGCCAGCCAATACACCGGCCCGCCGAGGTGGCGTGGGGTCAGCAGTTCGGGCTGCACCGGCAGCATGCCACGGGCCTGGTACAGGCCGTTGATCGCCTGCCAGTCGGCGTCACTCTGTGCCCGGCGGATGCGAAAGCCGCGGAACACCCGTTGCGCCTGGCGGTAATCGGTGAACCACAGGCGCAGGGTGTCGGACGGGTCGAGAAACAGCTGTTGTGGCGCCTGGGCCAGCAGCTGCTGCGGCGCCGCCACGTACAGGGCGATGTCGCGCTCGCCGGGGCGCTCTGCCTGCAGCGCCTCGGCCAAGCTGGCCGGGTCCGGGTAGGTGTGACCGATCAGTAGCCGGCCCCAGCCGCAGTGCAAGGCACGTGGCTGGTCGTGGGGCTCGCTGCCATCGCCGGCCAGGCGCGCCTGCAAGCGCTCGTAGGACGGTGCCTGGCCGCGCAGCAGGCGCTGGCCGTAGGCGATTTCGTGGGCTTTCATCGATCAGATTCCTTGTTCGCTCAGCCACAGGTTGAGCGCTGCCAGCTGCCACAGCTTGGAGCCACGCAAAGGGGTCAACTGGCCGTGCGGGTTGCTCAGCAAGCGGTCGATCATGGCCGGGTTGAACAGCCCACGGTCCTGGCTGGGGTCGGTCAGCAGCTCGCGCACCCAACCCAGCGTTGCGCCTTCCAGGTGCTTGAGGCCAGGGACCGGGAAGTAACCCTTCTTGCGGTCGATCACTTCATGCGGGATCACCCGTCGGGCGGCCTGTTTGAGCACCTGCTTGCCGCCATCGGGCAGCTTGAAGCGCGCCGGGATGCGTGCCGACAGCTCCACCAGGCGGTAGTCGAGGAACGGCGTACGGGCTTCCAGGCCCCAGGCCATGGTCATGTTGTCGACCCGTTTGACCGGGTCATCGACCAGCATCACCGTGCTGTCCAGGCGCAGGGCCTTGTCTACCGGGTCGCGGGCGCCGGGGCGGGCGAAGTGTTCGCGGACAAAATCGCCTGCGGCGTCGCTTTCCAGCAGCCAGGGCGCTTGCACAGTGTCACGGTACTCGGCGTGGCTGCGGTCAAAGAATGCGTCGCGGTAGGCGCCGAAGGCATCCTCTGCGCCGTCGACTTGTGGGTACCAATGGTAACCGGCGAACAGCTCGTCCGCGCCCTGGCCGCTTTGCACGCCCTTGCAGTGCTTGGCCACTTCGCGCGACAGCAGGTAGAAGGCGATGCAGTCATGGCTGACCATCGGCTCGCTCATGGCGCGGAACGCGGCCGGCAACTGGTCGATGATCTCGTGTTCGGCGATGCGCAACTGGTGGTGGCGGGTGCCGTAGTGGCGGGCGATCAGGTCGGAATACTGGAACTCGTCGCCGCGTTCGCCGCCGGCATCTTCGAAGCCGATGGAGAAGGTCGACAGGTCGTCTACGCCGGCCTCGCGCAGCAGGCCGACCAGCAAGCTGGAGTCGACACCGCCGGACAGCAGCACCCCAACATCCACCGCAGCGCGCTGGCGGATCGCCACGGCATCACGCGTGGCGTCGAGCACGCGGGTGGTCCAGCCTTCCAGGTCGAGCTCACGCTCGTCGGGGTGGGCGCCGTATTGCAGTTGCCACCAGGTCTGGCGTTCGACTTCGCCGTGACGGTCGACGCGCATCCAGGTGCCCGGCTCGAGCTTTTGCACATTGGCCAGCAAGGTGCGCGGCGCCGGTACCACGGCGTGGAAGTTGAGGTAGTGGTTGAGCGCCACCGGGTCGATGACCGGGTCGATGTCGCCGCCCTTCAGCAGTGCAGGCAGCGTCGAGGCGAAACGCAGGCGCTCGCCGTTGCGCGACAGGTAGAGGGGTTTGACGCCGAGGCGGTCGCGGGCCAGGAACAGGCGTTGGTTGTCACGCTCCCAGATGGCCAGGGCGAACATGCCGTTGAGCTTGGGCAGCAGGGCTGCGCCCCAGGCGTGGTAGCCCTTGAGCAGCACTTCGGTGTCGCCGTCGGACCAGAAGGTGTAGCCCAGGTCCTGCAGCTCCTGGCGCAGCTCGGGGAAGTTGTAGATGGCACCGTTGAAGGCCAGCGACAGGCCCAGGGTATTGTCGACCATCGGCTGCGCCGAGCCGTCGGACAAATCCATGATTTTCAGCCGGCGGTGGCCGAGGGCGATCGGGCCTTGGCTATGAAAGCCCCAGGCGTCCGGGCCGCGAGGCGCCAGGTGGTGAGTGATGCGCTCCACAGCGGCCAAGTCGGCCGGGCGTGGGGCTTGGTCGATGGGGGTAAAACGTAACTCTCCTGCTAATCCGCACATAAGTCCTTACCGGTTTTTCCGTTGGGGAGGCGGCGCCCGGAAGCAGGCGCCTTAAGGAACTGACCGGGGAGGTTTGCAGGAGTTTTAGATCAATCTGTTATATGGGTGGGTGCTGGGGGTTTGGCTTGGGGGGTGTTGCGCCTGTGAGATCGAGCGCCGCCCGCGCGGCGCTTCGCGGGGCAAGTCGGATCGCCGCACCGCCGCTCCCACATCTGTTTCGGGCCAATTATTCCTGAGGCATTGGCGCGCGGCCCCTTGGTGCCCACCTCAATATCGCGTCGGACAAACAAGGCGGTCGCGCGCAAATGCCACAGACCTCACTGGCCCGAAACAGATGTGGGAGCGGCGGTGCGGCGATCCGACTTGCCCCGCGAAGCGCCGCGCGGGCGGCGCTCGATCTCACAGGCGCAACTGATCTCCAGCCATGCCCCAACCCTTTCACTTACCGCGAATCAACCTGCGCAACGCAAACCGGTTCGGATGGCACGCTTCAGCCACTGCACGAGGCACCGGCAAAGGCTCGCCACACACCCATGCAGCAATCAATTCGCCCGACAGCGGCGCCGTGATCAACCCCCGTGACCCGTGCCCACTGTTCACATACAGCCCGTCGAGCCAGGGGCAGTCCACTTCCGGCACCTGCCGCGCATCCCTGGCCAGCACGGCAAAGGTTTCGGCGAACACCAGCGGGTCGGCCATCGGCCCGACGATCGGCAGGTAATCGGGGCTGGTGCACCTGAACGCTGCACGGCCCTGCAACTGCTCGGCGTCGAGCGAGGCAATACCCAGTCGCTGTGCCAGGTCGGTGGAGATCTCATCCAGCAATGCCAGGTTGCCTGTATGTTCGGCAACGGTCGGCGCCAAGTCTTCACTGTGGAAGTCGAAGCTGGCGCCCAGCGTATGTTCGCCCTCCCGAGGGGGCGCTACATAGCCGTCTGCGCACACCACCGTGCGCAGGGCACGGCTGCCGTCGGTCGCCGGCAGGCGGGTGATCTGCCCGCGGATGCGCTTGAGCGGCAACTGTGCGCAGGGCTCGAAACGCCGTACATCGGCGGCACCTGCCAGCACCACCAGGGGGGCGCTGGCCAGCAGGCGCTCGCCATCCCAGGCCTGCCACAGGTCATCGACCTTGCGCAGCGCGACCGCCTCATGGTGCACCAGCAGCCGAACCCCGGGGTGCTGCAACTGCGCCAGGCACAGGGCCGGCGGGTGTACCCAGCCGCCTTCCGGGTAGAACAGGCCGCCTGCCGGCAGGGCCACCCCGGCAAGCGCCTCGGCTTCTTCACGGCCCAGCGCGCGCAACAGGTCAGGGTCGAAGGCTGCGGCCAGCTTGCCCTGGCGTTCGGCTTCCTTGTTGTCGAACGCCAGCTGCAGCACCCCACAGGCATCCCAATCGCGGCCACGCTGCAGGCTTTCGAGCTGGCGCCTGGTATAGCCGAAACCGGCCAGGATCATCTGCGAAAGGGCGGTGCCATGGGCGGACAGCTTGAGGTACAGCACCCCTTGCGGGTTGCCGGACGCTTCCCGGGCGGGGGCGTCGTGACGTTCCAGTACCGTAACCTGCCAGCCACGCCTGGCCAGGCTGGCGGCAGTGGCACTGCCCGCCAGCCCGGCCCCGATCACCAAGGCTTCGCGCGGCCCTTCGACACTGTGCGGGCGGCCATACCAGGGCACGTACTGACGGGTGGCTGTCGGCCCAGTGTAGGCGCCGCTCATCACCTCCCACTTTTTGCCGATCCCCGGCACTTTCTTCATGGCGAAGCCGGCTTCGACCAGGCTGCGCCGCACCCAGCCAGTGGTGGTGAAGGTGCCCAGTACGGTGCCCGCGTGTGACAGCCGCGCGAGTTGCGCGAACAGTTCAGGGGTCCACATGTCGGGGTTCTTGGCGGGGGCGAAGCCATCGAGGAACCACACATCGATGTGTGCATCGAGCTGCGGCAGTTGTTCGAGCACATCACCGATCAACAGCGTCAGGGTGACCCGACCGTTGTCGAAGGTGAACTGCTGGAACCCCGGGTGCACCGCCACGTACTGCTCAAGCAATGGCTCGGTAAAAGCAGCCAGCTCTGGCCACAGGCGTACTGCCCTGGCCATGTCGGCGTGGCCGAGCGGGTACTTTTCGACACTGACGAAATGCAGGCGGGCGTCGGCATGGGCGTGTTCGTCAAACAACTGCCAGGCGCAGAAAAAATTCATGCCGGTGCCAAACCCGGTTTCGCCGATCACCAGGCAGGCGTGCGGCGCCAGGTCGGCGAAGCGTTCGCCCAGGCGCGTCTGGCCGAGGAAGACATGTTTGGTTTCTTCGATGCCTTCGTTGACCGCGAAGTACACGTCGTCGTACTGCCGCGAATGGGGGCGGCCCTGGTCGTCCCAGTCGATCTGGGCATGCTGGAGGAGGGTGGACATGGTGGGCTCGGTTGCAGCGGATGCCGGGATTTTATGCCATCTACGCTCTTTGCGCAGGTTGCAGCGGCACAGCCACAGCACAAATCCGCTAGTCTTGTTTATCCATTGAAGGAGCCACTGCATGTTCGAATCCGCCGAAATCGGTCACAGCATCGACAAGGAAACCTACGACGCCGAAGTGCCTGCCCTGCGCGAAGCGCTGCTCGAAGCCCAGTACGAGCTCAAGCAGCAGGCGCGGTTCCCGGTGATTGTGCTGATCAACGGCATCGAAGGGGCTGGCAAGGGCGAGACGGTCAAGCTGCTCAACGAGTGGATGGACCCGCGCATGATCGATGTGCTCACCTTCGACCAGCAGACCGACGAGGAACTGGCCCGGCCACCGGCTTGGCGCTACTGGCGGGCGCTGCCACCGAAGGGGCGGATGCGGATGGGGGTGTTCTTTGGCAACTGGTACAGCCAGATGCTTCAGGGGCGTGTGCACGGGGTATTCAAGGACGCGGTACTCGACCAGGCCATCACTGGCGCCGAACGGCTGGAACAGATGCTGTGCGACGAAGGCGCGCTGATCATCAAGTTCTGGTTCCACCTCTCCAAGAAACAGATGAAAGCCCGCCTCAAGGCGCTCAAGGACGATCCACTGCACAGCTGGCGGATCAGCCCGCTGGACTGGCAGCAGTCCGAGACCTACGACCGCTTCGTGCGGTTTGGCGAGCGCGTACTGCGCCGTACCAGCCGTGACTACGCGCCCTGGCACGTGGTCGAGGGGGTCGACCCTTACTATCGCAGCCTGGCGGTGGGGCGCATTTTACTGGAGAGCCTGCAAGCCGCACTGGCCAACAACCCCAAGGGCAAGCACCACGGCAACGTCGCGCCGTTGGGCCGCAGCATCGACCAGCGCAGCCTGATCGGCGCCCTGGACATGACCCTGCGCCTGGACAAGCAGGATTACCAGGAGCAACTGGTGACCGAGCAGGCGCGCCTGGCCGGCCTGCTGCGCCACAAACACATGCGCCGGCATGCCTTGGTGGCGGTGTTCGAAGGTAACGATGCGGCCGGCAAGGGCGGCGCGATCCGCCGGGTGGCAGCCGCGCTGGACCCACGCCAGTACCGTATCGTGCCGATTGCCGCGCCCAGCGAAGACGAGCGGGCGCAGCCGTACCTGTGGCGGTTCTGGCGGCAGATACCGGCGCGGGGCAAGTTCACCATCTTCGACCGGTCCTGGTATGGCCGGGTGCTGGTGGAGCGGGTCGAGGGTTTCTGCACCCCGGCCGACTGGATGCGCGCCTACAGCGAGATCAATGATTTCGAAGAGCAGTTGGTGAATGCGGGCGTGGTGGTGGTCAAGTTCTGGCTGGCGATCGACCAGCAGACCCAGCTGGAGCGCTTCGAGGAACGCGAGCAGATACCGTTCAAGCGCTACAAGATCACCGAGGACGACTGGCGCAACCGCGAGAAGTGGGACCTGTATACCGAGGCGGTGGGCGACATGGTAGACCGCACCAGCAGTGAGATCGCACCGTGGACGCTAGTCGAAGCCAACGACAAACGCTGGGCACGGGTGAAGGTATTGCGCACTATCAATGAGGCGCTGGAAGCGGCATTTGCCAAAGACAAAAAATAGCCCCAGTGGGGGTTCAGCCATGCCGCGGCGGAATGACCTGATGAATTCTTTTCACGGCTGTTTGCCCCGCTGCCGCCCGTCAAGCCCGTAGAATCCAACCACCCCCACCACGGGCTTGAACGAGGGCTTTATGCACACCACTTCCGGACGCAGGGTCTATGGCCTGTTCCTGGCACTTCTGACCGCGCTGCTGTGGGGCATCCTGCCGATCAAGCTCAAGCAGGTGCTGCTGGTGATGGACCCGGTCACCGTCACCTGGTACCGCCTGCTGGTTTCCGGTGGGCTGTTGTTCGCCTGGCTGGGGGCCAATCGCCGGCTGCCAGCGTTCGGCAAGCTCGGGCGCAAGGGCAAAGGGCTGGTGGCTGTGGCCGTGCTCGGCCTGATGGGCAACTACGTGCTGTACCTGATCGGCCTCAAGCTGCTCAGCCCTGGCACCGCACAACTGGTTGTACAGGTCGGCCCGGTACTGTTGCTGGTGGCCAGCGTGTTCGTGTTCAAGGAGCGGTTCAGCCTGGGGCAGGGGGTGGGCCTGCTGATTCTGATCGGGGGGTTCGGCCTGTTCTTCAATCAGCGCCTGGAAGAACTGCTGACCTCGCTCGGCGCATACACCACAGGCGTGTTGACCATTTTGCTGGCGACCAGCATCTGGGTGTTTTACGCCCTGAGCCAGAAGCAGCTGCTGACGGTATGGCACTCACAGCAGGTGATGATGGTGATCTACCTGTGTTGCGCCGCGCTGCTCACGCCTTGGGTGCATCCGCTGGAAGCGTTGCAACTGTCGCCGCTGCAGGGCTGGCTGCTGCTGGCCTGCTGCCTGAATACCCTGGTGGCTTATGGTGCCTTCGCCGAAGCCCTGGCGCATTGGGAGGCTTCGCGGGTGAGTGCGACGTTGGCGTTGACGCCGCTGGTGACTTTTGTGGCAGTGGCTATTGCGGCCTGGATGTGGCCGGCGTATGTGCATGCCGAGGACATCAATGCCCTGGGGTATCTGGGTGCGGTGACGGTGGTGCTGGGGTCGGCGTTGGTGGCGCTGGGGCCTTCGTTGGTCGCTGGCTGGCGGGCGAGAAAGGCCCGCCTGGCGCAGGTGCATCTATAACCTGCGCCGCTAAGGGCCAGTAGCGGCAGCCGCTGAATCAGCCCTTGCCGCCCGGTGCCAGCATGTTCTCCGGCCGCACCCACTGATCGAACTGCTCATTGGTCAGGTACTTCAACTCCAGTGCCGCCTCGCGCAAGGTCTTGCCCTCGCCATACGCCTTCTTGGCAATCTCCGCTGCCTTGTCATAGCCGATATGCGGGTTCAGCGCCGTCACCAGCATCAAACCGCGCTCCAGGTGCGCCGCCATCTGCTCGGCGTCGGGCTCGATGCCGGCCACGCAGTGTTGCTGGAAGTTGCGGCAACCGTCGGCCAGCAGTTCCACCGACTGCAGCAGGTTGTGGATGATCACCGGTTTGAACACGTTCAGCTGCAAGTGGCCCTGGCTGGCGGCAAAACCGATCGCCGCGTCGTTGCCCAGCACCTGGCAGGCCAGCATCGACAGCGCCTCGCACTGGGTCGGGTTGACCTTGCCAGGCATGATCGAGCTGCCCGGTTCGTTGGCTGGCAGGCGCACTTCGGCAAGCCCCGCACGTGGGCCGGAGCCGAGCAGGCGCAGGTCGTTGGCGATTTTCATCAATGCCACGGCCAGGGTCTTCAAGGCCCCGGCCAGGCTGGTCAGCGGTTCATGGCCGGCCAGCGCCGCAAACTTGTTGGGCGCGGTGACGAACGGCAAGCCGGACAGCGCGGCCAGCTCTGCGGCGATGGCTTCGGCGAAGCCGTGTGGCGCGTTCAGGCCTGTTCCCACGGCCGTGCCGCCCTGGGCCAGCTCACAGACCGGGGGCAGGGTGGCGCGGATGGCGCGCTGGGCATAGTCGAGCTGGGCGACGAAGGCGGAAACCTCCTGGCCGAAGGTGATCGGCGTGGCGTCCATCATGTGCGTGCGGCCGGTCTTGACCAGCTTCTGGTGGCGCGCCGACAGCTCGGCCAGCCCTGCCGACAGCTCGGCGATCGCCGGCAGCAGCTGTTCATGCACCGCCTGGGCTGCGGCAATGTGCATGGCCGTGGGGAAGCAGTCGTTGGAACTCTGCGAGCGGTTGACGTGGTCGTTGGGGTGCACCGGCGTCTTGCCGCCGCGGCCCTTGCCGGCCAGTTCGTTGGCACGGCCGGCGATGACTTCGTTGACGTTCATGTTGCTCTGGGTGCCGCTGCCGGTCTGCCAGACCACCAGCGGGAACTGATCGTCATGCTGGCCGTCGAGCACTTCGTCGGCGGCTTGCTCGATCAGCCGGGCGATTTCGGCCGGCAGGTCACCGTTGCGATCGTTGACCCGTGCTGCAGCCTTCTTGATCAGCGCCAGGGCGTGCAGCACCGCGAGGGGCATGCGTTCCTTGCCAATGGCGAAGTTGATCAGCGAACGCTGGGTCTGCGCACCCCAGTAGGCGTCCTCAGGAACTTCGACCGGGCCCAGGCTGTCTGTCTCGATACGGCTCATTCTGCGCTCACTCCTTTGTGGTTCGAAATCGCAGTTTAGGCCCTGATTCGACAGAGCGGTTCCATCGCTCGTCGTCCCCACTTGAGCACATCGCCACCACAGCGCAGAATGCTCATCTCTGAGGTACCCGCCTCCCTCTCTTGAAGGAAATGCAATGACCCGTCTCCGTGTCCTCTGTGCCGCCGTCGCCCTGGCCTGTGCCAGCGGCCAGGTACTCGCTGCCACCGCCAGTCACAACGCTGCCGCCGAGAAATTCCTGACCCTGGCCAACGCCGACAAGCTGGGCACTCCGGTCTATATGCAGGTCCAACAGATGTTCGCCCAGCGCTTTGCCCAGACCAAAGCGCCTTCGTCGAAGCAGCCGGTACTGGAAAGCTACCAGGCCAAGGCCAATGCCGCCCTGGACAACGCCATCGGCTGGAACAAGCTGAAGCCGAAAATGGTCGACCTGTACACCGCGACCTTCACCGAGACCGAACTCAAGGACCTGGTCAAGTTCTACGAGTCGCCGCTGGGCAAGAAAGTGTTGCGCGAAATGCCAAAGGTTACCCAGCAGTCGGCGCAGCTGACCCAGCAGAGCCTGGAACCTGCAGTGCCGGTGGTCAACAAGCTGCTCGAAGACATGACCAAAGAGCTTGATCCGAACGCTGGCAAGGCTGCCGTCCCCGCCAAGAAGTGAGTAACGCGTGATGAGCATGCAGCACCGCATCGAGCAACAACTGGCAACGCTGGCGCCGCAACACCTGGAAGTGCTCAATGAAAGTCACATGCACAGTCGTGGTCAGGAGACCCACTACAAGGCAGTGATCGTCAGCGAGCAGTTTGCCGGGCTGAACAGCGTCAAGCGCCACCAGAAGGTCTACGCCACCATGGGTGAGCTGATGGGCGAGATTCATGCCCTGGCCATCCACACGTACACTGCCGAGGAGTGGGCCAAGGTGGGTGTTGCACCGGCCTCGCCGGTGTGTGCAGGCGGTGGGCACTGAATCCTTTTTGTTGATCTGGTAGAATCTGCACCATCCGGGGGCCGCTTTGCGGCCCCCTGCTTTTTGTCCAACCCGGTCCGCCCCTTACGAGGGCAACCACCAGGAGATTCAGTTTCATGTCACAACCGATCGTCGTCGCGGCGCTGTACAAGTTCGTCACCCTGCAAGACTACGTCGAACTGCGCGAGCCACTGCTCAAGGCCATGCTCGACAATGACGTCAAAGGCACCCTGCTGCTGGCCAACGAAGGCATCAACGGCACCGTGTCGGCCACCCGCGAAGGCATCGACGGCCTGCTCGCCTGGCTGCGCAGTGACCCGCGCCTGGTGGATGTCGACCACAAGGAATCGTACTGCGACGAGCAGCCGTTCTACCGCACCAAGGTCAAGCTCAAGAAAGAGATCGTCACCCTCGGCGTACCGGGCGTTGACCCCAACCAGAAGGTGGGGACCTACGTCGAGCCCAAGGACTGGAACGCCCTGATCAGCGACCCTGAAGTGCTGCTGATCGATACCCGCAACGACTACGAAGTGGCCATTGGCACGTTCAAGGGCGCCGTCGACCCCAAGACCGAAACCTTCCGCGAGTTCCCCGACTACATCAAGGCCAACTTCGACCCGAGCAAGCACAAGAAGGTGGCGATGTTCTGCACCGGTGGCATCCGTTGCGAAAAAGCCTCCAGCTACATGCTCGGTGAAGGCTTCGAGGCGGTCTATCATCTTAAAGGTGGCGTCCTGAAGTACTTCGAAGAAGTGCCTCAGGAAGAAAGCCTGTGGGACGGCGATTGCTTCGTCTTCGACAACCGCGTCACGGTGCGTCATGACCTGAGCGAGGGCGAATATGACCAGTGCCATGCCTGCCGCCATCCGATCAATGCAGAGGAACGCGCGTCCGAGCACTACTCGCCAGGTGTGAGCTGCCCGCACTGCTGGGACAGCCTGAGCGAGAAGACTCGCCGCAGCGCCATCGACCGGCAGAAGCAGATCGAGCTGGCCAAGGCGCGCAACCTACCGCACCCGATCGGTTACAACTACAAAGCCGAGGCCTGATGCATGTCTGCACGCCTGCTTTATGTGATGGACCCGATGTGCTCCTGGTGCTGGGGCTTCGCGCCGGTGGCTGCGGCCCTGATCGCCCAGGCACGTGATGCCGGCGTGCCGACCCGCGTGGTGCCAGGCGGCCTGCGCACGGGCGGCAGCGCCCTGGATGCCTCGACCCGCAAGTACATCCTCGAACATTGGCAGGCGGTGGCCGAAGCCACCGGTCAGCCGTTTCGTTTCGAGGGCGCCATGCCCGATGGGTTCGTCTACGACACCGAGCCTGCCTGCCGCGCCCTGGTCACTGCCCGCGAGCTGGACGCCGAGCGCGTCTGGCCACTGCTGGCGCTGATCCAGGGCTCGTTCTACGCGGCCGGCGTCGACGTCACCACCGCGCCGCAACTGGTCGAACTGGCCGAACAGGCAGGCTTTGACCGTGCGGCGTTCGCCGAGGCCTTCGCCCGCGCCGACACCCGTGTGGCCACAGCCGCTGATTTCACCTGGGCGCAGGACCTGGGTATTGCCGGTTTCCCCACCCTGCTGGCCGAGCGCAACGGCCAGCTGGCGTTGCTGACCAATGGCTACCAGCCTCTGGAGCGCCTGCAACCCTTGCTCGGCCGCTGGCTGCAGCAGGCTGCCTGTGCTTGATGTGCCTGGGTCACCCGACCCTGTGCCTGGGAAGCCTCACAGTGCGGCCGATCGCCTGAGCTGGGCGGAAATCCGCCGCTTGGCCCTGCATCACAAGAAAAACCTCTGGTCCGCCAATCTGATTGCCGTACTGGCGGCCTGTTGCAGCGTGCCGATCCCTTTGCTGCTACCGCTGCTGGTGGACGAAGTGCTGCTTGGCAACGGCGATGCTGCGCTGAAGTGGATGAACCAGGTGCTGCCGGCCAACTGGCAGGTGGCCGCTGGCTATATCGGCCTGATGCTGGCGCTGACGCTTTGCCTGCGCCTGGCGGCCCTGGCCTTCAACGTGGTGCAGGCCAAGCTGTTCGCCGGGTTGGCCAAGGACATCGTCTACCGCCTGCGCATCCGCCTGATCGAGCGGCTCAAGCGGATTTCCCTCAAGGAATACGAAAGCCTGGGCAGTGGCACCGTGACCACTCACCTGGTCACCGACCTGGACACCCTCGACAAGTTCGTCGGCGAGACCCTCAGCCGCTTCCTGGTGGCCATGCTGACCCTGACCGGTACGGCGGCGATACTGATCTGGATGCACTGGCAGCTGGCGCTGCTGATCCTGTTGTTCAACCCCCTGGTGATCTACTTCACCGTGCAGCTGGGCAAACGGGTCAAGCACCTGAAGAAGCTTGAAAACGACAGCACCGCGCGCTTTACCCAGGCGCTGTCGGAAACCCTCGACGCCATCCAGGAGATCCGTGCCGGCAACCGCCAGGGCTACTTCCTCGGTCGGCTTGGCCTGCGTGCGCGGGAAGTGCGCGACTACGCCGTGGACTCGCAATGGAAAAGCGACGCCAGTGGCCGCGCCAGTGGTTTGTTGTTCCAGTTCGGCATCGACATCTTCCGCGCTGCGGCGATGCTTACGGTGCTGTTTTCCGACCTGTCGATCGGCCAGATGCTGGCCGTGTTCAGCTACCTGTGGTTCATGATCGGCCCGGTGGAGCAACTGCTCAACCTGCAATACGCCTACTATGCCGCTGGCGGTGCCCTGAGCCGGCTCAACGAGTTGCTGGCGCGTGCCGACGAGCCGCAGTACCCGGCCGCCACTGACCCGTTTGCGGGGCGCGAAACGGTGGGCATCGAGGTTCGCGACCTGCGCTTTGCCTATGCCGAGGAGCCAGTGCTCGACCACCTCGACCTGTCCATTGCCCCGGGCGAGAAGGTGGCCATCGTGGGGGCCAGTGGCGGCGGCAAGAGCACCTTGGTGCAACTGCTGCTTGGCCTGTACAGCGCCCAGGCGGGGACCATCCGCTTTGGCGGTGCCAGCCTGCAGGAGATCGGCCTGGAGACCCTGCGCGAAAACGTCGCGGTGGTGCTGCAGCACCCTTCGTTGTTCAACGACAGCGTACGCGCCAACCTGACCATGGGTCGCGACTGCAGCGACGACGCCTGCTGGCAGGCGCTGCGCATTGCGCAGCTCGACGCCACCATCGCGGCTTTGCCGCAAGGCCTGGACAGTGTGGTCGGGCGCTCTGGCGTGCGCCTGTCCGGGGGGCAGCGGCAACGGCTGGCCATCGCCCGGATGGTGCTGGCCGAACCCAAGGTGGTGATCCTCGACGAAGCCACCTCGGCGCTGGATGCCGCCACCGAGTACAACCTGCACCAGGCCCTGGCACGTTTCCTCGATGGCCGTACCACGCTGATCATCGCCCACCGCCTGTCGGCAGTGAAGCAGGCTGATCGGGTGCTGGTGTTCGATGGCGGGCATGTGGCCGAAGATGGCGACCATCAGCAACTGATTGCCGACGGTGGGTTGTACGCCAAGCTATACGGGCACCTTCAGCAAACCTGAGCTCCCCAACAGGCTGAATAGGCTGCCAGGCTGTCATAAAAATCCCCTCCACGCAGATGGCAAATGGCCTACGCTGTGCTTGTCTGGGTTGATTCGAGCCTTATCTGCTCTGTGACAGGGACTCCATGAAGGGACATCGCACTCTAGAAGCGCCGAAGTTGCTCGGTATCATCTGGCCCTTCATCGCCGTCGTGGTTTTCCAGGCGGCGCTGGGCAGTATCAGCCTTTATACGCTCTCGGCGGTGCGGGCCTATGTAGCGGGCGAGAGCTTGTGGTCCAAGGCTCAGAAAGACGCCATCTATTACCTCAACCTGTACGCCGACAACCGTGATGAAGGCACGTACCAGCGTTACCGCCAGGCCATCACGGTGCCCCAAGGCGACCACCAGTTGCGTGAGGTACTCGATCAGCCCAACCCAGACCTGAACGCTGCGCGCCAAGCTGTGCTGCAGGGCGGCAACCACGCCAACGACGTCGAACGCATCATCTGGTTCTATCGCAACTTCCGCAACATCAGCTACATGCAGACGGCCATCGACTACTGGGACATCGGCGACCGCTACCTGGGCCAGCTGGATGTGCTTGCCAGCGAAATGCGCAAAGGGTTTGCCGAGGGCCCGGTCGATGCCCGCACCATCAGCGACTGGAAGGCCCGTATCGTCGCCATCAACGAAGGGGTCACCCCGGCCGCCAGAGCCTTCAGCGACGCGCTGGGGGAGGGGTCGCGCGTGCTGCTGCAAGTGTTGCTGATCACCAACCTGCTCACCGCGCTGGTCCTCATCACCATCGCCTGGCGCCGTTCCAGCAAGTTGCTGGCCCAGCGCCAGGCATTCGCCAGTGCCTTGCAAGCAGAAAAGGAGCGGGCGCAGATTACCCTGCAGGCCATTGGCGATGCAGTCATTACCACCGACGTCGAAGGCAGCATCGGCTACATGAACCCCGCCGCCGAACAGCTTACCCACTGGCAGGCCGGGCAGGCTCAGGGCTTGCCGCTTTCGGCGTTGTTCAGCCTGGTGGACGAACAGGCCGAGGAAGATGGCCGCAGCCTGGTCGAGCAGGTACTCAGCGGCAGCCTCAGGGGTGGCGCCGAGCATGCCAGGCTGATCCAGCGCCTGGATGGCAGCACCGTGTCGATAAACCTGGTGGGTTCGCCCATTGTCAGCGACGGGCAGGTCAGTGGCATCGTGCTGGTACTGCACGACATGACCCAGGAGCGCCAGTACATCGCCAACCTGTCCTGGCAGGCGACCCATGACGCCTTGACCGGCCTGGCCAACCGCCGCGAGTTCGAATACCGCCTGGAGCTGGCGCTCAACGGCCTGGCGCGCCAGGCGGGGCGGCATTCGCTGATGTTCCTCGACCTGGACCAGTTCAAGCTGGTCAACGATACCTGTGGCCATGCTGCGGGTGACGAGCTGTTGCGGCATATCTGCGCCGTGTTGCAGTCCGGCCTGCGTGAAGGCGACACCCTGGCCCGGCTGGGCGGTGACGAGTTCGGCGTGCTGCTGGAAAACTGCCCGCCGGACCAGGCCGAGCGCATTGCCGAGCAGTTGCGTCAGATGGTCCAGAGCCTGCATTTTGTGTGGAAGGGGCGGCCGTTCGTCACCACGGTGAGCATTGGCCTGGTGAACATGGCGCAGGCACCCGGCACCCTGGAAACCTTGCTGCGCGCCGCCGACATGGCCTGCTACATGGCTAAGGAAAAGGGTCGCAACCGGGTCCAGGTGTACCACGCCGACGACAGCGAGCTGTCCATGCGCTTTGGCGAGATGGCCTGGATACAGCGCTTGCACGTGGCCCTTGAAGAAAACCGCTTCTGCCTGTACGCCCAGGAAATCGCCGCGTTGAAGGCCATCGATGGCCCTGGGCATATCGAGATCCTGCTGCGCCTGCATGATGAGAGTGGCCGTACCATCCTGCCCAGCAGCTTCATCCCGGCGGCCGAACGTTACGGCCTGATGACCGCCCTTGACCGCTGGGTGGTGCGTAATGTGTTTCAGGTCATCCGCCAGTGCCTGGATGAAGGCCGCGAAGGGCCATTGTCCATCTGCGCGATCAACTTGTCGGGGTCGAGCATTGGTGACGACAAGTTTCTCGAGTACCTGCAGCGGTTGTTCGTCGAGTACGCCATCCCGCCGCGCATGATCTGCTTCGAGATCACCGAAACCAGTGCGATTGCCAACCTTGGCAGTGCTATTCGCTTCATCAACGAACTGAAAGGGCTAGGCTGCAGGTTCTCGCTCGACGACTTCTGTGCCGGGATGTCGTCGTTCGCCTATTTGAAGCATTTGCCCGTGGATTTTCTGAAGATAGACGGTAGTTTCGTCAAAGACATGCTCGACGACCCGGTCAATCGAGCCATGGTGGAGGTCATCAACCACATCGGTCATGTGATGGGCAAGCGGACCATTGCCGAGTTCGTCGAAACCCCCTTGATCGAGCAGGCCCTGCAGGAAATCGGCGTGGATTACGCCCAGGGCTACCTGATCGAACGCCCCCAGGTGTTCACCTGTGACAGTCTGCAACGCCAACGGATCGCCGCCAGGCCTCTGTTGCAGCGGGCACCTGGCACATTTCGCTAGTTAGACAGCGGCTTTCGCTGACACAAGACGTCCGAAAAATCACATGGATCAAGGAGCTGAAAGTGATTGATGCATTCGTTCGTATCGGGCCATTGATGGACCCCGCCAGTTACCCCCAATGGGCTCAGCAACTCATTGAAGAGTGCCGCGAAAGCAAGCGCCGGGTGGTCGAGCATGAACTGTACGAGCGCCTGCGCGATGGTCGGCTGAAGCCATCGACCATCCGTCAGTACCTGATCGGCGGCTGGCCGGTGGTCGAGCAGTTTTCGCTGTACATGGCCCATAACCTGACCAAGACCCGCTATGGCCGCCACCCTGGCGAAGACATGGCGCGGCGCTGGTTGATGCGCAACATCCGGGTCGAACTCAACCATGCCGACTATTGGGTGCACTGGTGCCATGCCCATGGCATTCACCTGCATGAGCTGCAGGCCCAGGAAGTACCGCCTGAATTGAACGGGCTAAACGACTGGTGCTGGCGGGTGTGTGCCACCGAAAACCTGGCGATTTCCATGGCGGCGACCAACTATGCCATCGAAGGCGCGACCGGGGAGTGGTCAGCGGTGGTGTGCGCCAATGACACCTATGCCATGGGCTTCCCCGAGGACCAGCGCAAGCGCGCCATGAAGTGGCTGAAGATGCATGCGCAGTACGACGATGCGCACCCGTGGGAAGCGCTGGAAATCATCTGCACCTTGGCGGGGGAGAACCCGACGTTGGGGTTGCGTACCGAATTGCGTCGGGCGATCTGCAAGAGCTACGACTGCATGTACCTGTTCCTGGAGCACTGCATGCAGCTGGAAGGGCGTCAGCAGGGGCGGGTGCGGCCGGCCTTGGCGGCAGGCTGATCGTCTGCCTGTGCTGGCCTCTTCGCGGGCTTACCGACAAAGAGGCCAGCACAGACAGCCCGCAAATCACTGGGCGTTGAACGCCTGCCCATTCACCCCGGTGCTGTCCGGCCCCATCAGGTACAGGTACACCGGCATGATCTCTTCCGGCAGCGGGTTGTTCTGCGGGTTCTCGCTCGGGTAGGCCTGGGCCCGCATCGCCGTGCGCGTGGCGCCTGGGTTGATGCTGTTGGAACGCACGGGTGCAACCCCTTCCAGTTCGTCGGCCAAGGTCTGCATCAGGCCTTCGGTGGCGAACTTCGACACCCCGTAAGCGCCCCAGTAAGCCCGGCCTTTGCGTCCGACGCTGCTGGAGGTGAACACCACCGAGGCGTCCTCCGACAGCTTGAGCAGCGGCAACAGGGTGCTGGTGAGCATGAAGGTGGCATTGACGTTGATGTGCATCACGCGCATGAAGTTGTCACCCGACAACTGCTCCAGTGGCGTGCGCGGGCCGATGATCGAGGCGTTGTTGAGCAGGCCGTCGAGGCGCCCGAACTGGTCTTCGATCATGACCGCCAGCTCGTCGTACTGGTGGGGCAGGGCGGTTTCCAGGTTGAACGGGATCACCACCGGTTGCGGGTGCCCGGCGGCCTCGATCTGGTCGTAGACCTCGTTGAGGTTGGCCTCGGTCTTGCCCAGCAGCAGCGTGGTGGCGCCCAGTGCGGCATAGGCCTTGGCGGCCGCGGCACCGATGCCGCGGCCGGCACCGGTCACCAGGATGACCCGGCCTTTGAGCAGGTCGGGGCGGGCGGTGTAGTCGAACATTGTCTATTCCCTATTTCTATGGGCGGTGCTGGCGCTTGACGCTCAGCAGCCGCACAGCGCGCTGTCGATCACCTTGCGCAGTTCCAGCGGGTGGTCCACCACCACGTCGGCACCCCAGTTGTTGGGGTTGTCTTCTGGATGAATATAGCCGTAGCGCACCGCCGCCGTGCGGGTGCCGGCATCGCGGCCAGACTCGATATCGCGCAGGTCATCGCCGACGAACAGAACGCTGGCCGGGTCCAGGTTCAGGGTCTTGCAGGCCAGGATCAGCGGCTCGGGGTCGGGCTTGCTGTTTTTCACGTGGTCCGGGCAGATCAGCAGCGCCGAGCGCTCGGCCAGGCCCAGGCGTTGCATGATCGGTTCGGCGAAGCGCATCGGTTTGTTGGTGACCACGCCCCACACCAGGTTGCCTTTTTCGATGTCGGCCAGCAGCTCGCTCATGCCGTCGAACAGCTTGCTGTGCACCGCGCAGTCGCGCTGGTAGCGCTCGAGGAATTCCA
The DNA here is from genome assembly GCF_000731675.1 of Pseudomonas capeferrum. Classification (GTDB taxonomy): domain Bacteria; phylum Pseudomonadota; class Gammaproteobacteria; order Pseudomonadales; family Pseudomonadaceae; genus Aquipseudomonas; species Aquipseudomonas capeferrum. Next base: position 413,640 of record NZ_JMIT01000002.1, on the reverse strand, counting down.
GGCGCAGGGCCTCGAAACCTTCGGCCTCCGGGTCCATGGCGAAGGTGGTGGCGACCATGGCGCGGGCGCCACCGGAAATCACCCCGCGAATCAGGTTGTCGTCCACCGCCGGCAAACCGCGTTCGGCGAGCATGGCCTGGCAGATGGCGATGAAGTCCGGCGCCGTGTCGAGCAGGGTGCCGTCCATGTCGAAGAGTACCGCTCGCAAACGCATGCTCATTCCTCGCGCAGGGTCTGGATCATGTAGTTGACGTCCACATCGCCGCACAGCTTGTAGTGCTTGGTCAGCGGGTTGTAGGTCAGCCCGATGATGTCCTTGACCTCAAGGCCGGCAGCGCGGCTCCAGGCGCCAAGCTCCGAGGGGCGGATGAACTTCTTGAAGTCGTGGGTACCGCGCGGCAGCATCTTCAGCACGTACTCGGCGCCGACGATGGCCAGTAGGTAGGCCTTGGGGTTGCGGTTGATGGTGGAGAAGAACACCTGGCCGCCGGGCTTGACCATGCGGTAGCAGGCGCGGATCACCGACGAAGGGTCGGGGACGTGCTCGAGCATCTCCAGGCAGGTGACCACGTCGAACTGCTCGGGCATCTCTTCGGCCAGCGCCTCGGCGGTGATCTGCCGATACTCCACCTCGACACCGGATTCCAGCTGGTGCAGTTGGGCCACCGCCAACGGTGCCTCGCCCATGTCGATGCCGGTTACCTTGGCGCCACGCAGGGCCATGGATTCGCTGAGAATGCCGCCACCGCAGCCCACGTCCAGCACCTTCTTGCCAGCCAGGCCGACCCGCTCGTCGATCCAGTTGACGCGCAACGGGTTGATTTCATGCAGCGGCTTGAACTCGCTTTCACGGTCCCACCAGCGGTGGGCCAAGGCTTCGAACTTGGCAATTTCGGCGTGGTCGACGTTGCTCATTTAAGAGTCCTCTGAAACTTCGCTAAATTGGGCCGGAGTATACCCGAGCGCTCAAGGCCGAGGGTCGCTATAATCGCCGGCTTTTGATATCCGAACGACGGGGAGAGGCGATGCGCGAGCGACTTTTGGCGGCGGAGAAGGTGACCGCGATCCGCTGGCAAGGCGGCGTTCTGCATCTGCTCGACCAGCGCTTGCTGCCGTCGCAGGAATGCTGGCTGGCCTGCGACAATGTCGCGCAGGTGGTGGCAGCGATCCGTGACATGGCCGTGCGCGGCGCATCGGCCATCGGTATTGCTGCGGCCTACGGCCTGGTCCTGGCCCTGGAAGAACGGCTGGCCGAGGGCGGCGACTGGGAGCTCGACCTGGAAGAGGACTTCCTCAGCCTGGCCGAGGCGCGCCCCACTGCTGCCAACCTGTTCTGGGCGCTGAACCGCATGCGCGAGCGCCTGCAGCGCCTGCGCCCGGAAGACGACGTGCTGGCGGTGCTGGAGGCCGAAGCGGTGGCGATCCATGAAAGCGATCGCGAAGCCAACCTGACCATGGCCCAACACGGCATCGAGCTGATTCGCCGTCATCAGGGCAATGCCCAGACCCTGCTCACCTACGGCAATGCCGGCGCCCTGGCCAGCGGTGGTTTCGGCACCGCGCTGGGGGTGATCCGCGCGGGGTACCTGGAAGGCATGGTCGAGCGGGTCTACGCCGGCGAGACCCGCCCCTGGCTGCAAGGCTCGCGCCTGACTGCCTGGGAGCTGGCCAACGAAGGCATCCCGGTCACGTTGTGCGCCGATTCGGCCCTGGCCCACCTGATGAAGACCAAGGGCATTACCTGGGTGGTGGTCGGTGCCGACTGCATTGCCGCCAATGGCGATGTGGCGAGCAAGATCGGCACCTATCAACTGGCGGTCAGTGCCATGCACCACGGTGTGCGCTTCATGGTGGTGGCGCCGAGCACCAGCATCGACCTCAACCTGGCCACGGGCGAGGATATCCCGCTCGAAGAGCGCGATGCCGACGAGTTGCTGGATTACGCTGGCACCCGCGTAGCACCGGATGTCGAGGTGTTCAACCCGGTATTCGATGTGACCCCGGCGGACCTGATCGACGTGATCGTGACCGAGCGTGGCATGGTCGAGCGCCCGGATACCGCCAAGCTGGCTCAATTGATGTGCCGCAAGCGCCTGCACTGAAGGGGTGTCCGGCGCGGCATCATTGGCGGCTGTGAGAAACCATGGCGTACACTTGCCGGCCGCCTTTGTGATAACATCCGGCAGTTTCCAAGACCGCCCATCACGGCGGCCAAATTTGCGCAGATCCATGGCACAACTCATTGATTTGTCGTAAGTCGTCGCACCACTGCGCGTCGCGGCGGCGAGCTTCGTTCGGCCCTTGATGGAGCTGCGAAGTTTCACCAGAAAAAGGAATCAGGCTTCTCATGGGCGAACTGGCCAAAGAAATCCTCCCGGTCAATATCGAAGACGAACTGAGACAGTCTTACCTCGACTACGCGATGAGCGTGATTGTCGGGCGAGCGCTGCCCGATGCACGTGACGGCTTGAAGCCCGTGCATCGTCGCGTTCTCTATGCGATGAGCGAACTGGGCAACGACTGGAACAAACCGTACAAGAAGTCCGCCCGTGTGGTCGGTGACGTGATCGGTAAGTACCACCCGCACGGCGACACTGCGGTCTACGACACCATCGTGCGTATGGCCCAGCCGTTCTCGCTGCGCTACCTGCTGGTCGACGGCCAGGGCAACTTCGGTTCGGTGGACGGCGACAACGCTGCAGCCATGCGATACACCGAAGTGCGCATGGCCAAGCTGGCCCACGAGCTGCTGGCCGACCTGCACAAAGAGACTGTCGACTGGGTGCCCAACTATGACGGCACCGAGCAGATCCCTGCGGTCATGCCGACCCGGATCCCCAACCTGCTGGTCAACGGTTCCAGCGGTATCGCCGTGGGCATGGCGACCAACATCCCGCCGCACAACCTCGGCGAGGTCATCGACGGCTGCCTGGCGCTGATCGACAACGCGGAAATCACCATCGATGAGCTGATGCAGTTCATCCCGGGGCCGGACTTCCCGACTGCCGGCATCATCAACGGCCGTCAGGGCATCATCGAGGCGTACCGCACCGGCCGTGGCCGCATCTACATGCGTGCCCGCTCCGAGGTCGAGGACATCGACAAGGTCGGTGGCCGCCAGCAGATCGTCGTCACCGAGCTGCCGTACCAGCTGAACAAGGCGCGCCTGATCGAGAAGATCGCCGAGCTGGTCAAAGAGAAGAAAATCGAAGGCATCACCGAGCTGCGCGACGAGTCCGACAAGGACGGCATGCGCATTGTCATCGAGCTGCGTCGCGGCGAGGTGCCGGAGGTAGTGCTCAACAACCTCTATCAGCAGACCCAGCTGCAGAGCGTGTTCGGCATCAACGTCGTGGCATTGATCGACGGTCGCCCGCGCCTGCTCAACCTCAAGGACCTGCTCGAAGCGTTCGTCCGTCACCGCCGTGAAGTGGTCACGCGCCGTACCGTGTTCGAGCTGCGCAAGGCCCGCGAGCGTGGCCACATCCTTGAAGGCCAGGCAGTTGCGCTGTCCAACATCGACCCGGTCATCGCCCTGATCAAGGCTTCGCCGACGCCGTCGGAAGCCAAGGAAGCGCTGATTGCCACTGCCTGGGAGTCCAGCGCTGTGCAGGTGATGGTCGAGCGCGCCGGCGCCGACTCCTGCCGCCCTGAAGACCTGCCAGAGCAATTCGGCCTGCGCGAAGGCAAGTATTACCTGTCGCCGGAACAGGCCCAGGCGATCCTCGACCTGCGCCTGCACCGCCTGACTGGCCTCGAGCACGAGAAGTTGCTGGCCGAGTACCAGGAAATCCTCGAGCAGATCGGCGAACTAATCCGCATCCTCAGCAGCGCCGAGCGCCTGATGGAAGTGATCCGCGAAGAGCTGGAAGCGATCCGTGCCGAATACGGCGATGCTCGCCGCACCGAAATTCTCAACGCCAGCCACGACCTCAACTACGGTGACATGATCCCGGAAGAAGAGCGCGTGGTGACCATCTCCCACGGTGGCTATGCCAAGACCCAGCCGCTGTCCGCCTACCAGGCCCAGCGCCGTGGCGGCAAAGGCAAGTCGGCGACCGGTGTGAAGGACGAGGACTACATCGAGCACCTGTTGGTCGCCAACAGCCATGCCACCCTGTTGCTGTTCTCCAGCAAGGGCAAGGTGTACTGGAAGAAGACCTACGAGATCCCGGAGGCCTCCCGCGCTGCCCGTGGCCGCCCGCTGGTCAACCTGCTGCCGTTGGAAGAAGGTGAGCGCATCACCGCCATGCTGCAGATCGACCTTGAAGCCCTGCAGCAAAGCGCCGATCCGGATGAAGAGCTGGAAGACGGCGACGAGAGCGTGATCGAAGGCGAAGTGGTAGAAGCCGAAGAAATCGACGAAGAAGATGGCGACACCCTTGAGTGGGTGGCTGAGCCGACTGGCGCGTACATCTTCATGGCAACCGCTTCGGGTACCGTCAAGAAAACCCCGCTGGTGCAGTTCGCCCGTCCGCGCTCCAACGGCCTGATCGCCCTGAAGCTTAAAGAAGGCGACACCCTGATTGCCGCGGCCATCACCGATGGTGCCAAGGAAGTCATGATGTTCTCCGACGCCGGCAAGGTGATCCGCTTCGCCGAGAGCGTGGTGCGCGAAATGGGCCGTACCGCCCGTGGTGTGCGCGGCATGAAGCTGGGCAAGGGGCAGCAGATCATTTCGATGCTGATCCCTGAGTCCGGCGCGCAGATCCTTACCGCCTCCGAGCGTGGCTTCGGCAAGCGTACGCCGTTGTCCAAGTTCCCGCGTCGCGGCCGTGGTGGCCAGGGCGTGATCGCCATGGGCACCAAGGGGCGCAACGGTCTGTTGATCGGTGCCATCCAGGTCCAGGAAGGCGAAGAGATCATGCTCATCTCCGACCAGGGCACCTTGGTGCGGACACGGGTTGGCGAGGTGTCCAGCCTGAGCCGTAACACCCAGGGCGTGACGCTGATCAAGCTGGCGGCGGACGAAACGCTGGTCGGCCTGGAGCGTATCCAGGAGCCATCCGAGGAAGAGCTCGACGAGTTGGTCGAGGCGGGCCCGGAGGGTGACGCGCCGGAGGCTGTCGATGATGACGGCGCGGGTGCCGAAGAGGCACCGCAAGAGTAAGCACACGCAACAACCCGAACGGGGCGACCAAGGTCGCCCCGTTTGACTGATTGAGCAGGCCGCTCCTACAGGGGCGGGGCCAGCAAGTGACGATTTGTTCTATTTTGGCAGAGCGAGAGTGGATGTGAGCAAACGAGCCTTTAACTTCTGCGCAGGCCCTGCTGCGCTTCCTGACGCTGTCCTGCAGCGCGCCCAGGCCGAAATGCTGGACTGGCATGGCAAGGGCTTGTCGGTGATGGAAATGAGCCATCGCAGCGACGATTACGTGGCCATCGCCGAGAAGGCCGAGCAGGACCTGCGTGACCTGCTGTCCGTCCCCTCCAACTACAAGGTCCTGTTCCTGCAGGGCGGTGCCAGCCAGCAGTTCGCCGAAATCCCACTGAACCTGCTGCCGGAAAACGGTACCGCCGACTACGTCGAAACCGGCATCTGGTCGAAGAAGGCCATCGAGGAAGGGCGCCGTTTCGGCAACATCAATGTCGCCGCCAGCGCCAAGCCCTACGATTACCTGGCTATCCCGGGCCAGAACGACTGGAACCTGACCAAGAACGCAGCTTACGTCCACTATGCGTCCAACGAGACCATCGGTGGCCTGCAGTTTGACTGGGTTCCCGAGACCGGCGACGTTCCGCTGGTGGTCGACATGTCGTCCGATATCCTCTCCCGCCCGATCGATGTGTCGCAGTTCGGCCTGATCTACGCCGGCGCGCAGAAAAACATCGGCCCAAGCGGCCTGGTGGTGGTGATCGTTCGCGAGGACCTGCTGGGCCGGGCCCGCAGCAGCTGCCCGACCATGCTCGACTACAAGGTCTCGGCCGACAACGGCTCGATGTACAACACCCCGGCCACGTATTCCTGGTACCTCTCGGGCCTGGTCTTCGAGTGGCTCAAGGAGCAGGGTGGTGTCGAAGCGATGGAGCAGCGCAACCGCGCCAAGAAAGACCGCCTGTACGGCTTCATCGACGCCAGCGACTTCTACACCAACCCGATCAGCATCAATGCCCGTTCGTGGATGAACGTGCCGTTCCGCCTGGCCGACGAGCGCCTGGATAAAGCGTTCCTGGCCGGTGCCGACGCCCGTGGCCTGCTCAACCTCAAGGGCCATCGTTCGGTCGGCGGCATGCGCGCCTCGATCTACAACGCCCTGGGCCTGGAAGCGGTTGAAGCGCTGGTTGGCTACATGGCCGAATTCGAGAAGGAGCACGGCTGATGTCCGAACACGAGTTGAAGGCGCTGCGTGTTCGCATCGACAGCCTCGACGAGAAGATCCTCGAGCTGATCAGTGAGCGCGCCCGTTGTGCCCAGGAAGTTGCCAGGGTCAAGACCGCCACGCTCGCCGAGGGCGAAAAGCCGGTGTTCTACCGCCCTGAGCGCGAAGCAGCTGTGCTCAAGCGGGTCATGGAACGCAACAAGGGGCCGCTGGGCAATGAAGAGATGGCGCGGCTGTTCCGCGAGATCATGTCGTCCTGCCTGGCCCTGGAAGAGCCGCTGAAAATCGCCTACCTGGGCCCTGAAGGCACCTTCACTCAGGCCGCGGCGATGAAGCACTTCGGCCATGCCGTGATCAGCCGCCCGATGGCGGCCATCGACGAAGTGTTCCGCGAAGTGGCGGCTGGCGCCGTCAACTTCGGCGTGGTGCCGGTGGAAAACTCCACCGAGGGTGCGGTCAGCCATACCCTGGACAGCTTCCTCGAGCACGACATGGTGATCTGTGGTGAGGTCGAGCTACGCATCCACCACCACTTGCTGGTGGGTGAGAGCACGAAGACCGACAGCATCACCCGCATCTACTCCCACGCCCAGTCCCTGGCCCAGTGCCGTAAGTGGCTGGATGCGCATTACCCGAACGTTGAACGCGTGGCGGTCTCGAGCAATGCCGAGGCAGCCAAGCGGGTCAAGGGTGAGTGGAATTCGGCAGCGATCGCCGGCGACATGGCGGCGAACCTGTATGGCCTGACCCGCCTGGCCGAGAAGATCGAAGACCGTCCGGACAACTCGACGCGCTTCCTGATGATCGGCAACCAGGAAGTGCCGCCGACCGGCGACGACAAGACCTCGATCATCGTTTCGATGAGCAACAAGCCAGGTGCCCTGCACGAGCTGCTGGTGCCGTTCCATCAGAACGGTATCGACCTGACCCGCATCGAGACTCGTCCGTCGCGCAGCGGCAAGTGGACCTACGTGTTCTTCATCGACTTCGTCGGCCACCACCGTGACCCGCTGATCAAGGCGGTGCTGGAGCAGATCAGCCAGGAGGCTGTGGGGCTGAAGGTGCTGGGGTCGTATCCGAAGGCGGTGCTTTGATTGATGGCCTTGGGGCTGCACAGCAGCCCCAGTGGCCCCGCAGACTGTCTTGATTTCTGAACAGGGTTCGCACTCGTGGTAGATGCCGTAACAAACAAACCCGCGCCAATCATCGGGCGCCTGGTCGTCGTAGGCCTGGGCCTGATCGGCGGCTCCTTCGCCAAGGGCCTGCGCGAAAGCGGCCTGTGTCGCGAAGTGGTCGGCGTCGACCTGGATGCCCCCTCGCGCAAGCAGGCCGTGGCCCTGGGCGTGGTCGACCGCTGCGAAGAAGACCTCGCCGCCGCTTGTGTCGGCGCCGACGTCATCCAGTTGGCAGTCCCCATCCTGGCCATGGAAAAGCTCCTCGCGCGCCTGGCCCCGCTCGACCTTGGCAACGCCGTGATCACTGACGTCGGCAGCGCCAAGGGCAATGTGGTTCGCGCCGCGCGCCAGGTGCTGGGCGGGCGGCTGTCGCGCTTCGTCCCCGGCCACCCGATCGCTGGGTCCGAGCAAAGCGGGGTAGAGGCCTCCAATGCCACCCTGTTCCGCCGCCACAAAGTCATCCTCACGCCGCTGCCGGAAACCGACCCGGACGCCCTGGCCAAGGTCGACCGCCTGTGGCGCGCACTGGATGCCGATGTCGAACACATGCCGGTCGAGCGCCATGACGAAGTGCTGGCTGCCACCAGCCATCTGCCGCACCTGCTGGCCTTCGGCCTGGTCGATTCGCTGGCCAAGCGCAATGAAAACCTCGAGATCTTCCGGTACGCTGCGGGGGGCTTTCGCGATTTCACGAGAATCGCTGGCAGCGACCCGACCATGTGGCACGACATCTTCCTCGCCAACCGCGAAGCTGTCCTGCGCACGCTTGATACATATCGCAGCGATCTCGACGCCTTGCGCGACGCGATCGATGCAGGGGACGGGCATCAGTTGCTGGGTGTATTCACCCGCGCACGTGTTGCCCGCGAGCATTTCAGTAAAATCCTGGCCCGCCGGGCCTATGTGGACGCTATGAACGCCAACGATCTGATTTTCCTGGCCCAACCGGGTGGCCGCCTGTCCGGGCGAATCCGCGTACCGGGCGACAAGTCGATTTCCCACCGCTCGATCATGCTCGGCTCGCTGGCCGAAGGCACGACCGAGGTCGAAGGCTTCCTCGAAGGTGAGGATGCGCTGGCGACCTTGCAGGCCTTCCGTGACATGGGTGTGGTCATCGAAGGCCCGAACCAGGGTCGCGTGACCATCCACGGCGTCGGCCTGCACGGCCTCAAGGCGCCACCCGGGCCAATCTACGTGGGCAACTCCGGCACCTCGATGCGCCTGTTGTCCGGCCTGCTGGCCGGCCAGGCGTTCGACGTGACCATGACCGGTGATGCCTCGCTGTCCAAGCGCCCGATGAACCGGGTGGCCAACCCCCTGCGTGAAATGGGCGCAGTGGTCGAGACCGGCCCCGAAGGCCGTCCACCGCTGACCATTCGTGGTGGCCACAAGCTCAAGGCGCTCACCTACACGCTGCCGATGGCCAGTGCGCAGGTTAAATCGTGCCTGCTGCTGGCCGGCTTGTACGCCGAAGGCAAGACCACCGTCACCGAGCCTGCGCCGACCCGTGACCACACCGAGCGCATGCTGCGTGGCTTTGGTTATGCGGTGCAGACCAATGGCCCGGTGGCGTCGCTGCAGTCCGGCGGCAAGCTCACTGCAACCCGCATCGAAGTGCCTGCCGATATCTCGTCGGCGGCGTTCTTCCTGGTCGCGGCCTCGATCGCCCAGGGCTCGGAGCTGGTGCTCGAGCATGTCGGCATCAACCCGACCCGTACCGGTGTAATCGACATCCTGCGCCTGATGGGCGGCGATATCACCCTGGAGAACCAGCGTGAAGTCGGCGGCGAGCCGGTGGCCGACCTGCGCGTGCGCGGCGCCCAGCTGAAAGGTATCGACATCCCTGAAAACCTGGTGCCATTGGCCATCGACGAGTTCCCGGTGTTGTTCGTTGCCGCTGCCTGCGCCGAAGGGCGCACTGTGCTGCGCGGTGCCGAAGAGCTGCGGGTCAAGGAATCCGACCGCATCCAAGTGATGGCCGACGGCCTGATCAGCCTGGGCGTGAAGTGCGAGCCGACCCCGGATGGCATCATCATCGACGGCGGCCAGATTGGCGGCGGTGAAGTGCACGGCCACGGTGACCACCGTATCGCCATGGCCTTCAGCGTTGCCTCGCTGCGCGCCAGTGCGCCGATCCGTATCCATGACTGCGCCAACGTCGCCACCTCGTTCCCCAACTTCCTGGCGCTGTGTGCCGAAGTCGGCATTCGTGTGGCTGAAGAGGGCAAGTCGTGAACACCCAGGCGCCAGTCATCACCATCGACGGGCCAAGCGGTTCGGGGAAAGGCACAGTTGCCGGGCTGCTGGCCCGCGAGCTGGGCTGGCGGCTGCTGGACTCCGGCGCGCTGTACCGTCTGCTGGCCTTCAACGCGAGCAACCACGGTGTCGACCTGACCAACGAAGAGCTGCTCAAGCAGCTTGCCGCCCATCTGGATGTGCAGTTCATCGCGGCCGAGCCCGGTAAGCTGCAACAGATCATCCTCGAGGGTGAGGACGTCAGTAACGTCATCCGCACCGAAACCGTCGGTGCGGGCGCCTCGATGGTGGCTTCGCTGCCCGCCGTGCGCGATGCCTTGCTGATGCGCCAGCGCGCATTCCAGGAGGCTCCGGGCCTGATTGCCGACGGGCGTGACATGGGCACCGTGGTGTTCCCGGATGCGCCATTGAAGGTCTTTCTCACCGCTAGCGCGGAGGAGAGGGCACGTCGCCGTTACCTGCAGTTGAAGGGCAAGGGCGAAGATGTTAGTCTGTCGAGTCTGCTGGATGAGATTCGTGCACGCGATGAGCGTGACACCCAACGTGCAGTGGCCCCGCTGAAACCAGCGGCCGATGCCATTCAGTTGGACTCCACCGAGTTGTCTATCGAGCAGGTGTTGCAACGTATCAGGAGTGAGATCGCACTGCGCGACCTTCACTGATAGCCAGGAGAGCAGGCAGGTGCACCAGTCAACGTCCTGCCCGCTTTCCTTTTAAATAACGAAACCCACATTGTCTGGAATGTGGCGATGGGCGTCTGTTTCGCCCGAATCTACAGGAATTAAAATGAGCGAAAGCTTTGCAGAACTCTTTGAAGAAAGCCTGAAAACCCTCAATCTTCAGCCGGGTGCGATCATCACCGGTATCGTTGTCGACATCGACGGCGACTGGGTTACCGTACACGCTGGCCTGAAGTCCGAGGGCGTCATCCCGCTCGAGCAGTTCTACAACGAAGCTGGCGAGCTGACCATCAAGGTCGGTGACGAAGTTCACGTTGCGCTGGACGCGGTCGAAGACGGCTTTGGCGAAACCAAACTGTCCCGTGAAAAAGCCAAGCGCGCCGAGTGCTGGATTGTTCTGGAAGCAGCTTTCGCCGCCGAAGAAGTGGTCAAGGGCGTTATCAACGGTAAGGTTAAGGGCGGCTTCACTGTCGACGTTAACGGCATCCGTGCGTTCCTGCCGGGCTCCCTGGTTGATGTCCGCCCTGTGCGCGACACCACCCACCTGGAAGGCAAAGAGCTGGAATTCAAGGTCATCAAGCTGGACCAGAAGCGCAACAACGTTGTCGTTTCCCGTCGCAGCGTGCTGGAAGCCGAGAACAGCGCCGAGCGCGAAGCCCTGCTGGAGACCCTGCAGGAAGGCCAACAAGTCAAAGGTATCGTCAAGAACCTCACCGACTACGGCGCCTTCGTGGACCTGGGCGGTATCGACGGCCTGCTGCACATCACCGACATGGCCTGGAAGCGCATCAAGCACCCTTCCGAAATCGTTAACGTTGGCGACGAAGTCGACGTTCGCGTTCTGAAGTTCGACCGTGAGCGCAATCGCGTTTCGCTGGGTCTGAAGCAGATGGGCGAAGATCCGTGGGTTGCTATCACTGCCCGCTACCCAGAAGGTACTCGCGTACAAGCTCGCGTTACCAACCTGACCGACTACGGCTGCTTCGCTGAGCTGGAAGAAGGCGTTGAAGGTCTGGTACACGTTTCCGAAATGGACTGGACCAACAAGAACATCCACCCGTCGAAAGTCGTTCAGGTTGGCGACGAAGTGGAAGTCATGGTTCTGGACATCGACGAAGAGCGTCGTCGTATCTCCCTGGGCATCAAGCAGTGCAAGTCCAACCCATGGGAAGACTTCTCCGGCCAGTTCAACAAGGGTGACAAGATCACCGGTACCATCAAGTCGATCACCGACTTCGGTATCTTCATTGGTCTGGACGGCGGCATCGACGGCCTGGTTCACCTGTCCGACATCTCCTGGAACGAAACCGGCGAAGAAGCCGTACGTCGTTTCAAGAAGGGCGACGAGCTGGAAACCGTCATCCTGTCGGTCGATCCAGAGCGCGAGCGCATCTCCCTGGGCATCAAGCAGCTGGAAGACGATCCGTTCTCCAACTTCGTTGCTGTCAATGACAAGGGCGCTATCGTCAAGGGCATCGTGAAAGAAGTTGACGCCAAAGGCGCCATCGTCACCCTGGCCGACGACATCGAAGCCACTCTGAAAGCTTCCGAAATCAGCCGTGACCGCGTTGAAGACGCGCGTAACGTTCTGAAAGAAGGCGAAGAGATCGAAGCCAAGATCATCAGCGTTGACCGCAAGTCCCGCGTTATCAGCCTGTCGATCAAATCGAAAGACGACGCTGAAGAGCGTGAAGCCATCCAGAGCCTGAAAAACGCTCCGGAAGCGGCTGCCGACACCACCATGGCTGCGCTGCTGCGCGAAGCAATGGCCAAGCAGAACTAAGTTCTGTTTGATCGGTAAAAAGGGCGACCCTCGGGTCGCCCTTTTTTTTGCGTTTGCGTGGGCTTTTTGGTGTTTGCCTTTAGTTTTGGGGCGCCTGGACGATCGAGCGCCGCGTCACCGTAAATCCACCGCAGAACACCCATAGGCCCTTGCCGGCTAGACCATTCTTGTAAAACTTCAATCTTGATTTTTTTTATTAAGTCAATAACCGCCCTGTTCAAATCCTTCCCGGCGTGCTACAAACTGGATAAGCAATGATCTAGCTGCTTGATAACGAAGGGAAAAATATGACGAAGTCGGAGCTGATCGAACGTATTGTCACCCATCAGGGGCTGCTCTCCTCGAAGGATGTGGAGCTAGCCATCAAGACCATGCTTGAGCAGATGTCACAATGCCTGGCCACAGGCGATCGCATCGAGATTCGCGGATTCGGCAGCTTCTCGCTGCACTATCGTGCGCCCCGTGTCGGCCGCAACCCCAAGACCGGCCAGTCGGTCAGCCTCGAAGGCAAATTCGTGCCGCACTTCAAGCCCGGCAAAGAGCTGCGTGATCGGGTCAATGAAGAAGACGAGGCTGAAGCCTGATCAACCAAGGAGCAATCTGATGCGGAACCTCAAGCGCGCCCTCGCGGCGGTGTTCGTGCTGTTGTTGGCGGCTGTGGTGCTGTTCTTCGTGCTGGAGAATCAGCAGGCGGTCTCGCTGGTCCTGTTCGGCTGGGCGGCACCGGCCGTGCCGGTTGCGGTGCTGGTGCTTGCGGCCCTTGTCATTGGTTTGGCGGTTGGGCCATTGCTGGGCGCCTACGGCGTACAGCGCAGCAAGCGCAAGATTCGCGCTTCTGCCCGTGAGGCGGCGCTAAGCGGTAACTAAGGAAATCTCTTACGCATACTTGGGGCGTTTCCTCTATGCCTGAAACGGCTGTCGTGAAGTAATAGCGGACTTCATTGTCGGCCCAGGCGAGTACGCGGCAGCATGGAATTCCCCGTCCTTTCTCATCATGGCGGCACCCGAGGTGTCACCGGGTCTTGTCACCAGCTTCACCTTGACCACGGTGTCAGCCTGCTGATCGATTGTGGTCTGGAGCAAGGTGCCGATGCATCGCCGGGCGCAGAGTCCGCACCCCTTGGTTTCGACGTGGGGATCGTTCAGGCGCTGATCCTCACCCACGTGCACATCGACCATGTCGGCCGTATTCCGGCGCTACTGGCAGCCGGCTACCGAGGCCCCATTCTCTGTAGCGAACCTTCTGCAAAGCTTCTTCCGCTGGTATTGGAGGATGCGTACAGGTTGAGCATCAGTCGTGAACCGGTACACGTGGCACATTATCTCGACATCCTCGATGAGCTGATCATATCGGTGCCGTTCGGGCATTGGCATGATGTTGCCGTTCGCGCTGGTGTCGAATGTCGCATCCGCTTGCAGCGTGCTGGCCACCTGCTGGGCTCTGCCTATGTAGAGTGCGATGTGCGCTTGGTTGAGGGTGATAGTCGTTGGGTGTTCTCGGGGGATCTGGGCAGCGGTCGTAATCCCATGTTGCGCCCTGTGCAGCCGCCAGAACGTGCCGACGTGCTCGTACTCGAAAGCACCTATGGTGACCGTCTGCACCCGCAGCGCAGCAATCGCCGGCGCCAGTTGGAAGCCGCCATCGATCATGCGCTGGCAGACCTCGGAACCCTGCTTATCCCCGCATTCAGTCTCGGCCGGACCCAGGAGTTGCTGTACGAGATCGAGGACATCCTGCATCACAAGTCATTGCTGTCTGATACGGCAGCATCCGCGCGCGATGGCCTCGATTGGTCACAGTTGCCCGTCATTCTCGACTCGCCCCTGGCGCAGCGCATCACCAGCGCCTACCGTGAGTTGCACGATTACTGGAGCGCCGAGGCCAGGGGGCGAGTGGGTGAGGGGCGCAATCCGCTGGGGTTCGACCAACTCGTTACCGTTGATACCCATGCCCGGCACCAACAGGTGGTCAATTACCTCAAAAGTACGCGCCGTCCAGCGATCGTGCTTGCGGGTAATGGCATGTGCTCGGGCGGCCGTATCGTCAACTACCTGAAGGCGATGCTGGAAGACCCGCGGCATGAGGTGCTTTTTGTTGGCTATCAGGCAAAAGGCACGCCTGGCGCCGCCATACAGGCAAGCGAAGACAAACAGGGCTTGGTGCAGATTGATCTGGACGGGCAGGGGTATGAGATACGTGCGAAGGTGATGACCGTCGAAGGCTACTCGGGGCATGCCGACCAGGCGGGGCTGGTGCGGTTCGCTTCCCAAGGCGCGCAGCCGGCCAGCCATGTGGTGCTGGTTCACGGTGAGCAGGCGGCAAAAAAAACCTTGGGCAAGGCTATTGAAGCGCAATTCAAACAGCAGGGATATACGGTAACGGTCAGCGTTCCTTGAGCGGCCGATCCATGCAGAGGCAGGTTGGCAATTTCGCCAAATGGGGATCTATCTCCACGCTATGCGATGAAATGCTACGTACTATCCGATGGATGGCGGCTTTTTTTCGCGTGTGTGTGGAACTTGCAATCGCAAATGAGAGACTTACCGTGGGTGTTGCGCCAAGGGGTTGAAGCCGCTGGCGCAGGGTAGTAGCTTGATGGCCGTGTGTTGGCATGGGTTGCAGCAAAACATTAGCAAGCTACAGTTTATTAATTGATGGCCAAAGGATGGCGATCCTTGGGTAACTACAATAACATGCGTCAACATCGGGAAGTGGCTAGGGCAATAGTAGTGGGTTGCTTGTCTTCTGGTATTCCGGCGGTCGTGGAATGGCAGTGGATTAGTGGTGATGGCGCAATGACTCTATTCCGCAGGCCAGCGCTTGCCATCTGGTAGCTTCCGCGCCCGCTACCGCGAGGGTTCAGGGCACTTCATGCAGCACCGATACCGCCACGCCCAGAAGGATAAGTCAGTGTGACGCAAGCCCCTTTGAAAATTGCTGTGGTCAGCCAGTATTTCTACCCTGAGAACTTCATCATCAATGATATCGTTCGGGAGTTGAGTGCGCTGGGCGTGCATGTCGAAGTGTTCACGGGCAAACCTAACTATCCAGGTGGAGAGGTTTTCCCAGGTTATACCGCCAATGATCCTGTCGAAGATCGCTTCGCCGACACGGTTACAGTTCACCGTGCGCCCCTGCGGCCGCGCAAGCACGGTGGCGCGAAAAACCTCATCCTTAATTACCTGTCGTTTGTTGCCAATGGTGTCAAGTATTTCAGGCGCCACGCAAAGCGCAGCAAGTTCGATATCTATTTCGTTTTTGCGCCGTCACCGATCATTTCCGTCATCCCTGCCCTAGCGATGAAGCGCGTACACCGCGCGCCGGTTTTTCTGTGGGTTCAGGATCTGTGGCCAGAAAGCCTGGAAGCTACCGGCTTCGTGCGTAACAAGTTCCTTCTGTCCATTGTCGGGCTGCTGGTGCGCGGGCTGTACTGGGCGGTCGATGTGTTATTAGTACAGTCGCGGGCGTTCATCGAGCCGGTCAAGCGCTATGCGCGGGCAGACAAGATCAACTATTACCCCAATTCTTACCTGCAGCAAGACGAGTCTGGCGAAGTCAGCCCCTTGCCCGAATCGCTGACGGCGCTGCTGCGAGCGCATTTCTGCGTCGTCTTTGCCGGCAACCTTGGCAGTGCCCAGGGGTTGTCAACCGTCATCGAAGCCGCACGTACCCTGCAGGCCGAGCAGTCGCAAGCCAGAATCGTGATGGTAGGCACGGGTAGCAAGGCCGTATGGCTGAGCGAAGAAAAACACAAGTGGGGGCTGGATAACCTGATCATCACCGGGGCCTACCCGCGGTCGGCAATGGCTGAACTCTTCGCGCTCAGTTCGGCGTTGCTGGTTACACTCAAGCGTGATGAGATTTTCAGTTTTACAATTCCAAGCAAGGTGCAGGCTTATCTGGCAGCCGGCCGGCCGATCATTGGTTGCCTGGACGGGGAGGGTGCCCGCGTGATCAACGACGCTGGCGCCGGTATAACCTGCCCGGCGCAAGACGGTGCCGGGCTCGCAGCCTGCATACAGTCGATGCAGACGATGCCCATGGAGCGGCGCGAGCAGATGGGCGCCAAGGCACGTGCCTACTTCTTGAAACATTTCGAACTCAGGGCGCAGTGCAAGACACTGGTGCGAATGTTCGAACAACGGATTGAACAGGACAAGACGACGCGATGAACATATTGGTATTGGGTGTCTCGGGCATGTTGGGGAGCGCCGTTTTCCGGTATTTCTCGGCGAATTCGCAACATCGTGTATTGGGCACCCTGCGGTCCTCGTCCGCGCTCAGGTATTTCACGCCGCAACAGTCAGAGTGCCTGTTGACCGGGGTCGACGTGCTCGATGCCGACGCGCTGATGGCGGCGTTTGCCAAAGCGCGCCCCGACGTGGTGATCAACTGCGTGGGCCTGATCAAGCAACTGGCCGATGCCAAGGACCCGCTGACCGCCTTGCCCATCAACGCCATGCTGCCTCATCGGCTGGCAACCTTGTGTCGGGTAGCGGGCGCGCGCCTGATCCATGTCAGCACCGACTGTGTGTTTTCAGGTACCAAGGGCATGTACCGTGAGCAGGATGAGTCTGATTGCACCGACCTGTACGGTAAATCCAAGTTCATCGGCGAACTGCATGACCTGGACGATGCGGTGACGCTGCGCACTTCGATCATTGGCCATGAATTGCAGAGCAACGCCTCGCTGGTTGACTGGTTCCTGTCCCAGCAAGGCAGCGTCAAAGGTTTCAACAAAGCGATCTTCTCTGGGCTGCCGACTGCCGAGCTGGCCCGGGTCATGCTGGAGTACGTGATTCCAAACCCCGCCTTGAAGGGGCTTTATCACGTCTCGGCCGAGCCTATCGACAAATATGAGCTGCTCAAGCAAGTGGCGCAGGTATACGGCAAGGACATCCAGATCGTGCCGGATGACAAGCTGGTGATCGACCGCTCGCTGGACTCCTCGCGCTTTCGCGCCGATGCCGGCTACCAGCCGCCAACCTGGCCGGCGCTCATAGAATTCATGCACGCACAGCGTCAATAACGTATTACAAGGAGCGCACACGTGTTCGATAACAAAATTCTAATGATCACCGGTGGTACCGGCTCTTTCGGCAATACGGTACTCAAGCGTTTTTTAAACACCAGGGTCAAGGAAATCCGCGTCTTCAGCCGTGACGAGAAGAAGCAGGAAGACATGCGTATCGCCCTGGGTAATGACAAGGTGAAGTTCTACATCGGCGACGTGCGCGACTATCAAAGTGTTGCCGAGGCGATGGTCGGGGTCGACTACATCTTCCATGCCGCAGCGCTCAAGCAAGTGCCGTCCTGCGAGTTCTACCCCATGGAAGCGGTCAAGACCAATGTCATCGGCACCGAGAACGTGTTGAACGCGGCCATTGCCAACGGCGTGAAGCGCGTGGTGGTACTCAGTACCGACAAGGCGGTGTACCCGATCAATGCAATGGGCATTTCCAAGGCCATGGCCGAAAAGCTCATGGTCGCCAAGTCGCGGATGATCCCTCAGCAAGGCCCGGTGATTTGTGCGACCCGTTACGGCAACGTGATGGCTTCGCGTGGCTCGGTGATTCCGCTGTTCGTCGACCAGCTCAAGGCCGGTAACGAGTTGACGGTGACCGACCCGAACATGACGCGCTTCCTCATGTCGCTGGAAGACTCCGTCGACCTGGTGCTGCACGCATTCGAAAATGCCGAGCAGGGCGACATCTTCGTGCAGAAAGCGCCAGCGTCGACCGTCGCAGACCTGGCAGAAGCACTCAAGCAGCTGTTCAAGCGGGAAAACCCGGTAAAAGTGATCGGCACCCGCCATGGCGAGAAGCTCTATGAGTCGCTGATTTCCAGAGAAGAGATGGCCAAGGCCGATGACATGGGCCGTTACTACCGTATCCCTGCTGATAACCGCGACCTGAACTACAAGAAGTACTTTGTCGAAGGCGAGCAGCATATCTCCGAGCTGGATGACTACACCTCTCACAATACCGAGCGGCTTGATATCGAGGGCATCAAGGCCCTGCTGCTGAAACTCGACTACATCCAGGAAGAACTCAATGCTTAAGGTCATGACCCTGGTCGGTACTCGGCCCGAACTGATCAAGATGAGCCGCGTCATCGCTGAACTCGATGAGCAGGCTAACCACATCCTGGTGCACTCCGGGCAGAACTACGATTACGAGCTCAACCAGGTGTTCTTCGACGACCTGGGTATTCGCAAGCCGGACCACTTCCTGGGCGCCGTGGGTACGACGGCGGCCGGTACGATCGCCGAAGTGATTGCCAAGTCGGATGAAATCTTCGAGCTGGAAAAGCCCGATGCGCTGCTGCTTTACGGCGATACCAATACCTGCCTGGCGGTGATCGCCGCCAAGCGTCGCAAGATTCCTGTTTTCCATATGGAAGCGGGTAACCGCTGTTTCGATCAGCGCGTGCCGGAGGAGCTCAACCGCAAGGTGCTCGACCACCTCAGCGACATCAACATGGTACTGACCGAGCATGCCCGGCGTTACCTGTTGGATGAAGGTATTCGCCCGGAAACCATCATCAAGACTGGCTCGCACATGCAGGAAGTGCTCGACTACTACCGGCCGCGAATCGATGCCTCGACGGTGCTGGAGCGTGAGGCGCTGGAGGAGGGCAAGTACTTCATCGTCAGCACGCACCGCGAAGAGAACGTCGATACGCCGCAGAACTTGCGCGACCTGCTTGCCTCGTTGCGCGCGCTTGCCGATGCCTATGGCCATCCGATCATCGTCTCGACCCACCCACGCACCCGCAAACGCCTCGAAGACCTGGGCGAGAGCCTCGATCACCCGCTGATCCGCTTCGTCAAACCTTACGGCCTGCTGGACTACATCCGCCTGCAAATGGGTGCGTTGTGCGTGCTCTCCGACAGCGGGACCATTACCGAAGAGGCTTCGCTGCTCAATCTTCCAGCAGTGACCATTCGTAATGCCCATGAGCGGCCCGAAGGCATGGACGAAGGTACGCTGATTATGTGCGGCCTCACGCCGGATCGCGTACTGGATGCCGTTCGCGTGGTGATCAGCCAGCATGACCGCACCCATCGGGTGATGCCGGTTGTGCAGGACTACCTCGGCGGCCCGGTGTCCAAGCAGGTCGTGCGTATCGTCTACAGCTACACGGACTACATCAACCGCACGGTCTGGTCCAAGTAAAGCAACTCGCCAAGGCTGCCCGTCGGTTGATCGCGGGCAGCCCTGCATCTCTGCCGTGCCCAGCACCGGCATGCCCAGGCGTGCCGCCCCCCGCCCCCCGCAATGCCTGCCCCTCTGTTACGCGAGGCCCGGTGGTGCGACCGAGTGGGGCAAAGGCGACTGCCGAAACAGGCCGCATGGAGGATTGAACAGCACATGAACAAGCTGGTGGTTATTGGGGGAAGCGGCTTTGTCGGCCGGCACTTCCTGGATTCATGCAGTGCACTTCGTGACACCGAAGTCGTCTATGCGATTCACCGTACCGAACCTGACTGGTTGCGCGCCGCCAACGTGCGCATCGAACGGTTCGATGTGAATGACCCCGAATCGCTGGCGGTCATCCTGGCGCCTGGTTGTACCGTGATCAACCTGCTCAGGCCAGATGGCAGCGGCTGGTTCGAACCTGCCATCGTCAATGTGCTGAAAGCCTGTGAGCAAGTGCCGGTGAAGCGCTATGTGCATGTATCCAGTATCGATGTCTTCGGCGCTGCCCCGGACCCGGTGGTCGATGCCGCTACCCCGATCCAGCCCCGAACCCCCTACGAGCGCGAGCATGCCGCTGCCGAGACCTTGGTGCGGGCGGTGGCTGCCAGCCGTTTTGAAGTACTGGTGCTGCGCCTGGGTGCGGTGTTTGGCGATGGTGGGTTGAACATCGTGTCGTTCGTGCGTGAAGTTTCCAGTGCCCCGGCCTGGAAGCTGGGCTTGCGCCGGGTGCTGTACGGGCCGCGGCGGATGCACCTGGTCAGTGTCGAAAAGGTGGTGCAGACGTTGGTGTTCGTGGCGCAAGTGCCCGAGATACGTCAAGGCGAGGTGGTGCTGGTGACCGATGATGCGGCGGCCGAGAACAACTTCGGCTACCTGCAGGATGCGCTGCTAAAGGCATTCGGGCGGCCATCGATCAGCTACCTGCCGCATGTGCCCCAGGCCTTGTTAGGGCTGCTGCTACGCCTGCGCAAGGTCAGCAATGCCAACCCCATGCGACGGTTCAGCGAAGCCCGGCTTGCCGAATGGCGGCAGCCCCCGACGGCAGACTTCAAGCAACAACTGCACCGCTACATTGCAGTGCTCAAGGAGTCGGCATGAAGGTACTGCTGGTCAACATTTCACTCGATGCCAAGCTGGGCGGTGGCACGGCCGAGCGTACCCGCCACCTGGCCACCCATCTGGCAAAGGCGGGGAGCGGTTGTGCAGCCATCGCCATGACCGGCAACTCTTGGCAGCGCGAGTTCGATGAGCACGGCGTGCAAAGCTACATCACCGGCCGTATCGGCCAGCACTTTCCCATCCCGTTGCTCAACCCCTGGCGTGCCTGGCGCCTGGTGCGCAATGCCGATGTGCTGCACATCATGGGTTACTGGAACCTGCTGAGCGTGGCCATGGGCCTGCTCGCGCTGTTCGCAAGGCGCCCCTACGTTTTGTGCCCGGCAGGGGAATTCGCTTCGGTGGGGGCGCCATCAACGATCAAGAAAGCCTTCCACTTGAGCGTCGGGCGCTGGCTGATCAAGGGCGCCTCGGGCTTCATCGCGATTACCGACCTGGAGCAGGGCGTGATTGCGCAGGTAGCTGACGTCCCTCAGGCCAGTGTGCCGGTGATCGGCAACGCCGTGGCCGAGCCAGGCGAGCAGCAGCAGCAGGCACCCAGCATCGCTGTTCCAGACGAACCCTTCATTCTGTTCATGGGGCGGCTAGCCCCGGTCAAGGGGCCGGATTATCTGATTCAGGCCTACCTCGATACGCCGGCCGCGCAGCGGTACCCGCTGGTGATGGCCGGGCCGGATTTTGGCATGCAACAAGCTTTGCAGGCACAGGTGAGCGCGTCAGGGTTGGCCGAGCGGATCCACTTCATCGGTTTTCTGAATGAGGCGCAACGCACCCAGGTCTATCGCCAGGCGATGCTGCTGGTCATCCCGTCGCGCTCGGAAGCCATGTCGCTGGTTGCACTGGAGGCAGGCGTGGTCGGGCTGCCGGTACTGCTGACCGACACCTGCGGGTTCAACCAGGTCGAGGATGTACAGGGCGGCATGGTGGTTCCAGCCAGCGCTGACGGCATCGCTTCGGGGCTGCAACGGATGCTGGAAGATGAGGCTGAGCTCAAGGCCAAGGGCGCGCGGCTCAAAGCCTTCATCCTTGGTCATTACACCTGGTCGGCGACGGTTCAGGTCATGCTGCGTCGCTTCACCCAACTGCTGCGCAGTGGGTCGATGAAGGATTGAGGTTGCGCCGTGCCCGTAGCACGGGCTACGTGCACGGCGCCAGCGGCTTCAGGTAGCTGGCTGCTGCAGGTTCGATGCAGACTTGCGGCGCCCGGCCAGCGTCGAGCTGCAGATGAACATGGTGAAGGCATAGGGCATCCAGACGATGGGCCGCTGGTAGATGCTCAGCGCGAACAACGCGAAGAACAGCAACACCCACAACCGGCGCTTGGCATTATGCGTAATGGCCAAGGTCAGGCTTATCATGCTCAGGGCGAACAACAGCGCCCCTATCAGGCCGAAGTCCGTGAGCAATCGCGTGACAACCTGGGACACCCCGCCATACACCACGCTGGAGTCAGCGCCCATGCCGAACAGCAGGGTTTTGGTGTCAGCATCGAAATAGCGCGCCAACAGTTTGTCCATTTCCGGCAGCGACCGGTTATTGAGGTACTGAGTCTGGCGAAGGTGCTGCTCTGGCTGCTGGGCTGCCGGCACTTGCGGCGTTGTCGCAGCATCACCGGCTGACCCGTTGGCGGAGTCGGCGGCGGGTGAAAACAGGAGATCCCCACTCTGAGTTACTGCTTTTTCATCGGGTGCCTGCGCGGCTGCCTGCGCGACGGGTGGCGGCGGTGCGCTGGGCTTGATGATGCCCAGCACCAGCAGGCCGAACAGGCCAAGCACGGCCAAGGGCAGCAACGTGATCGGTGAACGGGCCTGTACCAGGCGGAACAGGAAGCCCAGCGATGCCATGACGATAAAAGCCAGCGAGAACGACAGCACGCCGCCGACGAAGATGATCAGAAACGGGAAGGGCTTGAGGCGGAACCGGTTTCCTGCCAACAGGAAGGCGGCGAGGGTGCCGACCATGCCGGGTTCATCGTACATCGCGCACAGCCGATACAGTTCGCCTCCCCAGGGAAGCGACAGGTTGTTGCCCGACAACAGCAACGCACCCGGGGCATGCAGGTAGTACCCGCCTGCTTCGGCCATTGTCGGGTTGAGCAGGGGCACGCGGTCCAGCGTAATGGGGATGTTGGCGATGGCGCACAGGGATACAACGATGCCGGGGATCAGGCTGATAGCAAAGATCCAGCCAAACCACTGCAGCACCTTGCCGCGTCGCTGGTCGGAAAACACACACAATGCCATCAGCGTTGGGAGTACGAAATACCAGCGTGTGGTGGTGCCGTCGATCTTGGGCAGCATGCTGATATAGACCACGAACAGGCAGATCAGGATGAACCCTGGCAGCTCGCGCCGGCGTGGCCGATCACCGAGCAGGAATGCAACGACGGCCAGGCAACCTGAGAGCAGCCCTGCAACCGCCATATGGCGCAACGAATACCAGAGAAAATACGGGTTCAGCGTCACCCATGCACACAGCGCAAAAAGCGGCGCTACGCATGCATCGAGGGACGGGGTCGCGCTGTAAGTCCTGATAGCTGCTGTCATCGTAGGGGATCTGCCTGATCACACCTGGGCATGCCGCTTGCTGGGTTCAGCAGCGGCATGTGCCTGGTCTGTAATAATGAGGGTTGACCTAACTGTGACAAAAGTTGAGTGAAAGTGTGCGCTACAAAACACGACGTTCGTCGGAATTTTCTTACAACTGCGACAGCGGCTAAGGGGTCGGTATGAGGGATGCCTGACCTGGCCGTGGCGCAGTCACCAGGATGCGTGCCAGATATAACCCTGCGATGAAACCCACCAGTTCGATCAGGAAGAAGAACTGCACGCGAGGGAAGTTGGTTTGCACCACCAGATACGCCAACGCTACGCCTATGGTGGCTTGGGTGAAGATATTGCCGACCAGCTGGCTGGCCAGCCGTTCGGCCAGGGTGCCGACCAGGAACAACAACGCCAGGCCCCCTGCCAACAACGCAAGATTACCGCTGTAGAGCAGGATGGCAATCGGGCCCGGAATGGTCATGAAGGTGAAGTTTTCGAAGGTCTGGTACTGCGCATCCGACATCCGCTGGTAAATTGCCTGGGTGCCGCTTTCCGGGCGCTCGGCGAGGCTGCGGACAAACAGCGGCCAGCCGGTGTCCTCGTGGCTGACGACCGCCAGTACGCCTTCCAGGCCTACCCAACGATCCACCACCAGCTTGCTCAGTTCCATGAGCATGCCTTTCCAGCGTTCGCGCTTGATCTGGGCTGTTTCTTCGGGTGGCATCACAGGCAGCGGTACTGCCTGGGTGGCGATGCGCAACAACGGCATGGCGGGGGCGAGCATGGCCGTGACGGCTTGGGCGGCGTCGGCGGGGACCAGGGTCATGCCGCCGAGCGCGAGGTTCGGTTGAGCGCTGGTTTGGTTGGCGGCGCTGGCCAGTAGCTGGCTGCTGACGGCAACCGGCGCCCCGACCGGCCTGGCCTGGGCGAACGAATGCAGGCGATCGGCGGAAACCAGCAGCAGCGAGGCCACGAACAGCGCTGCGGTGACGGCCAGGATCCTGACCCACTGGACCACGCGTAACGCCGTGACCAGCTCACGGCTGTGGGTAAGGTAGACCACGAACGGAGCCGCAACGTGGAGGATCATTTGCGCCCGGCTACCCATGGAAACCGCCGTTATCGCGCCTTCCAGAATGAGGATGTAGAACAGCACCTCCAGCTTCATCCTGCGTGCCTGCACCAGCCAGTAACCCAGGGTGGCCAGAAGGATCAGGTTGCCCCAGGCGATCATGAACGATACCAGCACATAAACGACGCTGGGCAGCTTGAGGGCGGGTTCGGTGCCTACCTTGAGAATGGCGTACTTAAAGTTGAGTGCCAGCAGCAGGCCAGTCAGCGCCAACGCCAGCCACAGGGCAGGTACCAGCAGTGCCCGGGGCTTGTCGACAGAGATGGCCACCGGGGGCCGCTGGCGTGAGGCGATGGTTTGGCAGACCAGCAGTGTGGCGAAGGTGATGTTCAGCGCCATCAGCGCGGCGTCCCACAGCTGCGGCGAGTCGTCGAAGGCGCCTATCGGTTCGATGAACTGGGTATCCAGGATGAAGTGCAGCACCAGCTTTGCCCAGCAGCCAAGGATCAGAAAGGCCAGCAGGAAGAACGAAAAGAAGCTGGTGCGGTTGTTCAGCACGCTGCGCACCAGCAGCGCCGCCAGCGCGCCATTGAGCAACAGCGGCAGCAGCGAGGCAGGATAATTCAAGGCCGCCGCGACCGTGGCAATGGCCACGACCATCATCGCCGTCGCTTGCAGGTAGCGATTGCCCAGCAAGTGCCCTTGGACAGCTTGAATCATTGACGCACCCCGGTGTTGCTGTTCAGTTGAGTGTTGCGCTGACGCTGCCCTGGCCAAGGTTCAGGCTTTGGATTTAGGCCTGACGATAGTCAATACATAGCTGACCATCTTGCGCGACAGGAGCGAAGAGGGGTCGAGCAGGGCCGCCTTGCCCATGCGCGCCAGGAACAGCGTATAGCGGCCAGAGAAGCCGTGCATGAAGCCAGACAGCATCAGGGCATTGGCCAGCGCCTTGCGCTTCCAGCCCAGGATGGAGGGCGACAGCCCGCGCGTCTGGTACAGACTGT
The DNA here is from genome assembly GCF_000731675.1 of Pseudomonas capeferrum. Classification (GTDB taxonomy): domain Bacteria; phylum Pseudomonadota; class Gammaproteobacteria; order Pseudomonadales; family Pseudomonadaceae; genus Aquipseudomonas; species Aquipseudomonas capeferrum. Next base: position 388,485 of record NZ_JMIT01000002.1, on the reverse strand, counting down.
TGATGACCCGAAGCGGCTCGTCGGAGCGTTCGGCGTTGCAAGGGTTGTAAGTGGTCGAGCCGGAATGGATGCGAAAATCTGCAAGCGGTGTCGGCACGCGGGTAAAAGGCCCGTGTTGGCAAAGACGCAGGAAGAAGTCCATGTCGGGGATGTTGCGCAGGCCAGTGTTCCAGCCGCCCACTTGCTCCCATACCGAACGGCGGAACAACGCTCCCGGCCCAGGCAGGCATTGGAAGTTGGCGATCAGCAGGCGCTCTTCATAATCAGGGGTGTGCACGGTGCGTACAGGTTTGGAGTCTTCGTCGATGACGCAGAAGTCCGGGTAGGCCAGCACCGCCTCGGGCGCTTGGGCCATGGCGGCGACAATGGCCTCGACCGCGCCCGGATGCAGCCGATCATCAGCGCTGAGGTAGCCCAGCAGCTCACCGCTGCTCTGTTGCCAGCCAAAGTTCATCGCTGCGCTCTGCCCGGCGTTGGCCTGCCGATAGCGAATGAAATTGCCCGGGTGCTGCTCGAGCAGGGCAGGGGTCTCGTCGCTCGAACCGTCGTCGACGACGATCAGCTCGACATGCGGATAGGTCTGCGCAAGCACACTGTCGATCGCATCCAGCACATAACGCCCAGTATTGTAGGTAGGAATGACGATCGAAACCTTGGGCTGTATGTTACTGGCGACCATGAGAGACCTTTCGACGGTAATAAAGGCGCACGAAACGGCGCAATGAAGTGTAATCCGCAGTGGTGTTCAGATTGAATATCCGCTTGACGCAATAGATTTGCGCCAGTGACTGGCAGACCCCGCCGAGGCTGTATACCACGGCTAAACCGATGATTCCATACAGCCACATCGCCAGTAGCCCGACGGCGATCATGCACGCGCCACTGACTACCGAAATGCGCATGGCGACATGTTGCTTCTGCAGCATCATCAGTACGAATCCGGCAGTGCCTGCGTAGGTCTGCGCCAGTTGCGACATGCCCAATATGGCGAAAATATAGTAAGCATCGGCATAGTCGCTGGACCATACGTGGGTCAGCAAGAACTGGCCGCACGCAATGAACAGCAGATAACCCACCAGGCCGAGCAGCGTCGCAGCACCGGCACCGACCCCCAGCACGCGTTGCAGGTAGCGCTTCTTGCCACGCACCCAGATGCGCCCGATCGACGGTGCTACCACGGTGTTGATCACTGCCAGCGGTATCAGTACCAGCGCCGCCAGGCGCGTGGCCAGGCCATAGATGGCCAGCCCTTCGGCATCGCCAAACCAGGCGATGATCCACAAGTCGGCCTGCGACATCACGAACAGCACCACGGTGGTGGTGAGGTTGGGACGGGTTTCCCGTAGCAGGGTGGCATAACCGATGTCTGTCGCGGGCTTGCTGGCGGCTTGCGCCCGATACCAGCGCCTGAGGCTGTAGGCACCCAGCAGCGCGGTACAACTGGCCCCCACTGCGCCCGCCAGGACCAGCATGTCGAGGTTGAGTTGCAGTTCGCCCCGCCAGGCAAGGATGACGGTCGCCGCACTGGCCACACTAGCCCCGGTGGTGAGGAAGCTGGCCTGTACGAAATGGCCAAGCGCCCGGTGCTGCTCGGACAGGATGGTGGTCATCGCGGCCAGGACCATGCTGATCGAGACCAGGGGGGCAATGGCGTGAAGCAGACGCAGCAAGTCGGCGCCTTCATAGCGCGAAAACACCTGCATGAAGAGGTTGAAGCCGATCGCCAGTGCCAGGGTGGAGAGTACGGCAATCAGCAGTGTACGGCGGATTACCTGCTTCACCTGCCCGCTATCGCGGTGCCCTTGGGCTGCGGAAATACAGGCTGGTGCGGTGATGCTCAAGCCCAGTTGCCCCACGGTGGCGAGGGCAGCGATCAGCGATTGGGCCAGAAAAAACACGCCTACCGAAGCCTGCGGCATGGTCAGCGGAATGATGATGCCGGTCAGGGCTCCCGCCCCAAGAAGCAGAAAACGGCCAAATATAGCGGCAATACTCGCGGCAATCGGGGAGGAGAGCGCGTTGGTGACTTTCCCTTTGGACATGAGTTCTTATTGGCACTTGAATGGGAGCAGGGATTCTGTTTTGTTTTGCAAACCCTGTCCATGGTCTGCAAGCAGCGAGCTTAGGGCACTTTGATATCGATTAGCCGATTTGTAGTTTTCTTTCAGATTCTTTAGGGTCGTGTGCATTGAGTCAGTTTGATGACGCGCAATAGGCTATTGTGTCGTCGTTCAAGGCTGGTTTTTGTCGGAAATTTCATCGCGTGATGCAGATGCCTTCCGTTGTCATGCGATCTATCCGATAGTAATAGCCAATAAACCAAAAAAAGCGATCAGGTGAGAATGAGAGTACTTTTGACTGGCGCGTCCGGCTTTGTGGGCGCAGCGGTGCTGCAGGCGCTCAGTCGCAACGCAAATGTCGAAACCGTCGTACCTTTGCGTTCACCCCTGCGCCATGTGCCTGCCGGGGTCATCACTTACCCCATTGGCGATCTCACAGACGACCAGACAGCCGAATTGCAGGCGCACAAGCCCGAGGTTGTCGTGCATTGCGCATCGCGGGTGCATGTCATGTCGGATACCGCCGTCGACCCGCCGGATCAACGTCAACGGCACCCTGGCGTTAGCCCGTGCGGCGAGTGCTGCTGGTGCCCGACGTTTCGTCTTCGTCAGTTCGATCAAGGTCAATGGCGAGCAGACCGAACCCGGCAAAGCGTACACCGCAGACGACCTGCCACGCCCGGTCGACCCATATGGCGTCTCCAAGCACGAGGCAGAGCAGGGCTTGCTGGCGCTCGGCGCACAGACCGGCATGCAGATCGTCATCATTCGCCCTGTGCTGGTGTATGGCCCGGGCGTGAAGGCCAATTTCCTCAGCATGATGCGCTGGCTCGACCGTAGTGTGCCCTTGCCCTTTGGTGCCATCCACAACCGCCGCAGCCTGGTGGCGCTGGGCAACCTGGTCGACCTGGTGCTGACCTGCATCGACCACCCGGCAGCCGCTGACCAAGTGTTTCTGGTGAGCGACGGCGAAGACCTGTCCACCACCCAACTGCTCGGGCGCATGGCCCAGGCGTTGGGCAAGCCGGCACGTTTGCTGCCGGTGCCGGCCTGGGTGCTGAGCAGCGCTGCCAAAGCGTTGGGCAAGGCCGCGTTGTCGCAGCGCCTGTGTGGCTCATTGCAGGTGGACATCCGCAAGACCCGCGAATTACTCGGTTGGCAACCACCTGTGAGCGTGGATGCGGCACTTCTGGCAACTGCCAGGCACTATCAGGAAAACGACAAGAAATGATGCTTTTGTGGTCTCTTCCCGCTGTACTGGTGCTGTCCTTGTTGATGACCGCAGGCCTGCGCCGCTACGCCTTGGCACGCAGCGTCATCGACGTGCCCAATGCCCGCAGCTCGCATACCGTACCGACGCCCCGTGGCGGTGGTGTCGCCATTGTCCTGACCTTCCTGCTGGCCATCGTCGGGCTCATGCTGACCGGCGCCGAGGGCATCCACTCGCTCGTCGCGCTGGGCGGTGGGGGTGCCCTGATCGCGATCATCGGCTTCATGGATGACCACGGCCACATTGCCGCACGCTGGCGCCTGCTCGGGCATTTCGTCGCCGCAACCTGGATGCTGGCGTGGATGGGCGGGTTGCCACCGCTGACACTGTTCGGCTGGGTGCTGGACCTGGGGTGGCTGGGCGGTGTGCTCGCTGCCGTATACCTGGTCTGGTTGCTCAACCTCTACAATTTCATGGACGGCATCGACGGCATCGCCAGTATCGAGGCCATTACCGTGTGCCTGGGCGCGGCGTCGCTATACTCTCTGACGGGCCTGGGCAGCCATGCCGTTCTGCCCTTGTTGTTGGCCGCTGCTGTCGCCGGGTTCCTGTTCTGGAATTTTCCCCCAGCAAAAATTTTCATGGGCGACGCAGGCAGCGGTTTCCTCGGTATCGTCCTCGGCGGCCTGTCGCTGCAAGCTGCCTGGGTTTCACCGCCGATGCTCTGGTGCTGGCTGATTCTGCTCGGCGTGTTCATTGTCGATGCGACCTACACCCTCGTCAGGCGCTTGTTGCGCGGCGACAAGGTCTATGAGGCTCATCGCAGCCATGCCTATCAGTTTGCTTCCAGGGAATTCGGCAAGCATCTGCCGGTCACACTCGCGGTTGCCGTGCTGAACCTGTGCTGGCTGCTGCCGATCGCGTTCTGTGTTGCAAAGCTTGGCCTGGATGGCGCCGTGGGCGTGGTGCTGGCCTATATCCCATTGATTGTGTTGGCGGTCCGCTTCCACGCAGGCGAATGTGAAGATTGACACTAAGGTAATGTGAGCAACTCGATGTCAGGGAATTTCTGGAAACGTTTCAGAGGAGCGATGGATAAGGTGCGCGCTAAACTGCTTGCTCTACCTCGTAGGCATAAACGCTTGCTGCAGGTGTTAACCGACATCGTGCTGATCTGGGCCGCCCTGTGGCTGGCCTTTGTGGTTCGCCTTGGCATCGATGAGCTGGCCAACCCCATCATCGACCACGGCTGGCTGTTCCTCACCGCACCGGTGGTAGCCATCCCCCTGTTCATCCGCTTTGGCCTGTACCGCGCGGTGATGCGCTACTTCGGCAACGACGCGCTGATTGCCATCATCAAGGCCGTGACCCTGTCGTCGCTGATCCTGGGCTTTATCATCTACTGGGCCAGCAACCATCAGAACGTCGTACCCCGGTCCATCACCTTCAACTACTGGTGGCTGAGCCTGATCATGATCGGCGGGCTGCGCCTGGCCATGCGCCAGTACTTCCTCGGCGACTGGTTTGCAGCCGCCGTGCAGCACGTGCCCTTCGCCAGCCGTGACAACGGCCTGCCCAGGGTTGCCATCTATGGCGCTGGCGGTGCCGGCAACCAGCTGGTCGCCGCCTTGCGCACCGACAAGACATTACGCCCAGTAGCGTTCATCGACGATGACACCAGCATCACCGACCGGGTAATCGCCGGCCTGCAGGTTTACCGCCCCGAACAATTGCAGGAAATGATCGACGCCACCGGCGCCCAGGAAATCCTCCTGGCCATCCCGTCTTCCACCCGCACCCGACGTCGCGAAATCCTCAATTTCCTTGAAGGTTATCCGCTGCACGTGCGCAGTATTCCGAGCTTCGTCGACCTGGCCAGCGGCAAGGTCAAAGTCGACGACATCCAGGAAGTGGACATTGCCGACCTGCTGGGCCGTGACACCGTGCCGGCGCAGGCCGACCTGCTAGAACGCTGCATCGTCGAGCAGACTGTCATGGTCACCGGCGCCGGTGGTTCGATCGGCTCGGAGCTGTGCCGGCAGATTCTCGGCCAGTCGCCGAAAACCCTGCTGCTGTTCGACCACAGCGAGTTCAATCTCTACAGCATCCTCTCCGAGCTGGAGCAGCGCATTGCGCGCGAATCGTTGTCTGTGTGCCTGATCCCGATCCTCGGTTCGGTGCGCAACCAGGCGCAACTGCTCGACATCATGAAGACCTGGCGGGTCGAAACTGTCTACCACGCCGCGGCCTACAAGCACGTGCCGATGGTCGAGCACAATATTGCCGAAGGCTTGCTGAACAACGTCATCGGCACCTTGCACACAGCCCAGGCCGCCTTGCAGGCTGGGGTAGCCAACTTCGTGCTGATCTCCACCGACAAGGCGGTACGCCCGACCAATGTGATGGGCAGCACCAAACGCCTTGCCGAAATGACCCTGCAAGCCCTGAGCCGCGAAGTGGCACCGGTGCTGTTCGGTGATAGCGGCAAAGTCTCGCAGGTCAACAAGACCCGTTTCACCATGGTGCGTTTCGGCAATGTGCTGGGTTCTTCGGGCTCTGTAATCCCGCTGTTCCACAAACAGATCAAGGCCGGCGGCCCACTGACCGTTACCCACCCGAAAATCACCCGCTACTTCATGACCATCCCCGAAGCCGCGCAGCTGGTGATCCAGGCCGGCTCCATGGGCAAGGGCGGTGACGTGTTCGTCCTCGACATGGGCGAGCCGGTGCGGATTGTCGAGCTGGCAGAGAAGATGATTCACCTGTCCGGGTTCAGCGTCCGTTCCGAACGAAACCCGATGGGCGACATCGCCATTCAGTTCACCGGCCTGCGGCCAGGGGAGAAGCTCTACGAGGAGCTGCTGATTGGTGACAACGTGATTGCCACCCGGCATCCAATGATCATGAGTGCCAATGAAGATTTCATGTCGTGGGACGTGCTCAAGGATGCGTTGCGGGAGCTGTTGGCGGCGGTGGCGCATGACGACTTTGTGCGGGTTCGGCAACTGTTGCGGGAGACGGTGATCGGGTATGCGCCGGATGGCGAGATTGTGGACTGGATTTATCAGCAGCGGCGGTTGGAGCCGTGAGGTGAGGGCGGGTGTGCGATTGCCCGTCTGCATTTCGCTTTCGATTAAGTACTGGGTCCGTCGGTGTGATGAAACCTGCCAGCCTAAGTGATAGGCGCTTGCTGGCAGGTTTCGCACATGCCTTAACGCATTGCTTTATTCAGGGTAAAGTCAATGGCAATACATCGCATTTCAATGAGATTGTTTTGTCTTGGTGGTCTTTGTAGAACGCCGCAATAGTCAGTTCGCCAGGCTGGTTAGGGACAGGGAAGCGCGCGCTATCTGACGCGTCGTACCAGCGTATGTCATGACGATTGCCATCAATTAAAAGATAAAAAGCAAAGTTACCGCTGTCACAGATTTTGCCACCCAGTATCAACGAACAGTGCGTAAAAATTTCTCGTTCGGTGCGGTAAGCCGCCACAGAAAGCGTCACACCGGAAGAGACCGGAGGCGAGTGAGTGCCAACGTCCGTGTTCGGCATGTCCGTTTTATCTTCGGCTATTTGTTTGGCGTTAATCTGTGCCAAAGCTTCTTGATAATAGCGTTCGCAGTAGTGGAACGGAGAAGCTCCCCAGCGGTGAAAGGCATCAGCCGTTAGGAATTCGGGCTCGAAGTGCAGGAACTGGCTTTCATTCAGTTCGTTGCTGAGTTGTTCGTACATCCACTCAAGGTCGCGGTTAGCCTTGTCGACTGCCGCAGAAGCGACGGGGAAGCTTGTGTCGCTTTCTTGTTCGAACTTTGATGCCCAAAATACCTTGTTTACGATGACGCGGTCCAGTTTGTTGTGTTTCTTTAGCGCTTCGAAAAGCAGATGCATGCCGCGCAGCCATAGTGATCGATGTTCATCAGAGCCATGCGGGATGAGTCTAAATCCTTGAGTGCTTTTCTCTTCTAGCAGACCGCTTTCAGTGAGCTCGCTTGAGTGGGTGATGATGTGCCCTGTCGGCAACGCTATAAGGTCAAATCTTTCATCAATCAAATCAATTAAGACAATGTGAGCGTTGGCGATTTTATGGTCCGAAGTTATAAGCTCTTTGGAGAAATCGTAGGCCACCATGCGGCGCTGGAAGGCCGAGGGTATCCGATTTAAAGCGGCTGTGTTTTTATAGGGCTCACTGCATAATGAAGCCATCGAGGATCTTGCGAAATAGTCCGTTAACTTAAAGTTACGGCTCTCCTCAAGGTTGAAAATGTCTCTAGATACGCAGCTACCGTAGATCAGTAAGTTCTTGATCACTATTTATGCCAGCCTTTTGTACGGACGCTATGATCAACATTGCATAACAAGCATGGCCATAAGTTCAATAATTCCCCGCAAGAACGAATAGGCAGAGTGTGTGCGCAAGCTGCGCGGACTCCCGAACTGCCAGCACTCCTTGTAGGGGTGAACATAGATGCTCCAGCGAATGCCATGTGAATATAATTGAGAATTCATTATCCATAGCTGGCCGAGGAATGCAACGCGCTCGTCACTACAAAAACGCTGAGCGCTTGGTCGAGCTGAGAAAAAAGGACCTTTGGGTGTCGAAGCGTTCTACAATTCGGCAGGTGCCCACGCTATCCGCAGAGAGTGTCAGAGAGCCATGACAGTGGCAGAGAGCTATGTAGGCCTGGCATGTTGGTATTCGTCATTGCTCAGGGCTTCGCCGGCACCAAACGACGCATGATTGACTCTGCGGCATTGTATGCGGTTGCACCGTGGTCCAGATTGCCGCAGTAGAGTCGGTGTTAATACTAAGTGTGTACTAGGTGTATTGTTAGGTGAATTAAGCGCGCTTGGTAGTATGTCTTAAGGGCCCTCGCCGGTGCCATGAAAGCGTCGAATGCATAGACTTATGCTCTCAGTGGGGTGTAGAGGTCCAGTGCTGATTTTCTCCCCGCCAGATAGGTTTCCTGTTCGCACGTCTTCAGGGACTCGTTGTAAAAAGTATCAAACGCCTCATGAGTGAGTTTAAGGGTTTTATCATCTGTTGCTTCGGCGAGGTGTTTGGCCAGATGGACCGCTCTCTTCTGTCCGTAATCCGGTAACACAGCGGCCTCAATCGAGTAAGAAAAGTATTTTTGCTTGAAAAGTTGCAAGTTTAGATTCTTGGACATCGTTAGAATGGACTGCTCAATCGCTTCATCAACAAAGCTCATGCTGGTGTGCTTTCTGAATTTCATTAATGCGAAAATCGCGGCAATGTGGCCGTTGAAAACGCGAAAGCGCATCCTGCCGTCCTCTTGTATTTCAGTGCCGATGTCTTTTAGGTACTCGATTTCAGTATCTTGTGGGGTGAACACATATTCGTAGAGCCAAAAATCTCCATCGGAATCATAGTTGGAGAGTTGTATGTGTGCGTCTTTTGAGGTCAGGGTTGTTATTAGTCTGAGCGCCTTGTTGAAGTACTTTTCGTCATTGGTGGCTTCGTGCAGCTTGATGTAGCCGTATGCAGTATAGGCATTCATAAAGGCGCCATAAAAAGGCTTTTTCATGGTGGCCCAGTACATGGGGAAATCAAAGTTGTTTCTAATGTAGGTATGGTTCCCAATGGTTTCAGTATAACTGCTTGCCGCTAGGTCGAGATAGTCAATTTGGTCGAGTATAGTTTTAAGGGCGCCATGCGTTTTGCATGAGGTTGCCAGCGCGCACGCATTGATCGCAAATGCAAAAGGGTTAAATGGCTGATGATAGAGATTGACGTACTTTTCGGGCCACGGCCTAAAAAGATCAAGGTGGTGTTTCGGTATCCAGTTGGATTTGTGAGGCCCTGTGCTTAGGGCTTTGTCGAACCAGTCCTGTGTTAGTGTTTCATAATGTATTTTCATGTGCTGTGCTACCTGGCTTCCATGGGGGTAGTTTTTGGTGTTTGCGCTGGTGTAGCAGCAAGCTGCTAGCGCTTATTAGCGTGTTTTATAGGGCGGGCGCTTGCGCACGGTGAAGCGTTTGATCGTTGTATTAGATTGAGCTTCGGTAGTCTCAATAAGCGGAGTGAGTGACACTGATCATCTGCGTGAAGGTTCAAGCTGTTGAGGTTTCCATATTCGTGCCTGGAAAGTGCCCCGGATGCTCATTAAGTCGAAAGGGGTATTATTAAGGTCAAAAATATTCCCATTGAGATTGCATCTGCAATGGGAATATTGATACCTGCCACCTGCAGGATTTCATTTAATCTGCAGGCTATTATTGCTGCTTTTCCTGCCAGTAAATGCTGACCAGCGCGGGGTTTTTGTCGTTGATCAACACGCCAATGGTTGGAGAGTTTTTCTTCATGTAATGTACTTTAACTGCCGCGGATTCAGCGTTTGGCTGCTCGGCAGCAACATACCCCAGTGCGCGGAAGCGCTCATCAACTTTGGCCTTGGCTTCAGCCTGAGCCAGGTTGTACTGGATGTCGTAAGTTTTCAGCGTGCCGTTTTCGATAGGTTTGGCAACATTCTTGGTCATGTTCCCTTGCAGTGTCAGCTTTTCGCCGGAAGGAAGTTGGATGTCAGTCCCTTTTTCTTCATTGCAGCCGCCCAAAGCGAGCAGGCAGGACAAAACCGCGACGTAGGTGATTTTTTTCATGTTAAGCGTTAGACCTTGGGTTTGTTAATGTAAATTTAAACTCTGAATTCTAGCAAACTTGTCGACCCTTGACTATTCAGTTTGCTCGAACTCCGAATGCTTGGGTGATGTGGTCAGCAAGTCGAAGGCCATCCTCCTTTTGATAGCTGTTCGCGAGTATTTTTGTATGAAATCATTTCGAGCTGTGGGGCCCAGTTCCAGGCTCCTGAATGATCTGATAGCGGCTTCGAGATCACAGGGGCTGAATACGGCCGTATTGTGAATGCGTCTGCTTGCAAATCGACCTGGGTACCCGGACAAACCTGCCAAAATAGGTTTCTGAGTTGCTGCGTACTCGAACAGCTTGGAGGGCAATACTCGACGGAACGCCTTCATGTCATTCAAGTGCAAGAACAGTACATCGGCTTCACGATAAAGCTTCAATAAAGAGTCACGTTTCATCGGGGGCGCGAGATAGACGTTCGTCACCTGCTCGCGAGCCAGTGCTTTCTTCAAGCGCTCGATGGCCCCGCCAGATCCGATCAGATGAAAGTCGGCTTCATCCTCGAGGTGCTTGGCCAATTGCGGGACAATGAGGTGCAGGCCTTGCCCGGTACCAATGTTGCCTGCGTACACAATTTTCAATCGGCGCGGTAGCGCAGGCAGGTATTGCGTGACGACCGGTGCCGGCGGCAACGGCGGCGGCGTGAGGAAGAGCTCATCGATCCCGTTGGTATGCAAGGTGAATACCTTGTCGGGGTAGCGCTTGTTAAAATAGGGCGTAAACCCAGGTGAAATAAGATTAACTTTGTCAGCCTGTCGGATCGTGCTAGCTTCAATGGATGAAAAGACAACAGAAGCTAGTTTGCCGAGGGTAGGTGGCAGTACCCCTTGCAAGGTGTCGACAAAAATATCTCGAATGTCAAGATACAGCTTGGTACCTGTTTTTCGGGAGATGTAAGCGCCCAGCGAGGCTGTCATCAAGCGCGAAGAGGTGGCAAAGATCAGGTCGTACTGTTTGCTGTTGGCTACTTTGCATACTTGGTAGGCAAACGAGCCGAATGAAAACGCCTGGTCAATGAAACCACTTTTATGGGCAGGCACCGCCAGTCGCCGTACGGTCAGGCTCGGCGACTGCTCAAAGCTCGAGGCCGTGGTCTTGAAGGTATGGTACCGGTTGGGCTGTGTGGTAACGACATCGATTTCCACATGGTCGCCAACATTATCCAAGAGTGCTTTTACCAATGCCTCGGCACGGAAGGAGCCTGCCGACAGGTCCGGCGGGTAGTAAAAACTCAAAAAGAGAATGCGTGTCTTCACGGCCGGGTTACCTGGTGTGAGCGTGGGTGAGCAGCACCCGCTCGTAGAGATCAACTAAACACTTTTCCTGGCTTTCCCAATTCAAGTTTTGCGCCGTCTTCCTGGCGTTGCTGGCGAACCGTGCGCGCAGCGCGGGGTCTTCCAGCAATTGAATGATTGTGCGGCTGAGGGCTTGCTCGTTATTGGCCGGTACCAGCAGGCCGATGTCATTGCTTCTGACAATCCTGCGGATTTCAGGGAAGTCAGTGGCAATCACCGGTAGCCCGGCGATTACATACTCGAAGAGTTTGTTCGAATCCGTGGTGTAATGATTGAGGCAGGTGTTTTCAATAGGTTGCACACCCACGTCGGCAGAGGCCGTATAGCTTGGCAGTTCGGCCAGGGCCACCGTTGGAATGAAATGCACTTTGTGCTGCAGGTTCAGTTCTTGCGCCAACTGCGTGAGCGGTTGGGTCAACCGGCCTCCGCCGATCAGCACAAAGTAACAATCAGGCACGTGCTGCGCCGTGCGGACCAGTTTTTCCAGCCCGCGGCCTTGCTGTAAACCACCTTGATAAAGAACGATCGGCCACGGCTCGACCAGGCCGAGCTCTTCTCGAATGCGGTTCGAGGGTGGGCTTTCAATCAGCCTGGGTCGGTTTTGTAGAACCAATGGCCGCTCCACGCCATAGGCGCGAGCAAAGTACTTGGCCCGTGCGTCGGTTGTGGTGATCGTGCCATTTGCCGAGGGCATCAGCTGTTTTTCTACAAACCCGACGACCTTCCGCAGACTCTTGTAGCCTTCTCGGCTGGTACTGATTTCGTGTGCGTCGTACACCAGCCTGGCGCGTGACAATTTTGCTGCCAGCCAGGCGGTGGGCAGGGTATTGACGTCATGCGAGTGCACGACCATCGCCCGGTACTCAAGCATCTTGAACAGCAGCGCGAGGTGCGTCCACCCGCGTGATACAGCTCTTAGAACAAGCAATTTCAGGCTGGGCTTCACCGGCGCGGACTGCTGAGACTCGCCACCGGCTTTCACCGCAGGCTGCAGGTTCTTCTTACGCAGTTTCCAAAGCGGCGAGCGGGCCACTCGAACAACTTCTATGCCATCGTCGAGCACCGCCTGCTGTTGGGTGACGCCTGGCGTGTGCAGTGCGAACACGCGAACTTGATATCCGGCCCGTTGCAGCGTTTGAGCTTCCTTCATCACGCGCGCGTCGTTGAGGAATTCATTCCATACAATCATCGAGACTTTCGTCATTGCGTCGCGCCCTCTACAGCTGTGGGTGTATCAAAAATCTCGATGCAGCTGACGATGTCAGGTGTCAATGCAAGGGCTGCCGAATAGTCTTTACGCACAATATGTCTTTCCAGCATGTACATCAGTGCAGCCAGCCAAACCTTTTGCTGCTCGGCGTTAGCAAGTGCCGGGCGCTGGTCGCTAGAGCCGAGCGTTTCGAAAAGCGCATCTTTTTGCGCGATTGGCCAACTGCAGCCAATCGCTTCAATGCGCCAGTTACTCCAGTGGCTGAGGACAAAGCCGGAGGAGGGGGACGCCAGTAGTGTGTTGTTGGTGACATCCAGGGGCACGATCTGGCGAGGAAGCTCGGCCAGTTGCCGGGTAATGCACGGCAGGGTGTTGATGATGCGCTCGACACGTTGAGTGTCGTCATCATTGATACACGCCAGACGGAGCGAGCTGATCGTGGCTTCATCAAGACGTTGTTCGAGGTACAAGCGCGTGCGGGTGAATTGGGCAATCAGCTCTGCAGCGGGCTCCAGTAGTATCAGCCTCTTTGCCACGCCAAGTATGCCTTCGCCAATCTGCCGGCCGGCCAGCTTGTCAGACGCTTCAAATCGATAGACATGGCAATCTATATTGCTGACCTTGTAATGACCCACAAAGGGCAAGACTGGCAAGCCGCGTTGCGTCGTCAGCAGCGCCCGTTCCTGCAGCGCCGAGGATGAGATGTTGTTGCCAAACACTTTGACCAGCAGGCTGTGCTCAACGGCGTCATCGGCGAACTGCAGGGTGAAGGCGTAGATATCGGTAAAGCCCACCTGATGCCATTGCATCTGATAGCTGTCGACCGCCTCAGCATTCAGTTTTTGAAGCAGCTCGCGCACCCATTTGTCTCTGTTTTCTGCCTGCAGGATATAGTCCAAGCCATTGCTTTGCGGGCGCAGTTCGATGAGCGGCTGAGACTGATAAAACAGCGCATTGACCTGCCGATGCTGAATGCGCAGGCCGATAACGTCCAGCATCATGCTCGACAGTCGCTGCAAGCCCTGGCGCATGATCAGAACGGCGATGACGGCGTTGAAAATCTTGGTGTGCTGGAAATACAGGAAGTCAGTCACCAGGACGAAGAAACTCAGCAGGAACCCTGTTGCCGCCAAGGCATTCAGAATAGGGCTGTAGTGCTGGTGGAAGCTATCGCGAATGCGCTTGCTGTGGTTGTAGGCCAGCACGCAAACGGTCAATGCTACGGCCAGATACGCGAAAATCGCCAGCAGCAGGCTCGGGTATACAAAGGCAAGCGCCACCGTGCTCAAGCCGAAAAAAGCCCCCCCTGCCATCGCTCGGTTGAAGCGAGAGTAGGCGTTGGTGGCAATTTTTTCCTGGTTCTCGAACAAATTGAGCTTGGACGTGCGAGCGAGGAGGGTCTGGGTGCCTTTACGGCACAGCAGTGCGGTCGCCAGTTCCGCCAGCAGATAGGCGATATAGGAAAGGGCCGCCGCTGCCGTCAATGCATAGATCAAATGATCCTTCTCGAGCGTATGCAGGATCGAAGGAAAATAGGCAGGCGTTTTTTCTGAGCCCAGGAGAATGATGACTTTGAGGGGCAGGAAGAAAGCCAGTAAAAGAAATATCTGGCTCGCCAAAGTACTGATTTGCACCAGGCCGGTAATGATCGGCACCACCTTGACGAATTTCACGCCCAGGGAAATACACCAGCCGATGGTAGCTTTTATCTGCTGCTGGAGTTTCATACTAAACTGAAACCGTATGAGCAAAGGTGCTGCGAGCATTCATTATTTTTCCTGCCAATAGATACTGGCGAGGGTCTCGTGCCCATCATCCTTGGCACGAGTAATAAATATTGCCCCGATTGGCGGCACTGATTTTTTGTAATACTGCACTTTGAATTGGGTTGCGTCGTTGGTAATGATCTTGCGTGTATAGCCATTATTTTTCAGCACGGCGTAAACGTCATTTTCGGCAATCTTGTCAACGCCGGGATACACAAATTCGTGCATGCTCAGGAACCCAGCACTGTTCGGCTTTTTGTGCGACTTCTGATGTGTGCCCCGGAGGAGCACATAGGTAGCGTCACTCAGGCGCAGGGTGTTGGCCGATTTTTCCGCTGGCATCACCTCGCCTGTCGGTTGTTGATCGCAACCGGCCAACATCGTCAGGAGTGCAATAAGGAAGAGGTACGGTTTCATGATCTGATCACTTCAATTGATGATCCGCGCCAGCAATTGTTTGGCGAGGGTTCTGTAATAGGTGCCGTGGTAGTAATACGGGCAAAACGCCCATTTGTGCTCGTTTTTTGAGACGTGTTGCACCATCTTGGCAAATACTTGTTTGGCGATGGTTCTGTAGTACGGGCTGTCATAGTGATACGGGCAATAGGCCCAGCGAGGCGCCCCCCCTGCAATCAAGCCAGCGTCCTTGCCGCCGATTCTCTCGACTGGGATCGTCGAGTTCTCCAGGCCTTCCAGCATCGGGTCAATGATTGCATTGTTGAGGTCGATGAGGTTCTCGAAGGTGCTCCCGGCGAAGCTTGCAACGGTTTCCTTGCTCTTGTACTGGCTCGCCCAGTTGGCCTGGTGCACGAAAATGTTCGGGCACAGGCTAGCCAGGCGCTCAAGGAACATGGGCAGCGCCCAGGTGCGCAATTGCTTGGCCTCCTCACTCCAGGGGGCCTGCAACTTGAACTCGATACCGCAACGCGACAGGGTTTTGAGCATGAGCGGGCTGGCCGAAACGATGGAACTTCCAAACGTTGCGATGCCGATGCTTTCGTCAAAGAAATCGACAATGACGATGTCGGGCCGAGCTTGCTCAAGCTGTTTCCAGTGGTCTTTGGAGGCGTCCCACTGAACACGTTTAGCCTCGGCGTCTTCGGTATCGACCTTGAACCGGGCATCGAGGCAGGGCGGTGCCATGTAAGAGATGACCGACGATTGAGACATGTAAAAACACACCTCGAAGCGTTCGAGGGCTTCTTGTTGAAACGTGAACAAATTGTGCGAAGCACTTGAACCGAGAATGGCAACGCGAATCTTCCCTGCCTTCGCTTTCACGGGGTTCGGGCGCGAGGCCTTCACTTCAAGGCGAGCTCTTTGCGACAGGAGTTTGTTCAATACTTCTTGGTCGGCACCAAAGACGTTCTGTTGTTCAGCCTTGATTTGCTGACGGACCGTATTTAGCTTCTCAAGGTATTTGTGCGGCATGCCCAGCGGAGACTCTCGCAGCAGCTGGGTCAGGTATTCAAGCTGGGCAGTCTGTAGGCCGAACCGCGCAAACAGCGCCGGATCAAACCCTTTCACGCACTCGGGCGAGCTGAGTATGCGTGCGCGCGCGCCAAAGAAGTACGAATCGCTGAGCGGGTGCTTGGTATACAGATAAAGCGGTTCCGCTCTGCTCAGATGAATGTGCTCGGCGGAAATCCGATGCTGTTCCAGCGTCGAGACGACCAAGTGGTGCGCATACTGAGTAATGGAGTGCGACTTGGGGCCTGCTGTCTTGTCCACCAGGGTCAGTGCAAGTGCCAGCGTGTCGTATTCGACCGGGCGATAGCACTCATCCGAAGGCAGGAATTCGATACCGTTTTTCAGCGATATCAGCAGCACCTCCGAGATGTTGTGCTCGGAGGTGGCCTCGGCCTGGATCAGGTCGATGACGTGCTCATCAATGCAGTCGTCATCATCCATGCGCGAAGTTACCAGGACCGCCTCGTCAACGTCCTTGATCAGGCGCAGGATTTCGCGACTGACCATAGAATAGTCGCTGACCCGAAGCGTGCGCGCATTCAGGCCAGAACCACGCAGCAACGTCTCCAGTCGCGTCCGGTGCAGTGTCGGCAGTGCTTCATCAACGAAGATGATCCATTCGAAACCCTGATTGCTCTGGTTGGCCAAAGACGGGAGGGCAGTATTGCTAAAGACCTCCAGCCTGTAGGACAGCCACAGTTCATCCTTGATGCCGATACCAAAATTGGTAAAAACGAAATGCTTCAAAGCGGGTTTCATCATCGTCTTCAATGATTCTGTATCACAGCAACTTCCCGCTCGGCCATCTTGACGCTGGCGCTTTGCTCGCGAACACGCTTGGCTGCAGCTTTGGACTTCACGACGAAGGTGCTGCCATTGAGGTACATGTCCTCGATCGCTTTCGCCAGTTGCTCGTGGCTTTCGGGCTCGACCACGTAGCCGGATTGGTTGTCGACGAACTCGGGTACTGCCGCGACGGCGGTAGTCACAGGTACCAGGCCTGACGACATGGCCTCATCACGGGATACGCCTTGGGTGTCCATGCGGCTCGGGCACAGGAAAATGCCGTAGTCCTTATGGGTTTGAGCGATCTCCGTGTGGTTGAGGAAGCCCTGCTGGATTTTCACGTTGGCGTAGCTGCGTAGCGGAGCCAGCGTTTCTTCAAACAGAGGGCCATCACCGATCAGGCAGAACTCCATGTCATTGAACCAGGGCTTGCTCGTCAGGCTCTGGATTGCCTTGACAGTCAGGTCGTTGGCGTAGGTCTTCGAGGTGTAAGGACGAATCGAGAGCACCTTCTTGCGCTGCTCGGCCGACTTTTCCCGATGGTCGAACAAGTCGGTGTTGATCGGGTTGTGAATGATCTCGTACTGAGCTTCCGGCAGGCGGAACCCGAGGTCTTCCATGACTTCTTCGGCGAAGTAGCGAGACACGAACACCAGCTTGAGGTTCGGGTGCATGGGTTGCAGCAGCCCACGCCAGAAGGTCATGCGTTTTTCGCTGGCGAGCTTGCCCAGGTGCAGTTGTTCGTCGGTCGCGAAGTTGAACTCACGACGCCACCAAGGCTGAATATCCGCGCCGTGTACCCAGACAGTGATGCGTGTGCTGTTCAGGAACGGACGCAGCACATTCCACATCTGCTCGTCGAGGAAATGCACGAGGATCGATTTGTAGCGATTCTTCTCGAGCATCTTCGTCAAGGTCGATGTGCAACCTGTGACTACATCGATGTTCTGGAACTCGTGGTAGCTCACGGTCTCATTGGGGCGCAAACGGAACACGTCTACATCGATACCGTGTTCCTGGTAGGCCGTTACCCGGGTGTGCACGAACTTGTTGCGGTACAAGTCGGAGTAGGTCGGGTAGTGATTGGTCAGCAGCAGGTGCTCGCCACGGCCCATCATTTCAGAGGGCTGCAGGTTGCGATGCCCCAGCACCAGTGCTTTCAGGTCGGTGCTGCCCGCCGCGTAGGCGCGCAGGCCAAAACGCACGAACACAGCTTCTGGCGGAACATCGGCGGTCTGGTTGCGGTTCGGATACTGCATGACGTGGCTGATGCGCTGTTTGTCGGCATCCAGGAACAGCACGACCAACTGCAGGTTCAAGCCGGGTGTGCAGTCGAGGAACAGCTTCAGGCGGCCCTCTTCGCAACCCAGTTCATCCACACGGACTTCCTGTTGGGCGTAGATGTATTCGTGCTTGCCGTCTGCGAGCTTGGAGTGCACGCGCCAGTTATCGCCGTCGACGATCAGGTCCACGAACTTGTTGCGAATGACGCCAAACATCTCGGCCAAACCGCGGCCAGTGATCTCAGGCGCATCGTGGCTGACCTGCAGCGGCGCGATCGACTGTGCCCGGGCTTGCAGCTGATCGATGGTCATGCCCAGGTTCAGCTCGAGGTCGTTGACCTTGGTGCTGACAGCCTCGTGCTGTGCCGCGCCGTTCTCGCAGTAGTTGAACGGATCAATGGCCAACCCTTGAGCATGGGTGTACTGCAGTGATTGCAGGTTCTTCAGCCAGCTGCGCAGGGGTTGGGCGGCGACGATCTCGGTTGCCACCAGCGAACGGCGGGCGGCAAGTGTTTGCGTCGGGCGGTAGGCCTGTTCGTTGGACAGCAGTTCGGCTTGCTGGCCTTTGCAGGTGAAGTGTGCAGCTTTACCAATCACCTGAGCACGGCTGTAGCGGGTTGCCAGTGCCAGGTCGAGCAGGTAGTTGGGGCCGTAGTAGTCGCCAGGCACGAAGGCGGCAACCCAAGGGGTATTGCCAACCAGCTCACCGAGAGAAGTCTTCTTCAGTTGGGCAGGCTTGAGCACCAGGATTCGCGGGTCGTCAGTCACGATGCTGCTCTGGTAGGCATCGCTGATGATGACCATGCGCACCTGGCTGTAGGTCTGACGGTTCAGGTGAGCGCGCAGCATGTCGAATTGCTGGCGATCCTGAGCCTCACAGACAACCACGATCTCCGGCAGGCGCTGGGCCTTCGAGGTGCCGGTGACTTTGCTCATCACGTATTCCAGACGCTGGGTAT
Source organism: Pseudomonas capeferrum (assembly GCF_000731675.1). Taxonomy (GTDB): domain Bacteria; phylum Pseudomonadota; class Gammaproteobacteria; order Pseudomonadales; family Pseudomonadaceae; genus Aquipseudomonas; species Aquipseudomonas capeferrum. Next base: position 369,785 of record NZ_JMIT01000002.1, on the reverse strand, counting down.
AGGTGTGCTCCTGCATCACTTTACGCAGGGCGGCCAGCCTCAGCTTGTCGCTGTTCAGCGGGTCTTCTGCGAGCAGTTGCAGGCGACGGAGCATCTCTTCGCCATTGTCGGTGGTTACGACCAGGTCGCCGAACAGCAGGCGCACACCGCGCGAGAAGTTGCTCACGGTCAGGGTGTTGCAGCCGAGCAGTTCGAAGACACGTCGGGCAAACATCGATTGCGACTGTTTGATCGAGTTGAGGTTGATCGCGTAGCGGTAACCTTTGTATGCCGTGTCGATTTTCTCGAAGGGCAGGGTGCCGACGATGTACGGTTGGTATTCCTCGGGGAACTGATAGTTGACATCGTTCTTGCCGAAGTTACGGTCGAAGATTTCCAGTGGGCGGAACTTCGGCAGCTCGGTGACGAAGTTGCCCAGGTCGCGGGTGCGCTCAGGGTAACGGGCGTAGTAGGCACCGGCGAAGCAGAAGGCATCCTTGCGTTCGTACAGTTCGATCGGGTTGTGCAGCGCAGGCTGGCAAGCGAACGGCAGCAGGTAGACGCGGTCGTGACCGAGTGCGCCCTTGTAGCGGTGGATGCAGTCGATATCGGTGGTGAACACATGGTCGAACTGCTTGGCCGTGGTCAGGAAGGTCTCGAAGTGGACCGGGTCTTCCTTGTTCCAGAAGACGGTCGGCACTTTGTTCTGGCGGCACCAGGCGAGAATGTCTTGCAGCTCCTGGCCGTTGTGGCCAACCTTGCTGCCCCACAGGTCATCCTTGCCGCGCCAGGCGGACTCGATGAACAGCAGTTCTGGACCGAAGCCTTCGATTTCCACTTTCCAGTTGGCTGGCGTGAGTGGCATCAGGTCGCATTCGTAGCGGTACGAGCCGAAGGTGAACTCATCCATCACGCACGCTACTTTCAGGCGGCTGACGGGCTGGTCGGCCTGGCGCAGCAGGGTAGTGCGGCTCTGCTCGCTGGTTGCCAGGGCAGCTGGCAGCTTGAGGTAGTTCTCGTCCTGCACCACAGGTGGCGGCGGCAGCAGTGCCTTGAGCGGTTCGTTGGCCAGCAGTTTCTGCTCGTTTTGCTGGCGTTGCTGGTTGGCCTTGCGGTACAGCCGCAGCAGGCGCACCGGCAACTTGACCAGGCCGCCCAGGGAGCTGGCGCTGTTCTTGATCTGGTAGCCGAGCTGGTAGGTCATGCTGGAACGCGTCTTGACCAGGCGCTGTTCAGCCAGGTGACGCTGGGTGTTGGCTCGGCCCAGGTTTTCGTTGAGCTCGTCGATCTTGCGTTGCTGAGCTGAGCTGCGTTCCAGCAGCTGATTGAGGCTGGCCTTCAACTGCGGAATCTGTTCGCCGGTGAGGGCGCGGTACTTCATGTTTGCCGCGCCAAGACCTGCCTTGGACGAGTTGAGTTCGGCTTCCAGTTGCTGACGCAGGCCCTGCCATTCTTCGTTGGTGGCGGCGAGACTGGCTTCGGCAGCTTGGCGGCTGACGCTTTCCAGCTGGAGTTGCTCTTCGAGCATGTCCTTGGCTTGATTCAGCGACGCAATGGTCTCTGCCAGCGAGGCCCGGGCTTCTTCGGACTGGGTGTTGGCGAGGGTCAGCGCCTGCAAGCGGTCTTCCAGCACGGCACGTTGTTCAACCAAAGCATTGATGGAGTTGACTTGTGCTGCATGCTCGCGCTGGCTTTGTGCCTGAACGTCGTTCATCACCTGCAACTGGACTTCCAGCTCAGTCTGACGGTTCTGCAATGCGGTAATCGTGGTCGCGTGTACGGCATTGGCCTGCTGGCTCTGAACCTGCAGTTCGTTCATGGTCTGGCGCTGATCGGCCAGCTCTGTTTCCAGTTCAGCTTGACGGGCTTTCAACAGAGCGATGGTCTCAGCCTGAGCAGCGTCGGCCCTTTGGGTTTGGGCCTGCAATTCGTTCATATACTCCAACTCGCTTTCAAGTTCGGCTTCCAGTTCCGCTTGGCGCATGCGCAGCGTAGTGATCGTGTCGTCTTTCTCGGCAATATCCTGATTGCTTTGGGTTTGCAGACGGGTCATTGCCTGAATCTGGTTTTCCAGCTCGGCTTCCAGTGCTGCCTGGTGTGCTCGCAAGGCAGTAATGTCTTCCATGTGGGCTGTATTGGCCTGATGGGTTCTCTCCTGTAGCTCGGCAGCCTCCAGCAGCTGGTTTTCCAGCTGTTCATGGCTCGACTGCAACGCTGCAATGGTGTCGAGGTGCATTGCGTTGGCCTGATTGGCCAGGTCCTGCAATTCGGCGGCCTGTTGCAGTTGGCTTTCGAGGTCGGCATGGCCCGACTGCAATACTGCAATGGTCTCGAGATGAGCTGCGTTGGTCTGGTTGGCCTGGTCCTGCAGTTCGAAGGCCTGTTGCAGTTGGCTTTCAAGGTCGGCATGGCCCGACTGCAACGCTGCAATGGTGTCGAGGTGGGCAGCGTTGGCCAGGTCGGTCTGGCCCTGTAGCTCGGCTGCCTGCTGCAGCTGGGCTTGCAGGTCGGCATGGCCAGACTGCAATGCAGCGATGGTGTCGAGGTGGGCGGCTTCCTGCTCTTGAGCCTGAGTTTGGTACTCGCTCATGGCTTGCGCCTGGTCTTCAAGCTTGGCCTGGACTGCCGCTTGATGTGCGCGCAACGCCGTAATGGTGTCTATATGCTCGACATTGGTCTGTTGTGCCTGCGCCAACAGGTCGTTCGACTGTTGCCGTTGGTTTTCCAGCTCGGCTTCCAGTGCCGTCTGGTGGGCGCGCAAGTCGGTGATGGTGGCAACGTGGCCCTCGTTGACCTGTTGTGCCTCGGCCAGTTGTCCGGCTACCGAGCGGAACTGGTTTTCCAGGTCACTGTGCTGCTCACGAAGCGCGCTGATGCTATCGCCCAAGGCAGCGTTTTCTCGCTGGTCCTCGGCGCGCAGTGCAGACATCTGCTCGAGCTGGGCTGCGAGCGCATCGTGCTCCGCCCTCAATGTTTCGAGTCTTGCGGCCTTGTGCGCTGCCCGCTCTTCAGCGGCAGTTCGCTGCTGTGCGGTTGCCTGCAGTTGCTCTTCGATGGATTGATGCAACTGCTGCAAGGATTCCAGCGCTGCTTCCCGCTGGCTGAGTTCCGAGCTGAGCTGGCTGATGTGGCCGGCTTTTGCGTCGGTACTTTGCTGGGCTTCTTGCAACTGAGCCTGAGTGCTTTGCAGTTGCTCTTCCAAGGCCTGCTGCTGCCCTGCAGAGGTGGCCAGGTTGTCATGCAGTGCGCGATTGCTTTGAGCCAGCTGAGCAAGTTCGTCGCTTGTTTCGCTCAATTGCTTGCGCGCGTCTTCATGCTGGCTCAGCAGCGTGTCATATCGTTGCTCGGCGTCTGCAAGGCTCTGCACGCTGGCTTCTTCGAGCGCTGCAAACTGTTGCTCCAGAAGGGCGTACTGCTCCGCAGCCGTAATGCACTTCTGGTTTGCCTCGGTCAGTTGCGCTTTGACGGCGTCGAGTTCTTCGCTCAGTTGTTGAACGTTGCGAACGCTGGCTTCAAGGGACTCCCGGCTCGACTGTTCAAGCGAGGCGATATCCGCTTCACGTTCCTTGAGCTGACGGGAGAGGGCCTCGGCCTTCTGTGCTTCAGGTTTAAGCAGGGCTAGCTGCTCGGTCGCTACGCGATACTTCCTGTTGGCTTCTTCCAGCCGCTGTTTGATTTCCTCAAGCTCCTGGACCCGCTGGGCCTTGGCATCGAGGATTTCACGGTTGGATTTCTGCAGGGTTGCAATGTCCGCGTCGCGCGTTTGCAACTGCTTGGACAATGCCTCGGCCTTCTGGGCCTCAGGCTTGAGTTGGGCGATCTGCTCGGTGGCGCCGCGATACTTCTTGTTCGCCTCTTCCAGACGTTTGCTGATCGCGCCGATGTTCTCGCGCAGGGTGCGCTCGATGGACTCAAACGCCTTTTCCAGTTCACGTACGCGCTCGACCGTCAGCGAGTCGATGATGCCGGGTTTATGCGTTTCGCTTTTAACGGCGACAATGCCCAGCCACTTGCCCAGCATCTTGATCTCGATGATCTGCAAGTGCTCGGCCAGCAGCCGGAAAGGTTCCATCAGGTAGAACGTGTGCTTGTGGTCAATGAAGTCATTGACCCCGAACGGCACGGTGATCACCAGGCGGCCACCCTGCTTGAGCAGTTCGTTGGCCTTTTCGACGAACAGCTCCGGGCGGACCAGGTGTTCGAGTACTTCGCTGATGACGACGGTGTCGGGTTCGACCTCGAGCGTGTCCAGCGCGAGGAAGTCAGAATTGATATACGTGACGTTTTGCTGGATGTGGGCCGGCTCGGTCGACAGGTAACCCTTGGCCTCTTCGATGGCCTGCGGGCTGGTGTCCACACCGGTGACCTGGCAGCCTTCACGTGCCAGCAGCAGGGGCACGATGCCCTGCGAGCAGCCGACATCCAGGATCCGGCGCCCTTTGACCTGGGCGCAGATCCAGTGGATGCGGGCTTGGGTTTCCCGCATGAACTGATCACCCAGCTTGCCGTAATAGGCTTCCATCACACGGTCATGAATATCGGCCAAAGGTGACGGCAGCTCATTGTTCACGGTAGGTTTCTCAAGCGTGGTGTTGTTCATGCGGACTGTTCCATCAACCCTGGGTAACGCCTGCGGCGTCGATCACGAATGCAGCATCGCGGACGGTGAAGGTGCCGCGGAATTCACGGTGCTTGACCAGCAGCACGTGAATGTCGGCGCTGTCCTGGGCGAAGTCGAATTCCACGTGCTCGTGGCGCGACAGGCGCTGCGGCAGGGCTTCGATGTTCGGCTCGACCAGTTGCAGGGTGGCTTCCAGCTCGTTGCCCAGGCGCTCGGCAATGCTCAGGGCCGGGCTTTCGCGCAGGTCGTCGATGTCGGCTTTGAAGGCCAGGCCGTAGCAGGCGATCTTGACTTGCTGGGCCGATTTGCCCGGGTTCTTGATCAGGAAGTTGGCCAGGGCCATCTTGACCTTGTCGATCACCCACTCAGGCTTGCTGTCGTTGACCACACGGGCGGTACGGATCAGGCGCGCCTGCTCTGGGGTCTGGCTGACGATGAACCATGGGTCGACGGCGATGCAGTGGCCGCCTACGCCTGGGCCAGGCTGCAGGATGTTGACGCGCGGGTGGTGGTTGGCCAGGCGGATCAGTTCCCAGACGTCGATGTCCAGCTTGTCGCAGATGATCGACAGTTCGTTGGCGAACGCGATGTTCACGTCACGGAAGCTGTTTTCGGTCAGCTTGCACATTTCGGCGGTGCGGGCGTTGGTGACGATGCACTCGCCTTCGACGAAGGTGCGGTACAGGCGTACGGCAGCGTCCGAGCACTTCTTGGTCATGCCGCCGATGATCCGGTCGTTTTCGACCAGCTCACGCAGTACGTGGCCTGGCAGGACGCGCTCAGGGCAGTGAGCGATGCGGATGTCGGAGTCTTCACCGTGGGTCTGCGGGAAGCTCAGGTCCGGGCGCGCCTGGGCCAGCCAGAAGGCCATCTGCTCAGTGGCGCCGACCGGGGAGGTCGATTCCAGAATGACCAGGTCGCCCTTTTTCAGTACTGGAGCGATGGCTTTGCTGGCGGACTCGATGTAGCTCAGGTCCGGCTCGTGGTCGTCCATGAACGGGGTCGGCACGGCGATCAGGAAGGCGTCGGCAGCTTCCGGAACGGTGGAGGCACGCAGGAAACCTTCGGTCACGGCAGCGTGAACGACCATGTCCAGCTCAGGCTCGACGATGTGGATTTCGCCGCGGTTGATGGTGTCGACCGCGTGCTGGTTGACGTCGATGCCGATGACCTGCTTCTTGCGGGCGGCGAAAACGGCGGCAGTTGGCAGGCCGATATAGCCCAGACCTACGACAGAAATCTTGTTGAAGCTCATGCTGCGTCCTTGGAGTTAGAGAATACGGAAAGGGCATCGAGGATTCGCGCGCACGCTTTTCCGTCGCCGTAGGGGTTGTGGGCCACGCTCATCTCGCGATAGGTCGCTTCATCGGTGAGCAGTTGCACCAGGTGTTGCTGGATCGAGTCGACGTCGGTGCCAACCAGTTTGACGGTGCCAGCCGCGACCGCTTCCGGGCGCTCGGTGGTGTCACGCATGACCAGTACCGGCTTGCCGAGGGCTGGGGCTTCTTCCTGGATGCCACCGGAGTCGGTGAGGATCAGGTACGAGCGGCTCATCAGGTAGACGAACGGCAGGTAGTCGAGCGGCTCGATCAGGTGGATGTTGCTGACCCCGGCCAGCAGGCGGTTCACCGGCTCGCGCACGTTGGGGTTGAGGTGCACCGGGTACACCACGTCCACATCCGGGAACTGGCGAGCGGTCTGCACCAGGGCCTGGCAGATGCGCTCGAAGCCATCGCCGAAGTTTTCGCGGCGGTGGCCGGTGACCAGCACCATGCGGCGGTTGGCGTCGAGGAAGTCGAACTGGCTTTCGAAGTGGCTCTTCAGCGCTGGGCTTTCCAGCTTGCGAACCACTTCCAGCAGCGCGTCGATCACGGTGTTGCCGGTGGTGTAGATGGTCGCGGCGTCGGTGCCTTCCTTGAGCAGGTTGTCACGCGAGGTCGAAGTCGGCGCGAAGTGCAGCGCTGCAAGCGTGCCGGTCAGGCGACGGTTGCCCTCTTCAGGCCACGGCGAATACAGGTTGTTGGTGCGCAGGCCAGCTTCGACGTGGGCGATCGGGATTTGCTGGTAGTAGGCCGCCAGGCTGGTCGCCAGGGTCGTTGCGGTGTCGCCGTGGACCAGTACCACATCCGGCTTGAACTCGGCCAGTACGGGCTTGAGCCCCTGCAGAATGGCCGTGGTCACGTCTGTCAGGTCCTGGCCTGGCTTCATGATGTTCAGGTCGTAATCGGGCGTGATCTCGAACAGCTCCAGTACCTGGTCAAGCATCTGGCGGTGCTGGCCAGTAACGCAGACACGGGACTCGAAACGGTCGTCCTGGTCAAGGTTGAGGGCCAGAGGTGCCATTTTGATGGCTTCTGGGCGGGTGCCAAATACGATGAGGGTCTTGAGGGACACGGCGACGGTCTTCTTTGTGTTGAGTGAAGGCGGTTGTTACTGGGCTAGGGCTGTGAAACTCAGGGGTTGTGCAAGTCGGCCGGGGGGGTTGGCCTGGCTGGCACCGCGTACGAGGAAGCGAGCGGTTCCAGTGGGGGGTGTGAAAAAAAATTCATCTTGCTCGGATCCTTCAAGCACAGCGGTTGTCCAATGGCCGCAAATTTATCACTTAGTCATCAGAATGACATCCCGTCTGGCACGTTTTTTTCCCCTGATTCAGGGGAAATGCTTATTGACATCGAAATATCGGATCCGATTTTTCTCGGAGCAATCAACAAAAACGATTGTTTGATGTTATTCAGGCATCATGCCAATAGAGACGATGTGGCGAGAGTTCGCGACGAGCGGGTAGGGGCCATATCCAGCAAGGCTTGTAGGAAAAGCAACAGCGTTTGGTCTGAATGAAACGCAGGTTAAACGGGAATTCACCTAAACGCCATCGTCTATCTCAACTAGTTCATGAAGTTAGCGCGAAACATGGCATTGCGCCATTATTTCTGGGGGCGTGAAGTTGGTTTTCTTGCTGTTCGATTCGGTAACGATTCGCTGGGGTGAGTGCCTGTTGCGAAATCAGGCGAACCGCTAGGGTTGATTGCGCAGCCACAGGAAAACGGCTGTTCGATTAGACCAACCCAAGGAATATTCATGATGCGTAATACCGTACTGTCCTACCTGCTGCTGCCGCTGTTCGCCAGCCTGTCCTTTACCCTCAGCGCCGCTCCCGCGACTACCACTGCGGTACCAGACCCAGTGCCAGTGGTCAGCCATGTGGCGGCGCAGCCGTTGCGGGTGGATCTGAACAAGGCTGATGCCGCTACCCTGCAAAAAGAGCTCAACGGGATTGGCAAGGCCAAGGCTGAGGCCATCGTTGCCTACCGGGAGACCCATGGTCCGTTCGCCTCGGTGGATGAGCTTTTGGAGATCAGGGGTGTCGGTAGCGCGTTGTTGGAGCGTAATCGCGACAAGGTGATGGTGGAGTAAGCGAAGGGGGGCTTGCCCTGCTTAATTGCGGGGCAAGCAAGGTGCTCCCGCCAGGGGAGGACTGGGGCTGGCAACAGTGGCTAGCGGTCCTGCGAATCCTTGGCATCCGCCTCGGCATTGCGCTCGTGCACCTTGCGCAGCTGGTCGTCGGTCAGCGGCAGTTTTTTCGCTGTATCTCGCAGCATCATCAAGCCGCCGACAATCGAGCCGAGGGCTAAGATGAGTATCAGCCAGGCATACCAGGGCATTGTCGTTCTCCTTTGATCGTCAGTGGGCGGCGCTTGTACGCATGTTGAGCAATTGCCGGATCCTTTGGTTCAATTATAGGAGCCGTGCACCGCAGGGCCAATTCCATGACCCGCGGCCCCCAAAGCCTGCGCCACTTCGTTTACAATGCGCGCCGTTTTCGACTTGCCAAGAGACCCTGACCATGTCCGCCTGCCAGACGCCCCTGATCGTCGCCCTCGATTTCCCTACCCGTGAGGCCGCTCTGAAGCTGGCTGACCAGCTCGACCCTGCGCTGTGCCGGGTAAAGGTGGGCAAGGAACTGTTCACCAGCAGTGCCTCCGGCATCGTCGAGACCCTATGTGCCAAGGGCTTCGAAGTGTTTCTCGACCTCAAGTTCCACGATATCCCCAACACCACGGCAATGGCGGTCAAGGCCGCCGCCGAGATGGGGGTGTGGATGGTCAACGTACATTGCTCCGGTGGCCTGCGCATGATGTCGGCTTGCCGTGAAGAGTTGGCCAAGCGCAGTGGCCCCCAGCCATTGCTGATTGGCGTGACCGTGCTGACCAGCATGGAACGTGAAGACCTGGCCGGTATTGGCCTGGATGTCGACCCGCAGGAGCAGGTACTGCGCCTGGCGGCGCTGGCCGAGAAGGCGGGTATGGACGGCCTGGTGTGCTCCGCGCTGGAAGCACCGGCGCTGAAGGCTGCGCACCCGCTGCTGCAACTGGTGACCCCGGGTATCCGCCCGGCCGGCAGCGCCCAGGATGATCAGCGCCGTATCCTCACTCCGCGCCAGGCACTGGATGCAGGTTCGGACTATCTGGTGATTGGCCGGCCGATCAGCCAGGCCGCAGACCCGGCGCAGGCGCTGGCTGCGGTGGTGGCGGAGATTCGAGGGTAAACACCCGCGTTGATAAAAAAGGCCAACACGCGCGTGTTGGCCTTTTTCATATACGGCTGATGCCGAGAGTGCTGGGGCTGCTGCGCAGCCCTTTCCGACCGGTCCGGCGCCCCGGCAAGGCCGCGCCTACAGGGGTTAGACCTTCAACACCAGCTTGCCAAAATTCTCCCCGCTGAACAGCTTGAGCAGCGTCTCTGGGAAGGTATCCAACCCTTCCACCACATCTTCCTTGCTCTTCACCTTGCCACTGGCCAGCCAGCCGGCGATCTCCTGCGCGGCCTTGCCATAGTCCTTGGCATGGTCGAACACCACAAAGCCTTCCATGCGCGCACGGTTCACCAGCAGCGACAGGTAGTTGGCCGGGCCTTTGACGGCTTCCTTGTTGTTGTACTGGCTGATGGCGCCACAGATGACGATGCGGGCCTTGAGGTTGATGCGGGTGAGCACGGCGTCGAGGATCTCGCCACCGACGTTGTCGAAGTAAACGTCTACGCCTTTGGGGCATTCGCGCTTGAGGCCGGCGAGCACGTCTTCGTCCTTGTAGTCGATGACACCATCGAAGCCCAGCTCGTCCTTGAGGTATTGGCATTTTTCGGCGCCGCCGGCGATGCCGATTACGTGGCAGCCTTTGAGCTTGGCGATCTGCCCGACGATGCTGCCCACCGCACCGGCGGCGCCCGAGATGACCACGGTGTCACCAGCCTTGGGCTGGCCGACTTCGAGCAGGGCGAAGTAGGCGGTCATGCCGGTCATGCCCAAGGCCGAGAGGTAGCGGGGCAGGGGCGCGAGGCTGGGGTCAATCTTGTGCAGGCCTTGGGGCTCGCCGGTGAAGTAGTCCTGTACGCCGAGCGCGCCGCTGACGTGGTCGCCGGGCTTGTAGTCGGGGTGGTTCGAGACCACCACTTCGCCGACGCCGAGGGCGCGCATTACCTGGCCGAGGCCCACTGGGGGAATGTAGGACTTGCCTTCGTTCATCCAGCCGCGCATGGCGGGGTCGAGGGACAGGTACAGGTTGTGCACCAGGACCTGGCCTTCGCCGGGCTGTTCGGCGGGCACTTGCTCGAAGCTGAAGTCGTCACGGCGCACGGCGCCGACCGGGCGTTTGGCGAGCAGGAAGCGGCGGTTGGTCTGGGTCATGTCGGGTCCTTGTGGGCAGTGGAAGGTGAAGTGCATTCAATCTACCTTGCTGATGCAACCAGGTGGGTAACATCACTGGTAAGCATGGTAGACCAACCGTTGGCCTGATGATGCTGCCCAGCTTGGCTGGGCGCTGACTATGCTTGGCTGCGATATCACAAATGGCCGCGTCAGGAGCAAACGATGAGCATGACCTTTTCCGGCCAGGTAGCCCTGGTCACCGGCGGCGCTGCGGGTATTGGCCGGGCGACGGCGTTGGCTTTTGCCCGTGAAGGCTTGAAAGTGGTGGTGGCCGACCTCGACCCGGTCGGCGGCGAAGCCACGGTGGGCCTGATCCACGATGCGGGCGGCGATGCGATGTTCATCGCCTGCGACGTGACCCGGGAGGCCGATGTGCGCCAGCTGCATGAACGGCTGATAGCCGCCTATGGCCGGCTGGACTACGCCTACAACAATGCCGGCATCGAGATCGAGCAGGGCCGTTTGGCTGAGGGTAGCGAGGCGCAGTTCGACGCCATCATGGGCGTCAACGTCAAGGGTGTGTGGCTGTGCATGAAGTACCAGCTGCCGCTGCTGGTTGCCCAGGGCGGTGGGGCGATCGTCAATACCGCATCGGTGGCAGGGTTGGGCGCGGCGCCGAAGATGAGCATCTACAGTGCGTCAAAGCACGCGGTGATCGGCTTGACCAAGTCGGCGGCAATCGAATATGCCAAGAAAGGCATCCGGGTGAACGCGGTGTGCCCGGCGGTTATCGACACCGACATGTTCCGCCGTGCGTATGAGGCGGACCCGCGCAAGGCCGAGTTCGCAGCGGCGATGCACCCGGTGGGGCGCATCGGCAAGGTCGAGGAAGTTGCAGGTGCGGTGCTGTACCTGTGTAGCGATGGCGCGGCTTTCACCACCGGGCATAGCCTGACTGTGGACGGCGGAGCGACGGCGATCTGACTTGCGGCGTGTGTGGGTGTAGGAGCGGCCTTGCGTCGCGAAAGGGGCGCGTAGCGGCCCCAGCAATCTATGCGGCGAAGCTGAGACCGCGGGGCCGCTACGCAGCCCGTTCGCGACGCAAGGCCGCTCCTACAATCAGTGGCGTACCTGCACCAGCGGCTTTTCTGGCAAAGCTGCTCGGGCAGACACCACAAGTGCCAGGCCAACCAGCACACACCCCAGCACCAGCACCCCACCAAACACCAGCAAGGCCACCCGCGCGCCCAACCGGTCGCTGAGCAACCCGGTAAAGATCACCGGCAAGCTGAACCCCAGGTACGCCAGCAAGAAGAACCCGGCACTGGCTCGGGTTTTCTCGCTGCCGGCCAGTTGGTTCACCGCCGCCAGGCCGCCCAGGTAGATAAACCCATAACACGCACTGCTGGCCGCCACGGCGCCCAGCAAGACCGCAGCCAGTTGCCCGCTGTCGGCACCCCAGGCCAGCACCGCGTAGCTGCACGGCAAAATCACCAGCCCCAGCAGTGCGGCCTTGAGGCTCGAAAGGCGACGGGCCATCGGCTGGAACAACAAGCCGCAACTGATCACACAGAAGGTCGAGAACCCTGACCACGCGCTCAGGCCATGCTGGCGCAGGATCCCCGGCAGCAGGGCGATGACTAGGCCCACGCAGGCCCAGGCCAGCAGAATGGCCAGGCCATAGGCAACGCTGCCACGCGGGTAGTACGGCAGGCGCAGCATGGCGCTGCGTTGTGCCGGGCGTGGGTCGGGCAGGCGCCACACCAGCACCAGGGCAACGACGGCCAGCAGCAGTTGCAGGTGGAAGCTGCCAGGGCTCAGGCTTGGGCCGCGCAGCAGGAACAGGCTGGTAAGCGCCGCGCCCAGGCCAAAGCCCAGCGAGGTGCTGGCGGTAACCCAGTTGGCAGCGCGGCCGCTGCCGTCGCTGCCCATCAGCTCGCTCATGTAGGCGGTGGCCGTGGCCGAGGCCAGGCCGGTGCCCAGGCCCAGGAACAGCCGCGCCAGGCCGAGGGTTTGCAGGCTGGGGGCCAGCAGCATCAGCACGGTGGCGACCATCGACAGCAGCAGCGCGGCGATTATCATCGGCCGGCGCCCGACCCGGTCGGCCAGCCCGCCCAGGGCCAGCAGCACTGGCAGCACGCCCAGCACGTAGCCGGAGAAGGCCACTGCGGTGGCGGCGGCGCCTTGCCCGGAGAGGTCGGCGTAGGTGATATAGAGCGGGGCCTGGAGGTTGACCGCCAGAGTGATCAGGCACAGAGCGAAGGCTAATCGGGTGGAGGCGCAGGGCATGGGTGGGATCCTGAAGTTTATGTATCTGCCCCGCGAAGAGGCCCTGCCCACACTGACCTTTATCCGCCGCCGCAACCAGACACACCCACCGCTCATTTATGCTTAACTGTTCGCTCAAAATCCGCGAACACTTACCATGCACTTCTCCCTGAACCGCTCCAGCAGCACCCCCCTGGTGCAACAACTCACCGACCACCTGCAAACCTGGATCGACCAGCAGCGCCTGCGCCCCGGGGCGCGCCTGCCGTCGATCCGTGCACTGGCGCACAGCCAGGCGGTCAGCGCGTCTTGTGTGATCGAGGCCTATGATCGCCTGGTCGCCAGCGGCTGGCTGGAGGCGCGGCACGGCACCGGTTTCTTCGTCGCCGAGCGCAAACCAGGGGGCGGGGCCGATGATGGCCAGCCCTGGGGCGAGGCCGGCGATGGTCACTGGCGGCAATTTCGCGAGGGCCATGACGAACTGCTCAAGCTCGGTTGTGGCTGGTTGCCCAACAGCTGGCGTGCCACCACCGAGCTGGCCCAGGCCGTACGCCTGGTCAGCCGCGGCAACCCGCAAGACCTGCTCGACTACTGCCCACCCCTGGGCCTGGCCAGCTTGCGCCAGCAACTGCACAAGCGCCTGGCGCGCCTGGATATCGCCGCCGGCCCGGAGCGCATCCTCACTACCCAGGGCGCCAGCCATGGCCTCGACCTGTTGGTACGCACGCTGCTGCGCCCAGGCGATACGGTGCTGGTGGAAAACCCCGGTTACTACAACCTGTTCAACCTGCTGCGCCAGCACCACGTGCGCATGTTGCCCGTGCCGCGCCTGGCCGAGGGCCCAGACTTGGCTGCGCTGGAGCGCTTGCTTGCGGAGCATCGCCCACGATGCCTGTTCATCAACAGCCTGTACCACAACCCGACGGGCACCAGCCTCACCCCCAAAGTGGCCTACCGCCTGCTGGAACTGGCCCGCGAGCACGACCTGCGCATCATCGAAGACGATATCTACGCCGACTTCCAGGAGGGCCCGGCAACGCGCCTGGCCACGCTGGACAGCGAGCAGCGGGTGATCTACATGGCCAGCTTCTCCAAGACCCTGAGCAGCTCGTTGCGGGTCGGCTACCTGGTTGCCGAGCCCTTGTTGCTGGCGCGGCTGGCTGAACTGAAAATGGTCAGCGGCATCGGCACATCGCGGTTTGCCGAGCAGGTGGTCGGGCAGATGCTGGCCAACGGCAGTTACCGCAAAAGCGTGCAACGCCTGCGGTTGCGCCTGGGTCAGCACATGGCCAAGCTGCTTGGGCAACTGGAGCAAGCAGGCTGGGAGGTGTTCTGTGAACCCTATGGCGGCATGTTCGTCTGGGCCAGGGTACCGGGGCGTGACTTCGCCAGCCTCGAGCAACTGGCGCTGGAGCATTCGGTGCTGCTCACCCCTGGTAGCGCCTTCGATTACCAGGGCGCCGCCAGCGCCTGGCTGCGCATCAATGTCGCTTACGGGCAGGATTCTCGCGCCCAGGCCTTCTTGAAATACGCAGGGCGACCCCCAGCACACTGATAGCGACACGCTCATAGCTATTTGACACTATTCTGGCGTCAGGCCCTTGTGAGTGGACTGGCATCGTTGCCACGCTTGGCCTTCGGCAAACCTGACAAGGTGAAGGGGAATCGGCGATGGGTGCGACCAAGCACGGTGTTCTGGCCAACCTGGGCATGGCCCGCAAACTGGGCCTGGGCTTTACCCTGGTGCTGTTGCTGACCCTGGCGGTGGCGGCCATTGGCATCGCCGCGTTGCACAGTGTGGGCCAGCGCTTTGACGGCTTGCGCCAGCTGGCCCAGTTCAATACCGACCTGCTCAGGTTGCGCCAGCACGAACAAACCTTTGCCCTGAGCTCTGATATCAAGCAGGCCGAGGCGTTGCGCAGCGGTTTGCAGGGGTTGGCCGAGCGCGCCCGTGGCTTGCCGGCGCTGGCGGCGGCCGAGGCTGAGCTGGGCGCTTACGGGCAGGCGTTCGAGGCCTTTGTCGAGGCGGTGCAGGCCAAGGAGCTGGCGCTGGACATGGCCAGTTGGTCGGTGTCCAGCGTGGCCAACAACCTTGATGTGCTGCAGGCCGGGCTGGCCGATGACGGCACCTACACCCTCAAGCAATCCCAGGGCCAGCAGGGCGGTGAGTTTCTTGAGCAGGCTGGGCAAGTGGCGCAGGTTTCACGGCTGATGCTGCAGGCGATGGACGAAGCCCGCGTGCGCCTGGAAAAGAGCCGCAAGGGTGAAGAGGGCGTCGGCCAGGCGCGCATCGCCCAGACCCTCGAAGCCGCGAACCTGGTCGAACAGCTCAAGGGCGCCGTCAGCGATGCCGGCTACCAGAGTGTGCTGGGTGAAGTAGCCGGGCACATCGGCAGCTTCTCCGACAAGCTCAACGAATACACCGACCTGCTGGCCAAGGAGCAAGGCCTCAAGGCCGAGTTGCAGGCGCGGGCCGAGCAGGTCACCGGCCGGGTCGACCAGGCCTACCTGGGACAGGAGCAGGCCTTGCAGGGCGAATTGTCCCGCAATGCCCTGGCCATTGCCCTGGCCACGGGGCTTGCACTGTTGGCCGGCGTGCTGGCTGCCTGGCTGATCACTCGCGCGGTGGTTGGCCCGCTCAAGCGCGTCATCGCCCGCGCCCAGCGCATTGCTGCGGGCGAGTTAGGCCTGGAGGCAGAAGCGCCGCGCAGCGATGAGGTTGGGCAGTTGTTGCAGGCCATGCAGCAGATGGCGGCCGGCCTGTCGGGCATTGTCAGCGGGTTGCAGCAGGGCATCGAGCAACTGGCCGGCAGCGCCCAGGCGTTGTCAGCGGTGACCGAGCAGACCAACCGCGAGGTGGGCAGCCAGAAGGAGGAGACCGAGCAGGTGGCGACCGCCATGCAGCAGATGACTGCCACTGTGCACGATGTGGCGCGCAATGCCGAGGAGGCAGCGCAGGCGGCCCAGTCGGCCGACGACAAGGTCGAGTCCGGGCAGCAGGTGGTGCGTCAGAGCATGCAGCGTATCGAACAGTTGGCGACAGCCGCAGAGGCGGCCAGTGCCGGCATCGACAGCCTCAGCGCAGAGATCCATACCATTGGTGATGTGCTCGAAGTGATCAAGAGCGTCGCTGAGCAGACCAACCTGCTGGCGCTCAACGCCGCGATCGAGGCGGCTCGTGCCGGCGAGCAGGGGCGTGGGTTCGCGGTAGTGGCTGACGAGGTTCGGGCGCTGGCCCGACGTACCCGGCAATCGACCGAGCAGATCGAAAGCCTGGTCGCCAGCCTGCGCGGCAATGCCCAGCAGTCGGTGGCACAGATCCGCGGCAGCACCGAGCTGGTGCGCCTGGCGGTGGCCGATGCGTTGCAGACCGAAAGCGCGCTGGGCAGCATCGCCGTGGCGGTTTCATTGATTCAGCAGATGAACCAGCAGATTGCGGCGGCGGCCGAGCAGCAGAGCTCGGTAGCCGAAGAGATCAGCCGCAGCGTCACGCAGATCCGCGGCAGTGCCGATCAGGCGGCGTTGGCGATGCAGGACAACGCCAGGTCGAGTGTCGAGCTGGCGCAGTTGGGCACTGATTTGAAAGGGATGGTGGGGCATTTCAGGTTGTGAGCCTGGCCCCTATCTCTGTTGCCTGTACTGGCCTCTTCGCGGGGCAAGCCCGCTCCCACAGTAAGCACAGTCTCTGTGGGAGTGCAGTCTCTGTGGGAGCGGGCTTGCCCCGCGAAGAGGCCGACACAAGCTACAAAAACCGTCAGGCTCTACGTGGGTTGAGGATCAGCAAGGTCAACACCCCCGCCACGATCCCCCAGAACGCCGAGCCAATGGAGAACAGCGTCAACCCTGAAGCCGTGACCATGAAGGTGATCAACGCCGCCTCACGCTCACGCGCCTCACCCATGGCTACGGTCAACCCGTTCATGATCGAGCCGAACAACGCCAAGGCCGCAATTGACAGCACCAGCTCTTTCGGCAGCGCGGCAAACAATGCCGCCAAGGTCGCCCCGAATACCCCGGCAATGCCATAGAAAATCCCGCACCACACTGCCGCGGTATAACGCTTGCTCGGGTCTTCATGGGCGTGCGGCCCGGTGCAGATCGCCGCGCTGATCGCCGCCAGGTTGACCCCGTGCGAGCCGAACGGTGCCAGCAGCAACGAGGCAAACCCGGTAGCCGAGATCAGCGGCGAGGCGGGCACCTGGTAGCCGTCGGCACGCAGCACGGCCACGCCGGGCATGTTCTGCGAGGTCATGGCCACCACGAACAGCGGAATACCGATGCTGATGGTCGCCGCCAGCGAGAAGCTCGGCGTTGTCCATACCGGCGTTGCCACTTCCAGGCTGAACCCGCTGAAGTCCAGCAGGCCAAGGGCGCCGGACAGCGCGGTGCCGACCAGCAGCGCAGCCAGCACGCAGTAGCGCGGTGACAGACGTTTGACCAGCAGGTAGCTGAAGAACATGCCAAGCACCAGCAGCGTGCGGTGCTGGGCGGCGACGAAGATCTCGCTGCCGATCTTGAACAGGATGCCGGCCAGCAGCGCCGAGGCCAACGAGGCCGGAATACGCTTGACCAGTCGCTCGAAACTGCCAGTCAGGCCGCAGATCAGCACCAGCACGGCGCAGGTGATGTAGGCGCCGATGGCCTCACCATAACTCACCCCGCCCAGGCTTGTGATCAGCAGCGCGGCGCCGGGGGTCGACCAGGCCACGGTGATCGGCGTGCGATAGCGCAGCGACAGGCCAATGCTGCACACCGCCATGCCGATCGACAGCGCCCAGATCCAGGACGAAATCTGCGCGCTGGTCAGCCCTGCCGCCTGGCCGGCCTGGAACATCAGCACCAGTGAGCTGGTATAGCCGGTGAGCATGGCAATGAAGCCGGCGACAACCGCCGACGGGGAGCTGTCTGCCAGGGGCCGCAGGCGGGCGGAGGTGGCATCGGTCATGAAAAAAATCCTTGTAAAGGTGTAAGCAGTTTTTTCAGACTAACGCGAGCAAGGTTGATCCTTGCCATACAGCGGCCATTGCTTTTAGCCGTACAGTCGCCAACTATTGGGCACGAATGCACAACTGCATGGGAGGGGAGGGCGATGTACAAGGTTTATGGGGACTACCAGTCGGGCAACTGCTACAAGGTCAAGCTGATGTTGAGCCTGCTGGGTCGGCCGTATGAGTGGCACCCGGTGGATATTCTCAAGGGGGAGACCGAGACCCCCGAGTTCCTGGCGATGAACCCCAATGGCAAGGTGCCGGTGCTGGAGCTGGAAGACGGCACGTACCTGTGGGAGTCCAACGCCATCCTCAACTTCCTTGCCGACGGCAGTGACTTCCTGCCTACCGAGCCGCGCTTGCGCACGCAGGTGTTGCAGTGGCAGTTCTTCGAGCAGTACAGCCATGAGCCTTACATCGCCGTGGCGCGGTTCATTCAGTTCTACCTGGGGCTGCCGGATGACCGGCTGGAGGAATACCGCAAGCTGCACAAAGGTGGCTACAAGGCGCTCAAGGTCATGGAGCGGCAGTTGCAGATGACGCCGTACCTGGTCGGCGAGCGCTATTCGATTGCCGATGTGGCGCTGTATGCCTATACCCATGTGGCCCAGCAGGGTGGGTTCGACCTGGCGGACTACCCGGCGGTCAGGGCCTGGCTGGAGCGGGTGGCCAGCCACCCTCGGCATGTGCCGATGGTGGGCTGAGCCGGCCCGTGCCTAGAGGTCAGGCGAAGCGCTTGTCCAGGTAGGCAATGATCGCCTTGGACTCGTACATCCAGCTCACCTTGCCGTCTTCCTCGATGCGCAGGCACGGCACTTTGACCCGGCCTCCGCCTTCGAGCAGCGCCTGGCGATGCACCGGGTCGTTCTTGGCGTCACGCAACGCCATCGGCACATTCAGGCGGTGCAGGGTGCGGCGGGTCTTGACGCAGAATGGGCAGGCATGGAACTGGTACAGCGCGAGGCTACTGGCCGCTTGCTCGACGCGCGCCTGGGCGGCGGCATCGCGCTTGCGCTTGGCTGGGCGGCTGATCCAGTCGCCGAACACGATGAGCTGGCCGAGGCCAACCCGTAGGGCTTTGACGATCATGGGCAACTCCTGAAAAGAAAAAGCCGACCCCGCAGGGTCGGCTCGGGATCACCAGCCGATCACTTGATCAGGCTGAGGAACTCGCTGCGGGTGGCCGCGTTTTCGCGGAACTCGCCCAGCATCACCGAGGTGATCATGCTCGAGTTCTGCTTCTCGACACCGCGCATCATCATGCACATGTGCTTGGCTTCGATCACCACGGCCACGCCAGCGGCGCCGGTCACCTTCTCGACAGCTTCGGCGACCTGGCGGCTGAGGTTTTCCTGTATCTGCAGGCGACGGGCGTACATGTCGACGATGCGGGCAACTTTCGACAGGCCCAGAACCTTGCCCTTGGGCAGGTAGGCAACGTGAGCTTTGCCGATGAAAGGCAGCATGTGGTGCTCGCACATCGAGTACAGCTCGATGTCCCGGACCAGCACCATCTCGCTGTTATCGGAGGTGAACAGCGCGCCGTTGGTGACTTCTTCCAGCGTCTGCTCATAACCGCGGCAAAGGTACTTCATGGCCTTTGCAGCCCGCTTGGGCGTGTCGAGCAGGCCCTCACGGGAGACGTCCTCGCCGATCTGGCTGAGAATCTCGGTGTAGTTCTGTTCCAGGGACATGTATCTACCTGTGGGAAAAATCGCAAAAACGAAGGGTACGGCGGCAAGGGCGGCGCTGCAAGCGCGGCGTTACTCGTCGCGTCCTTCAAGCATGGTTCGTTTGAGCATCACGTAGACTGCGCCGGTGCCGCCATGGCGCGCATTGCACGAGGCAAAACCGAGCACTTGCGGGTGCTGACGCAGCCAGGTGTTGACGTGACTCTTGATCATCGGGCGCTTGCCGTCGAGGCGTGCGGCCTTGCCGTGGGTGACGCGCACGCAGCGCACTTCCAGCTTGGTGGCCTCGGCGATGAAGTCCCAGAGGGTCTCACGGGCTTTCTCGACGGTCATGCCGTGCAGGTCGAGGCTGCCCTCGAAGGCGATCTGGCCGAGTTTGAGTTTGCGCAGCTGGGTTTCTTGCACGCCGTCACGGCGCCACATCAACTCGTCTTCGGCGCCGACGTCGATGACGAACTGGTCGGACATGCCATCGATCACCAGTGCCTTGTCGCTGCGCACGGTGGCCGCCTGCCGCAGGCCGGCCAGTTGCTTGCGGTCGGCCTTGGGTTTGCCGACCTCGGCACGGTCGTGCTTGATCGGCTTGACGCCGCGCACTTCGGCATGGAACAGGGAAAAGTCGTTGTCTTGCATGATGCCTCCACGTGGGCGGCGTAGTTTACGCGACTGTGGGCGGCTGTGCAGCCATGTGTAGTCTGCGCGGGCTTCTTCGCGGCATCAGTGGAAACGTCAGTCGTGCTTTTTCATCAAATGCGGCGACAGGTTCAGCTCACGGCCACGGCGCAGGCGAATGCGGCTACGCCGCCAAAACCTCACGCCCAGCCACAGCAATAACAACCCCCCTGCCGTGAGGGTGGCCGACAGCGGCCGGTTGGCATTGAGTTCGGCCAGGGCCGGGTAATTGCCCAGCAGGCCGGCGATGCCGGCCATGGCCAGCAGCACACCCAGCGTTGCCAGCAGGGCCGACAGGCCGGCGGCCAGGCGAGCGCCCCAGTTGCGTGGTTCGCGCGGGCGCAGGCGCTTGGCGTCGAAACTGCCTTTGAGCTTCATTCCGATTTCCTCTGTGGATATCCGGAATTCGACCTGCGCTCGCCCGTTGGGTTCCGCCCGGCTGCCGGGCGGTAATTACCGGCCTTTGGATCAGATCAGGCTGGCGGTAGGGGCGACACAGGCGAAGTTGTCGGCCATCACGGCCATTTCACACTGGTGGATCTGCGCGGCCGGGATCACTCCGTCCTTGAACGCCAGGTCGCGGGTCGCCGAGGCGTCCTCCACCAGGGTGCACCGATAACCATAGTCCTTGGCGCGGCGCACGGTGGTGCTGACGCTGGAATGGCTCATGAAACCGCAGACGATCAGGTCCAGGTGGCCAAGCTCCTGCAAAGTGTCGTGCAGCTTGGTGTTCTTGAACGCGTTGGGCATGCGCTTTTCAATGACGATTTCGCCATCGTGCGGCTCCAGCCCGGGGATGAACTGGCCGCCGCTGCCTTGTGGGTCGAAGCGGCCACCGACAGTGCCCAGGTGGCGGACGTGGATGATCGGGCGGCCGCTCTTGCGCGCAGCGTCGAGCAACCGGGCGATGTTGGCCACGGCCTCGTCCATGCCCGACAGCGCCAGGGGACCACTCAGGTACTCCTTCTGCGCATCGATGATGATCAGGCTGGCGTGGCTCAACTTGGCCGGCGGGTAGTCGCGGCCAGTGAGGCGGAACATCGTGGTTGGAACGGACATCAAGGGCTCCTTGGAAGGGCTTTTGTATACCTATTGTCCCTTGCCTTGGCGTCAATGGGAATGGTTGACATCGCAAGCGGCGTAGTTACTGGCCTGTGGCTAGCCTTTGAGCGACCCGAAGGAACATTTGTGCGGGTTGGGCTGTTAGACTTTTGTACGGTCTGAATTAGGAGTACCCCGTGATCACATCCCGTCTGCGCACGCTGCGCGACTACATCCGCTGGGCGGTCAGCCGCTTCCACGAGCGCGAGCTGTTCTTCGGCCACGGTGCCGACAACGCCTGGGACGAAGCCCGCTTGCTGGTGCTGGGCGCCGTGCACCTGCCGTGGGAGGTGGCCGACAGCTACCTGGACTGCATGCTCGAGGACGACGAGCGCGTGCGCCTGCAGCACCTGTTGAAGCGGCGCATCGAAGAGCGTGTGCCAACCGCCTACTTGTTGGGCGAGGCGTGGTTTTGCGGCATGTCGTTCATCGTCGACGAGCGGGTGCTGGTGCCCCGTTCGCCCATTGGCGAGCTGATCGAAAAACGTTTCGAGCCGTGGCTGGCGTCAGAGCCTGCGCGCATTCTCGACCTGTGCACAGGCTCCGGTTGCATCGGCATCGTGGCGGCCGAAGTGTTCCCCGAGGCTGAAGTGGTGCTGGGTGACCTGTCGTTCGATGCCCTTGAGGTGGCGAACCAGAACATCGAACGGCATGGCCTGGACATGCGCGTCTACACCGTGCAGGGCGACGGCTTCGATGGCCTTCCAGGGCAGCGTTTCGACCTGATCCTGTCCAACCCGCCGTACGTCGACGCCGAAGACTTCGATGACATGCCGGCCGAGTACCACCACGAGCCCGAACTGGGCCTGGCCTGCGGTAACGATGGCCTGGACCTGGTGCGGCGCATGCTTGCCGAGGCGGCAGACCACCTCAACGACAAGGGTTTGCTGATCGTCGAAGTGGGCAACAGCCAGGTGCATGTCGAGTCGCTGTACCCCGAGGTGGATTTTGCCTGGCTGGAGTTCGAGCGTGGCGGGCATGGGGTGTTCATGCTGACGGCCGAGCAGTGCCGCCAGCATCAGGAGCTGTTCAAAGCCCGCGTTTGACTTGGGGCTGCAGCCACCCTTTCAGCGGGTTGCAATCCAGATCAGCAACCCGGCCTGAAACACCGCAAAGGCCACCAGGCAGGTGATGGTAAAGCGCAACCCGCCGTCTTCGCGCCGGTACTTGGCCACCCGCTCATCCCGCTCACGCAGTTGGCCTTCCTTCTCTTGCAACTGCTGGTCGGCCTGCTGCAGCAGGTTGGCCGCGTCGAGAATCTCGACCCGCTGCAGCCGCTCGTTGCTCCAGGCGGCCTTGAGCTGGCCCACCGTGATTTCCACGGTGCGGCCTTTCAGGTGCTGAGGGTCTTCATATTCGACCTTGATGCCAACCCCATGCAGGAACTGGTCGCGGCGCAGGCGTGAATCCTCGCTCAGGGCATCCTTGTTCGGCAGTGCCATGCCTTCGACCTGGTAATGCGACCACTTGCGCTGCAACCATTGCACGGCCTGGGCCAGCATGAAGCGGCCGATGCCGCGGTTCAGCGGCTCCAGTTGCAGGCCCTGGTCGCTGCCAATGCGCACCCGGCGCTCGGCGTGGTCGACGCGGATGTCCAGGTGGTTCTGCTCTTTGCGCACTTTTTGCCCAGGCAGCTGGATTTCCATACGCAGCAGGCTGTGCGCCTTGTCGTGGCGCTCGGCATAGCCGAACTGCACGAACCGCAGCGGGCGGGCGCCGGTGGCGCGGTCGGTGGGCAGGGGCGCCAGGCGCAACAGCTGGAAGTGTTCGACGGCAAGGTCTGCCCAAGGCAGCGTGGCGCCGTCCTCGGGTTGTGGCTGTTCGGCCGGGTCTACGGCGGTAGGGGCAATGGTCATCAGGGCTGTCCTTATGTACGTGCTGGCAGCCTGAGGGGGCACTGCGTGCCCCTTTCGCGACGCAAGGCCACCCCTACAGGGCATCGCGTGCTTTTTTGTAGGAGCGGCCTTGCGTCGCGAAAGGGCTGCGCAGCGGCCCCGGATTCTCGCCACCACCCACGTTATCGGCAGCGGCGTTCAAGACCTGAGGGTCAGGCCGATGGCAAATGCTGGATGAACGTCACGATTCGCTCCCCCAGTTCGCGAGCCAGAGGCAGCTCTGGGTTGAGGTAGCTGTCACGTTGCTGGCTCATGCCCTTGGGGCTGATGCGCAGCATGTGGTTCATGCCATCGATCAAGACCAGTTGCGCATCAGGTTTAGCTGCCTTCAGGCGTTCGGCATCGGTCACGTCGACCTGCACGTCATTACGGCCCTGGACAATCAGCGCCGGCATCGGCAGTTGCGCGAACGCCGCCGCCGGGTTCTGCCGGAACAGCGAAATCAGGTAGGGCTGCACGCTGGGGCGGAACACCTGGCGCAGCGGAGCGGGTACGTCCAGGCTGGTCTGCCCAGCCTGCAGGCGGTCGAGCAAGGCACTGCCACGGGCCAGTTGGGCGGGCGGCAGGCGCTGGGCCAGCTGTTCGCGCAGCACCTCAGCCAGCGGCCGGCCGCTGCCGGCCAGGGTGATCACCGCGCTGGCGCCGGCCTGCTCGGCAGCCAGGCTGGCGATCAGCGCGCCTTCGCTGTGGCCGACCAGAATCAGTGGGCCGAAACGCGGGTCGGCCTTGAGCTTGCGGCTCCAGGCCACCACATCGGCGACATAGCGCTCGACGCTGAGGTCACGTTCGTCGGGCGTCGCCGGTTGGCTGGCGGCCACGCCACGTTTGTCGAAGCGCACGCTGGCAATGTGGTCGCCGGCCAGCAACAGGGCCAGCCGCTTGAGGTTGTCGATACGCCCCGAGGCCGGGTTGTTGCCGTCGCGGTCCGTCGGGCCGGAACCAGCGATGATCAACACCACGGGGGGCGGGGTGGCCTGCTGCGGCAACAGCAGGCTGCCGTGCAGCACGCCCTGGCCGGTGTCCAGGTCGATGGGGCGTTGCAGGACGGTGGGGGAGGCGGCCTGGGCGAGGCTGGCACAGAGCATGAAAAGCAGGGCGACGAGGCGCGGCATCATGGGGTACTACGGTGGGGAGGTGATGAATATGACCTAATGTTTGCGTGAAGGTTCGCAAGGCCAGTACAGACGACCATTCCTGTTGAAATTTTCCGTATACTGCCGCTTTCGTTCATCTCAGGCAGACTCGCGGAGCGTCCATGTCCGGCAATACCTACGGCAAGCTGTTCACTGTCACCACCGCTGGCGAAAGCCATGGCCCGGCGTTGGTCGCCATTGTCGATGGATGCCCACCGGGCCTGGAGATCTCCCTGGCCGACCTGCAGCATGACCTCGACCGGCGCAAGCCCGGCACCAGCCGGCACACCACCCAGCGCCAGGAGCCGGACGAGGTGGAAATCCTCTCCGGTGTGTTCGAAGGCCGTACCACGGGCTGCTCGATCGGCCTGCTGATCCGCAACACCGACCAGAAGTCCAAGGACTATTCGGCGATCAAGGACCTGTTCCGCCCGGCGCACGCCGACTACACCTACCACCACAAGTACGGTGAGCGAGATTACCGCGGCGGCGGGCGCAGCTCGGCCCGCGAAACCGCCATGCGCGTGGCGGCGGGGGCCATCGCCAAGAAGTACCTGGCCACCCAGGGCATCACCGTGCGCGGCTACATGAGCCAGCTCGGCCCGATCGAGATCCCGTTCAAGACCTGGGCATCGGTAGAGCAGAACGCCTTCTTCAGCCCCGACCCGGACAAGGTGCCGGAGCTCGAGGCCTACATGGACCAGCTGCGCCGCGACCAGGATTCGGTTGGGGCCAAGATCACCGTGGTCGCCGAAGGGGTGATGCCGGGCCTGGGCGAGCCCATCTTCGACCGCCTCGACGCGGAACTTGCCCATGCGCTGATGAGCATCAACGCGGTCAAGGGTGTGGAAATCGGCGCGGGCTTTGCCAGTGTCGCCCAGCGTGGCACCGAGCACCGTGACGAAATGACCCCGGAAGGCTTCCTCAGCAACAACGCTGGCGGCATTCTTGGCGGTATTTCCTCGGGGCAGCCTATCGTTGCGCACCTGGCGCTGAAACCGACGTCGAGCATCACGGTGCCGGGCCGCTCGATCGATGTGAATGGTAATCCGGTCGAAGTGATCACCAAGGGGCGTCATGACCCGTGTGTCGGCATCCGCGCCACGCCGATCGCCGAGGCGATGATGGCCATTGCGCTGATGGACCACCTGCTGCGTCACCGTGCGCAGAATGCCGAGGTCAAGGTCAGTACCCCGGTGCTGGGCCAGCTCTGATTCGTCGGTACCAGCCTCTTCGCGGGTTTAGCCGCGAAGAGGCTGGTAAAGGCAACAACAAAACTGGCTGAGCCACCATGTCCCCGATTCCCTACTGGCGCCTGTCCAGCTTCTACCTTTTCTACTTCGCCCTGCTGGGCTCCACCGCCCCCTTCCTGGCGTTGTACTTCGACCACCTGGGTTTCTCCCCGGCGCGCATCGGCGAGCTGGTGGCCATCCCCATGCTGATGCGCTGCATCGCGCCCAACCTGTGGGGCTGGCTGGGCGACCGTACCGGCCAGCGCCTGCTGATCGTGCGCCTGGGGGCGTTGTCCACCTTGGCCAGCTTCGCCCTGATCTTCTTCGGCAAGAGCTACGCCTGGCTGGCGCTGGTCATGGCCTTGCATGCGTTTTTCTGGCACGCGGTGCTGCCGCAGTTCGAGGTCATCACCCTGGCCCACCTGCACGGGCAGACGTCCCGCTACAGCCAGGTACGCCTGTGGGGCTCGATCGGTTTCATCCTGACCGTGGTCGGCTTGGGCCGGTTGTTCGAGTGGCTGAGCCTGGACATTTACCCGGTAGCCCTCGTCACGATCATGGCCGGTATCGTCGCCGCCAGCCTGTGGGTGCCCAATGCCCAGCCGGTGGAGCAGGGCGAGCGCAGCGGCACGGGGGGCTTCGTGCAGCAGCTACGGGCGCCTGGGGTTATCGCGTTCTATGTGTGCGTGGCGCTGATGCAGCTCAGCCACGGGCCGTACTACACCTTCCTCACCCTGCACTTGGAGCACCTGGGCTACAGCCGTGGCGCCATCGGCCTGTTGTGGGCGCTGGGGGTGGTGGCCGAGGTGCTGGTGTTCATGGCCATGAGCCGGGTCTTCGCGCGGTTTTCCGTGCAGCGGGTGCTGCTGGCCAGCTTCCTGTTGGCCGCCGTGCGCTGGCTGTTGCTTGGCACCTTGGCGGATGACCCGGCAGTGCTCGTGCTGGCCCAGGTGATGCACGCGGCTACTTTCGGTTGCTTTCATGCCGCTTGCATTGCGTTCGTCCAGGCCAGCTTCGGCGCGCGCCAGCAAGGCCAGGGCCAGGCGTTGTACGCGGCACTGTCGGGCACCGGCGGTGCGCTTGGCGCCTTGTATTCGGGCTACAGCTGGAACCTGCTGGGGCCAGCCTTCACCTTTGGTATGGCCAGTGCCGCAGCCTTGGCCGCAGCCGTTATCATTGCCCTTTGTTCGCAATCGACCAGGACCCGCCACTGATGAGTATCCTCAGCGTTTTCCACCCGTCCAGCCCGGAGCTGCCGAACAAGCTGCTGACCCACCACGACGATATACAGGCCACGCTGGCCGAGCAGGGCGTGCGCTTCGTCCACCGCCCGCTTGAGCTAAGGGTTCGCCCCGGCAGCGCCACAGACGAGGTCATGGCCGCGTGCGGCGACTACCTCGATCAACTGATGACCGGCCATGGCAGTACGGTCTTCGCGGTACTCAACCGTGACGGCGCGGACCCGCTGCAGGCCGATGTGCGTGATGAACACGTGCATGACGCCGAAGAGGTGTTTGCGGTCGTCAGCGGGCGGGCGCAGGTGGGCTTGCGCCTGGGTGGGTTCGTGTATTCGGTGCTGTGCGAGAAGGGTGACCAGCTGGTGGTCCCGGCCGGCACGCGGCGCTGGGTAGAGCTGGGGGAGACGCCGTTCTGCGTGGCGTTGCGGTTGTTTGGCAGTGAGCAGGGGATGCAGGCGAGGCTTACCGGGGACGAGACTGCCCGAGCGTTCTTGGGCATCGACGAGCTGTGATACGTGTGCCGGTTTCTTCGCGGAGCAAGTCTGCCCCGCGAAGAAACCGGCAAAAGAATCAGCGATAGGTCGGCAATGCAAACCGTTGCTGGCTCTGCAGCATGGTAATGACGGGCAGTTCGCTCGCCTGTTCAGCCAGGTCACGGCGAATGGCGCTGATCGCCCAGGACAGCTGCTCGGCGCTGTGCAGTTGCCCGTAGGTCAACACGCGGCGGGTAACCTTGCCATCAGCGGCACGCAGGGTCAGCAAGACACCACCATCGGGGCGGGGCTGGGTAGCGACCTGGTAGGCCGAAAACACCGAGACGAACTTTTCCTGGATGAGGTCCATATCAACTCCTGACTGTTGTGTGGCAGACGTGAGTTGATGGTTGCAGCGACCGTGCCAAAAAACTTTCTAGCTAAAAGTCCTTTAAAATCAATGTCTTGAGCTTATTTCGCCAGGGCTGTCTCGTGCAACCTGCATGGTCGTGCATTTTGCACAGTGCATTTTGCACGAGCCCTGAGTTAACTATCGGCTCGATAGAATCTGAACCTTTGACCCGCCGGGCTTGCCTGACAAAAAATTAGGCAATCATTTCTGCCAGGAGGTTCAACATGTCCACCCAACCCGCGCCCGCCGCCATGACCGATGACGAAACAGCGGCCTTTGCCGAGCAGGTCTTCGAGCGTGCCCGCCAAGGCGATGCCGACATGCTCGGGCGCTTGCTTGCCAGCGGTCTGCCGGCCAACCTGCGCAATCACAAGGGTGACACCCTGCTGATGTTGGCCAGCTATCACGGCCACCACGACGCGGTTCGCGTGCTGCTGGAACACAGCGCCGACCCGCTGCTTGCCAATGACAATGGGCAACTGCCGATTGCCGGCGCTGCGTTCAAAGGCGACCTGGCGATGATCCGCCTGCTGCTGGAGCATGGCGTGCCGGTGGATGCCGCCGCCCAGGACGGGCGCACCGCGCTGATGCTGGCGGCCATGTTCAACCGCCGCGAGATCATCGACTACTTGCTGGCCCAAGGTGCCGACCCGGCGCGCCAGGATGCCCGTGGCGCCACCGCGCTGATGGCCGCGCAAACCATGGGCGCAGTCGATGCGGTAGCGCGCTTGCAAGCGCTGGCCGGCTAACCCTGAGGGGGCGTTTGCGGCTATCCTTGGCGACTTTTCACCCGCCGCAGGCCCCCTACATGAAAAACCAGTTGCTCGAACTCATCACCCTCATTGGCGCCGGCTGCATGCGCGAGGAAGACATCGAGCGCATCGCCGACGAGGCCGCACAGGCCTACGCCGACCCAGCCGCCTTCCTGGCGGCCAATCCGGACATCAACTACGACGACAGCTTCCCCATTGCCTTGGGTGAGTGGGTCGTGCTCGGCAGCCTGCCGGACACCGTGTTGTTCCAAGCAGACAGCTACCAAGAGCTGTTCCAGAACATCACCGATTCGTTCGACAAGAGCGTGCCATTCACCCTCAAAGCCAAGCAGCTGGCGCGCACCGAGCCGCTGACCGCACTCAATCGTATCCAGGTGCAGATGGGGGCCTTGAACAAGGAGGCTGGTGGTTATGTGCTGCTCAATTTCAGCCAGTTGCTGGATGATGAGTTGCAGATGGTGATGGTGGGCCAGCACGACTTGGCACGGGTGCAGGAGCTGGGGGCCGAAGTCGGGATCAAGGTCGAGCCGGCTTTGGAGGCTTTGAAGGTCGCGGTTCACGTTTGACCTGATCGCTTGCTGTACCGGCCTCTTCGCGGGACAAGCCCGCTCCCACAGGTTTAAGTGCACCTTCAGACTTGTGGGAGCGGGCTTGTCCCGCGAAGAGGCCGGCCCAGACAACCGAGCGCTTCAGCCCAGCGCGGTATCCAGGAACATCATCACCCCGAACCCGCCCATCAACCCCAGGGTCGCCGCCGTCTGGTGGCCGTTGCGGTGGGTTTCTGGAATCACCTCGTGGGACACCACGAAGATCATCGCCCCCGCCGCCAACCCCATGCTAATCGGGTAGGCCAAGGCGAAGCCGGTGGAAATGCCCAGGCCGATGACTGCGCCCAGCGGCTCCATCAAGCCCGAACCGATCGCCACCAGCGCCGCCTTCATGTTCGACAGCCCCGTGGCCCGCAGGGCCAAGGCCACGGCCAGGCCTTCAGGGATGTCCTGGATGGCGATTGCGCTGGTCAGCGGCAGGCCGATGTTCATGTCGCCATTGGCGAAGCTCACACCAATTGCCATGCCCTCGGGCAGGTTGTGCAAGGTAATTGCCAGCACGAACAGCCACACCCGGTTGATGCGTTCTGCCTCTGGGCCGCATCGGCCAGTGCTTTCATGTTCGTGCGGGGTGAAACGGTCCAGGCCCAGCATCAGCAGCACGCCCAGGCCCATGCCCAGCACCACGGTGAAGGCCGCCGCCGGGCCGTTGCCGGTGATCTCGCGGGCGGCGTCCAGGCCCGGCAGAATCAGCGAGAATGAACTGGCTGCCAGCATCATGCCCGCAGCAAAACCGAGCATCACATCCTGGGTGCGCGCGCTGACATCGCGCAGCACCACGGCCAGGACTGCCCCCAGGGCGGTGGCAGCAAAACCGGACAGGCCGCCCAGCAACGCCAGGTGCAGGTTGTCGGCATGGTCACCGCTGACCGCGTTCCACAGGCTCGCCGCCAGCAGCACGACGACCGCTAGCAGGCTCAAGCCCAGGCCGGCGCTGAGCCAGGGGGTGTTCACCACCTGTTGTCGCCAGGCGCTCAGCAACGAAGGGGAAGTGGCCGTTTCGGTATGGGCGGGTGGCATGCGAACCTCGAATCAGTGAATACAGGCAGTCTAAGCAAGGACCCGCGCAATCGGCCAAGGATTCCCTTCTATCGACGTGATAGCTGGCTATGCTGTGCTGCAACGTCTTTGCAGGGGAGTAACGGGCATGGGGTCCACATTCAATGGCCTGGTTGGGCTGATCATTCTGGCGCTCGATATCTGGGCGATCCTCAATGTGATCAAGAGCGGCAGCGAAGTGGGGGTCAAGGTGCTGTGGATTTTGCTGATCGCGCTGCTGCCGGTGATCGGGCTGGTGATCTGGGCGATTGCCGGGCCCAGGGGCAATATACGCATCTGACGCCCTGTGTGTAGGAGCGGCCTTGCGTCGCGAACGGGTCGCGCAGCGGCCCCTGATATGTGCGGCACCGCCGAAATCGAGGGGCCGCTGCGCAGCCCGTTCGCGACACAAGGCCGCTCCTACACACACACACAGGCAACGGTTGTGAAATAAGCAGAAATGCGGCCGTGACAAAATTTTCACATTGGTTTAAACAGAATCCGCACCCGCACAATGCTGCGTTGGTATAAGCCAGCGCCATCTCCGCAAACCCGCAATCCTAGGACCTTCCCATTCATGGCTAACACGGATGCCTTGAGACAGGGCGCGCGAGCGTCGTTCGCGCCGACCCTGAAATCCCACCTGGCCTACACGCTGCTCAGCGCCCTGGTCATCATGCTGATGCTCAGCCTCGTGCGCCTGGCGCTGTTGGTTTACAACAGCGACATGATCGGCGATACGCCCTATGCGACCGTCGCCGAAGGCTTCCTCAACGGGTTGCGCTTCGACCTGCGGGTGGTGGTGTACATCAGCATTCCGCTGCTGCTGGCCATTCTCAGCCCCTGGGCCATGGCCCGCCGTGGCGTGTTCCGGCTGTGGCTGACCATCGCCTCGAGCGTGGTGATGTTCCTCGGCCTGATGGAGCTGGACTTCTACCGCGAGTTCCACCAGCGCCTCAACGGGCTGGTGTTCCAGTACATCAAGGAAGACCCCAAGACCGTCATGAGCATGCTCTGGTACGGCTTCCCGGTGGTCCGCTACCTGCTGGCCTGGGTCGTTGGTACCTGGCTGCTGAGCCTGCTGTTCAAGGGCGTCGACCGCATGACCCGTGGCAGCCAGTCGGCCGGCGCTACCCTGCAGCGCCCTGCAGCAAAGTGGTACAACCGGCTGGCGGTGTTCATGGTGATCCTGCTGGTGGCCGTGGTTGCTGCCCGTGGCACCCTGCGCCAGGGCCCGCCGATGCGTTGGGGTGATGCCTTTACCACCGACTCCAACTTCGTCAACCAGCTTGGCCTGAACGGCACCCTGACCCTGATTGACGCAGCCAAGAGCCGCTTCGGCGAAGACCGCGCCAATATCTGGAAGCCTGTGCTGGACCAGCCGCTGGCCACGCAGACCGTGCGCGAGCAACTGCTGACCGCCCACGATACCCTGGTCGACGCCGACGAGGCTGCGATCCGCCGTGACTTCGTACCGCCAGCCGAGCGCACCCTGCCGATCAAAAACGTCGTGGTGATCCTCATGGAGAGCTTCGCCGGCCACTCGGTAGGCGCCCTGGGCAGCCCCAACAACATCACCCCGTACTTTGACAAGCTGGCCAAAGAAGGGTTGTTGTTCGACCGCTTCTTCTCCAACGGCACCCATACTCACCAGGGCATGTTCGCCACCATGGCTTGCTTCCCCAACCTGCCAGGCTTCGAATACCTGATGCAGACCCCGGAAGGCGGCCACAAGCTGTCTGGCCTGCCGGCACTGCTCAGCGCCCGCGACTACGACGATGTGTACGTCTACAACGGTGACTTCGCCTGGGACAACCAGTCCGGTTTCTTCGGCAACCAGGGCATGACCACCTTCATTGGCCGTAACGACTTCGTCAACCCGGTGTTCTCCGACCCGACCTGGGGTGTGTCCGACCAGGACATGTTCGACCGTGGCGCCGAGGAACTGGCCAAGCACGACGGCAAGAAGCCGATCTATGCGCTGCTGCAGACCCTGTCCAACCACACCCCGTACGCGCTGCCCAAGGACCTGCCGGTAGAGCCGGTCACCGGCCAGGGCCGCCTGGACGAGCACCTGACCGCCATGCGTTACTCCGACTGGGCCCTGGGCCAGTTCTTCGAGAAGGCGCGCAAACAGCCGTACTTCAAGGAGACGCTGTTCGTCATCGTCGGTGACCACGGCTTCGGCAACCACCAGCAGGTCACCGAACTGGACCTAGGCCGCTTCAACGTGCCGCTGCTGCTGATTGCCCCGGGCATCCAGGAGAAGTTCGGTGCGGTCGACCACACCGTCGGTACCCAGGTCGACATCGTACCGACCATCATGGGCCGCCTGGGTGGCCAGACCCGCCATCAGTGCTGGGGCCGCGACCTGCTCAACCTGCCTGAGGGCGACCAGGGCGTTGGCATGATCAAGCCGTCGGGCAGCGAGCAGATCGTTGGCCTGGTGCAGGGTGACCGCATCCTCATCGAGTCCAAGGACATGAGCCCGCGCATGTACCGCTACCAACTGGGCAGCGAGTTCAAGGCCGAGCTGATCGAAAGCCCGGACCAGCCGGAAATGCTGAAAAAGCTTGAAGCGTACATCCAGACCGCGACCAAGAGCCTGTTGGACAACACCGCAGGTGTCGTGCACGGCACACCGAAGTAACGCTGCAACAGGGGCCGCCGTGCGGCCCCTCGTCGGCAAGTGTGGAAGCGGCCCGAACGCCACCACAGAGTCCTGCCAACTGAACAATTGCCCCCGCCCAAGGTCAAGCTATACAGACGTCACACACCCGGCGTTGTTTGATTGAGAGGGCTCGTCCAATGAAAGAGTGGGAAGTCATCTTTGCCGACCAGAAAGGCGAACCGACGTCATTGAAGCTGCGGGCCGAGCAGTGCCCCAGCGAAGAAGACGCGGCCCGTGCTATTCGCTCGCAGCTGTTTCCGGTCATGGATGAGCTGGACCTCAACGACTTCCAGGACCGCACAGTATCCCCCACGGCACGCTGGCTCAAGGAGCAAACTGGCGTGACCATCACCGATATTCACGAAGCGCCCTGATCCGTGCGTTGACGTGGTGCCTGCCCAGGCACTACGCTGGAGCCAGGTGCCAGCCTTTTCTGCGGGCCGGCACCTTTCAATTCGCGTCTTGCATCAGCTCTATACAACTCGATCTGCCCGGCACCGCCGGCAGGTACGTAGTGCCCGGAAAGTCTATCCATTGCTTTGCAGGAGGACGATTCATGAGCAGCCAGAACGACGATATCAGCAGCAATGTCCTGCGCCAGATGAAAGCTGGCGGTTTCGATTTCACCCGTATCCATCCCATCGAGTTCTACGCAGTATTCCCAGACGAAGCCGGCGCACGTCGTGCAGCCGGGCAATTTCGTGGCGAGTCCCTCAACGCCCAGGTGCGCGAAATGAAAGACGGCGCCTGGTACCTTGAACTGAGCAAGGTCATGTATGCCACTTATGGAGGGATTGGCGACTTCGAAGATACGTTCGAGCAGCTCGTGTCACCCTACGGCGGCGAAGTCGAAGGGTGGGGTGTCAAGCACGAGCGGTTGTGCGCCTGACACTCATGGACCGGGGGCTGCCAAGCAGCCCCAGCATCTCAGCGCTTGCGCCCAGCCATATGCCCCAGATAAGCCAATAGCGCATCCAGCTCCTGGTCGCTCAGCACACCCTCTGTAAACCCCGGCATCTTCGCCTGTGGCCAGCGCCGCAGGCTCTGTGGGTCA
Source organism: Pseudomonas capeferrum (assembly GCF_000731675.1). GTDB lineage: Bacteria > Pseudomonadota > Gammaproteobacteria > Pseudomonadales > Pseudomonadaceae > Aquipseudomonas > Aquipseudomonas capeferrum. The sequence continues at coordinate 336,294 of NZ_JMIT01000002.1, read as the reverse complement.
CGTATCAGCTGGCGCAGAAACGCCGGTTGGAAGTACTCGGTAGGGTTGTGCGGCAGGTTCAGGTCCGGCCCCAGCTGGGCGTCACCTGCACCATTGAGGCGGTGGCAGGCCAGGCAGTTCTGCTGGAACAGCGCAAAGCCCTGGCGCACCGGGTGCTCGGCCGGCAGCTTCGGGTCTGGCAATAGCGCGGGGAAACGCTGTTCGACCGAGGCCAGGCGGCGGATGGTGGCGATCTGAAACGGCCATTGTTCCGGGCGTATGCCACTGGCTTGCGGTGCCGTCCATACCAGATAGAACGGCCCGGCACTCGGTTTGCCTTTGCCCAGCCCTGGCCACGGTTTGGCGGGGTCTTCGATCGCCAGCCAGGCACGTGCCGGCCCTTCCTGCAGCAGTGGGGCGGCGGGCATTTCGGCAGCAAAACCATCCAGGGCCACGGCTTGCAGGTGGGCGCTGGCGCCTACCCCCTGCAGCAACGCAGCCAGGGGGACGGCCCGATAGTGCATGGGGCGCTTATAGGAAACGTCCTGCTCGATGCGGATGTCCTGGGCCTGCGGGTGGCCAAGCAGTTCAGCGCTGCTCCACTGGCGCGAGTGTGCACCCGCCTCCAGGTGCAGCTGCGCCGCCGACAGTGGCAGGCTCAGTAGCAAGGCGAGTAGGGCAAGGCATTGGCGCATGGTTAATCTCCGACCATCAAGGCCGGCAGGTTACCTGTGCGTTGCCTGTTGGCGCCACAGCCGCCGTCAGCCGAACAAACGTGTCAGGTTCGGCAGGATCAGCAGTAAAGTCGTGGCAAAGACAATGAGCCCCGCTTGGCGTATTTTTGATTGTCTGAACATGGCGGACCGCCTTCTTGTTGTTATTCCTGAATACCCGTTGGCTTCCTTGTCGCGTCTCGGGTCGATCGCAGTGGCGACTGTTGTCGCCTGGTCTGCTTGCCTCTTGAACGTGCATATACAACCAACAGTAGGGTGTGTGGCATCCATGTTTGAGAACCCTTTGTTCTAATTGTAAGGTCAGTTAATTTCATTGCGTTATGAGGCCAATTGCCAGCTGGCTGGCATGCTCTCACTAGACCGCTGCGTTGGCGCCAACGATACGCCGGCAAAATATGACCGTTCGTCAGTGCGGCCTACTTGCTTGTACGTGCCTTTCGCGGCAGTCTCTACAGCAGATTCCCACCCATGTCGTTCAGGACTATCCCTATGTCGTTACGCATCTGCATCCTGGAAACCGATGTCCTGCGACCGGAGTTGACGGCGCAGTACCACGGCTATGGCAGGATGTTCGAGCAGCTGTTCTCGCGTCAGTCGATCGCCGCCGAGTTTCGTGTGTACAACGTGATGAACGGCGACTACCCCGCCGACGATGAAGTGTTCGATGCCTATCTGGTGACTGGCAGCAAGGCCGATTCGTTCGGTTCCGATCCGTGGATCCAGCAACTCAAGGCCTACCTGTTGAAGCTTTACGCACGCGGCGAGAAGCTGCTGGGCGTCTGTTTCGGCCATCAACTGCTGGCCCTGACCCTGGGTGGCAAGGCTGAACGGGCGGAGCAGGGCTGGGGGGTGGGTATCCACCGTTACTCACTGGCGGCACATGCGCCGTGGATGGACCCGCAGGTGTCCGAGCTGACCTTGCTGATCAGCCACCAGGACCAGGTGACCGAGTTGCCGCAAGGCGCTACCGTAATTGCCTCCAGCGACTTCTGCCCAAACGCCGCCTACCACATTGGTGACCAGGTGCTGTGCTTCCAGGGGCATCCGGAGTTCGTGCACGACTACTCCAAAGCGTTACTGGATGCGCGCCAGGCGTATCTGGGCGATGAGGTTTACCACAAGGCCGTGGCCAGCCTGGCCACCGAGCATCAGGGCGACCTGGTGGGGGAGTGGATGTTGCGGTTTATTGAGCAGCCGGTGAACAAGGGTAATCTGGCGTGAGGGGTTTGGGGTCGCCAAGCGGCCCCGGCAATCTCACAACCAACCCGATTTCTTGAAGCTGGCATACAACCCCGTGCACCCCAGCCCAATCACCCCCAGCACGCCAAAATACCCGTACTGCCACCCCAGTTCGGGCATGTTCTGAAAGTTCATCCCATAAATCCCGGCAATCGCCGTAGGGAAGGCCAGTATCGCTGCCCAGGCCGCGAACTTGCGCTGCACGATGCTCTGGCGCGACGACTCCAGCAACATGCCGATCTCGATGGTCTGGCTGGCGATATCGCGAATGCCAGCCAGGTCCTCCATCTGCCGCGTAACGTGAATTTGCACGTCGCGAAAGTAAGGGCGCATGTTCTTGTCGATGAACGGGAAGCTCAAACGCTGCAGTTCCTCGCTCACCTCCACCATCGGCGCCACGTAGCGGCGTAAGCGCAGAATATCGCGGCGCAGGCTGTGCAGGCGGCGGATGTCATCTTCCTGCAGCGAGCCACCGAGCACGCTCTGCTCCAGCTCCTCGATCTCGCCATGAATGGCTTCGCTGACCGGTTGGTAGTTCTCGGTCACAAAATCCAATAGCGCGTACAGCACGAAGTCCTCGCCGTGTTCCAGCAGCAAAGGCCGCGCCTCGCAGCGTTGGCGCACCAGGGCATAGGATTTGGAGTGGCCGTTGCGACAGGTGATGATGTAGCCATTGCCGGCGAAGATGTGGGTTTCGATGAACTCCAGCTTGCCCTCATGACGCACCGGCGAATAGGTGACGATGAACAGCGCGTCGCCAAAAGTTTCAAGCTTGGGCCGGCTGTGTTTTTCCAGGGCATCTTCGATGGCCAGCTCGTGCAGGTTGAACTGGCGCTGCAGGGTGGCCAGCTCCTCGGCGTTGGGCTCCTCCAGGCCGATCCAGACGAAGTGGCCAGGCTTGCACGCCCATTCGCTGCCTTCGTCGATGCTGATATTGGTGACTTTTCTGCCGGCGCTGTACACCGCCGATGCCACGACTCGACCCATGGTTGTCCACTTATTCGGTTGAACACGGTTTACAGCTTGGGCTGTAAGGCGCTTGAGGGCAACCTAGTGGCTCGCCAGTTCAGCTTCCATGCGGTCGATGCACTGCTGCATCTGGCTGCGGCACTGCTCGATCAGTGCGGGGATGTCCCGCTGGCTCAAGCCTGCCGTGGCAATCGGCGGCAGCGAGCGCACGATCACCGTTCGCCGCCGCCAGCTGTTCAGGCTCAGGCGCCGGGCATAACGGCTGACGCACACTGGCACGATCGGCACGCCGGCTTCGATGGCCATGTGGAAGGCGCCTTTCTTGAAGGCCAGCAGGTGCTCGTCCGGGTTGCGGGTGCCCTCCGGGAAGATCCAGATCGAGGTGTCGTTATGCAGAACATGCGTGGTCTTTTGCAGTGCCTTGCGCGCCTGGTAGGGGTTCTTGCGGTCGACCAATACGTTGCCGCCCAGCCAGAACAGCTGGCCGAACAACGGGATCCAGCCCAGGCTCTTCTTGCCGATGGCCACAGTGCGCTTCGGCACCACCTGGCCAATGACGAACAGGTCGAAATTGGACTGGTGGTTGGCGACGATGACGCACCCGGGAGGGTGATCGAACAGCGGGCCGACTTCGGCCTTTAGCCGGATACGCATCAGCCAGGTGGCCGGCACGCTATAGAGCCGGGCGAAGAGCCGGCTGTTGTCGGGGTTGAAGGGGCGGCACAGGCCGATCACCAGGCCTATGCCGCCCACCAGCAGAAAATGCAGGCCTAACAGGAGCATGCGCAACGAATAAAGCATGACGAGACTCACACCAGACAGTCGAATTCCAGTGTACGACTGTACACTGGAAGAGGCAAATGTCGGGGTGGGTCTTTGGCTTAACCCATCGGGTTCTGGTCCAGCTCGATGGCTTTATCCAGGGCATCGAGCAGGCCCTTGCGCACCTTGAGCTTGGTGTTCTTGTGCGCGAGCATGTTCAGCTTCTTCAATTCACGGGCAGCGGCCAGCGCTGCTTCGTGCAGTTGCTCGGCCGGCACCACCTTGTCGAGGAAGCCGGCGTCCAGCGCCCCTTGCGGGTCGAAGATCTCGGCATTGATCACCGAGCGGTGGAAGGCCGAGCGGCGCAGGCGGTCACGGGCCAGCTCGATGCCGGCATGGTGCATGGTCATGCCGATCTGCACTTCGTTCAGGCACACCTTGTACGGCCCTTCGACGCCGATGCGGTAGTCGGCCGACAGCAGCAGGAAGGCACCTTTGGCCACGGCATTGCCAGGGCAGGCGACGATCACCGGGAACGGGTGCGACAACAGGCGGCGGGCGAGGGTGGAGCCGGCGGTGACCAGGCTGATCGCTTCTTTGGGGCCGGCGGTCATGACCTTGAGGTCGTAGCCGCCAGAGAGTATGCCCGGTTGCCCGGTGATGATGACCACTGCACGTTCCTGCTTGGCGCGGTCGAGGGCGGTGTTGAAGGCGATGATGACATCCGGCGAGATGGCGTTGACCTTGCCGTTGTTCAGGGTCAGGGTGGCGATGCCGTCTTCGGCGTGGTAGGTAATCAGCTCGCTCATGGCAGAGTCCTTTGGGTGGCGTGCTTGCGACGTTACCCAGCACTGCCTGCCAGGTAAAGCAGCAAGGCTGACTGGCCGGTCAGCGTTTGCCCGGCATGCCTTGGCGCGCCGGGGCAGGGCCTGTGCAGGCGGTAAAAGCGCAGGCGAGAATGGCAGCATTGCCCTGGCGACCTCGGGTTTTCAGTGAATTTGCATAAACGCATGAAATTTCTGAAAAAAATGCTTGCCAAAGAAAAGCTCTTCCACTAAATTAGCGCGCCTCGACAGGCTGAAAGGCTTGAAGAGAAACGGTGAAGTGTCCGAGTGGTCGAAGGAGCACGCCTGGAAAGTGTGTATACGAGAAATCGTATCAAGGGTTCAAATCCCTTCTTCACCGCCACATTCTACAAAAAGCCCCCGCGCTGAAAAGCTCGGGGGCTTTTTGTTTTCACAGCGCTAATGGCGCTGCTGCGTGGCCCCTTGCCATCCTGTGGGGGCGAGTAACCCCGCCCCCACAGGCGGTTGATCAGAAGCTCACGGATGCCGACAAGCGTGCCGTGCGCGGCGCGCCCTGGAACAGGTAGTTGTCCCCCAGGTAATCCCCCACATCGCGCCAGTAGCGTTTATCGAACACGTTATCCACGGTCAACCGCAGCACCGTGTCATACCCCCCGATGCGCGTGCGGTAACGGCTACCCACATCAAAGACGGTATAACCTCCCACCTCGACATTGCCCGCCTGGCTGGCATATTTGCTGGCGCTGTAGCGCGCACCTCCGAGTAACGCCAGGCCCGGTACCGGCAGGCTGTATTCGGCCTGCAGGGCCGCACGCAGCTTGGGCACGTTGATGGCCTGGTGGCCTTCGTAAGCATCGGTCCCGCTGTTTTTTACCCGCGCGCGGATGGCGGCGGCGCTGGCCTGAACCTGCAGGTTCGAGGTCACCCAGCCGCTGGCACCCACCTCCAGGCCGGTGTTCTTCTGTTGGCCTTGCTGGACGTAGGTGAAGTTACCCTCGCCATCCGGGCGTGCGTATTGGTACGCCTGGCGGATCTGGAACAGCGCGGCAGTGAAACTTAATCCCTGCCAGTCACGCTTGATGCCCAGCTCCAGTTGGCGAGACAAGGTCGGGGCGAGGATTTCGGCAGCGTTGCTGGCAAACCAGGGGGCGGTGCCACCGGCCGACAAGCCTTTTGAGTAGCTTGCGTACAGCGTGGTGTCCGGGCTTGGTTTGTAGATGAGCGCAGCGTTAGGAAGCAATTGATACTGTTGAGTATGTCGCCCGGCTTCACCGTCCTCCTTCCATGTTTTCTCGTCGAGGCGTACCTCACGGGCGCCAATCACGGTTTGCCAATGTTCGTTGAACGTGATGCGGTCGCTGATGAACAGGCCATACTGGCGACTGTCGAGGCGACGCTCGCTTGAGCCAATCGGTTTGTCTGATGGCGGTTGAGCTGGCGACCCGCTGTAGATATTTCCAGGATGTTCCAGCAACTCGTTGTAGTAACTGCGTTGATCGAGTGTCCGTCGTTGCGCGCTGGTTCCCAGTGTCAGCTCATTACTAACCCCCATGGTGTCGAAACGACCATTGAGCGTGGCCTGTGCCTCATCTATGCGGCGCGTATCGTCGGGGCTGCGGAAGTCGTAGATGTCGTAATCACCCTCTGGGCTGAAGTGTGACTGCCAGCCATCTTCGCTGCCCCACGCAAACGCGCTGTAATCGTCGATCACCACCTTGCTGCGCGATGCACTCAACGTCCCGGTCCATGTCTCGCTGAAGCGGTATTCGAAGCGCCCACCCAGGTTCAGCGAATCGTTCTGCACCGGCTTGGCCCACTGTTGGTAGGCCAGGCGATCATCCGGGTCGATACCGTGGGGCACCTGCGTGCCGCCGAGCAACTGGTAACCGGGAACCGAGCGCTGCTCGCGGTGCTGGTACTCGGCGTCCAGCTGCAAGGTAGCATCCGGGTTGATCTGCCAGTCAAAGGCCAGCGAGGCGAAGTCGCGCTTGCCGTCGGCATGGTCGACATAGCTGCGGATGTCCTCATGGGCCAGGTTGGCGCGCAGGCCGAACTGCCGCTCACTGCCGAACCAGCCGCCCAGGTCGGTGGCCAGGTAGCGCTCGCCCTGTTCGTTGGTCGACACCGTCACGCTATGCACGTCTTCGGCGCGTTTGGTCACGTAGTTGATCAGCCCGCCAGGCTCCGAAACGCCACTCTGCAGGCCGGACAAGCCCTTGAGCAGCTCCACTTGCTGCTTGTTTTCCAGGGCCACGTTCTGCTCGCCAGCGAGGGTCTGGCCATTGATCCGGTAGCTGCTGGCGGCATTGAGCGCGAAGCCGCGTACGTTGAAGTTTTCGTAATAGCCGATGGGCGCATAGCTTTCACCCACCGAGGCATCGCTTTGCAGCACTTCGCTGAGCTTGCGCACCTGGCGGTCCTCCAGCAGTTGCTGGCTGAACACGCTGACTGAGGCCGGGGTGTCCAGCAGTGGCGCGGCCTGCAAGCCTGCTACCGACGCCTCGCGTACCTGGTAGCCGTCGTCGCCATAGCGGTCGGAAACCCGCAGTGGCTCCAGCATGACGCTGTCTTCGGCAAGACCATGAGGGCAATGCAAGGCCAGGCCCAGGCTGAGCAAGCTCAGGGGCAGGCGGGGGCGAAGCGGGGGCATGCGGGGCTCCTGAAGGCCGGTACGGGCCGTGAAAAAGGCGGCATCTTAACAGTCGCCTTCACCCTGAAACGATCAGGGCCTCGCGATATTCAGTGGTTGCTGGCCGGGCGCTTGTGCTGGCGCCAACTGTCGTCGATCTTCGACCAGGTCTTGCCATCGGTGACGGCCAACAGTTTGCGCCCATCCTTGAAGGTGGCAAGGAAGGTGGCTTCTTGCTCCTTGCCGCCCAGCCAGAGCCCGGCCAGCAACCCCACCGGGCCGGCCACCAGGGCGCCCGCCACACCCCAGCCGAGGGCAGTGCCCAGGCTGCGGCTGGACTCCAGGCTGGCCAACCTGAGGTCGCTGATGCGCGTGAGGGAGATCCGCTCGCCCGGCGAAGGGCTGCGCGGGGTCTTGAGTGTGAGCGATCCGTTGCGATACTCGCCTTCACCTTGCAAGAAATCGCCGGATTGCACCGTGAGTCTTGTCATTGGGTCGTCCTGTCAGAAGGGCATTGTCCAGCGCCTACTGAGCGCTGCCTGCCCTGGCAAGTCAACGGCCAAGCGACGGAGGGTAGTGCGTTGCAGTGTCGCGGCTCAAGCGCTTGCGCTCGGCCAGCGCCCAGGCCAGCAGCGCCACTGTACCGATCACCAGCCCGGCAACGACGATGCCGATCCAGCCTTGGCGCTGGAACAGTTGCGTGCCCAGCAGCGACCCCAGCGCACCGCCGATGAAGTAACAGGTGATGTAGCCGGCATTGAGCCGCGTGCGTGCCTCTGGCCGCAGCGCGATCACCGCATTCTGGTTGCTGACGTGCACCAGTTGCACTGCCAGGTCGAGCATCAGCACCCCCAGCAGCAGGGCCGGCAGCGAGTATTCGGCAAAGCCCAGCGGCACCCACGACAGCAGCAGTACCACCAACCCCACCGTGGTGCCCAGCGAGCCCTTGCCGCGGTCAGCGAGGCGCCCGGCCCAGTTGGCCGACAGTGCCCCCGCCGCGCCGGCAAGGCCGAACAGGCCGATTACCGCATCCGAGTAAAAGTAAGGCTCTTGTGCCAGCAAAAATGCCAGCGGTGTCCAGAACAGCGCGAACAGGCTGAACGCCAACAGGCCGAGCAACGCCCGCAGGCGCAGCACCGGTTCTTCGTAGAACAGGCGGAATACCGAGCCGATCAGCGCCGGGTATTTCAGCCCGGCAGGGTTGTGATGCTGCGGCAAGCTGCGGTACAGGGCCAGGGCAGTGATGGCCATCAGCACGGCGGCCAGTACGTAGATACTGCGCCAGCCCCCCAGTTCAGCCATGAAGCCGGCCGCCGTGCGGGCCAGCAGGATACCCAGCAACAAGCCGCTCATCAGGGTGCCGATCGCGCGCCCGCGCTGATGCGGCTCACTCAGGGTTGCGGCCATGGGTACCAGGATCTGCGCCACCACCGAGAACAGGCCGGTCAGCGCGGTGCCCAGCAGCAACCACGGCAGGTTCGGCGCGCAGGCGCTGATGACCAGGCCGAGGGTGGCGATGGCGGTCATCACAGTGATCAGGCGGCGCTGTTCGAACAGGTCGCCCAGCGGTGCCAGCAACAGCAGGCCGGCGCCGTAGCTGAGCTGGGCGGCGATGACGATGCTGCCGGCGCTGGCGGTACTCAGCCCGAATTGCTGGGCGATGCTGTGCAGCAACGGCTGGGCATAGTAGTTGCTGGCCACGGCCAGGCCGGTGGCGGTGGCCATCAGCAGAATCAGGGCGCGACTGAGGGTTGGGGTGTTCATGGGGATCTCGAGGGCAGGGGGCTTTATTCTAGGGCCGGTAGGGGTAGGGCAGTTGAGTTTTACTGCCCTGCACCCCGCCGCCTTCACCACATCAAGCCGCAAAGCCACCATCGGCCGTCAAACTGGCCCCGGTGATATACCCCGCCTCCGGCCCCGCCAGGTAAGCCACAAAACTGGCAATCTCATCCACCTGCCCATAACGCCCGATCGCCATCAGCGGTATCAGGCTTTCGGCAAACTCGCCGCTGGCCGGGTTCATGTCGGTGTCCACCGGGCCGGGCTGCACGTTGTTGACGGTAATGCCCTGCGGGCCAAGGTCGCGGGCCATGCCCCGGGTCAGCCCCACCAGTGCCGACTTGCTCATGGCATAGGGTGCGCCACCGGCAAACGGCATCCGCTCGGCGTTGGTGCTGCCAATATTGATGATGCGCCCACCCTGGCCCATGTAGCGCACGGCTGCCTGGCTGGCGACGAACACACTGCGCACGTTCACGGCCAGCATGCGGTCGAAATCGGCCAGGTCGAACTCGGCAATCGGCGCCACGGTCAGCACGCCGGCGTTGTTGACCAGGATGTCGAGCCCGCCGAAGGCCTTGGCGGTGTCATCCACCGCCAACTGCACGGCTGCGGCGTCGGCGCTGTCGGCCCGCAGGGCCAGGGCCTGGCCGCCGTTGCCGATGATTTCCTGGGCCAGCTGTTCGGCCGGGCCGGCCGAGCTCACGTAGGTGAAGGCAACCCGTGCGCCTTCGCGGGCCAGGCGGCGGACGATGGCCGCGCCAATGCCACGGGAACCGCCTTGGACCAGGGCAACTTTACCGTCGAGTGGGAGTTGTTTGGACATGCTGATCTCCTGCTGGGAAGCAAGGCCGAATGCCTTGGATGGGCGCAGTATCGGTGGCTAATTACCTGCTGATAAGATGGCAATCACTATCAGCAGAGTAAACCTTTGGTTGTGAATCATGGCCATGGAGTCTTTCAACGCCCTCGAGTGCTTTATCCGTAGCGCCGAGGTTGGCAGTTTTGCCGAGGCTGCCCGCCGTCTGAGCCTCACGCCTGCCGCAGTCGGCAAGCATGTGGCCCAGCTGGAGGCCCGGTTGGGCGTGCGCCTGTTCCAGCGTAGTACCCGCAAGCTGACCCTGACCGAAGCGGGCCAGCGCTTTCTGGGGGAGGTGAGTGACAGCTTTCGCACCATCCAGTATGCCGTGGCCAACCTGGCCAGTGCCGAAGGCCAGCCGGCCGGGTTGCTGCGGGTGAGCATGGGCACGGTGTTCGGGCGGCTCTATGTGTTGCCGCTGCTGGGGGAGTTTTTGCGTCGTTACCCTGCTATCACCCCAGACTGGCATTTCGACAATCGCCAGGTCGATTTGATCGGCCAGGGTTTCGATGCGGCCATTGGGGGTGGTTTCGAGCTGCCATTGGGCGTGGTGGCGCGCAAGTTGACACCCGCCCATCGGGTGCTGGTGGCGGCGCCTGGCTATCTGGACCAGCGCCCACCCATCGATGGCCCGCAGGCGTTGCAGCGCCATGACGGAATCCTGATTCGCTCACCCCAGACCGGACGGGTGCGCTCCTGGCCGCTGACCAGCCGCTGGCAGGAGCAGCAGCCGTTGCTGCTGCGTCAGGCGATGACCATGAGTGATTCGGATGCGGCTTGTGCGGTTGCGCAGCAGGGTTTGGGCATCGCATTGGTCAGTCTGCCGTTTGCGGTACCTTACCTGCAGGCAGGGCGACTGCAGCGGGTGTTGCCGGACTGGTATGTGGACGATGGGCATATCAGCTTGTATTACACCGAGCACAAACTGTTGCCGAGGAAGACGCGGGCGTTCATCGATTTTGTCGTGGAGCAGTTTGCGCAGCAGGGGTTGGCGGGGCAATTCGATGCGTTGCAGCGCCTTTAGATGAATGTTGCCTAGCCCGGCCTTTTCGCGGGGCAAGCCCGCGCCCACAGGTACCGCACAAGTCTTGGGTTAAGTGAAGATGATCTTGTGGGAGCGGGCTTGCCCCGCGAAGAGGCCAGCTCAGACGACCTCACTAATGAACAGAACCAGTGCCCCCAGGCTCACCTCATCATCGACCCGCTTGCCCATCAGCTGTTGCCCCAGCGGCGAGCGTGGTGTAATCACCGTCACAAGCTCGTCCCCGTCGCCAATCTTCAACCCCGCCGCCTCGGGTCCGAGAAACAGCCGGCGCTGCTGGCCATCCTCATCCTCAAGGGTCACCAGATTGCTCACCTGTATACCCCGCAGCGGGTCGTAGTCGCGCAGCAGCAGTTGCTGGTAGATCTGCAGCGCCTGGCGGATCTCGGCCGTGCGGCGCGCCTGGCCGGTGGCGAGGTACGAGGCTTCCAGGCCTAGCGTGTCGTACTTGTTCTCGGCGATGTTCTCTTCGGCGGTGGCGGCTTCGTACGCGGTCTGCGCCGCGCGGCTCAGCACGTCCACGTCATGTTCGAGGGTCGCGACGATGCGCGTGAGAAGCAGGGGCTTGTCCATCTTCAGTAACAGAACTCCAGCACATTGGCCTGGCTTTTATCGGTAGGTGCGGTGCGGTTCTGTTGCAGCCAGAACTGGCACTTGGGGCTGTTGAGGTTGCGCGGGTTACCCTGGGCGGCCTCGGCGGCCTGTTGCCGTTCCTGTTGTTGCAGGATGCCCTTGTAGCGCTCGAACATCTCACCCTGCGCATCCACCGGGGGCGCGGCGGGTTGGCCGAGGGCAGGGGCCAGGGCCTGGGCAACCGGCTGCACCTGCTCGGGCCACAGTTGCACTGCCAGCCACAGGCTCACGGCGATGGCCACGGCGCCCAGCCACAGGCCAATGGCCACGCACAGGGTCAGCTGCAAAGGCTTGAGGGTGATCTTCAGTTCGCGGTGGCGGGGCATGGCGGCCTCCTGGCAGGGTGGGGCGGCGTGCATTGTCGCACGCTGCTGGCGAATTTTACCCGCAGGTGCTTTTGTCGACGACAATTTATCCGCAGAATCCGCGGTTTTCCGCACCATGAGGGGGAGGGCACATGAAGGCCACCTGGGACATCTTTTGCACCGTCGTCGACAATTATGGCGATATCGGCGTGACCTGGCGCCTGGCGCGGCAACTGGTGGACGAGCACGAAATCGCAGTGCGCCTGTGGGTGGACGACCTGAATGCCTTCGTGCCGATGTGCCCCGGGGCCGATGCCGCAGCGTTGCAGCAGTGGCAGCAGGGCGTCGATGTGCGCCAGTGGCCGGCCGAATGGGTGCCGATTGAGCCCGCAGATGTGGTGATCGGCGCCTTCGCCTGCCAGTTGCCGGCGCACTATGTCGAGGCCATGCGCGCCCGGGCGAAGCCGCCTCTGTGGCTGAACCTCGAATACCTCAGCGCCGAGCACTGGGTGGAAGGCTGCCACGGCTTGCCGTCCCCCCAGGCCAACGGCTTGCGCAAGGTGTTCTTCTTCCCCGGCTTTACCGAGAAGACCGGCGGCCTATTGCGCGAGGCCACGCTGCTGGCGCGGCGCCAGGCCTTCGAACAGTCCGCCGAGGCCCGCCAGGCGTTCTTGCAACGGCTTGGTGTGTACCCCGAGGTGCAGGCGCGGCTGATCTCGCTGTTCGCCTATGAAAACACCCAGCTGGGCAATTGGCTGGATGCGTTGGCGGCAGGTAGCCAGCCGACCCACCTGCTGGTGCCGCAAGGGCGCATTCTGGCTGACGTCGGCAGCTGGCTGGGCCAGGCCCGGCTGGAGGTGGGCGATGTGCGCGTACGTGGGGCGCTGACCGTGCAGATTTTGCCGTTCGTCAGCCAGGACGATTATGATCGGTTGCTGTGGAGCTGCGATTTCAATGCCGTGCGCGGCGAAGACTCGTTCGTGCGCGCGCAATGGGCCGGTCGCCCGATGCTGTGGCACATCTACGTGCAGGACGAGAACGCCCATTGGGAAAAGCTCGAAGCGTTCCTTGAGCATTATCGACACGGCCTGTCAGCCGATGCCTCTGCCGCCCTGGTGGCATTGTGGCGTGCCTGGAACATGGACCGTGACGTCGGCCAGGCGTGGCAAGCGGCCCAGCAACACTGGCCAGAACTGCAACAGCATGCCCGTGATTGGGCGGCCCGTCAGGCCACTCGGCCAGACCTTGCCATGGCGCTGGTACAGTTTTACCGAAATTGGCTATGATATGCGGCCTCGATTTTTATAAATCCATCCAGATTCGGATACTTCGCAATGAAAACTGGTAAAGAACTGAAACCCGGTACCGTACTGCGGATCGACAACGACCCGTGGCTGGTGCAAAAAGCTGAGTTCACCAAATCGGGCCGTAACAGCGCGATCATGAAGACCAAGCTGAAGAACCTGCTGACCGGCTACAAGACCGAAACCGTATACGGTGCGGACGACAAGCTGGACGATGTGATCCTGGATCGCAAAGAAGCGACCCTGTCGTTCATCAGCGGTGACACGTACACCTTCATGGACACCACCGACTATTCCATGTACGAGCTGAACGCCGAGGATATCGAAGCCGTTCTGCCGTTCATCGAAGAAGGCATGGAAGACATCTGCGAAGCCGTCTTCTTCGAAGGCCGCCTGGTGTCGGTAGAACTGCCGACCACCATCGTGCGCCAGGTTGACTACACCGAAGGTTCCGCTCGCGGCGACACTTCGGGCAAGGTCATGAAACCTGCCAAGCTGAAGAACGGTACTGAGCTCAGCGTTGCTGACTTCATCGAAATCGGCGACCTGATCGAGATCGATACCCGTGAAGGCGGTTCGTACAAAGGCCGCGCCAAGAAGTAAGTGTTCTTGAGATGCAGCAAAAAACCCGGCCTCGGCCGGGTTTTTTTATACCTGTGTTCAGACCGTTACATGCAGCCTTACATCCACATTGCCGCGGGTGGCATTGGAGTAAGGGCAGACCTTGTGCGCCTTCTCCACCAGCCCTTCGGCATCGGCTTGGGCCAGGCCTGGCAGGTTGATGTGCAGGTCGATGTCCAGGCCGAAACCACCCTCAATCTGGCCAATGCCCACCTTGGCAGTGATCGAGGCATCTGCTGGCAGGGCTTTCTTCTCTTGCCCGGCAACAAACTTCAGGGCACCGATGAAGCAGGCCGAGTAGCCGGCAGCGAACATCTGCTCTGGGTTGGTGCCTTCACCCCCCGCGCCGCCCAATTCCTTGGGGGTGCTCAGCTTGACCTCCAGCTTGCCGTCGCTGGAGCGGGATTTGCCGTCGCGCCCGCCGGTGGAGGTGGCTTCGGCGATGTACAGCGGAGTGACCTTTTGCATCTTGAGCCTCGCTAACGTGCTGTGCGCGACCTGGGGTGAGGTGGCGCTGGGTGGGTATGGGATTTAAATTAGCGCGCAATTAGTTTGCGCGCAAGATAAATAATCACCGCTCATCCGAACGGCCATCTCACAGCATAGCGCTCAGAGGTTTTTCTGCAGGTTTTCGCGCAGGTCCAGCAGGTCGGCTTGCAGCTGTTGCAGGCGCTGCAAGCTGCGCCCGCTGGCCTTGAGGATGCACGGTGGCACCTGTTTGGCCTGTTGCTGCAGGTCGCGGCCCTTGTCGGTCAACTGCACCAATACCACCCGTTCGTCCTCGCGGCTGCGGGTGCGCTTGAGCAGGCCTTCGCTTTCCAGGCGCTTGAGCAGCGGGGTCAGCGAGCCAGGGTCGGTGAGCAGGTGCTGGCTGATCTCGCCCACGGTCAGGCCGTCGCGCTCCCATAGCACCAGCATCGCCAAGTATTGCGGGTAGGTCAGGCCCAGCGCCTGCAGCAGCGGTTTGTAGACCTTGGTCATCAGCAACGAGGTTGAATGCAGGGCGAAGCAGACCTGGTTGTCCAGCAGCAGCTCGTCACAGGAGGCTTGGGTGTCGGCGTTCATGCAGGTCCTTGGAATCATCAATGGGAAAATCTAGCACGCTGATCATCAGTGCGTTCACTGCCAGCGCAGTTCACTGCGCAGCGCCAGGTCCCAGGGTGGAATGGGGCTGAAACGGCTCTTGAGAAATTCGAGCAGCAAACGGCTGCGAGAGTTCGTTTCATGTGCAAGGCGCAGCGCATAAATACCGCTGCTCTCGGCTGCCGGCAGGCCGCCGTCGCAGAACAGCGCAATCAGTTCGCCGCGCAGCAGGTATTCGCTGATCAGCCAGGTGGGCAGGTGGGCGACGCCTAAACCGGCCAGGGCGCCAAACAGCAGGGTTTCGGCGTTGTTGGCGGCCATGCGCATGCGTGTTGGCCGATACAGTCGGGCCTGGCCCGCCACGTTGAAGCGCCAGGCGAAAGGTGGTGCCAGGCCGTCCCAGTCCAGGCCGTCATGTTCAGGCAGTTCGCTGGGGCACGCCGGTACGCCACGGCTGGCCAAGTAGGCTGGGCTGGCGCAGGCGATGCGCACCATGTACGCCAGCGGCGTGGCCACCAGGCGGGTGTCGGCCAGGGGACCTGCGCGCAACACCAGGTCGACCTCGCCCAGGTGGCTGCCGTGCAGGTCGACGAAGCTGTCGATCAGGCGCAGGTGTACGTCCAGCCCCGGGTACGCCACCAGAAAGTCGGCGATGGCCGGGGCCAGGTGGCGGCGGCCGAACGCGGCGGGGGCGTCGATGCGGATCAAGCCTTCCGGGGCGCTGCTCAGTGACACGGCTTCGGCGCGGGCCAGGCGCAGTTCCTCGATGATACGCCGTGCGCGCTCGGCAAAGGCATTGCCGGCCGGTGTAGCACGCACCGCGTGAGTGCTGCGGGTGAACAGGCGGCTGCCCACCGCGTTTTCCAGGTTGTCGATGCGCCGGGCCACGGCCGAGGGCGTCAGCGGGTGGCGCCGAGCGGCGGCGGAAAAACTGCCGGTTTCCAGCACATCAAGGAACAGGCTGAGTTGGTCGGTAAGGATGTCAGGGCTCATGGCGGCTCGGCTTTGCAGAAAACGCACAGCCATTGTGCGCTGCTGTGCGTTTCCCCACCAGCCCCGACTCGGTAGCATGCGCCCATTGCTAAAGAACGGCACAAGAGGCCCTGATGATCGAGTGGTTGTTGTATATCGTGCTGGGCGCAGCCCTGGGCACCATGGGCGGTTTGTTCGGCATCGGCGGTGGGCTGATTGCCATCCCGGCGCTGGGCGTGTTGTTCGGGCTGGACCAACAGCTGGCGCAGGGCACTGCGTTGGTCATGGTGGTACCGAATGTGTTGCTGGCGCTGTGGCGCTACCACCAGCGCAATCGCATCGAACTGCGCCATGCGCTGCCGTTGGCGTTGTGCAGTTTGCTGTTCGCCTGGCTGGGTTCGATCTGGGCGGTGGGCATAGATGCCCAGGCCATGCGCCTGGGGTTTGTCGGCTTTCTGGTGGCGCTGGCCATCTGGAACGTGGCGCGGATGTTCTTGAGGGTTGCGCCGCCAAGCCCTGAAATGCGCTATGCCTGGCCATGGCTGGGGGTGCTGGGCAGCTTTGCCGGAACCCTGGGTGGGCTGTTCGGGGTGGGGGGCGCGGTGGTTGCGACGCCGATACTGACCAGTGTGTTCGGCACCACGCAGGTGGTGGCGCAAGGGCTCTCGCTGGCATTGGCGGCGCCCAGTACGGCGGTGACTCTGCTGACGTATGGCGTGCACCAGAGTGTCGATTGGGCGGTGGGGATACCCTTGGCGGTGGGTGGGTTGCTCAGCATCAGCTGGGGCGTGAGGTTGGCGCATGCCTTGCCAGAGAAAGTGCTGCGGGCGATGTTTTGTGTGTTTCTGGTGGTGTGTGCGGTGATGCTGGGGTTTGAGCTTTGAGCTTTGGGGGCCGCGGTGCGGCCCTTTCGCGACGCAAGGCCGCTCCTACTTGAAGCCTTCGACGATGTAGTCGGCCATGCAATCGGTGATCGGCGAAGGGTTCTGCGTACTGCGTACCAACATCACATTGGCAACCGGTAACTGCGGCAACCCATCGTTTTCGCCGAGAATCCGGATATTGCCGCCCACCAGGCTCTGCAACTGCGCCGTTACTGCCAGCCCCGCCGTGACGATGGCAAAGATCGCCGCCAGGCTGGGGCTGGTATAGGCAATGCGGTAGTCGATGCCCTGTGCCTCCAGCGCATTGCAGGTCCAGGCGCGGCAAAAACAGTCGGTATTGAACAGCGCCACCGGCATGGGCCGTTGCTCCTGTGGGCAAAAACCTTCGGCCGCAGCCCACACCAGGCGCTCCTGGCGCAGCAACTGGCCAACTTCGTTGCCCGGCTCGCGGGTGACGATGGTCAGGTCCAGGTCCTGGCGCAGCATCAACTGCTTTGACGAGTCGCAATGCACCTCCACCTGCACCAGCGGGTAGGCCTGGGCAAAACTCGACAGGATGGTCGGCAGAAAGCGCATGGCGTAGTCGTCCGGCGTGCCGATGCGCACTACCCCGACCATGTGCGGCATGCGCAAGGTATTGAACACTTCCCCGTGCAGCTTGAGGATGCGCCTGGCGTAGCCGAGCAGTACCTGCCCCTCGGCGGTAAGGCGTACCTGGCGGCCATCGCGCTCGAACAGCTGGCGCTGCAGGATATCTTCCTCCAGGCGTTTCATCTGCATGCTCACCGCCGACTGGGTGCGGTTGACCACCTCGCCGGCGCGCGTGAAGCCGCCTTGTTCGGCAATGGCGACGAAAGTGCGCAACACGTCGGCATCGAGACTTTGATACTGGGACATAGCATCAATCTCCGAGATGCATGGCATCAGAAACATTCGTTGGATTGATCTTAAGCCCGGCGTGAGACTGGAGCCATCAACACGGAGGGCTTCACGATGAAAGGTCATGTCAGCAGCATTCAGCAACCAGTCGTCTCACTGAACCACCTGTGGCATGCAGCGCTGCAGCGCCCGGCGCGCTGGCTCGAGCTGTACCGTCAGCGTCGGGAACTGGCCCGGCTCAGCGATGCGACATTGCACGATCTGGGGTTGAGCCGGGCGGATATCCAGCAAGAGGCCGAGCGGCATTTCTGGGATGATCCGCTGCGTAAATGACGGCGCCCGAACCTCAGCGCCGAACCTGCTTGAGGGTTTCGGCAATCAGAAACGCCAATTCCAACGACTGGTCGGCGTTCATCCGCGGGTCGCAATGGGTATGGTAGCGGTCCGACAAGCCATCCTCGGTAATCGGCCGGGCACCACCGATGCACTCGGTGACGTTCTGCCCGGTCATTTCGATATGGATACCGCCGGCATGGCTGCCTTCGGCCTGGTGCACCTGGAAGAACTGCTTCACCTCATCGAGAATCTGCGCAAAGTCGCGAGTCTTGTAGCCGCTGCTGGCCTTGATGGTGTTGCCGTGCATCGGGTCGGAGCTCCACAGCACCTTGCGGCCTTCGCGCTCGACGGTGCGGATCAGCCCTGGCAGATGGTCGCCAACCTTGTTGGCCCCCATGCGCACGATCAGGTTCAGGCGGCCAGGGTCATTGCTTGGGTTGAGGGTGTCGATCAGGCGGATCAACTCCTCGGGGTTCATGCTTGGGCCAACCTTGACCCCGATCGGGTTATGCACGCCACGCAGGAACTCCACATGGGCGCCATCGAGCTGGCGCGTGCGGTCGCCGATCCACAGCATGTGCGCCGAGCAGTCGTAGTAGTCGCCGGTCAGGCTGTCCTGACGCACGAACGCTTCCTCATAATTGAGCAGCAACGCTTCGTGGGCGGTGAAGAAGCTGGTCTCGCGCAGTTGCGGCGCGCTGTCCAGCCCGCAGGCCCGCATGAAGGCCAGGGTCTCGTCGATGCGGTTGGCCAGCTGATGGTACTTGTCGGCCAGCGCCGAGTTGGCGATGAAGTCCAGGTTCCATTTGTGCACCTGGTGCAGGTCGGCAAAGCCGCCCTGGGCAAAGGCGCGTAACAGGTTGAGGCTGGCGGTGGCCTGGTGGTAGGCCTGCAGCAGGCGGTCCGGGTCGGGGATGCGGCTTTTTTCGTCGAAACCGATGCCGTTGACGATGTCGCCACGGTAGGCGGGCAGGGTGACGTTGCCAATGGTTTCGTCGCCCGAGGAGCGTGGCTTGGCAAATTGCCCGGCCATGCGCCCGACCTTGACCACCGGGCAGCCGGCAGCAAAGGTCATGACAATGGCCATCTGCAGCAGCACCTTGAAGGTGTCGCGGATCTTCGCCGCCGAAAACTCGGCAAAGCTCTCGGCGCAGTCGCCGCCCTGCAGCAGGAAGGCGCGGCCTTCGGTCACCTCGGCGAACTGCCGGCGCAGCTCGCGCGCCTCGCCTGCGAACACCAGTGGCGGGTAGCTGGCCAGGGTCTGCTCGACCTTGAGCAAGTGCGCGGCGTCGGGGTAGGTCGGTTGCTGCTGGATCGGCAGGGCACGCCAGCTGTCAGGGCTCCACGGTGCGTTCATCTCGGGCTCGATGTTGTCGGTTATAGGCTTTTGGCCATGGTAACAGTTGCCGTCGTGCTTGTTGCATCGGGGGTGTTGGCGGACAATGCGCGTTTTTGCACGGGCGAGTGGCGAACATGACGGCGGAACGGGAAGAGCGGCTACTGGCACGGGTCGAAGATGCCTTTGGCGTCATCAGCGTGTACGAGGTGGACGACTACCGTTTTCTCGAATTCGGCGATGCCATCGAGCAGAGCTGCGTGTTCACCGCCGACCCGAGCTGGCTGGAATATGACTACACCCGCGCCATGCTGGTCGGTGCGCTGTGCCACGAGCAGCCAGAGAGTGCGCTGTTTCTGGGCCTTGGCGCGGGTACGCTGACGCAGGCGTGCATGAAGTTCCTGCCGCTGGAGGACATCGAGGCCATCGAGCTGCGCGCGGACGTGCCGCGCCTGGCCATGGAATACCTGGGCCTGGACGATGACCCGCGCCTTTACGTGCGGGTGGGAGATGCCCTCGAACTGCTGCCCAGCGCCGAAAAGGCCGACCTGGTTTTCGTCGACCTCTATACCGACCACGGCCCGGGTGTCGGGCACCTGGCCTGGACATTCCTGGAAAACTGCCAGAAGCAGCTCAACCCAGGCGGTTGGCTGGTGATCAACCAATGGGCCTGCGATGACGGCAAGCCGCTGGGCGCGGCGCTGCTGCGCGGGTTGTACCACCGCCATTACTGGGAGCTGCCGGTGAAGGAGGGTAATGTGATCCTGCTGGTGCCGGCGGACTTGGAACAGATGCTGGACCTGGACGGTTTGCGGGCGCGGGCCGAGGCGCTGACGCCGCAGTTGGGCTATAGCCTGGCCAGCCTGATCCGTGAGATCCGGCCGGCGACCTGAAGGCCGGTAGCGTAGGGTAGGCAGGAATCGATTCAGCCTGCGGTTGGCTGATGGCGCGATACTGGCCCTTGCCCCCGAAAATTTTCCTCACGTAACCCGTTAATTCGGGTATAGTACGCGCCGGTCTTTTAGCGGACCTCAAAATCAGGTGGTGCAAATCCTCCGAGTCCAGCTTCGGCTGTTCGTCCGCTAGGCGGACCTTCCCAAGTTTTTCTTTTTCAATCGTTTTCGCAAATCCCCGCCGCCAAAGCTGCCTGGGTGACCTTCTGGTCTTTCAAGGCATGTGCAGCTTTGGAGCATGGGTCTTTGCGGATGCACCTAGAGGCAGACCCATGACCCAGGAAACCGGCGGATTCGCCGCTCTCGAACTCAATCCGAATATTGTTGCTGCTGTGCTGGCTACCGGCTATGAAGAGCCGTCCGCCATCCAGCATCAGTCGATCCCGATCATCCTCGCCGGTCACGACATGATCGGCCAGGCGCAGACTGGCACCGGCAAGACCGCTGCCTTCGCCCTGCCGATCCTCAACAAGATCGACGTGAGCAAGCGCGAACCGCAAGCCCTGATCCTGGCGCCAACCCGTGAGTTGGCGCTGCAAGTTGCTACCGCTTTCGAAACCTACGCCAAGCAGATGCCGGGCGTTAACGTGGTCGCTGTTTACGGTGGCGCCCCGATGGGCCCACAGCTGCGTGCCATCCGTAACGGCGCACAAATCGTCGTTGCTACCCCGGGCCGTCTGTGCGACCACCTGCGTCGTGACGAAAAAGTCCTGTCGACCGTACAGTACCTGGTACTGGACGAAGCCGACGAGATGCTCAAGCTGGGCTTCATGGACGACCTCGAAGTGATCTTCGATGCCATCCCGGCCAGCCGTCAGACCGTACTGTTCTCCGCAACCCTGCCGTCGTCGATCCGTTCGATCGCCGAGCGTCACCTGCGTGAACCCAAGCACGTCAAGATCCAGAGCAAGACCCAGACCGTTACCGCGATCGACCAGGCTCACCTGATGGTGCATGCCGATCAGAAGATCCCGGCTGTGCTGCGTCTGCTGGAAGTCGAAGAGTTCGACGCGCTGATCGCCTTCGTGCGTACCAAGCAAGCCACCCTGGACCTGGCCGCCGCGCTGGAAGCCAAAGGCTACAAGGCTGCTGCGCTGAACGGTGACATCGCCCAGAACCAGCGTGAGCGCGTCATCGACTCGCTCAAGGATGGCCGCCTGGACATCGTCGTCGCTACCGACGTCGCTGCCCGTGGCCTGGACGTACCGCGCATCACTCACGTGTTCAACGTTGACATGCCGTACGACCCGGAGTCCTACGTACACCGTATCGGCCGTACTGGCCGTGCCGGTCGCGAAGGCCGTGCGCTGCTGCTGGTAACCCCGCGTGAGCGCCGCATGCTGCAGGTGATCGAGCGTGTTACCGGGCAGAAGGTTGCCGAAGCTCGCCTGCCCAATGGCCAGGCCGTTCTGGATGCACGCATCAAGAAGCTGACCTCGAGCCTGGCGCCGCTGGTGGCCGAATCGGAAGCCACTCATGGCGACCTGCTCGACCGTCTGACCGCCGACCTGGGTTGCAGCCCGCGTGCCCTGGCTTCGGCCTTGCTGCGCAAAGCAACCAATGGTCAGGCGTTGGACCTGGCTGCGGTAGAGCGTGAACAGCCGCTGGTACCGGGCGTTGGTGCTCCGCGTGAGCGTACCGGTGAGCGTGCCGAGCGCAGTGACCGTGGTGACCGCGGTGACCGTGAGCGTCGCGCGCCAATGCCGCTGGCCGAAGGCCGTGTGCGTTGCCGTACTGCCCTGGGTGCCCGTGACGGCATCGCTGCCAAGAACCTGTTGGGTGCGATCCTCAACGAAGGCGGCCTGGCCCGTGACGCTATCGGCCGTATCCAGGTACGCGACAGCTTCAGCCTGGTCGAGCTGCCGGAAGACGGCCTGGAGCGTTTGCTGACCAAGCTCAAGGATACCCGTGTGGCTGGCAAGCAGCTGAAGCTGCGTCGCTACCGCGAGGATTGATCCTGGCGTAATAAAAAAATCCCCGGCATGCGCTGGGGATTTTTTTTGCCTGTGCCGGCTGCTTCGCGGGGCAAGCCCGCTCCCACAGGTATGGCATTGGGCTTGAAAGCACTATCCATCTGTGGGAGCGGGCTTGTCCCGCGAAGAGGCTCGTCAGTCGAACCGATAGATATCCATTCCCAGTGCGCCCAAGGTGAACCCCTGGTGCACCACGCCGAACCCGCCCCCAGCCCCCAGCGCAAAAAACAGCGGCAACAAATGCTCATCGCTAGGGTGGTTACGCACTGCAAACGGCGCCTGGCGTCGGTAATCCAGCAACGCCGCGCGGTCATCCTCGGCCAACCGCTGCACTACCCAATCCCGAAACGCCAACGCCCAAGGCTCGATCGCGTCCGGCCCGGCATGCCAGTCCAGCTCGCCGAGGTTGTGAGTGATACTGCCCGACCCAATCAGCAGCACGCCCTGCTGGCGCAACTCGGCCAGCGCCTGGCCGACCTGTAACTGCAAGGCAGGCCCCTGTTGGCTGGGCAGCGAAACCTGAATCACTGGGATGTTGGCGCTCGGGTACATCAAGCTCAGCGGTACCCAGGCGCCATGGTCGAAGGGGCGGTGCGTATCGGTACGTGCCGGCAGGCCAGCAGCGCCCAGTAACGCACACACCTGTTCGGCCAGTGCAGGCTCGCCGGGTGCTGGGTACTGCACGGCGTACAGCGCCGGGGGGAAGCCGTGGAAGTCGTGCCAGGTCTCGGGCTGCTTGCTGCCGGTCACCACCAGCTCGCGGCTTTCCCAGTGCGCCGACACCACCACGATTGCCTTGGGCTGCGCCAAGGCATTGGCCAGCCCGGTCAACGCCGGCCCGCTGGCGCCCGGGTGCAGGGCCAGCATGGGGGAACCATGGGAAATGAAAAGGCTGGGCAGCATGGTGAGGTCCTGAGGGTTAAGATGCTGTCATCTTCGATCAGTTACCGATCGAAATCCAAACCAAGTTTTCTGCGCTTTCTATCGAAGCGCTCGATCAGTATAGGAGCAGTCATGGAGCCAGCGTTCTGGCACAAGCGGTGGGCCGACAACCAGATCGGCTTCCATCAAGCGCAGGTCAATCCCTACTTGCAGGCGCACTGGCCAGCGCTGGCGTTGGCGCCTGGCAGCCAAGTGCTGGTGCCGTTGTGCGGTAAGAGCCTGGACCTGGCCTGGTTGGCAGGGCAGGGCCATCGCGTGCTGGGCGTGGAGCTGTCGCGGCGGGCGGTAGAGGGCTTTTTCCGTGAGCACAGGCTTGAGCCCGAGGTGTTGCACAGGGGCGAATTCGAGGTTTGGCGCAGTGGCGGGGTAGAAGTGTGGTGCGGCGATTTCTTTGCCTTGCAGGCGCAGGACCTGGCCGATTGCGCGGGGTTCTATGACCGCGCGGCGTTGATTGCCTTGCCGCCCGAGATGCGCTTGCGGTACATGCAGTTACTGGCTGAGGGGTTGCCGTCGGGTAGCCAAGGGCTGTTGGTGACGCTGGGTTATGACCAGGCGCTGTTGCCCGGCCCGCCGTTTTCAGTGGCGGACGCTGAGGTTCGGCAGGGGTTTGCGGGTGGCGAGGTGCAGGCGCTGGAAGCCGTGGAAATTATCGAGCAGAGCGAAAAGTTTGTTCAGGCGGGTGCGACGAGCCTGCTTGAGCGGGTGTATCGCATACAGCTCTGATGGGGTAGCCGCGTAAAAAAAGGGCGACCGAAGTCGCCCTTTGTTTTTAGCGGGTGGCTCAACCGCGGCGACGCAGCGCCTCGATGCGGTCTTCCAGTGGCGGGTGGCTCATCAGCAGGCCTGCCAGGCCGTGCTTGAGGCCGCCATTGATGCCAAAGGCCTTCATGGTGTCCGGCATGTGCACCGGCAGGCCTTGCTCCACGCGCAGGCGCTGCAGGGCGCCGATCATCGCGGCCGTGCCGGCCAGTTGCGCACCGGCTTCGTCGGCGCGGTACTCGCGGCGTCGCGAGAACCACATGACGATCATGCTGGCCAGGATGCCCAGGATCAGTTCGGCAACGATGGTCGCCACGTAGTAGGCGATGCCCTGGCCTTCTTCGTTCTTGAAGATGACCTTGTCGACGAAGTTGCCGATGATGCGGGCGAAGAACATCACGAAGGTGTTCACCACGCCCTGCACCAGTGCCAGGGTGACCATGTCACCGTTGGCCACGTGGCCGATTTCGTGGGCCAGCACCGCACGCACCTCATCGGGCGAGAAGCGCTCGAGCAGGCCCTGGGATACGGCCACCAGGGCGTCGTTACGGTTCCAGCCGGTGGCAAAGGCATTGGCCTCGTACGCGGGGAAGATACCCACCTCGGGCATCTTGATGCCGGCCTCGCGCGACAGCTCTTCGACCGTTTGCAACAGCCACTGCTCGTGGCGGGTGCGCGGCTGGGAGATGATCTGGGTACCGGTGCTCATCTTCGCCATCCACTTGGAGATGAACAGCGAGACGAGGGAGCCGGCAAAACCGAACACGGCGCAGAACACCAGCAGGCTGCTGAGGTTGAGGTCGACCCCGTTGGCGGCCATGAACCCGTTGAAACCGAACAGGCTCAGGGTAATGCTTGCAACCAGCACCACCGCGAGGTTGGTGGCTACAAACAACAGAATGCGCATCATGGTTGTTACGTTCTCCTGACGGATGAGTGTGTTGCTTACTGCGGGGTATATAAGGGGCAAGCCGTGCCGATTCAATCGGGCGACTATTTCAAACTGTGTACGGCGGAGTATGGCAGAGGAAAAGGCTGGGGCTGTGAGGCAGAGCGTTGCAGGATGTAAGAGACATCACATGGGATTGCGGGGGCTGCTTTGCAGCCCATTCGCGGGGCAAGTCGGATCGCCGCACCGCCGCTCCCACAGTAATTCCACAACCCTCAGGTACGGGGTTGCATCTGTGGGAGCGTGCTTGCCCCGGAACGCGCCGGAATTTACTGCGAATAACCCTTGAGGAAGTTCCCGATCCGCCCGATTGCCTGCTCCAGGTCATCTACCCGCGGCAAGGTCACCACACGGAAGTGGTCCGGCCACGGCCAGTTGAACGCCGTGCCCTGTACGATCAGCAGCTTCTCTGACAGCAGCAGGTCGAGCACGAACTTCTCGTCGTTGTGAATCGGGCACACTTTCGGGTCGATCTTCGGGAACGCATACAGCGCGCCCATCGGCTTCACGCAGCTCACGCCGGGGATCGAATTGAGCAGCTCGTAAGTGCGGTTGCGCTGCTCCAGCAGGCGGCCTTGTGGCAGAACCAGGTCATTGATGCTCTGGTAGCCGCCCAGGGCGGTCTGGATGGCGTGCTGGGCCGGCACGTTGGCGCACAGGCGCATGTTGGCCAGCATGTCGATGCCTTCGATGTAGCTCTGGGCGTGGTGTTTGGGCCCGGAAATGATCAGCCAGCCTGAGCGGAAGCCCGCCACCCGGTACGACTTGGACAGACCGTTGAAGGTCAGGCACAGCAGGTCTGGCGCCAGCGAGGCGGTGCTGATGTGCACGGCTTCGTCGTAGAGGATCTTGTCGTAGATCTCGTCGGAGAACACCACCAGGTTGTGCTGGCGTGCCAGCTCCAGCATGCCCAGCAGCAGCTCTTTGGAGTAAACCGCGCCGGTCGGGTTGTTCGGGTTGATGATCACCAGGGCCTTGGTGTTCGGCGTGATCTTGGCCTTGATGTCCTCAAGGTCAGGGAACCAGTCGGCCTGCTCGTCGCACAGGTAGTGCACCGGCTTGCCGCCAGCCAGGCTCACCGCAGCGGTCCACAGTGGGTAGTCCGGGGCCGGAATCAGCACTTCGTCGCCGTTATTGAGCAGTGCCTGCATCGACATGACGATCAGCTCGGACACACCGTTGCCCAGGTAGATGTCCTCGATGGTGACGCCTTCGATCTCTTTTTGCTGGCAGTACTGCATCACCGCCTTGCGCGCGCTGAACAACCCCTTGGAGTCGCTGTAGCCCTGAGCGGTGGGCAGGTTGCGGATCACATCCTGAAGGATTTCGTCCGGCGCCTCGAAGCCAAACGGCGCCGGGTTGCCGATGTTCAGCTTGAGGATGCGGTGGCCTTCCTCCTCCAGGCGTTTGGCGTGCTTGAGCACTGGGCCGCGAATGTCGTAGCAGACATTGGCGAGCTTGTTCGATTTGCTGAACTGCATGATGGGGTCCCGGTTGAGAATACGCGCAACGCCCCGTCGAAAGGTTTGAAAGGGCAGGGCGCGGGTGCCAGACTGAACGCCTGGCACACGAAGCCACCTAATATACGTGCCACCCGCGTTACGGAAAAGACGGCGCGGGGTGAAATTAAGCCTGCCGAGGTCCCTACATGCAAAAGATCGACAAGACACTTGAACAATGGCAGTCGATGCTCGACCCCGAGCAGTACCAGGTGTGCCGCCTGAAAGGTACCGAGCGCCCGTTCAGTGGCAAGTACAACAGCGAGCGCCGCGACGGCATCTACCACTGCATCTGCTGCAACCTGCCGCTGTTCGATGCCCAGACCAAGTTCGATTCCGGCTGCGGCTGGCCGAGCTTCTACGCGCCGATCGAAGACCGCGCGATGATCGAAATCCGCGACACTACCCACGGCATGATCCGCACCGAAGTCACCTGCGCCCGCTGTGATGCCCACTTGGGCCACGTGTTCCCCGACGGCCCACCGCCGACCGGCCTGCGTTACTGCATCAACTCGGTGTGCATCGACCTGCAACCGCGCGACTGACCGGAGCCCGAACATGGCTGGATCGATGCTGGATATCCCCTGCGTGACATTGGGCGGCGAGCACAAGAAACTCGGTGACTTCCCAGGCAAGGCCCTGCTGGTGGTCAACACCGCCAGCCAGTGCGGCTTCACCCCTCAATACAAGGGCCTGGAGCAGCTGTGGCAGCACTATCGCGAGCGTGGCCTGGTGGTACTGGGCTTTCCCTGCAACCAGTTCGGCAAGCAGGAGCCGGGCGAAGCGAGGGAAATCGCGCAGTTCTGCGAGCGCAATTTCGGCGTGAGCTTCCCGTTGTTTCGCAAGGTCGAGGTCAACGGGCCCGGTGCGCACCCGCTGTTCGTCGAGCTCAAGCAACGTGCCCCGGGCCTGCTGGGCAGCCAGAAGATCAAGTGGAACTTCACCAAGTTCCTGCTCGACCCGGCCAGCGGCCAGGTCACGCGCTATGCGCCGACCACCAAGCCGCAGGCCCTGGAAGCGGATATCGAGCGCCTGCTCAGCCGCTGACGGGCACCCAGTGATCGACCAGTGCCAGTAGCTCTTCGCGGCGAAACGGCTTGGCCAGGTAGTCGTTCATGCCTGCGGCGCGGCAGCGCTCACGCTCCTCGGGCATGGCGTTGGCGGTCAGCGCGACGATCGGCAGCTCAGGCCAGCGCCCGCTCTGGCGAATGCGTCGGCTGGCTTCGTAGCCATCCATCACCGGCATGTTGCAGTCCATCAGCACCAGGTCGAACTCGTCCTGCTCCAGGCATTCCAAGGCCTCGGCACCCTGGCTGGCCACTTGCACCTGGCAGCCGAGCTTGGCCAGCATGCCCTTGGCCACCAGCTGGTTCACCGGGTTGTCCTCCACCAGCAAAATCCGCGCGCGGCCTTGTTCCGCAGCCGTGCTCGGGTTGGCCAGCGGGTGCTCGGGCTCATGGCCTTGAAGGGTGCGCCGCAGGGTCTGGTACAGGGCGTTGCGGGCCAGTGGCCGGGCCAGTTGATGCAAAGGCGCCAGGCTGACGGACTGCTCGCTGGAGAGGAAATTACCATAGGCGGTCACCAGCAGGAGGGGCGTTTTCATCGCTGGGCGCAGCTCGAACAGATGCTCCAGGTCATCGGTGATCAGCAGGTCGATCTGCGTGGCATCCAGGCCTGCGCTGCTGTCATGGCGCTGGTACGCCAGGCCCCAGGCGGGTAACAGGTCTTGCAACAGTTCATGCAGCCCGCTGCCGGCATTGCTCAAGGCCACCACACGCCCCTGCAGCAGCGCGGGCGGGATAGCCTCGGTGTGGACGGTCAGCGGCAACTCTGCGCTGAACCGGCTGCCAAAGCCCGGCTCGGACTGAATATGCAGATGGCCGTGCATGGCCTTGCACAGGTTGCGCGTCAGGGCCAGGCCCAGGCCGGTGCCGCCGTACTGGCGGGTAATGCCGGCGCCTGCCTGGGTGAACGGCTGAAAGATCCGCGCCTGGGCCTCTTCCGGGATACCTATGCCGGTATCGCGAACCTCCAGGCGCACACCGCCGACGATCTTTGCCAAACGTATGTCGACGCGGCCGAAACGGGTGAACTTGAGCGCGTTGGACAACAAGTTGCTGACCACCTGGCGCACCCGTGTCGGGTCGCCGAGCACGCTGCTGGGGAAGTCGCGGGCGATCAGGCAGGTCAGTTCGACGCTTTGTGCGGTGTTCTGTGACAGCAGGTTGGCGGTGTCCTCGACCATCGAGCCCATGTCGAAGGCGATATGCTCCAGTTCCAGCTGGCCGGCATCGAACTTGGACAGGTCGAGAATATCGTTGAGCAGCTCCACCAGCACCTTGCCCGAGTCGTGGGCGATGGTCATCTGCTGGCGCTGCTCGTTGGGCAGCGGGCTGTCCAGGGCCAGGGCGATCATGCCGAGCATGCCGTTGAGCGGGGTGCGGATCTCATGGCTCATGTTGGCTAGGAAGGCCGCCCGCGCCTGGGCCATGTCGAGGGCGCGACGGCGGGCTTCTTCGAGCTCTTGATTGGACTGGCTCAGGCTGCTGTTGCTGGCCTTGAGCTGGTCGGTGCGCGCCGAAACGATGTCTTCCAGCTCGTTGAGGTACTGGGTCAGGCGGTTCTCGGCGGTGCGCCGCTGCTCGATCTCGGTGGCCATGCTAACGAACTGCTGGTTGGCGACCTTGACCAGCACGCCGATTTCATCGTGCTCGTGGCCGTGGGGGCATTCCAGCCGGGTTTGCCGTGGCTTGCGCGGGTCGCTGGCGCTGAGCGCACCGATCACGTTCACCAGCGGCTTGGTCAGCATCATGTAGAACAGCGCCAGCAGAATGCCGGTCAGCACCAGGCTGCGGGCAAAACCGGTGAGCAGGGTGACGCCGGCGCGGTCGAGGAAGCGGCTGCCGAAGGCATAAGTGTCGACATCCAGGTACAGGGTGCCAAGGTATTCTTCGGGCATGTGGGCAAGGAACAGGCGGTCCTGCAGCTGGCGCTGTTCGCCGAACAGAAAGTCGCTCAGCGGCCGGTAGCGGTCTTCCAGGCGCGGGCGCTCGACGTCGGCCAGCACGGTGTCGTTGTTGTCGATCAGCCGCGCGCGGACCACCGCCGGCGATTGCAGCAGGCCGCGGGTCAGCTCCAGGGCCAGTTCCGCATCGATGTTGTAGGCGATGCGTGAAGCCGGGTTGTGGCTGATTTGCAGCAGTGCACGCACTTCGCGGTTGATGGACGCGTCTTCGCTGGCATAATCGATGCCGATCTGGATGAGACTGAGCAATGTTCCCAGGATGAAGCCGACCAGGACTGTCAACCGGGCTTGCTTGTATGACAGGCGATTGGTGAACTTTATATCCATGAGTCCCGAGCCGGTTTCTCGTCCCTTGCGCTGCGCAAGCATAGCCGATCAACCCCGGCTGCTGGCGGCTATTGCCGCCCCGAATCTGAATGTGTAGGAGTCGTCATGGACGCCCGCTTGATTGCTTTCCTGGACCGCGCCGAATCGGTATTGGCGCGCCTCGAACCCCTGTTGCCGGCACTGCGCCCGGACATCGACTGGCACACCACTCTGGCCGCCCGCTGGCAGCGCGATGGCCGCAGCGGTTACCTGATGCCGCTGGAAGTCAGCCTGGACATTCGCCTGTCCGACCTGATTGGCGTCGACCAGCAGCGTGACCAGTTGGGCCGTAACACCCACCAGTTCATCAACGGCCTGCCGGCCAACCACGCGCTGCTGTGGGGCTCGCGCGGCACCGGCAAGTCGTCGCTGGTGCGCGCCCTGCTGGCCGAGCACGCAGGTGCCGGCCTGCGCCTGATCGAAATCGAACGTGACCATTTGGCCGACCTGCCGCGGGTAGTCGAGCAACTGCAGAAACTGCCGCAACGCTTCATCCTGTTCTGCGACGACCTGTCGTTCGAAGCCGGCGAGGGCGACTACCGGGTGCTCAAGAGCGTGCTCGACGGCTCGCTGGAGCAGGCTCCGGACAATGTCCTGTTGTACGCCACCTCCAACCGCCGCCACCTGGTGCCCGAGAAAGAGAGCGACAACGAGAACTGGAAGCGGGTCGATGGCGAGCTCCACCCCAGCGAGGCGGTGGAAGACAAGATCGCCTTGTCTGACCGTTTTGGCCTGTGGCTGTCGTTCTACCCCTTCACCCAAGACCACTTCCTCAACGTGGTCGAACACTGGATCGGCCAGTTGGCGCGCCCTGCCGGGCTGAGTTGGCAGCGTGACGAAGCCCTGGACATCCTCGCCGTGCGTTGGGCCACCGGCCGCGGCAACCGTAATGGCCGTTGTGCCTATCAGTTCGCCCGCTACTGGGTCGGGCTGCAATTGCTGGAGCAGAAATAAATGATCGACCTCAATGCCAGTGGTACCGGCCTTGACGGCTACCGCCTGCTGGCTGCGCAAGTGCAGGCGCTGTTTGCCGACGAGCGTGACTTCATCGCCAACGCCGCGCAGTTTTCGGCGTTCTTGTATAACCAGGTGGATGACCTGAACTGGGCGGGGTTCTACCTCAACCGTAACGATGAGCTGGTGCTCGGGCCGTTCCAGGGGCAGGTGGCCTGTGTGCGGATTCCGTTCGGCAAGGGTGTGTGCGGTGCAGCGGCGGCTACGCGGCAAACCCAGCGGATCGAGGATGTGCACGCGTTCCCGGGGCACATTGCCTGTGACAGTGCGTCCAACAGCGAGCTGGTGATCCCGTTGGTGAAAGAGGGGCGGTTGATTGGCGTGCTGGACCTGGACAGCCCGAAGCTTGGGCGTTTCAGTGAGGATGATCAGCAAGGTATGGAGCGCCTGGTGGCGATCTTCCTGGAATTGACCGACTGCTGAGTGTGTTTGCCTGTACCGGCCCCTGTGGGAGCGGTACAGGATTACCGAATCAGTCGTACATTGCTTTTTTCTTCCAGGTCTCTTCCTCATCGGTCTTGAGACCTTCATTCAATTCATTCTGCTCGTTCTGTGCCGGCTCCATCTGGTCCAGCACCTGCGCATTGGCGCGGGCCAGCAGTTTCTCCAGGTAGGTCAACTGCTCTTCATACACTTTCGGCTCCGGCTGCTTGCGCAGGTACTGCACACCACGCTCGAAAGCCAGGCGCGCCTGGCCCGGCTGGCCCTTCTGCAGGGCCTGCTGGCCAAGGTTGTTGAAGAACTCGATGTGCAACAGCACCAGGATATGACGGACTTCCTTGACCCATTGCTTGGCCTCGCTGGCGGGCAGGAAGCCTTCCTGGGCGGCGCGGGCTACCTGGTTGTGCAGCGCTTCAAGCAGAAAACGCACGTCCTTGGCCTTGGCCTCGGCCTGGATCGGGTTGGGGGGGTTGTTCACCGGGATCTTTTCGCCCAGGGCAATCAGGCCTTCGAGTTCGGCAATCCGCGCCTTGAGCT
The DNA here is from genome assembly GCF_000731675.1 of Pseudomonas capeferrum. Classification (GTDB taxonomy): domain Bacteria; phylum Pseudomonadota; class Gammaproteobacteria; order Pseudomonadales; family Pseudomonadaceae; genus Aquipseudomonas; species Aquipseudomonas capeferrum. The sequence continues at coordinate 304,685 of NZ_JMIT01000002.1, read as the reverse complement.
CGGCGTTGTGCTTGTCCACCGCCAACTGCCGCTGGTTGAGGTTCAGCTCCAGGCGGGTCAGCAGCAGTTTGAGCGCCGGGGTCATGAACTGGCCGGGAAAGGTCTCGGTGATTTCGCCACAGCGACGCAAGCGATCGGCCAGCTCGACTTTCAGCCGCGCGCGTTCGAGCTTGCTGTTTTCGACCACATTGTTGAGGTAGCCGATCACGATCAGTAACGCGATACCCGCCACGATGAGCAGGGTGATCAGAAGTGGTGTCACCGTTAATGCCTCATGAAGAAGTTATGCATCAGTGTAGGAGCAGGCTTGCCCGCGAGAGGCCCTGGCAGGCAAATCTCTTTTTATATCGGCCACGTGCCCTATAACTACAATAGCGCTACCGGATGCCGGCACATTGATACCGAGCTTGCCGAGGTGCCGTCAGAAAATCAACGCCAAACCTCGGGTACTCCTTGGCAGGGGCACTCAGATGGACCGAAGTCATTGATTTAAATAAATTTCTACAAAGGGGTTGACGGCTCCCCGTCGCATCCATAGAATGCGCGCCACTTGCAGCGTAAAGCACACAGCGGAACGCGGCAGGAAGTGAAAGCAGCATGTAAATGCTTGCAGCGTGTCCCCTTCGTCTAGTGGCCTAGGACACCGCCCTTTCACGGCGGTAACAGGGGTTCGAGTCCCCTAGGGGACGCCATTTGCGGGAATAGCTCAGTTGGTAGAGCACGACCTTGCCAAGGTCGGGGTCGCGAGTTCGAGTCTCGTTTCCCGCTCCAGTTTCTCCGGCAACGCTTAACGGCGGGGCAGGAAAAGAAAGCCCAGGCTGAATCGTGAGGTTCAATACCTGGCGCACTGAAAAGTGTTGTGTGTCCCCTTCGTCTAGTGGCCTAGGACACCGCCCTTTCACGGCGGTAACAGGGGTTCGAGTCCCCTAGGGGACGCCATTTGCGGGAATAGCTCAGTTGGTAGAGCACGACCTTGCCAAGGTCGGGGTCGCGAGTTCGAGTCTCGTTTCCCGCTCCAGTTTAAATACTGTGGCGTCTATGCGGTACAGTGGTGGTGAAGGTCTTCAGTGCGTTCACGCCGGTAGCGGTAAAGCTTCACAATGCGGGAATAGCTCAGTTGGTAGAGCACGACCTTGCCAAGGTCGGGGTCGCGAGTTCGAGTCTCGTTTCCCGCTCCAAACACGTAAACGACAGAAGGGACGAAAGTCCCTTCTGTCGTTTTTGTCGTTTGGGTTTTTATCCTGTCCGGTGCTGCCTGGCAGCACTGGACAGGGGGCGCATTTACTTGTAGCTGATGGTGAAGTTCAGTGCGCCTTCAGCCAGGCCAGGCTCAACTTTCGAATCTGTTTGATAGTAGCGAGCCTGGAAGTCCAGGCGAGTCTCGCCGATTGCCAGCCTCTTCACTGGCACTTCCTCTTCCAGCAGCATGCTCGACCCGTCATCGCGTAGCAGCTGAATACCAATTCCCTTGGCTGTCGAGTTGCTGGTCAGGCTGAACAAGCCCTGGCTCCGGTCCAGGCTGCTCGATCCTCGGGCGCCGTCCAGGCGAATATGCGCCATGGCCACACTGCCTGAGCTGTCATCCTGGCAGTCGTTCAGGCGAATGTGAAAGGGCACTTTCACGGTGGTCGAGCCCGTCCCGGTGAAGTCGGCCAGCGTATGGTCACCGAGTTGCACGGGGTCGGCACTGACCGCATCGGGCCTGAGTGTGCACTGGGCATGATTGATCGTGGCCCTGAGCCTGAAATCCATGACATCGCCTCGCATATCGATGATGCCGCGGAACATTTCTTCGTCGATACGCTGTGGCCCGGGTGCGATGGGGCCAATCTTGATCAAGGTTACCGTTGGTTTGAACCAGTACATCTGCGCGGGGCTGGGCGTGCGTTTGCGCATGGCGCCGGAGTAAGGAATGGCGTTCGGCGTGCCTGGGTCGGCGCTGAATCGATTCGAGTAGCTCACCGCGTTGCCATCGAAAGGTTCACCTACCTCAATCGTTGCCCCAATACCGGGAATCTTGGTTTGCAGAATAGGGATCTGCCGGGCGCTATTGCCCGCCAACGGCGTGGACAGTACGGCGATAGGGGCAGTATTGGTCAATATGGCGAACACTTCTCTGCCACTTTCAAAGTGGCACATCAGGCGGGTGCGCGCCTCCAACAGTGGGCTTGCAGTGGCAATGACCGTGCCATTCGGTGCATCGCGGGGCATCCATACTGATCCCATGTCCACTTCATAGTTTATCGGGCCAGAATGGCCGGGATCATAGGTGCAGTCAGCCAGCGCAACCTGTGCGAACGGCCACAGCAGGAGCGCGTAAGCTGCCAGGGATACGGGGCGAAAACGTGGGCGTGAAGTAATGTGCATGGGAGTCTATCCGCAGAGCGTGATCGGGTCATTGAGGCTGGCACTGCACGGTTTGCAGGTAATAACCGCCATCCTGGTGCATGTCTTCGAGATTGATGTGTATCTGGCAGTGCGGCGTCTGCTGGTTGGTCCAGCTCACGTGCAGTGTCTGCTGCGGCGCCTCGATGGCGACCAGGGCCTGGCCTGCCTGGCCGACTACCGCCAATGTCTGGTCTTGCTCATCCTTGACCACCGAACCGAAGGGCATTGGGCGCCCATCGGGCTGTTGCAAGGTAAGCACCAGGCGGGTCACCCGCCGTGCCTCGAAGCGTGCCTTGACCAGCGCGCCGCGCTGCGGCACCACTTGCAGGGTCCCGGTTTCGATGATCGCGTCCGGGCCCAGATCATCGGTTTCGAGGATCAGCGTGTTGCTGCGGTAGGGCCGCAAGTGTGGGACCAACAGGTAGCCATCGCTATTGGTGCGCGCCTTGCCGGTGTTCTGCACGCCAACGCCGGCGATGTCCGGGACATGCACCAAGGCAGCCGTTTCGCCCAGATAGTTGCCCAGTGTCAGCCCTTGGCTATGGGCCAGCAGGGCGCCACTGGCATTCACCGATACGCTGCTGTAGTCGGCACCTTGCGTGTAACCGGCGCCAAGGCTGACTTGTTCGCCCAGGTAGCCGAGTGACAGTTCGGCGCTTTTGCGTTGCTGCTCGTCGTTGCTGGCCGAGAGGCGATAATCCAGGTTCTTGTCGTTGAGGCTGCCCCCCAGGCTTGCGCGCTGGTTATAGGCGCCATTGGAACGGCGCACGTCGAAGGTCGCGCTGCGATAGCGTGGTGAATCCAGCGGCAGTGAAAAACTCACGCCGAACAGCCTGTTTTCGGCGCGGTTGCTGCTTAAAGTCTGGGAGGCAAAAAAGTTGATGCCCAAGTTGCTGTACTGGGTGTTGTACTGCAGCTGGTACTGGCGTCGCTGGAAGTTACTGTTCCAGTAATCGTCCTGGGTCAGGGTCAGGCTCAACGAGCCACGCTTGCCCAGGTTCTGATAGACAGAGGCCTCGAGGCGGCTGCGGCGGTTGCCCAGGTAATCGGCGGCGGCGTAGCGTTGTTGCACGGCTTCGTCGAAGTCTCTGTACCCTTCGGTGGAATAGCGATACCCAGCGAAACGTAGGTTGGTGTTGGTCTGGAAGCTTTTGCCGTAGCGCATGGCGAAGCTGTTGCCGGTAACCTGGCCGAGGCTGCTGCCCAGGTCACTACGGGCATGGGTGACATCCAACGACAAGCCGCCTATCGAACCGAAATCGCGTGCCAGGCCGAAGGCTCCGGCGCGGTAATAGTCGCTGTTCATCGCGCCGCCGTACAGGGTGGTGTCCCAGGCACCGCCGCGGGCAAAGGTGCCTTGCCAGAATTTGGGGGAGTCGATGTGTTCGGCGCCGTTGTAGCGGCCGAGGCTGGCGGTATAGCGCCAGATGCCTTCGCGCAGCAGGTTGCCCAGTGACGAATAGGGTTGGGTGAAGCGGCTCACCTGGCCATCGCTTTCGGTGAGAACGATCTCTAGCTCACCGTGGCCGGCGCCGACGCTCAGGTCGTCGATTGCATAGGGGCCTGGCGCGACGTAGGTGGCGTAGATCGGGTACCCGTTGTGCAGCACTTCCAGCTTGGCGCGTGTTTGTGCCACGCCGCGGATGACCGGCGCATAGCTCTGCATGGCATCGGGGAGCATTTCGTGGTCCGAAGCCATCTGCGCGCCCTTGAACGGTAGGCTGCGGAATACTTCGCTGTTGGTGAAGGTTTCGCCGAGGGTCAGGCTGGCGCGCAAGGCCGGCAAGTCGCGGCGGGCATAAGTGCTGCTGCGGGTCCAGCTGTGTTGGCCAGTGTGGTCCTGGCGCAATGCCTGGTTGCTGCGCAACTGCCAGGCGCCCAGGTTCAGGCCGCTGCTCAGGTACAGGTCCTGGCTGCTGCGGCTGCCACCTCGACCTCGGCTGTGCTGGGCGGACGCCTGGTAGTTGACGAAGGCTGCGTTGATGCCAGGGTCCCAGCGCTCTACGGGCACCTGCCCGCTGATGTCGCGGCGCAGGGCGATTTGTGGAATCGATATGCTCAAGCGCAGCAGCGCGGGGTTGAAGTCCACCTCCGCTTGCGGCACCAGGCTTGGCAAGTCGATGCAACTCGCGTCGCTGGGCAGCGGCACCTCCAGGGCCTGCTCGCGCAGCCCTAGTTCACGCAATAGGTCGGCGCTCAGGCACGCTTGCAGGCCCTGGCCGTTAAGGGGGTCGTGGAAGTCCAGTTCGTGCTGGCCTGCCGAACTCAGGTTGACCAGCAGCTCGACCCGGTAGCGTCCTGCGGCTAGCGGGGTGTTCGCCTGCAACCCCTGCAGCGCCTGTTGACCGGCGTCCTGTGGCTGGCCGGGGGCCTGACGCATGAAGGCAGTGTGGAACTGCGCCGGGGCGGTTGTGGCCAGTGCCGGTGGTGCGAAGGCCAGCAGCAGTCCGCCACCGGCAATGGGCAAAAGCGAGGCAAAACGCGGACGCGACGGCAGTGGCCTGCGCCGTTCAAGCTGTGGCATGGAGCTTTCCTGGTCGATTCAACTGCTCAAGACGTTGGGCAGGGGGGTGAGCTGATGGCCAGAGGATATGAAGGATGGGGAGGCGGGGGATGTAGGAAAATTCTGTTCTGAGGAGCGGAACATCTGTACTGTCGCGGCTTGCAGGTTAAGACGGGGGAAATCCCCTGCCGCTAAAGGCGGCAGGGAATCAAGAGCGGATTAGAGTAAAAGTTAAAGGGAGGACAAGGCGTTTAGTAAAGAAAAACTCCAGGGTCTAGTGACGGGAGCCCAAGGTGCCCCAGATGCCCCGGAAGTGGGTAAGGTGAAGTAGAATTCTCCCGGTGTTCCAGGTGAATAAATTGCCCTGTTTTTGGTAGTGAGGCTCCGCCATTGCGTATTATTTTCCATGTTCTTGAACACCTGACTGGAGGTTGAGCGAACACTTGAATTGCCTGCTGTAGTCTGAGCACTCATGGGAGTACCCCTAGTAATGATGGGATCTCCTCCCGTTGTTGATAGCTTTATCGGCGAGCGCGGTGAACTAAATTTAGGGCGTGGTAGCTCAAATTTAGAGCCTGGCTGCATAAGTGGGTGTTTGGTCCAATGCTTTAGCTCCTTCGCTACCTTGAGAGCCATCCCTCGCCCAATCCCGAACATCAGCCCCCCCACGATCTGCAACGCGTTCGAGAGCATGTAGAACGTATTCGCCAGGTTTTCATCCTCGGTATATATCGCCGCGACCTGCAACCCGACACCCGCCGCCTGCATGCCGAGCCCGGCAATGGCGACGACATAGCCAATGCTCAAGGGCGCAGTCCAAGGCATCGTCACGGCGGAAATCACCAGGAACAATCCTGCGATACCTACGCCAAGCCATTGCGCCCAGCCTCCTTTCGGTCTCTCGATTGGATCGATGTAAGGCGGGTGGTAGCTGCGGTCGGTGGGGTTTTCCTTGCCATAGCCATAGGCGCTGCGATGGCCGGTGGGGTCACGCCAGTTCACCGGGTCGCCGAGGCAGTACAGGTAAGGGTTGATGCCTGACTCTTCGGGGGCGAGCGAATCGGGGCTGTGGAAACGCATGAGGCTGGGGTTGTAGGCGCGATAACCTCGGCCCAGCATGTACCAGCCGAACAGCTCGTCGCGCAACTCGCCGAGGAACCCAAGCAGTGTGCGCAGGCCGTTATCTTCCGGGCGTTCGCCATAGGCGCTGTACGTGGTCGGGTGCAGTTCGCCGGTAGCCTCCTGTTTCGGCCGCAAGCCGTCGGCGTCATATTCGGCGAGGACAGTACCTTGGGCATCGCTGAGCAGCAGACGGCTGTCCTGCAACTGGTCCCCTCGCCATTGGTTGAGGCCAAGCGCCATCTCGTTCTGGTACAGGTAGTGGGTCAGCAGGCCGTCCTGCACGGTGCGGTCGACCTGGTTGCCCTGGTAGCGACGCAGTACTTCGGCTGCGGTGCCGTAGCGCGCGGCATACAGCTGGTCATGGCCGTCATAGCGATAACTGGCCAGGACCTGGTCGTCGTCATCGGCGTCGCGTACTTCCTGCAAGCGCCCCACACTGTCATAGACCAGGCGCCGCCCCCATTCGTCATTGAGAGCATTGCCCAGTTCGTCATACCTGAAGGCTTGGCGGGCCGGGTAATCGGTAACCAGCGTGTGGGCCACTGCGGCGAGCTGGAAGCTGCCATCGGCCAGGTAGGTGAAGTCGGCGTCATCCACCTCGTCGTCGTCGAACCAGGTTCGGCAATGGGTCAAGTTATCTTGTTCGTCGAAATCGAACCGCTGGCTGATGATCGGCCGGCCTTTGGCGTTGCAAGGCAGCAGGGGGCCCTCGCTGTCATGGAAGGCCAGACGGTTGAGCGCGTCGTACTCGAAGTTCTCCTTGAGCAACACGGTGCCGTCTTTCTCCAGGCGGCGCTCAAGCAGCAGGTCGTCATCTCGCCACACCAGATGCAACTCATGGGCCACGCCGCCGTCAACGCTCAAGGTGCGTTTTACTTCGCGGCCGAGGGTGTCGTGTTGCAGCGAGCACAGCACGCGGCGGCCACTGGCCTCATCGACCGTTTCGGTGCTTTCAAGCAGCCCCTCTTCGTCGTAGCTGAATGCGGCTTTCAATGACTGCTGGCGAGTGTGGGCAATTCGCCCCTGGGCGTCATACGCATGCACGACTGCCTGGCCGTCACTGTCCTGGCGCGACAGCAGGCGACCTTGCGGCGAGTGCGCGTAGTCGACGTGATAGCCGGTGCTGTCCTTGCTGTCCCATTTTTCCTGGAGCAGATAGCCCAGTGGGGTGTACGTGTAGCTGCGCGTCCCTTGGGTATCTTCCTTGGCACTCGTGATCGCCGCACTTTCTTCGTAGTCGAAGCGTGCCAGGTTGGCTGCCGTCCCTTTGCCGCCCTGCTGGCGAGTCGTTTCGATCGTCTGCGGTTGGTCGGTCAGCTGAGGTTTGTAGCCATAGGTAATGACGCGCTTGTCCTGGCCGGGGTTGCCGTTTTCCATGCGGTAGGCGGTGCGCTGATGGACCAGGGTCTGAGAGCCTTGGTACGTGTAGTCTTCTACCCGTGGCCCTACGCTGATTTTCTCAAGACGTTCCAAGCCATCGAACTCACGTTTGCAGACAGGCCGAGCAACGCCGTTGGCAGGTTTGCGCACCTGGAACAGCGTGGTCAGCTCACTGAGGCTGTGCGCCGCGAATTGCCGCTCCAGCAGGCTGTCATCGGGGCGCTGGGTCTTGTGCATGCGGCCCCAGGCATCGTAATGGTAATGGGTCGAACGCAGGGTGGGCGCGTCGAGGTTGCCTTGGAGTGCGAGCGTCTCCTTCGTGCTGCGGCCAAGCCCGTCGTATTGGTAGTCGTGCCTGCCAACTTCGCGGTTGCCGTCCAGGCGATACTCATACACGGGCTTGTCAAACCGGTTGAACTCACTGACCTGCTGTCGGCGCTTCAGCTTCGGGTTTTTGGCGCTGGTGATCCATGTCTTGATACGGTTGCCGTTGGCACCAAAGGGTGAGAAGTCCCGGTGTTCGATTACACCATCGGGTCGCTCGACCTTGCAGCGCTGGCCCCAGCCGTCGTAGCTGAAGCTGAAGTCTACTGCTACTACCCGTTCTTCACCGTCTTGTGTGTAGTGGTCGTAAAGGGTCTCGCCGGCCTGGTTTCCTAGAGGGTCATAGCGTGCCTGGTAGTGCACAGGCAGTGTCTGCGGTTGCTTGTTTTCGTCGAGGGTTTGCAGTTCCTGGCGCAGTGTACGGCTAGCGCCGTCCAGATAAGTACGGGTGAGTACGCCTTTGACGTCGGTCGCTTCTTCGAAAGCCTGGCCACGATCGTTCTGGTTGAGCAGACGGTACGCGTAGTGGCGCGTTGCAGCCTCGGTGGTGTCTGCGCCCACTGTTTCTTCCAGCATCCGGTTGAGCTTGTCGTGGCGGTAGCGGGTGATGACGCCGTTGAGGTCCTGTTGCTGATACAAGCCACCGGTGGTGACATGCTGGATCTGTTCGATCTTGCGCTGTAGGGTGCCGCCTGGGGCTGTATAGGTATGCTCGGTCGACAGCAGCGTGGGCAGCCCGGCTTCGTCATCCAGCCGTTTGTATTTCCATTGACTGCGAGCGGTGGTGCCATTCAGGGTCGTTGACTGATGGTCCATGCGGCCATACAGGAACGCATTGCTGCTGTCCTCCAAATACCCGCATTCTGTCTTTTGCAGCGATTGCTCCTGCTCTTTGCTTTCACTGTCGATCAATACCTGGAAGATCTCTTCCTCGTTGCGTAGCAACCAGTCTTCCTGTGCTTTGTACCCCTGCGCAGGCGGTAGAGGTGCGAGCTGGCGGTATTGATAACGGACGCGAATAGTTTGTGCTGGCTCGTGGCCTGGCTCCACCGAGCAGTCGGCTGGATATACCGTCAGGCTTTCCAGAGTGCCGACGAAACCTTCCGGATTGGCCGGGTGGTAGGTATTGACCGTACGGATGCCGTTGGCTTGGGTCTCCTCGGTCAGGTTGCCGAACGCGTCGTAGTCGGTGGTGACGTTTTCTTCCCGGTACTCCCGCGGATCATTCGCCAGTCTCCAGACTTTTGTCATGACGTGGGGTAGCTGGAACTTTTCCGGCTGGTTTTCGAAACGCTGGCCGGCCACTTCGTGGTAGGTGGTGCTGACGGTTTCGACGCAGTCGTCCTGGCGCGTGACCTGTTCATTCAACAGATGGAAACGGTTGAACGTTCGGGTGATGGTGCGTGCGTCGACTTCGGTCGGGTTGCCGGCGTCATCCGGCTCGCCGGGCACTCTGTAGCGGGCGGTGGAGGTGTATTGGTAGCGGTTGCCGACGAGCTTGTACAGGTTGTCCAGGCCATCGTCCCTCCAGACGATGCCGGTGCCACCGTAGCCGAGGAAGTTCTCCGGGCTGTAGTCGTACTCGGTGACCATTTCTGGCTGGCCAGCACCGGGTTGCACCACATGCCGTTCGACGTTGGGCAGCCAGCGCGTCAGGCCATCGGCAGCCGGCGGGAAGCGATGCCCTTGGGTACGGTAGTAGACCCGCTCGGTTCCACCGAGGGGGTTGTCCACCCTGCTGACGCAGCGCAGGTTGCCGAAGCGCTGATACTCGAAGTGCCAACTGGCCTGCTCGTCGGTCGGCAGCACCACATCGGTCAACTCGTCGGCACCGTTACGCGACAGGGTGTAGCGGGCCCAGGGCTCGACCTCGGGGTCGTCGCTGGGGTGCAGGTCGAGCAGTACCTCGTGGTTGCTGCTGTAGTCGATGGCCAGCAGGTCGCGGCCACTGTCGTCGCTCACCCGAACCAGCCGTGGCCCGTCGACATCGCGCTCGTACTCCAGGGTCAAGCCGTGGCCCGAAGGCGCCAGCACGCGCACGGGCAAGGCAATATCCCGGTCGTTGTCCTGCGGCTCCAGCACCTCGACCAGGCCCGACTTGTGCACCAGGCGATAACGCACCCGCTGTTGGTCCGGTTCGCTTTCGTTATGGAAGTGGAAGCTCTCCAGTTTGCGCTCGGCGATCAACGGCTCCACACCCGGACCGTTGTCACTGACCTTGAAGCGCTCCCCGGAACCCAGGCTGAGCATGCTGGCGCGAATCTCGAACTGGCTGAGGTTCAATGCCCAGCCAATGCCAAAGCCTGAGTCCTGGTCGTTCATCGGGCTGAAGTTCAAGCGCAGGGGCAGGCGTGGGCCGCAGAGGTTGTTGCCGATCAGTTCGGGGAGTTCGATGCCCAGGTTGTATTGGCCCGTGCGCGGATCGACGTTGTTCTGGACGAAACTCATGAAATTGAACGCATTGGAATTCAAGAACATTATTGTCATCTCCCATTCAAGATGAGCATTAGCGCTGCAGACGCTCAGCGCGCGGCGGCGCGGCCGAGGTAACGACGCGCACACTGCGAAGTTCGTCGCGCTGGATGGTGCCATGCTTGGCAATCACCATGACCCCGATACCCTGTTCGATGAAACTGCCAACGTCATAGGTGTTCAGGTAAGTAATTTCTTCATTGTCCAATGCGGCATTGTTGCGTGTGGTCTTGAGTTCAATCCACCAACTGGCATCGTCCGGCGTGCCATTATCATTTCGGGTCAGGAGGATCTTTGTTGCCGACGGAAAACTGTTAAGTTCAATGAAGCGAGGGTCTTTGTCTTTACAGTCCCCTTGGTTCATTCTCAATACGACAGTTTGATTGCTGCCGGCGTCCGGAATATGCAGGGAGCAGAAGTCGTTACTTTCTATTGATTCCCTGATGATAATAACGCCCGTGGCCTGTGTGTCCTTCTTGCCTGTCATGAACACGCTCCTGAATATCTTGGATATCGTTGGATTCACGTACCCTTCCTGTCCTGAGCCTAGGGCAATGCGCAGTGCCGCGCACCTGTCAAAAATATCAGGTGTCACCCGTTTGTGTTTCGGTACGGGTGGGCGCCGTCGACCTGTTAATTATGCTAGTTGTCGCGCGTTGGCCGATTCGCTATTAATGCCTGCAACCGCTCCGCCACTAATCGTTTTTTGCATGATGGAGTAATGCGGCATGACGCTCATCCGTAACTTCGCCCACTGGTTTAAGCGTGCGTCTGCATCCACGACACTTCGTGATGCACGCCCACGCAACAATGACCTGCCCAAACCTGAAATAGAAGGATTGACGCGTTACGATGAAGTCGACTTGCTCGCGTTGGGCACCGACCCGTTGAGGACATACATCAACTATCCCGGCATCAAGGCGGGGGATAAGATTTTTCCACGCTGGGTGGGAGCTGCGCCCAGTGGGGAGAGCTTTGACTATTTCAGAGACCCTTTCCGTGTCCCTAGTGGTGTCGATCCAACCGTGGGTGTGCTGTACACCATTGGCAATGATGAAGTGCAAAGCGCTGCCGGTGGCTGGGCGTTTTACTCCTACGAGATCCATGAAGCACGGCTCGAGAGGGAGTCTATGCGGCGTTTTTGCTATGTGGGCGTGCGGCCACGGCCAAGTGCCGAAACCTTGTCGGTGGCCCTGGCCGCACCGTCGCATGACCTCGTCGTTGCCTGGCGGGCGCTGGGCGCCTCCATGGCGCTGGTAATACCGCCCTACCAGGCCATGCAACCCGGCGATAGGGTTGCGATAACGCTAACGGGTAAGGACGATCTCGGGAACCTGCACACCTGGACAAAAAACCTCAATGTCGAGGTTCCTGGCCAACATTTGCAAGCCGCCGTTGACTCAACCTGGGTGCGCCGGTTGGAGGGAGAGTACTTCGATGCCGAGTATGTCATTGACTTCAAAGATGGCCGTTCGGCCGTATCGCCCGTACAGCGGTTTCGCGTGGACTCGAAGATTACCCTACCAGATCGCCTGCCGGCGCCCAGCGTGGATGGCCACGTGCCCGGTGCCCCCTTGGACCCTACGCGTTTTCGCGATGGTTTGACGATCAGGATTCCACCTTACCTGGATCAGGGCATGGCTGTCTCGGACCGTCTGCTGCTGTATTGGCTGTCCAGTGACAATGTGTATCAGGTGTTGCGTGTTGACCCAAGTTCGATCGACAGCGGTGCCCTGGTGTTCACCCTCGAACCCCGTTGGCTGATGAGCAGCCAGGGGCAAGCGGCGACACTCGGTTACCAGTTCGCTCGCGAAGGCAGCAGCCTTGCCTCTGAGCTGCTGACCGTGCAAGTGCTGCGCTCGCGGGAGTTGCCAGCGCCGATAGTGCTTAATGCCGTGGCAGAAAAAGACGGTGGTCTGTTGGCAGCTTACCTTGTCACCTCTGGTGCACTAGTGGATGTGCCTGACGATGTCGACATTCTCAAAGATGAGCACATCGAAGTGCACTGGGAGGGGCATGCCGAGCGGGGACGGGAAATTGTTACCCAGCCGATCAATACCAACAAGCCACGCCGCTTTCACGTAAGTGCGGGCAGCATTGCGGCCAACATGGAGCGTAATGAAAACGCCGTGGCGAAGCGGTTCAAGGTGTTTTATCGCCTGGTGCGGGATGACGGCAGCTATGTCGAGTCAGAGCACTTCATGCTGCGCATACTGCCTATTGAACCCACCCAGTATCCGCAGCTTCAATGCCCGGTCGCGAGGGGAAGCGACTTGTATCTGGGGGACGTCCCAAGCGGGGCAAGCTGCACCCTCGCTCCCTGGGTGTTCATTGCCGAAAAGCAATGGGTGACGGTGTGGGTCACAGGCGTTTTTCGCGCTGAGGTGGAAGAGGTTATATGGGACGCTGAAGTGACCCCCCAGCAAGTCCGTAACGGCCTTGAACTGCTAATACCCAGGAATCTGCTTGAGCAGCAAATGCTCAATCAAAGTTTGACTGTACATGCACATGTCAGTTTCGACGACAAATACCATTATTTTGAAATGCGCTCACTGCGCTTGACGCTGCGCGGCGGACGTTCAAGTACGCGCTGAAGAGCAGCAGGGCGACAAACATTGGAGAAGGAACCATGGCCAGAATGACCCATTCGCAAAAGCTCGTTCATCTCGCACAAGCGCCACGCACTCTCGGCTGGGGCGAATTACGTTTGGCCAGTGCGATGGCGCATGACAAATCTTGCCACAGTAAAGGGGCATGATCATGATCAACAATTCCAAGGAAGCCCTGCTGGCTCGTCTGGAAGAGGGTGATGTCATGCATGGCTGGGGCGCGATCATGGCATTGGGCCGTGAGCCGCTCGAGCAATTGCTCATGCTGCGTTATCTCGAAGGCCTCAGCCAGTCGAATTTTCTTGAGCACATCACTGGCAGCTACTTTACCGACGGTCAGCGTAATGACCAGGCAGTGTTCGAAGGGCTGGTGCTGGGGCCACCACAGCTTTCCTTTGCAGGGGTCTCGGGGGCAGGAAATCGCTTGACGGTGATCATGCCGTTTATCTCTGGCGAATACGCGTCGTATTCACGGTTTGTCGCCCAGCCACCCAGGCTCAAGAGCAGCCATGGCCTGCGTGAAGAGATGGGCTACCACGTGCAGATGTCGGTTGCCTTGCTGACCGTCGATGATCCTGCAGCCAATCAGGCCCGGCTGGTGCTCGACCTGAGTCAAGCCGAAGAGTTTGTCACCAACCTGGGTGAAAGCGAGACGGCTCGGCGGGCCATGGGGCGCTTCATACAGGCTGAATTGGCGAAGCATGAGGTGTTCAACCATCAGTTCGTGCTCTTGACCTGTGAGCTTAGCGGGCAGGATGCGCTCGCCGTGCGTGGCCTCAATGTGCGCACCCAGGCTGCACCAGAGGGCACGGGGCGTGAAGGTGATGGTGCCGCGATTGTTCAACTGGACCTGCGTGGCCGCCGCTTTGGCGGGACATGGCCGGGGCCAGGCGTGTTTCCTTATCTGCTGCCCGATGGCAGTCAAGGCGTAACGCTGCTGACTGAGCAGTTGCGCGTTCCTTTGCTTGGGGAGCTTGCCGAGCGTTTGCTGCGGCACTTGAGCTTGCCGAAGGCGTGGCGGTTTGCCATGAAGGAGGAGCACACCCCACATGATCGGGTAGTGTTCGGGAGCATTGAGGCCAGTTCCGCAACGCGTCAGGTCGAGCCGATGCAGGCGCGCCTTGGCCGCGAACAGACCACGGATTTCAAGGTGCAAGGCCAGGCTGTGGCGCAATGGACGGCAAGGAACATCAGCCACCCTCGGTCGACCGGGCAAATCAATGCACAGGGGCAGTACCAGGCCTCGGATGTTGCGCACTTCGCACGGGAAAGTCAGGTCATCCTGGTCAGTGCGCAGCTGGGCGAAGAAGAACCCGGAAGCGTCAATGCCGCGCTGGTGGTCGAATCTATCGATTCTTTGGTGGTCACGCCACGGGTTGCGGTATGGCGTAGTAGGGAAAGAGCGATTGAGTTCAATGTTGCGGGTCATGCTGGCCTGACCTGGGAACCGACGCTATACGGTGAATTGACCCTCCAGAGCGATGGCTCGCTAAGCTATGTGCCCCGTGAGCCTGAGCGGAGTCCTGCCGTCCTGTTGGAGCGCATCCGTCTTACTGATGGGATTAGGGGCGATACAGCCGAGGTCACGGTGGTAATTCTCGCCTACCCGGCTGTGCTGAACGTCTTGCCATTCCACGTGCCTAAAGTGCCCCATGGCAGCTCGGTGCCCTTCGAGGTGCAGAACGACGAGGCCGATGCCTGGCTCTTGTTCGGCGAGGGGCACATCGACCCTGCCTCAGGCGTATACACGCCGCCGGTATCGCCTTCAACCTCGGTCGCCGTGGTCATGGCCAATATCCGTGACCGTCATGCGGGGTATGCCATCATCGAGCTGATGCGCGAGGACGCGCAGGTCTCGATGATCAGTGAACGCTACAAGAAAGTTTTGATCTTCACGGTGACGCCCGTGCCGATTAACGGCACCGTGGCCTATGCCAACGGGTTGCAGCAGATCGCCCTGGATATCGTCATCCAGACTGAGGACTTCCGCAACAGCGATGGTGACGTGGTCAAGGATCCGGTCAGTGACCTTGAGCTGTCCACATTGAAGGTGCTCGCGGAGAACGGCAACCCGATCGAGTATGTGCTGGAGGGGGTGGAGGGCTTGGACCCGGCGCAAGGGCTGCGCTGGGGGTGGAGCAAGTCACGCAATCGCTATGACTATTACCAAGGGGCTCGGCAGGTGACGGCCAAGCCCATGGCAGATGAAGGCAAGGTCTCCTTGCGCGTCTATGTGCAAAGTACCGAAGCGGAAATCAGGAAGTTCCATGCCGAGTTCAAGGGGTATGACAACCGTACGCAGAACTCCAGAACCATCAGCAAGGATGCAGGTGAAGTCGAGTTGACCGGGCGCCCAACGCCTTTCTGGGCACTGAACAACTACGAATTCAAACCCAGGCGGGTTGCTTCGGAGGGAGGCAAGATCGTCAGGCAGGACACCTTCAACTTTTACAAGTACACCACTGACTATTGGGAACTCTCCGGTGCCACCCAGGAATATGGCAATCTCAGGTTTTACCAGGTCAGTTTCGACCATGCGTCGATCGTTCGTTGGGAGAGCGAGCAGCTCGCCGAAACGTTCTGCAGTTACGTAGGGTATGCCTTCAGGCCGGTATTGCCACCCGGTTCACCTGGTGTGCCGTTGGGCGTGTCGTACGAGTCGGCCTTGGAACTGCTGACGCTAGAGCGCGCCGTGAACTACCACGGCAAGCTGGATTACAACCTCAAGCCAGGCGAGGACCTTGCTCAAGGTACCCTGCTGTTGACGCTGGACAGGGTCTGGGACATGCCGTACTGGTACGACGGCATGGCGCCCGGTGGGGACTATCGCTCGTCCCTCGAAGGGGTCATGCGTTTCACCTTGATCGACCATCAGGGCAATCGGCACCAGTTGAATGTCAACTTCCTTCCTGAGGGTCAACCTGACAGCCGCAACCAGCTCGAACTCAGGATGGGTAGCGCGAAGGCAGCAGCCATTGACTCGGCCGTGCATTCCAACGCCTTCAACTTCATGAGCTTCATCGAGAATGGCGTCGACCCACGCACGGGCCAGTACAGCCTGGGTATTCAACTGCCCGAACTGATCGGCAACAACCTCTGCGGCCCACGCCTGCCCCTGCGCTTGAACTTCAGCCCGATGAACGACCAGGACTCAGGCTTTGGCATTGGCTGGGCATTGAACCTCAGCCAGTTCGAGATTCGCGCCAGCATGCTCAGCCTGGGTTCCGGGGAGCGCTTCAAGGTCAGTGACAACGGTCCGGGTGTGGAGCCGTTGATCGCCGAGCGCAAACTGGAGAGCTTCCACTTCCATAACGAAAGCGAACCGGACCAACAACGGGTGCGTTATCGCCTGGTGCACAAGTCGGGCCTGGTCGAGGTGCTGGAGCCGCAGGACAACGACCGGGATATTGCCTTGCCCGTGCGCGTGCTGGCGCCTTCGGGCCACGGCTTGACCCTGGAGTACGAGCGCGATGTCGACGGGCCACGGCTGGTTCGGGTGAGCGACGACAGTGGCCGCGACCTGCTGGCCATCGACTACAGCAGCAACCACGAGGTACTGCTCGACCTGCACCCCAGCGACGACCCCGAGGTCGAGCCCTGGGCCCGCTACACCCTGTCGCGTAACGGTGCCGACGAGTTGACCGATGTGGTGCTGCCGACCGACGAGCAGGCCAGTTGGCACTTCGAGTATCAGCGCTTCGGCAACCTGCGCTGCGTCAGCAGGGTGGACAACCCCCTCGGTGGAACCGAGCGGGTCTACTACCGTACCCAAGGGCATCGCTTCCCGCCGGCTGCCGATGGCATGACGCGCTGGCTGCCCAACGTCGAACGGCATGTGGTGCAACCCGGTGCTGGCCAGCCAGAAATGGTCACCGAGTACGACTACAGCCCGGAGAACTTCCTCGGCTACGGTGGCACCGGCATCGTCTGGAGGGACGATGGCCTGGACAACCTGTACAAGCTCGTCGGCAACCGCTACCAATACACCTCCACCGCCCGCTACAGAGTGCCCGGCGAGCCGGATGACGCCGGCAACCCGACCGAAGTCGACGCACGCACCATCACCCGAACGTTCAACCGTTTCCATCTGTTGAACGAACAGGTCACGCGCCAGGACGACTGCGTCGAAACCGTCAGCACCACCTACCACGAAGTGGCCGGCCAGCGTTTCGAAAACCAGCCGGAAAAGTTCCAGCTACCCCACGTCATGACAAAGCATTGGAGCCTGGCGAATGATCCGCGGCAGTATCGGGAAGAAAACGTCACCACCGACTACGACGCGTTCGGCAACCTGACCGAGGAGACCCAAGCCAACGGTATTCGTACGGTGCATGAATACTACCCCGCCGATGCTGAAGGGTTCGTTCAACATCCGCAAAAAAACTGGGTGTATCCCGCCACTGACGGCGAAGCAGGCGCCGATGTTCTGCGGACCGATTATGCGTACTACGTGCTGGCGCCTCTGGACAACCTTGCTGGCGGTGAATGGTTGCCTGAGCGTGAAACGCTGGTACGCGATACCGATGGCGCGACGCTGCGCGAAACCACCATCAGGTACTACCAGGATGCGGCTGACCGCTTGAGTTACGGACGGCGACAGAGCGAAGAACGCCGCCATGGCGAGGCGGTGACCAAGGTGGGGTATGTCTATGTCGAAGACACTTTCCACTACGATAAAGACGATAAGGTCGGCCACCCGGTTGTCAGGACCACCGAGACCCTCGAAGGGTTCGATCATGGTCAGGATCATGGGGATGAGCAGGGTGTGCGTGATACGCGCAAGGAACTGACACTGCTGCAATCTGTGCTCATTGGCGAGCCCGTGCTCAATCGTGACGATAACGACGTGGAAATCAGCTACTTCTACGATCGGGTGGGCAGAGTGTTACGTGAGACCGTGTCACCGAACGATTCCAAGTACAAAGCGAGTCGTCATTACACCTACGCGCTGGCGGCTGCTCCAGGCCAACAGGCGGTGCAGACGCAAGAGGACGTCAAAGGGGTCGTCACCTGGAGTTATGTCGATGGCCTCGGCCGTGAGGTCCGGGAAGAGCGCCAGGATACTGACTTCGGCCTGACTCCGCTTGCTCGCAAGGCCCCGCGCATCAGTTTTACGGTGGCGTTCGATGCCTTGGGCAACAAGGTCGAGGAGGTCGAGTACGACTGGTTGGAGCGCAAGAACTTGAAGTTGATGACCCGGTATGAATACGACGGGTGGGGGCAGCCGTGCTGTGTCATCGGCCCGGACGGGGTGCGCGTTCACGAGCGAATCGATCAGCAGGGCAGTACCCAGTGGCGCAATGGGCCGGTGGTGACGCAGTATCGCGAGTCGGCTGACGGCGAGACGCTCACCGGCGAAACGGTAACCTGGTTGAACCGCTTCGGCGAGCCTGCTCGGGTGGCGCGTTTCTACACCGACGGCAAACCGTACAGTGTTGATCAATCCTTCCATGACGGCCTGGGCCGCCTGGCGCGTGAGGTCGACGCCCGTGGCGGGCAGGTGACGTTCACCCGTGATGCTTTTGACAGGTTGGTAGACCACACCCTGGCCGATGGTGCAGTGGTGCATCGCGACTATGCAGCACACAGTGGTGAGGACTTACCGACCCTGATCAAGGTTGTCCATCGGGATGGTGCAACCGAAAGCGTGCTGGGCCATCAACTGTTCGACGGCCTTGATCGGATGATCGTTTCGATCACCGGAGGGCGCCGCCGGGCCATGCAATATGAGCATGGTCAGCGTCAGCCCAGGTTCGTGAAGACGCCGAAACAGCACATGATCGAGTATGAGTATGCGCCACCATTGGGTGAAGAACCTTTGGGGCGGCGCCTTGTCGATGCGAACGTCAATGCGCGGTATGAATATGATGCGCAGAACGCCAGGTTAATATCCTGCCTCGAACAGCCCGAGGTGGAGGGGCGAGCGCTGAATCCGGCCCAGTTCCAAGGGCTGGCGCGTGAGTATTTCTCCAACGGCGAGCTTAAATCGGAAACGCGCACGCTGGGGCAGGAAGCACCTTTCGAGATGCACTATGTGCACAGCCTGCGCGGTCGTCTCGTGGCCTATACCGATGTGCTGGGGCAGTTGCAGTCCTATGAGTACGATGACAAGGGGCGGCTCGAGAAGACCTCTCTGGGGGCAACGTCCAGCGTATTTGAATATGACGAACTCGGGCGCACTCGGCGTTTCACCACGGTGGAGGGCGATGAGGTTGCAGGTCAGCGCCTGACGACCGAGTTGGAATATGATGATTTCGAGCGGGAGCATCTGCGGCGCTTTATTTTTACCGATGCCGTACAAGAACTGGAGCAGGAATACAGTGTGGTTGATGCCATCGTGCGCAAGGCACTGACGGACATTGGAAATAAGCCGGCGGAGAACGCGTTATTACGTGAGGAACACTTCGAATACGACGCGCGGGCCAGGCTCGTGTATTACACCAGTGAGGGGCCATTATCCCCCGTCGATCCTTATGGTGTGGTCATTGAATCTCAGGACTTCTACCTGGATGACCTTGATAATATCGAGGCAGTGCGCACCTGGCATGCCGATGGGCGTATCGATGTTATTTACGCATTCGACAACCCGGACGACCCGGCACAATTGACGGGCCTTGAGGTGACGAAATTGCGCGGCGAAAAGTATGTTAATGCCGCCGGGCGCTGGGAACTTTCAGAGGGGGCAGTTGAAACCCTGGCACGTCAGGACATTGTTCTTGAGTACGACCCCGATGGCAATCTTGTTCGGGATGAAGCCGGTCGAATCCTTGGCTACGACCCTTTGGGGCGTCTCGTCAGTGTTGAACTGCCTGAGGGAGGGGAAGTCGGCAGTTACGGTTACGATCCACTTGATCGGTTGGCAGATCAGTCGACCCTTTAGTACACCGTTATCTATAAGCGTGCCGTCGGCCAGTCGAGGGGGCGGCTGGCCTGCACGTGATCGTGGAGGTCAAACTCTCATATAGGTGAAGCCATGAAGATTATTTTCTACTCTGAAAAAGCCCGCTGACGCGGCTAATAGTTTGCAACTGGTGCACGCGGCTGCTGGCGATGCGCAATTTTCGTTGCGCGATGGGCCGGTCGACCTCGGCGCCTTTTCATACGACTTGGTACAGCGGGGGCAACGACTGGTTCCTAGACGGCGCCAGCAAAATGATCAGCCCGGGCACAGCGTCGGTGCTTGCCCTGTACAGTGCGGCCCCAACCATGTGGTACGGGGAGTTGAGTTCGTTGCGCAGCCGCATGGGTGAACTGCGCCTGGATGAGCGAAAGTCCGGCGGCTGGGTCAGGGCCTATGGCAACAAATACAACGTCGCACAGGCCAGCGGTATGGGCTACCAGCAGCTTGAGGTAAAAGCCAAGCCTGTGCCGCGCAGTTTCACTTGGCCATTGGTGCCCAAGGCCACGGGAACAGCAGAAACCGTCAGGCTGGCGCTGGACGGGATTGGCGCGCCGCTCGAATACCAAGGGCAGAGCAGGCGATACGAGATCCCCTTGGCCAAGGTGGTGGCCCATGCCGGCAAGATTGTCGAGGTGCGCTATCGGGTTGTAGCAAAGGAGGGCGAATTGCTTTCGGCTGTGCGTAAGGTGAACGTGCAGGCGCCACCTACCAGTGCTTATCGAAGCCCGTATGTGCAAGGCGCCGGCGTGTCGGGGACGCAAGTTTACCTCAGCAAGGTTGGCACCTGGACCGATGTGTTGATGGACCCCTGGTACCTGATGTTCCCTGAGCAAAAAGTAACAATCGAAGTATCAGGAGTCTTGCCGGGGAGCGGCGAGGTCAAGGAAACGCTGCTGGATGGGTATGAGGTTAAGGCGTCTGATTTGACCGCAGGCATCAAGACACGCCTTGGTAAGGCATTCTTGCAGAGGCTCGTGGTTCCCAGTTCGTTCACAATCACGTCGAAATTGAGCTTCGATGGCGGGGAGAGTTGGCGGATGACCAGGTCGATCAATCTAAGCCTGTTCAGTTGAGCGAGTGGCCTAATGGCGCGTCACGGTTTGGCTCGTGGGGGCGCTCAAACCACCGTAATCGTTGATGATGGTGAACGTGAGCGCTATGTCCTGATTACCTGTTTGCGCCGGTAATGGAAAGTGCTGCCGCCCCATGGGGATGGCCATTGCCTTGGCGTCGAGCTGTTCGCCGTTGACCTCGAGGCGGGCGAATGTGAAATGGAAGGGGGTCGGGTTGTCCACGACCAACTGCCAAGCACCATCGAGCTGTTGAGCAGACCACTGCAGTTCGTTGAGCCGGGTTTCAGGTTTTTCCTTGAGCTGGCTTGGGCGGTAGAACAGCTTGATGCGTGTGCGCAGGGCAATGTTCAGCACGTTGCGGGCATCAGGGTCGACCTGCGGTAACTCCTGGACATTGAAGTAGAACAGCGACTCGCGATCGGTTGGCAGGTCGTTCGGCAGGACATTGATCTGTACCAACTGCTCACGGCCAGAGTCCAGGCGGAACAGTGCCGGTGAGGCGAGCAGCGGGACACTCGTGGTGGTGTCATCACTTGCCGTGTTGACCCAGACTTGGGCTGCATAGGCAGCTTTGCTGGGGTTGGCGACTACCAGCGAAGCGCTGCGCTTGTTGCTGGGCAACACGATGCGTGTGCTGTCGATGGTCAGTGCTGCCTGGGCAATGGGGGCCAGCAAGCTCAGGCATGTGGCGGCCACTGTGGCACGAAGTGCGGAGAAAAGAGGAGGCATGGACATGCGGAAAACCTGGACAGATGTGGCTTGATAGCGGTCCAGGCGCCTGTAAGCGCCTGGATTGATCGTTTAGCGGATGTCGACTAGGAAATCGACGCTGGTGTCGATTCTCCCTTCAGGCACGCTACCCGCTGTGGTCTTCAGTCGGGCGGTAAAGTGCATATCGGTTGGAAGGTTTTCGTCCAGGTCATGGGCATTGGATTCGGTCTCTGGTGGCAGCGGGGTGCTGCTCCGGTCGAGGATCTCCAAGGCTAGGTTGCTGGTGTAGCCAACACCACTTTGCAGTGCGTACAGCTTGCCAGTCGGGTCGGCACCGAAGCGCGGAGAGAACTTCACGAAGGCCTTCTTGGTGGGGTCGATGCTACAGGAGGCGTCAGGCGTGATGCGCAGGGAGAACGGCACCATTGCGGTGTTTTGATCCTCAGCAGTGAAGTCCCGCGTGCGGAAGTGGCCCAGATGGATAGGCTGGCTTGGGCCGCCTGGGTGTACCACTTCGATAGGGCAAGTGCCGCCAGTGGTGACGGTGCCCTGGAAATTGATAATGCCTGTATTGGCCATGGCCGCGGTGCTGGATAAGCTGATGGCTAATGCCACAAAGTGTTTTTTCACAATGATGTCCAAATGACGTGTTAAGTAAGGCCTCAAGCTGAACAACAACGATGCTCCGCTCGATGGCACGGCTGCAGAGTAGGCTGAATCAAGCACCTGATCTGTAGGAAAGTTCGCGTTGCTTGCCTGAATTTTACGACACGTCATTCGGTTTTTTACGAGCCCTGCCCGCCGCTGAAGCGAGTGGATAACAGCGCTTGGCGGTCAGTGAGTACTGCCGTGCCCTGGCTTGCTCAACAACTGCTTTTCCTGATGCCAGTCAAAGGGCTCGCCATTCTGTTCGGCTTCAAATCGATGCTCTTCCAATTGCTGGTACAGCGCCAGTTCTTCGTCTGGCATGAAGTGCAGGCAATCGCCAGCAAAGAACCACAACAGGTCGCGCGGTACCAGGTGTGCGATTTGCGGGTAGCGCTGGATTACCTGGCAGATCAGGTCTTGGCCCAGGTATTGGCTCTCCAGTGGGTCTTGTGGCAACAGCGTCAGCAGTTCGTCGAAGCGTTCGAGGAACAGGGCGTGGCTTTCTTCCGGCACCTGCTCTGCGTCACCCAGTGCAACCAGGATGGTGCGCAGGTGCTGGAGCAGTTGCAGGTGGTATTCCAGGTTGGGGTTGGCCATGGAATGGGTCCTCGGTATGGCTGAAACGGGGGGCGGAGTATACGCCGCGCCCCCTTTCGAGCGAAGGGTCAGCGCACCTTGCCCGGTTCAGCCAGCAACTGCGCCTTGTCGAAGGCATCGACGTCGATCACTTTTCTGCGCGCGTTCTCGGCTTCGTGCAGACGCAGGCCTTCACCAGGCTGCAGCACTCCGGCCGCGAGGGCTGCGTCGATGGCGGACTGGCCGGCGGTTGATTGGACGTCCCCCTCCTTGATGGCTTGATGCAATGCCTTGCGCAGTGGCGCCGTGTCGTCCAGTAGATCGCTGGCTCGCTGCAGCGCTGCCACCGGGTCGCCTTCTGCCTGGGGCCTGTAGCAACCGGCCAGCAGCTCTTCCAGTGCAGGGTCACCCTTGCTGCGGCCGATCAGTTCGGCTACTTCGGCATCCAGTTCATCACTGGGGCCTGTATGACGACGGCCGAACGGAAACACCAGCACGCGCAGCGCGCAGCCCATGAAGCGGTTGGGGAAGTTGTCGAGCAGACGGTCCAGCGCATTTTCCGCCTGGCCGAGACTCTCCTCCATTGCCCAGCGCAACAGCGCTCGCATGTGCTCCGGGGAACCCAGATCGTGATAGCGCTTGAGCGCGGCAGAGGCCAGGTACAAGTAGCTCAGCACATCACCCAGGCGTGCGCTCAGGCGTTCGCGGCGCTTGAGTGCCCCGCCCAGCAGCATCATCGACAAGTCGGCCATCAGTGCAAAGGCTGCCGCCTGGCGGTTGAGGGCGCGGAAGTAGCCCTGGCTCAGGGCATCGCCCGGCACTTTTTCCAGGTGGCCCAACCCCAGTCCATACACCAAGGTGCTGGCCGCATTGCCGGCGGCGAACATGATGTGCTTCAACAGCAGTTCATCGAACTCGATCAGCGCCTGGTCACGGTCTTCGCGAGCGGCCAGTGCCATCTCCTTGAGTACGAACGGGTGGCAGCGGATGGCGCCCTGGCCAAAGATCATCAGGTTGCGCGAGAGGATATTGGCGCCTTCGACGGTGATGAAGATCGGCGCCCCTTGCCAGTTGCGCCCCAGGTAGTTGTTGGGGCCCATGATGATGCCCTTGCCGCCGTGTACGTCCATGGCATGCTGGATACATTCGCGGCCACGCTCGGTCAGGTGGTACTTGAGAATGGCCGACAACACCGAAGGTTTCTCGCCCAGGTCCACGGCCTTGGCCGTCAGCAAGCGGGCGCTGTCCATCAGCCAGGCGTTGCCGCCGATGCGGGCCAGCGATTCCTGGATACCTTCGAAGGCGGCCAGTGGCACGTTGAACTGTTCGCGAATGTTCGCGTACTGGCCGGTCACCAGGCTGGTGTACTTGGCCGCGCCTGTGCCTACGGCTGGCAGCGAGATGGAACGGCCCACCGACAGGCAGTTCATCAGCATCATCCAGCCCTTGCCGAGCATGTCCTTGCCGCCGATGAGGAAGTCCAGGGGCACGAACACGTCCTTGCCACTGTTAGGGCCATTCATGAAGGCCGCGCCCAGTGGCAGGTGGCGCTTGCCGATTTCAACGCCAGGGGTATCGGTCGGGATCAGCGCCAGGCTGATACCGAGCTCTTCTTCTTCGCCAAGCAGGTGGTCTGGGTCATAGGCCTTGAAGGCCAGGCCCAGCAGAGTAGCGACCGGGCCCAGGGTGATGTAGCGCTTCTCCCAGTTCAGACGCAGGCCGATGACCTCTTCGCCGTGCCATTGGCCTTTGCAGATGACACCCGTGTCAGGCATGGCGCCCGCATCGGAACCGGCCAGCGGGCCGGTGAGGGCGAAGCAAGGGATATCGTCACCGCGGGCCAGGCGCGGCAAGTAGTGGTTGCGCTGTTCGTCGGTACCATAATGCAGCAGGAGCTCGGCCGGGCCCAGTGAGTTGGGGACCATGACGGTGGAGGCCAGGTCGCCGCTGCGCGTGGCCAGTTTCATGGCCACCTGGGAATGGGCATGGGCAGAGAAGCCCTTGCCGCCGTACTCCTTGGGGATGATCAGGGCGAAGAAGCCATGCGTCTTGATGTGCTGCCAGGCCTCGGGCGGCAAGTCCATGTCCTGGCCGATTTGCCAGTCACTGACCATGGCGCAGAGCGCTTCGGTCGGGCCATCGATGAAGGCCTGTTCCTCTTCGGTGAGTTTCGGCGCCGGGTAGGCGAGCAGGGTGCGCCAGTCTGGGCGGCCGCTGAACAGCTCGCCATCCCACCACACGGTGCCAGCATCGATCGCTTCGCGTTCGGTTTGCGACATAGGCGGCAAGGTGCGCTGGAACCATTTGAACACAGGGCCCGTGAATACCTTGCGGCGCCAGTCAGGCAGCACCAGCAGCGCGGTTTTGGCTGCGAGTATCAGCCAGATCACCGCTAGCAGCCAGCCGGGGGCCTTGCTGAAGATACCCATCAGCAGCGTATAGATGGCGATGATGCCGAGTATCTGCAAGGGCGGCAGGCGCCGGTGCGTGAGGTACGCAGCGCCGATCACCAGAACCACCAACCACAACAGCAACATAATCACTCCTCCTTGGAACCAGGGGCTAGAGCTAACCCACAGAGCTTAGACGCAACGCTATGAACGGCATCGTCAGAACAGTGACAGGGTGTGGCAGCAGGAGTTTCAGGGCATCGTCTGTCTATGCTGGTACAGGCGGCGCAGGTCTGGAGTAGACTTCAGGCCTCTGCACTCATAAGGACGTTGCCATGCTGAAGATCTGGGGCCGCAAGAACTCGAGCAATGTGCGCAAGGCGCTGTGGATCGCCCACGAGCTGGGCCTCGACTTCGAATCCATCGATGCCGGCGGCGCTTTCGGCGTGGTCAACGAGCCGCACTACCGTGCACGCAACCCCAATGGCCTGGTGCCGATGCTCGAAGATGGCGACCTGACCCTGTGGGAGTCCAATACCATCGTGCGCTACCTCTGCGCCGAATATGGCCAAGAGCAGGGTTGGTACCTGGACGACCCGCGGCAGCGGGCCCTGGCAGACAAGTGGATGGACTGGACCACCTCGTCCTTCGCCACCCCGTTCCGCCCGTTGTTCTGGGGCCTGCTGCGCACGCCTGAAGACCAGCGCGACTGGGTGGCGATCAACGCCGCACACAAGCAGTGCGCGCAATTGCTGGCGATTGCCGATGAAACCCTGGCCAGGCAACCCTACCTTTCCGGTGACCAGATCGGCATGGGCGACATCCCACTGGGTAGCTTCATCTATGCCTGGTTCGAACTGCCCATCGAACGCCCGGCCATGTATCACCTGGAGGCCTGGTACGCGCGCCTCAAACAGCGCCCCGCCTATCAGGCAGCGGTGATGACAGCGCTGACTTGAACCTGCCTCGATAGTCACTATCAATACACATGACTGTACTTGTGCGGCCAGCCCTAGCACCATGGCCGCACTCACTGCGCCAGTGATTTGCCCTGGCGTGTCCTGACCTTTTCACTCGGTACGTGACCCGCTATGAGTTCTGCCCTGTCCATTCGACAGCTGACCAAAACCTACGGTAATGGCTTCCAGGCCCTCAAAGGCATCGATCTGGACGTCGCCGAAGGTGACTTTTTCGCCTTGCTCGGCCCCAACGGCGCCGGTAAATCCACCACCATCGGTATTCTTTCGACCCTGGTCAACAAGACCAGCGGCACGGTGAACGTGTTCGGCCACGACCTGGACCGCGAGCCTTCTGCGCTCAAGCGCTGCCTGGGCGTGGTGCCGCAGGAATTCAACTTCAACCAGTTCGAAAAGACCTTCGATATCGTCGTCACCCAGGCCGGCTATTACGGCATCCCACCCAAGCTTGCCAGGGAACGCGCCGAGCAGTACCTGACCCAGTTGGGCCTGTGGGACAAGCGCGACGTGCAGTCGCGTTCGCTGTCGGGTGGCATGAAGCGCCGGCTGATGATTGCCCGTGCGCTGATCCATGAACCGCGCCTGCTGATTCTCGATGAGCCCACCGCTGGTGTGGACATCGAGCTGCGCCGGTCGATGTGGAGCTTCCTCACCGAGCTCAACCAGAAGGGCATCACTATCATCCTCACCACGCATTACCTGGAAGAGGCTGAGCAGCTGTGCCGTAACATCGGCATCATCGACCACGGCACCATCGTCGAGAACACCAGCATGCGCCAGCTACTGGGCAAGCTGCATGTCGAAACCTTCGTCCTCGACCTCAAGCAGGACCTGCCCGCCGCCCCTGTGCTACAGGGCTACCCGTGCCGGTTGATCACCCCGCATACCCTGGAGGTGCAGGTGGACAAGGACATCGGCATCACGGCGCTGTTCGGCCAGCTGGCGCTGCAGAACATCGAAGTGCAGAGCTTGCGCAACAAGACCAACCGACTTGAGGAGCTGTTCGTGTCCCTGGTGGAAAAAAACCTGTCGAAGGTGGCCGTATGAGTGTGGAACTGCGCACCAACTGGGTCGCCCTCAACACCATCGTCTACCGTGAAGTGCGGCGCTTCCTGCGGATCTGGCCACAGACCTTGCTGCCGCCAGCGATCACCATGGTCCTGTACTTCGTCATCTTCGGTAACCTGATCGGCCGGCAGATCGGCGACATGGGTGGTTTTACCTACATGGAGTACATCGTGCCCGGGTTGATCATGATGTCGGTCATCACCAACTCTTATGGCAATGTGGTGTCGAGTTTCTTCGGCAGCAAGTTCCAGCGCTCGATCGAAGAACTGATGGTGTCGCCGGTATCGCCGCACACCATTCTCGTCGGCTATGTGCTGGGCGGCGTATTGCGTGGGCTGGCAGTGGGGGTGATCGTCACGATCCTGTCGATGTTCTTTACTCACCTGCAGGTGCATCACCTTGGCGTCACTGTCGTCGTGGTGCTGCTGACGGCCACGATTTTCTCGTTGCTCGGCTTCGTCAACGCGGTGTTCGCACGTAACTTCGATGACATCTCGATCATCCCCACTTTCGTGCTGACGCCGCTGACGTACCTGGGCGGGGTGTTCTATTCGATCAACCTGCTGCCGCCGTTCTGGCAGGCCGTGTCAATGGCCAACCCGGTGCTGCACATGGTCAACTCGTTCCGCTACGGCATCCTAGGGGTGTCGGATATCAGCATTGGCACGGCGATCACCTTCATGCTGGTCGCCACTGCGGTGCTCTACACCCTCTGCATTCGCCTGCTGGTCAGCGGCCGCGGCATGCGTGCATGAGCATTTGAGCTTGCGCCGGCGCCACTGCCGGCCAACCCACCAGCGCCAGTACAGCATGGTGGTGAAGTAGGCGAGGATGCCCAGCACCACGCCGCACACCACCGAGCCCAGCAGGAAGGGTTGCCACACGGTCGACAGCTGGTCGGTGATCCATTCGAAGGTCAGTTCGTCGGGCAGTGTGCGCGGCGGGATCTGCAACAGCCAGGCGCCGGTCATGTAGGTGATGAAGAACACCGGTGGCATGGTCAGCGGGTTGGTCAGCCATACCAGGCTGACGGCGATTGGCAGGTTGCCACGTACCGGGATCGCCAGCGCAGCGGCCAGCAGCATCTGCATGGGGATGGGGATCAGCGCTGCGAACAGCCCCACGCCCATGGCCCGAGCCACCGAGTGCCGGTTCAGGTGCCAGAGGTTCGGGTCGTGCAGCAATTTGCCGAAAAAGCGTAAGGACTTGTGTTCCCGAATGCTGGTCGGATCCGGCATGTAGCGTTTGAAAAGACGGCGCGGCATGTAGGCTCCCGGGGCGTTTATCGGGCCAGTATGCCTTGAATCCCTAACCGCCTCGTTTAGAGTTTGTGACAATTGTTGAGCAAGGTTTGCCAGCATTTGCGCTATGCCTCAGAAGGTCATTTCGCTTCTGGGGCTCTACCTTATGCGCACAGGGATGTTTGCGCTCGCACTCGGGCTGCTTTGCCTGGGTTTTCTTCCCGTATTGCCATCGGTCGGATGGCTGCTTGTGCTGTTGCTCGGCGCCGTCGCCAGCCTGTTCACCCGGTTGTGGCCATTGGGCTGCTTTGTGCTGGGGCTGTGCTGGGCGTGCTGGTCGGCCCAGCACGCGCTGGACGATCGGCTCGCGCCTGGGCTTGATGGCCGCACAGTGTGGCTGGAGGGCAGGGTAGCCGGCCTGCCGAGCCGCACCGCGCAAGGTGTGCGGTTCGAGCTGGAGCAGGCCGCTTCGCGGCGTGGCGCATTGCCACGGCGCTTGCAGCTGAGCTGGTACGACGGGCCGCCACTCAGGGCGGGCGAGCATTGGCGTTTGGCGGTGACCTTGCAGCGCCCTGCCGGGCTGCTGAACCCGCACGGGCCTGATCGCGAAGCGCAGTTGCTGGCCCGGCGGATTGGCGCCACTGGCACGGTCAAGGCTGGGCAGGTGTTGAGCGCTGTGGCCGGTGGCTGGCGGGACGAACTGCGCCAACGCCTGCTGGCGGTCGATGCCAACGGCCGGCAGGCGGCGCTGGTGGCGTTGGTGCTTGGGGATGGCGGGGGCCTGGCCCGCGAGGATTGGCAGACGTTGCAGGCCACGGGTACGGTCCACCTGCTGGTGATCTCTGGGCAGCATATCGGCCTGGTCGCGGGCCTGCTGTATGGCTTGGTCGCCGGGCTGGCGCGGTGGGGGCTTTGGCCCGCACGGCTGCCCTGGTTGCCCTGGGCGTGTGGCTTGGCCATGGCGGCAGCACTGGCCTATGGCTGGCTGGCCGGCGCTGGCGTACCGGTACAGCGCGCCTGCCTGATGCTGGCCGTGGTGCTGCTCTGGCGCCTGCGTTTTCGCCACCTCGGCGCCATGCTGCCGTTGCTGCTGGCGCTGGTCGCGGTGCTGCTGGTTGAACCGTTGGCGGGGCTGTTGCCTGGGCTCTGGCTGTCGTTTTCTGCTGTGGCCATTCTTATCTATTGCTTCGGCGCCCGGTTGGGCGGCTGGCGGCCCTGGCAGGCCTGGACGCGGGCGCAATGGGTGATCGCTATCGGTTTGCTGCCGGTGCTGCTGGCCACTGGTTTGCCGGTGAGCCTGAGCGCGCCGCTGGCCAACCTGCTGGCGGTGCCGTGGGTCAGCCTGGCGGTTTTGCCGTTGGCGTTGCTGGGTACGTTGCTTTTGCCCCTGCCGGGCTTCGGGGAGGCGCTGTTGTGGCTGGCTGGTGGCTTACTGGATGTGCTGTTCAGGGTGTTGGCCGTGGTAGCGGGCTGGCGGCCAGCCTGGGTGCCGCCGGCTCTGCCGCTGTGGGCCTGGGCGTTGGTTGGCGTGGCCGCGCTGTTGGTGTTGTTGCCCCGTGGCGTGCCCATGCGCGGGTTGGGTGGGGTCATGCTGCTGGCCCTGTGGGTACCCAGAGAGCCGGTGGCGGCAGGGCAGGTGGAAGTCTGGCAGTTGGATGTCGGCCAGGGGCTGGCGGTACTGCTGCGTACCCGTCATCACAGCCTGCTCTACGATGCCGGGCCGGCCACGGGTGAGTACGACCTGGGCGAGCGGGTGGTGCTGCCAACCCTGCGCAAGTTGGGGGTGGGCAGCCTTGACCTGATGTTGATCAGCCACGCCCACGCCGACCATGCGGGCGGTGCTGGGGCTATCCACCGTGGGCTGCCGGTCAGGCGGATGCTGGGTGGCGAGGCGCTGGAGGGCCTGGCGCTGCAACCATGTGTCAGTGGGGAGCAATGGGAATGGGATGGCGTGCGCTTTTCGCTATGGCGTTGGGCTGAAGGGCAGAGCAGCAATGACCGCTCTTGTGTGCTGCTGGTCGAGGCGCAGGGGGAGCGGCTGCTGTTGGCGGGGGATATGGAGGCGGGTGCCGAACGGTCATGGCTGGCGGCCCACGGGGCGACACGTATCGATTGGTTGCAGTCACCGCACCATGGCAGCCGTAGTTCGTCCACCGAGGCGTTTATCCGCGCTACGGCGCCGCGCGGGGTACTGATTTCGCGGGGGCGTAACAACAGTTTTGGTCATCCACATGCGCAAGTGGTCGAACGTTATCGGCGGCATGGGCTGGCGATTCATGATACGGCGGTGGAAGGCGCGTTGCGGTTGGTGTTGGGGGCGCAGGGGGCGGTGGAAGGTGTGCGCGGGCAGCGGCGGTTTTGGCGGGGTGGGGAATGAGTCCCTGAAGCGCTACCGCTGAAAACCCGGCAGCCAATTCCCTGACCTTCGGCAGATGAGCCCCCTGCGCTCCTATGATAGAGTGGCGGCCTTTTTCCGAAGGGGCGTTTACTGTGTGGGAATTGGTCAAGTCCGGTGGTTGGATGATGCTGCCGATCATTCTGAGTTCCATCGTTGCCATGGCTATCGTCGTCGAGCGCCTGTGGACCCTGCGCGCCAGCCGCGTGACCCCGCCACACCTGCTGGGCCAGGTCTGGATGTGGATCAAGGACAAGCAACTCACCAGTGACAAGCTCAAGGCCCTGCGCGCCGATTCGCCGTTGGGCGAAATCCTCGCTGCGGGCCTGGCCAACTCACGCCATGGTCGCGAGATCATGAAAGAGTGCATCGAGGAGGCCGCGTCGCGCGTCATCCACGACCTTGAGCGTTACATCAGCACCCTCGGCACCATTGCCGCGATGGCCCCGCTGCTGGGCTTGCTGGGCACCGTATTGGGCATGATCGACATCTTCAGCGCCTTCATGGGCTCGCAGATGACTGCCAATGCCGCTGTCCTGGCCGGCGGTATCTCCAAGGCACTGGTCACCACCGCAGCGGGCTTGATGATCGGTATCCCGGCGGTGTTCTTCCACCGCTTCCTGCTGCGCCGCATCGATGAGCTGGTAGTCGGCATGGAGCAAGAGGCGATCAAGCTGGTGGAAGTGATCCAGGGCGACCGCGAAGTCGAAGTGGCCGGAGGCAAGGCGTGAAGTTTCGGCGCAATCGCCAGCGGGAGAACGTCGACATCAACCTGGCGTCGTTGATCGACGTGGTGTTCGTCCTGCTGCTGTTCTTCGTGGTCACCACCACCTTCACCCGCGAGACCCAGCTGCGCGTCGAGCTGCCCGAGGCCGCCAGTGCCGAGCAGCCGCCGGCCGATGAGGGCAAGCGGGTGGAGATCACCATCAGCGCCGAGGGCGTGTATTCGGTGAACAACAACCTGCTGCCCAAGAGCGACCTGGCCACCTTGAGCGAGGCCATCGAGCAGGCGGCGGGCGGTGATCACAGCTTGCCACTGGCGATCAGCGCCGATGGCAAGACCCCGCACCAGGCCGTGGTTACCGCGATGGATGCGGCCGGCAAGCTCGGCTTCAGCCAGTTGCGCATGACCACCGTCGAGGCCGCCCAGGGGACGCCTTGATGGCCTTCGCCGACCGATTGCTCGCTGCCTGGTACGCCGGGCATCCGGCCCTGGCGCTGCTGCGCCCGCTCGAAGCCCTGTACCGCCGTGTGGTGATGCGAAAGCGTGCGCGTTTTCTCAGGGGTGAAAGCGCCAGCTACCGAGCCCCAGTGCCGGTCATCGTGGTGGGCAACATCACCGTGGGCGGTACTGGCAAGACACCGATGATCCTCTGGCTGATTGAGCATTGCCGAAAGCAGGGGCTCAAGGTCGGGGTGGTCAGCCGCGGTTATGGCGCCAAGCCCATGCATCTGCCCTGGCGCGTCGAGGCCGATCAGCGCGCCGAACAGGCCGGTGATGAACCGCTGTTGATCGTGCAGCGCACCGGCGTGCCGCTGATGATCGACCCTGATCGGTCCCGCGCCGTACAGGCGCTGCTGGCCAGCGAGCCGCTTGACCTAATCCTGTGCGATGACGGCATGCAGCACTACCGCCTGGCGCGCGACCTTGAGCTGGTGCTGATTGATGCCGCACGTGGCCTTGGCAATGGGCGTTGCCTGCCGGCCGGGCCACTGCGCGAACCGGTCGAACGCCTGCAAGAGGCCGATGCGGTGCTGTTCAACGGTGCCAGCGCTGATTCGCAGGCAGGTTTTTCCTTCCGCTTGCAGCCGTCTGCGCTGGTCAATGTGCGCAGCGGCGAACGTCTCGGCCTTGATCTGTTCCCGGCAGGCCAGCGCCTGCATGCGGTGGCGGGTATCGGTAACCCGCAACGTTTCTTCAATACCCTGCTGGGGCTAAACTGGCAGCCGGTGCCGCACCCTTTTGCCGACCACGCACAATTCAGCGCCGACCGCCTGTCGTTCACACCGCCATTGCCGCTGGTGATGACCGAGAAGGACGCGGTCAAATGCCGTGCCTTCGCTGCCAACGACTGGTGGTACCTGGCCGTCGAGGCGCAGCCGTCGCCGGCGTTCAGCGCCTGGTTCGACAGCCAGCTGCAACGCTTGCTGCCCGGGCACCATAAGCCCTGAGCCCCTATTCAATTGCCGGCCACCTGGCCTCAAGGAAGCTTCCATGGACACCAAACTGCTCGATATCCTGGCCTGCCCGATCACCAAAGGCCCGCTCAAGCTCAGCGCCGACAAGACCGAGCTGATCAGCAAGGGCGCGGGCCTGGCCTACCCGATCCGCGACGGCATCCCTGTGATGCTGGAAAGCGAAGCGCGTACCCTGACCGACGACGAGCGTCTGGACAAATGAGCCTGGACTACACCGTGGTGATTCCCGCCCGCCTGCGCTCCACGCGCCTGCCGGGCAAGCCGCTGTTAATGATCGCCGGCAAGCCGATGATCCAGCACGTGTGGGAACAGGCACGTAAAAGTGCTGCCAGCCGTGTAGTCATCGCCACCGACGATGCCAGTATCGTCGAGGCCTGCCAGGCGTTTGGCGCCGAAGTGCTGCTGACCCGCGCCGACCATGAGTCCGGCACCGATCGCCTGGCCGAAGTGGCGGCGCGTCTCGGCCTGCCTGCCGACGCCATCGTGGTCAACGTGCAGGGCGACGAGCCGCTGATCCCGCCGGTGATCATCGACCAGGTGGCGGCGAACCTCGCGGCCCACCCGGAAGCCGGCATCGCCACCCTGGCCGAGCCGATCCACGAGCCGCAGGCCGTGTTCAACCCCAATGCGGTCAAGGTCGTCAGCGACAAGAACGGCCTGGCCTTGAGTTTCAGCCGTGCGCCGCTGCCCTGGGCGCGTGATGCCTTCGCCAAGGGCCGCGACCAACTGCCCGAAGGTGTGCCCTACCGCCGTCACATCGGCATGTATGCCTACCGCGTGGGCTTTTTGCAGGACTTCGTCGGCTGGGGCCCGTGCTGGCTTGAGCAGACCGAGGCGCTGGAGCAGTTGCGCGCCCTGTGGCATGGCGTGCGCATTCATGTCGAAGACGCCATCGAGGCGCCCGCCGTGGGTGTCGACACCCCTGAAGACCTGGAGCGCGTAAGGCGCCTGCTGGAGGCTTGATGCGCGTCCTGTTCGTTTGCCTGGGCAACATCTGCCGCTCGCCCACCGCCGAGGGCGTGCTGCGTCATCAGTTGCAGGCCGCAGGGCTTGCCGAGCAGGTGCACGTGGCGTCGGCTGGTACCGGTGACTGGCACGTCGGCAAGGCCCCAGACGGCCGTACCTGCAAGGCCGCGCTGGCCCGCGGGTATGACCTTTCGCAGCAACGCGCCCAGCAGGTGAGCGTGGCGCACTTTGCCGAGTACGACCTGATCCTGGCCATGGACGAGAGCAACCTGAGCCACTTGCGTGCCCTGCGCCCGCATTCGGCGTCAGGTGAGCTCGACCTTTTCCTGCGCCGCTATGGCGCAGAGCTGGATGAGGTGCCAGACCCGTACTACGGTGGCGCCGCCGGTTTCGAGCAGGTGCTGGACCTGATCGAGGTGGCGTGCCAGGCATTGGTGGTGGAAATCAAGGGGCGGTTATGACAGCGCTGTGGCAGGAGCAGGTTTCGCTCAAGCCTTTCAATACCTTCGGCATTGACGTCAAGGCCCGGCATTTCAGCCAGGTGCATGATGATGACGAGGTGCGCGAAGCGCTGGCCCAGGCGCAGCAGCGCGGGCTGCCGGTGCTGGTCATCGGCGGTGGCAGCAACCTGCTGTTGACCGGTGATATCGATGCGCTGGTGCTGCACATGGCCAGCCGTGGCCGCCGCGTGCTGAGTGATGATGGCGAGCGCGTGGTGGTTGAAGCCGAGGCGGGTGAACCCTGGCATCCGTTCGTGCAGTGGACGCTGGCGCAAGGTTTTTGCGGGCTGGAAAACCTCAGCCTGATCCCGGGCACCGTGGGCGCAGCACCGATGCAGAACGTGGGCGCCTATGGCGTCGAGATCAAGCATGTGTTCGCCGGCTTGACCGCGCTGGATCGTCAGACCGGTGAGTTGCGTGACTTTGGTCTGGAGGAGTGCGCCTTTGGCTATCGTGACAGCCTGTTCAAGCGTAACCCTGGCCGCTGGTTGATCTTGCGGGTGCGCTTTGCACTGAGCCATACGCTGCAGGCTCACCTGGATTATGGGCCGGTGCGCCAGCGCTTGGTGGAGCAGGGCGTTGAGCAGCCCAGCGCGCAGGCGATCAGCGACGCTATCTGCAGCATTCGCCGGGAGAAGTTGCCGGACCCGGCCGAATTGGGCAATGCCGGGAGTTTTTTCAAGAACCCGGTGGTCTCTGCTGAGCTTGTCGAGGGTATTCGTGGGCGTTTCCCGGGCGTTGTGGCTTACCTTCAGGCTGATGGCCAGGTGAAGTTGGCGGCGGGGTGGCTGATCGAGCAGGCGGGCTGGAAGGGGTATCGCGATGGCGATGCGGGCGTCCATCGGCTGCAGTCGTTGGTGCTGGTCAACTATGGCCAGGCGAGCGGGGCGCAGTTGCATGACTTGGCGCGGCGCATCCAGGCGGACATCCGCGAGCGGTTCGGGGTTGAGCTCGAGATGGAGCCTAATCTGTACTGATTGTTTGGCGCGGGCCGTTCCTGCGGCCGCGCAACCACCAGGCCACTAGGCAAGAAAAAGCCCCGCCAGTTCGCACTGGCGGGGCTTTTTCATTCAGCCGTTGGCATCAACCGTGATGAGGCTTGTGCTCATCAGCGGTTTCCAGGGCCGGCTCTGCAGCTTCCTGCGCGGCCTTGGCAGCAGCTTCAGCTTCACGCTTGCGGCGACGCACTTCACGTGGGTCGTTCGGCGCGCGGCCGTTGGCCAGCATGACGGTAGCAGCTTCAACCACGGCAGGTGCTTCGACCGGTGCAGGCTCGACAACAACTGGCGCTGGCTCCACGACCACTTCGGGTTGCGCTTCGACAACCACGGCAGCCTGCTCGGCAACCACGGCTTCTTCAACGGCTACCGGCGCCTGCTCGATTTCGCCGGCTTCAACTGCTGGCGCTTCGACTGGGGCTTCGACAGGCGCTTCGGCAACGACCACCGCTTCAGCGGCAGGGGCCGCTTCGACGACTGGCTGCGGCGTCACTTCGACCACGGGCTCGGCGCTGGCCTCGACCACGGCGACAGGCTCGCTGAAAGGCTGCTCGACCACTGGGGCAACAGCAACTTCCTCGGCCTGTGTAACAGCTTCGGCCTGCTCGGACGGTTTTGCCGCTTCGCTGTTGTCGGTTTCGACGACTTCGGCGGTGGCGCGCTCGGCCTGCTGGTTGGCTTGCGCTTCGGCATCGGCGCTGATGTTGCTGCTGGCAACAGCTGCGGTGACGGCCAGGCCGGCAGCCAGTTCGGCACCCAGCTCGGTGGCCTGGTGCTGTTGTGGCTGCTCTTCGCTGCCTTCGTCTTCGCTGCCTTCGATCAGCTCACCGTTGGCATTGCGCTGACGCTCGCGACGGTTGCTGCGACGACGCTGGCCGCGGGAACGGCGACGTGGACGCTCGCCATCTGCGCCTTCCTGCTCGTCCTGCAGCAGTTCATCGTTCGGCAGTTGCTCTTCGGCAAGCTCAGCAGCCTGCTCGGCCGCTTCTTCGGTGGCACGTGGCTGGCGCTC
Source organism: Pseudomonas capeferrum (assembly GCF_000731675.1). GTDB lineage: Bacteria > Pseudomonadota > Gammaproteobacteria > Pseudomonadales > Pseudomonadaceae > Aquipseudomonas > Aquipseudomonas capeferrum. The sequence goes on along the minus strand of NZ_JMIT01000002.1, from coordinate 268,232 downwards.
TTCACGCGGCGGGCGTGGGGCACGCTCTTCGCGTGGGGCGCGTTCTTCACGAGGGGCACGCTCTTCACGCGGTGCACGTTCTTCGCGAGGGGCACGCTCTTCACGCGGTGCGCGTTCCTCACGAGGGGCACGTTCTTCACGCGGTGCACGTTCCTCACGTGGTGCACGTTCTTCACGGGCTACACGCTCTTCACGTGGCTGACGCTCTTCGCGTGCAACCGGTGCCGGCATGGCCTCCAGTGGCTCGCGCAGTTCGCGTACCGGGCGCTCTTCGCGGTTGCCACGACGGTCTTCGCGTGGCTGGCGTGGTTGGCGCTCTTCGCGAGGTGCGCGTTCTTCACGCGGGGCACGTTCTTCACGTGGCGCGCGTTCTTCGCGAGGCTGGCGCTCTTCGCGTGGTTTGCGCTCTTCGTCGCGGCGGCCATTGCGGTTGCGGCTCTGCTGGCGGCCGTTACGGCGTTCTTCGTTGCGTGGCGTGCGATCAGCGGCTGGCTTTTCGGCCGTGACGGCCGGTGCGGCGACCGGTTCGTCCTTGCCGGCGAACAGGCTGACCAGCGACTTGACCAGGCCTTTGAACAGGCTCGGCTCTGGGGCGCTTGGCGCTGGGGCTACCGGTGCGGCGGGCTGCTGAGGCTCTTCGACAGCGCTCGGCACCGGTGCACTGGTGCGGGCCGGGGCGGTCTTGACCGCAGCTTCCTGGCGAACCAGGGTGCGCGTGGCGGCGGGTACCGGCGTCGCTTCTTCGGTCTCGGTGGCGGCGATCTCGTAGCTGGACTGGTTGTTCAGCACTTCCGGGTTGTCATCGCGCAGGCGCTGGACTTCGAAGTGCGGGGTTTCCAGGTGATCGTTCGGCAGGATGATGATGCGTGCGCGGGTGCGCAGTTCGATCTTGGTGATCGAGTTGCGTTTCTCGTTGAGCAGGAACGCGGCGACCGGGATCGGCACCTGGGCGCGCACTTCGGCGGTGCGGTCTTTCAGGGCTTCTTCTTCGATCAGGCGCAGAATGGCCAGCGACAGCGATTCGACGTCACGGATGATGCCAGTGCCCGAGCAGCGTGGGCAGACGATGCCGCTGCTTTCGCCCAGCGATGGGCGCAGGCGCTGACGGGACATTTCCAGCAGGCCGAAGCGCGAGATGCGACCCACTTGCACGCGGGCACGGTCGGCTTCGAGGCATTCACGCACACGCTCTTCAACGGCGCGCTGGTTCTTGGCCGGGGTCATGTCGATGAAGTCGATGACGATCAGGCCGCCGATGTCGCGCAGACGCAGTTGGCGGGCGATTTCCTCGGCCGCTTCCAGGTTGGTCTGCAGGGCGGTTTCCTCGATGTCGCTGCCTTTGGTGGCGCGCGCCGAGTTGATGTCGATGGAGACCAGGGCTTCGGTCGGGTCGATCACGATCGAGCCGCCGGACGGCAGGTCGACGACACGCTGGAAGGCGGTTTCGATCTGGCTTTCGATCTGGAAGCGGTTGAACAGTGGCACGCTGTCTTCGTACAGCTTGACCTTGCTGGCGTACTGCGGCATCACCTGGCGGATGAAGGTCAGGGCTTCTTCCTGGGCGTCGATGCTGTCGATCAGCACTTCGCCGATGTCCTGACGCAGGTAGTCGCGGATGGCGCGGATGATGACGTTGCTTTCCTGGTAGATCAGGAACGGCGCAGCGCGGTCAAGGGAGGCTTCCTTGATGGCGGTCCACAGCTGCAGCAGGTAGTCGAGGTCCCACTGCATTTCTTCGCTGCTGCGGCCAAGGCCGGCAGTGCGCACGATCAGGCCCATGTCGCCCGGCACGGTCAGGCCGTTCAGGGCTTCGCGCAGTTCGTTGCGCTCTTCGCCTTCGATGCGGCGGGAGATGCCACCAGCGCGTGGGTTGTTGGGCATCAGCACCAGGTAGCGACCGGCCAGGCTGATGAAGGTGGTGAGGGCGGCGCCTTTGTTGCCGCGCTCTTCCTTCTCGACCTGGACGATGACTTCCTGGCCTTCGCTGAGGACGTCTTTGATGTTGACGCGGCCTTCGGGGGACTTCTTGAAGTACTCGCGGGAGATTTCTTTCAGCGGCAGGAAGCCGTGACGTTCGGAACCGAAGTCGACGAAGGCGGCTTCGAGGCTAGGTTCGATGCGGGTGATCTTGCCTTTGTAGATGTTGGCCTTTTTCTGCTCACGCGCGCCGGACTCGATGTCCAGGTCGTAGAGGCGTTGGCCGTCCACCAGGGCTACACGCAACTCTTCGGGTTGAGTTGCGTTAATCAGCATTCTTTTCATGTTGTACCGTCGGTTTCCGGGCTGCCGGAAACGGCGTTCGGCACACACGACGTCTCATGGTCGGTGCCAAGGTGCGCAAAGGGTGGCGGGCCACCCCGTGTCGAGCGACGTTCGGCACCAGCCGGTTGCCCAGCCTGCCGTTGTCACGACGACGCGTCCTGTTTGCTGCGGTGCCTACCAGGCCCTTGTGGCTTTCGAATAGGTATCCGAATCAACCCAGCGGGCCAAGTGCACTCAGTCAGGAGGAGGAATCAACCTTCAGCCGTGGACGCCCGGAGGCATCTGTTTCAGGACCTTATCCGCTCGCCGGCCATTTCAGTGGGCCGGTGGCCGGACGCGGTGCTACACGGTCCGAGGGCTGTGCATCTCCACCCTGCACGTATCCCTGATAATTCGGGTGCTGCCGCGCGCTGAATCCGCAACGGGTTGCATTTTTCGCCAGCGCAGGTTGAGCGCTGGCGCCATTCATGTCCAAGGCAGGTATTTCCGAAGCATTCGCCGTGCGTTGCGTGCAAACGTCGGGGCGGGCAGAGGTGCAGCGAAAAGAAGCGGGTAAGCAGGTGAAACACCGCACTTGTCGTTTTTTTTCAGTCTTCTCTACACAGCGCTGGTGGCGATTCCAGGCAATTCGGTAAACTGGCGAAAACCCCGTAGGACGGCCTCGCGTCCTGGAGAATTGCGAAGGTCAGGGACCGGCGAAGAGCCTGGTGCCGCTGGCCTGCCGCTTTTGGCGGCGTTCGCGACTATAGCAGCAATGATTAAGTGCTTCAATTCCATAAAAAATTGTTATGATCCCTTGATGACGACCAATACCCCTCCGACTTCCGGCGTTCAGCTGATCGAAGTCGCGCCGGAGCTTGCCGGCCAACGCATCGACAATTTCCTCATCACGGCGCTCAAGGGCGTGCCCAAGACCTTGGTTTACCGCATCCTGCGCAAGGGTGAGGTGCGGGTCAACAAAGGGCGCGTCAAGCCTGAATACAAAATTCAGGCTGGCGATATCGTACGGGTACCGCCCGTCCGCTTGCCTGAGCGTGATGCACCTGCGCCCGTAGCCCAGGGGCTGCTGCAGCGCCTTGAAGCGGCGATTGTCTACGAAGACAAGGCGCTCATCGTGATGAACAAGCCGGCGGGTATCGCCGTGCATGGCGGCAGTGGCCTGAGTTTCGGGGTGATCGAGGCGTTGCGTCAGCTGCGCCCGGATGCCAAGGAGCTTGAGCTGGTGCATCGCCTGGACCGCGACACGTCCGGCCTGCTTATGATCGCCAAGAAGCGCAGCATGCTGCGCCACCTGCATGCCGCCCTGCGCGGTGATGGTGTCGACAAGCGCTACATGGCGTTGGTGCGTGGCCACTGGCCGACCGCGAAGAAGCAGGTCAATGCGCCGTTGCTCAAAAGCAACCTGCGCTCTGGCGAGCGTATGGTCGAGGTCAACGAGGAGGGCAAGGAGGCGCTGACCCTGTTCCGCGTGCTGCGCCGTTTCGGTGAGTTCGCCACCATTGTCGAAGCGCGTCCGATCACCGGCCGTACCCATCAGATCCGCGTGCACACCTTGCATGCCGGGCACATGATCGCCGGCGACAGCAAGTACGGCGACGAAGACTTCAGTCGCGAGATTCGTGAGCTGGGTGGCAAGCGCCTGTTCCTGCATGCCTATGCCCTGACCGTGCCACTGCCTGACGGTGGCGAGCTCAAGCTGGAGGCGCCGGTGGATGAAGTGTGGGCCAAGACTGTAGAGCGTTTGAGTGCGTCCTGAGCGATGAAAAAGTCTTATGAGCTGCTGATCTTCGACTGGGACGGCACCTTGGCCGACTCCATCGGGCGCATCGTCGAGGCCATGAATGCTGCCGCCGAGCGCGCCGGTGAGGCGCCGAGTCACGATGACGCGGTCAAGGGCATCATCGGCCTGGCCCTGGGCGAGGCGATCCATACGCTGTATCCGCACCTGACACCCGTGCAGCTCGAGCGTTTTCGGCAGCACTATGCCGACATCTACACGGCGCTTGATCAAAAGCCGTCGCCGTTGTTCGAGGGTGTGGTCGAGTCGCTGGATGCCTTCCGTGCCGAGGGTTACCGCTTGGCGGTAGCAACTGGCAAGGCCCGTCGAGGCCTGGATCGGGTGCTCAGGGCCAATGGCTGGGAGCAGTTCTTCGATATCACCCGCGCCGCCGACGAGACCCGTGGCAAGCCACACCCGCTGATGCTCGAGGAGATTCTCAGCCATTGCGGTGTCGAACCTGGGCGCGCGTTGATGGTCGGTGATTCGGCGTTTGATCTGCAGATGGCCAGCAATGCGGGCATGCACTCGGTGGCTGTCGGCTATGGCGCGATGTCGCTGCAGGCACTGGCCGAGTTCGGCCCGCAGGTGTGCATTGATCATTTCTCCCAGTTGCGTGAGTGGCTGGTCGGTTCCGCGTAATTTCACTTCCAAGGCAGGTGAGCATGGCAGACGAATGGAAAGCCCCTGAGTCCGAACCCGAGGAGCGCGAAGAGCGCAAGAGCTGGAGGCTGTTGGAAAAAACCCTGCTGGCGAGTGTCCAGGAGCAGCGCCGCGCACGGCGCTGGGGGATTTTCTTCAAGCTGCTGACCTTCGTTTACCTGTTCGGCATGCTGGTCTTGTTCACGCCGTTGATGGACATGGACAAGGCCGCCTCGCGCAGCGCCAGCCATACGGCATTGATCGAGGTGCGCGGCGTGATTGCCGATCAGGAGGCCGCCAGTGCCGACAACCTCGTCAAGAGCCTGCGTGAGGCGTTCAAGGACGCCAAGACCAAGGCCGTGGTGCTGCGAATCAACAGCCCGGGTGGCAGCCCGGTGCAGGCGGGCTATGTCTATGACGAGATTCGCCGGCTGCGTGCCGAGTACCCGGCGATCAAGCTGTATGCAGTGATCACCGACCTGGGGGCTTCCGGTGCCTATTACATCGCCAGTGCGGCGGATGAGATCTATGCCGACAAGGCCAGCCTGGTTGGCTCCATTGGGGTGACGGCGGCGGGTTACGGGTTTGTCGGTTCGATGGAGAAGCTGGGGGTCGAGCGGCGCACCTATACCGCAGGTGAGCACAAGGCCTTCCTTGATCCGTTCTCGCCAGAGAAGCCTGATGAGCGGGCTTTCTGGCAGGGCGTGCTGAATACCACGCACCAGCAGTTCATCGCCATGGTCAAGCAGGGGCGGGGTGATCGGCTGAAGGATAAGGAGCACCCGGAGCTGTTCAGTGGGCTGATCTGGTCGGGCGAGCAGGCCAAGGCGCTTGGCTTGGTGGATGGCTTGGGCAGTGCCAGCTATGTGGCGCGGGAAATTGTCGGCGAGAAGGAATTGGTGGATTTCACGGTTCAGGAATCGCCGTTTGACCGGTTCTCCAAGCGGATCGGCGCCAGTGTGGCTGAGCACCTGGCCATGTACATGGGGTTCCAGGGGCCTTCTTTGCGCTGAGGGTTGGCCGTTGGTTGTACGGCACCCTTTTGCAGTACCCATGGAGGTCGAGCACCGCTCGATCTCCGTGGGTGCTAAAAATGCGGGATCGAACTACGGAATCACCCCCCCTTCCTTGGTCAGCATGTCTACCAGCCGAATCAGCGGCAACCCGACCAGGCTGGTCGCATCGCACCCATGCGTGCTTCGAAACAAACTCACCCCCAGCCCTTCGGCCTTGAAGCTCCCTGCGCAATCCAGCGGCTGTTCCGCCGCCACGTAGCGCTCCACGCGCTCTCGGCTCAGTTCCCGCATCGTCACCGTAAACGGCACGCAATCGACCTGGCATTGCCCTGTAGCGCTATTGAGCAGCGCCAGCCCGGTCAGGAAGGTGACCTGCTGCCCGCTGGCCTCCAGCAGTTGCTCGCAGGCCCGCTCGAAGCTCAAGGGCTTGCCAAGGATCTGTTCGCCCAGCACGGCCACCTGGTCCGAGCCGATGATCAGGTGCCCGGGGTGGCTGCCCGCCAGTGCCTCGGCCTTTTGCCTGGCCAGGCGCCGAACCAGCTCCACGGCAGGCTCGTCACCCAGGCGCTGCTCGTCTATATCGGGGCTTTCCCAGGTGAAGGGCAGGCGCAGGCGGGCGAGCAGTTCGCGTCTGTAAGGTGAGCTGGAAGCCAGTAATAAGGGCAGCATGGTAGACTCCTGATCTGTTGTACTCATCCTATCACGCGATTTGCCGCCGAATTTCCTTTGACAGGGGCGGGGGCCATCCCTAGAATGCTGCGCCTATGTTGAATGACCCGATTCCACCTCACGTTGACCCGCGCAAATTAGCCGATCGTGGCGTAACCCTTAACGGTTCGCTGCAACTCGCTGATTTGGAAAGACTCTGCGACCCGCTTTCCGACAATGTCGGTACGGTGCAGGCGAAATTAAATTTTGAACGAGATGAACAGCACGTGGTGGTTATCCACAGCGAGCTTGACGTCGAGGTCAAGATGGTTTGCCAGCGTTGTCTTGAGCTGGTCACCCTGCCGATCCACAGCGAATGTACTTACGCCGTGGTAAAGGAGGGTGCGAATACCCAGTCGTTGCCGAAAGGCTATGACGTGCTGGAACTGGGCGAAGATCCATTGGATCTGCAGGCGTTTATCGAGGAGGAGCTTCTGCTCGCCTTGCCAATCGTGCCTGCTCATCATCCGGAAGAATGCCAGCAGCCGGCGGGCGCAGACGAGCCCGATTCGAGCAAGGACGAGGTATCGCGGTCCAACCCGTTCAGTGTTTTGGCGCAGTTAAAGCGTGACCCAAACGTTTAGGAGTTAATCAATTATGGCTGTTCAGCAGAACAAAAAATCCCGCTCTGCCCGTGACATGCGCCGTTCGCACGACGCCCTGTCGGAAAACGCGCTGTCGGTAGAGAAAACCACCGGTGAAATTCACCTGCGCCACCACGTATCGCCAGAAGGCGTATACCGTGGTCGCAAAGTGATCGACAAGGGCGCTGACGAGTAATCCTTGTCCGCTCAGATCATCGCGATCGACGCAATGGGCGGGGACTTCGGTCCCCGCAGCATTGTCCAGGCTAGCATTGCCTGCCTTTCGGCTACCCCCTCGCTGCACCTGACCCTCGTCGGTCAACCCTCCCTCCTTGAAGATCTTGTCAGCGGCCTTGCAGCTGCGGATCGCGCGCGCCTGCAGATTGTCGCGGCAAGCGAGGTGATCGGTATGGACGAGCGGCCTTCACAGGCGTTGCGCGGCAAGCCGGACTCGTCGATGCGCATTGCGCTCGAACTGGTGCGTGACGGCAAGGCCCAGGCCTGCGTGAGTGCCGGAAATACCGGGGCGCTGATGGCGTTGTCGCGCTTCGTGCTTAAGACCCTGCCGGGTATCGATCGGCCCGCCATGGTGGCGGCGATCCCGACCCAGGCGGGGTACTGCCAGTTGCTCGACCTGGGCGCCAATGTCGATTGCAGTGCCGAGAACCTTTACCAGTTCGCCGTGATGGGCTCGGTGGCTGCCCAGGCCTTGGGCGTTCATCGCCCGCGCGTGGCGCTGCTGAACATCGGCACCGAGGACATCAAGGGCAACCAGCAGGTCAAGCTGGCGGCCACGTTGCTGCAGAACGCCCGCGGCCTTAACTATGTGGGTTTCGTCGAAGGCGATGGCCTGTACCGTGGCGAGGCGGATGTGGTGGTGTGCGACGGCTTTGTCGGCAACATCCTGCTCAAGTCCAGCGAAGGCCTGGCGACGATGATCGGTGCGCGCATCGAGGCGTTGTTCAAGGGCGGAGTGCTGGCCCGTGCTGCCGGCGCCTTGGCCATGCCATTGCTCAAGCGCCTGCAGGCCGACCTGGCGCCCGCGCGGCACAATGGTGCAAGCTTTCTGGGGTTGCAGGGTATCGTCATCAAAAGCCATGGCTCGGCGGGCGTGCAGGGGTTTCAGAGCGCCATTCAGCGTGCGTTGATCGAGATCCAGGAAAACCTGCCCCAGCGGCTGCATGGTCGCCTTGAAGACCTGTTGCCTTAGGCATTTCGCCGATGAAGTGCTTAAATGTGACCGCTTGGTCCGCGTATCCATCCAAGTTTTCAGATTCCGCGCCAGGCTAACGCCCGGCGTACCCTATCCGACGACAAGATCATAAGGGCTTGTTCAATGTCTGCATCCCTCGCATTCGTCTTTCCTGGTCAAGGTTCCCAGTCGCTGGGCATGCTCGCCGAACTCGGCGCCCAGAAGCCGGTGATCGTCGAAACCTTCAAGGAAGCTTCCGAAGCTTTGGGCTACGACCTGTGGAAGCTGGTCCAGGAAGGTCCGGAAGAGCAACTCAACCAAACCGACAAGACCCAGCCGGCCATCCTTACCGCCTCTATCGCCTTGTGGCGCCTGTGGCTGGAAGAGGGCGGCGCAAAGCCTGCGTTCGTTGCGGGCCATAGCTTGGGTGAATACAGCGCGCTGGTCGCCGCTGGCAGCCTGTCGCTGAAAGACGCAGTCAAGCTGGTCAAGCGCCGTGGTGAACTGATGCAGGAGGCTGTGCCGGCCGGTCACGGCGCCATGGCCGCAATTCTTGGCCTGGGCGACGATGAAGTGAAGGCCATTTGCGTCGAAGCGGCCGAAGATGAAGTGGTCAGTGCAGTGAACTTCAACTCTCCGGGCCAGGTAGTCATTGCCGGTAACGTTGCGGCGGTGAACCGTGCCATCGAGTTGTGCAAGGCCAAAGGCGCCAAGCGTGCCTTGCCGCTGCCGGTCAGCGTGCCATCGCACTGCGCCTTGATGAAGCCTGCCGCCGAGCGTTTTGCCGAGTCGGTCAACGCCATCGAGTGGAAGGCCCCGCAGATCCCGGTGGTGCAGAACGTCACCGCCGCCATCGCCGCCGACCTCGATGCGCTCAAGCACGACCTGCTGGCGCAGCTGTACCAGCCCGTGCGCTGGGTCGAATGCGTACAGACCCTGGCCGCCAATGGCGCCGTCAATCTTGTTGAATGCGGCCCAGGTAAAGTCCTTGCCGGCCTCAACAAGCGTTGCGCCGACGGCGTGACCACCTACAACCTCAATACCCCTGATGCCGTCGCCGCCACCCGCGCGGCGCTGGCCTGAATTGGAGAAGCTTGCATGAGCCTGCAAGGTAAAGTTGCACTGGTCACCGGCGCCAGCCGTGGCATTGGCCAGGCCATCGCCCTCGAACTGGGCCGCCAGGGCGCGACCGTGATCGGCACCGCCACGTCCGCCTCCGGTGCCGAGCGCATCGGCGCTACCCTGAAAGAGCACGGCATCACCGGTACCGGCATGGAGCTGAACGTGACCAGCGCCGAGTCCGTCGAAGCGGTGCTGGGCGCCATCACCGCGCAGTTCGGTGCACCGGCCATCCTGGTCAACAACGCAGGTATCACGCGCGACAACCTCATGCTGCGCATGAAGGACGACGAGTGGTTCGACGTGATCGACACCAACCTGAACAGCCTCTACCGTCTGTCCAAGGGCGTGCTGCGCGGCATGACCAAGGCGCGTTGGGGTCGTATCATCAGCATCGGCTCGGTCGTCGGTGCCATGGGTAACGCTGGTCAGGCCAACTATGCCGCCGCCAAGGCTGGCCTGGAAGGCTTCAGCCGCGCCCTGGCGCGTGAAGTGGGCTCGCGAGGCATCACCGTCAACTCGGTGACCCCAGGCTTCATCGACACCGACATGACCCGTGAGCTGCCAGAAGCGCAGCGCGAAGCCCTGCAGACCCAGATTCCGCTGGGCCGCCTGGGCCAGGCCGAGGAAATCGCCAAGGTGGTTTCCTTCCTGGCGTCCGACGGCGCAGCCTATGTGACCGGTGCTACCGTGCCGGTCAACGGCGGGATGTACATGTAAAACTGCAACTCAATGTGACGGATTTCGTAAAAAAAGAGTCATACTGCGAGCCTAAAATCCGTTATAAAGCTGCAACCAGATTCCAGGCAGAGGGTCGGGTGACTAATTCGAAGGTGCGTTTAGCTTGAAAAGCGAACGTCTTTCTATAAAATTGGTCACCGGCCAGCTGCCTGACATATGTCCATTAGGAGTGAAAACTAGGTATGAGCACCATCGAAGAACGCGTCAAGAAAATCGTCGCCGAGCAACTGGGCGTCAAGGAAGAGGAAGTGACCAACGAGAAGTCCTTCGTCGATGACCTGGGTGCCGATTCGCTTGACACCGTTGAGCTGGTGATGGCTCTGGAAGAGGAATTCGAGACCGAAATCCCAGACGAAGAAGCCGAGAAGATCACTACCGTTCAAGCCGCTATCGACTACGTCAACAGCCACAAGGCCTAAGACGTTTTAGTCGACGCTACTTGTCGGGAAAAACCGCACTGCCTTTGCTGGCGTGCGGTTTTTTCTTTGCGAGCCCCCCTTGGCTCAAGGGTATCGTTCACCGCGCACCGAGAGCCTGTTGTCATTTCATTCCATCGCATGAATGCAATGCCAAGAGACTCTGTTATTAGAAAAGGAGAGTACTGTGTCGCGTAGACGCGTCGTGGTCACCGGTATGGGTATGCTGTCACCACTGGGTACCGATGTACCGAGTACCTGGCAGGGCATTCTGGCTGGCCGCAGTGGCATCGGTCCGATCGAACATACGGATCTGGCTGCCTACTCCACCCGTTTCGGCGGCTCGGTGAAAGGCTTCGAGGTCGAGCAGTACCTGTCGGCCAAAGAGGCCCGCAAGCTTGACCTGTTCATCCAGTACGGCCTGGCGGCCGGTTTCCAGGCGGTGCGTAATGCCGGCCTGGAAGTGACCGACGCCAACCGCGAGCGTATTGGCGTGGCCATGGGCTCAGGCATCGGCGGCTTGACCAACATCGAAGAAACCAGCCGGACCTTGCATGAGCAAGGCCCGCGGCGCATTTCGCCGTTCTTCGTGCCGGGTTCGATCATCAACATGATCTCCGGCTTCCTGTCGATCCACCTGGGGCTGCAGGGGCCGAACTACGCCATTGCCACCGCCTGCACCACGGGCACCCACTGCATCGGCATGGCCGCGCGCAACATCGCCTACGGTGAAGCCGACGTGATGATCGCCGGTGGCGCCGAGATGGCCGCTTGCGGCCTGGGCATGGGCGGCTTCGGTGCCTCGCGCGCGCTGTCGACCCGTAACGATGAGCCAAGCCGTGCCAGCCGTCCTTGGGACAAAGGCCGTGACGGCTTTGTGCTGTCCGACGGTGCTGGTGCGCTGGTTCTCGAAGAGCTTGAGCACGCCAAGGCCCGTGGCGCGACCATCTATGCCGAGCTGGTTGGTTTCGGCATGAGCGGCGACGCCTACCACATGACCTCGCCACCCGATTCCGGTGAAGGTGCTGCCCGTTGCATGGCCAATGCCCTGCGCGACGCCGGCATCCAGCCTGAAGAGGTCAGCTACATCAACGCCCATGGCACCTCGACCCCGGCGGGCGATGTGGCCGAAGTGGCTGCGATCAAGCGTGTGTTCGGCGAGCATGCCTACAAGCTCGCGGTCAGCTCGACCAAGTCGATGACTGGCCACTTGCTGGGGGCTGCGGGCGCGGTGGAAGCGATCTTCAGCGTACTGGCAATCAACAGCCAGATGGCGCCGCCGACCATCAACCTGGATGAGCCGGACGAGGGCTGTGACCTCGACTTCGTGCCGCACCAGGCGCGCAGCATGCCGATCGACGTGGTGCTGTCCAATTCGTTTGGCTTTGGTGGCACCAACGGCTCGCTGGTGTTCCGCCGGTTCGCTGGTTGATGCACAGCTGGCTCGACGGCCAGCCGGCGGATGCAGTCAATCTGCAGAACCGCGGCCTGGCCTACGGCGATGGACTGTTCGAGACCATCGCCGTGCGAGGCGGCCGGCCGAGCTTGATGGCCGGCCACCTTGCACGCCTGGCGCTGGGTTGCGGGCGCCTGGCCATCGACGTCGACCTGGCGTTGGTCGAAGACGAGATCCGGCGTTACGCCAGCCAGCTAGGTGATGGCGTTGCCAAGCTCATCCTCACCCGTGGCGACAGCCAGCGAGGCTATGCCCCGGTTGCCGGTGCGGCGCCACGGCGCATCCTTCAGGGCGGCCCGCTGCCCAGCTATCCTGTCGAACATGCCGAACTCGGTGTGCAATTGTTCCCTTGCCAGACCCGGCTTGGGGAACAACCGCTGCTGGCCGGCCTCAAACACCTCAATCGCCTGGAGCAGGTGCTGGCGCGTGCCGAATGGCAGGGCGGCGAGCATGCCGAAGGCCTGATGCGTGATGGGCAGGGCAGGGTAGTCGAAGGGGTGTATAGCAATTTGTTTCTGGTGCGTGACGGTGTGCTGCTGACCGCAGACCTCAGCCGCTGCGGCGTCGCCGGCGTGATGCGTGCCGCGTTGCTGCAGCAGGCCCAGGCAATGGCCATCCCCGTACAGGTCCGCGACCTGGCATTCGATGAACTGGAGCAGGCGGATGAGGTATTCGTGTGCAACAGTGTCTATGGTGTCTGGCCTGTGCGGGGTTTTGCCGCGCTGAACTGGTCGCCGGGCCCACTCACCCGTAAACTGCAGGCCGTTGCCCGTACGTTACTGGATACCTGAATTCGTGAGACGCAAATTCCTGCTGCTGCTGGAAATGGGGTTGATCCTGGCCGGCCTGGCTTTGGGCTGGTCGGCCTGGAAGGTCAACTCGGTCCTGGAGCAGCCCTTGCACGTGACGCAGGAGCGCCTGCTCGACGTGCCCAATGGCACCAACCCCAACCGCATGTTTTACCGCATGCAGAACGATGGGCTGCTCGATGACGCCTTCTGGTTGCGGCTTTACTGGCGCTTCAATATGGCTGGCACGCCCTTGCACACTGGGGAGTACCGCCTGACCCCGGGGATGACGGTCGAGCAGCTGTTCGACGCGTGGCGCCGTGCCGATGTGGTGCAGTACAACCTCACCCTGGTCGAAGGCTGGACCTTCCGCCAAGTGCGCTCGGCCGTTGCCAAGCACGAAAAGATCAAGCACACGCTGGACGGCCTGACGGACGCCGAGGTGATGGACAAGCTTGGCCACACCGGCGTGTTCCCCGAGGGCCGCTTCTTCCCGGATACCTATCGCTTCGTGCGCGGCATGAGCGACATCGAGTTGTTGCAACAGGCCTACATGCGCCTGGACGAAGTGCTGGCCAAAGAGTGGTCGGAGCGCACCACCGACCTGCCGTATCGCGACCCTTACCAAGCGCTGATCATGGCCTCGCTGGTGGAGAAGGAAACCGGCATCCCACAAGAGCGTGGGCAGATTGCTGGCGTGTTCGTGCGGCGCCTGCGTCTGGGCATGATGCTGCAGACCGACCCGACCGTGATCTATGGCATGGGCGAGCGCTACAACGGCAGAATTACCCGTGCCGACCTGCGCGAGCCGACGCCCTACAACACCTACACCATGACTGGCTTGCCGCCGACGCCGATCGCGATGGTCGGGCGCGAGGCTATTCACGCTGCGCTCAATCCGGCCACTGGCACCAGCCTGTACTTCGTTGCCCGCGGCGATGGCAGCCATGTGTTCTCCGACGACCTGGACGACCACAATTCGGCGGTGCGCGAGTTCCAGCTCAAGCGGCGTGCGGATTACCGCTCGAGCCCGGCGCCGCAGGCCCAGCCGGGTGCCAGCGAGGCCACCGAGCCCGATGCGCCCGCAGCGGACCAGCCGTCTGCGCAGCCTGAGCCCGACGCGGCCCCCGCGCAGCAATCGGCCCCGGCCGGCGACCCCGCAGCGGCCGATGCACCGACGCCCGAAGAACAACCTTAAGGACTGCCTGTGAGCGGCTTGTTTATTACCCTGGAAGGCCCCGAAGGCGCGGGCAAGAGCACCAACCGCGAATACCTGGCGGCGCGCCTGCGCGAACATGGCCTGGATGTGCTGCTGACCCGCGAGCCGGGCGGTACACCGCTGGCCGAAAAGGTGCGCGAGTTGCTGCTGGCACCAAGCGATGAAAGCATGGCGGCGGATACCGAGCTGCTGCTGGTATTCGCTGCGCGCGCCCAGCACCTGGCGCAGGTGATCCGGCCTGCCCTGGCCCGGGGGGCGGTGGTGCTGTGTGACCGGTTTACCGATGCTACCTACGCTTATCAGGGCGGGGGGCGGGGATTGTCCGTCGAGCGCATCGCCACACTGGAGCAGTTCGTCCAAGGCGACCTGCGCCCAGACCTGACCCTGGTCTTCGACCTGCCGGTCGAAGTCGGCCTTGCCCGTGCTGCCGCACGTGGCCGCCTGGACCGTTTCGAGCAGGAAGGCCAGGCATTCTTCGAGGCGGTGCGCCAAGCCTACCTGCAGCGTGCCCATCGCGCGCCGCAGCGCTACAGCCTGCTGGATGCCGCGCAGCCCCTGGAGGCCGTGCAGCGTGCCATCGACGCACTGCTGCCGGGTATCCTGGAGCGTTGCCGTGGCTGAGGCCTACCCCTGGCAGCAAGCCATCTGGCAGCAGTTGGCCGGTCGCAGCCAGCACGCACACGCCTACTTGCTGCATGGGCCGCAGGGTATCGGCAAGCGAGCCCTGGCCGAGCGCCTGATGGCGCGTTTGTTGTGTCAGCACCCTCAGGGGCTGGATGCCTGCGGCACCTGCAAGTCCTGCCTGTTGCTCAAGGCCGGTAGCCACCCGGACAACTACGTACTGGAGCCGGAGGAGGCCGACAAGCCGATCAAGGTCGATCAGGTGCGCGACTTGGTGGCCTTCGTGGTGCAGACTGCGCAGTTGGGCGGGCGCAAGGTCGTGTTGATCGAGCCGGTCGAGGCGATGAACGTCAATGCGTCCAATGCGTTGCTCAAAAGCCTTGAAGAACCTTCGGGCGATACCGTGCTGCTGTTGGTTACCCATCAGCCCAGCCGCCTGCTGCCGACCATCAAGAGCCGCTGCCAGCAGGTCGTCTGCCCGCAGCCCAGCCTGGCCCAGAGCCAAGCCTGGCTTGCCAATGCGCTGGCCGACAGCGATGAAGCCGAGCGCGAAGAGCTGCTGACCCTGGCCGCAGGTTCGCCGTTGAGGGCGGTCAGCCTGCAGGCACAGGGCATACGTGAACAGCGCGCGCTGGTCACCGATGGAGTGAAGAAACTGCTCAAGCAGCAACAGTCCCCCAGCCAGCTGGCCGATGCCTGGAGTGGTGTGCCGCTGTTGCTGCTGTTCGACTGGTTCTGCGACTGGTCGCACCTGATCCTGCGCTATCAGTTGACCCAGGACGAAGAAGGGTTAGGCTTGGCCGATATGCGCAAGGTCGTGCAGTACCTGGCGCAAAAGAGCCGCCAGGCGAAGGTGCTGCAGGTTCAGGCGTGGGTCCTGGAGCAGCGCCAGAAGGTGCTGGGCAAAGCCAACCTCAATCGCGCCCTGCTGCTCGAAGCGCTGCTGGCTCACTGGCAGCAGTTGCCGGGCGCCCGCTGACTTTCCCTTTTATTCATGTGTGCCGTTATCCCATGCTCGTAGATTCCCATTGCCACCTTGACCGTCTTGACCTGAGTGCCCACCAGGGCTCGCTCGATGCTGCCCTGCAGGCTGCGCGTGAGCGCGGGGTCGGGCATTTTCTGTGCATTGGCGTCAGTGCCGACAACGCCGGGGCGGTCAAGGCCCTGAGTGAGCAGTACGCCGATGTCGACTGCTCGGTGGGGGTGCACCCACTGGACCTGGCGCCGGGCGAGACCCCAGCGCTGGAGTGGCTGTTGCGTGAGTTGGCGCACCCGCATGTTGTGGCGATCGGCGAAACCGGCCTGGACTACCACTACGAGCCGGAAGCGGCCGAGTTGCAGCAGGCATCGTTTCGCCTGCACCTGGAGGCATCGCGCCAGACCGGCAAACCGGTGATCGTGCATACCCGTGCAGCGCGGGCCGATACCCTCGCGCTGCTGCGCGAGGCGAACCTGCCTCAGGCCGGTGTGCTGCACTGCTTCACCGAAGACTGGGACATGGCCAAGGCGGCGCTGGACCTGGGCTATTACATTTCGTTGTCGGGCATCGTCACCTTCCGCAATGCTGACGCCTTGCGTGAGGTGGCACGCCAAGTGCCGGTCGACCGCCTGCTGGTGGAAACGGATTCGCCTTACCTGGCGCCGATTCCGTATCGGGGCAAGCCGAACCTGCCGCAGTACGTGCGCGAAGTGGCCGAGTATGTCGCCTCGTTGCGTGGGGCCAGTTATGAGCAGTTGGCGGAGCAGACCACGGCGAACTTCAAGCGCTTGTTCCCCTTGGCACGTGTGGTCTGAGGCACCCCTTCAAACAGGCAAAAAAAACCCGGGTTCTGGGGGAGGGAATCCGGGTTAAGACCATTAGGAGTAAAACAAAGGTACGCGGTCCCTGAGCACCTTTATCGGCGCGCCACTTGGGGGGGATGCGCCGCGCCAACAGTTCAAGTATTGGTCAGGTTTGGCGCAGTGCCAGTCCCTATTGGTCGTTTTTTAAACAGATTTGGAATACGCCCGGTATCCATCCCCGCTCTCAATGCATGGCCAGCCGGCGAACCTGCTGCACAGCTTCGTCAATTAGCTGCTCGCTGGTATAGAAATGCGGTGAAAATCGCACGCCAGCGCCCCGTAGAGCACAAATTGTGCGCTCAGCCATCAATGCCTTTTGAATCTGCACGCTATCCTGCCCTTTGATACTGAATGTGACGATGCCCGCCCGCCTGTCGGGATCAGCGGGTGTCTGCAGCAAAACGCCAGGCACCGCAGCCAAGCCTTGATAGAGCTGCGCCACGCGCTGCTGCAAACACTGCGCTACCGTGCTGATCCCGACCTCCTCCAGCAGCGAAAGGCTCGCCTCCAGGGCGCAGGCACCGAGCATGTTCGGGCTACCACATTCAAAACGCCGCGCGCTACGCGCCGGCTGCCATTGGCGCCGCTCGAAATCGCCCAGGTGCTCCAGCATGTGCCAGCCATACGCATTGAGCTCAAGCTGCGGGCGTATTTCGGCGCGGCAATAGAACAGCCCCAACCCCTCGGGGCCGAGCATCCACTTGTGGCCATCGGCCATGGCGAAATCGCATTGAAAGCGCTGCACGTCGAAGGGCAGGGCGCCGACCTGCTGGATGGCGTCGACGCAAAACAGCACATTGCGTACCCGGCAACCTTCACCAAGGCGGGCCAGGTCAAGGCGCAGGCCGCTGCCGAATTGCACGGCGCTGATCGCCAGCAAGCGGGTGCGTGGCCCGCAGGCCGCCAGCAACGTGGCCTCGGGGTCGGGCCCCGCCAGGCTGGCCTGGATCACCTGCACGCCACGGTCGGCCAGGGCTTCCCATACGACGCGGTTGGAGGGGAATTCCTCGTCGCTGATCACCACTTGGTCGCCGTGCGCCCAGTCCAGGCCAAAAGCGACCAGCGACAGCCCTTCGGAAGTGTTCTTCACCAGGGCGATGTCGCCGGGCGAGGGGGCGTGGATCAGCCGCGCCAGCCGCTCGCGCAGGCGCCGCTCGGTCGCCAGCCAGGTCGGGTACTCGCTGGCACCCAGGCAAACGTTGTCGCGGGCAAAGCGTGCCACCGCCTCGGCAGCCCGGCGTGGCCAGGGGGCGATGGCCGCGTGGTTCAGGTAGCGCAGCCCCGGGGTTTGATCGAACTCATCATGAAACATAGACATGGTTGGATGATCCGTGCAATTTCCCGCAAGTTAGGCATAATAAACCGCTTCGATCGTCAACCAGTCCTTCCTATGCAGAAAGAACCTCGTAAGGTCCGTGAGTTTCGCCGTCGCGAACAGGAAATCCTCGATACGGCGCTCAAGCTGTTTCTCGAACAGGGTGAAGACAGCGTCACCGTCGAGATGATCGCCGACGCCGTGGGTATCGGCAAAGGCACGATCTACAAGCACTTCAAGTCCAAGGCGGAGATCTACCTGCGCCTGATGCTCGACTACGAGCGCGATTTGAACGAGCTGTTGCATTCGGCCGACGTCGACCGTGACAAGGAAGCCCTGTCGCGCGCCTACTTTGAGTTCCGCATGCGCGATCCGCAGCGCTACCGGCTGTTCGACCGCCTGGAAGAAAAGGTGGTCAAGGGCAATCAAGTGCCAGAGATGGTCGAGCAGCTGCACAGCATCCGCGCCTCCAACTTCGATCGCCTGACCCAGCTGATCAAGGGCCGTATCAGCGAAGGCAAGCTCGAAGACGTACCGCCGTACTTCCACTACTGCGCGGCCTGGGCCTTGGTGCATGGCGCCGTGGCGCTGTACCACTCGCCGTTCTGGAGCAACGTGCTCGAAGATCAGGAAGGTTTCTTCCAGTTCCTCATGGACATCGGCGTGCGCATGGGCAACAAGCGCAAACGCGACCCAGAACCCGCCAACTGACAGAGCAGGGCCGCTGCGGGGCCCTTGCAGTTGACCCGGCATGAACAAGGGGCTTGCAAAAACCTGATTTATGAGTCAGGTTTTGCCAGCCCCGCTTCATCCATGCCGGAGTCATCCATGATTGTCGATCGTCAAGGCAGGCGCTTTCGTAACCTGCGTGTCAGCCTGACGGCTGCCTGTAATTATGCCTGTACCTACTGCGTGCCCGATGGCAAGCGCCTGGTGGCGGCGCAGCACGAGTTGCCTGCCGAGGCGTTGGCGCGGGGCGTTGCCTACCTGATTGAAACCGCTGGCATCGAGCGTTTGCGCATTACCGGCGGTGAGCCGTTGGTCAGCCCTAGGCTGGACGATTTTCTGGCTGCCGTGGCCAAGCTCCCCCTCGACGATATCTCGCTGACCACCAACGGCCAGTTGCTTGCGCGCAAGTTGCCACAGCTACGCGCAGCAGGCATCCGCCGTCTGAATGTTTCCCTCGATACCCTGGACCCACTGGCCTTTCGCCGCATCGCCCGCGGTGGCGACCTTGCCAGCGTGCTGGCGGGCATGCAGCAAGCCAGCGCGCAGGGTATGCAGATCAAGGTGAACATGGTGCCGATGCGCGGCCAGAACCTCGACCAGGTTCTGCCGATGCTCGATTACTGCCTGGCGCGGGGTTTTGAGCTGCGCTTCATCGAGCTCATGCGCATGGGCCATCTGGCCAATGACCGCAATGCTTTCCTGCAGCAGTTCGTTGGCCTTGACCACTTGCTCGGGCTGATCGGCGCCGAGCATGCCTACGAGCAGGTGGACGCGGCGGTGGATGCCACTGCCCTGCGCTACCAGGTCCCCGGTAAAGGCCATTTCGGTGTGATCGCCAACGAGAGCGTGCCGTTCTGCCGGAGTTGTTCGCGGCTGCGTTTGTCATCCACCGGTTGGCTGCATGGCTGCTTGTCGTCGAGCAATCGCCACTTTGTCGGCGACCTGTTGGAAAAGCCGCGTCATCAAGCGCTTCCCGCCTTGCAGCGGCTGCTGGTCAAGGCCTTGGCAGACAAGCAGGATGTGGCGTTTTCCGGGGGGGTGACAGTGATGAAGGTGATCGGCGGCTGAGTCTGGCGCAAAAGCTGCATCCGCCGGCTATTCGCCGGTTTTTCGTCGCCGGCCACTGGAGGAAAGATGCGTAGCCTGGTCTTGCTGCTGGCGCTGATGGCGTTGGGCGGCTGCATGAATGTCAGCGATATGGGCGAGGGCGTCCGTTACCACATGAGCGATGCCGGTCTGCTCGACCACAGCGATACCCGCCGGACCCTGTCGATCCGTCTGCAGCCCGACTCGTTCATCTTCATTGGCCAGGGCGCGTTCATGCCCCCCGGTAAAGGCCCGTTGCCGCGGCAAAATGTGGTGGCCGACGAGGCGTTCAAGAGTTTCGTCGAGTATTTCCCGCTGGTGCGCCGCGCCCAAGGCCCGCTTGGCCTGGAGGAAGCGATGGCCGAGGCGCGCTCGGTGGGCGCGGACTATGTGCTGTACACCCGTTTCGCGCGCACCGACGACCGTATCGGCAACGGTGACGAGTGGTATGACGAGCAGGCGGTCGACCGGCTGGGTTGGGATACCGGAGTGGTGCAGATGATGCTCATCGAAACCAATACCCGCTACCTGATCGACACGGCCCGCATCAAGAGCCGTGGCGGTTTGTTGACGTTCCACGACAACACGCCGGAAGATTTGCTTGCCGCGCCGATGCGCGAGTACGCTCGTAGCCTTCTGGGCATGAGCGAATGAGGCAAGTGTGATGAGCGATTCCGGCAAGGCCAGTGATCTTCTGGCACAAATCCCCAAAGCAAAGGGGCTGCCGCCGGTGCATCTGTGGAACCCGGACTTTTGCGGCGACATCGACATGCGCATCGCCCGCGATGGCACCTGGTATTACCTGGGTACGCCAATCGGTCGCAAGCCGATGGTGCGGCTGTTTTCCACGATCATCCGCCGCGATGGTGATGACTACTTCCTGATCACACCGGTGGAGAAGGTCGGTATCCGTGTCGATGATGCGCCCTTTGTCGCGATTGCCCTGGAGGTGCTGGGCAGTGGTGAGCAACAGGTGCTGCGCTTTACCAGCAATGTCGATGACCAGGTCGAGGCGGGCCCGGCTAATCCGTTGCGGGTCGAGATCGATCCTGTTACCCAGGAGCCTTCACCCTATGTGCTGATGCGCAGCAACCTCGAGGCGCTGATTCATCGCAATGTGTTCTATCAGCTGGTCGAGCTGGCGATGCCGCGCATCATCGACGACGAGGAGTGGTTAGGGGTCTGGAGCCAGGGTGAGTTCTATCTGATCGGGCGTACCTGAGATCATGGGCCGTAATAGGCCTCCTTGTTTTTCGCTGCATTGGCCATTTTCCCCAGGCACCACCGGGCCTAACCTGCTGGCAGTCGCCCATCAGGAGTAACCCATGAAACCCTCATCTTTTGCCATTTCCTCGCTCATCAGCATTGGCCTGCTCGCTGGCCATGCCCCCGCCTGGGCACATGGCGATGCCCCCGATCAGGTTCAGGTCCTGCAAGAAAAACTGCCCAGCAACGCCCCCGGTAAAAAGGCGGTGATGCTCACCGTCAGCTATGCCCCCGGCCAGGCGTCGCCCGCCCACCAGCACCCAGGGGCAGTCATGGCCTACGTAGTGGAAGGTGCGGTGGTATCAAAGCTCAATGATGAACAAGAAAAGACCTACAAGGCCGGCGAGTACTGGTACGAGGCGCCTGGGACCGTGCACAGCGTGTCGCGCAATGCCAGTAAAAGCCGGCCTGCCAAGCTGTTGGTGTGGAGCCTGGTGGATGAAGGCAAGCCTGTGACCGAGCCGCTGCAGCAGTAGCAGGCCCGGAAATGAAAAAACCTCCAGTGCTTGCGCAACTGGAGGTTTTCAGTGTTTGGCTCCGCGACCTGGACTCGAACCAGGGACCCAATGATTAACAGTCATTTGCTCTACCGACTGAGCTATCGCGGAATCTGCGTCCATCTTACTGATCACCAAGGGGAAGTCAAGCTTCCCCTCGGTAAACTAGAGCAGAATCAAACAGTTACAGTACTTCGACGATGGCCTTGGTGACCACGTGGATGTTGCTCTGGTTCAGTGCCGCTACCGCGATACGGCCAGTGTCCAGCGCGTAGATGCCGAACTCGTTCTTCAGGCGCGCGACCTGCTCAACGGTCAGGCCCGAGTACGAGAACATGCCAACCTGGCGGCCGACGAAGCTGAAGTCGCGCTTGGCACCGTAAGTCGCCAACAGCTCGACCATCTGCTTGCGCATGCCGTGGATGCGCTGGCGCATTTCACCCAGCTCGTCTTCCCACATCTGACGCAGCTCATCGTTGTTGAGCACGGTGGCGACGATGGTCGCGCCATGGGTCGGCGGGTTGGAGTAGGTGGTGCGGATCACGCGCTTGACCTGCGACAGCACGCGGGTGCTTTCGTCCTTGGAGTCGGTCACGATCGACAGTGCGCCCACGCGCTCGCCATACAGCGAGAACGATTTGGAGAACGAGCTGGAGACGAAGAAGTCCAGGCCCGACTCGGCGAACAGGCGTACGGCGAAGGCGTCTTCGGCGATGCCGTCACCGAAGCCCTGGTAGGCCATGTCGAGGAATGGCACGTGGCCTTTGGCCTTGACCACTTCAAGGACGTTTTTCCAGTCGTCCAGGGTCAGGTCGACGCCGGTCGGGTTATGGCAGCAGGCGTGCAGGACGATGATCGAGCCGGACGGCAGGCTGTTCAGGTCTTCGAGCATGCCGGCGCGGTTGACGTCGTGGCTCGGGGCGTCGTAGTAGCGGTAGTTCTGTACCGGGAAACCTGCGGTCTCGAACAGCGCGCGGTGGTTTTCCCAGCTTGGGTCGCTGATGGCCACCACGGCGTTGGGCGACAGGCGCTTGAGGAAATCGGCGCCAATCTTCAGAGCACCGGTGCCGCCAACGGCTTGCACAGTGACGACACGGCCGGCGGCCAGCAGCGGCGACTCGGCGCCGAACAGCAGCTTTTGCACGGCCTGGTCATAGGTGGCGATGCCGTCGATCGGCAAGTAGCCGCGCGAGGCATGCTGGGCAGCACGCTGGGTCTCGGCTTCGATCACGGCGCGCAGCAGCGGAATGCGGCCTTCCTCATTGCAGTAGACGCCCACGCCAAGGTTGACCTTGTCGGTACGTGGATCGGCGTTGAATGCTTCGTTGAGGCCCAGAATAGGGTCGCGGGGTGCCAGCTCGACAGCGGAAAACAGGCTCATTGTTACCTTGGCTCTGAATGGAGAGTGATAGGACGTACACGCTCCAGCCCGAATGCACTGAAGCGGTGCACAAACGGGGAGTCAGTATAGTGATACCGACCGGTCACTGCGACACTCTGGCACAGCTTTTCCAGGCATTTGCGCAAATATTTTTTGACCATTGGTCTATTTGCCGTGTCCACAGCAATAAGCGTTCACACCCGGGGCTTGAAACCGGCCCCGAATGGGCGCATTTGGGTATAGACTACTGGCTAAATTTACAGTTGCTGCAGCACCGCGAGGTCCCTCATGTCCGAGTTCCAGCTCGTCACCCGTTTCCAGCCGGCCGGCGATCAGCCCGAAGCCATTCGCCAGATGGTCGAAGGCATCGAGGCCGGGCTGTCGCACCAGACGCTGCTCGGGGTGACCGGCTCGGGCAAGACCTTCAGCATCGCCAACGTCATCCAGCAGGTGCAGCGCCCGACCCTGGTGCTGGCGCCTAACAAGACCCTGGCCGCGCAGTTGTATGGCGAGTTCAAGGCGTTTTTCCCGAACAACGCGGTCGAGTACTTCGTTTCCTACTACGACTACTACCAGCCCGAAGCCTATGTGCCGTCGTCCGACACCTTCATCGAGAAGGACGCGTCGATCAACGACCACATCGAGCAGATGCGCCTGTCGGCGACCAAGGCATTGCTCGAGCGGCGTGACGCGATCATCGTCACCACCGTGTCGTGCATCTATGGCCTGGGCAGCCCCGAAACCTACCTGAAAATGGTCCTGCACGTGGACCGCGGCGACAAGCTCGACCAGCGCGCCTTGCTGCGCCGCCTGGCCGACCTGCAGTACACCCGCAACGAGATGGATTTCGCCCGTGCCACCTTCCGCGTGCGGGGCGATGTGATCGACGTGTTCCCGGCCGAGTCCGACCTTGAAGCCATCCGTATCGAGTTGTTCGATGACGAGGTGGAGAACATCGCCGCTTTCGACCCGCTCACCGGTGAGGTCTTTCGCAAGCTGCCGCGTTTCACCTTCTACCCCAAGAGCCATTACGTCACCCCGCGCGAAACGCTGCTGGGTGCAGTCGAGGGCATCAAGGAGGAGCTCAAGGACCGCCTCGAATACCTGCACAAGGGCAATAAATTGGTCGAAGCGCAGCGGCTGGAGCAGCGCACTCGTTTCGACCTGGAGATGATCCTCGAGCTGGGCTACTGCAACGGCATCGAAAACTACTCCCGCTATCTGTCCGGCCGCCCCTCGGGCGCACCGCCACCCACCCTCTACGATTACCTGCCAGCGGATGCGCTGCTGGTGATCGACGAATCGCACGTCAGCGTTCCCCAGGTCGGCGCCATGTACAAGGGTGACCGCTCGCGCAAGGAAACCCTGGTTGAGTACGGTTTTCGCCTGCCCTCGGCGCTGGACAACCGGCCCATGCGTTTCGATGAATGGGAGGCGGTCAGCCCGCAGACCATTTTCGTTTCGGCAACCCCCGGCCCTTATGAAGCGGAACATGCCGGGCGGGTGGTCGAGCAGGTGGTGCGACCGACCGGTCTGGTCGACCCTCAGGTAGAAATCCGCCCGGCGCTGACCCAGGTCGATGACCTGTTGTCGGAGATCCGCAAGCGTGTCGATGCCGGCGAACGGGTGCTGGCGACCACGCTGACCAAACGCATGGCCGAAGACCTCGCCGATTACCTGGCCGATCACGACGTGCGGGTGCGCTACCTGCACTCGGACATCGACACTGTCGAACGGGTAGAAATCATCCGCGACCTGCGCCTGGGTACCTTCGATGTGCTGGTGGGCATCAACCTGCTACGTGAGGGGTTGGACATGCCGGAAGTGTCGCTGGTGGCGATCCTCGATGCCGACAAGGAAGGCTTCCTGCGTTCCGAGCGGTCACTGATCCAGACCATCGGCCGGGCTGCGCGTAACCTCAATGGCCGGGCCATCCTCTACGCCGACCAGATGACTGGCTCGATGCAGCGGGCCATCGACGAGACCGAGCGGCGTCGGGAGAAACAGATTGCCTTCAACCTGGCCAACGGTATCGTGCCCAAGGGGGTGGTGAAGGACATCACCGATATCATGGAAGGTGCCACGGTGCCTGGCTCGCGCAGCAAAAAGCGCAAAGGCATGGCCAAGGCCGCGGAGGAGAGCGCCCGCTACGAGGCAGAGCTGCGCACGCCGGGCGAAATCACCAAGCGTATCAAGCAGCTGGAAGAGAAGATGATGCAGTTCGCCCGCGACCTGGAGTTCGAGGCTGCGGCGCAGTTGCGCGACGAGATTACCCAGTTGCGCGAGCGGCTGATTACCAGCTGATGCTTCGCCACCTGCACTGGCTTTTTCGCGGCATTACCCGCGAAGAGGCCAGTGCAGCCAACGCCCATTCAATGCGCTTCGCCAGCCTTCAACCCCTCCGGCAGCTTGCGCGTCAGCAGCACTGCCACCATGCTCACCGCCAAGCCGATCCCGACAAAATGGAAGGCGTCGTTGTACGCCATGATCTGCGCCTGCTGATGGGTGATTTCACTGAGTTTGCCAAGCGCCGCCGTATCGCTGCCCAAGCGCTCCGCCAGTTGTGCCAGGCGCTCTGCCACCTGCGGATTGCTCGGCACCAGTGACTCGCGCAGGTAGTCGAAGTACACCTTGGTCCGCGCATCCAGCAAGGTGGCAAGTAGCGCGATGCCGATGGCGCCCCCCAGGTTGCGCAGGATGTTGAACAGGCTCGACGCCGACCCGGCATCCTGCTGCTGAATGTAAGCGGTGGCGATCAGCGAAATGGTCACCATGATCATCGGTTGCCCCAGCGCCCGAATGATCTGGACTTGATTGAACTGCGGCCCTGCAAAGTCCGGGTTGAGCACCCCCGAGCCAAAGCTGGCGGCGCCGAACAGGCAGAAGCCAATCGCGCAAAGTATCTTCGGCGAAATCACCTTCATCAGCAGGGGCACCAGCGGAATCAGAAATAGCTGCGGCACGCCCATCCACATGATCACTTCGCCGATCTGCAAGGCGTTGTAGCCCTGGATCTGCGCCAGGTACAGCGGCAACAAGTAGATCGAACCGTACAGCCCGACGCCCATGCCCAAGCTGGCGATGCTCGACAGGCCGAAATTGCGATTGCCCAGGATGCGCAGGTTGATCAAAGGGTGCGGCTTGGAAAACTGCAGGATCACAAAGGTAATCAGGCTGATCAGCGCGACCGTGCCCAGGCTGACGATCAGGTTCGATTCCAGCCAATCCTTGCGATGGCCCTCCTCGAGGAAAACCTGCAGGCAGCCCAGGCCCACGCCGAGCGTGACGATGCCGGCATAGTCAGTGCTTTTCAGCAGTTCCCAGTGTGCTTCTTTCTTTTCCAGCCCATACAGCAGGCCCGCGATCATCACCAGGCCTGGCGGGATGTTGATGTAGAAGATGTACTCCCAGCCCCAGTTCTCGGTCAGCCAGCCCCCCAAGGTCGGGCCGATCGAAGGCGCGAAGGTGGCGGTCATGGCGAACATGGCCATGCCCTTGGCACGGTGGTGTTCGGGCAGTTTGATCAGGGTCAGGGTGAACGCGAGCGGGATCAAGGCGCCGCCGGTAAAGCCCTGCAAGGCACGGAACATGATCATGCTCTCCAGGTTCCAGGCCATGGAGCAGAGCAGCGACGACAGCAGAAAACCGGCCGAAACCCACACCGCCAGGCGCCGGGCGGATAGCAGCTGCACCAGCCAGGCGGTCAGCGGGATCATGATGATCTCCGCAACCAGGTAGGAGGTGGAGATCCACGAGCCTTCTTCCAGGGTCGCGGAAAGCGCGCCCTGGATGTCCTTGAGCGAAGCGTTGGTGATCTGGATGTCGAGCACGGCCATGAAGGCGCCGAGCATCACGCTCATCACCGCAATCCAGTCGCGCCGGCTCGGCTCGGCAGTGGGCCTGAGCAGTTGATCACCGGCCATTGCGGCCATCGTCCTCGGCGCGGATATCGACGGTGGCGGTAACCGACATGCCGGGGCGGATGCGGCCGTGCAGCGGGTTGTCGGCACTGAAGGTCAGCTTCACCGGAATGCGCTGCACCACCTTGGTGAAGTTACCGGTGGCGTTGTCGGGTGGTAGCAGGCTGAACTGGGCGCCGGAGGCTGCGAACAGGCTGTTGACCCGACCCTCGACAGGCGTGTCCGGGTAGCTGTCGAACAGCAACTCGGCACGCTGGCCAGGTTGCATGTGGCCAATCTGGGTTTCCTTGAAGTTGGCCTGCACCCAGATGTCTTCGTCGGGCACGATAGACAGCAGGTAGGCGCCGGCCTGCACCACCTGGCCGTTGCGCGCGCTGCGCTGGCCGATGGTGCCGCTGATCGGGGCGCGGATCTCGCAGCGGGTCAGGTTCAGTTCGGCCTGGGCAAGGTCGGCGCGTGCATTGGCGATCTGCGCGTCGAGGCGTTTGAGCTCGGCAGCCAGGGCATTGACCTGCTGGCGCTGGCCTTGCAAATCGGCGCGTGCCTTGTCGACCTGGGAGCTGGCCACGTGGCGTTCTGCCGAGAGTGTGGTAACCCGCTCTTCGGACACGAAACCCGGCTTGCGCAGGGCCTCTGCGCGGTTGAGGTCCAGCCGTGAGCGGTCGAGCGTGGCCTGGTTGGCGGCGACCTGGGCCTGGCCAGCGGCGATCAGGCTGCCCTGTTGCGTCAGGCGGCTTTCGGCCTGTACGTGTTCCGCTTCACGGGTGGCCAAGGCCGCACGGGCGCGCTCGACGGCGAGCTGGAAGTCAGCGGCTTCCAGGCGTACCAGCAGTTCGCCTTGGACGACGTGCTGGTTGTCCTGCACGCGCACGTCATCGATGCGTGCGCCAAGTTGGCTGGAAATACGGGTGATCTCGCCTTGAACGTAAGCGTTGTCGGTACTTTCATAAAAGCGCCCCTTGAAATACCAGTGCGCCAGGAAGGCGAGGGCGATGGCCGCCACCACGACGAAGAAGATCAGCAGGCGGCGTTTGAGTTGTGCAGGCATGAGACGATGGTTCCAGAAATGTAAGCAAATTTAACAGTGAGCGACGGCCCTTCGACAAGTGTCGTTCGCGCCATTGCTGGAGCCCGGTGCCTGCTCCCTGCTAACATCCCGCCTTTGTTTCATCTTTCGTTCGAGACCTTCCATGACCACCGTACGCACGCGCATCGCGCCATCGCCCACGGGCGACCCCCATGTTGGCACCGCCTACATCGCCTTGTTCAACTACTGCTTTGCCAAGCAGCACGGCGGTGAGTTCATCCTGCGCATCGAAGATACCGACCAACTGCGCTCCACCCGCGAGTCGGAACAGCAGATCTTCGACGCCCTGCGCTGGCTCGGCATCGAATGGAACGAAGGCCCGGATGTTGGTGGCCCGCACGGCCCTTACCGGCAGAGCGAACGTGGCGAGATCTACGCCCAGTACGCCAAGCAACTGGTCGATGCCGGCCACGCGTTCTACTGCTTCTGCACCGCCGAAGAGCTGGAGCAGATGCGCGCCGAGCAGATGGCCCGTGGCGAGACCCCGCGCTACGACGGCCGTGCCCTGTTGCTGAGCGCCGAGGAAGTACAGCGCCGCCTGGACGCCGGCGAGCCCCACGTGATCCGCATGAAAGTGCCGAGCGAAGGCATCTGCGTGGTGCCGGACATGCTGCGCGGTGACGTCGAAATCCCGTGGGACCGCATGGACATGCAGGTGCTCATGAAGAACGACGGCCTGCCGACCTACTTCCTGGCCAACGTGGTCGACGACCACCTGATGGGCATCACCCACGTTCTGCGTGGCGAAGAGTGGCTGCCGTCGGCTCCGAAGCTGATCAAGCTGTACGAGTACTTTGGCTGGGAGCAGCCGAAGCTGTGCTACATGCCGCTGCTGCGTAACCCGGACAAGTCCAAGCTGTCCAAGCGCAAGAACCCGACCTCGGTGACCTTCTACGAGCGCATGGGCTTCATGCCCGAGGCGATGCTCAACTACCTCGGTCGCATGGGCTGGTCGATGCCGGATGAGCGCGAGAAGTTCTCCCTGGACGAGATGGTCGAGCACTTCGACCTGTCGCGAATCTCGCTCGGTGGGCCGATCTTCGACATCGAGAAACTGTCCTGGCTCAATGGCCAGTGGCTGCGTGAGCTGCCGGTCGAAGAATTCGCCACACGCCTGCAGAAATGGGCGTTCAACAGCGACTACATGATGAAGATCGCCCCGCACGTGCAGGGCCGGGTCGAAACCTTCAGCCAGGTTGCACCGCTGGGTGGTTTCTTCTTCGAAGGCGCGCTGAAGCTTGATGCCAAGCTGTTCGAGAGCAAAAAGCTGTCGGGCGACCAGGTGCGTCAGGTCATCCAGTTGATCCTGTGGAAGCTGGAAAGCCTGCGCCAGTGGGAGAAGGACCGCATTACCGGCTGCATCCAGGCGGTGGTCGAGGCGTTGGAGCTGAAGCTGCGGGACGCCATGCCGCTGATGTTTGCCGCCATTACTGGCCAGGCCAGCTCGGTGTCGGTGCTCGATGCCATGGAAATTCTCGGCCCGGACCTGACGCGCTACCGCTTGCGTCAGGCCCTGGACCTGCTCGGTGGCGTGTCGAAGAAAGAAAACAAAGAGTGGGAAAAGCTGCTGGCGACTATCGCCTGACGTGGCGTTAGCGCGAACCTGTGGGCGCAGGCTTGCCCGTTACCACAGGTTCAAATGCTTAGAAAACCATGGGAGAACAAAGGGCAGGGCGGTAAGTGATTGTTATCTGTGAAAAAACTTTTGGATAATTTCAAAAATTCGTTTGACAGCCGTGCAATCCGATCTTAATATGCGCCCCGTCCACAGCGATGAGCGAAACGAAACGCCAGCCACCCAGCCAGCGATTCTGCTCAGAGCGACATTGTGGGGCTATAGCTCAGCTGGGAGAGCGCCTGCATGGCATGCAGGAGGTCAGCGGTTCGATCCCGCTTAGCTCCACCAAATTCCGCTTAGCAGCCAAGGCTGATAAGCAAGACCGGGTCCAGCAACCGGGTCTTGAAGGTAAGAAGGTTCGTCCCCTTCGTCTAGTGGCCTAGGACACCGCCCTTTCACGGCGGTAACAGGGGTTCGAGTCCCCTAGGGGACGCCAGTTTTGCACAAGCGATGTTTCATTATGTCGCTGGGCCGAGAGGCTAGAAATCCGGGGCTATAGCTCAGCTGGGAGAGCGCCTGCATGGCATGCAGGAGGTCAGCGGTTCGATCCCGCTTAGCTCCACCAATTTTGCCGCGGTACGTGAAAACGGACCGGCACGAAGGTTACGTCCCCTTCGTCTAGTGGCCTAGGACACCGCCCTTTCACGGCGGTAACAGGGGTTCGAGTCCCCTAGGGGACGCCACTTTTACCCGCGTTTTGCGGGGCTTAAAGAGGCTCATTCGTATATTGGATGAGCCTTTTGTTTTCGGGGCTATAGCTCAGCTGGGAGAGCGCCTGCATGGCATGCAGGAGGTCAGCGGTTCGATCCCGCTTAGCTCCACCAATTTTGCCGCGGTTTGTGAAAATGAACCGGCACGAAGGTTACGTCCCCTTCGTCTAGTGGCCTAGGACACCGCCCTTTCACGGCGGTAACAGGGGTTCGAGTCCCCTAGGGGACGCCATGTTTACCCGCGTTTTGCGGGACTTTAAAGGCTCATTCGCTTATTGAATGGGCCTTTTGTTTTTTCCCCTCCAAATATTCCCGGTACCGACAGGTGGCTGAGAATTTCGCTTGCCAAAAAATATTATGCCTATCATATTATGAGCATAATATTTGAGGTGGCCATGAACGACAAAAAGAGCAAGACCCGCGAACGGATTCTCGAGGCAGCGCGCAGTGCCTTGATTCAATATGGCCCGGCAGAGCCGAGCGTCAGCCAAGTCATGGGCGCCGCCGGGCTTACCGTCGGGGGGTTCTATGCCCATTTCGACAGCAAGGACGAGCTGATGCTCGAAGCGTTCCGCCAGTTGCTGGGCGAGCGGCGGGCCTTGCTGGCCCAGGTCGACCCTAGCCTGGATGGCGAAGCACGCCGCGCCTTGGTGTCGGCCTTCTACCTCTCGCGCAAGCACCGCGACGCTGAAGTTCATGCCTGCCCGCTGCCCAACGCCCTGGGCGAGATGCAGCGGTTGCCAGAGGTGTTCCGCGAGGTGCTGGCCGAGCACATCGAGCTGATGACCGCGAAAATGGTCGATCGCCCCGAAGACAGCGACAAAGCCCTGGCCGACCTTGCACTGATGGTCGGTGGCCTGGCCCTGGCGCGTGCCCTGGGCACTGGCGAGCTGTCCGACCGTGTATTGCGTGCCGCCAAGTCGGCGGTGATCTGAATAACCACAAGGCGGGAGCAAGGCGATGACTACCCTGAGCTGGATTCGTGGCATCAATGGCACCCTGGGCCACCTGGCGCCGGAGCATGTGGCCGGCAAGATGCGCCGCGCCTTCATGACCCCGCGCACGCTGCCGCCAAGAGCGTGGGAACTGCCACTGCTGGCCAAGGCCGAGCGCATCACCCTGCGCTTCGGGCTTTCGGCGTTGCGCTGGGGCAAGGGCCCGACGGTATTGCTGATGCACGGCTGGGAAGGGCGCCCCACGCAGTTTGCCGCGTTGATCGAAACCCTGGTCCAGGCTGGGCACACGGTAGTTTCGTTGGAGGGGCCGGCGCATGGGCGTTCGCCTGGCCATCAGGCTCACGTGGTGTTGTTTGCCCGCGCGCTGCTGGAAGCGGCGGCCGAGCTGCCGCCGCTGCGTGCAGTGATCGGGCATTCCATGGGCGGTGCCAGTGTGCTGCTGGCGCTGCAGATGGGCTTGCGCGCCGAGGCGGCGGTGAGCATCGCGGCACCGGCGCGATTGCTCGGCGTGTTGCGCGGCTTCGCCCATCACCTGGGGCTGCCGGCGCGGGCGCGGGCAGCGTTCATTCGCCAGGTCGAGCGGGATGTCGGGATGCAGATCGCACGCCTGGATGTCAGTGGTTATCAACTGGAGCTGCCAGGCTTGGTGGTGCATGCCGCTGACGATGGCCTGGTGGCCGCCGAAGAGGCCCAGATCATCCACAAGGCCTGGTTCGACAGCCGCCTGATGCTGTTGGAGGAGGGCGGGCACCAACGGGTGCTGGTCGACCCGCGTTTGGGCGAGGCAGTGCTCGAGCTGTTGAGCCGTGCCAGTGCGCCGGCGCGGCAAAGCGCCTGAGCATCCGTTACACTCGCCAGGACCGTGGAGCGCAAAGCGCCGCAATCTCCCCCAAAGAAACCTCTCAGGAGCGCGCATGAGCTGGGACCTGGCAACACCCTTCATCATCGACCTGCGCGTCGGCAGCGAAGACATCGACGGCCTCGGCCACGCCAACAACGCCGCCTACGTCACTTGGCTCGAGCGCTGTGCCTGGCGCCATTCCCAGCGCCTGGGTCTGGACCTGGCCGAGTACCGGCGCCTGGACCGCGCCATGGCCGTGGTACGCCACGAAATTGACTACCTGGCCGCCGGCTACGAAGACGACGAGCTGCAACTGGCAACCTGGATCATCGAATGGGATCAGCGCTTGCGCATGACCCGCCGCTTCCAGCTCAAGCGCCCACGCGATGGTGTGACCCTGCTGCGTGCGCAGACCACCTTCGCCTGTATCGAGTTGTCCAGCGGCAAGCCCAAACGCATGCCGGTCGAATTTATCGAGGGTTACGGCCAAGCGCTGATCGGTGCCTGAAGGCGTACGGTTTTTTGCTAAACTGCCGCCTTTTCCCGCCGAGACCCACACATGCAAATTGCCCTGGCCCCCATGGAGGGGCTGGTCGACAACATCCTGCGCGACGTCCTGACCCGAGTGGGTGGCATCGATTGGTGCGTCACCGAGTTCATCCGCGTGTGCGACCGCCTGTTGCCGCCTTCCTCGTTCGACAAGCTGGCGCCTGAGTTGCGCCAGGGCGCAAGGACTGCGGCCGGCGTACCGATGCGTGTGCAACTGCTGGGCTCTGACCCGGTGTGCCTGGCCGAGAACGCTGCGCTGGCCTGTGAGCTGGGGGCGCCGGTAATCGACCTGAATTTCGGCTGCCCGGCCAAGACCGTGAACAAGTCGCGTGGCGGCGCGGTGCTGCTCAAGGAGCCTGAATTGCTGCATGCCATCGTCCGCGAGGTGCGCCGAGCGGTACCGGCGGACATCCCGGTCACTGCAAAGATGCGCCTGGGCTTCGACAGCCCCGACGGTGCACTGGAGTGCGCCACGGCCCTGGCCGAGGGCGGTTCGGCGCACCTGGTGGTGCATGCGCGGACCAAGGTCGAGGGCTACAAGCCGCCGGCTCATTGGGAATGGGTGGCGCGGGTGCAGGATGTGGTCAAGGTGCCGGTGTTCGCCAACGGCGAGATCTGGACCGTGGACGACTGGCGGCGCTGCCGCGAGGTCAGTGGTGCCGAGCACATCATGTTGGGGCGCGGGCTGGTGTCGCGGCCCGACCTGGGCCTGCAGATCGCCGCTGCCCGCGACGGCCGAGCGTACCAGCCCATGAGCTGGGATGACCTGCTGCCGCTGCTGCGCGAATTCTGGCGCCAGGCCCAGGCCAAGCTGTCCCCGCGCTATGCGCCGGGGCGGATGAAGCAGTGGCTGGCGATGCTGACCCGCAGCTACCCGGAAGCGGTGGTGCTGTTTGCCGAGCTGCGTCGGGAAGATGATTGCGCGCGCATCAGCCGCTTGCTGGGGGTTGAGGCGCAGGCCTTCGAGGCATGTGTGGCCTGATCTGCCGCTGTGCAGTAAAAGCGGGAAAACAGAAAATTTTTTTGTAGCCCCTCTTGAAAGCCGTTTCACCGGCCATATCTTTTGAGTACGCGATGCCGAAGTCGGGTCGCGTAGTGACTTACTTGCTGAATCTCAGGAGTTTATGACCATGACTACCGCTTTCTCTCTCGCTCCACTGTTCCGTCATTCCGTTGGTTTCGACCGTTTCAACGACCTGTTCGAATCCGCGGCACGTAACGAGGCCGGTAGCAGCTACCCGCCCTACAACGTGGAAAAACATGGCGAAGACCACTACCGCATCGTGGTTGCCGCTGCCGGTTTCCAGGAGCAGGACCTCGACCTGCAGGTCGAAAAAGGTGTCCTGACAGTCTCCGGTGGCAAGCGCGACAGCAGCGCCGCTGAAGTGACCTACCTGCACCAGGGCATCGCCCAGCGCGCCTTCAAGCTGTCGTTCCGCCTGGCCGACCACATCGAGGTCAAGGCCGCTGGCCTGGCCAATGGCTTGCTCAGCATCGACCTGCTGCGCATCGTGCCTGAAGAAGCCAAAGCCAAGCGCATCCCGATCAATGGCGATAAGCCAGCGCTGAACTAACAGTCAGCCGGTCGGTAACGAGAAGGGCACCTCAGGGTGCCCTTTTCGCATTCCGGCATCAGAAATCTGCCGGTGCCTCCAGCAACATTTGGCGGAACTCCGACAATGGCAGTGGCCGGCTGTGCAGATACCCTTGGTACAAGTGGCAGCCCAACTGCTCGAGAAACGCCAGTTGCTCGGTCAACTCCACGCCTTCGGCGATCACCGCCAGGTCCAGGCTGTGGGCCATGGCGACGATGGCGCGGACGATTTCGGCGTCATTGGGGTCGATCGGCGCATCGCGCACGAAGGTCTGGTCGATCTTCAGGGCATCCACCGGCAAACGCTTGAGGTAAGTCAGTGACGAATAGCCCGTGCCGAAGTCGTCCATGGCAAAGCTCACCCCGTGGCGCTTCAGTTCGCGCATCTTGCTGATGGTGTCTTCGAGGTTCTGGATGACGATGCCTTCGGTGATCTCGAGCTTGAGCATCTGCCGTGGCAGGCGGTAGTCGTCCAGGCTGCGCAGGACCCGCCCGACGAAATCGTTCTGGCGGAACTGCCGCGGGCTGATGTTCACGCACAGGCTGAAGTCATTGGCGTCGATCAACCCATCCATGAGCATGTGCGCGCACGCGTCGCAGGCTTCGTCGAGGATCCAACTGCCCACTTCCAGAATCAGCCCGCTTTCTTCCAGCACCTGGATGAACTGCGCCGGCGGCTGCTGGCCGAGTTGCGGGTGGTGCCAGCGCAGCAACACCTCGGCACCAACGATACGGTTGTCGCGGGCATCCACCTGGGGCTGGAAGTGCAGGGCCAGCTCACCCCGGGCCAGCGCCAGGCGAAGGTCGTTTTCCATGCGCAAGCGCTCGCTGGCGGCCTTTTGCATGGTGGTGTGGAACAGCTGGGTGGTGTTGCGCCCGGAGTCCTTGGCCCGATACAGCGCAATATCGGCGCGTTTGAGCAGGTCTGCCGGGGTGGTGCCGTGATCGGGTATCAGCGCCACGCCGATGCTGGGGGTCACCTGCAGGCGTTGGCCATCCAGCGACATCGGTTCGGCCAGCAGTTCACGCAGGGTATCGGCCAGATCGCGCACCTTGCTTTCGACCTGTTCGCGGCTGCCCTCCAGGCCGCTGAGCAGCACCACGAACTCGTCGCCGCCCAGCCGCGCCACGGTGTCTTCCAGACGCACGCTGGCCTCCAGGCGCGCGGTGATGATCTTCAACACGGCGTCGCCCACCGGGTGGCCGAGCGAATCGTTGATGTGCTTGAAGTGATCGAGGTCGAGAAACAGCAGCGCACCCCGCAGGTTGTGGCGTTTGAGCAGGGCGATCTGCTGGCTCAGGCGGTCCATCAGCAGGGCGCGGTTGGGCAGGTTGGTCAGCGGGTCGTGGTACGCCAGGTGGCGGATCTGCGCTTGGGCATTCTTCAGCTGGCTGACGTCGCGGGCGGTCAGCAGCAGGCAGTCGGTCTCGTTCAGGGTGATCGGTTCCACCGACACTTCGACGGTGAGGATATCGCCGCGCTTGTTGCGCCCGAGCATCTCCCGATGGTGCACCCGGCCCCGCTCCTTGAGCTCGGCGAGCAGGGCGCTGCGCTGCTTGTCGTCGGCCCAGATGCCCAGCTCGTAAACGCTGCGCCCGACCACTTCCGCCGCGCTGTAGCCGGTCAGCCGGCAGAACCCGTCGTTGATTTCCAGGTAGCGGCCGCTGTAGCGCTCGGTGATGGTGATGGCGTCGGGGCTGGAGTGGAAGGCCTTGGCGAACTTCTCTTCACTGGACTTGAGCGCCGCTTCGGCGCGTTGCTGCTGGGTGATGTCGCGCAGGGTGGTGACGCTGCAGGGCTGGTCATCGACACTGATCAGGCAGCTGGATATCACGCAGGTCAAGGGTGAGCCGTTGCGGTGGTTGACCACCACGGCCACGTTGCTCAGGGCCTGTTCGCGGATCACTCGCTCGATACGTTGCGCGCGTTCGATGGACTCTGCCCACAGGCCGATTTGCTCGGCGGTGTGGCCGATCACCTGGTCGGCGTTCCAGCCGAAGGTCTGGGTGAAGGCCGGGTTGATCTCGATGAACTGGCCGGTGTCCTGGCGGGTCACGCAGATCGGGTCTGGGCTGACCTGGAACAGGCTGGCGAACTTTTCTTCCGAGGCGCTCAGGCGCTGTTCGCGCTCTACCTGGTCGGTGATGTCCAGCAGCGTGCCAGCCATGCGCAGGGGGTTGCCCTGGTCGTCCCGGTACAGCCGCGCACGGCTTTCGATATAACGCGAAGTGCCGTTGTCCAACTGTACCCGGTAGGTGATCTGGTAATTGCCCGCAGGCCCTTCGCGCAGGCTGCGGTAGGCCTGGCGCATGACGTTGCGCTCTTGCTCCGGCACACCTTCGAAAAAGGCATCGAAGGACTCATGGAAGGGGATGGGGTCAAGGCCGTGCAGTTGCGCCGCGCGGGCCGAGCCATACAGCATGCCGCTGGGGATGTGCCAGTCCCAGGTGCCCAACTGCGCCGAATCCAGGGCCAGATCGAGTCGCTCCTGGCTGTCCTTGAGGGCCTGCTCGGCGCGCTTGCGCTCGGTGGTGTCGACGAAGGTGCTGAGCAGAAAGGTCACGCCCTCCAGTTCGATGCCCTGGGTGCAGAGGATGCCGTCATGCACCTTGTCGTTGCTGGCCCGGAACTGCACCTCGAGGATCAGCGGGCCGCTGCTGGCGCGGGTGGCGTCGAGCATCTGCTGGCGTTGCTCGGGGTGCACCCACAGGCCCAGCTCCAGGCTGGTCTTGCCGATTACCTGGCTGCCCGGCCAGCCGAACATGTCCTCGAAATGCTGGTTGACCTCGAAGATCATGCCGTCGTGGCGACGGGTCAGCAGGATGGCATTGGGGCTCAGGTGAAACAGCGTGGCGAAGCGCTTTTCCGAGTTGATCAGCGCCGTTTCCCGCTCGCGCTGGCGAGTGATCTCGCGGATCACCCCGATCATCTGCGGCCGGCCATGGCGGTCGTGGGTCAGGCTGCCGTTTATCTCCAGCCAGTGCAGGCTGCCATCCGGCCAGCGGATGCGGTGGCGCATGGCCTGCTCCACGGGCTCGCCGTTGACCACTGCCTGGAACAACTGGCGGGTGCGCGCGCGGTCTTCCTCGGGCAGCAGGTCGAGGTAATCGATGTCGTTGGGCAGCGGGCGTTGCGGGTCGAAGCCGAACAACGCCTGGGTGCCGCGTGACCAACTGACCCGACCGGTTTCGATGTCCCACAGCCAGGCTCCCAGGTGGGCACCGTTAAGCGCGGCCAGCAGCTGTGGGGCGTTTTGCCAGGCCTGCTCGGATTCCTGAGGGTCAGCCGCAGAGATACGCGGCAGGCGCGGAAAGCGGTTTGCTGATTTGGGCATTGGTACCAGACCTTTGGCGTTTGAGGCGTCCTTGAGTTGGAAATGCCGAACTGACGACCGGTCAGGCGGACCCTGCGTGACTGTCGAGCAGGGCCATGAAGGCCCTCGCCGCATTCGATAGCGTTCGCTCCGTGTGCAGTATGTAGCCTAGCTGGCGCGACAGCTGTATGCCGGGTAAAGCGATGGGTGCAACCTGATCGTCGAGCATGGTGCGGGGCAGCACGCTCCAGGCCAGGCCAATGGAAACCATCATCTTGATGGTTTCCAGGTAGTTGGTGCTCATGGCGATGTTCGGCGTCAGCCCCTGGCTTTCGAACAGGCGCTGGACGATGTGGTGGGTAAAGGTGTTGCCGCCCGGGAACACCGCCGGGTGGCGGGCGACATCGGCCAGGCTGACCGCGTGGTTGCTGGCCAGTGGGTGCTCCGGTGCCGCCACGAAGTCCAGGGCGTCGTTCCAGACCGGGATCGCCTTGATCAGGTGGTGGGGCTCGGGTGCCAGGGTGATGACGGCAATTTCAGCGCGGCCATGGAGTATCTCGTCGTAGGCCGCTTCTGAATCCAGGAACTGAATATCCAGTGCCACCGAGGGGTACTGCCGGGTAAAGGCCCGTAGAAGCGGAGGCAAGCGGTGCAAGCCGATATGGTGGCTGGTGGCCAGGGTCAGTCTACCGCTCACCTGTCCCGTCAAATTGGTCAGTGCGCGTCGAGTATCATCGAGCACATTGAGTATTTGATAGGCCCGTGGCAGCAACGCCCGGCCGGCTTCGGTCAGGGTCACTTCACGCCCCAGCCGGTCGAACAGGCGCACGTCCAATTGCTGTTCAAGGCCGGCGATGCGTTTGCTGATGGCAGGCTGGGTCAGGTGCAGGCGTTCGCCGGCCCCGGAGAAGCTGCCGGTTTCGGCAATGGCGATAAAAGCACTGAGGTTGGCCAGGTCCATCTCTCTGATTCCTGATGGTTATGCAAAGCATGAAAATTATGAATTTGAGTTATTCAATCTATCGCCATAGCATCGTCCGTACAAGCCAAGGGGTCT
Source organism: Pseudomonas capeferrum (assembly GCF_000731675.1). Taxonomy (GTDB): domain Bacteria; phylum Pseudomonadota; class Gammaproteobacteria; order Pseudomonadales; family Pseudomonadaceae; genus Aquipseudomonas; species Aquipseudomonas capeferrum. The sequence continues at coordinate 229,929 of NZ_JMIT01000002.1, read as the reverse complement.
TTGGCATAGAAAGACGCTGATGAGGAACAGTCTGATGGCTGGCAAAACGCTCTACGACAAACTCTGGGAAGCCCATGAGGTCAAGCGCCGTGATGACGGCTCGTCCTTGATCTACATCGACCGACACATCATCCACGAAGTGACGTCGCCCCAGGCCTTCGAAGGCCTGCGCCTGGCGAACCGCAAGCCATGGCGCATCGACACCAACATCGCCACGCCCGACCACAACGTGCCGACCACGCCAGAGCGCAAGGGCGGTATCGAAGCCATCGTCGACCAGGTGTCGCGCCTGCAAGTGCAGACCCTCGACGAAAACTGTGACGAGTACGGCATCGTCGAATTCAAGATGAACGACGAGCGCCAGGGCATCGTCCACGTCATCAGCCCGGAGCAGGGCGCTACCTTGCCGGGCATGACCGTGGTCTGCGGCGACTCGCACACCTCCACCCACGGTGCATTTGGCGCCTTGGCCCACGGCATCGGCACCTCGGAGGTCGAGCACGTGCTCGCTACCCAGTGCCTGGTCGCCAAGAAGATGAAGAACATGCTGGTGCGCGTCGAAGGCCAATTGCCTGCCGGTGTCACCGCCAAGGACATCGTCCTCGCCATTATCGGCAAGATCGGCACCGCGGGTGGCAACGGCCACGCCATGGAATTTGCCGGCAGCGCTATCCGTGGTTTGTCCATGGAAGGCCGCATGACCATCTGCAACATGTCGATCGAGGCTGGTGCCCGTGTCGGCTTGGTGGCGACCGATGCCACCACCGTTGCCTATGTTGAAGGTCGCCCCTACGCGCCGAAGGGCGAGCAGTGGGAGCAAGCGGTAGCGTCTTGGCAAGACTTGGTTTCCGATGACGACGCGGTGTTCGACACCGTGGTCGAGCTGGACGCCGCGCAGATCAAGCCGCAGGTCAGCTGGGGCACTTCACCCGAGATGGTGCTGGCGGTTGACCAGCGTGTGCCGGACCCGGCCGCCGAGGCCGACTTGGTCAAACGTGGCTCGATCGAGCGTGCCTTGAAGTACATGGGCCTGACCGCCAACCAGGCGATCACCGATATCCAGCTCGACCGCGTATTCATCGGCTCCTGCACCAACTCGCGGATCGAAGACCTGCGCGCCGCAGCCGAAATCGCCAAGGGCCGCAAGGTCGCTGCCACCGTCAAGCAGGCCATTGTCGTTCCGGGCTCGGGCTTGGTTAAGGCGCAGGCCGAACGTGAAGGCCTCGACAAGATCTTCCTCGAAGCCGGTTTCGAGTGGCGTGAACCGGGTTGCTCGATGTGCCTGGCGATGAACCCGGACCGCCTGGAAAGTGGCGAGCACTGCGCCTCGACGTCCAACCGCAACTTCGAAGGCCGTCAGGGTGCCGGTGGCCGTACCCATCTGGTCAGCCCGGCCATGGCTGCCGCCGCCGCGGTGACGGGCCACTTCATCGATGTACGCGAGTTGATCCAAGGGAGCGCAGCATGAAAGCCTTTACCCAGCACACCGGCCTTGTCGCGCCATTGGACCGTGCCAACGTCGACACCGACCAGATCATTCCCAAGCAGTTTCTCAAGTCGATCAAACGCACCGGCTTCGGCCCCAACCTGTTCGACGAGTGGCGTTACCTGGATGTGGGCCAGCCCTACCAGGACAACAGCAAGCGCCCGCTGAACCAGGAGTTCGTGCTCAACCACGCACGCTACCAGGGTGCCAGCGTGTTGTTGGCGCGGGAGAACTTCGGTTGCGGCTCCAGCCGCGAGCACGCGCCCTGGGCGTTGGATGAATACGGCTTTCGCAGTGTCATCGCACCGAGCTTTGCCGACATCTTCTTCAACAACAGCTTCAAGAATGGTCTGTTGCCGATCATCTTGAGCGATGAGGAAGTCGACGAGCTGTTCAAGCAGGTGGAAGCCAACCCTGGCTATCAGTTGACCGTCGACCTGCAAGCCCAGGCCGTGACCCGTCCTGATGGCAAGGTGCTGCACTTCGAGATCGATGCCTTCCGCAAGCACTGCCTGCTCAATGGCCTCGACGACATCGGCTTGACCTTGCAGGACAGCGATTCGATCAAAGTCTTCGAAGGCAAGCACCGCGCCAGCCAGCCCTGGCTGTTCCGGGATGCCTGATCGACCGGCTCCCACATTGGCAACGCTGCCGATGTGGGAGCGGGTTCGCCGGCGAAGCCTGCATAGGCAACACAACACCAAAAGGATTGCCCCATGACCAGCACCACCCACACCGATGTGGTCCAACGCCAGTTCGGCGAACAGGCCAGCGCCTACCTCAGCAGCGCGGTACATGCCCAGGGCACTGAATTCGCCCTGCTGCAAGCCGAGCTGGCAGGCCATGCCGAGGCGCGTGTACTGGACTTGGGCTGTGGTGCCGGTCATGTCAGCTTCCACGTCGCGCCTCTGGTGGCGGAAGTGGTCGCCTACGACCTGTCGCAGTCGATGCTCGACGTGGTCGCCAGTGCCGCTGCCGAGCGTGGCCTGGGCAATATCACCACCGAATGCGGTGCCGCCGAGCGCCTGCCGTTCGCCGACGCCTCGTTCGACTTCGTCTTCAGCCGCTACTCGGCACACCACTGGAGCGACCTGGGCCTGGCCCTGCGCGAAGTGCGCCGCGTGCTGAAGTCGGGTGGGGTGGCGGCGTTCATCGATGTGCTGTCACCCGGCAGCCCGTTGCTCGACACCTACCTGCAAACGGTCGAAGTGCTGCGCGACACCAGCCACGTGCGCGATTATTCTGCCGCCGAGTGGCAGCGCCAGGTCAGCGAAGCCGGCCTGCACGCCCGTAGCCACACGCGTCAGCGCCTGCGCCTGGAGTGGAGCTCGTGGGTAGAGCGCATGCGCACGCCAGAGCCGCTGCGTGTGGCCATACGCCAATTGCAGCAAGCCATGGGTGAAGAAGTGCGGCAGTATTATCAGATTGAAGCCGACGGCTCGTTCAGCACCGATGTCATCGTGTTGTGGGCCGAGCGCTGAGTTTATTTCGCTGCGGCCGAGCTGGCCGCAGCGCTTGAATGGATAGAGGAAAGCATGAGCAAGCAGATTCTGATTCTCCCAGGTGATGGCATCGGCCCGGAAATCATGGCCGAGGCGGTCAAGGTGCTGGAGCTGGCCAACGACAAGTTCCAGCTGGGCCTGAGCCTGGCGCACGACGTGATCGGTGGCGCGGCCATCGACAAGCATGGCGTGCCGCTGGCTGACGAGACCCTGGAGCGTGCGCGCCAGGCCGATGCCGTGCTGCTGGGCGCCGTGGGCGGCCCGAAATGGGACAAGATCGAACGTGACATCCGCCCTGAGCGTGGCTTGCTGAAAATTCGCTCGCAACTGGGCCTGTTCGCCAACCTGCGCCCGGCCATCCTCTACCCGCAACTGGCCGATGCTTCATCGCTCAAGCCAGAAATCGTCTCGGGCCTGGATATCCTCATCGTCCGCGAGCTGACCGGTGGCATCTATTTCGGTGCGCCACGTGGTCAGCGTGAACTCGAAGGTGGCGAGCGCCAGGCCTACGACACACTGCCCTACAGCGAAAGCGAAGTGCGCCGCATTGCCCGCGTCGGTTTCGACATGGCCCGTGTGCGCGGCAAGAAGCTGTGTTCGGTGGACAAGGCCAACGTCCTGGCTTCGAGCCAGCTGTGGCGCGAAGTGGTCGAAGACGTGGCCAAGGACTACCCGGATGTCGAACTGAGCCACATGTACGTCGACAACGCTGCCATGCAGTTGGTCCGCGCGCCCAAGCAGTTCGACGTGGTAGTGACCGACAACATGTTCGGTGACATTCTGTCGGATGAAGCTTCCATGCTGACGGGTTCCATCGGCATGCTGCCTTCGGCGTCGCTGGATGCCGACAATAAAGGCATGTACGAGCCGTGCCACGGCTCGGCGCCAGACATCGCCGGCCAGGGCATCGCCAATCCGCTGGCGACCATCCTGTCGGTGTCGATGATGCTGCGTTACAGCTTCAACCAGCAGGCTGCAGCAGAGGCCATCGAGCAGGCCGTCAGCCTGGTGTTGGACCAAGGTTTGCGCACCGGTGACATCTGGTCGGCCGGCTGCGACAAAGTAGGCACGCAGGAAATGGGCGACGCAGTAGTCGCAGCGCTGCGGAATCTGTAATCTCTCTGGCCCGCCACCGTTTTAAGTCGGTGGCGGCCCACTTTTAGCAAAGGTGTAGTTGCGATGAAACGTGTAGGTCTGATCGGTTGGCGCGGTATGGTCGGTTCCGTGCTCATGCAGCGGATGCTGGAGGAGCAGGATTTCGACCTTATCGAGCCGGTGTTCTTCACCACCTCCAATGTCGGTGGCCAAGGCCCGAACGTGGGCAAGGATACAGCTCCGCTCAAGGACGCGTATTCGATTGAAGAACTCAAGACCCTCGACGTGATCCTGACTTGCCAGGGCGGCGACTACACCAACGAGGTCTTCCCCAAGCTGCGTGAAGCTGGCTGGCAGGGTTACTGGATCGATGCCGCCTCGTCCCTGCGCATGCAGGATGACGCGGTCATCATCCTCGACCCGGTCAACCGCAAGGTCATCGACCAGCAGCTCGATGCCGGCACCAAGAACTACATTGGCGGCAACTGCACGGTCAGCCTGATGCTGATGGGCCTGGGCGGCCTGTTCGAAGCCGGCCTGGTCGAGTGGATGAGCGCCATGACCTACCAGGCAGCTTCCGGTGCCGGCGCGCAGAACATGCGTGAGCTGATCAAGCAGATGGGCGCCACCCACGCGGCCGTGGCCGATGACCTGGCCAACCCGGCCAGCGCCATTCTGGACATCGACCGCAAGGTTGCCGAGACCATGCGCGGTGAAGCGTTCCCCACCGAGAACTTCGGTGTGCCGCTGGCCGGCAGCCTGATTCCGTGGATCGACAAGGAGCTGCCGAACGGGCAGAGCCGTGAAGAGTGGAAGGCCCAGGCTGAAACCAACAAGATCCTCGGTCGTTTCAAGAGCCCGATCCCGGTCGACGGTATCTGCGTGCGCATCGGCGCCATGCGATGCCACAGCCAGGCGCTGACCATCAAGCTGAACAAGGACGTGCCACTGGCCGACATCGAAGGCATGATCAGCCAGCACAACCCATGGGTGAAATTGGTGCCGAACCAGCGAGAGATCAGCATGCAAGAGCTGACCCCGACCAAGGTCACCGGTACCTTGAACATTCCGGTGGGTCGCCTGCGCAAGCTGAACATGGGTTCGCAGTACCTGGGTGCGTTCACCGTGGGTGACCAGCTGCTGTGGGGCGCCGCCGAACCGCTGCGCCGCATGCTGCGGATTCTGCTGGAGCGTTGATCGTTCTGGTTTGACCGAAAACCCGCGCTGGCGACAGCGCGGGTTTTTTTATGGTGGGTTACGCCTGGTAGCAAACGAATGGCTGTGTTGGCCTCGTCGGGGCAATGCGAGTAAAGTGCCGCTCCCCGTTTCGCCTGAGGCAGCCCGTAGCATGAACCCTTCTCTCGATATCGCCGTCGTCGGCGCCACCGGCAGCGTCGGTGAAACCCTGGTACAGATTCTCGAAGAACTGGCGTTCCCGGTCGCCACCTTGCACCTGCTGGCCAGCATGGAGTCCGCAGGCAGCAGCGTGATGTTCGCCGGCAAGAAGCTCAAAGTCCGCGAAGTGGACAGCTTCGATTTCGCCCAGGTCAAGCTGGCCTTCTTCGCCGCAGGCGCGGCGGTCAGCCGCAGCTTCGCCAGCAAGGCCCTGCAGGCAGGCTGCACGGTCATCGACCTGTCCGCCGGCCTGGACGATGCCCTTGCCGTGGTGCCTGAAGCCAATGCCGAACGCCTTGCCGGCCTGACGCTGCCTGCACGCATTGCCAGCCCTAGCAGCGCAGCCGTTGCCCTGGCCGTTGCGCTGGCACCGCTCAAAGGCTTGCTGGACATCGAACGGGTTCAGGTGATGGCCGCGCTGGCGGTGTCCGCGCAGGGGCGCGAAGCGGTCAGCGAACTGGCCCGGCAGACCGCCGAGCTGCTCAACGCCCGCCCCCTGGAGCCGCGCTTCTTCGACCGCCAGATGGCGTTCAACCTGCTGGCCCAGGTCGGCGCCGCCGACGAACAGGGCCACACCGCGCTGGAGCGGCGCCTGGTCAGCGAATTGCGCGTGCTGCTCGGGCAGCCTGAACTGAAGATTTCGGTGAGCTGCGTTCAAGTCCCGGTGTTTTTCGGCGATAGCTTCAGTGTGGCCGTGCAGAGCCGTCGCCCGGTCGACCTGGCTGCGGTCAACCAGGCCCTGGAGTCTGCCGACAGCGTCGAGTTGGTGGAACGCGACGATTATCCGACCCCGGTTGGTGACGCAGTGGGCCAAGACGTGGTCTATGTTGGTCGTGTACGCCATGGTGTCGATGAAGACCAGCAGCTCAACCTCTGGCTGACCACCGACAACCTGCGCAAGGGCGCGGCGCTCAATGCTGTGCAGGTGGCACAATTGTTGATTAAAGACAGGCTGTAAAAGATACTGCGAGCACTTTTGTCCTGCTCTGCATGCAGGTTTCGGGACGATTCATACAAGGGAAGAGGTCATGCTTCGAATTCGCAAACTGGTTCTGGCCATGGCGGCTGCCTCGGCGCTGTCGTCGGGTATGGCCAATGCCCTGGGCCTGGGGGAGCTGACTCTCAAGTCGGCACAGAATCAGCCGCTGGACGCCGAGATCGAATTGCTCGATGTGCGCGACCTCACTGCCGCCGAGGTGGCGCCGAGCCTGGCGCCGCCGGAAGAGTTCAGCAAGGCGGGGGTGGCCTTTCCGACTTACCTCGAAGACCTGACGTTCACACCGGTGATCAACCCCAACGGCAGGAGCGTGCTGCGCGTCACTTCCAGCCAGCCGCTGCCGGGCTCGGTGGTCAAGTTCCTGGTCCAGGTGATGTGGCCGCAGGGGCGACTGCTGCGCGACTACAGCGTCCTGCTCGACCAGGCCAAGGCGCAGGGCAAGCAACCGGCGGCGGCCAATGTGGCGCCGGCGGTGACGGGTGCGAGCAACTACACCACCCAGCGCCGCGACACCTTGTGGCAGATTGCCGCGCGCAACAGCCAGGGCGGTTCGATACAGCAGACCATGATCGCGATCCAGGCGCTGAACCCGGACGCCTTCATTGGCAACAACATCAACCAGTTGAAGGTTGGCCAGGTACTGCGCTTGCCCGATCAGCAACAGGTGCAGAACATCCCTCAGGGTGAAGCGGTTCGCGACGTGGCCGAGCAGTATGCGGCCTGGCGTGAAGGCCGGCGCCTGGGGCCGCGTGCCCGCCAGCTCGACGCCACCCGCCGTGGTGCTGCCGACGCGGCGCCGGAGCGCATTGCCCAAGGTGACAACCTGCGCCTGGTCAGCCCCGGCAACCAGGCTGGCGCAGGGCAGGCCAAGGCGCTCAATGACAAGCTGGCCGTGGCCCAGGAAAGCCTCGACACCAGCCGCCGTGACAACGATGAGCTCAAGAGCCGCATGGCAGACCTGCAGAGCCAGCTGGACAAGCTGCAGCGTCTGATCGAGTTGAAGAACAACCAACTGGCCCGTCTTGAGGCCCAGGGCGCGGCCGGTACGGCGCCGGTCGCCGCCGCGCTGCCAGGCGAGCCAGCACCCACGAAACCGGCGGCAAATGCCCAGCCAGTGGTCAAGCCTGCGCCGGCCGCTGTCGACACCGCGCCGAAAAACGTGCCTGCCGCCAATGCTGCGCCGGCTGCCCAGCCGCGCGGCGCCTTCGACGATGTGCTCGGCAACCCCTTGCTGCTGTGGCTGATTGCAGGGTCTGCGTTCCTCGTGCTGCTGCTTCTGCTGGTGCTCTTGATGCGCAAGCGCAAGGCTCAGGAAGAGGCAGAGAAACACCTGCGCATGGCGCGGGCCTTGGCTGAGGAAGAGCAGGGTGCGGGGCTGGACATGGCCTCCGACAGCTTTGAAGGCCTGGATGTTACGGCACCGAGCGTCACGCTGTCGCCAGCCGTGGTCGCGGCCTCTGCCGCAGCTGCTGCCGCCGCGGAAAAACCTGCGGTCCCGGTCACCGAGCCTGTGCTTGAGCCCGACGCCACTGCCGCGCTGCTGGCCGAGGTCGAGCAGAGCGTTGAAAGCGGCCGTCTGAATCATGCCGCCGAGCTGCTCGAAACCGCCCTCGCCGCAGAGCCCGGCCGTGATGAGCTGCGCTTGAAGCTGATGGAAGTGTATGCCCGCCAGGGTGATCACAGTGCGTTCGTCGAGCAGGAGTGTGTGCTGCCGGCCACCGAACAGAACGTGGCTCAGGTTCAGGAAATCAAAGGCCGCTTCCCAGCCATGCTGGGTGTGGCCGCCGCCGGTCTGGGCGCGGCAGCGCTGGCTGCTGAAATGGATGAGCAGTACGTGCAGGGCCTGCTGCAGGACCCGCCTGAGGCACCGGTGGTTGAAGACGTTGTTTCCGAGGGCATGGCAGAGCAAGCGCTTGAGCCTGAGCCGGAAGACGAGCCAGCGGTACTGGAGCAGCCCGATTCGGTCGCTGAGGCAGCGCTGGATGACATCGTCGAGCCTGAAACCGAGGCCTTTAGCGAGATGCCTTCGCTTGAGGAATCGGACCTGGACAGCGCCTTCGATCTGAGCCTTGACGAAGACCTGCCCGAGGAAGATCCACTGGCAGCGCCGCTGTTGGACGAGCCGGTACTGGACGAGACTGTACTGGATGAATCGGTGCCGGATGAGCCCGTACTGGACGAGGTGCAGGTAGAGCAACAGCCGGCCGTCGTGGACGCCGAGCTGCAAGCCGAAGCCGAAGCCGATGCTGATTTCGAAGCGATGCTGGCGCAGGCCGAGCCGCAGCCGGTTGCGGACCTGGACGACTTCGACCTTGATGTCAGCGAGCCGGTTGCCCCGGCTGTCGCCGATGAAACCCCGGTGGATGTCGCCGCCGAACTGGCCGCCTTCGACAGCGTGCCGGAGTTCGAGCCGATCACCGAGCTCGACCTGCCGTCCGATTTCGACCTGTCGCTGTCGCTGGACGACGATTCGCCGGCCGCCAAAAGCTTTGCTTCGGAGCTGGACGACGTCAACGCAGAGCTGGACAAGCTGTCGCAGAACCTCGAATCGCCTTCGCTGGAACCGCACTTCACCACTGAGGATGCAGTGGCGCAGCCGGAGCCCGAGCCGCTGGATGACCTGGACTTCGACTTCTTCTCTGGCAGTGACGAAGTAGCCACCAAGCTCGACTTGGCGCGTGCCTACATCGACATGGGCGACCACCAGGGGGCGCGTGACATCCTTGATGAAGTGGTCAAGGATGGCGACGGGACCCAGCGTCAGGAAGCCGAGGAGCTGTTGTCCCGGTTGGTCTGATTCTACTGCTGAAGCGTTGTCGCCGGCGTGTCGGCGACGGCGCCATGACAGGCGTTACCCCCAACGGCAGCCCAACAGGGCTGCCGTTGTCGTTATAATCCCGCCATTGCGTATTCACCACAGGTTTCATGCTCTTGGACATCATCGACACCGCCGCCGAATCCGCGGCCGAAGGCTACTCCCGTATCGCCCTGGGCGTGGAATACAAGGGCTCGCGCTATCGCGGCTGGCAGCGCCAGGCCAGTGGTGTGCCCAGCGTCCAGCAAGCCCTCGAGCAGGCCTTGTCGAAAGTGGCGAACGAGCCTATCTCGGTGATCTGTGCCGGGCGCACCGACGCCGGGGTACACGGCTGCGGGCAGATCGTGCATTTCGATACGCGCGCCATCCGCGACGAACGCGCCTGGACCCTGGGTACCAATTTCAACCTGCCCCACGACATCAGTGTGGTCTGGTCGCGCCCGATGCCGTCAGACTTCCACGCCCGGTTCAAGGCCACGGCGCGGCGTTACCGCTACGTCATCTACAACGACCCGATCCGCCCGGCACACCTGGCCGAGGAGGTGACCTGGAACCACCGCCCGCTGGATGTCGAACGCATGGCCGAAGCCGCCGCGTTCCTGCTGGGCACCCACGACTTCAGCGCCTTCCGCGCCAGCCAGTGCCAGGCCAAGTCGCCGATCAAGCACATCCATCACCTGCGCGTTACCCGCCATGGCCAGATGATCGTGCTGGACGTGCGTGCCACGGCGTTCCTGCACCACATGGTGCGTAACATCGCCGGTGTCTTGATGACCATTGGCGCGGGCGAGCGGCCAGCCACCTGGGCACGTGAGGTGCTGGAGGGGCGCAATCGCCGTGAAGGCGGGGTGACGGCGCATCCGTACGGCCTGTACCTGGTGCAAGTGGAATACCCCGAAGCCTTCCAATTGCCCAAGCGTTACATCGGCCCACACTTTCTGACCGGCTATGAGGCATTGGCTGACTGACGGACGAAAAGTCATTTGCTAACATCCAGCCTTTCACCGCAATAGCAGGGTTCGCAGTCCATGAGCAACGTTCGCAGCAAGATCTGTGGTATTACCCGCATCGAAGACGCGCTGGCTGCCGCCGAGGCGGGGGCTGATGCCATCGGCTTCGTGTTCTACGCCAAGAGCCCGCGCGCCGTGGACGTGCGCCAGGCGCGTGCGATCATTGCCGAGCTGCCGCCATTCGTGACCACGGTCGGGCTGTTCGTCAACGCCTCGCGCTGCGAGCTGAACGAGATCCTCGAAGTGGTTCCGCTGGACCTGCTACAGTTCCACGGCGACGAAACCCCGCAAGACTGTGAGGGTTACAACCGCCCCTGGATCAAGGCCCTGCGGGTGCGCCCAGGCGATGACCTGGAGGCGGCCTGTCGGCTTTACGCTGGCGCCCGGGGTGTGCTGCTGGACACCTACGTGCCCGGCATACCTGGGGGGACTGGCGAGGCCTTCGACTGGTCGCTGGTGCCGGCCCGCCTGAGCAAGCCGATCATCCTTGCCGGTGGGCTGTCTGCACAGAATGTCGGCCAGGCCATTGCCCAGGTGCGGCCTTATGCGGTGGATGTCAGCGGCGGGGTGGAAGAGGCCAAGGGCATCAAGGATGCGGCGAAGATCGAAGCCTTCATGCGCGCGGTGAAACAGGCGTGACAGTGGATGTGACGGTTGGCGGCGCACCATCGTCCATAGCTATCGCAGCCCCTGCGGGGCGGCCGTCGGTGCGACGGTCGAACAACACATTAACGGTGGAGCGGCGCGCAGGAAGCCCCGGCGGCCGGTCCATCATCGTTTCATAAAAGATATTGAGCTCAAGGGCAGGGCAGGCCGGTCACGCTGGCCCCCGCCCGCCGATACTGGAGAAAGAAAGCATGAGCAACTGGTTAGTCGACAAACTGATCCCTTCGATCATGCGTTCCGAGGTGAAAAAGAGCTCGGTGCCTGAAGGCCTGTGGCACAAGTGCCCGGCTTGCGAGGCCGTGCTGTATCGTCCGGAGCTGGAAAAGACCCTGGATGTCTGCCCCAAGTGCAACCACCACATGCGCATCGGCGCACGTGCGCGTATCGACATCTTCCTCGACGCCGAAGGCCGTGCCGAACTGGGCGCCGAGCTGGAGCCGGTCGACCGCCTGAAGTTCCGCGATGGCAAGAAGTACAAGGACCGCCTCACCGGTGCGCAGAAGCAGACCGGCGAGAAAGACGCCCTGATCTCCATGAGCGGCACCCTGATGGGCATGCCAATCGTGGTCAGTGCGTTCGAATTCTCCTTCATGGGCGGCTCCATGGGTGCCATCGTCGGTGAGCGTTTCGTGCGCGCCGCCAATTACGCCCTGGAAAACCGCTGCCCGATGGTCTGTTTCTCGGCCTCCGGCGGTGCGCGCATGCAAGAAGCGCTGATCTCGCTGATGCAGATGGCCAAGACCTCGGCCGTGCTGGCGCGCCTGCGTGAAGAAGGCATCCCGTTCATTTCGGTGTTGACCGACCCGGTCTACGGCGGCGTTTCCGCCAGCCTGGCGATGCTCGGCGACGTTATTGTCGGCGAGCCAAAGGCACTGATCGGTTTTGCCGGCCCCCGCGTGATCGAGCAGACCGTGCGCGAGAAGCTGCCAGAAGGCTTCCAGCGCAGCGAGTTCCTGTTGGAGCATGGCGCCATCGACCTGATCATCTCCCGTGGCGAGCTGCGCCCGCGTCTGGCCCGCCTGCTGGCGCAGATGACCGGCCAGCAAACCCCGGAGCAGGCACGTGAGGCGGCTGCGGTCGCGTGATGAAACAAAGATCCCTGGGCGAATGGCTCGCCTACCTCGAACAGTTGCATCCATCGGCCATCGACATGGGCCTGGAACGTTCGCAGAACGTGCTTGCCCGCCTTGCGCTGGGCAAGCTGGCGCCGCGCGTGGTAACCGTCACCGGTACCAATGGCAAAGGCTCCACCTGTGCCTTCGTCGCTGCGATGCTGCGTGCCCAGGGGCTCAAGGTTGGCGTGTACAGCTCGCCGCACCTGTTGCGTTACAACGAGCGGGTGCTCATCGATGGCCAGGAGGCCAGTGATGAGCGCCTGTGCGATGCCTTCGCCGCCGTCGAGGCGGCGCGGGGCGAAATTTCCCTGACCTATTTCGAGATGGGCACCCTGGCGGCGTTCTGGTTGTTCTACCAGTCGAAGCTGGATGCCGTGGTGCTCGAAGTGGGCCTCGGTGGCCGTCTGGACACCGTGAACGTGGTCGATGCCGACCTGGCGCTGGTAACCAGTATCGGCGTCGACCATGTCGACTACCTGGGTGATACCCGTGAGTGCGTCGCCTTCGAGAAGGCCGGTATCTTCCGCGCCGGCAAGCCGGCGCTGTGTGGCGACCTCGACCCGCCGCAGCCCTTGCTGGACAAGGCACAGGAGCTGGCAGCGCCGTTGTACCTGCGTGGCCGTGATTTCGACCTGGCAAGCAGCGACGCTGCCTGGCACTGGCGCGGGACCACGGCCGAAGGTGGCCGGGTAGAGCTGCGCGATCTGCCATTGCTCGACCTGCCCATGGAAAACGCCACCTTGGCCCTGCAGGCCTATTTGTTGATGGGCCTGCCATGGGATGCCGGGCAAATCCGCCAGGCATTGCTCGACACCCGCATCACCGGGCGCCTCGATCGCCGCCAACTGAACTGGCAGGGCAAGCCGGTGGAGTTGCTGCTGGATGTGGGGCATAACCCGCATGCCGCCGCCTACCTGGCGCGGCGCCTGGCCGCTCGACCGCCCAAGGGGCGCCGCCTGGCGGTGTTCGGCCTGCTCGCTGACAAGGACCTGCAGGGCGTTGTCGAACCCTTGCAGGGGCTGGTCGACGACTGGGCGGTGGCACCACTGGATACACCTCGCAGCCGTCCGGCCGCAGAACTGGCGAATGCCTTGACGAACCTCGGCGCCTCGGTGAAGTCTTATGCCAGCGTCGACGCCGCCCTCGAAGGGCAATGCGCGCAGGCGACGGCGGATGACCAGATCCTGCTGTTCGGTTCGTTTTTCTGTGTCGCCCAGGCCCTGGAGTGGTTGGCGCGGCAGGCCCCGGAGGGTTGAGTAGATGGCAGTGCTGGATAAAGGGATGAAACAGCGCATGGTCGGTGCGTTGGTGCTGGTAGCGCTGGCGGTGATCTTCCTGCCGATGCTGTTCACCCGCGAGGACGAGATGCGCCAGGTACGGGTTGAAGCCCCGCAGGCACCGGCCATGCCGAGCCTGCCCGAGGTGAAGGTGGAGCCGGTCGCCGTGCCGGAGCCTCAGGTCATTCCTGAGGAGCCACAGCAGCCCCCGGTAGTGATCGACGAGGCTACTGCGCCAGCGAGCACGCCAAGCCAGCCGATCACGCCGTCGCCACAGACCCAGGCCCAGGCCGCCAAGCCGTCAGTACCCGCACAGAAGGTGGAAACCAAGCCCGCCGCTGCGCCGGCGCCTGCCGTCGCAGCAGCCAAGCCCGCAGCGCCGTCCAAAATCGACGTCAACGGGTTACCGGTCAGTTGGTCCATCCAGCTGGCCAGCCTGTCCAACCGCGCGGGGGCAGAAAGCCTTCAGCAGACCTTGCGCAGCCAGGGCTACAACGCCTACATCCGCTCTGCAGGCGGTATGAACCGGGTGTATGTCGGGCCGCTGATCGAACGCGCCGAGGCCGAGCGTGTGCGTGATGCAATCAACCGCAAGCACAGCCTCAAAGGCTTCGTGGTGCGTTTCCAGCCTGAACGCGGTTGATGGTGCCAGCGCGGTCCGCTCCCACAGGTATCGCGCAGTTGCTGATCGGCCCGACATTCCGCTTACTCCCAGCCCGCTGCTCTGATAAAATGCGCCGCCTCAAACGTCTGTAGGCGGCACCGTGGCATTTACCTGGGTTGATTGGGCGATCATTGCGATCATCGCCGTCTCCACACTGATCAGTCTCAAGCGCGGCTTCGTCAAGGAAGCCTTGTCCTTGCTCATCTGGATCATTGCCGGTGCGGTTGCCTGGATGTTCGGTGGCTCGCTCTCGGTGTATCTTGAAAGCTATATCCAGACACCGTCGATGCGTACCATCGCCGGTTGCGCCATTCTATTTGTCGCCACCCTGCTGGTGGGGGCCATGATCAACTTCCTCATCGGCGAGCTGATCCGCGTGACCGGGCTGTCCGGCACCGATCGTTTCCTCGGCATGGCCTTCGGCGCCGCGCGGGGGGCTTTGCTGGTGGTGGTGGCCATCGGGCTGCTCAGCCTGGGGCCGGTTCAACAAGACACCTGGTGGCAGGAATCACGCCTGATACCACAATTTCTCTTGGTCGCTGACTGGTCGAAAAACCTGATTCTCGGTTTCACCAGCCAGTGGATGTCCAGTGGGGTGATCAGCACACCGGCTGATCTCCCGTTCAAGGAACAGTTGCTCGGGCCCGCAAAGCCCTGAGCGCTATTCACTCAAGTTTCGTCAAAGTAGGGGTTGCGTCGCATGTGTGGCATCGTCGGTATCGTCGGTAAGTCGAACGTCAATCAGGCGCTGTATGACGCGCTTACGGTCCTCCAGCACCGCGGCCAGGACGCTGCCGGTATCGTGACCAGCCATGACGGCCGGTTATTCCTGCGCAAGGATAATGGCTTGGTGCGCGACGTCTTCCAGCAGCGCCACATGCAGCGCCTGGTGGGCCACATGGGCATCGGCCACGTGCGCTACCCGACCGCGGGCAGCTCGACCTCGGCCGAGGCCCAGCCGTTCTACGTCAACTCGCCGTACGGCATTACCCTGGCGCACAACGGCAACCTGACCAACGTCGAGCAGTTGGCCAAGGAGATCTACGAGTCCGACCTGCGCCACGTCAACACCAACTCCGATTCGGAAGTGCTGCTGAACGTGTTCGCCCACGAGCTGGCCGTGCGCGGCAAGCTGCAGCCAACCGAAGAGGACGTGTTCGCTGCGGTTTCTCACGTGCACAGCCGTTGCGTCGGTGGCTACGCGGTGGTGGCGATGGTCACTGGCTACGGTATCGTCGGTTTCCGTGACCCGAACGGTATTCGCCCGGTGGTGTTCGGTCAGCGCCACACCGACGAAGGCGTGGAATACATGATCGCTTCCGAAAGCGTCGCCCTGGACGTGCTCGGCTTTACCCTGATTCGCGACCTGGCGCCGGGCGAAGCGGTGTACATCACCGAAGAAGGCCAGCTGTACACCAAACAGTGCGCGAAGAGCCCGAAACTGCAGCCGTGCATCTTCGAACACGTCTACCTGGCCCGCCCGGACTCGATCATGGACGGCGTCTCGGTGTACAAGGCGCGCCTGCGCATGGGTGAGAAGCTGGCCGAGAAGATCCAGCGCGAACGCCCAGAGCACGACATCGACGTGGTCATCCCGATCCCGGACACCAGCCGCACTGCGGCCCTGGAGCTGGCCAACCACCTGGGCGTCAAATTCCGCGAAGGCTTCGTCAAGAACCGCTACATCGGCCGTACCTTCATCATGCCCGGCCAAGCCGCACGCAAGAAGTCGGTGCGCCAGAAGCTCAATGCCATCGAGCTGGAATTCCGCGGCAAGAACGTGATGCTGGTGGACGACTCGATCGTGCGCGGCACCACCTGCAAGCAGATCATCCAGATGGCCCGCGAAGCGGGCGCCAAAAACGTCTACTTCTGCTCCGCAGCCCCTGCGGTACGCTACCCCAACGTCTACGGCATCGACATGCCGAGCGCTCACGAACTGATCGCCCACAACCGCACCACCGACCAGGTGGCCGAGTTGATCGGCGCCGACTGGCTGATCTATCAGGACCTGCCTGACCTGATCGAATCGGTCGGTGGCGGCAAGATCAAGATCGAGCACTTCGATTGCGCGGTGTTCAACGGTGAGTACGTCACCGGCGACATCGACGCGGCCTACCTCGAGCGTATCGAGCAGGCCCGTAACGACCTGGCCAAGGTGAAGACCCAGGCGGTCAGCGCGATCATCGACCTCTACAACAACTGATTAGGGAGCGACGGCATGACGGATCAATGGGATGCCGGGCGCCTGGACAGTG
Organism: Pseudomonas capeferrum; assembly: GCF_000731675.1. Taxonomy (GTDB): domain Bacteria; phylum Pseudomonadota; class Gammaproteobacteria; order Pseudomonadales; family Pseudomonadaceae; genus Aquipseudomonas; species Aquipseudomonas capeferrum. The sequence goes on along the minus strand of NZ_JMIT01000002.1, from coordinate 213,649 downwards.
ACCTCGAGGGTGTCGGTTTCGACACCCTGGCGGTGCGCGCCGGGCAACACCGTACACCGGAGGGCGAGCACAGCGAAGCGATGTTCCTGACCTCCAGCTATGTGTTTCGTACGGCCGCCGATGCGGCGGCACGCTTTGCTGGCGAAACGCCGGGTAACGTCTATTCGCGTTACACCAACCCGTCCGTGCGCGCCTTCGAGGAGCGCCTGGCGGCCATGGAAGGCGCCGAACAGGCCGTGGGCACCTCCACCGGCATGGCGGCAATCCTGGCGGTGGTGATGTCGCTGTGCAGCGCGGGCGACCATGTGCTGGTATCGCAGAGCGTGTTCGGCTCGACCATCAGCCTGTTTGAGAAGTACTTCAAACGCTTTGGTGTGCAGGTGGACTACGTGCCGCTGGTCGACCTTGGCGGTTGGGAAAAGGCCATCAAGGCCAATACCAAGCTGCTGATCGTCGAGTCGCCGTCCAACCCGTTGGCCGAGCTGGTCGATATCGCCGCCCTCAGTGAAATCGCCCACGCCGGTGGTGCCATGCTGGTGGTGGACAACTGCTTCAGCACCCCGGCCCTGCAGCAGCCGCTCAAGCTTGGCGCTGACATCGTGTTCCACTCGGCGACCAAGTTCATCGACGGCCAGGGCCGTTGCATGGGCGGCGTGGTGGCGGGGCGTAGCGAGCAGATGAAAGAAGTGGTGGGCTTCCTGCGTACCGCAGGCCCGACCCTCAGCCCGTTCAACGCCTGGATCTTCACCAAAGGCCTGGAAACCCTTCGTTTGCGCATGCGTGCGCACTGCGAGAGCGCCCAGGTACTGGCCGAATGGCTGGAGCAGCAGGACGGCATCGAGAAGGTGCATTACGCCGGCCTGCCAAGCCACCCACAGCACGCGCTGGCCAAGCGCCAGATGAGCGGCTTTGGCGCCGTGGTGAGCTTTGAGGTGAAGGGGGGCAAAGAGGGCGCCTGGCGCTTTATCGACGCCACGCGGATGATCTCTATCACCACCAACCTGGGCGACAGCAAGACCACCATCGCCCACCCGGCCACCACTTCCCACGGCCGTCTGTCGCCGCAGGAGCGTGAAGCGGCGGGTATCCGCGACAGCCTGATCCGCGTTGCCGTGGGCCTGGAAGATGTCGCTGACCTGCAGGCTGACCTTGCACGTGGGTTGGCGGCACTGTGATTGAAATCAGAGGCGGTGCACCGGGCCATAACGGTCGGGTAGCCCTGGTGACCGGTGCCGCTCGCGGTATCGGCTTGGGGATTGCCGCCTGGTTGATCTGTGAAGGCTGGCAGGTGGTGCTAAGCGACCTGGACCGCCCGCGTGGGGCCAAGGTAGCCAAGGCGTTGGGTGACAACGCCTGGTTCATCACCATGGACGTTGCCGACGAGGCGCAGGTCAGTGCCGGGGTGTCCGAGGTACTGGGGCAGTTCGGGCGGTTGGACGCGCTGGTGTGCAATGCAGCGATCGCCAACCCGCATAACCAGACGCTGGAAAGCCTGAGCCTGGCGCAATGGAACCGGGTGCTGGCGGTCAACCTCAATGGCCCGATGCTGCTGGCCAAGCATTGTGCGCCGTACCTGCGTGCGCACAATGGGGCGATCGTCAACCTGACTTCGACCCGTGCGCGGCAATCCGAGCCTGACACCGAGGCCTACGCGGCGAGCAAGGGCGGCCTGGTGGCTTTGACCCATGCCTTGGCCATGAGTCTGGGCCCGGAGATCCGCGTGAATGCGGTGAGCCCGGGCTGGATCGATGCGCGTGACCCTTCCCAGCGCCGTGCCGAGCCGTTGACCGAAGCCGACCATGCCCAGCACCCGACGGGCAGGGTAGGGACGGTGGAAGACGTTGCGGCGATGGTGGCCTGGCTGCTGTCGCGCCAAGCGGCGTTCGTCACCGGCCAGGAGTTTGTGGTCGATGGCGGCATGACCCGCAAGATGATCTACACCTGAGCTGTAACACTATGAGTTGTAAAGGAAAGGGGCCGAGAAGGCCCCTTTTTTGTTTTTTCGGCGGCGCATATGCCAGTGGTGTAGCGATGGCAGCAGGCTTGCCCTTGAACAAGCCAACAGGAACAACCCAAATGGCACAGGGTGTGGAAACCGCTTTTTTGCCTTTTTTGAAAAAAAATTCAATGGGGGTATTGACTTAGCATCGGTACCTGCGTAAATTTCGCGGCCTCAGCGAAGCAAACGCAACAAGCAACATCGCGGGGGTGATTAGCTCAGCCGGGAGAGCATCTGCCTTACAAGCAGAGGGTCGGCGGTTCGATCCCGTCATCACCCACCACTTCCTGAGCGTTCCTGACGCAAGACGCTTCGAAAGAAGCCGATCGCCAGAGAGGAACAAGGCCTGATAAGCCATTATGCGCAGCGGTAGTTCAGTCGGTTAGAATACCGGCCTGTCACGCCGGGGGTCGCGGGTTCGAGTCCCGTCCGCTGCGCCACTTTTTAGTAACAGATGGGTGCCTTGCACCGGTCTGAGACCGAAAGGCAAATATGCCTGAGGTCGATCCCAGTTTCAATCGGGCGCAAGCCTGAATGATACGCAGCGGTAGTTCAGTCGGTTAGAATACCGGCCTGTCACGCCGGGGGTCGCGGGTTCGAGTCCCGTCCGCTGCGCCATCTTCGTTTCGAGGCCCCTTGAACGCCTCGAAGCAACAAAAAGAGCGATCAACGTGTCGCTTTTTTTGTGCCTGATAAAACTGTTCCTCTGGCCAGTAAGCAGGCAAAGCAGGTTTCACAGGGCGCAAGCCCAAGCGATACGCAGCGGTAGTTCAGTCGGTTAGAATACCGGCCTGTCACGCCGGGGGTCGCGGGTTCGAGTCCCGTCCGCTGCGCCATCTTCGCCTCGAGGCCCTGAACACCTCGAAGCAACGTGAAAAGCGACCTTAGGGTCGCTTTTTTCGTTTTCACGGCCAGCTCGGCCACCTTTACACGAAGCTGACAGACTCTTCACGGATGAACGGTTTCAGTGTCTGTGCGCGCTGATGCACAATAGGCACCTTCTCGACTTACCCGGAATTCGCAATGACCAGATCATCCGTCTTTGGTGCGCTCGGGCTGGCCCTGGTGCTGGCGGGCGTGACCGGTTGTTCCTCGAAAAAAACGGCCATCTACGAGCACGAGAACTTCGACGACTCGGGGACGTTCTCGCGCAGCTTTCCGGTGACCGATGCCGGCTCCTGCGAGGCCGCTCGCCGTGCCTTGCTCAGCCAGGGCTATATCATCACCAGCAGCGGTGCCAACCAGGTTACCGGCAACAAGAGCTTCCAGCAGAACAGCGAAAACCACCTGCAGATCAGTTTCAACGTCACCTGCGCGCCAGACGTGAGCGACGAACAGCGTTCGACCATGTTCGCCAACGCCCTGCAGGATCGCTACAGCCTGAAGAAGTCCAATACCTCCGCCAGCCTGGGTGTGGGCGTGCTGGGTTCGGTGTCGATGCCGATCGGTTCGAGTGACGACTCGATGGTCAAGGTGGCCAGCGAGACGGTGACTGCGGCGCAGTTCTACGACCGGTATTTCGCACTGGTGGAGAGCTATCTGCCCAAGCCCAAGAAGGTCAGCAAGGTCAAGGTCGAGCCTGAGGCGCCTGCGCCGAAGGTAGAAAAGCCCGCAGTTGACCTGGGGCTGCCAGAGCAGGCGGCTGCCGCCCCAGCAGCGGTTCCCGCAGCCGCCCCAGCGCCTGCCGCCGTTGCCCCGGCCGCCGAGGTGCCAGCGGCGCCTGTGGTCAATGACAGCCAGGGCTCGCAACCTGTAGCACCGCCGGCAGAGCCGGCACCGATCCAGGCGCAACCTGCTGAAGCCCCGCCGGCCACCCTCTGAGCCTCTTTGCGCCTGCGGCTACGCGCGGGCACAGCACACATTCCCTGTTACAGACGGGCGCCGATAGCGCGTTCGATACCTGCTACGTTTACTTCTCATGAGCTTGTCATCATTCCTTCACCCAACCTGCTTAGGTTGAAGGCGTCACCTACGAAGACAGATGAGAAAAGAGGACGCAGGGCAATGGACGAATATCAGGAAGAGCTGCTCGAGTTCCAGGCATACGAACTGGATACCCCGGAACCTGCCGAGGACGCCACCGAGCTTTAGCCGGCCTGCCGCTGACTGCGGCGAAACTCCCCCGGCGTGAGGCCGGTCCAGCGCTTGAATGCGCGCTGGAAAGCCTCTGCCGAAGCAAACCCCAGCAGATAAGCGATTTCGCCGAAAGCCAGCGCCGTGTCACGGATGTAGGTTTCGGCCAGGTCGCGCCGTGTCTCGTTCAGCACGTCGCGAAAGCGCGTGCCTTCCTCAGCCAGCTTGCGCCGCAATGTCCAGGTGGGCAGTTGCAGGCTCTGGGCCACTTCGTCCAGGTCCGGTTCGCGGCCGCCATTGAGTAACGGGCCGAGCAGGTGCGTGATGCGTTCACCCAGGCTGCGTACCCGTGTGCGCTGGAGCAACTCGGCTTCGCAGAGTTGCAGCAGGTGCTGCCAGGTGCTCGGGCAATGCTGCGGGTTGGCTATCTGTAGCGTGGCGCGGCTCAGGCGCAGTTGATTGCCAGCGGCTGCGAACTGCACCGGGGTACAGCACAGCGGCTGATACTGAGTGGCATAGTCGGGCGCTGCAAATTCAATATCCAGCCGTTCGGCCTGCAGCACGGTGCCTGTCAGGTCGCCCAGTTGTGCCAGCCAGCCGGCGAGCAACGAATCGACCACGAAACGGTTGTACGTGTTGTACGGGCTGATGGAGTAGAAGCGCAGCCAGGCGCCCTGGGCATCTTCCTGAAAGCTTGAGTGGCCCCGGTAGTTGGCAGCGTACAGCGGCTCGAAGCGCAGCAAGGTGCGCGCCGCTTCGCCCAGGGTTGGCGCCTGGGCCGCCGTGATGCCCGCCAGGCCGGCATGGGCCAGGCGGCTGAGGCGCCCCATGTGCAGGCCCAGGGCCGGCTCTGAGCAGAGCGTGATGGCGGCATGCCCAAGGTGCATGTAGCGGGGGATCGACAAGCGTGCGCCCGCTTCGGCCAGGCGCGCAGCATCGAGGCCATAGCGCCGCAGCAGGGGCGCTGGGTCATGGCCCAGCGCGCGCACAGCCTCGGCCAATGGCTGGACGAAGCCTACCGACAGGTCACCCAGGCGCACGCGGGGGCGGGCCACGGGGTCACAACCACAGGTTCAGCAGGCGGGCGCCATGGCTAGGGTTGCCCGCCAGCAGTTCGCCCGATTGATGGGCAAAGCCCTGGCCGTCGCCGGCCTGCTCCCAGAACTGCCCGCGCATGAACACGCTCATGCTGCTGACACCTGCGCCAGCCGCCTGGGTCAGGCGCTGCCAGGCGGTTTGCTCGCTTACCTCGCCACGCTGCAAGGCAAGCTCGGCCGCCGCTTGCTGGTGGCGGTTGCCGCGCCAGGGCGCCTGCCAGCTACCTTTGCCGCTGAGGAACACCGGGTTGGCGATCAGTTGGACCGACTGTTGCTCCAGTTGCTGGTGGTTTTCCGGGTACCAGCTGTCACTGCCGATCAGTACACCGAGGCGCCCGGCGGGGGTTTGCAGGACCTGCAGCGGGTGCTGGCGGCCATCATGGATGTAGCGGCGCATTTCGCTGTCTGGGTACTGCTGGCGCTGGGGCTGGCCCAGCAGCGAGCCGTCGCCGGCAAACACCACGCTGCTGTTGTACAGCGGGCCACTGCCGGCGTGCAGCACGCCCTGTTTGACATAAGGGGCAGGGAGCACGATAGAGCCAGCCACCAGGGTTACCCCAAACTCCTTGGCCAGGCCACCGAACAGCTGCTGATAGTCGGCGGCCATCTGCTCGGCCTTCATGCGCAAGTGCGCGTCGGTGCGCCAGTCGTCGGCGTTGGCGCGCAGCATCGCCAGGCCATAGCGCAGCGGGTTGCTCAGCTCCAGCCATTGCAAGGCCTCGCGGCTCTGCGTGACCTGGTACAGCTCGTTCTTTTCGCCGCGCGCCCACAGCCAGGTGCCGATGTGCTCCGGCAACACCACCACCGTGCGTGGGCCAACCAGCCCCTGCATTCGGGCCTGCTGCAGATAGGCCGAGAGCTTGCGGTGCAGGCGCTGCAGGTTCTGGTAGTCACTTGGGTAAAGCAGCGGCTCGACGCCCAGCAGGTTGCCGTGTTCGCCCGGCACGCCATGGTTGAGCGCGAGCTCGATGCGCAGGTCGGACAGGTAATGGCCTTCCGGGCGCTGCTGGGTCCAGAAGCCGTAGCCGCACACGGCGGCGATCATCACCAGCGCCAGGGCGCTTGCCAGGAGTTTTCGCATGAAGCGGTACTGCGCCTTGGAAGTCAGAGTTGTCTAGGGTAGCCGTGCTGTGAGGGAGGATCAATAAGTTGTCAGTTTCGATCATTGAGCCTGTTCAAACGCCTGTTTAATGTCATCGGCAGATAAACGACGGGCCCGCCGGCTGGCGAGGTACCCGCATTCCGTGATCACGCCACATGGGGACCTTCCATGGCTGCCGACCTTTATCCGCACCTGCTCGCACCGCTCGACCTCGGCTTCACCACCTTGCGCAATCGCACCCTGATGGGCTCGATGCACACCGGCCTTGAAGAGCGGCCCGGTGGTTTCGAGCGCATGGCGGCCTATTTTGCCGAGCGCGCCCGGGGTGGCGTCGGCCTGATGGTCACCGGCGGCATCGCGCCTAATGATGAAGGTGGGGTCTATTCTGGCGCCGCCAAGCTCAGCACCGAAGAAGAAGCCGACAAGCACCGCATCGTGACTGACGCGGTACACGCCGCGGGCGGCAAGATCTGCCTGCAGATCCTGCATGCCGGGCGCTACGCCTACAGCCCGCGCCAGGTCGCGCCGAGTGCGATCCAGGCGCCAATCAACCCGTTCAAGCCCAAGGAGCTGGACGAAGCGGGCATCGAGAAGCAGATCGCCGACTTCGTCAATTGCGCCGTACTGGCCCAGCGTGCGGGCTACGATGGCGTCGAGGTAATGGGTTCGGAAGGCTATTTCATCAACCAGTTCCTCGCTGCCCACACCAACCACCGCACCGACCGCTGGGGTGGCAGCTACGCCAACCGCATGCGCTTGGCCGTGGAAATCGTCAGCCGCGTACGTGAGGCCGTGGGCCCGAACTTCATCATCATCTTCCGCCTGTCGATGCTCGATCTGGTCGAGGGTGGCAGCACCTGGGATGAAATCGAGCTGTTGGCCAAAGCCATCGAGCAGGCCGGTGCGACCCTGATCAACACCGGCATCGGTTGGCACGAGGCGCGCATCCCGACCATCGCCACCAAGGTGCCGCGTGCGGCGTTCAGCAAGGTCACCGCCAAGCTGCGGGGGGCGGTGAACATTCCGCTGATCACCACCAACCGCATCAACACCCCGGAAGTGGCCGAGGCGGTGCTCGCCGAAGGCGACGCCGACATGGTCTCCATGGCGAGGCCGTTCCTGGCCGACCCGGACTTCGTCAACAAAGCCGCCGCCGGGCACGCTGATCAAATCAACACCTGCATCGGCTGCAACCAGGCCTGCCTGGACCACACCTTTGGCGGCAAGCTGACCAGTTGTCTGGTCAACCCGCGCGCCTGCCACGAGACTGAGCTCAACTACCTGCCTGTGCGCGCGGTGAAGCGTATTGCCGTGGTCGGTGCAGGCCCAGCCGGCCTGGCGGCCGCCACTGTGGCCGCTGAGCGTGGCCACCAGGTGACGCTGTTCGATGCCGCTGGCGAGATCGGTGGGCAGTTCAACGTGGCCAAGCGGGTGCCGGGCAAGGAAGAGTTCTTCGAGACCCTGCGCTACTTTGCCAACAAGCTCAGCAGCACAGGCGTGGACGTGCGCCTGAACACCCGCGTCGATGTACAGGCGCTGGTGGACGGCGGCTTCGACGAGGTCATCCTGGCCACCGGTATCGCGCCACGCACCCCAGCGATCCCGGGGGTGGAGCACGCCAAGGTGCTCAGCTACCTGGATGTGCTGCTCGAACGCAAGCCGGTCGGCGCGGCCGTCGCGGTGATTGGGGCCGGCGGTATCGGTTTCGATGTGTCCGAATACTTGGTGCATCAGGGTGTGGCCAGCAGCCAGGACCGTGACGCGTTCTGGAAAGAGTGGGGCATCGACACCCAGCTTGAGGCCCGCGGTGGCGTGGCCGGAATCAAGGCCGCGCCGCACGCGCCGGCACGCCAGGTGTTCCTGCTGCAGCGCAAGGCGTCCAAGGTAGGTGACGGTCTGGGCAAGACCACCGGCTGGATCCATCGCGCGGGGCTGAAGAACAAACAGGTGCAGATGCTCAATGGCGTTGAATACCTGAATATCGACGACGCCGGTTTGCACATTCGTGTCGGCGGCGGTGAGCCGCAACTGCTGGCGGTGGACAACGTGGTGATCTGCGCCGGGCAAGAGCCGCTGCGTGAGTTGTACGACGGGCTGGTGACCGCAGGGCAGTCGGTGCATTTGATCGGCGGCGCGGACGTGGCAGCGGAGCTAGATGCCAAGCGGGCGATCAACCAAGGCTCGCGCCTGGCTGCCGAGCTTTGATAGGGCCGGGGGCTGCTTTGCGGCCCCCCGCTGTTTCACTGATAGACTGATGAATCCGCCTCAGGCCCCGATCCATGTCCATCGATTTCTTGAACCTCCCCCTGGCCCCTCTGCACCCCCTGACCCTGCCTTGGCTACAAAGCGCCAACGTCGAAGCTGCCATCTTGCGCCTGGACCTGATCGACCCCCTGATCAGCGGCAACAAGTGGTTCAAGCTGCGCCACCACCTTGCACAAGCCCATGAAGCAGGCGCCCCCGGTCTGATCAGCCTGGGCGGTAGCCACTCCAACCACTTGCACGCCCTGGCCGCCGCCGGCAAACGGTTTGGCTTCGCCACCGCCGGCTTGCTGCGTGGCCATGCCCAGGACACCCCGACGGTGCGTGATCTGCAGACGCTGGGCATGCACGTGCACTGGCTGGGCTATGGTGGCTACCGTGCGCGCCATGAAGCGGGGTTCTGGCAACCCTGGCAGGCACGTTACCCCGGCTGGCACTGCATCCCCGAAGGCGGTGGCGGCATGGCGGGCGCGCAAGGCTGCGGGTTGATCGTCGCGCAGGCGCGTACACAGCTGGCCGGCATCGGTTGGGACGATTACAGCGCCTGGTGGCTGGCCGTGGGTACCGGTACCACGCTGGCTGGCCTGGTGCTGGAAGAGGCCGGCGCGCATGACGTGCACGGCGCGCTGGCGGTGCCAGGCGATCATGGCGTGGCGGAGAATGTGAGCCAACTGGTAGGCGACAGTGGTTATAGGCTGCACGATGCCTGCCGGGGCGGCTTTGCCCGGGTCGACGACGAACTGCTGGGGTTCATCGACGCCTGCGAGCGCAGCACCGGCGTGCCGCTCGAAGCGCTCTACACCGGTAAGGCCTTGCTGGCGCTGCGTGAGCAGGTCGAGGCCGGCGTATTCCCGCCCGGCACCCGCCTGATCGTGCTGCACACCGGTGGCCTGCAAGGCCGACGCGGTTACTTGTAGGGCAGCATGCGCAGCAGCGTGTTGTCGCGTTGCACGTAGTGGTGATACAGCCCGGCCAGCGCATGCAGGCCGATCAGCCAGTAACCCCAGCTGCCGACGCGCTCATGCCAGCCTTTGATGAACTTGGCTTGGTCCGGGTCTGCGCCGATCAGGTGGGGCAGCTCGAGGCCATAGAAGGGTACCGGCTTGTCGGCGGCGCTGAGAATCAGCCAGCCGGCCAGGGGCAGGCCGATCATCAACAGGTACAGTGCCAGGTGCATCAGGTGGGCAAGGCCGGTCTGCCATGCAGGGGGCTTGGGCAGAATGGGCGGGGTGGGGCGGCTCAGGCGTACCGCCAGGCGCAGCCAGACCAGCACGAACACCGTCAGGCCCAGCATGAAGTGCAGGTCCTTCATTAGGTTGCGCTCAGCGCTGTCCTTGGGGAACAGGCCGCGAAACTCGATGCAGGCGTAGACGGCGGCCAGCAGCACCAGCATCAGCCAGTGCAGGGCGATGGACAGGCGCGCGTAATGAGGCGTCGGGGTGAGTGAAACCATGCTTGATCCTCGTCATCAGGTTTAAGGTGGCGCTCTTGCTGGCGCTCACGGGTAACTGTAACTGCTGATTTGAGGGGATGCTTTGCGCTGGGTCGGTGAAAGGTGTTTGGCCGGTGGGGCAGGGCTTGAGGTTTTTAGCGCCTATGAGATCGAGCGCCGCCAGCGCGGCGCTCGATCTTCTGGGCGCCACAAACCTCAAGCCCTGCGCACAAACCCACCTACTCGCTCAGCGCCGGCCAGCCATCGGCCACCAAAAATACCCGCTCTACTTCATGCCAGGCCCCATCGGCCTGCATGTGCAACCTGACCAGCATCTGCGCCGGCGCCTGCTCATCCAACCCCGCCAGCCAAGCCTCGAACTGCTGCACTGTCCAGCACGCCTCGGCCGTGACCCGCGCTGGCGCCAACCAGGCATTGCGCGGCAGGGGCTGCCAACGTTCAGCTGTGGCCCTTGGCCAATCCCGCCGGCGTAACCAACGCCCGCGCAGATGCAGCGGGTTGGCCCCCTCAGGCGGTTCTGCATGCCCAGGCCATGGGTAGAACAGATAACCCGCAAGCCACAGATGCGCTTGCACCTGCTGCACGCCAAGCCCGGCCAGCGCCACACGGCTGTGCGCACCACTAGACATGGGCAACTGATGCCCGGCCAGGTGCGCCAGCTTGCTGCCCAATCGGTCGTAACACCCCGGCCCGAGCCACTGCGCGGGGTCGCGGCCACCGCTGTGGTCCGGCCCCAGGTAAAGCTTGATCGCCAGCTCCAGGTGGTGGGTGCCTTCAGCGTCGCGCAGCAAGATATCCAGCTCGCCCAGCGTGCGCCCACCTTCGCGGATCGCCAGGTTGGCCGCCAGCAGCTCGATACCCGGCGCCTGGCCCAGGGCGAACTGCCACAGGCTTTCGTAGTAAAGCCCCAGGCGCCGGCTGGTCAGCCTCGCCAGCCCGTCACGCAGCGGCTGGTCATCGGCATCCAAGGCCAACAACCAGGCTTTCAGGCGCTGCGGCTCATCGGCCCAGGCACTGCCTGCCAGCGGGTGGCGCTGGGGGCAGGGCGGGGCGCTGAGCAGCGGTGGGGACAGCAGTGTCCAGGCCAGGTCGCGCACGGCAGGGCGGCGCAACTGGCGGGGCAAGTCGTGGAGTTCGGCGAAGGGCATCATCCAGCGAGCATAGCCGGTTTGCCGCTGCCCGGTCGTTTCGCCCATAATCGGCGCATAGTCACCCGCCGCAGAGCCTCGCAGGAGCCCCATGGAGCAATTTCGCAATATCGGTATCATCGGACGCCTTGGCAGCTCACAGGTGCTCGACACCATTCGCCGACTGAAAAAATTCCTCATCGAGCGCCACCTGCATGTGATCCTCGAGGACACCATCGCCGAAGTGCTGCCCGGCCACGGCCTGCAGACGTCCACGCGCAAGCTGCTGGGCGAGGTCTGCGACCTGGTCATCGTCGTTGGTGGTGATGGCAGCCTGCTCGGCGCCGCCCGCGCCTTGGCCCGGCACAACATTCCGGTGCTGGGCATCAACCGCGGCAACCTGGGCTTTCTTACCGATATCCGCCCCGACGAGTTGGAAGAAAAGGTCGCCGAAGTGCTCGACGGTCACTACCTGGTAGAAAACCGCTTCCTGTTGCAGGCTGAAGTGCGCCGGCACCACGAGGCCATCGGCCAAGGCGATGCGCTCAACGATGTGGTCCTGCACCCCGGCAAATCGACGCGGATGATCGAGTTCGAGATCTACATCGATGGCCAGTTCGTCTGCAGCCAGAAGGCCGACGGCCTGATCGTCGCCACCCCGACCGGCTCGACCGCCTATGCGTTGTCGGCGGGCGGCCCGATCATGCACCCCAAGCTCGACGCCATCGTCATCGTGCCGATGTACCCGCATACCCTGTCGGGCCGGCCGATCGTGGTGGACGGCAACAGCGAACTGAAGATCGTCGTGGCCAAGGACCTGCAGATCTATCCGCAGGTCTCCTGTGACGGCCAGAACCACTTCACCTGCGCCCCCGGCGACACCATCACGGTGAGCAAGAAGCCGCAGAAACTGCGCCTGATCCATCCGCTGGACCACAATTACTACGAAGTCTGCCGTACCAAACTCGGCTGGGGCAGCCGCCTTGGCAGCAGGGACGACTGATGCTCGATCCGGCGCGAAGTTTCGACATCATCGGTGACGTGCATGGTTGTGCGCTGACCCTTGAACGCCTGCTCGACGCCCTGGGTTACAAGCGTGTGGCGGGCGTCTGGCGCCACCCACGGCGCCAGGCACTGTTCCTCGGTGACATCGTCGACCGTGGGCCGCGTATCCGCGAGGCCTTGCACATCGTGCACGACATGGTCGAGGCCGGTCAGGCGTTCTGCATCATGGGCAACCATGAGTACAACGCCCTGGGCTGGGTTACCCCGGCCCTGCCCGGCAGCGGCAAGGCCCATGTGCGCGAGCACACGCCACGCCACGCCCGGCTGATCGACGAGACCCTGACCCAGTTCGCCCACCACCCCGGCGACTGGCATGACTTCGTCAACTGGTTCTATGAATTGCCGCTGTTCGTCGACGCCGGGCGCTTCCGCCTGGTGCACGCCTGCTGGGACCCCCGGTTGATCGAGCCGCTACGCCAGCAATACCCGAATGGGCGCATCGACCAACACTTCATCCAGGCCTCGGCCGTGCCCGGCAGTTTCGCCGCCACGGTGTGCAATCGCCTGCTGCGGGGCACCGACATGCGCCTGCCGGACGGGCTGACCCTGACCGGTGGCGATGGCCTGACCCGCGCCTTCTTCCGCACCAAATTCTGGGAAGAAGACCCGCAAACCTATGGCGACATCGTGTTCCAGCCCGATGCCCTGCCCGAGGCAGTCGCCAGCACGCCGCTCAGCCATACCCAGAAGAACGCCTTGCTGCGCTACGCCGAGGACGAACCCTTGCTGTTCGTCGGCCATTACTGGCGCAGCGGCCGCCCGGCGCCGATACGCGACAACCTGGCCTGCCTGGACTACAGCGCCGTGCTCTATGGCAAGCTGGCAGCCTATCGGCTGGATGATGAAACCCGTATCGACCCGCACAAGTTCGTCTGGGTCGACGTCGATCGCCCACAGGCCAATCAATGAACATAATCGAAGTGATGCGCCTGCCGCTGTCGGTCGACCTCAGCGGCTTCGTCCATCTGCTGCAGCGCTTGCAGGTGCCGCACCGGGTCAGCGAAGAAGGCGATGCCCAGGTGCTCTGGGCGCCCGATACCCTGGCCGAAGACGTGCTGCAACTCTACCAGCGCTTCCCGGACGGCAACGCCGACCTTGAGCTTGCCCAGGCGCCAATGGCAGCGGGTTCAACCGCGACTGCCGCCACCCAGCCCTCCCTGAAGGACCAGGCAAAAGCCTGCAAGGTCACCACCGTGATCCTGCTGCTGTGCTTCATCGTCGCGGGCCTCACCAGCCTTGGCGAAAACTTCTCGACCATCGGTTGGTTCACCTTCCTCGATTTCCGCGTACAAGGCGACTACCTGTACTTCACCCCACTGGCCCAAGGCCTCGCCGAGGGCCAATGGTGGCGCCTGGTGTCACCGATGCTGCTGCACTTCGGCGTGCTGCACCTGGCGATGAACAGCCTGTGGTACTGGGAGCTGGGCAAGCGCATCGAACTGCGCCAGGGCCCGTGGCTGTTGCTGGGCCTGACCCTGTTGTTCAGCCTGGTGTCCAACCTGGCCCAGCACTACACCAGCGGCCCGAGCCTGTTCGGCGGCCTGTCTGGCGTGCTCTACGGCTTGCTTGGGCATATCTGGCTGTACCAGTGGCTGGCGCCCAACCCGCACTTCAACCTGCCCAAGGGCGTGCTGGTGATGATGCTCATCTGGCTGGTGGTGTGCCTGACCGGGGTGGTCGGCCAGCTCGGCTTTGGCCAGATCGCCAATGCCGCCCACGTCGGCGGGTTGCTCATCGGATGCCTGACAGGGCTCTTGGGTGGCGGGATGGCCCGGCGTAAACTGTCGGCTTGAATTAGGAGACGCTATGTCCACTTTCGCGCAAATGATCGAAAACATTACCCCCGAAATCTACGAGAGCCTGAAAACGGCCGTGGAGATCGGTAAATGGTCCGATGGCCGCAAGCTCACTGTCGAACAGAAAGAGCTGTCGTTGCAGGCCGTGATCGCCTGGGAGATGCAAAACCTCCCCGAAGATCAGCGCACCGGTTACATGGGCCCGCAGGAATGCGCGTCGAAGTCGGCGCCGATCGCTAACATTCTGTTCAAGTCGGACTCGGTACATTGATCGAACTCGCTCGTGGCTCTTTGAGCAAGATGGCGGTGCGCCTGGAAGCACCGGTCGTGCAATACAGCTTTCGCCTGGGTGAGGAGCAGGTACCGGTCAACCCGTTGATCGGCCAGCGCCTGCGCCTGGAGTACCTCGGCGCCATTCATTGCAGCCATTGCGGCAAGCGCACCAAGACCAGCTTCAGCCAGGGTTACTGCTACCCGTGCATGACCAAGCTGGCCCAGTGCGACATTTGCATCATGGCCCCGGAACGCTGCCACTACGACGCCGGCACCTGCCGCGAGCCGTCCTGGGGCGAGCAGTTCTGCATGACCGACCACGTGGTCTACCTGGCCAACTCGTCGGGGGTCAAGGTCGGCATCACCCGCGCCACCCAACTGCCCACCCGCTGGCTCGACCAGGGTGCCAGCCAGGCCCTGCCGATCATGCGCGTGGCCACCCGCCAGCAATCAGGTCTGGTCGAAGACGTGCTGCGCAGCCAGGTACCCGACCGCACCAACTGGCGTGCACTGCTCAAGGGCGACGCCGAAGTGCTGGACCTGGTCGCCATCCGCGAACAGATCTTCGATGCCTGCGCCGACGGCCTGCGCGAGCTGCAGGCACGCTTTGGCCTGCAGGCGCTGCAGCTGCTGCCGGATGCCGAGGTGGTGCAGATGCGTTACCCGGTCGAGGCCTACCCGACGAAGATCGTCAGCTTCAACCTGGACAAGAACCCGGTGGTGGAAGGCACGCTGCTGGGCATCAAGGGCCAGTACCTGATTTTCGACACCGGCGTGATCAACATTCGCAAGTACACGGCCTACCAGTTGGCCGTGCTCCAGTAAAAAGGACCTGCACATGCGTACCGAACAACCGCAAGTGATCTACCTCAAGGACTACCAGGCGCCCGAGTACCTGATCGACGAGACGCACCTGACCTTCGAGCTGTTCGAGGACCACACCCTGGTCCATGCGCAACTGGTCATGCGCCGCAACCCGGCACGCGGTGCCGGCCTGCCGCCACTGGTGCTCGACGGCCAGCAGCTCGAACTGCTGCGCGCCTCGCTGGACGATCAGGAGTTGCAGCCAAGCGACTACCAGCTTGAAGCCGACAGCCTGACGGTCCACCCCAAGGCCGAGCGCTTCACCCTCGACACCAGCGTGAAGATCCACCCCGAGAGCAACACCGCGCTGGAAGGCCTTTACAAGTCCGGCAAGATGTTCTGCACCCAGTGCGAGGCCGAGGGTTTCCGCAAGATCACCTATTACCTCGACCGCCCGGATGTGATGAGCACCTTCACCACCACGGTGATCGCCGAGCAGCATCGCTACCCGGTGCTGCTGTCCAACGGCAACCCGATCGGCAGCGGGCCGGCTGAAGAGGGCCGGCACTGGGCGACCTGGGAAGACCCGTTCATGAAACCGGCCTACCTGTTCGCCCTGGTGGCCGGTGACCTGTGGTGCGTCGAGGACAGCTTCACGCGCCAGTCGGGCCGCGACGTGACCCTGCGTATCTACGTCGAACCCGAGAACATCGACAAGTGCGACCACGCCATGGTCAGCCTGAAGAAGTCCATGCGCTGGGACGAGGAAGTCTACGGTCGTGAGTATGACCTGGACATCTTCATGATCGTCGCGGTCAATGACTTCAACATGGGCGCCATGGAAAACAAGGGCCTGAACATCTTCAACTCGAGCTGCGTGCTGGCCCGCGCCGAAACCGCCACCGACGCCGCCCACCAGCGGGTCGAAGGCGTGGTCGCCCACGAGTACTTCCACAACTGGTCGGGCAACCGCGTAACTTGCCGCGACTGGTTCCAACTGTCGCTCAAGGAAGGCTTCACGGTGTTCCGCGACGCCGAGTTCAGCGCCGACATGAACTCGCGCACGGTCAAGCGCATCGAGGACGTCGCCTACCTGCGTACCCACCAGTTCGCGGAAGATGCCGGCCCAATGGCCCACCCGGTACGCCCGGACAGTTTCATCGAAATCTCCAACTTCTACACCCTGACCGTGTACGAGAAGGGTGCCGAAGTGGTGCGCATGGTCCGCACCCTGCTGGGCGCCGAGGGCTTCCGCAAGGGCAGCGACCTGTACTTCGAACGCCACGATGGCCAGGCGGTGACCACCGACGACTTCATCAAGGCCATGGAAGATGCCAACGGCGTCGACCTGACACAGTTCAAGCGCTGGTACAGCCAGGCCGGCACGCCGCGCCTTGAGGTGAGCGAAGCCTATGACGCGGGTGCCCAGACCTACAGCCTGACGTTCCGCCAGAGCTGCCCGCAGACGCCGGACAAGGCCGACAAGTTGCCGTTTGTGATCCCGGTCGAACTGGGCCTGCTGGATGCCGAAGGCAACGACCTGCCACTGCGCCTGGCCGGCGAAGCCGCCGCTGCCGGCAGCAGCCGCGTGCTGTCGGTGACCGAGGCCGAGCAGACCTTCACCTTCGAAGGCATCACGGCCAAGCCGCTGCCCTCGCTGCTGCGTGGTTTCAGCGCGCCGGTGAAGCTGAGCTTCCCGTATGACCGCGACCAGCTGATGTTCCTCATGCAGCATGACAGCGACGGCTTCAACCGCTGGGAAGCGGGCCAGCAACTGTCGGTGCAGGTGCTGCAGGAGCTGATTGGCCAGCATCAGCGCGGCGAAGCGCTGAAGCTCGACCAGCGCCTGATCACTGCGCTTGGCACCGTGCTGGGCAACACGTCGCTGGACGCTGCCATGGTCGCCGAGATGCTGTCGCTGCCGGGCGAGGCCTACCTCACCGAGATCAGCCAGGTGGCCGACGTCGATGCCATCCACGCCGCCCGCGAGTTCGCTCGCCAGCAGATCGCCGAGCAGTTGTTCGATGGCCTGTGGGCGCGCTATCAGGCGCACCGCGAGGCCTCGCGCAGCACGGCCTACGTCGCTTCGGCCGAGCACTTCGCCCGCCGCAGCCTGCAGAACATCGCCCTGTCGTACCTGATGCTGAGCGGCAAGCCGCAGGTGCTGGAAGCGACCCTGGAGCAGTTCGACCAGTGCGACAACATGACCGAACGCCTGACGGCCCTGGCGGTACTGGTCAACTCGCCGTTCGAGGCTGAGCGGGCCAAGGCGCTGGCAACCTTCGCCGAGCACTTCAAGGACAACCCGCTGGTCATGGACCAGTGGTTCAGCGTGCAGGCCGCCAGCTCACTGCCGGGCGGGCTGGCGCGGGTCAAGGCACTGATGCAGCACCCGGCGTTCACCCTGAAAAACCCGAACAAGGTGCGCGCGCTGGTTGGTGCCTTTGCCGGGCAGAACCTGGTCAACTTCCATGCGGCGGATGGCTCGGGCTATCGCTTCCTGGCAGACCTGGTGATCGAGCTGAATGCGCTGAACCCGCAGATTGCTTCGCGTCAACTGGCACCGCTGACCCGCTGGCGCAAGTATGACGCTGCGCGTCAGGCGTTGATGAAGGGCGAACTGGAGCGGATCCTCGCTTCTGGGGCGCTGTCCAGTGATGTGTATGAAGTGGTGAGCAAGAGCCTGGCTTGATTGCCAGTGGGGCCGCAAAGCGGCCCCAGCCTTTTATGTGCTTAACAAAACATAACGTCCCGCTCGTTGTATCCGCGCAACGTTCCCCGCTACGATCCCCCCAAGCTATTGCAGGCCTCTACCACAGGCTTTTCGCAGTACCTGCAAGGCATTGACCCACTAAGAAGAACACAACAGGGGACAGTCATGAGGGAGCAGCTGATGGCGCAGCCCAGGCGTGGTGCCTGGCCGCTGGCCGCCGGTGCGATGCTGGCGCTGGCATTGGGAATGTGGACGGGCAGCGTCGAAGCCGCTGCCGCCGACGAATACTCGACCGAATCGGCCAAGGCCAGCCAGAGCCTGCTGATCGACGCCGCCCACGCCGGCAAGCGCCTGGTAGTGGTGGGCGATCGCGGTCATATCCTGTTCTCCGACGACCAGGGCAAGACCTGGACCCAGGCGCGGGTGCCCACCCGGCAACTGCTCACCGCCGTGTTTTTTCTCGACGACAAGCGTGGCTGGGCAGTCGGCCATGATGCGCAGATCCTCGCCAGCACCGACGGCGGCGCGACCTGGAGCAAGCAGTTCGAAGACCTTACCCGTGAAGCCCCGTTGCTCGATGTCACCTTCCTCGACGCCCAGCACGGGTTTGCCGTAGGTGCCTATGGCGCCTTGCTGGAAACCCGCGACGGCGGCCAGCACTGGCAGGACGTCGCCGAGCGGCTGGACAACCCCGACCAGTTTCACCTCAACGGCATCGCCGTGATCAAGGGTGCCGGCCTATTCATTGTCGGCGAGCAGGGCAGCATGTTCCGCTCCAGCGACAACGGCCAGGCCTGGGCCAAGGTCGACGGCCCTTACGAGGGCTCGTTGTTCGGTGTGATCGGCACCGCCCAGCCGCAGACCCTGCTGGCCTACGGCCTGCGCGGCAACCTGTTCCGTTCAACGGACTTCGGTGACAGCTGGCAGCCGATCGCGCTCAAGGCCGCGCGCGGCGCCCTCGAATTCGGCCTGGCAAGCGCTACGCTTGTCGAGGATGGCAGCGTGGTGCTGGTCGGTAACGGCGGCAGTGTGTTGCGCAGCCATGACGACGGGCAAACTTTCAGCGTCTACAACCGCGCCGACCGCATCGCCCTGGCCGGCGTCACTGGCCTGTCCACGGGCGGCTTGCTGCTGGTGGGGCAGGGTGGTGTGCACCTGGCCACCGCCGAAGGTGCCGACCAGGCTGCCGAGGAGCCGCGCCCATGACCAGCAGGGAGAGCATCACCATGCACCCGCATCATCAGGACAAGGCCACGCTGCTCGAACGCCTGATCTTCAATAATCGCCCCGTGGTCATCGCCCTGTGCGTGTTGGTCAGCATTTTCCTGTTCTGGCAGGCCACGCAGATTCGCCCCTCGACCAGCTTCGAAAAAATGATCCCGCTCGAACACCCGTTCATCGAGCAGATGATGGAGCACCGCAACGACCTGGCCAACCTCGGCAATACCGTGCGTATTTCCGTGGAGGCGGTCAACGGCGACATCTTCGACAAGGACTACATGGAGACCCTGCGCCAGATCCATGACGAGGTGTTCTACATCCCCGGTGTCGACCGCGCCGGGCTGAAGTCGCTGTGGAGCCCCAGCGTGCGCTGGACCGAAGTGACCGAAGAAGGCTTCTCGGGTGGCGAGGTGATCCCCAATACCTACAACGGCTCGGCCGAAAGCCTCGACGCGTTGCGCGACAACGTGCTCAAGTCCGGCCAGGTCGGGCGCCTGGTGGGTAACAACTTCAAGTCCACTATCGTTGACGTGCCGCTGCTGGAGAGCTACCCCGACCCGCAGGACCAGGGCAAGCAGGTCAAACTCGACTACCAGCAGTTCTCGCATCAGCTGGAAGAAAAGATCCGCGACAAGTTCCAGGCACAGAACCCCAACGTGAAGATCCATATCGTCGGCTTCGCCAAGAAGGTCGGCGACCTGATTGACGGCCTGGTGATGGTGGTGATGTTCTTCGGTGTGGCCCTGGCCATCACCTGTGTGCTGCTGTACTGGTTTACTTGGTGCATCCGCAGCACCATCGCCGTGCTCATCACCACCCTGGTGGCGGTGGTCTGGCAACTGGGGTTGATGCATGCGGTGGGCTTCGGCCTGGATCCGTATTCGATGCTGGTGCCCTTCCTGATCTTCGCCATCGGCATTTCCCATGGGGTGCAGAAGATCAACGGCATCGCCCTGCAGTCCAGCGACGCCGACAACGCCCTGACTGCGGCCCGGCGCACCTTCCGCCAGCTGTTCCTGCCCGGGATGATCGCCATCCTCGCCGATGCCGTGGGCTTCATCACCTTGCTGATCATCGACATCGGGGTCATCCGCGAGCTGGCCATCGGCGCTTCGATCGGTGTCGCGGTCATCGTCTTTACCAACCTGATCCTGCTGCCGGTGGCGATCTCCTATGTGGGCATCAGCAACAAGGCCGTCGAGCGCAGCAAGAAGGATGCGACCCGTGAACACCCGTTCTGGCGCCTGCTGGCCAACTTCGCCAGTGCCAAGGTGGCGCCGGTGTCGATTGGCCTGGCCTTGGTGATGTTCGCCGGTGGCCTGTGGTACAGCCAGAACCTGAAGATCGGCGACCTCGACCAGGGCGCTCCGGAACTGCGCCCGGACTCACGCTACAACCAGGACAACAACTTCATCATCAGCAACTATTCGACCAGCTCGGACGTGCTGGTGATCATGGTCAAGACGCCGTCGGAAAGCTGCTCGATCCACTCGACAATGGCGCCGATCGACGAGCTGATGTGGACCATGGAGAACACCCCGGGCGTGCAGTCGGCGATCTCGCTGGTGACCGTGTCCAAGCAGGTGATCAAGGGCATGAACGAGGGCAGCCTGAAATGGGAGACCCTGTCGCGCAACCCGGACGTTCTCAACAACTCCATCGCCCGCGCCGACGGCCTGTACAACGCCGACTGCTCGCTGGCGCCGGTGCTGGTGTTCCTCAACGACCACAAGGCCGAGACCCTAGAACGGGTTACCGCCGCCGCCAAGGCCTTTGCCGACAGCCACAACAAGGAAGGCCTGCAGTTTTTGCTGGCAGCCGGCAACGCCGGGATCGAGGCGGCCACCAACGAGGTCATCAAGTCGGCCGAACTGACCATTCTGGTGCTGGTGTACATCTGCGTGGCGGTGATGTGCCTGATCACCTTCCGCTCGTTCGCCGCGACCTTGTGCATCGTCCTGCCGCTGGTGCTGACATCGGTGCTGGGTAATGCACTGATGGCCTACATGGGCATTGGCGTGAAGGTCGCCACCTTGCCGGTAGTGGCCTTGGGCGTGGGCATTGGCGTGGACTACGGCATCTACATCTACAGCCGCCTGGAAAGCTTCCTGCGCGCAGGCCTGCCGTTGCAGGAGGCCTACTACGAAACCCTGCGTTCGACTGGCAAGGCCGTGTTGTTCACGGGGTTGTGCCTGGCCATTGGCGTGTGCACCTGGATCTTCTCGGCGATCAAGTTCCAGGCCGACATGGGCCTGATGCTGACCTTCATGCTGCTGTGGAACATGTTCGGTGCGCTGTGGCTGCTGCCGGCGCTGGCGCGGTTCCTGATCAAGCCCGAGAAGATGGTGGGCAAGGAGGGTGGGTCGATTTTCGCCCACTGATTGCTGTATCTGGGGGCCGCATTGCGGCCCCAGGGTTATAATGCCGGCACTTCTCTAACTGGTATCCCCATGTCCCCCCTTGCCACCGCCCTCGCAGCCTGCGACATGCTGCTGATCGACGGCCTACACGCCTTCGACTTCACCGCCAACGAAACCGGCCTCACCGTCGAATGCATGGACGGCCGCCAGCTGCGCCGCTGGGCCTTCACCGCCGAACAGGTCGCCGCCGCCATCGCCACGGGTGACGAGTGGCAGCTCAGCGATGCCCAGGGCGAGCATCGTCTAGTCTGTATGAGTGCCTTTCGTGCCCCGGATGAAGACGACGATGAAGCGAATCTGGACGAGCCTGCTGACCGCTAGCCTGATGACCCTGACCCTCAATGCCCAGGCTGCCACACTGCTGGTGGGCAGCTACACCGATGGCGCCAGCCAAGGTATCTACCGCTACCGGTTCGACAGCACGACAGGCCATATCGACCCCACCCCGCAACAGGTGGTCAAGAGCGTGAGCCCCTCCTGGCTGGTGCTCTCGGCCGACCAGCGGCAACTGTTCGCCGTCAACGAAACCGTTCAGGGCCACGTCAGCAGTTTCAGCGTGAGCAGCAAAGGCGAGATCAAACCCCTCAACCAGGTGGCCAGCCGGGGCGACGAGCCAACCCACGCCAGCCTCAGCCGCGACCAGCGCTACCTGTTCGTTGCCAATTACGCGGTCAAGCCAGACCCCGGTGGCAGCCTGGTGGTGATCCCGGTGGCCAAGGACGGCAAGCTCAAGGCGGTGGTGCAGCAGGCCCGGCACAAACCAAGTGGCGCCAACCCCGAACGCCAGGCCGGCGCCCATGTGCATTCGCTGGTGCTGTCGCCGGATGGGCAGCACCTGTATGCCAGCGACCTGGGCGCCGACAAGGTGTTCATCTATCGCTACGATGGCGCCAGCGCGGACCACCCACTGACCCCGGCGATTCCTGCTTCAGTGGCCTTGCCGCCGGGCAGCGGCCCGCGCCACCTGCTGTTCGACGGCAAGGGGCGACACGCTTACCTGACCCTGGAAATGAGCGCCGAGGTGGTGATGTTCGATGTTCAGGAAGGCAACCTTGTCGAACGCCAGCGCCTGCCCCTGACCGAGCGCCAGGATGCCGCGGCGAAAGCAAGTGGTGGCTTGCACCTGTCGGCGGACGGGCGCTTCCTGTATGTCAGCAATCGGGGCACGGCCAACGAGATCGTGGCGTTCAGCGTAGGTAAGGATGATGGCCAACTGGCGTTCTTGCAGCGCCGTTCGGTCGAAGGTGATCACCCTCGGGAATTTGCCCTGGACCCCAGCGACAACTTCCTGCTCGTGGCCAACCAGAAGAGTAACCAGATTGTGGTCATGCGCCGCGATCCGCGTAGCGGCAAACTGGGGGACACGGTGCAGACGCTGCCACAGAATGCGCCGTCGGACCTGAAATTCATCGAGTGACTATCGATCAGCGTGATAATGGTTACTGCCGCAATGAATTTCTAGCGGCGACCTTGGCGGCGTAAGTTTGACCCAAGGCCCAAACGGGCCAACGTCAAACCACCGCCGTCGAGGTAAGCCCAGATGAACTTCAATCTCTTCCCGGTCATCGCCGCATCCGCCATCTCCGCTTCGGTCGTGCTGCCGGCACAGGCCCATGCCGACACCAGCAGCAAGGCGTCCAGTACCCACAGCTATACCGAGCAGTACCTGCGCCAGAGCGCGCATTTTCATGCAGCCTTGAGTGGCAAGCACGGCCACTGAGCACTACCCGGCTTTTGTGTAATCGATGGACTCGCCCCCGCCGAGGCATCACAGTGCCACGGCGGGGGCGAGTCCATCGATTACACAAGGGCCGCGTCAGGTCACTTGGCCATGACGGCCTTGAACAGGTCCGACGCCAGCCACCCCTCCAGCCAGCTCCGCACCCGCGGATAAGCCGCCTCGGCGAACCGCTGCGGTTCGACCCCGGCAAACTGGCGCATCAGGGGCAGCAACGCGGCATCGGCCAGGCTCGGATGATCGGCCAGCAGGTAAGTCCGGCCTTCAAGCAGTACTTCAAGCGCTGCCAGCCAGGTTTCGGCCTGCTGGCGGTAGTGCTCGCGGGAATGCTCAGGGTATCGCTCGGCGTACTTGTACAGGTTCACCTGCGCCTTGAACGTGGAGTCGTTACGGGCGATCAGCGCCTCGGCCTGTTGCGCCGCCGCCGGGTCCGCCCGTAGCCGCCAGTCCTGCGGGTCGTTGCGTTCCAGCGCCCAGCGCATGATATCCAGGCTTTCCTCCAGCACGCCGGTACCGGTGTCCAGCACCGGCACCGTACCCTTGGGCGACAACGCCAGCAGCGCGGCCGGTTTGTTCTTCATCGCCACTTCCTCGACCCGTATCTCGCACCCGGCATAGCGCAGGGCCAGGCGCGCGCGCATGGCCCAGGGGCAGCGGCGGAACGAGTAGAGGATCACCCGCACACCTCGACGTCACTCAGGCCGTTGCCCTGGCGGCGCACCTGGATCTGCACCGGGATGCGTTCATGCATCTCCTGCACGTGGGAGATCACCGCGACCTTGCGGCCCTGAGCCTGCAAGCCGTCGAGGGCATCCATGGCCAGTTGCAGTGATTCTGGGTCGAGGCTGCCGAAGCCTTCGTCGATGAACAACGATTCGATGCGCAGGGTGCTCGAGGCCATCGACGCCAGGCCCAGTGCCAGGGCCAGCGATACCAGGAAGGTTTCACCGCCCGACAGCGAATGCACCGAGCGCAGCTCGTCGCCCATCTCGGTGTCCAGCACCAGCAGGCCCAGGGCACTGCCGCCGCGCTTGAGGCGGTAGCGACGCGCCAGCTGGCGCAACTGGCTGTTGGCATGGTGCAGCAGCAGGTCGAGGTTGTAACCCTGGGCGATCTTGCGGAACACATCGCCAGAGGCCGAACCGATCAACGCATTCAGGCGCGCCCAGCGCTGCCATTGCTGATGGGCCTGTTCGATGTCCTCGGCCAGCGCCTGATACGCCAGTTGGCGACGCTGGTCTTCGGCCTGGGCGGCGCGTAGCTCGGCGCACTGCTGTTCATGGTTGGCCAGCAACGCGCGCAGTGCTGCGAGGGACTGCTCAAGGTCTTCGGCCGTGGCCTCGACGCTGGCTTGCGCGGTATGTTGCTGCAGGCGCTGTTCACGCTCCTGCAACAGCACGCGGCCTTGTTCGATGGCCTTTTGTGCAACTTGCAGGCGCTGGCGCAGTTCGCCCACTTGTGCGTCGTCCATGGCCAGCAGGCGGTCGAGGCCGCTATCGTCGAGCTCGGGGTGTGCGGCGCGCCACTGAGCGATTTCACCCTGCAACTGCTGGTGTTCGTGGTCCAAAGCCTGCTGGCGGGCGCTATTGGCCTTGAGTTCGCCGGCCAGCTGCAGGGCATGGGTGCGGGCCTGTTGCAACTGCTCGGCAGTCTCGGCTTCGCCTGTGCGGGCGTGCTCTACCTGTTGCTCCAGATGGCGTTGCCAGTCCTCGGCACGCGGGTGTTCACCCAGCAGCTCGGCCAGGGCGGCGCGGGCCTTGTCCATCTGTTCGGCCAGCCCGCTGACCTGCAGTTGCAGTTCTTGCTGGCGCTGCACGCGGGTTTGCTGCTGGTCGTGCAGGCGCTCCAGCTGTTGCAGGCGCTGCTGATGTTCTTGCAGTTCGTCCTTTTGCTGGTCCAGCTGTTGCTGGCGCTGGGCGATCTGCTGGTCGAGGCTAAGGAAGGCCTGCGCCGGCTCATCGCGCAGGGCCTGCAGCACAGGGGGCGGCAGCAGGTTGGCGAAATCGGCCAAGGCCTGCTCAAGGCGTTCCTGGTCGGCGGCCAGAGCTTGGTGCTGCTGGTCCAGGCGGCGTTGTGCCTGCTGTTGGGCTTCGCTCGCGGCTTGCAACTGCTGATTGAGGCGGGTGGCATCCCTTTGCAGGGTCAGCAGCGTGGCTTGGCGCTGTTCGTCACGGCCGATTTCCTGGTCGAGGCGGCGCAGTTGGCTGTCCAGCCAGGCACTGCGGGCCTTGTCTTCATGGGCACTGAGTGCGGGCCACAGGGCATGGGCCGCCAGTTGCTCGGCCAGCGGCTGCAACTGCTCACTCAGTTGCGCCTGTTGATGCTGATACTCCTTGATCTGGCCATTGACCACACCCACCTGGGTGCGCAACTCGATCAGGCGGGAATTGAAGTGCTCGACCTGTGCCAGGGCCGTCGCTTCTTCGGCCTGGTCATGCCGGCCCAGGCTTTGCAGCAGCGCTTCGGGCTGATGGAAGGGATGCTCGGCGCTGCCACAGACCGGGCAGGGTTCGCCCTCGTGCAATTGCGCACGCAGTTCTTCGACGCTGGTGCTGCGCGCCAGGCGCTGACGTTCCAGCAGTTGCCGGGTGAGCGCCAGCGCCTGCTCGGCAGCTTCAAGCTCGGCCTTGGCGGCGGTGCCTTCGCCAATCAGTTGCTGGCGTTGCTGCAGGGCCAGTTGCTGGCGTTCGCGCAACGACTGGATACCCTGTTGCAGCTCCTGCTCGCGGGCATGCAGGCGCGACAGTTGTTCCACGGCACGTTGCTGTTTGCGGTTTTCCTGCAGCATGCCGCCCAACAGGTCGAGCTGTTCGGCCAAGGCCTGGGGCTCTGCTGCGGCTTCGCGGAACAGCACTTCGAGGGCGTCGCGCTGGGTTTGCAACTGCGCATTGGCCTGGCTGGCCTGGGCCTGCAGGCCCGGCAGCTCTTCGCCGCCCTGGTTCAGGCGGTTGCCGATCTGCAGCAACTGTTGCAGCTGTGGGCGATAAGCCTGCCAGGCGCTGGTGAGGGCAGCCAGGGGGGCACTCTCGGCCAGAGCAGTGTCGATCTGCGCCAGTTGCTGCTGGCCGCGCTGCTGGTGCTCGGCCAACTGCTGCAGTTGTTGCTCGAGCTCGGCGGCGGCCAGGTCGGCCTGCTGGCCGGCCTCGCGGGCCTTGGCCAGTTCTTGCTCCAGGCGGGTGAGGGTGTCTTGCTCGGCGAAGGCCTGGCGCAGGCGCGGGGCGTTTTCGCCCTGGCTGGCCTGGGCCTGGCTCAGCGCCTGACGGGCTGATTCGAGGGCCCGTTCAAGTTCGCCGATGCGGCCTTGCAGGTCGCTCTGCTGGCGGTGTTGTTCGCTGAGCTCGCTGGCCAACGGCGCGAGCTGCGCCGCCAGGGCCTGCTGACGGTGGAACTGGTGGCGCTGGGGCGCCAGGCGCTCCAGGCGCTCCAGGTCCAGGCGCTGATCGGTGAGGTGCTGCCAAGCCTGCTCGGCGGCCTGCAATGCTGAGCTGGCTTCGCCCTGCTGTACCTGCAGCTGGCGCTGTTCATCGAGCCAGGTACGTTGCTGCTCGAGCTGGCGCTCTTGCGCCTGGTCGGCCTTGAACTGCTGCTGTGCCTGCACCAGGCGCTGGTCGAGTTCGGCACGGGCATCGCTCGGCATGGGCAACAGGTGGCTGGCGCGGTCCTTCAGGGCACTGTGCGCCTCGCCGGCCTCGCGGGCCTTGCTGAAGGCACGCTGGCCAAGGCGGGTGTAAATCGCCGTGTTGGTGAGCTTTTCCAGCAGTTCGCTGCGTTCCTTGTCGTCGGCCTTGAGGAAGGCGCCGAACTCGCTCTGGGCCAGCATCACCGCGCGGGTGAACTGCTCGAAGTTCAGGCCCAGGCGCGCTTCGACCAGTTGCTTGTATTCCTGCTTGCCACTGGCCAGTACCTGCTCGCTGTCCAGGTCATAAAAGCTCTGGCGGCTGTGTTGCAGCTTGCCGTTGGCCTTGTCGCGGGCGCGGTTGGCTTCCCAGCGGGCACGGTAGCGACGGCCGTCGATGCCGACGAAGTCGACTTCGGCGAAACCGCTGCCGGTGCCTCGGCGCACCAGGTTGCGTGGGTCAGAGGTCGGGATCTCGCCGTCGGCGTCCGGCACCTTGGCTTCGCGGCCAATGTCGTTGAGCCGGGGGACAGTGCCGAACAGGGCCAGGCACAGGGCATCGAGCAGCGTGCTCTTGCCGGCGCCGGTCGGGCCGGTGATGGCGAACAGGCCGGCGCTGGCCAGCGGCTCGGCGGTGAAATCGATGTCGATCGGGCCGGCCAGGGATGCCAGGTTCTTCAGGCGGATGGCGAGAATCTTCATGGCTGTTCCTCTTCCAGCTGTGCGTCCTGCAACAGCAGGGCGAAGTCGGCCAAGGCCTGTTCATCGGCGGGGTTGCCGTAGGCTTGCTCCCAGGCGCGGCTGAACAGGTCTTGCGGGGTCATCTGGGACAGTTCGACGAAGGCCAGGTCGTCGTCCTCGGCGCTGGCGCGCCCGGCATATTCGGCGCCAATGCGGATCAGCCGCACGGCTTTGCCTTGCAGGGCGCCTTCGATTTGCTGGCGCAGGTCGGGCTGCGGTTCGTCCAGCACGACGCGCACTTCGAGCCAGGGCTGGCGGTTAGGGTCTTCGAGCAGGTCGATCACCGGCAGTTCGGCGAGCTGTGCCAGCAGCTCGCCAAGCGGTGCCGGGCCGATGCGTTGCAGGGCCACGGCGCGAGGCACCGGGCGCGCTTCGACGCTGACCAGCTCGGCACCGTCCAGCTCTACCTCCAGCACCTGGTGCGGGTAGTTGATCTCGGCGAACGACAGCGGGATCGGCGAGCCGCTGTAGCGAATGCGGTCTTCGCGGTTGACCTTCTGCGGCTTGTGCAGGTGGCCCAGGGCGACATAGCTGATGGCCTTGTCGAACAGCTTGGCCGGCAAGGCCTCGGCGTTGCCGATGATCAGGCTGCGCTCGGAGTCTTCCGACACGGCGCCGCCGGCCATGTGGGCATGGCTGATGGCGACCAGTGCCTGGTCCTTCTTGCGTTTTTGCAGGGCGGCGGCAATCAGTTGCTGGTGCACCTGGGTGATGCCTTGCAGGTAGTCGTCACCCAACTGCGGGCCGGTCACTTCCGCGGGGCGCAGGAAGGGCAGCGCCAGGCACCAGGCGCTGATTTTGCCGCGGGCGTTGGTCAGTGGGATCAGCAGGCGCTCGGCATCCAGCTGGCCTTCGTCGAGCCAGTGCACACGGCCCAGGGCGTGAGTGCGCAGGCGGCGCATCAATGCTGCGGGCAGTTCGATGCGCGAGCCGGAGTCGTGGTTACCGGCGATCATCACGATGTCCAGCTTGGGCTGTTGCTCGTGGGCCTGGACGATGAAGTCGTAGAGGCGCTCCTGGGCTTTGACCGGTGGGTTGACCGTGTCGAAGATGTCGCCGGCGATCAGCAGCGCATCCGGCTGGCGCAGGTGCAGTTGGCCGAGCAGCCAGTGGAGGAAGCAAGCGTGTTCGAAATCGCGTTCCTGGCCGTGCAGGCTTTGGCCCAGGTGCCAGTCGGAGGTATGAAACAGACGCATGGATGACCTGTTGGTGTCGAGTCGAGCAAGCGGGGGGCTTGGCTTGGATGATGGGCGTTGCGCAGGGGGGTATGGTAACTCAATGGTGGGGGAGAGGGGCATGCCTGGGGGGATTGCATGTGGGGGAATGGATGTGGGCGTACAGGTGCATTTCATGAGTCTTTCAGCGCCTATCAGATCGAGCGCCGCCCGCGCGGCGCTTCGCGGGGCAAGCCCGCTCCCACATCTGTTTCGGGCCAGTTATGCCTGATGCATTGGCGCGCGGCCCTTTGGTGCCCGCCACAATATCGCGTCGGACAAACAAGGCGGTCGCGCGCAAATGGCACAGGCCTCACTGGCCCGAAACAGATGTGGGAGCGGGCTTGCCCCGCGAAGCGCCGCGCGGGCGGCGCTCGATCTCACAGGCGCTGAAAATGCCAAGCCCTGCACCCGCTGCACCCCACATGTCACTTCGGATACAACGGCGGCAACCCCCCCGTATCCCCGGAAGGCAGCAGCACCTGCTCGGCCGGCGGAATGGTACCGATCGCCCGCCACAAATCCTCACCCTGCCAATACTGCCCACTCTCGCTATACAACGCCCCATTCAGCCCATCCAGCGCATCGGACAACGGCACGAAACGCGCCGCCATCTCCGCCAGCGTCTGCGGTTGCTGGCGTGCCCAGGCGTCGAGCGCCTGGCGCGTGGCCTGCGGGTCGTTGGCCTGGCAGGCGCGCTTGAGGTCGTCCAGCAGGGTGCGTGGGCTGGGGCCTTGTTGCGCGGCGCGCAGCACCGCCGGTTGCGAGCGCGCCCGCCACCACAAGGTGAAGCCCAGCAGCGTGGTCAGGGCCAACACCAGCGTGGCAAGCTGCCAAGGCCACAGCAAGCCGCTGCCAGAACGGCTGTCGCCGACCGGGGTGTCGGCGCTCAGCGCCGGGTTGTCCTGCACGTTCAGGGTTCGCGCCGGCAGGCTGGTGTGCTCGAGGTGATCTTCACGGGTGTTCCACCACGATACTTCCAGCGCTGGCAGAGCCAACTCGCCACTGTGGGTAGGCACCAGGGCCTCACGCTCCTCGCGGTTGGCGGTCATGCCGCGGTCGTTGATTTCGTTGCGCAGCAGCGGCTGGTCGGGGTAGCGGCGCAGGCCGGTGATCTCGGTGGCCGGCAGCGGCGGCAGCTGAGTGCTGGACAAACCGTCAGCGCGCAGGGTGATGTTGCGGGTGAGGGAATCGCCAATCTGCGTCTGCTGGCTGCCTGGGTCGGGGTTCCAGTGCTCTTCAAGGGTCAGGCTGCGTGCGGGCAGCCACGGCGCACCGGCCGGCCAGGCCGCCGGAATCGGGCGCACGGCGAGGCGCAGCGGCAGCGAGCTGACCTGCACCTGGCGGCCGGCACGCGGCGCGGCGGCGGGCGATTGTTCGTCGTCGACGCTGGCGGCGGCGGTGGCGGTAAAGGTCAGGGGGGGGATCTCCAGGCCGCCGCTCTGCTGCGGATAGACGGCATAGCGGGTTTCAATCACCCCGTGGCGCACGCCGTTGATTTCCTTTTCGTAAGTGCGCGACTCGCCCAGAGGCTCGACCTTGGCGTTGTCCAGCTGCAGCGGGCTGAGGCTGCTGTCGTCATACAGCGCCACCGAATGGTAGATGCGCAGGGTCAGCACCGCCTGGGCCTGGACATACACATCGGTGCTGTCCAGGGTCGCTTCGATGAACACTTGGGAGGCGCTTTCCTGGCGGCTGGCATCGGCCTGCAGCACTTGCAGGTCGATGGCCTGGCTGCGTGACTGGCCCAGTTGCAGTTCCGGGATGCGCAGGCTGCCGCTGCGCCGTGGCAGCAGGGTGATGATCCAGCGGGTGCTGGCGCGGGTTTCGCCGTCGAGGGTGTGCAGGCTGTTCAGCTGACGAGTGCCGCGCACCTCGAAGTCGCCCTCCAAGGCACGCAGGTCGGGCTTGCCAAACTGGGTCACGTCCTGGCTTTCGAGGGTCAGTTCCAGGCTTTCGCCGGCGCCCAGGCGGGTACGGTCGACGCTGGCTTGCAGCATCGGTTCGGCCTGGGCCAGCAAGGCCCATAAGAAACCGAGAAGAAAGACGCCGAAGCGACTCATTGTGGGTTGTCCTGATGCAATTGCTGTTCATACCAGAATTTGCGCCGCAGCAGTTCCGCCGGGTTATCGGGGATCTCCCGCAGCCACTGTTCAAGGGCTTGACGCTGTTCGGCGTCGAGGCTGGTGGACACCGGGCGCTGGGGTGGCTGGATGATATCGTCGTCGGCGCCGCCCTGATTGCCCGGTGTGGCCTGGCTGTTGTTGCTGCCTTCGCCGGGTTGTTCGGCGTTGGCGTGTTCGTCACTGCCGGGCGTGCCCTGTGCCGGGTTGCTAGCCGAGCTGCTGTTGCCTTCGGTTTCGCTGCCGGGTGTGCCTTGGGCTTCGCTGCTGGCGGCTTGCTGTTCGGCCTTGGCCTCACGCTGTTGCAGCATTTGCTGGACCAGCGCCTGGTTGTCCAGTGCCGGTTGCAGGTCGGGTTGGCGCTCCAGGGCCTGGTCATAGGCGTCCAGCGCGGCTTCCAGCTCACCACTGCGGGCCAGGGCATTGCCTCGATTGTAGTGCGCTGCCGCCGTATTGCCTTCGGAGAAGGCCTGGGCGGCACCGGCGTAATCGCCGGCCTGATACAGCGCCATGCCGCGCCATTGCGCGTCCTGGAAATGGCGCGCGGCGCTGGCCGGGCGGTTCTGTTCGAGCAGGCGCTGGCCTTGCTGGTCGGGGCGCAGCCACAGGTCATTGAACTCGAACGCCTGGCTGGGCTGCGGCAGCGCCAGCAATAGCGGCAGGCAGAACAGCCAGCCGCGACGGCCGGCGCAGGCCGCCAGCAGCAGCAGTGGAATCAGCAACCAGTAGCCCTGGTCTGCCCAGCTATCCAGTTGCAAGGTCTGGCCGTCGTTACGTAAGGCGCGCGGGTTGTCGAACAGGCCCAGGCCGCGCAGGTCGAGGTCGTCGACCCGGGCATTGCGGTAGCGCCCGCCGGTGCTGCTGACAAATGCCTTGAGGCTGGCGCTGTCCAGGCGTGGCAGCAGGATGCCGCCCTGGTCATCCTTGAGGAATTCGCCGTTGGCCTGCCGCACCGGGGCGCCGTCGCGGCTGCCGATGCCCAGCATCAGCAGGCTTGGGCCCTGGCGGCCGAGGGCCTGGACGATGCCTTGGCGTTCTGCTGCGCTGAGCGAGGAGCCAATCAACAGCAGGCGGCCTTGCCCCAGGCCGCTCTGGGCCAGCAAGGCCAGGCCTTTTTGCACCGCCAGGTCTGCGCGCTGGCCGGGTTTGGGCATGATCGACGGGTCGATCGCCTCCAGCAGGTTGCGGGTGGTGCCCAGGTCGTCGGACAGCGGCACCAGGGTGTGGGCGGACCCTGCGTAGACGATCAGTGCGGTCTGGCTATCGTGGCGGTGTTCGAGCAGGTCGAGGACCTTGCGCCGGGCCTGCTCCAGGCGGTTGGGTGGGCTGTCCTCGGCGAGCATCTGTGGGGTCAGTTCAAGCAGGATCACCAGCGGGTCGGCCGGGCGTTGGCGGTTTTCTTCCACGCGTTGCCAGCTCGGCCCGAGCAGCGCCATGACCACCAGTGCCCAGGCCAGGCCCAGCACGACCCAGGGCAGTTTGCTGGTGCTGCCGCTGCCGCCCCCAAGCAGCACGGCATGGAAGGCCGGCGGCAAGATCATCTGCCAGCGCCCGGCGCGTTTGCGCCGGTGCCAAAGCTTGAACAGCAGCCAGCCGAGCAGCGGCACGACCAGCAGCCAGAGGGGGCGCAACCATTGTGGCCAGAGCTCGATCATCGCCGCCTCCTCAGCCGCAGGCGTTTGAGGCGCTGGCGCCATTCCGGATGCGGCTGCAGAAAGCGCGGTTTGCGCAGCAGGCGCTGCAGCCGGTTGTCGGGCCATTGCACGGCCACTACCAGCAGCACGCTGAGCAACAGCGCCAGGGCCAGTGGCCAGGCATACAGGGCCTTGGCGGTGCGCGCCTGGGTCGGCTGCTGGGCCACCGGCTCCAACTGGTCGAGGGCGTCGCCGATGGCGTCCAGTTCGGCGCCGTCGTGGGCGCGGAAGTAGGCGCCGTGGGTCATGTCGGCGATTTCCTTGAGCGAGGCTTCGTCCAGGTCAAGGCTTGGGTTGAGGCCCAGCAGGCCTGGGGTGCCGCTGGCCTCTGGGTTGGCACCGATGCCGATGGTATAGATGCGCACGCCTTCCTGGGCGGCCAGGCGGGCGGCGGTCAGCGGGTGGATCTGCCCGCCGTTGTTGGCGCCGTCGGTGATCAGCACCAGCACCCGGCTCTGTGCCGGGCGCTGGCGCAGGCGCTTGACCGCCAGGCCGATGGCGTCACCGATGGCGGTGTTCTTGCCGGCGATGCCGATCTGCGCTTCGTCGAGGAAGGTACGCACGGTACGCCGGTCGAAGGTCAGCGGGGCCTGCAGGTAGGCCTGGCTGCCAAACAGGATCAGGCCGACCCGGTCGCCTTCGCGGTCCTGAAGAAAGTCGCCCAGCAGCGCCTTGACCAGGTCGAGGCGGCTGATCTCGTCGTCCTTCCACTGCATGTCGGGGAAGTCCATCGAGCCCGACACATCCACCGCCACCAGCAGGTCGCGACCGCTGGCCGCCACCGGTACTGGGTCGCCGAGCCATTGCGGGCGGGCTGCGGCCAACAGCAGCAACAGCCAGATGATGACGAAGGGCGCCTGTTGGCGCCAGGTCGGCAGGTTGAGCCGCGCCCGGCGCCCGGCAAGGCCTTCCAGCTCGTTCAGGAAGCCCACCTTGAGCACCGGCTCGCCACTGTCGGCGGCGGGCAGCATCATGCGTGCCAGCCACGGCAGCGGCAGCAGGGCGAACATCCACGGCCAGGCCAGTTCAAACATGCTTGCGGATCCAGGTTTCGACAGCCTGGCTGAGGCCGACGATGGCTTTGTCGTCGAGTTTGCACTCAGGCTTGTAGGCGCCTTCGACCAGCACCATCCAGCGGGTCAGGCCGGCGGCCGGGCAGCGGTTGTCGAGAAATGCCAGCCACTGGCGACCGTTGAGCGTGTGGCTGTTGGCACCGGGGTAGTGGCTGCGGCACAGGCGCTTGAGCAAGCCGTTGATCTGCTGCAGCCAGGCGCCGGCCGGGGCTCCGTCATAGGGGCGCGGCAGGCGAGCAAGTTCGGCCAGGGCGGCCACGCGCACTGGGTCGAGCGGTTGCTCGGCACGCACGATGCGGCGTTTGCCGGGGCGCCAACGGCGCATACGCCACAGGCCCCAGGCAAGCAGCGGCAGCAAGGCCAGCAACACCCACCAACCCGGTGCCGGTGGCCACAGGCCGATTGCCTCTGGGGTGATCAGCGGGTGCAACTGGTCCAGCGGGTTCATTTGCTGCTCCCCGCGCGCTGGGCGTTAAGGTACTCGCGCAACTGCTCGATCATCTCGCTTTGGGTGCTCAGCGGCATCAGCACCACGCGCAGCTTCTGTGCCATCAGTTCCCAGCGCTCGATACGCGACTCGGCTTGCTGGCGGTAAGCCTGGCGCAGGCTGGCGTCCAGGGTGTCGAGCTCCAGTTGCGCGCTGCGCTGGGCGAAGCGCAACAGGCCGGCAGCGGGCAAGGCGTGGTCGAGCGGGTCGGAGACGGGCAGCAGCAACAGGTCGCAGTGGCGTGAGAGCATGGCCAGGTGTTGCTCGACCTGGTCGGTCAGCGCGCGTTCGTCGCAGATGATGATCGCCAGGCTGCCAGGGCGCAGCACTTCGCGCGCCCGGCGCAAGGCCAGGCCAAGGCTGTCGGCCTGGGGCGTGGCTTCGGTGTGCAGCGACTGGTTGACCTTGGCCAGGCGGTTGAGCAACTGCAGCAGGCTCTGCTTGCTGCGCCGCGGCTTGATTTCGTGGTGTTCGTTGTCGCCGAACACCAGCCCGCCAATGCGGTCGTTGTGCCCCAGCGCTGCCCAGCCGAACAGTGCTGCGGCCTGGGCTGCCAGTACCGACTTGAACATCAGCCCCGAGCCGAAGAACAGCCGCTGGCTCTGCTCGACCAGAATGAAGATCGGCCGCTCGCGCTCTTCATGGAACAGCTTTGTGTGTGGCTCCTGCGTGCGCGCGGTGACGCGCCAGTCGATGTTGCGCACATCGTCGCCGGCCTGGTAGACGCGCACCTGGTCGAAGTCCACGCCGCGTCCGCGCAGCTTGGAGTGGTGCAGGCCCACCAGCGGGCTGCGCTGGCCGGGCCGGGAAAACAGCTGGATTTCGCGCACGCGGTGGCGCATGTCGATCAGCTCGGCAAGGCCGATACGGATGCCGGGCTCGGCCAGCTGCGCGGTGGGCATGGGCTCAGGCAACGGCGACGACGTCGAGGATACGCTGGACCACCCGGTCCTGGTCGATCCCCGCAGCCTCGGCCTCGAACGACAGGATGATGCGGTGGCGCAGCACGTCGAACAGCACCGCCTGGATATCCTCGGGGCTGACGAAGTCGCGCCCGGCCAGCCAGGCATGGGCACGTGAGCAGCGGTCCAGCGAAATCGAGCCGCGGGGGCTGGCGCCGTAGGCGATCCAGTCGGCCAGTTCGGTATCGAACTTGGCCGGGGTACGTGTGGCCATCACCAGTTGCACCAGGTATTCCTCGACGGCGTCGGCCATGTACAGGCCGAGGATTTCCTTGCGCGCGGCGAAGATCGCCTGCTGGCTGACCCGGCGCTCGGGCTTGGTCTCGCCGCCCAGTGCTTCGCCGCGGGCCTGCAGCAGGATGCGCCGCTCCACCGCAGCGTCCGGGAAGCCGATTTTCACGTGCATCAGGAAGCGGTCGAGCTGAGCCTCGGGCAGCGGGTAGGTGCCCTCTTGCTCGATGGGGTTCTGGGTGGCCATGACCAGAAACAGCGGTGACAGGTCGTAGGTACTGCGGCCCACGCTGACCTGGCGCTCGGCCATGGCTTCGAGCAGCGCCGACTGGACCTTGGCCGGGGCGCGGTTGATTTCGTCGGCCAGCACCAGGTTGTGGAAGATCGGCCCCTGCTGGAACACGAAACTGCCGGTTTCCGGGCGGTAGATTTCGGTGCCGGTAATGTCGGCAGGGAGCAGGTCGGGGGTGAACTGGATGCGGTGGAACTGCGCTTCGATACCCTCGGCGAGCTCCTTGATGGCCTTGGTCTTGGCCAGGCCCGGGGCGCCCTCGACCAGCATGTGGCCGTCGGCCAGGAGCACGATCAGCAGCCGCTCGACCAGCTTCTCCTGGCCTAGGATCTGGGAGGAAAGAAAGGTGCGCAGCGCGATCAGCGCTTCACGGTGTTCCATCGGCGACGGTTCCTGGTATTGGGCCGCAGGCGCGCTGGGGGCAGCTGCCTCGGCAAGGGGTGATACTTTAATCTATCCGGGGGGGTGGCGACTAATGGCGGCTGGCAAATTTATCCAGGCCGTTGCCTGCGGCGTCATCGAAAAGTCCCGTGCAAGGTTCGGAGTCGGCTGATGGTTTGCCGCTGCGTCCTGACGCCTGCCGGTGCTCTTTGGGCAAGCAGGATGCACCTCGCAGCGGGTGCCGGGGCATTTGTCGCGGGTCTACCTGAGCATCATGCGTGAGTTGGTGCTGCGCGCGGGCGTGCCGTTTGCCGAGTTGGGCAACGATGAGGCCTATGCAGTGCCGGATGAGTTGGGCGAAATCAGCCGCAAGCTGCATGATTTTGCCTTGGGGCGTAGTGACCACGCGCATTTGACCGAGCAGGAGCAACGGCTGTTGCGCGAGCGCTACATTCATACATCGGCGAACTGGAACCCTGTTAAAGGGCTGCGCAATAGCACGCTTGACTTGCTGTTCGTCAACCGGCCCGGTGAGGCGGGGCGGGTGGTGCATTCGGATGGCAGTGTCCGTGGCTGAGGGTAGGAGCGGCCTTGCGTCGCGAAAGGGGTGCGAAGCAGCCCCAGGATCTCAGCTTCGCCGCATAGATTGCTGGGGCTGCTTCGCACCCCTTTCGCGACGCAAGGCCGCTCCTACAGGGGCGTGCGTTACTGGGGCGCGAGCGCGTCCAGCAGCCCTTTGAGGTAGGCACGGCCTTGTGGGTCCAGCGGCTGCAGGGGCAGTCGCGGTGCGCCCACATCCTGGCCCCGCATTTTCAGCCCAGCCTTGATGGTGGTGGGCAGGCCACGGCGGGTGATGTACGCCAACAATTCGTATTGGCGGTAGAACAGCGCACGCGCCTCTGCCAGCTCGCCGTTCTGCACGGCGTCCCACAAGGCCAGGTTCAACGCGGGGATCAGGTTTGGCGCTGCGGTGCACCAGCCCGTGGCGCCGGCAACCAGGGCTTCCAGGGTGAGCGGGTTGCAACCGTTGTAGAACGCCACCTTGCCTTCGGTCGCGGTGTACAGGCGGTGCATGCGCTGAATATCACCGGTGCTCTCCTTGACCATGGTGACATTGGCGACTTCGCCCAGAATACGCAGGATCAGCTCAACCGACAGGTCGGTGCCGCTGGTGCCCGGGTTGTTGTAGAGCATGATCGGGATGTCGATCGCCGCGCCGACCGCTCTGTAGTGGTCGACCACCTCGGCCTCGGTCAACTTCCAATAGGAGACGGGCAACACCATCACCGCCGTGGCGCCGCACGCCTGGGCCAGGCGGGCACGTTGCACGGTACGCGCGGTGGTCAGGTCCGAGACGCTGACCACGCTGGGTACGCGGCCGGCGATCTTCTCCAGGCTGAAGCGAACCACAGATTCCCACTCGCTATCGGACAGGTAGGCGCCTTCGCCGGTACTGCCCAGCGGGGCGATAGCGTGCACGCCGGCCTGGATCAGGCTGTCGATGGATCTACCCAGTGCGTTCAGATCGACGGAGCCGTCTGCCGCGAAGGGGGTGATGGTGTAGCCGATGACGCCGCGAATTACAGGTGTAGACATGACCAGGTACCTTTGCCGTTGTTCAGGAAGGGGGACAACTTCGATCAGCCCAGGCAGTCGCCATGGGCACGCAAGGCACGACGCGCGTAATAGCTGAACGCGGCGCCATGGCGTTTTGGCGTGGAAATCCAGTCATGGGCTTCTTTGCCAAGTGCTTCGGGGATCGGGCGGATCTCACCGGCGCCCATGGCCAGCAGCTGCATCCTGGCGGCGCGTTCGAACAGTAGAGCAAGCACACAGGCTTCCTCGATCGAGCGGCCGGCGATCAACAGGCCATGGTGTGAAAGCAGGATCGCCCGCTTGTCGCCGATGGCCCCGGCGATGATCTCGCCTTCTTCATTGCCCACCGGCACACCCGGCCATTCCTTGAGGAAGGCGCAATCGTCGAACAGCGGGCAAAGGTCCATGTGCGAGATGGCCAGCGGCACTTCGAGCATCGACAGGGCGGCGCTGTGCAACGGGTGGGTATGGATGATGCAGTTCACGTCGGGGCGTGCGCGATACAGCCAGCTGTGAAAGCGATTCGCTGGGTTGGCCATGCCGTGGCCGTGCAGCACGTTCAGGTCTTCGTCGACGACCAGCAGGTTGGAGGCCGAAATCTCGTCGAAGCCCAGGCCAAGCTGTTGGGTGTAGTAGGTGCCAGGCTCCGGCGCCCGTGCGGTGATCTGCCCAGCCAGGCCGGAGTCGTGGCCGCCGTCGAACAGGATTCGGCAGGTCAGGGCGAGTTTCTGCCGCGGGGTGTAAGTGTTGTCGGCCAGCGCAGTCAGCATCTGCTGCTGGGCATGTTTGACGAGCTGGTCCTTGGGGGTCTGCATGGTCGTGGTCACGGAGAGTACCTGCATGAGAAGGCGGTAATGACTACCTGGCTGGCACAGCGTGCAAGCTAGGACACACATCGATACTAATGACACTTTGTGTCATAAGCAAGCAATGTGTCATCGCTTCTCGATGATCAGATACAGGTCGCCATGAAAGGCCGGCGCTTACCGTCCCCCGGCAGCGCCGCCATTTTCCAGGATCCTGGCCCCCGATCCCTCCTTGCCCAGCACGTCCTCGGGGTTGCGCAGCGGGCAGTCTTGCAACGACAGGCAACCGCAGCCGATGCAGTTGTCCAGGCTGTCTCTCAGGGCCTCCAGCGTGCGAATGCGGGCGTTCAGGTCTTCTCGCCAGGCCGATGACATCTCGCCCCACTGGGCGGCCGTGAGTTTGCTGTTCGGCGGGTAGCGGCCCAGGGCGCGTTTGATTTCTTCGAGGGGGATGCCGGTGCGCTGGGCCACCTTGATGATGGCGATGGTGCGCAGCACCAATGCGGGGTAACGCCGCTGGTTGCCGGCGGTACGGGTGCCGGCGATCAGCCCTTTGGATTCGTAGAAGTGCAGGGCGGAGACCGCCACGCCACTGCGTTTGGCGACCTCGCCGACGGTGAGCAGCCGCGAGCTGTCGGTGGATGATTTAACTGTCACGCCGGTTGACCTCAAGTTAGCTTGAGCTCTTATAGTCCCGCCCGATCGTTCCTGCAACCACCCAGCAGGTGCGCATCTGGCCAATGGCCGCCTAGTTTCAGCGAATTGCTCAAGTAGCCCAGTGCTCGCTGAAAGACCGGGTGGCACTCGGCATAGGGCAAATGGTCGAGCGCAGCCCAGAAGAACTCGAACGTATGGCCATGGTCATCCAGTGTCTGGTGAAGCCATCGCTCAGGTAGAACACCCTCTGCCCGGCACAGGTGAAACGACCAGGTCTGCCCAAGATGGCCGGAATCCCAGCACCCCAAATCGTCCCCGATCGTGGCGTTGTGGATACCAGACTCTTCATGCAATTCACGCAGGGCGGCTTCCCGCGGCGTTTCGCCGTTTTCAATGGAACCCTTCACCAGCTGTACGCCCGCCAGGGGATGACGGAACAACAGAATACAGGGCGGCGACGAGGGAGAGAGGACGACTGCGCACGCCTTGTCCGGGAGCATGTTGATTTCCGTATCGATAAACAGGGGGGCAGCATCATACGCGCTCATGCGCTCGCAGGTGTCGACAGCGCTTGCAGGCAGCACGCAGCCGCTCACTTGCCGCTGATCACCCGGGTCCACAGCCGGGTGCTCAAGCGCATGCCCGCCGGTGACAAGGTCTGGATCGGGAACAGCGTATCCAGCACGGCCTGGGGCGGGTACACCGCCGGGTTGTCGCGCAGCGCCGGGGCCACATACGGTAATGACGCCGCATTGCCGTTCGGGTACTTCACCGCATTGCTGATATGCGCCATGACCTGGGGGTCGAGCAGGTAGTTGAGGTAGGCGTAGGCTGCATCCAGGTGTGGCGCAGCTTTTGGAATCACCACCATGTCCACCGCCACCGTCGAGCCTTCACGGGGAATGCTGTAGCCCAGGTGCACGCCGTTGTTGGCCTGCTGCGCGCTGTTCATCGCCTGCAGCACATCGCCGCTGAAGCCGATCGCTACGCAGATGTTGCCGTTGGCCAGGTCGCTGACGTACTTGGACTGGTGGAAGTAGCTGATCGACGGGCGAATCGCCATCAGCGCCGCCTCGGCATGCTTCAGGTCTTCAGGGCGCTCGCTGTGCGGGTCGAGCCCCAGGACCTTGAGGGTGATTGGCAACACCTGCGTCGGGTTGTCGAGGAACGCCACGCCACAGGCACTGAGCTTGCGGATGTTTTCTGGGTTGAACAGCAATTGCCAGGACTGGGTGACATCGGTGTCGCCGAAGATCGCCTTGATCTTGTCGACGTTGTAGCCGATGCCGGTGGTCACCCACATGTAGGGGATGGCATGGCGGTTGCCGGGGTCGCTGGCCTGCAGCAGTTGCATCAGCTTGGGGTCGAGATTGTTCCAGTTGGGCAGCTTGCTGCGGTCGAGCGCCTGGATGGCGCCGGCCTTGATCAGCCTGGGCAGGAAGTGGTTGGACGGGCTGACCAGGTCGTAGCCGCTGCCGCCGGTCATCAGCTTGGCCTCGGTCGTCTCGTTGCTGTCGATAAGGTCGTAGGTGGGCTGGATGCCGGTGCGGCGGGCGAACTCGGCCAAGGTGTCATCGGCAATGTAGCCGCTCCAGTTGGCGATGTTGACCGATTCGGCGGCCTGGGCCGTCAGGCTGAACAGCGCCGCGGACAGCACGGCCATGCAGGTACGTTTCATCATCTTGCCCTCTGTTGTTGTAAGTGTTCGCAAGTGCTCATGGCAGTCAACGTTCGCGCCGCGCGCGGCGTACTTCCCAGGCCATGCGCAGGGAGGCGCCGATATCGAAGAACGGGCGTGGCGGCAGGTAGCCGGGTTGGGCCTGTCCGAGCACGTCGGTGAGCAGCGCCGAGGTCGATGTGCTGGCCATGTCGACCAGCAGCCTGCCCCACAGGGTGCCGCGGGCGACGCCCGAACCGTTGCAGCCGGCCACGGCATGCAGCCCTTCATCGATCCGTGCGAAGCACGGCTCGCCGGAGCGGGTGCCGCTCAGGTGGCCGGTCCAGGTGTATTCGAGGTCCGTGGCGGCCAGCCCGGGGAAGCGTTTTTCCAGCCCTTGCAGATGTTGCTGGCGACGGGCCTGCAACTGCGTGCCATTGAGGTCGCGCTGGCGGTACTCCACCGTGTTGCGAATCAACAGCCGTCGGCCCGGCAGCAGGCGCAGGGTCGCGCCGCCCGGCAGGGTCGACAGCACGCCCCAGGTGCGCTCGCCGAACTGGCTTTGCCAGCGAGCCTCGGTCAAGGGGCGGGTGATGCTGGCGCTCAGTTCCAGCGCGAAGGTGCCGCTATGGTGCACGCCGACCCGGGGCAAGAACGCCCCGACGCAGGCCAGCACTTGGGGCGCGTTTATAACGCCGGCTTCGGTCTGGGCCTGCCAGCCACGCCCGGCGCGGCGAAGGCTCAGCACCGCGCTGTGCTCGTATACCTCCACCGCCTTGGGCAGGCTGTCGGCAAGGCCGCGCACATACTTCGCCGGCTGCAGCAGTGCGTTGCCACCGGCGCAATGGATGGCGCGGGTGTAGAAACTGCTGCCAAGGCGCTGCTGCAACGCTTCGCCTTCCAGGTAGCGAGCGTTGGCGCCAACGGCCTCCAGTGTGTGGATCACGGCGTCGGCCTGCTGCAGGTGCGCGGGTCGATGCACGGCAAAGTGATAGCCCGCGTCATCGTATTCGCAGGCGATACCCAGCTCGCCGATACGCTGGCGCACCTCCTGTGCGGCCGCCACACCAATGCGCGAAGCCACGGCAAAGCCGGCAAAGCCTGGGTTGCCGAGCAATTCATTGGGCGAGGGTAGTTCATGGCTGACGGCAAAACCCGAGTTGCGTGCCGAGGCACCCTGGGCCACTCGCTGCCGGTCAAGCACGACAATGCGTTGCCCTGGGAAACGTGCGGCCAGCGTGTGGGCTGCGGCAAGGCCGGTGATGCCGCCGCCAATGATCAGCCAGTCGCAGGCGTGCTGGCCTGAAAGGCGCGGGTGCGGGGCAGACTCGCCCGCCAAGGTGATCCATCCACAGCGGTTGTCGATTGCCATCAGCTCCTCCACAATCAATGCGCACCGGTTATCGGTGTTGGTCTTGGGTGCGCCTTCAAGGCTTAATCTACGAGGGCTGTGGCCTTGTTTCTAACGCTAAAATTTCATTCAGCTATTCTTGAAACGCATGGATAAAATCTTTCGTGTGCCCTCGCTTCAAGCCCTTCAGGCGCTTATCCACGTAGCGGACAGCAGCAGCTTTACCGAGGCCGCCAGGCAGCTGCACTTGACCCAGAGTGCGATCAGCCGCCAGGTTCAGCAGCTGGAGGAGCATTACGGTGTGGCGCTGTTCGACCGCACCAGCCGCAAGGTGGCGCTGACCGAGCAGGGCCGTGATGTGTATGCGGTGGCTTGCGAAGCGCTGAACGGTCTGCGGGCCCTGGCGCAACGGCTTTCCCCGGCACCGGTGGATCGGCCGTTTCGTATTCGTATCTTCGTGTCACTGGCGGTGCGCTGGCTGCTGCCCAGGCTAAGCAGCTTCTACGCACTCAACCCGGCGTTATGCCTGTCCATCGAAACCGTGAGCGGGGAGGTGGTGGACACCAGCGGGGATTGCGATGCCTACGTGCTGTATTTGCGTGACGGCCTGGATGGTCGACCCTTGACGGTCTTGTTCGATGAGTACCTGGTGCCGGTCTGTGCGCCAAAGCTGGGCGACGGGCAGTTGCCGCCACGCTCGCTGAAGGCGCTGGGTGAGCATGCGCTGATCCATGGCTCGACCGCGCGTCACGAGTGGAACCTGTGGCTGCAGGCGCACCAGGAGGGCCCCGAACGC
Source organism: Pseudomonas capeferrum (assembly GCF_000731675.1). Classification (GTDB taxonomy): domain Bacteria; phylum Pseudomonadota; class Gammaproteobacteria; order Pseudomonadales; family Pseudomonadaceae; genus Aquipseudomonas; species Aquipseudomonas capeferrum. The sequence goes on along the minus strand of NZ_JMIT01000002.1, from coordinate 170,829 downwards.
AGTTACAAACACCTGATGTTCAACCTTGACGACCTTGCCCTGGATGCTGCCGCCCGCGGCCTGGGCGTGGCCATGAGCGACCAGGTGCTGGCGCACGACGCACTGGCCCGGGGCGACCTGATCGTGCCGTTCGGCGCACCGCTGAAGACCGGTGGCGTGTACGCGCTGTGGTTACGCGACAGCGGCGTCGCGCACCCGGCCTGCAAGGCGGTATTGCAGTGGTTTGAGGCGCAGCTGGAGCGCACGCGCCAGGCGAATAGCGAATGGCATGATCTGGGCGTGACCAGGTCAGCGCCCTGATGTAGTCCATTGCCGAAACAAACTTCTGCCTTCGCGGCCCTTCAGGCTTGCATCAGACCTCGCAGACGAACGTCCCGGTCCCCTGCAGAATGTTCTGCAGCGTTTCCTTCACCTCGTCCATATCGCTCAGTTCGCTGGTCAGGATGATCTCCAGCGTTTCATCCCCCTTCAAGGCATCGCGATCCCCGGCCGCCACTTCGATCAGCAGGCGCTGGGCAGTCAAGGTCACCTTCAAGCCATCCAGCGTCGAGGGCTCGTCATCGAGCGTCAGGTCGACCGTGTCTTCATCCGGGTAACGGGTGAGCAGGACCATCTGACCCTTGTCGCCGTGGCAGCAGAGGGTCGCCATGTTGTCTTCCTCGTCATCGCAAGGGTTGGCGAAGAGCAGGGCGGTCTTGATTTGCATGAACAGGCTCGGGTCAAAGGAAACGGAAGGGAATTCTGACAGTCTTGTGTACATCCATAAACGTAAAGTTACCGCCCCTTGACCGAAATTGTCGCAGCGCTGCAAGCGCTGGTGACTACTCAGTCGTTAAGCTTCGGCGAGCCCTGAGCGTGCCACGCACGTTCAACGCCTGGTTTAACCGTCCGCCTTGCCACGGGTTGGCTATCGTTGATTCGTACACGGCGCACGCGAGCGACGCTTCAATTATTACAAAGCCCAAGCGGAGTACCACAGATGGCGTTTTTCACCGCAGCCAGCAAGGCCGACTTCCAGCATCAACTGCAAGCGGCTCTGGCGCAGCACATCAGCGAACAGGCACTGCCACAAGTGGCCCTGTTCGCCGAACAGTTCTTCGGCATCATCTCAATGGACGAACTCACCCAGCGCAGGCTTTCCGACCTGGCTGGCTGTACCCTTTCTGCCTGGCGCATCATCGAGCGCTTCGACGCCGAACAACCCCAAGTGCGGGTGTACAACCCTGATTACGAACGCAACGGCTGGCAGTCGACCCACACCGTGGTCGAGGTGTTGCACCACGACCTGCCGTTTCTGGTGGACTCGGTGCGCACCGAGCTCAACCGCCGCGGCTACAGCATCCACACCCTGCAGACCACCGTACTGAGCGTGCGCCGCGGTGCCAAAGGCGAGCTGCTCGAGCTGCTGCCCAAGGGCACCCACGGCGAGGGTGTGCGCCATGAGTCGCTGATGTACCTGGAGATCGACCGTTGCGCCAACGCCGCCGAACTAACGGTGCTGACCCGCGAGATCGAACAGGTGCTGGCTGAAGTGCGTGTGGCGGTCGCCGACTTCGAACCGATGAAGGTCAAGCTGCGCGAAGTGGTGGCGCAGGTCGAGCAGACTGCGTTTGGCCCGGCGCAGCACGAGAAGGGCGAGGTGAAGGCGTTTCTCGAGTGGTTGCTGGACAACCATTTCACCTTCCTGGGCTACGAGGAGTTCACCGTCCAGGGCGGCAGCGATGGCGGCCAGATGGTCTACGACGAGCAGTCCTTCCTCGGCCTGCCGCGGCGCTTGCGCGTGGGGCTGACGTCTGAAGAGCTGCGCATCGAAGACTACGCCGTGGCCTACCTCAACGAGCCACTGTTGTTGTCCTTCGCCAAGGCCGCGCTGCCCAGCCGTGTGCACCGCCCGGCCTACCCGGACTACGTGTCGATTCGCCAGCTGGACGCCGAGGGCAAGGTGGTCAAGGAATGCCGCTTCATGGGCCTGTACACCTCTTCGGTGTACGGCGAGAGCGTGCATGCCATCCCTTACATTCGAGTCAAGGTTGCCGAAGTCGAGCGCCGTTCGGGCTTCGACCCCAAGGCTCACCTGGGCAAGGAGCTGGCCCAGGTGCTCGAGGTGCTGCCGCGCGACGACCTGTTCCAGACGCCGATCGACGAGCTGTTCAGCACCGTCATGGCCATCGTGCAGATCCAGGAGCGCAACAAGATCCGCGTGTTCCTGCGCAAGGACCCGTACGGCCGCTTCTGCTACTGCCTGGCCTACGTACCGCGTGAGATCTACTCCACCGAAGTGCGGCAGAAGATCCAGCAGGTGCTGATGGAGCGCCTGAAAGCCAGCGACTGCGAGTTCTGGACCTTCTTCTCCGAGTCGGTACTGGCGCGGGTGCAACTGATTCTGCGGGTCGATCCGAAAAACCGCATCGACATCGACCCGCAACAGCTGGAAAACGAAGTGATCCAGGCGTGCCGCTCGTGGCACGACGACTACTCGACCCTGGTGGTGGAGAACTTCGGCGAAGCCCAGGGCACCAACATCCTGGCCGACTTCCCCAAAGGCTTCCCGGCGGGCTACCGCGAGCGCTTCGCTGCGCATTCGGCAGTGGTCGACCTGCAGCACGTGCTGGGGCTGTCCGAAAGCAAGCCGCTGGCCATGAGCTTCTATCAGCCATTGACCCAGGTCGGCGAGCGTACCCTGCATTGTAAGCTGTACCACGCCGACACCCCGTTGGCGCTGTCCGATGTGCTGCCGATCCTGGAGAACCTCGGCTTGCGCGTGCTGGGCGAGTTCCCGTACCGCCTGCGTCACGCCAATGGCCGTGAATACTGGATCCACGACTTCGCCTTTACCTACAGCGAAGGCCTGAGCCTGGACATCCAGCAGCTCAACGACACCTTGCAGGACGCGTTCATCCACATTGTCGGCGGCGACGCCGAGAACGACGCCTTCAACCGCCTGGTGCTGACCGCCGGCCTGCCTTGGCGCGATGTGGCACTGCTGCGTGCTTATGCCCGCTACCTCAAGCAGATCCGCCTGGGCTTCGACCTGGGTTACATCGCCAGCACCCTGAACAACCACACCGACATCGCCCGCGAGCTGACCCGGTTGTTCAAGACCCGCTTCTATTTGGCGCGCAAGCTTACCCAGGACGACCTGGACGACAAGCAGCAACGCCTGGAACAGGCGATCCTGAGCGCCCTGGACGATGTTCAGGTACTCAACGAAGACCGCATCCTGCGTCGCTACCTGGACCTGATCAAGGCCACCCTGCGGACCAACTTCTACCAGCCGGACGGCAACGGCCAGAACAAGTCGTACTTCAGCTTCAAGTTCAACCCCAAGCTGATCCCCGAGCTGCCAAAGCCGGTACCCAAGTTCGAGATCTTCGTCTATTCGCCACGGGTCGAGGGTGTGCACCTGCGCTTTGGCAACGTCGCCCGCGGCGGCCTGCGCTGGTCGGACCGCGAGGAAGATTTCCGCACCGAGGTGCTCGGCCTGGTCAAGGCCCAGCAGGTGAAGAACTCGGTGATCGTGCCGGTCGGCGCCAAGGGCGGCTTCCTGCCGCGCCGCCTGCCACTGGGTGGCAGCCGTGACGAAATCGCCGCTGAAGGCATTGCCTGCTACCGCATCTTCATTTCCGGCCTGCTCGACATCACCGACAACCTCAAGGACGGTGGCGTGGTGCCGCCGGCCAATGTGGTGCGCCACGACGATGACGACCCGTACCTGGTGGTGGCCGCCGACAAAGGCACCGCGACGTTCTCCGACATCGCCAACGGCATTGCCATCGACTACGGCTTCTGGCTGGGCGATGCCTTCGCCTCGGGCGGCTCGGCCGGCTATGACCACAAGAAAATGGGCATCACCGCCCGGGGCGCGTGGGTTGGCGTACAACGCCACTTCCGTGAGCGCGGCATCAATGTGCAAGAAGACCCGATCACCGTGATCGGCGTCGGCGACATGGCCGGCGACGTGTTCGGCAATGGCTTGCTGATGTCCGACAAGCTCAAGCTGGTGGCGGCGTTCAACCACCTGCACATCTTCATCGACCCGAACCCGGAGCCGGCCAACAGCTTCGCCGAGCGCAAGCGCCTGTTCGACTTGCCGCGTTCGGCCTGGAGCGACTACGACACCAGCATCATGTCCGAAGGCGGCGGGATCTTCCCGCGCAGTGCCAAGAGCATCGCCATCAGCCCACAGATGAAAGAACGCTTCGCCATCGAAGCCGACCGCCTGACCCCGACCGAGCTGCTCAATGCACTGCTCAAGGCGCCGGTCGACCTGCTGTGGAACGGCGGCATCGGCACTTACGTCAAGGCCAGCACAGAAAGCCACGCCGATGTCGGCGACAAGGCCAACGACGCCCTGCGCGTCAACGGCAACGAGCTGCGCTGCAAGGTGGTGGGCGAGGGCGGCAACCTCGGCATGACCCAGCTCGGCCGGGTCGAGTTCGGCCTCAATGGCGGTGCGACCAACACCGACTTCATCGACAACGCTGGTGGCGTCGACTGCTCGGACCACGAGGTCAATATCAAGATCCTGCTCAACGAAGTGGTGCAGGGTGGCGACATGACCGAGAAGCAGCGTAACCAGCTGCTCGGCAGCATGACCGAAGAGGTCGGCGCGCTGGTGCTGGGCAACAACTACAAGCAGACCCAGGCGCTGTCCCTGGCAGCCCGTCGCGCCCGCGAGCGGATCGCCGAATACAAGCGCCTGATGGCGGACCTGGAAGGGCGTGGCAAGCTGGACCGTGCCATCGAATTTCTGCCGTCCGAAGAGCAACTGGCCGAGCGCCTGGCCGCAGGCCAAGGCCTGACTCGCGCCGAGCTGTCGGTGCTGATCTCGTACAGCAAGATCGACCTCAAAGAGCAACTGCTCAAGTCGCGGGTGCCGGACGACGACTACCTGACCCGCGACATGGAAACTGCGTTCCCGCCCTCGCTGGTCAGCAAGTTCGCCGATTCCATGCGTCGCCACCGCCTGAAGCGCGAGATCGTCAGCACCCAGATCGCCAACGACCTGGTCAACAACATGGGCATCACCTTCGTCCAGCGCCTGAAGGAGTCGACGGGCATGAGCCCGGCCAACGTGGCGGGTGCGTATGTGATCGTGCGCGACATCTTCCACCTGCCGCACTGGTTCCGTCAGATCGAAGCCCTGGACTACCAGGTGCCGGCCGAGGTCCAGCTGACCTTGATGGACGAACTGATGCGCCTGGGCCGCCGCGCCACCCGCTGGTTCCTGCGCAGCCGTCGCAACGAGCAGGACGCCGGGCGCGACACCGCGCACTTCGGGCCGAAGATCGCGCAACTGGGGCTCAAGCTGGACGAGTTGCTGGAAGGGCCGACCCGCGAGCGCTGGATGGTGCGTTACCAGGGCTTTGTCGAAGCCGGTGTGCCTGAACTGCTCGCGCGCATGGTGGCCGGTACCAGCCACCTGTACACGCTGTTGCCGATCATCGAGGCGGCTGATGTCACCGGCCATGACCCGGCGCAGGTGGCCAAGGCGTTCTTCGCGGTGGGCAGTTCGCTGGACCTGACCTGGTACTTGCAGGAAATCAGCAACCTGCCGGTGGAAAACAACTGGCAGGCCCTGGCCCGCGAGGCATTCCGCGACGACATCGACCTGCAGCAGCGGGCGATCACCATCTCTGTGTTGCAGATGGCCGATGCGCCGCAAGACATGGATGCCCGCGTGGCGCTGTGGGCCGAGCAGCACCGGGTGATGGTCGAGCGCTGGCGTGCGATGCTGGACGACCTGCGCAATGCCACCGGCACGGACTATGCGATGTATGCGGTGGCCAACCGCGAGCTGGTCGACCTGGCAATGAGCGGGCAGGCGGCGGTGGTGCCTTCATAAGTCGCAGGCTGTAAGCTACAAGCTGCAAGCAGACCTTCGCAGGTTTCGCTTGCAGCTTTTGTCTCCGCCACCATTGGCTGTCTTGGCGCAGTCCCGCTTTTTCTTGTAGCTTGAAGCTTACAGCTTGAAGCTTTCTTACTTGAACCGACGCTCCACGCCTTTTTCCACCAGAATCTTCGCCGAAATCTCCTCCACCGAAAAATGCGTGGAATTGATATTGGGAATGTTCTCCCGGCGGAACAGGCTCTCTACCTCGCGGACTTCGAACTCGCACTGGGCAAAGCTTGAGTAGCGGCTGTTGGGCTTGCGCTCGTGGCGAATGGCGGTCAGGCGGTCGGGGTCGATGGTCAGGCCGAACAGCTTGTTGTGGTGCTTTTTCAGCACCGCTGGCAATTGCAGGCGCTCCATGTCGTCTTCGGTCAGCGGGTAGTTGGCCGCACGGATACCGAACTGCATGGCCATGTACAGGCAGGTTGGCGTCTTGCCGCAACGCGAGACCCCGACCAGAATCAGGTCGGCCTTGTCGTAGTAGTGCGTGCGCGCGCCATCATCATTGTCCAGGGCGAAGTTGACCGCTTCGATGCGCTCCATGTAGTTGGAATTACCGCCGATCGAGTGCGATTTGCCGACGGAATACGACGAATGGGCGGTCAATTCCTGCTCAAGCGGGGATAAAAACGACGAAAAGATGTCGATCATGAAGCCGTTCGAGGTGGCCAGGATCTCACGAATGTCCTGATTGACGATGGTGTCGAAGATGATCGGCCGCACGCCATCACGCTCGGCAGCAGCGTTGATTTGCTGCACCATGGTTCGCGCTTTGTCCGGCGAATCGATGTAGGGACGGGTGAATTTGCTGAACGGAATGCTTTCGAATTGAGCGAGCAGGCTTTGCCCCAGGGTCTCGGCAGTGATGCCGGTGCCGTCGGAGATGAAGAACGCGGTTCTTTTCATTTGCACCCTGGGCCTTAAGCTGATGACGTTTCTTGGATATGATAAGTTCGGTTTGCCGAATGCGGCTGTCGGCATTCTCACTTATTTTCCAGGTACAGGCCACAAACGCCCGGCCAAGTCAAAGAAGACAGGCGGGCGCCTTTGAGCTTTTCCAACACAGTTAGTGGAGAGATCACCTTGGTAGAGTACGTAGTTTCCCTCGAAAAGCTCGGCGTCCATGATGTGGAGCATGTGGGGGGCAAGAACGCATCCCTGGGCGAGATGATCAGCAACCTTGCGGGTGCTGGTGTATCGGTGCCGGGCGGCTTTGCCACTACGGCGCAGGCGTACCGCGATTTTCTCGAACAGAGTGGTCTCAACGAGCGTATCCATGCCGCGCTCGATGCGCTGGATGTCGATGACATCAATGCCCTGACCAAAACCGGCGCGCAGATTCGCCAGTGGGTCATGGAAGCCGAATTCCCGGCGCGTCTGGATTCGGAAATCCGTACGGCCTTCGCTGAAATGGCCGCAGGCAACGACAACATGGCCGTAGCCGTGCGCTCGTCTGCCACCGCCGAAGACTTGCCGGACGCCTCGTTCGCCGGCCAGCAGGAAACCTTCCTCAACATCCGTGGCGTCGACAACGTGATCCGCGCGGCCAAGGAAGTGTTCGCCTCGCTGTTCAACGACCGCGCCATCGCCTACCGCGTGCACCAGGGCTTCGACCACAAGCTGGTGGCCCTGTCTGCCGGTGTGCAGCGCATGGTCCGTTCGGAAACCGGCACCGCCGGTGTGATGTTTACCCTCGACACCGAGTCGGGTTTCCGCGACGTGGTGTTCATCACCGGCGCCTATGGCCTGGGTGAAACCGTGGTGCAGGGTGCGGTCAACCCAGACGAATTCTACGTACACAAGAACACCTTGCAGGCTGGCCGCCCGGCGATCCTGCGCCGCAACCTGGGCAGCAAGGCGATCAAGATGGTCTACGGCGACGAAGCCAAGGCCGGTCGTTCGGTCAAGACCGTCGAGGTCGACCGTGCCGAGCGCGCCCGCTTCTGCCTGAGCGATGCCGAAGTCAACGAGCTGGCCAAACAGGCCATGATCATCGAACAGCACTACCAGCGCCCGATGGACATCGAGTGGGCCAAGGACGGTGACGACGGCAAGCTGTACATCGTTCAGGCCCGCCCTGAAACGGTGAAAAGCCGCTCCAGCGCCAATGTCATGGAACGCTACCTGCTGAAAGAAAAGGGCACCGTACTGGTCGAAGGCCGTGCGATCGGCCAGCGCATCGGCGCCGGCAAGGTCCGCGTGATCAACGATGTGTCCGAGATGGACAAGGTGCAGCCCGGTGACGTACTGGTCTCCGACATGACCGACCCGGACTGGGAGCCGGTCATGAAGCGCGCCAGCGCCATTGTCACCAACCGCGGCGGGCGTACCTGCCACGCGGCGATCATTGCCCGTGAGCTGGGTATCCCTGCAGTCGTCGGTTGCGGTAACGCCACTCAGTTGCTCAAGGACGGCCAGGGCGTGACAGTGTCCTGCGCCGAGGGCGACACCGGCTTCATCTTCGAAGGTGAGCTGGGCTTCGACATCAAGCAGAACTCGGTCGACGCCATGCCGGACCTGCCGTTCAAGATCATGATGAACGTCGGCAACCCGGACCGTGCCTTTGACTTCGCCCAACTGCCCAACGCCGGTGTCGGCCTGGCGCGCCTGGAGTTCATCATCAACCGCATGATCGGCGTGCACCCCAAGGCGCTGCTCAACTACGCCGGCCTGCCGGCAGAGTTGAAGGACAGCGTCGACAAGCGCATCGCCGGCTACGACGACCCGGTCGGCTTCTATGTCGAGAAGCTGGTCGAAGGCATCAGCACCCTGGCGGCAGCCTTCTACCCGAAAAAGGTCATCGTGCGCCTGTCGGACTTCAAGTCCAACGAGTACGCCAACCTGATCGGCGGCAAGCTGTACGAGCCGGAAGAAGAAAACCCGATGCTGGGCTTCCGCGGTGCTTCGCGTTACATCAGCGAATCGTTCCGTGACTGCTTCGAGCTCGAGTGCCGTGCCCTGAAGCGCGTGCGCAACGAGATGGGCCTGACCAACGTCGAGATCATGGTGCCGTTCGTGCGCACCCTGGGCGAAGCCAGCCAGGTCATCGACCTGTTGGCCGAAAACGGCCTGGCCCGTGGCGACAATGGCCTGCGCGTGATCATGATGTGCGAGTTGCCGTCCAACGCGATTCTGGCCGAAGAGTTCCTCGAGTACTTCGACGGCTTCTCGATCGGCTCCAACGACCTGACCCAGCTGACCCTGGGCCTGGACCGTGATTCGGGTATCATCGCGCACCTGTTCGACGAGCGTAACCCGGCCGTGAAGAAGCTGCTGGCCAACGCCATCCAGGCGTGCAACAAGGCCGGCAAGTACATCGGCATCTGCGGCCAGGGCCCATCGGACCACCCGGACCTGGCCAAATGGCTGATGGAGCAGGGCATCGAAAGCGTGTCGCTGAACCCGGACTCGGTGCTCGAGACCTGGTTCTTCCTGGCCGAGGGCCAGGGCGCAGCCTGATACAGTGGATTGCGGGGGCGCGNGTCTGGCGCGCCCCCGCCTGGTTTGATCCAGGGCGAGTTCCAGTAATGGTTCCCGCCCTTTTTTGTGCACCAAGCAACCTTATGCAAAGCAGCAGCACTTTATTTCCCGTGGCCTTGCTCAGCGCTGAGCGGCGAGGCGACTTGAGCGAAGACGTGTACCGGATCAAGGCCGGCAACAGCCCTGACCCGAGCGTCGAGCTGGCCGTGACCCGCCTTGGCCTGGCCGATCAGGGTCAGGCTCAAGGCGTACCGGTCATTCTTTTGCACGGCAGTTTTTCCAATCGGCGCTTCTGGTATTCGCCCAAAGGGGTCGGCCTGGGCGCGTTTCTGGCCCGCGCGGGTTTCGATGTGTGGATCCCGGAGATGCGCGGCCATGGCCTGTCGCCGCGCAATCGCCAGTGGCAGCACAACCGTGTCGCCGACTATGCCCGCGATGACTTGCCGTTGATTGGCGCTTTCGTGCTGGAACAAACCGGCCAGGCGCCGCACTGGCTTGGCCATTCCCTGGGCGGGACAACCTTGGCCGCTGCACTGGGTGGCGGCTACCTGCCAACCGAGCAGGTGGCCAGCGCCGCGTTCTTCGGTACCCAGGTCAGCCGCGTGTACTGGCCGTTGAAAGTGCCGCCGGTGGTGTGGGGGGCGAAGCTGCTGCTCAAGCGCTGGCGGCAGATTCCCGGGCAGCGCCTTAAGCGTGGCCCCGAGGACGAACCGATCGGCTTGGCACTTGAAAGCATGCGCTGGCATGGCCTGTTCGGGCGCTTTGGCGACAAGGACAACGACTGGTGGGCGGGCCTTGCGCAGGTGGATGTGCCGGTGCTGGCCGTGGCCGGTACGGGCGATTACCAGGACCCGGTCTGGGCTTGCCGCAAGCTGTTCGACCAGTTGGGCGGGGAGCGCAAGCAGTTTCTGCGCTTGGGCCGCGAGGAAGGCTTCGATGCGTTCGGGCATGTCGACATGCTGGTCAGCAAGGCCGCGCAGGCGCAGGTCTGGCCGTTGGTGGAACGCTGGTTGAGGAACCCGTCTATGCCGGTGCATGCATCGACTGTTGTGGCGCAGGCTGTGCCAGCCAGCTGATTCCATGCTGCCTGCGCTGGCCCCTTCGCGGGGCAAGCCCGCTCCCACAGGTACCCCACTGTTCTTAAGGCAGTGAAATACCTGTGGGAGCGGGCTTGCCCCGCGAAGAGGCCAGTGCCGAAGGAATGCAACTGACTGCTCGGTCCCGGATGACGTCAACAGCTTCCTCGGTGTAGCCTTGGCCCATACCCGCTTTCGTTGTGACTGACAGGAGCTTCCCATGCAGCATTACGTAACGCCCGACCTGTGTGACACCTACCCTGACCTGGTCCAGGTGCTCGAACCTATGTTCAGCAACTTCGGCGGCCGCGATTCGTTCGGTGGCCAGATCGTCACCCTCAAGTGCTTCGAAGACAACTCGCTGGTCAAGGAGCAGGTCGAGCTCGACGGCAAGGGCAAGGTTCTGGTGGTTGACGGTGGCGGTTCGCTGCGCTGTGCGCTGCTGGGCGACATGCTGGCCGAGAAAGCGGCCAAGAACGGCTGGGAAGGCCTGGTGATCTACGGCTGCGTGCGTGACGTAGACATCTTGATCCAGACCGACGTCGGCGTGCAGGCCTTGGCCAGCCACCCGAAAAAAAGCAACAAGCGTGGCGTCGGCGAGCTCGACGTGCCGGTGACTTTCGCCGGGGTGACCTTCCGCTCGGGCGAATATGTGTATGCCGACAACAATGGCGTGCTGGTTTCGCCAAGCCCGCTGAAAATGCCGGAGTGATGCGCCGCACGCGCTGATGGAGCTTTGATGTTCGAGGAAGACAACGCGCAGTGGGGGCTGGTGCATGCCCTGGTGCTCGATGGCAAAGGCGGCGCGCGCTCGATTGCCCGTACCGAACTGGACGACCTGCAACTGCACCCCCAGGAAAGCCTCTGGTTGCACTGGGACCGCAGCCATCCACAAACCCGCACCTGGCTGCTGCGCGACAGCGGCCTGAGCGAGTTCGCCTGCGAACTGCTGCTGGAAGAAAACACCCGGCCGCGCTTGCTGCCGCTGGTGGACGAACAGTTGTTGCTGTTCTTGCGCGGGGTCAACCTCAACCCGGGCGCCGAACCTGAAGACATGGTCTCGGTGCGCATCTTCGCCGAAGCGCAACGGGTCATCTCGCTGCGCTTGCGGCCGCTTCGGGCCAGTGACGAGATGCTCCAGTTGCTCGGCGAGGGCAGGGGGCCGAAGTCAGCTTCGGCGTTATTGCTGCTGATGGGTGAGCTGCTGACCGAGAAGGTCCAGGGCCTGGTCAGCGACCTGTCCGAGCTGGTCGACCTCGAGGAAGAAAAGGTCGAATCCGACGAGCGGTACACTCCCGAGCAGGGTAGCCTGCAGCAGATCCGCCGCCGTGCGGCCGGCTTGCGACGTTTTCTGGCGCCGCAGCGGGAAATCTACGCACAGCTGTCACGCAGCAAGTGGAGCTGGTTCGCTGATGCCGATGCCGACTACTGGAACGAGTTGAACAACAGCCTGATCCGTTACCTCGAAGAGCTGGAGCTGACCCGCGAGCGGGCCGCATTGGTGCTTGAAAGCGAGGACCGGCGGCGCAGCGAGCGCATGAACCGCACCATGTACCGCTTCGGCATCATCACCTGCATCTTCCTGCCCATGAGCTTCATCACCGGCTTGCTGGGCATCAATGTCGGCGGCATTCCGGGGGCGGAAAACCCCTACGGCTTCTTGTTTGCCTGCATCATCGTGCTGGGGCTGGCGGTAGGGCAGTGGTGGCTGTTCCGTCGGCTGCGGTGGGTCTAGATGTTGAATTCCTTGCCCGCGAAGCAGGCGACAGCGGTTCATTTTGCACCACACGCCCCCAGGCGATGTGTGACCCATGCCCCGGCGCTCTCGTCTCTGACAGATACTGCGCGAGGTGCCCATGCACGATCCGTTTGAAGAATCCCTGCGCGACCTGCTCAAGGCGTCGCCGTCCGGCCAGGACCGAGACGACGCCGCCTGCCTGGGTCGTGTGCTGAAAACCGCCAACCGCCAGGTCGGTGCGGGTGATCTGTTCAGCCTGCTTGGCCGTTGGAGCCAGGCGCTGCTGATCGCCGTCAACAATGGCTCGGCGCATGTAGCGCCGGTGCGCAGAAACTCTACCCGCAACGCTGCCACCGGCAGCAAAGCAGATAAGGCCGATTGAATATGGAACTGGATCTCTGGACCCAAAGCCTGGTCACCGCCATGACTGCCCTTTGGACCAAGGTGGCGAACTTCATCCCTAACCTGTTCGGCGCCCTGGTCGTGGTGCTGCTCGGTTTCGTAGTGGCCAAGCTGCTCGATACGCTGCTGTCCAAGCTGCTGGCCAAGCTCGGCCTGGACCGCCTGATGGCAGGTACCGGGCTGACCAAGATGCTGAGCCGCGGTGGCATCCAGGTGCCGATTTCGACCCTCATCGGCAAGATCGTCTACTGGTTCGTACTGCTGATCTTCCTCGTCTCGGCCGCGGAATCGCTGGGCCTTGAGCGGGTTTCGGCGACCCTCGACATGCTCGCCCTGTACCTGCCGAAAGTATTCGGCGCGGCGCTGGTGCTGCTGGCCGGTGTGCTGCTGGCGCAGGTGGCCAATGGCCTGGTGCGCGGCGCTGCCGAAGGCATTGGCCTTGAGTACTCCGCAGGCCTTGGGCGTATCACCCAAGGCCTGGTGATCATCATCAGCATCTCGGTGGCCATCAGCCAGCTCGAGGTCAAGACCGACCTGCTCAACCACGTGATCGTCATCGGGCTGATTACCGTTGGTCTGGCCGTTGCCTTGGCCATGGGCCTCGGCAGCCGCGAAATCGCCGGGCAGATATTGGCCGGTATTTACGTGCGTGAGCTGTATCAAGTCGGCCAGCAGGTGCGGATTGGAGAGGTCGAAGGGCATATCGAGGAAATCGGCACGGTCAAGACGACGCTGTTGACCGATGATGGCGAACTGGTGTCGCTGTCGAACCGTGTGCTGCTTGAGCAGCGCGTCAATAGCCGCTAACCGCACAAAAGCTGTTAATGTATGCCGCCGCGAAATCGACCCCCGGGGTCGCGCGGCGACATTGACCTGACTGTCGGCCAGATTCGTTTTGAATAAAGTTCATTCGCCGCCCATGCGTTATGACCCCCGCGAGCTCACCGACGAAGAGTTGGTGGCGCGTTCGCATGAGGAGCTGTACCACGTTACCCGCGCCTATGAGGAGCTCATGCGGCGCTACCAGCGGACCCTGTTCAACGTCTGTGCGCGTTATTTGGGGAACGACCGGGATGCCGACGATGTCTGTCAGGAGGTGATGCTCAAAGTGCTGTACGGGCTGAAGAACTTCGAGGGCAAATCGAAGTTCAAGACCTGGCTCTACAGCATCACCTACAACGAGTGCATTACCCAGTACCGCAAGGAGCGCCGCAAACGTCGGCTGATGGATGCCTTGAGCCTGGACCCTGTTGAAGAGGCGTCCGAGGACAAGGCTCCGAAACCCGAAGAAAAGGGCGGGCTGGACAAGTGGCTGGTGCATGTGAACCCGATCGACCGGGAAATCCTGGTGCTGCGATTTGTCGCAGAGCTGGAATTTCAGGAGATCGCCGACATCATGCACATGGGCCTGAGCGCGACGAAAATGCGTTACAAGCGCGCGCTAGACAAGCTTCGGGAGAAATTTCACGGGCTCGATGAAACTTAAGCGTGTGCAAATATCTCTAACGAATCGGCGAGTTCTGCTAGACTTGCCGTCGAGTTGTCCCCCTTGTTGTTGGTGGGACTGCTTAACTATCACCAGATGGGGATTTAACGGATGAAATTGAAAAACACCTTGGGCTTGGCCATTGGTTCGCTTGTAGCCGCCACTTCGATTGGCGCTATGGCACAAGGTCAAGGCGCCGTCGAAACTGAAATCTTTTACAAAAAAGAATTCTTCGACAGCCAGCGCGACTTCAAGAACGACGGCAACCTGTTCGGCGGCTCGATCGGTTACTTCCTGACCGACGACGTTGAACTGCGTCTGGGCTACGACGAAGTTCACAACGCTCGTGGCGAAGACGGCAAGAACATCAAGGGCTCGAACACCGCCCTGGACGCCGTTTACCACTTCAACAACCCGTACGACGCCATCCGTCCGTACGTTTCCGCTGGTTTCTCGCACCAGTCGCTGGGCCAGACCGGCCGTGGCGGTCGTGACCACTCCACCTTCGCCAACGTTGGCGCTGGCGCCAAGTGGTACATCACCGACATGTTCTACGCCCGTGCCGGCGTTGAAGCTCAGTACAACATCGACCAGGGCGACACCGAGTGGGCCCCGAGCGTTGGCGTTGGTCTGAACTTCGGCGGTAGCCCGAAGCAAGCTGAAGTTGCTCCGGCCCCAGTTGCCGAAGTCTGCTCCGACAGCGACAACGATGGCGTCTGCGACAACGTCGACAAGTGCCCAGACACCCCGGCCAACGTCACCGTTGACGCCGACGGCTGCCCGGCTGTTGCCGAAGTCGTTCGCGTTGAGCTGGACGTCAAGTTCGACTTCGACAAGTCGGTCGTCAAGCCTAACAGCTACGGCGACATCAAGAACCTGGCTGACTTCATGAAGCAGTACCCATCGACCACCACCACCGTGGAAGGTCACACTGACTCCGTGGGTCCAGACGCTTACAACCAGAAGCTGTCCGAGCGTCGTGCCAACGCTGTCAAGCAAGTACTGACCAATCAGTACGGCGTAGAATCCAACCGTGTTGAATCGGTTGGCTACGGCGAGACCCGTCCGGTTGCCGACAACGCCACCGAAGATGGTCGCGCTGTTAACCGTCGCGTTGAAGCGCAAGTAGAAGCCCAGGCCAAGTAATTGGTTTGATGCTTCATGAAAAACCCGGCCTCGGCCGGGTTTTTCTTTACCTGTGATTTAGGGGGTGACACTGAGATTCTGGGGCTGCTACGCAACCCTTTCGCAACGCAAGGCTGCGCTTACAGCGCCGGTGACGACCTCGCCGATCACCAGAATTGCCGGGCTGCTTAGCCCGAACGCCCGCGCATCCTCAACCATCCCCTGTACATCACTGCGGCATTCGCGCTGCTGCGCCAATGACGCATTCTCGATCATCGCCACCGGCATATGCGCAGCCATCCCGCCGGCCAGCAGGCCTTGGCGAATCTGCTCCAGCCGCGCAACGCCCATGTACACCACCAGCGTCGTACCGCCCTGGGCCAGCGCCGCCCAGTTCAGCTCGCTGTCATCCTGGGTGTGTGCCGTTACCAGCGTCACGCCGCGGCTCACCCCGCGCGAAGTCAGCGATATACCGCATTGCGTCGCGCCTGCCAGGCCCGCCGTGATGCCGTTGACCAGCTCCACTTCGATGCCATGCCCTTGCAGCCAGGCAGCCTCTTCGCCGCCACGGCCGAAGATGCACGGATCGCCCCCTTTGAGCCTGACCACGCAGCGCCCCTGGCGCGCATGGCGCAACATCAGGCGCTGGATAAAGGCTTGAGGCGTGGACCGGCAGCCGCCGCGCTTGCCCACGGCCATCACCCGTGCCTGGGGGCAATGCTCCAGCACTGCGGGGTTGACCAGGTCGTCGATCATCACTACCTGGGCTTGCTGCAATGCGCGCACGGCCTTGAGGGTAAGCAGTTCGGGATCACCAGGGCCGGCGCCGACCAGCCAGACTTTCGCATTCATCGTTGTTTCCTCTTCGGCAAGGTGTACTCAGCCCTTGAGCAGGACGAGCAGCACTATCAGGTTGCACAGCAGGGACAGCAGGGCCAGGGTGCGCCAAACTTTCAGCGGTTCGCGCTCCAGCAAGGGCCGGGGGCGGTGGGCCAGCTCCTGGCGGTCGCCGCGTTCGAGCAGCAACAACCAGTGCTCGGCGGTTTCAAAGCGTTGCGCCGGGTCGGCCGCCACCGCTTGCAGCAGGTTGTGCTGCAACCATTCCGGCAGGTCGGGGCGATAGCGCGAAGCGTTGACCGGCTGGCTGAAGCGTGGCCGCTGGAACGGCTCCACTTCGCCATAGGGGTAGTGCCCCGTCAGCAGCTGGTAAAGCGTCACGCCGACGGCATAAAGGTCTTGCCGCGGGCTGGGTGGTTGGCCGTCGAAGGCTTCCGGGGCGATATAGGATGGCGTGCCAGGCAGCTCGTGCTGCGGGTCTTCAGACAAGCCGGGGCAATACGCCAGGCCGAAGTCCAGCAACCGCAACTGTCCATCGGCGCCCAGGTGCAGGTTGTCTGGCTTGATGTCGCGGTGCAGCAAGTTGCGCCGATGCAGCACGCCGACCGCTTGCAGCAGTTGACGGGCGATCTCCAGCCACTGCGCCAAGGGCAGCGGCCCGTGCTCGGCGAGCAGTGCCGAAAGGCTCTGGCCGGGGTGTTCGCGCATCACGTAATACAGGTGCTGGCGCTGGCTGGCGACGTGGAGTTCGGGGAAGTGTCGCCCTGCGACCCGGCGCAGAAACCACTCTTCCATCAGCAACCCTTGGGCGGCCCCTGGCTCCTGTTCGCGCGCGCTGGGCAGGGTCTTGAGCAGCCAGGGCTGGCCGTGGCCGTCACGTACCCGGTACAGCAGCGATTGACGGCTGTGCGAGAGCAGGGTGTCGACCTGCCAACCATCGAGCGCCTGGCCTTCACGCAGGGGGCCGGGTACAGGCCACTGTTGCAACTGCGCCAGGGTATCGCCCAGGCTGGCCGTACCCAGCTGTTGCACCTGCACCAGCAGGGCGCTGGCGTTGTCCTGGCTGCCATTGAGGTGAGCGCTGGCGACCAGCGTGTCAGCGGCCAACTGCAGGTCGGGTTGCTCGCGCAATACCGCCTGGATGTGCTGGTCCCCCAGGCTGGCCCAGACGCCGTCGCTCACCAACACATAGCACTCGCCCGCCTGCAGTTCACCTTCCAGGTAATCGACCAGCAGTTGTTGGTCCAGGCCCAGCGCGCGCTTGAGCACATGCTGCATGCCCGGTTGGTCCCAGACGTGGTCTTCGCTCAGGCACCGCAGGTGCCCTTGGTGCCAGCGGTAGACCCGGCAGTCGCCAACATGCGCCAAGGTAAAACGCCGCCCGCGTAGCACCAGGGCGCTGAGCGTGGTCAGCAGCGGTTGGCCGCTACCCTGGGCACGCAGCCAACGGTTCTGCGCCAGCAGCAGGCGGTCCAGCGCCTGCGCCACGCTCCAGGTGGCGGGGGTGGCGTAGTAGTCCAGGGCCAGGGCCTGCAAGCTGGCGCGTGCTGCCAGGCCGCCATCGGCGCATTGGCTGACACCGTCGGCGAGGGCGAACAGGTAGCCTTTGCTGGCGGCCAGTTCCGGCGCCGGCGTGACCAGGCGCAGGGCATCCTGGTTTTCCGCGCGCGGCCCGGTGGCACTGGCGTGGGCAAAGCTCAGTTGCAGGCTCATCGGCGTGCCTCAGACCCGCGCCGCAGTCACGGCGGCCGAGCCCCAGGTGGTGCGCCAGCGCTGTTTGACGCCATGCAGGCCGAACCAGGCCAGCAGGCCGAGGCTGGCGAACAGCCACAGCCCCAACTGGTAGTCACCGGTGTGCTGCTTGATGGTGCCAAGCCCCGCAGCCAGCAGGAAGCCGCCAATACCACCGGCCATGCCGATCAGCCCGGTCATCACGCCGATCTCCTGGCGAAAGCGTTGCGGCACCAGCTGGAATACCGCGCCATTGCCGGCGCCCAGGCCGAGCATGGCGCTGACGAACAGCGCCAGGGCAGCGGTTGCGCTGGGCAGGTTGAAGCCGACTGCGGCGATGCAGATGGCGGCCACGCTGTACATGCCCAGCAAGGTGCGGATGCCACCGAAGCGATCGGCCAGGGCGCCGCCGAGTGGGCGCATCAGGCTGCCGGCAAAGACGCAGGCAGCCGTGTAGTAGCCGGCGGTGACCGGGCTCAGGCCATATTGGTCACTGAAGTAGCCGGGCAGGGCGCTAGCCAGGCCGATGAAGCCGCCGAAGGTGACGCTGTAGAAGAACATGAACCACCAGCTGTCGCGGTCACCGAGGGCCTTGAGGTAGTCGGCCATGGCCTTGCGCTTGGGCCGCTCAGGTGCGTTGCGCGCCAGCAGGGCAAATACCACCAGGGTCAGCGACAGCGGGATCAGGGCGAAGCCGAACACGTTGTTCCAGCCAAAGCCTGCGGCCAGGGCGGGCGCCAGCAACGCCGCGAACACCGTGCCCGAGTTGCCGGCACCGGCGATCCCCATGGCCTTGCCCTGGTGCTGAGGCGGGTACCACTGCGAGGCCAGTGGCAGCGAAACGGCGAACGAGGCCCCGGCAAAACCCAGGAAGACGCCCAGCAGCAGGGCGTGCTCGTAGCTGTGCACGCCCAGGTACCAGGCGCCGGCCAGGGCAATGATGACCACGACCTGGCCGATCAGGCCGGCGGTCTTGGGCGACAGGCGATCGACCAGCAGGCCCATGGCGAAGCGCAATATCGCACCGGCCAGAATGGGTGTGGCCACCATCAGGCCACGTTGCTGTGCACTCAGCTGCAAGTCGGCGGCAATTTGCACCGCCAGCGGGCCGAGCAGGTACCAGACCATGAAGCTCAGGTCGAAATACAGGAACGCAGCGAACAGCGTGGGCACATGCCCGGATTTCCAGAAGCTGGTACTCATTGAACACCTCACTCGGCAAAACAACGGAACGAAAAAGACGCCGCTACCCGGCCCACGGCTGTGGAGGGGTGAGCGACGTCTTTGTCGGGATCAAGTGGGGCAACCGCCGTTGGCTACCGGTGTGGTTTCTTCAGCAAGAGCTGGGCCAACTCGCTCCTTCGGGGTTCAGCCCAACATTTCGTGCATGGCGATGATCTGCTCGGCCACCTGGATCAGCTTTTGTTGCCGGCTCATGGCCTGGCGGCGCATCAGGGTGTAGGCCTGCTCTTCGTTGCAGTCCTTCATCTTCATCAGCAAGCCTTTGGCCTGTTCGATGCGCTTGCGCTCGGCCAACTGCAGGTCGCGCGCCACCAACTGCGCCTTGAGCGCCTGGTCGCTCTCGAAGCGGGCCATGGCCACATCCAGGATTGGCTGCAGCCGCGCAGCGTGGATGCCCTCGACGATGTAGGCGCTGACCCCCGCCTGGATAGCCTGGCGCATCACGCCCGGGTCATGCTCGTCGGTGAACAGCACGATGGGCCTTGGGCGGTCGCGGCTGACCAGCACCACTTGTTCCATCACGTCGCGATCCGGTGAGTCGGTATCGATCAACACGACGTCCGGGTGCACCGTTTCGACGCAGGCGGGCAGGTCGATGGTCAGGCCCGGGGCTTCGATGACGTCGAAACCGGCCTCGCTCAGGGCCGCCTTGAGCCTGCCCAGCTTGTTTTGAGTGTCGTCGATCAGCAGGATACGCAGCATGTTCATCCCCCTCACAGGCCAGCGCAGGCTTCGGGTGTGTCGCCCAGGGCATGCAAGCGGAAGCTGCGGGCATAGCCGTAGGGGTCGCTGCCGTCCCAACGTGTACCGTCGATCAGCAGGCTGCTGCGCATCGGCAGGCCGTGGCAAGGGATGCCGAGGGTGTCTGCGGCTTCGCGATAGAGCCCCAGTTGCTGGACCTGGCTGGCCACGCCGAGGTAGTCGGGGTCGTCGCGCAGCAGGCCCCAGCGGCGGAACTGGGTCATGAACCACATGCCGTCGGACAGGTACGGCAGGTTGGCTTGGCCCTGGTCGAACAGGCGCAGGGCGTGGGGGTCTTGCCAGTGGTTGCCCAACCCGTCCTGGTAGTCGCCAAGCAGGCGTGGCTCGATGTTGCCCACCGGGGTGTCCAGGTAGGCATTGGCGCTGAGTAGCTGTGCGGTGCTGCGGCGGTTCTCAGGGCTTTGCTCGATGAAGCGGCTGGCCGCGAGGATCGCCTTGATCAAGGCGCGGGCACTGTTGGGGTACTGCTCGGCGAAGGTGCGGGCGCACGCGAGGACCTTCTCCGGGTGGTCCGGCCAGATCGACTGGCTGGTTGCCAAGGTAAAACCCTGGCCCTTGCCGACGGCATCGGCTGACCAGGGCTCGCCGACACAGAAACCGTCGATGCGGCCTGCCTGGATATGCGCGGCCATCTGTGCCGGCGGTACCACCACGCTGTCGACATCGCGCAGCGGGTGGATGCCTTGGCTCGCCAGCCAGTAGTACAACCACATGGCGTGGGTGCCCGTGGGGAAGGTCTGGGCAAAGGTCAGGCGTGCGCCATGCTGGTGCACCAGGCGCGCCAATGCCTCAGGGCTGGTCACACCCTTGCGTTGCAGGGCAGGGGAAAGGTTGATGGCCTGGGCATTCTGGTTCAGCCCCATGAGCACGGCCATGTCACTGGCTGGCACACCACCGATGCCCAGGTGCACGGCATAGGCCAGGCCGTACAGGCAGTGCGCGGCATCCAGTTCGCCGCTGACCAGTTTGTCGCGCAGCCCCGCCCAGGAACCCTGGCGCTTGAGGTTGAGGGCCAGGCCGTGCTGCTGGGCAAAACCCTGGGTGGCGGCGACCACCACCGAGGCGCAATCGGTCAGGGCCATGAAGCCAATGTTCAGGCTGGGTTTTTCCGGCGCGTCGCTGCCGTTGACCCAGGCCAGGGGCGTTGCTCGGGGTGCTGTGTTCACAAGGTTCCTCGCCCGTACTGAAAAGGCAGTGCGGTGTGCGAAGCAACGCATGTGCCAAGCGGCCGAGGATTTACTGTCATGCCAGCCGTGCGCTGGCTATAATCGCCCCCTCATTCACCCCGAGCCTTGCCCGCCCATGTATACCCTGGCCCGCCAGCTGCTGTTCAAGCTTTCCCCGGAAACCTCCCACGACCTGTCCCTGGACCTGATCGGTGCCGGTGGCCGTCTTGGCCTCAATGGCATGCTGTGCAAGCAGCCGGCGGCTTTGCCGGTGTCGGTCATGGGCTTGAACTTCGCCAACCCGGTGGGCCTTGCCGCTGGCCTGGACAAGAACGGCGCGGCCATCGATGGCTTTGCTCAGCTGGGCTTCGGCTTCGTCGAGATCGGTACCGTCACACCGCGCCCGCAGCCGGGCAATCCGAAGCCGCGGATTTTCCGCCTGCCGGAAGCCACGGCGATCATCAACCGCATGGGTTTCAACAACCTGGGCGTCGATCACCTGCTCAAGCGCGTGCGAGCTTCGCGTTACAAAGGCGTGCTGGGCATCAACATCGGCAAGAACTTCGACACCCCGGTCGAGCGTGCGGTCGATGACTACCTGATCTGCCTGGACAAGGTCTATGCCGACGCCACCTACATCACCGTCAACGTCAGTTCGCCGAACACGCCGGGGCTGCGCAGCCTGCAGTTTGGCGACTCGCTGAAGCAGTTGCTCGATGCCTTGGCCGAGCGCCGCGAGCAGTTGGCGGTTACGCAGGGCAAGCGCGTGCCGTTGGCGATCAAGATCGCCCCGGACATGAGTGATGAAGAAACCGCACTGGTGGCTGCTGCGTTGATGGAATCGGGCATGGACGCGGTGATCGCCACCAACACCACGCTGAGCCGTGAAGGCGTCGAAAGCTTGCCTTATGGGGGCGAAGCCGGTGGTTTGTCGGGTGCTCCGGTACTGGCGAAGAGTACTCACACGGTGAAGGTGCTGGCAGGTGAGCTGGGCGGCAAGCTGCCGATCATTGCTGCGGGTGGCATCACCGAGGGGCGTCACGCCGCCGAGAAAATCGCCGCCGGGGCCAGCCTGGTGCAGATCTACTCGGGCTTCATCTATAAAGGCCCTGCGCTGATCCGCGAGGCAGTGGATGCTATCGCCGCGATGCCACGACAACCTTCAGGTTTTTAACCGGCCATAAAAAGGGCCCCATCAAGGGGCCCCTGGGCCTTCGCCCGCCGCCCGGATGGGGCGTGCATGGTAAATCGAATTCAGTGTCCTCGATCAGCCAACGGCGTGATTTTCGTTGAGTCTATGGATGCCAGCGGTGCCAGTCATGCCGTCCCAGTTATCACCGCGACCTTCACGCCAGCCGTTGATCCAGGCTTGGCGAACAGAAGGAAGATTGAACGGGCAAAGTTCGCGGGATTTGCCGGTGACCCCGTATTGGTAGCCACGTGAATATGCTCTTTCCAACGGATCACGCTTAAGTCTTCTCATAGGGTGTTGCCCTCACTTGTTGACTGTAATGTCCCGTCGGCCTCTCCGAGGCCGGGCAGAGTCTTTCTGCCGGTTTGCGCTCGCTGCCGGCGTGGCGAGCTGAAGGTGCCGCCTCGTTGCGAAGCGGCCTAAGACCAGTTCTAACGAATGCGAGTCACGGTGTGAATGATCGATTTGTCATAAGCACGTAACCTTTCCAAGGGTGAAGTGATAAGTAAATAAATGCGACTCAACCTTATTTGCCGTTGAGCCCGCTATGATCGGGGTTTGCCGATCATTGACGTCATTTCGCCAGCGTTGCTGGGCCATGACAGAATTATTTTGAAATGCGACGAAGGGTCACATCGGTCCCTGAATCGCTCGAATTTTTCAAACTGCCTGATGATCTAAGCTGTCTTTGCCCCTGGCGAAGTGCTGATCGGTCAGGCGGCCCGGTCGTTCTGCTGCGCAGTTGTGCAGGGGAGGGCCACTCGGATGCCTGCTGGAAGGGTGTTCGGGCAAACATCGCGGGGCGATGCGTCGCCTCGTCAGTCAAATAGCCAAAGGCTCTGGAATCCTCATGTCGGACCGTTTCGAACTCTATCTCACCTGCCCCAAAGGCCTGGAAGGCCTGCTCGCCGAAGAGGCCAAGGGCCTCGGCCTCGATGAGGTGCGCGAGCACACCTCGGCCATTCGCGGCGCCGCCGACATGGAAACCGCCTACCGCCTGTGCGTCTGGTCGCGCCTGGCCAACCGGGTGTTGCTGGTGCTCAAGCGCTTCAACATGAAGAACGCCGACGACCTCTACGATGGCGTCAACGCGGTTGACTGGGCTGACCACCTGGCCGCCGACGGTACGCTTGCGGTGGAATTCAGCGGCCATGGCTCGGGCATCGACAACACCCATTTCGGTGCGCTCAAGGTCAAGGACGCCATCGTCGACAAGCTGCGCAACCGTGAAGGCCTGCGCCCGTCGGTGGAAAAGATCGACCCCGATGTGCGTGTGCACCTGCGCCTGGACCGCGGCGAGGCGATTCTCTCGCTCGACCTGTCCGGCCACAGCCTGCACCAGCGCGGATACCGCTTGCAGCAAGGCGCCGCGCCGCTCAAGGAAAACCTGGCGGCGGCTGTGCTGATCCGCGCCGGTTGGCCGCGCATCGCTGCCGAAGGCGGCGCCCTGGCTGACCCGATGTGCGGTGTGGGTACCTTCCTGGTCGAAGCCGCAATGATTGCCGCCGATATGGCACCTAACCTCAAGCGCGAGCGTTGGGGCTTCAGCGCCTGGCTTGGCCATGTGCCGGCACTGTGGCGCAAGGTCCATGACGAGGCGCAAGCGCGCGCGCAGGCCGGCCTGGCCAAGCCACCGCTGTGGATCCGTGGCTACGAGGCCGACCCGCGGCTGATCCAGCCTGGGCGCAACAACGTCGAACGTGCCGGCCTGAGCGACTGGGTAAAGATCTACCAGGGCGAGGTCAGCACCTTCGAGCCGCGGCCAGACCAGAACCAGAAAGGCCTGGTCATCAGCAACCCGCCTTACGGCGAGCGCCTGGGCGACGAAGCCAGCCTGTTGTATCTCTATCAGAACCTGGGCGAACGTTTGCGCCAGGCCTGCATGGGCTGGGAAGCGGCGGTGTTCACCGGGGCGCCGGAGCTGGGCAAGCGCATGGGCATCCGTAGCCACAAGCAATACGCATTCTGGAACGGTGCGCTGCCGTGCAAGCTGCTGTTGTTCAAGGTGCAGCCTGACCAGTTCGTCACCGGCGAGCGTCGCGACCCTCAGGCTGAAAACGGCGAGGCCCGGCGCGAGGAGCCACAGGCAAGCGAGCCTGCGCGCCTGTCGGAAGGTGCGCAGATGTTCGCCAATCGTCTGCAAAAAAACCTCAAGCAATTGGGCAAGTGGGCCCGTCGCGAGCAGGTCGACTGCTACCGCCTGTACGATGCCGACATGCCCGAGTACGCCCTGGCAGTAGACCTCTACCACGACTGGGTGCACGTGCAGGAATACGCGGCACCCCGCACGATCGACCCAGAGAAGGCCCAGGCGCGTCTGCTCGATGCCCTGGCCGCGATTCCGCAGGCACTGGGTATCTCGCCCCAGCGTGTGGTGCTCAAGCGCCGCGAGCGCCAGAGCGGCACCCGCCAGTACGAGCGCCAGGCCACCGAAGGGCGCTTCCAGGAAGTCAACGAAGGCGGCGTCAAGCTGCTGGTCAACCTCACCGACTACTTGGATACCGGCCTGTTCCTCGACCATCGCCCGATGCGCATGCGCATCCAGCGCGAGGCTGCCGGCAAGCGCTTCCTCAACCTGTTCTGCTACACCGCCACGGCAACCGTGCATGCGGCCAAGGGCGGCGCGCGCAGCACCACCAGCGTCGACTTGTCGAAAACCTACCTGGACTGGGCGCGGCGCAACCTGTCGCTCAATGGTTTCTCCGAGCGCAACCGCCTGGAGCAGGGCGATGTGATGGCCTGGCTGGAAGCCAACCGCGACACCTATGACCTGATCTTCATCGACCCGCCGACCTTCTCCAACTCCAAGCGCATGGAAGGTGTGTTCGACGTACAGCGTGACCATGTGCAACTGCTGGACCTGGCGATGGCGCGGCTGGAGCCAGGTGGCGTGCTGTACTTCTCCAACAACTTCCGCAAGTTCCAGCTTGATGAGCACCTGATGGCGCGTTACGCGGTAGAGGAGATCACCGCCCAGACGCTGGACCCGGACTTCGCCCGCAACAACCGTATCCACCGCGCGTGGCGCCTGCAATTGCGCTGAAGCGACGAGGTGCATTGCGCCGCTAATGGCCAATAGCTATAACTGACGGCAGGGCAAGATAATCCGCAGGACGCTGACGTGACGAGATGGGTTTATGTCCAAGTTTGGCGTACGTGCGAGGTTTCTTGGCCTGTGCAGCGAAGGGGTGTCCGCCTGGGCCGTGGCGCTGGTGGCCTTGGTGGCTGGCGGCCTGCTGTCGGCCACCCTGGCGCTTGCCGCGCACACCTTTTACAAGCAGCAACTGCGCCAGCGCTTCGAGTTGCTGGCCAGCGAGCGCTACAGCCGCATCGCCGAGCGTTTTGATGATCAGCAGCAGCGCCTGGACGGGCTGCGGCGGTTTTTCAGCTTCTCCAATGAAATCACCCCCCGCGAATTCGATGGTTACGCACGGCCCTTGCTGCAGCGCACTTTGGCTTACGCCTGGGCGCCGCGCGTAGAGGCGGCGCAGCGTGCCGATTTCGAACAGCGCACCGCGGCCTGGCTGGGCCAGGGTTATGTGATCCGCGATCAGGATGCGCAGGGCAACTGGCAGCCGGCGCCACTGCGTGACCACTACTTTCCGGTGCTCTACACCCAGTCAGCTGATCAGCCGGCACTCCCTTACGGGCTCGACCTTGCTGGCCAGGGCGCGCGCCAGGCAACCCTGGCGCGTGCGCTGGAGCCTGGCAGCATGGCGGTGTCCGAGCCCCTGCAGATCATGGATGCCGAGGCTGGGCGGCCGGCAGCACAGGCACGTGGCCTGCTGATGGTGGCGCCGGTGTTCTCCGACGCAGCGCCGCATGGCGCGGCGGCGGGGTATGTGATGGCGTTGCTCAACCTGCGCGAGCTCATCAGCGATGGGTTGCCGGCCCTGGCTGATGACAATCTGGTCGTGCGCATCGAAGACCCTTCCGGGCTGCAAGGGCCTGAAGTGGTGTTCGACTCCCAGAACGAGGCAGCACCCCTGGCGTTGGCGAGCAGCCAGTTGCTGCACCTGGCTGACCACCCATTCCAGCTGCTTGTGCGGCCGAGTGTGGCGTTTCTGAAGGCCAACCGTTCATCGGCTGCGCTGACGGTCGGGCTATTGGGCGGGCTGTTGAGCTTACTGCTCAGTGCCTTGCTCTACAGCCTGTTCAGCCAGCGCCAGCGCGCCTTGACCCTGGTCGAGCAGCGCACTGCAGAGCTTCGAGTCAGCGAGCAATCCCTGCGCGGCACTCACAACCAGTTGCGCAGCGTGCTGGATGCCGCGACCCAGGTGGCGATCATCGCTACCAACCTCAAGGGGGTGGTCAGCACCTTCAATGCCGGAGCCGAGCGCATGCTCGGCTATTCGGCCAGCGAGGCGATCGGCCAACTGCGCCTGGAGGACCTGGTGCTGCCTGAAGAACTCAGCCAGCGCGCCCATGCCTTGAGCCAGCGCTACGGGCGGTGTATTGCCGGTGGCCAGGCGATGTTTGCCGAAACGGTGCAGGAGAGCGGTGCCGAGCCTGGCGAGTGGACCTTGCTGCGCGCCGATAACAGCCATCTGCTGGCCAACATGCTGGTCACGGCCATGCTCGATGAACAAGGCCTATGGGTCGGCTACCTGGCGATCTGCATCGATGTCACGGAACGACGCCGGGTGCATGAGGCGCTGGCGGCGCGTGACCGGCTGCTGGAAAAACTCAGTGCCGAGGTACCCGGCGGCATCTATCAGTACCGCCTGGATGCCGATGGCAGCTCGTGCTTCCCGTATGCCAGCAAAGGCCTGTACGACATCTACGAGGTCGACCTGCAGCAGCTGCACGAGGACGCCACGCTGGTGTTCGAGCGTATCCACCCCGATGACCTGGACCGCGTACGCCGGTCGGTGCGCTACTCGGCCGACCACCTCACGCCGTGGCGCGAGGAGTACCGGGTCTGCCTGCCGCGTGCGGGCTTGCGCTGGGTGCGCGGCGAAGCGACACCAGAGGTCGGCGATGCGGGGTGTACCCTTTGGCATGGCTACCTGACCGACATCTCCGACCTCAAGGGGGTGGAGGAGGAGTTGCGTGCGCTGTCGGTGACCGACGCGCTGACCGGTATTCATAACCGGCGCTATTTCCAGGAGCGGCTCAAGGTCGAGCTGGATCGCGCTCAGCGTGATGGCTTGGCGTTGGCGGTGATCATGCTCGATATCGATCACTTCAAGCGCATCAACGACCAGTTCGGCCACGCGGTGGGTGACCTGGTGCTGCGCAGCCTGTGCCAGCGCATCGCCTTGCGCTTGCGACGAACCGACGTGTTCTGCCGGCTGGGCGGGGAGGAGTTCATGGTGCTGTGCCCGGGTAGCGATGCCGAGCAGGCGCGGCTACTGGCGATAGAGCTGTGGCAGGGTGTGCGCAACGTACCGATCGAAGGGGTAGGCGAGGTGACCGCGAGCTTCGGTGTGGCGGGTTGGCGGCCAGGCGAGGGCGCCGATGCCTTGCTGTGGCGCGCGGATGCCGGGGTGTATGCCGCCAAGCAAGCGGGGCGGGACCGGGTGGAAGGGGAATTGACCTGAGCCCTGCACGGGCTAGGTGGCCGGCAGACGCGGGGGGCCGTTCCTGCGGCCCCCACCGGTGTTTAGGCCGAGACTTGGTCAGTTGGCCGCAGTACTGGTGCCCAGTTTCGGCTGGCGATAGAGGTCCAGCAGCACCTGGTCAAGCACCTGCGATGCGCCCCACGGCTTCGGGTCATTGAGAATGGCCGCGACCGCCCAGGTATGCCCGTTGCTGTCGCGGCTGAAGCCCGCGATGGCCCGCACGGTATTCAGGGTGCCGGTCTTGATGTGCCCCTCACCGGTCATGGCCGTGCGTTTCAGGCGCTTGCGCATGGTACCGTCCATGCCCACCAGCGGCATGGAGCTGATGAACTCGGCCGAGTAGGGGCTCTTCCAGGCAGCCTGCAGCAGCGCGGCCATCTCGCGGGTACTGACGCGTTCGGCGCGCGACAGGCCGGAGCCGTTCTCCATCACCAGGTGAGGTGCAGTAATGCCTTTTTTCGCCAACCACTGGCGAACGACGCGTTGCGCCGCACGGGCATCATCGCCATCGGCATCGGTACGGAACTGTGCACCCAGGCTGAGGAACAGCTGCTGGGCCATGGTGTTGTTGCTGTACTTGTTGATGTCGCGGATCACTTCCACCAGGTCGGGCGAGAAGGCCCGTGCCAGCAGGCGTGCGCTCTTGGGCACGTTCTCGATGCGATCGCGGCCCTGGATGCTGCCACCGAGCTCGTTCCAGATCGCCCGCACGGCGCCGGCGGCGTAGGTCGGGTGATCGAGCAGCGACAGGTAGGTCTGCGAGTTGCAGCCATCGCCGAGTTGGCCGCTGACCACCACGCTGACGCCATCGGCCTGGGGCACAGGGTTGTAGCGCACGTCACCCTTGCACTGCTTGGACGCCACGGGCTTGACCTGGTTATCGATGCGGATGTTGGCAATCGGCGGTTCGACGGCGATGGTCACCTTGCCACCATCGTTGCGGGCGACAAAGCGCAGTGCCTTGAGGTTGACCAGCAACGAGTCAGGCTTGACCAGGAACGGCTTGTTGACGTCGCCGCCATCATCGTTGAACTGCGGCAGGTTGGGCTGCACGAAGTGGCTGCGGTCCAGTACCAGGTCACCGCTGATGGTGCGCACGCCGTTGGCCCGTAGGTCACGCATCAGCAGCCACAGTTTTTCCATGTTCAGCTTCGGGTCGCCGCCACCTTTGAGGTACAGGTTGCCGTTGAGCACACCGTTGCTCAAGGTGCCGTCGGTGTAGAATTCGGTCTTCCACTGGAATGTAGGGCCGAGCAGTTCAAGCGCTGCGTAGGTGGTGACCAGCTTCATGGTCGAGGCCGGGTTCACCGAGACATCGGCGTTGAACACGGTCGCGGCGCCTGGCCCATCCAGCGGCAGCATCACCAAAGACAGCGCAGTGTCTTGCAGCTTGTTGGCTTTAAGCGCCTGCTGCACCTTGGGTGGCAGGCTGGTATTGACGGCGGCGGCCTGGCTGGGCAGGGCGAAGGGCAGGAGCAGGCCGGCGAGAACGAGGGGACGGAGCGTTTTGATCATATTCAGTAAATACCCTGCGGCGAGGGAGAAGGACATTGGGGCTGTAAGAGATGATGGCCCCAGGACGAAATAGAACGCGCATTATGCCCCAAGCTTAGCCACGATGGGCCACGTTCGACACAAAAGCGACGCCAACAAAAAAGGCCACCCCGAAGGGTGGCCTTTTCAGCGTGCAAGCCGCTGGGTAGCGCAGGTATCACTCGGCCGGGTTGATCGCGTTGCCCGGATACCATGCGTCGAGCAGCGGGCTGACTTCGATCTTGGTCAGTTCGCTGCGGCCCTTGAGCCAGGCTTCGACGGCAGCACGCTGCTCTTCGGTGACCGAACCGCGTTTGGCCGAGCACACCAGACCGAAATCGTCACCGCCTACGTAGTCGAGGCCGTTGGCGTCCATGGCTTCTTCCAGGAAGGCATCGAGGAATGCGTCGATCGCCTGATCATCCAAGTCTTCCTTGAAGTCCAGGTTCAGCTCGAAGCCCAATTCCTGAAACTCGTCGACACACAGCTTTTTGCGCAGGCGGCGGGAGCGGTTAGTGGCCATGAAACAATCCTCTTAGGTAATATCGCCGCGCAGTCTACCAGCTTCGGCGTGTGGCTGCCTTGCTCATTCAAGCCCGCCGGTAGCCTTGATGTCAGCGGCCAACGCCTTCTCCACCCGGCGCATGTGCCGGGCCAGTGCCTGGCGCCGTAGGCGCAGTTGCGGTGTCGGCAACGTGGTGTTCTGCAGCGCTTCGCACGCCGCCATCAGCTCGGGCGCCTCCAGCATGCGGGCGGCGCTGAGGATCTTGTGCGCCTGGTCGGCAACGGCGTCGGCGTCTTGTGCGGGCAGGCTCATCAGAATCACCAGGTCCGTTTGCAGGCTCTCGTGCAGGGCGGCCAGAAAGCGCTGGCGGTCGTTCGGGGCTTGGCCGACGATCGTGCCCAGGCCCTCCAGGTCGAACAGTTTGCGCCGCCATGGCTGTCGGCCCCGTGGGCTGATGCCGGCCAGGCGCTGGCTCAGGGTGGTCAGGCTGATGGGTTTGAGCAGGCAGTCATCCATGCCGGCATCCAGGCACTTGCGCATGACCTCGGGCTGGGCGTTGGCGGTATAGCCGAGGATGGTGCAGCGCGATCGCCCGTATTGCCGTTCTTCGGCACGTACGGTACTGGCCAGCTGGTAGCCGTTCATGTGCGGCATGTTGCAGTCGAGCACCAACACATCGAAGGCGCCTGCGCGCCACAGGCCCAAGCCTTCACGGCCATCCCTGGCGCAGGTGTGGCCCAGGCCCAGGTAACCCAGCTGCTGCGCCATCAACTGCAGGTTGGCGGGATGGTCGTCGATCACCAGCACGTTCAGGCGTGGATCGGGTACGTCGACAGGTTCGATCACCGGCCTCTCGACAGCGTCGGCGCTGACAACTTGCAACGGCATTTTCAAGCGAACCTGGGTGCCGACATCTTCGAGGCTCTTGATGGTCAGCGTGCCTCCCATCATTTCGCACAGGCTCCGGCAGATCGCGAGGCCAAGGCCAGTGCCTGCGCGGGCACCCTGGCTGTGCGGGTTGGCCTGGATGAATGGGTTGAACAGGCGTTGCAAGTCATCGGCGTGAATGCCGATGCCGCTGTCACGTACTTCCAGCTCTAGGGTCGGGTAAGGGGAGGCTTCTGCTTCCTGCAGGCAAACGCAGATGCGTACCTGGCCATGCTCGGTGAACTTGATGGCGTTGCTGACCAGGTTGGACAGCACCTGCTTGAAGCGCAGCGGGTCGAGCAATGCATGGCAGCGGGCCGCCGGTTCGATCATCACCTCCAGGGCCAGGCCCTTCTGCCGCGCCTGGCCATCGAAGATACGGCCCACCGACTCGACCAGTGCGGCCAGGTCGACCGGCTCCGGAGTGAGTGACAGATGCCCGGATTCGATGCGCACGATATCGAGGATATCGCCGATCAGCCCCAGCAGGTCCTTGGCCGAATGGTGGGCCAGTTCCAGGGCTGAACGGTCCACCCGACCCTGGTCGGCACGTTTGACGGCAAGTTCGAGCATGCCGATGACGGCGTTCATCGGCGTTCGGATTTCATGGCTGATGGTGGCCAGGAACGTGCTTTTGGCGCGGTTGGCATCTTCGGCTTGCTGCTTGGCCTGGCGCAGTTCCTGAACCAGCTGGCGCCGTTCGCTGATATCGATCCAGCCGCCGATGATGCCTTGTACTTCGCCCAGCGAGTCGCGGTATGGCAGGATCCAGTGGTAGATGGTCATTTCGCGGCCTTTGACCCGCAGCGGCCGATCGATGATCAGTGGGGTCCCGGCGGCCATGACCTTCAGGTAATCGGCCTGGATCTGGTGAGTATGTTCGCCGTCAGCGAACAGGCTTTGCTCCAGGCGCTTGCCCATGACCTCTTCGCTGCAGGCCTGAACGGCTTCCAGGTAGCTGTCGTTGCAACTTTGCAGGCACCCCTCGCGATCACGCACGTACATGGGGTGCGGTGTGCCGTTGAGCAGCGCACGCATGAATGCCAGCTGGTCGTTCAACGCCCGCTCGGCGCTTTGACGCTGCTTGATCTGCAGGCGCAGGCGGGCATTCCAGATCATTGCCAGCAGCAGCAACAGCCCGGTACCCAGCAGCACCTGCCAGGCGAGCCGGCGAAAGCTCTGCCAGGTGCTGTCGTCATGCAGGCCGTAACCACGCCAGCGGTTGTTGATCACCCCCAGTTCTTCCGGCGGAATGCTCAACAACGCTTTGTCGAGGATCGATACCAGCGTCTGTGAATGGCTGGCGGCTGCCATGGCGTAGCTGGCCGGCTCGCTGCCGACGGTGGCGCGTATGACCAGGTCGGGGTGGGTGGCCACCGCATGGTTGGCGTCTATCAAGGTGGTGATCACGGCATCTACAGCACCGCTTTTGAGCAGCGCCGTGGAATAGAAGGAGCTCTCGGTCTCGATCCAGCCAATGTGCGGATAGCGCGTGGAAAGGTCATCCATCGCGCTGTAGCGGGTAATCGCGATGCGTCGGTCCTTCAGTTGTTCCAGAGAGGTGTATTGCCCGTTGCTCGCTCGGCTGACCAATACATAGACACTTTCAAGGTAAGGGCGGCTGATTTGCAGGGTCTGCTCGGCCTCACCGTCGGTAGTGAGCGCCGCAATCACATCCACCCGGCCGTCCTTGAGGCGGGCGATCATGTCGGCAATGCCGCTGGCGCGCTGCACCTCGAAACGCAGGCCGGTGCGCAGGCGGATGAGCTCCAGCAGGTCGGCGGTGATGCCCCTGAAATATCCCGAACCATCGAAGAAGGACAAGGGCGCCGCACTATCGTCGATGGCCACGCGCATGACCGGGTGGTGTTGCAACCAGAATTCCTCAGCCTCTGTCAGTTGCAGCTTGCGGTCGGTCAGGAGCAGGTCGCTGCCGGCACTCCAGCGCTTGAAGATACTGGCGCGCACGGCTGCAGGCTGATTGTCGAGAATGGCGTTGACCAGTTCCAGCAGCAACGCATCCGCCTTGCGCATGGCAAAGCTGAAGCCGATCGCTTCGTGCTTGCTGAAATTGGCGATGCGCAGGCCAGGCAGGTGGCCGCGATTGAGCTGGTAATGGGTGGAGATGGTGTCGCCGATGAACACGTCGGCCTGGCCAAATGCAACGGCATTCAAGGCTTGGGAAGACGAGCCGAAGGCCAGCACCTGGGCCTTGGGGTAGGCACTGCCTATCTCCTGCCTCGGCAGGTAGTGGTAGAGCATGCCCAGCCGCATGTTCTCCAGGCCCAGGTCCAAAGGGCGGCGTTCGTCCTCACGGGTGACCAGCACCGGCTGGTCAATGGCATAGGGGTGCGACAGTGCCAGACCGTCCGTTGTCGCTTCATAGCCGTTGGCACTGCCGAGCAGGTCGATATCGCCGCGTTTGAGTGCCTCTACCGCTGCCTGTCGGCTGTTGAAGCGCAGCACGCGTACAGGCAGCTGCAGGGCAAGGCCGATCAGGTTTGCATACTCGGCGGTGAGGCCTTGATAGTCGCGGCCGCCACTGGTGATGTCGAAGGGCGGATAGTCGGGCGCAGAGGTACCCAGCACCAGTTCGTGTCGGCTTTCGAGCCATTGGCGTTGCGGGGCCGTAAGAGAAGGCTGTGCTGGCATTACCGGTGAGCGTGCCAGCAGGGCATACGCGGTAACCCCGTGGTGGTTGGCGTGTATCGCGCCGCTGACCAGTGCCAGGGCGAGTAACAGCCGGGCGATATGGCGCGCCATGAAAACCCTCAGACCAGTGCGTTGCGTTTGGCCATTTCGATCAGGTCCACCAAGGTCTCGACCTGGAGTTTGTGCATCAGGCGCTTCTTGTAGGTACTCACCGTCTTGTTGCTGAGGAACATGCCTTTGGCGATTTCCTTGTTGCTTCGCCCTTGGGCAAATAATTGCAGGACCATAAGTTCACGGTCATTGACCTGGCGGAAGAGTTGCAGGTCGGCGTCTACCGTTTGATTGTGTTTGATTGCCTGGCTGGGGAAATAGTTGTAACCGGCAAGTACTGCCTTGATCGCGCTGAGCAGTTCGCTGAGGTCTTCCTGCTTGCACACATAGCCCGCAGCGCCCGAGTGCATGCAGCGTACGGCGAACAGCGCCGGGGATTGGGCGGTCAGCACCAGAACCTTCAACGGCAGGGACATGGCCTGGAAGCGGGAAAGCACCTCTAGGCCGTCTAGCTTGGGGATGCTGATGTCGAGGATGACCAGGTCAGGGGCGGTTTCTCGAATCATCTGCATGGCGTCAACGCCATTGTCCGATTCGCCGACGATCTTGTAGTTCTGATTTTCCAGCAACATACGAACGGCCAGGCGGATAACGGGATGGTCGTCGACAATAAATACGGAGTGCATGTTCAACTTCCCTGCGGGCGAGTGAGGGTGACGGGTGGCACCTTATCCCAGTTGGAAGTCGTCGGGCATGTGAGGAAGGGCTATTCGCTGTATATGGGAAATGGCTTACAGGATAAAACAAATCGGGCTACGAATTTGGCCTGCCGAGCTTGATGTCAAACCTTGTTTGGTAACTTTTCATTGACTGCTATTCGTGGTGTTTAATCGGCACCTACACAAGTAGGAAGTTTCCTTCAAGAAAGGGTGCAGCCAGAGGCTGTGCTCGGGCTGCACCTGACGGGCTCAGGTCGGGCTGGAGCGCCCCGTCATTTCGCGGGCCATTTCACTGGCATAGCTGTCGGTCATACCGGCGATGAAGTCGATCATGCGCAGAAAGGCGCTGTGCAATGAGCCATGCGGGTCCGGTGCATTGTTGCCGATCAGGTCGAGCACACGCCGGCTCTTGAACGACGGGGTGCGGCCGCCATGCTGTTCGAGGGCCGCGCCGCAGAAGGTGTTCAAGAGGATCTCGAGTGTGGTGTAGGCGCCGATCTCGTGCAGGGTCTTGCGTTTGTCCTGGAAGATCTTGTTGCGCGCCATGTCCTTGGCTTGCAGCACGCAGTGCTTGGCCGGGCCATGCATGTGTTCGACCAGGTCACCGGGCAGATGCCCGGCGAGCAATGCCTGTTGCTGTTCGACGAAGGCGTGGGCGGCGGCGTTGGTCAGGTGTTCGATGGCCTTGCCGCGCAGGATCGCCAGCTTGCGCCGTCGCGAGTCGCGCGGGCCGAGTTGGCGATAGGTCTCCGGCAGGTCGTCGCCCACCAGGCCGAGTAGCAGCGCCTCGACTTCGGCATACTCCAGCAACTCCATCTCCACGCCGTCTTCCAAGTCGATCAGCGCATAGCAGATGTCATCCGCGGCCTCCATCAGGTAGACCAGCGGGTGGCGCGCCCAGCGTTGATCTTCCAGTTGCGGCAAGCCGAGTTTGCGGGCGATCTGTTCGAGCAACGGCAGTTCGCTCTGGTAGCTGCCGAACTTGTGTTTCTTGTAACCCAGGGCATCGGCATGGCGGGCGCTCCAGGGGTACTTGAGGTAAGTACCGAGGGTGGCGTACGTCAGCCGGGTGCCGCCGTCGAACTGGTGATACTCCAGTTGGGTGAGTACGCGAAAGCCTTGGGCATTGCCTTCGAAGTTGAGGAAGTCGGCGCGCTCGTCATCGCTCATGTCGTCCAGCCAGCCACGCCCTGCTGCCTGCTGGAACCAGTGGCGGATGGCGTCTTCGCCGGAGTGGCCGAACGGCGGGTTGCCGATGTCGTGGGCCAGGCAGGCCGATTGCACGATCATCCCGAGGTCACTCGGTTCGCACCAGTCTGGCAGGCTGTCACGCAGGGTTTCGCCCACCCGCATGCCGAGCGAGCGGCCGACGCAACTGACTTCCAGGGAATGGGTCAGGCGCGTATGGATATGGTCGTTGCTGGTAACCGGGTGTACTTGGGTCTTGCGCCCAAGCCGGCGGAAGGCGCCGGAGAAGATGATGCGGTCGTGGTCCTTGTGGAAAGGGCTGCGCCCCAGTTCTTCGGGGCTGTACAGGGCTTTGCCCAGGCGTTCGCGGGTCAGCAAGGTATGCCAGTCCAAGGCTCGATCTCCTGTCGGTCGATGGGCGTAGCTTCCTGTGTCGTGAGTCACCATGCAAGCTGAAGGTTTACGCGATCACCGGCGGGTGATCGCGTCTGTTCAGGTGATGCGAAAACGTCAGTGCCGGCGGCTGCCCTGCAGATACAGTCGAATCAGCGGCAACAAGCTGCCGCCCAAGCGCACCAGCCGTGTCAGGTTGCCACTGCGCACGCCCTTGCCGGTGAGAAAGCCCAAGGCAACCACCGCGCCAATCCCCCACAGCGGCGCATGCTTGATGCCAAGCCCCTCGTGCAGCGAACTGCCCATGCCGCGCACGCGCTGCAGTGGCTCGAGCAGTTGCCCCGACTCGTGGCGGATTTCCTGGCGGTGCATCTCCAGACGCAGGCGCAACAGGGCCTTGCGCAGTTCGCGAGGGTTACGAGTATTGGGTAGTTCAGGCAGGCTCATGGCAACAGGCGCTCCCGGTCCTTGGCAAGTTCCTCGAGGGTCGCGCCGAACGGCGATGACTCGTCGAACACCGCAGCCTTCAAACGCAAACCGCAATACAACGCGGCCACACCGTAGAACACGCACAGGCCGATGATGCCCGCCAGGCGATAGCTGTCCCACAGCAGCACCAGCAGCAGCCCGGACAGCGCCGTCAGCAGCAGCAGGGCGAACACCAGTGCCAAACCTGCGAACAACAGCAGGCTCAAGGTGCGGCCCTTCTGCTCCTGCAGCTCGATACCAAACAGCTCGATGTGGCTGTGCAGCAGCCCGAGCATCGCCGCGCCCAGGCGTTTGCCCGAAGCGCCGGCGCCGATGGCGTCATTCTCCATGGGAACCCCTCAGCGCCGATTGGCCAGCAGGCCGATCAACAGCCCCACGCCCGCCGCAATACCGATGGCCTGCCAGGGGTTTTCCTGCACGTACTGCTCGGCGGTGCCAAGGGCTGCCTGGCCGCGGTCGCGCACCGATTCCTGGGTCAGTTGCAGGGTTTCACGGGCCTGGGTCAGGCGGTCATGGATCTGTCCACGCAATTCGTCAGCCTGATCGCCTGCCAAGTTGGCGGTGTCGGCGAGCAGCTTCTCGGTGTCGCGGACCAAGGCCTGAAAGTCAGCCATCAATATCTCTTGAGCAGTCTTTGCCGATTTGCTGGCCATGGGTCTCTCCCTGTCGATGAGTGTTGGTAGTTCGAGTGATAGCACATGCCGAAGGTTCAAGTGGCTGTGCGGGTAACTGGGCTGGTATGGGCCTTGCTAAGGCTTTGCCACGTAGCGGGGCGCCGCTGGCGTGCACTGCGCCGATTCGGGGCGCCCTGCGTGACGAACTAACGTAAACCTTAACCCAATCCTCGACAAACCCAAGAATAAACCATGCAGGCCTCGCCCCATTCAGCAAACGGGGCAGGGGGCTGGCACCGATTCGGTGCAGGGATGCAGGTTCTTGAACTGTCCTGGTGCCTTTTCAGCAGGTCTGCCTATTCATGGAACACATGCACAGCGCGATGGACTCCCTGGTCCACGGTTCGAATACCCTGTTCATTCTCATGGGCGCCATTCTGGTGCTGGCCATGCATGCTGGCTTCGCCTTTCTCGAAGTGGGCACTGTACGGCACAAAAATCAAGTCAATGCCTTGTCGAAGATTCTCAGCGACTTCGCCATTTCGGCGCTGGTGTACTTCTTTATCGGCTATTGGATCGCCTACGGCGTGAGTTTCTTCCAGCCGGCGGCGCAACTGGCCGTCGACCATGGCTATGCGCTGGTCAAGTGCTTCTTCCTGCTCACGTTCGCAGCTGCCATCCCGGCGATCATCTCCGGGGGCATTGCCGAGCGTGCGCGTTTTGTTCCGCAGCTGTGTGCCACCGCGTTGATCGTGGCGTTTGTCTATCCGTTTTTCGAAGGCGTGGTGTGGAACGGCAACTTCGGTGTGCAGGCCTGGCTGCACGCACGCTTCGGGGCGCCGTTCCATGACTTTGCCGGCTCTGTCGTGGTGCATGCCATGGGCGGCTGGCTGGCGCTGGCGGCAGTGGTGTTGCTGGGGCCACGGCGCGGGCGCTACCGCGACGGCCGCCTGGTGGCTTTTGCACCTTCGAGCATTCCGTTTCTGGCGCTGGGTTCGTGGATCCTGATCATTGGCTGGTTCGGCTTCAACGTGATGAGCGCCCAGACCTTGCAGGGCGTAAGCGGCCTGGTGGCGATCAATTCGCTGATGGCCATGGTCGGCGGCACCCTGGCGGCCTTGCTGGCCGGGCGCAACGACCCGGGCTTCCTGCACAATGGGCCGCTGGCCGGGCTGGTGGCGATCTGTGCCGGTTCCGACCTGATGCACCCGATTGGCGCGCTGGCCACCGGCCTGGTGGCTGGGGTGCTGTTTGTCTGGAGTTTCACAGCGGCGCAGAACCGCTGGAAAATCGACGACGTGCTGGGCGTGTGGCCGTTGCACGGCCTGTGCGGTGTGTGGGGTGGCATTGCCTGTGGCGTGTTCGGCCAGGCCGCCCTTGGTGGCATGGGCGGTGTCAGCCTGGCCAGCCAGTTGCTGGGCAGTGTTATGGGGGTGCTGGTGGCATTGCTCGGTGGCTTTGTCGTCTATGGGGTGATCCGAGCGCTGCATGGCTTGCGCTTGAGCCACGAGCAGGAGTTTCAGGGCGCGGACCTGTCGCTGCACCGCATTGGTGCAACCAGCCAGGATTGAGCGAGGCCAGGTGCGCAGTGGGCGGGACGGACCTAGAATAGGCTTTTCCAAAGCCAAACCGAGAACTGCCCCATGCTGCCTGAATGCCAATTGTTCGGCACCCTCGGCTGCCACCTGTGCGAAGTGGCCGAGGCTGTGCTGATGCCTTTCGTCGATCATGGCCTGTTGGTGGAGCTGGTCGACATTGCCGATAACGAGGCCATGTTCGAACGCTATGGCCTGATCATTCCCGTGCTGCGTCGCTGTGACAATGGCGGCGAGCTGCATTGGCCGTTCGATGCCGAGCAAGTGGTGGCGTTTCTCGCGCAATGATCGCCCAATGGGCACGCATTCCTCACGCCATGGTTGGGATTACAAGTCGATGATCGGGTGCCGGCCACTGCTGCCGGTGTCCTTGAACTGTCATCGAGAATCTAACCATGTTCATCACGCCTCATTTCACCCTGGATGAAATGACCGCTTCGAAAATCGCCGCAAGGGAAGGGTTTGACAACACCCCTACACCTGAGGTACTGGCCAATCTAACTGTCCTGTGTGGCGTGCTTGAAAAGGTACGTGCGCTGCTCGGCATGCCGATCATCATCAGTAGCGGCTACCGCTGCAGTGCGCTTAATCAGCGTGTCGGTGGGGCACCGTCAAGCCAGCATGTGCTGGGGTTGGCAGCCGACTTCACGGTGATCGACGTCAGCCCGCGTGAGGTGATACGCAGAATCAGCGACAGCGACGTACCCTTCGATCAACTGATCCTGGAGTTTGACCGGTGGGTGCATTTGTCCGTGACCACTGGCACTCCGCGGGGCCAGGTGCTGACCATTCGCAGAGGCACCGGTTACCTGCAGGGGTTGCAATGACGCGCTGGCGAATTGACGTGGAGGAGGGGAGGTCCGTATGCTGTATATAAATACAGTGTTCGAGGGGAAGGCCATGCTCAACGTCGAGCAACTCAAGTACAGCGTCAACCACATGCCCGTCGAGCGGGTGTGCGACGCGGTTCTGGAACTGCGCCTCGAAGGCCTGGTGACTGAAGACCGAACGCCGTTCGGCAAGGTTCACTTCAATACCTGTTTTGCCGAGATCGAGGCATTGTTCCAGCGTGCCGGTTACCACCGTGGGCTGGACGTCGTAGGTTACCAGGGTTTGTTATATGCCCTGTACGACCCCAACCGCTGGGAGGCCGTGCAAGTACTGCGCTGGTTGAAGGCGCGCAGCGAGGCGACGCTACAGGCTGGTTGAGGTGGAAGGCTTGGAGGATAATGCGCGGCCTCCAACCTTTTGAGCGCTGCCATGACCACGCCTTTCGACCCTGCCCGCCAGCAAGCCAGCACGGTGTGCCTGCCCCCCGGCAACTGGGCGACGGTGCTCGATTGCCTGTGTGACCATTTCAAGGCCATCGAACGGGCGCAGTGGCTTGACCGCTTTGCCCGCGGCCGCGTGCTCGATGCGCAGGGGCAGGCAATCTCTGCTGGGCTGGCTTATAAACGCGGCATGCGCTTGCACTACTTCCGGGAAGTGCCAAATGAGCGGCCGATCCCTGTGCAGGAAACCCTGTTGCACGTGGACGAGCATTTGGTGGTTGCCGACAAACCGCACTTTCTGCCGGTGACCCCGACCGGTGAGTATGTCGAGCAGACTTTGCTGCGCCGGCTGATTCGGCGTCTGGACAACCCGCATCTGGTGCCTTTGCACCGCATCGACCGGCATACCGCAGGGCTTGTGCTGTTCTCCGCCAACCCCCAGACGCGCAGTGCCTACCAGCGCTTGTTCCCCGAGCGGCGGATCGACAAACGCTACCAGGCCATCGCCGCAGCCATGCCCCAGCACAACTTCCCGCTGGTGCACAAAAGCCGCCTGGTGCATGGCGAGCCGTTCTTCCGCATGCAGGAGGTGGAGGGCGTTGACAACAGCGAAACCTTGGCCCAGGTGCTGGAGACGCGTGGCGAGTTATGGCGCTACGGTCTGTCGCCGGTGACCGGCAAGACCCACCAATTGCGTGTACACATGGCGGCATTGGGCGCGGCAATCTGCAACGATCCGTTCTACCCCGAACTGCTGCAGACCGATGACGATTATCAGCGGCCTTTGAAACTGTTGGCGCAGAGCCTGCGTTTCGAAGATCCGTTGACGGGTGAGGAGCGGTATTTCGAGAGCCGGTTGCAATTGGACTGGTAGGAGCGGCCCGCCAAGGCCGCCCCAATATCACACAAGGCTCGGTGTCTTAGCGGTTGAAACGCTCCACCAGCGAATACTGGCTACCGGCAGTGCTGGTCAGTTCCTCGCTGAGCAGCGCCGAATGCTGGGCCTGTTCAGCTGTCTGGTCG
This sequence comes from Pseudomonas capeferrum, assembly GCF_000731675.1. Lineage (GTDB taxonomy): Bacteria > Pseudomonadota > Gammaproteobacteria > Pseudomonadales > Pseudomonadaceae > Aquipseudomonas > Aquipseudomonas capeferrum. Next base: position 130,175 of record NZ_JMIT01000002.1, on the reverse strand, counting down.
GCAAGGTCGGCAATGGTGCTGATGTTGCGGCTGATCTCGTCGGCGACGGCAGTCTGCTCTTCGGTAGCGGCTGCGATCTGGGTCGCCATGTCGGTGATATTGGCCACCGCTTCGCTGATACCGACCAACGCTTCATCGGCCTGCATGACCCGGTCGACCCCTTCCTGTGCCTGGCGGTGGCCGGTTTCCATGGTCAGTACGGCGTTGCTGGCTGTCTGCTGCAGCTTGGCGATCAGGCCGTGGATCTGCCCGGTGGATTCGGCAGTGCGCTGGGCCAACTGGCGTACCTCGTCGGCCACGACCGCAAAACCACGGCCCATCTCTCCGGCGCGGGCGGCTTCGATGGCGGCGTTCAGCGCCAGCAGGTTGGTCTGGTCGGCGATGCCCTTGATCACATCGACCACACCGCCGATTTCGTCGCTGTCCTTGGCCAGTTGCGTCACCGTTGCACCGGTTTCACCCACTGCCGCCGACAGGCGCTCGATGGCCTCACGGGTTTCACCGGCAATCTGCCGGCCCTGGCTGGTCAGGCGATTGGCTTCCTGGGTGGCGTCGGCAGTGCGTTGCACATGGTTGGCCACTTCCTGGGTGGTGGCAGCCATCTGGTTGACGGCGGCCGCCACTTGCTCGGTTTCCACCCGCTGGCGCTCCAGCCCCGAAGAGCTCTTGTGGGCCAGGGCATCGGATTGCCGCGCCTGTTCGCTGAGGTGTTCTGCACTGTCCTGCAGGCGTGTCAGGCAGGTTTTCATGCGTGCATCCTGGCTGAGCATGGCCATTTCCAGGCGGGCCTGAACGCCGCGGCTATCGGTGTACATCTGCGCGATGAGGGGGTCGGACGTGGTTTGTTCCGCCAGGCGCAGCAGGCGCTTGAGGCCACGTTGCTGCCAGCTCAGGCCGAGCAGGCCAAGGGGCACCGACAGGGCCGCCGCCAGGCCGAAGCCCCAGGAGTGGCCAAGCCAGTTGCCAATCAGGAAGCCCACCTGGCTTACCAGAATGAACGGCAGCCAGTCCTGCAGAATCGGCAGCCATTGATCACGTCGCGGCACCGCCGACTTGCCCTGGTTCAGGCGCTGGTAGAGGCCTTCGGCTCGGCGGATCTGTTCGGCGGTGGGTTTGACCCGCACCGATTCGAAACCGACCACCTGGTTATTGTCGAAGATCGGCGTGACATAGGCGTTGACCCAGTAGTGGTCACCGTTCTTGCAGCGGTTCTTGACGATGCCCATCCAAGGCTGGCCCTGTTTGAGGGTTTGCCACATGTGGGCGAACACGGCCGCGGGCACATCCGGGTGACGCACCAGGTTGTGCGGCGCGCCGGTCAACTCTTCGCGGGTGAACCCACTGATTTCGATAAACGCGTCATTGCAGTAGCTGATCACGCCCTTGGCGTTGGTGGTGGAGATCAACCGCTGCTGGGCAGGGAAAGTCCGTTCTCTCTGGGTAATCGGCTGGTTGTTACGCATGGGTGGGTAATCCGCAAAGAATCCGCAAGGCTTTCGTGAGGTATCGGCAAGCCGCTGGTTTTATTGAATGGATATTTAATGGGCTTGATTTGTGGCAATAAGCCATTATTCGGAATGAGCTAGGGAACAGGCACGTTTGATCAAAATGGCGTCATTTTTGCGTTTTTAAGGCTGTTTGGTGACGTGTGAGTCTGATGATGACTCAATGGCTGGCCAAGAGCCAGTAGCCGATAGCGGAATGAGGCCGCCGAGAGAGGGTGGAGGGGGGTGGTGGCGTTGGCTGGGGATTTGCGGTGCCTGTGAAATCCCCAGCCAAGCCTTGCATCTCAACCAGCAATCAACTGGCGCAATACATAATGCAGAATCCCCCCCGACTTGAAGTACTCCACCTCATTCAAGGTATCGATGCGGCACAGCACCTCGATCTGCTCCTGCTGCCCGTCCTCGCGGGTGATACGCAGCGTCAGGCTCATGCCTGGCCGTAGATGAGCACCGCTCAACCCCAGCACATCGATGCGCTCCCTGCCGGTCAGCGCCAGTTGCTTGCGATCGTGCCCGGCCTTGAACTGCAGGGGCAGCACGCCCATGCCCACCAGGTTCGACCGGTGGATGCGTTCAAAGCTTTCTGCCAGCACCGCCTTGACCCCCAACAGATTGGTGCCCTTGGCGGCCCAGTCACGGCTGGACCCTGTGCCGTATTCCTGGCCGGCGATCACCACCAGCGGCGTACCCTGGGCCTGGTACTGCATGGCGGCATCGTAGATCGACAGCTTTTCGCCCGTTGGCACGAATAGGGTATTGCCCCCTTCCTCACCCCCAAGCATCTCGTTGCGAATACGGATGTTGGCGAACGTGCCGCGCATCATCACCTCGTGGTTACCCCGGCGCGATCCGTAGGAGTTGAAGTCCCGCGGTTCCACACCCTTGCTGCGCAGGTAGCGCCCGGCGGGGCTGTCGGCCTTGATGTTGCCGGCCGGGGAGATGTGGTCGGTGGTGACCGAGTCGCCGAGCAGGGCCAGCACGCGTGCACCCTCGATGTCCTCGACCTGCGGCGGCGGCCCGCCGATGTCGTCGAAGAACGGTGGATGCTGAATGTAGGTCGATGCCTCCTGCCAGACATACGTGGCCGCTTGCGGCACCTCGATGGCCTGCCACTGCGCGTCGCCTTCGAAGACTTCGGCGTACTCCTTGTGGAACATCGCGGTGTCGACCTTGGCAACGGCGGCGGCAATCTCCTGCTGGCTGGGCCAGATGTCGCGCAGGTACACTGGCTGGCCGTCCTTGCCAGTGCCCAACGGGTCGCGGGTCAGGTCCAGGCGCACGCTGCCGGCCAGGGCGTAAGCCACTACCAGCGGCGGCGAGGCCAGCCAGTTGGTCTTGACCAGCGGATGCACGCGGCCCTCGAAGTTGCGGTTGCCCGAGAGCACCGAGGCAACGGTCAGGTCGGCGCTGCCGATGGCTTGCTCGATCGCTTCATCCAGTGGGCCGGAGTTGCCGATGCAGGTGGTGCAGCCGTAACCCACCAGGTCAAAACCCAACTCATCCAGATACGGCGTCAGCCCGGCAGCCTTGAAGTAGTCGGTGACCACCTTGGAGCCAGGGGCCAGCGAGCTCTTGACCCAGGGTTTGCGCTGCAGGCCCTTCTCCAGGGCCTTTTTCGCCACCAGCCCGGCGGCCATCATCACGCTGGGGTTCGAGGTGTTGGTGCAGGAGGTGATCGCGGCGATGACCACTGCACCGTCGCGCAGGGTGTGGGTCTGGCCTGCATGGCTGTAGTCGATTTCGCCCGCCTGATCGGCGTTGCCCACCGCCACACCGCCGCCGCCTTCGCTTTCCAGGCGGCCGACTTCCTTGGCCAGTGGCTTGGGTTGCAGTTCGATGAAGTGGTCAAACGCCTGGCTGACCTGGCCCAGGGCGACCCGGTCCTGCGGGCGTTTGGGCCCGGCCAGGCTGGCCTCGACGTCGGTCATGTCGAGGGCCAGGGCATCGCTGAACACCGGGTCCTGGCCAGGCAGGCGCCACAGGCCTTGGGCCTTGCAGTACTGTTCGACCAGTTGCACTGTCTGCTCGGGGCGCCCGGTCAGGCGCAGGTAGTCAAGGGTCACCTGGTCGACCGGGAAGAAGCCGCACGTGGCGCCATACTCGGGGGCCATGTTGGCGATGGTGGCACGGTCGGCCAGGGGCAGCTCGGCCAGCCCATCGCCGTAGAACTCGACGAACTTGCCCACCACCCCTTTCTTGCGCAGCATCTGCGTCACGGTCAACACCAGGTCGGTGGCGGTGATGCCCTCGCGCAGCTTGCCGGTCAATTTGAAGCCGATCACTTCCGGGATCAGCATCGACACGGGTTGGCCGAGCATCGCGGCTTCGGCCTCGATGCCGCCAACACCCCAGCCCAGCACTCCCAGGCCGTTGATCATGGTGGTGTGCGAATCGGTGCCGACCAGGGTGTCGGGGAAGGCATAGGTGCGGCCGTCTTCTTCACGGGTCCAGACGGTGCGGCCAAGGTATTCCAGGTTGACCTGGTGGCAGATGCCGGTGCCCGGCGGTACTACCCGGAAGTTGTCGAAGGCGCTCTGGCCCCAACGCAGGAAGGCATAGCGCTCGCCATTACGCTGCATTTCGATGTCGACGTTCTCGCTGAACGACTGGGGCGTGCCATAGCGGTCGACCATCACCGAGTGGTCGATTACCAGGTCGACCGGCGACAGCGGGTTGATCCGCTGCGGGTCGCCACCGGCCTTGGCCATGGCGGCGCGCATGGCTGCCAGGTCGACCACGGCGGGTACGCCGGTGAAGTCCTGCATCAGCACCCGGGCAGGGCGGTACTGGATTTCCCGGTCGGAGCGGCGCGCCTCCAGCCATTGGGCAATGGCGCGCAGGTCGTCACCGGTGACGGTCTTGCCGTCCTCCCAGCGCAGCAGGTTTTCCAGCAGCACCTTGAGCGACATGGGCAGGCGTTGCAGGTCGCCCAACTGGCGGGCGGCCTCGGTAAGGCTGTAATAGTGGTACGTCTGGTCGGCGACCTTGAGGGTCTTGAGGGTGTTCAGGCTATCGAGCGAGGGCATTGCCAACTCCTTCTGCGCCGGTGCCCGGCAAATCTGGGTGTTTGCCGGTGTCACCGCTCTGTTTCGATCCGCACGGTACGGACCTGGCTGAATGGTCAGGTTAGACCGGTTTGGCCTGCCTGACCCTTTTCTGGACCGGCGGGACGTGTCGCAGGTTCCGAACTTCCTTTATCATCGCCGCCCTGCCGGCGCCTGTGGTGCGCCCGCCGTAGTGGAGTGAGAGATGAGTACCCTGTTCATGCATTGCCGGCCCGGTTTCGAGGGCGAGGTCTGCGCCGAGATCAGCGAACATGCCGCCCGCCTGGGGGTTGTCGGCTATGCCAAAGGCAAAGCGCAGAGCGCCAGTGCCGAGTTTGTCTGCACCGAGGACAATGGCGCCGAGCGCCTGATGGGGGAACTGCGCTTCGCTGAGCTGATCTTCCCGCGGCAGTGGGCCCGTGGCAGTTTCGTCGAGTTGCCGGAGAGCGATCGCATCAGCGTATTGCTCGAGCACCTGGCCAGCCTGCCTGTGTTCGGCAGCCTGTGGCTGGAAGTGCTCGACAGCAACGAAGGCAAGGAGCTGTCGACGTTCTGCCGCAAGTTCGAGGTGCCGTTGCGCAAGGCCCTGGAAAAAGCCGGTCGCCTGGTTGAAGACGCCAGCCGTCCACGCCTTCTGCTGAGCTTCATCACTGGCCGGCGGGTATTTGTCGGCCAGGCTGCGGCCAACAACAGCGCGCTCTGGCCAATGGGCATCCCGCGCCTGAAGTTTCCCCGTGAAGCGCCCAGCCGCTCGACCCTCAAGCTGGAAGAAGCCTGGCATCAGTTCATCCCCCGCGAGCAGTGGGACCAGCGCCTGGGTGATGACATGACCGGTGTCGACCTGGGCGCCTCGCCTGGCGGCTGGACCTATCAGCTGGTGCGCCGCGGGATGTTGGTCACCGCCATCGACAATGGCCCGATGGCCGAGAGCTTGATGGACACCGGGCTGGTCCAGCACCTGATGGCGGATGGTTTCACCTGGCAGCCGAAGCAGCCGGTGGACTGGATGGTCTGCGACATCGTCGAGAAGCCGGCGCGGACCACCGCATTGATCGAAACTTGGCTGGGGGAAGGGCTGTGCCGCGAGGCGGTGGTCAACCTCAAGCTGCCGATGAAGCAACGTTACACCGAGGTGCGGCGCCTGCTCGACCGCATGCAGGCCACGTTCAAGGCGCGCAAGATCAGGGTTTCGATCGCCTGCAAGCAGCTGTATCACGACCGTGAGGAAGTGACCTGCCATCTGCGCAGGCTGGACCTGAAGCCGCGTTGAGTGCGTGGGCGGCGCGCGGCCCTTGGTGCGCGCCGCACGATGCGCGACAATGATGAATATTTTGGAGCCGCCCATGACTGATTTCACCCCCGACGCCGTCCTCGATGCCACCGGCCTGAACTGCCCCGAGCCTGTGATGATGTTGCACCAGCACGTGCGTGGCCTGGCTGCAGGTGGCTTGCTCAAGGTCATTGCCACCGACCCGTCGACCCGCCGCGACATCCCCAAGTTCTGCAACTTCCTCGGCCATGAACTGCTGCAGCAGCAAGAGGACGCGGGCACCTTCCTGTACTGGATCCGCAAGAAAGCCGACTGAGCCGCTCTGGAACACGCCGCGCGTAGCGCCTACACTGCGTTCCCCTGACAGGAGAGCGCCATGCTGATAGTTGCCGACGAGAACATTCCGCTGCTCGATGCCTTCTTCGAAGGTTTCGGCGAGATCCGCCGCTATCCGGGCCGAAGCCTCGATGCCGCCAGCGTCAAGGACGCCGATGTGCTGCTGGTGCGCTCGGTGACCAAGGTCGACCGCCAACTGCTTGAAGGCAGCCGTGTGCGTTTTGTCGGCACGTGCACCATCGGCACCGACCACCTCGACCTGGACTACTTTGCCGAGGCTGGCATCCACTGGAGCAGCGCGCCGGGCTGCAATGCCCGCGGCGTGGTGGACTATGTGCTGGGCAGCCTGCTGACCCTGGCCGAGCTGGATGGTGTCGCGCTACCCAAGCGCACGTACGGCGTGGTGGGCGCGGGGGAGGTCGGTGGCCGCCTGGTGCGTGTGCTGCATGGCCTGGGCTGGAAAGTGCTGGTGTGCGACCCGCTGCGTCAGGCCGCCGAAGGGGGCGATTACGTCAGCCTCGAGGCGGTACTGGAACAGTGCGATGTGATCAGCCTGCACACCCCCTTGCAGCGGGGCGGCGAGTACCCCACCTGGCACCTGCTGGGCCAGGCGCAACTGGCACGGTTGCGCCCAGGGGCGTGGCTGATCAATGCCAGCCGTGGCCCAGTGGTGGACAACGATGCCTTGCGTGAGCTGCTGTTGGACCGTGAAGACGTGCATGCCGTGCTCGATGTGTGGGAAGGCGAACCGCAGGTCGACTTGCAACTGGCCGACCTGTGCACGCTGGCTTCGCCGCACATCGCCGGCTACAGCCTCGATGGCCGGCAGCGGGGCACTGCGCAGATCTACCAGGCGTTGTGCCGTCACCTGGGCGAAGCGGAGCAGGTGCGCCTGGCCGATTTGCTGCCCAAGCCGCCGCTGGCGCAAGTTGAACTCGATGCCACTACAGACCCGGCCTGGGCCTTGGCCACCTTGTGCCGCGCCGTGTACGACCCGCGCCGTGACGATGCAGACTTCCGCCGTAGCTTGAGCGACGACCCGGCCGAGCAGCGGGTGGCATTCGATCAATTGCGCAAGCAGTATCCACCTCGGCGTGAAATCGAAGGGCTGGCGGTGCGGATTCGTGGCGAGTCGCCGCAATTGGCGCAGTTGGTCAGTGCGCTGGGTGGGGTGTTGGTCTGAGTGATGTGCCTGCGTCGGCCTTTTCGCCGGCCGAGGCAATAAAAACCCGGCGCAGGCGCCGGGTTGCAATGAATTAGCCGATCAGCCTTTACGGGCTTTAGTGCCCCGGCTTTGTTCCAGTTCCTGGCAGGCTTTCTGGATCATCTGCTCGGTGATCGGAACCTCGCGCCCTTGGGCGTCGATGATCGAGCCGCACACCTGGGGTTGCGGGTTGTTCTGGGGTTTCGGGGTATCGCTGCTGTGCTGCAAGCTCATGTCCTGTCTCCTCATCAGGTTCAAGCTCAGGGTAGTCCTGCGCCGTGACTGGCCTGTGACAGATCCTCGACTGTCACGGCCCTGACAGTCCAACAGAAACGGCGGTAAAGCTCCAGAGCCCTTTTAGATCGAAAGGCTATAGTCACCCCCAAGCGTTCCTCGCGCTCCGATGAGTGGTAGTCTGCTGCTTCCTTGCCGCTTTGGTTGCCGCCATGCCCGAATCCGTCTCCCCTGGCCAACGTCGCGCCCTGCGCCTGGGTTGGCAGTTCGTTCGCCCGTATCGCCGGCAAATGCTCCTGGCATTGCTGGCACTGGTGGTCACGGCGGCAATCACTCTGTCCATGGGGCAGGGCATCCGCCTGCTGGTTGACCAGGGTTTCATGACCCGCTCCGCGCACCAGCTCAACCAGACCATTGGCCTGTTCCTGCTGTTGGTGCTGGCACTGGCGGTGGGTACCTTCAGCCGCTTCTACCTGGTGTCGTGGATCGGCGAGCGCTGCGTGGCTGATATCCGCCGTGCGGTGTTCGATCACCTGGTCGGGCTGCACCCTGGGTTCTTCGAAGACAACCGCAGCTCCGAGATCCAGTCGCGGCTGACGGCTGACACAACCTTGCTGCAATCGGTGATCGGCTCTTCGCTGTCGATGTTCCTGCGCAATGCCTTGATGGTGGTAGGGGGCGTGGTGCTGCTGTTCATCACCAACCCCAAGCTCACCAGCATCGTGGTGGTGGCCTTGCCGCTGGTGCTGGCGCCGATCCTGCTGTTCGGCCGGCGCGTGCGCAGCCTGTCGCGGCAGAGCCTGGACCGGGTGGCGGATGTCGGCAGCTACGTCGCCGAAACCCTGGGGCAGATCAAGACCGTGCAGGCCTATAACCATGAGCCGCTCGATCGCGAACTGTTCGCCAGCACCGTCGAGGCGGCCTTCAGCGTGGCCCGGCAGCGTATTGCCCAGCGTGCGTGGCTGATCACCCTGGTCATCGTGCTGGTGCTCGGCGCGGTGGGGGTCATGCTCTGGGTCGGGGGCATGGACGTGATTGCCGGGCGTATCTCGGCAGGCGAGCTGGCTGCCTTCGTGTTCTATAGCCTGATCGTCGGCAGTGCGTTCGGCACGCTCAGCGAGGTGATCGGTGAGCTGCAGCGCGCCGCCGGTGCGGCCGAGCGCATTGCCGAGCTGTTGGCGGCACGCAGTGCAATCCTGCCGCCGCGCGTAGCCGCCTCACTGCCTCAGCGGCGTGCTGTCGGGCGTATTGCGTTGCAAGACGTGCATTTCGCCTACCCGTCGAGGCCTGCGGTTGCGGCCATTGACGGCCTGAGCCTGGCGATCGAGCCGGGGCAGACCGTGGCCCTGGTCGGGCCTTCGGGCGCCGGCAAATCCACCCTGTTCGACCTGCTGCTGCGCTTCTACGACCCTCAGCAGGGGCGCATCTTGCTCGATGGCCAGGCCATCACTGAACTCGACCCGGCCGAGCTGCGCCAGCAGTTCGCGTTGGTGGCGCAGAACCCGTCGCTGTTTCGCGGTACGGTCGAGGCCAACATTCGCTATGGCCGCCCAGGGGCGACGCTGGCCGAGGTCGAGGCAGCGGCGCGCGGTGCGCATGCCGACGAATTCATCCAGCAACTGCCGCTGGGCTACCAGACGCCGCTGGGGGAGGGTGGCATCGGCTTGTCGGGCGGGCAACGGCAGCGCTTGGCGATTGCCCGGGCGCTGCTGGTCGATGCGCCGATCCTGTTGCTGGATGAGGCTACCAGCGCCCTTGATGCGCAAAGCGAACACCTGATTCAGCAGGCGCTGCCCAGTGTGATGGCCGGTCGCACCACCTTGGTGATCGCCCATCGTCTGGCCACGGTGCAGCACGCCGATCGCATCGCGGTGATCGACAAGGGGCGCCTGGTGGCAATAGGCACGCACCGCCAGTTGATCGAAGAAAGCCCGCTGTATGCCCGATTAGCCTCGCTGCAGTTCACCACGGGCTAGCCTGTCGTGGTTCTGTAACAATTCTGTAGGAATTGCCTGACACTATTTGTCTCAATTGTTGTGCAAGTGCTCAAGCCGGCTGCTATCGAACGATGGCAGCCTTTTTTTTGCGAGTGAGCCTACGGGGACATGGAATGTCTTACCCGGCGCCGCAAGCGTGCGCCGTTCCTTTCCTTTGGTCTTGAGATCGCGATGTTGCGTAAATCCCTCAGAGTGCAAATTCTCGCCCTGCTCGGCGGCAGCTTGGTAGCGATGTTGCTGATCGCGCTGGTGTGTTTCCAGTTTCTGTCTTCCAGCGTGCGCGGCTACGCCGAGCTGGTGGATGGGCCCTTGCGGGCTTCGCAATTGATCGATGAGGCCAACCTGCAGTTCAAGATCCAGGTGCAGGAATGGAAGAACGTGCTGCTGCGCGGTCGTCAGCCCGCCGAGCTGGACAAGTACTGGCAGCAGTTCCAGGCCCGCGAGCAGCAGGTGCAGCAGGTGCTTGGGCAACTGATCGACAGCAGCGATGCCAAGCTCAAGGCGCCGCTGCAACAGCTGCGTGCCAGCCATCTGCAACTGGGCCAGGCTTACGCGCAGGGCCGCCAGGCGTTTGTCGCCGCAGGTGGTGACCCGGTTGCAGGCGACCTTGCGGTCAAGGGCGTGGACCGTGCCGCCAGCGAACAGATGAGCGAGCTGGTCGAACAACTGCGCGCCGATGCGCGCGAGCGTGCATCGAGCATCAACGCCAGCGCAGAGCGTACGGTGTGGCTGGGCTTGCTGGTGATGCTGGGCTCGGCGGTGCTGGTCGGCCTGTTCAGCCTGTGGCTGGTCAATCGCAGCCTGATCGAGCCGATTCGCCAGTTGATCGAGTATGTCGCGCAGTTGAGCCAGGGGCGCTTCGTTGCGCGTGTGGACAGCCGCCGTGAAGATGAACTGGGGCGCTTGGCTCGTGCGGCCAATACCCTGCGTGATTTTCTTGCCGAGACAGTCGGCCGGCTCAAGGACAATGCCCAGGAGCTGGAAGGCGCCAGTGGCCAGCTGCGCAGCATCGCGGCTGACATGGCCCAGGGCACGCATGACCAGTTCCAGCGCACCGATCAGGTGGCGACGGCCATGCATGAGATGTCCGCCACCGCTCAGGAGGTGGCTCGCCACGCCGCCGACGCCGCCCGCGCGGCCGATGATGCCGATCACAGTGCCCAGGCTGGCGAGCAGGTGATGCAGCAGACCATCGACATCATTGGCGTGGTCAACCGCGAAATCGCCGGTACCGCCGCGGTGATCCGTGACCTGGAGCATGACAGCACGCGGATTGGCAAGGTGCTCGAAGTCATCCGCGGCATTGCCGAGCAGACCAACCTGCTGGCGCTCAATGCAGCCATCGAGGCGGCCCGTGCGGGCGAGGCCGGGCGCGGCTTTGCGGTGGTCGCCGACGAGGTGCGCAGTTTGGCCCAGCGCACCGCTGCATCGATCGCCGAAATTCACCAGATCATCGAAGCGGTGCAGTCGGGTGCGGTAGAGGCGGTCAAGGCCATCGAAAGTGGCCAGCAGCGCAGCGAGGAGGGTGCCGAGCAGGTGCAGCAGGCGGGGCAGATGCTGCAGCGCATCACCTCGGCGGTGGAGGCGATCCGTGACATGAACCGGCAGATCGCCACGGCGGCCGAAGAGCAGACCAGCGTGGCCGAGGACATCTCGCGCAACCTGATCGAAATTACCCGCATCGCTACCACCAACCAGGCAGCTGTGCAGCAGACCGAGCAGGCCGGGCAGCGTTTGCATGGGTTGTCCGGGCAGTTGGGGGAAGTGACTTCGCGGCTGACGGCCTGACCCTCCGGCGCGGGGAAATCCGCCACTGTTGCGCTGAACCTGGCGCAACTGTGGCGGATTGTCGCCATGCGACCGGGTGTCTCACCCCTTAGCCATTGGTCTAATGCCAGTTGGCACACTCTCTGCTTTAGGGCGCCAATCCTTCACTTCAATCGGATTGCGCTACTAATGAAAAAAATCCTGCTGACGCTCCTTTGCCTGAGCGTCATCGGCTGCTCCAAACCCGCAGAGCCGGACAAGACCGTCGACGTCCTGCTGATCGGCGGCGGCATCATGAGTGCCAGCTTGGGCACCTACCTTACCGAGCTGGAGCCGAACTGGAAGGTCGACGTCTACGAGCGCATGGACCAGGTGGGCGAAGAAAGCTCCAACGCCTGGAACAACGCCGGTACCGGCCACTCCGCGTTTTGCGAACTGAACTACACCAGTGTCGGCACGGATGGCAGCATCGACATCAGCAAGGCCGTGGGCGTCAACGAGCAATTCGAAGTCTCCAAGCAGTTCTGGGCCTACCAGGTCGAGCAAGGCGTGCTGAACAACCCGAAAACGTTCATCAACAACGTGCCGCACATGAGCTTTGTGTGGGGCGACGACAACATTGCCTTCCTCCACAAGCGCGTCGCTGCCCTGCAGCACAGCTCGCTGTTCCGTGGCATGCAGATCAGCGAAGACCACGAGCAGATCCGCCAATGGGCGCCGTTGGTGATGGAAGGCCGTGACCCTCAACAGAAGGTCGCAGCCACGCGCATGGCGATCGGCACCGACGTGAACTTTGGCGAGATCACCCGTCAGCTGTTCGCCTCGATGACCCGCAACCCTAACGTCAGCGTGAACCTTAGCCATGAAGTGCGTGACATCGTGCGCAACGATGACGGCACCTGGCGGGTGGTGGTGGCCGACCTGGCCAATGGCGGCAACGAAGTGGCGGTCAACGCCAAGTTCGTCTTCATCGGTGCCGGTGGTGGCGCGCTCAAGCTGTTGCAGAAGTCGGGCATCCCCGAAGCCGAAGGCTATGCCGGGTTCCCGGTGGGTGGCCAGTTTCTGATGACCGACAACCCGGACGTGGTTGCGCGCCACCAGGCCAAGCTGTACGGCAAGGCGTCGGTCGGTGCACCGCCTATGTCGGTCCCGCACCTGGACACACGTATGATCGACGGCAAGCAGGTGCTGCTGTTCGGCCCGTTCGCGACCTTCTCCACCAAGTACCTCAAGCACGGCTCGCTGCTGGACATGTTCGCGTCGCTGAACAGCCACAACATCCTGCCGATGGTGAACGCCGGCATCGACAACATCGACCTCAGCACCTACCTGATGGGGCAATTGATGCTGAGCTTCGACGACCGCATGAATGCCCTGCGCGAGTACTTCCCCAATGCCAAGAACCAGGACTGGAAGCTGCTGCAGGCCGGCCAGCGCGTGCAGGTGATCAAGAAGGACCCGGTGCTCGGTGGCGTGCTGCAGTTCGGCACTGAAGTGGTCGCTGCCCAGGACGGCACTATCGCCGCGCTGCTGGGGGCCTCGCCAGGCGCTTCGACTGCCGCGCCGATCATGCTGACGGTGCTGGAGAAGACCTTCAAGGACCGCCTCAAGAGCCCTGAATGGCAGGCCAGGCTCAAGCAGATCGTACCTAGCTACGGGCAGAAGCTGAACAACAACCTTGAGCTGACCAACCAGACTCGGGCATGGAGCAGCGAGCGTTTGCAACTGCTGTACGTGCCCGTGCAGGCCGAGCAGTAAGCCGCGCCTGCCGCCCCCTGTGCATGCAGGGGGCATTTTTGGCGCACAACAAAAAGCCCGCGCAAGGCGGGCTTCTTGAATAGGATGTGGTCGGAGAGACAGGATTCGAACCTGCGGCCTTCTCGTCCCGAACGAGACGCGCTACCTGGCTGCGCTACACTCCGATGAACGAAATCCTACTGCATCCCTTTTTTGCACGCAAGCCCTTGTTGTTAAAAGGGCGTTTGCCAAAAAGGGAAGCCAGATCACAGCTCTTTGACGGTACGGATCTGGTCTTTGTTCAGGCGCGTACGCTTGCCATCAAGTTGCTCGAATTCGTAGAAGCCCGAGTCCTCGTCGAACGAAGGGGTGTCCACTGCCTGGATCTCGCGACCATCGTTCAGGGTAATGACGGTTGGCGATGCGCAGCCAGCGAGGGCGCCCAGGCCCAGGGCAAGCAGAAAGGCGGGAAGGGTCCGTTGAATCATCGTGTTTCTCCAGTGCGATGGTGCTAGATGACAGTTATGACGCAGGGCGTCCGCGCAAGTTCCTTTACAGTGCAGCATAGCGGCAAAACCTGAGTATTGACCAAGGGCAAGGGCAAGGGCACAGGGGCGCGCCGCTGTGTCGGGGGTGTGCTGTGTTATAAATGCGCCATCCCATCTTCTTGTGACGGACACCCATGAAAGCCAAGGCAGATACCCCCTTCGTGCCGCTGAACATCGCCGTGCTGACGGTCAGCGACACGCGTACCTTCGACACCGACACCTCCGGCCAACTGTTCGTCGACCGCCTGACTGCGGCTGGTCATCAACTGGCGGCGCGGGTGTTGCTCAAGGATGACCTGTACAAGATTCGCGCCCAGGTCGCGACCTGGATCGCCGAGGAAGGCGTGCAGGTGGTATTGGTTACTGGCGGCACCGGTTTCACCGGCCGCGACAGCACGCCCGAGGCCGTGGCCTGCCTGCTGGACAAGCAGGTGGACGGTTTCGGTGAGCTGTTCCGGCAGATCTCCGTGGCCGATATCGGCACCTCTACCGTACAGTCGCGCGCGCTGGCAGGCCTGGCCAATGGCACGCTGGTGTGCTGCCTGCCGGGCTCGACCAATGCAGTGCGCACCGGCTGGGACGGCATCCTCGCCGAGCAGCTCGATGCCCGCCATCGCCCCTGCAATTTCGTGCCACACCTGAAGCAGGCAGCGGCCTGTGAAAGCCGTGGCTGAGGTCAATCAGGCCCGGCCGCTGATGCCGGTGGAAGACGCCTTGGCGCGGTTGCTTGCGCTGGCAGAGGCCGCACCGATCCGGGAAACCGAAAACGTGCCGTTGGCCGAAGCCGAGGGGCGCGTGCTGGCCAGCGACCTGGTGGCGTCTCTCGACCTGCCGCCTTGGCCGAACAGCGCCATGGATGGCTACGCCCTGCGCCTGGCGGACTGGCAGGGCGAGCCCTTGCCGGTCAGTCAGCGTATCTTTGCCGGCCATGCCCCGCAGCCCCTGCAGCCAGGTACGTGTGCGCGCATCTTCACCGGCGCACCGGTGCCGGCCGGCGCTGACTGTGTCGAGATGCAGGAAAACGCCGACGTGACTGACGACGGTCGGGTACGCTTCCTCGAACCATTGAAAACCGACCAGAACATCCGCCCACAAGGCCAGGAAACGCGTCAGGGCGAGCAGGTGATGAGCGCCGGTACGCGCCTGGGGCCGATCGAGCTGGGCTTGGCTGCAACCCTCGGCCAGGCCCGCCTGGACGTGGTGCGCAAGGTGCGCGTGGCCGTGCTGTCTACCGGTGACGAGCTGATCGAGCCTGGCCAGCCCTTGGGACCAGGGCAGATCTACAACAGCAACCGTCGCCTGTTGGTCAGCTGGTTGCAGCGTTTGGGGTGCGAGGTTCGGGATGCGGGTATTCTGCCTGATGACCTGGCGCGTACCCGTGAATGCCTGGGGGCACTGGGCGATGTTGACCTGATCCTGTCCACCGGCGGTGTCTCTGTTGGCGAGGCCGATTACCTGGGGGCCGCTTTGCGTGAGGCCGGCGAACTGGCCTTGTGGAAGCTGGCTATCAAGCCGGGCAAGCCACTGACCTTCGGCCATTTTCGCGGTGTGCCGGTGATCGGCCTGCCGGGTAACCCGGCTTCCACGCTGGTCACCTTTGGCCTGCTGACGCGGCCGTACCTGTTGCGGCGCCAGGGTGTGGCCGATGTCACGCCGCTGCGCTTCGACATGCCGGCAGGCTTCGACTGGCCCAAGCCAGGCATGCGGCGCGAGTACCTGCGCGCCCGCATCGAGCATGGCCAGGTGCACATCTACAAGAACCAGAGCTCTGGGGTGCTGCGCAGTGCGGCCTGGGCCGAAGGCTTGGTGGAGGTGCGCGAAGGCAGCACGCCCAAGCTGGGTGACAGCGTGCCGTTTATCCCGTTCAGCGAGCTACTTGGCTGAACGACCGAGCCAGCCTCCCACCAATTGCGTAGCGTCGGTGGGCTGTGCCTGGTGCAGGCGCATGTGCACGTTTTCCAGTTGCTGCGCCGCGACACTCCAGTCGTGACGCTGGCGGGCGAATTGCCGGCCGGCTTCGCTCAACTGCGCCATGCGCCACGGCTGGTTGAGCAACTGGGTGATCAGCAGCGCCAGTTGGTCGCCATCGTCGCTGCCCAGGTAATGTTCAGCGTTGTTCACGGTCAGCCCTGAAACACCCTTGCTGGTGGTGATCACCGGCAGCCCGGCAGCCATCGCTTCGAGCACCTTGGCCTTGGAGCCCCCGGCATAAAGCAGGGGGGCGAAGAACAGTGCCGAGCGGCGCTGCAGCTCGCGCAGGTCGGGGCGATAACCGACCCATTCGATGCGTGGGTCGTTCCAGTGCAGCCTCCAGCTGGCGGGCAGGGCATGGCCGGCAATGGCCAGGCGCACTGCTGGGTTGCTCATCCATACCTGCGGCATGATCTCTTCCAGCGCCCATTCGATGGCCTCCAGGTTGGAGCCATATTCGAAGTTGCCGACAAACAGCAGGCGCTGGCTGTGCAGCGAGGGTTGCACCTGCTGATAGAAGTCGCAGTCCACGCCACTGACCACCACGTTCACCGGGCGGCCGCTGATCTGGGCGATCAGCTCGGCGTCATGGCTGCTGACGGCCACCACTTCAGTGGGTTGGCGCAGTACCCGTTGCTCCCAGCGCCGATAGCGCCAGCGATCAAATGCGTTGAGTGGGCGCAGCCACAGCGGCAGGCGGTCATGGCGAGCGCCGCCCATGACCGATTCCAAGGTGTGTTCGCTGAGCATGTAGGGCAGGCCGCGGGCCTGCAGGGCCTTCTCGAACGGTTGGAAGCTGTAGCTGTGCTCGATCTGGATGACGTCCCAGGGCTCGTCCAGCAATTGCTCGAAGCGGTGCCTGAGGCAGGGCGCCAGGCCATTGATGATCGCCCGCATGGGGTAGTCGATGATCGGTGATGCCAGCAGGTTGAGCGGGCTGTGCAGGGCACGCCTGGGCATTACGATCAAGCGTTCGAGCAAGGGCTCGAGGGCTTCGCGGGCAGCGTCGCTCAAGGGGATCTTGGACTGCACCAGCAGGGTGATCCGGTGGCCACGCTGGGCGAGTGCGCGCATCAGGTGGTATTGCCGGGTCTTGCTGCCGCTGGTGGTCGGCCAAGGCAGGTAGGGCAGTGTCCAGAGAATGCGCATGTCCCGGAATCCTCGCAACAGATCGCGGATGAAAAGACGCGCCCATCGGCAGTCAGCTGATCACTGCTGCCGGGGCGCGTCCATGGCTATCGGAAATAGGGGCCCAAGGTTGACCGAGTCAATATGCTGACTCGCGGGGTGATTTTCAGCGCTTGGGTCAAATACTTGTCAACTGTGCGTTTTCTGAGCATAGCCGGGCATTGGCGGGTGTGTGGAAAATGGCTGAAATCCATTGTTTATTGTGTTCGGTATGCAACGATCAGTGTGCGTCAGTGGTCGAGATCAGGGTTGGTCATTTTTCTCGGAGAAGCGCGATGCAAGGGCGCAAGGCAATGATGATCCTGCACGGCAAGCAGGCGATGAACGAAGCGCTGCGCAGTGCCGTTCTGGCGATGCGCGAGACCGGCTGGGTGCTGGATGTGCGGGTAACCTGGGAGGCCGGGGATGCCCAGCGCCTGGTGGCCGAGGCACTGGCAGCCGGCTACAGCCATATCGTCGCCGGGGGCGGTGACGGCACCTTGCGCGATGTGGCAGAGGCCATGGGCCTGGCGGCGACCGACGCCAGCCTGGCGCTGATGCCGCTGGGCACCGCCAATGATTTTGCCAAGGCTGCGGGGGTGCCCTTGGAGCCGGCAGAGGCGCTGGCGCTGCTGAACAACCCGGCGCAACCAATCGACCTGGGGCAGGTCGGTGATCAGTTGTTTCTCAATATGGCCACCGGTGGCTTCGGCAGCCAGGTCACGGCGAACACCTCCGAGGACCTGAAAAAGGTCCTGGGCGCTGCTGCCTATCTGTTCACGGGGTTGTCGCGTTTCAGCGAGTTGCAGGCGGCGTCGGTAGAGCTGCAGGGCCCGGATTTTCACTGGCAAGGTGACGTGCTGGCACTGGGTATCGGCAATGGCCGGCAGGCCGGCGGTGGCCAGGTACTGTGCCCGGATGCGCTGGCTGACGATGGCCTGCTCGACATCGCCATCTTGCCGGCGCCGCAGGAGGTGGTGGGGGCATTGCGCGACCTGGTGGCCGGCGATGGGTTGTTTGTGCGGGCCAGGTTGCCGTGGGTTGAAATCAAGAGCTCGCAGGGCCTGGACATCAACCTCGATGGCGAGCCGTTGCAGGCCGACAGCCTGCGCTTCGAGGCAAGGCCAGCGGCGCTGCGCCTGCACTTGCCGGCCGGGTCGCCGTTGCTCAGTCGTCCAGGCTGATGATTTTTTCGCGCACCGCGTATAGCACCAGGCCTGCCACATCGTGAATCTGCAGGCGTTTCATGATCTGCGAGCGGTGGGTTTCCACGGTTTTTATCGAAAGCCCCAGGCCGCTGGCGATCTCCCGGGTCGATTTGCCCCGCACGATCAGGCGCAGGATTTCCAGTTGGCGGGCAGTCAGGGTGTGGCGCTCGCCGCTCGGTTGCTTGCGATGCTGAGTGTGCAGCAATGCCTGGTTGATGACCGTGTGCGCGATTGCCGGGCTGAGGTAGCGCTCGCCGTTGCGCAGGGCGCACAGGGCCTGCTCCAGTTCGGTGGCGCTGGTGTCCTTGAGCAGGTAGCCATGGGCGCCGCTTTCCAGGGCGCGCATGATCAGGTCCGGGTCGGTGTGCATCGACAGGATCAGCACCTTGCAGGTGCTGCCGCTGGCGCTGAGTTGGGTCAGGGCATCCAGGCCGCTGGTCGAGCGCATGGAGATGTCCAGCAAAACGATATCGGGTGCCAGCGTGCGCACCTGCTCAAGTAACAGATTGCCGTCGTCGGCCTCACCGACCACGCAGTAGCCAGGGATGTCGGAGACCAGCGCGCGCACCCCGGCGCGTATCAGTGAGTGGTCGTCGACCAGCAGCAATTTACAGGTCATGGGCGGTCAAGGTCCTGGCGCGTTCCCGGGTGCGCGGCGGCCACGGGAACAGGGCTTCGATCTGCGTGCCAAGGCCCGGCTGGCTGGTGATCTGCAGGCGGCCTTGCAAGGCTGTCACGCGTTCCTGCATGCCAGCCAGGCCACGCTGGCCCGACGCGGCCGGGTGCCTGGCGGGGAGAAAACCGCGACCATCGTCCTCGATCTTCAAGGCAAGCCCGCCGGGGCTGCGTTGCAGGCGGATCGACAGGTTGCGCGCCTGGGCATGGCGCAGCATGTTGGTCACGGCCTCCTGGGTGATGCGAAACACTGCCATCGCGACGGCTTCGTCAATGCCCCTGAGGCGCTGGTTGCATGCCAGGCTCCAGTGCACGTCGGTGTTTTCCAGCGTGCGCAGCAGGTGCGCGCGAAGGCTGGCTTCGAGCCCAAGGCTGGCCAGTTGCCGCGGGTTGAGCAAGGCGGAAACATCGCGCACGTTGCCAAGGGCGTCGTCGAGCGTGGTGCGCAGGGTATCGCAGTGGCTGTGCAGTTCATCGGGCACCCGCCGTTGCAGCCATTGCAACTGAAGCTTGGCGGCGGTGAGCAGTTGGCCGATGTCGTCATGCAGTTCGCGGCTCAGCTGCTGGCGCTCGCCTTCTTGAACCTTGAGCATGCGCTTGGCCAGTTCTGCCGGGTGCAGGCGGATCGACCCTGCCCCCAGGCTTACCTGCAGGCCCACGCCGAGCATCGCCGCAGCGTGCAGCAGCAACAGGCTGGCTGGCATCGGTTTGCCGGCCATGTACAGCAGCAGGTTGGCGACCACCGAGGCCACGCACAATACTATCGTCGTCCAGCGCAGCAGCGCAGTACGGGAGCAGCAGCGCAGGGGAGTCTTCAAGCGTGGGAACATAAATAGAGAAGCCACTGAAGTGTTGCTGATGGAGGCCTTGCACACGTCTTGCTAGAGGCTCTGGCGCATTACTTTCGAAGTTTTGCCGGGTCACGTCCTCAATCAGCCTTGTTACAGACTGCAGGCATTCGCTGGCGAGCATGGTAACACTTCGCGTGGCGTTGGTCGCTGCTGGGCAACGCTTTGAAACCTCATGGTTTACGGGGTATTCCGGGACGTCCGTCCGATTAGCGCAAGTAGCAAAATGCCATCCGTTATTCGGCTGGCAATCACTTTCAGAGCAACTAGCGGGTTAATGCCAGCGGTATTGCGGCCGACACTTGGGGGAACTTCCAAGTTAGACCATCGTGGGCTTGAACAAGGCCCTTAGTTGCTCTTCGGGTGAGTTAATGCGCAGCGCGAGGGCGCGTGTCGGGGGTAGCGTCTGCGTGGGGGTGAAGGCAGTGGCTGCCCTGTTCTTCGCACGAGGCACACGTTTGCGGTAGCGGTTGTTCCAAAACACTGGCCAATTCAGTAAGCAGCGTGACCTGTTCACCGCTATCAAGGTTCAGCTGCCCGGTGCTGGGGTCTGTCAGCTCCAGTTGCCAGGCCAGCAGAGTCAGGCAGGCATCCGTCGCCGGCAAGGCCCCACGCACCAGGCGTTGCTGCTCGCAGGCGGGTGCCAGCAGTTGCTGCAATACGGTGGTGTAGTGGGCAACCTCAACCAATTGCAGGCGGCTGGCACGGCGGGCCAGGGTGTCGAGGGCGGTGTTCAGGCACTTGCAGGCATCTGCATCGTTGTCGATCAGCTCCAGGTGCTGCAGGCACTCCTGGGACTGAGTCAGCAAGACATGCGCATCCAGCAGAAACTCCTGCAGGGCAGCTTCAAACGATAAGGCACTGTCCATCAGGACGCTCCAGCGCTTGGAGCTGCAGCAAGGGGCGGACACGGCGATACGATAGCGAGCAAAAGCCTGACTCCATTCATGCAATGAGAATGGTGTCACATTAATGGCTAATGGATATCGCGAACATCAGGTTGCACCCGATTGCCACTAAGGGTTTCCCTGATGTGCGGCTAGGGTGCAACAAGGTGCAAAGCGGCAGACAACCACCGTGAAGTGCCCGCAGTAAAGCATGATGGTAAAGTGATATCAATTGCCTCGGCGGCATTTTCCAGCAAGGGTCAAGGTGTGCGTGAATCCGCCGATACAGGGTGAAGAACTCAACTTTTCGACTCAAGCCTGGGGGCTTCCAATGGCTGGCATTCTCGACACGGTAGACCAACGCACGCAATTGGTGGGTGAGAACCGCCTGGAAATTCTGATGTTTCGCCTGGCAGGTCGGCAGCTGTTTGCGATCAACGTGTTCAAGGTGCAGGAGGTGCTGCAACTGCCCAAGCTGACGCTGATGCCGCAGCGCCATGCCTTCGTCTGCGGGGTGGTCAACCTGCGTGGGCAGACCTTGCCGGTGATCGACCTGTCCCAGGCGATTGGCATGCGCCCACTGCAGCCTGGGCCGGACAGCACCATCATCGTGACGGAATACAACCGCTCGGTGCAGGCCTTCCTGGTGGGTGGCGTGGACCGCATCGTCAACATGAACTGGGAAGCGATCATGCCGCCGCCTACCAGTGCCGGGCGCCAGCATTACCTCACCGCCATCACCAAAGTCGACGAGCAACTGGTCGAAGTGATTGATGTGGAGAAGGTGCTGGCTGAGATCGTGCCCTACAACGCCAAGGTCTCCGGCGAACGCCTCGCCGACCCGGTGCTGGCCCGCGCCAGAGGGCGTGAAGTGCTGCTGGTGGACGACTCCAGCGTAGCCCTGGCGCAGTTGCGCGACACCCTGTCGCAACTGGGCATGAAGTTGCACGTGGCCAGCGATGGTCTGAAAGCCTTGCGCCTGCTCAAGAGCTGGGCCGATGCCGGTGAGGATGTTTGCGAGAAGCTGCTCATGGTGTTCACCGATGCCGAAATGCCGGAGATGGACGGCTACCGGTTGACCACCGAGATCCGCAGCGATGCCCGCCTGCGTCAGCTCTACGTGGTGCTGCACACCTCGTTGTCGGGCAGTTTCAACGAGTCCATGGTCAAGAAGGTTGGCTGTGACAACTTCTTGTCCAAGTTCCAGCCGGATCGTCTGGTCGAGGTGGTCAAGCAGCGGCTGCTGCTGGATTCCGCTACTGCGTGATACCGGGCCCTGCGGGGTATAAGCTTGGCGTTTTGAATGACGCGAGGCGGCAGGGATGTTTCTGAGTGAGTTGTATCGGTACCCGGTGAAGTCGGGGCGGGCGCAAAGCCTGCAGGCGTCACCGGTTGGCCAATTGGGGTTGTTGGGTGACCGTCGCTGGATGGTGGTGGAGGCAGACAATGGCCGCTTTCTCACCCAACGTGCCTGGCCACAGCTCGGCCAGCTCAGGGCGAGCTACGATGCTGCCGGGCAGTTGTTGCTGGAGGCCCCAGGGCAGGCGCCACTTCGCGTGCCCGTACCGCTTGCAGACGACGACCTGCGGGGGGTGACCCTCTGGCGTGACACCCTGCGGGTACCGGATGCCGGCGATGCGGCAGCGCTGTGGCTGTCGGCGCTGCTTGGCAAGGACGTGCGGCTCGTCTATTGCCCGGAACAGCGGGCGCGTTATCTGCCCAATGGTTATGGCCTCAACAGTGACCGTGCGGCGTTTCCGGATGGTTTTCCGCTGCTGTTGATCGGCCAGGGTTCGTTGGACGAATTGAACCGGCGCATTGGCCGGCCGATGGAGATGCTGCGGTTCAGGCCGAATCTGGTGGTGCAGGGTGCAGAGCCGTTTGCCGAGGATGGCTGGAAGCGGATTCGCATCGGCGCGCTGGAGTTTCGAGTGCTCAAGCCCAGTGTGCGTTGCATTTTCACCACGATCGACCCGTTGACCGGCGAGCGCAGCGCAGACCGCGAGCCGATGACTACGCTCAAGACGTTCCGCGAGAAGGAGGGGGATGTGTTGTTCGGCCAGAACCTGGCCGTGGATGGCAGTGGCGTACTTGAAGTAGGTATGGAAGTCGAGGTCTTGTAGGCGCGGCCTTCCGTTGCGAAAGGGCCGCGCAGCGGCCCCTACACGACCCCGACGCAGCTACATATCGTCGAAGTACCGCTCGTGCCAATCCACCAGCGGCTGCGGCGAGTTGAGCTTCTGCCCGTAGATCACCGAATACGACAGCACGTTCTGCACATACTGACGTGTCTCATCGAAGGGTATCGATTCGACCCAGACATCGAAGCTCAAATGCTTGGCGCCCTTGAGCCACTGGCGTACTCGTCCGGGGCCTGCGTTATAGGCCGCAGAAGCCAGTACCCGGTTGCCATTGAACTGGCTGTGTACCTGGCTCAGGTACGCGGCCCCCAACTGGATGTTCTTGTCCGGGTTGAACACCTGCGCAGGCGAGGCCAGCGGGATGCTGAACTTGCGCGCGGTTTCCTTGGCGGTGGCCGGCATCAGTTGCATGAGGCCGCTGGCGCCCACGCTGGAGCGTGCATCTTCCATGAAGGCGCTTTCCTGGCGGGTGATGGCAAACACCCAGCTCGAATGCAGCCCACGGACCTTGGCCTCGCGCACCAGGGTGTCGCGGTGGGCCATCGGGAAGCGGATATCCAGGTCATCCCAGTACTTCGCCTGGCTGATGGTGCGGATGGCCGGGAAGTACCAGCGCAGGTCGTAGGCCAGGCGTGCCTGGGCGACCATCTCGTCGCGGTTGAAGTGGCGGCTGACGTGGTACCACTCGCGGCGCCCATCGACGATCTGCCCGCGGGCATGGAATTCCAGCGCGCGCTGGATGCCCGGGGTGTTGCGCACCTTGCTGACCAGTTGCGGGCTCAGTACCAGTGGCTTGTTGTTCAACTGGTAGGGGGTCTGCGCCCGGTCGGCTGCAAGGAACCCATAGAAATCACGCTCGCGCGCCACGGTCTTGTACAGCAGGGTGACCTGCGGGTTGTTCGGCTGGGCCAGCTCAAGGCTGCGGGCTTGCCAGTACTTCCAGCGGCTACTGCTGGCCAGGTCCTGGGGCAGGCGTTTGGTCAGCTCGTAGGCATCCTCCCAGCGGCCCAGGCGCAGCAGCAGGCGCAGGCGCCATTCGCTGACGGTGTTGTCACGCAGCTCGGGGTCGTAGCGGGTCATCAGGTCGAGCGCGCGAGGGTCGTAACGGCGCGCCAGGGTCAGGCCGATTTCGCGGGCGATGGCGACTTTTTCATCGCGCGAGAAGTGCATGCGCTGGGCGTAGTCGTCGAGCAGCCCCATGGCCCGCTCCGGGTCCTGCCGGGCCAGGCGTCGCAGGCCGAGGCTTACCACGTCGGACATGGCTTCGTTGACCGGGCTGAAGCGCGATGGCTGGTTGAGCAGCTCGGGTTTTTGCGCCACGTCGATCAGCAGACGCCCTTGTGGGCCGAGCGTGGTCAAGGTCTTGACCAGGTTGTTGGCCAGGCCGTAGTTGCGTGCCTGTGCCGCCAGTTTGGCGCGGTTCCAGCGCTTGGCCTCGGTCAGTTGGCCTTCGGCGGCCCACATGCCGAACAGGGTGTCACAGGCCGCCGGTTGCGACTTGCCGACGTTCCACAGCTTGTCGGCCGTGGCATACCCTTCGGCGCGCAGGCCGTGGCTCAACTGGTACTGGCCGTTGAGGCAGTCCAGTTCGGTGAAATTGAGTTTGGGGTCGTAGTACTTGACGAAAGTATTCCATTCGCCGCGCTCGGCCAGCCAGCGCAACCAGCGCAGTTTCATCCAGTTGGACTGGGGCAGGTCGCCATGCTTGGCCAGGAACCCTTCGATCTCCTCGTTGCTGGCGTTTTTCAGGCGCGCGGTCAGCTCGTCGTACGTGAGGTAAGGCGTCAGCGGGTAGTCGCGCAACTGTTGGGCATAGCGCAGGTAAGGGCCTTTGTCGCCCTTGGCCAGGGCGCGCTTGGCCTCGTCGTAGTACTGGCGTTGTTGAGTGAGGTCGAGGGCCTGCGCCGCGCTGGCGGTGGCGGCGGTAAGCAGCAGGCAGGATGCAATCTGTAACAGGCGGCTGCGCATGATACGTCCGGGCAGTTGAACCATGGGGAAGTGACGGCGAAGCCAGCACTGTTGGAAGCTATGGCCTTAGCTTAGCCGTTTGCCGGCGGCAGATGAAAGCACAGTGCTTGTATCAAGACATTAAGTTCGACCAGATGTCGTAAAGCCCTCGCAGGGTGGTCAACTTAATGCCCTCGGGCCCCAAGTCAGGTAGAATGCGCGCCCGATTTCTGGAGACCAATATGACCCTGCTCAAATTCAGCGATGTGTCCCTCGCATTCGGCGCCATGCCGCTGCTGGACAAAGTGTCCTGGCAGATCGCTCGTGGTGAGCGGGTGTGCATCATCGGCCGCAACGGCACCGGCAAGTCGAGCATGATGCGCCTGGTCAAGGGCGAACAGAAGGGCGACGACGGTGAGATCTGGCGCGCCCCGGGCCTGAAAATCGGCGAGCTGCCGCAAGAGTTGCCGCTGGCCGACGAGCGCAGCGTGTTCGATGTGGTGGCCGAGGGCCTTGACGGCGTGGGTGCGCTGCTGGCCGAGTTCCACCACCTGAGCCAGAACATCCAGGGCGACGAAGACCTGGAAAAACTCATGCACGTTCAGCACGAACTCGAAGCCCGTGACGGCTGGCGCCTGCAGCAAGTGGTGGATAGCACCCTGAGCCGCCTGCAACTGCCCGCCGACAAGACCCTGGCCGAGCTGTCCGGTGGCTGGCGCCGCCGTGTGCTGCTGGCCCAGGCGCTGGTGTCCGAGCCTGACCTGCTGCTGCTCGATGAACCGACCAACCACCTGGACATCGGTGCGATCGCCTGGCTTGAAGAGGCGCTGCGCGGGTTCAATGGTGCGGTGCTGTTCATTACCCACGACCGCTCCTTCCTGCAAAACCTCGCGACCCGCATCCTCGAACTGGACCGCGGTGGCCTGATCGACTGGAACGGCGACTACGCCAGCTTCCTGGTGCACAAGGAAGCCGCGCTGGCCGCGGAAGAAACCGCCAACGCGCTGTTCGACAAGCGCCTGGCCCAGGAAGAAGTGTGGATCCGCCAGGGCATCAAGGCCCGCCGTACCCGCAACGAAGGGCGTGTGCGTGCCCTCAAGGCCTTGCGCGTCGAACGCGGCGAGCGCCGTGAGCGTCAGGGCAAGGCGAACATCCAGATCGAAGCGGCCGACAAGTCCGGCAAGCAGGTCATGGTGCTGGAGAACGTCAGCTTCGCCCATGCCGAAGGCCCGATGCTGGTCAAGGACTTCTCCATGGTCCTGCAGCGCCAGGATCGCATTGGCCTGCTGGGTGCCAACGGTACCGGCAAGACCACCTTGCTCAAGCTGATGCTCGGCGACCTGGAGCCTACCTCGGGCAAGGTCGAGCGTGGCACCAAGCTGGAAGTGGCGTATTTCGACCAGATGCGTCATCAGCTCGATCTGGAAAAAACCGTGATCGACAACCTGGCCGAAGGCCGTGACTTCATCGAGATCGATGGCCAGAACCGCCACGTGCTGAGCTACCTGGGCGACTTCCTGTTCAGCCCCCAGCGTGCCCGGACCCCGGTCAAGGCGCTGTCGGGTGGCGAGCGTGCACGTTTGCTGCTGGCCAAGCTGTTCAGCAAGCCGGCCAACCTGCTGGTGCTCGACGAACCGACCAACGACCTGGACGTGGAAACCCTCGAACTGCTGGAAGAGGTGCTGGCCAACTACAAGGGCACGGTGCTGATGGTCAGCCACGACCGGGCCTTCCTCGACAACGTCGTCACCAGCACCCTGGTGTTCGAAGGTGGGGGCAAGGTACGCGAGTATGTCGGCGGCTATGAGGACTGGATCCGTCAGGGCGGTTCGCCCAAGCTGCTGGGGGTAACCGAGAGCAAAGGCGGCAAGTCCGAACTCAACAGCGCAGTGGTTGAGAAGCAGGAAGTGCAAGCGGCACCGGCGCCGGTGGCGGCTGCTGCCGATGCCTCGAAGAAGAAGCTCAGCTACAAGCTGCAGCGTGAGCTGGAGATGCTGCCTGGGCAAATCGACGAGGTCGAACAGCGCATGGCGGCGGCCCAGGAAGAGGTCAATGCACCAGGTTTCTATCAGCGGTCGATCGAAGAGACCACCGCGGTGCTGGCCAAGATCGAGCAGTTGCAGGCAGAGCTGGATGTGCTGGTAGAGCGCTGGGCCGAGCTGGAAGGGTGATCAGCTTTTGGTCTGCACTGGCTTCTTCGCGGGTAAACCCGCGAAGAAGCTGGCACAGGTCAACTCATTCCTTCTTCAGCAAGCGCACTGCCAGCACATCGCAGGGTGCGCCGTGCAGTACATCGTTGGCGGTGGAGCCCAGCAGCAACGCCAGGCCATGCCGGCCGTGGCTGCCCACGACGATCAGGTCGCACTTCTGGTCCTTGGCCAGTTGGTGGATTTCCTGGCGTGGCTGGCCGTAGGTCAGGTGCGAATCGCCGCGCTGGATGTCCGGGTACTTGTTGAACAGGCGGTCCATGCGCTCTTTGGCCTGGTCGAACTGCTGTTGCTGCAGTTGCGACAGGTCCATGGGGACGTCACCGCCAAAAGCCATGGCCATGGGTTCGACGATGTGCACCAGCGAGACCTTGGCGTTGTACGGCGCTGCCAGCGCCATGGCACGCTTGATCACCGGGTCGCATTCCTCGGTCAGGTCGACGGCAACCAGAAGATGTTCGTAGGACATGAGCGGTACTCCTGACAATCGCGATAGAAGAAGTATGGTCGCTTTCGGGCGGGTCTTCCGTGAAAAATGGCTAACCAGCTCATTTGCAACGCTTTATGGGGTCTACTGATATGACGGTATTGCTGGTGGTGTCAATCCTTGCGCTGATTCTCAGCCCGCTTTCCTGGTTGCGCACGTCGCGCAAGCAGAGCGAGCAGATGAACCTGCGCCTGGAAGCGCGGCGCATGGGGCTGGCCATGCAGCTGGCGCCCCAGCAGTGGCCGCACTGGCTGGAAAAGGAGCCGCCAAGCCCCTGCCCGCAGTACCATCGCGCACGGCGCCGGGGGCGTGAGGACAGCTTCTGTTACTGGCAGGTCACGCCGGGCGTGTGGTGGAACCAGTGGCGCGAGCCGTGTGAGGACCCGCGCCTTGCCGAGGCCTTTGCGCGCTTGCCCGCCAGCGTCTACAAGGTCGAAGCCGACCCGCGCATGATCGCCTTGTACTGGACCGAACGGGGCGATAAATCTGTATTGCAGGATATTGCCCAGGTCTTCGAAACACTCGCCTGACACATGGCTTAACGACAAAGCGGCGGCTTGGCAGAGCCCCTGAAGGGGTGGGGTGCCAAGTCGCCGCTTTGCGTTCTGCTGCGCAGAAAAGGCCAGGCAGGCCGGGAATGCTTGAAGCCATTGGCAGTGTAGTCGGCTGCCAGTGAAATGCCGGAAAAATCTTCCCCTCGCAGGGTCACTCCCTCCTCCTCGTGGTCAATCGCTGACATGAATGCCCCGTGATCACTGACGTCATGCTTTGTACCCAGACGCTACAAAATGACCGGAAAGTCGTGTTTTCGCTCTGTGCGTGAGCATTTGACAACGCTGATCTTTTCGGAGAATGTGTGCACACCCAAATCAAACGGGCGTATGAATTGAGCGTTTGTATGTCACACGGCTCGTTCATAGTCCCGACTAGCGCGCTGACGGGTGTGCCTGGGGCAGGGCCACATGGCCTGCCTGGGCAGCAGCGACCGGCGTGTACAGTTAGCTTCCATATCGTGGAGATCAGTTGATGATTTACGAAGGTAAAGCCATCACGGTTAAGGCTCTTGAAAGTGGCATCGTCGAACTCAAGTTCGACCTCAAGGGTGAGTCCGTCAACAAATTCAACCGCCTGACCCTGAACGAGCTTCGCCAAGCCGTCGATGCCATCAAGGCCGACGCTTCGGTCAAAGGCGTAATCGTCAGCAGTGGCAAGGACGTGTTCATCGTCGGCGCCGACATCACCGAGTTCGTCGACAACTTCAAGCTGCCCGAGGCCGAACTGGTCGCTGGCAACCTGGAAGCCAACCGCATCTTCAACGCCTTCGAAGACCTCGAAGTGCCGACCGTAGCCGCCATCAACGGCATCGCCCTGGGCGGCGGCCTGGAAATGTGCCTGGCGGCCGACTACCGGATCATGTCCAGCAGCGCCAAGATTGGCCTGCCTGAAGTCAAACTGGGTATCTACCCAGGCTTTGGCGGTACTGTGCGCCTGCCACGCCTGATCGGCTCGGACAACGCTGTCGAGTGGATTGCGGCCGGCAAGGAAAACCGCGCCGAAGACGCCCTGAAAGTAGGCGCCGTCGATGCCGTGGTCGCCCCGGAGCTGCTGCAGGCTGGTGCCCTTGACCTGATCAAGCGCGCCATCAGTGGCGAGCTGGACTACAAGGCCAAGCGCCAGCCGAAACTGGAAAAACTCAAGCTCAATGCCATCGAGCAGATGATGGCGTTCGAGACGGCCAAGGGCTTCGTCGCCGGCCAGGCTGGGCCGAACTACCCAGCGCCGGTCGAAGCGATCAAGAGCATTCAGAAAGCCGCCAACTTCGGCCGTGACAAGGCCCTGGAAATCGAGGCCGCTGGCTTTGCCAAGCTGGCCAAGACCTCGGTTGCCGAGAGCCTGATCGGCCTGTTCCTGAATGACCAGGAGCTCAAGCGCAAGGCCAAGGCCCATGACGAAATCGCCCATGACGTGAAGCAGGCTGCCGTGCTCGGCGCCGGCATCATGGGTGGCGGTATCGCCTACCAGTCGGCGGTCAAGGGCACGCCGATTCTGATGAAGGACATCCGCGAGGACGCCATCCAGCTGGGCTTGAATGAAGCCTCCAAGCTGCTGGGCAATCGCGTCGAGAAGGGCCGCCTGACCCCGGCGAAGATGGCTGAAGCACTCAATGCCATCCGTCCGACCCTGTCCTACGGTGATTTCGCCAACGTCGATATCGTCGTCGAGGCCGTGGTCGAGAACCCTAAGGTCAAGCAAGCTGTGCTGGCAGAAGTCGAAGGCCAGGTGAAAGAGGATGCCATCCTCGCGTCCAACACCTCGACCATCTCCATCAACCTGCTGGCCCAGGCGCTCAAGCGCCCCGAGAACTTCGTCGGCATGCACTTCTTCAACCCGGTGCACATGATGCCGCTGGTCGAAGTGATTCGTGGCGAGAAGTCCAGTGATGTGGCGGTTGCCACCACCGTGGCCTACGCCAAGAAGATGGGCAAGAACCCGATCGTGGTCAACGACTGCCCGGGCTTTTTGGTCAACCGCGTGCTGTTCCCGTACTTCGGCGGCTTCGCCAAGCTGGTCAGTGCAGGGGTCGACTTCGTGCGCATCGACAAGGTCATGGAGCGCTTCGGCTGGCCCATGGGCCCTGCATACCTGATGGACGTGGTCGGCATCGACACCGGCCACCATGGCCGCGACGTCATGGCCGAGGGCTTCCCGGACCGCATGAAAGACGAGCGCCGCTCGGCGGTAGACGCCCTGTACGAGGCCAACCGCCTGGGCCAGAAGAACGGCAAAGGCTTCTACGCCTACGAGACCGACAAACGCGGCAAGCCGAAGAAGGTGTTCGATGCCGCCGTGCTCGACGTGCTCAAGCCGATCGTGTTCGAGCAACGTGAAGTCAGCGACGACGACATCATCAACTGGATGATGGTCCCGCTGTGCCTGGAGACCGTGCGCTGCCTGGAAGACGGCATTGTCGAGACCGCCGCCGAAGCTGACATGGGTCTGGTCTACGGCATCGGCTTCCCTCCGTTCCGCGGTGGTGCGCTGCGCTACATCGACTCGATTGGTGTCGCCGAATTCGTCGCCCTGGCCGATCAGTACGCCGACCTGGGGCCGCTGTACCACCCGACCGCGAAGCTGCGCGAAATGGCCAAGAGCGGCCAGCGTTTCTTCAACTGAGCGGCCAACGCAAGAGTAGAGCGAGAGATTTGATATGAGCCTCAATCCAAGAGACGTGGTGATTGTCGACTTCGGTCGCACACCAATGGGCCGCTCCAAGGGTGGCATGCACCGCAACACGCGCGCCGAAGACATGTCCGCGCACCTGATCACCAAGCTGCTGGAACGCAACGGCAAGGTCGACCCTAAAGAGGTCGAGGATGTGATCTGGGGCTGCGTCAACCAGACCCTGGAGCAGGGCTGGAACGTCGCCCGCATGGCCTCGCTGATGACCCCGATCCCGCATACGTCGGCGGCGCAGACCGTCAGCCGTCTGTGCGGGTCATCGATGAGTGCGTTGCACACCGCCGCCCAGGCAATCATGACTGGCAATGGCGATGTGTTCGTGGTCGGGGGTGTCGAGCACATGGGCCACGTCAGCATGATGCATGGCGTCGACCCCAACCCGCACCTGTCCTTGCATGCCGCCAAGGCTTCCGGAATGATGGGCCTGACGGCAGAGATGCTCGGCAAAATGCATGGCATCAGCCGCGAACAGCAAGATCTGTTCGGCCTGCGTTCGCACCAGCTCGCCCACAAGGCGACGGTCGAAGGCAAGTTCAAGGACGAGATCATCCCGATGCAGGGCTATGACGAGAACGGCTTCCTGAAGGTCTTCGATTTCGACGAGACCATTCGCCCGGAAACCACGCTCGAAGGGCTGGCGTCGCTCAAGCCTGCGTTCAACCCCAAAGGTGGCACCGTTACCGCCGGTACTTCGTCGCAGATTACCGACGGCGCTTCGTGCATGATCGTCATGTCTGGCCAGCGTGCCATGGACCTGGGTATCCAGCCATTGGCGGTGCTTCGCTCGATGGCCGTGGCCGGTGTCGACCCGGCGATCATGGGCTACGGCCCGGTGCCGGCGACCCAGAAAGCCCTCAAGCGCGCCGGCCTGACCATGGCCGATATCGACTTCATCGAGCTCAACGAAGCCTTCGCTGCACAGGCCCTGCCAGTGCTCAAAGATTTGAAAGTGCTCGACAAGATGGATGAGAAGGTTAACCTGCACGGCGGCGCCATTGCTTTGGGCCACCCGTTCGGTTGCTCTGGGGCACGGATTTCCGGCACCCTGCTCAACGTCATGAAGCAGAATGGCGGTACTCTGGGGGTCGCTACCATGTGCGTCGGCCTCGGCCAGGGCATCACCACTGTCTTCGAACGCGTCTGATCGCGTTGCGGGACAGCAGCCGGGGCCATGTGCCCCGGTTTTTGTTTTTTACAAGATTTGTTCAAGAGGGTGAGTAGCATGCAGATACAGCCAGGCGTATACCGGCACTACAAGGGGCCTGAGTACCGTGTCTTCAGTGTTGCGCAGCACTCCGAGAGCGAAGAGTGGATGGTGTTCTACCAATGCCTGTATGGTGATTACGGGTTCTGGGTACGCCCCCTTTCGATGTTCCAGGAGTCCGTCGAGGTTGACGGCGAGCAGGTGCCACGCTTTGCTTTGGTCAAGGCCGAAGAGGGGCTGCCAGGGTTGCTTGGCAAGTCGCACGTGTGAACGACCGCGCTTGACCTCACTCTTTTGCCACTATATATAGCGGTGCCGCGTCTGGCACCTGACGCGTTTTTCATCTTTCAGATTCAGGAATACTCCGATCCATGGGCAAATCGCTGGTCATTGTGGAATCCCCGGCCAAGGCCAAGACCATCAACAAGTACCTGGGCAACCAGTACGTGGTGAAGTCGAGTATCGGCCATATCCGAGACCTCCCCACCAGCGGTTCGGCCAGCGCTAGCAAAGAGCCGGCCGCCAAGCGTGGCAAGGCTGCGGGTGAGGCGCCGGCCCTTTCGCCGAAAGAAAAGGCACGCCGCCAACTGGTGGCGCGCATGGGTGTCGACCCCGATCACGGCTGGAAGGCCAAGTACGAGATCCTGCCTGGCAAGGAAAAGGTGATCGAAGAACTGCGCCGCCTGGCCAAGGACGCCGACACCATCTATCTCGCAACCGACTTGGACCGCGAAGGGGAGGCCATCGCATGGCACCTGCGCGAAGCCATCGGTGGTGACGACAGCCGCTACAAGCGCGTGGTGTTCAACGAAATTACCAAGAAGGCCATCCAGGAGGCCTTCTCGCAACCGGGCGAGCTGGACATCGACCGCGTCAATGCCCAGCAGGCGCGACGCTTCCTCGATCGCGTGGTGGGCTACATGGTTTCGCCGCTGTTGTGGGCCAAGATTGCCCGTGGCTTGTCGGCCGGCCGGGTCCAGTCGGTAGCGGTGAAGCTGGTGGTCGAGCGCGAACGCGAGATCCGCGCCTTCATCCCCGAAGAGTACTGGGAGATCCACGCCGACCTCGGCACCGCCAAGAACGCCAAGGTGCGTTTCGAAGTGGCGCGCGAGAAGGGCGAGGCTTTCAAGCCGCTGAATGAAGCACAGACCATGGCTGCACTGGAGAAGCTCAAGGCTTCCAGCTACAGCGTGGTCAAGCGTGAAGACCGCCCGACCAGCAGCAAGCCGTCGGCGCCGTTCATTACCTCCACCTTGCAGCAGGCGGCGAGCAACCGCCTGGGCTTCGGGGTGAAGAAAACCATGATGATGGCCCAGCGTCTGTACGAAGCCGGCTACATCACTTACATGCGTACCGACTCGACCAACCTGTCGGCTGATGCCCTGGACATGGCGCGTGGCTACATCGAGCGCGAGTTCGGCAAGCAGTACCTGCCGGAAAACCCGCTGGTGTATAGCAGCAAGGAAGGGGCTCAGGAGGCGCACGAAGCGATTCGTCCTTCCGACGTCAACACCCACCCGACCAAGCTCAGTGGCATGGAGCGCGACGCAGAGCGCCTGTACGAGTTGATCTGGCGCCAGTTCCTGGCCTGCCAGATGCCGCCGGCGCAGTACCTGTCCACCAGCGTCACTGTAGCCGCTGGCGACTTCGAGCTGCGTGCCAAGGGCCGTATCCTCAAGTTCGACGGTTACACCCGTGTGCTGCCGCAACAGAGCAAGCCTGGCGAAGACGACGTACTGCCGGAGATGGTCCAGGGTGAAGCGCTCAAGCTGATCCAGATCGACCCGAGCCAGCACTTCACCAAGCCACCGGCGCGGTTCACCGAAGCGAGCCTGGTCAAGGAAATGGAAAAGCGCGGCATCGGCCGCCCGTCGACCTACGCCGCGATCATCTCGACCATCCAGGACCGTGGCTATGTGACCCTGCACAACCGCCGCTTCTACTCCGAGAAGATGGGCGACATCGTCACCGAGCGCCTGTCCGAGAGCTTCGCCAACCTGATGGACTACGGCTTCACCGCCGGCATGGAAGAAAACCTCGACGACGTGGCCCAGGGCGAGCGTGACTGGAAGAACGTGCTCGACGAGTTCTACGGCGACTTCAGCAAAAAACTGCAGACAGCCGAGTCGGCCGAAAACGGCATGCGTGCCAACCAGCCGACCATGACCAACATTGCCTGTAAGGAATGTGGTCGCCCAATGATGATTCGCACCGCCTCGACGGGCGTGTTCCTTGGCTGCTCGGGCTACACCCTGCCGCCCAAGGAGCGTTGCAAGGCAACCGTCAACCTGGTGCCGGGTGACGAAATTGCAGCGGACGATGAAGGCGAGTCGGAATCCCGTGTTCTCTTGGGCAAGCACCGCTGCCCGATCTGCGCCACGGCGATGGACGCTTACCTGCTGGACGAGAAGCACAAGCTGCACATCTGCGGTAACAACCCGGACTGTGTGGGCTACGAGATCGAAGAGGGTAGCTACCGCATCAAGGGCTATGAAGGGCCGAGCCTGGAGTGCGACAAGTGTGGCAGCGAGATGCAGCTCAAGACCGGCCGCTTCGGCAAGTTCTTCGGTTGCACCAACCCTGCGTGCAAGAACACCCGTAAGCTGCTCAAGAGCGGTGAGGCGGCGCCACCGAAGATGGACAAGGTGGACATGCCGGAGCTCAAGTGCGAGAAGGTCGATGACACCTACGTGTTGCGTGACGGTGCTTCGGGGTTGTTCCTGGCGGCCAGTCAGTTCCCGAAAAACCGCGAGACACGTGCACCACTGGTGTTGGAGATCGTCCCGCACAAGCATGAGATCGATCCGAAGTACCACTTCCTCTGCGATGCACCGCAGAAAGACCCGGAAGGGCGTCCAGCGGTAATTCGCTACAGCCGCAAGACCAAGGAGCAGTATGTGCAGTCCGAGGTCGATGGCAAGCCGACCGGCTGGAAGGCGTTCTACGACGGTAATGCGTGGAAGGTTGAAGACAAACGCTGATTGGCGTTGAACTGGGGGCCGCTTTGCGGCCCCCAGTCATTTCAGGGACATTCAGCTTGCGGCCGGGCAGGGCTTGCCGGAAACTGGCTGCAATCGTTCTGCATCTCAGGGGAGGGCATTAAAATGGCCCAGGAACTCTACACCCGCACCAATCAGAAGCTGTTCTTCGCAGGCCTCGCACTCGAGTCCATGGCCAAGGCCGAACAGGGCCAGGCAATGAACGCCCAGGGCCTGGTCCAGGCCGAACGCGAATCGGCACTGTTCCACCTGTACGGTGCTCTGCTGGGGCTGTGCCATGAGATCGGCGGTTTCTACCGCTTGCCGGCAGGGGCTAATGTCGAGCAGCTGCTGGCTGGCGATGCTTTTAATGAGATTGCTATCCCGGAGGTGGCCGAGCTGCTGGAATTGTCCCGCCAGCGGGAAACCTGGCTGGCGCAAATGCTCAGTGCTTATGCCGATCTGTTCCGACCACCGGTCGCGAAAAAAACGCCTAAAACCGATGTCACCCAGCCGTTGATCCAGGCCGTCAATCTCGATGAGCCCGAGCAACCCGCGCTGTCGCGTGAAGAATTGGAAAGCTGGCGCAGCAACCTCAAAAGCTTGGTGAGACGTTTCCGTGACGCGTTGAGTGAGTGCTGATAGCCGCTGCGGCTGGTACAATACTGGCCTTTCGTGGAGAACAGCCTTTTATGTCTACGTCTTTTCTGGAAATTGTCGAGTTGCCTGATGGCCGGATCGAACTGCGTCGTGCGGAGGATGAGGGCTCTCTGGTAACCCTGGATTTCTCGGAAGACGCCAAGGTGTTCCTGCAGGGTCAGCATGTGGAAGTGGCCAAGGCCATGCTCAGTGTGGGCGTGCAGATGGCAGGTCGCCTGATGGACGGCGAGCTCGAACGCGAAGAAGGCCCTCGCGTTCTGCATTGATCGGCGTGCAGGGTATCAGCGGTTTCTGAGTGACAGGCAAAGCCTGAACATCAGCCGAGGCGGATGTTCAGGCTTTGTGCGTTTCCGGCACTGGCTGAGCGAAGCAGCAGTTGACGCGCGCTGGCATTGACGCTGCCAAGCCAGCTGACCACGGTGTGGCTGCGGCCCAGGCGCAGCGCTTCGCAAGTGAGTTGCAGTGGGCTCTGATTGCCACGAGGGTGCAGCAGCAGGATGCGTTCGCGGTTGAGGCCGGCATCGCGCAACCAGGCCTGGGTCAGGCTTGCGGGTGGGGCGATCAGGGTCAACCAGCGGGCATCGTCCTCTTCGCTCAGTTCGCGCAGCACCGGGGCCAACAGGCTCTGGCAGTGCCCGGCAGCGCCGCGCAGCGACAGCTCGCTGAACAGATCGGGCTGGCTGATCTTGCGCGCCTGCTCACTGGCTTTCAGGCCGGGCAGGATGGGCTGGGCTAGAAATGCTTCGAACAGTGGCAACTGGGCTTGCTCGGGTGCGTGAATGAACTGCTGCATGGCGCCTCCTGGATCAGCGGCGTATGACGCCGACGCTCAAGCCCTCGATCACCAGTTCCTGTTCTTTCAGGTCGACTTCGATGGGGGCGAATTCGGGGTTTTCGGCAAGCAGCCAGACCTTGGTGCCTTCTCGCTTGAAGCGCTTGACGGTCACCTCGTCACCGATGCGGGCGACGACGATCTGGCCATTGCGGGCTTCGCGGCAGGTGTGCACTGCCAGCAGGTCGCCGTCGAAGATGCCGACATCCTTCATGCTCATGCCGTGTACGCGAAGCAGATAGTCGGCGTGAGGGTGGAAGAAGCTCGGGTTGATGTTGCAAGATTGCTCGATGTGCTGCTCGGCGAGGATCGGTGCGCCGGCTGCGACCCGGCCAATGATCGGCAGGCCGTTCTCTTCGGCCTTGGTTTCAAGGCCCGGGATACGGATGCCGCGGGATGCGCCCGGGGTCATCTCGATGGCGCCTTTGCGGGCAAGGGCCTTGAGGTGCTCTTCGGCGGCGTTGGGCGATTTGAAGCCCAGCTCCTGAGCGATTTCAGCGCGCGTCGGAGGGAAACCGTTGTCTTCAAGGCAACGTTTGATGAACGCGAGAATTTCGGCTTGGCGTGGCGTCAGTTTCAACATGGTGAGCGCTCTGTCTTTTTATACAGTGACTGGGATTATATACAGTACTGGATGAGCTGCAAGCGCCAAGCAGCAACAAAAAGTGCCGCGCGGGCCAACTTGTCGCTTGCAGCGTGTAATGGGGCGCTTTTAAATGGCGACCGCCCGGTCACCGAGCCTTGACAGAAGCAGGGCTGAAACGTATGTTTCAAACACCTGTTTGTCTGGCGGAATAATCATGGCCCAATCGGAAACCGTTGAACGCATTCTCGATGCTGCCGAGCAGTTGTTCGCGGAAAGAGGGTTTGCAGAAACGTCGTTGCGGCTGATTACCAGCAAGGCCGGGGTGAACCTGGCAGCGGTCAACTATCACTTCGGTTCCAAGAAGGCCCTGATCCAGGCGGTGTTCTCGCGCTTCCTTGGGCCGTTCTGTGCCAGCCTCGAGCGTGAGCTGGAGCGTCGTCAGGCGCGCCCGGAGCAAAAGCCCAGCCTCGAAGAGCTGTTGGAAATGCTCGTCGAGCAGGCCCTGGCCGTGCAGCCGCGCAGCAATAACGACCTGTCCATCTTCATGCGCCTGTTGGGGCTGGCTTTCAGTCAGAGCCAGGGCCACTTGCGCCGCTACCTGGAAGACATGTACGGCAAGGTGTTCCGCCGCTACATGCTGCTGGTCAACGAGGCTGCACCACGGGTGCCGCCGCTGGAGCTGTTCTGGCGCGTGCATTTCATGCTCGGCGCCGCCGCGTTCAGCATGTCCGGCATCAAGGCCCTGCGTGCCATCGCCGAGACCGATTTCGGCATCAATACCTCGATCGAACAGGTCATGCGCCTGATGGTGCCATTCCTGGCTGCGGGCATGCGCGCCGACAGCGGGGTTACCGACGAAGCGATGGCAGCGGCCCAGCTGCGCCCACGCAGCAAGACCAGCACCAGCGCCACCACCGCCAAGGCCTGAAGGCTGGGCGGGGCAGGGCGCTTCGGCTAAGCTAGCGCCCATGCCCGATCTCGATTTTTTGCACATATCCCTTGCCGACCAGTGCCTCTATGGGTTCACCCAGGGGCGGCTGTGCGTGCGCATGGTGGTTTCTACGGCGCGCAACGGCGCTGGCGAGCGCAACGGTTCGGGCTGCACCCCGCGCGGGCTGCATCAGGTGCGGGCAAAAATTGGCGCGGGCCTGCCGCTGAACGCAGTGTTGCGCGGGCGGCGTTGGACCGGCGAAGTCTGGTCGCCCGAGCTGCAGGCGCAGTTCCCCGGGCGTGACTGGGTGCTCACCCGCATACTTTGGCTCAGTGGCTGCGAGCCGGGCGTCAACCGCCTGGGTGCGGTCGACACGTTCCGGCGCTATATCTACCTGCATGGCACCCCGCTGAGCGAACCTTTGGGCGTGCCGCTGTCCCATGGCTGCATTCGCCTGCACAACACCGATTTGCTTGCCCTGTTCGACCGGGTGCCGGCCCATTGCCGCGTGCGCATCGAACAGGCGGCTTGCCCCCAGTGGGCTTCTTTAAGTCTTCAATGAAGGATTTCCCATGACCGTCAGCCTGCAAGGCTCCCTGATGGTGGACATCGCCGGTAAATGGCTGACCGCCGAAGACCGTCACCTGCTGCGCCAGCCTGAAGTGGCCGGCTTGATCATTTTTGCCCGCAACATCGACAGCCCGCGCCAGGTGCGCGAACTGTGTGCGTCGATCCGCGCGATTCGCCCTGAGTTGATCCTGGCGGTCGACCAGGAGGGTGGTCGGGTACAGCGGCTGCGCCAAGGTTTCGTGCGCCTGCCGGCCATGCGTGCGCTGGCCGACAACGACAACGCCGAGTACCTGGCGGAACAATGCGGCTGGTTGATGGCCACCGAGGTGTTGGCTGTAGGCCTGGACCTGAGCTTTGCGCCGGTGCTGGACCTGGATCACCAGCGCAGCGCCGTGGTCGGCAGCCGCGCCTTCGAAGGTAACCCGCAGCGTGCCACGCAGTTGGCGGCGGCCTTTATCCGTGGCATGAACGCTGCGGGCATGGCGGCCTGTGGCAAGCATTTCCCGGGGCATGGTTGGGCCGAGGCCGATTCCCATGTGGCCATCCCCACTGACGAGCGCAGCCTTGAGCAGTTGCGCCAGGCGGACCTGGTGCCGTTCACCCGGCTCAGCGGGCAACTGGCGGCGGTAATGCCGGCGCACGTGATCTATCCGCAGGTCGACAACCAGCCGGCGGGCTTCTCGCGGCGTTGGTTGCAGGACATCCTGCGGGGCGAGTTGGGCTTTGACGGGGTGATCTTCAGTGACGACCTGTCCATGGCCGGTGCGCACGTGGTCGGGGATGCCGCCAACCGGATCGAGGCGGCCTTGAGCGCCGGTTGCGACATGGGCCTGGTGTGCAATGACCGGGCGGCGGCGGAGCTGGCATTGAGTGCGGCGCAGCGGCTCAAGGTCAAGCCTTCGCCGCGCATTGCGCGGATGCAGGGGCAGGGCTTTGCGCGTACCGATTATCGCCAGCAGCCGCGTTGGCTGGAGGCGTTGGGGGCCTTGAAAGAGGCGCAGTTGATCGACTGAGTTTGGCCAAGAGGCGCATGTCTTGAGGCTTGAGGTGTATTGGAGATCGAGCGCCGCCCGCGCGGCGCTCGATTCTGAAGGCGCCGTAAACCCCAAGCGGACGCCGTAAGCTCAGCGCCCGCGCTTGCCAGGCAGCGGCGCGAACAGCGCTTCGATCTCCTCATCCCCCAGCCGCCACTGCCCTGCCTGCCCACCATCGAGCAGGCTCGCGGCCAGTGCCGCCTTCTCCTGTTGCAACAACTGGATTTTCTCTTCCACGGTGCCGCGGGTGATCAGTTTGAATACGAACACCGGCTTGTCCTGGCCAATGCGGTAAGCGCGGTCGGTGGCCTGGTTCTCGCTTGCCGGGTTCCACCAAGGGTCGAAGTGGATCACCGTGTCTGCAGCCGTCAGGTTCAGCCCGGTGCCACCTGCCTTGAGGCTGATCAGAAACACCTCGCTGTCCCCCTGCTGGAATGCCTGCACCGGTGTGCGGCGGTCACGGGTGTCGCCGGTCAGCAGGCTGTAACGGACTTTGCGCTTCTGCAGTTCCTGCTCGATCAGTGCCAGCATCGAGGTGAACTGGGAGAACAACAATACCCGGCGGCCTTCACTGAGCAGCTCTTCGAGCATTTCCAGAAGCGCCCCGAGCTTGCCCTTGTCGGCCTGGTTGCCCTTGGTTTCAACGCCCTTCACCAGGCGCAGGTCGCAGCACACCTGGCGCAATTTGAGCAGGGCGTCGAGGATGATGATCTGGCTACGCGAGGCGCCATTGCGGGCGATCTCGTCGCGGACCTTCTTGTCCATGGCTACGCGCACGGCTTCGTAGGTGTCGCGCTGGGCATCGCTGAGCTCGACCCAGTGGACCATTTCGGTCTTGGCAGGCAGCTCGGTGGCTACCTGCTCCTTGGTTCGGCGCAGCAGGAACGGGCGGATGCGGCTGGCCAGGTGGGCCAGGCGCTCGGTATCGCCATGGCGTTCGATCGGGGTCCGGTAGGCCTGGTTGAAGTGCTTGAGGCCGCCCAGCCAGCCAGGCATCAGGAAGTGGAAGATCGACCACAACTCGCCGAGGTTGTTTTCCATGGGCGTGCCGGTCAGGCACAGGCGTTGTTCGGCCTGCAATTCGCAGACGGCGAGGGCCGCCTTGCTGGTGCTGCTTTTGATGTTTTGCGCCTCGTCGAGCACCAGCAGGTGCCAAGGCTGCGCGCGCAGGTGTTCGAGGTCGCGGGGTACCAGGGCGTAGGTGGTCAGGACCAGGTCGTAGTCGTGCAGCGCGGCAAAATGCTTGCTGCGCCCCGGGCCGTGTAACGCCAGCACGCGCAGGTCGGGGGCGAAGCGTTGGGCTTCGTCGAGCCAGTTCGGTACCAGGCTGGTCGGCATCACAGCCAGGGCCGGGGCGGTCAGGCGCCCGGACTGTTTTTCCAGCAGCAGGTGCGCCAGGGCCTGCAGGGTCTTGCCCAGGCCCATGTCATCGCCGAGGATGCCGCCGGTACCCATTTCGCGCAGGGCCTGCAACCAGTTCAGGCCTTGTTGCTGATAGGGGCGCAGGGTGGCGTTCAGCTGCGTGGGCGGCGCGACCTGCAGGTCGCGCGCATCGCGCAGGCGCTTGCCCAAATCGCGCACATGCGCACCACCTTCCCAGTGCAACGGCAGGTGATCGAGTTCGTTCAGGCGCGCGGCATCTGCACGGTCCAGGCGCAGCGAGGGGCCTGCGGCGTGTTCATGCAGGTACAGTTCGCCAAGGGTGCCCATGACGGCCTTGATGCGGCCGTAGGGCAGGGCGACGCGCAACGCAGGGCTGTCGAGGCGGCCGCGGTTGAGGTCGATCAGCAGGTGTTCGTCATCGCTGCGCCGGGCCAGTTCGGTGGCGCGCAGCAGCTCCGGGTTGCTGCGCAGCAACTGCAGCACGATCGGCAGCAGGCTGTGGCGCTGGCCATCGACCACGATGCCCAGCTCCAGGTCGAACCATTCATGGCCGGGGGCTTCGTCGATGTTGGCGTACCAGTCGTCCACCTCTTGCAGGTTGAAGGCAAAATCACGGTGGATATCGATCACCCAGCCGTCTTCACGCAGGCGTGCCAAGTCGTTGCGGGCAAAGTGCAGCCAGGCCTCGTCATCCGGCAACTGGTGCATCTCACCGGCGCTGTCGGGCAGGGCTTTGCTCTGCCGGGTGGCGGCCTTGAAGCCCAGGTCGCGCAAGGCTTTGCGCAGTGCCTGCTCGGCTTTGGGCTGGCGGCGAATGCGCTGGCTGGTGGCGTCGACCAGGCGGGTCAGTGGCTTGTCGTCGTTGCCACTGGTGCGCAGGCCATCGTAGTCGAACGACAGCGCGGCGCGGTGCTGCATCTGGCGCTGCATGCGGCCGGTCTTGGGCATGTAGGCGCTGAATTCGAGGCTGCCCAAGGTCAGGTGAGGGCGCGGCTGGATGTCATCGATCTGTTCGCTGCGCACGGTTGTGGGGGTCGGCACCTGCCGGTTCAGCGCATTCAAGCGATGGCTCAACGGAATGATCAGGTGCTCGGGAACCGTGGGTGCACTCGCCAACTGACTGGCAATGAACGGGTCAAGGTCATGCAGCAGCTTGCCGGTCTGCCCGTTCTGGGTGTCCACGTAATAGAGTGGGTCGAGCGGCAGTGCCAACCGGTGGGCATGTTCATCATGGTGCCAGGCGCCGCGATAGCTACCGTTGTCCAGTCGCACCCAGCGAAATTCGGCAGGCAGGTCCGGGCCTTGGGCCAGTGGAGCCTGTTGTTCGTCGTACAGCAAGCGGCCGGTGGCCAGCGCATACTCATAGAGTTCGGCGCCCTTTTTGCCTTCCAGTCGCGCAATCGGCAGGCTGTAATCCTTGCCGAGGGCATCGATCAGCCGGAGTGCGCGCAAGTCCTCATCGGTCACGTATTTGGGCGTGTAGTAGATGAGCTCGGGCATCGAACTGGGGCGGCCCAGCTTCAAGGTGCCATCGGCCTGCCGGGTGCCTTTGAAAACGCTGAGCATGCATTGGCCATGGTTGTTGCTCACCACGTAGTAGAGTGCGGGGCCTTTTCGCTTGGCAGGCTCCGCAGTGGGTGCTGCTGGTAGTTCCAGCGCCTCCACCCAGTGCGCGAGTTCGGGGGGCAGTTCAAGGGATTGCTGCGCTGACTGCGTGGCAGCAAGGGGCTGGTCTGGCGCGCCTTCGATAAAGTCCGGGCCACGTTCCAGCACATAGAGCGCCGCCGCGCAGTGTTTGCAATTGTCACCGACCGGGCACGAGCACGTTCCCTCGCATTCAAGGCCGTCCTCGGTCATGTCCAGTTCGATGCGTTGGTGGTATTCGCGGCCGCCGGAACCCGCACATTGAGCGCGGATGGTCAGGTCGAGGATCGATACGATCTTGCTCCTGCCATCCTCGGCATAATCCAGGCCGCGCTGCAGGGTTTTGCGGTCAAACGTGAACGTCCACCCGTCATGCTCGCGGACGAAGAACTGCGCATCGCTCTCGCTCACATCACTGCTCCATCATCTCCGGGTCAAGCGCCGGCAGTTTGCGCATCCCGGCCGGGGTCACCTTCAGCAGCACCGCCAGGTGCCCGCCGTCGAGGAAGGTCAGCTGGCCGGCCTTGACGTTGCTGTTGCTCTGCTTGAATTGCTCGCTGCGCAGCACGCTACCGTTGCTGTCGAGCTGGTTGACCCAGAAGTTGGCCTGCACGGCAATGAAGCGGCCTTCGGCGATGCTCAGGTTGCCTTCGATGGGGAAGTGGCCGAACTGCTCTTCACCCTCGCTCAGGGCGATGCGGCTGGGCTCGCTGCCGGCCTGCTGCTGCCAGGCCTTGTGCATGAGCACGGTGTAGTCGGCGGTGGCCTGCAGGCGGGTGACCTCGTCCTCCAGGCCCAGCGGGCGCTCGGCCGCCTTGT
The DNA here is from genome assembly GCF_000731675.1 of Pseudomonas capeferrum. Lineage (GTDB taxonomy): Bacteria > Pseudomonadota > Gammaproteobacteria > Pseudomonadales > Pseudomonadaceae > Aquipseudomonas > Aquipseudomonas capeferrum. Next base: position 87,114 of record NZ_JMIT01000002.1, on the reverse strand, counting down.
CCAGGGGGTTGCCGTCGGCGCGCCAGTTTTCGGGCGCGAACGGGCTGGTGAAGGCGGGCACGCTGTTTTGCCGCACCAGGATCATTTCTACCTGATACACCCCTTCGGCGAAGGCTGTTGGCGCGAACAGCGCCAGCAGCAGGGTCAGGCAACGGATGGCACGCATGGATCTTCCTTAGGCAGGCTGTGGGGTCAGGCGCTCGAACAGCGCCTCAAGGGTGTTGAAACGTTCGTCGGGGCGCTCCATCGGGACCAGGAAGCGGAACTGGGTGGCGCCTTCGAATTTGTAGCGTTTGGGCTGGCCCTGGATCAGCTTGATCAAGGTCAGCGGGTCGACCGGTGTTTCGGCCTCGAACTCGAGTTTGCCGCCGTTGGGGCCGGCATCGACTTTCTTGATGCCGAGCTTTTCCGCCTGCAGTTTGAGTGAGGTCAGGCGCATCAGGTTCTTGGTCGGCTCGGGCAGCAGGCCGAAGCGGTCGATCATCTCGACCTGCAGGTCCTTGAGGCCCTCTTCGTCGGCCGCCGAGGCGATGCGCTTGTAGAGGATCAGCCGTGCATGCACATCGGGCAGGTAGTCTTCGGGGATCAGCGCTGGCAGGCGCAGGTTGATCTCTGGGCCGCCACCGAGCGGTTGCTCCAGGTTCGGCTGGTTGCCCTTGCGGATCGCCTTGACGGCGCGTTCGAGCATTTCCATGTAGAGGGTGAAGCCCACGGCCTGGATCTGCCCGCTCTGGCCTTCGCCAAGCAGTTCGCCGGCGCCGCGGATTTCCAGGTCGTTGGTGGCCAGAACAAAACCGGCCCCCAGGTCCTGGGTATTGGCGATGGCTTCCAGGCGTTTCTCGGCGTCGCTGCTGACCTTCTGCCGTGCCGGGGTCAGCAGGTAGGCGTAGGCCTGGTGGTGGCTGCGCCCGACCCGGCCGCGCAACTGGTGCAGCTGGGCCAGGCCGAACTTGTCGGCACGCTCGATGACGATGGTGTTGGCGCTGGGCACGTCGATGCCGGTCTCGATGATGGTCGAGGCGATCAGCACGTTGAAGCGCTTGTGGTAGAAGTCGCTCATCACCTGTTCCAGCTCGCGCTCGCGCATCTGCCCGTGGCCGATGCCGATGCGTGCTTCCGGCACCAGTTCGGCGAGGTCTGCGGCGCATTTTTCGATGGTTTTCACATCGTTGTGCAGGTAATACACCTGGCCGCCGCGCAGCAGTTCACGCAGCAGTGCTTCTTTGACCGTGCTGTTGTTGTGCTCCATGACGAAGGTGCGCACCGACAGGCGTCGCGCCGGCGGCGTGGCGATAATCGACAGATCGCGCATGCCGGCCACGGCCATGTTCAGGGTGCGTGGAATCGGCGTGGCGGTCAGGGTGAGGATGTCCACCTCGCTGCGCAGCGCCTTGAGCTGTTCCTTCTGGCGTACGCCAAAGCGGTGCTCTTCGTCGATCACCACCAGGCCCAGGTCCTTGAAGCGGACATCGTCCTGCAGCAGCTTGTGGGTGCCGATGAGGATGTCGATCTTGCCCTCGGCAAGGTCTGCCGCAGCGCTGGCCACTTCCTTGGCCGACTTGAAGCGGCTCATCACTTCGACGGTTACCGGCCAGTCGGCGAAGCGGTCGCGGAAGCTGTTGTAGTGCTGTTGGGCGAGCAGGGTAGTAGGCACCAGTACCGCCACCTGGCGGCCGCTGTGCACGGCGATGAAGGCCGCACGCATGGCCACTTCGGTCTTGCCGAAGCCCACGTCGCCACACACCAGGCGGTCCATCGGCTTGGCCGCGAGCATGTCGGCGCGCACGGCTTCGATGGCGTTTTGCTGGTCGGGGGTTTCCTCGAAGGGGAAGCCGGCACTGAAGGTGGCGTAGTCGGCGGCCGGGTCGGCGAAGGCATAGCCTTTGCGGGCGGCGCGGCGGGCGTAGATGTCGAGCAGTTCGGCAGCGACATCGCGCACCTGTTCGGCGGCCTTGCGCTTGGCCTTCTGCCAGGCCTCGGAGCCGAGCCGGTGCAGCGGCGCCAAGGCGTCGTCGCTGCCGGTGTAACGGGCAATCAGGTGCAGGTTGGCCACCGGCACGTAAAGCTTGGCGTTCTCGGCGTATTCCAGGGTGAGGAACTCAGCGGCTTGGCCGTCGATCTCCAGGGTCGCCAGGCCCAGGTAGCGGCCCACGCCATGGTCGATGTGCACCACCGGCGCGCCTTCGCGCAGCTCGGTGAGGTTCTTGATCACGGCATCGTTGGCGGCTTCGCCACGTTTGTCGCGGCGCCGGCGCTGCATCACGCGCTGGCCGAACAACGGGCTCTCGGCCACCAGGGCGATGGCCGGGTCGTCCAGCACCAGGCCCTCGTCAAGCGGCGCGACGGTGATCGCCAGGCGCTCGGAGCCGGTGATGAAGTCGGTCCAGCCTTCGACGGTGTGTGGGCGTAGCTTGAGGCGCTCGAGCAGTTCCAGCAGTACTTCGCGACGGCCCGCCGATTCTGCGGTGAACAGTACCCGCCCGGGGAACTGGTCGAGGAACCCGGCCAGCGCGGCCAGCGGCTGATTGGCCTTGGCCTCGATGGCAAGGTCCGGCAGGGCGCGTGCCGGGAAGCGCTCACGGCCGACGCCAGGGTCGACGTCTTCGGCGCTGACCACCACCCGCGGCCATTGCTTGAGCTGGGCGAAACAGTCTTCGACCGGCAGGAACAGTTCGGCAGGCGGCAGCAATGGCCGGCTCAGGTCGCCACGGCGGTCTTCGTAGCGCCCGCGCACGTCGTTCCAGAAGTGCTCGGCCGCCTGCTCGACACCGGGCAGGGAAAACACCTGGGTATCGCTGGGCAGGTAGTCGAACAGGGTCGAGGTTTCTTCGAAGAACAGCGGCAAGTAGTACTCGATGCCGGCCGGGATGATGCCGCTGGCCAGGTCCTGGAAGATCGCGCTGCGCCGGAAGTCGACGTCGAAGCGCTCCCGGAAGCGGGCCTTGAAGCGGGTCACTTCCTCTTTCTGCATCGGGAACTCGCGCGCCGGCAGCAGGCGCACCGAGTCGACCTTGTCGATCGAGCGCTGGGTCTCGGGGTCGAAGGTGCGCAGCGTTTCGATCTCGTCATCGAACAGGTCGATGCGGTAGGGCAATTTGCTGCCCATGGGGTACAGGTCGATGAGGGCGCCGCGCACGGCGAACTCGCCATGCTCGTACACCGTGTCGACGCAGCGGTAGCCGCTGGCTTCGAGGCGCGTGCGCATCTGCTCGACGTCGATGGTCTGGCCGATGTCCAGCACCAGGCTGCTGCCCAGCAGGAAGCGGGTCGGCGCGAGGCGATGCAGGGCGGTGGTGATCGGCACCACCAGGATGCCGTGGCTCAGCTCCGGCAGCCGGTACAGGCTGGCAATACGCTGGGAGATGATGTCCTGGTGTGGCGAGAACAGGTCGTAGGGCAGGGTTTCCCAATCGGGGAAGGGCAGCACCGGCAGGTCTGGGGCAAAGAAGCGCAGCTCCTGTTCCAGACGGTCGGCGGCCTGGCTGTCTGCCGTCAGCAGCAGGGTAAAGCGGCCAGCGCTGCTGGCGGCTTCGGCAATGGCAAGGCTGAGGGCGGCACCGGGCAGGTTGCCCCAGGTTTGTTTGCCGGCCGTGGCCGACAGTTGCGGTAGGCGCAGAACTGACACGGGAGATTGCACTCCAAGCGTTGCGGCAAAGAGACCGATTGTACCGGTGCCGGTGCCCGCTGTCAGGCTCCAAAGGCCATGAACACTGGCTCTGGCTGCCGCGACAGGCGCTCATTGCCCGTTCCGCGTTGGGGCGTCATAATGTAGCCCCTTTTTTCTGTCCCTACATGTGGAAGGTTCCCGTGACTCAGAAGCCCGACCAGTGTCTTGGTGAGTGGATTGATCGTGAAGCGTTGGCTGAAGCGATGATCCCGCTTATCGGTCAGCTCTACCGCAACAACAACGTGGTGAGCTCGATTTATGGCCGCAGCCTGATCAACCGTTCGGTTATCTCGATCCTCAAAGCACACCGCTTTGCGCGTCATCGTCAGGCCGACGAGACCGAACTGTCTGTCCACGAGACGTTCCCCCTGCTCAAGGCCATGAGCGAGCTGAAACTGGGCGCCGCTTCGGTCGACCTGGGCAAGCTGGCCAACAAGTTCAAGCTAGAAGGCAACGGCCGCAGCGCCGAGCAGTTCGTGCGTGAAGAACTGGCCGACGTGGTTGGCCAGCAGAACGCTTCGGCGCGTAAAGGCACCGACGTCGTGCTGTACGGTTTCGGCCGTATCGGCCGCCTGCTGGCGCGCATCCTGATCGAGAAGACCGGTGGTGGCGACGGCCTGCGTCTGCGTGCCATCGTCGTGCGCAAAGGCGCCGAGAACGACCTGGTCAAGCGTGCCAGCCTGCTGCGCCGTGACTCGGTGCACGGCCCGTTCGATGGCACCATCACCATCGACGAAGCCAACAACACCATCACCGCCAACGGCAACCTGATCCAGGTTATCTACGCCAAGAGCCCGAGCGAAGTCGACTACACCCAGTACGGTATCGACAACGCGCTGATCGTCGACAACACCGGCGTATGGCGTGATGCCGACGGCCTGGGCCAGCACCTGGCCTGCCCGGGCGCTGCCCGCGTGATCCTCACCGCACCTGGCAAGGGCGCGCTGAAGAACATCGTGCACGGCATCAACCACGGCGAAATCGCTGCTGATGACAAGATCATCTCGGCCGCCTCCTGCACCACCAACGCCATCGTGCCGGTGCTGAAGGCTGTCAACGACCAGTACGGCATCATCAATGGTCACGTCGAAACCGTTCACTCGTTCACCAACGACCAGAACCTGATCGACAACTTCCACAAGGGCAGCCGCCGTGGCCGCGCCGCGCCGCTGAACATGGTCATCACCGAGACCGGTGCCGCCACTGCTGCCGCCAAGGCGCTGCCAGTGCTCAAAGGCAAGCTGACCGGCAACGCCATTCGCGTGCCGACGCCGAACGTCTCGATGGCCATCCTGAACCTGAACCTGGAAAAGGCCACCACCCGCGAAGAGATCAACGAGTACCTGCGCCAGACGGCCATGCACTCGGACCTGCACAAGCAGATCGACTACGTCAGCTCGCAGGAAGTGGTTTCCACCGACTTCGTCGGTTCGCGCCACGCCGGTGTGGTTGATGCCGAAGCCACCATCTGCAACGACAACCGCGTTGTGCTGTACGTCTGGTACGACAACGAATTCGGTTACAGCTGCCAGGTGGTTCGCGTGATGGAAGACATGGCCGGTGTGAACCCGCCAGCGTTTCCGCGCTGATTCGCTTGTAAGGCAATGAAAAAACGGGAACCTTCGGGTTCCCGTTTTTTTGTCCTGACTATTGTGTTGTCCGGGCTGCCTCTTCGCGGGGCAAGCCCGCTCCTACAGGATGAGTGACATCCTCAAGGTTGAGGGTTTTTCTGTGGGAGCGGGCTTGCCCCGCGAAGAGGCCGGCCCGGATAGTCGAGTAAGCGAATGTGCGTACAGTTCTTCTCCTGGCATTGATGCTCCTCACCGCCTGCAACCAAGGCCCGACCCTGGAGCGCCTGGGCGGCCCTACCATGGGCAGCAGCTACAGCATCCAGTACGTGCGCGAGCCCGCAGGCCCGCCCCCGGCCCAGGTGCAGGCGGCAGTCGAGGCAATCCTGCAGGAGATCGACCTGCACTACTCGACCTATCGCAGCGATTCCACCGTCAGCCAGTTCAACCAGCTTGCGGCCAACCAGTGCCTGGCGCTGCCGCGCGACATGCTCGACCTGGTCCGTTTCGGCCAGCACCTGGCTGTGCAAAGTGCCGGCGCCTTCGACCTCACTGTCGAGCCCTTGCTCGACCTCTGGGGCTTCGGCCCCCAGGCCCGTCACGAACAGGTGCCCGACCCGCAGGCCCTGGCCCAGGTGCGCCTTCGCGTGGGCTACCAGCACCTGCGCATCGAAGGCCAGGCGCTGTGCAAGGACGCCCCCGTCGAGCTGGATTTCAACAGCATCGCCGCCGGCCACGCCGTCGACCTGATCGCCGAGCGCCTGCGCGCCATGGGTATTACCAGCTTCATCGCCGAAGCCACTGGCGAGCTCAAGGCCGTTGGCCGCAAGCCTGATGGCAGCGCCTGGCGCATCGCCCTGGAGCTGCCCCGTGAAGACCGCCAGATCGCCCGCCAGGTCATCCCGGTGGATGGCCTTTCGGTATCGACCTCGGGTGACTATCGCCATTATTTCGAGGAGAATGGCCGGCGCTATTCGCACACCTTCGATGCCCGCCTCGGGCGCCCGGTCGCGCACGACCTGGCCGCCGTCACCGTGCTCGATGCCTCGGCGCTGCAGGCCGATGGCTACTCGACCCTGCTGCTGATCCTCGGGCCGGAGCGCGGCTGGGATTTCGCCATCAGCCATGACCTTGCCGCTGTGCTGGTGACTCGGGCCGAGGGTGGCTTCGTCTCCCGAACCACCCCTGCGTTCGAGCGGGCAATGAAAGGCGAGTGAAAGCGCAAGGATGGATGATCGCCAGGGAATCGGTGAACCACATGTAGTGCAGGCAAAATTGGCCTACGACGCGACCAAGGGTTAATGTGCGCGGCGTTCACGCTTGATTAGACTGCAACCGAATTTTCTCATGGCGCCCCGGCGACATGATCGCGCCCCGCGAGCCACCGTGACTCGCGGGCCAGTTCTGAAGGAGTACGCATGGCTGTCTACAACTACGACGTAGTGGTGCTGGGTTCCGGCCCGGCCGGAGAAGGCGCGGCAATGAACGCCGCCAAAGCAGGGCGCAAGGTGGCGATGGTCGACAGCCGTCGCCAGGTCGGCGGCAACTGCACCCACTTGGGCACCATCCCGTCCAAGGCACTGCGTCACTCGGTGCGGCAGATCATGCAGTTCAACACCAACCCGATGTTCCGTGCCATCGGCGAGCCCCGCTGGTTCTCCTTCCCGGACGTGCTCAAGAGCGCCGAGAAGGTCATTTCCAAGCAGGTCGCCTCGCGCACCGGCTACTACGCGCGCAACCGTGTCGACCTGTTCTTCGGCACCGGCAGCTTCGCCGACGAGCAGACCGTCGAAGTGGTCTGCCCCAACGGTGTGGTGGAAAAACTAAACGCCAAGCACATCATCATCGCCACCGGCTCGCGCCCTTATCGCCCGGCCGACATCGACTTCCATCACCCACGCGTCTACGACAGCGACACCATCCTCAGCCTCAGCCACACCCCGCGCAAACTGATCGTCTACGGCGCCGGCGTGATCGGCTGCGAGTACGCCTCGATCTTCAGCGGCTTGGGCGTGCTGGTCGAGCTGGTCGATAACCGTGGCCAGTTGCTGAGCTTCCTGGATTCGGAAATTTCCCAGGCGTTGAGCTACCACTTCAGCAACAACAACATCACCGTACGCCATAACGAGGAGTACGAGCGGGTCGAAGGCCTGGACAATGGTGTGGTCCTGCACCTGAAGTCGGGCAAGAAGATCAAGGCCGACGCCTTGCTGTGGTGCAACGGCCGTACCGGCAACACCGACAAGCTGGGCCTGGAAAACATCGGCATCAAGGTCAACAGCCGTGGCCAGATCGAGGTCGACGAGGCCTACCGCACGACCGTGCCGAACATCTACGGCGCCGGTGATGTGATCGGCTGGCCGAGCCTGGCCAGTGCCGCCCACGACCAGGGCCGTTCGGCTGCCGGCAGCATCGTCGACAATGGCAGCTGGCGCTTCGTCAATGACGTGCCGACCGGCATCTACACCATTCCGGAGATCAGCTCGATCGGCAAGAACGAGCAAGAGCTGACCCAGGCCAAGGTGCCGTACGAAGTGGGCAAGGCCTTCTTCAAAGGCATGGCGCGTGCGCAGATCGCTGGCGAGCCGCAGGGCATGCTGAAGATTCTGTTCCACCGTGAAACCCTGGAGATCCTCGGCGTGCACTGCTTCGGCTACCAGGCTTCGGAAATCGTCCACATCGGCCAGGCCATCATGAACCAGCCGGGTGAGCTGAATAACCTGAAGTACTTCGTCAACACCACCTTCAACTACCCGACCATGGCCGAAGCTTATCGGGTAGCTGCCTACGACGGCCTGAACCGGCTTTTTTAAGCGGCTCCGGCCGGTGGCCTGAGCCGGTCGGGGAGACCGATTTCAGCCCTACCCGAGGGTGGTCTTGGCCAAACCGGGAAAGTCTGTAATCAGGCTGTCCACGCCAAAATCAGCGAGCCGGCGCATCAGTGCCGGTTCGTTGACTGTCCACACCGACACGTGCAACCCCTGGCCCTGTGCCTTGAGCAAGCGCTCGGGGGTGCACAGTGTCCAGTTCAATGCCAGCAGCTCGCAGCCGTAGTTCTGCGCGACCTTCAGTGGGTCGAGCCAGGCGTATTCGGCCACCAGCCCGCGCGCCACGTCCGGCACCAGCTCCAGGGCAGCACCCAGCACTTCGCGTGAGCTCGAGGTGATGGTGACTTTGTCCAGCAGGCCGTATTGCTGGGCCAGTTCACGAATCGCCAGCACCGTGCTGGCGGCGCGGGTGCGCGAGGCGCTCTTGACCTCCAGCTGCCAATGCTCGAAAGCGCATTTTTCGAACAGTTCTTCCAGTTTCGGGATGGGGCAGGGCTGCACCCAGCCCGGGCCGCCCTTGCGCGCGTCGATCTTGGTGAGGTCGGCCGCCGGCTGCTCGACCACCTTGCCGCGACGGCCGGTGGTGCGTTTGAGGGTCGGGTCGTGGATCACCATCAGTTCGTTGTCGGCCGACAGGTGCAGGTCCAGCTCGCAGCGATTGACGCCGTGGGACAGGCATTGGCGGAAGCTGTTCAGGGTGTTTTCGGGGGCTTCGCCCTTGGCGCCGCGATGGCCGTAGATCAGGGTCACGTTCGTTCCTTCAATTCAAAGGGAAAGGCTCAGGAAGCAGGGTCGTTCTGTTCCAGTTGCTGGCGCCGTTGCTGTTGCTGGCGCTGCAGGATGTAACGGGCCAGCAGTTGGCGCTGGGCGTCGGTCATGTCGATGAATTCGGTGCCGAGCTCGAAGCTGCCGTCCGGGCGCGGGTCGCAGTGGCTGACCTTGCCGCGCAGCAGCAGGCCGTGGGCGCGGGGCATCAGCACCATCTTCACCTTGACCCGGGTGCCAGGGGTGATGGGCTGGGCCTGGCTGGACTCGATGCCGCCTTCGGAGATGACCACTGCCTGCGGCTGGCCGATTTCGCCGATGAGGGTCTGCGCGACCACGGCGCTGAGCAGGTCGAGGCGTTTGCTCTGCGCCCGCAGAAACGCCGCGAGGGTGCGGTCCTTGTCACTCAACTGGCGCAGCAGGTGCTGGGCTTCGAAGTCGGACAGGTGCAGCTCGCTAAGCAGGTTGAACAGCGGTGAATCATCCTGCAACACTTCTGGCTCAAGGGCTTCGGCCGCACTCAAGGGGCTGATTTGAAGTGCGATCTGATCTTCGATGCGGTAGTATTCGCGGCGATCTTCTTCGTCTAATGTCGTCATGGCGAACCCATGGTAGCGGCGGTGGTCCGAGTGTAAAGCCGCCGTAAGCGCCTCGCCACAAGGACGTTCCCTTTCATCCGAACAAGCCCCGACATGTTCAGACCTCTTTTCGCATTTATCGGCACGCGTTATACCCGTGCCAAACGTCGCAATCACTTCGTCTCGTTCATTTCCCTGACCTCGATGATCGGCCTCGCCCTGGGCGTGGTAGTGATGATCGTGGTGCTCTCGGTCATGAACGGCTTCGACCACGAGATGCGTACCCGCGTGCTGGGCATGATTCCCCATGCCACGCTCGAGAGCGGCCAGCCGCTTGACGACTGGCCTGCGCTTGCCCAACAAGTAAAGCAGAATCCGCAGGTGGTGGCGGTTGCGCCCTTCACCCAGATGCAGGGCCTGCTGACCCATGACGGCAAGGTGCAGAAGGTGCTGCTCAATGGCATCGACCCGGCGCGCGAACGCGAGGTGTCGATCATTGACAACTTCGTCCAGCAAGGCCGTCTCGACCAGCTGGCGCCGGGCGAGTGGGGCATCATGATCGGCGACAAGGCTGCGGCCAAGCTGGGTGTCGCCATCGGCGACAAGCTGACCTTCGTCGCCCCCGAGGTCAGTGTGACCCCGGCCGGCATGTTCCCGCGCATGAAGCGCTTCACCGTGGTCGGTACCTTCCACGTGGGCGCCGGCGAGATCGACGGTTACCTGGGCCTGACCAACATCAACGACCTGTCCCGCCTGCACCGCTGGAAGCCGAACCAGGTGCAGGGCCTGCGCCTGAAGTTCGACGACCTGTTCCAGGCACCGCGCGTGGCCTGGGACATCGCCCAGCACTTGGGTGACCAGGAGTTCTACAGCCGTGACTGGACTCGCACCCATGGCAACCTGTACCAGGCGATCCGCATGGAGAAGGCCATGATCGGCCTGCTGTTGCTGCTGATCGTGGCGGTGGCGGCATTCAACATCATTTCCACCCTGGTAATGGTGGTCAACGACAAGCGCGGCGACATCGCGATCTTGCGCACCCTTGGCGCCACGCCTGGGCAGATCATGGCCATCTTCATGGTGCAGGGTACGGTGATCGGGGTGATCGGCACCTTGATCGGCGCCGTGGTCGGCATCCTGGCAGCGCTCAACGTGAGCGCGGCGATTGCCGGCATTGAGACGCTGATCGGGCACAAGTTCCTCAACGCCGACGTCTATTTCATCGATTACCTGCCGTCGCAGATCATGGCCAATGACGTGTACATGGTCTGCGCCGCGGCGCTGGTCCTGAGTTTCTTCGCCACCCTGTACCCGGCCTGGCGTGCGGCCCGCACCCAGCCTGCAGAGGCGCTACGTTATGAGTGAGTCGCGCATGAGTGATAAAGCCGTTCTGAGTTGCCGCAACCTGGGCAAGTCCTACGACGAAGGCCCGGAGTCGGTACAGGTGCTGTCGGGCCTGCAGCTGGAGCTGCACCCGGGTGAGCGCGTGGCCATCGTCGGCAGCTCGGGCTCTGGCAAGAGCACCTTGCTCAACCTGCTTGGCGGCCTCGACACGCCCACCCAGGGCAGCGTCTGGCTGGCGGGTGAGGAACTGTCGGCCCTGGGTGAGCGTGCGCGTGGCCTGTTGCGCAACCGGGCACTGGGTTTCGTTTATCAATTCCACCACCTGCTGCCGGAATTCACCGCGCTGGAAAACGTCTGCATGCCGCTGCTGATCGGCCGCACGCCAATCCCGGAAGCCCGTGAGCGCGCTGAGGCGCTGCTCAAGCGGGTCGGCCTGAGCCACCGGCTCACGCACAAGCCAGCCGAGCTGTCCGGCGGCGAGCGCCAGCGTGTGGCGATCGCCCGTGCACTGGTCAACCGCCCGGGCCTGGTGATGCTCGACGAGCCTACCGGCAACCTCGACCACCACACCGCCCAGGGTATTCAGGAATTGATGCAAGAGCTGTCCAGCGCCTCGCGCACGGCGTTCCTGGTGGTAACCCACGACCTCAACCTGGCGCGCCAGATGGACCGCGTGCTTAAACTCGACGACGGTCACCTGGTGGCGATCTGAGCCGCCTGCACGGGGTGGCCTGAGCCGCCCCGCAACTCTTTCATTGGGTGTTTTACATGTTCAGACCCTTGCCCTTGTTCATTGGTGCTCGCTACACCCGTGCCAAGCGCCGCAACCATTTCATCTCGTTCATCTCGATGACTTCGATGATCGGCCTGTCCCTGGGCGTGCTGGCGATGATCGTGGTGCTGTCGGTAATGAACGGCTTCCAGCGTGAAATGAGCTCGCGCATCCTTGGCCTGGTGCCGCATGCCAGCATCCTGGGCGTGCAGCCGCTGGACGACTGGCGCACGGTCGCCGATGCCGCGCTGAAAGACCCGGCAGTGATGGCCGCCGCGCCGATCACCGAGATGGAAGGCATGCTCTCGTACAAGGGCGCGATGCAGCCGATCCAGGTCAGCGGCATCGACCCGGCAGAGGAAGGCAAGGTCTCCATTGTCGGCCAGCATATTGTCCAGGGCCGTTTGCAAGACCTGCAGCCGGGTGAGTTCGGCGTGGTGATCGGTGAGCTGAGTGCGCGCCGTTTCCGCCTGAACACCGGCGACAAGCTGACCCTGATCGTGCCGGAAATCAGCAAGGCACCGGGTGGCATCACCCCGCGCATGCAGCGCCTGACGGTGGTCGGCATCTTCAAGGTTGGCGCCGAGTTGGATGGTTCGCAAGCCTACATTCACGTCGCCGATGCGGGCGAAATGCAGCGCTGGGCGCCGGGCCAGGTGCAGGGCGTGCGGCTGAAGCTGCATGACCTGTATGCGGCGCCGCAGGTGTCCAAGGCCATCGTCGCGGGCCTGGGTGATGCCTACCGCGCCGATGACTGGTCGCATACCCAGGGCAGCCTGTTCAGCGCCATGAAGATGGAAAAAACCATGATCGGCCTGTTGCTGATGATGATCATCGCGGTCGCGGCGTTCAACATCATTGCCACGCTGGTGATGGTGGTGAACGACAAGGGGCCGGATATCGCCATCCTGCGTACCTTGGGCGCCACGCCTGCGCAGATCATGGGCACGTTCATGGTGCAGGGTAGCTTGATCGGTGTGGTGGGGACGTTGATCGGGGGTGTGCTGGGGGTGATTGCCGCGTTCAATGTCAGCCAGATCGTGGGCTGGCTGGAGCGAGTCAGCGGCCAGCACATCTTCACTTCGGATGTGTACTTCATCAGCAGCCTGCCTTCGCAGCTGCAGTGGGGGGATGTGGCGATGATCTGTGCGGCGGGGTTGGTGATGAGCTTTTTGGCGACTATTTACCCGGCTTATCGGGCATCGCAGGTGCAGCCGGCGATTGGCTTGGCGGTTTGAGGGCTGTTTGAGCGTTTGGGGGCGCATTGCGCCCTCGGTCACCGACCTTCAGGCAGCTCGATCACAAAGCGCGTCCAGCCGTTTTCACTCGTCGCAGAAATGCTGCCGCCATGCGCTTGCACGATCGAGCGGGTAATCGCCAACCCTAATCCGGCATGCTCGCTACTGCCTTCCCGTCGCGCCGGGTCCACCCGGTAGAACCGATCGAACAAGCGTGGCAATGCAGCCGGTTCGATCGCAGCCCCGGTATTGGCCACGCATATCCGTGACCCCGGCCCCAACGTCACCTGTACCTGCCCACCCGGCGGGGTAAAGCGCAAGGCGTTGTCGAGCAGGTTGGACAGTGCCCGGCGCAGCATATGGCGGTCCCCCTGCAGCAGCAATTGGCCTTCGCGCAACAGCCTTACATCAGAGTCTTCGGCCAGCGGGGCATAGAACTCCAGCAACGCATCCACATCCTCGTGCAAGGCCAGCGCAGCCTGCCCGGGCACCAGCAAGCCGTGGTCGGCTTTGGCCAGGTACAGCATGTCGTTGATCATCTGTGCCATCCATTGCAGTTCCTCCAGGTTGCCATGCAGCGCCTCGCGGTACTCTTCGAGGCTGCGCGGACGGGTGAGGGTGACCTGGGTGTGGGTCAGCAGGTTGGACAGCGGCGTGCGCAGTTCGTGGGCGATATCGGCCGAGAACGCCGACAGGCGCTGGAAGGCATCGTCCAGGCGTTGCAGCATGGCATTCACGGTGGTGGCCAGTTCGGCCAGTTCTTCCGGCATCTGCGCCACTGGCAAACGGGTGGTCAGCGAGCGTGCCGACACGCTGGCGGCGACCTGGCCCATCTGCCGCAGGGGCCGCAGCCCGCGGCGTACGGCCCAGGCGCCGAGCAGCGCCGTAGCCAGGGCCGAGAGGCCGACGGTGAGCCAGATCAAGCGCTGCATGCCCTGCAGAAAATGTTGATGGTGGGTGATGTCGAGGTACAGCGTCAGCTGCGCGGATTGCGGGTCGGCCGGCTTCAGGGGCATGGCCAGGCTGCGGTAGTCGGTGCCGTCCGTGTGCAAGGTCGCAAGCCCGGAGGGCGGCGTGGTGTCGGGCAACTGCGTGCGGCTGTCGAACCACGGTGTGCCGTCTTTACCGCTGATGCGCAGGGCCAGGTCAGCCTGGTGGCTGAGCTCATCGCGCAGGGCCGGGAGCCGGGCCGCAAGCTCGGCGGGTGTGGCGACACCGGCGAGTTGCGTGCGAAACAGCGACAGGCGTGATTCGAGCAGTTGTTGGTCCAGCTCGATGAAGTGCTGTTCGCTGGCACGGTTGAACAGGATGCCGGCACCCAGCGAAACAGCAGCCGTGCAGGCCGCGAACAGCAGCGCCAGGCGGCTGCCGAGGGAAAGCCTGCGCATCAATCTTGACGCTCCTCCAGTACATAACCCATGCCGCGCACCGTGTGGATCAGCTTGTTGGCATGCGGGTCGTCGATCTTCAGGCGCAGGCGGCGAATCGCCACTTCGATGACATTGGTGTCGCTGTCGAAATTCATGTCCCAGACTTGCGAGGCAATCAGTGACTTGGGCAACACCTCACCCTGGCGCCGCAGCAGCAGTTCGAGCAGGGCGAACTCTTTGGCGGTGAGGTCGATGCGCTGGCCGGCACGCTCGGCACGGCGGCGGATCAGGTCCAGGCGCAGGTCGGCCAGGCTCAAGGTGGTGTCCAGGCTGGGGCTGGCGCCGCGGCGCAGCAGGCTGCGTACCCGTGCCAGCAGTTCGGAGAAGGCGAACGGCTTGACCAGGTAATCATCCGCGCCCAGCTCCAGGCCGTGCACGCGGTCCTCGACGGCATCGCGGGCGGTGAGGAACAGCACAGGTGTGTCCAGGCCGGCCTGGCGCACGGCTTGCAGAATCTGCCAGCCGTTGCGGCCTGGCAGCATGACATCGAGGATCAACAAGTCGTGATCGCCGCTTAGCGCCAGGTGCTGGCCGGTTTCGCCATCGGCCGCCAGTTCGGTGGCAAAGCCTGCTTCGCTCAGGCCTTGGCTGAGGTACTGGCCGGTGCGGGCCTGGTCTTCGACGATCAACAGTTTCATGCGGTGTCCACACTATCGGGAGGCAGCCCTGTGCGGGCGGTGTGATGACTGAAATGATACGTGACTATATCAAGGGCCGCCCAAGCGCCGCCCAAGCTGACAAAGTTGTAATCTTCCTGTCAGGTAGTTGCCAGCCGGCCTTTTCTAAAGTGGCCTTATCCCCGCTGTAAGCTTTGGAGTCATCATGAAACACCTGTTCATCGCCGCCGCCTTTGCCCTGGTAAGCCTGTCCGCCCTGGCTGACGGTGGCAAAAGCTTCGCCTTCGGCGAGCCGGCCCCGGCGGCCAAGGCTACCCGCACGGTCGAGGTCGTGCTCAAGGACATCGCGTTCGAGCCCAAGCGCCTGCACGCCAAAGCTGGCGAAACTGTGCGTTTTGTCTTGATCAACGAAGGCAAGTTGCCCCACGAGTTCAACCTGGGCGACAAGGCCATGCACGCGGAGCACCAGAAGCAGATGATCGCCATGCAGGGCAAGCTGTTTACCGCAGGCATGCACCACGAGGGCATGGACCACGGCCAGATGGGCCACGCAGACCATGGCCATGACGCGGGCAACACCGTGCTGGTGCAACCGGGCCAGCGTGCCGAGCTGACCTGGACCTTCCGCCAGTCGGCGCCCATCGAGTTCGCCTGCAACGTGCCGGGGCACTACCAGGCCGGCATGGTCGGGCCGCTGACCATCGAGTGACTTGCCCTGCAAGGCGGGCGGTAAAAACGGTAGACTAGGGGTATTTCGAACCTTCAGGTCAGTTTCCATGCATCCCGCCGCCGAACACTCCCCGCTGGGCAAGTCCAGCGAATACATCGCTACCTACTCCCCTGAGCTGCTGTTCCCGATCCCGCGTACTGCCAAGTGGGCCGAGTTGGGCGTCACTGCCCAGACCCTGCCATGGCAGGGCGTGGACTACTGGAACTGCTTCGAGTTGTCGTGGCTGTTGCCCTCGGGCAAGCCGGTGGTAGCGATCGGTGAGTTCGCCATCCCTGCCGATTCGCCGAACATCATCGAGTCCAAGTCGTTCAAGTTGTACCTGAACTCGCTGAACCAGACGGTGTTCGCCGCGATTGGCGAGCTGCAGGCTTGCCTGGAGAAGGACTTGTCGGCAGCCGCTGGCAAGCCGGTCAGCGTCAAGGTTCGCACCTTGGCTGAAGTCGAGGCCCAGGGCGTGGTGGCGTTGCCGGGGCAGTGCATCGATGCACTGGATGTGGCCATCAGCAACTATGAACAGCCGCAACCGGAGCTGCTGCGCTGCAACCCGGAGCGTGTGGTGGAAGAGACCGTACACAGCCATTTGCTCAAATCCAACTGCCCGGTCACCGGTCAACCGGACTGGGGGAGCGTCGTGGTCGAGTACAAGGGCAGGGCGCTGGACCATGCCAGCCTGCTGACTTACCTGATCAGCTTCCGTCAGCATGCCGACTTCCATGAGCAGTGCGTGGAGCGGATCTACCTGGACTTGAAGAACCTGCTGCAGCCTGAGCATTTGACGGTGTATGCGCGGTATGTGCGACGAGGGGGGCTGGATATCAACCCGTATCGTAGCACCGGGGCGATCAGCCCGAATAACGTGCGCCTGGTGCGTCAGTAATTCTGACATGACGGGGGCCGTTTCTCGGCCCATTCGCGGGGCAAGCCCGCTCCCACAGGTACCGCGCTGCCCTCAAGTACAGCCAATAGCCTGTGGGAGCGGGCTTGCCCCGCGAATGGGCCGAGAAACGGCCCTTGCTATTTCAGATCCCCATGCTGTGCAGCGAGTTGGCAATGCTGCGCAGGGTGGCGGTCAGGTCGGGGTGATCAGCCTCGAAGCGTTCAATCGCCAGGTTCACGCCATCCACCAGGTTGTTGTCCGGCGTGGCTTCTTCAAGCTTCAGTTGCGCTTCTATCTGTCTGGCTTCCTCATGCAGGGCGGCCAGCTCTTCTTCCGAAAGCGGTACGTTCCGGTCCAGTTGCTCGCGCAAGCTGTTCAGACGCTCTTGCAATTCGCGGGCAGGCATTGGCTTTTCTCCATCAATGGCTTGGCAAGGCATGGACCTCAGCGAAGCGGCAAAGGTTCTGGCCTGCTTTCAATGTAATCCACTCGCAGCCGCTTTGCATGATCCGCATCAAAGGTGCTGTATCAGGGTTTTTCACCCTTGCGGCGCCGTTGGGCAATGTCCTGCAGGCAGGTGTCCAGCGCTTCGAGGTGATCGATCACCGAGTGCACGCCCAGGCTGAACAGTTCGAGGGTGGCCTTGCCGCGGGCCAGGTCCCGTTCCTGTTGGCTCATGGCTTGCCAATGGCGGGAACTGAGGTCGCAATAAGGGCTGCAGGCGGCCAGGCCCACGGTCCACAAGCCGGCGTTCAGGCCCGATTGCAATAGCGCCGGTTCGCCACTGACCAGTACGCAGCCATCCAGGCGCGCGCTGTCCAGCGCCATCAGTGCCTGCCAGCAGGCGTTCGGTGCCGGCCAGCGCACACCATTAACCGAATGCCCCGGCAACCAGTCGGGCAGCACGTTGGCCAGGCGTTTGCCTTGCGTGGCACTCAGGTCGTCCAGCCAGATGCAGGGCACCTGGCGCTGGCGCAGGCTGGCGAGTGTTGCCAGGGCGCCGGGCGCGGGCAGCGGGTTGCCGTTCGCCCCCTGGACCAGGCAGCCACGCAGGCCGAACAGCACAGCAGTGAAGGCGGATGCATCGTGCATGGCAACTTCCCTGAAATAGTCCGCAGGCTATGCCGCCATTGTTACTGGGCGATGACGGTGCAACATGCGCTCACAAAATCTTGAGCAAAAATGTGTAATGCTGGTGATCAGCCCGTAAGCCCTTATACTTGCGCCTTACCAGCAGCGCGCCCGGTGCGGCTGCGGCCAAGAAATTCGATGGAGAGACATCTATGCGTAGGATCGGTGCCGGTGTGATCGAGCGAGTCACCCAGGCCTGTGTCTGCGCCAGCTTGCTGCTGGCGCCCGTGGCGGCTACCCAGGCGGCCACCGAGGACGACCCGTGGGAGGCGGTCAACCGACCGATCTTCAGGTTCAACGATACCGTCGACACCTATGCCCTCAAGCCATTGGCCAAGGGCTACGAGGCGGTGACGCCGCAATTCCTCGAAGACGGCATCCACAATGTCTTCCGCAACCTGGGCGACGTGACCAACCTGGTCAACAACGTGCTGCAGCTCAAGCCGCATGCGGCAGGGGTGGACACCGCACGCTTGATCGTCAACACCACGTTCGGCATCGGTGGCTTCTTCGACGTCGGCACCAAGATGGGCCTGCAGCGTAGCGACGAGGACTTTGGCCAGACCCTAGGTTACTGGGGTGTGGGCAGCGGCCCCTACGTGGTCATCCCGTTGCTGGGCCCAAGCACCGTGCGTGATGGCCTGGCCAAGTACCCTGACAGCTACACCAAGCCCTACCGCTATATCGACCATGTGCCGACGCGCAACTCGATCTTTGCACTGGACGTGATCGATACCCGCGCCAGCCTGCTGCCGGCGGAAAAACTGATTCAGGGCGACAAGTACATCTTCATTCGCAACGCCTACCTGCAGAACCGCGAGTTCAAGGTCAAGGACGGCGAAGTCGAAGACGACTTCTGATTCTTGAACAAGGGGCTGCCCTGCAGCCCCCGCGTCAATGCATGGCCAGGATGCGCAGGCCGAACTTCTGCTGCCCATCGGGCTGATCGGCGATCCACACCACCTCGGTGCTGGCGTGCAAGCCCTTGAGCGCCGGGTGATCAGAATCGATCCGCACCTCAAGCGTATCCCCCACCTGAAAGCGCTGCGGCGCCTGCACCTGCATGCCCCCGCTGGACAGGTCCAGGCACACCGCCGCAATCACCTGGCCTTCGTGCAGCAGGCTCACCTCGGTATCGATGCGCATGCGGATGAAATCGCGTTTTTCGCTGTGGTTGGAGGGCGTCTGAGGCATGCTGCATCCTTCCCTTTGGGTTGCACGGGTCGGCTTTCTTATAACTCCCGGTGATTTGGCCTGTAAAGAGCAGCGAGGTCGACCCTCGTACGCTTGAAACGCCTGGCGGATGGGAGTACCGTCTGCGCCTTACAGGGTAGCGCTGATAGTTGCCGGGCGGGTCTTCTTGTCCTACAACTCAAGTAGAGTGTTACCACAGAGTATTCCCGTAGCTGGCCGTCAGCTTTGCCGACACCGCTGCACCAACCCAAATCGGCGCCGTTCGCCCACATGCAGAAAACCAGTGCAACGCTGTTGATCATCGATGACGACGACGTGGTCCGTGCGAGCCTCGCCGCCTATCTTGAAGACAGTGGTTTCAGCGTCCTCCAGGCCGGTAATGGCCAGCAGGGGCTTCAGGTCTTCGAAGAACACCAGCCCGACCTCGTGATCTGCGATCTGCGCATGCCGCAGATGGGCGGGCTCGAACTGATCCGCCAGATCAGCGAGCGCGCGCCGCAATTGCCGGTGATCGTGGTGTCCGGTGCCGGCGTCATGAGCGATGCGGTTGAGGCCTTGCGCCTGGGCGCTGCCGACTACCTGATCAAGCCGCTGGAAGACCTTGCCGTGCTCGAGCATTCGGTGCGCCGGGCGCTCGACCGTTCGCGCCTGGTGCTGGAAAACCAGCGCTACCGCGACAAGCTCGAAGCGGCCAACCGTGAGCTTGAAGCCAGCCTGCACCTGCTGCAGGAGGACCAGACCGCCGGTCGGCAGGTGCAGATGAACATGCTGCCGGAAAGCCCCTGGGTAGCCGGCGAGTTCGCGTTCGAGCACCAGATCATCCCGTCGCTGTACCTGTCGGGTGACTTCGCCGACTACTTCCGTGTGGATGACCGCCGCATCGCCTTCTACCTCGCCGATGTCTCCGGGCATGGCGCGTCGTCGGCCTTCGTCACGGTGCTGCTCAAGTTCATGACCACGCGCCTGTTGTTCGAATTCAAGCGCGGCAGCAAGATGCGCGAGTTCAAGCCTTCGCAAGTGCTCAGCCACATCAACCGCGGGCTGATCAACTGCAAGCTGGGCAAGCATGTGACCATGGTCGGCGGTGTCATCGACGAAGACACCGGCCTGTTGACCTATGCCGTGGGCGGCCACTTGCCGCTGCCGGTGCTGTACACCCCGGGCAATACCCGCTACCTGGAAGGCCGCGGCCTGCCGGTGGGGTTGTTCGACGAGGCCAGTTACCAGGACCTGGTGGTGGAGCTGCCGCCTGTGTTCAGCCTCAGCTTGATGTCCGATGGCATTCTGGACCTTTTGCCGGGTGACACGCTCAAAGATAAAGAAGCCGCCTTGCCAGAAATCGTCAAGGCAGCGGGTGGCAGCCTGGATGGGCTGCGCCAACGATTTGGATTGGCTACGCTTGGGGAGATGCCGGATGATATCGCCCTATTGGTGTTGAGCAGGAACCTTCAATGAGTACCGGTAGAATTCAGTTCGCCGAGCAAAGCGGTACCTTTGTACTGAAATTCGTCGGTGAAGTGCGCCTGACCTTGTGTTCGGCGCTGGATGCGACGATCGAGAAAATCTTCACTGCGCTGAATTTCTCGGCCATCGTCATCGACTTGACTGAAACCGAGAGCATCGACAGCACCACCTTGGGCTTGCTGGCCAAGTTGTCGATCCTGTCGCGCCAGAAGGTTGGGCTGCTGCCGACCGTGGTTACCACCAACCCGGATATTTCCCGGTTGCTGCAGTCGATGGGCTTCGATCAGGTGTTCAACATCGTCGATCGTCCGATACCGTGCCCGGAGTGCCTGACCGACCTGCCGTCGCAGGACCAGAACGAAGAGGTGGTGCGGTCAAAGGTGCTGGAGGCGCACAAGATCCTGATGGGCTTGAATGACTCCAACCGTGAAGCCTTCCATGACCTGGTGAATGCGCTAGAGCGCACCTGATTCATTGCCTTTACCGGCCCGTGGCAGCGGGCTTACCCCGCCAAGAGGTCGGTAAAGGTTAAAACCATCGCTTATTCCGGCTCAACGAACTCTGTCACTTCCCGCCCACCGGCATCCAGCTGAAACACCCGCGCCGGCCGCCCTTGCTCATCAAAGAACACCTGCCCCAACCCCGCACCATTCCACAGCCGTTCCCCCGCCTTGCTATGGTTGGGCGTACGCGGCACCACCTCCATCTCCCGCCGCTTGGTAAACCAGTTGAGCGGCGAGCGTGGTGAATACAGCCAACGGTTCAGCCGGTCGAGCACATCGAGCAGGCGCCTGGGGAACTCGTTCTTGATGCCGCTGCTGGTGATCTGCCACAAGTGCGGGCTGCGCTGGCGATGGCGAATCAGTACTTCATACACGAATGAATAATGCACGTCGCCGGAGAGCACCACGTAATGCCCCGGCGTGCGCGAGTGGCGGAAGATATTCAAAATTACCTGCGCCGCGCCGCGGTGTGCCATCCAGTTCTCGGCATCCACCAGCAACGGGTAGCCCAGCCAACTGAACACCTTCTGCACGGTTTCGATCAGTTTTACCCCGAAGATCGGCGCGGGTGACACGATAATCGCCGAGGGATGATCGAGCAGCGCCTGCTGCAGCTCGCTCAACGCTTCCCAGTCGAGCAGACCGGATGGCTTGGCCAGGCTGCTTTCGCTGCGCCAGCGGCGGGTGCGGGTGTCGAGCACCAGCAACGGCGGGTTGCTGGGCAAGCTGTACTGCCAGCCCTGGAACTGCAACGCTTCGCCGATCAGTTCGTCCTGTGCCTGGCTGTCTAGCGTTTTACCTGTCAGCACCTGGCAGCGCTCGACCAGCCCCGCGCAGCCATCCGGGTCGTTGCCCCAGCCCTGGCACAGCAAGTAGCCAAGCAACGCGTTGCCGATGATGCGCCGCGAGAAGGGGTGGCCATAGGCGGTTTCTTCCCACTGTGCCGAGAGGTTCCAGTCGTCGGTGATGTCGTGGTCATCGAAGATCATCAGGCACGGCAGGTGGGCCATTACCCGTGCCACCTGGCCCAGGTTGCTGGCGAAGGCCTCGATCAGTGGCAGCTCTTGCCGATACCGCGCCTGGCGCTCATCAGTGAGCCCGGCGGGCATGTCCAGGTTCACCAGGCGCCAAGGCTCGGGTGACCATACCAGCAGGTACATGGCCATGACTTCAGCGAAGGTGACCAGGTGGTTGTCGGCATTGCTGGACGAGAAGATCGGCTTGCGTTTGCCGCCGAAAAAGCGCTCGCGCAGGCTTTCGTTCTGTTCTTGGGCCGGCAGCAAGTCTGCACGGTGGTAATAGCTGGCCGGGTGCTGGTACAGCGCTGTGCTGTCGGCCACCACCGCACCGTCGAGCTGTTCGTCGAACAGCCCCAGGCGCTCGATCAGGCTATGGATGGCCCGCAGCATGGGGCCGGCAACATCGTCGGCATACACCTGGTCACCGCTCATCAGCAGCACGGCAGGGCGCTGTTCGGGCTGTTCGCACTGTGCCAGCAAACGGTCGGCGCAGAGCAGGCCATCCGCGGCAGGGTGGTGCGGCTTGCGACAAGAACCATGCAATAAATGGTCGAGGCGGTCCCGCAGCACAAAGCTTGGGCGCTGGCAGCCTGGGTAGAGCAGGTGGGGTGCCCACTCGGCGATGCCCTGGCCATCGATGCGCAAGTCATAGCCCAGCGCCTGGTTGCAAGGGAGGGGCTGGGCGAAGTGGATATCCAGCAAGTGGATAAACGCGTGCTGGCCTATCGGGATAACCTGGCAAGTGGCGTTGGCTGTACGCGCTGCGCCGTCCAGGGTGAATTCGGGTTGCAAGGGTTGCGTGGCGACCAGCCAGATGGCCAGGCGCTGGGGCTCTAGCCGGCGCAGTACCGGGCCGGCAAGAACGAGGGGTAGGGATGAGGTCATCAACAGCTCTGTTGGCTAGGCAGCCCATCCACCGGTGCAGCGACAGCACTGCACCGGTGGCAGCGGGCTTGCCCGCGAATAGGCCATCGAATTCAAAATACCTCTGAAGCCTGGCGCTATTCAGCGCCAAACCAAAAACGGGCGGAAAATGCTGAGCATTTCCCGCCCGTCAGGCAAACCTAATATGTATCAGGCTTTTTCAGCCATCAGTTTCTCCAGCTTCTCCTGATCGCGGGCAAACTGACGTATACCCTCGGCCAGCTTCTCGGTGCCCATGGCATCTTCGTTCATCGCCCAGCGGAACTGGCTCTCGCTCAACACCTGCTTGGCCTCGCCAGCGTTGCCCGGTTTGAGCACCCGTGGCAGCTCGCCCTGATCATCGCTCAGTTGCTGCAGCAGCTCGGGGCTGATGGTCAGGCGATCGCAGCCTGCCAACTGCTCGATCTGGCTGATGTTGCGGAAGCTGGCGCCCATGACCACGGTGTCGTAGCCATTGGTCTTGTAGTAGTCGTAGATGCGCGTGACCGATTGCACGCCCGGGTCCTCGGCGCCCACGTACTCCTTGCCGGTGTTTTTCTTGTACCAGTCGTAGATACGGCCCACGAACGGTGAAATCAGGAACACCCCGGCATCGGCGCAGGCCTGAGCCTGGGCGAAGGAGAACAGCAGGGTGAGGTTGGTCTGGATGCCTTCCTTCTCCAGCTTCTCGGCGGCGCGGATGCCTTCCCAGGTGGAGGCCAGCTTGATCAGCACGCGGTCTTTGCCGACCCCGGCTTTGTCGTACAGCGCGATCAACTGACGGGCCTTGGCCAGCAGGGCCGGTTCATCGAACGACAGGCGGGCATCCACTTCGGTGGAGATTCGCCCAGGGATGGCCTTCAGAATGCCCGAACCCACCGCCACCGCGAACTTGTCGCAGGCCAGGTCCACATCGCCGTTGGCATCGCCCTTCACCTGCTTGAGCAGTTCCGCATAGCCGGGCATGGCAGCCGCCTTGAGCAGCAGCGACGGGTTGGTGGTGGCATCGACCGGTTTCAGGCGGGTGATGGCGTCCAGGTCCCCGGTGTCGGCGACCACGGTGGTGAACTGTTTGAGTTGTTCCAGCTTGGAGGTCATGGGCGTGCTCTGTCCTGTGCAATGACTCGACATTACCCGAGCCCCGGCGGCCGCTCAAGGCCCGTCGAAGCCGGGCGTGCAAAGCGGCCTTGCCGGGGCATCGGGCCGGTCGGAAAGGGCTGCGAAAGGTGATGATTCGAGTCCCCTCCCGCCGCGAGGTTCCCAAGTCTGCTGGACTATCTGCTTTTCAGCGCTTCGCCCAAGGTGCCGGATTCCCCTTCCTGGAGCCGTTTGCCGTCGGGCATGATGATTTCCAGCGTGGTCCCCGCAGGCCGAGGTGCTGGTTGTGCCGCCCGCGCCTGCGCCTTCCTCGCTTCAACCCTGCGCTCGATCATGGTCGGGTACTGCGAGGCCACCAACAGGATGATGGCGACCGGAGCAAAAATCGCCAGTGCCACACCCCAAGTGCCCTGGGAACGCGTGCGCCTTTTCAACGCCCCTCCATCAGTTCCGCCGCTTGATCAAACACCGCCAACGGCTCCGCTGCCTTGTGAATATCCGCCGACAGCAACTGCCGGAACCGCCGCGCGCCCTTGAACCCCTGGGCCAGCCCCAGAATATGCCGGGTGATGTGGTGCATTGCCCCACCACTGTCCATATGCGCCACGATATAAGGCCGCAGCAGCGCCAACGCCTCGCTGCGGCTGACCACCGGCGCCTCGCTGCCAAACAGTTGCTGGTCCACGTCGGCCAGCAGGTAAGGGTTGTGGTACGCCTCACGCCCCAGCATCACCCCGTCGAACGTTTCAAGGTGCGCCTGGCATTGCGCCAAGGTCTTGATCCCCCCGTTGAGCACAAACTCCAAGTCCGGGAAGTCCGCCTTCAACTGTGCCGCCACGTCATAGCGCAACGGCGGCACCTCACGGTTCTCCTTGGGCGACAGCCCCTCAAGAATCGCGATCCGCGCATGCACGGTAAAACTCCGGCACCCGGCCTCACGCACCTGGCCGACGAAGTCGCACAGCTCGGCATAGCTGTCACGGCCATTGATGCCGATGCGGTGCTTCACCGTCACCGGCGTCGAAACCGCATCCCGCATGGCCTTCACGCAATCGGCCACCAGCGCCGGGTGGGCCATCAGGCAGGCGCCGATCATGTTGTTCTGCACCCGGTCGCTCGGGCAGCCGACGTTGAGGTTGACCTCGTCGTAACCGGCCTCTTCGGCCAAGCGCGCGCAGGCCGCCAGGTCAGCCGGCACGCTGCCACCCAGTTGCAGGGCCAGCGGGTGCTCGGACGCGTCGTGACGCAGGAAACGGTGGGCGTCGTTGTGCAGCAGGGCGCCGGTGGTGACCATTTCGGTGTAGAGCAGGGTGTGCTTGGAGAGCAGGCGCAGGAAGAAGCGGCAGTGGCGGTCTGTCCAGTCCATCATGGGTGCGACAGAAAACCTCCTAACTACCGTATCGCCTGGGTTTGCTGGGGTTTCTGCTTGTTTCTGGAGCATTTAGGGGTCTCTGTTTGTTGCCGCTTTTTTCCGGCTCTTGCTGGTTTTGCTACAGCCGTTGCTACTATTTAGCAAATCAGCCATGGCGCAAATCCATGGGAACCATCACGCAGCGCAGGCGCAAGGACGGGGCATCTGGCTTCACAGCCCAGATCCGAATCATGAAGAAAGTGGAGGCAGTTTATCAGGAAAGCCAGACCTTCGATCGCAAGAGCCCGGCCCAGGCCGGGAAGCGGACGCGAGAGGCCAAGCTGTACGAACCTGGTGCGATAGCGAAGTCGAAACTAAGGCGATGATCGAGCGGGCGAGCTGAAATCACTGCGGCGCCCGTCGATCAGGCCAGGCGCCGCATGCAATCTAACCTACCTCCTGCCGTTAGCTATTGCTGTTGATGCCGGCAAGGATGTTAGGCATTTTCTGGTACAGCTTCACAGAACCGGTATTGCTCAGGTGGCCTGGATCTCGGTAGATCGGCACGCCATCGATGATGGTTTTGCACGACTTGGCATCGCAGAGTGCGTCGGACAGGTAGATCACCTTGGCACCGAGGCTAGTCTCGGCGTACTTCATCAGGTTGAGCACATTTTTGTGGGAGCGCTCGAACAGCTTCCTGTCGAGCAGGCATTTGCTGGATTGATTGGTGAGCGATGGACTGGCCATTTCGGCCTGAATGCAGCTCACGATGGTGGTGTTGATGGGGGGTGGCGGAGAAATGATGACTACCTGTTTACCCAGTGCCTTCAGCTTCTCGACGACCACCTGCATATCCTTCATGGCGCGCTCTGGGGTCGACTTTTCAATCTGCATTACCCCGCTGGTGTCGAAGGAAATCGACTCGAAGGTGTCTTGCATGTATTGGCCATAGGAGCCGGCCAGGATAACGGTCTTGATCGACGGGGTGTCGCTGATGAACTTGAAGGTGCTGTCATTGAAGCCAACGCACTGACGCGCTTGCGCTTCGAAGTCGCTGCGCTTGGTATTGGGCGCTGTGTTCAGGAAGGGCGCACAGGCACTGCGGGTGGCTTGGCGGATGTCAATCTTCTGCGCTTGCGACAGTCCAGGGATGTTGTGCATTGCATAGGAATCGCCCCACACGATGATCTTCGGATCTTGCGAGGTCCGGCACTTCTCGGTGTCTTTGTAGATGTTGGTGCCGCAGGACCGGTCAAGGCCGTAGTTCGGTGCGAACAGCTTCTCGATCTTCTCCGCCGACTGGACCTTGAGGAATGAATGCGAAAGGCCGAACAGTGCCAGGGTAAGGGCAGGGAAGACGACCAGCGATGGCTTGAAGTCGTACTGCATAACCCGGAAAGGCTTTTCCACCAGGTTGTACAGTGCGATGGCCGTGACCAACGAAGCGGCTAGCAGGGTCGCTTTCACCGTCATGCTCTCGGTGCCGATTGAGGCGTTCGCGATCGCGATGATTGGCCAGTGAACCAGGTACAGGGAGTAGGAAATGTCGCCCGCTTTCTCGATGGGTGACCAAACCTTGCTATTGATCAGTCGGTGGTTCGCCAGAAGAACGATGGCAGTAGCGAAGCAAACCACCACTGCGTCAAGGCCAGGGTGCGACAGGCCAGAGTTGAAGAAGGGCGATGCCAGCAGTACGGCGAATGCCGGAATTGCCAGCTTCGACGTGACGTTCTTGACGGAGGCGCTGTGCACGAGCATGGACGCGATGCTGCCGATCAGCAGTTCCCAGGCTCGGGTCGGGAGCAGATAGAACGCTGCCGACTGGTTGCTCAAGGACAGGTACAGGCAGCCCACGAAGCTGGCGATGGCGAGCACCACCAGGATCTTGCGCCAATGCCTGGCCGGGGTGAAGGCCAGCAGCGCTGGGACAAAGAAGTAGAACTGTTCTTCAACCGCGAGCGACCACATGTGCAGCAGGGGCTTGGTCGCAGACTCGAGGTCGAAGTAACCCGCCTGGCTCAGCAATACAAAGTTTGTGGAGAAGGTCAGCGCACCGATGATCTGTTGCTTCAGCGATTCAATCTGCATGGGTGGCAGGAAGAGTTTCGCCGCAATGATAGTTGCAAGGATCGTTACGAACGAAGCAGGCAGCAGGCGTTTGGCGCGGCGAAGATAGAATTCTTTGAAGGAGAACTTATCGCGCGCTAGTCCTCTTGAAACTATGGATGTAATCAAGAAGCCAGAGATGACAAAGAATATGTCTACGCCCAGATATCCATAGTGGAATCCCGGGATAGCCAAGTGTTCTAGAACGACGAATAAGACGGCAAGCCCGCGTAAGACTTGTATATCAACCCTGATAGTAGACATCGAGATCCCGGTTTGTTTTTCTGCGACAGCCGGAAATTGTATCCACAAATCCCCCCGGAACCAATGACTATCGGAGTTGTCAGGGCTGCCTTTTGGTGCTCGGACCGCGATGCCGGAAATCGTCCCTGCGTCCTGGCGCAGGAACGATTTTGCCAGTTGCCTAGCCAGGCAAGCTCATATGCAACAACGGAAATGGCCGCCCCTCGCCATCCAGCGCAGAGCGCCCCGTTTGCACAAACCCGTAATGCAGATAAAACCCCACGGCCTCGGGGTTCTGCTCGTTCACATCAACGCTCAATGCGCTGCGCGAACTGCGGGCGTAATCCAGGAGCGCGCGGCCAATGCCTTGCCCACGCAAATCGGGATCGATAAAGAGCATTTCCACATGGTGCTGATTCAGCCCGATAAAGCCCTGCGGGCAGTCGTCAGCATCGACTGCAACCCACAGCTCGACCGCGGGTAGGTAAACGTCGCGCAGCTGCGGTAGCAGCGCGTCTATGTCGGATGCCTGCAAAAAATGGTGAGTGGCGCGAACGGCGCGCAGCCAGATGTCGAGCAGCAGCGAGTGGTCGGCGGCGTTGGCCTGACGAATGATCATGGAAGCAACCTTTTGCACTTGATGACGGATAGCGGCACGCCATTGAGTGGCGACCGTATAAGTGTCGGCATCATGAATGCCCGCTTCGCGATTTAACGCCTGGGCGGTGCACAGCAGAGGTAGCCGAAAAGGAAGGGGCTGAAAAAATACTGGGCGCCGCAGGGGGCGTCAAGGCCAGAGCCCCTGCAAACACCAGGTGCTCAGATCGAACACTGGTTCACCCGCGCGGTAAGCTGTTCGGCGCTATACGGCGATGGCTTCATGCGGCCGCTGTCGTTTGAACGACTGCGAGCCGCCGCATACCTGCATCACGGCCAGGGTTTTGCCTTGGGTGGGGCGCACGGCGCCAAGGGCCAGGGGTATCCAATCGATCGGTGCCTTGAACACGGCCGATAGGGAACCATGTGCGCATGAACAGGACTTGCACATATGAATAATCAGATTTTGGCTCTTCCTTGTAGGACGCTTCTGAATAACCCTTTGCAGGCCATTGCGTCATTGCGATGGAAAGCTGAGCCCCCTAGTCTCGCTGGGTCGTTGCATATTCAACGACCGGGTCTGCAAGCCCGTAGCTTGGATTGGTCTCAGTGGCTGTTGGCTTTGCTCAATGGTGGCTGCGTGTGGGTGGCCCTCGGGCCAGCCGGGCAATTGACCTCCAAGTCCGGTCTTGCAGGCCCGCACGTAGCCGCCACCCATTCATCTGCAAGTGATTTGGCGACGGTCCGACTTTAATGTTGTCTGGAGGTTGTCATGCTCAAGATCGTCCCCGACCCACCTTGCTCCCCCGATGCCACTCATTACCTCGAAGACACCCTGATCCAGGCCACGGAGTACGTACTCTGCGCCTTGGCAGTCGCCCATCACGCCGTCTCCACGCTGCCCAAGTCGCCCGCCTCGATCATGACCCTGGCAGTCATGCACGAGATGGAGGCCGTGCGCTCATTGCTGGAATCGGCGGTTGCGCAGGTGCAACTGACGCAACGGCCGCAGATGCATACGTTGCATTGACGTTCACCCGTGCCGGGGCTGCCTTGCAGCCCTTCGCGGGTAACCCGCGCCCACTGGGTCGTCAACTCGAATGCAAAGGTTGTTTTCTGCGCGACAGCGCAAGGGGATTTGAAATGGACAAGACAATACCAGAAGGCACCGGCACGCTCGTTTTGACCGTAGGTTCAGCGTCGTGCATGGACGGCGTGATAAAGGGAAAGCGCCTGTTTCGCGTTGAAGCCGGCAACTGCTGCAACCATGCCATCGAGCAGGCCTCGCTGCTGCTGGATTGCTCACGACGGGCATCGTTCATCGGTGTGATGGACGACGAACCTGTGCTGGTCTGGGCTTCGCACTTTCTTTGCGAAATGGCCAAGGCGCTGATGGATGATGCGCACATGGGTATGCGTAAACAACGCTGATGCGTCTCGGGGCTGTTGGCTGTTGCCCCCGCAACAGTGTCTCGCAAACAGTGCTTGAATTGGCTCGGGCGGCCAAACCCGTTAAGGTGTCGCCCCTCGCAAGGACTGCCCCGCTTCAGGACGTTTACGATGCCACTTTCGCCTAGTGCCACGCCGCCATTTGGCTTGCTCAGCGGTCGCCGGTTCACACCCGCTGCGTCACTCGAACCATTGCTTGAGGGGCATTCGCAACTGCTGGTTCCCGGCCCGGAAACGGTCTGGGCCATCGGCGAGGTCGACCTCGGTGCTTCGATGCACCTGCTGCGTTTCTATCTGGACGATGAAGACTATTGGCTGCAAGTGCTGATGAACGGTAGCGAAGTGGGTGATACCGTATTGTTCGGTTATCACAGCGCTGTACCGATCCGCGACACGTCGCACCTTCAGCGCCTTGTCGGCAGCCAGTCCAAGGTCGGCCTGCCGATCTACGAACACGACGACTACCTGTATTCCCGCCAGTGGGGCCAGGAGGCAGGCCAGGCCAAACTGGTTCCGTTGCACGAGCGCGTGACCAGCCCTGATGCGCGCTATGGCATCCAGCACCTGTCGATGCTCTACGCCCGCGATACCGGCCTGCCAGAGCGTCGCGAATTCCTGCTGCTGTCAGCGGAGGAGGACGAGCAGGGCAACGCCACTTTCACCACTTCGTTGGGCGTCACCCTGCACCCCACGGACTTTCACGTAACCTGACAAGGACTCACCATGCTCGACGCTCTGCGCCTGTCGCTCAATGCCACTGCAGTGACTGGCTTCATCCTTTATATCAGCGTGGCACTGTTGCTGTTCTGGCTGTTCCAGTTCATCTATACCCGCCTTACTCCGCACCGCGAGTTCGCGCTCATTCGTGAGAACAACCCGGCCGCGGCCATTGCCCTGGGCGGCTCGCTGATCGGCTTTTCGCTGCCGGCCAGCAATATCATTGCCTACAGCGTCGGCATCCTCGACGTAGTGGCTTGGGTAGTGATTGCGGCAGTGGTGCAGTTGCTTGCCTTCGGCCTTACCAGCCTGGTGCTGCGCGGCCTGTCCAGGCGTATCGCCGCAGGCGAACTGGCCGCTGCCATCTACGCTGCCAGCGTGGCGATCAGCGTCGGCTTACTCAATTCGGCTTGCATGACCCCGTCGGCCTGATGCACTAGGAGCCCCCATGAAATCCCCAATGAGACGAAGCTCCGTCAAGCTGGTGCTGGCCAGCTCGCTGCCTTTGGCGTTGACCGCGTGCAGCCCGCAAGAAGAAACCTACACCGTCAGCCAGCAGGTGAACTACGGCAGTGTCGAAGCCTGCGTCAACGACAAGGTGCCGGAGAAGGCGTGCAACGATGCCTACAAGCAGGCGCTGGCCGAGTACCGGCGCACCGCCCCGACCTATGTATCGAAGCCCGACTGCGAAGCCGAATTCGCCTCTGACGGTTGTCAGATAGGCGCCGGTGGCCGTTACATGCCCCGCATGAGCGGGTTCGAGCTGGACACCGCAGGCGAAGTCACCCAGTCCCAGGTCGATGCGGCCCACGCTCAGGGCGGCGGCTATGGCCACGTCGCCACCGCCGTGGTCGCTGGCATGCTGCTGGGGCAGATGACCAACAGCGCCGACCGCCGTTATCGCGCGCAGCCGCTGTATACCTATCGCGACGGCGCCGGGCAGCGCAGTGGCCTGCTTGGGCAGCGTTATGGTGTGGCCGGGGGCATTCAGCGCACCAACAAGGACGAGCAGAGCAGCAGTGGCGGTTCGTCCGGCGGCGGCGGTGCTGGCTATGGCGCCTCAGGCCGCACGGCGTCGCGCTCGGCCGTCTCTGCGTCCATCTCGCGGGGTGGCTTTGGCAGCCAGGCCACGGCCCGCAGTGGCTGGGGCGGCAAGTCTGGCAGCTTCTTCGGGGGGTAGGCATGCGCAAGGTCGAGCTCGCAGAGCGCCCAGGCTGGCGCGCCACTGCCCAACAAGAGGGCTTTGCCTTCCACACCCTCGATGGCGAGCGCTACTGGGACGAGCGGGGCTACTACCAATTCAGCCAGGCCCAGGTCGAGCGCGACTTGCAGGCCCCGACCGAAGCACTGCACGCGATGTGCCTGGACGCCGTTGATCGTATCGTCGACAGCGAGGCGCTGATGACGCGCCTGGCCATTCCTGCGGCATTCTTCGACCTGGTGCGGCACTCGTGGCTAGCGCGGCAGCCGCATCTGTATGGGCGCTTTGACTTCAGCTATGACGGCCATGGCCCGGCGA
The DNA here is from genome assembly GCF_000731675.1 of Pseudomonas capeferrum. Lineage (GTDB taxonomy): Bacteria > Pseudomonadota > Gammaproteobacteria > Pseudomonadales > Pseudomonadaceae > Aquipseudomonas > Aquipseudomonas capeferrum. The sequence continues at coordinate 55,403 of NZ_JMIT01000002.1, read as the reverse complement.
AACTGATCGAGGCCAACTACGACACGCCTACCTCGCTGTACGAGGCGGCGGCGTTCCAGTTGATCTGGCTTGAAGAGCAGATCCAGCGGGGCGTTCTGCCCGCGCATGCCAGCCAGTTCAATACCCTGGCCGAAGACCTCATTCAGGCGTTTGCCGCCCAGCAGGGGCAGGGCACGTTCTACTTCTCGACCATCTCGGGCTCGGTAGAGGACCGTGGCACAACGGACTTTTTGCGCAAGATGGCCGCGCACGCCGGTATTCCCACACGGCATATCGACCTGGAGGACATCGGCCTGAATGGCGAGGGGCGTTTCGTTGACCTGGAGGGGCAGCCGATTCAGCGCTTGTTCAAGCTGCACGCCTGGGAGCACATCTTCCACGAAGCCTTCGGCAAGGCCATCCCAGGTTGTGACACGCAGTTCATCGAGCCGCCGTGGAAGGCGCTGATCTCCAACAAGGGCATCTTGCCGTTGCTGTGGGAATGGCACCCAGGGCACCCCAACCTGTTGCCGGCCTTCATCGACGATAACCCTTCGCGGCCTGTGCCCAAGGGCTGGGTACGCAAGCCGTATTTCTCGCGGGAAGGGGCCAATGTGGACATCCGCACCGGCGAGGGGCAGCGGGTGTTCGAAGACGGGCCCTACAACGATGCGCCGTACATCCTGCAAGGGTTTGCGCCGTTGCCCAGGTTTGCTGACAGCTACACGCTGATCGGTTCGTGGGTAGTCGGTGACACAGCGGCGGGTATCGGCATCCGTGAGGATGACTCACTGATTACCAAGGACAGCTCGCGGTTTTTGCCGCATGTCGTGCTGGACTGACGGGCCGCGAAGCGGGGCAGCTGAAACCCCTGAACCTCACGTCGGTTTCAGGATGCGCCTGGTCGTTCGCATGCAACCCTGCGCCGCCACAAGTGCCATGCTTGCAGGATGCCCTCGGGCCAGTGCGCGCAGACGCACGGCCATGGGCAAGGAGGCTGCCGACACCACGCAACCGTGACGTGGCCGGTACGCCGCAGCAGAACACGCCGGCCCCTGCCTCTACAACGCCAAGGCAGGGTCCGTGATGCCGAGGTCCGCTGTATGCCTGATGAACTGCTCCACCTGCCTTTGATCCACAGCATCCTGGCCCGTGAAAAGGAGACCCCCGGCGCCCTGTTGCCGATCCTTCACGCCATTCAGCAAGGCATCGGCTTCGTCCCCGATGCCGCTGTCGCCGAAATTGCCCATGCCCTGAACCTCAGCCTGGCCGAGGTGCGCGGGGTGATCAGCTTCTACCACGACTTCCGTACCACGCCGCCTGCACGCCATACCTTGCGCCTGTGCCGGGCCGAGTCATGCCAGAGCCGTGGCGCCGAGGCCTTGGCCGCGCAACTGCGCGACCAATTGGCGCTGGACGACCATGGCACCAGCGCCGACGGCGCCATCAGCCTGCGCCCGGTGTACTGCCTGGGCGCCTGCGCCTGCTCGCCAGCACTGGAGCTGGACGGCCAATTGCACGCACGCCTCACGCCTGAGCGCCTGCGTGCCCTGGTAAACGGTTGCCTGGAGGGAGAAACATGTTGAAGGTGTTCATCCCCTGTGATTCGGTAGCCCGCGCCGTGGGTGCCGATCAGGTTGCCGAGGCCGTGCAGCGCGAGGCCGAACGCCGGCAGTTGGCGGTCGATATCCAGCGCACCAGTTCGCGTGGCCTGTACTGGCTGGAGCCGCTGCTTGAATGCGAAACCGCACAAGGGCGCCAGGGTTTCGGCCCGGTCACGGTGCACGATGTGCCGGCGCTACTCGATGGCTTGGCAGGCGAGGCCCACGAGCATGCCCTGGCCTTGGGGCCGGTTGAGCAAATCCCTTATCTGAAAAGCCAGCAACGCCTGCTGTTCGCCCGGGCCGGGGTAACCCGGCCGCTGTCGCTGGACGACTACCGTGCCCACGGCGGCTTTGCCGGCCTGGAACACGCGGTGGCGCTGGACGGCGCCGAGGTGGTTGCCGCAGTGCTTGATTCCGGCCTGCGTGGCCGTGGCGGTGCGGCGTTCCCGGCTGGCATCAAATGGCGCACCGTGCGCGATGCCGGGGCTGGGCAGAAGTACGTGGTCTGCAACGCCGACGAAGGCGACTCCGGTACCTTCGCCGACCGTATGCTGATGGAAGGCGACCCGTTTCTGCTGATCGAAGGCATGATCATCGCCGGCCTGGCCGTGGGGGCCGACAAAGGCTACATCTACGTGCGCTCGGAATACCCCGACGCCATTCGCGTGCTCGACCAGGCCTTTGCCATCGCCCGTGACGCCGGCTACCTCGGTGTGAACGTGGCCGGCAGCGGCAAGGCCTTCGACCTGGAAGTCCGGGTTGGCGCTGGCGCTTATATCTGCGGCGAAGAAACCGCGCTGCTGGAGTCCCTTGAAGGCAAGCGCGGCATCGTCCGCGCCAAGCCGCCCTTGCCGGCCCTGCAGGGCCTGTTCGGCTTGCCGACCCTGGTGCACAACGTACTTACCCTGGCCTCGGTGCCGATCATCCTGGCCAAGGGCGCGGCGTTCTACCGCGACTTCGGCATGGGCCGTTCGCTGGGCACCATGCCGTTTCAGCTGGCCGGCAATATCCGCCACGGCGGCCTGGTGGAGCGGGCGTTCGGCCTGACCCTGCGCGAGCTGGTGGAAGGCTATGGCGGCGGTACCGCCAGCGGCCGGCCACTGAAGGCCGCGCAGGTCGGTGGGCCGCTCGGTGCCTGGGTGCCGCCCAGCCACTTCGACACGCCGCTGGACTATGAAGCCTTCGCCGCCATGGGCGCGATGCTGGGCCACGGCGGTGTGGTGGTGGCCGATGACACCCTCAACATGGCCAGCATGGCGCGCTTCGCCCTGCAGTTCTGCGCCGAGGAATCCTGCGGCAAGTGCACGCCCTGCCGCATCGGCTCGACCCGTGGCATGGAGGTGGTGGATCGGCTGATCGCCAGCACCGATTTCACCGAGCGCCACGACCACGCCCTGCTGCTGCGCGACCTCTGCGACACGATGCAGTACGGCTCGCTGTGCGCCATGGGCGGGATGACGGCCTACCCCGTGGCCAGCGCGCTCAAGTACTTCCCCGCCGATTTCGGTCTGACTCAGACGGAGGCCGCACAGTGATCAATTTTTTCGACCCCGAGACCGATCTTGGCACCCCGGCCCGCGACAGCCAGGTGCAGGTCAGCCTGAACATTGACGGCCGCGCGATCAGCGTGCCTGCCGGTACCTCGGTGATGCGCGCCGCCGCCATGCTCGGCACTAGCATCCCCAAACTGTGCGCCACCGACAGCCTTGAAGCGTTCGGCTCGTGCCGCATGTGCATGGTGGAAATCGACGGCATGCGCGGGTATCCCGCCTCCTGCACCACCCCTGTCAGCGAAGGCATGGTGGTGCGCACCGAAACCCCGCGCCTGGCCGGGCTACGGCGCAATGTGATGGAGCTGTACATCTCCGATCACCCGCTGGACTGCCTGACCTGCTCGGCCAACGGTAACTGCGAACTGCAGACCGTCGCCGGCCAGGTGGGGCTGCGTGAGGTCCGCTACGGCTACGACGGCGCCAATCACCTGGCTGAGAAGAAGGACGTCTCCAACCCGTACTTCGACTACGAACCCAGCAAATGCATCGTCTGCAGCCGCTGCGTGCGCGCCTGCGAAGACATCCAGGGCACCTTTGCCCTGACCATCACCGGGCGTGGTTTCGACTCGCGGGTGGCGGCGGCTGGGGGCGATAACTTCCTGGCCTCCGAGTGTGTGTCGTGCGGTGCTTGCGTGCAGGCGTGCCCGACCGCCACCTTGACCGAAAAGAGCCTGGTGCAGCTCGGCCAGCCCGAACGTGCGGTGATCACCACCTGCGCCTACTGCGGTGTCGGCTGCTCGTTCCGTGCCGAGATGAAGGGCGACCAGTTGGTGCGCATGGTCCCGGACAAGAACGGCGGCGCCAACCACGGCCACGCCTGCGTCAAGGGCCGCTTCGCCTGGGGCTATGCCACCCACCCGGACCGCATCACCAAGCCGATGATCCGCAAGCGCCTCGAAGACCCGTGGCAGGAAGTCAGCTGGGAAGAGGCGGTAAACTATGCGGCCAGCGAGTTCCGGCGCATTCAGCTCAAGTACGGGCGTGATTCGATTGGCGGCATCACCTCCAGCCGCTGCACCAACGAAGAGGCTTACCTGGTGCAGAAACTGGTGCGCGTGGCGTTTGGCAACAACAACGTCGACACCTGCGCCCGGGTGTGCCATTCGCCCACCGGCTACGGCCTCAAGCAGACCCTCGGTGAGTCGGCCGGTACCCAGAGCTTCGATTCGGTGATGCAGGCCGACGTGGTGCTGGTGATTGGCGCCAACCCCACCGACGCCCACCCGGTGTTCGGCTCGCAGCTCAAGCGCCGCCTGCGCCAGGGCGCGCGGCTGATCGTCATCGACCCACGGCGCATCGACCTGGTCGACTCGCCCCACGCCCGCGCCGAGCTGCACCTGCAACTGCGCCCTGGCACCAACGTGGCCATGCTCAACGCCCTTGCCCATGTGATCGTCAGTGAAGGCTTGCTGGCCCAGCGCTTTATCGACGCGCGCTGCGAGACCGAGGACTTCGCCCGCTGGCGCGACTTCGTCAGCCTGCCAGAGAACGCGCCGGAAGTACTCGGCCCGGTCTGCGGCGTGCCTGCCGAGCAGATCCGCGCCGCAGCCCGGCTGTACGCCACCGGCGGCAATGCGGCCATCTACTACGGCCTGGGTGTCACCGAGCACAGCCAGGGCAGCACTGCGGTGATGGGCATCGCCAACCTGGCCATGGCCACCGGCAACATTGGCCGCGAAGGGGTAGGGGTGAACCCACTGCGTGGGCAGAACAACGTGCAGGGTTCGTGCGACATGGGCTCGTTCCCGCATGAACTGCCCGGCTACCGGCATATCTCCAACGAAGGGGTACGTGCCGAATTCGAGCGGGCCTGGGGCGTGACCTTGCAACCCGACCCGGGCCTGCGCATTCCCAACATGTTCGAAGCGGCCCTGGATGGCAGCTTCAAGGCGCTGTACTGCCAGGGTGAGGACATCGCCCAGAGCGACCCCAACACCCAGCACGTCACTGCGGCCCTGCATGCCATGGAGTGTGTGGTAGTGCAGGACATCTTCCTCAACGAAACGGCCAAGTTCGCCCACGTGTTCCTGCCGGGCAGTTCGTTCCTTGAAAAGGACGGCACCTTCACCAACGCCGAGCGGCGAATCTCGCGGGTGCGCAAGGTTATGGAGCCGCTGGCCGGCAAGGCCGACTGGGAGGCCACGGTGGCCTTGGCCAACGCCTTGGGCTACCCGATGCAGTACCGCCACCCGTCCCAGATCATGGACGAGATCGCCCGCCTGACGCCGACCTTCCACCGCGTTAGCTACGCCGAGCTCGACCGCCATGGCAGCCTGCAGTGGCCGTGCAACGATGCCGCGCCCGATGGCACGCCGACCATGCACATCGACCAGTTCGTGCGCGGCAAGGGGCGCTTCATGCTCACGGGTTACGTGCCCACCGACGAGAAGGTCAACAGCCGCTACCCGCTGTTGCTGACCACCGGGCGTATCCTCAGCCAGTACAACGTTGGCGCCCAGACCCGGCGCACCGGCAACGTTGCCTGGCATGATGCCGACCGCCTGGAGCTGCACCCGACCGATGCCGAGAGCCGTGGCATTCGCGACGGTGACTGGGTGGGTATCGGCAGCCGTGCCGGGCAGACGGTGCTGCGCGCCAAGGTCAGTGCGCGGGTGGCGCCGGGGGTGGTGTACACCACGTTCCACTTCCCTGAGTCTGGCGCCAACGTGATCACCACCGACAACTCCGACTGGGCCACCAATTGCCCTGAATACAAGGTGACGGCGGTGGAGGTGGTGAAGGTGTTCCACCCGTCTGAATGGCAGAAGCGCTACCAGGACTTCAGCGACGAACAGCGCCGCCTGCTCAAGGAGCGCCGCACCGCCGAGCAACCGGAGAACGCCGAGGTGCGCCGATGAGCAGCGACAACCTGGTCAAGATGGCCAACCAGATTGCCCATTATTTTGACAGCGAACCGAACCGGGTGCTGGCGGTGCAGGGGGTGAGGCAGCACTTGCAGAGCTTCTGGACGCCGGCGATGCGCCGGCAGTTGCTGGCGTGGAGCGAGGCCAATGGCGGGGAAGGCCTGGACCCAAAAGTGCGCGAGGCGCTGACCTAGCCCTTCGCGCGAGGCAACGCCTTGCCTGTGTAGGAGCGGCCTTGCCGGGGCGCCGGACCGGTCGGAAAGGGCCGCATAGCGGCCCCAGGTTCTGTGGCGCAGCAAAAATCGCCGGGGCCGCTTCGCGCCCCTTTCCGACCGGTCCGGCGCCCCGGCAAGGCCGCTCCTACAAAAGCATGTTGATGCTGTGCTGGGCCTACTCGCGGGCCAGTTCCGTCAGGTGGGCAATCGCTTCTTCGCTCTTGAGCACCAGCACATCCCCTTCGAGCGAGTCGAGCACCACCTCCGACGTATTGCCGATCAAGGCACCGGAAATCCCCGTGCGGGCCACCGTGCCGATCACCGTGACCACGGCGCCGAACCTCTTCTCGGTATGGGGTATCAGCACATCGGCCGGGCCTTCGGCGACATGCAGGCGTTCATCGCTGATGTCGAACTCGGCTTGAAACGCGCGGCAGGCTTCGCGGTAGCGCTCTGCAATGGTCTCGCTGAGCTGGTAGACCGGGTCCGCAGCCGACAGCATGGGGGAGGGGTGCGCACTGATGACGTGCAACTGACCTTTAGCCAGGCCGGCAATGGCATAGCCATGGTCGATGATGCTTGCGTGCAACCGGCGGTGATCCTCATCCTGGTTGCCGACATCCACGGCCGCCAGAATTACCCCGCCCGTCCATGGGCGCTCGGTTTTCACCATCAGCACCGGGCTGGGGCACAGGCGCAGCAGCTTCCAGTCGCTGGGCGTCAGCAGTGCTTTTTTCAGGGGGTTGTCCGGCCGGTGCTCCTTGATGACCAGCTCGCAGCCTTCAGCTTGCTGCACCGCGATGATCGACTCGTGAAGGGTGTCGTGCCAGGCCTGCTCAAAGGTCACGTTGTCATACCCGTCATCGTGCAACTGGCTGCACAGCAGGCTGAGCAGCGCGCTGTGGTCCTGCTTCTTGTCACACATCAACAGGTGCAGGCGCGCGCCGGTAACCCCTGCGATTAGCTTGGCGCGGGTCAAGGCCCGGCTATGGGCATGCGCGGGGTCGAGGACGACGAGGATGCTGCGGACGGCTTGCATGGGCTTGAGCTCCGTTCAAAGATGGCGGCCAATGCCTGACTATAGTCGGCGCCCCACCCGCCGCCGCTTGATGTACATCAAGCATAGTCACTGGCGCTGCCGCTTGCCGCCGGTATAATCGCCGGCCCTGCCTGTTCTGTCTGGTTGCACGTTTATGTCCTTGATCCCCGAAATCGACGCCTTTCTTGGCTGCCCGACCCCAGATGCCTGGATCGAAGCGGCGCTTGCCGACCAGGAAACCCTGCTGATCGACCACAAGAACTGCGAGTTCAAGGCCGCCAGCACCGCCTTGAGCCTGATCGCCAAGTACAACACGCACCTGGACCTGATCAACATGATGTCGCGTCTGGCCCGTGAAGAACTGGTGCACCATGAGCAGGTGTTGCGCCTGATGAAGCGTCGGGGGGTGCCTTTGCGCCCGGTGTCGGCCGGGCGTTATGCCTCGGGCCTGCGCCGCCTGGTGCGTGCCCATGAACCGGTCAAACTGGTGGATACCCTGGTGGTGGGGGCTTTCATCGAAGCACGCAGTTGCGAGCGCTTTGCCGCACTGGTGCCGCACCTGGATGAAGAGCTGGGTACCTTCTACCACGGCTTGCTGAAAAGTGAAGCGCGCCATTACCAGGGCTACCTGAAGCTGGCCCATCAGTATGGTGAGGCAGCGGACATCGCCGGCCGGGTGGAGCTGGTACGTGAGGCCGAGGCCGAACTGATCCAGTCACCGGACCAGGAGCTGCGCTTCCATAGCGGTATCCCGCTGGCGCAGGCCGCCTGAAACCGGTCAGGCGGCGCTGCGGCCGTTAGCGCTGCTTAGTAACGGCGGCCCAGCAACAGGCCGACCACCAGGCCGAAGCCTGCGGACACGGCAACGGTCTGCCAGGGGTGGCCGCCGATGTAGTCCTGGGTGGCATCCACCACCGGCTGGGCCTTGTCACGCACATTGCTCGCCGCCTGGCGGGCCTGGCGCAGTTTCAGGCTGACTTGGGCGCGCAGGGTTTCTGCCTCCTCGCCAACCAGGGCTGCGCTGTCGTTGAGCAGCTTTTCGGATTCTTCGATCAATGCCTGCAGTTCGCTGAAGACCTGATCCTTGATCTGATCGCTGGCGGCTTGTGCGGCGTTTTTTCGGGCCATGAACTCATCCTCGTCAATGGGGGGGTGAACAATGGATGCCGGCGCGTCGGGAAAGTTGCGCCGGCTTTCCGGTGACGCATCGCTACGGTGTAAGATAGCGGCCATTTTCAACAGGCAGGTACCTTCATGAGTTTCAATCTGGCCAACAAGAGCTTCGAGGAACGGGCGCAGATCGAGGCAGAGAAGGCGCGGTTGTTCGAAATGTGGCAGAGCAACCTGGGCAAGGCCAAGGGCGAAGCGGCCCGGCTGATTTCCGAAAAGCCACGGCGCAAGGGCAAATGGGCCGAGTGGGTGCGTGCCGAGCTTGAAAGCATGTCGCCGCCTGAATACGCCAGCATGGTGCGCAGTGAGGTCAACAAGATGATGGCCGCCGCCAACAACAGCCGCTGAGGCTGGTTACCCGCCAGCGCCTGCAGCCTTCGGCAAATCCAGCGTGCCTTCGTCGGTGAAGCGGACGGTGCGCAGCCACCCGCCTGCCAGTTTGCCGCGCAGTACATAGGGTAGCCCTTGCAGCGAATTGCGCTGGCCCAGGCCATACGCCTGGCGCAGGAAGGAAAACGCGGTGACGCTGACCGGCACCACGATCACCGCTTCGTCGAACCGGCCTATATGCCCCTGCTGGTCACTCACCCCGGCGGCCAGCGGCTGGCCGTTGACCTGCAGGTCGAGCGCGATGCCGTTGTAGTCGATCGGGGTTTCGTTAGGGTTCTGTACGCGTATTTTCACCGCCATGCGCAGTTCCAGCTCCTGGCCGGGCAGCGGCTCGATGCCGATCACGCTGATGTTGAGCGGGTCGCGCGCTTGGAACAACGCACAGGCGCTGAGGCCGAACGCCAACAGCAGTACCAGGCAGCCGCGGGCACAGCGGTGCAAATGGGCAGTCATGGGTTGCAACCTTGCCAGAAGAATTCAAGCGTCAGTGTGGCAAATGCTCTCTGACGTTGAAAGTGGCGTGCACAATGAAAGATACTGTTTCTCATTAACGCCCGACAATTCCTCTTACTGGCCTTTCTCCTACCTCATGCTGACGTCTCCCGTGTCTGGTCTGCTGGCGAGTTTCCAGGAGCACTACGACGACCTCCTGCAGTTCCTGACCCGGCGCATGAGCGATCGACAGCGCGCCGCCGACGTCGCGCAGGAGACGTACCTGAAGCTGGTGAAGATCGACCAGCAAGCGGTCACGGTGCTGCATGCGCGCAGCTTCATCTTTCGGGTCGCGGGCAACCTGGCGATCGATGCCTTGCGCCGTGAGCAACGCAACGCTGCCCGTCACGATGACAGCGATGGCACAGGGGAGGTGGCCTGCCCGGCGCCGGCGCCCGAGGCGGCGTTACTTGCCCGCGAGCGCCTGCAGATACTCGACGAGGCGCTGTTGCAGCTGCCCAGCAATGCCCGCCAGGCGCTGTTGCTCAACCGCATCGAAGGCCTGACCCAGGCACAGATTGCACAACGGCTGGGCGTTTCCGAAAGCATGGTGGCAAAATACATCGGCCAGGCGCTGCGCCATTGCCGTGACTGGCTCAAACACAACCATGACTGAGCCTTACGCCATGCCTGCAGCCCAACCGCTCAGCGACCTCAGCGACGATGCCATCGATTGGCAGGTGCTGTTGCACGCGGGCAATGCCACGGCGGCGGACCACGCCCGCTACCAGCGCTGGTGCGCATTGAGCCCGGCGCATGCCGAGGCGGCGCGCGAGGCGCAAGCGCTGTGGCAAGACATTGGCCACACCCCGACCGCCCAGGTTGTCGCGCCACCACCCGTGCGGCGCCGACGGCACTGGGCGGCCGGCTTGGCGGCCTCGGTGGTGGTGCTGGCCGCAGGCTTTACCGGCTGGCAGCAGGCCCCAATCTGGCTGGCGGACTACCACACCGGGCTGGGGCAGCGGCAGGCTATTACCCTGGCCGATGGCTCGCGGGTACTGCTGAACAGCGGCAGTGCCTTGACGGTGGCATTTACCGACCGCGAGCGCCGAGTGGTGCTCAATGCTGGCGAGGCCTTGTTCGAAACGGCCAACGACGCACGGCCCTTTGTGGTCGATACCGAAGGCGAGGCGGTGCGGGGCACGGCGGCGACGTTCAGCGTGCGCCGCGATGGCCGCGTGGTGCTGGCCCAGGGCGAGGCCACGGTGGGTGAGCGCAGGGTGCCGGTGTCGCCCGATGCCAGTGCACAGACCGCCTGGCAGCGCGGCAAGCTGATTTTCAACGGCAAGCCGCTGGGGCAGGTGCTGGCGGAGCTTGAGCGTTACCAGCAGGGGCGCATTTTGCTGTCCGATACCACGCTGGCCGCCCTGGAAGTGAGCGGGGTGTTCGACCTCGATGAGCCCCAGGCACTGCTGCGTACCTTGGAGCAGCGTTATGGCCTGAAGGTCACCTACCTGCCCTGGTTGGCCGTGGTGCACTGACCCTGCAAAAAATAATCGAAATATTTTTCATCTGCCGCTGCAAGTTCATGCAGGCCAGATCGTCGTAGTGGGACTGATCAGCAACTCATTCTCATTTACGACTTGTCTGGAAGCTCATTCGTGGCCCTTACGCTCAAGCCCTTGCACCGCACCAGCGGTTCTCTCCATCACGCCTTGCTGTCTTGCAGTGCCCTGGCCATGTTGGCCGGCCCACTGCAGGCGTTGGCCTCGACCGCTGCGCAAGCGGCCCAGGTTGAAGCCCGCCAGGTGCAGTTGGACGTGCCGGCCCAGCCACTGGACCAGGCCCTGACGGCGTTCGCCGACCAGGCCGGTTTGCACTTGCTGTACACCACCGGTGATGTGTCGGGCCTGAATAGCCAGGCCTTGCAGGGCAGCTACAGCATCGAGCAGGCGTTGCAGCAGTTGCTGGCCGGCAGTGGCATGGGCTGGCAGTTCAGCGATGCCCGCACCGTCACCCTGCGCAAGGCGGACACTGCGCCGCAGGCTGTCAACTTGAAGCCCATCGAAGTCAGCGTCGCCTCGCGCACGAGCACCGCCATCAGTGAAATCCCCGGCACCGTCTGGGTGGTCGACCAGCAGCAACTGCGCGAGCAGATCGACAGCGGTGTGAGCCTGAAGGAAGCCATCGGCAAGCTGGTGCCGGGCCTGGACCTGGCCCCAGAGGGGCGCACCAACTACGGCCAGAACATGCGTGGGCGCAATGTGCTGGTGATGATCGACGGGGTCAGCCAGAACAGCTCGCGCGGCCTGTCGCGCCAGTTTGACAGTATTTCGCCGTTCAACGTCGAGCGTGTCGAAGTGCTGTCGGGTGCCAGTGCCCTCTACGGGGGTGGCGCCACCGGCGGCATCATCAACATCGTGACCAAGAAGGGCGAGCCCGGCCCGGCACGCTTCGAGACCCAATTAGGAGCCAGCAGCGGTTTCAACAACAGTGACGACCTGGCCACCCGCATCGCCCAGTCGATCAGCGGCGGCAACGAGCGGGTCAGCGCCCGCCTGGGCATCTCCGGCGAGCAGAATGAAGCCTTTTACGACGGCGCTGGCGACCAGATCTTCATCGACAATACCCAGACCGACCTGCAGTACAACCGCACAATCGACGTGCTCGGCACCTTGGGCCTGACCCTGACCGACGAGCAGAGCCTGGACCTGCTGGCCCAGTACTACGACTCGGGCAACCACGGCAGCACGGGTATCTACTTCCCCAACCTCAACCACAACGCCCCCTCGGACCTGGAAGACGCCGAACTGCGCAGCGGCTATTCCTCCGACCTCGAGCCACGCACCCGGCGCCTGTTGCTCAACGCCAACTACCATCACACCGATGTGCTGGGCCAGGACTTCTACCTGCAGGCCTCGTACCGCAAGGAAGACGACAACTTCTACCCGTTTCCGTACTACAACCGCGCCACCCCCACCGGGTCGCGCGGGGTGTACTTCGCCGCATCACAACAGAACTTCGAAGTCACCAGCCTCAAAGGCCTGTTCGCCAAACAATGGGATGCGCTCAAGCTGACCTACGGCGTCGACCTGGACCGCGAGCGCTTCAACGCCGAACAGACCACCTTCGATGCCCTGACGTCATCCGAAAGCGGTGGCCTGGAAATGGACAAGGCCAGCAAGGCCGCGCGCTACCCCAGTTACCGGGTTGACGGTGTGTCGGTGTACGCCCAACTCGACTGGCATGCCACCGACAACCTGACCTTGTCCGGTGGCGCGCGGCGCCAGCAGATGGACGTGGATGTCAGCGATTTCAAAGGCGTACCCGGCGGCAGCAACGATTATCAGGTCAGCCTGTACAACGTCGGCGCCATTTACGATTTCAAGAATGGCCATCAGCTGTGGACCAACTACGGTGAAGGTTTCGACCTGCCAGACCCGGCCAAGTACTACGGCAAGCCAGGCCTGAGCGTCGCCGACAACCCGCTGGCCGGTATCAAGAGCCGCCAGGTCGAACTCGGCTGGCGCTTTGCCGACTTGGACTGGGACGCCCAGGCGGCGCTGTACTACATCTGGTCGGACAAGATCATCAACGTCGACTCGCAAACGCTGACCATCAACGTCGAAGAGCAGAAGAGCCGCGACTTTGGTTTCGAAGGTGCGTTGACCCGTCACTTCCAGAGCGGTTGGGAGGCCGGTGGTACCTTGCACCTGACCCGTTCCGAAGAAGAGGCCGCTAACGGTGGCTGGAACAAGCGCGATGCCCGCTATGCGTCGCTGTCCAAGTCCACCGCGTTCGTCGGCTGGAAGGGCGATGGCCGCAGTGCGCGGCTGCAGGCCAACCACGCATTCAGCCTCAAGGACGATGCCGATCACGAAATCGACGGCTACACCACTTTCGACCTGCTGGGCAGCCAGGACACTGGCTTCGGCACCTTCAGTGCAGGCATCCAGAACTTGCTGGACAAGCAGTACAGCACGGTCTGGGGGCAGCGTGCGACGTTGTTCTATGCACCGACCTATGGGCCAGCGTACCTGTATGACTACCAAGGGCGTGGGCGCACCTACACCCTGACCTGGAGCATGGCCTACTGATTGGCGCAGCCTGAAAACCCTTGGGCTACAGTGACGGGCAGCCCCCTTTGCCGAGGTGTCCGTCATGCGTCGATCGCTGTGCCTGTTGTCCGTGTGCCTGGCCCTGCCGCTGCAGGCCCAGGAAAAGGTCGTCAACCTCTACAGCTGGGCCGACTATGTCGCCCCGCAAACCCTTCAGCGCTTTGAGCGCGAAACCGGCTACAAGGTGCGCTACGACACCTTCGACACCACCGAGGTGCTGGAGACCAAGCTGCTGACCGGGGGCAGCGGCTACGATGTGGTGGTGCCGTCATCCACCGTGCTGGCCCGTGCCCTCAGGGCCAATGCCCTGCAGCCGCTCGAAGCCCAGGCCATGCCGGGTTATGCCAACCTCGACCAGGACCTGCTGGCCAAGCTGGCCGAGGCCGACCCCGGCAACCGCTATGCGGTGCCCTATACCTGGGGCACTTTGGGCCTGGGGGTGAATGTCGAGGCCGTACGCCAGCGCCTGGGCGATGTGCCGCTGGACAGCCTCGACCTGTTGTTCAAGCCCGAGTACGCCAGCCGCCTGAAGGACTGCGGTATCGCCATGCCCGACTCGCCGCAGGAAGTGATCGGCCTGACCTTGAACTACCTGGGCAAGGACCCCTACAGCCAGGACAAAACCGACCTTGCAGCGGCGCAGAAACTGCTGAACCAGCTGCAGCCTTCGATCCGCTATGTCGCCAACGGCCGGCAGATCAGCGACCTGGCCAACGGCAGTGTGTGCCTGGCACTGACCTACAACGGCGATGCGGCGATGGCCGCCGACCAGGCCCGCCGTGCGGGCAAGCCGTTCGAGCTGATCTATCGCATCCCCCAGGAAGGCACCGTGGTCTGGCAAGACAACCTGGTCATCCCCAAGGATGCGCCGCACCCTGAAGCGGCCCGGGCGTTCATCGCCTTCATGCTCAAGCCGGAGTCGGTTGCGGCACTGACCAACACGCTGTTCTTCGCCAATGCCAATCGCGCAGCCACGCCCTTGGTGGACGAAGCCGTGCGCAACGACCCGGACATCTACCCGCCTACCCAGGTACGTAAGCGGCTGTATGCCGACCGCAGCATGGCGCTTTCCGACCTGCGCCAACGCAACCGCCTGTGGATGGCCTTTCGCACCGGCCAGTAAACCCGCCCGTGCGGGTCCATACTGAAACATCAGGAATTATCTCCAGCTGCATTCACACTTTTGCCGCGAACCCCTCGCGCCTTAGGCTATCAAACGCACAAGGCGCGGCATTTTCGTACAGGAGGTGAAGCATGAACCTGACCCTGCCAATCCTGGCCATCGGCCTGGCGTTGTGTATGCCCGCGCGCGCCGCGCCGGTTGCGCCCTTGCAGCTCGCTGCCAGCAACAACAACCCGTACAACAGCCCGATCCAGCGTGCCAACCCTAACAGTCGGCAAGGCAGCATGCCTGCCACACCGCCGGTGCGCGGCCCTTCGACCGACCCCTACCAGCGCACGCCGTCACTGGACAACCGCGGCATTGGCAACGGCGACAACCTGCGTCGCCAACAGCAGACCCCTAATCTGGAACCCACCCGGCCACCGCGCGATAACCCACGCGCGCCGTGAGCCCCGTTGCAAGGAACCCTGAATGACCAGAGCTACCTGGCTGACCACCGTGACCGCTGCCGCGCTGCTGCCTTTGCTGGCACAAGCGGCCTCCGAACAGCAGTTCCCCAGCGAGCAAGGGCAGTTGACTGTCAATACCGTGGCCGACGGCCTGCGCAACCCTTGGGCACTGGCCTTCCTGCCCGGTGGCAAAGACATGCTGGTCACCGAACGCCCCGGCAACCTGCGGCTGGTGAACGCCGAAGGCAAGGTCGGCCCGCCCATCAGCGGTGTGCCCAAGGTCTGGGCCGAGGGCCAGGGCGGCTTGCTGGATGTGGTGTTGTCGCCGGCATTCGGCAAGGACCGTACCGTTTACCTGTCCTATGCCGAAGCGGGCGATGACGGCAAGGCCGGTACGGCGGTTGGCCGGGGCCAGTTGTCTGAAGACCGCGCGCGGTTGGAGAACTTCACCGTGATCTTCCGCCAGCAGCCCAAACTGTCGGTGGGCAACCACTTCGGCTCGCGGCTGGTGTTCGACCGTGAGGGTTATCTGTTCATCGCCTTGGGCGAGAACAACCAACGGCCAACCGCCCAGGACCTCGACAAGCTGCAAGGCAAGATCGTGCGCATTCTGCCCGACGGCGAAGTGCCCAAGGACAACCCCTTCGTCGGCCAGGCCAACGTGCGGCCCGAGATCTGGTCGTTCGGCCACCGTAACCAGCAGGGTGCGGCGCTCAACCCCTGGACAGACACGCTCTGGACCCACGAACACGGCCCGCGTGGCGGTGACGAAATCAATATTCCGCAGCCCGGCAAAAACTACGGCTGGCCGATTGCTACCCACGGCATCAACTACTCGCTGCTGCCGATTCCGGAGGCCAAGGGCAAGCATGTGCAGGGCATGGTCGACCCGCACCATGTCTGGGAGAAGTCCCCTGGCATCAGCGGCATGGCGTTCTACGACAGCCCGACATTCAAGGGCTGGGACCATAATCTGTTCATTGGTGCACTGGCCAGCCAGGAGCTGATTCGTCTGCAGCTCAAGGGCGACAAGGTCGTGCACGAGGAGCGCTTGCTGGGGGACCTCAAGGCACGAATCCGTGATGTGCGGGTAGGGCCGGATGGCTACTTGTATGTACTGACCGACGACAAGGACGGCCAGTTGTTGAAAGTGGGGCTCAACGAAGGCTGAGGGGCAGGGCCGGCTTGCCGGCGAGGGGGCCGGTACTGATAATGCCGCATGACCCCAGACCCGCAGACCCTCTACCAACAAGCCCTGGCCGACCACGGCTATGTCCACGACCCTGCACAGGCCGATGCGATCAACGCGCTGCAGGCCTGTTTCGAGGCAGTGGCACATGGCCGCCCGACCCAGGGCATCTACCTCTGGGGCCCGGTCGGCCGTGGCAAGACCTGGCTGATGGACCAGTTCCACCGCTGCCTGCAACTGCCCAGCCGACGCCAGCACTTTCACCATTTCATGGCCTGGGTGCACCAGCGCCTGTTCCAGCTCAACGGCACCGCTGACCCGCTGCTGGCCCTGGCCCGTGAACTGGCCAGGCAGATTCGTGTGCTGTGTTTCGACGAGTTGTTCGTCAACGACATCGGCGACGCGATCATCCTCGGGCGGCTGTTCCAGGTACTGTTCGATCAGGGCGTGGTGATCGTCGCTACCTCCAACCAGCCACCAGACCAGCTCTACCGCGACGGCTTCAACCGTGAGCGTTTCGTGCCGGCAATTGCGGCCATCGAGCGGCACATGCGGGTGCTGTCGGTGGCCGGTGATCAGGACCATCGCCTGCACCCGGGCGCGCAGCACCAGCGTTACTGGGTGGTCGAACCCGGTGAGCGAGGGGTGCTCGCCGAGGTGTTTCGCCAACTCAGCCCGGCAGACCCGGGGAGCGACCAGCCGTTGGCCATAGGCTCCAGGCAGATCACGGTCATCCGGCGCAGCGAGCAGGCCATCTGGTGCCGCTTTAGCGACCTCTGCGAGCAACCCTTGGCGGCCACCGAGTTCATGGCGTTGTGTGACCGCTTCCCCTCGATTCTGCTGGAAGGGGTACCGGCGTTGGGCGGCGAACAACGGGCCGGCCGCATCGCCCGGGGTACAGAAGATGGCGCGGCGCGGGTCGCGGCAGGGGACCGTGAACTGCCGGCGCTGTCGCCCAAGGACGATGCGGTGCGCCGGTTCATTGCGCTGGTCGACGAATGCTACGACCGCCGGGTGGCGTTGTATGTGGAGGCGCAGGTACCGCTCGATGCGCTGTACACGCAAGGGTACCTGGCGTTCCCGTACCAACGCACCCTGAGCCGCTTGCGCGAGATGCAACTGCAGCGCTTCGGCTCGTAGGCTTAGCGCTCCAGCCACTCGATCAGGGTCCGGTTGAACCGCACCGGCTCTTCGATCTGCGGCGCGTGGCCCATGCCTTCGAATGTCACCAGTTCACCCTGGGGGATCAGCTTGGCCACCTGCGGCCCCAGCACCTGGTACTTGCCCAGCTGTGCCTTGACTTCTGGCGGTGCGATATCGCTGCCAATGGCCGTGGTGTCCTGATCGCCGATCAGCAGCAGGGTCGGCATCTTCAGGTCCTTGAACTCGTGGTACACCGGCTGGGTGAAGATCATGTCGTAGATCAGCGCCGAGTTCCACGCCACTGCTTCGTGGCCCGGGCCTTGGTTCAGGCCTACCAGCATCTGCACCCAGCGCTCGTACTCCGGCTTCCAGCGCCCGGCGTAGTACGTCTTGCGCTCATACTCACGTACCCCTGCGGCATCGAGCTTGAGCTCCCGTGCATACCACTGGTCCACCGTACGATACGGCACGCCCAGGGCTTTCCAGTCCTCAAGGCCGATCGGGTTGACCATCGCCAGGCGCTCGACCTGCTGCGGGTACATCAGTGCATAGCGGGTGGCGAGCATGCCGCCTGTGGAGTGGCCCAGCACAATGGCCTGCTTCACGCCCAATTTGTCGAGCAGGGCATGGGTGTTGTCTGCCAGTTGCTGGAAGCTGTACTGGTAATACGCGGGTTTGCTGGAGGTGCAGAAGCCGACCTGGTCCGGGGCGATGACCCGGTAGCCGGCCTTGCTCAGGGCATTGATGGTGGTTTCCCAGGTGGCGGCGCAGAAGTTCTTGCCATGCATCAGCAGCACGCTGCGGCCGTTGGCCTGACCTTGGGCAGGCACGTCCATGTAGCCCATCTGCAGGGGTTGGCCCTGGGATTTGAAATCGAAATGCTTGAGCGGGTGAGGGTAGCTGAACCCTTCGAGCTGTTTACCGTAGGTGGGCGACTCGGCGGCGATGGCCGGGCCGCCGACAAGGCAGGCCAGAGCCAGGGCGGTTGCGCGCAGCATGGGGGCACTCCGTGTAGGGCCATGTAGGAATTGGCGACTGTAACAGTGAGTTGACCCCCGCAAGCGGCAAAGGTGTTACCAGGCGTGAAACCAGCCCAGAGTGATCATTGCCACCACCGCGTAACGGCCGGCCTTGGCCAGGGTTACCAGCAGCATGAAGCGCCAGAACGGCTCGCGCATGATCCCGGCGATCAGGGTGAGCGGGTCGCCGATCACTGGCATCCAGCTCAGCAGCAGCGACCACTGCCCCCACCGCTGGTAGCGCTGCTGGGCACGCTCCAGCTGGACGGCGCTGAACGGGAACCAACGCTTGTCACGCCAGTGTTCGATGGCCCGCCCCAGTAGCCAGTTGACCACCGAGCCGAGCACATTGCCCAGGGTAGCCACCAGCAGCAAGGTTACCCAGGCATCGGGCTGGCGCAGCAGCAAGCCGACCAGCACCGCCTCCGATTGCAGCGGCAGCAGGGTGGCGGCGCCGAAGGCGCTGAAAAACAGCGCCCATAAGCTGAGCATCAGTAGTTGGCGACCACGGTGTCCTTGCCATCCTGGGTCACGCCGATGACCTGGTAGGCGTCTTTGTGGTCACCCATTTCCATGCCCGGCGAGCCCATGGGCATGCCCGGCACGGCCAGGCCCTTGAGGTCGTCGCGCTTGGCCAGCAGGCGAACCTGTTCGGCCGGTACATGGCCTTCGACGAACTTGCCGTCGATCACCCCGGTATGGCACGAGGCCAGGCGCGGCGCCACGCCCAGGCGTTGCTTGACCGCGCTCATGTTGGGTTCGACGTGGTCATTGACGGTGAAGCCGTTGTCGCGCAGGTGGCTGATCCAGGCCTTGCAGCAGCCGCAGTTGGGGTCGCGGTACACATCGAGGGTTTCGGCGGCCTGGGCCAGGCCGGTGATGGCCAGCAGGCCGACGGTGAGCAGGTGTTTGCGCAGCATGGTGAAGCACTCCTTTAGAAACGCAGGCGGATACCGGCCACCAGGCGGGTCTGGCCTGTGTCTTCGCCGTCTTCGCGGGCCTGATCGGCGCGGTTGCCGTGCAGGCGATTGAAACTGACCCCGAGGTAGGGCGCAAAGCCACGGCTGATTTCGTAGCGCAGGCGCAGGCCGACCTCGCTGTCAGCCAGCCCTGTGCCTTGCTCGCGGCCGCCATCGTTGCGGCCGAAGAAGTTGGCTTCCAGGGTGGGTTCGAGTATCCAGCGGTTGGTCAGCAGCATAGCGTAAGCGGCTTCCAGGCGCAGCGCGGACTGTTGCCGCTCGCCGGCATAGGCGGTGGCCTCCAGCTCTACGCCATACAGCGGTGTGCCCTGGATGCCGAAGGCTGCCCAGGCCTGGCCGCTGGCGGGCTTGAAGTCTTGGCGCAGGCCGCCGACCAGTTCCCACCAGGGGCTGATGGCGTGGCCCCACAGCGCCTGCAGTTCGGCCTTGTGGGTCTGGCCTTGCTCGCGCTCGCCTTCGCTGCGCAGCCACAGCCGGTCGATATCGCCGCCGACCCAGGCGCTGGCGTTCCAGTTCAAGGCACTGCCGTTGTCCACATGCTGGTATTCGAGCTGGTCGACGATCACTGCCCAGTTGAGCGCGCGGTCATGCACCTGGTGCCCTGGCAGCGGCGCGAAGGCGGCGTGGCGGTCGGCGTCGCTGAGCATCGGCAATGGTGTGCGCGGTTGCTGCGCAGGCGGCGTTGCATGGTTCATCTGGCGGTGGTCCATGGGCATGGCGCCGTGGTCCATGTGCTGCATGCCGGCGGCCAGGACGCGCTCACTGGCGAGCAATGCCAGCAGGGCTACGCCGGTGATGATGCGGCGGTTGTTGGGCTCATTCATCGACCCGTACCTCGCGGAACATGCCGGTCTCCATGTGGTAGAGCAGGTGGCAGTGGTAGGCCCAGCGGCCCAGGGCGTCGGCAGTGACCCGGTACGAGCGGCGGCTGCCGGGCGGGATGTCGACGGTATGCTTGCGCACCTGAAAGCGCCCGTGCTCGTCCTCCAGGTCGCTCCACATGCCGTGCAGGTGGATGGGGTGGGTCATCATGGTGTCGTTGACCAGGGTGATGCGCACGCGCTCGCCGTAGGTCAGGCGCAACGGTGCGGCATCGCTGAACTTGACCCCGTCGAACGACCAGGCGAAGCGTTCCATGTGGCCGGTCAGGTGCAGCTCGATGTCGCGTGACGGTTCGCGGCCGTCGGGGTCGGGGTAGGGGCTGCGCAGGTCGGCGTAGGTCAGCACCCGCCTGCCATTGCCGCGCAGGCCGATGCCTGGGTCGGCGAGGTTGGGCTGTGGGGCCATGGTCTGCATGTCCACCAGTGGGTTGTCGGTTTCGCTGGCCGGGTGCTGCTGCATGGCGGGCATGGCCGAATGGTCCATGCCGGCCATATTGCTGTGGTCCATGCCGGCCATGGCGCCGTGGCCCATGTCGGCCATGCTCAGCACCGGCCGAGGGTCGGGCTGCGGCACCGGTGCCTGCAAGCCGCTGGCGCGGGCCAGGGTGCCGCGGGCGTAGCCGCTGCGGTCCATGCTCTGGGCGTACAGGGTGTAGGCGGGCAGGTTGCCGACGGTTACCAGCACGTCGTAGGTTTCGGCCACGGCGATGCGCAGTTCGTCCACGCTGACCGGCGTCACCGGCAGGCCGTCGGCGGCGATCACCGTCAGTTTCAGGCCGGGGATGCGAAAGTCGAAATAGGTCATGGCCGAGGCATTGATCAGCCGCAGGCGCACGGTTTCGCCCGGTTGGAACAGGCAGGTGAAGTTGCCGTCCGGCGGCTGGCCATTGAGCAGGTAGGTGTAGGTGGCTGCGCTGATATCGGCAAGGTCGGTGGGGCTCATGCGCATGCTTGCCCAGCCCATGCGTTCGGCGACCGTAGCGCGCCAGCCATTGTCAGCCACGTCATCGATGAAGTCACCGAGCGTGCGCTTGTGGTAGTTGAAGGCGTCGGACTGCTTCTTCAGTGTCGCCAGCAGCTGCTCGGGAGGTTGGTCCGACCAGTCGCTGAACAGCAGCACATGGTCACGCTGGTAGCGGTGCGCCTCGGCTTCGCGGGGTTCGATGACGATCGCCCCATACACCCCCGCCTGCTCCTGCAGCCCGGAATGGCTGTGGTACCAGTAGGTGCCGCTTTGGCGCAGGGTGAACTGGTAGAGGTAGCTGCCCCCAGGCTCGATACCGGCAAAGCTCAGGCCAGGGACGCCGTCCATGTTGGCCGGCAGAAGGATGCCATGCCAGTGGATCGAGGTGGCCTGATCGAGGTGGTTGCGCACGCGCAGGCTGACCGTATCACCTTCGCGCCAGCGCAGCACCGGGCCGGGCAGGCTGTTGTTGACGCTGAGGGCTGTGCGCGGGCGGCCGGTGATATTGACGGCGCTCTGGCCGACCGACAGCTCGAAGTGCTGCCCGGCCAGGTCGCGGCCATCGGCTGCCTGGGCCAACGGCCGCCACAGGCCCAGGCCTGCCAGTGTGGTGGCGGCGCCCAGGCCTTTGACGAAGGTACGACGGGAGGGGGTGCGCAACATGGCGAGGCCTCATGCGAGAGAGCCCCGATGTTCGCTTGTGCCGGCTGTCAGCCAGCTGAGCTGCACATTACAGCGTTGTCAGGCGGCGGCTTCTTCGTGGCGCAGGTCGCGCATCAGCAGGCCGTACTCCAGGGAGACCTGTTCAGGGATCGGCAGGTACACCACATGGCCGTCCCCTGGGGCCACTTCGAGGGCTTGCTGCTGGCGGCCGCACAGGCGGTGCAGGTCGAAATGGTAGTTGCCACGCGGTGTCATCAGCTCCAGGTGGTCGCCCACGGCGAAGCGGTTCTTGACCTTGACCTCGGCCAGGCCGTCCACGCGCGCGCCGGTCAGCTCGCCGACGAACTGCTGGCGTTCGGACAGTGAGTTGCCACGCTGGTAGTTCTGGTACTCGTCGTGCACATGCCGGCGCAGAAAACCTTCGGTGTAACCGCGCTGGGCCAGGGATTCAAGGTTGTCCATCAGGGCGCGATCGAAAGGCCGGCCGGCCACGGCGTCATCGATCGCCTGGCGGTACGACTGCACCGCGCGGGCGCAGTAAAAGTGCGACTTGGTCCGGCCCTCGATCTTCAGCGAGTGCACGCCCATGCCGGCCAGGCGCCCGACGTGCTGGATGGCGCGCAGGTCCTTGGCGTTCATGATGTAGGTGCCGTGCTCGTCCTCGAACGCCGGCATCGCGTCGTCTGGGCGGTTGCTTTCGTGCAGCAGGAAGACGTGCTCGGTGGGCGCACCGAGGCCCAGGGTCGGCTCGACCTGGCGCACGATGTCGCCCGTGGCGTCTTCGCCGGCGGGCGTGGCCTGGTACTTCCAGCGGCAGGCATTGGTGCAGCTGCCCTGGTTCGCGTCGCGCTTGTTGAGGTAGCCCGACAGCAGGCAGCGGCCGGAATAGGCCATGCACAGCGCGCCGTGGACGAAAACCTCCAGCTCCATGCCCGGCACCTGCTGGCGGATTTCTTCGATCTCCTCCAGCGACAGCTCCCGCGACAAAATCACTCGGCTTATCCCCTGCTGTTGCCAGAACTGCACGCTGGCCCAGTTGACCGTGTTGGCCTGCACCGACAGGTGTACTGGCATCTCTGGGTAGTGCTGGCGCACCAGCATGATCAGGCCGGGGTCGGACATGATCAGCGCATCCGGTGCCATCGCGATCACCGGTGCGAGGTCCTTGAGGAAAGTCTTGAGCTTGGCATTGTGCGGGGCGATGTTGACCACCACGTAGAAGTGCTTGCCCAGGGCATGCGCTTCCTGGATGCCCAGCGCCAGGTTGGCGTGGTCGAATTCGTTGTTGCGCACCCGCAAGCTGTAGCGCGGCTGGCCGGCATAGACCGCGTCGGCGCCATAGGCGAAGGCATAACGCATGCTCTTGAGGGAGCCGGCGGGGGCCAGCAGTTCGGGCTTGGCGGGAGGGTTCATGGACGCACCGGGGCAAAAGGTGCGGATGCTAAGCACCTGCCGGCCACAGCGTATTGACCTGAATCAACGGAGCAGCGGCACTTTTGCGGCAGCGGCGGGCACTAATGTCCAAGAACCCGCGAGGAAGTGCCATGAACCCAACCGCTCTACAGAACAAAGCCCTGGCAGTCCTCCTGACGCTGGTGACCATTGCCTTCGTCTGGATCCTGCTGCCGTACTACGGTGCGATCTTCTGGGCGGTGATACTGGGCATCCTGTTTGCCCCCTTGCAGCGGAACCTGCTGATCCGCTTTGGGCGGCGGCGCAACCTGGCAGCGTTCACCACCTTGATGGTGTGCCTGCTGGTGGCGGTACTGCCGGTCATCATCACCAGTGCCCTGCTAGTACAGGAGGGCGCCACGCTGTACCAGCGCATCGAGAGCGGGCAACTGGATATCGCCGGCTACGTCGAGCGCGGCAAGGTCATGCTGCCGGCCTTCGCGCAGCACAGCCTGGACAGCATGGGCATGGGTAACCTGGATGGGCTGCGCGACAAGATCACCAAGTGGGCCACGCAGGGTAGCCAGGTGCTGGCCAGCCAGGCATTCAACTTTGGCCAGGGCACGTTCGAGTTCCTGATTAGCTTCGGCATCATGATGTACCTGCTGTTCTTCTTTCTGCGTGAGGGGCCGGAAGTCGCCAGGCGAGTGCGGTTGGCGGTGCCACTGCCCGAGCACCAGAAGCGCCGGTTGCAGTTGAAGTTCAACCGTGTGGTGCGGGCGACGGTCAAAGGCAACGTGCTGGTTGCCATTACCCAGGGCGCGCTGGGCGGTCTGATCTTCTGGGTGCTGGATATTCCGAGTGCGCTGGTGTGGGCGGTGCTGATGGCGTTTCTGTCGCTGTTGCCAGCGGTGGGGGCCGGCATCGTGTGGGCGCCGGTGGCGGCGTACTTCCTGCTGACCGGGGCGATTTTGCCGGGGGTGATCCTGAGCGCTTTCGGCGTGCTGGTGATCGGCCTGGTGGACAACGTGCTGCGGCCGATTCTGGTGGGCAAGGATACGCGCATGCCAGACTACCTGATCCTGGTTTCCACCTTGGGCGGGCTGGCGGTGTTCGGGCTCAACGGGTTCGTGATCGGGCCGTTGATCGCGGCGTTGTTCGTGTCGAGCTGGGCGATTTTTGCCGCGACCAAGCCGCAGGTGCAGTTGCCGGAATAAAGGTTGCGCCGCTGATGCTGGACGCTGGGCAGGGGCTTTCGTTTACCCTGTAGCCGTTATCTGCCTACGATGCCCGAGTATGGATACCCGCCACAGCGACAAACCCGGCTTCACCTACCAGGCGGTCTACCGCTACCTGCTCGACTGGATCGAGGCGGCGCCTTGCGACGTGGAGCAGCGCATGCCGTCGTTGCGTGATCTGGCCCAGCGGCTGAGTGTTTCGGTCTCCAGCACCAAGTACGCCTATGCGCTGCTCGAGGACCAGGGGCGGGTGATTGCGCGGCCCAAGCGGGGCTACTTCACCGTCACCCGCAGCGCGCCGTTGCGCAGGGAGCCCTCCGCGAGCTTGCTCGACACCGTGTTTGCCAGCGCTCGCCAGCCTGGCATGCTGGCCCTTGGCAGTGATGCGCCGGCCATGCTGCTGTCGCTGGATAAACCGCTGCTGATGATCGAACGGGAGCTGGCGCGCCAATACCCGCGTGCCCAAGTGCCGCTGTATCAACCGTTCGGTGAACCTGAATTGCGCAGCGTGCTGGCGGGCATTTATACCCGCTCGGCGCAGCTTTGCTGGCAAGCCGAGCACGTGTTCATCGGTGCCGACCTGCGCAGCATGCTGGAGCTGGCGGTGCGTGCCCTGAACCTCGAAGGCGAGGTGGCGCTGGTCGAGTCGCCCTGCAGCTGGGCGGTACTGAGGCAGTTGCAGGCCGCGCGCATGACCATCATCGAAGTGCCCTTGGGCGACGACGGTCGGTTCGACCTGCAGCACTTGCAGCAACTGCTGAGCAACGCGCCGGTACGCCTGGCAGTGCTGTCCTCAACCACCAATGCGCCTCAGGGTGGCCTGATGCCGGCCGAGGACAAACAGCAGATCTGCCGCTGGCTGGCCGAGCGCGAGGTGTGGCTGTTCGAGAACGACGGTTATGGCGAACTGTGTTTCCACGAGGCGGCGCCGCGCTATCGTGATTTCGCCGACCCCGACCGGCTGTTGGTGTTCGCTGCCTTCGACAAGGTGATCGGTGCCGAGGCGCCTTATGGCTATCTGCTTTGCAAGCGCCATGCCGAGCGCTTGCAGCACGTGTTTCTGGAGCGCGGTTTTCGGTTGTCACCGATTCGCCAGAAGGCGATCGCCAAGTTGTTCACCTCGCGTCGGGTAGAGCAGCATCTGCAACGCCTGCGGCCTTTGCTGCGCGCTCGCATGCTGTACATGAAGGCGTTGCTGGAGGCCCACGGCCAAGGCTGCCTGCGTATCGTCGAGCCGCAGGGCGGGGCGAGCCTGTGGCTGGCGGCGACCCGGCCAGTGGACATGCGCCGGGTCTTCGAGCGGCTGTTGGCCCAGCGCATCGTCATCGCGCCGGGGGAAATCTTCAGCCAACGTGGCCTTTGGCAGGGCCACCTGCGGCTGTGCTACACGCTGGACTGGGACAAGGACATTGGCCAGGCGCTGCAACGCCTGGTCAAGGCGATTCAGGACGAGGCTCAGACCCCGTAGCAGTGATGCATTTCGGGGAAGGCGCCGTTGCGCACTTCGTCAGCGTAGCGGGCGCAGGCCTCGCGGATCACCTGGCCTACGTCGGCATACTGCTTGACGAAGCGTGGCACGTGCTCGCCGCCCAGCCCCAGCAGGTCTTCGGTGACCAGCACCTGGCCATCGCAAGCGGGTGAGGCGCCAATGCCGATGGTCGGTTTGTCGGTGGCCTCGGTGATGGCGCGGGCAATGGGTTCGGCCACGCCTTCGAGCACCAGGCTGAAGGCTCCGGCCTCAAGGTTGGCCTGCGCATCGGCACGCAGTGCAGCGCCACTGTCGGGGCTCAGGCCTTGGGCCTTGTAGCCGCCCATCACATTGATGAACTGCGGCATCAGGCCGATGTGCGCCATGACCGGTATGCCGCGCGCGACCAGAAACGCCACGGTGCTTGCCAAGGCCTGGTTGGCCTCCAGCTTTACCGCGTCGCAACCGGTGCTGGCGAGTACCTGGGCGCAGTTGCGAAACGCCTGCTCATGGGATTCCTGGTAGCTGCCGAATGGCATGTCGGCGATCACGCAGGCCAGGCGCGTGCTGTCTACGACCGCCCGGGTATGGCCAATGATTTCGTCCAGGCGCATGCCCAGCGTGGACGGGCGGCCGTAGCCGACCATCGCGGTGGAGTCACCCACCAGAATGAAATCGACCAGGGGGTCGATGACCTTGGCAATAGCGCTGGAGTAGGCCGTCAGCGAAACGATTTTCTGCCGGCCTTTCA
The DNA here is from genome assembly GCF_000731675.1 of Pseudomonas capeferrum. GTDB lineage: Bacteria > Pseudomonadota > Gammaproteobacteria > Pseudomonadales > Pseudomonadaceae > Aquipseudomonas > Aquipseudomonas capeferrum. The sequence continues at coordinate 28,779 of NZ_JMIT01000002.1, read as the reverse complement.
TGGCCACCAGCTGCGGTACCGTCAGCCGTCTGTTGCGGGTATGCGTGCTCATCGGTGTTCCCTTTGCGGTGTAATCGTCAGGAAAGAGGTGGCCCGATTATTGAGTTTCGCAGTCACGGCGCAATGTACAGAATGGCCCTGGAAAACAACCCAGATGCGCGCCTGGGGCTGCAAGGCAACCCCAGGCGCCAAGCGCGACGGTCAGCAGGCCTGCGGCATCTCGCCCTTGGCCAGGCGCTGGTTGATATCGGCAATCACCTCGGGCAGCTCGTTGATGGTGTCGATCAGGTAGTGCGGGCGGGAACTGGCGAACAGCGCATGAATGCGCTTGCGCTCGCTCTCCAGCGCCTCGGCACTCAGCGCCTGGTAGCCTTCCCAGGTCAGCCCCAAGGCATTGCCGGAGCACACCAGGGCCACGGTCCACATGCCCGCACGACGGCCTTCGAGGATGCCCGGTACGGTGTCATCGACCTTCACACAGGCCGCCACGTCATCGATGCCCAGGGCAATCACGTTGGCCAGGGCCTGGGCCGGCCATGGGCGGCCATTCGGGGTTTCGTCGGTGGCCACTACATGGTCGGCCACGTAGCCGTTCTGCGCGGCCAGCGCCACCACCTTGTCCATGACCACCTTCGGGTAACCCGAGCACGAGCCGATCTTCAGGCCGCCCTGGCGCAGGCCGGTGAGGGTGTCCAGCGCGCCTGGGATCAGCGCCGAGTGCACGGCGATTTTTTCGATCTGCAGCGGCATGAAGCGGTTGTAGAGGGCGGTGACGTCATCGTCGGTCGGGGTGCGGCCGAACACCTTGCGGTAGCGCTCGGCGATGTCTGGCACGTTGCACAGGGTGCGGATGTGGTCCCACTTGCCCATGCCCATCGGGCCACGGGCTTCTTCGATGGAGACCTGGACATCGAACTCGGCGAAGGCTTCGACGAAGATCTGCGTCGGGGCGAACGAGCCGAAATCGACCACGGTGCCGGCCCAGTCGAGGATGGCGGCTTGCAGCTGTGTTGGGTTGCTGTAGTTCATGTGCGCTAATTCCTGAAGTCGGGTGGGCAAAGGGTCAGATGGTCAGTACTTCCATTTCCCGCAGTACGTCGGCCACGGCATTTACGGCGGCCTGCATGCCGTCTGGCCCGACCACGCCGATGCAGCCGACGCGGAAGGTTTCGACCTGGGTCAGCTTGCCGGGGTAGAGGATGAAGCCCTTGGCCTTGACCCGCTCGTAGAAGTCCTTGAACTGGTAGCGGGCGTCGTTCGGGGCATGGAAGGTGACGATGATCGGCGCCTGGATGTCGGCGGGCAGGAAACTGCGCAGGCCGATGGCGGCCATGCCGTCCAGCAGCGTCTTGCAGTTGTCGGCGTAGCGCTGGTGGCGGGCGGGCAGGCCGCCTTCCTCGTTGTACTGTTGCAGTGCTTCGTGCAGCGCCGCGACCACGTGGGTGGGTGGGGTGAAGCGCCACTGGCCGGTCTTGGCCATGTAGGTGTGCTGGTCGTACAGGTCCATGGCCAGGGAGTGGGCGTTGCCTTCGGCTGCGGCCAGTGCGGTTTTTTCGGCGAAGACGAAGCCCATGCCAGGTACGCCTTCCAGGCATTTGCCGGAGGCGGCGATCAATGCCTCGAAGGGGACTGCACGGGCATCGATCGGCAGGGCGCCGAACGAGCTCATGGCATCGATGATCAGGCGCTTGCCGTGGCGTTTGATCACCTGGGCGATCTCTGGCAGCGGGTTGAGGATGCCGGTGCTGGTTTCGCAGTGGATCAGCGCCACGTGGGTGACACCCGGGTCGGCAGCCAGCAGGCGTTCGACGTCGGCGGCGGTGGTCGGCTGGTCTTCGGCGGTTTCGAAGGTGCTGCAGGTGCGCCCCAGCACCTTGCAGATCTTCGCCAGGCGTTGGCCGTAGGCCCCGTTGATCAACACCAGCACCTTGCCGTCACGCGGAACCAGAGTGCCGATGGCAGCTTCCACGGCGAAGGTGCCGCTGCCTTGCAGGGGCACGCAGTGGTGGCTGGCGCTGCCGTCGATGATCGCCAGCAATTGCTCGCAGACGCTGGCCGTGAGTTGGTTGAAGTCGCGGTCCCAGGAGCCCCAGTCCACCAGCATGGCTTGGCGGGTACGGGCTGAAGTGGTCAGGGGGCCGGGGGTCAGCAGGATCGGGGCGTTGCTCATTCCGTGGTTCCTCACAAGCGGCGGGTGGTGAGCCGAAAAATCTGGCGCTGAAACTACGGAGCCAAGGTTGCAATTCACTGTGCTATCAATCAAATTGTTTGTTGTTATGCCAGCCATAAGTCGGGCCGATAGATATGAACCTGTTCCAGCTGCGTGCCTTCGATGCGGTGGCGCGTGAAGGTAGCTTCACCCGCGCTGCGGCGCGGTTGTTCATCAGCCAGCCGGCCGTCACCGGCCACGTCAAGGCGCTGGAAGAGCACTACCAGATCACCTTGTTGCGGCGTACCGCCCGGCGCGTGGAGCTGACCGAGGAGGGCACGCGGTTGGCAGCCATCACCCGCGCCATGTTCGGCCTGGCGGAGGAGGCCCAGGCCATGCTCGAGGCCAACCGGCAATTGCTGACCGGGCGCCTGGAAGTGGCCGCCGACGGCCCGCACCGGGTCATGCCGATGCTTGCGCTGCTGCGCGAGCGCTACCCGGGCATTACTGTCAACCTGCGCCTGGGCAATGCCCAGGAAACCCTGGCTGCGTTGCTCAGCGAGCATGCCGACGTGGCCGTGCTGACCGAGATCGAACCGCGCAAGGGCCTGCATTTGCAGAGCCTGTGTGAATCGCGCCTGTGCGCCTTGCTGCCGGCGGGGCATGCCTGGGCCAGTGGCGAGGGGGACTTGCCGCTGGCCGAGCTGCACCAGCAGATCATGGTGCTGCGTGAGCCGAGCTCCACCACCCGGCGTACCTTTGACAAGGCCTGCGCCAAGGCGGGCGTGCAGCCGCGGGTGCTGTTGGAGCTGGACAGCCGCGAGGCAGTGACCGAAGCGGTGGCCTCGGAGCTGGGCATTGGCGTTGTGTCGTCCACTGAAGTGGCCCATGACCCCAGGGTGGTGGCTCGGCCGCTGGCCGGCGACGGCCTGCTCAACCAGCACATGATTGGCTGCCTGGAGCGCCGCCGCGAACTGCGCCTGATCCAGGCCTTCCTGAGCCTGGCGGCGGGGCTGTGATGGCTGTTTTCAACTGGGCGCCCTAACATGGCCGGCACGGAACCGACAGGACTGTCGATGAGCGATAAAGACACTATCTCCATGCAACTGGTGCGCGAAGCGCTGTTGCAGACTTGCCCGAAGGGTGAACCCGACAGCGTCTTGCTGGCGCGGGCTGGCATTGCCGTCGAGCACTTGCACCTGCCCGCTGCACGGGTCAGTGCCGACGCCTATGCCCGCCTCTGGCGTTTGCTGGCGCGGCGCTGCAATGACGAGTTCTTCGCCATGGACCCGCGTGGCCTGCGCAGCGGCAGCCTGGCGTTCATGTGCCGGGCGAGCATGGGTCAGCCGAGCTTGGGCGCGGCGCTGGAAACCGCGTTGGCGTTCCTGTCGCTGATGCTCGAAGACCTGCAGCCAAGTTTGGTTCGCCAGGAAGGCCTGGCCGAGATCGTCATCAACGAGCCGCGTGACGAACCCCGTCGCGCCTTCACGTATTTCACCTTCTGGATGATCGTGCATGGCGTGGCCTGCTGGCTGGCCGGGCGGCGCATCCCGATTCTGGCTATCGACCTGCGCTGCGCCGAGCCACCGTTCTGTGACGACTATCGGGTGATGTTTTCGGAGAACCTGCAGTTCGAACGCCCGCGCACGCGCATGATCATCGCCGCCGAATGCCTCGAACTGCCACTGCGGCGCAGCGAGGAGGAATTGCAGCGCTTTCTTGCCGAAGCGCCGGGCAACATTCTGGTCAAATACCGTGACCCTGCAAGCCTTGGGCGGCGTATCCGCACCGACCTGCTGCGCCTGGCCCCGGAGCATTGGCCCGACGGTGACAGCCTGGCGCGCCAGTTGTGCCTGTCGCCCTCGACCCTGCGCCGGCGCCTGGCCGAGGAGGGGCAGAACTACCAGGGCTTGAAAGACAGCGTGCGCCGTGAGCTGGCGATCGCCTGGTTGAGCCAGGAAGAGGCGGCCATGGGCGAGATCGCCGAGCGTCTTGGGTTTGCCGACAGCAGTTCGTTCTACAAGGCGTTTCGCAAGTGGTTTGGCTGTAACCCGGGGCACTACCGGGCATTGATTCAGGCACGCGATTCGGGGCGCTGAGGGCGCTGCCGTGGCAAGGCCTCGCGGGCCGCTTCCCTCTGCGTAAAGCGGCCTGCGGGAACAGCAGAGCATGGATACCGAGCGCCTGATCAGCGGGCTCACCCAGTCCTACCTGCGTGCAGCCAAGCGCGCAGCGGGGTGAACGAGGGCGGCCAAACCGGTCATCCAGATTGACAGCTTTGGCCATTGCCGCCGCGATTGAGCGGCGCGAACATCGTCGGACTGATGGTTAAACTCCAAAAACAAGAACCAGGAGTCAGACGATGCGTGATTACGCCGAGGCCGTTCGAGCGTTCGACCTTGCCCAGGCCGCCAGCACGGCGCTGCATGGCAACCTCGCTGCCCTCAATGCCTGTGTCGAATGCTGTGATCGGCATGCCGGTGACGGCAAGCTGGCGCTGATCCACGAGGACCGCGAGGGCAACAGCACGCGCCACAGCTTCGATCAGCTGAAGGCGCAAGCTGCCCGTTTTGCCAATGTGCTCAAGGCGCAGGGCGTGGGTGCCGGCGACCGGGTTGCCGGCCTGATGCCGCGTACCCCCGAGCTGCTGGTCACCATTCTCGCCACCTGGCGCCTGGGGGCGGTGTACCAGCCGCTGTTCACCGCGTTCGGGCCTAAGGCCATCGAACACCGCCTGGAGCAGTCCCACGCCCGGGTCGTCGTCACCGACAGCCACAATCGCGCCAAGCTGGACGATGTGCAGGCCTGCCCGACGATCATCACGGTCAACGCCCGCAGTGGCGAGCTGGATTTCCAACAATGCCTGGCGACGGCCTCAGCCGTCTGTGAGCCCGTCATGCGCTCGGGCGATGACCCGTTCCTGCTGATGTTCACCTCCGGCACCACCGGCCCTGCCAAACCCTTGGAGGTGCCGCTGCGCGCGATTGTGGCCTTCCAGGGCTACATGCGCGATGCCATCGGCCTGCGCCCCGAGGACAACTTCTGGAACCTGGCCGACCCAGGCTGGGCGTATGGCCTGTATTACGCGGTGACCGGCCCGCTGTCGCTGGGCCACGCCACCACCTTCTACGATGGCCCGTTCAGCGTCGAGAGCTGCGCGCGGGTCATCAACAAGCTGGGCATCACCAACCTGGCGGGCTCACCCACGGCCTATCGGCTGCTGATTGCCGCGGGTAGCGAGTTCTCCGCGCCGATCAAGGGGCGCCTGCGGGTCGTCAGCAGCGCGGGCGAACCGCTCAACCCGGAGGTGATTCGCTGGTTCGCCGACGAGCTGGGTGTGACCATCCACGATCATTACGGCCAGACCGAACTGGGCATGGTGCTGTGCAACCACCATGCTCTCAAACACCCGGTACACCTGGGGTCAGCCGGGTTCGCCATTCCCGGTCACCGCATCGTCGTGCTGGATGAACAGGGCGCAGAATTACCGGTCGGCCAGCCAGGCATCCTGGCGGTTGACCGCGAGCAATCGCCGCTTTGCTGGTTCGGTGGTTACCACGGTGTGCCTACCCGATCTTTCGTGGGCAAGTACTACCTCAGCGGCGACACTGTCGAGCTCAACGCTGACGGCAGCATCAGTTTTGTCGGCCGCAGCGACGACGTGATCACCACCTCCGGCTACCGGGTTGGCCCGTTCGATGTGGAAAGCGCGCTGATCGAACACCCGGCAGTCATCGAGGCGGCGGTGATCGGCAAGCCCGACCCCGAGCGCACCGAACTGATCAAGGCCTTCGTGGTATTGGCCAACGGTGTGTCAGGCACCGCTGAGCTGGAAGAGACCTTGCGCCAACACGTGCGCCAGCGCCTGTATGCCCACGCCTACCCGCGTGAAATCGAATTCGTCAGCGAGCTGCCCAAGACCCCGAGCGGCAAGCTGCAACGCTTCATCCTGCGCAACCAGGAAATCGCCAAACAACACGCGCTGCTGGCCGCCAGCGCCAGCGCCTGAGGGAACCTACCATGCAGATCATCAACAAACATTTCATCGTCAGCGGCGCGGCTTCCGGGCTAGGTGCCGCCACCGCGCAAATGCTGATCGAGGCGGGTGCCAAGGTCATGCTGGTCGACCTCAATGCCCAGGCCGTCGAAGCCAAGGCGCGTGAACTGGGCGACAACGCCCGTTTCGCAGTCGCTGACATCAGCGACGAGCAGGCCGCCAAGGCTGCGGTCGACGCCGCCGTCAGCGCGTTTGGCAGCATTCATGGCCTGGTCAACTGCGCCGGTATCGTCGGCGCCGAGAAGGTCCTGGGCAAGCAAGGGCCGCATGGGCTGGCGAGCTTCGCCAAGGTCATCAACGTCAACCTGATTGGCAGCTTCAACCTGCTGCGCCTGACGGCGGCGGCGATGGCCGAGGGCCCGGCTGACGAAGGCGCTGAACGGGGTGTGATCATCAACACCGCGTCCATCGCCGCCTATGACGGGCAGATCGGCCAGGCCGCCTACGCCGCGTCCAAGGGCGCCATCGCCAGCCTCACGCTGCCAGCGGCCCGTGAGCTGGCGCGTTTCGGTATCCGCGTGATGACCATCGCCCCAGGCATTTTCGAGACGCCCATGATGGCCGGCATGACCCAGGAAGTGCGCGACTCGCTTGCCGCTGGCGTACCGTTCCCGCCACGCCTGGGCCGCCCGCAGGAATACGCCGCACTGGCCCGCCACATCATCGAGAACAGCATGCTCAACGGCGAGGTGATCCGCCTCGACGGCGCACTGCGCATGGCTGCCAAGTAAGGAGAAATGAACATGACCCTCGCCAACGACCCGATTGTCATCGTCAACGCCGTGCGCACGCCCATGGGCGGCCTGCAGGGCGACCTCAAGAGCCTGACCGCGCCGCAACTGGGCGCCGCCGCAATCCGCGCCGCCGTCGAGCGCGCCGGCATCCAGGCCACCAGCGTCGAGCAGGTGCTGTTCGGTTGCGTGCTGCCGGCAGGCCTGGGGCAGGCGCCTGCACGTCAGGCGGCGCTGGGCGCCGGCCTGGATAAACACACCACCTGCACCACCCTGAACAAGATGTGCGGTTCGGGCATGCAGGCGGCGATCATGGCCCATGACCTGCTGCTGGCCGGCAGCGCCGATGTGGTGGTGGCCGGTGGCATGGAGAGCATGACCAACGCGCCCTACCTGCTGGACAAGGCCCGCAGTGGCTACCGCATGGGGCATGGCAAGATCATTGACCATATGTTCATGGACGGCCTGGAAGACGCTTACGACAAAGGGCGCCTGATGGGCACCTTCGCCGAGGATTGCGCGCAGGCTGGCGGCTTTAGCCGCGAAGCCCAGGATGCCTTCGCCATCAGCTCGCTGACCCGCGCCCAGGACGCCATCAAAAACGGCCGCTTCAGCGCCGAGATCGTCCCGGTAGAGGTCACCGAAGGCAAGGAAAAGCGCGTGATCAAGGATGACGAACAACCGCCCAAGGCGCGTCTGGACAAGATCCCGCAGCTCAAGCCGGCCTTCCGTGAGGGCGGGACGGTGACAGCGGCCAACGCCAGTTCGATTTCCGACGGCGCCGCGGCACTGGTGCTGATGCGCCGTAGCGAAGCTGAAAAGCGCGGTTTGAAACCCCTGGCCGTCATTCATGGCCATGCGGCGTTCGCCGATGCTCCGGCGCTGTTCCCCACCGCGCCGATCGGCGCCATCGACAAACTGATGAAGCGCACCGGCTGGAACCTGGCCGAGGTGGACCTGTTCGAGATCAACGAAGCCTTTGCCGTCGTCACCCTCGCGGCCATGAAGCACCTCGACCTGCCGCATGACAAGGTCAACATCCACGGCGGTGCCTGCGCGCTGGGCCACCCGATCGGTGCCTCGGGTGCGCGGATTTTGGTGACCTTGCTGTCGGCCCTGCGCCAGAACAACCTGCGCCGGGGCGTGGCCGCCATCTGCATCGGCGGTGGCGAGGCCACGGCCATGGCCGTCGAATGCCTGTATTGAGGTGAACCATGCTGGTAACTGACGAGCAACAACAAATCGCTGACGCTGTCCGTGACTTTGCCCAGGAACGGCTGCGGCCGTTCGCCGAACAGTGGGACAAGGCGCACCGCTTCCCCCGTGAAGCCATCGACGAGATGGCCGCGCTGGGCCTGTTCGGCATGCTGGTGCCGGAGCAGTACGGGGGCAGCGACACCGGCTATGTAGCCTACGCCATGGCCCTTGAAGAAATCGCCGCAGGCGACGGTGCCTGCTCGACCATCATGAGCGTGCACAACTCGGTGGGTTGTGTGCCGATCCTGAAGTTTGGCACCGAGCAGCAAAAGCAGCAGTTTCTGACGCCGCTGGCCAGCGGTGCGATGATCGGCGCCTTCGCCCTGACCGAGCCCCAGGCGGGCTCCGATGCCAGCAGCCTGAAGACCCGCGCGCGTCTGGAGGGCGATCACTATGTGCTCAACGGCAGCAAACAGTTCATCACCTCCGGGCAGAACGCCGGTGTGGTCATCGTGTTTGCGGTGACCGACCCGCAAGCGGGCAAGCGCGGCATCACCGCTTTCATCGTGCCCACCGATGCGCCGGGCTACCAGGTGGCGAGGGTCGAGGACAAGCTAGGGCAGCATGCTTCGGACACCTGTCAGATCGTTTTCGACAATGTGCGCGTGCCCGTTGCCAATCGCCTGGGCGAAGAAGGGCAGGGCTACAAGATCGCCCTGGCCAACCTTGAGGGTGGGCGTATCGGCATTGCGTCCCAGTCGGTCGGCATGGCACGTGCCGCGTTCGAGGTGGCGCGCGACTATGCCAAGGAGCGCCAGAGCTTTGGCAAGCCGTTGATCGAGCACCAGGCCGTGGCGTTCCGCCTGGCTGACATGGCCACGCGCATTGCCGTGGCCCGGCAGATGGTGTTGCATGCCGCCGCGCTGCGTGACGCCGGGCGCCCTGCGCTGGTGGAGGCGTCGATGGCCAAGCTGTTCGCCTCGGAAATGGCCGAAAAGGTCTGTTCGGATGCCTTGCAGACCCTGGGCGGATATGGCTATCTGAGTGACTTCCCGCTGGAGCGGATCTACCGCGACGTTCGGGTTTGCCAGATCTACGAAGGCACCAGCGACATTCAGCGCATGGTCATTGCGCGCAATCTTTGAAGGAGCAGTCTGCATGGCATTCGAAACCATCCTGTTGGACATCCACGGCAAGGTCGGCCTGATTACCCTCAACCGGCCCCAGGCGCTCAATGCACTCAACGCGCAGATCGTCGGCGAGATCAACCAGGCCCTGGACCAGCTGGAAAAGGACCCGAACATCGGCTGCGTAGTGCTGACAGGCTCGGCCAAGGCGTTTGCCGCCGGTGCCGACATCAAGGAAATGGCCGACCTCAAATACCCGCAGATCTACGTCGATGACCTGTTCAGCGATGCTGATCGCATCGCCAACCGGCGCAAACCGATCATTGCTGCGGTGTCGGGTTTTGCCTTGGGTGGCGGCTGTGAACTGGCGATGATGTGCGACTTCATTCTGGCCGCTGACAATGCCAAATTCGGTCAGCCTGAGGTCAACCTGGGCGTATTGCCCGGCATGGGCGGCACCCAGCGGCTGACCCGCGCAGTCGGCAAGGCCAAGGCCATGGAACTGTGCCTGACCGGCCGCCTGATGGGCGCCGAAGAGGCAGAGCGCGCCGGCCTTGTGGCGCGCATCGTGCCCCAGGTCGAGCTGCTTGAGGAAGCGCTGAAAGTGGCTGCGACCATTGCCAGCAAGTCGATCCCGGTGAGCATGATGGTCAAGGAGAGTGTCAATCGGGCCTTTGAAGTTACCCTCAGTGAGGGCGTGCGGTTTGAGCGTCGAGTGTTCCATGCGGCCTTCGCCACTGAAGACCAGAAGGAAGGCATGAGTGCCTTCATTGGCAAGCGTGAGGCGCAGTTCAAGGATCGCTGAGTGCGTTGTACTTGCCTTGAGAGGTGGCGCGCTTCTTCTCGAATGCACCCGCCCTCTCAAGGCATGCCCGCCCAGGGCGCCGACCAGCGGATTCTGGTCAATGGGCGTAAATTCCCCCCCAATTGCAGTTGCTCCACGCGACGTGGCGCCTTAGACTGCCGCCCCCTGTAAAAGAGTGCCGGTTGGCGCTTGAAGAATTCCGCTGCCGACGCGCTGGCGTCGGCGGCACCCGAATCGCCCAATGCACATTTTTTCATAGAGAAATCGATGACCAAGGAACAGTTGCTGGCCATGTCGGCCGATGACTACATGAGCGCTGAACAGCTGGCCTTTTTCACTGGCCTGCTGCAAGCGATGAAAGTCGAAACCCATGAACGCATCGATAAGAACCGCATCATCATCGAAAGCCTGGAAACCCCGTCGGATCCAGCTGATGTGGCCTCGGTCGAAGAAGAGCGCCACTGGTTGGTCAACGCCATCGAGCGTGACCAACGCCTGCTGCCGCAGCTGGAGATGGCCCTGGGCCGAATCGCTGACGAAAGCTTTGGCTGGTGCGATGACAGTGGTGAGCCCATCGGCCTGCAGCGTCTGCTGATCAGCCCGACCACCAAGTACTGCATCGAAGCCCAGGAGCGCCACGAGCAGCTCGACCGCCACCAGCGGCAGATCTGATCGAGCGCGGTGCGTGAGCCCCACGGAGAAATCCCTGGGGCTTTTTGCGTTGTTGCGGCAAACGCTGCTGAATTTGTTGCTTGTGGCGTAACACTGCTGTACCGAGATGCGCTGTTTCCTGCCTGCAGGCAGGCGTATCATGGCTTTATCGTTAGGGTGCTAATTAAATTCCGGAGGGGATGATGAATAGCCGAGTCGATGTAGCCGTGATGATTGGCTCCGGTGTGCCTGCCACCTTGCAGGCGCTGGGCAAGCGCATTTGCTGGGTGGTGCTGGTCAATGGTGAGCGCCGCGGTACTGCGTTCGCCACGCGTGATGAGGCTGTGGAATGCCAGGCGGCCTGGTTGCAGCAACTCAGGAAGGGCCTTGCCGCTTGAAGGCGGTCGCAAGAAATGTTGTTTGCCTCTCGACGGATTTCGGTGTTTTCGTGCATATTCCTTCCCCAGTAATGCGCTGATGGATTTCAGAGCCCGTTCTGTCGGGTGCTCTGCAACGCCCTATCGCATCTTTTCTGGCGGCTTTATTGTCAGGCATTACACTTCCCGCGTTGGGAATTTGCCGAAAGCCTGTACTGAGGCCAGATCTGGCAAGCCAGAGTAAAGAATCCTGCATGCTGCATCGCCAGCAGGCACAGACATCAGCGCATCGCTTTATTACTCTTTTCGCCTATCGCTATGTAATGGCCGTGCCTCACCGAGCGTGTGTGGGGGCGGGATGTAACCGGTTGAGGATCACTTCATTGGCAGTCAGCACTCTTGATACCCACGCCTTGTTCGCCCTGGGCGATTTGCGCGGTAAATTGGCCCAGCTGTTCCAAGGCCGCTTTATCTATGTCACCGAACAAAGTCCTGAAGGCTTGTATATGGCCGAGATCGACACCGAGAGCGCATTGGTGGTCGATGACAAGCAGCGCCTGGAGCTGAAAGTAGGCGATCACTTCCGTGCCGCCGTACTGCCCAGCCGCGAGGGCGGCAAGTTGGAAATGCGCTTTCGTGACATCAAGCTCAACGTCTACGGCGTGGGCGACTATGCCTTTGTTTCGGTGCCTGAAGGCGAGGGCATCGTGCTGCGCGAGGGCCATGGCGTGATGTTGGTCTTTGCTGCGCAACAGCAAGTGCAGGAAGGCCTGGGCAAGCTGCTCAAGGCCGTGACCGGCAAAGTCGCGAAATGGCGCAAGGGTGAGCTGACCACCTTCAAGGCCAGTGAATGACTGACGGCAACGGCTCGCCCGTTTCGCGTGCCGAGTTCCATCAGCAGCACCAGGCGGATGCGCTGGCGCAAGCCGAGCGCCTGTTGGCTCGGCGTGAGGACTTGCAAGGGGCTTGGCTGAACTGGGTGGCCGGTGAACTGTATCGGCTCGGCCCGCCACCGTATGCCGCCATGGTCCGACGTGAGCTGCAGCGCCTCAGCCAGGGCTGAGGCTGCACGCTGTCAGTGGCCGCGGTCGCCGCCGCTGCTGACTTCCTCGGGCACCGCTTCTTTCGACATGCGCTTGCGAAACAGCGCAGCCCTGGCCAGCAAGAGCGTGGTGACCGGTACGGTGATCGACAGCAGTATCGGGATCAACCAGGCGTGCAGGATGGGCGCTTCCTTGAGCCACGAGAAGTAGATGATCGAGGCCAAGGCCACGCACCATGCGCCGAGGGTCGAGGCCAGCGCGGGTGGGTGCATGCGCTGGAAGTAATCCTTCAGGCGCAGCAGGCCCACGGCACCGATCAGGGCAAACAGGCTGCCGATCAGCAGCAGCGCGGCAGTGACCAACTCCAGCCAGAAGGGCAGTGCTAGCGTTTCGGTCATTCGATCACCTCACCACGAAGCAGGAACTTGGCCAGGGCGAACGAGCCGACAAAGCCGAACAACGCAATCAGCAGCGCACCTTCGAAGTAGGTGTCACTTGCATAGCGAATCCCCAGTACCAGCATGGTCAGCATGGCCAGGATATACAGGTAGTCCAGCGCCAGGACCCGGTCCTGGGCGGACGGGCCGCGGAACAACCGGATCAGCGCCAGGGCCATGGCCAGGGCGAAGATGAACAGGCTGGCGAGTACAGCGTTGGCGAGCAGGCCTGTCATTGGAAAATCTCCATCAGCGGGCGTTCATAGGTGGCCTTGAAGTGCTCGATGAAGGCGGCTTCATCCTCCAGGTCGAACACATGCAGCAGCAGCACGCTGCGGTCCAGTGCCAGCTCGGACCAGACCGTACCCGGTACCACCGTGGTGATCATCGAAAGCGCGGCCAGGCCATGGGCATCACGCAGGGCCAGCGGGATGTGCACGAATGCCGAGCGCGGCGGCTGTTTGCCGGCGCGCAGCACGCCACGGGCCACCAGCAGGTTGGACACAATCACATCAAGGCCTACCCGGCCAATCAGCTTGGCAATCACCAGTGGGCGCCGCACATGGGCATGCTGGGGGCGTAGGGGTGCCATCAACAGCGGTGCAAGGATGCCGAGCAGGGCAGCGAGCAGCAGGTTGCCGGCGCTGACCGACAGGTTCAGCAGCAACCACAGGCCAAACAGCGACACCGACAGCAGCGGGGCGGGGAACAGACGGTTCATGGCTGCAGCTCCACGTCGAGGGAGGTCGGGCCAGGGATCGGTTGGGCAGCCATCACCGCTTTTATGTAGGTGTCCGGCGCCTGCAGGCTGGCAGCCGTGTCCTGGGTGTAGCGCAGCAACGGCTCGGCTTTGAAGCTGAGGATGATGCACAGCCCAAGCAGGATGACGATCGGCAGGCACTCATAGCGACGCAGCACAGGCGAGGGGCGCTCCTCGGGCTTCCAGAAGCGCTGAATACCTACGCGGCCAAAGGCGATCAGCGATGCCATGCCGGAAAGTACAAGCAATGCCACCAGGCCCCAGCCAGCTGTTGTCAGCGGTTGCTCCGGCGCTATGCCCAGCCCCAGCGGGTTGAACAGCGCACTGATCAGGTTGAGTTTGCCGACGAAGCCCGAAAGCGGCGGCATGCCGATGATCAGCAACGCACAGGCGATGAAGCTCAGGCCGAGGAAGGCCATGGTCCATGGGATGATCTGGCCGATCACGACCTTTTGTTCATCATCGAGGTTGATGCCCTTGGGCGGGTGCAGCGACTCCAGGGGCGAAGGCATGGCGTCTTCTTCTTCATCCAGCGGCACTTCGTTGGCCGAGCGCGAGCGCTCGACCAGCTCGGCGAGCAGGAACAGGGCGCACAGCGCCAGGGTCGAGTTGACCAGGTAGAACAATGCCGCGCCGGTGAGCACCGGTTGGGCAAAACCGACGGCCGCGAGCAGCGTGCCGGCGGAGACCAGGATGCTCAGGGCAGCCATGCGTTCCAGGCGTTGTGCGGCCAATATCGATACGGCGGCCACCGCCAGGGTGACCAGGCCGCCGTAAACCAGCCACTCGCCACCGAAGTGCGCCGAGGCGCCGGCTTGCCCGGAGAACAGCAGCGTCCACAGGCGCAGCACGGCATACAGGCCGACCTTGGTCATGATGGCAAAAAGCGCGGCAACCGGTGCGCTGGCCGAGGCGTAGGCAGGCACCAGCCAGAAGTTGAGGGGCCATATGCCGGCCTTGGCCAGAAACGCCATGGCCAGTATCGCGGCGCCTGCGTGCAGCAAGCCGCGATCGGCCTCCGGCACCAGCGGGATCTTCAGCGCCAGGTCGGCCATGTTCAAGGTGCCTGTCACGCCATAGAGCATCGCCGCGCCCACCAGAAACAACGACGAAGCGAACAGGTTGATGGCGATATAGTGCAGGCCGGCCCTGACCCTTGCGCGGCCCGAACCGTGCAGCAGCAAGCCATAGGAGGCTGCGAGCAGCACCTCGAAGAACACGAACAAGTTGAACAGGTCGGCCGTCAGGAATGCACCGTACAGCCCCATCAGCTGGATCTGGAACAGTGCGTGGAAGCTGGCACCGGCGCTGTCCCAGCGGGCGCGGGCAAACAGCAGGGCGCTGAAGCCGATGATGCCGGTCAGGGTCAGCAGCAATGCCGAAAGATGGTCGACTACCAACACGATGCCGAACGGTGCCGGCCAGTTGCCTGGCAGGTACACACCGATCGATTCGGCCTGGCCCTGGGTGCGCACCCACAGCAGCAGGCTGACCGCGATGGCCAGGCCGGCGAAGGTGGACAGCAGGTTCAGTTGCGCCTTGATGCGCCGGTGTTTCTCGCCCAGCAACAGCATCACCGCAGCGGTGATGAGGGGCAGCAGGATGGGGGCGACGATCAGTTGACTCATGCCACTCATTCGTCACGCTCCCGGCCATCCACATGGTCGGTGCCGGTCAACCCGCGTGAGGCCAGCAGCACCACCAGGAACAGTGCGGTCATGGCGAAGCTGATGACGATGGCAGTCAGTACCAGGGCCTGGGGCAGGGGGTCGGTGTAGTGCAGCAAGTCCTGGGTCACGCCGTCCTTGATGATGGGCTCCTTGCCGATGAACAGGCTGCCCATGCTGAAGATGAACAGGTTGACGCCGTACGACAGCAGGCACAGGCCCATGATCACCTGGTAGGTCCGTGGGCGCAGGATCAACCAGACCCCCGAGGCGGCCAGTACGCCGATGGCGACTGCAATGACTTCTTCCATCAGGCGGCTCCTGCTTGGCTGGATTTCGACGGGTTGCCCGGGCGGTAGGCGCGCACCGACTGGTGCGCCAGGGCAGTGAGGATCAGCAGGGTCGAGCCGACCACCACGGTGTACACGCCGATATCGAAGAACAGCGCGCTGGCCACGTGCACATCCCCCAGCACGGGCAGGTGCAGGTGTGCCGTGTGCGTGGTCAGGAACGGGTAACCCAGCAGCATGGCGCCGACCCCGGTCAGGGTCGCGCACAGCAGGCCAGTGCCCATCCAGCGCAGCGGCCGCAAGCTCATTTGCGCCTCGACCCATTGGGTGCCGGCGACCATGTACTGCAGGATGAACGCCACCGACATCACCAGGCCGGCGACGAACCCGCCGCCAGGCTGGTTGTGGCCGCGCATGAACAGGTACATCGATACCAGCAGGGCGATTGGCAGCAGCAGCCGCACCAGCACCGCAGGCACCATCATGAAGCCCAGCGCGGTGTCTGTGGCGTGACGCGGGTTGATCAGGTCTGTGACCACGTCGGGCGCCAGCTGGCGCTGCTGGGCGGGCAACTGCATGCTCTCCTTGGGCGGGCGGAAGCGTCGCAGCAGGGCGAACACGGTCAGGGCCACGGCGACCAGCACGGTGATTTCACCGAGGGTGTCGAAGCCACGGAAGTCGACCAGCATCACATTGACCACATTGGTACCGCCCCCTTGCGGCAGGGCGCGGCTCAGGTAGAACGAGGAAATGTCGTTGGGCGTTGGCCGGGTGAGCATGGCGTACGACAGCACCGCCATGCCGCCACCCACCAGCACCGCCAGCAGCAGGTCGCGCAGGCGGCGCATGCGGGCGCGCTCCAGGCTGCCCGGCAGCGGTGATACGCCTTCGATACGGCGCGGCAGCCAGCGCAGGCCGAGCAGGATCAGTACAGTGGTGACCACTTCCACGACCAGCTGGGTCAAGGCCAGGTCGGGCGCCGAGAACCAGACGAAGGTGATGCAGGTCATCAGGCCGCAGACGCTGACCATGATCAAGGCGGCCAGACGGTGGTATTTGGCCTGGTAGGCGGCGCCGATGGCGCAGGCGATGGCGATCAGCCAGAGTGCGACGAACACGCCGGAACCAGGGATTTTCGGGCGCTCACCCCAGGTCAGCCCGCTGTACAGCATGGGCGTGAGGCCGGCCAGGAAGGCCGCCAGTACCAGCATGAACAACTGCGATTGCAGGCGGCGCGTGGTCAGCAAGCCTTCGATTCGGCGGGCCAGCAGCATCAGGCGCACTAGGCCGTGCTCGAACAAGCGCTTGCCGTTGAACCGCTCGATCAGTGGTGGGTAGGGGAAGCGGCCCATGCGCAGTTGCTTGCGCAGCAGCAGGTAGAGCACGATGCCGCCGCTCATGGCGACCAGGCTCATGATCAGTGGCGCATTCCAGCCGTGCCAGATGGCCAGGCTGTATTCCGGTAGCGTACCGCCCACCACCGGCAGGGCCGCCGCAGCCAGCAACGGGCCGACCGACTGGGCAGGGAAGATGCCTACCACCAGGCAGGTGAGCACCAGCAGTTCGACCGGCGCGCGCATCCAGCGGGGTGGTTCGTGAGGTGTGTGGGGCAGGTCCTGGGCGGTTAGCCCGAAGAAGACATCGACGGTAAAGCGCAGTGCGTAGGCCACGCTGAAGGTACCGGCCAGCGTGGCGATCACCGGGAGGGCGGCTTCGACCCAGGCCGTGGAGCTGATGAACACTGTTTCTGCGAAGAACATCTCCTTGGACAGGAAGCCGTTCATCAGCGGCACGCCGGCCATCGAGGCGCTGGCCACCATGGCCAGGGTGGCGGTGTAGGGCACCAGGCGGATCAGGCCGCTGAGGCGCCGGATATCGCGCGTACCGCTCTCGTGGTCGATGATGCCGGCGGCCATGAACAGCGAGGCCTTGAAGGTGGCATGGTTGAGGATGTGGAAGACGGCGGCGACCGCCGCCAGCGGGCTGTTCAGGCCCAGCAGCAGGGTGATCAGGCCCAGGTGGCTGATGGTGGAATACGCCAGCAGGCCCTTGAGGTCGTTCTGGAACATCGCGGCAAAGGCGCCGAGCAGCAGCGTGATGGCGCCAGCCCCGCCGACGATCCAGAACCACTCCTCGCTGCCTGACAGCACAGGCCAGAGCCGCGCCAGCAGAAACACCCCGGCCTTTACCATGGTTGCCGAGTGCAGGTAGGCGGACACAGGGGTCGGCGCCGCCATCGCGTGGGGCAACCAGAAGTGGAACGGAAACTGCGCACTCTTGCTCAGGGCGCCGATCAGGATCAGTGGCAGCAGCACCGGGTACAGTGCGTGCTGGCGGATAACGTCACCCGCGGCCAGCACCTTGTCCAGGTCGTAGCTGCCGACCACGTGGCCCAGCAGCAAGGCACCCACCAGCAGGCACAGGCCGCCGGCACCGGTCACCATCAGCGCCATGTAGGCGCCGCGGCGGGCGTCGGCGCGATGGTGCCAATAACCGATCAGCAGGAAGGAGAAAACGCTGGTCAGCTCCCAGAAGAACACCAGCTGGATCAGGTTGCCAGAGATCACCAGGCCCAGCATGGCGCCCATGAACGCGAGGAAGAAGGCGAAGAAACGCGGCACCGGGTCTTGCGGTGACATGTAGTAGCGGGCATACAGCGACACCAGTGTGCCGATGCCCAGTACCAGCAGCGAGAACAGCCAGGCGAAGCCGTCCATGCGCAGCACAAGGTTCAAACCCAGGCTGGGCAGCCAGAGGAATTCCTCGCGAATCACGCCACCGTGGGCGACCTGAGGGTACAGCAGTGCTACCTGGACCGTACCGACCAAGGCGACGAGCCCCGCCAATATGGACTCGGCGTTACGTGCGTTGTGCGGCAGCACGGCTGCCAGGCAACTGCCCACGAACGGCAGAAGCAATAGCACTATCAAGGACATAGCGTTCTATTCTGGAGAGGTTTGCAAGGATCATACGTGCCGATCAGTTGATCACCAACACGCAAGCTGTCGCAGAATCGTACAAATACGCTGTGACAAGGTGTTTTTTTATAACAGTTTTTTACAAAGCATAGCTGGAGTTGGCCGCTTTACAGGCCGGCTTGCTGCTCGCGTTCGGCCTGTGCTTCGCGTGCCTCGGCGTCTTCGCGGGGGCGGCGCACCTTCAGTTCGCTGACCACCACTGCGATCACGATCAGCAGCCCGCCGATCAATGCAACGCCAGGCAGGCGCTCGCCGGCGAGGCGCCCGACGATCCCGGCCCACACCGGCTCGCCGGCATAGATCAGGGTGGCGCGGGTGGGCGAAACCGACTTCTGTGCCCAGTTCATCGCTACCTGGATCACGGCGCTCATGGCGCCAAGCCCCAGGGCACTGGCCAGCAGCAGCCAGGAGAAGTCGGGGATGCGTTCCTGGGTCGGTACGATCATCAGGAACGACAGCAACGAGGCGGTCGCCAGCTGCACCACGGTTACACGGCGCACATCGACCTGGCCGGCATAGCGGCTGATCAGGATGATTTCGCCAGCAATGGCGATGGCGCTGACCAGGGTCACTATCTCGCCTTCGCTGAAGTGCAAGGTGCCGCCCTCTGGCCCGGCCAGCAGCATCAAGCCGCAGAATGCCAGGCAGATGCCAATGCTTGGCATCAGGCCGGGCCGGCGGCCGAGCACCAGCCATTGCAGCAGCGGCACGAAGGGCACATATAGCGCGGTAATGAAGGCTGACTGGCTGCTGCTGATGGTTTGCAGGCCCATGGTCTGCAAACCGTAGCCCAGCATGATCGACGCGCCGATCAGCACGCCGGCCTTGAGCTCGGTAAGCGTCAGCCCCGGCAGTGCACGCGCCGAGACCACCCCCACGAACAACGCCGCCGCAGCGAAACGCAGGCCGACGAAGAACATCGGGCCGCTTACCGTCATCACGTTATGCACCAGCAAGAAGGTGCCGCCCCACAGCATGGTGATGAAGACCAGCACCAGTTCAGCCTTGCTCAGGCGAAAAGAGACGGCAGTGTTCGGTTTGCGGCTGGGGTGGGTCATGGTCTTGCACACTCGGAGGGGCCGGCGCACAATCTGCGCAAAGTGGGCAGTATACTGCGCAGCCACGATCAGCGAGCAACAACGTGCACAAAAATCCCACACACCGCGCCTCGGTGCTGCAGCATGTCAGCCTCAACGTTCGGCGCCTGCGTAACGCAGCCGGTATGAGCCAGTCGGCCCTGGCCGAGCGCTCTGGCGTCAGCCGGCGGATGCTGGTGGCGATCGAGGCGGGTGAGAAGAATGTCAGCCTCACCACCCTCGATCTGATTGCCGAAGCCCTCGGCGTAGCATTCAGTACCTTGATCCAGGCGCCTGAGCAGCGCGACCCGAGCCGTATCGATGAACTGGCCTGGGCTGGCGAACATCCGCAAAGCAAGGCGGTGCTGCTGGGTAGCAGCACCGCCCGGCGTGAGGTCGAGCTTTGGGAATGGACGTTGGCGCCGGGCGAGTGCTACCTCAGCGAGGCGGATGCCGATGGCTGGAGCGAGCAGATCTATGTGGCCGAAGGGCAGCTCACACTGGTCATCGAAGACGCCGAGCACCGCTTGCAGGTCGGCCAGTTTCATGTGTTCCCCAGCAACTGCCGTTATGCCTATCGCAATGATGGCGCCGTGGCTGTGCGCTTTGTCCGCAACGTGGTGATCTGACCCTTGCAGGAGCGGCCTTGCGTCGCGAAAGGGGCGCAGTTCACAAGCGTCAAGCCTTGGGGGGCAACAGGTCGTCGGTCTTCACCACCTTGGCATAGGCAAATGCCAGTGCAGCCATCGCCGAGTCGTGCACATGGGCCGCCGGCACCTGTTTACCATTGAAATCCAGGGGCAGGGTGGCGCAGGCATCGTGGGCCACGGTCACTTCGTAGCCAAAATCGGCGGCGGCTCGGGTTGCTGCATCGATGCACATATGGCTCATGCTGCCGACGATGGTCAACGCCTGAACCCCATGCTGGTCCAGCGTATCCTTGAGGCCGGTGCCGAGAAACGCATTGACCTTGTGCTTGAGTACCACGGGTTCGCCGGTCACGGGCTCGACCTTGGCATGGATGGCCGCCCCTGGTGACTGCGGCGTGAAGAACGGCGCATCGGCGCTTTCGAATTCATGCCGCACATGCACCACCAGGTCGCCCCGGTCGCGTGCGGCGGCCAGCAGCCGGGCGGCGTTGTCGGCTGCCTGCTCGGCGCCGTCGAGGGTCCATTTGCCACCGGGGAAATAGTCGTTCTGGATGTCGATGATGATCAGCGCTTGCTTGCTCATGTTGCCTCCTGCGGCGGTAGTCGTTGAATGACCATAGCGTGTGTACATCGACCTGAGGGTTCAACTGCAGCGCTTTTGCGTTTTCTGACGAAAAAACCACTTGACCTTGACTTAGCTTGAGGTTTTACCCTGCTCACCATCACGCTGATAGCGTCCAGAGCAAGGAGACTGTTCATGAGGGCGACGCCTCACTCTCTGTGGTTTACCCAGATGATCGAATATGAAGTCCCGGCCATGCGCCAGGTGGCATTGGCCCAGGCGTTGGTGGCGCGCAGCGAGGAACTGGCAACGCGCTGTGAAGGCTTGCAGGGCGTGAGCATCCAGGCCAGTGACGATGGCAGCCGGGTCTTGCAGTATCTGCAATGGCAATCGCGGCAGGCTTGGGCGGCAGCTGCGGCTGACTTCGCCGAGGAGCCTTTCTTCGACCTGCTGTGCCAGCATCAGGCGCGCGGCGTCAACTTTGCTGCCTACCAGACATTGCGCAGCCTCGTACGTGGCGCCGATGGTGGCCTGCACTGCCAGGTCGGCGAGCCTCAGGCATACCAGGGCGCGTAGTGCGGGTAGCGATCCAGGCGCGCGCCTACGACCATTTCGCCGATCCAGGAGGCAAGGATCGAACTGTAGGCTTTCTGGCTCTCTTCGCTGGACAGCGCGTGGTCGGCACCGTCGACGATGCGGTGGGTCAGCGAATGGGCGCTGACGAACGCCGAGCGGTAGCTCATCAGTGTACTGTGGGGCACATAGTCGTCTTGTTCAGACTCCACAAGTAATACATCACCACCGAATTCCGCGCACGCGGCCAGGGCACGGTTGTCCGTCGGGCCAAGCGGGCGTTTGCGGTAGGCGTTAAGCCGCTGCCGATCAAGGGTTTGCTTGGGGTTATCCCACTCGTCGTCCCAGTACATGGCGGGTACCCGCAGTGCCAGCCATTTCACTGGCCGCAGCCGGGTCAGCAGAGTGGCCAGGTAGCCACCGTAGCTGCTGCCGATGATGGCGATGGCACTGCTGTCCACGGACGGGTGGCTGACCAGGCGGTCGTAGGCGGCCAGCAAGTCGTTGAGGTTCTGTTCGCGGGTGACGGTCAGGCGCTGGCTTTCGGTCTTCTCGTGCCCGCGCAGGTCGAAGGTCATGCACACGCAGCCCAGCCCGGTGATATGCCGGGCGCGGGCCAGGTCGCGTTGCTGGCTGCCGCCCCAGCCGTGGACGAAGAGTATGCCTGGCATCTTGCTGCCAGGGCTGACCAGGGTGCCGACGATGGTGTCGTTCTCGACCTGCAGTTCGATGGTTTCACTCTGAATGGTCATGTTCGCGAATCCGTGCATATTTGCTGAGTTGTCCGAGTTCACTGTCGATTCCTTGGTAAAAGAGGGTGGCGTCAGTGGGCAGGTCGGGCGTACCGAACACTTCATGGGTGGAAGCGCGAACCCGTTGCAGGGCGGGGTCATCGGCGAAGGCCTGCAGGGCCAGCAGTTCTGCACTGCTGGCACCCCCTAGGCGCCAGGACTGTTCAAGCACGCCGCTGCGCACATGGCCTTGGGCGGTGGTGCCGCGCGCGATGTCGTAGTTGCGCCTTGATGCGACGAAGCCCGGGAAGTGCTGCTCGGCCGCCCGTTCGTAGGCCATGGCCTGGTTGATCGCCAGGCGCAGGTGGTCTTCCAGTGGCAGTTGCAGCAGTGCCTGATAGTCACCGCGCACCACGATCAGGTCGGAGCCGCCATAAACCTCTGTGCCTTGATGGTCGTGGGTCAGCTGCTGGGTGCCGTGGTAGCTGCAGGTCAGGCCGGCGACCCGCACTTGGCCGACACTGAAGGTCTGTACCTCGCTCAGGTCTTCTTCAAGTACCAGGCCCCACACTGCCAGGGCCTGATCATCCATGTCGGCCAGCAAAGGCTCCAGCGCATCCGCTGTATCGATTACCTGTTGCCCGCGGCCGGCGCAAGCCAATACCGGCTTGATGCGCACTGGGCCGTCGAGCAGCAGCAAGCGTGCCGCAGTGCGGGCATCGGTTTTGCTGAACACGGTGTAGCCCCGCAGCAACGCATCGCTGGCCTGCAGGGCGAAGGCGTCGGTCCAGCCTGGCGGGAAGCTGGCGTCGGCCGGCAGCGGATGGGAGATCGCCTTGGTCGCCATGTAGGGATAGGCGACCAACCCGCCGAACAGGTCCTGCTCGGTACGGATACCCAGCGCGGCATGGCGCTGTGGGTCGACCAGCGTTTCGGTCGGTACATAGTAGTAGCGGTCTGCAGCAGTGGCAGGTGCGGCAGGGTCTAAGCGTGGGCAGCCCAGCAGTTGTGCCAGGCCATCGGCGAGCTTGAGGTGGGCGGCATGTTCGTGGTCGGGCGTGTGCTCGCGGGTGTCGAGCAGCACAACGCCGGTTTTCGAGTCGCAGGCAGCGGGCATAAGGGTTGGCCTGTCTGCAATGAATGTACTGTGTGTGAATCCGTCGTTTTGGGGAAGTTCATCGGGATGTGATCGGCGGTCCGTGCGACTCTGTAGGGTCAGTTGTAGGAAACGTCTTGATTGCAGAGGGCGTGCCGGGCATTGCATGCCGTTAGCCGGTCGCCGCGATTGCAGGGCTCGGGTGGCTGTTCCATTATCGACAGCCTGGATTAGCCAAGATGTTTCGCAGGAGTGCGCATGAACGTTCAGACCACGATTGAGCAGAGTGTGCCGGAGCGCCTGATGCAGGTGCGCCAGGCAATGGCCGCAGAGGGCATCGATGCGCTGCTGGTGCCATCGGCCGATCCCCATCTTTCCGAATACCTGCCCGGCTTCTGGCAGGGGCGCCAATGGTTGTCCGGTTTCCACGGCTCTGTCGGCACGCTGGTGGTCACGGCGGGCTTTGCCGGGCTCTGGGTCGACAGCCGCTACTGGGAGCAGGCTGAAAACGAGCTGGCCGGCAGTGGCATCGAACTGATGAAGCTGCTGCCAGGCAAGCCGGGCGCGTTGGAGTGGCTGGGTGAGCACATCGCGCCGAAGGGGGCCGTTGCCGTGGACGGTGCCGTCATGGCCCTGGCGTCGGCGCGGCTGTTGGGCGAGCGCCTGAAGGCCCGCGAGGTAAGGTTGGTGACTGACAAGGACCTGCTCGGCAAGGTTTGGCAGGGGCGCCCGCCGTTGCCAAGCAACCCGGTCTATCAGCACTTGCCGCCACATGCGACGCAGAACCGGGCGGACAAACTCGCCCAATTGCGCGACAGCCTGAAGGCCAAGGGCGCCGACTGGCACTTCATCGCTACCCTGGATGACATTGCCTGGCTGTTCAACTTGCGCGGCAGTGATGTGTCGTACAACCCAGTCTTTGTTTCGTTCGCTCTGATCAGCCAGCAGCAGGCGACTGTGTTCGTGGGGCGCGACAAAGTCGATGATCATCTGCGCCATGTGTTGGCGGTAGACGGCATTGAGGTGCGTGACTACGCCGATATAGGTCAGGTCCTGGGTGCGGTGCCCTCAGGGAGCCGGCTGTTGCTCGACCCGGCGCGAGTCACTTGCGGCCTGCTGGAAAACCTGAGCCCTGGGGTGGAACTGGTCGAGGGGATCAACCCCACTACCCTGAGCAAGTCGTGCAAGCGTGAGGAGGACCTTGTGCACGTTCGCCGGGTCATGGAGCAGGATGGCGCCGCCTTGTGCGAGTTCTTCGCCTGGCTGGACGCAAACCTGGGCCGGGAGGTCATTACCGAGTTGACGGTCGATGAGCAACTGAGCGCCGCGCGTGCCCGACGCCCCGACTTCGTGTCGTTGAGCTTCTCGACCATTGCGGCCTTCAACGGCAATGGTGCGATGCCTCATTACCGCGCCACCGAGCAGTCGCATGCCACGCTCGAAGGTGACGGCTTGCTGCTGATCGATTCGGGTGGGCAGTACCTGGGCGGCACCACCGACATTACCCGGATGGTGCCGGTGGGCAACCCGACGCTTGAGCAGAAGCAGGATTGCACGCGTGTGCTCAAGGGTATGATTGCATTGTCGCGGGCCACCTTCCCGCGCGGGATCCTCTCACCACTGCTCGATGCCATTGCCCGGGCACCGATCTGGGCTGATCAAGTGGACTATGGCCACGGCACCGGTCATGGGGTGGGCTACTTCATGAACGTGCACGAGGGGCCACAGGTAATCGCCTATCAGGCGGCAGCCACGCCGCAAACTGCGATGCAGGCGGGCATGATCAGCTCAATCGAGCCAGGCACCTACCGGCCGCGCGAGTGGGGCGTTCGTATCGAGAACCTGGTGGTCAGTCGTGAAGCGGGCAAGAGTGCTTTTGGTGACTTCCTGAATTTCGAGACCTTGACGCTTTGCCCGATCGATACGCGCTGCCTGTTGCCCGAGTTGCTTGCCAGGGAAGAGCTGGACTGGCTGAACGGTTACCACGCGATGGTGCGTGAGCGCCTTGCGCCTTTATTGAAAGGCGAGGCGCTGGCCTGGCTGCAGGCGCGCACCGCGTCGCTGTGATAACCGGCCAATGAAAAGGGCAGCGTTCGCGCTGCCCTTTTCAATTGCGTGTGGTCATCACTTGCAGATGACGATCATGCTGCGGCTGGTATAGCCGGCCGGGTTGATACCGAACAGGTAGTCGCCGGGTTCTTCGTCGGTGTCGCCCGAGCGCGCAATGACCTTGTAGCCACGTGAGCTGCAAGACGTCGCGGCCTTGCTGTAGCAGTTGTCCCAGGACGAGGAAAGGCCAGAACAATTGATATGCAGGCCTTTCTTACCCCTTTTGACCTCAGTCTTGGCCGTGGCGGCACATCCAGCAATAGCCAAGATGGCCAGGATGAGCAAAATACGTTTCATTCCTGTCCTTAAATGCAGGGCGGAGCAGCTGTCTGGCCCTGTCGTTATCGCTTTGGTTCTTCCTGAAGTTTCCCCAGCGTCCGTGTTCGCTCCAGTAGATAGCGTAAAGATGTTGAAGCTGTGACAGCTTAATCAGCGAGACGGGCCGCTACAATCACTATTCCCGTCACAAATGAAAATATTTCTCATATCAGTCGGCGGCGACGGGTGGGGTGGGCGTCTGTCGCATGGACAGCGTGGTGCCTACCGATGCGACGATGATCGCCAGAATTGCCAACCATTGGGTGGTACTGAGTACTTCGCCGAGAAACAGCAGGCCGGACAGCGCGCCAAAGGCCGGTTCGATACTCATCAGCGTGCCGAAGGTGCGTGCAGGCATGCGTGTCAGGGCGACCATTTCCAGGCTGTAGGGCAGGGCGGTGGACAGTACCGCGACAGCCAAGGCCATTGGGATCACGGCTGGGGTGAGCAAGGCGCTGCCGGCGTGGATTACGCCGATAGGGGCAACGAACAGGGCGGCGACGACTACCCCGAGTGCGGCACTCTGGATGCCGTGCTCGGCGCCGGCGCGTTGGCCAAACAGGATATACAGCGCCCAGCACACGCCTGCCCCCAATGCGTAGGCGGCGCCCACCGGGTCAAGTGCTTGCCCACCATCGCCTGCCGGCAGCAATAGCAACAGGCCAACAATCGCCAGGGCGATCCAGAGGAAGTCGATCGGGCGGCGCGAAGAGCAGATCGCCACGGCCAGGGGGCCGGTAAATTCCAGTGCCACGGCAATGCCGATAGGTACCGTCTGCAGAGACATATAGAAGAGGAAGTTCATGCCGCCGAGTGCCATGCCATAGATGATGACATTGCGCAGGGTGTTGGCGGTCATGCGGACACGCCATGGGCGCAGGATCAGCAGCATGATGATGCTGGCGAAGATCAGGCGCAGCGCGGTGGTGCCCTGAGCGCCGATGATAGGGAACATGCTTTTGGCCAGTGACGCACCGGATTGTATCGATGCCATGGCGATGAGCAGCAGGCCGATGGGAAAGAGCGTGGCGGCCAGGCTGCGGGCTTGGGTGTTCATTTATGTGCGGCGATCCTTGAGCAGGCGTGGGTGTGCACTATAGTGCGCACTTGTGGGGCTGCGGGGCAATGGGTTATTGGGTGTAAGGGTGGTGGCCGCGCGCCAATCCCTCACCAATAACTGGCCCGAAACAAATGTAGGAGCGGCCTTGCGTCGCGATGCGCCGCGCGGGCGGCGCTCGATCTCATAGGCGCCGAAAGGGTAATGGCGGGCACCTGTCAGCCTTGATGCGGTCTTTTCTGCGGTTATTTCACTTTAATGAACATTAAGGGTTGACGCGATTTCGAATCCCCTTATAATGCGCCCCACTTCCAGCGTAGTCGGAACGAAAAGCTCCTTGAGATTCAACGAGTTAAATAGTCAAGACGAAGTTTGAAGGGCTCCGATCGAAAGATCGTCAGCGGTTAAGATGGTGGTTGACAGCGCTTCTAAACGCTGTATGATTCGCCTCCCGCTACGAGAGATCGCAGCGAGTCAAGTGTTTGAAGCTAAACGAGTTTCTCGCAAAAAACTTCAAAATAAACGCTTGACAGCAAATGAGGAAAGCGTAGAATGCGCGCCTCGGTTGAGACGAAAAGCTCTTAACCAACCGCTCTTTAACAAATTGAATCAAGCAATTCGTGTGGGTGCTTGTGAGTATGGACTGATAGTCACAAAGATTATCAGCATCACAAGTGACCATGCGAGAAATCACATAGTCATTTGAGATTGCTGAGCCAAGTTTAGGGTTTCTTAAAAACCCAAGCAGTATTGAACTGAAGAGTTTGATCATGGCTCAGATTGAACGCTGGCGGCAGGCCTAACACATGCAAGTCGAGCGGATGAGAAGAGCTTGCTCTTCGATTCAGCGGCGGACGGGTGAGTAATGCCTAGGAATCTGCCTGATAGTGGGGGACAACGTTTCGAAAGGAACGCTAATACCGCATACGTCCTACGGGAGAAAGCAGGGGACCTTCGGGCCTTGCGCTATCAGATGAGCCTAGGTCGGATTAGCTAGTTGGTGGGGTAATGGCTCACCAAGGCGACGATCCGTAACTGGTCTGAGAGGATGATCAGTCACACTGGAACTGAGACACGGTCCAGACTCCTACGGGAGGCAGCAGTGGGGAATATTGGACAATGGGCGAAAGCCTGATCCAGCCATGCCGCGTGTGTGAAGAAGGTCTTCGGATTGTAAAGCACTTTAAGTTGGGAGGAAGGGCAGTAAGCGAATACCTTGCTGTTTTGACGTTACCGACAGAATAAGCACCGGCTAACTCTGTGCCAGCAGCCGCGGTAATACAGAGGGTGCAAGCGTTAATCGGAATTACTGGGCGTAAAGCGCGCGTAGGTGGTTTGTTAAGTTGAATGTGAAAGCCCCGGGCTCAACCTGGGAACTGCATCCAAAACTGGCAAGCTAGAGTACGGTAGAGGGTGGTGGAATTTCCTGTGTAGCGGTGAAATGCGTAGATATAGGAAGGAACACCAGTGGCGAAGGCGACCACCTGGACTGATACTGACACTGAGGTGCGAAAGCGTGGGGAGCAAACAGGATTAGATACCCTGGTAGTCCACGCCGTAAACGATGTCAACTAGCCGTTGGAATCCTTGAGATTTTAGTGGCGCAGCTAACGCATTAAGTTGACCGCCTGGGGAGTACGGCCGCAAGGTTAAAACTCAAATGAATTGACGGGGGCCCGCACAAGCGGTGGAGCATGTGGTTTAATTCGAAGCAACGCGAAGAACCTTACCAGGCCTTGACATGCAGAGAACTTTCCAGAGATGGATTGGTGCCTTCGGGAACTCTGACACAGGTGCTGCATGGCTGTCGTCAGCTCGTGTCGTGAGATGTTGGGTTAAGTCCCGTAACGAGCGCAACCCTTGTCCTTAGTTACCAGCACGTTATGGTGGGCACTCTAAGGAGACTGCCGGTGACAAACCGGAGGAAGGTGGGGATGACGTCAAGTCATCATGGCCCTTACGGCCTGGGCTACACACGTGCTACAATGGTCGGTACAGAGGGTTGCCAAGCCGCGAGGTGGAGCTAATCTCACAAAACCGATCGTAGTCCGGATCGCAGTCTGCAACTCGACTGCGTGAAGTCGGAATCGCTAGTAATCGCGAATCAGAATGTCGCGGTGAATACGTTCCCGGGCCTTGTACACACCGCCCGTCACACCATGGGAGTGGGTTGCACCAGAAGTAGCTAGTCTAACCTTCGGGAGGACGGTTACCACGGTGTGATTCATGACTGGGGTGAAGTCGTAACAAGGTAGCCGTAGGGGAACCTGCGGCTGGATCACCTCCTTAATCGACGACATCAGCCTGCTGATGAGCTCCCACACGAATTGCTTGATTC
>NZ_JMIT01000001.1:681525-2815361 GCF_000731675.1 Pseudomonas capeferrum | reverse complement strand
CTTTTGTCAGATCGTTCTTTAAAAATTCGGATATGTGATAGAAATAGACTGAACACTACTTTCACTGGTAGTGGATCAGGCTAAGGTAAAATTTGTGATGTGCTCTTAACTGAGCAGCATGCGAATTTTCGGCGAATGTCGTCTTCACAGTATAACCAGATTGCTTGGGGTTATATGGTCAAGTGAAGAAGCGCATACGGTGGATGCCTTGGCAGTCAGAGGCGATGAAAGACGTGGTAGCCTGCGATAAGCTTTGGGGAGTCGGCAAACAGACTGTGATCCAGAGATCTCTGAATGGGGGAACCCACTCAGCATAAGCTGAGTATCTTGTACTGAATACATAGGTGCAAGAGGCGAACCAGGGGAACTGAAACATCTAAGTACCCTGAGGAAAAGAAATCAACCGAGATTCCCTTAGTAGTGGCGAGCGAACGGGGACCAGCCCTTAAGTTGGTTTGAGATTAGTGGAACGCTCTGGAAAGTGCGGCCATAGTGGGTGATAGCCCCGTACACGAAAATCTCTTATCAATGAAATCGAGTAGGACGGAGCACGAGAAACTTTGTCTGAATATGGGGGGACCATCCTCCAAGGCTAAATACTACTGACTGACCGATAGTGAACTAGTACCGTGAGGGAAAGGCGAAAAGAACCCCGGAGAGGGGAGTGAAATAGATCCTGAAACCGTATGCGTACAAGCAGTGGGAGCCTACTTTGTTAGGTGACTGCGTACCTTTTGTATAATGGGTCAGCGACTTATATTCAGTGGCGAGCTTAACCGAATAGGGGAGGCGTAGCGAAAGCGAGTCTTAATAGGGCGTTTAGTCGCTGGGTATAGACCCGAAACCGGGCGATCTATCCATGGGCAGGTTGAAGGTTAGGTAACACTGACTGGAGGACCGAACCGACTACCGTTGAAAAGTTAGCGGATGACCTGTGGATCGGAGTGAAAGGCTAATCAAGCTCGGAGATAGCTGGTTCTCCTCGAAAGCTATTTAGGTAGCGCCTCATGTATCACTGTAGGGGGTAGAGCACTGTTTCGGCTAGGGGGTCATCCCGACTTACCAAACCGATGCAAACTCCGAATACCTACAAGTGCCGAGCATGGGAGACACACGGCGGGTGCTAACGTCCGTCGTGAAAAGGGAAACAACCCAGACCGTCAGCTAAGGTCCCAAAGTCATGGTTAAGTGGGAAACGATGTGGGAAGGCTTAGACAGCTAGGAGGTTGGCTTAGAAGCAGCCACCCTTTAAAGAAAGCGTAATAGCTCACTAGTCGAGTCGGCCTGCGCGGAAGATGTAACGGGGCTCAAACCATGCACCGAAGCTACGGGTATCACCTTTTGGTGATGCGGTAGAGGAGCGTTCTGTAAGCCTGTGAAGGTGAGTTGAGAAGCTTGCTGGAGGTATCAGAAGTGCGAATGCTGACATGAGTAACGACAATGGGAGTGAAAAACTCCCACGCCGAAAGACCAAGGTTTCCTGCGCAACGTTAATCGACGCAGGGTTAGTCGGTCCCTAAGGCGAGGCTGAAAAGCGTAGTCGATGGAAAACAGGTTAATATTCCTGTACTTGCAGTTATTGCGATGGAGGGACGGAGAAGGCTAGGCCAGCTTGGCGTTGGTTGTCCAAGTTTAAGGTGGTAGGCTGAAATCTTAGGCAAATCCGGGATTTCAAGGCCGAGAGCTGATGACGAGTTGCCTTTAGGCGACGAAGTGGTTGATGCCATGCTTCCAAGAAAAGCTCCTAAGCTTCAGATAACTGGGAACCGTACCCCAAACCGACACAGGTGGTTAGGTAGAGAATACCAAGGCGCTTGAGAGAACTCGGGTGAAGGAACTAGGCAAAATGGCACCGTAACTTCGGGAGAAGGTGCGCCGGCGAGGGTTAAGGACTTGCTCCGTAAGCCCATGCCGGTCGAAGATACCAGGCCGCTGCGACTGTTTATTAAAAACACAGCACTCTGCAAACACGAAAGTGGACGTATAGGGTGTGACGCCTGCCCGGTGCCGGAAGGTTAATTGATGGGGTTAGCGCAAGCGAAGCTCTTGATCGAAGCCCCGGTAAACGGCGGCCGTAACTATAACGGTCCTAAGGTAGCGAAATTCCTTGTCGGGTAAGTTCCGACCTGCACGAATGGCGTAACGATGGCGGCGCTGTCTCCACCCGAGACTCAGTGAAATTGAAATCGCTGTGAAGATGCAGTGTATCCGCGGCTAGACGGAAAGACCCCGTGAACCTTTACTATAGCTTTGCACTGGACTTTGAATTTGCTTGTGTAGGATAGGTGGGAGGCTTTGAAGTGGGGACGCCAGTTCTCATGGAGCCATCCTTGAAATACCACCCTGGCAACTTTGAGGTTCTAACTCAGGTCCGTTATCCGGATCGAGGACAGTGTATGGTGGGTAGTTTGACTGGGGCGGTCTCCTCCCAAAGAGTAACGGAGGAGTACGAAGGTGCGCTCAGACCGGTCGGAAATCGGTCGTAGAGTATAAAGGCAAAAGCGCGCTTGACTGCGAGACAAACACGTCGAGCAGGTACGAAAGTAGGTCTTAGTGATCCGGTGGTTCTGTATGGAAGGGCCATCGCTCAACGGATAAAAGGTACTCCGGGGATAACAGGCTGATACCGCCCAAGAGTTCATATCGACGGCGGTGTTTGGCACCTCGATGTCGGCTCATCACATCCTGGGGCTGAAGCCGGTCCCAAGGGNATGGCTGTTCGCCATTTAAAGTGGTACGCGAGCTGGGTTTAGAACGTCGTGAGACAGTTCGGTCCCTATCTGCCGTGGACGTTTGAGATTTGAGAGGGGCTGCTCCTAGTACGAGAGGACCGGAGTGGACGAACCTCTGGTGTTCCGGTTGTCACGCCAGTGGCATTGCCGGGTAGCTATGTTCGGAAGAGATAACCGCTGAAAGCATCTAAGCGGGAAACTTGCCTCAAGATGAGATCTCACTGGGATCTAGAATCCCCTAAAGGGCCGTCGAAGACTACGACGTTGATAGGTTGGGTGTGTAAGCGCTGTGAGGCGTTGAGCTAACCAATACTAATTGCCCGTGAGGCTTGACCATATAACACCCAAGCAATTTGCTCCTGCAGATTGCGGTGGTGAAGACGCACGAACCGAAAGTTCGAATGTACATCACAACATCACATATCCGAATTCGCTAGGCTGTCCATCTGGACGTTCTGGCAACAGAATTTCTTGACGACCATAGAGCATTGGAACCACCTGATCCCATCCCGAACTCAGTAGTGAAACGATGCATCGCCGATGGTAGTGTGGGGTCTCCCCATGTGAGAGTAGGTCATCGTCAAGATTCATTTCGCAAAACCCCTATCTGCGCAAGCAGGTAGGGGTTTTGTCTTTGCGGCGTTTTTATAGCTATAGCCCTGTCTCCCGGCAAAGATGTTTTGTCCGTCCTGTACCTCTTCAACTGCGCTCAAGGGTGCGACAATTAATCCTGTTCGTACACGTGACTTTGCCCTGCCTAGCCTGCGTCAAGACTTAGGTTCGGGGCAACCTCGCGCCCGGATAGAGCGATGCCAGCGTGCCGTGCTGCGCATTTATGGACTTTCACCGTCCTATCACTTGAGGTAGAGAGCAAGATGGCCAAGGCCGCCGATGTCGTTGTGCAATGCCTGGAAAACGAAGGTGTCGAGTATGTGTTCGGCATTCCCGGTGAGGAGAACCTCGACCTGCTGGAATCCCTGCGCAAGTCGAAGATCAAGCTGGTACTGACCCGTCACGAGCAATCCGCGGGCTTCATGGCCGCTACCTATGGCCGCCTGACCGGCAAGACCGGCGTCAGCCTGTCGACCCTCGGCCCCGGCGCGACCAACCTGGTTACCGCCAGTGCCTACGCCTACCTCGGCGGCATGCCGATGATGATGATTACCGGCCAGAAGCCGATCAAGAAGTCCAAACAGGGCCGCTTCCAGATCATCGACGTGTGCGGCATGATGGACCCCATCACCAAGTACACCCACCAGTTCGCCTCGGCCGACAACATCCCTTCGCGCATGCGTGAAGCGTTCCGCCTGGCCGAAGAGGAAAAGCCCGGTGCCGTGCACCTGGAGCTGCCGGAAGACATCGCTGCCGAGCAGACCGATGCCATGCCGATCCCCCGCAGCCTGCACCGTCGTCCGCTGGCCGAACATGTGGCCATCGAAGCCGCCATCGAGAAACTGCGCACCGCGCGCAGCCCGATCCTGGTGATCGGCGCCGGTGCCAACCGCAAGATGACCGCCAAGGTCCTCAAGCAATTGATCGACAAGACCGGTATCCCATTCGTCACCACTCAGTTGGGCAAGGGCGTGGTCGACGAGCGCAGCCCGCGCTTCCTGGGTAACGCTGCGCTGTCGTCCGGTGACTTCGTGCACCGTGCGATCGAAGCCGCCGACCTGATCATCAACATCGGCCACGATGTGATCGAAAAGCCGCCGTTCTTCATGGTCCGTGGCGGCACTGAAGTCATTCACATCAGCTTCCGCTCCGCCGAAGTCGATGCCGTGTACTTCCCACAGGTCGAAGTGATCGGCGACATCGCCAACGCCGTCTGGCAGATCGCCGAAGGCCTGGGCGACACCTCGCACTGGGACTTCACCCGCCTGATGGCCATCCGTGAAGCCAACGAAGCCCAAATCGCCGAAGGCGGCGACGATGACCGCTTCCCGATCTACCCGCAGCGCCTGGTGGCCGACATCCGTCGCGTGCTGCCTTCCGAAGGCATCGTGGCTTTGGACAACGGCATCTACAAGATCTGGTTCGCCCGCAACTACAAGGCGCACAAGCCCAACACCGTGCTGCTCGACAACGCCCTGGCGACCATGGGCGCTGGCCTGCCGTCGGCCATGGCGGCGCACCTGGTGTACCCGGACCGCCCGGTGATCTCGGTGTGCGGCGACGGCGGCTTCATGATGAACAGCCAGGAGCTGGAAACTGCAGTCCGTCTGGGCATGCACGTTACCGTGGTGATTCTGCGTGACGACGGCTACGGCATGATCCGCTGGAAGCAGGCGAACATGGGGTTCACCGATTTCGGCCTGGACTACGGTAACCCGGACTTCGTCAAATACGCCGAAGCCTACGGTGCCAATGGCCACCGCGTGGATAGCGCCGAAGGCTTGCTGCCGCTGCTCGAGCACTGCATCAAGACCCCAGGTGTGCACGTGATCGACTGCCCGGTCGACTACAGCGAGAACGACCGCATCCTCAACAGCGAGCTGCGTGAGCGCGCGCTGGCGGTGTAAGGCCTAACCCCTTTGCGAGGCAAGTCGGAGCATCATTCCGACTTGCCCCGTGAATACGTTGGGTCAGCATCGAGTGGTATTAAATAAACACCGCTCTTGCCTACGTAAGCTCCGCCATTCTCATGTTCCCCAACCCCTTGGCGAACATGAGAACATGACTATTGGATCAACGCACAACCACCCCGCTCACTTGGCCATCGAGCCTTCAGCCCCGTCCCTGCCATGGGCTGCACGTTATCCCAATCCACCGGACCTTTGTTTTGATTACCGCCGTTTGATCAGTCAAGCGGGAGGTATAGCCCGTGCCACCCAACCGGATCATCGGATATGCATTATCGGCGCCGGTGTTACTGGTTTGACTGTGGCACGGGAGCTGTTGCGCTGCGGTTTTACCCATATCACCTTGATTGAGCAGTCGCAGCGTATAGGCGGGCGTCATTTGACAGTGGTCAACACGCTTGGAGATCACAAACATCCTACTACCCCATTCGAGATGGGGGCCATGCGCATGCCGTTCTTCAACAGGACAGGAGAGGCGCCCAAGGACGGATGCTCGCTCATGGCCTACTACGCCAGTTTGTTCGAGTTGCGCCTTTCCGACTTTCCCAATCCCGGTACACCTTGGGTGAATGCCACCGGAATCTATCTCCGAGAGGGGCAATTGGATGGGAAGGGTGAGCCCACGTTGTTGTTATGGCGTAACCCAGAGGGGCTGACGCCACCGCCCACGCTCACGCTGCAGAGGGTCTATAACAAATGGCGGCGCTTTGCTGAGCAGTTCGCCGCTCAGGTCGCTGCTCACTATGGCACACGGGAATGGGAGTCGATGTGGTCTGCCATCGTGGAACGCTATCACCGCCTGTCATTTCGTGATCTGGTGCAATTGCCTGCCCTGGAAAACTGGAGTCCTGAACGTCCGGAAGACTTCGGCGGGTTAGGCATGAACAGCGACGAGTCGGCAATTTTCTACGCGATCGGCATCGGTGATGGCAGTTGGGGAGCATTTTACGACGTTTGTTGCTTGTATCCGCTTCGTACCGCGATCTTTGGTTTCAGCAGCCATTTGCAATTGGTACACGGGCGGGTTGATGAAAGCGGCATACCGTACGCAGCACCTTATTTAGGGGCCGGCCGTCTACCTGATAGCAAAGGGCTCATGTTTCAGGGGCCATCCTATCTCGGTCTGGCATCGATGGATGACTGTCTTCTGTTCATGGAGGTCGGCATACAAGGCACATCGCTGTATGACCACTTAATTCAACGACCCAATGGCCTGCTGACTAATAGTTCAGTCTGCGGGTTGCACAAGCTACCTGATGGCCGTATCCGGGTCGAATATCACTGGCAGCAAAGTAATCCGGAACACAGCCAGCGCTTGGATGATGAATTCGACAGCGTGATTCTTACCACCCCTTCCTGGCTAATTGAAACCCAGATACAAATCAGTGGTTTCAATAGGGAGATTCTGCCACAACCGATCATTGATGCTTGGAAGCATGCCCATTGGGAAACGAGTTGCAAGGTCTACGCCCCACTGAAGAAAAGCTTCCTCGACTCCAATTTGACGCTCCCGCAGATACTGGTCACTGACAGCTTCGTTCATGATGTTTATGCTTATCGCTACAACGAAAGCTACCCCGATGACTGCATCTTGCTCAGTTACACATGGGAAGATGATGCAACCAAATTGGGTGCATTATCTGACGGGGAATTGGCCCACAAATGCATCAAGGAACTCGACCGAATTCTCCTGCGCTGCTCCAACATGGGGGAGGCAATATCCCCTTATATAGATACTCGAAATATCTGCATACAGCGTTGGATGACAGATAGAAATGCCCTCGGCTGTGCAAAGCTGTATAGAGCTGGCACATATTACGATGCGGTTAGGCTGATGAAGTACAACCGCGACCTGAGTGCTGCTTCTGGCCTTTACCTGGCGGGAGAGTCCTTCTCTGTTGACGCAGGTTGGACCGAGCCATGTCTGCGTACGGCGGTCGATACCGTTATCAACCTCTGCGATCGCACGGCAGCAACGTTCAATGGTGGCTTCACCCTGGAGCATTATCCCCATTATCAAGTGCGGTAATGCGGGCACGGGTAGTCCGTAAGTAGGAACTTTCCTTCAATGTGTGCTCTTTTTCCCTACGAGTGTATGGGAGTGACCTGACTATCACTCCCAAGCTGAACCCCGCTTTACTGGCGCCCTTCCACAACAACAGAAAAGGAAGCCGCCATGTCTGAATATCGCGTCCCTGTTAGTCCGGTACGAATCGCAGTTATCCAGTGCGACCCTCAGGTGGGGATCGACCACTGTGATAGTAACTTGAGCAGGGGGTTGGCATTGGCCCGCCGGGCTGCGCGAGAGGGTGCCAATCTGATTGTGCTACCGGAACTTGCCAACACCGGTTATACGTTTCAATCGCGGCACGAGGCCTATGCCCATGCGGAGAACCTGCAGGAAGGCCGCAGTCTTCAAGCCTGGGCGGGCTTTGCGCGGGACCATAACGTTTACTTGGCTGCTGGATTCGCTGAGCGAGATGGTATGAAGCTCTATGACAGCGCAGTCCTCTTTGGCCCTGAAGGTATGCTTGGGCACTATCGCAAAGCGCACCTATGGAATCAGGAAAAGCTGTGGTTCACCCCAGGCGACCTCGGTTTCCCTGTTTTCGAAACGCCTATCGGCCGTATCGGCTTGCTCATCTGCTGGGATATTTGGTTTCCTGAAGTCCCTCGTTTGATGGCTGCGCAAGGCGCCGACATTCTCTGCAGCCTTAACAACTGGGTGTGGACGCCGCCGCCGCTATTCGATGAGGCCGGGCGCTGTATGGCGACCTACCTGACCATGACCGCAGCACACGTCAATAACGTTTTTATCGCCGCTGCCAACCGTATTGGCAGTGAGCGTGGTGGGCGCTTTTTGGGCTGTTCACTCATTGCGGGCACCAACGGTTGGCCGATCGGTGAGATTGCAAGTGCAGAAGAGGAGAGCGTCATCTATGCCGATGTCGATCTCAGTGCGGCGCGTTCTGCCCCTATTTGGAACAGTCTCAATGATCTCCCACGAGACCGTCGTACCGACCTCTATGACCCAACCCTCGGTTATCGGCTGCATGCTCCGATGCCGCGCTGAGGACTTGGACATGAAAGATCTAAGATTCCCTATTAGGCAATGGCCATCGCTGGTGATGCTGGTGTGTCTGGCGGCGCTGCTGATCGGTAGCCTGTTTTTCGGGCAATGGCCGGACTACACGCAAATGACCGCCACTCTTGATCAGCCGCTAAGCCGGTTACGCTGGATCGTCGGCGACATCAGCGAAGTCGCTTTCTATAAGCACGAGTTGCCGGCGCTGGGCTTACTTCTGGGTGCCTGTCTGGCGCATTGGGCCTATGTTCGTGGCTACCGCTGGCAAGGCTTTGCCATTTGCTATGGCAATGGTCTGTGGCCGTGGGTTTTCACAAGCTCCCTGTTGAGTCTGTTGCTCAGCCACCTGTTGTGGGGGTGGACCCTGGCCGGGGGAGACTGGCAACCGACCTTCGTTGCCTTCGTGTCGTTGCCGGCTGCCATGGTCCTGCTGTTTGGCGGCGGCTGGCAGGTGACAATTAGCGGTGCGGTGCTCGGAGCGCTGTTGGTTACGCCTGCAAGCCTGCTGCTGGTCAACTATGTATGTGTCCCCCTGGGGTTGCCGGTGCTCATCGGTAACGTTAGCGGCATGGCCGCGGCAAGCGTTGCGGCCTTCATGATGTGCAAGCGTTTCCCGTCATGGGTGAAGCTGGGGCAAAGGCCTAATGGATTGCAGGCAGTCTGCATTCAGCCTGACTACGGTGTGGTCTGGGTCCTTCGACGCGTATTGGCTGATTTCAGCGAAGCCCCTTTTTTCGGTAATGAGCTTGCCAGTCTCGGCTTGTTGCTGGGCCTGCTGTTGGCTTACGTGATTGCCCCCGCTGCACCTGCCTACGGCTCGCAAATGGTCGTGCAGATGGTGGCAGGGCAAGCTCTGGCGTCATTGGTGGGTGTGTTGGTGTGGCGTCGTCAATGGCAAGCGCGTGGCTGGTATCCCACATACATACCCATTGTCTCGATCGTTCCTGTTGCCGTACTGACTCACGGCGGTGACTGGCAGGTTGTGGTGATCAGCGCAGTGCTGGGGGCGCTGCTCTCCCCGCCGTTGGCGACGGCCATCAGTGAGCGGCTGCCGAGCCATGTGCATGGCTATATCGGTAATGTCCTGTCCATGGCCATCAGCACGTTGGCAATAGTGCCGTTGGTAGGACTCATTGCAGAAGGTGGGGTATGACTGAGGCTACTACACGACTGCCACGGCTGGCGATCGCCAGCCTGGGTGGCACAGTGAGCATGCAGACTGGTGCGGTGGAATGTGGTGTAACGCCAACGCTCGATTGTGAGAAGCAATTGTCAATGCTGCCGGAGTTGAGGGAGATGGCGCTTCTCGAAGTGGCGACGCTGGGTATGGTACCCAGCGCTTCACTTGGGTTCATGATGCTTCTTGAAGTACTGGCATGGGCGCGCGATCAGGTGGAGCGGGGTGCACAGGCCGTGATTCTCACCCAGGGAACGGATACGCTGGAGGAGACGGCTTATTTCTTCGACCTGCTTTGGCCATTGGATACACCTTTGGTGCTGACCGGTGCGATGCGCTCGGCAAGCCAGCCGGGAAGTGATGGGCCGGCGAACATACTGGCAGCAGCACAGGTGGCGTTAGCCCCTGCCAGCCATAGGCGCGGCGTGCTGGTCGTGATCAATGACCAGATCCACAGCGCGGCGAGCGTTCGCAAGACTGCCAGCTTGGCGATGGCTGCTTTTGAGTCACCCGGCAGGGGTCCCCTTGGTGAAGTGGTCGAGGGGGTTGCGTTCTATCATCAACAGCCTCCGCCACGCTTCGTATTGCCACTCCCCCATCGTCTAGAGCATCGCGTTGTACTGTTGGAGGCCTGCCTGGATGCGGATACTGCCCTTTTGCAGGCCCTGCCGATGCTGGGCTACGAAGGTTTGGTCATTGCCGGCTTTGGTGCAGGGCACGTCTCTGGCAACTGGTCCGAGATGCTGGAGCAACTGCTGCCGAGCATGCCGATCATAGTTGCTAGCCGCACAGGCAGTGGCCCTACGGCGCGGGCGACCTATGGGTTTGTCGGCGCCGAGATTGACCTGCAGAAACAGGGCGTGCACATGGCGGGGCAGCTTTGCCCGCGCAAGTGTCGAATTCTGCTTTGGTTACTGATCGGCACGGGGAGACAGTCACTGTTACATACCTGGCTTAATCAGTAGAGAAACTGCCCGCAGCAGCATAGCTGTGGGCAGTCTTCCGGTGCTTGCTGTGCTAGGGTGCTTGCACTTTTGCTTAACAGGTAATCTCGATGCTCCGCGCCCTCAGCGAAAAAGAACTCCACCGCCTTGAAGACCTGCTGATCACTTACGGCAACGATTACTCGGTGATCAACCTGGCCGAGCTCAATGGCTTTTTCACCGCCCTTGCCAGCTCGCCGGTCACTGTCCACCCCGAACAATGGTTACCTGCCGTTGCAGGTGGCAAGGTGCCAAACTTCAAGAAGCCTGCGCACGAAGAGGCCTACACGGCGCTGATGTTGCGTTATGCCAGCCAGGTGGCGGAAGAGCTCGCTGACAACGTCGATCACTTCGAGCCGGTATTCGAAGAAGGTGAAAACGGAGTGATCATCATGGAGGAGTGGTGCTTCGGTTACATGCGCGGCACCCAGGTCGCAGGCTGGAGCGAGTTGCCTGCGGCGCAGGATCCCCTGCTCAAAGCGATCTCGCTGCACGGCCTGGAAGACAATTTCGAGTTGCTCGACCAAATGAGCGAGGACGACATTCAAGCCTGTGTCCCCCATGTAATCGACGCGGCACGCGCGTTGTACCGCTTCCATCGTCAGCGTCATTGAAGCGACCGCATCCCCTGTAGAAGCGGCCGGATGTCGCTTCTACCCCGATTGTTTCGCTGTGCGAAATTATCGTTTCCCTCCCGCGCTAATTCTGTTGCCTGTCGAATCAGTTCAACATGGCCTCCATCAGCCCATTCCGGTGCTGTCCAGGAGCCAAGCCCATGTCGAGCCCAATCAAACTCTACAACTTCCCCAAGTCCGGCCACGCCCACCGCATTGAGCTGATGCTCTCGCTGCTGAACCTGCCCACCGAGCTGGTCTTCGTCGACCTGGCCAAGGGTGCGCACAAGCAGCCCGAGTTCCTTGCCCTCAACCCGTTCGGCCAAGTCCCCGTCATCGATGACAACGGCACGGTCGTCGCCGACTCGAATGCCATTCTGGTGTACCTGGCCAAGCAGTACGACAACGGCACCTGGTTGCCCGAGGAACCCGCGGCCGCAGCCCGCGTGCAACGCTGGTTATCGGTTGCAGCAGGGCCCTTGGCGTTCGGCCCGGCCGCCGCTCGCCTGGTCACGGTGTTCGGTGCTTCGTTCAACACCGATGAAGTCATCGGTCGTGCCCATACCCTGCTCAAGGTGATTGACGCCGAACTGGCCAAGTCCCCCTTCCTGGCTGGCAGCACCCCCACCATCGCCGACGTCGCCAACTATTCCTATATCGCCCACGCACCGGAAGGCAATGTCTCGCTGGAGCCTTACGCCAACGTGCGCAGCTGGCTGGCTCGGGTCGAGGCGTTGCCAGGTTTCGTGCCGATGCCGCGCACTGTGGCGGGCCTGCAAGCCACCGTTTAAGCCCCAACCCTTCCGAGGAATGCCACCATGCATCAGCTCCCAGGCCATCGCTCGTCACCTTGGCACAGCGGTGAGAAGACCCTGCAGGAAAAGGTCGGTGTGTCGGAGCGCATGGAGGTGTTCGGGCAGAAGGTAATCCGCGACCACATGCCCGATCAGCATCGCGCGTTCTATCAGCAACTGCCGTTCATGGTGGCGGGCAGCGTGGATGCCTATGGCAAACCGTGGGCGACGCTGCTCGAAGGCCCGGAAGGCTTCGTCAGCTCGCCCCACCCGCGGCAGCTGACGATCGATGCGTACCTGAACGCAGATGACCCTGCCACACAAGGCCTGGCGGGCGGGCAGGCGATCGGGCTGCTGGGCATCGAACTGCATACCCGCCGGCGCAACCGCATCAACGGCATGATCAGCCAGGCAACCAACGGCCAGCTGCAAGTAACCGTGGAGCAGTCGTTCGGCAACTGCCCGCAGTACATTCAACGGCGCGACTACACCCGTATCGATGAGCCCGCACAAGGTCGCTTCGATGCGACAGCACTCAATGCCCGCGCCGTTGCCATGATCGAGATGGCCGATACCTTTTTCGTCGCAAGCTACGTCGACCACGAAGACGGCCAGCGTTCGGTGGACGTGTCCCACCGCGGCGGCCGGCCAGGGTTCGTCAAGGTCCAAGGCAACCGCCTGAGCATTCCCGACTACGCCGGCAACCTGCACTTCAACACGCTGGGCAACTTGCTGGTCAACCCCTTGGCTGGCTTGCTGTTCATCGACTTTGCCACGGGCAATGTACTGCAGTTGTCCGGGCGTGCCGAGGTGATACTGGACAGCCCTGCCATCACCGCCTTCGAGGGGGCTGAGCGGCTGTGGACCCTGGAGGTCGAGCGGGTGGTGTGGCGCCCGAAAGCGGTGTCGTTGCGCTGGGCGTTCCAGGAATACGCGCCGACCAGCCTGATGACCGGTACCTGGGCAGAGGCCGACACGCGCCTGCAGCAGCGCGAGCGCCAGCGCCAGTGGTTGGCGTGGCGCGTGGTGCGCCTGGAGCAGGAGAGCCGGGATATACGCTCCTTCTACCTGGCGGCAGATGCACCCGTGCAGTTTGCGCCGGGGCAGCATATCCCTGTGCGTATCGCGCTGGGCAGTGACGCCCCGCTGGTGCGTACTTACAGCGTCTCCAGCGCGCCGTCGGACGGCTACCTGCGCATCAGCGTCAAGGCCCAGGGCCCGGCCTCGCGCTATCTGCATGAACGCATCGCTGTGGGTGACCTGCTCGACGTGCGGCTGCCCATGGGCAGTTTTACCCTGGATGAGCAAAGCGAACGGCCGATCGTACTGATCGGCGCGGGCGTGGGCATCACCCCACTCATCGCCATGTTGCGCGAGCAATTGGCCAAGCGCCAGGCCCGACGTATTCACCTGTTTCACGGTGCCCGCAGCCTGGCGGATTTACCGTTCCAGCAGGAGCTGGCCAGCCTGCAGCGGCAGGCTGGCGCGCTGTTGGGCCTGTACCGCTGCCTCAGCCAGCCTGAAGCAGAGGCTGTGCTGGGCCGCGATTACGAACATGCTGGCCGGTTGGGCATCGAGCAGGTGAAGGCCACGCTGACGCTGGATGACTATGACTTCTACCTGTGCGGCCCCGCCCGTTTTACCCAGGACCTGTACGAAGGGTTGCGCACCGTGAACGTTCCCGACGCTCGCATCCATGCCGAAGCCTTCGGGCCCTCGACGCTCAGGCGGCACACCGATGACGACCAGCCTGTGCTGCAACAGCCGCCGGCTGCGAGCGAACCCGTGCCGGTGTACTTTGCCAGCTCGGCCAAGGAGGCGCGCTGGGCACCGGGCAGCGGGACCTTGCTGGAGCTTGCCGAGGCGCGCGGACTGTCGCCGGACTTCAGTTGCCGGGGCGGTTCATGCGGCACCTGCAAGACCCGGGTAGTGAGTGGCCAGGTGCATTACCCGAACCCGCCAGCAGAAATGCCTGATGAGGGCACGGTGTTGATCTGCTGTGCAGTGCCGGCCAACGTGGGGGAGGGCGGGCAGGCCCTGGTGCTGGAACTTTGATGCGGTCTGCAAGGGCTCTTGCAGCAGCACAAAACCTACTGATAACCGATAATCCCCCCACCCCTAGGCCCAGGAGCCGGCATGGACCACATCCACCTGATGAAGGTATTCGTCGCGGTCGGCGAGCTGGAAAGCTTCGCCGCCGCCGCTCGCCGGCTGGACATTTCGCCTGCGGCGGTGACGCGTGCCGTCAGTGCACTGGAAGAGCAGCTGGGTGTCAAGCTGCTGCTGCGCACCACGCGCAGCGTGCGTCTGACCGAGGCGGGAGGCCGCTACCTGGAAGACACCCGCCACATACTTGCCAGCATCCTCGAAGCCAACGAGGCGGCCGCTGGCATCAACGCCACGCCCAAGGGCGATCTGGCCGTCACCGCGCCGATCCTGTTCGGCAAGAAGTTCGTCATGCCGTGCATCGTACGGTACTTGCAGCAGTACCCCGAAGTGGATGTATCTGCCTACTTTCTCGACCGCATCGTCAACATGGTCGAGGAGGGCATGGACGTGGCCGTGCGCATCGGCCCGCTACCAGACTCGGGGCTGAAGGCACTGCGGGTGGGTAGGGTGCGGCGCATGCTCTGCGCCTCGCCCGACTACCTGGCGCGCCACGGCGTACCGCAGCACCCCTCGGATTTGCCGGACCATGCGGTAATCGGCACCACCAACCTTTCACCCCGGGCGGGTTGGCGCTTCGGCGTCACCGATGAACCGACCTTGGTGCGCATGAAGCCCCGGCTGACGGTGACCAGCAATGACGGGGCGATTGCCGCAGCCAGCGGTGGGTTGGGGATTGCACGGTTGTTGTCTTACCAGGTGGCGGACGAGGTGGCGAGTGGGCAATTGCAGGTGATTCTTGCCGAGTACGAGGAGGCGCCCTGGCCGATTCATGTGTTGCACCGTGAGAGCAAATACGGATCGGCCAAGGTGAGGGCATTCATCGACATGCTGGCCCATGAACTGCGGGCTCAAGGATTGGATTGAGGTCGTACAACTAGCCTTTTCTCTGCCGAAATTATTTGTGGCTGGCAGCTTGATCAGCTCATGCAGTGATAATTTATGTTGTACGACGACCTATGACATGGCAATCTTTCGCCTGAAACAAATTGTCTCAATTAGCCGCTGCCGGCCTTGAGCCAATCACCCGCACCTCTAAAAATAATATTCAGGTGAACC
Source organism: Pseudomonas capeferrum (assembly GCF_000731675.1). Lineage (GTDB taxonomy): Bacteria > Pseudomonadota > Gammaproteobacteria > Pseudomonadales > Pseudomonadaceae > Aquipseudomonas > Aquipseudomonas capeferrum. Next base: position 2,800,172 of record NZ_JMIT01000001.1, on the reverse strand, counting down.
ATGAAGATGAAAGGCATCCGTTGGTGGATGGTCAGCCTTGTCACGGCTGGGCTCGTCGTCAACTACCTCGCCCGCAATACCCTCTCGGTGGCTGCCCCCACCCTGATGACCGACCTCTCCATCACCACCGAGCAATACGCCAAGATCGTTGCTGCCTGGCAGGTGTGCTACGCCCTCATGCAGCCGATCGCTGGCTGGTTCATCGACTTCATCGGTACCAAGCTGGGTTTTGCCGTGTTCGCCATGGCCTGGTCGGTGGCCTGTGCCGGCGCTGCCTTGGCCACGGGCTGGCAGAGCATGGCGTTCATGCGTGGGCTGCTAGGCATGACCGAGGCGGCGGGCCTGCCCGCCGGCGTCAAGGCCACCACCGAGTGGTTCCCGGCCAAGGAGCGTTCGGTGGCCATCGGCTGGTTCAACATCGGCTCCTCGCTCGGTGCATTGCTGGCGCCTCCCCTGGTGGTGTGGGCAATCCTGCACAGTGGCTGGCAGCTGGCCTTCGTCATCGTCGGGGCGTCCGGCATCGTCTGGACTTTGCTGTGGATGCTGTTCTACAAGCACCCGCGTGATCAGAAGCGCCTGAGCAGTGACGAGCGCGACTACATCCTTGCCGGCCAGGAAGCACACTTCAAGGAAGAGAAACGTGAGAAGGGCGCCTGGAAGCGTATCTTCAAGACCCGCAACTTCTACGCCATCGCCTCGGCGCGGATTCTCTCGGAACCGGCCTGGCAGACCTTCAATGCCTGGATCCCGCTGTACCTGATGACCGAGCGGCACATGAACATCAAAGAAGTGGCGATGTTCGCCTGGCTGCCGTTCCTTGCCGCCGACATCGGTTGCGTGCTCGGTGGTTACCTGAGCCCGATGTTCCACCGTTACTTCAAGGTGTCGTTGTTCACCTCGCGCAAGATGGTGCTGGTATTCGGTGCCAGCTGCATGATCGGCCCAGCGTGCATCGGCTTGGTGGAAAGCCCGTACACCGCGATCCTGCTGCTGTGTATTGGTGGCTTCGCGCATCAGACGCTGTCAGGTGCGTTGTACTCGATCACCTCGGACTCGTTCAGCAAGGACCAGGTGGCGACCGCCACGGGCATGGGCGGGATGTGCGGCTACCTGGGCGCGGCAGTGTTCACCTTGGTGTTCGGCATCCTGGTGACGCAGATTGGCTATAGCCCGCTGTTCGTGGTGCTGGCGGCGTTCGATATCGTGGCGGCGGTGCTGGTGTGGAAGGTCGCGCGGGAGGTGCGGGGGGCGTCGGATGACAGGCCTGCTGCGGTCGCGGCTGGGGCTCTGGCGTAAGGCGTGTGATGGTGGGGCTGCGCAGCAGCCCCACTGCAGGCAAAGCGGTTACAAGGCCTGGTATTGCATCTTGAAGCCCAGGCTCATTTCTTCACCCTGTTGCAGCAATCGCAAGCCTGGTCGCCCTGGCAGGTGGTGCGCATTGATCGGGTGGCTGACCGGTTCAAAGCAGAAGAACGCCTTGCCTGGTGGGCAGAACAACAAGAAGTGCTCGCAGCCACTGGCCGTGCAGGCCAGCGAATAGCCCGCGCTGGGCTGTTCGATCACGCAACTGCCAGGCCAACCCCCAAACGCATGATCGACACCCGTCGCTGGCAACGCGCCCGGCGCCTCGAAGCACCAATCTGCAGGCACCTCTGCAAGGTGTGACGGCAGCCGGCCTTCTTCCGCCAGCCACACATGCTGCGCCGCTGCCCGTAGCCGGGTGTCGGGGTAGCGGGGGAAGTAAGGGTGCAGCCCCAGTCCGTACCAGGTGGCAGCTTCGTCCAGGTGGGTAACATGCAAGTCAAGGTTCAGGCAACCCTCATGCAGGTGTACATCCAGCGTCGCCCGGTAGGCAAATGGCAGCGTACTGTCGAGAGACAGCCGGGCGCGGCGCTCGCTGTGGTGGTCCACATGCCAGGCCTGCTGCCAGGCGCTGCCATGAATCGGGTAAGGGTCGTGGGCGGTGTTGGGCGGCAAGGCCAGCCAGCCCTCGGGCCGTGCGAAGCCCCCTTCGGCAATCCGGTTGGACCACGGCGCCAACGGGTAGCAGGCCAGCTGCCGCGGCGTACCGCTGGCCAGCGCGGCGGGGTCGGAGTGGCGCAGTAGCGCCTGCCCGGTCGCCTTCACCTGCCAGTTGATCAGGCTGGCGCCCAGGTCGGGCGTTAGGCTCAATCGGGTCAGGTGGTCTTGCAGGTGCAGTTCGGTCACAGCCATCAGTGGCTCCTTCGAAAGTGTGTGGTCAGCTCGCCCGGCGGTAGGTCAGCAGCACGATGCCGCACACCACCACGGCCCCGCCGATCAACTGCAGGGTGCTCAGGCGTTGATCGAGCAACGCCCAGCCCAGCAGCAAGGTGGCGATCGGCTCGATATTCATCACCGGCGCGTTCTGCGCCATGTTCAGCCGTGGCACACAGACGAACAGCAGGGTAAAGGCCACGCCATACAGCACCACCAGGCTGGCCAAGGCCGCCCAGCCGCTGGCGCTGACGGGCAGTGACAACCCCGAAGGCATCACCCCGCTGACGCCGGCGACCAGCATGCTGGAGAACACGATCAGCAAGGTCAGCAGGCTGCGTACCGGGCCGCGCACGGCTGCCAGTTTGTGATCGGTGATCCACAAGGCGCAGGCGAAGACACATGCAGCGCAGAATGCCAGGCTGACACCCAGGGCCCAGTGCGGGTTGGCATCGCCACTGTCGGCCAGCCGTGCCGGCACATCCAGCGCCAGCACCAGGCCACAAAGGATCAGGCCCATGAACAGCACGGTACGGCCGGTCGGGCGCGCACCGCCCAGCGCCCAGCTAAGCAGTGCCAGCAACATCGGGAAGGTATTGCCCACCAGCAGCGCCAGTGCCACCGGAATGCGCGCCACCGCCGAATACAGGCACAGGCTCTGCGTGGCAATCAGCAGGCCGAGCAGCAATTGCCAGCGCCGTGTGCCCGCCGGCATGCCGAGTGCCTGACGCTGCCACAACAGCAGGCCAGCCAGGACCAGGAAGGTAATGCCTGAGCGGCAGAGGATCGCCAGCAGCACGCCGGTGCCGTCATCGAACGCGATGCGCGCGGCGATGTGGTTGGCGGCGAACGCGCACGCCAGCAGCGCCAGCAGTGCAATTGCCAGCTTGCGCGGAAAGAGGGTTGCGACAGAAGAGGGAACAGCCATGTGCAGGATCCATTTGCAGAGAACGGGGCTGCAGCGCAGCCCCATTGGCATTTACAGCACGACGCTCGGCAGCCACAGCGAGATGGCCGGGATGTAGGTCACGGCCATCAACACCATGAACAGCGCCAGGTAGAACGGCAGCAGCGCCTTCACCGTGGCCTCGATGCTCACCTTGCCGATGGCCGACCCCACGAACAGCACCGCACCTACCGGTGGTGTGATCAGCCCAATGCCCAGGTTCACCAGCATGATCATGCCGAAGTGCACCGGGTCCACGCCGATGCCGGTAATAACCGGCAGCAGGATCGGGGTGAGGATCAGGATCAGCGGCGCCATGTCCATCACCGTGCCCAGCAGCAACAGCATGAAGTTGATGCACATGAGGATCACATAGCGGTTGTCCGACAGGGTCAGGAACGCTGTGGTGATCTTCGAGGGAATCTGCATCAGCGTCATCACGTAGCCAAAGCTTGCGGCAAAGCCGATCAGGATCATCACGATCGAGATGGTGCGTACCGTGCGGTGCATCAGCTTGGGCAGGTCACGCCACTTGTAGTCGCGGTAGATGAACATGGTCACGAAGAACGACCAGACCACCGCCACGGCTGCCGACTCGGTCGCGGTGAATACGCCCGACAGAATACCGCCGAGGATGATGACCATCGCCATCAACCCCCACAGCGCCTCACCGGCGATCTTCAATGCCTGGCGCAGCGGGATCACTTCGCCTTTGGGGTAGTTGCGTTTCCTCGCGAAGATCAGGCACAGCCCCATCATCACTGCGCTCAGCAACAGCCCGGGCATGACCCCGGCCATGAACAGCGAGGCGATCGACACCGTGCCGCCGGCGGCCAGCGAGTACAGCACCGAGTTGTGGCTGGGCGGGGTCAGCAGCGCCTGCACCGAGCCACTGACGGTCACTGCGGTGGAGAACTCGCGCGGGTAGCCCTTGCGCTCCATTTCCGGGATCAGCACCGAACCTACCGACGCGGTGTCGGCCACGGAAGAGCCAGAGATTGCGCCAAAGAACGTCGAGGCCATGATGTTGACCAGCGACAGCCCGCCGCGCACGAAGCCCACCAGCACCCCGGCGAACGCCACCAGCCGGCGTGACATACCGCCTTCGGCCATGATCGCGCCTGCAAGCACGAAGAACGGAATCGCCAGCAGCGAAAACTTGTTAACCCCACTGGCGACCTGGATCATCATCGCCTGCAGCGGGATGTCGATCCACCAGGCGCCGATCAGTGCCGACAGGCCCAGCGCATAGGCCACCGGCATGCCGATCAGGATCAGCGCGATGAAACTGCCCAACAGAATGAACGCATCCATTTATGCCGCTCCTTCGCTTTCTTCTACCTGGTCGAAGCGCACCGCCTTGCGGTTGCTCTGATCGCCCAGCAGGAGTTTTTCCAGCACGAACATCAACGTCAGCACGCCACCGACGGGGATCGGCGCGTACGTCATGCCCACCCGCACACCGGGCAGCGAGGCCAGCGACTGGTTCCAGGTGGTGATGCACAGCTTGGTGCCGTAGTAGGTCATGAACACGCACACCACGATCATCAGCAGTTGCACCAGCAGCGCGACCAGCTGGCGCTGCAGCGGTGGCAAACGGTCGGTGATCATCCCCACCGCCATATGCGCCCCGGCGCGGTAGCTGGCCGCGGCACCGACGAATGTGAACACCACCATCAGCAGGATCGAGACCGGCTCTGGCCAGCTGGAGCCGGTGCCCAGCACGTAGCGGGCGAAGATGCCCCACGGAATGATCAGCGTCATGGTCAGGATCGACAGGCCCGCGATCCAGATGCAGCTGCGGTACAGCGTGTCGTTCACGCTCAGGAAAAGCGATTTCATAGGCATCACCAAAGCGGCAGGGCGGCGGCCGCCGCACTGCCGAGGTCGTCTTGGAAGGGGCCGGTATTACTGGACGGCGTCGATACGCTTCATCAGGTCGGCGTACGGCGCGCCGTACTTCTCGCGCACCGATGCAGTGGCCTCGAAGAACGGTTTCTTGTCGACCGTGATGAACTCGACGCCTGCAGCCTTGAGCTTCTCTTCGCTGGCGGAGGACTTGGCGTCCCACAGCGCACGTTCTTCCATCTGCGCCTCACGTGCGACCTTCTTCACCAGTGTTTGCTGCTCGGCGGTGAGCTTGTTCCAGGTGGTCTTGGACATCACCACCGGCTCCGGCAAAATCAGGTGGCCGGTGAGGGTGTAGTACTTGGCGCTCTGGAAGTGGTTGTGTTCGAGCAGGGTCGGCGGGTTGTTTTCGGCGCCGTCGATCACGCCCGTCTGCAGGGCGCTGAAGATCTCGCCGGTGTCCATGGCGATGCCGTTGCCGCCCATGGCGTTCATCATGTCGATGAACAACGGGTTGCCCTGCACGCGGATCTTCATGCCCTTGAGGTCTTCCAGGCTGCGTACCGGTTTTTTCGTGTAGATGCTGCGCGAGCCGCCATCCATCCAGGCCAGTGCCACCAGGTTGAATTCGGAGTTGGTGATCTTGTCGAGGATCTCCTGGCCGATGTCGCCGTCGATGATCTTGCGCATGTGCTCATGGTCGCGGAACACGAACGGCATGTTGAACACATTCACATCCGGCACCACCGGGCCGACGATACCCAGGCTGACCCGGGTCATCTGCACGGCACCGATCTGCGCCTGCTCGATCACTTCCTTCTCGGAGCCGAGTACCCCACCGGCGAACATCTTGAAGGTGATTTCGCCATTGCTGGCGGCTTCGAGCTTCTTGCCCATGTTCTGTTCGGCGACCACGGTCGGGTAGCCGGCCGGGTGGATTTCGGCGAACTTGATGTCCAGCGCGGAGGCCGGCATCGACAGGCTGAAGGCGAAGGGGAGTACGGCAAGGAGCAGCTTGCGTTTGAAGGTCATGTTGAAACTCCGTGGTTTTTATTATCCGGTTTCGTTTGTGCGAGCGTTGTTGGCAGAGCGGTTGTTCAGCCTCGGTAGGCGGGCTCCTCCAGGCCTTTGACGCCGAGTTCGAAGGCAAATACCCCACCGGCCAGCGGCTGGTCGGAGAGGTCGATGCCCGCAGGGCGGATCGAGGTGACGAACAGGGTGTCCAGGTTGGCGCCGCCAAAGGCGCACATCGCGGGTTTCTTCACCGGTACGTTCAGTGAGCGGTCGAGGCGGCCATCGGGGGTGAAGCGGTGGATCTGGCCGGCGTCGTTGCCGCAGATCCAGTAGCAGCCATCCTGATCGATGGCGGCGCCGTCGGGGCGGCCGGGGAAGGCCTGCATGTCGACGAACAGGCGTTTGTTGTGGGGCGTGCCGCTGTCGATGTCGTAGTCGAATACCCAGATCTTCTGCACGTTGGGGTGCGAGTCCGAGAGGTACATGCGCGTGCCGTCGGGGCTGAAGGCCAGGCCATTGGGCACGATCATGCCGTCCTGCTGCAGGTGCAACTGCCCTTCGCCGTCATGCCGGTACAGCGCCCCGACCGGAGCGCCTTGCGGCATGTCCATCAGCATGGTGCCAGCCCAGAAGCGGCCTTGGCGGTCGCAGCGGCCATCGTTGAAGCGCATGCCGCCCATGGCATGTTCGACGCGACTGAGCAAACGGCTGTCGAGGCTGCCATCGGCCTGGGTTTCGAGGGCGAAGATGCCGCTCTCCATCCCTGCAACCCAGCCCTGTTCGGTGCGTGCGATGCAGGCCAGCATTTCGTCACCTTGCCAGGTGTGGTGGGCACCGTCAGGCTGCCAGCGATGCAGCTGGCGGGCGGGGATATCGACCCAGTACAGGGCTTGTTCGGTGGGGTGCCACACAGGGCTCTCGCCGGTACCGTTACGGGCGTCGACGATCAGTTCGCAATTCATGGCCGTGCCTCCTGGCGCGCTGGGGTCAGTTGAACGGTCCGGCCACGGCGAAGGCGCCGCCCTGATAGACCATGCTCGGGTCATCGGCGGCAGGCGCCGGTTGCGCTTCAACCGCTTCGCGGAACACCTCGGAGGTGTCTTTGGGCTCATAGCCCAGGTGCGCGGCATGGCGGTTGTCCCACCACACGGTGCGGTTGTCGGAGGCGCCATAGACGACGGTGTGGCCGACGTCTGGCGTGAACAGCCCGCGCTCGATCAGTTGCACCAGGTCGTCGTAGCTGAGCCAGGTGCACAACATGCGCGGGTTCTGCGGTTGCGGGAACGAGGAGCCGATGCGAATGCTCACGGTCTCGATGCCATAGCGGTCGAAGTAGAAGCTGGCGACATCCTCGCCATAGCACTTGGACAGCCCGTAGTAACTGTCGGGGCGGCGCGGGGCGTGGGCGTCGATGCGCTCGTCCTGGCGGTAGAAGCCGATGGTGTGGTTGGAGCTGGCGAAGATGATGCGCTTGACCCCATGCTTGCGCGCCGCCTCGTAGACGTGGAACACGCCGCAGATGTTGGGGCCGAGGATGTCTTCGAAGGAATGCTCGGTGGACACGCCGCCGAAGTGGATGATGGCGTCTACGCCTTCGACCAGTGCATGCACAGCGGCTTTGTCGGCGAGGTCGCAGGTCACGACTTCTTCATGCGGGCCCGCAGCGGGCGCCATCGGGCTGATATCGGAAAGGCGCAGGACCTCGGCGTAGCCTTGCAGGCGTTCGCGAAGGACCTTGCCCAGGCCGCCTGCGGCTCCGGTGAGCAGCAGGCGATTGAGGGGGGTAGTGGTCATGGCCGGCTCATTGTTAGTTGTTGTAGGTTGTCGTATGACTTCATTGATTATTGGCAGTGGCGTTGGCTGTTGTCAATGAGGCGTGTGCGGCTTCGCCTGGTCAGGTGGTCAACTGTAGGAGCGGCCTTGCGTCGCGAAAGGGCTGCGCAGCGGCCCCAGGACTCTACCGGCCCCGCCATTGCTGGGCCCGCTTTGCGGGCCTTTCGCGACGCAAGGCCGCTCCTACAGGGAAGCCTGGGTTACAACAGCGACAGGGGGTAGTTGAAGATCAACCGGTTCTCATCGAACTCGTTGTTGCTGTAATCCCGGCGAATACTCGAGTTACGCCACTTCACACTCAAGTCCTTGAACGCCCCGCTCTGGATCACATAGGCCAGCTCCGTCTCGCGCACCCATTCCTTGCCATCGGTAACCGCCCCTGTGTGCACATCCTGCCCGCTGATGTAGCGGTTCATCAATGTCAGCCCAGGCACCCCGACGGTGACGAAGTTGAAGTCGTGCCGCACCTGCCACGACCGCTCATTGGCGTTATCGAAGCTTGAGTTGTAGCTGTCGTTGGCCAGCGTCCCGCCGCTGGTGCCGTTGACCCGCATCCAGGTATCGCCATCGACCTTCTGCAGGCCGACCCAGAAGGTGTTGCCGCCGTACTTGGCCGAGAACATCCCCGAATAGGTCTTGTTGTCCAGCTGCCCGGCACGTTCGGAGCCGTCTTCATCGCCATGGAAGTAGCCCAGGTTGGCACCCAGCGTCCAGTCACCCACTGGCTGGCTGTGGCTCAGTTGCAGGTACTGCTGCTGGTAGACGTCCTTGAGCACTGCATTCCACAGCCCGACCAGCGTGCGGTCCTGGTTGAACTTGTATTCGCCGCCGACGAAGTTGAAGCGGTCCGACAGCCCACCGCCGTAGCTCATGTCCTCCATGCTCGCGTCGTTGCGCGGGCTGTTGCCACGGAACTGCCCGCCATACAGCGTCAGCCCGGCGATCTCGTTGGAGGTGACCTGCCCCCCGCGGAACGTCTGCGGCAGCGAACGGCCATCGTCGGAACGCAGAATCGGCAGCACCGGCATCCATTCCCCGATCTTCAGCTCGGTCTTCGAGATCCGCGCCTTGCCTGCCACCGCCAGCCGCCCGTAATCATCGGCCGGCCGCCCATCGTCGTGGCGCGGCAGCAGCGCGGTGCCGTAGGTGCCGCCACCGCCATCGAGCTTGACCGACCACAGCCCCAGCACATCCACACCGAACCCCACCGGCCCCTCGGTGAACCCCGAGCGGGCATCGAGGATGAAGCTCTGCGTCCATTCCTCGGCCTTGCTTTGCGTGTTGCTGGGGTTGGTGAAGTTGCGGTTGATGTAGAAGTTGCGCAGGCCGAGCGTGGCCTTGGAATCTTCGATGAAGCCCGCCGCCACGCTAGTGCCCGGCAGGCTCCCGAGCATGCCGGCGCCCAGCAGGGCAAAGGGGAGGGTTTGGCAGATTTTCATTATTGTTGTGCTCCACAAAGGGGTGTGGCAGCCCGTCCACCGGGCACGCGCAAGCGGCCTGCGGCGAGGGCGGGTGGGTAACGGACCGGTCAGGGCCTAGGGGGTGAAAACGGGACAGGCGAGCGGCGAGGGTAGTGCGCGAGGTGTGTCGACATGGGATCTTCCACTGATTGTTGTTTTTGTTATGCGTTGTCGTACAACTTGGGCGATTTTTAGCAAGTGGGGAGGGGGATGTCAACGCTTTGTGGTGCGATGGTTTTGTGGAGGTACTATGACCTTGGTTTTGGTGCAGGTTCTCGACGGGGATCGCGAATGCAACACTCAAGACATGCACCCGTGAACCCAAAACGGCACCCGAAGGCGGCGGCAGCCAGCCCCTATTTCACCCGCGCAAACACCTTCGCCAGCGCCTCCACCGCTACCCGCATCTCGGCTGGCGTCTGCGCCGCGAACCCCATCAACAGGCCGGTATCATTGCGCGGCGTCGCATACAAACTGCCGAGCCCCAGCAGATCAATCCCTACCACGCGCGCCGCCTCGACCACCGCCTCTTCAGGCAAACCCTGCACGAAATGGCAGGGCATCTGCAGCCCGCCGGCCGGGATGCACGGCGCCAGAAACGCCCCCAGATGCTTGTGCACGAGCTCAGCCAGCACGTCCCGTCTCTCGGCATACAGCGCCCGCATGGCCCGCACATGAGCCGTGTAATGCCCGCCCTCCATGAACCTTGCCAAGGTCAGTTGCGCAATGGACGCGTTATGCCCGTCCTGCAGCGTGCGTGCGCTGGTCATCGGCGCGACGAGCGAGGGGGGCAACAGCAGGTAGCCGATACGCAGGCCGGCAAACAGCGACTTGGTGAAGGTACCGATGTAGAGCGTGCGGTCATGCGCGTCCAGGCCCTGCACACAGGCAGTCGGCCGGCCTTCGTAGTGGAACTCGCTGTCGTAGTCGTCTTCGATGATCCAGGCTCGCTGCTGCCGGGCCCATTCGATCGCCTGCAGGCGCCTGTCCAGCGACAAGGTCGCGCCGGTGGGGTATTGGTGGGAGGGCGTAAGAAAAACCGCCCTGGCATTGACGCCCAGCCGCGCCATGTCCTCTACCCGCATGCCGTTTTCATCCACCGGCACGGGCACGCCTACGAGGCCTGCGGCGGCGATGGCTTTGCGGGTGCCTTGGTAGAGCGGGTCTTCGACCAGCACCTGATCGCCGGCATCCATGAGCACTTGGGCGCACAGGCCAAGTGCCTGCTGCGAGCTGGTGAGGATCAGCACCCGATCGGCAGTCGCCTGAGCCCCCCGTTCGAGGTTGAGGTAGTCAGCGATCGCGCTGCGCAGCGCAGGCATGCCTTGTGGCGCACTGTGCTCCAGCGCCTGGGTGCCATATTGCTTGTAAACCTGGCGCTCCAGCTTCTCCCAGGTTGCCAGGGGAAACTGCCGGGTCTCGGCAACCCCCGGTGCGAACGGGCGCGGCCCCTGGAAGTTGTTCACGCCCCCGCTCTGCAGCACGGCCATTGCTCTGCGGCTCAGGTGAGCTGGCTCATCGCAGAGCACCTCGCGTTGGCGCTTGCGCCGCGGCAGGTGCCGCGCGCGTTGTGACACGAAGCTTCCGCTGCCCACCCGACGCTCGATGAAGCCCTCTGCATGCAACTGGCTGTATGCCGCCTCGACGGTATCCCGCGAGACGCCCAGGGAAAGCGCCAGCGGGCGTGAAGCCGGCAGCGACTTGCCGACCGGCAATGCGCCCTCAAGGATCAATTGGCGAATCGCCCTCTGGATCCGTACGTGCAGCGACAACGCCCCATGGGCGGGGTCACTCATCCAGGCTTTTACCGATTGCAACTGTGCATGTTTGAACATTGGTCTGCTTCACTTGCGAAAAGTGGCGGGGCTATTCAGGCCATTCTATCGCTATAAATGCACCTGTTTTCCGACCATTCCCACATTGAGAGGGGTTCACCATGACAGTTGCACAAACATTGGTTTCGGTTCGCGAGTTGAAGCAGAGCGATTTGCAGCAATGGAGCGCGTATTGGGAGCAGTATCAGGCGTTCTACAAAGTAGAGCTGAGCAAGGCCACGACCGAACTGACCTGGGCCCGTTTCTTCGACCCGGCCGAGCCCGTGCACTGCGCCGTGGCCACGGACGGTGAGCGGGTGCTCGGCTTCGTCCATTATGTGTTCCATCGCTCGACCTGGGGGCGTAACGACTTCTGCTACCTGGAGGACCTGTTCGTTTGCCCGAGCACACGGGGCAAGAAGGTGGGCAAGCAGTTGATCGAGTTTGTGCAGGGCCAGGCGCAGGAGAAGGGCTGTGACCGGCTCTACTGGCATACCCAGGAAACCAACCAGACCGCACAGCGGCTGTACGACTGGATCGCTGAGAAGCCCGGGGTGATCGAATACCGGATGGCGCTGGCTTGAATGCGAGCTGACCCACCTGGTTTGTACAGCCCGGCGCATATCCTGTGGGAGTGGGCATGCCCTGGGTACAAACCGAAGACATGATTTACCCGCCAAGGCGGCAGCACACAGTACTGTTACCAAGGCACGGGATTGATTGATCACTAACGTACAGCCCAAAAAAAAGGCTGCCAATTGGCAGCCTTCTTGTTTCTCAGCCCGGACAATCAATCCCAGCTCAAAGCCCCGCCAGTCTGATACTCGATCACACGCGTCTCAAAGAAGTTCTTCTCCTTCTTCAAGTCCATGATCTCGCTCATCCATGGGAACGGGTTGGTGGTGCCTGGGTACTCTTCCTTCAGGCCAATCTGGGTCAGGCGGCGGTTGGCGATGAACTTGAGGTAGTCCTCCATCATCGCGGCGTTCATGCCCAGTACGCCACGCGGCATGGTATCGCGGGCGTATTCGATCTCCAGTTGGGTCCCTTGCAGGATCATCTGGGTCGCTTCTTCCTTCATCGAGGCATCCCACAGGTGCGGGTTCTCGATCTTGATCTGGTTGATCACGTCGATACCGAAGTTCAGGTGCATCGACTCGTCACGCAGGATGTACTGGAACTGCTCGGCAACGCCGGTCATCTTGTTGCGGCGGCCCATCGACAGGATCTGGGTGAAGCCGCAGTAGAAGAAGATGCCTTCCAGTACGCAGTAGTAGGCGATCAGGTTGCGCAGCAGCTCTTTGTCGGTTTCCGGGGTGCCGGTGTTGAATTCCGGGTCGGAGATGGCGCGGGTGTACTTCAGGCCCCAGGCGGCTTTTTTCGCGACCGACGGGATCTCGTGGTACATGTTGAAGATCTCGCCTTCATCCATGCCCAGCGACTCGATGCAGTACTGGTAGGCGTGGGTGTGGATCGCCTCTTCGAAGGCCTGGCGCAGGATGTACTGGCGGCACTCCGGGTTGGTGATCAGGCGGTACACGGCCAGGGCCAGGTTGTTGGCAACCAGGGAGTCGGCGGTGGAGAAGAAGCCCAGGTTGCGCATGACGATGCGGCGCTCGTCTTCGGTCAGGCCGTCCTGGCTCTTCCACAGGGCGATGTCGGCGGTCATGTTGACCTCTTGCGGCATCCAGTGGTTGGCGCAGCCGTCGAGGTACTTCTGCCAGGCCCAGTCGTACTTGAACGGTACCAGCTGGTTGAGGTCGGCGCGGCAGTTGATCATGCGCTTTTCGTCGACCGCAACGCGGGCAGCGGAGCCTTCCAGCTCGGCCAGGCCTTCAGCAACGTCGAGGGCGTCGAGGGCGGCCTTGGCGCGTTTTACGGCTTCGGAGTCAGAAGCGGTAGCAGCACGGGCTTCCAGGGCGGCGGCACCGCCGGCGCTGTCGAGCTTGTCGAGGGTGGCGGCGGCGTTGGCCTGCGCAGGGGTGTTGCCTTTGGCGGCTACTTCGCCGTCTTCGTTGTCGAATTCGTCCCAGCTCAGCATGGTTTGGCTCCTGCTTGAGGGTTGCCCTGAGGCAACCGGTTGGATTTTAAGAATGTGATGCCTGACGCAAGGCCGTTACGGCGAATGGACAGCTCGAGAGGCTGACTCTCGTTACATCTGACGTGTGCCTGGCCAGGCCTCGGGGAGGGGCCAGGGACTTGAATGGGTGCCCTTTTCAGAGGGGGCGCAGTATACCGGAATTCGTCTTCGATCGGGGCGCGTGTCTGGCGGTCGGGGGTAACTTTTTCGACCGGTTTTAGGTGCGTCCGTTCACGAGGCTTGTGTCGGCATCTACGGGGTGGAAGTGTAGCGGCAAAAAGCGCATGGCACTACATGTGGTGTGTTTTAATTTTAGCAGCACATTATGTTGTGTCTGGCGCGATTCTTGTAGGAGCGGCCTTGTGTCGCGAAAGGGCTGCGTAGCGGCCCCATGGATACCCGCGGCGACGCTAAAATCCTGGGGCCGCTGCGCAGCCCTTTCGCGACACAAGGCCGCTCCTACAGAACCGCGTTCAGCCGGCCACTGCGCAGATACAAAAATGCCGCAAAGGGGCACCCGTGGGCACCCCTTTTGCGGCATCAGGCCTTACTGGCAGGCTTCGCAGTCAGGCTCGTCGATGGCGCAAGCTTTCGGCACTGGTGCCGGGCCGGCAGCCTGGACCGGGGCGCTGTCGCCGCCGCTGGAAACGGCGTTGAGCTTGCCGGTGTTGATGGTCGACTTCTCGGTGCTGGTCGCGGCCAGGGCACGGAGGTAGTAGGTAGTTTTCAGACCACGGTACCAGGCCATGCGGTAGGTCACGTCCAGCTTCTTGCCCGAAGCGCCGGCAATGTACAGGTTCAGCGACTGAGCCTGGTCGATCCACTTCTGGCGACGCGAGGCGGCATCGACGATCCACTTGGTCTCGACTTCGAACGCAGTGGCGTACAGGTCTTTGAGCTCTTGTGGAATACGCTCGATCTGCTGCACCGAACCGTCGTAGTACTTCAGGTCGTTGATCATGACCGAGTCCCACAGGCCGCGGGCCTTCAGGTCGCGGACCAGGTACGGGTTGATCACGGTGAATTCGCCCGACAGGTTCGATTTCACGTACAGGTTCTGGTAGGTCGGCTCGATGGACTGCGATACGCCGGTAATGTTGGCGATGGTCGCGGTCGGCGCGATGGCCATGATGTTCGAGTTACGAATACCTTTTTGTACGCGAGCACGCACCGGTGCCCAGTCCAGGGTCTCGTTCAGGTCGACATCGATGTACTTCTGGCCACGGGCTTCGATCAGGATCTGTTGCGAATCCAGCGGCAGGATGCCCTTGGACCACAGCGAACCTTGGAAGGTCTCGTAGGCGCCACGCTCGTCGGCCAGGTCGCAGGAAGCCTGGATCGCATAGTAGCTGACCGCTTCCATCGACTTGTCGGCGAACTCGACGGCAGCGTCGGAGCCGTAGGCGATGTGCTGCAGGTACAGTGCGTCCTGGAAGCCCATGATGCCCAGGCCGACCGGGCGGTGCTTGAGGTTCGAGTTACGCGCTTGCGGCACCGAGTAGTAGTTGATGTCGATCACGTTGTCGAGCATGCGCACGGCGGTGTTCACGGTGCGTTGCAGCTTGGCGGTGTCCAGCTTGCCATCGACAATGTGGTTCGGCAGGTTGATCGAGCCCAGGTTGCAGACCGCGATCTCGTCCTTGTTGGTGTTCAGGGTGATCTCGGTGCACAGGTTCGAGCTGTGGACCACGCCCACGTGCTGCTGCGGCGAACGCAGGTTGCACGGGTCCTTGAAGGTCAGCCATGGGTGGCCGGTCTCGAACAGCATCGACAGCATCTTGCGCCACAGGTCTTTGGCCTGGATGGTCTTGAACACCTTGATCTTGTTGTACTCGGTCAGGGCTTCGTAGTACTCGTAGCGCTCTTCGAAGGCCTTGCCGGTCAGGTCGTGCAGGTCTGGCACTTCCGACGGCGAGAACAGGGTCCACTTGCCGTCATCGAAGACGCGCTTCATGAACAGGTCAGGGATCCAGTTGGCGGTGTTCATGTCGTGGGTACGACGACGGTCATCACCGGTGTTCTTGCGCAGCTCGATGAATTCTTCGATGTCCAGGTGCCAGGTTTCCAGGTAGGCACAGACAGCGCCCTTGCGCTTGCCGCCCTGGTTGACCGCAACGGCGGTGTCGTTGACCACTTTCAGGAAGGGTACGACGCCCTGGGATTTACCGTTGGTGCCCTTGATGTAGGAGCCCAGTGCACGCACAGGGGTCCAGTCGTTGCCCAGGCCACCGGCGAATTTCGACAGCATGGCGTTGTCGTGGATCGCGTGGTAGATGCCCGACAGGTCGTCCGGCACGGTGGTCAGGTAGCAGCTGGACAGCTGCGGGCGCAGGGTACCGGCGTTGAACAGGGTCGGGGTCGAGGCCATGTAGTCGAAGGACGACAACAGGTTGTAGAACTCGATCGCACGGGCTTCTTTTTCTTTCTCTTCCAGCGCCAGGCCCATGGCCACGCGCATGAAGAACACCTGTGGCAGCTCGAAGCGCACGCCATCCTTGTGGATGAAGTAGCGGTCGTACAGGGTCTGCAGGCCCAGGTAGGTGAATTGCTGGTCGCGCTCGTGGTTGATCGCCTTGCCCAGTTTTTCCAGGTCAAAGTCGGCCAGGGCCGGGTTCAGCAGTTCGAACTCGATACCTTTGGCGATGTAGGCGGGCAGGGCCTTGGCGTACAGCTCGGCCATCTCGTGGTGGGTGGCGCTGTCGGCAACGCTGAGGAAGCCCAGGCCTTCGGCACGCAGGGTGTCCATCAGCAGGCGGGCGGTGACGAACGAGTAGTTCGGCTCACGCTCGACCAGGGTACGGGCGGTCATCACCAGGGCGGTGTTGACGTCCTTGATGGCCACGCCGTCGTACAGGTTCTTCAGGGTTTCGCGCTGGATCAGGTCGCCATCGACTTCGGCCAGGCCTTCGCAGGCTTCGCTGATGATGGTGTTCAGGCGCGCCATGTCGAGCGGCGCCATGCTGCCGTCGGCCAGGGTGATGCGGATGCTTGGGTGCGGCTCGACCACAGCGTCGGTGTTGGCGCGGGTGGCGCGCTCTTTCGCGCGCTGGTCGCGGTAGATCACGTAGTCGCGGGCGACTTTCTGCTCACCGGCACGCATCAGGGCCAGTTCGACCTGGTCCTGGATTTCTTCGATGTGGATGGTGCCACCCGATGGCATGCGACGCTTGAACGTGGCTGTGACCTGCTCGGTCAGGCGCGCGACGGTGTCGTGGATGCGCGACGAAGCGGCGGCGGTGCCGCCTTCAACTGCGAGGAACGCCTTGGTGATGGCCACGGTGATCTTGTCGTCGGTGTAGGGGACGACAGTGCCGTTACGCTTGATCACGCGCAGTTGGCCGGGCGCGGTGGCAGCCAGATCCTGGTTGGCATCGGCGGCCTGCGGCACCTGGGCCTGCGGGTTCTCGCGAGTTGTGTCGGTTTGCATGGGTGGGTGTCTCCACAGTTTCTATATTGTACAGGCGCCTTTTGAGCGCCCACCGTTCCGTCCACTTGCTCGATCACCTGGCGGGGGATGCGTCATGCGCGCGCATCCGCCCGCTCGGGTGTACCGACTTCGGGACAGACTCAGGAATAAGGGGCAATAGCTTGCCGCTCCCTGGCCGAAGTCAAAGGCTTTGGGCTGAGCCCAAAAGCTGTTGCAGTTCAGTACTCCGCTGGAGCGGTATGGCTGGTCAGATCACCTGAAGTTCAACCGTAAAATCGAATAATTTGCCGGGTTGACTTTTGTGTGTGATTTTGCACGAACCCCAACATCTAGTGGTTCGCTGCGATCGGGATACAAGATAATGCGGTATTGGGGTCTTTGCAAGGCGAGCGCCTGTGGATAAGTTGTGCGTACTTTGTGGGTATGGCCTGTAGGCCTTGTGCCAAGTGGTTTGCAGTATTTTTCTTTCGCTCGCTGCCCCAAGGCAGAATTTTGAGGGCGCGAACCCTACCACAAAAAACGGTTCAGTCCAGTGGCTTGTGCGGCACCGCTGGCCGGTTGGCAGTACCCGGGGCGGCACGTAGTATCGGCCACAGAACAACAACAATTGCAAAGGCACAGGCCATGGACCAACCCGCACCGCGCATCCTCATCGTTGAAGACGACCAGCGCCTGGCCGAGCTCACGGCCGAATACCTCCAGGCCAACGGCTTCGATGTGGCCGTCGAGGGCGATGGTGGCCGCGCCGTGCGGCGAATCGTCGACAGCCAGCCCGACCTGGTGGTGCTCGACCTCATGCTGCCCGGTGAAGACGGCCTGAGCATCTGCCGCCGGGTACGCAGCCAGTACGCGGGCGCGATCCTCATGCTCACCGCCCGCAGCGACGAGCTCGACCAGGTGCAGGGGCTGGACCTGGGCGCCGACGACTATGTCTGCAAACCTGTGCGCCCGCGCTTGCTGCTGGCCCGTATCCAGGCCCTGCTGCGGCGCAGCGAGGCGCCGGAAAGCAAGCGCCAGGCCCTGGCCTTTGGTGCGCTGCGCATCGACAACCGCCTGCGCGAAGCCCGGCTGGGCGAGCAGCTGATAGACCTGACCGGCGCCGAATTCGACCTGCTCTGGTTGCTGGCCAGCAACGCCGGCCGGGTGCTGTCGCGCGAGCAACTGTTCACCGCCCTGCGCGGTGTCGGCTACGACGGCCAGGACCGCTCCATCGATGTGCGCATCTCCAAGATCCGCCCCAAGATCGGTGACGACCCGATCCACCCACGCCTGATCAAGACCCTGCGCAGCAAGGGCTACCTGTTCGTCGGCGAGGCGCCATGAACAACTCGATCTTTCTGCGCATCTATGGCGGCATGCTCGCCGTGCTGGTGCTGGTGGCGCTGCTCGGCGTGCTCAGCCTGCACCTGGTCAACGAAGTGCGCGCCGCCCAGCACCGCGAGGGCCTGGCCCAGGGTACCTTCAGCCTGATGGCTGACAACCTGGCCGGGCAGAACGAAACCGAACGCAAGCGTTCGCTGCTGATGTGGGAGCGCCTGCTCGGGGTGCCGCTGGCGCTGCAGCCGATGTCGGCGCGTACCCTCGATGGCGGCCAGCGTGCCCGCCTGTACCGTGGCCTGGTGGTGGTCGAGAAGACCGGCCCGCACGCCGCCCAGGTGCTGCGCAAGGTCGGCCGCGAGGAGGTGCTGCTGGTGGCCCAGGTGAAGCAGGTCAGCGAGCAACTGGCGCGGGCCACCCTTTATCTGTTGGCCGACGAACTGGTGCGTTACCCGGTTACCGAGCAGCAGCAACGCCTGGCGCAACTCAAGCAGAGCAAGGGCTTTGGTTTTGACATTGCCTTGCAGCGCCTGGAGCGGGTTGGCCTGGATGACGACCAGCGGCGCCGGGTCGAGGAGGGCGACACGGTCATGGCCCTGGGCAAGGATGGCGATTCGATCCGGGTATTCGCCGGGCTGTCGGGCTCGCCCTGGGTGCTGGAAATCGGCCCGTTGCATCAGTTGAACCCCTATCCGCCGCAACTGCTGATCTTGATCGCCTTCCTTGGGCTGTGCCTGATCGGGCTGGTGGTGTACCTGCTGGTGCGTCAGCTGGAGCGGCGTGTGTCGGGGTTGGAGGTCGCCGCCACGCGTATTGCCCAGGGCAGCCTCGACACGCGGGTACCGGCTGGCGATGCCGATTCGGTCGGGCGCCTGGCTGCGGCATTCAACGGCATGGCCGAACATTTGCAGCGCTCGCTGACCATGCAGCGCGAGCTGGTGCGGGCGGTGTCCCACGAGCTGCGCACGCCGGTGGCGCGGCTGCGTTTTGGCCTGGAGATGATAGAGACCGCGAGCACTGAGCAGGCCCGTGCCAAACACTTGGCTGGCATGGATGGCGACATCCAGGACCTGGACAAACTGGTCGACGAAATGCTGACTTACGCACGGCTTGAGCAAGGCGCACCGGCCCTGAAGTTCCAGCGGGTCGACCTGGATGCGTTGCTGGACCGGGTGATCGAGGAGCTGGCGCCGCTGCGCGCTGAAATCAAGGTGGTGCGCGGCGCATGCCAAGGGGGTGAGAGCGAAGGCGCCTGGGTCGAAGCCGAGCCGCGCTACCTGCACCGGGCCCTGCAGAACCTGGTGAGCAACGCCATGCGCCATGCCGAGGCCGAGGTGCGCCTGAGCTACCAGTTGGGTCAGCAACGCTGCCGGGTCGACGTGGAAGACGACGGCCCGGGTATCCCGGAAGGGTTCTGGGACCGCATCTTCACGCCCTTCACCCGGCTCGACGACAGCCGCACCCGTGCGTCGGGCGGGCATGGCCTGGGCCTGTCGATCGTTCGGCGGATCATCTACTGGCACGCAGGCCGGGCCACGGTAGGGCGCAGCGAAACCCTCGGCGGTGCCTGCTTCAGCCTGAGCTGGCCGCGGGCACAGGCGCCGCTGTAGGGCTCAGACGCTGATCAGGCTGAGCAGGTGGCCGTCCTGAAGGCAGAACTGGCCTTGCAGCTCGGTGCCCTGCTGCCACTCGGCCGATAGGTCGGTGAGCAGGCGCAGGCGGGCCAGGCCCTCGGCCGACCATTCCAGCACCTCGGCGTGCTCGAAATAGAAACGCTGGCGGGTCAGCGGGTAGAGGGTCTTGAACAGGCTTTCCTTGAGCGAGAAGGTCAGGGTCACTGCCAGGCCGAGCTGGCGGCGGTCCAGGCGCTCTATTTCGGCGGGCGTGAGGATTTCGGCCAGCAGGCGCTCGGCGCGTTCGTCGTCCAGCAGCGCTTCCTGGTCCAGGCCCAGGCCGCGGCAACTGCCCTGGCCGGCGACCACGGCGGCGGCCCAGCCTTGGCCGTGGGTGATCGAGCCGTGAATGCCGGCGGGCCAGATGGGCGAGCGGTCTTCATGGCTGGCTGGCACGTAGTTGCGGCCGTCCAGGCGTTGCAGCGCGGCACGGGCGCAGACACGGCCGGCCAGGTACTCGGCCTGGCGCTTGGCCACCGAGCGTTGCAGGCTGGCGCTGGGGACGATGCCGGCACGCTGGAAGTCGTCGGCAGCCAGGCGGGCGGGGTCGAAGGCGCAACTGACCAGCACCGCACCTGGCAGCGGGCGGGGCAGGGGCCAGTGGTGCTGAAGCGGGGCGCAGCAGGTGGGGAGTGTGTTCATGGGGGGTATTGTGCCAGCCGTAGCGGCTGTAGGGGAGGTGGGCGCGTCGGGGGCGCTTGCGCCCCCAGCGATCATTACTGGAACGCCTTCTTGAAGAACGCCTGCATATCCTTCCACGAGCTTTCATCAGCCGCTTTGTTGTAACCAATGTCTGGCCCGCCATGCTCGCCATGGCTCAAGCGGTCGGCATCCGGGTTGGTAAACCCATGCTTGGCCTCAGGAATACTGACGAACTGGTAATTGACCTTGGCCGCGTCCATTTCCGCCTTGAACGCTGCAACCTGCTCCTCGGTCACCATGCTGTCTGCCGCGCCGTGCTCGACCAGTATGTCGGCCCTGACCACGCCGGGCTTGGCCGGGGTCTGTGTGGCCAATGCCCCATGGAAACTCACCACGCCGTCCAGCTTCTCACCCCGGCGCGCCGCATCGAGCACCACCTTGCCGCCAAAGCAGTAACCCACGGCGCCCAATTGGTGCTTGTTCACGTTGGGCTGCTTTTTCAGCAACTCAAGGCCTGCGTCGAAGCGCGCGGCCGCCGCTGCCGGGTCTTTCATTGCCTCGGCCATGAATGCCTGGGCATCCTGCGGATGCTCGGTGTGCTTGCCATCGCCGTACATGTCGATGGCCAGCGCTTTATAGCCCAGGGCCGCCAGGTCGCGGGCGCGGCGCTTGGCATAGTCGTTCAGGCCCCACCATTCATGCACCACGACGATGCCCGGGCGCTTGTCGTCCAGCGCATCGTCATAGGCGTAGTAGCCGACAAAGCGCTTGCCTTCGTCGTCCTGGTAGGGGATATCGCGGGTCACCACTTGCGCCTGGGCAAGGGCGGCGCTGCACATCAGGGTCAAGGCCAGCAGGGCACGCATGTTCACTACTCCTTGTTCATCGCAAACGGTTCGTTCAGCCGCGGTTCAGCCAGGGTTCAGTCACGGTTCAGGGTGCCCTCCTTACTCTAGCTTCCAGACCGAAACAGCGCATCCAACTGGAGTACGAAGCCATGAAATCCTTCAACACCCTGCTCGCTGCCATGGCCGTTTGCGCCGCTGGCATCACCACCGTCCAGGCCGCCGATGACAATTTCGCCAGCCTGACCTACGGCCAGACCAGCGACAAAGTCCGCAAGTCCGGCCTGCTGCAGCGCAACACCGACAACCTGAACGCCGACGGCATCATCGGCAAGGACGACACCTGGGGTGTGCGTCTGGGCAAAATCAATGACCAGGGTCGCTACTACATGACCTACGACAACGTCTCGGGCGACCACAGCGGCCTCAAGCTGCGCCAGGAAAACCTGCTGGGCAGCTATGACCTGTTCCTGCCGGTGGGCGACACCACCAAGCTGTTCGGCGGTGGCAGCCTGGGCATGACCAAGCTGACCCAGGATTCGCCAGGTGCCAGCCGTGATACCGACTACGGCTACGCGGTCGGCCTGCAGGCCGGTGTGATCCAGGAGATTACCGACAAGGCGTCGGTGGAACTGGGCTACCGTTACCTGCGCACCAATGCCGCGACCGAAGTCGGCCAAAGCGGTGGGCCCAAGGACGGCACCCTGCGCCTGACCAGCAGTGCACAGACGTATCTGTCGGCCAACTACAAGTTCTGAGGTAGTTGTTATCCTGTACTGCCCTGTGCGCGGGTAAACCCGCGTACAGGGCAGTACAGGCCATAAAAAAGGAGCTGCACATGAAACTGCTGGTGGTCGAGGACGAAGCCCTGCTTCGCCATCACCTCTACACGCGCCTGGGCGAAAGCGGCCATGTGGTCGAGGCGGTGGCCGATGCCGAAGAAGCGCTGTACCAGGCCGAGCAGTACCACTTTGACCTGGCCGTGATCGACCTGGGGCTGCCGGGCATGAGCGGCCTCGAACTCATTGGTCGCCTGCGCAGCCAGGACAAGACCTTCCCCATTCTCATCCTCACCGCCCGTGGCAACTGGCAGGACAAGGTCGAAGGCCTGGCCGCCGGTGCCGACGACTACCTGGTCAAGCCCTTTCAGTTCGAAGAGCTCGAAGCGCGCCTCAACGCCCTGCTGCGCCGCTCCAGCGGTTTCACCCAGTCGACCATCGCCGCCGGGCCACTGGTACTCGACCTCAACCGCAAGCAGGCGACGCTGGACGATCAGCCCCTGGCCCTGACCGCCTACGAATACCGCATCCTCGAATACCTCATGCGCCATCACCAGCAGGTGGTGGCCAAGGACCGCCTGATGGAGCAGCTGTACCCGGGCGATGAGGAGCGTGACCCCAATGTCATCGAAGTGCTGGTCGGGCGCCTGCGTCGCAAGCTCGAGGGCGAACGAGGCTTCAAGCCCATCGATACGGTACGTGGCCTGGGTTACCTGTTCACCGAGCGCTGCCGATGATCCGTTCCCTGCGGGTGCGCCTGATGCTGGCGGCCGCAGTGCTGGCGCTGCTGTTCATGCTGGCGCTGCTGCCTGCCTTGCAGAAGGCCTTCAGCCTTGCCCTGCAGGAATCCATCGAGCAACGCCTGGCCTCGGACGTGACCACGTTGATCTCCGCAGCACGCATCGAACACGGCCAGTTGCAGATGCCGACACTGTTGCCGGACGAGCGCTATAACCTGCCGTACACCGGCCTGCTTGGCTATATCTTCGACCGTGAAGGCCACCTGGTGTGGCAGTCGCGGGCCACCGCAGACCAGAACGTCAACTACCGGCCGCGCTACGACGGGCGTGGCAACGAGTTCGCCCGCATCCACCAAGGCGATGGCGAAGAGTTCTTCGTCTATGACGTCGAAATAAAACTGCTCGGCGGCCAGAGTGCGGCCTACAGCATCGTTGCGCTGCAACCGGTGCGCGAGTACCAGCACACCCTCGATGGCCTGCGTGAAAAGCTCTACCTGGGCTTTGGCGCAGCGCTGCTGGCGCTGCTGGTACTGCTGTGGGCCGGCCTGACCTGGGGCCTGCGTTCGCTGCGGCGGCTGAGCCGGGAGCTGGACGAGGTCGAGGCTGGCGCGCGGGACGGGTTGAGCCGCGAGCACCCGCGTGAACTGCTGCGCCTGACCGGTTCGTTGAACCGCCTGCTGCACAGCGAGCGTGAACAACGCCAGCGCTACCGAGATTCCCTGGATGACCTGGCGCATAGCCTCAAGACACCGCTGGCGGTGTTGCAGGGGGTGGGCGAGAGCCTGCGCCAGCGCAGTGGTGAGCGCGAGCAGGCGCGGGTGCTGCAAAGCCAGATCGAGCGCATGAGCCAGCAGATCGACTATCAACTGCAGCGCGCCAGTTTGCGCAAGAGCGGCCTGGTGCGCCACAGCGTGCACCTCAAGCCGTTGCTCGACAGCTTGTGCAGCACGCTGGACAAGGTCTATCGGGACAAGCGCGTCAGCGTGCTGCTGGAAATACCCGAGGCCGCGCAGGTGCCGATGGAGCAGGGCGCCTTATTGGAACTGCTCGGCAACCTGCTGGAGAACGCCTACCGGTTGAGCTTGGGCCAGGTGCGGGTGAGCCTGGAACAAGCGCCAGGCCAACTGACCCTGTGCATCGAGGACGATGGGCCCGGGGTGCCGGCCGATCAGCGCGAGCGCATTCTTGAGCGCGGCGAGCGGCTGGACAGCCAACACCCGGGGCAGGGCATCGGCCTGGCGGTGGTCAAGGATATCGTCGACAGCTATGACGCCAGCTTGAGCCTGGGGGATTCGCCACTGGGCGGCGCGGCGTTCCGGGTCACCTTCAGGCTGGATTGATGTGCGGCCAGGGGCAGCCCTTTTGCGGGGGAACCCATAGCGGGCGGATTCCCGCCATCATCCCCTGTACAAATTCCGCCACCGGGCGGATATCCGCCAGCCTTCCTCAGCATTTTCGCCCTGTCGTTGGGCAGTGACCCCTAGCAAACAGTGCCTTTGCACCCTTCATGGGCATTTTGGCATTGCCCTTGCTATTGATCCTGGCAGAGGCCTGCAAAGGCAACTCGAACACAACGACAAATCCCTCCAAGTGCAGGAGGGTTAGCGATTCAGGTGCCCTCACCCTGGGAAGGGTGAAAACCGGCACACTTGAGGAAATTAGCCATGACGACACGTCAGCCGCTGTACAAATCCCTGTATATCCAGGTGTTGGTCGCCATCACCATCGGCATCCTGCTCGGCCACTTCTATCCTGAAACCGGTGTCGCCCTCAAACCGCTGGGTGACGGGTTCGTCAAACTGATCAAGATGGTCATCGCCCCCATCATCTTCTGCACCGTGGTCAGTGGCATCGCTGGCATGCAGAGCATGAAGTCGGTAGGCAAGACCGGCGGCTACGCGCTCCTGTACTTTGAAATCGTCTCCACCATCGCCCTGATCATCGGCCTCGTCGTCGTCAACGTGGTCAAGCCGGGCGCTGGCATGCACATCGACGTCACCACCCTGAACGCCAGCAGCGTGGCCGCTTACGCCGCCGCCGGCGCGCAGCAGACCACCGTTGGCTTCCTGCTCAATATCATCCCCAACACCGTGGTCGGTGCCTTCGCCAACGGCGACATCCTGCAAGTGCTGATGTTCTCGGTGATCTTCGGCTTCGCCCTGCATCGCCTGGGCAGCTACGGCAAGCCGGTGCTGGACCTGATCGACCGCTTCGCCCATGTCATGTTCAACATCATCAACATGATCATGAAGCTGGCCCCGATCGGTGCCTTCGGTGCCATGGCCTTCACCATCGGCCAGTACGGCGTGGGTTCGCTGGTGCAGCTGGGCTACCTGATGGCCTGCTTCTACGTGACCTGCCTGCTGTTCGTCCTGGTGGTGCTCGGTGGTATCTGCCGCGCCCACGGCTTCAGCGTCATCAAGCTGATCCGCTACATCCGTGAAGAGCTGATGATCGTGCTGGGCACGTCCTCCTCCGAGTCCGCCTTGCCCCGCATGCTGGCCAAGATGGAGCGCCTGGGTGCCAAGAAATCCGTGGTTGGCCTGGTTATCCCGACCGGTTACTCGTTCAACCTCGACGGTACTTCGATCTACCTGACCATGGCCGCTGTGTTCATCGCCCAGGCGACTGACACCACCATGGACATCACCCACCAGATCACCCTGCTGCTGGTGCTGCTGGTGGCCTCCAAAGGCGCTGCTGGCGTAACCGGTTCGGGCTTCATCGTACTGGCCGCTACGTTGTCTGCTGTTGGCCACCTGCCGGTTGCCGGCCTGGCGCTGATCCTCGGCATCGACCGCTTCATGTCCGAAGCCCGCGCCCTGACCAACCTGGTTGGCAACGCTGTCGCTACCGTGGTCGTGGCCAAGTGGGTCAACGAAATGGACAACGACAAGCTGGCCTCAGAACTGGCTTCCGGTGGCGCCCCGCTGGAAGATACCCGCCCGACCGACGACCTCGGCGTGGCCGAAGGCCCGGCTCGCTGATCGCGCAACTGAAATGAAAAAGGCGACCTTCGGGTCGCCTTTTTCGTGGTGGGTCGATCAACAGTCCTGGACCACTTCCAGCACCCGGATCAGTGTGGGCTGCGGATAATGCCAGCGCACCTGCACATCCCAGAACTTCACCCCGTACACCCGCTCCGCAGGTGGCACCTGATACGCCGGCCGCGGGTCTTGCCCCAGGCACTGCTCGATCAGTTCCACCAGTGGCTCACCCAGGCGCAGTGCATGCGCGCGGGCCTGGGGCAGGGCATTGTCGTGCCACTGCACGGCGATTGCGTCAGGCGCTTCGCTGGCCATCAGGTTGCTGGCGCCGGCAACACTGTCGGCGTACGGTACGTAGGGCTTGATATCCAGCACTGGGGTGCCATCGAGCAAGTCGATCCCGGACAGCAGCAGGCGCCCAGGCTCAACGCCCTCCAGGCGTACCACCGACTGGCCGATACCGTTGGGCCTGTGGGTGGCGCGGGTGGCGAACACCCCCATGCTCTTGTTGCCGCCGAGGCGGGGTGGCCGCACTTTCAGGCGTGGTTTGTCTTCCACGGCCTGGTGAAACAGAAACAGCAGCCACACATGGCTGACCTGTTCCAGCCCCGCCACTGCATCACCCTGGTCGAACGGCGGCAGCAACTCCAGCACACCACGCGCCGCCGGTGCCAACTGCGGCTGGCGCGGGATGGCGAACTTTTCCTTGAAGCACGAGCGGACGATGCCGACCGGTGAAACCGTATGCTGCATGGCCACTCAGCCGCGCACGCGCAGGGTCAGGCCCTTGAGGAAGTTGCGCAGCAACTGGTCGCCGCACGGGCGGTAGTTGTCATGGCCGACTTTGCGGAACAAGGCGCTGAGTTCGGGTTTGGAGACCGGGAACTTGACCGAATTGAGGATGACATGCAGGTCTTCTTCCTTGAGTTCGAACGCTACCCGCAGTTTTTTCAGGATGGTGTTGTTGGTCACCGGCAGCTCCACCGGCTGGGCCGGGCGGCTGTCGTCCTTGCCGCGACGGTGAATCACCAGGCCATCCAGAAAGTGCGCCATGACCGGGTCAGGGCAGCGCACGAAGCCGGGCTCTTCTTCTTTCTTGACGTAGCTGGCCAAGGCCTCGGCGCTGACCTCCAGGCCAGACAGCTTGATGATGCCCACCATCTTGGCATCATTGAACTTGAGCATGTAGCGCAGGCTGCGCAGTACATCGTTGTGGTTCATTTGACTCGAATCCTGTTCTGAGCCGTGCCATCTGGCGCGGCGGTATTGCTTAGAAACGTTCGCTGGCGGCCATGTAACGCCACTGTGCCAGTGGCAGCTTGCCCATGGACACACCGCCCAGCCGAATGCGGCGCATGCTGATGATCTGCAGGCGCAGGCTGGCGCACAGCTCGGAGATCTGCCCCGGTTGCGGGTTTTTCAAGGCCAGGCGCAGGTGGGTTTCGTTCTGCCAGCTGGCTTTGGCCTTGGGCAGTTCACGGTCGTTGCGCATGATGCCGCGGGCCAGGCGCTCCAGCGCCTGTGGCGTGGCTTCGCCGCTTACTTCGATGATGTATTCCTGCTCCAGGCGCCGCAGGTCTGCGTCGATCTTGCGGGCAACCCGCCAATCCTGGGTGAACACCTGCAGGCCGCTGGCGCCGCGCTCCAGCGGGGCAATGCAGGACAACTTGGTGAAATGCCCATGCAATGGCCGTACGCCTTCACGGTGCGCCTCGCTGAGGCTGTCCATGGTCATGCTGATACGCGCCGACTCGGTGTCCAGGCCAGCAGGCTGGTTGAGCAGCAGGGTGACGGGCTCAAGGCTGTCGGCACGCGCGCCAGGTAGCAGCGCGACCTGCTGGCCGTCGACCTTGAACTGCGGCTGCTCGACCACCACGCCATCGACCGTGACCCAGCCGCCTTCGATATACAGCTCGGCTTCGCGGCGGGAGCAGCCGAACTGCTCGATAAGGCGTTTGGACAGGCGGACGGGCTCAGACATGACGGTGATTCGCAAAGGCAGGGAAAGGCCGCCATTGTACCTGCCTGAGCGGTCGAGGGGCTGGGAATCTGTGTCATTTACGCCGTTTAGGCGAGACAACACGGCAGGCGGCTCAGGCCCCTGTGCGGATCAGTCGCAGGTGCAGCAAGGGGTAGGGCTGCCCCAGCCCATCGGTTTGCGAGCGGCCGACCACCTCGAAGCCTTCGTGCAGATAGAACCCCAGCGCCTGCGGGTTCTGCTCGTTGACATCCAGGCGTTCGGCATTGAGTTCGTCGATGGCGTAGCGCAGCAGCCGCTTGCCAATGCCCATGCCACGGCAGGCGGGCGCGACGAACAGCATGTCGACCTGCCTGTTGGACACGCCGGCAAAGCCCTGTATGCGTTGCTGGCTGTCCTTGCTGCAGATCAGCATCACTGCGTCCAGGTAATGGCGCAGTACATGCTCGCGAAGCAGGACGATATAGGCATCAGGCAGGAAGTCATGGGTCGCGCGCACCGAGTCCTCCCAGACCTGGGTCAGCTCGGGGTAGTCGCTAAGATGAGGGGTTTGTAGCGTCGATACCTGGCGCATCCGTGTATTCCTCAAGGGGATTGAGGAAAACATAGATGTAAAAACCAGAGGGGGCCTGGCGGATGTTGGGGCTGCAACGCAGCCCCGGGAATTTCAGACCTATACGCCGATCAGACAGGCTCAGCCCACATGTCGTATTCGTCGGCATCCACCACCCGGCAACGCACTTTGTCGCCTGGCTTGAAGCCGTGGTCGCCATCGATGAACACGCTGCCGTCGATTTCCGGCGCGTCGAAGAAGCTACGGCCCACCGAACCTTGCTCTTCGACTTCGTCGATCAGCACTTCGATCTCCTTGCCGATGCGCAGTTGCAGGCGGGCGCTGCTGATGGCCTGCTGATGGGCCATGAAGCGGTCCCAACGGTCCTGCTTGACCTCATCCGGTACTTCATCAAGGCCCAGGTCATTGGCCGGGGCACCTTCGACAGGCGAGTACTGGAAGCAGCCGACGCGGTCGAGCTGGGCTTCGGTCAGCCAGTCGAGCAGGTACTGGAAGTCTTCTTCGGTTTCGCCGGGGAAGCCGACGATGAAGGTCGAGCGGATCACCAGCTCAGGGCACTGTTCGCGCCAGTTCTTGATGCGCGCCAGGGTACGGTCTTCGAAGGCCGGGCGCTTCATCGCCTTGAGCACCTTGGGGCTGGCGTGCTGGAACGGGATGTCCAGGTACGGCAGGATCTTGCCGGCGGCCATCAGCGGGATCACGTCGTCGACGTTCGGGTACGGGTATACATAGTGCAGGCGCACCCAGGCGCCCAGGCTGCTCAGCGCTTCGCACAGCTCGAGCATGCGGGTCTTGACCGGGCGGCCGTTCCAGAAGTCGGTCTTGTACTTGACGTCGACCCCGTAGGCGCTGGTGTCCTGGGAAATCACCAGGATCTCCTTGACGCCGGCCTTGACCAGGCGCTCGGCCTCGCTCAGCACTTCGCCAACCGGGCGGCTGACCAGCTTGCCGCGCATCGACGGGATGATGCAGAAGCTGCAGCTGTGGTTGCAGCCTTCGGAAATCTTCAGGTAGGCATAGTGGCGCGGGGTCAGCTTGACGCCCTGCGGCGGCACCAGGTCGATCAGCGGGTTGTGGTCCTGGCGCGGTGGCACTACCTGGTGCACGGCGTTGACCACTTGCTCGTACTGCTGGGGGCCGGTCACCGACAACACGCTTGGGTGCACATCGCGGATGCTGCCTTCCTCGACACCCATGCAGCCGGTGACGATGACTTTGCCGTTTTCCTTGATGGCTTCACCGATCACTTCAAGCGACTCGGCCTTGGCGCTGTCGATGAAGCCGCAGGTGTTGACCACCACCACGTCGGCGTCCTCGTAGGTAGGCACGACTTCATAACCTTCCATGCGCAGCTGAGTCAGAATGCGCTCGGAATCGACCAGGGCTTTTGGGCAACCCAGGCTTACGAAACCTACCTTGGGAGTGGCGGGAGTGGTGGACATGACTAACCTCGGTATTGAATGCAGGTCGCCCGGCCGGAAACGGGGGCGATCTTGACGGGCGCTTATTGGCGCCTCTGATCAAAAAGTGCGCAATTCTAGCGAGCGCAAGGTCACTTGACTAGCAGAAATGCGACGAACGCTGCGCTATGCTTCGCGCCGTTGCGTCCGGGCATCTGCCATGCCCTGGCGTGGGGGTGAATTCTATCGGCCGAGAGGGCCGTCTGCGGGAGTGGTCGATGGTTCAGGCAAGCAGTCATGCCGAAGGCGGGCACGCGGGGAAGCAGGGCGCGACACGGTCGCTGGGCCTGCTCGTGGCGGCAGTCGGGGTGGTCTATGGCGATATCGGCACCAGCCCGTTGTATACGCTCAAAGAAGTCTTTACCGGTGGCTATGGCGTGCCGGTCAACCATGATGGCGTGCTGGGGATCCTGTCGCTGATCCTCTGGTCGCTGCTGTGGGTGGTCTCGTTCAAATACGTGATGTTCATCCTGCGCGCCGACAACCAGGGCGAGGGCGGCACCATGGCGCTAACCGCGCTGGCGCGGCGGGCGACTGCGGCCCACCCGCGGCTGCGTAGCTTGATGGTCATCTGCGGGTTGATCGGCGCTTCGCTGTTCTATGGCGACAGCATGATCACCCCGGCCGTGTCGGTGCTGTCGGCTGTCGAGGGCATGGGCCTGGCCTTCGACGGCATCGATCACTGGGTGGTACCTATTTCGCTGGTGGTGCTGGTGGCGCTGTTTCTGGTGCAGAAGCATGGCACCGAGAAGATCGGCAAGCTGTTTGGCCCGATCATGGTGGCCTGGTTCGTGGTGCTCGGGGCATTGGGGGTGCATGGCATCTCGCAGAGCCCGGAAGTGCTCAGGGCGTTCAACCCAGGCTGGGCGGTGAACTTCTTCATCGTCCACCCCGGCATGGGCGTGGCCATTCTCGGCGCCGTGGTGCTGGCGCTGACCGGTGCCGAGGCGCTGTACGCCGACATGGGCCACTTCGGCCGTAAACCCATCGCTCGCGCGTGGTTTGCCTTGGTGTTGCCGGCGCTGGTGCTCAACTATTTCGGCCAGGGCGCAATACTGCTGCAGAACCCGGAGGCGGCGCGCAACCCCTTCTACCTGCTGGCACCGTCCTGGGCGCTGTTGCCGCTGGTGGGGCTGGCGACCATGGCCACGGTGATCGCTTCGCAAGCCGTGATTTCCGGGGCGTTCTCCCTGACCCGCCAGGCCATCCAGCTGGGCTACATTCCGCGCATGCACATCCAGCACACGTCCAGCGATGAGCAGGGGCAGATCTACATCGGTGCGGTGAACTGGACGCTGATGGTTGGTGTGGTGTTGCTGGTCATCGGTTTCGAATCTTCCGGTGCCCTGGCGGCGGCCTACGGTGTGGCGGTCACCGGCACCATGTTGATGACCACGATTCTGGTGTCGGTGGTGATGTTGCTGCTATGGAAGTGGCCGCCGGTGCTGGCAGTGCCGATTCTGCTGGGCTTTCTCTTCGTCGACGGGCTGTTCTTCGCCGCCAACGTGCCCAAGATCGTGCAAGGCGGGGCGTTCCCGGTACTGGCAGGTGGTGTGCTGTATCTGCTGATGAGTACCTGGAAGCGCGGCAAGCAGATCCTCGTCGAGCGCATCGATGAAGGGGCGCTGCCGCTGCCGGTGTTCATCAGCAGCATCCGCATACAGCCGCCGCACCGGGTTGAAGGTACTGCTGTGTTCCTGACTGCACGGCCGGACGCCGTGCCCCATGCGCTGCTGCACAACATGTTGCACAACCAGGTGCTGCACAGCCAGGTGGTGCTGCTGACGGTGGTGAGCGAGGACCGGCCACGGGTGCCGGAGCAGGAGCGTTTCGAGGTGGAAGCCTATGGCGACGGGTTCTTCCGTGTGCTGTTGCATTTTGGCTTCATGGACGAGCCGGACGTGCCGGCGGCCCTGAAGTTGTGCCATCTGGAGGATCTGGACTTCAGCCCGATGCGCACCACCTACTTCCTCAGCCGCGAAACGGTGATTGCTTCGCGGCTGGAGGGTATGTCGCGCTGGCGTGGCAACCTGTTTGCGTTCTTGCTCAAGAACGCCAACGGTAACCTGCGGTTCTTCAATCTGCCGTTGAACCGGGTGATCGAGTTGGGCACCCAGGTCGAGATCTGAATGGGTGCCTGATCTGCGTAGTGGGTTGGGCGTGGCTCAATTCTGCTCGGCCACGCTCGACTTGCCCTGGCGCGTCTCGATCTCACCGATCAGGCGCTTGGCCAGGGCCGGGTAGTTCTCGTCGAAGTGGTGCCCGCCCGGCAGCTTCAGGCGCTCGCCCACCGCCGTCTTCTCGGTGCAACCGCTCTCGTCGGTCTCTTCCACGCCATACACACACACCACTTTGGACGCCGGCAGCCGGGCCATTTCCGGCCCGGTTGGCGCCTCCTGGCCTTCCTTGCCCAGCCAGCCTTCCACCTCGATCTCGAAGCTGCCGCTACGGGCGAAGGCCAGTAGCATCACCGCGTCGATACGCTGCTGGTCCTCGGCCGGCAAGCGGTTGTAGATCGCTGGCAGCACGTCGGCGCCAAACGAGTAGCCGGTCAATACAAAGCGCTTGGTGCCCCATTTCTGGCGATAGTGCTGCATCAGTTCCGACAGGTCTGCGGCGCTCTGCTCGGGGGTCTTGTGTTGCCAGTAATAACGCAGCGTGTCGATGCCGACCACCGGGTAGCCCAGCTTGGCCATTTCTCCGGCCACGTCGCGGTCCAGGTCGCGCCAGCCGCCATCCCCGGAGAGGAACAGGGTGACGGTGTCGGTGGTTTGCCCTGCCGGCACCTCGACTACTGGAATGGCCAGGGCGTTGCCGTCGTGGCCGACCAGGGCTTGGGTCAGCTGTGACTTGAGCACCTGCGGCAAATGGATGTCGTAATCGCTGATGCTGGTTTCGGCGTTGGCCTGGTCGCGTACGAAGGCTGCGCTGGCGTCATCCGGGTTGTCGTTCCAGGCGACGTTCCAGTGGCCATGGGCCGCCGCTTTGGGTAGCGCGGCCTGGCAGCCGGGTTGCTCCAGGCTGAAGTCCACGGAAATGGCCCGCGCCTTGTCGTCGGTCTGTGCCGCCAGCCAGCGCCAGGCCTGCGCCGCGCCTGGGCCGATACCGGCTACCAGGGTCGGTTTTTCGGACAGCTGGGTCGCTGCCAGGTCCAGCGCTTGTTGCTGCTGGGTGCAGTCGTTGGGTGGCAGGATAACCTGCACCAGTTGCGCTTCCCCAGCCTGGCTCAGGTCCAGCAACTGCTTGTCGGTCAGGGCCTGGTCCTGAGGGACGCCGATGGCGACCCGGGCCTTGGCGTGCACGCCCGGGGTCACGCGGGTGATGCTGAGGTTGTTGAGGGACAGCTGTTCGAGGTGCGCCTCAGGCGCAGGGCGCGTCCATAGCCAGAAGGCCACGGCACCGCCCAGGGCGGCCAGCAGCAGGGGAATCGCCAGGTACAGCCAATAGCGTCGGATCATCAGCGTTTCACCAATCCAGTCAGGCCGCCAGCGATGAGGGCGGCAGTGTCGGCCAGTGCCACCAGCGGGTCGAGCCCCGCAGGCACGGCCATGTAACGGGGTTCCCAGTCCGGTTGGAATTTGTCCTTGAAGCGTCGAAGCCCCTGGAAGTTGTAGAGCTGTTCGCCACGGCGGAACACCATTGAACCCAGGCGCTGGGTCAAGGGCGCGCCGCGCCGTGGCTGCAGCCCGGACAGCGGGACCATGCCCAGGCTGAAGCGGGCATAGTCGTGGCTTTTGTAGTGCAGGATGAGCCCTATCATCATGAACTCCATGGTCAGCTTCGGAGCTTCAGGGTGGGCCCGCATCAGGTCGAGGCTGGCCAGCTCGCGACCGTGGGTTTCCAACAGGTTGGCAAAGGCCACCGGCCGGCCTTGGAAGCGAATCAGGGCGATGCGAAAGTGCTGCAGGTACTCGGGGCTGAAGCGCCCGAGCGAGAAGCCTTTCTCGCGCACGTTCTTGCCACCCAGCCAGGCATCGGAGATTTCCTTGAGCGCTATCAGTGGCGCGTGACCGGGTTCGTGGATTTCCAGGCTGAGGCCGTCACGGCCACCGCGGTTCCAGGTGTAGCGCAGGTCTTTCATCTCCTTGCCCTTGGCTTCGAGGTCGAAGCGGCGCAGGTCGACCCGGGCCTCCTCGCCAAGTTTGAGCGCGGTCAGGCCAATGTCCATGTAGAACGGCAGGTTTTCCGCGCGGACCTGATAAAACACCGGCCTGGCGTGGTGCAGGTCGCACAGGTCGCGGAACTGCCAGATCATCTCAGCGCGCTCCTGGGCCGGGCCGATCGGGTCATACAAGGCCACCAGGCTGCGACCGCGACGGGCGTACATAAGGAAGGCGTTGTCGCGCGGGTGGAACAGCAAAGCCTTGTCGCCGGTCAGGGCCAGGCCGCCATCGGGCTGGTCGGATGCCAGCAGGATGCGGTTGGCGCGTTGCAGTTCTGCGTCGTCAGGCAGGTGGATGACCGGCGGTGCGGTGCGCAGCAGCCAGGTCAGGGCGACAGCCACCAGCAGCACGGCGCTGCCCATGGCGGCGCGCAGGCCCCGCGGTGCATCGGCGTCCAGGGTGAACTGCCACCACAGCTGGTGGCTGTAGGGCACATCCTGGTAGGCGAACAGCAGCAGCCATACCGAGGCCCCGACCACGCACGCGCTGGCCACCAGAAACACCGGAGAGAAGGGCAGTTCCAGCAGGCGGCTGGGGCGGTAGAACGAACGGCGGAACAGGGCCAGCAGCGCGGCGGTGAACGTCAGTAGGCAGGCTTCTTCCCAGTCGAAGCCCTTGAGCAATGACAACAATGCGCCGACCAGCAGCAAGGTGGTGGTCAGCAGCCAGGCTGCGGACAGGCGCCGGCGCAAGCCTTGGGCCAGCAGCAGGCACAGCACGCCGATCAGGCTGGCGCCGAAGTGCGAAGCATCGATCAGGCGGTGGGGGACCAGAAAGCCCATGTGTTCCAGGCGCGTGTCGATCTCGGGCGTGGCCCCCGAGAACAGCAGCACCACCCCGGACAGAAACACCAGAATTGACAGCACCGGCGCCGCCAGCCCGGAGGCCACCTTGATGGCCTGTTGCGCGAACAGCAGGCGCCGGGCTTCGTTGGCCAGCAGCAGCACACACGCCAGCAGCAGCGGCAACACCACATAGATCAGGCGATAGAGCAGCAGGGCCGCAGCCAGTGGGGCGGCGCCCAACTGGTCGGCAAAGGCTGCCAGCAAGATCGCCTCGAACACCCCGACGCCCCCTGGCACATGGCTGAGCACGCCTGCGGCCAGGGCCAGCAGGTACACCAGGATGAAAGCGCCAAATGGCGGGGCTTCTGGCAGCAGGAGATACAGTACGGTGGCGGCGGCGGCCACATCCAGGGCGGTGATCAGCAATTGCAGCGAGGCGAGGCGAGCGCTCGGCAGGCGCAGGGTGCGACGGCCCAGCTGTACCAGTAGGTTGTCGGCCAAGGGCTGTTCGGCCAGGCGCTTGCGGTAAAGCCCGAGCACCAGCACGGCAGCCAGCACCAGCACGGCTGCGGCGATGCCGGCCAGCAGCCCCGGCGAAAGGCCCAGTGCGGACGAGGCTGCTGGCAGGTCGCTCAAGGTCGCCAGAGCAGCCAGCGGTGGCAGCGCACACCCCAGGGACAGGCTGGCAAACACGGTCATCCGCGCGACTTCGCCAGCCCCCAGGCCTTGGCGGGCATACAGGCGGTAGCGCACCGAACCACCAGACAGCAACGACAGGCCGATGGCGTTACCAATGGCGAAGGCGCTGAAGCCGCCCAGTATCAAACTGCCTGCTGGCAGTTTTACCCCGGCATAGCGGCTGGCCGACCACTCGTACCCAAGCAGAATCACAAACCCGACAGCCGTGGCCAGCAAGGCCCCCAGCAGCGACTGCGTCGGCACGCTGAGCATGGCATCGTGCAAGGCGTAGATGTCCAGCTCGCTCAGCAGGTGGCGGCAGGCAACCAGCGCCATGGCGAACAGTATCAGCGTCACCGCCAGGCCGATGGGTTGACGATAGCGGCTCATTCGCTCGATCAGGGGCAGGCGCTGCGCGGCCGTGGGTAGCACCGAAGCAAGGGGCACCGGAGGTTCGGGGTTATGGGAGGTCATGAATCAATACCCCGAGCAGGCAGCGCGAGGTGAGGGCGAGGTGCGGCCAAGTGAAAGTCCCTTAGGAAAACGTATCCAATGTTACTCCGGGCACAGGCGCTTTCAGCTGCCTGGCAGGGTTAAAGATAGTTCATCCAAAGGGCGACATCTCAAGCCTGGGGGGTAGGCTGATGGCAAGGCATTTCCAGGCGACGAAATGCAGGGGGCGTAAAACAACAAACCCCGCGCTGCTGTTACACAGGCGGGGTTTGTTCTGACGAATATGGTTGCGGGAGCCGGATTTGAACCGACGACCTTCGGGTTATGAGCCCGACGAGCTACCAGACTGCTCCATCCCGCGTCAGAGGTGCGCATTCTACAGCTTGTTGAAGCTGTGTAAAGCGTTAATTGTTGATTTATCGATCTTTTTTCTTCGGCATCATTTTCGATGCAAAGAAAAAGGCCACTGCGCTAACAGTGGCCTTTTCTTAAAGCTGGTTGCGGGAGCCGGATTTGAACCGACGACCTTCGGGTTATGAGCCCGACGAGCTACCAGACTGCTCCATCCCGCGTCTGTGGGGCGCATTCTACAGTTTATCTAATCAGTGTCAAGCGCTACTAATTGATTTCTCGCCAGTTTTTGCCAATGGCTTTTCTACGGGCAAAGAAAAAGGCCACTGCGTTAACAGTGGCCTTTTCTCGAATCTGGTTGCGGGAGCCGGATTTGAACCGACGACCTTCGGGTTATGAGCCCGACGAGCTACCAGGCTGCTCCATCCCGCGCCTGTGAGATCGAATTCTACGGATTTACGCAACTATGTCAAGCGTTTTTCCTAAAAAACCTTTTTCGTTCAAACCCTTAGCACTCGCTCAAAGCACGCGGCTCAGGCGCGGCGGGGGTTTCAGGCCGATTGTCGAGGCAAGCGGCGTGCAATCTGTTGCAGCGTAGGAGGCATGCGATATTATCTGTATGAATCTACAGTACTGACGGTCATCCATGTCCTTGCGCAAGATCATCCATGTCGACTGCGATTGTTTCTACGCCGCAATCGAAATGCGTGATGACCCGCGCCTGGCCGGTCGGCCCATGGCCGTAGGCGGGTCGGCCGACCACCGCGGGGTGATCGCCACCTGTAATTATGAAGCGCGGGCCTATGGTGTGCGCTCGGCCATGTCATCGCGCCATGCGCTCAAGCTTTGCCCTGACTTGTTGATCGTCAAGCCTCGCTTTGAAGCCTATCGCGAGGCATCCCGTGAGATTCACGCCATTTTCCGTGACTACACCGAGCTGATCGAGCCACTGTCGCTGGATGAAGCCTACCTGGATGTGAGCGATAGCCAGTGGCATGCCGGCAGCGCCACGCGTATCGCCGAAGATATCCGCCGGCGCGTTGCCCGTACCTTGCATATCACCGTGTCGGCGGGTGTTGCACCCAACAAGTTCCTGGCCAAGATCGCCAGTGACTGGCGCAAGCCCAACGGGCTGTTCGTCATAACCCCGGGTGAAGTCGAAGCCTTTGTCGCGGCCTTGCCGGTGGCCAGGTTGCACGGCGTTGGCAAGGTCACGGCGGACAAACTGGCGCGGCTGGGTATCGATACCTGCCTGGACCTGCGTGACTGGTCGCGCTTGGCGCTGGTGCGCGAGTTCGGCAGCTTTGGTGAGCGGTTGTGGGGGCTGGCGCGGGG
Organism: Pseudomonas capeferrum; assembly: GCF_000731675.1. GTDB lineage: Bacteria > Pseudomonadota > Gammaproteobacteria > Pseudomonadales > Pseudomonadaceae > Aquipseudomonas > Aquipseudomonas capeferrum. The sequence continues at coordinate 2,762,755 of NZ_JMIT01000001.1, read as the reverse complement.
TATTGATGACCGCGCCGTGCACAACGACAGCCGCAGGCAGTCGGTCAGTGTGGAAAACACCTACGACACCGACCTGCCAGACCTGGCCAGTTGCCTGGAGCGTCTTCCTGCGTTGCTCGACAGCCTTAATGAACGCATTGCCCGCATGGACAGCAGTTACCGGCCAGACAAGCCTTTCGTCAAGGTCAAGTTCCATGACTTCAGCCAGACAACGATGGAACAGGCAGGGGCTGGCAGGGACCTGGAAAGTTATCGGCAGTTACTGCGGCAGGCGTTTGCCCGGGGTGGCAAGCCGGTGCGCTTGCTGGGGGTAGGGGTGAGGTTGAAGGACTTGCGCGGGGCGCATGAACAGTTGGAATTGTTCCCGCCTAAATGAAAGGGGCCGCAAAGCGGCCCCTGAATCAGTTCACTGCACGCCAGGGTCGGCGACCAATCGCCCGGTTGCCTTGGTCAGCGACTGCAGAAATTCCTGCTGCAGTTCCGGATCGTTGCGCGTCAGCTCGATCAGGCTCTGCTCCATTTCGCTGGCTTCCTCTTCCAGGCCCAGTTCGGACAGGCGTTTGACCCGGTGTACCCACTGGCCGACATCATCGTCTTCCAGGTCGTCGAAGATCAGTTCGTGGGCTTCGAGCAGCTTGTTGCGCAGGGTGGCGCTGACCAGCAGGCTGGCGTCACCGCGCACCGCGTTGTCCTCATCCACCACCTGCAAGTGCAGGGTACCAATGTGGTTGAGGTTCTGCTCGGAGAACGGGCTGTCGAGCAGGTTCAGGCGCAGTACGCCGTTTCTGTCGGTGGTCAGCTCGTGGGTCATCTTGCCGGCCTTGACCTCGACCAGGCGCTCGCTCCAGGGCAGGCTGGTGGATTCTTCGCGCTGGTCCTTCTGCACTTCGCTGATCCCGGCAAGGTTCTGCTGGGCGCGACCGTTGGACTGCACGTTCATGAACGGGTTGAGCCCCGCCACGCCATAGCTGAGCCAGTCGTGGGTCACGCTTTCGGGCAGGTTGCCCAAGGCGAACACATTGACCACGTTGGCGCCCACGCCGGCCACCACAGCCACCGCGCCCAGCGGGATCTCGTAGACCTCCCGCCAGGGCTGGTAGGGCGTGTAGCGGTCGTAGCGACGGGTGACTTCGAATTCGGTGACTTCGAAGCGCTTCTGCTCATGCACGCGCACACGTCGTTGCGGCAGCTCCATCACCTTCGGCTCGCCGACATCGATCTGCAGACTGTGTTCGAGCAACTTGCGCTCGACGCGCTCCTCATGCTCGCTGCGCTGGGACATCTGGTTGGCGCAGCCGCTGATGAGCAGGGCGCCGCTAAGTGCGGCGCCCCCCAGGGTAAAGGTACTTCGCTTGGACATGATCACTCGTGCATTGATTATCAGCGGCGAACGCGGGCCTGCAGGAACGACAGCACTTCATTGAGTGGCAGCGCTTGAGCATCCTGTTCGGTGCGGTGCTTGTATTCCAGGTTGCCTTCGGCCAGCCCGCGGTCGCTGACGACGATGCGGTGCGGGATGCCGATCAGCTCCATGTCGGCAAACTTGATGCCTGGGCTGGTCTTCTTGTCGCGGTCGTCCAGCAACACTTCAAAACCGGCGGCGGTCAGCTCGGCATACAGCTTGTCGGTAGCCTCGCGAACCACGTCGGTTTCGTAGCGCAGCGGCACCAGGGCGATCTGGAAGGGCGCCAGGGCATCGTTCCAGATGATGCCTTTGTCGTCGTAGCTCTGCTCGATCGCGGCGGCGACCACGCGGGAAACGCCGATGCCGTAGCAACCCATCGACAGCACCACCGGCTTGCCGTTCTCGCCCAGTACCTGGCACTTGAGCGCCTCGCTGTACTTGGTGCCGAGCTGGAAGATGTGCCCGACTTCGATGCCGCGCTTGATCACCAGGGTGCCCTGGCCGTCCGGGCTCGGGTCGCCTTCGACGACATTGCGCAGGTCGGCGACTTGCGGTACCGGCAGGTCGCGTTCCCAGTTGACGCCGAAGTAGTGCTTGTCGTCGATGTTGGCGCCAATGCCGAAGTCGCTCATCAGGGCAACCGAACGGTCGATGATGCATTCCAGCGGCAGGTTCAGCGGGCCGAGCGAACCTGCGCCGGCGCCAATGGCGTCGTGCAGTTCGGCTTCGGTGGCCATGACCAGCGGGTCGGCAACCTGTTCCAGTTTGGTGGCCTTGATTTCGTTGAGCTCGTGGTCACCACGGACGATCAGGGCGATCAGCTTGCCTTCTTCGGCGCCGCGCACGATCAAGGTCTTGACGGTTTTCTCGATCGGCAGGCCGAACTGCTCGACCAGTTGCGCGATGGTCTTGGCGTCCGGGGTGTCGACCAGGCGCAGCTCCTCGGCAGGGGCAGGGCGCACGGTTTCACGCGGGATGGCCTCGGCCTTCTCGATGTTGGCGGCGTAGTCGGAGCTGTCGCTGAAGATCACATCGTCTTCGCCGGACTCGGCTAACACGTGGAATTCGTGCGAATAGCTGCCACCGATGGAGCCGGTATCGGCCTGCACCGGGCGGAAGTCCAGGCCCAGGCGGGTAAAGATGTTGGTGTACGCCTGGTGCATGCGGTCGTAGGTTTCCTGAAGGGAAGCCTGGTCGGCATGGAAGGAGTAGGCGTCCTTCATGATGAACTCGCGGCCGCGCATCAGGCCGAAGCGCGGGCGGATCTCGTCACGGAATTTGGTCTGGATCTGGTACATGTTGAGCGGCAGCTGTTTATAGCTGGACAGCTCGTTACGGGCCAGGTCGGTGATGACTTCTTCGTGGGTCGGGCCAACGCAGAAATCACGGTTGTGGCGGTCTTTGAGGCGCAGCAGCTCGGGGCCATACTGCTCCCAGCGGCCGGATTCCTGCCACAGTTCGGCGGGCTGGATGCTTGGCATCAGCACTTCCAGGGCGCCGGCGGCGTTCATTTCTTCGCGGACCACGGCTTCGACCTTGCGCATTACTCGCAAGCCCATCGGCAGCCAGGTGTACAGGCCCGAGGCCAGTTTGCGGATCATGCCGGCGCGCAGCATGAGCTGGTGGCTGATGACCACTGCGTCGGCAGGGGTTTCTTTCTGGGTGGCGAGCAAATATTGACTGGTGCGCATGGTGGGCCGTGTCGATTGCCTAAGACGTTGAAATGACCCCGCATTGTACGGGGGCGAAACGAAGGCGTACAGGATGCCCCAGGGCGTGGCAAATGTCAGCCAAGAAAAAGCCCGGCAATCGTGCCGGGCTTTTTCAGGTGCGGGGCACTATAAGCGAGGCTTACAGGATGCTCAGCGGGTACTCGACGATCAGACGCAGTTCGTCGATCGAGCTCGAACCGTAGTACACACCGTCGCTGGAACGGTAAGTGGCCTGACGGACACGGAAGCTCAGGTCCTTCGCTGGGCCGCTCTGCATCACGTACTTGACGTCGATGTCGCGTTCCCATTCCTTGCCGTTGTCGGTGGTGCGGGTGGTTGCACCGCTACCGCGAGCATAACGGGTCATGAAGGTCAGGCCTGGTACGCCGAACTCGGCGAAGTTCAGGTCGTAGCGTGCCTGCCAGGACTTCTCGTCTTCGGCGTTGAAGTCGGAACGGGCGATGGAGTTGGCCAGGAACACGGTACCGCCGCCGTCTACGCCGTAGGCGTAGTCGCCGTCACCGCTGACCTTCTGGTAGGCCAGGGTAAAGGTGTGGGCGCCGATGTTGTAGGCGCCGGACAGGCTGGCTGCGATGTTGTCGAGTTCGTTGCTGCCGTCGGACTTGGTGACGAACGCGCCAGTGCGGTTGTCGCCGATGGACTTGGTGTCATAGATGTTGAAGTCGAACACCAGGCCTTGCTTGTCGCTGATCGGCAGCGCCCAGTTCACGTTGCCGTACCACTTGCGGAAGTGATCTTCGACGCGCGAGTAGTAGATGCTGGTGCTGAGGCTGTCGGTAAAGGCGTAGGTGCCACCGAAGATGTTGGCTTCGCTCAGATTCAGGCTGTCGTGGTAGGTCTGAGCCTGGGCATTCATCGCGGTGAAGTGACCGGCGTTCAGGGTCAGGCCGCTGATCTCGTTGCTGGTGATCAGGCCGCCTTCGGCAACTTCCGGCAGCAGTCGGCTGTCGTCGGTGGCGAATACAGGCATGGCGGTGAACTGGTCGCCGAACTTCAGCACGGTATTGGAGATGCGCATTTTTACAGCGCCACCGCCTTCGGAGTAATCATCTTGCGAGCGACCGTCGGAGCCTTGTGGGAACAGGCCGGTGCCGGCACGGCCACGGCCGCTGTCCAGCTTCAGACCGAGCATGCCGATGGCGTCGACGCCGAAGCCTACGGTGCCCTGGGTGAAGCCCGATTCGTAAGTGCCGAGGAAGCCAAGGCCGGTTTCTTCCACGCGGCTCTGGGTGCCGGCTGGGTTGTTGCGGAAGTCACGGCTGAAGTACAGCATGCGAGTTTTGACGTTCAGCTGGCTGTCTTCGATGAAACCCTTGGACTCGTCTTGTGCAGAGGCGAAGGCCAATTGCGAGGTCCCTGCCGAAACGGCCAGGGCGATCATGCTCCACTTCATCACGCGCATCGTGATTTGCTCCTTTGGTTTTTAGGAAGAGTACCGCTGCGCCCAAGTCTTTTAGTTATATGGGGCAGCTCTTTCTTGTTATGTCGGCGGAAATGTATAGCACGCTGACTGTTGTTGGCGATATGGGCATATAGAACCTTTCGGGAACTTTATGGTCATGTCGCTTGTAGGTAATTCCATGTCGCAAATCACGTCCCGGATTCCCGGGCCGTACAACGCCAGCGCCGTTCCTGTCACCGTAACGAATCTGTAACTACAGATTCCGGCTAGGGAAACTCCCTGGTGTATCCAAAGCGGCTGTTGTTATTTGTCGCGTACATCCCTTGATGCAGATGTCGTGCCGACTTGGTGTGGAGGGAATGCAACAAGCGTGCACAAAATTAACCCCGGTTCATGAAATTTTCACAAATGGGGGTGCCGAAGGTCGGAAAGTACCGGAAACACGGGCTGAGGCTTGTCTGATGGTGTGCCAGATAAGTTAGGCGTTTCAAACCCAAAAGCTGTCATAAAAGTCAATGTGTTACCGGCCACTGTTAATGCAGTGTCATTCGAGTGGGTAAAAGCGTAGTGGTGTGCTCGTTTGCGGCCTCATTTTGGTGCGAAAAGTAGCGCTGTGTTACCGCCGTTGTGCAGGCGGCGGGCATGGATGAACTTAAAGTGTGCAGCGCAGGGCAGCGCTTGCATGCCGGCGCCTGCGAAGCAAGGTATCCTTGCCCGATGCCCCGTGTAGGGCGGGCCCGTTTTTGTTTGTTGGAGGTTTTGCAGTGTTTGAGATGGATACGCGTTTGCAGCAGGATTGCCTGGTGCTTGGAGACTTCCCGTTGTGCCGTCTGCTGCTCAGCAAAGATGCCAATTACCCCTGGTTCATCCTGGTGCCCAGGCGCGCCGGCGTGAGCGAAGTGTTCGACTTGAGTCAGGAAGACCAGGCCCAGCTGTTCAAGGAAACCACGGACCTGGCGCAGGCGCTCAAGGGTGAGTTCAAGGCTGACAAGATGAACGTTGCCACGCTGGGCAATGTGGTCAGCCAGTTGCACATGCATGTCATCGTTCGCCGCCATGGCGATGTGGCCTGGCCTGCGCCGGTGTGGGGCAGGGTGCCTGCGGGCGAGTATGCGCCTGGGCAGGTCGACGCCATTCGTCAACGCCTTCGCACGCTGCTCGACAACGATTACCAGGAGGCCTGATATGACACCTGAATCGCGAATTATCGAGCTTGAAACCCGCCAGGCGTTCCAGGACGACACGCTCCAGGCGTTGAATGATGTGGTGGTCGAGCAGGGGCGTGTGATCGACCGCTTGCAACTGCAGATGGCCGAACTGCTCAAGCGTTACGAAGAAATGGTAGGGCAGTACGGCAGCGAGGGAGAAGAGGCGCCGCCCCCTCATTATTGAGTTCAGGCAGCCCTGGCATTGCACCAGGGCTGGCAAGGTCAGCGACGGGTTACTGCCACCACATCTTCGGCCTGCAGGCCTTTGTCACGGTGCATGACCGAAAACTCGACGCGCTGGCCTTCCACCAGAATGCGGTGGCCTTCGCCGCGAATAGCGCGAAAGTGCACGAAGATGTCATCGCCCGAATCGCGGGAAATAAAGCCAAAGCCTTTGGAGGTATTGAACCACTTCACGGTGCCCGTATCGCGGTTGCCGGCCTCCAGTGGGGCGCTCTGGCTGTTGCGGGCCTTGCGGGGGGCACGGGCGAAACCTGCGGCCAGGTGCAGGGCCACGGCCAGCACCGCGCAGACCAGTGCAGCCAGGTTGCCCATCTCGGGGCGAGCCAGCAGGGTCAGTGTCTGCAGTACCACGGCGACCACCAGCAAGGCGCAAGCCAGGTGTTGCAGCTGTTGCCGTGCACCTCGGTAGTACAGCGGCACGACCGGGGCCAATACCAGGTTAAGCAGGCCGAGCAGTGCCAGGTAGACCGCATCGGGTTGCTGCAGGAAGGGTGTTGCATCGGTTTTCAGGCTGGGCATGAGCGATAGCAGCAAAGCCGCTACGCCCGTCACCAGGTGGACGATCTTGAACATGGGGTTGGCTCACAGTTGACAAGCTGATCACAGGAAGAGCTGGCGACACGGTGCGCATGAGGTGTAAAGCGCGAACACGTGATGGGCCAGCCTATGCACCCGGCAATGACAATCCGCACGGGTGGCACCCTGCCTATTTAACAGCAAAGGCGCAGGCTACTCAAACCGCAGGTCTGCGCAGCCGATGTGTTGCGCCATGTCACAGGCGGCTTTTGCCAAGTGTTGATACAGTGTCAAGGGCCCGCTTGATCATCAAGCCTTATGGAAAGGGGAACTTCATGGCAATCGATATCGGTATCAGTGAAGAAGATCGTAAGTCCATCGTCGACGGGCTGTCGCGCCTGTTGTCGGATACCTATGTGCTGTATCTGAAAACCCATAACTTTCATTGGAACGTCACCGGCCCTTCGTTTCGCACCCTGCACCTGATGTTCGAAGAGCAATACAACGAGCTGGCCTTGGCGGTCGACTCGATCGCCGAGCGGATTCGTGCCCTGGGCTTCCCGGCACCGGGGTCCTATGCATTTTATGCGCGGCATTCTTCGATCAAGGAGGAGGAGGGCGTGCCGGTGGCGGATGAGATGATCCGTCAGTTGGTGCAAGGCCAGGAAGCGGTCGTGCGCACGGCGCGCAGCATCTTCCCCGTGGTGGATAAGGTCAGCGATGAGCCGACCGCCGACTTGCTGACCCAGCGCATGCAGGTACACGAAAAGACTGCCTGGATGCTGCGCGTGTTGCTTGACGGTAAATAGCCGCCGTAGCGTCAGAAATGCCTGAAAAGCCCGGTTGCCGTCACGGCAACCGGGCTTTCTGCATTTCTGCGGGAAGGTTTTGCCGCTGCTGCGGATGCGCAGGCTGGCGCTTCATGGCTGCCGTAGCCCTGGGTGCAGGGCAATGACAGTCGATGGATGGAGTGGCCCGATGGCGAGTATGTGGCAGGTGGACAAGCGGGGCGCTGGTCAGGGGGGGTGGCCAGGCAAGCAATGCGTCGACCCCTTCAAGGCCGATTTCGACATGCTGCAGATCAGGCCGGTGTCACGCTCGGTCCGGCTCAATGGGTTTTCAACCTGCCTGCGGCTGGAAGCAGTCTACTGGGGCATTCTGGAGCGTATCGCCGAGGCCAACCGCTGTTCGGTCAGTGCGGTGCTGTCGTATGTGGACCGCGAGGTACATCTGCGCCAGGGTGGGGTACGCAACTTCAGCGGCCTGATCCGCGTGATCTGCGTCGCCTGGCTGCTCGACCCGCCGAGTGCACGCTGATCGCCAGGCGGGCTGCGCAGTGCTTGCTAACCATATATAATCCCGCTTTTTGCTGCCCCGGCAGCCAGCGTTATGGTTGACGAGAGACACCCATGCCCCTTTATGACTATCAATGTGCGTCCTGCGAGCACCGCATGGAAGCGCTGCAGAAGATCAGCGCCGCGCCGCTGACCGATTGCCCGGCCTGTCAGGCGCCGGCACTGAAGAAGCTGCTGTCTGTCCCAGGCTTTCGCCTGAGCGGCACCGGTTGGTACGAAACCGACTTCAAGACCGGGGCAAAAAAGAATCTGGCAGGCGGCGACAAGGCCGACTGAGTTGAATGCTGTGACCGGGTCTTGCAGTATTAGCCCTCTGGGCGGCCAAGGCCTCCACCGAATACACGAATCACGAGAAGCGAAACCACCATCATGATGCGCAGCCATTATTGCGGCCAACTGAACGAGAGCCTGGACGGCCAGGAAGTCACCCTTTGCGGCTGGGTCCATCGTCGCCGCGACCACGGCGGGGTGATCTTCCTCGACATCCGTGACCGCGAGGGCATGGCCCAGGTCGTATTCGACCCTGATCGCGCCGAAACCTTCGCTGCCGCCGACCGTGTGCGCAGCGAGTACGTCGTGCAGATCACCGGCAAGGTACGCCGCCGTCCGGAAGGCGCGGTCAACCCGAACATGGCCTCCGGTGGCATCGAAGTGCTGGGCTACGAACTGCAGGTGCTCAACGAGGCCGAAACGCCGCCGTTCCCGCTCAACGAATACTCCGACGTCGGCGAGGAAACCCGCCTGCGCTACCGCTTCATCGACCTGCGTCGTCCGGAAATGGCCGACAAGCTGCGTCTGCGTTCGCGCATCACCAGCAGCATCCGTCGCTTCCTCGACGAGAACGGCTTCCTTGACGTCGAGACGCCGATCCTCACCCGCGCCACCCCAGAAGGCGCGCGTGACTACCTGGTGCCGAGCCGCACCCACGCTGGCAGCTTCTTTGCCCTGCCGCAGTCGCCCCAGCTGTTCAAACAGTTGCTGATGGTTGCCGGTTTCGACCGTTACTACCAGATCGCCAAATGCTTCCGTGACGAAGACCTGCGTGCTGACCGCCAGCCGGAATTCACCCAGATCGACATCGAGACCAGCTTCCTCGATGAAGCCGAGATCATGGGCCTCACCGAGAGCATGATCCGCAAGCTGTTCAAGGAAGTCCTGGACCTGGAGTTCGGTGAATTCCCGCACATGACCTTCGAAGAAGCCATGCGCCGTTACGGTTCCGACAAGCCAGACCTGCGTAACCCGCTGGAACTGGTCGACGTTGCCGATCAGCTCAAGGACGTCGAGTTCAAGGTCTTCGCAGGCCCGGCCAACGATCCTAAGTGCCGCGTTACCGCCCTGCGTCTGCCAGGCGGCGCCAGCATGCCGCGCAGCAAGATCGACGAGTACACCAAGTTCGTCGGCATCTACGGTGCCAAGGGCCTGGCGTACATCAAGGTCAACGAGCGCGCCAAAGGCGTCGAAGGCCTGCAGTCGCCGATCGTCAAGAACATCCCTGAGGCCAACCTCAACGTGATCCTTGATCGCGTGGGCGCAGTCGACGGCGACATCGTGTTCTTCGGCGCCGACAAGGCCAAGATCGTCAGCGAAGCCCTGGGCGCGCTGCGGATCAAGGTGGGTAACGACTTCAACCTGCACACCTGCGAATGGGCGCCGATGTGGGTTGTCGACTTCCCGATGTTCGAAGAGAACGACGACGGCAGCTTCACTGCGCTGCACCACCCGTTCACTGCACCGAAGTGCTCCCCGCAAGAGCTGGAGGCCAACCCGGCCACCGCGCTGTCGCGTGCTTACGACATGGTTCTGAACGGCACCGAACTGGGTGGCGGCTCGATCCGTATCCACCGCAAAGAGATGCAACAGGCGGTGTTCCGTCTGCTGGGTATCGAAGCGGCAGAACAGGAAGAGAAGTTCGGTTTCCTGCTCGACGCCCTGAAGTTCGGCGCCCCGCCTCACGGTGGCCTGGCCTTCGGCCTGGATCGCCTGGTCATGCTGATGACCGGCGCCCAGTCGATCCGTGAAGTGATCGCCTTCCCGAAAACCCAGAGCGCTGCCTGCGTCATGACCCAGGCTCCAGGCATGGTCGACGCCAAGGCCTTGCGCGAGCTGCATATCCGCCTGCGCGAACAGACCAAGGTCGAGTAAGCGGGCCCCAGGCGCATCCACATGGATGCGCCTTTGCGTTACGGCGCAGGTTTTTTTGTCGTTGCGCCCCGTCAGGGGCGCAATTGTTTGTGTTTCAAAGAATTTGGAGTCGTTATGGCTGGTCATTCCAAGTGGGCGAACATCAAGCACCGCAAAGAGCGCCAGGATGCCAAGAGAGGCAAGGTCTTTACCAAGTGGATCCGTGAGCTGACCGTTGCAGCCAAGCAGGGCGGCGGTGACCCGGCGTCCAACCCGCGCCTGCGTCTGGCGCTGGACAAGGCCCTTGGCGCCAACATGAGCCGCGATATCATCGACCGCGCTGTTGCCCGTGGTGCTGGCACCAACGAAAGCGACAACGTCGAAGAGCTCAGCTACGAGGGTTACGGCCCAGGTGGCGTGGCGATCATGGTCGAGGCCATGACCGACAACCGCAACCGTACTGCCGCGGCCGTGCGTCATGCCTTCACCAAGTGTGGTGGCAACCTCGGTACCGATGGCTCGGTGGCCTACCTGTTCGAGCGCAAGGGCCAGATCAGCTTCGCGCCGGGCGTGGATGAAGACGCCTTGATGGAAGCCGCGATGGAGGCCGATGCCGACGACGTGGTGAGCAATGACGATGGCTCGTTCGACGTCTTCACTTCCTTCAACAGCTTCTACGCTGTGCGTAATGCCCTGGAAGAGGCCGGCTTCAATGCCAATGACGCCGAAATCGTCATGCAGCCGACCACCAGCGCCGATCTCGACCTGGAAGGCGCAGAAAAGGTGCTCAAGCTGATCGACATGCTCGAGGACCTGGACGACGTGCAGAACGTCTATTCCAATGCGCAGATTTCTGACGAGATCATGGAAAAACTCGGCTAAGGTGTGCTGGCGGATCAAGCCCGGCATGTGAGTTTTTCAGCGTCTGTACCGGCCCTTTCGCGGGGCGAGCCCGCTCCCACAGGTCCCTGCCATCCTTAAGGCCAGCGGGGTACCTGTGGGGGCGGGCTTGCCCCGCGAAAGGGCCGGTGCAGTTTGCAAAAATGCATCCCTAAATACGACAGGCGTTATGACTCTGATTCTTGGTATCGACCCCGGCTCGCGGATCACCGGTTACGGCGTGGTTCGCCAAACGGCCCGTGGTTGCGAGTATGTGGCGTCGGGTTGTATCCGCACGGGCAGTGGCGAGTTGCATGAACGTCTGCAGATCGTCTTTCGCGGTGTCGGCGAGGTCATCAGGCTGCACGAACCGGTAACCATGGGCATCGAACGGGTGTTCATGGCCCGCAACCCCGACTCGGCGCTCAAGCTCGGCCAGGCCCGCGGTGCGGCGATCGTGGCGGCGGCCGAGGCGGGGCTGGAAATCGCCGAATACAGCGCCACCCAGGTCAAGCAGGCCGTCGCGGGCACGGGCGGTGCCAACAAGGAGCAAGTGATGATGATGGTCATGCACCTGCTCAAGCTGACGCAAAAGCCGCAGATCGACGCCTCCGACGCCCTCGCCATCGCCCTGTGCCATGCCCATACCCGCTCCAGCCTGGTGCCACATGGCTTGGCCACGGCACGCCGACGCGGTGGGCGCTTGCGTCTGTAAGCGCTTCATGCGCTGATACACATTTTGTTCGGGTGGCAAGCTCACCCGGCGCATTTGCTGATAGGGTTGAGCGGTCTTTGACCGGCTCCCCGAGAGGAAGGATCGGAACGTGATTGGACGTTTGCGCGGCACCCTGGCGGAAAAACAACCGCCGCACCTGATTATCGACGTCAATGGCGTGGGCTACGAGCTGGAAGTGCCCATGACCACCCTGTATCGCCTGCCCAAGGTTGGCGAAACGGTGACCGTGCACACCCACCTGGTGGTACGTGAAGACGCCCACTTGCTCTATGGCTTCCACGAAAAGCGCGAGCGCGAACTGTTCCGCGAACTCATTCGCCTCAATGGCGTCGGGCCGAAGCTGGCGCTGGCATTGATGTCGGGCCTGGAAGCCGACGAGTTGGTGCGCTGCGTGCAGGCCCAGGACACCTCGGCCCTGGTGCGCGTGCCGGGTGTTGGCAAGAAGACCGCCGAACGCCTGCTGGTCGAACTCAAGGACCGCTTCAAGGCCTGGGAGACCTCGCCGGCCATGTTCACCCTGGTGTCCGACGGGCCGGTACCGGCCAGCGGCGACTCCTCGGCCGAGGCCGATGCGGTCAGTGCATTGGTTTCCCTGGGCTACAAACCCCAGGAAGCCAGCAAGGCAGTGTCCGCCATCAAGGACAAGGCCGGCCTGAGCAGTGAAGAGCTGATCCGCCGCAGCCTCAAAGGGATGATTACCAAGTGATCGAAGCCGACCGTCTGATCGCCGCCAGTGGGCGTGACCGCGAAGAGGTCCAGGACCGCGCGATCCGCCCCTTGCGCCTGGATGACTACATCGGGCAGCCCGTGGTGCGCGAGCAGATGGCGCTGTTCATCCAGGCCGCGCGTGGCCGCAGCGAGTCGCTTGACCATACCTTGATCTTCGGCCCGCCAGGGCTGGGCAAGACCACCCTGGCCAACATCATCGCCCAGGAAATGGGCGTGTCGGTCAAGAGTACCTCGGGGCCAATTCTCGAGCGCCCGGGCGACCTGGCGGCGATGCTGACCAACCTTGAGCCCCATGACGTGCTGTTCATCGACGAAATTCACCGGCTTTCACCGGTCGTCGAAGAGGTGCTCTACCCGGCAATGGAAGACTTCCAGCTCGACATCATGATCGGCGAGGGGCCCGCCGCACGTTCGATCAAGCTCGACCTGCCGCCCTTCACCCTGGTGGGGGCCACCACCCGTGCCGGCATGCTGACCAACCCCTTGCGGGACCGTTTCGGCATTGTTCAGCGCCTGGAGTTCTACAGCGACAAGGACCTGGCGACCATTGTCAGCCGTTCCGCCGGTATCCTGGGCCTGGTCATCGAAGACCAGGGCGCCTTCGAGATCGCCCGGCGTGCCCGTGGCACGCCACGTATCGCCAACCGCTTGCTGCGCCGTGTGCGCGACTACGCCGAGGTGCGCGGCAAGGGCCAGATCACCAAGGCCGTGGCAGACCTTGCGCTGAACCTGCTTGACGTCGACGAGCGTGGTTTCGACCACTCCGACCGCCGCCTGCTGTTGACCATGATCGAGAAATTCGACGGTGGCCCGGTGGGGGTAGACAACCTTGCGGCAGCCATCAGCGAAGAGCGTCACACCATCGAGGACGTGCTCGAGCCCTACCTGATCCAGCAGGGTTACATCATGCGCACGCCGCGCGGCCGTGTGGTCACCCGGCATGCCTACCTGCACTTTGGCCTGAATGTTCCCGGGCGCCTGGGGGAGGGTAGTGATTTTTCCGAGCCAGGCGATGAATGACAGATCAAAACCGGCTTTTTGTGGTCCTACCGCTGGCATGCCACAGGCGCGCTGGCAATAAGACATTAATGAAGAAAAAACAGTTGCCGCAGCGGATTGGCAAGCTGAGGAGTAAGCACTAGAGTATGCGCGCGCAAAATCAGCTCGAACCGTTCGCCCACCGTTGTCGCGTCTATTACGAAGACACCGATGCGGGCGGCGTGGTGTATTACGTCAACTACCTGAAATTCATGGAGCGCGCGCGTACCGAGCGGTTGCGGCACCTGGGCTTTTCCCAGTCGCAGCTGGCCGGTGAAAACCTGTTGTTCGTGGTCCATTCCAGCGAGGCGCGCTATCACGCGCCGGCGCGGCTGGACGATGAGCTACGGGTCACCGCGCAAGTACTTGAACTCAATCGTGCCAGCCTGCGCTTCGTGCAGCAGGTCTGGCGGGAAAAGGATGAAACGCTGCTCTGCGAGGGGCAGTTCCTGGTGGCCGCCGTGCGCGCCGACACTTTCAAACCCCGAGCCATACCCCCCAAGCTGCGCGACGCCTTTATGGCGGACGGCTCGGGTACTCAATCGAATGCAGGAGAATAAGCGTGGAAGCTAACGTCGTCGACCATACCTCCATGTGGAGTCTGGTCAGCAATGCCAGCGTGGTGGTACAGCTGGTAATGCTGATCCTGGTGGCCGCCTCGGTCACCTCATGGATCATGATCTTTCAGCGCAGCACCATGCTGCGCGCCGGTCGTCGTGCGCTGGATGCCTTCGAGGAGCGCTTCTGGTCGGGTATCGACCTGTCCAAGCTGTACCGTCAGGCAGGCAGTAACCCGGACCCGGACTCGGGCGTGGAGCAAGTCTTCCGCGCAGGTTTCAAGGAGTTTTCGCGCCTGCGCCAGCAGCCTGGCGTAGACCCGGACGCGGTCATGGAGGGCGTTGGCCGGGCCATGCGCGTGGCCATCTCGCGTGAGGAAGAAAAGCTCGAGCAGAGCCTGCCGTTCCTCGCCACTGTTGGTTCGACCAGCCCGTACATCGGCTTGTTCGGTACCGTGTGGGGCATCATGAACTCCTTCCGCGGCCTGGCCAGCGCCCAGCAGGCCACTTTGGCCACGGTTGCCCCAGGTATCGCCGAAGCCCTGATCGCCACCGCAATCGGCCTGTTCGCGGCAATCCCTGCGGTTATCGCCTACAACCGTTTCGCCGCACGCAGCGAAGTGCTGATCGGCCGTTACTACACCTTCGCCGACGAGTTCCAGGCGATCCTGCACCGCAAAGTGCACACCAGCGAAGAGTAATCAGGTAGAAGCCCATGGCCCGAGTTCGCCACAAACGCAAGCCGGTCGCCGAGATGAACGTGGTGCCCTACATCGACGTGATGCTGGTGCTGCTGGTCATCTTCATGGTGACGGCCCCCATGCTCAACCAGGGCGTGAAGGTCGACCTGCCCAAGGTTTCCAGTGAAGCCTTGCCGCAAGACAACAACGTCCAGATTCTCACCATCTCCATCAAGGCCGACAAGACCTACTACTGGAACCTCGGCAGCGAAGTCGATACCGATAAACAGATGGACAAGGCCATGACCTTGCCCGACATGACCAACGCAGTGACCAAGATCATTGCTGCCGGTCGTGACCAGGGCAAGCAGACCCAGGTCTTCATTCGTGGCGACAAGGCTGTCGACTACGGCGCGGTCATGGGTGCCATGGGCGGGTTGCAGAAGGCCGGTGTCGGTAACGTTGGCCTGATTACCGAGGCGCCCTGATGCAACAGCGAGAGCCATCCGCCTCGGAAAGCTACTTCTGGCCCAGTGTCTGGGCCATCGGCCTGCATGTGCTGGTGTTCGCTATGCTGTTCGTCAGTTTTGCCATGACGCCTGAACTGCCGCCTTCCAAGCCGATCGTCCAGGCTACTCTGTATCAGCTCAAGTCCAAGAGCCAGGCGACTACCCAGACCAATCAGAAGATTGCCGGGGAAGCGAAGAAAACCGCCTCGCGCCAGACCGAAGTCGAGCAGCTGGAGCAGAAGAAGGTCGAGCAAGAGGCCGTGAAGGCCGCGGAACAAAAGAAAGCCGACGCCGCTCAAAAGGCCGAGGAGGCTCGCGAGGCCGCCGAAGCCAAGAAGGCCGAGGACGCCGCCAAGGCCGCCGAGGCGAAAGAGGCCACCGAGGCCAAGAAAGCCGCCGAAGCCAAGAAGGCCGATGAGGCGAAGAAAGCCGCCGAGAAACAGCAGGCCGACATCGCCAAGAAGAAGGCTGAGGAAGAGGCCAAGAAGAAAGCCGCCGAGGACGCCAAGAAAGAGGCCGCCGAGGAAGCGAAAAAACAAGCCACCGAGGATGCCAAGAAAAAGGCAGCCGAAGAGGCCAAGAAGAAAGCAGCCGAGGACGCCAAGAAGAAAGCGGCGGCCGAGGACGCGAAGAAGAAGGCAGCTGAAGAGGCCAAGAAAAAGGCCGCGGCAGACGCCCAGAAGAAAAAGGCACAGGAAGCGGCCCGCAAGTCGGCAGAAGACAAGAAAGCCCAGGCCCTGGCCGAGCTGTTGTCCGATACCACCGAGCGGCAGCAGGCGCTGGCTGACGAGCAAGGTGACCAGGTGGCCGGCGATTTCGACGACCTGATCCGCATGCGCGCAGCCGAGGGCTGGGCACGTCCGCCTTCCGCGCGCAAGGGCATGACGGTAGTCCTGCAGATCAACATGCTGCCAGATGGCACCATCACCAACGTCAGCGTGTTGCGCTCCAGTGGCGACGGCCCGTTTGACAGTTCGGCGGTGGCAGCGATGAAGAACATCGGTCGTCTGACCGAAATGCAGGGTATGAAGCCGAGCGATTTCAACAGGTATCGTTCGTTCAAGATGACATTTACTCCTGAGGATCTAGCGTTGTGATTAAACTCCTTCGAGGACTGCTGGTCATGCTGTGCTGCGTGGCAGGCATGGCCGTAGCAGAGGAAAAGAACATCCTGGTCACCAGCGGCAGCGACCGGGCCACGCCCATCGCGGTAGTGCCGTTCGGTCTGCAGGGCGGCAGCGTGCTGCCCGAAGACATGGCTGACATCATTGGCAACGACCTGCGCAACTCCGGCTACTACTCGCCGATCCCGCGGCAGAACATGATCAGCCAGCCTTCCCAGGCCAGCGAAGTCATCTTCCGCGACTGGAAGGCGTTGGGTGCGCAGTACGTGATGGTCGGCAGCATCGTGCCGTCCGGCGGCCGCCTGCAGGTGCAGTACGCCCTGTTCAACGTCGCCACCGAGCAGCAAGTGCTGACCGGCAGCGTGGCGGGCAGCGTCGACCAACTGCGTGACATGTCGCACTACATCGCCGACCAGTCGTTCGAAAAGCTCACCGGCATCAAGGGTGCGTTCTCTACCCGCATGCTGTACGTGACGGCCGAGCGTTTCTCCACCAACAACACCCGTTACACCCTGCAGCGCTCGGACTACGACGGTGCCCGGGCAGTGACCCTGCTGCAATCGCGTGAGCCGATCCTGTCGCCACGCTTTGCACCGGATGGCAAGCGTATTGCCTATGTGTCGTTCGAGCAGAAGCGCCCGCGCATCTTCGTGCAGCACATCGACACCGGCCGCCGTGAGCAGGTCACCAACTTCGAAGGCCTCAACGGTGCACCGGCCTGGTCGCCTGACGGTTCGCGCCTGGCGTTCGTGCTGTCGAAAGATGGCAACCCGGACATCTACGTGATGAACGTGGCTTCGCGTCAGATCAGCCGTGTCACTGCCGGCCCCGGTATCAATACCGAGCCGTTCTGGGGCAAGGATGGCAACACCCTGTACTTCACCTCCGACCGTGGCGGCAAGCCGCAGATCTACAAACAGTCGGTCAGTGGTGGTAGCGCCGAGCGCGTAACTTTCGTTGGTAACTACAACGCCAACCCGAAACTTTCGGCGGACGAAAAGACGCTGGTGATGATCCACCGTCAGCAGGGCTTCACCAACTTCAAAGTGGCGGCACAGGACTTGCAGCGCGGAAGTGTAAAGATTCTCTCAGAAACAAGTCTTGATGAGTCTCCCACTGTTGCGCCAAACGGCACCATGCTAATCTACGCCACCCGCCAGCAGGGCCGGGGAGTCTTGATGCTCGTGTCGCTTAATGGCCGCGTGAGGCTCCCACTTCCTACCGCTCAAGGCGAAGTCAGAGAACCGTCCTGGTCCCCTTACCTGAACTGATTGCGGCGTAATACGTTTTGCTTAACACACTGGGGTTTCATTAGGAGTTTCACGATGGAAATGCTGAAGTTTGGTAAATTCGCTGCGCTGGCTCTGGCCATGGCTGTAGCTGTAGGTTGCTCCTCGAAAGGCGGTGACAACGCTGGTGAAGGCGCTGTTGACCCGAACGCTGGCTACGGTGCCAACACTGGCGCTGTCGACGGCTCCCTGAGCGAAGAAGCCGCCCTGCGCGCAATCACCACCTTCTACTTCGAATACGACAGCTCGGACCTGAAGCCAGAAGCCATGCGCGCTCTGGACGTTCACGCCAAGGACCTGAAGTCCAACGGCAACCGCGTTGTTCTGGAAGGCAACACCGACGAGCGCGGCACCCGCGAGTACAACATGGCTCTGGGTGAGCGTCGTGCCAAGGCCGTTCAGCGTTACCTGGTTCTGCAGGGCGTTTCCCCTGCTCAGCTGGAACTGGTCTCCTACGGTGAAGAGCGTCCTGTTGCTACCGGCAACGACGAGCAATCCTGGGCTCAGAACCGTCGCGTAGAACTGCGTAAGTAAGTTCCCATGCGAATGTGCCGCCGTGTAGTAACCGTCCTCGCACTCAGCCTGCCGCTCGCGGCCTGGGCTGAGGTCCCTGTAGTAGATGACAACGCAGGCAGTTATCCGCCTGCGGGTTATGGCACGAGCGGCGCCTATGCCGGGGCAGGGGCTTCAACCCCTGCCTCGGCACAGGGCCAGCTGTTCATGCAGCTGCAACAGATGCAGGACCAGCTTTCCCGCCAGCAAGGCATCATCGAAGAGCTGCAAAACGATGTGTCGCGCATGAAGCAGGAAAACCTGGAGCGATACCAGGACCTGGACCGTCGCATCAACAGTGGTGCCGCGCCTGCCGCGACCCCTGACAATTCCTCTACCGGGGGCGCATCCAATGCCGCCGCCGGTGCAGCAGCAGGTGCCGCTGGCGCCGCTGCGCAACAACCGGCCGCCAGTGGCGAGCCCGGTGATCCGGCGAAAGAGAAGCTCTATTACGATGCTGCTTTCGACCTGATCAAGCAGAAGGACTTCGACAAGGCCAGCCAGGCGTTCAACGCCTTCCTGCGCAAGTACCCCAACAGCCAGTACGCCGGCAATGCCCAGTATTGGCTGGGTGAGGTGAACCTGGCCAAGGGTGACCTGCCAGGTGCCAGCCAGGCGTTCGCGCAGGTGAGCCAGAAGTACCCCAAGCACAGCAAGGTGCCTGATTCGCTGTACAAGCTGGCCGACGTCGAGCGCCGCATGGGCCACACCGACAAGGTCAAAGGCATTCTGCAACAGGTCATTACCCAGTACCCTGGCACATCCGCCGCGCAACTGGCGCAGCGTGACCTGCAAAAGCTCTAAGCAGCACCCTTCGCAAGAAACCCGCGCCAGTCGCGGGTTTTTTCGTTAGAATCACTGCCCTTTTTCTTAAACACGCTGCAGCGGATAACGCCATGTCGAGTCCGCGACAGTGCCTGACGGAGGCGGACAGCCTGTTTAGCTGTCACGCCCGTGGCGATCATGCAAGACACACTACGCATCACCGAAGTTTTTTACTCTTTGCAGGGTGAAACACGAACGGCTGGGCTGCCCACGGTTTTCGTGCGCCTGACCGGTTGCCCCCTGCGCTGTCAGTACTGCGACAGTGCCTACGCGTTCAGCGGCGGCACCCTGCGCACACTCGATTCGATCATGGAACAGGTGGCCGGTTTCAAGCCGCGTTACGTCTGCGTAACGGGCGGCGAGCCGTTGGCCCAGCCCAATGCCTTGCCGTTGCTTCAGCAACTGTGCGATGCCGGCTACGAGGTTTCGCTGGAGACCAGCGGCGCGCTGGATATTTCGGGTACCGACACCCGCGTCAGCCGTGTGGTCGACCTGAAGACGCCAGGCTCCGAGGAGTCGCACCGTAATCGCTATGAGAACATCGAGCACTTGACCCGCAACGACCAGGTCAAGTTCGTGATCTGCTCGCGCGAGGACTATGACTGGGCGGTGTCCAAGCTGATCCAGTACAACCTTGCCGAGCGTGCCGGCGAGGTATTGTTCTCGCCTAGCCATCACCAGGTGCGCGCGAGTGACCTGGCCGACTGGATCATTGCCGACAACCTGCCCGTACGCTTCCAGCTGCAGCTGCACAAGCTGCTGTGGAACGACGAACCCGGACGTTGATTGAGGAGTAGCAGTACATGACTGAAAAACGCGCGGTAATCCTGCTGTCTGGCGGCCTCGACTCGGCCACCGTTGTTGCCATGGCCAAGGCCGAGGGCTACAGCTGTTACACCATGAGTTTCGACTACGGCCAGCGTCATCGTGCAGAACTCGATGCCGCTGCCCGCGTGGCTCGCGACCTCGGGGTGGTCGAGCACAAGGTCATCGGCCTGAGCCTGGACGGTATCGGTGGCTCGGCCCTGACCGACAGCAGCATCGATGTACCGGAAACCCCCGGTGAGGGGATTCCAGTCACCTACGTGCCAGCGCGCAACACTGTGTTTCTGTCCCTGGCCCTGGGTTGGGCGGAAGTGCTCGAAGCGCGTGACATCTTCATTGGCGTCAATGCCGTGGACTACTCCGGTTACCCGGACTGCCGCCCCGAATTCGTTGAAGCCTTCGAGCGCATGGCCAACCTGGCGACCAAGGCGGGCGTCGAAGGGCAGGGCTTCCGTATCCAGGCGCCGTTGCAGAACCTGAGCAAGGCACAGATCGTTCAGGAGGGCATCGCCCGCGGTGTGGACTACAGCTTGACGGTGTCCTGCTACCAGGCCGATGAGCAGGGCCGTGCCTGCGGCAAGTGCGACAGCTGCCGCCTGCGTGCCGATGGCTTCAAAGCTGCCGGTGTGAGCGACCCGACGCGTTATTTTTGATTTTTTTGCCGTAGGGTGTTGATTTCCCGTTAGAAATCAGTATTATACGCGCCATCCAACGGGTCGTTAGCTCAGTTGGTAGAGCAGTTGGCTTTTAACCAATTGGTCGTAGGTTCGAATCCTACACGACCCACCATACGCAGTAAGTCAAAGCCCGCTACCGGCAACGGTCGCGGGCTTTGTCGTTTCTGGCTCGTGTTGCTTGCCTTGGCCCATCGCCGGCGAGCCGGCGATGGGCTGCAAAGCGGCCCCGTTACTCGGCCCACTCCGGGTCGCCGGTAAACACCACGGTCAGCCAGCGGTCCGGCCCTTCGCCGCCCACGGCATCACCGATCTCGTTGCGCAGTGCATCCCACTCATCGATGGTTTTCGCGCCCATGCCGGTCGGCACGATGAAGTACAGCTCGATCTCCCGCGAGCGCCCCACCTTGGCCACATAAGCGCGGTACGACTGCAGGCCGTGGCGCGCGACGAATGCCTTGGCTACCTCGTCGACATGCAGTTTGAGGTCGCCCGGTGTCACCAGGAAAATCTCCGAAAATGCCTGGCGTACCACCGACAACGGCAACGGAATGATCACCAGGCAGACCAGTGCCAGTACCGCCGGGTCGATGTACGGTGACATCCACTCCCACTGCGTGCCTTGCACGGCATAACCAAAGCAGAAGGCGATCAGCAACGCGGCGGTAATGCTGGCCGACATCACCCAGCCCTTGACGTCCATGCGCACGAAGTCCGAACACAGCTTGCGGTTGGCCCGAGCTTCGATCACCGCGATGGTCACGCAGGCAATCACGGTGAGTACCGCGTAGACCATGGCAATGCCGAATTCCAGGTGGCGCCCGCCTTGCAGCACGCTGCTGACGGCGTTGATCAGCGCATAGATGGCCACGCCGCTGAGCAGGATGCCATTGAGCGCCAGCACCATCGGCTCCAGGTGCCAGAAGCCCATGGTGAAGCGCTCGCGCAGTTTGCGTGACATGTGCGCGGTGGTGGTGTGCGAGGTGATCAGCTTGACCACCACCAGCGACAGCCCGCTCATGCTGGCGTCGACCAGTGAATAGACGCCGTCGAAGATGATCGAGAACGAGCCGGAGGCCAGGCCGAAGGCGATGCCGATGGTGGCGATGAACAGGGTGACGGCGATCGAGGTGCGTAGCAGGCCTTGTTCGCTGGTGATGTCGAAGAATGGGGGTTTGTGTGCTGCTTCCATGGGTAAAGCTCTTTCAAAAGGTGGGTTGCCTGTACCGGCCTCTTCGCGGGGCAAGCCCGCTCCACAGGTGCGGCACCGCTCTCAAGGCTGGTGATAATCCTGTGGGGGCGGGCTTGCCCCGCGAAGCGGCCAGTACAGACTAGACGCGAAACTGCTCCATCAAGGCTTGCTGCTGGTTGGCCAGCCGGTTCAGTGCCTGGCTGATCCGCGCCGACTCCTCGGCCTGGCCAGACAGCGATTCTGTCACATCGCGGATGCCGGCCACGTTGCGGTTCACTTCCTCGGCCACCGCACTTTGCTCTTCCGCTGCCGAGGCGATCTGCAGGTTCATGTCGCTGATCACCGCCACCGCCTCGCCGATTCGCTGCAGGGCCGGCAGTGCCTGCTCCATGCGCGTTGCGCTGGCTTGGGCCTGGCGTTGGCCTTCATGCATGGCGCCCACCACATCCTCGGTGCCTTGCTGCAAGCCTTCGATGACCTGGCGGATTTCCTCGACCGATACCTGGGTGCGTTGGGCCAGGCTGCGCACTTCATCGGCGACCACGGCAAAACCGCGTCCGGCTTCGCCAGCCCGGGCGGCTTCGATGGCGGCATTGAGCGCCAGCAGGTTGGTCTGCTCGGCAATGGCGCGGATCACATCCAGCACCGAGCCAATTTGCTCGCTGCGGCTTTCCAAGGCGCGTGCTTCGTCCATCGCGGTGGTCATGTCGGCGGCCAGGCGGTCGATGGCCTGGCGGGTACTGGCGATCAGTTGCAGGCCCTCGCGGCTCGCCTGGTCGGCGCCACGAGCCGCCTGAGCTGCCTGGGCGGCATTGTGGGCGACATCCAGTGCGGTAGCGCTCATTTCGTTGGCGGCGGTGGCCAACTGCTCGATTTCCCGGTGCTGTTGCTGCATGCCGTTGCTGGTTTGGCTGGCGATGGCAGCGGACTGGTCGGCGGTGCCGCGGGCTTCCTGCAGCGAGCCCTTGACCTGTGCAATTACGGGTTGGAGTTTGTCGAGGAAGCGGTTGAACCAGCCAGTCAGCCGGCCCAGTTCGTCCTCGCGGGCGTAGTCCAGACGGCGGGTCAGGTCCCCTTCACCGCTGGCGATGTCCTCCAGGCGCGCTGCTACGGCAAGTATCGGCCGGGTTACCCCGCGTGCGGTCAGCCAGACCAGCAGCAGGCCCAGCACGGCAGCGCCGAGGCCGATCATCAGGCTGGTGAGGTTGGCGCGCTGGTTGTTCGCGTCCAGCCGTTGGTTGAGGGCGACCGCTGGCGCTCGCAGGACGCTTTGTGGCACTTCAAGCAGTACCTGCCAGGGGGCTGCATCGGGGATCGGCGCGAAGGGGTGGGCAACCCGCAGCAGGCCGCTCGCCACGCTCGTGCTCAGCGCCTTGCCGAGCTGAGAGCTGTCGCGGCTGTGGCCTGCCAGCAGGCCGGCCGGGCTGACGATGCTGACCTGGCCCTGGCCATCGAACAGCTCCTGACGGCCGTCCAGGCTCAGCTGCTGGAGGTTGTCCAGGCCAATGTCCAGGCCGATCACGCCGATGACCTTGCCGTTTTCCAGCAGGGGCAGGGCGATGCTGGTCATCAGCACCTCGCGGCCATTGACCTGGTCGAGGTACGGTTCGAGCATGCAGGTCTGGGCCGTCTCTTGCGGGCAGGTCAGCCAGCGGTTCTGCGGGCTGCCGCTGGTGCTGGTGCGGGTGTCGGCCAGCATCGATTCCGGCATGGCTTCTGCTTCGAGGGTGCCAGGGCGCGGTTGCGACCAGTACAGCGAGAACCGCCCGCTGTCGTTGCTGCCCAGGGCATCCTGGCCGATGTACTGGCTGTCCTGGTGGTCCAGAGCATTGGGCTGGAACACTAGGTAAAGGCCGATCACATCCGGGTTGCCGGCCAGGCTGGCACGCGCTTCGCGGGTCAGGTCGCCGCGCAGGTCGCTGCCGCCGCGGGCCTTCAATACCTGCACCAAGCGGCGCAAGCCATTGCCATACTGATAAGCGTCCATGAAATAGCGCTGGATGCGCAATGCCTGGGTCTGGGCGTGCGCTTGCAGGCGCAGGTGCGCGCTCTGGTCGAGCATTTTGGTGTTGGCCTGGTTGACCAGTGCCGCGCTGCGCCGGGCCTGGGTCAGCGAGGTGGCGACCAGCAGGGCGACGATGGCCAGCAGGCACAAGCCGGCAAGCAGGGTGATCTTCCACTGGATGGAGAGGCGGCGCAGCGGCATAGGGGCTTTCCTTTTCGATCAAGCGCAACGCCCGCTATCAGGCGCGGGCGTTGTCGGCAGCGTGGGTCATTCAGCGATGCAGTTCGGTGGGGCAACCCTGAAGGCCTTGGTCAGCCAGGCCAGGTAGCACAAGCCGAACAATGCCCAGATGCCGCCAAACATCAGCGAGTGCGCGTTCAAGTCCAGCCACAGCGAAACGATGATGCAGAAGCCGATGGTCGGCAGCACCAAGTACTTGAGCTTGTTGGCCAGCCCCTGGCGATTGCCCTCGCGCAGGTAGCAGTGGTTGATCACCGACAGGTTGACGAAGCTGAAGGCCACCAGGGCGCCGAAGTTGATGATTGAAGTGGCCGTGACCAGGTCGAAGAAGATGGCCGACAGCGAAATCAACCCCACCACCGCGATGTTCATGACCGGCGTCTTGTAGCGCGAATGCAGGCGGGCAAAGATGCTGGCCGGGATCACGTTGTCGCGGCCCATCACGTACAGCAAGCGTGACACGCTGGTCTGCGAGGCCAGGCCCGAGGCGATGGTATTGATCACGGTGCAGGCGATGAACACCGACTGGAACAGCTTGCCGCCCACGTACAGGGCGATTTCCGGCAAGGCAGCTTCCTGGTCATGGAAGCGCGCCATGGTCGGGAAGTAGGCCTGGATGAAGTACGACACCAGGATGAACACCATCCCGCCGATCAGCGCGGTGAGGAAGATCGCCCGTGGGATGGTCTTGCCCGGGTCGCGGGTTTCTTCCGACAGGCAGGTGACTGCGTCGAAGCCCAGGAACGAGAAGCACAGAATGGTCGCGCCAGCGGCCAGGGCGCTGAGCTGGGTCTGGTTGTCGGCGAAGGGCAGCAGGCTCCAGGTGGTACCCATCCCTTCGCCATGGTGCAGGCCGCGCACGCAGAGGTAGATGAACACGCCGATGATTGCCACCTGCACCGCCACGAACAGCAGGTTGAAGTGCGCCACCAGGTTGATGCTGCGCATATTGATCAGGCTGATCAGGCTGACAAACCCGACCACCCACACCCACGCCGGCACTTCGGGGAACATGGCCGACAGGTAGAGCTTGGCCAGCAGCGCATTCACCATAGGCAGGAGCAGGTAGTCCAGCAGCGATGACCAGCCCACCAGGAAGCCAACGTGCGGGTTGATGGCGCGCTGGGTGTAGGTGTAAGCCGACCCCGATTGCGGGAAGCGTCGTACCAGAGTGCCATAGCTCACGGCGGTGAACAGAATGCCGGCCAACGCCAGGATGTAAGCGCTGGGCACATGCCCGGCGGTGATGCCGGAAACAATCCCGAACGTGTCGAACACGGTCATCGGTGTCAGGTAGGCCAGGCCGATGATTACCACGTGCCAGAGGCGCAGGGATTTGTGGAATTGGCCGCTGCCGGTAGCGCTCTGGTCAGGCTGCATGCTGGCATGGCTCCTGCGGCTGGGCGTGAACGGCGGGCACAGTGATTGGCGCATGCGGCAAGTGCGAGCGGGTGGGCTCCATGTTGTTCACCTTTATTGTTCGGAGCAGAGGGAGGCGCGTGCGAGACGCCGGTTGTTCTTTGTGAGGTGGGCGCGGTGCAAGTGGTTAAAATAAAAAACGATGGGTAGGTTGGTGTCAAGTTAAACATGACAAGATGTTACGAAACTGAAATATTTATCGATTTGAACTAGGTTTTGTTCGGTTTTTGCGCGATTTTGTGCGCTTTTGCTCGATTTAGATGTCCGTAAAATTGAACAATCCCGCAGCGCTTCCTGCGCCTTTCAGGCGCTTCCTAAAAGCGGGATTTCTCTGCTTCGGCCGCCACGTGCCTCTGGCTGCAGTGATATTCTTCAGGCCCTGCGTGGCACCTGGCCGCGTGCAAGCCCTTATGGACAGCAATCGGTTTTATTCATGAAGAAATCAGTAGGCATCCTTTCCGGCCTGGCCCTTGCCATTGCCGTCGCAACCACCGCTGGCGCCTGGTACACCGGCGAGCGCCTGCCTGCGGAGCTGGAATATTCCGTCAACCGCAGCAACGCTGAACTGAAGAAAGCCCTGGTAGGCGTCGGCGGCAGCATGACCGTCGAACTGGTCTCGCTGGAGCGGCACTTCTTCAGCAGTACCGCCCAATACCGGCTCACCGCCAAGGACATCAACCTTGGCGACGGCGAGGCGGTCAATTTCGAGGTGGGCATGACCGACCAGGTCGAGCATGGCCCGTTCCCTTGGTCGCGGGTCAAGGCGCTGAAGCTGATGCCAGTGCTGGCTGTCAGCAACAGCACGCTGGTCAAAGACGCATTCACCGCCCCCTGGTTCGCCGCAGCGGGCGAGCAGTCGCCGGTCAGCGCGCAGACCAGCCTGGGTTACGGCGGCAGCGTCGACAGCACGGTATTGCTGGCCCCGGCCAAGGTCACCGAAACCGATGGCAACAGCCTCGACTTCTCGGGCATGCAGCTGCACGTCAGCGGCGACCGCGAAGGCAAGGCGACCCAGTTCCAGGGCAGTGCCGAGCGCTTCGAGATGAAGGTGGTCCGCGATGATCAGCCGCCTGCCACGTTCGAGCTGAAAGGCCTGAAGGTCGGCGGCGACCTGGCGGCCACCAAGCATGATGCGATCTATGTCGGCAACGTCGACCTGTCGCTGGCTGAAACCAAGGTCACCTTGGGGCCCAAGCAGCAGGTGCTGTTGATTAAAGGTTTCGAGCAGAATGCCGTGCAAACCCTCGACGGCCCGGACACCGTGGGTGGGCGCGTGGCTTACACGCTGGCGGATATCACCTGGGACGGCCGCGCGGTCGGCAATGCTCAGTTGGCCGTGAGCATCAAGTCGCTCAACGCGCCGGCGCTGCAAGCGCTGTCGCACTGGTACCAGGCGCACTTGCCGGAGTTCGAGGCAGCGGCCGCAGCCGGCCAGCCGGTGCCACAGATCCAGATGGACGAGGCCGAGAAGGCCAAGTTCCAGGGCAACCTGCAACAGCTGTTGGCGTCCAAGCCCAAGCTGGCCGTGGAAAACTTCTCGTTCAAGACGGCCAATGGCGAAAGCCGCTTCAACCTGGCCATGGACTTCGCCAGCCCGACCTCCTTCGACCTGCCGCCTGACCAGTTGAGCAAACAACTGATCAGCGAGGTGAAGAGCAAGCTGTCGCTGTCCAAGCCGATGATTGGCGACCTGGCAACCTTGCAGGCATTGCTGGAAGGGCAGACCGATGCCCAGGCGATCGCCATGCAGTCCAGCCAGGCGGGTGAAATGGTCGGCATGATGGCGCTGCAAAGCGGCATGGCCACGGTGCAGGGCAATGATGTGGTGAGCAGCCTGCACTATGCCGATGGCATGGTCGACTTCAATGGCCAGAAAATGACCGTGGAAGCGTTCGCCATGCTGATGTCCTCGCGTCTTGCAGCCTTGCAGCCGCAAGGTTGATTGGCTGAGCGGTACAGCCCTGTCGCCGGCAACCCGGTTACAGGGCTGTACCGGCTGCATAAAACCCTTTTGAATTGCCTCGATTGTCTGTAGCCTTCGGCGTCCGATAATAATCCGCGCCCGCAGAGGGCCGTGATGGCCTGCGCGCCGTCCGGCGCCCCTAGCCGATCTGCCAGGGCCGGGTGATACACTCGATTTGATGCGCACACGCGCCTGCAGGTCCAGCGATCATGACCCAGATTTCCGAACGCCTGTTGGTTCAGGCCCACCTCGACGCCAAACAGCCCAACCCGCTGACAGCCGAGCAGGAGGCCGAATACCGTGCGGCCATCGCTGCCGAGCTCAAGGCGCAGAACGCCGTGCTGGTCGCCCATTACTACTGCGATCCGGTGATCCAGGCGCTGGCCGAAGAGACCGGCGGTTGCGTATCCGACTCGTTGGAAATGGCCCGTTTCGGCAAGAACCACCCCGCCGAGACCGTGATCGTTGCCGGTGTGCGCTTCATGGGCGAAACGGCAAAAATTCTTACCCCCGAAAAACGCGTGCTGATGCCGACCCTCGAGGCCACCTGCTCCCTCGACCTGGGGTGCCCGGTTGAAGAGTTTTCGGCATTCTGCGACCAACACCCGGAACGTACCGTGGTGGTCTATGCCAATACCTCGGCGGCAGTGAAGGCGCGTGCCGACTGGGTGGTAACCTCCAGCTGCGCGCTGGAGATCGTCGAAAGCCTGATGGACAACGGCGAGACCATCATCTGGGGCCCGGACCAGCACCTGGGGCGCTACATCCAGAAGCAGACCGGCGCCGACATGCTGCTGTGGGACGGCGCGTGCATCGTTCACGAAGAATTCAAGTCGCGCCAGCTGGCCGACATGAAGGCGCTTTACCCGGACGCAGCCATTCTGGTTCACCCTGAATCGCCCGAAGCGGTGATCGACCTGGCCGACGCGGTAGGTTCGACCAGCCAGTTGATCAAGGCCGCCCAGACCCTGCCGAACAAGACCTTCATCGTCGCCACCGACCGCGGCATCTTCTACAAGATGCAGCAGCTGTGCCCGGACAAGGAATTTGTCGAGGCGCCGACGGCCGGTAACGGTGCAGCCTGCCGCAGTTGCGCGCACTGCCCGTGGATGGCGATGAACACCCTGGAGCGGGTGCTGGATTGCCTGCGCACGGGCAGCAACGAGATTTTCGTTGACCGGGCGCTGGTGCCCAAGGCGATCAAGCCGCTGAACAGGATGCTCGATTTTACTCAGGCGGCGCGCTTGAAGTTGTCGGGTAACGCCTGATATTGCTGGGGCCGCTTTGCGGCCCATTCGCGGGGCAAGCCCGCTCCCACAACCCCGCTAACCTCAAGGGCAGCGGGGTACTTGTGGGGGCGGGCTTGCCCCGCGAATAGTGCGGTCCAGATGTGCCCTAGCGGCCCATCATGTCCTTGACCATCCGCTGCTGCTCCATGATCTCGCGCTGGCGCTGATCGATCTGCGACGCCAGCGGGAAGTTGCTGCCCGCACGGCGTTTGGCGTAATCCAGCTGCTGGATGGCCTGGTCGAAATCCCCCACCAAGGTGAAGTACTCGGCCCGTGCCCGGTGCAAGCCGATGGTATTGCCCGACAACCCCCGCACTTCGGCAACCTCGTACCACACATCCGGGTCATCCGGCCGGCTCTTGAGCAGGTCGTTAAGTACCTTTTCTGCCTCGGCCGGCTTGTTCTGCTTGACCAGCAGGTCGGCGCGCACCTGTTTCAGCGGGTAATTGCCTGGGTACAGCCCCTGCATCCGTTCGGCGCGCTGCTGTGCATCGGCCAGGCGGTTGTTGGTGATGTCCAGGTCGATCTGCGCCAGGTTGTAGGTAATGTCGTTGGGGGCCTTGGCCAGCAGCGGCTTGAGCAGCTCGCGGGCCTCGTTCAGCTGGCCACCCTTGATCTGCGCCAAGGCCAGGCCATAGCGCGCGGCGTCAAGCTTCGGGTCTTCGTCAAGCTGGGCGCGGAAGCGCTTGGCGGCAAGGCCCGGGGTGCCTTCGTAGGTGAGTGCCACGCGGGCGCGGATCAACTGGTAGCGCTGGGTGTCCTCGATGCCGCCCTTGGGCGCCTGCTCGGCGCGGTTGCGCGTGTCGGCAACCCGCGACTCGGTCACCGGGTGAGTCAGCAGAAATTCTGGCGGCTTGGCATCGTAGCGGTACTGGCGCGCCAGGCGCTCGAACATGCTGGGCATGTTGCGCGGATCGTAACCGGCCTTTTCCAGGTTCTGGATGCCGATGCGGTCGGCTTCCTGTTCATTTTGCCGCGAGAAGCGCCGCTGCTCCTGAATAGCGGCGGCCTGGGTGCCTGCGATCACGCCGATACCGGCGTCGCCGCCACCACCCGCGGCCAGCACGATGCCTGCCAGCAGGGCGGCCATCATCGGCAGTTGCATGCGTTGCTGGGCTTCGACGCCACGGGCGAAGTGGCGCTGCGACAAGTGCGCCAGTTCGTGAGCCAGTACCGAGGCGTATTCGCCCTCGGTCTGGGCATTGAGGAACAGCCCGCCGTTGACCCCGACGATGCCGCCAGGGGCGGCGAAGGCGTTGAGCTCGCGGCTGTCGATCAGGATGAACTCCAGGCGCCGGTCCTGCAACTGGCTGGTTTCCGCCAGGCGGTACACGCTGGTTTCGACGTAGTCCTTGAGCTGCGGGTCGTTCAACTGGTTGACCTGGCCACGCAATAGGCTCAGCCAGGCGCGGCCGAGCT
The DNA here is from genome assembly GCF_000731675.1 of Pseudomonas capeferrum. Lineage (GTDB taxonomy): Bacteria > Pseudomonadota > Gammaproteobacteria > Pseudomonadales > Pseudomonadaceae > Aquipseudomonas > Aquipseudomonas capeferrum. The sequence goes on along the minus strand of NZ_JMIT01000001.1, from coordinate 2,732,825 downwards.
GGTGCTCCTGTTGCGGCGAGACGATCGCAGAGCTGGCATCACCCAGTGATGGCAGGTCGTCAGCATGGCCGGGAAGGGCCATCAGGCAGGCCAGCGTCAACAGGGTAGGGCGCAGTAGATTCATGCACGAAGCTCGCGTCGGGTCAAAGGCCTCTACTGTAGCCCGCTCACACGTTGGCGACCAGTGGCGGTATCCTAGCGGGCCTGTTACCAAAGACGTCTGCCCCGCACGTGGAGAACCCCGATGAGTGACACCCTGACCTGCGACGCCGAACTCGACGCCAGCGGGCTGAACTGCCCGCTGCCACTGCTGAAGGCAAAGATGGAACTCAACCGCCTGGCCAGTGGCGCGGTGCTCAAGGTGATTGCTACCGATGCTGGCTCGCAGCGCGACTTCCGCACTTTTGCCAAGCTGGCCGGTCATACGCTGCTGCATGAAACGGCCGAGGCCGGCACCTACACCTACTGGCTGCGCAAGGCCTGAGTCTCAACCAAGGATCGTCAATGTTCAAAGTGCTTCGCGACTGGATGCAGCGCTATTTCTCCGATGAGGAGGCGGTGGTGCTGGCGGTCCTGCTGGTTCTGGCGTTTACCGCGGTACTGACCCTGGGCGGCATGTTGGCGCCGGTGCTGGCGGGGATGGTGCTGGCGTTTCTGCTGCAAGGCCTGGTCAACGCCCTGGAGCGCCTGCGGGTGCCCACCCGGCTGGCGGTGGCCGTGGTGTTTGCGTTGTTCATGGGGGCACTGGCGGTCATCCTGCTGGTGCTGGTGCCGTTGCTCTGGCATCAGCTGATCACCCTGTTCAACGAGCTGCCCGGCATGCTCGGCAAATGGCAGTCGCTGTTGCTGCTGCTGCCCGAGCGCTACCCGCACCTGGTGTCGGATGAGCAGGTATTGCATGCCATCGAGTCGGTGCGCGGTGAAATCGGCAAGTTCGGCCAGTGGGCACTGACCTTTTCGTTGTCGAGCCTGCCGCTGCTGGTCAACGCGATGATCTACCTGGTGCTGGTGCCGATCCTGGTGTTCTTCTTCCTCAAGGACCGCGAGGTGATCGGGCGTTGGGTGGTGGGTTATCTGCCCCGTGAGCGCACCTTACTCAACCGCGTGGGCAACGAGATGAACCGGCAGATCGCCAACTACATTCGCGGCAAGGGCATCGAGATTCTGATCTGCGGGGTTGCCACCTATATCGCGTTCATCAGCCTGGGGCTGAACTATGCGGCCTTGCTGGCGTTGCTGGTGGGCTTGTCGGTGGTGGTGCCCTATGTGGGCGCCGTGGTGGTGACCGTGCCGGTGACGTTGATTGCATTGTTCCAGTGGGGCTGGGGCGATCAGTTCATCTACCTGATGACGGTGTACGCGATCATTCAGGCGCTGGATGGCAACGTGCTGGTGCCGTTGCTGTTTTCCGAGGCGGTGAGCCTGCACCCGGTGGCGATCATCTGCGCGGTGCTGCTGTTTGGCGGGTTGTGGGGCTTCTGGGGGATCTTCTTTGCGATCCCGCTGGCAACGCTGTTCAAGGCGGTGCTGGATGCCTGGCCGCGGCAAGAGCCGACAGTGGCGCCGCTGTTGTGATTTTTGGGGCTGCAAAGCAGCCCCGACAATCTCAAGCCTTGTTCAACGCCTGAGCCGCCGCCAAGACGGCATCCACATGCCCGGGTACCTTCACCCCACGCCATTCCTGGCGCAGCACACCGTCCTTGTCGATCAGGAAGGTGCTGCGGTCCACGCCCATGTACTCCTTGCCATACAGCTTCTTCAGTTTGATCACGTCGAACAGCTGGCACAGGGCCTCGTCCTTGTCGCTGATCAGCTCGAACGGGAAGCCTTGCTTGGCCTTGAAGTTCTCATGCGACTTGAGGCCATCGCGCGATACGCCGAACACCACGGTATTGGCGGCGGCAAAGGCTTCATGCTGGTCACGGAAGCCCTGGCCCTGGGTGGTGCAGCCCGGGGTGCTGTCCTTGGGGTAGAAGTACACCACCACCTGGCGGCCCTTGAGCTCGGCAAGGCTGACCGCCTGGCCGCTGGTGGCCTGGGCCTGGAAATTGGCAACGGGTTGGTCGAGTGCTACGGCCATGGGGGCTTCCTTACATGGGGTTCTGTGGGCGCCAAGGCTCGATCAGCGCATCCAGGTTCAAGGCATCGGCAAAGTCCAGGAACTGGTCACGCAGCCAGCTGATCTGGGTGCCGGCCGGCAAAATCACGGTGAACTGGGCGTTGAGCATGCTGCTGCCGGTCTGTGGCGCCAGGTAGGTGTCGCAGGTCATGGCTTCGAGCTCGACACGGTGGTCGAGGAAGAACTGGCACAGCTCGTTGATGATGTCGGGGCGGTAGGCCGCGCTGACATAGGCCACGTAAGGCAGCGCCTGCGGGCGTACCTCCTGGTCGGCGCTGCGCACCACATCGAGGGTCAGGCCGTGCTTTTTGCCCAGGCCAGGCAGGGAGGCTTCAAGACGCGCCAGGGCGTCCCAGCTGCCACCGACCTGCAGCACCAGGGCGCTGGTCTCGCCATGGCGGCTCAGGCGCGAGGTGACTACCGCGCAGCGGTTCTCGACGGCAGCGCGGCTGAGGACGTTGGCCAGTTCCATGGGGTTTGGGCCCAGGGCACTGATGACAAGGAATTGTTCGCGGACGGTGGGGGTGGACATGCAGCATTCCTAAAGCGATGAGCGGTCGGTGCAGGACAGGCAAAAGCCTCCAGTCGGCAGTGCCCGGGGCTCGCATGCGAGGTCGTGGACGCCGGCGGGGAGCAAGGTCGACGGCCCGGCGGGCCGCGCTGCACCGATCAAAGGATCAAGGGTAGCGAATTAAGCCGCCGAGGGGAATGCTCCGCCCGCCTGCTTCGCTTGTGCAAGGCCGATGCCCCCAGTACCATTACCGCTCTCTTTTTCCGGCAGGAGCAGTTACATGATTGCGGGCAGTATGGTGGCATTGGTCACTCCCATGGATGCACAAGGGCGTCTTGACTGGGACAGCCTCGGCAAACTTGTAGACTTCCACCTGGAAAACGGCACTCACGCCATCGTCGCCGTCGGTACTACCGGCGAGTCGGCCACCCTGACCGTCGAAGAGCACATCGAGGTCATCGAATTCGTGGTCAAGCGTGTCGCTGGCCGCATCCCGGTCATCGCGGGCACTGGCGCCAACTCCACCTCGGAAGCCGTGCACCTGACCCAGAACGCCAAAAACGCCGGCGCCGACGCCTGCCTGCTGGTCGTGCCGTACTACAACAAGCCGACCCAGGAAGGCTTGTACCAGCACTTCAAGCACATCGCCGAAGCCGTCGACATCCCGCAGATCCTCTACAACGTACCCGGCCGCACCTCCTGCGACATGCAGGCCGAGACCGTGATCCGCCTGTCGACCGTGCCGAACATCATCGGCATCAAGGAAGCCACCGGCGACCTGGCCCGTGCCAAGGCCATCCTCGATGGCGTCAGCAAAGACTTCATCGTCATGTCCGGCGACGACCCGACGGCTGTCGAGCTGATCCTGCTGGGCGGCAAGGGCAACATCTCCGTGACGGCCAACGTCGCCCCGCGCGAAATGGCCGACTTGTGCGAGGCCGCCCTTGAGGGCAATGCCGAGAAGGCCCGCGCAATCAACGAAACACTCATGCCGCTGCATAAAGACCTGTTCTGCGAAGCCAACCCGATTCCGGTGAAATGGGCGCTCGTCGAAATGGGCCTGATGCACAAAGGCATTCGCCTGCCGCTGACCTGGTTGAGCGAAGGCTGTCACGAAAAAGTCCGTACTGCCTTGCGCCAGTCCGGCGTACTGGTTTAATCGAGGAAGTACACCGCATGAAGCGACTGGCTGGTCTTTCCGCCCTTGCCCTGATCATTTCCAGCACCAGCGGTTGCGGCTGGCTGTGGGGCGACGAGGGTTATTTCCGCGACCGCGGCAGCGATTACCTGCAGGCGCACCCGACCGCGCCGATGCAGCTGCCGCCGGACGCCAGCAACGTCAAGCGCCTCGACCCGCTGTTGCCTATTCCGCGTAACGTTGCCGATGACAGCGCCACCGGCGAGTTCGAAGTGCCGCGTCCGCAACCGCTGACGGCCGGTGCCGAAGTCAGCGACTTCAGCTTGCAACGCAGCGGCAACAGCCGTTGGGTGCTGGCCCAGCGCTCGCCAGCCGAAGTCTGGCCTGCGGCCCGTCAGTTCTTTGAAGACAATGGCTTCCGCATTGCCGAAGAGCGCCCGCAAACCGGCGAATTCAATACCAGCTGGCAGCGTTTCGATGAACTCTCGGCCTCGCTCGGCCAGCGCCTGGCGAGCACCGCCAGCAGCGGCGACAGCGAAGTGCGCGTGCGTGTACGCATGGAGCCCGGCGTGCAGCGCAACACCTCCGAGGTGTACATCGTCAGCGTCGAGCGCCCGGCTGGCAGCACCGCCGAGCCTGGTTTCCCGTCCACCTCCAGCAATACCGGCGCCGATGCCCTGCTGGTTGACGAAATGCTCGCCAGCATGAACCGCAGCGCCGAGAAGGGCGGGTCTGTCTCGCTGCTGGCCGCGCGCGATTTCGATGCGCCAAGCCGCGTCAGCCTGAGCGAAGACGGCAGCGGCAACCCGGTACTGTTCCTGGGCGCCGACCTGGATCGCGCCTGGTCCAGCGTGGGCCGTGCCCTGGAGCAAGGTGGCGAGTGGCGTGTCGAAGACATCAACCGCAGCCTGGGCCTGTACTACATCAACCTGTCCGAAAAGCCTGACGACAAGCAGAACGAGCCGGGCTTCTTCAGCCGCATGTTCGGCAGTGCACCGACCAAGGAAGAGCGTGAAGCCCGTGCCGAGCGCTACCAGGTACGCCTGAGCAAGGTCGGCGAGAGCGTGCAGGTCACCGTCGAGAAAAACATCAACACCGTGGCTCCGGCCGATGTCGCCCGCCGTGTGCTGAGCGCCATTCAGGACCACCTGGGTTAAGTGCGCTTCGCGGTACTCGGAAGCGGCAGCCAGGGAAACGGCACGCTGATCGCCAGTGGTGACACGTTCATCCTGGTCGATTGCGGGTTCTCCCTGCGTGAGACCGAGCGGCGCCTGGCGCTGCTCGGGGTCTCGGCGGCACAGCTGAGCGCGGTGCTGGTTACCCACGAACATGCCGACCATGTGCATGGGGTGGGGTTGCTGTCGCGGCGCTACAATGTACCGGTCTACCTCAGCCAAGGGACGTTGCGCGGCCTGCGCAAGCCGGTGGAGGTGGCCGGTTTTCTCGCTTGTGGCGACAGCCTGCGCATCGGTGGCCTGGAGGTGACGGCAGCGCGCGTCGAGCACGACGCCTACGAGCCGTTGCAGTACGTGCTCAGCGACGGCCGGCGGCGTTTCGGCATGCTCACCGACCTGGGCTCGTACGATGCCTTGTTGCTGGAGCGCTACCAGGGCCTGGATGCCCTGTTGATCGAAGCCAATCACTGCCGCGACATGCTGGCACGCGGTCACTACCCGTCGTTCCTGAAGCAGCGGGTAGGTGGCATGCAAGGGCATTTGAACAATCACCAGGCCGCGCGCCTGGTGGACGAGTTGGGCTGGAGCAACCTGCAACACCTGGTGCTGGCCCACCTCAGCAGCAAGAACAACCTGCCACAACTGGCCCGCCAGTGCTTCGTCGACACCCTTGGGTGCGACCCAGACTGGCTTCAGGTGGCGAATCAGGAACACGGGCTCGACTGGCGCGAAATCGCCTAGCCCAACTACTCAAGCAAGCGGAGCCCATCATGGAAAAACGCGAAGAACTTTACCGCGGCAAGGCCAAATCGGTTTACAAGACCGACGACGCCGACCGCTTGATCCTGCTGTTCCGCAACGACACCTCGGCGTTCGACGGCAAGCGTATCGAACAGCTCGACCGCAAAGGCATGGTGAACAACAAGTTCAACGCCTTCATCATGCAAAAGCTCGAAGAAGCCGGCGTGCCGACCCAGTTCGACAAGCTGCTGGGCGACAACGAGTGCCTGGTGAAGAAGCTCGACATGATCCCGGTCGAGTGCGTGGTGCGTAACTACGCGGCGGGCAGCCTGGTCAAGCGTCTGGGCGTGGAGGAGGGCATCAAGCTGGAGCCGTCCACCTTCGAACTGTTCCTGAAGAACGACGAGAAGGGCGACCCCTTCATCAACGAATCCCACGTTGTCGCGTTCGGCTGGGGCACCGCCGAGCAGCTGGCAGAGATGAAAAAGCTGTCGCTGAAAGTCAACGAAGTGCTGAACAAGCTGTTCGATGACGCAGGCCTGTTGCTGGTCGACTTCAAGCTGGAGTTCGGCGTGTTCCACGGCCAGATCGTCCTGGGCGACGAATTCAGCCCCGACGGCTGCCGCCTGTGGGACAAAGAAACCCGCAAGAAGATGGACAAGGACCGCTTCCGCCAGGGCCTGGGCGACGTGATCGAAGCCTACGAAGAAGTTGCCAAGCGCCTGGGCGTGCCGCTGTAAGCGGCCTGTTCACGCAAGCGCCTGATACCACGCGATTTTTTTGAAAATAAAGGTTTGCGTTTTCAGAATTCGCTGGTATGATGCGCGGCATTGGAGAGATGCCGGAGTGGTCGAACGGGACGGATTCGAAATCCGTTGTACTGGCAACAGTACCTAGGGTTCAAATCCCTATCTCTCCGCCATATTAAAGGCCCCGAGCGCTGTATAGCCCTCGGGGTTTTTTCGTTTGGGGAAATTTGGGGGAATGGGGGAGCGTGTATTTCCCCCCAAGCGTTCGCTATCATTCCGCCATTGCCTACTACGAAAAGCGGCGTTCGGACCAAGAACCCCTGCAACATCAATTACAATCCGCGCAACGCCTAGCAGTGGCAGCTCGGCCGGAAAGAAGAGGCGGAAGCCCGCGCTTTGCCCGATTTGACAATACAGAGAATGGCATCCGTGCCTTGCAAGCTGCTGATCAACTACCGCGGCAAGGCCGGTATGCCTGGCGTGGGCGGGAACGGCATCGATACAGGGCTCGAGACCATCAACCGTTGGGTACCGAGCAGCGAGAACGACACCCAGGGCTATGCTGCTGTCGTGGTCAAGCGCCTGGGCGTCCGGGCGCGGACCCGATCGACATCAAAGACCCAGCCACGCTGCGCAAGGTGGTGCTCGGTATCATCATCCATGAGAGCGGCGGTAACCTGTATCCGTTGATGATAATTGATGAGTGTATCCGGCGGGCTTTGGCATGAGCGTCTGGCCTGCGCGGCTGCCGCTCTTCTTGTACTTCTGGCGTCCCATTGGGGGGCTACCAGCACGGCATAGCGGGCGAAGGGCGGTCAGGCATCAGTGCAACGGGGCAGCGGCGACCGCTTGGTCGAGGTAATCGGCGAACGATCGGCGCACCAGGAAGATCACCGGAGCGCAAACGCGCAGCAAGAGGCGCGGGTAAAAGCGTATGACGAAAGAACGATTGCTGGTGCTGGCGCTACTGACGCCGATGCTGCTGGTCACCGGCTGCGCAGTTAAGCCACCCAGCTCATAGTCACCGTCAGTTGCCCCGGTATGTATATCGCCGCTATCACCCAAGGCCAGGCAGCCACCCTTCCGCCACGGTGCTCTCAGATTTACTCACACGGGCCGATGCTCGAGCGGGAGAATTGGCGAAAGCTTATGACCGAGCCCTGTCAACTGGGCGTGCGTGTAAGGCGTCTTACATTGCTCTAAAAAGATAAACAAAATGCAGGAGTAGGGCTCTGTAAGGTCGTGATTCTGAACTCGATTAAGCCTTCGCGGTGAAGGTTGTCGAGCCGCGAAAAGTAGAAGGCTTTCTGTACTTAGAGTTTAGAGTTCTTTAGATGACCGCCCTCGATGATCATGATCAATCTGTGAGTGAGTCGCCCACTACGATTCGTTATCATAAGGTTGCGCTGCAGGGCTTGCTGAGATGAGATGCTAAAAGTATTTTGCATTAAAGAGTCGGAGCGCATATATTTACAGAGAGCTTGGACTTAATTGAATTTCTTGTCTAGTTGGTGGAGCTGGATTTATGCTTGTGCTTGATGACTTTCGCTTTGAATCCCATCGCTTGTTGCTTGAAATTGACGCTTCAACAAATCTCCTTATGATGCTTATAGTGGCAAGGAACGTAACGGGTGATGTGTGGGCTAATGCAGTGAGTCGTCACGAAGCGGCCTATGAGGCGTGGGTTAGCATGCTCCGTAGTTCCTCTATTAGCAAATAGGACGTTTAGACACTCGTGACAGGATGTCAGGGAACTAGCGACGGCTTAACTTGTTTTTTTGCCATCCAGTCACGAGGGCATTAAATTTAAGGTGGTGTAACGGTAATAACTGTCGAGCCAGAGAACGCACCGGGGGCCACGGTTCCCCGGGTGGCAAGGGTCGACTCGATGTTTAATGGGGCTTGGCCATTTGGAACGGTCACGTTGATACCCGCTGTGGCGTCCTTGCCATTGATCGTGATCTTCGAGTACAGGCTTTTGTCGTCTCTGAGCTGCACCCCGTTAGTGTCTGTTCTGGATGCTGAGACGGTGACGCTGGCCGGGCCCCGACACTTTAGCTGGAGCTTGGTCGAAGCCTTAGCCCCGTTGGCTTCAATGTCGGATAAAGTTTTGTGGTTGATATTGGTGTCCCCTGTGATATCGCATTGTAGCGTCGGAGCAACAACACGGGTGCACGGGCCGAACAAGTTAAATGCGGCGCCAAGATTTCCAGAGGTTGTTGCATATGCAAAAGAGATACATAAATTATTGCTTGCGTCTTGGTTAGCTACTAGAATCGAGCCGCTTAGAGGAACTCTGAAGCCGACAGCCTGTAGGTCGGAGTACAGGTCGCCCAAGGTTGAAAGTTCTCGCCGAATAGGTACGCTCCATATAGCGTAATGACCTACCTGGTAGCCCGGCCCCCACGAAACCTTGGTCGCTGACAACATAATATTGCAAGTGTTTAATAGTGGGTCGCTATCCCTACACGGATTTACCCCACTTGTAGTTGTTGTCCAGTCGGTTACGGTAAAGTAGTAACGTACACCCCCCTGCTCATAACGACTTTGCGTCGTCGTGATGTTGATCGCTTGTGCTTGTGCAGCTACAACACACAGTAGTACTAATGCAATGGTGCGGCGTAACGTGGTCGTGTATGAGGCTTTCATGGTCGTTACTCGTAACTCAGTTCAAAGGTCATTGACGCTTCAAAATCGCCTAGTCCTAGGGTGCGATTGGCTAGAACCTCGGGTGCTCCTTTCAAGTAGGCATTGAAGTTGAGCGCGTTATAGCCGCTGGTCAGTTCGCCCATGGGATGGTTCTTGTTCAGCGGCAGTGCGGTACCGCCCGCCGTCTCCAGTCCTACCATCAAGCCTTGTACAGTGGTGCTTTGCAGCAACAGCAGGCCCGGCGGTTCGCTGCTTTCATTGCCGCTGAACGTGATATTGACCATGCGTTTTCCGACGTCTAAGTCGCAATTGTTCAACCGCAGCACGATCGGCCGCCCTTTGGTTCTCCCGTTGAGATAAAGGTCCTTGTTGACCACGCTTTTGAAGTCCAATTTGATCAACTCATCTCTCTCATCAAGCACGCAAGGCTCATTCACCAGCGTTCCTGAGAAGTACAGGTTATCTTCTGCTGCTTGCACCGCCGAGACCCACAGGCTGGCGGAGAGCCAGATGGTCAGGATAATGGCCCAATTGCCCATACAGCCTCCTAGTAGAGTTCAGCCATCAGAAGTGCCGAAGCGGTAAAGTTGGTGCTGGGTAACTCCGCAGCGGCAAGCTTCACCGGCACGGCCTCCAGTATCGGTGGTGTGGATGCGTTCACATCGATCTCTCGAGGCTCATTAGGAATGAGTGTGGTACCGCCGAGCAGTACCTTGATGCCTAGGTCGTTCACAGAGCTTGTCAGTGCGGTATGGTCGAAATCCGCATACTTGCCTATGAGAGTCAAGCGCATGTGCCAAGTGATACCAGTCCCGGAAGCACCCGGGCATGAGATCTGGTACGGAATCGCCTGGCGATAAAGTTCGCCATCAATGCGATTAACGGCGATATTGCGCTCGAAGCGCACATTGATACGGCCGCCTTTGTCGCTGACAGTGCAGCCCGGCGGCGCCAGCAGGTTGCCGGTGAACTTCAGGTTGTCCGCGCCAGCACAAATTAGGGGCAGGGTGGCGATCGAAAGTATCGCAAAGGTGCGGTGCAGCATAATCATCGATAATCCACCACGAGAGTTGCGCTGGCATCCAATTTGCCGGCTTGAACCTCACTGTTTTCGCGCTTGACCAAGACGGCTTGCAGCACAGGCTGTTTGCGGGTGTCTATATCTGCCCAGGTATTGAGCGCAAGCGGCACACCGTCTTTCTTCAAGGCGATACCGAGGTTGTCGTAACCGCGTACCACTAACAGTTGAGGATCGAACGCTGGGGTACCGCGTACTTGAATGCGTAACTCATTGGTCGCGGAGCGGCTGCAGTCGAGTGCGTATTCCAGGGTGATGGTCTTGTACGTGCCATCGATGCCGGTGGTCTGCACATCGCCAAAGGGGGCAGTGATGGGGGCGTTTTTATTGATCACGCACGGGATCGCCGCATAGATGACACCCTCGATCGTCACCTTTTGCTCGATGGCATGCGTCATGGTTGCGCAAGCAAACAGTATGGCTAGCAGTGCGGGCCGTGCGACGGTCATTGCCAGACCCTTAGTCATATGCAAGATTCACATTGAGGCTGGCGCGGAAGGCGCCCGGGCGCAAAGGGGCGGATGTGCGCTCAGGGCGGATGTAGTATGTCAGTTGGTTGTCACCCGGGGAGACGAACCACCCGGGGGCGGTTCGGCCCAGGCGTACATCGTTGCCTTGGATATCTAGCAGGCGTAGGCCGAAACCCTCGGCGCCGCTCACCCTTATAAGCGCGGGCGTATTGGCATCGGCGACCGCGTTGAACGCCATCGTGGCTACCGGCTCGATGGCGCTCCAGACCAAGGTGCCTTGCTGCTCATCCTGACGTCCGCCGTTGACGCGTATACAGCCTTGCAGTTTGAGATGCAGGGCTATAGGCGCACCCTGATCGCCAATGCGCAACAGGCGGGCAGTGCTCAAATCGCCCAGCGACAGAGTCTGGTACGCAGAACTGGGGTCCAGGTAGCAGGCGCTTTCTAACAAGGTGCCGGTGACCTGGAATTCGGCCGTCTGAGCAAGATTGCCGGCGGCATGGGTCAAGACACTGGCATTACATAGCCAGGCGGCAAGACAGATACGGAGTCCAGGCTTCATGATTTGCCCTCACTGGAATAAGTCGTCGGGTGTCAGCGATTGCTGTCAACGGGGCTGGCGTTGCAGCTGTCTGCAGTACAGTTGAACTGCAGTTGCGGGCGGCCGCCAAAGTCATTGACGTAGGTCAGCACTGGCTTGTCGCCCAGCGCCTTGCTGCTTACGCCCAGGTCGAGTTGGCCTCTAGGGGCGATCATCAGGGGTTTGAAGTCGGTTGCGCTGGCGGCCTTGAGGTTGGGCGTGGCATCGATCAGGGTGACGTAGTATGGCGTCGGATTGTTCACTAGATAGCGGTCGTTCTGGCGGGTCAGGGTCAGCTTTTCCTGCCACGGGGCTTCGTTAACACCGGACCTCGCGACGATCGCCGCCGGTCGATAAAACAGCTTCACACGCGTTTGCAGGGCAATTTGCAAGGTATTGGGCTGGTCGCTGCGTGGCGGGATTTCGCGCAGGTTGAAGTAGAACAACGATTCGCGGTCCTGGGGCAGTTGGCTAAGCTCAGGCAAGCCTTGAATCTTTACCTGGCTGTTGCCCCCTGCTTCCAGCCGCTGGATGGGCGGCACTACCACCAGGGGGCTAGTAATTTTTTCGGCCTGCTCATTCTCGATCCACGCCTGTGCAAGGTAGGGCAGTTGGGTGTTCTGGTTACTGACGCTGAGGCTGATCGATTTCTCGCTGCCGGTAAAAATGACTCGGGTACGGTCTAGCGACACTGCGGCCAGGCAGGTTTTCGCCACGCAGGTGCCAGCGAGGGCAAGCAAAGTCAGGCTGATGCATTTAAAACGGGTGTTCATAGAAGTACCTATTGCAAATAGATTAAGCGGCGGAGTCGTCCGTATCGCTGACGGGCTGGCAAAGCAGTTCCAGTTGTCGTTCGGGCGATACCACCTGGTCAGGCAGTGTGAAATGGCAGCGCGCGCTGCCGTCCCATTGCAGCGACATGGTTTCGCCTGGCTTCATGCCGCTCAGGTAAGTCGATCCTTCTTCGCCAACAATGCCGGTCTCCTGGCCGCGGCTGTTCCGTGCGCTGGCGCCAAAGGGCGGCGCGCGGTGATTGGCCATGCGAATGATGACCATGGCCTTACGGCCGGAGATCACATCGAAACGGCGGTAGCCGATCGCGCCTTCGGTCAGGGTTGCCTGGGTGATCGACTGGGTGGCTTCGACATCGTCGGCCAAGTCGTCCAGCACAATGCTGGCCTGGTTGCGGTAGTAGCTGTTGACGTCCGTCACCACCGCCTTGCCGAAACGGTTGGTGCGAGTTATCCCGCCGTTGCCGCGCACGGGTACGTCGGCAACGCCCTGGGTATCAACCAGCAGGCGCGTGCCGCCCATGATATTGCTGCGATGCAGGGCCGCACCTTGTGCAGTCAGCGTGGCACCGCCTTGCAGAGACAGTCCTGCCGACGTGTACTCACCGGCCTGGTAACTGGCGCTCGCAACTACCTGAGCTTCATCCCCGTCATGCGACAGAAAACCGCTGGCCATTGCTCCGCTGGAGGACTTACCCGCGCTGAGCATGTAATTGTTACGCGCATCGATACGGTCGTAATAGCTCAGGCTATGAGAAGTGTCGCCGCGATTGACCGACGAGCTGTAACTGAACGAGCCCGTGCTGTCCCAGGGGATGTTGACCGATAAGTAGGCACCATCATCAGAGGTGCCTTTGCCCTTGTTCTGGTACGCGGTCAGGGATAGGCTGAGGTTCTTCAAACCACCGACATCGAAATAGCGCGACACTGACAGGCTGTAGCGGTCGCTTGCCTGGCTGTTCCAGTAAGTCTGGTGGTTGTAGTTGAAGTACATGCTGAGAGCTGAATCGCGAAATTGTTTGCTCACCGTCGCGGTGTACAGCTCCTTGCTCTGGTTCAAAGGTTGGCTGCCACGCCGGGCCTCGATGAATTCGTTCATGCTCATGTAGTTCTCTTCGGAGAACCGGTAGCCGGCGAAGGTAATCTGGCTGTCGTACTCGTCGAACCGCTTGGAATAACTGGCACGGTAGGACTTACCGCTCAGTGTGTCACGTTCCGGGATCGTGGCCCGTGACTGCGTGACGTCGAATGACAATGCACCGAAAGCCATCAGGTCGCGACCAACGCCAACGGCGAGGGATCCATAGTCCTTGGCACCAAGGCTACCGCCATACAGCGACCAGCCGTTGCTCACACCCCAAGAAAACTCACCGGTGGCGAAAGCGGGGCCATCGAGTTGATGTTCCCAGTCAGAGGGTTTGCCGGTGGCCAGCTTGTAGCGCACCGTGCCAGGACGTGTCAGGTAGGGAATGCTGGCCGTGTCCATCTGGAATTCCTGGACGCTGCCATCCTGTTCCTCGACGCGCACGTCTAGCTGGCCAGAAACCGCATCGTTGAGATCCTGAATTCGAAACGCCCCTGGGGGGACTTGGGTGTCGTAAAGCACGCGGCCTTGCTGGCGAATGATCACGCGCGCGTTGGTGCGGGCCACACCGCTGACTTCCGGGGCATAACCCCTTAGATTGGGGGGCAGCATGTTGTCGTTGCTGCTCAGGTTCACCCCGGTGTAGCGGAAACTACCGAACAGGTTGGAGTCGAGGTAGTCTTCCCCGACGATCAGGTTCGAGCGCAGAGACGGCATCGCGCGTAGCGCATAGAAACGGCTCCAGGCGAATTGGTTTTGTGACGGCTGGTTGTCACTACGTTGCATCTGGGTCTGCCAGTCGCCACGCAAGCGCCAGGCGCCGAGATTGATCCCGGCGGTACCGTTGCCGCTGAGGTTGTCGCTGCGGCCTTTGCCCCGCGTGCGGTCGGTGGTCTGGGCATTGAGGTTGTAATCGAAAAGCACACCGGAAATGCCCTCGTCCCAGCGAGATGGTGGGTCCCAGTTCGGCGCAGTATATTCCAACTGTTCTTGGGGAATGCTCACGTACAATGCCGAAGTGCCCAGGTTGCCACGGGCCTGCATGCCGGTAACGCTGGCCAGGTCCAGGCAGGCGCCATCGCGCCACCAGGTGAGCGACTTAATAACCTGTTCTTTCAGACCCAGTTCATTGACCAATGCCGGCGAAAGACAGGGGACGCTGCTTTTCGGATCGTCTTCGGCCGGAAGATAGTCGACAGCAAACTCCGTCAACGTATCGCGGTTCACGTGTACCATCAGGTTGTATTGGCCGGGCATGATGAAGTTGGCCGAAGCAAACACCCCAAGATCAAGGTTCTCGCGATCTTTGAGGTCCAGTACATCTGTGTTGAATTGGAACTCTTCGGCTGCACTTGCCCACGTCGCGATACAGCACAACGCCGTGGTAGCCAGTACCTTACGGTGATTCACGTGACTAAGTCCTTGAGCGAAACTGCACAAATGATTGTGGGGCAGTTCAGAAGTGCTGAATGTTAAGCTTGATGGTGGCGTGATAATCGCCTGCTTCCAGTGCATGTCCGACGCCAACGAGCGTCAATGAGTAGTTGAGCATTAGGCTGTCAGTAGACAGTTCGTTGTGCTCAAGTACCATGCCTGGCGATACTAATTTACCCTGGCGGTCTTTTATTTGCAGGGCAATGCCTTTAGCGATGCCCTCGATAGCAAAGTACTTTCCATTGGGTTGTCCTTCGAATGTCAGTTTAAAGCGCTGGGAAACATCGGTGTCGTTGGGCTTTTCCGATGCAATACAGTCGCTGATATAGAGGGTTAAGGAATGCTGCGATGATGTATCGCCGTTTAGCAGGCCATTCAGTGTCATAGGTTTGAACGCAATCGTTTGACGATCGCTACCCACTCGCATATTACAGGCGCTGTCCACGATGCTCCCGCCCAGTTGTACATGCCCTTCGAGTGCATCGGCAGCACTGGTGGGCATGATTAGAGGGCATAGAGTCAGCAGCAGGACGGTTGAGCGAATCATTTAAACCTCCGCAAACTCCCCGCAATAAGCGATCCGTGCTTACTGCGGGGCACCTCATCACGCGATCCGTGCGTACTGCGGAGCACCTCATCATTACGCGATCCGTGCGTACTGCGGGGCGCCTCATTACGCGATCCGTGCGTACTTCGGAGCACCTCATCACGCTATCCTTGCGTACTGCGGAGCACCTCAGTAACGGATTAGCTTACTGATAAGCGAGGGTGAAGTTGGCGAACGTTTCGAAGTCACCCGGTTTGATTGCGGCTCCTGTTGCTGCGCCGCCACCAGCTGGGGCAACCATGTCACCCTGCAGATAGGCTTTGAACTCGAGGTAGGTGTCGCCATTGGACAGCGTCTGGGCAGGAGAAGCGTCACCCAGCTTGATCAGCTCACCGGTGTGATCGGCGATGGCCAGGCTGGCGCCTTGGGCCGTACCTCTGATAGCCAGCAGGTCGGGGTTGGACGCAGGCGAACCGGTGAAGGTTGCAGTGGCCGACTTCAGTGCGCCCAGTTCACAACCGCGCAGTTCGATCTTGAAGGTTTTCGGAGTGGATTTTCCGCCGTCTTTCAGGGAAACATTGGAGACTTGATCCATCTCGACGGTTTGGTATGCCGACTCTTGGGCGATGGAGCACGGTGCCTCAATAATTGCGCCCCTGAAGGTAATGCGACCGTGACCTTGATCTTGGGCAAAGGTGACAGCCGAGGTGGATGCCAAGGCAACTGCCATGATCGCGCCAGCCAACGAACTAACTTTCATTTCATACTCCTAGGTTGATAGTGAAGTGCTTGAAGGGGGCTTAGTTGAACACTCTCTTTCTGCTCGGGTATCTGTGTACCGTTGAGCTGGAGTAAGCCTAGGGGGCGAAAGGGAAGAAATGAGTAGGAAATTGCCTACGGAAGCATAGGAAATTTCCTACGGGTGCATTTATGCAGCGATTACCGCGTCAATTCATTGCGTTTGGCAAACTCCGCCAGGTCAACCAGCGACGTAGCGCCCAGCTTTTGCAATAGCCGCGTTTTGTAGGTGCTCACAGTTTTATTGCTCAAAAAGAGCATGTCGCCAATTTGTTTGTTCGAGTAGCCCTGCGCCAAGTATTGCAATACCGTCACTTCCCGGGCGGTTAATGAGCGAATCTGCTCCAGTTCCGACAGTTGGTCGGCAGGGTTGACACTGTCGAACGTGAGCGAGGGAAAGAACGTATAGCCGGCATCCACCGATTTGATCGCTGTAATCAGGCTGCCCAGGTCCTCTTCCTTGTTGACGAAACCGCGTGCACCTAACTGGATACAGCGACGGCATACCGAATCGGCAGGTTGCGAAGTCAGGATAAGCACCTTGCTACGCACATCTAGCGTTTTAATCTTGGTGATAACGGTAAACCCATCCAGTTTGGGAATACCAATATCGAGAATGACCACCTGCGGGTTGAGCTCGCGTACCAGCTGAACCGCATCCAGGCCATTGTCCGCTTCGCCCACCACGCGCATGCCGTGCTTTTCCAGCAGCACCCGGACTGCAAGTCGAATGACTGGATGATCGTCAACTATCAGAACGCTATGCATAGTGTGAATCTACCTTGAGAACGCGCTTGTTACGGAACGGTATCGATAAGCCACTAGCAGGTTATCACCATTAGCTGCGTAGGACAGAGCTGTACTTGCTTCGGAAATTTCCGATGGATGAGAGGAAATTTCCCATGGAGGTGTCAGATGCGAGCCTTGCAGACTGTGGCTCCTTCAATTGCGTGCGTGTAGACCTGCGATGCAAGACTTGACTGTTCTGGTGCTGGAGGATGAACCCTTCCAGCGCCTTGTCACCGTGACTGCACTGGAAAAAGTGTTGCCGGGGCCCATTCTGCAAGCGGCGGACGGCCACGAGGCCGTTGCTGTGCTGTCAGCCTGCGACGCGGTAGACATTATTATCTGTGACTTGAGAATGGCTGGCATGGACGGCTTGGCGTTTCTTCGCCAAGCCAGTAGCAGCGGCAAAATTGGGGCTGTGGTGCTATGCAGCGAACTGGACCCGGCGCTGCGTCAAGCCACGGTCGCGATGATCCACTGTCTGGGCCTGACTTTTTTGGGCGACTTGGGCAAGCCTTTCAACCTGGAAGGATTCAGCCAGGTGGTCAAACGCTATAGGGAACACTGCAGCGCCGCGCCTAAAGTGTTGTCGCCGGCAGAGCTCCCCACGCTGAACGATGTGCAGCAAGGCTTGGACAACGGAGAGTTCGAGGCCTATTACCAACCCAAATTTACCCTGCAGGGGCAGCAACTGGTTGGCGCAGAAGTGCTTGCACGCTGGACGCACCCTCAATGGGGGGTGCTGCCACCCGCACATTTTTTACCGGTGATGGAAGCGCACAACCTGATCAACCGCTTGTTCTGGCAGCTGTTCGAACAGGGCCTGTCTCTTCAGCAAAGGCTGGCAGCGCAGCGCCAGGGGATCGACCTGGCGTTCAACTTGCACCCGGCGCAGCTGGCGTGCGCCGCGTTGACTGAGCGCATCACCCTGCTGATCAAGCGGTCACAGGTGCCAGCGGCCAGCGTGACGTTCGAAATCACCGAGTCTGGTCTCATCAGTGCACCTGCCAGAAGTCTGGAAAACTTGGTGCGGCTGCGTATGCTCGGTTGTGGCCTGGCCATGGATGATTTTGGCGCCGGTTATTCTTCACTGGATAGACTAAGTGAACTGCCATTTAGTGAAATCAAGCTTGACCGGGCGTTCGTGCGCAAGATGCAAAACCAGCCCAAGAGCGCTGCGATTATCAGTTGCTCGGTGGCGCTGGCCCGGGCGTTAGGCATCTCGCTGGTTATCGAAGGTGTAGAGACCGTCGAGCAACAGGCTCACCTGATTGAGTTGGGCGCCACCCTTGCCCAAGGGTTTTTGTTCGCCCGGCCGATGCCGGAAAGCCACTTCATCGACTTCTGCATGCAGCGCAGGTTGTGAGGCAGGTCCTCATGAACGAGCGACGGCAACCACTTTGAACTATTATTGCGCCGCCACTGGCGGCGATCCCCAGGCTCCTTCGGTTTCTATCTCGCATGCATTTACGTTCTTTCTGCCTGTCCATCGGCCTACTGTTGAGCAGCGTTCCGCTGCTGGCTGCCACCCTGCCTTTGGCCCCGCAGGTGTTGTCCAGCCAGCTGCGTATCGATCGTCACGATATGGCGATCACGACTGAAGACTGGCATTGGCTGCGGCACAAGGCTGAGCTCAAGGTGGGTGTGTATGCAACCGAGTCCGCGCCGTTTTCAGTCTATGCCCAAGATAACCTGTACGAAGGCATCAGCGCCGATGCAACCGCTCTGGTCGCTCAACTCTTGGGCTTGCAGGTGAAGGTCGTTCCCTTTGCTAATGAGCAGGACGCGCGCAAGGCATTACAGGCCGGTAGTGTCGATGTCATCAGTATTCACGGCAGTACAGAGCCTCGCCCCGACCTGCTGCTGAGCATTCCCTACGCCAGGGACCGGCTGGCGGTGTTCAAACGCAGTGCCGAACCCCGGCATTCACCCCCTGATCTTGCCGGCTTGCGTGTCGCGATCACCCACGAGCATAGCGCCGAGCTCAAACACCGCTACCCGCGGGCCGTTTTTAGGGTGTACGCCGACCATGAAAAAGCGATTGCCGCTGCCGCCTTTGGGCAGGCGGATGTTTACTTGGACGACCTGTACAGCGCCTATTACCTAATCAATCGTTCGTTCTACAACTTTGTCCGTTTTGAGCGTTTCTCGGATGTTCGCGGAGGCGACTACAGTTATGCGCTGAAGGTCGACAACACGCGTATGCAACGGCTTCTCAATGTCGCCCTCACATCCATCGGCGAAGATCAGTTGCGCAATTTGGCCAAGCGATGGGTGGGCAACAGCTTCATCCCCAGTGAAGACCCCATTAGCCTCACCGTAGAGCAAACACGCTGGATACAGCGGCATCCGGTGGTACGCCTGGTGATCAATGATGACCTGGCCCCGGGCGCCTATTTCGATGCTAGCGGGGTGTTTTCAGGCGGCATCGCCGATATTCTTGAAGTGATCACGCTAAGTACCGGCCTGCATTTTGAAGTGGTTTCCCGCAGTGGTGGCTTCCCCCAGATTATCGACGCGGTGCAGAAGGGCAAGGCAGATCTGGCACTGATGACGGCAAGCTCGGAGCGCGAGGAATACCTGCGCTTTTCCCGGCCACTGCTCAACAGTCCCTTTGTATTGCTCAGCAACATTGACCAGCAAGGCAAGCTGGGCAATCTGATCGACAAGCGTGTGGCGGTTCCAACGGGTCATGTGGCCATCGAGCAACTGCGCGAGCGTTACCCCGAAGCCAGGGTGGTGGAGGCGGGTGGCTCGCTGGATACAATGAACTTGCTCTATGAAGGCAATGCTGATGCTGCGATGGTGGCGTTGCCTGCTGCACGCTATTACATCGAGCGGTTGTTCCACGACAAACTGGCCATCAACCAGATACTTGATGTTGGACCGGCGACGGTCAATTTCGCCATGCGTCGTAGTGACGTAGAGCTGCAGTCGATCATCGATACCGTCTTGCAGAGCATTGCACCGGACGAGCTCAATGCGATTTCCAACCGCTGGCGTTCGCCACCGGGTATGAGCGGTCAGACCTGGGTAGATTATGAGCGGCTGATCACTGAAATTGTCGCCGCTGCCGCGCTGTTGCTGTTGTTGTCACTGGTGTGGGTGTTTTACCTGCGTAGGCAGATCAAAGCCCGGCTCAAGGCCGAGCGCATGCTCAACGATCAGTTGCAATTTATCGAGACCCTGACCGACTGCATGCCGCCACCGCTTTATGTCCGTGATACCAAGGGACGAATGCTGTCGTGCAACCGCAGCTATCTCAAAAGCGTTGGCTTGAGCGCCGATGAGGTGTTGCATAAAACGGTCCGGCAGTTACCGAAGGAGAATTTCGAAAGCCTCCCGGAGTTCCATCGCAATTACTCTCAGGCCATGCGCGACGGGCAGACGATCGAGTCGGTACATGCCGTGCGGCTCCAGGGCAAGGAGGCGTGGATCAACCACTGGGTGCAACCGTTTCAGGACTCCAAAGGGGTGACAAAGGGTGTCATCTGTGGCTGGCTGGATATCACCGAGCACCGCCAGTTGGTGGCGCAGTTACGCGAAGCGAAGGCCCATTCGGACGACGCTAGCCGCGCCAAGACCAGCTTCCTGGCCACCATGAGTCACGAAATCCGCACACCGATGAATGCCGTGATCGGCATCCTCGAGCTTGCACTCAAGCGCGCCGACAGCGAGCCAATCGACCGCGCCAGCATTGAGATCGCTCATACATCGGCAAAAAGCCTGCTGGAATTGATCGGCGATATCCTCGACATCGCCCGCATCGAGTCTGGACGCCTTAGCCTGTCGCTTAAACGTGCGAACTTACGTGTTTTGATTGAGTCAGTGGCGCGGGTGTTTGAAGGGCTGGCGCGTCAAAAGCGCCTTGAGCTTTTGCTCGATATCGACTCTAGCATCAACTGTGACGTACTGATCGACGCTCTACGTTTCAAACAGGTTCTTTCCAATCTGGTTAGCAACGCAATCAAATTCACCGAAGCGGGAACAGTCAAAATCAGCATCAGTGGTGTGTTGAGCGAAGCAAGCGTGCTAACTATCAAGCTCAGTGTCGAAGACACTGGCGTGGGTATCAGTTCTGAAGATCAACAACGATTGTTCCGTCCTTTTGTTCAGGCTCAACGAAACTCACATCAAAGCGAAGGCACTGGGCTGGGGCTAGTGATCAGTCGCTCGCTTTGCGAAATGATGGGCGGCCGAGTGAACCTGAGCAGCGCCGTCGGTAGAGGGACTCGCGTCGAAGTCGAGCTAGGCCTGCAGATACTTGAACCTGTTAATTTTACGCCAATAACTGCACTGCCGTTAATTCAACAACCACGCTATCGTTTGCAAGTATTGATCGTCGATGATCATGAAGTCAATCGACAGGTACTGCGTCAGCAGCTGAACTTTCTGGGTCATGATGTCAGCGAGGCGGAAAACGGCCGGTCGGCTTTTGAACGCTGGTGTGAGCACGCTTTCGATATTGTCATTACCGATTGCCACATGCCGGTCATGAGCGGTGCCGAACTTACTCAGGCGATACGGCAGGTAGAGGAGGCTCAAGGGTTGGAGGCTTCCATAATCCTGGGTCTGACCGCTGATGCGCAATCGGAAGAGATAGAGCTTTGTCTTAAAGTCGGTATGAATGATTGTCTAATTAAGCCGATTGCTTTGGATGAATTGGACGCTCGCTTGTTGCAGTGCTCTAAGAACGAAAGTCCTGCGATCGACTTGCAGTCTACGGAACGATTAGAGGCGAGGCCTGTTTCAACGAGCGTGGTCGACCTTGGGCCCTTGGAAATGTTGATCAGCAGCGAGCCTGAGAAGTTTAGACAGATTCTTGATGAGCTGATCAATAACAACCGCAAGGATTGTAAAGCTCTTGGTATCTTCATGCAGGAAGACCAATTCGAAAAGCTGGCGGAGCTGGCGCACCGAATCAAGGGCGCTGCAAGGGTGGTAAAAGCTGAGCAACTGGTTGAGTGTTGTCGTCAACTGGAGGTTTTGTGCCGTACACCGGAGATGTATCAGAGCCAGATCAGCGATGTCGTGGTAGAGGTTCAGGCTGCTATCACAGCCCTGGAGCAGGCGCTTATGAGTTATAGATAGCGCTCAGGCGACAACCTTAGCCTTTTGGTGAGGCCGTGATCAGGCGTCTCTGTTGATAGTGCTTGCGATGGCAATTGCTCTACGCTGCCCAGCCTGTATACGTCTCAGTGTCCACACACCCTCCGTCAAGAACGCTGCGAATACTTGGGCATTGTCGAGAAAGCGCGAGGCCTCGAACGGTTTGGTGTTGCTCAAATTCAGATCGAGGACTCGCATAGCGTTGCCTTAATGTTTCATCATCCCCAGCTCAGCATCATCTAGCAGCGCCTTGGCCATCGCGCTCAGGTAATGCGAGGCCCAGATCAGCTTTTGATCACCATCCATCAATCCAGCCAAGGTCATGTCGCGTACGTAGCCCATCAATTCGGAAGCCTGTTCGCGGGCGCTTTGGCAGCAGATGCCCGGCTCGATGCGAAAGAGTGGGTGGGTCTGGTTTTCGCCTTGGTAGAACGTGGTTTTGCCGGCTGTAGTGGGCGGCTTGGGGGTGTCTGTAGTCATCATTGAACTCCCTGGAATGTTCAGTTCCCGGGCGTGCCTGTTCGCGGTTTTACCCGCGAACAGGCACGCCCAGGCGATGCATCACTTCAATGGTTTCAGTGCAGGGTGCGCGGCTCTGCCGGAGCATGCGGCTGCATCTGCAGTTGCATCAAGGCGGACTCCACCAGGCTTTGTACGGCTTCCATCTCGTGGATGACGGCTTGCATCACGATCGAGCTGGGCGAGGTGGGTTTGAGTTGCACGGACTGACGGGCTACGGACAGGGCGCAGAGGACGTACTCTGTGGATTGGATCAGGGTGTCCTGCAGGATTTGAGAGGCATCGAGGGAGTAGGGCGGATCGGGGACTATCTTGCGCATATACAGCTCCTTGAGTCAGGTGGAGCTGCCTGCTAACGCTGTCAAACGAATGGAGGCAGCTATACATGGGTTGACAGACCGGTGACCCAAGGAACCCGGCGCACACGAGTGTGCCCCATGTACAGCTGCCATTAAGCGCTGCAAGTGAGTTCTTAAGTCGGGACGGCCTGTCAAAGCCGGTCGCTACAGTGGCAACGACACGGCGAGACTAGAGCGCGACCCAAGCACTAGCAACAGTTTGAGCGGGTTGGGAGTATGTTTGGGAAATGGACTACAAGATAGGGGAAAAAACTGAAGGTTAGCTGTAGGGCGGAAGGCTAAGTTGCCGTCTTTTATCGTTCAGGGAATGAATACTGGGCTGACCTGTTGGTTATGGTTTGCTGGATAGATCCTGGGGCCGCTTTGCGGCCCATCGCAGGGCAAGCCAGCTCCTACAGTGCAGCGCAAGCCTTGTAGGAAAACCCTCAGCGCATCGCCGCCAGCTTGATCCCGAACCCAACCAGGCACACCCCCGCCAATCGCTCGAACAGGTGGGTAATCCGCGGATTCGCGCGCATGCGTTCAGCCAGCTTGTGGGTCAACACCACCGCAATCAGCCCATACAGCAACGTCACCACCGCCACGGTCGCCGCCAGGAAGCCAAAGGTCACCAGCCCCTGGTGCTTCACCGGGTCGACGAACAGCGGGAAAAACGCCATGTAGAACATGATCGCCTTGGGGTTGAGCAAGGTGATCATCATGGTCTGGCGCAAGTAATGGCCGTTGTCCATGCCGCTGGCACGCGGGGCGCCGCCGGGTTTGCTCAGCAACATGCGTAGCCCCAGGTAGGCCAGGTACGCAGCGCCCGCCCACTGCACCACATGGAACGCGGCAGGGTAGGCGGCCAGCAGGGTGGCAACGCCCGCCACGGCCAGCCACAGCAGCACCTGGTCACCCAGGATCACCCCGCAGGTCGCCGCCATGCCAGCCTTGATGCCGCCTTTGCCGGTCGCCGTGATCAAGGCAAAGTTGCCCGGGCCGGGGATGGCCAGAACGATGATGAAGGCGATGACGAACGCGCCGTAGTCGGTAACACCGAGCATGGGAAACTCCTGTAAGCGTGCAGGTGTGAGGCAGAACGACAGACTATCTTCCGAGGCGGCCTGCTTTTCAACTGTCGGTTAATGCTGCGATAACGCGACGTATTGTTACATCGCGGCCCGCACGACTTGGATCCAATGCCTTGGTTCTGTATGATCCGGGCGCCATCAGCACGATGGCCGACGATTCATTTAAAGGACTTTGTATGAAAAAGCTGTTGAAAGCCACTGTTGCTGTTGCTGTCGTTTCGGGCGTTGCCCTGCTGTCCGGCTGCACTGGCCAAGTCTACAACCAGCAGAAGAACTGCTCGTACGACTACCTGTTCCACCCTTCGGTTTCCATCTCCAAGGTCATCGGTGGCTGCGGCCCAATCGATAAACTGCCTCAGCCGCAGTAATCTTGGCGATACCCTGATCGCGCCGCTTGCGACGTGATCCAAAGACCCCGGCCATGCAAGTGGCCGGGGTCTTTTGTTTAACGGCTCACCAGCGCAGCGACACCGTGCCCAGCAAGGTGCGCTCCTCACCCCAGTAGCAACGCCCGGCGTTGTTGCAACCGGCCACGTACTCTTTGTCGAACAGGTTGCGGGCGTTGACCTCGACCGACCAGTTGTCGTCGAGGGTGTAACCCACCTTGGCGTCCACCAGCGTGACATCGCCGGTATCGAGCTTGCCGTACAGGCTGGCTGGGGTATAAGCGAATGTGCTGTCGAAATGACGCACGCCGCCGCCAATCTGCAAGCCCTTCAACAGCCCATCACGAAAACGGTAGGTGCTCCACACCGACGCCTGGTTGCGCGGTACCCCGGTCATCTGATGGTCTTCATACAGCGAGCCGGCCACGTCTTTGGTAATGCGCGAATCGGTGTAGGTATACGCCGCCGTGAGGTTGAGGTTTTCGCTCAGGTCGCTGTTGAGCTCCAGCTCCACGCCCTTGGCGCGGCTGGCGCCGATCTGGCGGTAGTCACCGACGCTTGAGTCGAACAGCACATCGTCCTTCTTGCGCAGGTCGTACACCGACGCGGTGAAGGCGGTGTTCCAGCCTTTGGGTTCGTACTTGATACCCACTTCGTACTGTTCGCTGGTGGTCGGGTCCAGCGGGCCGCTCTTGCTCTCGGTCTGCTGGGTCGGGGCGAAGGCAGTGGAGTAGCTGAAGTAGGGCGACAGGCCGTTTTCGAACTGGTACATCACGCCGGTCTGCCAGGTGAAGTCGCTGTCCCAGCTGTCCATGTCCGCTGGAACGTTGAGCGTGCCAGCCTTGTTGCGGAACTGGCTGTTGACCCGGTCCAGGCGCCCGCCGAGCAGCAGCACCCAATTGTCGACCTTGGTCTGCAACTGGCTGTAGAGGCCGTACATGGTCTGTTCGAGCAAGGCGTTCTGCACGTGCAGTGGCGTGCTTGGCTTGCCGTTCCACACCGGGTCGAACACGTTGATGGTGCCGCCGTTGCCGGCGTCCCAGTCCTGGTTGAACGAGGTGCGGTCAAGGCTCGCCCCCAACAGCAGGGTGTGCTCGAACGCGCCGCTGTTGAAGTGGCCTTCGAACTGGTTGTCCAGCGAGTAGGCGATGGACTTGTTGTAGCGGTCGTAGGCCTGGTTGCTCAGGGTGGTGCCGAAGCCGCCATTGTTGAGGCTGCCTGGCCAGGTCTCCTGGCGGTCGATGCGCGACTGCAGGTAACGCGAGTTCTGGCGGAACTGCCAGGTATCGTTGAAGCGGTGGCTGAACTCGTAGCCCAGGCTCCAGGTTTCGCGTTCGAAGTTGTCCCAGTCCGGGTTGCCGGACAACTGGTCCTTGTCGATCTTGCCATTGGGGTTGTGCAGCAAGGTGCCGGCGGCCGGGTAGCCGAGTTCCATCAGCGTGCGGTCGCGCTGGTAGGTGGCCAGCAGGGTGAGGTTGTTGAAGTCGTCGAAGTTCAGGGTCAGCGAGGGGGCGATGTAGAGGCGGTCATCGGGCTGGTGATCGACCTGGGTAGCGGAGTTGCGGCCCATCATCACCAGGCGGCCCAGCACGTTGCCTTCTTCGTTCAGTGGGCCGGACACGTCGACGCCCAGTTGGCGGCGGTTGTGCGAGCCGTAGCTCAGCTGCACTTCGCCACGGGGTTCGGCGGTCGGCCGCTTGCTGACCAGGTTGACCACGCCACCTGGGGCATTCTCGCCATAAAGGATAGAGGTCGGGCCGCGGAATACTTCCACGCGCTCCAGGCCATAAGGTTCGCTGCTGGTGTCGTAGCGGTTGCCTTGTACCCGCAGGCCGTCGCGCAGCAGGCCGTAGCCATAGTCGGTGGCGTTGAAGCCACGGATGAAGAACAGGTCGCCCGCCTGGCCATCACCGCCGGCAAACGGTGGGGAGAAGATGCCCGGCACATAGCCGAGCACCTCGGTAAGGGTTTGTGATTGCTGGTCGTCCATGCGCTGGCGGGTCACCACCGAGACCGAGCGCGGCGTGTCGGCCAGGGCGCTGCTGGTCTTGCTGGCGGTGGCGCTGGCTACCGCGCGGTAGCCACTGTCGCCCTGGCCATTGCTGGCGACTAGGGTTGCGGCGTTGATGGCGGTGGCATCGAGTTGCAAGGCATTGCCGTCGGCGACCGGTTGCAGCACATAGCCGGCGCTGCCTTGCGGTACGGCTTGCAGGCCACTGCCTTGCAGCAGGCGGGCCAGGCCTTGGGCGACGCTGTAGCGGCCTTGCAGGCCCGGGCTGGTCTTGCCGGCGGCCAATGCATTGCTGCCGGCCAGGTAGATGCCGGCCTGGCTGCTGAACTGGTTGAGGGCGCCGGCCAGCGAGCCGGGGGCGATGTTGAAGGTGGTCTCGGCGCTGGCGGCTTGTTCGGCATGGGCCAGCGTTGCCGGCAGCATGAGGGGGGCGGCGGCGCATAGAGACAGTGGGGCGGCAAGCGCCAGGCGAAGGGCGGGGAGGAAGGGCGTCGGCATGCTGGTCCCTGGGGTGGATACGGTGAGTTGAAGGGGGTTGTGAGGGGGTAACCGAACGAGATTGGGAAAAGGGAACTGGGCGGTGGGGGTTTTTTGGGGGTTTTGGGGCTTTTGGGTGTATGCCGTTGTTTTTGTATTGCCCTTGAGATCGAGCGCCGCGCGGGCGGCGCTCGATCTCAAGGGCGCTGCAAACCTATCGGCATGCACCTGTCACCCCCACACCCCCTCAAGCGGGCTCCACACTCACCCACCATGGCGTCACCCGCTGCACCCGCACCGGCAGCGCCGCCTGCAACAGCTCAAGCGCGCGGTCGGTATCATCAAGCGGAAAAGCCCCCATCACCGACAACTGCGCCACCGCCGGATGCCACCCCAGGTGCCCATGGCGATAGCGCCCCAGCGTCTGCAGCAACTGCGCCAGAGGCATGTCCTCGGCATTCAATCGCTGCTGAATCCACGACTCGCCCGCACTCTGCGCCGGGCGCGCTGTGCTGATGCCCTGGGCACTGAAATCCACCTGCTGCCCGGCCTGGACGATAAGGCGCTCACCCCGCAGCGCAGTACAAACCTCGACCGCACCGGCATACACGTTCAACCGCGTGCTGTCGCCCAGTTGGCAGACCGCAAACCGTGTACCCAGCGCCTGCATGCGCCCTTGCGCGGTGTCGACGAAAAACGGCCGGCGCGGGTCGGCGGCGGTCTCCACCAGTATTTCGCCAAAGCGCAGCTTCAACACTCGGCTCAGCGCCGAAAATTCCAGGTCCACCGCACTTTGTGCACCCAGCCACAACTGGCTGCCGTCGGCCAGGCGCGTTACCCGGGTTTCGCCAATGCCGGTGGCAAGGTCGGCGCTCCAGCTCGACAGCGGCGCCCCCCGCCAAGCCTGCCAGCCCAGCAGCGAGCTGGCGCCGAGCACCAGCAACGTCTTGAGCCCCGTGCGCCGGCTGAAGCGGCGCGGGTCGTGCTCGCGCAGGGCGCGGCCCGCCGCAGCGCCTTCGGCCTGCAAGGGGGCGAAGCGTTGACCGACGCGTTGCACATAATGCCAGGCCGCCTGGTGGTCGCCGTGCTGGTCCAGCCAGCGCTGCCACTGGTGGCGCACCTGCGGGTCGGCGGCTTCGTCCTGCAGTTGCACATACCAGTGCGCGGCTTCCTGCAGGCTGGCGTGGCTGAGTTTCTGCGCGGGTGTACTCATGGCGTCATTCCACCAGCACGCCGTCGAGTTCGGCTTCAAGGATGGCGCAATGCAAAAACGCCTGCGCCAGGTACTTCTTGACCATGCGCTCGCCAACGCCCAGGTGCGCGGCAATATCGCGGTAGGCCAGGCCATCGATCTGCGCCAGCAGAAACGCCTGGCGCACTTTGCCGGGCAGGCGCAACAGCATGGCGTCGACCTCGTGCAGGGTCTCGACGATGATCGCCCGCTGCTCGGGGGAGGGCTGCAATGCTTCCGGCTGCGACGCCAGCTGTTGCAACCAGGCTTGCTCCAGCTTCTGTCGCCGCCAGTGATCCACGCACAGGCCACGGGCGATGGTGGCGAGGTACGAGCGTTCACCACGCTCACCGTCGAACTGGCGGGGGCGGTTGAGGATGCGCAGGAAGGTGTCCTGCACCAGGTCGGCGGCATCGCAACGGCTGCCCAGGCGCCGGTACAAAAAGCCAAGCAACCAGCGCGAATGGCTGTGGTACAGGGTATGGATCGAGGTGTTCAACTCAGGTATCGAAACCACGGCGGCATCCGGCGCGAGCGCGTACTGGTGCGAATGAGAAATAATCGCAATAGTAGGGGCGGCGGAACAATACTGCAATCGGTGTCGTTCTTCCCCGTGCACCTGGGACAACCTGCCGCCTTGACGCGAACCCCCTCAATTTGTTTGTGCTGGCAATTGGGTTACAATCGGAAAAACGTTTCAGCGATGGCCGGTCAATTCGACCAACGGCTGAGCGTTCACTGTTTCTCTTGGCTGCTGACTCCAATGACCAATAACAAGCGCGCGCTGAAGGACAGAGAAATACAAGGCCCCGCCTAGGCCTTCCTTACGTGCTAACCATTGGAATCAATCAATGTTCAAGAAAGCTGGCAAGACCTTGCTGGGTCTGGCTGTCGCGGCGAGCGTCATGCAAGCGCACGCGGCAGAAACCAAGAAAGTCGACGTGCTGCTGGTCGGCGGCGGCATCATGAGTTCCACCCTGGCTGTCTGGCTGCACGAGCTGGAGCCGAGCTGGTCGATGGAAATGGTCGAGCGCCTGGACGGCGTCGCGGAAGAAAGCTCCAACGGCTGGAACAACGCCGGTACCGGCCACTCCGCGCTGGCCGAGCTGAACTACACCCCGGAAGACAAAGACGGCAACGTCAACATCACCAAGGCCATCGAAATCAACGAAGCCTTCCAGATCTCCCGCCAGTTCTGGTCGTGGCAGGTCCGCCAGGGTGTGTTGAAGAACCCGCATTCGTTCATCAACAGCACCCCGCACATGAGCTTCGTCTGGGGCGATGACAACATCAAGTTCCTCAAGAAGCGTTACGACGCGCTGCAGGCCAGCCCGTTGTTCCGCCCGATGCAGTACTCCGAGGACCACGCGCAGATCGCCAAGTGGGTCCCGCTGATGATGGAAGGGCGCGACCCTAACCAGAAGCTGGCCGTGACCTGGACACCGATCGGCACCGACGTCAACTTCGGCGAGATCACCCGCCAGTTCGTTGGCCACCTGAAGACCCAGGACAAGTTCGACCTGAAGCTGTCCAGCGAAGTGCAGGACATCACCCGTAACAAGGACGGCTCCTGGCACGTCGAGTACAAGAACCTGAAGGACGGTACCGAGTCGGCCACCGACGCCAAGTTCCTGTTCATCGGTGCCGGCGGCGGCGCGCTGAAGCTGCTGCAGAAGTCGGGTATCCCGGAGGCCAAGGAATACGCCGGCTTCCCGGTGGGTGGTTCGTTCCTGGTGACCGAGAACCCGACCGTTGCCATGCAGCACATGGCCAAGGCCTACGGCATTGCCTCGACCGGCGCGCCGCCCATGTCGGTACCGCACCTGGACACCCGCGTGCTGGACGGCAAGCGCGTGATCCTGTTCGGGCCATTCGCCACGTTCTCGACCAAGTTCCTGAAAAACGGCTCGTACCTCGACCTGTTGGGCAGCACCACGCTGCACAACGTGTGGCCGATGACCAAGGTCGGTATCGAACAGTACCCGCTGGTCGAGTACCTCGCTGGCCAGCTGATGCTGTCTGACGACGACCGCTTCGAAGCGCTGCGCACCTACTTCCCCAACGCCAAGAAAGAAGACTGGCGCCTGTGGCAGGCCGGTCAGCGCGTGCAGATCATCAAGCGTGATGCCGAGAAGGGTGGCGTGCTGAAGCTGGGCACCGAAGTGGTGGCTTCCCAAGACCGCACCATCGCCGGCCTGCTGGGCGCCTCGCCAGGTGCTTCGACCGCGGCCCCGATCATGCTGAATGTGCTTGAGACCGTGTTCAAAGAGAAAGTGGCGACGCCAGAGTGGCAGGCCAAGATCAAAGAGATCGTGCCAAGCTACGGTACCAAGCTGAATGATTCGGCTGCGGCCACGCAGAAAGAGTGGAACTACACCGCTGAAGTGCTGCAGCTGGAGAAGCCGCCAGTGATCGACGCCAGCGTTGATTTCGGCAACGCGCCGAGCGAGCCGGTAGAAAGCAAGCCTGAGAACGACATGGCGCTGTAAGCCCCATTGTTGTAATCGAAAGCCACGGGGGTGACCTCGTGGCTTTTTTTTGGGTTCTTCACGCCATGTTGGGGAAGAATGGCTGCGATTTGTTCATCGGGAGATCGGGTGAGGGCGGCTAGGGGCCTGTCATGGGGTGGGTGGAGGGGCGTATATCGAGCGCCGCCCGGGCGGCGCTCGATTTCATAGCCGCTGAAACTGCTATGGCGAGCACACGGCATCACCGCTGACGCAAAACACACTCCAGCAACCCAGGGAACCGTTCGTCGAGCATTTCGCTGCGCAGCGAATTCATGTGGGTAGTGCCGACGTTGCGCGTGTGCACCAGCCCCGCATCGCGCAAGACGCGAAAATGGTGGGACATGCTCGACTTCGGCCGCCCGCCGTCAAGCTCGCCGCAGCTGGCCTCCGCCACGCCCGCCAGGTGGCGCACAATCTCCAGGCGCACGGGGTCGCTCAGGGCGTAAAGCAGGCGCTCGAGAATCAGGTCTTCAGGGTTGGGATGTTTGTAGGCTCGCATGGTCGACATGATAACGGGCCTTTCAATTATTGCCATAGTTCGATTATGATCGAACTATCGTATTCAGATAACCCGGGAGCTTCTCCATGTCCGCATTGTTCGAACCCTACACCCTCAAGGACGTCACCCTGCGCAACCGCATCGCCATTCCGCCGATGTGCCAGTACATGGCTGAGGACGGCATGATCAACGACTGGCACCACGTGCACCTGGCCAGCCTGGCCCGAGGTGGTGCCGGCCTGCTGGTGGTCGAAGCCACCGCCGTGGCGCCGGAAGGGCGCATCACCCCCGGTTGTGCCGGTATCTGGAGCGACGCCCACGCCCAAGCCTTCGTGCCGGTGGTGCAGGCGATCAAGGCCGCAGGCTCGGTGCCCGGCATCCAGATCGCCCACGCCGGGCGCAAGGCCAGCGCCAACCGCCCCTGGGAAGGTGACGACCACATCGCCGCCGACGACGCCCGTGGCTGGGACACCATCGCCCCGTCGGCCATTGCCTTCGGTGCTCACCTGCCGAAAGTGCCGCGCGAAATGACCCTGGGCGACATCGCCCGGGTCAAGCAAGACTTCGTCGACGCTGCACGCCGTGCGCGGGATGCGGGTTTTGAATGGATCGAACTGCACTTTGCCCACGGTTACCTGGGCCAGAGCTTCTTCTCCGAACACACCAACCAGCGCACCGACGCCTACGGTGGCAGCTTCGAGAACCGCAGCCGCTTCCTGCTGGAAACCCTGGCCGCGGTACGTGAGGTGTGGCCAGAAAACCTGCCGCTGACCGCGCGTTTCGGCGTGCTGGAATATGACGGTCGCGATGAGCAGACCCTGGAAGAATCCATCGAGTTGGCCCGCATGTTCAAAGCCGGTGGCCTGGACCTGCTGAGTGTCAGCGTCGGCTTCACCATCCCTGACGCCAACATCCCGTGGGGCCCGGCGTTCATGGGGCCGATTGCAGAGCGTGTACGCCGCGAGGCGGGCCTGCCGGTGACGTCGGCGTGGGGCTTTGGTACGCCGCAGCTGGCCGAAGGCGCGCTGAAAGCCAATCAGCTCGACCTGGTGTCGGTAGGGCGTGCGCACCTGGCTGATCCGCATTGGGCGTACTTTGCGGCCAAGGAGCTGGGCGTGGATAAAGCCTCGTGGACCTTGCCGGCGCCTTATGCGCACTGGCTTGAGCGTTATCGCTGAGTTGCTGATTATTCAGTAGCCTGGGCCGGCCTCTTCGCGGGGCAAGCCCGCTCCCACAGCTACTCCGCTGGCCTTGAGGTTGGCAGTTACCTGTGGGAGCGGGCTTGCCCCGCGAAGAGGCCGGCCCTGATCAAAACCGATCCAACCGATAGGCCTCCATCTGCGGCCCTTTTTCCTGGTCGGCAAGCCGCCCCACCCATTCGGCCGTCACGGCCGCCTGGGTCAGCCCCAGGTGCTGATGCCCGAATGCCAGCAACACCCGCCCATCACACACCCGGTCGATCACCGGCAATGAGTCCGGCAACGATGGCCTGAAGCCCATCCACGGCGTCGCGCCCTCGGCATCCAGGTTCTGCTTGAACAAACCCTGGCTCAGCCGATGCAGCTGCCATGCCCGCTGCATGCTCGGCGGCGCATCCAGCCCTGCGAATTCCACCGTGCCGGCCAGGCGCAAGCCGTCGGCCATCGGCGTCATGATGAACTTGCGCTCCAGTGAGGTCACGGCGAACGGCAGCCGTTGCTGCTCGCCAGGCAACATCAGGTGGTAGCCGCGCTCGGTATCCAGCGGCACCCGCTTGCCGGTGAGGGCTGCGGTAAGTGTTGCCGAGTGCGCGCCGCAACTGATCAGCACCTGGCGGGCGTTGAACGTGCCCTGGTCGCTGACCAGGCTGACCCCGCCGCCGTGCAACTGCCCACCTTCGACCTGCGCCCGGACGAAGCGCACCCCACTGGCCCTGGCTGCTTCGAACAGTTCACAGACCACGCGGTACGGGTCGATAAAATGCCCGGTAGCGGGGAAAAACAGCCCACCTAAAAGCGCTGGGCTCAACTGGGGCGCCGCTGCCTGCACCGCATCGGCCGACCACCAGTCGACCGGCACGGCCTGCTGGTGCATGCGCGCCTGCAAGGCCACGAGTGCTTGGCGCGACTCGCTGCGTTCGAACACCAGCAACGACCCCTCTTCCTTGAACAGGTCGCTGCGCCCAATGGAGCCGAGCAACTGCTGCCACGCCGCCAGGCTGCCTTCGTTCAATGCACGGATACCGGCTACGCTGCGCTGGAACGGCGCCGGCCGCAGGTTGAGCAGCAGGCGGGTGAACCAGGGCATGGCCTTGGGCAGGTACTTCCAGTCCAGGCGCAGCGGGCCCATCGGGTCCATCAGCATGCTCGGCAGGCGCTTGAGGATCGACAGGTCGGCGATCGGGAATACCTGCTCGGTGGCCAGGTGCCCGGCATTGCCGTAGGAGGCGCCATGGCCGGGTTGCTCGCGGTCGATCAGCAGCACCCGGCGGCCCTGGCGGGCCAGTTGCAGGGCGCAGGCGACGCCGACGATGCCGGCGCCGACCACGGCGATATCGGTGTCGGCAGCGTTGAGTGGCTCGACCATGGCCTAGCCTTCCCGCTTGCCGTCGAGCAGCCGGCGCAGTTGCAGCGGGTTGCCGTGGCGCAAGGCCTCTGGCAGCAGGCCGTCAGGGAAGTCCTGGTAGCACACCGGGCGCAGGAAGCGCAGGATCGCCGCCGTCCCCACCGAGGTGGTGCGGGCATCGGAGGTGGCAGGGAACGGCCCGCCGTGGACCATCGCATCGCACACCTCGACCCCGGTAGGCCAGCCGTTGACCAGAATGCGCCCGGCTTTGCGTTCCAGGGTTGGCAGCAGCGCGCGGGCGCTGTCGAGGTCGGCCTCGTCCAGCTGCAGGGTGGCGGTCAGTTGGCCTTCCAGGTGCTCGGCGACCTGGCGGATCTGCGCGTCGCTATCGCATGCCACCACCAACGAGGCGGCGCCAAAGACTTCGGCCTGCAGCGCGGGGTCGGCCAGAAACGCGCTGGCCTGGGTCACGAACAAATGGGCCTGGCACTGGTTCGGGCCTTGCGGTGGCTGGCCGCTGGCCGCGACCTCGGCATTGCTGTTTTCGGCCAAGGCGCCGACGCCCGTTGCATAGGCGCTGAAAATACCGGGGGTGAGCATGGTCTGTGCCCCCGCGCGTTGCACCTGTGCGCTGGCGGCGGCGACAAAGCGTTGCAGCGCCGGCCCTTGGCGCGCTATCACCAGGCCAGGGTTGGTGCAGAACTGCCCGGCACCCTGGGTCAGCGAAGCGACGAAGCCTTGCGCCAGCGCCTCGCCACGGTTGTGCAGGGCGGCATCAAACAGGAACACCGGGTTGATCGAACTCATCTCGGCGTACACCGGGATGGGCTCCGGGCGTGCCTGGGCGGCCTGGCACAGGGCGATGCCACCGCTGCGCGAGCCGGTAAAGCCGACCGCCTTGATGCGCGGGTCGCTGACCAGCGCGATGCCCACTTCACGGCCCGCGCCGTACAACAGCGAGAACACGCCTTCGGGCAGGCCGCAGCGTTTCACGGCCTGTGCCAGTGCCTGGCCCACGAGCTCGCTGGTGCCTGGGTGGGCGCCGTGGGCCTTGACCACTACCGGGCAGCCAGCGGCCAGTGCCGAAGCGGTGTCGCCGCCGGCCACCGAGAAGGCCAGGGGGAAGTTGCTGGCACCAAACACCGCCACCGGGCCCAGGGCCACCTGGCGTTGGCGCAGGTCGGGGCGCGGCAAGGGCTGGCGCTCGGGCAGGGCGTTGTCGACGCGCACGTCCAGCCACTCGCCGGCACGTACCACGCGGGCGAAGGTGCGCAGTTGCGTGCAGGTGCGGCCGCGTTCGCCCTGGATGCGCGCCTTGGGCAGCCCGGTTTCGGCGACGGCGCGGTCGATCAGCGCATCACCCAGGGCCTCGATCTGTTCGGCGATGGTTTCGAGGAAGTGGGCCCGCTGTTCCACCGAGGTTTCGCGGTATTCATCGAACGCCGCCCAGGCCAGTGCGCAAGCTTGGGCCACGTGCTCGCCGGTGCCGCCGGCATAGGCGGGCTCAAGGGCTTGGTCGGTGGCCGGGTCGATGGCGCGGATCGCTTCGCGGCTGCCGGTCACGGCGCGCTGGCCGATCAGCAGGTTGCCAGTCAGGGTCATGGAGCCTCCTTTGGAGTCAGATTCGGCTTACCCTGCGGGAAAGCGCCCAACCCTTTCGGGCTGCGCCTTCACACAGAGAACAAGGGCATTCATTGTGGGAGCGGGCTTGCCCCGCGAAGCAGGCACCGCGGAGGATGGCACGGGCATAGCCCGTGTTCGCGGGGCAAGCCCGCTCCCACAGGGGTCACGCTTGAGCAAGACAGTTGCTCCCAGAGTTATCAGGCGACGTTCTGCTCGGCCGACCAGTTGGCGTACCACTGGCGGAACAACGCGTACTGCTGTTCGGCGTAGTTGCGCTGGGCGTCGGTAAGGGCGTCGGTCTCATTGAAGTGCAGGCTGTATTCGCGGTCGCCGTTCAGCACCATCAGGTGCTTGTAGTACAGCACCAGGTCGCAGCCTTCATCGAACGACGACAGCACTGCCAGCGCCGCTTCCAGTTCGCGGGCCAGGCGCCGGGCCTTGGCGTCGCCCTTGGCGGCCTGTTTGCTCAGGCCCACCAGTTGCAGCACCTCACGCGGCAGGGCGTTGCCGATACCGGTGATGGCGCCGGTGGCGTTGCAGTTGACGAAGCCATGCACCACCTGGGTGTCGACGCCGACCATCAGGGTCACGTCGTCGTCCTTGGAGGTGATGTGTTCGGCGGCGTAGCGCAGGTCGGCACCGCCGCCGAATTCCTTGAAGCCGATCAGGTTCGGGTATTCGCGGCGCAGTTCGAAGAACAGGTCGGCGCGGGTGGCGAAGCCGTAGTACGGGCTGTTGTAGATCACCGCCGGCAGCTTCGGCGCAGCCGCCAGAATGGCCGAGAAGTGGTGCTTCTGGGCGATCAGCGAGGCGCCGCGGGACAACACCCGCGGGATTACCATCAGGCCGGCGGCGCCGACTTCGGCGGCATGGGCGGCGTGGGCGACGGCCTCGCGGGTGTTCACCGCGCCGGTGCCGACGATGGTCGGGATGCCGGCCGCCACCAGGCGCGCCACGCCTTCCTGGCGCTCGGCCTCGGTCAGCAGCGGCCAGTCGCCCATCGAACCGCAGTACACCACGGCGCTCATGCCGGCTTCGATCAGCTCGCGGCCTTTGCGCACCAGGGCGTCGAAGTCTGGTTTGCGCTCGGCGGTGCAAGGGGTCATCAGGGCAGGCATGCAGCCGGTGAAGATGTTGTCGCTCATGGGTGTCACTCCTTGCAATATTCAGTAGGGGGGGGCGAATAAAAGGCCTGGGCGGGTCAGATGCCCCAGGCGAAAGGGTCCTGTTCGTCGATCAGCAAGGTGCTGTCGGCGGTCATGTAGGCGCGGCCGGTGATGAACGGGCGAATACGCTCGCCTTCGCGTTCGTAGCGGCCCTGGAACTGGCTGCCGGTGATGCTCGCCTGGACCCAGGTCTGGCCCTCGTCGAGCTTGCCGTCGGCGGCCAGGCAGGCCAGCTTGGCGCTGGTGCCGGTGCCGCAGGGGGAGCGGTCGTAGGCCTTGCCGGGGCACATGACGAAGTTGCGGCTGTCGGCGTCGGGGTCATCGGCAAACAGCTCGACATGGTCGATCGGCTGGCCGTTCTCGCCGGTGATGCCCTGGGCCTCCAGGGCTTTGAGCATTGCCCAGGTGTAATCGGTGAGCGCCTCGACGTTGTCCATCGCAATGCGCTGGCCGTGCTCGGACACCAGGAAGAACCAGTTGCCGCCCCAGGCGATATCGCCGTGCACCACACCATGGCCCGGTACCTCGACCGGCACCTGCTGGCGATAGCGGTAGGCCGGCACGTTGCCTACGGTGACCGCGCCGTCTTCATGCAGGGTGGCGCTGACCTGGCCGACCGGCGTGTCGATCTTGTGCACGCCCGGTGCGATGAGCCCCAGGTGCTGCAGCGAGGCGATCAGGCCGATGGTGCCGTGGCCGCACATGTTCAGGTAGCCGGCGTTGTTGAAGAAGATCACCCCGCAGGTGGCGCCCTCCGACACCGGTGGGCAGTACAGCGCGCCCACCAGTACATCGTTGCCGCGTGGCTCCAGCAGGCAGGCGCGGCGCCAGGGGTCGTGCAGCTCGCGCAGTTCGTCGCGCTGTTCGGCCATGGTGTGGCCATTGAGCTGCGGGAAGCCTTTCATCACCAGGCGGGTCGGTTCGCCGCCGGTATGCGAGTCGATGACGTGAATGTGTTTCATGGGCATGTCCCTTGGGTAGAGGCCGAGGTCAGGAGGCGACGGCGGCAGGGCGGTGGCCCAGGTGGGTGTCGGCGCTGGCTTCGCTTTCATCTTCGCCATCCAGGCGCACCAGATGGGCCGGCACGCCGGTGGCCGCGCCCCAGTAGTAGATGCCCAGGGCGCAGGCCGCGACGGCCACGGTGTCGAGTGGATGGCCAATCACGCCCAGGCCACCGAAGCTGCCCAGCCAGGAGAGCAGGATGGTCACGGCATAGAAGCCGATCAGCCAGGCCGACGAGCGCACTTGCTGGCCAAGGGACAGGTGCTGGGTGGGCACGGAGCGGGCGCACAGCAGGTACAGCACGAACATCACGATTTGCAGGGCCAGCAGCCACGACACGGTGTTCCAGCCAGACCAGTAGACGATCAGCGCGGCGATGATGAACGACAGCGGGCCGAGTACGCTCATGCCCTTGACCCGGAACGGGCGCGGCATGTCAGGGGCGTTGCGGCGTAGCGCGGCGACGGTGACCGGGGCCACGGCATAGCTCAGCACCAGTGCCGCCGACACCACGTTGATCAGCGCTTCCCAGGAGGGGAACGGCAGGGTCCAGAACACCGACAGGGCGAAGGTCAGCCACAGGGCCGGGCGGGGGATGCCGGACTGCTCGTCGATGCGCGTGAAGAACTTGAAGAAGGTGCCGGTCTGCGCCCAGCCATAGATCACCCGCGGGGTGGCATTCATGTAGATGTTGCCGCAGCCGCTGGGCGAGATCACCGCGTCGGCCACCACCAGGTAGGCCAGCCAGCCCACGCCCAGGGCCAGGGCGATGTCACGGTAGGGCAGGGCGAGTTCCTTGGTCACCCCGGCCCAGCCGTTGGCCAGCATTTCGGTCGGCACGCTGCCGAGAAACGCCAGTTGCAGCAAGGCGTAGATCGCAGTGGACAGCAGCACCGAAAGAATCAGCGCAATCGGGATGGTGCGCTGCGGGTTCTTCACTTCACTGGCCACCGAGATGATCGGCGTCAGCCCCAGGTAGGCGAAGATGATGCCGCCGGCCGACACGGCCATTTCCACACCGGACAGGCCGTAGGGCGCAAAACCCTGGACTTCGAAGTTTGCCGGCTTGAAGAAGGTGAACAGCACGCCGATCACCAGCAAAGGCACGATGAACTTGAACACGCTGACCAGGTTGTTGGCTTTGGCAAAGGTCTTCACACTGCGGTAATTGAGCACGAAGAACAGCCCCAGCAGCGCGAACTGCACCAACCAGCCGAGCACGCTCGGGTCACTGGAGCCGGCCTTGGTCAGTTCGGGGAACCAGGCAGCGGCGTATTGGCGCGAAGCGACCACTTCGATGGCGATCAGGCTGGAGAAAGCGATCAGGGTGATGAAGCCCATCAGGTAGCCGAGCAGCGGGCCGTGGGAGTACACCGGGTAACGCACCACGCCACCGGCGCGGGGCAGGGCGGCGCCGAGCTCGCAGTAGACGATGCCCAGCAACAGCACGGCGAAACCGCCGAGGAACCAGGAGAGGATACCGGCGGGGCCGGCGATGGCCGAGACGTGGCTGGCAGCGAACAGCCAGCCGGAGCCAAAGATGGCGCCTAGGCCGATGAAGGTGAGGTCCAGCAATGACAGCTGTTTTTTGAATTTACCTGACATGGGTGCGCCTTTTTGTAGGTTTTGGATAGGCAGGTCTGATGTCACGAGATGCGGCTTTTGGGCCGCGCTCTTGTAGGTCTTGGGCGGCTTGCGTGGGGCATAGAGTGGACCGATCGGGGCGTCGGTTCTTGATGGTTTTCTGCAAGGGGGATGACGAAATCGGCACAGTTGCAGAAAAAGCTGGCGGCTGGCGGGGGCGGGCGGATAGGCTGGAAGCCATACCGGCTGTGGGCTGGCGAGGAGCAGTGACGCTTCTGGCGCCTTCGCGGGGCAAGCCCGCTCCCACAGGTGGTCAATAGCGTCGCCCCCGAGAAGCGAGATGACAGATCACCCCCTGGCAACCTTGTATCAGTGCTTCGACCCGCACCGCCCCGCCACCCTGGAGGCGCTGCTCGCCGGGGTCTCCCTGCTGCTGCCGATCCTCGACGCCATCCCCAACGCCGCGATCTTCATCAAGGACCCCGACGCCCGCTACGTGCTGGCCAACGACACCTTGGTCCAGCGCTGTGGCCTCAAGCGCCTGCAGCCGTTGCTGGGCAAGACCAGCGCCGAAGTCTTCCCGGCGCAACTGGGCCCCGGCTACACCGAGCAGGACCGCCGCGTACTCAAAGATGGCCTGGTGCTGCAAGACCAGCTCGAACTGCACCTGTACGGCAGCCGCGAGCCCGGTTGGTGCCTGACCCACAAGCGGCCGCTGTATAACCCGCAAGGCGCCATCATCGGCTTGGTGGGCATCTCGGTCGACCTGCAGTCAGCCGCCGACACCCATCCCGCTTACCAGCGCCTGGCCGCCGTGGATGAGCATATTCGCCAGCACTTTCACCAGCCGATCAGCATGGGTGAACTGACCCGCATCGCGGGTATTTCCGTGGCGCAACTGGAGCGCTATTGCAAGCGGGTGTTCCACCTCACGCCGCGGCAGATGATCCACAAAGCGCGCCTGGAGCATGCCCATCGCTTGCTGCATTCGGACCTGCCGATCACCGACGTGGCGATGCGCTGCGGCTACACCGACCACAGCGCCTTCAGCCGGCAGTTCAAGCAACTGACCGGCTTCACCCCGCGCCAGTACCGCCAGGCGACGGCGGCTCAGGGGGCTTGAAACAGGGCACGGGCCTCGTCAAAGCACTGCTCGGCAATTGCCGAACGTGGCTCGCTGCGGCGCAGCAGCAGGCCCACCGGGCTGTGGATGCTGGCATCGACGATGGGCAGTATGCGCATGTGGTCGCTCAAGTCTTCCAGCCCGCAATCGAGTGGCATGATCGCGCAGCACACGCCGGTGTTGATGGCCTGGATCAGCTGGAAGCTTGAGTCGCTTTCCAGCACGGCGTTGGGCTCCAGGCTGCGGCTGCGAAAACTCAGGTCCAGCGACTGACGGTAGTGCATGCCTTTGCTCAGCAGGCCCAGGGGGATCTCGCCGAGCTCCTCCCAGCGCAGGCTGTCGGCCTCGAACTGGAAGTGCCGGGTGTCGTGCAGCAGGCCCATGGTGGTGGTGCCCAGCTCGATCACTTCGAAGAAACTGGCGTTGACCTGGTCCAGGTAGCAGATGCCCAGGTCGAGCTGGTTGCGGCTCAGGCCATCCATGATCTGTTCGGTGCTGTGCGAGCTGAGCTGAAACTGCAGCTCGGGGTATTTTTCGCGCAGTGGCAGCAGCAATTGCATCGGGTTGAAGCTGGCCAGCGGCACCGTGCCCAGGCGCAGGCTACCGACCACCTGGCCACGGCAACTGGCGGCTTCGGCCTGCAGGCCGTCGTGGGCGGCCAGTAGGGTGCGAGCCCAGGCCAGGATGCGTTCGCCGGCCTCGGTAAACCCTTCGAAGCGCTGTCCGCGCTTGACCAGCACCAGGTCCAGTTCGTCTTCCAGGTTGCGCAGGCGCATCGACAGCGTCGGCTGGGTGATGTGGCACAGCGCTGCGGCCTGGCCGAAGTGGCGGGTCTGGTCGAGCGCGATGAGGAACTTGAGTTGCTTGATGTCCATGGGAGTGCCTGGCGTCTGGTTGTGCTGACCTTAACCAAGTCAGCGATAGATGTCATTGATCACCCGGTACGCCATATCGATTGGACGCCCCCAGGCCATGCCTCTAGCGTGGTGACAATGCCCTTTCAGGAGTAGCCCACGTGAGCGTCAAACCCGACGCGGTCTTCGTACCGCTCAATATCGCCGTGCTGACCGTCAGCGACACCCGCACCTACGACAACGACACCTCCGGCGAGCTGCTGGCCAGCCGCTCGGTGGAGATCGGCCACCGCCTGGTGGCACGGGCGTTGCTCAAGGACGACCTGTACAAGATCCGCGCCCAGGTCGCTACCTGGATTGCCGAGGAGCAGGTGCAGGTGGTGCTGATCACCGGCGGCACCGGCTTTACCGGGCGTGACAGTACGCCGGAAGCGGTTGAATGCCTGCTGGACAAACGTATTGATGGCTTTGGCGAACTGTTCCGGGCGTTGTCGATTCTCGATATCGGCACCTCGACCGTTCAGAGCCGCGCTTTGGCCGGATTGGCCAACGGTACCCTGGTGTGCTGCCTGCCGGGCTCCACCGGCGCGTGCCGCACGGCATGGGAAGGGATCCTGGCGGAGCAGCTGGATGCGCGGCACCGGCCGTGCAATTTCGTGCCGCACCTGAAGCCCGTCGAGGCTTGTGCCAGCCGAGGGTAACGGCCAGCCAGAAAGCAGAAAACCCTCAGCTCAATACATACCCCACCGGCTCCAAAGCCGGTGGCAGTGGCGTTACCCCCAACCCCGCCAGCACATCGCGCTCCACGGTACGCACCAGCGCATCGGTGGGCAGGTCGTTCTCATCCCGCCCGAACGGGTCTTCCAGCTCATTGCCAATCGCATCCAGCCCGAAAAACGTATACCCGACGATGGTGGTGAACAAGGGCGCCAGCCAGCCCAGCGGTTCGGCCAAGGCGAACGGCAGCAGCAGGCAGAAGATGTAGATGGTGCGATGCAGCAACAGGGTGTAGGGGAACGGCAGCGGCGTGCCCTTGATGCGTTCGCAGGTGGCCTGTACTTCCGACAGGCCCACCAGGCGCTGCTCCAGCACGCTGTAGCGCCAATCGCTGATCTGTTGTTGCTCGGCCAGCCGCGAACAGTGCCCGCCAATCTCGCTCAGGATGCTGTTGCACACGTTATGCGGGCTGATTGCAGCCGGGCTGGCCAGCCAAGGTCGGGCAGCGGCCAGGTCATCCTCGTTGCGCAGCCGGGCATTGAGCGCATGGGCAAAGCCGCACAGGTTGCGCAGCAGCTCGGCACGCAGCGCCGGGTCGGCGATCACCACACTCTCGCGCACGAATGAACGGGTCTCGATGATCAGCTTGCCCCAGGCCTTGCGGCCCTCCCACCAGCGGTCGTAGCAGGCGTTGTTGCGAAAACTCATGAAAATCGACAGCGACAGGCCGAGCAAGGTGAACGGAGTGGCGCTGACCGGGTAGAAGAACGCCGGGAAATGCCGCTCGACCAGCACGATCAGCGCGGCCAGCACGGTGACCATCAGGCAGCGCAGGGCAATGCGCTTGACGATCGAACCCTTGAGGGTGAACAGCACGCGCAGCACATCGGGGCGGGGGTGGACGATCATGGAAATCCAGAGGCAGCCAATCAGCCGCCGGTCATGTTCATGAAGCGCAGAATCTGCACCTCACCGCCCACTTCGAAGTGATGGCGGTAGGGCTTGAGGTGCAGCGAGTCGCGGATGGCTTTTTCCAGCCGCGCGGCATCGCCAGGGTGGGCACGCAGGACCTGTTTCAGGTCCACCGAATGCTCGTTGCCCAGGCACAGCAGCAGGCGGCCTTCGACGGTCAGGCGCACGCGGTTGCAAGTGGCGCAGAAGTTGTGGCTGTGCGGCGAAATGAAGCCCACCCGGGTGTGTGCCGCTTCGGCCAGGCGCCAGTAACGGGCCGGGCCTTGGGACGACTCGGTGGACTCGATCAGGGTGAACTGCTCGGCCAGGCGGTCACGCACCTGGTCGCTGGAGTAGAACGACTCACCGCGCTGGTGTTCGCTGATTTCACCCAGGGGCATTTCTTCGATGAAGGTGATGTCCAGCTCGCGGTCGATGGCAAAGCGCACCAGGTCGACCAGCTCGTCATCGTTGCGGCCTTTGAGCACCACGCAGTTGAGTTTGGTCTTTTCAAAGCCTGCCTTGCGTGCGGCGTCGATGCCGGCGATGACCTGGTTGAGGTCGCCGGTGCGGGTCAGCTGCTTGAAGCGCCCGGCGTCCAGGCTGTCGAGGCTGATGTTCAGGCGCGATACGCCGGCGTCGAACAGCGGCTGGGCCAGGCGCCCGAGCTGCGAGCCGTTGCTGGTCAGGCACAGTTCGCGCAGGCCGGGCAGGGCGGCGATGCGCCCACACAGCTCGACGATGCCCTGGCGTACCAGCGGCTCGCCCCCGGTCAGGCGGATTTTGCGGGTGCCCAGGGCGACGAAGCGCTCGGCCACCTGGAACAGTTCTTCGAGGCTGAGGATCTGCTGGCGTGGCAGAAACTGCATGTCTTCGGCCATGCAGTAGACGCAGCGGAAGTCGCAGCGGTCGGT
The DNA here is from genome assembly GCF_000731675.1 of Pseudomonas capeferrum. Classification (GTDB taxonomy): domain Bacteria; phylum Pseudomonadota; class Gammaproteobacteria; order Pseudomonadales; family Pseudomonadaceae; genus Aquipseudomonas; species Aquipseudomonas capeferrum. The sequence continues at coordinate 2,689,526 of NZ_JMIT01000001.1, read as the reverse complement.
GACCGACATACGCAGGTAGTCGATTTTCCGGTTGAAGCCGTCGATCAGGGCCCGGCTGTTCTGTTCCACGATTGTGCTCGAATGGGTTGGACTCATCTCCAAGCTATAACCTGGGTGCACCCCCGTCAAATTGCTTTCCCCGACCGAATGATCAATATGCTCTATCACGGCTGCTGGGCCAGCCCCCCATGATCGAAACGGCTTATCACGCCGTAAGATCTTTCGATTGGACGCCCCCACCCCACGCTCAATAGTCTGGAAAAAACACCGAGCGTGAGGATTCACCGCATGAGCCAGGACGAACACATCAGGGACTACAAAGGCGCCGCCGCCGGCTGGGGTGCGCTCAAGAGCGTGACCAAAAGCTGGCTGGGCAGCGAAAACGCCTTCAAGAACCTGCGGGCCATGCTCAAGACCAACCAGAACGGCGGCTTCGACTGCCCAGGCTGCGCCTGGGGCGAGTCGCCGGAAAACGACATGGTCAAGTTCTGCGAGAACGGCGCCAAGGCGGTCAACTGGGAGGCTACCGGCCGCTCGGTAGACCCGGCATTCTTCGCCAAATACAGCGTCAGCGCGCTGGCCGAGCAGACCGACTACTGGCTCGAATTCCAAGGCCGGCTGACCCACCCGATGCGCTACGACGCGGCCACCGACCACTACGTCGAAACCTCCTGGGAAGACGCCTTCGCCCTGATCGCCCAGCACCTGCAGGCACTGGACTCGCCCGATCAGGCCGAGTTCTACACCTCGGGGCGGGCCAGCAACGAAGCGGCGTTCCTGTACCAACTGTTCGTCCGCGCCTACGGCACCAACAACTTCCCCGACTGCTCGAACATGTGCCACGAGGCCAGCGGGGTGGGCATGTCGGAAACCCTCGGCGTGGGCAAGGGCACGGTGGTGTTCCATGACCTGGAGCTGGCCGACGCCATCTTCGTCATCGGCCAGAACCCCGGCACCAACCACCCGCGCATGCTCGAACCGCTGCGCGAGGCGGTCAAGCGGGGCGCCCAGGTGGTCTGCTTCAACCCGCTGAAAGAGCGTGGCCTGGAACGGTTCCAGCACCCGCAGCACCCATTCGAGATGCTCAGCAACGGCTCCGAGCCGACCAACACCGCTTACTTCCGCCCGGCCCTGGGCGGCGACATGGCGGCCATGCGCGGCATCGCCAAGTACCTGCTGCAGTGGGAGCGCGAGGCCCAGGCCAAGGGTGAGCCGGCCGTGTTCGACCATGCCTTCATCGTCGAGCACACCAGTGGCGTCGATGCCTACCTGGCGGCGGTGGATGCCACCGCCTGGGCGCATATCGTCGAGCAGTCGGGGCTGACCCAGGCCGAGATCGAGTTGGCCGCGCGCATGTACCGCAAGGCCGAACGGGTCATCATGTGCTGGGCCATGGGCATCACCCAGCACCGCCATTCGGTGGCCACCGTGCAGGAAATCGTCAACCTGCAGCTGCTGCGCGGCAACGTGGGCAAACCGGGTGCCGGCCTGTCGCCGGTGCGTGGCCATAGCAACGTGCAAGGCGACCGCACCATGGGCATCGACGAGAAGCCCAAGGCCGGCTTGCTCGACGCCCTGGAAGAACGCTTCCAGTTCCGTGTGCCACGTGCCCACGGGCATAACGCGGTGCTGGCGATCAAAGCCATGGAAGAAGGGCAGGCCAAGGTCTTCATCGCCCTGGGCGGCAACTTCGCCCAGGCCACGCCGGACACCCCGCGCACTCATGCGGCCCTGCGCAATTGCGCACTGACCGTGCAGATTTCCACCAAGCTCAACCGCTCGCACCTGGTCACCGGCCGCGATGCGCTGATTCTGCCGTGCCTGGGCCGTACCGAAATCGACCTGCAGGCCAGCGGGCCGCAGGGTGTCACCGTGGAGGACACCTTCAGCATGGTGCACATCTCCCACGGCCAGCTGCGCCCACGTTCGCCGCACCTGCGTTCGGAGCCGGCGATCGTTGCCGGCATGGCCCAGGCGACCTTGGGCAAGAAGCCGATCGACTGGGAATACGCCATTGCCGACTACGGCCGCATCCGCAGCATGATCGCTGACGTGATCCCGGGTTTTGCCGACTTCAATGCGCGCCTGCAGCACCCGGGTGGGTTCCACCTGGGCAACAATGCGGCGGATCGCAACTGGCGCACCGCGACCGGCAAGGCGCGTTTCAGTGCCAGCCAGTTGCCGGAGCAACTGGTCAATGCCCAGGTGCTGGCCCGTGGCGACAAACCGGACCTGATCCTGCAGACCTTGCGTTCGCACGACCAGTACAACACCACGCTGTATGGCCTGGACGACCGCTACCGCGGGGTGTTCGGCCTGCGCGAGGTGGTCTTCGTCAATGAGGCCGACATTCGCCGCCTGGGCTTTGAGCCCGGCGAGCATGTTGACCTGGTGTCGCTGTGGGAGGATGGTCGCGAGCGGCGGGTGTCGGGGTTCCGCCTGGTGGCGTATGACGTGCCCGAGGGGCAGGCGGCGGCCTATTACCCGGAGACCAATCCGTTGGTGCCGCTGGAGAGTTATGGCGAGGGGACGTATACGCCGACGTCGAAGTTTGTGGCCATCAAGCTAGAGAAGGCCAAGGCCGGGAACCGGATCGAGGCGGTGTTGGCGGCGGATTGATCGGTGGCCTGGAAGGGCCTCCAGCATCCCGTCAGGGGCGGTGCACGGGGTACGCCGTGGTGTACTTCATCTGCTCCATGGCAAAACTCGAGGTGATGTTGGAAAGCCCATCCGTGCGAGTGATCAGCTTCTTGTAGAACCGGTCATAGGCGGCGATATCACCCACCACCACCCGCAGCATGTAGTCCCAGTCCCCGGACATGCGGTAGAACTCCATCACCTCTTCGAAACTGGTCACGGTGGCGGCGAATTGCTCCAGCCAGGCGCTGTCGTGGCGCTGGGTCTTGAGCTGGACGAACACGGTCAGGCCCAGCCCCAGGCGCGTGGGGTCGAGCAACGCGACACGGCCGACGATGTAGCCGTCTTCTTCCAGGCGCTTGACCCGCTTCCAGCAGGGCGTGGTCGACAGGTTGACCGCCTCGGCCAGGTCCTTGAGGGAAACCGACGCGTCGCGTTGGAGCAGGGTGAGGATGTGCTGGTCGAAACTGTCCATATCGATAGAAGGCTGGCTGTAGAAAATTCTTCTCCAGATTACGCCAGAATGCAGGAAATTAATCCCCCTTGCTGCGCGCCCTTGCCGAGCGCGGCGGTTGTGCGATAGTTGCAGGCTCTATTCAGTCAATGGACCGGATCATGTCCGACAAGCCGCGTAATTTCGCCACCCGCACCATCCACGCCGGCGAACAGCATAGCGTTGCCGACAACGCGATCTTCCCGCCCATCTATACCGCCAGTTCCTACATCAAGCGCAGCCTCGACGATAACCCCGAGTATGCCTACAGCCGTGTCGGCAACCCGACCCGGCATGCCTACGAGAGCTGTGTGGCGGCGCTGGAAGAAGGCGTTGGCGCGGTGGCTTGTGCCTCTGGCGTGAACGCCACCGCGACGGTGCTCGAACTGTTGCCCAAGGATGCCCACGTGGTGGTGATGAACGGTGTCTATGGCGGCACCTTCCGTATCCTGGAGGACTACCGCAGCCATACGTCGGGGCTGACCACCACCTACGTCGACCTCAACGACCTGCAGGCCGTGGCTGCGGCGATACGCCCGCAAACCCAGCTGATCTGGATAGAATCACCGACCAACCCGCTGCTGCACCTGGTCGATATCAAGGCGGTCTGCGACCTGGCGCGTGCGCGCGGTATCCTCACCTGCATCGACAACACCTTCTGCTCGCCCTGGAACCAGCGGCCGATCACCTTGGGCGTGGACCTGGTGATGCACTCGGCAAGCAAATACATCGGCGGCCACTCCGACCTCACCGGCGGTGTGGTGGTAGCGGCCAATGACGCACTGCTGGCGCGTTTGCGCAAGATCAGCATGGCGGTCGGGGCCATCCAGGGGCCGTTCGACTGCTACCTGGCGCTGCGCGGCCTGAAGACCCTGGATGTGCGCATGGAGCGCCAGTGCGCCAATGCCCTGCAGGTGGCGCGTTTTCTCGAAAGCCACCCGCAGATCGAACAGGTCTATTACCCGGGGCTTGAAAGCCACCCGCAGCATGACCTGTGCAAGCGCCAGATGCGCGCGGGCGGGGCCGTGGTGGCAATGAAGGTCAAGGGCGGCGACCGGGCCGCGCTCAATCGCCTGGTAGAGGCCTTGCAGATCTTTGTGCTGGCCGACTCGCTGGGCGGGGTGGAAAGCATGATCAACCACTCCTGGAGCATGTCGCACAACTCGCTGAGCCCGGAGCAGAAAGGCGAGATGGGGATCGGTGAGAACCTGCTGCGGTTGTCGGTGGGGATCGAAGACTACCGCGACCTGATCGAGGACCTGGACTGCGCGCTGCGGGCGTCGGCAGCGGTGTGAGGGTTGCCGGCCTGTTCGCGGGTTTGCCCTGCGAACAGGCCGGCGCATTCAAATTCAGGTTGTGTGGGTCAGGCTTTGGGCGGATGAACGATGCGTTCGATCTTGTCCTTGATCAACAGCCGCTCCTTGCGCAAACGGGTGACGGTGTCATCGGTGCTGGCGTTGCCCTCGGCGGCCAGCACTTCCTTGTCCTTGGCGTTGTACTCCTTGTGCAGTTTGTGCAGGTCATGGTCCTTGTCAATGCGCATCTGGAAGTCGTCGGCAGTGATGTTCAGGTCAGCGAGCAGATCGTGCGGAACGGGCATTTCTTCACCTCTCTTGGGGGTTGGCGAATGGTCCTGACTTTTGAGGATAGTCGCCTTTGCGCCGAGGGGGGGCTGGGGTAGGCTGTCGCATCCCCCTGTGAGCCGTACGCCAAGCTTCGCCTGCCTGGCTGAATGGCGGCTGAATGAACTTCATTTAATGTGATAAAGATGCCCGCTCACTGTTTTGTTGGCGTCTTTTTCACGAAACATTGATGGTGCCCTTTCTAGAGTTCAGCCAACGTTCCCCCGGTGCCGCACAGGCCCACGGGCTGATACTCACTCTTGATTGCGAACCCTGATGCTCAACGTCAAATCCCTGCGGACTGAATGGGTCACGCTGCTGGCCAGCCTGTACCTGCTGATCGGCTTCAATGTCTTTCTCTGGCAACACCTGGAACAGGTGGTTCCGCCAGGGCTGCCGGGGCTTTGGCTGAGCCTGGCGTTTGCTGTGCTGATGCTGTTCGCGTTTAATTTGATCTTGACCTTGTTTGCCTTCCGGTTTGTGTTGAAACCGGTGCTGATCCTCTTGTTCATGAGTGGTGCAGGTGTCGCTTACTTCATGAATCAGTACGGTGTACTTATTGATGCCGGTATGTTCCGTAATATCGCCGAAACCAATGTCACGGAAGTGCGCGACTTGCTCTCGCTGAAGTGTGCCTTGTATATCCTGGGGTTGGGTATTTTGCCTTCGGTGCTTTTGTGGAAGGCGCCGATCGCCTACCGCGCCTGGCACCGCGAACTGCTGGGCAAGCTGGTGGTAAGCGGCGCCTGCGTGGTGGCCTTGGGGTCGGTGGCGCTGGTCAACTATCAGGGGTTGTCTTCGCTGTTTCGCAATCACCACGAACTGCGCCTGATGCTGACGCCGAGCAATATCGTCGGCGCCTCCATTGGTTATGTCAGTGAACGTGTGGGCACGGCCGCCCGGCCATTCCAGCCTTACGGTGAAGATGCCCGGCGCGATGCAGCCTGGCAGCAGCACGCCCGTAAGTCGTTGACCGTGCTGGTGGTGGGTGAGAGCGCGCGTGCAGAAAACTTTGGTGTGCTCGGCTATGCCCGCGACACCACGCCAAACCTTGCCAAGGAGCAGGGCCTGCTGGCGTTTTCCGACGTGCATTCGTGCGGTACCGAGACGGCGGTGTCGGTGCCGTGCATGTTCTCGGGCATGGGCCGTAAGGAGTACGACGCGCGCGTCGCCAAGAACCGTGAAGGGCTGCTCGACATCCTCCAGCGCGCAGGCCTGGCCGTGCAGTGGCGCGACAACCAGTCGGGCTGCAAGGGTACCTGTGATCGGGTGCAGTTCATCGATGTCAGCAACCTCACCGACCCGGCCCTGTGTGCCCATGGTGAATGCCATGATGAGATTCTGTTGCAGGGTTTGGCCGAGCTGCTCGACAACCTTGACAAGGATACCGTGCTGGTGCTGCACCAGATGGGCAGCCATGGCCCCGAGTACTTCAAGCGTTACCCGGCGCAAACCGAGCGGTTCACGCCGGTGTGCCACAGCAATGCCCTTAACCAGTGCAGCCAGCAGGAGATCGTCAACGGCTACGACAACACCCTGGCCTACACCGACAAGGTCCTGGCCATGTTGATCGATACCCTGCGCAGCAAGCAGGACAAGGTCGATACCGCCATGATCTACCTGTCCGACCATGGCGAATCGCTGGGCGAATACAACCTGTTCCTGCATGGCACCCCCTACATGCTGGCGCCTGAGCAACAGAAACACGTGCCGTTGCTGACCTGGTTTTCGGACAGCTACCGCGAAGATTTTGGCCTGGACACCGACTGCCTGGCCAAGCTCAGCGACGCACCGCTGTCCCAGGACAACCTGTTCCACTCGATGCTTGGCCTGTTGCAGGTGCGCACCGAGGTCTACCAGCAGTCGCTGGACATGTTCGCCAGCTGCCGGCCTTGGCTGGCAGCCAAGCGTTGACTGCCAATGGCCTGCATACCACCGTTTATCTATTCCAAGGATGGCGCAGGTTTCACCCGCAGTGCCCGCGCCGTATATACTGCGCGCCAATGTTAGTGGGAGAGCCTCGTGGCCATCGAAATACACTGGATCCGTGACGACCAGACCCTGGCCGAACTCTGCCGAAGCTGGCGCGAACTGCCCTTCGTAGCGCTCGACACCGAATTCATGCGGGTAGACACCTTCTACCCCAAGGCGGGGCTTATCCAGATTGGCGACGGCCAACGCGCCTTTCTGATCGATCCGCTGCTGATCAAGGACTGGCAGCCCCTGGCCGAGTTGCTGGAAGACAGCGGCGTGGTCAAGGTGCTGCACGCCTGCAGCGAAGACCTCGAAGTGTTGCTGCGCCTGACCGGCAAGCTGCCACAGCCACTGTTTGACACGCAGTTGGCCGCCGGCTACCTGAACCTGGGCTTCTCCATGGGTTATTCGCGCCTGGTCCAGGAAGTGCTGGGGCTCGAGCTGCCCAAGGGTGAAACCCGCTCCGACTGGTTGCAGCGCCCGCTTTCCGAAACCCAGATCAGCTACGCCGCCGAGGATGCCGTGCACCTGGCCGAGCTGTTCACCGCCCTGCGCCCGCGCCTGTCCGACGACAAGTACGCCTGGGTGCTGGAGGACGGCGCCGAGCTGGTTGCCCAACTGCGCCGCGAGGTCGAACCCGAGAGCTTGTACCGCGACGTCAAGCTGGCCTGGAAGCTTGCGCCCCAGCAGTTGGCGGTGTTGCGCGAGCTGTGTGCCTGGCGCGAGCGCGAGGCACGCCACCGCGACGTGCCGCGCAATCGCATCCTCAAGGAGCACTCGCTGTGGCCGATGGCCAAGTCCCAGCCGTCCAACCTGTCGGCGCTGGCCAAGATCGACGAGATGCACCCGCGTACCATCCGTCAGGACGGTGAGTTCCTCGTTCAGCTGATCAAGCGGGCTGCCAGCCTGCCTGCCGAGCAGTGGCCGCAGGTCCTGCCCGAGCCCTTGCCGATCGAGGCTGCCGGTATCCTCAAGCAGCTGCGCGCGATCGGCCAGGCCGAAGGCGAGCGCTTGGGCATAGCCCCCGAGCTGATGCTGCGCAAGAAAACCCTGGAAGCCCTGCTCAAGAGCGGCTACCCCAACGGCCCCTATCAACTGCCCGATTCGCTGCGCGGCTGGCGCCGTGAGCGTATGGGCCAGGCCCTGCTGGACAACCTGGCAGGTGCCGGAGAAACCCGATGAAACGTATCTGCTCGATCTACAAGAGCCCCCGCAAGAACGAAATGTACCTGTATGTGCTCAAGGCCGAAGGCCTGGAGCGCGTGCCCGAGGCCCTGCTGCCGTTCTTCGGCGCCCCCGTGCATGCTTTCGACCTGGTGCTGACCCCCGAGCGCAAGCTGGCGCGCGAGGACATCGCCAAGGTGCTGGAAAACCTCGACAACCAGGGCTATCACCTGCAGATGCCGCCGGTCGAAGACGAGTACATCGAGCACCTGCCCGAAGAGCTGCTGCGCCGTAACGATCCGGTCTGACCCAGGCCTGGTTCCCCTCTTTCGCCAAGTGGCCCGCGCGTCGGGCCGCTTTGGTTGTCTGCCAAGGTTGTTTTCACGAATGCGCGTTCTGATTGCCGAACAGGATCATGCCCATTACGCCCAGTTGTTGGGCCAGGCGGCCCCTGACCTGGAAATCCTGACCAGCAGCGACTCTGCCGAACTGGCGCTGCAGGCGTCGCAGTGCCCAGTGTGGCTGGGTCAGCCTGACTTACTGGCGAGCCTGCTACGCCAGGGCCACAAGCCGGCCTGGATGCAGTCGACCTGGGCGGGCATTACCCCGCTGCTGGCCGACGGCTTGCCACGGGATTATCGCTTGACGCGTGCGGTGGGCATTTTTGGTCAGGTGATGGCGGAATACATGCTCACCTACATGCTTGGCCATGAACGCGAAGTGCTGCCGCGCCTGCTGAGCCAGGTGGAGCGGCGCTGGGACGACCGCCCGGGCGGCACGCTGGAGGGGCGCCAGGTGTTGATCGTCGGCACCGGCGATATTGGCCAGCGGGTAGCCGAGTTTCTCCAGCCGTTTGGGGTAACCCTGTACGGTATTGCCAGCAGCGCCCGTGAGCAGGCGCCGTTCGCCGAAGTGGCCGCGCTGGCGGACCTGCCGAGCAGGGTCGAGCGGGCCGATTACGTGATCAACCTGCTGCCGGACACGCCGGCTACCCATGATCTGTACGATGCGGCGCTGTTCCAGCGTTTCAAGCCCAGTGCGTTGTTCATCAATGCCGGGCGCGGGGTGGCGGTGGTCGATGGCGACCTGGTCGAAGCACTGAAGCAAGGCCACCTGGCGGGCGCGGTAATCGATGTGTGCCGCCAGGAGCCGCTGCCCCAGCGTCACCCGTTCTGGACCGCCTTGGGCTTGCTGCTGACCGGGCACAGCTCGGCGCCCACCTCGCCGGCGGCGATGGTGCGGCTGTTTGTCGAGAATGTGCGGGCATATGAGGCGGAGCAGGGCTTGCGCGGGGAAGTGGATTTCACCCGGGGTTACTGATGTGCAGTGGCTTTACTGGCCTCTTCGCAGGGCAAGCCCGCAGGTACTGAGCAGTTCTGCAACTTGCTCAGTGCCTGTAGGAGCGGGCTTGCCCCGCGAAGAGGCCAGTACAGCCAATAAAGCGCTTACAGGCTGAAATCACCCTCAGCCGCCAGCTCGCTCAGCGGCCGGCGTGGGCTTGGCACCTCACGCGCCTGCAGTGCCTCGGCCAGGGTCGCCTTGTCGCCCAGCTTGCCGATCGCGATCATGGCATGCAGCTCGTAACCTTCAGGCACTTTGAGTTCGGTACGCGCCAGTGCCTTGTCGAAACCGGCCATGCCGTGGGTGTGCCAGCCACTGATGCTGGCCTGCAGGGCCAGGTGCCCCCAGGCGGAACCGGTATCGAAGGTGTGCCACAGGGCCGGGCTCTCTTCCGCGGCGCCAGGCGCTGCGAAAGTGGTCTTGGAAATGATCAGCACCAGCGCCGAAGCCTGTTGCGCCCAGCTGCGGTTGAAGGGCACCAGCAGGTTCAGGTAGCGCTCCCAGTTCGGCGTATCGCGACGGGCATAGAGGAAGCGCCAAGGCTGCGAGTTGTACGCCGACGGCGCCCAGCGCGCGGCTTCGAGGAAGCTCAGCAGGGTCTCTTCGCTGATCGGCTCGGCAGTGAAGGCGCGCGGCGACCAGCGGTTGATGAACTGCTCGTTGATCGCGTAATCGGCAATACGGGGTGTGGCGCTCATGGCTGCTCCTGCAAGAGGATGGGAAAAACCGCACGCTACTGCGTCCCGTCGTCACTGACAAGCGGTCTGGCTTTGCCGAAGGCCAGGCTCTAGACTGGCGCCGCCGCGCGCCGCCCATTGAAGATGAATGCAGGAAACCCGTGTGATGATCGCTGACAGCGCGCCGTTCTGGCGGCGCAAGACCCTCGAACAACTCAACCCGCAAGAGTGGGAATCGCTCTGCGACGGTTGCGGTTTGTGCTGCCTGCAAAAGCTTGAGGACGAGGACGACAACAGCATCTATTACACGCGCATCGCCTGCAAACTGCTGGACCTGAACACCTGCCAGTGCAGCGATTACCCCAACCGCTTTGCCCAGGTGCCCGACTGCATCCAGCTCACCCCGGGCAAGGCCGATCAGTTCAAGTGGCTGCCAAGCACCTGCGGTTACCGCCTGGTCAGCGAAGGCAAGGACTTGCCGGACTGGCACCACCTGATCTGCGGCGATCGCCAGCAGGTCCATGAACAGCGCATTTCCCAGTCAGGGCGTATGCTCAGTGAGCATGATGTCGACGAGGACGATTGGGAAGACCATCTGATTTTTCGCGCCAGCTGACCGGCGCGCCCCGTCGCCTCTGGGAAACAAGGAGTTTCTGTATGCGTTGCCCGCTGTTGCTGCTGTTAAGCCTGGTGGCCTGTTCGCCGGCCTGGGCGAAGAAAGTCGACCTGGATTATCACGTGCGTCTGTTGCCCGCCAATGGCCAGGCTGAAGTGCGCCTGACCCTGGCTGAGGGCAGCAGTGTGCGCAGCCTGGATTTCGACCTGGGCAAGGGCGGCACCTACAGCGGCTTTCAGGCCGACGGCCAATGGCAGGTGGCAGAGCAGGGCGCGCGCGGGGTGTGGCACCCGGCGCCGGGCAAGACCAGCCTCAGCTACCGCGTGCAGCTGGACCAGCAGCTGCGCAGCGGCGCCTACTCGTCGCGTATCACGCCCCATTGGGCGTTGTTCCTCGGTGACCAGTTGGTGCCGCCTGCGCACCTCGACCAGCAGGACGGTACCGAGCTGGTGGCGCGCCTGTGGTTCGACCTGCCCGAAGGCTGGAAGAGCATCGAAACGTCCTGGCCACGTGTCGGCAAGGACAAGTTTCGCATCGACAACGTTTCACGCCTGTTCGACCGCCCCACCGGCTGGATGCTAGCCGGTGACCTGGGCAGCCGCCGTGCACGTCTGGGCGAAACCGAAGTCACCGTTGCCGCGCCGGTCGGGCAGGGCATGCGGCGCATGGACAGCCTGACCTTGCTGACCTTTGTCTGGCCGCAGTTGCAGGCGGTGTTCCCCCGTAACCCGCCGAAGTTGCTGCTGGTCGGTGCCCGTGACGGCATGTGGCGTGGCGCGATGGCGGCGCAGGGGTCGCTGTATCTGCACAGTGCCCGGCCGATGATCAGCGAGAATGGCAGCAGCCCGTTGTTGCGCGAACTGGTGCAACTGTTTGCACAGATCCATGGGCGTGATGGCAATGACTGGCTTGTCGAGAGCCTGACCGACTACTACGCCAGCGAATTGCTACGCAGAGCGGGTGGGGTAAGCGATGACCGCTACCAGGCCTGGCAGGCGCGCTTGAGCAAGCAAGGCGCCAAGGTCACGCAGCTCAAGGGCGAGCAGGCCAGCCCGGCTCAGGTTGCCCGGGGGGTGATGCTGTTGCAGGCACTGGACAAGGAGATCCGCATCCACACCCAGGCCAAGCGTTCGCTGGATGATGTGGCGCGGGCGCTGATGCGTTTGCCGAGCGTAAGCACCGAAGAGTTCGTGCAGATCAGCGAGAGCGTGCTGGGGCGCCGGTCCGAGGTGTTGCAGAGCAAGGCGTTGCGCTAAAGGCCTCTGTAGCCTGTGCCCGCGAACCGGCTGGCACAGGCCAAGTAACATCAAAGGCCGGTCAACGGATCCTTCCCTGTCACCGTCACCCCGCGCGTAGCTGCCTTGGCGCTCGCCTTCAATGCCTGCAACTGTTCCGCGCTGCGTTCGATGTCCGAGCGCAACCGGTTGTATTCCTGACGGTGCCGTTGCCACCAGGCCTTGGTCGAGCAGTGCCCGCTGACCCCACGCGCCACCGCCAGGCCGCCCACTACCATCTGCAGCAGGCCGACCAGGCCGCCATGGCGCAGCCCCTTGCTGAACATCAGCGCCCCCCCAGCCAGCGAACCGACCCTTTCCAGGCCCTGAACATTGTGCTCCGGCGACGCCGCAGCGGTATGGATATCGAGCATGGCAAGCCCTCCGTGTGAAGTGTAAGTAGCTGACCGCAGGCTGATTGCAGCCGTTCATTCGTGTTGCTCAACGGCATGCGGGATGAGTGGCTGCAAAGTGGAAGGGGGTGGTCGCAAATAATCCGCAAGGTGTCCGGTCTGGATAACATTTTGTCCGGTTTGGAAATGCAGCGCCAACGGTGTTTAATCTCACCCCAGGTAACCCCTCAAGCCCTTTGAATCAGGGGCTTTGAGAGATTCAATCGCTCATCGAAAATGCTGTAGACACATTGTCTAACAGTGCCCTATAGTCGTTATACAAATAGTAGACACAGCGCCATGACAACAAAGAAGGCCGCCATGAAAGCCACCGTTCAAGCCATCAGTGCGCCCGCAGGCGCTGAAGCGCCGCAGGACCGCAAGGCCGTCCTCGCCGAAGCGCTGCGCCGCCGGATCCTCAGCATGGAACTGGCCCCAGGGGCTGTGGTGGACGAGCTGGCGCTGTGTGACGAGTTCGGCCTGTCGCGCCCACCGGTGCGTGAACTGCTGCGCCAGATTGCCGCTGAAGGCTATATCGAGCTGGAAGCCAACCGTGCGCCACGGGTTGCCGCGATGAACCATGATTCGCTGCACAGCTTCTTCGTCGCCGCGCCGCTCATCTATATCGCCACCACTCAGTTGGCCGCCACCAACGCCAGCACAGCGGAAATCGAGGCGCTCAAGGCTATCCAGGTGCTTTTTCGCCAGGCCATCGAAGCGCGTGATGTGGAAAACCGGGTGGTCTACAACGATGCCTTCCACCTGGAAATCGGCAAGATGGCGCACAACGACTACCTGATGCCGAGCCTGCGCCGCCTGCTTATCGACCATGCCCGCCTGGGCAAGATTTTCTATCGCCACCCGACCACCGATGACATGCAGCAGGACCTTGAAGTCGCCTGCGATCAGCATGACCAGATGATCCACGCCATCGAACACCGCGACCCCGCGCGCGCCGGGCAACTGGTGCGTGAGCACTTCGAGCTGTCGCGCCGGCGCATGGCCGAATACGCAGCGCCGCAAGGGCTGGATGTACCCATTCAGCTATGAGATTCCCAGGTCTCGCCGCTGGCGCCGACCGCTCGTCAACAGCAAGATCCAGGTTAGTGACATGACAAGAATAAGTTCGTTACCTGCCGATGATGCCACCTGTGGTTGGTATCACCTGAGCAAGCCCCGTAAGCCCCGGCCGGCCCACAGTGGCCACAGCCAGGCGCGTTGGGTGGTGGTCGGTGCTGGTTTCACCGGCCTGGCCGCTGCACGCCAGCTGGCAACGAACTTCCCGGACGACGAAATCGTGTTGGTCGAGGCCCAGGAAGTCGGTTTCGGCACCTCCGGGCGCAACGCCGGTTTTGCCATCGACTTGCCCCATGACATTGGTGCCGAGGATTACATCGGCGACATCGATATCGCCAAGACGGTGCTCAAGCTCAACCTGGGCGGCCAGTCCTATCTCAAAGCGCTGATCGAACGCTACGACATCGACTGCCAGTTCCGTCACTGCGGCAAATACCAGGCGGCCGTCGAAGATCGCGGCATCGCGGTGCTGGATGCTTATCGCCGTGGCCTGGACAAACTGGGCCAGCCGTATGAAGTGATTGAAGGCCGCGACATGCCGGAGCATATCGGCACCAACTTCTACCGCAAGGGCCTGTTTACCCCCGGCACTGCCTTGCTGCAGCCCTCGGCGCTGGTCAAAGGCCTGGCCGACAGCCTGCCGAGCAACGTCTCGTTGTACGAAAACACCCCGATTACCGACGTCGAATATGGTGCGAAGGTGGTACTGCGTCATGCCAACGGCTCGATCACGGCCGACAAGCTGGTGCTCACCACCAACGCCTTCGGCATGAGTTTCGGCTTTCTCAAGGGCCGCATGCTGCCTGTCTTCACCTATGGCAGCATCACCCGCCCGTTGACCGATGAGGAACAGGCACGCCTGGGGGGCAAACCCTACTGGGGCGTGATCCCGGCCGACCCGTTCGGCACCACGATGCGGCGCACCGTCGACAATCGCCTGCTGATCCGCAACAGTTTCAGCTACAACCCGGACGGGCGCAGCAACCGCAAGTACCTGGAACGCTTTGTCCAGCGCCACCGCGAGTCGTTTGCCCGGCGCTTCCCGATGCTGCCCGAGGTGAACTTCGAATACACCTGGGGCGGTGCCCTGGCGTTGTCGCGCAATCACATGGGGTTCTTCGGCCAGTTGGCGCCCAATGTCGTAGGCGCCCTGTGCTGCAATGGCTTGGGCGTTACCCGTGGCACCGTCACCGGCGCATTGCTGGCCGACTGGCTGGCCGGCGACAAAAACGAACTTATCGCGTTTCTGCTCAATGCCCCCGGGCCTTGCGCAAATCCACCGCAGCCCTTGGTATCCCTGGGCTTGAACGCAAACTTGATGTGGGGGCAACTGCGCGCTGGCAAAGAAAGCTGATCCTTATCTGAGTTAGGCCATTGAACATTTAACGCCGGGTGTGAGTTAGCCGGCACGGGCGCGCTTTGCCCGAATTTGATGATCGAGATGCGCTGTCCGGTCACCCGGGGCTGAACCGTGTTTTCAGTTTCGCGGCCGCGCTCGCCTTGAATATGTGCATGCAGATGAAGTGGTAGGAACAATAATGACAAGTCCGAATATTTCGATTGAAGAAGTACCGATCAACCGCTTCCACCAGTTGCTGACCCTGCGCTCGGGTGGCGGATCGTTCGTCGATGGCTATGTGTTGAGCATCATTGGCGTGGCCATGGTGCAAATGTCTGCAGGCCTTGGCCTGAACAGCTTCTGGCAGGGCATGATCGCCGCCTCGGCGCTGATCGGCATTTTCTTCGGCGGCTTCTTCGGCGGTTGGTTGACTGACCGCTTTGGCCGCAAGCGGGTGTTCTTCGTAGGCCCGACCCTGTTCATCCTGGCCTCGCTTGCGCAATTCTGGGTGGAGTCGGCGCTGGCGTTGTTCCTGCTGCGGTTTGCCATCGGTATCGCAGTGGGCATCGAGTACCCGGTGGCCACTTCGCTGCTGGTGGAGTTCTTGCCGAAGAAGAACCGCGGCCCGCGCCTGGCTACCTTGACCGTGCTGTGGTTCGCCGGTGCCGCTACCGCCTACGTGGTCGGTGAAGCGCTGCTGCGCAACGGAGGCGAGGATGCCTGGCGCCTGGTGCTGGCCAGTGCAGCGGTGATCGGCGCGCTGCTGTTCGTCATGCGCCTGGGCACCCCGGAGTCGCCGCGCTGGTTGATCAGCAAAGGCCGTTCGTCCGAGGCCGAGCAGGTGATCAAGCGCGTCTATGGCGAGGGCTTCTCGCTGCGCAACCTGCCGGAAGAGCCCAAGGCCCGCAAGCTGTCGTTCTTCAGCCTGCTGCACTCCGGCTACGGCAAACGCATGCTGTTCGTCACCATGTTCTGGACCTGCTCGGTGATCCCGGTGTTCGCCGTGTACGCCTTCGCCCCGAAAGTGCTGGGTGCACTGAACCTGAAGGGTGACTGGGCATCGATCGGTTCGGTCGCCATCACCTGCCTGTTCGTGGTCGGTTGCATCGTCGGCACCCGCTTGCTGAACACCATTGGCCGGCGCACTACGCTGCTGCACAGCTTCTTCTGGTCGGGGCTGGCCCTGCTGGGCCTGGCGGCGTTCAGCAACGGCAACGAGATGCTCATCCTGGTGCTGTTCGGGGCCTATGCATTGTTCATTGGCGGTGCCCAAGTACTGCAGCTGGTCTACCCCAACGAGCTGTTCCCTACCGAAATCCGCGCTGGCGCCGTTGGCGTGGGCACCTCCATGTCGCGGGTCGGTGCTGCGGTCGGCACCTGGCTGGTCCCCATCGCCCTCGACAACTATGGCATCGGCGCAACCATGTATGCCGCTGCCGCCGTCACCTTTGTCGGCCTGGCCTTCTCCGTCGCCCTAGCACCGGAAACCCGTTCGCTGAACCTGCAGCAAGCAGCTTCGCTGACCTGAACCCATGACCACCGGCCGCAGCGTCGCACCGCTGCGGCCTCTACAACACTGATCAACGCACTGGAGAACCTACCGTGAAATTCGAAGGCATCTACACCCCGGCAATCACTCCGCTGGCTGCGGACGGTTCGATCGACAAGGCGGCGTTCGCCGAAGTGCTCGATTACCTGGTCGAATCGAAAATCCACGGCGTGATCATCGGTGGCTCCACCGGCGAGTACTACGCCCACACCGCGCAAGAGCGTATCGAACTGGCCGCCCAGGCCAAGGACGTGCTCAACGGCCGCCTGCCGCTGATCATCGGCACCGGCGCGATCCGCACCGAAGACTCGGTGGCGTTCGCCAAGCACGCCAAGGAAATCAAAGCCGATGCGCTGCTGGTGGGCACCCCGCCGTACGCGCTGCCGACCCAGCAGGAAATCGCCCTGCACGTCAAAGCGGTCGACGCTGTGCTCTACAACTACCCAGGCCGCATGAGCGTGAGCATGGGCGAAGCGTTCTTCGATGCGGTCGCCGATGTGAAAAACATCGTCGCCATCAAGGAAAGCTCTGGCGACATGGCCCAACTGCACCGGCTGGCCATCCAGCGCCCGAACATCCAGCTGTCGTGCGGCTGGGACGACCAGGCCCTGGAGTTCTTCGCCTGGGGCGCCCAAAGCTGGGTGTGCGCCGGCTCCAACTTCATCCCGCGGGAGCACGTGGCCCTGTTCGAGGCCTGCGTGGTCGAGAAAGACTTCGACAAAGGCCGCCGCATCATGAGCGCCATGATGCCGCTGATGGACTTCCTGGAAGGTGGCAAGTTCGTCCAGTCGATCAAGTACGGCGTGGCCCTGAACGGCCTGAGCACCGGTGGCGTGCGCAAGCCGCTGTCCGAGCTGGACGCTGCCGAGAAGCAGGCACTCGAGCGCGTGGTCACTGAACTCAAGCGCAACATCGCCCAGATCACCGGAGGTGCCTGAAAATGGCTGAATTACTGAGCAAGGCACAGTACGCGGCCATCGCCGCCGACCTGCAACTGCGTACCCAGGCGTTCATCGACGGTGAATTCCGCGATGCTGTCTCGGGCCGCACCTTCGTCACCAGCAACCCGGCCACCGGCAAGCAACTGGCCGAAGTCGCCGCTTGCGACGTGCAGGATGTCGACCTTGCCGTGGCAGCAGCCAAGCGCGTGTTCGAAGACGGTTCGTGGTCCAAGCTGCAACCGGGTGAGCGCAAGCACATCCTGCTGAAGTTCGCCCAGTTGCTGGAAGACCACAGCCATGAGCTGGCGGTACTGGAAGCGTTGGACAGCGGCAAGCCGGTCAGTGAATGCCAGAACGTCGACGTGCCGGAAACCATCCACACCATCCGCTGGCACGCCGAGCTGATCGACAAGATCTACGACAGCACCGCGCCGACCGGCAACGCTGCCGTGACCATGGTGGTGCGTGAAGCCATCGGTGTGGTCGGCCTGGTGCTGCCCTGGAACTTCCCGCTGCTGATGCTGGCCTGGAAGATCGCCCCGTCGCTGGCCGCCGGGTGCTCGATCGTGGTCAAGCCGGCCAAGGAAACCACCCTCAGCGCCCTGCGCGTGGCCGAACTGGCCCACCAGGCTGGCGTACCGGCGGGTGTGTTCAACCTGGTGCCTGGCGGTGGCCGTGAAGTGGGCGAAGCCATCGGCCGCCACATGGACATCCCGATGGTCAGCTTCACCGGCTCCACCGACACCGGCCGCCTGTTCCTGAAATACGCCGCCGAGTCCAACCTCAAGCGCATTGTCCTGGAGCTGGGGGGCAAGAACCCGGCCGTGGTCATGAATGACTGCGAAGACCTGGACGAAGTGGCCCAGTTCGTCACCGCCGGTGCGTTCTGGAACATGGGCGAGAATTGCTCGGCCTCTTCGCGCCTGATCGTGCACAAGGACGTCAAGGACGAACTGCTGACCCTGATTGGCAAGCACTTGAAGGACTGGAAGCTGGGCGACCCGCTCGACCCGGAAAACCGCCTGGGCGCGATGGTCAGCAAATCGCACTTCGAGAAGGTGAAGTCTTACCTGGAATATGCCGCCGAGCAGAAGCTCAACGTGGTGCAGGGCGGTGAGACCGAGCAGGGCGTGTTCGTGCAGCCGACCATCGTTGACGGGGTTACGCCTGACAATCGGTTGTTCGTCGAGGAAGTTTTCGGCCCAGTGTTGAGCGTAACGTCGTTCGAGACCATTGAGGAAGCGATCGAGCTGGCCAACGACACCGTCTACGGCCTGGCCGCTTCGGCCTACACCGGCAGCCTGCGCAATGCCTTGCGCCTGTCACGGGAAATCCGCGCGGGGGTGGTGACGGTGAACTGCTTTGGCGAGGGCGATGCGTCGACGCCGTTCGGTGGCTACAAAGAGTCCGGCTTTGGTGGGCGTGACAAGTCCATCTGGGCCCATGACCAGTACACGGAGTTGAAGACCATCTGGATCAACGCTGCGTGAGCTGACTGCAGGACGGTGCTGTTCTGACGGAGCTCAGCACCTGGCCGCTTCTGGTTTGTCTGTGCCGGCCTCTTCGCGGGGCCGGCATGAGCACCATCAGAAGTGGCTTTTTATTTGAACTTGGGCCCGGAACGGGTATTCAGGCCTTTGGCCAACCGGTCATACAGCACCACATTCACCGTCGCCGCCAGGTTCATGCAACCTTCGGTCGGGATGTAGATGGTTTCTTCACACCACGCCCGCACGCTGGCATCGAGGCTGCCGTCTTCCGGCCCGAAGATGTAGATGGCGCGATCCGGGTGGGTGTATTCGGGCAGCGGCCGTGCGCCTTCGACCAGTTCCACTGCCACAGGCGTGCAACCCAGCGGGATGATGCGCTGCAGGTCGTCGATGCCAATCAGGGGGATGTCGTAGTGCACACGCTTGGTGTCGGTGACGAAGTCGCGGGCGCGTTCATAGCGCTTGCCGGTGTAGAACACCGAGTTGACGCCGTAGCAACCTGCTGCGCGCATCACCGAGCCGACGTTTTCTGCCGACTTGGGGTTGAACAGGCCGATGCAGCTGTATCGTTTGTTTGCCACGTACCGGGGCCCTTCGCGTAAAAAGCGCGATTATACGGGCTCGCCGGTAGCAGCGGGGGGCGAATCGATGTTCAGTCTTTCTTCAGCAGACCCGCCAGCCCGGCAAACGGGTTGTGGGTGGCCTTGGCGATGCTCGGGGTGCTGGTCGAGCCTTCGCTGAAATACTGCTGGTCGGTATAGCGCGAGTGTTCGTTGTCGTGGCAGTACAGGCACAGCAACTCCCAGTTCGAACCGTCCTGCGGGTTGTTGTCGTGGTTGTGGTCACGGTGGTGCACCGTCAGCTCGCTCAGGCGCTTGCCGGCGAACTCGCGGGCGCAGCGGCCACACACATGCGGGTACATCTTCAGGGCCTTGTCGCGGTAGCCCATTTCTTTGTCGCGCTTGGCATCGGCGAGGATGCGGTCGAGGCGCGCGGTGGCGGCGGAAGTAGAGGCCGAGCTCATGGTGTTTCCTTTGTTCTGATCAGGCAAATGACGGTTATGCCACTGAGTCTAGCGCGCTTGCAGGCCAGGCGGACAGGCGAAAGCTGTCATTTAGGCGTAGCCTGTAGAAAGGTTCCCGACAGGAGGTTGCTGATGTTGCATGCGATCCTCGCCGCGTTGTTGCTGGCTGGCTTGCCCATGGCCGAAGCGGCCAGCACGCCACCCAGGCTCAATACACCCGTGCCCGGTGCGCCTGGCACGCCTACGCCCACGCCTTACCCGCAGATCACCCCAAGTACGCCGCCCAAGGCATACGACAGCCAGCCTGGCGCGCCGCTGTTGCCACCGATGCCGGTGCCGGGGCCCCCTAAAGACCAGCCTTTGCCGGGGTTGCGGCCAGAGCCGGCCAAGGTGCCGGTGGAGGAGGACTGAGGGTTTGTGAAAGGGGCGCAGAGCGCCCCCAGCATGGGTCAGTTCACGCCCAGTTCACCAAACACAAACGCATACTCCAGCGCCACATCCTTGAGCCCCTGGTACCGCCCACTCATGCCGCCATGCCCGGCGCCCATTTCGGTCTTGAGCAGCAGCAGGTTGTCATCGGTCTTGCGTGTGCGCAGGCGGGCCACCCACTTGGCCGCCTCCCAGTACTGCACGCGGCTGTCGTTGTAGCCAGCCACCACCAGCATGGCCGGGTAGGCCTGGGCCTTGACGTTCTCGTACGGGGCGTAGGCCTTGATGCGCTCATACACCTCAGGCTCCTGCGGGTTGCCCCATTCGTCGTACTCGGTGACGGTCAGCGGCAGGTCGGGGTCGAGCATGGTGTTGAGCACGTCGACGAAGGGCACTTCGGCGATCGCGCAGCGGAACAGCTCAGGGCGCAGGTTGAGCACCGCCCCCATCAGCAGCCCGCCGGCGCTACCACCACTGATCGCCAGGCGCTCGGGCGAGGTCACGCCTTCGGCGATCAGGTGCTCGGCACAGGCGATGAAGTCGGTGAAGCTGTTCTGCTTGTGTTCCTGTTTGCCGGCCCGGTACCAGGCCTCACCCAGTTCGCCGCCACCGCGCACATGGGCAATGGCGAAGGCCACGCCGCGCTGCAGCAGGCTCAGGCGCGCATGCGAGAACCACGGGTCGAGGCTTTCGCCATAGGCGCCGTAACCATACAGGTACAGCGGCACGGTCTTGCCCAGGTCTTCGCGGCGACGCACCAGGCTGATCGGTACCTGGGTGCCGTCCTGGGCGGTGGCCCACAGGCGCTGGCTGACATAGTCGTCGGCATCGAACACGCCCAGCACCGGGGTTTGCTTGAGCACCACCTGCGCACCGCTGGCCAGCTCCAGCTGGCGCACCTGGGCCGGGCGGTTGAGCGCTTCGTAACGCAGGCGCACGCGGCTGCTGGCGAATTCCAGGCTGTCTTGCACGTAAAGGCTGTAGGCCGCATCCGGCAATTCGACGCGATAGGCAGGCAGGCCCTGCGGGCGCACTTCGATGATCGGCAGGCCACCTTCGCGCAGGCTCAGGGTCAGCGCCCCCGCGTTGAGGCTCAGGCCCTCGAGCATGACCTTGTCGTTGTGCGGCACCAGCAGTTGCCAGCGATCACGGGTCGGGACCTGGTCGGCCGGGGCGTGGTAGAGGGCGAAGTTGATGCCGTCCTGGTTGCTGCGCACGAACCACTGCCACTGGCCATCGAGCTGGCCGTGGTCGGGGAAGTACTCATGGCCCTCCACCCGCGGCGCCAGGCAGGTGAACGGCAACTGCGGGGTTTGGGCATCGAGTACCCAGGCCTCGCTGGTGGTCTTGCTGTTGAGCAACAGCACCAGCTGGCGTTCGGAGCTTGTGCGGTAGCAATGCAGGAAGAAGCGGCCGTCCGGCTCTTCGAACACAGTCGGCGCGTCGCTGCCGCCCAAGGTGTGGCGGCGCAGGCGCCAGGGGCGGTGGGTGTCATCGAGTTCGGCGAAAAACAGCGTCTGGCTGTCATTGGCCCAGGTCAGGCTACCGTCGCAGTCCTCGAAGGGCAGGGCGGTGACACGGTCGTTGCCCAGGTCCTTGACGTACAGGGTGTAGACCTCATCGCCGCTGGTGTCGAGGCTGTAGGCCAGCAGGCGATGGTCGGGGCTGACGTTGAAGGCACCCAGCGACAGGAAGCCGCCGTTGGCCAGGGCGTTAGGGTCGAGCAGCAGTTGCTCGCGGCTTTCATCCACCGTGTTGGAGTCGTCGGCCGGGCGCGGGCAGCGGTAATGGCGTGGGTACTCGTCGCCGGCGGTGGTGCGGGTGTAGTACAGGTACGGGCCCCAGGGCGAGGGCAGTGACAGGTCGGTCTCGAGGATGCGGCCCTTGATTTCCTCGAACAGTTGTTCGCGCAATGGCGCCTGATGGGCCAGGCAGGCCTCCTGGTAGCTGTTTTCGGCCTGCAGGTAGTCGAGCACCTCGGGGGTGTCACGCTGCTGCAGCCAGGCATACGGGTCACTGGACTGGTCTGCGCGGGCAATGGGGGGCTGGGGCTGGGTGGGCATCTGCATTCTCTTGGCTGGGAGGTCGGCGCGGGCCTCCGAACAGCGGAGGGGCGCCTGCGCCCTGAAAAGTGTTTATCATAGGCAACTCTTTGCCTGGCTTGCACGAACACCATGACCGAGAACGACTATACCCTCGCCTGGGGCCTGTACGCCCTTGCCGCCCTGGGCTGCCTGCTGGTGGGCTTCAAGCTCACCGGATGGATGTGGCGCTGGCTGCGCGAACCGCTGCGGGTGATCCTGGCGGTGCTGCTGCTGACCCCGACCGTCGTCGACCCGGTCAAGGACAGCTTTGCCCCGGCGATTGCCATCACCGCCCTGGACGTTGCCTTCAAGGTGGGCAACAACGCCTGGCGCGCGGTTTCCGACTTTGCCATGTACGGCATGATCGCCTTTGCCCTCTACCTGCTCTTCGTGCTGTTGCGCTGGCCGCTGGAAAAGCGCGCCCGTGAGCGTCGCGAGCAAGCCGAGGCAGCGGCCAAGCGCCAGGCCGTCGAGGATGCCGACGTCACGGCCCAGGCCCCCTTGTCGGCCGAACGCCGCGACCGTTACCGCAACGATCCCCCTGCCGCACCTGCTGGCGGCGGCCGGGTCGAGCCTCGTCTGTAACCGGAGACACGCGCATGTGCGAATTGCTGGGCATGAGTGCCAACGTCCCCACCGACATCGTTTTCAGTTTCACCGGCCTGATGCAGCGCGGTGGCCGCACCGGCCCGCACCGTGATGGCTGGGGCATCGGCTTCTATGAGGGGCGCGGCCTGCGCCTGTTCCAGGACCCGGCGGCGAGCAGCGAGTCGGAAGTGGCCAACCTGGTGCAGCGTTACCCGATCAAGAGCGAAGTGGTCATCGGCCATATCCGCCAGGCCAATGTCGGCAGGGTTTGCCTGTCCAACACCCACCCGTTCGTGCGCGAAATGTGGGGCCGCAACTGGTGCTTTGCGCATAACGGCCAATTGGGCGAGTTCAAGGGTGAAGCCACCTTCTACCGGCCTGTGGGTGACACCGACAGCGAAGCGGCCTTCTGCGACCTGCTCAACCGCATTCGTGCGGCGTTCCCAGAGCCGGTCGCCGTGGAACAGCTGCTGCCGGTGCTGGTCGAAGCCTGTGCCGGCTACCGTGGCAAGGGCGTGTTCAACTGCATGCTCAGCGATGGCGACTGGCTGTTCTGCTTCTGCTCGACCAAGCTGGTGCACATCACCCGTCGCGCACCCTTTGGCGCTGCAAGGTTGAAGGATGTCGACCTGATCGTCGATTTTCACACCGAAACGACCCCCAATGACGTGGTCACGGTGATTGCCACCGAGGCCCTGACCGAGAACGAGACCTGGCAGCGTTACGCGCCGGGTCAATGGGCACTGTGGCGGCACGGAGAGTGCGTTGCGCAAGGCCAGAGCTAAGGACGCTGCATGTTCAGAAGTTACCTGCGGTTGTTGCTGTTCACGTTCGGCCTGCTGGCCGGTATCCAGGTTCCGGGGCTGATCAACGACTACAGCCAGCGGGTCGAGGCGCACCTGTTCGAGTCGCGCCAGGCGCTTGATGGCTTCAAGCAGACTGCCGAACGCTTCTTCAATGGCGACCTGCAGGCATTGCTGCGGCATTACCGCAGCAGTGACGACCCGGTGTTCAACAGTGATGCCAACAGCATCGAAAGCCTGATGATCCGCAATGAACTGCTGGAAAACGAATGGCAGGCGTTGCAGGGTTCGTGGGCCAGCCGCACCTGGCATGTGCTGGTGCAGCCAGACCCGCAAATGCGTGAAGAAACGCTGAAGGGCTACAGCTACCAGATACTGCTGGTGCCGGAAGCGATTGGCTGGGGCATTGGTGCCGGGTTTGTGCTGGCCTTCATGGTCGAGAGCCTGTTGCTTGCCATTGGCTGGGTAATCATGGGCGGGCGGCGCAGGGTGGTGAAGGAAAGCTGGCGCTGAGGTTGCACCGGGCTCTAGCGGTTGCTTGGGGCCTCATGGACACAGCATATCCAATGGCAAGCACCTACTGTGCAACCAGCACAATTCTCTGAGCCCCCACATCCCGCGCATACTGTTCCAGCACCTGCCGGCAAACCCCTACCACCTCATCCACCAATGCCACGCCGGTCTGCCAGGCCACCACCAGTTCCAGGCTCGGGGGTGGTTGCAAGCCCTCCAGCAGCACCAACTCACCAAGGCCCAGCTCCGCATCCACCAGCGCCGGTGGCAGCGCACCGATCGCGAAGCCGTCACGCAGTAGCCGGGTAATCGCCGCCACCGAGTTCACGCAATTCAAGCGCGGTGTTTGCACCCCTGCGCCCTGCAGCAGGCTGAGTACCTCCTGATGCGGCCGCGAGTTCTTCGAAAAGGTCACGATGCGCTCGCGGCCAAGCTCGGCCAGCGAGGCATAATCGCGCTGCTGGAGCGAGCCTGCAGCGACGATCCAGCCCATCGGGTAGCGCGCCAGGTCCAGGCTGCGGATCGACTGTTCGCGCAACAGGTCGGTCTGCAGGATCACATCGAGAAAGCCTTTTTGCAGCTGCTCGCGCAGGTTCAGCGCGGTATCGGCCACCAGCTCGATCTCAACCTGCGGGTAGCGTTCGGTCAACGCGGCCACCAGCGCGCTCATCCAGGTGTGGATCACCGTGTCCATCACGCCGATGCGGATGCGCCCGACCTTGGCCCGGTCGCTGTCCAACGACTGCTTCATGGCCTTGGCGGTGTCGAGCATACGCTCGGCGTACTCCAGCACCTTGCTGCCCTCTGGGGTCAGGCTGACGCCGCGTGAATCGCGCAGCAGCAGCTTGACGCCCAGGTCAGCCTCCAGCGCGGCGATGCGGCTGGAGACCGAGGCCTGGGTGGTGAACAGCTTTTCTGCCGTCAGACGGAAGCTCTTGAGCCGGGCGACCCAGACGAAGGTTTCGAGGAAGCGAAGGTTCATGATCAGTTTTTCTTGTTCCAGACCGGGGGTTTTTCTCGTTGGACGCAAGCCGCGCGGCCTCTGAACAATGATGCCCAGGCCGCGACGCATCTGGTCGCCCCATAAAACAATACCAACAAGCCGAGGCAAGCATGAACCCCACCGGCGTGCAGCAGCAGGTCGCTACACCTCCTTCGACCGGGCCCTTCGCCTGGTATCGCGACATCGACAAACAGCAACGGCGTACTTTCTGGAGCTGCAAGATCGGCTATGGCCTGGACGGCATGGACACGCAGATGCTCAGCTTCGTCATCCCCACGCTGATCCTGATTTGGGGCATCAGCACCGCCGAGGCCGGGCTGATCCACACCAGCACCCTGATCGCCTCGGCTGTCGGTGGCTGGGTCGCCGGCATCCTCTCCGACCGCATCGGCCGTGTTCGCACTCTGCAACTGACGGTGCTGTGGTTCGCGTTCTTCACCTTCCTTTGCGGCTTTGCGCAAAGCTACGAGCAACTGTTGATCGCCCGTACCCTGATGGGCTTTGGCTTTGGCGGCGAATGGACGGCGGGTGCGGTACTGATCGGTGAAGTGATCCGCGCCGAGCACCGCGGCAAGGCCGTGGGCATGGTGCAGTCGGGCTGGGCGCTCGGCTGGGGCCTGACGGCGATCCTCTATGCCTTGCTGTTCTCCTACCTGCCACCCGAGCAGGCCTGGCGTGCGTTGTTCCTGCTGGGTATCGTGCCGGCCGTGTTCGTGATCTTCGTGCGCCGTCTGGTCAAGGACCCTGAGGTGTACCGCGAGGCCAAGGCCGCTGCAAAGGCCGAGGCGCCGTCGCACTTCTACGAGATTTTCGCCCCTGGCATGCTCTGGACCACCGTACGCGCTTCTTTGCTGACCACCGGTGCGCTGGGCGGCTACTACGCGATCACCTCGTGGCTGCCGACCTTTCTCAAGAGCGAACGTGGCCTGAGCGTGCTGGGCACTGGTGGCTACCTGGCGATGGTGATCGTGGGGTCTTACATCGGCTATGTGGTCAGCGCTTATTTGTCTGACCTGCTGGGGCGCAAGAAAAACTTCATCCTGTTCGCCGTGGGCTCGTTCGTCATCGTGCTGCTGTACACGCAGATGCCGGTCAGCGATGGCGTGATGCTGTGGCTGGGCTTCCCGCTGGGTTTCTTTGCCTCGGGCATTTTCAGCGGCATGGGGGCCTTCCTGACCGAATTGTTCCCCACGCGCATCCGCGGCTCGGGGCAGGGGTTTTGCTACAACATCGGCAAGGTCATCGCTGCGCTGTTCCCGTTGCTGATCGGCATGCTTGGCGAGAAGGTGCCGCTGGGGCTGGGTATTGGCGTGTTCTCTGCGGTGTCGTATGGCGTGGTCATTCTGGCGGCGCTCAGCCTGCCGGAAACACGCGGCAAACAACTCCAGTCACGGTAAGGTAGGCCTATGAACATCGACAAGGGAGTCCGTGTGGTGGAACGCCTGCTTCTCAATTGCGACATGGGCGAAAGTTTCGGCAGTTGGCGCATGGGCCTGGACGCCGAGGTGATGCCGTATATCGATTGCGCCAACATCGCCTGCGGCTACCATGCCGGTGACCCCGGCATCATGCGCCGCACCGTGGAAATGGCCCTGGCGCATGGGGTGACCATCGGCGCGCATCCGGCCTACCCGGACCTGGTTGGCTTCGGCCGCCGCGCCATGGCCTGCAGCCAGGACGAAATCCGCGACCTGTTGCACTACCAGATCGGTGCGCTGGACGGCATCTGCAAGGTGCTCGGCGGCCGAGTGGCCTACGTCAAACCCCATGGTGCGCTGTACAACGACATGATGGCCGACCCGCTCAAGTTGCGCGCGGTGCTCGAAGCCGTGGCGGCCTACGACAGCAGCCTGCCGCTGATGCTCATGGCCACCGCCGATAACCGTGCAGCCCAGGCCCTGGGCGACGAAATTGGCGTGCCGCTGTGGTTTGAGGCCTTTGCCGACCGGGCCTACACCGCCAGCGGCCACCTGGTGTCGCGGCGCCTGCCTGGCGCCGTGCATCACGACCCGGCGCTGGTGGTCGAGCAGGCGCTGCGCCTGGCCCGTGGCGAAGCGCTGGTGGCGGACGATGGCAGTGCGCTGCACCTGCAGGCCAGCACCCTGTGCGTGCACGGCGACAACGACAGTTCAGTGGCGGCGGTGCGGCAGATCCGCCAAGCCCTCGATGCGCTGGAGCGGGCATGAAGCTGCGCATTGAAGTGGTCGCCATCGACAGCCTGATGGTGCGCCTGTTCGACACCATCGACGAAGCCAACATGCCGTGGATCCTCGCGGCCTGCCAGCGCTTGCATGCAGCCTTCGGCGAGCGGTTGATTGAGCTGGTGCCGTCCTACACCACCTTGATGGTGCAGTACGACAGTGCGCCGAGCACGGCGAGGGCGTTGATCGCCCAGGCGCTGGAGGGGTTGCAGCCTGATGCAGGCAACAGTGGTCGGCGCCATGAGATTGCGGTGTGGTACCACGCCAGTGTCGGCCCCGAGCTGCCTGCCTTGGCCAGCCGAAGCGGGCTGACCGAGGCCGAAGTGGTTCGCTTGCACACCGGGCGCGAGTACCCGGTTTTCGCCCTGGGCTTTGCGCCGGGCTTCGGCTTCATGGGGCTGGTGGACGAACGCCTGGCCACGCCGCGCCTGAGCACCCCTCGCAAGCGCGTGGCGGCTGGCAGCGTGGGCATTGCCGAGCGCCAGACCGCCGCTTACCCGGCGGTATCGCCAGGCGGCTGGAACCTGATCGGGCGCACCCCGGTGCGCCTGTTCGACCGTGAGCGCGAGGGCTACAGCCTGTTGCAACCGGGCGACCGGGTGCGCTTCGTGGCTGTATCCCACGCCGAGTTCATGGCGTTGGGCGGAGATGACAGCCCGCTGGAGGCACAGGCATGACGCAGTTGAAGATCGAAGCCAGCACCGCGCTGTGCCAGTTGCAGGATGCCGGGCGCTTTGGCGTGCGTCACCTGGGCGTGACCCAAGGTGGGGCGCTGGACTGGGTGGCGATGCACTGGGCCAACTGGCTGCTGGGCAATCCGCTGGGGGCGCCGGTGATCGAGGTAGCGCTGGGCGGATTCAGCGTGGTGGCTGAGCAGGATTGCGTACTGGGCTTGGCTGGCGCCGATCTGGATGCGCGGGTCGATGAACAGCCCCTGGCACCGTGGCGCAGTTTTGCCCTGGCCAAAGGTCAGCGCCTTACCCTGAAGCAGCCCAAGCAGGGCGTGCGGGCCTATCTTGCAGCCCCGGGCGGGTTCCAGGCAGGGTCTGTGCTGGGCAGTTGCGCCACGGTTGTCCGTGAAGCGCTGGGCGGCATTGATGGGCGCGGGGAAGCGCTGGGCAAAGGGCAGGTGCTCGCGTTTGCGGGTTCAGCACCGGCCCTGCGTGAAGTGCCCGAAGCGTTGCGACCCGTGTATTCGGCAAAGCCTGTGCTCGACCTGGTGATGGGCGCGCAGATTGGTGACTTCAGCGGTATGAGCCTGTTTGAAGCCTTCAACAGTGATTGGACTTTAGACAGCCGAGCAGACCGCATGGGTATCCGATTGCTTGGGCCACAGCTGGTCTATCAGGGTGCGGCGATGATCTCCGAAGGGATCCCGCTCGGGGCGGTGCAGGTGCCGCCAGATGGGCAGCCGATTGTGCTGCTCAATGACAGGCAGACCATTGGTGGGTACCCGCGGTTGGGGGCGTTGACGCCGTTGGCGTTGGCGCAACTGGCGCAGTGTATGCCGGGGGCGGCTGTGCGGCTTAGGGCAGTGGTTCAGGAAATGGCGTGGCAAGAGCATCAGGCCTGGGGCAAACGCTGGCAATGAGATGGGCTGACTGGCATTTTTACCAGTTGCCCAGTGCTGGCACTAACTCAATACTGGGGCGTAGCGATTCATAGGGTTGAACTTAACCTTATGACGAGGGGGATAATTCAATCCTCGGTCAGTGTGTGAAGCGCATGGCGGGGCGATGAAACTAGCAAACGGTGCGAGACCTGTGATTTACACGGCTTATGGTTTCAGCAAGCAGCATGCACCGTGGGTGAGTTTCAATGGTCAGCGGTATGATTTCATGATCGGGTGTTATCCACTGGGCAATGGCCATAGAAATTTCAGCCCTCTATTGATGCGCTTTTTGTCGCCGGATGCCCTCAGCCCCTTTGCCCAAGGTGGTCGCAACGCCTATGGATACTGTCTGGGCGACCCCATAAACGGTGATGATCCCACCGGTCGTATGCCCCGTTTCGCTAAAGTGTTTGGTGAAGTATTTTTCGGTAGACTTTCAAACGCGCAGCGACAGGAACAAACGAAGTTTTGGTCAAATCAACGCTTGCGAGAAGAGAAACGTCAGGCAGCCGTTAATTTTTCTGAATTTGAACGCCTGTTAGAACTGGAGGATCCAAAGTCCAAGCGTCTTAGGAAAATTGCCTACTTGAAGGCCCTTCCGGATAATTTATTCGAGCGTAGTAAGGCACGTTTAACGTTGGTCAGAGAAACTATTTCTTTGTTGGAAACAGCAGAATTTATTGCGAGCGGTACAATGCTTAGTCAGCCAATACCTGAAGGTATCTTGCCGTCCGATGTTGAGAGACTGAATCATTATCTTCAGGCTGCTTGGAAGTCTCAAGAGCCAGGCACAAGTGAGAGGGCGCGGATATCCCTGGTTGCTTTGCAGATGGCCTATGGAAGGCTGGCAGGTGAGACTAACAAGTTGCTTAATAAAAACCTACAGTATTTGCGTCGAGCCTAATAGGTGCACGGGGCTGCGAAAACCCACCGCAGGGGTGGGTTTTTTCTATTTCGACAGATACCGCATCCCATCCTCCAACCCCTGCAAGGTCAGCGGATACATCTTGTCCTCGATCAAATCCCGCACCAAATGCGTGGACGCGGTGTAGTCCCACGCCTGTTTCGGGTAGGGATTGATCCAGATGATCTTCTTGAATTTCTCCATGAAGCGCTGCATCCACACATACCCGGCTTCTTCGTTCCAGTGCTCGACGCTGCCACCGGGCTGGGTGATCTCGTAGGGCGCCATGGCCGCGTCGCCGACGAACACCACTTTGTAGTCATCGCCGTACTTGTGCAGCAGGTCGAAGGTGGAGAAGCGCTCCGACGTACGCCGCAGGTTGTTCTTCCACACCGACTCATACACGAAGTTATGGAAGTAGTAATACTCCAGGTGCTTGAACTCGGTCTTGCAGGCAGAAAACAGCTCTTCGCAGACTTTGACGTGGGCATCCATCGAGCCGCCGATGTCGAACAGCAACAGCAGCTTCACGGTGTTGCGCCGCTCCGGGCGCATCTGGATGTTCAGCAGCCCGGCGTCGCGGGCGGTGTGGTCGATGGTGCCGTCGATATCCAGCTCTTCGGCCGCGCCTTCACGGGCGAACTTGCGCAGCCGGCGCAGGGCCAGCTTGATGTTGCGCGTGCCCAGCTCGACCTGGTCGTCGAGGTTCTTGTACTCGCGCTGGTCCCACACTTTGACCGCCTTGCCCTGGCGCTGGCCGGCTTCGCCCACGCGGATGCCTTCGGGGTTGAAACCGCCCGAACCGAACGGGCTGGTGCCGCCGGTGCCGATCCACTTGTTGCCGCCGGCGTGGCGTTCCTTTTGCTCTTCAAGGCGCTTCTTGAATTCCTCGATCAGCTTGTCCAGCCCGCCCAGGGACTGGATCTGCGCACGCTCCTCATCCGTCAGCGAGCGCTCGAATTCCTTGCGTAGCCAGTCTTCGGGGATCAGCGCTTCGAGGTGGCGGTCGAGGTTTTCCAGGCCCTTGAAGTAGGCGGAAAAGGCCCGGTCGAACTTGTCGAAATGGCGCTCGTCCTTCACCAGGATGGCCCGCGCCAGGTAGTAGAACTCGTCCATGTCGGCGAACACCACGCGTTGCTGCAGGGCGTTCAGCAGGTCGAGCAGTTCGCGTACCGACACCGGCACCTTGGCCGCACGCATTTCGTTGAACAGGTTGAGCAGCATGACCGGCTCCTGTCAGCGGTTGCCGCGCCGGCTCATGAAGGCCAGGCGCTCGAGCAGCTGCACGTCCTGCTCGTTCTTTACCAGGGCGCCTGCCAGCGGCGGGATGGCTTTGGTTGGGTCACGCTCGCGCAGTACCGCTTCGCCGATGTTGTCGGCCATCAGCAGCTTGAGCCAGTCGACCAGCTCGGAGGTGGAGGGCTTTTTCTTCAGGCCCGGCACCTTGCGCACGTCGAAGAACACGTCCAGCGCCTCGCTGACCAGCGATTGCTTGATGTTCGGGTAGTGCACGTCGACGATCTGTTGCAGCGTAGTGCGGTCGGGGAAGGCGATGTAGTGGAAGAAGCAGCGGCGCAGGAAGGCGTCCGGCAGTTCTTTTTCGTTGTTCGAGGTGATGATGATGATCGGGCGTTGCTTGGCCTTGATGGTCTCGTCTGTTTCGTAGACGTAGAACTCCATCTTGTCGAGCTCTTGCAACAGGTCGTTGGGGAACTCGATGTCGGCCTTGTCGATTTCGTCGATCAGCAGAATCACCCGCTCCTCAGCCTCGAAAGCCTCCCAGAGCTTGCCCTTTTTCAGGTAGTTGCGTACATCGTGGACTTTCTCGGTACCCAGCTGCGAATCGCGCAGGCGGCTGACCGCATCGTATTCGTAGAGGCCCTGGTGGGCCTTGGTGGTGGATTTGATGTGCCAGGTGATCAGGCGGGCGCCGAAGGAGGCGGCGAGCTGCTCGGCGAGCATGGTCTTGCCGGTGCCCGGTTCGCCTTTGACCAGCAGCGGGCGTTCGAGGGTGATGGCCGCGTTTACCGCCAGTTTCAGGTCGTCTGTGGCGACGTAGTCGCGGGTGCCTTCGAACTTCATGGGAGTGTCCTCTGCGGGGTGCCTGGGCCGTTCTCTACGCACAGAGACTGCATAACCCCTGTGGGAGCGGGCTTGCCCCGCGAAAGGGCCGGCCCAGGCAACACATGTTTATCGTTTGTCAGCGACTATACCCCGGCCCCAGACGCCTGCAAACGCAGACCGGGTATTCAGTCCCTGAATGCCCCGTCACGCGCTTTCAGTCAGGCTTGGGCGCAGGCTGCTCATAGCGCGCATTGAATGCCTGGACAAAGCCGTTACGCAGTATCTGCAAGACAGCCTCGAAAGCGCTGACATCCTGCTTGTGCACGCTGCCACTAAGCTCTACGCGGGTGGCGAACTGGTTTTTCGGCTGGTTCTTCAGCACGGTTTCAGTCGCCCCCACCAACGCCTCCCACACCGAGCGGAAGAAGCCCTTGTCTTTGTCCTGCACATCCTGCTGCCAGTTGAACACATCGACATCGCGCAGCAGCGGCTTGATATAGCCATTGAGCCGCCCGTTCTCGGCCTGCGCTTCGATCACCAGGTCGCCGTGCCCGGCATTGAAATCGAACTTGCCATAGGCACTGGCGAAGTCATTGAGTTGGCGCAGCTGTATGCCGGTGGCACGCAGGCGGAACTCGAAGTCGTCGAAGTCGCTGAAGGGGTCGAACGTGGCGCGGCTCTCGACCTTGGCATCGCCAAATAACAGGGCATGGGCGTCGAAACTGGCGTCGCGCCGGCCTTTCTCATTGCGCACGTTGGTCAGGTTGCGAATGCGCGCGTCGAGCTGGGTGGCCTTGAGGTCGACCGGCGGCTTGGAGGTGAAGTTGCGAAAGGTCAGCACGCCATCTTGAATGCGTACTTCGTTGAGGGTGATGGGCAGCAGTTTTTCCAGCTGCTGGCGCCAGTCGGTGCCTTGGCCAGTCTGCGAAGCCTGCTTGCTGCCGCCATCGACGAAGTTCAGCTCGGGCCGCACGAAGGTCACCTCGGCCACCACGGCGCGGTCGTACCACAGTGCATGCCAGCTGACCGAAAGGTCGATCAACGGCGCGTCGAGCAGCGGCACCGGGACCTTGCCGGTGGTCTTGACGATTTTCAGGCCGTTGACCTGGTAGGCGCCGCGCCACCAGGCCAGGTCCACGTCAACGACCTGGCCGCGGTAGTCGCCCATGTCGGCCAGTTTGTCGTTGAGGTAGTCGCGTACCAGGTAGGGCAGGGCCAGGTGCAGGGCAACCAGCAGCACGACCAGGCTGGCCAGGCCGACCAGCGGCCAGCGGTAGCGAGCTTTCATTGTCGGCTCTCCAAGGCAGGATGTGCGGTTGACCGCAGGCGCCGCTCGGGAGTTCGAACAGGCTTTACGGGCCAACGGGGCAGGCTTACCCTTGAAGTCTTTCCCTGCTTCTTCACGTTCAAGGACCCCTGCCATGAGCCGTATCTACGCAGACAACGCCCACTCCATCGGCAACACGCCGCTGGTACAGATCAACCGCATCGCCCCGCGTGGGGTGACCATCCTGGCCAAGATCGAAGGGCGCAACCCAGGCTACTCGGTCAAATGCCGGATCGGCGCGAACATGGTCTGGGACGCCGAGAGCAGCGGCAAGCTCAAGCCCGGCATGACCATCGTCGAGCCCACCTCGGGCAACACCGGCATTGGCCTGGCCTTCGTCGCCGCCGCCCGAGGCTACAAGCTGATCCTGACCATGCCGGCCTCGATGAGCCTGGAGCGGCGCAAGGTGCTCAAGGCGCTGGGCGCCGAGCTGGTGCTGACCGAGCCGGCCAAGGGCATGAAGGGCGCGATCGAGAAGGCCAACGAAATCGTCGCCTCCGACCCGGCCCAGTACTTCCTGCCAGGCCAGTTCGAAAACCCGGCCAACCCGGCGATCCATGAAAAAACCACCGGCCCCGAGATCTGGAACGACACCGACGGCGCAGTCGATGTGCTGGTGGCGGGTGTGGGTACGGGCGGTACCATCACTGGCGTGTCGCGCTACATCAAGCACACCCAAGGCAAGTCGATTTTGTCGGTGGCGGTGGAGCCGCTGGCCTCGCCGCTGATCAGCCAGACCCTGGCCGGTGAAGAACTCAAGCCCAGCCCGCACAAGATCCAGGGCATTGGCGCAGGCTTCGTGCCGAAAAACCTCGACCTCTCCATCGTCGACCAGGTCGAGACGGTGACCGACGAAGAGTCCAAGGCCATGGCCATCCGCCTGATGCAGGAGGAGGGCATTCTGTGCGGTATTTCCTGTGGCGCAGCAATGGCGGCAGCGGTGCGCCTGGCTGAAAAACCGGAGATGCAGGGTAAGACCATCGTCGTAATTTTGCCCGACTCGGGCGAGCGTTACCTGTCGAGCATGCTGTTCAGCGACCTGTTCAGCGAGCAGGAAAACCAGCAGTAAACGCCCCGTCCGCTGACCAGGCGCAACACTCGGTCATCCGGTTTATTGCAAAATCTTCATGACTCAGATCCCGCCCAGGTTGTTTGTACCGGGGCGGGATGGGTTTATGATGGCCGGATGATTTTTTTGGGAGCAGGCAGCGCAGGCCTGTTTCCTTTCCAAGGAGTGTTGCATGACCTTTTCCTTTGCAGCCAAGGCGGGTGTCCTGCTGGTGTTTTTCGGCAGCGTGCTTTTCGTGCACCTGCGCGGCAAGGCGCGCCTGCCGGTGCTGCGCCAGTTCGTCAACCATTCGGCGCTGTTCGCCCCGTATAACGCCCTGATGTACCTGTTCTCCGGCGTGCCGTCCAAGCCCTACCTGGACCGCCAACGCTTCCCCGAGCTGGATGTGCTGAAGGACAACTGGCAGGACATCCGCGAAGAGGCCATGCGCCTGTTCGACGAGGGCTATATCCGCGCGGCTGAAAAAGACAACGACGCAGGCTTCGGCTCGTTCTTCAAGAAGGGCTGGAAGCGCTTCTACCTGAAGTGGTACGACAAACCGCTGCCATCGGCCGAAGCCCTGTGCCCGCGCACCGTCGAGCTGGTCAGCAGCATCCCCAACGTCAAGGGCGCAATGTTCGCCCTGCTGCCAGGCGGCAGCCACCTGAACCCGCACCGCGACCCGTTCGCCGGCTCGTTGCGCTATCACCTGGGCTTGTCCACACCCAACTCCGACGATTGCCGCATCTACGTCGACGGCCAGGTGTATGCCTGGCGTGACGGTGAGGATGTGATGTTCGACGAGACTTACGTGCACTGGGTCAAGAACGAAACCGACGTCACCCGCGTGATCCTGTTCTGCGACATCGAGCGCCCGCTGAGCAGCCCGCTGATGACCCGCATCAACCGCCAGGTCAGCGCATTCCTCGGCCGCGCCACTGCGCCGCAGAACACCGACGACGAGCGCGTTGGCGGGATCAACCAGGCGTATGCCTGGAGCAAGCGTTTCAGCAACAAGATCAGTGGCCATGTGAAGCAGTTCAAGCGCGCCAATCCGAAGGCTTACCGCATTCTGCGGCCGGTGTTGGCGGTGGTGGTGGCGTATCTGTTGTATCGCTGGTTGTTCTGATTTCTACTCGCCTGCAGCGCCAGGCGGGGCTTGCGCTTGCGCGGCGTGTTCAGCCAGCCCTTGTAATGCACCATCAGTGCGGATATAGAGGGTTGACCAGTTGGCGGACTGACGGGCCTTTCGCGAAATGTTGTGGGCGGATGGCTGCGATGTGTTCGTCGGGCGCTAGGGTGAAGGCAACTATGTGCCTGTCTTTAGTTTTGCAGGGGTGCCTATATCGAGCGCCGCCCGCGCGGCGCTCGATCTCCCGGGCGCTATAAATACCAAGACAAGTCCCTTGCTGCGCCCATGCATTCTCAGCGCGCACAAAAAAGGGCGGTCATTACCCTGACCGCCCCTCAAGCCCTCATAACGCTATCTCACGCCGGCTCCAGCGCCTCAACCACCTGCCCGCGGCTAAGGTGCACCACCTTGTCCGCCGTATCGAAGTACCGGTCATCATGCGAAATCACGATGATGGTCTTGCCCAGCCGCTTCAGGTCCGGCAGCAGCTCGGTATAGAACACCCGGCGGAAGGTCGGGTCCTGGTCGGCCGCCCATTCGTCGAACACCAGCACCGGCCGGCCATCCAGCCATGCATTGACCAGCGCCAGGCGCTTGCGCTGCCCGGTCGACAGGTCGGTGGTGGTGAACGCGCCATCGCGCACGCTGACCTTGTGCGCAATCTCCAGCCGCTCCAGGTAGCGCGTGGCATCACTCGGCAGGCTGTGCTCGTGCTCGGGCAGGTCTTCGAACAGGTAGTAATCGGCGAACACGGTGGTGAACAGCTGGCGATAATCATCCAGCCCTTGTGGCCCGACTGCCACGCCGTTCAGGCGCACTTCGCCGCGCTGCGGGGTATACAGGCCCAGCAGCAGCTTGATCAGCGAGGTCTTGCCGCAGCCGTTCTCACCGACGATGAACAGAATCTCGCCCGGCTCGATGCTCAGGTTCACCGGCCCCACGCGAAACGGCTCTTTGCCGTCCACCGGTGGGTAGGCGTATTCGACATTGTGCAGCTCCAGGTGGGCGCTGCCCGGGGCGCTGCGTTTGACCGGCTGGTCCAGCAGCAGGTGCGGTTCGGGCGAGGAGAAGCGCTCGGACAGGTCGGCGATGCGGCGGAACGCCACCTGGGCGCGGCCGAGAATCGGCAGGTTGCCGATCAGCGTCTCCAGCGGGCCTTTCATGTACAGCAGCACCAGCACGAAGCCGCTCATTACCGCTGGGTCGTTGCTCGGCCACAGCGATTGCAGGGCCAGGGTCAGGCCGATGACCACGAAGAACAGCATCGAACCCAGGCTCTTGGCTGCCACGAAAATGTTGATGGAGCGGATGTGGGTGTTGGCGATGAAGTCCGCCGTGCCCTGAATATTGCGGGTCAGCATGGCGTGGCGGCGGCGGCGGTCGATGCGCAGCTCCTTGGCGCCTTCGGCGATCGCC
Organism: Pseudomonas capeferrum; assembly: GCF_000731675.1. Taxonomy (GTDB): domain Bacteria; phylum Pseudomonadota; class Gammaproteobacteria; order Pseudomonadales; family Pseudomonadaceae; genus Aquipseudomonas; species Aquipseudomonas capeferrum. The sequence continues at coordinate 2,652,792 of NZ_JMIT01000001.1, read as the reverse complement.
GAGTAGTGCTTTTGCAGGTTGTCCTCGGCGTCGCGGGCGGCGTTGAAGCCGGCCACGCCTTTTTGCCGGGCGACATACTGAATCGCGCTGCCAATGCCGATCGCCACCAGGGTGATGAGGAAGATCGGCCACGACAGCCAGGCCAGGTAGGCCATGCAGCCGATCACGGTGGTGAGTGAGATCGCCAGCGGCGCGAAGGCGAAGGCGAAGTCGCTGATGGTGTCGACGTCGCGGGTCAGCACCGGGATCAGGCGGTGGGTGCGGTAGCGCTCGATCTGCTCGATGGGCGCAGACAGCACCTTGGCGCCCAGGTCTTTGCGCAACCGGGCAATGACCTTCTGGCCGACGTAGTTGGTGCCGCTGTCGGCGGCCACGCTGCTCACCAGTGCCAGTACGCACAGGCCGGCGAAGGCCAGGATCACGCCCTGGCTCATGCCGTCGGCGGCATGCAGGCCCTGGTTGACGGTGGCCAGCAGCGCGGTCACGGCCAAGCCGCCGACCATGCCCAGCAGCACCGAGACGATGACCGCCGGGCGGTAGGGTTTCAGCAGGCCCAGCAATTCGCGGATGGCCCCGGGGGAAGACGTTTTCATGAAGCGCGATCTCGGTGATGGAGTGGGGGTGGGCGGCGCAGCGGGGTCAGCTCCCGAGGGCCAGGGTGCCCTTCATCAAGGTGCTGTGGAACGGGAACGAGCAGTAGAAGCTGTAGGCGGTCCCGGCCTTCAACGACCGGGTGTCGAGGGTGACGCTGTCTGTTTCACCGCCGCCGATCAGGCGGGTATGGGCGAGCACCCGGGTGTCGCCTGGCTTCACGTAATCCTGTGCCTCACCGGCCTTCAGGCCATCGTCCAGCACGCCTTGCATGTCTGCCTGGGTGCTCAGTACCCAGTTGTGGCCCATGACGTTCTTGGGCATCTGGCCGGGGTGGGCGAGGGTGACGGTGAACGACGTGCAGGCCTTGGGTACGGTGATTTCGGCCTTGTCGAAGGTCATCTGGTCGGTGCCGTGGATCTCTACGGCGCAGTCCACGGCCGACCAGGCCACGGCAGGGGCCGCGGCAAGCAGGGCGAGGAGCAGAAGCTGGCGTGTCATGTAAGGTTCCTGGACGATAAAAGGGTGCACATCGTTCAGACGAACCGGCGCGCGCTCGCTTTACCTTGTGAGTGGGGGCGGGTGAATTTCTGCCGGGCACGCTCGTTCATCTAGTCAGGCGCCCTGATGGCGCAGCATCCGATTTCGCCGCCATGGCGGCCCTGGCTTGAGGTGACGGTACATGAGTGAATTGCTGAGCTTTGCGATCGAACCCCTGGACGCCGCCCGCGGCGACCTGCCGCTGCTGGTGCGCGCGCCAGAGCCCGGCATCGACCTGCTCGACGCATTCGAAGAACTGAAGCCGCTGGTGGAACGCCACCTGCTGCATGCGGGCGGCATCCTGTTCAGGGGCTTTCAGGTGGGTGGGGCCGAGGCTTTCCGCCAGTTCGCTGCCGCCTTCGGCCACCCGCTGCTCAACTACGAGTTCGGCTCCACGCCGCGCAGCAACGTGACCAAAGGGGTGTACACCTCGACCGAATACCCGGCGCACCAGAGCATCCCCTTGCACAACGAACAGGCCTATACCCTCGAGTGGCCGATGAAGATCTGGTTCTACAGCGTGATCCCTGCCGAGACCGGGGGCGAGACGCCGATTGCCGACAGCCGCGAGGTCTACCGGCGGATGCCGGCGCGTATTCGCGAGCGGCTGGTCGAGAAGGGGCTGATGTATGTGCGCAACTACGGTAATGGGCTGGATGTGGAGTGGTCGCAGGTGTTCAACACCGAAGACCCACGCCAGGTCGAGGCGTACTGCCGGGCGCATGCCATTGAATGCATCTGGAAGGAAGATGGCGAACTGCGCACCCGACAGCGCTGCCAGGTGGTGGCGCGCCATCCGGTGACGGGGGAGGACGTTTGGTTCAACCAGGCGCACCTGTTCCATGTCTCGAACTTGCAGCCGGAGGTGCGGGAGTCGCTGATGGACATTGTCGAGGAGGAGGACCTGCCGCGGAATGTGTATTACGGCGATGGTTCGACCATTGAGGATTCGCTGCTCGATGAAGTCCGTGGAGTGCTGGATGAGTGCACGGTCAGTTTTCCTTGGCTGGAGAATGATGTGCTGATGCTCGACAACATGCTTGCGGCCCATGCGCGGTCGCCGTTTACCGGGAAGCGCAAGGTGGTGGTGGCGATGGCGGAGGGGTATTCGCAGGTTTTGCGTTGATTGGTTTTTTTTGGGGGGCAGGGGTGCATGCCTTGAGGTTTGCAGCGCCCTGGAGATCGAGCGCCGCCCGCGCGGCGCTTCGCGGCGCAAGGCCGCTCCCACATTTGTTGCGGGCCAATTATTCCTGAAGCATTGGCGCGCGGCCCCTTGGCGCCCGCCTCGATATAGCGTCGTACAGACAAGGGGTCGCGCGCCTATATAACAGGACTCACTGGCCCGAAACAGATGTGGGAGCGGGCTTGCCCCGCGAAGCGCCGCGCGGGCGGCGCTCGATCTCCAGGGCGCTGCAAACCTCAAGGCATGCACCCACCGCCCCCCCCAAATTCCTGCGCCCCTAAATCAGCCCCCCATGCCTTCGTCTGACAGTTACCGCTCGACTGCCAGGACATCGCTCGACATGAATGCTGAACAGACGCTCAAACTCGCTCGCCGCTTCATCGAACTCAGCCCCGACAAGCGCCGCCTGTTCCTCAAGGCGCTGCAGGGCGAGGGCATGGACTTCTCCGTGCTGCCGATCGCGCCAGGTGTCGAGGTCGACGAGCGTGACCAGCTGTCCTACGCGCAGCGGCGCATGTGGTTCCTCTGGCAGCTCGACCCCCAAGGCGCAGCCTACAATCTGCCCATGGCCGTGCGCCTGCATGGCCCGCTGAGCCGGGTGGCCCTGCAGCACGCCTTCGATGCCCTGGTGGCCCGCCACGAAACCCTGCGCACCCGCTTCGTCGCCGACGGCGATGATGTGCGTCAGCAAGTCGATGCAGCCGCCGCCCCGCTGCAGTTGCGCCAGGACGGCTTGAGCGAGCTGGCCGAAGAGGCCCGCCATCACGCCCTCGAATCCATCGCCGAAGAAGAAGCCCTGGCCCCCTTCGACCTGGCCGCCGGCCCGCTGCTGCGCGTGCGCCTGCTGCAACTGGCAGAACAGGACCATGTGCTGCTGCTGACCCTGCACCATATCGTCGCCGATGGCTGGTCGATGAACGTGCTGATCGACGAGTTCCTGCACTTCTACGATGCCGCCGTGGCCGGCACCGAAGCCACACTCGAACCCTTGCCGATCCAGTACCGCGACTACGCCCTGTGGCAGCGCAGTTGGCTTCAGGCTGGCGAGCAGGACCGCCAGTTGGCGTACTGGCAGGCGCGCCTGGGCGACGATCACTCGCCGCTGGAGCTGCCACTGGACCGCGCCCGCAGCGGCCGGCCGAACTACCGCGGCGCGCGTCACGAATTCCCGATTGCCGCCGATGTCGCTGAACGCCTGCGCGGCCTGGCGCGTCGGCACAACGTCACCCTGTTCATGGTCCTGCTGGCAGCCTTCAAGCTGCTGCTGCAGCGCTATGGCGGGCAGAGCGCCGTCCGCGTCGGGGTGCCCATTGCCAACCGCAACCGTGCCGAAAGCCAGGGCCTGATCGGCTGCTTCATCAATACCCAGGTGCTGCACACCGAAATCGACCCACTGCTGGATATCGCCGGCCTGCTGCAGCGCGTGCGCGAAACCGCCGTGGGCGCGCAAAGCCACCAGGACCTGCCGTTCGAACAACTGGTCGAGGCCCTGGAGCTGCCGCGCAGCACCGAGAGCCCGCTGTTCCGGGTGCTGTTCAACCACCAGGCCCAGGTGGCGGATGTCGAAGCCATCAAGACCCGCTCCGGGCTGAGCCTGGCACCGATCACCCTGCAAAAGCACAGCGCCCGTTTCGACCTGGCACTGGATACCCACGAGCGGGCCGGCCAGCTGCATGCTGCCTTCACCTATGCCCTCGATGTGTTCGATGCGGCCACTGTCGAGGCCCTTGGCGAACAATGGCTGGCGCTGGTGCAGGCGCTGGCCGACGAGGCCCCCGGTGCGGTGGGCGAGTTGCCGTTGCCAGGCCTGGCCGCCACCCTGAATGCGCATGGGCAGGCCGCCGAGCCGTTGTTGGTCCACCAGCGCTTTGCCGAGGCTACCCAGCGCCACCCCGAGCGCACCGCCGTGATGGCAGCAGGCGAGGCGGCCAGCTTTGCCGGGCTTGATGCCCGTGCCGAGGCCATCGCCGACAGGCTGGTCGAAGCTGGCGTGCAGCCGGACACTCTGGTCGGCGTGCTGGCCGACCGCAGTGTCGGCATGCTCGCCAGCATCCTCGGCGTGCTCAAGGCGGGCGGCGCCTACCTGCCACTGGAGCCCGAGCAACCGGCCGAACGCCTGGCCTACATGCTCGCCGACAGCGGCACCCGCCTGGTGCTGGCGCCCGGCAATTGGCAGGCAGCGCTGCCAGGTGGCGTCCATCGGCTGGCCTGGGAACACACCCAGGCCGCTCGTGAAAGCGCCCCACGGCGTGCCGTTGCAGCGGCCAACCTCGCCTACGTGATCTACACCTCCGGCACCACCGGCCAGCCCAAGGGCGTAGCAATCAGCCATGGCGCGTTGGGCAACTATGTCGAGGGCATCGCCGCGCGCCTGCCGATGAGCCAGATCCACAGCATGGCGCAGGTCTCGACCCCGGCTGCGGACCTCGGCCACACCATGCTATTCGGCGCCCTGTGTGGCGGCCAGACCTTGCACCTGCTGCTGCGCGATCAGGTACTGGATGCCGAAGGCTTCGCGGCCTACCTGGCGCAGCACCAGGTGGATGCACTGAAAATCGTGCCCTCGCACCTGGAGGCCATGCTGGTCGCCGGCCGCTCGGCACTGCCGGGGCAGTGCCTGGTACTGGGCGGCGAAGCCATCAGCCCGGGCCTGCTCGGCAAGATCCGCGCGCTGGCCCCAGCACTCAAGGTGTTCAACCACTACGGCCCGACCGAGACCACGGTCGGCGTGCTGGTGGCCGAACTGGACAACCAGGCTTCGCTCGGCCAACCGCTGGCCAATGCACGCGTCAGCGTGCTCGACTGCTGCCTGCAGCCCTTGCCGGCCAAGGCCAAAGGCGAGCTGTACATCGGCGGGGCAGGCCTTGCCCGTGGCTACCTCGCCCGCCCGGCGTTGACTGCTGAGCGTTTTGTGCCCGACCCGAACGGTAATGGCGAGCGCTTGTACCGCAGCGGCGACTGGGTACGGCAGAGCGCTACCGGCGAGCTGCAGTTCGCCGGGCGCATGGACGGCCAGGTGAAAATCCGTGGCTACCGCGTGGAGCTGGCCGAAATCGAGAACCAGCTGCGTGGGCTGGAGGGCGTCGCCAATGCCCTGGTGCGGGTCCAGGGTCAGGCGCCGGAGCTGCAACTTGCGGCCTGGCTGGTGCCCAGCCAGATGCCGGCAGACAGCCAGGCCTGGCAGGAGGCGATTCGCGCCACGCTCAAAGGGCTGCTGCCCGAGCACATGGTACCCACCCACCTGATGGTACTGGAGCGCCTGCCGGTGACGGTCAACGGCAAGGTCGACATCAAGGCGCTGCCCGCGCCGGTCGCCACCCAGGTGGCCTACCAGGCACCGGTAACCCCGTTGCAGGTGCAGCTGGCGCAGATCTGGGCCGAGGTGCTGCAGGTGCCGCAGGTGGGCCTGGGCGACAACTTCTTTGCCCTGGGTGGGCATTCGCTGCTGGCCACCCAGGCCGTGTCGCGGGTGCGCAAGCACCTGGGCCTGGACATCCCGCTGCGCACGCTGTTCGACACGCTCGACCTGCAGGCCTTTGCCCAGGCCGTGGCCGAGGGCGAGCAGGGCGCGGGGCTGGAGATCGAGATCCTCGACCGCCAGCAGCCGCTGCCGGTGTCCCGCTCGCAGAACCGCCAATGGCTGTTCTGGAAACTCAACCCGCAAAGCCTGGCCTACAACACACCGATGGCCGTGCGCATGCAAGGCGCCCTCGACCGCGCAGCCGTGCAGGCCGCGCTGGATGCACTGGTGGCACGCCACGAATCACTGCGCACGGTGTTCGTCGAAGCCAACGGCTTGCCGTGGCAGCGCATTCTGCCCGCCGCTTCGGTACCGATCGGCTTCGAAGACCTCAGCGGCCAAGACGAGGCCGCGCAGATGCGCAAGCTCGAAGCCGAAGCCTTTACCACGTTCGACCTGGAGCACGGCCCGCTGCTGCGTGCGCGCCTGTTCAAGGTGCATGCGCACGAGCACCTGCTGTCGCTGACCTTGCACCACATCGTCTCTGACGGTTGGTCGATGAGCCTGCTGGTACGCGAGTTCGCTGCTGCCTACAACGCGGCTGCCAGCGGCCAGGCAAGGGCCATCGAGCCGCTGCCGGTGCAGTACGCCGACTTCGCCGCCTGGCAGCGCAAATGGCTGGCCGAGGGGCAGATGCAGGCACAGATCGACTATTGGAAGGCGCGCCTGGAGGACGATTTCGAAGTGCTCGAACTGCCCGCCGACCGTATTCGCCCGCCGGCCAAAAGTTACCAGGGCAGCCGCTTCGACCTGCGCCTGCCGTTGGCCCTCACCGAGCGCCTGAGGGCCCTGGCGGTGGCGTCCAATGCCACGCTGTTCCATGTGTTTCTGGCGGCCTACGCCATCGTGCTGTCGCGCTACAGCCGCAAGGACACGATCAATATCGGTGTCCCAGTGACCAACCGCAACCGCCTGGAGCTCGAAGGGCTGATCGGCTTCTTCATCAACGTGGTGGTGGCGCGGGTCGGCGTCGATGGCAGCCTGCCGTTCCCGCAGTTGCTGGCGGCGATCAAGGAAACCACCCTGCAGGCGCAGGCCAACAAGGACGTGCCGTTCCTGGAGGTTGCCGAGGCCCTGTACCCAGAGCGCGACCAGGGCGTGAACCCGTTCTTCCAGGTGCTCTACAACCATTTGCGCGACCTGGGCGAGCAGGTGTCCAGCGATGCCCTGCATGGCCTCAAGGTCCGCGAAGTGGACTTGCTGGAGCCGGGCGCGCAGTACGACATCTCGCTCAATACCCTGGAGCGCTCCGACGGTGTGACCGCCTCGTTCAACTACTCCACCGACCTGTTCGATGCGCCGCGCATCGAGCGCATGGCCGGGCACTGGCAAGCGCTGCTCGAAGCCATCTGCGCCGAGCCGCAGCGCTGCATCGCCGAGCTGGACTTCCTGGGCGACGATGAGCGTCGCCAGCTGACCCATGGCTGGAACCCAGCGCCAGCAGCCAGCAGCGGCCTGTGCGCCCACCAGTTGCTGGAGCGCCAGGCGCGTGCGCAGCCAGACGCCGTAGCACTGATCTTCGATGATCAGCAACTGAGCTATGCCGAGCTGGACCGCTGCAGCAACCAGTTGGCCCACCGTCTGCGTGCAATGGGCGTAGGCCCTGACTGCCTGGTGGGTGTGGCCGTCGAGCGTGGCCTGGGCATGGCGCTGGCGCTGATCGCCATCCACAAGGCCGGCGGTGCCTATGTGCCGCTGGACCCGGACTACCCGCAAGAGCGCCTGGCGTATATGGTCGAAGACAGCGGCATCGGCCTGCTGCTGGCCGATGCGCCGTCGTTGGCGCGTTTGCAATTGGACCCGCAGCTGCCTTGCCTGGTGCTCGAACCCGGCACCCAGTGGCTGCACGCCTGGCCGGCCGAGCCGCTGCCTAACCTGGTGGCGCTGCACAACCTGGCCTACGTCATCTACACCTCGGGTTCCACCGGCATGCCCAAGGGCGTGGCCATCGACCACCATGCGCTGTCGGTGTTCTGCCAGGTGGCCGCCGACTACTCACGCCTGAGCCCGAGTGATCGCGTGCTGCAGTTCGCCACCTTCAGCTTCGACGGCTTTATCGAGCAGTTCTTCCCGCCGCTGGCGCAAGGCGCTTGCGTGGTGCTGCGCGACCTGCGGCTGTGGGACACCGCCACCCTGCTGGACGAAATCAACCGCCACGGTGTGACCGTGGCCGACTTGCCCGCCGCCTACTGGCGCCTGCTGGCCCTGGAGCGTCGCGGGCCAGAGGCCTATGGCCGGCTCAAACAGATCCACGTTGGCGGTGAAGCGGTGCCGGAAGACGCCCTGCGCGCCTGGCTGGCCGATGGGCCGCCGGCGGTGCGTCTGTTGAACACCTACGGGCCGACCGAAGCGACCGTGGTCGCCACCACCTTCGACTGCTCGCAGATGACGCCCGCGCAGATCAGCCAGGGCGGTGTACCGATTGGCCGAGCGCTGCCGGGCCGTACCCTGCACGCGCTGGACGATGGCCTGGCGCCGACCCCAGTGGGCGTCTCTGGCGAGCTGTTCATTGGCGGGGCAGGGTGCCTGGCGCGGGGTTACCACCAGCGCCCGTCGCTGACGGCCGAGCGCTTCATCCCCGACCCGTTCGACAGCGTGGGCGGTGGCCGCCTGTATCGTACCGGCGACCTGGGCTACTACGACCCACATGGGCAACTGGCCTATCGCGGGCGGGCTGACCACCAGGTCAAGGTGCGCGGTTTCCGCATTGAACTGGGCGAGATCGAGCAGTACCTGCGCGCGCACCCGGACGTTCGCGAGGCCACGGTACTGGCCATCGACCTGCCCAGCGGCAAGCAGCTGTGCGCCTATGCGGTACCTGCTGAAGGCGCCAGCGGCGATCTGCGCCAGGCCCTCAAGCAGTACCTCAAGGCCAGCCTGCCGGACTACATGATCCCGTCCTACCTGGTGACCCTGCCGAGCATGCCGCTGACCCCCAGCGGCAAGCTCGACCGCAAGGCGCTGCCATTGCCCGACCCCAGCCAGCCACAGCACGACTACGAAGCGCCGCAGACCGAACTGCAACAGCAACTGGCGCAGATCTGGGCGCAGTTGCTCAACCTCGGCCAGGTCGGCCTGAACGACAACTTCTTCGAACTCGGCGGCCACTCCCTGCTGGCGGCGCAAGCGGTATCGCGCATCAACGTGGAACTGGGCCTGGACATACCGCTGCGGCTGATCTTCGCCCACCCCGAGCTGCGCGCGTTCGCCCAGGCACTGGATGAACAAGGCCTGTCGCTGAGCGACGACGGCCTGAGCGATATCGAAAAAATGATGAACGAATTCACCGAGGCCTGACATGCAACTCACCCCCGCACAACGCATTGCCCAACGCTTCGTCAGCCTGACTGTGGAGCAGCGTCAGCAGATCCTGGCGAAAATGCAGGCCACCGGGCAGAGCTTCCGCCTGCTGCCCATCGTGCCTGCACGCCAGGGCCTGGCGCGCATTCCCTTGTCGTTTGCCCAGCAGCGCCTGCTGTTTCTCTGGCAGTTGGAACCCGACAGCCCGGCCTACAACGTGCCGATGGCCGTGCGCCTCAAGGGCGCTCTGGAGCTAACGGTGCTGCAGCAGGCGCTGGATGCGCTGGTCAGCCGTCATGAGTCGCTGCGTACGCGCTTCGTTTCGGATGAAGGCGAGTTCCACCAGGAGATTCTCGGCGCCTGCCCGCTGGTGCTGGACGTGGTCGAGTTCCAGGCGGGCGACGATGAAGCCGCCTTGAGCGAAGCCGTCGATGCCGCGCTAAAGCAACCGTTCGACCTGCTGACCGGGCCGCTGATGCGGGTCACCCTGCTGCGCCTGAGCGCCGAGCACCACGTGCTGGCCCTGAGCATGCACCACATCATCTCCGACGGCTGGTCGAGCGACTTGCTGGTGCAGGAGTTCATCCAGCTGTACACCGCCCTGGCTGAAGGCCGCGAGGCGCAATTGCCGGCCCTGCCGATCCAGTACGCCGACTATGCGATCTGGCAGCGCGCCTGGCTCGAGGCCGGTGAGGCCCAGCGCCAGCTGGCGTATTGGCAGGCGCAACTGGGTGACGAGCAGCCGCTGCTGAGCCTGCCGCTGGACTTCGAACGGCCCGCCACGCCGAGCTACCGCGGCGCGGTGCTCAAACTGCAGATTGGCGCCGAGCAGGCCGAAGCGCTGCGCAGCCAGGCGCGCAAGGGCGGGCACACGCTGTTCGTGCTGATGCTGGCGGCCATGGCGGTGGTGCTGTCGCGCTACAGCGGGCAGTCGGACATCCGCATCGGCGCGCCGAATGCGGGGCGTAATCGCAAGGAGCTGGAAGGCCTGATCGGCTTCTTCATCAACACCCAGGTGCTGCGCGTGCAGGTAGACGAACGCGCGACCTTCGCCGAGCTGCTAGAGCAGGTCAAGGACGTGATCGGCGGCGCCCAGTCGCACCAGGAGCTGCCGTTCGAGCACCTGGTCGATGCCTTGCTGCCAGAGCGCAACCTGGCCCACAACCCGCTGTTCCAGTTCAAGATCAACCAGCACGTGGCGGCGGGCGACGCGTCGCGCAAGCGCCTGGGCACGCTGGAGGTGGAAGGCTTCGCCCGTGAAGGTGGCGATGCGCGCTTCGACCTGGCGTTCGACTTCTCGGATAAACCCGATGGCATCGAGGGGTACTTCACCTACGCCACCGACCTGTTCGAACCCGCCACCATCCAGCGCCTCGCCGATTCGCTGCGGCGCGTGCTGGACGTGCTGAGCCATGCCCAACAGCAGCCGATCGTCGACCACCTGGAGGTAGCGGCGCAGCAGCCGACCGCAGCAGAAACCTACCCGCACCGCGACTTCCTCGCCCTGTGGCACCAGGCGATGGCGCAAGGGCAGGCCCAGGGCGGCGTGCGCGCTGGTGAGCGCTTCATGACCCAGGGCGGGCTGGACGCTGCGTCCAACCGCGTAGCCGACTACCTGCGCCAGCGTGGCGTCGGTGCCGGCAGCATCGTTGCCCTGTGCCTGCCGCGCTCCATCGATTGGGTCACGGCCTTGCTGGCGGTGCTCAAGACCGGCGCCGCCTACCTGCCGCTGGATACCCAGCAGCCGCAAGAGCGCCTGCAGCAGTTGATCGTCGACAGCGGCGCCGCCGTGCTGTTGCATGAGCCTGGCGATACCCGCTTCGCTGGCCTCGACGGCTTGCAGGCGGTTGCCTGCGAGCCCCCGACGTGGGCGGCCTGCAGCGACAGCCCGCTGGCGGTCGCGGTCAGCCCTGAGCAGCCGGCTTATCTGATCTACACCTCGGGTTCGACCGGCCAGCCCAAGGGCGTGGTGGTCAGCCACGGGGCATTGGCCAGCTATATCCAGGCTGTGCTCGAACGCCTGCAACTGCCGGTCGGGGCGAGCATGGCCATGGTGTCCACCACCGCCGCCGACCTTGGCCACACCGTACTGTTCGGCGCCCTGGCCTCGGGCCGCTTGCTGCATTTGCTACCGCAGGAGCTGGCCTTCGACCCGGATGGTTTCGCCAGCTACATGGCGCAGCATCAGGTGGGCGTGGTGAAGCTGGTGCCAAGCCACCTGCAGGGCCTGCTGCAGGCTGCCTGCGCCGCCGATGTGCTGCCTGCTGAAGCACTGATTCTGGGCGGTGAAGCATGCCCTTGGAGCCTGCTGGAAAAAATCCGCGCATTGCGCCCCGAATGCCGCGTCATCAACCACTACGGCCCGACCGAGACCACGGTCGGCGTGCTCACCTTCGAACCCGACCAGCGCCTGGCCAACTGCCGCACGGTGCCGGTCGGTCGCCCGCTGGGCAATGCCTGCGCCGAAGTGCTCGATGGCTACCTCAACCCGCTGGCGCCGCAGGTGGTCGGCGAGCTCTACCTGGGTGGCCAGGGCGTTGCCCAGGGTTACCTGGGCCAGCCCGCGCTGACGGCCGAACGCTTCGTGCCGGCGGCCGATGGCGCCCGCCTGTACCGCACCGGCGACCGGGCGCGGTTGAGCGCTGAAGGCCTGGTGGAATTTATCGGGCGTGCCGATGACCAGGTGAAAATCCGTGGCTATCGCGTCGAACCGGGTGAAATCGGTCGCGTGCTCGCCGGGCTGTCCGATGTCAGCGACGCCGTGGTCCTGGCATTGCCGCTGGAAGGCGATGCCGAGCGCCTGCAACTGGTGGCCTACGTGGTGGCCGAAGCGGGCGTGACCGTGCCGCAGTTGCAGGCGCAACTGCAGGCCCGCTTGCCCGACTACATGGTGCCTGCGCAGGTGCTGTTGCTCGAGCGTCTGCCGCTGACCGCCAACGGCAAGCTCGACAAGCGCGCCTTGCCGGCGCCGGGCGCGGTAAGCCGTGGTTACGTGGCGCCTGAAGGCGACATCGAGGAGAAGCTGGCCGCGGTATGGGCCGACGTGCTCAAGCTGGAACGCGTGGGCAGCAGCGACAACTTCTTCGAGCTGGGCGGCGATTCGATCCTCAGCCTGCAGATCATCGCCCGGGCCAAGCGCCAGGGCATCAAGATCACCCCCAAGCAGCTGTTCGAACAGCAGACCGTCGGCCAACTGGCCCAGGTCGCCAAGCGCATCGAAGCCAAGCAGCCGGCAGCCGCTGCCCCGGTGGACACCGCTGTCAGCGGTGAAGTGGTGCTGCTGCCCGCGCAGGCGCGCTTCTTCGAGATGGACATCGCCCAGCCAGGGCACTGGAACCAGTCGATGCTGTTGAAACCGTCCCAGCGCGTGCAGGTGGAACACCTGGAGTCGGCCCTGCGTGCGGTGCTGGAGCAGCACGATGCCTTGCGCCTGCGCTTCAGCCGCCAGAACGGCCAGTGGCAGGCCCGCTTCCAGGCCCTGGACAGTGCGCCGCTGGTGCGCCAGCGCAGCCTCGCAGCGCTGGGCGAACTGGACGCCGCTGGCACCGAGGTGCAGGCCAGCTTGAACCTTGAGCAAGGCCCGCTGCTGCGTGCCGAACTGTTCGACCTCGCCGATGGCCAGCAGCGCTTGCTGTTGGTCATTCACCACCTGGTGGTGGACGGCGTGTCCTGGCGGGTGCTGCTCGAGGACCTGCAAGAGGCTTATCAGCAACGCCTCAAAGGTCAGCCGGTAAGCCTGCCAGCCAAGACCTGCTCGGTGAAAACCTGGGCCGAGCGGCTGGTTGCGCATGCCAGCAGCTCGGCGCTGCAGGCACAGGGCGACTACTGGCTGCAGGTGCTGCAAGGCAGCCCGGCAGAACTGCCGCGTGACAACCCGCAGGGCAGCCTGGGCAACCAGCACGCCCGCACTGCTGCGTCGCGCCTGGATGCCGCGCGTACCGCGCAGTTGCTGAAGCAGGCCCCCGCTGCCTATCGCACGCAGATCAACGACCTGCTGCTGACCGCGCTGGCGCGCACGCTGTGCCAGTGGAGCGCGCAGGATGAGGTGCTGGTGCAACTGGAAGGCCATGGCCGCGAAGACCTGTTCGACGACCTTGACCTCAGCCGCACGGTCGGCTGGTTCACCAGCCTGTTCCCGGTACGTCTGGCCCCTGGCCAGGCCGTTGGCGAGTCGATCAAGGCGATCAAGGAGCAACTGCGCGCCGTGCCGGACAAAGGCATCGGCTATGGCCTGCTGCGCTACCTGGGCGATGCCCAGACCCGCGAGCGGCTCAGCGGCGCCGCGCAGGCACGCGTCACCTTCAACTACCTGGGCCAGTTCGACGGCAGTTTCACCGCCGCCGACGCGGCATCGTTCAGCCCTAGCGGCGAAAGCGCCGGCCGCACCCAATGCGCCGGTGCGCAGTTGGGCAACTGGCTGAGCATCACCGGCCAGGTGTACGGCGGCGAGCTGTTCCTGGAGTGGACCTACAGCGAAGACGTCTACCGCCCGGAAACCATCCAGCACCTGGCCCAGGCCTACGAGCAGGCGTTGGCCGAGCTGGTCGAGCATTGCTGCCAGGCTCAGCACCAGGGCGTGACGCCGTCGGACTTCCCGCTGGCGGCACTCACCCAGGCCCAGCTGGACAGCTTGCCGCTGGCCCCGGGGCAGATCGCCGATGTCTACCCGCTGTCGCCGATGCAGCAGGGCATGCTGTTCCACACCCTCTACGACCAGCAGGCCGGCAACTACATCAACCAGTTGCGGGTCGATGTCGAAGGGCTGGATGTGCAGCGCTTCAAGCAGGCTTGGCAGGCCGCACTCGATGCCCATGACATCCTGCGCAGCGGGTTCGTGCTGCAGGGCGAGCTGGAGCAGGCCGTGCAAGTGGTGCGCAAGTCGGTAGCGTTGCCGTGCAGCGAGCATGACTGGCGTGGCCAGCCGGCGCTGGAAGCCGCCTTGCAGGCCTTGGCCGAGGGCGAGCGCCAGCGCGGCTTCGAACTGGCCGAGGCGCCGCTGCTGCGGCTGGCCTTGGTGCGCACGGGCGAGGCGCGCCACCACCTGATTTACACCAACCACCATATCCTGATGGATGGCTGGAGCACCTCGCGTTTGCTGGGCGAAGTGCTGCAACGTTACGCGGGGCTGGCGCCACAGGCCCAAGCCACGCATTACCGCGACTATATCGCCTGGCTGCAAGGCCAGGACACAGCGGTTGCCGAAAGCTTCTGGAAGGCCCAGCTGGCCGGGCTCGACGAGCCGACCCGGCTGGCCCAGGCCATTGCCGGTAGCGCAGGGGTTGCAGGCACCGGCTACGGTGATCATCGCCTGGCCTTCGATGCGGAGCAGACGGCGCGCATCGAAGCCTTTGCTCGCGCCAACCGCGTTACCGTCAACACCCTGGTGCAATCGGCCTGGCTGCTGCTGTTGCAGCGCTGCACTGGCCAGGCCAGCGTGTGCTTCGGCGCCACGGTAGCGGGTCGCCCGGCAGACCTGGCTGGGGTCGAAGAGCAGATCGGCCTGTTCATCAACACCCTGCCGGTGATCGGCGCACCCCGTGCCGAACAGACCGTGGCCGAATGGATTGGCCAGGTGCAGGCCAGCAACCTGGCCGTGCGCGAGTTCGAGCACACCCCGCTGTATGACGTGCAGCGCTGGGCAGGGCAGGGCGGTGATGCGCTGTTCGACAGCATCCTGGTGTTCGAGAACTACCCGGTGTCCGAGGCCTTGCAGCAAGGCGCGCCTGGCGGGTTGCGCTTTGGCGACGTGGCCGTGCAGGAGCAGACCAACTACCCGCTGACCCTGGTGGTGGAACTGGGCGCGACCCTGTCGATGCACTACAGCCACGACCGTGCGCTGTGGAGCGACGAGGCCATTGGCCGACTGGCGGGTTGCTTCGCCAACGTACTGCAGGCGCTGGTTGCCAATGCGCAGGCAGTGGTCGGCGAGCTGCCGATGCTGGGCCTGCAAGAAGAGCAACTGATGGTCGAGCGCTGGAACGACACCCAAGCGGCGTACCCGGATCAGCGCAGCATCCATTCGCTGATCGAAGCCCAGGTGTTTGCCACCCCGCACGCCCCGGCACTGGTGTTTGGCGAGCAGTCCCTGAGCTATGCCGAGCTCAATGGCCAAGCCAACCAGCTGGCGCACAAGCTGCGTGAACTGGGCGTTGGCCCGGACGTGCTGGTGGGCATCGCCATGGAGCGCAGCCTGGAGATGGTCATCGGCCTGCTGGGCATCGTCAAAGCCGGTGGCGCCTACGTGCCGCTGGACCCGGAATACCCGCAAGACCGCCTGAGCTACATGTTCGCCGACAGTGGCATCGCCTTGCTGCTGACCCAGTCGCACCTGCGCGATGCCTTGCCGATCCCGGCCGGCCTGCGCAGCCTGGACCTGGACACCGAGCAGCTCGGTGCTTACAGCGACACCAACCCGAACATCGACGTGGCGCCGCTGAACCTCGCTTACGTGATCTACACCTCCGGCTCCACCGGCCGCCCGAAAGGCGCCGGCAACAGCCATCAGGCGTTGGTCAACCGCCTGTGGTGGATGCAGAAGGCCTACGGCCTGGACGCCAGCGACAGCGTGCTGCAGAAGACGCCGTTCAGCTTCGACGTGTCGGTGTGGGAATTCTTCTGGCCGCTGATGACCGGCGCCCGTCTGGTCATGGCCCAGCCAGGTGCCCACCGCGACCCGCAACTGCTGGTCGACACCATCAACCAGTACGCCATCAGCACTTTGCACTTCGTGCCGTCGATGCTGCAGGCGTTCATGACCCACGAAGCAGTGGAAAGCTGCGTCAGCCTCAAACGCGTGGTGTGCAGCGGTGAAGCGCTGCCCGCCGAGCTGGCCCGCCAGACCCTGCAGCGCCTGCCAGCGGCCGGCCTGTACAACCTGTACGGCCCGACCGAAGCTGCCATCGACGTCACCCACTGGACCTGCCAGCCGGACGAAAGCATCAGCGTGCCGATCGGCCAGCCGATCGACAACCTCAAGGCCCACATCCTCGAAGGCAGCCTGCAACCTGCGGTACGCGGCAGTGCCGGCGAGCTGTACCTGGGGGGCGTGGGCCTGGCCCGTGGTTACCACCAGCGCCCAGCGCTGACTGCTGAACGCTTCGTGCCAGACCCGTTCAGCGACAACGGCGGGCGTCTGTACCGCACCGGTGACCTGGCACGTTACGACGCCGACGGCGTGATCGACTACGCCGGGCGTATCGACCACCAGGTGAAGATCCGCGGTTTGCGTATCGAACTGGGTGAAATCGAAGCGCGCCTGCTGGAGCTGCCGAGTGTGCAGGAGGCGGTGGTACTGGCCCTGGATGGCCTGAGCGGCAAGCAGTTGGTGGGTTATGTGGTACCGGCCGACAGCACGCAAGACGAGGGCGCACTGCGCGACAGCCTGCGGGAGGCGCTGAAGGTCGGCCTGCCGGATTACATGGTGCCTGCGCACCTGCTGCTGCTCGGCAAGCTGCCGGTAACACCGAACGGCAAGCTGGACCGCAAGGCCCTGCCGCAGCCGGATGCCAGCCAACTGCAAGGCGAGTACGTAGCGCCGCAGAGCGAGCTGGAACAGCAGATCGCGGCGATCTGGGCGGATGTGCTGAAGCTGGAGAGGGTCGGGTTGACCGACAATTTCTTCGCGCTGGGCGGTCACTCCCTGCTGGCCACCTCGGTGATCGTTCGCATACAGGAGCAAGCTGGTGTTTCGGCCGAACTGAAAGAACTCTTCGAGTTCCCTGTACTGGCCGACTTCAGTCGTCAGCTCGAAGGTAAGGCGCCAGTCGTCGACACCACCCAGGACCAATTGGCCAAGTCGCTGGCATTACTCGAAAGCTTGAGCACGGAGGAGCTCGATGAGCTGATTTCCTAGTCTTTGCGCGCGGCAGACTAAACGCGTCTCTCACCCATGGCGCAAACGGTGTAGGAGCGGCCTTGCGTCGCGAAAGGGCTGCGTAGCGGCCCCAGCAATTTAGGCGGCGAAGCTGAGACCCAGGGGCCGCTACGCAGCCCTTTCGCGACGCAAGGCCGCTCCTACGGGAATCGTGCACGAGGGGGGCCTAAATCCTTGGCAGTGCTCAATCGTCTAACTACGGAGGAAATTGAAGAGCTGATTTCTTAGGAGATTCCCTGTGCAAGAGCTGCTCGATACAGTCGTATCGTTGTCCACCCAAAAACGTAAGGCGTTGGCAGCCTTGCTCAAGAAACAAGGCGTCAACCTGTATGGGGTCACGCCGATCTTCCCGAGGGATCCAGAAGCGCCGGTACTGCTTTCCTATGCCCAGCAGCGGCTATGGATTCTGTCACAGCTGGGCGAGGTGGGTACCGCGTACAACCTCTCGTCCGTCCTGCGCTTCAAAGGGCATTTGGACACGGGTGCCCTGCAGCGTAGCTTCGAGGCTTTGATCGCCCGTCATGAGACCCTGCGCACCACGTTCCGCCTGGAAGCGGAGCAGGCCGTGCAGGTGGTCCATCCGCACAGTCCCTTCAAGTTGATGTTCGAGCAGTTGGAGCAGACCGATGACGCCAGCGTGCGTGGTCATGTCGAGCACGAAGCTCATCTGCCTTTCGACCTGCAAACCGGCCCGCTGCTGCGGGTGAAGTTGCTGGGCCTGGCACAGGACGAACATGTGCTGGTGCTGACCCTGCACCACATCGTGTCCGACGGTTGGTCGATGCCCGTGATGATCAATGAGCTGGTGCAGCTCTACCACGGCTACAGCCAAGGGCAGAAGGTGGACCTGCCTGTGCTGCCGGTGCAGTACGCCGACTACGCCACCTGGCAGCGTAACTGGATGGAGGCCGGCGAGCAGGCGCGACAGCTGGCCTACTGGACGGCGCAACTCGGTGACGAGCAACCCGTGCTGGCGTTGCCTGCCGATCGGCCGCGGCCAGCGATAAGCAGCTATCAGGGCGCCCGAATTACCGTGGCCATCGACAACACGTTGGCTGGCGCGCTGAAGCAATTGGCCCAGCAACAGGGCGCCACGCCCTTCATGGTGTTGCTGGCCAGCTTCCAGGCATTGCTGCACCGCTACAGCGGGCAGTCCGACATCCGCGTCGGTGTGCCGGTCGCCAACCGTAACCGGGTCGAGACCGAGCGGCTGATCGGCTTCTTCGTCAACACCCAGGTGCTGCGCGCCGAATTCGACCTGCAGATGACCTTCAATCAGCTGCTGCAACAGGTCAAGCAGCGTGCGCTAGGCGCTCAGGCGCATCAGGACCTGCCGTTCGAACAGCTGGTGGAGGCCCTGCAGACCGAACGCAACCTCAGCCACAGCCCTCTGTTCCAAGTGATGTACAACCACCAGACCCAGGCCAAAGGCGAGCGCCGCAGTTTGCCAGGCCTGGAAATGGAAGAGCTGGCCTGGGACAGCCACACGGCCAAGTTCGACCTGACCCTGGATACCTTCGAGCATGAGCAAGGCATCAGTGCTGCGCTGACCTATGCCACCGACCTGTTCGAGGCCAAGACCGTCGAGCACATGGCCAATCATTGGCTGAATCTACTGCAGGGAATCGTCCGCGAACCAGAGCAGCGCATTACCGACCTGCCTCTGTTGGCAGAGCATGAGCAGGCTCGGATCGTTCAGGACTGGAACCGCAACCCGACTAAATTCCCCAGCGAGCACACGCTCCATCAGTTGATCGAAGCCCAGGTCGAGTTATCGCCTGGTTCACCCGCCGTGAGTTTTGGCGCTCAGACACTGAGCTACGGCGAATTGAACCGCCGCGCCAACCGCCTGGCGCACAAGCTGCGCGAACTGGGCGTGGGGCCCGACGTGCTGGTGGGGCTTGCCGTAGAGCGCAGTCTGGACATGGTCGTGGGCCTGCTCGGCATCCTCAAGGCGGGCGGCGCCTATGTGCCGCTGGACCCGGAGTCCCCCCAGGATCGCCTCGCTTACCTGTTCGAGGACAGTGGCATCGGCTTGTTGCTGACCCAAAGCCACTTGCGTGACGCCTTGCCCATTCCGACAGGCATCCAAAGCCTGAATCTGGACGAAACGGCACTGGCCGACTACAGCGAAGCCAACCTGGCTTGCGTGGTATCGCCGCAGAACCTGGCATACGTGATCTACACCTCCGGGTCCACTGGCAAGCCCAAAGGTGCACTGTTGACGCACCATAACGTGGTGCGTTTGTTCGCGGCCACCCAGGAGTGGTTCCGCTTCGACGCCAGTGACGTGTGGACGGTGTTCCACTCCTACGCGTTCGATTTTTCCGTGTGGGAGCTGTACGGCGCGCTGCTGTATGGCGGCAAGGCGGTCATCGTGCCGCGAGACGTGGCGCGTTCTTCGCAGGATTTCCATGCGTTGTTGCTCAGCGAGCAGGTAACGGTGCTGAACCAGACGCCATCGGCATTCCAGCAACTGATTCCGCTTGCCTGCGAAGCCGCGCGAGGCGGCAGCCAGCTGGCATTGCGGTATGTGGTGTTTGGCGGTGAGGCGCTGGATCTGAGCAGCCTCAAGCCATGGCTCGACGTATTCGGCGACCGTCAGCCACGCCTGATCAACATGTATGGCATCACCGAGACGACGGTGCATGTGACCTACCGGCCGATCAGCCTGGATGATCTCAAGAGTGTTGGCAGCAGCCCCATTGGCGAGGTCATTCCAGACCTGAGTTGCTACTTGCTCGACGGCACCTTGAACACGATCGTGCCAGGCAGCCACGGTGAACTGATGATTGGCCAGGATGGCCTTGCGCGTGGCTATCACGGTCGTCCGGCGTTGACGGCTGAGCGTTTCGTGCCGAACCCTTTCGATAGCCAGGGCGGTCGCCTGTACCGCTCGGGCGATTTGGCCCGCTATGGCGGTGATGGCGTAATCGACTACCTGGGGCGAATTGATCACCAGGTGAAGATTCGTGGTTTCCGTATCGAGCTGGGTGAGATCGAAGCACGCCTGCAGGAGCAGGGCGCTGTGCGTCAGGGCGTGGTGCTGGCTCAGGATGGCCCGCAGGGCAAGCAGTTGGTGGGGTATGTGGTGCCGGGTGACAGCTCGGTCCTGGACAGCCTCGAAAGCCAGGTTCTTCTGCGGGGTTCCCTGCGCGAAGCGCTCAAGGCAAGCCTGCCGGACTACATGGTGCCGGCTCATGTGCTGTTCCTGGCCAGCTTGCCGCTGACCGGCAACGGCAAGTTGGATCGCAAGGCGCTGCCGCAACCGGATGCCAGCCTGCTGCAGGGCCAGTTCACTGCGCCGCAAAGTGCATTGGAGCAGCGGATTGCGGCGATCTGGGCCGATGTGCTGAAGCTGGACAACGTGGGCCTTTACGACAACTTCTTTGAGTTGGGTGGCCACTCCTTGCTGGCGACCCAGGTGATGGCTCGCCTGCAGGTTGAGCTGGGCATCAACCTGCCGCTCGCCTTGCTGTTCCAGGCGGAAAACCTGCAGGCATACGCAGCCATGATCAGTGGCTTGAATACCAATACCGATGCGGACCTGGACGACCTCCAGGACTTCATGAGCGAGCTTGAGGCAGTTTGAGATGCAAACGGATAACAGAAACATGGAACTGGTAAAACGCTTCATTGGCCTGCCCCTGCCGCAGCGCAAGCTGTTTCTTGAAAAGCTCGCATCGAAAGGCATGAGCCTTGCGCAGTTGCCGATCCCACAAAGCCGTGGTGATTTCGACCAAGTTCCGCTTTCCTTCGCTCAGCAGCGGCAGTGGTTTCTGTGGCAGCTTGAGCCGCAAAGTTCTGCCTACAACATTCCCGCTGCCTTGAAGTTTACCGGTGCGCTGGATATCGCCGCTTTGCAGCGCAGCTTCGAGTCGTTGATCGCCCGCCACGAAACGTTGCGCACTACCTTCCGGTTGGAGGGTGAGCAGACCGTACAGGTCATTCATCCGCACATGCCGTTCGAGCTGGTTGTGGAGGCTGTCGAGGCCACAGCGCCGAGCGGTGTTTGTGCCAGCCTGGAAGATGAGGCCCAGCAACCCTTCGATCTGGAGCATGGGCCGCTGATGCGGGCCAGGCTGCTGCAGTTGGGGGCGCAAGAGCACGTGCTCACACTGACGTTGCACCACATCGTGGCGGACGGATGGTCCTTGCCGGTGATGGTGGATGACCTGGTCAGGCTCTATGAGGGCTACAGCCAAGGCCGCGACGTGCTGTTGCCGACGCTGGCGATCCAGTACGCCGACTATGCCATCTGGCAGCGGGCCTGGATGCAGGCCGGTGAACAGGACCGGCAACTGGCCTACTGGAAAGAGCAGTTGGGGGACCAGCAGCCGGTGCTGGAGCTGCCGACTGATCGCCCGCGCCCGGCGGTCTACAGCCAGCAAGGCGCACGGCTGGAAATCCCGTTGGGCGGGGAACTGGTCGGTTCGCTCAAGCAATTGGCACAGCAGCAGGGCGTGACACCCTTCATGCTGTTGCTCGCCAGCTTTCAAACGCTGTTGCACCGTTACTCCGGGCAGGCGGATATCCGCGTGGGTGTGCCGATCGCCAACCGCAACCGTGCCGAGACGGAGCGCCTGGCGGGCTTCTTCGTCAATACCCAGGTACTGCGTGCCGAATTCGAACTGAGCACCACCTTTACCGAGCTGCTGGAGCAGGTCAGGAAACGTGCATTGGGCGCACAGGCGCACCAGGACTTGCCGTTCGAACAACTGGTCGAGGCCTTGCAGCCAGAGCGCAGCCTCAGCCACAGCCCATTGTTCCAGGTGATGTACAACCACCAGACCGAGACCAAAAAGGGCGCAGGGCGCAACCTGCCTGGCCTGGTGATGGAAGAGATCGCCTCGGACAGCCACGTGGCCAAGTTCGACCTGGCACTGGACACGTTCGAGCACGAAGCCGGTATCAGCGCGGCGTTGACGTATGCGACCGATCTGTTCGATACGGCCACCGTCGAGCGCATGGCAGGGCACTGGTTGAACTTGCTCGTCAGCATCGCAGGGCAGCCGCACCAGCCTGTTGCTGGCTTGGCAATGCTGAGCCCGCACGAACAGCAGTTGGTCATCAAAGACTGGAACAGTACCCAAGCCGATTACCCTGCCGAACGCAGCCTGCACCAGTTGTTCGAGGCCCAGGTCAAGGTGTCACCCGATGCGCCGGCATTGCTGTTCGGCGAGCAGGTGCTGAGCTATACGGCGTTGAATCAACGGGCCAACCAGTTGGCACACAGACTTCGCGAGCAGGGGGTGGGGCCGGATGTGCTGGTGGGCATCGCCATGGAGCGCAGCCCCGAAATGGTGGTTGGCCTGCTGGCGATCCTGAAGGCGGGTGGCGCCTATCTGCCGCTCGACCCTGAGTACCCGCAGGACCGTATCGAGTACATGCTTGAGGACAGCCAGTCGATCTTGCTGCTGTCCCAGTCGCACCTGCTTGCGCGCATGCCTGAAGCGTTTCATGCCCGGACCTTGTTGCTCGATCAGTTGTCGCTGGAGGGCTACCCGGTAACCGATCCGGTCTGCATGACCGAACCGGGCAATCTGGCCTACAGCATCTACACCTCCGGGTCCACGGGCAAACCCAAGGGCGTGTTGATCGAGCATCGCAACGTAACGGCGCTGATTGGCTGGGCGCTGACGGTCTATAGCCAACAGGACCTGTGTGGTGTGCTGGCATCTACTTCGATCTGTTTCGACCTGTCGGTGTGGGAGCTGTTCGTCACGCTGTCGGCTGGAGGCTACGCGGTGCTCGCTGCCAACGCCCTCGAGCTGCCGCACCTGGCGGCCAAAGACCGGGTGCGTCTGGTCAACACCGTGCCATCGGCGATCAAGATGCTGCTTGAGACCGGCGAACTGCCGGCGACCGTGCGCACCATCAACCTTGCTGGAGAGGCGCTGAAGCAGTCGCTGGTCGACGAGTTGTATGCGACCGGGCATGTGCAGCAGGTTTATGACCTGTACGGCCCCTCCGAGGACACCACCTACTCCACCTTTACCCTGCGTTGCGCCAATGGCAGGGCGAACATCGGCCGGCCGATTGCCAACAGTGCGGTTTATCTGCTGAGTGAGGCCGTAGCGCCGGTACCGGTAGGGGTAAACGGTGAGTTGTACATGGCCGGTGCTGGGTTGGCACGGGGTTATCTCGGCCGCCCTGGGTTGACGGCCGAACGCTTCATTCCTGATCCGTTCGATGAGCAGGGCGGCGGCAGGATGTACCGCACCGGGGACCTTGCCCGTTATCAGGACAATGGGCTGATCGAGTACGCAGGTCGCATCGATCATCAGGTGAAGATCCGCGGGTTCCGTATCGAACTGGGGGAGATCGAGTCACGTCTGCAGGCTCAGGAGGCTGTCCGCGAAGCGGTCCTGTTGGCTCAGGACGGCCCAACTGGCAAACAGCTGGTAGGTTATGTGGTACCGGCCGACGAGACCGTGATGGCCACTCTCGCGCGGCAATCAGCGCTGCGCGATGCGCTGCGTGGCCAGCTCAAGCAAACCCTGCCGGAGTACATGGTGCCAGCGCAGTTGGTATTCCTTGAGGCGCTGCCGCTGACCCCGAATGGCAAGCTGGATCGCAAGGCACTACCGCAGCCCGATATCAGCCTGTTCCAAGTGGAATACCTTGAACCTCGTACTGAACTGGAGCGGGATATTGCGGCTGTCTGGGCCGGCGTGTTGAAACTGGACAAGGTAGGGCTTACCGACAACTTCTTCGAACTCGGTGGCGACTCGATCATTTCCTTGCAGGTGGTCAGCCGTGCGCGCCAGGCGGGCATCCACTTCACGCCCAAGCAACTGTTCCAATACCAGACCGTACAAGGTTTGGCTTCGGTTGCCCGGTGTGCGGACAACGTTGTCATCGACCAGGGGGCAGTTACCGGCACCACGCCGCTGACTCCGGTTCAGCACTGGTTCTTCGATCAGGCGATGGCGCAACCTCACCACTGGAACCAGTCGGTGCTGCTGGCACCAAGCGTGAGCATTGATCCGCAGCATCTGGCTACGGCGCTGCAACGCGTACTGCAGCAGCATGACGCCCTGCGCCTTGGTTTCGATCAGGCAGACGGACAGTGGCAAGGCACGTTCAATGAGGTCGATACGCAGGGCATCCTGTGGGATCGCTCGTTTAGCGACATGGACTCGCTTTTGCACGCAGCCGGTGAGGCGCAGCGCAGTTTCGCGCTCGGCGGCCCGTTGGTGCGGGTGCTACTGGGCACGCTGCCGCAGGGTGAACAGCGACTGCTATTGGTCGTCCATCACCTGGTCGTTGACGGTGTGTCATGGCGCGTGCTGCTGGAGGACCTGCAGCAGGCCTACCTGGCAGCCTCGGCCGGCCAGCCTGCCGAACTGCCTGCCAAGACCAGCGCCTACAAGGCGTGGGCCGAACGTTTGCAGGCTTATGCCAAGAGTGCCGATCTGGCCCAGGAGCTGACCTACTGGCACGCACAACTGCAACATGCTGACGATGATTTGCCTCGTGATCATCAGCAAGGTGGCAATCAAGTAAGTCACGCCGCCTATGCGAGCACCCATCTGGACGCGGAGTGGACCCGCAAGCTTCTGCATGAAGCGCCCATGGCCTACCGTACCCAGATCAACGACCTGCTGCTTGCAGCGCTGGCGCGGGTGGTAGCACGTTGGACCGGGCGCTCCAACGTGCTGGTACGCCTTGAAGGACATGGCCGCGAGGACGTGTTCGACGACCTGGACCTGACACGCACCGTGGGCTGGTTCACCAGTATCTATCCGGTGAGCCTGAGCGCTCAG
Source organism: Pseudomonas capeferrum (assembly GCF_000731675.1). Classification (GTDB taxonomy): domain Bacteria; phylum Pseudomonadota; class Gammaproteobacteria; order Pseudomonadales; family Pseudomonadaceae; genus Aquipseudomonas; species Aquipseudomonas capeferrum. The sequence goes on along the minus strand of NZ_JMIT01000001.1, from coordinate 2,628,016 downwards.
GCGCAACTGGATAGCTCGATCAAAGTCATCAAGGAACAACTGCGGGCAGTACCCAACAAAGGTATTGGTTACGGGCTGCTGCGCTATCTTGGCAGCGATGACAGTCGGCAGGTTCTGGATAACCTGCCGCAGGGCGAAATTGTCTTCAACTACCTGGGGCAATTCGACGGCAGTTTCCAGGAAGAAGGCAGCGTCTTCACGCCTGCCAAGGAGTACGGCGGGGCCAATCAAAGCGACGATGCGCCATTGGGTAGCCTGTTGGCATTGAACGGGCAGGTTTACGCTGGCGAGCTGAAGATGGGGTGGACTTTCAGCCGGGAACTGTTCAACGAGTCGACCATTCAGCGGTTGGCTGATGAGTACGCCGAGGAACTCAAGGCGCTCATCACTCATTGCTGCCAGAGAACGAATCGTGGGATTACCCCGTCGGATTTCCCTCTGGCGTGCTTGAGCCAGGCTCAACTGGATAGCCTGCCCGTACCCGCTGCCGACATCGCCGATATCTACCCGTTGGCACCCATGCAGCAGGGCATGTTGTTCCATACACTGTATGAGCAGGCGGCCGGCAACTACATTAACCAGCTACGGGTGGACGTGGACGGCTTGGACGTGGAGCGTTTCAGGCAGGCCTGGCTGGGGGCACTGGGTGCGCACGATATTCTGCGAACCAGTTTCGTCTGGCAGGGGGATCTGGACCAAGCGGTGCAGATCGTGCACAAGCATGTCGAGCTGCCGTTCAAAGAACATGACTGGCGTAATCAAGCGACAGAAGATCATGCACTTGAGGCATTGGCCGAACGCGAGCGACAGCGCGGTTTTGTGTTGGATGCAGCACCTTTGCTGCGCCTGGTGCTGGTAAGGACAGCTGAAAATCGACATCACCTAATATGCACCCATCATCACATCCTGATGGATGGATGGAGTACCTCGCGTCTGTTGGGTGAAGTGCTCCAGCGCTATGTTGGCCACCATCTGCCGGCCCAGACGATGCACTATCGCGACTATATTGCCTGGTTGAAGCGCCAGGACGCTGGCGCTGCCGAAACCTTCTGGAAGGCTCAACTGGCCGAGCTGCAGGAACCCACTCGCCTGCTCCGGGCAACACGAATGTCCCCACCAGCGAGCGCTTCTGGGTATGACGCCCATCACCAAGTGTTCGATCGTGCACAGACTTTGTCGATCGAAGCCTTTGCCCGGGCCAATCGGGTCACGGTAAACACGCTTGTGCAGTCGGCATGGCTGCTGCTATTACAGCGCTACACTGGTCAGGCTAGCGTGGCTTTCGGCGCGACTGTGGCAGGTCGCCCCGCAGACCTGCCAGGCGTGGAAGAGCAGATCGGTCTATTCATCAACACCCTTCCTGTGGTGGGCACACCGCGTGCTGAGCAAACCGTCGCGGATTGGATTTCTCAGGTCCAGGCGGGCAACCTCGCAGTGCGTGAATACGAACATACACCGTTGAACGAAGTGCAACGGTGGGTTGGGCTGGGCGGTGAGTCCCTGTTCGATAACGTCTTGGTGTTCGAAAACTACCCAGTATCCGAAGCCCTGCAGCAGGGAGCACCTCAGGGGCTGCGTTTTGGTGAAGTCGCGAATCGCGAACAGACCAACTACCCGCTTACCGTGCTGGTTAACCTCGGTTCGACGCTCTCGATTCAGTACAGCTATGATCAAGCACTATGGGCCAACCCTGCCATCTGCCAGGTAGCGGAACACTTCCAGAATCTTTTGCATGCCTTGGTCCTTGATGCAACACGAGTAATCGGCGACCTGCCGTTGATGGGGGCGCAGGAGCAAGCTCTGGTCATAAAGGACTGGAACCACAGCCAGAAGAGTTTCCCAAGTGATCGTACGCTTCATCAATTGATCGAGGCCCAGGTCGAAGCCTCACCACATGCGCCCGCGCTGAGCTTTGGCGAACAGACGCTGAGCTATGATGAATTGAACCGTCGCGCCAACCAGCTGGCGCACAAGCTACGTGAGCTTGGCGTAGGCCCGGACAGTCTGGTGGGCATTGCTGTCGAACGCAGCCTGGAGATGGTCGTAGGTTTGCTGGGCATCCTGAAGGCCGGTGGCGCCTATGTACCGCTGGACCCGCAATCCCCGCAGGATCGCCTGAGCTACCTATTAGAAGACAGCGGCATTGATCTGCTGCTGACCCAGGGGCACCTGCGTGAAGCCTTGCCAATTCCTGCCGGCATCCACTGTGTGAACCTCGGCGACGCATCGCTGGCCGACTACAGCGAAGCCAATCCGCAGGTAGCTGTTTCGCCACACAACCTGGCCTATGTGATCTATACCTCGGGTTCCACTGGCAAGCCCAAAGGGGCACTGCTCGCTCACCACAACGTGGTGCGCTTGTTCGCGGCAACCCAGGATTGGTTCCAGTTCGACGCTAGCGACGTGTGGACAGTGTTCCATTCCTATGCCTTCGACTTCTCGGTCTGGGAGTTGTATGGCGCATTGCTGTATGGCGGCAAGGCCGTCATTGTCCCGCAGGATGTGGCGCGTTCTTCGCAGGACTTCCACGCCTTGCTGGTAAGCGAGAAGGTGACGGTGCTCAATCAGACACCTTCGGCGTTCCAGCAACTTATACCGATCGCCTGCGAGGCAGCACAGGCCGGCAATCAGTTGGCTTTACGTCACGTTGTGTTTGGCGGTGAGGCTCTGGATGTGAGCAGCCTCAAACCGTGGTTCGAGGTGTTTGGTGATGCCCACCCACGCATGATCAACATGTATGGGATCACCGAAACCACTGTACATGTGACCTACCGCCCGATCTGCCGGGATGACTTGAAAAATGTCGGCAGCAGCCCGATTGGCGAGGCTATTCCCGACCTGACCTGGTACCTGCTCGACGATGCTCTGAATCCGATCGTACCGGGTAGCCAGGGTGAGTTGATGATCGGTCAGGACGGGTTGGCTCGCGGTTATCACGGTCGGCCGGCATTGACCGCTGAACGCTTCGTGCCGAACCCGTTCGATACCCAAGGAGGGCGCTTGTATCGTTCGGGCGACTTGGCACGTTACTGCGGCGACGGGGTGATCGAATACCTGGGGCGGATTGACCATCAGGTGAAGATTCGCGGATTCCGAATTGAGCTGGGGGAAATCGAGGCACGTCTGCAAGACCAGGTTGCTGTGCGCCAAGGCGTGGTACTGGCCCAGGATGGCCCAAGTGGCAAACAGTTGGTGGGCTACGTGGTGCCGGCCGATAGCGCGGTCCTGGAAAGTTTCACAGCCCAGGCTTTACTGCGCGATGCCTTGCGCGAAACGCTCAAGGCGAGCTTGCCGGAATACATGGTACCGGCTCATGTGCTGTTCCTCGCCAGCTTGCCGTTGACCGGCAATGGAAAGCTGGACCGCAAGGCCTTGCCCCAAGCGGATGCGAGCCTGCTGCAGGGCGAATATGTCGCCCCGCAGAGCGCGCTTGAGCAACAGATAGCAGGTATCTGGGCCGATGTGCTGAGGCTGGACAAGGTCGGTCTGAACGACAACTTCTTTGAATTGGGTGGCGACTCCATCGTGTCATTGCAGGTGGTCAGCCGTGCGCGTCAGCAGGACATTCAGTTTACGCCCAAAGATTTGTTCCAGAATCAGACTGTGCAAGCACTGGCTGCGGTTGCGCAGCGTTCGACCAGTACAGCTATCGACCAAGGGGCAGTTATCGGCGCTACTGCGCTGTTGCCGATTCAGCATTGGTTCTTCAACGCTGATATTCCTCAGCGTCATCATTGGAACCAGTCCGTGTTGCTGATGCCGCACGAGACCTTGGCGCCGGAGCCGTTGAACAAGGCTCTGCAGGCTGTCGTGGCGCATCACGATGCGTTGCGTCTGCGCTTCGAACAGGGCAATGATGGTTGGCAGGGTTCATTCAGCGATGCCATGTGCGAAGTACTCTGGTGCCGCAAGGTCGACGATGCGCAGGCTCTGCAGCACCTGGCGGTCGAAGCCCAGCGCAGCCTTGATCTTCAACAGGGGCCGTTGCTTCGGGCAGTACTGGCGGAGTTGGCTGATGGAACTCAACGGCTGCTGTTGGTAATTCACCATCTGGTGGTGGATGGCGTCTCCTGGCGCGTGCTGCTGGAGGACCTGCAACAGGCTTACCAGGCGCAGCAAGCTGGCCATCCGCTGAAATTGCAGGCCAAGACCAGTTCATTCAAAAACTGGGTCGAGCATTTGCAAGGCTATGCCACAAGCGACAGCCTGCGATCAGAACTGAGCTACTGGCAGGCGCAGTTGCAAGGGACGAGTGATGAGCTGCCCTGTGATTATCCGCACGGCAGTAACCTGGAGCGCGACTCGGCGTCGGTCAGTATCCGTCTGGACCGGGAACTCACGCGACAACTCCTGCAGGAAGCACCGGCAGCCTATCGTACGCAGATCAATGACCTGCTGCTGACCGCGCTGGCACGGGTGATCGGCCGCTGGACCGGTCGCTCCGATGTGCTGGTGCGTCTGGAGGGCCATGGACGTGAAGACCTTTTCGACGGCGTCGACCTGAGTCGCACCGTGGGCTGGTTTACCAGCGTGTACCCGGTAAAACTCAGCCCGAAAACCAGCCTTGTCGATTCGATCAAGACCATCAAGGAGCAGTTGCGAGCGGTGCCTAACAAAGGCCTCGGCCATGGTCTGTTGCGCTACCTGGGCAGCCCGGAGGCGCAGGCGACCTTAGCGGCTTTGCCGCGTGGCGAGATTGTGTTCAACTACCTCGGGCAGTTCGACGCAAGCTTCGACCAGCAGTCGGGCTTGTTCGTCCCAGCGAAGGAATATGCTGGCGCCACTCAGGACGAGCATGCACCGCTAGGCAGCCTGTTGGCCCTGAATGGCCAGGTTTACGGCGGTGAGCTGAAACTGGGTTGGAGCTTCAGTCGGGCACTGTTCGACGAGTCCACCATCCAGCGCCTTGCCGACGACTATGCGCAAGAGCTTACGGCGCTGATTACCCATTGCAGCGAGCTTGAGCACCGTGGAGTGACGCCTTCGGACTTCCCGCTGGCCGAGCTTACACAGTTGCAGCTCGACAGCCTGCCGCTGCCTGCCGAGCAGATTGCCGATATCTATCCGCTATCGCCGATGCAGCAGGGCATGTTGTTCCATACCTTGTACGAGCAGCAGTCCGGTGACTACATCAACCAGCTGCGGGTCGATGTTCACGGCTTGGATGTGGAGCGTTTCAAGCAGGCCTGGCAGGCGGCGGTGGATACTCACGCCATCCTGCGGACCGGCTTTGTCTGGCAGGGCGAACTGGACCGGGCGGTTCAGGTGGTGCACAAGCAGGTCGTGCAAGCGCTCGTCGAGTATGACTGGCGAGGCCAGCCGGCGTTGCAGGAGGCCGTGCAAACGCTGGCTGAAAGTGAGCGACAAGCTGGCTTCGAGCTCGACCAGGTACCGTTGCAGCGTCTTACGCTGGTGCGCACGGACGACAATTGTCATCACTTGATCTACACCAACCATCACATTCTGATGGACGGCTGGAGCACCTCGCGCTTGCTGGGTGAAGTTCTGCAGCGATATGCAGGGCAACATGTACCGGCGCTGACGGCGCCCTATCGCGATTACATCGCTTGGCTGCAGCGCCAGGATGCAACGGCCGCTGAAACCTTCTGGAAGGCTCAACTGTCCACGTTGGAAGAGCCGACACGACTGTCGCAAGTGGTACGTCACGGTGCTGGCGAGCTGCATGGCCAGGGTGAATACCATCAGGTGTTCGACTCCGCGCAGACCCAACGCATCGAGGCCTTCGCTCGCGCCAACCGGGTTACCGTCAATACCCTGGTGCAATCGGCATGGTTGCTGTTGCTGCAACGCTATACCGGGCAGTCCACTGTTTGCTTCGGCGCCACAGTGGCAGGGCGCCCGGCGGACCTGCCAGGGGTGGAGGAACAGATCGGTCTGTTCATCAATACCTTGCCGGTAATCGGGTCGCCGCGTTGCGAGCAGACTGTAGCCGAGTGGATTGCACAGGTGCAGGCGTGCAACCTGGCGTTGCGCGAGTTTGAACATACGCCGCTGAATGCTGTTCAGCGGTGGGCGGGCCTCGGGGGGGAAGCACTTTTCGACAGCCTCCTGGTATTCGAGAACTACCCGGTGTCACAAGCCTTGCAGGAGGGTGCGCCAGACGGCTTGCGCTTCGGGCAGGTCGCCAACCTGGAACAGACCAACTATGCCCTCACCCTGGCGGCTACCATGGGTGAAACACTGTCGATTCAGTACAGCCATGCCCGTGCCTCTTGGGGCGATGCTGCCGTCGAGCGCCTGGCGGAGCACTTCGCAAACCTGCTGCGAGCACTGGTCGAAGATGCCAACGTAGCGATCGGAGAGTTGTCGCTCCTGGGGGGCGCCGAACGCCAGTTGCTTCTCGATGACTGGAATCGCAGCGAGGCAATTGCCTTGTCGGGCCAATGTGCCCATCAACGCTTCGAGGCGCAAGCCAATGAGCGGCCGAATGCTGTGGCGCTGGTATTCGGTGAGCAGCAGCTGAGCTACCGTGAACTGGACGTGCAAACCAATCGTTTGGCCCACCTGCTGATCGCGCGTGGGGTTACCGCCAACAGCCTGGTTGGGGTCGCTGCGGAGCGTGGCCTTGCGCTTGCCGTCGCATTGATCGCCATTCACAAGGCGGGAGCAGCCTACGTGCCGCTCGACCCTGAGTATCCGCAGGATCGCCTGGCCTATCTAATCAAGGACAGCGGTATTGGATTGCTGTTGGCAGATGCAGTGTCCATGAAGCGACTGCCGGTTCCTGCCGACCTGCCTTGTGTTGGCCTCGAACCTGGAACGCGGTGGTTGGAAACATTCAGCGCCGCGCCCCTGCAATGCGCGGTCACGCCGGACAGCCTGGCCTATGTCATCTACACCTCCGGCTCCACCGGTATGCCTAAAGGCGTGGCCATACCTCATCATGCCCTCTCGGTTTTCTGCGAGGTCGCCAGCGGCTACTCGCGGCTGACTGCCGATGACCGGGTGCTCCAATTCGCCACGTTCAGCTTTGACGGATTCATCGAGCAGTTCTTCCCGCCATTGTCCTGTGGGGCGTGCGTGGTGATGCGTGATCAGCAGCTCTGGGACACCGACACCTTCAGCGAGCAGGTCATACGTCATGGCGTCACGGTGGCCGATTTACCGGCGGCCTACTGGCGTCTGCTGGCGCTGGATCGACGTGAACCGCAAGCCTATGGCCAGTTGAAGCAGATCCATGTCGGTGGTGAAGCTGTCGCACTAGATGGTCTGCAGGCGTGGCTGGCAGATGGCCCGGCGAATGTGCGGCTGCTCAATACTTATGGGCCGACCGAGGCCACTGTGGTTGCTACGACTTATGACTGCTCGAGACTGGCGCAAGCACCCTTGCCGGAGAGCGGGGTACCGATTGGTCGCGCAATTGGCGGGCGGGTGATGCGGGTGCTGGATGACAGCCTGTCGCCTACACCGATCGGTGTTCCGGGGGAGTTGTACATCGGTGGCGATGGCTGCCTGGCGCGCTGTTACCACCAGCGCCCGTCGCTGACTGCCGAACGGTTCGTCCCTGACCCGCTGGCTGAAAAAGGTGGCGCACGGTTGTACCGCACGGGTGACCTGGGTTATTTCGATGAGCAGGGTGAACTTGCCTATCGTGGCCGCGCCGACCATCAGGTCAAGGTACGCGGTTTCCGCATCGAGCTTGGTGAGGTCGAACAACATCTGCAAGCGCATCCACAGGTGCGCGAGGCGGCGGTGATTGCCGTGGATCATGCTGGCGGCAAACAGCTGTGTGGTTATGTAGTGCCAGCGGAGGGTGCGCCCGATGAACCTGCATTGCGCGACGCGTTAAGGGAGTCGCTCAAGAGCAGCTTGCCGCACTACATGGTTCCGAGCTACCTCATAGTGCTAGATAAGATGCCCATGACGCCGAGTGGGAAGCTTGACCGCAAGCGTCTGCCTAGCGTCGATCAAAGCCAGTTGCACAACCAATACGTGGCGCCCTGTAATGAGATTGAGCAGAACTTGGCGGATATCTGGGCGGCTGTACTCAAACTCGAAAAAGTTGGGGTCACCGATAACTTCTTCGAGCTAGGGGGCGACTCGATCATTTCCCTGCAGGTTGTAAGTCGGGCCCGCCAGGTCAGCATCCAATTCTCTGCAAAAGAGTTGTTCCAGCATCAGACGGTACGCCAACTGGCGGCTGTCGCACGCCGTGAAGAGGGGACATCGATCGACCAAGGCCCTGTCACCGGGTCTAACGCGTTGACGCCCATCCTGCAGTGGTTCTTTGAGGAGGACATTCCATCACGTCACCACTGGAACCAATCGGTGCTGCTCAAGACCCGAGAGCCTGTGATGGCCGAGTGGTTGGAAGCTTCGTTGCGAACATTGCTTACGCATCATGACGCGCTGCGTCTGCGTTTTGCATCACAGCAGGGCAGTTGGCAGGCGCAGTTTGCCACTGACACCGATCAGGATTTGGTGTGGGTGCGCAGGCTGGAAACGGCACAAGAGCTTGCTCCATTACTGGAGCACGCCCAGCGCAGTCTGGATCTGGCACAAGGCCCGTTATTGCGAGCAGTGCTGATCGAAATGCCGGATGCTACACAGCGAATACTTCTGGTGATCCATCACCTCGTGGTTGATGGCGTGTCGTGGCGGATACTGTTAGAAGACTTGCAGCAAGCCTATAAATCACAAAGCACCGGACAGCCGCTGACGCTGCCAGCGAAGACCAGCTCGTTCAAGGCATGGGCTGAGCGTCTGCAGGCATATGCCACAGCCCCCGTACTGCAAGAGCAATTGAATTATTGGCAAGACCAGTTGCGAAATGTGGACGATGCGCTTCCTTGTGATCACCCCCAAGGCAGTAATCAGATCAAGTGTGCCACCAGCGTAAGCAGTCGACTCGATGCTGAGTGGACGCGAAAGCTGTTGCAGGATGCACCCGCAGCCTACCGGACGCAGATCAATGATCTTCTACTAACAGCCTTGGCCTGCGTGGTCGGACGATGGACTGGACGCTCCAACGTGCTGGTACGCCTGGAAGGCCATGGTCGCGAAGATATATTCGACGACGTTGACCTGAGCCGTACGGTCGGCTGGTTTACCAGCATGTACCCGGTCCGTCTCAGCCCGCAGCTGACAATCGACAACTCGATCAAGGCCATCAAGGAACAACTGCGCGCAGTGCCAGACAAGGGGCTGGGCTACGGCCTGCTACGTTATCTTGGGGGCGAGGAATGCGCGGCGACGCTGGCGGCATTACCGCAGGGCGAAATCGTCTTCAACTATCTGGGACAGTTCGACGGCAGCTTCGATGAGCCATCAGGGTTATTCGTGCCGGCCAAAGAAAATGCGGGCTCTACGCAGGACCCGAACTCGTCTCTAGGTAGCCTGCTGACTTTGAATGGTCAAGTGTTCGGGGGGGCGCTGGAGCTTTCCTGGTCCTATAGCCGCGAGCTGTTCGATGAATCGACCATCCAGGGGCTGGCAGATGCGTATACCGAGGAATTGAAAGCGCTGATCGCACATTGCTCCCAGAAGCCGCATCAAGGCGCGACCCCATCGGATTTCCCGCTGGCCGGCCTTACACAGGCACAGATGGACAGCCTGCCTGTGCCTGTGGCGCAAGTAGCCGACATCTATCCGTTGTCACCGATGCAACAGGGCATGTTGTTCTACAGCGGTCAGGGTGGCGAAACGGGGCTTTACATAAACCAGACTTCGGTCGCTGTCGAAGGGTTGGAAGTCGAGCGATTCGTTGAAGCGTGGAATCAAGTGATTGCGCGTCACGATATTCTGCGCACCGGATTCTGGTCGTCTGCGCAGTTGGGACACCCCCTGCAGATTGTTCATCGACAAGTGGACTTGCCTGTACGCGTACTCGATTGGCGGGACCGGGATGCTGCCGAAAGCGCGCTGCAAGTGCTGGTAGATGGCGATGCGGCGCAAGATTTCGACATGCTGCGGGCGCCATTGATGAGGGTGACACTGGTGAGGCTGGACGATCAGCGGATGCAGCTGATCTGGACGCGCCACCATATTTTGATGGACGGTTGGAGCAATTCACGTCTGCTGGGTGAAGTGTTCCAGGCTTACCATGGCCAAGCCTTGGTGGGGGCTGCTGGGCGCTTCGGTGAATACATTCGTTGGCTTGAAGCACAATCGCAGAAGGAACTGGAGACGTTCTGGACGGCCAAGGTGAGCCAGATTGAAAGCCCGACACTGCTCGCCCAGGCAGTATTACCAAGGCCGGACACCGACTTGTCAGGGCACGCGGCGCTTTACTTGCATTGGGATTTAGAGCGTACGGAGCGGCTGCGCTTGACAGCGCAAGGCCTACGTGTGACGCCCAACACGCTTGTGCAGGCAGCTTGGCTGCTGCTGTTGCAGCGCTACAGCGGACAAGAGGCAGTATGCTTTGGTGCCACTGTAGCTGGTCGGCCAGCCAGCCTGCCAGGTGCTGACGAAATGCTGGGCTTGTTCATCAATACCTTGCCTGTGGTGCAAGCACCTGCTGCCCAGCAGCGAGTCTGTGACTGGTTACAGCAACTGCAGAGCTACAACCTGGAACTACGCGATCATGAGCATGCGGCGTTGTCCAATGTTCAGCGTTGGGCCGGGCGCCCAGGCCAGGCATTGTTCGACAGCATTCTGGTGTTCGAGAACTACCCAATCGATGAGCGCTTGAACAGTAGCAGCAACAACGCTCTGCAATTTGGTGAGGCCAACGATCGCGATGTCACAAACTATGCGATGGATCTGGCTGTGCACCTGACTGATACCTTCTCGGTCGAATTCATGTACTTACGCGACAGTTTCAGCGAGGCCGGTACTGCTGCGATTCGCGATAGTTTCGAGTGCTTGCTCAACGCGATTCTGGCGAATCCGCAGGCTACCGTGGGTAGCCTGGACATGCTTAGCCCTGCCCAGATAAAGCAAGCCAGCCAGCGCAACGAGTTGCACACGAACCCAGTCGACATGCCGCTTTTGGCCAAGCGCATCTGCGCGCAGGCTCAGGCACAGCCTGACGCAGTGGCGCTGATCTGCGGCGAGCAGCAACTGACCTACAGCGAACTGGAGGAACGCGCTAACCGTCTTGCCCACTACTTGATAGCGTTGGGTGCCAAACCTGAAACAACGGTGGGTGTTGCACTGGAGCGCTCGGTGGAAGTGATCATCGCTTTCTTCGCAGTGATGAAAACCGGTGCTGCTTATGTGCCTCTGGACATCGATTACCCTCAGGATCGACTGCAGTGGATCGTCGAAGATTCGGCAATGCACTTGCTGCTGACCAGTAGTGGTTTGCGTCAGCGCTTCACCGAGGTGGCGCAATGTGTAGAACTGGACCTTTTGGACACGGTGGGCCTCACGGCGAGCGTGCCGCAGGTGCAGGTGCAAGATGACAATCTTGCCTACCTGATCTACACCTCCGGTTCGACCGGTAAGCCAAAAGGCGTGGCGGTCAGCCATGGGCAGATCCGCATGCATTGCCTGGCCATTGCCAAACTCTACGAGATGGATGAACGCACGCGCGAGTTGCTGTTCATGTCATTCGCTTTTGATGGTGCTCAAGAGCGTTGGTTGTCGACGCTGACGTCGGGTGGATGCCTGGTCATTCGCGAAAACCGCCTCTGGACCGCTGAAGAGACGTGGCAAGTGTTGCATGCACAACGCATCGATATCGCTTGCTTCCCTCCGGCCTATCTCCAGCAGTTGGCAGAGTTCGGCGAAACCCAACAGCAAGCAACACCACCTGTTCGGATCTACTGTTTCGGTGGCGATGCGGTGCCAGATGCCTTGTTCGAGTTGGTCAAACGCACATTGCGTCCGCAGTACTTGACCAATGGCTACGGACCGACAGAAACGGTGGTAACACCCTTGCTGTGGAAAGTGTCGGCAGAACAGTCCTGTCAGGCGGTGTATGCACCGATCGGTGAGCGGGTCGGCGAGCGAACCTTGCACGTCCTGGACCAGAACCTGAACCCATTGCCTGATGGTGTGGCCGGCGAGTTGTATATTGGGGGCCATGGACTGGCGCGTGGTTATCACCAGCGTGCGGCGCTCACCTCCGAACGCTTTGTCGCGGACCCGTTCGCCGTGGGTGCACGCCTTTATCGTACAGGTGACCGAGTTCGCAGGCGTGCCGATGGCGTTATCGATTTCATTGGCCGCCTGGACAACCAACTGAAAATACGTGGCTTCCGAATCGAACCGGGCGAGATCGAAGCACGTCTGCGCAATCAGGTGGATGTCCGCGACGCGGTGGTTGTTGCGCGTGAAGGCGCCATCGGCAAACAACTCGTAGGCTATGTGGTAAGTGGCGCTCAGGCAGCCACTGCTACGCAGCTTCGTGAAGCTTTGCGGTGCGAGCTACCTGACTACATGGTACCCGCGCAGATTGTGGTACTGGAGGCGATGCCGCTTACACCGAACGGCAAGATTGACCGTAATGCGTTGCCGGCGCCCGACTTTGTCGGCCATAGGATGCACCTTCCTCCGCGCAACAACGTAGAGCAGGCCTTGGCGCAGATCTGGCAAGAGGTGTTGAGCGTTGATCAGATCGGCATCAATGACAACTTCTTCGAGCTGGGTGGCGATTCTCTGCGGGTGTTGAAAATGCTGTCCAAGGTTCGCTCGCATGTCGGTCTGCATTTGGATCTGAAGCTACGCGATGTGATGGCAAAGCCGACTATTGGTGAGCTGTCGGGCTACTCAAGCGTAGAGGTGGATCTTGACCCCGTGCTGTTACTCAATGCTCGTGTTGAGACGGCTACGCCGCTTTTCTGTCTGCATGCAGGCTTTGGCACTGTATTTGACTACGAGCCACTGGCGCGTCGTCTAGAAGGTGTGTGCAGTGTGTATGGCGTGCAGTGCCGTATGTTGCTTGATCGTCAGTGGAAGGACGAGTCTCTTCAGGCGATGGCCATCGATTATGCGCAGTACATCCGTCAGAAACAGCCAGAAGGGCCGTATCGACTTGCAGGCTGGTCATTGGGTGGCACGCTCGCAATATTGGTGGCTCAGGAACTGGAAATCCAAGGCGAGACAGTTGCAATGCTTGGTCTGGTGGACAGTTTTGTTCCTCAAGCAACTGATGATCAGACGGCAGAGGATTGGAGCGATGACTTGCACGGCTTCCTCAGCGTGTTGCTGGGCGTTTCCAAGGACGCGCTGGAGGTTCCACCTGTACCCGCTGGCATGGGGGGCGCGTCACTGCAGCTGCTTATTGAGGAGATTCGTTCTAACCCGCTCGGGCAATCTATGTACGCCGATATCGACAGCTCTGAACTGGCTCATACGTTCGAGGTGGCGATGCGTTTGAAAGCGTTGTCGCTCAACATTTCAAGCTTGCCTCGGCTCAAGGCTCGTGCGACATGCTGGTGGGCGGGGCATGTGACGCCTGCATGGAACATCACTGTTCGCACAAGTCAGTCGGTGGCTGCAGGGCATTACGACATTCTCAAGCATGCTGACGTAATTGAGGGCTTAGCGGCGCAGTGGTTGTTGGAGGGCTCCATGATCGATTGAGCGAGGTTGATTGATTTATCCAGCGTCAATTGACATGGCCCCGATCCCGCACCTTGAGGTTGCGGGTTCGGGGCCATGCGCTTTTTAGGCACCACGAAAAACGAGAGAAATCCACTAGCACAGCAGAGTGATTGGCTATGGAACGGACAGTGTCTTATGAATTTCGCGGGCACGCTCGTTAAGCGCTTGCTGTGAGCTCCCCGCAGCCTGACGTCACTAAAGTCCTATCGCATGGCAAGCAAGCTCAGGTGAGGCGGCGCTTGGTGGGGAGGATTTTAGTGCGCGGCCTTTCGAACAGTCGACACAGTAACAGGAGGGATTGATACAGAGAGGACGAGAGGATCAGAGAGGGGGGAGAGCAGCAGAGTATGGCCAGACCCAGGAGCAAGCCCAGGTTCTGGCCAACGAGCCTCAGAAGTCGTAGCGCAGTGTTACCGTGGCGTTGCGTGGTGCCCCGTAATGACCATAACTGCCAGCCATGCCAGCGTAGTACTTCTTGTCGAAAATATTATTGACGTTCAAGGTGGCGGCAAGGCTCTCATTGATCCGGTAGCGCGCCATCAGGCTGGTGACGAAGTAGTCATCCTGGGTCACATGGCTGTTGTAGCGGGCAAAGTTCAGCGTGGATTTCGAGTTCCAGTTCACACCACCGCCCAGGGTCAGTTTTTCCCACTCGCCAGGCAGTCGGTAAGTGTTCCAGAAGCGGAAGGTGTCCATCGGTAGTTGCGGGGTCAGGCGCTTGCCGTCAGCATCTTCGGTGCGGGTATGACTATAGCCGGTAAAGACATTCCAGCCTGGCAGCACTTCGCCCGACAATTCTACGTCCACACCTTTGGTTTCTGCACCGTCAACTGCGCGAGAAGCGATGAGACCACCCGAGTCAGGAACCACTTCATTGGTCGACTCGGCCAGGTTGTCTCGCTTGACCATGTACAACGCAATGTTGGCGTTCAGCCGGCCCTCGAGGAACTCACCTTTCCAACCTAACTCGTAGTTCTTTCCGACTTCAGGATCAAGCGGTTTGCCTGTGATATCTACGTTATTCTGTGGCTTGAAAATGTCGGTGTAGCTGGCATAGACGGATTGCTCATTCGTCAGGTCATAGACGATGCCTGCATACGGCGTGACGACACCGCGTTCTACCATTTTGTAAGGCGCGGGTTCATTACCAATACGCCACAGGGCGTAGTCGAACCGATAATTGGACGCCCGTGCCCCGAGAATCAGATGCAGATCATCGGTCAAATTAAAGCGGCTCGCCACAAAATAGCCGGACTGGCGGTTGGAAATATTGTACTGAATGCCGGGAATGATTTCGTCATCACCCGGTTTGGGGGTCTGGTTATCCCAATCGTAAAAATTGATATTCACATCGGGTCCAGAATCACCCCGGTGTTTATTTTCGTACTCGAGATAGTTATACCCAACTATCAGTTCGTGTGTTTGCCCCAACAGTTGGAATGGCCCCTGGAGCGTGGCGTCGACGCCTTTTTGGTGCTGTTTGGCAGTCACGATACCTGCGCTGATTTCGGTTGAACCATCGAGCTCCAGATAAGAGCGGTTGGTCGTAGTCGAGTAATAGGACGAAAACGAATCACGGTCAACATCCATGTAGGCAGCCGCCAGCTTGAATTGCCAGTCGTGGGCCAGTTGCTGCTCAAGGCCAAATGTGTAATTGGTCGTCGTGTAATCGTCGTAACCCCAACGTGCATCAGAACTGGTCGAGCGGGAAAAGTTTGTGGGTTGGCCGTTGGTGTAAATGATAGGTACACCCGGTGCACCGTTGACTTTGTAAGTCTGGCGATCAATCCCGAACCGAGCCACTGTGGTGTCTGTTACATCAGCTTCAACAACACCGTACAAGACATCTCGGTCTTGCGTGTACCAGTCCATGAACGTGTGGTTGTCCTGCTTGGCGGCAAAGAAGCGCCCCCGAACTCGACCGTCATCCGTCAGCGGGCCAGAGACGTCAGCTTCTGCGCGGTAGTAGTCCCAAGAGCCAACGCCTGCCTGAATGTGAGATTTGAATTCGCGTGTTGGACGCTTGCGGATCACGTTGACCACGGCACTGGGGTCACCTGCCCCCGTCATCAGGCCGGTTGCGCCACGGACGATTTCGATACGGTCGTACAACCCCACGTCCATAAGCGTACTGGGCATGTTACGCGTCTGGTTATCCTGATAGGTCGTCACACCATCAAACTGATAGATATTGATAGCGCTACCGCGAGAATAAATGTTGAAGCGTTCGCCACCATCCTGCGACATGGTGATGCCAGGGGTCTGGGTCAGGACCTCGTTCATGCTGCCCAGATGCTGGTCGTCCATGCGTTGACGCGTAACCACTGTAATGGTCTGGGGCGTTTCGCGAATAGAAAGGTTCATCTTGGTGGCCGTGCTGGTAACTCCCGTTGTGTAGGAGCCCGTTCCTTCCGTGGTTTCGCCCAGCCCGGCACTGTTCACATTGGTCGCTGACAGTTCGATTTGGCCGTCTTTTGCCGCCGCGCTGGCCGTCACGGTCACGGTATTACCATCAATCTGATACCGCAGCCCCGTCCCCTGCAACAGAATCCGCAACGACGACTGCAGATCATGCCGCCCCTTCAGCGCCGAAGACCGCAGCCCGCCAATGTCTTCCGGGCTGTACAGCAGCTGCGTATCCGTCTGCTTGGCCAGCGCCTGCAGCGCGGAGTTCATCGACTGCGCCGGGATATCCAGCGTCCACTCCTGCGCCTGCACCTGGAAAACCAGCGCGCTAGACAGCGCCAGGCCCATGCCGATGCGTGACAGCGCATGCCGGGGACGAAGCGAATGACGAATCAGTAAGGCTTTGGCGAGCGGGTTGAGCGCACTGGGCAAGGGCTTGGACATCGGGTTGCGTTCTCGTTGGCAGAGGGGTTTTTTTCTATGTGCTGTATGTGACGCAGCACCTGTGAAAAACCGGAACGATTCTTATTGACTGTTTTTTCGCAGGCGCAGCGTTAACCGTGTCACACGTTTCAGAGTTCGCGTGCTACGCGGAAACCGAGAAAATCACCACGGGTGGTTTTCAGCCGGTCATTGCGGTTGGCCGAGCGCGAGAAGATCGGTGGCTCACCCCAGTCGTTGCCGCGCATGTGCGCGCGGATGCACGTGGGGTCCTGGACCCAGGCGCTGCCGTCGCTGGGGGCGCCTTCGTAGCTTTCGTGGTAGCAGTCGGCGACCCATTCGTAGACGTTGCCGTGCATGTCGTACATGCCGAAGGCATTGGCCGGGTAGCTGCCCACGGGGGCGGTGAAGGTGTAGCCATCGCGGGGGCCATAGGTGTTGGCGTGCTTGCTGATTTCGTACTTGCCCGGCTCATCGAAGGGGAAGGGGAACGGGCCGGTGGAGCCGCCGCGGGCGGCGTATTCGCGTTCGGCCTCGCTGACCATGCGGTACGGTTTGCCGGTTTTTTTCGCCAGCCATGCGGTGTAGGCCTGGACTTCGTCATAGTCGACGCACACCGCAGGTTGGCGGGCGGTTTGTTTGTAGGTTGGCTTGCTGGCCTCGCACCAGCGGCCGGGGCGGTCGTCGCCGCTCTTGATGACGGTGCCGGTGGCCTTGATATAAGCGTCCAGCTCGCCAGCGGTGACCTGGTAGCGGCTCATGGCGAATGGCTTGGCAAAGGTCACGGTATGCAGCGGGCCTTCGTCGGGCTGGCGGCCGACTTCGTCGTCGGGGGCGCCCATCACGTAGCTGCCGGCGGGCAGCACTACCATCTCTGGGCAGTCCTTGCAGTCCTGGAATACGTCACCTGGCTTGGCCGCGTGGGCGTAGGCGCTGACCAGCAGCAGGCAGGTGATCTGGGCTGGCCGGTAGAGCCAGGTTTTTGCGTTCATTGGGGGTCCTCGGAGCGGGTGAATGCGTGCGGCGTTTCGCATTCAGACGAGCCAAGGCGGTGAAAAATTAACCAGCGGCCGCCCCTGCATCGGTCGGTTTAGCGAGTTGCCCGCCAGAAAACGCCGGGCTATAGTCCAGGCCATTGATCTCATCCGAAGACCTGTTCATGCCTGCCATCCCTTCCACCACATGCTTTGCCCTCGCGCCAGTCGCGGGCAGTGTCGTGCGTGGCAGCCAGCAGCCGGCCATGATCAGTCACTACCCACCACCTGTCAGTGGCGTTGTAGGCGGCGTAGCTCCGCCTCGCTGCGTGGTCGTGCTGGGCTGATCGGCTTTTTGCCGCATCCCACCGCACCCGCAACCTACTGAACACGGTCGGCTACTTCCCTCGCTGAAAGTTCGCCCTCCGTTCGGCTTATTCGCCCGAAAGGTGGCACTACATGTCTGTCATTTCCAAAGCATCCGTGGCCTCGGCGGCCACCACCAGCCTGTTCGTCCTGCTGTGGAGCAGCGGGGCAATCGTCTCCAAGCTGGGCCTGGCGCACGCCAGCCCGTTCGCCTTCCTGCTGTTGCGCTCGGCGCTGGCACTCGCCGGCCTGTTGCTGATCGGCCCGTTGCTGGGCTTGCGCTGGCCGCGCAGTCGCGGGGCGATTGTGCGCGCCCTGGGCACCGGCTGTGTGCTGCTGGGGGCCTATCAGATCTTCTATCTGTTGGCGCTCAATACCCATGTCACCCCCGGCGTCATGGCCACGGTGATGGGGGTGCAGCCGATCCTTACTGTGGTACTGATGGAGCGTCAGCGCTCCTGGAGCCGGTTGTTCGGCCTGGGGTTGGGCCTTGCCGGGCTGGTGATGGTGGTCTATCAGAGCATCAACCTTGGCGGGGTGTCCCTGGCCGGCATGCTGTTTGCGCTGCTGGCGTTGGGCAGCATGACCTTTGGCTCGATCCTGCAAAAACGCATCACCGACAACCCCATGGGCACGCTGCCGCTGCAGTACCTGGCAGGGTTTGCCCTGTGCGCGCTGTTCGCGCCGTTGCAGCCGTTGCAGGTGCAGTGGAGCGGTGGTTTCGTCGGTGCGCTGTTGTGGATGGGGCTGGTGGTGTCGTTGCTGGCGACCTTGCTGCTGTATCGCCTGATCGCCAAGGGCAACCTGGTCAACGTCACCAGCCTGTTCTACCTGGTGCCTGCGGTGACGGCGGTGATGGACTTCCTGATCTTCGGTAACCGCCTGGCACCGCTGAGCCTGCTGGGGATGGGGCTGATCGTGGTGGGCTTGCTGTTCGTGTTCCGCAAGCCAGCTGCGCAATTGGCCCAGGCGTAAGCCTTTAGCGGAATTCTTCGGGGATGGTGTGCCGTAGCACGCCTTCCTCGAAGTCCAGCAGGTCGGCTTCGCGCTGGGTCAGCAGGTAGTAAAGCAAGGTGTCGAGCGAGCGCTGTGTGGCGACTTCGACAGCGAGCATCCTCACTGCCTGTTCCGCTTCGCATTTGCAGCCGAAATCCTCCAGTGCCGTGCGCACTTGGTCGAGGGTTTCCGGTGGCTTGACGATCACCCGGAACACCGAGCGGCCGCCGCTGCTGCGCAAGGCGTCGAACCAGGTTTCACCTGCTTCGTCCCGCGTGCCAATGATGTCGCCCGGTGCAATGCCGTAGACATAGAACGGGATGTTGTCGACTTCGTAGCCGCCCTCTGTTGCCTTGGCCCACAGGCCCTCGACCGAGGCGGGCGGGTAGCCGTCCGCGTCCTGCTGCAGGCGGAACAACACCTTCTTGTATGCATCGCTCATCGTGGCTCCTGCTTCATTTGCGTGCCGGGCGCAGCACCAGCCATAGGGCGGCGCCAATCAGCAGCCCGCCGTACAGGTGCGCCATCGACAGCGGCTCGTCCAGCAACCACGCGCCCCACAACACGCCGAATACCGGGATCAGGAAGGTCACGGTGCTGGCCTTGACCGGGCCGATTTCTTCCAGCAGACGGAAGTACAGGATATACGCGAATGCGGTGCACAGCAGGCCCAACCCGAGCAGCGACAGCCACACGTTCCAGCCACCCCAGCTGGCGGGTGGCTGGGTCAGCGCGCTCCAGGCGAACAGCGGGCTCAGCAGCAAGGTTGCGCCGAGCATGCTGCCCAGGGCCGAAAGGCGGCTGTCCAGGCCGCTGACCCAGCGGCGGGCGAGGAAGCCGGCAAAACCATAACAGGTGGTGGCCGCCAGGCAGGCGAGGGCGCCTTGTAGCAGGGCCATGTCCAGGGCGACGGGGCCGGCGCCGCTGAGGATGCCGACGCCGAACAGGCCCAGGAAGATGCCGCAGAGTTTGGGCAGGGTCATCGGTTCGCGGAAGAACAGCACGCCGATCAGCACGCCCATCAGCGGTGTGGTGGCGTTGAAGATCGCCGAGTAGCCGGCGGGCAGTACTTGCGCGGCCACGGAGTAGAAAGTGGCCGGGATGCCCGAGTTGATCATGCCCAATACCAGGCAGGCGCCGAGTTTGCCCTGGAAGTCCCAGCGTACCCGCGCGGCGGCGAGGATGGCGATCAGC
Organism: Pseudomonas capeferrum; assembly: GCF_000731675.1. Lineage (GTDB taxonomy): Bacteria > Pseudomonadota > Gammaproteobacteria > Pseudomonadales > Pseudomonadaceae > Aquipseudomonas > Aquipseudomonas capeferrum. Next base: position 2,608,124 of record NZ_JMIT01000001.1, on the reverse strand, counting down.
CCTAGGCAGGCAATCGACACCCGGAAAAACGCAGTCGGCACGGTGCCGAGTTCGGGGGCGATGATGCGCATGAACAAAAAGCTCGCCCCCCAGACAGCGGCAAGGGTCAGCAGGCGGGCTAGGGCGATGGGGCTCACAACGGTCTCCGGGTTTTGGGCAGGGCGCGAGTTTACGCCAGGGGGGAGCGGGATTCTTGTGCTTTCTTGCGCAGTGAATCGGTGCGCGCCCTTTCGCGGGCAAGGGACCGGCTAAGCTGTGTATCTCACCCTGCAACGAGATGCCTCGCATGCACCAGCACTGGCCCGCCGGCGAAATCGCCCGGATGATCCTCGACGGCTTCGATGACTACCGCGAGCACTTTCGGCGCATCACCCTCGGTGCCCGTGAGCGCTTCGAGCAAGCGCGCTGGCAAGACATCCAGCGCGCAGCAGCGGCGCGTATCAACCTGTATGAAGAGAAGGTGGCCGAGGCCAACGGCTGGCTACGCCAGCGCTTCGCCGAGGATGTATTGCTGGAGGTGGAGCAGTGGCCGCTGGTCAAGAGCGCCTACATTCGCCTGATCGACCCACGGCTCGACGATGAGTTGTCCGAGACCTGGTACAACTCGCTGTTCTGCAGCCTGTTCAGCCATGACCAGATCAGCGACGGCTGCATGTTCATCCACACCACCCGGCCGTCGATGCGCAGCCACGAGCGCGCCGCGCAAACCCGCACCTACGCACTTGGCGATGGTCTCAAAGGCTTGCTGCGGGCGATCTTCGCCGACTACCCGTTCGATGTGCCCTATGGTGACCTGGAAGGCGACCTGACGCGCCTGGAAGAACAACTGCGCGAATGCCTGCCGGACTGGGTGTGCAAGGACCCGGCACTGGCAGTCGAGCTGTTCTCGCCGGTGCTGTACCGCAACAAGGGCGCTTACCTGGTCGGCCGCCTGTACACCCCCGACGAACAGTGGCCGTTGGTGATCCCCTTGCTGCACCGCGAAGGCCATGGCATCGAGGCCGATGCGCTGATCACCGACGAGGCCGAGGTGTCGATCATCTTCTCCTTCACCCGGTCTTATTTCATGGTCGATGTGCCGGTGCCGGCGGAGTTCGTCAACTTCCTCAAGCGCATCCTGCCGGGCAAGCACATTGCCGAGCTGTACACCTCGATTGGTTTCTACAAGCATGGCAAGTCGGAGTTTTACCGGGCGTTGATCAACCACCTGGCCAGCAGCGACGACCGTTTCATCATGGCCCCGGGGGTGCGCGGGATGGTCATGAGCGTGTTCACCCTGCCGGGCTTCAATACGGTGTTCAAGATCATCAAGGACCGGTTCGCGCCCTCGAAGACGGTCGACCGCGCCACCGTGATCGACAAGTACCGGCTGGTGAAGAGTGTCGATCGGGTAGGGCGCATGGCCGATACCCAGGAATTCGCTGATTTCCGCTTTCCGCAGAGCAAGTTCGAGCCGCAGTGCCTGGCCGAGTTGCTGGAGGTGGCGCCGTCCACGGTCGCGTTGGAGGGTGACACGGTGCTGATCCGCCACTGCTGGACCGAGCGGCGCATGACGCCCCTCAACCTGTACCTGGAACACGCCAGTGAAGGGCAGGTGCACGAGGCGCTGGAGGATTACGGCCTGGCCATCAAGCAACTGGCGGCGGCGAATATTTTCCCCGGCGACATGCTGCTGAAGAACTTCGGCGTCACCCGCCATGGCCGGGTGGTGTTCTACGACTATGACGAGATCTGCTTTCTGACCGAGGTGAACTTCCGCCATATTCCACCGCCGCGCTACCCGGAGGACGAGATGTCGGGCGAGCCGTGGTACTCGATCGGGCCGCATGATGTGTTCCCCGAGGAGTTTCCGCCGTTCCTGTTTGCCGATATGGGCCAGCGGCGGCTGTTCAGCCGGTTGCATGGGGAGTTGTATGACGCGGATTACTGGAAGGGGCTGCAGGCGACGATTCGTGAGGGGAAGGTGATCGATGTGTTTCCGTATCGGCGCAAGTTGCGGTGAACCCGGGGCCGCTTTGCGGCCCCAGCATGTCAGCCCTTCAAACACTTCAACTCACTGAAATCATTCCGCACCTTGCCCAGCCGCTGCTGCAGCAACTGGCGCTGCGCCGGGGTACTCAGTTGCATCAGGTCGACCAGCAACGTGCGCGCCTGTTGCTCGGTGTTCTGGTAGGCCATGCGATATGCCGGCGTCCACAGGCTCTCCTTGCGCTGTAGCAATTGCGCCAGGCGTGGTTCGAAGCTGGCGTCGCTACGCTGGTCCATCGCCAGCACCAGCTGTTGCTGCCAATGCGCGCGGTTGGCGATCCACTGGCGGTTCTGGTCGCCCAGCGCCTGTGACCAGGCTTGCACCCGCAGCCGCTGCGCCGCACTGAGCTCACCCAGCCACGGCGTCAGGCGTTTTTCCATGCGTTCGGTACGGCGGGCAATCTGCTTGGGCAAGGGCGTGTCGACATACTTCTTTTGTCGCTCGCTGATGTCGTCGCGGAAGGCCTGGCGCATTTCTGCCACCTGGGCGTCGCTCATGCCACGTAACAATTCGGTAGCGGAAGGGGTGATCTCTTCGGCTACACGGCCTATGGCCGCGCGCGCTTCGCGGGTGCGTTGCTGCAACGCCTGGTCGGTCACCTGGTCCTCGGCGACCATGGTGCGCACCCGGTCCAGCCAGTCGAGGTAGCTGGGCAGCTGGGTTTTGCAATGCCAGGCCAAGTGCTGCTTGAGGCGCTCGTCGAGCAGTACTTTCTGCTCGCGGTTCATGTCCAGATAGTCGCCCAGCGACCACGGCACCAGGCGGTCGAGGTTGCGGTAGGCCAGGTCTATGCGGCTGCACGCCGCCAGGGCCAGGGCGAACGCCACGGCGATGAGCAGGGGCTTGAACAGGCGTGAAAGCATGTGCTGATCCTTGCAGTGGCTGCCAATCAGTAGACGTAAGGGTAAGGTGGCGGTTCCACCGAATCAGCGGTCAGGCAGCGCGGCGGCTTCGGGTGTAGAATAGCCGTCTTGTCTTGAGGAACATTGGAAATGGCTCTGCTTGGGCGTTACAACAGTTTGCAAATCGTTAAACACGTGGAATTCGGCCTGTACCTGGACGGCGGCGCCGATGGCGAGATCCTGCTGCCGGGGCGCTACATCCCGAAGAACGCCGAGACCGAGGTCGACGATTGGTTGAACGTGTTCATTTACCTGGACAGCGAAGACCAGCTGATTGCCACCACCGAGAAGCCCAAGGTGCAGGTCGGTGAGTTCGCCAGCCTCAAGGTCAAGGACATCAACGGCGCCGGCATCTTCCTGGACTGGGGCCTGCCCAAAGACCTGCTGATGCCTTACTCGGAAGAGTTGCAGCCGCTGAAGATCGGTGACTACTGCGTGGTGCACGCCTACCTCGACAAGCGCACCCGCCGCATCACCGCAACGGCGCGCCTGGACCGCTACCTGGACCGCACCCCGGCCGATTACCAGGTGGGCCAGCCGGTCGAGCTGCTGGTGGCGGGCGAGACGCCGATGGGCTTCAAGGCGATCATCAACAACCGCCACTGGGGCCTGATCCACAAGAACGAAGTGTTCAAGTTCCTGCGCTCGGGCATGCACGAGAAGGGCTTCATCAAAGAGATTCGCCACGACGGCAAGATCGCCCTGAGCCTGCAGCCAGTGGGCGCCGCCCTGGCGGACAGCCTGCAAGAGCTGATCATGCAGCGCCTTGAAGCCGAAGGCGGCATGCTGCCGGTGTGCGACAAGAGCGACCCGGCAGTGATCAGCAAGCTGTTCAACGTCAGCAAGGGCAACTTCAAGAAGGCCATTGGTGCGTTGTTCAAGCAAGGCCGCATCGTCATCCATGACGATCGCATCGAGCGGGCCTGATCAGTCCTGCACGAAGGTCCGGAAGTCCAGCTGCTCGCCACCTGGGCGGGTGTCGCGCAGCAGCGAATCGCGGTCGGCGCTCAGGGCCAGGCTGATGGTCGAGCGGCGCTTGCCGGGCTTGCGCACTTCCATCTGCTCCAGGTGAGCCTTGAGGAAGTTGGTCGGCACCTTCAGGTGCTGTAGTTCATCGGTGTCGGGGGTGTGCAGCAGCAGGTTGACCCAATCGGGCTGGCCCTTGCCCAGCAACGCTACCGGCACCTCGAACCACCACAGGTTGCGTTTCGGGTCGAGGATAGCGAACAGGGTGTTGCTGCTGGTCAGTACTGGCCGGGCCAGTGCTTCGTTACGCCGTGCGATGGCGGCGGGTTTGTCGAGTTTCATGCAGGTTCCTGCGGGTTGACGCTTGATAAGGCCTGCATTGTGAGGGGTGGCGGGTGGCTGAGCAAGGTTTGCCTGGGCCGGCCTCTTCGTCTGTAAACCCGCGAAGAGGCCGGTTGCCTCAGCGACGAACCGGCAGGCTCAACTCGGAAGTCGCCCCGTCGGCCGTGGTCACGGTCGCCGTGAAGCTGTGCAGCCCGTCACTGTTCTCCAGCACCTGGGCAAACCGGGCCTGCCCCTTGGCATCGCTGTTCACCAGCACTTCCCCGAGATACTGCTCCGCTTCGCTGCCCGTTGCTTGCGCATTGCCGAACAACTCGACGCGCAACAGGCTCGACGCCGGCCCCTGCACCTCACCGCGGATCACGTTCCCCTCCAGCGCCATCAGCCGTGGTGGTTGCTGGTTGTGATTAGGCAACGGCTGGCACGGCTTGGGTTCACCCTGGGCATTGCAGATGATCGCCTGGTCCTTCTTCGCCAGCTCCGCCCCCACCCCGCGCGACCCCACGTACAACGCATGCGCCTGCGCCGGCACGCCGAACACGATAGCGCCGGTGCGCTGGTCTGGTACGCAAGAGCCGCCAGCCTCGCAGCGGCGGATGTCCTGGCTGTTGCCCCAGATACGGTTGGCGCTCAGGCGGGTGGCGGTGATTGCCGGCTCCGGGCGCAGGGCCACGCCGATGCGGTTGCCGTGGATCAGGTTGCCATCGAGCATGTTGCCCTCGCCGGTGACGCTGACACCGATCGAGTTGCCGCTGAAGGTATTGGCGCCCAAATAGTTGCGGTTGCCCCAGTTGATCTGCAGGCCGTCGGAGTAGTTCTCGAAACGGTTGCGGACCACGCTGTTGTCGTTGCCCAGCAGAATTTCGATGCCCTGGGAGGGCTCTGGGTTGGCCGCCGTGGAACGGAACAGGTTGTCGGCCACCAGGTTGAAGGCTGCGCCGCGGGTCAGTTCCAGGCCGTCGCCGTTGTCGATCAGCTGGTTGCGCAGCACCTTGTTGTTGACCGTGGTGGTTGCAGTCGGGTTGCCGGCACCGTCGTCGCCGGTCAGCATGATGCCAGCGCCGCCCTTGTTGGCGATGACGCGGTTGTCTTCGATGACGTTGCCACTGGCGCGATTGACCAGGATGCCAATGCAGAAGTTGCGCACTTCCAGGCCGCGCAGATGCACGCCCTGGGTGTCGCGCAGTACCAGGCCTGGGTGGGTGGTGGTTCGCACGTTGGTGCCGAACTGGCCGGGCAGAGCGCCGGGGCAGGTGTGCACACCCTGGTCCTTGATGTAGCCCGAGCCGTCGATGGCGATGTACTGGCCGTCGCGGGCCCACGCCTGGCCGGTGATGCGCACCGGTCCTTTGATTTCAGGCAGCGCGCGCGTCGGGCGGATGACATAAGGCGCCTGGCCGACCGCAGCGATTTCGATGCGGTAGTGGCCGGGGTTCTGGTTGTTGGTCTCGATTGCCCAGCGCAGGCTGCCGGGTTGGCCGTCGTCGGCATAGCGGTCGACGCGCAGGGTTTCGGTTACGGCCGGCGAGGCGGCAAGGGCGGGCAGGGGAAGCAGTGGCAGCAGGGCCACGAGCACAGGCATCAGACGCATGGGGGCGGGTTTTCCGAAAATCGTTGTTTTTATGACTGGCCTGCCCTATGTGAGCGGGCGTATGCCGCGATTCTAGGGCAGCCGGCAGGTACTGGGCAGTTGGGCGGGGTAAATGGGTGCGATATTCGCACGCAGATTTGCCGCTCGGCTTGTTCGGGTGAAATTGGTTGAAACTCTTGCGAAAGGCCCTGGGTCCACAGACTGTCGACACGGTTCACGTGTCTCCATTTGCAGGAGTTTTGCCATGAGCGGTACTAAAGACAAAGCGAAAGGCTTGGCCAACGAAGCAATCGGCAACGTGAAACAGGGCGTCGGCAAGGTGACCGACAACGACAAGCTCAAGGCTGAAGGCAAGGCCCAGGAACTCAAGGGTGAAGCGCAGCAGATCAAGGGTGACGTCAAGGATGCCGTGAAAAAGCCTTGATGCCGTATTGAGCGTTCCATCGATTCGCGGGCAAGCCCGCCCCTGCAGGTAGCACGTAGCCGGTGGGGGCGGGCTTGCCCGCGAATGCCTGGGCCCAGTTACGTAGGCATTTTCTTTATAACCCTCGGGAGCAGCACGGCAACGGCGTGGTCTATTAGACTTGCCTGTTGTATCGATCGAGCGGCGAAAGGAGACGCTATGATATTTTCCGCCCTGCAGGGCCTGCCCTTGCACCGCGTGCTGGTGCGCACCGTCAAGGAGTTCCTTGACGACGAGATGTCCACCTATGCGTCCGCGCTGGCTTACCAGATGCTGTTTTCGCTGTTCCCCTTCCTGTTGTTCCTGATTGCCCTGATCGGTTTCCTGCATTTGCCAGACTTCTTCTCCTGGTTGCGCCTGCAATCGGAACTGGTGCTGCCGCCCCAGGCGCTGGAGCAGGTGAACCCGGTGATCGACCAGTTGCAACAGTCCAAGGGCGGGCTGTTGTCGGTGGGTATCGTGATTGCCCTGTGGACCGCTTCGGCGGGTGTGCGCTTGATGATGAGCGCCATGAACGCCGCTTACGATGTGCCGGAAGGCCGCCCGGTGTGGAAGCGCATACCGCTGTCCATCTTCTACACCGTGGGCATCGCCGGCATGCTGCTGGCTGCGGCAGCGCTGATGGTGCTCGGGCCGCAGGTGATGGAGTGGATTGCCGCCCAGGTCGGCATGCAGGAGGTCATCGTCACGGTCTGGACCATCCTGCGCTGGCCGGCGATCATCATCCTGATGATGGTAGCGGTGGCCTTGATCTACTACGTGATGCCGGATGTGAAGCAGAAGTTTCGCTTCATCACCCCAGGCTCGGTGCTGGCGGTGGTGGTGTGGATCGTCGCCTCCCTGGGGTTTGCCTACTACGTCAAAACCTTTGCCGATTACAACGCCATGTACGGCAGCATCGGTGCAATCATCGTGCTGTTGCTGTATTTCTATATTTCCGCCGCTGTGCTGTTGCTCGGCGCGGAAATGAACGCGGTGATCGAGCACATGTCGGCCGAGGGCAAGAACCCTGGCGAGAAGGATTTCGACGGTGAAAAACCCCAGGAAACCCTGACCGTGCTGGGCCACGAACACCCGCAACCGAGCCAGCATCAACCTTCCGAGCCGAACCCCAGATGATCCGTGACATTCTCAAGATGGGCGACGAACGCCTGCTGCGCATCGCCCCGCCCGTGCCCGAACACCTGATCGGCAGCGCCGAACTCCAGCAGTTGATCGACGACATGTTCGAGACCATGCGCCATGTCGGGGGTGTGGGCCTGGCCGCACCGCAGATTGGCATCGACCTGCAACTGGTGATTTTCGGCTTCGAACGCAGCGAGCGTTACCCCGATGCCGAAGCGGTGCCGCAGACCATCCTGATCAACCCGGTGATCACGCCGATGACCACCGAGGTCGAGGACGGTTGGGAGGGCTGCCTGTCGGTACCCGGATTGCGCGGCGTGGTGCCGCGCTACAAGCACATTCGCTATGAAGGGCTCGACCCGCAAGGCAACCCGATCAACCGTTTTGCCGATGGCTTCCATGCGCGGGTGGTGCAGCACGAGTGCGACCACCTGATCGGCCGGCTTTACCCCTCGCGCATCCAGGACTTCGCCAAATTCGGTTACACCGAGGTGCTGTTCCCCGGGTTGGACGCCAGCGACGACTGACCACGCTGCAGGGCCACCAGCGGCTTGCTGCGCTGGTAGCGCTGCAGGCGGGCAGCCAGGGGTTCTGGCAGCGCGGTTGCCGTGTCGAAGCCAAGGCGCTGGTAGAAGGGCACAAGGTCGGGGTGGCAGAACAGCCAAGTCGGCCCAACGGCCTGCGCCAGCGCGGCTTCGACCAGCCGCCCAGCCACACCTTGGCTGCGCTGTTGCGGGTCGACGAACAGCCCAGTAAGCCAGTAGCCATCGCCCACCGGGGTCAAGTTCAGCCCTGCAATAATGCAATTGGCACGCGCCACCCACAGTTCGCCGTCACTGGCCGAGCGCATGCGCGAGCCGTGCTGGCGGTAGAAGTGATCGAGCAGGCGTCGTTCAGGGTCGAGCAGCCTTGAGCAACACAGGTAATCAGAAATCGCGCATTTCCCTTGTTGAATCGGCCTGGTCGGGCAGAGACCAACCAACGGCTCTACGCCACTATATACCGCCCATTATGTCGCAGATTGTTGCAAATCCGGCAAGGGTGAATATCCGACTTCGGGGTTCAACTATTGCCAACCCGGAGTAGACTTTTACTCATCCCACCAGCAGTACGACGAAGCGGGATCGGTACTTCGTGTCATCTTTGCAGTCGATGACAACTTCTCCGCGCCAATGACGGCATTAGAAGTCAATCGATCAGCTTGATTGCTTTATAGGCACTCCCACATGAAACCATTACTGATTCTTGCATTGGTCGGTATGTCCTCGTTCGCCCTCGCCGATGAGGTCCAACCTGTCTCCAACCAGCCTGTGGCCCAGCAGTACGACTACTCCATGAACCTGGATATCAAACGGGTCATCAACCTGTCGACCATCCCCAATGTTTGCGAAGTAGTACCTGCAACCATGACCTATGAAGACCACCAGGGCCAGGTGCACACCATTCAGTACCGCGCCATGGGCGAGGGTTGCCAGCAGGGTTGATCGTTCAAGGTCAGCGGCCTCTTCGCGCCGCGCCGACGCGAAGAGGTTGCAGGCTTCTCCCGGTTCATTCACTGGAAAGCACCTGCCGCACCACCTCCAGCCCTTGTTTCAGTTCAGCCCGGCTGGCGGCCGCCGACAGGCTGATACGCAGGGCCTGCACCTCGCTGGCGCCAATGGCGAACACACTGGCCGGGACAACCTCCACGCCTCGTTCGCGACACTGCTTGACCACCCCCTCTGCACCTTGCGGTGTGGCCAGCCACGCGTGCGGCGAAGGCTGGCCTGTGTTGTGCAACCCATCGCCCAGCAGCTTTCGCGCGAGGCGCCAGCGCTCGGTAATTTCAGCACGTTGCCAGGCCAGCCGCAGCGCTGCGGTGCCATCTTCTATCCACTGGCAGGCGATATGCAGGTTCAGTGGCGACACCGGCCAGTGACTCGCCTGGGCGTGCGGGTCGATGTGTGCAAGCAGCTGTGGGTTGGCCGCAATCCACCCTACACGCAAACCTGCTGCCACCGTCTTGGACAAGCTGCTGATGAGCACCCCTTGCTCGCCCAGCAGTGGGTACAGCGGCGGTCGGTCGCTGAGTGCGCCATACACGTCATCCTCGATCACCAGCAGCCCCAGGCGTTTGACGACCGCCGCGAGCGCTTCGCGGCGGGCGTCATCCATGCAGGCGCCCGTGGGGTTGTGCAGGGTCGGTGTGGTGACCAGTACGCGGGCACCGCTGGCGCGTGTGACACGGTCAAGGTCGTCGGGCCGCAGGCCTTGGCTGTCCAGTGCCACGCCATGCACGGGCAGGCGTAGCTGTCGGCAGGCTGCCTTGATGCCAGGTGCGGTCAAGGCTTCGAGCATGACCGGTTCACCGGCCTGGCAGAACGACTGCAGCACCAGGGTCAGTGCCTGCTGAGCGCCGCCACTGAGCAGCAACTCGTCCGGGGCCAACGCCAAGCCACGCTTGGCCAGCCAGTGCGCGCCCTGAATACGGCCGCGCAGCAGTTGCTCGGGGCCCAGGTAGTGATCCAGCAGGCTGCTGTCGCGCTGCTCCAGCACGCTGTGCAGGCTGCGCTGCAGGTCCTGATTGTGCGGGTCGGCCACCGGTACGTTGGTCGACAGGTCGATCAGCGGCTTTGGCCCGTCTTGGTGTTTGAGGCGAAACAGGGTCGCTTCCTTGCTGCCTGCCAGCACGTAGGTGCCGCGGCCGACTTCGCCGGCCACCAGGTGGCGGGCGGCAGCTTCCCGGTAGGCCTGCTGGGTGGTGCTGGGGTTCAGGTCGAGTTTCCAGGCCAGGCGCCGTTGCGGTGGCAGGCGGTCACCGACCTTGAGCTCGCCGCGCTCGATGGCATCGGCGATCGCATCGACCAATGCCAGGTAGCGGGGCTGGTCATCGTTTGCGAGCGTTGGGATCCACACGAAATTGCTACCCATGCAATATAAGGTTGTACCCATACAATGCCCGGGGCTTAGGATCGGATCAACCACCTACCGAAGAGGGATGATCGCCATGTTCGACCTGAATGCCCTGCGCGAAGCCGCCGATTTCGTTCACCAGCACGTGCCTGCAACACCGCAGCACGCCTGGCCTTTGCTGGCCGAACGGCTGGGCTGCCAGGTGTGGGTAAAGCACGAGAACCACGCGCCCACCGGTGCATTCAAGGTGCGTGGCGGGTTGGTCTACGTGCGCTCGCTGCTGGCGGGCGGCAAGCCGCCGCGCGGCCTGGTCACCGCCACGCGTGGCAATCACGGCCAGAGCATGGCACTGGCTGCCCGCCAGGCTGGCATCCCCTTGGTGATTGTGGTGCCTGAAGGCAATTCCACCGAAAAGAACGCCGCCATGCGCGCCCTCGGCGCCGAACTGGTGGAGCACGGTGTCGATTTTGATGTGGCCCGTGAAGAGGCTGCCCGGCTGGCTGATGAATTGGGGTACGCGATGGTGCCGTCGTTTCACCCGGAGCTGGTGCGCGGCGTGGCCACGTATGCCCTGGAGCTGCTCGAGGCGGTGTCTGACCTGGACAGCGTGTACGTGCCGATCGGCATGGGGTCGGGGATCTGCGGGCTGATCCAGGCACGCAACCTGCTGGGGTTGAAGACCGAGATCGTGGGGGTGGTGTCCAGTGCTGCCGATGCCTATGCGCAAAGTTTCGAACTGGGCCGCATCGTCACCACCGCCACCGCCCAGACCTTCGCCGATGGCATGGCCTGCCGCGTGCCGCACCCGGAGGCGTTCGCCTTGGTGTGCGAGCATGCCGCGCGCATCGTGCGGGTCACCGACAGTGAAGTCGCCGAGGCCATGCGGCTGTACCACGAAGCCACGCACAATACTGCCGAAGGTGCAGGGGCTGCGGCGCTGGCGGCGTTGATGCAGGAGCGCGAGCGACAAGCCGGTAGGCGGGTGGCCGTGGTGCTTAGCGGGGCGAATGTGGATCGGGCGCTGTATGCGCGCGTGCTGGCGGGCATCGACTGAGCTTGATTGGCATCAGGGGGGTACCGCGCCCACTGTCATTGGGAATTTGCGCTTTCAATCGAGTGATCACTCGTGGCAGGCTCTACGGCGCTTAATTGGCCGGTCATCGAGTGCTCAATGCCTTTTTCCAATGGATTTCTCCTCAGCCTGTCCCTGTGTCTGGACATCGGCATCGCCAACATCGCCATGATCACCTTGGCCATGCAGCGTGGTTTTCTCAAAGGTTTCTGGCTGGGGCTTGGGACTTGCGTGGGTGACTTGATCTATGCCGTTGCCGCGCTGGCCGGGATGACCGTGCTGTTGCAGTTCGAAAGCGTGCGCTGGACCTTGTGGCTGGGCGGTTCGGCGCTGCTGGTGTGGTTTGCGGTGAAGATGCTGCTGGCCGCGTGGCGCGGCGGGCACATGGAGGCGCGGGCAGACGTGGTGGTGGAGTCCGGTTGGCGCGAGTTTTTGCGTGGGATCTTTTTGGCCATGTCGTCACCCACCGCGATTTTGTGGTTCGCGGCTGTCGGTGGGGTGCTGATTTCACGCTCCGGCGGTGGCAGTTTGCTGGATGCCGGGTTGTTCCTTAGCGGCTTTTTTGCTGCAGGGTTGGTCTGGTGTCTGAGCCTGTGTGGTATTGCCAGCCATGGCGGGCGCTTGCTTGGCGACCGGCTGCTGACCTGGTCGTACCTGTTGTCGGCGGCGATCTTCTGCTATTTCGCGGTTTATGTGATTGTTTCGGGGTATCGTGAATTTATTCTCGCCAGTTCGGCAGTGTAGGCAGGGGGGCATGCCTATTTAAGGGCTGCCATGTATATGCCTGCATTGACCGCAGTGCGCTGCGACCCTTATGCAAAAGCCTTTTACGAGTCGCTGATCAGCAGGGGCAAGAAGAAAATGCAGGCTATTGCTGCTGTCATGCGCAAGTACCTGACTGGCATCTGGGCGTGCATGCACGGGGATGAGCCATTTCATACGGCCAAGCTTTTCAGCTCTGAACACCTCAGAAAAGCTTGACCGCTAACAGAGTATCTACATTTGTTTCGGGCCAGTTATTCCTGAGGCATTGGCGCGCGGCCCCTTGGTGCCCGGCTCAATATCGCGTCGGACCAACAAGGCGGTCGCGCGCAAATGCCACAGGCCTCACTGGCCCGAAACAGATGTGGGAGCGGGCTTGCCCCGCGAAGCGCCGCGCGGGCGGCGCTCGATCTCATGGGCGCTACACAACTCCAGGCATGCACCTGCCGGCCCAACCCTCTCTTTCCGGCAACAAAAATAATTTCACACCCTGTCGATTCCCCCAGCTCCCGTTCGACCAGAGTTGAAGGCCCAGCCCAAATCTGTGCCAAAACCTCAAACGATCGGAGCACCCCGATGAGCACCTCAGCCGAAAACGAAATCCGCCAACTGATCGACCGCTGGATGCAAGCCGTGCGCGACCGCGACATCCAGGCCATCACCGCCCCCTATGCCGACGACATCGTCGCTTTCGATGCCATCAAGGCACTGCAATTCAAAGGCAAAGCCACCTACCAGGCCCACTGGGAAATGTGCATGGGCTTTTGCACCGGCCCGATGGTCTTCGAACTGGCCGAACTCACCGTGTACGCCGACGGCGACCTGGGCCTGGCCCATTGGCTGAACCGCTGCGGCCCGTCCGATGACGAGAGCCAGTGTGGCTTCATGCGCGTCACGGTCGGCTATCGCCGCCAAGGCGGGCAATGGCAGGTGATCCACGAACACTGGTCGGCACCCTTCGACATGGAAACCCAGAAAGCCCTGTTCGATCTCAACCCCTGAGCCGATATCGCCAAACGCACTGTGCCAATGCCCTGGAGGCGACCATGAAATACCTGTGCCTGGTCTATTGTGACGAAGGGCTGCTGCACAGCCTGCCCGACAGCCCGGAAGACGCCGAGTGCATGGCGTACGCCGAATCCCTGCAGGGCGGCGGGCGCATGCTCGCGGCCGAGGCGCTGAAGTCGGTGCAGACCGCCACCACGGTGCGTGTGCGCAATGGGCAGATGAGCCTCACCGATGGCCCGTTCGCCGAGACCAAGGAGCAACTGGCCGGCTTCTATCTGGTGGATGCCCGCGACCTCAACGAGGCGCTGAACATCGCCAAGGGCATCCCCGCCGCCAGGGTCGGTAGTGTGGAAGTGCGGCCTGTGCGCGAACTGCAACCCTGACAATAACGGAGAACAACCAGCATGAGCCTTGCACACCCTGCGCAAGCGCAGCACGAGTTGTCCATCAGCCGCCTGATCGACGCACCACCGGCCAAGGTGTTCCGCGCCTGGACCGAGCCCCAGTGGCTGATGCAATGGTGGGGGCCACATGGCATGACCACCCCCGAATGCGAAATGCAGCTGTGGGTCGGTGGCCTGTTCCGTACCTTGATGCGCGCCCCGGACGGTACCGAGTACCCAACCCAGGGCGTGTTCCTGGAGATCGCCGCGCCCCGGCGGTTGGTGTTCACCGACGCTTTCGGGCCAGGGTGGGTGCCTTCAAACAAAGCCTTCATGACCGCCGTGGTGACCTTCGACGAGGAACACGGCAAAACCCGATACACCGCTCGCGCCTGGCACTGGAGCGCCGCCGACAGCCGTGCCCATGAAGAAATGGGGTTTCACCAGGGCTGGGGAGAAAGCCTGGACCGCCTGGTGGAGGTGGTGGCCCAGCGGATGCCGGACTGATGGTGACGCTGGCGCAGGTGCGCGCCGAGGTCGAGGCAGTCTACCGTCGCGATTCCCGGCGCATCCTGGCGACCTTGATTCGCCTGCTGGGGGATTTCGACCTGGCCGAGGAGGCCATGCACGATGCGTTCTTCATTGCCGTCGAGCGCTGGCAGCGTGATGGCATCCCCGACAACCCGCGGGCGTGGCTGGTTTCGACCGGCCGTTTCAAGGCCATCGACGCGTTACGCCGACGTGCCCGCTTCGACCGCTCCCAGGCGGACCTGATCATGCTGCTGGAGGGCCAGGCGCAAGACCCCAGCGACGAAGAACTGCTCGGCGACGACCGTTTGCGGCTGATCTTCACCTGCTGCCACCCGGCGTTGGCCGCCGACGCCCAGGTGCCGCTGACCCTGCGCGAGGTCTGCGACCTGACCACCGAGCAGATTGCCCGAGCGTTTCTGCAAAGCCCGGCCACCATTGCCCAGCGCATCGTGCGGGCCAAGGCCAAGATCCGCGATGCCGGCATCCCCTATCAGGTGCCGGTGCTCAATGAGTTGCCCGAGCGCCTCGAGAGCGTATTGCGGGTGATCTACCTGGTGTTCAATGAAGGGTACTCGGCATCGTCCGGCGACGCCCTGCTGCAGCAAGATCTGACTGACGAGGCGATTCGCCTTGGCCGCCTGCTGGTGCAACTACTACCCGACCCGGAGGGGTTTGGTTTGCTGGCGTTGATGCTGTTGCAGGCGTCGCGCCAGCGTGCGCGTACAGACGCCGAGGGCAATCTGGTGCTGCTCGAGCAACAAGACCGCAGCCTGTGGGACCGTGAGCGTATCGAAGAAGGCTGCGCGCTGGTGCGCCACGCCCTGCGAAGCCAGGCCTATGGCGCCTACACCGTACAGGCGGCGATTGCTGCGGTGCATGCCGAGGCGGCCACGGCCGATGCGACGGACTGGGACGAAATCGTCGGGCTGTACGATGTGTTGCAACGCTACTGGCCGTCCGCGGTGGTGGCGCTAAACCGGGCGGTGGCGCTGGCCAAGCGTGATGGGCCGCAGGTGGGGCTCGCGGAGGTTGAAGCGATTCTGGCGGCGGGGGAGTTGCGCGATTATCACCTGGCCTATGCGGCAAGGGCGCAGTTGCATGCTCAGTTGGGTCATGTCGAAGAGGCACGCGCGGCCTGGCAGCAGGCACTGGCGTTGACCCGGCAGGCGCCGGAGCGACGGCATATCGAAAGCCGTCTACGCGAATTAGGGTAAGGGTATTTGCAGCCCTTTTCGCGGTGGTTCGGCGCCCCGAACCTCCGCGAAGCGGCCTGTGCTGAAATCAGCTGGCCACGAAATGCGGTGGCGATACCAGCTCGACGGTCTGCTGCTTGCGCGGCGCCAGGATTTCGGCCTCGCCTTCGACGACCAGCTCATCGTTCTGGTTGTACACATTGGTGGCGATGCGCACCTTGAACTTGGGCAGCTTCTCGAGGATTTCCAGGCGCACGGTCAGGGTGTCGCCTATTTTTACCGGCTTCTGGAAGCTCATCTTCTGGCCCAGGTAGATGGTGCCAGGCCCAGGCAGGGTGCAGGCCACTGCGGCACTGATCAGCGCGCCGCTGAACATGCCATGGGCAATGCGTTCACGGAACATGCTCTTGGCCGCAAACTCGGCATCCAGGTGCACCGGGTTGTGGTCACCGGACATCGCAGCGAACAGCTGGATGTCGCGTTCTTCCACAGACTTCTCATAGGTGGCTTTCTGGCCGACCTCAAGGGCTTCGTAAGGCGTGTTGGTGACCTGGGACATCGGGGCTTCCTTAAGCGGTGGGGCGAGGGTGCCTATCATTCACTGCGCGCAGGGCGGCCAAGGGCCAGCGCCTGTTCGAGCCAGCCGAGAATATCGGCGGTGACCTCGTCACGGTTGGTTTCGTTGAGCACTTCGTGCCGCGCTTGTGGGTAGACGCGCAGCTGTACATGCCGGTTGCCGGTCGCGCGCAGCGCGTCGGCCAGATGGGTGAGACGCTTGCCGGCACTGACCGGATCACATTCGCCGCCAATCACCAGCAATGGCAGGTTCGGATCGATCTGCGCGAGGGTACTTGCCTGGCTGATCTGCGCCAAGCCTTGCAGCAAGTCGAGCCACAGTTGGTTGCTGCAGCGAAAGCCACACAGGGGGTCATTCACGTACAGGTCCACTTCGCCAGGGTCGCGGCTAAGCCAGTCGAAGGCCGTGCGGTTAGGCTTGAAGGCCTTGTTGAACGCGCCGAACGACAGCCAGTCTATCAGCGCACTCTTGCCCAGCGGCCCCTGGCGCCACGCCTCCAGCCGGGCAATCAGCCGCGCCACCCGGTACAACGCAGCCGGCTGGAAGTTGGAGCCGCTGAGGATCGCCCCCTGCACGCTGGCGCTGTGGTGCAGCAGGTACGCCTGGGCGATGTAGCTGCCCATGCTGTGGCCAAACACGAACAACGGTGTGCCGGGGTACTGCTGACCGATGTGCTGGGCGAGCAAGCCCAGGTCATTGACCACGGCATTCCAGCCATGATTGCGGGCGAACAGGCCCAGGCTGCCCAGCTCGGCGGTGCGGCCATGGCCGCGCTGGTCGGCGGCGAACAGCGCAAAGCCGGCCTCGCTCAACGCCTGGCCCAGGCGCCGGTAGCGCCCGGCGTGCTCCGCCATGCCATGGGCCAGCAACACCACGGCCTTCACCGGGGTTGTCGGCAGCCATTGGTGCACATAGAGGCTGCAATGCTCGCTGGCGGGTAGCCAGAAGGCGTCGTGGGGCATGGCCGGTCCTTTGCGCAGGGGTACGCGCACAGTGTATGCGCAACCGGCTGGATTGCAGGAAGGGCACAAATAAGATTCACAATGTTAATGGCGGAGCTTGGCGTATATGCCGCCTTCGGCTTACCTGCTAACGTCGGTTCAACGCCTGTTTGCCATTGGCGACCAGGTCAAAGGATTACATGACCCGCTACCGGTAGCAGGTCCAGGCAGAGGAACAATAATAAATGCAAGCCGACTTCTGGAATGACAAGCGCCCGGCGGGCGTGCCTTCCACCATCGATATCCATGCCTATACCTCTGTCGTCGAGGTGTTCGAACGCTCCTGCAAGCGCTTTGCCGACCGCCCGGCGTTCAGCAACCTCGGCGTCACCCTGACCTACGTGGCGCTGGAGCGCCAGTCGGCGGCCTTCGCAGCCTGGCTGCAGCACAATACCGACCTGGCCCCGGGCGATCGCATCGCCGTGCAGATGCCCAACGTGCTGCAGTACCCGATCGCCGTGTTCGGTGCGTTGCGCGCGGGCCTGATCGTGGTCAACACCAACCCGTTGTACACCGAGCGTGAAATGCGCCACCAGTTCAAGGACTCCGGCGCCCGTGCCCTGGTGTACCTGAACATGTTCGGCAAGCGCGTGCAGGAAGTGCTGCCCGATACCGGCATCGAATACCTCATCGAAGCAAAGATGGGCGACCTGTTGCCCACCGCCAAGGGCTGGCTGGTCAACACCGTGGTCGACAAAGTGAAGAAGATGGTGCCGGCCTATCAATTGCCCCAGGCGGTGTCGTTCAAGCAGGTGCTGCGTGAGGGCCGATCGCTGAGCCACAAACCGGTGCCGCTGAGCCTCGACGACATCGCCGTGTTGCAATATACCGGTGGTACCACTGGCCTGGCCAAGGGTGCCATGCTCACCCACGCCAACCTGGTAGCCAACATGCTCCAGGTGCTGGCGTGTTTCTCGCAGCACGGGCCAGACGGGCAGAAGATGATCAAGGAAGGCCAGGAGGTGATGATCGCGCCGCTGCCGCTGTACCACATCTACGCGTTTACCGCGAACTGCATGTGCATGATGGTCACAGGCAACCACAACGTGCTGATTACCAACCCACGCGACATCGCCGGTTTCGTCAAGGAGCTGGGCAAGTGGCGTTTTTCCGGCCTGCTGGGGCTCAATACCTTGTTCGTCGCGCTGATGGACCACCCAGGCTTCAGGCAACTGGACTTTTCCGCGCTGAAGGTCACCAACTCTGGCGGCACCGCGCTGGTCAAGGCCACCGCCGAGCGCTGGGAGAGCCTCACGGGCTGCCGTATCGTCGAAGGCTACGGCCTGACCGAGACGTCGCCGGTAGCCAGCACCAACCCCTATGGCCAGCTGGCGCGCCTGGGCACGGTAGGCATCCCGGTGGCAGGCACGGCGTTCAAGGTTATCGACGACGAGGGCAACGAGCTGCCGCTGGGCGAGCGGGGCGAGCTGTGCATCAAGGGCCCGCAGGTGATGAAGGGCTACTGGCAACAACCCGAGGCCACGGCGCAGACCCTGGACGCCCAGGGCTGGCTGAAGACCGGCGACATCGCGGTGATCGACCCCGATGGTTTCACCCGTATCGTCGACCGCAAGAAAGACATGATCATCGTCTCGGGCTTCAACGTGTACCCCAACGAGATCGAGGACGTGATCATGGCCCATCCGCAAGTCGCCAGTTGCGCCGCCATCGGCGTACCCGACGAGCGCTCCGGCGAGGCGGTGAAACTGTTCGTGGTGCCGCGTGATGGCGGGGTCAGCGTGGATGAGCTCAAGGCTTACTGCAAGGCCAACTTCACCGGTTACAAGGTGCCCAAGCACATTGTGCTGCGCGACTCGCTGCCGATGACACCGGTGGGCAAGATTCTGCGGCGCGAGCTGCGTGACATTGCCTGACAAGGCTGCAAATACGCCTCTAGAGCGGGCCTTTCGGCCCGTTTTGCGACATTTTGGATAATTACTCTAAAAATGACCTGTATTGTTCATTGAGTCATTTTTGTGACCGTAAGGCCTGTTTTGGCCTCTAGGCGACCCCTGGCAAAGCTGTTACTCTCGGGCCGCTTTCAGATGATCCGGTTTGCAATGAGCCGTCATCACATATCAATAATAAGCGCATCGACGCGTGAATCGAACTTCGCTGTTGCTGAAGGAGTGGGCTTCCATGATCGAACATTTTTGGAAGGATAAATACCCAGCCGGGATTACGGCGGAAATCAATCCTGACGAATTCCCCAATATCCAGGCGGTACTCAAGCAATCCTGCCAACGCTTTGCCGACAAACCGGCCTTTAGCAACCTGGGCAAGACTATCACCTATGGCGAACTGTATGCGCTGTCGGGGGCATTTGCCGCCTGGCTGCAGCAGCACACCGACCTGAAACCGGGTGATCGCATTGCCGTGCAACTGCCCAATGTCCTGCAATACCCGGTAGCGGTATTCGGTGCCATGCGTGCAGGGCTGATCGTGGTCAACACCAACCCGCTGTACACCGCGCGGGAGCTGGAGCACCAGTTCAACGACTCCGGCGCCAAGGCGCTGGTGTGCCTGGCCAACATGGCCCACCTGGCTGAAAAAGTGCTGCCCAAGACTCAGGTCAAGCATGTCATCGTCACCGAAGTGGCCGACCTGCTGCCGCCGCTCAAGCGCCTGCTGATCAACAGTGTCATCAAGTACGTGAAGAAGATGGTGCCGGCCTACAACTTGCCGCGTGCCGTGCGCTTCAACGACGCCCTGGCACTGGGCAAGGGCCAGCCGGTCACCGAAGCCAACCCGCAAGCCAGCGACGTCGCGGTGCTGCAATACACTGGCGGTACCACGGGCGTGGCCAAGGGCGCGATGCTGAGCCACCGCAACCTGGTGGCCAACATGCTGCAGTGCCGGGCGCTGATGGGCTCGAACCTGCATGAAGGTTGCGAGATCCTGATCACGCCGCTGCCGCTGTACCACATCTACGCCTTCACCTTCCATTGCATGGCGATGATGCTGATCGGCAACCACAACGTGCTCATCAGCAACCCGCGTGATTTGCCGGCGATGGTCAAAGAGCTGGGCAAGTGGAAATTCAGCGGCTTCGTCGGCCTCAACACCTTGTTCGTCGCCCTGTGCAACAACGAGGGGTTCCGCGCCCTGGACTTCTCGGCGCTGAAAATCACCTTGTCTGGCGGCATGGCCCTGCAACTGAGCGTGGCCGAGCGCTGGAAGGCCGTGACCGGGTGCGCCATCTGCGAAGGTTACGGCATGACCGAAACCAGCCCGGTGGCTGCGGTCAACCCGTCCGAGGCCAACCAGGTCGGTACCATCGGTATCCCGGTGCCCTCGACGCTGTGCAAGGTTATCGACGACAGTGGCAATGAACTGCCGCTGGGCGAGGTGGGTGAACTGTGCATCAAGGGCCCGCAAGTGATGAAGGGCTACTGGCAGCGCGAGGACGCCACCGCCGAGATCCTCGACAGCCAAGGCTGGCTCAAGACCGGTGACATCGCGTTGATTCAGCCGGACGGTTACATGCGCATCGTCGACCGCAAGAAGGACATGATCCTGGTCTCGGGTTTCAACGTGTACCCCAACGAGCTGGAAGACGTGCTCGCCGGCTTGCCCGGTGTGCTGCAGTGCGCGGCCATTGGTGTGCCGGACGAGAAGTCGGGTGAAGTGATCAAGATGTTCATCGTGGTCAAACCGGGCATGACCGTGACCAAGGAGCAGGTGATGGAGCACATGCGTGCCAACGTCACCGGTTACAAGGTGCCGCGCTACATCGAGTTCCGCGATACGTTGCCGACCACCAACGTGGGCAAGATCCTGCGCCGTGAATTGCGTGACGAAGAGCTGAAGAAGCAGGGCCTCAAAAAGATCGCCTAACCCACGCAGCGATCGATGTAGGAGCGGCCTTGCGTCGCGAAAGGGCCGCAAAGCGGCCCCGACAATCTATGCGGCGAAGCTGAAACTATGCGGCGAAGCTGAAATCTAGGGCCGCTACGCGCCCCTTTCGCGACGCAAGGCCGCTCCTACACCAGCACGCGCGTCGATCAGCGCAGTTTCTCAAGCATCTGGTAGTACCACATTCCCGCCGCCAACAGCGGATTCCCCAGCAGTTCCCCCATTGGCACCCGCACATGCTTGCACTGGGCAAAGGTATCGAACTTCTCCAGAGTCCCGGTCAGCGCTTCGGCCATGATCTCGCCCATGATGTGGCTGGTGGCAATGCCATGCCCGGAATAACCCTGGCAGTACCAGACATTGTCCGAGAGCTTGCCCAGTTGCGGGATGCGATTGACCACGATACCCATGGCGCAGCTCCACTGGAACTCGATCGGTACCCCTTTGAGCGCCGGGAAGGTGCGCTCGATGCACGGGCGCAGCTCTGCTTCGATATCGCGTGAATCGCGCCCGGAATAGTTGGCGCCGCCGCCAAATAGCAAACGCTTGTCGGCAGTCAGGCGGTAATAGTCGAGGACAAAGCGGCAGTCGTATACCGCCAGGTCCTGCGGGTTGATCTGCTCGGCCAGCTCGCCCAGCGGTGCGGTGGTGACGATGCCGCCCATGGCCGGAAAGATCTTGCCCTTGAGCTTGCGCTGTTCCAGCTTGTGATAGACATCGCCCGCCAGCATCACCTGGCGGGCTTCGATCCGCCCCTGGGCTGTCACTACTGCCGGGCGCGGGCCGTGGACGATGTCCAGCACCTCTGAGTTTTCAAAGATCAATGCCCCCAGGCTATGGGCGGCACGCGCCTCGCCCAGGCACAGGTTGAGCGGGTGCAGGTGCAGGTTGCGTCGGTTCTTCAATGCACCCAGGTACAGCGGGCTTTGCAGGTGCTGGGCCATGGCGTTGCGGTCGAGCATCTGCACCTGGTCGCCCATGCCGCGACGCTGGGCTTCGGCCTCGAACCCGCGCAGCTCGTTCAGGTGCGACGGTTTCATCGCCGCATGCAGGTGGCCGCGCTTGAGGTCGCAGTCGATACCGTAGCGGGCCACCCGTTGCTCGATGACCTGGTGCCCGCGCCAACGCAGGTGCCAGATGAAATCATCCACCTCGCTGCCCAGGCGGTTGCGCATCTGTGTACGCATGGCTTCGTCGCCCGACAAGCTGCCGGTCACCTGCCCGCCATTGCGCCCGCTGGCACCCCAGCCGATGCGGTTGGTTTCGACGATAGCCACTTTAAGGCCGCGCTCGGCCAACTCCACGGCAGTGGCCACGCCGGTGAACCCACCGCCGATGATCGCCACGTCTACCTGCTCGGTGCCCTTGAGGGTCGGGTACTGCGTATGGTCATTCAGGGTGGCGTTGTAATAGGACGGCGCACGTTGGGCCGGCCCCTGGTTCAGTGCTGCGTTCATGGGTGTTCCTTGTTATGAATGGGGCTCAGGCCTGGTGCAGGTACCAGCGCCAGTCCTGCTCGCTGACTTCGGCCATGAACTGGCGGTACTCGGCGCGCTTGACCTTCAGGTACACGCCGAGGAAGTCCGCGCCCAGTGCTTCGCGCGCCCAGTCCGAATGCTGCAGGGCATCCAGGGCGGTCAGCCAGTCGGTGGGCAGGTGCTCGGTGGCCTGGGCGTAGCCGTTGCCTTCAACGGGGGCGCCAGGGTCCAGCTGTTCGCGAATACCTCGGTGGCTGGCGGCGAGGATTGCCGCTGCCGCCAGGTACGGGTTGGCATCGGCGCCACAGATGCGGTGCTCCACGTGCCGGCTGTTGGCCGGGCCGCCTGGTACCCGCAGGCTGACCGTGCGGTTGTCGACCCCCCAGGTCGGCGCAAGTGGCGCGTAGCTGTTGGCCTGGAAGCGGCGGAACGAGTTGGCGTTGGGGCAGAACAACAACAGCGAATCGCGCAGGTGGCGCAGCATGCCGGCCACCGCTTGGCGCAACAGTGGCGTACCGGCCTTGTCTTCGCTGGCGAACAGGTTGTTGCCGGCGCTGTCGGCCAGGCTCAAGTGCATGTGCATGCCGGTGCCGGCCAGTTGCGCGAACGGTTTGGCCATGAAGCAGGCCTGCATGCCATGGGCATGGGCCACGCCTTTGACCAGGCGCTTGTAGCGTACGGCCTGGTCCATTGCCGCCAGGGCATCGCCGTGCTCAAGGGTGATTTCCACCTGACCGGGTGCATACTCGGAGATCGCCGTGCGGGCCGGAATGCCCTGGGCCTTGCAGGCAGCGTAGAGGTCGGCGAGAAACGGCTCGATCTGCTCAAGCTCACGCAGGCCATACACCTGGGTGCTGCGTGGCCGGCCGCCGTCGTTGTCCAGGGCAGGCTGCGGTCGGCCCTGGGCATCACGCTTCTGGTCGAGCAGGTAGAACTCAAGCTCGCAGGCCATCACCGGGTGGTAGCCGTCAGCCTTGAGTGCATCGATGGTGCGCAGCAGCACATGGCGCGGGTCGGCAATGCTGGCCGGCAGGCCCTCGCTGGGGTGCATGCTGACCTGCACTGCGGCAGTCGGCACGCGCCGCCACGGCAGGCGTACCAGGCTGCCCTCCAGCGGGTAGGCGCGGCAGTCGATGTCGCCGACATCCCAGACCAGGCCTGAGTTTTCGACGTCATCGCCGTTGAGGGTCAGGCCCATGATGGTGCTGGGCAGCGGGCGACCGGTCTGGTACACCGCCAGCAGTTCCTCGCGGTGCAGCAGCTTGCCGCGGGGTACACCGTTGGCGTCGAGGATGAACAGTTCGATCAGCTCGATATCGGGGTTGTCGGCCAGGAACTGGCTGGCGTGTTCGGGGTTTGCAAAGTGCATGTCGGATTCGCTCATGGGCGCACATGACCGCCGCGGGCAACCGTGGGGTCAAACTGAAACGATCGGCCAGCAGCGGGCCGGGTTTGGTCAGTGATGCGTGAGCGAAGTATCCGGTGGGCGCGCGTGGCGACAGTGCCACAAGGCCCAGAACGCGAGGATGATGTGCACCAGCGGATTTTCACCGGCACGGGTCCGGGCCTTCGGGAGCGAAGGGCGGGACTGCGGGGGCACGGTGAACGGGGCAGGGATCATGCCTTTGATACTCACATGCGGCGTAAGGTTGATTAAAGCAGTGAATGGCAACCTTTACATCGGTGTCGGCTAAACATTTGCGGCGAGGTGCTGGGTGCAGGAGCCAGCAGAGAACGGGCAAATCTGCGACAATCGCGCCTCTTCAAATGCCGATCATGAAAAAGCAGGCCCACCTGCATCACTAAAAAGCCCCATGACAGATCAAGCCATCGACCAGCTCCTGAAAAACATCGACCACGCCATGATCGCCGACCGCCATCGTCTGCGTCGGCAACTGCATGAGCTGCGCAAGCGCCCCGACGAGGCCAAGCTCGCCCAGTGGGCGGAAAAGGTCCAGGCCTCCTGCGCCCAGGTCACCGCGCGCCAGCAAAGCGTGCCGACCGTGCGTTACGACGACAGCCTGCCCATTGCAGCCAAGCGTGACGAGATCAAAAAGGCGCTGGCCGAGCACCAGGTGCTGGTCATCGCCGGTGAGACCGGCTCGGGCAAGACCACCCAGTTGCCGAAGATCTGCCTTGAGCTGGGGCGTGGCAGCCATGGCCTGATTGCCCATACCCAGCCACGCCGGATTGCTGCGCGCAGCGTCGCCGCCCGTGTCGCCGAAGAACTCGGCACGCCGCTTGGTGGGCTGGTTGGTTACCAGGTGCGTTTCGAGGACCAGAGTGATTCCAACACCCTGGTCAAGCTGATGACCGACGGCATCCTGCTGGCTGAAACCCAGCACGACCGCTTTCTCGAACGCTACGACACGATCATCGTCGACGAAGCCCACGAACGCAGCCTCAACATCGACTTCCTGCTCGGCTACCTCAAGACCCTGTTGCACCGCCGCCCGGAACTGAAGCTGATCATCACCTCGGCGACCATCGACCTCGAGCGTTTCTCCAAGCACTTCGACGGTGCACCTATCATTGAAGTCTCCGGGCGCACCTTCCCGGTAGAAACCTGGTACCGCCCGCTGACCAGCGAGCAGGACGAGGAAGGCAACCAGATCGAGGATGACCTCACCGTCGACCAGGCCATCCTCGCCACCCTGGATGAACTGGCGCAACACGAGCGCAGCCAGGGCAAGGGGCCGGGTGATGTCTTGATCTTCTTGCCGGGTGAGCGGGAAATCCGCGACGCGGCCGAGATCCTGCGCAAGGCGCAACTGCGCCATACCGAGATTCTGCCGCTGTATGCACGCCTGTCGCCCGCCGAGCAGCAGCGCATTTTCCAGTCGCATACCGGGCGCCGGGTGATCCTGGCCACCAACGTTGCCGAGACCTCGCTGACGGTGCCGGGCATTCGCTACGTGATCGACACCGGCACCGCCCGCATCAGCCGCTACAGCTACCGGGCCAAGGTCCAGCGCCTGCCGATCGAGGCGGTATCCCAGGCCAGTGCCAACCAGCGTAAAGGCCGTTGCGGCCGGGTCGAGCCTGGCATCTGCGTGCGCCTGTACAGTGAAGAGGATTTCAACGGCCGGCCGGCGTTCACCGACCCGGAGATTCTGCGCACCAACCTGGCGGCGGTGATCCTGCAGATGCTGCACCTGCGCCTGGGTGCGATCGATGCGTTCCCGTTCATCGAGCCGCCGGATGGCAAGGCTATCAGCGATGGTTTCAACCTGTTGCAGGAGCTCTCGGCGGTCAACCGCGAAAACCAGTTGACCCCGCTCGGGCGGCAACTGGCGCGTTTGCCCATCGACCCACGGTTAGGCCGCATGCTGCTTGAAGGCGCCCGTCAGGGCAGCCTGCAGGAAGTGTTGATCGTCACCAGTGCGCTGTCGGTGCAAGATCCGCGCGAGCGGCCGCCGGAGCGCCAGCAGGCGGCCGACCAGGCGCATGCCCAGTGGAAGGACGTCGACTCCGACTTCGCCGCGCTGGTCAATTTGTGGCGGGGCTTCGAGGAGCAGCGCCAGGCGTTGACTGCCAGCCCGCTGCGCAACTGGTGCCGTAAGAATTTCCTCAATTACCTGCGGCTGCGCGAATGGCGTGACGCCCACCGCCAGTTGGCGCTGATCTGCCGGGACCTGCAATTGACGGTCAACAAGGAACCGTCCGATTACCAACGGATGCACAAGGCAATCCTCAGCGGCCTGCTCAGCCAGATCGGCCAGAAGACCGAGGAGGGCGATTACCAAGGTGCCCGCCAACGGCGCTTCTGGGTCCACCCGTCCTCGGGGTTGGGCCGCAAGCGTCCGCAGTGGGTGATGGCCGCCGAGCTGGTGGAAACCACCAAGCTGTATGCGCGCATGGTCGCCCGCATCGAGCCCGACTGGATCGAGCCGCTGGCGGCCCACCTGGTCAAGAAGAACCACTTCGAACCGCATTGGGAGAAGAAGCGCGGGCAGGTGGTGGCGTACGAGCAGATCACCTTGTACGGGCTGATTCTGGTTGGCCGCCGCCCGGTTCACTTCGGCCCGATCGACCCGGTGACATCGCGGGAGCTGTTCATTCGCGAGGGGCTGGTGGGCGGCGAAATCCAGTCGCGGGCCAAGTGCCTGTCGGCCAACAAGCGCCTGCTCGAACAGCTCGACGAACTTGAGGCCAAGGCCCGCCGGCGCGACATTCTGGCCGACGAAGAGACCCTCTACGCCTTCTACGAAGCGCGCCTGCCTGAGGACATCCACCAGACCGCGACCTTCGATGCCTGGTACCGCATGACCAGCCAGAAGGACGCCAACCTGCTGATCATGCGCGAGGAAGACGTGCTGGCCCGTGAGGCCAGCGAAGTCACCGCAGCGCAGTACCCGGACAGCCTGCAGGTGGGGGACTTGCGCCTGTCGTTGAGCTACCACTTCGAACCGGGCCACCCGCGCGACGGCGTGACGGTGCGGGTACCGGCACCGCTGTTGCCGAGCCTGCCGGGCGAGCGCCTGGAGTGGCTGGTGCCGGGCCTGCTCGAAGCCAAGTGCGTGGCGCTGGTGCGCAACCTGCCCAAGGCGCTGCGCAAGAATTTCGTGCCGGTGCCGGACTTCGTCAAAGCTTCGCTGGCCCGCATGACTTTCGGCCAGGGCGCGCTGCCCCAGGCGTTGGGCCAGGAGCTGCTGCGCATGACCGGTGCACGTGTTTCCGACGAGGCCTGGGCAGAATCTGTCAGCCTGGTCGAAGGCCACCTGCGGATGAACATCGAAGTGGTCGATGCCCAGGGCAAGTTCCTTGGCGAAGGCCGCGACCTGGCCGAGTTGACCGCGCGCTTCGCCGCTGCCAGCCAGGCCGCGCTGGCGGTGCCACGCAGCGAAAACGCCGAACGGCCGGTGCAGGCGAAGGCGTTCAGCGAAGTGGCGCAGACCACCCAACAGAAGATCGCCGGCCTGTCGATGACCGTGTACCCGGCGCTGGTGGAGGAAAACGGCACTGTTCGCGAAGGGCGTTTCTCGACCCAGGCCGAAGCCGAGTTCCAGCACCGCCGCGCCTTGCAGCGCCTGTTGTTGCAGCAGTTGGCAGAGCCTGCCAAGTTTTTGCGCGGCAAGCTGCCTGGGCTGACCGAACTGGGCTTGCTGTACCGCGAGCTGGGCCGTGTCGAGGCGCTGGTCGAAGACATTCTGCTGGCCAGCCTGGACAGCTGCATCCTTGAAGGCGAACAGCCGCTGCCCCGTGACGGCGCGGCCTTGGCCGGGTTGGCTGAGCGCAAGCGTGGCAGCTGGGCCGAGCATGCCGAGCGCCTGGCGCGCCTGACCCTGGAGGTGCTCAAGTTGTGGCATGGGCTGCAGAAGCGCTTCAAGGGCAAGATCGACCTGAGCCAGGCGGTGGCGCTGAACGACATCAAGCAACAATTGGCCAACCTGGTGTACCCGGGCTTCGTGCGCGAAACCCCGGGTGCCTGGTTCAAGGAGCTGCCGCGTTACCTCAAGGCCGTGGAGCTGCGCCTGGAGAAGCTGGGCTCGCAGGTGCAGAAGGATCGCGTCTGGAGCGGCGAGCTGGCCAACCTCTGGGCCCAGTACAAGACGCGCGCCGACAAGCACGCCCAAGAGGGCAAGCGCGATGAGCAACTGACGTTGTACCGCTGGTTGCTGGAAGAATACCGGGTGTCGTTGTTCGCGCAGCAGCTAGGGACGAAAGTGCCGATTTCTGACAAGCGATTGAGCAAACAGTGGAGCCAGGTGGAAGGCTAACTGCCTTGATTTGTGGCACACTTCAAGGCGTTTGGGGGCCGCATTGCGGCCCTTCGCGGGTAAACCCGCGCCCACAAGGGCGCGGCCCTCGCCTTTGAATTGGCACTAAAGTGCCATTATTCAGTCATGTTTCCAGCCAGCGCCCCGTGGCGATGGCCTTTGACCAGAGGAACGACCGTGCATAACGTCGTGATCAGCGGCACCGGCCTGTATACCCCGGCCCAGAGCATTTCCAACGAAGAACTGGTGGAGTCCTTCAATACCTGGTCGCAGCAGTTCAACCGCGACAACGCCGCCGCGATCGAGCGCGGTGAGATCGAGGCAGCGCCGCTGTCCGACGCTGCTTTCATCGAAAAGGCCTCGGGTATCAAGAGCCGCTTCGTGCTGGACAAGGCCGGCATTCTCGACCCGCAACGCATGAAACCGCGCCTGCCAGAACGCTCCAATGACGAGCCGTCGGTTCTGTGCGAAATGGCCGTGGCTGCAGCGCGCCAGGCACTGGAGCGTGCAGGCCGCACCGCTGCCGATGTCGATGGCGTGATTGTCGCCTGCTCCAACCTGCAGCGCCCGTATCCAGCCATTGCCATCGAAGTGCAAAAGGAACTGGGCATCGAGGGCTTCGCCTTCGACATGAACGTGGCCTGCTCGTCGGCCACCTTCGGCATCCAGACCGCCGCCAACAGTGTGCAACTGGGCCAGGCGCGTTCGGTGCTGATGGTCAACCCCGAGGTCTGCACCGGGCACCTGAACTTCCGCGACCGCGACAGCCACTTCATCTTCGGCGATGCCGCCACTGCGGTGCTGATCGAGCGGGCCGACCAGGCCACGTCCAGGCACCAGTTCGAGATCGTCAGCAGCAAGTTGTGGACGGGGTTCTCCAACAACATCCGCAACAACTTCGGCTTCCTCAACCGCGCGGCGGAGGAGGGTGAAGGGGCGGCAGACAAACTGTTCATCCAGGAAGGGCGCAAGGTGTTCCGTGAAGTGTGCCCGAAGGTCGCCGAGCTGATCGGTGAGCACCTGGAGGCGAACGACCTGCAGCCGAGCGACGTCAAGCGCTTCTGGCTGCACCAGGCCAACCTGAGCATGAACCACCTGATCGTCAAGAAGCTGCTGGGGCGTGAAGCCACCGAGGAAGAAGCACCGGTGATTCTGGACCGTTATGCCAACACCAGTTCGGCAGGGTCGGTGATTGCCTTCCACCTGTACCAGGATGACCTGGCCGAGGGGGCGGTGGGCGTGCTGAGCTCGTTTGGTGCGGGGTATTCGGTGGGGAGTGTGATTCTGCGCAAGCGCTAGGTTTTTTTAAGGACCTGTACCGGCCCCTTCGCGGTTTTATCCGCGAAGGGGCCGGCGCATTTCTGGCAGACGAAAAAAGGCAGGAAATGCCGGATGGGGTCGGCATTTCCCGCCTTGAGTGAAACAGAGAAGCGGTTGCTTAGAACTTGGCTTCCAGGTCGACCTGCAGCGTATCGACATCCGCATTGCTGTTCGGCAACTGCGACAGATCGGTCTTGGCCATCAGGTAAGCAGCGCCCAGCGAGAAGTTCTTGTCGATTTCGTAACCGACCTTGAACTTGTGCCCGCGCGAACCGGTGAAGCCGTTGCCGAAGTCGGAGTCGGTGAACAGGCTGACCACAGCGTTGCGCTGAACATCACGGTAGTTGTAGTCCAGGCTCCAGGCGCCAACCTTGGTCTTCAGACCGGCCAGCCAGGCCTGGTCTTCACCGTCGGTGCTCTCGGTGTTTTTCACGTACTGGCCGTAGGCCGACAGCGGGATGGCGAAGCCGGTGAAGTCCAGCTGGCCGAAGCCTTCCACCAGGTTGAACTCGTTGGTGGTGTTGCCGAACGACTGCAGAATGGCCGCTTCCTTGTCGTTGTCGTAGCCATAGATGCTCGCACCCACGGTGACCTTCAGCACGTCGGCGGGGGCGAACTTGGCACCCAGCTGGCCGTGGTAGACCTGCGCGTCATGCTTGTACTGCACACCGTCGCCGTCGACGTTGTCCTTGAGGGTGTACTGGCCCGCACTGGCGAACACTTCGGCGCCGCCCAGGTCGGCCTTGTAAGTCGCTGCTACGCCTTCGGGGTTGATATCGCTGTCCCAGATGATATCGCCCATGCTCACCCATGGCTGGGGCATCTTGCCGCCGATCAGGTGCAGGTTCGGCACCGCCATCGGGTGCCAGTCGAGGTAGGCCAGGTCGACCCACAGCGACTTCTTGTCGAAGTAGTTGTCAAGGCTCTGGTTGGTGGAGCGACGGTCGGCGCTGCTGCCGGTGGCGATGCGTACGCCGGCATCGACTTGCGGGTTGATCTCGCTGTAGAAGCCGACACGGGCACGAACGCGCTGGCGGTCCTGGTTGCCGCTGCTGCTGTTCGGCTCGTCGACGTTGACGTCTTCGTAGCGCAGGCGCACATCACCCTTGATCTGGGTCTTGGCGGCCCATGCCACTTTCTGTTCAAAGGAACTCATACGTTCGGACTGAGCTTTCTGGTCGGCCTTTTCCTTGGTCTCTTTTGCCAGATCGCCTTGCAGTTCGTTGTACTGCGCCTGGTTGATCGAGCCATTGGCGCGGAGCATTTCGAGCAACTTGGCGTCGACAGCAGCACTGGCCGGAGTACTCAGAGCCAGCATCATGCCGGTGAGGCTCACTCCGGTAAGTGTGGAAACAAGACGCATAAGGTTCTCCCTACTGAAAAAAATGGGGGAGGCTCAGCGCCCGCCCCTGTGTTGGCATGTCTTCGGAAAGGGCCTGAATAGACAGGTTCTGGGGTTCCGGAAAACAGGCGCAAGTATTGCGAGGGGGGATTACAGATTAATGTCGAATTAGTGGCACTGTTGTTAAGCCATCGGGCATGAATGAGTTGGCCGGGCGATCGTCATTTGAGTGATGGGCCCTTCTTCCGGGATACTGAGCGCCTCAAGAAAGCGAGTCGAAACCGTGACCAGCCTGTACAGCCTTGCTCATCTGCGTGATCTTCCGGCGGCCACCTGGGATGCCCTGGTGCCCGCTGGCCAGCCGTTTCTGCGCCACGCCTTCCTCACTGCGCTGGAGGACAGCGCCAGCGTTGCACCGTCGACCGGCTGGGCGGCCGAGCACTTGGTGCTGGAACGGGAAGGGCAGGTGCGCGCGGTCATGCCGGCCTACCGCAAGTGGCATTCGTTTGGCGAGTATGTGTTCGACCACGGCTGGGCCGATGCCTGTGAGCGGGCAGGCATCGCCTATTACCCCAAGTTGCTCGGCGCGGTGCCGTTCAGCCCGGTCAGCGGCCCGCGCCTGCTGGCTGCCGACCCCGCCGACGGCCTGCTGGTGTTGCAAGCGCTACCCGAATACCTGGGCAAGGGCGGGCTTTCTGGTGCGCACATCAACTTCACCGACCCGGCCCTGGACCAACAGATGGCCAGCTTGCCAGGCTGGATGGAGCGCCTTGGTTGCCAGTTTCACTGGCGTAACCGCGGTTATCGAGACTTCCAGGATTTCCTCGACACGCTCAGCTCGCGCAAGCGCAAGCAGATGCGCAAGGAGCGCGAACAGGTGGCCGGGCAGGGCATCGACTTCCAGTGGTACCGGGGGGAGCAACTGACGGAGGCGCAGTGGGATTTTGTCTACCTGTGCTACGCCAACACGTATGCGGTACGCAGGCGCGCCCCGTACCTGACCCGTGAATTCTTCAGCCTGCTGGCCGAGCGCATGCCCGAGGCACTGCGGGTGGTGATGGCGAGGCAGGGTGGGCGTGACGTGGCCATGGCCCTGAGCCTGGTGGGCGACGACAGCCTGTATGGCCGTTACTGGGGGTGCCTGGATGAATTCGACCGGCTGCACTTCGAGACCTGCTTCTACCAGGGCATGGACTTTGCCATTGCTGAAGGCTTGCAGCGCTTTGATGCGGGGGCCCAGGGCGAGCACAAGCTGATCCGTGGGTTCGAGCCGGTGCTGACGCGGTCGTGGCATTACCTGTTGCACCCGGGGTTGCGGCGGGCGGTCGAGGGGTTCTTGTTGCAGGAGCGCGAAGGGGTGCAGGGGTATGCCGAGGAGGCGCGGGGGATGTTGCCCTACCGCAGGGATTGAAACCTGCCTCGGCTGCACCGGCCGGGCTCAATCCACCCCGACGAACCCCCCGGTCTGGTGATGCCACAACCGCGCATACAACCCTTGTTGCGCCAGCAGTTCACTGTGGCTGCCGCTTTCGACGATATGCCCCTTGTCCAGCACTACCAGGCGGTCCATCCGGGCAATGGTTGAAAGCCGGTGCGCGATAGCGATTACCGTCTTGCCTTGCATCAGGGTCTCCAGGCTTTCCTGGATCGCTGCCTCGACCTCCGAGTCCAGCGCCGAGGTGGCCTCGTCCATGATCAGGATCGGTGCATTCTTCAGCAGCACCCGCGCAATGGCGATACGTTGGCGCTGGCCGCCAGACAGCTTGACCCCACGCTCGCCCACATGGGCATCGAAGCCGGTACGCCCCTGGGCGTCGGACAGCTGTGGTATGAACTCGTCGGCGCGGGCGCGGCGCACCGCTTCGTGCAGTGCCGCTTCGCTGGCCTCGGGGCGGCCGTACAGCAAGTTGTCACGGATCGAGCGGTGCAACAGCGAGGTGTCCTGGGTGATCATGCCGATTTGTGCGCGCAGGCTGGCCTGGCTCACTTCGGCGATGTCCTGGCCATCGATCAGGATGCGCCCGCCCTGCACGTCGTACAGGCGTAGCAGCAGGTTGACCAGGGTCGATTTGCCCGCGCCTGACGGGCCGATCAGGCCAATCTTCTCGCCCGGGCGAATGTCCAGGTTGAGCCCCTCGATCACGTTGCTGGCCTTGCCGTAGTGGAAGTCCACGTCGTCGAAGTGCACCGCGCCACGGCTTACCTTCAGTGCAGGCGCATTGGGCTTGTCGGTGACGGTGACCGGCTGGGCGATGGTCTGCAGGCCGTCCTGGACCATGCCGATGTTCTCGAAGATGCCGTTGACCACCCACATGATCCAGCCCGACATGTTGACGATGCGGATCACCAGGCCGGTGGTCAGGGCGATTGCGCCCACGGTGATCAGCGACTGGCTCCACAGCCACAGCGCCAGGCCCGTGGTGCCGACCACCAGCAAGCCGTTGAGGGTGGTGATGACCACGTCCATGCTGGTGATGACGCGGGAGGCCAGCTGGGTTTTCTCGGTCTGTTCGCGGATCGCCTCGCGGGCGTACTGCTGCTCGTAGTCGGTGTGGGCGAACAGCTTCAGGGTGGCGATGTTGGTGTAGCCGTCGACGATGCGCCCCATCAGCTTGGAGCGTGCGTCGGACGAAATCACCGAGCGCGCCTTGACCCGGGGCACGAAGTAGAACAGCGCGCCGATGTAGCAGGCGATCCACGCCAGCAGCGGCAGCATCAGGCGCCAGTCGGCCTCGGCGAACAGCACCAGTGCACTGACGGCGTAGATCAGGACGTGCCACAGCGCATCCACCGCCTGTACCGCCGAATCACGCAGCGAGTTGCCGGTCTGCATGATGCGCTGGGCAATGCGCCCGGCGAAATCGCTCTGGAAGAAATTCAGGCTCTGTTTGAGCACATAGGTGTGGTTTTGCCAGCGAATCATGCTGGTCATGCCCGGGTTGATGGTCTGGTGCACCAGCAGGTCGTGCAGGCCGAAGAACAGCGGGCGTAACAGTAGCACCACCACCAGCATCCAGATCAGCTCACCGCTGTGCTCGCTGAAGAAGTTGGCATTGGGCGTGCCCTGGGCCAGGTCGATGATGCGGCTCAGGTAGCTGAACATCGCCACTTCGATCAGCGAGGCAATCAGCCCTACCACCAGCAGGGCGACAAAGCTGGGCCAGACCTGGCGCAGGTAATACAGGTAGAACGGCCACACCGTGCTCGGCGGCGCTTCGCTCGGTGCCTCACGGAAAATATCGAT
The DNA here is from genome assembly GCF_000731675.1 of Pseudomonas capeferrum. Classification (GTDB taxonomy): domain Bacteria; phylum Pseudomonadota; class Gammaproteobacteria; order Pseudomonadales; family Pseudomonadaceae; genus Aquipseudomonas; species Aquipseudomonas capeferrum. Next base: position 2,574,328 of record NZ_JMIT01000001.1, on the reverse strand, counting down.
CAGTCTTTCGAAACGGCGGTACAGCATGGGTGACAACACTCCTGTTCGTCCGACCCTCAGGCGGTTTCACATCCCTGTGAAGCCTGCGGTCAGTCGATGCGTTTGGCGGACTTGATGTAGACCGGATCGGCCGGCACGTCGCGCATACCGTTCTTGACAGTGGTCGGTGAGTTGACGATCTGGTCGACCACTTCCATGCCTTTGGTCACCTTGCCGAACACCGCATAGCCGCGGTCACGGCCCGGGTTGAGGAAGTCGTTATCGGCCACGTTGATGAAGAACTGGCTGGTGGCCGAGTTCGGGTCCGAAGTGCGGGCCATGGACAGGGTGCCGCGGGTGTTCAGCAGGCCGTTGCTGGCCTCGTTACGGATTGGGGCCTGGGTGTCTTTCTGCGCCATCCGATCGGTAAAACCGCCGCCCTGAACCATGAAGCCCGGGATCACGCGGTGGAAGATGGTGTTGTTGTAGAAACCGCTGTCGACGTACTGGAGGAAGTTCTTGGTACTGATCGGCGCCTTTTCGGCATTCAACTCGATTTCGACCTGACCGAAGCTGGTGTCCAGCAATACGTGAGGGGTCTTGTCGGACGCCATGACGCTGGTGGCGAAGGCAACCGAGCAGGCGGTGAGCAGGAGTTTTTTCAGCATGGGCTCAAAGATCCTTGAGAGGTGGAAGCGGCTGCAAGGAACTGCAGCAGGGTCTGGTTGAAGACCTCGGGTTGATCGAGGGGCGTAGCGTGCCGGGAATCGTCGATGACTACCAGCCTGGCCTGGGGCATCAGGGCGACGTAGCGCTCTTTGAGTTGTATCGGCGTGTAATCGTGGTCGGCGGCGATCACCAGCGTGGGACAGCGGATTTGCCCGATGCGTTCCTGCACGCCCCAGTCGACGATGGCGTCGAAGCTCTTGAGGTAGGCGCGCTTGTCGTTGCGTGCCCAGCGCTGGGCCATCTTCTGGCGCAGGTCGGCTTGCCCGGGCTTGGGGAATAGCCGTTCGGCCAGCCCTTTGCCAACGGTCTCGACACTGAGCAGGCGTGCCAGGCCCCAACGCTTGGCCCACCAGGCCCAGTCACTGCGGGTGCGGCGCTTGACCTCGGGGGCGCTGTTGACAATGCACAGGCTGCGCAGCCACTGCGGGTGGTCGACGGCGAACTGGAAACCGACCATGCCGCCCATCGACAGGCCGACGAAGTGCACCGGGCCGGTCTGCAAGTGTTCGAGCAAAGCCAGCAGGTCTTCGCTGAAGGTGGCGATCTGGTAGCCGTCGCGGGGCTTGTCGGAGCGGCCGTGGCCGCGGATGTCCATGGCAATCACCCGGTAGTGATGGCTCAGCAGGGGTATCTGCAGCTCCCAGTCCTGGCAGCTGGAGCCCAGGCCATGCAGCAGCACCAAGGGTTCGCCCTGGCCATATTGCTCGTAATGCAGCAAGCATCCTTCGTGTTCGAAATAGGCCATGGGCGCGGTCCTCTCAGGCTTGCGGGGGGGCTGCGAAGGGCACGTCCAGGGGCGCGGTGTCGAAGTTGCGCAGCAGGTCGATGAGAATCTGCGTGGCCGGGCCCAGGGTCTTCTCTTTGCTCGAATAAAGGTAGAACAGTGGGTGGCGGCTGCCACCCTGGTCCAACGGCAGCGCCTTGAGCACCCCCTCGCGCAGCTCCCGTTCGATCATGTGCCGGGGCAACCAGGCAAAGCCCAGGCCGCTGCTGACGAAGGTGGTGGCGGTGCCCAGGCTGCCGACGGTCCAGCGCTGCTCGGCACCCAGCCAACCGACATCGAGCGGTTGCGCGCGGCCGGAGTCGCGGATCACCACCTGCAGCTGGCTTTCCAGGTCCTGGAAGGTGATGTCCCGGCCGAGGCGGTGCAGGCTGTGTTCGGGGTGGGCAACGGCGATGAACTCCACCGCGCTCAGTTCGGCACCCAGGTAGCCGCCGATGCTGTAGCTGCTGATGGCAAGGTCGGCGATGCCTTCACGCAGCACTTCTTCGACGCCCGACAGCACCTCTTCGCGCAGACGCACCCGGCAGCCACGGCTCTGCGGCATGAATGCACTCAAGGCACGTACCAGCCGGGCGCTGGGGTAGGCGGCATCGACCACCACGCGCACTTCGGCTTCCCAGCCTTGCTCCATGTGATGGGCAAGGTCTTCGAGCTGGCTGGCCTGCTTGACCAGGTGGCGCGAACGGCGCAGCAGCACGTTGCCGGCTTCGGTGAGCACGGCCTTGCGCCCGTCGATGCGCAGCAGCGGTACACCGAGCTGCTCTTGCATGCGTGCCACGGTGTAGCTGACCGATGACTGCGAACGGTGCAGTGCCTCGGCGGCCTGGGCAAACCCCCCGTGATCGACCACTGCTTGCAGGGTTCGCCACTGATCAAGGGTTACGCGCGGCGCTTTCATGTTTCGCTCCTGTTGTCCTAAGCTGCGCTCTTCCAAGGAGAGCGCCCCATGAAGAAATGTTGTGCGGCAATACTGATGTGCCTGCCCCTCGGGGCCATGGCTTACCCCATCGATGTGGAGAAGCAGCTGGACGGGGTCAAACTCGACTACACCGCCTACGACACTGCCTACGATATTGGTGCCATCACCCTCAACAACTACGGGCAGGTACCGGCAGCCTGCAAGGTAACGTTCCGCAACGGCCCGGAAGCGCCGCGGGTGCGCCGGGTGAACGTACCGGCAGGTAAAAGCGTCGATGTGACCGCCAAGTTCAATCGCCAGATCATCAAGCTGCGGATCGGCGTGAACTGCGCGGCCGAATAAAACTGATTAATCGATTGATTGAACCCACTTTTTACGCTTTTTTATCGATAGGTCAAGCCTTAATCTCACCTCCATCGAATCGCACCCTATTTGCCGATGGAGGCACCCCATGTCCCGCGTACTGATCATCGAAAGCAGCGCCCGCCAGCAGGATTCCGTTTCCCGTCAGCTGACCCGCGACTTCATCCAGCAATGGCAGGCGGCCCACCCGGCCGACGAGATCAACGTACGTGACCTGGCCGTGAGCCCGGTGCCCCACCTGGATGCCAACCTGCTCGGTGGCTGGATGAAGCCCGAGGCGCAGCGCAGCGCCGCCGAACTGGACGCGCTGGCCCGCTCCAACGAATTGACCGATGAGCTGTTGGCGGCCGACGTGCTGGTGATGGCCGCGCCGATGTACAACTTCACCATCCCCAGCACCCTCAAGGCCTGGCTGGACCATGTACTGCGCGCCGGCATCACCTTCAAGTACACCCCGACCGGCCCGCAAGGCCTGCTGACCGGCAAGCGCGCCATCGTCCTGACTGCCCGCGGCGGTATTCATGCCGGCGCCACCAGCGACCATCAGGAACCGTACCTGCGCCAGGTGATGGCATTCATCGGCATTCACGATGTGAACTTCATCCATGCCGAGGGCCTGAACATGAGCGGCGACTTCTTCGAGAAGGGCCTCAACCAGGCCAAGGCCAAACTGGCTGCGGTGGCCTGAGCGTCAACGAATTCCCAAGCCTGACACCTTGTTTGCTCCTTTGGGTGTACCTGCCCGGCCAATGGCCGGGCTTTTTTTTGGGGGGAGGTTGTGGATGCCTGGAGATTGGATTCGGGGCCACCAGGTGCCTGGCTTGGCATTTTCAGCGCCTATCAGATCGAGCGCCGCCCGCGCGGCGCATCGCGACGCAAGGCCGCTCCTACATTTGTTTCGGGCCAGTGAGACCTGTGGCATTTGCGCGCGACCGCTTTGTTAGTACGACGCGATATTTAGGCGGGCACCAAGGGGCCGCGCGCCAATACCTCAGGCATAATTGGCCCGAAACAAATGTAGGAGAGGCCTTGCGTCGCGATGCGCCGCGCGGGCGGCGCTCGATTTCCGCCCCACCTCCAAATCCAAGACAGGCAGCTAGCCGCCATCACCCTATCTCCCGACAAGCGCATAGCAGCCCCACTTCCCCAACATTCTGTGAAGAACCTATTTTACCGTGGCCAAGGCGGTCTGCTTTTAGGACCGGAACGGTCGCGCGCGCTGCCATCCCTACATTCCTCATGGTTGAACACAGCGGCCGCAACCCGCTAAGGTCGCCGCCTTGATCCACGAGAGGCAACCATGGGCTACCTGATTATCGTCGCGCTGATCCAGGCGTTTTCCTTCAGCTTGATCGGCGAGTATCTGGCCGGGCACGTCGACAGCTACTTTGCCGTGCTCGCGCGGGTGCTGCTGGCGGGCCTGGTGTTTCTGCCGCTGACCCGCTGGCGCCAGGTCGAGCCGCGCTTCATGCGCTCGATGCTGCTGATCGGCGCGCTGCAGTACGGCATCACCTATGTGTGCCTGTACCTGAGCTTTCGCGTGCTCACCGTGCCGGAAGTGCTGTTGTTCACCATCCTCACGCCGTTGCACGTCACCTTGATCGAGGACGCCTTGAACCGGCGTTTCAACCCGTGGGCGTTGCTCGCGGCGCTGGTGGCGGTGGCCGGGGCCGCGGTGATCCGCTTCGACAGCATCAGCGGCGAGTTCTTCATCGGCTTCCTGCTGCTGCAGCTGGCCAACTTCACCTATGCCGCCGGCCAGGTGCTGTACCGCCATCTGGTCGCCCGAAACCCCAGCAACCTGCCGCACTACACGCGCTTCGGCTACTTCTACCTGGGGGCCTTGATCGTGGTGTTGCCGGCGTTTGTGCTGTTCGGTAATGCCCAGCACTTGCCGAGCACCGATGTGCAATGGCTGGTGCTGTTGTTCCTCGGGCTGTGCCCTACTGCATTGGGCCTGTACTGGTGGAACAAGGGCGCGTGCCTGGTCTCCGGGGCGACACTGGCGGTGATGAACAACCTGCATGTGCCGGTGGGGCTGTTGCTCAACCTGTTGATCTGGAACCAGCACGAGCCGCTAGGGCGGCTGTTCATCGGCGGGGCAGTGATTCTGGCGTCGGTGTGGCTGAGCCGGTTGGGCAGCCGTGCTCAGGTACCGCTTGGCAACAAGGCGTGAATGAACCCGCATGGCTACATCGGTATCCCCTTGTGCGTCGGCGGCCTGGGCGGTTTCTGGTTTGGGCCTGGCGGAGCCGGTGCTGCATTTTCTCGACATGCTGGCGCTGGCGACCACCCCGTGCGCGCTGATTTCACTGGGGGCGTTCCTGGCCGAGAAACGGGGCATGGGGCAAGCCAGCCCGTGGCCGTTGGTGGGGCTGAAACTCGAGTAGGCGCTGGCTTGCCTGCGATGGGCCGCAAAGCGGCCCCGTCAGCCTCAAGCCTCGCTCATGTCTTCCAGACGACGCGGCACAGGTTCATTTGACAGTCGCCCCGCCAACCCCGCCCGCATGTCATTGCCGCTAGGCTGCTGGTACAAGCTCAACCCGAACTCCGGCAACACCGCCAACAGGTAATCGAAGATATCCCCCTGGATCCGCTCATACTCCGCCCACACCGTGGTCGTGGTGAAGCAGTAGATCTCCAGCGGCACGCCTTCGGCGGTGGTCTGCATCTGGCGAACCATGCAGGTCATGCCTTGATGCACGTTGGGGTGGTTCTTCAGGTAAGCCAGAGCAAAGGCGCGGAAGGTGCCGATGTTGGTCAGCTTGCGCCGGTTGGCGGACAGCTCGGCCACCGGCCCCAGGGCTTCGTTCCAGGTTTGCAGTTCCTGGCGCTTGCTGGCCAGGTAGTCGCCCAACAGGCGCACCTGGGTGAGGCGCTGCTCCTCTTCGCGTGTGAGAAAGCGCACACCTGCGGCGTCGATGAACAGGCTGCGCTTGATGCGCCGGCCGCCCGACTGCTGCATGCCGCGGTAGTTGCGGAACGACTCGCTCATCAGCCGCCAGGTCGGGATCGAGACGATGGTCTTGTCGAAGTTCTGCACCTTCACCGTGTGCAAGGTGATGTCCACCACGTCACCGTCGGCGCCCACCTGGGGCATTTCGATCCAGTCACCCACATGCAGCATGTCGTTGCTGGTCAGCTGCACGCTGGCCACGAACGACAGCAGCGTGTCCTTGTAGACCAACAGCAGCACCGCCGACATGGCACCCAGGCCCGACAGCAGCAGCAATGGCGAGCGGTCGATCAGGGTGGCGACGATGACGATGGAGGCGAAAATCCACAGCATCATCTTGGCCAGTTGCACATAGCCCTTGATCGAGCGGGTGCGGGCGTGCTCGGTGCGGGCGTAGATGTCGAGCAGGGCATCGAGCAGGCACGACAGGGCCATGGTCATGAACAGCAGGGTGAAGGCCAGGGCGACGTTGCCGAGGAAGTGCTGCGCCGTGTCGGACAACTCCGGCACCAGTTTCAGGCCAAACTGCAGCACCAGCGATGGTGTGGTCTGGGCCAGCCGGTGCAGGACTTTATTGTGGCGCAGGTCATCCAGCCATTTCAGCGCCTGTTGGCGTGCCAGCAGGCGGGTACCGTGCAGCATCAGGAAGCGCGCCAGGCGGCCGACCACCAGGGAAATCAGCAGCAGGACGGCCAGGCCGATGGCGGCGTGGAGCATGGGATGTTGGTCGAGGGTGCCCCAGAGGTCGAGGGAGTCACGCCAGATTCGTTGGATATCCATGGGGTTGTGAGCGGTCTGTATTGCCAAACGAAGCGCCATTAGAGCGCGGAAGCCGATAAAGTTGCCAAAAGAAATTCGGCTATGGCGGCAGAAAACGTTACCCTATGCAACTGAATTTCCCGCACTTGCCTGAGGTTACCTCCGTGTTTTCCCAATTCGCCCTGCACGAACGCCTGCTTAAAGCCGTGGCCGAGCTTAAATTTGTCGAGCCGACCCCGGTGCAGGCAGCGGCCATCCCCCTGGCCCTGCAAGGGCGTGACTTGCGTGTGACCGCGCAGACCGGCAGCGGCAAGACCGCGGCATTCGTCCTGCCGATGCTCAACCGCCTGGTCGACCTGAGCGGCCCACGCGTGGAAATCCGCGCGCTGATCCTGCTGCCTACCCGCGAGCTGGCGCAGCAGACCCTCAAGCAGGTGCAGCTGTTCTCCCAGTTCACCTACATCAAGGCTGGCCTGGTTACCGGCGGTGAAGACTTCAAGGAACAGGCCGCCATGCTGCGCAAGGTACCGGACGTGCTGATCGGCACCCCGGGCCGTCTGCTCGAACAGCTCAATGCCGGTAACCTGGACCTGTCCCATGTCAAGGTGATGATCCTCGACGAAGCCGACCGCATGCTCGACATGGGCTTTGCCGAAGACATGGAGCGCCTGTGCAAGGAGTGCGAGAACCGCGAGCAGACCCTGCTGTTCTCCGCCACCACCGGTGGTGCGGCACTGCGTGACATCATCGGCAAGGTGTTGAAAGACCCTGAGCACCTGATGCTCAACAGCGTCTCGCAACTGGCCGAGGGCACGCGTCAGCAGATCATCATGGCTGACCACGACCAGCACAAAGAGAAGATCGTCCAGTGGTTGCTGGAAAACGAGACCTACCAGAAGGCGATCATCTTCACCAACACCCGTGCCCTGGCAGACCGCATCTATGGTCACCTGGTGGCCAAGGACGTCAAGGTCTTCGTACTGCACGGTGAAAAGGACCAGAAAGACCGCAAGCTGGCCATCGACCGCTTCAAGCAGGGCAGCTCCAAGGTGCTGGTGGCGACCGACGTGGCGGCCCGTGGCCTGGACATCGACGGCCTTGACCTGGTGATCAACTTCGACATGCCGCGCAGTGGCGACGAGTACGTGCACCGCATTGGCCGTACCGGCCGTGCCGGGGGGGAAGGCCTGGCCATCTCGTTGATCACCCACAACGACTGGAACTTGATGTCGAGCATCGAACGCTACCTCAAGCAGCAGTTCGAGCGCCGGGTTATCAAGGAAGTCAAAGGTACCTACAACGGGCCGAAAAAGGTCAAGGCCTCGGGCAAGGCTGCCGGGACCAAGAAGAAAAAGGTCGAGAAGAAGTCGGGGGACAAGAAGGCTGCAGCCAAGCGCAAGCCAACCGCCAAGCCAAAGGCCAACGCGCCACTGGCCAGTTCCGACGGCATGGCTCCGCTGAGAAAGCGTCAGCCTGCAGCTGAGTAAATCGACTTGTGCCCTATCGTCGGCTTGCCGGCGATAGGGCTTCACAACCTCGCATCAGTCAGCTTTTTTCTCCGCTGTCTTCAGTTCCTTGATCCGTGTATCGATCAACTGGCATTTGTCGGGCAAGTCCTTGCTCGCCGTCCCCAGCTCCATCCCTTGGAGCTCATCATTGATTTCCTTGGCCTTCTGCGGGTTCTGCTCGGTGAGCTGACTGACCAGGCCGGCCAGTTCTTCACGCTTCTGCGTGGCCTCTTCCGGTGTGCAGGCCCAGGCGGGTAGGGCGCAGAGCAGGGCGGTGGCGCAGGCAATGCTTAGCAGCGGTTTCATCCTTCTTACCTCTCGCGTCGGCTATGCCTGATGGAGCGTGCTGGCCGCTGGTAAGTTCAGCGTCTGCGACAGGTGGCCTGCAACTGCGTAATGGCTACCGATTTACGCGGTTTCCTGTTTGGCAGTAGTCCCTTTCTGAATCGCTCTCAAACAGCCAAGGCACCCTTGATGAGGGCTGTGCCATATCGCTAGTTTTGGCCGAAAAGAGGGGGTATCGTATGTACAGCTGTAAATACAGGGCATCCCATGTTCTTTGAGTGGGACGAAGCCAAAAATGAAATCAACATCCGTAAACACGGTATCGACTTCGCAGATGTACCGGACATGTTCAATCATCCTATGCTGGCGCGACAGGATGAAGACGTGGCATGCGGTGAAGAGCGCTGGGTGTGCCTGGGCTGGCTCAAGGCTTTGATAGGCGTTGTTGTGTATACGGAGAAGCGGGGCGAGGTAATACGCATTATCTCTGCCCGCAAAGCCACCAAATGGGAGGCCAAACACTATGAGCAAAACTTCGAGAACTGATTGGGGCCGTTTGGCTCGGCAGGAAGACAAGGACATCGACACGTCTGATATCGCCGAGCTGGATCAGGACTTCTTTCGCCAGGCCGAATTGCGGGTCCCCGCCAAGCAGACCGTGACCATTCGCCTGGACTCTGATGTCCTCGCCTGGTTCAAGGAGCAGGGGGCTGGGTATCAGACCCGTATCAATCAGTTGTTGCGCCAATACATGCAGGCTCAGCAAAGACAGCGCTGATATCTTTCTGAACGCAGCCGCGCTCCGGCAGGTCCACCCTGTGTACCCCTTCCGTCCACAGCAGGAGCCTGCCGCCATGAGCATTACCTACGACTGGGACCTGATCGAGCGCTTGCTGCATGAAGCCCAGAACAGCGCCGGTCACAGCTTCACGCCACGCCCCTATGCCGAGCAGCACGCCGCAGCGTTGGCCGCCAAAGGCCAGCCGGTTGGCGACCTTGACCACCTGAAGACCCGCGCTTGCGAGTATGAAAAGCTGCTGTTCGAGCGCGGCTTCATCGAAACCCGGCCCGCAGAAGACGGTGGCAACGGTGAAAACTTTGTCCTCACCGAGCGCGGATCACGCCTGTTGAGCCTGATCGACAGCAGCATCCCAGGCTTCGAGCACCCCCGCCAAGTGCTTGAAGAACAGGAAGACGCGCTGGATGAGGCAACCTTTGAGCAGGTGTCCTCCAAGGCGCAGATTGCTTGAGGTCGTTTTGAGGGTGGCACGGGTGGCCAAGGAAAACCGATAATCGGTAATTCTTGAAGACTGCCGAGTTGACGCCCATGCCATCGATTATCCGTAAGGCCCGCTCATGAGCGCGGCCCGGAAGAACCCCGACGCCTTTGCTTTCCAGGTCATGCTCGGGCTGTGCCTGATCTGGGGCTGCCAGCAGGTGCTGATCAAGACGGCCGCCGTCGACATTGCCCCAGTGATGCAGGCCGCCCTGCGTAACTGCATCGCTGCAGTGCTGGTGGGCCTGATGATCTGCTGGCGCGGTGGTTGGGAGCAGGTGGGCACTACCTGGCGCGCCGGGCTGTTGGCCGGCGGGCTGTTCGGCGTGGAGTTTCTGTTCATCGCCGAGGGGCTGAAGCTGACGTCGGCAGCGCACATGTCTGTCTTCCTGTATACGGCACCCGTGTTTACTGCCTTGGGCCTGCACTTCTTGCTGCCCAGCGAGCGGCTGCGACTGCTGCAGTGGTTGGGGATCTTGCTGGCGTTCGGCGGGATCGCCACGGCATTTGCCGGCGGTATGTCGTTCGAGCAGATGGACAGCCGCACCTTGCTGGGCGATGCCTTCGGTGTCGTGGCAGGGTTGGCCTGGGGCGCGACGACGGTGGTGGTGCGCTGTTCGCGGTTGTCGGAAGCGCCAGCGACCTTGACCTTGTTCTATCAGCTGGCCGTCGGTTTTGCCGGGTTGCTGCTGATTGCCTTGCTCAGTGGCCAGATCGGGGCGGTGTCGCTGACGCCGTTGGCGATTGGCAGTGTGCTGTTCCAGGGGATCGTGGTGTCGTTTGTCAGCTACCTGACCTGGTTCTGGCTATTGCGCAAATACCTGGCGTCGAACCTGGCGGTGTTTTCGTTCATCACGCCGTTGTTCGGCGTGACGTTCGGAGTGCTGCTGCTGGATGAGCCACTGAGCGTGAACTTCGTACTCGGCGCAGTGATGGTGTTGCTTGGGGTGGTGCTGGTGAGTGCCGAGCCCTGGGTAAAGCAGCAATTGCGTAAGTGGGTGGGGTGACGGTTGCACCTACACCGAGCGCGCATCCGCCGAGTGTTGGGCAGGGCAGGTGCGATGGGCTTGGGCGCCAGCCAGCACCAGCCCCCCGGCCACTGCCAGACCACTGGCAGCCAGCAGCAATGCGGGCTGCAAACTCCCCGTGTAGTGGTTGCTGACGGCCGCCAACAACGGCCCGCTCAGTTGCCCGAGCGCAAAGCACGCAGTGAGCAGCCCGGCATTACGCTGTGTCGCCTGCGGCGCCAGCTCCCGCGAACGCTGCATCACCAGCTGCATGCAGGCCAGGAACGGCGCACCGCACAGCACCACGCCCAAGGCCAGGCCAAGGCCGCCGCCCCACAAGCAAGCCAGCACGCCCAGCCCTTGCAGCCACAGGGTGGCGGTCAGCCAGGCGGAGGTCCGGCCGCCCCGGCGCAGGCTCACCAGCACCACGCCCAGCGCTGCCGCCACGCCAAACGCAGGCCAGAACAGGTCGGCCAGCCATTGTCCCTGAAACTGCTGATTGGCCATCTGTGACAAGAAAGTGGCCGGCAAGATGTAACCGACGCCGTACAAGGCATACACCAGCCCAAGGCGCCCAATACCGGCACCGTGCCTTGTACCTGGCTGCACAGTGGCCGGGATCACCGCCGGCGCCTGCGGCCGTGGCAACCAAGGCCTTACTGCCAGCAGCATTAGCAGCGCGGCGGTGGCATAGATCAGCCAGAGCGCTGCCGAACCCAGCCCCAGCACATGCGCACCCAGCGCCAACAGTCCGCTAACGGCGATACCCACCCCGGGCCCTGCGAACACCAGCGCACCCAGGCGCTGGCGCTGGTGTGCATTGGCGACCTGCTGGCTGAGGCTGGTGATCATCACCAGTACCCAGGCGCTGGCCACGCCGGTGCCGAAACGCAGCAGCAGGTGACTCCAGAAGCCATCGGCGGCCCAAGAGGCCAGGGTCAACAGCACGCACAGCCACAGCCCGCCATGCAGGCGCAGCCGAACCTGGGCAGGGGTGCGGGCGAACATGGCATCCACTGCACCCAGGAAGTAGCCCAGGTAATTGGCTGCTGCGACCAACCCAGCGGCCGTGAGGTCGAACTGGCCTTCAGCGATCAATTGCGGCAGTTGCGGGGTCAGGGCGAAGCGGCCTATGCCCATGGCCATCATCAGCGCCACGGCGCTGGCCAGCAGTTGTATGAGCGGTGACATGGAGGGACTCCTGCACGGGGTAAGCGATGGCTGGCAGGTTAAGGGGCTTTTATCTTCAATAAAATTGAATAATGATTATGAAGTTGTTCTGTTTTGGAGAATAGTATGGAGTTCAGCCAACTGCGCATCTTCCAGGCGGTTGCCGAGGAAGGCTCGGTGACCCGCGCCGCCGAGCGCTTGCATCGGGTTCCCTCGAACCTGTCGACGCGCCTGCGCCAACTCGAAGACCAACTGGGCGTCGAGCTGTTTTTGCGCGAGCGCCAGCGCTTGCAGCTGTCACCTGCGGGCAAGGTGTTGCTGGACTACGCCAATCGCCTGTCGGCCCTGCGTGACGAGGCGATGGCGGCCGTGCAGGGTGGCCAGCCGGCCGGGGAGTTTGTGCTGGGCACCATGTACAGCACTGCAGCGACCCACCTGCCGGCCTTGCTGGCGCGTTACCACCAGGCGTACCCGGCGGTGAACCTGCAGGTGCGCGCGGCGCCCAGCGGCGAGTTGTTCGAGGGTTTGCTCAGCCATGGCCTGGATGCGGCCTTGGTGGATGGCCCGCCGAGCCTGGCCGGGTTGGATGGCGTGCCACTGTGCGAAGAGCAACTGGTGTTGATCACCAGCCCCGAACACCCGCCCGTGCACACGGCAAAAGACGTGGCAGGCAAGGCGGTGTTCACCTTCCGCCAAGGCTGCTCGTACCGCATGCGCCTTGAAGCCTGGTATGCCCACGCGCATACGCCGATGGGGCGGGTGATGGAGATCGAGTCCTACCAGAGCATGCTGGCCTGCGTCATCGCCGGCGCCGGCGTGGCGATGATGGCGCAGTCCATGCTCGACAGCCTGCCGGGGCGTGACCGGGTGCGGGTTCATCGCCTGCAGGCGCCGTTCGATCAGGCGGTGACCTGGTTGATGTGGCGCCAGGGGATGCGAGGGGCGAATTTGCAGGCGTGGATCGATCTGCAACAAAGCGAAACGATTAGCCAATCGTCGGAATGCGGCGTTTCCCCTTGATCCGCGTCAAAATGGCCCCTATCTCTAGGAACAGATACATGCGCAATACAGGACATCGGGCTATGATCTGTATGAAACATGACTGGATTGATTGACCGTGAGGCTGACCCGTCAAAGGGGGCACTATGAAGAAACCACTGTTCAACTGGCTCCACGACTTGGCTGTCGCACTGGGGCTGATACCACCACCCTTGCAGCCGGTGCCGATCCCGACTGACGAAGAGCAGCGCAAGCGCCAGCCGCGTCGTCGCTGAAATGAAAAAGGCCGCCGCATCATGGCTGATGCGGCGGCCTTTTTGTTGCCGGGTGTTATCTAAGCGCGTATCGGCTATCAGGCCAGCTTCATCGCTGCCACCGATTTACGCGTCATCAGGCTGATCCCCACAAAGCTCACCAGGCCGATCGTCAGGCTGTAGTAAATCGGCGTGTTGGCTTCCAACCCATCCTTGAACATGAACAACAGCGCGGTGGCGAAGCCCAGCGACATGCTGGCGATTGCGCCTGCGGTGGTTGCGCGCTTCCAGAAGATCGCACCGATCAGCGGGATCAGCATGCCGCCGACCAGCAGGTTGTAGGCCAGGGTCAGGGCGTTGATCACATCGTTCACCACCAGGGCGATACCCAGCACCACCAGGCCGGTGAGCAAGGTGAACAGGCGGCTGATGCCCAGGCTCGATTGCTTGCCGCCACGCAGCTTGGGCAGCAGGTCTTCGGTCAGGGTGGTGGACGCGGCCAGCAGGCCGGCGCTGGCGGTGGACATCATGGCTGCCAGGGCCGCCGCCATCAGCAGGCCGCGGATGCCATCGGGCAGGGTGCTCTTGATCATCTCGGCAAAGGCATTGTTCGGGTTTGCCAGGTCTGGCATCAGCACGTGTGCAGCCATGCCGATCAGGGCGCAAGCCAGGCCGTACACTACGCAGTACACACCGGCGGTGGTACCGGCGCGCTGGCAGACCTTCTCGTCACGGGCGGTGAACACCCGCTGCCAGATGTCCTGGCCGATGAGGATGCCGAAGAAGTAGATCAGGAAGTAGGTGATGATGGTGTCCCAGCCGATGCTGGTCAGCTGGAAGCTCGACGCTGGCAGCTTGGCCACCAGGGTGTCCCAGCCGCCGGCCTTGTACAGGCAGACTGGCAGCAGGATGAACATCAGGCCGACGGTCTTGATCACGAACTGGACGATGTCGGTCAGGGTCAGCGACCACATGCCGCCGATGGTCGAGTACAGCACCACCACGCCACCGCCGAGCAGCAACGACATCCAGAACGGCAGTTCCAGCAGCACCTGCAGTACGGTTGCCATGGCCAGGGTCGAGGTGACGCCGATCATCAGCGCATATGCCAGCATGATCGCTGCACTGGCCTGGCGTGCCATGGGGTTGTACCGACGCTCCAGCACCTGGGTGACGGTGAAGATGCGCAGGCGCAGCAGCGGTTTGGCGAGGAACAGGTTGAGGGCGATGATGCCCAGGCCCAGCGCAGCGCATAGCCAGAAGCCCGAAATGCCGTGGACATAGCCCAGGCGCACGGTGCCGACGGTGGACGCGCCGCCCAGCACGGTGGTGGCCATGGTGCCCATGTACAGGGTGGGGCCGAGGTTGCGTCCGGCCACCAGGTAGTCTTCGTGGGTTTTCGCACGCCGCATGCCATACCAGCCAAGCCCGAGCATGCCGGCGGTATAGATCATTACAACAATGATGTCCAAGGCCATTGGGAGTCTCCCGATTATCTTTATTATGGCGAGATCGACCGCCCGGGCACCTTACGGCGCCTGGCGGTCTTGTCTTGTGTTGACGGGCCTCAATGGCCCTCCCTCATGGCTCCTGCCAGGGTAAAGCGGGTATCGCGGTTGGCGCGGCGCAGGCCTGGTTCAGCGACGCACTACGCCGGGTAGCACGCAGAGCATTTCGAACAGCAGGTTGGCGCCGAGCAGCGAGGTGTTGCCGGTGGTGTCGTAAGGCGGGGAGACTTCGACAAGGTCACAGCCGATCAGGTCCAGGCCGTGGCAGCCGCGAATGATCTCCATCGCCTGGATCGTGGTCAAGCCCCCAATTTCCGGCGTGCCGGTGCCCGGTGCCCAGGCAGGGTCGATGCCGTCGATATCGAACGACAGGTAAACCGGGCCACCGCCGACCTTTTCGCGTACTTCGGCCATCAGCGGTTCAAGCGATTTGTGCCAGCATTCCTCGGCCTGAACTACGCGAAAGCCCTGGCGACGGCTCCAGTTGAAGTCGTCGGCGGTATAGCCTTGGGCGCGCAGGCCGATCTGTACCACGCGGTCGCAATCGAGCAGGCCTTCTTCCACGGCGCGGCGGAAGGTGGTGCCGTGGGCGATCTTCTCGCCGAACATGTGGTCGTTGACGTCGGCGTGGGCATCGATATGTACCAGGCCGATCTTGCCGTGCTTTTTATGCAGGGCACGGAGGATTGGCAGGGTGATGGTGTGGTCGCCACCCAGGGTCATCGGGATGACGTTGTGCTCGACGATCTCGTCGTAGGCTTCTTCGATGATGCGCACGGCGTCGAGCAGGTTGAAGGTGTTGATGGCCACGTCACCGATGTCGGCTACCGACAGCGAGTCGAACGGCGCAGCACCGGTGGCCATGTTGTACGGGCGGATCATCACCGATTCGGCGCGGATCTGCCGTGGGCCGAAGCGGGTGCCGGAGCGCAGGGAGGTGCCGATGTCCAGCGGCACGCCGATGAACGCGGCGTCCAGGCCGGCGGCGCTTTGCAGGTGGGGGAGGCGGAGCATGGTGGCGATGCCGCCGAAACGCGGCATTTCGTTGCCGCCCAGTGGTTGGTGGAGAGTCTTGTCCACGGTGGGCCTCATCAGTCGGTCGATTGTTGTGTTTGTTCGAACCTGTGCCGCGGCGCGCCTGTTTGCTTTGGTTGTGCCGGCGGGCAGGACATTTCGGCCGAGTTTGCGCAAGGTAGTGCCCGGGAAGAATCGCTACCGGCAAATACTTACTTCAGGAATTTCTGAACTAATGCCTGCGCAACCGGTTAGAATTGCCGCCATTAACTTTGCGGAACCGTTGCACCATGGCCTCGACCCTGCCCGATCTGAAACTGCTGCGCATCTTCGTCAGCGTGGTGCGCCACCAGGGCTTCGCCAACGCCCAGCGCGAGCTGAACCTGTCGACGTCGGCTATCAGCACCTACATGAGCCAACTGGAGGGCGGGCTGGGGATTGTCCTGTGTCACCGTGGGCGCGGCGGTTTCAGCCTGACCAGCAAAGGTGAACTGTTCCACCAGGAGAGCCTGCGCCTGCTGGCCGAGCTGGATGGCTTCGAGCAATATGCCGCGGCGCTCAAGGGCGAGCTGCGGGGCACGCTCAACCTGGGGGTAATTGACTCGACCGTGGGTGACCGCGCGTTGCCACTGGCCGAAGCCATCGGTGCCTATAGCCAGGAGCACCCGGGTGTTCACCTGCACCTGTCGGTGTCCAGCCCCTACGAGCTGCAATTGGGGGTGCAGGACAACCGCCTCGACCTGGCCATCGGGGCGTTTTCGTCGCGCATGAGTGGCCTGGTCTATCAGCCCCTGTACCGTGAGCAGCACTGGCTGTATTGCAGCAGCCGCCACCCGTTGTTCGCCGAGCGGCGCATCCCCGAGCAGGTGGTGACCCAGCAGCGCATGGTCGGGCGCGGCTACTGGAGCCAGGCAGAACTGGCCCGGCACGGCTTCAAGCACAGTGCGGCGACCGTGGAGAGCATGGAGGCGCAGCTGATTCTGATCCTGTCGGGTGCCTACATCGGCTACCTGCCAGAGCACTACGCCCAGGCATGGGTGGACAAGGGCGACCTGCGCGTCTTGTCGCCGTCTACCTTCGGCTATCAGGCGCCATTTTCGCTGATCGTTCGCCGCGGCCGTAGCCGCGAACCGTTGATTCAGACCTTCCGCGACCTGCTTAAAAGCCAACTCAACGTCGGCTGATACACCGTGTGTTCATGCATTCCGTCGGGACGGGCTCAATTCCTACAAAACTGGACCGCTAACCTGATAGCGCTCTGCTAAATATCAACTTGCGCTGATGATTTCCCCCTCTTCATCCTGCAAGGATCGCCCAAGATGCGCATGAATTTGCCCGTCACTGAGCACGAAAGAACCTTCTCCAGCGATCAACGCCTGATCTCCACGACGGACCTCAACAGCCGCATCACCTACTGCAATGACGCCTTCGTGGCGATCAGCGGGTTCACCTACGACGAACTGGTCGGCCAGCCCCACAACCTGGTGCGTCACCCCGACATGCCCCCGGCCGTCTTCGGCCACATGTGGGACACCATCAAGCAAGGCAAACCCTGGATGGGCGTGGTCAAGAACCGCGCAAAAAACGGCGATTACTATTGGGTCAGCGCCTACGTCACCCCGGTGTATGAGCAAGGGCGGGTCAGCGGCTACGAGTCGGTACGCTCGGTGCCGACGCGCGAGCAGATTCGCCGTGCCGAAGCGCTATACGCGCGCCTGCGTGCCGGCCGCTCAGCGGTGCCCTGGGCCGCGCGGCTAGGGCATCAGCTGGGCCACGGCTGGCCGCTGATTGGCGCAGGCCTGCTGTCGGCCGCAGGTTATCTGTGGTTGCCGCCGTATGCGGCGCTGGGGGTATTAATGGCCAGCCTGCTGCTGGCCTGGTACTTGATCGAACACCGGCAGAGCCATGCCATCCGGCGTACCCTGGACGAGCACCCGAAAGCCTTCACCAGCCCGTTGGTGGCGTTGACCTACAGCGACAACCCGGGGCTGCAAGGCCAGCTGGACCTGGCCATCATCAGTGAAGAGGCGCGCTTGCAAACCGCCTTGACCCGCCTGGTGGATGCAGGAGTCGGGGTCAAGTCACGTGCGGCGCAGTCGGCCGACCTGTCAGACGCCCAGGCGCAGATGCTTGACCGCCAGCGCAGCGAAACCGACCAGTCCGCCACGGCGATCGCGCAGATGGCAGCGACCATCCAGGAGGTCACCCATAACGTGCAAAGCACCGCCCATGCCGCAGGCGATGCCGACCAGTTGGCGCAGCATGGCAGCGAGTTGGCCCAGCAGAGCCTGAAGGCGATGGGGAGCATGAGCGATGCAGTGAATGATATCGGCCAGGCAGTCAATGCACTGGCCGAGCAGACCCAGTCGATTGGCAGCGTGGTCGACACGATCACTTCGATTGCCGACCAGACCAACCTGCTGGCACTCAATGCCGCCATCGAGGCTGCGCGGGCCGGTGAACAGGGGCGCGGGTTTGCCGTGGTGGCTGATGAGGTGCGTTCGTTGGCCCAGCGCACCCGTGCCTCGACCGAAGAGATTCATCAGATCATCGCCTCGTTGCGGGTGGGGGCAGAGCGGGCAGTGAGTACCGCCACCCGCGGCGAGCAGATTTCGCGCGACAGCGTGCACAGTGTCGAGGCGGTGCAAGTGGCGTTGGCCGGTATCGCCCAGGCGGTCAGCCGCATTACCGGCATGAGCCAGCAGATGGCGACGGCTTCGGAGCAGCAAAGTCATGTTGCCGAGGATATCAACCAGCAGATCGTGAGGATTGCACACCTGTGTGACCAGAGCGCGGGGCAGGCCAGGCAGGGTGCGCAAATCAGCCAGGACCTGGAGCGGATGGCCGAATACCTGCACAGCCTGGCTGAGCGCTTCAACCGCTGAGGCAGGGGATTTCGAACAAGCTGTGGCACACTGCGCCCGGTAAGGAGAGCCCTATGCCCAGACCCCGCTGCGAGCGCTGCCAGCGCCCGCTTGACCACTGCCTATGCCCACTGATCCCCTCGCTCGCCAGCCGCACCCGTATCGTCCTGCTGCAGCACCCCAGTGAAACCGCCCATGCCCTGAATACCGCGCGCCTGGCGGCCCTGGGGCTGAACAATGCCGAGTTGCGGGTCGGAGAGGTGTTCGATGGCCTGGATGAGCTGCTTGCCACGCCCGGTTACCGTGCCGCGTTGCTGTTCCCGGGCGATCAAGCCCAGGTGCTGACGGCTTATACCGAAGTGGATGACCAGCCGTTGCTGTTGATCGTACCCGACGGTACCTGGCGCAAGGCCCGCAAGCTGCTGTACCTGAACCCAATGCTTGCGGCATTGCCGCGGGTGACGCTGGGCGCGGTTGCGCCTTCGCGCTACCGGCTGCGCAAGGCGCCGGAGGCGGGTGCGTTGTCGACCCTGGAGGCGGTGGTCGAGGCGCTGAACGTGCTGGAGCAGCCAGTCAGCTTTGACGCGCTGCTCAAACCGTTCGACGCGCTGATCGAGGGGCAGATAAAGGCCATGGGCGCCGAGACCTTCCAGCGCAATCACGGCCCTTCATAGGCGCTCTGAGGCTTGCGCTCAGCGCATGTCAGGCAGCCTGGCTTCGGTCTTCACCTCATTGCTGGCAATGGCTTCCGGCGGCAGCGAGATACGTTGCTTGCTCAGCAGTTCACCCATGGTGGCCAGTACCCGGTACATCGAGAACTCCTCGGTGTAGCGCACTTCGGTGTAACGGCGGTCGGCGTTGTACAGCTCGTTCTCACTGTCGAGCACGTCGAGCAGGGTACGCTGGCCAAGGCCGAACTGGTCCTGGTAGGCAGCACGCACACGTTTGGTGGTCTCGGCGTATTCACGCGCGGTCGGGGTCTGCTTGCGCGCGTTGTTCATGGCGTTCCAGGCCAGGCTCAGGTTCTCGGTCAGCTCGCGCAGGGCGTTGTTGCGAATGTCCAGTGCCTGGTTGATCTTGTGGGCATCGGACTGCAGGCGGGCCTTGTCGCTGCCGCCGCGGAACACGTTGTAGTTGAGCTCGACACCGGCCTGCCAGTCGTTGTTGCTGTGGCCTTTCTCGCCGCCGAGGTTGTTGTTGGCGCCGGTGGCCAGTATCGCGTCCAGGCGTGGGTAGAAGGTCGACTTGGCCACTTCATACTGCTGCTCGGCAGCATTGACGTCGGCCTGGGCAGACTTGATGTACGGGTTGTTCTGGCGCATGCCTTCACGGGCATCGTCGAGGGTGCCGGGGATCTCCACCTTGATCGATTGCGGCCCCTCCAGTTCATCGGGCTGTCGGCCGATGACGCTGAAGAAGTTGGCCTCGGCATCGGCCAGGTCGACTTCGGCGGTGTCCAGGTTGTTTTCTGCCAGTGCACGACGGGCGCGGGACTGATCGAGGTCGGCGGTGCTGCCGACGCCGCGCTCGGTGCGCAGGCCGATCTGGTCGTTGACCCGCAGGTGCGCTTGCAGGTTGTTCTTGGCCAGCGTCACCAGCTCACGGCGCTTGAGTACTTCCAGGTACACCTCTACCGCGCGCAGGGCAACATCCTGGGCGACGGCCTGGGTGTAGTAGGCGCGCGAGGTGGCGACCGCCTCGGTGCGGCCTACTTCGTTCGAAGTGTTGAAGCCGTCGAACAGCATCTGGCGCAGGCGCAGTTCCGACTGGGTGTAGCTGAGGGTGGCCTTGTCGTGGCTGCGCGTACCGTCGGCATTGGTGCCGCGGGTGTTGAGGTTGTCCGAACGCTGGCGGCCATAACCTGCAACCAGGTCCACGGAAGGGTAGTAGCCGCCACGCGCGAATTTCACGTCTTCATCAGCGGACAGCTTGCTGTTGCGGTTGGAGCTGATCTGCGGATGGTAATCCACGGCGCTCTGGACAGCCTCGGTAATCGACATCGCCTGTACGTTGGCACACGCCATGGCCAACAGTAATGCACTGGTGATGGGGTTCAAAACGCGCATGGGTACCTCTCCCTGATCCTAAAATAAGTCCTGCTTGTCGCCAAAAAAATGACGATATAGTTATCCTGCAAATCGTGTCAGGTTTTTAACAACAGAGCTAAGAACATTCAATCAAAGTCGTAAGAAGATTTTCTCATAACAATTACTGTTATTTGACTTATGTGGTCTAAGAGGGGCTGGGCGCTGATCCATAACAGCGAAATTGAAAGCTGCTGAAAGTCTCGTTTTTCAAGGTTTACAGAGAGTTCCAGAACTTTTGTAGCTAAAAAAATGCCTGGATAGGCGAAATAGATATTTGGCGACAAAAAATTGACTATCTGTGCTTTTCGACAGCCACGGCACGCCCTGCGAGGGTGCCTTTACTGGCGCGCCGCGTTCAGCGTGGTCTGTGCAGGGTCTTCTGCTTGAGGATATACAGGCTCACCAGTACCGCACTGGTGAGCATGAAGGCGCGTGCCCAGAACAGCGGTACCAGGTAGCACGACAGGCCGATGCTGGCCCACATCAGGCCGATAGCGTAGACCTTGCCTTTGAGGGGGATGCCTTCGCCACTGAGGTAATCGCGGATCCACGGCCCGAGCTTCGGGTGATGGACCAGCCAGTGATGAAAGCGCGGCGAGCTGCGGGCAAAGCAGGCTGCCGCCAGTAGCAGAAAAGGGGTGGTGGGCAACACCGGCAGGAATATCCCCAGCACCCCCAGCGCGACGCTGAGCCAGCCGATGGCCAGCAGCAGGTAGCGCACAGCCGACTCAGTGGTGGCGTGGCTTGAGCAGCGCCGGCTTCTCGTCAGGGGCGTGCAGCAGCAGGAACAGCGCGCTCAGTGCCTCTGGGATCTGCACGATCATGTCGTCCTGCAGGTTGGCATTGCTGGCGATGTCGGCAAACTCTGGCTGTTCGTCGAACAGGCCCGAACCGACCATGATCGGCAGCAGCATCTCGCTGACTTCTTCCTCGGCGCTCTCGAACCAGGCCTCTTCACGCAGGAACACGCCCTCCATGAAGCCGATGCACCAGCCGCGCAAGTCGGAATCGTCCGGCTCGTCGGTCAGGTCCAGGTCGCATGGCAGGTCGAACTCCTCGTCGCTGGCCAGTTGGCGGGCGATGTGAGCCTTCAGCGCCACCAGGGTCGCTTCGATCTCGGTGCGCTGGGCATCGCTGGCGTAGTGCGGCTCTTCGGCGAACAGGGCGTCGATCCACTCGCGCTCGGGAACGTCCTCGGCATTGATCGAAAGTGCCGTGAGGTAGCCGTGGGCGGCGACGTAGTCCAGCGCTTCTTCGTGCAGCTCGTCGGCGTCGAGGAAGGCTTGCAGGCGGGTGAGTTGCTCGGCGAAGGACATTACAGGGCTACCTTGGGGAATAAACGATAACGAATTCTAGCATCTTGCGGCGAAAGCAGGGCAAAGGGAACGTCTGTCACCGCAGCCTCCTGCGGGGGTTGGCACTGGGGTATAATCCGCGATTTTTCATCCAGGGCGGGCTGTTGCGGCCGTCTGGCAAAAACCGCTTACGCATTCGGCGTGTGCGGGGCGGGTTTTTCGTCCAGCCTGTATCCAGGATGGTACGGCGATTTGTGGAGTTGCACATGCTCGAACAGGCTCAGCGCGTTCTCAAGGATATCTTCGGCTACGACAGTTTCCGTGGGCGCCAGGCAGCAATCATCGAATGCGTGGCCAACGGCGGCGATGCGCTGGTACTGATGCCCACCGGCGGCGGCAAGTCGCTGTGTTTCCAGGTGCCTGGGCTGTTGCGCCCCGGCCTCACGGTGGTGGTTTCGCCGCTGATCGCGCTGATGGACGACCAGGTCGCCACGCTCGATGAGCTTGGGGTGGCTGCGGCCGCGCTGAACTCCACCCTGAACGCCGAGCAGCAACGTGAGCTGGCCGGGCGCATGCGCCGCGGTGAGCTGAAGATGCTGTACCTGGCACCCGAGCGCCTGGTGCAGCCGCGCATGCTCGATTTCTTGCGCGAGCTGGACGTCTCGCTGTTCGCCATCGACGAGGCCCACTGCGTGTCGCAATGGGGCCATGACTTCCGCCCGGAATACCTGCAACTGGGCCAGTTGGCCGAGCTGTTCCCGCATGTGCCGCGCATCGCCCTGACCGCCACCGCCGACATGCGCACCCGCGAAGAGATCGTCCAGCGCCTGCACCTGCAGGGCGCCGAGCGTTTCCTTTCCAGTTTCGACCGGCCGAACATCTTCTACCGTATCGTGCCCAAGGAAGCGCCGCGCAAGCAGCTGATGGCCTTCCTCGGCGAGCGTCGTGGCAACGCAGGCATCGTCTACTGCCTGTCGCGCAAGAAGGTCGACGAGACCGCTGCTTTTCTCTGCGATCAAGGCTTCCCTGCGCTGCCTTACCACGCCGGCCTGGCGGCCGAGACGCGGTCTGCCAACCAGCACCGCTTCCTCAACGAGGAAGGGCTGATCATGGTCGCCACCATCGCCTTCGGCATGGGCATCGACAAGCCCAACGTGCGCTTTGTCGCCCACCTCGACCTGCCCAAGTCGCTCGAGGCCTACTACCAGGAAACCGGCCGTGCCGGCCGTGACGGCTTGCCGTCCGATGCCTGGATGGCCTACGGCCTGCAGGACATGGTGATGCTCAAGCAGATGTTGCAGAACTCAGAAGGCGACGAGCGCCACAAGCGCATCGAGCAGCACAAGCTCGATGCCATGCTGGCCCTGTGTGAAGAAACCCGCTGCCGCCGCCAGTCGCTGCTGGCCTACTTTGACGAAACCCTGGAGCAGCCCTGCGGGCATTGCGACAACTGCATCGACCAGGTACAGACCTGGGACGCCACGGAGCCGGCTCGCCAGGCGCTGTCAGCGGTGTTCCGTACCGGTCAGCGCTATGGGGTCGGGCACCTGGTCGATGTGTTGCTGGGCAAGGACACCGAGAAGGTGCGCAATTTCGGCCACGAGAAGCTTTCGGTGTTCGGTGTCGGCAAGTCGCTGGCCGAAGCCGAGTGGCGCTCGTTGTTCCGCCAGTTGGTCGCGCGCGGCCTGGTGGATATCGACCTGGAAGGCTACGGCGGCTTGCGCCTCTCCGACAGCTGCCGGCCGCTGCTGCGCGGCGAGGTGAACCTGCAACTGCGCCGTGACCTCAAGCCGCAGACGGTGGCCAAGAGCGCCTCTGGCGGCGGCAGCCCGGCCAGCCAGTTGGTGCGTGCCGAAGAGCGCGAACTGTGGGAAGCGCTGCGTACCCTGCGGCGCAAGCTGGCCGAGGAGCACAGCGTGCCGCCTTACGTCATCTTCCCCGATTCGACGCTGCTCGAGATGCTACGCAGCCAGCCGGCCAGCCTCAGCGACATGGCTCAGGTCAGCGGCGTGGGCGCGCGCAAGCTTGAGCGCTATGGCCAGGCGTTCCTTGAGGTGCTCAACAACAGCGGTGGCACTGACGAGGCACCGAAAGTGGTGTTGGACCTGCGTCACGAGCTGGTCAGCCTGGCACGCGCGGGGATGACCCCGGCGCAGATCGCCGGGCAACTCAATTGCAGTGAAAAGAACGTCTATAGCCTGCTGGCCGAGGCGCTCGGCCGTCAGGAACTGAGCCTTGATCAAGCCATCGACCTGCCAGAGGACTTGCTGGCGGAGGTGCAGGACGCCTTCCTTGACGGGGAGGGCGAACTGCCGCCGGTATCGACCATCGCGCCGCTGTTCGGGTCGCGTATACCTGAAGGTGTGCTGTATTGCGTGCGCGCCGCGTTGGCGGCGGAGTTCGAGCTCTGAGCGCGACAAGGTTCGAGGCCAGACCCGCCAACTGCTGACCTTTGTCATGTTTTTTGACGATTATCGGACACTGGCAAGTGCCCGAGCCTTGCCACGTGGTCCGGGTCATGGTTAGCTGCCTAATAATTAGATCTATCCAATGAGTTGCTTATGCCCCTGACCGACAACCAACACCGCTTCGGCATGCAGCTGGCCCAGATGTCCCGGGGTTGGCGTGCCGAGCTGGATCGCCGCCTGGCCGGGCTCAACCTGTCCCAGGCGCGCTGGCTGGTGTTGCTGCACCTGGCCCGTTTCGAGGAGGCCCCCACTCAGCGTGAATTGGCCCAGAGCGTTGGGGTCGAAGGCCCGACCTTGGCACGCTTGCTCGACAGCCTCGAGGCGCAGGGCCTGGTGCGGCGCCAAGCGGTGCTTGAAGACCGGCGGGCGAAGAAAATCCTGCTATGCCCACCGGCCAAGCCGCTGATCGAACAGATCGAGACCATTGCCAATGCATTGCGGCTTGAGCTGTTCACCGGCGTGGATGAAGCGGACCTGGAGGTGTGCATGCGCGTGCATGCGAAAATCCTCGGCAACCTCGAAAAGCCCTGATTTTTGGGGGCCGCACAGCGGCCCCACGTTTCAGAACGTATGCCCCAGGTTCAGATACACCGCCTGCTCATGTGCGCTGTTGGCCCCGTAGCTCAGGTTCAGCGGCCCCAGCGGCGTCTCCATCCCCAGGAAGATGCTCGCTGCATTGATATAGCCGCTGTCAAATTCGTTGTCGTTGTTCCACGCCCGGCCACGCTCCAGCGACCCGCCGATATACAGCGGGAAGTCCAGTGGCACGTAGGCCCGCGGGGTCAGGCGGCGGTAGTAGACCATGCGCAGCAAGCTGACGTTTTGCCCCGACACCGAGTCCTGGCGGAACCCTGACAGCTCCCGTGCGCCGCCCATCACGAAGCTCGACGGCACCACCTCCGTTTCATCCAGCGTGCGCCCGTAGCGCCCGCCCAGCACCCAGGTGTTCGGGCCACTGCTGATGGCCTTGTCCAGGCTGAACAGCCACTGGCGATAGTCCTCGTCGGAATCGAGCGATTTGTCGTACTTGCGCAAGGTCAGGCCGATGTCTTCGCCACTGTGCGGGAAGTACACGTTGTCGAGGGTGTCGAACGAGTACTTGAGCTCGTAGAAGCCTTCATTGAAGCTGACCTTGGGCAGGTCCTGGTCGCCGATGCGCACTTCGGCTTCGCCCCAGGCCTTGCCCGCACCCAGTCGTACCTCGCCGTAGGTGCCGATCTGCCGGCCCACATTCAGGCCGAAACCGTAGCGCTCCAGGCGGTACTCGGCGACCGGGTCGTTGTCCAGGGTCGCCTCGATGTTGCGCGAGCCCACGTCCAGGTAGGGGGCAATGAAGAAGCGCGAGCCTACGTCCAGCGGTTGGTAGAACTCGCTGTAGAGCTCCTGTTGGTCGCCGATCTGCGCGCGGGTCAGCCATTCGGCGCCCAGGCTGTTGATGCCGTTGACCCGGTAGCTGGCGCCGAGGTTGAAGGCGCTGTCGCCGCGCAGGTCGTCCGACAGGTTAAGCCCCAGGCGCAGGTAGTCGGTGCCGCCGCGTCTGCCACGGGCATTGATCACCAGCGTGTTGTCGGCGCCCTTGTGCACCACACGGTATTGCACCCGGTCAAAGTAGTCCAGGCCATACAGCGTGCCCATGTCGGTCTGCAGGCGGTCCAGCTCAAGCGGCGCATTGATCGGCTGGCGGATATAGGAGCGGATCACGTCGTCGTTGACCTTGGAGTCGTTCTCTACCCTGATGGCGGTAATCACCGGGGTGCGTTGGTGCGGCGAGCGGGCAATGGCCAGGCTGCTGTCACCTTCGGGCTGGCGCAACGCCGCCAGACGCGGGTCGAGCAGGCGCGTGGCACGGTAGCCAGCTTCGATCATTTCGCGGGCCCGGCCGAAGTCGGTCACGCCAAACGCGGCCAGCGGTGGCTGCACCAGGATGTCATCACGGTGCAGGCTGGCCAGCTGCTCTTCGGAGTTGCGCCGGGTCATCAGGGTAATCGACTGGTTCAGCACATCGACCACCGTGGCCAGTTGCTTGCGGTCACGCAGTGGCGTGCCGATGTCGACCACGATGGCCAGGTCCACCCCCATGTCGCGGGCCACGTCCAGCGGAATGTTGTCGACCATGCCGCCATCCACCAACAGCCGGCCATCCAGCTCGACCGGGGCGAACACGGCAGGGATCGACATGCTGGCGCGGATTACCTGGGGCAGGTGGCCGCGGCGGAACACCACCTTTTCGCCACTGGCGATGTCGGTGGCCACCGCACGGAAAGGGATCGGCAGCTTGTCGAAGTCGCGGGTGTCGGCGGTGTGGGCCAATTTGCTTTCAAGCAGCAGTGACAGGTTCTGGCCCTGAATCACGCCCAGGGGCAAGCCCAGGCTGCCGTCGTCGCGAAAGCTCAGCTTCTGCTTGACCAGAAAGTCGCGGTCGTCCTGCTTACGGCGGAAGGGGATGTCCTTGCGCGGGGGCGCGTCGGACAGCGCTTGCTGCCAATCCAGGGTGGTGGCCAGCTTTTCCAGTTCTTCGACACTGTAGCCGGAGGCGTACAGCCCGCCGATCACCGCGCCCATGCTGGTGCCGGCGATGGCGTCGATGCGCACGCCCTGTTCCTCCAGGGCCTTGAGCACGCCGATATGGGCCAGGCCACGGGCCGCGCCGCCAGACAGCACCAAGCCGACCTTGGGCCGAGCCTGTTCGGCGGCATGTGCCGTGACAGCAACGAATATCGACAACAAACAGAACAGCAAACGGCGCATCGTGAGTCTCAAACCGTGGGCGAAAGACCGCTAGTATAAGCGGCCCCTTACCTGGAGATGCTTCACCATGGCCATCAGCAAGCCGGAAATCGTCATCATTTATTGCACCCAGTGCCAGTGGTTGCTGCGCGCCGCCTGGTTGGCCCAGGAGCTGCTCAGTACCTTTGCCGACGACCTCGGCCGGGTGGCGCTGGAGCCTGGCACCGGTGGCATCTTCCGCATCACCTGCAATGGTGTGCTGATCTGGGAGCGCAAGGCCGACGGTGGGTTCCCGGAGGCCAAGGTGCTCAAGCAGCGGGTACGTGACCAGATCGACCCGCAGCGCGACTTGGGCCACAACGACCGCTGATTACGTACCCTCTGCCAAAGGCCGGGGCTTGGCGGGTTGTTCGGCAGCCGGGCGGCTGGACAGCACAATGGCGAAAATGATCAGCGCGCCCCCCAGCAGCATGCGCACAGTAGGGGTCTCGGCGAACACCGCCCAGGCCACGGCGATGCCATACACCGGCTCCATACCGAACACCACGGCGGCGGTACGCGCCTTGATCACGGCCAGGCTGGCGACGAACAAGCTGTGGGCCACGCCGGTGCAGAAGATGCCGAGCAGGGCGATCCACACCCAGTCCATCGGCGTCACCGCCGCCAGCCCCGACGCTGCGAACGGCAACAGGCAGAGGCTGACCACCAGGTTCTGCCACAGCGCTGCCTGCACTGCTGGCAAGCGCCCGGAGCCGGCGCGGTTGGTCAGCGACAGCAGCGAGAACAGCAGCCCCGACAGCATTGCCCAAAGCAGGCCCCCGGTGGCCTGGCTGGCCAGGTCGAATGCCGGGGTGACCAGCACCAGGCCGATGCACACCAGCACGACCAGCACGGCTTCGTTGCGGCGGATGCGTTCGCGGAACAGCACCCCTTCAAGGATCACGGTAAAGGCCGGGAAGCTGGTAAAGCCCAGGGTGGCGATGGCTACACCGCCGACCTTGACGGCAATGAAGAAGCTGACCCAGTGACCCGCCAGCAGTACCCCGCCCAGCAGCAAGCGGCGCACATCCGGGCCTGTCAGCCGGTGCCAGCCTTTGCGGGCGAACTGGGCGAACAGCGCCAGGGCGATGACGGCGAAGGCCGCGCGGCCGAAGACGATGATCGCCGGGCTGGCGCTGGCGGCCAGTTTGCCAAACACCCCGGTGAGGCCGAAAAACAGCGCGCCGATGTGCAGGGCGCCTAGGGCAGTGCGGTGGTTCATGGTGGGTCCTTGAGCAAGAGCAGGTCAGCACTGGCCCTTCGCGGGGCAAGCCCGCTCCCACAAGTATTGCATCACCCTCAGGATCAATGCTGTATGTGTGGGAGCGGGCTTGCCCCGCGAAAGGGCCAGTGCAGGCACAGTGTAAGTCCTCAGGCCAATACGATCTGTCGCGCGCCTAGCGTCCGTTGTCGCCAGACGCTCGCCGCAAGGCTAGCGGTGTACAGCCAAACGCCCGTAGCATCGCCGCCGAAAACGCACTCTGCGAGCTGTACCCCACCTGCGCCGCAATCTCGCCCAACGGCAGCAAGGTCCGCTCCACCAGCTGCCGCGCCTTGAGCAGGCGCCGCTGGCGAATGTAGTCCATCGGCGTCATCGCGCATTCGGCGATGAAGCGCGCATGCAGCCGCGCAGTGGACAGGCCGGCCAGGCGCGCCAGGTCGGCCACCTGCAAGGGGTGGGCGGCATGTTGCTCGATATGCGCATCGAAGGCGGCATAAGGCAGGCGCTGGCTGGGCCGGATGCTTGCGGCTGCCGCGGGGTTGAGGCTGGCCAACAGCAGCGCCGCGCCTTGCCGGGCAATCAGCGGGTCGTCGATGGGGCTGGTCGCCAGCCAGTCGACCAACTGCTGCTGGCGGCTATCCAGGCCCAAGGCAGCGGGGCGATCGAGCAGGCGACGGCTGGCATCGGCATGCTCGCCCAGCTGTTCACGCAACCAGTGCTCCCCGGGCACATCCAGCACCAGGCAATCGCTGCCAGCATCGCTGGCGCAGGTGTGATGTGCGCCTGCCGGCACCACCATCAGGCCCTGGCGATCAACCCGTGCCCCGTGGCCCTGGACCTCGAAGTGCAAGCGTCCAGCCAAGCCGAATACCAGTTGCGGATGTTCGTGGCTGTGGGTAATCAGGCTGTTCCGGTAACGGCGCAGCGAGAGAATCGGGCCGGTGGTCATGGGGGCGTCCTCGCAGGGCAGGTGCGCATTGTGCCTCATTCACGGCAGGCCATCACGGGTAACCGTTTTGCCACTGCACTGTCATGTGCACCTGCCAGGCTCCAGCAAACTGCGCCGGAGCCCGCCCATGACCCATGCCGAACTCTCCCGTCCCTCGCGCAAGCAGCGCGTGCGCACCTTATGGATATCCGATGTACATCTGGGCACCCGTGACTGCCAGGCCGAGTATCTGTCGCGGTTTCTCAAGGGCTACCAGGCCGACCGCATCTACCTGGTGGGCGATATCATCGATGGCTGGAAGCTGCGCGGCGGCATCTATTGGCCGCAGGCCCACACCAACGTGATCCGACGCCTGTTGACCATGAGCAAGCGGGGCACCGAGGTGATTTATGTCACCGGCAACCATGACGAATTCCTGCGCCGCTATTCCAAGCTGATGCTGGGCAATATCCAGTTGGTGGACGAGGCCGAGCACCTGACTGCCGATGGCCGACGCCTGCTGGTGATCCATGGCGACCAGTTCGATGTGATTACCCGCTACCACCGCTGGCTGGCGTTTCTGGGGGACCGCGCGTATGAGTTCACCCTGGTGCTCAACCGTTGGCTCAACCATTGGCGTGCCCGTTACGGCTATGGCTACTGGTCGTTGTCGGCCTACCTCAAGCACAAGGTCAAGGGCGCGGTGAACTTCATCAGTGACTTCGAGGCTGCCATTGCCCATGAGTGCACCCGCAGAGGCTTTCACGGGGTGGTTTGCGGGCATATTCATCATGCCGAAATGCGCAAGGTGGGGGAGGTCGAGTACCTCAATTGCGGGGATTGGGTGGAGTCGTGCACGGCGTTGATCGAGCACTGGGATGGCTGCATCGAATTGTATCGGCTGGCGGATGTGCAGGCGCAGAGCGCGCAGAAGGTGGCGACGGTGCGCGAATCGGCGTGAGGCTTGAGCGGCATGGGGCGCGCAATGCGGCCCCGGCGATTTACAGGCTGATCTTGCCCAGCAGAATATCGCGGAACATGGCGAAATCCCCCATCAGGCTATAGAACGGGTAGGTAAACGTCGCCGGCCGGTTCTTCTCGAAAAAGAAATGCCCGACCCAGGCAAACCCATAGCCGAACAGCGGCACGGCCAGCAGCAGCAACCATTTGCCGCTGCCGATGGTGTACGCCAGCAGGGCAATTACCAGGCTCGTCCCGACAAAGTGCAGGCGGCGGCACGTGGGGTTGCTGTGCTCGCCCAGGTAGTAGGGGTAGAACTCGGCAAAACTGCGAAACTGCGCTGTGCGGGTCATGGCAGTGCTCCGGGATTAATACTTGTGGATAAGATGCACGGCGTGGAGCCTGAATCGAGTCTAGAGTCATTGGCGGGGCCTACCAGTGACAATAGGCGCCAATTGAGTATCCTTGGGGTTCACCGCAGGAGCGGTCAGCATAAGAAGCCTGTCATGAGTGAAAGAACCACGTCAGCCAGCTGGGCATCAGGGATCGTCAAGGCACTCGAGCTGGAAGGGCTCGACTGCCCGGCCATGTTCAAGCAGCTAGGGCTGGACTTCGCTGCCCTCGATGACCCCGACGCGCGTTTCCCCCAGGACGCCATGACCCGGCTCTGGCAGCTGGCGGTAGAGCTGTCGGGCAACGAAGCCATCGGCCTGAACATGGCGCGGGTGGTGCGCCCGGCGTCGTTCCATGTGGTGGGCTATGCGTTGATGTCCAGCCGCACCCTGGCCGAAGGTTTCGAGCGGCTGGTGCGGTACCAGCGCATCATTGCCGAAAGTTCCGACCTCAGCTTTCGCCTTGGCCCAGAGGGCTATTCGCTGGTTCTGACCGTGCATGGCGACCATCTGCCGCCAACCCGGCACAGCGCCGAAGCGTCGTTGGCGTGTGCGCTGGCGTTGTGCACCTGGCTCAGCGGGCGTGACATTCAGCCACGACGTGTGCTGATTCAGGGGCCGCAGCCCAAGAACGTCGAACCTTACAAGGTGGCGTTCCACTCACCGCTGGTGTTCGACGCACCGCACGATGCACTGGTGTTCGAGCGTGCCGACATGGAGGCGCCGCTGCCGACTGCCAACGAGGCGATGGCGGTGCTGCATGACCGTTTTGCCGGTGAGTACCTGGCGCGCTTCTCGGAAAGCCGGGTGACCCACAGGGTCCGCCAGGTGCTGTGCCGCATATTGCCCCAGGGCGAGCCCAAGCGCGAAACCCTGGCCCAGGCCCTGCACCTGTCTCAACGTACCTTGCAGCGGCGCCTGCAAGAAGAAGGTACCAGCTTCCAGACCTTGCTCGACGATACCCGGCGTGAGCTGGCCGAGCAGTACCTCGCCCAGCCGGGCATGACCTTGCTGGAAACCGCCTACCTGTTGGGCTTTGCCGACCCGAGTAATTTCTACCGGGCGTTCCGTCGCTGGTTCGATGCCACACCCAGCGAGTACCGCGCCCGTCTGGGCGCGGAGCCTGAGGGGCTCAGTGACGCCAGAACGCCGGCATGCACAACACTAGCACCGTGATGATCTCCAGGCGGCCCAGCAGCATACCGCCGGCGAGGATCCACTTGGCGGCGTCCGGCAACGTGGCATAGTTGCCGGCCGGGCCGATCACTTCGCCCAGCCCCGGGCCTACGCCCGACACCGTGCCGGCAGCACCGGTCAGTGCGGTCATCCAGTCCACGCCCAGCAGCGACAGCAGCAACGCCATCACGCAGATGGTGATCGCGAAGAAGAACGAGAAGGTCAGGATCGAACGCACGATTTCTTCGTCGAGGCGGTGCCCGTTGTACTTCTGCTTGATCACTGCGCGCGGGTGGATCAATTGGTTGAGGCTGGCCTTGAGCAGGATGTAGGCGACCTGGAAGCGGAAAATCTTGATACCGCCTGCGGTCGAGCCAGAGCAGCCGCCGATGAAGCCCAGGTAAAAGAACAGCATCAGCGAGAAATTGCCCCACAGGCTGTAGTCGCCCAGGGCGAAGCCGGTGGTGGTCACCACCGAAGTCACGTTCAGCGCCACGTGGCGCAAGGCATCCAGCCAGTGCAGGTTGGTGGTGGCCCAGTACCAGGAGCCCAGCACCAGCCAGGTGACCACCAGCATGCCGAGCAACCCCTGAACCTGCTGGTCGCGGAGCAACGCCCTGCGGTTGCCGCGCAGGGTTGCCACGTACAGGGTGAAGGGCAGGCTGCCGAGGATCATGACCACCACCGCGACCCAGTGCACGGCAGGGATATCCCATTTTGCCAGCGACTGGTCGGAGGTCGAGAACCCGCCGGTGGAAATCGCCGACATGGCATGGTTGATGGCATCGAACGGCCGCATGCCGGCCCACCAGAAGGCCAGCGCGCCGAGCACGGAGAAGCCGACGTACACGCCGACGATCGACTTGGCCACCATGTGCGAACGGGGCATGACCTTTTCGGAACGGTCCGAGGACTCGGTCTGGAACAGGCGCATGCCACCAATGCGCAGCAGCGGCAAAATCGCGACCGCCATGGCGATGAAGCCGATGCCGCCGAGCCAGTGCAGCATCGAGCGCCACATCAAGATCCCCGGCGACATGCTGTCCAGGCCGCTGAGCACCGTGGCGCCGGTGGCGGTGATGCCGGACATGCTCTCGAAGAAGGCGTCGGTGTAGCTGATGTGCTGGGTCAACAGGAACGGCAGGGCGGCGAACACGCACACTACCAGCCAGCTGCTGACAGTCAGCAGGTACATGTCGCGCGGGCGCAGGTGCACATGCTCGGGGCGGCCCTGTACGACCATGAGCAGGCCGGCGATGAACGTGATCAGGCTGGACCAGAGGAACGACGGCATGTCGCCGGTGCGCTCGAAGATCACCAGGGTGGCCATGGGCACGACCATGCTGACGGCCAGGGTGATCAGAAAGATGCCGATGATGAAACCAATGATCCTTAAGGTCGGCAACGCCATGTGATCTGCTCTGACTCGAAACGGAAGGGCGCCATTCTACCTATGGGTCTGGTGATGTAAACGCTAGAATGGCCGCACATTCACCTGCCAGGAGGGTAGCCGATGGAGGCTCTCGACGCATTGCTCAACCGTGTTTCCGTGCCACGCCTGACCGACCCCGCGCCCAATGATGCCCAGCGCGAGGCGTTGTTCCAGGCCGCATTGCGTGCACCGGACCATGGCCAGCTGCGCCCGTGGCGGTTTCTGACCATCGAAGGCCAGGGCCGCGAGAAGCTCGGCGAGTTGTTCGCCGAAGCGGTGCAGAACAAGGGCGATGCCAGCCAGGCAGCGCTGGACAAGGCTCGCGCCATGCCGCTGCGTGCGCCGTTGCTGATCGTGGTGATCGCCAAGCTGCAGGACCACTTCAAGGTGCCCAAGTCCGAGCAGCGCCTGGCGGCGGGGTGTGCGGCCCATGGCATTCTGATCGCGGCGCATGCCCAGGGGGTTGGCGCGGTGTGGCGTACCGGTGACATGGCCTTTGACGCGCATGTGCACAAGGGGCTGGGGTTGGCCGAGAGCGAGGAGTTGATCGGTTACCTGTATGTCGGCACGCCGGTGAACGAGCCGCGTACGGCGCCAGTGCTGGAGACTGCTGATTTCGTCAGTGCCTGGGGTGAGTAACCGCTGAGAATGCTGGGGCGCGTAGCGGCCCCGGCAATCTCAAACCATAACCTCCGTTACAGGTAACTCCAGCCTGGCCACAAACCCGCCCTGCGGATGATTCGCCAATACCAGGCTGCCGCCATGGCGCTCCGCCGCCTTGCGCGCAATCGCCAGCCCCAGCCCATGCCCAGCTGCTTGCTGCCCCGGCGCACGGAAGAACGGCTCACCCAGCTGCGCGAGGTACTCTACCGCTACCCCAGGCCCATGGTCGCGTACTGTCAACACGATACGGTCCTGCTCACGCTCGGCGCTGATTTCGATCGGCTGCCCGGCCGGGTTGAAGCGCAAGGCATTGCGCAGCAGATTGTCAACGGCGCGCTCGATCAGTGTTGGCCAACCCTGCAAGGTCAGCCCTGCTTGCGCCTGCAGCCGCACCTCCTGCTCCGGTGCGCTGAGCAACGCATCCTTGCGCACGCCGCCCAGCAAGGCGTTGAGGTCGACCGGCTCGGCGTGGGCCTGCTCGGCATCGACGCGGGCCAGGGCGAGGATTTCGCTGATCAGGTCTTCGAGCCGGTCGCATTCACGGGTCAGCCGTGGCCACAAGGCCTGGCGCT
Source organism: Pseudomonas capeferrum (assembly GCF_000731675.1). GTDB lineage: Bacteria > Pseudomonadota > Gammaproteobacteria > Pseudomonadales > Pseudomonadaceae > Aquipseudomonas > Aquipseudomonas capeferrum. Next base: position 2,539,993 of record NZ_JMIT01000001.1, on the reverse strand, counting down.
GCTCGGGCTCGGCACGCTCGGCCAATGCCAGGGCAATGCGCAGCCGTGCCAACGGTGAGCGCAGTTCATGAGACACATCGCGCAGCAACTGGCGCTGGCTGCCGATCGTACTCTGCAGGCGGGCGCCCATCTTGTTGAAGTCGTTGGCCAGTACCCCGAACTCATCGCGGCGGGCGGCCAGGCGGGCCAGGCTGTTCTGCTGGTAGCTGGTTTGGCCGAGGTCGTGCACGGCGCTGCGCAGGCGGCTCAAAGGGCGGGTGATGGACAGGGTCACCAGCAGGCTGAACAGGGTCAGCACCACCAGGGCGATGCCCAGCGCACTGAGCGGCCAGAGCAGGCTCTCGCGGTGCCAGGCGTCCAGCTCAGGGTGGGGGATGCGGTAGATCAGCAGGTAGGTTTCACCACTGTAGGGGCTGGTGTATTCCTCGGTCAGACGGCGCCACGGCAGGCGCCGCTCGTCATTGTGCTGGCGTGCCTCGAACGCGGCGGCGCGGCGCGGGAAGGTACCAGGCACGACGGCGTCGCCGCTGTCGTCGAGCACCTGCACGTCGATCTTGAAGCGTTGCTTGCGGCGTTCGAGAAAGTGCTGCGCCGAGTCCATGCCTTCCTGTTCGTAGTGCTTGGCCCAGTGGCTGGCCAGGGTGTTGAGGCCCGGGTGGCGGCTGAGGATCCAGGCGTCCTGGTTGAGCATGTGGCCGAGCAGGATCGACAGGCCCGCAACCAGGGTAATGGCCAGCCAAAAGCTGGCCAGGATGCGCCAGAACAGTGAACGCAAGTGCACCTCCTGCAAACGGGAAAAGCCCGGCCCGCAGGGGTGCGGGCCGGGCGTGGGGCGGACAGCTTACTGGGCCTTGCCGCCTTTTTCAGCTTTCCAGGCCTGGAACTCTTGCCATTCGGCTTTCTTCGCGGCGCGTTCTTTTTGCAGCTCGTCGAACTGCTTCTGTTGCTCAGGCTTGAGCAGGCCGCGGACCTGGCTGTCGGTCTTGTCGCGGCTGGCCTTGAGTTCGTCCTTCATGGCCTTCTGGTCGGCGGCCGGCAGCTTGGACAGGTAGCGCTCGGTGATGTCGCGGCGTTGCTTCATCTGCTCGCCCATCAGCTTGCCAATCTGCTGGCGCTGGTCGCGGCTCAGGTCCAGTTGGGCGAAAGGCGCATCACCGCGATGATGCGGGCCGTCGTGACGCGGGCCGCCTTCAGGCATGGCCATGGCCACGGTCGGCAGGGCGGCGGCGAACATCAGGGCGATAAGGGTCTTGCGCATGGTGTCTCTCCTTTCATAGGCCGGTGGTTACCGGATGAGCACAGTCTACGCAGCTGACCGTCAAGGGCGGTCAGGGGAGGGTAAAGGCTGGGTAAAGATGAGTTGCCGAGCGTGTTGGGGCTGCGAGGCGGCCCCGGCACGTCACAGGCTGTAGTAATAGCCGCGGCTGCGCAGCGCAACGATGCGTGGGCGCCCATCGGCATGCGGCCCGATCTTCTTGCGCAGGTTGCTGACGTGCATGTCCAGGCTGCGGTCGTACAGGGTCAGCTTGCGGCCCAGGCCGATCTGCGCCAGTTCCTGCTTGTCCAGCGGCTCGCCCGGCTGGCGCAGCAGGGCTTCGAGGATGCGGCTTTCGGACAGGGTCAGGGTCATCTCGCGGCCATCGATGCTGGCCACGCCACGTGCCGGGCTGTAGACCAGGTCGCCGATCTCTACCTGGGTGGTGGTGGCTGCCGGGTGGCTGCGGCGCAACACGGCGCGCAGGCGGGCCGTGAGCTCGCGCGGGTCGCAGGGTTTGGCCAGGTAATCGTCGGCGCCGAGCTCAAGGCCGAGGATGCGGTCCAGGGGTTCGCCCCGTGCCGAGAGCATCAGCACAGGCAGGTCGGCATGTTCGCTGCGCAATTGCTTGAGCAGTTCCAGGCCGCTGCCGTCTGGGAGCATCACATCCAGCACCACGGCGGCCGGGGCATGTTCGGCCAGGGCCTGGCGTGCGCTCAGGCCATCGTGGCAGGCGCGGACGGTAAACCCTTCCTGGGTCAGCCAGCTGCCGAGCAGCTCGCACAGCTCCTGGTCATCATCAATCAGTAACAGCTCGCTCATGACTCACTCAATTCAACCATTGACGGCGAGTATTCGGCCCGCCAGTGGCAAAGATACCGCAGACTGATGGCAAGCGTATAACCGCCAGTACCGCGCGGCCCTGTGGGTGCGGCTTTACCCGCGAAAAGGGCCGCGCGGTGTCGGGTCAAGGCAGGACTTGCTTGAAGGGTTTGACGATGACGTTGTCGTACACGCCCGCAGCAATATACGGGTCGGCATCGGCCCAGGCCTGTGCCGCAGCCAGGGAGTCGAACTCGGCCACGATCAGGCTGCCGCTGAAACCGGCTTCACCTGGGTCGTTGCTGTCGATGGCCGGATGTGGGCCTGCCAGCACCACGCGGCCTTCGGCCTTGAGCTGCTGCAGGCGCTCGATGTGTGCCGGGCGGGCAGCCAGGCGCTTTTCCAGGGAGTTTGCGACGTCGCTGGCGATGATGGCGTAGAGCATGTCAATCCTTGGGTTTGGAGGTAGTAGGGTCGTCGTGCAGGTGGCGTGACAGGTACACACCCTGGGCCACCAGGAAGATCACGGTCATGCCCAGGCTGCCGAACACCTTGAAGTCGACCCAGAAGGCCTGGAAGGTGAAGGCGACGAACAGGTTGGCCGCACCGCAGACCAGGAAGAAGCAGATCCAGGCCAGGTTCAGGCGGGCCCAGATGGCATCGGGCAGGGTCAGGGCGTGGCCCATGATGCGCTTGATCAGCACTCGGTCGCCGATGAAGTGGCTGCCGGCGAAGGCCAGGGCGAACAGCCAGTTGACCACCGGCGCTTTCCATTTGAGGAAGGTTTCGCTGTGGAAGGTCAGGGTCAGGCCGCCGAACACCAGGCAGGCGATCAGGGTCAGCCATTGGCCCTTTTCCAGCTTGCGCTGGCGCAGGAACAGGGCACCGTAGACCACCAGGGAGCTGACGATGAGCATGGCCGTGGCGCTGTAGATACCGCCGAATTCGAAGCTGTGGCCGGCAACCTCCAGGGGCCGCGGGTCGAGCTTGTAGACGATGAAGAACAGTAGCAACGGGATGAAATCGATGAATTGTTTCACAATGGCAGCCAGAATCGGGATGTGACGGCATAATAACAAACATCGATTCCAGCGAAAGCGCTCCTCCATGAATGTTGATCTGCACTGTCACAGCACGGCCTCCGACGGCGCCCTGTCGCCCACGGTCCTGGTCGCCCGGGCCCATGAGCACGGGGTGCAAACGCTGGCACTCACCGACCACGACACCCTCGAAGGGCTGGCCGAAGCGCGCCAGGCCTGCCGCGAGCGCGGCATGCACTGGGTCAGCGGGGTAGAGCTGTCGTGCACGTGGGGTGGGGCGACCATCCATGTGCTGGGGTATGACTTCCCCCTCGACGCACCGCCGTTGCTCGAAGCCATCGAAGCCCTGCACCGTGGCCGCTGGCTGCGTGCCGAGGAAATCGACAAACGGCTGGCGGCCAAGGGCATGCCCGGCGCGCTTGAGGGTGCCAGGGCCGTGCAGCAAGCGTTGGGCGACAGTGGCAACGCCCCGGCGCGCCCGCACTTTGCCGAGTTTCTGGTGCGTGCCGGTCACGTCAAGGATCGCGGCGAAGCGTTCCGCAAGTGGCTGGGCGCCGGCAAGCTGGGTGACGTCAAGCAGCACTGGCCGACCCTGGATGAAACTGTCGCCACGCTGCGCCAGTCCAACGCTTGGGTAAGCTTGGCGCATCCGATGCATTACGATCTGACCCGCAGCAAGCGCAGACGGCTGATTGCCGACTATATTCAGGCAGGCGGGCAGGCGCTTGAGGTGGTCAACGGGATGATGCCGGCCGAGCAGGTGGGCACGATGTCCATCCTCACCCGTGAGTTCGGCCTGCTGGCAAGCGCTGGCAGTGACTTCCACGGCCCCGGCACCTGGGGCGAAATCGGTGCCTACCGGCCTTTGCCCGAGGACCTGCCACCTCTGTGGCGCCGATTCAGCCATGAACAGCCTTTGGCGGTATGAACAGGAAGACTACGTGAGCCAATTTTTCCAGATACATCCGGAGAATCCGCAGCAGCGGCTGATCCGCCAGGCGGTGGAGATCATCCGCAAGGGCGGGGTGGTGGTCTATCCGACCGATTCGGCCTATGCGCTGGGTTGCCAGATTGGCGACAAGGGCGCGGTGGAGCGCGTACGGCGCCTGCGTGGCCTGGACAAGACCCACAACTTCACCCTGATGTGCTGCGACATGTCGCAACTGGGGCTGTATGCCAAGGTCGACACCGTCACCTTCCGCCTGCTCAAGGCGCATGTGCCGGGGCCGTACACCTTCATTCTCAACGGCACCCGTGAAGTGCCGCGCCTGCTGCTGCACGAGAAACGCCGCACCATCGGCCTGCGCGTGCCGGACCACGCCATCACCCTGGCGCTGCTGGCTGAACTGGGCGAGCCACTGATGAGTGTCAGCCTCATCCTGCCGGGCGACGACCAGCCGATGACCGACCCCTACGCGATCCGTGAGCGGCTGGAGCATCATGTGGACCTGGTGATCGACGGCGGTTTCGGTGATCTCAAGGCATCGACCATCATCGACCTGTCCGGCGACGAGCCCGAGCTGATCCGCGAAGGTTGTGGCGACCCCACGCCATTCATGGTCAATGCGTGAGCCAGGTGGAGGCGCCCGAGGCGCCGGCCGAGGAGGCCGAGTCGCCTCAACAGTTGCAACTGGCCCTGGTCTATGGCGAAGCCCTGACCGAGATGCCGGTAGACCTGTACATCCCGCCGGATGCGCTTGAAGTCATTCTCGAGGCGTTCGAAGGCCCGCTGGACCTGCTGCTGTACCTGATCCGCAAGCAGAACATCGATATCCTCGACATCCCGGTGGCGGAGATCACCCGCCAGTACATGGGCTATGTCGAGCTGATGAAGAGCGTGCGCCTGGAACTGGCAGCCGAGTACCTGGTCATGGCGGCCATGCTGGCCGAGATCAAGTCGCGCATGTTGCTGCCCCGCTCGGCCGAGATCGAGGAGGAAGAGGGCGACCCGCGCGCCGAGCTGATCCGCCGCTTGCAGGAATACGAGCGCTTCAAGGCCGCTGCAGAAGGGATCGATACACTGCCACGGGTGGGTCGCGACATTGTCGTGCCGCGCCTGGAAGCACCGCAGGCCAAGGTGCGCAAGCTGCTGCCCCAGGTGAGCCTGGAGGAGCTGCTGGTATCGATGGCCGAGGTGATGCGCCGCAATGACCTGTTCGAAAGCCACCAGATCACCCGCGAAACGCTGTCTACCCGTGAACGCATGAGCCAAGTACTCGAACGCCTCAAGGGCGGGGCCTTCGTGCCCTTCGTCGAGCTGTTCGGTGCAGAAGAGGGCAAGTTGGGCGTGGTGGTGACGTTCATGGCGATTCTTGAGCTGGTGAAGGAATCACTGGTCGAACTGGTGCAGAATGAGCCTTTCGCCGCGATCCACGTCCGGCTTCGCGCCGAGTTTGTTGAAGAACCTGATGAACCTGAATGAACCCCGCGACCTGGCGTCGCTGATCGAAGCTTTTTTGCTCGCTTCGGGCAAGCCGCAATCCCTTGAGCGCTTGTACGAGCTGTTCGAGGAGGCCGAGCGCCCGGAGCCCAAGGTGTTCAAGAAGGCCCTGGAAGTGCTCGGCAAGTCCTGCAGCGGGCGTGCCTTCGAGCTCAAGGAAGTAGCCACCGGCTATCGCCTGCAGATCCGCGAAACCTTTGCCCCTTGGGTTGGGCGCCTGTGGGAGGAGCGGCCGCAGCGCTATTCCCGTGCGCTGCTCGAAACCATGGCGCTGATTGCCTACCGCCAGCCCATCACCCGTGGCGAGATCGAGGACGTGCGCGGCGTGGCGGTGAACAGCAATATCATCAAGACCTTGATGGAGCGCGAGTGGATTCGCATCGTGGGTTATCGCGAAGTGCCGGGGCGGCCGGCGATGTTCGCCACCACCAAGGCATTTCTCGACCACTTCAATCTCAAGAGCCTTGAGGAGCTGCCGGCATTGGCCGAACTGCGCGAGATGGAACCGGAGCCGTTGCTCGACCCAGATGACGCGCCAGTACCTGCGCACCTGCAGGCGCTGGCCGATGCCAGCCTTGGCGAGGGCGAAGCCGAGGCCGAGGTGCCGAAGGATGAGACCAGCTTCCGCAGCCTGCTGGTGGAGCTGGATGCGATGGAAGAGGGGCTGAAGACCGATTTCGATGATTTGCGTGAAGAAGAGGACGTGGTTGAACCCGAGGCTTCACTGGAGGACGAGGGCAAGTTGCAGACCTGAGGCTTATGCTGGCAGTGCGGGCCTCTTCGCGGGGCAAGCCCGCTCCTACAGGTTGGCCGCTCACCGTCAGAGCCCACAAACCGGTGGGAGCGGGCTTGCCCCGCGAAGAGGCCCGCACTGACAGCGCAAAACCACTGGGCAGAAAACCCTGCCGGCCCCCGCAAAACCCACTACGCTCGAGTGCGTTCCTGATACGAACCGCGTATGATGCGCGGCCCTTTGGCGCGTTCGTCGCCAAGACCCCTTTTTCATTCCTACACCGGGAGGTGCCCAGATGAGTGAGCAAGACCTGCAAAACACCGAAATTACCCCTCCATCCGGCGAAAAGCTGCAGAAAGTACTGGCGCGCATTGGCGTCGGTTCGCGCCGTGACGTCGAGGCCTGGATCAGCCAGGGCCGCATCAAGGTCAATGGCGTGGCCGCCACCCTCGGCCAGCGCGTCGACCTGCACGACGCCATCGCTGTCGATGGCAAGCTGATCAAGCGCGAAGAAGCCGCCGAGGCCACCCGCCGGGTAATCATGTACAACAAGCCCGACGGCGAGATCTGCACCCGTGACGACCCGGAAGGCCGCCCGACGGTGTTCGACCGCCTGCCGCGGCCGAAAGAAGGGCGCTGGATCAACATCGGCCGCCTGGACATCAACACCACCGGCCTGTTGCTGTTCACCACCGACGGTGAGTTGGCCAACCGCCTGATGCACCCTTCCTACGAGATGGACCGTGAGTACGCGGTACGTGTGCGGGGCGAGGTCGACGACGAGATGCTCGATCGCCTCAAGGCTGGCGTGATGCTCGAAGACGGCCCGGCCAAGTTCACCGACATCCAGAAGGCACCGGGCGGCGAAGGCTTCAACCACTGGTACCACTGCGTGGTGATGGAAGGCCGTAACCGTGAAGTGCGTCGCCTGTGGGAGTCGCAGGGCATGGTGGTCAGCCGCCTGAAGCGCGTGCGCTTCGGCCCGGTGTTCCTCAACTCGGACCTGCCGATGGGCCGCTGGCGGGAAATGACCCAGGGTGAAATCGACATCCTGGCCGCTGAAGTGGGCCTGCAGCCAGTTGCGCTGCCGACCTTGAACCTCAAGGCCAAGGACAAGATGGAGCGCATGCAGCGCAAGTCGAGCCGTCCGATGGGCCGTGGCGAGCGCGTGCGCAACCTGCGCCCTGCCAGCGAAGGGGCTACCGAGCGCCCAGCACGCCAACCGCGTGACAGCGCTGGTGAGCGCCCAGCCCGCCAACCGCGTGATACCACCGGTGAGCGCCCTGCGCGCCAGTCGCGTGACGACGCGCGTAAAGGCAACCGTGGCAGCGCGGTGGCCGAGCGCCCGAGCGAGATGCGCAAGCGTACCGCCAAGCCAGACGGCGACAAGCCGGCAGGCCGTGGTCGCGGCAAGCCGCGCGGTTGATCTGCAGCGCTAGATAAGAACCAGCCTCCGGGCTGGTTTTTTTTGCTTTGGATTCAGCGGGGGCACCTTAGGCTGTCGCCAAGATATTGAACAAAAAGAATTTTTCTGACGACTGGCAAGTTTTCAAACCGACCTGTAAAGAAATTTATACGGATGCAGGCAAAATACGCCCTGAATTCAGATTTCCCCTACCTGTGTAAACATAACTTGCCGCACCCCGCGCGGCGAGGCACTCCTGTCGCTCACTCCCCCTATTGCCCAAACCCCCGCCGCACGCTGATATAGCGGCCATTGCCGTGTGCAAAAGCCCGCCCAGAGAGGCGTGCTGACAAAACAACAAATGGAGGCGCCATGTACGCCGATCACTTCGCCTTTCAAGGCTTTCACCACAGGAACGCTGCGTTTTTCCCCGGGGAAATGACGCAACGCGTTGACGCCTGCGCGCTTGCAGGGGTATACAGTGCGCCGCGTTTTACCTGTGACCCTCTTGCGTACCGCGCACTCTTGATCACACCCGGCTGACCCGCCCTGGCGGCGCCCGCGTTCAAGAAACCCAAGGTAACCACCTTGCCCATTCCGCTGCGCCACGAGCGCGGTGGGTCCGATTTCGTCACAGATAAAAACAATGCAGGTGACTTCGTTCATGAGTGGACAAAACATGCATTCAGGCGAGCTAAAGCGGGGCCTGAAGAACCGCCATATCCAGTTGATCGCCCTCGGCGGAGCGATTGGTACCGGCCTGTTCCTGGGTTCGGCAGGCGTGATGAAATCCGCCGGCCCGTCGATGATTCTTGGCTATGCCATCTGCGGCTTCATCGCCTTCATGATCATGCGCCAGCTGGGCGAGATGATCGTCGAAGAGCCGGTGGCCGGTTCGTTCAGCCACTTTGCCCACAAGTACTGGGGCGGCTTCGCCGGCTTCATGTCGGGCTGGAACTGTTGGGTGCTGTACATCCTGGTGGGCATGTCGGAGCTGACGGCGGTCGGCAAGTACATTCACTACTGGTGGCCAGAGATCCCGACCTGGGTCACGGCGGCGGGCTTCTTCCTGCTGATCAACTTCATCAACCTGATGAACGTGAAAGTCTTCGGCGAGGCAGAATTCTGGTTCGCCATCATCAAGGTCGTGGCCATCGTCGGCATGATCGGCCTGGGTGCGTACCTGCTGACCAGCGGTAGCGGTGGCCCCGAGGCGTCGGTTACCAACCTGTGGGCGCACGGCGGCTTCTTCCCGCATGGCGTCAGCGGCCTGGTGATGGCGTTGGCGTTCATCATGTTCTCCTTCGGTGGCCTGGAAATGCTCGGCTTCACCGCAGCCGAGGCCGACAAGCCGAGGACCGTGATTCCCAAGGCCATCAACCAGGTCATTTACCGCATCCTGATCTTCTACATCGGTGCGCTGGTCGTGCTGCTGTCGCTGACCCCGTGGGACAACCTGGTCGCCAGCATCGACGCCTCTGGCGGCAGCTACGGCAGCAGCCCGTTCGTTCAGGTGTTCTCCCTGCTGGGTAGCGATGTGGCCGCCCACCTGCTGAACTTCGTGGTCCTGACCGCAGCGCTGTCGGTGTACAACAGCGGTACCTACTGCAACGCCCGCATGCTGCTGGGCATGGCCGAGCAAGGTGACGCCCCGGCGGCCCTGGCCAAGGTCGACAAGCGCGGTGTGCCGGTGCGGTCGATCCTGGTGTCGGCTGCGGTGACCCTGATTGCAGTGCTGCTCAACTACTTCATTCCGCAGAATGCGCTGGAGCTGTTGATGTCGCTGGTCGTGGCGACCTTGGTGATCAACTGGGCGATGATCAGCTACTCGCACCTGAAATTCCGCCAGCACCTCGACCGCACTGGCCAGAAGCCGCTGTTCAAGGCGCTGTGGTACCCCTACGGCAACTACCTCTGCCTGGCGTTCGTGGTGCTGATCCTCGGCATCATGCTGCAGATTCCGGGTATCAATATTTCGGTGTATGCGATCCCGGTGTGGTTGTTGGTGATGTTCATCTTCTACATCCTCAAGCCCAAGCGTGATGCACAGGCCAATGGCACCGCTGCCGGTACTGTTGCTAAGTAAGCGCTGCAGGCGATAACGCAAACCCGATGTCAGGTCATTGGCATCGGGTTTTTTGTTGCCAATAAAGCAGTCAAAAACTCAGATCTGCTCGAGCAACCAGCTGCGAAACGCCCGCAACGACGGCAGCGCTTCATTGCGCGGCGGGTAGATCAGGTAATAGCTGCGCTGGCTGGCAAATGCTGCGCCGGGGCTGAACAGCTCGCCCTTGGCCAGCTCCTCTTGCACCAGAATCCGCGGCACCAGGCCAATGCCGATGCCGGCCCGCACCGCCTGGATCAGGTGTGAGGTCAGCTCGAAACTCGGCCCCAGGCGCATCGCCCGGTGCGGCAGCTGGTGATGCGAGAACCACTCGCCCCAGGCATGCGGGTTGTTGGCGACATTGAGCAGCACTTCCTCGCTGACCCGGGCGGGGCTCCAGCCATGCGGGTCGACGGCTGCCTCTGGCGGCAGGATCACCAGCAGCTCCTCGGCATGCAGGCGGTGGCAGATCAAACCTGGCAGGTCGTGGCTCGCCACCCCGATGGCCGCATCAATCTCGCTGGTGTCGAAGTTGATCGCTTCTATCCGTGAATGGATATGCACCAACATGCCCGGGTGGGCGCTGTAGAACGCATGCAGCCGCGGCAGCAACCATTTCGAGCCGAAGGTGGGCAGCGTGGCCAAGCGCAGCGTGCCGACGCCCGACTGGTAGGCCAGCGCCTGCAGCGTGGCGCTGCGGATGCGCCCTAATGCCTCGCTCAGCTCGCGCTGGTACAGCCGGCCGACGTCAGTCAACTGCACCTGGCGGCCCTCGCGGCGAAACAGCGTCAGCCCCAATTGCTGCTCCAGCGCCTGCACCTGGCGACTGACGGCGCTCTGGGTCAGTGACAGTTCGGCGGCGGCGCGGGTGTAGCTTTCATGCCGCGCGGCGGCTTCGAATGCCAGCAGCAGTGACATGGACGGTGTCAGGTGGCGGTAATTCATTCATAAAAGTCATCGATAGCGGCAGGATTATCCGTTTGCCCCTGGCGCGAAAGTACAGGAACATTGACCTATTCGTCATCAGGTGTGAAACGACTCATGCCGGCGTGACAGGATTTCCGTGAATTAGCCCATATCAAGAGGCCATCCTTCGATGATCGCCCAGCTGCCGACCAGTGCACCGTCCGCGAACTACCCAGAATTCCTCGAAGCCCTGCGCAACAGCGGCTTCCGTGGCCAGATCAGTGCCGATTACGCTACCCGTACGGTGCTGGCCACCGACAACTCGATTTACCAGCGCATGCCCCAGGCGGCGGTGTTCCCACGTGACGCCGATGACGTGGCGCGGGTCGCCGCGCTGATGGGAGAGGCGCGCTTTGCGCAGGTCAAGCTGACCCCGCGTGGCGGCGGCACCGGCACCAACGGCCAGTCGCTGACCGACGGCATTGTGGTCGACCTGTCGCGGCACATGAACAGCATCCTCGAAATCAACGTCGAACAGCGTTGGGTACGGGTCCAGGCCGGTGTGGTCAAGGACCAGCTCAATGCCGCGCTCAAGCCCCATGGGCTGTTCTTCGCGCCTGAACTGTCCACCTCCAACCGCGCCACGGTCGGCGGCATGATCAACACCGACGCCAGCGGCCAGGGCAGCTGCACCTACGGCAAGACCCGCGATCACGTGCTCGAATTGCACAGCGTACTGCTCGGCGGCGAACGCCTGCACAGCCTGCCCATCGATGACGCCGCGCTGGACCAGGCCTGCGCCGCGCCGGGGCGGGTTGGCGAAGTCTATCGGGTGGCCCGCGAAATCCAGGAAACCCAGGCCGAGCTGATCGAAAGCACCTTCCCCAAGCTCAACCGCTGCCTGACCGGTTACGACCTGGCGCACCTGCGCGACGAGCAGGGGCGCTTCAACCTCAACAGCGTGCTGTGCGGTGCCGAAGGGTCGCTGGGTTACGTGGTCGAAGCCAAGCTCAATGTACTGCCGATCCCGAAATACGCGGTACTGGTCAACGTCCGCTACACCAGCTTCATGGATGCCCTGCGTGACGCCAATGCCTTGATGGCGCACAAACCCTTGTCGATCGAAACCGTCGACTCCAAGGTACTGATGCTGGCGATGAAGGACATCGTCTGGCACAGCGTCGCCGAATATTTCCCCGCCGACCCCGAGCGCCCGACCTTGGGTATCAACCTGGTGGAGTTCTGTGGCGATCAGCCTGACGAGGTCAATGCGCGGGTGCAGGCGTTCATCCAGCACCTGCAAAGCGATACCAGCGTCGAGCGCCTTGGGCACACCCTGGCCGAGGGCGCCGAGGCCGTCACCCGCGTCTACACCATGCGCAAACGCTCGGTGGGCCTGCTTGGCAACGTCGAGGGCGAGGTGCGCCCGCAGCCATTCGTCGAAGACACGGCAGTACCGCCGGAGCAACTGGCCGACTATATTGCCGACTTCCGCGCGCTGCTCGACGGCCATGGCCTGGCCTATGGCATGTTCGGCCACGTCGACGCCGGCGTGCTGCACGTGCGCCCGGCGCTGGACATGAAAGACCCGGCCCAGGCCGCACTGGTCAAGCCGATTTCCGATGCCGTGGCGGCACTGACCCAGCGCTATGGCGGGCTGCTTTGGGGTGAGCACGGCAAGGGCCTGCGTTCGGAGTACGTGCCCGATTACTTTGGCGAACTGTACCCGGCGTTGCAGCGCCTCAAGGGTGCATTCGACCCACGCAACCAGCTCAACCCCGGCAAGATCTGCACACCGCCAGACAGCGCCGAAGGCCTGACCAAGGTCGATGGCGTGACCTTGCGCGGTGACCTCGACCGCACCATCGACGAGCGCGTCTGGCAGAACTTCAGCAGCGCCGTGCACTGCAACGGCAACGGCGCCTGCTACAACTACGACCCCAACGACGCCATGTGCCCGTCGTGGAAGGCCACCCGTGAGCGTCAGCACTCACCCAAGGGCCGTGCCTCGTTGATGCGTGAATGGTTGCGCCTGCAAGGTGCAGCGGATATCGATGTGCTGGCGGCAGCGCGCAACAAGGTGTCCTGGCTCAAGGGCCTGCCGGCGCGGCTGCGCAACAACCGCGGGCGCGACCAGGGGCAGGCAGACTTCTCGCACGAGGTCTACGATGCCATGGCCGGTTGCCTGGCGTGCAAGTCGTGCGCGGGGCAGTGCCCAATCAAGGTCAATGTGCCGGACTTCCGCTCGCGTTTCCTCGAGCTCTACCACGGCCGCTACCAGCGCCCGCTGCGTGATTACCTGATTGGCTCGCTGGAGTTCACCATCCCGTACCTGGCGCATGCGCCGGGGCTGTACAACGCGGTAATGGGCTCGAAGTGGGTCAGCAAGCTGCTGGCCGACAAGGTCGGCATGGTCGACAGCCCGTTGATCAGCCGTTTCAACTTCCAGGCCACCTTGACCCGCTGCCGCGTCGGCGTGGCCAGCGTGCCGGCCCTGCGCGAGCTGACGCCGGCCCAGCGTGAGCGCAGCATCGTGCTGGTGCAGGATGCCTTCACCCGTTACTTCGAGACGCCGCTGCTGGCTGCCTTCATCGACCTGGCTCACCGCCTGGGCCACCGGGTATTCCTGGCGCCATACAGTGCCAACGGCAAGCCCTTGCATGTGCAGGGCTTCCTGGGGGCCTTCGCCAAGGCGGCGATCCGCAACGGTACCCAGCTCAAGGCCCTGGCCGATTGCGGCGTGCCGCTGGTGGGGCTGGACCCGGCCATGACCCTGGTGTACCGCCAGGAGTACCAGAAGGTGCCGGGCCTGGAAGGCTGCCCGAACGTACTGTTGCCGCAGGAGTGGCTGATGGATGTGCTGCCCGAGCAGGCGCCGACCGCACCCGGCAATTTCCGCTTGATGGCCCACTGCACCGAGAAAACCAACGTACCGGCCAGCACCCGGCAGTGGGAGCAGGTGTTCGCACGCCTGGGCCTGAAGCTGGTGACCGAGGCTACCGGTTGCTGCGGCATGTCCGGCACCTACGGGCATGAAGCGCGTAACCAGGCGACTTCACGGACCATCTTCGAGCAGTCCTGGGCGACCAAGCTGGACAAGGAAGGCGAGGCGCTGGCGACAGGTTACTCGTGCCGCAGCCAGGTCAAGCGCATGACCGAGCGGCAGATGCGTCATCCGCTGGAAGTGGTGTTGCAGTACGCACAGCGGTAAACCTGTAAGGCCCTCTTCGCGGTGTTACCCGCGAAGAGGGCAGTCCAGGCCTTGCAAGCTCAAGCATCCTTGGCCTGTTTGCGGCCATGTCGCGCCTGCCGATACAGGTACAGGCTCAACACCAGCCCGCACCCCGAAGCCCCCGCCGCAAACAAGAACATCGAAGCAAACCCGAACCCCGCCGCCACCGCGCCCACCAACGGCCCGGTAATGCCCAGCGACAAATCGATGAACAGCGAATACGCACCTACCGCCGCCCCGCGGTTGGCCGCCGACACCTGGTTCACCGCCTCGACCCCTAGTGCCGGGAACACCAGCGAGAAGCCAAAACCACTGAGCGCCGCCCCGGCCAATGCCAGCTCGGCGCTGGGCGCCAGCCACAGCATCAGCAGGCCAAGCGTCTCCACCGCCAGGCAGGCGATCGCCACCCTGAAGCCGCCCAGCCGGTTGATCAGGTTGCCGAACAGCAGCCGCGCACAGATGAAACTGGCCCCGAACAGGCTCAGGGTCAGTGCCGCATTCGCCCAGCCACGGCTGGCGTAGTACAGGGTGATGAAGGTGGCGATGGTGCCAAAGCCGATCGAGCCCAGTGCCAGCCCCGAGCCATGCGGGAACACTTTGCCCAGCACCCGCAGGAACGGCAGGCGCACCCCGCTGACCACTGGCGCGGCGCGCTTCGGCCAGGCCAGCAGCAGGCCGAGCACGCACAACAGGATGATGCTTGCGCCCATGCTCCACAGCCCCAGGCTCTTGACCATCAGCACACCCAGTGGGGCGCCGATGGCCAGCGCGCCGTAGCTGGCGATGCCGTTCCAGGAAATCACCTTGGCCGTGTTTTCGGCGCCAACTCGGCCGATCCCCCAACCAATCGCGCCAGAACCCACCAGGCTTTCGGCGCTGCCCAGCACCAGGCGGCCGACCAGCAGGCAGGTCAAACTCAGCCAGGGCAAGTGGGTGAGGAAGGCGCAGGCCAGCATGAATACGCCGCTGAGCCCGCATCCGGCCAAGCCGTACATCACTGCCTTCTTGCTGCCGAGGTTATCGATGATGCGGCTGGCCGTAGGGCGGCTGAGCAATGTGGCCAGGTACTGCACACTGATCACCAGGCCGGCGATCACGGTGCTGAAGCCCAGGTCGTTATGCACATAACCCGGCAGCACGGCCAGGGGGATGCCGATATTCAGGTAGCCGATGAACGTGAAAAGGACGATGGACACCACCTGCGCGGTGATCGCAAGGTGTGACGTGGATTTGGCGGGCATGGCAGATCCATTGGGCTAGACGGGCGAGAACGGTGTAATCATATCCACCCTGGCCCGGCCTGTGGGCAGGTCTTTGATGAACAAGCCTGCCCACGGCGCACGGTTACTCCTTGTAGTCCACCAGCCAGCTGACACTGAAGGATGCCTTGCCGTAGTCCAGTCGCAGCCGCGGCAGCACGTAGCCTCCGCATGAGCGGCAGGTACTGAACAGGGTGAAGACGTCGATGCTGCGCACGCTGGCGTGCGTGGCAAGCAGGTCGTCGTTGAGCACTGTGGCGATCAAGCGTTCGGAGTCCAGGTGCCTATGATGCTCGACGATATTCAAGTGGTCGGGGCGACGCAATGTGGGCAGCTCAGTAAAGCGGGGGGACGGTGGCTGGCCCTCCATGCGCGCGCGTGCATCGATGTAGGTCACGCGTGTGTGCGGTTCGGCTGGCGGTGTTGGTATGCCTACCTTGCGGTTTTTCCAGCCACCGGACAGCGAAAAGTAGACCCGGCGGCTGCCATCTTCCAGTGTCGCGGTGGCGAAAGCCAGGTTAGCACCAGGCAAGTGTCGGCGAAGTTGCAGCGCGCCAGCTTCGCTGAGTAGTTCGGCCACGCTCATCGGCATGAAGGGTGCGTCGGTGCCGGTGGCGGGCAGCAAGGTGTTGAGGACAAGGGCTACGTGATCCTGCTCAGTCAGCGCGGCTTGGCGCAGTGGCCGCCAGGCGGGAATGATTTCCCGGTTCAGACCTGCCAGGTTGAGCTTGGCGACACCGGTGAGGGCATCCTGGGCGGTGGGAGCCGTGAGAATGCTCTTGGCGTATTCCGGCAGCATGCGCGCCTCGGCGGCATCGAGTACTTCCTTGAACACGCTGGGCGCGGGCGGGTGGCTGGCGCGGCTGTGTTCAAGCCAGTCGCGCAGGAGGGCGGTCAGGTTGTCGATGTCACGCTGCAGATTGGGGCGAGTCGCGACGATCCGGTAGGTTTCGCTGACCTGCAGATAACGTTCGATCATCTTGTCGTCGCGCACCCGCGACAGGGTTTGTCGCGTGCTGGAGGGTGGCGTGGGCAGGTCACCTGGCCGCAATGTACCGGCTGCAAGCGCGTTCAACTGGCGTGCTTGCCAGGGCGATATCACCCACTGCGCTGCATAGAAGACGCCGACATCGGCCTCGACGATTATCCAGTCGCGGCTTTGCCACGCGATGATTGCCGCCCTCAACGTGCGGCGGTCGGGCACGGTTCTGGCCAGCCCGCCCAGGCGCACCGGTGGGCAGACGCGGGCGATCAGTTGCACTTGGGCGGCTGAAAACGTTTCGGGCAAGCCAAACCAGAATTCCGCCAAAGGGTCGGCAGTGATGCGTCGGTGGTAAACCGGGGGGGTGATGATACCCAGGCGAACCCGAGCCTCCAGTGCCTTTATCGGGGCGAGCGGTTTGGACGACTGGCCGGTGTAGTTCACCACCTTGCCCTCATGCACCATGGCCTGTGTCCAGGCGTCAAACCGGCTGTCGCCTCCGTGCATGCGTATGGGCGCAGGCTCGATACGCACATGCTGGAAAGCATGGCTTACCTGCTGGCCGAACAGGGGGGTATGCGCTTCGTTGGCGGCCGGGGAGAAGCTCAAGGCGATATGCCTGTCACCTTCGTTACGGTACGGCGCGTTTTGCAGGGTTGGGGCAGGTGCAGACGACAACTTCTGGTTGTCGATGCGGCGAAGCGTATTGCTGAGTTCGCCGGGGTGATGGCGATAGATAGCGCCGTTGATGAGTGTATCCACGTGGCCATCGCTCCTGGCAATTGACAGGGGGCGGGGATGGCCTTGCCACGCCAAAGGTGCATCCGGCGGTGTCAGGCGGTCGCGCATGAACTGGCCGGGGGTCAGGCCGGGCGGGGGCGGCTGATCGAGCCTGAAGTTGTCCGGCCAAGTGGCATGAGTGGGAAGTTCAGGCTGACTGTGCCAGCGCCTGGGTCCAACGGTTCGGGCATAAACCGCAGGCGGCAATTCGGATAACTCGGACCAGCGCCTGGCTGATTTGACCAGCCCTAGGCGCATCGCCTGAGCGGCTTGGCTGTTGGCAGCGGACAGGCGCGCCAGTGGGTTGGCTGCGCGGCGGATCGCACGGGTTGCCGAGCCTGCGCCGGCTGCCAGGTCCAGTATGCAACTCACTGCATCTTGCCCGTTCTGGGCATCGATGCACGCAGCCCCCGGCACAGTGTGTTTGATCAGCTTCCACAGGTAACCCCAGTTGCTGGTTTGGCGCTTTTCGGCAAGAAATGCCTCGTGTCGCGTGGCGCCTTTGCTGACGGCATGCAACGCTGCGCTGTTACCTAGCCCGACGTATTGGACGTAGGCGTTGGTCAGAGCCTCCAGTCTGTGCTGCGCCGGCGCTTGGATGATGGTGCTCAGGCTGGAATGGAACGTGGCGACATCCCAGGTAGGGGGCGCTTCGTTATAGGCCTGATAGGGCAGTGTCACGATGTCCGAGAGGCGGTGGGCGGCAGCCGAGGGGATGGCGCGCTCGTGCCATGTCAAGCGCTGCGGGAACAGTTCCAGCAACGTGTGGTCGTGTTCACCTTGCAACAAAACCAGCATGCCCAGTGTGCCTACCTCTTGCTGCCAGTGTTCCTCGGGGCTGTCACCATAGGGCGGGACCGGGTCAGGTTGCCGATAACGTGGCCAGGTCGCGGCGTAACAAGTCCACGGGCCTTCGCGCAGTGCCTGCAGATAATCTTCCGGTAGATGCCTGAGCAGCCGTTGCATCAGGCCTTCATGGAGTATTCGGGCTGAGGCCAGCCAGCGGTCAAATGCCTCTTCGAACCATTGCGTGACGTCTGGTAGGCCTTTCGCGCTGTAGCGGGTTTGTAGATCGAGATACGCTTCAAGGTGAAGCTGGCCATCGGCATTGTGCCCGGCCGGGTCGATGTTGGCCGCCTCCAGCAACCTGCACGCTTCGGCAATGCGGTCTGGCCGCTGCTGCAGTTGCGCCACATCCCAGGCAATCAGGTAGTGATCGTAGACCGTGCGCCATTGCTGGGCCGACCACGGCGGCATGTACGCGATGTGACCTTGCAGCGGCCCCCACTGGGCGAGCGTGTCGCGCAGGGCTTCACTGCTGCCAGCGGAGTCTTCGACGGTCTGGCTGAGTATCTGCTCTGCCTGTTCATGGCTCAGCGGGCGCTGCAGGTCGCGCAGCAGCATGACCCCTTGGCGCAGAATGGCCCAGTTCAGGTCGGGTCGATAAGGTATCGCTGTGGGGGTGTCGTCGAGCAGCAGTTCGGGGGCGAAATGGCGCAGCAGTAACTCGGCGGCCAGTTCAGCAACGGCGGGGCGGCAGCCGAGGCTTGCCTGCACACTGTTGGTCAGGTCCAGGCGTATGTCGGCATAGGGCAGCCTCTGGTTCTGCGGGTTGAACAGTTCGAAGTCCAATACATAGCCGGCACGTCGCGCATGCGGTGGGTAGAGCCAATCGGTCATGGCCTGCTCGGCAAGGTCACGGCTGTTGATTGCCTCGGGCAATTGCAGGGCTTGTGCCAGGCGAGCGGCCCACTGGCTGAAAGCTTGGGCGTGCAGCAATGCATCCAGTACATGGGCGACGGGGGCATTCAATGCTGCACCCGGCAAGGTGACTTTGCCGTATTGGTTGGGCTCATGGCCGGCTTCGCGTTCACGCAGGGTCGGGGGGCGATAGCGCAGCCCCTGGTAGTAGACGTCTGCCTCAAGTGTCGCGAAAAGGTGCTCGGCTGGGTTGGTGCCTGCCGGGGTGGCCAGCAGGTGGTGTGACAAGGCATTGAGGTCCAGGGCATGCGCAAGTTCCACTGTCGTTACCGGCGCAAGGGGTGGCGGGGCCTCGTCGGGCAGGTCGTTGTGAAGCAGCAGGGTCGCCATGAGGAAGGCGTCACGGCGCTTGTGGCAAAGGTGCCTGGCCCAGAGTGTCTGGGCCAGGCTGCAGCTTTGATAGGCAGCGGCACCCGATGGGCCAGTAAGGTCGTCGGGAAGTGCCCGTACCACCAAGGTTCTGAAAAAATAGGCACACTCGCCGGTGGCCAAGGGTGTGGCTGGCGGGCGTTTGAAAAAGGCGTTGAGGTGGCTCGCGGCTGCCTGGCTGGCAAATGCCTGGTTTAGGGCCTTGCGCAACTCATGGTCCTGGAGCTGACGCGGAAACAGGTCGTCGAAGTCGAATGCCCGGTCAAAGTGCAGGCTCAGCGAAGTCTTCAGGTCGAGGGGGCCGGACGTATCATTCGCCAGCAGGATGTCCTGGGCAGTGATCGCCTCTATGCGGCGGCGGTACTCGTCGGGAGCGGGGGAGGGTGAATGCATGGTGCAATCTCCGGTAAGGGAGCCGCAACGATGCATAGCCTGGCAGGTGAGCGGGGGGTAGCAGGCTACTGCCTGAGGCTGAACGGTGTGAAAACGTGTTGACCGCGGTGGCCCGCAGGTCAGCCGTTTTCACACAGTTGTGATGCGCGGTTTATTCCTGATCAGCGCTGGATTGATCGTCACCATCCTGGTCGACGGCAGGCGTCGGCTCGGCGTGGACGGAAACGGTTTGCTCTTCTGGGTTCAGGCTTGGGAAGGGAAGATTCGGGATTTCATGCATCTCGTCGTTCCTCGCAAGTGTGAGTGAAAAGGCTGCGCCAGGCGCGTTTAGGGCTTCGGAAAGCTGGGGCAGGATACAGCAGTCTGGATGACAGTTTGAACTTTTTCCCGTTCGCTTGTCGGGTTTACGGGCGAATAACGGACATTTGTCCTACAAAAAAAACGGGGCCGCTGTGCCCCCCCTTCGCGCCGGAACGCCGTATAGGGGGGCACAGCGGCCCCGTCTTCAGGTGTTACTTGCGGCCTTCAGCCGACTCGGCAACCTTGTCGGTACGCGCGCACATGATGAAGTCGTTGCGGTGCAGGCCCTTGATCGAGTGGCTCCACCAGGTCACGGTGACTTTGCCCCACTCGGTCAGCAGGCCAGGGTGATGGCCTTCGGCTTCAGCGATTGCACCCACGGCGTTGGTAAAGTCCAGGGCATGCTTGAAGTTCTTGAACTTGAACACGCGCTCCAGCTCCATGTGGCCGTCGCGCACTTCGATGTTCCAGTCCGGGATTTCGCGAATCAGCTCCGCCAGTTCCTCGTCGCTGACTTTCGGTGCATCGGCGCGGCAGGCTTCGCAATGGGCTTGGTTCAAGGCATTCATGATTACTTTTCCGGTTCGAGTTGTTATCAGGGTGGCTTCAGGCAGCAACCTTGGGTGGAAACTTGGGGGCGTGCAGGCCCAGCTGCATGGCCTGCTGAACCATGCCCATGATGTCTTCATGGGCCAGGTCGAACAGCCGCTTGAGGTTGGGCAAGACGAAATACAGCGGCTGCAGGATGTCGATGCGGTACGGCGTGCGCATCGCCTCTATCGGGTCGAACGCCTGGTGTTCCGGTTCATTCGACAGGCTGTAGACCGTTTCTTTCGGCGAGGAAAGGATGCCGCCGCCATAGATCTTCTGACCTTGCGGGGTCTCCATCAGGCCGAACTCGATAGTCATCCAGTACAGGCGTGCCAGGTACACGCGCTGCTCTTTGCTCGCGGCCAGGCCGAGTTTGCCATAGGTGTGGGTGAACTCGGCGAACCAGGGGTTGGTCAGCAGCGGGCAGTGGCCGAAGATCTCGTGGAAGATGTCCGGTTCCTGCAGGTAGTCCAGTTCTTGCGGGGTGCGGATGAACGTGGCAACCGGGAAGCGCTTGCTGGCCAGCAATTCGAAGAAGGTCTGGAAGGGGATCAGTGCCGGTACGCGGGCGACCTGCCAGCCAGTGGTGGCGCCCAGCACCTTGTTGACCTCGCCCAGTTGCGGGATGCGGTCGTGGGGCAGCTTGAGCTGGTCGATGCCGTCCAGGTATTCCTGGCACGCACGGCCTTCGATGACTTTCAGCTGACGGGTGATCAGCGTATTCCACACCGCATGCTCTTGCTGCGGGTAGTCGATAAAACCATGCGCATCGGGCTCGCGTGCCACGTATTGCGTCTGTTTCATGTGGCTCTCCTGGTGAGGGCTTTTCTTGTTATGTGCTTACCCTAGGAATATCCCCTCATCCGGCAATTTGCACCGGGGCGCGTGCTTCTGTCAGGTGATGGGTTGGCGGCTATTCGTAACGAAAATTTTACAAAACGACGCGAGTGACGGAAAATCCGGGGCATAGGGCTGATGGTTTACCTGTTTTTGTCAGCTTATCTTTACGAATTTTCCGCGCCCAGGTGAAAAACATCGGCGCTTAGAGAGCTCTCATGCGTATCAAAGTGCATTGCCAGAACCGCATCGGCATCCTTCGCGACATCCTCAACCTGTTGGTGGAGTACGGCATCAACGTGCTGCGCGGCGAGGTGGGGGGGGATCATGGCAATGCCATCTACCTGCACTGCCCGAACCTGATCAACCTGCAGTTCCAGGCCCTGCGGCCGAAATTCGAGGCCATTGCCGGAGTGTTCGGCGTCAAGCGCGTGGGGCTGATGCCCAGTGAGCGTCGGCACATGGAACTGAATGCGTTACTGGGCGCGTTGGACTTCCCCGTGCTGTCGATCGACATGGGCGGCAGCATCGTTGCCGCCAACCGCACGGCGGCGCAGTTGCTCGGGGTGCGGGTCGATGAGGTGCCGGGCATGCCGCTGGCGCGTTATGTCGAAGACTTCGACCTGCCCGAACTGGTGCGGGCCAACAAGTCGCGCATCAATGGTTTGCGGGTCAAGGTCAAGGGCGACGTGTTTCTCGCCGATATCGCGCCGTTGCAATCCGAGCATGACGACAGCGAGGCGCTGGCCGGCGCGGTGCTGACTTTGCACCGCGCCGACCGTATCGGTGAGCGCATCTATAACGTGCGCAAGCAGGAGTTGCGCGGCTTTGACAGTATCTTCCAGAGCTCGCGGGTGATGGCGGCGGTGGTGCGTGAGGCGCGGCGCATGGCGCCCCTGGATGCACCCTTGCTGATCGAAGGCGAGACGGGCACCGGTAAAGAGCTGCTGGCGCGCGCCTGCCACTTGGCCAGCCCGCGTGGGCAGTCGCCGCTGATGGCGCTCAATTGCGCGGGGTTGCCCGAGTCGATGGCCGAGACCGAGCTGTTCGGCTACGGCCCGGGTGCCTTCGAAGGGGCGCGGGCCGAAGGCAAGCTGGGGCTGCTGGAGTTGACGGCTGGCGGTACGCTGTTTCTCGATGGGGTCGGGGAGATGAGCCCGCGGCTGCAGGTAAAGCTGCTGCGTTTTCTGCAGGACGGTTGCTTTCGCCGGGTAGGCAGTGATGAAGAGGTGTACCTGGATGTGCGGGTCATTTGCGCGACCCAGGTGGACTTGTCCGAGTTGTGCGCACGCGGCGAGTTCCGCCAGGACCTGTATCACCGCCTCAATGTGTTGTCTTTGCACATCCCGCCCTTGCGTGAGTGCATGGATGGGCTGGAAGGGCTGGTGCAGCACTTTCTCGATCAGGCCAGCCGACAAATTGGCTGTGCGTTGCCACGCCTACTGCCGGCAGCGATGGATAAACTCAGCCAGTACCACTGGCCCGGTAATGTACGGCAACTGGAAAACGTATTGTTCCAGGCGGTTTCGTTATGTGAAGGCGGCGTGGTTAAAAGCGAGCATATTCGTTTGCCGGATTATGGCGTGCGTCAACCGCTGGGGGAGTTTTCCCTGGAAGGGGACCTTTCGCAGATTGTCGGGCGCTTTGAAAAGGCCGTACTGGAAAGTTTGATGGGGGAATTTACAAGTAGCCGCGCATTGGGCAAACGATTGGGTGTTTCGCACACGACCATTGCCAACAAGTTGCGCGATTATTCGCTGGGCAAGACGCCAGAATAATAGTCGTCGATGTAAGTTTGAATGGCGTGTGGCAGCGGGTTTACCCGCGAAGGGCCCCAGCGGGGCCCTGATCTCAAGGGTTAGCCGTTAGAGCAGCCATTCCCCATCACGCGGTATTCAAGAATGTGCGTCTGGCCCTTGGAGTCCTCGTAGGTCATGCGGGCGGGCACGACTTCACAGACGTTGGGCACTTCGCTCATGGAGATGACGCGGGCAATGTCCAGGTGCTGCGAATAACTGTACTGTTCAACCGGAATCTGCTCGGCATCGTTTGCTTCGCCGGCCATTGCCGCGCCGCAAAGACTGCCAAGTACCAATACCAGTAAAGCTTTCATTTTCTATTTACCTGTCTAAGGTCGTGAGGGGGTGCGCGGCGTGTGTAACGCCGCACGTGCTGCGGGTTTTAACTATCGAAGTAGAGGGGGATTAACGCTTGCCTTCGTGGGGGCTGTTACCAGAAGTTAATCGCCTTGCCGTTGTTGGCGAGATGAATTTTAGGGGGGCGGCTTGCGCTGAAACAGTAGGCCTTTTGATAAAGTGTTTTGACAGAATCTGTAACAATCACCCCAAAAGCACCCTGCTTTTTTCGGGCCAGGGCTACGAGCCGCGAGCTAGAGCGCTCTGCTCGTACGTCAGTACCAAATTCGGCCGCTTTACTACCAACGTCGAATGGCTTTTGTCGCTCTGGTACAGTTACAAACGGTTCCATACAAAAACAACTATTACACCGAGGTAACACAGATGAGTGCGGCTCCACTGTATCCCGTTCGTCCCGAGGTTGCGGCCACTACCCTGACCGACGAGGCCACCTACAAGGCCATGTACCAGCAATCGGTGATCAACCCGGACGGCTTCTGGCGCGAGCAGGCCCAGCGTCTGGACTGGATCAAGCCGTTTACCAAGGTCAAGCAGACCTCCTTCGATGACCACCATGTCGATATCAAGTGGTTTGCCGATGGCACTCTGAACGTTTCCTCCAACTGCCTGGACCGTCACCTTGAAGAGCGTGGCGACCAGTTGGCGATCATCTGGGAGGGCGATGACCCTTCCGAGCACCGCAACATCACCTACCGCGAGCTCCACGAGCAGGTCTGCAAGTTTGCCAACGCCTTGCGTGGCCAGGACGTGCACCGCGGCGACGTGGTGACCATCTACATGCCGATGATCCCCGAGGCCGTGGTCGCCATGCTGGCCTGTGCCCGCATCGGTGCAATCCACTCGGTGGTATTCGGCGGCTTCTCCCCCGAGGCGCTGGCCGGCCGAATCATCGACTGCAAGTCCAAGGTGGTGATCACCGCCGACGAAGGTTTGCGCGGCGGCCGTCGTACCCCGCTCAAGGGCAACGTCGACCTGGCCCTGACCAACCCTGAAACCAACAGTGTGCAGAAGATCATCGTGTGCAAGCGCACCGGTGGCGAGATTGCCTGGCACCAGCACCGCGACATCTGGTACGAAGACCTGATGAAAGTGGCTTCCAGCCACTGCGCGCCGAAAGAAATGGGTGCCGAGGAAGCGCTGTTCATCCTTTATACCTCCGGCTCCACCGGCAAGCCCAAGGGCGTGCTGCACACCACGGGGGGTTACCTGGTGTATGCCGCGCTGACCCATGAGCGGGTGTTCGACTACCGCCCGGGTGAGGTCTACTGGTGCACCGCAGACGTGGGCTGGGTCACCGGCCACAGCTACATCGTCTACGGCCCGCTGGCCAACGGCGCAACCACCTTGCTGTTCGAGGGTGTGCCGAACTACCCGGACATCACCCGGGTGTCGAAAATCATCGACAAGCACAAGGTCAACATCCTCTACACCGCGCCTACCGCGATTCGCGCCATGATGGCCGAAGGGCAGGCGGCCGTTGACGGCGCCGATGGTTCCAGCCTGCGCCTGCTGGGTTCGGTCGGCGAGCCAATCAACCCCGAGGCATGGAACTGGTACTACAAGGCGGTCGGCAAAGAGCGTTGCCCGATCGTCGATACCTGGTGGCAGACCGAAACTGGCGGCATCCTGATCAGCCCGTTGCCAGGCGCCACCGGCCTCAAGCCGGGTTCGGCAACCCGTCCGTTCTTCGGTGTGGTGCCGGCGCTGGTGGACAACCTGGGCAACCTCATTGATGGCGCCGCCGAAGGCAACCTGGTGATCCTCGATTCCTGGCCGGGCCAGTCGCGTTCGCTGTATGGCGATCACGACCGTTTCGTCGACACCTACTTCAAGACCTTCCGTGGCATGTACTTCACCGGTGACGGCGCGCGCCGCGACGAGGATGGTTACTACTGGATCACCGGCCGTGTGGATGACGTGCTCAACGTGTCCGGCCACCGCATGGGCACTGCCGAAATCGAAAGTGCCATGGTTGCCCACGCCAAGGTTGCCGAGGCGGCCGTGGTGGGTGTGCCGCACGACATCAAGGGGCAGGGCATCTATGTCTATGTCACCCTCAATGCCGGCGTGGAGCCCAGCGAGCAACTGCGCCTGGAGCTGAAAAACTGGGTGCGCAAGGAGATCGGGCCGATTGCTTCGCCGGACGTGATCCAGTGGGCGCCTGGGCTGCCGAAGACCCGCTCGGGCAAGATCATGCGGCGTATCCTGCGCAAGATCGCCACGGCGGAGTACGGCTCATTGGGGGATATCTCGACCCTGGCCGACCCGGGTGTGGTGCAGCATCTGATCGACACGCACAAAGCGATGAACCTGGCTTCGGCGTGATGCGCAGGGGGTTGTAGCACGCCCCCCCTCAGGCCCTGATAAAAACCCCGCTCGGGCAACCGGCGGGGTTTTTGCTTTACTGTTACCCGACATTCATCGGTAACTCTTCTGTCACCTTGGGTGATCGCAAACGGGGCGCGAGGAAACAGTTCGGCCCACTTTCGGTGCATTTTTGCAGGCATTTTTGCCTGGGTGGTACGCTGCACTTGCCGTGACACAAGGCTTTGCCAATAATAGGCCCAGTATTTGCTAGTTCAATGGGTTCTAATTCTTGCGCTCTTGCATATCTTGCAATGGCTGTCAACATCGCCCGCAGCGGTTTCAAGCGCTTCTGTAAGTAGTTGTCGCTTTGAAGAAATATCGACTACCGGGCTGTCGTTAAAATGCCACTCACTCGCTCGTGGTCTCCGACCGACCCTGCGCGGCTCGCGTTGTACCCATTCGCATATCGGGCAGCCGTTACCTGCCTTGTATTGCCCCGTACCGATGGAGTTACCTGATGAAGAAGCTCGCACTGCTTGGCGCCCTGGCGCTGTCCGTGTTTTCCCTTGTGTCGCAGGCCGATGAAAAACCATTGAAAATCGGTATCGAAGCCGCCTACCCACCCTTTGCCTTCAAGCAGCCCGACGGCAGCATTGCCGGTTTCGACTACGACATCGGCAATGCCCTGTGTGAAGAGATGAAAGCCAAGTGCACCTGGGTCGAGCAAGAGTTCGACGGCCTGATCCCGGCACTGAAGGTGCGCAAGATCGACGCGATTCTGTCGTCCATGTCGATTACCGAAGACCGCAAGAAGTCGGTCGACTTCACCAACCGCTACTACCTGACCCCAGCACGCCTGGTGATGAAGGAAGGCACCACGGTCAGCGACAGCCTGGGCGAACTGCAGGGCAAGAAGATCGGCGTGCAGCGCGGCTCGATCCATGACCGCTTCGCCAAGGAAGTGCTGGGCGCCAAAGGTGCCACCGTGGTTCCTTACGGCACCCAGAACGAAATCTACCTGGATGTGGCTGCCGGCCGCCTCGATGGCACGGTGGCTGACGCCACCCTGCTGGAAGACGGCTTCCTGAAAACTGACGCAGGCAAAGGCTTCGCCTTCGTTGGCCCAGCGTTCACCGACGCCAAGTACTTCGGCGACGGCATCGGCATTGCCGTGCGCAAGGGTGACAAGGCCAACGTCGACCGCATCAACGCGGCCATCGACGCCATCCGTGCCAATGGCAAGTACAAAGAAATCGAGAAGAAGTACTTCAACTTCGACATCTACGGTCCAGACTCGAACTAAGACGTCGGGTTTCACCTGTGCAATGGTGCAAACAGCAGAGGCTCTGAGGTTTGCACCATTTTTCATTCTTTAGGTCGAGGACCTCATCATGTTGAAAGGCTACGGGGCAGTCATCCTCGACGGGGCGTGGCTGACGCTGCAGCTCGCCCTGTCGTCGATGGCCCTGGCCATCGTGCTCGGCCTGATTGGCGTGGCGCTGCGCTTGTCGCCGGTGCGCTGGCTGGCCTGGTTGGGCGATATGTATGCCACGGTGATCCGTGGTATTCCGGATTTGGTACTGATCCTGCTGATCTTCTACGGTGGGCAGGACATCATCAACCGGGTAGCGCCGCTGTTTGGCTACGAAGACTACATCGACCTGAACCCGCTGGCTGCGGGCATCGGCACCTTGGGCTTCATCTTTGGCGCGTACCTGTCGGAAACCTTCCGTGGCGCCTTCCTCGGCATCCCCAAGGGCCAGGCCGAAGCCGGCGTGGCCTATGGCATGAGCAACCTTCAGGTGTTCTTCCGCATCCAGGTGCCACAGATGATCCGCCTGGCCATTCCGGGCTTCACCAACAACTGGCTGGTGCTGACCAAGGCCACGGCGCTGATCTCGGTGGTCGGCCTGCAGGACATGATGTTCAAAGCCAAGCAGGCGGCTGACGCCACCCGCGAACCCTTCACCTTCTTTCTGGCGGTGGCGGCCATGTACCTGGTACTGACCAGTGTCTCGCTGCTGGCCTTGAAGTATCTTGAAAAACGCTACTCGGTGGGCGTCAAGGTGGTTGAACTATGATCTTCGACTACAACGTGGTGTGGGAGGCCATGCCGCTGTACCTCGGCGGGCTGCTGACCACCCTCAAGCTGCTGGCGCTGTCGCTGTTCTTCGGCCTGCTTGCAGCGGTTCCGCTGGGCTTGATGCGGGTGTCCAAGCAGCCGCTGGTTAACCTCAGTGCCTGGCTGTACACCTATGTGATTCGCGGCACGCCGATGCTGGTGCAGCTGTTTCTGATCTACTACGGCCTGGCCCAGTTCGAAGCGGTGCGCGCGAGTATCTTCTGGCCGATGCTGTCCAGTGCCACCTTCTGCGCCTGCCTGGCCTTTGCCGTCAACACCAGTGCCTACACCGCAGAGATCATCGCCGGCAGCCTCAAGGCCACGCCCCATGGCGAGATCGAGGCAGCCAAGGCCATGGGCATGTCGCGCCTCAAGATGTACCGGCGCATCCTGCTGCCGTCGGCCTTGCGCCGGGCGCTGCCGCAGTACAGCAACGAAGTGATCATGATGCTGCAGACCACCAGCCTTGCCTCGATCGTTACCCTGATCGACATCACTGGCGCGGCGCGCACGGTCAATGCCCAGTACTACCTGCCTTTCGAGGCCTACATCACGGCGGGCGTGTTCTACCTGTGCCTGACCTTCATCCTGGTGCGCCTGTTCAAGATGGCCGAACGCCGCTGGCTCGGCTACCTGGCGCCGCGCAAGCACTGACCGCTCTGTGAGAATCGACAGCATGTACAAACTCGAAGTCCAAGACCTGCACAAGCGCTACGGCAGCCATGAAGTGCTCAAGGGCGTGTCCCTGGCGGCCAAGGCTGGCGATGTGATCAGCATCATCGGCTCCAGCGGTTCGGGCAAGTCGACCTTCCTGCGCTGCATCAACCTGCTCGAGCAGCCCCACGCCGGCAAGATCCTGCTCAACAACGAAGCGTTGAAGCTGGTCGCCGGCAAGGATGGCGCACTCAAGGCGGCCGACCCGCGTCAGTTGCAGCGCATGCGCTCGCGCCTGTCGATGGTGTTTCAGCATTTCAACCTGTGGTCGCACATGACTGCGCTGGAAAACGTCATCGAGGCCCCCGTGCACGTGCTCGGGATGAACAAGAAAGAGGCCCTGGAAAAGGCCGAGCACTACCTGGCCAAGGTCGGTGTCGCCCACCGCAAGGATGCCTTCCCGGGGCACATGTCCGGTGGCGAGCAGCAGCGCGTGGCGATTGCCCGTGCCCTGGCCGTGGAGCCTGAGGTGATGCTGTTCGACGAACCGACCTCGGCGCTCGACCCCGAGCTGGTGGGTGATGTGCTCAAGGTCATGCAGGCACTGGCCCAGGAAGGCCGGACCATGGTGGTGGTGACCCACGAGATGGGCTTTGCCCGCGAGGTGTCGAACCAGTTGATATTCCTGCACAAGGGCCTGGTGGAAGAGACCGGTTGCCCGCGCGAGGTGCTGGCCAACCCGCAATCGGAGCGGCTCAAGCAGTTCCTCTCCGGCAGCCTCAAGTAAAGAACGCTGCATCTTTGCACCAGAATAGGGCATGCTGCGCAGCGAGCGCAGCCTGACCCTGCGCCACAGACTCGAACGACCCCAGGTTTCGGACCGCACCCTATGACCACCCAGCGAATCGGTTTTCTCATCTGGCCCAGCACCAAGCCCTTGACCCTGGCGCTGGCCGAGGAAGTGTTGCAGGTGGCCCAGCGGGTGCATCCGGATGTGGTCTACGAATTGGCCTTTCTTCAGGCCGAGCCTGCCGTTGAGGGTGCCTGGCGCCTGCCGGGCGAGCCGTGGAATGGCCGCCTGGAGGGCTGTCAGAAGCTCTTGTTGCTGGCCGACGAGCCACCGCAGGCCGTCGGCTCGGTGCTATCGACCGCGCTCAAGCAGCAGGCGCGAAGTGGTTGCGTGATCGGTGGCTTGTCTGCCGGTGTGTATCCGCTGGCCCAGCTTGGCCTGCTCGACGGTTATCGTGCGGCGGTGCACTGGCGCTGGCAGGACGATTTTGCCGAGCGCTTCCCCAAGGTCATCGCCACCAGCCACCTGTTCGACTGGGACCGTGACCGCCTGACCGCCTGTGGTGGCATGGCGGTGACTGATCTGTTGCTGGCCGTGCTGGCCCGTGATCATGGTGCGGAGCTGGCGGGGGCGGTGTCTGAAGAACTGGTGGTCGAGCGTATCCGCGAGGGGGGCGAGCGTCAGCGTATTCCGTTGCAGAACCGCCTGGGCTCCAGCCACCCCAAGCTGACCCAGGCCGTATTGCTGATGGAAGCCAATATCGAAGAACCGCTGACCACTGACGAGATCGCTCAGCATGTGTGCGTGTCGCGTCGGCAGCTGGAGCGCATCTTCAAGCAGTACCTGAACCGGGTACCCAGCCAGTATTACCTCGAGCTGCGGCTTAACAAAGCGCGGCAGATGCTGATGCAGACCAGCAAGTCGATCATCCAGATCGGCTTGTCGTGCGGGTTCTCCTCGGGGCCGCATTTTTCCAGTGCGTACCGCAATTTCTTTGGCGCGACGCCGCGTGAAGACCGCAACCAGCGGCGTAACAGCAGCCCGTTCGAGTTGAGTTCGGCGCCTGCCGAGAAGGGTTGACGCTTGTCTGACGGTGCAGGCCCCACGAATGGGTCGGTGCCGGCAGCATCCAATCCCGGTGTGAACACCCGTTCACCCAGCCACCCACTCCCGTTACACTGCGCGATTGCGACAGTGTTTGTCGCATTGCCGAAAGCCTGGGTAAAACAGGGTTTTGCGCTGTAACAAGTTGTCGCTTGGCCGCAAGGACAGGCGCCCATCAGTCCTTACAATCCCCCCATCGCTCGCCACTTCCAGGCCAGCGTTCCTCTTCAGGAGACTCAGATGTCCGTTGAGCAAGCCCCGGTGCAACGTGCCGATTTCGACCAGGTCATGGTCCCCAACTATTCGCCGGCGGCCTTCATTCCTGTGCGAGGCGAGGGTTCCCGAGTCTGGGACCAGTCGGGTCGCGAGCTGATCGACTTCGCTGGCGGTATCGCCGTCAACGCCCTGGGTCACTGCCATCCGGCACTGGTCAAGGCACTGACCGAGCAGGCCAACACCCTCTGGCACGTATCCAACGTATTCACCAACGAGCCTGCGCTGCGCCTGGCCCACAAACTGGTGGACGCGACCTTTGCCGACCGAGCCTTCTTCTGCAACTCCGGTGCCGAAGCCAACGAGGCCGCCTTCAAGCTGGCCCGTCGCGTTGCCCATGACCGTTTCGGCCCTGAAAAGCACGAAATCATCGCCACCGTGAACAGCTTCCACGGGCGCACCCTGTTCACCGTCAGCGTCGGCGGCCAGCCAAAGTACTCCGACGGCTTCGGGCCGAAGATCACCGGCATCAGCCATGTGCCGTACAACGACCTGGAAGCGCTCAAGGCACAGATTTCCGACAAGACCTGCGCCGTGGTGATCGAGCCGATCCAGGGCGAGAGCGGTGTGGTCCCGGCCGACAAGGCTTACCTGGAAGGCGCACGCAAGCTGTGCGATGAGCACAATGCACTGCTGATCTTCGACGAAGTGCAGACCGGCGTCGGCCGTACTGGTTCGCTGTACGCCTATCAGCACTACGGTGTGACCCCCGACATCCTGACCAGCGCCAAGAGCCTGGGCGGCGGTTTCCCGATCGGCGCCATGCTGACCACCACCGAGCTGGCCAAGCACCTGGCTGTCGGCACCCACGGCACCACCTATGGTGGCAACCCGCTGGGCTGCGCCGTTGCCTGCGCCGTGCTGGACGTGATCAACACCCCGCAAACACTGGCCGGCATCAAGGCCAAGCACGAGCGTTTCAAGGCCCGTCTGGATCAGATCGGGCAGAAGTACAGCCTGTTCACCCAGGTGCGTGGCGTTGGCCTGCTGATTGGCTGCGTGTTGACCGACGCCTGGAAGGGCAAGGCCAAGGACGTGCTCAACGCCGCCGAGAAAGAAGGGGTGATGGTGCTGCAAGCCGGCCCGGACGTGGTGCGTTTCGCGCCTAGCCTGGTGGTTGAAGACGCCGACATCGATGAAGGCCTGGACCGCTTCGAACGCGCCGTGGCCACACTGACCCAGGGCTGATAAGCCTGCGGTCCTGTCGTCGGCCCAGAAGGGGCCGGCGATACCTGAATTCCAGCGCGGGCGCGTGCTTGCAGTGTCAATCGCGCGCCCGCCGTTTTTTCGTGCCGCCATAAGCGGCCCGCTTTACCAAAGGAGTGACACCATGCTGGTGATGCGCCCCGCGCAAATGGCTGACCTGAACGAAGTGCAGCGCATGGCTGCCGACAGCCCCATTGGTGTCACCTCGCTGCCGGACGATTCTGCCCGTCTGGGCGACAAGATCGCCGCGTCGGAAACCTCCTTCGCCGCCGAGGTCAGCTTCAATGGCGAAGAAAGCTACTTCTTCGTGCTCGAAGACAGCGTCACCGGCAAGCTTGCCGGCTGTTCGGCCATCGTCGCCTCGGCCGGCTACTCCGAGCCGTTCTACAGTTTCCGTAACGAGACCT
Organism: Pseudomonas capeferrum; assembly: GCF_000731675.1. Classification (GTDB taxonomy): domain Bacteria; phylum Pseudomonadota; class Gammaproteobacteria; order Pseudomonadales; family Pseudomonadaceae; genus Aquipseudomonas; species Aquipseudomonas capeferrum. The sequence goes on along the minus strand of NZ_JMIT01000001.1, from coordinate 2,507,765 downwards.
TCGTGCACGCCTCGCGCGAGCTGAAGATCCACAACAAGATCCATGTCCTGTCGCTGTGCCATGACTTGACCGGCAACAGCCTGCTGACCAGCTTCTACGTCTTGCCTGAACTGGTCGGCAGTGGCTGGGCCGAGCTCAACTCGCGTGGCCGCCTGCTGTTCATGGCCGCGCACCCGGAGCGCTTCGCCGACTCGGTGGTGACCGAGATCGTTGGCTACAGCGATGATCAGGGCGAATCGCCATTCTGGGATGCCATAGGGCGCAATTTCTTCGACCTCAACTACGCCGACGCCGAGCGCCTGTGCGGGTTGAAGAGCCGCACGTTCCTGGCCGAGCTGATGCCGCACTACCCGATCTATGTGCCGCTGCTGCCCGACGAAGCCCAGGAAGCCATGGGCCAGGTTCATCCGCGGGCGCAGATCACCTTCGACATCCTGATGCGTGAAGGTTTCGAGACCGAGCACTACATCGACATCTTCGACGGCGGGCCGACCTTGCATGCGCGGGCTTCGGGCATTCGCTCGATTGCCCAGAGCCGTGTGGTGCCGGTCAAGCTTGAAGATGCCCCGGTCAAGGGCGGGCGCCCGTACCTGGTGTGCAACGGCCAGTTGCAGGACTACCGTGCAGTGTTGCTGGAGCTCGACTGGGTGCCCGGCAAACCGGTCAGCCTGGGGTGCGATGCGGCCGACGCCCTGGGCATTGGTGAGGGTGGCAGTGTGCGTCTGGTTGCCGTCTGAGGCGCGAGCCTGCGCAGACAGCTCGTAACAGCAAGCTCGAAACGAAGCGTTTCGCGGTGGCAGAGGTCGCCGCTCAAGGAGATAGCATGATCGTTCGTCCCGTACGCAGCAGCGATTTACCCGCGCTGATCGAACTGGCTCGCAGCACAGGCACCACTGGGCTGACTACGCTGCCGGCCAACGAAGAACGCCTCGGGCATCGCGTGGGTTGGGCCGAGAAGAGCTTCCGTGGTGAAGCCGAACGTGGCGATACCGACTACCTGTTCGTGCTGGAGAATGACGAAGGCATGGTGGTGGGCATCAGCGCCATCGCCGGTGCCGTCGGCCTGCGTGAGCCCTGGTACAACTACCGGGTCGGCCTGACCGTCAGCGCGTCGCAGGAGCTGAACATCTACCGCGAGATCCCCACCCTGTTCCTGGCCAACGACCTGACCGGCAACTCCGAGCTGTGCTCGCTGTTCCTGCGTAGCGACTATCGCTCTGGCCTCAACGGCCGCTTGCTGTCACGCGCACGCATGCTGTTCATCGCCGAATTCCCGGAGCTGTTCGGCAAGAAGATTATCGCCGAGATGCGCGGCATGTCCGACGAGCAGGGGCGTTCGCCGTTCTGGGAAAGCCTGGGCCGGCACTTCTTCAAGATGGAGTTCAGCCAGGCCGACTACCTGACTGGGGTGGGCAACAAGTCGTTCATCGCCGAGCTGATGCCCAAGTTCCCGCTGTACACCTGCTTCCTGTCCGAGGCGGCGCGCAATGTGATCGGCCGTGTGCACACCGACACCGAGCCTGCGCTGGCCATGCTCAAGCAGGAAGGGTTCAGCTACCAAGGCTATGTCGACATCTTCGACGCCGGCCCTGCCATCGAATGTGAGACCGCGAAAATTCGCGCCGTGCGCGAAAGCCAGACCCTGGTGCTGGCGGTCGGTACCCCCGGCGATGACGCGACGCCTTACATCATCCACAACCGCAAACGCGACGACTGCCGCATCACGGCCGCGCCCGCACGCCTGGCGGCAGGCACCCTGGTGGTCGACCCGCTGACCGCCAAGCGCCTGCGCATGGGGGCTGGCGACAACGTGCGGGCCGTGCCGCTGTCGGCTAGCCGGGAGGCCCAGTAAATGACCACCCATTACATCGCCGGCAACTGGCAGGCCGGCCAGGGCGCCGCCCTGCAATCGCTCAACCCGGTGAGCCAGGCCGTAGTCTGGGAAGGGCAGGGTGCCGATGCCAGCCAGGTTGATGCCGCCGTGCGGGCTGCTCGCCAGACCTTTCCGGCCTGGGCACAGCTGAGCCTGGAAGCGCGTATCGACGTGCTGGAAAAATTCGCTGAACAGCTGAAGCAGCATGCCGAGGCGCTGGCGCATTGCATCGGTGAAGAAACCGGCAAGCCGCTATGGGAGTCGGCGACCGAAGTCACCAGCATGGTCAACAAGGTGGCGATTTCGGTGCAGAGCTACCGCGAGCGGACCGGCGAAAAAAGTGGCCCGCTGGCCGATGCCACCGCCGTGTTGCGGCACAAGCCACATGGTGTGGTGGCGGTGTTCGGGCCTTACAACTTCCCGGGCCACTTGCCCAATGGGCATATCGTGCCGGCACTGCTGGCGGGCAACAGCGTGGTGTTCAAGCCCAGCGAGCTGACGCCCAAGGTTGCCGAGCTGACCGTCAACTGCTGGATCGCTGCCGGCCTGCCCGCCGGTGTGCTCAACCTGGTGCAGGGCGCGCGCGAAACCGGTGTGGCGCTGGCGGCCAACCCGGGGATCGACGGGCTGTTCTTCACAGGCTCCAGTCGCACCGGCAACCTGCTGCACCAGCAGTTCGCCGGGCGCCCGGACAAAATTCTCGCGCTGGAGATGGGCGGTAACAACCCGCTGGTGGTGGACGAGGTCAAGGATCTCGACGCTGCGGTGTACACCATCATCCAGTCGGCATTCATTTCCGCTGGCCAGCGCTGCACCTGCGCGCGTCGCCTGCTGGTGCCGCAAGGGGCCTGGGGCGATACGCTGATCGCGCGGCTGGTCGAGGTGTGCAGAAGCATCACGGTGGGCGCATTCGACCAGCAGCCAGCGCCGTTCATGGGCTCGGTGATTTCGCTGCAGGCGGCCCAGGCGCTGCTTGCAGCCCAGGCCGACCTGGTGGGCAAGGGCGCTGTGAAGTTGCTGGAGATGACCCAGCCGCAGGCCGACGCCGCACTGCTGACGCCTGGCATCCTCGATGTCAGCGCCGTTGCCGGGCGCCCTGACGAAGAGTTCTTCGGCCCGTTGCTGCAGGTGATTCGCTACACCGACTTCGATGCCGCCATCGATGAGGCCAACAACACCCAGTACGGCCTGGCCGCCGGGTTGCTCTCCGACTCCCGCGCGCGCTACCAGTATTTCTGGCTGCGCAGCCGGGCGGGCATCGTCAACTGGAACAAGCAGCTGACCGGTGCCGCCAGCAGCGCGCCGTTCGGTGGCGTCGGCAACAGCGGCAACCACCGCGCCAGTGCCTACTACGCAGCCGATTACTGCGCTTACCCCGTGGCCTCGCTGGAGACCGCCAGCCTCGCCTTGCCGGCAACCCTGACGCCGGGCGTCACCCTATAACAAACGGTCTCGGAGCCTAGCCGATGAAATCCTACGAAGTGAATTTTGATGGCCTGGTGGGGCCAACCCACAACTATGGCGGCTTGTCCTACGGCAATGTAGCTTCGCAGAGCAACAGCCAGCAGTCGTCCAACCCGCGCGAAGCCGCGCGCCAGGGCCTGGCAAAAATGAAGGCCCTGGCCGACATGGGCTTCAAGCAGGGCGTGCTGGCCCCGCAGGAACGGCCAGACGTGGCCGCGTTGCGCCGGCTGGGCTTCTCAGGCAGCGATGCCGAGGTGATCCAGCGCGCAGCGAGGGAAGCCATGCCCTTGCTGGTCGCCAGTTGCTCGGCGTCGAGCATGTGGGTGGCCAATGCCGCCACGGTCAGCCCCAGTGCTGACACGGCCGATGGCCGCGTGCATTTCACGGCCGCCAACCTCAACTGCAAGTACCACCGCAGCATCGAGCACCCGACCACCAGCCGTGTGCTGGGTGCGATGTTCGCCGATGACAGGCACTTCGCTCACCACCCGGCGTTGCCGGCGGTGGCGCAGTTCGGCGACGAGGGTGCGGCCAACCACACACGCTTCTGCCGTCGCTACGGCGAAGCGGGCGTCGAATTCTTCGTCTACGGCCGCAGCGCGTTCGACAGCCGCTACCCCGCGCCGCAGAAGTACCCGGCGCGCCAGACCCTGGAAGCGTCCCAAGCCGTGGCCCGGCTGCATGGCCTGAGCGACGACGGCGTGGTCTACGCTCAACAGAACCCGGCGGTGATCGACCAGGGCGTGTTCCACAATGACGTGATTTCGGTGGGTAACGGCGAGGTGCTGTTCTACCACGAAGACGCCTTCCTCGAGACCGATGCGGTGCTTGGCCAGCTGCAAGCTAAACTGGCCAGTAAGGGTGGCAACTTCCAGGCCATCCGTGTGCCGCGTGCGGCAGTGGCGGTGGAGGATGCGGTGCGTTCCTACCTGTTCAACAGCCAGCTGCTCAGCCGCGATGACGGCTCCATGCTGTTGGTGGTGCCGGAAGAATGCCGGAGCAACGAGCGGGTCTGGGCTTATCTTGGCCAGTTGACCCAGCAGGGCGGCCCGGTAAGCGAGGTCAAGGTGTTCGACCTCAAGCAAAGCATGCAGAACGGCGGAGGCCCTGCTTGCCTGCGTCTTCGCGTAGCGTTGAAGGAATCGGAACTGGCGGCGGTCAATCCAGGCGTTATCATGACCGCGCCGCTGTACGACACGCTGCTGCAGTGGGTAGACAAGCATTACCGCGACCGCATGGGCGAAGCGGACCTTGCCGACCCGCAGTTGTTGGTCGAATGCCGTACGGCACTGGATGAGTTGACTCAGATTCTGCAATTGGGTTCGGTCTATCCGTTCCAACGCCAACCTTGAAGAGAGACTAAGTAATGACCGATGCCCTGCGCCTGATCCTCGAAGACGAAGACGGCACCCAGCTGGAAACTTCCTGCACCCGCTTTGCCGTTGTCTGGCAAGGCAAGGAAGTGTGGATTCAGCAGGACGGCCGCGGCCAGTTGCTGATTGGCGTGGACGTCGAGGAAGACGACACCGAGTACGCCAACCTGCTGCTGCGCCCGATGGCCACCAACCTGGTCAGCCTGCAGCTGGAGATGGAGCCGGCCGAAGTCGCTGACGGCGACGATCACGTCCATGGCCCCGACTGCGGCCACCAACACTAAGGAAGTGCCTATGCTCGCCCTCGGCAAATTGCTTGAGCTGACCTTGACCGATCACGAACCGGCCGAGAAGACCCAAGTTACACCCAAGGGCGTGCGTTTGCGCTGGCTGGGGGAGGGCGCACTCGAAGTGCGCCCGACCGAGGCTGAAGATTGCGGGCTCGACCTGCTGTTGTCGGCCGGCATCCATGGCAACGAAACAGCGCCGATCGAATTGCTCGAACGGCTGCTGCATGGCGTGGCCAATGGCAAGATCAAACCGTGCGCGCGGGTGTTGTTCCTGTTCGGTAACCCGGCGGCCATCCGCAAGGGCGAGCGCTTCATCGAGCAGGACATCAACCGCCTGTTCAATGGCCGTCACGAGCTTTCCAGTGGTTTCGAGGCGCTGCGCGCCGCGGAGCTTGAGCAGTTTGCCCGGGTGTTCTTCAGCAAGCCCGAGCGCTTGCGCTTGCATTACGACCTGCATACCGCCATCCGTGGTTCGAAGATCGAGCAGTTCGCCCTGTACCCGTACAAGGAGGGGCGCAAACATTCTCGTCGAGAGCTGGCGCGCCTGGCGGCAGCCGGCATGGAGGCGGTGCTGCTGCAGAGCAAGTCGTCCATCACCTTCAGTGCATTCACCTATGAGCAGCTCGATGCCGAGGCGTTTACCCTGGAGTTGGGCAGGGCGCGGCCGTTCGGGCAGAACGAAGAGGTCAATCTGGACAAGCTGGAAAAGCGCCTGATCCAGATCATCGAAGGCACCGAACCCGAGGCGCAAGACTCGCTCGATGGCCTGAAACTGTTCAGTGTCGCCCGCGAGATCATCAAGCACAGCGAGGGCTTCCGCCTGCACTTGCCGGCGGATATCGAAAACTTCTCCGAGTTGAGCAAAGGTTACCTGTTGGCTGAAGACCTGGCCGAGATGCGCTGGGTAGTCGAAGAGGAGGGTGCGCGCATCATCTTCCCCAACCCCAAGGTCAGGAATGGCCTCAGGGCAGGGATTCTCATCGTGCCTGATGAAGGGCGTAGTCTGTCCTGAACCGGTCAGTCGGCTGACGTTGGGGCAGGGGCCCGCATGTCTGGTGCCAGTGCGTCATAGGCCTGCTGCAGGATTCTCGCCAACGTGGTCAGTCCGTCGAGGCCGCTAGCGTCATAGGGGTCGTAAAGCATAGCGGTGTAGCTGCCCGGCAGCAGATGTGAATACTTGGCAGGGATCACGCGTTGCAGGTCAAAGCCCGGGCCCTGTTGCGGCGGCCCGGCATGGCGCTGCATGAGCACGATATCAGGCACGCTGGCGTACTGTTGGCGCGCTGTATCCAGAAGCCGCTTGAGTTCGGGGTAGCCCGGCAGAAGGGCCAGCTGTTCGAAGACGCGTGCCAGGAACTGTGGGGTGCCGTAGAGGTACAGGTTTTCGATGGCGGTGATTTCAAAATGCCTGTCCGGGTCGGCGCTGGCGTCAATGCGCAGCGGGCACGTGACGCCAGCGCCAATCGTTTCTGGCAGCGCTGTGCCCATGAACAGCAAATGAAGCCGCTGCTCAGGTGAGGCCTGCTGAATGATGAAAGACTCGCCTTCGACTTCCAGGGTGATATCGCTACCCTGGCTCAATTTCACATTGGCGGTACTCAACCAGACCAGAATCTCGTCCAGGTTACCGACGCTTTCCTCGTCATCGATGGCCTCGATGACCCTGCGCTGAAAATGTACCAAGGGCGCCTTGTAGAGATCGAACAGTTCGTAATTGAAATACACCCGAGAGACGCCGAGCCCTGAAGGCGACGGGTTGTCATAGCCGATTGCTTCATCCATTTCGCCGAAACCGGCGCCTTTGCTTCTGTCATTACCGTCCACGCGCTGCGCAGTTACTGCATGGGTAGTCATGTGCATGTGCTCTGGGAAAATGGCTGGCCAGACTAGGTATGAACGCAGGACACAGGGCGCTACACAAATAGCGCTGAGACATTCTTCAGTGTGCTATGCAGGGTGCCGCTTGCGGGTCGGCGCGGCCAACCCGCCGCCAGTGAGAGAGTCGGTTTGGATCCGATTTCAGATGAAAACCTTTTAATTCACCGTCTATTCCATTTTCCCTTCCCTTCGGCCGTAATGGGCTTGCCAGTGGCGAAAGGCTGCAATTAGCATCCGGTCATGTCATTTTCGTTTGCAACCGCCTGAAAACCGTCTAATCGACGTTTTCCATCGCATAAACACACTGCACCGAGCTTGCAGGACCGATATAATGCGGCCCTTTGCCGTCGTTTCGTCGACGCGTTTGCCCACCAGGGCCGCCGTTTCCGTGGAAGAACCTATGAAAAGCGCAGAAATCCGTGAAGCCTTCCTTCGCTTCTTCGAGGAGCAGGGGCATACCCGAGTCGCCTCCAGCTCCCTGATTCCGGGCAATGACCCGACCCTGCTGTTTACCAACGCCGGCATGAACCAGTTCAAGGACTGCTTCCTCGGCCAGGAAAAACGCGCCTACACCCGCGCGGTCAGCAGCCAGAAGTGCGTACGCGCCGGCGGCAAGCACAACGACCTGGAAAACGTCGGCTACACCGCGCGTCACCATACGTTCTTCGAGATGCTGGGCAACTTCAGCTTCGGCGACTATTTCAAGCGTGACGCGATCACCTACGCCTGGACCTTCCTGACCTCGGACAAGTGGCTTAACCTGCCCAAGGAAAAGCTCTGGGTTACCGTGTACGCCACCGATGACGAAGCCTACGACATCTGGACCAAGGAAATCGGCGTGCCGGCCGAGCGCATGGTGCGCATCGGTGACAACAAAGGCGCCCCCTACGCGTCCGACAACTTCTGGACCATGGGTGATACCGGCCCATGCGGCCCCTGCACCGAGATCTTCTACGACCACGGCGCCGACATCTGGGGCGGCCCACCCGGCTCCCCGGAAGAAGACGGCGACCGTTACATCGAGATCTGGAACAACGTCTTCATGCAGTTCAACCGCACCGCCGATGGCGTCTTGCACCCGCTGCCAGCCCCGTCGGTAGACACCGGCATGGGCCTGGAACGGGTCAGTGCGGTACTGCAACATGTTCACTCGAATTACGAGATCGACCTCTTTCAGAACCTGCTGAGCGCGGCGGCCAAGGCCATCGGTTGCAGCAATTACAGCCAGGCGTCGCTGAAAGTGGTCGCCGACCATATCCGTTCTTGCGGCTTCCTGATTGCCGATGGCGTGCTGCCGTCCAACGAAGGCCGTGGCTACGTGCTGCGCCGCATCATCCGCCGCGCTTGCCGCCACGGTAACAAGCTGGGTGCCAAGGGCAGCTTCTTCTACCAGATCGTTGCCGCGCTGGTGGCCGAAATGGGTGAAGCCTTCCCTGAACTGAAAAGCCAGCAGGCGCATATCGAACGCGTGCTCAAGGCTGAAGAAGAGCAGTTCGCCAAGACTCTGGAGCAAGGCCTGCGTATCCTCGAACAGGACCTGGCGCAACTGCAGGGTGACGTAGTCCCGGGTGACGTGGTGTTCAAGCTGTATGACACCTACGGTTTCCCCATGGACCTGACCGCCGACATCGCCCGTGAACGCGAGCTGACCATCGACGAAGCCGGTTTCGAGCGCGAAATGGACGCCCAGCGTGAGCGTGCCCGCTCTGCCAGTGCCTTCGGCATGGACTACAACAGCCTGGTCAAGGTCGACACCGCCACTGACTTCGTGGGCTATACCACCACCGAAGGCCAGGCCAAGGTCATCGCCCTGTACAAGGACGGCCAGGCCGTCGAGCAACTGGGCGAGGGCGAACAGGGGGTAGTGGTCCTCGATCGCACGCCGTTCTACGCCGAGTCCGGTGGCCAGGTCGGTGACTGCGGTTACCTGCAGGCTGGCGCCGTGCGCTTCGACGTGCGCGACACCACCAAGACCGGCGGTGCCTTCCTGCACCACGGTGTGGTGGCCAGCGGAGCGCTGAGCGTGGGTGCCGAGGTCGAGGCCAAGGTCGATGCCGAAGTGCAGCACGCCACTTCGCTGAACCACTCGGCCACCCACCTGCTGCACGAAGCGCTGCGCCAGGTGCTGGGCGACCACGTACAGCAGAAGGGCTCGCTGGTCGACAGCCAGCGCCTGCGTTTCGACTTCAGCCACTTCGAGGCGGTCAAGCCAGAGCAGATCAAGGCGCTGGAAGAGATCGTCAACCGTGAAGTGCGCCGCAACACCGAGGTGCTGACCGAGGTGACCGACATCGAAACCGCCAAGCGCAAAGGCGCCATGGCCCTGTTCGGCGAGAAGTACGGCGACACCGTGCGTGTGCTGAGCATGGGTGGCGATTTCTCGGTGGAGCTGTGCGGTGGTATACACGCCAAGCGCACGGGTGATATCAGCCTGTTCAAGATCATCAGCGAAGGCGGCGTGGCCTCTGGCGTACGTCGTATCGAAGCGGTTACCGGCGCGGCTGCACTGGCCTACCTGAACGCTGCCGAAGAGCAGGTCAAGGAAGCCGCGCAACTGGTCAAGGGTAATCGTGACAACCTGATCGACAAGCTGTCGGCTGTGCTCGAGCGCAACCGTCAGCTGGAGAAGCAGCTGGAACAGCTGCAGGCCAAAGCCGCCAGCGCCGCCGGGGATGATCTCTCCAACGCGGCCGTTGAGGTCAAAGGTGCCAAGGTACTTGCCGCTCGCCTGGATGGGCAGGATGGCAAGGCCCTGCTGGCCCTGGTCGATCAGCTGAAGAACAAGCTCGGCCACGCAGTGATCCTGCTGGGCAGCGAGCATGAGGGCAAGGTCGTGCTGGTGGCCGGCGTGACCAAAGACCTCTCCAGCCAACTCAAGGCTGGCGATCTGATGAAACAAGCCGCAGCAAAAGTGGGTGGCAAGGGCGGTGGCCGTCCGGACATGGCCCAGGGTGGTGGCGTCGACGTCGCTGCGCTGGACCAGGCCCTGGCGCTGGCCGTGCCGTTCGCAGAGCAGGGACTTTGAGATGAGGGGGCCGGCGGGTAGTCGCCGGCCCCTTCATGTTGGATTGTTTTTTGGGGCCCTGTATGGGCTGAGGCACCATTGAAATGGCGTTGATCGTACAGAAATTTGGCGGCACCTCTGTCGGTTCCATCGAGCGGATCGAGCAGGTAGCCGAAAAGGTCAAGAAACACCGTGAGGCAGGCGACGACCTGGTGGTTGTGCTGTCGGCCATGAGCGGTGAAACCAATCGCCTGATCGATCTGGCCAAGCAGATCACCGATCAGCCGGTTCCACGTGAGCTGGACGTGATCGTGTCGACCGGTGAGCAGGTCACCATTGCCCTGCTGACCATGGCCTTGATCAAGCGTGGTGTGCCAGCGGTGTCCTACACCGGCAATCAGGTACGCATTCTGACCGATAGCTCGCACAACAAGGCGCGCATCCTGCAGATCGACGACCAGAAGATTCGTAACGACCTCAAGGAAGGGCGCGTGGTCGTGGTTGCAGGCTTCCAGGGCGTCGACGAGCACGGCAGCATCACCACCCTCGGCCGTGGTGGCTCCGACACCACCGGCGTGGCCCTGGCGGCGGCGCTCAAGGCCGATGAGTGCCAGATCTACACCGACGTCGATGGCGTCTACACCACTGACCCGCGCGTTGTGCCGCAGGCGCAGCGCCTGGAGAAGATCACCTTCGAAGAGATGCTGGAAATGGCCAGCCTCGGCTCCAAGGTGCTGCAGATCCGTTCGGTGGAGTTCGCCGGCAAGTACAACGTCCCGCTGCGCGTGCTGCACAGCTTCAAGGAGGGTCCAGGTACCCTCATTACCATTGATGAAGAGGAATCCATGGAACAGCCGATCATTTCCGGTATCGCCTTCAACCGTGATGAAGCCAAGCTGACCATTCGCGGCGTGCCGGACACCCCGGGCGTGGCCTTCAAGATCCTCGGCCCGATCAGCGCCTCGAACATCGAAGTCGACATGATCGTGCAGAACGTTGCGCACGATAACACCACCGACTTCACCTTCACCGTACACCGCAACGAGTACGAGAAGGCGCAAAGCGTGCTGGAAAACACCGCCCGCGAAATCGGTGCCCGTGAAGTGATCGGCGACATCAAGATCGCCAAGGTCTCGATCGTTGGCGTTGGCATGCGCTCACACGCCGGCGTTGCCAGCCGCATGTTCGAAGCCCTGGCCAAGGAGAGCATCAACATCCAGATGATCTCCACCTCCGAGATCAAGGTGTCGGTAGTGATCGAAGAGAAGTACCTGGAGCTGGCCGTACGCGCGCTGCACACCGCGTTCGAGCTCGACGCTCCTGCCCGACAGGGCGAGTAAGGCGCTGCCTGGAAGGGCGCGGCTTGCCGCGCCCTTCGCGTTTCTGCTCGCCAGGCAGGCGCTTGCCCTGCGTGGCGAACAACCAGGGCCTGGGTCGTCGTCCACGGCCAGGCCCTGATACCCAAGACTGTTACCCCTGAAAGTTATGCGTAAGGAGAAAGCTATGTTGATTCTGACTCGTCGGTGCGCCGAGAGCCTGATCATTGGAGACGGCGAGATCACCGTGACGGTGCTTGGCGTCAAAGGCAACCAGGTGCGTATTGGCGTCAGCGCCCCTAAAGAAGTGGCTGTTCACCGCGAGGAAATCTACCTGCGGATCAAGAAGGAGAAGGATGAAGAGCCAAGCCTTTAATTTTTTTGAAGTTTTTTTCAAAAAAAGGGTTGCAAAGGTGAAAGAGGTTCTTTAATATTCGCCTCGTGTTGCGGTGAGGTGGCCGAGTGGCCGAAGGCGCTCCCCTGCTAAGGGAGTATACCTCATAAGGGTATCGGGGGTTCGAATCCCCCCTTCACCGCCATTATTCGCTTAGGGCGCTGTAATCGGTAAGAACGCTAAGTCGTTGAAATCAAACGAAAAAAGTTCTTGCCAAAATGATTCAGCGGCCTATAATGCGCGGCAAGACACGGACTCATAGCTCAGCTGGATAGAGTACTCGGCTACGAACCGAGCGGTCGCAGGTTCGAATCCTGCTGAGTCCGCCACTTTTGAAGTGGCTTTGCTTACAAGGCTACTTCAAACAACCAGTGGTAATCTGGTCTAAAACTACCTATTGCGGACTCATAGCTCAGCTGGATAGAGTACTCGGCTACGAACCGAGCGGTCGCAGGTTCGAATCCTGCTGAGTCCGCCACTTTTTGAAGTGGCTCTGCTTGCAAAGCTACTTCAGACAACCAGTGGTAATCTGGTCTAAAACTACCCATTGCGGACTCATAGCTCAGCTGGATAGAGTACTCGGCTACGAACCGAGCGGTCGCAGGTTCGAATCCTGCTGAGTCCGCCACACACAAACAAGAAGCCCGCTTATTCAAGCGGGCTTTTTGTTTTTCTGTTTCGCTGAATTGTCGGCGATGTCCAACTAAGCTTTTCTGTAATCGCTGGGGTGCCGCCAGAAGCTGGCGCGCCGCCTGCCAAGAAAACAAATGTGCTTCCTGATCCAGTACAGCCGTCGCACTGATAGCTTCGAGCGTTGTCCTAGCTTTATCTCGCAAACGATTGTTCTGGCCAAAAATTTAAGCGATCTGCCCGCCGAGGCAGTGTATGATTGCGCCCGTCAGCCCCGCCGGGGCTTGTGGAATACCACCATGGACTTACCCAGTAGTTACTCCTTAACAAGTTTCATACAGAAAGATCTGACCGATTGATTCCCCCGGCGTGCTCCGCTGCTGGGAGTGGAGCTCGCCTATGACTGAAGTAGAAGTAAAGAAAGCGCAAGAGAGCCTGCAGGATCGCCTGGCCCAGGTGGTCGAACTGCTGCAGCGTCAGCGTGTGGTCGAAGACCTCACCCACCGCCAGGAGGGTGCTCACCACGACCTGGTGGAAAACCTGGTCCACCGCCAGAACCTGGTCGAGCTGCAACGCAAGCTCGATGACCTGCACCCCGCCGACGTCGCCTACATCCTCGAAGCATTGCCCCTGGAAGACCGCCTGACGGTCTGGCAGCTGGTGCGCTCGGACCGCGACGGCGACATCCTGCTTGAAGTTTCCGATTCGGTTCGTCAGTCGCTGATCGCCGACATGGACGATCACGAACTGCTCGCCGCTGCCAAGGAAATGGACGCCGACGAACTCGCCGACCTGGCGCCAGAGCTGCCGCGCGACGTCGTTCACGAGTTGATGGAAACCCTCGATGCCCAGCAACGCGAGCGTGTGCGCTCGGCGTTGAGCTACGACGAGGAGCAGGTGGGTGCGCTGATGGACTTCGAGATGGTCACCATCCGCGAAGACGTCAGCCTCGAAGTCGTGTTGCGTTACCTGCGCCGCCTGAAAGAGTTGCCGAACCACACCGACAAACTCTTCGTGGTCGACTATGACGGCATCCTCAAGGGCGTGCTGCCTATCAAGCGCCTACTGGTCAATGACCCGGACAAGAAGGTGGCGGAGGTCATGGCGACCGACCCTGTGTCCTTCCATCCCGATGAAGATGCCTACGACGCTGCTCAAGCCTTCGAGCGTTACGACCTCGTATCCGCCCCGGTGGTGGACAAGAGCGATCGCTTGATCGGCCGTCTGACCATCGACGAAATGGTCGACCTGATCCGTGAGGAGAGCGAGAGCGAAGTGCTGAACATGGCAGGTCTGCGCGAAGAAGAAGACATCTTCGCTTCGGTCTGGCGTTCGCTGCGCAACCGCTGGGCGTGGCTGGCCATCAACCTGATCACGGCGTTCCTGGCCTCGCGCGTGATCGGCCTGTTCGAGGGGTCGATCGAGAAGCTGGTGGCGCTGGCTGCGCTGATGCCGATCGTGGCAGGTATTGGGGGTAACTCGGGTAATCAGACCATCACCATGATCGTGCGCGCCATGGCGCTGGACCAGGTGTCGCCAGGCAATACCAGTCGGTTGATGCGCAAGGAACTGGCGGTGTCGCTGCTCAACGGCCTGATCTGGGGCGGTGTGATTGGTGTGGTGGCGTTCTGGCTGTATGACAGCTGGTCGCTGGGCCTGGTGATGACCGCGGCGATGACGCTAAACCTGTTGTTGGCCGCGCTGATGGGCGTGTTGATCCCGATGACGCTGACGCGTCTGGGGCGCGATCCGGCGATGGGGTCGAGTGTGATGATCACTGCGGTTACCGACAGTGGCGGGTTCTTCATCTTCCTCGGGCTGGCGACGCTGTTCCTGCTCTGAACCCTGGCGTGTGGGGGCGGGTGAACCCGGCTCCCACAGGCAGAACCAAAAAAGCCAGCTTACGCTGGCTTTTTTGTACTCGATTGCAAGCTGACGTCAGGAAGCGTCTGCGGCCATTTCCACATCGTGAGCGATGAGGGCGACCAGAGCGTTCTGCTGTCGGTGCGACAGTTGGCGGAAGCGCTGCAGCAGCTCGCGCTCATGCAGGGACAGTTCAGGGCTGTCCAGGCGCATGCTCAGCTCGTCACCCAACGCACCTTCCTGGATAAGGCTCTGTTCCAGGCGCGCGATGATTTCGGAGTTCATGCTGCGGTGATGGTTGCGCGCTACCTCGGCAATGCGCTCACGCATCCCGTCTGGCAGGCGGACGACAAACTTGTCAGCAGTGCGGCTCGAATAAATAGCCTGTTTCAATGGGCGCATATAAATTGACCGGATTTTCTGGTTCAGGGGACGCGGTTGTCAAATTGGCCGCACGGGGGTGGAAGTACGACCGTGACGACGACAAAATGTTCAACCGACATGGAAAATTGGATGCTCATCTTGCCTCATGCTCGCCGTTTCCTTGGCGTCAATTCTGTGACAAATAGTGAGCTGGATAAAGGCTTTATGCCAGTACCAATTATCAGAAATGAGCACTGGTTTGAAAAGTTTTACCTGCCCCAACTTGCCCTGCCGTCATTCTTCTGCCGTCAAAAACTGGTAAAACGCAGCAAAAGGCCAAGAAAACACCTAGAATGCGCGGGTTTCCTTCCTTAGAGCATAGTGGCTATGCAACATGACGCAAGCGCTCGTCGATCAGCGACAGGCCGGCTGATATTTCTCATAGGACCCTCGGGTTCCGGGAAAGATTCCCTGATCGATGCCGCGCGCGAACAACTTGTTGCAGCCGGGGTGCAAATCGCCCGTCGCGTCATCACCCGTTCGGCCGAAGCCAAGGGTGAAGCTGCCCATGGCGTCACTGCCGAGCAGTTCGAAGCGCTGTGTGCCCAAGGTGCTTTCGCCATGCACTGGCGCGCCAATGGCCTGGGTTACGGCATCCCGCTACAGGTCGATCAATGGCTGCAGGCGGGCAGGCCGGTACTGGTCAACGGTTCCCGGGCCTACCTGAGCGAAGCGCGGCGGCGCTACCCAGACCTTCTGCCGGTGCTCATCGACGTGAAACCGCAGGTGCTGCGCGAGCGCTTGCTTGCCAGAGGCCGGGAGACCGCGCAAGAGATCGAGCAGCGCCTGGCACGTAACAGCGGGCTGCAGGCGGTCGCCGATCCGTCAGTGCATGTGTTGGACAACTCCACCACGCTCGAAGCGGCGGTGACCAGGTTGTTCAAACTGCTGCACGATGAAGGCGTGATTGCCGGGCCAGACGCGCCCGGCACCGGCCCGCAGAAAAGGATTACGTGAAAAAGGCCTGTTGCAGCATGACAAACGCCAGCATGCTGGTTAACATGCTGGCCGTCCAACCGTGCAGTGCTCACTGCCGGTGTTTGCGTCTCAGTAGCTCAATTGGATAGAGCATCCCCCTCCTAAGGGGAAGGTTGCAGGTTCAATTCCTGCCTGGGACGCCATTTCTTCACACCCTCCGCCAAAGCCTACAGCCCCCAGTGCTTCAACGCCCACAGCGCGCCCATGCCCACGCCCAGCGTCAGCAGCGTGCTGCGCGTGCGCCAGGCAACCAGGCCCGCGAGTATCGCGGCCGGTATCTGCGGGTTCAGCCAGTCGAAGTCGGCCTGCCGGTCAGGCAGCACCACGGCCGGCAGCACCAGTGCGGCCAGCACGCTGGCCGGCACATACGCCAGGGCGCGGCGAAACAGCGGCGGTATGCGCAGCACGGCGTAGAACTCGATGAACGACAAGCGCACCGCGAAGGTGCCCAGGCCGATCAGCAGGAAGGTCATCCACGGGGTCATTTCGCTCATGATGCTTCCTGTTCGCGGTTTTCATCAGCCACAGGCTGCACGGTTCTGCCTTTTTGCAGGCGCTCGAGGAGCAGGCCGGCGATGATCCCGCCCAGTGCACCCGCCAACAGGCCCAGGTTATAGGGCAGGTCTACCGCCAGCACGGCGAGTACACCACCGGTCAATGCCGCGCCAATGGTCGCCGGGCTGCGCAGGCTGGGGATCAGCAGCGCCAGGAACGACAAGGGGATGGCAAAGCCCAGGGACCAGTCTTCCGGGATGCCCGCGCCCAGGTATATGCCGGCCAGCACCGAGAGGTTCCAGCCGAACCACATGGTAATGGCCGTGCCGGCGTAGTAGTGGAAGGCGAAACGGCCCAGTTCCCCCGAGGCCATTTTCAACGAACACAAGGCAAAGGACTGGTCCGAAAGCAGGTAGGCCATCGGCCACTTGTGCCGCCGTGGCATATGGCCAAGGTGCGGGGCCAGGCTGGCGCTGTACATCAGGAAGCGGAGGTTGATCACCAGCGCCGTGACCACCATGGTTACCGGCAGGGCGCTGTTCTGCATCAACTGCATCACCACCATTTGCGCCGAGCCTGAATAGAACAGCAAGGTCATGCCGATGGCATCGGCGGGCGACAGGCCCATGCCGATGGCCGTGACCCCGGTGATCAAGCCGAACGGCACGACCCCGGAGGTCAACGGCAGGACGCTGTGGGCGCCCTGTCTGAACGCTTGGGTCGCGCTGGGGTACGGCATTTGAAGTCCTTGGCGGTGTCCGGGAGGGCGAGGGTTGCTGCCAAGGTAATGCCCGTGAAAGCTGGCCGCAAGGGTAGATCTTGCACACTGCCCCCCTGCCCAGGGGAAGGGGGCATGGCTGCGCGTTGTCAGTCCACGTTGTTGGCCGCCGACCAGTCGGCGTACCAAGCGCGGAACAGCGCGTACTGCTGTTCGGCATAGCGGCGCTGGGCGTCGGTCAATGCATCGGTTTCGTTGAAGTGCAGGGCGTATTCCGGGTTGCCGTTGAGCACCATCAGGTGCTTGTAGTACAGCACCAGGTCGCAGCCTTCATCGAAGGACGACAGCACGGCCAGGGCCGCTTCCAGTTCCCCGGCAAGGCGCCGCGCTTTGGCATCGCCCTGGGCTGCACGTTTGGCCAGCGCCACCAGGTGCAGCACCTCGCGCGGCAGCGCATTGCCAATGCCGGTGATGGCGCCGGTGGCATTGCAGTTGACGAACCCGTGCACCACCTGGGTATCGACGCCCACCATCAAGGTGACGTCATCATCTTTGGCGGTGATGAACTCTGCGGCATAACGCATATCCGCAGCGCCGCCGAACTCCTTGAAGCCGATCAGGTTGGGGTGCTCGCGGCGCAGTTCGAAAAACAGGTCGGCGCGGGTCGCGAACCCGTAGTACGGGCTGTTGTAGATCACCGCCGGCAGCTGCGGGGCGGCATCGAGGATGGCCTTGAAGTGGGCCTTCTGGGCCACTGCCGACGCACCACGGGACAGCACACGGGGGATCACCATCAACCCCTGGGCGCCAACCTTAGCAGCATGGGCGGCATGGGCCACGGCTTCGCGGGAGTTGACCGCACCGGTGCCGACGATGGTCGGGATGCCGGCCGCTACCAGGCGTGCCACCCCCTCCTGGCGCTCTGCCTCGGTGAGCAGCGGCCAGTCGCCCATGGAGCCGCAATACACCACGGCGCTCATGCCGGCTTCGATCAGTTCGCGGCCTTTGCGCACCAGGGCGTCATAATCGGGCTTGCGCTCGGGGGTGCACGGGGTCATCAGTGCGGGGATGGTGCCGGTGAAGATGTTGCTCATGGTCATTACCTCGAGGGTTATCGTTCTTGTTGGTCTGTCAGCGGTCGGCGGTGCGTGCCAGGGATTCTTCATCCACCGCCCGCAGCGACTTGCCACGTGTTTCCCTGGCACCGGCGACGGCAATGATCGAGATCACGGCGGAGGCCACCAGGTACCAGGCGATCGGCGTTGAGCTGTTGTATTCCTTCAGCAGGGTCACGGCGATCAGCGGCGCCAGCGAACCGGCCAGGATCGGCGCCACCTGGTAGCACAGCGACAGGGCGGTGTAGCGCACATGGGTCGGGAACAGTTCGGCCATCAGGGCGGAGTAGGGCGCGTAGGTCATCGACTCGATGGCCAGGCCCAGGGTGATGGCCGCCATAATCAGCCAGTCGTTGCCGGTGTCCATCATCGGGAAGCCGACGAAGCCCCAGAACGCGGTGAGCACGGCGCCGATCAGGTACACAGGCTTACGGCCGATGATGTCCGAGAGGTAGCCCATGAGCGGGATCATGAAGAAGTGCAGCAGGTGAGCGCCAAACATCAGCAGCAGGATCTCTGACGTGTCCTTGTGCACCACCAGCTTCAGGTAGGTGATGGAGAAGGTGACGACGATGTAGTAGAGGATGTTCTCCGCAAACCGGGCACCGATGCCGATCAGCACTTCGCGCCAGTATTTGGTGACCACCTCGACCACGCCCAGTTGCTGGCTTTCCACCCGCTGCTGGCGGGCCTGGGCTTCTTTGAAGATGGGCGCATCATCGACCCGGGTGCGGATCCAGTAGCCAATCAGCACCACCACGGCCGAGAACCAGAAGGCGACGCGCCAGCCCCAGTCGAGAAATTGCGCTTCGGACAGGTTGGTCGAGAGCAGCAGAAGGATGACCGTGGCAATCAGGTTGCCTGCCGGCACGCCCGCTTGCGGCCAGCTGGCCCAGAAGCCGCGACGGTTGTCCGGGCTGTGTTCGGACACCAGCAGCACGGCCCCACCCCATTCGCCGCCAAAGGCAAAGCCTTGGATCAATCTCAATACCACCAGCAGGATGGGGGCGGCATAGCCGATGCGTTCGAAGGTGGGCAGGCAGCCCATGAGGAAGGTGGTCACCCCGACCACGATCAGGCTGATCTGCAGCAAGTGTTTGCGCCCGACCTTGTCACCGTAGTGGCCAAATACCAGGCCGCCGATGGGGCGGGCGAGAAAGCCCACGGCATAGAGGGCGAATGCCGCGATGATGCCGTCCATCGCGCTGCCGGTCTGGCGGAAGAACAGTTGGCCGAAGACCAGCGCGGACGCGGTGCCATACAGGAAGAATTCGTACCACTCGGCAACGGCGCCCGCCATGGCGGCTGCCACCACGCGTTTGATGCCCGCAGGCGCCTTTTCTGCTGTGTTCGCGGCACTCACTGATGCCGCAGTTGTGGGTGTGGTCATCGTTTTGCACTCCGATACGTATTATTGGAAGAAGGAGTAGGCAGTTCGGCATCGTTGGGTGCCGTCCATTCCTTATATTGTATTTCGTATACGATATCTAGATAAGCAAAAACGAAGCCAAGGACAGGCGGTCGCGGGCGGGCGGCGCTCGCTATACGCCACCCTAAAAATCAAGGCAGGGCTGCTCAGTTATGGGGCAGATGATCGTAAAGGCTTTGGCACACCCCATTGATGTGCGTCTCGATCAGCCGGGCAGCCAGCTCCACGTCCCGTGCGCGGCAGGCGGCGACAATGTCGCGATGCTCGTGATCCGCGCGGTCCTTGCCGGCCGACAAGCTCATCTGCATGCGCAGATAGCGTTCGACCTTGTCATGGATGGAGCGAATCAGGCCGATCAGGTAGGGGCGTTTTGCGGGCTCGTACAAACACGCATGCAGCGCCCAGTTGAGGTCGGCCCAGCGGCCGATATCGTCCTCGCCGATGAACTCCGCGCAGATGGCTTCGGCACGGGCAAAGTGCGCTTCGGTCATGTTGGGGATCGCCAGGCGAATCGCCTTCACCTCCAGCAGCACTCTGACCTCGAACATCTGCGCCAGCTCAGGCTCGGAAATGCGCGTAACCAGGGCACCACGGTTGCGATGAAAGTCCACCAGGCCTTCCGCTTCAAGGCGTTTCAACGCCTCGCGCACCGGAATCTTGCTGACATTGAAGGCCTGCGCCACCTCGTCCTGGCGCACCGGTTCGCCTTCGGCGAGCTGCCCCGAGATGATCGCCTCGCGCAGGTGCTTGGCGATGATTTCGGACATCGAAGGTGTGGCACCCAGGTTGGTAGCTTTGAACGACGGCAGCGGCACGGGATTTTCCAGCAATCAGGCTTTGTGGATATCTTATACGAAACGCAATGCCAGCCAAACCAGCCGCCGCCGCGAGGCCCATCGAGAAATAGCCCCTTGGTACTATTCCGGTTGCACCCTGGCGGGCATATGCTTGCCCGTCAGCGGCATTGCCTTGCCGCCTGCGGCCCCTATCAAAACTGTCGGCAGCTCTTGACCGGGGCGCAGTTGCTGGACATCAGGGAGAGCGTCCATGAGTCAAAACACCAGGCCGGCACCCGCCGGCTTCAGTGAGCAGCAGCTGCATACCTTGTTCGAATTGATCAGCGACGGCATCTGGGACTGGAATGCCAACACTGGCTACGTCTATCGCAACCCGGGTTGGTACGCCATGCTCGGCTACGCCAGCCATTCCATGGCCAACTCGGTGCTGACCTGGGAAAGCGTGATCCACCCGGAGGACTATCCGCGGGTAATGGCGCACTTCGAGGCCTACATCACCCAACGCAACGAGCGCTACCTGATCGAGTACCGATGTCGTTGCCAGGATGGCAGTTATCTGTGGGTCGAAGACAGCGGCTACATCATCGCCCGCAACAGCGACGGCTCGGTGGCGCGCATGCTTGGCGCCCACCGCAACATCGATGCCGGCAAGCGGCGGGTAGCGCAGCTTGAGCAACAGAACCTGTCGCTGGAAAGCCTGGTGGCCGAACGCACCCGTGAGTTGTCCTGGGTCAACCAGCAGTTGCAGCGCCAGCTGGATGAAAACCGCGAACTAGCCGAGCGCGATGCGTTGACCCGGATCGCCAATCGCTATCGGCTGGACAAGGTGCTGCAGCAGGAATGCGAGCGGAGCCAACGCTTCCGCCAGCCGTTGTCGCTGATTGCCATGGACGTGGACGACTTCAAACCGATCAATGACCGCTATGGCCATGCCCGTGGCGATGCGGCGCTGGTCCAGGTGGTCGACAACCTGCGTACCTGCCTGCGCGAATATGACCTGCTGGCGCGTTGGGGCGGCGATGAGTTCGTCATTGTGCTGCCGCAGACGCTGCTGGACGAGGCGCTTGAAGTGGCTGCAAGGTTGCGCCAGGTGATGGAGAAGGTGGCGCCGGTCGGCGAGTGTCGCCTGACCATGAGCTATGGGGTGGTGCAGTGGCAGGAAGGTGATGCGCCGGATGACCTGCTGGCCCGTGCCGACAAGGCCCTGTACCGGGCCAAGGGGGCGGGCAAGAACGCGATAGCGTATGACCTGACTGCGCTTGCAGAACAACACGGATCTTGCTGATTTAGCGGGTGCCTGAGGGGAGCGGTTTTACCCGCACCCCCAGGGACTCAATCGGCCTGAGCCCTTTCAGCGTCAGATATGCAGGGCGTGGCCCAGCGCACGCAATGCCGCTTCCTGGACCGCTTCACCCAACGTCGGGTGGGCGTGGATGGTGCCCGCGATATCTTCCAGGCATGCGCCCATTTCCACTGACTGGGCAAAGGCCGTGGACAATTCCGAAACGGCCACGCCCACCGCCTGCCAACCCAGGATCAGGTGATTGTCGCGGCGCGCTACCACGCGCACGAAGCCGGCTTTGGACTCAAGGCTCATGGCCCGGCCGTTGGCGGCGAACGGGAACTGCGCGACGATGCAGTCAAGGCCCTGCTGGCTGGCCTGCTCAGGCGTCTTGCCGACCACCACGATCTCCGGGTCGGTAAAGCACACCGCAGCGATTGCGCTGGGTTCGAAGCGCCGTGCCTTGCCAGCGATGATCTCGGCGACCATCTCGCCCTGGGCCATGGCCCGGTGCGCGAGCATCGGTTCACCGGCCACGTCGCCGATGGCCCAGACATTGTGCATGCTGGTCTGGCAGCGCTCGTCAATGGCGATGGCGGCGCCGTTCATCTTCAGCGCCAGGGATTCAAGGTTGAAACCCTGGGTGCGGGGGCGGCGGCCCACGGCCACCAGTACCCGGTCCGCTTCCAGGCGCAGTTGCTCGCCCTGGCCGTCACGGGCCAGCAGGCAGCCGTTATCGTAACCCTCGACGCTATGGCCCAGGTGCACGGCGATGCCCAACTTCTTCAGCGCCTCGGCCACCGGGGCAGTCAGTTCGCTGTCGTAGGTTGGCAGGATGCGCTCGCGTGCTTCCACCACGCTCACCTGTGCGCCCAGCTTGCGGTAGGCGATACCCAGCTCCAGGCCGATATAGCCACCGCCTACCACCACCAGGTGCTGCGGCAAGGCCGCCGGTGCCAGTGCCTCGGTCGAGGAAATGATCGCCCCGCCCAGCGGCAGCATCGGCAGTTCGACGCTGTTGGAGCCTGTAGCCAGCAGCAGGTGCTCGCACTGGATGCGCTGGCCATCGACGTCGACATGCTTGCCGTCGAGGATCTTCGCCCAGCCGTGGATCACCTTGACCCCGTGCTTTTTCAGCAAGGCCGCAACCCCACTGGTCAGGCGGTCGACGATACCGTCTTTCCAGGCCACGCTCTGGGTGATGTCCAGGCGCGGCGCGCCGACACTGATGCCCAGTGCCGACGGCGCGGTGTACCGCGAGGTCTGGTGAAACTGCTCGGCGACATGGATCAATGCCTTGGACGGAATGCAGCCGACGTTCAGGCAAGTGCCGCCCAGCGCCTGGCCTTCGACCAGCACGGTGGGGATACCCAGTTGCCCGGCGCGGATGGCGGCCACATAGCCGCCAGGACCGCCGCCGATGATCAGCAGGGTGGTTTCGATAGTCTGTTGCATGCTCACTCCACGAACAGGCAGGCGGGTTGTTCAAGCAGGCCACGCACGGCCTGGATGAACAGCGCGGCATCCATGCCATCGACCACACGGTGGTCGAACGAGCTGGACAGGTTCATCATCTTGCGCACGACGATCTGGCCGTCGATCACCATCGGCCGCTCGACCATGCGGTTGACGCCGACGATCGCCACTTCCGGGGTGTTGACCACCGGCGTACTGACGATGCCGCCCAACGCACCGAGGCTGGTCAGGGTGATGGTCGAGCCGGACAGTTCTTCGCGGCTGGCCTTGTTGCTGCGCGCGGCAGTGGCCAGGCGCGAGATTTCGCTGGCATTGCCCCACAAGTTGCCGGCTTCGGCATGGCGCAGCACCGGCACCATCAGGCCGTTGTCACCCTGGGTGGCGATGCCCACATGCACCGCGCCATGGCGGGTGATGATCTGTGCTTCGTCGTCATAGGTGGCGTTGATCTGCGGAAAGTCGCGCAGGGCCACGACCAGGGCGCGGACCAGGAACGGCAGCAAGGTCAACTTGCCACGGCTGTCGCCGTGCTTCTGGTTGAGCTGCTGGCGCAGGGCTTCCAGGGCGGTGACGTCGATTTCCTCGACATAGCTGAAGTGCGCGACCCGGCGCTTGGCGTCCTGCATGCGCTGGGCGATCTTGCGGCGCAGGCCGATGACTTGCACCTGCTCGCTGTCGGTACGCTTGGCGTAGCCGCTCGGGGCTTGCCCGGCTGCGGTCTGCGGTTTGCTCATGAAACCGTCGAGGTCTTCGTGCAGGATGCGCCCGGCCGGGCCGCTGCCGTGCACGTAGCGCAGTTCGATACCGGCATCCAGCGCACGTTTGCGCACGGCCGGAGAGGCCAGTGGCTTGTCGCCGGCCTGGCGCGGCACGATGGGCGCGGCGGTGTGGGGGGCTGCGCCCTGGCAGGCGGGCGCTGGCACTGCGGCACGCGGTTGCGGCGTGCTCGCGACTGGCGCGACAACTGCCTCGGCCGGCTTGGTGTCGGCCGGCTTGCCCTGCGGCGCGTCGACATGGTTGCCGCTGCCCTCTACTTCGATGCGGATCAGCTCGCTGCCGACCGCCATCACTTCACCCGGCTGGCCACCCAAGGCCAGCACCTTGCCGCTGACCGGCGAAGGGATTTCCACGGTCGCCTTGTCGGTCATGACATCGGCCACTACCTGGTCCTCGGCGATCACATCGCCGACCTTGACGAACCACTCGACCAACTCGACCTGTGCGATGCCTTCGCCAATGTCCGGCATCTTGATGACGTGCGTGCCCATTCAGACCTCCATGACCCGTTTCAATGCCGCACCTACCCGCGAAGGCCCTGGGAAGTAAGCCCATTCCTGTGCGTGGGGGTAGGGGGTGTCCCAGCCGGTGACGCGCTCGATCGGCGCTTCGAGGTGATGGAAGCAGTGTTCCTGAACCAGCGACACCAGCTCGGCACCGAAACCACAGGTACGGGTGGCCTCATGCACCACCACGCAGCGGCCGGTCTTCTTCACCGACGCGACGATGGTTTCCAGGTCCAGCGGCCACAGGCTGCGCAGGTCGATGACTTCGGCGTCGACGCCGGTCTCCTCGGCGGCCACCTGGGCCACGTAGACCGTGGTGCCGTAGGTCAGCACGGTGACATCATTGCCCGGGCGGGTGATCGCCGCCTTGTCCAGTGGCACGGTGTAATAGCCATCCGGCACGGCGCTGTGCGGGTGCTTCGCCCAGGGCGTCACAGGGCGGTCGTGGTGGCCGTCGAACGGGCCGTTGTAGAGGCGCTTGGGCTCGAGGAAGATGACCGGGTCGTCGCATTCGATCGAGGCGATCAGCAGGCCCTTGGCGTCATAGGGGTTGGACGGCATGACCGTGCGCAGTCCGCACACCTGGGTGAACATCGCCTCCGGGCTCTGGCTGTGGGTCTGGCCGCCGTAGATTCCACCCCCGCACGGCATGCGCAGGGTCAGCGGCGAGATGAACTCGCCGGCCGAGCGATACCGCAGGCGGGCCATTTCCGAGACGATCTGGTCGGACGCAGGGTAGAAATAGTCGGCAAACTGGATTTCCACCACCGGGCGCAGGCCGTAGGCACCCATGCCCACAGCGGTGCCGACGATACCGCTTTCGGAGATCGGCGCGTCGAACACGCGCGACTTGCCGTATTTGTTCTGCAGGCCTTCGGTGCAGCGGAACACGCCGCCGAAGTAACCGACGTCCTGGCCATAGACCACGACATTGTCGTCACGCTCAAGCATGATATCCATGGCCGAGCGCAGGGCCTGGATCATGGTCATGGTAGTGGTGGCCATGGCGGTTTCCGGGTTGATGCTGTTGTTATGGTCGTTCATCTCAAACCCCCAGTTCCTGGCGTTGACGGCGCAGGTGTTCGGGCATTTCCTTGTACACGTCCTCGAACATCGAGGCTGCGCTCGGGATGTGGCCGTTGGCCAGGGTGCCGTACTGTTCGGCTTCCTTCTGCGCCGCGATGACCGCAGCTTCGAACTCGGCGGTGACGGCCTGGTGTTCTTCCTCGGACCAGTGGCCGATCTTGATCAGGTGCTGCTTCAGGCGGGCGATCGGGTCGCCCAGCGGGAAGTGGCTCCAGTCATCGGCGGGGCGGTACTTGGACGGGTCGTCGGAGGTCGAGTGCGGGCCGGCACGGTAGGTGACCCACTCGATCAGGCAAGGACCCAGACCACGGCGGGCGCGTTCGGCAGCCCAGCGCGAGGCGGCGTAGACAGCGACGAAGTCGTTGCCGTCGACGCGCAGCGAGGCGATGCCGCACCCTACGCCACGGCCGGCGAAGGTGGTCGATTCACCGCCAGCAATCGCCTGGAAGGTGGAGATCGCCCACTGGTTGTTGACCACGTTGAGGATCACCGGCGCGCGGTACACATGGGCGAAGGTCAGGGCGGTGTGGAAGTCCGACTCGGCAGTGGCGCCGTCGCCGATCCAGGCCGAGGCGATCTTGGTATCGCCCTTGATCGCCGAGGCCATGGCCCAGCCGACCGCCTGCACGAACTGGGTCGCCAGGTTGCCGCTGATGGTGAAGAAACCTGCCTCGCGCACCGAATACATGATCGGCAGTTGGCGGCCCTTGAGCGGGTCACGCTCGTTGGACAGCAGCTGGCAGATCATCTCCACCAGCGACACGTCGCGGGCCATGAGGATGCTCTGCTGGCGGTAGGTGGGGAAGCACATGTCGGTGCGGTTCAGCGCCAGGGCCTGGGCGCTGCCGATGGCTTCCTCGCCCAGGCTCTGCATGTAGAAGGACATCTTTTTCTGGCGCTGGGCAACCACCATGCGGCTGTCGAAGATACGCGTCTTGAGCATGGCGCGCATGCCTTGACGCAGGACCATTGGGTCGATGTCCTCGGCCCACGGGCCAAGTGCGTCGCCATGCTCGTCCAGCACTCTGATCAAGCTGTTGGACAGCTCGGCGGTGTCGGCAGCGTCGACGTCGATCGAAGGTTTACGGGCAGTACCTGCATCGTTCAGACGCAGGTAGGAAAAATCGGTCTGGCAGCCTGGCCGGCCGGTTGGCTCGGGCACATGCAAACGCAGGGGGGCGTACTCGTTCATGCTTTTTACGCTCGCTCGAATGTTGTTTTTGTGAGCTCTGAAGCGGCCGCCGCTGAGTACCGGCTCGTGACTGGCAAGTCAGCGTCCCCTACATCTTAGTGGCACGGCAGAAGAATATTTCTCTCAAGTTGGTTGCCTTTGCCGACGGGCGCAGATAAACATTCCGCATAAACACAAAAAACCGGTGAATTTGTCTCATGCGCAAACTCGATCGTACCGATATCGGCATTCTCAACAGCCTTCAGGAAAACGCCCGCATCACCAATGCAGAGCTGGCGCGTTCGGTTAACCTGTCGCCCACCCCCTGTTTCAACCGGGTCAAGGCCATGGAGGAACTTGGGGTGATCCGCCAGCAGGTGACCTTGTTGTCACCGGAGGCGCTGGGGCTGGATGTGAATGTGTTCATCCATGTGAGCCTGGAAAAACAGGTGGAGCAGTCGCTGCACCGGTTCGAGGAGGAGATCGCCGAGCGCCCCGAGGTGATGGAGTGCTACCTGATGACCGGCGACCCGGACTACCTGCTGCGGGTGCTGTTGCCGAGCATTCAGGCGCTGGAGCGGTTTCTCGATTACCTGACGCGGTTGCCGGGAGTGGCGAACATTCGCTCGAGTTTTGCCTTGAAGCAGGTGCGCTACAAGACCGCCTTGCCGTTGCCGGCCAATGGCATGACCCTGCGCGAATAAAGGGTTGCCAGTGCTGGCCTCTTCGCGGGACAAGCCCGCTCCCACACCGGTGAATCAAAGAGCAACAGGGTACCTGTGGGAGCGGGCTCGCCCCGCGAAGAGGCCGGCACTGGCAACCCAGTAGGTGCTTGATATTTTAAACACCCCCAGCCTATGTTGTTGTCAGCCATAACAACAAGGACACGCGTCATGACCACCGCAGGCCAGAGCACCCTCGCCGAACACCTTCACGGCATCGATGAAATCGAATGCGTCACCCCTGACCTCAACGGTGTGCCGCGCGGCAAAGTGATGACTGCCGAGGGCTTCCTCGAAGGCCGGCGTCTGCAGATGGCCCGTGGCGTGCTGTTGCAATGCATCATGGGCGGCTACCCGCCGGCAAGGTTCTACGGCAGTGATGACGGCGACCTGGCGCTGGTGGCCGAGCCCACGCAAATTCACCGCCTGCCCTGGAGCGAGGATGGCCGCGCCCTGGCCATCTGCGACGCCAACGAACTGGATGGCAGGTCGTCTGCGTTGTCCACTCGCGGCCAGCTCAAGGCGGTGATCGCCCGCTACGCAGCCTTGGGCCTGGCCCCGGTGGTGGCAACCGAACTCGAATTCTTTGTCTTTGCACCCAACACCGACCCCGTGCAGCCCTTTCTGCCGCCCCTGGGCAAGGATGGCCGCCGGGAGCTTGGCCATTCGGCGTTCAGTGTCAGCTCCAACAATGGCTTGCGGCCGTTCTTCAACGAGGTCTACCAGTGCATGGCAGCGCTCGGCCTGCCACGTGACACCTTCATGCACGAGATGGGCATCAGCCAGTTCGAGATCAACCTGTTGCACGGTGACCCGCTGCTGCTGGCCGACCAGACCTTCCTGTTCAAGCACCTGCTCAAGGAAGTAGCGCTCAAGCATGGGCTGACCGTGGTGTGCATGGCCAAGCCCCTGGCCAAGACCCCCGGCAGTTCCATGCACATTCATCAGAGCCTGGTGGAGATCGGCAGCGGGCGTAACGTGTTCAGCGATGAGCAGGGACAGCCGACCGCCACCTTCCTGCACTTCATCGGTGGCCTGCAGGCGTGCATGGCGGACTTCACCGCGTTGTTTGCGCCCAATGTCAATTCCTACCAGCGCCTGTGCCACCCGTACGCCTCGCCCAACAACGCCTGCTGGTCCGAGGATAACCGCGCGGCGGGCTTGCGCATACCGGCCAGCGCGCCCGTGGCCCGGCGCGTGGAAAACCGCTTGCCCGGCGCCGATGCCAATCCGTACCTGGCGATTGCCGCAAGCCTGGCTGCCGGGTTGCACGGCATCGAGCAACGCTTGCAGCCGGCGCCGGCCATCCAGGGTGAGTTCGAGGTGCCAGAGCACCTGAGCCTGCCGTGCACCCTGCACGCAGCACTGCAGCGCCTCAAGCGCAGCGCGCTGGCGCGGGAACTGTTCGGCAACGAGTTCATCGAAGGCTATGTTGCCAGCAAGACGCTGGAGCTGACCGACTTCTTCGACGAGATCACGCCGTGGGAGCGTCGGGTGCTGGCAGCACAGGCCTGATCGCGACACAACCGCTACTGGACGCGTCCCCTGCACGCTATTTCGCAGGCAAGGGACTGCGCTGCAACACAATTGCTTTTATGCTTGCCAGGCCAACGCCACCTGACCAAGGAGCCCGACGGGACGTATGCGAAACATCTGGAAGCCGTTTCAGTCGCTGTATTTCGCTGCCTTGATGATGCTTATCGGCTCAGGCCTGCTCAGTACCTACCTGGCACTGCGCCTGGCGGCCGACCATGTCGACAGCTTGTGGGTCGGTGCGTTGATGGCGGCCAACTACTTCGGCTTGGCCGTGGGCGGCAAGGTCGGCCACCGGCTGATCGGCCGGGTAGGGCACATTCGCGCGTATGCCACCTGCGCCGGTATCGTCTGCGCGGCGGTGCTCGGCCATGGCATGACCAATTGGTTGCCGGCCTGGGTCGGGCTGCGGATGGTGGTCGGCCTGGGGATGATGTGCCAGTACATGGTCATCGAAAGCTGGCTCAACGAACAGGCCGATGCCAAGCACCGCGGTGCGGTATTCAGTGGCTACATGATCGCCTCTTACCTGGGGTTGGTGCTCGGCCAGCTGATTCTGGTGGTGCACCCCGAGCTCGGCCCTGAACTGCTGATGCTGGTCGCCATGTGCTTCGCCCTGTGCCTGGTGCCGGTGGCGATGACCCGGCGCATTCACCCGGCGCCTTTGCGCCCGGCCCCGATGGAGCCGAAGTTCTTCATCAAGCGGGTGCCGCAGTCGTTGAGCACGGTGCTCGGTTCGGGCCTGATCGTCGGTTCGTTCTACGGCTTGGCGCCGCTGTACGCTTCCAATCAGGGGCTGTCCACCGAGCAGATCGGTCTGTTCATGGGTAGCTGCATCTTTGCCGGGCTGCTGGTGCAGTGGCCGTTGGGCTGGCTGTCCGACCGCTACGACCGCGCGTTACTGATCCGCAGTGCTGCCGTGGGCCTGGCGGTGGCCTCTGCGCCGCTGGCCCTCTTGCCCAGCGTGCCGCTGGAGTTGCTGTTCGGTATCGGCTTTGTCATTTCATTATTGCAGTTCTGCCTGTACCCCTTGGCAGTTGCGTTCTCCAATGACCACGTGGAGAGCGAGCGGCGGGTCTCGCTGACCGCCATGCTGCTGGTCACTTATGGTGTGGGCGCTTGTATCGGCCCTCTGGCGGCGGGCGTATTGATGAAAGTGCTGGGCGCGCAGATGCTGTATGCGTTCTTCACGTTCTTCGCGCTGGTGCTGGTGTGGCGCATTCGGCCGAAAGCGGTCACCGGGCTGCACCAGGTGCAGGACGCGCCGCTGGGCCACGTGGCAATGCCGGCGGCCGGTTCGCCGTTGTCGGCAGCGCTCGACCCACGGGTCGATGAGCAGACGGTGCAGGATGTGATGCAGGCGCCGGTGGCGGCGGAGGATACGGAAGCGGACCAAGGCTCGGTAGAGCGCGAAGCCAAGGCGCAACCTGAAGTCGACAAGTCTGTGTGAGGTCAGGCCGCCCAGCGTTGAAGGCCGAATGAGCCGTATCCGTCGCTGGGCGTCGCGGTGACTCACCGCCGATCACAACACCTTGATGGCGTGCAGGTGGAATTTCAGTATCGTTCCGTCCTTGGTGCCTGCGTGCAAGAACCAGTGACGGAGTGTCTCGAATCGGTCTTTGTAGACCGACAGAACCTGCGAGACCCGATGGCCGTCTTTGTCACGTAAGTAAAACTCGACGTCTTCGGCGCCCGTCAGGTTGCCGTCCCATTTGTCGAGTAATTCAATCTTCCATTGATCCTGGAAGAAGGGGGCCTTGTTCAGGAGCACCGAAGGATTGAGTCCGCTGGTGAGCTCATGTGTCAGCCCGTACCCATACATACCCAGCCAGCCGTTGCTGTTTTGCTCAAGCCTTGCGTTATTGAACTTGGCGTCTGCGGTGCTGTTGATTCGATAAATGAGGCGGTTCGCCGTTTCTTCGATGAAGGTGAATTTGA
The DNA here is from genome assembly GCF_000731675.1 of Pseudomonas capeferrum. Taxonomy (GTDB): domain Bacteria; phylum Pseudomonadota; class Gammaproteobacteria; order Pseudomonadales; family Pseudomonadaceae; genus Aquipseudomonas; species Aquipseudomonas capeferrum. Next base: position 2,477,234 of record NZ_JMIT01000001.1, on the reverse strand, counting down.
ATGTGAGCGGTTTGAAACTGACTGAATCACCTCGTTCGTCATCGGTACACAACCAGCCGTCCTGGTTTGCAGCAAAAGGCGGATAGGCCCAATAAGGTGTATCAACCACCCCGATCCGGCCAAACTGGCTATGCAATTCTGCGGTAAATGTGGAACGAATCATGCGCTGTCTGCTCCTCTGACCCGCCCAGCCGGGCGGTACAAAACCACATTAAGCAGCCGACAAAACAGCGGTAAGCGGGAAACCTTGCTGGTCAGCAAACCCGGTTGCCCGCATGCAAGGTCGGTAATGGCGCCAACAAAAACGCCACCCGTTTGGGTGGCGTTGGCGCATCAGGCGATGACCTCAATAGTCGTCTTTATCGAACCGTCGCGCTTCACGCTGCAACTGGTAGACGAAGCTTTCGATCTTGCGTTGCGCCTGGCCGTTGAGGTTATGAAAGCGCACGCCGGCGAAGGTGGTGTTGATACGCTCCTCGAAGTGCAGGTGGCGCAGCTCGACCATGGTGTCGATCAGGCCCAGCGGGTTGCCGGCCTTGAAGCGCTCGTACACCTGGCCCAGTTGCAGGCGGTCCTCGACGTTGCCTTCGAAGCGCAGCTTGCAGCCGGTGGCAGAGATGTCCAGCAGCTTGCCGCGCAGGGCACCGTTGCCTTTGAGGTGGGTGCCGTCGAGGATGACATCGACCAGCTGCGACAGCTTCAACGCAGCGCGAAAGGCGTTGCGGCGCTGGTGGTAGGTCATTTCTTCCGGCATCGCGCCGCGGTAGCAGCGGTGGCCGTCGACTTCGCTGATGGTCAGCGGGGCAGTGCATTCCCAGGCGATGCGCACGCCATCGTGGAAGCCTTCGACGCGGAACGGTTCGCCGTTCTCGATGAATTTTTCGCCGTCGCGGGGGATCATTTCGTCCAGCGCCAGGGTATTGCTGTCGCGGTCAACATTCACCACGTAGCTCTGGAACCGCTGGTTGCGATCATGGAAGGTGATGATCAGGGGGTCATGGCTTTCCTGCAGCTGTCGCAGGTTGGCTGCGATCTCCAAAGGTGTACTCAGCACCTTCGGCGGCTGCGGGGCATCGGCTTCATTGAACACGGCTAATCAATCTCCAGGCAAAAACGACACACGCAAGTAACGGCATTTTGCCAGTATGTTCCGTGCCTTGATAGAAGTATCACACTTGGCTGAGGGCGCGCGGCTTGGCCAGCAGCGAGGTGCCGCCACGGCTGTCGTAGAGCGACGGAGAATCGCCACCCATGAGGATTCTGATCTGGTTGTTGGTGACGTGTTGCTGCACTTGGATGATGCGCCCGTTGGTCTCGTTGATCTGCTGGCAGGTGTCCATCAGTTGCGAGAGCATATCGAGCCGTTGCAGCATTGTTTCGCCATGCTGCGACTGCGCTGCCACTGCCTGCACACCGGCGCGGTCGGCGCTAAGGCCGAGGCCGGTGAGCAACTGGCTGCGCCGCTGCCCATGCTGCTCGAGCAAGATGATCAATGACTGCTTGCGGGCCAGGATCTGTTCCAGCAGCGCCATCTCGCGGCCATGCAGGGCGACCGCTTCTTTATGAAGGAGGTCGAGCAGTTCCTGCATCGGGGCGATGTCATCTTCGATCAGTTGCAGCAAGGTGGTGTCGTGCATGGCTAACTCTTGGCTTTGTTAAGCGTCCGTGAAGTCAGCGCGCCGAACGGTCAGCGCTGGGCTTCGAAATCGAGCAGTTTGCTGGCGACCCGGCCGGCATCGACCTGGTAGCTGCCATCGGCGATCGCCTGTTTCAACTCGGCCACGCGGGCACTGTTGACCACGGGCTGTTCGCGCAGCGTGTCGCTGATCTTTTGCAACTGCTGTGCCTCTTGGCTGAGGTGTACGGCTTCTCCGCTGGCGCTGGTGCTTTTAGGCGCTTCCTGGCTCGCGCCGGGCTTTTCGGCGGTGCCGGGCGCGGCATTGCCGCGAACGCCGCCCGTGACGGACGGAGAGTTATTCAAACGACTGAAGTCGATGACCATGATCAGAAACCCCTGGGTATTTGGACGCTTGCCTTGTTTTCGGCCAACCCGAAAGAAACTTTAGGCACAAATGCATAGCCGCCTGTCAGCAAGCTCGCGAACCCGTGTTCTGACACAGTTTAGGAAAAGCGGTTCCACACTGCCAGCGCAATCCTGCTACATCGTCACCTCGACCTGGCCGGGGCCGGTCACCCGGGCCTTGATCACCCGTTTAGAGTTGAGGTTGCGCACCCGGATCTGTTCACTCAGGCCACCCTTGCTCAGCGCTTCGCCTGGCATGCGCACGCTCAGGCTGCCGCTGCGGGCGATGATCACCACGTGGTCGCCCTTGCGCACCACTTCGGCTTGCTCAAGGTGCTGCGGGGTGAGCACCTGGTCGATGACCGTAGGGCGCAGCATCTTCATGCCCACCGCCTGGTCCAGCTCGCTGAGAAAGCCCTGGCCGAGGGTGCCGACATCACGCTCGCGCAGGGCCACGTCACCTTCGCCGACCACGTTGTCACGCTTGAGCGGGCGGGTGACCACCACCACATCGCGAAACAGCCGCACCGTTGCCGGCACAAACACGGTCCACGGTGCCGCACTGTCGCAACGCACCCGCACCGTGACCCGTCCCAGTGGCTGCGCGGGGCTTTCCAGCGAAGCGTCCAGCGGCTGGCTGCACAATGGCATGCGCAAGCGCGGGTCGAGGGTGCTGACCTGGATCTCGTAACGGCCGACGGTTTGGGTGGTGGCCAGATAATCTTCTACGGTGAATTCAAGAAACCCTTGGGTGACACCGATAAGCTGTTCAGGCAAGGTAAACGCGTCCGCCAGCGTGCGAACGCCGGGCGCCAGCAGGCACAGCGTGGCCAGCGAGCCAGTCAGCAGGTGCGTCAATCGTCGGAAAAATGTCGTTTTCGTGTACATGGCGCTCAAAAAAGCAAAGCCCGTGCCGACTCGGTACCTGATTTGCAACGAAAGGCTGAAACGTAAAGGAGTCTGGCATGGCGGGTGTTATGGATTCGGTCAACCAGCGCACACAGCTGGTGGGGCAGAATCGCCTGGAATTGTTGCTGTTTCGCCTCAATGGCGGCCAGCTCTACGGCATCAACGTGTTCAAGGTCAGGGAGGTGCTGCAGTGCCCTGCGCTGACCGTGCTGCCCAAGTCCCACCCGGTGGTGCGCGGCGTGGCCAACATTCGCGGGGCGACCATCCCGATCCTCGACCTGTCGATGGCTACTGGTTTGGCGCCACTGCAGGAGGACACGCGCAACAGTTTTGTGATCATCACCGAGTACAACACCAAGACCCAGGGCTTTCTGGTGCACTCGGTCGAGCGCATCGTCAACATGAACTGGGAAGAAATCCATCCGCCACCCAAGGGCACCGGCCGTGACCACTACTTGACTGCGGTCACCCGGGTGGATAACCGCATGGTCGAGATCATCGACGTGGAAAAGGTGCTGGCCGAAGTGGCGCCGTCGTCCGAGCAGGTGTCTGCCGGTGTGGTCGATGCCGAGGTGCAGGACAAGGCCGTGTTGCTGCGGGTGTTGACCGTCGACGATTCGTCGGTGGCGCGCAAGCAGGTCAGCCGCTGCCTGCAAACCGTCGGCGTCGAAGTGGTGGCGCTCAACGATGGCCGCCAGGCGCTCAACTACCTCCGGCAATTGGTGGAGGAGGGCAAAAGGCCGGAGGAAGAGTTCCTGATGATGATCTCGGACATTGAAATGCCAGAAATGGACGGTTACACGCTGACCGCGGAGATCCGCAGCGATCCGCGCATGCAAAAATTGCACATCGTCCTGCATACTTCGCTGTCCGGGGTATTCAACCAGGCGATGGTCAAGAAAGTCGGCGCCGATGATTTCCTGGCCAAGTTCAAACCGGACGACCTGGCGCAGCGCGTGGTCGACCGGATCAAGGCAACACATTGAAGCAGCCGGGAGCCCGCTCCCGGCACCAGCGATTGAAAAGAGGCGGCAGTAGTGTCTACGGGTAATTTGGATTTCGAACAGTTCCGGGTCTTCCTGGAGAAAGCCTGTGGCATCCTGCTGGGCGAGAATAAGCAGTACCTGGTCTCCAGCCGTCTCAACAAGCTGATGGAGCAACAAGGTATCAAGAGCCTGGGCGAGCTGGTGCAGCGCATCCAGACCCAGCCGCGCAGCGGTTTGCGCGAACAGGTGGTCGACGCGATGACGACCAACGAGACCCTGTGGTTCCGTGATACCTACCCGTTCGAGGTGCTGAAGAACAAGGTCATCCCCGAGTTCATCAAGAACAACCCGGGCCAGCGCCTGCGCATGTGGTCGGCGGCCTGCTCGTCGGGGCAGGAGCCGTACTCGATCTCGATGGCTATCGATGAGTTCGAGCGCAGCAACCTGGGCCAGTTGAAGATGGGCGCGCAGATTGTCGCGACCGACCTGTCCGGGACCATGCTGACCAACTGCAAGACCGGCGAATACGACAGCCTGGCGATTGCCCGCGGCCTATCGCAGGAGCGCCTGCAGCGCTACTTCGACCCCAAGGGGGCGGGGCGTTACGCGATCAAGCCGGCCATTCGCAGCCGCGTCGAGTTCCGCTCGTTCAACCTGCTCGACAGTTACGCGAGCTTGGGCAAGTTCGACGTCGTGTTCTGTCGCAACGTGTTGATCTACTTTTCGGCCCAGGTGAAGAAAGACATCCTGCTGCGTATCCACAGCACCCTCAAGCCGGGCGGGTACCTGTTCCTTGGCGCCTCCGAGGCGCTGAACGGGTTGCCGGACCATTACCAGATGGTGCAGTGCAGCCCGGGGATTATCTACCAGGCCAAGTAGGGTTTGCCTTGAGGGTTGTGGCGCCTATGAGATCGAGCGCCGCCCGCGCGGCGCTCGGTCTCATAGGCGCCACACCGCTATCGCCAAGCACGTCAATTTTTTGTTTTGCCGCCCATGCCGACCGGCAATTGCCGCTTGCGCCCCTTCAAGCGGAAGACCTTTGCCGCTTTTCTGGCATCACCCTGACAGCATTCCGTCTTACTAGCCCGTATTTCCGGGCCTTTCCGCTGGTTGGCACAGCCCTTGCTATGCCTTGCTCAACGACACTCCGGTCAACCTTCGAAGGTTTCCCCGACATGAGCATCAGCTTCGACAAGGCGCTTGGCATTCACGAAAAGGCCCTGGACTTCCGCGCCCAGCGCGCCGAAGTGCTGGCCAACAACATCGCCAACGCCGACACGCCCAACTACAAGGCGCGTGACATGGACTTCTCCTCGGTGCTCGCCGCCGAAAGTGAAAAACAGCAAAGCGGCCGCTTCGCTCTGGACCGGACCAACAGCCGGCACATCGAGGCCGATGGCCTGGCCCTTAGCGACGAGGCGCTCAAGTACCGCACGCCGCTGCAGCCGTCGATCGACCAGAACACCGTGGACGCCCAGATCGAGCAATCGAACTACACGGAAAACGCCATCGGTTTCCAGGCCAGCTTCACCTTGCTCAACAGTAAATTCAAAGGGCTGGTTTCGGCCCTGCGCGGAGAGTAACCATGTCCCTATCCAGTGTCTTCAACATTGCCGGCAGCGGCATGAGCGCGCAAAACACTCGCCTCAACACCGTGGCCTCGAACATCGCCAACGCCGAGACCGTGTCGTCGAGCATCGACCAGACCTACCGCGCACGCCATCCGGTATTCGCCACCACCTTCCAGGACGCGCAAGGCGGTACCAGCCAGTCGCTGTTCGAGGACCAGGGCGAAGCCGGGCAGGGCGTGCAGGTCAAAGGTATCGTCGAAGACCAGAGCAACCTGGAAGCGCGCTACGAGCCCAACCATCCGGCGGCGAACAAGGACGGCTACGTCTACTACCCGAACGTCAACGTGGTCGAGGAGATGGCTGACATGATCTCTGCCAGCCGTGCGTTCCAGACCAACGCCGAGCTGATGAACACCGCCAAAAGCATGATGCAGAAAGTCTTGACCTTGGGTCAGTGATAGGAAGCCGACATGACCACGACCAATTCCACCAGTGACGTCGGCAGCGCGTACCTGACCTCGCTGCAAAAGCAGACCAGCAAGACCGACAGCAGCACCGGCGCTGCCGGCAGTGCGCTGGGCAAGGATGCGTTCCTGCAGTTGCTGGTAACGCAGATGAAAAACCAGAACCCGCTCGACCCGCAGGAAAACGGCGAGTTCGTGGCGCAGCTGGCGCAGTTCAGCAGCCTTGAAAGCATGCAGACGCTCAACGAAACGGTGAACTACATCGCCGGTTCGTTCCAGTCGTCCCAGGCCTTGCAGGCCTCGTCGCTGGTTGGGCGCAACGTGATCGTCCAGACCGACAAGGCCGTGGTCGACACCAGCAAGGAGCTCAAAGGCTCGGTCAACCTGACCTCTTCGAGCACCGCCACGTCCGTCGGTATCTACGACAAGGACGACAAGCTGGTGCGCACCCTGGACCTGGGTACCAAGGCTGCGGGCAAGACTGACTTCACCTGGGATGGCAAGGGTGAGGATGGCGAGGTACTGGCGGAGGGCACTTACACCTTCAAGGCCACTGCCAGCATCGATGGCAAGGCCACGGCCATGACGACCAACCTGCCGGCCACGGTCACCAGCGTGACCATGGGTAGCAATGGCGCGGAAATGACGCTCAACCTCGCCGGGCTGGGCAGTATCGCGCTTTCCAAAGTTCAAAGCATTGGCATTTAGGGCCTAACCCAACGACAGGAGTAGCACATGTCTTTCAATATCGGCCTTAGCGGCCTCTATGCAGCAAACAAGGCCCTGAACGTTACCGGCAACAACATTGCCAACGTCGCCACCACTGGCTTCAAATCGTCGCGCGCCGAGTTCGCCGATCAGTATTCCAACTCCATCCGCGGTACCAGCAGCGGCAAGAATGCCATCGGCAGCGGTGTGAAGACTGCCGCTGTTTCGCAGCTATTCACCCCGGGCAACATCAATGCCACTGGCCAAGCGCTGGACTTGGCCATCGATGGCAACGGCTTCTTCGCCCTCAGTGACAATGGCTCGAAGATCTATACCCGTGCCGGCGCGTTCTACAGCGACAAGGAAGGCTATGTGGTCAGCGCGTCGGGCGGCAATCTGCAAGGCTATGCGGTGGATGAAAACGGCAAGGTCATTCAGGGCGTGCTCACCGATCTGCAAATCGATACCTCCAACCTGACGCCGAACCCGACCGGGCGTATTGCCGAAACCGTCAACCTCAACTCCAGCGCCGCCGCGCCGACCGAGACGCCGTTTGACCCGACCAATGTCAAGACCTACAACTTCACGTTCAACACTGATGTTTATGACAGTCAGGGCAATGCGCACCAGCTGAACCAGTACTTCGTCAAAGATGCCGCCAGCAACTCATGGACCATGTACAGCACTGTTGATGGTCGCAATCCGGCTGACCCGACGTCCACCACGGCGCTGGTCAACAAACTGCCATTCAAGACCGACGGCACCCTGGATACTGCCGCGATGACCGCAGGCCCGGTGGCGGGCGGCATGACCATCGCCGCCAACAAGACCTTCACTCTCGACGGGTGGGTTCCAGCACAGAAAAACGCTGCAGGCGCTTGGGCTGCCAATGGTGCTACCGCACATGACGGCGGGGTTAACTTGGACATGCTCGGTACTACCCAGTACAACGCAGCGTCTGCGGTCACTGCCAAGACACAAGACGGTTTCGCCACGGGTGAACTGTCCGGCTTGACCGTGGATCAAGGTGGCTTCTTGTTCGCCAACTTCACTAACGGCCAGAACAAAGTGATCGGCCAAGTAGCCATTGCCAACTTCGCCAACTTGCAGGGCCTGACTCCGATCGGCGGCACCAGTTGGAAAGAGTCCTACGCATCGGGTGTGCCGGTCATCGGCGCGCCAGATACCGGCACCCTCGGCCAGATCGCCGGTGGTGCGCTGGAAGATTCCAACGTTGACTTGACTGGCGAGTTGGTCAACCTGATCAAAGCGCAGAGCAATTACCAGGCGAACGCCAAGACCATCTCCACTGAGAGCACCATCATGCAGACCATCATCCAGATGACCTGATGGTGAGCGTTGGGTGGCGATTGGGTTTGGCACAAACCCTGGCCTGGGCAGGAGTGCGATATGAAAAAGCTGTGGGTTCTAGCCCTTGTGTCTGTGCTGGGAGTTGCTATGGCGGCTTACGCTGCACCGGCTCCTTTCTATCTCTGGCAAAGTCTTGCCACCGGGCGCTATATGTGCTCGGCGAACAACCCAGGGTCGGGCTGGGCCCGCTTTTCAGGGCCTTACAACAATGCAGGCTGCCGGGACTATTGACGGGCAGCCGGCTACCGTTGGCCTGAATACGCCGACAAACTGACACTTCCCTGACACCGGTGCGTGGAAAGCCCCAATTCAAGGGGCTTTAAAGCTGGTTCGATTATTGCTTGATGCTCGCCAGTGACAGCGCGGCAGGTACGCGCAGAGGAGATGCTGTGGACAAGATGCTTTACGTGGCCATGACCGGCGCCAGCCAGAACGCGCTGGCGCAGAAGGCCCATGCCAACAACCTGGCGAACATTTCCACCAACGGCTTCCAGCGCGACCTGGAACAGGCGCGCTCGATGCCGGTGTTTGGCGACAGCTTTCCGGCGCGCGCCTTTGCCATGACCGAGCGCCCGGCCACTGACTTCAGCGAAGGCCCGATGATCGAGACCGGTCGCGAGCTGGACGTCACCGTGACCGGCAAGGGCTTCATCGCCGTGCAGGCCCCGGACGGCAGCGAAGCCTACGTGCGCACCGGCAGCCTGAACATCGATGCCCTGGGCGTGCTGCGTGCCGGCAACGGCATGCCGGTGATCGGCAACGGTGGCCCGATTGCCATCCCCCCGGAGCAGAAGGTTGAAGTGGGCGCCGACGGCACCATCAGCATCCGCGCCATGGGTGAAGACCCGCGGGTAATGGCCGAGGTCGACCGTATCAAGCTGGTCAACCCCGACACCAAAGGCCTGACCAAGGGCCTGGACGGCATGATCCATACCAGCAATGGCCAACCGGCCGACGCCGACGTCAATGTGCGCGTGGTGTCGGGCTTCCTGGAAGGCAGCAACGTCAACGCCGTCGAGGAAATGACCTCGGTGCTGGCGTTGTCCCGTCAGTTCGAGCTGCACGTCAAGATGATGAACACGGCCAAGGAAGGCGACGAAGCCATGGCGCGTGTTTTGCAAATCGGCTAATCACATTTGAACGGGTGCCGTAAAACAGGCGCACGAGGAGAACAGCATGCTTCCGGCTCTTTGGGTCGCTAAAACCGGCCTGTCCGCCCAGGACACCAACCTGACGGTCATTTCCAACAACCTGGCCAACGTCTCGACCACCGGCTTCAAACGTGATCGCGCCGAGTTCCAGGACCTGCTCTACCAGATCAAGCGTCAGCCTGGCGCCCAGTCGACCCAGGACAGCGAGCTGCCTTCGGGCCTGCAAGTGGGTACCGGTGTGCGCATTGTCGGCACCCAGAAGAACTTCACCGCCGGCAGCCTGCAGACCACCGAAAACCCGCTGGACATGGCGGTCAACGGCCGTGGCTTCTTCCAGATTCTGCAGCCCGATGGCACGGTTTCCTACACCCGTGACGGCACCTTCCACCTGAACTCCGATGGCCAGATCGTCACGGCCAACGGTTTTGCCCTGGAGCCTGCGGTGGTCGTGCCGAACGACGCGCAGACCTTCACCGTCGGCCAGGATGGCACCGTGTCGATCACCACTGCCGGCAACCCGGCGGCCCAGGTCATCGGCAACATCCAGACCGCTGACTTCATCAACCCGACCGGCCTGCAGGCAATCGGCGACAACCTGTTCCTGGAAACCGCCGCCAGCGGTGCGCCGCAAGTCGGTACCCCAGGCCTGAACGGCTTCGGCACCACCCTGCAGCAGACCTTGGAAAACTCCAACGTCAGCACCGTGGAAGAGTTGGTGAACATGATCACCACCCAGCGTGCCTACGAGATGAACTCCAAGGTCATCTCCACCGCCGACCAGATGCTGTCGTTCGTCACCCAGCAGCTGTAACACCCTGAACCTGATCCACGTAGCCCAGTTACACCGTGAGGTAGCGTCATGAATCGTCTGTTGTCCGTCTTCGCCCTGGGGGGGGCGGTGTTGCTGGCAGGTTGCGTCGCGCCGACGCCCAAGCCCAACGACCCGTACTATGCGCCGGTGTTGCCGCGCACCCCGTTGCCGTCGGCGGCCAACAACGGTTCGATCTACCAGGCCGGTTTCGAGCAGAACCTGTACAGCGACCGCAAGGCGTTCCGGGTCGGTGACATCATCACCATCACCCTCAACGAGCGCACCTCGGCCAGCAAGAACGCCGGTTCGCAGATCCAGAAAAACAGCAAGGCCGACATCGGCCTCAGCTCGTTGTTCGGCAGCACACCCAACACCAACAACCCGTTCGGCGGCGGTGACCTTTCGCTGGAGGCCGGCTACAGCGGCGAACGTGCCACCAAGGGCGACAGCAAGGCCACCCAGGGCAACACCCTGACCGGTTCGATCACCGTGACCGTGGCCGAAGTGCTGCCCAACGGCATCATCGCCGTGCGCGGCGAGAAGTGGCTGACCCTGAACACCGGCGAAGAGCTGGTGCGCATTGCCGGCATGATCCGCGCCGACGACATCGCCACCGACAACACCGTGCCGTCCACCCGCGTGGCCGATGCGCGCATCACCTATTCGGGGACTGGCTCGTTTGCCGATGCCAGCCAGCCCGGGTGGCTGGACCGCTTCTTCATCAGCCCGCTTTGGCCTTTCTGAGTACGGATGACCATGTTCAACGTGAGGCAGCTGATTGCCGCAACCCTGCTCCTGTCCTGTGCCTTCGCGGCCCAGGCCGAGCGCTTGAAGGACATCGCCAGCATCTCTGGCGTGCGTTCCAACCAGTTGATCGGCTATGGCCTGGTGGTGGGGCTCAACGGCACGGGTGACCAGACCACCCAGACGCCGTTCACCCTGCAGACCTTCAACAACATGCTGTCGCAGTTCGGCATCAAGGTGCCGGCCGGTTCCGGCAACGTGCAGTTGAAAAACGTCGCTGCGGTGTCGGTGCATGCCGACCTGCCCGCCTTCGCCAAACCCGGCCAGGTGGTGGACATCACCGTTTCGTCGATCGGTAACTCCAAGAGCCTGCGCGGCGGCAGCCTGCTGCTGACCCCGCTCAAGGGTATCGACGGCAACGTCTACGCGATCGCCCAGGGCAACCTGGTGGTCGGCGGCTTCGATGCCGAAGGCCGCGATGGCTCGAAGATCACCGTCAACGTTCCGTCGGCCGGGCGTATCCCGGGGGGCGCCAGCGTCGAGCGGGCCGTGCCGAGCGGGTTCAACCAGGGCAACAGCCTGACCCTGAACCTCAACCGCCCAGACTTCACCACCGCCAAGCGCATCGTCGACAAGGTCAACGAACTGCTCGGCCCGGGCGTCGCCCAGGCCTTGGACGGTGGCTCGGTACGTGTCAGTGCGCCGATGGACCCAAGCCAGCGGGTGGATTACCTGTCGATCCTGGAAAACCTCGAGATCGACCCGGGCCAGGCGGTGGCGAAAGTCATCATCAACTCGCGTACCGGCACCATCGTCATTGGCCAGAACGTCAAGGTGTCGCCGGCTGCGGTGACCCACGGCAGCCTGACCGTGACCATTACCGAAGACCCGATCGTCAGCCAGCCGGGGCCGTTCTCCAATGGCCAGACTGCCGTGGTGCCACGCTCGCGGGTCAACGCCGAGCAGGAAGCCAAGCCGATGTTCAAGTTCGGTCCGGGGACCACGCTGGATGAAATCGTCCGCGCGGTGAACCAGGTTGGCGCGGCGCCCAGCGACCTGATGGCGATCCTCGAAGCCCTGAAACAGGCCGGCGCCTTGCAAGCCGACCTGATCGTGATCTGAGGACGCAGGATGAACAGCAAAAACCTGGTATCCGGCAGCGTCGACAGCGGCGCCTACACCGACCTCAACCGCCTGAACTCGCTCAAGCACGGCGACCGCGACAGCGAAGCCAACGTGCGCAAGGTGGCCCAGGAGTTCGAATCGCTGTTCATCAGCGAAATGCTCAAGGCCTCGCGCAAGGCAAGCGATGTGCTGGCCGCCGACAACCCGATGAACACCGAGACGGTCAAGCAGTACCGCGATATGTATGACCAGCAGCTGGCTGTGAGCATGTCTCGCGAGGGGGGCGGTATCGGCCTGCAGGACGTGCTGGTGCGCCAGTTGACCAAGAGCAAGAGCACGGCAGGCGCCAGCAGCCCGTTTGCGCGCGGCGAGGGCAGTGGCCCGGCGCTGTGGGGCAACAAGGTGGCTGAGCCGGTGCATGCCACCGAGTCGGGTGCCACCCGCAACGACGTCGCGGCCCTCAATGCGCGGCGCCTGGCGCTGCCGAGCAAGCTCACCGACCGCCTGCTGGCCGGCATCGTGCCGTCGGCCGCGACCAGCAACGGCGCCGCCGTGCCGGCCCGTGACGGCCAGCAAGTGGCCAAGGCCTTTGCCGTGCCGGAAAACGGCCTGCGCATTGTCGGGCGTGCCGTGGCCCAGCCGCCGCTGGCGCCGAACAAAGCCTTCAGCGACAGCGACACGTTCGTGGCGACCATGCTGCCGATGGCCGAGCAGGCCGCCAAGCGCATCGGTATCGACCCGCGCTACCTGGTGGCCCAGGCGGCGCTGGAAACGGGCTGGGGCAAGTCGGTCATGCGCAACACCGATGGCAGCAGCAGCCACAACCTGTTCGGCATCAAGGCCAGTGGCAACTGGCAGGGCGAGCAGGCGAGGGCGATCACCAGCGAATTCCGTGATGGCCAATTCGTCAAGGAAACGGCGGCGTTCCGCTCGTACGATTCCTACCAGGACAGCTTCCATGACCTGGTGAATCTGTTGCAGGGCAATTCCCGCTATCAAGGTGCGCTGGACGCGGCCGATAACCCTGAGCAGTTTGCAAGAGAGCTGCAAAAGGCAGGTTATGCGACTGACCCGGGCTATGCGAAGAAGATCATCAGCATCGCCCAGCAAATGCAAGCAACCCCTCAATACGCCATGGCTGGCAGAACCACGAATCTATAAAAGGACTAAATCATGTCGAGCCTGATTTCGATCGGCCTGAGTGGCCTGAGTGCCAGCCAGGCGGCATTGTCGGTTACCAGTAACAACATCGCCAACGCCGCCACCAGTGGCTATTCGCGCCAGCAGACGATCCAGGCCGCAGGGGCCTCGCATAACATCGGCGCGGGCTTTCTCGGTACCGGTACTACGCTGTCGGACGTGCGCCGTATCTACAGCGCTTACCTGGACAACCAGCTGCAGACCGCCACCTCGCTGCAGGCCGACTCGGTCGCGTTCCAGGACCAGATCACTAGCGTCGACAAGCTGCTGGCTGACCGCGACACCGGTATCAGTTCGGTCCTTACCGCGTTCTTCTCGGCCTTGCAGACGGCGGCGGCCAAGCCCGGCGACGTTGCTTCGCGGCAGTTGCTGCTGACCCAGGCGCAGACCTTGAGCAACCGCTTCAACGCGGTGTCCAACCAGCTCACCCAGCAGAACGAAACGATCAACTCGCAGCTCGATACCATGGCGGGGCAGGTCAACAAGCTCACGGCCAACATCGCCGAGTACAACAAGCAGATCTCTGCAGCGACGGCCACCGGCAATACCCCCAACAGCCTGCTGGATGCGCGCAGCGAAGCGGTTCGCCAGCTCAACGAGCTGGTCGGCGTGACCGTGCAGGAGCGCGACGGCAACTACGACGTCTACCTGGGCAGCGGCCAGTCGCTGGTCACCGGCAACAAGGCCAACACCCTGTCGGTGCAGCCGGGGGTTGCCGACAAGAGCCAGGCCAGCCTGCGCATCAACTATGAGTCGTTCAGCTCTGACGTGACCTCGGTGGTGAGCGGTGGCGCGATCGGCGGCCTGCTGCGCTACCGTCAGGACGTGCTGACGCCGTCGATGAACGAGCTCGGCCGCGTCGCCCTGGTAGTGGCTGACAGCATCAACAGCCAGCTGGGCCAGGGCCTGGATGCCAATGGCCAGTTCGGCAGTTCGCTGTTCTCCAGCATCAACAGCGCTACCGCCATCGCCCAGCGCAGCCTGGCGTCGTCGAACAACAGTGCAGGGTCTGGCAACCTGAATGTGAGCATTGCCGACAGTGGCGCGCTGACCACCTACGACTACGAGGTGAAGTTCACCAGCGCCAACCAGTACAGCGTGCGCCGCTCCGACGGCACCGACATGGGCAGCTTCGACCTCAATGCCGACCCGGCACCGGTGATCGACGGCTTCAGCCTGGCGCTCAAGGGCGGCGGCCTGGCGGCAGGTGACAGCTTCAAGGTGATCCCGACCCGTGCGGCGGCAGGCAGCATCACCACTGCCCTGACCGATGCCAACAAGTTGGCGTTCGCCGGGCCGATCAGCGCCGCAGCGGGTAGCGGCAACAGCGGCACCGGCACCATCACCCAGCCTACCCTGGGCGAATCGCTGGACATCTACGGCGGTGCCGATACCGCGTTGATCCAGCAGTCGATTCGCAACTCGATGCCGGTACGCGTGGTGTTCGACGCCGCCAGCGGTGGCTCCCAGGGCTACAAGCTGTTCGATGCCAAGGGCACTCAGATCGGCACCGGCAGCGTGGTGCCTGGCCAGGACAACAAACTGGCCGTGGCCGTACCCATGCTCGATGCGGCGGGTAATCCAATCCTCGATGGCAGCGGCAACCCGCGCACCTTCAGTGTCGAAACCACGATCGGCGGCAGCCCGGCGGCGAATGACAGCTTTACCCTGTCGTTCAACGCCGACGGCAAGGCAGACAACCGCAATGCCACGGCACTGCTCGACCTGCAGACCAAGTCGACGGTGAACACCGGGTCTGGTGGCGGCACCAGCTTCACCTCGGCCTATGCCTCGCTGGTCGAGCGTGTGGGCGCCAAGGCCAGTCAGGCTGCCATCGACACCACCGCGACCGAGGCGGTCATCAAGTCCGCCAGCGAGAGCCGCAGCGCGGTTTCCGGGGTCAACCTCGATGACGAGGCGGCGAGCCTTGTGAAGTTCCAGCATTACTACACGGCGTCGTCGCAGATCATCAAGGCGGCGCAAGAAACCTTCAGCACCCTGATCAATGCTTTGTAAGGAGTAGACTCTCGTGCGTATTTCCACTGCTCAGTTCTACGAGTCCAGCGCCACTAGCTACTCCAAGAATTTCTCTGGCATGAACAAGACCAACGACCAGGTCACCTCGGGTATCCGTATCCAGACGGCGGCCGATGACCCGGTCGGCGCAGCGCGCCTGCTGCTGCTGCAACAACAGCAGGCACTGCTGGACCAGTACGGCGGCAACATCAATACGGTGAGCAATGCACTGCTGCAGGAGGAGAGCGTGCTCTCCACCGTCAACGACGCCATGCAGCGCGCCAGTGAACTGGCGATCCGTGCGGGTGGGCCTGGGGTCACCGACTCCGACCGGGTGGCCATCAGCACCGAGCTCAAAGAGATCGAAGCCAACATCTTCGGCCTGCTGAACTCGCGCGATGCCAATGGCGACTACATGTTCGGCGGCTCCAAGAGCACTTCGCCACCCTATGTGCGCAACTCCGACGGCACCTACAGCTACCACGGTGACCAGACCCAGCTGAGCCTGCAGGTGTCCGACACCCTGAACCTGGCGACCAACGATACCGGCTTCAGCGTATTCGACTCGGCCAGCAACAAGAGCCGCACCCAGTCGACGCTCTTGGTGCCGGCCACCGACGATGGCGTGGTCGGGGTGTCGCCAGGCTTGATGACCTCGAGCAGCAGCTATAACAACAACTTCACTGCAGGCCAGCCCTACAAGCTGACCTTCACCAGTGCGACCCAGTACGTGATCACCGACAGCACTGGCCGCGATATCACCGCTGAAACCGCCACCAACGGTCACTTCGACAGTAACACCGAAGGCGCCAACCGCATCGCCTTGCGTGGCGTCGAGTTCGAAATCACGGTCACGCTGGAAGAGGGCGCCGATGCCGACGCTTCGGTGGCGGGGCGCGAGTTTTCCCTGGCGGCGCGGCCGGATTCGTTCAACACCACCCGCAGCGCCGGCAACACTTCCAGCGCCCAGGTCACCAGCAGCACCGTAAGCGACGAGGCGGCCTACCGCAGCACGTTCCCCAGTAACGGTGCGGTGATCAAGTTCACCGGGCCCGGCAGCTACGAGTTCTACGCGCAGCCATTGACGGCTGACAGCAAGCCTGTGGCTACCGGTACGTTCACGGCGCCAGCCTTGACGGTGGCGGGTGTGACCTACCAGGTTTCCGGTTCGCCGGAGGCGGGTGACCAGTTTGCCGTTACCGCCAACACTCACCAGAACCAGAACGTACTGGAAACCCTCAGCCAGCTGCGCGCTGCGCTGGATACGCCGGTCACGGGCACAGGCCAGGCCAACTCGCTGAAGGATGCTGCGGCTTCGGCCATCGCCAACCTGGCCAGCGCCCGTGAGCAGGTCGATGTCACCCGCGGTTCGATCGGTGCCCGGGGCAACTCGCTGGAGATCCAGCGCCAGGAGAACACCAGCCTGGGCCTGGCCAACAAGACCACCCAGAACGCCATCGGCAACACGGACATGTCGCAGGCTGCGATTACGCTGACCTTGCAGCAAGCCATGCTCGAAGCCTCGCAGCTGGCTTTCTCGCGCATTTCCCAGTTGAGCCTGTTCAACAAGCTCTGATCCGCTGCTGCCCCTACAGGCTCGCACAATCCTTGTAGGAGCGACCTTGCGTCGCGAAAGGGGCGCGTAGCGGCCCCGGCGATTTTTGCTGCGCCACAGAACCTGGGGCCGCTACGCGCCCCATTCGCGACGCAAGGCCGCTCCTACGGGGATCTGTGCCTGCCTGGTCACTCCTCGAATTCCTCAGTCTCCACGCCCGGCGCACGGCTTTCGTAGCATTTCAATGTGACCAATGAGTCAAAACGCTCATCTTCCCTGTATTCTATGCAGCAGCTGTTGCAGCATTTTGTTACCGGTGCGCAGGCGAGCTCTGCTTTCAACCCTTGGCGGTGACGCTCCGGTATTTGGCGCCCTCAATTCATCGAGTGGTGGTCTTTGGCTGTTTTCATTGGGAAGCCAGAATGATTGGCATCAAAAGCATCGCGAGTTACGTGCCCACCGCTGGCCTGGACAACTATGTCCAGGGTGCGAAGTTCGGCAAGGACGAAGAGTTCATGTTCGGCAAGATCGGCGCGTCGTTCTTGCCGCGCAAGGCCGAAGAGCAGGAAACCTCCGACCTGTGCGTAGAGGCCGCCCAGGCCCTGTTCGCCAGCAACCCTGACCTTGATCCGCAGTCGATCGATGCGCTGATCGTGGTCACGCAGAATGGTGATGAAGAGGGCCTGCCGCACACCGCTGCCATCGTCCAGAGCAAACTTGGCCTGTCTACCCGCGTGGCGGCGTTCGACGTGTCGCTGGGCTGTTCCGGCTATGTGTATGGCTTGTATGCGATCAAAGGCTTCATGGAAGCGGCAGGGCTGAAGAACGGCTTGCTGATCACCGCCGACCCGTATTCGAAGATCGTCGACCCGGAAGACCGCAACACCACCATGCTGTTCGGCGACGCCGCCACCGCCACCTGGATGGGTGAAAACGCGGTGTGGAACCTGGGTCAAGCGCGTTTCGGTACTGACGGCTCCGGTGCCGAGCACCTTAAAGTCACTGACGGCAAGTTCTTCATGAACGGCCGCCAGGTGTTCAACTTTGCCTTGGTCAAGGTGCCGGCGCACCTGCACGAACTGCTGGATGCCAGTGGCCTGACGTCGGCGGATATCGACGCCTTCTGTATTCACCAGGGCAGTGCGGCGATTGTCGATGCCGTGGCCCGGCGCTTCGAAGAGCAACACCCGGAGAAGTTCGTCAAGGACATGCTGGAAACCGGCAACACCGTGTCCTCCAGCGTGCCGCTGCTGTTGCAGAAGCACATGCTTGACGGCAGCTGGAAGCGTGTGGCGATCAGCGGCTTTGGTGTGGGCTTGTCGTGGGGTTCGGCCATCCTGTATCGCGACTGAATGCTCGCAGACCCCAAAAAAGCGCCCGGCGGCCACCGCCTGGCGCTTTTTTTATGCCTGCAGGAAAACCGCTCTCGTGGTGGTGTTGCAAGCCGTTATCTGGCGCATTTCATAAGGTTTTTGACGCCAATAAAATGCCCTTAAGCCCTTGATTTTCCGAGGGTGGCCGCTTGCCAGTATTTTTTTTTCGAAAAAGCCCTCAAGCAACCCGCGCACCCGACGATAACTATTACGAAGGTTCTCTAGGCCAAGCCGGCGGTTGCCAAGGCCGGAAGCCGCAGTACCCATCCAACGAGGATTTCGTCATGGCTTTAACTGTAAACACCAACATTGCGTCGATCACTACTCAGGGCAACCTGACCAAGGCTAGCAACGCTCAGACCACTTCGATGCAGCGTCTGTCCTCGGGTCTGCGTATCAACAGCGCTAAAGACGACGCTGCTGGCCTGCAGATCGCCAACCGTCTGACCAGCCAGATCAATGGCCTGGGCCAGGCTGTGAAGAACGCCAACGACGGTATCTCGATCGCCCAGACCGCTGAAGGTGCGATGCAGGCTTCGACCGACATCCTGCAAAAAATGCGTACCCTGGCTCTGTCCTCGGCTACTGGCTCCCTGAGCGCCGACGACCGTAAGTCGAACAACGACGAATACCAGGCGCTGACCGCTGAGCTGAACCGTATCTCGGAAACCACCACCTTCGGTGGCCAGAAGCTGCTGGACGGTTCCTACGGCACCAAGGCCATCCAGGTCGGCGCCAACGCCAACGAAACCATCAACCTGGCCCTGGACAACGTTTCCGCCAAGAGCATCGGCTCGCAGCAGATCAAGTCGGGCACTATCTCGCCAAGCGCCAGCGGCGTCGCCGCAGCCGATCTGGTTGTCACTGGCAACGGTCAGAGCAAAACCGTCAGCTACGATGCCGGCTCCTCGGCCAAAGACATCGCTGCCAAACTCAATGGCTCGATCGGTGGCCTGACTGCTACTGCCAGCACCGAAGTCAAACTGGCTGTTGCCAGTGGCGCTGCAGCTACTCCAGCCAACTTCGACCTGACTGTAGGCGGTAGCACCGTCAGCTTCATCGGTGTTAAGGACACCGCAAGCCTGGCTGATCAGTTGAAGTCCAACGCCGCCAAGCTGGGTATCAGCGTCAACTATGACGAATCGACCAAGAGCCTGTCGGTCAAGTCGGACACTGGCGAGAACCTGGCCTTCACCTCCAAAGCTGGCGCAGACGCCATCTCGGTGGGTGCGCGCAACGGCAGCGGTGATTTCCCAGGTACTCTGACCACGCTTTCCGCTACCCTTAACGACAAATCGACTATCACTGGCCAGATTTCTCTGGACTCCGCCAAAGGTTACTCGGTCGCTGACGGTGCAACCGGTACGGGTGCTACTGACCTGTTCGGCGCGGCGTCCAAGTCCTCGGATAAAACCACCATCGCTGATACCGATGTTACCGACGCCGTCAACGCTCAGAACGCTCTGGCCGTTATCGACAAGGCCATCGGTTCGATCGACAGCGTCCGTTCGGGCCTGGGTGCTACCCAGAACCGTCTGCAAACCACCGTCGACAACCTGCAGAACATCCAGAAGAACTCCACCGCTGCCCGCTCCACCGTGCAGGACGTGGACTTCGCTTCGGAAACTGCCGAGCTGACCAAGCAGCAGACCCTGCAGCAGGCTTCGACTGCGATCCTGTCGCAGGCTAACCAGCTGCCATCTTCGGTCCTGAAACTGCTTCAGTAATTCAGGCGCCTGAGTAAAGGGTGAAAGGGCGCGTTTACGTGCCCTTTCACCCTTTTTGGCATGAGGAGTTCGAAACATGGACATGAATGTCAAGCTGAGCCAGGTGTATCCGTCTGTGTTACCCCAGGCGCCAGTCGCTGACCGGGACCCGGTAGTGCCTGCCAAAGTGCAGGAGGCTGCTGCTGCCCCCGACAGTCAGCCGCACTCGCGCGAAGACCTGGAGAAGGCGGTTGGCGAGATTCGTGATTTCGTCCAGTCGAGCCAGCGTCAGCTGGACTTTTCCATTGATGATTCCACGGGGCAGGTTGTGGTCAAGGTGATCGCCACCCAATCAGGTGAAGTGATTCGCCAGCTCCCGTCGGAAACAGCGCTGAAGCTTGCACAAAGCCTGAGTGAAGCCGGCAGCCTGCTGTTCACTGATCAGGCATAGGCTGGCATGATTTTTGTTGCTGTTATCTATTTGATGGATTTATCCGCCAAGGATCCGGCAGCTACTGAACAAGGAGAGCAATGATGGCAGGTACAACAGTCAGCGGTATTGGCTCGGGCATTGATACCCAGGCGATTGTCGATTCCCTGGTAGCCGCGCAGAAGGCGCCGAAGCAGGCGCAGATCAATACCCAAACGCTGAAGGCAACCACCACGTTGTCCTCTATCGGCAAGATTCAGTCGGCCCTGGATGCCTTCCGCGGCGCCTTGACCAACATGACCGACACCAACAGCTTCGGCGGTTTGAGCCTGAAGTCTTCGGATGAGAAGGTCGCGACCGTCACCATGGGTACCGGTGCTGCCAACGGTTCGTTCAAGTTGATTGTCGACAAGCTGGCGACTGCGTCGAAAATCTCGACCAAGGTCTATGCGAACGGCGCGGGCTCGGTAGTCAATGCCGGTAGCACACCGACCACCTTGACCATTCGTCAGAATGACAAGAACTACGATCTGAGCGTTCCTGCCGGCGCAACACTGCAGCAGGTGCGCGATAACATCAACAGCCAGTTCGGCGTGGCGGGCCTCAGCGCCAACGTGCTGACGGATGCCAATGGCTCGCGTTTGATCATCACCTCGACCAAGATGGGTGAAGGCTCCGACATTACGCTGCTGGGCGATTCAGGCATCGATACGGGCTATACCGTTGTCGATGAGCCGGCCGACGCTGAGTACACGCTCGACGGCATTGCCATGAAGTCCAAGACCAATGACATCACCGATGCCGTCAGTGGTCTGAACATCAAGCTGATTGGCACTTCACCGAAAAACGCTACCTCTGGCGAAGTGACCGCTACCATCCTTTCGCTGAGTACCAGTTCCACGACGCTGAAGTCGGGCCTCAAGGGTTTCATCGATACCTACAATGCCTTGCTCAATGTCATGAACGCAGAAACCAAGGTCACCAAGAATGCCAACGGCACCATGACCGCCGCGGCGCTGACCGGTGACGCCGCGATGCGCACCTTGATGTCCTCCATTCGTGAGGAGCTCAATGCGGTGTCGGGCAAAGGTACCTTGAAATCGCTCGCGGCCTTCGGTGTCACCTCGGCCCAGGATGGCGGTGCGCTGAGCCTGGACGACAAGAAATGGGACAAGGTTGCCTCGACCAATGCGGCAGACCTGACCAGTATTTTCAATGGCAAGGACGGCTTGCTGGCGCGCCTGCAGAAGGTCACCGAGCCATTCGCCAAAGCCGCCACTGGCTCCCTCGCCGAGCGCTCCAAGACCCTGAGCGAGAGCCTGACCAAGCTCAAGAGCGAGCAGGACTCGCTGGATGCCCGTATGGAAGCCCTGCAGAAAAGCCTGCAGGACAAGTACAACAACATGGATACCCTGGTCACTCAGTTGCGTCAGCAGCAGAACTCGGTGCTGAGTACCCTCAACGCACTGAACAAATCGAGCGACGATTGATCAGTGGGCGGTGCGTGAAGCCCGGGCGTGACGCCCGGCTTCATGTCATCGGCCGGTAAAGTTTTCCGCCTTTTGCCCGATACAGGGAATATCACCCCCCTTTAGCCTGCCCGTCACGAGGTCGCAAGATGAATCCCATGAGAGCCCTTCGTCAGTACCAGAAGGTCAATTCCCATGCCCAGATTTCCGAAGCCACGCCGCATCGCCTGGTGCAGATGCTGATGGAGGGTGGCCTTGATCGCATGGCGCAAGCCAAGGGTGCAATGGCCCGTGGCGACATCGCGGAAAAGGGGCTGATGCTCGGCAAGGCGATCGACATCATCATCGGCCTGCGCGATGGGTTGTTGCCTGAAAAGAGCGAAAACCCGGAGTACGTCGAAAAGCTCGACGCCCTTTACGTCTATATGACCAACCGCTTGATGCAGGCCAACGTCGACAACGATGCCGGCATTATCGACGAAGTTGCCCAGCTGCTGATTACCGTGAAAAGCGGTTGGGACGGCATCGCCGACGCCCAGCCCGCCAGCTGACGGAAGGAGATTACCGTGACCGCACTGCAACGCCTCGATGACACCTGTGATGCCCTGATCGGCGCCTTGGGTGAACGTGACTGGGATGCCATTGCCAAGCTGGATGTGGCGTGCCGCGCGTGCATCGACGAGGTACTGGAAACCCACGCGATGGACCAGGTGTTGCTGCGCGGAAAGTTGGAAGGGGTGCTGCGGGTCTACCGCAACCTGATCGATGTGACAACCGGTGAACGCCAGGCAATTGCCGAAGAGATGATGCAGATCAACCAAGCGAAAAATGCTTCGAAGGTTTATCATCTGTTCAGTTAATATGCGCACAACTGAATAAAAGGCGCCATAAATTTGACTGTTTGGGCCTTTTTGACTTTACTAGTGGCTGTTTTCGAATTTCAGACGTCCGAACACTGACCATTCAGTCGGAATGATGTCGAGCATGCCCTTGCAGGGCGCCGATATGACTAGGGAAGTTGCTATTGCATGTGGCGTGAAACCAAGATTCTGCTGATCGATGACGACAGCGCGCGCCGCCGCGACCTTGCGGTGGTGCTGAACTTTCTCGGCGAAGAAAACCTCGCTTGCTCAAGCCAGGACTGGCAACAGGCGGTCGAGACGTTGTCCTCGAGTCGTGAAGTGCTGTGCGTGCTCATCGGCGCTGTAAACGCTCCGGGCAATCTCCTAGGGCTCGTTAAGACAGTGGCGGGTTGGGATGAGTTCCTTCCTGTTCTGCTTTTAGGTGAAATTTCTTCTGCCGAGCTCCCGGAAGACCTTCGTCGCCGGGTACTGTCCAACCTGGAAATGCCACCAAGCTACAGCCAGCTGCTGGATTCGCTGCACCGTGCTCAGGTCTATCGCGAGATGTACGACCAGGCCCGCGAGCGTGGCCGCCAGCGCGAACCCAACCTGTTCCGCAGCCTGGTCGGCACCAGCCGTGCCATCCAACACGTGCGGCAGATGATGCAGCAAGTGGCCGATACCGACGCCAGCGTGCTGATTCTGGGTGAGTCCGGCACCGGCAAGGAAGTGGTGGCGCGCAACCTGCACTACCACTCCAAGCGCCGCGAAGCGCCGTTCGTGCCGGTCAACTGCGGCGCGATCCCGGCCGAGCTGCTCGAAAGCGAACTGTTCGGCCACGAGAAGGGCGCCTTTACCGGGGCGATCACCAGCCGTGCCGGGCGTTTCGAACTGGCCAACGGCGGTACCCTGTTCCTCGACGAAATTGGCGACATGCCGTTGCCGATGCAAGTCAAGCTGCTGCGTGTGCTGCAGGAGCGTACGTTCGAGCGCGTGGGTAGCAACAAGACCCAGAGTATCGACGTACGCATCATCGCTGCGACGCACAAGAACCTCGAGAGCATGATCGAGGACGGCACCTTCCGCGAAGACCTGTACTACCGGTTGAACGTGTTCCCCATCGAGATGGCGCCGCTGCGTGAGCGGGTAGAAGACATCCCGTTGCTGATGAACGAGCTGATTTCGCGCATGGAGCACGAAAAGCGCGGCTCGATCCGCTTCAATTCGGCTTCGATCATGTCGCTGTGCCGCCACGGCTGGCCCGGCAATGTGCGCGAGCTGGCCAACCTGGTCGAGCGCATGGCGATCATGCACCCGTACGGGGTGATTGGCGTGTCCGAGCTGCCGAAAAAATTCCGCTACGTCGATGACGAAGACGAGCAGATGGTCGACAGCCTGCGCAGTGACCTGGAAGAGCGCGTGGCAATCAATGGCCACGCGCCGAACTTCAGCAACCCTGCGATGCTGCCGCCTGAAGGGCTGGACCTGAAAGACTACCTCGGTAGCCTGGAACAGGGCCTGATTCAACAGGCGTTGGACGACGCCAACGGTATCGTTGCGCGCGCGGCTGAACGTTTGCGCATTCGCCGTACTACGCTGGTGGAGAAGATGCGCAAGTACGGCATGAGCCGCCAGGGCGGCGAGGACCAGGCGGAGGATTGACGCCTGGGCCGGGGTTTTCGCCTCGGTTTTTCTGTCGCCCATTAGTTGAGCGCCGCCCATGCGACGCTCGATTTCCTCCCTGTCACACATCCCAAGCCCTGCCTCGATTCCCTTCGCCTATAAAACCGATTCCGCAGCGAATGCCAGCATAAAGCAGGCATGCGTTTTGCTTTGCATAGCATAAAGGGCCAGGGGTCAGTTTTTTGTCACCCCTCCGACCAATGCGGACAAACAGCATAATGAAAGCAGTCATTCTGGCCGGTGGGCTGGGCACACGCATCAGCGAAGAATCCCACCTGCGCCCAAAGCCGATGATCGAGATAGGCGGCAAGCCGATCATCTGGCACATCATGAAGATCTACTCGCACTACGGTATCAACGACTTCGTCATTTGCCTGGGCTACAAGGGCTATGTGATCAAGGAGTACTTCGCCAACTACTTCCTGCACATGTCGGACGTCACCTTCGACATGGCGGAAAACCGCATGGATATCCATAACCGCCACGCCGAACCTTGGCGGGTGACGCTGGTGGATACCGGGGAAAACACCGCCACCGGGGGCCGCCTGAAGCGTGTCCGCGACTATGTTGGCGATGAAACCTTTTGCCTGACTTACGGCGATGGTGTGTCCGACGTCGATATCCCCCAACTGATCGACTTCCACCGGCAGCACGGCAGGCTGGCCACGGTTACCGCCGTGCAGCCGCCGGGGCGTTATGGCGCGCTGGATGTGCAGGGCGAGCAGGTACGTGGCTTCCAGGAAAAACCCTTGGGCGACGGCGGTTGGATCAATGGCGGCTTCTTCGTGCTGGAGCCGGCCGTGCTCGATTACATCGAAGGTGACGACACCACCTGGGAATACGAGCCGCTGCGTCGTCTGGCCAAGGAGGAGCAGCTGATGAGCCACCTGCACCGTGGCTTCTGGCAGCCGATGGACACCCTGCGTGATCGCATGCTGCTTGAAGAACACTGGAAAAACGGCGAAGCAGCATGGCAGCTATGGCGCTGAACCCGGCATTCTGGGCTGGGCGCCGAGTCCTGCTGACCGGGCATACCGGCTTCAAGGGCGGCTGGCTGGCCGTCTGGCTGCGCCAGCTTGGCGCCGAACTGCGCGGCTTTGCCTTGCCTGCCGCGACCACGCCATCGTTGTGGCAGGCCGCGCAGCTGCAGCAGCAGATAGCCGGCGATTTCGCCGATATCCGTGATGCTTCGGCCCTGGCTCGTGCCTTGAAGGATTTCCAGCCGGAGGTGGTGCTGCATCTGGCGGCTCAGCCGCTGGTGCGCGAATCCTATCGTGCGCCAGGCGACACCTACGCAACCAACGTCATGGGCACGCTCAACCTGCTGGAGGCCGTGCGTGCCACGCCTTCGGTACGCGCGGTGCTGGTGGTGACCACCGACAAATGCTACGACAACCGCGAATGGCCCTGGCCCTACCGGGAACAGGACGCCCTAGGCGGCTTCGACCCCTATAGCAGCAGCAAGGCCTGTGTCGAACTGCTGTGCGCGAGCTACCGCGATTCGTTCTTGCGTACCACCGGCGTGGCCCTGGCTACGGCGCGCGCTGGCAATGTGCTAGGGGGCGGGGACTGGTCTGCCGAGCGCTTGCTGCCGGATATCTTGCGTGCCTGGGAGGATGGCCAAGAGGTGATCTTGCGTTATCCCGATGCGACGCGCCCCTGGCAGCACGTACTCGACCCGCTGATGGGCTATCTGCAGCTGGCGCAGGGCTTGCTGACCGATGCCGAGCGACACGCCGCAGCCTGGAACTTCGGCCCTGACAGCGCAGGGCTGGCCAGCGTCGGCGAGATCGTCCGGCGCCTTGCCGAACGTTGGCCAGGCGAGGCGCGCTGGTCGGTTGCCGGCGATGCCCAGCCGCACGAAGCCGGCCTGCTGGCGCTGGACTCCAGCAAGGCGCGGCAGATGCTTGGCTGGTCGCCCCGCTGGTCGCTGGATGACACCCTGAAACAGACCCTGGACTGGCATCTGGCCTGGCGCGCAGGGCGTGATATGAACATCGTTACCCGCGAGCAGATCGCGGTTCACCAAGGCGGATCCCATGAGTGACAGTACGGCGCAGCAGTTGCGCCAACAGATTGCCGAACTGGTCGGGCGCTATGCCGATCTGCAGATGGCGCCGAAACCCTTCGTGGCGGGGCAGAGCAGCGTTCCGCCTGCCGGCAAGGTGATCGGCGCGGGCGAACTGCAGGCGATGACCGAGGCCGTGCTGGATGGCTGGCTGACCACCGGGCGCTTCAACGAAGCGTTCGAGAAGCGCCTGGCCAAGTACCTGGGCCGTCGCTGCGTACTCACCACCAACTCGGGTTCGTCGGCCAACCTGCTGGCGTTTTCCGCGCTGACCTCGCCACGTCTCGGCGACCGCGCGATCAAGCCCGGCGACGAAGTGATCGGCGTTGCCGCCGGTTTCCCGACCACCGTCAACCCGATCCTGCAGTTTGGCGCGGTACCGGTGTTTGTCGATGTCGAGATGGGCACCTACAACATCAACCCGGCGCTGATCGAAGCGGCCATCGGCCCGAAGACCAAGGCCATCATGCTCGCCCATACCCTGGGCAACCCTTTCGACCTGGGCGTGATCCGCGCCCTGTGCGACAAGTACGGCCTGTGGCTGATCGAAGACTGCTGCGATGCCCTGGGCTCCACCTATCAGGGGCGCATGGTCGGCACCTTCGGCGATATCGGCACGCTCAGCTTCTACCCGGCGCACCACATCACCATGGGCGAGGGTGGGGCAGTGTTCACCGACTCGCCGTTGCTCAAGCGCATCATCGAGTCGTACCGCGACTGGGGCCGCGATTGCTACTGTGCGCCCGGCGAAGACAACACCTGCAGCAAGCGTTTCTGCTGGAAACTGGGTGGCCTGCCGCAAGGCTACGACCACAAGTACACCTACTCGCACCTGGGCTACAACCTGAAGATCACCGACATGCAGGCCGCCTGCGCGCTGGCGCAGATGGACCGGGTCGATGATTTCGTCGCTGCGCGTAAACGCAACTTCGGCTGGCTCAGCGAGCGTCTGGCCGGTTGTGCGGACCAACTGATTCTGCCCCAGGCCACCCACGACAGTGACCCCTCCTGGTTCGGCTTCCCGATTACCCTGCGCGACGGCAGCGGCGTGAAGCGCCTCGAGCTGTTGCGTTACCTGGATGAACAGGGCGTGGGTACCCGCCTGCTGTTCGCCGGCAACCTGACGCGCCAGCCTTACATGCAGGGGCTGAACTACCGGGTTTCCGGCGAACTGCCGGTCACCGACAAGATCATGAACGACACGTTCTGGATCGGCCTCTGGCCGGGCTTGAGCGATGACCATCTGGAACATGCGGCCAGTCACATCGAAACCTGGCTCAATCGAGGAACCCACTGATGAGCACTGCCTCTTCCGCCAACACCGGTACGTTGTTCGACAAACCGCTGTTCATCCTCGAAATGGCCAACAACCACATGGGCGATGTGGCGCATGGCGTGGCGCTGATTCGCGCATTTGCCGAGGTGTGCAAGGCGTTCCCGTTTCGCTTTGCCTTCAAGCTGCAATACCGTGACCTGGATACCTTCATTCACCCGGCGATGCGCGGCCGTGACGATGTGAAGTACATCAAGCGTTTCGGCGAGACACGTTTGTCCCGTGAGCAGTTCGATACCCTGGTGGCGGAAATCCGTGCCAACGGCTTCCTTTGCCTGTCCACGCCGTTCGATGAGGCATCGGTAGGCGTGATCGAAGAGCAGGGGCTGGATGCGATCAAGATCGCCAGTTGCTCGATGAGCGACTGGCCGTTGCTGGAACGCGTGGTACAGACTCAGCAGCCGCTGATCGTCTCCACGGCCGGTTCGACCCTGGATGAGCTCGATCGTCTGGTCAGCTTCCTAGCCCACCGGGAAAAGAGTTTCGCCATTCTGCATTGCGTAGGGGAGTACCCGACCCCGGATGCCAACATGCACCTGTCGCAGGTGGATTTTCTGCGTCGGCGCTACCCTGACGTGCGCGTGGGCTTTTCCACCCATGAAAACCCGGACAACACCGATATCGTCAAGATCGCGCTGGCCAAGGGCGCGCGTATTTTCGAGAAACACGTCGGCTTGCCCACCGAGCAATTCCCCATCAACGCCTACTCGGCAAGCCCTGAGCAGGTTCGGCACTGGCTGGAAGCGGCGCAATATGCCTTGTTGCTGTGTGGTGAAGGCGAGCAGCGTCTGCCGGTGAACGAGCGTGAACGCGACAGCCTGCGCTCCCTGCGTCGTGGTGTGTTTGCGCGCAGGCCCATTGCCGCGGGTGAGGTGGTGCAGGCAGACGACGTGTATTTTGCCTTCCCGCCGCAAGACGGGCAGGTCACTGCCAACGACTGGTCGAAGTACGCCACCTTCACTGCCCAGGCGGATATCCCTGAGCATGGTGCGCTGAGCACGCAGAACAGCACACGGCGCGATGTGCGTGACAAGGTCTGGGCGATTGTCCAGCAAGTGCGCGCACAGTTGAGCGGCAGCCATGTAGTGGTGCCGGGGCGGGTCGACCTGGAGATCTCCCACCACTATGGCCTGGAGCAGTTCGACGAAATCGGTTTGACCATGCTCACGGTGGTCAATCGCGGTTACTGCAAGAAACTGCTGATGCTGCTGCCAGGCCAACAGCACCCTGAGCAATACCACAAGCGCAAGGAAGAAACCTTCCACGTCCTGCATGGCGAGCTGACGCTGCAGCTGGACGGTGTCAAGCGGGTCTGCCGTCCGGGGGATGTGGTCACCGTCGAGCCGGGTGTTCGCCATGCCTTCCACAGCGAGAGTGGGGCCATTATCGAAGAGCTGTCCTCCACGCATTTCAGCAATGATTCGTTCTATACCGACGAAGCGATCAATGCCAATCGCGACCGTAAAACCCTCTTGAGCTATTGGATGGACTGACGTGCCAAGCCCCTATCGTGTTGCAGACTACATTGCTGACTTCATTGCCGATCTGGGTGTGAAGCACGTCTTCCTGTTGCCAGGCGGAGGTGCCATGCACCTCAACGACGCGGTCGGCAAGCACCCCAACCTGGATGTGGTGGCCTGCCACCATGAACAGGCCGCCGCGATTGCCGCCGAAGCCTACTGCCGGATCAACGAGAACATCGGTGTGGCGATGGTCACCACTGGCCCGGGAGCGACCAATGCGGTGACTGCCGTTGCCGGTGCCTGGATCGAGTCGGTGCCGTTGCTGGTCGTCTCCGGCCAGGTCAAGCGTGCCGACCTGCTGCGTGGCGCGCCACTTCGGCAGAAGGGCGTGCAGGAAGTGGATATCGTCAGCGTGGTCGAGCCGATCACCAAGTATGCGGTGACCGTCCAGCAGCCAGAAGATATTCGCCGCGAGTTGGAGCGCGCTGTCTTTGTAGCGCGAGATGGCCGTGCCGGCCCGGTATGGATCGACGTACCGCTGGACGTGCAGGGCGCGCCGATCGATGCCGACAGCCTGGTGGGCTGGGACGAGGCCACAGCACCCGTTGCAGCGCTGGACGCGGCAACGCTGGAGCAGATCCGCAGCTTGCTTGACGGTGCCCAGCGGCCGCTGATCCTCGCCGGCCATGGCGTTCGCTTGAGCGGTGCGGCTGCAGCCTTCCGTGATTTGATCGAAAGCATGGGCGTGCCGCTGGTGACGACCTGGAATGCAATGGACCTGCTGCCTCACGAGCACCCGCTGTATGTCGGTCGCCCAGGCGTGGTAGCGCTGCGTGCACCGAACTTCGCAATACAGAATGCCGATCTGCTGATCACCATCGGCTGTCGTCTGGACAACATCATCACCGCCTATGCGCCGCGCGACTTTGCGCGCAACGCACGCAAGATCGTCGTGGATGTGGATGCCAACGAGATCGCCAAGCTCGACATGGACATCGATGTCGCCGTTACCCGCGATGCCGCCAGCTTCATCGAAACACTGGCCGCTTCGCTGAAAGGTGCCTCGTTCAACCGCCCGCAATGGTTGGCACGTTGCCGCGACTGGAAGTCACGCTATGGCGTCAACGACGGCAAGCCTTTCGCGGCCAGCGGGCCAATCAGCCACTTCCAGTTTGCAGACGCGCTTTCCAACGCCGTGCCGGAAAATACCCTGGTCAGCACCGGCAGCTCGGGGTTGGCGGTCGAGGTCTTCTACACCGTGTTCCGCAATCGCCCAGGCCAGCGTGTATTCCTGACCTCTGGCCTGGGCGCCATGGGTTACGGCCTGCCCGCTGCGATTGGTGCGTGCTTCGCCAACGGCAGCAAGCCGATGGTGGCGGTGGAGAGCGATGGCAGCCTGCAACTGAATATTCAGGAGCTGGCCACGCTGCGCGGGTTCAACCTGCCGATCTGCCTGGTGGTGATGAACAACGGCGGTTATGCCTCGATTCGCAACACCCAGCGTAACTACTTCGAAAGCCGCTATGTCGGCACCGGCCCCGAGGCGGGCTTGTGGATGCCGGACCTGGAAGAACTGGCACGTGCCTACCACTTGCCGTTCAAGCGCATCAGCGATGCCGCCGAGCTGGAGCAGGGCCTGGCCGAGGCCGTGCAAATGCCGCGTCCGATGATCGTGGAAGTGGTGTTGATGAAGGATGAGGCGTTGAGCCCGAAGGTTGCGGCAATTCCGCAGGCGGATGGCTCGATGACCTCGATGCCGCTGGAAGACATGAGCCCCTTGCTGCCGCTGGCGGTATTGGAGGAAGAAATGGCTGGCAACATCGCCCCGGTATCGCGCCAGGTTCGGCAGCAGGTCAATTGATGAAACGCCACGTCCTGTTCGACTTTGACGGCACCTTGGTGGACTCGGCGCCGGCCATTCTTGTCTGCTTTACCCGTGTGCTGAAGGCGCACGGGCTGCAGGCCATGCGCCCCATCGATGCCAGCCTGATCGGGCCGCCCTTGCGCCAGACGCTGGCGACACTGAGCGGCAGTGACGACGCAGCATTGCTGGATGCCCTGAGCGCCTCGTTCAAGGACATTTACGATTCCGAAGCCTGCCTGGAAACACCGGCCTATGCGGGTTGCCAGGCGATCTTGGAGCAGCTGCGCGAGCAAGGCTTCAGTCTGTCCATCGCGACCAACAAACGTCTGCTGCCGACCCAGCGCATCATTGCGGCATTGGGTTGGCAAGGGCTGTTCAGCGACGTGTATGCCAGTGACTCCTACCCTGATCGCTACACGGACAAGGCCGGCATGATCGCTGCCTTGCTGGGGGATGGCGGCATTGCCGCGCAATCGGCCCTTTACATTGGCGATACCGTCGCAGACGGTCGTGCAGCGGCGGCCAATGGTGTCGAGTTCTGGCCAGTCGCTTGGGGCTATGGTCAATTTGCCAGTCATGAGCAGCCATTGCCTTCGCCGCAACAGTTGCTGGAACGCCTGGTGCGCGCATGAACACAGCCGCTACAGCCAACACATGCCCCTGCTGCGCAACGGTCGAGCGCGTATTGCCCCGCCCGCAATATACCGCTTGCCGGCTGTGTGGACATCGTTGGCGGATGCCGATGGACGAGGCGGGCTACTATGAAACGCTGGTCGCTCGTAACGATCTGAACACGCCTTGGTTCAAGCGCAAGATGCGTGAACGTGTCGCCGCGGTATCCGACTTGCTGAAGACAGGCAAGGAACGCGTGCTCGAAGTCGGCTGTGCGGAAGGTGAACTCGGGCGCGAGATCAAGGCGCGCTTTGCCGTCACCTATGAGGGTGTGGAGTTGTCGCAGGACAGGGTGCTGGCGACGCAGAAACTTGACCGCGTATTCCACACGCCAGCCAGCGAGATTGAGGCAACGCCGTACCAGTTGATCGTGTCCTTCCATGTGCTGGAGCATATTGCTCGACCCGAGCAGGAGCTTGCGGCCTGGGCGAGCCTTCTGAGTGCGGACGGGCGTGTGCTGATCGAGGTGCCGAACCAGGCCGGGCATCCGCTGCTGGCCAGTGATCGCAATCCCGAGCACCTGCACCAGTTCACCCCGGCGTCGCTGGCCCTGCTGCTCGCACGTTGCGGCTTTACCTGCGAAGCGTTGTCCGTGGGGCATTACGAATCGCCGGTCTACTCGGACTCGGTGCGCCTCGTCGCCCGCCTGCAGCCTACGGCAGCGCAACGCGAGCAGCGTCTGCTGCAGCGTTTTCGTGAGCAAACCGGCGGCCCGTTCCTGGTGTACGGCATTGGCGGCGACTACCTCAATTATCTGGCACCGATTGCCGAGTCGCTGGATATCCACGCCCTGCTGGACTCATCAGAAACCAAATGGGGGCAGCGCCTGGGTAAACACGTGGTGTGTGCCTACGATTCGCAAGTGCACGCGGAGTTGCCCATCCTCATCTGCTCCATTCGCTTCGCCATGGACATCCGTCAGCACCTGCTCGACCTTGGGATTGCAGCGCAGCGCATCATTGGCCTGGATAGCATCTATGAAAACGCCTGATCCCGTTCTCGCTGCGGACTTGAGCGGGATGCTCGCAGCCCTGCTGCCCTGGGAAGCCCTGCACGGCCGTCATATTCTGGTCACTGGCGCCTCGGGCTTCATTGGTGGGCATGTCGTCGAAGCCCTCGTCTGGCTCAATCGGCGTCAGCCTCAGGCGAAGGTGCACGTGTACGCACTGGCGCGGGACCTGGCAAAACTGCGTCAGCGCATGCCCTGGCTGGATATTCCAGGCGAAGTGACGCCTCTGATCCAGGATGTCACCCAGCCCTGCGGCCTTGCTGCACCGCTGGATTTCATCGTCCATGCCGCCAGCCCTGCCAGCCCCAAGGACTATCTGCAACGGCCGGTCGATACGATCCGTGCCAATACCGATGGCACCCGGGCACTGCTTGAGCTGGCCCGGGACAAGCAGGCACGTTTTCTGTTTCTCAGCAGTGGTGCGGTGTACGGCGACAACCCTTGGCAAACCGATGCGATCGCGGAAGGTGATTTTGGCCGGGAAGACCCGTTGGCTCCACGGGCCTGCTACGGCGAGAGCAAGCGCTTGGCCGAAACGCTGTGCCAGGCCTACCACACCCAATACGGTGTGGATGCCAGGATTGCGCGGATTTCCCATTGCTATGGGCCGGGTATGCGGCTGGACGATGGCCGGGCGATCTCCGATCTGCTTGCCGATGTCCTTCACAACCGGGATATCCAGCTGGATTCCGATGGAAGCGCCTCGCGTCCGTTCTGCTATGTCTCCGATACCGTGCTCGGGCTGTTCCACATCCTGTTCCGGGGCGAAGCGGGCCATGCCTACAACGTCGGTGAAACGCAGGAAACCAGCATCCTGGAATTGGCCGAAAAGTTGATTGCCTCAGCCGGTAAGGCAGGGCAGCTCACGGTCAGGCCGCAGGCGCGCAGTGGCCCGGCACCTGCCGTGAGAAACGCCGGGCATTTCAATATCGACAAAATTCGCGCTTTAGGGTGGGCGCCACTCACACCTTTGGATGTGGGTTTGTCCCGACTCTTGCAGGCCCATACATGACCGCTCCCGATTCGCGTCCGACACTCATTGGTTACCTCCCTCCGCCTGAGGGCATTAGAAAGACCGGGGCCAACTACCAATATCATTCTCAATTCATCAATATTGGGGATATTGTTTACGCTCATGCCGGCGCCATGTTGACCTCGGGGCGTCATGTTGAGGCGTGGAATTTTCGGATGACCGCAGAAGAGGTCAATGAACGATTTTCCAAGGTGATATTTTTCATTCCTTGCAGAATTGCGCCGCCTCCGTATGACCAGGATGGTTACCCTTACGCGTACGTCACGGACTTTATCGAGAAACTGAAAATTCCTTTTTTCAGTCTTGGCGAATCCATTCAAGCCAGGGAGTACGATTATCAGCCCGGCTTCCACAAGCAGCTTTCTCCTGCCGTGGTTCGCTACCTGAGTGTGATTGCCGATCGGTCACCGGTGGTGGGGACGCGCGGTTATTATTCAGCGGACGTGCTGAATAGCCTCGGGATCAAGAATGCCGTTCCTTTAGGCTGCCCGTCCCTCTACCTGAATGGCCCTTCGCTGCGTACGTCCTTGCTGGAGGTGCCGCACAACCCTGAAAAGGTTGCGGTGTGCTACTCGAACTATCAGGGCAATCGTCATAGCCGCATCGACGACGTTCTGCGCCTGGCCAGTCAGCACGATTATTACTATGTCGAGCAGGTCTTTGGCCTGCTTGCGCAGGCGCTCTATTACCCCGGGAAGGTCAGCGGGGCTGATATCCATGCGGCGCGGCGTTTCTATAAAGACTTGGCGCCTGTGCTGGCTTTGTTGAAACAAAAGCGCGTTCGCTACTTTACAAACTATAGCCTGTGGAAGGCATTCCTCGGCTCGATGGATTTTGTGTTCGGTGCCCGCATGCATGGTTTGACGCCGGCGCTGCATGCCGGTAAGCCTGCCGTGTTCATTGCGCACGATTCGAGGGTGCGGGAAATGTGCGAGTTCTTCTCACTGCCGTTTGTGGCGGAGCATGAGCTACCCGCGTCAATGGATATCAACTTCTTCTTGTCACGCTGTGACTACACCGCGACGCTTTCGCGGTATCAAGATGCCTATGCGCGATTCGTTCAGACGCTGCGCACGCTTGGGCTCGACGGCAATATCGATGCAGCGGGTTCGATTATTGATAGTTGGGAACCTGAGCCTGACGTGCAGGTGGCCAGCGAGGAGCGCGTCCCGCGTTACTCACCCGAAGAAATGTTCAACCTGGAGCAGCAACTTGCTATTTGCGCCGGGATTCCGGACGAGACCTTTTTGAAGCTTGCCCAGATCAGTGATATTTCCCAACGTTGGTACCGTTCTCGTCTCAATACACAGGCGGGTTAAAACCGCTTTATTTGGCCAGTTATTGTTGCGTCTTTCGGTTTTGGCAAGGCCGTTCGTAAAGTTCAGGGTAGGCGATATGAGAGCGTGTGAAATTTGTAGCGGAAGCCATCTAGAGCAACTGCACCGTCAGCATTTTCTGTTCCCGGGGCTTCCCCAGGCCGTGCATTACGATGTGGTGGCCTGTCGCACCTGCGGTTTTGCCTACGCCAGCGACATTCCGGATCAGTCGGCGCTCGATCAGTTCTATCAGAACGTCGAGCATCACCTGCATACCGACCTGCCGCCCGGGTTGGCGCGTATTCACGGGGATTTCTTCCACTTCGTCCAGCAACATGCAGACCTGGCAAGCGATGCTCGCATTCTCGATATCGGTTCGGGCATGGGGCATTTCCTTGCACATTTCAAACAGGCAGGCTTCCAGCGCTTGCTCGGTATGGAGCCCAGCCCGGCTGCAGCCAAGCTGGCGCACGAAATCTACGGGGTGGAGATCAGAAGCGCGACCGTGGATGCTTTCGTCACTGAAGAGCGCTTCCAGTTGATCAGCCTTTGCGGCGTGCTGGAGCATATTGCCGACCTGCGCAACAGCATGGCCAAGATTGCGGCGCTGCTGGCGGACGATGGTTATCTGTTCATCGCGGTTCCCGATGCCGAGGCCTTCGGCAAGACGCCGCCGGCTGAGCCCTTCCTCGAGTTTGCGCTGGAGCACATCAACTTCTTCAGTGCCGTCAGCCTGGACAACCTGCTGGCTGCCAGCGGCTTCGAGAAAGTGACGGTCATCTCCCAGCACAACGATTTCTACGACAACCATTACCTGCTGGCCATGTATCGCAAGACGACCAAGGCAGCGAAGCGTTTCACGCTTGATGCTGTGGCGGCTGCCAGCCTGCTCAGTTATGTCGAGCTGTCGCGGCAGGTATTGCGCCCGGTGGAAGCGCTGGCCGAGCAACTGGAGGCCAGTGCCGAGCCGGTGCTGATCTGGGGCGCTGGCGCGCTTACCAGCCGGTTGCTCTGCGATACCCGGTTGGGCAAGGCCAATATCTGCGGCATCGTCGACCGGAACAGGAACCTGCAGGGCAAACCCCTGCTCGGTGTGACCATTACCGGCCCCGATGAGCTGGCGCAGCACCAGGGGGCCACGGTCTTCATTGCCAGTACCACTTACGCTGCAGAGATCCGCGACACACTGATCCAGCAACATGACTGGCGCGGCAGAATCCTCAGCCTCGCCACCGGAGCCAGGTAATGCCGATGAACACGCTTAACCACATCCGTGCGGCCTACGAGGCCGGGGAATCTGCCAAGCAGGATTACATCGAGGCCATCCACGTACGGCACGCCAGCCTGTTCGAGTACCCCGAGTTCCTCGCCGGTACCGACGTGGAGTCTCTGCGTATCCTGCCGGAGGGCGTCTTCGTGCGTTCCCGCTCGCAGCAGATCGAGTTGTTTCTCGACCCCCAGGACCAGCACCTGGTGCCCTGCACCCTGATGAACTTCCGTGCCTATGAAACACTGGAAACCGAGTTCCTCAAAGCCATCACCCCGGAAAACGGGGTGGTTCTAGACATCGGCGCCAATTGCGGCTGGTATGCCCTGGCGCTGGCACGGCACTGCCCCTCGGCGCGGATTCACGCCTTCGAACCGATTCCGCATACCCATGAGATTCTAGAGCGCAACATCCGCCACAACGGCTTGTTCAACATAGAGGCGCACCGGCTGGCCTTTTCGAACCAGCAGGCGACGCTGGAGTTTCTCTACACGCCCAACTGTTCCGGCGCCACTTCCCAGGTGCTGGCCGGGCAACCGGGCAGCCAGGAAAGCCTGCAGAAGGTGTCCTGCCCGGCCACGACGCTGGATAGCTTCTGCGCGCAGCATGAGCTGGCGCCGCAGATCATCAAGTGCGATGTAGAGGGTGCGGAGTTGATGGTGATCCAGGGCGGCGAGGCGATGCTCGCTCGCCATAAGCCGGTGATTCTGATCGAGCTGTTGAGGAAGTGGGCCAGGCAGTTCGACTACCACCCCAACGAGGTGGTGGAGCGGCTTGGTCGTATCGGCTATCAGGCCTTTACCCTGAGCAAAGAGGGGCTGCACCCCTGCCCGGGCATTGACGAGCAAACCCAGGAAACCAACTTCGTCTTTGTGCACGAGCAGCAGCACCGTCAGATCGCCGACCTGCTGCGGTCCATGCCATGAACCCAGCCATTCCGCCGCTGACCGTTGCTCTGCTGACTTACAACCGACTGGACTACCTCAAGCAGTCCCTCGCTGCCGTGCTCGGCCAGAGCTTCGAGGATTTCGAGCTGCTGGTTCTCGACAATGGCAGCAGTGACGGGACGGCGCAGTTCATTCTGGGCCTGCAGGACCCGCGAATTCGTTACGTCAGGAACTCGCGCAATGTTTCCACCGTGGAGTTCAACTGCCGTTCGGCTTATCACCTCGCCCTGGGGCGACGGGTGATCGTCACCCATGACGACGACGTCATGGAGCAAGACATGCTGGAACGGCAGATGCGCTTCATGGATGGCCACCCCGAGGTGCGGCTGGTGTGGACGCGCGTCAGCGACATTGATCAGGATGGCCATGCGCTGGTCGGGGGCAGCACCGTGCCTGACGCGGAGCGAATTTTCGCGCCCGGGGAATACATCAGCAGTTTCCTCAAGGAGCGGCTGTGGCCGATGCCCAGCGGTGTGATGCTGGAGCGCGCCGTACTGCCCAAGTTGTATGCGGTACACGCGTGCCTCGGCGAGGCGGCTGCGCGCAAGAAAACCCTGGAGACGGCGGGCATCGAGGACGTGCTGATGCCGGCGCGCATCAATCGCCGGCATGCCATCGGCTACCTTGACCAGCCCTTGCTGCGCCGTCGGGTGCATACCCAGCAGTTCTCCCATGCGGCGAGCCTGTCGCTGCCTGGGGTCGCCCTCTATCGAGACCTGAAGCACATCGCCAAGGGCGTTCCCGGGCTGGAGGCAGAAACCCTGCATTTCGATGCCTTCACGGCGCGCTTCTTCATTCAGGAAGCCATTACGACCCAGCCCGCGAGGGCGATCAACAACGGCATTTTGAAGAAGATTGGTAAAACGGCCGACGGCCTGCAGCGCAACATGGCATTGGCCCCCGACGCCTTTCTGGCGGGCCTGCCTGTGTTTCTGCTGGCCCAGCTTCTGTCGCTGGGCGAACCGGCGTGCCAACTGAACACGCTGTCGGCCTCCGGACATGCCAGCGCTACCGAGAAACTTCTGAGCTGGGCGCGCAAAGCCACCGCAACGCCGCGCTCGAGCATCCTGGCCGGCCTGGAGGGGCGCAGGATCATCATCTTCGGTAGTGCCTTCATCGCCGCGCTGCTGATTCTTGAAGCCGAGAAAAACGGCGATCAGGTCGTTGCCTGTATCGATTCCAACATCAATCGCCAGGGCAGAGAAATGCTGGGCGTACCCATTCAGCCCTTGGCCTGGATGAGTGAGCACGTGGAAGAGGGCGATGTCGTGGTCATCAGTTCCGAGCGGGATCATGAACATTACATTGAAGCGCTTATCCATCAGCACCTCAGGGCAGCGACACGCGTCGTGTCCTGGAAGGACCTGACGGCATCTGCGTGATTCACGACATACAGGCTACGTGCCGACAGGCGCCGTGTCGCTTGACGCAAGCGAGCAACCATTTTTGGGAAGTGACAGCATGACGAATTGGGCTTTGATCGCAGGTGGGCGTTGTGCCGGGCAACCTTGGCGAGTACGGGTAGCCGGTTTTTGCCTGGAAGATCAGCAGGCATTCCTGCTGTCCGATGCGGACTGGGAAGGCTTGCAGCGCAAATTGCCGCTGCAGCCCCTGACGGTGTATGGCTTGAGCAACGGGCTGTTGTTCGAGCGGGCTACCGATGCCGCAGGAGAGGCCGATGGCGTGCTTCTGATTGCCCACCCTCGTCAGGCCCAGGCGGTGTGCGAGTTGCCATCAAAAGCACAGCGATATCTGCTATTAGGTAATGCCGAGCAACGGGAGGCGCTGCAAGAAGAAGCCGTCTTCAGCAAAATTCTTGTCCCGGCAAAGGAAGGCCAGCCCAGTACTTCGCTGGT
Source organism: Pseudomonas capeferrum (assembly GCF_000731675.1). GTDB lineage: Bacteria > Pseudomonadota > Gammaproteobacteria > Pseudomonadales > Pseudomonadaceae > Aquipseudomonas > Aquipseudomonas capeferrum. The sequence goes on along the minus strand of NZ_JMIT01000001.1, from coordinate 2,438,269 downwards.
CTGCCTGGATTACCTGAAACTTCCCGATGCTGACGCATCCGACTCGCAAGCGTGGCCAATCACCCGAGATACGGAAGATCGCGACTACTCCAGGAACTACCATTGTTCGGCAGACTACTGGCTGTACAAGGTAACCACCGCAATCGCTGATGATGCCGCTGCGGTACGGCACATCGAGCCCCTGCTGAGTGTCGTGATCCCGACCTACAACCACGGGCGTTACCTTGGCCAGTGTGTCCAGTCGGTACTCGACCAGGGCGTGGACGATATCGAGATCCTGGTGTTGGACAATGCGTCCACGGACGACACCACCGAGGTAATGGCGGCATTCGCGGGCAACCCGAGCGTGCGTTACATCCGTAACCGATACAATTTCGGCCCAGGCTACAACTGGCGCAATGGTTTGCGTATCGCACAGGGGCGGTACTTCACGTTCCTTTCCGCCGACGATTTTTTCAACCCGGGCCACCTGTCGCGCCTGTTGCCTACGCTGGAAAGCCAGCCCCATGTGGCGGTTGGCTATACCGGCATTCGCTGGGTCAATGGCGCTGGGCAGGCGTTGAACCAGCCTCGTCATCCCGGTTACCGCAACGGCGATTATGTCGGTGGGCGCAATGAAGTCGCTGACCTGCTGATTTTCGACAGTTACATGACACCGTCGGCAGTGATCTACCGGCGTGAGGCATTTTGTCAGGTCTGGAGTCCAGGCAAGACGTACGGTGCCGGTGACTGGGAAATGGTCGTGCAGATGGCGGAGCGTTACCCCGATTTCGCCTATGTCGATATGCCCGGTGTCAGCTATCGCTGGCACGGTGCGCAGGAGTCGAACCAGTTCTACGCCTCCGTTGAGCCATTGATCGGGCACCTTGCCATTGTCGAGGGGGTATTCGAGCGCAATGCGCAGCATCACCTCTACGGGCGTGAGCGCGAGGTGGCGGCGCACCTCGAACGGCGTCTGGAGCAATACCCTGGCGAGCAGCATTCCGAGTTGGGTGCCCGGGCGCGCCAGCTCTGCGAGCGTTTGGAAGGGCAGACGCGGCGGCAAGAAACGACGTTGTTCTCGATTATCGTGACGACCTACAACCGCCCGCAATTGCTCAGCGATGCGCTGAACAGCATTGGCCACCAGTCTTTCAAGGACTTCGAGGTCATTCTGGTCAATGACAACGGCGACCCGGTCGAGTCGCTGCTGGCTGATTACGATTTCCCTGTCACGTACATCCGCCAAGGCCGTAATCGCGGCCCTGCCGCTGCCCGTAACACCGCTTTGCACCTGGCCCGTGGTCGGTATGTCGTTTATCTGGACGACGACGACCTGTTCCTGCCTGGTCATCTCGAAGCATTGGCCAACGCGCTGGCGGCTCACCCCGACAGCGTGGTGTATACGGATGCGGTGTTCATTCAAGAAACGATCACGGCGGGCGAGAGGGCCGAGGTGGCGCGTGAGCAGCGCTACCCCCACGAGGCGTACTCCCGCGAACGGTTGCTGGTCAACAACTACATCCCGGTCAACACCTTTGCCTGCCCACGTGCGCTTGCGCTGGCCGTAGGGGGCTTCGACGAATCACTGACAGGTCTGGAGGATTGGGACTTCCTCATGCACTTATGTGCTCGAAGCGCTTTCCACCATGTTCGTGATGAGACGGTGCAAGTGCGCATGCGCCGGGATGACAATGCCCCTGCACGACGTTCGGAGCAGGCACTGCAAGATTACCCTGCGCTGTATCGTGAGTTGTATGCACGCCATGCCGACTGTGGCAGCGATGAAGTCAAGCGCGGGCGCCAGCAAATGCTGGAGCATCTGGGCGAAAAGCCCAAGTCATTGACACTGCAAGACTGGCTGGCCGAACGCGTTCCGGATGCCATGCAGAGCCGGCTGATCGGGCAGCGCCTGCAAGCCCATCAGGGTGGGCCTGTAATCGGGGTCATCGTGGTGGACGCTGAAGGGCATGCGGATGCCTTGAAAGCATCGCTGCAAAGCTTGAGCAGCGATAACTGCCTTTACCCCACAGTGAAAGTCATCGCGCTGACGCCGGGGGAGGCACCCGCAACTTCGGCCCAGGGCAAACTGCAGTGCCTGCGTTTGAGCGACGCCAGCCTCAGCGACCAGCTCAACCAGGCAGTGCTGGCGGGTGAGTTCGACTGGTTCATGCTGGTAGAGGCGGGCGTTGAGTTCACTGCCAGCGGCCTGCTGATTGCCGCGCTTGATCTGCTGGCAGCGCCTGGCTGTCGGGCCGTTTATGGTGATGAAGGTTTGCGTGGCGATGGCGCGGAAATGGGCGCTGCGCTGCGCCCTGACCTCAACCTTGATCTTCTTCTGAGTTTGCCGGCGAGCCTGTCACGCCACTGGTTGTTCAACCGTCAGGTGTGGCTGGACATGGGCGGCTTCCGCCAGGAGGCAGGCCAGGCGTTCGAGCTGGAGTACATCCTGCGCCTGATCGAGGCCGCCGGTTTCGAGGGGCTGGGGCATATCAGCGAGCCGTTGCTGATCAGCGATGCGCAGACGCTGCGCGACTGCCCGGACGAGCGCGAGGTCATTCAGCGCCATCTGCATGCACGCGGTTTTCCGCAGGCTCGCGTCGAGTCGCGTCTGCCCGGGCGTTATGACCTCGACTACGGCGCCCCCGGTGATTTGCCGGTCAGCATCCTGATCCTGCTCCAGGGCAACAGCACGGAGCGGGCGCAGCGTTGCATGGAAACCATCCTGGAGAAGACGCCCCATCGAAACTACGAGGTGCTTCTGCTGGCGCGCAATGATGCCGGCCCAGCAGTGAGCAGCTGGCTCGATAGCGTTGCCCAGCTCGGCACCGATGCCATTCGTTGCTTGCGTTTCCCTGCCGGCATGGCGCCTGCGCACATGCGCAACCAGGCCGCCGAGCAGGCGCGTGGTGAGTTCCTGCTGTGGCTGGACGAGGGCGCTGCGGTGCTCGATAGCGACTGGTTGCAGCAGATGCTCAACCATGGCGTGCGCCAGGAAGTCGGCGTGGTGGGGGCCAAGCTGGTGGCGGGGGACGCTACCATCAGCCATGCCGGTTTCGTGCTCGGCCTGAACGGCCCGGTTGGCGAAGCCTTTGCCGGGCAGCCGCTGGATGCATCTGGCTACCTGCAGCGGCTGCAGGTCGACCAGAACTATGTCGCAGTGAGCGGCAAGTGCTTGCTGGTGAACAAGGGTCTGTTCCTTGAGGTGGGTGGCTTCGACGAGACACCCGAGCTGCAGCGCTGGGCGGATGTCGATCTGTGCCTGCGCCTGTCCCGTGCCGGCTACCTGAACGTGTGGACGCCGCGTGTGCAATTGCTGCTCAGCGAAGATGCGGCAACGCCGGCCAGCACCGAGGAAGAAGACGCCTTGTATGCCCGCTGGCTGCCGGCACTGGCGCGAGACCCGTTCTACAACCCGAACTTCTCGCTGTCGTCCACCAATGGCTTCGGCCTGGCGCCCACCCAGCTGAGCTGGCGACCGCTGTCGTCCTGGAAGCCGCTGCCGACGATCCTGGCCCATGCGGCGGACAGGCAGGGTTGTGGCAACTACCGGGTCATCCAGCCGCTCGATGCGCTCAGCCGCGAGGGGCTGGCCGAGGGGCTGCTGTCGTGGAATCACCTGGCACCAGGCGAACTGGAGCGTTACCAGCCGGACAGCATCGTCCTGCAGCGCCAGGTGGGCGACGAGCAGATTGAGCACATACGCCGGATGCGCGCGTTTTCGCAGGCCTTCAAGGTCTTCGAGCTGGACGACTATCTGCCCAACCTGCCGATCAAGAGCGTACACAGGGCGCACATGCCCAAGGACATTCTGCGCTCCATACGTCGCGGCCTGGCCTATGTGGACCGCTTTGTCGTCTCTTCGCAGCCGCTGGCCGAGGCCTTTGCCGGCCTGCATGACGATATCCGGGTGGTACACAACACGCTGGATACCCGCTACTGGAAAGGCCTCAACGCCCAGCGCCGGCAGTCGCGCAAACCGCGTGTCGGCTGGGCGGGCGGCGCAAGCCACACGGGCGACCTGGAAGTGATCGCGGACGTGGTCAGGGAGCTGGCCAACGAGGTGGAGTGGGTGTTCTTCGGCATGTGCCCGGATAAGCTGCGGCCTTATGTGCATGAGTTCCACCAAGGCATTGCCTTTGAACACTACCCCGCGGCGCTGGCCAGAATGAACCTGGACCTGGCCCTGGCGCCCGTCGAGCAGAACCTGTTCAACGAGTGCAAGAGCAACCTGCGCCTGCTGGAGTACGGCGCCTGTGGTTTCCCGGTGATCGCCAGCGACGTACGTTGCTATCAGGGCTACAGCGACTTGCCGGTCACCCTGGTGAAGAACCGTTTCCGTAGCTGGGTAGAGGCCATCCGCATGCACCTTGCCGACCTGGATGCGACGGCGAAGGCGGGTGATGCACTGCGCGATGCGGTGCAGGGCGGCTGGATGCTCGAAGGCGACAACCTGAATCACTGGCGCAAGGCCTGGCTGCCGGATTGAGCCTGGCTGGCCTCCCTCGCCCATTGCGGGCGAGGGAGGCAGCGCATCCGAAAATCCCCATCTTCGGCACGGCTATTGCTACACCGCTGGCAACATACCGTTTTTATGACGGTCAGCCACGCGAGAGAGCACGATGCCCCAGGCCGCCCACGTTTCCCGAGCCCCCGATCCGCAGGGGCATGCCCTGATCGAGCAGGAAAGCCGACAGGGTGTCGAGCAAGCCTTCGCCCTGTTCAACCAGGTCTCCAGCCAGCTGAGCCAGTCCTACAGCCTGCTTGAAGCGCGGGTCAGCGAACTGAAGGGCGAGCTGGCGGTGGTCAGCGCCCAGCGCATCGCCGAACTCAGCGAAAAGGAACGCCTGGCCAACCGCCTGCAGAACCTGCTGGACCTGCTGCCCGGCGGGGTGATCGTGATCGATGGCCACGGCCTGGTGCGCGAAGCCAACCCGGCCGCCTGCGAACTGCTCGGCGAGCCGCTGATCGGCGAGCTGTGGCGCCAGGTGATTGCCCGCAGCTTCGCCCCGCGCAAGGACGACGGCCATGAAGTCTCGCTGCGCGACGGCCGCCGCCTGTCCATCGCCACCCGCTCGCTGGATGCCGAGCCCGGCCAGTTGGTGCTGCTCAACGACCTGACAGAAACCCGTCGCCTGCAAGACCAGTTGGCTCGCCACGAGCGCTTGTCGTCGCTGGGGCGCATGGTCGCCTCGCTGGCCCATCAGATCCGCACGCCCCTGTCGGCAGCCATGCTCTACGCCAGCCACCTGGCCGATAGCGAGCAAGACCTGAGCGTGGAAACCCGCCAGCGCTTCGCCGGTACCTTGAAGGAGCGCCTGCACGAGCTGGAGCACCAGGTGCGCGACATGTTGGTGTTCGCCCGTGGCGAGCTGCCGCTCGGCGATCGGGTGAGCCCCAAAGGGCTGTTCCAGGCCTTGCAGCAGGCCGCGCAGTCGCACGTGCAAGGGCATGCCGTGCGTTGGCAGTGCGACAGCCACCTGGGCGAGCTGCTGTGCAACCGCGACACCTTGGTCGGCGCCATGCTCAACCTGATCGAGAATGCCCTGCAAGCGAGCGAGGCGCCGGCGCGGCTCAAGGTGCACGTGTTCCGTCGCCAGCAGGTGTTGCACCTGTGCGTGAGTGACGCCGGCAGCGGTATCGACGCCGACGTGCTAGGCCGCCTGGGCGAGCCGTTCCTGACCACCAAGGCCACCGGCACCGGCCTGGGCCTGGCCGTGGTCAAGGCCGTGGTGCGGGCGCACCAGGGTACGCTCAGCGTGCGTTCCAAGGTCGGGCGCGGCACCTGCGTGCGAGTCGAGCTGCCGTTGATCGATGGGCAACTGGCGGAGGCGCACGGATGACCATCAAGGTGCTGCTGGTCGAGGATGACCGCGTGTTACGCCAGGCGCTCGGCGATACCCTGGAAATCGGCGGTTTCGCCTACCGCGCCGTGGGCAGTGCCGAAGAGGCACTGGAGGCTGTGCTGAGCGAGGCCTTCAGCCTGGTGGTCAGTGACGTGAACATGCCGGGTATGGATGGGCATCAGTTGCTGGCGCAGTTGCGCCGCCAGCAGCCGCAACTGCCGGTGTTGCTGATGACCGCGCATGCTGCGGTGGAACGTGCCGTGGAAGCGATGCGCCAGGGCGCAGCCGATTACCTGGTCAAGCCGTTCGAGCCCAAGGCGCTGCTGTGTTTGGTGCAGCGCCATGCTGCCGGGCGCGTGAGTGCGGTGGACGAGGAGGGGCCGGTAGCCTGTGAGCCGGCCAGCCGACAATTGCTGGAGCTGGCCGCGCGCGTGGCGCGCAGCGACTCGACGGTGCTGATCTCGGGTGAGTCGGGTACCGGCAAGGAAGTGCTGGCACGCTTCATTCACCAGCAGTCCCCGCGGGCAGCCCAGCCCTTCGTGGCGATCAACTGCGCGGCGATCCCCGACAACATGCTCGAAGCCACCTTGTTTGGCCATGAGAAGGGCGCTTTCACCGGCGCCATCGCGGCCCAGGCCGGCAAGTTCGAGCAGGCCGAGGGCGGCACCTTGCTGCTCGACGAAATCTCCGAGATGCCGCTGACGTTGCAGGCCAAGCTGTTGCGGGTGTTGCAGGAGCGTGAGGTGGAGCGGGTAGGCGGGCGCAAGCCGATCAGCCTGGACATCCGCGTGCTGGCCACCACCAACCGCGATCTGGCGGGCGAAGTGGCAGCGGGGCGGTTCCGTGAAGACCTGTATTACCGATTGTCGGTGTTCCCCCTGGCCTGGTGCCCGTTGCGCGAGCGCAAGGGCGACATCCTGCAACTGGCCGAACGCCTGCTGGCCCGCCATGTCGGCAAGATGAAGCATGCGCCGGTGCGCTTGTCTGCCGAAGCGCGGGCCTGCCTGCAGGCGTATGCCTGGCCGGGTAACGTGCGCGAACTGGACAACGCCTTGCAGCGGGCGTTGATCCTGCAGCAGGGCGGGGTGATCGAGGCGGCGGATTTTTGTCTGGCCGGCGCCATTCCATTGTCGGCGGGCGCGGCGCCTTCATTGCCCGAAGTGGCGGTCGAGGTGGGTGGCCTGGGTGATGACCTGCGCCGCCATGAGTACCAGACCATCATCGACACCTTGCGCGCCGAGCGTGGCCGCCGCAAGGAGGCCGCCGAGCGGCTGGGTATCAGCCCGCGCACCTTGCGTTACAAGCTGGCACAAATGCGCGATGCCGGGTTTGACGTCGAGGCCAGCCTTTTTGGCTGATAAGCCGCAGGTGCGGGTTATGTCGGGTGCGGCCTTTGTAGGAGCGGCCTTGTGTCGCGAATGGGGCGCGTAGCGGCCCCGGCGATTTTTGCTGCGCAACAGAACCTGGGGCCGCTGCGCGCCCCATTCGCGACACAAGGCCGCTCCTACAACGGCGCGTTAAATCAGAAGGGTGGCAAGGCTGGCACCTTTGTTGCTTTACACGAGCTATCCGCCGCATGAGTGTCAAAAAAATGCGGCCGCCGGAGAGAGAAGGTCATGAGCCAAGGTGTTGAATTCAATCGTCTGATGCTGGACATGCGGGCCATGCAGGCCGACGCCATGTCGTTGCCCAAGGTGTCCGCCGCGCCTGAGCTGGCGCCGGGCCAGAGCAGCTTTGCCGACATGCTCGGCCAGGCCATCGGCAAGGTGCATGAGACCCAGCAGGCCTCCACCCAGCTGGCCAACGCCTTCGAGATTGGCAAGAGCGGCGTCGACCTGACCGACGTGATGATCGCTTCGCAAAAGGCCAGCGTTTCCATGCAGGCGATGACCCAGGTGCGCAACAAGCTGGTCCAGGCGTACCAGGACATCATGCAGATGCCGGTTTGAGGACGGACGTAACCCATGGCTGAAGCAGTCGTCGACAACGCCCCCGCCAAGAGCGGCCAGCCAGCGTCCAAGCCGCCGCTGTTCGGTATGGCGTTTCTGGAAAACATCTCGCAGATGCCCATGCTGCGTCAGGTCGGTCTCATGGTCGGCTTGGCCGCGAGCGTGGCCATCGGCTTTGCCGTGGTGCTGTGGTCGCAACAGCCCGACTACCGGCCGCTGTACGGCAGCCTGTCGGGCATGGACACCAAGCAGGTCATGGAAACCCTGGCCGCTGCAGACATTCCCTACAACGTCGAGCCCAATTCCGGCGCTCTGCTGGTCAAGGCCGACGACCTCTCCCGTGCGCGCCTGAAACTGGCGGCCGCAGGCGTGGCACCGAGCGATGGCAATGTCGGTTTCGAACTGCTCGACAAGGAGCAGGGCCTGGGCACCAGCCAGTTCATGGAGGCCACCCGCTATCGCCGCAGCCTCGAAGGTGAACTGGCGCGCACAGTGTCCAGCCTGAACAACGTCAAGGGCGCACGCGTGCACCTGGCGATCCCGAAAAGCTCGGTGTTCGTGCGTGACGAACGCAAGCCCAGCGCCTCGGTACTGGTCGAATTGTACCCAGGCCGCGCGCTGGAAGCCGGGCAGGTGATGGCGATCGTCAACCTGGTCGCCACCAGCGTGCCAGAGCTGGACAAGTCGCAAGTCACCGTCGTCGACCAGAAGGGCAACCTGCTGTCCGAGCAGTTGCAGGACACCGCCCTGACCATGGCGGGCAAGCAGTTCGACTACAGCCGCCGCATGGAAAGCATGCTCACCCAGCGCGTGCACAATATCCTGCAGCCGGTGTTGGGCAATGACCGCTACAAGGCCGAAGTGTCCGCCGACCTGGACTTCAGTGCGGTGGAATCGACGTCCGAGCAGTTCAACCCGGACCAGCCGGCGCTGCGCAGCGAGCAGTCGGTCGACGAGCAGCGCGCCAGCAGCCAGGGCCCACAAGGCGTGCCGGGTGCACTGAGCAACCAGCCACCGGGTGCTGCCTCCGCGCCGCAAACCACCGCCGCAGCCGCCACCCCGGCCCCTGCCATCCAGCCTGGCCAACCGCTGGTGGATGCCAACGGCCAGCAGATCATGGACCCGGCCACCGGCCAGCCAATGCTCGCGCCGTACCCGTCGGACAAGCGTCAGCAGAGCACCAAGAACTTCGAGCTGGACCGCTCCATCAGCCACACCCGTCAGCAGCAGGGCCGCATGACCCGCCTGTCGGTAGCGGTGGTGGTCGACGACCAGCTCAAGGTCGACCCTGCTAGCGGCGAAGCCACCCGTGCGCCGTGGGGCGCCGAGGACTTGGCGCGCTTTACCCGCCTGGTGCAGGACGCGGTCGGCTTCGATGCCAGCCGCGGCGACAGCGTGACGGTAATCAACGTGCCGTTCGCCGCCGACCGTGGCGAAGAAATCGCCGACATCGCCTTCTATCAGCAGCCGTGGTTCTGGGACATCGTCAAGCAAGTGCTGGGCGTAGTGTTCATCCTGGTGCTGGTGTTCGGCGTACTGCGGCCGGTGCTCAACAACATCACCGGGGGCGGCAAGCAGGCTGCCTCGGATAGCGACATGGAGCTGGGCGGCATGATCGGTCTGGATGGCGAACTGGCCAACGACCGCGTCAGTCTGGGTGGCCCGACAAGCATTCTGTTGCCAAGCCCGAGCGAGGGTTACGAGGCACAGCTCAACGCAATCAAAGGCCTGGTGGCCGAAGACCCGGGCCGCGTGGCCCAGGTCGTGAAAGACTGGATCAACGCCGATGAGTGATAACCGAGCCGTTACCGCCAAGCTGAGCCGTGTCGACAAAGCGGCGATCCTCCTGCTCTCGCTGGGCGAAACCGATGCTGCCCAGGTTCTGCGGCACATGGGGCCCAAGGAAGTGCAGCGGGTGGGTGTGGCCATGGCGCAGATGGGCAACGTGCACCGCGACCAGGTCGAGCAGGTGATGAGCGAGTTCGTCGACATCGTTGGCGACCAGACCAGCCTGGGCGTGGGCTCCGACGGTTATATCCGCAAGATGCTCAACCAGGCCCTGGGCGAAGACAAGGCCAACGGCCTGATCGACCGCATCCTGCTGGGCGGCAACACCAGCGGCCTGGACAGCCTCAAGTGGATGGAGCCGCGTGCCGTGGCCGATGTGATCCGCTACGAGCACCCGCAGATCCAGGCCATCGTGGTCGCCTACCTGGACCCTGACCAGGCCGGTGAAGTGCTGAGCAACTTCGACCACAAGGTGCGGTTGGATATCATCCTGCGCGTATCTTCGCTCAACACCGTGCAACCGGCAGCGCTCAAGGAGCTGAACCAGATTCTCGAGAAGCAGTTCTCGGGCAACTCCAATGCCGCGCGGACCACCTTGGGTGGTATCAAGCGTGCCGCTGACATCATGAACTTCCTCGACAGCTCGGTGGAAGGTGCGCTGATGGACTCGATCCGCGAGGTCGACAACGACCTGTCGGAGCAGATCGAAGACCTGATGTTCGTCTTCAACAACCTGGCCGATGTCGACGACCGCGGTATCCAGGCGCTGTTGCGCGAGGTGTCCTCCGACGTACTGGTGGTGTCGCTCAAGGGCGCCGACGAGCGGGTCAAGGACAAGATCTTCAAGAACATGTCCAAGCGTGCCTCGGAACTGCTGCGCGACGACCTGGAGGCCAAGGGGCCGGTGCGGGTCAGCGACGTGGAAACGGCGCAGAAGGAAATCCTCACCATCGCTCGCCGCATGGCCGAGGCTGGCGAGATCGTGCTTGGTGGCAAGGGCGCCGAGGAAATGATCTGATCCATCCTCGTGTAGGAGCGGCCTTGCGTCGCGAAAGGGCCGCAGAGCGGACCCGGCGATATAGGTTGCGACGCTGAAATCCAGGGGCCGCTTCGCAGCCCTTTCGCGACGCAAGGCCGCTCCTACACGGGGCCGCGTTGCTTGCAGATGGTTTTTGAGTACCTGAGAACATGTCCAGCAAAGAGCACCACCCCAGCGACCTGATTCGCGCCCGCGACCTCGAGGGCGTCGACGTCTGGGCGCTTCCCAGCTTCGACCCGCAGCCTGAGCCGCAACCCGAGCCTGAGCCGGAACCGGTAGCCATCGAGGAAGAAGTCGAGGAGGTACCGCTGGAAGAAGTCCAGCCGCTTACCCTCGAAGAACTCGAAGCGATTCGCCAGGAGGCCTACAACGAAGGCTTCGCCACCGGTGAGCGCGAGGGCTTTCACAGCACCCAGCTGAAGGTGCGCCAGGAGGCCGAACAGGCCCTGGCAGCCAAGCTGGGCAGCCTCGAGCAGTTGATGGCGAACCTGATGGAGCCCATTGCCGAACAGGACACGCACATCGAGAAAACCCTGGTGCACCTGGTCGCGCACATGACCCGCCAGGTGATCGGCCGCGAGTTGCGCAATGACTCCAGCCAGATCACCCAGGTGCTGCGCGAAGCCCTCAAGCTGCTGCCGATGGGCGCCGACAACATCCGCATCCATCTCAACCCCCAGGATTTCGAACTGGCCAAGGCCTTGCGCGAACGCCATGAAGAAAACTGGCGCCTGCTTGAAGACGAAGCCCTGCTGCCGGGTGGCTGCCGCATCGAGACGGCGCACAGCCGCATCGACGCCAGCATGGAGACGCGTATCGAGAAGGCCGTGGCGCAGTTGTTCGACCAGCTTCACGACCATTCCCTGCACTCGGCGCCAGCGGATATGTCCATCGACCTGGACCACCCCGATGCGCCTTGATCGCACCAGTTTCGGCAAGCGCCTGGGCAGTTACGCCGAGGCGATCGAACTGCCGGCGCAACCCATCGTCGAAGGCCGCCTGCTGCGCATGGTCGGCCTCACCCTGGAGGCCGAAGGCCTGCGCGCCGCAGTGGGCAGCCGCTGCCTGGTGATCAACGACGACAGCTACCACCCGGTGCAGGTAGAAGCTGAAGTCATGGGCTTTTCCGGCACCAAGGTGTTCCTCATGCCGGTTGGCAGCATCGTCGGTATCGCCCCCGGCGCACGGGTGGTGCCGCTGGATGACGGCGGCCGCCTGCCGATGGGCATGAGCATGCTCGGGCGGGTGCTGGACGGCGCCGGGCGCGCCCTCGATGGCAAGGGCGGCATGAAGGCCGAAGACTGGGTGCCGATGGACGGCCCGGTCATCAACCCGCTCAACCGCGACCCCATCAGCGTGCCGCTGGATGTGGGCATTCGCAGCATCAATGGCCTGCTCACCGTCGGTCGCGGCCAGCGCCTGGGCCTGTTCGCCGGTACCGGCGTGGGTAAGTCGGTGTTGCTGGGCATGATGACGCGCTTCACCGAAGCCGAGATCATCGTCGTCGGGCTGATCGGCGAGCGGGGCCGCGAGGTGAAGGAATTCATCGAGCATATTCTCGGTGAAGAAGGCCTCAAGCGCTCGGTGGTGGTCGCATCGCCTGCCGATGATGCGCCGCTGATGCGCCTGCGCGCTGCCATGTATTGCACGCGTATCGCCGAGTACTTCCGCGACAAGGGCAAGAATGTGCTGTTGTTGATGGATTCGCTGACCCGTTTTGCCCAGGCCCAGCGTGAAATCGCCCTGGCCATCGGTGAGCCGCCGGCCACCCGCGGTTACCCGCCGTCGGTGTTCGCCAAGCTGCCCAAGCTGGTGGAGCGCGCCGGTAATGGCGAGGCCGGTGGCGGCTCGATCACCGCGTTCTACACGGTCTTGTCGGAAGGCGATGACCAGCAGGACCCAATCGCCGACTCGGCGCGGGGTGTGCTCGACGGCCACTTCGTGCTGTCGCGCCGCCTGGCCGAGGAAGGCCACTACCCGGCGATCGACATCGAAGCCTCGATCAGCCGGGTCATGCCCCAGGTGGTCGATAGCGACCATTTGCGCCAGGCGCAAAAATTCAAGCAACTGTGGTCGCGCCTGTCGCAGAGCCGCGACCTGATCAGCGTGGGTGCCTATGTGCCGGGTGGCGACCCGGAGACGGACCTGGCCATCGCCCTGCAATCGCGGCTGGTGGACTTTTTACGCCAAGGCCTGGACGAGAACGTCGGCATGGCGCAGAGCCGCGAGCAGCTGGGGGCGATCTTCACGCCTCCGGCGGCGGGCTGATAGGCCATGGCGCTGCCTGGACGTGCTGCGCGCCTGGCGCCGGTGGTGACCATGGCCGAAGAGGCCGAGCGCAAGGCTGCCCAGCGCCTTGGGCACTTCCAGCAGCAGGTGGCCCAGGCGCAGGTCAAGCTGGCCGAGCTCGAGCGCTTTCGTGAAGACTACCAACTGCAGTGGATCAACCGCGGCGGGCAGGGCGTCGATGGCAACTGGCTGGTCAACTACCAGCGCTTCCTCGGGCAATTGGAAACGGCCATGACCCAGCAGCGCCAGAGCCTTACCTGGCACCAGAACAACCTGAACAACGCCCGCGGCGCCTGGCAGCAGGCCTACGCCCGGGTGGAGGGGTTGCGCAAGTTGGTGCAACGTTACCTGGACGAAGCACGGCGGGCCGAAGACAAACGCGAACAGCGACTGCTCGACGAACTGTCCCAGCGCCTGCCGCGGCAAAGCCACTTTTAACTTGCACCGGCCTGCGCGCCGCAGGCGGGGCCGTGTGCTTGCCACCCATGCCATCGCCTGCTAAACCTTAAAAGAGTTGCATCCGCCATCATCGAAGGAATCGCTAGCATGGCAGTCGAAACTGATTTTTCGCAGGACGGGAAAAAGCTGACGATCAAGATCACAGGGCGCTTCGATTTCGGTAAGCATCAGGAGTTTCGTGATGCCTACGAGCGCCAGAACGACCAGCCTGACTCGGTGGTGGTCGACCTGAAGGACGCCACCTACCTCGATAGCTCCGCGCTCGGCATGCTGTTGCTATTGCGTGACCATGCAGGCGGAGACGAGGCCGACGTGAGCGTCATTCATGCCAGCTCCGACGTTCGCAAGATCCTCGCCATCTCCAATTTCGACAAACTGTTCGATATCAGTTGAGCCGTGTGATGGCTGCCGAACAGGCATTGACCGTGCTGGTTGCCGAAGACGGGGCGGCCGACCGCCTGTTGCTTGCGCAGATCGTCCGGCGCCAAGGGCATCAGGTGTTCACGGCCGAAAACGGCGAGCAGGCGGTGGCGCTGTTTGTCGAGCGGCGGCCGCAACTGGTACTGCTCGATGCGTTGATGCCGGTGATGGACGGGTTCGAGGCGGCTCGGCAGATCAAGGCCCTGGCCGGCGAAGCGCTGGTGCCGATCATCTTCCTGACCTCGCTGAACGAGGAAGACGCCCTGGTGCGCTGCCTGGAGGCTGGCGGCGATGATTTTATGGCCAAGCCTTACCGTGCGGTGATCCTCGCCGCCAAGATACGCGCCATGGACCGCCTGCGCCGGTTGCAGGCGACCGTGCTGGCCCAGCGCGACGAGATCACTCGCCACCATCACTACTTGCTCAACGAGCAGCGGGTGGCCAAGGCCGTGTTCGACAAGGTGGCCCATGCCGGTTGCCTGGCCGCGCCCAATATCCGCTACCTGCAATCGCCCTATGCGCTGTTCAACGGTGACCTGCTGCTGGCAGCGTTCACGCCGTCTGGGGACATGCAGGTGCTACTGGGCGATTTCACCGGCCACGGCCTGCCTGCCGCCGTCGGCGCCATGCCCCTGGCCGAGGTGTTCTACGGCATGACGGCCAAGGGCTACGGCCTGGCGCAGACGCTGCGCGAGATGAACGCCAAGCTTAAGCGCATCCTGCCGGTGGACATGTTCTGCTGTGCGTTGATGCTCAACCTCAGCGTGCAGCGCGGTTCGGTGGAGGTGTGGAACGGCGGCATGCCTGACGGCTATCGCTTGTCGGCGGGCGGTGAGGTGCTGTCGGCGTTGGTCTCGCGCCATCTGCCGCTGGGCGTTCTTGCGCCCGAGCGCTTCGATGACAGCACCGAAGTGCTGCCGTTGGCGGCAGGGGAGCGCTTGCTGTTGTTGTCGGACGGGGTGCTCGACACGGCCGATGACCAAGAACGCTTGTTCGGCGTCGAGCGCCTGCATGAGGTGTTGGCCGGCAACCGAGACTCGGTGCGCCTGTTCGATGAGGTGATGCAGGCTCTTGAGCGTTTCGGTGGGCGGCCTCGGGACGACATCAGCTTGTGTGACATCCGCATGTTCACGGCGGATGAGCGGGTGCCGGCGCCAATGATCTACGCTGAACGCGGCCGGCCCAGCCCGCTCGACTGGTCGCTCGGCTTCGAACTGCGCGGCGATAGCCTGAGGCGGTTCAACCCGGTGCCGTACCTGGTGCAACTGTTGCAGGAGATCCACCCGCTGCGCTCGCGCACCGGCAGCCTGCACAGTGTGCTCAGCGAGCTGTTTTCCAATGCCCTGGAGCATGGGGTGCTGGGCTTGGATTCGCGGCTCAAGCGCGATGTTGAGGGCTTTGCCGACTACTATCGAGAGCGTGCCCGGCGATTGGGGGCTTTGGCTGACGGCTTCGTGCGCATCGACCTCAAGGTTGAACCCCATGCCCAGGGCGGGCGTCTGATGATCGAGGTGCGTGACAGTGGCGCAGGGTTCGATGTGCAGCAGGTATTGTCGCGGCCAGCGCAGGAGCAGTGTTTGAGTGGCCGGGGTGTGAACCTGGTGCGGCGGCTCGGCAGCGACGCTCAGTGGTGCGAAGGTGGCCGCTGTGCGCGGGTCGAGTTTGTCTGGTGAGTGCTTGGGGTGAGCGCTTTTGTAGAGGGCCACGCCCTGGCTCGGGCATAATCTGGCTTGATCAAGGAGTGAACAAGTGACTGAGATTCATATCGACCACAAGGTGCTCAGTGATCTGCGTGAGGTCATGGAGGATGGCTACCTGCATCTGGTGCAGACATTCCTGGATGACTCCGAGCGTCGCCTGAGCGAATTGCACGCCGCCAAGAGTGCCGACGAGCTGGGTTCGGCCGCGCATAGTTTCAAGGGCAGCAGCAGCAACATGGGGGCTGTCGCCCTGGCCGGCTTGTGTCAGCAACTGGAAGACCGCGTACGGCAGCCACCCTTGTATGGCATCGAGGACCTGATCAACCGCATCGACCTTGAATATATGGAGGTTCGGCGCTTCTACCGCGGTGAGGAACACCGCATCTCGGCAGGCTGATGCACACTTGGCCTGAGTCTTGCCTGTCTTTGCCCGGATGATTACTCAGTTTCTGGCGCGGAGACCGCTCAATGCCTGTCGCACCCAATCCTTTGTTGCAAGCAAACGCCGTAGGCAAGTCGTCGCGAGCGGCCAGCTCGATGGCGGACAAGCCGTTACAGGCGCTGGGCGGCGCGGGCGGCGGCTTCGATCAGGTCATGGCCAAACAGAAAACCTTCGGGCAGGACGACAAGGTCGCCCAGGCCAAGCCCAAGGACAAGCCAGAGCCGGCGCAAGGCGGCAAAAAAGAGGCTGCCGACAAGCCAGCGGTTGCCGATGACGGCAACAAATTGCCAAGCGATGATCAGGCCGATACGGGGCTGAGCGACGCCAACCTGGTGGCCGGCCAGGTCACCGATGCGCAACCCGGTGCGCAACTGATTCAAGCCCAGGCCGAGGCGGTCGCGCCGGTGCTGCAAGCTGCCGCTGCGCAGTCGCTGGCGAGCGCCGCGCTGCCAGAAGAGGCGCCCGCCGAAGAAGCCTTCGACCCTGACGCCGACCCCTTGGCCAACCTGCCGACCTTGCGCCTGGCGCTCGAGCAGAGCGCTCAGGCCAAGGGCACCACCTCGGCACACGCTGTGGACCCTTCGCAGGCCCAGGGCGACGAGGCTAGCGTCAATACCTTGGCGAACCTGATCGACAACGCCGAGGGTGAGGCGGGTGAGCCGGGTGGCAAGGCCTTTGGCGCGTTGCTCGAAGATGGCTTGAAAGACACCAAGGCTGCCAGCAGCGACACGCGCATCGACGATTTCGCCGATCGCCTGGCCAGCCTGACCCAGGCGGCCACGGCGAAGACCGCCAATGCCGTGCCGGCGAATGCCAGCCCATTGCACCAGCCGCTGCCGATGAACCAGAGCGCCTGGACCGAGGGCCTGGTCAATCGGGTCATGTACTTGTCCAGCCAGAACCTCAAATCGGCGGATATCCAGTTGGAGCCGGCGGAGTTGGGGCGGCTGGACATTCGCGTCAATGTAGCGACGGACCAGTCGACCCAGGTGACGTTCATCAGCGGCCACGCTGGCGTGCGTGATGCGCTCGACAGCCAGCTGCACCGGCTGCGGGAGTTGTTTGCCCAGCAGGGCTTGGCGCAGCCGGATGTCAACGTTGCTGACCAGTCGCGGGGGCAGCAGCAACACCAGCAGGCGCAGGAGCAGGGCAGTAATCTGTCTGGGGTTGCGGCACGGCAGGGGGCCGGGCAGGGCGGCGTAGAACAGGGCGAGAGTGCTGGCGCGGTTGAGCAGCAGGTGGTGATTGGCGACAGTGCGGTTGATTATTACGCGTGATGGCAGGGTGCATGTCGTTAGGTTTTAGCGCCTGTGAGATCGAGCGCCGCCCGCGCGGCGCTCGATCTCACAGGCGCTGCACATCCAACGACAAGCCCAACGACAAACCCCTCCGAACCTCATTCCATCCCCCTCCCCAAAACCTGGCATAACACTTGCTCAAGCCACGTCATCCTCCTGTGAACCCCCGATGGACGACGGATTATTGGCATGGCGAAAACCGAAGCAGTAAAAGACCCCGCCACAAAAGGCAAACTCAAGCTGATCCTGCTGTTGGTGCTGGGCCTGGTACTGGCAATCGGCCTTTCCGTGGGCGCCACCTGGTTCATCATGCACAAGAGCGAGCCGGCCCCCGCAGCCGACCCGGCCGCTGCCAACGCCAAGCCCGCGGCCCTCTACGAAGCCCTCACCCCAGCCTTCGTGGTCAATTTCAACCAGAACGGTCGCCAGCGCTACATGCAACTGAGCATCACCTTGCAAGGCCGCAACCAGGCCGACCTGGACGCCCTCAAGGTGCACATGCCGGTGATTCGCAACAACCTGGTGATGATGTTCTCCGGGCAAGGCTTCGATACCTTGGCCAGCAGCCCGGTCGGGCAGGAAATGCTGCGTCAGAAAGCCACCGCCGTGGTCCAGGAAGTCGCACAGAAGGAAGTCGGCAAGCCGGTCATCGACCAGTTGCTGTTCACCAATTTCGTATTGCAGTAGGAGTCCGCAATGGCCGTACAGGACCTGCTGTCCCAGGATGAAATCGATGCGCTGTTGCACGGTGTCGACGACGGTCTGGTGCAGACCGAAAGCGCTTCCGAGCCAGGCAGTATCAAAAGCTACGACCTGACCAGCCAGGATCGGATCGTGCGCGGTCGCATGCCGACCCTGGAAATGATCAACGAGCGCTTTGCCCGCTACACCCGCATCAGCATGTTCAACCTGCTGCGCCGCTCCGCCGACGTGGCGGTGGGCGGCGTGCAGGTGATGAAGTTCGGCGAGTACGTGCATTCGCTGTATGTGCCGACCAGCCTCAACCTGGTCAAGATCAAGCCGCTGCGTGGCACTTCGCTGTTCATCCTCGACGCCAAGCTGGTGTTCAAGCTGGTGGACAACTTCTTCGGGGGGGACGGCCGTCACGCCAAGATCGAAGGCCGTGAGTTCACCCCGACCGAGCTGCGGGTGGTGCGTATGGTCCTTGACCAGTGCTTCGTCGACCTCAAGGAAGCCTGGCAGGCGATCATGCCGGTCAACTTCGAGTACATGAACTCCGAGGTCAACCCGGCCATGGCCAACATCGTCGGTCCCAGTGAGGCGGTGGTGGTGTCGACCTTCCACATCGAGCTGGACGGCGGTGGCGGCGACCTGCACGTGACCATGCCGTACTCGATGATCGAGCCGGTGCGCGAGATGCTGGATGCCGGCTTCCAGTCTGACCTGGACGACCAGGACGAGCGCTGGGTCAAGGCCCTGCGCGAGGACGTGCTGGACGTTGCCGTGCCCTTGACCGCCACCGTCGCCCGCCGCCAGCTGAAGCTGCGCGACATCCTGCACATGCAGCCGGGCGATGTGATCCCGGTGGAGCTGCCCGAACACCTGGTGTTGCGCGCCAACGGCGTGCCGTCGTTCAAGGCGCGCCTGGGCTCGCACAAGGGCAACCTGGCGCTGCAGATCATCGACCCGATCGAACGCCGCTGACGGCGTGCCGGTCGCTCACTACGAATTGAATGCCTGTCGAGGAAATCATGGCTAACGAAAACGAGATCACCTCCCCAGAGGATCAGGCCCTGGCCGACGAATGGGCTGCGGCGCTGGAGGAAACCGGTGACGCCGGCCAAGCCGATATCGATGCGCTGCTGGGCGGCGACACCGGCAACAGCGGCGCGGGCCGCCTGCCGATGGAAGAGTTCGCCAGCTCGCCGCGGCCGAACGAAAATGTCAGCCTCGAAGGCCCCAACCTGGACGTGATCCTGGATATCCCGGTGAACATTTCCATGGAAGTGGGCAGTACCGAGATCAACATCCGCAACCTGCTGCAGCTCAACCAGGGTTCGGTGATCGAACTCGATCGCCTGGCCGGTGAGCCGCTCGACGTGCTGGTCAACGGCACCTTGATCGCCCATGGCGAAGTGGTGGTGGTCAACGAGAAGTTCGGCATCCGCCTGACCGACGTGATCAGCCCCAGCGAACGTATCAAGAAGCTGCGCTGAGTGAAGGGCTCGATGCGCGCCAGCGCCGCCTTTGCCGGGCTGTTCGCCAGCCAGTTGGCCTGTGCGGCGGCCAGCCCTGCGGCGACCACCGCCGCCGCACCCGGCAGCCTGAGTGGGCAACTGGCGCAGATGGTCTTTGGCCTGCTGCTGGTGGTGGGCCTGATCTTCTTCCTGGCCTGGTTGTTGCGCCGTATGCAAGGCACGGCGGTCAAGGGTGGGCAGGTGATCGAGATCGTCGGCAGCCGGGCCATCGGCCCGCGTGACCGGCTGTTGCTGGTGCAGGTCGGCAAGGAGCAGATCCTGATCGGCCATACCCCAGGCAGTATCGAGGCTTTGCATGTGCTGGCCGAACCCGTGGAAGTGCTCGCCACTGCTCGTCAGGCGACGCCGGAGTTCGCCCAGCGGCTGATGGAGCTGATGGGCAAGGACCCTAAGGACAACAAGTGATGATCGGCGTGCTGCGCATGATGTTGACTCTGGCGCTGCTGCTGGCCGCGCCGTTGGCCCTGGCCGCCGACCCGCTGTCGATCCCGGCCATTACCCTGTCCAATGGGGCGGACGGGCAGCAGGAGTATTCGGTCAGCCTGCAGATCCTGCTGATCATGACGGCGCTGAGTTTCATCCCGGCGTTCGTCATCCTGATGACCAGCTTCACCCGCATCATCATCGTCTTCTCGATTTTGCGTCAGGCCCTGGGTTTGCAGCAGACGCCTTCGAACCAGATCCTGACCGGCATGGCGCTGTTCTTGACCATGTTCATCATGGCGCCGGTGTTCGACCGGGTGAACCAGGATGCCCTGCAGCCGTACCTGAAGGAACAGATGACCGCCCAGCAGGCCATCGACAAAGCCCAGGGGCCACTCAAGGACTTCATGCTGGCACAAACCCGGCAGAGCGACCTGGACCTGTTCATGCGCCTGTCCAAGCGCACCGACATCGCCGGCCCCGACCAGGTGCCGCTGACCATCCTGGTACCGGCCTTCGTCACCTCCGAGCTCAAGACCGCGTTCCAGATCGGTTTCATGATCTTCATCCCGTTCCTGATCATCGACATGGTGGTCGCCAGCGTGCTGATGGCGATGGGTATGATGATGCTGTCACCGCTGATCATTTCGCTGCCGTTCAAGATCATGCTGTTCGTCCTGGTCGATGGCTGGGCGCTGATCATGGGCACCCTGGCCAGTAGTTTCGGCGGCGTCTGACGCTGCCAAGGAGAGCCACGCATGACCCCTGAAGTTGCTGTCGACCTGTTCCGCGATGCCCTCTGGATGACCACGCTGATGGTCGCCATCCTGGTGGTGCCGAGCCTGCTGGTGGGCCTGATGGTGGCGATGTTCCAGGCTGCCACGCAGATCAACGAACAGACCCTGAGCTTTCTGCCGCGCCTGCTGGTGATGCTGGTTACGCTGATCGTCGCCGGGCCGTGGCTGGTGCAGAAGTTCATGGAGTACATCACCACCCTCTACACCAGCATCCCGCAGCTGATCGGTTGATACGGCCATGCTGGAGCTGACCGACGCGCAGATCGGCACCTGGGTCGCCACCTTCATCCTGCCGTTGTTCCGGGTGACGGCGGTGCTGATGACCATGCCGATCTTTGGCACGCGCATGCTGCCGGCGCGGGTGCGCCTGTACGTGGCGGTGGCCATCACCGTGGTGATCGTGCCGGCGCTGCCGCCGTTGCCCGAATTCGACCCGTTGAGCCTGCAGGGGCTGCTGCTGTGTGGTGAGCAGGTCATCGTCGGGGCGTTGTTCGGTTTCTCGTTGCAGTTGCTGTTCCAGGCCTTCGTCATCGCCGGCCAGATCGTCGCGGTGCAGATGGGCATGGCCTTCGCCTCGATGGTCGACCCGGCCAACGGTGTCAACGTCACGGTGATCAGCCAGTTCATGACCATGCTGATCAGCGTGCTGTTTCTGTTGATGAACGGGCACCTGGTGGTGTTCGAGGTGCTCACCGAAAGCTTCACCACCTTGCCGGTAGGCAACGCGCTGGTGGTCAATCAGTTCTGGGAAATGGCCGGGCGCCTGGGCTGGGTGTTTGGCGCCGGGCTATTGCTGATCTTGCCGGTGATTGCAGCCTTGCTGGTGGTGAACATCGCCTTTGGCGTGATGACGCGTGCGGCGCCGCAGTTGAACATCTTCTCTATCGGCTTCCCGCTGACCCTGGTCATGGGCATGGGGATTTTCTGGATAGGCCTGGCCGATATTCTTTCCCACTACCAGGCATTGGCCAGCGATGCGCTGCAATGGCTGCGTGATCTGGCGAGGGCGCGCTGAGCATGGCTGAAAGCGAGAGCGGTCAGGACAAAACAGAAGACCCCACCGAAAAGCGCAAACGCGACGCGCGTGAAAAAGGCGAGGTTGCCCGCTCCAAGGAGCTGAACACCGTGGCGGTGACCCTGGCCGGCGCCGGTGGCCTGCTGATGTTTGGCGGGCACCTGGCCGAGACGCTGCTGAACCTGATGCGCATGAACTTCAGCCTGACCCGCGAGATCATCGTCGACGAGCGGTCGATGGGCGCATTCCTGCTGGCCTCCGGCAAGATGGCGATCTGGGCGGTGCAGCCGGTGCTGATCTTGCTGTTCGTGATCTCGTTCGTTGCCCCGATCGCGCTGGGCGGTTTTGTATTTTCCGGCAGCCTGCTACAGCCGAAATTCAGCCGCATGAGCCCGCTGTCGGGGATCAAACGGATGTTCTCGATGAATTCCCTGACCGAATTGCTCAAGGCACTGGTCAAGTTCTTCGCGATCCTGATCGTGGCGGTGGTGGTGCTGGTCAGTGACCGCCAGGCGTTGTTGTCGATTGCCAACGAGCCGCTGGAGCAGGCGATCATCCACAGTTTGCAGGTGGTGGGTTGGAGTGCGTTGTGGATGTCGGCGGGGTTGCTGTTGATCGCGGCAGCGGACGTGCCGTTCCAGCTGTGGCAGACGCACAAGAAAATGAAGATGACCAAGCAGGAAGTGCGTGACGAGTACAAGGACTCGGAGGGCAAGCCTGAGGTCAAGCAGCGTATTCGCCAGTTGCAGCGCGAAGCATCGCAACGGCGCATGATGGCCGCGGTGCCGCAGGCGGACGTGATCATCACGAACCCGACGCACTATGCGGTGGCGCTGCAATACGACCCGGAGAAGGGCGGGGCGGCGCCGCTGTTGCTGGCCAAGGGTACTGATTTCATGGCACTGAAGATTCGCGAAATCGGCGTTGCGCACAAGGTGCAGATTCTTGAGTCGCCGGCGCTGGCGCGGGCGATCTATTACTCCACCGAGCTTGAGCATGAGATCCCGGCGGGGTTGTACCTGGCGGTGGCGCAGGTGCTGGCGTATGTGTTCCAGATACGTCAGTACCGGTCGGGCAAGGGCAAGCGGCCGGAGCCTTTGAAAGACGATCTGCCGATTCCGCCGGATTTGCGGCGTGATGGCTGACAGGCGCCAGGCGATGGGGTTTTGGCGCCTGTGAGATCAAGCGCCGCCCGCGCGGCGCATCGCGACGCAAGGCCGCTCCTACGTTTGTTTCGGGCCAGGGAGGTCTGTGGCATTTGCGCGCGACCGCCTTGTTAGTACGACGCGATATTAGGCGGGCGCCAAAGGGTCGCACGCCAATACCCCAGGAATAACTGGCCCGAAACAAATGTAGGAGCGGCCTTGCGTCGCGATGCGCCGCGCGGGCGGCGCTCGATCTAACTGCATTCGAAAATCCCACGGCGTACATCCAAATCCCCGGCGTACATCCAAATAGCAAAGTTGGAAGGCTTCTTGCAAAGCCACGCCCAGGCGCCCCCTGGGCGTCAAAGTTTTGCATCAAGAGGACTCGCGGTGGATCGCACTCAGTTAATCAGCAACGCCCGCCACAACCTGGCCGGTCTCGGTCGGGGCAACCTGGGCGTGCCGCTGTTGCTGCTGGTGATGTTGGCAATGATGATGTTGCCGATACCGCCGTTCTTGCTCGACGTGTTCTTCACCTTCAACATCGCCCTGTCGATCGTGGTGCTGCTGGTCTGCGTGTACGCCCTGCGCCCGCTCGACTTCGCCGCATTCCCCACCATCCTGCTGGTGGCGACCTTGCTGCGCCTGGCGCTGAACGTGGCGTCCACGCGGGTGGTCATGCTCCACGGCCAGGAGGGCCACGGCGCCGCAGGCAAGGTGATCCAGGCCTTCGGTGAAGTGGTCATCGGCGGCAATTACGTGGTCGGTGCGGTGGTGTTCGCCATCCTCATGATCATCAACTTCGTGGTGGTCACCAAGGGCGCCGGGCGTATTTCCGAGGTAAGCGCACGCTTTACCCTCGATGCAATGCCGGGCAAACAGATGGCCATCGACGCCGACCTCAACGCTGGCCTGATCGACCAGGCCCAGGCCAAGGCGCGCCGTACCGAGGTGGCCCAGGAGGCCGAGTTCTACGGCTCGATGGACGGTGCCAGCAAGTTCGTGCGCGGCGATGCCATCGCCGGCCTGTTGATCCTGTTCATCAACCTCATCGGCGGCATGCTCATCGGCATGCTCCAGCACGGCATGCCGTTCAGCGAAGCCGGCAAGGTGTATGCCCTGCTGACCATCGGTGACGGTTTGGTGGCGCAATTGCCATCACTGCTGTTGTCCACCGCCGCAGCCATCATGGTCACCCGCGCCTCGGGCTCGGAAGACATGGGCAAGCTGATCAACCGGCAGATGTTCGATTCGCCAAAGGCGCTGGCGGTGTCCGGCGGCCTGATGATCGTCATGGGCCTGGTGCCGGGCATGCCGCACGTGGCCTTCCTCAGCCTCGGCCTGATGGCCTGCGGCGGCGCCTACCTGGTGTGGAAGAAACAGCAGCAGGTCAAGGCCAAGGCTCAGGCAGAGGTGCAGCGCCAGCAGGACCTGCTGCCCTCGCCGCAGCGTGCGCTGGAAACCAAGGAGCTGGGCTGGGACGACGTTACCCCGATCGACATGATCGGCCTGGAAGTGGGCTATCGGCTGATCCCGCTGGTCGACCGCAACCAAGGTGGCCAGTTGCTGGCGCGGATCAAGGGCGTGCGCAAGAAGCTGTCCCAGGACCTGGGTTTCCTCATGCCCACCGTGCACATTCGCGACAACCTCGACCTGCAGCCCAGTGCCTACCGCCTGACCTTGATGGGGGTGATTCTGGCCGAAGCGGAGATCTACCCGGACCGCGAGCTGGCGATCAACCCAGGCCAGGTATTTGGCACCCTCAACGGCATTGCCGCGCGCGACCCGGCGTTTGGCCTGGAGGCGGTGTGGATCGACGTTGGCCAGCGCTCCCAGGCGCAGTCGCTGGGCTACACCGTGGTGGACGCCAGTACCGTGGTGGCCACCCACCTCAACCAGATCCTGCAAAAGCACTGTCACGAGCTGATCGGCCACGAAGAGGTCCAGCAACTGCTGCAGGTGCTGGGCAAGGCTTCGCCTAAACTTGCAGAAGAGCTGGTGCCGGGTGTCATTTCCTTGTCGGGCTTGCTCAAGGTCTTGCAGGCGTTGTTGTCCGAGCAGGTACCGGTGCGCGACATCCGCAGCATCGCCGAGGCTATCGCCAACAACGCCGGCAAGAGTCAAGATACCGCCGCGCTGGTCGCGGCGGTGCGCGTCGGATTGTGTCGCGCCATCGTGCAAAGCATTGTCGGCGTTGAGTCGGAGCTGCCGGTGATTACCCTGGAGCCAAGGTTGGAACAGATTTTGCTCAATAGTCTGCAAAGGGCCGGGCAGGGTCAGGAAGACGGTGTTCTTCTGGAACCGAGCATGGCCGAAAAGCTGCAGCGTTCGCTGATTGACGCGGCCCAGCGCCAAGAGATGCAGGGCCAGCCGGCCATTCTTCTGGTCGCCGGCCCGATCCGCGCCATGCTGTCGCGCTTCGGTCGCCTGGCTGTACCGAATTTGCATGTTCTGGCGTATCAGGAAATACCTGACAACAAGCAAGTCACCATCGTTGCCACCGTGGGCCCTAACGGCTGAGGTAGTGGATAATGCAAGTTAAGCGATTTTTCGCCGCCGATATGCGTCAGGCCATGAAGCTGGTCCGGGATGAGCTTGGCTCCGATGCCGCCATCATCGGTAACCGCCGCATTGCCGGTGGTGTCGAATTGACGGCGGCGCTGGACTACAAGCTGTCCGCACTGGCCCCGCGCGTACCCAACGCCGAGCTTGAAGAAGAGCTGCGCAAGACCCACACGCGTATCGCCACGGCCCAGGCCGAACTGGACCAGCGCAGCGACAGCAGCGACAACAACCGCCAATTGTTCGCCGGGCAGTCGCTGACCGCCTCGGAACCCTTGGTCGAGCCGCACGTGGATGCACCGGCGCCTGCCGCTGCGCCCAGCCCGGCGCCGGTCGACCCACGGCTGTTCGATGCCATGCGCTCGGAGCTGTCGGGGCTGCGCGAGCTGCTGGAAGTGCAACTCGGCTCGCTGGCCTGGAGCCAACTGCAAGGCAGCAAGCCCCAGCAAGCCAACCTCTGGCGCCGCCTGCAGCGCATCGGCCTGTCCGGCCCGATTGCCCGTGAGCTGCTTGAACTCACCACCGAGATCGAAGAGCCGCGCCAGGCCTGGCGCATGCTGCTGGCGCACCTGGCGCGGATGATCGAGATTCCCGAGGTCGAGCCGATCGAAGAGGGCGGTGTGATCGCCATGGTCGGCCCGGCCGGCATGGGCAAGACCACCACCCTGGCCAAGCTGGCCGCGCGTTACGTGCTCAAGTACGGCGCCCCGCAGCTGGCGTTGGTGAGCATGGACAGCTTCCGCATCGGTGCCCAGGAGCAGCTCAAGACCCTGGGGCGTATCCTCAACGTGCCGGTGACCTATGTCGACCCGGGCCAGTCGCTGGCCCAAGCGCTGGAGCCGCTGCTGCGCAAACGCGTGGTGCTGATCGATACCGCCGGCCTGCAGGCCAGCGACCCGGCCTTGCGCATGCAGCTCGAAACCCTGGCGAGCCGCGGCATCGCCTCGAAGAACTACCTGGTGCTGGCAACCACCAGCCAGAAGCAGGTGCTGACGGCCGCCTACCACAGCTACAAGCGGTGTGGCCTGGCCGGTTGCATCCTGACCAAACTCGATGAAACGGCAAGCCTCGGCGATGTGCTGAGCCTTGCCATCAGTCATGAATTGCCGGTGGCCTACCTGACCGATGGGCCACGTATTCCTGACGATTTGCACTTGCCACGGGCGCACCAACTGGTAACGCGCGCGGTCAATGTGCAACAGCAGGATGAGCCCAGCGAAGAGGCCATGGCCGACATGTTCGCTGATCTCTACCACAACCCACGGCGAGCGGGTTGATGATGAAGCGTGTGCAAAGTAGCTATGCCAAGGGGCACGCAGAATTGCCTCACGTGTGGCCTGAGTCCCAGCGAGACAAGGTAAAGAACAGACATGGGTAGCATGCATCCCGTACAGGTGATCGCCGTGACCGGTGGCAAAGGTGGCGTCGGCAAAACTAACGTTTCAGTGAACCTGTCTCTGGCGCTGGCCGAGCTTGGCCGCAGGGTCATGTTGCTGGACGCCGACCTGGGCCTGGCCAATGTCGACGTATTGCTTGGGCTTACCCCCAAACGCACCCTGGCCGATGTCATCGAAGGGCGCTGCGAGCTGCGCGATGTGATGCTGCAGGGGCCGGGCGGAGTGCGCATCGTGCCGGCGGCCTCCGGCACCCAGAGTATGGTGCACCTGGCGCCGGCCCAGCACGCCGGCCTGATCCAGGCCTTCAGCGATGTCGGCGACAACCTCGACGTGCTGGTGATCGACACCGCTGCAGGTATTGGTGACTCGGTGGTCAGCTTCGTTCGCGCGGCCCAGGAAGTGCTGCTGGTGGTCTGCGACGAGCCCACCTCGATCACCGACGCCTATGCGCTGATCAAGCTGCTCAACCGCGATTACGGCATGAACCGCTTCCGCGTGCTGGCCAACATGGCCCAGAGCCCGCAGGAAGGGCGCAACCTCTTCGCCAAGTTGACCAAGGTCACCGACCGCTTCCTCGACGTGGCCCTGCAGTATGTCGGCGCCGTGCCGTACGACGAGTGCGTGCGCAAGGCGGTGCAGAAGCAGCGGGCAGTTTACGAAGCGTTCCCGCGCTCCAAGTGCGCGCTGGCCTTCAAGGCCATTGCGCAGAAGGTCGACAGCTGGCCGTTGCCGGCCAACCCGCGCGGGCACCTGGAGTTCTTCGTCGAGCGTCTGGTGCAGCCCACCAGCGCAGGACCGGTACTATGAGTGCGAGCGGCTTCAAGATGTACAGCAGGGCGTCGAAAGACGCCCAGTACGAGCTGATCGAACGCTACGCCCCGCTGGTCAAGCGCATTGCCTACCACCTGCTGGCGCGGCTGCCGGCCAACGTCCAAGTCGAAGACCTGATCCAGGCCGGCATGATCGGCCTGCTGGAAGTGGCCAACAAGTACGACGCCAGCAAGGGCGCCAGCTTCGAAACCTACGCCGGTATCCGCATCCGCGGCGCGATGCTCGATGAGGTGCGCAAAGGCGATTGGGCACCGCGTTCGGTGCACCGCAACACACGCATGGTCAGTGACGCAATGCGCGCTGTTGAAGCAAGAACCGGTCGCGACGCTAAAGATCACGAAGTTGCGGCCGAACTCCAATTGAGTCTCGACGATTACTACGGGATTTTGAACGATACCTTAGGCAGCCGGCTGTTCAGCTTCGACGACCTGTTGCAGGACGGCGAGCACGAAGGGCTGCACGAGGACGGCGCCAGTGGCCAGGTCGAGCCGTCGCGCGATCTTGAAGACGAGCGCTTCCAGGCTGCCCTGACCGATGCCATTGCCAACCTGCCAGAGCGCGAGCGGCTGGTGCTGGCGCTGTACTACGACGAAGAGCTGAACCTCAAGGAAATCGGTGAGGTGCTGGGGGTCAGCGAGTCGCGCGTAAGCCAGCTGCACAGCCAGTGCGCCGCACGTTTGCGCAGCCGTCTGGGTGAATGGCGGGCGCGCTGAGTGCCAACCGTTCGCCGTTGAAGACGCTGCAGTCGTTTCACGTTGTGCCGAATTGAATGAATGCGTGCTCGGGGGCCGAGCGCGTTTGAGACTGCTTGGAGGTCTAATTGGACAAGAACATGAAAATCCTCATCGTTGACGACTTTTCGACGATGCGGCGGATCATCAAGAACCTGCTACGTGATCTGGGCTTCACCAATACCGACGAAGCCGATGACGGCACCACGGCGTTGCCGATGCTGGAAAACGGCCACTACGACTTCCTGGTGACCGACTGGAACATGCCGGGCATGTCCGGTATCGACCTGCTGCGTAAAGTCCGCGCCAGCGAGAAGCTGAAAACCATGCCGGTACTGATGGTGACCGCCGAAGCCAAGCGCGACCAGATCATCGAAGCGGCCCAGGCCGGCGTCAATGGTTACGTGGTCAAGCCGTTCACCGCTCAGGTGCTCAAAGAAAAGATCGAGAAGATCTTCGAACGCGTCAACGGCTGAGTCACGTCAGGGGGCGCGCCATGGATTCATCACAAACGTCTTTGGGGGAGTTCGAAACGACCCTGAAGAAACATGCCCAGGAATTGGTCGAGAGCCTGGAGCGGGGTCGCTTCGGCGAGGCGGTGCAGCTGATTCATCAGCTGAACCAGACCCGCGACCGTGGCCTGTACCAGGAAGTCGGCAAGCTGACCCGAGAGCTGCACAGCGCCATCGTCAGCTTCCAGATCGACCCGAACATGCCGCAGGCCGAGGAAGTCTCGCAGATCACCGACGCCACCGAGCGCCTGTCCTATGTGGTCAAGCTGACCGAGGGTGCGGCCAACCGCACCATGGACCTGGTCGAGGAAAGCACGCCGGTGCTCAACGACCTGGCAGGTGAGGCCAAGGCCCTGAGCGTGGACTGGCAGCGCTTCATGCGCCGCGAAGTCGCTGCGCCAGAATTCCGTGACCTGGTCAAGCGGGTCGACAGTTTCCTGACGCACAGTGCCGAAGGCAACCGCAAGGTTTCCGGCCACCTCAACGACATTCTGCTGGCTCAGGACTACCAAGACCTGACCGGCCAGGTGATCAAGCGGGTCACCGCGTTGGTCACCGAGGTGGAAAGCAACCTGCTCAAGCTCGTGCTGATGGCCAGTCAGGTCGACCGTTTTGCCGGCATCGAACATGACCACCAGCAGCTTCGCGCTGAAAAAGATCAAGAAAAACATCCGACTCGGGGTGAAGGTCCGCAGATTCATGCCGATAAGCGTGAAGACGTCGTGTCCGGTCAGGACGATGTCGATGATCTGCTGTCCAGTCTGGGTTTTTAAGGAGCACGTTTAATGAGCTTCGGCGCCGATGAAGAAATCCTTCAGGATTTCCTGGTAGAAGCCGGCGAAATTCTTGAGCAACTGTCCGAGCAATTGGTCGAGCTGGAAAGCCGACCGGATGATGCCGACCTGCTCAATGCCATTTTTCGCGGTTTCCACACTGTAAAAGGGGGCGCCGGCTTCCTCCAGCTCAACGAGCTGGTGGAGTGCTGCCATATCGCCGAGAACGTGTTCGACATCCTGCGCAAAGGTGAGCGCCGGGTCGACGCCGAGTTGATGGACGTGGTGCTTGAAGCGCTGGACACGGTCAACAACATGTTTGGCCAGGTCCGCGAGCGCAGCGAAGTCATCCCGGCCACCCCGGAGCTGCTGGCCGCGTTGTCGCGCCTGGCCGAGCCTGCCGCTGCTGACGAAGTCGCCGCTGCCGAGCCTGCGGCCGCTGAACCGCTGGCCGCAGCGCCTGCCGAAGAGCCGGACATCACCGACAGCGAATTCGAGCAGCTGCTCGACTCGCTCGACGCGGTCAAGGCCCAGGCCGCTGCCGATGAGCAGTTGCAAGGCGAGAGCGTCAGCGGCGCCAGTGACGAGATCACCGACGCCGAGTTCGAATCGCTGCTCGACCAGTTGCATGGCAAAGGCCAGTTCAGCGCCGAAGTCGTCGCTGAGCCAGTGGCCAGCGCCCCGGCGCCGGTCAGCGACGAAATCACCGATGAAGAGTTCGAGTCGTTGCTCGATCAACTGCATGGCAAGGGCACGTTCCAGGCCGACGCCTTGCCCGCCGCCGCTGCAGTTGCGCCCGTGAGCACTGCACCGGCCGCCACGGCCAGTGACGCTATCAGCGAGCACGAATTCGAAGCCTTGCTCGACCAGTTGCACGGCAAGGGCAAGTTCTCTGGCGACGCCGTCGCGGTCGAAGCGCCTGTCGCTGCCAAGGTCGAAAGCAAGCCAGTGGCCAAGCCCGCACCGGCGCCTGTCAGCAAGCCTGCGCCTGCACCACGGGCACCGGCCCCTGCGGCAGAAAAGCATGCCGTCAGCGAGGCAGAAACCACCGTGCGCGTCGACACCGCGCGCCTGGACGAGATCATGAACATGGTCGGCGAACTGGTGCTGGTGCGTAACCGCTTGGTCCGCCTGGGCCTGAACAGCGGCGACGAGGCCATGTCCAAGGCCGTGTCGAACCTCGACGTGGTCACTGCCGACCTGCAGACCGCGGTCATGAAGACCCGCATGCAGCCGATCAAGAAAGTCTTCGGCCGCTTCCCGCGTCTGGTTCGCGACCTGGCCCGCCAACTCAAGAAAGAGATCAACCTGGAGCTGGTCGGTGAAGAGACCGACCTCGACAAGAACCTCGTCGAGGCCCTGGCTGACCCGCTGGTGCACTTGGTGCGCAACGCGGTCGACCATGGCGTGGAAATGCCCGACGAGCGTGAAGCGTCCGGCAAGGCGCGGACCGGCCGGGTGGTGTTGTCAGCCGAGCAGGAAGGCGACCATATCCTGCTGTCGATCTCCGATGACGGCAAGGGCATGGACCCCAACATCCTGCGCGCCAAGGCCGTGGAGAAGGGCCTGATGGACAAGGACGCCGCTGAGCGTCTGAGCGAGTCGGACTGCTACAACCTGATCTTCGCCCCGGGCTTCTCGACCAAGACCGAGATTTCCGACGTGTCCGGCCGTGGTGTCGGCATGGATGTGGTGAAGACCAAGATTTCCCAGCTCAATGGCTCGATCAACATCTACTCGGCCAAGGGCCAGGGTTCGAAGATCGTCATCAAGGTGCCGCTGACCCTGGCGATCATGCCGACCCTGATGGTGATGCTGGCCAACCAGGCCTTCGCCTTCCCGCTGGTCAACGTCAACGAGATCTTCCACCTCGACCTGTCGCGCACCAATGTGGTCGATGGCCAGGAAGTGGTGATCGTGCGCGACAAGGCGCTGCCACTGTTCTACCTCAAGCGCTGGCTGGTGCAGGGCCAGGTGCACGAAGAGCAGCATGAGGGCCACGTGGTGATCCTCTCGGTTGGTACCCAACGCATTGGCTTTGTCGTCGATCAACTGGTGGGCCAGGAAGAAGTGGTAATCAAGCCGCTGGGCAAGATGCTGCAGGGCACGCCGGGCATGTCCGGGGCCACTATCACCGGCGACGGTCGCATCGCGTTGATCCTCGACGTCCCGAGCATGCTCAAGCGTTACGCCGCGCGGCGTATTTGATTTCGGTGGCGCACCCTGGCGGGTTGCGCCGCCTAATGGAGTGTTTATGGCAGTCAAGGTCCTGGTGGTGGATGATTCCGGTTTCTTCCGCCGCCGCGTCTCGGAAATCCTCTCGGCGGACCCGACGATCCAGGTAGTGGGTACCGCGACCAATGGCAAGGAAGCAATCGACCAGGCGCTGGCGCTCAAGCCCGATGTCATCACCATGGACTACGAGATGCCCATGATGGATGGCATCACGGCGGTGCGGCACATCATGCAGCGCTGCCCGACGCCGGTACTGATGTTCTCTTCGCTGACCCACGAAGGTGCCCGGGTGACCCTGGACGCACTGGATGCCGGTGCGGTGGATTACCTGCCGAAGAACTTCGAGGACATCTCGCGCAACCCGGAGAAGGTCAAGCAACTGCTGTGCGAGAAGGTGCACACCCTGTCGCGCAGCAACCGCCGTTTCGGCAGCTACAGCCCCGCGCCAGCCGCCGCACCGGCCGCCGCGAGCAGCGCTGCGCCAACCAGCAGCTTCGCCAGCCCCGCACCGGTGCGCACTGCCGCGCCGGTGCGCGCGGCGGCAGCGCCAGCGGCACATGCCCCGGCACCCAAGCGCAAACCCTACAAACTGGTGGCCATCGGTACCTCCACGGGTGGCCCGGTGGCGCTGCAGCGGGTACTGACGCAACTGCCTGCCAACTTCCCGGCGCCAATCGTGCTGATCCAGCACATGCCGGCGGCCTTTACCAAGGCCTTTGCCGAGCGCCTGGACAAGCTGTGCAAGATCAGCGTGAAGGAAGCCGAGGACGGTGACGTGCTGCGCCCAGGCCTGGCGCTGCTGGCCCCAGGTGGCAAGCAGATGATGATCGATGGCCGCGGCACGGTGAAGATCCTGCCCGGCGACGAGCGCCTGAACTACAAGCCGTGCGTGGACATCACTTTCGGCTCGGCGGCCAAGTCGTACGGCGACAAGGTGCTGTCGGTGGTGCTGACCGGCATGGGCGCCGATGGTCGTGAAGGCGCGCGCCTGCTCAAGCAGGGTGGCAGTACCGTGTGGGCCCAGGATGAAGCCAGCTGCGTGATCTATGGCATGCCCATGGCCATCGTCAAGGCTAACCTGGCCGACGCGGTGTACAGCCTGGACGAGATCGGCAAGCACCTGGTCGAGGCCTGCGTCTGATGGATGTGCTAAGCCTGATTGGCCTGATTCTGGCGTTCGTCGCGATTGTCGGCGGCAACTTCCTCGAAGGCGGGCATGTCGGCGCGCTGATCAACGGCCCGGCGGGTTTGATCGTGTTGGGCGGTACCTTGGCGGCGGCCTTGCTGCAGTCGCCATTGCCGGCTTTCAAGCGGGCCTTGCAGATCCTGCGCTGGATCCTCTTTCCGCCCCGCGTCGACTTGGCCGGTGGTATCGATCGGGTGGTCAGCTGGAGCCTGACGGCGCGCAAGGAAGGCCTGCTGGGCCTGGAAGGGGTGGCCGATGCCGAGCCCGACCCGTATGCGCGCAAGGGCTTGCAACTGCTGGTCGACGGCGCCGAGCCAGAAGCCATCCGCAGCATCCTTGAAGTCGACTTCCTGACCCAGGAGGGCCGTGATATCCAGGCTGCCAAGGTGTTCGAGAGCATGGGCGGCTATGCGCCAACCATCGGCATCATCGGTGCGGTCATGGGCCTGATCCATGTCATGGGCAACCTGGCCGACCCGTCGCAGTTGGGTAACGGCATCGCCGTGGCGTTCGTCGCCACCATCTACGGTGTGGCCAGCGCCAACCTGATCCTGTTGCCGATCGCCAACAAGCTGAAGGCCATCGTCATGCGCCAGTCGCGCTACCGCGAGATGCTGCTCGAAGGCCTGTTGTCGATTGCCGAGGGTGAGAACCCGCGCTCGATCGAACTGAAGCTGCAAGGCTTCATGGAGTAACCCATGCGTCGCCGTCGTCATACCGAGGAACACGAGAATCACGAACGCTGGCTGGTGTCGTACGCCGACTTCATCACCTTGCTGTTCGCGTTTTTCGTGGTCATGTATTCGATTTCCTCGATCAACGAGGGCAAGTACAAGGTCATCTCGCAGGCCTTGATCGGGGTGTTCAACGACCCTGAACGGAGCATGAAGCCGATCCCGGTCGGGGATGAGCAACCCCTGAGCGTGCGCCCGGCCGAGCCTTTGGTGAGGGAAAGCGAGCAGACCGAGGCGGGTCTTGCGCAAACCAATGTCGACCCGCTGAAGACCATCAGTGACGATGTGCGCGACGCCTTTGGCGACCTGATCAAGACCGACCAGATGACCGTACGCGGCAATGAGCTGTGGATCGAAATCGAGCTCAACTCCTCGCTGCTGTTCGGCAGCGGCGATGCCATGCCTAGCGACAAGGCCTTCGCGATCATCGAGAAGGTGGCGAACATCCTCAAGCCGTTCGCCAACCCGGTGCATGTCGAAGGTTTTACCGACAACCTGCCGATTCGCACCGCGCAGTACCCGACCAACTGGGAGTTGTCGTCGGCACGGGCGGCCAGCATCGTCCGCTTGCTGGCCATGGAAGGGGTGAACCCGGCGCGCATGGCATCGGTGGGCTATGGCGAGTACCAGCCGGTCGCCAGCAACGACAGTGCCGAAGGCCGTGCCCGCAACCGCCGCGTGGTACTGGTGATTTCCCGTAACCTCGAAGTGCGCCGCAGCCTGACCGGCTCTGGCAGCGCCAATGCCACGCCAGATGCCGCGTTGCGCCGGGCTGGCACACAAAGTGCACCGGCTACGCCAGCAATGGCGGCGGGGCAGTAACTCGTCAATTCTCCGTCACCGAATACCATACCGTTCCCGGCAGGGCAGGCGGCCACACCGGGAGGAAGCAACGAACGATGAGAGTCTGGGCAGTAGCCAATCAAAAAGGTGGCGTCGGCAAGACCACCACGACCATCGCCCTGGCTGGGCTGCTGGCTGAGGCGGGCAAGCGCGTGGTCGTCGTCGACCTCGACCCGCACGGTTCGATGACCAGTTACTTCGGGCACAACCCCGATGCGCTGGAGCACAGCTGCTATGATCTGTTCCTGCACCAGGGCAGCGTGCCCGAGGGTTTGCCTGGGCAGTTGCTGTTGCCGACCAGTGATGAGCGTATCTCGCTGCTGCCTTCGAGCACCGCGCTGGCGGTGCTGGAGCGCCAGTCGCCGGGCAAGAACGGCCTGGGCCTGGTGATCGCCAAGAGTCTGGCGCAGCTGTGGCAGGACTTCGACTTCGCCTTGATCGACAGCCCACCCTTGCTTGGCGTGCTGATGGTCAATGCCCTGGCCGCGAGCCAGCAGCTGGTGATACCGGTACAGACCGAGTTCCTGGCGGTGAAGGGCCTGGAGCGCATGGTTGGGACCTTGGCCATGGTCAACCGTTCGCGTAAACAGGCCTTGCCTTACCAGATCGTGCCGACCCTGTTCGACCGCCGTACTCAGGCTTCCCTGGGCACGCTCAAACTGTTGCGCGACACCTATGAGCAGAATGTCTGGCAGGGTTACATCCCGGTCGATACCCGCTTGCGCGATGCCAGCCGCAAGGGCGTCACGCCGTCGCAGTTCGATGGCAAGAGCCGTGGCCTGATTGCCTACCGGGCGCTGCTCAAGCACTTGCTCACTTACAAAAACGCAGTGCAGGTGGCCTGATGACCCAGACTCGGCAAACCGGCACGCGGCCGCAGATGGCCCTGCAATCCTACCTCGATGGCCTGTTGCAGGAGGCCACTGAGGCCGACGATCTGATCGAGCCGGCGGCAGACGTCGCCGATGCGGTGCGCGTGGAACAGGCACCTGAAGCACGCCAGCCAGCGCAGCCCGCCGCTGTCGCGCAGCGGCCCTTTGCCGAGCCGCGGCTGAAGGTGTTGCCCAGCGTGCTGCCGGTGGAAGAACCGGTGGTCACGGTAGTCGAGAGCGAAGTGCTGGCCGAGGCCAGCATCCCGGTCCTGACCGAAGAACAGAGCGTGGAACCGGCAGTGCCGTTGGTGGATGTGCACCTGCCCGCGCCGAACCTGCCGGTGCCCCCGGCAAGCATCGACGGTCGCCCGGCCTGGGCGGCGGAGCCGTTCGAGTGCCTGCTGTTCGATGTCGCCGGCTTGTCCCTGGCGGTGCCCTTGGTATGCCTGGGCTCGATTTACAACCTGGCCGGCCAGGAACTGACGCCGCTGTTCGGCCAACCTGACTGGTTTCTCGGCATCCTGACCTGCCAGGCCGGCAACCTCAAAGTCCTCGACACCGCGCGCTGGGTGATGCCCGACCGCTACCGTGACGACTTCCGCCAGGGCCTGCAGTATGTGATTTCCGTGCAGGGCTACGAATGGGGGCTGGCCGTGCACCAGGTCAGCCGCTCATTGCGCCTGGACCCGTCCGAGATCAAGTGGCGCAGCCAGCGGGGCCAACGCCCGTGGCTGGCCGGCACGGTGATCGAACACATGTGTGCCCTGCTCGACGTCGCCGAACTGGCCGAGCTGATCGCCAGTGGCGCGGTCAAGCAGATGCACGCCAAACACAAATGACACCGCACACACCGCCTATGGCGGACTTTAAGGGGTAGGGGAATGAAAAAGTCGTCTGCACAAGGTTCCGAAGATCCGATTCTGCAGTGGGTAACCTTCCGTCTGGACAACGAGTCCTACGGGATCAATGTCATGCAGGTGCAGGAAGTGCTGCGCTACACCGAGATCGCCCCGGTACCGGGCGCACCGAGCTATGTGCTGGGCATCATCAACCTGCGCGGCAACGTGGTGACAGTGATCGACACCCGCCAGCGTTTTGGCCTGATGCCGACCGAGGTGACCGACAACACCCGTATCGTCATCATCGAGGCGGACAAGCAAGTGGTCGGCATCCTGGTCGATAGCGTCGCCGAGGTGGTCTACCTGCGTCAGTCCGAGATCGAGACGGCGCCGAACGTGGGTAACGAAGAGTCGGCCAAGTTCATCCAGGGCGTGTGCAACAAGAACGGCGAACTGCTGATACTGGTCGAGCTGGACAAGATGATGACCGAGGAAGAGTGGTCCGAGCTTGAGAACATCTGAGTTGATCTTCGAGGTTGCTGTCATCTTCCTGGCGCTGCTGTGGGCGCTCAGCTTGTGGATGTTCCTCAACCACAGCAAGCGCCAGCGCGAGCTGGCCGCGCAACAGGCCGAGGGCGATGCCCTGCGCGATCAACGCATCAAAGACCTGAGCAAGCGCCTGGACGACTACCAGAACGGTACGGTGCGCATGGGTGAGGCCATCCATGACCTGCGCGAAACCCTGGCCACCCTGCCTGACCGGCTGGAACGCCTGGAGCAGCGCGACCCCAGCAGCGTCACCTTCAGCCAGGCGGCCAAGCTGGTCGGCATGGGCGCAAGTGTGTCGGAGCTGACTGAAACCTGCGGCCTGACCCGGGCCGAGGCGGAGTTGATGAGCAAGCTGCACCGCAGCGAGTAGTACGGCGCTGCACTGCCCCGGTGATTGGCCAGTTTACGGGCCTTGCCAACTGTGGGCGTGGCCCATCTCGGCTACCTGATCCAGCGGTACATGGTCACGGATGACCCGATGAAGCTCGCTCAACTCCAGGGTCGCATGGAGGTCGTACAGCGGCGATACCATCAGGGTGCAGAGCTCGCGCAGTTGCTTGAGCCAGGGCAGGCGCTCGTCGATTACATGGTTGAGCACGCCTGGGCCGGTCAACAGGTTGAGCCGCCTTGCATAGGCCTGGAAAGGTAGCGGCGCCAGGCGCGCGTCCGGCCGGCTGGCATAGAAGTCGGGCACCAGCTGGTAGCGGCGAAGGATTTCGTCCGAGATGGCACTCAGGTTTGGATTGCCTGGGTGGCTGCCGATCATGCTGCTGTTGAACTGGATGTACATGCCCAACTGGTCGTTGGAAACAGGCGGTGACAACAGCAGGCCATCCCTTGTGGTCTTGAGTTGGAGCCTGGCCAGCGGCGCGGTGCCATCCGCGCCGCTCGCCGCCAGCAAGCGGTCATCGGCATCCAGGTACAGGCCACCGTAGTGTTCGAGCAGTCGGTAGCGCAGGATGTCGCAGGCCGAGGCAAAGTTGCGCCCCTGACCCTGGTTGCCGTCAAGGGCGGCGCGATACTGTGGGTAGTAGGGCGACAGGGTGAAATGCTGGTAAAACTCTTGGTCTTCGAGGGGCATGAGCAGGGCGCTTTCACTCCGCGCGCGCAGGGTTTTCAGATTGTGCAGGTAGGCTGCGTTGTTTTGCCGCGACAGCAGGATCTGGAAGCGATAGCCGCTGCTGCGTATCACCTGTGCGTTATGCACCAGCGCCTCGAGGTATTCGCCCTGCAAGGGCTGGTCGCCCACCCAGATACTGCTGACTACCTTGGGCAGCGGCATGCGCTGCAGGCCGTTGTAAGGCTCGTAGTCGATCGGCAGCTCGATATTGATGCCCAAGGCGCGCAGCGTGGCCATGCGCTGGGGGTGGGTGGGGGTGGCCCTGCTCTGGCTTGATGACAGCACCAAAGCAGGGTCGCCTTCGGTGCCCAGCGCCCAGCGCGGCGGGCTGATCAACTTTGCATCCCGGGTGCGGATGAAGCAGTTGGTGGCGAATTCGTATTGAACCCATTCGTTGACCAGGCCTTGTCGGGTGCTGAGCCAGGCGGCGAAACGGTGCCGAAGGTTTTCCTCGACCGTGGTCACCACGGCGGCATGGGTCGACGCCTGTACCGACGGCTCGCGGAACGCCAGTTCAGCGGGCTCCAGTGCCGTTTGCTCCAGCAGCGGTGCCGCACCGACGCGGGCATTGAACAAGGTGTCCAACAGTTGGGAACGGAAGAAGCCTGGGCGGGTCGTGCGAAATACCTCGGCGTACCTGACCGCCTGGCCAGTGCCGGTGGGTAGGGCATTGAACAGGCCGAACACCTGGTCTGTCACGCCTTGTGCCTTTGCCTCGGGGGTCTTGCCATTGATGGCGGCATCCAGACCCAGGCTGAACTGCGCCAGGCCGCCAGCTACCAGCAACGGGGCCAGTTCGGGCAGTACCACCATCAGGGGTAGCAGCAGGTTGGTGGCAAGGTTCAGGTAGTTGGCCCATTTGGCCTTGTTGACGGCATGGTTGCTGGTGATCTGGCTATCGGCATCGGCGTAGGCACGGCGCTTTTGCAGCAAGGTCAGGTGGGTGAACAGGTCGCCCTCCAGGGTGCTGTCGTACTTGTCGGGGCGAAAATCGATAATGTATTGCGGGTCCCAGAAGCCACTGGTGGCAAAGCCTGGATGGTCATGGCTCAGGCGGTGCGCTTTGGGGTAAAGGCCCAGGCCTGTCAGTGCGGTGCGCAGGCCGCTGAAATCGAGGCCGTCCGGCCAGTCGGTACGGGCGAAACAGGCCATCAGTGCATCGCGTTTGGCGACGTCCTGGCATTGCCTGGCCAGCCAGCGCTTCATCGCCGAAGAGTCGGCGAACTCATGGAAAGGCGAAGCATTGCCAGGCAAGTACAGCACTACCAACGGCTGGCTGGCGTGACGGATCTGCACGATGCTAGTGGAAATGTAGCCGTAGATATTGAGCATGCTTAACCGCGCGTTGCTGCGGGCGATCAACTGCGCCGCCTCCCACAGCAGTTGGCGGCCAGGCCCGGACAGGCTGTTGAGCAACACCTGCTTGTTGCAGGCGGCGATGAAGGCAATCTTCAGTGCGCGCTGATAGTGCCCTTGTCGCTTGTCCCAATAGGTATCCAGGCGGGCCTTGAAACTGTTGTGAAAATGCAGGTTCCACAGAAAGCTCTGGAAATTCTCGGCGCGAATCGGCAGGCAGTTGTCCGGTGCGTAGCGGCTGGGTTGGGTGCGTCGGTAGAGGCCGTTGAAGACAAGGTAGGGCGCGGCATTGGACAACATACTCAGCGGTACCAGGCGGTCGACCAATATCACTTGACCAGCCGGTGGCAGCCCTGCCCAGTTGCCGTAATGGAAACCGCCATAGCCGGCTGCGGTTTCACCTTGCCAGTTGGCCAGCAATGCCTCGACCAGGTTCATTCTTTGGGTAATGACGGCATTGTCCGCAGCGCCAGTGTGGCTGTCGGCGCGAGGCGCAGCCTGGTAGTGAAGGGTCACCACATCGATCAGTAGTGGCGAATCGGTGATGCCGTGTTGGCGCAGCCAACCGCTCAGCAGTTCCACGGCCAGGGTATCGGGGCGAGGGAAGTCCTGCAGTGCCTGACGCACCAGGCTGAGGTTGGAAAGGGGGATGGGGTGCATGCTGTGTTCCTGGGGGAATGAGAAGCGCAGGATGGCGATGGGTTGTGCGTGTGGGGGCTACATAGTGCTATGGCTGGCGTGGCGAGGCTGGCACCTCGCCTGGCAGGTGGTGGTAGCTGCTGCTGCGTTACTCGATGCTGTTGCCAAACGGCAGGCGAGCGGGGTTGGGGGTGATGTCCCGTTCGCCGGCCGGTACGTCGCTGAACCCAACGGGCACCTTGCCGCGCAACTGCCAGGCAAAGGCAATGATTTCGGCAATGGTCAGGTACAGCGCCTCGGGTATCTGCTCGCCCAGCTCCAGCCGTGCCAGCAGGCTTACCAGCTCGGCGTTTTCGTAGATCGGCACCTCGTGTTGGCGGGCAAGTTCAAGAATGGCTTCGGCCAGGGCATCGTCGCCCTTGGCGCTGAGCGTGGGGGCCTGTTGGCCGTCGTAGCTCAGGGCAATGGCCTGGCGCGGTGTTTTGCCACTCATGCGTTTTCGTCCACCCAGCGTTGTTCGACCCGCGTGCGGGGGCCTTGGGGTGGGGTGCCGGGGTGGCATTCCAGGTCGCCGACGTCCAGGCCCCTGGCCAGCAGGCGCTCGCGCAGGGTGCCGAGCTGGCTGTCGATCAGCCGCGCGGTCTGTTCCTGTTCTGCCCACAGTTGCCCGTTCAGGCGGCCCTGGCTCAGTTGTGCCTGCACTTGCAAAGGGCCAAGCGGAGCGAGGTCGAAGGCCAACTCGATACGCCACAGCGCTTGTAGCGGGTCATGCTCTTGGTGCTGGCGGTCAGCTTGCTGTCGCGGCGTTTCTTCGCGTTGCAGCTTGACCTGCAGCGGGATGAACTCCTGGCCATGGCGGATCGGCACTTCAGTCTGCCAAGTGGTCTGCAGGTTGCCGTTTTCAAGGTTGCCGCTCTGCTGCAGGCTGCTCATGGCATGGCTCTGCAGGCGTGAAACGGCCGCCGCGGCCAGGCGCAGCAACTGTTGCAGGTCGCCTTCGTCTTCCATGGCCTTGAGTAGCCGCGAAGGCAGCGGAAACGCCCCTGGCTGTGGTTTCGGGCTGACCCGGTCGAGCATGCCCAGGGCGCCACGGGCGAGGGCCGGCAGGGTCAGGGCCAAGGTGCTTGGCATCAGGGCCGGTGCACCGGGCGCGGTGACCGAGGCCTGGGTGATCAACCTGAGCAGGTGGGCCTTGAGATCAGTGGCCACGCTGGCGGGGAAGCCACCCAGCAGCTTCGCTTCGAGGAAGGTACCGCTGTTGCTCAGGGCCTGGGCGACGGCTTTGGCATCGCCGAGCTGGCGCACGTCCGGCAGCCCGGCCAGCAAACGCTCGGCACTGCTGCGCAGGCTACCGTCGGCGCCGGGGTCGCGGGCGACCTGCTGCAATGCACTGAGCAGGCCGGTTAACGAGGCCTGGCGATTTTGCTGGGTGAGCAGTTGCTGGGCGATGCTGAGCTGGTCTTGCCGGCCGCTGAGCGGCACGAATTGCAGCGACTGGTCGCCTTGCACCCGCGCGCTGAGCAGGCTGCCTACGGGCAGCGGGCGCGGGCTGTCGATGGTCAGGGTGGCACCGGCCTGCGCGCTGTTGAGCAGGCTCACCAGTGCCCGGTAACCGGCTGTCTGGCCCGGCGCTTGTAGGATGGGCTGGTTGGTCAGGACCTTGCCTTGCAGCAGGGTACCGACCGGCACCTTGGCCGTGTCCAGGCGGGTGAGGGTGGCGATGTTGCTGGCGCTGGCCTGTTGCAGCATGATCGCCAGGCGATTGCCCTCGGTCTGGCTGACGGTGACTTGGCTACCGGGGGGTAACGGCTGGCTGGCGCTGGCCTGCAATTGGGTCTGGGCGCCGTTGGCCTGGATCAGCCGCAGCACGACCTGGAACTCCCGGCCCAGCTGGCGTAGCGACACGACCTCGGCTTGCGCCGTTTCGCCAGGGGCGAGCAAGCCGGGCTGTGCTTGGGTCAGGCGCAGCAGTTCGCCGGTCATGCCCGCCTTGATGGCCTGGGCGCTGATCGCGGTTTGTGCGCCGAGACTATTGATTTCAGTCATGATTGTATACAACCTGTCGAACCCGCCTCTTGGCAGCGAGGCCGTGCATGTAATAATGCCGCCCGCCCGCCACTGCCAGTATAACGGCAGCGAGGGGGGCGACTTGAGCCGTAAACTGGATAAGGCGAAACCGTGACCCTTCATCTCCAAGCCGCAGGCCTGGCCTGCGAGCGCGACTGGCGCCTGCTGTTCGAGCAGCTCGATTTCGAGCTGCGGCCCGGCGACATGCTGCAGATCAGCGGCCCCAACGGCAGCGGCAAGACCAGCTTGCTGCGCCTGTTGGCTGGGTTGATGCAGCCGACCGCCGGGCAGATCCTGCTGGGCGGCAAGCCGTTGGCCGAGCAGCGCCATGCCTTGGCCAGCATCCTGCTGTGGATCGGCCACGCTGCGGGCATCAAAGACCTGCTCACCGCCGAGGAGAACCTCACCTGGCTCTGTGCCCTGCACCAGCCCGCCAGCGCCGAGCGCATCTGGGCGGCGCTGGCGGCAGTCGGCCTGAGCGGCTTCGAAGACGTGCCGTGCCATACCTTGTCGGCCGGCCAGCAGCGCCGTGTAGCCCTGGCCCGGCTGTACCTGGACAGCCCGCCCTTGTGGATTCTCGACGAACCGTTCACCGCCCTCGACAAGCAAGGTGTGGCGCAGCTAGAAGCGCACTTGGCGGCGCATTGCGAGCAGGGTGGCACGGTGGTGCTGACCACCCACCACAGCCTTGAACGCAAGCCGTCGGGCTACCGTGAACTGAACCTGGGGCAATGGGCAGCATGAGCGTATTCATCCTGTTGCTGCGCCGCGAAGCGCGTCTGTTGTTCCGCCGCCCCGCAGAACTGGCCAACCCGCTGGTGTTCTTCGCCATCGTCGTTGCCCTGTTCCCGCTGGCGGTCGGCCCTGAAAGCCAATTGTTGCAAACCTTGTCACCTGGCCTGGTGTGGGTTGCGGCCTTGCTGGCCGTGCTGTTATCGCTGGACGGCCTGTTCCGCAGCGATTTCGAGGATGGCTCGCTGGAGCAATGGGTGCTGTCGCCGCATCCACTGGCGTTGCTGGTGCTGGCCAAGGTGCTGGCGCACTGGATCTTTTCCGGCCTGGCGCTGGTATTGTTGGCGCCACTGCTGGCGCTGATGCTGGGGTTGCCGAGCCATTGCCTGCCGGTGCTGCTCGCCTCCTTGCTGCTGGGCACGCCGGTACTGAGCCTGTTGGGTGCAGTGGGTGCGGCGCTGACGGTCGGTCTCAAACGTGGTGGGTTGCTGCTGGCGTTGCTGATTCTGCCGTTGTATATCCCTGTATTGATCCTGGGCAGTGGTGCGTTGCAGGCGGCGTTGCAGAATATGCCCGCCACTGGCCACCTGCTCTGGCTTGCCAGCCTCACGGCCCTGGCGGTGACACTGGCACCCTTTGCGATAGCGGCCGGCCTGAAGATCAGCGTCGGCGAATAACGAGTCCTGGGCTCTCAAGCCCGGCTAATACCCTGGATGTACCCTGATGAAAATGAGTTGGACGTGGTTCCACAAACTCGGTTCTCCCAAATGGTTCTATGCCATCAGCGGCCGCATGCTGCCATGGCTGACGGTCTGCGCCATCGTGCTGTTGCTGGTGGGCGTCACCTGGGGCCTGGCGTTCGCGCCCCAGGATTACCAACAGGGCAATAGTTTCCGCATCATCTACATCCATGTGCCGGCGGCGATGCTGGCGCAATCGTGCTACGTGCTGCTGGCGGTGGCCGGGGTGGTGGGCCTGGTGTGGAAGATGAAACTGGCCGACGTCGCCCTGCAATGCGCCGCGCCCATCGGCGCCTGGATGACCGCCGTGGCGCTGGTCACCGGCGC
The DNA here is from genome assembly GCF_000731675.1 of Pseudomonas capeferrum. GTDB lineage: Bacteria > Pseudomonadota > Gammaproteobacteria > Pseudomonadales > Pseudomonadaceae > Aquipseudomonas > Aquipseudomonas capeferrum. Next base: position 2,394,416 of record NZ_JMIT01000001.1, on the reverse strand, counting down.
CATCTGGGGCAAGCCGACCTGGGGTAGCTGGTGGGTGTGGGATGCGCGGCTGACGTCGATGCTGATCCTGCTGTTCTTGTACTTCGGCATTATTGCGCTGGGCCAGGCAATCAGTAATCGTGACAGCGCGGCCAAGGCCTGCGCGGTGCTGGCCATCGTCGGGGTGATCAACATACCGATCATCAAGTACTCGGTGGAGTGGTGGAACACCCTGCACCAGGGCGCCACCTTCACCCTCACCGAAAAGCCTGCGATGCCCGCCGAGATGTGGCTGCCGCTGCTGTGCACGGCACTGGGCTTCTACTGCTTCTTCGGCGTGGTGCTGTTGTTGCGCATGCGCCTTGAGGTGCTCAAGCGCGAGGCACGCGCCAGCTGGGTCAAGGAGGAAGTGTTGAACAGCCTGGGGCGGAGGGCCGCGCAATGAGTTTCGCCTCGTTCGGTGATTTCCTCGCCATGGGCCACCACGGCCTGTACGTGTGGACGGCCTATGGCATTTGCCTGGCGGTATTGGCGCTGAACGTCGCCACCCCACTGCTGGCCCGCCGTCGCTACCTGCAAGATGAGGCGCGCCGCTTGCGCCGGGAGAACAACCAGTGAATCCGCAGCGCAAGAAACGCCTTTTGCTCATCGCCGGCCTGCTGGTCGGTGTCGGGGTTGCCGTCGGCTTTGCCCTGAGCGCATTGCAGCAGAACATCAACCTGTTCTACACGCCGACTCAGATCGCCAATGGCGAAGCCCCCCTGGATACCCGTATTCGGGCTGGCGGCATGGTCGAAAAAGGTTCGGTGCAGCGCTCGGCTGACTCGCTCGACGTGCGCTTCGTGGTCACTGACTTCAGCAAGTCGGTGCCGATCACCTACCGCGGCATCCTCCCCGACCTGTTCCGTGAAGGGCAGGGCATCGTTGCCCTGGGCAAGCTCAATGGTGAAGGTGTGGTGGTGGCCGATGAAGTGCTGGCCAAGCACGACGAGAAGTACATGCCGCCCGAGGTCACCAAGGCCCTGAAGGAAAGCGGCCAGGCCGCCGCGGGCGCGGAGGCCAAGCCATGAACGCGGCGCTGGTGATTCCCGAACTCGGCCAGTTGGCGATGATCCTGGCCATCTGTTTTGCCGCCGTGCAGGCCAGCGTGCCGCTGCTCGGCGCGTGGCGCGGTGACAGCCTGTGGATGAGCCTGGCGCGGCCGGCGGCCTGGGGGCAATTTGCCTTCCTCAGCTTTGCCTTCGCCTGCCTCACCCATGCCTTCATGACCGACAACTTCTCGGTCGCCTATGTGGCCAGCAACTCCAACAGCGCCTTGCCCTGGTACTTCAAGTTCAGTGCCGTGTGGGGCGCGCACGAGGGCTCGCTGCTGCTCTGGGCGTTGATCCTGGGGGGCTGGACCTTCGCCGTGTCGGTGTTCTCGCGCCAGCTGCCGCAAGTGATGCTGGCCCGTGTGCTGGCGGTGATGGGCATGATCAGCGTGGGCTTCCTGAGCTTCCTGATCATCACCTCCAACCCCTTCCAGCGCCTGCTGCCGCAAGTGCCGACCGACGGTCGCGACCTCAATCCGCTGCTGCAGGACATCGGCCTGATCGTCCACCCGCCGATGCTGTACATGGGCTATGTCGGTTTTTCGGTGGCCTTCGCCTTCGCCATCGCCGCCTTGCTCGGCGGGCGCCTCGACGCGGCCTGGGCGCGCTGGTCGCGGCCGTGGACCATCGTCGCCTGGGCCTTCCTCGGTGTGGGCATCACCCTGGGCTCCTGGTGGGCTTACTACGAGCTGGGCTGGGGGGGCTGGTGGTTCTGGGACCCGGTGGAAAACGCCTCGTTCATGCCTTGGCTGGTGGGCACCGCATTGATCCACTCGCTGGCGGTGACCGAGAAACGTGGGGTGTTCAAGAGCTGGACCGTGCTGCTGGCGATCGCAGCCTTCTCGTTGAGCCTGTTGGGCACCTTCCTGGTGCGTTCCGGGGTGCTGACCTCGGTGCACGCGTTCGCCGCCGACCCGTCACGCGGCGTGTTCATCCTTATCTTCCTGCTGTTTGTGGTGGGCGGCTCGCTGACCCTGTTCGCCCTGCGCGCGCCGGTGGTCAAGAGCCAGGTCGGCTTTGCCCTGTGGTCGCGCGAGACGCTGTTGCTGGCCAACAACCTGGTGCTGGTGGTGGCGGCGTCGATGATTCTGCTCGGCACCCTGTACCCGCTGGTGCTCGATGCCCTGACCGGGGCCAAGCTGTCGGTCGGCCCGCCGTACTTCGATGCGTTGTTCCTGCCGCTGATGGCACTGTTGATGGTCGTGCTCGGCTTCGGTGTGGTGGTGCGCTGGAAGGACACCCCCGGCAAGTGGCTGGCGAACATGATGACCCCGGTGCTGATCGGCAGTGCGGTACTGGCCCCGGTCGCCGGTTTTATCGTCGACGACTTCGACTGGCCTACGCTGACCGCCTTTGCCCTCGCGGCCTGGGTGGTGCTCAGCGGGCTGCGTGATGTGCTCGAAAAAACCCGTCACAAGGGCCTGGCCAGGGGCATGCGCGGCCTCACCCGCAGCTACTGGGGCATGCAGCTGGCGCACTTTGGCCTGGCAGTGTGCGCACTGGGCGTGGTGCTGTCGAGCAACAACAGTGCCGAGCGCGACCTGCGCATGGCGCCGGGCGAAAGTGTCGAGCTGGGTGGTTATCACTTCCTGTTCCAGGGCGCCAAGCACTTCGAGGGGCCGAACTTCATCTCCGACAAAGGCACCGTGGTGGTGTCCCGCGATGGCCGTGAAGTGACCACGCTGCACCCCGAGAAGCGGCTGTACACCGTGCAGCAGTCGATGATGACCGAAGCCGGCATCGACGCAGGTTTCACCCGCGACCTGTACGTCGCCCTGGGCGAGCCGCTGGAAAACGGTGCCTGGGCGGTGCGCGTGCATATCAAGCCATACGTCCGCTGGATCTGGCTGGGCGGTCTGCTGACCGGCCTGGGCGGGTTGCTGGCGGCCCTCGACCGGCGTTACCGCGTCAAGGTCAAGACCCGGGTGCGTGATGTCCTGGGCGTGTCTGGAGCAGCTGCATGAAGCGTTGGATCATGGTGGTGCCACTGGCGGTGTTTCTGCTGGTGGCGGTTTTCCTCTACAAGGGGCTGTTCCTCAAGCCCGACGAGCTGCCCTCGGCGATGATCGGCAAGCCCTTCCCGGCATTTGCCCTGGCCTCGGTGCAGGGTGACCGCAACCTGACCCAGGCCGACCTGCTGGGCCGCCCGGCGTTGGTCAATGTGTGGGGCACCTGGTGCCCGTCGTGCAAGGTCGAGCACCCGTACCTGAACCAGCTGGCCGAGCGAGGCGTGGTGATTCATGGGGTCAACTACAAGGACGACAATGGTGCCGCGTTGAAGTGGTTGGCCGAATACCACAACCCGTACCAGCTGGACATCCGCGACGAGCAGGGCACCCTGGGCCTGGACCTGGGCGTGTACGGCGCGCCGGAAACCTTCCTGATCGACGCCAAGGGCATCATCCGCTACAAGCACGTGGGTATCGTCGATGCCAGCGTCTGGCGCGAACAGCTGGCGCCGCTGTACCAGGGCCTGGTCGATGAGGCCAAGCCATGAGGCGGGGGCTGGCAGCCGTGGTGCTGGGGTTGGCCCTTGGCCTGGGCCTGGCCGGTGTGGCCAGGGCGGCCATCGATACCTACCAGTTCCGCGACGACGCCGAACGTGAGCGTTACCAGCAACTGACCAAGGAACTGCGCTGCCCCAAGTGCCAGAACCAGGACATTGCCGATTCCAACGCGCCTATTGCCGCCGACCTGCGCCGCGAGATCTTCCGCATGCTGGGCGAAGGCAAGAACAACGCGCAGATCGTCGACTTCATGGTCGACCGCTACGGCGATTTCGTGCGGTACAAGCCGGCGCTCAGCGCGCGTACCTGGCTGTTGTGGTTCGGCCCGGGGGTCTTGCTGGCCGGCGGCTTCGTGGTGCTGGCGGTGATTGTGCGTCGCCGCCGCGCCACGGTGGCCCACGGTGCCAATGAGCTGTCCGTCGAAGAACGCGAGCGTCTCGCCAAACTGCTGGAAAAAGAACAGACCCATGATTGAATTCTGGCTTAGCGCGGGCCTCCTGCTGCTCGCTGCCCTCAGCTTTCTGCTGATCCCGATCCTGCGTGGCCGTCGCCGTCAGCAAGAGGAAGACCGCACCGCCCTGAACGTTGCCCTGTACCAGGAACGCGTTGCCGAACTGGCGGCCCAGCAGGCCGCTGGCGTGCTCGACGAGGCGCAACTGGCCAAGGGCCGTGACGAGGCGGCCCGCGAGCTGCTGGCCGACACCGAAGGCAGCGAGCCCCCACGCCAGGGCCAACTGGGCAAAACCCTGCCGCTGTTGGCGGCGGTGCTGGTGCCACTGATGGCATTGGGGCTGTACCTGCATTTTGGCGCGGCCGACAAGGTTGAGCTGACCCAGGAGTTTGCCCAGGCGCCGAAGACCATGGAGGAGATGACCACACGCCTTGAACGGGTCGTGAAGGCCCAGCCAGATTCGGCCGAGGCCCTGTATTTCCTGGGCCGTGCCTACATGGCCGAGCAGCGTCCCGCCGATGCGGCGCGTACGTTCGAGCGTGCGGTGGCCTTGGCCGGGCGCCAGCCCGAGTTGCTCGGGCAGTGGGCCCAGGCGCAGTACTTCGCTGCCGACAAGCAATGGAACCCGCAGCTGCAGGCACTGACCGACGAAGCCCTCAAGGCCGACCCCAACGAAGTGACCAGCCTGGGGCTGCGCGGTATTGCCGCGTTCGAGGGGGAGCGCTACCAGGAAGCCATCGACTACTGGAAGCGCCTGCTGGCGCAACTGCCCGAAGGCGATGCATCGCGTGCCGCCTTGCAGGGGGGTATCGACCGTGCTGCCGAGCGCCTGGGAAGTGAGCCTGGCCCGGCCGTGGCGCCGGTGGCTGCCCGCCTGACGGTGCGGGTGGAGCTGGCTGCGGCGCTCAAGGACAAGGTCAAGCCTGACGACACGGTGTTCATCTTCGCCCGTGCCAGCAACGGCCCGCCGATGCCGCTGGCGGCCAAGCGGGTGACCGTGGCGCAGTTGCCGATCGAGGTGGAGTTGTCCGATGCCGACGCGATGATGCCGCAGATGAAACTGTCGGACTTTACCGAAGTCCAACTGGTTGCCCGTGTCTCGCGTACCGGCCAACCGACCCACGGCGAGTGGATCGGCCAGGGTTCGCCATTGGCCACTGCCACCCAGGCCACGCAGCACCTCACCATCGACAGCCCTGACCCGTAAGAGAGCATTGCCATGCACAGCACCGTCCGCCTGACCCTGATCACCCTTGCCCTGGGTTTGTCCGCGTGTACGGTGCATGAGCCTTACGAGCAGCCGGCGCCGCCGATCGAGCGGGTGCCGCCGCACCAGGGGCCGGTGGTCAAGCCGCTGCCGGGCGGGCAGCCTTCGACCTCGCCAAGCAAACCTGCGGCCACCCCCAAGCCGATGCCACGCACCTCTGCCAGCTTCGCCCCGCCGCCAGGGGGTGCCAGCCACTGGGACCCGAAACTGGGCGTATACGTGCTGGAGAAAAAGCCCAACACCTTCTATCGCCAGCGCACCTATTACCGCTACGACGGCGGCTGGAGCTGGTCGCTGAGCCCGGATGGCCCATGGCAGGGCACCGACAGCAGCGGTGTGCCAGGTGGCCTCGGGCGTGCCTTCGCCCAATAGGCATCAGAGATGCCCTCCCGGTACAGTACAGTTGCCTGCTCAATTACCGATTGACTGTACCGACCGCTGACTCCGCATAATGCCCCTTCGATCAGACGCGGAGGTGGCATGAGCAAGACAGTCCTGGTGTTGGTAGAAACCGTCGACGATTACCTGCCCTTGCTGGAACAGGCGGGTTATCGGCTGATTCGCGCCCCCTCGCCGCAACTGCGTGCCGATGCCATCCAGCGCCACGCCCATGAAATCGATGCTGTGCTCACCCGTGGCCCGCTGGGCCTGACTGCCGCAGAGATCGATGCGCTGCCCGCATTGCAGATCATCTGCGTGATCGGGGCCGGCTACGAGCAGGTCGACCTGGCCGCCGCCGCCGCCCGTGGTATTACCGTCACCAACGGCGCCGGGGCCAATGCCAGCGCAGTCGCCGACCATACCCTGGCCATGCTGCTGGCGCTGCTGCGCGACATTCCCCGTGCCGACGCCAGTACCCGCCGCGGCGAGTGGAACCGGGTAATCAGCCCTTCGGTGAGCGGCAAGCGCCTGGGCATTCTCGGCCTGGGCGCAGTGGGGCTGGCGATCGCCAAACGTGCCAACCTCGGCTTCGACATGAGCATCAGCTACCACAGCCGCACCCCTCGTCAGAGCGTGCCTTACACCTGGTACGACAGCCCGCTGCACCTGGCCGATGCCGTCGACATCCTGGTGGTGGCCACGCCTGGCGGCGCCACTACTCGTCATCTGGTCGATGCTGCGGTGCTTGAAGCCCTGGGTGCCGAGGGTTACCTGGTGAATATCGCCCGTGCCAGCGTGGTGGACACTCAGGCCCTGGTGGTGGCGCTGGCGGGCGGGCAGCTTGCCGGCGCTGCGCTGGACGTGTTCGATGACGAACCCGAGGTGCCCGATGCCCTCAAGGCCCTCGGCAACACCGTATTGACCCCGCACGTGGCTGGCCAGTCGCCAGAGGCTGCGCGGGACACGGTGATGTTGGTGCTGGGCAATCTGCAGGCGTTCTTCGCCGGCGAGCCGGTGCTGACCCCGGTACGCGACTGACCCTTTTCATTCAGGTGCCCGGCAGCGGCCCGGCCAACAAGGAGTGTGTGCATGCAACTCGAGATCTTCCAGGTCGATGCGTTTTCCGCTGAACCCTTCGGTGGCAACCCGGCGGCGGTGATCCCGCTGGAAAGCTGGTTGCCAGACGATGTGCTGCAACGTATCGCCGAAGAGAACAACTTGTCCGAAACCGCCTATTTCGTGCGCAACGGCGAGGGTTACGACCTGCGTTGGTTCACCCCGACGGTCGAAGTCGACCTGTGTGGCCATGCCACCCTGGCCTCGGCGTATGTGCTGTTCGAGCAGTTGGGTGAACAGGCGCCAGTGCTGCGTTTCAATACCCGCAGTGGCGAATTGCGCGTCAGCCGAGGTGTTGATGGGCTTTTGGCGATGGATTTTCCGGCCAAGCAGCCGGTGGCGGTGGAGGTGCCGGCAGGCTTGCTGGAGGCGCTGGGCTTGAGCGGTGCGCGGGCGGTGTACCAGTCCGACGACTATGTGGTGGTGATCGATGACGCCTCGCTGCTTGACCCGCTGAAGCCGGACTTCGTTGCGCTGTCGGCTTTTGCTGTGCGCGGTATCGCCGTGACTGCGCCGGGCCGCGGGTATGATTTTGTCACCCGTTGGTTTGGTCCGCGGGTTGGTGTGAATGAGGACCCGGTCACGGGGTCGGCGCATACCTCGCTGGCGCCGTTGTGGGCCGAACGGTTGGGCAAGGGTGTTTTGAGCTGTGAGCAGGGTGGGGCGCGCAAGGGGCAGCTGTGTTGCGAAGTGCCGGGCAATGGCCGGGTGATCATTAGCGGGCGGGGGGCGTTGTACCTGCGGGGGAGTGTGTTTATCTGAGTTGGGTGTGTGGGTTTAAAGGTGTAGGCCTTGGGGTTTGCAGCGCCTATGAAATCGAGCGCCGCCCGCGCGGCGCATCGCGACGCAAGGCCGCTCCTACATGTGTTTCGGGCCAGTTATTCCTGGGGTAATGGCGCGCGGCCTCTTGGTGCCCACCTCGATATCGCGTCGTACAAACAAGGCGGTCGCGCGCCAATGGCACAGGCCTCACTGGCCCGAAACGGATGTAGGACCGCCCTTGCGTCGCGATGCGCCGCGCGGGCGGCGCTCGATTTCATAGGCGCTGCAAAACCCCAGACATGCACCTATAAACCCCAAAGCCATCCCCAGTCATTGTCTCTCGGGCGAAGATGCAGTCAATGCGCCAGCATGAAACACCGACTGCGCTTGCCAAACCTGTGCATTCCTGAGAAAAGGGCGGCTTTGATTTTTCAGCGTTGGAGCATGCCATGAGCAGCGAACTGCAGATCATCGACCTCGTCGACGGCGACGGCAAGGCCGCCGTCAAAGGCGCCCTGATCACCACTCAGTACACCGGCTGGTTGGCCGACGGCAGCGAGTTCGATTCGTCCTGGTCGCGCGGCAAGCCCTTCCAGTGCGTGATCGGTACCGGTCGGGTGATCAAAGGGTGGGACCAAGGCCTGATGGGCATGCGCGTTGGCGGCAAGCGCAAATTGCAGGTGCCTGCGCAGTTGGGCTATGGCGAGCGCAGTGTGGGGGCGATTCCGCCGCATTCGGACCTGACGTTTGAGATCGAACTGCTGGAAGTGCTGACGCGGGATGATTGAGTGATTGATGTGGTTTTCGGTGTGCAAACCTCAAGGCATGCACACCACCCCCGAAAATTGCGCAAGGAATACATATTTCAGCAACACCCATCCCCTAACCTAAGCCTTGCTCAAGGATCGGCAATCACACGCCAGGGAGGAACCAAACGGGTTGAAGGCACTCTGACTCTCACTCGTTGCCAAGGATGGCACTCACTACAAGGACGCCTCGCGGCTGCGGCTCCGGGCAAGGTGGCGGGTCAACTCGATTCTCTCTGCCACATGAGCCTGCCTTGATGAAGTTGCCAACGTTTCTCCGCCGTCGTCGCCACCTGCTGCTAAGCCTAGTGCTCACAGCTGTAGCCATACCGCTGGCGTTGGAAGCTGTCGAAAGCCGCGCCCAGCCGGCTGATGGCACGCAGACCCTGGTGTTTCTGCGCCATGCCGAGAAACCCGGCGAAGGGCTGGGGCAACTGAACTGCCAAGGCCTCAACCGTGCACTGGACCTGGCCACGTTGCTGCCGGAGCGTTTCGGCAATGCCGACTACGTATTCGCCGCCAACCCGTCGCGGCATGTCGAGGAAGGCAGCAAGGACGAGAGCTACAGTTATATCCGCCCATTGATGACCATCACCCCCAGCGCCATCCGCCTGGGCCTGCCGGTGAACATCGACTACGGCGCCAACGATACCGACGAGCTGGCCGAAGAACTGCTGAGCGACAAATACCGCAACGCGACGGTCTACACGGCCTGGTCCCACGGCTACCTCCCCGAACTCATCAATACCGTGGCCGGCAAGGCCCTGGGTGAAGAGCGGGTGATCACCGAGGACTGGAACGGCGATGACTTCGACACGCTGTACGTGCTGACCCTGACCTGGCACGACGGCAAGGCCAGCCTGCTCAGCCGCAACGTGCGCCAAGGCCTCAACGACGGCGCGCATAGCTGCCCGACCTGATCCGCTGTTACTGTCTTGGCAGGGAAGCCGAAGCAGGGGCACTGCAAGATGCAAAAAGTCACGATCATTGGCGGCGGGGTGATTGGCCTGGCGACAGCCTATGCGCTGGTGCGCGAGGGGCTGGCTGTGGACCTGATCGAGGCGCGGGACCGCCTGGCGTTTGCCACCAGTTTCGCCAACGGCGGGCAGCTGTCTTACCGCTATGTGGCGCCATTGGCCGACGCCGGTGTGCTCTGGCAGGCGTTGGGCTGGATGCTGCAGGGGGACTCGCCGCTGCGCTTGCGGTTGCGCCTGGACCCGGCGCAGTGGCGCTGGTTGATGGCGTTCATGCTGGCCTGCCGGCGCAGCGTCAACCGCCGCAACGGTGCACAACTGCTGACGTTGGCGCTGGAAAGCCAGGCCGCCCTGGCGCGTTGGCGCGAGGCCGATGGGCTCACCGATTTCGCCTGGCGGCGTAACGGCAAACTGGTCGCCTTCCGCAGCGAGCGGGCGTTCGCCCATGGGCGTGAGCGCCTGCTTGATCGGAGCAGCCAACGGGTGCTCGATGCTGCCGAACTGCGCGCCCTGGAGCCGGCATTGGCCGAGGCGCCGTTCGTGGGCGGGGTTCTGACGCCTGACGAGGAAGTCGCCGACTGTCACCGTTTTTGTGAACGCCTGGCCGAGCGCTTGCGCGCATCCGGGCAGTGCCGGTTCCTGCTTGGCAGGCCCGTGACGCGGCTGATCGCCCATCAGGAGCAGGTCGTTGCGCTGCACCTGGGGGGCGAGCAGGTTGACGTTCAGCGCCTGGTGCTGTGCGCGGGGCATCGCAGTGCAGGGCTGGCGCTACCGGGCTTGAGGCTGCCGGTCTATCCGCTGAAGGGCTACAGCCTGACAGCGCCGATCAACACGGAACATCGGGCGCCAGAACTCAGCCTTACCGACTACGAGCGCAAGATCGTCTATGCCCGCCTGGACCGGCAATTGCGGGTTGCAGCGATGGTGGACATCGTCGGCTTCGACGAATCGGTGGATGCGCGCAGGCTCCACAGCATGCGCCGGCTGGCACTCGATACGTTGCCCGATGCCGCCGACTACGGGCAGGCGATAGAGTGGGCGGGGATGCGGCCGGCGACCCCTACCGGGGTGCCGATCATTGGTGCTACGGCTTACCGAAACCTGTGGCTGAATCTGGGGCATGGGGCTCTAGGCTTTACCTTGGCCTGTGGCAGTGGGGAGCGGTTGGCCAGGATGTTGCGCTGACTGCACCGGCCACTTCGCGGGGCAAGCCCGCTCCCACAGGTATTTGCGTTGGGTTGGAGAATAGCGCGCACCTGTGGAAGCGGGCTTGCCCCGCGAAGTGGCTGGTCTTGACGAAGCCCCCTTACCGCCCGAAGCGCATCGGCCAGCCCACCACCTTCTTTACCCTCGGTGTGGCATAGGTGCGTACCTTGGAGGTACTCAAGCCCATGCGCACCAGCGATTCGGCAATGGTCACCGCTGCACTTACACCATCGACCACCGGCACACCGGTACGCTGGCGAATCTGCTCATCCAGCCCGGCCATGCCACCGCAACCCAGGCAGATGACCTCGGCCTTGTCCTCCCGCACGGCGCGTTCGGCCTGTTCGACAATGGCCTCGACGGCACGCTGCGGGTCGGCTTCAAGCTCAAGCACCGCCAGGCCACTGGCGCGCACCGAGGCGCAGCGGTCATACAGCCCAGAGAGCTTCAAGCGGTCCTCGATCAGCGGCACGGTGCGGTCCAGTGTGGTCACCACCGAGTAAGCATGGCCCAGGTACAGGGCAGTGCTGGCGGCTGCATCGGTGATGTCCACCACGGGCACGTTCAGCAGCTCCTGCAGGCCTTCGCGGCCGTGCTCGCCGTAGCCGGCCTGGATCACGGCGTCGTAGGGGCCCTCGTAGGCCAGCACCCGGTCCATCACCGCGATGGCGGCCAGGTAGCTTTCGAAGTTGCCTTCCACCGACTCGGCACCAAACCACGGGGTCAGCCCGATGATCTCGGTACCCGGCGCGGCAACGGCGCGTGCCTGCTCGGCGATGGCCTCGGTGATGGCTTCAGTGGTGTTGACGTTGGCAATCAGAATACGCATGGACGGTTCTCCCTGATCAGTGGCTGCTGTGGTCGACGGCGATGCACTCGCCGCTGACATCCAGGTAATGGCGGTTGCGTGGCGCGATCAGCAAATAGACGGCGGCAGCGATACCGGCACCGATCAACCAGGAGAACGGCGCCACGCTGTGGAAGTTGGGCGCCAGGGCGAGGACGATGGCCAGCAGTGCGGCCGGCACGAAGGCGGCCACGGCGCGCAGGTTGATGCCCTTGGTGTAGTGGTAGGCGCCAGCCGGGTCTTCGCTGTACAGCTGCGGCACGTTGATGCAGCCTTTGCGCAGCAACCAGTAGTCGGCCATGATCACCCCGTACAGCGGGCCGAGCAGGGCACCGAGGCCCGACAGGAAGTACACGATCACCAGCGGGCTGTTGTATAGGTTCCAGGGCAGGATCAGCACCGCAAGGGTGGCGCTGATCAGGCCGGCACGGCGGAAGTTCAGGTGGCGGGGTGCCAGGTTGCTGAGCACGAAGGCCGGGGCGACGAAGTTGGCCATGATGTTCACCGCCACCGTGACGATCAGGAAGGCCAGGCAGCCCAATACCAGGAACGGTGTGCTGGGGATGCTGGCGACGATCTGGGTCGGGCTGTCGATGATCTGGCCGTTGATCTGGAACTGCGCGCCGCACAGCACCACGGTGATCATCGCGAACACCAGGATGTTCACCGGCAGGCCCCAGAAGTTACCGACGCGGATGGTCTTGCGGCACGGCGAAGAACGCGCGAAGTCGCAGAAGTTGAGCACCAGAGTGCCGTAGATCGCCAACCACAGCGCACCGCCCGCAAAGATGTTGCGCCACATCTCGTAGCCGGTCAGGGGCGCTGCCACCGACCAGGCGATGCGCGCGTCGGCCTTGAAGTACATGAACACCGCCAGGCTGGCCACGGTCAGCAGAATCACCGGGCCGGCAAAGGCCTCGTAGCGGCGCACCATCTCCATGCCGTAGGCGAGGATCACCAGTTGCACCAGCCAGATCGCCACGAAGCACACCCAGCCCAGGCTCGACAGGCCAAGGATGCTGTCATGGTCGTACACGGCCAGTTGCGGCCACACGGCCGTAAGCAGCACGCGCAGCACCACCGAGGCCAAGTAGGTCTGGATACCGAACCAGGCAATGGCGATGACTGCGCGGATCAGCGCCGGTATCTGCGCGCCGTGGATACCGAAAGCGATGCGGCTGATGACCGGGAACGGTACGCCGGTCTTCTGCCCCATGTAGCCGGACAGGTTCATGAAGAAGTACACCAGCGCAGCGCCGATGCCCAGCGACAAGAGGATCTGCCAGCCGCCCAGCCCCAAGGCGAACAGCCCCATGGCGAAGGAGTAGTTGGCGATGTTGTGCACATCGTTGGTCCATAACGCGAAGATGCTGTAACCGCCCCAGCGCCGGCCTTCGAGGCGTGTCGGGGCAAGGTCGCGGTTGTGCAGGCGCGGGCTCAGGTCAAGTGCTGGCGCAGGCCCGGCAAGGGTGGACGCGGGGTTGCTGCTGGCGACGGAAAGTTCAGGGGCAAGGTTGAGGCTGGTACTCATTCCGGCAGGCTCCTGATGCACGTGGACTGCGATGAGCGGGCAATGCGCACGGGCTCGCCATCTCGTCGGTGCAGCATTGGCATCACTGGGTTCTGGGCGCGGCGGCCGGGTTCTGGTCGGCGTCGCGAGTTCTTGTGTATTTATGTTTTGCTCAACTTGTATACAAAACACGAACACACAAAAGCGAGTTCCATGCCAGGCGAATAGCGACATCGAAGTTGCCACTATTTTGAATCTATCTTGTTGAACGGTAAGTTAATGAAATAACGTCGATATAAGTTGACCATTTGAACAGTTATTATTTTTGTGTGCACTTGTTAGTTGATCAAATGGTCAGAAATTACGCTGAAAAGGTTGTAACGTATTGGGGCAGGGTTGAGAAAAGTGCACACAAAAATGGCACCTAAGGTGACATTCTTGTGTACAAAAAATAGTCAGCTTTTCACTGTGGCTTTCTTTAGGCCGCAGATTCAATCCATCGGCGGCAGGCGTCGCTTCACCGGGCTTTTCTTGATGATCGCGGTATTGGTCTCGGCCAGCACATTGATCCGGTCGAGCAGGGTGTCGAGCTGTTCCATCGAGCGCACATGCAGGCGGGCAATGAAGCAGTCCTCGCCGGTCACCTTGTCGCACTCAGTGAATTCGGGCAGCGCAATGATTTGCCGCTCCACTTCCTGCAACTGCCCCGGCAGCGGGCGGATACGCACGATCGCCTGCAGTTGATAACCGAAGCTGCGCGGGTCGACATCCACCGTGTAACCGCGCAACACACCGCGCTCCTCCAGGCGGCGCAAGCGTTCGCTGACGCTGGGGGCGGACAGCCCGCTGATCTGCGCCAGGGCCTTGAGCGAACGCCGCGAGTCTTCCATCAGTGCATTGATCAGCAGTTGGTCGATTGCATCGGTCATGCTTTACCTCGTCAGGCTGTTCGATTGATTTGCCTTGATAGTAAAGGCAGGTTGGCTGATACGCCTTTTATATCCGCTGGAAGGTCACCCTCCGACCTTTGCATACTGTTGCCATCGTCAACGGGAGGTGTGAGATGGACAGTTCATTGCGCCGTGGCTCGCTGGAAATGGTCGCTGCCATGCTGATTTCCGGGACCATCGGCTGGTTCGTGCTGGTGTCGGGCCAGCCGGTGCTCGATGTGGTGTTCTGGCGGTGTGTGTTCGGCACCGGCACGTTGCTGGTGATCTGTGCAGCCTTGGGCTTCCTCAAGCCGGGGGTGATCGGCCGCACCGCATTTTTGCTGGCGATTGCCAGCGGCGTGGCCATCGTTGGCAACTGGGTGTTGTTGTTCGCCTCCTATTCGCGCGCTTCGATTGCCATCGGCACGGCGGTGTACAACGTGCAGCCGTTCATCCTGGTGGGGCTGGCAGCGGTGTTTCTGGGGGAGAAGATCACCCTGGCCAAGGTCACCTGGCTGAGTGTCGCCTTCCTTGGCATGTTGGCTATCGTCAGTGCCCACGGTGCGGGGCAGGGCAGTGGCGAGGATTACTTGTTGGGCATCGGCCTGGCGCTGGGCGCGGCGTTCTTGTATGCAATCGCTGCGTTGATCATCAAACGCCTCAAAGGCACGCCGCCGCACCTGATCGCCTTGATCCAGGTGGCAACCGGTGTGCTGCTGCTGGCGCCGTGGGTCAAGCTGGGCGGTCTGCCTGGCGAAACTTCGGCATTGGCCAGCCTGGTGACCCTGGGTATCGTGCACACCGGGGTGATGTATGTGCTGCTGTACAGCGCCATCCAGCGTTTGCCTACGGCACTGACCGGCGCGCTGTCGTTCGTTTACCCGATTGCCGCGATCCTGGTCGACTGGGTGGCCTTCGGGCATCGGCTGGCACCCCTGCAATGGCTCGGCGTGGCGCTGATTCTGCTGGCGGCGGCGGGGATGCAGCAGGGCTGGTGGTTCCGCCCTGCGCGGGTTGCAGTCAAGCATTGAAGAGGCTGACAAGGGTAGAATGCCGCTTTTTCCAGCTTGCGACCCGCCATGACCTCGCCGATCCAGACCCTCGAGCAACACCTGCTCACCGCCCTCGACCCCGCCCCGCAGGAAACCCGCCGGCTGTTCCACGGCCGCGGCCGCTGCTGGCCGGGCCTTGAGCAAGTGACTGTGGACTGGCTCCAGGGCGTGCTGTCAGTAGCGCTGTTTCGCGAGCCGCCGGAGGGCCAACTGGCCGAGCTGGAGGGCATGCTGCAGAGCCTGGCCCAGCGCCCGCAATGGGCCGGTCAGGCCATCCTCATCCAGCACCGCTACCTGCCGGACAGCCCCGGCCAATGGTTGCTGGGCGAGCCCTGCCAGCAGCGCGAGGTGGTCGAGGATGGCTTGACCTACCTGCTGGACCTGGGCGTGCGCCAGAACAACGGCCTGTTCCTGGACATGCGCTATGGCCGGCGCTGGGTGCGCGAGCAGGCGGCGGGCAAGCGGGTGCTCAACCTGTTCGCCTATACCTGTGGTTTTTCGCTGGCGGCCATCGCCGGTGGCGCCGAACAGGTGGTGAACCTGGACATGGCCAAGTCGGCGTTGTCCCGCGGGCGCGACAATCACCGGCTCAATGGCCACGATGCGTCGCGGGTGGCGTACCTGGGGCATGAATTGTTCAAATCGTGGGGCAAGGTGCGCAAGTACGGCCCTTATGACCTGATCATCATCGACCCACCGACCTTCCAGAAGGGCAGCTTTGTGTTGACCCAGGACTACGCGAAGATCTTGCGGCGCTTGCCCGAGTTGCTGAACGAGGGCGGCACGGTGCTGGCGTGTGTGAACGACCCGGCGATCGGCCCGGAATTTCTGATCGAGGGCATGGCCGAGCAGGCGCCAACGTTGGCCTTCGTCGAGCGGCTGGAGAACCCGCCGGAGTTTCCTGATGCGGACCCAGCGGGGGGCTTGAAGGCCTTGGTATTCCGCCAGGCCTAAGTCTTCCTGTAGCGCCCCTTCGCGGTTTCCCCGCGAAGGGGCCGGGCGTGCCTGCATCAAGCAGTAACGGCGCGTACCGGCAGCGGATACACCTGGGCAAAGCTCACCTTCTCGGTCTGGTCCACACGTTTCTTGAGCCGTTCATTGAACGCCCGGCTAACTGCATACTGCCCGCCGGAAATGGTACGGAACTGCGCCGTCAGGACAAACCCGTTCAAGTCCATGCGGTCCACCCCGAACACTTGCAGCGGCCCCTGCAGGTTGATGCGCAGCAGCGGGTCGTGGCTGATCGACTGCCCCACCTCGTGGATTAGCGCCAGCGATTCATCGACGTCGCTGTCGTAAGTGAACTGCACCGAGAAGAACGCATAGGCGAACTGGCGCGACTGGTTGGTGACTGCCTTGATCTGGCCGAACGGCACCGAATGCACGAACCCCTTGCCGTCGCGCAGGCGCAGGGTGCGGATGGTCAGGCTTTCGACGGTGCCGGCGTGGCCTGAGTCGAGCACTACCCAGTCACCGATCGAGATGGTGTCTTCGATCAAGATGAACAGCCCCGTGATCACGTCCTGCACCAGTTGCTGCGAGCCGAAGCCGATGGCCAGGCCGATTACCCCGGCACCGGCCAGCAGCGGTGCGACGTTGATGCCCAGGTTGGCCATGGTGGTGATGGTGCAGATGACGATCAGCACCACTTTTACGGCATTGCGCAGCATCGGCAGGATGGTCCGCACCCGGGTACTCGGCTGGCGCGCCGCGCGGCGCCCGACGGCGGGTTTCAGCGCTTCCTGGATGGCGGTGTCGAGGACCACCCACAGCAGCCAGGTCACCAGCAGAATCAGGCCGATGCTCGACAGCGAATTGCTGATAGCCTGGCCCAGGCTGTTGCTCAGGGCGAAGCCGATCACCGAAACGCCCCAGATGCGCCCGAGCAGCTCGATGAAAGCCACCGCCATGGCGATGCGCAACAGCGCGTGGGCGAGGCTGCGCAGCAGTTCCTTGTAAGGCCGAACCCGTTGCCCGGCATCCGCTTCGCGGGGCGCCAGCAGGTGCTGCAGCAAGGTGCTGAGAAACACCGTGGACACCAGCAGCACGGTAGTCAGCAAAGCCTTTTGCAGCGCCTTCTGGCTTTCTTCGCCGGCGCCGATCAGGTGAATCGCGGAGACCAGGATCATCAACAGGATCGGCAGGTACCACAGCACCGAGAAGATCCGCAGGGTTTCCTGCACGGCCCGATGTTGCACGCGGTCCTTGAGCGCACGGTTGCGAATCAGATGGGCCACCGGGCGGCGCAGGCGGATCACCAGGCTGGCGAAGATGAACGTGGCGGCCAGGCCGGTGAACACGGCGATGCTGGCAGTGATGTTACCGCCCAACTGGCGGGCGATCTGCGGGCTGGTCAAGGCATCGCTCCAGGCCGCCAGGAAGCCGATCAGAAACAGCGGTCGCGGGGCCAGGCGCTTGATCACGGCCACGGCAGGGCGCTTGTGGCCGGCATCAAACAACGTAATCAAGCACAGGATGATCGAGGTCGAGAACAGGCCGCTGCTGGTGGCGTAGGCCAGGCTCAGGCCAAGGGCACGGGCTACCGAGGGGTCGAGGAAACGGCTGATGTAGAGGGTCAGCGGCAGGCTGGCCAGCGCCGGCAGGGTATAGGGCAGCAGGTAGCCGAGCAGGCTGCTGGCGCGCTGGCGCTCGTTCAGCCATGGGGTGGCCGAAGCGCGCTTGCTGAGCCAGCGGCCGAGGCTGGTAAGCACCGCGAAGCTGGCGGCCCAGGTGAGGGTCAGCAAGATGAAGTTGCCCGCCAGCTGCAGCGAATCGCTGGACGAATGGCGGTCGACCAGGCGTTCCATTTCCTTGGCCGCGCGGTCGGTGCGCAGGCGCCAGGCATCGACCAGGTGGGCATCGAGGTCGAGCTCCTGGGCGGCGCTGTCCAGGCCGTCGGCCAGGGCGCCGAGCAGCCCGCCTTGCAGGACCGGTTCCGGTTCGGTGGGTTGTTCTTCGGCAGGTGCAGGGTCTGCAGCCAGCAGATGGGTGCTCAGCAGGCAGCCGAGCAGCAGGGTGGAGAGGTAACGCAGCACTGGAGTACTCCTTCGGCCGGGGTGAGCGGGGCAGGGTTACTCAAGGAACTGATTGGTGGGGGTGGGGAAAGTTCGATGGGGTGTGTTGCCAGCACCGGCCTCTGCGCGGGTAAACCCGCTGCCACAGAGGCCGACACTGGCTGGGTCAATTACTGATTGGTGTAGATCTGGTCGAACACGCCCCCGTCGTTGAAGTGGGTTTTTTGCACGGTGCGCCAGTCACCAAAGGTCTTCTCCACCGACAGGAAGTCCACTTTCGGGAAGCGGTCGGTGTACTTGGCCAGCACTGCCGCATCGCGTGGGCGCAGGTAGTTGTTGGCCGCGATTTCCTGGGCTTCTGGCGACCACAGGTACTTCAGGTACTCCTCGGCCACTGCCTGGGTACCTTTCTTCGCCACCACCTTGTCGACCACGCTTACCGGTGGCTCGGCTTCGGCGGACACACTTGGGTAGACCACTTCGAACTGGTCGCGGCCGAATTCGCGGGCGATCATTTCGGCTTCGTTCTCGAAGGTCACCAGCACGTCGCCGATCTGGTTGGTCATGAAGGTGGTGGTGGCGGCGCGGCCACCGGTATCAAGGACTGGCGCCTGCTTGAACAGCTTGCCGACGAAGTCACGGGCCTTGGCCTCGTCACCGCCTTGCTTGAGCACATAGCCCCACGCCGACAGGTAGGTATAGCGGCCGTTACCCGAGGTCTTGGGGTTGGGCACGATCACCTGCACGCCGTCCTTGAGCAGGTCGGGCCAGTCTTTCAGTGCCTTGGGGTTGCCCTTGCGCACGATGAACACGGTGGCCGAGGTGAACGGCGCGCTGTTGTTCGGCAGGCGGGTCACCCAGTTGTCCGGCACCAGTTTGCCGTGATCGACCAAGGCATTGATGTCGGTGGCCATGTTCATGGTGATGACATCGGCCGGCAGGCCATCGATGACTGCACGCGCCTGCTTGCTCGAACCGCCGAAGGACATCTGCACGTTGACCTTCTCGTTGTGCTCGGCCTCCCAGTGCTTCTGGAACGCTGAGTTGTAGTCCTTGTAGAAGTCACGCATCACGTCGTAGGAGACGTTGAGCAGGGTCGGGGCCGCCTGGGCGAAGTTGCCCAGGGCAAGGCCCGCGGCCAGCAGCGAAGCAGTGAACAGTTTTTTCACGACGCATTCCTTGTTCTTGAACAGTATTGGGCAGAGTGCCAGCGACTATAGCGGGTGCCTTGCTGCTGTTTAAAGAACAAAAAACGCTTTGGTTATTCCCGCTTGGGAAACAGCGCATTGCCACAACGCGAGCAGAATGCGGCGCCGTGTTCGTGGCTGTTCTTGCGGCAGGTGGGGCAGTCATGCTGCAACTGCTCCCCGCGCATGGCATTGGCCAGCTCGGCGGTGAAAATCCCGGTGGGTACGGCAATGATCGAATAACCGGTAATCATCACCAGCGACGACAGCACCTGCCCCAGCGGCGTCTTCGGCACGATGTCGCCGAAGCCCACCGTGGTCAGGGTGACGATCGCCCAGTAGATGCCCTTGGGAATGCTGGTAAAGCCATGCTCCGGCCCTTCGATCACGTACATCAAGGTGCCGAACACGGTCACCAGGGTCGACACGGTGACCAGGAACACGATGATCTTCTGCTTGCTGCCGCGCAGCGCCGCCATCAAGTAGTTGGCCTGCTTGAGGTACTGGCCGAGCTTGAGCACGCGGAAGATCCGCAGCATGCGGATGACCCGGATGATCAACAGGTACTGGGCATCGCTGTAATAGAGGGCGATCACGCCCGGCACGATCGCCAGCAGGTCGACCAGGCCGTAGAAGCTGAAGGCGTAGCGCAAGGGTTTGGGCGAGCAGTACAGGCGCGTCAGGTATTCGGCCAGGAAGATCGCGGTGAAACCCCATTCGATGCCCGCCAGCAGGCCGGCGTAGCCCTGATGGACAGCGTCGATGCTGTCGAGGATCACCGTGACCAGGCTGGCGAGGATGATCAGCAGGAGGGTTTTGTCGAAGCGTCTTCCAGCCACGGTGTCGGTCTGGAAGACGATGATGTAGAGCCGCTCGCGCAGGCTCGCAGGGTTGTTCATTGGCTCGTCCACAAAGCGATAAAGAAAGCGATGGGCTGAGCCTAGGGGCTGCGTTTCAGCTGTGCAAGCGGGAAGCATTGCGCCGCTGATTGAGTTGAGCCAGGTAGTTGCCCAGGTGCATGAGCCAGCAGGCTGTGACGAAGGGGGCGGTCAGCCCGGCCACCGGCAACAAGGCGAACAGGGGTTGCAGCAGCAGGGCCAGTGCAATCGCCAGCAGTGTCACCCCTGGGCGCTCGCCCTGCCTGCTGAACGCCAACGCTGCCAATGCGGCGTTGAAGCCGTACAAACCCATCCAGGCTACCTGCGCCTGGTCGGTCAGTAATGCGACACCAGCGCCGATGGCAGAGCCGATCACCGCCCAGGTTGCTGCATAAGGATTTGCAAGGTACATGCCGATGACGATCAGCAGGCCCGCCATTGGCTTGTCGAGCAAGAACACCTGGCCCACGCCACGCAGCAGCGCAGACAGCGGGTCGGCTTCGACAGGGAGTGCGGCCGAGGGCTCGGCCAGCAGCAGGGTACCCCAGCCGAGAAGGACGAAGGGGGCGGTGTAGGCGACCAGCAACTTGCCGCCGCGCTTGCGCCACTGGTGGGTGATGATGCTCGACAGCCCGCCAGCGGCAATGATCAGCGGCGGCAGGATGGCCGACCATGGCAGCACCGCACTGATCAGGATGCCGATCAGCACGCCGTTGTAGCAGTACAAGCCGGCCTGGCGGTCGGCGCGGTCGTAGCCGCGCCGTTGTGCGGTGAGCAGGCCGGCGAGGGCGCCGAGCAGGGCGCCACCGACCAGGCTGGGGGCGGTCAGCAGGATGGCCAGCAGGCAGCACAGGCCGCACAGGGGGTTGCGCAGCAGCAGCACTTGGCTGAAGCCGTTGAGCAGCGCCGTCGCCCAGTCAGGGCACGGGTTGACGAAATTTTTGGTGTACATGGGGCAGTCGGTAAGGTTGAGGGTTGAGCGGTGGGCCTCTTTGGGCCTCGGGTTGTCCGCAGGTCTGGTGTAACGGTGTTCGGGGAGGGCTTTGCCCTCCATTCGCGGGGCAAGCCCGCTCCCACAGGCGCAAGGCAATTGAATGCCATGCAGTCCCTGTGGGAGTGGGCTTGCCCCGCGAAAGGGCCCGGGATCAGACCAAGGTCTCGATCCGTAGCGTATTAGTCGAGCCTGGCTTGCCGAAAGGCACACCAGCGGTGATCAGCAGCGTGTCACCGCGGCTGGCCATGCCTTGGGCCTGGGCAATCTCCAACGCCGTCGAGCAGATCTCGTCAACCTGGCGCAGGCGGTCGTTGACCACCGAGTGCACGCCCCAGGCCACGCTCAGGCGGCGCGCGGTGTTCAAGTTCGGCGTCAGGTTGAGGATCGGTGCCCGTGGTCGCTCGCGGGCGGCGCGCAGGGTCGAGGCGCCCGACTCGCTGTAGTTGACCAGCACCGCCACCGGCAGGATGCCGCTGATACGGCGGATCGCGCAGCTGATGGCGTCCGACACGGTGGCCTCGGCTTTTGGCCGGCCAACGTCGAGCTGGGCCTGGTAGTCCGGGCCGTTCTCCACCTGGCGGATGATCTTGCTCATCATCTGCACGGCTTCCAGCGGGTAATCGCCCGACGCAGTCTCGGCCGACAGCATCACCGCATCGGCACCTTCGGCCACGGCGTTGGCTACGTCGGTGACTTCGGCGCGGGTCGGGGCTGGCGAGAAGCGCATCGACTCAAGCATCTGCGTGGCCACCACCACCGGTTTGCCCAGCTGGCGGCAGGTGCCGATGATGCGCTTCTGGATCTGCGGCACGCTTTCGGCCGGCACTTCCACGCCCAGGTCGCCACGGGCCACCATGATCGCGTCGGACAGCTCGGCGATCGCTTGCAGCTGTTCGACGGCGGACGGCTTTTCGATCTTGGCCATCAGGTAGGCGCGGTCACCGATCAACTGGCGCGCTTCGGTGATGTCTTCCGGGCGCTGCACGAACGACAGGGCCACCCAGTCCACGCCCAGTTCAAGGCCAAAGGCCAGGTCGAGACGGTCTTTTTCAGTCAGCGGGGAGAGCGCCAGCACTGCTTGCGGCACGTTGACGCCCTTGCGGTCGGACAGCTCGCCACCGGCCAGCACTTCGGTGTCGATGGCATCGCTGTGCTTGGCGGTCACCCGCAGGCGCAGCTTGCCGTCGTCGAGCAGCAGGTCCATGCCTGGCTCTAACGCGGTGATGATCTCCGGGTGTGGCAGGTTGACCCGGCGGTTGTCGCCCGGGGCTTTGTCCAGGTCCAGGCGCAGGGCCTGGCCGCGCTGCAGTTGCACCTTGCCTTCGGCAAAGCGGCCAACGCGCAGCTTCGGCCCCTGCAAGTCCATGAGGATGCCCAGCGGGTAGTTCAGTTGCTGCTCGACTTCGCGGATCCACTGGTAGCGCATGGCGTGGTCGGCGTGCTCGCCGTGGCTGAAGTTGAGGCGGAAGATGTTCACCCCGGCTTCGACCAGCTGGCGGATGTCGTCGATACCCTGGGTCGCAGGGCCGAGGGTGGCGAGGATTTTGACTTTTTTATCAGGCGTCATGATTGCGGAGTCTCGAGGATCAGGATTGCGCGGAAGTCGTTGACGTTGGTGCGCGTCGGCTCGGTGACGATCAACGCATCGAGCGCGGCGAAGTAGCCGTAGCCGTTGTTGTTGTCCAACTCGTCGCTGGCCGAAAGGCCCAGGGCTTCGGCACGGGCGTAGCTGCCCGGGGTCATGAAGGCACCGGCGTTTTCTTCGGAGCCATCGATGCCGTCGGTGTCGCCGGCCAGGGCGTACACGCCTGGCAGGCCCTTGAGGTTCTCGGTGAGGCTGAGCAGGAACTCGGCGTTGCGCCCGCCACGGCCGTTGCCGCGCACGGTGACGGTGGTTTCGCCGCCAGAGAGGATCACGCAGGGCGCCTTGAGCGGCTGGCCGTGCAGCACGATCTGCCGGGCAATACCGGCGTGCACCTTGGCCACTTCGCGCGATTCGCCTTCCAGGTCGCCGAGTATCAGCGGGCTGAAACCGGCCTGGCGGGCTTTGACCGCAGCGGCTTCCAGCGACTGCTGGGGCTTGGCGATCAATTGGAAATGGCTGCGAGCCAGGGCCGGGTCATCGGCCTTGACGGTTTCCGAAGCCGGGTTGTTGAGCCAGTCGATAACCGCCTTGGGCGCGTCGATGCTGTAGCGCTTGAGGATGGCCAGGGCGTCGGCGCTGGTGCTCGGGTCGGCGACGGTGGGGCCGGAGGCGATGACGGTGGCCAGGTCGCCAGGCACATCGGAAATCGCATAGGTGTAGACGGTGGCCGGCCAGCAGGCTTTGGCCAGGCGGCCGCCCTTGATCGCCGAGAGGTGCTTGCGTACGCAGTTCATCTCGCCGATGGTGGCGCCAGACTTGAGCAGTGCCTTGTTGATGTGCTGCTTGTCGGCCAGGGTCAGGCCCTCGGCAGGCAGGGCCAACAGGGCGGAACCGCCGCCAGACAATAGGAAGATGACGCGGTCGTCTTCGTTCAGGTTGCTGACCAGTTCCAGCACGCGTTTGGCCACGGCCAGGCCGGCGGCATCGGGGACCGGGTGGGCGGCTTCGACCACCTCGATCTTCTGGCAGTTGGCGCCGTGGCCGTAGCGGGTGACGACGAGGCCGGACACTTCGCCCTGCCAGCTTTTCTCGACCACTTCGGCCATGGCCGCTGCGGCCTTGCCAGCGCCGATGACGATGACCCGGCCGCTACGGTCGGCGGGCAGGTAGGGTTCGAGGACTTGGCGCGGGTGGGCGGCGGCGATGGCTGTGTCGAACAGCTCGCGAAGAATTTTTTGCGGATCGACCGACATGGCAGGCTCCCAATTATTGTTGTTCTGCAGAATCGAAAACGCCCCTGGAACTGCCTCCGTGCAGGCCGAACCAGGGGCGGTCCCCAGAGCTGCAAGCTTCAAGCTACAAGCCACAAGTAAAAGCAGACCTGCTTTTGCTTGCCGCTCGAGGCTTACAGCTTGAAGCTTATTTCTCGTCGCGGATCGAGAAGTTGGCCATGTGCTCCAGGCCTTTGATCAGCGCCGAGTGATCCCAGTTGCCGCCGCCCAGGGCCTGGCAGGTGTTGAACACTTGCTGGGCGTTGGAGGTGTTGGGCAGGTTGATGCCCAGCTCCTTGGCGCCTTGCAGGGCCAGGTTCAGGTCCTTCTGGTGCAGGTTGATGCGGAAGCCTGGGTCGAAGGTGCCTTTGATCATGCGCTCGGCGTGCACTTCGAGGATTTTCGACGAAGCGAAGCCGCCCATCAGTGCTTCACGCACCTTGGCAGGGTCGGCGCCGTTCTTGGCGGCGAACAGCAGCGCTTCGCTGACGGCCTGGATGTTCAGGGCGACGATGATCTGGTTGGCGACCTTGGCGGTCTGGCCGTCGCCGTTGCCACCCACGCGGGTGATGTTCTTGCCCATGGCTTCGAACAGCGGCAGTGCGCGCTCGAAGGCTTTCGGGCAACCGCCGACCATGATGCTCAGGGTCGCAGCCTTGGCACCGACTTCACCGCCGGACACCGGGGCGTCCAGGTAGGCGGCGCCAGTGGCCTTGATCTTCTCGGCGAAGGCCTTGGTGGCGGTAGGGGAGATCGAGCTCATGTCGATCACTACCTTGTTCGGGCCCACACCTTCGGCCACGCCGTTTTCACCGAACAGGACGGCTTCGACCTGTGGGGTGTCGGGGACCATGACGATGATGAACTCAGCTTCCTGGGCAACTTCTTTCGGGTTAGCCAGGGCCACGGCGCCGGCGGCGATCAGGTCGGCCGGGGCAGCATCGTGGTGGGTGGAGACGAACAGGCTGTGACCTGCTTTTTGCAGGTTCTGAGCCATGGGCTTGCCCATGATGCCGGTGCCGATAAAACCGATTTTAGCCATGAGAGATTACCTCGTTGTAGTTGTTGAATCTCGATGGAGCAGGCGACGCGTCCCATTGTAGGAGCGGCCTTGCCGGGGCGCCGGACCGGTCGGAAAGGGGGCGCAGCGCCCCCAGAATTTCGGCCACAGCAAAGATTGCCGGGGCTGCTGCGCAGCCCATCGCGACGCAAGGCCGCTCCTACAAAGTGCGTATTCGCCCTTAAATTGCGTTATGAGTCTTCAGCCAGCCCAGACCTGCTTCGGTCGTGGTCAGTGGCTTGTATTCCGCGCCCACCCAGCCCTGGTAGCCGATGCGGTCCAGGTGCTCGAACAGGAAGCGGTAGTTGATCTCGCCGGTGCCTGGTTCGTTGCGGCCCGGGTTGTCGGCCAGCTGGATGTGGTTGATCAGTTTCAGGTTGCCCTCAATGGTGCGGGCCAGGTCACCTTCCATGATCTGCATGTGGTAGATGTCGTACTGCAGGAACAGGTTGTCGCTGCCGACTTCGGCCTGGATGTCCAGGGCTTGCTGGGTGGTGTTCAGGTAGAAGCCCGGGATGTCGCGGGTGTTGATCATTTCCATGACCAGGCGAATGCCTGCGGCCTTGAGCTTGTCGGCGGCAAAGCGCAGGTTGTCGACGAAGGTCTTGCGCACGTCGGCGCATTGCAGGCCCTGCGGGCGAATGCCGGCCAAGGCGTTGACCTGGGTGTTGCCCAGTACCTTGGCGTATTCGATGGCCTTGTCGACGCCGGCGCGGAATTCTTCGACGCGGTCCGGGTGGCAGGCAATACCGCGTTCGCCCTTGCCCCAATCGCCGGCCGGCAGGTTGAACAGCACCTGGGTCAGGCCGTGAGCGTCGAGCTGTTGCTTGATTTCGGCAGCGCTGAAATCGTACGGGAAGAGGTATTCGACACCGCTGAAACCAGCATCGGCGGCGGCCTTGAAGCGGGCCAGGAAGTCCTGTTCGGTGAACAGCATGGACAGGTTGGCAGCGAAGCGAGGCATGGTTGTCTCCTTGCAGATTAAAGCCCCCGGCGCCACATAGGCGGGATGCACGGGGGCGTCAGGCAATCAGTCGAGCATCGAGATCGCGGTTGGCGCGTCGTTGCCGACCAGGGCCAAGTCTTCGAACTCGTTGACGGCGTTGATCTCGGTACCCATGGAAATGTTGGTGACACGCTCGAGGATCACCTCGACCACCACCGGCACGCGGAACTCTTCGGCCATCTTCTGCGCCTTGAGCAGGGCAGGGGCGATTTCGCCTGGTTCGAATACGCGGATGGCCTTGCAGCCCAGGCCTTCGACCACGGCAACGTGGTCGACACCGTAGCTGGCAGCGTCGGTCGAGTTGATGTTCTCGAACGCCAGTTGTACACAGTAATCCATGTCGAAGCCACGCTGCGCCTGGCGGATCAGGCCGAGGTAGGCGTTGTTCACCAGCACGTGAACGTACGGCAGGTTGAACTGCGCACCGACAGCCAGTTCTTCGATCATGAACTGGAAGTCGTAGTCACCCGACAGGGCGACAACCTTGCGCGATGGGTCGGCCTTGACCACGCCCAGGGCGGCAGGGATGGTCCAGCCCAGCGGGCCGGCCTGGCCGCAGTTGATCCAGTTGCGTGGCTTGTACACGTGCAGGAACTGCGCACCGGCGATCTGCGACAGGCCGATGGTGCTGACGTAGCAGGTGTCCTTGCCGAATACCTGGTTCATCTCTTCGTACACGCGCTGCGGCTTGACCGGCACGTTGTCGAAGTGGGTCTTGCGCTGCAGGCTGGCCTTGCGCTGCTGGCAGTCTTCCAGCCAGGCGCTGCGGTCCTTGAGCTTGCCGGCGGCTTTCCACTCGCGGGCCACTTCGAGGAACACGTCCAGCGCCTTGCCGGCGTCCGAGACGATGCCCAGGTCGGGAGTGAACACGCGGCCGATCTGGGTGGGCTCGATGTCCACGTGCACGAACTTGCGGCCTTCGGTGTAAACATCGACGGAGCCGGTGTGGCGGTTGGCCCAACGGTTACCGATACCGAACACCAGGTCGGATTTCAGCAGGGTGGCGTTGCCGTAGCGGTGCGAAGTCTGCAGGCCGACCATGCCGACCATCAGGGCGTGGTCGTCCGGGATGGTGCCCCAGCCCATCAGGGTCGGGATCACCGGTACGCCGGTCAGCTCGGCGAACTCGACCAGCTTGTCGCTGGCGTCGGCGTTGATGATGCCGCCACCTGCAACCAGCAGTGGGCGTTCGGCATCGTTGAGCAGGGCCAGGGCTTTTTCGGCCTGGACGCGGGTGGCGGATGGCTTGTTGACGGCCAGTGGCTCGTAGGCGTCGATGTCGAATTCGATTTCGGCCATCTGCACATCGAACGGCAGGTCGATCAGTACCGGGCCTGGGCGGCCGGTACGCATTTCATAGAAGGCCTTCTGGAACGCGTAAGGCACTTGGCCTGGCTCCAGTACGGTGGTGGCCCACTTGGTGACCGGCTTGACGATGCTGGTGATGTCGACGGCCTGGAAGTCTTCCTTGTGCAGACGTGCACGCGGGGCTTGGCCAGTGATGCAGAGGATTGGAATGGAGTCGGCCGACGCGCTGTACAGGCCGGTGACCATGTCGGTGCCGGCAGGGCCGGAGGTACCGATGCACACGCCGATGTTGCCCGGGTTGGCACGGGTGTAGCCCTCGGCCATGTGCGAGGCACCTTCGACGTGACGAGCGAGGACGTGATCGATGCCACCGACTTTCTTCAGGGCTGAGTACAGCGGGTTGATGGCAGCCCCTGGGATGCCGAACGCGGTATCTACACCTTCACGGCGCATGACCAGAACGGCTGCATCGATTGCTCTCATTTTGCTCATGGGTTGTGCCTCATCGATTTTGTAATTGTATACAACTTGCTTTGCGACAGAGTGTATTCACGCCTGGCGGGCTAGGTCAATGGATTTTCATCGGGGAAGCTGGCTTTCGTCGGAGAGCCCGTGAAAACTGGGTTCTGTCGGATCTGGTACGATCGTTTAAAAATATTGTATACAAAAATATCTTTCGTTGTGTTCTATTTAGGTCATCGGTTTTCAACTGCCCTCAGGGCTTCTCACAACAAGAAGAGGACCTTTTCATGAACGTTCTGAACCTGAAAGTCGCGGTAAGCCTGGTGAATGCCGCGCTGGCCGCAGGCCGCAAGATCAATGCGGCGCCACTGACCGTGGCGGTGCTGGATGCGGGCGGGCACGTGCTGGCGCTGCAGCGGGAAGATGGCGCTAGCCTGATTCGCCCGGAAGTGGCCACCGGTAAAGCCTGGGGTGCGATTGCCTTGGGCAAGGGCTCGCGTTTGCTGGCACTGGATGCGCAGCAACGGCCGGCGTTCTTTGCCGCGCTGAATGGGTTAGGGGAGCGGCCTGTGGTGCCGGCGCCGGGTGGCGTGCTGATTCGTGATCAGGACGGCAAGGTGCTGGGTGCGGTAGGGATCAGCGGCGATACGTCGGATATCGACGAGCAGTGCGCGATCAGTGCGATCGAGGAGGTTGGGTTGACGGCGGATGCGGGGGTGGCGGCGTAAAAACTTAGATTGTTGGGGCCGCTTTGCGGCCCATCGCGACGCAAGGCCGCTCCTACAGGAGCGGCCTTGTGTCGCGAACGGGCTGCATAGCAGCCCCATTGGCCCGATCAGGCCGCCTCAGGCTCACAGCCCTTGAGCACCAGCCGGATGATGGTCTCGGCCGCAGCGTCATAATCGCTGTCGGCCAGCTTGGCCTTGCCCGTTACCGCCGAGATCTGCCAATCGAAATCGGCATAGGTCTGGGTCGCCGCCCAGATGCTGAACATCAGGTGATGCGCATCCACATTGGCAATCTGCCCGCGCTCGATCCAGCCCTGGATGCACTCGATGTTGTGCCGCGCCTGTTCGTTGAGCTGCTCGACCTGGTTGGGCGACAAATGCGGCGCACCGTGCATGATCTCGCTGGCAAACACCTTGGATGCATGCGGCAGGTCGCGCGAGAT
The DNA here is from genome assembly GCF_000731675.1 of Pseudomonas capeferrum. Classification (GTDB taxonomy): domain Bacteria; phylum Pseudomonadota; class Gammaproteobacteria; order Pseudomonadales; family Pseudomonadaceae; genus Aquipseudomonas; species Aquipseudomonas capeferrum. Next base: position 2,365,602 of record NZ_JMIT01000001.1, on the reverse strand, counting down.
GCGGATCTTCGAGCGAATGTACGAACTCAACACTTCCTTGGGGTCACCGTCGGCATTGAACGGCGTCGAGGCCTGCATGATAGGCGCGATGATGCTCTCCAGGACCTCGCGGTAGAGGTTGTCCTTGGATTTGAAGTAGTAGTACACGTTTGGCTTGGGCAGGCCGGCCTTGGCCGCGATATCGCTGGTCTTGGTGGCGGCGAAGCCCTTGTCGGCGAATTCCTCGCTGGCCGCGCGCAGGATCAGTTCCTTGTTGCGCTCGCGAATGGTGCTCATGGTCAGGGATCTTCCTCGTGTCTGGCCACCTCTAAGAGGGATCGGGCATGGTAGCACCGGGCTCGACGGGCGCTCAAGGCAGCGACTTTGGGCTAGACTCCGGCGCATTCATTTCACGGGAAACAGGCAAACATGGCAGGCAGCAGTCTACTGGTACTGATCGACGACATCGCCACGGTGCTCGACGACGTGTCACTCATGACCAAAGTCGCGGCGAAGAAGACTGCTGGCGTATTGGGCGACGACCTGGCGCTCAATGCTCAGCAGGTCACTGGCGTACGCGCCGAGCGCGAGATCCCGGTGGTGTGGGCGGTGGCCAAGGGCTCGTTCGTCAACAAGGCGATCCTGGTGCCGGCGGCGTTGCTGATCAGTGCGTTCATCCCTTGGGCGGTAACGCCCTTGTTGATGATCGGCGGCGCTTACCTGTGCTACGAGGGCTTCGAAAAGCTCGCACACAAGTTCTTGCACAGCAAGGAAGAGGACGAGGCGCAGCATGAGGCGCGCAAGGAAGCCGTGGCCGACGCCAATGTCGACCTGGTGGCCTTCGAGAAAACCAAGATCAAAGGCGCGGTGCGCACCGACTTCATTCTCTCGGCAGAAATCATCGCCATTACTCTGGGCACCGTAGCCGATGCGCCGTTGACCCAGCAGATCATCGTGCTGTCGGGTATCGCCATTGTCATGACCATCGGCGTTTACGGGCTGGTGGGCGGCATCGTCAAGCTCGATGACCTGGGCCTGTGGATGACGCAGAAGGCATCGAAGCTGGCCCAGGTGGTGGGTAACGGCATCCTGCGCGCGGCGCCTTACATGATGAAAAGCCTGTCGGTGATCGGCACTGCGGCGATGTTCTTGGTCGGCGGCGGGATTCTGGTGCATGGCATCGGGCCGTTGCATCATGCGATCGAGGCGTTCAGCGAAGGGCGCGGCGGGGCGCTGACGGGCGCATTGCTCAACGGGGGTGTGGGCATTGTTGCGGGCGCTGCCGTGTTGGCGGTAGTGAGCGGTTTGAGCAAGTTGTGGCGGGTAATGCGCCCGGCTCAGTGACTGTGACACAGGGGCCGCAAAGCGGCCCCTGTGGTCTTTCAGGTCAGAAGTGAACCTTGACCAGGAAGCTCGCCGTATTCTGGTCGGTCGTGAAGGCATCGCTGTCCTTGATGCCGTACTTGTTCTTCCAGTAGTCGTACTCAAAACCTACGTACAGCTGCTTCTCACCCAGGTGCAACGCCTTGCCCAGGTCATATTTGACCTGCGGGTTGAAGTGCAGGTTGGCCTGGTAGGTACCGCGACGGTTCTCGTCGTTGTCCACCACCCAGTCCATGAAACCGTCGATGAGGATGTCGGACGAGCCCACAGGGATGGTGTACGACCACACCGGGGTAATCTGCCAGACGTTGTCACCCGCACGGCTGCCGTCGGTGGTGCGCTGGTAGAAGTTCAGCTGGAAGTAGTCGAAGCCCGGGATGTCCAGGTCGAAGCCAGGGCCGATCAGGTAAGACTCGGTATCCCCCTCGCCAAACTCGTAGGTCATCGCCAACAGCACGTCCTTGACCGGGCCGAACGCCAGCTTCTGGTCGAAGATCTTGCCAAACGACAGGCGCGGGCTGATTTCACCGTAGTAGGTGTTGGGGCCGTTCCCGGCGTCTTTCTTGCCCTGGTAGAAGATCTTGTCGACGAAGATGAAGTTGTCGCCGTACTTCCAGCCATCGGCATGCTCGAACGTCACCGTCTGCTGGATCTCGGGGTTGACCTTGAAGTTCTTGCCCCACAGGTAGGTGAGGCTGTTGTTCTGCCACTGCAGCAGGTCGCCGCCGAAGGTGGTGCCGCAGGCCAGCAGGCCGCCGGCGAGGATCAGGCTGTTGATGGTACGCATTGCGAGTGTCGCTCCCTTGATTGATCTGTTGTCAGCGCTCGTTGTTGGCGCTTTTTTGTCTTTTGAGTCAGCTTTTTTCGATAGGCCACAGCTGTTTGGCAAGAGCTGCGCCAACTTTTCGGGGCTGGCACAACCTTCCTGCTCGACTACGTTCTGAACGGATGAAAAGGGTTTTTCAGGCTGGCAATACGTTGGCCAACCGCCCGAATTCATTGACTGAGCGGTCAGTAAACGCAGGCAGAATCCGTTCTGCCCTGAGCGAGGGGGCGCGCAGATTACTGGCTTGCGCGCCGGTCCTCAAGTGCCCCGTCCTGGAGCGCTGTGAAACAAACTTGTGCGTTTGGTCAGTTTCTTAGAAATGGACTTTGACCAGGGCGCTGGCGACGCTCTGATTACTGTCCACGTTGCCACGGCTGTCGATGCCGTACTTGTCCTTCCAGTAGCTGTATTCAAAGCCTACGTACAACTGCTTGGCGCCCAGGTTCAGGGCCTTACCCAGGTCATACTTGACCTGTGGGTTGAACTGCAGGTTGGCGTGGTAGGTGCCGCGACGGGTCTGGTCGTTGTCCACCACCCAGTCCATGTAACCGTCGATCAGGATGTCGGAGCGGCCCACGGGGATGGTGTAGGACCACGCCGGGGTGATCTGCCAGACGTTGTCCCCAGGGCGGCTGCCCTCGGTGTTGCGCACGTAGAAGTTCAAGGTGAAATAGTTGAAGCCGGGGACGGCCAGATCGAAACCGGGGCCGATCAGGTAGGCCTCGTTGTCGCCTTCGCCACGCTCGTAGGTCATGGCGATCAGCACGTCCTTGATCGGGCCGAACTCGAATTTGTGGCCGGTCATCTTGCCAAGCGACAGGCGCGGGCTGAATTCACCGTAGTAGGTGGTCACGCCTTTGCCGGGGTCGGCCTTGCCGTTGTAGAAAATCTTGTCGACGAACATGAAGGTGTCGCCGTACTTCCATTTGTTGGCGTGCTCGAACGTGATGGTCTGCTGGATACCAGGGTTGACCTTGAAGTCCTTGCCGTACAGGTAGGTCAGGCTTTCGCCGTGCCATTGCAGCCATTCGCCTGCATGCGAGGGGAGGGTGGCCAGCAGGCTGCTGCCCAACAACAGGGACGAGGTGATGCGCTTCATGTTGTGATTCCCGGACTTATTGTTTTTGTTGGCGGTGTTTTTAGCGCGCAGGGGCGCCCCGAGCGGCCCATTCCGGCGGGCCGACGGTGTAGCGGTTACTGCGGGTGTGAGTGAGGGGCGGCCAATGCGCCGCCCCTCGGGCTCAATGCTGGTGACAGGCGTCGTTATGCGCTGCGCGGTCGGCGCCACCGAGGATGTTGAACAACACGTTCAACACCAGGGCGCTGACCGTGGCCATGGCGATGCCACTGTGGGTGATCGGTTCCATCCACTGCGGCATCTGCGCGAAGAAATCCGGGCGCACCACGGGGATCAGCCCGAAACCGACGCTCACCGCCACCAGCAACTGGTTGCGACGGTCGCCGATGTCCGCTTCCTGAAGAATCTTGATCCCGGTGGCGGTGACCATGCCGAACATGGCAATGGACGCGCCGCCCAGTACCGCAGGCGGGATCGAGGCAATCAGGTAGGCCGCCTTGGGCAGCAGGCTGAGCATGATCAACAGCGCACCGGCCACCACGGTAACGTAGCGGCAGCGTACCCCGGTCATCTGCACCAGGCCGATGTTCTGGGCGAACGAGGAGTGGGTGAAGGTGTTGAAGAAGCCCGCGATGAACGACGCGCCGGCATCGCACAGCAGGCCGCGACGCAGCATGCCGGGGGTGACTTCACGATCGGTCACCTTGCCCAGGGCGAGGAACATGCCCGTGGACTCGACGAAGATGATCACCACCACCAGGCACATCGACAGGATCGGCGCCAGGCTGAAGGTCGGCATGCCGAAGTGCAGTGGGGTCACCACTTGCAGCCACGGTGCCTGGCTCAGGCCAGACAGGTCGACCATGCCGATGGAGCCGGCCAGGATGTAACCCAGGCCCATGCCCACCAGCACCGAAACGTTGACCCAGAAGCCGCGCATGAAGCGGTTGATCAACAGGATCACGGCCAGCACCAGGCCCGCGACCATCAGGTAGATGGGCGAACCGAAGGCTTCTGCCTCATGGCCGCCACCGGCCCAGTTGACCGCAACCGGGAATAGCGACAGGCCGATCGAGGTGATCACGGTACCGGTAACCAGGGGCGGGAAGAAGCGCACGACTTTGGACATGAAGGGCGCGATCAGCATGCCGAAGAACCCGGCGGCGATGGTCGCGCCGAAGATCCCCTGCAAGCCCACGCCGGGCATGCCGGCCATGGCCACCATGCTGCCGACGGCAGCGAAGCTGGCACCCATCATCACCGGCATGCGGATCCCTACCGGGCCGATACCGAACGACTGGATGATGGTGGCGACGCCTGCGACCAGCAGGTCGGCGTTGATCAGGAAGGCAACTTCTTCACGGGACAATCCAGCAGCCTGGCCAATGATCAAAGGCACGGCAATCGCGCCTCCGTACATCAGCAGTACATGTTGCAGGCCTACCAGAATCAGTTGGAACAGGGGCAGAGGCTGACGCGGCGGCGCAACAGGGATGTACGCCTTGCGTGACTCGGACATGCAGCACCTCGAGTTTTGTTTTTATTCTCGGATCCAAGCGGCAAGCTCCAAGCGGCAAGCTTCAAGAAGAAGCTTGGTGATCCGCGTTGGAGCTTGACGCTCGATGCTTGCTTGTTACCTACGACTTACAGCTTGAGGCTTGAAGCTTGCGGCTTCTATCAGTTGACCTGGGCGCCTTTGGCGATCCAGTCACCAACGAGCTTGCGCTCTTCGGTGGTCATCTGGGTGATGTTGCCCAGCGGCATGATCTGGCTGGCGACCGCTTGCGCCTGAATGCGCGCGGCCTGGGCCTGGATCTGCTGCGGGGTGTCGAACATCACGCCAGCAGGGGCGGCGCTGAACAGTGGGCTGGTCGGTTTCGACGAGTGGCACACGGTGCAGCGTTCCTGGATGACATTGTGGATCTTGTCGAAGTCGCCACCACCGGCCTGGGCAGCGGCCTGGGCCGGTGCTTGCGCAGGTGCGGCTGGCGCTTGCGCAGCCTTGGCGGCGTCCTCGGCGCGCTGCTCGGCAGCGGTCTTGCCACCGACAGCAGTTGCAGGCAGCGGCTGGTACTCGATCTTCGCTGCGGCTTGCTCAGGGCTTACGGCCATCGGTTTCGGGCCGGTGACGTAGGCCAGGCAGATCATCGCCAGGGCGCCTACCGGCAGGGTCCAGGCGTACTTGTTGCTGTCGTGGCGGGTGTTGAAGTAGTGGCGGATCAGAACCGCGGCTACTGCGATACCGGCCAGGATCAGCCAGTTGTACTGGCTACCGTAGGTGCTCGGGAAATGGTTGCTGATCATGATGAACAGCACCGGCAGGGTGAAGTAGTTGTTGTGGCGCGAGCGCAGCAGCCCCTTGGCCGGCAGGCGCGGGTCCGGGGTGGTGTTGCTCTCGATCGCGGCCACCAGCTGGCGCTGGGCCGGCATGATGATGCGGAACACGTTGCCGACCATGATGGTGCCGATGATCGCGCCGGTGTGCAGGTATGCGCCACGGCCGCTGAACACCAGGCTGAAGCCCCAGCAGGCGGCGATGATCAGCACGAACAGCACACCACCGAGCAGCGCTGGCTTCTTGCCCAGGGGCGAGTCGCACAGGAAGTCGTAGATGAACCAGCCAGCGATCAGCGAACCGATACCGATGGCCACGCCTTCGGCACCGCTCAGGGTGCTGCCAGGGGCCAGCAGGTACAGGGCCGGGTTCCAGTAGAACACCACGCACAGCAGGGCGATACCGGACATCCAGGTGAAGTAGGCTTCCCATTTGAACCAGTGCAGGTTCTCGGGCATTTTCGGGGGTGCGAGTTTGTATTTCTCCAGGTGGTAGATACCACCGCCGTGAATCGCCCAGAGATCACCCGACAACCCATCGCGCGGGTTGCTTCGGTTCAGGTGGTTCTCCAGCCAGACGAAGTAGAACGATGCACCGATCCAGGCGACACCGGTGATCATGTGAACCCAGCGAATGCTCAGGTTCAGCCATTCGTGAAGGTGTGCTTCCACAGTATGTACCTCTGCCAATCACCTTGCGATGATCGACCTTTTCTTATTGGTGGGGATTGAGGATCAGCATCTGTTCCTCGGTGAAGTAATGCTCATCGCAGTTGTTGCCAGAACCACTGCGATCAACCACCAGGAAATCATCCCGCTTTTCGATCGTCAGCACCGGGTGGTGCCAGACGCCGCGATGGTAATTGATGCCCTGCCTGCCGTTACTGCGGAAGGCGCGGACCAAACCTGATACAGGTGCATCGCCAACGGGCGCGACCACGATCAGAAAGGGGTTGCCGAGCAGCGGGATGAAAGCCTGGCTGCCCAGCGGATGGCGTTCCAGCATGCGTACGGTCAGCGGCATGTCCAGCGCGTCGGCGCGGAAGATGCTGATGATCGCTTTGTCTTCAGGCTCGGCGGTCTCGACCGTGGCGAGCTTGTGAAAGCGCATGGTCGAGCCGTTGTTGATCATGAAGTGGTCACTGCCATCGGTTTCGATCACGTCACCGAACGGGGCGAAGGCTTCTTTGGTCAGGGGCTCGATCATCAGGGTGCGCATGCGGTTATCTCTTCTATGTTCGTTATTCTTGAAAGGGCTCTAACGTTCGTTGCAGCGGTAATTACAGCTGCAGCAGACGGAACAGGGCGATCAGGTTGATCTGCGCCAGGGCTTCCTTGAATTCGGCATCGCTGTCGTTGTGGATGCGTTTTTCGAAAGCGGCGAGGATCTGGTGCCGGTTGCTGCCCTTGACCGCCATGATGAACGGGAACTGGAACTTGGCCTTGTAGGCGTCGTTGAGCTCGGTGAAACGGGCGAACTCTTCGGCGGTGCACTGGTGGATACCGGCGCCGGCCTGCTCGTTGGTGCTCGATTCGGTCAGCTCGCCTTGGATGGCCGCTTTGCCAGCCAGGTCCGGGTGAGCGTTGATCAGCGCCAACTGGTCGGCGTGGCTGGCGCTGAGCAGGATGTCGCTCATACGCTGGTGCAGCGCCTCGACCTCGTCCAACTCGATCAGGTTGCCCAGGCCATAGGCTTTTTCAGCGACCCACGGCGAGTGCTCGTAGATATCGGCGAAGGCGGCGACGAATGCGTCACGGCCCAGGGTGGAGGGCTTGAGGGTCTTGAAGGCGGTCATCAGGCGTTCTCTTTCTTGTACGGGTGGGTGGCGTGCCAGTGGCGGGCGATGTCCGCGCGACGGGCGAACCAGACCTGGTCATGGCTCTTGGCGTAGTCGACGAAGCGCTTCAGCGCGGCCAGGCGCGCCGGGCGGCCGACCAGGCGGCAGTGCAGGCCGATGGAGAGCATCTTCGGTGCTTCGGCGCCTTCGGCGTAGAGCACATCGAAGGCGTCCTTGAGGTACTGGAAGAACTGCTCGCCGCAGTTGAAGCCCTGTACCTGGGTGAAGCGCATGTCGTTGGTGTCCAGGGTGTAGGGGATCACCAGGTGCGGCTTGCCGGTCGGGTTGTTCGGCTCCCAGTAGGGCAGGTCGTCGTCGTAGGTGTCGCTGTCATAGAGGAAGCCACCTTCCTCCATCACCAGGCGGCGGGTGTTCGGGCCGGTGCGGCCGGTGTACCAGCCCACCGGGCGTTCGCCGGTCAGTTCGGTGAGGATGCGGATGGCCTCGAGCATGTGCTCGCGCTCCTGCGCTTCATCCATGTTCTGGTAGTCGATCCAGCGGTAGCCGTGGCTGCAGATCTCGTGGCCGGCTTCGGCCATGGCGCGGATCACGTCCGGGTGGCGCTGGGCGGCCATGGCCACGGCGAACACGGTCAGCGGCACGCCGCTGTCCTTGAACAGCTTGAGCAGGCGCCACACGCCGGCACGGCTGCCGTATTCATACAGCGATTCCATGCTCATGTTGCGCTGGCCCTGCAACGGCTGGGCAGCCACCATCTCGGACAGGAAGGCTTCGGACTCTTTGTCACCGTGCAGGATGTTGCGCTCGCCACCTTCTTCGTAGTTCAGGACGAAGGACAGTGCAATGCGGGCGTTGCCCGGCCATTGCGGGTGAGGTGGGTTGTTGCCGTAACCGATCAGGTCGCGAGGATAGTCAGCGCTCACTGCAGTCTTCCTTCTTGTGCGTTAGTGCGGGGGTGGGCGGGCCGCGTCGGGATGTCGCACCACCGGATGGGCTGATTGTATACAACTTCTGAAATCTTTTGTAAGCCTGTTTTTCCGCATTTCTTCCCTTTTGTCGCCTGAGAATCCCTTGCAATAAACCTGCCTGGTTGGTCAGCTAATGACGTGGGTGTCGGCATGGCGTCTGTATTTGCGACTGTATGGCGGCTTTAGGGAGGCGGCGACGGATGGGTTCAAAAAATTGTGTACAATTTGGCGATGGAATGTCTTAATAACGCCATTCCCGCACATCGCAGGCCGTTTGGCGTGATGATGGCCGTGTATTTTTTGCCCACAGATTGAACAAGAGGCGACAAGCAATGGGACGTTTGACCACACACGTACTGGATGCCGCGCATGGCTGCCCGGGCAGCTCGATCAAGGTCGAGCTGTATCGCGTCGAAGGCCAGCAGTTGGAGCTGGTTAACACCGCCCTGACCAACAGCGATGGCCGCGTCGATGCGCCGCTGCTGCAGGGTGACGATTACCGTACCGGCGTTTACCAGCTGCAGTTCAGTGCTGGCGCCTACTACCGTGCTCGCGGCGTACAGCTGCCGGACACGGCGTTTCTGGATGTTGTTGTGCTGCGTTTTGGCATCGACGAGCAGCAGGAGCACTACCACGTGCCGCTGCTGATCTCGCCGTATAGCTATTCGACCTATCGCGGAAGCTAGTTGGTCGCTAGAAGAATCTTCGTAGGTCCTTTGGCCCGCTCTCACACTGGCGGGCTTTTTTTCGTCTGGCGGAAAGTGATGGGGGGCGGCTTGGATGTTGTAGTGGCCATGAGATCGAGCGCCGCGGGGGCGGCGCTTGATCTTGAATGCACTGAAACTCTAAAGCCGGGTAATCAATGACTTAAAGGAACACGAACTTGGCAATGAAGATCGCGCACAGCACCCAGAGGCTGGCCGAGATTTCCTTGTACTTGCCAGTGCCCGCCTTCAATGCCACATAGGTGATGAAGCCCAGGGCAATACCGTCGGCGACCGAGAAGGTCAGCGGCATCATGATCACCGTGACGATCGCCGGAATGCTGTCGGTGGCTTCGTCCCAGTGGATATGCGCCATGCTGCCCATCATCAGCATGGCCACGTAGATCAATGCACCCGCAGTGGCATAAGCCGGAATCATCCCGGCCAGCGGCGCGAAGAACATCGCTGCAATGAACAGCAGCCCCACCACCACAGCTGTCAGGCCAGTCCGGCCACCGGCGGCCACGCCTGCGGCACTTTCTACATAGCTGGTGACCGGCGGCACGCCGACCACCGCGCCGAATACGCTGGACGCACTGTCTGCTTTCAACGCCCGTGACAGGTTTTCGATACGCCCATCAGGCGCCACCAGGTTGGCCCGTTGTGCCACGCCCATCAGGGTGCCGGCGGTGTCGAACATGTGCACGAAGAGGAATGCCAGCACCACGCTGATCATGCTGACGTTGAACACGCCGGCGACATCCATGGCCATCCAGGTCGGCGTCAGGCTCGGTGGCATCGATACCACCCCGCCAAACTTCACCAGGCCAAGCCCCCAGCCGGCGAGGGTGACGCCGATGATGCTGATCAGGATCGCGCCGAATACCCGTTTGTAGCTGAGGATGGCAATCGACAGGAAGCACACCGCCGCCAGCAGTGGGCCGGGTTCATGCAGCGAGCCCAGCTTGATCAGCGTGGCCGGGCTGTCGACGATGATACCTGCGGTCTTCAGGCCGATCAGTCCGAGAAACAATCCGACGCCGGCCCCCATCGCATGGCGCAGGCTCAACGGGATGCTGTTGAGCAGCCACTCGCGCACCTTCGACAAGGTCAGGAACATGAACAGCACGCCCGAGACGAATACCGCGCCCAGTGCCGTTTCCCAGTTGTAGCCCATGGTGCCGACCACGGTGTAGGTGAAGAAGGCGTTCAGGCCCATGCCGGGCGCCAGGCCCACCGGCCAGTTGGCGTACAGGCCCATCAGCAGGCAGCCCAGCGCTGCGGCGATGCAGGTGGCGACGAAGGCCGCGCCGTGGTCGATGCCGGCGTCGGCCATGATGTTGGGGTTGACGAAGATGATGTAGGCCATGGTGATGAAGGTGGTCACCCCGGCAATCATTTCGGTTTTGACGGTGCTGCCGTGTTGCTTGAGTTTGAAAATCCGTTCCAGCCAGCTCGTTTCGAGCGGTGGGGCGAGATCCAGCGTAGGGGCTTCGGATTTGCGGCTTTCCACAGCGGGTACTCCTCAAGTCTTTCTTGTTGTGTCGGAGCCATTGTCCTGCGCATGCACTTGGCGGCTCCGCGAGGGGAAGGCAGACGCCTGACCATTTTGTTGACTTATGGGTCAGGAAGTCGCACGGTGGATTATGCTTTTGTGTACAAAGAATGCAAATAATGTTTTATCTTTTGTGCGCACAAATGCGCGTACAACGGCTATATATGTGAAAGGCCACCTGCAGAAACGGGTCAGCCTGTGTACAATGGCGCCATACCTTGGTCCTTCATCCCTTTTCAGGACTTGCCAGCCACCCTCTGACACGCGTTACAGTCAAGGTCCGACTGGTGGATCCACGTGCTCGAGTGCCCATGAACGAACAGCTGCAACCTCTGAAAAAACCTGTGCGCACTGGCAAGGCCGGGCGCAGTGGTACCCAGGACGACATCGTCTACGCGCATATTTTCGAGGCGATCCTCGAACAGCGTCTGGCTCCGGGCACCAAGTTGAGCGAGGAAGCGCTGGGCGAGATCTTCGGCGTCAGCCGCACCATCATCCGCCGCGCCCTGTCGCGCCTGGCCCACGAAAGCGTGGTGCTGTTGCGGCCCAACCGCGGTGCGGTGGTGGCCAGCCCGACGGTTGAAGAGGCGCGCCAGGTGTTCTTCTCGCGGCGCATGGTCGAACGCGCGATCACCGAACTGGCCGTGGAGCACGCCACCCTCGACCAGCTCAACGAGCTGCGGCAGATGGTGCGCGAGGAGCGCGACAGCTTCTCCCGCGGCGATCGGGGTGCGGGTATCCGTCTTTCTGGCGAATTCCACCTCAAGCTGGCCGAAGCGGCGGGCAATGCGCCCCTGGTCAGCTTCCAGCGCAGCCTGGTGTCGCAGACCTCGCTGATCATTGCCCAGTATGAAAGCGGCAACCGCTCGCATTGCTCCTATGACGAGCACATGCAGCTGATCGATGCCATCGAAGCGCGTGACGCCGAGCAGGCGGTGAGCTTGATGATGCACCACATGGACCACATCGACAGCAAGCTGAACCTGGACGAGGAGAGTGCTTCGGACGATCTGCATGCGGTGTTCTCGCACCTGCTGAAAAAGCCAAAGGTTTCGGCCAAGGGTTGATCGTTTGCCTCGGTAGATGTGGGGTTTTGCAGGCGCGGGCTTGCCCGCTCCTACACATCAGCCAAAGGTCTGCTAAATTCTTGTGAGCAAACCTTCATCAAGCAGTTGGGCTTGCGCATTCGTTGCGTTCAACTTCTTGAGGAATGGATTCATGAGCATGTCCCTCGGTAAACGCATGGGTGCCGAATTGATCGGCACCTTCTGGCTGGTCCTTGGTGGCTGCGGCAGTGCGGTACTCGCAGCCAGTTCCCCCCTCGGTATCGGCGTTCTCGGTGTTGCTTTCGCCTTCGGCCTTACAGTGCTGACCATGGCCTTCGCCATCGGCCACATTTCCGGCTGTCATCTAAACCCTGCCGTATCGTTCGGGCTGGTGGTGGGCGGGCGTTTCCCGGCCAAAGAGCTGCTGCCCTACGTGATCGCTCAGGTGATCGGCGCCATCCTGGCTGCGGGTGTGATCTACCTCATCGCCAGCGGCAAGGCCGGTTTCGAGTTGTCTTCGGGATTGGCTTCAAACGGCTACGCCGACCACTCGCCCGGCGGCTACACACTGGGTGCGGGTTTCATCAGTGAAGTGGTGATGACGGCGATGTTCCTGGTGGTAATCATGGGCGCCACCGACTCCCGCGCCCCAGCAGGTTTCGCGCCGATTGCCATCGGCCTGGCCCTGACCCTGATCCACCTGATCTCCATTCCGGTGACCAATACTTCGGTCAACCCCGCGCGTAGCACGGGGCCGGCACTGTTCGTCGGTGGCTGGGCCCTGCAGCAGCTGTGGCTGTTCTGGCTGGCGCCGCTGATCGGGGCTGCGATCGGCGGCGCGTTGTACCGGGGCCTGGCGAAAGAACCTTAGCGCTGGTGCACGCAACGCCCGGCGGCGTAGGTTTCCCGCACGGTGCGGTCATCGCCCAGGGTGGTGAGCACGAACAGGGTCTCTTCGATGCTGTTGGACTGCTGGATACGGTAGTCCAGCAGCGGCGTAGCCTTGTAGTCGAGCACGACGAAGTCGGCATCGTTGCCGGGGCGCAGGCTGCCGATGCGATCGTCCAGGCGCAGTGCGCGGGCGCCGCCGAGGGTGGCCAGGTACAGCGACTTGTAGGGGTGCAGGCGCGCGCCCTGCAACTGCATGACCTTGTACGCCTCGTTGAGGGTGTTGAGCAGCGAGAAGCTGGTGCCAGCGCCCACGTCGGTGCCCAGGCCCACGTTGACCTTGAAGCGCTCGGCCTGGGGCAGGTTGAACAGGCCGCTACCGAGGAACAGGTTGGACGTCGGGCAGAAGGCCACGGCCGAACCGGTTTCGGCCAGGCGCTGGCACTCGTCGTCGCACAGGTGCACGCCATGGGCGAACACCGAGCGCTCGCCGAGCAGCTCGAAGTGGTCGTACACGTCCAGGTAGCCCTTCTGCTCCGGGAACAGTGACTTGACCCAGTCGATTTCCTTGAGGTTTTCGGACAGGTGCGTGTGCATGTACACGCCTGGGTGCTCCTTGAGCAACTGGCCAGCGAGTGTCAGTTGCTCTGGCGTGCTGGTCGGTGCGAAACGTGGGGTCACTGCGTAGTGCAGGCGGCCCTTGCCGTGCCAGCGTTCGATCAATGCCTTGCTTTCGCTGTAACCGGACTCGGCCGTGTCAGTCAGGTAGTCAGGGGCATTGCGGTCCATCATCACCTTGCCGGCGATCATCCGCAGGTCGAGGCGCTCGGCTTCTTCGAACAAGGCGTTGACCGACTCCGGGTGCACGCTGCCAAACACCAGGGCGGTGGTAGTGCCGTTGCGCAGCAGTTCCTTGAGGAAGATTTTCGCGACCTGGTCGGCATGGCCCTTGTCGGCGAACTGTTTCTCGCACGGGAAGGTGTAGGTGTTGAGCCAGTCCAGCAGCTGTTCGCCGTACGAGCCGATCATGCCGGTCTGTGGGAAGTGGATGTGGGTATCGATGAAGCCTGGGGTGATCAACGCATCCTGGTAATGCACCACTTCGATGCCGGCATCCAGGGTCGGCAGCAGGTCGCTGGCGTGGCCGAGGGCGCTGATGCGGCCATCGTCGACCACCAGCAGGCCGTCTTCGTAGTAAGCGTGGGAGGCGTCAAGGCCGACTTCGGCCGGGTCGGCGATGCTGTGCAGGATGGCGGCACGGTAGGCTTTGCGGGTTGCGGTCATAAAGCGCTCGTCAAATGGCTTGGCTGCGCCGGGAGGGCGGCAGCAACTGGGCAATGGGGCCGGCGTTGGCGGCAGCGTCATGCTGGCCGAAGCAGGCGTTGTAGGTGGCAATGATTTCGCCGGCGATGGACACGGCGATCTCGATCGGCAGCTTGCCCTTGACCTCGGCAATGCCCATCGGGCAGCGCATGCGCGCCACGACGGCATCATCGAAGCCGCGCTCGCGCAGGCGGTGCTCGAACTTGGCCCGTTTGGTCTTCGAGCCGATCAGGCCGAACCAGGTGAAATCATTGCGTTTGAGAATGGCGGCGGTCAGTTCCAGGTCGAGCTGGTGGTTGTGGGTCATGACGATGCAGTAGCTGCCGGCTGGCAGGTCGGCCACTTCGTCGACGGGCTCCTCGTTGACCACCTTGGTCACCCCGTTGGGGATGAGCTCGGGAAATTCCTGTTCGCGCGAATCGATCCAGCGCACCCGGCAGGGCAACGCGGCGAGCAAGGGTACCAGAGCGCGGCCGACATGGCCCGCGCCGAACACCGCGATCTGCGCCTGCACGGCGGCCATTGGCTCGAACAGCAGCACGGTCACGCCGCCGCAGCACTGGCCGAGGCTTGCACCCAGGCTGAAGCGCTCCAGGTGCGGGGTGGTGCGCTGGTCTTCGAGCATTTGCCGGGCGATATGCAGGGCCTTGTATTCCAGGTGGCCGCCGCCGATGGTATCGAACAGCGCGGTGGCGCTGACGACCATTTTCGAGCCGGCGTTACGCGGGGTAGAGCCGCGTTCCTCGATGATGGTCACCAGCACGCAGCGTTCACCGCGGGACTGGTGGTCGGCGAGGGCGTTGATCCATTGGTGCATGATCCAACCTCTCTTCTGTCTACGCGGGCCTTGTGTAGGAGCGGCCTTACGTCGCGAAAGGGCTGCGCAGCGGCCCCAGGATTTCAGCTTCGCTGCTGAGCTGGCTGGGGCCGCTTCGCGCCCCTTTCGCGACGCAAGGCCGCTCCTACACACACACCCAACGGAGCGCAGGGTCAGTGGCTAACGGTTTCCAGCTCCTGCGATGCAGGCTGCGCGGCGGCCACCGCCTTGCGCATCTGCTCGCAACCCCACAACACCCGCTCTGGCGTTGCCGGGGCATCAACCTGGGGTTGCAGGCGATAGTCGGCAATGCTGGCCACGGCGTCCTTGATCGCGCACCAGGCGGCGATGCCAAGCATGAATGGCGGCTCGCCCACGGCCTTGGAATGGAACACCGTGTCTTCCGGGTTCTTGCGGTTTTCCACCAGCTTCACGCGCAGGTCCAGCGGCATGTCGGCTACCGCCGGCACTTTGTAGCTGGCCGGGCCGTTGGTCATCAACTTGCCCTTGGCATTCCACACCAGCTCCTCGGTGGTCAGCCAGCCCATGCCCTGGATGAAACCGCCTTCCACCTGGCCGATATCGATGGCCGGGTTCAGCGAGGCGCCGACGTCATGCAGGATGTCGGCGCGCAGCATCTTGTACTCGCCCGTCAGGGTGTCGACGACCACTTCCACGCAGGCTGCACCGAAGGCGAAGTAGTAGAACGGCCGACCGCGAGCCTGGCTGCGGTCGTAGAAAATCTTCGGCGTGCGGTAGAAGCCAGTGCTCGACAGCGACACTTGGGCAAAGTACGCCTGCTGCACCAGTTGCTCGAAGCTGACGATCTGCTCACGCACGCGCACATGGCCGTTGCGGAACTCGACGTCTTCCTCGGTCACCTGGTAATGCCGTGCGGCGAACTCGGTCAGGCGCTTCTTGAGGATTTCGGCGGCGTTCTGCGCGGCCTTGCCGTTCAGGTCGGCGCCGCTGGAAGCCGCGGTAGGCGAGGTGTTGGGGACCTTGTCGGTGTTGGTGGCGGTGATCTGGATGCGGTCGAAGTCGACCTGGAAAATCTGCGCCACCACCTGCGCCACCTTGGTGTTCAGGCCCTGGCCCATCTCGGTGCCGCCGTGGTTCAGGTGGATACTGCCGTCGGTGTAGATGTGGATCAGCGCACCGGCCTGGTTGAGGAAGGTGGCGGTGAACGAGATACCGAACTTGACCGGGGTCAGCGCCAGGCCCTTCTTGAGAATCGGGCTGTTGGCATTGAAGCGGCGAATCGACTCGCGCCGCTCGGCGTAATCGCTGCTGGCCTCAAGCTCGGCGGTCATCTCTTCGAGCATGTTGTGCTCGACGGTCTGGTAGTAGTGGGTAACGTTGCGGTCGGTCTTGCCGTAGTAGTTGGCCTTGCGCACCGCCAGCGGGTCGCGGCCCAGGTGGCGGGCGATATGGTCCATCACCTGCTCGATGGCGACCATGCCCTGCGGGCCGCCAAAGCCGCGGTAGGCGGTGTTGGAGGCGGTGTTGGTCTTGCAGCGGTGGCCATGCACGGTGGCATCGCCCAGGTAGTAGGCGTTGTCGGAGTGGAACATGGCGCGGTCGACGATCGAGCCGGACAGGTCGGGCGAGTAGCCGCAGTTGCCGGCCAGGTCGAAATTGATGCCGTGCAGGCGGCCAGTGTCATCGAAGCCCACGTCGTACTCGACATAGAACGGGTGGCGCTTGCCGGTCATCATCATGTCTTCGACGCGCGGCAGGCGCATCTTGGTTGGCTGGCCGGTCAGGTGCGCAACCACCGCACACAGGCACGCCGGGCTGGCGGCTTGGGTTTCCTTGCCGCCGAAACCACCGCCCATGCGGCGCATGTCGAGGACGATCTTGTTCATCGGCACGTCCAGCACTTCGGCGACCAGCTTCTGCACTTCGGTGGGGTTTTGCGTGGAGCAGTAGACGATCATGCCGCCGTCCTCGGTCGGCATCACCGAGGAAATGTTGGTTTCCAGGTAGAAGTGCTCCTGGCCGCCGATATGCAGGGTGCCTTGCAGGCGGTGCGGGGCGCTGGCCAGGGCGGCGGCGGAGTCACCGCGCTGGTGGGTGTGGCTGTCGAGCACGAAGTGCTTCTTGCGAAACGCTTCGACCACATCCAGTACCGGCTCCAGGTCTTCGTATTCGATGATGGCCGCCATCGCTGCGCGGCGGGCGGTTTCCAAGTCGCGGGCAGCCACGGCGAGCACCGGCTGGCCGAAGAATTCGACCTTGTCGATGGCCAGCAGCGGGTCGCCGGCCACCACCGGGCCGATGTCCTTGAGGCCAGGGATGTCTTCGTGGGTGATGGCGATGCGTACACCCTCGAAGGCATAGCACGGCGTGGTGTCGACACGCAGGATGCGCGCGTGGGCGCGGTCGGCGGTGCGCGCATAGACGTGCAACTGGTTGGGGAATTCCAGGCGGTCATCGATGTACACCGCTTCGCCGGCCACGTGCTTGTCGGCACTGTCGTGCTTGACGCTGCGGCCGACCCCGGTGGTCAGGTCCTGGCTGAACAGTTCGGCCATCTCGGCCTGGCTCTTGGCTACGTGATGGTTAGACATAAGCGGTCACCCGGGTTTCGATGTGCGGTGTTTGCTGTTCAATGAAGTACTTGCGCAGCAGGTTCTGTGCGGTCAGCAGGCGGTACTCCTTGCTGGCGCGGAAGTCGCTGAGCGGGGTGAAGTCTTCGGCCAGCGCCTGGCAGGCGCGCTCGATGCTGGCCTGGTTCCACGCTTTGCCGCGCAGGGCTGCTTCGCAGGCACGTGCACGTTTTGGAATGGCGGCCATGCCGCCGAAGGCGATCCGAACGCCGCTGACCACACCGTTCTCGATGCTCAGGTTGAACGCTGCGCACACGGCGGAAATGTCGTCGTCCAGGCGCTTGGACACTTTATAGGCGCGGAAGGCCCAGTCATCGCTGGCGCGCGGCACGATGATCTTCTCGATGAACTCGCTGTCCTGGCGCGCGGTGATGCGGTAATCGATGAAGTAGTCTTCCAGCGCCAGGGTGCGCTGGCGTTCGCCCTGGCGCAGCACCACCTGGGCATCCAAGGCAATCAGCAGGGGCGGCGAGTCGCCAATCGGCGAGGCGTTGCCGATATTGCCGCCCAAGGTGCCTTGGTTGCGGATCTGCAACGAGGCAAACCGGTGCAGCAGGCCGCCGAAGTCGGGGTACTCGGCATTGAGCGCTTCATAGCAGTCGGTGAGCGGGGTGGCCGCGCCGATTTCCAGGTGGCTGGCGGTCTTGTCGATGCGCTTGAGCTCGGCCACGTGGCCGACATAGATCATCACCGGGAGCGTCTTGTGGAACTGGGTCACTTCCAGTGCCAGGTCGGTACCACCGGCCAGCAGGCGTGCTTCGGGGTGCGAGCTGTACAGGTCGGCCAGGTCAGCCACGGTCAACGGCACCAGGCAGCGCTTGTCGCCACTGTTGAGCTCGCCGGTCTGGGTCGGCGCGATGGCCTTGAGGCGGCTGATGGTCTGGGCTTGCTGGGCATCGAACTGGTCGCGGCAAGGCTGGCGGCAGCTTTGCTCGGCAGCATCGAGGATCGGCCGGTAGCCGGTGCAGCGGCACAGGTTGCCGGCCAGGGCTTCCTGGGCCAGGTGCAGGTCGGGGCCTTGGCTGTTTTTCTGCAGGGCGAACAGCGACATGACGAAGCCTGGGGTGCAGAAGCCGCATTGCGAACCATGGCAGTCGGCCATGGCTTTTTGCACGCTGTGCAGTTCGCCCTGGTGCTTGAGGCCTTCGACGCTGATCAACTGCTTGCCATGCAGCGAAGACACGAAGGTCAGGCACGAATTGAGGCTGCGGTAGCGCAGGGTGTCCTGGCCCTGGTCGTCCTGGGTCAGTTCGCCGACCACCACGGTGCATGCACCGCAGTCACCACTGGCACAGCCTTCCTTGGTGCCGGGTTTGCCCAGGTGCTCGCGCAGGTATTGCAGCACCGTCATGTTCGGGTCCAGGGCGTGCTCATTACGCAGCTCCTGGTTGACGAGAAACTGGATCACGGGGGTGGCCTCGCAATGGTTTTATTGTTGTTGGGCGGACAATAAGCAGACCTGACGAACTGGTCAATATTTTTCTGACTCAAAGGTCAGGAAAATGCGCATCTCTACACCCGGCCGAACACATTGCCTTTACTACAAGCATAGATCGCGCCGGGCAGGCGGCTGTCTGGCAGGCCAAATAAAGCGCAAGGCCCCTCTGCGCGAGTGCCGGTCAAGTACGCTACAATCCGCCCCTTGTGCCCAGTTCAATGATTTTGAAGGAAAACCATGACGTTCAAGGCCCCGGACAGCCTCTCCGAGCAGATTGCCGATTACCTGGCCGAACGCATCATCCGCGGCGAGCTGGCGCCAGGCGAGCGCATCCAGGAGCAAAAGGTCACCCAGGCGCTGAATGTCAGCCGCGGTTCGGTGCGTGAGGCACTATTGATCCTCGAACGTCGGCATCTGGTCGCGATCTTGCCGCGTCGTGGCGCTCATGTGACCAAGCTGGACGAGCGCAGCGTGCGCAGCCTGTGCAACTTGATGGGCGAGTTCTACATCCTGCTGGGCAACGCCGTTGCACAAAAATGGCGCCTTGAGGCCGACCTGCGCCCGTTTCTGGAGATCCAGCAGCGCCTGCAGCTAGCCCGCGACAAACGGGACATCAAGGTGTTCGTTGCCGAAAGCTTCGCGGTGATGCGGGCGGCCTATCCGTTCGCCGACAACCCTTACCTGCAGGAAACCGTAGAAAACCTGCAGCCGGCCATGAGCCGCGCCTACTACCTGGCCCTGGACCAGCGCCAGGCCAGCACCGACGACTACTTGCAGCTGTTCGCCTGCCTGCTCGAGGCCGTGGTCTCGCGCGACCTGCCGCGCATCCGCGAGGTGCTCACCGCTTACTGCCAGCGCAGCTGTGAACTGGTGCTGGCGGCGTTGGCCCGGGCCTGACCATGCGCCTCAAATGCATTCGCCTGGCCGGGTTCAAGTCGTTCGTCGACCCGACCACGGTCAACTTCCCCAGCAACATGGCGGCCGTGGTCGGCCCCAACGGTTGCGGCAAGTCCAACATCATCGACGCGGTGCGCTGGGTGATGGGCGAGAGCTCGGCGAAAAACCTGCGCGGCGAGTCGATGACCGACGTCATCTTCAACGGTTCCACCAGCCGCAAGCCGGTCAGCCAGGCCAGCATCGAGCTGGTGTTCGACAACAGCGACAACACCCTGGTAGGTGAATACGCGGCCTACGCTGAGATTTCCATCCGCCGCAAGGTGACCCGCGACGCGCAGAACAGCTACTACCTCAACGGCGCCAAATGCCGTCGCCGCGATATCACCGATATCTTCCTCGGCACCGGCCTTGGGCCGCGCAGCTACTCGATCATCGAGCAGGGCATGATCTCCAAACTGATCGAAGCCAAGCCCGAGGAGCTGCGCAACTTCATCGAGGAGGCGGCGGGCATCTCCAAGTACAAGGAGCGCCGTCGCGAGACCGAAAACCGCATCCGCCGCACCCAGGAAAACCTGGCGCGCCTGACCGACCTGCGCGACGAGCTGGAGCGCCAGCTCGAACGCCTGCATCGCCAGGCCCAGGCCGCCGAGAAGTACCGCGAGTACAAGGCCCAGGAACGCCAGCTCAAGGCGCGCCTGTCGGCCCTGCGCTGGCGCGACCTGGACGAACGCGTACGCCAGCGCGAAGCGGTGATCGGCGACCAGGATGTGTCCCACGAGGCCTTGGTGGCCGAGCAGCGTAACGCCGACGCCAGCATCGAGCGCTTGCGCGATGGCCATCACGAATTGTCCGAACGCTTCAACCAGGTCCAAGGCCGCTTCTATTCGGTGGCAGGCGATATCGCCCGGGTCGAGCAGAGCATCCAGCACGGCCAACAGCGCCTGCGCCAATTGCAGGACGACTTCAAGGAAGCCGAGCGCACGCGCCTGGAGACCGAGTCGCACCTGGGCCATGACCGCACCCTGCTGGCTACCCTTGGCGAAGAACTGGCCATGCTGGTGCCTGAGCAGGAAATGACCCTGGCAGCCGCCGAAGAGGCCGCTGCCACCCTCGAAGAAGCCGAGCTGGGCATGCACGGGTGGCAAGAGCAGTGGGACAGCTTCAACACCCGCTCCGCCGAGCCCCGGCGCCAGGCGGAAGTGCAGCAGGCGCGCCTGCAGCAGCTGGAAACCAGCCTGGAGCGCTTGGCGGAGCGCCAGCGCAAGCTGGGTGAAGAACGCGACCTGTTGGGTGCCGAGCCACAGGATGCCGCCCTGCTCGAACTGGCCGAACAGTTGGCCAGTAGCGAAATGCTGCTGGACGAGTTGCAGGTGTCCGAAGAGCAAGTGGTCGAGCGCCTCGAAGGCACGCGCGAGCAGTTGCAGCAGGCCACCCAGGCGCAACAGCAGGCGCAGGGCGACCTGCAGCGTCTGGGTGGTCGCCTGGCATCGTTGGAGGCCTTGCAGCAGGCTGCGCTGGAGCCTGGCGTAGGCGCCGCAGACTGGTTGCGCGAGCAAGGCCTGGCGCAGCGCCCCCGCCTGGCGGAAGGGCTGCGGGTCGAGCCGGGTTGGGAGCTGGCAGTAGAAACGGTGCTTGGCGCCGACCTGCAGGCGGTGCTGGTCGATGATTTCAACAACCTCGATTTCGCCGACCTGGAGCAAGGCGAGTTGCGCTTGCTGCTGGCCGGCGGCGAGGGTGCGCGGCTGGCGGGCAGCCTGCTGGACAAGGTCGAAGGGCGTACCGACCTGACGCCCTGGCTGGGGCAGGTAAAGCCGGTCGATGACCTGGCCCAGGCGCTGGCGCTGCGGGCCACCCTGAATGAAGGGCAAAGCCTGGTCAGCCGTGACGGTTACTGGGTGGGCCGGCATTTTTTGCGGGTCAGCCGAGGTGGCGAAGCCGAAGGCGGGGTGTTGGCCCGCGGCCAGGAAATCGAACGCCTGGGCCAGGAGCAGTTGGAGCAGCAAGCCGCCCTGGAGCATCTTGAGCAACAGCTTCAAGGCCTGCGCGAGCAGCAGTTGGGCTTTGAAGAGCAGCGCGAGCAGTTGCGCCGCCGTACCCAGGAAGAGAGCCGCCAGCATGGCGAGTTCAAGGCCAGCCTGTCGGCCAGCCGTGCCCGTGCCGAGCAAGTCGAATTGCGCCGCCGCCGTCTGCAGGAAGAACTGACCGAACTGCAGGAGCAGCGCGCCCTGGAACACGAGCAACTGGGCGAGGCGCGGCTGGTGCTGCAGGAAGCCCTGGACCTCATGGCCCAGGACACCGAACAGCGCGAGCAGTTGATGGCCCGTCGCGATACCCTGCGCGAAGGCCTCGATCGCGTTCGCCAGGAGGCGCGCCAGCACAAGGACCATGCCCACCAGCTGGCCGTGCGCCTGGGCTCGCTGCGCGCCCAGCATGACTCCACCCGTCAGGCCCTGGAGCGCTTGGAGCAGCAGGCCGCACGCCTGACCGAGCGCCAGGAGCAACTGAGCCTGAACCTGGAGGAGGGCGAAGCACCCCTCGAAGAGTTGCGCCTGAAGCTCGAAGAGCTGCTGGAGCGGCGCATGAGCGTCGACGAGGAAATGCGCCAGGCCCGCCTGCACATGGACGAGGCCGACCGTGCACTGCGCGACGCCGAAAAACGCCGCAGCCAGGCCGAGCAGCAAGCCCAACTGCTGCGCGGCCAGCTGGAGCAGCTGCGTTTGGAGTGCCAGGGCCTGGATGTGCGGCGCAAGACCCTGCAAGAGCAATTGCTGGCCGACGGTTACGACCTGCAAGGCGTGCTTGCCACGCTCGAAGCCGACGACAGCGAACAGGGCACCGAGCAGGCGCTGGAACAGACCGAGGCGCGTATCCAGCGCCTGGGCGCGATCAACCTGGCAGCGATCGAAGAATACGAGCAACAGTCCGAGCGCAAGCGCTACCTGGACGCGCAGAACGCCGACCTGGTCGAAGCGCTGGAGACCCTCGAAAACGTCATCCGCAAGATCGACAAGGAAACCCGCAACCGCTTCAAAGATACCTTTGATCAGATAAATGCTGGATTACAGGCACTTTTTCCAAAAGTTTTCGGTGGTGGCAGCGCTTATCTGGAACTGACGGGCGAAGATCTACTCGATACAGGGGTGACGATCATGGCGCGACCACCGGGCAAGAAGAACAGCACCATCCATTTGCTGTCCGGTGGCGAGAAGGCACTGACCGCCCTGGCGCTGGTGTTTGCCATTTTCAAGTTGAACCCCGCACCGTTCTGCATGCTCGACGAGGTCGATGCGCCGCTGGACGATGCCAACGTCGGGCGTTACGCGCGGCTGGTGAAGGAAATGAGTGAGAGCGTGCAGTTCATCTACATCACGCATAACAAGATTGCCATGGAGATGGCGGATCAATTGATGGGGGTGACCATGCACGAGCCCGGCTGCTCCCGCCTGGTGGCGGTGGATGTGGAGGAGGCGATGGCAATGGTCGACGCCTGATGAGCGAAGATAGGGCACATTCTGTAGTGAAATGGCCCCGTCATGTGCGACAGACGGTGTAAAGTTCTCTTTGGTCGTGCTAGCTTAATGTCACTCGTTTTTTGCGTGGGTAAAACGCCTGTCAGAACATAGAGTTGGCGCCACGTGTTAAAGGGCTTTGAACCCTTTGTTTTCAAGCATATTTTTATAGAGGCACGGGATTACATGGAAATCGGTCTGCGCGAGTGGCTGATCCTCATCGGCATCATTGTCATTGCCGGTATTCTTTTCGACGGCTGGCGCCGCATGCGCGGCGGAAAAGGCAAGTTGAAATTCCGCCTGGATCGCAGTTATACCAACGCCCCCGACGAAGAGGGCGGTGCCGAAGTGCTCGGCCCGTCGCGGGTGTTGGATAACCATAAAGAGCCAGAACTGGACGAGAGCGACCTGCCCTCGCTCAGTGCGTCGTCGCGTGATCGCGAGCGCGAGCCCAAGCCGGTCAAGGCCAGCAAACGTGGCAAACGTGCCGCAGAAGTGCCGCAGGGTGACCTGAACCTGGTGGCCGAATCGCGCGAGCCTGACCTGTTTGCCGATACCGATGATGACTTTGCTGCCGACAACAACCGCAACAGCGGTGCGTCGTCCGCCAATAACACGGTCAAGGAATTGCCCCCCGCTGAAGAAGTGCTGGTGATCAGCGTTATCTCCCGCGACGAGGGTGGCTTCAAAGGGCCGGCGTTGCTGCAGAACATTCTCGAGAGCGGCCTGCGTTTTGGCGAGATGGACATCTTCCACCGCCACGAGAGCATGGCCGGCCACGGCGAAGTGCTGTTCTCCATGGCCAACGCGGTGAAGCCCGGTATTTTCGACCTGGACGATATCGACCACTTCAGCACCCGTGCGGTGAGCTTCTTCCTGGGCCTGCCGGGCCCGCGTCATCCGAAGCAGGCGTTCGACGTGATGGTTGCAGCGGCGCGCAAGTTGGCCCATGAGCTCAATGGTGAACTCAAGGATGATCAGCGCAGCGTGCTGACCGCCCAGACCATCGAGCATTACCGCCAGCGCATCGTCGAGTTCGAGCGCCGCGCGCTGACCCAGAAACGCTGATAGTTCCAGACAAAGAGCAGCCTGTGGGCGCGCTGGTCGGTTCAGGTTTTGAGTGTGCCTGTACCGACCCTTTCGCGGGTCAAGCCCGCTCCCACAGGTACACCGTAAGCCTTGCAGGCAGTGGTGTACCTGTGGGAGCGGGCTTGACCCGCGAAAGGGTCGGCATTGACAACCTCAAACCCTGTTCTGGCACGGTGCCCCAAGGCTGCTTTTTGCTTTGCAAGAGACCCTGACCCATGAACGCCGAATCCCGAATCCACGCCCTGCGCGCCGCACTCGACCAGCATAACTACCGCTACTACGTGCTCGATGAGCCCAGCGTGCCCGATGCCGAATACGACCGCCTGTTCAACGAACTCAAGGAGCTGGAGGCCGAGCATCCGCACCTGGTGACACCCGATTCGCCTACCCAGCGTGTTGGTGGTGGCGCGTTGGCGGCGTTGAGGAAGGTACGTCACGAGATACCAATGCTCAGTCTGGGCAACGCATTCGATGAAGCTGATATGCGTGAATTCGGTCGTCGTGTGGCCAATGGTCTCGAACAGTCCGGCTCCGTGGACTTCAGTTGTGAGCCCAAGTTTGACGGTTTGGCGGTGAGCTTGTTGTATCGGGGGGGGCGTCTGGTGCGGGGGGCCACTCGTGGTGACGGTACGACCGGCGAAGATATCACCGCCAATGTTCGCACCGTGCGTAACATTCCGCTGAAGCTACAGGGCGTAGGCTGGCCTACCGTGCTTGAAGTGCGCGGCGAGGTATATATGAGCAAGGCGGGTTTTGAGCGTCTTAACGCTACCCAGGCCGAAGCAGGGGGCAAAACCTTCGCTAACCCACGAAATGCCGCTGCTGGCAGCCTGCGCCAGCTGGATTCTAAAATCGCTGCTAGCCGGCCGTTGGAGTTCGGCACTTATGGTGTTGGTCAGGTCTCTGAGAGCGTCGGTGAAACCCAAATTTGCGTTCTGGAGCAGCTCAAACAATGGGGCCTTCCGATTTGTAGCGAAGTCAAGCACGCTGCGAACATCGAGGAGTGCCTGGCGTACTACCGCGACATCGGCGAGCGCCGCAACAGCCTGCCTTACGAAATCGACGGTGTGGTGTTCAAGGTCAACAGCCTGGCGTCCCAGCGTGAGCTGGGCTTCCGCGCCCGCGAGCCGCGCTGGGCGATTGCCCACAAGTTCCCGGCCATGGAAGAGCTGACCGAAGTGCTGGATGTCGAATTCCAGGTCGGCCGCACGGGGGCGGTAACCCCTGTGGCGCGTCTGAAGCCGGTCAAGGTGGCTGGTGTGACCGTGTCCAACGCCACCCTGCACAACATGGACGAAATCGCCCGCCTGGGCCTGCGCATCGGCGATACGGTCATCATTCGCCGGGCCGGTGATGTCATCCCGCAAGTCATGCAAGTGGTGCTCGAGCGCCGTCCCGAAGATGCCCGCCCGGTCGAAGTGCCGAGCGAGTGCCCGGTGTGTGGCTCGCAGGTCGAGCGTACCCAGCTGGTCAAACGCAGCAAGGGCAAGGAAACCACCAGCGAAGGCGCGGTGTACCGTTGCGTCGGCCGGCTGGCCTGTGGCGCTCAGCTCAAGCAGGCGATCATCCACTACGTTTCGCGCCGCGCGATGGATATCGACGGCCTGGGCGAGAAGAGTGTCGAGCAGTTGGTGGACGAAGGGTTGATCGGCTCGCCGGCGGACCTGTACAAGTTGGAATTCGACCAGATCGTTGGCCTGGAAGGGTTTGCCGAGGTGTCCAGCAAGAAGCTGCTGGATGCCATCGAAGCCAGCAAGCGCCCGAGCCTGGCGCGTTTCATCTATGCCCTGGGTATCCCGGATGTGGGTGAAGAGACTGCCAAGGTGCTGGCGCGCTCGCTGGGTACGCTGGAGCGGGTGCAGCAGGCCCTGCCGCAGGTGCTGACCTACCTGCCGGACATCGGCCTTGAAGTGGCTTACGAGATCCACAACTTCTTTGAAGACGAACACAACTGCAAGGTCATCGAACAGTTGCTCGCGTGTGGCATGCAATTGCAGGACGAAGGCGACCTGGCCGCCGAGTTTGCTGCCAGCACCACCTTGGCTGGGATGATCGCCAAGCTCGACATTCCCTCGGTCGGCCCGACCGGCGCTGAAAAGCTGGTGGCCAAGCTCGATAGCCTGGACAAGATCATCGCTGCCGATGGCATCGACTTGCGCCAGGCCTTGGCTGCCAAGCAGGCCGAGGCGGTGCGCGAGTTCTTCAAGGACGAAGCGAACCAGAAGCTGGCGCGGGCCATCGAGGCCCAGTTGCTGGCGTTCGGCATGCACTGGCACAGCGAGAAGAAAGTCGCCGAAGGGCTGCCGCTTGCGGGGCAGACCTGGGTGTTGACCGGCACCCTGGAGCGCATGAGCCGCGACATTGCCAAGGAGAAGCTGGAAAGCCTTGGCGCCAAGGTTGCCGGTTCCGTTTCCGGCAAGACCCACTGCGTGGTCGCCGGCCCAGGCGCGGGCTCCAAGCTGGCCAAGGCCAGTGAGCTGGGGGTGAAGGTGCTGGACGAAGACGCGTTCATTGCCTTCCTCGGCGAGCAAGGCATCACCCTCTGACCCTGCGCGGACCTTGTAGGAGCGGCCTTGCGTCGCGAAAGGGGCGCGAAGCGGCCCCAGCACTCTCTGCGGCGAAGCTGAAATCCAGGGGCCGCTTCGCGCCCCTTTCGCGACGCAAGGCCGCTCCTACAAAGGCCGTCGTTCGCCAAGGTACCCCCAGATTCAAACAAGTCATTGAGAAATGATGACTTTTTCTCCGGCCAGAGGTTGTAACTTCGCCTCAGACCGGTACAATGGCGCGGCTCGCTGCTTAGCGAGTCGCGTTAGTGGTGGCCCCATCGGTCCCCCCGCATTGATTACCCGTTAACCTGGTCAGGCCCGGAAGGGAGCAGCCATAGCGGGAACATCGAGTGCCGGGGTGTGGCTGGGGGGGCCGCCTCCATTTCTGGGGTCCTAAAACCTCAGCCTGTCAGGCTAAGGCCTTCCCTCTGGCCTGTTCTGCGCTCCTGCTGTTGCCAACTTCTCCAATCGCTGAAATTCAAGACTGCCACTTTCGGACACGTTGCCGCGCTCGGGTTGCTCTCATGCACGTTGTAGCCGCTGGGCAGTTGAGAATATCCGGACGCTATGTAAGGGTTGGGGTGCGCCTGCATCCCAGATCGCCTGCATGAATGGATTCCGCGAAAATGCACAGCCTTCCAATCCTCGAAACTCCGCGCCTGATACTCACGCCGCTGCAGCTCGGCGACGTGGATGCCATTCAGCAACTGTTCCCGCACTGGGACATTGTTCGCTACCTGGACAGCCGCGTGCCTTGGCCTTACCCAGAAGACGGCGCGCTGCTCTACGTCCGAGACATCGCATTACCCGCCATGAACGCCGGGTGTGAATGGCATTGGATGATTCGCCTGAAGACGGAGCCTGCGCAGATCATCGGAAGCATCAGTCTCTATGACCAGCCGGGCAACAACCGTGGCTTTTGGCTTGCACAGGCATGGCAGAAAAACGGCTACATGCGGGAGGCCTGCAGGGTCATCAACCACTACTGGTTCGAAACGCTTGGGCGTTGCGTCATGCAGGTGCCCAAGGCTGCGTGCAATGACCGATCGCGCAGTGTTTCCGTGCACGAAGGCATGCGGCTGGTGGGAACTGAAGAGGGCCATTTCGTCTGTGGCCCCGTGCTCAAGCAGATCTGGGAGTTGAGCCGCGATGAGTGGCATCGACGTGGCGGCCGTTAGGTAATGAAGTGACGATCTCAACGTAAGCAAATGCTTGCCTTTGCCTGTGCCTTGCCGTGATAGAAAACAGCACCTACCCGCAAGGACTGCTTTCATGAAGTTTCAGCCATTCACGGTGTTCTGCATCGCGTGCTTCCTGCTGTCCATCAGCTATGGCACGACGTTCCTGCTCTCGATGCTGGTGCAGACGCTGGGCGGGACTGCAAGCGATGCCGGGCAGGTATTCGCTGTTGCCATGCTAAGTACGTTGCTCTCTGTGCTCGGCTCGGGGCACCTGCTGCAGCGCTTTGGCGCTGCTCGCAGCATCGCTGTGGGGGCGCTCTGCCTGGTCGGGTCATCAGTGGGCTTTGCCATGGTCTCAAGCCTGGGCATCGCTTTGTTGGCATGCGGCTTGATGCTTGGCATCGGCTGGGGGGTGTTCTACACCATTGGCCCCATCATGGTGACGCAAATGGTCGAGCCCACACGCCGTACCCATTGTTTTGCACTGCTCTCTGGCAGCATGCTGACCGGCATTGGCACCGGGCCCTTGCTGGGCAAGTTCGCCGCTTTCGTTGCACTGCCTACCCAGCTCGCGTTCTGGGTGGCGGCGTGCGCTGCAGGGTTGGCGGGGTTGTACTTTGCTTGGCTCGCTTCGACTTCTCAGGGGCGGCGACCTGCTGAGAAGGTGCAAATCGGGTTGGCGTCCGCGCTCAAAGTGATGAGCTCGCGCTCTGGGCTGTCGATCCTGATGGTAGGGCTGGGCGGGGCAATCTTCGGCACCATGGGCAGTTTCCAGACCAGTTATGCCGCTCGCCTGGGGCTTGATTACTCGACCTTCTTCATTGGCTTCATGGGCGCTGCGATCGCCTGCAGGCTCCTGCTGGCCGGCTGGGTCGTGAAGCAAAACCCGCTGGCGACCTCCTGGGTTCTAACCTTGATCATGGCAACGGCCGTGCTGGGGTTCGACCAGTGGGTGCACAGTACGGAAAGTTATCTGGCCATGGCCGTTCTTCTGGGCGTGGGTTACGGCCTGAATTACTCGGTGATCAACGGGCTGGCTGCCAACGAGGCACCGGCAGGGCTTACGGCACAAGCGCTGCTGCTGTTCAGCTTGTCGTATTTCATCGGAGTGTTCGGGTTCCCCTACGTCGCCAGCCAATTGATCACGCAGCTTGGGATCAGCGCGATGATGCTGAGCATTGAAGGCGTGGCGTTCCTGGTCGTAGGGCTAAGTACGGCCAGATGGCTGGCTTCGCGCTTTTCCAGGCCTGCTCTGGTGTAGGTGTTTTTCCCCAAGGGCGCCTGCTGCTGACAGCTTCATCAAACGCTGAAATTTCGGACAGGCCAGGTGATCTACCTCAGGGCACTGCGCTGCATGCCGCAGCCCCTTGCTCATGGCCTGCAAGCGTTTGACCCGGGTATCGATTTCGTCCGCCTTGGCTATCAGCATCTGTCGATCGACCTGAAGGTCCACCAGCATCGCCCCGACCTCATCCAGGGAAAACCCGGATGCCTGCCCCAAGGCGATCAGTGCCAGCCTATCCGCAATGTCGGCGGCGAACTGGCGCCGCTGGCCACGCCCGGCGAGCGACGTGAGCAGGCCTTTCTTTTCGTAGTAACGCAGGGTCGACGCAGGGACGCCTGTGCGTTTGGCGACATCGGCAATGTCCATCGAGGTCCTTGACTTGAAGTTGACTTCAACTTCTATGCTGCGCGGCAGGTAACTGAACGTCAATCCTAGGGGGCTGAATCAATGACGCTTGCCATGCTACAAGCCGCTTTGCTGATCGGGGTCGGCGCCAC
Source organism: Pseudomonas capeferrum (assembly GCF_000731675.1). Classification (GTDB taxonomy): domain Bacteria; phylum Pseudomonadota; class Gammaproteobacteria; order Pseudomonadales; family Pseudomonadaceae; genus Aquipseudomonas; species Aquipseudomonas capeferrum. Next base: position 2,335,848 of record NZ_JMIT01000001.1, on the reverse strand, counting down.
CGTGATCATGGACCTATGGGGGATGCTGCTGCGGCGCTTGGGCATCGCCACCTTGAATTTCGCCATGGTCGGGCGTTGGGCGGGGCATTTGATGAAGGGGCGAGCGCGGCATGAGGCGATTGCCAAGGCGGAGCCTGTGGCCAACGAGGTGGCCTGGGGTTGGCTGATTCACTATGGCATCGGTGTGCTGTTTGCGGTGATGTTGGTCGGGATGGTCGGGGAGGGCTGGCTGGGTGCGCCGACGCTGTGGCCTGCGCTGGCGTGGGGTGTGGTGACAGTGGCGGCGCCGCTGTGCTTCATGCAGCCGTTGATGGGGGCAGGGTTCTTTGCCTCCAGAACGCCGACGCCTGGGCGTAACTGCCTGAAGAGTCTGGTGACGCATTCGGTGTTTGGGGTTGGATTGTTTTTGAGTGCGGTTGTGGTTGCGATTGATTGAAAGGGCGTTAGCGGTAGGGCTTTGGATGTTGGCGGGGCTGGGGGCAGGGCGTGAGTTTTGTGTGGCCGTTGAGATCGAGCGCCGCCCGCGCGGCGCTTCGCGGGGCAAGCCCGCTCCCACATTTGTTTCGGGCCAATTATCCCTGAAGCATTAGCGCGCGGCCCTTTGGTGCCCGCCTCAATATCGCGTCGGACAAACAAGGGGGCGCGCGCCTCTATTACAGGCGATACCGGCCCGAAACAAATGTGGGAGCGGGCTTGCCCCGCGAAGCGCCGCGCGGGCGGCGCTCGATCTTGTAGGCGACATAGCGCTTCCGGCGGACACCTGTCAGCGCCAACGCGCTCTAAAACCAGGAATGTTCCTACGCTTCTCTAGCCGATTTCCCGGCGCCCTGTAAGGCTCGCAGAAATATCCTACGCATCCCGTCGACTCGCGTTTGATTGTCCTGGGGAACCCCACCCCATAGGCTTTTGCGGTCGCTGTCGGTTCAGCGATCGGGTGTGGAAACCCGAGGTGTACGGGACAGCTGTCAGTTATGGCGGCTGTGAGCGGGAGGTATTCGTACCTACCGGGTTTACCGTACGCCTGGATTTCCACCCCGCTTACAGCTGCCACCCCAATGTGTGGAAACGGAAGGATGCAGCCAAACCAGTACGGAGCTGTCATGAAAAAAATCGTCCCCGACCCACCCCATACGACCTGCCCCTGGGCAAGTCCCTTTCCCGCGCCATCAGCGAAGGCATCGTGCCAATGCACTTCGCGCTGATGAATGTCTCCCACTACCTGATGTTCGCCTACAGCGACAGCCGCCGAGTTGAGCGTCAGCACTGACCGATTGTCGCGCAGGGCGCAAGGCCGCTATCACATCATCACGGCCTTGGCGCTGCGGCATTCCCGGCATACCCCCGCAGCCCCATACCGCTGGCTGATCCGCTCGATCTCCCCCGTCTGTTTTATGCGCACCAGCGCCCTGAGCACCCCTTGCGTCGGTACCGCCGGGTCGCTGCGCACCATGCACCCCAGCTCCTGCTCCTCCAGCACCGCCAGCACCTGCAACTGCTGCCCCGCTGGCAAGCTGTGGTTGAACCACTGCAACGACAGTTCATTGCTCACCGCATGCAGGTACCGCCCCGCATGCAGCTTCTGCAGGGCCAGCAGTTGGCTGCGGCTGTCTTCGCGGTGCAGCCGGCCCTGTTCGAACAACGGCTGCAAAGTCGAATAGGCATAACCCAGCACGGTGCCGATGGCTTGCGGCGCCAGTTGTTCCGGGCGGGTGGGGCTGACTTCGCCAGCGCCGCCAACCAGCACGTCGCGCTGATGAATCAACGGGATGCTCCAGACATAATTGCCCGGCCGATCATGAAACCATTGGGGGCTGACATAGCAGCGCACGTCGATATCGCCGCTCACCATGGCCTCCTGTAGGCGCAGGCGTGCCAGTACGTGATACTCCGGGCGTACACCCGCTTCCCGGGCAATGGCCTGCATCAGGTCGAACAGCAAACCCTCCACCGGTTTGTCGCCTTCGACGCGCATCAGCGGCATGCTCCAGCTCTCGGCGACGGAAAAACGCAGCACCGGTTGTTCGGCCAGGCTGTGGGTGGCCCAGAGCAATAGCAGGGGCAACAGTCTTCGCAAGGCACATCCTCCCTGGATAGCGCGCCAGTTTCATAGCTTAGACCAGTCGCGCAGGGTGCAATTTCGGCCCCGCTCCGCTAGCATTAGCGATCTTCCGCTCGATCAGGCTACGATGGTTTTTCGATGAGTTATCAGGTTCTTGCACGAAAATGGCGTCCGCGCTCGTTCCGCGAAATGGTCGGCCAGGCCCATGTGCTCAAGGCCTTGATCAATGCCTTGGACAACCAGCGTCTGCACCATGCCTACCTGTTTACCGGCACCCGTGGCGTGGGCAAGACTACCATTGCCCGTATCATCGCCAAATGCCTGAACTGCGAAACCGGCATCACCTCCACGCCCTGCGGCACCTGTTCGGTGTGCCGGGAGATCGACGAAGGCCGCTTCGTCGACCTGATCGAGATCGACGCCGCCAGCCGTACCAAGGTCGAAGACACCCGCGAGCTGCTGGATAACGTGCAATATGCCCCGAGCCGTGGGCGCTTCAAGGTCTACCTGATCGACGAAGTGCACATGCTCTCGACCCACTCGTTCAACGCCTTGCTCAAGACGCTGGAAGAGCCGCCGCCCTACGTCAAGTTCATCCTCGCCACCACCGACCCGCAGAAATTGCCGGCGACCATCCTCTCGCGCTGCCTGCAGTTCTCGCTGAAGAACATGAGCCCGGAGCGGGTGGTCGAACACCTCAGCCATGTGCTCACCGCCGAAAGCGTGCCGTTCGAGCCCGATGCCCTGTGGTTGCTTGGCCGCGCCGCCGATGGCTCGATGCGCGATGCCATGAGCCTGACCGACCAGGCCATCGCCTTCGGTGAAGGCAAGGTGCTCGCCGCCGATGTGCGCGCCATGCTGGGCAGCCTCGACCACGGCCAGGTCTACGGGGTGTTGCAGGCACTGCTCGAAGGCGATGCGCGGGCGCTGCTCGAGGCCGTGCGCAACCTTGCCGAGCAAGGGCCGGACTGGAGCGGTGTGCTGGCCGAGATGCTCAATGTGCTGCACCGTGTCGCCATCGCCCAGGCGCTGCCAGAGGCGGTGGATAACGGCCAGGGCGACCGTGACCGCGTGTTGGCGCTGGCCCAGGCGCTACCGGCCGAGGACGTGCAGTTCTATTACCAGATGGGCCTGATCGGCCGTCGCGACCTGCCCTTGGCGCCCGACCCGCGTGGCGGCTTCGAGATGGTCCTGCTGCGGATGCTGGCCTTCCGCCCGGCCGATACCGACGATGCACCGAAGCCGGTGCTAAAGCCGGTGGGGATCAGCCAAGCCACAGCTGATCCTGCAACCCCGGTGGCAGCGGCGCTGGTGGCCCCTGCGCGGCCAGTCGCAGAGCCCGTGGTGCCGGTCGTCGCGCAAGCTGCGCCGGCCCCGGTCGCGCCGGCCGTCGAGCAGGTGCCTGCGGTTGCTCAGCCCGCGCCTGTCGTTGAGGCGCCCGTAGAGACCGCAGCACCGGCGCCGCAGCCCGCCGCCGAGGTCATCGACCTGCCTTGGGAAGAGCCTGTAGCGCCTATAGCGCCTGTGCAGCCGGTTGCTGCCGCCCCCGAGCCCGTTGTTGCGCCGCAGCCTGCCGTGGCCGAGCCACAGCGTGATCAGCCGGCCTACGACGAGCCGCCGTTCGACCCGTCCGCCTATGCTGCGGCGGGCATGGACCGTGATGACGAGCCGCCGGCGGACGAAGACTATTACATCGGTGACAGCGACCCGGTCGGCTTCAGTTACCTCGATGAACTGGCCGAGCATGTTCAGGAAGAGCAGGCCAAACCCGCTGCCGAACCGCTGCCTGCCGCCAAGCCGGCCACCGGCCTGGCCCTGCAATGGCTGGAATTATTCCCACAGTTGCCTGTCTCCGGTATGACAGGCAACATCGCGGCAAACTGTACGTTGATGGCCGCCGACGGCGACGACTGGCTGCTGCACCTGGACCCTGGCCAGGGCGCGCTGTTCAACGCCACCCAGCAGCGGCGTCTGAACGAGGCGCTCAATCAGCACCTTGGGCGTAACCTGAACCTGCGTATCGAGCTGATTCGCCCAGAGCAGGAAACCCCGGCCCAGGCGGCCTCGCGCAAACGTGCCGAGCGCCAGCAAGACGCGGTGGTGTCGATCGAGCAGGATCCGTTGATCCAGCAGATGATCAAGCAGTTCGGTGCCAAGGTGCGACAGGATACTATTGAGCCTGTAGAGGCCCTGGCCAATCAGGGCCAGTGACGGATAACCATGCGGCCGGCCCGGTGCCAGGCCGCATCACACGACCCAATCGAGGTATACCCCCATGATGAAAGGTGGCATGGCCGGCCTGATGAAGCAGGCTCAGCAGATGCAGGAAAAAATGGCCAAGATGCAGGAAGAACTGGCCAACGCCGAAGTGACCGGCCAATCCGGTGGTGGCTTGGTGAGTGTGGTGATGACCGGTCGTCACGATGTGAAGCGCGTCAGCATCGACCAAAGCCTGATGTCGACTGATGAAGACGACAAGGAAGTGCTCGAAGACCTGATCGCTGCCGCACTGAACGACGCGGTACGCAAGGTGGAGCAGAGCAGCCAGGAAAAAATGGGCGGCATGACCGCTGGCATGCAGTTGCCACCGGGCTTCAAGATGCCGTTCTGATCGACCTTTTGCGTCAAATGGGGAGTAACGGCCGTAGGGTCGTTGCTCCCTTGTTCATTCTGTTCCCCCGACTTGCAGGCCTGTCTACATGAGCTTCAGCCCACTGATCCGCCAACTGATCGACGCTTTGCGCACCCTGCCGGGTGTCGGCCAGAAAACCGCCCAGCGCATGGCCCTGCAGTTGCTCGAACGCGACCGCAGCGGCGGCCTGCGCCTGGCTCAGGCGCTGACCCAGGCCATGGAAGGGGTGGGCCATTGCCGCCAATGCCGCACCCTGACCGAGCAGGAACTGTGCCCGCAGTGTGCCGACCCGCGCCGTGACGACACGCAATTGTGTGTGGTCGAGGGGCCGGTGGATGTGTATGCGGTGGAGCAGACCGGTTACCGCGGCCGCTATTTCGTGCTCAAGGGGCACCTGTCGCCGCTCGATGGCCTGGGGCCTGAGGCGATCGGTGTGCCGCAGCTGATGGCGCGGATCGAAGCCCAGGGCACCTTTACCGAGGTGATCCTGGCGACCAACCCGACGGTGGAAGGGGAGGCAACGGCGCATTACATCGCCCAGTTGCTGAACGAGAAAGGCCTGGTGGCGTCGCGGATTGCCCATGGCGTGCCGCTGGGGGGCGAGCTGGAGTTGGTGGATGGCGGGACGCTGGCGCATGCCTTTGCAGGGCGCAGGCCGATTTCACTCTGATTTCAGATCTTGGGGCCGCTTTGCGGCCCATTCGCGGGACAAGCCCGCTCCCACAGGTGCTGCGGTGCCTGTAAGGCCTGCACAAAACCTGTGGGAGCGGGCTTGTCCCGCGAATGGGCTGCAAAGCAGCCCCGGTATGTAACTCAATTTTCGTTAAGCGAAAACTCGGTCAGGCAGAACGTCGGCACACCCGCCGCCTGCAGCCGGCGCGAACCTTCCAGCTCTGGCAGGTCAATGATCGCCGCCGCCTCAAACACTTGGGCCCCGGTACGACGCACCAGGTTCGCCGCCGCCAGCAGCGTGCCGCCAGTGGCAATCAGGTCATCGAAAATCAGCACCGAGTCGCCTTCACACAGGCTGTCGGCATGCACTTCGAGGAAGGCCTCGCCATACTCGGTCTGATAACCCTCGGAAAGCACGTCGGCCGGCAGCTTGCCTTGCTTGCGGAACAGGATCAGCGGCTTGTTCAACTGGTGGGCGATGATCGAGCCGATCAGGAAGCCGCGCGCGTCCATGGCGCCGATGTGGCTGAACTCAGCCTCGACATAACGCTCGATGAACTGGTCGGCGACATAGCGCAGCCCGCGCGGGGACTGGAACAACGGGGTGATGTCGCGAAAGATCACGCCCGGTTTGGGGAAGTCCACTACCGGGCGGATCAGGGCTTTGAGGTCGAAGGCTTCGCTGTGCATTGGTGCGGGTATCCTGGAAAAACGATTGCGCCAGTATACCCGTTAACCCAGGCTCAGGCGTCCATTGCACCGCCGGCCAGTGCACACAGCTGGATCGGGTCGAGGATATGCACTTCCTTGCCTTCGGCGCGCAGCAGGCCGTTTTGCTGGAAGCGGGTGAACACCCGCGACACGGTTTCCACCGCCAGGCCCAGGTAATTGCCGATTTCGTTGCGCGACATGCTCAGGCGGAACTGGTTGGCCGAATAGCCGCGGGCGCGGAAGCGCGCGGACAGGTTGACCAGGAAGGTGGCAATGCGTTCGTCGGCGGTTTTCTTCGACAGCAGCAGCATCATCTGCTGGTCGTCGCGGATCTCGCGGCTCATTACCCGCATCAACTGGCGGCGCAACTGCGGCAGTTGCACCGAGAGTTCGTCGAGGCGCTCGAAGGGGATCTCGCACACCGACGTGGTCTCCTGGGCCTGGGCTGACACCGGGTAGGCCTCGGTGTCCATGCCGGACAGGCCGACCAGTTCGCTGGGCAGGTGGAAGCCGGTGATCTGCTCTTCGCCGCTGTCGCTGAGGCTGAAGGTCTTGAGGGCGCCGGAACGTACTGCATAGACCGAGCCGAAATTGTCACCCTGGCGGAACAGGAACTCGCCTTTTTTCAGCGGCCGGCCACGTTTGACGATTTCATCCAGTGCATCCATGTCTTCCAGGTTGAGCGAAAGAGGCAGGCACAGGGGGGCCAGGCTGCAATCCTTGCAATGGGCCTGGGCATGTGGGCGCAGTTTAACTGGCTCGGACATTTTCAATCGATCCTTGTGGGAAAGCACACATAAGACGTAAGGGTAACTCACGGCGTAGGGTGTAGGCCAGCGTGCGCTATTGTGGTGCGTGCTGGCCAGGCCTCGGCGGGTGCGCGTCGAGGCCCTGTGTGTGCCCATAGTGTGCTGGCCAAAGGCGCTTGTCCATGCGGTCGAACGCCTCGCTTTTCAGATCACCCGAGAGAAGCGTTGGCGGTTGTGCATGGCCAGGTAGGCATCGAACACCATGCACACCGAGCGCGCCAACAGGCGGCCGGCAGGCAGGATGCGGATGCCCTTGTCGTCCAGGCTGATCAGGCCGTCCCGCTGCAAGGTCAGCAGTTCTGGCCAGAGGTCGTTGAAGTAGCCGCGAAAATCGATGGTGAACGCCTGTTCGATTGGTTCGAAGTCCAGTTCGAAATGGCAGATCAACTGCTGGATCACAGCCCGCCGCAGGCGGTCGTCGTGGTTGCACAGCAGGCCACGCTGGGTTGCCAGCTGGGCGTTGGAAAGGGAGTCCTGGTAGGTGTTGAGGTCGCTGCTGTTCTGGCAGTAGAGGTCGCCGATCTGGCTGATGGCGGAGACCCCCAGGCCGATCAGGTCGCAGTGGCCGTGGGTGGTGTAGCCCTGGAAGTTGCGTTGCAGGGTGCCTTCTTCCTGGGCCATGGCCAGCTCATCGTCAGGCAGGGCGAAGTGGTCCATGCCGATGTAGCGGTAACCGGCGGCGGTCAGCTGGTCGATGGTGGCATGCAGCATCTCCAGTTTCGCCGTCGGGCTCGGCAGGTCGTTGTTGTCGATGCGCCGCTGGGGCATGAAGCGCTCCGGCAAATGGGCATAGTTGAACACCGACAGGCGATCGGGCTGCAGGCGGATGACTTCCTCGACGGTACGCGCGAAGCCTTCTGGCGTCTGCTTGGGCAGGCCGTAGATCAAGTCCAGGTTGACCGAGCGGAACTGCAGGGTACGCGCCGCCTCGATCAGGGTGCGGGTCTGCTCCAGGCTTTGCAGGCGGTTGACCGCACGCTGCACGGCCGGGTCGAGGTCCTGCACGCCCAGGCTGACACGGTTGAAACCCAGCTCGCGAAGCAGCCCCATGGTCGACCAGTCGGCTTCGCGGGGGTCGATTTCAATGCCGTAGTCACCGGAGTCGTCGTCCAGCAGGTTGAAGTGCTGGCGCAGGGTCGCCATCAGCTGGCGCAGCTCCACCGGGCTGAGGAAGGTGGGCGTGCCGCCGCCGAAGTGCAGTTGTTCAACCCGTTGCTTTGGGTCCAGGTGGCAGGCGATCAGCTGGATTTCCTGCTCCAGGCGTTGCAGGTACGGCGCGGCGCGGCCGCGGTCCTTGGTGATGACTTTGTTGCAGGCGCAGTAGTAGCAGATGTTGGCGCAGAACGGCACGTGCACATACAACGACAGTGGGCGCACGGCACGACGGCTCTCGCGCAGGGCGTGCAGCAGGTCGAACGAGCCCACTTCGCTGTGCAGTTGCACGGCGGTCGGGTAGGAGGTGTAGCGTGGTCCGGCCAGGTCGTAGCGGCGGATCAGGTCGGTATCCCAACGTAGGTCGTCGAGCATGTGGGCGGTCCCCGGATAGAGCGAGCAGTGTCCGGAGTCTAGGGGCGTCTGTAGGAATCTGTGTTGATTTGTATCAAAAGCTGCTGGGGCTGCACAGCAGGCCTATCAGTGCCCCATCAGCCAATGCTGGTGCGGCCCGGGCAGCGTCCACAGGCCAAACAGGATGACCAGCAGCCCGCCCGCCATGCGCACACTGCGCCGCCGCAGCAGGCTGCTGACGCGCTCCGCCGCCAAGCCCGTCGCCAGCAGCACCGGCCAGGTGCCGAGGCCAAACGCAAGCATCAACGCCGCGCTGTACCCCGCATTGCCCTGGCTCGCAGCCCACAGCAAGGTGCTGTACACCAGCCCGCACGGCAGCCAGCCCCACAAGGCGCCCAGCAACAAGGCGCGGGGCAGGCTGGACACCGGCAGCAAGCGCGAGGCTACTGGCTGAATATGCCGCCACAGCCCTCTGCCCAAGGCTTCGATTCGCGTCAGCCCGCTCCACCAGCCCGCCAGGTACAGCCCCATGGCAATCAGCAGCAGCGCTGCCAGCACCCGCAGCGCCAGGGCTGCCAGGCTGCTGGCCACGGCCCAGCCTGCCAGGCCCAGCAACAGGCCGGCGCAGGCATAGCTGAGGATACGCCCGACGTTGTAGGCCAGCAGCAGGCGCAAACGCCGGCCGCGTTGCTCGGGCGGGATGGCCAGGGTCAGCGCGCCCATCAGGCCACCGCACATGCCCAGGCAATGGCCGCCGCCGAGCAGGCCAAGGATCAGCGCCGAGCCGAGCAGGGGAAGCAGATCAGGCACGGGGAGGGGGTTCCTTGTCGTCTTCGGCCGGGGTGTCGTCCGTTTTCACCGCAGCCTGGTGGCGCGGGTCCTGGTCGTCGAAGAGGATGCTGTGGGCAGGGCCGTCGAGGTCGTCGTACTGGCCGCTGTCCACCGCCCAAAAGAAGATGTAGACGGCAACACCGACCAGCAACAGGGCGGCCGGGATCATGACATAAAGGGCTGGCATCGGGCGGCTCCTGCTCAGGCGGTGGCGGGTTGCCGGTGGCTGCTGGTGGCCGGCGCAGCTGGCAGCCGGGTCAGGCGCAGGGCGTTGAGCACCACGATCAGCGAACTGACCGACATGCCGATGGCCGCCCACACCGGGGTGATCCAGCCGAGCGCGGCAAACGGCAACATGAGGCCATTATACAGGGTTGCCCACAGCAGGTTCTCGAGGATGTTGCGGCGGGTGCGGCGGGCCAGGTCGAAGGCCTGTACCAGTGCCTGCAGGCGGTTGGACAACAGCACCGCATCGGCGCTGGTCTTGGCCAGGTCGGTGGCGCTGCCCATGGCAATGCTGATGTCGGCAGCAGCCAGCACCGGCACGTCGTTGACCCCGTCGCCCAGCATCAGCACCTTGCGCCCTGCCGCCTGCAGCGCCTTGAGCCGGTCCAGTTTGTCGTCCGGGCGCAAGCCGCCGATGGCCTGGTCGATGCCCAGCTGTGCAGCCACCTCGGCGACCATGGGTGAACTGTCGCCGGACAGCAGCAGCGTCCGCCAGCCACGCGCCTTGCAGGCGGCGAGCAGGGCGGGGGCGTCGTCGCGCAGGCGGTCGTCCAGGCCGAACCAGGCCAGCGGCCCTTGACGATCGCCCAGCAGCAGCCATTGCCCACGTGGCTCGGGCACGCCGGGTATCTCGGCGCCACTCAGGGCGCAGACGAAGGTGGCCTGGCCGATGCGCAGGCGCTGGCCGTCGACCAGCCCCTCAAGGCCCAAGCCGGGTATTGTCTGCACATCGTCGGCAGGCGCGGCAGTGCGGCCGAACGCGCGGGCGATGGGGTGTTCGGAGCGGTTTTCCAGGGCGGCGGCCAGGGCCAGGCAACGGTCGGCGGCCAAGCCGCCCAGTGGGCGGATGCTGCGCAGGGTCAAGCGGCCTTCGGTGAGCGTGCCGGTCTTGTCGAAGATGACCGTGTCGATCTGGTTGAGGCCTTCGAGCACATGGCCGCGGGTCACCAGCAGGCCGAGTTTATGCAGGGTGCCGGTGGCGGCGGTGAGGGCCGTCGGGGTGGCCAGGGACAGTGCACACGGGCAGGTGGCTACCAGCATGGCCAGCACGATCCAGAAGGCCCGGCCCGGGTCCAGGTGCCACCACCACAGGCCGATGGCCACGGCGGCGATCAGGGTGAACAGCAAAAACCACTGCGAGGCGCGGTCGGCGATCTCGGCCAAGCGCGGTTTTTCGGTCTGCGCGCGTTCCAGCAAGCGGACGATGGCCGACAGCCGCGAGTCGTGGCCGAGGGCTTCGACCTCAATGTTCAAGGTGCTCTCGACGTTCAGCGTGCCGCCGGTGACCCGCTCGCCGACGCGGCGCGGTTGCGGCAGGTATTCGCCGGTCAGCAGTGACTCGTCGACACTGGAGCGGCCTTCGACGATGCGCCCATCGGCGGGTATTACCGCACCGGGCAGCACTTGCACCGTGTCGCCACGCTGCACTTCGCTGAGCAGGATGCGCTCGGCGCGGCCGAGGGTGTCCAGGCGCAGGCACGAGGCCGGCAGCAGGTTGACCAGTTGTGCGGTGGCCGCCGCAGTGCGCTCGCGGGCGCGCCGTTCGAGGTAGCGGCCGGTCAGCAGGAACAGGGCAAACATGCCCACGGTATCGAAATACAGCTCGCCGCTGCCGCTGATCGCCGTCCAGATCCCGGCGCCGAACGCCAGGGCAATGGCCAGCGAGACCGAGACGTCCATGGTCAGGTGGCGGGTGCGCAGGTCACGCGCCGCGCCCTTGAAGAAGGGCGCGCAGCTGTAGAACACGATCGGGATGGTGAGGAACAACGCGACCCAGCGCAGGATGGTGTGCAGCTCGGGTGAGAGATCGATGTTGAATTCAGGCCAGGTGGCCATGGTCGCCATCATCGCCTGGAACCACAGCAAGCCGGCGACGCCCAGGCGCCTGAGAGCGCTGCGGTTCTCGCGGGCCAGTTGTTCGGCGGCCTGGTCGGGTTGGTAGGGGTGGGCGGCGTAGCCGATCTGGCGCAGCTCGGCGAGCAGGCGCGAGAGCGCCAACTGGTTGTCGTCCCAGCTGAGCAGCAGGCGGTGGTTGGACAGGTTCAAGCGAGCTTCGGCGACCCCGGGCAGGTTGCGCAGGTGTTTTTCGATCAGCCAGCCGCAGGCGGCGCAACTGATGCCCTCGACCAGCAGGGTGGCTTCGGCCAGGTCGCCTGTATGGCGGACGAAGGTTTGCTGCACGTCGCTGCGGTCGTAGAGCGCCAGCTCATCCTGCAGTTGCCTGGGCAGCGCCTCGGGGTTGGCGCTGGTGTCGCTGCGGTGCTGGTAGTAGTGCTCCAGGCCCCCGGCGACGATCGACTCGGCCACCGCCTGGCAGCCCGGGCAGCAGAACTGTCGGGGTTCGCCGAGCACCACAGCGGTGAAGCGGTTGCCGCCGGGGACGGGCAGGGCGCAGTGGTAGCAGGGGGTGGGTTGGGTCATAAGGCAAGCACGCATTGAATTGAGTAGCGGGGACGGGGCCTGTGGGAGCGGGCTTGCCCCGCGAATGGGCCGGTAGGGTCAACATCAATAAGCAGGCCTGGCCCTTTCGCGGGCCAAGCCCGCTCCCACAGGTTGGGTAAGTGTCGCGATTATTTGTGTTCCGCACCCAGCAGCGCTTCATCGCCCAGTAGCAAGGTCACTCCATGCTCCACTTTCTCTTCCTCGAACAGCCGCCATACCTGCCCTTCCTGGCTGCCCAGCAACTCGACGAAGCGCCGCCCGTCGACCTTGTCGTCCAGCTGGCCGACATAACGCCCCGCCTCGGCACGGCTCAGCAGCACCTTGCGGTCCTTGTCCGGCTGGGTGGGCGATATCAGGTTCAGTTCCAGTGTCTGCGGGTCGCTGTCGCCGCTCAGGCGCAGGTCCACTTCGCCGGTCAGGTCGTCCAGGTGCACGCTGGCCTTGAGCTTGAGGGTCTGGGCCAGCAGCTCGCGGTCCAGCGAGCGGTTGATGCCCTTGCCGGCCTCGTAGTAGTTGTCATTCACCAGGTTGTCGGGGTTGCGCACGGCAATGCTGACCATGGTCAGGCTCAGGCACACGGAGGTGGTGAGGATGCCGATGATGATCCAGGGCCAGAGGTGTTTGTACCAAGGGCTGGCAGCGGTGGCGGCAGGCATTGTCGATAGTCTCTCTCAGCGGATCTGTGGGCCGATGAAGCGGCTCTTGGCTTCAACCTGGGCGTCGCTGTCATCGGCGCTCTTGAGGGTGAAGATGATTTCGTTGGTGGTCGATGGCAGTTTCTCGGGCGCCACCGACAGTTGCACCGGCAGGCTGACGATATCGCCGGCCGCCACGCGGATTTCGCGCTGGCCTTCGAGCTTGAGGTCAGGTAGGCCGGCGGCGTCCAGCACGTAGACGTGGTCGCGCTGGTCCTTGTTCATGACCTTGAGGCTGTAGACGTTCTCGATCCGCCCCTGGGCGTTCTCGCGGTACAGCACGCGGTCCTTGCTGACGTCGAAACCGACCAGCGAGCGGGTAGCGAAGGCGGTGGCCAGGGCGCCGATCATCACCAGCAGCACCAGCGCGTAGCCGATCAGGCGGGGGCGCAGCATGTGGGTTTTCTGCCCGGACAGGTTGTGCTCGGTGGTGTAGCTGATCAAGCCTCTGGGGTAGTTCATCTTGTCCATGATGGTGTCGCAGGCGTCGATGCACGCGGCGCAGCCGATGCACTCGATCTGCAGGCCGTCGCGGATGTCGATGCCGGTGGGGCAGACCTGCACGCACATGGTGCAGTCGATGCAGTCGCCGAGGCCCTGGGCCTTGTAGTCGATGTCTTTTTTACGCGGGCCACGGGTTTCGCCACGGCGCGGGTCGTACGACACGATCAGCGTGTCCTTGTCGAACATCACGCTCTGGAAGCGCGCATAGGGGCACATGTACACGCACACCTGCTCGCGCAGCCAGCCGGCGTTGCCATAGGTGGCAAGGGTGAAGAACCCGACCCAGAAGTAGGCCCAGCCATCGGCTTGGCCGGTAAAGAACTCGATGGCCAGTTCGCGGATGGGCGAGAAGTAGCCGACGAAGGTCATGCCGGTGACGAACCCGATCAGCAGCCATAGGCTGTGCTTGGCGAACTTGCGCAAGAACTTGTTGCCGCTCATGGGCGCCCTGTCGAGCTTCATGCGCTGGTTGCGGTCCCCTTCGGTGACCTTTTCGCACCACATGAAGATCCACGTCCATACGCTTTGCGGGCAGGTGTAGCCGCACCATACGCGGCCAGCATACACGGTGACGAAGAACAGGCCGAAGGCGGCGACGATCAGGATGCCCGACAGCAGGATGAAGTCTTGAGGCCAGATGGTGGCGCCGAAGATGTAGAACTTGCGCTCGGGCAGGTTCCACCAGACGGCCTGGTGGCCGCCCCAGTTCAGCCACACGGTGCCGAAGTACAGCAGGAACAGCAGCGCACCGCCGACCATGCGCAGGCGGCGGAAGACGCCGGTGAAGGCGCGGGTGTAGATTTTCTCGCGGGCGGCGTAGAGGTCGACGGAATCCTTCCCTTTGCTGGCAGGCGGGGTGACGTCATGTACCGGAATTTGCTTGCTCATCATCAAGTCCCACGGCAGTGGAGAAATGCCGCGGCCAGTGCATGCCGGCCGCAGTCTCGCGCAATCTGCTAGCGCGCTGCGCCCCATGATACGCCGGTGATGGCAGCCTGGGGTCGTACTGCGACCTTTAGTCGCGTTGGGTTCGTGGCGTGAATCGTGTTATGGCGGGTGTCAATTGATCCAGGTCATCTGGGGTTGCATTCGCCGGCCCTTTCGCGGGGCAAGTCGGATCGCCGCACCGCCGCTGCCACATGTAACCCATTGCTCCCATAGTCGGTGGGGTACCTGTGGGAGCGGCGGTGCGGCGATCCACTTGCCCCGCGAAGCGGCCAGGCCTGCCTTACTCGGCCTTGGCCGGCTCCTGCTCCTGATGCGACAGGCTGTACACATAAGCGGCCAGCAAATGCACCTTGTCATTACCTTGCAGTTGTTCCTGCGCCGGCATCTGCCCCTGGCGACCATAACGGATGGTCTGTTGCAGTTGAGCAAAGCTCGACCCGTAGATGAACGCCTGCGGGTGGGTCAGGTTCGGCGCGCCCATGGCTGGGGTGCCCTTGCCTTCAGGCCCATGGCAGGCCACGCAGTTGGCGGCGAAGATCTTCTGCCCGTTCTCGGCATCGGCCTTCACGCCTTCGGGCAGCGTACGGCCATCGAGCTTGCTGACCACAAAGGCCGCCACATCAGCCACACCCTGCTCGCCGATCACCTCGGACCAGGCCGGCATCACGCCGTGGCGCCCGCTCATGATGGTGGTCTTGATGGTTTCCGGCTCACCGCCCCAGCGCCAGTCCTTGTCGGTCAGGTTGGGGAAGCCGTAGGCGCCCTTGGCGTCGGAGCCGTGGCACACCGAGCAGTTGGAGGCAAACAGCCGTGCGCCCATTTTCAGTGCCTGCGGGTCCTTGGCCACGTCCTCGATGGGCATGGCGGCGAACTTGGCGAAGATCGGCCCGAAGCGGGCATCGGCCTTGGCCATTTCCTTCTCCCACTCGTGCACGCCGGTCCAGCCCGGCTGGCCGTTGGCAAACTCGGTCTGCTTGTCGGTATCCAGGTACGAATAGCCCGGCAGGATGCCTTTCCAGTTACCCAGGCCCGGGTACAGCACCAGGTAGCCGAGGGCGAAGATGATGGTGCCGACGAAAAGCCAGAACCACCATTTGGGCAGTGGGTTGTCATATTCCTCGATGCCATCGAAGGCATGCCCGACGGTCTCGTCGGTGACCTCTTCGCGCTGGCCCTTGCGGGTCGACAGCAGCAGCCAGGTCAGCGAGAAGATGGTGCCCAGGGTCAGGACGGTGACGTACAGACTCCAGAAGGTTGTCATTGTTTTTTGCTCCCAGAAGCTTTTGCTTGCGCTTGCTCGACGTGCCGGGTGGCTTCGGGGTCATCCGCGAAGGGCAGCCGGGTCGCCTCGTCGAACTCCTGCTTGCGCCGCGGGTTGAACACCCACAGCGCCAGGCCCACGAAGGCCACCATCACCACGACGGTGCCCAGGCCGCGAATCATCCCGATATCCATCAGCGTCACCGTTTGCTTTTGATGATGGTGCCAAGACCCTGCAGGTACGCGACGATGGCGTCCATTTCGGTCTTGCCCTTGACCGCGTCACGCGCGCCGGCGATGTCGGCGTCGGTGTACGGGGTGCCGAGGGTCCGCAGGACCTCCATCTTCTTCGCGGTGTCCTTGCCGTCGAGCTTGTTCTCGACCAGCCACGGGTAGGACGGCATCTTCGACTCGGGCACCACGTTGCGCGGGTTGTACAGGTGCGCACGGTGCCAGTCATCGGAGTAGCGGCCACCGACGCGGGCCAGGTCCGGGCCGGTACGTTTGGAGCCCCACAAGAACGGGTGGTCCCACACGCTTTCACCGGCCACCGAGTAGTGGCCATAGCGCTCGGTTTCAGCGCGGAACGGGCGGATCATCTGCGAGTGGCAGCCCACGCAGCCTTCGCGGATGTAGATGTCGCGGCCTTCAAGCTCCAGCGCGGTGCGCGGCTTCATGCCTTCAACGGGTTTGTTGGTGACGTCCTGGAAAAAAAGCGGGACGATCTGGGTCAGGCCACCGACGCTGACGGCGATGACCATGAAGAAGGCCAGCAGGCCTATGTTCTTCTCGACGGCTTCATGCTTCATCAGTGCGCTCCCACGACGACGATCTTGGCGGCTTCATCCGCTTCTACCGGGTTGGCCGCGCGTACGGTGCGGAACACGTTATAGGCCATCAGCAACATGCCCGAGGCGAAGAACGCACCGCCCAGCGCACGGACGATGTAGCCCGGGTGGCTGGCCTGCAAGGCTTCGACGAAGGAGTAGGTGAGCGTGCCGTCATCGTTGATGGCGCGCCACATCAGGCCCTGGGTGATGCCGTTGACCCACATCGAGGCGATGTACAGCACGGTGCCGATGGTCGCCAGCCAGAAGTGCGCGTTGATCAAGCCGACGCTGTGCATCTGCGCGCGACCATACAGGCGCGGGATCATGTGGTAGACCGCGCCGATCGAGATCATCGCCACCCAGCCGAGGGCGCCGGCGTGGACGTGGCCGATGGTCCAGTCGGGGTAGTGCGACAGCGAGGTCACGGTCTTGATGGCCATCATCGGGCCTTCGAAGGTGGACATGCCGTAGAACGCCAGCGAGACGACCAAAAAGCGCAGGATCGGGTCGGTACGTAATTTATGCCAGGCACCGGACAAGGTCATCATGCCGTTGATCATGCCGCCCCAGCTTGGCGCCAGGAGGATGATCGACATCACCATGCCCAACGACTGCGCCCAGTCGGGCAGTGCGGTGTAGTGCAGGTGGTGTGGGCCGGCCCAGATGTACAGGGTGATCAGCGCCCAGAAGTGCACGATCGACAGGCGATACGAGTAGATCGGCCGCTCGGCCTGCTTGGGCACGAAGTAGTACATCATCCCCAAAAAGCCCGTGGTCAGGAAGAAGCCTACCGCGTTGTGGCCGTACCACCACTGGATCATCGCGTCGGTGGCACCGGCATAGGCCGAGTACGACTTGAACAGGCTGACCGGCAGCGAGATGTGGTTGACGATGTGCAGCATCGCGGTGACCACGATGAATGCACCGTAGAACCAGTTGCCGACGTAGATGTGCTTGGTCTTGCGCTTGACGATGGTGCCGAAGAACACCAGCCCGTAGGTGACCCAGACGATGGCCAGCAGGATCGCCAGCGGCCATTCCAGCTCGGCGTATTCCTTGGTGGTGGTGTAGCCCATCGGCAAGGTGATCAGTGCGCCGACGATTACCGCCTGCCAGCCCCAGAAGGTGAAGGCCGCCATGCTGTCGGAGATCAGCCGGGTCTGGCAGGTGCGCTGCACCACGTAGTAGCTGGTGCCGAACAGCGCACAGCCGCCGAAGGCGAAGATCACCAGGTTGGTGTGCAGCGGGCGCAGTCGGCCGAAGCTGGTCCAGGGCAGGTCCAGGTTCAGTTGCGGCCATACCAGTTGCGAGGCGATGAAGACGCCGAGGCCCATGCCAAGGATCCCCCAGACCACCGTCATGATGGCGAACTGGCGGACGACCTTATAGTTATAAGCAGTCGGACTGATTGCTGTGCTCATTCTAAGGTTCCACGGTTTTAATGTTCTTGTTGGTCGAAAAATCGGCGCCAGTATCGATAACCACCGGGGCTATCGCAACGCAACTTTGGTACGCCGACCCGTGTCCAAGCCCGTTCACCTGTGTCCAGCGGTGTCAGGGTTCGAACGATTGTACACAAATAAATATTTGTAATGTGTACCGTTTTTCATCTTTTTCTGATCGATCGGTCAGGCTTTTTTATCGGACGGCGCTAGGCTGTGCGCCGCGTCTGCTTCGCTGGATTGGCAGCGAAGCCCACTGAGGCAACAAGCTTAGTTCGGTTAGGGGGGGGTGCAAGGGAGGGCGTACGGCGGGGGAGGGGTGGGGCTGCAGAGCAGCCCCGGGGGTACTACTTGGAGGTCACGGTTTCAGCAGCGCTATCCTGCGACAGGCTATACACGTAAGCCGCCAGCAGGTGCACCTTGTCATTGCCCTGGATCTCTGCCTGCGCTGGCATCTGACCCTGGCGACCATAGCGGATGGTCTGCTGCAACTGGGCAAAGCTCGACCCGTAGATGAACGCCTGCGGATGGGTCAGGTCAGGCGCGCCCATGGCGGGGGTACCCTTGGCCTCAGGCCCGTGGCAGGCTACGCAGTTGCCGGCGAAAATCTCCTTGCCCTTGGCCGCGTCAGCCTTGACCCCTTCCGGCAGGCTGCGGCCATCGAGGTTGGTCAGCACGAACGCGGCCACATCGGCCACACCCTGCTCGCCAATCACCTCGGCCCAGGCTGGCATCACGCCGTGCCGGCCGTTCATGATCGAGGCCTTGATGGTCTCCGGCTCGCCACCCCAGCGCCAGTCCTGGTCGGTCAGGTTGGGGAAGCCATAGGCGCCCTTGGCGTCCGAGCCGTGGCACACCGAGCAGTTGGAGGCAAACAGGCGGCTGCCCATTTTCAGTGCTTGCGGGTCCTTGGCCACTTCTTCCACTGGCATGGCCGCGTACTTGGCGAAGATCGGGCCGAACCTGGCGTCGGCCTTGTCCATTTCCTTCTGCCACTCATTGACCCCGGTCCAGCCGTTGTCATAGCCCGGCAGGATGCCTTTCCAGTTGCCCAGGCCCGGATAGAGGATCAGGTAGCCCACCGAGAACACCAGGGTGCCGACGAACAGCCAGAACCACCACTTGGGCAGCGGGTTGTCGTATTCCTCGATGCCATCGAAGCTGTGCCCCATGGTCTGGTCGGTGGTGTCGTTGGCCTGGCCCTTGCGGGTCGACAGCAACAGCCAGGTGAGGCCGATCAAGCTGCCGATGGTCAGTACGCTGATGTACGTACTCCAGAACGTGGTCATTGCCCGGAACTCCTCTTGGCAGCAGGTGCCTGCCCGGCAGGGGGCAGGTGGTCGTCGACGAAGGGCAGCAGGCGCGCTTCGGCGAAATCACGGTCGCGGCGGCGGTTGAATACCCA
The DNA here is from genome assembly GCF_000731675.1 of Pseudomonas capeferrum. Classification (GTDB taxonomy): domain Bacteria; phylum Pseudomonadota; class Gammaproteobacteria; order Pseudomonadales; family Pseudomonadaceae; genus Aquipseudomonas; species Aquipseudomonas capeferrum. Next base: position 2,316,877 of record NZ_JMIT01000001.1, on the reverse strand, counting down.
GAGTGAGAGGCCGATGAAGGCGATCATCACCACCAGGGTACCCAGGCCACGGATCATGCCGATGTCCATGTCCATCGCAGTTACCTCTTGTTCTTGATCGCGGTGCCGAGCACCTGCAGGTAGGCGACCAGCGCGTCCATCTCGGTCTTGCCCTTGACTGCGTCACGGGCACCGGCGATGTCCTCGTCGGTGTACGGCACGCCGAGGGTGCGCAGGGTGCGCATCTTGGTTTCGGTGTGGCTGTTGTCGACCTGTTCGGCGACCAGCCACGGGTAGGACGGCATCTTCGACTCAGGCACCACGTTGCGCGGGTTGTACAAGTGCGCGCGGTGCCAGTCGTCGGAGTAGCGCCCGCCCACGCGGGCCAGGTCCGGGCCGGTGCGCTTGGAGCCCCACAGGAACGGGTGGTCCCACACGCTTTCACCGGCTACCGAGTAGTGGCCATAGCGTTCGGTCTCGGCACGGAACGGGCGGATCATCTGCGAGTGGCAGCCCACGCAGCCTTCGCGGATATAGATATCGCGGCCTTCCAATTGCAGCGCGGTGTAGGGCTTCATGCCTTCGACCGGCTTGTTGGTAACGTCCTGGAAGAACAGCGGGACGATCTGGGTCAGCCCGCCGATGCTGACGGCAAACACCATCAGCAGCGCCATCAGGCCGATGTTTTTCTCGATGACTTCGTGTTTCATCAGGCGTGTCTCCTCAGGCCAGCTGGGCGTTCGCAGGGGCGGCGTCAGTGGCCGGCGCGCGTACCGTGCGCCAGGTGTTCCAGGCCATCAGGAACATGCCACTGAGGAAGATCGCACCGCCGACGAAGCGCACGATGAAGCCAGGGTGGCTGGCCACCAGGGTTTCGACGAACGAGTAGGTGAGCGTGCCGTCGCTGTTGACCGCGCGCCACATCAGGCCCTGGGCGATGCCGTTGACCCACATCGAGGCGATGTACAGCACGGTGCCGATGGTCGCCAGCCAGAAGTGCGCGTTGATCAGGCCGATGCTGTGCATCTGCTCTTTGCCGAACACTTTCGGGATGGTGTGGTACAGCGCGCCGATCGAGATCATCGCCACCCAGCCGAGGGCGCCGGCGTGGACGTGGCCGATGGTCCAGTCGGTGTAGTGCGACACGGCGTTGACCGTCTTGATGGCCATCATCGGGCCTTCGAAGGTGGACATGCCGTAGAACGCCAGCGACACCACCAGGAAGCGCAGGATCGGGTCGCTGCGCAACTTATGCCAAGCGCCGGAGAGGGTCATCATGCCGTTGATCATGCCGCCCCAGCTCGGTGCCAGGAGGATCAGCGACATCACCATGCCCAGCGACTGCGCCCAGTCGGGCAGCGCGGTGTAGTGCAGGTGGTGCGGGCCGGCCCAGATGTACAGGGTGATCAGTGCCCAGAAGTGCACGATCGACAGGCGATAGGAATACACCGGGCGCTCGGCTTGCTTGGGCACGTAGTAGTACATCATTCCCAGGAAGCCTGCGGTCAGGAAGAAGCCCACCGCGTTGTGGCCGTACCACCACTGGACCATGGCATCGGTGGCGCCGGCATAGACCGAGTACGACTTGGTCAGGCTGACCGGCAGCTCGAGGTTGTTGATGATGTGCAGCATCGCCACGGTCAGGATGAATGCCCCGAAGAACCAGTTGCCGACGTAGATATGCTTGGTGTTGCGCTTCATCAGCGTGCCGAAGAACACGATGGCGTAGCAGACCCAGACGATGGTGATCAGGATGTCGATCGGCCATTCCAGCTCGGCGTATTCCTTGGAGCTGGTGTAGCCCAGCGGCAGGCTGATGGCCGCGAGCAGGATCACCAATTGCCAGCCCCAGAAGGTGAACGCGGCCAGTTTTGGTGAGAACAGGGTGGTCTGGCAGGTGCGTTGCACCGAATAATACGAGGTGGCGAACAGCGCACAGCCGCCGAAGGCGAAGATCACCGCATTGGTATGCAGGGGGCGCAGGCGGCCGAAGCTGGTCCAGGGGAGGTCGAAGTTGAGGGACGGCCAGGCGAGCTGGGCGGCGATGAAGACGCCGAGCCCCATCCCGACGATTCCCCACACCACCGTCATGATGGCGAATTGGCGGACCACCTTGTAGTTGTAGGCGGTACTGCTGGTTGTGTTCATGTATGGGTTCCCATCCACGGTTATTGGCAGGCTATAGAGCGAGGCAAGCATGATTAATGGGCAAAGTGCCGGTATTGACGGGGATCAATGGGCGAAGGTCGGAAATGTCCCAGGCTTGCGCTGCGATCCTCCGCAAATTCAAGGGGATGAGGGCTACAAAGGCTGCCTGATCCTGGCCCACGGCGCCGGTGCGCCGATGGACAGCGGGTTCATGAACGAGATGGCGCAAAGGCTTGCGGCGCTTGGGGTGGGGGTGATTCGCTTCGAGTTCCCGTACATGGCCGAACGCCGCGTGAACGGTGGCAAGCGGCCGCCCAATCCGCAGAAGGTTCTGCTGGAGTGCTGGCGCGAGGTATACCGGCAGGTGCGACCTTTGGTCGCGGGCACATTGGCCATTGGCGGCAAGTCCATGGGCGGGCGCATGGCCAGCCTGGTGGCGGACGAGCTTGGGGTGGATGCACTGGTTTGCCTGGGGTATCCGTTCTATGCGGTGGGCAAGCCGGAGAAACCCAGGGTCGAGCACCTGGCGGGGCTGAAGACGCCGACCTTGATCGTGCAGGGCGAGCGCGATGCGTTGGGTAATCGTGAGGCGGTGGCGGGGTATGCGCTGTCACCAGCGATCGAGGTGAGCTGGCGGGTGGCGGGGGATCATGACCTGAAGCCGTTGAAGGCTTCGGGGTTCAGCCATGTCCAGCATATGCAGGCGGCGGCCGAGCAGGTGGCAGAATTCTTGTTGAAATAGTGCTGGCCTCTTCGCGGGGCAAGCCCGCTCCCACAGATACCTGACTGAGCCTGAGTACAGTGGGGTACTTGTGGGCGCGGGCTCGCCCCGCGAAGAGGTCGATGCAGGCTATCGCTTAGTCGCGGTACTCGCACAGGTAAGCAGTGTCCACCGCTACCTTCAGCTGGAACTTGCTGTCAGCGGCAACATTGAATTTGTCGCCCGCGTTGAAGGTTTCCCAGTTGTCGCTACCCGGCAGCTTGACGGTCAATGCGCCGGAAACCACATGCATGATTTCGCGCTTGGCAGTGCCGAACTCGTATTCGCCCGGTGCCATCACACCCACGGTGGCCGGGCCTTCTTCGCCCGCGAATGCGATCGACTTGACGGTGCCGTTGAAGTACTCGTTGACCTGGAACATGGGCGACTCCTGAAAAGAGGGGGGATGAAAAAGCGCTGGCCAGTATGCCCAAGGCCATCCCCGTCGTCATCTGCTTTCAGGTGCCCTTGGCCGGCAGGCTCAAGGGCAGCAGCCGCGCCGTGTTGCGCGCATCTTCCAGGGCCCGGTGCTGCTGCCCGCAGAAGTGCATGCCAGCCAGTTGCAAGGCACCATTGAGGCCCGTCGGCCGCTGCAGGTGGCGGGCCTTGGCGAAGCGCTGCTTGAGGTTGATGTGCGGCACGCTGCGCAGCAGGCTGTCGAGCCCGTGCTGCTGCCATTCCTGAAGCAGTTGCTGGCGGTCGTAGTCACCCCAGCTGACCCACGCCTGCAACTGCCCGCGGTGGTGCCCCAGCCAGCGCTCGAACCGTGCCCACACCTCGGGGAAGGCCGCAGCGCTGTCGACGCTGGCCTGGCTGATGTGCGTCAGTTCACGGCAGAACGGCGTCAGTTGCGGCCGTCGCCTGGGCCGCACGAAGCGCTGGAAGTGGTCGACTTCGCGGCCTTCGCGGGTCACCAGGCTTGCGCCGATTTCTATGATTTCCATCTCTGTGACCGGCCATCCACCATCGTCGGTGGTGGCTTCCAGGTCGATCACCAACCAATGGCCCATACCAGGCTCCCTTGCAGATCCTGCTAGAGCGTAGCCAATGTCGGGCCTTACGGCACCCCCTGGCAATTTGCCGCCTGCTTTGGCGCAAAGACCAGCGACCAGCTGTTGTGCCCTGCCCGGAAAACGCCTAGCTTAGGCGCAACCAGGTACGAACCGTGATGAGTGTCCGTCTTGACTTCAGCGCCCGGCCCAAAGGCCTTGTCCACTCTGCTGTTGCTGGCCGGCTTCTGGTTGGCGGTACCAGGCTGGGCTGGCGACGCGATCGAAGTGAAGATTGGTGCCGCGCATTTCCCGCCTTACACCGTTCGCCCCGAACAGGGGGCCGATACGGGTCTGTTGCCACAATTGATCGACGCCCTTAACCGCTCCCAGCAGGGCTACCACTTTGTCTTGGTGCCCACCTCCATTCAGCGGCGCTTTGGTGATTTGCAGCAGGGCCGCACCGACATGGCGGTCTTCGAGAACCCACAGTGGGGCTGGCAGCAGATTGCCCACCAGACAGTGGACATGGGCCTGGAAGATGCCGAAGTGTTCGTCGCCGCCAAGGCCAACGGCCGCGACCCGCATTACTTCGATGAGCTGCGCGGCAAGCGCCTGGCGCTGTTCAACGGTTACCACTATGCGTTCGCCAGCTTCAACGCCGACTCGGACTACCTGCGCAAAGCCTTCAATGCGACGCTGACCTATTCCCACGACAGCAACCTGCTGATGGTGCAGGCCGGCCGCGCCGACATCGCCCTGGTCACCCGCTCTTACCTCAGCGACTTTCTCGACCGTAACCCGGGCAGCCAGGCGCAACTGGTTGCCTCGCAGCGTATCGATCAGGTCTATCACCACTACGCTTTGCTGCGCCCTGGCGCGCCCATCGGCGAGCAATCGTTCGCGGCCTTGATGCGTGCCCTGCGCGAGAATGGTGAGCTGACGCGTATCTTTCAGCCCTACCGGATCACGGTACAGGCACCGCGCGACTAAATTCCCGTGCAGCGACAACGTTTTTAGCAGTGTGCCTTCTCTTCATTTTCGTGAGCCAAGACCATGCCGTTCGATGCCGCTTCGCAGCCACTGTCAGCGCCACGCTGGCGCACCCTCAGCGCCGATGAGGGCGAGAGCTGGCTGAGCCTGACCCTTGCCGGTCGCCCTTTGATCCAGCTGCGCCTGGCCCAGGGCGCGGCGCTTGAGGTGCACCTTGAAAGCCTTTGCCCCGAGCGCCCTTACCAGGCGTTGTGGGCTGCCTGCTATTGGCTGCTGGCACGCGATGTCGCCCGCCAGCGCCTGGCCTGGCACTTGCCCGAAGTGCTGCCCGAAGCCCTCGTCAGCGGCCTGTTGGTGCCCGGCGAGCAGGCGGGCGTGTACCTGTGCGAACGTACGTTGTTCTGGCAGTTGCCCCAACCCTGGCTTGGCGAGTCGATCGCCGGGGTGTACCCCCAGCAGATGCAGATCAGCAACGGCAAGCGCCACCCGCGCCGGGCGCCCAAGCCGCGTGGCGAAGTGTACCGACGTTTCGATGCACGCCTGGGCAGCTGGGTATCGCTGCGTACCCTGGAGATCGATCAGGACCTGGAACGCTTCAATCGCTGGCAGAACACCCCGCGGGTCGACAAGTTCTGGCAGGAGGGCGGCACCTTGCAGCAGCACCATGAATACCTGGCAAAGCTGCAAGCCGACCCGCATACCCTCACCTTGATCGGCTGTTTCGACGACGAGCCGTTCGCCTACTTCGAAGCGTACTGGGCCAAGGAAGATCGCATTGCGCCGTTCTACGCGGCCGATGATTACGACCGCGGCATCCACATGCTGGTGGGGGAGGAGGCGCACCGTGGGCCGCATAAGGTGGCCAGCTGGTTATCGGCGCTGGTGCACTACCTGTTCCTCGATGACCCGCGCACTCAGCGGGTGGTGGCCGAGCCGCGTGCGGACAACGGCAAGATGATCGGCTACATGCATGACCAGTGCTTCCATTGCGAGAAGGAATTCGATTTCCCGCACAAGCGCGCGGCGCTGATGATTCTGGGGCGGGAGCGGTTTTTTGATCGGTGCACGCTGGTCTGAGAGTGCTGGGGGGCAATGCGCCCCCAACACTCAGAAATTCAAACCTGACGGTTAGCCGTCTTGCGGCAATGCACCAAGGCGTCGCGGATCATGAAGTTGACCAAGGTCGGCGACACGCCCAGTTCCTTGGCGATGTCCTTCTGCGGCACGCCGTGCAAACGGTACATCTCGAACGCGTAACGGGTGCGCTGTGGCAGCTCGTTCAATGCTTCGGCAATGTCATCGAGGGCGGCAAGGTTGATGTGCGTGGCTTCGGGCGAGGCGTTCTGGATGACCACGTTCAGGCCTTCCTCTTCGCTGCCGGAGTACTTCAGCTCCATCGCCTGTTTGCGGTAGTGGTCGATGGCCAGGTTGCGCACGATCTGGAACAGGTAGCTCAGCTGCGCCTTGAATGACGAGGTGATCTGCGGGGCGGCACTGAGCCGGAAGAATGCATCCTGCACCACGTCTTCCGCGCGTGAGCGGCAGCCGGTGATGCGCGCAGCAATCTTGACCAGAATGCTGCGATTGTCGACGAAGGCCTGGAGTAATGGTGAATCGCACTTACTTGTGGATAGTTGTTCCGCCATGGAAATCACCTTGTCACAGAGAGGGGGGGAGGCACCCAACGTTGGGAAGCTTCCTGAGACGTGCGACAAGCTATTCAGAATGATAATGATTGTCAAATACGAAACGTAATTAGTATCTATATCTTTCAGGAATAACTGGCCAGAAACAGATGTAGGTGCGAGCTTGCTCGCGATGCGCCGCGCGGGCGGCGCTCAATCTTCCAGCCACAACCCCCTCAAGGCATGCACCCGCTCTCACACTCCCCGAAAGCCTTCCCGCAAGCTAATTTCTTCCCCTGCCCATCCGTTCCCCTGTGTACATCCGGCCCCCGTGCGCTGCCCGCCGACGTTCGCGGAGCAGCCGGCCCGACTTCACCAGACACTGGCAGGAACACCCCATGACGGACGCCTTCGAACTCCCGCTCTCGCTGGTCCAGGCCCTGGCGCAACGCGCCGCGCAGACCCCGGACAAGATAGCCCTGCGCTTTCTGGCCGATGCTCCCGGCGAGCAGGCCGTGCTCAGCTACCGGGACCTGGACCGCCGCGCGCGCACCATCGCCGCTGCCTTGCAGGCCCGCGCAGGGTTCGGCGACCGTGCGGTGCTGCTGTTCCCCAGCGGCCCGGACTATGTCGCGGCGTTCTTTGGCTGCCTGTATGCCGGCGTCATCGCCGTGCCGGCGTATCCCCCAGAGTCCACGCGCCACCATCACCAGCAACGCCTGCTGTCGATCATCGACGATGCCGAGCCGCGCCTGCTGCTGACCGTGGCCGCGCTGCACGACAGCTTGCAGGGCTTGGACGCGCTGGCGGCGGCCAATGCCCCCGCGCTGCTGGCGGTGGATGGACTTGACCCGGCCCTGGCCGATGCCTGGCAAGAGCCTGCCCTGGCCGGCGATGACATCGCCTTCCTCCAGTACACCTCAGGCTCCACCGCGCTGCCCAAGGGCGTGCAGGTCAGCCATGGCAACCTGGTGGCCAACGAGCAGTTGATCCGTCACGGTTTCGGCATCGATGTGAACCCCGACGACGTCATCGTCAGCTGGCTGCCGCTGTACCACGACATGGGCCTGATCGGCGGCCTGCTGCAGCCGATCTTCAGCGGCGTGCCCTGCGTGCTGATGTCGCCTGGCTACTTCCTCGCCCGGCCACTGCGCTGGCTGCAGGCAATCAGCGATTACGGCGGCACCATCAGCGGCGGCCCCGACTTCGCCTACCGCCTGTGCAGCGAGCGGGTCAGCGACGCCTCCCTGGCGGGGCTTGACCTGCGCCGCTGGCGCGTGGCCTATTCCGGCTCCGAACCGATCCGCCAGGACAGCCTGGCGACCTTCGCCGACAAGTTCCAGGCCTGTGGCTTCGACCCGCACAGCTTCTTCGCCAGTTACGGCCTTGCCGAGGCGACCCTGTTCGTCAGCGGCAGCCGACGCGGCCAGGGCATCGGCGCGCTGGAGGTGGATGCCGAGGCCTTCGCCGCCAACCGCGCCGAACCTGGTAGCGGCAGTGTGCTGATGAGCTGTGGCTACCCGCAGCCAGGGCATGCGGTGCGCATTGTCGAGCCGCAGCGCCTGGAAGTGCTGGGCGACAACTTGGTTGGTGAGGTCTGGGCGGGCGGCCCGAGCATCGCCTTGGGCTACTGGCGCAACCCCGAGGCCAGCGCCCGCACTTTCGTCGAAATGGACGGCCAGACCTGGCTGCGCACCGGCGACCTGGGTTTCATGCGCGATGGCGAAGTGTTCGTTACCGGGCGCTTGAAAGACATGCTCATCGTCCGCGGCCAGAACCTCTACCCGCAAGACCTGGAAAAAACCCTGGAGCGCGAAGTCGATGTGCTGCGCAAAGGCCGCGTAGCGGTGTTTGCCGTGGACCATCGGGGCGAGGAGGGCATCGGCGTGGCGGTGGAAGTCAGCCGCAATGTGCAAAAAGCCGTCGAGCCACAGGGGCTGATCAAGACCTTGCGCCAGGTCATCGCCGACGCCTGCCGCCAGGCGCCGGCCGTGGTCCTGTTACTCAACCCGGGCGCACTGCCCAAGACCTCCAGCGGCAAGCTCCAGCGCTCGGCCTGCCGCCAGCGCATGCACGATGGCAGCCTGGACTGCTACGCGCGCTTCCCGGAGGCCAGCGAGCAGCACCCAAGCGGCGCGCCGGCCGACGACCTGCAGGCGCGCATCGCCGCCGTGTGGCGTGATGTGCTCAAGGTCGAAGCCGTGGCGGCGGACGATCACTTCCTGCTGCTGGGCGGCAACTCCATCGCGGCCACCCAGGCCACGGCGCGCCTGGCCGATGAGCTGGGCATCAACCTGGGCCTGCGCACCCTGTTCGAAGCCCCGCTGCTGGGTGAGTACAGCGCCGCTGTGGCGGCGATCGTTGCCGAAGGAGGGGCACAATCGGCCGGCATCGCCACCCTCGAGCGTGACCAGTCACTGCCGCAATCACTGGCACAGAACCGCCTGTGGCTGCTCTGGCAACTTGAGCCGCAATCGGCGGCCTACAACATTCCGGCCGGCCTGCACCTGCGCGGTGAGCTGGACGTCGTTGCACTGGAGGCGACCTTCCAGGCCCTGGTCGCGCGCCATGAATCCTTGCGCACGGTCTTCAGCGAAGAGGACGGCCAGGCCCGGCAGCGGATCCTGGCACAGCAGCCGTTCAGCCTGCATCGGCTGGACCTCGAAGGCCAGGCGCCCGCGCAGGTTGCAGCATGCCGCGAGGAAGAGGCCCAGCAGCCGTTCGACCTTGGCCGAGGCCCCTTGCTGCGCGTGACCCTGGCGCGCCTGGACGATGACGAGCATCAGCTGTGGGTGACCCTGCACCACATCGTCGCCGATGGCTGGTCGCTGAACATTCTGCTCGACGAATTCGCCAGGCTGTACGCTGCGCACTGCCAAGGCCATGCAGCCGACCTGGCGCCCCTGCCGCTGGGTTACGCCGACTACGGCACCTGGCAGCGGCAATGGCTGGCCGACGGTGAAGCCGAACGCCAGTTGCACTACTGGAAGGCCAAGCTGGGCGATGCGCTGCCGGTGCTCGACCTGTGCACCGACCAGCCCCGCGCCAGCCAGCGTGACAAACGTGCGGCACGTTACAACCTGAAAGTGCCGGCCAAACTGACCGAGGCGCTCAAGGGCCTGGCCCGCGAGCAGCAGGCGAGCCTGTTCATGGTGCTGCTGGCCGGCTGGCAAGGTGTGCTGCACCGCTGCAGCGGCCAGGCAGACATCCGTGTCGGCGTGCCCAATGCCAACCGCCCGCGCCTGGAAACCCAGGGCCTGGTCGGCTTCTTCATCAACAGCCAGGTGCTGCGTGCGCAGCTGCATGGCCGCTTGCCCTTCGAGCAACTGCTGGCCCAGGCACGCCAAGCCACCCTCGAGGCCCAGGCCAACCAGGACCTGCCTTTCGAGCAGCTCCTCGAAGCCCTGCCAGAAGCCCGCGAACAGGGCCTGTTCCAGGTCATGTTCAACCATCAGCAACGCGACCTTTCGGCCTTGCGCCGCTTGCCTGGCCTGCTTGCCGAAGAGCTGCCCTGGCACAGCCGCGAAGCCAAGTTCGACCTGCAGCTGCATAGCGAAGAGGACCATCAAGGCCGCCTGACGCTGGCCTTCGACTATGCCGCCGAGCTGTTCGAGGCCAGTACCGTCAAGCGCCTGGCCGCGCACCTGCTGGCGTTGCTGGAGCAGGTCTGCGCCCAGCCGCATTTGGCGCTGGGCGAGGTGCAACTGCTCGATGAGCACAGCCGCGCGCAGGTGCTCGGCTGGGGCCAGGCAGCCGCCGCGGCGCCCGAGCGCCTGCTGGTCGAACAGCTCAACGAGCAGGCTCGGCTGACCCCACAGCGCATTGCGCTGGCCTGGCAGGGTGGCAGCCTCGACTATGCCGAGCTGCACCAGCAGGCCAACCGCCTTGCCCATTACCTGCGTGACAAAGGCGTTGGCCCCGACACCTGCGTGGCCATCGCCGTCGAGCGCTCGCCGCAGTTGCTGGTCGGCCTGCTGGCCATCCTCAAGGCCGGCGGCGCCTACGTGCCGCTGGACGTGGACTACCCGGCCGAGCGCCTGGCCTACATGCTCGGCGACTGCAACGCCAGCCTGCTGCTGAGCCACAGCGCCTTGCTGGGCAAGCTGCCGCAGGTCGAAGGTGTCAGCGCCATCGCCCTGGACCAGCTGCACCTGGACAGCTGGCCCAGCCAAGCCCCAGGCCTGCACCTGCACGGCGACAACCTGGCCTATGTGATCTACACCTCGGGTTCCACCGGCCAGCCCAAGGGCGTGGGTAATACCCATGCCGCCCTGGCCGAACGCCTGCAGTGGATGCAAACCACCTATGCGCTGAACGACGCTGATGTGCTGATGCAAAAAGCGCCTATCAGCTTCGACGTCTCGGTGTGGGAGTGCTTCTGGCCGCTGATCACCGGCTGCAAGCTGGTGCTGGCTGGCCCCGGCGAACACCGTGACCCCCAACGCATCGCTGCGCTGGTGCAGCAGCATGGCGTGACCACGCTGCACTTCGTGCCGCCGTTGTTGCAAGTGTTTGTGCAGGAGCCGCAGGCCGCAGCCTGCACCAGCCTGCGCCGGCTGTTCTCCGGGGGTGAGGCATTGTCCGCGACCCTGCGTGACCGTGTGCTGCAAGTGCTGCCCCAGGTGCAGTTGCACAACCGCTACGGCCCGACCGAAACCGCCATCAACGTCACCCACTGGCACTGTCAGGCCGAAGACGGCGAGCGTTCGCCGATTGGCCGCCCGCTGGGCAACGTGCTGTGCCGCGTGCTGGACGATGAGCTGGAACTGACTGCCCCGGGCGTGCCGGGTGAGTTGTACCTGGGCGGCGCGGGCCTGGCCCGTGGCTACCTGGGCCGCCCGGGCCTCACCGCCGAGCGCTTCGTGCCCCAGGCCGACGGTGACGGCCAGCGCCTGTACCGCAGTGGCGACCGTGCCCGCTGGCAAACCCAGCTCCAGGCGCTGGAATACCTCGGGCGCCTCGACCAGCAGGTGAAGGTTCGCGGTTTTCGCGTCGAGCCTGAAGAGGTTCAGGCGTGCCTGCTGGCGCAGCCTGGTGTCGAGCAGGCGCTGGTGCTGATCCACAAGGATGCGCTGGGTGCACAGCTGGTCGGCTACTACAGCGGCGCGGCCGAGCCTGCCACCCTGTTGGCCGCTCTGGCCGAGCAACTGCCGGCCTACATGGTGCCGGCGCAGCTGATCGCGCTGGCGCACATGCCCTTGGGCCCGAGCGGCAAGGTCGATCGCAAGGCGCTGCCAGCCCCTGCGTGGCAGCAGCGCGAGCATGTGGCGCCGCAGAATGCGTTGCAGCAACAGGTGGCGGCGATCTGGTGTGAGGTCTTGAACCTGCCGCGTGTCGGCCTGCAGGACGACTTCTTCGCCCTCGGCGGCCATTCGCTGCTCGCCACCCAGATCGTTTCGCGAACCCGCCAGGCGTGCGATGTCGAACTGCCGCTCAAAGTCCTGTTCGAAGCCAGCGAGCTGGGCGCCTTCTGCGCCGAGATCACGCGCATCCGAGATGCCGGCGAGCGTAACCTGCAAGGCGAGATCGCCCGCGTCGACCGCCGCCAGGCCGTGCCGTTGTCGTACTCGCAACAGCGCATGTGGTTCCTCTGGCAGATGGAGCCAGACAGCCCCGCCTACAACGTCGGCGGCATGGCGCGCCTGCGTGGCACCCTGCACGTGGACGCCTTCGAGCGTGCGCTGCAGGCCCTGATCGTGCGCCACGAAACCCTGCGCACCACCTTCCCCAGCATCGACGGCGCAGCGTACCAGTGCGTGGCCGAAGACAGCGGCTTGCAGCTTGGCTGGCACGACTTCAGCACCTTGCCCGCCGAGGCCCGCGAGCAACGCCTGCAACAGCTGGCAGACGACCAGGCGCACCAGCCGTTCGACCTGGAGCGCGGGCCACTGCTGCGCGCCTGCCTGGTCAAGGCCCAGGAGCGTGAGCACTACTTTGTGCTGACCTTGCACCACATCGTCACCGAAGGCTGGGCCATGGACATCTTCGCCCGCGAGCTTGGCGAGCTGTACGAAGCCTTCGTCGATGATCGCGAGTCGCCCCTGGCGCCGCTGCCGGTGCAATACCTGGATTACAGCGTGTGGCAGCGGCACTGGCTGGAAAGCGGCGAAGGCGCGCGCCAGTTGGCCTACTGGAAAGCCCGCCTGGGCGATGAGCACCCGGTGCTGGCATTGCCCACCGATCGCCCGCGCCCGGCAGTGCAGAGCCACCGTGGCGAGCTGTACCGCTTCGAGCTCGACCCGGCGCTGGTGGCCCGTGTGCATGCCTTCAACAGCCAGCGTGGGCTGACCCTGTTCATGACCATGACGGCCACCCTGGCGGCCTTGCTGCACCGCTACAGCGGCCAGCGTGACCTGCGCATCGGTGCCCCGGTGGCCAACCGCATCCGCCCGGAAAGCGAGGGGCTGATCGGCGCCTTCCTCAACACCCAGGTACTGCGTTGCGAGCTGGACGGCCACATGACCGCCGCCGCACTGCTGGAGCAGATGCGCCAGGCCGCCATCGAAGGCCAGTCGCACCAGGACCTGCCGTTCGACCAGTTGGTCGAAGCCCTGCAACCGCCGCGCAGCAGCGCCTACAACCCGCTGTTCCAGGTGATGTGCAACGTCCAGCGCTGGGCGTTCCAGCAAAGCCGGGAGCTGGCCGGCATGCAGGTCGACTACCTGGTCAACGACGCCAGCGCCACCAAGTTCGACCTGTACTTGGAAGTCACTGACCTCGATGGCCGCCTGGGCTGCTGCCTGACCTACAGCCGTGACCTGTTCGACGCGCCGCGCATCGCGCGCATGGCTGAACACTGGCAGCAACTGCTGGCCGGCCTGTTGGACGACCCGCAACAGCGCCTGTGCGAGCTGCCGATGCTGAGCCCCGACGAGCAACAGGTGCTGGTTGGCCAGTTGCAGGGCGCGCAGCATGGCGCGCTCGACCAGACCTTGCACGGCCTGTTCGCCGCCCAAGCTTCACGCACGCCGCACGCGCTGGCGCTGACCTTCGCCGGCCAGCACCTGAGCTACGCCGAGCTGGACCAGCAGGCCAACCGCCTGGCCCGCGCCCTGCGCGAGCGCGGGGTCGGCCCGCAGGTGCGCGTCGGCCTGGCCCTGGAACGTTCGCTGGAAATGGTCATCGGCTTGCTGGCCATCCTCAAGGCGGGCGGTGCCTATGTGCCGCTCGACCCGGAGTACCCGCTCGACCGCTTGCGCTACATGATCGAAGACAGCCGTATTGGCCTGCTGCTCGGCCAGCGCGCGCTGCTAGAAACCCTTGGCGAGCTGCCTGAAGGTGTGGCCCGCTGGAGCCTGGAAGACGATGCGTCCAGCTTGTCGGCCTTCAGCGATGCCGCGCTGGATAACCTCAACCTGCCGCACCATCAGGCCTATCTGATCTACACCTCGGGCTCGACCGGCAAGCCCAAGGGCGTGGTGGTCAGCCACGGTGAAATCGCCATGCATTGCCAGGCTGTGATCGAGGCCTTCGGCATGCGCAGCGACGACTGCGAGCTGCACTTCTATTCGATCAACTTCGACGCCGCCAGCGAGCGCCTGCTGACGCCGCTGCTGTGCGGTGCCCGCGTGGTGATCCGCGCCCAAGGCCAGTGGGGCGCTGAAGAGATCTGCCAACTGGTGCGTGAGCAGCAGGTGAGTATCCTTGGCTTCACCCCAAGCTACGGCAGCCAGTTGGCCCAGTACCTGGCAGGGCAGGGCGAGCAGTTGCCGGTGCGCCTGGTGATCACCGGCGGTGAAGCGTTGACCGGCGAGCACCTGCAGCGCATTCGCCAGGCGTTCGCGCCGCAGCAGTTCTTCAATGCCTACGGCCCGACCGAAACCGTGGTCATGCCGCTGGCCTGCCTGGCCCCGCAAACGCTGTCGGCCGACATGGGCAGCGTGCCGATCGGCCGGGTGATTGGCGCCCGCAGCGCCTACATCCTCGACGAAGACCTGGCCCTGTTGCCACAAGGCGGTATCGGCGAGCTGTATGTCGGCGGTGCCGGCCTGGCCCAGGGGTATCACGACCGCCCGGGGCTGAGCGCCGAGCGCTTCGTCGCCGACCCGTTCTGTGCCGAGGGTGGCCGGCTGTACCGCACCGGTGACCTGGTCCGCCTGGGCACCGATGGCTTGGTCGAGTACGTCGGCCGTGCCGACCAGCAGGTGAAGATTCGCGGCTTCCGTATCGAGCTGGGCGAAATCGAAAGCCGCCTGCAGGCGCATGCAGAGGTCGACGAGGCCGTGGTGCTGGCCCTCGACCTGCCGGGTGGCAAGCAACTGGTTGGCTACCTGGTGTGCAAGCAGGCCGGTGCCGGCAGTGAGGCTCAGGCCGTGCTGCGCGAAGCGGTCAAGGCCGATGCCCGCCAGCACCTGCCGGACTACATGGTGCCCGCTCACCTGGTCCTGCTCGACAGCTTGCCGCTGATGGGCAACGGCAAACTCGACCGCCGCGCACTGCCGTTGCCGGACCTGGAGCAGGCGCGCCAGCATTACCAGGCGCCGAGCAATGAGGTGGAAGCGCAGCTGGCGCAGGTGTGGTGCGATGTGCTCAACCTTCCCCGCGTTGGTGTGCAGGACAATTTCTTCGAACTGGGTGGCGACTCGATCCTGTCGATCCAGGTGGTCAGCCGTGCCCGCCAGTTGGGCCTGCAGTTCACCCCGCGCGATCTGTTCCAGCACCAGACTATCCAGACCTTGGCCACCGTGGCCAGCCTGAGCGCCGCGCCAACTGGCATCGAGCAAGGCCTGCGCCAGGGGCACAGCGGCCTGACGCCGATCCAGCACTGGTTCTTCGACAGCGAGGTGGCCCAGCCTCAGCACTGGAACCAGGCAGTGCTGCTGCAGGCGCGCCAGCCACTGGACGCTGCGGCACTGGAGCAGGCCCTGGTCGCGTTGGTGCAGCACCATGACAGCCTGCGCCTGCGTTTCAGCCAGGCCAGTGGCCGCTGGCAGGCCGAGTACGCCCAGCCTGCCCCTCAGCAGTTGCTGTGGGCCGCGACAGTCGCCGACTTCGATGACTGCCAGGCGTTGTACACCGACCTGCAGCGCAGCCTCGACCTGGAACAAGGCCCGCTGCTGCGCGCCTTGCTGGTGGCGGACGGGCAGGGCAGCCAACGCCTGCTGCTGGCCATCCATCACCTGGTGGTCGACGGTGTGTCCTGGCGTGTGCTGCTCGAAGACTTGCAGGCGCTGTACCGTGGCCAGCCGCTGGCGGCCAAGACCCATGCCATGAGCGACTGGGCTGCGCGCCTGGCCAGCTATGCCGGCAGCGACTCGCTGCGCGACGAGCTGGACTGGTGGCACGGCCAGCTTGGCGCTGTGCGCCACGAACTGCCGTGTGATCACCCGCAGGGTGGCAACCTGCACCGCCACGCCCGAACCCTGGCCATCGGCCTCGATGCAGAACAGACCCGCCAGTTGCTGCAACAGGCGCCGGCGGCCTACCACACCCAGGTCAACGACCTGCTGCTGACGGCCCTGGCCCGTACCTTGTGCCGCTGGAGTGGTGACGCTGAAGTGCTGGTGCAGCTTGAAGGCCACGGCCGCGACGGGCTGTTCGAAGACATGGACCTGACCCGCAGCGTGGGCTGGTTCACCAATGCCTACCCGCTGAGCCTGCGCCCGGTGCTGGGTGAAGACGAGGCCGCGCGCGCCAGCTCGATCAAACGGGTCAAGGAGCAACTGCGCCAGGTGCCGCACAAAGGCCAGGGCTATGGCGTGCTGCGCTACCTGGTCGACGAGGCCGGGCGTGAACGCATGGCCGCGCTGCCGCAGGCACGCATCACCTTCAACTACCTGGGGCAGTTCGACCAGCAGTTTGACGCCGACGCGCTGTTCCAGCCGCTGGACGCCGCGGCGGGCCTGGCCCATGACCTCGATGCAGCGCTGCCCAACTGGCTGAGTGTCGACGGCCAGGTCTATGCCGGCGCCCTGCAGTTGCGCTGGACCTACAGCAGCGAACGCTACGATGAGCAGACCATCGCCACCCTGGCCGAAGGCTACCGCCAGGAGCTGCTGGCGCTGGTCGGCCATTGCCTGGCCGACGGCAGCGGCAGCTTCACGCCGTCTGACTTCCCGTTGGCGCACCTGACCCAGGAGCAGATCGACAGTTTGCCGGTCGCCGCCGCCGAGATCGACGACGTCTACCCGCTGACGCCGATGCAGGAAGGCATGCTGCTGCACACCCTGCTGGAGCCGGGCACCGGCATCTACTACATGCAGGACCGTTACCGCATCAACAGCGCGCTCGACCCCGACCGCTTCGCCCAGGCCTGGCAGGCGGTGGTGGCGCGGCATGAGGCACTGCGCGCATCGTTCAGCTGGAACGCCGGCGAGGCGATGCTGCAGATCATCCACAAGCCAGGCAAGACTGCCGTGGATTATCAGGACTGGCGCGGCCTCGACGACAGCGCCCAGGAAGCGCGCCTGCAAAGCCTGCACAAACAGGAGCGTGAGGCCGGTTTTGACTTGCTCTGTGAAGCACCCTTCCACCTGCGCCTGGTGCGGGTTGCCGATGCGCGCTACTGGTTCATGATGAGCAATCACCACATCCTGATCGATGCCTGGTGCCGCTCGTTGCTGATGAACGACTTCTTCGAGGTCTACCAGGCCCTTGGCGAAGGCCGCCAGGCCCAGCTGCCGGTGCCGCCCCGTTACCGCGACTACATCAGCTGGCTGCAACGCCAGGACCTGGACGAGGCACGCCAGTGGTGGCAGGCCAACCTGGCCGGCTTCGAGCGGGCCACCGCGGTCCCCAGTGACCGCCCGTTGCGCCACGACCACGCCGGTGACGGGATGGTCGTCGGCGACTGCTACACCCGTCTGCAGGTCAGTGACGGGGTGCGCTTGCGTGAACTGGCCCAGGCCCATCAGCTGACCATCAACACCTTCGCCCAGGCGGCTTGGGCCCTGGTGCTGGCGCGCTACAGCGGCGACCGCGACGTGGCCTTTGGGGTCACTGTGGCCGGGCGCCCGGTGAGCATGCCGCAGATGCAGCGCACCGTCGGGCTGTTCATCAACAGCATCGCCTTGCGCGTGCAACTGCCAGCGGCAGGCGAGCGCCGCAGTGTACGCAGCTGGCTGCAAGGCTTGCTCGAGCACAACATGCAAGTGCGCGAATATGAGTACCTGCCGTTGGTGGCGATTCAGGAATGCAGCGAGCTGCCCAAGGGCCAGCCGCTGTTCAACAGCCTGTTCGTGTTCGAGAACGCGCCGGTGGAAACTGCGGTGCTCGACCATGCCCAGCACCTCAACGCCAGCTCGGACTCGGGCCGTACCCACACCAACTTCCCGTTGACGGCGGTGTGCTATCCGGGTGATGACCTGGGCCTGCACCTGTCATTCGACCAGCGCTACTTCGACTACCCGACTGTCGAGCGCTTGCTGGCCGAATTCAAGCGCCTGTTGCTGGCACTGGTAGAGGGTTTTGAAGGGGAGGTCAGTGACCTGCCGCTGCTGGGTGCCGAAGAGCAGCGTTTCCTGTTGGAAGACTGTAACCGCACCGAGCATGCCTATGCCCTGGAGCAGAGCTATGTCGAGCAGTTCGAGGCGCAGGTCGCCGCCCACCCGCAGCGCACCGTGGCACGCTGCCTGGAAGCGTCCTATGACTACGCCGGCCTGAACCTGGCGGCCAACCGCCTGGGCCATGCCTTGATCGGCGCGGGCGTCAGCGTCGATCAGCCGGTTGCGCTGCTGGCAGAGCGCAGCTTGCCGCTGCTGGGCATGATCGTCGGCAGCTTCAAGGCCGGTGCCGGTTACCTGCCGCTGGATCCGGGCCTGCCGGCCGCACGCCTGCAGCGCATCGTCGAACTCAGCCGCACGCCAGTGCTGGTGTGCAGCGCCGCTTGCGCCGAGCAGGGTCGCCAGTTGCTGGATGAACTGGGTGGCGTGGCACGGCCGAAGCTGCTGGTGTGGGAAGACATCCAGGCCAGCAACATCGCCAGCCACAACCCCGGTATTCACAGCGGGCCCGACAACCTCGCCTACGTCATCTACACCTCGGGCTCCACCGGGTTGCCCAAAGGTGTGATGGTCGAGCAGCGCGGCATGCTCAACAACCAGCTGAGCAAGGTGCCTTACCTGGCCCTGAGCGAACAGGACGTGATTGCCCAGACCGCGTCGCAGAGCTTCGATATTTCGGTCTGGCAGTTCCTTGCCGCACCTTTGTTCGGCGCCAGGCTGGAGATCGTGCCCAATGCCATCGCCCATGACCCGCAGGGCCTGCTGGCGCATGTGCAGGCCACCGGCATCACCGTGCTGGAGAGCGTCCCGTCGCTGATCCAGGGCATGCTGGCCAACGATCATCAAAGCCTCGATGGTCTGCGCTGGATGCTGCCGACCGGCGAGGCGATGCCGCCGGAGCTGGCCGCGCAATGGCTGCAGCGTTACCCGGCGATCGGCCTGGTCAATGCCTACGGCCCGGCGGAGTGTTCGGACGATGTGGCGTTCTTCCGCGTCGATGTCGAGTCGACCCGCGGCAGCTACCTGCCGATTGGTACGCCGACCGACAACAACCGCCTGTACCTGTTCGGCGAGGACCAGACCTTGGTGCCATTGGGCGCGGTCGGCGAGCTGTGTGTCGCCGGCACCGGTGTGGGCCGTGGTTATGTCGGTGACCCTGTGCGGACGGCCATGGCCTTCATCCCGCACCCGCATGGTGCACCGGGCGAGCGCCTGTACCGCACTGGCGACCTGGCTCGGCAACGTCCGGACGGTGTGCTGGAATACGTGGGCCGCATCGATCATCAGGTGAAGATCCGTGGCTACCGCATCGAGCTGGGCGAGATCGAAGCGCGCCTGCACGAGCAGCCAGAGTTGCGCGATGCCGCGGTGAGCGTGCAGGAGGGCGTCAACGGCAAGCACCTGGTCGGCTACCTGGTGGCGCATCAGGGCGTCAGCGCCGATGCGGCGTTACTCGAACAGGTCAAGCAGCGCCTGCGCGCTGCGCTGCCGGAGTACATGGTGCCCTTGCACTGGGGCTGGTTCGACAGCCTGCCGCACAACGCAAACGGCAAGCTCGACCGCAAGGCGCTGCCGGCCATTGACATCGGTGGCCAGCACAGCCAGGCCTATGAGGCGCCGCGTGACGAGCTGGAAACGGTGCTGGCAGGCATCTGGGCCGACGTGCTCAAGGCCGAACGGGTGGGGGTGCACGACAACTTCTTCGAGCTGGGCGGGCATTCATTGCTGGCGACGCAGATTGCCTCGCGGGTGCAGAAGCAATTGCAGCTCAATGTGCCGCTGCGGGCGATGTTCGAGTGCAGCACCGTGGCGGAATTGGCGGTGTACGTGCAGGGGCTGCAGGGCAGTGCGCTGGATGATGACAAGGTTGACCGGCTTAGTGACCTGATGGCGGAGCTGGAGGGGTTGTAGGGGTTTTGGGTAGGCCGTGAGTTTTGTTGGGCGGCGCAGATCGAGCGCCGCCCGCGCGGCGCTTCGCGGGGCAAGTCGGATCGCCGCACCGCCGCTCCCACATCTGTTTCGGGCCAGTGAGGCCTGTGCTATTGGCGCGCGACCGCCTTGTTTGTCCGACGCGATATTGAGGCGGGCACCAAGGGGCCGCGCGCCAATGCCTCAGGAATAACTGGCCCGAAACAGATGTGGGAGCGGCGGTGCGGCGATCCGACTTGCCCCGCGAAGCGCCGCGCGGGCGGCGCTCGATCTGCGCCGCCACCTAATACCCACGGCATGCACTACCGCTTCCCAAGAATCTTCCCAAGCATCTCCGGGCGCGGCGCCCCTTGCTGGCTCTGCAGGTTGCCCTGCTCATCCTGATAGAAGATCGCCGGGGTTGCTTGCAACCCCATTTCCTCCATCAACGCCATGTTCCCTTCCAGCTGCTTCTGCACCGCCTCTGGCACCTTCTCCAGCGCCTTGAGCGAACTGGCCTTGCCGGCCTTCTCGTGCTGTGCCAGCGCCTTGGCCGGGTCCTTGGCCGCCAGCAACGCCGCCGACTTGCCCGGGCTGTCCTCGCGAATGATACCGACCATGATATGGCGCAATTGCACCTTGCCCGATTCCACCCATGGCCGCGCCTGCTGCCAGAACATATTGCAGTACGGGCAGTTGGGGTCGCTGAACAGGTAGACGATGCGCGGCGCATCGGCCTTGCCATCGGCGATCCAGGCGGTTTTTTCCATCTTCGCCCAGATGGCCTTGCTCATCGGCCCGTAGACCAGCTTGTCCAACGGAGCGGCGCTGAGGTCCTGGCCTTGTTCGTCGAACAGGCTGCCGACCAGCACATGCTTGCCGTCAGGTGTCAGGTACAGGGCGATGCCGTTGTTCTGGTACTCGGCGGCATAACCGCGCAGGCCATCGGGGGCATCGAAGCTGCCCTTGATCACGGCCCCCTTGGCTTGCAGTTGCTGGATCGCCTTGGGCAGCGCTTCTTCGGCGTGCAGCAGCGGGGCGGCCAGCAGGGCCAGGGACAGGGGCAGCAGTGCAGTCAATCGCATGTCAGTTTCCTTGTGCGGCAGGGGTGGGCGCGGCGGCCCGGTCGAAAGGTTCCAGGGCGTGGCGCAGGCTGGCCCGTGACAGCTCGCCTAGGTGGCTGCCGATCAGCCGCCCGTTACTGTCGTAGAACAGCGTGGTAGGCAGGGCCATCGAGCCGACCCGCTGGGCCAGTTGGCCGGCGCCGTCGAACAGCACGTGGGTCAGGCTCAGGCCGGTGGTGGCGAGGAAGGTGCTGACGTTTTCGGGTGTCTCACCCTGGTTGACGAAGAGGAAGGTTACGTGGGGGTAGTCACCTTGGGCCTGTTGCAGCACCGGCATTTCGCGCCGGCAGGGCGGGCACCAGGTGGCCCAGATGTTGATGACCAGTGGCTTGCCACGGTAGCTGTGCAGCGCCACGGGCTGACCGCCGGCGTTGCGCAGGCTCAGCTCAGGCAGCTCGGTGCCTTTGCTGTACAGGTGGCCGCCCAGACTGCTGAGGCCCCAGAACAGCGCACCGCTGAACAAGGCCCAACCCAGAGGACGGCGCAGGCCCGGGTGTCGCCAGCCTTGCCAGAGCGCGCCGAGCACGATGCCGGCAAGGCCGGACCAGAACAGGAAGCCGCCGTCGCGGATGTCGATGACTTGCACCAGGTCATCGCGGTACATCGGCCAGTAGGCCACGACGAAGCCCAGGCGCGCGCACAGCACGCCAATCAGAAACAGGTTGAAGAGTGCCGACTCCGGGCTTTCGCCGCCGCGGCGGGCGACCCACCAGCCGACCACACTGGCGATCACCAGGGCAGTGAGCATCAGCAGGTGGTTGAGGGCCATGGTCAATGGCCCGAGGGTTACGGTCAGCATCAGCCTTGGCTCCTGGTCTGGGTCCAGTGTTGCAGGAACGCGGCAGCATCCACTTCACCGGTGATGCGTCGCGCACGGCGTTCGTCGCCTTCCGGGCCGACCCAGATGATGCTGGGCGGGCCGGGTACCTGGTAGCGTTGCAGCAGTGCCTGGCTGGCCGGGGTGTTGGCGGTGACGTCCAGGCGCAGCAGGTGCACGCCCGCCAGGCTGGTGTGTACGTCGGCGCGGGCGAACACCTTCTTTTCCATGACCTTGCACGACACGCACCAGTCGGCATAGTAGTCGAGCATCACCCATTGGCCACGGGCCTTGGCGGCGTCCAGCTCACGTTGCAGGTCTTCGGGGCGGCTGACGGTCACGAATGCATCCTCTGCCGGTTGCACCGCCGCAGGCCCGCTACCCCCGGCGAACGGCCGCAAGGGTTGCCAGAGGTCATCGCCCCCGGCCGCCGCACCGACCAGCAACAGCCCGCCCCACAGCGCGCCCAGCAAAGGCAGCGCGCGCAGCGCAGGCATACGCTGCAGGGCCGGCCACGCGGCCCAGGCCAGGGCGATCAGCCAGGCGCCGCTCAGGGCCAGCAGCAGGGCCTGTGGCAGCAGGCTGCGCAGGGTATACAGGGCCATGGCCAGGAACACGAAGCCGAACACGCCCTTGACCAGGTTCATCCACGCACCTGGGCGCGGCAGGTAGCGATTGCCCAGCGTGACCAGCAACAGCAGCGGCACGCCCATGCCCAGGCCAAGGCTGAACAGCACCAGCGCGCCCTGCAGCACGTCGCCGCTTTGGGCGATGTACAGCAGCGCCCCGGCCAGCGGTGCGGTCATGCACGGGCCGAGCAGCAGGCCGGAGAGCGCCCCGAGCAGCGCGGCACCGTACAGGTTGCCGCCACGTGTACCTTGCCCGGCGCGGTCGAGACGGTCGCGCAGGGCGGCGGGTAGCTGCAACTCGAAGGCGCCGAACATCGGCAGCGCCAGCACCACGAACAATGCCGCCAGGCTGCCCAGCAGCCAGGGTTGCTGCAACCAGGCCTGCAGGCTGGCGCCGAGCAGCGCCGCCACCACGCCCAGGGCGGCATATACCAAGGCCATGCTCAGCACGTACACCCCGGCCAGCAACCAGCCGCGTCGGGCGCTGGCGCCATTGCCGAGCACCAGCCCGGCGAGAATCGGCAGCATCGGCAGCGAGCAGGGGGTGAAGGCCAGCAGCAGGCCAAGGCCGAAGAAGGCCAGCAGGCCCCACGCCAGGTTGCCCTGCTGCAGGTTGCTGGCCAGGGCCTGGTCGCTGGCCTGATCGGCGGCCGGGGCCACGCTGCCACCCAGGTCGATGGCGGTGGTCTGCGGCGGGTAGCACAGGCCGGCGTCGGCACAGCCCTGCCAGCCCAGGCGCAACTGGCCTTTTGCGTTGGCAGGGATCAGCAGTTCGAGCTGGTCGCGGTACACCGCACTGTCACCGAAGAATTCGTCATGGTGGTTGAGCGCCGGTGGCAACTGCGGCTGCTGCTCGGCGGGCAGGCCGTCGAACTTCAGGCGCTTCTGGTAGAGGTAGTAGCCTTGCTTGATCTGGAAGAATAGACGCATCTGGCCATCGGACTGGCGGTCATGGCTCAGCACAAAGGCCTGGTTGACCGGCAGGAAGTCGGGTTTGACGTCGAACGGATTGGCTTGCAGGGGGCCGGCCAGCAGCAGTGTCAGGAACAGAAAGAGGGCACGCATGTCTTCGCCTTGGCAGTACGTTGAAGTGGGCCATGCTGGCCTGGGTCGATTAACCCAAGGTTAACCCGGTCCTACATCCCCCCAAACGCACGCGCCAGGTCCATAATCTTCACTTAATCCACCCGTGGTGCAGTATCTGCCTCACCCAACCCGGAGCTCCACCATGCACGTTCTGCTCTGCGAGGACGATGACCTGATCGCCAGCGGCATCTGCGCCGGCCTCACCGCCCAGGGCTTGACCGTGGACCGGGTCGCCAATGCTGCGGGTGCACGGGCGATGCTCCAGGCGGCGCAGTTCGATGTGATGATCCTCGACCTCGGCCTGCCCGATGAAGACGGCCTCAAGCTGCTGCGGCGCCTGCGTCAGCAGGGCGAGAGCCTGCCGGTGCTGGTGCTCACGGCACGCGATGCGGTCACCGACCGGGTCGATGGCCTGCAGGCCGGCGCCGACGACTACCTGCTCAAGCCGTTCGACCTGCGGGAGCTGGCGGCGCGCCTGCACACCTTGCTGCGCCGTGTGGCCGGGCGGGCGGTGAATGCCATCGAGCACGGCCCGCTGCGTTATGACCCCAGCAGCTGCGAAGCGACCCTGGCCGGCCAGCCGGTCGACCTTTCCCGCCGTGAGCAGGCGCTGCTCCAGGCCCTGCTGCAGAACCCAGGGCGGGTGCTGTCCAGCGAACAGTTGAAAGATTGCGTGTACGGCTTCAGTGACGAGGTCGAGAGTAACGCCCTCAATGTGCATATTCACCATTTGCGCCGCAAGCTCGGTAACAGCATCGTCGAAACCGTGCGTGGCCTGGGCTACCGGCTTGGCCCTGCGCAGGCACCGAAGGAGGTCGCGCCATGAGCCTGCGGGTACGCCTGAGCCTGATCCTGGGCAGTGCCTTCGTGATCATCTGGGTACTGGCTGCCGCATGGATGCTACGCGACCTGCGCCAGCAGATGATGTTTTCCCTCGACCAGCGCTTGGTGGCTTCGGCGCGCATGGTTGCCGGGCTGATCGACCAGTTGCCGCAACCATTGGCGGCCAAGGGCGAGGATGCGCATTTTTCCGCCGACCAGTTCAGCGTGCCGGACGGCATGGCCTGCCAGGTGAGTTCACTGCGGGGCGAGATCCTGGCCAGCAACCACAAGCATGACGGGGCCATGGATGATCAGCGCAGCGGCTTCCGTGACCAGACCATCGACGACGCGTTGTGGCGTACGTTTACCTACAACCACGGTGATGTGCGCATCACCACCGCCGACCGCCACATGGAGCGCGAGGCCCTGAACCAGTCGATCCTGCTGGCAGCCTCGGCCCCGGTGCTGATGGCGTTGCTCGGCAGCCTCGGCCTGTTGTGGATCGGCCTGGGCAAGGGCCTGGAGCCGCTCAATAGAATGCGCGACGCCCTGCGTCGGCGGCGTGCCGACAGTGTCGAGCCGTTGCAGGTGGCCGGTATGCCCAGCGAGCTGCAACCGCTGCTGGAAACCCAGAACCAGTTGTTCCTGCGCATTGCCCAGACCCTCGAACGCGAGCGGCGCCTGACCGATGACGCCGCGCATGAATTGCGCAGCCCGCTGACGGCGATCAAGACCCACCTGCAGGTGGCGCGCATGACCGATGGCGCGGTGCGCGAGCAGGCGCTGGAGCATGCCGAACAAGGTGCCGACCGCATGCACCGCACGCTGGAGCAACTGCTGATGCTGGCGCGTGTCGAGGGCAGCCTGTCGTTCGAGGATGGCGTGCAGTGCAGCGCCGAGCAGGTCGCCCGGCAGGCGGTGCAGGATGCCGGCGGCGGCGACAACCGGCGGATCGTGCTGCGCCTGCCCGAGCAGGCCACGCAGATCTACCTGGGCATGCCCGCGCCGCTGGCGGTCGCGGCCTTGCGCAACCTGCTGGACAACGCCTTGCGCCACGGTGGCGAAAGCGCGGTGGAGCTGGAAGTGCAGATGGCTGACGGCCAGGTGGGCTTCATGGTGCGTGACCACGGGCCGGGGATTGCCGACGACGACTTGCAGCACCTGACCGAGCGGTTCTGGCGCAATGGCCAGAGTGGCGGGTGTGGGCTGGGCTTGGCGATCGTCCAGGCGATTGTTCAGCGTTGCGCCGGCACCTTGCGTTTCGACAGCCGCAGCGATGGCTTGCGCGTGCTGTTGCAGGTGCCGGCGCGCTCGGGTCGTTGATTTTCCTGGCTTGGTGAACCAGATACAATCCCCAGGCATCACAACCCTGTACAAAAATCCCGCAGCAACCGCTAAATCCTCCCGGCGCTTAAGCGTTTCCCAAGCGACAACTACCCGCACACATCTGCTTACAGGGGCGTGGCGGGGCACTTTCGCTTGCTTGCGAGGATCTACCATGTCGACCGCTACCCGCCTTGCCCAGGTCTTGCCGGCCAGTGCGCCGCAACCCCTGTACGAGTTCACCGATTCGCCGCTGCTGCAACGCCAGCAGCAACAGGAATCCAACGCCCGCAGCTACCCACGGCGCATTCCACTGGCGCTCAAGCGCGCCCGTGGCATCCATGTCGAGGATGTCGAAGGCCGCCAGTTCATCGACTGCCTGGCCGGCGCCGGCACTTTGGCCCTGGGCCATAACCACCCGGTGGTAATCGAGGCGATCCAGCAAGTGCTGGCCGACGAACTGCCGCTGCACACCCTCGACCTGACCACGCCGGTCAAGGACCGCTTTGTCCAGGACCTGTTCGGCGTACTGCCCGAGGCGCTGCGCCGGGAAGCCAAGGTGCAGTTCTGCGGCCCGACCGGCACCGATGCCGTTGAAGCGGCGCTCAAATTGGTGCGTGGCGCCACCGGGCGCAGCACCGTGCTGGCCTTCCAGGGCGCCTACCATGGCATGAGCCAGGGCGCGCTGAGCCTGATGGGCAGCCACGGGCCGAAACAGCCGCTGGGTGCCCTGCTGGGCAACGGTGTGCAGTTCATGCCGTACCCCTACGACTACCGTTGCCCGTTCGGCCTGGGTGGCGAAGCCGGGGTCAAGGCCAACCTGCATTACCTGGAGAACCTGCTGCTCGACCCAGAAAGCGGCGTGCCTCTGCCGGCAGCGGTGATCCTCGAAGTGGTGCAGGGCGAAGGTGGCGTGGTGCCCGCCGATATCGCGTGGCTCAAGGGCGTGCGACGGATCACCGAGCAAGCCGGCGTGGCGCTGATTGTCGACGAGATCCAGAGTGGCTTCGCCCGCACCGGGCGGATGTTCGCCTTCGAGCATGCCGGTATCGTGCCGGACGTGGTGACCTTGTCCAAGGCCATCGGCGGCAGCCTGCCGCTGGCGGTGGTGGTGTACCGCGACTGGCTGGACACCTGGAAGCCAGGCGCCCATGCCGGCACCTTCCGTGGCAACCAGATGGCCATGGCCGCAGGCTCGGCGGTGATCCATTACTTGGTCGAACATCGCCTGGCCGAGCACGCCGAGGCCATGGGCCAGCGCCTGCGCCAGCACTTGCTGCACCTGCAGCGGGATTATCCGCAGTTGGGCGATATCCGGGGCCGTGGGCTGATGCTCGGGGTAGAGCTGGTCGACCCGCACGGCCTACGCGATGCCCTGGGGCACCCTGTGGCCAACCGCGAGTTGGCGCCCAAGGTTCAGCGTGAATGCCTCAAGCGTGGCCTGATCCTGGAGTTGGGTGGGCGCCACGGTGCAGTGGTGCGCTTCCTGCCACCGCTGATTATCAGTGGCGAGCAGATCGACGAGGTGGCGCAGCGGTTTGCCGAGGCCCTGAAAGCAGCGGTCTGATACATGCCGGGGCCGCGTTGCGGCCCCGGCCAAGGTGGGCCCGTTGACACCCTGCAGCGTGAAAGGGCAGGAGGGTGGGGGTGGCCATGCGGGCGTCCTCTTGCAAGCGGGTTTCTCTAGAAGCGAGCCGACGCCGCCGCAAATTAACCCCCGCAAGGGCGGCTACCAGCCGCGCCCGGAGTTCACCCAGAAGTTCACCGACAACGAGGTGGACACCGACTCCACCTGATGGAACCAGCCTTCTGGCAGGAACAACAGGTCACCGGCCTGCAGCACCACGCGCAGGAAGGGCACCTCGCGCGCCGCCGGGAAGCGTTGGTAGTCTGGCGCGTCGGGGTTGAAGTCACAGCCGTCCAGGCCCCCTTTGGGGCTGGTCGACCAGGTGCCCAGCGCTGCCCGATGGTGAGGTGCGGCGAGGATGAACGACTTCTGGCCCCAGACCTGGGCGAACAGGTTGTCTGTGTCGTCGCGATGCAGAGGCGTCAGGGTGCCCTTGGGGCCGATCCAGATACGGGGCGAGATGAAGCGCTGGCGCTCGAAGTAATCCGGAAAGCGGATCAGTGTCAGGAGTTTTTCCGGGACGATGTTGTTGCCCATATAGGCCGGTGTCTCGCCAGGCTTGGCCGGTTTGTCCAGCGAAGCGATGAAGTCGGCCATGGAGGCCGAGCGGAAGTCGCGGTCGGTGGAGAAGGTTTTCTTGACGTAGTCACCATGCCGGGTAATGCCCTGCAGCTCGGCGAAATGCTCGAGCGAAGCCTCGCGGCCCATGCTGAACAGTGGCCAGTCCTGCAGGGCGTCGCTGAGTACCACAGGGGTGCCATGCGACAGAAACTCGCTTTGAAAGCGCGACAGCGGCATGTCGGCCCGGGCTATGCGCAGCACCTCGCGCTGCACTGGCAGCGCCGCCGAAACCCGTTCGCTGAGGCGTGCCGGCGTGGGGTAGCGCTGGTTCATCGCCACCTTGGCCGGCGCCGCACCTTTGCGGGCGTTGTTGATGATCTGCGGCAGCAAGGTAGCCAGGCCCATGTTGCCGGTGATTTTCAGGCGTGCGCTGGCGAACAGTTCCTCGACATTGGCCGTGCCGCCCATGATGTCGAGGAAGTCGCGCTCGGCCACTTCGATGGTGACATCCGGGGTGCTGTGCCGGCCCGCGCCCGTGCGGCTGGTGTCGCGCACTTCCGACCAGAAGGCACGGTCCTGGCCGAAGACGAACTGGAACACGCCTTCGATGCCGACGGCATGGGCGTTGGCGAACAGTTTGCTGAGGATGCTCTGAAGGTCCACGGTTAGCCTCTGACGGGGTTTCGTTGTGCAGGGATAACGAGTGTGTCCGTCGTCGATTTAGCCGTGCCTGCCGCTAATTTTCGCGGGGCCTCCTACGTTCCGTAGGGATAGCCGAGTCACATTGTTCAAGCAAGGATCCAACATGGCATTGCACCCTGATCTGGCGGGTTTTCTGGAGCTGGTCGAATTTGGCCGGTTGACGGGCAGAAGCCTGCCCATGCACGCGATGGACGTGGCCCAGGCCCGGGCGGAGTTCGAGGGCAGCTCGCAAGTGCTCGACCCCAGCCCGCCCGGCAGCCTGCAGGTGAGCGAGCTGAACGTCCCGGCGCGTGATGGCGCCAGCCTGCCAGCACGGCTGTACCGCGCGGACGACGCGGGCGGTGCTTTGCAGCCGGTGATTTTCTACCTGCACGGTGGCGGCTACGTTGTAGGCAGCCTCGACTCGCATGATTCGGTGTGCCGCCGTCTCGCAGCCATGGGCGAGTTCGCAGTGCTGGCGGCGGACTACCGACTGGCACCGGAACAGCCGTTTCCGGTGGCGCTGCACGATGTGCTGGATACCGCCAACTGGCTGGCCGAACAGGCGCCAGCGCTGGGGCTAGACAATCGCCGAGTGGTGCTGGCGGGGGACAGCGTCGGCGCCAGCCTGGCTGCGGTACTGGCCATCACCGCGGTCGAACAGCCCGAGGCGTTGGCGTTCAAGCCGCTGGCGCAGTTGCTGTTTTACCCGGTGACCGATATTTCCTGCCAGCGCGAGTCCCATCGGCAACATGCCGAAGGCTACCTGCTGGAAACGCCTACCCTGGAGTGGTTCTACCAGCACTATGCGCCGCAGCCGGAGCAGCGCCTGGACTGGCGCGTGTCGCCCTTGCTGTCGACGCTGCGCGCGCCGTTGGCGCCGGCTTATCTGTTCGTGGCCGAGTACGATCCGTTGCATGACGAAGGGATTGCCTACCGTGATTGGTTGGTAGCGGGCGGGACCGAGGTGACGTTCGCCCGGGTCGAGGGGCTGACCCATGACTTTTTGCGCATGTCGGGGATTGTTGGGCAGGTGGGCGATATCTACCAGGATGTGGGGCGTTGGCTGGAGGGGGTTGGGGATAAGGCTTGAGATTGCCGGGGGCGCTTTGCGCCCCTTCCTGCAGCTCAGCGCACCCGCCGTCCCAGCACATCGACCAGCCGGTCGATCTCGGCTTCTGTATTGAGCAACCCAGGCGCGGTACGCACCACCGGCCCGGCATCACGCGACACGGCATCGACGACAATGCGCTGGCTGTTCAGGTACCCAGCCACGTCATCTGCCTCCTGACCCTTGACCCTGAAGAAGGTGAAACCTGCCGAGTAATGAGCACTGCGGGGCGTCACCAGCTCGACCGCCTCAAGCGCCTCAAGGCGTTGCTTTAGGTAGTCGTTGAGCCCATGAATACGCGCCTGGACCTTCGCCTTACCCTGCTGCAGGTGCAGTTCGAACGCCTTGCCCAGCGCCCAGCGGTGCTCGAAGGCATGGTAGCCGCCGGGGGTCATCACGGTGGCGAAGTCTTCATTCTCGGAAAACGTGGCGATGGTCGGGTTCAGGTGCTTGAGCTCGGTGGAGGCCGCGCAGATGATCCCGGTGCCGCGTGGCCCGAACATCCACTTGTGTGTGCCGGCGATGAAGTAGTCGCAGTTCAGGTCGGCAAAGCGCATGTCCTCGACGCCGAAGCCATGCACGCCGTCGATCACATAGATAATTTGATCGCGCTCGTCGCGCTGCCGATTGACCTCGCGCACCAGTGCGCCGATCTCGCCGACAGGCAGCTTCACACCGCTGCCCGAATGCACCCAGGTCATGCCCAGCACGCGGGTCTTGGGGCTGATGGCCGCAGCGAGGGTGCCCAGTACCTGGTCAGTGCTGACCAACGCGGGGTTGTCGAAAAGGCGCAACCTGCGCACCGGCGTGCCATCGCGCGCGGTGCGAAAGCCCAGGGTATGGCGCGCCGCCGAATGCTCGTGCACGGTGGTGAGGATCTCCTGCCCCGGCGCAAGCTTCAGGCCGCCATAGATCAGGCCCAGGCCTTCTGTGGTGCTGCCGGTCAGGGCGATCTGCCGAGGGTTCACTTCCAGGTAGCGGCCCGCCCACTCGCGCACGGCGGCTTCGTGCTTCCACTCCGCCTGGCTGTCCCAGTCGACCATGCGTGCTGGGTGCCGGTCGAAGTTCGCGCGCAGGGCTTCGATGGCCTCGCGCACGGGCTTTGGGTGTGAGGTGATCAGGAAGTTGGCGAAGTGCGCGTACTCCGGGTCCAGCTCGAACAGGCTGCGAAAGCCTGCCCAGGCGTCGCCACCTGCAGCTGGCGAGGCGGCGTGTGCGCCCGGCAGCCACTGGCTGGCCAAGGGCAGGGCGGCGGCCAGGAGGCCTGCCTGCTTGAGAAAGGTACGGCGATGGTTCATGAAGGCACTCGCAGGCTTATCGGGACGAGGTGGTGGCGGGTTGTGCGGCGTGCTGCACCTGTTCCCACACGCGTAGGAAGTTGCCGCCCCAGAGCTTGGCGATATCGGCCTCGGAATAACCGCGGCTGATCAGCTCGGCGGTCACGTTGCGCGCTTCGCTGGCGTCGTGCCAGCCGTCGATGCCGCCGCCTTCGTTGAAGTCCGAGCTCAGGCCCACATGGTCGATGCCCACCTTGCGCACCGTGTAGTCGATGGCGTCGCCAAAGTCCTTGAGCGTGGCCGGTGGTTCTTCGTCGAGGATCCCGTACAACGCGTTGGCGTACTGGCCCACTTTCTGTTCGGGCCAGCCGGCGATGACCGGGTCGCCCGGCATCAACGCGTAGTTGAGGTTGGCCAGTGGCGGCAGGTCGTAGCGGGCGCGCAGGTCGTTGAGTTTGCCCTGGGTCTTGGGGCTCAGCGGCTTGAGATAGGTTGAAAACGCCACCAGCTGGATCACGCCACCGCTGTCCTTGATCAGCTGCATCTCCTTGTCGGACAGGTTGCGGGCGATATCGACCATGGCCCGCGGGGCCGAATGCGAAGCCACCACGGGCGCGCGGCTGAGGCTGATGGCCTGGGCCAGCGCCTTGCTCGACATCTGCGACACATCGATGATCACGCCCAGGTCGTTGAGCCGCTGCACGGCACGTTTGCCGACCGGCGAAAGGCCGTCCAGGGCATCGGCGGTGTCATTGAAGAACGGCAGCGGGCGCGAAGAGTCGGCCCAGCTGTTGTTGCCCACATAGCTGAAGCCGAACATGCGCACGCCGCGTGCGGCCCAGCGGTCCAGCTGATCGATGTCGTCGCCCAGGGCATAGGCATTGAGCATGCTGAGGAACACTGCGAACTTGCCCTCGCCATGCAGGCGCCGCATGTCTTGCGGGGTGTAGGCGATACCGACCTGCTCGGGGAAGTCGCGGACCATGGCGTCGATGGCGTTGTAGCGCACTTCCTGGGTGTGGCGCGCGGCTTCGACGAAGCCTGCGGTCGGCCGGTGCGGGCCATCGTCGCCGGTCCAGGATTCGGGCCAGGCGAAGATGGTCAGTGCGGCGCCGGACAACCGCCCGCGGGCGGCCTTGGCGAGGTCGAAGCGGCCGTTGCCGTCTTTATCAGCCTCGCTGCCTTCGGTGCCGAAGGTCAGCGGCAGGGTGACATGGCTGTCGAACGAGATGATGCGTTCCTGCAGGTCGTTGGCCTGGCGCACCACTTCTCTGGAGTAGCCTGCCGGCGTGTTGAAGTAGTGCCAGGCGGCAAAACCGGCACCTGCGGTCACGGCCGCGGCCAGGCTGATAAACAGGGCTTTCTTCCAGCGTGGAGTCGTCATCTTGGTCTCAGTAGGTTCACCGTCGAGGGATGGGCACAGAGGCCGCCGCTACCTGGAGTGAACGAGCCTGCCGTGTGGAAATTTAGCCAGCCACGGCGGCTCGTCTGCGCCAGCAACGGTAAATTTTGCGCTGTGTACAACGTTCTAGCCTTGGACGGGCCGTGCTCCATGGCCGCAATCAATGCACAGGTAGTTGCAATGACGATTTCTCGACGTGGGTTCATCGCCGGTGTGGCATTGACGGGCGCGGTGGTGCCCGGTGCGTGGTATGCCCAGCGCCAATGGGCCGCCGAAGCGTTCCCGGAAACCCCCGGCGAGGCGGTCGTCGAACTGGCCGATACACCGTTGCAGCAGTTGGGTGACACCTTGCGCGGGATCTGGCGCTGGACCTTGCAGGGCAAGGACGCGGGCCTGCAAGGCTTGCCTGACGGCGAACTGGAGTTGTTCCTGGATGTTGCACCCAGTGGGCGGGCGCTGCGTGGTTATCTGGACACCCCCGAGCGTCTGCGCAGTGATGAACAGCCGCGCTACCGGGTGGTGGGCGACCTGCTGGCAGACAAACCAGGCACCTTGCGCTGGCGCTTGTTCTCGACCCAGCCAGGCGAAACGCAGGCGCGCTATGAATGCCATATCGTCATCGACGAGGTCTGGGGCCGCTTCGGCAATGCCGGGCCAGCAACCCTCAATGGGCGCATTGCGCAACTGGACCGTGCGCTGGCGTTGCCGGTGCAGGACAACCACTTTCTGGCGCTCAAGCACACCTTCCCCGAGGCGCGTGAGCGCACGCCACTGAGCCCGCAGTTGCTGGCCTGGCTGATCACCCCGGAGCACCGTCTGTTTCACCAGTTGTGGCATGCCTCGCGTGACAAATGGCACAAGCTGGACAAGGAAAAACATGCCGCCCTGCGCGGCTTGGGCTGGCAGCCGGGGCCGCGTGAGCGGGAGCGTGACGCGCGTGGCCGGCACAAGGACCGCAACGGCTCGGGCGAAGACTTCTTTTTCATGCACCGGCATATGCTCGGCAGCGCGCGAGCCTTGCAGGACCTGCCTTCATGGGCGCGGTTTCCGCAGCCACAGCCGGAGCTTGAGCGCGACCGCGCAGGCTTCGCCCGCTATTTCGACAACCACGACGGCAATGCCTTGCCGCCCACCTGGCTGGCGAGCGGCGACGCGGAATACACCCAGTGGGTGCGCGACATCAAGAGCCCGGATACCTACCATGGCAACTTCCAGGTCTGGGAGTCGCGTTACAGTGACCCTGAATACCTGAGCACGTTGACCTTGGGCCAGTTCGGTTCGGAAGTGGAGCTGGGCCTGCATGACTGGCTGCACATGCGTTGGGCTTCGGTGCCGCGTGACCCTGTCAACGGCATGCCGGTGCCGACGGCGCGCACGCCTGACGATTTCGCCTTGCGCTGGTTCGCGGCGGAGAACGACTTTCTTGGCGACCCGTTTTCATCCCACGTGAACCCGGTGTTCTGGCAGTTTCATGGCTGGATCGACGACCGCATCGAGGACTGGTTTCGGGCCCATGAGCGGGTTCACCCCGGTGAGGTGCGGCGCCTTGAAATCAATGGTGTGCCTTGGTTTGCGCCAGGGCGCTGGGTTGAAGTGGCCGACCCTTGGTTGGGGCCTGATACGCACGGGTGCTCTACGGTGCCGGGGTTGCGGCCGGGGCGCAGTGTGGAGATGGACCCGGAAACGATGAAGCTGGCCTTGCGCATTATCTATAGCGATGAGGACCTGTTTGGCACGTTGCGGCCCAAGGTGCCACAGCGGCCTTGGTATGCGCGGAATTTGAAGGTGGGCGTGCGGGGGCGTTGATATCGGTTGGGGGTAGCCTCGGGGCGTAGGGCGGTACTTTTGCAGCGCCCATGAGATCGAGCGCCGCCCGCGCGGCGCATCGCGGCGCAAGGCCGCTCCCACATTTGTTTCGGGCCAATTATTCCTGAAGCATTGGTGCGCGGCCCCTTTGGTGTTCACCTCGATATCGCGTCGTACAAACAAGGGGTCGAGCGCCTATGTCGCAGGCATGACTGGCCCGAAACAAATGTGGGAGCGGCCTTGCGCCGCGATGCGCCGCGCGGGCGGCGCTCGATCTCATAGGCGCTGAAAATGCCAAGCCTGGCACTGAGGCGCCGAAAATCTACCGCCCTACGCCCAGCTACTGCCCAACCTTCCACCCACCCCCCAACGCCTTGTAAAGCGCCACACTCCCTTGCAACCGTGCCAGCCGTAACTGCGCCTGTTGATCTTGCGCCAGGTACAACGTGCGCTGGGTTTCCAGCACGCTGAGCAGGGTCTCGGCGCCTGCACCATAACGCTGCTGGGCCAGGTCAAAAGCCAGGCGCGCCTGCTGCACCTCCTCGTCCTGCCACTGGCGCTGGCGGTCCACGCCATGAATAGCGTTGAGCGCTTTCTCGACATCGGCGAAACCCGCCAGGATGCTGCCCCGGTAAGTCTCCAACAGTTCGACCTGTTCGGCTTCCGCCAGGTCGCGCGAGGCCCTTAACCGGCCGTTGTTGAAGACCGGCGCGACCAGCCCGGCAGTGAGGGTGTAGAACGAGCTGTCGAAGACACGCGCAAAGGTATTGGCGCCGCTGCCCAGATTGGCCCCCAGGGTCAGCTTCGGCAGCATGGCGGCCCTGGCCACCTGTACGTCGGCGCTTGCCGCTGCCAGCCGTGCTTCGGCTGCGGCGATGTCCGGGCGACGGCTTAGCAGCTCGCTGGGGATGCCACTGCCAATGGCTGGCCACTGCAGGGCATCGATCGCTTCACGGCTGGGCGGCAGGGCCTGGACCGGGTCGCCCAGCAGCGTGGCCAAGGTGACCTGGCTGTCTTGCCATTTCTGTTCAAACAACGGCACCTGTCGCTCCTGGGCGGCCACCAGGCTGCGCTGCTGGGCCAGCTCCAGGCGCGTGGCCGAACCTGTGCGCTGGCGGGCTTCGACCAGGCCCAGTACGTCACGCGCATTGCGCAGGTTGAGCCGGGCGATGTTCAACTGTTCTGCCAGGGCAAGGCCTTGCAGATAGCTGTCGGCCACGGCGCTGACCAGGGTCAGTTCGACGGTTTGCCGATCGAAGCGGCTGGCGTCGAGGCTGTGCATCGCGCTGGTGCGGGCGGCGCGCAGGCCGCCCCAGAAATCGATCTCGTAGCTGGCACTGAGTTTCAGGTCGAAGGAGGTACTGGTGCGCTCGTTGCTGCTGACGTCCAACTGGTCGTTGCCTTTGCCATGCAACAGGCGTTGGCGGCTGCCATCCAGGCCCAGGTTCAGTTCGGGCAGCAACGGCGCGCCAGCGATAACAGCCTGGGCCTGGGCTTGGCGCACCCGTGCCGTGGCAGCCGCCAGGTCGTGGGCGTTGAGCCGGGCGCGCTCGACCAGGCGGTCCAGCTCGCTACTGGCGAAGGCACGCCACCATTGTGCTGACGGCAGTTGGGCAGATGACGGCTCGACCTCGCCTTGCCAGGCTTGCGGTGCAGTGATGCCGCTTTCGGGAGTAGGGGGCGTGCTGCAAGCGGCGAGGCTCAGGCA
Organism: Pseudomonas capeferrum; assembly: GCF_000731675.1. Lineage (GTDB taxonomy): Bacteria > Pseudomonadota > Gammaproteobacteria > Pseudomonadales > Pseudomonadaceae > Aquipseudomonas > Aquipseudomonas capeferrum. The sequence continues at coordinate 2,281,060 of NZ_JMIT01000001.1, read as the reverse complement.
CAAGGTCAACAGGCTTATACGGCTTGGCAGAGTCATGGGTTATTCGCTGGTAAGGGCTTTGACCGGGTCGAGTCGGGCGGCCTTGCGGGCTGGCATGAAGCCGAACACGATGCCGGTGACGACAGCGCAGGCGAACGCGCCGAATATGGCAGGCAGGGCAAAGGCCACGGCGATCTCGGCCAGCATCAGGCCGCCGCCGATGGCCAGGGCCAGGACGATGCCGGCAATGCCGCCCACCATCGACAGCATCACGGCCTCGCTCAGAAACTGCCGCAGGATGTCGCGCTGACGCGCGCCGGTGGCCATGCGGATGCCAATTTCACGGGTGCGTTCGCGCACGGTCATGAGCATGATGTTCATCACCCCGATGCCGCCCACCAGCAGTGAAATTGCGGCGATCGCCCCCAGCATCAGCGACAGGCTGTTCTGCGTGCGTGCTTCGGCCTGGATCAATGCCGCATCGTTGGTCAGCTCGAAGTCCTGACGGCCTTGGTGGCGCTGGCGCAGCAGCTGATCGATGGCCGCTTCGGCTTCGTTGACCCGTGTGGAGTCGAGGGCGGCAACGGTGATGTAGTCCGGGTCACGCTGGCCAAACAGGCGGATCGCCGCGGCGGAGTAGGGCACCGCGATGCGCCCGTCGCTGTCCTGGTCGCCGGAACTGGCGCCCTTGCCGGCGAGGATGCCGACGACCTGGAACGGCACGTTGCCAATCAGGATGTACTGCCCCAACGGGTCGCGCCCGGGGTCGAGCATCTTTTCCCGCACCTTTTGGCCGATCACTGCCACGGCCGCCGCATTGGCTTCGTCGGCCTCGGTGTAGAAGGCGCCCTCGACCGCTGGCCAGTTGAAGATCTCCGGGAACCAGGTGTTGTTGCCGCCGACATAGAACTGCTGGCTGTTGTTGCCGTGACGCACCATCATCTTCTCGCCAATCACAGGCATGACGTGTTTGACCTGGGGCAGTTCGCCGATGGCGGCGACGTCGTCGAGGGTGATGGTGCCGGCCTGCTCGCCGAGCGTTGCCGGCTTGCCGTTGAGGTAGAGGATGTTCGAGCCGAATGCCGCCATTTGCGCCATGACCTGACGCTTGCTGCCTTCGCCGACGGCCAGCATGACCACCACCGAGGCCACCCCGATGACAATGCCGAGCAGCGTCAATGCGGTGCGAAAGCGGTTGACCCACATCACCCGCCAGGCCGCCTGCAGGGCTTCGATCAGTTCACCTTTCCATGCCCCGCGCAGGGTCGCGCCGCGGTCCAGGCGCTGGCGCAGGTCGTCGGCCTGCAGCCCTTGGTCGGTGTTGACGGGGGTATGCTCGGCGGCCGAATCGCTGATGATCAGGCCATCACGGATTTCGATGACCCGTTGCGCCCGCGCCGCCACTTCGCGGTCGTGGGTGATCAGGATGATTACATGGCCCTGGCTGGCCAGTTCGTCGAGCAGCGCCATGACTTCGGTGCCGCTGTGGCTGTCGAGCGCGCCGGTGGGTTCGTCGGCGAGGATGATGTGGCCGCCGTTCATCAGCGCCCGGGCAATTGACACCCGTTGTTGCTGGCCGCCGGACAACTGGTGCGGGCGGTTGCCGGTGCGGCTGGCCAGGCCAAGGCGGGTGAGCAGGGCGGTTGCGCGCGCATGGCGCTCGCTGGCGGCGATGCCGGCGTAAATGGCCGGCATCTCGACGTTCTCCTGCGCCGAGCCCGAGGGGATCAGGTGGTAGCCCTGGAACACGAAGCCAAAGGCTTCGCGGCGCAACCAGGCCAGCTCGTCGCTGTCCAGCTCGGCCACGTCCTTGCCGGCAAAGTGATAACTGCCGGCGGTTGGCCGGTCGAGGCAGCCGAGGATGTTCATCAGCGTCGATTTGCCTGAACCGGATGCGCCGACGATGGCGACGAATTCGCCAGGGTGAATGCTCAGGCTGATGCCCTGGAGGATGTCGACCTTGGGGGTATCGACGCCGCCGTAGGACTTGCGGATGTCGATCAGTTCGATCAGGGGCGTCGTCATTCAACCTCCGCTGACGCTGGGGGCGCCGATGACCAGGCGCTCGCCTTCGCTGAGGCCGTCGAGCACCTGCGCCCGCAGGCGGTCGCTCAGGCCGGTACGCACCTGGCGCTGTTCCACTTCGCCTTTGCTGTTGAGTACCCGGGCGAGGCGCAGGCCTTCGCTGTCGTCCAGCGCCGCAAGTGGCACGGTCAGCACCTGGCTGGCCTGGCCTGCGACAAAGAACACCTGGGTGGTCATCTCGGCCATCAGGGCGCCGTCCGGGTTGTCGACGTCCAGCAGCACGGTGTACTGCACCACTTGGCTGCCGGTGGTGCCATTGACGGCGCTGGCCGGGCTGCCACCGCCCTGGCTGGTCTGGTCCAGCGGCTTGGGCGGGATTGGCAGAATCTGCCGCACCGTGCTGGTCCAGCGGCGTTTGCCGCCGGCCAGGGTGGTGAAGTAGGCGGTCATGCCGGGTTTGACCTTGCCGATGTCGGCTTCCGATACCTGGGCCCAGACGGTCATGGGCGAAAGCTTGGCGATGCGCAGGATCAACGGCGTCTGCTGTTGCGCGTTGAGGGTCTGGCCTTCACGGGCATCGACCGCCACCACGGTGCCGTCCATGGGCGCATAGATCCGCGTATAGCCCAGCTCCGCCTCGTCACTGCGCAGGTTGGCCTGGGCCTGGCGGATCTGCGCCTGGAACATTTCGATGCGTGCCTGGGTCACCTTGAGTTGGGCATCGGCGGCCTGGACGTCTTCGTCGCGGGTTGCCCCGGCGGCGGCCAGGTCGCGCTGGCGCTTGAGCTGCTGCTGGGCCAGTTGAAACTGTGCGCGCTGCTCGGCCAGCTGGGCCTTGAGGTTGTCGATCGAATAGCGCCCGGCGTCGAGCCTGGCTTGCTGGGTGGAGGGGTCGATCTCGACCAGCAACTGGCCTTTGCGCACCGGGTCGCCGGCTTCGACGTGCAATTTATGGATCTGCCCGGAAGCCTGGGCACCCACGTCGACGTAGCGCCGCGGCTGCAGGGTGCCCAAGGCGGTGACGCTGCTTTCGATGTCGGTGCGGGTGACGGCGACCGTGCTGAACGGCTGCGCGCCGAAGGGCAGGGTCTTCCAGGCCAGCAAGCTGCCCAGGCTTAGCAGGGCCAAGCCACCGAGCAGTATCCGACGGCGGGTGTGGGGTAAACGTCTCATGCAGACTTCCAGCCAGGGGTGATGGCCACGCACAGCCAAGAAAGCGGCGCGCACTGAGGTCCCAGTTAGACGAAGGCTGACGGTACGGATTTAGCGTGATCGGAGGGGAGGATGCCGTGTTGCTGAGAATAATTATAGTTTGTACTATCGCACGTTGACATCACTCAGTCCCGCGTAGCTGCCCGAAACGGCTTTCTGGCAAAGGCAGGCAGGACGACCTCAGGTAACGTCGTGGAACATTACTATCGCGAACTGGTGGGCTTCCTCTCCGCGCGCCTGGGCAGTCGTCAGGCTGCCGAAGACGTCGCGCACGATGCCTATCTGCGGGTACTGGAACGTACCGATGCCGAACGGATCGAGCATCCGCGTGCCTTTCTCTACCGCACAGCGCTCAACCTGGTGGTCGATCGTCACCGGCGCCACCAGGTGCGTCAGGCCGAACCGCTGGAGGTACTCGACAGCGACGAGCGCTGGCACAGCCCGGCACTCACCCACGACATGCAGCTCGACCAGCGCCTGGCGCTGATGCAGCGCGCCCTGGATGAACTGGGCAAGGTTTGTCGCGACTGCTTCCTGCTGCGCAAGCTCGATGGCCTGTCGCATCAGCAGATTGCCGAGCATCTGGGGGTGTCCCGCAGTGTGGTTGAAAAGCACATCGTCAATGCCATGAAGCACTGCCGTGTGCGCATGCGCGAGTGGGAATCCTGAAAAACGGGTGAAAGGCGGATGAAAATTCCGTCACCCCGTCACTTGATTTCTGCGGGTTTCCCGACAACTATCAAGAGAGACCCCAGCCAGGCATAGCTTTGGCGATTGCCGTTACTGGCGCAGTATGGTCAGGGAGTGTCCCTTTTTACCTACTGCCCAGGTCCGACAATGGCAAACAAGACCCTGCGCATCCTCATCGCCGACGAGCATCCTTGCCAGCGTTTGCAGCTGGAGAAACTGCTCAATGGCCTTGGCTATTACCGGATTGCACCCGTGGACAGCTTCGAGGAGCTGCAGCGCCTGGTGCAGTGTGCCTTGCAGCCCTTTCACCTGCTGTTGGGCAACATCGAGCTGGCCAGCCATGTTGGCGTCGACCTGGCGCGCTTCTGCCGGGTCAGCACGCAGATCCAGCATGCGCTGCTTTATCACTCCTCGCAGTTGAAAGTGCCCGCCGTGCCGCAGACCGAACGCCAGTCCGTCAGCCTGAGCCTGCCGCAGGCGCCGGATAACGAGGCGCTCGAGTCGTTCATGGCGATCATCGACGCGCCGCTGCTGGTCGGCAAGCTGCCACTGCCTGTGGCAGCTCCGGCCAGCACACTGCGCCCGCGGGTGAACTTCGCGCAGACGGTGTTCAGCCGCTAGCGCCAAGGCGGGCAGGGCAAGGCAGGTATTTGCTATCCTCTTGCCCTTTGCCGATCTGCGGACCCTGCCATGACTGCCATCGATACCGCTCGCCCGCCCCGGTTCAGCCGTGGCGACCACCGGACCCTGGGCCTGGCGGCGCTGGGTGGCGCGCTGGAAATCTACGATTTCATCATCTTCGTGTTCTTCGCCCTGACCCTGAGCAAGTTGTTCTTCCCGCCCGAAATGCCCGAATGGCTGCGCCTGCTGCAAAGCTTCGGAATCTTCGTGACGGGCTACCTGGCGCGGCCGCTGGGGGGCATCGTCATGGCGCATTTCGCCGATCACTTGGGGCGCAAGCGGGTGTTCAGCCTGAGCATCCTGATGATGGCCCTGCCGTGCCTGCTGATCGGGGTGATGCCAACCTATGCCGACATCGGCTACGCGGCGCCACTGATTTTGCTGGCACTGCGCATTCTGCAGGGGGCTGCGGTCGGCGGGGAGGTGCCAAGCGCCTGGACGTTCGTTGCCGAGCACGCGCCGCAAGGTCGGCGCGGTTATGCCTTGGGTTTCCTGCAAGCCGGGTTGACCTTTGGCTACCTGCTGGGGGCGCTGACCGCGACCTTGTTGGCCCAGGCGTTTACCGCGCAGGAAATTCTCGATTACGCCTGGCGTTACCCCTTCCTGCTCGGGGGGGTATTTGGTGTGATCGGCGTGTGGTTGCGCCGCTGGCTAAGTGAAACACCGGTGTTCATGGCCTTGCGCGAGCGTAAGGAACAACCCGTGGCGTTCCCCCTGCGGCGGGTGCTGGGCGAGCATCGTGGGGCGTTGCTCCCGGCAGCGCTGCTGACCTGCGTGCTGACGTCGGCAGTGGTGGTGTTGGTGGTGATCACGCCGACGGTGATGCAGCAGCGCTTCGGCATGACCGCTGCGCACACCTTTGCCTTGAGCAGTGTAGGTATCGTGTTCCTGAATATCGGCTGTGTGCTGGCCGGGCTGCTGGTCGATCGCCTGGGCGCCTGGCGTGCGCTGATGATCTACAGCCTGCTGCTGCCGCTGGGTATCGCGGCGTTGTATGCGAGCCTGGTGGGGCAGTGGGGCATGACCTGGCTGGCCTATGCGCTGGCGGGGCTGTGCTGCGGCGTGGTGGGCGTGGTGCCGTCGGTGATGGTCGGGCTGTTCCCGGCGCAGATCCGGGTTTCGGGCATCTCCTTCACCTACAACATTGCCTATGCCCTGTGGGCGAGTACCACGCCCTTGGCGCTGATCGCTCTGATGCCGTGGAGCCCGTGGGTGTGTGTCGGCTTTTGTCTGATCATGGGCGCGGTGGGGCTGCTCACGGCCCTGTATTTCGGGCGTCGTGAGCCTTTGGCGTTTGCGGCGGAGCGGATGCCGATCATGTGTGGTGACAAATGAGGCATTAGAGGCAGGTGGGGGGTGGGGCAGACTTCCAGGTGGGGGCTATTGGAATAACCTATTAGCCCAATTTAACCTGGAAGGTTAATTTCTCATGGAAAAGAGAACGCCTCATTGCCCGCTGGAGCGGATAAAAGCCCTGACTGCGGCAAGGCGCGTCAGCCCTACGGGCACTGCATTAAGAGATGCTAAGGCGCTAGGAATGGATTTTCCGGGAATGCTTGAGGTAATCACTAGCTTGAAGCGCACTGATTTCTACAAAAGCATGACCAGCCATATTGATCACCGGGTTTGGCAGGACGTATACCGCCCGTTTACAGCGGTTGGCTACGTTTACCTGAAAGTGTCCGTGGTCAACGACGTGCTTATCGTGCCTTCAAGGAGTTGTAATCATGAGATGTCCAATTTGCGGGGGTGCCGAGCTTGCACCTGACACTCAGGGCATGCCTTATCGCTACAAGGGAGAGACGACCCTGATCCCGGACGTAAGTGGCGATTATTGTTCCGCATGCGGTGAGTGCGTGCTGAGCCATGATCAAGCCATGCGTGTCAGCGATCTGATGACGGCATTTGAGCGCCAAGTCAATGCAACTGTAGTGGACCCTTCTTTCATTGCCTCCATACGCAGGAAGTTCGACCTCGATCAGCGGCAAGCGGGGGAAATTTTTGGTGGCGGGGTCAATGCGTTCTCCCGTTATGAAAATGGCAAGACCACGCCACCCGTGGCGCTGGTAAAGCTGCTGAAGCTACTGGATCGCCACCCCGAACTGTTCGAGGAAGTGCGTACAGCCTGATGCGAGCAGGCAACAAAAAGCCCCTGACTCCACGGAGGCAGGGGCTTTTGTTGCTGCAGGGGCATGGCCTTACATGTTCGGGTAGTTCGGCCCGCCGGCGCCTTCAGGGGTAACCCAGGTGATGTTCTGGGCCGGGTCCTTGATGTCGCAGGTCTTGCAGTGCACGCAGTTCTGCGCGTTGATCTGGAAGCGCTTGCTGCCGTCTTCCTGGCTGACCACTTCGTACACGCCGGCCGGGCAGTAGCGTTGGGCCGGTTCGTCGTACAGCGGCAGGTTGCTGGCGATCGGCACGTTCGGGTCGGTCAGCTTCAGGTGGCAGGGTTGTTCCTCTTCATGGTTGGTGCTGGAGAGGAATACCGAGCTGAGCTTGTCGAAGCTGAGCTTGCCGTCTGGTTTCGGGTAGTCGATTTTTTTCGAATCGGCCGCGAGCTTGAGGCAGGCGTAGTCCGGCTTGGTGTCGTGCAAGGTGAACGGCAGCTTGCCGCCGAACCAGTTCTGGTCGACATAGTTGAAGGCTGCGCCGAACAACGGGCCGAACTTGTGCATGGCCGGGCCGAAGTTGCGGCTGGCGAACAGCTCTTCATGCAGCCAGCTGGCCTTGAAGGCGTCGACATAGGTAGTGAGTGCGTCGCCACCCTCGCTGCCGGCAATCAATGCGTCGGCCACTGCGTCGGCGGCGAGCATGCCAGACTTCATCGCCGTGTGGCTGCCCTTGATCTTGGCCACGTTCATGGTGCCCAGGTCGCAACCAATCAGCGCGCCACCGTTGAAGACCATCTTCGGCAGCGAGTTGATCCCGCCCTTGGCCAGGGCGCGGGCGCCGTAGCTGATGCGCTTGCCGCCTTCGAGGTACTGGCTGATCACCGGGTGGTGCTTGAGGCGCTGGAACTCGTCGAACGGCGACAGGTACGGGTTGGCGTAGGACAGGTCGACGATCAGGCCGACCACCACCTGGTTGTTTTCCAGGTGATACAGGAACGAGCCACCGGTGTTCTCGGTGCTCACCACGTCCAGCGGCCAGCCGGCAGTGTGTACCACCAGGCCCTGTTCGTGCTTGCTCGGGTCGATTTCCCAGATTTCCTTGAGGCCGATGCCGTAATGCTGGACGTCGGATTCACTGTCGAGGTTGAAGCGCTTGATCAGCTGCTTGCCGATGTGCCCACGGCAGCCTTCGGCGAACAGCGTGTACTTGGCGCGCAGTTCCATGCCAGGGGTGTACAGGCCGTCTTTCGGGTTGCCTTCGCGGTCGACACCCAGGTCGCCGGTGACGATACCGCGCACCACGCCGTTTTCATCGAATAGCGCTTCCTGGGCAGCGAAACCTGGGTAGATCTCCACGCCCAGGTTCTCGGCCTGCTGGGCCAGCCAGCGGCACAGGTTGCCCAGCGAGATGATGTAGTTGCCCTCGTTGTGCATGGTCTTGGGCACGAACAGGTCCGGGACCTTGATCGAGCTGCCGCCATCCTTGAGCACGTAGATGTCGTCGCGCTTTACCGCAGTGTTGAGCGGTGCGCCGAGTTCTTTCCAGTCGGGGAACAACTCGTTCAGTGCGCGCGGTTCGAATACCGCGCCGGAGAGGATGTGGGCACCGACTTCAGAGCCTTTCTCGACCACGCAGACGCTGATCTCGCTACCGGCTTCGGCGGCCTTCTGCTTCAGGCGGCAGGCGGCGGACAGCCCCGCCGGGCCGGCGCCGACGATGACCACGTCGAATTCCATGTATTCGCGTTCCACTGGTTCTCTCCTACTCATCAAGGCTCGTGCTGTTGCTTGGTCTTATGGGTGTGGGGTGATCATGCGCACCGCGCTTCACGGGCGCGGAGCTGTAGCAGCGCAGAGGATGGACTACACCGTTTTGTCTTGGCCGCGCATTATATCTACACCACTTGGCGGGTCCAATACAAACGTTTGTTTGAATTTGCCGCAGGCCAGTAAAATCACAGGAGTGCGGCTGGAGGGTGACCGATTTGCCGTATTGACCGGATTGGGTGTTGCGGTCAAGATACGAGCGGTTTTACGTTCGCCGTAGGCTTGTCGCCGGGCGCAGGTACACCTCTAAAAACCAGGTGTGGAGTAAGGCTTTGCGGCCAATTCACGGTTTGTAGTGGAGTTTACACGCCACCACAGAAAATGACCCGCGGGTATTTGCCGCAAGCGTCATGACAAGACTGCTCGGTCACCTTGAAGTTTGCTCTACCCGGTACGTTTTTAGAGGTGCCCTTGTACCCACGCGCATCGCCGGGCATGTCCCCAGGCGACTTTCTATTCACCGGAGAGTAACGAGGAATCCATGAAGGTTCTTGTAGCTGTCAAACGAGTGGTCGACTACAACGTCAAGGTTCGCGTCAAAGCGGACAACTCCGGCGTCGACCTTGCAAACGTCAAGATGTCCATGAACCCCTTCTGCGAAATCGCCGTTGAGGAAGCCGTACGCCTGAAAGAAAAGGGTATTGCGACCGAGATCGTCGTGGTTTCCGTCGGCCCGACCACCGCCCAGGAGCAACTGCGTACCGCCCTGGCCCTGGGTGCCGATCGCGCCATCCTGGTAGAAGCCGCTGACGAACTGAACTCCCTGGCCGTGGCCAAGGCGCTCAAGGCTATCGTCGACAAAGAGCAGCCACAGCTGGTCATCCTCGGCAAGCAGGCCATCGACAGCGACAACAACCAGACCGGCCAGATGCTGGCCGCGCTGACCGGTTACGCCCAGGGTACCTTCGCCTCCAAGGTGGAAGTCGCTGGCGACAAGCTGAACGTCACCCGTGAAATCGATGGCGGCCTGCAGACCGTATCGCTGAACCTGCCAGCGATCGTCACCACCGACCTGCGCCTGAACGAGCCGCGCTACGCGTCGCTGCCGAACATCATGAAGGCCAAGAAAAAGCCGCTGGAAACCGTCACGCCAGACGCGCTGGGCGTTTCCCTGGCCTCCACCAACAAGACCCTCAAGGTCGAAGCGCCTGCTGCACGCAGCGCGGGTATCAAGGTCAAGTCGGTGGCAGAACTGGTCGAGAAACTGAAGAACGAGGCGAAGGTAATCTAAATGACTATCCTGGTTATCGCTGAATACGAAAACGGCGCCGTGGCCCCGGCCACCCTGAACACTGTCGCCGCTGCCGCCAAAATCGGTGGTGATGTGCACGTGCTGGTCGCAGGCCAGAACGTCGGTGGTGTCGCCGAAGCCGCTGCCAAGATCGCCGGTGTTGCCAAGGTGCTGGTTGCTGACAACGCCGCCTATGCCCATCTGCTGCCTGAAAACGCAGCGCCGCTGATCGTCGAGCTGGCCAAGGGCTATAGCCACGTGCTGGCCCCGGCCACCACCAACGGCAAGAACATCCTGCCGCGCGTTGCCGCACTGCTGGACGTCGACCAGATCTCCGAGATCATCGCGGTCGAATCGGCCGACACCTTCAAGCGCCCGATCTACGCCGGTAACGCCATTGCCACTGTGCAATCCAGCGCTGCGGTCAAGGTCATCACCGTGCGTACCACCGGTTTCGACGCAGTCGCGGCCGAAGGCGGTTCTGCCTCGGTTGAAACCGTCGCTGCCGCCCATGACGCTGGCAAGTCGTCCTTCGTGGGTGAAGAGCTGGCCAAGTCCGACCGCCCAGAGCTGACTGCAGCCAAGATCGTCGTTTCCGGCGGCCGTGGCATGGGCAACGGCGACAACTTCAAGCACCTGTACAGCCTCGCCGACAAGCTCGGCGCTGCTGTGGGCGCCTCGCGCGCTGCGGTCGACGCAGGTTTTGTGCCCAACGACATGCAGGTCGGCCAGACCGGCAAGATCGTCGCACCGCAGCTGTACATCGCCGTCGGTATCTCCGGCGCGATCCAGCACCTGGCGGGCATGAAAGACTCCAAAGTGATCGTTGCGATCAACAAGGACGAAGAAGCGCCGATCTTCCAGGTTGCCGATTACGGCCTGGTCGCTGACCTGTTCGAAGCGGTTCCGGAGCTGGAAAAGCTGGTCTGATCCGCCTGCTTCACTTATAAAGAAGCCCGGCCCTCGTACTGAGGGCCGGGTTTTTTTATGGATTTCAGTGTCACAGCCAGGAGTGAGCATGAGGTTTGGCAAAGCAGGCGGGGTGCTGGCGTGCATGGCGGCGTTGCTGTCGTCGGCGACAATGGCAGCAGGCAAGTGCGAGCGCCTGGTGGCGACCGGCAGCCCTGATGCGCCTCCCTACTCCTGGCAGGACCCGAAGGACCCAAAGCACCTGATTGGCGCCAATGTCGAGCTGTTGCAGCAGGTGGCCAGCGAGCTGGGGGTCAAGGTGGACGTGCTGAGTGCCGGTCGGCGCGACCAGGCCCTTGAGGAGGTTCGCAGCGGGCGTATGGACCTGCTGCTCGATACCCCGCTGCAGGTCGGGCAACTGACGGCGCTGGACTATATCCACCCACCTTTGCAGTTGAACGAATACCTGGTCTGGACCCGTCATGACGCTGAGCTGGCCTTCAATGGCCCGGCGGATCTGGCCAACTACCAGGGCAGCTTGTCCGAGCGTGCACGTCTGACCCCCGCCTTTGAAGCCTTTGCCAAAGCGCACCTGAAGTTGCAGCCGGCGCAGAACCTGACCCAGGCGTTCCAGAAGCTAGTGCTGGGGCAGGTGGACTATGTGCTTGCCGGGCGCTACTCCGGCATGGCCATGATCCAGAGCCTGGGCATGAGCAACGACCTGATTGCCCGCGGCCTGCCGGTAGATCGCCCTGGGTTGTACCTGGCCGTGTCACACAACTCGGCATGCAATGACAGCTGGCTGCGTGGGCAATTGGCGAAAAAACTGACAGAATTGCCGATCTCCGGTGCGTCCGAGGCTGTGCTGCAACGTAATGTCGAGCGCTGGAAGGCGCAGATGCAGGTGCCGCTGGACGCCCCCAAACACTAGGAAGATTGCGTGAGAATCCAACCACTGATCCTTGCTCTGGCCGTGCTCGGCCTGGCGGGTTGCGCCAACGACCCGGCGCCGAACGAGCAACTGCGCATTTCCGAGCAGGCGCTGGAACAGGCCAAGGCTGTCGGCGCCACCGACCAGGTCGAAGCGCTGAAGCTGGCCGAAGACAAGCTTGCCCGGGCCAAGACCAACATGCTCACCGAAGACTTTCGCGATGCGCGCATGCGTGCCGAGCAGGCTGAGCTGGATGCGCGCCTTGCCGAGGCGCAGGTGTTGAACCAGAAGAGTGAAGAGCAGCTGCAACTGCTGCAGTCGCGGGTCAAGCGCCTGCGCAAACAGCTGGAGGTGCAGCCATGATGCGTTCTACACCCATGGCCGCGCTGGTGTTGCTGGCGTTGACCGCAGGCTTGCAGGGTTGCGCCAGCCAGCGCAGCGAGGCGGCACTGGATGAGGCCAGTGCAACCTTCCAGAAGGTCAAGGACGATTCCGACGTGCTGCGCAGCGCACCCCGCGACGTGATCCGCGCAGGTGAATCACTGGCGCGGGCCGAGCGCCTTTCCAGTTATATCGGCACCGGCACCGATGTACGCCATTACGCCTACCTGAGTCAGCGCTACAGCGAAATCGCCAGCGAGCACGCCAAGCTCGCGCTGAACCAGGAGCGCCTGGCCAAGCTCGACCTTGAGCGTCAGCGTCTGCAGCTGGCGCTGCGTGAGGCGAAGCTGGCCAGCGTCCAGCAGCAAGGCAAGTGGGTCGAATCGCAGATTGCCGCGCTGGCTTCGGAGCAGACGGACCGTGGCCTGGTGATGACCCTGGGTGACGTGCTGTTCGACACCGGGCGTGCCGACCTTAAAAACTCGGCCAGCCGCACCGTGCTCAAGCTGGTGCAGTTCCTTCAACTCAATCCGCGCCGGGTGGTGCGAATCGAGGGGTATACCGACAGCACCGGTGCGCCGGAAGACAACCTGAAGCTTTCGCGTGATCGCGCGCAGGCAGTGGCCGACATGCTGGCGGACCTGGGTATCGACGAGAAGCGTCTGCAGGTTGAAGGCTACGGTGACCAGTACCCGATCGAGGCCAACGCGTCGGAGCGGGGCAGGGCGCAGAATCGCCGGGTCGAGATCGTCTTCTCTGATGACAAGGGCAAGCTCGCGCCGGCGCGTTGATCCCTTCAACGATCGACGAACAGTTGTAGGCGCGGCCTTGCGTCGCGAAAAGGGGGGGGCGAAGCAGGCTCCGGATTTTGCGCTGACACATAAAGCGCTGGGGCCGCGCTGCGGCCCTTTCGCGACGCAAGGCCGCTCCTACAACCAAGCACGCAATCCTGGGAAATTGGCCGGGTGCTGTCACGCAACTGTATTGTTGGCTATTCTGCAATCTGTCCCCGTACACTTCGCAACTGTTACGGTATTCTCTGCCGTCAGTGTGTCGCACAAGAATAACGAGCCCGTCCGCGCGTCGAGATATCGCCATGACTAACCTGCTGCTATATCAGCGTATCGCCCAGCAACTGGCCGATGACATCCGTCGCGGTGTCTACCAGCCAGGCGAGCGCGTGCCGTCGGTGCGCAAGATGAGCGCCCAGCTCAATGTCAGCCACGCCACGGTGCTGCAGGCCTATGCCAATCTCGAAGACCAGGGGCTGATCCGCGCGCGCCCGCAGTCGGGTTATTACGTTCACCAGACCCCGGCCCTCACTGCGCAAACGCCGGATATCGCCCGGGTGGAGCGCCCGGGCCTAGTGACCCGGGCAAGTATCATCCAGCAGGTATTGACCGAGGCGCGCCGCGATGGCGTATTTCCGTTCGGCGCAGCGGTGCCCCATGTGGACTACCTGCCGGTGCGCGCCCTGCATCAGCAGATTGCCAAGGTGACTCGCTTTCACAGCCCGCGCGCGTTCAGTTACATGTTCAGCCCGGGCTTTGAGCCGTTGCGCCGGCAGATTGCCATTCGCATGCGCGATGCCGGCGTGTTGGTAGACCCGCGTGAAGTCATCGTGACCCATGGCTGTGTCGATGCGCTGCAGATGTCGCTGCGGGTGCTGACTCGTCCAGGCGACCTGATCGCCGCCGAGTCCCCGACCTACTACGGCCTGCTGCAGTTGGCCGATTTGCTTGGCCTGAAGGTGATCGAGATCCCCAGCGACCCGTCTACGGGCATCAGCCTCGAGGCCTTGCAGTTGGCCGCCAACCAGTGGTCGATCAAGGCGCTGGTACTGACCTCGCGCCTGAGCAACCCGTTGGGTGGCACCATCCCTGAAGAACGCCAGAAGCAGTTGCTACGCCTGGCCTCGGACTTCGATATCCAGATCGTCGAAGACGACATCTATGGCGAGCTGATGTTCGAGCAGGGCAAGACCAAGGCGCTCAAGGCATTCGATCGGCTCGACCGGGTGATCTACTGCTCGAGTTTTTCCAAGACGTTGTCACCGGGTGTGCGGGTCGGCTGGATGGTGGCGGGGCGCTACCAGGATGAAATCCAGCGGCTGCAGACGTTCACCACCCATTCGGCGTGCAGCGTGACGCAGATGGGGGTGGCCGCCTATCTGGAGAACGGCGGCTATGACCGCCATCTGCGCTACATCCGCCAGGAGTACCGCAAGAACCTCAGTGCCTACCAGTTGGCGGTGCAACAGCACTTCCCTGAAGGCACCCAGATGACCCGGCCTACCGGTGGCTTCATCCTTTGGGTGAGCCTGCCGGGGCGGGTCAATACCCAGGACTTGCATGTGCGGGCGCTGGAGCAGGGTATCAGTATCGCGCCCGGGTTGATCTTCAGTAACACTGAGCAGTTCAACCACTGCATCCGGCTTAACTGCGGGATTCCGTGGAATAAAGAGGCCGAGCGGGCGGTGATCACCCTTGGCCTTTTGGCTCAGCAATTGTGCAGAGAGCCTACGGGTTCACTTTTGTAGGCTTGCCAGGCGCAGGCGGAACAGGGAGCATATGCATTTTTCCAGCCTGACTGTCGATGTCCATGAAACTGTTGCGCTGTATCGCCCTTAGTTTTTGCCTCGTGCCGCTCTGCCACTTTGGCGCAGTGGCGCAGGCTGCTCAGCCTGCCGCCGAGGCACAGGCTCGCCAGGCCAAGCCTGCGCAGAAGGCCCCTGCCAAGCCTGTGTCGAAGCAGGCTGTCAGCAAGGCCAAGCCCAAGCCAAAGCCAAAGCCAAAGCCAAAGTCTGCGCGCAAGCCGGTCAGCAAGGCGGTGGCCAAGCCGCTGCCCCAGCCCAAGCTCGACCTGAGCCTGCCTGTCGAAATGGTCAATGACCTTGAGCCGAATGTCGGCAGTTCGGCCACACGGCGCAAACCTTTGCTGCCCGCAATGTTTACCGAAAAACCCCAGGGCGATGAAAGCCCGTTCCAGCTCAATGGCCGATTGATCAGCAATGAAATGCAACTGCAGTTGCGCAATGAAAGCCGCCGCGATGTTGAAGGGGCAGCGATCGAATTCGAGTACCGCCAGTAGCCAGTGAACTGACTGCCGGGTCACGGCAGATTTCATCGGGCCAGCAATTTCAAACGCACGTTTGAGCGGTTACTATCCGGGGACGTTCGTCCCATTTTGCTCCACAGAGACCTGATTTTGATGAGTAGCCATGAATTGCCGTGAGGGGTGTGGTGCCTGCTGCATCGCCCCGTCCATAAGCTCTGCCATGCCGCGCATGCCGCATGGCAAGCCGGCCGGTGAACGCTGCCTGCACCTGACTGTCGACAACCTCTGCGACCTGTTCGGCAAGCCCGAACGCCCGGCGGTGTGCGGCGGTTTCAAGGCGGATGTCGAGGTGTGCGGCAGTGATCGCGATGAGGCAATCAGGATTCTCGGCTGGTGGGAGCAGATGACGGCGGCGTGACAGGCTGGATCTTCGACAACAAGGATAAAGATGATGAGATCGTTCAAGCGTATTGCACTGCTGTGTGGCATGGGTGTGTTGCTGGCGCCCGCCGCCTGGGCCGAGAACTGGCAGGTGGCCAAGGACGAGGAGGGCATCAAGGTCTCCCTCAGTGAAGTGGCGGGCTCCAAGTACAAGGCCTATCGCGGTGTCACCGTGATCAAGGCGCCACTGGCCAAGGTCCAGGCGCTGCAAGAAGACGTGGTCGGGGCTTGTGCCTGGATTCACGAGTGCAAGTCGCAGAAGCTGCTCAAGCACGAAGGCGACCAGAGCTGGACCTACACCCAGTTCAATACGCCCTGGCCGGTGACGCCGCGCGATTCGGTGCTGCATGTCACCACGGTCAAGGGTGCGGATGGCAGTCTGACGCGCAACCTGAAGGAAGAGCCGACCTATATCCCGGAAGAGAAGGGCTTTGTGCGAGTGGCGAAGGTCGAGGGCTTCTGGAAGTTGGTACCCAAGGGGGACAGCACGGAAGTGACCTATCAGGTGCACACCGAGCCGGGTGGCAGTGTGCCGGCGATGGTGGCCAACAAATTCGTGGTCGATGCGCCGTTCAATACCCTGAAAGGGTTGCGTGAGCGGGCCGAGAAAAACTGAATGAGTCGGGTTGCCTGCTAGGCAATAAAAAAGGCTGCCCGAGGGCAGCCTTTTTGCGTTCGGCTCGATGAGCTTACTTGCGGTCTTTCAGTGCAGCGATGTCGCGCTTCTGCTCGCCGGTGTACAGCTGGCGCGGGCGGCCAATCTTGTACGGGCTGGAGAGCATTTCTTTCCAGTGCGAGATCCAGCCTACAGTACGTGCCAGGGCGAAGATCACGGTGAACATGCTGGTCGGAATGCCGATCGCCTTGAGGATGATCCCCGAGTAGAAGTCGACGTTCGGGTACAGCGAGCGCTCGATGAAGTACGGATCGGTCAGGGCGATCTCTTCCAGGCGCATGGCCAGTTCCAGCTGCGGGTCGTTCTTGATGCCCAGCTCGCGCAGGACTTCGTCGCAGGTCTGCTTCATCACGGTGGCGCGCGGGTCGCGGTTCTTGTACACGCGGTGACCGAAGCCCATGAGCTTGAACGGGTCGTTCTTGTCCTTGGCCTTGGCGATGAAGGTGTCGATGTTCGAGACATCGCCGATTTCATCGAGCATGGTCAGTACGGCTTCGTTCGCACCGCCGTGGGCAGGGCCCCACAGTGCAGCGATACCGGCGGCGATACAGGCGAACGGGTTGGCGCCCGACGAGCCGGCCAGGCGCACGGTGGAGGTGGAGGCGTTCTGCTCGTGGTCGGCGTGGAGGATGAAGATCCGGTCCATTGCCTTGGCCAGCACCGGGCTGATCGGTTTGATCTCGCACGGGGTGTTGAACATCATGTGCAGGAAGTTTTCCGCGTACGACAGGTCGTTGCGCGGGTACATCATCGGCTGGCCCATGGAGTACTTGTAAACCATCGCGGCCAGGGTCGGCATTTTGGCGACCAGGCGCACCGCGGAGATTTCGCGGTGTTGCGGGTTATTGATGTCCAGGGAGTCGTGGTAGAACGCCGACAGGGCGCCGACCACGCCGCACATCACCGCCATCGGGTGAGCGTCGCGGCGGAAACCGTTGAAGAAGGACTTCAGCTGCTCGTGAACCATGGTGTGGTTCTTCACGGTGCTGACGAACTGAGCCTTCTGCTCGGCATTCGGCAATTCGCCGTTGAGCAGCAGGTAGCAGGTTTCGAGGTAGTCCGACTGCTCGGCGAGCTGTTCGATCGGGTAGCCGCGGTGCAGCAGAATACCCTTGTCGCCGTCGATGTAGGTGATCTTCGACTCGCACGAGGCGGTCGCCATGAAACCAGGGTCGAAGGTGAAGTGACCTGTGGCCCCCAACCCGCGGACGTCGATTACATCAGGACCAACGGTGCCGGTTAAAATGGGCAGCTCGACGGGGGCAGCGCCCTCGATGACCAACTGCGCTTTTTTGTCAGCCATGTGGCCTCCTATTAATGCTTGAAATCATCAGACAGACCCCCCACGCAGGGCCCGCACCACTATAGAGGGATAAATTCAGATGTCAATTTGCCTAAAGGCTGGTTGAAACGGGCTTCGAGGCCTGATTTTTCTCGAAATTGTCGCCCATTTACGCCTTTTGCTGGCTAAAGGCAATGCGCTATTTGGGCTACCCCATCACGTTGTCATAAGCAGCCTAACTGTCTATACTCGGCACCCGACCGCCAGGGGCTTGCAAGCCCGAACTGCTGGGGGTCGCCGTTCCCTGGGTGGTGGGTACCTGACCAGTACACTTACCAACAACTTTGCCCTGTTCGCTAGGGGCTCTTCAGTGTGAAAAAAGCCGTGAAAAGCCAACGACCTGTAAACCTAGACCTAAGGACCATCAAGCTCCCGATCACCGCGTACACGTCCATTCTGCACCGTATCTCCGGCGTCATCCTGTTCCTCGGCCTGGCCATCATGCTTTATGCATTGGGCAAGTCCCTGGGTTCCGAGGAAGGCTTCGGTGAGGTGAAGGCGTGTCTGACCAGTCCGCTGGCCAAACTGGTGACCTGGGCCCTGCTGTCCGCCCTGCTGTATCACCTGGTGGCAGGTGTACGCCACCTGATCATGGACATGGGCATCGGTGAGACGCTGGAAGGCGGCAAGCTGGGCTCGAAAATCGTGATTGTCATCTCCGTGGTGGTGATCGTTCTGGTGGGAGTTTGGGTATGGTAACCAATGTCACGAACCTGTCGCGTTCGGGCCTCTATGACTGGATGGCACAGCGCGTCTCTGCGGTCGTTCTCGCGGCTTACTTCCTCTTCCTGATCGGTTACGTCGTAGCCCACCCAGGTATCGACTATGCCCAGTGGCACGGTCTGTTCTCCAACAACGCGATGCGGATCTTCAGTCTGCTGGCCCTCGTTGCCCTGGGCGCTCACGCCTGGGTCGGCATGTGGACCATTGCCACCGACTACCTGACGCCGATGGCGTTCGGCAAGTCGGCAACTGCGATTCGTTTCCTGTTCCAGGCGGTATGCGGCGTTGCGATGTTCGCTTACTTCGTCTGGGGTGTGCAGATTCTCTGGGGTATCTGATCCATGGCTAGCATTCCTACTATTTCCTTCGACGCCATCATCATTGGCGGCGGCGGCGCCGGCATGCGCGCAGCGCTGCAGCTGGCACAGGGCGGTCACAAGACTGCCGTGGTCACCAAGGTCTTCCCGACCCGTTCGCACACTGTATCCGCCCAGGGCGGCATCACCTGCGCCATCGCTTCGGCCGACCCGAACGACGACTGGCGCTGGCACATGTACGATACCGTCAAAGGTTCCGACTACATCGGTGACCAGGACGCTATCGAATACATGTGTCAGGAGGGCCCGGCTGCGGTCTTCGAGCTGGACCACATGGGCCTGCCGTTCTCGCGCACCGAAACCGGCCGTATCTACCAGCGTCCGTTCGGTGGCCAGTCCAAGGACTTCGGCAAAGGCGGCCAGGCTGCTCGTACCTGCGCAGCGTCCGACCGTACCGGTCACGCACTGCTGCACACCCTCTATCAGGGCAACCTGAAAGCGGGCACCACCTTCCTGAACGAGTACTACGCGGTTGACCTGGTGAAGAACCAGGACGGCGCGTTCGTCGGTGTGATCGCGATCTGCATCGAAACCGGCGAAACCCTGTACATCAAGTCCAAGGCCACCGTTCTGGCTACTGGCGGTGCGGGCCGTATCTACGCCTCGACCACCAACGCCCTGATCAACACCGGTGACGGTGTCGGCATGGCCCTGCGTGCCGGCGTGCCGGTGCAGGACATCGAAATGTGGCAGTTCCACCCAACCGGCATCGCCGGCGCCGGTGTACTGGTCACCGAGGGTTGCCGCGGTGAAGGTGGCTACCTGATCAACGCCCACGGCGAGCGCTTCATGGAGCGTTACGCGCCGAACGCGAAAGACCTGGCCGGCCGCGACGTGGTTGCCCGTTCCATGGTCAAAGAGATCATCGCCGGCAACGGCGTGGGCCCGAACAAGGACCACGTACTGCTGAAGCTGGACCACCTGGGCGAGGAAGTGCTGCACAGCCGTCTGCCAGGTATCTGCGAACTGTCCAAGACCTTCGCCCACGTCGACCCGGTTGTCGCGCCGGTGCCGGTCGTACCGACCTGCCACTACATGATGGGTGGTGTTGCCACCAACATTCATGGCCAGGCCATCACCATGGACGCCGAAGGCAAGGACCACATCATCCCGGGCCTGTTCGCCGTAGGTGAAGTGGCGTGCGTATCGGTCCACGGTGCCAACCGCCTGGGCGGCAACTCGCTGCTCGACCTGGTAGTGTTTGGCCGTGCTGCCGGCCTGCACCTGGAGAAGGCGCTGACCGAAGGCGTCGAGTACCGCGATGCCAGCGATACCGATGTCGACGTTGCCCTGAACCGCCTGAACAAGCTCAACGAGCGCACCACTGGCGAAGACGTGGCAAGCCTCAAGCGCGAGCTGCAAAGCTGCATGCAGAACTACTTCGGTGTATTCCGTACTGGCGAATACATGCAGAAGGGTATCGAGCAGCTGGCGGGCCTGCGTGACCGCATCGCCAACGTGAAGATCAACGACAAGTCCCAGGCCTTCAACACCGCGCGTATCGAAGCGCTGGAGCTGCAGAACCTGCTGGAAGTTGCCGAAGCTACCGCCATTGCGGCCGAAGCCCGTAAAGAGTCGCGCGGCGCTCACGCCCGTGAAGACTTCGAAGACCGTGACGACGAGAACTGGCTGTGCCACACCCTGTACTACCCGGGTGAGAAGCGCGTTGCCAAGCGTGGCGTCAACTTTGCGCCGAAGACCGTACCGGCCTTCGAGCCAAAAATCCGGACTTACTAAGGGTGGCTGCTATGTTGAAAGTCGAAGTTTACCGTTACAACCCCGACACCGACTCGGCGCCCAAGATGGAGTCGTTCGACGTCGATACCGGCGGCAAGGACCTGATGGTTCTGGACGTGCTGGCACTGATCAAGGAAAAGGACGAGGGTTTCTCGTACCGTCGCTCGTGCCGTGAAGGCGTGTGCGGTTCCGATGGCATGAACATGAACGGCAAGAATGGCCTGGCCTGCATCACCCCGCTGTCGGGCGTGGTCAAGGGCAACAAGCTGGTGCTGCGCCCGCTGCCGGGCCTGCCGGTCATTCGTGACCTGGTCGTCGACATGAGCATCTTCTACAAGCAGTACGAGAAGGTGAAGCCATTCCTGCAGAACGATACGCCGCCTCCGGCCATCGAGCGTCTGCAGTCGCCAGAAGAGCGTGACAAGCTGGACGGTCTGTACGAGTGCATTCTGTGCGCTTGCTGCTCGACTTCCTGCCCATCGTTCTGGTGGAACCCGGACAAGTTCCTGGGCCCCGCTGCTTTGCTGCAGGCCTATCGCTTCCTGGCCGACAGCCGTGACACCAAGACTCAGGAGCGCCTGGCGTCCCTGGATGACCCGTTCAGCGTATTCCGCTGCCGCGGGATCATGAACTGCGTAAACGTTTGCCCGAAAGGTCTGAACCCGACCAAGGCAATCGGTCACGTACGTAACATGCTGCTGCAAAGCGGCACCTGATTCATCGAGTTGTACCTGCAGTAAGCCGAGGTGCGGGTGGTGAGCCCGCACTGAGGTAAAACTCGAGCAAGGGCCCACAAAGCCCGCGCTCATTACCTATGAAGATATGAGACCAGCAGGGGCTTTCCGGGCTGGTACCCGGAAAATCAGCAGGATCCAAGTGGCGTGGTTCAGTCGCTGTGTTCGGACTTTTCCAGGTTTGCTGTGGCTCTCGCCGATCGTCCCCTAACCGAGGGTGACCAAGCATGCAAGAAAGCGTGATGCAGCGCATGTGGGAAAGCGCCCACCTTTCAGGTGGTAACGCTGCATATGTGGAAGAGCTCTACGAACTCTACCTGCACGACCCTAACGCTGTGCCAGAAGAGTGGCGCACTTACTTCCAGAAGTTGCCAGCCGACGGCAGCACCGCTACCGATGTATCGCACTCTACAATCCGCGACCATTTCGTACTGCTGGCAAAGAACCAGCGCCGCGCCCAACCGGTATCCGCCGGGAGCGTGAGCAGTGAACACGAGAAGAAGCAGGTTGAAGTTCTGCGACTGATCCAGGCCTATCGTATGCGCGGTCATCAGGCTGCCAAGCTCGACCCGTTGGGGTTGTGGCAGCGCCCTGCGCCCGTAGACCTGTCGATCAATCACTACGGCTTGACCAATGCCGATCTTGATACGACCTTCCGTGCCGGCGACCTGTTCATCGGCAAAGAGGAAGCGAGCCTACGCGAGATCTTCGAGGCGCTCCAGAAGACATATTGTCGCACCATTGGCGCCGAGTTCACCCATATCGTCGATTCCGAGCAGCGCAGCTGGTTCCAGCAGCGTCTCGAAAGCGTGCGCGGCCGTCCGGAGTTTTCCGCTGACGTGCAGGCCCACCTGCTCGAGCGCGTGACCGCCGGTGAAGGGCTTGAGAAGTACCTGGGCACCAAGTATCCGGGCACCAAGCGTTTCGGCCTGGAGGGTGGCGAAAGCCTGATCCCGATGCTGGACGAGATGATCCAGCGCTCCGGCTCCTACGGCACCAAGGAAGTCGTGATCGGCATGGCCCACCGTGGCCGTCTGAACGTGCTGGTCAACACCTTCGGCAAGAACCCGCGCGAGCTGTTCGACGAGTTCGAAGGCAAGAAGATGAACGAGCTGGGCTCCGGTGACGTCAAGTATCACCAGGGCTTCTCTTCGAACGTGATGACCACCGGTGGCGAAGTTCACCTGGCCATGGCGTTCAACCCGTCCCACCTGGAAATCGTCTCGCCAGTGGTCGAGGGTTCGGTGCGCGCCCGTCAGGACCGTCGCAACGACACCGTTGGCGACAAGGTACTGCCGATCTCGATTCACGGTGATGCGGCATTCGCCGGCCAGGGCGTGGTCCTGGAAACCTTCCAGATGTCGCAGACCCGCGGTTTCAAGACCGGCGGTACCGTGCACATCGTGATCAACAACCAGGTCGGTTTCACCATCAGCAACCCGCTGGATGCGCGCTCCACCGAGTACGCCACCGACGTTGCCAAGATGATTCAGGCGCCGATCCTGCACGTCAACGGGGATGACCCGGAAGCCGTGCTGTTCGTGACCCAGCTGGCCATTGATTACCGCATGCAGTTCAAGCGTGACGTGGTCGTCGACCTGGTCTGCTACCGCCGTCGCGGCCACAACGAGGCCGACGAGCCGAACGGTACCCAGCCGCTGATGTATCAGCAGATCAGCAAACAGCGCACCACCCGTGAGCTGTATGCCGAGGCACTGATCCAGGCCGGTCGCATCGACGCCGAGCGTGCTCAGGCCAAGATCGACGAGTACCGCAACGCCCTGGACAACGGCCTGCACGTGGTCAAGAGCCTGGTCAAGGAGCCGAACCGCGAGCTGTTCGTCGACTGGCGTCCGTACCTGGGCCACGCCTGGACCGCGCGTCACGACACCCGTTTCGACCTCAAGACCCTGCAGGACCTGTCGGCCAAGCTGCTCGAGCTGCCGGAAGGCTTCGTCGTCCAGCGTCAGGTGTCGAAGATCTACGAAGATCGCCAGAAGATGCAGGCCGGTGGCTTGCCGATCAACTGGGGTTACGCAGAGACCATGGCTTACGCCACCCTGCAATTCGAAGGTCACCCGATCCGCATGACCGGCCAGGACATCGGCCGCGGCACCTTCTCGCACCGCCACGCGGTGTTGCACAACCAGAAGGACGCCAGCACCTACGTACCGCTGCAGAACCTGTTCCCGGGCCAGCCGCGCTTCGACCTGTACGACTCCTTCCTTTCGGAAGAAGCGGTACTGGCCTTCGAATACGGCTACTCGACCACCACGCCGAACGCGCTGGTGATCTGGGAAGCCCAGTTCGGCGACTTCGCCAACGGTGCGCAAGTGGTGATCGACCAGTTCATCACCAGCGGTGAGCACAAGTGGGGCCGCCTGTGCGGTCTGACCATGCTGCTGCCACACGGCTACGAAGGGCAGGGGCCGGAGCACTCGTCCGCGCGTCTGGAGCGTTACCTGCAGCTGTGCGCCGAGCACAACATCCAGGTGTGCGTACCGACTACCCCGGCACAGATCTACCACCTGCTGCGTCGCCAGGTCATCCGTCCGCTGCGCAAGCCGCTGATCGTCCTGACGCCGAAGTCGCTGCTGCGCCACAAGCTGGCCATCTCGACCCTGGAAGACCTGGCAGAAGGTTCGTTCCAGACCGTGATCCCGGAAATCGACAACCTCGATCCGGCCAAGGTCGAACGCCTGGTCCTGTGCAGCGGCAAGGTCTACTACGACCTGCTGGAAAAACGCCGTGCCGAAGGCCGTGAAGACATCGCGATCGTGCGTATCGAGCAGTTGTATCCGTTCCCGGAAGACGACCTGGTCGAAATCCTGGCGCCATACACCAACCTCAAGCATGCCGTCTGGTGTCAGGAAGAACCGATGAACCAGGGCGCCTGGTACAGCAGCCAGCACCACATGCGCCGTATCCTGGGCCGCCACAACAAGGCACTGGTCCTGGAATACGCCGGCCGCGACGCTTCTGCCGCGCCAGCCTGTGGTTACGCTTCGAAGCACGCCGAACAGCAGGAAAAACTGCTGCAAGACGCCTTCACTGTCTAACGCCTTCGCGCACCTGAAACCGAATTTAAGGAAACACAGATAATGGCTATCGAGATCAAAGCCCCAACCTTCCCGGAATCGGTTGCCGATGGCACCGTTGCCACCTGGCACAAGAAGCCGGGCGAAGCCGTCAAACGTGACGAGCTGATCGTCGACATCGAGACCGACAAAGTCGTCCTGGAAGTCCTGGCCACCGCCGATGGCGTGATGGGTGACATCGTCAAGGGCGAGGGCGACACCGTCCTGTCCGACGAAGTGCTGGGTTCGATCGTTGAAGGTGGCGCTGCTGCCGCGCCTGCCGCTGCCCCAGCCGCTGCTGCCCCGGCTGCCGCTGCCGCCGATGCTGGCGAAGACGACCCGGTTGCCGCGCCTGCCGCGCGCAAGCTGGCCGAAGAAAACGGTATCGACCTGGCTACCGTTGCCGGCACCGGCAAAGGCGGTCGCGTTACCAAGGAAGACGTGGTTGCTGCAGTCGCCAACAAGAAGTCGGCCCCTGCCGCAGCACCGGCTGCCAAGCCTGCCGCTGCTGCCCCGGTTGTGACCGCCGCTGGTGATCGCACCGAGAAGCGCGTGCCGATGACCCGTCTGCGTGCCAAGATTGCCGAGCGCCTGGTCGAAGCCCAGTCCAACATGGCGATGCTGACCACCTTCAACGAAGTCGACATGACCGAAGTCATGGCCCTGCGTTCGAAGTACAAGGACCTGTTCGAGAAGACCCACAACGGCGTACGCCTGGGCTTCATGTCGTTCTTCGTCAAGGCCGCCACCGAAGCCCTGAAGCGCTTCCCGGCTGTCAACGCCTCGATCGACGGCAACGACATCGTCTACCACGGCTTCGCCGACGTCGGCGTTGCCGTCTCCAGCGACCGTGGCCTGGTGGTTCCAGTACTGCGTAACGCCGAGTCGATGAGCCTGGCTGAAATCGAGAACGGCATCGCCACCTTTGGCAAGAAGGCCCGTGACGGCAAGCTGTCGATCGAAGAGATGACCGGCGGCACCTTCACCATCACCAACGGTGGCACCTTCGGTTCGATGATGTCGACCCCGATCGTCAACCCGCCACAGGCTGCCATTCTCGGCATGCACAACATCATCCAGCGCCCGATGGCCATCAACGGCCAAGTGGTCATCCGCCCAATGATGTACCTGGCGCTGTCGTACGATCACCGCCTGATCGACGGCAAGGAAGCGGTAACCTTCCTGGTCACCATCAAGAACCTGCTGGAAGATCCGTCTCGCCTGCTGCTGGACATCTAATCGCGCAGCTGTAAGCTGCAAGCCGCACGCTTCAAGCCGAAGCCTGCTGGTCTTGCGGCTTGCAGCTTGCCGCTTGAAGCTAAAAAGGAATCTTTTATGACCCAGAAATTCGACGTAGTGGTGATTGGTGCAGGTCCTGGCGGCTATGTGGCTGCCATCAAGGCTGCCCAACTTGGTCTGAAGACTGCCTGTATCGAGAAATACACCGACGCCGAGGGCAAACTGGCCCTGGGCGGCACCTGCCTGAACGTAGGTTGCATTCCGTCCAAGGCGCTGCTGGACAGCTCCTGGAAGTACAAGGAAGCCAAAGAGAGCTTCAACGTCCACGGTATCTCCACTGGCGAAGTGAAGATGGACGTTGCCGCGATGGTCGGCCGCAAGGCGGGTATCGTCAAGAACCTGACCGGCGGCGTTGCCACCCTGTTCAAGGCCAATGGCGTTACTTCGATCCAGGGCCACGGCAAACTGCTGGCTGGCAAGAAAGTCGAAGTCACCAAGGCTGACGGCACCACCGAAATCATCGAAGCCGAGAACGTGATCCTGGCCTCCGGTTCGCGTCCGATCGACATTCCGCCGGCTCCGGTCGACCAGAACGTCATCGTCGACTCCACCGGCGCCCTGGAATTCCAGACCGTGCCACAGCGTCTGGGCGTGATCGGCGCCGGCGTCATCGGCCTGGAGCTGGGTTCGGTATGGTCGCGCCTGGGTGCCCAGGTCACCGTCCTGGAAGCCCTGGACACCTTCCTGATGGCTGCCGACACCGCAGTGTCGAAAGAAGCCCAGAAGACCCTGACCAAGCAAGGCCTGGACATCAAGCTGGGCGCGCGCGTCACTGGCTCGAAAGTCAATGGCAACGAAGTCGAAGTCACCTACACCGATGCCAACGGCGAGCAGAAGATCACCTTCGACAAGCTGATCGTCGCGGTCGGCCGTCGTCCAGTGACCACTGATCTGCTGGCTTCGGACAGCGGCGTGACCATCGACGAGCGTGGCTACATCTTCGTTGACGATCACTGCGCTACCAGCGTTCCGGGCGTGTTCGCCATCGGTGACGTGGTTCGCGGCATGATGCTGGCGCACAAGGCCTCGGAAGAGGGCATCATGGTTGTCGAGCGCATCAAAGGCCACAAGGCCCAGATGAACTACGACCTGATCCCATCGGTTATCTACACCCATCCGGAAATCGCGTGGGTCGGCAAGACCGAACAGTCCTTGAAGGCCGAGGGTGTTGAGGTTAACGTAGGCACCTTCCCGTTCGCGGCCAGCGGCCGTGCGATGGCGGCCAACGACACCGGTGGTTTCGTCAAGGTCATCGCCGATGCCAAGACCGACCGCGTACTGGGTGTGCACGTGATTGGCCCATCCGCTGCCGAGCTGGTACAGCAGGGCGCAATCGCAATGGAATTCGGCACCAGTGCCGAGGATCTGGGCATGATGGTCTTCAGCCATCCAACCCTGTCCGAAGCGTTGCATGAAGCAGCGCTGGCAGTGAATGGCGGCGCCATTCACGTAGCCAACCGTAAGAAGCGTTAATTATAAGAAACCACGGCGGGCTGCCCGTCGTGAGTCTTGCGTGCATGACTCACCGCGGAAAGTTCGCCGGATCGGACTACACGGGATAACCCGGGGTCAACGGTCACAGGTGGTGCGGCGCCAGTAATGGCGCAGCGCCGAAGCGCAGTACCTAACGAAGACGGTAAAAAGCATGAATCTTCACGAGTATCAGGGTAAGCAGCTGTTCGCTGAATACGGCCTGCCAGTATCCAAGGGTTTCGCTGTCGATACCCCTGAAGCTGCAGCAGAAGCTTGCGACAAGATCGGCGGTTCCGAGTGGGTTGTAAAAGCCCAGGTTCACGCAGGTGGTCGCGGTAAAGCGGGCGGCGTCAAGCTGGTTCGCAGCAAGGAAGACGCCAAGGCGTTCGCTGCGCAATGGTTGGGCAAGCGCCTGGTAACCTACCAGACCGACGCCAACGGTCAGCCAGTGACCAAGA
Source organism: Pseudomonas capeferrum (assembly GCF_000731675.1). GTDB lineage: Bacteria > Pseudomonadota > Gammaproteobacteria > Pseudomonadales > Pseudomonadaceae > Aquipseudomonas > Aquipseudomonas capeferrum. Next base: position 2,253,689 of record NZ_JMIT01000001.1, on the reverse strand, counting down.
TCCTGGTCGAGTCCTGCACTGACATCGCCAAAGAGCTGTACCTGGGCGCTGTAGTCGATCGCTCGAGCCGCCGCATCGTGTTCATGGCCTCCACCGAAGGTGGCGTGGACATCGAGAAAGTTGCTCACGAAACTCCTGAGAAGATCATCAAGGCTACTATCGATCCACTGGTCGGCGCACAGCCGTTCCAGGGTCGTGAACTGGCATTCCAGCTGGGTCTGGAAGGCAAGCAAGTTGCACAGTTCGCCAAGATTTTCGTAGGCCTGGCCAAGCTGTTCAAAGAACACGACCTGGCCCTGCTGGAAGTCAACCCGCTGGTCATCAAGGCCGACGGCGACCTGCACTGCCTGGATGCGAAGATCAACATCGACGCAAACGCCATGTACCGCCAGCCTAAGCTGAAAACCTTCCACGACCCGTCGCAGGACGATCCTCGTGAAGCCCACGCTGCCAGCTTCGAGCTGAACTACGTGGCCCTGGAAGGCAACATCGGCTGCATGGTCAACGGTGCTGGCCTGGCCATGGGTACCATGGACATCGTCAACCTGCATGGTGGCAAGCCAGCCAACTTCCTCGACGTTGGCGGCGGTGCTACCAAAGAGCGCGTTACCGAAGCGTTCAAGATCATTCTGTCCGACAGCAATGTCGCGGCCGTTCTGGTCAACATCTTCGGCGGCATCGTTCGCTGCGACATGATTGCCGAAGGCATCATCGGTGCAGTGAAAGAAGTCGGCGTTAAAGTTCCGGTTGTCGTTCGCCTCGAAGGCAACAACGCCGAACTGGGCGCTAAAGTACTGGCAGAAAGCGGTTTGAACATCATTGCGGCAACCAGCCTGACCGACGCTGCTCAACAAGTTGTCAAAGCTGCGGAGGGCAAGTAATGAGCGTCCTGATCAATAAAGACACCAAAGTCATCTGCCAGGGCTTCACCGGCTCGCAGGGTACTTTCCACTCCGAACAAGCCATCGCCTACGGCACCAAGATGGTCGGCGGCGTTACTCCAGGCAAGGGTGGCACCACCCACCTGGGCCTGCCGGTGTTCAACACCGTCAAGGAAGCCGTGGAAGCGACCGGCGCTGATGCTTCGGTCATCTACGTTCCGGCTCCGTTCTGCAAAGACTCGATCCTGGAAGCTGCCTTCGGCGGCATCAAGCTGATCGTCTGCATCACCGAAGGCATTCCTACCCTGGACATGCTGGATGCCAAGGTCAAGTGCGACGAACTGGGCGTTACCCTGATCGGCCCTAACTGCCCAGGTGTCATCACCCCGGGCGAGTGCAAGATCGGCATCATGCCAGGCCACATCCACCTGCCAGGCAAAGTCGGTATCGTTTCGCGTTCCGGCACCCTGACCTATGAAGCGGTCAAGCAGACCACCGACGCCGGCTTCGGCCAGTCGACCTGCGTCGGCATCGGCGGTGACCCGATCCCAGGCTCCAACTTCATCGACATCCTGAAGCTGTTCCAGGAAGACCCGAAGACCGAAGCGATCGTCATGATCGGCGAGATCGGCGGTTCGGCTGAAGAAGAAGCCGCGGCCTACATCAAGGCCCACGTCACCAAGCCTGTCGTTTCCTACATCGCCGGTGTTACCGCACCTGCGGGCAAGCGCATGGGCCATGCTGGCGCCATCATCTCTGGCGGCAAAGGCACTGCGGACGAGAAGTTCGCTGCGCTGCAGGACGCAGGTGTTAAAACCGTGCGTTCGCTGGCCGACATCGGCAAGGCCCTGGCCGAGCTGACTGGCTGGGAAGCCAAGAAGTAATACGCTTTACCCCCCACGCGCACAGAGGCCACCTTCGGGTGGCCTTTGTCGTTATCAACATTGTGTTTTTTTGCCCCGCGAAGAGGCCGGAACAGACAACTAGGAATTTTCGATGGGTATGATAGGAATTTTCACAAAGACGTTTTTCCGATCCCTGAGATAATTGCACCGTCCCCGGTCGCACAGACGACAAACACATACGCACATCGGACAAGCAGCACTGTGCCAGTGCGTTTGACTGTCAAAACAGTTAATCTACGCGTTCACTCTGTGCCCGTCCCCCAAAAGGGAACGACACGCTAAACGGGTCTGGCTCATCAAGCCGGGCAGCATTTCCCTCATCCATGGGGAAATCCCTTCTCGAATCCCGATTTCAGCAGTGTGGTACTACCTCAAATGAAAGTTTTAAAAGGCCAGGATATCCTGGCGCTTGGCTTTATGACGTTTGCGCTTTTCGTAGGCGCCGGCAATATCATCTTCCCGCCTATCGTCGGTCTGCAGTCTGGCCCGCACGTGTGGATGGCTGCCTTGGGCTTCCTGGTGACCGCCGTGGGCCTACCGGTCATCACCGTGGTCGCGCTGGCCAAGGTCGGTGGCGGCATGGATGCCCTGAGCAGCCCGATCGGCAAGTTCTTCGGTGGCCTGTTGGCGGCCGTGTGCTACTTGTCGGTCGGCCCGCTGTTCGCGACGCCGCGTACCGCGACCGTGTCGTTCGAGGTCGGTGTGGCACCGTTGACCGGCGAAAGCCCGTTGGCGCTGTTCCTCTACAGCCTGGTGTACTTCATCGTGGTGCTGGCGGTGTCCATGTATCCGGGCAAGCTGCTCGATACCGTTGGGCGCTTCCTCGCGCCGCTGAAGATCATCGCCTTGGCGGTGCTGGGTATCGCCGCGTTCGCGCTGCCGGCCGGCACCATCGGTGAAGCGCAACCTGCTTATGCGGCTGCGGCGTTCTCCAAGGGCTTCTCCGATGGTTACCTGACCATGGATACCCTGGGCGCGCTGGTGTTCGGTATCGTCATCGTCAATGCCATCCGCTCGCGAGGCGTCGAATCGCCGAAGCTGATTACCCGCTATGCCATCATCGCCGGCTTGATCGCCGGTGTCGGCCTGGCCCTGGTGTACATCAGCCTGTTCCGCCTGGGGGCGGGCAGCCACGATATCGCGGCTGACGCCACCAACGGTGCGGCCGTATTGCATGCCTATGTGCAGCATACCTTTGGCTCGCTCGGCAGTGGCTTCCTGGCCGTGCTGATCGCGTTGGCGTGCCTGGTGACCGCGGTCGGCCTGACCTGCGCCTGTGCCGAGTACTTCAGCCAGATCCTGCCGCTGTCATATCGCGCACTGGTGGTGATCTTGGCGGGCTTCTCGTTGCTGATCTCCAACCTGGGCCTGACCAAGCTGATCATGTTCTCGATCCCGGTACTGACGGCGATCTACCCGCCGTGCATCGTGGTGGTGGGCTTGAGCTTCGTCAAAGACCTGTGGAACTCGCCAACGCGCATTCTCGCACCGGTCATGCTGGTGTCGCTGGTGTTCGGCGTCGTCGATGCGATCAAAGGCAGCAGCCTGGCGCATGTACTGCCGGACGCCGTCGCTCACCTGCCGCTGAGTGATCAGGGCCTGGCCTGGCTGGTGCCGTCGGTGGTGACCCTGGCCGCAGCCGTGATCTACGACCGCATGCTGGGCAAGCCGCGCGAGGCGCTGGCCTGATAGGTTGAAGCCTGAGGGCTGCACCGGCCACAAGCCACAGGGTGCCAGCCAGCGGTTTACACCTGAAACCCCGTCTCCGAATGGATGCGGGGTTTTTTGTTGTTTGCCTGGGGCGTTTTTGCAGACGGTTGCGCGAAGCGGCATTATTCGTTGCGGTGGTGTGCCTTTTGCTGCTTGCGGGCGTCGAAACCCGGTCTCTATTCTTTGTGCACCTGGCTTTCGGGAAACCTGCATGAACTTCATTCAAAGCAACTTCAACAACCTGCTGGCAATCTGCTGGTTCGCAGCCTGCTGGGGCGGCTACACCCGTTATGCCATCTGGAAGGGCCGCGACACCGCTTGCCTGGCCAGCGTGCTGCACCTGTACCGCGAAGACTGGATGCGGCGCATGTTGATGCGCGACAACCGCATCGCCGATGCCAGCGTGATCGGCAACCTGGAGCGCAACGCTTCGTTTTTCGCCTCAAGTACCTTGATCATTCTTGCGGGTATTCTCACCGTACTCGGTGCCTCGGACAGGGCGCTGTCGCTGCTGGCCGACCTGCCCTTGGTGCAGCAGACGTCCCAAGGCATGTCGGAAATCAAGTTGCTGTGCCTGGCGACGGTCTTCGTTTATGCCTTCTTCACCTTCAGCTGGTGCATGCGTCAGTACAACTTCGCGGCGGTGCTGGTAGGGTCGGCGCCGATGATTGGCGAGCGCCTGGTCAATGAGCTGGAGCGCAAGGCATTTGCCTCGCGCGCCGCGCGGGTGTTGTCGCTGGCGGCCAACCAGTTCAACTTGGGGTTGCGCGCGTATTACTTTGGCATGGCCATGTTGAGCTGGTTTATCAGCCCCTGGTTGTTCATGGTGATGAGTGTCGGGGTTGTATTGATTCTCTACCGCCGTGAGTTCCATTCCGATGTGCTGGATGTGATGGTGTTCACACCCACGGAAAGTGCGCCGGTGGACGTCGCCAAGGAGAGCTCGGCTTCCGGAAACTGAAACGTTTAATCGTTAAACTTCAGGCATAAAAAAACCCGACAGTGTCGGGTTTTTTTGTACAAGCCGATTACTGCTTGGCAGGTTCGGTTGGAGTAGCAGGCGCGGTTTCTGGCGCTGGAGTGGCCGGGGCGGCTTCCGGAGCCGGAGTTGCCGGAGCGGCTTCTTCGGCGGCCTTCTGCTGCGCTTCGGCCTGATCTTTGGCAGCTTCAGCGTTTTCCTTGGCGGCTTCGTTCATCTTATCCTGAGCTTCGCCCATTTTTTCCTGGGCTTGCTCGGCGTGTTGCTGTGCGTCTTGGGCTTTGTCTTCGCTCGCTTTATCGCAAGCGGCCAGGCCCATGGCAGCAGCCAGCATCAGAGCAAAAGCAAAAGGTTTACGCATGGGGGTGTATCTCCTTGGTGGAATAAGTGACTTGTTCCTTCGAGTACAACTACGCGGAATAAGTTCCGCGCAGGTTACAGATATATAACGCCCCGTTCTACATAGATTTTTTAACGGTTTTATGCCGTTGCGTCCGCAGCCCTGGAACTTGCCGATGAGCGATTCAACCTTGATGGCCATGGCCGAGCGTTTTCTGTCGGCCTTGAAGCATTGTCAGTTGTTGCAGATGCGCGTGGCGCATGCCGATACGCAGGGCATGACGTTGATCTTGCCGTGGTCGCCGGCAATCGTTGGCAACCCGCAAACCGGCGCGGTGCATGGTGGGGCGCTGACCACGCTGATGGACACTACCTGCGGCATGGCCACCCTGTGTGCGCTGCCACAGTTTGAAGTGTGCCCGACCCTGGACCTGCGCATCGACTACATGCACACAGCCGAGGCCGGCAAGGACATCTATGGCCATGCCCAGTGCTACCGGGTGACGCGTGATGTGATCTTCACCCGCGGCAGCGCCTACCAGGACGACCCCAGCCAGCCCATCTGCCAGGTGGTGGGAACGTTCATGCGCCTGGGGCCGCAGATCAAGGGCGGTATTCGCTTCGGCAACAGCCTCAAGGAGGGTGGCGCATGATCCCGCCAGACGTACGCCAGCAACTCAATGCCGCCCACGCGGTGGGCGACTACCGGCCGTTGCTGGCATTGATCCCCTATGCCGGTCTGATCGGCATCGAATGCGAGCGCCAGGGCGAGGACCTGCTTTTCCGCCTGCCAGCCAACCCGGACAACATTGGTAACCCTTTGCTGCCAGCGATTCATGGTGGCGTGATCGCAGGGTTCATGGAGTTGTCTGCGGCGTTGTACCTGCTGATCTACAGCGAGAGTGCGAGCATTCCCAAGGTCATCGACTTCTCCATCGACTACCTGCGCGCCGGGCACTTTCGCGACACCTACGCCCAGTGCCAGCTGTGGCGCCAAGGGCGACGGGTGACCAACGTTGCCATCACCGCCTGGCAAGGTGATCGGCAGTCGCCCATCGCCACCGCCCGGGCACATTTCAAGATCGAACCGGAAAAGCCCTTGAAATCGCCTGGGCAGCCCCCATCTGCATGACATCCGCCATTAACGCAGGCCGAATCGGCTGCAGGCGCCCACTGCCATCAGATCGGAGTTTTGAAGACCATGAGTGTGGAAACACAAAAGGAAACCCTGGGCTTCCAGACCGAGGTAAAGCAGCTGCTGCACCTCATGATTCATTCGCTGTACTCGAACAAGGAAATCTTCCTGCGTGAGCTGGTTTCCAACGCCTCTGACGCGGCTGACAAGCTGCGTTTCGAAGCCCTGGCCAAGCCAGAGCTGCTCGAAGGCGACGCGGATCTGCGCATTCGTCTGAGCTTCGACAAGGACGCCGGCACCATCACGCTCGACGACAACGGCATTGGCATGAGCCGCGAAGACGTCATCACCCACCTGGGTACCATCGCCAAGTCCGGTACTGCCGACTTCATGAAGAACCTCACCGGTGACCAGAAGAAGGACTCGCACCTGATCGGTCAGTTCGGCGTGGGCTTCTATTCGGCCTTCATCGTTGCCGACAAGGTCGACGTCTACAGCCGTCGCGCAGGCCAGCCGGCCGCCGAGGGCGTGCACTGGTCGTCCAAAGGCGAGGGCGAGTTCGAAGTCGCTACCGTAGACAAGCCAGAGCGCGGCACCCGCATCGTGCTGCACCTGAAGAAGGATGAGCAGGAGTTCGCCGATGGCTGGCGCCTGCGCAACCTGGTCAAGAAGTACTCCGATCACATTGCCCTGCCGATCCAACTGCCTAAAGAGCAGGAAGCTGCAGAAGGCGAGGAGCAGCCAGCCGTTGAGTGGGAAACCGTCAACCGTGCCAGTGCCCTGTGGACCCGTCCGCGTACCGAGATCAAGGACGAGGAATACCAGGAGTTCTACAAGCACATCGGCCATGACTTCGAAAACCCGCTGGCCTGGAGCCACAACAAGGTCGAAGGCAAGCTTGAATACAACTCGCTGCTGTACGTCCCGGCCCGCGCGCCGTTCGACCTGTACCAGCGTGAAGCACCGCGTGGCCTGAAGCTGTATGTGCAGCGCGTGTTCATCATGGACCAGGCCGAGTCGTTCCTGCCGCTGTACCTGCGCTTCATCAAGGGCGTGGTCGATTCCAACGACCTGTCGCTGAACGTTTCTCGCGAAATCCTGCAAAAAGACCCGATCATCGATTCGATGAAGACCGCGCTGACCAAGCGCGTGCTGGACATGCTGGAGAAGCTGGCGAAAAACGAGCCAGAGCAGTACAAGGGCTTCTGGAAAAACTTCGGCCAAGTGCTGAAGGAGGGCCCGGCCGAGGACTTCGCCAACAAAGAGAAGATCGCAGGCCTGCTGCGCTTCGCTTCCACCCATGACGACAGCGGTGAGCAGAGCGTCGCCCTGGCCGATTACCTGGCCCGCGCCAAGGAAGGCCAGGACAAGATCTACTACCTCACCGGCGAAACCTATGCGCAGGTCAAGAACAGCCCGCACCTGGAAGTCTTCCGCAAGAAGGGCATCGAGGTCCTGCTGCTGACCGACCGTATCGATGAGTGGCTGATGAGCTACCTCAACGAGTTCGACGGCAAGAGCTTCGTCGACGTCGCCCGTGGCGACCTGGACTTGGGCAAGCTGGATTCCGAGGAAGACAAGAAGGCCCAGGAAGAAGTCGCCAAAGACAAAGAAGGCCTGGTCGAGCGCCTGAAAGGCGCGCTGGGTGACAGCGTTGCCGAGGTACGCGTTTCCCACCGCCTGACCGACTCGCCGGCGATTCTCGCCATCGGCGAACAGGATCTGGGCCTGCAGATGCGCCAGATCCTCGAAGCCAGCGGGCAGAAGGTGCCGGATTCCAAGCCGATCTTCGAATTCAACCCGAGCCACCCGCTGATCGAGAAGCTGGACCACGAACAGAGCGAAGACCGCTTCGCCGAGCTGTCGCACATCCTCTTCGATCAGGCTGCCCTGGCGGCGGGCGACAGCCTGAAGGACCCGGCGGCTTACGTCCGTCGCCTGAATAAGCTTCTGGTCGAGCTGTCTGCTTGAGTTAGAGGTTAGGAAAGCCCGCTTCGGCGGGCTTTTTTCATGGGGGCAAGGAGGAGTTTGATGAGCAAGGTAATCGTTGAATCGCTGGTCTATCACCTTTCCGGCAAGACCTATGAGAGCCGCCTGGTGTACGAGCCAGGGGCGCTCGGTCGCCCTGCGCTGGTGATGGCGCCGAACTGGATGGGCATTGGCGAAGGCGCTGAGCGCATCGCCCGGGAAGTCGCCGAACAGGGCTATGTGGTGTTGATCGCCGACCTGTATGGGCAGTCGGTGCGTCCGTCCAACGCTGACGAAGCGGGGGCGGCGATGATGCCGCTGAAAAATGACCGTGGCGAGCTGCGCAAGCGCATGAAAGAGGCGCTGGATCAGTTGCTCGGGCAGTCCAAGGCGCTGTTGGCGCCCGGCAAGGTGGCGACCTTCGGGTTCTGCTTCGGCGGTTGCTGTGCGCTGGAGCTGGCCCGCGCCGGTGCCGACCTGAAGGCGGCAGTGTCGTTCCACGGCACCCTGGATACGCCGAATGCCGAAGACGCCAAGCGCATCAAGGGTGCTGTGCTGGTGCTGCATGGTGCGTCCGATCCGCTGGTGCCACGCGAGCAGTTGCCAGCGTTCGAGGAAGAGATGAATGCGGCCAGCGTCGACTGGCAGTTGCTCAGCTACGGCGGGGCGGTGCATTCGTTCACCGATCCGGCGGCCAACGTGCCAGGCAAGATGCAGTACGACCGCAAGACCTCTGAACGGGCGTTCAAGGCGATGCACAACCTGCTGACTGAAGTGTTCAAGGGTTGAGATTGCCGGGGCTGCTGCGCAGCCCTTTCCGGCCGGTCCGGCATGGCCGCTACCACAGGCATCGGTTCGCCCTTCACTGTGGCAGCGGCCCCACTAGCGCGGCAATTCGATCCGTTCGCTTTCCCCCGGCACCCCCGGCCAATCGCCTGCGGCCCAGCGTCCCCGAGCCTGTTCGATCAACGCCGGGTCACTCGCGACGAAGTTCCAGTTCATCCGCCGCGGCCCATCCAGGGGCGCGCCACCCAGCAACACCAGCTGGCATTCGCCCTCGGCATACAGCGTCACCTCTTCGCCCTCGGGCAGCACCAGCAGGCTGCACGGCTCGACCTCCTGATCATCCAGCAGCAACTCACCCTCCAGCAGGTACAGCGCCCGCTGCGCGTGCTCGGTCGGCACCCGCAGGGTCGTGGCCGGCTGCATTCGAACGTGCGCGTAGAGGGTGGGGGAGAGCACCGGCACCGGTGACTTCAGGCAAAACCCCTGGCCGGCAATCATGCAGATCCGCACCCCCAAGCTGTCGCTGACCGGCAGGCTCGCCGCAGTATGGTGGCTGTAGCTGGCGTTGCCCTGCTCGTGCTCGCGCGGCGACGCCAGCCAGACCTGCAGGCCATGCAGCCGTGACCCGCGAGCAACGCTTTCTGCGGGCGTGCGCTCGACGTGGGCGACACCCGCCCCTGCGGTCATCCAGCTGACCTCCCCGGGCAGCACCAGCTGCGTCGAGCCGAGGCTGTCCTTGTGCAGTATCGCGCCCTCGAACAGGTAGGTCAGGGTCGACAGGCCAATGTGCGGATGCTGGCGGATGTCCATGCCGCTGCCAGGCGGATAGTCGGTCTCGAGCATGTGGTCGAAGAACACGAATGGGCCGACGCTGCGGCACTGGGCCGAGGGCAGTGGGCGCAGGATCGGCTGGCCCTCTACCGATTCGGCGCGCGGGCGGATGATCAACGGGCGGCTCATGCGGGGCTCCATTCGAGGGCGCTCGAGCCTCCAGCATAGCGGGTTGTCCGCCATTGCTGAACCGCCGCCTTAAGGCGAGGGTCTACTCTGTTCGAATCAGGATAAGGATGCTGCCATGATCGCCAGAGCACTGGCTGGCGTGTTGCTCTCGGGCCTGCTGTGCCACGCAGCCCAGGCGCGCGAGTACCGCTACAGCGATGCCCATCTGCACTACGTCGACTTCTTTCAGGAAACCGAGGGCATGCCAGCCCTGCTCAAGGCCATGGACCAGGCGGGTATCGACCAGTCGATGATTTCCGGGGTCTCGGTGGCCAAGAAATGGCACGAGGATGAACCGAAGCGGCCGCGCTATTACGCCGGTGACGATGCCGACGCCTATTGGTACAGTGCCACCGATATCTACGTCGCTGCGGCCCTGGAGAAACTCCCGCCCGAGCAGCGCAAGCGTTTCCATCCGTTTCTCACTGGCTTCAATCCGGTGGACAAGAATGCCCTGAGCCACATCGAGCGCATGCTCGAGCTGTATCCCGGGCTGTGGCAGGGCATTGGCGAAGTGTTCACGCGTCACGATGACTTGACCGCCCTGACCAGTGGTGACACGCCCCGGGCCAACAACGAAGCGATGACGCGCATCTACCACCTGGCGGCCGAGCGCGACCTGCCGGTGCTGGTTCACTCCAACATCACCTCCAAGCGCGAGCGCAACCCGTTGTACCTGGCCGAGATCGAGGAGCCGCTGCGCAACCATCCGCATACCCGCTTCATCTGGGCGCATGCGGGGGCGAGCAAGGAGATCCATCGCCATCAGACACAAATGGATTTTCTTCTGCCGGTGCTTGAGCGACTGCTCAGCGACTACCCCAACCTGTACATCGACCTGTCGTGGAGCGTGCTCGAGCCGTATCTGCTGGATGAAGCCGGCAAGCCGCGCAAGGCGTGGGTCGCGTTGGTCGAGCGCTACCCGGAGCGCTTCATGCTGGGCTCGGATGTGGTCGGGCGATTTGGCAGCTTGGGGGAGGAAATGCGCGGCTTTGATCCATTCCTGGATGCCTTGCCGGAAGAGGTGGCGCGCAAGGTGGCGCGGGAGAATTTTCTTGCAGTGCTGCCCAAGGGGCATTGAACACATTCAATACCGCACCCAAAAACAAAAACGCCCCGAACCAGTCGGGGCGTTTTCATTATTGCGTCACGGCCTTACTTGCCAGCCCAGCGCTTGAGCACCAGGGTGGCGTTGGTGCCGCCGAAGCCGAAGCTGTTGCTCATGACCGTATCGATCTTGGCGTTTTCTTCGGTCTTGCGCAGGATCGGCAGGTCAGCGACTTCCGGGTCCAGCTCGTCGATGTTGGCGGAGCCGGCGATGAAGTTGTTTTCCATCATCAGCAGGCAGTAGATCGCCTCGTGCACACCTGCGGCGCCCAGCGAGTGGCCCGACAGGCTCTTGGTCGAGCTGATCTTCGGTGCCTTGTCGCCGAACACTGCGCGAACACCCTTCATCTCGGCAACGTCACCGACCGGGGTCGAGGTGCCGTGGGTGTTCAGGTAGTCGATCGGGGTGTCGACGGTGGCCAGCGCCTGCTGCATGCAGCGGATGGCGCCTTCGCCGCTTGGGGCGACCATGTCGTAGCCATCGGAGGTCGCGCCGTAGCCGACGATTTCGGCGTAGATCTTGGCGCCACGGGCCAGTGCGTGCTCCAGTTCCTCGACCACCACCATGCCGCCACCGCCGGCGATGACGAAGCCATCACGGTCGTTGTCGTAGGCGCGCGAGGCCAGTTCAGGGGTTTCGTTGCGCTTGGTCGACAGGGCGCCCATGGCATCGAACAGGAACGATTGGCTCCAGTGCTCTTCTTCACCGCCGCCGGCGAAGACGATGTCTTGCTTGCCCCACTGGATCTGCTCCAGCGCGGTGCCGATGCAGTGTGCCGAGGTGGCGCAGGCCGACGAGATCGAGTAGTTCAGGCCCTTGATCTTGAACGGGGTGGCCAGGCACGCCGAAACGGTGCTGCCCATGGTGCGGGTGACGCGGTACGGGCCGACGCGCTTGACGCCTTTCTCGCGCAGGGTATCCAGCGCTTCCATCTGATTCAAGGTCGAGGCGCCGCCGGAACCGGCAACCAGGCCGGTGCGCGGGTTGGAAACCTGCTCTTCGGTCAGGCCGGCGTCCTTGATTGCGTCCTGCATCGCCAGGTAGGCGTAGGCCGCGGCGTGGCCGACAAAGCGATAGACCTTGCGGTCGATCAGTTCTTCGAGGTTGAGGTCGATGGACCCGGAAACCTGGCTGCGCAGCCCCATTTCCTTGTATTCCGGGTTGAAACGGATACCCGGACGGCTGTTACGCAGGTTTTCGGTGACGGTCTCTTTGTCATTGCCCAGGCACGATACGATGCCCAGACCAGTGATAACGACGCGGCGCATGCGAATAACCCTTAGAAATTGTCAGTGGAGGTGAACACGCCGACCCGCAGGCCTTCGGCGGTGTAGATCTCGCGGCCGTCGACGCTGACCGAGCCATCGGCGATGGCCATGTTCAGCTTGCCCTTCAGGACGCGCTTGATTTGAATGTTGTAGGTGACTTTCTTGGCGGTAGGCAATACCTGGCCGAAGAATTTCACTTCGCCCGAACCCAGCGCGCGGCCGCGGCCCGGCAGGCCTTGCCAGCCGAGGAAGAAGCCGACCAGCTGCCACATGGCGTCCAGGCCCAGGCAGCCCGGCATGACCGGATCGCCTTCGAAGTGGCAAGCGAAGAACCACAGGTCCGGATTGATATCCAGCTCGGCGACCAATTCACCTTTGCCGTACTTGCCGCCTTCTTCGCTGATATGGGTGATGCGATCGACCATCAGCATGTTCGGCGCGGGCAGTTGCGCATTACCTGGGCCGAACAGCTCACCGCGACTGCAGCGCAGCAGGTCTTCCCGAGTAAAGGCGTGTTGTTTGGTCATGCGAGCTCCTCAATAACCCCCTGCGGCAGGGGATGAATCTTCCCGGCCGGCCCGAAAAGCGATGACTCCGGGGCGGCAGCCTACAGGTAGACTATTGCGTTGTGGTGAAAGTCACAGTGCACCAGACGAAAGAAGTACAGGTGTGCACTGAAACGTCTATTTTCAGGCCCGAAGAAGGTCCTGTCCAGTCCTTAAGACTGCCGCACTTTAGCATTTATCGCCAGTCGCGGTTGTCTGACCGGGTAACCAGCGTTGCAGCACGCGTTGCAGTTCGGTGCGGCGCAAGGGTTTGCTCAGGTAATCGTCCATGCCGGCGGCCATGCAGCGCTCACGATCACCCTCCAAGGCGTTGGCGGTCAAGGCGATGATCGGCAGGTGCATGCCGTTGGGCAGCAGGCGGATGCGCTGGGTGGCTTCATAGCCATCCAGGTTCGGCAGGCGGCAGTCCATCAAAATGGCGTCGAAGCGTTGCTGGCTGACCTGCTCGACTGCCTGGAGGCCGTCTGCCGCCACGCTGACTTCAAGCCCCAGGCTGCGCAACATGGCTTCTATGACATTCTGATTGACCAGGTTGTCCTCCACCAGCAGCACCCGCTCGCTACCGGCCAGCGGCCGCTGCTCGCGCACCGCTGCGGGCAGTTGCACCGGGGCAGGTGCGGCCAGGGCCAAGGGCATTTCCAGGGTGAAGGTCGAGCCCAGGCCCTCGCGGCTTTCACCGCGCAGCTTGCCGCCCATGCGTTCGGCCAGGGTACGTGCGATCGACAGGCCCAGGCCGGTGCCGCCATAGCGCCGGGAAATCGAACTGTCGGCCTGCTGGAAGGCGACGAACATCATTTCCAGGCGCTCGCTGTCGATGCCGATGCCGGTGTCGCGCACGCTGCAGGTGAACCAGAGCAGTTGTCGGTCCAGTACCTGGCAACGCGCCTCGACCTGCACCTGGCCCCGCTCGGTGAACTTCAGGGCATTGCCGACCAGGTTCAGCAAAATCTGCCGGATCCGCGTCGGGTCGCCGTTCACCCTCAAGTGTTCGATGCCTTCGGGCATGTGCAGATGCAGGCCGAGGCCGCGTTGCTGGGCGCTGTGCTGGAACGACTGGACGCTGCTGGCGATCAGGTCGCCGAGGTTGAAGTCGATGCGCTCCAGCTCCAGCGCCGTGCGCTCGATGCGCGAGAAGTCGAGAATGTCGTTGATGACCTTGAGCAAATGCCCGGTGGACTCGGTGGCAACGGCGGTGTAGTCGGCCTGTTCGCTAGTCAGTGGGGTGGTTTCGAGCAGCTGCAGCATGCCCAGCACGCCATTCATGGGGGTGCGCAGCTCATGGCTCATCATCGCCAGGAAGTCCGACTTGGCGCGGTTGGCCTGCTCGGCCTCTTCACGCGCCTGGGTCAACTGGGCGATGGCTTGCTTCTGCTCGTCACTGGCTTGCTCAAGGGCGCTGGCCAGGTTGTTGATGTGGCGCGCCAGATGGCCCAGCTCGCTGTCATCGACCACCGGCAGCGGGGTGTTGTATTCGCCTTGCTGAATAGCCTTGACCGCATGGCCCATGTCGCTGATGGGCTTGGCCAGGCTGACGGCCAGCCGCCGCGCCAGCAGGAAGGTGAACAGCAGGGCAAACAGGGCCAGGATGCCCGCCTTGATGACGATTTCCTGCTGGCGTTGGCTGAAGGCATCGTCGGACATGCCCACGATCACCCGCCCCAGGTAGTCGTCACCGATGGCCGGGGAAGAAACCTTGCCCGGCTGCAGGAAATCGGTGTCCAGGCGGATCTGCTGGAGGCGGATCGGGGCCTGGAACACTTCCACTCGCTGCGCCCGGTTGGCGCTTTCGTCAGACTGCTCGACGTAGACCAGGATGTGGTTACGGCTGTCCTGCACCTCCAGAAATCGTACGTGCGGAATGCTTAAGGTGGCGCGCATGAGCCCTTCGAGCACTTCGTTGTTGCCCGAGATCACCCCGTATTCGGAGGCCGGCGCCAACTGGTTGGCGATCAGCTGGCCGGTGTGGTTGAGCTCCTGGCGCAAGTCCTGGATTCGCACGAAGGTGAAGAAGCTGATCAGCAGCAAGGTCAGCAGCAAGGCGGGGCCGAGGCTGATGATCTGGGTGCGGGTGTGGATGTCCCAGCTCAGGCGTCTGCTCATGGGGTGGATTCTCCTTCGGCCAGGGCCTTGGCGGCGGCGTTCGGATCGATGGGTTCAAGGCCCAGGGCGCGTGCCACTTGCTGGTTGCCACTGACGCCGTAGCGCGCGGGGTAAAGGCTGCGCGGCCAGCGTGCCGGCGGCTGGTCGAGCAAGTGGTCGAGCACCGCCAACCAGTCGTCCTGGTCGCTGTAGGTGCTGGCCAGGGCGCCTGCGCGGACGAAGCCTGCGTTCGGGCCGATCAACGCCATTTGCCGCCCATAGCTGCTGAGCAGCAGGTTTTTTGCGGTCTTGGGGTTGTACAGGGCGGGGTCGTCCAGGCCTAGCAGCACGTCGCTGTTGCCCAGCAGGTATTGCAGGGGCCGGCTGTCACGCGGGTCGGGCCAGTCCTGGGCAATGATCTCCAGGCCCAGGGGGCGGGCGGCATGGCGAAGCTCATCGAGCAGAAAGGCACTGTGCTTACCGTAAAGCACGCCGATGCGTTGTGCTTGTGGCAGCAGGTAGCGCGCCAGGCGCAGTTGGCGGGCCAGCGGCGGGTCGCTCCACAGCAGGGTAAGGAAGGCGGGGCGTGACTTTCCCAGGCGCTGTTCAGCCTGTACCCGGCTTACCCGCATGGCCAGTGCCGGCGGCCCGGCGCTTTCACTCAGGCGCCACTCCAGTGCGGCACTGTCGAGCAGCACCAGACGCTGATCAGCCTTTAGCCGACCTGGGCGCGGCAAATCGGCCGTGGTCTGGAAGCGCACCCGATCCTGCGGGCGATGGTTTTCGACTGCCGCGACGAAGCTGCGAATGCCGGGCTGGTCTTCGCCACCGACCAGCAGAATATCACTGGCCCACAGCGGCCCCAGGGGCCATAGGCAAAGCAGCAGCAGGCGCAGCAGGCGGGCCATCAGAATTCCAGCTCCGCACTGACGCTCAGGCGATGGCGGCTGTCGTAACGGTTTTGCAGTGCGGTAGTCGGCTCATCGTCCAGGCGTTGCTGCCACAGCGCTGCCAGTTCCAGGTTGCTGCCCTGTACCCGGAAACGCTTGGCCACGCGCAGGTCCAAACGCTCGTAGCGGTACTGGTTGAGGGCATCGTCACCGTAGTAGAAAAGCGCGCTCGACCAACCATCGCCCCATTCGCGCATCCAGCCAGCCGAGCCGCTGTTGCGGGCGCTGAGGCGTCGGTCGTCGGGGTTGCTGGCCCAGGCATCGACGTAGGCGTAGGTCACGCGCAGGCGGTCGCGCAGGGTGGGGCGCCAGTCCAGTTGCGCCTCGCTGCCGGTGAAGCGGGCCTTGTTGGCGTTGCTGGCGATGTACTGGTTGTTCTTCAGCGGCTCGCTGATCATGCCGGTGATTTCGTCGTAGAACACCTTCACATCCATGCTCAGGTCGAGGTCGCTGAAGTAGCCGTTGTAGCCCAGCTCGCGCGAGCGCATGCGCTCCTGGTCGAGGTCGCCCGGGCCGCGCGTCTTGACGAAATACTCACCGTGTTGCTGGCCAAACGCATTGGGGCTGAGGTTTTTGACCGTGTAGCTCCAGTTGACGTTGTTCTCGAACATGTCGGGTGAACGCACTGCCTCGGAATACACCGCACGCAGGCCATGGCGTGGGGTGATCAGGTAGTTGACCGCCACGCGTGGGGTCAGCGAGCTGCCAGACAGGCGCGAGTCCTCGAACATCGCGCCGCCCTGGATGATCCAGTGCTCATCGGCGCGCCATTCCAACTGCCCGAACAGGCGCCAGGTCTGGTCGTCCAGGCTGCCATTGAAATAGGTCTGCGAGTCGGCGCGGTCATAGCGCAAGTTCATGCCGCTGAGCAGGCGCAGGCTGTCGGTCAGGCTCAGGGTGTCCTGGATTTCCAGGTCGTAGCGGGTTTCGCGGGTGCTCTGGTCGACATCGCCGCAGACCACGTTGCGCCCGCCCTCGCTGTTCCACTGGGCCTGGATGGCTTCGACCAGGGCCTGTTCTTCGGGGTTGCTGCTGCGCGGGGGGTTGTTGGCGCCGCGCGCCACCAGCTCGGCAAAGTTCGGGTTGAGCTGCCACAGCCGGGTCAGCTCCGGGCTGAACGACAGCGCCGCGTCGCAGGCACGCCAGACCTGCTGGCGGTCGAAGTGCTGGGCCGAGCCCTGCACGTACAGGCTGTGATCGGGGTTGAAGTCGATGTTCCAGCGTACCGAGCCTGCGTAGTCCTTGGCATTGACGTCGGCGTTGTCGCCCCGCTCGGTCACATAGGGGAACACCGGCTGGTAGGTGTAGGGCCGCTGGTTGCTGCCTTCCTTGGCCGCCAGTTGCCATTCCAGGGTCTGGTCGGGGGCCAGGCTGTGGCTGGCACTGAGGTTGAAGCGGGTGAGGCGGCGGCTGTCGCGGTAGTCCTGGCCGTACTGGTCCTTGTCGAAACCATCGTCCTGCTGACCCGACACCGACAGGCGCATGTCGCCGCCGTCCCAGCCGAAGCCGTGGCTGGCGTAGAAATCGTTGATGCCGTCCTGGCCACGGGTGACCTTGAGGCGCGTGCCATGGCTGTCGGCGGGGTTGCGGGTGAGAATATTGACCACGGCCATCAGCGCGTTGGCGCCATAGCTGACCGTGTTAGGGCCACGGAATACCTCGATGCGCTCGATGTCATCCATGGCCAGCGGGATGTCGCTCCAGTCCACCGTCGCCAGGCCTGCGCGGTACACCGAGCGGCCGTCGATCAACACCTGCATGCGCCGGGCGTCATTGACGTTGCTGCCATGGTAGTTGACGGTCGGCTGGTTGCCGGCGCCGTAGCCGATCATCATGCCGGGTACCAGGCGCAGCAGTTCGGGGATGTCGCGGGCACCGCTGGCGCGGATCAGCTCGCTGTCGAGCACGGTCATGCTGCCGGGCACCGCCGCCGGGGATTGTTTGAGCCGGGTGGCGGTCAGAACCTGCGGCAGGTCGGCGTTGTCGATGAACAGATCGTCGGCCATGGCCGGGCCGCCGAGCAAGGCGGTAAATAGTAGAAGACGCGGGTAGGGGGGCGTGCCAGGCAACACGGTACGACCTTGTTTCAGAGATGAAACAGGCATGTTAACCGACCGTGGGGCTTTTGCCAGTGATCTGGCTGGGATCTGGTTGCCCTGTCTGTGCAATCTGCGTTGCTAGCCTTGGCGCATGGCAGGCGAGCCGTATAATGCCCTGGTCGCCACTTAACTTTTGGCTTTAACGGATTGGATATGACTGAACAGCAACCTGTTGCAGTTCTGGGCGGCGGCAGCTTCGGCACCGCCGTGGCGAACCTGCTGGCGGAAAACGGTGTGCCGGTGCGCCAGTGGATGCGCGACCCGGAGCAGGCCGAGGCCATGCGCGTGAACCGCGAGAATCCACGCTACCTCAAAGGCATCCGCGTGCACGATGGGGTCGAGCCGGTCAATGACCTGCTGGCAACCTTGCAGGCCTGCGACCTGGTCTTCGTCGCCTTGCCGTCCAGCGCTTTGCGCAGCGTGCTGGCGCCGCATGCTGCGTTGCTGCGTGGCAAGTGCCTGGTTAGCCTGACCAAGGGCATCGAGGCGCAAAGCTTCAAGCTGATGAGCCAGATCCTCGAAGAAATCGCCCCCGAGGCCCGCATCGGCGTGCTGTCGGGGCCAAACCTGGCCCGCGAGATCGCCGAGCACGCACTCACCGCCACGGTGGTCGCGAGCGAAGACGAAGCGCTCTGCCAGCGGGTGCAGGCCGTGCTGCATGGGCGCACCTTCCGCGTCTACGCAAGTGCCGACCGCTTCGGCGTCGAGCTGGGTGGCGCGCTGAAGAACGTCTACGCCATCATTGCCGGCATGGCCGTGGCGCTGGGCATGGGCGAGAACACCAAGAGCATGCTGATCACCCGTGCCCTGGCCGAAATGACCCGCTTTGCCGTGAGCCAGGGGGCCAACCCGATGACCTTCCTTGGCCTGGCCGGGGTCGGTGACCTGATCGTCACCTGTTCATCGCCCAAGAGCCGCAACTACCAGGTAGGTCACGCGCTGGGGCAAGGCTTGAGCCTGGAGCAGGCCGTCAATCGGCTGGGCGAGGTCGCCGAAGGGGTGAACACCCTCAAGGTGCTCAAGGCCAAGGCCCAGGAAGTTCAGGTGTACATGCCGCTGGTGGCAGGCCTGCATGCCATCCTGTTCGAGGGCCGTACCTTGAACCAGGTGATCGAGCACCTGATGCGCGCCGAGCCGAAGACCGACGTCGATTTCATTTCCATCAGCGGTTTCAATTGAGCCGTCCGCGGCCCTCATAAAGCAAGGAGCGAGTCATGAACGATACGCCCGAACGCGCCCAGCGCGAGTCGATCATCCTGCGGGTACTGTGGATGCTGGTGTTCCTGGTGGTCTGGCAATTGGCCGAACTACTGCTGGGCGGCCTGGTGCTGGTGCAGTTGATCTACCGCCTGGTGTACGGCGCGCCCAGCGCCAGCCTGATGAACTTCGGCGACAGCGTTAGCCAGTACCTGGCGCAGATCGGCCGCTTCGGCAGCTTCCACAGCGACCAGAAGCCTTGGCCATTCGCCGACTGGCCAGCGCCCCGTGCGCCAGAAGGCGAAGCACCGCATGCCGTGGCACCGGCGCCGCACCCGGTGCGTGACGAAGAGCCCAAGCTGTGAAGCTGTGGGTGCTGCGCCACGGTGAGGCGGAGCCGCGGGCCAACACCGACGCCGAGCGGCGCCTGACCAGCCATGGCCGCGAGCAGGTCCTGCACAGTGCCGCGCGCCTGCTCGGGCAGCCGTTGCAGGCGATCATCGCCAGCCCCTACGTGCGTGCTCAGCAGACGGCTGCCCTGGTGCACGACACCTTGGGTTTTGCCGAACCTGTGCGCACCGTGCCCTGGCTGACGCCGGAAAGCGACGTGCAGCAGGTGATCGGTGAAATCGAACGGCTGGGCCTGGAACACGTGCTGCTGGTCAGCCACCAACCGCTAGTGGGGACGCTGGTCGGTGCCCTTGAACATGGTCATCTACAGCAACCGGCGGCCATGAGTACCGCCAGCCTGGCGGAGCTGGAGGGGGACTGGCCACTGGCCGGCCTGATGAGCTTGCGCGCGCTTAACGCGCCGTCCTGATGCCTGGCAACTGGCATTATTGTCAGTTGCCGCTGCACTTGGCAGCTTGCTAGCGTTGCCCCTATCCGACGAGTGGATGGCAGGGAGCGATTGATGAAAGGGCAGATGCAGGCGTTGTTACGCTCCGCGGACTTGCAGCCCACCGTGGACAAGGTGGAGGAAGGCGAGTTGCTCGACTTTGCCCAGTACAGCCTGCTGCGCGATTCGGCCGACGCCAAGCTCTATCATCTGATGGGCAAGGTGCGTGGCCATCACGGGCTGGAAGCCAGCGCCAGGCAACAGGGCGAGGAAGACCTGCGTGCCCTGCAAGAGGCCTGCCTGCGGGTTTCCCACTTGCTGCAGACCAGTTGCCTGGCATTGCGCAGGCTGCAGCTCGACTACCATGACCAGCGTCTGGCCCGCGAAGTGCTCGAGAGCCAGTTGGCCTACATGCAGGCCTGCCTGCAACGTTCACTGGTCAGTCTGGATCGCAGCAGATGACCTGATAGCCCTCGCCGATGACCTTTCCAAACATTGCCGAGCGGCCTTGCGATGCACACAATGGGCCATCATCCCCCGTCCGGACCAGGCGCCATGTCGCAGCACATCTTCTTCGCCCACGCCAATGGTTTCCCGTCTGCCACCTACGGCAAGCTGTTCGCCGCCCTGGCGCCGGACTATCAGGTCCGCCACCTGGCCCAGCATGCCCACGACCCGCGCTTCCCGGTGAATGAAAACTGGCAAAACCTGGTCGATGAGCTGCTGCACCATCTGGCGCAACAAGACGCGCCGGTTTGGGGGGTGGGTCATTCGCTGGGCGGGGTGCTGCACCTGCATGCCGCCTTGCGTTGCCCCGAGTACTACCGCGGGCTGGTCATGCTCGACTCGCCGGTGCTGACCCGCGCCGATCAATGGGTGCTGCGCACCGCCAAGCGTTTTGGCTTCATCGACCGCATCACCCCGGCAGGCCGCACCCTGGGGCGTCGCGAGGCGTTCGCCGATCGCGACAGCGCACGGGACTACTTCGCCAGCAAGCGCTTGTTTCGGCACTTTGACCCCGATTGCCTCGAAGCCTATCTGGAGCACGGCCTGGAGCCTGCCCAGGATGGCTTGCGCCTGCGTTTCGACCCGGCTACCGAGATCAGTATCTACCGCAGCATCCCCCACGCAAGCCCTGCGCCTGCCCGGCAATTGCAGGTGCCACTGGCGATGGTCTGCGGTGAGCGCAGCAACGTGATCCGCCGTCATCACGCGCTGGCGGTGCGCGGCATGGCACAGGGTGAGTACCACAGCGTGCCGGGCGGGCACATGTTCCCGCTGGAGCGCCCGACCGACACCGCCAGCTTGATCAAGGGTCTGTTCGACCGCTGGAGCCAGGCATGAGCGCGCACATGCAGGAAATCCGCCTGAGCCTGGGCCATATCGAGCTGGCTGCTCACCTGTTCGGCCCCGAGGACGGCCTGCCGGTGATCGCCCTGCACGGCTGGCTGGACAACGCCAACAGCTTCGCCCGCCTGGCGCCGCGGCTGCAGGGCCTGCGCATCGTCGCCCTGGACCTGGCCGGGCATGGTTACTCGGAGCATCGCCCGCCTGGGGCGAGTTATGCCCTGGCCGACTATGCCCACGATGTGCTGCGGGTTGCCGAGCAGTTGGGGTGGCAGCGGTTTGCCCTGCTGGGCCATTCGCTGGGGGCAATCATTTCGGTGCAACTGGCGGGCGCCTTGCCGGAGCGCATCAGCCACCTGGCGTTGATCGACGGGGTCATCCCTCCCACGGGCGCCGAGCAGGACGCAGGTGAGCGCCTGGGCATGGCATTGCAGGCGCAGTTGCGCCTGGACGGCAAGCGCAAGTCTGTCTACCCGGCGCTGGAGGAGGGCGTGCAGGCGCGCATGAAGGGCATGGTCGCGGTCAGTCGCGAAGCGGCCGAGCTGTTGGCCCAGCGTGGGCTGATGCCCGTGCCGGGTGGTTACAGCTGGCGCAGTGACAGCCGCCTGACCTTGCCATCCCCTACACGCCTGAGCCACGTCCAGGCCATGGCCTATGTCAGGCGGGTGAGTTGCCCTGCCTGCCTGGTGGTGGCTGCCGATGGCATGCTGGCGCGCCACACCGAGTTGCTGCAGCAGCTACCCTTTGAGCAGGTGACGCTGCCTGGTGGCCATCATCTGCACCTGAACGATGAACAGGGCGCGGCCCTTGTCGCAGACTGTATCAATCGCTTCTTTGGCTTTGCTTGACTTGCACCGGACAAGTGCCGAGGCTTGGCGGGTTGAACAGGGAGACAACCATGCAAATGCCAGACACGCTGGACCATAACTTCGGTGCCAAGCACCGACTGGGCTGCCGATGAGCGCGCCCGTAACCCTCCGCACCACCTTCGCCGCCTGCCTGATGCTCGCCAGCCCGTTGCTGTGGGCCGACAACCTGCCCGTCCCCGTGGACGCCAAGGTGGTCGATCAACGCCCTGCAGTGGAGCAGGAGCGCGTCTACCCCATGGGGCCCCTGCGCAAGATCAGCGGCCGCCTGCGGGTCGATGACAAGGTCGAAAGCCGTGGCCAGGTCAGTTCGGTCACCTATGAACTGCCGGTCGAGCGCAGCGCCCGCGAAGCGTTCACCAGTGCTCGTGAAGCGCTGCAGCACGACGGCGGCTACCCGCTGTTCTGGTGCCAGGGCCGTGATTGCGGCGAGGCCAGCCTGTGGGCCAACGATGTATTCGCCAATGCCCGTTTGAACGGCGGTGACGAGCAGCAAGCGTTCATTCTGTTGCGTCGCTCGGCCGAACAGGCCGACACCCTGGTCGCACTTTACAGCGTCACCCGTGGCAACCGCCGCGCCTACCTGCATGTCGAGGAGTTCGTCGCCGCCAGTCCGCTTGGCGAGTTGCTGCCGACCGCCGGCACGGTGCTGCGCGAAATGCGCGACACCGGCAAACTCGACTACCCTGACCTGAGTACGCCGCAACCGGCCTGGGTGGCCCTGCTTGGGCGCAGCTTGAACCTGGACAGCACCCTGCGGGCCAGCCTCAGTGGCGCCAACGCCGAGGCCTGGCGCGAGGCCTTGGTCAATGCAGGCGTGCGCAGCAGCCGCCTTGAAGTCGGTACCGCAGCTACCGAAGGCCTGCACCTGGAACTGATCCGTTGAATGAGCGTCACCATGGCCAATAATGATCGCCTGCTGGTCCAGATCGTGCTGCTGGCGCTACTGGGTGCTGCCCTGTGGGTCATGGCACCGTTTATCTCGGCACTGCTGTGGGGCGCCATTCTGGCCTTTGCCAGCTGGCCGCTGATGCGCTTGCTGACGCGCGTGCTGGGTGGGCGCGAAACCCTGGCGGCGAGCCTGCTGACCACGGCCTGGATCCTCATCGTGGCCTTGCCGCTGGTGTGGCTGGGGTTCAACCTGGCCGACCATATCCGTGATGCCACGGCGTTTGTCCGTGATGTGCAAGTCGATGGCCTGCCCGATGCACCGGCCTGGCTCGGCAGCGTCCCCTTGGTGGGGGAGCGCATGGTCAACTGGTGGCAGTCGCTCGACCAGCAAGGCGCGGCACTGATCGCGTCGATCAAGCCCTACCTGGGCCAGGTGGGCAACTGGTTGCTGGCACGTAGCGCGCAGATCGGCAGCGGCGTGCTGGAGCTCACCCTGAGCCTGGTCTTCGTGTTCTTCTTCTACCGTGACGGCCCGCGTTTGTCGGCGTTCGTGCTGCGCCTGCTGCAGCGCTTGACGGGTGACCGCGCCGATTATTACCTGGAGCTGGTCGCCGGCACCGTGCAGCGGGTAGTCAACGGTGTGATCGGCACCGCAGCGGCCCAGGCCCTGCTGGCGCTGATCGGCTTCCTGATCGCTGGCGTGCCGGGGGCGATCGTGCTTGGCCTGGTGACCTTCATGCTCAGCCTGATCCCGATGGGGCCGCCGCTCGCGTGGATCCCGGCGACGGCCTGGCTGGTGTGGAAGGGGGATTACGGCATGGCGATCTTCCTGGGCATCTGGGGCACCTTCGTCATCAGCGGCGTGGACAACGTGCTCAAGCCCTACCTGATCAGCCGAGGGGGCAATCTGCCGCTGGTGATCGTGCTGCTCGGGGTGTTCGGCGGGTTGATCGCCTTTGGCTTCATTGGCCTGTTCATCGGGCCGACCTTGCTGGCGGTAGGATACAGCCTGCTGCTGGACTGGAGCCGCAACGCCGAGCAGCAGACGCCGTAGGCGCGGCCTTGCGAGGGGCCGCGCCTGCAGCAGTTGCTAGTACTTCCACGTCACCGAAGCCGTCAGGTTGCGTGGTGCGCCAAAGTTGGTGGACCCCGCCGACTGGTACAGCGACAACAGGTACTTCCTGTCGAAGACGTTGTTCAGGTTCAGCGAAGCGCTCCAGTTTTCGTCAAACGTGTAGCTGCCCATCACATCGACCAAGGCGTACGCGCTTTGCCGAACGCGGCTGTTACCATCGGCCTCGGTCGCGCTTTGCCACTGCACCCGGCTACCAACGCGCGCTTGCGGCATGCCGGGCAGGCGGTAGGTGACACTGCCGCGCAGCGTATGGCTTGGCACGTATCGACGGGTTTTCTCGCCGTCGTCATCCTCGATGTGCACGTAGGTGTAGCCTGCGGCCAGTTCCACACCTGGCATCGCCTCACCGGAAGCTTCCAGCTCCACACCCCGGCTGTTGTTGTCTTCGCCACGGTAAGCGTACTGGCCGTTGATGATCTCTCCAGTGGTCACCGCCACGTTTTGCTGCTCGGTCTTGAACACTGCTGCAGTGACGGTGAGCCGATGATCGAGCAGGCTGCCCTTCACGCCTACTTCAGTGCTTTTGCCTTCCAGCGGTTCGATCACGCCCCCGGCCGAGCTGCGCAGGTACTGGGGTTTGAAGATCTCGGCCCAGCTTGCATACAGGCTCCACTGATCATTCAAGTCGTAGACCAGCCCGGTATAGGGCGTCACTTTGCCGTGCACCCGGGTGTCGTGCGCCGCACCATAGCCCATACCCTCACCGTCGGCGCTGAGCATTCGGGTACCGGTGATCCAGTGCAGGTCGTCGGTCAGGCTGAAGCGCGCGCCGGCATAGAGGCTTTTCTGGCGGTCGGTGAAATGCTGGGTATTGAGCTCGTCGGTGTACGTCAAAGGCGGTTTTACGATTGCCCCGGCAAGTGCGTCGGCAAGGCTGACGATCTCATTGCCGGAGGCGTTGCGGTAGTAGCCACGCTCATCATGGCGGCTGCGGCCATAGTTGGCGCCCAAGGTCAGTTCATGCTGGCGACCCAGCAGCGCGAAAGGCCCAGACAACTGTGCTTCGCCGGTGAGCTGATGCTCGGTGCTGGTGGTTCGGTTGATGTAGGCAAACACATCGTCGGCGGTGGCGGGGATGGCATAGAGCATCTGGGTGTCCTGATGCTGATTGGTCCCGGTCACGGTGACCTTGCCTTTCCACCCCGCGCCAAAATCGTGTGCCAGCTCGGCAAACGCCCGTTGTGTGTGGATGTTCCAGTAGGTCCAGGGTTGGCCGATGCTGGCGCTTCGGCTGCTGTAGTGGATGGGATTGCCCGCGTAGTCGGCCATCGGCAGGGCACCCCAGGTGCTGCCGTTGGAATCGCTCTTCTGTTCGGAAAAACCGACGGTCAGGGTATCGGCGTCTGACAGGTCGAAGGCCAGTAGGCCTGCTGTTACATTGATTTCGTGGCTGTAGCGATCAAGGTACGAATTGCCCTTGTCATGGGCGTAGATGAAGCGCCCGCGCACCTTGCCGCTGTCACTCAGCGGGCCGCTGACATCGACGTCCACCCGGCGGTTGTCCCATGACCCGGCACTGGTGTTGAGCCTGGCCTGGAAGCTGTCGGTCGGGCGCTTGCGCACGAAGTTGACCGTGGCAGACGGGTTGCCTGCGCCGCTCATCAGGCCGTTGGCGCCATGCAGTACATCGATCTGCTCGAATTCGGCCAAGTCCTGGTCACCCAGCAGCACACCGGATGAGAAGGGCATGCCCATGCCGTCGTACTCGAAGTTGTCGATGGTGAAACCGCGCGAGGTGAAGGCGGTGCGGTCGGTCTCGAACTGTTCGACGGTGACCGTGGGGGCGTTGCGCAGTGCATCTTTCACACTGTTGAGCTTGAAATCGTCGATCTGCTCGCGGGTAACGGTCGACACCGCCTGTGGGGTTTCCCGGTTGCTCAAGCCCAGGCGTGTGGTGCTGGAGGCGGGTTTGCCCTGATAGCCACGGCGCTGCTCATCAGCCTGGGCCAGTTGATACTGGACCTGGGTGGGCGCCAGCAGCACTTCGTTGCCCTGGCCCTGCGTCTCGCTGGGCACCAGGTAGAGCGTCGCTGCGTCGGTGCGGGCGAAGTTGTAGCCACTGCCTTGCAGCAACCTGGCCAGGCCCTCTTCGGCCGAGAAACGGCCTACCACGGCGGGGCTGCGCAGCGTTGCATCGACGTTGCCGTCGAGCAGCACGTTCTGCCCGGATTGTTGGCTGAACACCAGCAACGCCTGGCGCAACGGCTGTGCCGGGATGTTCAGTGACAGTTGCTGCATCGACCTCGCAGGGGCCTGCCCAGGTGCGGCCTGCGCCGGGAGGTTACCGACCAGCAGCGTGCAGGCCAGTGCTGCGCCCAGCGCTTTGCGCTGCCAGTGAGGATGAAGTGTGGTGTGCAGTTTGTGTCGGTTGGCCATTCAGGCGTGCCCCATGCAGTGCAGATATGCGAATAAATCTCAGTGCCGTTAAGACGCATGGGGCATCGGAATGTCTGATGGCGCTTTGAAATTTTTCAGGCGGGGTAGATCAGCGTGACCAGGTCGGTGTAGCGCGTGGTACGTACGGCAAGGGCCCGGGACAGCACATCGAGCATCTGGTCGGGGTGGTCGAGGTTGAGAATCAGGCTCACGCGTCGGGCGGCCAGTTGCTTGTCCATGATGAAAATCCGGCCCTTGCGCCAACGCTGCAGTGCATCGACCACGGTCAGCAGCGGCTCATTGAAAAACACCAGCCGGCCATTGCGCCAGGCCAGCATCTGCGCCAGCTCCGCACGCTGTATGTCACCCGTCGCACGTGCGCTGAAACTGAGCGAAAGGCCTTCTTCCAGCTCTGTCTGCTGCCCGGCCGTCAGCACTTGCACACGCCCTTGGCTAACCGCCACCAGCCCCGCGTCGTTTTCGCACGACACGCAAAACTCGCCTTCACGGGTGTGCAGTCGCCCAGCTTGGGTGTTGATACTGAACTCACCCGCAGCACTCGGCCGAACCCTGAAAAACGCTTGGCCGTGAAGCAGTTCGACTGCCCGGCGGGTCGCTGAAAAGTCCAGGTTCATCGCCGTGTGGCCGGCCATTTCGACCGTCGAGCCGTCGGGCAGGTACGCGATGCGGCGCTCGCCCACGGCGGTGCGCAGGTCGGCGAACGGTGAGTCCACGCCGTTCAGCCACAACGTGCCGGCGCCTGCAGTCACTGCTGCAGCACTGGCGGCCAGCCCCAGGCCGACGAAGCGGCGCCGGGAAAGCCGCGCCGGGGCCACAGGGGCGGCGGCGGGCGAGGGCTGCAGCAGCAGCGCCGAAGCGGCCCACAGGTTTTCAAGTTCGGCATAGGCCTGGGCATGGCGCACATCAGCGGCCATCCACGCCGACCATGCCGCCCGTTGCTCAGGTGTGGGCGCACCGCCGTGGAACAGCGCAAACCAGGCGTTGGCCTGGTGGCTGATGTCATCGGCAGCGGTGTGATCCATCGGCTCCGGCTTCACTGGGACATGCCCTGTTTCAACAATTCCAGTGCCTTCACCATACGGCTGTACGCCGTCTTGGGGGAGATGCCAAGCCGTGTACCGATGTCGGCATAGGTCATGCCTTCGACCCGTACCATCAGGAACACCTCGCGGCACGGTGCAGGCATGTTCTGGATCACGGTGTTCAGCGCGGCCAGTTGCTGATTGGCAATGGCGGCCTGTTCCAGCGTTGCGCTCGGCTGGGCCGTCGCGTGCGCTTCCTGCGAGTCGAGCGGCTCGCTCTTGCGGTGTTGCTGACGGCGGGTGTGGTCGATGAACAGGTTGCGTGCGCTGGAAAACAGGTAAGCGCGAAAGTTCTCGATGCGGCTGCGGCCCATCTGCTCGGAAAGCCGGATGAATGCGTCCTGGGTCAGGTCGGCGGCGGTTTCCTTGCAACGCAGGCGGCGGTCCAGGTACTCCTGAATCTCCTCGCGATGGGCAAGGTAGAGGGCCTTGAGATCTGAACCGGACATGGGGCCACCTTAGCGGGCGTGTGAACGAGGGCGGCAAAATAGCACAAATGAGAATTGTTTTGATTGGTGTTTTTCGCGCGTCACCTCGCGTTTTTACGCATTCTTTATGCCTTACCTCACCCCTCGATCTCGCCCCTTTACGCCCCTCCCTCGGACAATTCCCTCAAAGCGGCCCAAGCCGCACCACGGGGAGCTTCACACATGAACATGCTCGACGGGCTGTCACTGCTGCTGGCAGTGGCATTGGCTATTTACCTGCTGGTGGCGCTGCTGCGCGCCGATCGCAGCTAGGGAGTGGCCATGCACAGTTACGACTTTGCCTTGTTATTGGCGTTTTTCCTCATCGTGCTACTACCGGCACCTTGGCTCGGGCGGTTCTACTACAAAGTGATGGAAGGCCAGCGCACCTGGCTGTCACCGGTATTGGGCCCGGTGGAGCAGGGCTGCTATCGGTTGGCGGGCGTTCGCGCCGACCAGGAGCAGAACTGGAAGCAATACACCCTGGCCTTGCTGGCCTTCAACCTGGTCGGGTTCCTGCTGTTGTTTGCCGTGCTGTTGCTGCAGGGGTATCTGCCGCTCAACCCACAGCACCTTCCCGGCCAGGAATGGTCGCTGGCGTTCAACACCGCCGTGAGCTTCGTTACCAACACCAACTGGCAGGGCTACAGCGGCGAGGCGTCGGTCAGCTACCTGAGCCAGATGCTCGGCCTGACCGTGCAGAACTTCGTCAGCGCCGCCACTGGCCTGGCGGTACTCGTGGCGCTGTGCCGCGGTATTGCCCGTCGTTCGACCGCCACCCTGGGCAATTTCTGGGTCGACATGACCCGCGCCACCCTCTACGGCCTGCTACCGCTGTGCCTGGTGCTGGCGCTGCTGCTGGTCTGGCAGGGCGTGCCGCAGACTTTTGCCGACTACGCCCACGCGCTGACCTTGCAAGGCAGCGAGCAGACCATCCCGCTCGGCCCGGCGGCCAGCCAAATTGCGATCAAGCAACTGGGCACCAACGGTGGTGGCTTCTTCGGCGTCAACTCGGCGCACCCGTTCGAAAACCCCAGCGCCTGGAGCAACCTGTTCGAGGTGGCCTCGATCATCCTCATCCCGGTGGCGCTGGTGTTCACCTTCGGCCACTACGTGAAGGACCTGCGCCAGAGCCGTGCGATTCTGGCCTGCATGCTGAGCCTGTTCCTCATCGGTGGGGCTACCGCGCTGTGGTCCGAACACCAGCCCAACCCGGCACTTGAAAGCCCACAGGTTCAACAGAGCGCCCCCATGGAGGGCAAGGAAAGCCGCTTCGGTACCACCGGCTCGGTGTTGTGGACAGTAACCACCACCGCCGCCTCCAATGGCTCGGTCAATGCCATGCACGACAGCCTCAACCCGCTGACCGGCATGGTCGCGATGGTCAACATGATGGTGGGAGAGGTGATCTTCGGCGGTGTGGGCGCGGGGCTCTACGGCATGCTGTTGTTCGTGCTGATCGCCGTGTTCCTGGCCGGCCTGATGATAGGCCGCACGCCGGAGTACCTGGGCAAGAAGCTGCAGGCGCGTGAAGTGCAGTTGCTGGTGGCGACCTTGCTGGTGATGCCGGTCGGTGTGCTGGTGCTGGGTGCCGTCGCCGCCAGCCTGCCGGGGCCGGCGGCTGCGGTGAGCAACCCGGGTGCCCATGGCTTCAGCCAACTGCTGTACGCCTACACCTCGGGCACCGCCAATAACGGCTCGGCGTTTGCCGGTTTCGGTGCCAACACGGTGTACCACAACCTGATGATCGGCCTGGCCATGCTTATCGGCCGCTTCGGTTACATCCTGCCGATACTGGCCCTGGCTGGCAGCCTGGCGGCGAAAAAGAGCGCGCCCCAGGGGCTGAACAGCTTCCCCACCCACGGCCCGCTGTTCACCGGCCTGTTGCTGGTGACCATCTTGCTGGTGGGGGGCCTGACCTTCCTGCCGACCTTGGCCCTTGGGCCAATCGCCGAATACCTGAGCCTGGGCTTCTGAGGAGCCGACCATGAACATGCCCATTGCTGATGTAAAAGCCCCTCGCAACGCCAAGGACCAGACCCGCTTCGCCGCGCTCTGGCGCCCGGCCCTGGTCCAGGCCTTCGTCAAGTTGGACCCGCGCCAGCTCAAGCGCTCACCGGTCATGCTGGTGGTTGCCCTGACCGCTGTGCTCACTACCGTATTGTGCGTTGCCCCTGGTAGTGGCGTGAGCACGGCTGTTGCGGTGCAGATCGCCCTGTGGCTGTGGTTCACCGTACTGTTCGCCAACTTCGCCGAAGCCCTGGCCGAAGGCCGAGGCAAGGCCCGCGCCGACAGCCTCAAGGCGGGGAGCCAGGGGCTCACCGCCCAGCGTCGCGACAGCGCGGGTGTATTCCAGACGGTCGCCGCCAACGCGTTGCGCAAGGACGATGTGGTCAAGGTGGTCGCCGGTGAGCTGATCCCCGGCGACGGCGAAGTGCTCGAAGGCATCGCCGCCGTCAACGAGGCGGCCATCACCGGCGAGTCTGCCCCGGTAATTCGCGAGTCCGGCGGCGACCGCTCGGCGGTGACCGGCAACACGCGGCTGGTGTCCGACTGGCTGCTGATCCGCATCACCAGCAACCCGGGCGAGTCGACCCTGGACCGCATGATCGCCTTGGTCGAGGGGGCCAAGCGGCAGAAGACGCCTAACGAGATTGCCCTGGATATCCTGCTGATCGGCCTGACCCTGATCTTCCTGGTCGTGGTGGTGACCTTGCAGCCGTTCGCCCACTTCGCCGGCGGTAGCCTGCCGTTGATCTTCCTCGCCGCGCTGCTGGTGACGTTGATCCCCACCACCATTGGCGGCCTGCTGTCGGCCATCGGCATTGCCGGCATGGACCGCCTGGTCCGGCTCAATGTCATCGCCCGCTCCGGCCGTGCGGTGGAAGCCGCTGGCGACGTGCATACACTGATGCTCGACAAGACCGGCACCATCACCTTCGGCAACCGCCGTTGCAGTGCCCTGCATGCCGCCACCGGGGTAACCGCCAAAGAGTTGGGCGAGGGCGCCTTGCTCGCTTCGCTGGCCGATGACACCGCCGAAGGCAAGTCGATCGTCGAATACCTGCGTCAGTTGCACGACTTTGTCGAACCGGTCACCGGGCAGTTCGAGGCCATTGCCTTCAGCGCCGAGACGCGCCTGTCAGGCATCGATTTCCAGCAGCATCGCTACCGCAAGGGCGCGGTCGATGCGGTGCTGGCCTTTGTCGGCATGCAGCGCCTGGAAATGCCCGCCGCGCTGGCCCGCGAGGTCGAGCGGATTGCCCAGAGTGGCGGCACACCGCTGCTGGTGTGTGTCGACAAACGCCTGCTTGGGGTAATCCATCTCAAGGACGTGGTCAAACCGGGTATTCGCGAGCGCTTTGCCGAGCTGCGCAAGCTGGGCATCCGCACCGTGATGGTGACCGGTGACAACCCGCTGACCGCCGCTGCCATTGCCGCCGAGGCGGGGGTCGACGACGTCCTGGCCGAGGCCACCCCAGAGAAGAAACTGGCGCGGATCCGCCAGGAGCAGAACGACGGCCGCCTGGTCGCCATGTGCGGCGACGGCGCCAACGACGCCCCGGCGCTGGCCCAGGCCGACGTCGGCATGGCCATGAACGATGGCACCCAGGCGGCCCGCGAGGCAGCCAACATGGTCGACCTGGACAGCGACCCGACCAAGTTGCTGGATGTGGTTCAGGTCGGCAAGGAACTGCTGGTGACCCGCGGCGCCTTGACCACCTTCTCGATTGCCAACGACGTGGCCAAGTACTTCGCCATCCTGCCGGCCTTGTTCGCCGCCATCTACCCGCAGCTGGGCGTGCTCAACCTGATGCACCTGGCCAGCCCGCAGAGCGCGATCTTGTCGGCGATCGTGTTCAACGCGCTGATCATCATCGCGCTGATTCCGTTGGCCTTGCGCGGTGTGCGGGTGCAGGCGGCGAGCGCGGCCCACCTGTTGCGGCGCAACCTGCTCATCTACGGCTTGGGCGGCATCATCGTGCCGTTTGCCGGGATCAAGCTGATCGACATGCTGCTCAATGCCCTGCACCTGGTCTGAGGAGGCCGCCATGAACACTTATGTACGCCCGGCCCTGAGCCTGGCCTTGCTGATGACGTTGCTTACTGGCGCACTGTATCCGTTGGCGGTGACCGGTATCGCCCAGGTCGCCTTCCCTGAACAGGCCAACGGCAGCCTGGTGCGCGACGCCCAGGGCCAGGTGCGCGGTTCGGCCCTGATCGCCCAGGATTTCCAAGGCGATGGCTGGTTCCATTCGCGGCCTTCGGCAGGGGCCTATGCCACGGTTGCCAGCAGTGCCAGCAACCTGTCGCCGAGCAATCCGGCCTTGGCCGAGCGGGTGGCCAGTGATGCTGGCGCGCTGTATCGAACGCAACAAGGCCCGGTGCCTCAAGCCTTGCTGACGACCTCGGGCAGCGGCCTGGACCCGCATTTGCCGCCGCAGGCCGTGGCCTACCAGATTCCGCGTGTGGCTGCGGCCCGCAAGGTGCCGGAGGAGCGCTTGCAAGCCTTGCTTGAAGAGGCCACCCTCCACCCATTGATCGGGCCGCCTGTGGTCAACGTCCTGGCACTGAACCAGGCCTTGGAGACGTTGGGGCATTGAGACGGGGGCCTGCAACGCAGGCCCAACGATCGCCGCATTATTGAAGGATGACACATGAGTGATTCCGCCCGCGCAGACGCGCTGTTGGCCAACCTGCCGCGCGCTGGGCGCGGCAGGCTGAAGGTGTTTCTCGGCGCCGCACCCGGGGTGGGCAAGACCTACGCCATGCTGCAAGCCGCCCACACCCAGCAACGCCAGGGCGTGCAGGTGCTGGCCGGGGTGGTCGAGACCCACGGCCGCGCCGAAACCGAAGCGCTGCTCGGCGGCATGCCCCAGCAGCCACTGCTGCGCAGCGATTACCGCGGCGTCACGCTTGAAGAAATGGACCTGGACGGCCTGCTCAGCGCGGCGCCAGCCCTGGCCCTGGTTGACGAGCTGGCGCACACCAACGCACCCGGCAGCCGCCATGCCAAGCGCTGGCAGGACGTGCAGGAACTGCTCGCCGCCGGCATCGACGTCTACACCACCGTCAACGTGCAACACCTGGAGAGCCTCAACGACAAGGTCCGCGACATCACCGGCGTGCAGGTGCGTGAAACCCTGCCGGACTGGGTGCTGCAGGAAGCTTTCGAACTGGTACTGATCGACCTGCCGCCCCGCGAGCTGCTCGAACGCCTGCGCGAAGGCAAGGTGTACGTGCCGGAGCAGGCGCGGGCGGCCATCGATGCGTACTTCTCGCAGACCAACCTGACCGCCCTGCGTGAACTGGCCATGCAGACGGCCGCCGCCCAGGTCGATGCCGACCTGGCCCACGGCTATCGCCAGCGCGGCCAGGAAGCCCCTGCCTTGCGCGGGCGGCTGTTGGTTGGCGTCGATGGCGACGACCAGGCCGAACGCCTGGTGCGCCATGCCAGCCGGGTGGCTCAGCGCCGTCACTTACCCTGGAGCCTGGTGCACGTGGACAACGGTCGCCTGCGTGACGAGGCGGCGCGTCAGCGCTTGCAGGCTGCGCAGCAACTGGCCGAGCGCCTGGGGGGCGAAGTGGTGCTGTTGCGGGCCGGCGAAGTGGCGCGCACGTTGATTCAGCATGCGCTCGAACGCCGGGCCAGCCTGGTGCTGGTGGGGCAGTCGCGCGATCGCCTGCGTCGACGCCTGTTGGGGGCGGGGGTTGCGGCGCGGCTATTGCGCGAAAGCCATGGGCTGGAAATCAACGTGCTCGACCGCGATGCCCAGCCGCAACCGGCCCGCTCGGCGGTCAAGCGTGTGTGGGTGTGGCGGCATTATCTGCTGGCCCTGCTAGCCACCGTCATGGCGGCCGGCCTGGCTTGGGCGGTGTCGAGCGTGCTGGCGCTGCCTAATATCTCCTTGGTGTTTCTTGCTGCAGTGTTGCTGGTGGCGGTGCGCAGCAGCCTGGGGCCGGCGCTGGCGTGTGCGGCGTTGTCGTTCCTGACGTACGACTTCTTGTTCATCCCGCCGAATTTCTCCTTCAGCATCCAGCGCGAAGAAGACGTGCTAACCCTGGTGTTCTTTCTGCTCATGGCCGCCCTCACGGGTAACCTGGCAGCCCGTCAGCGCCGCCAACTGCAGGCACTGCGCGAAACCCAGGCACAAACCAGCCAGCTGCTCGACCTGTCGCGTCGGCTGACCGTCGCCACCGACCGCCAGGCAGTGTTCAAGGCCGCCGGCCAGCACCTGGACGGCTGGCAGGACCTGCACGTGTGCTTGCTCGAACGTGATGCCGAGGGCCTGTTGCGCGTGGCCAGTGGCGAAGCCCACGCCCTGAGCGACAACGAACGGGCCGCTGCCGACTGGGCCTGGCAACACGGTCAGGCAGCGGGCCAGGGCAGCGATACCTTGCCCAATGGCCGCTGGTGGTGGTGGCCCTTGGCGGTGGAGGATCAGCCGCTAGCCCTGCTCGGCGTGCGCTCGCGCACTGGCGACCCGCTCAGCGACCCGCGCCGGCGCCTGCTCACGGCCCTGGGCCAGCCGCTGGCCCAGGCGCTGGCCCGCGCGCGGCTGGCCGAACAGCTGGAGGCCGCGCGCCTGCACGGCGAAACCGAACAGCTGCGCAGCGCCTTGCTTGCGTCGGTGTCCCACGACCTGCGCACGCCGCTGACCGCCATGCGCGGCAGTATCGACAGCTTGCTGGCGCTGGGCGAGGCGATCCCCGAACAAGACCGGCGCGAACTGCTGGAAGGCACGCGCGACGAGGCCGAGCGCCTGGACCGCTACATCCAGAACTTGCTCGACATGACCCGCCTGGGCCACGGCGGCCTCAAGCTTGCCCGTGACTGGGTAGCCCCCGTAGACATCGTCGGCAGCGCGCTCAACCGCCTGCGTGTGGTGCTGGCGCCATTGCGCGTGCACACCTTGGTGCCGACCGAGTTGCCGTTGCTGTTTGTCCATGCGGCATTGATCGAGCAGGCGCTGGTCAATGTGCTGGAGAACGCCGCACGCTTCTCCCCGGCCAACGGTCGGCTGGAGCTGCAGGTGTCGGTGGTGGACGCACAATTGCACATGGCCGTGCGCGACCAGGGCCCCGGCATCCCCCTGGCGGAGCGGGAGAAGATTTTCGACATGTTCTACACCGCCGCCCGTGGAGATCGAGGCGGGCAGGGCACCGGCCTGGGCCTGGCCATCTGCCAGGGCATGATTGGCGCCCATGGTGGGCAGATCCTGGTGGGTGACGGCATCGATGGCCAGGGCACCGGCATCACTCTATGCTTGCCGCTGCCCCCTCAACCCGAAGCCGAAAGCGAAACCCCATGAGCCAGCCCGCCACCCTTTTGGTCATCGACGACGAGCCGCAGATCCGCAAGTTCTTGCGTATCAGCCTGACGTCCCAAGGCTACAAGGTGCTCGAGGCTGCCACCGGCGGCGAGGGCCTGGCGCAAGCCGCATTGGGTAAACCCGACCTGGTGGTGCTCGACCTCGGCCTGCCGGACATGGACGGCCAGCAGGTGCTGAGTGAGTTGCGCGAATGGAGCGCGGTGCCGGTGCTGGTGCTGTCGGTGCGTGCCAGCGAGGTGCAGAAGGTCGATGCACTGGACGGCGGGGCCAATGACTATGTGACCAAACCGTTTGGCATTCAGGAGTTTCTGGCGCGGGTGCGTGCCCTGTTGCGCCAGGTGCCGCAGGCCGGTGGCGGTGAGGTGGCCGCCAGTTTCGGGCCGTTGACCGTGGACTTCGCCTTCCGCCGGGTGACCTTGGAGGGCGTGGAGGTCGCGTTGACGCGCAAGGAGTATGCGCTGCTGGCCCAGTTGGCCGGGCACCCGGGCCGGGTGATTACCCAGCAGCAGTTGCTCAAGGACATCTGGGGGCCGACTCATGTCGACGATACCCACTACCTGCGCATCGTGGTCGGGCATCTGCGCCAGAAGCTCGGGGATGACCCAATGGCGCCGCGGTTCATCATCACCGAGGCGGGGGTAGGCTACAGGCTGGTAGCGCCAGGCTCGTGAGCGGGCGAGGTGGCATCAGGCCCTGGGCGGCTCTTTTTCGAACAGTTGGCGCATGACCTCC
This sequence comes from Pseudomonas capeferrum, assembly GCF_000731675.1. Classification (GTDB taxonomy): domain Bacteria; phylum Pseudomonadota; class Gammaproteobacteria; order Pseudomonadales; family Pseudomonadaceae; genus Aquipseudomonas; species Aquipseudomonas capeferrum. The sequence goes on along the minus strand of NZ_JMIT01000001.1, from coordinate 2,217,631 downwards.
AGATAGCGCCGCGCGCCCAGGCCCAAGGGCCGCGGTTTGACCCAGATGATGTCGACCCACAAGCGTAACCGGCTGGCCATGTTGTCGAAGCGCACCTCGGCCAATGCGCCCGAGGCAATCAACGGCTCAACCAGCGGCTGCGGCAGGTAGGCCCAACCCAGGCCGGATTGCACCAGGTCCAGCGTCGCCAGGTAGCTGTCGGTCAGCCAGATCCGCCGCGACAGCACCATGCGCGGGTCGGAGCCGGTGGCTTTGCCGGAGGCCACGATGATTTGCCGTTGCTCGGCGAATGCCTCTTCCGGCAGCGGCGTGCCGTTGTTGCGCCCGGCGGGGTGGCGCGGTGAAGCAACGGCCACCAGCAGTTGGCTGCCGGCTTCAAGAAACGACTCGCGCTCATCGATCCCGGGCCGTTCGAATACCAGGGCCAACTGCACGCTGCCGTCGTGCAGCAAGCGTATGGCTTCGGCTTGGGTGGCCGAACGTACTTCGATCTCAAGGCTGGGGAATTCCTGCGCGAGGGTTTCCAGGGGCTGGCTCCAGCGGCCGGTTTGCAGCTCGGGCGCCATGGCGATGGTCAGGCGTTTTTCCAGCCCCTTGTGCAGTTGCAGGGCCTGGGCGTCCAACAAGTTGAGCTGGCAGATCACCTGCCTGGCCTGCGGTTCGAGCGCCAGTGCTGCGCTGGTCGGCAAGGCTTTGCGTGTGGCACGGTCGAACAGGGCCAGGTCAAGTTCTGCTTCCAGCTGGGCGATGGCCATGCTCACGGCCGAAGGCACGCGCCCCAGCTTGCGTGCGGCTGCAGAAAACGACCCTGCCTCCAGTACCGCCAGAAAGACTGCAAGAGAGTCGCTGGTAAAGGCCATCGTCAGACCCCTCCTTGGCGGGCTACAAGTCTTCCGACAGGATACGGTCAACGCTGTCGACAAAGTAGTCCACACTCGCCTGAGTGGTACACATCGGCGGTTTGATCTTGAGGATGTTCAGGTAGTCGCCGGTCGGTTGCATGAAGATGCCCAGCTCACGCAGGCGATCGCACAGCAGCAGGGTCTCCTCGGTCGCCGGCTCCAGCGTCTGCCGGTCGCGCACCAGCTCCAGGCCCAGGTAGAAGCCCGAGCCATGCGCTGCGCCGGCGAGCGGGTGCTTGTCGACCAATGCCTGCAAGCGTGCCTTGAAATAGCGCCCGGTGTCGCGGGCGTTGTCCCACAGCCCTTCCTCCTGCATCACGTCCAGCACCGCCATGCCGATGCGGCAACTGACCGGGCTACCCCCCGCCGACGAGAAGAAGTAGCCCTGCGCCTCCAGCGCCTCGGCTATCTCACGCCGGGTGATCACCACGCCCAGCGGCTGGCCGTTGCCCATGCCCTTGGCCATGGTGATGATGTCGGGCACCACGCCTTGTTCCTCAAAGCCCCAGAAGTACTCGCCCAGCCGGCCATAACCGACCTGCACTTCGTCGGCGATGCACACGCCGCCCCGGGCGCGCACCTTGGCATAGGCGTCGGCCAGATAGCCCGCAGGCAGCGAGATGCCGCCGGCATTGCCGTACACCGGCTCGCAAATGATGCCAGCCAGCTGACGGCCACGGCCATCGAGGTCGGCCAGCTTGGCATCGACGTCACGCAGGTAGTCGGCGGCGCTGTCGGCACCGCGAAAACGCCCACGGAAGGTGTTCGGCGCCTCGACCGGGTGCACCCAGTCTGGCCGGGTCTCCAGTGCCTGCGGGTTATCGGCGATGGACGTTGATATGGCATCGGTGGCCACCGACCAGCCGTGGTAGGCCTCCAGCACGCTGAGCAGGTCGCGCCCGCCGCTGTAGGCCCAGGCCAGACGGATGGCCAGGTCGTTGGCCTCGGTGCCGCTGTTGACCAGAAACACCCGGTCGAAGCCTTCCGGCGCCAGTTTGAGCAGGCGTTCGGAAAACTCGGCGATGGCGGCGTAATGGAAGCGCGAGTTGGTGTTGAGCAGCGACCATTGCCGCGCTGACTCGGCCACCATGCGTGGGTGGCCATGGCCAAGCACGGCAACGTTGTTGAGCATGTCCAGGTACGAACGGCCCTGCATGTCGATCAGGTAATTGCGCCAGCCGCGTTCGACATGCGGCGGTTGCGCGTAGTAGTGCTTCTGCGAGCGGGCGAAGCTTGCGTCGCGGCGTGCCAGCAGCGCCTGCGGGTCGGGCAGCGCTTCGGCGTCGCAGTCAACGCCCAGCAGCGCGGCAGGCGACGGGCATAGCGCCAGCCAGGCTGCGGCCTGGGAGGGCGTGGCGAAGAAGGGAGGGCGGGTAGCGTTATCCAGGCACAGCTGAACGCTGAGCACGCCATGGCTGCTACCCAGTGGTTGACCTTTTGCTACGGCTTGGCCATCCACCGGGGCATCTTCCAGACCCGTGAGCCACAAGGCCCAATGCGGCGTGTGCAGGCAGCCGCGGCCATCGCCATGACGCTGCCAAGTGCCGGCCTCGGGTGCCTGCAGCAGGGTGCCGTTCGGCACCTGCAACTCCACACCCAGCGCGCAGGTGGCAGGTTCTTCGGGGCGGTCGATATGGGTTTGTGACAGGCGATACTGGCCATGCAGCGTGCTCGCCGGGGTCGGTTGTGCGGCCAGCAGGTGCTGATCGAAGCCTGGCTGCTCCCAGTTGCCCGCTTCGCAGTGCGGGCTGAGCACGCCCAGGTCGAGGCGTGCGACCGGCTGGCCGACCAGTTCGGGCAACAGGGGTGCACAACCGGCCAGCTCGGGCTTGCCGGGTTGAAGATTGGCCGCTTGCAGGATAGCCGCCTCCATCAACGCGAAAGGCACGGCGGTAGCGGTGTCGAAGATTTCCCATTCATGCGCGATGTTGTTGCGGATGTACTGGTTGCCCGGCGCTACGGCGAGCTGTTGCTCGCTGCTCAACACCAGTACCGCGGCGCGGTTGAGTACCAACGGCCACAGGGCCCGCAGTTCGGCCTCGCTCAGTGGGTTGAGCGCCTGGTAGGCACGTACCGCCGGCAGAATGCGCAGCGGGTCGCCTTCGGCATGGTGCAGCAGCGCAGCGCAGGTCACCGACAGGTCGGCGATGCGCCAGGTGCGCAGCAGGTCACCGAAGTCGATCACGCCCTGCAATTGCCACTGGCGCTCGCCATCGCGGGCCCACACGGCGTTGTCGTCGGTCACGTCCAGGTGCACGGCCTGGCAGGGCAGTTGGTCGGCCAGCGGCGCCAGGTGCGCAGCGGCCAGCTGGGTGGCTTGCTCGACACGGGCGCGGTGGCCTGCGTCCTGTAGCACTGGTAGCAGGTGCTGGATCAGTGCCTGGGCGTGCTGCGGGTCCCACTGCAGGGTGCGGCTCAGGCCTGGGTGGTCAAAGTCGGCCAGGGCTTTGTCCAGCCGTGCGCAGAGCCCGCCCAGTTCGGCCATCAGGCGTGGCGGCATGTGTTTGAGGCGGGTCAGCGGCTGGCCGTCGATGTAGTCGAGCAGGCGTACGCGCAGTGGTTGGCCGGCGATGTCCAGTGCCAGCAGCGCTTGGCCGGTTTGTGCGGGGCGTACTGCGGGTACGGGCAAGCCCTGTTCACGCAGGTAGGCCAAGGCGGCGTGCTGGGCTTCCAGTTCGACCTGGGCGTAGCTGCCGTGGCAGGCCTTGAGTACGAAACGGCCTTGGGGGGAATCCAGGCGGAAGTTCAGGTCCTGCTGGCTGCCCAGCGACGTCAGGTTGCCAGCCAGGTTGTAATGCGTCTGCAGCAAGGCTTGCGCCTGGGCTTCGCTTAGCGAGGGGCTGGGCAGGGCGGAGCGCTGGATCAGGGTGGCCAGGGCAGGGGTGGCTGGGTTTAGGCTGGGCATTGGGGGCTACCGTTGGTGCTGGGAGGCGGTAGGGAATTTATGCCCGTTTTGGTTGATGATGGAAGACGATTGTTGTCAGAATTTTTGATGATTAGGTGCATGTCGAAAAATTTGCAGCGCCTATGAGATCGAGCGCCGCCCGCGCGGCGCTTCGCGGGGCAAGCCCGCTCCCACATCTGTTTCGGGCCAATGAGTCCTGTTAAATAGGCGCGCGACCCCTTGTTTGTACGACGCGATATCGAGGCGAGCACCAAAGGCGCCGCGCGCCAATGCTTCAGGCAAAACTGGCCCGAAACAGATGGACTGCCCCCAAGAAGTTGGACAAAAAATCCAACCCTTGGGGGGACCGATGGGCAAATACACAGAGCAGTTCAAACTCACAGCCATCTCAGCCTACCTAGATGGTAGCGATGGCTTCCGAAAAGTAGCCCAGCGTTTCGGTATCGACGTCAGTCTGCTGCGCCGGTGGGTCTCCAGCTATCAGAGCAAGTCCAGCCTTAGTCCGCGCTCGCACGGGCAGCGCTATGACGACGACTTCAAGCGCCAAGTGCTGAGCCACATGCACGAGCATCGTCTCTCTCTTCGCCAAACCGCTGCGCATTTTGGCCTCGGCCAGTCCTCGCAGATAGGCAACTGGCAGCGGCAGTACTACAGTGGTAGCCCTGTAGCCCCTGTCATCCGCCAGAAAAAGCCGATTAAAGTGTTGAAGAAGATTAAACCAGCAAAGCCCACAGATACCGACGATTCGCAAAAGCCCAGAGACCAGCTGATGGCTGAGCTTGAGTATCTGCGCATGGAGAACGCTGTCCTAAAGGAGCTCAAGGCTCTGCGCGAGGAAAAGGAACGAATACCGGCGAAAAAGTCCTGATCGTTTCCAAACTCAAACGTAGATTCCCTTTGCCTGACCTGCTGCGGCTGATCGGACTGGCTCGCAGCACTTTTTACTACCAGGTACAGAGCCAACAGAAGCCGGATAAATACGCGGAGCTTAAAGAGAGAATTCGGCAGGTCTATCACAAAGAGAAGGGGCGTTACGGGTATCGGCGCGTTGCACTAGCAATCAGAAAAGAGGGGCCGCTAGTCAACAAGAAGGTCGTTGAGAAACTGATGACTGGGCTGGGTCTGAAGTCACTGGTGCGACCCAAGAAATATCGGTCGTACCGAGGTACTGTCGGCAAGATAGCGATGAATCTGCTGGAGCGTAATTTCGTCGCCCAGCGCCCCAACCAGAAATGGGTGAGTGACGTAACCGAGTTCAAGGTGGCGCAACAGAAGCTCTATCTTTCGCCTGTGATGGATTTGTATAACGGGGAAATCATCGCCTACGAGACGGCCAGTCGCCCACAGTACAGCCTGGTTGGGAACATGCTCGACAAGGCACTCAAGACCCTGGGGGAGAAGCCGAAACTCGTGCTCCACACCGATCAGGGGTGGCAGTACCAGCAGGCTCAGTATCGCCAGAAACTGCGCAGTTGTGGAGTGAAGCAGAGCATGTCTCGTAAAGGCAATTGCCTAGATAATGCAGCTATGGAAAGCTTCTTCGGCACGCTCAAGTCAGAATTTTTCTACCTCAAGCGGTTTGAGAATGTTGATGAATTGAAAGCGGGCTTGGATGAGTACATCCACTACTACAACCATGACCGCATCAAGCTGAGGCTCAATGGCCTGAGCCCTGTCGAGTACAGGACCCAGGCGGCAGCATAGAACTGTCCAACTTTTTGGGGGCAGTCCACAGATGTGGGAGCGGGCTTGCCCCGCGAAGCGCCGCGCGGGCGGCGCTCGATCTCATAGGCGCTGCTAATCTAACGACATGCCCTTGTAGCCTTCACCTCACCTCAAAAGCTGGCCTTCACCGACACCATGAAATTACGCGGTTCCCCATAGTAGTTGCCAAAGGTCTCTGTCCCGATGCTGGCGTAATAGCGCTTGTCGAACAGGTTGTTGCCGTTAAGCGCCACCGACCAGGTCTCATCGATCCGATACCCGATCCGCCCGTTCCACACCGCATACCCCGCCTGGCTGATCTTCTCGCCACTGGCCGGCGAAAGCCGGAAGTTGTCACTTTGCGCATTCACCCCGGCGCCAATGCTGACCCGCTCCAACGCACCCCCCAAGGTGTACTCACCCCACAAGCGCAACACATGGCGAGGCACATAGCTGTTGAACGCCGCGCCATTCAAACTGCTGTCGATATCATCCAGCGTCTTGGTCTGGGTATAGGTGTACCCCGCCAGCAACTGCAGCCGCTCGATCACTTCACCGCTGAGCTCGGCCTCGAACCCTTGGGCGCGCACCCGGCCGGCGTTCACGTAGCAATAACCATCGGATGACGGGCAAGACGAGTTGAAGTCGGTTTGCGCCTGGTCTTTCTGAATGGTGCGGAACAGGTTGAAGGCGCCGTTCAAACGGCCGTCGTACCAGGCACCCTTGATCCCCAGCTCATAGCTCTGGCCCACCAGCGGTTTGAGCGTCGAGCCGTCTTCTGCCCGGTAGTTGCCTTGCGGGGTGAAGATGTCCGAGTAGCTGGCGTAGGCCGTCAGGTTCTCGTTCAAGTCCAGCAGCACGCCGGCAAATGGTGTGACCTGCCCGGTCTCACGGGTGTTGGAGGGCTGCGATTCACCGCTTCTGATGAAGACGGAATCCGTCTTGGAGTCGTACCAGCTCACCCGGCCACCGACCACCACGGTCAACGGGTCGGCCAGTTTCAAGCGCAGGGTCGAGTAGAGGCCCTTTTGCGTGGTCTTGCTCTTGACCGGCCCGCCGCGCGACGAGTTTTCGATGAAGTAACTGTCATCGGGCTCGGGGATGAACTTGTCGGGGTTGAACACATTCTGGCGCTGCGGCAGAAACGCCACCGAGTAAAAGTCGTCCTTGTTCGAGCGGCTGGCGTTCATGCCCAGCACCAGTTCATGCTGCTGGCCGAACGCGTCGAACTTGCCATCCAGGTAGGCGTCCAGGCCGTAGTCGACCTGGTCGTAGTCATACATGCTGCCCAGCATGCCGGTGGTGTCGATGCCGGGCGTTACCGCGCCCGAAGCGAAGGCGTACTTGATGTCCTGGGTATTCTTTGTATAAACACTGGCAACTTTGAGCTTCCAGTCTTCATTGACCTGGTGGGTGAGGTCGCTGAACACGGTAGTGCGCTTGCTGCGCCAGGTGTTCCAGGAGGGGTCGAGGCAGGTCGAGCGGCTGAGGTTGAGGTCGCTGCGGTCCTTGTAGCGCGGCAGGCCACCCCAGCACGGGTTGGCGTCGACATCTTCATAGGCAACGCCCAGCCCCAGGGTCGTGTCGGGGCTCAGGTCGAAGTCGAGCGCGCCGTAGTACACCTGGTCCTTGCGGTTGGCGTCGTCTACAAAATAGTGCCGGCTCTGCTCGGCCACCACCGCCCGGCCACGCAGGGTGCCGGCCGCGTTCAGCGGGCCGCCGGTGTCGATCTGCCCGCGGTAGTTGTCCCAGCTGCCACCGGACAAGGTGATGTCGGTATGCGCATCGGCAAGGCCACGCTTGCGCACGAAGTTCACCCCGCCTGCAGTGCCGCCCGAGCCCTTCATCATGCCTGCAGCGCCGCGCAGCACTTCGACCCGGTCGTAATACGCCATGTCACTGCTGAAACTGTCGGCCTGGACATACAGGTTGCCCATGTCCAACGGCACGCCGTCGTACTGGTACTGGCCCGACATGCGGAACCCGCGCGAGTAGAAGTATTTGCCGCCCATGGTCGAGTCGTACACGGTAATGCCCGGCGTCTTCTCCATGACCTGGTCGATGGTGTACAGGTTCTGGTCGTCCATCATCTTGCGCGTCATCACCGTGACCGATTGCGGCGTCTCCTTCAGCGAGTGCTCGCCCTTGCCGATGGTCACCGCGCCGGTGGTGTACGAGCCGCTGTGTTCAGTGGTCGCGCCCAGCACCTGGCTGGTGATGTTGGTGGCCCCCAGCTCCATCGCCGAACCCGAAGACGGCACGGCCCGCAGCACATAGGTACCGTTTGACTGCGGCTCGGCCTGCAGGCCGCTGCCTGCCAGAATCTGGGTGAAGCCTTCGCTGACACCGAATGCCCCTTTGAGCCCTGCGCTGTGCAAGCCGTCGGTCTGCTTGGCATCGAACGACAGCGCAGCCCCCGCTGCACTGGCATAGCGGCTGAGCACTTCGGTCAGGCTGCCCCCGGCAATGTCGAACGTCCTGACGCCGTTCTGCTGCACCGGCACCTGTGCCGCGAACGTCATCATGGGCCAGGCACCCGCAGTGGTTGCCGCCAACAGCCCGACTTTTACCGTCGTCGCCAGACGACCACGCTTGAACACTCCAGACATGCCAATCCTCCCCCAGAAAACGATCAATGAATCCCATTGGGGGATGAGCCGAACGATGCGAACAAAAAGTGCAAAAGCGCCGGAAGTTTTTTCAACTCACAGCGCCAGTGGGCTGTCAGGCGGTGACACGTTGACCCAAAAACGGCTGAAGCGCGTGACGCGCAGCGCAAAGCCACTTTCCAGCGCCGCCAGCGCCCGGTCGGTGTCATCGATCGGGAATGCGCCCGATACCTTCAATTGCGCAATGCGCGGATCGCAGCGCAGCACCCCGCTGCGATAGCGCGACAGGTCGGCAAGCAGTTCGGCCAAGGGGCGATCGAGGGCAATGATGCTGCCTTGCTGCCAAGCCCCCACAGACGCGTCGTTGCGCCGTAGTGCCCCCACCGAGCGGTCAGAAAAGGCAATGGATTGCCCAGCCTCCACACGCACGGCCAGAGCACCGCTGGTCGCCCTGACTTCCACCGCTTTTTCGAGGACCGCCACTTCACCGCCCAGCGCTTGGGCGCGCACGATAAAGCGCGTGCCCAGCGCGCGTACCTGGCCATGCCGGGTGTGCACCGTGAACGGCCGTTGCGCGGGGTCGACAGCAGTGGTGACCAGAATCTCACCGCGCAGCAGTTCCAGCACCCGTTGCTGGCCGTCGTACTTGAGGTTCACCGATGTGTCGGTGTTGAGCAGCAGCGAGCTGCCATCGGCCAGGCGAAATGCGCGGCGTTCACCGACGGCGGTACGGTAGTCGGCAAAATGTTGCTGGGCAGTGTCGCTGCGCCAACCCAGCCAGCCCAGCGACGTCGCCGGCACCACCACGACCACACTGCGCAGCAACTGGCGCCGAGAGCGCTCGGCACCGCGCAGGGCAGGTGCCGCCAGGGCGCCGGGCACGCTTGTCATCTGCTCGCCCACGGCGGCCATGCGTTGCCAGGCTTGGCGGTGAACCGGGTCGGCAACCAGCCAGTCGTTCCAGGCGCGGCGGTCGGCATCGGTTGCGATGCCCGAATGAAGCCTTGCGTACCAGCGGGCGGCGACGCTGATGGCTTGCAACTCGGCAGGCGAAAGGCTCATGCCTGTTGCAACTGCATCAAGCAGCAATGCTCCATGGCCTTGGCCATGTAATTGTTGACGCTGCGTACGCTGATGTTCAGTTGCTCGGCAATCTGCGGGTAGGTCAGGCCATCGAACTGCGACAGCATGAACACTTGCTTGACCTTGGTGCCAAGCCCTTGCAGCAGACGGTCGATTTCCACCAGTGCCTGCAACAAAATCGCCTGTTCCTCCAGCGAAGGCTGCAGCGCTTCGGGCAGGGTAGCCAAGGCCTCCAGGTAGGCTTGTTCCAGTGAACGCCGGCGGATCAGATCGATCAACAGGCCTTTGGCGATTCTCGACAGGTAGGGGCGCGGCTCGCGAATGTCCAGCGCGCTGCGTGCCTTGATCACCCGCACGAAGGTGTCTTGCGTCAGGTCGGCGGCATCGAACGCATTGCCCAGGCGCTTGCGCAGCCAACCATTGAGCCAGCCGTGGTGCTCGCAGTACAGGTCGTTGACGGCGCTACGCAGGGATAGATCGTTGGCGGACATGGTGATGGAATAGTTCGCGAGTGGTAATGAATCTTATTGTCGTGCCGGCTGTGGTTGCTTTGCAAGCGCCGCGCTGCTGACGAATGTGTCTTTGCCTCCACGAACGGGTCGCTGCCCTACAGCGATTGAAGAAACGCACGAATCGCCTGGCGCGCCTGGGCACCGAGCGCTACGTAGCGTTGCCGGGCTGTTTCCGCCTCGCCGCCATGCCAGACAATGGCCTCCTCCAAGGTGCGCGCTCGGCCATCGTGCAAGTAACCGCTGCTGGGCGTGATCCGTTCGCTGAGGCCAAGCCCCCACAGCGCAGCAGTGCGCCATTGCCGGCCGTTGGCGAGATAATCCTCACGGCCATCGGCCAGGCCTGGCCCCATGTCATGCAGCAACAGGTCGGTGTACGGCGCAATGTGTTGCTGTGTCAGCGCCGGATAGAGCGGGTGCTTGCCGGTGACCAGCGCGGGGCGATGGCAGGCGGTGCAGCCGATGGCAGAAAACAGCTTTTCGCCCTGCATGACTGCTGGCTCGGTCTGTTGTCGACGGGCAGGTGCCGCCAAGTGAGCGAGGTAGAAGTGCAGGTCGCCGAGCTGCAGCGCGTTCAGCTCGGGGTCGCCGCCCTGCGCCGCGTGGGCGCAAGTCTGTTGAGCGGGCGTGCAGTTTTGCTCCGGGGCCAGCGTCGAGGTGATGCCAAGGTCGCCAAGCATGGCGTGGGCGATCTGTTGGCGCAGGTCTGGCTGGTTGGCCTTGAGGCCAAACCGGCCGGCCTCGGCGCGTTGTCGCTCGACGCTCCACACCGCGTTGACGTGCCCCGTCACGCCGTCGGGTTTGGCCTCAGAGGCCATGGCACGCAGGGTGCTCTCGTCAATGGCCTCCAGCAAACCCAGGCCGAATACCGGCGGGCCCACCCTTGCCGAGGTCAACACCGCATCCATCGGCCCATAGGCCAGCTCGCGCAGCTCGACCTTGGGCTTGCGCAGCATCACGGTTTCGCCGTCGCCCAGTTGCACCGCATGTTCTTGCCAGTAGACATGGGCGCGCCCTTCACCCGGCACGCCTGGCACACCCAGTTCGTTGAGCTGGTCACCATAGACCGGGTGCGGCTTTGGCCCACCCTGGGCATCGTGCCCGGGCAGCGACAAGCGCAGCAGCATGCTGCGCATCGGCTGGCCCTGCGCCGGCGCCTGTCCGCGCCCATTCTTGGGGTGGCAGGCGATGCACGAAACCCGGTTGTACAGCGGCCCAAGGCCATCCACTGCTTCGTCTCGGGACGGTGCAACCACCCAGGCCTGACGGAACAGGCTGCGCCCGCGGAAGAAGCGTTCCAGCTGGCCTTCGTCCAGCCCGGCGAATGGCTGAGCAAAGGCTTCACGGTGGGTCGCCGTGTGCGTGGTATCGGCGCTGGCGAGCAGGCTCGTCAGCAAACCGATCGATAACCCGGCAGCGCGCAGGGCGGTCACTGGCCCAGACCATCAAGCAGACGGGACGCCTCTGCCCGGTGACGCGCGGCATTGAACTGCCAGGTTATTTCCCGGCGGCCGAGTTCGTCCTGGTCGCTTGCCGGCGCTTGCGTCATGCCGTTGTCCTGGCGTGCCGCGAATAATGCCAGTAGCGGCTTCGCCTCGGCCTGCTCGGCATCCAGTGGCGGCGCGGTCAGGTGTTGGCGTATGGCGCTGACGTCCAGCCCAGCCGCTTCGGCCGCGTGCAGTCGAGCCCAGAGCGCGCTCAATGCTTCGTGGGGCATGCCCAGCCATTGGGTAAACAGCGAGCTGACCAGTGCCAGGCGCTCACGTGAGCTGCCGTTGCCATAGTCATAGGCGCCGAGGCCCGCGGCAACGAACGGGTCATGGTAGTTCGCCGGCAAATGCTGGTAGACACTGGGGCGCACGGGCAGTTTGCGGATGTCCGCATCGGCCAACAGCCCCTGGCCTGTTTCGGACAGCACGAACTGCGCAAACGCCCTGGCACCGGCCAACGCCTGGCTGTGGGCGGTAATGGCGATGAACGCCGGGTTGAGGCCGCCATGCGCCGGGTAGACGAAGTCCACCGGCTCGCCATTGGCCTTGGCCGAGGCGACGAAGAAATCAATCGACAAGCCTACCGCTGCGCGCCCACTGGTCACTTCATCACTGACCAGGGTGCCGCCGCGCGTCACCAGGCGCGCCTGGCCGGCCAGCTCGCTCCAGATGGCCCAGCCGCGCTCCCAGCCATAGGCACGCAACACGATATCCAGCAGTACCGGCGCAAAGCCGACCCGGCCAGGGTCTGGAAGCGCAATGCGTCCGCGCAAGCGGGGGTCGAGCAAGTCGGGCCAGTCCCGCGGTGACGGCACCCCCAATTGGCCCAGCGCCGTGGCGTTGATGGCGAAGCCATACCCCGCCAATTCGGTAGCCTGGTACAGGTGCTGAGGGTCACGCAGTGCCAAACCACCGATCTGTGCGGGCAAGCCCTTCGGGTTGACCCCCAAGGGTTGCCAGCTGCCCGCTTTCGCCAACCGGGCGAAGTTGCCGGGTGAGGGGGCCCAATAGACATCGACACCGCCCTGCCTGGCTTGCAATAGATAGGGCAGGGCATCGAAGCCCTGCCGCCAAAGGATCTGCAGACGGTACTGCGGGTGGGCTTGGGCAAACCCATCCTCGATGCGCGTCATCACTTCCTCGGGGTAGCTGGTCATGACCACCACGGTTTGCGGGGCAGCGCTCAGCAGCGTGCTGAAGGTCAGCAGCAGGCCTGCCAGCCAGCGGTTACAGCGGCGCATTGAATTGCACGAAGTATTGGCGGCCCATTTCAGGGTAACCCTCGCTGTACTCATACAACCGGTCGAACAGGTTGCGCACGCCGCCCTCGATCAACACGTCGTTGCTGAACCGGTACCCGCTCTTGAGGTTGTACACGGCGTAGCCTGGTGCCGTTTGATTGCCGTCCGAGGTGTTGTAGCGACGCGATGCGGCCTCCACGCTGGCGGTGTGTTGCCAGGCGGCCAGATGCCAGGAGGCCGAGCCGAAGAAACTGTGGCGTGGGGTGTCGGTGGGGTGCAAATCGCGGTTGCTGAGGTTCTTCCGGTCAAGCCAGGTGTAGTTGGCCGCCAATTCCCAATCCCCCAGGTCGCCGTTGATGCCAAGTTCGACGCCCTGGTTTCGCGCTTTGGCGATGTTCTGGTACTGGCCACAGGGCGCGGCGCAGTTCGCCTGTGCGGGCACCGTAACGTTCTGGATGGAATCTTCGATGTTGGCAACGAACAGCGCCGCATCGAGCTTCCATTGTGGGGCCACCTGGCCGCTGTAGCCGAGCTCGTAGTGGGTCGCTCGCTCGGACTTCAGGTCCGGGCTGGGGATGACGGTGCCAAAGCGGGTCGAGTAGCGATCCTTGATGGTCGCGAAGCGGCTTTTGCGTGCAACCGTCAGGCGCAGTTGGCCGTTGTCGTCGGTGCCCAGCAGCGGGTTGGTATTGGCGAACAGGCCCAGCTGCGCGTTGACGGCGTCGTTGCTGCCGGTGGGTTCGTCGTAGAGCATGGGCCGCGACGGCGAGCTGGCGTTGGTGCCGTAATTCTGTGCGTCCAGGCTTTTGCGGTAGTTATAGGAGATGCCGCCGACCACGCTGAATATTTCGTTCAGGCGCAGGGTGTCTTCCAGGGCAATCGACTGGGTCTGGTCACGGAAATAGGTCTGGGGGTTGGCGCCATCGCGGGAACGGTGCACATCGTCCTTGAAGTGGTAGGCAATGCCCAGGCGGTTGGCCTCGCTCAAGGCCAGGTCACCCTCTACCGAAAAGCCGCTGCTCTCGTCATCGTATTTGCTGGGAAAACCCGGCTGCAACGCTCCGACCACGCCGTTGCGATAGGTGTAACTCTCCAGCGAGTTCTTGAAGGTGTCGTGGTAAACGCGGGTTTTCAGGGCGTGCTCGCCGAAGCCGGTCTTGGTGGCGATGAACACACTGGTGTTGTCTGAGCGCGGCCACTCCCACCAACGCGCACGTTGGCCGGTCGTTGGCAGGTCGCCGGCGTAGGTTGGCTGGCCCTTGCGCCCTTCCTGCTGAACGTAGCCGAGCACGTACTCATCGGTTTCGTTGGGTGTGAAGCCAATTTTGAAGCTGAATTTGCTGTCGCGGTGTTTACTGTTCTCGCGGCGCCCCGGGCCTTGCTGGCTATTGGTCGGTTTGAAGTCATCGGGCAGCAGGGTGTAGTCGTAATCGACATACGACACCCCACCCTGAACCCACCACAGGCCCTGGTTGGAACCTACGTTGGCGTAACTGCGGTAGGCGTTCACGTTGCCGTGGTCGGTGAGTTCCAGCCCGCCACCCACTTCGCCTTCGAACGCATCCGTCGGGCGACGGGTGATCAGGTTGATCGCCCCGCCCAGGGTGTTGGGCCCGTACAGCAGCGAGGCGAAGCCCTTGTCCACCTGGATGCGCGACAGGTCGTAGGTGGTGAAGCGGCCGAGGTCGATGTTGCCGTCATAAGGCACGTAGGTGGGGATGCCGTCGATGAACACCGGCACCTGCAGGCGATCGAAGCCACGCACGAAAACCACCTGCTCGGCGCGACCGCCGATGTACCCGAGGTTGACCCCAGGGGCCAGGGTCAGTGCGCTGCCGACGGTTTCGCGATCGTGCAGCCGAATGTCTTTCAAGTCGACGACGCTACCACCCGTGGACAGCGTTTCGTCCCGTGGTGCGGAAATCTGGATTTCGCCGAGGGTGAAGGTGTTTTTCTCTTCGGCGAGGACAGGCTGTGCACCGAGGGCTGCGACGGCAACCATCAAGGTACGCGGTGATAGCGGCTTCATTACTGCTCCTTTGTCGGCCATGGCGTTGGCGGTACCTGGCGACGTTATATATTGTTGTATATAGCGATAGGCGAGTCTTGGCGGATCACGGCCTCCCCAGGACGTGATCAGCCAGCGCTCGAAAATAATGATGGGATGGCAGAAGGCCAACCGCGACGAATCCTAGCGTTGTTTACCGGTCGTTACAACGCTATATACCAAAATGTATAGCGATTGGTTGGCGGGGCCGCCTCAGGCGTGAGTGTTCTGGGGGATTTTGCTGCTTGAGGTCAAAAAGGCGGCAGGGGTATGTTTTGGAAATGCCCTACAAGGAAGCGGTAAAGTCTGATTCTCAAGTGTCTCTGGCGGCACCTATGGCTTGAGCTGCGCCGCCTCGAAACCTCAGCCTGATGTATCAACTTCCAAAAATGCCGCTTCCAGCAACTGCCGCGTATACGCATGCTGCGGCGCATGGAAGATGGCCTGCGCATCCCCTTGCTCCACCACCTGCCCCTGCTTGATCACCATCAGCTGATGGCTCAACGCCTTGACCACTGCCAGGTCGTGGCTGATGAACAGGTAGGTCAGGTTGTACTTCTGCTGCAGGCTGCGCAGCAACTCCACCACCTGCCGCTGCACCGTCCGGTCCAGCGCCGACGTCGGCTCATCCAGCAGAATCAACGCCGGCTTCAACACCAGCGCCCGTGCAATCGCAATGCGCTGGCGCTGGCCGCCGGAGAACTCGTGCGGGTAGCGGTGCCGGGTGCGCGGGTCCAGCCCCACTTCCTCCAGCGCCGCAATGATCGCCGCCTCTTGCTCTTCAGCCGTACCGATGCGGTGAATCCGTAGCCCTTCGCCCACGATGTCCGCCACGCACATGCGTGGGCTCAGGCTGCCGAACGGGTCCTGGAACACCACCTGCATCTGCCGCCGCAGCGGGCGCACTTCCTTCTGGTTCAACCCTTCGAGGTGCTGGCCATGAAAGCGAATGCCGCCCTGGCTTGAAATCAAGCGCAAGATGGCCAGCCCGAGCGTCGATTTGCCCGAGCCACTCTCACCGACAATCCCCAGCGTCTGCCCCTGGGGCAAGCTGAAGTTGATGCCGTCCACCGCCTTCACATGGTCGACCGTGCGCCGCAAGAAGCCTTTCTTGATCGGGAACCAGACCTTGAGGTCATCCACTTCAAGCAACGGCGCACCGACCGGGTTGTGGGCAGGCTGGCCGCTTGGTTCGGCATTGATCAGCATCTGCGTGTAGTGATGCTGCGGCGCACTGAACAGCGTCGCGCAATCGGCCTGCTCGACAATCTGCCCACGTTGCATCACGCACACGCGGTGGGCGATCCGCCGCACCAGGTTGAGGTCATGGCTGATCAACAGCAGCGCCATCCCCAGCCGCGCCTGCAGTTCCTTGAGCAGGTCGAGAATCTTCAACTGCACGGTCACATCCAGCGCCGTGGTCGGTTCATCGGCAATCAGCAACTCCGGCTCGTTGGCCAGCGCCATGGCGATCATCACCCGCTGGCGCTGGCCGCCCGACAGTTCATGGGGCAGTGCCTTGAGGCGTTTGTGGGGGTCGGGAATACCCACCAGCTCGAGCAGTTCCAGGGTCCGTGCGGTGGCTTGCTTGCCGGTCAGGCCCTTGTGCAGCAAGAGGATCTCGTTGATCTGCTTCTCGATGCAGTGCAAGGGGTTCAGCGAGGTCATCGGCTCCTGGAAGATCATCGCAATGCGGTTGCCACGAATATGCCGCAGGGCCTTCTCGCTCTGCTGCAGCAGGTCCTTGCCCTCGTAGTGGATGCTGCCGCTGGGGTGGCGGGCGAGGGGGTAGGGCAGCAGGCGCAGGATCGAGTGGGCGGTCACCGACTTGCCCGAGCCGCTCTCGCCGACCAGGGCCAGGGTCTCGCCCTTGCGGATGTCGAAGCTGATGCCGTCGACCACGCGGTTGACCTGCTCGCCGGTGACGAACTCCACCGCAAGATCACGCACTTCGATCAGGTTGTGTTCGCTCATGTCATTTCCTTGGGTCGAAGGCATCGCGGGCGGATTCACCGATGAACACCAGCAAGCTCAGCATCACCGCCAGCACGGCGAAAGCACTGATGCCAAGCCACGGCGCCTGCAGGTTGGATTTGCCCTGGGCGACCAGCTCGCCCAGCGACGGCGAGCCGGCGGGCAGGCCGAAGCCGAGGAAGTCCAGGGCGGTCAGCGTGCCGATGGCGCCCGTGAGGATGAACGGCATGAAGGTCATGGTCGAGATCATCGCGTTGGGCAGGATGTGCCGGTACATGATCGCGCCGTTGCGCATGCCCAAGGCGCGGGCGGCGCGCACGTATTCGAGGTTGCGGCCACGCAGGAACTCGGCGCGCACCACGTCCACCAGGCTCATCCACGAGAACAGCAGCATGATCCCCAGCAGCCACCAGAAGTTGGGCTGCACGAAACTGGCGAGGATGATCAGCAGGTACAGCACCGGCAACCCCGACCAGATTTCCAGGAAGCGCTGGCCGGCAAGGTCCACCCAGCCCCCGTAGAACCCCTGCAGGGCGCCGGCGATGACGCCGATGATGGAGCTGAGGATGGTCAGCGTCAGGGCGAACAGCACTGAAACGCGGAAGCCGTAGATCACTCGCGCCATCACGTCGCGGCCCTGGTCGTCGGTGCCCAGCCAGTTGTCCGCCGAAGGTGGGGCCGGCGCCGGCACCTTGAGGTCGTAGTTGATGCTCTGGTAGCTGAACGGGATCGGCGCCCACAGCACGAAGCTGTCCTTGTTGGCCAGCAGCTCGCGGATGTACGGGCTTTTGTAGTTGGCTTCCAGCGGGAACTCGCCGCCGAAGGTCGTCTCTGGGTAGCGCTTGAAGGCGGGGAAGTACCACTCGCCGTCGTAGCGCACGGCAATCGGTTTGTCGTTGGCGATCAGCTCGGCACCCAGGCTCAGGCCGAACAGGATGAGGAACAGCCACAACGACCACCAACCTCGGCGGTTGGCCTTGAAGCGCTCGAAGCGCCGTCGGTTGAGAGGGGACAAGGCCATGTCAGTGCTCCCGGCTGGCGAAGTCGATACGTGGATCGACCAGGGTGTAGGTCAGGTCGCCGATCAGTTTCACCACCAGCCCGAGCAGGGTGAAGATGAACAGGGTGCCGAAGACCACCGGGTAGTCGCGGTTGATCGCCGCCTCGAAGCTCATCAGGCCCAGGCCGTCGAGCGAGAAGATCACCTCGATCAGCAGCGAGCCTGTGAAGAAGATGCCGATGAAGGCCGAAGGGAAGCCGGCGATCACCAGCAGCATGGCGTTACGGAACACATGCCCGTACAGCACCCGTGAGCGGCTCAGGCCCTTGGCCTTGGCGGTGACCACGTACTGCTTGTTGATCTCGTCGAGGAAGCTGTTTTTGGTCAGCAGGGTCATGGTGGCGAAGTTGCCGATGACCAGCGCGGTGATGGGCAATACCAGGTGCCAGAAGTAGTCCAGCACCTTGCCGGTGGTGGACAGCTCGTCGAAGTTGTTCGAGGTCAGCCCGCGCAGCGGGAACCAGTCGAAGTAACTGCCGCCGGCGAACAGCACGATCAGCAGGATGGCGAACAGGAACGCCGGGATGGCATAGCCGACGATGATCGCCGAGCTGGTCCAGACATCGAAGTGGCTGCCGTGGCGCACGGCCTTGGCGATGCCTAGCGGGATAGACACCAGGTACATGATCAGCGTGCTCCACAACCCCAGTGAGATCGACACCGGCATCTTCTCGATGATCAGGTCGATGACCTTGGCATCGCGGAAGAAGCTGTCGCCGAAGTCCAGCTGGGCGTAGTTCTTGACCATGATCCACAGGCGTTCAGGCGGCGATTTGTCGAAGCCGTACATGCGCTCGATCTCGGCGACCAATGCCGGGTCCAGGCCCTGGGCGCCGCGGTAGCTGGAGCCGGCCACGGAGACCTCGGCACCGCCACCGGCGATGCGGCTGGTGGCGCCTTCGAAGCCTTCGAGCTTGGCGATCATCTGCTCGACCGGGCCGCCAGGCGCGGCCTGGACGATGATGAAGTTGATGACCAGGATGCCGAACAGGGTCGGGATGATCAGCAGCAGGCGGCGCAGGATATAGGCCAGCATCTCAGTTGGCCTCGGCCGGGGTGGCGTCGCTGACAGCCGGGGTCACGCCGGGCTTGATCCACCAGGTGTCGATGCCGATGTCGTACTTGGGCGACACCTTGGGGTGGCCGATGTGGTTCCAGTAGGCCACGCGCCAGGTCTTGATGTGCCAGTTGGGGATCACGTAGTAGCCCCACAGCAGTACCCGGTCGAGTGCGCGCGCATGGTTGATCAGGCTCTGGCGTGATTCGGCATTGATCAACTGCTCTACCAACTGGTCGATGGCCGGGTCGCGCAGGCCGATGAAGTTGCGGCTGCCAGGGTTGTCGGCAGCGGCACTGGACCAGAACTCGCGCTGTTCGTTGCCCGGCGAATTGGACTGCGGGTAACCCCCGACGATCATGTCGAAGTCGCGAGAGCGCAGGCGGGTGATGTACTGCGAAACGTCGACCCGGCGGATGTTCAGGTCAATGCCCAGGTCGGCGAGGTTACGCTTGAACGGCAGCAGGATGCGCTCGAACTCGGTCTGGGCCAGCAGAAACTCGATGGACACCGGCTTGCCGTCCTTGTCGACCATCTTTTCCTCGACGATCTTCCAGCCGGCGTCCTGAAGCAGCTTGTAGGCCTGGCGCTGCTGTTCGCGGATCATGCCGCTGGCGTCGGTGACCGGGTTGTGGAAAGCCTCGCTGAAGACTTGCTCGGGCACTTTGCCGCGCAGCGGTTCGAGAATTTTCAGCTCGTCAGGCGTGGGCACGCCCCGGGCGGCCATGTCGGAGTTTTCGAAGTAGCTGCCGGTGCGGGTGTAGGCACCGTTGAACAGCTGCTTGTTGGTCCACTCGAAGTCCAGCAGCAGGCTTAGCGCCTGGCGCACGCGGATGTCCTGGAACACCGGTTTGCGCAGGTTGAAAATGAAGCCCTGCATGCCGGTGGGGTTGCCGTTGGGCAGCTCTTCCTTGATCAGGCGGCCATCGCGGACCGCCGGGACGTTGTAGGCGGTGGCCCAGTTTTTTGCGCTGACCTCCAGCGCATAGTCGAACGCCCCGGCCTTCAATGCCTCCAGTGCGACGGCCGTGTCGCGGTAGGAGTCGAAGGTCATGGCATCGAAGTTGAACTGGCCGCGGTTGATCGGCAGGTCCTTGGCCCAGTAGTCCTTGACCCGCTCGTAGCGGATGGTGCGCCCGGCCTTGACCTCGGCGACCTTGTACGGGCCGCTGCCCAGGGGGATTTCCAGGTTGCCGCGGTTGAACTCGCGGCTTTCGTACCAGTGCTTGGGCAGTACCGGCAGTTGGCCCAGAATCAGCGGCAGTTCGCGGTTGTTCTGGTGCTTGAACTTGAACAGCACCCGTAGCGGGTCTTCGGCGACCACTTCGGCGACGTCGCCGTAGTATTGGCGGTACAGCGGTGCGCCGTCCTTGATCAGGGCGTTGAAGGTGAACACCACATCCTCAGCGCGCATCGGGTGGCCGTCATGGAAGCGCGCTTCGGGGCGCAGGTAGAAGCGTACCCAGCTGTTGTCCGGGGCCTTTTCGATCTTGCCGGCGACCAGGCCGTATTCGGTGAACGGCTCGTCCAGGCTCTGGCGCATCAACGTGTCGTAGATGACGCTGATGTTCTCGGCCGACACGCCCTTGTTGATGAACGGGTTGAGGCTGTCGAAGCCACCGAAGCTGGACTGGCGGAAGGTGCCGCCCTTGGGGGCATCCGGGTTGACGTAGTCGAAGTGCTGGAAGTTGGCCGGGTACTTGGGCGCCTCGTCGTAGAGCGTAAGCGCGTGTTGCGGCGCGGCCAGGGCCGGAAGGCTCAGGCAGGCCAGCAGCAGGCTGCCGGCCAGCCGGCGCAGGCGGTGCGTTGGCATCATTGGGCTTTCTCCGAAGTCTTGATCCACCAGCTGTTCAGCCCCAGGGTATAGGGCGGCGTGGTGACAAAGGCGAACCGGTTGCGGTAGGCCAGGCGGTGATTGTCGAGGTACCAGTTGGGGATCATGTAGTACTGCCATGAAAGCACGCGGTCCAGGGCGCGGGCGGCGGCCACCTGGTCATCGCGGGTGCGCGCGGCGAGCAAGGTGTCGAGCAGGTGGTCGACCACCGGGTCCTTGACCCCAGCATAGTTCTTGCTGCCTTTGGTCGAGGCCTGGCTTGAGTGAAAGTACAGCCACTGTTCGAGGCCGGGGCTCAAGGTCTGGTTCAGGGTCATCAGAATCATGTCGAAATCGAACTGGTCCAGGCGTTGTTTGTACTGGGCGCGGTCCACGGTACGCAAGCGTGCGTCGATACCGATGCTGGACAGATTTTCGACATAAGGTTGCAGGATGCGTTCGAGGTTGGGGTTAACCAGCAGCAACTCCAGGCGCAGTTGCTGGCCTTTGCTGTCCACCAGGCGCTGGCCGTTCAGCTTCCAGCCGGCTTCGCCAAGCAGGCTCAGGGCCTCGCGCAGGGTCTGGCGGTTGATGCCGCGGCCGTCGGTCTGGCTGACCTTGTAGGGTTCGCTGAACAGTTTTTCCGGCAACTGGTCACGGAACGGTGCCAGCAACAGCCACTCCTTGCCGGTGGGCAGGCCGGTGGCGGCGAATTCGCTGTTGGGGTAATAGCTGGTCGAGCGGCGGTAGGCGCTGCTGAACAGGGCGCGGTTGGTCCACTCGAAGTCGAGCATCAGCCCCAGCGCCTGGCGCACTCGGGGGTCGCTGAAGGCAACCCTGCGGCTGTTCATGAACAGGCCTTGGGTCTGGGTTGGGATGCGGTGCGGGATCTGTGCCTTGATCACATCGCCACGGCGTACCGCCGGGAAGTTGTAGCCATTGGCCCAGTTCTTTGCCTGGTGCTCGATGTAGATGTCGAACTCACCGGCCTTGAACGCCTCGAACGCCACGGTGGCGTCGCGGTAGAACTCGTACTCGACCCGGTTGAAGTTGTACTTGCCGCGGTTGACCGCAAGGTCCTTGCCCCAGTAGTTCTTTACCCGCTCGAACACCAGGCGGCGCCCGGGCAACACCTGGGTGATGCGATAGGGCCCACTGCCCAGCGGCGGCTCGAAGGTGGTGGCCTTGAAGTCGCGGCCTTGCCAGTAGTGCTTGGGCAACACCGGCATTTCACCCAGGCGCAGGATCAGCAGCGGGTTGCCGGCACGCTTGAAGACAAAGCGAATACGCAGGGGGCCGAGGATGTCCACCCGCTGCACTTCTTGCAGGTTGGTGCGGTAGATGGGGTGGCCATCCTTGAGCAGTGTGCGATAGGAGAACGCCACGTCCGCCGCGGTGATCGGGCGGCCGTCATGGAAGCGTGCCTGCGGGCGCAGGTTGAACACCACCCAGCTGCGGTCTTCGCTGTACTCCACCGAGCGCGCGATCAGGCCGTAGCTGGAGGTGGGTTCGTCGCCCGAGGGGTCGTACTGCCCGGTGCCGATCATCAGCGGTTCGTTCAGTTCGCTGATGCCGTACTGCTGGAAGTTCGGCGTGGTAATCGGGCTCGAACCCTTGAAGGTGTAAGGGTTGAGCGTGTCGAAGGTACCGAATGCCATGGCCCGCAAGGTGCCGCCTTTGGGCGCTTGCGGGTTGACCCAGTCGAAGTGGGTGAATGTGGCTGGGTACTTGAGCATGCCGAACTGCGCGTATCCGTGGCTTTCGCTCACCATCGCGACGGCGGGAAAGCTCAAGGCCAGGCTGAGTGACAGCAGGAGGGGACGTATCAAGTCGGCATCCGATCCAGAGGCGTTGGGCTTTGATCGAGTACAGTAACAGCTTGGTGGGGTTGGAAAAAGAGAGGTTTTGAAGGCGGTTGATCGTTTGAGGAAAGCTAAACCTGCAGGAGCGGCCTTGCGTCGCGAAAGGGCCGCAAAGCGGCCCCTGGCATTACATCAGTGAGAGAGGTAAACGGTCAGCGTCTGCCCTGGCTTGAGCGCATGCCCGCTGCGCGGGTTCCAGCGCTTGAGGTGTTTCATTTCGACATTGAAACGCTTGGCCACCAGGTACAGCGAGTCACCCTTGCGTACTTTGTACTGGGTCGAGCGTTTCGAGGACGCCGCCACCCGGTTACCGGCGGCACTCGGCGCATTGCCGCCGCGCAGAGCCAGTACCTGGCCGGCCCGGAGGCTGTTGCCGGACATACGGTTCCAGCGCTTGATGTCCCTGACCGATACGCGGTTCGCCTTGGCAATGCTGCCCAGGTTGTCGCCACGCTTGACCCGGTAGCTGCGCGCTGCCACTGGGGCCTTGGCTTCGGCCACGGCGCGGGCGAACACGGCCTTGTTCGGCTGCAGGCTGATCAACTGCTCAGGCTTGAGGTTGGACAGGCTGGCGGACAGCAGTTGCGCCTTGGCGGTGGGCACCAGCAATTGCTGGGGGCCGTCTACAGTCATGCGCTTCTTGAAGGCCGGGTTGAGCTGGATCAGCTCGTCTTCGTCGATGTCGGCGAACGCCGCAACGCGCGAAAGGTCGAGGCGATCATTGATGGCGACCGCCTCGAAGTAGGGTTCGTTGGCAATCGGGTTCAAGTTGACGCCATAGGCATCCGGAGTGGACACCACCTGCGACAGGGCCAGCAGTTTAGGCACGTAGTCGCGGGTTTCCTGCGGCAGGGGCAGGTTCCAGTAATCGGTTGGCAGGCCGAGCTTTTCGTTGCGTTCGATGGCGCGGCTGACCGTGCCTTCACCGGCATTGTAGGCGGCCAGGGCCAGCAACCAGTCGCCGTTGAACATGTCGTGCAGGCGGCTCAGGTAGTCCAGCGCGGCGTTGGTCGAGGCGGTCACGTCGCGACGGCCGTCATAGAAGTTGGTTTGGCGCAGGTTGAAGTGGCGGCCGGTGGACGGGATGAACTGCCACATGCCTGCCGCATGGGCGCGCGAGTAGGCCATCGGGTTGTAGGCGCTTTCGATGGCTGGCAGCAGCGCCAGCTCCAGCGGCATATCGCGTTCTTCGAGGCGCTCGACGATGTAGTGCAGGTAGAGGCTGCCGCGCTCGCCGGCGCTTTCGATGAAGCGCGGGTTGCTGGCGAACCACAGGCGCTGCTGCTCGATGCGCGGGTTGACGTCGATGCTGTCCTGCAGGGTGAAGCCCTGGCGCATGCGCTCCCACACGTCCTGCGGCACCTGCTCGGCCGGCTTGATCAGTAGCGGGGCCGGCTTGTGCTTGATCCGCGCCTGATAGTTGTGCGCGCGAACGCTATCGGATTCGTCGAGCTGACGGGTGCTCTGGCAGCCCACCAACGTGGCGGCCAGGGCCAGCGCACTGATTTGGGCCAGACGCGTCAGGGCGACGGAATGAGAGGTTCTGCGGCTACGGGAAGACATCGGCTGGGACAGGTATCCGGGCGAAAAATTTCGGCGATTCTAGAAACCGCTACCGGCCTGGTCAACCTTTGACCCTCACATGCGATATATCTTGAGGTTATCAGAAGGTGTCCTTCCAAGACCTCAAGGCAGCAAAAACAGCGACATGCGTGGTGTTTGAATGTCCCTTCCATTCGTCTGCTTTTTGTTTAACGGATGTTTCAGTCGTGCGAATAAAGGGGTTGGTAAGCCGTTCCAGGCCAATCGTTGATGGCAATGTGATGCGATTGTCGGCGCGTAGCCGGGTAACCTCGTCGAAGCGCTGCAGAACGTGCGGGTTTTGTGGCTCCACTGCCTTGGCAAAGCGCAGGTTGCTCAGCGTGTATTCGTGGGCGCAATACACCTCAGTGTGCGCCGGCAGGGCGGCCAGGCGCTGCAGGGAAGGGTGCATCTGTTCGGCAGTGCCTTCGAACATGCGCCCGCAACCGGCGGCGAACAGCGTGTCGCCACTGAACAGCAAGGGTGTGGCTGGTTGCGCTGAGTAAAAGGCGATATGCCCCAGTGTATGGCCAGGTACGCCGATGACCTGGAACGCCAAGCCCAGCACGCTGATTTCATCGCCGTCTGCCAGTGCGGCGTCGCGGGCGGGAATCTGCTCGTTGGCCGGGCCGTAGACCTTGGCGCCGGTCAATTGCTTGAGCCGTTCGACACCGCCGACATGGTCGTTGTGATGGTGGGTCACGAGGATATCGCTCAATATCCAGTCGGGGTTGGCCGCCAGCCAACGTTCCACTGGGCCGGCGTCGCCGGGGTCGACCACCGCGCAACGGCGTTTGGCAGTATCCTGTAACAACCAGATGTAGTTGTCGGAGAAAGCGGGGAGAGCATCGATCTGTATCATGGTGCGGATCCGTATCGCCAAGCGTGGGACATGAGGGCATCTTAGCCGCGATGGCGTGGCACGAGAACCTTCGAGGGAGAACGCAATGACCGACCAAGCCTTTGCCCAGGCCGACCCCGATTGGGTCGAGCTGATCAGCCTGGCCCGTGAGTGGTTCAATGGCCCGCTCGGCCAGTTGATGCTCAAAGAAGAGGAAAAACTGCTGGAAGAAGAGCTGGGGCGCTTCTTTGGCGGTTACCTGGTGCACTATGGGCCCTGTGCCGAAGCGCCGCCCAGCGCGCCCCAGGTGCAGCGCAACGTGCGCCTCGGGGCACCCTTGCCGGGCGTGGAAATCGTCTGTGAAGAGCAGGCCTGGCCATTGAGCGAGCATGCTGCCGACGTGGTGGTGCTGCAGCATGGCCTGGACTTCAGCCTCACCCCCCATGGCTTGTTGCGCGAGGCCGCCAGCGCCGTTCGCCCGGGTGGGCACCTGCTGATTGTCGGCATCAACCCCTGGAGCAGTTGGGGCATGCGCCACCTGTTCAGCCATGGCGCCCTGCGCAAGGCCCGCTGCATCTCGCCTTCGCGGGTTGGCGACTGGCTCAACCTGCTCGGCTTCGCGCTGGAGAAACGCCGCTTCGGGTGCTATCGTCCGCCGCTTGCCTCGCCGGCCTGGCAGCAACGCCTGGCAGGCTGGGAGCGGGTGGCGGGCGGCTGGCAAATTTCCGGCGGCGGCGTGTACCTGCTGGTGGCGCGCAAGATGGTGGTCGGCCTGCGGCCGTTGCGCCTGGAACGCCGCGAGCCCATGGGCAAACTGCTGCCGCTGCCGCTGGCCAAGGTCAACCGTACGGTGGCCAATCCTGATACTGAAAAGCACTGAACAAGAGTGGTACATGAGCGATAGCGTCGAAATGTTTACCGATGGCGCCTGCAAGGGCAACCCTGGCCCTGGCGGCTGGGGCGTGCTGATGATCTACAAGGGCGTCGAGAAGGAACTGTGGGGCGGCGAACGCGAGACCACCAACAACCGCATGGAGCTGATGGCCGCGATCCAGGGCCTGATGTCGCTCAAGCGTGAATGCGAGGTAGTGCTGACCACCGACTCGCAGTACGTGATGAAAGGCATCAACGAATGGATGGTCAACTGGAAGAAACGGGGCTGGAAGACTGCAGCCAAGGAGCCGGTGAAAAACGCCGACCTCTGGCAGTTGCTCGACGAACAGGTCAACCGGCACAAGGTGAGCTGGAAGTGGGTGCGCGGCCACATCGGCCACCCGGGCAACGAACGGGCCGACCAGCTGGCCAACCGCGGGGTCGATGAGGTGCGCGCCCAGCGTTGAGCTGGGGTACAATCGCGTCCTTTGTAACTGATGCAAGTTGGAGCCCCCGCGTGGAGCAGCAGCAAGATAAACGCCTGGTCATTCTCGATACCGAAACCACCGGCATGCCGGTCAGCGAAGGCCATCGCATCATCGAGATCGGCTGTGTCGAGGTCATGGGCCGTCGCCTGACCGGGCGGCATTTCCACGTCTACCTGCAACCGGATCGCGAGAGTGACGAGGGCGCCATCGGCGTTCACGGCATCACCGACAGCTTCCTGATCGGCAAGCCGCGCTTCGCCGAGGTTGCGGATGAATTCTTCGAGTTCATCCAGGGCGCCACGCTGGTCATCCACAACGCGGCGTTCGACGTTGGCTTCATCAACAACGAGTTCGCCCTGCTGGGCCAGCACGACCGCGCCGACCTTGCGCAGCATTGCACCATCCTCGATACCCTGTTGCTGGCGCGTTCCCGTCACCCGGGGCAGCGCAACAGCCTCGACGCGTTGTGCAAACGCTACGACATCGACAACTCGGGCCGTGAGCTGCACGGCGCACTGCTCGACTCGGAACTGCTGGCCGACGTTTACCTGGCAATGACCGGCGGCCAGACCAGCCTGTCGCTGGCCGGGCAAGGTGCTGACGGCGACAGTGACGGGCAGGGCGGTGGCGGCAGCGAGATCCGCCGTATTACCGGCCGTGCACCTGGGCGGGTGATCATGGCCAGTGCCGAAGAGCTGGAAGCGCATGCCGAACGGCTGGCGGCGATCGCCAAATCGGCGGGGGCGCCGGCGATGTGGCAGGCGTTGAGCGAAGCCCCTGCACCTTGACCATGCGCCCTTTGTAGGAGCGGCCTTGCCGGGGCGCCGGACCGGTCGGAAAGGGGCGCGTAGCGGCCCCGGCAATCTCTGCAGCGACACAGAACCTGGGGCCGCTACGCGACCCTTTCGCGACACAAGGCCGCTCCTACAACTACCCTGAAAAGGACACCCCGTCCTGCAGAGGTAGCTGCCTGATGTACAAGGACCTCAAGTTCCCCATCCTCATCGTCCACCGTGCGATCAAGGCCGACAGTGTTGCCGGTGACCGCATCCGGGGTATCGCCGAGGAGTTGCGCCAGGACGGCTTTGCCATCCTGGCCGCAGCGGACCACGCCGAAGCGCGCCTGGTCGCGGCCACCCACCACGGCCTGGCCTGCATGCTGATCGCCGCCGAGGGCGTGGGCGAGAACACTCACCTGCTACAGAACATGGCCGAGCTGATTCGCCTGGCCCGTTTGCGCGCACCTGACCTGCCGATTTTTGCGTTGGGCGAACAGGTCACCCTGGAGAACGCCCCCGCCGAGGTCATGAGCGAGCTGAACCAGTTGCGCGGCATTCTCTATCTGTTCGAAGACACCGTGCCGTTTCTTGCGCGCCAGGTGGCACGCGCCGCCCACAGCTACCTTGACGGCCTGCTGCCGCCGTTTTTCAAAGCCTTGGTGCAACACACCGCGCAATCCAACTACTCCTGGCACACACCGGGGCACGGCGGCGGTGTGGCCTACCACAAGAGCCCGGTGGGCCAGGCCTTTCACCAGTTTTTTGGCGAAAACACCCTGCGTTCGGACTTGTCCGTTTCAGTGCCGGAGCTGGGTTCGCTGCTCGACCACACCGGCCCCTTGGCCCAGGCAGAGGCCAGGGCTGCACGCAACTTCGGCGCCGACCACACGTTTTTCGTGATCAACGGCACCTCCACTGCCAACAAGATCGTCTGGCACGCCATGGTCGGCCGTGATGACCTGGTGCTGGTGGACCGCAACTGCCACAAATCGGTGGTCCACGCGATCATCATGACCGGGGCCATTCCCATTTACCTGTGCCCCGAGCGCAACGAGCTGGGCATCATCGGCCCGATACCCCTCAGTGAGTTCAGCCCTGCATCGATCCAGGCGAAGGTCCAGGCCAACCCCCTGGCGCGTGATCGCGGGCAGCGGATCAAGCTGGCAGTGGTCACCAATTCCACCTACGACGGCCTGTGCTACCACGCCGGGATGATCAAGCAGACGCTGGGGGCCAGTGTCGAGGTGCTGCACTTTGACGAGGCCTGGTTCGCCTACGCGGCGTTTCACGAGTTCTTCGAAGGGCGCTATGCCATGGGCACGGCCTGCGCTGCTGACAGCCCGCTGGTGTTCAGCACCCACTCCACGCACAAGCTGTTGGCGGCCTTCAGCCAGGCGTCGATGATCCATGTGCAGGAGGGTGCCAGCCGCCAGCTGGACCGTGACCGCTTCAACGAAGCGTTCATGATGCACATCTCGACGTCGCCGCAGTACAGCATCCTAGCGTCACTGGACGTGGCCTCGACCATGATGGAGGGGCCGGCCGGGCGCTCGCTGTTGCAGGAAATGTTCGACGAGGCGTTGAGCTTTCGCCGGGCGCTGGCCAACCTGCGCAAGCATATTGCCGCTGCCGACTGGTGGTTCAGCATCTGGCAACCGCCAGCGGCAGAGGGCATACAGCACCTTGCCGCGCAGGACTGGCAGCTTCAGCCGGGGGCTGAGTGGCATGGTTTTGGTGAAGTGGCGGGCAACTACGTGTTGCTCGACCCGCTGAAGGTGACCTTGGTCATGCCCGGCTTGAGCGCAGGGGGTGTGTTGGGCGAGCAGGGTATTCCGGCGGCGGTGGTCAGCAAGTTTCTATGGGAGCGCGGCCTGGTGGTGGAAAAAACCGGCCTGTACAGCTTCCTGGTGCTGTTCTCCATGGGCATCACCAAGGGCAAGTGGAGCACCTTGCTGACAGAGCTACTGGAGTTCAAACGCCACTATGACGGCAATACCCGGTTGAGCGCCTGCCTGCCGAGTGTGGTGGCAGCGGACACTTCACGTTATCAAGGCATGGGGTTGCGCGAGCTGTGTGACCAGCTTCACGAGTGCTACCGCGCCAATGCCACGGCCAAGCAGCTCAAACGGTTGTTCACAAGCTTGCCGGAGGTTGCCGTCAGCCCGGCACGGGCCTATGACCAGATGGTACGCGGCGAAGTGGAGGCGGTGCCGATCGAAGCCCTGCTTGGCCGTGTCGCAGCGGTGATGCTGGTGCCGTATCCGCCCGGCATTCCATTGATCATGCCGGGAGAGCGGTTCACCGAAGCGACCCGCTCGATACTCGACTACCTGGCGTTTGCCCGAGCTTTCAACGATGGCTTCCCGGGTTTCGTTGCCGACGTGCATGGCCTGCAGAACGAAAGCGGTCGCTACACCGTGGACTGCATCAAGGAATGCGAATGATCTCGACGCCGGTCTGTGCCAGCTCGAAACGGTTTTCGCCCAGGTGGTTGACGCGGTCGCCGATTGCCAGGCGGTAGGTGGTGATCGGTGCGCCCAGCGCGCTGCCGTCGACCTGGAGGGTGGACTCCTGGAACTCGTGGACGGGGTAGATGCGGCCTTCGGCGTCACGGGCGTGGAATTGGCCGACCATTACTGCTGCCATTTGGGTGAAAACCTCTGAATTACGTAGGAAATATCTGCAAACATAGACCGTACAAGATACCCGGAAGTTTTCCCCTCGTGGAAAAAAAACCAAAGCGGCGAGAAACGGTCATCTATAACTACAACGTCTCTTAGCCAGCAAAGGTTGGAAATCGCCATGAGCCAGGTGTATTCGGTAGCGGTCGTCGTCGGCAGCTTGCGCAAGGATTCCTACAACCGCAAGGTAGCCCGCGCACTTTCGGAGCTGGCGCCGTCCAGCCTTGCCTTGAAGATCGTCGAGATTGGTGACCTGCCCCTGTATAACGAGGACGTCGAGGCCAACGCACCTGAGCCCTGGCAGCGCTTTCGCGAGCAGATCCGCGGCAGTGATGCGGTGCTGTTCGTCACGCCGGAGTACAACCGTTCGGTGCCGGGTTGCTTGAAAAATGCCATCGACGTCGGCTCGCGGCCCTATGGTCAAAGCGCCTGGAGCGGCAAACCGGCTGCGGTGGTGAGTGTGTCGCCGGGGGCGATTGGCGGTTTTGGCGCCAACCATGCCGTGCGCCAGTCGCTGGTGTTTCTCGACATGCCCTGCATGCAGATGCCTGAGGCGTACCTCGGTGGCGCGGCCAACCTGTTCGAGGATTCGGGCAAGCTCAACGACAAGACCCGGCCGTTTCTGCAGGCCTTTATCGACAAGTTCGCCTCGTGGGTGAAGTTGAACAGGGCGGTTTGAGGGTGACGGCAATGGGCCGCGCAGCGGCCCCGGCCGTTTATCGGAAGCTGTAGGACACCCCTGCATAGACCGCAAACCCTTCGCCCGGCGTCGACCGGGCGATGTCCTGCCCGCCATCGTTGTAGCCCGGCGTCACTGTCGCGGCATAGCGCTTGTTGGTCAGGTTGCGCAGGTCCAGCCAGGTCTGCCAGTCCTGTTTCGGTGAGTCCCAACCCAGGCGTGCCCCCAGCAAGGCATAGGCATCGGCGTGGTAACTGTTGGCATAGTCGACCTGCACCTTGGAGGCCATCTGCGTATTGACCCCGGCATAGAACCCGCTCGGCCAGTCGTAGCGCAACTCGGCCTGGTAGTAATGCATGGGGATGCCAGGCAAGCGGTTGTCAGCGAAGGTGTCATCGTCACGGTAGTGGAAGTCACTGAAGGTGTAGGCCTGGCGCAGGCTCAGCTTGCCCCTGCCGGCTTGCTCCCACAAGGTGCTGTCCAGGCCCGCCTCGACACCTTGGTGTACGGTGGCGCTGGCATTGTATTCTTTGGCCGGCAGGCCCTGCACGATTTCCACGGCCAGCAGTTCGTGGCGCACTTGCGAGTAATACCACGCCAGGTCCCAGCGCCCCAGCGCAGAGTCGCCGCGTGCGCCCAGTTCAAGCGTGGTGGCTGTCTGGTTCTGCATTTCGACAGGTTGTGTCGCCGCCGTGGCGCTCCAGATCAGCGACCACGGGTGCGGTGGCTCGACGGACCGGCTCAGGTTGCCATAGACCTGCAGGTGCGGGTTGATGTCATAGCGCAGGCCCAGGCGCGGCGCGTAGTCCCAGTCGTGCTGGCTGACCTTGCCGCCGGTGGCAGGGTAGCTGACGTCACTTTCACGTCGGGTATAGATCATCGCCAGGCCCGTGGTCAGCCACAAATCAGGGATCAGCTCCAGATCGTTGCCGACATGCAGCACGGTATCCGAGCCCTGGTAGCTGAAGTCGCGGCTACGCGCGCCGAAGTTGTCACCGCTGGTGCGGGCAAATTGCGAGGCACCGCTGTTGGGCAGGTGTTTGGTGGTCCGCCAGCCCACGGTGGTCTTGCTCTCGTGGCCCAGCAGGGTATCGCGGCGCAGGTAGTTCAGGGTGCCGCTGACATCGGTGTAGGCGACCTTGAGGCGCATCGGGCCTTCGCGCAGGTCCATCGGGAAGTCGTGATAGACCAGCCCGGCTTCTACCCGGGCATCGTCGTCAAGGTAGAAAGTGGTCTTGTTGGCCACCCAGGTGCTGCCCGGTTGCGGCCGGCTGTCGTCGCGGGCCAGGTACGCCGCGTTGGCGGCACGCGGGTCGTGCTTGATCTGGTCCTTGGTCAGGCGCCCGGCCAGGTCGTTCTCGGTTTCGCGATAACGCAGGTAAAAACGTGTTTCAAGGTTCGGGTTGAACCGGTAGCCGACATTGGCGGCGATACCCTTGGCGCTGCCACTGCTGTGCGCCTGATAGCCGTCGTATTCCGAGTCGGTCAGCGCCACGTAGTAATCGAGGTTGCCCAGCACCTGGCCAGAACTGATGTGCCGATGTTGGTAGCCGCGGCTACCAACCTCGTAGCGCACCTGCAGTGGCGCGGCATCGTAACCGGTGTGGGTGACATAGTTGATGGCACCCCCCAGGGCCAGGGCGCCCTGATCGAAGCCATTGGCCCCGCGCAGTACCTCGGCGCGGCTCAGCCATAGCGGCTCGAACAGTTCATAAGGGGTGCCGCCGGGGCCGGTCAGCGGCAAGCCGTCGAACATCGTGTAGACCCCGGAGCCGTGCGCCCCCGGAGCGCGGTTGATGCCCGAACCACGGATCGACAGCTTGATGCCATCATTGCCCGCCGACTGGGCGAACACCCCAGGCTGGTAGGCCAGCACATCCTGATTGCTGGCGACCCGGCCTTGCCCCACGCGGTTCATGTCCACCAGATTGCTGGCGCCAGGGATTTCCCGCAGGTGCTCGGCGGCAGCCTCCAGTTCGGTCTGTTGCTGATCTTCGATCAACACTTGGTCGAGTTCGACGCGGCCTGTGGCCTGGGTGGCGCTGGAGGCCAACAGGGCCAGCAAGGAGAGGGGGAGGGTAGGGCGCATGGCAAGGGCTTCCAGATCGATAAGCGGGAATCTGACGCTGCAAGTGTCAGACGAAGCACAGCTTTCGTTCTGTAGCCCTGAAAAAGAACAACCCCGCCGAGGCGGGGTTGTTCAGGATCGCCGGAGGTCAGCCGATCAGTTGCAGGCCCGCCTGCTGAACCATTTCCAGCAGCGGTTGCGGGTACACACCGAGCACGAAGGCCAGGATCGCGATAGCCAGCAGCATGACGCCGCCAGTGCGCTGTTCCCACTTCAGCGGGGCGTCGTGGCGACGCAGGTTCGGCTCGACCAGGTACAGGGTGACCATGACGCGCAGGTAGTAGTAAACGCCGATGGCGCTACCGATCACCAGGGCGCCGACCAGCCACCACAGGTGCGACTCGACGCCGGTGGCGATGATGTAGAACTTGCCGATGAAGCCCGCAGTCAGCGGGATACCGGCCAGCGACAGCATCATCACGGTCAGTACCGCAGTCAGGTACGGGCGGCGCCAGAACAGGCCGCGGTACTCGTACAGGGCATCGGCGTCACGGCCGCCGTAAGGCGAAGACATCAGCGTGATGACGCCGAAGGCGCCAAGGCTGGTGATCACGTAGGTGACCAGGTACACGCCCATGGCTTCCAGGGCCAGGCCCTTGCTGGCGACCAGGGCGATGACCAGGTAGCCGAAGTGGGCGATGGACGAGTAACCGAGCAGGCGCTTGAGGTTGCTCTGGGTCAGTGCCAGCAGGTTACCGACCAGGATCGAGGCAACCGCGATCACCGCCAGTACGGTGCTCAGCACGCCGCTGCTGGCAGCAGGGGAGAGCATGAACAGGCGCACGACCACGGCGAACACCGCCACCTTGCTCGCGGTGGCCAGGAACGCGGCAACCGGCGCCGGGGCGCCTTCGTACACGTCCGGGGTCCACAGGTGGAAGGGGACCAGCGACAGCTTGAAGGCCAGGCCGACCAGCATCATGCCCAGGCCCAGTTGTGCAACCAGGCTTGGCATGTTGGTGGCTGCCAGGGCTTTGCCGATCTGGTCGAAGCTCAGGCTGCCTGCATCGGCGTACAGCAGTGCCATGCCGAACAGCAGGAAGGCCGAACCTGCGGCCGACAGCACCATGTACTTGATGCCGGCTTCCAGCGAGCGCTTGTTGAAGAAGGCGTACGCCACCAGGCCGTAGACCGGTACCGACAGCAGCTCCAGGCCGATGAACAGGCCGGCCAGGTGGTTGGCGCTGACCAGCACCAGGCCACCGAGGGCCGACATCAGCAGCAGCAGGTACAGCTCTTCGCGGTTGCCCGGGAAGCCCTTGGAGCCTTCGCCAAGGTAGGCGTGGGCGAGGGTGACGCAGGCCAGCGTGGCCACCAGGATGATCGCCATGTACAGGCAGGCGAACTTGTCGATGGTGATCAGCGAGGTGACCGCCAGCGGTGCAACCTTGAGGGCCGGCAGGATCGACAGCAGGGCCAGGTTAAGGCCCACGGTGGACAGCAGGAAGGTCTGCGAGTGGTTGCGCTTCCAGGCGATCGCCAGCATCACCACCACCGTGGTGATGGTGGTGATCAGCATCGGCGCCAATGCGATGAAGTGTTGAGTGGTGAATTCCATAGCGCTCTTACCGGGCCGAAGCGAGTTGAGTGAAAGCGGAGCCAAGCCACTGCTGCACACCGCTCATGGTGGCGGCAGAAGTGTCGAGGAACGGCTGCGGGTACACACCAAGCACGATCAGCAGCACCGCCAGGCCCAGCACCATGATCAGCTCGCGGCCGTCCATGCCGGCCAGCACGGTGTCGCTCTTGCTTGGGCCGAAGTAGGCACGGTGGATCATGATCAGCGAGTAGACCGAGCCGAAGACCAGGCCGGTGGTGGCGATCACGGTGATCCATGGCACGCTGGCAAAGCTGCCGATCAGGATCAGGAACTCGCCGACGAAGTTGCCGGTGCCTGGTAGGCCCAGCGATGCGGCGGCGAAGAACAGGCTGATTGCAGGCAGGTAGGCGATGCGGTGCCACAGGCCACCCATTTGACGCATGTCACGGGTGTGCAGGCGCTCGTACAGCTGGCCGGACAGGATGAACAGTGCGGCGGCCGACAGGCCGTGGGCCAGCATCTGGATCACCGCGCCTTGCAGGGCTTGCTGGCTGCCGGAGTAGATACCGATCAGCACGAAGCCCATGTGCGAGACGCTGGAGAAGGCGATCAAGCGCTTGATGTCGGTTTGCGCGAAGGCCAGGAAGGCACCGTAGAAGATACCGATAAGGCCCAGGGTCATGGCGATCGGCGCAAACTCTGCCGAAGCGTTCGGGAACAGCGGCAGGGCGAAGCGCAGCAGGCCGTAGGCCGCAGTCTTCAACAAGATGCCCGCCAGGTCCACGGAACCTGCGGTTGGCGCCTGGGCGTGCGCATCAGGCAGCCAGGAGTGGAAGGGCACCACTGGCAGCTTGACCGCGAAGGCGATGAAGAAGCCCAGCATCAGCACGTACTCGACGCCAGGCGGCAGCTCGGCCTTGAGCAGGTCGCTGTAGTTGAAGGTGAGCACGCCGGTGGTGTTGTAGTTGACCAGCACCAGGCCAAGGATCGCGACCAGCATGATCAGGCCGCTGGCCTGAGTGAAGATGAAGAACTTGGTTGCGGCATAGATCCGGGTCTTCTTGCCGTCCGCCGAGCTGTGACCCCAGAGCGCGATGAGGAAATACATCGGCACCAGCATCATTTCCCAGAAGAAGAAGAACAGGAACAGGTCCAGGGCCAGGAATACACCGACCACGCCGCCGAGGATCCACATCAGGTTGAGGTGGAAGAAGCCGACGTGGCGCTGGATCTCTTTCCAGGAGCACAGTACCGACAGCACACCGAGCAGGCCGGTGAGCAGGATCATCAGCAGCGACAGGCCATCGAGGGCCAGGTGGATGCTGATGCCGAAGCGCTTGATCCACTCGACTTTGTATTCGAGTGCCCAGGCAGGTTCGGCACCCGGCGCAGGCGCCAGGGTGTAGTCGCCGGTGCCCCACAGGTACAGGCCGATGCCGAGCAACAGGGACATGGTCAGCAGCGCGATCCAGCGCGGCAGGGTGGCGCCGAAGCGCTCACCCAGCCAGCACAGGAAGCCGCCGATGAAGGGGATCAGGATCAGCCAAGGCAAAATCATGACGGGTTGGTTTCCTTTGGCAAAGTCGCAAGATTCATAGTCATACCGCAGCCACTACCACAGCACCGAGCACCAGCACGGCGCCGACGGCGATCGAGGCGGTGTACCAGCGCAGCTGGCCGGTCTCGGTCTTGCTCATGGCGACGTGGCCGCCACGCGCCATCCGAGGGATCAGGCCGATGCTGCGGTCTACCGGGTCCTTGCGCAGGATGTGGCAGATCAGCAGGTAGGGTTTGACGAAGAGCTTGTCGTAGATCCAGTCGAAGCCCCAGGCGGCGAACCACCAGGCCGACAGGACGCGGCCGATGCCGCTGTTGGCGATCGCGCTGACGAAGCGGCGCTTGCCCAGGAACAGCAGGGCTGACAGCAGGATACCGGCGATGGCGATGGCGCCCGAGGCGATCTCCAGCGAGTGCTTGGCGTCACCACCGGCGTGGCCGGCGCTTTCAGGCAGCACGCCTGCCAGCGGTGGGGTGATCCAGGCGCCGACGAAGGTCGACAGCACGATCAGCACGCCCAGTGGCAGCCAGTGGCTGATGCCGTGGCCGGCGTGGGCTTCGGTCTTGGCTTCGCCGTGGAAGGCGATGAAGATCAGGCGGAAGGTGTACAGCGAGGTCATGAACGCACCGACCAGGCCGGCGTACAGCAGGCCGGTATTGCCGCTGGCGAAGGCTTCCCAGAGGATCTCGTCCTTGGAGTAGAAGCCCACGGTCACGATCGGCAGGGCCGCCAGGGCGGCGCCACCGACCACGAAGCTGGCGTAGGCCAGCGGCAGCTTCTTCCACAGGCCGCCCATCTTGAAGATGTTCTGCTCGTGGTGGCAGGCAACGATCACCGCACCGGACGCAAGGAACAGCAGGGCCTTGAAGAAGGCGTGGGTCATCAGGTGGAAGATCGCCGCGTCCCAGGCACCCACGCCCAGGGCCAGGAACATGTAGCCGATCTGGCTCATGGTCGAGTAGGCGAGGATACGCTTGATGTCGGTCTGTACCAGCGCGGCGAAGCCGGCCAGCACCAGGGTCACACCACCGACCACACCCACCAGGTGCAGGATGTCCGGGGCCAGCAGGAACAGGCCGTTGGTACGGGCGATCAGGTACACGCCCGCAGTCACCATGGTTGCCGCGTGGATCAGTGCCGAAACCGGGGTAGGGCCTGCCATCGCGTCGGCCAGCCAGGTCTGCAAGGGCAACTGGGCCGATTTACCGACCGCGCCACCCAACAGCATCAGGGTCGCCAGCACCATCCAGGTGTCACCCGCCTGGAACTTCTGCGGTGCCAGTACCAGCAGTTCCTGCACGTTCAAGGTACCCAGCTGGGCGAACAGGATGAACAGGCCGATGGCCATGAACACGTCGCCGATACGGGTGACGATGAAGGCCTTGAGTGCCGCGTTACCGTTGTTGCGGTTGCTGTAGTAGAAACCGATCAACAGGTACGAGCACAGGCCCACGCCTTCCCAGCCGAAGTAGATGAACAGCAGGTTATCGCCCAGGATCAGGAACAGCATGCTGGCGATGAACAGGTTGGTGTACGAGAAGAAGCGCGAGTAACCGGCTTCGCCACGCATGTACCAGGACGCGAACAGGTGGATCAGGAAGCCCACGCCAGTGACCACGCCGAGCATGGTGACCGACAGGCCGTCCAGGTGCAGGGTGAAGGTCGGCGCGAAGCCGTCCACCGACATCCACTGCCACAGCAGCTGGCTGTACGCGCCGCCTTCAGGCGGTGCGACGTTGAATTGCCAGATAACGTAGGCGGCTGTCGCGGCCGAGAGGCCGACCGAGCCGACGCCGATCAGGGCGGACAGGTTCTCCGAGAACCGCCCGCGCGAGAACGACAGCAGCAGGAAGCCGATCAGGGGGAAGACGAAAGTCAGGAAGAGAAGGTTCATCCGCGCATCTCACTGGCAGCATCGATGTCGAGAGTGTGGAAGCGGCGATACAGCTGCAGCAGGATGGCCAGGCCAATGCTGGCCTCGGCGGCTGCCAGGCTGATCACCAGAATGAACATCACCTGGCCGTCGGGCTGGACCCAACGGGCACCGGCGACGACGAACGCCAGGGCAGAGGCGTTCATCATGACTTCCAGGCTCATGAGCACGAAGAGGATGTTGCGGCGGACCATCAGGCCAACCAGACCTAAGCAGAACAGGATGCCGGCGACCGCCAGACCATGCTCGAGAGGGATAGCACCCATGATTTACTCCTTCGCCTCGTTGCGGCCCAGGTGGAAGGCGGTGACGGCTGCGGCGAGCAGCAGCATCGAAGCCAGTTCGACCACCAGCAGGTACGGGCCGAACAGGCTGATGCCCACTTCTTTCGGGCCCACGGTGGTGCCGCTGATGCCGGCACCGCTCGGGGTGACGAACAGCACGTACAGCAGTTCCAGCAGCAGCAGGGTGCCCAGTATCACCGGCCCCGCCCATATGCCTGGCTTGAGCCAGCCGCGTTCCTGGGCGACCGAGGCCGGCCCCAGGTTGAGCATCATCACCACGAACACGAACAGCACCATGATGGCGCCAGCGTAGGCGATCACTTCCAGGGCGCCGGCAAACGGCGCACCGAGGGCGAAGAAGATCATTGCCACGGAAATCAGCGAAATGATCAGGTAGAGCAGGGCGTGCACGGGGTTGGTGCCGGTTACCACCCGAAGGGTGGAGACCACGGCGATCCCGGATGCGAAGTAGAAAGCGAATTCCATCTTTCTGTCCTTATGGGAGCAAGCTCTTCACGTTGATCGGCTCGGCCTCGT
The DNA here is from genome assembly GCF_000731675.1 of Pseudomonas capeferrum. GTDB lineage: Bacteria > Pseudomonadota > Gammaproteobacteria > Pseudomonadales > Pseudomonadaceae > Aquipseudomonas > Aquipseudomonas capeferrum. Next base: position 2,179,473 of record NZ_JMIT01000001.1, on the reverse strand, counting down.
TCTGCGCAGAGCCCTTCGGCTTGCCAGCGATCGCCATACCCGCAACACGGTAGAAGTTGTAGTCAGGGTTCTTGCCGGGGCCGGAGATCAGCAGATCTTCTTTCTCGTACACCAGGTCCTGACGCTTGAACTCGGCCATTTCGAAATCCGGAGTCAGCTGGATCGCGGTGGTCGGGCACGCTTCCTCGCACAGGCCGCAGAAGATGCAACGCGAGAAGTTGATGCGGAAGAACTCAGGGTACCAACGGCCGTCCTCGGTCTCGGCCTTCTGCAGCGAGATGCAGCCGACCGGGCAGGCCACCGCGCAGAGGTTGCACGCCACGCAGCGCTCCTCGCCGTCGGGGTCGCGGGTGAGGACGATGCGGCCGCGATAGCGCGGCGGCAGGTACACAGCTTCTTCGGGGTACTGCAGGGTGTCGCGCTTGCGGAACCCGTGGGAGAACACCATTGCCAGGCTGCGCAGCTGAGTGCCGGTGCCTTTAACGATGTCGCCGATATATTTGAACATGGGTCAAATCCTCACTGGGCCGCGACGGCTGGCGTGTTGTAAAGCACGATCGCAGCGGTCACCAGCAAATTGATCAGGGTCAGCGGCAGGCAGAACTTCCAGCTGAAGTCCATCACCTGGTCATAGCGTGGGCGCGGGATCGAGGCGCGCAGCAGGATGAACAGCATGATGAAGAACGCGGTTTTCAGCGCGAACCACAGGAACGGCACCTGCGGCAGGATGCCGAACGGGCCGTGCCAGCCGCCGAAGAACAGGGTCACCAGCAGCGCCGAGATGAGGATGATGCCGATGTACTCACCGACGAAGAACATGCCCCATTTCATGCCGGCATACTCAATGTGGTAGCCGTCGGCCAGTTCCTGTTCCGCTTCTGGCTGGTCGAACGGGTGACGGTGAGTCACGGCGACGCCAGCGATGAAGAAGGTGCAGAAGCCGAAGAACTGCGGAATGATGAACCACAGGTTCTGGGCCTGGTATTCAACGATGTCGCGCATGTTGAACGAACCCACCTGCACCACCACGCCCATCAGCGCCAGGCCCAGGAACACCTCGTACGAAACGGTCTGTGCCGACGCCCGCAGGCTGCCCAGCAAGGCGTACTTGTTGTTCGACGACCAACCGGCGAACAGTACGGCGTATACCGACAGGCCAGCCATGGCGAAGAAGAACAGCAGGCCGATGTTCAGGTCGGCAACGCCCCAGCCGGGTGTGATCGGGATGATCGAGAAGCCGATCAGCAGCGCGCTCATGGCCACGACCGGCGCCAGGGTGAAAATCATCTTGTCGACGAAGGGCGGGTTCCAGTCTTCCTTGAAGAACATCTTCAGCATGTCGGCGGCGATCTGGAACATGCCGAACGGGCCGACACGGTTAGGGCCGTAGCGATCCTGCCACCAGCCCAGCAGGCGGCGCTCGACGAAGCTGAGCAGGGCGCCGCAGACCACTACGGCCAGCAGCACCACGATAGCCTTGACGACCTGGATGATCACATCGATCACTTCGGGGGTGAACCAGCTCATTGTGCTGCCTCCTGCAGGCCTTCTACGGGTGCACCGAAGATGGCAGGCGGAATGCCAGCCAGGCCTTTCGGCAGCGCGACCAGGCCTGCGCCCAGTTCTTCATTGATACGCAGCGGCAGGCGCAGGGCCACGCCACCCACGTTCAGGCTCAGCAGCGCTCCTTCGTTGACACCCAGGCGGTCGGCTTCGGACTTGGCCAGGCCGACGTAGGCGGCCGGAATACGCGTTTGCACCGGGGCGGCGCGCGAGGAGCTTTCTTCGCTGCCGAACAGGTGGAAGAACGGTACTGCAGTCCAGGTGCCACGGGCCGGGTTGAAGGCGCCCGGGATGGCGTTGAACCAGTTCAGGCGATCGCCTTGCGATTCGATCAGGCGCTCGCCCGGGTCACCGGCACGCAGGTGGCCACCGACCTCGTCCTGGAACTTGTTCCAGGCTTGCGGCGAGTTCCAGCCCGGCGACCAGGCGAACGGCACTTGCTGGCGCGGTTCGGCGGAGCCCGAGTAGCCTTCCATCGAGAAGGCGAACGCGGTGTCCTTGTCTTGCGGGGTGCGTGGCTCGTGCACGCTGATGTTGGCGCGCATGGCGGTACGGCCGGAGTAGCGCAGCGGCTCACGGGCAAGCTTCATGCCCTTGATGCGGAAGGCGGCGCTTGGCGCAGCGTTGACGATGCCGGCCAGTTGCGGGGCGGCTTCGGCGCAGGCGCTGGTGACGTGGTCCAGCTGGGTCCAGTCGACCGGCTTGTTCAGCAGGGTGGCACGCAGGGCGTGCATCCAGCGCCAGCCTTCGTGGACCAGGATGCTGCTGTCCAGGTACTGCGGGTCGAACACCTGGAAGAAGCGCTGGGCACGGCCTTCCTGGCTGACCAGGGTACCGTCGCCTTCGGCGAACGACGCCGCCGGCAGCACCAGGTGGGCACGTTCCAGGGTCGCGGTGTGGGAGTGATCGGCGACGATCACCACCTTGGCTGCGGCCAGGGCAGCATCGACCTTGGCGGCCGCTACGCGGGTGTACAGGTCGTTTTCCACGATCACAATGGCGTCGGCCTTGCCGCTGATGACCGCATCCAGCGCGGCATCGACGGACTCACCGCCAAGCATGGCCAGGCCGAGGCTGTTGGCCTCAGGCACAACCAGGCTCAGCGAACCGTTCTTGTCGCGCAGCTTCAGGGCCTTGGCGATGTTGGCGGCGGCTTCGATCAGGGCAGGGTCGGCCAGCGAAGTACCGGCAACCACCAGTGGGCGCTTGGCCGCGACCAGGGCGTCGGCGATGCGCTGGGCCAGGGCCTTGGCTTCGTCGTCCAGGCCAGCAACGGCCGGGGCGCTCGGGTCGATGGCGTGGGCCACGGCGAAACCGATGCGGGCCAGGTCGGCCGGGGCTGCGTGCACGCATTCTTCGGCAACGTCGTCCAGCTTGGTTTCAGCCAGGGACGCGATGAACAGCGGGTACAGCGCGTGCTGGCCGATGTTCTTCACCGCAGCGTCCAGCCAAGGCTGCACTTTCATCGCCTCGGCCATGGCTTCGGCCTTGCCTTTGGTGGCCTGGCGTACGGCCAGGGCAACGCGGGCGGCGGTCTGGGTCAGGTCTTCACCGAGCACGAACACCGCGTCGTGGTCTTCGATGTCGCGCAGGGTCGGCACGGGCAGCGGGCTGTTGTTCAGCACGTTCAGGGCCAGGCGCACGCGGGCCAGTTCGCCTGCTTCCATGCCGGAGTAGAAGCACTCGGCACCGACCAGCTCGCGCAGGCCGTAGTTGCTTTCGAGGCTGGCGCGCGGCGAGCCGATGCCGACGATGGTGCGGCCGCGCAGCAGGTCGGCGGCCTTGTCCAGGGCGGCGTCCAGGCTCAGCTTGGTGCCATCGGCCAGGCGTGGCTGGCGTGGGCGGTCGGTGCGGTTGACGTAGCCATAGCCGAAGCGGCCACGGTCGCACAGGAAGTACTGGTTGACCGAGCCGTTGAAGCGGTTCTCGATCCGACGCAGTTCACCGTAGCGCTCGCCCGGGCTGATGTTGCAGCCGCTGGAGCAACCGTGGCAGATGCTTGGGGCAAACTGCATGTCCCACTTGCGGTTGTAGCGCTCGGAGTGGGTCTTGTCGGTGAACACACCGGTCGGGCAGACCTCGGTCAGGTTGCCGGAGAATTCGCTCTCCAGCACGCCGTCTTCAACGCGGCCGAAGTACACGTTGTCGTGGGCGCCGTAGACACCCAGGTCGGTGCCGCCTGCGTAGTCCTTGTAGTAACGCACGCAGCGGTAGCAGGCGATGCAGCGGTTCATCTCGTGGGCGATGAACGGGCCGAGGTCCTGGTTCTGGTGGGTACGCTTGGTGAAACGGTAACGGCGCTCGTTGTGGCCGGTCATTACCGTCATGTCCTGCAGGTGGCAGTGACCGCCCTCCTCGCACACGGGGCAGTCGTGCGGGTGGTTGGTCATCAGCCACTCGACGACGCTGGCGCGAAACGCCTTGGACTCGTCATCTTCGATGGAGATCCAGGTGCCGTCGGAGGCAGGGGTCATGCAGGACATGACGATACGACCACGGGTGTCGTTCTCGTCGGTGTACTGCTTGACCGCACATTGCCGGCAGGCGCCAACGCTACCAAGCGCCGGGTGCCAGCAGAAATAAGGGATGTCGAGGCCGAGCGACAGACACGCCTGTAACAGGTTGTCTGCACCGTTGACTTCGAGCGCTTTGCCGTCTACGTGGATAGTGGCCATTGTTCAAAGTTCTTCGTTGGCCCGCGTGAGCGGGCGTGGCTAATGGAAATCTGTATGCCTGCGGCCCGCCTCGAATCGTTCGGGCCGGCCTGCAGGCTGGCGGGTGGCACGGACCACCCGCAGCTCATCTTGTTATGCGCCGACCACGATCGGCCCGCTCGGCACTGGCTTGGCCAGGTTCGGGCGCAGGGTGTCGGCAGCACTGGCTGGGGCGACACCGGCCTCGAATTCGGAGCGGAAGTATTTGATGGCACTGCCCAAGGGCTCGACGGCACCCGGTGCGTGAGCACAGAAGGTGCGGCCTGGGCCGAGGAAGTTGACCAGACCCAGCAGGGTCTCGATGTCTTCGGCGCGGCCCTGGCCGTTTTCCAGCGCGCGCAGCATCTTCACGCTCCACGGCAGGCCGTCACGGCAAGGGGTGCACCAGCCGCACGATTCGCGGGCGAAGAACTCTTCCATGTTGCGCAGCAGCGAGACCATGTTGACGCTGTCGTCGACCGCCATGGCCAGGCCCGTACCCATACGGGTGCCGACCTTGGCGATGCCGCCGGCGTACATCTGGGCGTCGAGGTGCTCGGGCAGCAGGAAGCCGGTACCGGCGCCGCCTGGCTGCCAGCACTTGAGCTTGAAGCCGTCGCGCATGCCACCGGCGTAGTCTTCGAACAGCTCGCGGGCGGTGACGCCGAACGGCAGTTCCCACAGGCCCGGGTTCTTCACCTTGCCGGAGAAGCCCATCAGCTTGGTGCCGTGGTCCTCGCTGCCTTCGCGGGCCAGCGACTTGTACCAGTCGTTGCCGTTGGCGACGATGGCCGGGACGTTGCACAGGGTCTCGACGTTGTTCACGCAGGTCGGCTTGCCCCACACGCCAACGGCGGCAGGGAAGGGTGGCTTGGAGCGTGGGTTGGCGCGGCGGCCTTCGAGCGAGTTGATCAGTGCGGTTTCTTCACCGCAGATGTAGCGACCGGCGCCGGTGTGCACGAACAGCTCGAAGTCGAAGCCCGAACCGAGGATGTTCTTGCCCAACAGGCCTGCGGCCTTGGCTTCGTCGATGGCGCGGTTGAGGTTCTTCGCTGCGGTGGTGTATTCGCCACGCAGGAAGATGTAGCCGCGGTAGGCCTTCAGGGCGCGGGCGCTGATCAGCATGCCCTCGACCAGCAGATGGGGCTGTTGCTCCATCAGCATGCGGTCCTTCCAGGTGTTCGGCTCCATTTCATCCGCGTTGCACAGCAGGTAGCGGATGTTCATGGATTCGTCTTTGGGCATCAGGCCCCACTTCACGCCAGTGGGGAAGCCCGCACCGCCACGGCCCTTGAGGCCGGAGTCTTTGACCGCCTGGACGATGTCGTCCTGTGACATCTGCGCCAGTGCCTTGCGGGCAGCGGCGTAGCCGTTCTTGGATTCGTACTCGGCAAGCCATACCGGCTCGCCGTCGTCACGCAGGCGCCAGGTCAGTGGGTGGGTTTCGGCCGAACGCGCGATGCGGTTGGCCGGGCCGAAGGAAGTAATGGTCATACGTAACCCTCCAGCAGTTTGGAAACACCAGTCGGCTGCACGTCGCCAAAGGTGTCGTCGTCGATCATCAGCGCCGGGGCCTTGTCGCAGTTGCCCAGGCAGCACACCGGCAGCAGGGTGAAACGCCCGTCTGCGGTGGTCTGGCCGAGGCCGATGCCCAGTTCGCTCTGGATCTGGCTGACCACGGACTCGTGGCCACCGATGTAGCAGACCATGCTGTCGCACACGCGGATGATGTGGCGGCCGACCGGCTGGCGGAAGATCTGGCTGTAGAAGGTGGCCACGCCTTCGACGTCACTGGCAGGGATGCCCAGCACTTCGCCGATCGCGTGAATGGCGCCGTCCGGCACCCAACCACGTTCCTTCTGGACGATCTTCAAGGCTTCGATGGACGCCGCGCGCGGGTCCTCGTAGTGATGCATCTCGTGCTCGATGGCCGAGCGCTCGGTTTCGCTGAGGGCGAAACGGTCTGTCTGGATAAGCGTGCTGTTCATGCTTAGCGGTCCACGTCAGCCATAACGAAGTCGATACTGCCCAGGTACGCAATGAGGTCGGCGACCATGCTGCCTTTGATCACCGAAGGGATCTGCTGCAGGTGCGGGTAGCTCGGGGTGCGGATCCGGGTGCGGTAGCTCATGGTGCCGCCATCGCTCGTCAGGTAGTAACTGTTGATGCCCTTGGTCGCTTCGATCATCTGGAACGACTCGTTGGCCGGCATGACCGGGCCCCACGAGACTTGCAGGAAGTGCGTGATCAAGGTTTCGATGTGCTGCAGGGTGCGCTCTTTCGGCGGCGGCGTGGTCAGCGGGTGATCCGCCTTGTACGGGCCTTCCGGCATGTTGCGCAGGCACTGGTCGATGATGCGGATACTCTGGCGCATCTCTTCGACACGGACCATGCAGCGATCGTAGGCATCGCCATTGTGGGCCAGCGGCACTTCGAACTCGAAGTTCTCGTAGCCGGAGTAAGGGCGCGCTTTACGCAGGTCGAAGTCGCAACCGGTGGAACGCAGGCCGGCACCGGTAGTGCCCCATTCCAGCGCTTCCTTGGTGTTGTACGCGGCAACGCCGACGGTACGGCCCTTGAGGATACTGTTCTGCAGGGCAGCCTTGGTGTACTCGTCGAGGCGCTTGGGCAGCCAGTCGACGAAGTCCTTGACCAGCTTGTCCCAGCCGCGCGGCAGGTCGTGGGCGACGCCACCGATGCGGTACCAGGCCGGGTGCAGGCGGAAACCGGTGATCGCTTCGATCACGGTGTAGGCGCGCTGGCGGTCGGTGAAGGTGAAGAACACCGGGGTCATGGCGCCGACGTCCTGGATGTAGGTACCCAGGAACAGCAGGTGGCTGGTGATGCGGAAGAACTCGGCGAGCATGATGCGAATCACGTCGACCTTCTGTGGCACCTTGATGCCGGCCAGTTTTTCCACTGCCAGTACGTACGGCAGGTTGTTCATCACCCCACCGAGGTAGTCGATACGGTCGGTGTAGGGGATGAAGCTGTGCCAGGACTGGCGCTCGGCCATCTTTTCGGCACCACGGTGGTGGTAGCCGATGTCCGGCACGCAGTCGACGATCTCTTCACCGTCCAGCTGCAGCACGATACGGAACGCACCGTGGGCAGACGGGTGGTTGGGGCCCAGGTTGAGGAACATGTAGTCCTCGTTGGCGCCCTGACGCTTCATGCCCCAGGCTTCCGGGTTGAAACGTGCCGATTCCTCTTCAAGCTGCTGCTTGGCCAGGGTCAGGCTGTAGGGGTCGAACTCGGTGGCACGGGCTGGGTAGTCCTTGCGCAGCGGGTGACCTTCCCAGGTGGGCGGCATCATGATGCGGCTCAGGTGTGGGTGGCCGGCAAAGTCGATGCCAAACATGTCCCAGACTTCGCGCTCGTACCAGTTGGCGTTTGGCCAGATGCCGGTCACGGTCGGCAGGTTCAGGTCGCCTTCGCTGAGCGACACCTTGATCATCACGTCGCTGTTACGTTCGACCGACAGCAGGTGGTAGAACACGCTGAAATCGGCGGCGGGCAGGCCACGGCGCTGGGTGCGCAGGCGCTCGTCGACACCGTGCAGGTCGTACAGCATGCTGTAGGGCTTGGCTACGCCGCGCAGGAAGCTGAGCACCTCTTTGAGCTGCGCACGCTTGACCCACAGCACGGGCATGCCGGTGCGGGTCTCCTGGGCGACGAATGCTTCGGCGCCAAAACGGTTGTTCAGTTCGACGACCACATCCTGGTCGTCAGCCTTGTAGGGCGGAATGAAAATAGCGTTGTCCGCTGTCATGGTCTCGGTCGCTTTGGGTCAACGTTAAGAATGAAGCCAGGCCGCCGGCTCCTTGGGGAGCGGGCGGCAGGTCGCTGGATCAGACTTCGTCGGGGCTGCGCAGGTTGGTTACTGCAATGCGCTGCTCACGACGCAGGTCTTTCTGGGCTGGCATCTCGGCACGGTAAATACCTTGATCACCAACAACCCAGGAAAGCGGGCGTCGTTCTTGGCCGATCGACTCCTGCAGCAGCATCAAGCCTTGCAGGAAAGCCTCAGGGCGTGGCGGGCAGCCAGGCACATAGACATCCACGGGGAGGAACTTGTCGACCCCCTGAACGACCGAGTAGATGTCGTACATGCCACCGGAGTTGGCACACGAACCCATGGAGATGACCCACTTCGGCTCGAGCATCTGCTCGTACAGGCGCTGAATGATCGGCGCCATCTTGATGAAGCAGGTACCGGCGATGACCATGAAGTCGGCCTGACGCGGCGAGGCCCGGATGACTTCGGCGCCGAAGCGGGCGATGTCGTGGGGCGCCGTGAAGGCCGTGGTCATTTCCACGTAGCAGCAGGACAGGCCGAAGTTGTACGGCCACAGGGAGTTCTTGCGACCCCAGTTGACCGCGCCACGCAGCACATCTTCGAGTTTCCCCATGTAGATGTTCTTGTGGACCTGGTCCTCTAGCAGCTGATCGGTGACGGTTTCCCGTTCACCGACCGGGTACTGCTCGTTGGGCGCATCCGGATCGATTCTGGTGAGATTGTATTGCATTGCCAAAGCCTCATTGTTTCAGCTTCGCTTGCCGCTTGCGGCGACCTTCGGGAGCCCAATCAAGTGCCCCGACGCGCCAAAGGTAGACAAGACCTGCCAACAGAATTGCTATGAAAACGAGCGCTTCGACGAACCCGGTCCAGCCGCTTTCGCGGACGGACACAGACCATGCAAAGAGAAAGAGGGCTTCGATATCGAAGATCACGAACAGCATCGCGACCAGATAGAATTTGGCGGACAGGCGCAGGCGGGCGCTGCCGACGGGCAGCATGCCGGATTCGAAGGGTTCGTTCTTGGCGCGGCCCCAGGCCTTGCTACCGAGCAGGCTGGACAGGCCGAGCATGAAGGCACACAGGCCGACGACACCCAAAAGGAAGATGGCAAAGCCCCAGTTGTGGGCGATGAGTCCTGCCGAATCGGACATGCTAGAGATCCTTATACAGAGACCCAGCTCTGCAGTCTGAAATAAGTAGAGCGGCGACTTGGTGTCGCACATGCAGTGACCAAATGTCGCAGCTGAATCAATCGCGCTGATTTTATGGGTAAACCCGGTGCAAGTAAAATTTCTGTGGCAAATTTATTCGTAGGATTAAGAACAAAACTCTTTCGTAACTGGCTGAAAGCCTTGAAATTCGGGCATTGCGTGCGCTTTTGTTAATTATGTTTCTTGCGCGGCGTAACGAATTGGTAAGTTCGTAATGATAATTAATCGCATTAAATTTGATGCGTTGAAATTCTCCTTTAGTGAGCCTTGCAAGTTCATCGGGCTGCAGCGCTACTTGCAAATGAGAAAAGCTCTCGTTCTAGCAGCTTCCAAACCCTCGCGCACCGCTCTGGGTCAATACTTTATCGATTGAGCCATTGTGGGCTGACGAAGTGATTGAGAGGGCATGGGGGTGGCGGGTGGCGGCTGCTACTGGGCTGCCCCAAGCATAGTCCGGATTCTGGGTTTTGCTTTTACCTGCCTTGGCGAGGNTTGGCAGGTGCTTGGCTTGAGGGGGGTGGCTATGAGATCGAGCGCCGCGCGGGCGGCGCTCGATCTCATAGGCGCTGAAAATGTCGTGGCAAGCCCTTCTACAATAAAAAGCCCGGGGTCCTCACGAACCCCGGGCCTCGCTTCACCAGCCCACTGCTATCAGTGGAACTGCTCTTCCTCGGTCGAACCAGTCAGTGCAGTCACCGACGAAGCCCCACCCTGAATCACGGTGGTCATGTCATCGAAGTAGCCAGTGCCCACTTCCTGCTGGTGCGCCACGAAGGTGTAGCCCTTGCTGGCATCGGCGAATTCCTGCTCCTGCAGCTTCACATAGGCGGTCATGTCGTTGCGGGCGTAGTCGTGCGCCAGGTTGAACATGCCGTGCCACATGTTGTGGATGCCGGCCAGGGTGATGAACTGGTGCTTGTAGCCCATGGCCGACAGCTCGCGCTGGAACTTGGCAATGGTGGCGTCGTCCAGGTTCTTCTTCCAGTTGAAGGAAGGCGAGCAGTTGTACGACAGGATCTGGTCCGGGTACTCCTTCTTGATCGCTTCGGCGAAGCGGCGGGCTTCGTCCAGGTCAGGCTTGGCGGTTTCGCACCAGATCAGGTCGGCGTACGGAGCGTAGGCCAAGCCGCGGGAGATCGCCTGGTCGAGGCCGGCGCGGACCTTGTAGAAGCCTTCACGGGTACGCTCGCCGATCACGAACGGTTGGTCGTACGGGTCGCAGTCGCTGGTCAGCAGGTCGGCGGCGTTGGCGTCGGTACGGGCCAGAATGATGGTCGGCACGCCCGAGACGTCAGCTGCCAGGCGCGCGGCAACCAGCTTCTGTACGGCTTCCTGGGTCGGTACCAGTACCTTGCCACCCATGTGGCCACATTTTTTAACCGAGGCCAGCTGGTCTTCGAAGTGCACGCCGGCGGCGCCCGCTTCGATCATGTTCTTCATCAGCTCGTAGGCGTTCAGTACGCCGCCGAAACCGGCTTCGGCGTCAGCCACGATGGGCGCAAAGTAGTCGATGTAACCGTCGTCGCCTGGGTTCTTGCCGGCTTTCCACTGGATCTGGTCAGCGCGGCGGAACGAGTTGTTGATGCGCTTGACCACGGTCGGTACCGAGTCGACCGGGTACAGCGACTGGTCGGGGTACATGGACTCGGCCGAGTTGTTGTCGGCGGCAACCTGCCAGCCAGACAGATAGATGGCCTGGATGCCGGCCTTGACCTGCTGCACTGCCTGGCCGCCGGTCAGGGCGCCCATGCAGTTGACGAAATCTTTTTCTGGGCGGAAGGACGGGTGGGCACCTTGGGTGACCAGCTTCCACAGTTTTTCTGCGCCCTGGCGAGCCAGGGTGTGCTCCGGCTGCAGGGAGCCACGCAGGCGAACGACATCAGCGGCGGTGTAGGTACGGGTCACGCCTTTCCAGCGCGGGTTCTCGGCCCAGTCTTTCTCGAGGGCTGCAATTTGCTGTTCGCGTGTCAGTGCCATGGAAATAAACCTCGTCGCATCGATCTTGGGGTAATTGTGCTGATGCTCGGGTGCAGATCAGAGGCCTGACGGCTGTCCTGTCCGGGGGGGGGTGCGGCGGCGAACGCGAAGGCTCGAAGGGGAAGGAGGGGCAGGCCAGGCGAAGGTGTGCCCTGCAGGTCGGCTCGTGGTTGCCTTGCTGCGGTGCGACGCGATTGCCAGAACTGCGGTGATGCGCTTCCGTCCCTCGGGACAACTTCTTCGTTGCAGTCGCAATCCCGTCGAACCGCCTTGTGGGCCGTATAGACACGAGGCGCCTCCAAGGGTAGGAGGAGCACGCCTCGAAGGCCCTTGCCAGGGCCCCTGATTAGCGGGAGCGAGGCCATCATGCCCTTGGGAAAAAGTGCCTGTCAAATGTTTTGTAGTGACTTTTTTAAGTTACTACATCTTTGGTCTAATACGACTCGGCAGTCAGTTTCAAGGCCTTTGGTCGAGGCCTTGAATTGCCTGGGATCAGTCCAGAAGGTCGACTTTTACCCGTAAAGTCATGTTTTCGCCGCGCTGTGTGCTGTAGGTGTGGCTGGATGCGCTTCGATCGGCTTGGCTCTGCTGATTGAACCCCGCCAGGGTAATCCACTCGCCGAGCTTGCCGGTGACGGTCGTGTCGGTGCTTTGTACTTTCACTACATCGGCACGTTCCTGGCTGATACGGTCATTATTGGTGCTTATTTGCAGACGAACCGTCTCGCCGCTCAAGCTTGGGGTGACGTAGAAACCTTGGGTCACATTGCGGTATTCGGTGTTGCTCTGGATGCGCCCGTAACCGTCGGTGCTGGTACTGGTCACCGGTATGCTCTGGCCCACCTGGATCAGCGCCGCCTGGCCTTCGCTGGCCTGCACCTGTTGCAGGCCGCCTTCACGGTTGCTGGTGCCGTAGCGGATGACATGGGCATTGCCGCGGTTGTCCTGGAAGTTGCTGTCGTTGTTGTCGACGCTGATCAGCAGGCGCTTGGGCGCGGTGTCCAGCTGTTGCAGCAGGCTGCGCAGGTCGTCGATGCGCTCGGGGCTGGCATTGACGATCAGCTTGTTCTCGAAGGCGCTGACGGTGCCGTCCTTGCCGATGAACGATTGCGCGGCGGGCAGCAACTCGGCACTGCTGCGGTACTGCAGCGGCATGACTTCGGTGGCGGCTTGAGCGCTCAGGCTCGCCGCCAGCAGCAGCGAGGCGAAAAAGGGGCGTAGCGGCATGTCCATGATCTCCGCAGGGGGAATCAACATGATGGCAAATTTGCTCAGGTTGTGCAGGCTGCGCATCAACGACTGACATCGGGCTGCGGCTGAACCTTTGATTTGCCCCGGCAGTCGCAACCTCAGACGCCGTCGGGAGTGACCGCATGAAGCACTGTGCCACGTTGTTGTTGTGCCTGTTCGCCAGCGTTGCCGGTGCGGCCGGGGACACGCTGCGCATCAAGCAACTTCAGCGTTGCGGTGACCTGCCCGATGCCAGGCGCCCGCAATGGTGCTTGCGCAGCGAAGGGCTGGGGCCGCAGATGCCTGCGGTCTGGCTCGGCGACGCGCAATTGCCGCAGGCCGATATCGAGCGGCAAGGCGATAACCTCAAGCTGACCTTGCACAGTACCGCCCAGCGCAGCGCGCCGCTGTGGATCGAGGCCGCTGGGCGCAAGAGCAACCCCGTCTGGCTCAGCCGCCAGGACAGCCATGTGCTCGCCGCTGGCCCCGGGGAAGTGGCGAAGAACATGGATGGGCTGACCACGTACCTCGACCTGGTAAGCCTGTTGATCGAAGAAAAACACGACGGCCGCAAAGAAGCACAGCGTATCGCCGACAAGTTTGGCGCCAAGGTGGTCGGCGCCATCCCACCACTCAATGTCTATCAACTGCGCTTGCCGGTGCACGACCTGGTGCAGCGCGACGCGATGATCCTGCGCATGGGCAGTGAAGTCAGCGTCGATGCCGTGATTGTCGAAGAGTCCGCCCCCGAACGTGCAGAGGAAGGTGACGGTCTCAGCCGCCAGGCCATGGACCAGGCGGACGAGTGGGCGGCCAACCGCTTCATGGATGCGCTGTATTTCTACCAGCGGCGCATCCCTGCTTCCAAGGTGGCGGTACAGAGCATTCGCGTCGGGGTGATCGAGCGCGATGTGGATTTCGACGCACCGGGATTCATCGGCTATCGCGGTGCCTGTGCGAAGGGCAATACCTGCCTGTATGGCCGGGATGGCAACCGTGCCGACAGCCACGGCAGCCATGTCGCCGGCATTCTCGCGGCTCAGGGCAAAGGCGTGGAAGGCGGGTTTCTGCCGGGGTTGGGCAATTCCAGCCCGGGCTTCGAGGTCATTGTCGAACGCAATTCGGATGCCGGTATCACCGCCAACATCGCGGCTTCGGTCAACCTTGTCGAAGACGGCGTGCGCGTTCTGAACTGGAGCTGGGGCATCCATCGGGTGGGCGCGAAGAATGTCGCGGGTGATGAAGTCGATTCGTTGGTCCGCTCGGGCCTGGCGATGAGCGGGTATGAGGAGCTGCTGGAAGAATTCTTCCTCTGGTTGCGGGCCGAGCACCCAGACGTGGTGGTCATCAACTCGGCGGGCAACGGCGCCTCGTGGTCCGGCACTGACGAATACCGTTTGCCATCGTCGTTCATTACCGAGCAATTGCTGGTGGTGGGCGGCCACCAGCGCAGCGACAAGGCGGTGCCGGTCGAGGACCCGCAGCATGTGCGCAAGCGCCGCAGCTCGAACATCGACATGCGCGTCGATGTCAGCGCCGCGGCCTGCATCCGCCCCGCGGGTGCCAAGAAGCCACACTGCGGCACCTCGTATGCCACGCCGCTGGTGAGCGCGACGGTGGCGGCGATGTTGTCGATCAACCCGGCACTGACACCCGAGCAGGTCCGCATGTTGTTGCGGCGCAGTGCATTGACCTTGGGTACCGAGCAGGACTTCGAAGCCATGGATGCCGAAGACCTGACTGCGCCGATTTTGCCGTCTGAGCGGGGCGGCCGGCTGAACCACCCGGACCTGGGCCGCTCGGCGCGCCTGGACATGCAGCGTGCGCTGGACCTGGCGGTACAGAGCCTTGACCGGGTGCGTTGAGCGGTGGCCGCTGTTAGACAAATTCCGTAACATTGCGCCCCTTGCTTGCCAGCCCGTCCGCCTGGACCGCCTCACAGGAACGCCATGAAACCCGCCCGACTCCGCGCCGACGTGCTCGCCGGCCTCACCACTTCGTTCGCCTTGGTGCCCGAGTGCATCGCCTTTGCCCTGGTGGCGCACCTCAACCCGTTGATGGGCCTGTATGGCGCCTTCATCATCTGCACCCTGACCGCGCTGTTTGGCGGCCGCCCCGGCATGATCTCTGGCGCTGCCGGCTCGATGGCGGTGGTGATCGTCGCGCTGGTGGTGCAACACGGCGTGCAGTACTTGCTGGCAACGGTGCTGCTGGGCGGGGTGGTGATGATTCTGTTTGGCGTGCTGCGCCTGGGCAAACTGGTGCGCCTGGTGCCGTACCCGGTGATGCTCGGCTTCGTCAACGGCCTGGCGATCGTCATCGCCCTGGCCCAGCTGGAGCACTTCAAGCAGGGCGATCACTGGCTCAGTGGTGCACCGCTGTACCTGATGATCGGCCTGGTGGCGTTGACCATGCTGGTGGTCTACGTACTGCCGAAGCTGACCCGCGCCGTGCCGCCCGCGCTGGTGGCCATCCTCGGGGTAGGCCTGCTGGTGTACCTGCTCGGTTTACCGACCCGTACCCTCGGCGACATGGCGCATATCGCCGGCGGCTTGCCGGAACTGGCACTGCCGAGTGTGCCATGGAACCTTGAAACGCTTCAGATCATTGCCCCGTACGCAGTGCTGATGGCCATGGTCGGCTTGCTGGAAACCCTGCTGACACTCAACCTCACCGACGAGATCACCGAGAGCCGTGGCTTCCCGGACCGCGAGTGCGTGGCCCTGGGGGCGGCCAACATGGTCTCCGGGCTATGTGGCGGCATGGGCGGCTGCGCGATGATCGGGCAGACGGTGATCAACCTCAGCTCCAACGGCCGTGGTCGGCTGTCTGGGGTGGTCGCTGGGGTGATGATCTTGCTGTTCGTGCTGTTCCTGTCGCCGCTGATCGAGCGCATCCCGCTGGCGGCCCTGGTAGGGGTGATGTTCGTGGTTGCCCAGCAGACCTTTGCCTGGGCCTCGTTGCGCGTGTTGCACAAGGTGCCGGTCAGCGATGTGCTGGCGATCATTGCGGTGACCGTCGTCACGGTGTTCACCGACCTGGCCATGGCCGTGCTGTTCGGTATCGTCATCGCGGCGGTGAACTTTGCCTGGCAGCATGCCCGGGAGTTGTATGCCGACAGCTATGAGGACGGCGAGGGGGGCAAGCGCTACCAGGTGCATGGCACGCTGTTCTTTGCCTCGGTCACGCCGTTTCTCAACCAGTTCGATGCGGCGGGCGACCCGGCCAAGGTCACCCTGGATTGTCAGCACCTGAGCTTTGTCGACTACTCGGCAATTGCGGCGTTGAAGACCTTGCGCGAGCGCTATGCCAAGGCGGGCAAGCAGTTGCGGGTGGTGCACCTGTCCGAGCGCTGCAAGAAGCTGCTGAAACGGGCCGGCGAACAGCACTGAGCGTTGTCATGATCCCTGGTGGGAGCGGGTTCGCCCCGCGAACACCGGCGAAGCCGGTGCCAGGCAGTGGCAGTGTCTGGGCCGGCCTCTTCGCGGGGCAAGCCCGCTCCCACTGAGATCACGCCGGCTTTGGGCATCTGAGCCAGGCAGTTGCTGGCACTGGGCGCACGATCATTCGCCGCGGTTTTTCTTCACAATGCCATCGGCGATGCTGGCCGGCGCCTCGGCATAGCGGGTGAACTCCATCGAATAGCTGGCCCGCCCCTGGGTCATCGAGCGCATCGACGTGGCATAGCCGAACATCTCACCCAGCGGCACCTCGGCACGAATCACCTTGCCGGCTGGCGTCTCGTCGCCATCCTGAATCATCCCACGGCGTCGGCTCAGGTCGCCCATGATGTCGCCCTGGTATTCCTCCGGCGTCACCACCTCAACCTTCATGACCGGCTCCAGCAGCACCGCCCCGCCTTTTTGCGAGAGTTGCTTGGTGGCCATGGAGGCGGCGATCTTGTAGGCCATCTCATTGGAATCGACGTCGTGGTAGGAGCCGTCGAACACCGCCGCCTTCAGGCTGATCAGCGGATAACCGGCGAGCACGCCGTTCTTCATCTGCTCCTCGATGCCCTTCTGGATGGCCGGGATGTACTCGCGTGGCACCACGCCGCCGACGATCTCGTTGATAAACTCCAAGCCCTCCTGGCCTTCGTCGCCAGGGGCGAAGCGGATCCAGCAGTGGCCATACTGGCCGCGCCCGCCGGACTGGCGGACGAAGCGGCCTTCGATCTCGCAGGTGTTGCGGATCTTCTCGCGGTACGCCACCTGCGGCTTGCCGATGTTGGCCTCGACGTTGAACTCGCGGCGCATGCGGTCGACGATGATGTCCAGGTGCAACTCACCCATGCCAGAGATGATCGTCTGGCCGGTCTCTTCGTCGGTGCGTACCCGGAATGACGGGTCTTCCTGGGCCAGCTTGCCCAGGGCAACGCCCATTTTCTCCTGGTCGGCCTTGGTCTTGGGCTCTACCGCCACGGAGATGACCGGGTCGGGGAAGTCCATGCGTTCGAGGATGATCGGCTTGTCCATGTCACACAAGGTGTCGCCGGTGGTCACGTCCTTCATGCCGATCAGCGCGGCGATGTCGCCGGCGCAGACGTCCTTGATCTCGGCGCGTTGGTTGGCATGCATCTGCACCATGCGGCCGATGCGCTCCTTCTTGCCCTTGACCGAATTGAGCACTGCATGGCCAGAACTGAGTACGCCGGAGTACACCCGGGCGAAGGTCAGGGTGCCGACGAACGGGTCGGTGGCAATCTTGAAGGCCAGGGCCGAGAACGGCTCGTTGTCGTCGGCGTGGCGTTCCAGGTGTTTTTCTTCATCGTCTGGGTCGGTGCCCTTGATGGCAGGGATCTCGGAGGGCGCGGGCAGGTAGTCGATCACCGCATCGAGCATCAGCGGCACGCCCTTGTTCTTGAACGAGGAGCCCAGAATGGTCGGCACGATCTGGTTGGCGATGGTGCGTTGACGCAAGGCGGCCTTGATCTCGTCGATGGTCAGTTCTTCGCCGTCGAGATATTTCTGGGTCAGTTCATCATTGGCATCGGCGGCCGCCTCGACCAGGTGTGCGCGCCATTCGTCGGCGAGCGGCCGAAGCTCGGCAGGGATCTCTTCTTCCCGATAGGTGGTGCCCTGGTCGGCGTCGTTCCAGTAGATGGCCTTCATCTTCACCAAGTCGATCTGGCCGATAAAGTGCTCTTCGCTGCCGATCGCCAGCTGGATCGGTACCGGGTGATGCCCCAGGCGCTGGTCGATCTGCTTGACCACACGCAGGAAGTCGGCGCCCTGGCGGTCCATCTTGTTGATGTAGGCCAAGCGCGGCACATGGTACTTGTTGGCCTGGCGCCAGACGGTTTCCGATTGCGGTTCGACCCCATCGGCACCGCTGAACACCACCACGGCGCCATCGAGCACGCGCAGCGAGCGCTCCACTTCAATGGTGAAGTCGACGTGGCCTGGGGTATCGATGATGTTGAAGCGGTACTTGTCGGCAAACTGCTTGGTTGAGCCTTGCCAGAAGGCTGTGGTCGCCGCCGAGGTGATGGTGATGCCGCGCTCCTGTTCCTGGGCCATCCAGTCCATGGTCGCGGCACCATCGTGCACCTCGCCCATCTTGTGGTTGACCCCGGTGTAGAACAGGATGCGTTCGGTGGTGGTGGTCTTGCCGGCATCCACGTGGGCGACGATGCCGATATTGCGATACAGCTCGATGGGCGTTGTACGGGCCATGGCGGACTACCTGCGGGGATGCGGATTCTCCCAAGGTAGCAGACCGGAAGAATCCTGCTTTACCGCTGGGCCGTCAGTCGGCCTGGGCTTGCAGCAACCATTGGCCGTCCACTTCGCGGGCCAGGCCGCTGGCGGGCAGCAGGGCCAGCAGGCGCTCGTGCAGGGCGGCGTCGGTGAAGGTCTTGAGCTTGGCCAGGTCCAGTGCGCCGACCAGGTTCAGGTCTTCCTTGTGGTACGACAACCAGGCTTTTTTCAGCACCAGCAGCACGTCGCTGCCTGCGGTGGTGGCGAAGCGGCGGTTGAGCGCTCGGCCTTCGAGGGTGAAGTTGTGCTGATGGCTGTAGCTATTCTGGTCGCCACCGTCACGGCAGCGGTGGCACTGGCACGGGCCTTCGGCGAACGCGTTGCGCAGGTAGTTGTTGAAGTCCACGACGGGCTTGAGGGACAGGCGTTTGTCGACCTCGAACAGGTCGGCGATCAGGGGTTCTTCGGCGCTCACTCGGGATCCTCGTGTGGTGTGGCGTGCATCGGCGGGCACCCTAACAGATCGGGGCATTCAGATCACCTGTTGGCGGCGGTGCGGCGATCCGAGTTGCCCGCGATCAGGCCAGTAGAGACAACAACGAAAGGCTGCCGTACTCTACGCGCCCACACGCCTACCTATCCTATTGAGGTAACCCGCTTGAGCAGCAAGTACCCGTACATCGCCACCGTGACCGTCAGCACCGAAGACCGTGGGGGCGATGTCGAGGCATCGGAGAACGCCAACATCCGTGTTGGCCTTGAAGCGGTGACTGAAACCCTGAAAAAGGTGCATTTCGTCGGCGCGCTCGCGGCCCCCGAAAAGCCCGCCACGCACATCTGCGTCACCCTGGAAAACGGCCTGACCTACTACGGCCCGATCGTCAACGGCCACGCCGAACTCGAAGGCGGCTGGATCGCCTTCGAGTCCGACATGCTCACCCCCGAAGAACTGGGCCTGTAACCCTCAGTTCAGCTCGGCCAGGCATTGCTCGAGGATATCCAGCCCTTCTTCGAGCACATTGGCTTCGATGGTCAGTGGCGCCAGCAGGCGAATGATGTGCCGCGCCTTGCCGCTGGGCATCAGCAGCAAACCCTTTGCCCGCGCCGCTTCCATCACCTTGGCCAGTTGCGCGGGGGCTGGGCTGCCGTCGGCATTGACGAACTCGATGCCGCGCATTGCTCCGACGCCGGTCAGGCGGCCGATGAAGGGGTGCTGTTTTTTCCAGCGCTCCACGCGGCTGACGATGGCCTGCTCCTGGCGCTCGCCCCAGGTGGCGACGTTTTCGTCGGTCATCTGCGCCAAGCTTGCCAGCGCCGCCGCGCAGGCAATCGGGTTGCCCGAGTAAGTGCCGCCCAGGCCGCCCTTGGGCAGCGCCGCCATCAAGGCCTGACGCCCGACTACCGCACCCAGTGGCATGCCGCCAGCGATACTTTTGGCCAGCAGCAGCAGGTCTGGCTCGATACCCAGGCGAGGGAAGGCGAAACGCTGGCCGGTACGGCCAAAGCCCGACTGGATCTCGTCGATGATGATCAAAATCCCGTGTTGGTCGCAGAAGCGGCGCAGTGCCTGGGCGAATGCCGGGTCGAGGGCGAGGAAGCCACCTTCGCCTTGCACCGGTTCAAGGATGAACGCTGCCACGTCTTCGACCGCCAGCTCGACGCTGAACAGCCGGTCCATGGCCTTGAGCGCCTGCTCGCAGGTGACGCCGGTGTCGGCGCTGGGGTAAGGCAGGTGGTAGACCGGGCCGGGTAGCTCGCCGACCCGTTGTTTGTAGGGGGCGACCTTGCCGTTGAGGTTCAGGGTGGCCAGGGTGCGGCCATGGAAACCTCCGTCGAAGGCGATGATGGCGCGCTTGCCGGTGGCACCGCGGGCTACTTTCAGGGCGTTTTCCGCCGCTTCCGCGCCGCTGTTGGTCAGCATGCCGGCCAGCGGGTAGCTGACGGGGACGAACTGGCTGAGGCGTTCCATCAGCTCAAGGTACGGGCCATGGGGCGCGGCGTTGAAGGCATAGTGGGTCAGGCGGGTGGCCTGGGTTTGGATCGCCTCGACCACGGCAGGGTTGCAATGCCCCAGGTTGAGTACGCCGATGCCGCCGACGAAGTCGATATAACGTTTACCGTCGGTGTCCCAGACTTCCGCATTCTTGCCATGGGAAAGTGTGATGGGGTGAACGATGGCAATGGACTGGCTGATACTTTCCTGATTCATGGGGCACGCGGACCTTGTTCGTGTTTCTTATTATCCAAGCGTGCCGGCGGGTTATTTCGCAAACGAATTATTCGATTGCGGTCATTCCCTGGATTCATGATCTGGCCCGTTTTTAGGGTTTGGACGGGCAACCTCAATCGCCCTCGGCCACCCGCTCGCGAATCCACTGCACGAACGCTCTGATCTTCGGCACCTCGGCCGCATGCTCGGCATGGGCAATGAAGTGCCGGCCATTGCTCGGCACCGGGTGGTCCCAGGCCACCACCAGCTTGCCTTCGCTCAGCTCTTCGGCCACCAGGTAGCGAGGGATCAGGGCAATGCCGCAACCGGCGATGGCGGCGCGGATGCACAGGTAGAACGTGTCAAAGCGCGGCCCGTGGTAGCTGTTCTGGCTGTGCAGCCCCAGCCCCAGAAACCATTCATGCCAGGCCTCCGGGCGGGACACGCACTGCAGCAGGCGGTGTTCGGTCAGCGCCTCGGCGCTGCTGAAGTGGTGGCTGGCCAGTAGCTCCGGGGCGCACACCGGCAGCACTTCTTCGCTGAACAGTTCGATGCAGGTCGCCCCGGGCCAAGTGCCCTGGCCGAAGAAAAAGGCGATGTCGGCCTTGGCCTGCACCAGGTCGAAGGGTTCCAGTTCGTTGCGAATATCCAGGTGGATGCGCGGGTAGCGATCGCCAAAACCCTTGAGCCTGGGCACCAGCCAGCGGGCGCCGAAGGTCGGCTGGGTGGCGATGCGCAGCACTTCGGTCTCGTCGCCATAGCTGAGGATGTAGCGGCTGGAAATGTCGATCTGGGTGAGAATCTTGTTCACCTCGGTCAGGTACAGCGCACCGGCCGGGGTCAGGTGCAAGCGCCGGCGAATGCGCTGGAACAACGAGTGCGACAGCATCTCTTCAAGTTGCGCGACCTGTTTGCTGACCGCGCTTTGGGTCAGGTGCAGCTCTTGCGCCGCGCGGGTGAAGCTGAGGTGGCGGGCAGCCGCTTCGAAGCACTGGAGGGCGGTGGTCGAGGGCATCAGGCGTTTGGACATGACAGGCGCGTACCGAGCAAAAAAAGGATGAAGTTCATTCCAAATCGGAATCATGTGCTTCGAAAAGGTCGTTTGTTGACCCAGACCTATAGATTAATACTGACCTGGATCAACGATTACAACCGGTCGTGCGAAGAGGAGGGAAGTAGCCAGTACCGGCATCTTCAGAACAACAAAAAAACCAACATCAGAAATTGATAAGAATTCTGCTCCAATTTTTAGCCGCCCCCGCGCGGCGACCCATTCGAGGGTTCTCCATGGCTTCGCTAGACAACAAGAAACAGCGTTCCTTGCAGCACGGCCTGACGTCCCGTCAGGTGTCCATGATCTCCATCGCCGGCATCATCGGTGCCGGCCTGTTCATCGGCTCCTCCAACGCGATTGCCACCGCGGGCCCGGCCATTCTCATTTCCTATGCCATGACCGGCCTGCTGGTGCTGCTGGTGATGCGCATGCTGGGCGAAATGGCCATCGCCAACCCCAACAGCGGGTCGTTCTCCACCTACGCCTCCGAGGCCATCGGCCCATGGGCAGGCTTCACCATCGGGTGGTTGTACTGGTGGTTCTGGGTACTGATCATCCCGGTCGAGGCCATCGCTGGCGCAGACATCCTGCATACCTACTTCCCCGCTGTGCCATCGTGGCTGTTCGCCTTCCTGATCATGGTCTTGCTGTCGGGTACCAACCTGATCAGCGTGAAGAACTTCGGTGCCTTCGAGTACTGGTTCGCACTGGTCAAGGTGATTGCCATCATTGCTTTCATCGTTGTCTGCAGCCTGGCCGTATTCGGCTTCTGGCCGCTGGCCGAGGTGTCGGGTGTGAGCCGGCTGTGGGACAACGGCGGCTTCATGCCCAATGGCTTCGGCACCGTGCTGGGCGGCGTGCTGATCACCATCTTCTCGTTCTTCGGCGCCGAGATCGTCACCATTGCCGCTGACGAAACGGCAAACCCGAAAGACAAGATCCGCCGCGCCACCAACCTGGTGGTGTACCGCATCGCCATCTTCTACCTGGCCTCGATCTTCCTGGTGGTGTCGCTGGTGGCCTGGAACGACCCGGCCCTGAAAGCCGTGGGCTCGTTCCAGCGGGTACTGGAAGTACTGAACGTGCCGGGCGCCAAGCTGCTGGTCGACCTGGTGGTGCTGGTGGCGGTGACCAGTTGCATGAACTCCGGCCTCTACACCGCGTCGCGGATGCTCTACTCCCTGGGTGCCCGTGGCCAGGCGCTGAGCATGACCAAGCGTATCTCCGGTGCAGGCGTGCCGACGGTCGCGGTCATCTTCTCGACCCTGGCAGGCTTTGCCGGTTGCCTGGTCAACTATGTGTTCCCTGGCAAGGTGTTCGGGTTCCTGCTGTCCACCACCGGTGCCATCGCCTTGCTGGTGTACCTGGTGATCGCCGTGTCCCAGCTGCGCATGCGGGCACGTGCCGAACGTGAAGGCACACCGTTGGAGCTGAAGATGTGGCTGTTCCCCTGGCTGACCTGGCTGGTGATCGGCACCATTGTCATGGTGTTGGGCTACATGCTGTTCAGCGATGCCTACCGTTACGAGACGCTGATGACGGCGGGGGTGACGCTGTTCATCCTGCTGGTGTCGCTGACCCAGCGGCGCGGCAAGGTGGTTGCGCAGACTGCGTGATCCTTGGGGGCGCTTTGCGCCCCATTCGCGGCACAAGGCCGCTCCCACAGGTACTGTGCTGTCGTGTACAGACTGCTGGGAGCGGCCTTATGCCGCGATGGGCTGCAACGCAGCCCCGGCATTCTCATTGGCGCTGACAAAATGCGGCGCTACCATCGACGCTTGCATCCCTTCCCATTCCAACAAGCACAGGAAGCGTATGAACGAGCAAATCCTTTCCCTCCAGCAACTCGCCGCGCCAGAAGGCAGCTGCTACGGCTGTGGCTGTGCCCACCCCAGCGGCCTGCACCTGCAAAGCCACTGGGATGCCGATGGCATCCACCTGTTGTGCCGACACTCGCCCGACAGCAGCTTCATTGGCTGGCCCGGCCTGGTCTACGGCGGCTTGCTGGCGATGCTGGTCGACTGCCATTCCAACTGGACCGCCATGGCCTACCACTACCGCAACGAAGGCCGCGAAGCGGGTAGCCTGCCGCGCATCGATTGCGTCACCGGCACGCTCAACCTCAGCTACCTGAAACCGACGCCCATGGGGGTCGAGCTGCTGCTCAAGGCGCGCGTTGAAGGCGAAGTCGGGCGCAAGAGCCGGGTCATCTGCGAGGTCTGGGCGGACGATGTGCTGACGGTGACTGCCGACTCGGTATTCGTGCGGGTCGACACCGAAAAGCTCAAGCTCAAGGCCCATGGCCAGGCGTGATCGGCCAGTGCCGATGAGTGGTCGGTGATGGTCAGCGGGCGGGGATGTCACTAGAGTGACAAGCCCATCCCCCAGGCAAGGTTGACCATGACCGATCTGAGCGCATTCCCCATCACCCGCAAATGGCCCGCCCAACACCCCGAGCGCCTGCAGCTGTATTCGCTGCCCACGCCCAACGGCGTCAAGGTGTCGATCATGCTGGAAGAGATCGGCCTGGCGTACGAGCCGCACAAGGTCAGCTTCGATACCGATGACCAGATGAGCCCTGAGTTCATCTCCCTCAGCGCCAACAACAAGATCCCCGCCATCCTCGACCCGAACGGCCCCGGCGGCCAGCCGCTGGGGCTGTTCGAGTCGGGCGCGATCCTGCAGTACCTGGCCGAGAAAAGTGGCCAGTTGCTCAGCCAGGACCCTGCCGTCCGTTACCAGACCCTGCAGTGGTTGATGTTCCAGATGGGCGGCATCGGCCCGATGTTTGGCCAGGTCGGGTTCTTCCACTTCTTTGCAGGCAAGGAATACGAAGACAAGCGCCCGCGCGATCGCTATGTCAACGAATCGAAGCGCCTGCTGGGCGTGCTGGATCGGCACCTTCAAGGGCGGGAGTGGATGGTCGACACTTACAGCATCGCCGATATCGCCATCTTCCCTTGGGTGCGCAACCTGGTGGAGCGCTACAACGCCCGTGAGCTGGTGGGCTTCGATGCGTTCAAGGAAGTGCAACGGGTGCTGGCCAACTTCCTCGAGCGCCCTGCCGTTCAACGGGGCTTGATAATCCCGGGCTGATCGCCACGTACTTAACCTGTGGGGCTTGTTCCCACAGGCTCATCTTGCAGCCTAGATAATCTGATTCAGCACCCAGTACAGGCTACCCGCCAGCAACATCGCCGCCGGCAAAGTCAGCACCCACGCCATCAGCAGATTGATCAGCGTGCGCTTCTGGATCCCCGAGCCATTGGCGACCATGGTCCCGGCCACACCAGAGCTCAGCACATGGGTGGTCGACACAGGCAGCCCGAACATGTCCGCCGCGCCGATGGTGCACATCGCCACCACCTCGGCCGAGGCGCCCTGGGCGTAGCTCAGGTGGGTCTTGCCAATCTTCTCGCCCACCGTCACCACGATGCGCCGCCAGCCGACCAGGGTGCCCAGCCCCAGGGCGATGGCCACGGCCACCTTGACCCATAGCGGGATGTAGCGCGTGGCGTCGTCCAATTGGGTCTTGAACAGTTGCACATGGCTGCGGGTGTCGGCATCAAAGGTTACCAGCTGGTTTTTCTCGATCAGGCGGATGGCTTCGCTGGTCAGGTACATGTCGTTGCGCACATTGGCCATGGCCTCGGCCGGCACGCGCTTGAGCGAGCCATAGCCTTTGACTTCTTCGCCGATCATGCCGGTCAGTGCGGCGAGTGCGGGCACCAGTTGCGGGGTGGGCTTGGGCTCGGTGATGAACAGGGTCAGCACCTGGCGAGGGTCTGCCGGCACCGGTTGCGGATCGCTGCGCACCAGCGCCTGGCGCGTCACCTCGGCAACGGCCGAAAACTGCAAGGACTGCTCGCTGGGCATGGTCTTGTTCAGGGCATACGCCATCGGCAGCGTGCCGACCAGAATCAGCATGATCAGCCCCATGCCTTTCTGGCCATCGTTGGAGCCATGGGCAAAGGACACCCCGGTGCAGGTCAGGATCAGCACGCCGCGGATCCACCACGGCGGCGGTGTCTGGCCTTCGGGTGCCTGGTACAGCGCCTTGCGCTTGACCAGTGCGCGCAGGGCTAGCAGCAACAGGGCGGCGCAGGCAAAGCCGATCAGCGGTGAAAACAGCAGGGCATAGCCCACCTTGCTGGCCTGGCCCCAGTCCACTCCGCTGGTGCCGTCGCGCCCGTGCATCAGCGCATTGGCCACCCCTACGCCGATGATCGAGCCGATCAGCGTGTGCGAAGACGAGGCCGGCAGGCCCAGCCACCAGGTGCCCAGGTTCCAGATGATCGCGGCTAGCAGCAGGGCAAAGACCATGGCGAAACCGGCCGAAGAGCCGACTTGCAAAATCAGCTCTACCGGCAGCAAGGCGATGATGCCGAACGCCACTGCACCGCTGGAGAACAGCACGCCGAGGAAGTTGCACAAACCCGACCAGACCACGGCAACCGGTGCCGGCAACGAGTGGGTATAGATGACTGTGGCCACGGCGTTGGCGGTGTCGTGGAAGCCGTTGACGAATTCGAAACCCAGGGCAATCAGCAACGCCAGGCCCAGCAGCAGGAACGGCGTGACGGTGGTGATTACCGTGCCGCTGGCGCTGACGTCCTGTTTCAGGCTCCAGGCGGTATAGGCGAGGCCGGCCAACAGCAGGCCGAAGAACAGAACCACGGTGGCGCGGCCGGGCTTGTGAGCCAGCTGCGGGCGCGCATCGCGTTGGGCCAGGTGCGGCTGGCTGGCCAGGGACGGGGTTGCCATGGGGGCTCCGATTGGCGTCGGGCGAAGGTGCCGAAGGCTGTGAGCATAGAAACAATTCGTTACTGGCCCGTGACCTCGGTCAATGAATTATCTAGGCTCAAGACAGACGGCAATGGCCGGAGAAGCCCATGATCCGTTGCAAACGTGTCTACGAAGCGCTCGCCGAGGAAGACGGCCAGCGTGTGCTGGTCGACCGCCTGTGGCCGCGTAACAAGCGCAAGGATGACCTGCATGGCCAATGGCTGCGCGAGGTGGCGCCCTCGCAGGGTTTGCGCAAGGCATTTCACCAGGGCGAGGTGGATTTTGCCGGTTTCACCCAACGCTACCGGCAGGAGCTGACCGCACACCCCGAGTACTGGTACCCGCTGCTGGGCCTGGCCGCCAAGGGCACGCTGACCTTGCTCTATGCCGCCAAGGACACCGAGCACAACAACGCCCGGGTACTCGCCCAATGGCTGGAAGATGAGTTGGAGCGCCATGGCCCGGGCAGTTCGCCCGTGTGCTATGCCACCTGAGCGGTGCACAATAACGGCATGAAGCTCATACCCGCCTCCGATGCCCACCGCAGTTTCGCCCGCGACCTAACGCGCCGGGCCATGCTGCCGTACTACCGCGAATTCAACCTGCTGTGGATCGAAGAAGCCTTTGACCAGGCCTGGGCCTGGCGCGAGCAGTGGCTGGTGATGGAGGGTGAACAGGTGCTGGGCTACTGCAGCCTCAGCCAGGACCGTCAGGCACTGTTCATTCGAGAACTGCACCTGCTGCCTGAGCACCGCGGGCGCGGCATCGGCGGCCGGGTGCTGGAGGCCCTTGCCGGCTGGGCGAAACAGCGGCATCTGCCACTGCTGCGCTTGATGGTGTTTCGCAGCAACCCGGCTCGGTTGTTGTATCAACGCAGGGGCTTTGCGGAGGTGGGCGAGGATGAATGCTTCGTGCGCATGCAGCGCGTCATCGACTGATAGCGCAGTGATGGCTTGTCGCGGCAGGTGACCATGGGCATAGTGGGGTCTGAAATTTACCGCTGCTTACAGGACGGTGGGCGGCGTTGGATGATGTTCAAGGACAAAGGAGAAACGTGAGATGAATGGATTCGGTCCGCGGCTGCGCGAAGAGCGCGAACGGCTGGGCATGACCCAACGGGTGTTTGGTGACATCGGTGGGGTCGAGCCCAATGCCCAAGGTAAGTACGAGAGCGGTGAGCGCACGCCCCGCGCCGATTACCTCGCAGCACTGGCCGCCCAGGGCATGGACGCGCTCTATGTGCTCAGCGGTGTGCGCACCCCGGCACCGCTGGGCAACCTGACCCAGGACGAGGCCGATTTGCTGGGCGCTTTTCGGCAACTGCCGGTCGACGATCAAGCCGCGCTCTGGCACTTGCTTGGGCGTTTGTCCGGTGAGGTTAAAAGCCGTGAAACAGTGAGGCCTTTCACACTTGGCCGTCAGGCGTATCTGACAGAAGTTTTGCGTTAGGCCCGCCATGAAAAATTTTGTTAAGGTGGCGGGATCCAATCGCCCTGCAGACGAGGTGTGTGCTTGATTAGGGTCTTAGTGGTCGATGATCACGATCTGGTACGAACCGGTATTACCCGCATGCTGGCCGACATCGACGGCCTGCAAGTGGTGGGTGAGGGGGATTCGGGGGAGTCGGCGCTCAAGCTGGCGCGGGAACTCAAACCCGACGTCGTCCTGATGGATGTGAAAATGCCCGGCATTGGCGGCCTGGAGGCCACCCGCAAACTGTTGCGCAGCCATCCCGACATCAAAGTGGTCGCGGTCACCGTGTGCGAGGAAGACCCGTTCCCCACGCGCCTGCTGCAAGCCGGTGCTGCCGGTTACCTGACCAAGGGCGCCGGGCTCGACGAAATGGTCCAGGCCATCCGCCTGGCCTTTGCCGGCCAGCGCTACATCAGCCCGCAGATCGCCCAGCAACTGGCACTCAAGTCGTTCCAGCCACAAGGCTCGCCGTTCGATGCGTTGTCAGAGCGCGAAATCCAGATCGCCTTGATGATCGTCGGCTGCCAGAAAGTGCAGATCATCTCCGACAAGTTGTGTCTCTCGCCCAAGACCGTCAATACTTACCGTTATCGGATCTTTGAAAAACTCTCGGTCACCAGCGACGTCGAACTGACCTTGCTGGCCGTTCGCCACGGTATGGTTGACGCAAGCCTGTAAACCTCATGTCCCAAGCTTTTGATGCCAGCGCGTTCCTGGCGACCTGCAGCGGTCGCCCGGGCGTTTATCGTATGTTCGACGCCGAGGCGCGGCTGCTCTATGTGGGCAAGGCCAAAAACCTCAAGAAGCGCTTGGCCAGCTATTTCCGCAAAACCGGCCTGGCGCCCAAGACCGCTGCGCTGGTGGGCCGCATCGCCCAGGTCGAGACCACCATCACCGCCAACGAGACCGAGGCGCTGCTGCTGGAGCAGAACCTGATCAAGGAATGGCGGCCGCCGTACAACATCCTGCTGCGCGACGATAAATCCTACCCCTACGTGTTTTTGTCTGACGGCGACTTCCCGCGCCTGGGCATCCACCGCGGTGCGAAAAAGGCCAAGGGCCGATACTTCGGCCCCTACCCCAGCGCCGGTGCCATTCGCGAAAGCCTCAGCCTGTTGCAAAAGGCCTTTTCGGTGCGCCAGTGCGAAGACAGCTACTACGCCAACCGCACCCGGCCCTGCCTGCAGTACCAGATCAAGCGCTGCAAGGGGCCGTGCGTCGGCCTGGTCGACAAAGACGAGTACGCCGACGATATTCGCCACTCGGTGATGTTCCTCGAAGGCCGCAGCCAGCAGTTGGGCAACGAGCTCAATGCCGAGATGGAAAAGGCCGCCATGGCCCTCAATTTCGAGAAGGCCGCCGAGCTGCGCGACCAGATCGCCCTGCTGCGCCGCGTGCAGGACCAGCAGTACATCGAGGGCGGTACCGGTGACGTCGATGTGATCGCCGCCTTCGTCAACCCCGGTGGCGCCTGCGTGCACCTGATCAGCGTGCGCGGCGGGCGGGTGCTGGGCAGCAAGAACTTCTTCCCCCAGGTGGGCATCGAGGAGGAGGTGGCCGAGGTCATGGCTGCGTTCCTGTCTCAGTACTACGTGGGCAATGCCGAACGCGAACTGCCCGGTGAGCTCATCGTCAACGTGGTGCACGAAGACTTCGAAGCCATCCGTGAAGCCCTGCAAACCCTGCGCGGCCGCGAGCTGACCATCACCCACCGGGTGCGCGGCACCCGGGCCCGCTGGCAGCAGTTGGCAGTGACCAACGCCGAGCAGGCCCTCAACGCCCGCCTGGCCAACCGCCAGCACATGGCCGCCCGTTTCGAGGCCCTGGCCCAGGTGCTTGGCCTGGACGAAGTACCGCAGCGCCTGGAGTGCTACGACATCAGCCACTCCAGCGGCGAGGCCACCGTGGCCAGCTGCGTGGTGTTCGGCCCGGAAGGCCCGATCAAGTCCGATTACCGCCGTTTCAACATCGAAGGCGTGACCGCCGGCGACGACTATGCGGCCATGCACCAGGCCCTGACCCGCCGCTACGGGCGCATCAAGGACGGCGAGGGCAAGCTGCCCGACGTGTTGCTGGTGGACGGCGGCAAGGGCCAGTTGAACATGGCCCGCGACGTCATGCAGGAGCTGGCCTTCACTGACCTGACCCTGCTGGGCGTTGCCAAGGGCGTGACCCGCAAGGCCGGTTTCGAGACCCTGTACCTCAACGACGTGCACCACGAGTTCACCCTCAAGGGCGACTCACCGGCCCTGCACCTGATCCAGCAGATCCGCGACGAAGCCCACCGTTTCGCCATCACTGGCCACCGCGCCCGGCGCGGCAAAGCCCGTCGCGTGTCCAGCCTGGAAGACGTAGCCGGGGTCGGCCCCAAGCGCCGTCGCGACCTGCTGAAACACTTCGGCGGCCTGCAAGAGCTCAACCGCGCCAGTGTCGATGAAATCGCCAAAGCCCCCGGCATCAGTAAAAAGCTTGCCGAGTCGATTTATGCCAGCCTGCATAGCGAGTAGAATGCCTGGCTCAACCCGCAGCCAGTCGTACCGATGAATATTCCAAACCTGCTCACCGTTCTACGCGTCCTGCTCATCCCGATCTTCATCCTGCTGTTCTATGTGCCCTATCACTGGAGCTACATGGCCGCCAGCAGCGTGTTCGCCGTCGCCGCCGCCACTGACTGGCTGGACGGCTACCTGGCGCGCCGCCTTCAGCAGAGCACACCGTTCGGTGCCTTCCTGGACCCGGTGGCCGACAAGCTGATGGTCGCCGTGGCCCTGGTGTTGCTGGTGCAGGTGCACGCGAACTTCTGGCTGACCTTGCCGGCGGCGGTGATCATCGGCCGCGAGATCGTGGTGTCGGCGCTGCGCGAGTGGATGGCCGAACTGGGGGCGAGGGCGCATGTGGCAGTGTCCAACCTTGGCAAGTGGAAAACTGCGGCGCAAATGCTTGCGCTGGTGATCCTGCTGGCCAACCCGCCGGGTGTGACCTTCTGGGTCATTCTGGGTTACGGGCTGCTGCTGGTGGCAGCGGGCTTGACCCTGTGGTCGATGGCGCATTATCTGCTGGCCGCCTGGCCACACCTGCGCGAAGGCTCGGAGCAGAAATAAAAACTTTTTTGAATCAAGGGGTTGACGCCGTTTTAGATATTGCTAGAATGGCATCCATCACGACGCGGGAATAGCTCAGTTGGTAGAGCACGACCTTGCCAAGGTCGGGGTCGCGAGTTCGAGTCTCGTTTCCCGCTCCAAATTCGATCCTCAGTGCGTCGCTGGGATCACAAAAAAGAGGCCTTAGGGCCTCTTTTTTTGTGCCTGGAATTTGGTGTGTGCCGAACTTTGGTATTCGCGCTGTACCTGTAGGTGCTGGCGCGTCGAAGCGCCGAACCGCTGTGATCGGCTGCAAAGTTGCCGTGTCGGTCTCGAATGTGAGGTGCTTCATTCTCGCGAAGCGTCGCTCGCCGCAAGTGAGATGGATATCCGTCCTCGGTGTCACTTGTTCAGCAGTTCCTTGAGCAAAGGGCTGTGGGAATTGATTGTTCTCTCTAGGTGAGTGACTGCCGGCGTTTTTCAAGGTAGTTGTCGCGTCAACCGTCTAACTATGCCGCTCTCTTCTCGACCTGTTGCTCTCGATCCGGGTTCAACAGCACGGTGCCGATCGGCTCCCAGTTACGCGTTCGACCCGACCACCGTTCTGGCTTTTTCCCTTTGGCTCGTTCGTACAGCTCATGTCGCCGGGCCAAGACCTGATGGTCCAGCCCTCGATGCCGCTCAGCCGGTGTGACGAACCGGATACGGCTATGCCGGTGCTCGTTGTTGTACCAACGCATGAAGTCCCTCACCCATGCTCGTGCGGCGTCCAGACTGGCAAAACCATTCTGCGGCCATTGCGGGCAGTATTTCAGCGTTCTAAACAGCGACTCCGAGTAGGGATTGTCGTTGCTGACCCGCGGTCGGTCTCGCGAGGGCGTGATCCCCAGTTCGTACATCTTGCTCAACAGCGTCACCGATTTCATCGGCGCTCCGTTGTCCGAGTGCAGTACCAGCGGTTCGCGTAAACATTGCTCACCGATCACGCTGCGTTGCAGCAGCGCGGCGGCTTTCACGCCGCTTTCCACGTCGTAGACCTCCCAGCCCACGGCCTTGCGACTGTAGATATCCTCGATCAGATAGAGGCAGTAATACTTGCCGCGTATCGGCGACGGTAGATACGTGATGTCCCATGACCACACCTGATTCGGCCCTTTTGCCACATGTGTCGTCGGCGCCGCCTGCCGCCTGGGGCGCTGACTGCGACCTCGATGATGCTGTTGACCCGTCATGCGCAAGACGCGATAAAACGTCGCCTCCGACGCCAGATAACGCCCTTGATCGGCCAGGCGCGGTACGATCTGGCTGGGTGGCAAGTGAGCATAATCAGTGCTGTTGCACAGCGTCACAATCACCTGTCGCTCGACCTCACTCAGCGCATTACGCGGCGCTGGTCGCGCGATAGTCGTTCGCCCATCGGCCTGAACGATCTCGGGGCCAGTCCAGCGTTGCAGGGTACGCAGCGACAGGCCAACCTCCCGGCAGGCCTTGATTTTTCTGGCTCCCGCCGCGACGGCTTCGCTCAGCCAGTCAATGAACAACTGCCGTTGCGGCAAAGAAGTCAGTTGCCCCCCAGTAGTCGTTGAGCTTTTTTCGCAGCACCAACAACGCGGCTGTTTCAGCGAGCGCTTTGTCTTTGCGGCGCAGTTCGCGCTCAAGTTCATGGATACATTTCTTGTCTTTGTGCGACTGCTCCCGATCTTCTTTTTGCTGAGCCTTCTCCGACTTCTGGCCGGCGATGAAGGCTTGCCGCCAAGCCGTGATTTGCTCGGGGTAAAGGCCTTTACGACGGCCATACTCGCCCAGGTCGATCTCGGACAAGCCGGCCGCTTCGAGAACGACAGCAAATTTGGTTTCGGCTGGTCAGCTCTCGGCCGATGACTTGTTTTCGGTATTCGATCATGCGGATCCCTCAAATTACCTATGCTCCGATCCGGAATCGTAAGCGGTTTATCAGTCGTCCTTAGCTCGCCTTTCTTGATGTGTCTAGTGGAATTGGGTGAGTAAATATAACTCAAAATTCCCTTTAGGTTTTGCGCGTCAATTCCAGTGTTTTTGGAACTTGTAAACTGCCGCGCAGCCACTTTATTGATTTGCTCTGTCGATTGTAGGATTCGTTCAATGTCGCTGAGGCATTCAGCAATCAAAAGGGAGCGATGAATATGTCAGATCAATCAGGTAAATTTGAACATGTAAAAACAAGCGATCTGCTAAAGGAAAATCCATTTGCTGGGCGTGACTTTTTTTGGGAACAGCACCGTTTTGAGCGTGATGGATATCTTAAGATAAATCACTTGATAGACAGTGAGGTCAATCAAGAAATCACCAGCGATGTTAAGTATCTCCTCTCAAACTTCGCAAAGCGGAGAGATTTTCTTATTGAATCAACCGGGAATACCCCTCGATATTTGAGTAATGTCCCCCAAGAGACCATAGAGCAGGAGGGTAGATATATTCCGAGGGCGTATAGGTCCAATTATTTAGCGGGTTTGATCAGTGGTATAGTTAAGGAGGATGTGATTCCGACTCCCTGGAAATGGGATAACTATATCATCAATAGCCAGCATAAAGCCGGTGATACTCACGGTTGGCACTGGGGCGACTACCCGTACACTATTATTTGGGTGGTAGAAGCGCCCGATATCGAGTGTGGAGGACTATTGGAATGTGTGCCGCACACTCGCTGGGATAAAAGTAATCCACGAGTGGAAAATCTCTTGCTCGAAAATAAAATAGACTCGTATTTTCATTCCTCAGGAGATGTCTATCTACTGAAAGCTGATACAACATTGCATCGAGTGAAGCCCCTTACTAAAAATGTACGAAGGATTATTCTGAATACGACATGGGAGCGTGCACGAGATAAGGATCGTCACGTAGAACATGAAACGTTCGTTTTTCGAGATTGATAGGTGAGTGAGCATGAGTGCCATTAAGTTCTCACACACAAATCTGATTACGCCAGACTGGAAGAGGCTATCTCAGTTCTATATTGACGTATTCCACTGTGTGCCTTCTGGTCCAGTTAGGCAGCTATCGGGGTGCTCCGTTGCTGAAGGCACTGGAGTTTCCAGGCCACAGATCGAAGGATTGCATTTACGCTTACCAGGATTTGCGAGCGATGGACCTACACTGGAAATATTCCAATACAGCAGGCATATTCGGCAACCCTTAAAGCACGCAAATACCCGTGGCATCACGCATCTGGCATTTGAAGTCACAGATCTTGATTCTGTGTGCGCAAATGTAATTCGTTATGGTGGGAAGATGCTGGGGCGGTTGGCAAAGCTCCCGGTTGAGGGGGTCGGAGTATGTACTTTTGTGTATGTTCGGGATCCTGATAGAAATATCATCGAAATCCAAAGCTGGGGGGATTGATGAGTAAGGTATTGGCGCAATTTGATTTGGTGAAGCCGAGATTTCCAAAAGAATCAGTGGAGATGGCAGGGTTTTATGCGAATGTTGATCGCATCAATAGCATTGCAGAGAGTTCAGATGGTTTTATTTGGAGAGAAACTAACGAGGATCAGGAAGGGCTTCAAGCTTTATGGGGCGAAGGATATCTATATACGCTTTCAGTTTGGGATGATGTTGCGTCTCTGAAGAAGTTTCTCTATCACACGCCACATGCTCAAATGCTAAGTAAAGGCCATGAATGGTTCCACAAAATTATGCATCCTAGGATGGTCTTGTGGTGGGTGAAGAGGGGGCATGTCCCTAGTCTATTGGAGGCACATGAACGATTGACTTGGTTGTTTGAAAAAGGTGCTTCTTACCAAGCATTCGATCTGAAGAATTCTTATGGGCCAATTTCCATTTATTGAGAGGAAACTATGGGTGCTCTGGTTTATGAGGAACAAAAACAGCTTGCTGTATATTACAAAAAGGCATTTGGTGCGCCCGAAAGCATAATCGGTTTTGGCAGGGATGCTGAAACGCTGAGGCGTTCAGTATATTCATTAGAAAATAATTGGAATGCGGTTGAAGAGGGTTGTATTGACTTGGCTGGACTGCCTAAGGTCAAAGCAGAGTTCATAAGCTGGTATTTGGTTATGGAGCGGAGGATGAATTCCGATATCCGATTCTTCATCGAGTTTTTGAGGCGGCAAGCAAGTTTAGAGCAAATAGCCTATTACATATGCATGGAAGAGCTAGTGGATGGGGCATTCGATGATTTAATGGCTATGGTGCAGCTGGGGATGCCACTAAAGCCGAAGATGGTGGCGGCGGAGAACTATTGGGATGAAATGGGGAATGGCAATGCCGCTGCGGTCCACACTATGATGTTCAAAGATTCCTCTATCTTCATGCGAGATATCCTGCGGCAGGCAAACATAACAGCAGAGCAACCAACGTTAGAGTGCCTTATGAATGGTAATGTTCTGTTGATGTGGGCGCTGAGGCGGGAATACAATGTAAGACTGATCGGTGCTATAGGAATCATTGAAGGTTCGGCCCCTGTCCGTTTTCGGGCAACTACAGAAGCTCTTGAACGACTACAGGTACCGAAAAAAGTAATAGCGTATCACCAGTCTCATATTAGTATCGATACCCGGCATAGTAATGCGTGGCTAGAGGTTGTTCTGGATTATTATGCCGGTAGTGGGGAGGAGGTTGTCCGAGAACTAGCGCTGGGTGTTAGCATTCGTTATAACGTGGCGCTGCGTTATTATCATCACATGTACCAGATGATGCGGAGTATCTCTCAATGACTAAGCTTTCAGCTGTGGTTGTTGTGGATCCGATAAGTTCTGCGTGTTATTACGGTGCGGAGATTCAAAAACACGGCTACTTGAGTATAGCTTTAATCAGCGTTAAGCGGTTGTCTGAAGCGGTTCGTCGTCTACAAAACCTAAATGAGTTTGAATCTATTGTTTATGCAGATGACCTTGATGAAGCAATGCAAGCGCTTTCTCGGTACAGTATTCGTGCAGTTATCCCGGGTTCTGACGTGGGTATTAAGTTTTCCGATGCGCTCAGTAGTATGTATGGTTTGCTCGGTAATCCCGTTGAAAGCTCCCAGGCCCGAGTAAATAAATTAGAGTTGAAAGAAAAGTTAATTGCTGCAGGCGTATCGGCTACTTGGGCTCGTGGAGTCAGGCTAGAGGAGCTTAAGATTGATACATTCAAGAAAAATGACTACCCGTTAGTCGTGAAGCCGGCTCAGGGCACGGGTAGCCGCAATGTAAAGGTTTGCCGTAATCATCGAGAGTTGTACGCGGCAGTTCAGGCTGTCGAAAAAGATAGAGAAATCCAATCTGATGGCGAGTTTTATACGCTGGTCGAAAAGTACTTGGCGGGTGATGAGTATTTTGTTGTGACTGCGAATTGCGGTCTGAGTGGGCATAAGGTAATGCTGTGCTTTGCTAAGTACGAGAAGGTCGAGGCAGATGGCAATCCAAGTATCTATAAAAATATACGCTCACTTTCTCTTAATGATAGTCGGGCGCTTCTCGCATTCTCATATGCGTCAGAGGTTAATAGTGCTCTTGAATTTTTCTGGGGTATTAATGATATCGAGTTAAAGATCGGCTCGAATGGGCCGCTGATTATTGAGCAGAATGGCCGATTGCCAGGGGCGAATGTTCCGAGGTTAATAGAGGCTTGTTCTGGTGTGAATTGCTATGAGCTAAACATAGATGTCTATCTGGGTGGATTTTCGAGGGCGTTTGAATCGGTTGAGTTTAGCAGGCACTTTTGTATTTGCTGCTTGATTTGCAATGTGTCTGGAGTGGTAAAAAATATATCCGGATTGGAGAAGGTGGAAGGCCTTGACTCATTTTATATGTTGGAATTATCAGTAGTGGAGGGCGAAATTGTAGGGCGGACGCGAGATTTTCTATCATCTTGGGGCATGGTTTACCTTGTTCATGAAAGTCAGGAGGTATTGGCTAGAGACTCTGACTTTGTACATAAAACACTTGCGCTGATTTGCGACTGAGTTAACGAGGTTTGATTTTTTGGAGGTGATCGGCACGGTGTTATCATGTCTAAGTTGATAGTTGTAATTTTGGTTTTAGTGTTTGTATGCGTGGTCTGTAGAAGGGCGGTAGTAGCGCTCGGGCAACCTAGAGTGCTGGGTGATATAGTTACAGGTATGCTTATGGGACCGGCTATATTTGACGCCTATCTACCAAGCATCGCATTCCACATTGGGTTACCTGAGTTTAGGGGTTTGTTGAATGCCCTTGGTGAGCTCGGGTTGATAATAATCTTAGTAGAGGTATGCTGGCACGGTATTTCTCGAAGAGAAGGAGATCTCAGTAATAGTAAAATTGCTTTGGTTGCATTCTTTGGTGTTGTAACGTCTTTTGCTGTTGGTGGGGTTTTAGCCTTCTATTCTAGTGAAGATATGGGGTTGCAGCATACCCTGCTTGGTTATATTTTGTTTTGTGGTGTTGCATTCTCAGTTACTGCGCTCCCTGTTCTGGTTTTGCTTCTGGATGATATTGCGATAGTTGAGGCTAAAGCAGGGCGCGTTGCTGTTGTTGCAGCAGTGTATACAGATATTTTTGTCTGGTGTGCGTTGGCTGTTATTTTAATTGTGTGGGGCGCTGGGGCAGGAGGCGGCATTGCATTAAATTTAGGGGTTGGGCTTATTTATGTCGCGACTATGCTGCTTGTAGTGAGGCCGAAAATAATGAAGTCACAGTTAGTGGCTGGGCTTGGTGATGGTGTGAAGGTGGTGGTGACATTTATAATTGTGCTTAGCTCCTCGCAGTTGACAGAATTTTTTGGGGTTCATAGCTCAGTTGGCGCTTTATTAGCTGCTTATGTGGTGGGTGATGTAGCTGGGGTCAAAGGTGCTTGGGATAAGTACCTACTTGGTATCAGGCAGCTTGTTATTCCTATGTTTTTTATAGCTTCTGGGGGAATGATTTCTGTAAGTGGCCTTTCACAGATGCATATTTGGTTCTGGTTGTTCGTATTTTTATTAGGGGCCACAATTAGCAAAATTATCAGATGCTATATTGCGGGATTACTTGTAGGCATGAGGCAGCGTGCGTCAATGCAGCTCGGGATATTAATGAGTACGAAAGGTACTGCTGAGTTGGTTGTACTGGCTGTAGGATATCGAGAGGGGCTCTTGTCAGACGATTCCTATACTGTGCTATTGATCCTTTCTGTCGCATCCATGATGTTGACAGTTCCAATGTTGGTCTTCTTAAATAGTTATTTTGGGCAGGATAGCGGATGTCCAAAGGGGTGACGATCATTCGCCTTTTGGCGCAACTTAAGAAGGTCGAAAAATGGATGTGATAATGGGGCTTGTGGCCGCTTTGTGTTGGGGGGTTACTGATTATTTAGTAGGAGTGAATGCGCGAACCTTTGGTGTGAAATATTCTGTATTCTTCAGTCAGTTGATAGGGTTTCTCATGCTGAGTGGTTTCGTATTCGTATCCAGCAGTGGGTTCTCATTCATCATTAGATTGCCTGGGGATGTTGTCCTTATATGTGCGTCGGCCGCAATTCTAACCTTAATTGGTGCCGTTTCACTTACTAGAGCCTTCGAGCATGGAAGAATCGCAATAATTGCTCCGTTGGTAACGTCGTACGGTATTTTTACGACATTATTGGCGTGGATGAGTGGTGATACTCTGACCTCTTACCAGATTCTTGGGTTAGGAGTGTGCGCGTTCGGTGTAATGCTTGTAGGGTTGGGGCATAAGTCTCATGGGTTTATGGGCAATAGGAAGGAGGGAGGTGCAATCTGCTTTGCTCTGATAGCTGCCATCCTTTATGGGAGCAGTTTCTGGGTTCAAGGAAATTACGCGTTGCCTGCTGTCGGTGCCGTGAATATGTTGTGGATGAGTTACTTGGTTGGGACTTTGCTTCTGATGCCACTGGTTTTCAGTGTGAAAACTAAAAAAAGAATTGGGTTGAGTTCTTATGGGGCGCTAGGTGGCGCTAGTCTATTTAATTTAGGGGGGTTTACAGCTTTTTCATATGGAGCGCTCAGTGGGTCTGTTGCGATTGTGACGGTAATTAGTACACTTTCAGGAGGGGTGGCTGCTGTTCTTGGTTACATATTTTATAGGGATAGATTAACTTTGTTGCAATGGCTGGGTATTGTCTTGGTCTTAGCTGGTGCGGTAGTGTTGCATTTGGTTTAATGGCTGGGTCTTGGGATTTGTAAATTAGAGGTGAAGGCGGTGCGATGCAGTAGCGCCACATTTACATAAAAGTGAGTGGTCAAGAAATGGAATCTAAAGGCTACCTACCAAAAAGTCATGTTGATATATTGCCCTGCATGGCGACATTTGCTGTGGTTGTTGAAAGTGGGAGTTTTGTCGAAGCTTCCGTCAGGCTGGGTGTCACTGCCTCTTCAATTAGTAAGCAAATTACAAAGTTGGAGAGCGTATTATCTTTGAGGCTGCTAGAGCGAACGACGCGAAACTTGAAATTAAACCCGGAGGGAGAGGAGGTTTATGGGTACTGCAAAAGTGTGCTTGAATCGTCAGCTAATTTTTTTAGATTAAAAGATAAGCTTACAGAAAATCCCCAGGGCTTGCTACGCATTGCAGTGACAAAATCATTGTATGCGGCGTGTAGTAAGTTGATTCCTGCTTTTTTGTCTCGATACAGAGAAGTGGATGTCCAAATGCTGTGTGGTGAAAGGTTTGACTTTATATCAGATGGCATTGATCTGGGAATAATAATAACTGATAGACCTCCGGAGGGCATGATCGCGCGCAGGCTCTGCGAGATTGACTTTGTGATTTGTGCGGCTGAAAATTATTTCAGGGAATCTAGTAGGCCTAATCATCCTTCAGACTTGACCTCGCATAGCTGTATACCTTTCGTGGGGGACCCTGATAAACAATGTTGGAGATTCTCATCGGTCTCAGAAAGCTGTGATGTAGTAATTCCAGGTAGATATTTGTCAGAGTGTCCTGAGGCTACGTTAACTGCCACACTTTCGGGTGTTGGTATCTCTTGTTTGCCTGTGTGCTTGGCTGCAGAAGCAATTGGAGACAATAGGTTGCAGGTTTTGCTGCCTGATTGGGTTTTTAAAGGGGAACCACAGGGTACTGCATGGGTCGTTTATCAATCTGGAAGGTTTTTGTCGAAACGAGTTAAAGTCATGGTTTCATATCTTTTGAGTGAGCTCGCAGCCGCTAGTCAGGGTTGGAAAAAAACACGCTTATGAATCTTTCTTCTTTAGCGGGGTTGTGAGAATATGAATGAAGGTCGATATATTTGTCACAAGTGTTGGTATGAATATGATGGGGTTCAGGTGTGCCAAGAGTCAGGCGTTTTGGTTGAAATAGATTTTATTGATCTCCCTGGTGACTGGGTGTGTCCGGATTGCGGAGTAAACAAAGCGTACTTTTCTAAATGTATGGTTGATACAAGTGGAGAGAGCGGATAGACCAAGCTCTATTTAACGTATGGTTAGAGATGCCTGGTCAATCTGTTGCTGTGGCTACCTTGCTTCTCGGTTTTCTTTCTAATATGTTGCAGGTTGAAACTCGAAGTTATTGGATGTTTTAGGGGGGTGAGATCTGTAGTGAGTTTTTTGTTCCCAGCATCACCTTGGCAAACGCCTCGCGAACCGCTGTATGTCCTATTCATCTCCAACGCTCACACATAAGCCACGTTCGCCCAGCCAGGTGATCGTCTGTTCACGCAGGCGGGCGTTTTCGGCCTTGCGTTGGGGGATCAACTGGCGGTCTTGCAGGCTGGCCAGGTCTGCCATCAGCGTGGGGGCAGCGGATAGATTCTGGCCGTTTCAGCAGCGGCGGCTGAGCAATGGCCAGGCTCAGGCCGCACCTGTCATGCCATAGAGTTTGCAGAAGGTCTGCAGTACCAGTAGCTCAGGCTATTCCTTGACCGCGCCGATGCAGATCTGGGCGTCGTTGAAATAAATTTAGGCCTAGTCCACTACATACCACGCTGCCGACCG
The DNA here is from genome assembly GCF_000731675.1 of Pseudomonas capeferrum. GTDB lineage: Bacteria > Pseudomonadota > Gammaproteobacteria > Pseudomonadales > Pseudomonadaceae > Aquipseudomonas > Aquipseudomonas capeferrum. The sequence goes on along the minus strand of NZ_JMIT01000001.1, from coordinate 2,138,790 downwards.
GTTTATGCGTGAGCAATCGTTCGATGGCCTAGCGTGGTGTCAAACTACCAGTTGGGTTGTTGGGGTTGCACAGGCAGATTAGCCCCGGTGAGCGGTCGGCCGCGAGCATAGCGTCTATGTCGTGAGCGTGGCTGGCGTTCAGGTTGATGCTGTGCACAGTGGTACCACGACCTTCGGCGGCTTGCGCCGTCGCTTCATAAGACGGTTCGGCCACCACCAGGCTGCGCGTCCCGGTAAATACCATCACCGCATGCTGCTGGGCCAGTTTGGAGCCACAGAACCCCTGCTCCTTGTCCAGGCCCATGCTAGCCGGCCAATACATCAATCAGTCGATACAGTGCGTAGTAAGGATAGCATCTGTACAGGCTGATACCCTCGCTCATCGCCTGGCGGGCTGCCGAGTTTGGGGCCAAGGGGCTTTCGTTGTAGTTGATACATACCGGGCGAGGGCTGGCAGCCGTTGGGGTTCACTGGCCCAACTTAGCTAGCCGAGCAGCGGTAGGGACATGCACAGGCCTACCAACGATCGACGTGTCATATCGGTCATGCAGCAACTTCTTTGTTTTCTAAGGTTACAGCAGGGGAAGACCCGTCTGAAAGGGACTTACTAGTGGCAAATAGCCTAGGTGGTGCATCTTGTTGCAGAAAAAAACATCATCGCATGCTAAACCATTTGCCCCCGCCTGCCATGAAGGAAGCACCGGTGAAAGCCATTCGCCTGACCCTTGTTTGCCATGCCCTGACTCAAGCCCAGAAGACCGGGCGCTTGCCCACGCCCAAAGACGGCATGCTGGCGCTGGTGCAGCCGCCTGTGGCAATCGGGCCTGCTATGCAGGTACTGACAGCGCCGGAGCGCCGAGCTTGCGAGACGGCGGCTTGGTTATCGGCGCAGACACAGGCGCGTGTCGAGCCTGCGTTGGCAGATTGCGACTTGGGGCAGTGGCAGGGGCTGTCGCTCAAGCAGTTGCAGGCGCAGAACCCGCAGGCGTTGTCCGAGTGGTTGGATAATCCGCACAGCGCGCCACATGGCGGGGAGTCTTTTGCGCAACTGTGCCAGCGCGTGGCGGCTTGGCTGGCGGCGTTCGACACGCCGGGCGAGTGGCTGGCAGTGACCCACCCTATGGTCATCCGTGCCGTGCTGGTACAGCTGTTGGGGTGCCCGTTGAGCACCCACCAGCGCATCGATGTGCTGCCGCTATCGCGCCTTGAACTCAGCTTTGCCGGGCAGTGGCGGCTGCGTCTGGGCGCTTAGCGGCGGCAAGCGTGGTTCAGAACGCCAGCTTGTAGCCGATCAGCAGCAGCATCGCCGCCAGGCACGGGCGCAGCACGCGGTCAGAAATGCGCCCGGTGAGGTGGCTGCCCATGTAGATACCCGGCAGCGAGCCGAGCAGCAGGTAACCCAGCAACGACCAGTCCATGTTGCCCATGCCGGCGTGGCCTAGGCCCGCGACCAGGGTCAGCGGTACCGCATGGGCGATTTCGGTGCCGACCAGGCGGCGGGTGACCAGGAACGGGTACAGCAGGAACAGTGCCACGGTGCCCAAGGCACCGGCGCCGATGGAGGTGAGGGTGACCATGACACCCAGCACCACGCCAGTGAGCACGGTAAGCGTGTTGAGGCTGCGGTCGCTGAGGTGGTAGTGATCACCGGCATGGCGGCTGGCGAAGGCCTGCAGGCGCGACTTGAACAGAATGGCCAGTGCGGTGAGGATCAACACCACCGCCAGGCCCTGTTTGATGATGGCGTTGAGCGCCGAGGTGTCGGTGTGCAGGGTACTGAGGAACCACAGGGTGATGGCGGCGGCGGGTACGCTGCCCAGGCTCAGCAGGCCGGTGATTTTCCAGTCGATGTTCTTGTTGCGGGCATGCACCCAGACGCCACTGGCCTTGGTGATGGCGGCATACAGCAGGTCGGTGCCGACAGCGGTGGCCGGGTTGATGCCAAACCACAAGAGGATAGGGGTCATCAGCGAGCCGCCGCCCACGCCGGTCATGCCGACGATGAAACCTACAACCAGCCCGGCAAGGGTGAAACCGAAAGAACCTACATCCATACGCTACTCGACTGCCCAACTTTGCCCGTTATCGGATGGAAGCCAGCATATAGAATTTTTTATAGCCAAATAGACTTGTTCGTTATTAGGTTATAACCGCGTGGCGTCTGCACAGGTGCGTGAAAGCGCGCCTTAACGGTCTGTCATGACCACCATCACATGCGCATCCCCGCCATCCTCGCTTTCCGACAGATAGATATGCCCCACCTGGCTGTTGAAGTACGCGGTCTCCTGCGGGCCGATGCTGACCGCTTCACCGGTCTCGAACTCGATACGCACACGCCCGCAGATGACCAAGGCGAACTCCTGGCCAGGATGGCGGATAAAATCGTCGAACTGCCCGCGTTCGCGGGCGATGATGCGGGCATAGGCCGGGGTCATGCGGCGCTCGGGGAAGGCGCCGGCAATCGGGTGATAGTCGTAGGTGCCGGTCGCATAGCCCGCAACGGCCGCCAGTGAATCAACCACCACCGTCACCGGTACTGGCGTATCGGCCGTGCCGCTGGCACGAAACAACTGGGCGATATCGACATTCAGGGCGCGGGCGGCGGCGGCCAGTTTTTCGTAACTGACCGAGACTTGGGCGAGCTCCATTTTCGACAACGTCGACACCGGCACGCCGCTGGCTTCGGACAACTGCTTGAGGGTCAGCTGGCGGGCCTTGCGCACCTGGCGCAGGCGCCTGCCTACGGCGGCGCGGTCTAGCAGGGGCAAAGCATCGGGGCGGTCATCGGGCATTCGGTGCACTCGGCATACGGCGTTGGTCGGGCATATTACCTTGGACACTTGCGCATCTCTAAATTCTCATATATTAGAATTCTCATAAATGATAATTATGGGGGTAGGAGCGCGCATGACCACGATCTACGACACCTTGATCATTGGCGCCGGAATCGCCGGCGCCTCGCTGGGCTATCGTCTGGCGGGCCAGCAACGGGTGCTGCTGCTCGAGCGCGAGTCGCAACCGGGCTACCACTCGACGGGGCGCTCGGCCGCGATGTTCATGGAGGCCTACGGCACCCCGCAGATCCAAGCCCTGACCCGCGCCAGCCGCGCGTTCTATGAAGCGCCGCCACAAGGCTTCTGCGAACACCCCCTGCTTGAACCGCGCGGCTGTCTCTATGTCGCCAGCGTCGAGCAACGGCAACTGCTCGAACAGGCCCACGCGCAGAACTTGGCCAACGGCACCGACGTCAGCCTGCTCGACCGCGATGCGGCCCTGGCCCTGGTGCCGAGCTTGCGCGCTGAAGTGCTGGCGGGCGCGGTACTGGAGCCGGGCGCCATGGACCTGGACGTGCACGCGCTGCACCAGGGTTTTTTGCGCGGCTATCGCGCTGCCGGCGGCGAGCTGCGCTGCAATGCCGAGTTGGCCCAGGCCTGCTACCTAGACGGGGTATGGCAGGTGCAACTGAGCGATGGCAGCCATCTCCAGGCACGTCGACTGGTCAATGCCGCCGGTGCCTGGGCCGACCGTGTCGCCGAGCAGTGCGGCGTGGGCGCCATCGGCCTGCAACCGTGCCGGCGCAGCGCCTTCACCTTCCCAGGGCCGGCAGACCAGGACTTCGCCCGCTGGCCGGCGGTGATCGGCGTTGACGAGAGCTTCTACTTCAAGCCCGACGCCGGCCAGTTGCTTGGTTCGCCGGCCAACGCCGACCCGGTCGAACCCCAGGACGCTGCGCCCGAGGAGCTCGATGTGGCACTGGGCATCTACAACATCGAAGCCATGACCACGCTAAGTATCCGCCGCCCGAGCCACAGCTGGGCCGGTTTACGTTCATTCGTAGCCGATGGCGACTTGGTGATCGGTTTCGATGCGGGCAGCCCCGCGTTCTTCTGGCTGGCGGCACAAGGTGGTTATGGCATCCAGTCGGCCGCAGGGGCTTCACGCCTGGCGGCCGACCTGCTGCTCGGTCAGCCGTTGTGCCCTAGCCTTGTCAGCCAGGGGGTGGCGCCCGAGCGCTTGTCCCCGGCACGTTTCCAGCAACCTTGAAAGGAGCTACTCATGAGCAATGACATCCAGCGTTTCCCCAGCAGCTTGCCGTTTCCGTTTTCGCGTGCGGTGAAGGCGGGCGGTTTTCTGTTCCTGTCCGGGCAGGTGCCGATGAGTGCCGGCGGTGAAGTGGTACGGGGGGATATTCAGACCCAGACCCGCGCTGCCTGCGAGCGCATCGGCGAAAGCCTGGCGGCCTGTGGGGCGAATTTCGACCAGGTGGTGAAGGCCACGGTGTGGCTTTCGGACATGAGCCACTTTGCCGGTTTCAACGAGGTTTACAAAGAGTTCTTCGGCGCCGCATTGCCTGTGCGCTCGACGGTGGCCTCGGCATTGGCACTGGGGGTCGATGTAGAAATCGAAGTGCAGGCGTTTATCGGGGAGTGACAGGTCGCCCTGGCAAGGCCGCTTCTATACAGGAATGCGTGGCGCTCAAACACACCTAACAACAATAAATACAGAGGTTCACATGCAAGAGCAGCTGAAAATCGCCGGCGCCTTTGTCGGCGTGATCGTAGGGGCGGGCTTTGCTTCGGGGCGGGAACTGCTGTTGTTCTTTGTCGATTTCGGGGTCTGGGGGTTGGTTGGCGCGATGGTCAGCGCGGTCTTGTTCACCTTCCTCGGCATGGCCCTGGCGGGGTTGGGCAACCGCCAGCGGGCCACTTCGCACAAAGATGTGATCCAGGCCATCTGTGGCCGTCACCTGGGCCTGTTCGTCGATTGGCTGATCACCTTCTTCATGTTCGCCGTCACCGTGGTCATGCTGGCCGGTGGCGGTGCTTTGCTGGAGCAGCAGTTCGGCATCCCGGCATTGACCGGCAGTGTGCTGGTAACGCTCGTGGTGGTGGGCATCGTGTGCCTGGACGTGCGCAAGGTGATCCTGGCCATCGGCGCGATCACCCCGTTGCTGATTCTGGTGGCTTCGGCGATTGCACTGTATGCCGTGTTCACCCGTGAACAGAGTTTCGCCGACCTCGACCACCTGGCCAGCCAGCAGCAGGCAGGCACGCGCCATTGGCTGCTGGGCGCGTTTCTGTATGTGTCCTACAACATCGTTGCCGGTGCGCCGATCCTGGCCATTCTGGGGGGCTCGGCCAAAGGCGAGAAGACGGCGGTGTGGGGTGGCTTGCTGGGGGGGGCGGCGCTGGGCGGCTTGATGCTGGTGATGACCGCCGGGCTGTTGTCACGCCTGGACAGTGTCGCCGACCTGCCGATGCCGATGCTGTCGATCGCTAATGAGGTGTCGCCGGTGTTGGGGGTGGTGATGTGCCTGATCATCTTCGGCATGATCGTCAACACGGCGGTGGGGACGATGTTCTCGTTCCTGTCGCGGCTGTTGCCGGCGGGTACGGCGAAGTTTCGCTGGGGCTCGGTGGTGACCGGGGTTGTGGCGTTCGGCTGCAGCCTGGTGGGGTTCATCAGCTTGGTGGGCGAGGTGTATCCGCTGTTTGGGTACCTGGGGTTTGTGCTGATGGCGGCGGTGTTGGTGGCTTGGGTGCGGCGGGGTAAGGCTGCGAAGGTGGTGGTGGTGTAGGGGGGCTGCTTTGCAGCCCATCGCGACGCAAGGCCGCTCCTACAGGAGCGGCTTGCGTTACAGCGGCACTCAGATTCTGAAGCTGCCTACCAGCTGCTTCAAGCGGCCAGCCTGTTGGGCCAGTTGATCGCAGTGCAGCAATGTTTCGTTCAGGTTCTCGACGCCTTGCTGGTTGAGGGCGTTGATCTGGGTAATGTCCAGGTTGAGGCTCTCGACCACGGCGGTCTGTTCTTCGGTGGCAGTGGCCACTGACTGGTTCATGCCATCGATCTCACCGATACGCTGGGTCACGCTGGCCAGGCGCACGCCGGCCTGGTTGGCCACCTGCACGGTCTGCTCGCTGGAGACCTGGCTGGTGTTCATGGTATGCACCGCCTCGCGTGAACCCACCTGCAGGCTGGTGATCATGCGGTGGATTTCTTCGGCCGATTCCTGGGTGCGGTGCGCCAGGTTGCGTACCTCGTCGGCGACCACGGCAAAGCCTCGGCCGGCCTCACCGGCACGGGCTGCCTCGATGGCAGCGTTGAGCGCCAGCAAGTTGGTCTGCTGCGAGATGCCCTTGATCACATCGAGGATCTTGCCGATCTCATCAGTGCTGGCATTGAGCGTTTCGATCTGCGCGCAGGACTCGCTGATGCGCTGCGACAGGGCGGTCATGGCACTGATCGCTTCCTCGACCACTTCGCGGCCGCCATGGGCCTGCTCGCTGGCACCGCTGGCATGCTGCGAGGCGTCGGCCGCGTTGCGGGCGATCTCCTGGGTGGCGGCGCCCAGCTCGTTGATCGCCGCCGCCACGCTGTTGGTGCGCATGCTTTGTTCTTCGGAGCCGGTGATCGAAGCGTTGGAGGCATTGACGACCTTTTCCGACAGGTCATGCACCAGGCGGGTGGCCGAGGACACTTCGCTGATCGAGGCATGGATGCGTTCGACGAAGCGGTTGAACGAGGTGGCCAGTTCGCCGAACTCGTCCTTGTTCTGCACGGCCAGGCGGCGGGTCAGGTCGCCTTCGCCTTCGGCGATGTCGCGCATGGCACGGCCCATGGTGGTCAGCGGTTGCATCAGCACCGGGATCAACAAGCCCAACAGGCCGGCGATGGCCGCTACGGCGATGAGCATGGCGATGATTGCCGACGTGCGGAACTGGTCAAGGGCGGCGTAGGCCTTGTCCTTGTCGATCGACAGGCCGATGTACCACTGTGCGGAAGGCAGGCCGGAAACGGGCGCGAAGGAGATGAGGCGTTCCTGGCCGTTGAGGGTGACATCCTGCATGCCCGACGCGACGCGCAGGCCACTGCCAGGGTAGATGTCTTTGAGGTTTTTCATCACCTGGTCTTTATCGGGGCTGACGATTACCTGGCCATTGCTGTCGGCAAGGAAGGCGTGGCCGATGCCGCCGAAATCGACCGAGTTGATGATCTCTACCAGGGTATCGAGGGTGACGTCACCGCCTACCACGCCGATCAGCTCGCCATTGGCCTTGCTTTTCACAGGGGTGGCAATGGTCACCACCAGGCCGCCGACGGCGCCTTGGTAGGGCGGGGTCAACACGGTTTGCCCGGCGCTCGCCGCGGTGCTGTACCACGGGCGCTGGCGGGGGTCGTAACCGGCGGGCATCTGCGCGTCGGGGCGCTGGGTGAATGCGCCGTTGGCCTGGCCCAGGTAGGTGAACAGGAAATTGCGCGTGTAAGAAGGCTGCTCGATAAACCCGGCCAGGGTGTCACCGGCACCTTGCTGGCCGATGTCCTGGGCCAGGTTTTCCAGCACCAGGATGCGCCCGCTCATCCAGTTCTGCACGCTGCTGGCGGTTAGCTCACCGGATTGCTGCACCGAAGACTCGATGTTTTGGCGAATGGTGTTGCGTTGCAGGTAGTCGTTGTAGAGCGTGAACAGGGCAAAAGCCAGGACCACGACGCCGCAGGCGCTGAGCAGGATCTTGTGGCGAAATTTCAGGTTCATGTTTCGAGACCTTGGGCCAATGAGGGGAGGGCGTAGCGCGCTCATGACGCGCTGCGCCCTGTCGATTGGCTATCGGCTTGCGGGCTAAAAAATTGAAACACTTGGCGAAATTTCTTTAGGACGTTTCGACGAACGGCGTTCAACGCATGGACAGCTGCTCAATCAACAAACGCGCCGCCTGCTGCAGCGGCTGCTGCTTGCGCCACAAAAGGTGCACGGGCAACTGCAACTCGTTGCGGGTATTGCGAAAGCCCAGCCGCACCAGACGCCCGGCCGCTAGCAGCGGTGCGATGCGCGAGAGTGGCAGGTCCCCCCAGCCGAGGCCGGCCTCGACCATCTGCAGGGCGACATCGAAGCTGTCGGTGGACCAGTGCGTGGCACCAATCAGTGCGCGCGGGTCGGTCAGCGGCAGGTCGCGGCTGCGCACCAGGATCTGGCGCACGTTGATCAGGTCTTCGAGGTAGTGAACGCGGTCTTCGAGCACGGCCGGGTGCGCGGGTGACAGCGTTGCCACCAGCGATTCCATGCCGATGTGCTGAAAGCCGCGGCGGGCATCCACCTGCAGGCCGGCGAAGGCCACGCAGAGGTCGGCGCGGCCACTGTCGAGCAGGTGCAGGGCGTCTTCCTGCGGGGCGCTGAGCAGTGCGATATCGAGCAGCGGGTAGCGTTCACCAAGCTGGGCGATGGCGGCCAGCAGCGGGCGATGGTCGATGTCCGGGATCACGGCGATAGTCAGGCTGCTCTCAAGCCCTTGGGACAGCTCCAGGGCATGTACTTGCAACAGCCCTAGCTGTTCGGCGATCAGCCTGGCATGGGGCTCCAGGGCCAAGGCTTGGGCGGTCGCGCGGACTTCGCGCGGGCCACGTTCAAACAGGCTGTAGCCGAGCTCTGCCTCCAGGTTGCCGATGGCCATGCTTACCGCCGAGGGCACGCGGTGCAACGCGCGCGCGGCCGCAGAGAACGAGCCGCGATCGAGCACGGCGAGAAACAGCTGGATGTTGTCGCTGGAAAAGTTCATGGCAGCCTCCTGTCAGTTGATCTGACAGCTGCTGACTTTTACTGTCAAGAAGATTGAAGCATTCTCCCGCCCCATCGTTGTTAGTCAAATAGAGGTAAAACGGGGTGCAGGGCGTTAAACGCAAATTGGTCTACGTGACGTTTTATGAATTGATCGGGCTGTGCATGTCGACCCTCGGGCTGGCGTATCTGTCAGACACTGAGGCGTCCCACACCGGGCCACTGGCCGTGATGATCACCACCATCGCCATGCTCTGGAACCTGATCTACAACACGCTGTTCGAGCGCTGGGAGAGCCGCCAGGCCAAGCGCGGGCGCAGCGTGGGGCGGCGTGTGGCACATGCCATCGGGTTTCAGCTGACCTTGGTGGTGTACTTGATTCCGCTGATTGCCTGGTGGCTGGGCATGAGCCTGGTGGAGGCGTTTGTGGTGGACCTGGCATTCATCATTCTGGTGCCGTGCTACACCTTTGCCTACAACTGGGCGTTCGACCGGATTTTCGGCTTGCCCCGCTCAGCGCTGGCCACTGCCTGAGGCCGGTACCGCTAACCGCTACGGCGGCAGGCGTATCAACAGTGGCGTCTGCTTCTGTTCTGCCTGCGGCTCCACGGGCTCCACCGGCCGCGGCGCGCTGGCCAGCAGGTTGTCCTCGACCTGCCCCGACAGGTAATAGACGCCGGCCATCGCCCCGCTCTGGCGGTTTTCCATCAGCTCCTGCCATTCCTGGTTCAGCGCGACATTGAGGATCACCCGCAACTGCTCGACCATCTGCGGTTGCTCACGGTCGTGGGTGATCATGCCGTAGCCTGCCGCCGCCACCGAGATCATCGCCCCGGCCACCTTGCCCACCGCCGAAGCCACGGCGCTGGCAATGCCGCGCGGGGCCAGGGTGGCACCGAGTTTCTCGCTGGCCCGCGTGGCCACCGATGACAGCCCCACGTCGGTCTGCCCAGGCCCTTTGCTGGCTTGCTCGTGCAGATGCTGGCGCATGGCTTGCCAGGCCGGTTGCTGGTCCAGCGACTTGGCGCGCAGCAGTTGATAGAGGCTGGCGTTGCGCGCATCGGGTGGGCCCAGGGCGATGGCGGGTATGCGATTGAGGCGTTGGCTGAGTTGCTCGGGCGGCGCGTTGTAGCGGGCGATGATGGCCGGCAGTTGCTGGCCGAGCAACTGCACATACAGCTCACAGGCACGGTCGCGGATGCCCTCCGGGTTGATCTGCTCGGCCACCGGCTCGATCACCCGCTCGTGGTACTGCTCCTGAAGGTACAGCGCCAGGCGTTTCTGCGCAGGCTCGCGGCCTTCACCGCTGTCGAGCTTGTACCAGGCCACCTTGAGGGTCAGCCATTGCTGGGTCCAATAACCGGTGAACCATGGGATGAACTCACTTTCGGTACGTTGCTGCACCTGGTCCTTCCACACCCGCATGGAGCGCCGGGCATAGTCGTTGGCAGAACCTGCAGCGCCCACCGAGGCATCGATCAGGTCCTGATCGATGCGCTGCCACGTGGCCGGGGTCAGCACCGCGGCAGGTGGCGGGGCAGGCGGATGCTTGCCCGCGCAGCCGCCGAGGGCCAACAGCAGGCAAAGCAGCAGTAACGGCATACGCGAGCTCACGCGGCCGCCTCCCTGGGTAGAGGCTGGGGTGGTTTCTCGAGTATAGGGCGGCCTTGAAAAAAACCTCAGCCCAGGTCGAGTTTGTCTTGCAGCCGGTCCAGGTGCTCATGCATCAATGCCAGCGCTGCCGCCGCATCCCCGGCTTCCACCGCATCGATGATCGCCGCATGCTCTTCCCAGGCGCAGTGGTCGCAGCAAGGTGATTCGTAGCGGGCAATGATCAGCGAGGTCATCGGCACCAGGCCGTTGAGGAACCGCGCCAGTGGCGCGTTGGCGGCGACCTGCGCGAGCTTCAGGTGAAACTCGCCGCCCAGGCGGATGGCCGCGCAGCGCTCACCACTTTCATGGTGCTGGCGCTCGCGCTCGACCAACAGGCGCAGCTGGCGGATCTGTGCCGGCCGCGCGCGCTGCGCAGCCAGGGTAATCAAGGTGGTTTCGGCCAGGCGCCTGGCACTGAGCACCTGGCGCGCCTGGTCTGGGTCGGGGGCGGCCAGGTGCGCAGTGTGGCTGGGGCGCTGGACCACCACCTGCTGGTCCGACAGGCGGCCGAGCACCCGACGGATCACCGTGCGGCTTACCCCAAAGGCATGCCCCAGGGCTTGCTCGGGCAGCAGGGCGCCGGGTGGCAGGCGCTGTTCGAGGATCGCGTCGAACAGCCGTGGGTAGATCTGGTCGGCCGACAGGCGAGTTTCGCCAGCGACGAGCAGGGCAGGCAGGTGGGGGGCGGCGTGGGCGCTGGCGGTCATGGTCGCTCTCCTGGGGTCAAGGGCGTGGGTGTTCGTCCGGGATGTTCAGCTGGATGCCCATGCGCTGGCCTTCGGCAAGGATGTGCTGACGCATCTGGGCACTGGCCTCGGCGCTGTTGCGTTCGCGGATGGCGCGCACCACGGCATTGCTTTCCTTCAGCCGCGCGGCCAGGTGCTCGGGCGAATTGCGCAGCATGTCGGCGCTTTGCTTGAGGGCATTGCTGGTCTGTTGCACCACGCTCTGGAAGATCGGGTTGGTGGTCAGGGCGAACAGCGCCTCATGCAGCGCGATGTAGGCTTTGACTCCGGCTTCGCTGTCATCGGCGTCCAGTGCTTCGCGCATGTCCATCAGCGTCAGGCGCAGTTGGCCGATGTCGTGGCTGTTGGCCGACTGCGCCACCAGGCCGACGATGAAGGGTTCGAGGGTGTAGCGCAGCTCCAGCACATCGGCCAGGCTGGCCGACGCGCTGGTGTCGATGCCCGGCTCCGGCAGGGCGGCGTCGGCATCCAATACCAGTACGCCTTTACCCGGTAGGGCGCGCACCAGGCCCAAGGTTTCCAGCACGGTGACGGCCTCGCGCAGGCTGGGGCGGCTGATGCCCAGTTGTTCGGCCAGTTCGCGCTGGCCCGGCAGCATGTCGCCAGAACGCCATTGGCCGCGGGCCAGGGCCTGGCGCAGTTTTTCCACCACAGAGGTGACGACGGTTGATGAGCTGATCACGGTTCGCTCCTGGAAGGGCCGGCGTCCAACGCCGGCCTTGTTCGATCAGAATTCCTGTTGATGGGCGTTGGGCTGCTTGCGGGGTGTGTGGGCAAAACCAGGTTTGCCAGCGAGCACGTTCTGCGCGCGTTCCAGGTCGATGTCCTTTTCCCAGCGCGCGATGGCCACGGTGGCCACGCAGTTGCCGATCAGGTTGGTCAGTGCCCGCCCGATCCCCATGAACCAGTCCACGGCCAGCACCAGCACCAGGCCTACTACCGGGATGGCCGGCACAGCGGTCAGGGTGGCGGCGAGGATCACCAACGCCGAGCCTGGGATGCCATGAGCACCCTTGGAAGTCACCAGCGATACCAGCAGGATGGTCAGCAGGTCGGTCATCTCCAGTGGCGTGCCGGTGGCATTGGCGATGAACACGATGGCCAGGGTCAGGTAGATGGAGAAGCCGTCGAGGTTGAACGAGTACCCGGTCGGGATGACCAGGCCGACGGTGGAGCTGCCAATGCCCAGGTGCTCGAGCTTGCGCATGATCTGTGGCAGCACGGCGTCGGACGAGGCGGTACCAAGAACGATGGTCAGTTCTTCGCGCAGGTATTTGATCAGGGGCAGCAGTTTCAGGCCCGACACGCGCATGACAGTGCCCAGCACGACCAGCACGAAACCGGCGCAGGTCAGGTAGAACAACGCGACCAAGCCACCCAGGTGTTGCAGCGATTCCAGGCCATATTTGCTGGTGGTGAAGGCGATGGCGCCGAACACACCGATCGGCGCCAGGCGCACGATCATGCCCATGATGCGGAAGATCACGTGGCTGAGTTCGTTGATCAGCCGCGAAATGCCCGCCGCCGAGTCGCCCACCAGGTTCAGCGCGCTGCCGAACAGCACCGAGAACAGCAGCACCTGCAGGATGTTGTTGTCAGCGAAGGCACCGACTACCGAGGTCGGGATCAGGTCCATGAAGAACGCGGTGGCACCGTGGATGTGCTGGCCGCGCTCGGCCAGGCCGTTGGCATCGGCGCTGGACAACTGGTCCAAGTGGATGTTGGCGCCGCTGCCGATGCCGCTGCTGAAGGCAAATACCAGGCCGATCACCAAGGCGATGGTGGTCAGCACTTCGAAGTAGATGACCGACTTCAGGCCGATTCGCCCGACCTTCTTGAGGTCGCCCGCACCGGAAATACCACTGACCACGACACAGAACACGATCAGGCCGATGAGCATCTTGATCAGCTTGATGAAGCCGTCGCCGAGGGGTTTGAGTTGCAGGGAGAGGTCGGGGAAGCTGAGGCCGCAGGCAATGCCGAGGGCAAGGCCCAGCACAACTTGCAGGAAGATCGAACGCGAGCACCATTTGAGCATGGGAGTGATCTCTGATCGGTGTCCTTGCTTCGATGCCGCGAGGGTCAAAGAGCGCAGGACTTAATTATTGTGGTCTTACCGGTTTGTTCAGCGCGAGGCCATAAAAGCGCGAAAAATCCTACATTGCAAGGGTTTTTGGCCTTACCGGTCTGACCAGTTGTGGTGCAATCGGCCCTGCTAGGCTCTAATTCGGTGCGTTGCCATTTGGTCGGGGCTGCACAGTTCGCCCCAAGAAAGGGAAGAATCAGATCAGGGCTTGGCCAATACCTCGTCCACTGCTGCAATCAGCTTGCCAAGGTCTTTGGGTGGGGCGTTGTGGATGACACCGAACAGGTAGGCGCGCTGCTCCTCTTCGTCGTCCGGTTCGGCGAAGAAGTCCTTGGGTTTGACGCCCAGCACGCCGGCGAACGCCATGAGCGCATCAACGCTGGGGGTATAGGTGCCGGTCTCGAAACGGCTGATAGTCTTGGGGTCGAAGCCGGTTCGCTCGGCGAATTGTGCCTGGGTCAGACCCGCCAGCTTGCGGTAGCGACGCAGGGCAAACCCCAGAGCTGATCTCGTCATCACTTAATTCCCATTTAGAATCAAGAACTTAACGATATCTATCCGCATGGCGCAACGCCATGATTGATCACCTTTGTTGGATTTATGTGATGGATTTCGTAGAATTCGCCACTTGACCGGACAGTCATCATCGAGTCTCCAGTGTCATTCGGCCTCATGCCGGTGTGGCTGGAAGCACATGTGCACATTTGAGCGGATCGATGCGGATCGGTTCCGATGGCCGTCGATGGGCAGAGTGCCGGTTCGTCAGTGAATGGAGTCTCATCGTGCGCCTCAATCTCCCGGTAACCCCGGTCGAGCAACGTTTCCCCTCGGGTCAGCGGCTTATTTCCGCCACCGACACCACCAGCCTGATTACCTACTGCAACCCAGAGTTTGCCGCCATCAGCGGCTACAGCGAGGCCGAACTGATCGGCAGCCCGCACAACCTGGTGCGCCACCCGGACATGCCCGCAGCGGTGTATGCCTTGATGTGGCGTCACCTGAAAGCCGGCAAAAGCTGGATGGGTATCGTCAAGAACCGCTGCCGCAACGGTGACTACTACTGGGTCAATGCCTATGTCACGCCGATCCTTGAAGGGGGCCGGGTCATTGGCTACGAGTCGGTGCGGGTCTGCCCGACCCGCGAGCAGGTGCGCCGTGCCGAGGCATTGTATACGCGCTTGCGCCAAGGCCAGGCGCCGCTGTCGAACGCCCGCCGCCTGGCCCTGCTGGCCCAGGCCTTGGCGTTGCCACTGCTGGGCGGGGTATTGGCGGTGGGCGCCAACCAGCTCTTGCCGGGCTGGCCAGGGCAGGGCGTGACCCTGGCCTTGTTCGCCGCCTACGGCCTGTGGATGCGCAACGACCTGGGCCGCCAACTGCGGCGGGTGATCCGGGGCGCTGAAGGGACCTTCGCCGACCCGACCGCCGCCTTGACCTACAGCGACTTGCCCGGTGCGGCTGGGCAACTGCAACTGATCCTGATCGGTGAAGAAGCCCGCCTGAAGACCGCGTTGACCCGCCTCAGCGATCTCGCCACGCAGATGGCGGTGGCCGCCCACGATGCCGGGCGGTTGTCGCGCGGCACTGAAACGGCGCTGCTGGAACAGCGCGCCGAAACCGACCTGAGCGCAACCGCCATGACCCAGATGACTGCATCGATCGGTGAGGTGGTCAACCATGTGCAGCTCACCGCAGCCGAGGCGCAAACCGCGCACCTGCTGGCCGAGCAGGGCAGCCGCGTGGCCGACGCCAGCGGCACGGCCATTCGCGCCTTGGCCGGCACGGTGGACCAGATCAATCAGGCGGTCACCCACCTGGCCGGCCAGACCGGTGCCATCGCCGAGGCTGCCGGGATGATCCGTGGCATTGCCGAACAGACCAACCTGCTGGCCCTCAATGCCGCCATCGAGGCCGCCCGTGCCGGCGAGCAGGGCCGCGGCTTTGCCGTGGTAGCCGATGAAGTAAGGGCGTTGGCCGACAAGACCCGGCAGTCGACGTTGCATATCCAGGCCATCATCGACGGCCTGCGCAGCGGCGCCGAGGACGCCGTGGCCATTGCCAGCCAAGGTATTCAGGGTGCCGAACAGGGCGTAGCCCAGGTGCAGGAAGCACAGCAGGCACTGCACGGTATTCGTGCAGCGGTGCAGCGTATCAGTGACATGAGCCAGCAGATGGCCACGGCCTCGCAGCAGCAGTCTGCCGTGGCAGAAGAGGTGTCGCGGCAGATCAACGGTGTGGCGGGTATTGCCCAACACAGCGCCCACAGTGCCAACGCCGCCGCCTCGCGCGGTGCCGAGCTGGAAGAGGTGTGCGCAGGATTACGCGCCCTCGTGGAGCGCTTCAACCGCTAGGGCAGGATGCTTATGGACGATAACTACCGTGCGGCCGTGGACGCGGCCGCGATCTTTTCCGAAACCGACCTGCGTGGCTGCATTACCTATGTCAACCAGCAGTTTTGCAGCATCTCGGGTTACAGCCGGGACGAACTGCTGGGCGCCAACCATCGCATTCTGAACTCCGGCCTGCATGAGCCGGAGTTCTTCGAGGGCATGTGGCGGGCACTGGCCGCCGGCAAGGTGTGGAAGGGCGAGATCTGCAACCGTGCCAAGGACGGTTCGCTGTACTGGGTGGACAGTACCATGGTGCCGCTGGTCGACCCCGCGACTGGAAAGGTACGCAAGTATGTGTCGATACGTTTCGATGTCACCGAGAAGCGCCAGCTGCTGCATACCCTGCAGTGGCGGGTGGGCCACGATGTGCTGACGGGCCTGCCCAACCGCGCCTTCCTGTCCGACTTGCTCAACCAGGCGTTGGCTTTTTCGCGTCGCGAGGACATACCGCTGGCCGTGTGCATGCTCGACCTGGATGGCTTCAAGGCGGTCAACGATGGTTACGGGCATGCCACGGGTGACCTGTTGCTGGTCGAAGTGGCGCAGCGCCTGAAAGGTATCTTGCGCGGTGGGGATGCCGTCGCCCGGTTATCGGGTGACGAGTTCGTGTTGATCCTGCGCAATGTCGGTGACGACCGTCAGCTGGATGCGGCTCTGCGCCGTGTGTTGCGCGCGCTGTCGACCCCGTATGTGGTACGTGAACACACCCTTTCGCTAAGCGCCAGTATCGGCGTCACGCTCTACCCGCTCGACGATGAGGATGCCGATACACTGGTGCGCCACGCTGACCAGGCCATGTACGTGGCCAAGCAGCGGGGGCGCAACCGCTATCACCTGTTCGATGTGTCCCAGGAGCAGGAGCTCAAGGCCACCCACCAGACTGTGGCGCGGGTACGTCGGGCACTGCGCAATAGTGAGCTGTGCCTCCACTACCAGCCCAAGGTCAATTTGCGCAGCGGCCAGGTGCTGGGGTTCGAGGGTTTGTTGCGTTGGCAAAGGCCGGGTCGTGGCCTGGTGCCTCCCGGTGAGTTCCTGCCCTGGGTGGAGCAGACCGACTTGATCATCGAGATTGGCGAATGGGTGATCGACCAGGCGTTGAGCCAGCTGCAGGCCTGGCAACGACTGGGGCAGCCTTGGTCGCTGAGTGTCAACATCGCGGCGCGGCATCTGCAGCGCAATGATTTCGTCGAGCGCCTGGAGCAGTTGCTGGCAGCGCATGCGGGGGTTGACCCGACGCGGCTGGACCTGGAAATCGTCGAGTCGGTGGCCATCGACAACCTGCAGCATGTCAGCCGCTGCCTGGATGCTTGCCGGGCCCTGGGCGTGCGCTTTTCGCTGGACGATTTCGGCACCGGTTATTCGTCGCTCAGCTACCTCAAGCGCTTGCCCACCCAAACCATCAAGATCGACAAGTCATTCGTGCGCGACATCCTTCATGACCAGGACGACCTGGCCCTGACCGGGGCGGTGATCGGGCTGGCGCGGGCGTTTGGCCGCGAGGTGATTGCCGAAGGCCTGGAGAGTGTCGAGCACGGGCGGGTGTTGATGGCGCTGGGCTGTGAGCTGGCGCAGGGCTATTGCATTGCCCGGCCGATGCCGGCGAGCGAGGTGGTGGCGTGGGCGCAAGGCTATCGGCAGCCCGAGGCCTGGCGCGGCGGTTGATGGTTGAGAGGCCGATACAGGCTTACAGGTGGGAGGGTTCCAGCCCCTGTTCGCGCAGGCGTTTGTACAGGGTGGTGCGGCTGATGCCCAGCAAGCGCGCCAGCGCAGAAATGTTGCCGTCGCAGGTGTTCAGCAGGTGGGCCAGGTCAGTGGCGGGCGTTTGCGTCGCTGCGACCTGCGGGCTTGGCGTGAGTGCTCTGGCCTGGGCAAGGAAGCACGCTGAAAAGTGCTCGATGCCGATTGGCTGCGTGCCGGCCAGGGCCAGGGCTACCTGCAGTACGCTGTTGAGTTGGCGCAGGTTGCCCGGCCAGGGATGGTGCAACAACAGTTCAAGGGTGTTGGGGGGTAATTGCCGTGGTTGCCCGGGGGCGAGATGCCGGGCGTGCACCTGCTCGATCAGCGCGCGTCGATCACTGCGTTCGCGCAAGGCCGGCAAGCTGAGGGTCAGCCCGGCTACCCGGTAGTAAAGGTCTTCGCGAAATCGACCGGTACGCACGGCGTCGGCCAGGTCGCGATTGCTCGCCGATACCACGCGGATGTCTACGGTCACTGGCTCGCCGCTGCCCAGGGGCTGAATGCTGCGTGATTGCAGTACGCGCAGCAGTCGGGCCTGGGTCGGCAGTGGCATGTCGCCGATTTCGTCGAGAAACAGAATGCCGTGATCGGCCTTGCGGATCAGCCCGGGGTTGCCCTTGTGATGAGCGCCGGTGAAGGCGCCTTTGTCATAGCCGAAAAGCTCCGACTCGACCAGCTCGGCGGGGATTGCCGCGCAGTTGACGGCGATCAGCGGCTGGCCGGCGCGGCTGCTGGCGCGGTGCAGGGCCTCGACGAAGACTTCCTTGCCCACCCCGGTTTCACCCTGGATCAATACCGGGATGTCCTTTTCCAGTAGCAGGCTGGCTTGGTCCAAGGCTTTGCCCAGGCGCGGGTCACCGTGACCGGGTGACGTGGGTGTGGGGCCGTGGCGGGGCGGTTGCCATTGGCAGTGGAAACGGTGGCGGCCGGCCGCCTGCAGGGCAAACGGCTGTTGCTGGGGCTGGGCCAGCAACTGCTGCAAGGGGGTTTGGAACAATTGTTCGAGGTTCTGCCGCAGCGGGTTGCCGCCGAGCAGGCTGTCGGCCCGGTGATTGGCCGCGAGCACCTGGCCGCGCTCATCGCATACCAGCAAGCCCGCCCAAGGGCTGTCGAGGTTGTCGCAGGCGCTGTTGAACAGCAGCTGGGCGTGATGGTCGCCATGCTGCGCCAGGATCAACCGGTTCTCCAGACTCTGGCCCATCATGCGCACCAGGCCGAGCGTCTGGCTGGCGGGCAGGTAGCCGTCGCTGGCCACATCGAGCGCGCCGACCAGTTGCCGCTCGGCATCGAACACCGGCGCAGCGGCGCTGCACAGGTAGCGGTTCTGCTGCAGAAAGTGTTCATCCTGGCCAACGTGGATCGCTTCGGCGCAGACCAGCGCAGTACCCAGGGCATTGGTGCCCACGCCGCGTTCGAGCCAATGGGCGCCTGCGCTGAAACCATGGCGTTGACGCGGGTCGACGAAGCGTTGCGAACCCCAGGTGTCAAGCAGGCAACCACTGGCGTCGGCCAGCATCACCAGGTAGCTGGCGTTGCCCAGCAGGTGTGCATAGTGTGGCAGCACTTCATCACGGGTCAGCCGCAACAGCGCATGGCGCCGCTCCAGCAGGCTGTTCAGTTCGGTTACGGTCAGGCAATCGAAGTCGGGTGCACGCTGAGGTTGCAGGCCATGCTCGCGGCATCGCGCCCAGGACGCCTGGATCAGTTGGGCATGGGGCGAAGCGGATGCGGCCATGGGCCTGTCCTGTGTGTTTGTTGTTATCAGTCGACCGCTGTTCAGTGTCGTCCACGGTTGTTCATTGTCAAACCCACGCCTGTTCAGGTGTTCAGGGCAGGTGTTCAGGTGTGAACGGGCAATGGCAGGCCCTGGCAGGTGAAGGCGCGGGCCAGAGCGATCAGGCAGTGCTGGCACGAAACTGGCTGTGCCCTGCGCACAACAATCAAGAAAAGGCCACGCCATGTCCCTGGTGCTGGAGCAGGTCAGCCGCAGTGTCGACAACCAGGCTTGCATCGTCGATGCGTCCCTGCGTTTCGAGCCGGGGTCGTTCAACGTGCTGCTGGGCCGCACCTTGGCCGGCAAGACCAGCCTGATGCGCCTGATGGCGGGGCTTGACCGACCGGACCGGGGCCGCGTGCTGATGGCCGGCAGCGATGTCACCGGGGTGCCGGTGCGCCAGCGCAACGTGTCGATGGTGTATCAGCAGTTCATCAATTACCCGACCCTGAGCGTGTACGAGAACATCGCTTCACCCCTGCGCCAGGCACGCCTGGCCGAGGCAGAGGTGCGCCGACGGGTACAGGAAACCGCCGAAATGCTGCGCATCGAGGCTTACCTGCAGCGCTTGCCGCTGGAGTTGTCCGGTGGCCAGCAGCAACGCACGGCGATGGCCCGGGCGCTGGTCAAGGATGCTTCGTTGATCCTGTTCGACGAGCCGTTGGTCAACCTCGATTACAAGCTGCGCGAAGGCCTGCGCCAAGAGCTGCGGGCGTTGTTCGCCCAGCGCAACTGCATTGCCGTCTATGCCACCACCGAGCCCAATGAAGCGCTGGCGCTGGGCGGTACCACCACGCTCTTGCACCAGGGGCGCATCGTGCAGAGCGGCCCAACCGCGGCGGTCTATCAGCAGCCCAACAGCGTGCTGGCCGCCGAGCTGTTTTCCGAACCCCCCATCAACCTGATACCCGGGCGCATCGCGGGCAATGAGGTGAGCATGGCGCAGGCGGTGCACTTTGCCCGCAACGCCGACCTGCAACGCCTAGGCGAAGGTGACTACCGCTTTGGTGTGCGCCCCAGCCACATCACCCTGGTGCCGACCCATGACGATGACCTGGAGCTGGCGGTACTGGTGGAGCTGGCCGAGATCAGTGGCTCGGAAACCTTCCTCCATGTGCGCAATGAGCACTGGCGGATGACCCTGCACTTGCCGGGCGTGCACGAGTACCAGGTGGACACGCCGATCCGGGTGTTCATCCCCACGCACAAGCTGTTTGTCTTCGACAATGCCGGGGCCTTGGTACAGGCCCCGGGCCTGCGCCAGGCAAGGCGTCGTTGATGGCCGAGATCCGCCTGCGCCAGCTGGCGCACAGCTACAGCCGCCAGCCGGCCTCGGAGGCAGACTACGCCTTGCACGCGCTGGAGCACGTGTGGGAGCAAGGGGGTGCCTATGCCTTGCTCGGGCCTTCGGGTTGCGGCAAGTCGACCTTGCTCAACATCATCTCGGGGCTGCTTACGCCTTCTCACGGCGAAGTGCTGTTCGACGGCAAGCCGGTCAACGCGCTGTCGCCGCAGGCGCGCAACATTGCCCAGGTGTTCCAGTTTCCGGTGGTGTACGACACCATGACGGTGTTCGACAACCTGGCGTTTCCGTTACGCAACCAGGGGGTGGACGAGGGCAGGGTGCGAGCACGGGTGGAGGAGATCGCCGAGGTGCTCGACCTGTCCGCCGTGCTGAAAAAGAAGGCGCGCAACCTCAGCGCCGATGAGAAGCAGAAAGTCTCGATGGGCCGTGGCCTGGTACGCGAAGACGTCTCGGCGATCCTCTTCGACGAGCCTTTGACGGTGATCGACCCGCACCTGAAGTGGAAGCTGCGGCGCAAGCTCAAGCAGATCCATGAGCAGTTCAACATCACCATGATCTACGTCACCCACGATCAACTGGAGGCCTCGACCTTCGCCGACAAGATCGCGGTGATGCACGCTGGGCGCATCGTCCAGTTCGCAACCCCGCGCGAGTTGTTCGAGCGGCCACGTCATACCTTTGTCGGCTATTTCATTGGCAGCCCGGGCATGAACTTCATCGACGTGCGCGCCGAAGCCGATGGGGTGAGCTTTGGCGGCCTGCACCTGGCATTGCCCGATGGCCTGCGCGAACGTTTGGCGGCAACGGCAGGTGGGCGCCTGCAAGTGGGGATACGGCCGGAGTTCGTGCAGCTCTGGGACAGCCCGCTCGACCACGCCTTTGCGGTGCAGGTGCTGGATGTCGAAGACCTGGGCACCTACCGCATCGTCACCTTCACGCTCGGCGGTGCCACGCTCAAGGCGCGCCTGGGCGAGGACCGCCCGCTGCCGGTGGGCCAGGCCTGGGTGAGCCTGCCCAGCCAATGGCTGATGCTCTACGTCGATGATGTACTGCTGGAGGCCGGGCCATGAACAAGGTGCGCAACAACAAGGCCTGGTGGCTGGTGCTGCCGGTGTTCACGCTGGTGGCGTTCAGCGCGGTGGTGCCGATGATGACCGTGGTCAACTATTCGGTGCAGGACATCTTCGATCAGTCCAATCGCTATTTTGTGGGTGCCGACTGGTACCGCCAGGTACTGCGTGACCCTGCCCTGCACGATGCCCTGCTGCGCCAGTTCATCTATTCAGGCTGCGTGCTGCTGATCGAGATTCCGCTGGGGATCGCCATCGCCCTGACGATGCCGACCAAGGGCCGCATGGCGTCGATCTGCTTGATCGTGATGGCCATTCCGCTGCTGATCCCGTGGAACGTGGTCGGCACCATCTGGCAGATCTTCGGCCGTGCCGACATTGGCCTGATGGGCGCCGCGTTGGCCAAGCTCGGGGTCAACTACAACTATGCCAGTGACCCGTTCGACGCCTGGCTCACGGTGTTGGTGATGGATGTCTGGCACTGGACGTCGCTGGTGGCGCTGCTGTGCTATTCGGGCTTGCGGGCCATACCCGATGTCTATTACCAGGCCGCCCGCATCGACCGGGCGTCGGCCTGGGCGGTGTTCCGCCACATCCAGCTGCCGAAGCTCAAGAACGTGCTGCTGATCGCGGTGATGCTGCGTTTCATGGACAGCTTCATGATCTACACCGAGCCGTTTGTGCTGACCGGTGGCGGGCCCGGCAATGCCACCACGTTCCTTAGCCAGACCCTCACGCGCATGGCGGTAGGGCAGTTCGACCTGGGGCCGGCTGCGGCATTTTCGCTGGTGTACTTCCTGATCATCCTGCTGGTGTCGTGGCTGTTCTACACCGCCATGACGCACGCCGACAAGGACTAGGCCATGAGCGCGCGCAAGGCATTGCCCCTGCTGCTGTACTTCTTCTTCCTGCTGGTGCCGATCTACTGGCTGCTGAACATGTCGTTCAAGAGCAACACCGAGATCCTCGGCGGCCTGACCCTGTGGCCACAGGCATTCACGCTCGACAATTACCGGGTGATTTTCACCGATGCCAGCTGGTACAGCGGCTATATCAACTCGCTGTACTACGTTTGCCTGAACACGCTTATTTCGCTGGCGGTGGCGTTGCCGGCGGCCTATGCCTTCTCACGCTATCGCTTTCTTGGCGACCGCCACCTGTTCTTCTGGTTGCTGACCAACCGCATGGCGCCGCCGGCGGTGTTCCTGTTGCCGTTTTTTCAGCTGTATTCCTCGATCGGCCTGTTCGACACGCACATTGCCGTGGCGCTGGCCCATTGCTTGTTCAACGTGCCGCTGGCGGTGTGGATCCTTGAGGGCTTCATGTCGGGGGTGCCGAAGGAGATCGACGAAACGGCTTACATCGACGGTTACAGCTTCCCGCGTTTCTTCGTGAAGATCTTCATCCCGCTGATTGGCTCCGGCATCGGCGTGACGGCGTTTTTCTGCTTCATGTTTTCGTGGGTCGAACTGCTGCTGGCGCGCACCCTCACCTCAGTCAATGCCAAGCCGATCGCGGCGGTGATGACACGCACCGTTTCAGCTTCCGGTATCGACTGGGGCGTGCTGGCCGCTGCCGGCGTGCTGACCATCTTGCCGGGCATGCTGGTGATCTGGTTTGTCCGCAACCATGTGGCCAAGGGCTTTGCCCTTGGCCGGGTGTAAGGAGGGCAACGCATGGAATGGATGGCCTGGACCCTGCCGACAGCGCTGTTCTTCGCTGCCGTCGGTGTGCTGCTGGTGTGCATGACCCTGCTCGAACTGCGCCACCCCTGTGTGGAGCGGCGCGGCTTTCTGCCGATCGTCACCAGCCGTGGCGACCGGTTGTTCGTTGGCTTGCTGGTCAGCGCTTACCTGCACTTGTTGGTAGTCGGGGTCAGCGACTGGCCGTTGTGGGTGGCCTCGCTGATGTCGCTGGGCTGGCTCGTGGTGGTGCTGCGTTGGGGCTGAGCGACGGCTCCGGGAATAACTCAATCGGGAGATCACAATGTTCCATGACAATGACAAAAGGCGACATTTGACCCTGGCCGCGTTGCTGGTGCTGGCCAGCGTGCCGGGCGCGGCGTGGGCCGACCAGTACGAGGATGCGGCATCGCGGTGGATCGGCAGCGAGTTCAAGCCTTCGACCCTGACACCTGAGCAGCAGTTGGCCGAACTCAAGTGGTTCATCAAGGCCGCCGAACCGTTTCGTGGGATGAAGATCAATGTGGTGTCGGAAACCATCACCACCCATGAGTACGAATCCAAGGTGCTGGCCAAGGCCTTCAGTGAGATCACCGGCATCCAGCTGACCCACGACCTGCTGCAGGAAGGTGACGTGGTCGAAAAGCTGCAGACCCAGATGCAATCGGACAAGAACATCTATGACGGCTGGGTCAACGATTCGGACCTGATCGGTACGCATTTTCGCTATGGCAAGGTCGAATCGATCACCGACCTGATGGCCAACGAGGGCAAGGCCTACACTTCGCCGACCCTCGACCTCAAGGATTTCATCGGCATCTCGTTTACCACCGCGCCGGATGGCAAGGTCTACCAGTTGCCTGACCAGCAGTTCGCCAACCTTTACTGGTTCCGTGCCGACTGGTTCGAGCGGCCAGCGCTCAAAGCCAGGTTCAAGGAGAAGTACGGCTATGAGCTGGGCGTGCCGGTGAACTGGTCGGCCTACGAGGACATCGCCCAATTCTTCAGCGAGGACGTCAAGGAAATCGACGGCAAGCGTGTCTATGGCCACATGGACTACGGCAAGAAGGACCCGTCGCTGGGGTGGCGCTTTACCGATGCCTGGTTCTCGATGGCCGGCGGTGGCGACAAGGGCCTGCCCAATGGCCTGCCGGTGGACGAGTGGGGCATCCGCGTGGAGGACTGCCACCCGGTGGGTTCCAGCGTTACCCGCGGCGGTGACACCAATGGCCCGGCGGCCGTGTACGCAACACAGAAGTACGTGGACTGGATGCGCGCCTACGCGCCCAAGGAAGCCCAGGGCATGACCTTCTCCGAGGCAGGCCCGGTGCCGGCGCAGGGCAACATTGCCCAGCAGATCTTCTGGTACACCGCCTTTACCGCCGACATGACCAAGCCCGGGCTGCCGGTGGTCAACGCCGATGGCACGCCGAAGTGGCGCATGGCGCCATCGCCCAAGGGGCCGTACTGGGAGGAGGGGATGAAGCTGGGCTATCAGGACACCGGCTCCTGGACGTTCTTCAAGTCCACCCCCGAGAAGCAGCGCCTGGCTGCCTGGCTGTATGCGCAGTTCGTGACATCCAAGACGGTGTCGCTGAAAAAGACCATCGTCGGTCTGACGCCGATTCGCGAGTCGGACATCAACTCCCAGGCGATGACCGACCTTGCGCCCAAGCTGGGCGGGCTGGTGGAGTTCTACCGCAGCCCGGCACGGGTGCAATGGACGCCCACCGGCACCAACGTGCCTGATTACCCGCGGCTGGCGCAATTGTGGTGGAGCCATATCGCCGAAGTGGCCAGCGGCGAGAAGACCCCGCAGGAGGCGCTGGATGGCCTGGCCCGTGATCAGGACCGGATGATGGAGCGGCTGCAGCGTTCCAATGCCCAGGCAACCTGTGCGCCGAAGCTCAACCCGGAACGGGACGCCCAATACTGGTACGACCAGCCGGGCGCGCCGAAGCCTAAGCTGGCCAACGAAAAGCCCAAGGGCGAGACGGTGAGCTACAACGAGCTGCTGAAGTCGTGGGAGGCGGCGCGCAAGTGATCGGCTAACGACCGCGCAAAGGTCGGTACAGTCAGCCGATAAACCGCAGGCAAAAAAAACGGCACCTGCAATAGGTGCCGTTTTTTTCACGCTTTCTTACTTATGCAGCTCTTCAGCTGCATACAGCGTGTTTTCCAGCAAGCAAGCCCGGGTCATCGGGCCGACGCCACCCGGCACTGGGGTGATCCAGCCGGCGCGTGGCAAGGCAGTCTCGTAGACCACGTCGCCAACCAGCTTGCCATCTTCCTGGCGGTTGATGCCCACGTCGATGACGATGGCGCCTTCCTTGACCCACTCACCCTTGACCAGCCCCGGCTTGCCGGCGGCCACGACCACCAGGTCGGCACGGCCGACGTGGCCGGCCAGGTCTTTGGTGAAGCGGTGGCAGACCGTGACGGTGCAACCGGCCAGCAACAGCTCCATGGCCATGGGGCGGCCGACGATATTGGAGGCGCCGACGATGACCGCGTTCATGCCGTACAGGTCCTGACCGGTGCTTTCGAGCAGGGTCATGATGCCTTTCGGCGTGCAGGGACGCAGCAGCGGAATACGCTGGGCCAGGCGGCCGACATTGTACGGATGGAAGCCGTCGACATCTTTGTCCGGGCGGATGCGCTCGAGCAGCAGCGAGGCGTCCAGGTGAGCGGGCAGCGGCAGTTGCAGCAGGATGCCGTCGACGGCCGGGTCGTCATTGAGGCGGTCGATCAGCTCGGTCAGGGCTTGCTGCGAGGTTTCGCTGGGCAGGTCGAACGCCTGGGAAATGAAGCCGACCTCTTCACAGTCCTTGCGCTTGTGCGAGACATAGACTTGGGAGGCGGGGTCGGTGCCGACCAGGATCACAGCCAGGCCCGGGGTGCGCAGGCCTTGCTGGCGACGCTCCACGACACGTTGAGCGATCTGCTGGCGCAGGCTGGCGGCGATCGCCTTGCCATCGATTAGGTGTGCAGTCATAGACGCGTGATTAACCATCGAGAAGGAAACAATAAAGAGCGCACATTCTCGCACGACACGGCCCGAGGGCAAAGGCGGGTGGTCGGGCAAATCCCCTAACCCCTTAAATAATTTAAATTTTTTAGAAAAAGATGTTGACGACCTAGCGGCTCGGCTATAACATTCGCCGCACTTGTCGGGCACTGCCTAGCACTGGTTGGCAAAGTCGGGCAGAATGAGTGGTTTGGCAGTTCGCTGTTGAGTCATCGTTCGGTTAGGCTGATCGCTTATGCGCCCGTAGCTCAGCTGGATAGAGCATCCGCCTTCTAAGCGGATGGTCGCAGGTTCGAGTCCTGCCGGGTGCGCCATCAGGCAGCTTAGGCAAGCAAGTAGTTGTACCGCAATATGGTGGGCGTAGCTCAGTTGGTAGAGCGCTGGATTGTGATTCCAGTTGTCGTGGGTTCGATTCCCATCGTCCACCCCATATTTTACAGGGGCGCCTTGATTGTACGATCCGGCGCCTTTGTTTTAAGCGTTACGCGGACGTGGTGAAATTGGTAGACACACTGGATTTAGGTTCCAGCGGCGCAAGCTGTAAGAGTTCGAGTCTCTTCGTCCGCACCATGCTTCTGTAACACCCTGCATTTGTAACATACCGCAAGACCGCAATATGGTGGGCGTAGCTCAGTTGGTAGAGCGCTGGATTGTGATTCCAGTTGTAGTGGGTTCGATTCCCATCGTCCACCCCATATTTTTCGAAGGCGCCTTGATTGTAAAATCAGGCGCCTTTGTTTTGTCTACACCACGCGGGCGTGGTGGGATGTCGAGAAAAGCCGCTGATTGCGGCTTTTTTTGTGCGCGGCGGAAAAGTGTTTGGCAATCCACCTGATCCCCCTTGTAATCCTCTGGTGGCGCCCCAATAAAAGCTGATAGATTTCAGCCGGTTGAAGCACCGGCCCTGCGGTCGGCAGAGGAAAGACCCCATGATTGCAAAAGAAGCCCGTCAGGCCATGGCGCTGCAGCGCTTCGCCGACGCCAACCCGCAACTGCTCGAAGAAATCCGCGAGCTGGATGCGCATGAGCAAGCCCAGCAGATCGAATGGGCCTTCGAAGATGCGGCCGAGGAGCAAGGTATAGAACCTTGGGAGCTGGCGCTGCAATTGATCGCCGAAAGCCCGGAGCAGCTGCAGGCCATGCGCCTGGAGACGCACCGCGAGGTCGCTGAGGCGCTGGGCATGGCCTGGGAAGAGTACTGCCAGTTCAACGAAATCGACCCTCAATAAAGAAGGCGAATTCGCTGGCTGCAGTTGTTTGACAAGGTATTTCGGCTGCGGGTCGCCCAAGGTGGCGCGCAGCCTCAAGTGAATCGGGCTCGACGGTACGCCGTACGTGCCCTGCAAGTTAATCGACCGGCGTGGTTTCCCGTCGTCCCGAGTGGGGTGACTTCTGCTGCGCGACTCACTAGAATGCTTGCCCTTGATTCTGGAGTCGGGCTAACGCCGGCTAACGTCTGTGCAACGAGGAATATCCATGCAAGTTTCTGTTGAAAACACTTCCGCTCTCGAGCGCCGCATGACCATCGCCGTCCCGGCCGATCGCGTCGAGACCGAAGTCAACAAGCGTCTGCAGCAGACTGCCCGTCGCGCCAAGGTTGCAGGCTTCCGTCCTGGCAAAGTACCGATGAGCGTGATCCGTCAGCGTTTCGAAGCTGACGCCCGTCAGGAAGTGTTCGGTGATCTGGTCCAGTCTTCCTTCTACGAAGCTGTGGTCGAGCAGAAGCTGAACCCGGCTGGCGCTCCGGCTGTCGAGCCGAAGTCCTTCGAAAAAGGCAAGGACCTGGAATTCGTCGCTATCTTCGAAGTGTTCCCTGAGTTCACCGTTGCCGGCCTCGAGTCGATCAACGTCGAGCGCCTGAGCGCCGAAGTGGCTGACGCCGACCTGGACAACATGCTGGAAGTGCTGCGCAAGCAGAACACCCGCTTCGAAACCGTTGAGCGCGCTGCGCAGAACGACGACCAAGTCAACATCGACTTCGTCGGCAAGGTAGACGGTGAAGTGTTCGCTGGCGGTTCGGCCAAGGGCACTCAGCTGGTGCTGGGCTCCGGCCGCATGATCCCAGGCTTCGAAGATGGCCTGGTAGGCGCCAAGGCTGGCGAAGAGCGCGTTGTCAACGTGACCTTCCCAGAGGACTATCAAAACCTGGACCTGGCCGGCAAGGCCGCCGAGTTCACCATCACCGTCAACAGCGTTTCGGCACCTGCGCTGCCTGAGCTGAACGAAGAATTCTTCGCCCAGTTCGGCATCAAGGAATCGACCCTGGAAGGCTTCCGCACCGAAGTTCGCAAGAACATGGAGCGTGAGCTGCGTCAGGCGATCAAGGCCAAGGTCAAGAACCAGGTCATGGACGGTCTGCTGGCCGCCAACCCGATCGAAGTGCCAAAAGCCCTGCTGGAGAACGAAGTCAACCGTCTGCGCGTGCAGGCTGTTCAACAGTTCGGCGGCAACATCAAGCCTGAGCAACTGCCGGCCGAGCTGTTCACCGAACAAGCCAAGCGCCGTGTGGTCCTGGGCCTGATCGTCGCTGAAGTGGTCAAGCAGTTCGAGCTGAAGCCGGACGAAGGCAAGGTTCGCGAGATGATCGAAGAAATGGCCTCGGCTTACCAAGAGCCAGAGCAGGTCATCTCCTGGTACTACAAGAACGACCAGCAACTGAACGAAGTCCGTTCGGTTGTGCTGGAAGAGCAAGTTGTAGATACTGTTCTGCAGAAAGCGACTGTGACCGACAAATCGGTCTCGTACGAAGAAGCCGTAAAACCCGCTGAGGCACCTGCCGAAGCCGAGTAATACGCTACTCTCGTAGGAAACCCCCACAAGCCAGCCTTCGCGCTGGCTTGTGCGTATTCAAGCCATGACTATTTGGGAGTGAGCGCAGGACATGTCCCGCAATTCTTATATTCAGCAGAGCTCTGACATCCAGGCCGCAGGCGGCCTGGTCCCGATGGTTATCGAGCAGTCCGCCCGTGGCGAACGCGCTTACGACATCTACTCGCGTTTGTTGAAGGAGCGAGTGATTTTCCTGGTGGGCCCGGTAGAAGACTACATGGCCAACCTCGTCGTGGCGCAGATGTTGTTCCTCGAAGCGGAAAACCCGGACAAGGATATCCATCTGTACATCAACTCGCCGGGTGGCTCGGTCACCGCTGGCATGTCGATCTACGACACCATGCAGTTCATCAAGCCGGACGTCTCGACCATCTGCATCGGCCAAGCCTGCAGCATGGGCGCCTTCCTGCTGACTGCCGGTGCCAAAGGCAAGCGTCACTGCCTGCCTAACTCGCGTGTGATGATTCACCAGCCGCTGGGCGGCTTCCAGGGCCAGGCTACCGATATCGAGATCCACGCCCAGGAAATCCTCAATATCAAGGCGCGTCTGAACGAGTTGCTGGCCTACCACACTGGCCAGGATCTGGAGACCATCAAGCGCGACACCGAGCGTGACAACTTCATGAGCGCCTCGCGCGCGGCCGAGTACGGCCTGATCGACTCGGTATACGACAAGCGGCAACTGGCCTCCTGATCCCAGGGGCCAGAGCAGGTGGGCGCCGAAAGCGCCTACCTGCGGACTTGAAAAAGCCCGCAATTGCCTTCATCTTGTGTTGCAAGCCTACCGGATTGGATCGATCGAATGACTGACACCCGTAACGGCGAGGACAGCGGCAAATTGCTCTATTGCTCCTTCTGCGGCAAAAGCCAGCACGAAGTGCGCAAATTGATTGCCGGGCCCTCGGTATTTATCTGCGACGAGTGCGTCGACCTGTGCAATGACATCATCCGTGAGGAGGTGCAGGAAGCCCAGGCCGAGAGCAGCGCGCACAAATTGCCTTCGCCGAAAGAAATCAGCGGCATCCTGGACCAGTATGTGATTGGTCAGGAGCGCGCGAAGAAGGTGCTGGCCGTAGCGGTGTACAACCACTACAAGCGCCTTAACCAGCGTGACAAGAAGGGCGACGAAGTCGAACTCGGCAAGAGCAACATCCTGCTCATCGGGCCTACCGGCTCGGGCAAGACCCTGCTCGCCGAAACCCTTGCACGTCTGCTGAACGTACCGTTCACCATTGCTGACGCCACCACCCTGACCGAAGCCGGTTATGTGGGTGAGGACGTCGAGAACATCATTCAGAAACTGCTGCAGAAGTGCGACTACGACGTGGAAAAGGCCCAGATGGGCATTGTCTACATCGACGAAATCGACAAGATTTCGCGCAAGTCGGACAACCCGTCCATCACCCGTGACGTATCGGGTGAAGGCGTGCAGCAGGCGCTGTTGAAACTGATCGAAGGCACCGTTGCTTCGGTTCCGCCGCAAGGTGGGCGCAAGCACCCGCAACAGGAATTCCTGCAGGTTGATACCCGCAATATCCTGTTCATTTGCGGTGGCGCGTTCTCGGGCCTGGAAAAGGTCATCCAGAACCGCTCCACCAAGGGTGGCATTGGTTTCAGCGCAGAAGTACGTAGCAAGGAAGAAGGCAAGAAAGTTGGCGAGTCCCTGCGTGAAGTCGAGCCGGACGACCTGGTCAAGTTTGGCCTGATCCCCGAGTTCGTCGGCCGTCTGCCTGTACTGGCGACGCTCGATGAGCTGGATGAGGCTGCTTTGATGCAGATCCTCACCGAGCCGAAGAACGCGCTGACCAAGCAGTATGCCAAGCTGTTCGAGATGGAAAGCGTCGACCTCGAGTTCCGCAGCGATGCACTCAAGGCCGTTGCTCGCAAGGCCTTGGAGCGCAAAACCGGTGCCCGTGGCCTGCGTTCGATCCTCGAAGGTGTGCTGCTCGACACCATGTACGAGATCCCTTCGCAGAAGGATGTCAGCAAGGTGGTGATCGATGAGAGCGTCATCGAGGGTACTTCGCAGCCGCTGATGATCTACGAGAACAGCGAGCCGCAAGCCAAGGCCGCACCTGACGCCTGATCCAGGCGATAACCAGGTGGTGGTTGCAAGCAAGAAAGAAAGGGGCCTACGGGCCCCTTTCTGCTTTTCCTGCGCAAGCGCTTGTAATTTCCCAGGCGTGCCCCCACATTAGGTCCAAGCATCATTTCCACCGGTTTCCGGCCATAAAGGCCGCTGTAGAGGCGAAATCATGAAGACCACCCTCGACTTGCCTCTTTTGCCATTGCGCGATGTCGTTGTTTACCCGCACATGGTCATCCCGCTGTTCGTGGGGCGCGAAAAATCCATCGAAGCCCTTGAGGCAGCGATGACGGGCGAGAAGCAGATTCTGCTGCTGGCCCAGAAGAACCCGGCCGATGACGATCCAGGCGAAGACGCCCTGTACCGTGTCGGTACCGTTGCCACCGTGTTGCAATTGCTGAAACTGCCCGATGGCACCGTCAAGGTGCTGGTCGAGGGCGAGCAGCGCGGTGCGGTCGAGCGCTTCACCGAAGTAGAAGGGCACATCCGTGCCGAAGTTTCCCTGATCGATGAAGTCGATGCCGCCGAGCGCGAGTCGGAAGTCTTCGTGCGCACGTTGCTGTCGCAATTCGAGCAGTACGTGCAGTTGGGCAAGAAAGTGCCCGCCGAAGTACTGTCGTCGTTGAACAGCATCGAAGAGCCTGGGCGCCTGGTCGATACCATGGCCGCGCACATGGCGCTGAAGATCGAGCAGAAGCAGGAAATCCTCGAGATCGTCGACCTGACGACCCGCGTCGAGCACGTGCTGGCGCTGCTGGATGCCGAGATCGACCTGTTGCAGGTCGAGAAGCGCATCCGTGGTCGGGTCAAAAAGCAAATGGAGCGCAGCCAGCGCGAGTACTACCTGAATGAGCAGATGAAGGCCATTCAGAAAGAGCTCGGTGATGGCGACGAAGGCCACAACGAAGTCGAAGAGCTGAAAAAGCGCATCGAAGCCGCTGGCCTGCCCAAGGATGCCCTGACCAAGGCCCAGGCCGAGCTGAACAAGCTCAAGCAGATGTCGCCGATGTCGGCTGAAGCGACGGTGGTTCGCTCCTACCTCGACTGGCTCGTCCAGGTGCCGTGGAAGGCCCAGAGCAAGGTGCGCCTGGACCTGGCCAAGGCCGAGGAAATCCTTGATGCCGACCACTATGGCCTCGAAGAGGTCAAGGAACGCATCCTTGAATACCTTGCCGTGCAAAAGCGCGTGAAGAAGATCCGCGGCCCGGTGCTGTGCCTGGTCGGCCCGCCTGGCGTCGGTAAGACCTCGCTGGCCGAGTCGATTGCTGCCGCCACCAACCGCAAGTTCGTGCGCATGGCCCTGGGCGGCGTGCGTGACGAGGCCGAGATTCGTGGCCACCGTCGCACCTACATCGGCTCCATGCCGGGCCGTCTGATCCAGAAGATGACCAAGGTGGGCGTGCGCAACCCGCTGTTCCTGCTCGACGAGATCGACAAGATGGGCAGCGACATGCGTGGCGACCCGGCCTCGGCATTGCTCGAAGTACTCGACCCCGAGCAGAACCACAACTTCAACGACCACTACCTGGAAGTCGACTACGACCTCTCGGACGTGATGTTCCTCTGCACCTCCAACTCGATGAACATCCCGCCAGCGTTGCTGGACCGCATGGAAGTCATCCGTCTGCCGGGCTACACCGAAGACGAGAAGATCAACATCGCGGTCAAGTACCTGGTGCCCAAGCAGGTCAAGGCCAACGGCCTGAAGAAGGAAGAGCTCGAGATCGATGTCTCGGCGATCCGCGACATCATCCGTTACTACACCCGCGAAGCCGGCGTGCGGGGCCTGGAGCGGCAGATTGCCAAGGTCTGCCGCAAGGTGGTCAAGGAACATACCGGGCAGAAGCAGGTCAAGGTAAAAGTGTCCAGCGAGCAGCTCGAACACCTGCTGGGCGTGCGCAAGTTCCGTTACGGCCTAGCCGAGCAACAGGACCAGATCGGTCAGGTAACCGGCCTGGCGTGGACCCAGGTGGGTGGCGAATTGCTGACCATCGAGGCGGTGGTGATCCCCGGCAAGGGGCAGCTGATCAAGACCGGTTCCCTGGGCGATGTCATGGTCGAGTCGATCACTGCCGCGCAGACCGTGGTGCGCAGCCGCGCCCGCAGCCTGGGCATCGCAGCTGACTTCCACGAGAAGCATGATGTGCATATCCACATGCCCGAGGGCGCCACGCCCAAGGACGGCCCAAGTGCCGGTATCGGCATGTGCACCGCGCTGGTGTCGGCGCTGACGCAGATTCCGGTACGTGCCGACGTGGCAATGACCGGCGAGATCACCTTGCGTGGTCAGGTCCTGGCCATTGGCGGGTTGAAGGAAAAACTGCTGGCGGCACACCGTGGCGGCATCAAGACGGTGATCATTCCCGAGGAGAATGTTCGCGACCTGAAGGAGATTCCGGAAAATATCAAACAGGATCTTCAGATCAAACCGGTCAAATGGATTGACGAAGTCCTGCAAATTGCGCTGCAATACGCCCCGGAGCCCTTGCCAGATGTGGCTCCGGAGATTGTCGCAAAGGATGAGAAGCGCGACAGCGATGCTAAGGAAAGAATCAGCACGCATTAGTAGTTTTTAGCTGGGGGGCTTTCCTTGACAGTTTTTTCGGGGCCTTGCTATAAAGCGGCACGCTATTGTTATCAGGCCACCCAGCGCACGTTACATACGCTTTTCATTACATACTTAGAAACAAACTCATTAGAGAAATAAGGGGACTTAGAGTGAACAAGTCGGAACTGATTGACGCTATCGCTGCATCGGCTGACATTTCCAAAGCTACCGCAGGTAAGGCTCTGGATGCTGTGATCGACTCCGTAACGGGTGCCCTGAAAGCAGGCGACGACGTCGTTCTGGTTGGCTTCGGTACCTTCTCGGTCAAGGATCGCGCCGAGCGTACTGGCCGTAACCCTCAAACTGGCAAGGCTATCAAGATCGAAGCCGCCAAGGTTCCAGGCTTCAAGGCTGGCAAAGGCCTGAAAGACGCCGTCAACTAAGTCGTCTCTTTCAGCCGGACCCGGCCTGGCCAGGTTCGAGCACGTGAGGCGGGTCGCAAACGTTCCCGCCTGACACGTTTGCTAAGAAAAGGCGCATCCTCGGATGCGCCTTTCTTTTATCAGGATTCTACCCACGCTCCGCGGTTGTCGACGCAGTGGTACAGCCGTTTCTGGGGGACGCATGCTGCAAAATATCAGGGACAATTCACAAGGTTGGATTGCCAAGACCATCATCGGCCTTATCGTCGTGTTGATGGCGTTGACCGGCTTCGAGGCCATTTTCCAGGCTGCCAGCCATAGCCAGGACGCCGCCAAGGTGAACGGCCAGACCATCAGCCAGAACGAGCTAAGCCAGGCGACCGACATGCAGCGCCGCCAGCTGATGCAACAGTTGGGCAAGGATTTCGACCCTGCGCTGCTGGATGACAAGCTGCTGCGTGATGAGGCACTCAAGGGCCTGATCACTCGCAAGCTGCTGTTGCAGGGCGCCGAAGACGCCAAGTTCGCCTTCTCCGAGGCCGCGCTGGATCAAGTGATCCTGCAGACTCCGGAGTTCCAGGTTGACGGCAAATTCAACGCCGATCGTTTCGACCAGGTCATTCGCCAGATGGGTTATGGCCGCCTGCAATTCCGCGACATGCTTGCCGAGGAAATGCTCATCGGCCAACTGCGTACCGGCCTTGCCGGCAGCAGCTTCGTCACTGACAAGCAGGTCGAGGCGTTCGCGCGCCTGGAGAAGCAGACCCGCGATTTCGCCTCCCTGACCTTCAAGGCCGACCCGGCCGCGGTCAAGGTCAGCGAAGCAGAGGTCAAGGCGCACTACGACCAGCACGCCAAGGAATTCATGTCGCCTGACCAGGTTGTCATCGATTACATCGAGCTGAAGAAGTCGGTGTTCTTTGACCAGGTCAAGGTTAGTGATGACGAGCTCAAGGCCCAGTACGAGAAAGAAATCGCCAACCTCGCCGAACAGCGCCATGCCGCGCACATTCTGATCGAGGTCAACGACAAGGTCACCGACGCCCAGGCCAAGGCCCGTGCCGAAGAGATCGAACAGCGCCTGGCCAAGGGTGAAGACTTTGCCGCACTGGCCAAGGAGTTCTCCCAGGACCCAGGTTCGGCCACTACGGGTGGTGACCTCGGCTTCGCCGGCCCTGGCGTGTACGACCCGGCCTTTGAAGATGCCTTGTACCAGTTGAAAGATGGCCAGGTATCGGCCCCGGTGCGCACCGAGTTCGGTTACCACCTGATCAAGCTGCTGGGTGTCGAGGCGCCGCAAGTACCAAGTTTCGCCAGCCTGAAGGACAAGCTGACCCGTGACTTGAAGACCCCGCTGGTCGAACAGCGCTACGTCGACGCCAGCAAGCAGTTGCAGGATGCCGCTTACGAGGCTTCCGACCTGGCTCAGCCTGCCCAAGACCTGAACCTGAAGGTGCACACCTCCGCCGCGTTCGGCCGTGAGGGTGGCGAAGGTATCACTGCCAACCGTGCGGTGGTTCAGGCGGCGTTCTCGGAGGAAGTGCTGGAGGAGGCTGCCAACAGCACCGCCATCGAGCTCGATCCGGAAACCACCGTGGTGCTGCGCGTCAAGGAGCACCGCAAGCCGGAACAGCTGCCGTTGGAAGCGGTGGCCAAGAACATCAGCGAACACCTGGCCAAGGAGAAGGCGACAGCCGAACTCAAGACCAAGGCGGACAAGTTGATTGCCGGCCTGCGTGATGGCTCCATTGCCGCTGACAGCGTCCATGAGGGTCAGGGCTGGAAAACCTACGAGGCAGTGACCCGTGGTGAGGACGGCATCGACCCGGCCGAGCTGCAGGCAGTGTTCCGCCTGGGCAAGCCGCAGGCCAAGGATAAGCCGGTCTACACCAGTGTGGTGCTGGGCGACGGCAGCCTGGTGGTCTTGCAGCTCAAAGGGGTCAACGAAGGCGCTGCGGCCACCGACGAAGAGAAGCAGCAGATTCGCCGCTACCTCGCTTCGCGTGCCGGCCAGCAGGACTTCGCTGCCTACCGCAAGCAGTTGGAAGCCAATGCTGATATCACCCGTTACTGAGTGATCGTTGCATGACAAGACAGGCCGCGTAATGCGGCCTGTCTTGTTTCTGGCCTGAGCGGCCCTCTACCGCTTCACCCCTTCATAATTATCCAGCGTATCCCGCGCAATCTCCCGACCCAGGGCAATCAGCTCCGGTGCTTTGTAGAACTCGAAGAACCGGCACACGCGCTTGGGTACGTTGATCAGTACATCGGGCGGGTACCCTGCAATCTTGTATTGCGCCAGCGACGTCTGCATCACTTCGAAGCTTTGGTTGATCAGGTCCAGCAGCGACGCAGGCCCCACGTTGTCGATGATGAATGACCCGGTAGCAGACTTGGGTGCGCCTTCACGTTCGGGGGCCGCCGCAGGCTGCTGGCCTTCCGGGTCTGCAGTACCTGCCAGCCACGGGCTGGGCGGCGCCAGCCCTTCGGCAACGATCTCCTGTTCGATACGTATCAGCTCTTCCGCCGGCTTGCGACGGAAGGGCAGGCGTGAACCCAGCGAGCTGAGCAGCGAATCGAAGCGCATCTTGAATGCCGCCGGGCGTTCGATCACCGGCAATTGGTACTGCTTCTGGTTGGTGGCGTTGAGGTTGACCGCAATGATCAAGTCGCAGTGGCTGGACACCACCGGCACGATCGGCAGCGGGTTGAGAATGCCACCGTCGACCAGCATGCGGTTGCCTTGCATCACCGGTGTGAACAGGCTGGGGATTGCTGCAGACGCGCGCATGGCCTGGTGCAGGCACCCTTCCTGGAACCAGATTTCCTGTTGGTTGGTAAGGTCGGTGGCCACTGCGGTGTAGGGGATGCGCAACTGCTCGATGTTGATCTCACCGACGATCTTGCGGATCTGGCCGAACACCTTGTCACCGCGGATCGCGCCAAGGCGGAAGCTGACATCGACCAGGCGCAGGACGTCCAGGTAGTCGAGGCTTTCGATCCAGTTGCGATACTCTTCGAGTTTGCCGGCGGCATAGATGCCGCCCACCACCGCCCCCATGGAGCAGCCGGCGACGCAGGCGATGTCGTAGCCGCGTCGTTCGATTTCTTCGATCACACCGATGTGTGCATACCCTCGGGCACCCCCCGATCCCAGTACCAGCGCAACGCGTTTACTCATGATTTTCCCTCAGCCTGTGCAACCATGGTTTAACAATGCACCCATTGCTGCCTGTGCTTCAATGTACACCGCGCTGATCTACGCTAAGCAAAGCGCCTTGGCGGGCACTTTTCTATTGCGGGTGCGTCGAACAGCCACTCTTTTCACTTTGAGGAATTACCGATGAAAGCCTGGATCTGCCTTCCACTGATTGCCCTGGCCCTTGCTGGCTGTGCGGGCAAGACGGCCTACCGTGACAGCTGCGCAACCCAGCTGGATGCCGCCTGGAAGGAGCTCGACCTGGCCAAGGCCGAGGGTTTCGCCGGTACTGTCAGTTATTCCAAGGCCTTGTCGCTGCTGACCGGCGCCAAGACCCAGCAGCAGTTCGAGGGGTTTGAAGGTTGCACCAAGAAGGCCGAGAAGGCGCGTTTCTACATTCGTGAGTCGCGCGCTGGCCGCTGACCGAGGAGCGTCCCATGTCTGCCATGCTCGATCACGTGGTGTCACAGATACTGGCCTTGCAGGTGCGCCTGCTGGCCTGCCGTGAGCGCCTCGCCGCCAATACCGACAGCGAGGCATTGCATGACCTGCGCATCGCTGTACGGCGCTTGCGCAGCCTGCTGCGGCCGCTGCGGGGGTTGCCTGGGGTCGAACAACTGGAAGGCGCAGCCAAGGCCCTGGGTACCTTGACGACGCCGCTGCGTGACCGCGAGGTGCTGGCGGCCGAATTGTTCGGGCGGGGCTTGAGCGAGGCGGCGCAGCGACGGCTGGCGGGGCGGGGCAAGACCTTTGCCAGTGTCGCGAGCTGTGCGCAGCTGGCCCGTCTGCTGGCGATCGTCGATGCATTTCCGTTGTTCCTGCGCGCGGCTGATCGCGAAGGCCTGGTGGATGCGCTGGGCAAGCGCATCGACAAACGCCTGGACAAGCAATGGCGCAAGCTGCGCAAGGCATTGGCGGACCCCGCCCACGATCGGCATCGGCTACGGTTGTTGATCAAACGGGCACGCTATGGCGACGAGGCCTACCCGCAACTCGAGCATGCCGGGAAAAAACTGCAACGTCTGTTGAAGAAGGCGCAGAGCGACCTGGGCGCGTGGCATGACCGTCTGCAGTGGTTGTTGCAGGTGCGCGAGGACGCCGACCTGGCAGTGTGCAAAACCGATTGGCAGCAGCAGTTGCAGGAGGCCGCAGGCAAATCCGATGTCACGCTGGATGCCTTGCAGGTGGCGTTGAAGCAGCGATAGCCCGGCAAATGACCGATATGTGGGCTGAACGGTGCAGAGTGGCTGGTTAGTATGTCCTGATGCAGGGCACGTGAATGACGTGCCCCGGATCACCACGGCACAGGAGCCTACCTGCCATGAACTTCACCCAATTGCTCGAAGCCGTTCGAGCCAACCCTGAATCGGTTTCGGTACCGGCGTCATGGGCCCAGGGCCGCGCGGCTTTCGGCGGGCTCATGGCCGCCATGGTGTATGAAGCGATGCGCCTGAAGCTTGCCGATGATCGGCCTGTGCGCTCTTTGGCCATCAGCTTCGTGGCGCCTGCTGCGGCTGACGTGCCGATCCGTTTCGAGGTCGACGTGCTGCGTGAGGGCAAAGCGGTCAGTACCTTGCTTGGCCGCGCGGTGCAGGAGGGGCAGGTCGTCACCCTGGTGCAGGGCAATTTCGGTGCGGCGCGCTCCTCGGAGGTCGAGGTCCCGGCCAAGGCTGCGGTTGCCATGAAGCCGCTGGAGCAGGCTGCCCCTGAGCTTCCCTACATCAAAGGTGTGACCCCAGAGTTCATGCGCCATGTAGCCCTGCGTTGGGCGGTCGGTGGGCTGCCGTTCAGTGGCAACGATTCGCGGCAGATGGGGGGCTGGGTACGGCTGCGCGACATCGCTGACGAGCCGTTGAACGAGGCTCACCTGCTGGCACTGGTAGATGCCTGGCCGCCCAGCCTGTTGCCGCACCTGAAGCGGCCGGCGGCGGGCAGCACACTGACCTGGACCATCGAATTCATCCAGCCCATACCGCAGTTGTCGACACTGGACTGGTGCCGCTATTGCGTCGAGACCGAGCACGCTCGTGAGGGTTATGGGCATGCCGCCGCCGCGCTGTGGTCCGCAGAGGGCGAGTTGCTGGCATTGAGCCGGCAGACGGTGACGGTTTTCGCGTAGCCGTAACGGGCGGCAGGGTCAACGGCGATGCTTGTGCCGCTCGCGCCAGGCACGCCACCAGGCGCCGCTTAGCACAAAGCGCGGAAAGGTGATGAACTGCTCGGTCAGCAGGCGCTGCACGGCGTCTTTGCGGTTGGCGAATGGCTCCGGTTGTTCGGTTTCGAGGCGATGCCCGTGGCGCTGCAGGCCCAGGCCGGCAATCAGGGAGATGACGCCCACGGCGATCTGCCCCAGGTCCAGGGCGAACAGGCCGGACAGCACCAGCAATGTGCCGAGCATGAACAGCGGCACGGCGATCAGGTGCAGTACCAGGTTGGCCGGGTG
Organism: Pseudomonas capeferrum; assembly: GCF_000731675.1. Taxonomy (GTDB): domain Bacteria; phylum Pseudomonadota; class Gammaproteobacteria; order Pseudomonadales; family Pseudomonadaceae; genus Aquipseudomonas; species Aquipseudomonas capeferrum. The sequence continues at coordinate 2,099,243 of NZ_JMIT01000001.1, read as the reverse complement.
ACGGTGATTATGGTGGTAGCCGCGCCATTGCCAGGCGGGCAGGTTGGGTAGGCGTTTGCTCATGGGCAGGTCCTCTCGGTCATGTCCAAAGCTTAGTGCGGCCCCCGGAAGGGGGCCAATCGAGGCTGGCTATCGTGACTGTAAACGGGGGCTATAGCTTGAGCTGGCCTATCACCTTGTTCAGCTCACCGGCCAGCGTCGCCAGTTCGTTGCTGGTGGTGGCCGAGCCGACGGTCTGTTGCACGGTGTGTTCGGTGACGTCGCGGATACTCACCACTGCCCGGTTCATTTCTTCGGCCACCTGGCTCTGCTGTTCGGCAGCCACGGCGATCTGGGTGTTGCTTTCGCGCATCTGCGCGACCGCACCGGTGATCTCGGCCAGCGCTGCACCGGCTGCCTGGGCCTGCCGGACGCAATCGTCAGCCTTGTACGAGCTCTCCTGCATGAACTCGACTGCATCGCGGGTGCCGGACTGAAGCGCCGAGACCATGGTGGTGATTTCGTCCGTGGACGTCTGCACGCGCTTGGCCAGGTTGCGTACCTCATCGGCGACCACTGCGAAGCCGCGGCCCAAGTCACCGGCACGGGCTGCTTCGATGGCGGCATTGAGTGCCAGCAGGTTGGTTTGTTCGGCAATGCTGTGGATCACCCCGACCACGCCATTGATCTTCTGGCTGTCCTCGGCCAGTTGGCGGATCATCTCGGCGGTCTGCTGTACGCCGCTGGACAGCCCGGAAATCGAGTCCTGAACGCGGCTGACGACCTCCTGGCCGCTGCCGGCGAGGGTATCTGCAGTCTGCGACAGGTCGCGTGTGGCGCCGGCATGCTGGGCGATATGGTGCACCGTGGCCGACATCTGGTTGATGGCCGTGGCGGCCTGGTCGGTCTCGCTCTGCTGGCCGAGCATGCCGTGGCGTACGTCATTCATGCTCGCCGCCAGGCGTGCGGCGCCGGCGTCGAGCTGTGCGGCGGTGTGGGCCACAGTGCTGACCACGCGGTGATAGGTGCCTTGCATGGCGTTGAAGGCGCCCGCCATCTGGCCGACTTCGTCGCCGCACGCCAGGGGTACGCGTGCCGACAGGTCGCCGGTCTTCTCCACATGGAGCATGACGTCCTTGAGGGTGTTGAGCTGGCTGAGCAGAAAGCGGATCAGCAACTGCGAGGCGCCAAGCATGGCCAGCATCAGTATCAGCACGCACACGGCATAGTTGGTGAAACGTTCGAAGAACACCTGGCGTACGCTCGGCGACTGGGCCAGCACGGCCAGTTGCTGATCGCCGTTGCGCAGCACCTGGGCGCCGCGCAGGGGGTTATCGCCAAGCAGCCAGGCAGCGGGCAGTTCGACCCAGCCCTGGGCGTCGCGCAGGACCTCCAGCGGTTCGCCGGCAAAGGTCGGGGTCTGGCCTGGCAGCCAGGTGATGACATTGGCCTGGCGGGGCAGCGTTTGCCCGACGGGCCATGTTGCCAACAGCTGGGCCTGTGCCGCCGCTTGGGCCTGAGCGGCGTCCGCGCGGGCACGCTGCTCCAGATGTACGGCGTACAGCACCAGCAAAAGGGTCGTGACAAAGGCCACCGCGTTGACGGCCCAGAATTTGTACTTCAGGGAAACATTGCTAAGCCAGGCACCCATGGGCAGGTCTTCTCTGAGTTGAGCGGAAACAATATTGGCAAGGTGCCATCATTGTGCCTGCGCCCGCCAGAGCCGTTCTTGATGTGTATCAAGAAAAACCCGAGGTGCCTGTATCCACGGGGGCCCGATGCAGGCTTAGCTCAGCCGAAAGAATGCCCGTGCCGCCGCGGTGGTATGGGTTGCCGTGTGTTCCATCGACTCGCCCCGGTGCAGCGCCACCTCCCTCAGCACTTCCAGCAGAAACGCCGGTTCGTTACGGCCATTTTTCGGCTTTGGCCTCAGGCTGCGCGGCAGCAGGTAAGGCGCATCGCTCTCCAGCATCAGGCGTCCTTCAGGGATATTACCGACCAGCGGGTGCAGGTGCGTCCCACGACGTTCGTCACAAATCCAGCCGGTGATGCCGATGTGCAGGTCCAGGTCCAGGTAGGCGAACAACGCCTCGCGCTCGCCGGTGAAACAATGCACCACAGCGCCGGTCAAGTGGTCCCTGTAGTCCTTGAGGATGGCCAGCAAGCGCTCGCTGGCGTCGCGTTCGTGCAGAAACACGGGCAAGCCTAGTTCGGCAGCGAGCGTCAGCTGTGCCTCCAGGGCCTTTTCCTGCTGAGGGCGAGGGGAGAAGTCGCGGTTGAAGTCCAGGCCGCATTCACCGACTGCGCGCACCCGTTGCTCATTCAACAATTGGCGCAGTTGCCGCTCGCTGCCAGCGTCCCAGGACTTGGCATCGTGGGGGTGGACGCCCGCCGTGGTGAACAGGTGTTCAGCGGCCGCATCCAACTGCTGGCACAGCTCCAGTGCCTGTTCGCTGACCGCAAGGCTGGTGCCGGTCAGCACCATCTGCGCTACGCCGGCCTCGATGGCGCGCTCGACGATGGCGGCCTGCTGGTCGTGGAAACTGCTGTTGGTCAGGTTGACGCCGATATCGATCAGTTGCATGGTGCTACCTCGTGCCGCGGGGCGGCCAGCATAGCAAAATCCGCGTTTCTCGGAAAAATCCAAGAACTTCATGCGGTTGCCGTGGTCTTCTGCCGTCATTTATCACTAGGCGGCCATGCCACATGAGTGCCGCCCACCGACCTCGGACTCGTTTTCGCATGCTGCGATACCTGCTGACCTTCCTGCTGATGCTTGGGCTGACCACGGCCGGTGTTGCCCAGGCGCGCCTGCCGGGGCCGCAGCAGAACATCCCGCCCAGCAAGCTGCGCGACCTGCAGCAGGTTCGGGCGAGCAAGGTGTTGCGGGTGCTGGTCAATCAAAGCCGCAACAGCTCTGGCGAGGTCAAGGGCGAGCCGGTCGGCATCGAATACTACCGCCTGCGTGCGCTCGAGCATTACCTGAATGCCCGCGCAGGTGACGGGCAGCAGATTCAGCTGAAGCTTATCCCTCGGGCCAAGGAGCAGTTGCTGGGTGCGTTGCAGCGCGGCGAGGGCGACCTGGCGGCGCCCGGTGAACTGCTCGACCCGGTGGTGGTGCGCGGTGTCAGCAGCAGCGCGCCGGTGCTGGACCAAGTGCCCTTGTTGCTGGTCGGGCGCAAGGGGGAGCGCAGCTTCAGCCATGTCGAGCAGTTGTCCGGGCGCACCGTGGCCTTGACCAGTGCCAGTGCTGCCGGCCCGGTGATCCAGCAGGTGAACCAGCAGTTGGCCCTGCGCAAGCGCGCGCCGATCAAGGTGGAGTGGGTCGATTCGACCCTGGCGGTGGAGGATGTGCTGGAGATGGTGCAGGCCGGCATCTACCACCTGACCGTGGTAGAGCGCCCGATTGCCCGGCGGTGGGCCAGGGTCATGCCGCGTCTGCGCCTGGACAGCCGTGTGCACCTGGGCTCGCCGCAAGCAATGCGCTGGTATGTGGGGCGCGACGCGCCGCAATTGCTGGCCACGGTCGATCGCTTCCTTCAGGGCTATCGCGCGCCGGACAACCAGGACGCCGCGTTCGAGCGTATCTACCGCCGTCAGTACCGGGTACACAACCCTTTGGCGAGCAAGGATCGCCAACGCCTCAGTGCGGTGCGTGCGGTGCTGCAGAAGCATGGCCAGGCGCAGCAGATCGACTGGCTCAACCTGGCGGCGCTGGCCTTCAAGGAGTCGACACTCAACCCCGCTGCGCGCGGCACAGGCGGGGCCCACGGCCTGATGCAGATCACCCCTTCGGCCGCCCAGCGGGTAGGGGTGAGCAATACCGCCACGGTTGACGGCAATGTGCAGGCCAGTGCCCGCTACCTGGCGTTGATCCGGCGCAAGTTCTTTGCCAGCCCACAGATCAACGAGCGCGAGCGCATGGCGTTCGTGCTGGCGGCTTACAATCTGGGGCCCGAGCGGGTCCAGGCGATGCGTGCCGAAGCGCGTCGGCGTGGGCTCAACGGCAACCAGTGGTTTTTCCAGACCGAGCGTATTGCCATGGAGCAGGTCGGCATGGGCCCGGTCAATTTCGTCAACAGCGTCAACAAGTACTTCCTGGCGTTCAGCCGCGAGCGTGCCGTGCTGGAGCGGGTGGCCAAGCGCTGAGCAATGCAGCTTGAGGCTTGTAACTTAGCGCTTGTAGCTCTAGCATACCGCCTGCGCCGATTTAAACAGCTACTTGCGGGGCGCAGGAAAGGCCCCTCCGGTCATCCGAAATACCGCTAAAGCGCTGGTTCGGTGACGCCTCCCACCGCTGCCCAGCGGGAATCGCGAGGCTGAGAGAAGCGCCATGAGTTGCCCACGTACCAGTGTCTGTTTGAGCCCTTTGCCTGCCAACCAGGCTTCCCGCACACCGCGTATCCTGCTCGGTGGCCAGCATCAACCCACTCTTTTGCGTCACCTTGAAGGGCTTTCGCGTCGTAAAGGCCAGGCCCGTGCCTTTCTCATCCAGTTCACCGAAACCTGCTGCCACCTTGCGCAGTACGGCAACGACCGTTTCGACCTGGCAGTGATACAGTCGCCGGCCTCTGCCGAGGCCGCCGAAGTTATCGGCCATCTCACTCGCATTGCTCGCCAAGGCCTGATTACCCGCCGTTGAGGAGAGTGCTGTTGAGCACCAATATCATCACCACCGAAGGTCATGAGGCCCTGAGGAAGGAGCTGGATCACCTGTGGCGCGTGTACCGCCCCGAGATCACCCAGAAGGTCGCCTGGGCAGCTTCGCTTGGCGATCGCAGCGAGAATGCCGACTACCAGTACAACAAGAAGCTGTTGCGCGAGATCGACCGTCGGGTGCGGTACCTGCGCAAACGCCTTGAAGATGTAAAGGTGGTGGCTTATTCGCCGGAGCAGGAGGGCAGGGTGTTTTTCGGCGCTTGGGTCGAGATCGAGAACGACGAGGGTGAGACCAAGAAGTTTCGCATTGTCGGGTATGACGAAATCTATGGGCGCAACGACTACATCTCGATCGACTCCCCCATGGCCCGGGCCTTGCTCAAGAAGGAGGAGGGCGATGAGGTGGTGGTAAAGACCCCGACCGGGGATGCGGCGTGGTACGTGAACAGCATCCGCTACGGGCAATGATCGGCGATTGCCTGTAGCGGCCATTCACGGTGTTTCTTACCCCTCCCGCAACACCGTCAACGGGCTGGCATTGAGCGCCCGCCTTGTGCCAAGCACCCCAGCTCCACCCACCAGCACTGCCCCCGCCAGTGGCAGTACCAGCAGCCATGGGTGCGGGTGCCACTGCAGGTCGAAGGCGTAGCGGTACAGCACCAGCGTGATCAACTCGCAACCGAGTGCGGCCAGTAGGCCGCTGGCCGCGCCCAAGAGGCCGAACTCGATACGCCGCGCCTTGACCAGCAATGGCCGCGCCGCACCCAGCGCACGCAGCAAGGCGCCCTGGCGGATGCGTTCGTCGAGCGTTGCCTGCAAGCCGGCAAACAGCACGGCCAGCCCCGCCGCCAACACGAACAACAGTACATACTCGACCGCCAGGGTGACTTGGGCGAGGATGCTGCGCAGTTGATCAAGCAAGGCGTCGACCTGAAGGATGGTCACTGCCGGGAAGGCCCGGGACAGGGCGACCACATCCAGGTCATGACCTGGGGCCAGGTAGAAACTGGTGAGGTAAGTGGTGGGTAACCCCTGCAGCGTTCCAGGCTGGAAGATCATGTAGAAGTTCGGCTGGAAACTGTCCCAGTGCACGCTGCGCAGGCTGCTGACCCGGGCCTGGCGTTGCTGGCCACCGATGTCGAAGGTCAGCAAGTCGCCCAGTTGTAGCTTCAGGCTGGTGGCCAGTTCCGCCTCGACCGATACACCGGGCACCTCATCGCCGGAAGGCAGCGCCTGCCACCAGTCGCCCGCAGTCAGCGCGTTGCCGTCGGGTAGCTCGGCGGCCCATGTCAGGCTGAGGTCGCGTTGTACGGCCCGCTCGCCGGCAGAGTCCTTGCTGACGACCTGTTGCACCGGTTGCTGGTTGATCTGGACCAGGCGGCCGGGTGTCACCGGGTATAGCGGCGCCGAGGCCGCATTGACCTGCCGCAGGCGCTGGGCGAACGGCTCGCGATCATCTGGCAGGATGTTCAGGGCAAAATGATTCGGCGCGTCCTTGGGCAGTTGCGCCTGCCAGGTGTCGAGCAGTTCGGCGCGCAGCAGTGCAACCAGCGCCATGGCCAACAGGATCAGGCCAAATGCCAGCGCCTGGCCAGCGGCTGCCAAGGGGTGACGTAACAGCTGCCCCAGCCCCAGGCGCCAGGCCAGCGGTGCGCCGACCAGCAGTTGGCGCAGGCTGCGGAGCCCGAGCAGCAACAGGCCGCCGAGTACCACGGCGGCGACCAGGCCGCCGCCCAGCAGTGCGAACGTCAGCAGCAGGTCGAGGCTCAGGCGCCACATGATCAGGCCCAGGGCCAGCAAGGCAGCGCCATACACCAGCCAACTGCTGGGCGGCACCGGCAGCAGGTCGCGGCGCAACACGCGCAATGGCGGCACCTGGCCGAGGGCGGCGAGCGGCGGCAAGGCGAAGCCAGCAAGGGCCACCAGCCCGGTGCCCATACCGGCGAGCGCCGGCAAGATGCCGCCCGGTGGCACCACACTCGGCAGCAGGCCATGCAGCAGCCGGAACAGGCCCAACTGTGCCAGCCAGCCGAGCAGGGCGCCTGCCACGGCCGCCACCAGGCCAAGCATGGCCAGTTGCAGGCAGTACAGGCCCAGCGCCTGCCGCCGGGACAGGCCAAGGCAGCGCAGCAGTGCACTGGCATCCAGACGCCGTGCGGCGTAGCGGCTGGCCGACATGGCCACGGCAACGCCGGCCAGCAGTACCGCCACCAGGCTGGCCATGTTCAGATAGCGTTCGGCCTTGCTCAAGGCGCCACCGATCTGCCGGTTGCCATCGCGGGTGTCGCGCAGGCGCTGGCTGGCCGCCAGGTTTTTTTCCACGGCCTGGCGATACTGGGCCAGTGCGTCGATGTCGCCGCGCCACAGGTCACGATAGGTCACCCGGCTGCCGGGCTGGATCACCCCGGTCGCCTGCAGGTCCGTGAGGTTCATCATTACCCGAGGGGTCAGGCTGTAGAAATTATTGGCGCGGTCCGGTTCGTAGGTCAGTACACGGCTCATGCGCAGGGTTTTCATGCCCACATCGATGCTGTCGCCGATCGACAGCCCCAGCGCGGCCAGCAACCTCGGTTCTACCCAGGCCTCGCCGGGCGCCGGGCCACCGCCGGGGGTTTCTTCGGCATAGGGTGCGGCGGCGCTGCGGACTTGCCCGCGCAAGGGGTAGGCGCCGTCGGCGGCCTTGACGCTGGACAACTGGATGCCGCTATCGCCGCCCACCACACTGGTGAACTCGACCACCTGTGCGTGGCGCAAACCGAGTGATGTGCCTGCACTGATCTGCTCGTCGCGGGCCGGTGAGCTGCCCTGCAGCACCAGGTCGGCGCCGAGGAACTCGCTGGCGCGCAGTTGCATGGCGCCGTTGAGGCGGGCGCCGAAGTAACCGATTGCGGTGCTGGCGGCTACGGCTACCAGCAGGGCAAAGAACAGCACGCGCACTTCGCTGGCGCGGATGTCGCGGAGCAACTGGCGTAATGCCAGGCCGCACAGTCGGGAGAAGGGCATGCTGGTCATCGGGCTCAGACCTCCACGGGGGCTACCAGGCGCCCCGCGTCCAGGCGGATCAGGCGCCGGCAGCGGCGGGCCAGGCGCTCGTCATGGGTGACCAGTACCAGGGTGGTGCCACGCTCCTTGTTCAATTCGAACAGCAGGTCGCTGATGCGCTCGCCGGTATGGCTGTCGAGGTTGCCGGTGGGCTCGTCGGCGAACAGCACGGCAGGTTGTGCGGCGAAGGCGCGGGCGATGGCTACCCGCTGTTGCTCACCGCCGGACAGCTGGCGCGGCGTGTGGCTCAGGCGCTTGCCCAGGCCAACCCGTTCGAGCAGGGTGCGGGCGTGCTCGCGGGCATCGCGGCGCCCGTCGAGCTCCAACGGCAGCATGACATTCTCCAGTGCGTTGAGGCTGTCGAGCAGCTGGAACGACTGGAACACGAACCCGACATGCTCGGCGCGCACGCGGGCGCGTTGGTCTTCGTCCAGTGGCCCCAGGTCGTGCCCGGCGAGGATGACCTTGCCGGCGCTGGGGCGGTCGAGGCCGGCCAGCAAGCCGAGCAAGGTCGACTTGCCTGAGCCCGAAGCGCCGACGATGGCCAGGCTGTCGCCCTGGGCGAGGTCGAGAGAAAGTGCGTGGAGGATGGTCAGGTCGCCTTCCGCGCTGGGGACCACTTTGCTAAGGTTCTGCGCAACGAGAATGCTGGGGCCCATGGAGAATCCAATGCGAATGTGGTGGTTGAGTGCCGGTCTGGCCTTGTATTGCCTGGCCCAGAGCGCCACGGCGGGAACGGTGCTGGTGGTTGGCGATAGTATCAGCGCCGGTTTTGGCCTGGATAGCCGCCAGGGGTGGGTCTCTTTGTTGCAGACCCGGCTCAAGGACGAAGGTTTCGATGATCAGGTGGTCAATGCCTCGATCAGTGGTGACACCAGCGCCGGAGGCCAGGCGCGGCTGCCGGCGCTGCTTGCAGCGCACAAGCCGGCCGTGGTTGTGCTGGAGTTGGGCGGCAATGACGGGCTGCGCGGGCAGCCGCCGCAGCAATTGCAACAAAATCTTGCTTCGATGATCGAGAGCGCTCGGCAAGCGGGTGCCAAGGTGCTGCTGCTGGGTATGCGCCTGCCGCCCAATTATGGCGTGCGCTACACCACGGCGTTTGCCCAGGTGTATGAGCAGTTGGCGGCAGACAAACAGGTGCCATTAGTGCCTTTTTTCCTTGAGGGCGTGGGGGGTGTGCCGGAGCTGATGCAGGCCGATGGCATCCATCCGGCGCAAGGTGCCCAGCAGCGCTTGCTGGAAAATGCCTGGCCGAAGATAAAACCCTTGCTGTGACGCTTTAAACGGGGGCGGGTTTCGGCTAAGGTTGCGCCCCCCGTTTCGAGAGCCCCCGATGCCGCGCCCTGCCTGGTCCCTTTATGCCTACCAACTGATCGAGCCTGACGAACAGCTCGACCTGTTTGCCTGCCAGGAAATCCGCGTCCACCTGGCCGCTCGCCAGCTTGAGCTTGGCGTGCCGGTCGACCGTACCCTGTGTGGCGGCCTGCTGCCCGCGCAGCCGCGCTGGTCGGGCGTGCAGCGCTCGATCTACCGCGACAACCGTCTGTGCGCGCTGTGCCGTGCCATTCTCGACGCCCAGCGGCGCGGCATGCGCCCGGTGTGGCCGCAGCTTTGACGGGCAAACTGTCACACCTTTCATCATCTGAAACGCTTGCATACCGCCAATGCCTCCCGCTTGCATCGGTGCGGGTGTACAATCGATCCTCTTGACCCACCTTTCGAAGGATTTACCGGATGTTGCCGCGCTTTCCTGCCGTCACCCGTAGCCTGTCCCTGGCCGCCCTGCTGGTAGCGGGCCCCGCTGCTGCGCTGGAACTGCCACTGCCACCCCCCGGTGAAGACATTGTCGGCCAGGTGCAGGTGATCAAGGCCAAGTACGAAGACACGTTCGCCGACATCGGTACCGCCAACGACCTTGGCTACCTGGAAATGATCGCCGCCAACCCGGGTGTCGACCCCTGGTTGCCGGGTGCCGGCACCGAGATCATCCTGCCTACCCGCTATGTGCTGCCGCCCGGCCCGCGCGAAGGTATCGTCATCAACCTTGCCGAGTACCGCCTGTACTACTTCCCGAAAGGGGAGAGCGTGGTGCATACCTTCCCGTTGGGTATCGGTCGTGAAGGGTGGGGGTCGCCGATCGCCAACACCAAGATTACCGCCAAGACCCCGAATCCGACCTGGACCCCGCCGGCCTCTATCCGTGCCGAGCATGCTGCCGACGGCGATATCTTGCCGACAGTGGTGCCTGCCGGCCCAGACAATCCACTGGGGCCTTTCAAGTTCACCCTGGGTGTACCGGGTTACCTGATTCACGGTTCGAACAAGAAGTTTGGTATTGGCATGCGTACCAGCCATGGTTGCTTCCGCATGCTCAACAACAACGTACTCGAACTGTCCAAAATGGTCCCGGTCGGTACGCCGGTACGCATCATCAACGAGCCCTACAAGTTCGGTATCAGTGCCGGCAAGGTCTATCTCGAAGCGCACACTCCGCTGGACGATCAGGGCAACCCGTCAGTCGTGGACAAACACACAGCGGTCATCAATGCCTTGCTCAAGCGTGAAGACCTGGCGAACAACCTGCGGATGAACTGGGACATGGTGCGCGACGTGGTCGCCGCCGAAGATGGCATGCCTGTCGAGATCGCCGTGCCGGTCGATAATCAGGGTACTGCACCGATGGTGACGAGCATTCCGCCCGAATTGCAGTAAGGTTTCGCGACCTGCCCAGGGCCTGCCTTAGTGCAGGCCTTTTCGTATGTGCGCTGCGTGTTGATCGGCAATAAAAAAGCCGACCCACAAGTGGGTCGGCTTCATAACAATCCGTGAGGACTATTACTTGCGGCTGGCTTTGTCCAGCATACGCAGAGCGCGCTCGTTGGCTTCGTCAGCGGTCTGCTGAGCCTTCTGAGCGGCTGCCAGTGCGTCGTCAGCCTTACGGTAGGCTTCGTCAGCACGAGCTTGAGCGCGAGCTGCTGCGTCTTCAGTCGCAGTCAGACGAGCTTCGGTTTCTTTGGATACGCTGCTGCAACCGGTAGCCAGAACTGCGGCCAGAGCCAGAGCAGAGAATTTCAGAACGTTGTTCATCGTGTTCCCCTTCAAGGACTTTCTATTAAAGAGCCATCTCTCGGAATAGAGAAACTGGCCGGCGTACATAGTACCCATTACTTGTAGTAAGTAAACTGACTGAGCGCAAGAACTGCAAAAAAAATGTTACGCCAGCTCACGCCGACACGCATTGCGACGCTTTTGTGAAAAAAACGTCCAAGGCGCGCAAGCGTTTGTAGTACGGGAACTTTTTTGTTGAACTAACGGTGACTTTGACTGTCCTTCAGCGTCTTAAGGGCTAGAACATCCGGCTTCTGTTGGCGTATCGGGAAGAGTCGATTTAACCCCGTTTCTCGCCATTTTTAACCGCTGCCACCTTGAGCAATCCCGCCTGCCGCGCCTACTATCTTGTGAGTGCCGGGGGCAGAACCATTGCAAGCGCCTTGCGGTCCAAGGGGCAACAGGTGGCGTAGAGGTTCTGTGCCGGATCAACCACCATCGGTTAAGGTATGGGTCTGCCGAGAAGACCTGCGAGGAGTTGTGATGAGCGAAGCGCTGACCATCCACCATGACCAGGCCGGTCATCAGTTCGAGACCAGCGTGGACGGTCATCGTGCCTATCTGACGTACATGGACCTGGGCAAGCAGACGCTGGACATCTATCGCACCTTCGTGCCCAACGCCCTGCGCGGGCGTGGGATTGCCGCAGCACTGACCGAGCGGGCCTTGGAGTATGCCGAGCAGATGGGCTACACGGTGATACCGTCGTGCTCTTACGTAGAACGCTACATGGAGCGCCAGCAGCGTCACTCCAGCAAGGCTTGAACTATTAGATAAAAGAAAAGGGGCCGTTCGCGGCCCCTTTTTTCGTCTTTGCTCAGCCGCGCTGGCGCTGTGGCAATACATCCTTGAGCTTGGCGTGCATGCTGCGCAGGGTCTTCTCGGTGGCGGACCAGTCGATGCAGGCATCGGTGACCGAAACACCATATTGCAGTTCGTTCAGGTCTTTGGGGATCGACTGGCAACCCCAGTTCAAATGGCTCTCGACCATCAGGCCTATGATCGATTGGTTGCCTTCGAGGATCTGGTTGGCGACGTTTTCCATCACCAGCGGCTGCAGGGCCGGGTCCTTGTTGGAGTTGGCGTGGCTGCAATCGACCATGATGTTGGCCTTGATCTTGGCCTTGGCCAGGTCTTGTTCGCACAGGGCGACGCTGACCGAATCGTAGTTCGGCTTGCCATTGCCGCCGCGCAATACCACGTGACCGTAAGGGTTGCCCTTGGTGGTGACGATCGATACGCCGCCTTCCTGGTTGATGCCCAGGAACCGGTGCGGTTTGGATACCGACTGCAGGGCGTTGATCGCAACGGTCAGGCCGCCATCGGTGCCGTTCTTGAAGCCGACTGCCGAAGACAGGCCCGAGGCCATTTCCCGGTGGGTCTGGGATTCGGTGGTGCGGGCGCCGATGGCCGACCAGCTGATCAGGTCCTGCAGGTACTGCGGGGAAATCGGGTCGAGCGCTTCGGTGGCCGTCGGCAGGCCCATTTCAGCCAGGTCCAGCAGCAGTTGGCGACCAATGTGCAGGCCGTCCTGGATCTTGAACGAGTCATCCAGGTACGGATCGTTGATCAGGCCTTTCCAGCCGACCGTCGTGCGCGGCTTTTCGAAGTACACGCGCATGACCAGGTACAGCGTGTCGGACACTTCTGCGGCCAGTACCTTCAGGCGTTCGGCATACTCGTGGGCAGCCTTGATATCGTGGATGGAGCAGGGGCCGACTACGACGAACAGGCGATGGTCCTTGCCGTCGAGAATATTGCGCACCACTTCGCGGCCGGCAGTCACGGTCTGCAGAGCCTTGGCGCTGAGAGGGATTTCCTTCTTGAGCTGATCGGGGGTGATCAGGGTCTCGTTGGAAGCAACGTTTAAGTCGTCGATCGGTAAATCAGCCATCGTGTTACTCGTCAGGTCACGGGTGCCGGCCGCCAGCAATCCCCGTGCGGCCCAGCAGCAAGAATGTTCGCAGCGGGGAGCCGAACCTTAGCGCGTTACAGGGGGCGCGACAATGGGCTTGACCCCGTAAGCCCAGGGATTTTCCCCACGCTGGCGGTGGTGTGGCGCGATTGGGGTGACCAGGGTGCAGCAACCGGTGTAAAAAAGCGCACTGACATTTACCTGGAGATTGGCATGCATCCGCGCAAACCACGTATCGGCATCATCGGCAGTGGTGCTATCGGCGGCTTTTATGGGTTGATGCTGGCACGGGCCGGTTTCGATGTGCATTTCCTGTTGCGCAGTGAGTATGAAGTGGTGCGCGACCAGGGGCTGATGCTTGAAAGCGCAGTGCATGGCACCTTGCAGATGAAGGTTCAGGCTTATGTCAGCGCTGCCGACATGCCGCAATGCGACTGGCTGTTGGTGGGGGCCAAGGCCACCAGTAACGAGCAGTTGGCGCCGCGGATCGTCCAGGCCGCCGCGCCCGATGCGCGGGTGGTATTGCTGCAGAACGGCCTGGGTGTAGAGGCGCAGTTGCGTCCGGCCTTGCGCGATGACATGCACTTGCTCGGCGGCTTGTGTTTCATTTGTGTCAACCGCCAGGCGCCTGGGGTGATTCGCCATCAGGCGCTGGGGGCGGTCAATCTTGGCTATCACAGCGGGCCTGCCCGCGATGGCGGTGCCGCGCTGGTCAAGGAGGGGGCGGGGTTGTTCCAGGCGGCGGGCATCGATTCCCAGGCCATGGATAACCTGAGCCAGGCGCGTTGGCAAAAGCTGGTGTGGAACGTGCCTTATAACGGGCTTTCGGTGTTGCTCGGCGCCAGCACCACACCGTTGATGGCCGACCCGCACAGCCGGGCGCTGGTCCAGGCGTTGATGGCCGAGGTGGTCCAGGGTGCCGCTGCCTGCGGCCACGTGCTACCCGACGGCTATGCCGAGCATCTGTTCCAGATCACCGAGCGGATGCCCGACTATTGGCCAAGCATGTACCACGACCACGCGCAGCAGCGCCCGCTGGAACTTCAGGCTATCTATGCCGAGCCGTTGGCGCAGGCGCGAGCGGCAGGTTGCAACTTGCCGCGCATGCAGATGCTTTACCAGGCACTGTCGTTCATCGACCACGCTGGCCGGCACCCCTGAAGCCTGCACAGCCCGCGCCGGCAGCACGCCGGACGGCAAAGCGTGCGTGCGGCGCGCTGCTAAGCTGAAGCTTGCTCTGCCGCAGCGGCAGTCGAGGAGGTCGAATGATCCGCTCCATGCTGTACGCCACCGACCTCGGTGTCTACGCCCCTTTTGTCATGCAGCACGCCCTGGCCCTGGCGCGGACGTTCAATGCAGAGCTGTATGTGATCCACGCGGTAGAACCCATGGGGCAGTTTGCCGAATCGCTCCTGCAAAGCTACCTGGATGAACAGACGCTGGACCAGTTGCACAGCCAGGGCGTCACCACCGTCATGGCCAATATCGAACAGCGCGTGCTGGAAAACTTTCGCGATGAACTGGGTGAAGAGGCAGACCTGGCTGTCATCAAGGCGGTGCGTGTGCGCCAGGGTGACCCTGCCCAGGTGATCCTCGACCAGGCCCAGCGCCTGAGTGTCGATCTGCTGATTTTTGGGAGCCACAGTGCAGGTGCGGGGGTTGATGTACCGCTTGGGCGAACGGCGGTGCGATTGCTTCAGCTGTCGCCTGTGCCGGTATATATGGTGCCGCTTGCACAGCATTTGGGGCGTAGGAAAACGTGAAGCTAGCTGTAGGCTTTTACGGGGCGCGTGTAACAAAATAGTTCTAGATTTATTTCCAGAACCACTAATATAGTTATATATCGTCGCTGCCTGCTGCCGCTGACTCACCGCTGAACCGAGGGAAACCTATGAAGCTTCAACAACTGCGCTACATCTGGGAAGTGGCGCACCACGACCTCAACGTCTCCGCGACGGCGCAGAGCCTGTATACCTCCCAGCCAGGTATCAGCAAGCAGATCCGCCTGCTCGAGGATGAGCTGGGTGTTGAAGTCTTTGCCCGCAGCGGCAAGCACCTGACCCGCGTCACCCCGGCCGGTGAGCGCATCATCAATACCGCTGGCGAGATCCTGCGCAAGGTCGAGAGCATCAAGCAGATCGCCCAGGAATTCTCCAACGAGAAGAAGGGCACCCTGTCCATCGCCACCACCCACACCCAGGCACGCTATGCACTGCCGCCGGTGATCAGCAGTTTCATCAAGCAGTATCCGGAAGTGGCCCTGCACATGCACCAGGGCTCGCCCATGCAGATTGCCGAGATGGCCGCTGATGGCACTGTCGACTTCGCCATTGCCACCGAGGCGCTGGAGCTGTTCGGCGACCTGATCATGATGCCGTGCTACAAGTGGAACCGCTGCGTCGTGGTACCACAGGGGCACCCGCTGACCAAGCTGCCGAAGCTGACCCTGGAAGCGGTCGCCGAATACCCTATCGTTACCTATGTGTTCGGCTTCACTGGCCGTTCGAAGCTGGACGAGGCTTTCAACCATCGCGGCCTGACGCCGAAGGTCGTGTTCACCGCAGCGGATGCCGACGTGATCAAGACTTACGTGCGCCTGGGGTTGGGTGTCGGTATCGTCGCCAAGATGGCAGTAGACACCAAGCTCGACAGCGACCTGGTGGCCCTGGATGCCAGCGAGTTGTTCGAGGCCAGCATCACCAAGATCGGCTTCCGCCGTGGCACCTTCCTGCGTGGGTTCATGTGCGACTTCATCGAGAAGTTTGCCCCGCACCTGACCCGTGAAGTGATGGCCAAGGCCATTCAGTGCCATAACAAGCAGGAGCTCGAAGAGCTGTTCGACGGCGTCGAGCTGCCGGTGCACTGATCCTGAAATGTAAGGGGCCGCAAAAGCGGCCCCATTCATTTATGCCTTGCTGATCAGGTTGCCAGCGTGCAGCCCGCATTCCTTCTGGGTCGACTCTTCCCACCACCAGCGGCCTTCGCGCTCATGCTGGTTCGGCAGCACCGGGCGTGTGCACGGCTCGCAGCCAATACTGATGAAGCCGCGCTCGTGCAGGCTGTTGTAAGGCAGTTCGAGCATGCGAATGTAGCCCCAGACTTCCTCACTGCTCATCTGTGCCAGCGGGTTGAACTTGTACAGCGTACGCTCGGGGGTCGAGAAGGCGCCGTCGATTTCCAATGCCGCCACCTGGCTGCGGGTGCCCGGGCTCTGGTCTCGGCGTTGGCCGGTGGCCCAGGCACTTACCGTGGCCAGTTTGCGTCGCAAAGGCTCGATCTTGCGGATGCCGCAGCACTCGCCATGGCCATCCTTGTAGAAGCTGAACAGGCCCTTTTCCTTGACGAACGGGTCGAGCTTGCTGCGATCGGGGCTGAGCAGTTCGATCGGCAGGTTGTACTGCTCGCGGACCTGGTCGATGAACCGGTAGGTTTCCGGGTGCAGGCGGCCGGTGTCGAGGCTGAACACCTTGACCTGCTTGTTCAGCTTCCAGGCCATGTCGACCAGCACCACGTCTTCGGCGCCGCTGAAAGAGATCCACAAGTCGTCGCCGAAGTGTTCGAAGGCGAGCTTGAGGATGTCCTGCGGGGACTTGTTGGCATAGGTCGCGGCAAGGGCGGCGACGTCGAAGGGTTGGCTCATCAGGCGGTTTCCATCTTGGCTGTGGCGCTGTGCGCTCGTAATAGGGTGATGGTAACAAAAAATACGGGGTTAGACGCCCGGCATAGAGGCTAGTGGCGCCGGGTCAGAGCTGTTGCAGGGTTTGCATCAGCACCCGTACCTTGGCAATCGATTCTTCATACTCCGCCTCCCAGTTCGAATCTGCCACCACCGCGCCACCTCCCCAACAGCTCACGTGCCCATCCTTGACCAGCAAGCTGCGAATGGCGATCGAACTGTCCATTTCGCCGCGTACGTCGATGTACAGCAGTGAGCCGCAATACAGGGCTCGGCGGGTAGGCTCCAGCTCGTCGATGATCTGCATGGCACGGATCTTGGGCGCGCCGGTGATCGAGCCGCCCGGGAAGCTGTCGCCGATCAGGTCCAGGGCATCCTTGTTGCTGGCCAGTTGCCCGGTGATGCTGCTGACCAGGTGATGCACGTTGGGGTAGCTTTCCAGGCTGAACAGCTCGGGCACCTTGACCGAACCGATCTGGCAGGTGCGGCCCAGGTCGTTGCGCAGCAGGTCGACGATCATCAGGTTTTCCGAGCGGTCCTTGGCGCTGTGCAGCAGCTCTTCGGCATTGCGGGCGTCTTCGTCCGGGTCGCTTGCGCGCGGGCGGGTGCCTTTGATCGGGCGGGTCTCGACCAGCCCCTGGCTGACGCGGATGAAGCGTTCCGGGGAAAAGCTCAGCAGTGCGCTGCCGTCGGCCAGTTGCTGGTAGCCGGAGAACGGCGTTGGGCACGCCTTGCGCAGCGCCTGATAGGCGTGCCACGGGTCGCCTTCGCAGGGGGCGCGGAAACGTTGTGTCAGGTTGATCTGGTAGCAATCGCCGGCCTGGATATACCGCTGTACCTGGTTGAACGCTGCCTCGTATTGCGCGGGTTGCAAATCGCCCTTCATGGCGGCGAGCAGGTGGAACTCGCCAGCCGCAGGGGCATCCGCTGCGTGGAACAGGGTGATCAGGCGCTCGCGCTCGTCAGCTGCAAGGTGGGGGTGGAACACCAGTTGGCTGGTGCCTAGCTGGTGATCGGTCACCAGCGCCCAGTCATATAGGCCCAGCTGGGCATCGGGCAGGTTGAGGTCGTCTGCGGCGAGGCTGGGCAGTTGCTCCAGGCGGCGGCCGAAGTCGTAGCTGAGGTAGCCGATCAGGCCGCCGGCAAACGGCAGTTGCACCCCATTGGGCAATTCGGCGTGGCCGAGTTGCGCCAGCCCTGCACGCAGGCGTTGGAGGAACGCGCGGCCGTCCTCGTCTGCTTGCGCTTGCAGATAGTGCACGGGCCAGGCGCTCAACAGGTCATAGCGCCCGCGTTTGGCGCCGGGGCGGGCACTGTCGAGCAGGATCGCGCCGGGTGCCTGGCGCAGGCGGGCGAAATAGGCAGCGGGATCGGGCTGGTAGGGCAGGGGGTAGAGCGTACAGGTCGGCATCAGTGTGGACGGCGATGTAAAAGCGAGGGGGCGATTGTAGACCTGTGTAGGAAAAGCGCCTAGCGCTGGGCGCGACATTAAACCGTTCGATTGCGCGCCGGCGCCGCTATCCAGACTTTCGCAGGTGAACCCGCGAAGGTCTGGATAGCGGCAGGCTGTCAGTGCGGATGCACGTGCCCGAACAGCCCTTGCGATACGCGAACACGCTGTTCGGCATCTTCGGTCAGGCCATCCTTGGCCAGTGCTTCAATGTGCGCCTCGATGGCATGGGTGCGCTGGGTCAGCCCGCAGTCGTTGGCAATCTGAATGTTCAAGCCCGGGCGGGCATTGAGTTCCAGGATCAGCGGCCCCTTCTCCTGGTCCAGCACCATGTCGACACCGATGTAGCCCAGGCCGCACAGCTCGTAGCAGCCGGCTGCGAGCTTCATGAAGCCGTCCCAGTTGGGCAGCTGCACGCCGTCCACCGCATTGGTGGTGTCCGGGTGCTTGCTGATGATGTTGTTCAGCCAGGTGCCACGCAGCGTCACGCCGGTTGCCAGGTCGACACCTACGCCGATGGCGCCCTGGTGCAGGTTGGCCTTGCCGCCGGACTGGCGGGTCGGCAGGCGCAGCATGGCCATGACCGGGTAGCCCATCAGCACGATGATGCGGATGTCCGGTACGCCTTCGTAGCTGATGCTCTTGAAGATCTGGTCCGGTGTCACCCGGTATTCGATCAGCGCACGGTCACGGTGGCCGCCGAGTGAATACAGGCCGGTCAGGATGCTCGAGACCTGGTGCTCGATCTCTTCGTGGCTGATGATCTTGCCCGACACCGTGCGGTAACGGTCTTCGAAGCGATCGGCGATCACCAGGATGCCGTCACCGCCGGCACCTTGCGCCGGCTTGATGACGAAATCACTGCGCCCGCCAATGATCTGGTCGAGCTTCTCGATCTCTTTCTCGGTCTCGATGACGCCGTACATTTCCGGCACATGGATGCCCGCTGCGAGTGCGCGCTCCTTGGTGATGATCTTGTCGTCGACGATCGGGTACAGGTGGCGCTTGTTGTACTTCAGGACATAGTCCGCGTTGCGCCGGTTGATACCCATGATGCCCCGGGCCTCCAGGGCTTTCCAGGTCTTGATCAGTCCGAACATCAGGCGTCAGCCTTCTTCAGGAACGCTTTGAAGCGAACGAGCTCGGTCAGGCGGTAGCCGCGGTAGCGGCCCATCGCCAGCATGAAGCCCACCAGGATCAGCAGCACCGCCGGGAAGGTGAAGACGAAGTACACCAGCTCCGGCACCATCATCAACAGGTGCGCCACGGAGGCTGCGAACAGGGTGCCGATGGCCACTTTCATGGCATGGCCGCCGCCGCGCTCTTCCCAGGTGATCGACAGACGTTCGATGGTCATGGTCAGAATCACCATCGGGAACAGCGCCACCGACAGCCCGCGCTCCAGGCCCAGCTTGTGACTGAACAGGCTGATAGCGGCGATCAACACCACCACGAAGGTCAGCACCACCGACAGGCGTGGCAGCATCTGTAGCTTGAGGTGTTCGAGGTACGAGCGCAGTGACAGGCCCAGTGCCGTGATCACCGTGAACAGCACGATGCCGAAGCCCAACTGGGTTTCACGGAAGGCCAGGGCGATCAGTACCGGGGTGAAGGTACCCAGGGTCTGCAGGCCGATCAGGTTGCGCAGGACCAGAATCACCAGCACGCCGATCGGGATCATCACCATGATCATGAAGGTCTGCTGGGTCTGCAGCGGCAGGCTGTACAGCGAGTATTCGAGGAAGTCGGCGTCGGTGTTCTCGTCGGTCAGCTTGGCCAGGCGGATGGCGTTCATCTCGCTGTTGTTCATGCTGAAGGTGACGTTGGCTTTCTTGCCGCCATCGACGCTGATCAGGTTGTCGTCACCGGTCCACCACAGCAGGCGGTCGCTGGGCAGGCCCTGCTCGCCGGTGTCCGGGTTGAAGTACAGCCAGTCGTTGCCGTTGAAGCTGCGCAGCCACAGCTCCGGGGTCTGCGGGGTGTCGGCGACCAGGCGGATGGTGTGGACCTTTTCCATCGGCACGTGGGCAATGGACAGCAGCAGGTCGATGATCTGGGCTTTTTTCATGGCCGAGGTGTCGCCGGCCAGCAGCAGCTTGACGTTGTCGTCGTTGAGATTGTTGACCCGCTTGATGGTCTCGCTGACGAAGGTCTCGACGTCGGCCGAATGCTGGCGGATCGGCGCCATCAGGGCTTCGGCGGCGATTTTTTCGGGGCCTTCGACAGCCAGGCTGTCACGGAAGGTCGGGCCTTTGACGGTGGTCTTCTCGTTGCTGTAGCGCTTGGTCAGCACCAGGCGATAGTAGAGGGTCTGGTTGCCGCTGGCGCGGCGTGCCGACCAGGTCACCTTGCGGTTGCCGTCGGCACGGTTGACGCTCACCCCGTAGTTGTTGGAGATGAAGCTCTCGTTGAGGCTGACGTAGTCGCGGTTCAGCGGCGGCACGAACATCTGCACCTTGACCGGGTCTTTGGTGCTGGCCACGAACTCGACCTTGGCGTCGATGTTCCACAGATCGTCGGTTTCATCCTCGGTCACCGGGATGCCGAGGAAGAAGATCTGATAAGCCGTGACCGCCACGCCCAGCAACACCAGCACGGTGATCAGGACTTTCAGATGGAGGGTAAGAGAGCGCATCGGGATTACTCTGCTTTGGGAGCGTCGGTGGCACAGGCAGGTTTGCCGGCCGCGTATTTAAGGCTTGGGTCGACCAGCGCGTCGAAGTGCTTGAGCGCCTCGGAGCCGATCAGCAGCGGGAACTGGAACGCGCTGCGGTCGGTGAGGTTGACTTCGATGGTGCGCAGGGCCTGGCCCATGCAGATTTCGAGTTCGATGACCGGGCGCGCGGTATAGGCCTTGCCCGATTCGGCATCGTAGTCGCCTGCTCGTCGCTTGATCTTGCTGACACGCGCAAGGGGGCGCTCGATCGGGTGCGAGTGGGCGGCATCGATGGCCAGGTAGAAGCGTACCCAGCTCTCGCCGTTGCGCTTGAAGCGCTTGATGTCTCGGGCACTGAGCGAGGCGGTCTTGGCGCCGGTGTCGAGCTTGGCGGCCACTTCCAGGTCAAGGTCGCCCAACTGTGCGTATTCGTTGAGACCGTACACGGTCTTGCCCGCCGCTTGGCCGATGGCCGGCAGCAGGGTGAGGCATAGCAGCAATAAAACGGGTGTAAGTCTCATAGTCCTGGCGCGGTACTGTGCAGGGTTCGGGGCAAGGCGACTGGCAACGACTGCGCAAGCTTCCTCGTTCATCTGTCAACAACATGAATAGATGACAGACACGCTATCCATACTCCGTCGGAGGCGCGGCATTCTATCACGCCGACGTCTTGACGCCAGCGCGTCGCGATCTGACAGCGGCTGGGCAGGGTTAGTTCGTTCTTAGACGATTGTCGACAATGTTGATTTTGTCTTTGACTGATAGCGCTTAATTAGCTAATTTCTGGCCATGTGATTATCAGGGTGTCGACAATATGCTGGACCTTTCTACTTCCAGTCCCGCGTTGGCAGACGAAACGGAAACCTTGTCCGAAAACGTCTTTCGGCGAATCCAGGCGGCCATCGTCAAGGGCGAGATCGCCCCGGGCAGCAAGATCTCCGAGCCGGAGCTGGCGCGTACCTACGGCATCAGCCGCGGGCCGCTGCGCGAAGCCATCCACCGGCTCGAAGGCCAGCGCCTGCTGGTGCGCGTGCCGCATGTCGGGGCGCGGGTGGTGTCGCTCAACCACGCCGAGCTGATCGAGCTGTACGAAATCCGCGAATCGCTCGAAGGCATGGCCTGCCGCCTGGCCGCCGAGCGCATGAGCCAGGCCGATATCGACGAGCTGCGCCGGGTGCTTGACACCCATGAACGCGATGCGGCGTTCCAGGCCGGTGTCGGCTACTACCAGCAGGAAGGCGACTACGACTTCCATTACCGGATCATCCAGGGCAGCGGCAACCAGACCCTGGTCAAGATGCTCTGCGGCGAGCTGTACCAACTGGTGCGCATGTACCGCATCCAGTTCTCCGCCACGCCCAATCGGCCGCGCCAGGCGTTTGCCGAGCACCACCGGATCCTCGATGCCATCGCCGACCGTGACGGTGAACTGGCCGAACTCCTGATGCGCCGCCACATCGGTGCGTCCAAACGCAACATCGAGCGTCACTACCTGGACGCCAACGACAACAGCCCACGAGGTGATTCATGACTGTGAAGAGCACGCCCGGCCAACGTTTCCGCGACGCGGTTGCCGCCGAACATCCCTTGCAGGTGGTCGGCGCGATCAACGCCAACCATGCCCTGCTGGCCAAGCGCGCCGGTTTCAAGGCCATCTACCTGTCCGGTGGCGGTGTTGCTGCCGGCTCGCTCGGCCTGCCGGACCTGGGTATCAGTGGCCTGGACGATGTGCTCACCGACGTGCGCCGCATCACCGATGTCTGCGACCTGCCGCTGCTGGTGGATGTCGATACCGGTTTTGGCGCCTCGGCGTTCAACGTGGCACGTACGGTGCGTTCGATGTGCAAGTTCGGCGCTGCCGCCATCCATATCGAGGACCAGGTCGGTGCCAAGCGCTGCGGCCATCGCCCGAACAAGGAAATCGTCACCCAGCAGGAGATGGTCGACCGGATCAAGGCCGCCGTCGATGCGCGTACCGATGACAGCTTCGTGATCATGGCGCGTACCGACGCCCTGGCCGTCGAAGGCCTGAACGCTGCCCTGGACCGCGCCGCTGCCTGCGTCGAGGCGGGCGCCGACATGATCTTTCCGGAGGCCATCACCGAGCTTTCGATGTACAAGACCTTCGCTGACCGTGTGAAGGCGCCGATTCTGGCCAACATCACCGAATTCGGTGCCACGCCGCTGTACACCACCGAAGAGCTGGCGTCGGTCGACGTGTCGCTGGTGCTGTACCCGCTGTCGGCCTTCCGGGCCATGAACAAGGCGGCCGAAAATGTGTACACCGCGCTGCGTCGCGACGGCACCCAGAAGAACGTGATCGATACCATGCAAACCCGCATGGAGCTCTACGATGCCATTGGTTATCACGCCTTCGAGCAGAGCCTCGATGCGTTGTTTGCGCAGAAGAAAGGGTAAGTGAGGGTGCCGGCCACCTTTGGCAGCGGGTTTAGCCGCGAAGAGGCCGGCCCAGGCACGCCGAATTAGCCAGAAAGCAATCCATAACAAATTCAAGAAAGGAGAAACACCATGGCCGAAGCAAAAGTACTCAGTGGCGCAGGCCTGCGTGGCCAGGTGGCCGGCCAGACCGCGTTGTCGACCGTTGGCCAGGCCGGTGCCGGCCTGACTTACCGCGGCTACGATGTCCGTGACCTGGCGGCCGGTGCCGAGTTCGAGGAAGTGGCCTATCTGCTGTTGTACGGCGAACTGCCAAGCAGCGCCGAGCTGGCCGAGTACAAGCACAAGCTCAAGGGCCTGCGTGACCTGCCGCAAGCCCTCAAGGAAGTGCTCGAGCGCATCCCGCGCGACGCCCACCCGATGGACGTGATGCGCACTGGCTGTTCGCTGCTGGGTACCCTGGAGCCGGAACTGACCTTCGACGCTCAGCACGACAAGACCGACCGCCTGCTGGCGCTGTTCCCGGCGGTCATGTGCTACTGGTACCGCTTCACCCACCATGGCGTGCGCATCGATTGCACCAGCGATGAAGACACCCTGGGCGGGCATTTCCTGCACCTGCTGCACGGCAAGAAGCCCAGCGAATTGCACGTCAAAGTGATGAACGTGTCGCTGATCCTCTACGCCGAGCACGAGTTCAACGCATCGACCTTCACCGCGCGCGTGTGCGCTTCCACCCTGTCCGACCTGTACTCCTGCATCACCGCTGCCATTGGCTCGCTGCGCGGCCCACTGCATGGCGGTGCCAACGAAGCGGCGATGGAGCTGATCGAGCGCTTCCAGAGCCCGCAGGACGCGACGGCCGAACTGCTGAGGATGCTGGAGCGCAAGGACAAGATCATGGGCTTCGGCCATGCCATCTACAAAGAGTCCGACCCGCGCAACGAGGTGATCAAGGGCTGGTCGAAGCAGTTGGCCGACGAGGTCGGCGACAAGGTGCTGTACCCGGTTTCCGAAGCCATCGACAAGACCATGTGGGAGCAGAAACGCCTGTTCCCCAATGCTGACTTCTACCACGCGTCGGCGTACCACTTCATGGGCATCCCGACCAAGCTGTTTACCCCGATCTTCGTTTGCTCGCGCCTGACCGGCTGGGCGGCGCATGTCTTCGAGCAGCGTGCCAACAACCGCATCATCCGCCCGAGCGCCGAGTATGTCGGCGTCGAACAGCGTCAGTTCGTGCCGATCGAACAGCGTTGAGTTGAAGGCCGTTGCGGGCTGTAACGCAGCCCCGCCGGCCAGACCTACCGACTACCGTGACCGAGCCTGATAACTATATGAACACCGCATACCGCAAGAATCTGCCAGGCACCGACCTGGACTACTTCGATGCCCGCGCGGCGGTCGAGGCGATCAAGCCCGGCGCCTACGACGGCCTGCCGTACACCTCCCGCGTACTCGCCGAAAACCTGGTGCGCCGCTGCGACCCGAGCACCCTCGACGCCTCCCTGACTCAGTTGATCGAGCGCAAGCGCGATCTTGACTTCCCCTGGTTCCCGGCCCGTGTGGTGTGCCACGACATCCTCGGCCAGACTGCCCTGGTCGACCTGGCCGGCCTGCGTGACGCCATTGCCGACAAAGGTGGTGACCCGGCTCAGGTCAACCCGGTGGTGCCGGTGCAACTGATCGTCGACCACTCCTTGGCCGTCGAGTGTGGTGGTTTCGACCCGCAGGCTTTCGAGAAAAACCGCGCCATCGAAGACCGCCGCAACGAAGACCGTTTCCATTTCATCAACTGGACCAAGAAGGCGTTCAAGAACGTCGATGTGATCCAGCCGGGCAACGGCATCATGCACCAGATCAACCTGGAGAAGATGTCGCCGGTGATCCACAGCGACCGCGGCGTGGCCTACCCGGACACCTGTGTCGGCACCGACAGCCACACCCCGCATGTCGACGCCCTGGGCGTGATCGCCATCGGTGTCGGCGGCCTGGAAGCCGAGAACGTGATGCTCGGCCGTGCCTCGTGGATGCGCCTGCCGGAAATCGTCGGCGTCGAGCTGACCGGCAAGCTGGCGCCGAACATCACCGCCACCGACCTGGTGCTGGCCCTGACCGAATTCCTGCGTAAACAGAAAGTCGTCGGTGCCTATCTGGAGTTCCACGGCGAGGGCGCCCGTGCCCTGACCCTGGGCGACCGTGCGACCATCTCCAACATGGCCCCGGAATATGGCGCCACTGCAGCGATGTTCGCCATCGACCAGCAGACCATCGACTACCTGAAGCTGACCGGTCGCGAGGATCAGCAGGTCAAGCTGGTAGAAACCTACGCCAAGGCCACCGGCCTGTGGGCCGACAGCCTGGGCGGCGCCGTCTACGAGCGCACCCTGAGCTTCGACCTGTCGAGCGTGGTGCGCAACATGGCCGGCCCGTCCAACCCGCACGCCCGCGTTGCCACCAGCGAGCTGGCGGCCAAGGGCATCGCCGGGGCCTGGGAGGAAGTGCCGGGGCAAATGCCGGACGGCGCGGTCATCATCGCCGCCATCACCAGTTGCACCAACACCAGCAACCCGCGCAACGTGATAGCCGCAGGCCTTCTGGCACGCAATGCCAACAAGCTCGGCCTGGCGCGCAAACCTTGGGTCAAGTCCTCGCTGGCGCCAGGCTCCAAGGCGGTGCAGCTGTACCTGGAAGAAGCGGGGCTGGAGAAAGAGCTGGAGCAGATGGGCTTTGGCATCGTCGCTTTCGCCTGCACCACCTGCAACGGCATGTCCGGTGCATTGGACCCGGTGATTCAGCAGGAGATCGTCGACCGCGACCTGTATGCCACTGCCGTGCTGTCGGGCAACCGCAACTTCGACGGGCGCATCCACCCTTACGCCAAGCAGGCCTTCCTGGCCTCGCCGCCGCTCGTGGTGGCCTATGCCATCGCCGGTACTATCCGCTTCGACATCGAAAAAGACGTGCTGGGGGTGGTGGACGGCGAGGAAATCCGCCTCAAGGATATCTGGCCGAGCGATGAAGAGATCGATGCCGTGGTGCGTGCGGCGGTCAAGCCGGAGCAGTTCCGCAAGGTCTACATCCCGATGTTCGCCATCGAGGAGGACCGCGGGCCGAAGGTTGCGCCGCTGTATGAGTGGCGCCCGATGAGCACCTACATCCGCCGTCCGCCGTACTGGGAAGGTGCCCTGGCCGGTGAGCGCAGCCTGCGTGGCATGCGCCCGTTGGCGGTGCTGCCGGACAACATCACCACCGATCACTTGTCGCCGTCCAACGCCATCATGCTGGACAGTGCGGCGGGTGAATACCTGGCGAAGATGGGCCTGCCGGAAGAGGACTTCAACTCCTACGCCACTCACCGTGGCGACCACCTGACTGCGCAGCGCGCCACCTTCGCCAACCCCAAGCTGTTCAACGAAATGGTGCGCAAGGAAGATGGCAGCGTGAAGCAAGGCTCGCTGACGCGTCTGGAGCCTGAAGGCAAGGTGACCCGCATGTGGGAGGCGATCGAAACCTACATGGAGCGCAAGCAGCCGCTGATCATTGTTGCTGGTGCCGACTACGGTCAGGGTTCGTCGCGTGACTGGGCGGCCAAGGGCGTGCGCCTGGCCGGGGTCGAGGCGATCGTTGCCGAAGGCTTCGAGCGGATCCATCGTACCAACCTGGTGGGCATGGGCGTGCTGCCGCTGGAGTTCAAGCCGGGGACCGACCGCAATACCTTGGCGCTCGATGGCAGCGAGACCTACGATGTGCTGGGTCAGCGCACGCCACGCGCGACCCTGACCCTGGTGGTGACGCGTCGCAACGGTGAGCGGGTCGAGGTGCCGGTGACTTGCCGCCTGGATACTGCCGAGGAAGTGTCGATCTACGAGGCGGGTGGGGTGCTGCAGCGCTTTGCCCAGGACTTCCTCGAAGCCTCCGCTTGACGGCTGGGGCCGCGCAGCGGCCCCAAGGGTTATTGCATTTCAGACAGGACGGCACAGCAATGGCACATGCAGCACAAATCAAGATCCCTGCCACCTACATCCGTGGCGGCACCAGCAAGGGCGTATTCTTCCGCCTGCAAGACCTGCCCGAGCAGGCGCAGGTCCCGGGCCCAGCCCGTGATGCGCTGCTGTTGCGGGTTATCGGCAGCCCCGACCCTTATGGCAAGCAAATCGATGGTATGGGTGGCGCCACTTCGAGCACCAGCAAGACGGTGATCCTTTCGCGCAGCATCAAGCCCGAGCACGATGTCGACTACCTGTTCGGCCAGGTCAGCATCGACAAGGCTTTCGTCGACTGGAGCGGTAACTGCGGCAACCTGTCTGCCGCTGTCGGCTCGTTCGCCATCAGCAGCGGCCTGGTGGATCCGTCGCGCCTGCCGCGCAACGGCATGGCCACCGTGCGGATCTGGCAGGCCAACATCGGCAAGACCATTGTTGCCCATGTACCGATTACCGAAGGTGAAGTTCAGGAAACGGGCGATTTCGAGCTTGATGGCGTGACCTTTCCGGCCGCCGAGGTGCAGTTGGAGTTCCTCGACCCGGCTGCTGATGAAGACGGCGACGGCGGCTCGATGTTCCCCACCGGCAATCTGGTGGACGACCTGGAAGTGCCCGGTGTTGGTACCTTCAAAGCGACCCTGATCAATGCAGGGATCCCGACCATCTTCATCAATGCGGGCGATATCGGCTACACCGGTACCGAGCTGCAGGACGCGATCAACGGCGATCCGCAAGCGCTGCTGCGGTTCGAGACCCTTCGCGCCTATGGCGCCGTGCGCATGGGCCTGATTGAGCATGTCGACCAGGCGGCCGGGCGTCAGCACACACCGAAAGTGGCCTTCGTCGCCCCGCCGACCACCTACACTGCGTCCAGTGGCAAGGTTGTCGCGGCGGCTGACATCGACCTGCTGGTGCGTGCGTTGTCCATGGGCAAGCTGCACCACGCAATGATGGGCACTGCCGCAGTGGCCATCGGTACCGCTGCTGCCATTCCGGGCACGCTGGTCAACCTCGCCGCAGGCGGGGGTGAGCGCAGTGCCGTGCGTTTCGGCCACCCCTCGGGCACCTTGCGGGTGGGCGCCGAAGCGCGTCAGGTGAAGGGCGAGTGGACGGTGACCAAGGCAATCATGAGCCGCAGTGCTCGCGTGCTGATGGAAGGCTGGGTGAGGGTGCCCGGCGATAGCTTCTGACGCACCATTGGCGCTCGGCTTCAAGCGGGGCTGCACAGCAGCCCCTGTACTTCTGAAGGGAGCAGATGATGAGCGCCAACGTAGACCTCAACCAGCGCCCGGACTACGACCGGGTGCTGCAAACCCTCGCCGACTATGTCCTGACCTACCGGGTCGAATCCCCTGAGGCGCTGGACACCGCGCGCAACTGCCTGATGGACACCCTGGGCTGCGGCCTGCTGGCCCTGCGCTTCCCTGAATGTACCAAGCACCTTGGCCCGCTGGTGGAAGGCACCGTGGTGCCCAACGGTGCCCGTGTGCCCGGCACCGCGTACCGGCTAGACCCGGTCAAGGCCGCCTGGGATATCGGCTGCATCGTGCGCTGGCTGGACTACAACGACACCTGGCTGGCCGCCGAGTGGGCGCACCCCTCGGACAACCTTGGCGGCATCCTGGCCGTGGCCGATCACCTGTCGCAAAAACACGTGGCAAAGGGTGAAAGCCCACTGCTCATGCGCGAAGTGCTAGAAGCCATGGTCATGGCTCACGAGATTCAGGGTGTGCTGGCGCTGGAAAATTCCTTCAACCGCGTTGGCCTCGACCACGTGATACTGGTCAAGGTGGCCTCCACGGCCGTGTGCGCAAAGCTGATGGGCGCCACCCGGGAGCAACTGCTCTCGGCGTTGTCCCATGCTTTCGTCGACGGCCAGGCACTGCGTACCTACCGTCATGCGCCCAACGCCGGTTCGCGCAAGTCCTGGGCGGCGGGCGATGCTTCCAGCCGTGGGGTGCGCCTGGCCGATATCGCGCTGCGTGGCGAGATGGGCGTGCCGGGTGTGCTGACTGCGCCGCAATGGGGCTTTTACGACGTGTCGTTCAGCCATACCAACAAGGACCTGGCGCTTAAACCCAGCGCCCAGCAGGAGCTGCGCGTGCCGCAGCCGCTGGCCAGCTATGTGATGGAGAACGTGCTGTTCAAGGTCAGTTTCCCGGCCGAGTTCCACGCGCAGACCGCCTGTGAGGCGGCGGTGAGCCTGCACCCGCAGGTGCGTAATCGCCTGCATGAGGTAGACCGTATCGTCATCACCACCCAGGAATCGGCGATCCGCATCATCTCCAAGGGCGGCCCGCTGGCCAATGCCGCCGACCGCGACCACTGCCTGCAGTACATGGTGGCAGTGCCGCTGATTTTCGGCCATCTGGTGGCCGAGCATTACGAGGATGCCTTCCACGCTGCGCATCCGAGCATCGACCGCCTGCGCGAGAAAATGGAGGTGGTCGAGGACCCGCGTTTCACGCGTGAATACCTGGAAGCTGACAAGCGCTCCATCGCCAACGCCCTGCAGGTGTTCTTCAAGGATGGCAGCAGCACCGAGCAAGTGGTGGTCGAGTACCCGGTCGGGCATCGGCGCAGGCGCGGGGAGGGCATACCCTTGCTGGAGGCGAAGTTCAGGGAAAACCTGGCGACGCGGTTTGCGCGGCAGCGTTGTGAGGCGATTTTCGAGCTGTGCGAGGACCAGCAGAAGCTGGAATCGACGGCGGTGCACAGGTTTGTCGACCTGTTCGTGATCTGAGGTTGCCTTTGCGGGCCTCTTCGCGGGGCAAGCCCGCTCCCACTGGTAGGGAGTCGTCCCTGAGGGCCGAGCGCCCAATAAAAAACCCCGGCATTCTGCCGGGGTTTTTGTTACTGCTTACCGCTGATTACGCCTGAACCACCGGGATCTTGGCGTTGGCCGCAGCCTCGCGGAACTCGGCGATCTGGTCGAAGCTCAGGTAGCGGTAGACGTCGGCAGCCATGCTGTCGATGTCTTTGGCGTACTGCATGTACTCTTCGACGGTCGGCAGTTTGCCGATGATCGAAGCGACAGCAGCCAACTCGGCCGATGCCAGGTACACGTTGGTCGCGTCGCCCAGACGGTTCGGGAAGTTACGGGTCGAGGTGGAGACCACGGTCGAACCGGTCTGCACGCGCGCCTGGTTACCCATGCACAGCGAGCAGCCTGGCATTTCCATGCGCGCACCGGCCTTGCCGTAGATGCCGTAGTAGCCTTCTTCGGTCAGCTGGTGAGCGTCCATCTTGGTTGGCGGAGCCAGCCACAGACGGGTAGGGATGCCACCCTTGACCTTCTCCAGCAACTTGCCGGCAGCGCGGAAGTGGCCGATGTTGGTCATGCACGAACCGATGAACACTTCGTCGATCTTCTCGCCCTGTACCGAAGACAGCAGGCGGGCATCGTCCGGGTCGTTCGGCGCGCAGAGCACAGGCTCCTTGACGTCGGCCAGGTCGATTTCGATGATTTCGGCGTACTCGGCATCGGCGTCGGCCGACAGCAGCTCAGGGTTGGCCAGCCAGGCTTCCATGGCCTGGGCGCGACGCTCCAGGGTACGTGGGTCGCCGTAGCCTTCGCCGATCATCCAGCGCAGCAGGGTGATGTTGGACTTCAGGTACTCGGCGATGGCCTTTTCCGGAAGCTTGATGGTGCAGCCGGCAGCGGAACGCTCGGCCGAGGCGTCGGACAGCTCGAACGCTTGCTCGACGGTCAGTTCGTCCAGGCCTTCGATTTCCAGGATGCGGCCGGAGAAGGCGTTTTTCTTGCCCTTCTTCTCGACGGTCAGCAGGCCGTTCTGGATGGCGTAGTAAGGGATGGCATGCACCAGGTCACGCAGGGTGATGCCGGGTTGCAGTTTGCCCTTGAAGCGCACCAGGATCGACTCTGGCATGTCCAGCGGCATGACGCCGGTGGCGGCGGCGAAGGCCACCAGGCCGGAGCCGGCCGGGAACGAGATGCCGATCGGGAAGCGGGTGTGCGAGTCGCCACCGGTGCCGACGGTGTCAGGCATCAGCATGCGGTTCAGCCAGCTGTGGATGATGCCGTCGCCTGGGCGCAGCGACACGCCGCCACGGGTGCGGATGAAGTCTGGCAGGGTGTGGTGGGTGGTGACGTCGATCGGCTTGGGGTAAGCCGCGGTGTGGCAGAACGACTGCATCACCAGGTCAGCGGAGAAGCCCAGGCACGCCAGGTCTTTCAGCTCGTCGCGGGTCATCGGGCCAGTGGTGTCCTGGGAGCCGACGGTGGTCATCTTCGGCTCGCAGTATGCACCTGGGCGCACGCCTTGGCCTTCTGGCAGGCCGCACGCGCGGCCGACCATTTTCTGCGCCAGGGTGAAGCCCTTGTTGGATTCGGCAGGCTGCTCTGGTTTCTTGAACAGGTCGGACGCACCCAGGCCCAGTTCGGCGCGGGCTTTTTCGGTCAGGCCACGGCCAACGATCAACGGGATACGGCCGCCAGCACGGACTTCGTCCAGCAGTACTTCGGTTTTCAGGGCGAAGTTGGTGACCAGTTCGTCGCTGTCGTGACGGCGTACTTCACCTTTGTACGGGTATACGTCGATGACGTCGCCCATGCCCAGGTTGGTGCAGTCGAACTCGATCGGCAGGGCGCCGGCGTCTTCCATGGTGTTGTAGAAGATCGGGGCGATCTTGGTGCCGAAGCAGAAACCACCGGCGCGCTTGTTCGGCACGTACGGGATGTCGTCGCCGAAGAACCACAGCACCGAGTTGGTGGCGGATTTACGCGAAGAACCGGTACCGACGACGTCACCGACGTAGGCGACCGGGAAGCCTTTGGCCTTGACCGCTTCGATCTGCGCCAGCGGGCCGACCGAACCTGGCTGTTGTGGCTCGATACCGTCGCGGGCCATTTTCAGCATGGCCAGCGCGTGCAGCGGGATGTCTGGGCGCGACCAGGCATCCGGGGCAGGGGACAGGTCGTCGGTGTTGGTTTCGCCAGGCACCTTGAACACGGTCAGGGTGTACTTGTCGGCGATGGCCGGGCGCGTGGTGAACCACTCGCCGGCAGCCCAGGACTCCAGCACGGCCTTGGCGTGGGCGTTGCCCGACTTGGCTTTTTCGGCCACGTCGTGGAAGGCATCGAACATCAGCAGGGTATGCTTGAGCTGTTCGGCCGCGACGGCGCCCAGTTCGGCGTCATCCAGCAGCGCGACCAGCGTTTCGATGTTGTAGCCGCCCTGCATGGTGCCCAGCAGCTCGGTGGCGTGCTTGCGGTCGATCAGTGGCGACTTGGCTTCGCCCTTGGCCACGGCGGAGAGGAAAGCGGCCTTGACGTAGGCAGCTTCGTCGACCCCTGGCGGTACGCGGTTGGTGATCAGGTCTACGAGGAAGGCTTCTTCGCCGGCCGGCGGGTTTTTCAGCAGCTCGACCAGGCCTGCAGTTTGTTCGGCGTTCAGCGGCTGGGGCACGATACCCAGGGCGGCACGCTCTTCGATGTGTTTGCGGTAGGCTTCAAGCACAGTTATTACCCTCATCAGTGGTCCCTAAAGGGAGTCCGGGACGCTCATCCAGCATTCCATGCACCCATGCGCAATCACGGCTTCTTGGGCCGCCCAGCCAGGGTCGCAGAGAATCCTTACAGAAGCTGCTTTCAAAGTTTTACGCCTGCAGAACGGGGAGCTGATGAGGGCTGGCGCGGGCATGCGAGGGTGCATGGCCCGGGCCAACGCCGTTCTACCGGATTAACTGTGCTCGTGACGCTTTGAAAACAGCTTCCAACGGACATTGTTGCCTTGAAAAGGCGGGATGATTCTACGGCAAAAAAAGCCCGAAGGTAAGGCGGCGAACATGACTTTAACGAGTGACCCCGGTTAGACAAAGGGCTAACATGGGCCCGTATTCCTCCGCAAAGCCGTTGTTTTTCATGTCCAACAAGTCCATCAAGACCCCTTGCGTCGGCCTGTGCTCCACGGTGTACGGAGACACGGTATGCCGTGGCTGCAAGCGTTTTCACCATGAAGTGATCAACTGGAACGGCTACGACGACGCGCAGAAGCGCGCCGTGTGGTTGCGTCTGGAGCAGTTGCTGGTGCAGGTGATGATGGCCAAGCTGGAAGTCTTCGACAAAAGCCTGCTGCGCCAGCAACTGGAGCAGCGTGCCATCCGTTTTGTCGAGCATCAGTCG
This sequence comes from Pseudomonas capeferrum, assembly GCF_000731675.1. Lineage (GTDB taxonomy): Bacteria > Pseudomonadota > Gammaproteobacteria > Pseudomonadales > Pseudomonadaceae > Aquipseudomonas > Aquipseudomonas capeferrum. Next base: position 2,066,230 of record NZ_JMIT01000001.1, on the reverse strand, counting down.
GAATACTGCTGGGCCTACCAGTTGATCGCCCGTGGGGCGCGGATGATCCGTGACCTGGAGGCCTACGGCATGGTGTTGTTGCCCGAGTTTCGTGACTGGGAATTACCGCAGCTGCGCGATGCCATCGACCGGGAGTTCTTTCTGCTCTCCGAGGCTCATTACCAGCGTTATATCGCCCCGAGCTTCTTGCGCGATGCCCTGGAGAATAGCCAGGGCTAGCCTGTTGTCGCGCGTTTCCCGGCCTGTGCGCAGGCTTGCTGGCGAACAGGCTGGGGAAAAACCGCATTAGTCCCCGGTATATTCACACCCGCTGGTGCAGGTCTCGTGAATCCGCACCTTGGACAGCTCCGGCAGCAGCGGCTTGACCTGCTCCCAGATCCATTTGGCGATCACTTCGCTGGTCGGGTTCTCAAGGCCTGGGATGTCGTTCAGGTAGTTGTGGTCCAGTTGCTCGTAGATCGGCTTGAAGATCGCCTTGATCTCCGAGAAATCGCGGATCCAGCCGGTGTGAGGGTCAAGTGGGCCGGTCAAGTGCAGGCCGACCTTGAACGAGTGGCCGTGCAGGCGGCCGCATTTGTGGCCGGCAGGGACGTGGGGCAGGCGGTGGGCCGATTCGAATGTAAATTCTTTGAAGATTTCCACGCTAGATAACTCTGTAGGAACGGGTGCGATCGCGCAGTTTAACACTACGAGCGCCTTTCCCGCTGCGATTGGCGCGATACAGGCTTGAGCATAGTCCCCTCATCTCGACGTGAGGCATGCCTGCATGAGCGACTACCAGTTTGTTCCCGAAAATAGTTTTGTAGCCCGCCTGTTCTGGAGCGAGGGCGATGGTTCTGCACAAGAAGGCTCGGCAAACCTGCACCGGGTCGGGGTGCTGGGGCGGCCCGAATCGCGCCTTGGCAGCGATGGCTGGCTGTTTGCCGGGCCTCATGACTACAGCGCCGAACCCGTCTACAACATCACCGGCAGGTTGATTTTCCCGGTAAGGTTCTGGTTCGGCTGTTATGAAACCCAGGGACGTTATGACTTCGATATCAGGGCCTCTGCCACAGACCCTTCCTCCTATGTGTACGGGTACCGAGGGCACCGGCTTGACATCAGTCGTGGCGGTTATCTTGGCTTGTATGGCTGCAGCGACCCTGTAGGGGTCGATCCGTTGGGCGCTGGCATGATGATCTGGCGCCTGGAAGGGCTGGAGGCAGGCGCGCTGGAAAGCGGGCAATTCATCACCGGGCTTGACCTGGTCAGCCTGCACGGACTGCCGGTCAGGCAACTGACCGAAGACGGCTTCCCTTATCTCAATGAAAAGGGCGGCGCCTCTGGAAAACTGGCGCTGCAGATCATGAGCGCGGGCGTGCCGTATCCCTAGCCCAGCCTGCTTCGCCTACAGCGGCTGCAAGCGGTCCTGCAGGGCGCCAGTGGCAATTAGCTCGAGCAGTTCGTCGCCCAGCCGCTGGCTTTCGGCAATGGCTTTGTACCAGTAGCGCTTGCGGCCGGGCGCGTCGCCCATGAAGCGCTTGAAATCGTTGCGGTCGGGCAGTTTGCCAAAGGGTAGGGCCGCCAGGTACTGCGGTGATGGGCTCATCAGCAATACGTTCTGCAGGCGCGTGGCATCCCCTTTGCGCCAGGGCATTGCCTTGTCGAACCAGCCGGGTACCACCTTGTCCGTGAAGTGCGGATACAGCACCAGGTCGTCGCCACGGTAGGGCAGGTCGAGGTGGTAGTCGAGCAGGCCGCCGTCGCGGTAGGTGCCTGCCCCCGCCCCGGGGATGTCGCGCACACCCTCCATGACCATCGGGATCGAGCCGGACGCGAGCAGCGCAGGGCGCAGGTTGGCCAGGGCCAGCGGCAGGCAGCGCGAGGGGAAATCCGTAAGCGCATCCAGCGGTGGGGCGGCACGCTCGTCGTGCAGGATGATCCGTTCGAAATGTCGGCCCAGGCGCGCGCGCCCCAACAGGTTGCTGGCGATTACCGACCCCAGGCCCATGCCTAGGCGCCCGGGGTGGTCGTGGGCGAGCTGGCCGTGGCTCTTCACCACCAGGATGTTCAGCCGGTAGTGCGGGTTGGCGAGGATCTGCCCGTCGCGGCCCTGCAGCAAGTCGTCGAGCATGCGCTGGCAGCTGCGGCTGATGTCGGCCGCCGTGACCCCTTTGGCAAAGTCCTGTTCGGTATACAGCTCACCGAGGCGGCGGATGCCAGCTACCGGGTCGTCAAGGCAGGCACTGGCGAAGCGCCAGGAGCCGATCGAGGCACCGATCAGTGCCCGCTGGCGGGGTACCGATGGCAGCCACTCTCCGAACAGTGCCAGGTCCAGGCCCTGTATGCCCAAGGGCTTCGGCCCGCCGGCCGCACCCGGCAGTACACCCACATCCGCAGCCTGCAGGCCGCGCTCGCGGATTTGCCGCAACGCACGCTGGCCAGCCTTGAGGGTGAGGGCGGGATGCTTGATATGAATGGCGCTCATGGGGATCTCGGGGCCGGCAATCGAGTCATTATAAGGGCAGATCACGATGGCCGGCTGCGCTATCATGGCGCCAGCTGTTTTCAGGTTGAATTAAGGACCGCTGGGTAATCTTAACCCCGTAGACAACTTGAACATCTCTCAGGAGAGAAGACACGATGAAAACTTTGACTGCCCTGTTCACCGCCGCTGCTCTGGTTGTTGGTGCCAACGTTGCCCTGGCCGATGTGCCGGCTCACGAAATCAGCGGCCTGGAAAAAGCCGGTACCGTTCAGTCCCTGCAGAAACTGGCTGAAACGGCCAAGGCAAAACACCCGGGCTCTACCATCACCGATTCGGAGCTCGAGAACGAGTACGGCCGTTACATCCTCAAGGTCGAACTGCGTGATGCGCAAAACGTCGAGTGGGACGTCGATCTGGACGCCAAGACGGGTGAAGTACTGAAGGACAAACAGGACACCTGATGAAAGCGCTACCGCGCAAGGCTCGCTACCTGGCCCTCGCGCTGATGACTGTCTGTTCGCTGGCGGTTGCCCGTGACCTCGATCAGGATGAAGCCCTTGAGCTGCGGCAAAAGGGCGTCATCCTGCCGCTTGAGCAATTGCTTGACTCAGCCCTGGGGCGTTACCCCGGGGCGCGTCTGCTGGAGGCGGAGCTGGAAGAAAAACACGGCCGCTACGAATACGAGGTCGAGCTGCTGACACCTGCCGGGGTGGTGCGCGAGATCAAGCTGGATGCCCGCAGCGGCGTGCTGCTCAAAGACGAGGAAGACGACTGAATGCGCCTGTTGCTTGTCGAGGACAATGTGCCGCTGGCCGATGAACTGATCGCCGGCCTGCAACGCCAGGGCTATGCCGTGGACTGGCTGGCCGACGGCCGTGATGCGGTGTACCAGGGCCAGAGCGAACCCTACGACCTGATCGTCCTCGACCTCGGCCTGCCGGGCTTGCCGGGGCTCGATGTGCTGGCCCAGTGGCGCGCCGGCGGCCTGGCCACGCCGGTGCTGGTGTTGACCGCGCGCGGCTCCTGGGCCGAACGTATCGAGGGCCTGAAGGCTGGGGCCGACGATTACATGAGCAAACCCTTCCACCCGGAAGAGTTGCAGTTGCGCATCCAGGCGTTGTTGCGCCGTGCCCGCGGCCTGGCCAATCAGCCCACCCTGGAAGCTGCCGGCTTGCACCTGGATGAAAGCCGACAGTGCGTGAGCCGCGATGGGGCCGATATCCAATTGACCGCCGCCGAGTTTCGGCTGCTGCGCTATTTCATGCTGCATCCGCAGCAGATTCTCTCCAAAAGCCACCTGGCCGAACACCTCTACGATGGCGAGACCGAGCGCGACTCCAATGTGCTTGAAGTGCACGTCAATCACCTGCGTCGCAAGTTGGGCCGCAGTGTGATCGAAACCCGTCGCGGGCAAGGCTACATCTACGCCGGGAACGTCGCGTGAAGTCGATCCAGGCGCGCCTGAGCCTGGGGCTGGTGGCGGTGCTGGTGGTGGTGGGCGTGGTGCTTGCGCAGCTCACCCTGTGGTTGTTCGAGGCGGGCCTGCAGCGCTACCTGGAAAACGGCCTGCGCAAGGAAAGCGAGAACCTGTTGGTGGCACTGGTGCGTGGCCCTTCGGGGTTGCAGCTGGATGAGCGGCGTATTTCCGGCGCTTACCAGCGGCCGTTTTCCGGTTATTACTTTCGCATCGATTTTGACCAAGGTACCTGGCGTTCGCGCTCGCTGTGGGACCTGGACATGCCCAAGCCTGCTGCGCCCGGCCTTTCCGATAGCCACGAGCTAGGCCCTGAGGGCCAGCAATTGCTCGCGCTGCGCGCTGACTATCGACGCCTTGGCCAGGACATCTCGATCAGTGTGGCGCAGGATTACTCACCGGTGCGCGAAGGCTTCCGGCGCATGCAGCAGATCGGCCTGGGCATGGGGCTGGTGGCCTTGATGCTGGTGCTGGTACTGCAGCGCATCACGGTGAAGCGCTCGTTGCGCCCACTGGAGCGAGCCCGTCAACAGATCGCCCAGTTGCAACAGGGCCAGCGCTCCCAGCTGGATGCCGAAGTGCCTGTGGAATTGGCACCGTTGGTGGGGCAGATCAACCATTTGCTGAGCCACACCGAAGACAGCCTGCGCCGCTCGCGCAATGCCCTGGGCAACCTGGGCCATGCGCTGAAGACGCCGTTGGCGGTGCTGCTGAGCCTGGCGTCCAGCGAGCGCTTGCAGGGGCTGCCCGACGTGCGTGAGCAGATGCGCGCACAGCTTGAGCAGATTCAGCAGCGCCTGGCGCGCGAACTCAACCGGGCTCGCCTGGCGGGCGATGCCTTGCCGGGTGCCCAGTTCGACTGCGATGCCGAATTGCCAGGGCTGTTGGGTACCTTGGGGATGATCCACGGTGAAGGCCTGGTGCTTGAGCGGGACGTACCGCCTGGGCTGTTGCTGCCCTGGGATCGCGAAGACGTGCTGGAGCTGCTGGGCAATCTGCTGGACAACGCCTGCAAGTGGGCCGACAGCGAGGTGCGCCTGGGGATTGCGCCGAGTGAAGGGGGTTACCAGCTGTGGGTTGACGATGACGGCCCGGGCATCCCTGAAGGCCAGCGTCTGCAGGTGCTGGAGCGCGGTTCGCGGCTGGATGAACAGGTCGATGGACATGGCCTGGGGCTGGGCATCGTGCGCGACATCGTGGAGGCCTGGGGCGGGCGCCTGGTGTTGCTCGAAAGCCCTTTGGGCGGGTTGCGGGTGAGTATCGAGTTGCCGCGCCGGGCTCGATAACGCCGGGGCCAGCCAGATCACCACTGCAAAAATATTGCAGTACAGCCGCATTTTTTTGAATTGGCCCTTGTAAGCCACGCCCGGCACAATCCCCTCACGAAACTTCCCAGTTTCCATCTCTCCACGGACGGAGCCCCTTGCGCTATTGCTTTGGCAATACAGGGCCCAGGCCAGCTCGGCTGGGCTTTCTTTTTCACCAGAAAAACTACGATCCCGATTATTCCAATGCCTGCCTCGCGTTCCGAAAGTCGTCTGCAGCGGCTGTTGCCTGCGCCCCTCAATACATCCCCTAAAGAATGGCTGCGTGCTGGAGCCGGTGCACTGCTCGGCCTGTTCCTCGCCGGCTGGCTGACCAGCCTGGCCTACGGCCCTGGCATCGCCTTGCACCTTCTAGGCCCCTTGGCTGCCTCGGCAGTGCTGGTATTTGCCGTGCATTCCGGCCCTTTGGCCCAGCCTTGGCCAGTGCTGGGCAGTTACGCCCTGGCGGGCGCTGTCGGCCTGGCCATGCGCCAGGGCTTCGGGCCTGAGCTGTGGGTGGCTGCCGCAGCCCTGGCGATCTCGGTGCTGTTGATGTGCCTGCTGCGCTGCCTGCACCCGCCGGGCGGTGGGGTGGCGGTGAGTGCAGTGCTGGCCGATTCGGGGCTTACGGCCCTGGGTGACCATCTGCTGGAGCCGGTGCTGCTCAATGCGCTGATCCTGGTGACAGTCGCGGTGCTCTACAACCGTTTGACCGGCGTGCGCTACCCCAAGGGCAATGCCCCGCGCAAAGAGCTGCATCACACCCATGACCCATTGCCCAGTGAGCGCGTGGGGGTCAGCGGCGCCGATCTGGACCAGGCGCTTGAAGAGTTGGGCGAGTTCGTCGACGTCACTCGCGACGAGCTGGAACGCATCATCCTTGCCACCGAGCAGCATGCCCTGCAACGCAGCCTTGGCGGTATCACGGCGGCATCGGTGATGTCCCGGGATGTGCAGTTCGCGTCACCCGACACCACCCTGGAGCAGGCGTGGACGATGCTGGCCAGTCACCACCTGAAAACCCTGCCGGTGCTGCAGCACGGCAAGTTGGTAGGCATCGTAAGCCTCAGCGACCTGGTCGGGCCGGCCATGCAGCGGGGGCAGTTCCGTTGGCGCGGCCTGTTCGGGCGCAAGGCGGTGCGCATGGCGCAGGTGATGAGCCGGCGGGTGATCAGTGTCAGCAGCCAGCACCCGCTGGAGCGCCTGTTGCCCTTGCTGTGTGAACAAGGGCTGCACTGCTTGCCGGTAATCGACGCTGGCCAATTGGTCGGGGTGGTCACCCAGACCGACCTGATCGCCGGCCTCAAGCGCCAGTTGCTCAGCGCCGCAGGCACTGCTTCAGATCACCGGGTCCCAGCGCTGTGACCAGTCGCTGACGCCGGCGGCCACCAGCTGGCGCAGTATCGCGAATGCCTGTTGCAGGGCCTCGCTGTCGCGCTTGCGCGGGTACACCAGAAATGTCGGGTAGGTGAATTCTGGTGCCTGGGGTACCCGCTCGAACACCCCGCTGTCCAGATAGGCCTGTACTACGCGGGTACGGAAGTAGCCGCTGCCGCCCTGGTCGAGGATGAACTGCAGAGCCAGGGGCCCGAGGTTGAAGCTCAGTGCCGGGCGCGCGCAGTCGGGCAGGGCGGCGTCGTGCTGGCGGCGGAATGCCTCCCCCCAGTCGATGTAGATGTACGGGTCTGGCTGGTCAACCCGGCGCACGCGGATCAACTTCTCTTCCATCAATTGCTCCACCTGCAGGCCCGGCCCGTAGGTCGGCTGATACACCAGCGCGGCGTCCAGCAGGCCCATCTCCACCTTGCGCAGCAGCGACTCGCCATCGCTCACCTCGCTGCGGATGGCATGGCTGGGCAGCTCGCGGTGCAGGGCGCTGACCCAGTCGAGCATCATCGGGTTGCCCAGGCTCACTTCGCCGCCCACATGCAGCACTTGATGGCACCCTTCAGGCAGCGGCAGGTCGCGGCGCGCCGCTTCCCACGTCTGCACCAGCTGGTTGGCATAGCTGACGAAGGCCTCGCCATCGCTGGTCAAGCTGGCGCCGTTGCGGCTGCGTACGAACAACTGGCAGCCCAGTTGCTGCTCCAGGCGCTGTACCCGTGCAGTGATCGCGGTCTGCGACACGAACAGGCGCTCAGCGGCTGCGACCAGGCTGCCGCAACGCACGATTTCCAGAAAGGTACGGGCCTGTTCGATATCCATGGGGTGCTCAGTGGCGGAAGGGGAGGCCTATTCTAGAGAGTTTGCACCGTTATGGGGCGTATAGGCGTTGTCTGCAAATTTGCAGATCGGTTGTGACTTTAGTCCCATGGCGGCCCCGGTGTGGCGGTCCATACTCAAGTTTCGCCCTTCAATAACAACAAGTACCGGGTTTTCTACGCCATGAGCTATCAGCACAGCTACGCCCATTCCATTGCCGACCCTGCCGCATTCTGGGCCGAACAGGCCGCGCACCTGGCCTGGCACCGCACGCCTTCCCTCACCTTGCAGGACAACCCGGACGGTACCCACCGCTGGTTTGCCGACGGCCGCCTGAACAGCTGCCACCTTGCCCTCGACCACCAGATCGAACAAGGTCGCGGCGAGCAGTTGGCGCTGATCTACGACTCGCCTGTGACAGGCGTGCAACAGGCGTACACCTATCGTCAGTTGCGCGACGAGGTGGCACGCCTGGCGGGCTTGCTGCGCCAGCTGGGGGTCAACAAGGGGGACGGGGTGATCATCTACATGCCCATGGTGCCCCAGGCGGCCATGGCCATGCTGGCCTGCGCGCGGATCGGCGCGGTGCATTCGGTGGTGTTCGGCGGTTTTGCCGCCAACGAACTGGCCTTGCGCATCGATGATGCCCGGCCCACTTTGTTGCTGACGGCATCCTGTGGCCTGGAGTTCGACCGGGTGATCGAATACAAGCCGCTGGTCGATCGCGCCCTGCAACTGGCCCGCCACCAGCCGCGCAATGTGCTGGTACTGCAGCGGCCCCAGGCCCGCGCCCCGTTGCAGCCTGGCCGCGACCTCGATTGGCAGCAAGCGCTGGCAATGGCCGAGCCGGTCGCCCCTGTCGAACTGGATGCAGGTGACCCGCTGTACATCATGTACACCTCCGGTACCACCGGGAAGCCCAAGGGCATCGTGCGGGAAAACGGCGGCAACGCGGTAGCGCTGTGCTATGCCATGCGCCACATCTACGGTATGCAGGCCGGTGACGTGTGGTGGGGGATTTCCGATGTGGGCTGGGTGGTCGGCCATTCGCTGATTGTGTATGGCCCGTTGATGAGCGGTTGCACCACGGTGTTTTATGAGGGCAAACCGATACGCACCCCGGACGCCTCGGCGTATTGGCGGGTGGTCGAGCAATACAAGGTCAACGCCTTGTTCTGTGCGCCGACCGCCATGCGTGCAATCCGCAAGGAAGACCCGGACGGCGCGTTGATCAAAGGGCACGACCTGAGCTCGCTGCGTCAGCTGTTTCTGGCCGGGGAGAAGCTCGACTCCAGCACCCATGAATGGCTGGAACGGGTCACTGGCAAACCGGTGCACGACCATTGGTGGCAAACCGAGACCGGCTGGCCGGTCACCGCCCCTTGCGTTGGGCTGGACGGCAGCGCCGCGCGAGCGGGCTCGAGCAACCGCGCCGTGCCGGGCTACAACGTACGTGTGCTGGACGATGAAGGCCATTTGCTGGGGCCCAACCACCAGGGCTCGATCGTCATCGCGCTGCCGTTGCCGCCCGGGTGCAGCCAGACGCTGTGGGGCGACCACGAGCGCTACCTGCAGGCCTACCTGCGCACCTATCCCGGCTACTACCACACAGGCGACGGCGGTTACCTCGATGATGACGGTTTCGTGTACATCATGGGGCGCACGGACGACGTGATAAACGTCTCCGGGCATCGTCTGTCTACCGGCGAGATGGAGGACCTGGTGGCGCGTCACCCGGCGGTCGCCGAATGCGCGGTGATCGGCGTGCATGACGATATCAAGGGGCAGGTGCCTTTGGCGCTGGTGGTGCTCAAGGATGGCGAAGGCATTGCCGAGTCGCAGTTGTTGGTCGAATTGGTGGGCAACGTGCGCGAGGAGATCGGGGCGCTGGCGTGTTTCAACCGGGTGCGGCTGGTCAAGCGGTTGCCCAAGACCCGCTCAGGGAAGATCTTGCGGGCGGTGCTGCGCAAGATTGCCGATGGCCAGGACTATGTGCCGCCTTCGACCCTGGACGACCCCGCCGTGCTGGGGGAAATCGAGGCGGTGCTGGCGGACCTGCCGCGAGCGGGTTGAGGCGGGATGCTGGGGCTGCATGGCAGCCCCGGCATCAATCAGGCCCCACCTGATGCAACTGCCCCAGCCGGCTGCGCGTGCGCATCAGGTCGGTAATCGCGCCACCCAGGCTCTCATCCAGCGGACGCTGCCCGATCACCGTCAGCTGCTTGTCCTGGTCATATAGCACATCCACCAGGTTCACGAATCGCTGCTGCGCGGCCAATGAGCAGTCGGACAAATCGCCCAGCCCATCGATGACCCACGCATCGTATTGCGCCGCCAGCGCCAGGTAATCGATCACCGCAGTAGGCTGTTCGCACAGGTCGTCGAAGGCAAACATCACCTGCCGACCTTGATGGGCCAGTGCGCGCAGGCTGCGTTTGTTGATATCCAGCGTGGCAGGCTGCGCGCCCGGCACGTTCAGTGCCTGGCGCTGCTCGGCGGTGCCGGGCCACATATAGTGACCTTGGGTAAACCGCTGGTGCTCGCGGTTGGCCGGCAGGCTGCGAAAATCGGTGTCGCCGCCGACTTCCAGCACCTGCATTCGGCCGTTGATCAGGCGGATCACCGGCAGAAAACGTTCATGGTAAAGCGGGTTGGGCAACAGCCCTTCCGGTGCGTAGTTCGACGTTACCAATAGCCATATCCCACGCTCGAACAGCGCGGTGAACAGCCGGGTGAGCAGCATGGCATCGCCAATGTCATGCACATGGAATTCGTCGAAACACAGCACTCGACACGCGCCGAGCAGCTCGTCCAGGGTCGCCCCGAGGGCATCGTCCAGCGCCCGGTGGCGGTGCATGCCCTGGTGCAGTCGGGCAAAGAAATCATGGAAGTGCAGGCGCCGCTTGGTCGCAACCGGCACAGCCTGGAAAAAACCGTCGAGCAGCCAGCTTTTGCCCCGGCCCACTGAGCCATGCAGGTAGAGGCTGCGCGGTTGTCCGTTTTCCAGCTGTGCCACCTGCTTGGCCATGCATTGGATGACCCGACGCTGACCCTCGCTGAGCTGGTAGCCACGGCTGCTGGCCTTGTCCTCGAACCAGGCCAGCAATTCGCTCTGAGGGGCAGCGCTTGCGCGCAGGCGCTGGCCGAGCTGACGCAGCGGGGTAGGGATCCAGGCAGGCAAATCGGTAGCTCCTTGGTCGAGGGGGCGGGGCGCAGCTTGCGCGAAGGCCGCCATTTTGACCAATAGAGAAAGCAGTGGGCAATGATCGCCAGACGAGATAGGTTCGCGCGGCCCTCAGCCTTTACGTTCCAGTTGACGCTCGATCATGTACTTCACCGCCAGGCGGCGTTCCTTGAGGTGGCGCAGGTCTTCGTCGACGAAATTGCCAGCGGAGATCGACTCGGCGGCCAGCACCTGGTTGTCGATGTCCATGTACTCGTCCAAGAGCCGGTCCAGGGCCTTGTCCTGCTGGCGACGTTGCTGGACGATTTCGCGGGGGTAGTGCAAGTCCTGGTAAAGGTCGTGTGAGACAGGCATGGGTGCCTCCTTGGTCAATGCAGTGCGCTTATCTGATTGGAAGGGTGAAATACGATTGTGTTGACGCGGGGCAGGGGGAAAGCGACGGGTGGTTGCCGGGGATGGGCGCTTCGCGCCGATGACGAAGAGTAACTTGCTGTTTTAAAGCATTTTTTTTCATAAAGGGGGTTCACAGCTCTAAAGAATGTTGTTAAAGTGCCGCGCATTCCACGACAACAACCCAGTTGTCAGGCAGTTGGAATTGTCAGAGCAGCAATTGCTGCATCCGATACAGGGGCGTCGCCAAGCGGTAAGGCAGCAGGTTTTGATCCTGCCATGCGTTGGTTCGAATCCAGCCGCCCCTGCCATTTTCTGTTTCACATTACCTCTTCTTTTCTCGGTGCTTAGCAAGATAAGCGCCGGGTTTTGTCGTTTCCGGCGTTTGTACCTGCCCTTGTCGCCGGTAAGCCGGCGGCAAGGGCAGGGGGTGCAAACTACGCCGAGGTGCGCAGGAGTTCACTCAGCGCACGCGCCAGTTCATCGGCCTGCACAGGCTTCTGCATCACCAGGCTACCCGGCAACTCCAACCCCTCCAGCTCTGCATAACCGGTCAGAAACACCACCGGCAAACGCGGGTGCCGTTCGCGCGCCGCCAGCGCCAACTGCGCGCCGTTGAATTCGGGCATGGCAAAGTCGGTCAGCAACAGGTCAATCTCGTCATCGAGCAAGGCCAGGGCCTGCTCACCGCTGTGCGCCTGACGCACTTGATAGCCGTACTGGCGCAGCACATCGCCGAGCATGTCGCGTACCAGGTGGTCGTCATCCACCAGCAGCACCGTGCGGTTGTGGCCACTTGCACTGGTCGGCTGGGCAAGCAGTGGGGCCACCGGTTCGCTCTGCACGTGATCCTTTACCGCCGGCAGGTACACTGCCACCTGAGTGCCGCGACCAGGTTCGGTGTCGATGCGCACGCCACCGCCCGACTGCTTGGCAAAGCCGAATACCTGGGCCAGTCCCAGGCCCGAGCCCTTGCCGATGTCCTTGGTGGTGAAGAAGGGCTCGAACACCTTGGCCAGCACGTCTTCGCTCATGCCGCAGCCGGTATCGCGGATGCTCAGCATCACGTACTCCCCGGGGTCAGGGTCTTCCGGGCGCTGAGGGCGGGCCTCGATGTGGGTGTTGCGGGTCGAGAGGGCCAGTTGGCCGCCGTCCGGCATGGCATCCCGGGCATTGATCGCCAGGTTGAGGATGATCATCTCGGTCTGGGTCGGGTCGGTCAGTGCCTGCCACAGGTTCGGGTCAAGGTCCAGGCGCACCGACACGTTGCCGCCAAGGGTGCGGCGCAGCAGCTCCTCAAGGCCGGCCAGGGTCCGGTTCAGGTTCAGTGGCACCGGCTCCAACCGCTGGCGTCGGGAGAAGGCCAGCAACTGCGAGGTCAGCTTGGCACCCCGTTCGCCCGCTTCGCGAATATGCGTGAGGCGGGTGCGTGCCTTGTTCAGGTCGGCCTTGTTCAGGTCGCGCTCAAGGAAGCTGGCACCGGTGAGGATCACTGTCAGCAGGTTGTTGAAGTCGTGTGCCACGCCAGCGGTCAGTTGGCCGACTGCTTCCAGGCGCTGCATCTGTTGCAACGCGGCCTCGATGCGCTCGCGCTCGGTGATTTGCTCACGCAGGCGGGTGTTGGCCTCGGCCAGCCCCAAGGCGGCCTCGCGCTCGCTGGTGATGTCGCGGGCCACCACATACAGCAGGGTGTCTTCCGGTACCACCACCCAGGACAGCCAGCGCTGCTGGCCGCCGGCATGCAGGATGCGCCCGACGAAGCGCGCGCTGGTGCGGCCGTGGGCGAGGGCGGCCAGCTCGGTGAGCAACAGTTCTTGATCGGGTTCGGGTAACAGGTGCAGCAGCGAGGCCTGGCTCAGCCGCTCGCGGGAGAAGCCCAGGCTCGCCTCCCAGGCCGGGTTCAACGCGACCGGGGTGAGGTCTTTGTTCAATACCGCTAGCAAGTCCTGCGACAGCTCCCAGGCACGGTCGCGTTCACGGGTGCGGCGCTCGACCCGTTCACCGAGCATCTCGTTGAGTTGCTTGAGGGCTTGGGTGGCCTGGCGCTGGGTATGGATGTCCTGCAGCACGCCGGAAAAGCGCACGCACTGGCCGTCGACGAACTGGGTCTGGCCGCTGCTGAGCAGCCAGCGCGGTTCCAGGCCGTCGAGTAGCGCGCTACGGAATTCGACCCGGTAGTGGCCGTCGCTCTCGGAGCGCATGGCATGCTGCACGGCGTCACGGACCATGGCGACGTCGTCGGGGTAGATGCCGGCCAGGAACACCTCCATGCTCATCTCGGTGCTGGTGGGCAACCCGAACAAGGTTTTGCAGCGGTCGTCCCACAGCAACAGGCCTTCTTGTGGGCGCAGGTCCCAGGTGCCCATGCCGGCGGCGTCGATGGCGATGCGTGCGCGCGCTTCGACATCAGCCAGCGCTTCTTCAGCGCGTCGCCGACGCTGGCGTTCCTGTACCTCGGTCAGGGCCCGCCGCACGGCCTTGGGTAGCAGGGGCAGGTTTTTCTTCAGCACATAGTCGGTGGCACCCAGGCGGATCATCTCCACCGCGTGCTCTTCACCGTAGATGCCGGAAAGGAAGATGAACGGAGTGTCCGGTGCCAGGCGCTGGGCAATGGCCAGCACGTCGGTGCCGGACGAGCCGGGCAGCACGCAGTCGCAGAGGATCAGGTCGTAATGAGCCTCCCGCAGCGCGTGCTCTACCCCTATATGGTCGAACACCAGCTGCGACTCAATGTGCAGCCCGCTGCGCTCCAGGCGCAGCAGGGTCAGCTCGGCGTCCATCGAGCTGTCTTCGACCATCAACAGTTTCAGCGGCGTTGGCAGCATCTTTGCGGTGGCCTCAATTGCTGCTGCGGCGGTTCAGGCGCAGCGAGCCGGGTGGCGGTTCGTTGAGCACGGCCCAGAACACCCCGAGGTCGGAGATGGCGGCGACGAACTCTTTGAATTCCACGGGCTTGACCACGTAGGCATTGACCCCCAGCTCGTAGGCGCGCAGCAGGTCGGGCTCCTCTCGAGACGAGGTCAGCATCACCGTCGGGATACTGCGCAGGTCAGGCGTGGAACGGACTTCCTTGAGCACTTCCAGGCCATCGACCTTGGGCAGCTTGAGGTCCAGCAACAGCACGGCGGGGTTGCCGTCGTCGCGTGCAGCATAGGCGTTGCGGCGCAACAGGTAGTCCAGGGCATCGGCGCCGTCACGCAGCACGATGACTTCGTTGGCCAACTGGCTGCGCTCCAGGGCCAGCAGGGTGAGCTCCAGGTCCCGGGGGTTGTCTTCTACCAGCAGGATGGGTTTGAGCATGATGGTACAGGGGCCTCATGTAGTCGCGGCGGGCCGCGGGAGGGTGAAGTGAAAACTGGCGCCCTGGTCGATCTGGCCTTGCGCCCAGACGCGGCCGTCATGGCGCTCGATGATGCGGCGTACGCTTGCCAGGCCGATCCCAGTGCCTTCGAAGTCTTCCATGCGGTGCAGGCGCTGGAATACGCCGAACAGCTTGTTGGCGTAGGCCATGTCGAACCCCACGCCGTTGTCGCGGATGCACACCTCGACTTCGCCCTGATGCACCTGGGCGCTGATTTCGATACGCGCCGGGTCACGCCCGCGGGTGTACTTGATGGCGTTGCCGATGAGGTTCTGCAGCGCCAGGTTGATGAACGCCGGGTCGGCAATCACCTTCGGCAGCGTGGCGATATCCCAGACGATTTCGCGGCCCTGGTAGTCCGGGGCCAGCTCGGTGCGAATGGCGTCGACCAGGGCATTGAGGTCGACATCCGACAAGCGCAGGGCCGAACGGCCCATTTGCGAGAAGTTCAGCAGGTTGTCCACCAGGCTGCCGGCAAAATGCGCCGCTTCTTCTATATGCTGCAAAAAACGTCGACCGCGTTCGCTCAGGCCCTGGCCCTCGATCTCGCCCAGCAGCTCGGTGTAGCCGGCGATATGCCGCAAGGGCGCACGCAGGTCGTGGGACACGCTGTAGGAAAAGGCTTCGAGTTCCTTGTTCGAACGGCGCAGCTCGCCTGCCAGTTGCGCCAGCTCTTCGGCCTTGCGCAGGACGATGCCCAACACGGCGGTGCGCAGTTCAACCACACCTTCGACGATCAAAGGGTCCCAGGGTTGGCAATAGCCGCGCACGTCTTCCTGCCAGCGCTCGAAGCTGTGCCGCGGGTCCAGCTGGCCTTGCGGGCCTAGCTGTTTGGCAGGCTGCCCGGCCCAGTTCACCGTGCGCACCTGTTCAGGGCGGAACCACACCAGGTAGTGCGAATGGATTTGCGAGATGGCCACCGCCAGCACACCGCCGGCATGGGCCGCCAGCTCAGGCAACTCGTCGATGTCGCGGCGTACGTTGTCGCTGTGGAATACCGTGTCTTCACCGCGCTGGGCCAACCAATGCACCAGCGCCGTGACTTGCGCTTGCGGTGGCGTCTTGCCGATCAGGTCGCAGCGGTCGGCCGAGATCACCGCAGCGCCGCAGGCGTCGGCGAACTCCAGCAAGACCTCGGGCAGGTCGCGCAGGCCGTCACTGACGCTGTCATGGTCGGCCATCGACGAAATCATGCGCACGATGTGCTGGCGCAGGTCGAGCAGTTTGCGCGTGCTGGCGTGGGACTCGCGCGATTCGATCTGCAGCGACAGCACGCTGGCCAGCAGCTCGCAGGCGGTGCGAGTAGGCAGGCCCACCGGGCGCGGCTGATCGTGGTGACAGGACACCAGCCCCCACAGCTGCCCGTCGACCACGATCGACAGCGACATCGACGCCAGGGTGCCCATGTTGCGCATGTATTGCAGGTGCACCGGCGACACGCTGCGCAGCGCAGCGAAGCTCATGTCCAGTGCCTTGCCGGTACGCGGGTTGGCGGCAGGCACCAGCGGCGAGGGCTGGTAGTTGGCGTCTTCGATCACCCGGATACGGTTGACCCGATACAGCTCGCGGGCCTGGCGCGGGATGTCCGAAGCGGGGAAGCACAGGCCCAGGTAGCTGGGGTAGCCTGGGTCGGCCACCTCGGCCAGCACCTGACCGTTGCCTTCGCTGTCGAAACGGTACGCCTTGACCCGGCCAAAACCGGTGATGCGCTTGAGCTGTTGCACCGACTGCTGCAGCAACTCCTCAAGGCTGGCAGCCAGGTGCAGGTTACCGACAAAGCTGCGCACCAGTGGGTAGTAATCACCTTGCTCGGCCGCGTTCGCAAGCCTGCGCACCGGCTCGAACTCAACGATCAGCACCTGGTCGTGACGGTGGGCCATTACGCGCAATGGCTCGGTGCAGGGGGCGCCCTGGCGCAGGCGCACATCGCCTATATGGAAAGGAAAGGCCTCGTCGTCGGGCAGGCGCGCAAGGTGCGCCCGTACATCGAAGGCGTCACTGACCAGGTCGGCAACCGTGCAGCCCAGCAGTTCCCTGGCCGGCAAGCCGAGCCAGCGCTCGGTGTTCTCGCTGGCCTGGAGGATGCGCAGGTCGGTTTCGTCCAGCACTAGCAGAAACCCGTGGGGCTGGATGCTGCCAGGCACCTGGATAGGCTCCTGGGCACAGCGCTCTGCGGCCTCGGCGAATGGGTTGTCTGCAGTCATCAATGAAAACGCTCCTGTCATGCCTGTCCGTGCATGCCGCATCTGTCTGGCACGGGATGAGGGTAGCCATGCACCGTACCAGAATGTCGGCTGATTTGCCGGCTCATGGCCATTGGAGGCACTGTGCGACGAGGGGTTCGCTGATGAAGAAGATTTTTTCCTGACGGCTGTCGAGGAGTGGCCTTGAACACGCGCTATCGCTTTCTCGCTAATACCAAAAAATGGCTTGAAGCCATCAATGATATTCCAACGCGCTGCTACGCTCAGGTGAGCACACAGCGACAAGGATTATCAAGTGACGGAACGCTTTGTGGCCGCGTTGTTGGGCCTGATGTTGAGCGGCAGTGCCGTAGCGGCTGACTTTCTCGTGGAAGTGCGGGTGCTGGTGCAGCGCGGCTGCATGCTCGTCAACCAGACGCGCGACGCTGGCGCACAAGCGTTGGGGCGGATCGACCTGGCTAGCGCTGCGCGTCTGGATGGCCCTGATGCGCCCTTGAGCGGTGTACTCCTCAACCAACGGCCGCCACGCCTTGAATGCAACCCTGACACGCCCTACCAAGTGCGGGTCGATGGCGGCCAGCACGGTGGCGCAGGTGAGCTGCGCTTTCTGGCCAACGACGACGCCAAGGCCCGGCCCATTCCTTATCGTTTGTACCGCGACGCTGCCTGGCGCGAACCGGTTGCGGTCGATGTGGCGCATTCGGCACGGGTGCCGGACAGCGGGTCCATTGAACTGCCGTTATACGCCCGTATCGACAAACTGGCCTGGGTACCACGGGCAGGCCTGTATGGCGACCTGCTCAAGATCACGGTCACTTGGTAGGGACGCCACCATGCACAAGGACGCGACGCCATGAACCGCACCTCGATCCTGCTGCTTACCCTAGGCCCGCTGCTGTTGCCTGGCGGTATGGCCCATGGCACCACCACCGGTTTCATCCAGGCACGGTTGGTGATCAGCGCGGCCTGCCAGATCAGCAGCGGCACCGACCAACCCGCGACCCTGGGCAACCCCGGCCTGATGGACTTCGGTGAACGCGGCCCGAACTGGGACCAGCCACTGCGCAGCCGGGTCGACGAAGTGGCTGGTGAAGGCAGCTTGCAGATCAGCTGCACGCCCGAGGTGCGGGCCTTCAATGTGCGGATCAATGCCGGCTTGAATGGCAGCGACGGTGTGCGACGCCTGAGCAACGGCCGTGAACTGATCCCTTATCAACTGGCGGTAGACCCAGGCGGCAACAGCCGCTACGGCATAGGCCAGGCGCGCGCCTTCACCATCAGCAGCACCCAGCAGGTTCCGATTCCGATTTACGGTGTGGTGGTGGCGCAACCGCGCGCGCTGCCTGCCGGGCTGTACCGCGACACCCTGAGAGTGACCCTGGACTGGTAACCACGCAAGGAGACTCCGATGCGAACGAACCTCACCCACTGCATCCTCGCCGGCCTCGGTTTGGCCTTGGCTTCCCAGGCCCAGGCCGCCACGGTGACCGGCAACATCACCTCGACGCTGACACTGATCTCGGCCTGCCAGGTCAACGGCAGTTCCGCGAGCTCAGGGTTGAACTTCGGTGCCCTCGACTTCGGTACCCAGGATGCTCTGTTCGGCACCGCCAACGCACAAGTGCTTGGCGGTAGCGGTGGCGCCATGAGCATCCTGTGCTCGGCGGGCACCATACCGGCGATCCGCGTGCGGGCCGGTACCCACGATGGCCAGTCCAGCGGCGGCACGCGTGCGCTCGCCGACGGTGCCGGCAACTTCGTGCCGTATGACTTCTACACCGACACTGGGCGCACTCAGGTGCTGGCTATCGACGGCACCATCACCTTGCCGACCAGCACCGGCGTGGCGCAGACCGTCAACCTGTACGGCCAGGCACGCGGCAAGGCGGGGCTGCCGGCGGGGGTGTACACCGACACCGTGGCGGTCGAGCTGACGTTCTGAGCCATGCGCGCCTGGCTGGCAGGTGGCCTCACGGGTATCGCTGTGCTGCTGGCGACGCCCCTGGGTGCGGCGCCCACCAGCACGTTCCAGGTTTCTGCACAGATCGTCGCCGGCTGCCTGGTGGTCGGGGGCGTGAGCAATTACGGGGCCCTCAACTTCGGCACCCAGTCGGCGCTGGCCAGCGGTACCCTGAGCACCTCGCTGGGGGGCAGCACGGTGACCTTCCAGTGCACCCCAGGCGTGGCCTTGAGCATGAGCCTGGACGGCGGGCAGAACAACGCCAGCGGCACCCGCAACCTCAAACGCACGGGCGGCACGCAAGTGCTGGCCTACCAGTTGTACCGCGACGCGGCCTACAGCCAAGCCTTTGGCATCGGCCAGAGCGTGGCGGTCAGCTACACCGACCCCACGGCGATCAAGTTGCCGGTGTACGGCCGAACCCAGTTGACCGGCACGCTGCCGGCAGGGACCTACACCGATGTAGTGCAAGTGACGGTGACCTGGTGAAACAGCCGGCACCAATGACAGCAATCTAAGGAGAGTGGCATGGGGGCAGGCGCGAAGTGGGCGCATGGTTTGATCGGTTTGTTGCTGCTGGGAAGCCTGCCGGCAGGGGCCGCCACCTCGGTGCTGATCTGGCCGATTGATCCGGTGCTGGAGGCCGACCAGAAGGCCGGTGCGCTGTGGCTGGAAAATCGCGGCAGCGCCCCGGCCAACCTGCAGGTGCGGGTGTTCGCCTGGCGCCAGGGGGATTACCAGGAGCAGTTTCAGCCGCAGCGCGACATCATTGGCAGCCCGCCAGTGGCCAACATCGCCCCCGGGCAGAAGCAGCTGATTCGCCTGACCCGCACCGGCAGCTCGCCCGCCGGCCAGGAGCAGGCCTATCGCATCATCATCGATGAAATCCCCCCGGCGATACCGGCCGACCCCGCCAGCCAGGGCGCGACGGCCGCCATCCGCCTGCAGATGCGCTACTCGGTGCCGCTGTTCGTCTACGGCGAAGGCTTGTGGGGCAGGGCCGATCCCGAGGGCAAGCGCAACGCCGAGGGCGTGGGCAAGCCGCAATTGAGCTGGCGCGCGGTGACGGTGCAGGGCAAGCCCTACGTGGAACTGCGCAACACCGGCCCGGTGCATGCGCGCCTCACCGACATGGTGGTGCAGCAGGGCAGCCAGAGCAAACCATTGGCCGAAGGCCTGCTGGGCTATGTGCTGCCCGGTGCCAGCATGCGCTGGCCTGCACCACTGGCGCCGAGCGCCGGCAGCGTGCTCAAGGGGCGGGTCAATGGCCAGAGCGCGGCGGATGCCATCCGCCAAGGGCAATGAGCCAGCAATTGAATGAAGGGCAGGGGCCAGGGAGGACCCGGCAATGGTTGGAAACCGTGTGTGAACTGGCTGTCGGCGACAACGCGCCGCTGGTGCCTGGGGCTGGCCATGTTCGGCCCCTGCCTGGTGCTGGCCGACGACCTGCCGCCACCGCCCACGGAGATGTCCGCCACCGCCGATGCCACGCTGTACCTCGACCTGCTGGTGAACCAGATGCCCAAGGCTGAGCTGGTGCCCGTGCAACAACGGGCCGGGCGCCTGTACCTGGGCAGCGATGTGTTGCGGGCTGCCGGTATCAGCCTGCCGGGCGAGCCCCAGGGCGAACTGGCCCTGGATGCGGTGCCAGGCCTGCACACCGACTACGACAGCGCGAACCAACGCCTGCTGTTGCAAGTACCGCCCGCCTGGCTGCCGGGCCAACAGGTCGGCGACCGCAGCCTGTACCCGGCCAGCGATGCACGCAGCAGCTTCGGCGTGTTGTTCAACTACGACCTGTACCTCAACGATACCGATGAAGGCGGCACCTACCTGGCGGCCTGGAATGAAGTGCGCCTGTTCGATAGCTGGGGAACGTTCTCCAGCACCGGTCAGTGGCGTCAGTCGTTCAATGGTGCGCAGGCCGACCAGACGCGCCAGGGCTTCCTGCGTTACGACAGCACCTGGCGCTTCACGGATGAACAACGCCTGCTCAGTTACGAAGCCGGTGATTTCGTCACCGGTGCTTTGCCCTGGACCAGCTCGGTGCGGGTCGGCGGCCTGCAATTGTCGCGAGACTTCGGCGCCCGTCCCGACCTGGTCACCTACCCACTGCCTGCATTCGCCGGTGAGGCAGCGGTGCCGACCTCGCTCGACCTGTTCATCAACGGCTACAAGTCCAGTACTACCGAGCTGCAGCCGGGCCCTTACACCCTGACCAACGTGCCGTTCATCAACGGCGCCGGCGAGGCAGTGGTGGTGACCACCGACGCCCTTGGCCGACAGGTGTCGACCACGCTGCCGTTCTATGTCACCAGCAGCCTGCTGCAAAAAGGTCTGTCGGACTTTTCGGTAGCTGCCGGTAGCCTGCGCCGCGACTACGCGGTGCGCGACTTCAGCTACGGGCCAGGCGTCGCCTCGGGCAGCCTGCGCTATGGCCTGAGTGACAGCTTTACCCTCGAAAGCCACATCGAAACCTCTGAATCGCTTTTGCTGGGCGGGCTGGGTGGCAACATGCGGGTGGGCAACTTCGGGGTGCTCAACGCGGCCTTGGCGCAGAGCCAGTTCGAGGGCGAGAAGGGCCATCAGGTCGCCCTCGGCTACCAGTACAACAGCCAGCGCATCGGCTTCAGCTACCAACGCCTGCAGCGCTATGGCGACTATGCCGACCTGTCACGGGTCGACAGCCCGGACATGCAGCTGAGCCAACGCAGCGAGCAGGTCACCGTCAGCCTCAACCTCAACGAATACGGCAGCCTCGGCGCCGGCTATTTCGATGTCCGGGCCGGGGACGGTTCGCGCACCCGGCTGATCAACCTCAGCTGGAGCAAGTCGCTATGGGGCAACACCAGCATCTACCTGTCGGGCAACCGCGAGGTTGGTGACAGCCAGTGGGCCGTGCAGGCGCAACTGGTGATTCCGTTCGACTTCAATGGCACCTTGGCCATGAGTGTGGAGCGCAGCAAGGAAGGCGAAGATCTGCAGCGGGTCAATTACAGCCGTGCGGTGCCGGTGGGCGGTGGTGTCGGCTACAACCTGGGTTACGCCACCGGTGGCAACCGCGATGCCTACCGCCAGGCCGATGCCACCTGGCGCCTGCAGTCGGTGCAGTTGCAGGCCGGTGTGTATGGCAGCAGTGGCGAGATGACCCGTTGGGCTGATGCCAGCGGCTCACTGGTATGGATGGACGCCGGGGTGTTCGCCGCCAACCGCATCGACGACGCCTTCGTAGTAGTCAGCACCAATGGCTATGCCGATGTGCCGGTGCGCTACGAAAACCAGCAGATCGGCCGCACCGACAGCAATGGCCATCTGCTGGTGCCGTACAGCAGCGGCTACTACCGAGGCAAGTATGAAATCGACCCGATGGACCTGCCGCCCGACATCCTGGCGCCGGAAGTGGAGCAACGCGTGGCGGTCCGTCGGGGCAGTGGTTACTTGCTGGAGTTCCCGATCAAACGTGTGCTGGCGGCGAGCATTGAACTGGTGGATAGCAACCAGCAGGTGATCAAACTCGGCAGCCGCGTGACCCATGGGGAAAGTGGCAGCCAGGCCGTGGTTGGCTGGGATGGGTTGGTCTACCTGGAGAACCTGTCGCCGCACAACCGCCTGCAAGTTGTGCTGGAGGGGGGCGGGCATTGCCAGGTTGAATTCGACCTGCCTGAAAGTGCAGGGTCGATCCCCTTGATTGGCCCATTGGTGTGCCGATGAAGGCCTGGCAACGAAGGTTATGGGCCAGCGCGCTGCTGCTGCCGGCAGGCGTGGCATGGGGCAAATGCACGTCAGTGCCAACCGTGCCCGCGACATTTGGCACCATCAGTTCGACCCTGGTGCGCAGCACGGTACAGACCGCCTTCAGCAGCAATTCGGGGTTGCAGTGCAACGGCTCGGTGCTCAGCGTGCTCGGCAGCGGCGATACCTTCAAAGCGACCATTCTTCCGGCCACAGGTGGCTTGGTCGGCCCCACAGGCGACGTCATTCCCTACACGTTGTATGCCGACAGCAGCACCAACTACCCGATCACCCGGGGCGTGGCCTTCGATTTCGCCCGCAACGGCATTCTCGACCTGCTCGGGTTGCTCAATGGTACGCCCAAGGCGGTACCGATCTACATGCGGACTCAGATCGGCAGTAACGTTGCGGCGGGGCTTTATCAGGAAACGCTGAGCGTCGGCTGGGCCTGGAACTATTGCGACGGCATCGGCATTGGCGGCTTGTGCATTGGGCGCGACAACAGTTCCGGCACCCAGCCGCTCACGGTCAGCCTGACGGTGAGCAACGACTGCCAGATCACCACGCCCGCCATCAGTTTCGGCAGTGCACCCGTGGTATCGGGGTTTGCCACGGTGAACCAGGGCGTAAGCCTGACATGCACCAAGGGTACCAGCTACACGGTGGGGCTGGATGACGGGCAGAACGTGTCTGGCGGGCGGCGCAGGATGAAATCTGCAGCCAACAACTACCTGGCCTACGATATTTTCAAGAGCGCCAGCGCGGTGCGCTGGGGCTCGGTCACCGGTGCCCGGCGTTCGAGCAGTGACGCCGACATCAACCCGGGGGCTGGCACCGGCACGGGCAGCCAGGTGTTCAACTACAACGCCAAGGTGTACACCGACCAGGCCACACCGCCGGCGGCCACCTATACCGACAATGTGACGCTGGATGTGCAGTTTTAGCGGTCGGCCCTTGCGATCAACGCAGGTCGTCAACCATTTTCAGCAACGTCTCCAGCACAGCCCCGGCCAATGCCTTCGACCGCGCCCCCGACCACCCGGCAACCGGATCGGGCGCATCGTCATGGTCCTTGAACGGCATCTCCAGCGTCAGTGACAGGCAGTCATGGGCCATCCCTACGGCATTGCACGCCAGCGTGGTATTGGCCTGCCCAGGCTCATCGCGCGTGTAGCCATGCACGGTCTGGAAGTCCGGCGTCACGCTGCACAGCGTGCTACGGAACTGTTCCTCCAGCTTCGCCAGGCGTGGCGTGTAACCGGGGTTGCCTTCACACGCTGCGGTGAACACGTGGGGGATTTCTTCATCCCCATGCACATCGATGAATGCATCCACGCCGTACTGCTTCATCTGCGCCTGGGCAAAGAATACCTCGGGGCTGAGTTCGACGCTGGCGTCCTGCCAGGCGCGGTTGAGGTCCTTGCCTTTGAAATTGGTGCGCAGATGCCCGAGGAAGGCACCGTCCGGGTTCATGTTGGGGATCAGGTACAGGTCGGCTTTTTCCAGGAGTTGCCGCACCTTGTCATCGTTTGCTTGCAGGCGGTCGATCACGCCCTCCATGAACCACTCGGCCATGTGTTCGCCCGGGTGCTGTTGGGCGATCAGCCACAGCTTGCGTTTGCCGGGTGCGCCGTTGCCGGCACGCAGCAAGGGGATGTCACGGCCCTGCACGCTGCGGCCGCTGGCCAGCAGCTCGACCCCCGGAATTTGCCGTGCGCGTTCGATCAGTTGGTTGTGGCGGGCGCGAGGGTAAGGTTGGAAGTAGGCGAACCAGACCTGTTCGTGCTCAGCGTTCAGCTCGAACGACAAGGCCTTGCCATCGAACTGGCTGGGTACGCGGAACCAGGCCTGCTGGTCGTAGGAGGCCACCGCGTTGTAGCCGGCCCAGGCCTGCTTGTACGAGGATTCGGAGGCGTTATCCAGGCTGAAGCGATGGACCTGCCCCGGTGTCAGCCCGCTGACCTTGAAGTGAAACCACTGGAAGTGGCCGCTGTGGGTGTCCGGGCGGATGGCCAGGTGCACCTGGGCAGGGTTGCTGGCATCCAGTACCTGGATGTTGCCGGAATCAAAATCGCAGTCGATCTGCAGGGGGGACAGCGTCACGGTCATCGCCGGGCTCCTTGACGGGCTTTGTTGTGGGGTTACTGTACACCGGTTGCGTGCTGGAGTGATGCACATAGCCTGTTGCTGCGGGTGCCAAGCCAACGCTGGCCCGCCGCGATGGCGGCGGCGCCGACGATGGGAACCAGAACCCTGGGGCTGCTCGGCGGGCGTAGTGGGTCAGGCCAAGGTGGCGTTGTCGATCACGAAGCGGTACTTCACATCGCCTTTGAGCATCCGCTCATAACTTTCATTGATCTGATCGGCCCGGATCAGCTCGATGTCGGCAACGATCCCATGCTCGGCGCAGAAGTCGAGCATCTCCTGGGTTTCGGCGATACCGCCGATCATCGACCCGGCAATCGCTCGGCGCTTCATGATCAGGTTGAATACGTTCGGTGATGGATGCGCCGTAGCAGGCGCCCCCACCAGGCCCAGCGTGCCATCGCGCTTGAGCAGCACCAGGAATGCATCCAACTCATGCGGCGCCGCGACAGTGTTGAGGATGAAGTCGAATGACAGGCGGTGCGCTGCCATTGCGTTGGCGTCGCGCGACACCACCACTTCATCGGCGCCCAACGCCAGCGCCGCTTCACGCTTGGACTCGGACGTGGTGAAGGCCACCACATGCGCGCCCATGGCATGGGCCAGCTTGATGCCCATGTGCCCCAAGCCACCGATGCCAACCACGCCGACCTTCTTGCCCGGCCCAGCGCCCCAGTGGCGCAGCGGGGAATACGTGGTGATACCGGCGCACAGCAGTGGCGCCACGGCCGCCAGTTGCGCTTGCGGATGGCGTACGCGCAGCACATAGCGCGCATGCACGACAATCTGTTGCGAGTAGCCGCCCAGGGTCCAGCCGGGTTCGTCGGGCGTGGCGAAGTTGTAGGTACCGATCATGCCGTTGCAGTAGTTTTCCAGGCCCGCGTCACAGTCGGCGCAGTGTTTGCAACTGTCGACGATGCAGCCGACACCGACCAGGTCGCCGGCCTTGAAGCCTTTGACATGCTCACCCACGGCAGTCACCCGGCCGACGATTTCGTGGCCCGGTACGCAGGGGAAGCGGGTGCCCTCCCACTCGGAGCGCACCTGGTGCAGGTCGGAGTGACAGATGCCGCAATAGTCGATGGCGATTTGCACATCGTCAGCGCCTGGCGCGCGACGGGTGATGCGGATCGGTTCGAGGGGCTGGTCGCTGGCGTGGGCGCCATAGGCGATGACGTGCATGGGGAGATCCTCGGGTGAAGAGTCGGAACAAGCAGCATGTCCGACCCTCTCCGGGCAGGGGTAACTCGATTCAGCCGACGGATTGCCTGATTCTGTTGCCAGCGTCAGCGCGATGGCGCGCTGAAAAACGCCATCAGCATGGCTCGCCTTCTGCGCCTTCCCTGGCCATCCACTTCAACAGCGTTGCGATGGGCACGCGGCGGTGCACTTCGTGCCGCTGCTGCGCAGCTGCCTCGCCAGAGCGTTCGCGATAGCGGCTGATGATCAGGTCCCGGCCATCCTCGGAGACCCGGGCCTCCAGTTCGTGTAGCAACTGTTGCCGGGCGTTGCTCTCCAGGCGCCTGAACAGCACCACGGGTGGTTGCGCATCACGCATCGGCTGGCACCCCCTGGCAGCGCGCTGGGTGGTCAGCTTTGCCCTCGGCCACCCGCTCGGCACGCTGCTGGGCAGTGTAGTCGCGCACGGCCTGATAGTAGTCTGGCTGAGTGCGCAGCCTGTCGGTCAGCGGCAGCACGTCGGCGCGGCCATCCACCAGCCCACCTGCCGTTGCCGCGTTGCCCAGGGTGTCGACCGTGTCGCTGTTGTCGCCAAACGGCGCGACTGCAATGCCCAGCACCCTGCCGGTTGCATCGCGCAGGTTGTGCGTGCCGAGCAACGGCAGTTCGACGATCGGGCCATCGGCAATGTTCCACACACCGAAGGTCTGGCCAAAGTCCGAGGTGTGTCGGGCCAGCCCCATCTTCCCGGACACATCGACCAGGCCTGCCACGCCCAGGGTCGTGTTGAAGGTGAAGCGTGCAAGGCTGGTCAATGCCCGCTCGCCATTGCCTTGCAGCAGGTCGTTGAGAAAGACCTTGGGCTCGCCGAAGTTGGCGACGAAGTTGTGCACGCCCTGCTGGGTGAAATCAGGCAATGCGCTATAGCCACGGGCGATGGGTGCCAGCAGGTAGTCATCGACACTTCGGTTGAAGGCGAACACGGCGCGGTTGGCGGGTTCGGCGGGGTCGCTGAGTTGATAGGCCACAGGCCCGCAGGCACTGGCAGGCGGCCGCTGACTGCAGCCCGCGGCGGCGAGCAGTGACAGGGCGAGTAGGGCATTGCGGGCTGAGAACCAGGCATGGGGGAGGGTGGGCATGGGCGCATTCCTGACAAGAACTGGCGCCGATGGTGTGGCCGATTGATTGCCTGGGAATGTCCGGATTGCTTCGCGGTTGTCACTTTGTTTCCAGGTTGAAATATATGACGGCAGCTGCGCGATGGCCGTACAGTAAGCCTTTACTGTCCCTGTTCGCGGTGCCCTGGTGTGAGCCATTTGCTGATTGTCGACGATGATGTCGAAGTACTCGACCTGCTGCAGAAGTTTCTCCGTCAGCATGGTTACGAAGTCGATGTGGCCAGTGATGGCAAAGGCCTTTGGCAGGCGCTCGAACGGCGGGTGCCAGACCTGGTCATTCTTGATGTGATGCTGCCGGGCGATAGCGGCCTGGTGCTGTGCCAGCGCTTGCGTGCCGAATACAAGATGGCGGTGATCATGCTCACCGCCATGGGCGAGCTGAGCGACCGTGTGGTCGGGCTGGAGCTGGGCGCGGACGACTACCTGACCAAGCCGTTCGCTGCCCGTGAGCTGTTGGCCAGGGTGCGGGCGGTGCTGCGCCGGGCAGGCGAAAGTGCGAGCAGCCCACCCGCTGACGTGCGTACGGTACTTGAGTTCTCGGGCTGGCAACTGGAGGTACTGCGCCGTGAGTTGCGCTCGCCAGAGGGCGTGCTGATCCCCTTGTCCACGGGCGAATTCGAACTGCTGCTGGTGTTTGCCGAGCACCCCAGGCGCGTGCTCAGCCGCCAGCAATTGCTGGACCTGGCGCGGGGTGAAGCGCACGAAGCCTATGATCGAAGCATCGATGTGCAGGTGAGCCGGCTGCGGCGCAAGCTTGAGCGCGATGACGACTGCGAGCCGCTGATCCGCACCTTGCGCAACGTCGGCTACCTGTTCAGCGCCGGCGTGAACAAACGATGAGCCCGCTTGCCTGGGTGCGCAAGGCGCTGCCGCGGCCGCGGGTCACCATCGCCCGCTGGATTGCACTCACCACCCTGGCTGCCATGCTTAGCCTGCTGCTGCTCAAGTGGCTGTTCAGTGTGCTGCTCAGTGTGTGGGCGCAACCGCCGTTGCTGGAAAGCGGCCTGATCGACAAGGTTGCCTCGGTCGCCCGCATGATCGACGCCGCGCCTGCGGCGCAGCGGCCGGCCCTGGCCAGCGCAGCGGGTGATGCGGCCTACAGCGTGCAATGGCTGCGGCGGCATGCCGACGCTGGGTTGCCGACCCTGGCCGATAGCGAATTTCGCGAAGGCGCGCCGACCTTGCGTGCGCTGTTGAAGCGCCCGGATGCGCAGATCGAGGTCTTCGGACCGCAGGATCTTCCCGCGCAGGCGCAGCAGCGTGGGTATGCCTTGCTGATCGAACTGTCGGACAAGTCGTGGCTGCTGTATCGCGCGAGCGACCGCAGCTGGGGGCTGGATGAACTGCCGCGCAACCTGATCATTCTGGCGTTGATGATTGCCTCCAGCCTGGCCTTGGCGCTGCTTGCCACGCGTTACCTCGCCCAGCCTCTGGAGCGTTTCGCCGAAGGGGCGCGGCGCTTTGGCAAGGACTTCAACGCGCCACCGATACCGGTAGTCGGCCCTTACGACTTGCGCCAGGCCATCCTTGCCTTCAACGCCACGCAGGCCCAGCTCAAGCACTTTCTCGACGACCGCACGCAAATGCTCGCCGCCATCTCCCATGACCTGCGCGCCCCGCTGACCCGCATGCGCCTGCGCGCCGAGTTCATCGAGGACAGTGAACTGCAGGCCAAGTTGTTCAAGGACGTGGACGAGATGCAGGCGATGGTCGACGCCGCACTGCAGTTCTTCCGTGACGATGCGCGGCTGGAGCCGAGCACGGCGTTCGACCTGGGTGAATTGCTGTCAACGGTGGTGGATGACTTCAGGGATGCAGGCATGGACATCCGCCTCAGCGGCCCGCGCCGCTGCGTCTATACGGGCCGGCCCATCGGCATCAAACGGGTGGTGGTGAACCTGATCGACAACGCAGTGAAGTACGGCTGTGAGCCGACCGTGCAGCTGCACGTTGCTGACGAGCACCTCGTCATTGCGGTGCTTGACCGAGGGCCGGGCATTGCTGAGCCGCTCCAGGCGCGCGTTTTTGAGCCGTTCTACCGCATCGAAGGCTCGCGCAACAAGGACACCGGCGGGGTGGGCCTTGGCTTGCCGGCGGCGCGCGCCATCGTGCTGGAGCAGGGCGGCAGCGTGACCCTGAGCAACCGCCAGGGTGGCGGGCTCGAGGTCAGGGTCACACTGCCTGTCGGTTGACCGGGCCGCCGTGCTCAGAGCCCCAGGTCACTGAGGCCAGGGTGATCGTCCGGGCGCCGGCCCAGGGGCCAGTGGAACTTGCGATCCGCTTCGGCTATGGGTTGCTCATTGATACTCGAATGGCGGTTGTGCATCAGGCCATCGTCGGCGAACTCCCAGTTCTCGTTACCATACGCGCGGAACCATTGGCCGCTGTCATCGTGGTACTCGTAGGCGTAACGCACGGCAATGCGGTTGCCGGTGAAGGCCCACAGCTCCTTGATCAGGCGATACTCCAGCTCATGGTTCCACTTGCGTGTCAGAAAGGCCTGCACCTCGGCCCGGCCACGGGGGAACTCGACGCGGTTACGCCACACCGTATCGGGCGTGTAGGCGAGGGCCACCTTGGCCGCGTCGCGGCTGTTCCAGCCGTCTTCGGCGAGGCGGACTTTTTCGATGGCGGTTTCGCGGGTGAAGGGGGGCAGCGGTGGGCGGGGCATCGTAGGCACTCCTGAGGTGATTTGCACCTCTTCAGAGT
This sequence comes from Pseudomonas capeferrum, assembly GCF_000731675.1. GTDB lineage: Bacteria > Pseudomonadota > Gammaproteobacteria > Pseudomonadales > Pseudomonadaceae > Aquipseudomonas > Aquipseudomonas capeferrum. The sequence continues at coordinate 2,036,741 of NZ_JMIT01000001.1, read as the reverse complement.
AGTCACCGAGTCTGGTGAGGGGAATGGGGGCGTTTGACACTTCATAGTTGCGGGCTGCGGAACAATGCGCTGTACGAGGTAATATCGAGTTCTGGCACCGTAGCGCAACCCAGGTTCAGCCGGCTCAGTCCCAGTGCGGCGCCAGGCCGTCGGGGCTGACTTCGCGGCCATTGCGCTCGAGGGTGGCAATGCGCGCCATGTCGTCGGTATCCAGGTGCAGGTCACGGGCGAGCAGGTTGCTGGCCAGGTTTTCGCGCTTGGTGGAGGACGGGATTACCGCATAACCCAGTTGCAGGGCCCAGGCCAGCGCGACCTGCGCGACGGTGGCTTTGTGCTTGGCGGCGATTTCGGCCAGCAGCGGGTCCTTCAGGACCTTGCCATAGGCCAGGGTCATGTAGGAGGTGACGGTGATGCCCTGTTCCTTGAGGAAAGCGCTCAGCGCGCTGTTTTGCAGATAAGGGCTGAGCTCGATCTGGTTGGTGGCGATTTCGCCCTTGCCCACCACTTCGATGGCCTGGCGGGCCAGGTCGATGTTGAAGTTGGACACACCGATCTGGCGGGTCAGGCCCAGCGCCTTGGCCTCAGCCAGTGCAGTCATGTATTCGGGCAGCTCGATGCCATTGCCCGGTGCGGGCCAGTGGATCAGCAACAAGTCGACATAGTCGGTGCGCAGTTTGGCCAGGCTTTCGCGCAGGCTGGGGATCAGTTTGTCGGCTGCATAGTTGTCGACCCAGATCTTGGTGGTGATGAACAGCTCGCTGCGCGCCACGCCGCTTTCGGCAATGGCCTGGCCCACGTCGGCTTCGTTCTTGTAGATCTGTGCGGTGTCGATGGCGCGGTAGCCCAGTTGCAGTGCCGAGCTGACCGAGTCGATGACGGCTTGGCCGGTAAGGCGGAAGGTGCCCAGGCCGAAAGAGGGAATGCTCATGGAGGTGCTCCTGTTGAGTGAGACTGTTCGAGTGGGCAGCAGTGTGCGGGGTTCAGGTGAAATGATTAAGGCGGGTCTGGGCGAAGGTCATTTGACTTGTAGTCACGAATGGCGGGGGTGACCGTGATCAAGTCGCGGGCAATCCATCGATTGCCGCCCTGGTTGACTTAAGTAGTGCGGCTGCCCGGCGCACCGCTGTTTAGCTGCGGGCTGAACCTCCAACCGGAAAATGCCGCCCATGACCACGCCATCGCAGCAACCCAATCTCACCGACACCCTCATCGCCAGCCTATTACCCACCTGGCTCAGCACGGCCTCACTCGATCAGCTGGACAAGTTGCGGACAAGCCTGCAGCACCAACAGCGCACCCAGCACAGGCTGGCGACGCTGTTTTCCCGCGTTACCCCGTTGGATACCTTCGCCGAGGCGTTGCTTGACCAGGCATTGAGCGAGCGACAGGTGCCTGGGCTTGATGTGCGGCAGGTGAAGTTGCGGCGCACCACCATCCTTCCTGGTTCGTCTACCGTACCTGGCGGGTTGGGCCAGTCGCAGACCGAGGTCAGCGAGGTGACGTTGCTGGTTGCTGCGCTGCACAACTTCGCCGAACAGGAAGCCGCGCCCGCAGGCTCGCTGCAGACCCAGGTGATTGTTGACGCTGAAGGCACGGTGCAGGCGCTTGACCCGCAAACCTACGTTGCGCTATGCCGAAGCGTGGATGTCGGGGGGCAGTACCAGGGGCATCTTGAATCCATACTGCTGGCGCCGGGCGTGCCGGGTACGCAGGTAGCCGCATTGCTCGAAGAAAGCGCCCGCGCCAACCTGGAGGCCGACGTGCGCCTGGCGGCAGCCAAAGGTGAAATCGATGAGCGCACGTACTTGCAATGCCTGCCGGTCATTGCGGAAGTTGCCGTGGTGGCGTCCGACCCAACCCGTTTGCTGCCCTTCGAGCTGCGCCTGCTGGGCAAGTTGATGCGCGGGATGGTGGCGTTCGAAGCGCGCCAGGAGGGGCTGCCGAGCGCACCGCTCGAGGGGGTGGTGCTGTGGGTGCCGTATGATGTTCATGGTGCGTTGCAACGTTATGATTGCTGGGATGACCTGTGGCAGGCCCTGGGCCAAAGGTGCCGGCAGGATGGCTATCCTGCCTTCATTCAGCGCTTCGTCAGCGAGCGCGACCGGTGCGCCTTCAGCCAGACACTGCAACGTTTGTTGCAGACCCATACCAACAGCCAGACAGTCCAGCTCGATGGCCGCAGCCAGGCGATCGAAGGGCAGCTGTTTCAGCATGTACGCCAGGTGCGTATCGATACGCTGCTTGACGATGTGTGCGTGCTGGCCACACCCACTGCCAAGGCCAACCAGGCAGAGCGCGAGCGGCGCATGGGCGACTATGCCAGTGCAGGTCTTGACCTGTTGGGGCTGGCCAGCCTGTTCGTCCCCGTGCTTGGCCTGCCGTTGTTGGGTATCGCTGCGGTGCAGGCCAGCCATGAGGTTTATGAAGGGTATGCCGACTGGCAGCTAAAGGACCGGGAAGGCGCGCTGAATCACCTGTGGGGCGTTGCTGAAAACCTGGCCGCAGGGGTGGCATTGGCGTCGATCGGTTTGGTAGCAGGGCGCCTGATCGAACGGTCTGCCTACGTGGACGCATTGATGCCGGTGTTGACCGAAAACCATGGGTTGCGCCTGATCGATGCAGCTCTGCCAGGCTACGCGCTGCCAGATGGAGGGCTGGCCGTTGGCGAGCGGGCCGAGGTGGTGGGACAGATGCGCTTGCGTACCCACCTGGCGACCTACCAGGTGGTCGAGGATGCTAAAGGGGCGGGCTTGCGCATCCGCCACCCCAGCAGGGCGCAGGCCTACTCGCCGTTGCTCGACGGCAATGGCGAGGGCGGTTGGCGCCATCAGTTGGAAACCCCACAGTATTGGCAGGGTTCTACGCAACTGATGCAACGCTTGAACAGTGCCTGGGCGGCGCTCGAGCCACTGACTGCCGAGCATGTCATGCGCATTACAGGCTTCGATGAAGCGCGTCTGCGCCGCTTGCACCTTGAGCATGCGCCAGCGCCTGCACGGTTGCAGGATGCTGTGCAGCGCTACCAGTTGCATGCACAGCATCCCGCGTTGCACGGTGACGCTTTCGAGCTGCACCTGAGTGGGCTGCAGGCCCCTGCAGAACCCGCCGAGCGGGTGTTGAGGCGCGACTTCCCCGGCCTGACGCCGCGTGGCGCGCGGGAGATCACCCAGCGTGCGGGGCCCGAAGTGATCGAAGCCATGAACAGCAGCCAACGCGTGCCGCTTGCCTTGGCCACCGAAGCACGCTGGCTGTTGCGTGATTGCCGATTGGATCGTGCCTGCGCAGGGTTCTATCAGGCGGCAGCGGTGAATGCTGACACCGAGCGGTTGGCGCTGGGCCTGATCGCAGAGGCGGCACCGTGGCCGCAAACCGTGCGGGTCGAGCTGCGCAGCGAGCGCCTGGACGGTGATCTGCTCGCCCAGTCCGGTGCACAGGATGCCAGCCAGGTGAGGTACATCGTCAGGCGTGGCCAGGGTTACCAGGCTCTGCATGAATCGGGGGCGCCACTGCCGTCGGCGAGCGAAAATGACAGCCTGTGCCAGGCGCTATGGTGGCACCTCGATGAGGCGCAGAAGCAGGTGCTTGGCGAGGGTGTAGCTACGGCTGAGCAGCTTGGCCATACCTTGGCCATTCGCGCTGGCGAACCACGGGAGCGCGCGGCAACGTTGCTTGGCATGGCGCCGGCAGAGGGGGCTGTACGCCCGCCAGTGCGCCTTGGCGATGGTCGACTGGGCTACCCGCTGAGTGGTGGCGATGCCTCGCGCCCACTGCGCGGTCAGGTATTCACCACGGCAGACCTGCGTGCCCGCCAGTCCATTCGCACTGGGCTGCACCAGTTGTTCACGCACCGCTCGGCAAGGGATGTGATGTGGTTGGCGATGCAACTGGAGCAGAGGCCGGGCCGCACGGTCTGGACAGCGTTCAGTGACCTGGCCAGGCAGGTCGAGCGGCTAGACCTCAGCCTGCGTGGTTGGCGGGGGCAAGCCACGCCGGAAAATTACCATCGCCGCCAGCGCGTCGGGCAACTGATTCGTGAGGCGTGGGAGCCTGATTTCTATGGACCCGGCGGTGTGGAGGAGTTGGTAGTACGCAATGAGCCAGTCGAGGGCCTGCCCCTGCTGCCAGCTGATATCCAGTTCGGGAACCTGCACCGACTGTGCTTGAGCAATCTCAGGTTGACCTCGCTGGAGGATGATTTCCTTGGCCGTTTCACCCAGTTGCGGAGCCTGCGATTGAGTGGCAACAAACTGACTGCGGTGCCTGGCTTGAGCGGCCTGCGCCGTTTGATCAGCCTGGACCTGCAGCACAACCGCTTGACCACCGTCGATGGGGTTCAGCCTATGTCGTCGCTGACGCAACTGATCTTGAATGACAACGAGGTCAGTGAGGTGCCTGGGTTGGCAACGCTAACCAGACTCACCCGTCTGGATCTGCGGCGCAACCGGCTGACTGCGCTTGAGGGTGTGGAGGGCCTGACGCTGCTGACTCAGTTGGACCTGAGTGACAACCTGTTGTCTGGCCTTCCCGATCAGATTCACAGGTTGATCCGGCTACAGTATCTGAACCTGAGCAATAACCGGTTCACGTCGTTGCCAGCGGGTGTCGAGCGCATGGTCGGGTTGACCAAGTTGAACCTTGCCGGCAATCGCCTTGACCAACTGCCGGAGGCGTTAGGCGGGCTGAGCCGGTTGTTGCAGCTGCACGTGGCCGAGAACAGGCTAGTGAATGTCCCGGCGGCCATTGGTAACCTGACCAGCCTTGAAATCCTCAATTTGCGCGGCAACCAGCTCACCGCGATACCCGAGGGCCTGGAACGGCTGAGACAGCTGACCGAACTGTACCTGGGCGATAACCAGATCGTCATCGATGTCTCAGGCGGCCAACGCCTGGAAGCGTTCAGCGCGCTGCGAACCTTCAGCTTGAATGGCAACCCGATCGGCATGATCCCGCCACTGCGTAACCTCGACCACCTGGCCCATCTGTCGCTGCGCTCGACAGGCCTGAGGGAATTTCCATTGGCTTTTCTGGAGCATCATCCGCAGCTGTATGTGGACCTTGCCGATAATCTGATCGTCGAATTGAGCGAGCGGGCCTTGATCTGGATTCGCCAGCACCCGAACCGGCTCAACATCAACAACAATCCCCTTGATGAGCACGTGCTGGCACGTTGGCGTGCCGCGCGGGTGCAGTTCGACACGCTAAGCCAGCGCGGTTGATTCAGGGGCTGCCGCTGCCAGTGGGGCGGTTTGCAATAGTTACCGCCAGCCCCCCGCTTGGCAGTGGTGCAATCGCAGCTCTCGCCATAAGGAGCCTGTGATGCAGACCCCGCCATTTCCCGAAGCGTCAACGGATGCCTTGATTGCCAGTCGCTTGCCTGCCTGGCTGACCGAGGCCCCGCTCGATACCCTTTACGCGTTACACGAAAGCCAGCGCCGTCAACAGCAGGTACAGCAGCTACTGCACGACCTGCTGGCGCAGATCGCACCGCTGGACGTCTTCGCCGCCCCATTGCTGGAACACGCACTGCAAGCGCAGCATCAGCTGACGCTCGATGTGCGTCAGGCCAGATTGCGACGCAGAACCTTGCAGCGCTTCCCCTCGCACATTGCGCACGTGCCAGATGGGGTCAAAGAACAGGTTTATGAACACAGCTTGCTGCAATCGGCCTTGCATAACTTCACCGAGGGCGAAACATTCGCCAGCGCAATCATGCAGGGGACCGCGGTGCTGGATGCAACCGGGCAGCCTTGTTCGCTTGCTCCCAAGGCATTCTTCAGGCTGTGCCGCTCGCTCGACCTCGGTGGCCAGTACCAGTCGTACCTCCAGGCGCACCTGACACCAGCAGGGGAGGCCGGTCGTCAACTCGAAGCACTGATCGAGGAGGGCTTGCGTGCAAACCTGGAGGCGGCGTTGCGGTTATCGCTGGTCAACGGGGAAATTGCGCAGCACGCTTATGAACATTGTGCTGCGCTGGTTGCGCTGTTTTCATCCGAGGCGTTTTCGGCTTCAGGGCTGCGGCCCATGCAACTGCGGGTATTCGGTCAGCGGGTACGCGGTGCGGTGGCGTTTGAAATCACTCATCAGGAGGCCACTGGTGAGGTATTCGAGGGGATATTGTGCTGGATCCCCGATGACCCTCAAGGCCCCTTGACCTGGTACCCGTCCTGGGATGTCTTGTACTTGACCCTGGGCAAGCAGTTTCGCTTGCCTGGGTACGTCGAGTTCTTTCAGCGGTTCATCGGTGCACGTGACCTGCAAGCCTACGTGCGCGCCCTGGATAACGCGCTGAAAGCCACCGACCGGGATGTGCCGGTCGAGCTTGACGGGCGTCATGAAGCAATCGAGCTGCCGCTGTTCGAGCATTTGCGCACGCAGCAGATCGACACCCTGCTGGACAACGCCAAGGTGCACGGCGTGCCCACTGCAGAAGTGGATGCGCAGGTACGCGACAGGCGCCTGCATTTCTACCTGAGTTTTGCCCTTGATGCGTTGGGCCTGGCAAGTTTCGCGCTGCCCGTGCTGGCTTTGCCGCTGCTGGGCATCACTGCGCTGCAGGTGGCGGATGAGGTCTACGAGGGTTATGCCGATTGGCAACTGGGGGATCGCCAGGGCGCTCTGGAACATGTGTATGCGGTTGCAGAAACCGTGGCCATGACCGCTGTGAATGCTGGTGCAGGCGCAGCATCGCACCGGCTGGCGCGTAACGTACGGGTCGAAACGTTGGTGCCGGTGCATGCGGTTGATGGCACGGTGAAGTTGTGCGACCTCGACTTGCCAGGGTATGCCGTTCAACACCAAGGCACCGTCGGCACGGTGGTCACGGTGCAAGGCGCAGAAGTGGTGCGTACCCCCCTGGCCAGCCATGTGACCTCAGCAGACGGCGAAACCCAGCAGCGCCGTATCCGGCACCCCACGCGCAGCAATGCCTACGCACCGTTGCTTGAAGGCAACGATGCCGGTGGCTGGCAGCATGAACTTGAGACCCCACATGAATGGCACGGCAGTGTTCAGCTGTTCAAGGACCTCGCTGCAGATTGGGCGAACCTCGACGAGCAGGCCATACATAGCGTGATGCGGGCCACAGGGCTCAATGAAGACCTGTTGCGCCGATTGCATGTGGAACACGCCTCGCCCCCGGCCCGCGTGTTGGATGCGCTGCAGCGGCAACAGTTGCACACGCAGTTGCCAGGGCTGCAAGGCGAGGGCTTCGAGCTGCAGTTGCTGGCGCAGCAGCCCTGGCCGTCCGAGGCCGAAACCCTGCTGCGTCGGGATTTCCCCGGGTTGTCGGTGCTGGGCGCGCGGGAGATCATCGCACACGCTGGTGAAGACCTGGTCGAGCAGTTGCAGGCGCACCAGCGTGTACCGCTGGCCTTGGCCGAGCACGCGCGCTGGTACTTGCGCGATACGCGCCTGGACCGCGCTTGCGCGGGGCTGCTGCAAGCCGCAGCGATCAATCGTGATACCGAGCAACTGGCGCTGGGCCTGATCGCTGAACGTGCTCCTTGGCGCGGCGTGCGCATCGAGGTGCGCGGCGATACGCACTTGGGCGCACGGTCTGCCTGGGCCGGTGCGCAAGAAGCTAGTGAAGTCCGTAGCGTAGTCAGAACTGCCCATGGCTATCAGGCGTTGGATGCGCACGGTGTCCCGCTGCCATCGGCAACGGCCGAAGACTCTTTGTTCCAGGCCCTGTTGCTGCAACTTGACCCTTGGCAGAAGCGGGCGTTGGGTAACGCTGGCGACTCACCTGAGGCGCTGGCTGAGGCGCTGTCGCTGTGGGCCGGTGAGCAGCGCGATCATGCCGCAGCGCTGTTGGGCATGGCGCCGATCGGACGTGGTTTCAGGCCGCCGGTACGGCTCGGCGATGGTCGCCTGGGCTACCCGCTGAGCGGGCGTGGCGAGAGCAGCGATCGTGCGTTGCGGCGCGGTATCCAACGGCTGTTCCCCGACATTGACTCAAGTACGATGGCACGCTTCGCGCAAGACGCCCGCGCGCTTGGGCTGACCCCTTGGAACTACTACCTGCGCCTGTGTGAAGAGCTGCGTGCCCTGGATCAGGCATTGGGCCTGTGGCGGCGACAATCGTCCGGGCCGATCCAGTTGCTCAGGCGGGTGCGTATGGCACGGCGGATTCGTCATGCCTGGCAGCGACGCGTGCACGATGTTGAAGGGAATCCAGCACTGACGTTGGAAGGCACGCGCCTGGGCACCCTGCCGGAACTGCCAGAAACGGTGCGTTTTGATCATGTGACCACGCTTACCCTGCGTAGCCTGGATCTGACAAGTGTCGACTCGGCTTTTCTCGCCCGCTTTCCCAATGTGCATCGTCTGGATTTGTCGTCTAACCGGTTGGCATCGATACCCGAAACTGCTGCATTGACGCAGCTTCGGCAGATTGATCTGCGCGACAACCTCATCGTTGACATCAGCGAAGCGCAGGCGAACGCGCTGCGCGCCAACCCCGAACGGGTGCATTTGCTGGGTAATCCGCTATCAGCAGTAGCACGTGAGCGGCTGGCGCTGGGGGCGCCTGCAGTACCACTCGAGCAGGGCGCAGGAGGCAGTGAGCGCTGGTTCGAAGGGGTGAGCGAGCACGAAGCGGCACTGCATCGCAGCCAGTGGCGGGCGCTAGAGCATGAGGCTGGCAGCGGCGGGTTCTTCGCATTTCTCGATGCGTTGCGGGCTAGCGAGAAGTTTGCGCTTGAACCCGCAGAGATGCGGCGTCGGGTAGGCGAGTTGATAAACGCCATGTACCACCATGCTCACATTCGACAGGCAATTTTCCTGCAAGCGGCTGTGCCTCGCAGCAGCGTCGACCTTGATGCCCTCATCATCAGGTTGCAGGTTGCATTGCGTACCGATGGGGTGCACGGCCGGCGTATCGAGCGTGAGCTGCGTAGCCTTGGGCGTGAGCTGTTCAGGCTCGATCAGGTGAACCGCTTTGCTGCACGTCATATGGACGGCCTGCGTCTGCGCGCCGTGTCATTCAACCCCAGTGAGATCTACCTGGCATTTCGGGCACAGCTCGCAGAGCAGTTGGGCATTTATGGCCAGCCGACGTACTTGAGTTTCAGGCACGTCGAGCATGTGACGCCAGATGATCTTGTCGGGGCCGAAGCCGCTGTGTATGAGGCCGAGACGGCCGAGGCGCTCAGCCAGTTCCTGGCGCAGCAGGCGTTCTGGGAAGATCACGTTCGGGTTGCTTACGACGATCAGTTTGCTGTCATCCGTCAGGCCTACGTTGAACGACAAGCCGCACTTGCCGCAGACCAAGGCCACGATCAGGGGGCGCCAGAAGCGTTGGCGCGCATCACCGAACAGCGCCGGGAGGAGGAGCAGGCACTGACGCTGACACTGGCCCGCGGCAGTTACTGGACATGGTATCGGCTCCACCCTCCCCAGGGGCCTGGCACCCGGGCGTTTGCGCACCTGTCGAGGCGGCTTGAAACAAGCCTGGCGCTATGGCGCGGGTTGCCGGGCGAGCCAGAGCATACAGCGCGGTCCCATGTCGCGGATGTACTGCGCACGATCTGGCAGTCGAATTATCGCGAAGAAGGGCCGTCCCTGGGTACAACCCGCACGGGAATGACCATCAGTTCTTTGCCAGTGCTGCCCGGCGGCATCATGTTCGACCGGCTACGAGCCTTGTCTCTGGGCAATCATCAGCTTTCGACCATCGAGGCTGATTTCCTGCGTCATTTCCCCAATCTGGAGGTCTTGCAGCTGTCTGGCAACCGACTGACCGAGCTTGGCGGGCTGGAACACCTGCCGCAGTTGCGCAGCTTGGACCTTGGCGGAAATCTGCTTGAGACGGTGACAGGGTTGCAGCACGTGACCCACCTGACCGATCTGGACCTCAGTGGCAACCACCTGGAGCAACTGCCGGCCGGAGTCGAGCAGTTGGCCCAACTGGCCAGCCTGGACCTTTCGTTCAATCGGCTCAACGTACTCGATGAGCGCATCGGGCAGTTGGCAAGCCTTGAGAACCTGCAGTTGAGCGGTAACCTGCTGAGCAGTGTGCCCAGCAGCCTTGGCAACCTTGCCCAACTGAATATTCTCAACCTTGGCGCGAACCGCTTTGCCACTGTCCCGGAGCATTTGAATCATCTGGGCAGGCTGACCCAGCTGTACCTGCACGACAATGTGATAACCCTCGATGCAGCAAGCCAGTTGCGCCTGGAGTGGTTCTCCCGGTTGGAAGTCCTGGACTTTGATGGAAACCCGTTGGGTGTGGCCCCTCAGTTGCGCTACAACGTTCACCTGCAGTACGTGTCGTTGCGTGCAACGGGCTTGCGCAGTGTTCCGCTGGCGTTGATGCAGCGCTACCCGGACCTGGTCGTGGACCTGCGTGGTAACCGCATTGCGACGCTTGGCGAGGACGCGTTGAACTGGATCGAAGCCCACCCGGAAACGATCAATCTCGAACAGAATCAGCTGAACGAAGAAGTCATGGAGCGAATACGCGAGGCGCTGGCACGGGTGCAGGCCGAATGGGCCAGGGCGCTAGAGCAGCAGCAAGCCACTGCGAGCAGGAAACCCCGGGGCCGTAGAGGCTGAAAAGCGGTGTTGCGTGGGTTGCAGTAGAAGAAAGGGTACGGCCCGCCGGGTGGTGGGCCGTACTTGCAGCGGTCAGCGGCGGCGGAACAGCGGCAGCGGTTGATCGGTGGCGCCCTGATAGGTCACCGAGAAGTCTTTCAGACCTTCCAGTGCATCTTCCGGGTCCTTGTCGGCACGGATGGCAAACGCATCGAAACCGCAACGGGCCATGAAGAACAGCTGGTCGCGCAGAACGTCGCCGATGGCGCGCAGCTCGCCTTTGAACTGGTAGCGGTCACGCAGCAGGCGCGCGTTGGAGTAGTTGCGCCCATCAGTGAAGGCCGGGAAGTTCAGGGCGATGACCTGGAAGTGCTGCACGTCCTCGCCGATCTCTTCCGCTTCCTCGTCGCTGTCCAGCCACACGCCCAGGCCGCCGTCGCGGGCCTTGAGCACGTGGGCATGGTCACGCCACAGTTGCAGCGGGACGATGTAATCGTCGCAGTTGCTCAGCTCGTCGAGGGTGGTTTCCTTGGGCAGCAGGTGCCAGGTTTCGTCGACGATCTGGTTGTTCTTAATGATTCGCTGCATAGACGCGTTCCTTGAAGGGGTCGATGCCGATACGCTGGTAGGTGTCGATGAAGCGCTCTTCCTCGGTACGTTGTTCGACGTACACGGCGATCAGCTTTTCAATCACGTCGGCCATGGCGTCCTGGGCGAAGGATGGGCCGAGGATCTTGCCCAGGCTCGCGTCACGCGCAGCGTTGCCGCCCAGGGACACCTGGTAGAACTCCTCGCCTTTCTTGTCCACGCCGAGGATGCCGATGTGGCCCACGTGGTGGTGGCCGCAGGCGTTCATGCAGCCAGAGATGTTGAGGTCGATCTCGCCGATGTCGAACAGGTAGTCCAGGTCGTCGAAACGGCGCTGGATGGATTCGGCGATCGGGATCGACTTGGCGTTGGCCAGCGAGCAGTAGTCACCCCCCGGGCAGCAGATGATGTCGGTCAACAGGCCGATGTTCGGCGTGGCGAAGCCACCTTCACGCAGCTCCTGCCACAGGGCGTGCAGCTGGCGCTGCTCGACGTCGGCGAGGATGATGTTCTGCTCGTGCGAGGTGCGCAGGAAGCCAAAGCTGTAGCGCTCGGCGAGGTCCGCCACGGCGTCCAGCTGCTTGTCGGTCAGGTCGCCAGGGGCAACGCCGGTGGGCTTCAGCGACAAGGTCACGGCCACGTAGCCAGGGCGCTTGTGGGCGCGGGTGTTGCGCGAGCGCCAGCGAGCGAAACCTGGGTATTCGGCGTCCTGGGCACTGTAATCGACGTTGTCGAGGGCCAGGTAGTCCGGGTCGACGAAGTGGCGCGACACGCGCTGGACTTCATCTTCGGTCAGGGTGCTGCTGCCGCCACGCAGGTGGACCATTTCGGCCTCGACCTTCTCGGCGAACACTTCAGGCGTCAGCGCCTTGACCAGAATCTTGATCCGCGCCTTGTACTTGTTGTCACGGCGACCGTAACGGTTGTACACGCGCAGGATGGCGTCCAGGTAGCTGATCAGGTCCTGCCAGGGCAGGAACTCGTTGATGAACGAGCCGACCACCGGGGTACGGCCCAGGCCGCCGCCCACCAGCACGCGGAAGCCAAGCTCGCCGGCTTCGTTGCGCACCGGCTCCAGGCCGATATCGTGCACTTCGATGGCAGCGCGGTCTTCCTTCGAGCCGTTGATGGCAATCTTGAACTTGCGCGGCAGGTAGGCGAATTCCGGGTGGAAGGTGGTCCACTGACGGACGATCTCGCACCACGGGCGCGGGTCGATCAGCTCATCTGCGGCGACACCGGCGAACTGGTCGGTGGTGGTGTTGCGCAGGCAGTTGCCGCTGGTCTGGATCGCGTGCATCTGCACGGTGGCCAGCTCGGCAAGGATGTCCGGGATGTCTTCCAGCGCCGGCCAGTTGTACTGCACGTTCTGGCGGGTGGAAATGTGGGCGTAGCCCTTGTCGTAGTCGCGAGCGATCTTGGCCAGTGTGCGGACCTGGCGGGCGTTCAGCTGGCCATAAGGCACGGCGACGCGCAGCATCGGCGCGAAACGTTGGATATACAGGCCGTTCTGCAGGCGCAGAGGGCGGAATTCTTCTTCGCTCAGCTCACCGGCCAGGTAGCGGCGGGTCTGATCACGGAACTGCTTGACGCGGTCCTCGATGATCCGCTGATCGTACTCGTCGTATACGTACATAAAAGTCCTGTCTCAGGCTGCATGCAGCTATTCGCGCGCACGGCCGCGCACTCCGGTTCGGAGCTGGGAAACGATATCAGAGTGTGTTTATGCGCTAAAGTGATGTTTTTGCATATGAAAAGAACCAAACGAACTAAGTGAGACTGACTGGCATTTGTTCGTCAACGCGGGTCGTAGGTTTATACTCGCGGGTTTGTTGCAAGGGGTGTAACCGCATGCTCAAGGCGCTCTGCCAAAGCTTGTGCCTGAGCCTGCCGTTGGCAGCCAATGCGCAGGCTGCTTCAGTCGTGTTCCTTAACCCGGGCCTTTCGAACGAGACATTCTGGGTTGGCTATTCGCGCTTCATGCAGGCGGCGGCCGACGACCTGGGCCTGACGCTGCGGGTGGAATACAGCGAACGCAGCGCCGAACGTGCGCTGAACCAGGCACGGGCGCTGCTCAAAGGCCCGCAGCGCCCGGACTACCTGGTGCTGGTCAACGAGCAGTACGTGGCGCCGGAAATCATCCGGCTGTCCCAGGGCACCGGGGTCAAGCTGTTTCTGGTCAATAACGGCCTGACCGCCAGCCAGGCGCAGAGCATCGAGGCCCAGCCCGAGAAGTATGCCCAGGTACTGGGCACGTTGATCACCAACGACGAGCAAGCCGGTTACCAGATGCTGCACGAGATGGTCGCCCTGCTGCCGCCGAGCAACGAGCCGGTGGACCTCGTGGCGTTTGCCGGGGTCAAGACCACCCCCGCCTCGCAGCTGCGTGAAGCGGGCATGCGCCGCGCCTTGGCCGACTTCCCCCAGGTGCGCTTGCGCCAGGTGGTGTATGGCGGCTGGAACCGGCAGCGTGCATTCGAGCAGGCGCAACTGCTGTTGCAGCGCTACCCGGGCACACGCCTGGTGTGGTCGGCCAACGACGAGATGGCCTTCGGCGCCATGCAGGCGTTCGAGGCTGCCGGGCGAATACCGGGGCGGGATGCGGTATTCAGCGCCGTCAACAGCTCGCCGCAAGCGCTGCGTGCGCGCATCGACGGGCGTCTGGGCGTGCTCATGGGCGGGCATTTCACCTTGGGTGGTTGGGCCATGGTCATGCTCAATGACGATGCGCAGGGGCTGCCGATCAATCGGGACGGGCGGCGTGAGCACAGTGTGCCGGTGCTGCAGTCGATTGACCCGGACAAGGCCCGACGCTGGCTCAAGCTGCTCGGACGTGACGACTACGGCGTCGACTTTCGACGCTACAGCGCTGAAGGCCGTCCATCCGATTTTCAGTATCCCTTCCTGACTTCCCCTGTGGACTATTGATCTGCCTGGCGCGACTAACGAAAAACCCTGCTTGAGGGAAGGGCATTGCTCGTCTTTACTGCTTTGGGTGAAGTGCATTCCCATAACCACTACAAGAGGCAATGCAATGGGAAACTCAACCAAGGTCCGCAAAGCTGACAGCAGTGTCGATGCCTGGGCGATTCTGTGCTTGATCGTGCTGGTGGTCGTTACCGCCGTGTATTGGGTCAGCCACCAGTAGACTTCCCTTCAGACCGTGATGCAGCCTGAGCGCCTGCGGGGTGGATGCCTGCAGGCGTTTTCATTCAGGCTGAACGTCAGCGTGCCGTCAGGTGCATGGCCAGCTGCACCAACCCGATCAGCAGCAGAATGAACAGCAGGGTGAACACCGTGCCCATGGCAATGAAGTGGCTGGCCTTGCCGTGGGTGAAGTCGCGCGCGCGGTTCTTGCCGCTTTGCACGCCGAAGGCGGCGGCGAGGATGCTGTGCAGCATTTGCCAGAAGGTGGGGGGCTTGCCTTGGCTTGAGTCGTCCATGGTGGCTCCTGGGTTTCGGAGGCAATCAGGGACAGTGTAGGCAATGCCAGGGTAGTTGGCTTTGCTGGCCCTTTCGCGGTTAAACCCGCGAAAGGGCCAGCAGAGTCTTAGTTGTCGTACCCGAGGTTAGGTGCCAACCAACGCTCGCTCACGCTCACTTCCTGGCCCTTGCGCGCGCTGTAGCGCTCGATCTGGTCCTTGTCTACCTTGCCCACGGCAAAGTACTGCGCCTGCGGGTGGGCAAAATACCAGCCACTGACCGCCGCCGCCGGGAACATCGCGAAGTGTTCGGTCAGGAACACGCCGCTTGCGCCGGTCTCGCCAATGGCCGTGCCATCGAGCAGGCGGAACAAGGTTTCTTTCTCGGTGTGGTCCGGGCAGGCCGGGTAGCCTGGGGCAGGGCGGATGCCGCTGTACTGCTCCTTGATCAACGCCTCGTTGTCCAGGTGTTCGTCACGGGCGTAACCCCAGTGCTCTTTGCGCACCTGTTCGTGCAGCCACTCGGCGCAGGCTTCGGCCAGGCGGTCGGCCAAGGCCTTGACCATGATCGAGCTGTAGTCGTCGCCCTTGTCCTGATACGCCTTGGCCACTTCCTCGGCGCCGATACCGGCGGTGGTGATGAAGCCGCCGACGTAGTCGGTGACACCGCTGCCCTTCGGCGCGACGAAGTCGGCCAACGACCAGTTCGGCTTGCCGTCGGGCTTGATGGTCTGCTGGCGTAGGTGGTGCAGGGTCGCCAGCGGCTGGCCGTCGTCGCCATACACCTCGATATCGTCATCGGCGACCTGATTGGCCGGCCAGAAGCCGAACACTGCGCGGGCACTGATCAGCTTCTCGTCGATCAGCTTGTCGAGCATCTCGCGGGCATCTTTGTACAGCGCTGTGGCCGCTTCGCCGACCACTTCGTCGGTGAGGATGCGCGGGAACTTGCCGGCCAGGTCCCAGGAGATGAAGAAGGGGGTCCAGTCGATGTACTCGGCCAGGGTCCGCAGGTCGATGTCCTGCAGCACCTTGACGCCGGTGAAGGAGGGCACTGCGGGCTGGTAGCCGGCCCAGTCGTATTGCGGCTTGGCGGCAATCGCCTTGGCGTAGCTCAGGCGCTCGGTACGGGCACTGCGGTTGGCCGTGCGCTCGCGGACATCGACGTAGTCCAGGCGGGTCTTTTCGACGAAGCCGGGTTTGAGCTCCTTGGACAGCAACTGGGTTGCTACGCCGACGGCGCGCGAAGCGTCGGTGACGTAGATCACCGCGTCGTTGCTGTACTTGGGCTCGATCTTCACGGCCGTGTGCGCCTTGGACGTGGTTGCACCACCGATCATCAGCGGCAGGTTGAAGCCCTGGCGCTGCATTTCGCGGGCAACGTGGACCATCTCGTCCAGCGACGGGGTAATCAGGCCGGACAGGCCGATGATGTCGCATTTCTCGTCGCGTGCGGTTTGCAGAATCTTCTCTGCCGGCACCATCACGCCGAGGTCGACGATGTCGTAACCGTTACAGCCCAGGACCACGCCGACGATGTTCTTGCCGATGTCGTGCACGTCGCCCTTGACCGTGGCCATCAAGATTTTGCCCTTGGCCTCGGGCTTGTCGCCTTTTTCGGCCTCGATGAACGGGATCAGGTGGGCTACGGCCTGCTTCATCACGCGTGCCGACTTGACCACCTGGGGCAGGAACATCTTGCCGGCACCGAACAGGTCGCCGACCACGTTCATGCCGCTCATCAGCGGGCCTTCGATGACCTCGATGGGCCGCGCGCATTGCTGGCGGCATTCTTCGGTGTCTTCGACGATGTGCGCAGTGATGCCTTTGACCAGGGCGTGTTCCAGGCGCTTGCCGACCGGCAGTGAGCGCCAGGCCTCGTTCTCGACTTCCTTGGTGGCGCCGCCGCCTTTGTAGTCGTCGGCAATGGCCAGCAGTGCATCGGTGCCTTCCGGGGTGCGGTTGAGCACCACGTCCTCGACCTTGTTGCGCAGGTCGGCCGGGATCTCGTCGTAGATCTCCAACTGGCCGGCGTTGACGATACCCATGGTCAGGCCGTTGCGGATGGCGTGGAACAGGAACACCGAGTGGATCGCTTCACGCACCGGGTTGTTGCCGCGGAACGAGAACGACACGTTGGACACCCCGCCCGAGCTCAGCGCGTGCGGCAGGTGGTCACGGATGTAGGCGCAGGCTTCGATGAAGTCGACGGCATAGTTGTTGTGCTCTTCGATGCCGGTGGCGACGGCGAAGATGTTCGGGTCGAAGATGATGTCTTCCGGCGGGAAGCCCACTTCGTTGACCAGGATGTCGTAGCTGCGCTTGCAGATTTCTTTCTTGCGCGCGGCGGTGTCGGCCTGGCCGACCTCGTCGAAGGCCATCACCACCACGGCGGCGCCGTAGCGTTTGCACAGGCGGGCGTGGTGCTTGAACTGCTCGACGCCTTCTTTCATGGAGATCGAGTTGACGATGCCCTTGCCCTGGATGCACTTCAGGCCCGCCTCGATCACTTCCCATTTGGAGGAGTCGATCATGATCGGTACCCGGGAGATGTCCGGCTCACCCGCGATCATGTTGAGGAAGCGGACCATGGCGGCCTGGGAGTCGAGCATCCCTTCGTCCATGTTGATGTCGATCACCTGGGCGCCGGCCTCGACCTGCTGCAGGGCCACTTCCAGGGCTTCGGTGTAGTTCTCTTCACGAATCAGCCGGGCGAACTTGGCCGAGCCGGTGATGTTGGTGCGCTCGCCAACGTTGACGAACAGCGACTGACGATCGATGGTGAACGGTTCCAGGCCCGACAGGCGGCAGGCCTTGGCGATTTCCGGGATCTCGCGGGGTTTGTACTTGGCCACGGCTTCGGCGATGGCCTGGATGTGGCCCGGGGTGGTGCCGCAGCAGCCGCCGATGATGTTGAGGAAGCCGCTGGCGGCGAACTCCTCGACCACTGCGGCCATCTCGGCCGGGGTTTCGTCGTACTCGCCGAAGGCGTTGGGCAGGCCGGCGTTGGGGTGCGCCGAGACATGGGTGTCGGCCTTGGTCGACAACTCTTCCAGGTACGGGCGCAGGTCCTTGGCGCCCAGGGCGCAGTTCAGGCCCACGGAAATCGGCTTGGCATGGCGCACCGAGTTCCAGAAGGCTTCGGTGGTCTGCCCGGACAAGGTCCGGCCGGAGGCGTCGGTGATGGTGCCGGAGATCATGATCGGCAATTCGACCTGGTCATCCTCGAACACCTGCTGCACGGCGAAGATCGCCGCCTTTGCGTTGAGGGTGTCGAAAATGGTTTCGATCAGGATCAGGTCGGCACCGCCCTCGATCAGGCCGCGGGTGGCCTCGACGTAGTTTTCCACCAGTTCGTCGAAGGTGACGTTGCGGTAGCTGGGGTCGTTGACGTCCGGGGAAATCGAGCAGGTGCGGCTGGTCGGGCCAAGCACGCCGGCGACGAAGCGCGGTTTGTCCGGCGTCTCCAGGGTCTTGGCATCGGCGACCTGGCGGGCGATGCGCGCGCCTTCGACGTTCAGCTCGTAGACCAGCGACTCCATGCCGTAGTCGGCCTGGGAAATCTGCGTGGCGTTGAAGGTGTTGGTTTCGAGAATATCGGCGCCAGCATCCAGGTAGGCTTTTTCGATGGCGGCGATGACATCGGGGCGGCTGAGCAGCAACAGATCGTTGTTACCCTTTACATCGCTTGGCCAATCGACAAAGCGCGTGCCACGATAGTCGTGTTCCTCGAGGCGATAACTTTGGATCATAGTACCCATGCCGCCGTCGAGGATCAGGATGCGCTCTTTGAGTGCGTGCTGGAGTGCTTGGAGACGAGCGCTGCGGTCGGACATAGGAACTACCTGGTCGGGCGATATCAGAAGGTGCCGAATCATAACAAAGCTGCGCGGTTTTTAGGCGCATCGCCCATTTGCATGAATTTTGCTCATGTTGGCGCATAAGCACCCAGGCGCGACCAGGCAATCGTGATGGCTTTCAGGAACCAGGACTTTTCGCACATGCTGCATCGTATTCTTGCCGGCGTCTTCGCCTTGCTCATCAGCGGCGTGGCGTTCGGGCAAGCCCCCCAGTCGAGTCCGGCCATTTCCTACACCCAGGACATTCAGCCGATCTTCACCGAGAAATGCGTGGCCTGCCACGCTTGTAACGACGCGGCCTGCCAGCTCAAGCTGGAAAGCCCCGAAGGGGCCGTGCGCGGGGCCACCAAGGTACCGGTGTACCAGGGCGACCGAAGCAAGGCGGTGCCCACCACGCGGCTGTTCTACGACGCCCACAGCGAGGGCGAGTGGCGCAAGAAGGGCTTCTACTCGGTGCTCGACAGCCAGGGCAGCCAGGCGGCGCTGATGGCGCGCATGCTCGAACTTGGGCACAAGACACCGCTCACGCCCAATGCCAAGTTGCCCGAGGACATCGTCCTGGGGATCAGCCGCAACAACATGTGCCCGTTGCCCCATGAGTTCGACGCCTACGCCGGCGCGCACCCCAGGGAAGGCATGCCGCTGGCGGTCACCGGCCTGACCGACCAGGAGTACAGTACGCTGCAACGCTGGCTGGCCACGGGGGCGCCGGTAGAGTACCAGCCGGTCCAGCCGAGCCCGGCCGAGGCCAGGCAGATTGCCGACTGGGAAGAGCTGCTCAACCGCCCGGGCTCCACCGAAGCCCTGGTCGGGCGCTGGCTGTACGAGCACCTGTTCCTTGCGCACATCTACTTCGTTGGCGGGGAGCAGGGCCACTTCTTCCAGTGGGTGCGTTCGCGCACGCCCAGCGGCCAGCCGGTCGACCTGATCGCTACCCGTCGCCCCAATGATCCGCCGGGCACCGACTTCTATTACCGGCTGATTCCGGTGCAAGGCGTGATCGTGCACAAGACGCACATCACCTACCCAATGGGTCCACAAAAGCTCAAGCGGGTGAAGCAACTGTTTTACGCCGGTGACTGGCACGCTGCGGCGCTGCCCGGCTATGGCCCGCGTCATCGGGCCAACCCGTTCGAGACCTTCGAGGCGATCCCGGCGGTGGCGCGCTACCAGTTCATGCTGGACAACGCCGAGTACTTCGTGCGCACCTTCATCCGCGGCCCGGTGTGCCGTGGGCAGATTGCGACCGACGTGATTCGCGACAACTTCTGGGCGCTGTTCCAGGAGCCGGCCCATGATCGCTACATCACCGATGCCCAGTACCGCGGCGCCGCCACCCCGTTGCTGGCCATGCCGGGGCAGATCGATGACGTGGGCAGTGTGCTGAGCCTCTGGCACGCCTACCGCGACAAGCGCAACGAGTACGAAAAACTGCGCCGCGAAGCCTATGCCGAAATGCCGGCGCCGGGCTGGTCGACGTTGTGGGCGGGTAACGACAATGCGCTGCTGAGCATTTTCCGCCACTTCGACAGCGCCTCGGTGAGCAAAGGCCTGGTCGGCGATGTGCCGCTCACGGTGTGGCTGTTCGACTACCCGTTGCTGGAGCGCACCTATTACCAGTTGGCGGTCAACTTCGATGTGTTCGGCAACGTCTCGCACCAGTTGCAGACACGCCTGTACTTCGACCTGATCCGCAACGGCGCCGAGGTCAATTTCTTGCGCCTGATGCCGGCCGATCAGCGCGGTGCGATCCTCAGCGACTGGTACCAGACCAGCGGCAAAGTGAAGATGTGGCTCGACTATGAAGACATCGACACCGATACCCCGAGCGGCATCAAGCTCGACCCTGGCAACCCCAAGCGCGACTTCGGCCTCAAGCTGTTGCAGCGCACCGGCAGCCTGAATGCGGCGCCCGACCCGATCAACCGGTGCCAGGGCGCCTACTGCTCACGGCCGCAAATGAGCGAAGAGTTCCGCAATGCCGAGCAGTCGCTCAGCCGCCTGGTGTCGCGCCCGGCGGCGGGGCTCAAGGTCATCAACCAGCTGCCTGAGGCAAGCATGCTGCGCATCGAAGGGCAGGGCGGTCAGCGCCAGGTGTACAGCCTGCTGCGCAACCGTGCGCACAGCAACGTCGCCTTCCTGCTGGGCGAGGCTTCCCGCTATCAGCCAGGGCTGGACACACTGACCTTGTACCCGGGCGTACTCAGCAGCTACCCGAATTTCATCTTCAACATACCGACCCAGGATGTGCCGGAATTTGTCGAAGACATGGAGTATGCGCGTGATGACCCGAGAAAGTTCGAGCGCATCGTCATGCGCTGGGGCGTGCGCCGTAGCCATCCGCAGTTCTGGCAGTACTTCCATGACCTGAACAGCTACATCAAGGAGACCCAACCGGTGGAAGCGGGTGTGCTGGACATGAACCGCTACGAGAACCTCTGATCGGTTGGCCTGACCTTTCCGGGGTAGCTGCGGTCGGAAACGGTAGGTGGTCCTGATCGACTGCAGGGGGGGCTGCTGGGCAGCCCTTCTCGGGTAAGGCCCCCTCTGCGCTCGGTCACTGGCCTCAATGCACCGGCAATTGCAGGGTATTCCATGCTGTATTCGCTTCAGGCACTGCGGGCGTTCGCCGCCTGGGTGGTGGTTTGCCACCATTTCATGCAGATTTTCTTCGACTTCCACGCCAGTGGCCCGATCGGCCAACTGCTTACCGACCGGGGCGCCGTGGGCGTCGATATCTTCTTCGTCATCAGTGGGCTGGTGATCTACCTGTCGACCCGTGACAAAACCATCGAACCGCGTCAGTTCCTGCTCAACCGGGTGCTGCGCATCGTGCCGGCGTACTGGTTCTACAGCTTGCTCATGGCGGGCCTGCTGCTGGCGGCCAGCCGCTGGATGCCGCACCAGCAGTTCGACTGGCAGCACCTGTTGCTGTCGTTGCTGTTCGTGCCAGCGGAAAACCCTGGGGGGTACGGGCTCTACCCGACCTTGAACGTGGGCTGGACGCTGAATTTCGAGATGTTCTTCTACCTGCTGTTCGGCCTGGCGTTCCTGGTGCGCCAGCGCCATCACCTGTGGCTGGTGAGCGCGGCGCTGTTGCTGGTCAGTGAAGTGCTGGGCCGGCTGGGCGTGCTCAGCCATTTCTACAACAACGACATCATCTATGAATTCCTGCTCGGTATCGGCCTGGGTGTGCTGTATCGTCGGGGCCTGATTCGCGAGGGCGTGTGGATGCCGCTGGCGTTGCTCGGGGTGGCGGGGTACGCCCTCTATCACCTGGACGCTTCCCAGCGTCTGTTGCACTGGGGCGTGCCCAGTGCCTTGGTGGTGCTGGCCTTCATTGCCCTGGAACCTTGCTTCAAGGGTAACCAGGTGCTCAAGGCACTGGGCGACTGCTCGTATTCGGTGTACCTGATCCACGTGCTGGTGCTGTATGCCGGCTGGTTTGCCAGCCAGCGGCTGCACTTGAACCCGTATCTGGTGTTTGCCCTGTGCGTGCCGTCCATTGGACTAATGTCGTGGTTCAGCTACCAGTGGCTGGAGCGTGGCTTGTACCGGCGAATGCAGGCCTGGCTGGCGGCCCCACGGGGGCAGGCCCCGGCTTACGTGCTTTCCCGAGTCAAATACTAGGACTTTGTGCCGGGGCCAGGTTGGCGTACACTTGGCCGCAAGTCTGTGAGGAACTTACATGAGCGCTATAACCATTACCGACGCCGCCCATGATTACCTGGCCGATCTGCTCTCCAAGCAGAATACGCCCGGCATCGGCATTCGCATTTTCATCACCCAGCCAGGCACCCAGTACGCAGAGACGTGCATTGCCTACTGCAAGCCGGGCGAAGAGAAGCCCGACGACACCGCCGTGGGTCTGAAGAGCTTCACCGCTTACCTCGATGCGGTCAGCGTGCCCTTCCTTGAAGACGCGCTGGTCGACTACGCCACCGACCGCATGGGCGGCCAGCTGACCATCAAGGCGCCAAACGCCAAGGTGCCGATGGTCAACGAGGACAGCCCGATCAACGAGCGTATCAACTACTACCTGCAGACCGAGATCAACCCCGGTCTGGCCAGCCATGGCGGCCAGGTGAGCCTGGTGGACGTGGTCGACGACGGCATTGCCGTGCTGCAGTTCGGCGGCGGTTGCCAAGGCTGCGGCCAGGCTGACGTGACGTTGAAGGAAGGCATCGAGCGCACCCTGCTCGAGCGCATTCCCGAGCTCAAAGGTGTGCGTGACGTGACTGACCACACCCAGAAGGAAAACGCGTACTACTGACGAGTACGCGCCCTTAGCAACAAACTGTTACGGATTCAACCCCTGCGACAACAGGCCGCAGCCCGTATTCAAAGGGCTGCAGGCCAACACCGCCTTCATCGGGTAGAAGCACTTGGGGTGTCATGTAAGAATGCCCCGGTTTTTCGACCGGCCCCTCCCTGGGTCGGCACCTTTCCTGTGAAGGATGGCCTGTAAAGGATGGTTCCATGAATGATCTGTATACCCGGCGCGCGGTTGTCGCTGGGATGGGCGTTCTCGGGCTTGGCCTGCTGGCCGGCTGCAGCCCGGCCCGGGGTCTCGAGTTCAAGTACGGCAAGAACATGAGCAACGAAATCCTTGGGCGCAAGTTCAACCTCAAGGACCCCCAAGGCAACCCGCGTACCCTGTCGAGCTTCTACGGCAGCATGCCGATGATCTTCTTCGGCTTCACCCAGTGCCCGGCGGTCTGCCCGACCACGCTGGCGCGCGCGGCGCAAATCAGGCAAATGCTCAAGGGCCGTGACCGTGACCTGTTCCAGGTGGTGTTCATCACCCTGGACCCGGAGCGCGACACCCCCGAAGTGCTCGATGCCTACGTCAAGGCGTTCGACCCGTCGTTCACCGCCCTGACCGGTACCCCTGAGGAAATCGCCGAGGTGGCCAAGGAATTCAAGGTGTTCTACGAGAAGGTCCCGGCCGGTGACACCTACACCATCTCTCATTCGTCCACCAGCTACGTCTACGACACACGTGGCACTCTGCGCCTGAGCCTGGGCCATTCCCTGAACGCCAAGGAATGCGCCGAAGACCTGGTCACCCTGATGGAGATTTGCTAATGGCTGTTTCACTGCAACCGTTCAAGCGCGGCCTGGCCGCCATCGCCCTGCTGGGCCTTGCCCTGCCAGCGTTGGCCGAGACCACCGTGAGTGATGCCTGGGTCCGTGCCAGCGTGCCGCACCAGCAGTCCACCGGTGCCTTCATGACCTTGACTGCCAGCAGCGACAGCAAGCTGGTAGGGGTCGAGTCGCCAGTGGCCAAGACCGTGCAGGTGCATGAAATGACCATGAACGGTGATGTGATGGGCATGCGTGAGGTCAAGGCAGTCGAGTTGCCGGCTGGCAAGGCGGTTACCCTGGACCCGAATGGCTTGCACGTCATGCTGATGGGCTTGAAGCAGCAGGTGAAGGAGGGTGAACAGGTACCTCTGACCCTGTTCATCGAAGACACCAAGGGTGGCAAGCAAACGCTGCAGGTGCAGGCGCCGGTGCGCCCGCTCAACGCCGAGGCTGGCGGTGGGCATGACCACATGCACATGAATCACTGAAATACCGGGGGCCGCATAGCGGCCCCAGTTCATTCAGCTGCGAAAGCGTGGCAGCGGCCTGTCCAGGGTCAGCGAGGTCAAGGTCTTGCGTACCTGGGCTTCGTCGGCCTCCAGGGCCTTGAGGCTCGCGCGAATCTTGCCGGCGACGGGCACATCGCCCTGCCGGTCGATCCAGTCGGCGATCTCCTTGCAAGCACTGCTCAGGCAGGCCTGACGCTGGTTCATCAGCGATATGAGGGTGGTGAGCTCTCTTTCGGACATGGCAGGATCCTCCAATTCAGCCCTGTCAGTGTAGCAGTGCCTGACCCGTTTGCCCGGCCAGTTCCGCGGCCTGCCTAGCTGTGCAGGCAGGCCTGTCGATAGGCCCCCGGCGTCACGCCATAGGCCTGCTTGAACTGCCGGCTCAGGTGGCTTTGGTCAGCGAAGCCCAGGCTGAATGCCACCTCGGACGCCGCCAGGCCGCTTTTCAAGAATTCCCGGGCTCGGGCCAGGCGCCGTTGCTTGAGCCAGGCATGCGGCGGCAAACCGGTGGCCTGGCGAAACACCCGGGCGAAGTGGAAGGGCGACAGGTTGACCGCAGCCGCCAGGGCTTCAAGCGAGGGCGGGGCGGCCAGTTGGCTCTCCAGCAATTCGCGCGCACGCGCCACCGCCAGGGGCTCGAGGCCGGGTGCTGATGGCTCGGCGCACTGCCCGTGGCGTTGCACCAAGGCCAGCACGGCATGGCGCCAGGCGGTCTGCTGCTCCAGCGCACTGGCAGCCGATTCGGACAGCTGGTGCAACTGGCTGAAGGCCAGCGCCAGGGCCGGGTCCTGGATCACACTGTCCTTGAAGCTGGGCCTGCCGTGCCGGCCGAGCTCCAGCTCCTCCAGCACGCCGGTGACCCGTTCATGTTCCGGGTAGAAGCCGCGATAGCGCCAACCGGCTTCATGGGCAGTGGCGCCGGTGTGCAGCTCGTCGGGGTTGATCAGCACCATGCTGCCGACCGGGGCCAGGTGCTCGCTGCCACGATGCCAGAAGCGCTGGGCGCCGGACTCGATCACGGTGAACACATAGCCTTCGTGCACGTGCGGGGCGAAGCGTTGCTGAAAGTACCGCGCGTGCAGCATCTCGACGTCGCCCAGCGCCGGCGCCTGCCACAGGTGTGTCTGTTCACGCAGGGGCGTGGTCATGCCAGCCAGCTGCGCAGGAGGAAGAAGATCAACATGCTCACCAGCATGCTCAGCAACACGCTGCGGGTCAACAGCACCAGGGCGACGGCCACCACTGAGCCCAGCAGATACGGGTTGAGCAGGCTCAGGTTCAGGTGATAGTCAGGCATGAAGATGATCGGCCCGCAGATGGCGGTGAGCATGCCCGGCACCGCAAACCCGAGAAACTGCCGGGCGTTGGAGCTTAGGCGCAAAGGCAGGCGCGGTTCGAGAAACGCATAGCGGTTGAGGAACACGATGGCGCCCATGGCGAATATCAGTAACCAGGTCATGCACGGCCTCCAAAGCACTTCTGGCAAACGAAACCGGCGCTCATGCCGAGCAGGCCTGCCGCCACCAAGGCGGTTTCCCAGTGCCAGGCACTGAACAGCACCGAGCAGAACAGCGAAACGGCCACACACACTACCGTTGCGAGGTTGCGCACCAGGGGCGCGATCAGGGCGACGAAGGTGGCGACAATGGAAAAGTCCAGGCCCAACTGGTCGAGGTGCGGAATGTTCTGGCCAAGCACGATGCCGGCCAGGGTGAACAGGTTCCAGGCGACATAGAAGGTCAGGCCCACGCCCAGCGCGTACCAGCGGTTGAACTGTTGCTGGTCGTAATGGCTGGTCATGGCAAAGAATTCGTCGGTCAGCAAAAAGCCCAGGCCCAACCGCCAGCGCAGTGGCTGGTTCGACAGCACGGGGCGCATGGACAGGCCGTACAGCAGGTGCTGCGAGGTCAGCAGCAAGGTGGTGAGCAGGATCGACGCCAGGTTGGCGCCGCCCTTGAGCATGCCAATCGCCACCAGTTGCGCGGCACCGGCAAAGACGATAGCCGACAGGCCTTGGCCTTCCCAGGCACTGAGGTTGGCTTCAATGGCCATGGACCCGGCCAAAAGGCCCCAGGGGGCCACGGCCAGGGACAGCGGGAGGATGGCGATGGCGCCACGCAGAAAGGCTTGGCGGGCAATGTGTGGGCTGTGGGGCATGGTGGCTGCAACGCGTGTACTCGGTTGCGCAGCATGCCAGAGTGGTAATAGGGATGGCTTGAACGATCTTGCTGGTTTGGGCCCTGTTCGGGCTCAAGGGCGTTAGCGATGGCTGGCCAATCCGTGTTGCGCTGTCACGCACCCGTTGATGTCCACGGCCTTCTGCAGCAAGGTCTGACGCTGTTGCGAGTCCAGGTCTGCCAGCAGCCGGTACACCTCGGCCTGGTAGTCGCGCTGACGCCCCCACTGCATTTCCAGGCCCTGCGGCTGGCTGCGGCTACAGGCCAGTCGCGTGGCAGGTTGCGGGTAGTAGGGGGCGTACTGGGTGGCCATGCTCGGGATCGCCTCCAGTGCAGCGCGATACTCCACGCTGGCGTTGTAGGGCGGGCACCAGGTGGCGATGGCCGGTGCCGGAGCCGCGAAGCCTTGCTTGAGGCTGGCTACCAGCAAAGGGCAGGCCGCGTCGGGGATCTGCCCGGCGGGCAAATAGGTCATGTAGTAGAGCGCCAGCCGGTACTGCGCCACCGGGTGGCCCAGCGCCACTGACTTTTTCAGCAGTGCCACCGCGGTAGGCAACGTGTGGGCAAGGGCCTGGCCCTGACGGGTGAGTTCCGGGTCGCTGCCCAGGGCAGTGCGCAGTGAACTGGCGCTGTCATCTTGGCTGTCGGCCTGTTCCAGCAGCGGCAGGGCCTGGCGGTAGAGCAGGTCGGCATGAGGGTCGATGCGCACGTCAAGCGCTTGCGCAGCCAACGGCATCAGGGCGATCAACAGCGGGGGCAGGATGACCGCGCGACTCACAGGCATGCCTCGTGAAAAGCGCAGTCACGGCAGGCGGCCAGTTGTTGATGGACGGCTTCGATGTTCATGACAGGTACAGGTGCGCCTCAGGCGGATCGGAACGACGACGTATTCTAGCCACCCAAGGGCCCTCGCCGAAAGACCAGCAGGCAACTGTCAGACGAGCTTGATGGGTGTGACCTTGCGCTGAGCGTGTTTTTCCTGGGCCAGGCCCAGCTTGGCGGTAATGACCTTGGCCAGGGCATTGTTGCCCAGGTCGTTGAGGTGCAGGCGGTCGACGAACAGGTCGGCGCCGAATACCGGCGAGCTGCTGAGCATGCTGTTCATGTCGTAACAGGGTACCGGGTCGGCCTGGCTTTTGATGCGGCGAAAGAAGGCCATGTGCAACTGGCTGTCAAAGACCCCGTCGAGCAGGCGGTCGAAGTTGGCCGGCTGTTGCTCCAGCGCCGTCAGCATGGCCTGCTCACCCTCAGGCAGGGTTTCGCGGCACCAGGGCAGCAGTGGCTGGAGTATGAAGGTGAGGGTGGCATGGCTGTCTGCCAGCAGACGCTCCCATTGGCGCAAGGTGCGGCCGATGGTGTCGGCCGCGCGGGCCAGTCGCTTTTCAGGGGGCGATAATGGCCTGGCGACAGGCGCTACGGGCGGGCGCGTGGTCAAGGCTTGGCCAAGCCGTCGCCAGAGCGATTGCGGGCGCGGGGCCACAGCAGGCGGCATGCCGTCGCTGTAGCTGTTCAGCGTGTCGCGCAGGGCCGTGGCGTGAAGCGGGTCGTGGGGGCTGGCGAGGACTTCGCCAAGGGCTTCATGGGCCAGTGTATTGAGGCCGCTGAGCACCACCACATGGCCCAATTGGCCGAGCCGATGCTGGTGGGTGAGGAACATCAGCAGCTCCTGGCCGGCATTGAGCCCGCAGCCGGCCAGGTTCAGCCAGACTTCACCGGTCAGCATCGACAAATGTGAAGCCACCGTATGTTCGTCGCAGCTGGCGCCGATACCCAAGGCGGTAGAGCCCCCCACCAGCAAGTTGATGCGCGGCGCCGCGCCGCGCTCGGCCGCCGAGAAACGCTTGCCCGCACAATGGCTGTAGCGCAGGCCAAGGGCATCGGTGTTGATAGTGCCGGAGCGATAACCGCGCTCGTGCACTTGTAGGGTGTGTGGCGCACGGTGGTTGCCTAGTAACAGAAAGCGCTGGTAGTCCTGTTGCAGCGGCGAAGGAGGGCCCGGGACAGGCGTGCTGGTGTCGGTCGATCTCATGGGCACTCCTTCGCGTTGTTGCTGGCTCAGGCCGCCAGTTCCTTGAGGTTGTAAAGCAGGCCGCCCGCTGCGATCAGCAACAGGGCGACGCCCGAAGCCAGGCTGATCAGGCGGTTGCTGCGTTGCGAGGCGATCTTGCCGATGGCGAAGATGTACAGGCTGAGCACGGCGAAATCGATGGCCACCCACAGCAGCGACAGCACCACCATGCTCTTGCCGAACGACTCGGTGATCTGGATGAACTGGGGGAAAAAGGCGATGAAGAAGATGATGTCCTTGGGGTTGGAGATGCCCACCATGAAGCCTTGCAGCAGGCCGCCGCGCCCAGGCCCTTGTGTCTCGTTCGCCGCGTCCGACGCCGGCGCCTGCAGGGCTTCCTTGAGGGTGCACACGGCGATGTAGCCGATGAACAGGCAGCCCATCAGGCTCATGCCGCTGAGCCAGGCCTTGTCGATGGCCGCGCTGGTCAGGATGATCCAGGCTGCCGCGCCTATCAGTACCAGGGACGCCCAGTTGGTACCCACGGCGGTGAACATGGCCTTGCGCGAGCCGGAGGCGGCAGCGGTGTTGACGATCAGTGCTACCACCGGGCCAGGGGTGGCGATCAGCAGCAGGACGGTCAGTGCATAGGTGGCGGTCAGTGCGGTATTCACGGTCAATTCTCGATCAGTGTGTCGGCGGGTACATGGGCGTGGAACGGGCAGCGTGACGGGTTGAGCGAACCTGCCTCCTGCAGTTGGTACTGCTTCCACTCGTAGTTGTCGGCATCGCCGAATGCGCCAAGGGTGTCGGGCATGACGCCGTCGTTATAGTGGGCCACGCGCTCGCGGATGCGGGCACGAATACGCTTGCCACTTTCAGTGCTGGCGTTGGCCACTTCGTCGAAGTTCTCCCGGGGGTTGATGACGAAGGTGATGTGCGGGCCCAGGTTGCGGCTTTTCATCTGCCGGTGGCCCGGGAAGTTCATGTTGATGAACAGCGGCATGCCGGCGTAGCAGAACGACCAGCCGTTATCGTCCGGGTCGGAGGGTATGGCCTGCGGCCAGGGATGTGGGTCGCGGGCATGGACCCCACGCAGCACCTTCCAGGCCAAGGCCTGTTGCTCGGCAAGGGTGTAGTCGCCAGGGGTTTCGAGAAACACCACCAGTGGGCTGCCGATGCGCTGCTTGAGCGGAATCGGTGCGATGGTGCGCACATAGTCGGCCAGGCCCTGAGCGATGTCATCGGCCAGCTGCTCGGCGCGGGCGAAGAGGATGTGGCAGGTTTCGCTGGCGACCGCCTTGCGCCCGAACAGGCACGGAAAGTCGGGGCTGGCGAGAATGCCGCGAAAATGCTGTATGGTTTTGTACGTCCAATGCTGCGTGTTCCGGACATGTTCAGTGGCCAGCTCTAGCGCATCCAGGCGATAGCAGTTTCCATAACCCGTAAACATGATTTCCCCAGGTTTCCAATTAAGTAACGTTCCAGGCATATGCAGGCAGAATCTTGGTTATCTTTATTATTTACATGCATTTTCTGAGACGGACTTAACGTTGTAAAACGCGTGGAACTATGACCTACTATTAGTCTTACTCATGCTTCGGACGTCGCCATGTCGGAACGGATTCAGGCTCTGCACGCCTTGCGTGCTTTCGAGGTGGCCTCTCGTTATGGCTCCTTTACCCGTGCGGCGGAGGAGCTGGCACTGACCCAAGGGGCAGTCAGCCACCACATCAAGACCCTCGAGGCCATGTTCGGCTGCGACCTGTTCGAGCGCCGTGGCCCGAAACTGAGCCTGACCGAGCACGGTCGCCTGTTGTCCCAGGAGCTCAAGGTCGGCTTCAAGATCATCGAGAATGCCTGCGCGTTGCTGCGCCAGGACCGCTACGGCCTGCGCCTCAAGGCCCCGTCCACGCTTACCATGCGCTGGCTGCTCAGGGCACTGGACGGGTTCAAGAAGAACGACGACAGCTGCAGCGTGCAACTGTCGAGCGTGTGGATGGACATCGACAGCGTGGATTTCTATTCCGAACCCTACGACTGCGCCATCCTGCTGGCCAACGGGCGTTTCCCCGCCGACGTCGAGAGCTTCAAACTGTTCGATGAATGGCTGATCCCGGTCTGCCACCCCGACTACATGGCACAACCGCAGCCCGACCTGGGCGACCTGCGCCAATGCGAGTTCCTTCACCCGTCCCCAGACCGGCGCGATTGGCGGCGTTGGCTGGCGCGCATGGATGCGCTGGACATCAGCATCGACCAGGGGCAGGTGTTCGACACCCTCGACCAGGGCATCTCGGCGGCTCAGCAAGGGTTGGGCATCTCGGTGGTGGACCTGGTGCTGGCCACGACCGATCTTTCGGCAGGGCGCCTGGTCACACCGTTCAAGTACGCGGTAGCCACGGGCGACGGCTATTACATGACCTGGCTCAAATCCAGCCCCAAGGCCCGGCAGATGCACAAGCTGCGTGATTTCCTGTTCGGCCAGGTACCGCCGCTGGCCTACAAGGACATCAACTACTTGTATGGCTGAGGGCCGCCAGGCAATACCCGTTCGAGCATGAAGTCGATGAACACTCGCAGCTTGGGCGGCACGTGGCGCCCCGACGGCCACAGCAGGTAGAAGCTGCCACGCCGTTCCATGAAACTCTCGAGCACGCTCACCAGTGTGCCTGCGGCCAATTCGCGGCGCACGCTGAAGTCTGGCAGGCAGGTGATGCCGCGGTGGTTTAGGGCAAAGCAGATGCGCGTCTCGACGTGGTTGCACACCATCGAAATGGGGATGTCATAGCCCTGGTCGGGGTGCTCCTGGCGCAGCGGCCAGACCTCCAGCTTGCCGTTGCTGGGGAAGCGGTAGTGTAGGCAGGTGTGTGTGCTCAAGTCACGCGGGTGGCTGGGCGTGCCGCGCTCGCGCAAGTATTCGGGTGATGCCACCAGGCGGTGCTGGAAGTGGCCGAGGAATTTGGCATTGAGGCGTGAGTCCAGCGGCTGGCCACCACGCATGACCACATCGAAACCCTCTCCGACGATATCCACCATGCGGTCGGTGAACTCCAGGTCCAGCTCAACCTGGGGGTACAGCGCCATGAACTCGGCCAACGCCGGCATCACCAGCCCGGTGACCTGGGGCAGGCTCACGCGCAGGCGGCCGCGCGGGGTTTCGCTGGCCTGGGACAGCGCCTGCTCGGTCGCTTCGATTTCCGCCAGGATGCGCCGGCTGCGCTCCAGAAACAGCGTGCCTTCGGCGGTCAGGGTGATGCTGCGCGTGCTGCGATGGAACAGGCGCACACCCAGGCGACTTTCCAGCCGTGCCACGCGCTTGCCCACGGCCGAGGCAGTGATGCCCAGTGACTGACCGGCAGCGACGAAGCTGCGGGTTTCGGCAACTCGGTTGAAGACCACGAAGCCGCTGAGGCTGTCCATGACGTGTTCCTGATTGCGGACATTGATGTCCGGGGTGAGCGGCATTGTAACCGTCTTTTTCCGTAATGCCGCCGCCGTGCACACTGTCGCCCTCGATTTCCACTTCAAGGCACCCTGCAATGTCCCAGATATCTTGCGCACCGCCATTGGTTGAGCGCGCCGAGCGCCTGCCCCTGAGTGGCCTGCTGGCGCTGGCTATGACCGGCTTTATCGCCATCCTCAGCGAAACCCTGCCTGCCGGTTTGCTGGACCAGATCGCCGGTGGCATGCACATCAGCCAGGCCATGGCCGGGCAATGGGTTACGGCCTACGCACTCGGATCGTTGTTGACTGCCATTCCCTTGGTGACCCTGACGCAGGGCTGGTATCGCCGTCGCGCTTTGCTGCTGGCGATCGGCGGCTTTGTGCTGTTCAACGGCTTGACGGTGTTGTCGTCGTCCAACGCTCTTACCCTGGTGCTGCGCTTTTTCACCGGTGCCGCTGCCGGCTTGGCCTGGGGGCTGATCGCCGGCCATGCCCGGCGCATGGTACCGGTGGCCTTGCAGGGGCGGGCGATGGCCGTGGCCATGCTTGGGCAGCCGATAGCGTTGTCCCTGGGGTTGCCTATTGGTACCTGGCTTGGGGCAATGCTGGGGTGGCGTGCGACCTTCGTCGTGGTCACCCTGGTGGCGCTGTTGCTGGTGGTCTGGGTATTGCGCGCGGTTCCGGATTACCCGGGGCAGGCCGCCGGCAAGCGCCCTGCGGCGTTGCAGGTGTTGCGCACACCGGGCGTGGCGCTGGTGCTGCTGGTGATCCTGACCTGGGTCCTGGGCCACAACATCCTCTATACCTACATCGTGCCGCTGTTGGCGGCGGCGGGGATGGCCGCCGAGATTGGCCAGGTGTTGATGGTGTTCGGCCTATCGGCGCTGGCGGGCATCGGGCTGGTCGGGTTGTTGGTCGATCGGCATCTGCGCAAGCTGGTACTGCTGAGCCTCGCCGGGTTTGCCGTGGCCACGCTGGTGCTGGGGCAGGCGTCTTCGTGGGCGATGTACCTGAGCATTGCGCTGTGGGGCGTGACGTACGGCGGCGCGCCAACGCTGTTGCAGACGGCCTGTGCGGATGCGGCGGGCGAGGGCGGTGATGTGGCGCAGTCGATGCTGGTGACGGTGTGGAACAGTGCGATTGCGTTGGGGGGGATTATTGGCGGTTTGCTGCTGACCGGGGCCGGTGTCGCGTGGTTTGCGCCAGTGGCGTTGCTGTTGATCGGCTTGGCGTGGCTGCTGGCGTGGGCAGGGCGGCGTAGCGGGTTCGTCGCCGGCTCCCGCTGAAAACAGCGCTGAGTTGCCCCGGCAAGACATGCAAAGCCACAGGCTGCCCTGCAAAGGGTAGAATCGTCACTTCAGGCACAACAGACAACCAGAGGTCGACGCGGTGGATTTGCAGCAGGGCTTTGTCCTGACCCGGCATTGGCATGACACACCCGAAGGCACGTGCGTGGAGTTCTGGCTGGCTACCGACCAGGGGCCGCGGCAATTGCGCCTGGCGCCGCAGGTGTCGGTGGCGTTCCTCCCCCAGGCGCAAGCCGAGCATGCTCGCGTGCTGCTGGCCAACGAGCCGGGCGTCGAGCTCAAACCCTTGCAACTGCGTGACTTCGATCAGCGCCCGGTGCTGGGCCTTTACTGCCGCCAGCATCGCCAGTTGATGCAGGTGGAGCAACGCCTTCGCAACGCCGGCGTTGAGGTGTACGAGGCGGACATCCGCCCACCCGAGCGCTATCTCATGGAGCGCTTCATTACCGCCCCCGTGCAGTTTACCGGCCAACCCGACGGCCACGGCGTGCTCTGCGATGCCCAGCTCAAGCCCCTGCCGGACTATCGCCCGCCACTGCGCCTGGTGTCGCTGGATATCGAAACCAGCCAGCGCGGTGAGCTCTACAGTATTGCCCTCGAAGGCTGCGGCCAGCGCCAGGTGTACATGCTTGGCCCGGCAAACGGCGACAGCAGCGCCGTGGACTTCGACCTGCATTACTGCGACGACCCTGCCGCGCTGCTCGCGTGCCTCAACCAATGGATGGCCCGGCACGATCCGGATGCGATCATCGGCTGGAACCTGGTGCAGTTCGACCTGCGCCTGTTGCACGAACACGCCAAGCAATTGCAGGTGCCTTTGGCCCTGGGGCGCAACGGCGCGCCCATGACCCTGCGCGCTCACGCCAGCGGTGGTCACGTATTCGCCGATGCCCCCGGGCGGCTGCTGATCGACGGTATCGAAGCCTTGCGTTCGGCCACCTGGAGCTTCCCTTCGTTCAGCCTGGAAAACGTGGCGCAAACGCTGCTGGGCGAGGGCAAGGCCATCAGCACGCCTTATCAGCGCATGGACGAAATCAACCGCATGTTCGCCGAGGACAAACCGTCGCTGGCACGCTACAACCTCAAGGACTGCGAACTGGTCACGCGCATCTTCGCCCATACCCGCCTACTCGAATTCCTGCTTGAGCGTGCCAGCGTCACGGGGTTGGCCGTGGACCGAAGCGGTGGCTCGGTGGCGGCG
The DNA here is from genome assembly GCF_000731675.1 of Pseudomonas capeferrum. Lineage (GTDB taxonomy): Bacteria > Pseudomonadota > Gammaproteobacteria > Pseudomonadales > Pseudomonadaceae > Aquipseudomonas > Aquipseudomonas capeferrum. The sequence continues at coordinate 2,002,601 of NZ_JMIT01000001.1, read as the reverse complement.
TTCTGCCATTTGTACATGCCTCAGATGCACCGCCTGGGCTTTGTCGCGCCCAACCTCGGCAGCCGCCCCGACGAGGCCAGCCCCGGTGGCTTCGTGATGGACTCACGCCCTGGTCTCTACGATTCGGTGCTGGTGCTGGACTACAAAAGCCTGTACCCCTCGATCATCCGCACCTTTCTGATCGACCCGGTCGGCCTGGCCGAAGGCCTGCGCCAGCCCGATGACCAGCACTCGGTGGCCGGCTTTCGCGGCGCTCGCTTCTCCCGTAGCCGGCACTGCCTGCCAGCCATCGTCGAGCGTGTGTGGCAGGGCAGGGAGGCGGCCAAGCGCGCGGGTAACGCGCCGCTGTCGCAGGCACTGAAAATCATCATGAATGCCTTCTACGGTGTACTGGGTTCCAGCGGCTGCCGCTTCTTTGACCCGCGCCTGGCGTCGTCGATCACCCTGCGCGGCCACCAGATCATGCGCCAGACCCGTGAATTGATCGAAGCGCGTGGTTTTGATGTGATCTACGGCGATACCGACTCCACCTTCGTCTGGCTCAAGGGCGCCCATGACGAAGACGCCGCCGCGCGCATCGGCCGTGAGTTGGTGGCAGAAGTGAACCTGTGGTGGCGCCAGCACCTGCACGATTCGATGGGGCTGGACAGCGCCCTGGAGTTGCAGTTCGAAACCCATTACCGACGCTTCCTGATGCCCACCATTCGCGGCACCGAAGAGGGCAGCAAAAAGCGTTACGCCGGCCTGGTACAGCGCGCCGACGGCAGTGAACAGATGGTGTACAAGGGCCTGGAGTCGGTGCGCACCGACTGGTCGCCGCTGGCGCGGGAGTTCCAGCAGGCGCTGTACGGGCGTATCTTCCGCGGCCAACCGTACCGCGACTACGTGCGCCAGTACGTGCAACAGACCCTGGCCGGTGAACTGGATGAGCTGATGGTCTACCGCAAGCGCTTGCGCCGCCCGCTGGCCGACTACCAGCGAAACGTACCGCCGCACGTGCGTGCGGCGCGCCTGGCCGACGCGTACAACAGCCGCCTCGGCCGTCCACGGCAGTACCAGAACGGTGGCTGGATCAGCTACCTGATCACCACTGCCGGCCCTGAACCCTTGGAGAACCTGCAGGCGCCCATCGACTACGAGCACTACCTGAGCCGCCAACTGCAGCCGGTGGCCGATGCCATCCTGCCCTTTGTCGGTGATGATTTCGCGGCGTTGACGGGCAGCCAGTTAGCGTTGTTCTAAGTGCGGGCATTAGCTATCTAACGCCTCGACCAACCTCTTCTGCCTAGGCTGGCCTCTTCACTGAACAGGAGGCTTTGAGCATGGGCACTACCGTGGGCAATGATGTTGAGTCAGGCTTGCCGCATCTGGACACGCTGCAGCGCGACAGCGAGGCGTTTCAGGATGACATCATCGGCCAGCGCTTGCCCCGCTGGCTGCGCCAGGCGCCGGTTGAGCAGCTGCCCGAGATCAGTCGCGCACTGGCCAAGAGCCTTGAGTGCCGTCAGCAAGTGGGCGCGCTGCTGGCGCGCATCGACGGGATCGATCATTTCGTCGAATCAGCGCTGCAGAACGCGCTCACCGAGCGCTATGGCGTCACGGGCAATCCACGCCGGCTGACGTTTCTCGAAGGGCGCCGTGAGCCGGTAATCAACGCTCAACCCGTTGGGGCCCACCTCACCGAGGTGGTGTACGAAGAAAAACCATTGCTCGAGGTGGTACTGCGTAACTTCACTGCCGAACAGGCCAGCACGGGCGGCCAGCCTGTCGGCAACCGGCTGCTGGTACCGCGTGCAGGCACCCACAACCTCCCCACCGCCATCGCCTTTGCCGCATTGTGCCGCGAGCTGGACCTGGGCGAGGGCTATCAGCGTCATCTGGATGCCATCCTCAAGCCCGACGAGAACCCAAAACGCATCGAGTCGCTGCTGGTCGATGCAATCCGCTATGCCATGTTGGTGGACGGGTACAAGGCCAGGCAAGAAGAGGTGCTCGATGCCAGCGACCTGAAACTGTTGGTGAGCATGTGCCTTGAGGGCAAGCTGTTGCGCCTGGCAGGTGACCTGGTGGTGGCCAGGCAACTGAGGCTGCTCGGGTGCGCCATTGAGCAGGTCGTGGTGCTCGAAGTGATCGATCAAGGGCCCCTGTTCAACACTACTCGGCGGTTGTTGATGCATGTGCCGGGTGACCCGGTGGCGGCCTGGAGTGCATTCGACAGCCTCGATGACCTTAACCGCGCGCTGGGCCATCGCCTGCGCCTCAAGACGTATCAACGGTTCTTCAGCCGTTTCGTGCTCAGGCGCGACAGCCAGGCATTTTTCGCCAGGGTAGTGCCGGCTTTTGACGACCTTCCAGACTGGGCCAGTTTTGACCTTAAACCGTATTTGCAGGCGTATCCGTCACCGCTGTTCAACAGCCTGGCGCAGGCGCGCATCCGCCAGATCAAGGAGGACGCAGCGATGATCGCGGTGCTGGTGGCTCGGCTTGATCGCGAGCTTCAGCGTGCCCATGACGAACGGCTGGCCGCAGAAGGGTGGGCGCTGCTCAACCTGGCGTCGTTCTTTGTACCGGGCTTGGGGCTGGTCATGCTCGCGGTGACCGTATGGGAGTTGCTGGGCGAGGTCTACCACGCTATCGAGGCCCTGCATGACGGTGACACCCAACAGGCACTTGATCACCTGACCCACGTCGCCACCGACCTTGCAATTGTCGCGGCCACGGCGGCGGGCGTCTCGCTGACCAAGCGGCTGTGGGCACGTTCGGCGGTGGTCGATGCGATGGTGCCTGCGCGGCTTGAAGACGGTAGCACCAAGCTCTGGCAGCAGGACCTGGCAGCGTATCGCAGCATCGCGCCGAGCAGTGCGGCGGCCCAGGACGCCTTGGGTATTCGGCGCTACGGTGGCCAGGCCTGGGTCGAAATGGACGGGCATCACTACCCTGTGGTCGAGCCGGCTGGCGATGGCCAATGGCAACTTCGCCCACGCGGTGGCAACGGGCCTGCGCTACGCCACAACGGCGCTGGCGCCTGGCGGGTATGGACCGAGCAGCCCGCGCAATGGGACGACACCTACCGCATGTTCCGCCGTCTTGGCGCACCGCTGGACAGCATGAGTGACGAGCAGATCGACCAGGTGCTGGGCTTTCATGAACTCAACGCCGATCACCTGCGGGCGCTGCATATTTACGGGCGTGCGCCGGAGCCTGGGATGCTCGACAGCGCCGAGCGCTCCAGGCTTGACTGGCGGATCCGCCAGGTGGTCAGCCATTTGCGCGCGGGTGAGCAGGTTGAGGATTTCGCCGTGCTCCAGCATGCCCGGCGCCTGCAAGGTGCCTCCGGTGCGTCAGACCAGGCGTTGGCCGAACTGGCATGGGCCCAGCGCAGGCACTTGCTGGGGCAGTTGTATGAGGCCGTGCAGCCCCGCGACACGCCCGGTTCTGTCTTGCTGCGCAAGGTGTTTCCGGGGCTGCATTCGCGTGCCGCACGAGCGCTGCTGGCGGCAGCCAACGGGGATGATCGGCGGCGGTTGATGCAAAGCGGTCGCGTGCCATTGAACCTGGCCGAAGCGGCCAGGCGCAGTGTCTCGGACATCCGCAGGGTTCGAGTGCTTGAAGCGTTGACCCTGGATACCCCACAGAACGCCGACCTGGCACGAGTGGTACTGGGGTTGCTCAAGTACCTGCCTGGCGCTGGCCAAGGTGTACGCTGGCGTCTTTTCGAAGGCCAGCGCGGTGGGCCACTGCTGTCATCGGTTGAGGAGGGCACCCACGGTTTCGATCTCTTGCACCAGCGTGGCGCCTTCCAATTGCTCGATTCGCAAGGCGTACCGCACGGTCAGGCCGGTGAGTTGTTCGAGGTGATGACTGCTGCCTATGCACCGCATCAGCGCGCGGCCATGCAGGTGAACGAGCCTTTCGCCCATAACCTGAGGGTCACGCTGGCGCGTGAGGCCATGCGACGGCACGCTGAAGTCGAAGGCCTGCTGGGTGTACCGCGCCTGGGCTTTTTCCGGCCACCGCAGCGATTGGCTGATGGCCGTTTGGGCTACCCCTTGGGCGGCAGCAACTCGGGTGGCCCTGGACGGCCCGAGCGGGCGCTGGGGGCGGCGGTGCGTGACCTGTTTCCGTCGTTCAGTGATGAGCAGGTGGCGGCATGGACCGACAATGTGCGGCGCTCGGGTCGACAGCTGGATGCGGTACTGGCCGCGCTGCGCACAGAGTACAGGGCGCTGCGCAACAGCCTGGACGCATGGGTTAGGGAGGCCGTAGGTGAAACCAGGGAGGACCGGGCCTGCTTGCGCGACACGCTGATCGATTGTTGGCAGCGCACCACCGACGCCGGGCAAGCCCACCTCAACACCGACCACAACTATCGCATGGTCTTGTACAACATGAACCCTGAAGGGCTGCCGGAAATACCGGCCCAGGTCAGCTTCGCTCATGTTTCCGATCTGTCCCTGCTGCGCTTGGAACTTCGAGACGTTCCTGCGAGTTTCCTGCTCGCCTTCTCGCGCCTGAGCATGCTGGACCTGGGCGGGAACCTCCTGACTCAATTGCCGCAGCCCTTGTTGCAGCTACCGTACTTGCGTCAGCTTACCCTGACCAACAACCGAATCGTGTTGAGCACCAGCCAGGCGGCTACCTTGGCAAGCGCCACAAACTTGGAGTACATCGACCTGTCCCACAACCCATTGGGGCGCACCTTTACCCTGAGTGGGTTGACTACGCTGCGCTGGTTGAACTTGCGCAACACTGGCCTGACGCATTTTCCCCATGGTATGGCCAGCCGTTCAAACCTGGTTCTCATGGATATGCGTGAAAACCGCATTACCCAGATCCCCCACTGGTTCTATCAGCTGCCGCCCGGGGTTCGGCGGCGCACCAGGTTGGCCGGCAATCCGCTGGAAGGCGACGAGCTGGTGCGTCTGCAGGCTTCGTTCATGGCACCTCTCGTGCCGCTGGACGAGGCCTTGCTGCGAGAACAGTTTGTCCGTAGCCGGGAGGTTTGGGGGGATGCTGTCGGTCCGCAGCACCGTGGCCTGCTGATCGCTGCATGGGAGGCGGTGGATGTAGGCGAGCCTGCAGAGCGTTTCTTTCGCGTGCTGCAGCAGTTGCTGCAGTCTGCGGATTTTCACATCAATCCCCAGGCACTCGCGCAGCGGGTACTGGCTGTGCTGCAGGCGATGTCCAAGGAGCCAGCTCTGCGTCAGGCATTGTTGGACATCGCCAACGACGAGTGGGGTTGTCAGGATGGCGCTACCTGGTGCCTCAGCAACCTTGAGTTGAATGTGCTGGTGTGGCAAGCCCGTGCGGATGCGCAAGGTAATACGGAGCATGCCTTGCTGGCGTTGGGTCGGCGTTTGTGGCGTCTGGATGAAGTCGACCGCCTTGCCGTGCGCGACATTCTTGATCGCGGTGGCAACCCGGATGAAAGCGAGGTGGGGCTCGCCTATCGCCTTGGATTGCGTGATCGTCTGGGCTTGCCCATTCAAGTGGGAGACATGAGTTTTCGGCCACTGGCAGGGGTGACTGAGGCGCACCTTGCACGGGTCGAAGCGCAAGTGCTTGAGGCCGAGACGCAAGAGCAGGTCGCCCGTTCGCTGGTGGACCGAACCTTCTGGCAGGCGCACCTGGAACGCACTCACCCGGAACGTTTCGCGCAAGTCGACAGGCCGTTCCGGCGCCGGCTCGACAGCGTACTCGATGATGAGGCGCTGACCGACGGGACCAGACAGGCACAGTCCGATGCCATACTTGGCGAACAGCGCGCAGCACGGCGGGGGCTGATGCTCGACATGACGCTGGCGGCACTCGAAGCCGGGCCCACGGATGCGGGTATCGATGTGTAATGGCCCCGACTGGCAGGGCACAGCCGTGTCTGCAGCGGCTTTGGACTATGCTCAGTGACAGGGCGGCGTGTTCGGTAAAGGCCGTCATCCTGTTCTGACGCATGGCTGGAAATTGCCCGTTACTTTTCCCTGACACACCGGGTGTTTGAAGTGGTTTAGGCTCCAGGTCGGATTTTTCTCCGTGATCTGCAGTCATTGGTTTATCGAGATATTAAGGAGATGTGTATGCTCGTTCGGTCACTGACCCTCGCCACCTTGCTCGCCGTCACCAGCCCACTGTTCGCCGCAGACAGCGACGCGCCTTTGGCCAAGGAGTTGGGCAAGGCACGGCCTTTGGTGATCATCGCCCCCAGTACAGCCGACCCGACACTGCGCGGGTTGAATAAAGCACTGGAAGACCCTGCCATTCAGGCGGCCTTCAAGGAGCGCAGCCTGGTGCTGTACAGCGTGGCCAAAATGGTGGGCAAGCGCGAGGACAAGAACCTCGAGCAGCAGACCACCATGGCCCTGATCCGCGAGCTCAAGCTCGGCGCGAGCGCGGGTACCAAGGTGATCCTGGTGGGCAAGGACGGTGAACGGCACATGCTCAAGGATGACGCGACCGGCGAGCCGATCGACCCGCAGGCCATCCTCAAGGCGGTCGATGAACTGCCGGCGAGCGAGAAGGCCGTGACGGCGCCGGAGCCTGTCGCGGCAGCGCCTGAAGCCAAGGGCAAGGACAGCAAACCGGCCAAACCGGTCAAGCCGGCCAAGCCAGCTGCACCGCCCAAACCGCTGGAGGACTGATCGCCTTCGCCCGCTCCCTGGCCGCAGGGGCGGGCGCTCTGTATCGCACTGTATCCTGCACGGCTGCAGACCCATTTCTGTACAAAATTCGGACATCGGCGATACATCCCCGACACACCCACGCGGCCTAATGGCTCCACACCCCAACCACACTGGAGCAACACCATGACTCATGCACGGAACACCCTCGGCCTGCTCGGCGCCGCACTGCTCGGCAGCATGGCCTTTGGCAGCAGCGCGTTCGCTCTCGAGCCCCTGTCCCAGGGTTATCAACTGGCTTCGGCTAAGGTTGCCGGCGAGGGCAAATGTGGCGAAGGCAAGTGCGGGGGCAGCAACAAGGCCAGCCAAGGTGAAGGCAAATGCGGTGGCGACAAGAAGGCCAGCGAGGGCGAAGGTAAATGCGGTGAAGGTAAATGTGGCGCCGCTGGCAAGGCGGGTGATGCCAAGGTGACCGGTAAGTCCTGACTTCAATCTTTGAAATGCCACAACGCCCCGCCTGCTGGTCAGGTGGGGCGTTGTGCATGTTGCGGAGACTTATCGATGACTACCTCTCGCTTGTTTACAGGCCTTGGCCTGCGCCGTGGCCTGATGCCCGAGTTGTTGACCCTTGAAGAGGGCGCAGTGGACTTTCTCGAATGTGCGCCGGAAAACTGGATCGCTGTCGGCGGTGCCTATGGCCGAGGCTTGGCGCAACTGACCGAACGCTTTGCCCTGGCCTGCCATGGCCTGTCCCTGTCCCTTGGCGGCAGCCTGCCGCTTGATCGAAGCTTTCTGGACCAGACCCGTGACTTCCTCGATCGCTACCAGGTACGCCTGTACAGCGAACACTTGAGTTACTGCAGCGATGACGGCCACCTTTATGACCTGTTGCCGATGCCTTTCACCGAAGAGGCGGTACATCACGTTGCCGCCAGGATCCGACAGGCCCAGGACCACCTGCAGCGGCGCATCGCCGTGGAAAACATCAGCTACTACGCAGCGCCTTACCAGGCGATGAGCGAGTTGGATTTCATCCGTGCGGTGCTCGACGAGGCTGATTGCGACCTGCTGCTGGACGTCAACAACGTGTTCGTCAACGCGTGCAACCATGCTTACGATGCGCAGGCGTTCCTTCAGGGGTTGCCACAGGCGAGGGTCATCGGCATGCATGTGGCGGGTCACTACGATGAGGCCCCCGACCTCAAGGTCGATACCCACGGAGCACCGGTAAAAGAAGATGTGTGGTCGTTGTTCGCGATGGCCTGCAAGTGTTTCGGTGCCAAGCCGACGGTGCTTGAGCGTGACTTCAATTACCCGCCATTGGTCGAACTGCTCGACGAGCTCGCCCGCATGCGTGCTGTGCAGCAGGAGGTGGCGCATGCGCGAAGTGTTGCGTGAACAGCAGTACACACTGGCGCGGCATTTGCGCGATCCGGCCCGGCATGCCCCACCGCCTGGCATCGAAGCGCGCCGCTTGAAGGTTTACCGTGAACTGTTCTATGACACCATCGAGGGTCTGTTGGCCGGCAGCTTCCCGGTGATGCGGCAAACCCTGGGCGAGCCGCACTGGCATGCCCGGGTGCGTGATTTTTATGCCAACTACCGCAGCCAGACACCTTTGTTCACCGAAATCGCCGAGACGTTCATCGACTACCTCCAGGGTGTCGAGCTCGATGCTCCGTGGCAGCTGGAGCTCGCCCACTACGAGTGGGTCGAAGCCCAGCTGTACCTGAGCGATGCCCAGGACCCGGCGCATGATCCGCAGGGGGACCTGCTGCAGGGCGAGCCGCTGCTGTCGTGCATGGCCAGGGTGTTGGCTTACCGTTGGCCTGTCGAGCATATCGGCCCTGGCTATCAGCCGCAGGCGGCGCCTGAGGCGCCCACGTTGCTGCTGGTCTACCGAGATGTCGGGTTGCAGGTGCGCTTCGCCCGTCTGGCGCCCATGGCCTATCGCTTGCTGGCCGAGGTGGGGGGCACGGGGCGGGAGCGCCTGCAAGCACTGGCAGCGGACCAGGGGCAGGGCTTGGCACTGCTGGAAAGCTTGCGCGCGCAAGGGGTTGTTATCGGTACGGTTGTCGGGGCAGGCTGAGGCAGGCAGGGGATAGGGTTGGGGTTACCAACCTATCCTGAATAATCATTTCATTGCTATTCAGCCTCTGGCCGCGAGCCGTGCCCGGAGCCAATGGTCAAGGCTCAGACGGCCGGCGCCCTGGAGCAGCAGTGGCAGCAATGCCACCAAGTAGATCACTGGCAACTTGAAGTTGCCAAAGCCCTGGTCGGTGATCGCATACCCCTGTGCCAGCTCCCCAAGGCCCGACCACTGTGCCGGCCAGTGCACCGCCGCGATGGCCACCACAGTAACGACCATGAGCCCGGCCGAGGCCAGCCGCGTACCCAGGCCAAGCAGCAGAAGCACAGGCAGCACTAATTCGGCCCACATCGAGAGTTGCCAGTTCAGTTCTGCCGGCAGTGCGCTGAAGGGAAACGGCAAGTTCGACTGCAGGTGACCGAACCAGTTGTAGCCGGTGAATTTCTCCCAGCCAGACTCGAAGAACTCCCAGGCCAGAAACAGCCGCAGGGGCAGGTCGGCGCTCCAGCTGCCGATACGGTCGATACGGGTGAACGCGTGGGTGATTGCCGTCATGCTTAGCGGTTTCATCGCTGTAACTCCTGGTGTGCCATTGTGTGGCCAGGAGTGTGTAGCGGTGGCGTATCGGCAGTGTGTCGGTGGATGCGTCAGTGTGTATCGGACTGTAGCTATCGGTTGTGTAAGCCACGAGTAGGGCCCGAACTCACCGCAGCTCGATTTCTGCACACAGTCCGCCGCCTTGGCGATTGCTCAGGGTCAAGCGCCCGCCCATGGCCTGGGTCAATTGCTGAGCAATCGCCAACCCCAGCCCTGTGCCCCCGGTACTGCGGTTGCGCGAGCTTTCTACCCGGTAAAAGGGCTTGAGCACCTCATTGAGCTCATCGTCCGGGATACCGGGGCCGTCATCGAGTACCCGAATTCGGGTGCAGCCCTGTTCACGGCTGATCTCCAGTTGTGCTTTGCCAGCGAACTTGAGGGCATTGTCCACCAGGTTGACCAGCACCCTGCGCAGTGCATGCGGGCGGGTTTCCAACAGGCCATCGGCGTTGCCGTGGCGTTCGACCTGGGCGCCGCTGTCCTGGTAATCGAACACCAGGCTGTCGAGGAACGCGCCGAGGTTGATCCGGCACGGGGCCTCGGTGTTGATGTCCATGCTGCGGGCATACGCCACACCTTCGCGTACCAGGTGCTCCATGGCACTCAGGTCATGCCACAGCTTGTCTTTCTCGACCCCCTCGTCCATCACTTCGACGCGCAGCTTCATGCGGGTGATGGGGGTTTGCAGGTCGTGGGAAATCGCTGCCAGCAGCTGCATGCGCTCCTTGAGGTAGGCCGCGATGCGCGCTTGCAAGGCATTGAAGGCGACGGCGGCGTACTTCACTTCGCGTGGGCCGCTTTCGTCCAGTTGTACACCGGGCTTGTCCGGGTCGAGGTTGTCCACCGCCTGCGACAGGCGGGTGAGCGGGCCGATGGCCAGGCGCACTGCCAGCCAGGTGCACAGCAACAGCAAGGCCAGCTGGATCAGCAGCACCACAGGCAGCCAGCGGGCCACCGGTACGCTTGCCGGGGTGACGTCGAGGGTCAGGGGTGCGCCGTCGGCCAGGGTCAAGTGCACCTGAAAGTGCGCATTCGGGCCAGGGATCTCCTGGAACGTAAGGCGATAGTCGTCGCCGATGGCCTTGACGATCGACTCGGCGGCCATGGGCGGGTCGCTGGTCGGCATCGCCTGGCCTTGCAGGCCCTGGTCAAGGTGGTAGCGGTAGGTGCGCCGTTCCAGGCGTGGCAGCCAGGCAGCGCGTTCGGCTGCGGGCAGGCGGTCGAGGATGGCCACCGACGTGGCGACGTCCTGCTCCAGGTTGCTGAGCATCATCGAACGGCTGCTGATGTAGCGTTCATAGGCTTGCAGGCCGAACGAAAGCCCATAGGCCAGCACCAGGCCCGTGAAGAAGATCAGCGCCAGGCGCGAGGCCAGGGTACGTGGCCATTTCATGAGGGCGACTCGAGCAGTTGCACCGGCAGTGAGAACACATAGCCCTCGCTGCGCACGGTCTTGATGCAGGCAGGTTCGCGGGCGTCGTCCCCCAGGCGCTGGCGCAGGCGGCTGACCAGCAGGTCTATGGAGCGGTCGAAGATGTCCGCCTCGCGGCCCTGGGTCAGGTTGAGCAGTTGTTCGCGGCTGAGTACCCGCTGCGGGTGGTCGAGGAATACCCGCAACAGCCGATACTCGGCGCCGCTCAGGGCCACCAGGGTATCTTCGCTGTCGAGCAGGTGGCGTGCGGTGGTGTCCAGGCGCCACGGGCCGAAGGCAAGCAGGCGGCTGCTTTCACTGATGGTCAGGTTGGGCGGCAGCATGCGCGTGCGGCGCAGCACGGCATTGATGCGGGCCAGCAGTTCGCGTGCGGAGAACGGTTTGGTCAGGTAGTCGTCGGCGCCCATCTCCAGGCCGATGATGCGGTCGGTTTCATCGTTGCGCGCAGTCAGCATCAGCACCGGCGTGTTGCGGTGCTTGCTGGCGCGCAGTTCACGGCACAGCAACAAGCCATCGTCGCCGGGCATCATGATGTCGAGGACGATCAGGTCTACGCTGTTGGCTTCGAGAAAGGCGCGCATCTGCCGGCCATCGGCGACGATGCTGGTGCGCAGGCCGTTCTTCTTCAGGTAGTTGCCGACCAGTTCGCGGATCTCGCGGTCGTCGTCGACGATCAGGATGTGATCGACGTGTTCCATGCGCAGCGTACCTGTGTGGAAGGGTGTGGGCGCAGTGTACCGAGCGTTATCGGGCTTGCCTGCGGGGCTTTGTATTGCAGTGTATCTGCTGCGGGTACAGATACAGGAGGAAGCAGATCACAGGCTCAGGTGACACATACGGGATACCTGGCGGACGTGTAATGGCTCTCGACCGGGGAGCAATCCTCCCCACCCCCAGCGTTCCACAGGAGAGTTGCCATGAACCTCAAATCCATTGCCAGCGCCAGCCTGCTTGCCGTGCTCAGCTTCGGCGCCTTGACCGCCCAGGCCGCCATGGCGCCGATGAACGATGCCAGTGTCATGCAGTACCGTTACGGTGATCACCTGGATGTGAAGAAAGTCTTGTCGGTGCAGGATGATCAAAGCAACACCTGCGGCCTGGTCAACACCCGCATGGACTATCTCGACTCCAAAGGGCAGCAGCAGAGCGTGGAATACCGCTCCTACGCCACCGGCGGCTGCCATGAGAATTGATCGGCGCCTGGCGCTGAAGGTGGGCGGCCTGGCGCTGGCGCTGACAAGCCTGGGCCTGGCCGGTTACCTGAATGCAGGCGACAGTTACGGCGCCATGCCTTCGCTGGTGGGCGCCAGCCAGTGGCTGAACTCCCCGCCACTGGATGCGCCGGCACTCAAAGGCAAGGTGGTGCTGGTGGACTTCTGGACCTGGGACTGCATCAACTGCCAGCGCAGCCTGCCGCATGTGAATGACTGGGCACGGCGCTACGCCGACCAGGGCCTGGTCGTGGTGGGCGTGCATACGCCTGAATACGATTACGAGCATGATGTTGCAACCTTGCGCGACAAGGTGGCCATGCTGGGGATCGCTTACCCCGTGGCAGTGGACAACGACCATCAGGTGTGGAATGCATGGGGCAACCAGTTCTGGCCGGCGCATTATTTTGTCGACCGCAAAGGGCAGGTACGCCATGTGCATTTTGGCGAGGGGGACTATGGCGCGCAGGAACAGGTGATACAGGCATTGCTGGATGAAAAGGCTTGATCGGCCTGTGCCGGCACTTTCGCGGGGCAAACCCGCGAAAGTGCCGATGCCGGTTCAGCTAAAACTGGCAAAGTGGGCCTGCATCCGCCCCGCATCGGCCTCGCGCCCGCTGAACAGTTCGAACGCCTTGACCGCCTGGAACACCGCCATGTTGCTGCCGTCCAGCGTACGGCAGCCCAGCGCTCGCGCTGCCCGCAACAGTTCGGTTTCCAGCGGGAAGTAGATGATCTCCGCCACCCATAAACGTGCGTGCAGCAGCGCCACCGGCAACGGCGTCCCCGGCAGCTTGGCCATGCCCACTGGCGTGGTATTGACCAACCCGTCTGCCTCGGCCACTGCCGCGCTCAAGTCTGTACCGACCACTGCTCGGCCTTCGCCGAAGTGCGCGTTGAGGTTGTCGACCAGTGCTTGCGCCCGCGCAGTGTCCACCTCGAACAGCACCAGCTGTTCCACGCCGCCACCCAACAGGGCATGGGCCACCGCTGAACCGGCGCCACCAGCTCCCATCTGCACCACCTGCCGGCGTGCCACATCTGGCAAGCCGCGGCGCATGCCTTCGGCAAAACCCAGGCAGTCGGTATTGTGGCCAACCCGCTTGCCGTCCTTGAGCACCACGGTGTTCACCGCGCCGATCCCGCGCGCTTCATCCGACAGGTCGTCGAGCAGCGGCAGAATCGCCTGCTTGAACGGGTAGGTGATGTTGAGCCCGGTGAACCCGGTGTGCTGTGCGGCATCGAGCAGGCCGGGCAGGGCGCTGTCGTCCAACTGCAACTGATCGGCATCGATCAGGCGATAGAGGTAGCGCAGCGCCTGAGCGTCGCCTTCGTGCTCGTGCAGCGCCGGGGTGCGTGACAGCTGGATGCCACGGCCGATCAGGCCGGCGAGGATGGCTTGTTTGCTCATGCTGCCTGCTCCCGCAGCATGTCTGCGAAATGGCTCAGGGCCAGGCGGTAGCCATGGCTGCCTAGGCCGCAGATCACGCCAACGGCAATCGACGAGACGAACGACAGGTGGCGGAAGGGTTCGCGTTTGTGCACGTTCGACAGGTGCACCTCGATGACCGGCAGTTCACTGGCAACCAGGGCGTCGCGGATGGCCACCGAGGTGTGGGTCCAGGCGCCGGGGTTGATCAGGATACCGGCGCAGCGGCCACGGGCCGCGTGGATCCAGTCGATCAGTTCGCCCTCGTGGTTGGTCTGGCGAAATTCGATATCCAGGCCCAGGTTGTGGGCGCTGTCGGCGCAGCCCTGGGCGAGGTCGGCGAGGGTTTCGCGACCATACTGGGTAGGCTCGCGGGTGCCCAGCATGTTCAGGTTAGGGCCGTTCAGCACAAGAATAAGGGGCTTCATGACAGGCATCGCTTTGTTGTTTTTGGTTGCGCTTATATTTGTACCATCTGGTTAGTTTCGTCAATTGCATGGAGCCGCTGCGGCCGGATAGTGGGCGATAACCGGACGTTTTGCGCCATGGCCGGCATTCTTTGGATGACAGAATTGTAATGTTGCCGCCACCACCCCGATAAGCACGCCACCCTACAGTCCCTCGCCAACGCTCGCCGACGAGGACCTGTTTCGTGCCCCGCACCCATGCCATCCCCCGCAAGATCGCCTTGCTCAGCCTGCTATTGGCGGCCATCGGCAGTGCCCAGGCCAGTGCCGGCCTGAGCCTGCCTGAAGCGCTGGCCGCCGCTTTTGCGCAAAACCCGGAACTCGCCGCCGCCGGCCGTGAAGTGGGTGTCGCCGAGGGCGAGCGGCGCCAGGCGGGTTTGCTGCCCAACCCGGAGCTGTCCTGGGAGGCCGAGGACACTCGCCGCGATACCCGCACTACGACCATCACCCTGAGCCAGCCATTTGAACTGGGTGGCAAGCGCGGGGCGCGCGTCGCCGTGGCCACCACCGGGCAGGCCATCGCCCAGCTTGAGCTGGAGCGACAGCGCAATGGCTTGCGCGCCGATGTGGTACAGGCCTTTCACACGGCGCTGCGTGCGCAAACGGCGCTGGAACTCGCGCAGCAGTCGCAGGCGCTGACCGAGCGTGGGCTGCGGGTGGTGCAAGGGCGTGTTACGGCCGGCCAGGCTTCGCCGGTGGAGGCTACGCGCGCCCAGGTTCAACTGGCCCAGGCACAGTCTGAGGTAGGCCGCGCCGCTTCGCAGCGCAGCGTGGCCTACCAGGCCTTGGCGCGGCTGACAGGTAGCCCGCTTGCGACCTTCGACCACCTGCAGGCCGCCAAGCTGTCGCCGGGTGCCGCGCCCACGGCCGAGGCCCTGCTCGACAAGGTCGAGCAAACCGCCGAGTGGCGCCTGGCAGCGGCGCAGGTCGAACGCGGCGAAGCGTCGCTGGGTTCGGAAAAAGCCCAACGCATCCCCGACCTCACCGTCAGCCTTGGCAGCCAGTACAGCCGCGAGGACAGGGAGCGGGTCAATGTGGTCGGGCTGTCCATGCCCCTGCCGTTGTTCGACCGCAACCAGGGCAACGTGCTGGTGGCCGCGCGCCGGGCCGACCAGGCACGTGACCTGCGCAATGCTGTCGAGCTGCGCTTGCGCAGTGAAACCCGCAGCGCCCTCAGCCAGTGGGCCACGGCCATGCAGGAGGTGCAGGCCTACGACCGCACCATCCTGCCCTCGGCGCAGCAGGCAGTGGACACCGCCACCCGCGGCTTCGAGATGGGCAAGTTCGCCTTCCTCGATGTGCTCGATGCCCAGCGCACGTTGATCGAGGCGCGCGGGCTCTATCTGGCTGCATTGGCCGCGGCGACCGATGCGCGGGCCCAGCTCGAGCGGGTCTATGGCGACCTCGAAGGCAGTTTGTGATTCGCAAAAAATCCTACAGCAGGAGCAACAATGGATAACCCACGCAAGATTGCCATGCTGGTTGTCGCCTTGGCCGTGCTTGGCCTCGGTGGCCTGGCCTGGACCGGCAACCTCGGCCAGGCCAGCAGCGGCGAAGCCCAACATGACGGGCATGGCGAAGACAGCCACGGCCACGCTGATGAACAGGCCGGCGAAGACCACGAAGACGAGGCGGGCCAACTGCACCTGTCCGACGCCCAGATCGAGGCGGCAGGCGTGCAGTTGGCGGCGGCCGGCCCCCGTGAGCTGGGCACCGCCATCAACTTCCCGGGTGAAATTCGCTTCGATGAAGACCGCACCGCCCACGTCGTACCCCGTGTACCTGGCGTGGTGGAGTCGGTGCAGGCTGACCTTGGCCAGGCGGTGAAGCGCGGCCAGGTACTGGCGGTGATCGCCAGCCAGCAGATTTCCGACCTGCGCAGCGAACAACAGGCCGCGCAGCGCCGCCTGGAGCTGGCGCGCCTGACCTTCCAGCGCGAACAACAGCTGTGGCAGGAACGCATCAGTGCCGAACAAGATTACCTGCAGGCTCGACAGGCGTTGCAAGAGGCCGAGATCGCCTTGGCAAACGCCCGGCAGAAGGTCGCGGCAGTCGGCCCGGCCGGCGCCGGTAACCGCTATGAACTGCGTGCCCCCTTCGATGCGGTGGTGGTGGAAAAGCACCTGACCGTGGGCGAGGTGGTCGACGAGACCAGCAATGCGTTCACCTTGTCCGACCTCGGCCGTGTCTGGGCGACGTTCGCCGTGGCCCCGCGCGATTTGAACAGAGTGGTCACCGGCCGCAGCGTCACGGTCAGTGCACCGGACCTGGGGGCCGAGGTCGAGGGCAAGGTCAACTATGTCGGCAGCCTGCTCGGTGAGCAGAACCGCGCCGCCACCGTGCGTGCCACCCTGGCCAACCCCAATGGCGCCTGGCGCCCTGGGCTGTTCGTGAACATCGCGGTCAGCGTCGAGCGCGCCGGCGCCGCCGTGGTGGTGCCGGAAAGCGCTCTGCAGACCTGGGAAGCGCAAACCGTGGTGTTTGTCCGCACCGAGCAAGGCTTCGAAGCGCGCCCGGTGCAGACCGGCCGGCGCGACGCAGGCCAGGTGGAAGTCACCGCCGGGCTGGCGGCAGGCACCCAGGTTGCCACCGCCGGCAGCTTCGTCCTCAAGTCGGAGCTTGGCAAAGGTTCTGCCGAGCACAGCCATTGAAACCGGGAACGCACCCATGTTCGAACGTCTGATCCAATTCGCCATCGAGCAGCGCCTGGTGGTGATGCTTGCCGTGCTGTTGATGGCCGCAGTGGGTATTCACAGCTACCAGCAACTGCCGATCGATGCAGTCCCGGACATCACCAACGTCCAGGTGCAGATCAATACCGCCGCGCCCGGCTACTCGCCGCTTGAGACCGAGCAGCGCATCACCTTTGCCATCGAGACGGCCATGGCCGGCCTGCCTGGCCTGAAGCAGACCCGTTCGTTGTCACGTTCGGGTTTGTCCCAGGTCACGGTGATCTTCGCTGATGGCACCGACCTGTTCTTCGCCCGGCAACTGGTCAATGAGCGCCTGCAAGTGGCGCGGGAGCAGTTGCCCGAGGGCATCGAGGCGGGCATGGGGCCGATTTCCACCGGACTGGGGGAGATCTTCCTGTGGACCGTCGAGGCCGAGGAGGGCGCGCTCAAGGACGACGGTACGCCCTACACCCAGACCGATCTGCGCGTCATCCAGGACTGGATCATCAAGCCGCAGTTGCGCAACGTGCCCGGGGTGGCCGAGGTCAACAGCATCGGTGGCCATGCCAAGCAGTACCTGATCGCGCCCGAGCTCAAGCGCCTGGCCGCCTACAAACTCACCCTCAATGACCTGATCGCGGCGCTGGAGCGCAACAATGCCAACGTCGGTGCTGGGTATATCGAGCGCAATGGCGAGCAGTTGCTGATTCGCGCACCGGGCCAGGTGGACTCCGCCGAAGACATCGCCAACATCGTTATTTCCAGCGTCGATGGCACCCCCATACGCGTCAGCCATGTCGCCCAGGTTGGCCTCGGCCAAGAGCTACGCGCCGGGGCGGCGACCGAAAATGGCCGGGAGGTGGTATTGGGCACGGTGTTCATGCTGATCGGCGAGAACAGCCGCACGGTCTCCCAGGCGGTTGCGGCCAAATTGGTCGAGATCAACCGCAACCTGCCCAAGGGGGTGGTTGCGGTCACCGTGTACGACCGTACCAACCTGGTCGAAAAAGCCATCGCCACGGTAAAGAAAAACCTCATCGAAGGCGCGATCCTGGTCATCGCCGTGTTGTTTCTGTTCCTGGGCAACATCCGCGCCGCGCTGATTACCGCCATGGTCATCCCGTTGTCGATGCTGTTCACCTTCACCGGCATGTTCAGCAACAAGGTCAGCGCCAACCTCATGAGCCTTGGCGCGCTGGACTTCGGCATCATCGTCGATGGCGCGGTAGTGATCGTCGAAAACGCCATTCGTCGGCTGGCCCACGCGCAGCAACGCCATGGCCGCATGCTGACCCGTGCCGAGCGCTTCCACGAGGTGTTCGCCGCCGCCCGTGAAGCACGCCGCCCGCTGATCTACGGGCAGTTGATCATCATGGTGGTGTACCTGCCGATCTTTGCCCTGACCGGGGTCGAAGGCAAGATGTTCCACCCTATGGCCTTCACCGTGGTCATTGCCCTATTGGGCGCGATGATCCTTTCGGTGACCTTCGTGCCCGCAGCAATTGCGCTGTTCGTGACCGGCAAGGTCAAGGAAGAAGAAGGCCTGGTGATGCGCACCGCGCGCCAGCGCTATGCACCGGTGCTGGGCTGGGTACTGGGCCGCCGCAAGCTGGCGCTCAGTGCGGCGGCGGTGCTGGTGCTGTTGTCCGGGGTGATGGCCAGCCGCATGGGCAGCGAGTTCATCCCCAGCCTCAGCGAGGGCGACTTCGCCCTGCAAGCCCTGCGTGTGCCAGGCACCAGCCTGACGCAGTCGGTGGACATGCAGCAGCGCCTGGAACGGGCGATCATTGCCCAGGTCCCGGAGGTGGAGCGCGTGTTTGCCCGTACCGGTACCGCCGAAATCGCCTCCGACCCGATGCCGCCGAACATCTCCGATGCCTACGTCATGTTGCGCCCGCATGCGCAATGGGCTGACCCGGGTAAATCGCGTGAAGCATTGATTGCCGAGGTGCAGCGCGCCGCCGCCAGTGTGCCGGGCAGCAACTACGAGTTGTCGCAACCGATCCAGTTGCGCTTCAACGAACTGATTTCGGGCGTGCGCAGTGATGTGGCGGTGAAGATCTTCGGCGATGACATGGACGTGCTTAACCGTACCGCCGCAGAGGTCGCCAGCAGCCTGCAGAACGTACCAGGTGCTTCTGAGGTGAAGGTCGAGCAGACCACGGGCTTGCCGGTACTGACCATTGACATCGACCGCGACAAGGCTGCCCGGTATGGCCTGAACGTGGGCGACGTGCAGGACGCCATCGCCATTGCCGTGGGCGGGCGCACGGCCGGCACGTTGTATGAGGGCGACCGGCGTTTCGACATGGTGGTGCGGCTGTCCGAGGCCTTGCGCACCGATGTCGACGGGCTTTCCGGCCTGTTGATTCCGGTACCGGCCAGCAGCGCAGCCGGTGCTGCCCAGATCGGCTTCATCCCGCTGTCGCAGGTGGCCTCACTGAACCTGCAGCTGGGGCCGAACCAGGTCAGCCGTGAGGATGGCAAGCGCGTGGTGGTGGTCAGTGCCAACGTGCGCGGGCGCGACCTTGGATCGTTTGTGCGCCAGGCCGAACAGGCCCTGATCGAGCAGGTACAGATCCCGCCCGGTTACTGGACGCGCTGGGGTGGCCAGTTCGAGCAGTTGCAGTCGGCGGCCGAGCGTCTGCAGGTGGTGGTGCCGGTGGCCTTGCTGCTGGTGCTGGCGCTGCTGCTGATGATGTTCAACAACCTCAAGGATGGCTTGCTGGTGTTCACCGGTATCCCGTTTGCCTTGACCGGGGGGGTACTGGCGTTGTGGCTGCGGGATATCCCGATGTCCATTTCGGCCGGGGTGGGCTTTATCGCCCTGTCGGGGGTGGCGGTGCTCAATGGCCTGGTGATGATCGCCTTTATCCGTAGCCTGCGCGAGGAAGGGCGTTCTTTGTGCACGGCGGTCGAAGAGGGCGCGCTGACGCGCTTGCGGCCGGTGCTGATGACCGCGCTGGTGGCATCGCTGGGGTTCATTCCGATGGCGTTGGCGACCGGGACCGGAGCAGAAGTGCAGCGGCCGCTGGCGACCGTGGTGATTGGCGGGATCCTGTCGTCGACGGCGTTGACGTTACTGGTGCTGCCGGCGTTGTACCAGTGGGCGTATCGGCGCGATGAGGAGCAAGAAGGCTGAGAATGCCGGGGCCGCAGGGCGGCCCCATAAGCTCAAACGTTACTACGCGCTGTAATCTGCACGCCGTCGACGCCTGCCTCATCATGCAGAGAAATCCGCGACGTCTCCGGCAGCGCCAACCCGCCCACCAGCGCCACCAGTGCAATCACCACCAGGTAGAATGCCGGTGCCAGGCTGCTGCCGGTCTGCCCGATCAACCAGGTAGCGACCAATGGCGCAGTGCCGCCAAACAGCGTATACGCGACGTTGTAGGTGATCGCCGAGGCGGTGTAGCGGGTTCGCGTCGGGAAGCTTTCCGACAGTAATGCCGCGGTCACCACGCCACTGCACAGCGCACCCACTGCCAGCAGAATCACCCCCAGAAGCGCCCCGAACAGCGAACCGGAACTGGCCAGCCAATACGCAGGGAACACGCAGATCATCACCCACAGGCAGGTAAAGCCAATGGTCCTGCGCCGCCCCACCCGGTCGGAAAACGCCCCAGCCAGCGGGCAGCCGACGGCGGCGAACAGCAAGGCCACGGTGGTTACCAGCAGCGACTGGGCGCGGGTCAGGTTGCCGACCAGCTGCAGGTAGGTGGCAAAGTAGGTGGTGAACATATAGAACGACAGCGCCGTCAGCGAGATGAACGCCCCCAGGTTGCGGATGGCCCGGCCATGGGTGCGCAGGGTCTCCTTGAGCGGTGAATGCTCATGTTCTTTGCCCTGTGCCACGGCTTCGCGGAACGCCGGGGTTTCCTCCATGCGCCAGCGCAGGTACAGGCCCACCAACCCCAGCGGGGCGGCGATCAGGAATGGCACGCGCCAGCCCCAGCTGCTCATGGCCTCGGCCGTCAGGCTTGCTTCCAGGCCATAGGCGATCACCGCCGCGCAGGCAAAGGCGGAAAAGGTCGAGACCGGCACGAAGCTGCCGTAGAACGCGCGCTTGTCGTTGGGCGCATGTTCCATCAGGTAGGCACAGGCACCGGCGTACTCGCCGCCTGCCGAGAAGCCTTGCAGGCAACGGGCCAGGGTTAGCAGGACGGGGGCCGCGAGGCCAATGCTGGCATAGGTCGGCAGCAAACCGATCAAGGTGGTGGAGCCGGCCATCAACAAGATGGTCAGCGACAGAATGCGCTTGCGCCCAAGGCGGTCGCCCAGCGCGCCGAACACGATCCCGCCCAGCGGGCGCAGGGCAAACGCCACGGCAAACACGGCGAAGGTCTTGAGCAAGGCCACGCTGGCATCTTCACTGGCGAAGAACTGGCTGGCGATAAGGGTTGCGAGAAAGCCATAGACGGCGAAGTCGAACCACTCGACGAAGTTGCCGATGGCCGAGGCGGCGATTACCCGGCGCAGGGTGGCGGGGGATACCTCATGAGGTGCGGACATGCGGATGCTCTCCGGTTTCCATTGGCAGCCTGAATGAACGTGACACGGTCGGGCCGCGTCATCATTGTTGTGCTGTCCAGTAGAGCGGCGAGCGCCTGCGGGTGCTTCGTCGAGGGCGACATCGGGATACCTGTTTCAACCGTTCTGTAGGAGCAGCCTTGCGTCGCGAAAGGGTCGCGCAGCGGCCCCGGCGATTTTTGCTGCGCCACACAACCTGGGGCCGCTGCACGACCCTTTCGCGACGCAAGGCCGCTCCTACAAACCAACCATCCACGGGGCATAGTCGACTTCGCTGTAGCCTTCGGCCTTGCCCTGCTCGTTGCTGCTGAAGCCTGGCATCTTGCTCAGGTCGAGCTTCATGCAACGGCTGTTGAGTTGCGCCTGCAGGTTGCCGTCCAGGCGGAAGGCGTCCTCGCGCAGCGGGTTGGGGGAAAGCTGCACCAGGCAGCCGTCGACCTTGCCTTGTGCGTTGGCCTGGTAGAACACCGAGGCCTTGCCGATGCTGGTGACCGGCAGATCGCGCAGCAGTTGTTGCCAGAAGTACTCGCGTTGGGCAATGGCCCGGTAGCGGGCGGTGCCGGGGGCCTGAACCGCGCGAGGCAGCTGGACGATGATCGGCGCCCGCACTTCGACGGTTTCATCGTCGTTGTACAACGCCGCCGGTACGACGGGGTAGATGGTCTTCCAGCACAGGGCTTCGACCAGGCTCGCCAGCGCCTGATGGTCGGTGGGCGTTACATCGGCAGGCAGCAGCGCGCCATACTTGAACGGGGCTTTTTCGGCCTTGCAGGCGACCGGCGCGCTTTGCCGGTCGAAGGTGACCTGTAGCGTTACGGCGCCCATCTGCTCGCCGGTTGGGGCGAGGGCGATGCTCCGCTGCAAGGCTTGCTGCATGTTGACGGTGAACGTTTTCAGGGCTTGCGGATCGACGTCTGCCGGTCGGTCGGCGGAAGGGGACGATTGGCACCCAATCAAGGTAATCAGGGCCGCGCCGAGAAGCGCGGGGGGCAGTGTCTTGTACACGTGAACGTCCTTGCTGAAGCGGTAGCCGGGTGTCTTCGTGAGCCGGCTGATCATGAAGGTGGAAGCTTATCACTGGCGGCCCTGTCGCGAGGTAACCCCCGCGCCAGAGCCGGTTGGTCAGAAGCGCATATCCAGCGCCAGCTCGAAGGTGCGCGGGGCACCCATGTAGTACTGGCTGCTGTAGGCCTGCTTGGCATACACCTCGTCGGTCAGGTTGCGCACCCGCCCGGTGACCGTGGTGTACTCATCCAGCCGGTAGCGCGCGAAAGCGCCGAACAGCGTGTAGGCCGGTGCCTTGAGGGTGTTGGCGTTGTCGGCATAGACCGAGCCCACGTAGCGCCCATCGACCCCTGCCGACCACGCCTGGGTGAAGCTGTAGGTCAGCCACAGGTTGCCGACGTTGGCCGGGACATTGACCGGGGCATTGCCCTTGCGCGATACCGATACCCCGTTGACTGCTTCGTTGAACGCATCGTACTGCGCATCGACGTAGGCGTAGTTGGCCTCGGCTAGCAGCTTGGGGGTCACCTGCAACCGCCCGGACAGCTCGACACCGCGCGAGGTCTGCTGGCCGGCCTGCACCGTCAGGTTGGCATCGTTGGAGTCGCGCACGGCAAAGTCCTTGCGCACGATCTGGTACAGCGCCAGGGTGGCGGCGGCGCGGCCGTCGAGGAAGTCGAACTTGCTGCCGACTTCCCATTGCTCGCCTTTGGACAGGTCGAACAAGCCCACGTTGGAATAGGTCGCCGCCGCCAGCGAACCGGCCGGCAAATCCGCAGAGCTGCTGTACTGGGCGTATACGCTGGCGGTGGGGGTCAGCGCGTAGGTCAGGCCGATGCGCCCGGAAAGCGGCTCCCAGCGGCGCTCGAAGAACGCCGGCGAAGTCGGCGAGACCGCGCCATAGTTGGTCACTTGCATGTCCAGGTAGTCGTAGCGCAGGGCAGTCAGCAAGGCCAGGCGATCGGTCAGTTGCAGGCGGTTTTCGGCGAACACCGCGCGGTTGGTGACTTCGTGGCGGCGCTGTTTGGTCAGCCCGGCATTTACCCCTGGGATATCGTCGAAACTGCCGGGGTCGAAATGGTCGGCGTCGACGACGTCGCTCCAACTGCTCGACGTCGGGTAGAGGGTCTGGCGCATGCGCGAGTACTCCAGCCCCAGCGACCACTGGCTGGCGAAGCCGAACAGCGTGTTGTCATGGCGCAACTCGATGCGATCGCCCAGCAGGTTCTGGTCGTGGCTTTGCAGGTAGGGGCTGCTGCGCTGCACCTTGCCATCAGGGGTGTAGCTGTAGCGTTCGACGTTGCGGTAGTCGCGCTGGGCATTGTAGTGGTACAGCGTATTTTGCACGCTGGTGCTGTCGCTGAGCTGGTAGTCGAGGATCGAGCGCAGCCAGCGTACCCGCTGTTCGTAGCGACCGTCAGCGACGTTGTAGTTTTCAAAGCGGCGGCTTTTGTCGATTTTCATCGTGCTGCGCCCGGGCAGGATCGGCGAGCCCCAGTAGGGGCTGTCCTCGCGGTCTTCCTGATACTCCAGCGCCAGGGTGTGGGTCAGGTTGGGCGCCAGGTCGCTCAGCAGCGAGAATGCCAGGCTGTCGCTGTGTCGCTGGTTGCGGTCGATGTAGCCATTGCCCTGGCCCCGGCTGAAATCCAGGCGCATGAAGTGGCGGGCATCGGCGGGGTTGCTGGCCAGTGCCTGATTGATGCCGAAGGCCACCTCCGAGTCATCGTAACTGCCATAGCGTACGCGCCCGTCGAGGGTCTGCTGGTCACGGCTGGCAAGCTTGGTGATGTAGTTGATCGAGCCGCCCACGGCACCTGCGCCGTGCAGGAAGGATGACGGCCCGCCAATCAGCTCGACCCGGTCGAGCACCCAGGCATCCACGGGCCGGGTGGCACTGCTGTAGCCCAGGTTGATGCCGTTGTAGAGCTGGGTAACCTGGTTCTGGGTGAAACCCCGGTAGGCGACGAAGCCGCCGTAACCTGGGTTGGCCGAGGCGTTGACGCCAGTCATGGCGTTGATCACGTCCTGGCTGTCCTTGGCGTCGCGCGCCTCGATCAGGCGGCGGTCCGAGACGCTGACCGACGCGGGGGTTTCCCGCGCGGTGAGGCCCAGGCGCGAGCCAGTGCGGATCGGCTCGTCCAGTCGTACGCCGGAGGGGGTGTCGCGTTCGCCATCGATGGTGGTGGCGTTGAGTTCGAGCGGGGCGGTTTCGGCCCAGGCGAATGTGCAAGTGCCCATGAGGAGCACCAGGGAGGTATTGCGGATCATGTTGTCGTGTCTTCCACGCAAAGGTCATGGCTGACCACCCGCGCGCACTGAGGCGCGCCGGGTCGAGGTCAGGCGAACTGAAGGGCGGCGTGAAGCACAGCGGGGGAGGCGCGGGGGTTGAGGGCGGGGCGTAGGTAGCGTGGCGGCGGTTGTGCCCAGCTGCGCACGACGATGGGCGCGTTGGCCCCGGCCTGGGTGGGCATGAACGCCCAGCTGGAATGGGCAAGCGGCACCGCCAGGCCGAACGAGGAGCATACCGGGCAGTCGAGCTGGGCCATGTGCTGGTCACCACCGGCGTGATCCAGGTCGATGGCCGGGCCATGCTCACTGCTGATCGAGCAGAAACCACCTTCCAGGCCAGCCAGGCGCAGGCCGCCCATCTGGCCGTGGTGCAGGCCGCACAGCAACAGGCTGAACAGGACGCTGGCATAGAGCGTCCATGCGGTCAGCGTGCGGGTCTGCCGGGTGGTTTTCATGGCGGCGAATCTATCACCCGGATGAGTGATCGGGTAGCCCTGATCACCCAAAATGCTGGGTCTGTAGGCAATTGCCCACACAGTCCTCTACTAAAGCAACGAGGTAGGGTGTGCTCCAGGTCCGCTCAAGCCGCCCGCTCCAGCACATCCAGCAGGTCGGCAAATTCCAGCGTCAACTTGTGCCGCGGCGCCAGATGCACCAACGGTACCGACACCTGATGCGACTCGCGCATCTTGATAGAGCTGCTCAAGTACACCGGCAGCACCGGCACGCCTTCCCCCCGCAATTGATCGACCAGGGTCTGATGCAGTGCAGTGCGCCCGGCGAACTGATTGACGACAATCCCTTCCACCTGCAGCGTCGGGTTATGGTCCTGACGCAGTTCTTCCACCTCGGCCATGACGCTATGCAGCGCCTGGCGCGAGAAGCTGTCGCAATCGAACGGGATCAGCAGGCGTTCGGCGGCCACCAGCGCGCTGAAGGTGTAAAAGTTCAGCGCCGGTGGCGTGTCGATATAGATCCGCTCGTAGTCTTCGGCCAGTTCCACCAGCAGCTTGCGCAGCTTGTTGATCTTGAACTTGCTCTCCAGCTTGCTTTGCAGGTCGGTAAGGTCAGGGCTGGCGGTGATCAGGTGCAAGTTGCTGTAGCGGGTCTCGGTGATGGCCACGCGGTGCTTCTTGCCGTGCGCGGTGGCGGGGGACAACGTCTGGCGGAAGAAATCGGCAATGCCCGAGGGGATGGCGTCATTGACCAGCCCGGTCAGGTAGTAGGTGGCATTGGCCTGCGGGTCGAGGTCGACGAGCAAGGTGCGATAGCCTTCAGCGGCACTGGCGGCCGCCAGGTTGCAGGCAATGCTTGATTTGCCCACGCCACCTTTCTGATTGAAAACCACACGACGCATGAGACGCTCATCCATGAAGAGTGAAAATGTCAGGTTGGGGTCAATCCTATGACTGAAACACGACAGTTTTATGACAAGGCTTGTAACAACTCATGGGGCGAGCGGGCTGTATGGGTTCAGCGCTATAAACCCTCGACGCACACCCGATTGCGCCCCTGCTGTTTGGCGCTGTAAAGCGCCCGGTCTGCCTTGCTCAATGCATCGCCAGGCTCGCTGCCTGCAGGGCCAGGCCAATGCGCCACGCCCAGCGACACGGTTACCGCCCCCACCGGTTCCACCGGCGTATCCTGCACCGCCACCCGCAGCCGCTGCGCCACCGCTGCGGCAACCTCCAGGCTGGCCCCCGGCAGCAGCATGAGAAACTCCTCGCCGCCGGTGCGACACAGCAGGTCGCCTTCGCGGCAACAACGCCGCATGAGCTCGGCTAGCCGCTGCAGCACCTGGTCGCCGACCTCATGCCCATGCCCATCATTGACCCGCTTGAAGTGGTCGATATCCAGCACGATGGCCGAAAATGCTCGCCCTTCGGCCTCCAGCAGCGACAGGCTGAAATCCAGGCTGCGGCGGTTGCCCAGCCCGGTCAGCGGGTCGGTCTGGGCATCGCGGTTCAGCCGGCCGATGCGCTCTTGCAGCAGGTTGAGCCCGAATAGCAGCGCACGTTTGAGTTCGGCCGCCTCGAAGTACCAGGCCGGCACCCGATGCAGGCGCTCGGCGGTGCCCGCGCGGTCCATCGACCTGGCCCCGGCCGCCAGTTGCCAGAGTGGCCGGGCGATGGTCATTGCCAGCCACCACAGCACCAGGCTGCCGACCAATGCCAGCGGCGCGGAGGTGCCCACCACGTTGAGCACAAGGCGGCTCAGCGGTGCCACGGTCTGTTCCAGCGGTTGCTGCGCCACCACCCCCCAGCGAGCGCTCGGCACCGTGGCGAAGCCTGCGAGCATGGGCACGCCCTGGCTGTTGGTGAGCTGGCGGGTACCGCTGTCCAGTGTCGCCAGTTGATCGATCAGCGCGTTGCCTTCCACCACCGTGCCTACTCGCTGGCTGTCCGGGTGATAGAGCAGGCGGCGATTGCGGTCGACCACATAGAGGTACGAGCCATCCTTGTAGAAGTGCTCGCCCAGCAGGCTGTTGAGGATGTTGCGCTCGCGCAGGTACAGGCTGCCGCCGACGTACCCCAGGTAGCGGCCATTGCTATCGAAGATGGGTTGCGACAGTGCCACCACCAGGTTGTTGGCGGCTGACAGGTAGGGTGTCGAAACCAGCGCCCTGCGCTCATGCAAGGCCTCCTGAACACCGGGTGACTGCACCTTGGTGTTCAGGTAGTGGCGCAATGTAGCAGGGGATATGGCCCGCAGGATGCCTTGGGCATCGACCACGAAGGTCGAGTTGAAGGCCATGCCCTGGTGCAACACGCGATCGGTTTCTGCCTGCAGGGCGTCGGCATCGGCCAATTGGTTGGCTTGTACCCCGGCGCTGAACGCCAACTGCCGCAAGGCGCTGGCGATGAAGGTCTCGGTGATCGAGGCCAGTTTTGCTGCGTACACCCGGTTGGCCTCCAGGGCGTGGTCGATCAGCAACTGGCGCTGAACCCGATAGCTGGCGAAATAACTGGCGCAGAGCATGACCAAGGCGGTCAGGGCGCAAAGCACCAGAATGAGCGAGCGTAGATCCAGGCGCAATCCATGCTTGGTGTGTGTCAATCCTGACCTCGCTGGTACGAAAAGGGAGTAACCCTGCTTTTTATAGGTGTAGTGGGCTATTGTCGCCGCAGCCGCGTGTAACGTCGATCAGGAACCTGACTTTTCCTTTGCCAGTGCATCCAGCTCATTCTCGACGTCTTGCATGCGCTGCTCGACCAGTGCCTGTACCTTCGCGTCACGGGCGGTTTCGCGCATCAGGGCGGTCAGCTTCTCGCTCAGGCGTTTGCCAGCCTCGGTGTCTTCCATGGCGCGGGCCTTGGCTGGGTCCTGCATGGCTTCGACGATGCTGGCGAATTCGGCGTCGCTGAAGTTCTTCTCGCTGTAGAGCTTGAACAAGTCCTGGCGCTGGTCGTCGACCGTCAGGTGCTTGCGCAGGACATCCCGGATGCTCGCTTCGGGCACTTGCGGGTAGCGGCGTGACAGCAGCGCCGCCATGCGGTCGATGTTGTGCTCATAGGCGTCCTGCAGTGGCAGTTGCGCCAGTATCTGTTCTTCGCGAGAGGGTTTCTGGTCGCAGGCGGCGAGGGCCGCGGTCAATAGCAGTGGCAGCAGCAACGTCTGGAAGCGGGGCATGGAATGGCCTGGTGGGCGGTCAAGACCTCGGATTATAGCGAGGTCGGCCAGACCGCGACGACCCCTGAATTTGCCAGGGGCGGCCCGCTGCGGTAGAACCTTTGCCCTCACTCCCAAAGCCTTTGCCCACATGCCGAACTGGATCATCCAAGCCGTCCCGCAGGCAGCCATCGACGAAGTCGTGGCTTTCGTCGACAGCGCCCGCCGCGAGCTCTTCCCCCTGCTCGCCGCTGCACCGTTGCCCAATGACTTGGCGCGTTTTGCCGAGACCTACCTGGACGGCGAAGGCGTGTTCCTCGAAGCCCGCGATCAGGGCCGGCTGGTGGCGGTGATTGGCTATGTCCCCTATGACCATCGCTTTGCCCAGCTTGCGTATCAGCGCATGCACGTGGTCGAGGTGGTGCGCCTGTTCGTCTTGCCGGCGTATCGCCGGCATGGGCTGGCCGCGGCGTTGTTCGCCACGTTGCGCCAGGCGGCCGAGCAGGCGGGCGTCGAGTGCCTGTACCTGCACACGCACCCGTTTCTGCCGGGAGCGATTACGTTCTGGCAGCGCCAAGGGTTCGCGGTGATCGATGTGGAGCAGGACCCAATCTGGCAAACCACCCATATGCAATTGCAGCTGGCATGAGCTGCGCGTATCCGTTCAGAAACCCCCTACAGCTGGCGTTCTGCTGTGCTCAACGCGTTCATTTCAAAAGCACGCCAGCTTGCTTACCTTCCCGCTCACAGCTCGACAATGCACAAGCGGGAGAATCGCCGATGCCACACATGGCCTTGTACAAGCTCAAACTGCTCGATGAATTCGAAGACCGTAGGGACCTATGGTCATTCGGCCACTTCGAAAACAGGCTGATGGACTTGTGGCGGGGTGCCACGCGCCACGACGCCAAGGGCATCATCAATACGGCGCACAAGGAAGGGCGTTGGCCCAGGACCGTGAAGCGCTACCTGCTGACCAACTACAAGGCATTCGGCAATGTCAGCGCAGAGTTGGGCCAGACGTTTGCCGAAGTGCTTGTGTCGATGACGGCGCAGGAAAAGGCCGAGTGGGGGTTGCAGGCGCAATCCGCTGCGGCACCTTGACCCTGGGAGCTGCTTCGAGGCGTGTCAGAACCCGCCCCCCAGCGGCCACTCGACTGCCAGGCGAATCTGATCACCGTCGAGCTCCGCCTGCGCCGTGTTGCCCCGGTGTGCATTATGGCGAATCGAGAACGTGGTGCCCTTGGCCTTGCCACTTTGCACCACGTACCGCGCCTCAAGGTCGCGCTCCCAATGCTTGCCGCCCTTGCCGTAGCCCAGGTACGCATAGCCGCCAGCGGGGTCGACATGCGTGCCATCGATATCGAACCCGCGCACATACAGCGCCGTCAGGTTCAAACCCGGCACCCCGTAGGCGCCCATGTTCAGGTCATACCGCGCCTGCCATGATTTCTCGTTTGGCGCGTTGAAGTCCGACATCTGCACGGCGTTGGCAATGAAGATCGCGCCGCGCGTCACATAGTCGAACGGGGTATTGCCGTCCACCTGCTGCCAGCCCAGGCTGAAACCGTGCGGCCCCTGGTTGTAACGCGAGACCAGGCTCCAGGTGGTGTTGTCGATGCGCCCGGACAGCGCCTTGCCGGTGTCGGTGGTGCGGTACAGGTTGAGGTCCAGGCTCAGGCTGCGGCGCTCGTCCAGGGCGTGGGTGAGGGTGCTGCCCAGGTAGTGCTGGTTCCAGCTGTCCTCGTAACGTGAGGTATACAGGCTGGCGTTGAAGGCCGCGCCGGGGTTCCAGACCACGCCGGCCAGGTCGAAGCTGTTGCCCTGGCGGCCATTGGAGTAGTTCACCACGAACCCCTGATCGTGGCTTGAGGCGTTGCGGTCCGTGCTTTCGTTGAAGTGGCCGGCGACCAGCCGGAGCGTGTCGATCTCGCTACTGTTGAGGAAAAAGCCGGTGGCGGTCTCGGGCAGCAAACGGCTGTCGGACGAACTGAACACCGGGGTCTTTACCCGCTGCTCGCCGTAGGACAGCACCGTGTTCGACACCCGCACCTTCAGCGCAGCGCCCGCTCGGCTGTATTCGTTTTTTGGGTGCCCATCGTTGGCGACACCCAGCAGGCGCGCCTTGCCGACACGGCCACCGCCACTGTCGAGCTGTACGCCCAGGTAGGCATGGGCATCGACACCGACGCCAACCAGGCCCTGGGTGAAGCCGGACTGTAACGTGCCCATCAGCCCGTAAGCCCATTCCTCAGCCTTGTCGCTGCGTTCGCTTCGGGGCTTGTAGGCATTGCGGCCACTGCTGTTGCGCCCGCCGTGCCGGTAATCGCGCTGGTCGAATACGCTGCGATTAAGCAGGCTCCAACTGCCGTCTTCAATGAAGCCCTTGCTGTTGGACTGGGCAGAGTCAGCCGTTGCGAAAGGAGTAAGCCCCACCAGTGGAAGCGCCAACAACAGGCGCTTCATTGCCCAGCCCCCAGCTTCTGCAGTTGCGCAGCAAAGCGGGCTTGCGCCCGTGCAGGTAGGTTGGCAGGCAATTCGGCAGGCGCCGCGTCACCCACCTGAATGACCATCACCATACCCATCGCCAGGTGCGGAATGCACTGGATGCCGTACACGCCCGGCACGCTGAACTGGTGCTCGTAAGGCTGGTTCAGTTTGCTCTTGAACGCCTGCGCCCCCTGTGGCAGCAACCCTGGCACGCTGGCAGCGTTATGCCCACTCATGGTCGGCAGAAAGCGCACCGTGTCACCGGCTGCGATGTGCAGGTGATCGGGCTCGTAGACCATCGCACCCTGCGTGCCCCGGTTGAGCATCTTCACTTCGTGCACCTCTGCCAGCACGGCAGGGGCAAACAGGGTACTGGCGAGCAGCAGGGCGACAGGGCGCAACAGCATGGTGGGAACTTCCTGGTTCAGGGGGCGCGAAAACGCAGAATGCGCGCGCCGTCGAAGGGGTCGGTGAGGTAGTGGGCGTGCACGCCGAAGGTACTCAGCAGGCGTTCGGGGGTGAGCACGTCGAACGGCTTGCCGAGGGCGACCAGGTGGCCTTGGTCGAGCACCGCGACGCGGTCGCAGGTCAGCGCCTGGTTGAGGTCGTGCAGGGCCACCAGGGTGGTGACCGACAGCGCCTGGACCTGTTGCAGCAGGCTCAACTGGTGCTGGATGTCCAGGTGGTTGGTTGGCTCGTCGAGCAGTAGCACCTGCGGGCGTTGGGCCAGGGCGCGGGCAATGTGCACACGCTGGCGTTCTCCACCTGAAAGCGAATGCCACAGGCGCGTGCGCAGGTGCAGCGCGTCAAGGTCGGCCAAGGCCTGCTCGACGATGGCACGGTCCTGGCTGGCGAACGGCGCCAGGGCCGACAGCCAGGGGGTACGGCCCAGGGCAACCGCGTCGTATACGCTGATCGCATCAGCTGTGTCCGCCTGCTGCTCGACCAGTGCCAGGGCCTGGGCAATGCGCCGGCGTGGCAGCTGCGCCAGGGGCTCACCCAGCAGGTCGACACGGCCACTGCCAGGCTTGCGCAAGCCCGCCAGCAGTTTTAGCAGGGACGATTTGCCAGAGCCGTTAGGGCCGACGATGGCCAGCGTTTCGCCCTGGATAGCGGCCAGGTCGATGTCGCGCAGCACGCTCCTGCCGCCCAGCTGCAAGCCCAGGCCCTGACAGGCAAGCGGGGCGATCTGCAGGTTGGCCATGACGGTCATGGGCGCCCCCGTCGGCTGACCAGTATCAGCGCGAACACCGGAGCGCCGATCAGCGCGGTGACCACGCCCACCGGGATCACCTGGCCTGGGATCAGCGTGCGCGACAGGATATCCGCAGTGATCAGAAACAATGCCCCACCCAGGGCGCTGGCCGGCAGCAGGCGGCTATGCCCGGGGCCGAGCAGCAGGCGCAGGGCGTGGGGAATCACCAGCCCGACAAAGCCGATGGCGCCGACGATGGACACCATCACTGCGGTCACCAGCGCGGCGCAACTGATCAACAGCAATTGGGTACGCCGCACCGGGATTCCCAGTGACGCCGCCGAATCGGTGCCAAAGGTAAAGGCATCCAGTGCGCGGCGATGCCACAGGCACACCACCAGCCCGAACAGCGCCACCGGCAATGCCAGCCACACCGACGGCCAGCGCACGCCGCTGAGGTTGCCCAGCAGCCAGAACAGAATGCCGCGTGCTTGCTCGGCGGTGGCCGACTTGGTGATGAGAAAGGCGGTAAGGGCGGTGAACAGCTGCGAGCCGGCAATGCCGGCAAGGATCACCTGAGCATTGTTGTTGCTCGGCCCGGCAGCGCGGGCTAGCACCAGCACCAGCGTGAAAGCCGCCAGCGCGCCGATGAAGGCACCGCCTGACATGCTCAGGGCCACGCTGCCCAGCCCCAGTAGGCCGACCAGCACCGCGCCGGTCGAGGCGCCAGCGGACAACCCCAGCAGGTAGGGTTCGGCCAGCGGGTTGCGCAGCAGCGCCTGCAGGATCACCCCGCACGTGGCCAGCCCGGCGCCGCAGGCGGCCGCCACCAGGGTGCGGGTCAGGCGGTAGTTCCAGACGATCCCGGCGTCGATCGGGTCGACCGGGTAACCGGCCTGCCACAGGTGATTGGCCAGCACCTGGTAGACCACGTTCGGCGCCAGGTCGCTCTCGCCGATCGCGGTACCGGCCAGCAGCGCGGCGCACAGGGCTGCCAAGGCCAGGACGCTGTAAGGCAACAAGCGGCTCATCACTGTGCCGCTTTACCGCTGGCGAACGCCGCAGACAGGGTCTGCAGGCCTCGGAACAGGCGGATGCCGGCCTGCATGGCGTCGGCGTCAAGGACGATGATGCGGTCGTGCTTCACCGCGTCCATGTTGCGGGTTACCGGGTCGTTGTGCAGGAACTCGAGTTTTTTCTGGTAGTCGTCTGCGGGGAAGCGGCGGCGGTCCATGCGGGCGATGATCAGCCAGGTCGGGTTGGCCTTGGCCAGGGTTTCCCAGCCCACGGTCGGCCATTCTTCGGTGGACTCGACCACGTTGCGTACGCCCAGGGTGCGCAGCATGAAGTCGGCGACGCCTTGGCGGCCAGCCACATAGGGGTCGATATCCAGGTCGGCGCTGGAGAACCAGAATAGTGCCGAGGTGTTGGACAGGTCCTTGCCGGCCAGTTGCGCCGTGGCGCTGTCCAGGCGGCCCTTGAGGTCGGCGTTCAACGTCGCACCGCGGTCTTGCACGTCGAAGATCTCCGCCAGCTGGCTGACGCTTTTATAGATGCTGTCGACCTGGAATGCCTGCAGGCGGGTGCCATCGGCACCCACCAGGTTGTCCTTGCCTTCGCAGTCCGAGGGCAACAGGTAGGTCGGGATCTTCAACTCGTCGAACTGTTCGCGGGTACCCACCACGCCTTGAGCGCCGACCATCCACTCGAATTGCACCGCCACCAGCTGCGGACGCTTGCCCACCACAGCCTCGAAGCTCGGGTCGTTGTCGGCCAGGCGCTCGACCTTGTCGTTCATGGCCTTGAACTCGGGCAGCACGTTGTTGAACCACAGCGACGTGCCGGCCAGCGTGTGGCCCAGGCCCAGTGCATAGAGGATTTCGGTGCCGGCCTGGCCGATGGTGACCGCACGCTCGGGGGCATGGGCGAAGGTCTGTGGCATGCCGCAGTTGTCGACCGTGAGCGGGTAGTGGGTGGCAGCGGCCTGGGCCAGGCCAGTGAGGCCGAGGCCAGCGATCAGGGCGGCTATACGGGGCAGCATGGTGGGGCGATCTCCTATCGAATGGTTCACGGCATGAACGCACGGACAGGCATCGCCGATGCCCCTTGCGCAGGGCAGGGGGCAGCACCCGCAAACGGGTGGAGATGGCCATCCCGGACACCCCGCCGGTTGGTGGATTTTCGCCGGCAGGTCTCCTGACTGGTGCGTCATGGCCCGGCTCCAGCCTTCCCGGATTGATCCAGTGGCATTGATGGAGCAGGCTCGGCACCTACAGTTGCGGGGGCAGTTCCGTTTGGCCCGGTGACGGGCCTGGGATTCCCTATTGATTCCGTGGTGGAAACCGGCGGCCCGCATGGTAGACCATCAGGCAACCGGGTGAAAACGCTTTTCAGAAGTACTTCAGCCAGGTGATGTCACGCCGCCGCGCCTTCATACGGGCGAACCCGCGTACCGGCAGGTACAGCGACACGGCCAGCAACGCGGCACTCAGCCACACCGCGGTGATGCCGTCGAAGCCGAAATAATCACCCTGGTTGTGACCGAACAGGGCGACGCAGGCCAGGTACAACAGCTTCAGCACATACAGGTGCAGCAGGTAGAAAAACATCGGTGCTGCGCCGTACACCGCAAGGGCGCTGATCCAGCGCGCCTGGCCGACGCGCTCGAAGCCGCGCAACAGCAGCAGGCCGCAGCCCAGGGTGAGGGCGAGGAACAGCAAGCTGGGCGGGTACTTGGTGATGTTGAAGAAGCTCATCAGTGTCTGCGTCAACGTCGGGTACCCGCTCCAGGGGGCTTCGCCATAGCCGTTGAGCATGCGCAGCACGATAAAGCCGAGCAGCGCGATCGCCCCGGCCAGCAACAGCCGGTGTTGGCGTTGACCTGCATCGCTGTTGCGGGCGAACCAGGGGCCGAGGCCGTAACCCAGGGCGATTACGCCGATCCAGGGCAACACGGGGTACGAGGTGCGCAGGCGCAGGGTGTCGGAAAACGCCAGCCAACCGCGGTCATGCAGGATCGCCCACGGCACGTGCATGGCCGATTCTGTGCCGAAGTGCAGGGGGTCGAGCAGGTTGTGGCCACCGACGATGATTGCACCCAGGGCGATCAGCGCCGCACGTGGCAACCACACCAGCAGCGACAGCGCGATCATGCTCACGCCGATAGCCCAGATCACCTGCAGGTAGACCACGCTGGGGGGCAGCTGGAAGGTCCAGGCGAAGTTGACCAAGGTGAACTCCAGCACCACCAGAAACAGCCCGCGCTTGAACAGGAAGGCGCAGACGTCGCTGCGGCCCTGATACTTCTCGCCATACAACCAGGCCGACAAGCCAGTCAGCAGGACGAACACCGGCGCACACAGGTGGGCCAGGGTGCGGCTGAAGAACAGCGATGGGTCGGTGGCGTCGATGGCCATCGGGTCGCTGACCTGGCGATGGAGGAAAAAGGTCTCGCGGACGTGGTCCAGGAGCATGAACAGGATCACCAGGCCGCGCAGGGCATCGATGCTCTGCAGGCGCTGGGTGAGGAGAGTGGGGGTTGCGCTGGCGCTGGTCATGAGGGGTCGCTGGTAGGAATGGAGTGTTGTTATGAAATGTTATCTTATATCTTTATTCGGGTTTCCGGCAATGACGGTTTAGGTTGAATTCAGGCATGCACCCCACCAACTACCTTGCGCGTCAATTTCTGGCGCCCCAGAAATACCTTTTAAAAACATCGCATTGCGCGTTCTAACTGATTTCTTTTCGAACTTTCTCGACAGCGTGTGTCTCGAACCGATCGTTCATCATTTATTCACAAGTCATGGAGACTCCACGCATGTCCGCTCGTCATCTGCTGCGTCACACCTGCCTGCTTGCCCTTATTGCATCGCCCCTGGCGGCCACCGCCGCGCCCAGCACCGACCCTCTGTTCACCTTCGGCCTGCTGGGTGCCTACGACAAATTCAAGTTCGAAGGGGGCAGCGAAACTGACAAGGAACACCTGGGCCAGGGCGGTGTGTTCGCTACCTTCGGCAACAAGATGACCGCCGAATCCGGCTTCATCTACCAGATCGGTGCCGAGGCCAAGTACGGCAAGAAGAACGACAACAAACTCAAGGAGGCCCAGGCCGACCTTGACCTCGGCTGGCGTGCGGCGCTGGATGCCCGCAACTTCGTCGACGTGACCGTGGGCGGTGGTTACAGCTGGTCGCGCTTCGAGCCCGAAATCAACGACCTGGACACCAAACTCACCGTCAAATCGCCCTTCGCCAAGGCAGCGCTGGGCTACAACCACCAGTTCGAAGCCTCGACCCTGCGTGTGGAAGTGGGCGCACGGCATACCCTCGATGGCCGAGCACGCCTGAAGGTGGATGATTTTGGCAGCGACAGCGTGGACCTCAAGGACCGCACCAACCCTTATGCCGAGGTAACGCTGCTGATGAACCAGCAGGGCGGCATGCCGGTGCAGGCCGGGGTCTACTACACCCGCACTGAATACAAGCTCGATGGCGACTCGCCCGTGGCGGACAACACCAAGCTCAAGCGTGACGAGTTTGGTTTCAAGGTCGGCTTGGCGTTCTAAGCTGCGATTGGCCAACGCCGTGGTACGTGTAGGAGCCGCGCAAGCGTGCTCCTATCCCGGGGTTGACGATTAACGCCCGCGCCGCCGCGACACCCGGGCCTCGATATTCTTGCGCCCGATCAGCAAGGCGGGTTTTTCCACCACGGGCTCATCCGCCAGCCACTTGTACATCACCAGGCAATCCACCAGGCCCAGGCGGGCGTGGCGGAATGCCTTGGGCAGGCGGCCGACGGTGTCGAAGCCAAGCTTGTGCCACAGCGCCACGGCCACTTCGTTGCTGGCCACGACCGAATTGAACTGCAACGCAAGAAACCCTTCCTGACGCGCCAGCTTCTGCGAATGCTCGCACATAGCACGGGCCACGCCACGGCCGCGTGCGGCCTCGCACACCATGTAGCCACAGTTGCCCACATGGGCACCGGGGCCGGTGGCATTGGCTTTGAGGTAGTACGAGCCCAGCAGCTCACCGGCGTCCTCCAGCACCCACGTATGCAGGGGTAGCTCCAGCCACAAGTGCCGGGCCTGTTCGAAGCTCAAGGCGGGGTCGAAGGCGTAGGTTTCGCGGGCCTGGACAATGGCCTGGAAGGTGGGCCAGAAGCGCTCGAAGTCCTCAAGCGTCATGGGGCGGATGTGGCTCATGGTGGATCCTGCAATGGCTGGCCGCCAAGTCTGGGTGGCGCGGCGCCATCGCGCAAGGGCGATGCGCCGCGTGGGCTCAGCCGGTGGCCTTGCCGACTGCATCCATGGCGCGTGCCGAGTAGACCAGTGCGGCCCCGGCATTCATCGCCACGGCCACACCGAGGGCCTCGGCGATCTCTTCGCGGCTGGCGCCGTGTTTCACCGCTTGCTGCGAGTGCACGGCGATACAGCCGTCGCAGCGGGTGGTCACGGCCACTGCCAGGGAGATCAGCTCACGGGTCTTGGCGTCCAGGTGGTTGGTCTTGGCGCCCGCACCGCTGGCGGTCATGTAGCCGGCCACGGTGTCGGGGGACAACTGCTTGAGGTCGCCGATGCCGGCCATCAACTGCTTACGGTAGGCGTCCCAGTCCATCATGCTCATCGTCTTCACCTTGGGAAGGGTTGCGAGTGGAGCTTTCAGGCTAGTCGATGTTAAGGATGCCTGTGTGCTGTCTGTGTAGAAGCGGCCTTGCGTCGCGAACGGGCTGCGTAGCGGCCCCTGTATTTCAACGTCACTGCAAGTACCCAGGGGCCGCTACGCAGCCCGTTCGCGACGCAAGGCCGCTCCTACAACGACAGCACCCACGCCGAAGCGTCAGATGTAGATAAACACCAGTACCAGCGCTGCCACCACCGCCCACTTCTCCAGGTAGTAGCGCATGCGGTTGCGCTTTTTCAGCGCCTTGCCGCGCTCTCGGATCTTGTAGATGCGGGTGAACAGCCGGTTGATGCCGCCGGTCTTGTCGTTGGCATCGTTGGGCGCGGCAGCGGCAGCCATGACGTTGCGGCTGAACCATCGGTTGAATGCGGTTGCCCAGCGGTACTTGAGCGGGCGCTCGACATCGCAGAACAGAATGATGCGGTTGTGCTCGGTGGTGTTGGCGGCGTAGTGGATGTAGGTTTCATCGAAGATCACCCCCTCACCGTCGCGCCACGAATACTTCTCGCCGTCCACATCGATGTAGCAGCCGTCGTCGTTCGGCGTGTCCAGGCCCAGGTGGTAGCGGTAGGACCCGGCATACGGGTCGCGGTGGCGCACCAGCTTGGCGCCCGGTGGCAGGGTGGCGAACATCGCCGCCTTGACCGTGCCGATACCTTGCAGCAACTCGGTGGTACGCGGGCACAGGGCCATGGCAGACGGGTGGCTTTCGCCGTACCACTTCAGGTAGAAGCGCTTCCAGCCGGTCTTGAAGAACGAGTTGAAGCCCACGTCGTCATAATTCTCGGACTTCTTGATTTCGCCCACGTGCAGCAACTGCTGAGCCTCGGCACGGATTTCCTGCCAGTGATCCTGCAGCGGTTGCAGTTCAGGGAAGGCCTCGACCGGCAGGTAAGGTTTGGCCGGGTGCTTGGAAAACAGGTAAAGGAAGCTGTTGACCGGCGCCAGGAAGCTGGAGTGGTCGCCCAGTTGGCGAGTCAGCTTGTGACGAACCCGACCGCGCAGGTGAACATAGGCGATCGAGAGAACGAAAAGGAGTACGAGTGCAATTTTCATGGACGTTTACTTGTCGAAAAATGGCCATGCGCCATGGCATAAGCTCGCCAGCATAAACAATCATGGGGGCAGTTTGTACTTATTGTTACGTGACTACCGCGCGACTTAGGTGTAATGGCCTAGCGCTTGCGCAAACGATTCACGCCAAGGAGATCACATGGTTCAGGACGCTCGCGCCAGTGGCGCCCCCTTCAAACGGCTGTTTTTCGCCTTGCCGGTCAGCGATGCCCAGCGCCGTGCCCTGGCCCAGTGGCGGCGCGGCTTGAACCTGCGCAGCGGCAAGCCGGTACCGGCCGACAACTTCCATGTGACGCTGCTGTTTTTGGGGGATGTGGACACTGCCCTGGTGCCGGCGATCTGCGCTGCGGTCGACGTGCTCAAGCGCCCGGCTGCGCCGCCGCGCCTGTTGCTTGACCGCTTGCAGGTGTGGCCGCGCGCCGGCGCCCTGGTGCTTGAGCCGCAACAAACGCCGCCGGCCTTGTTGCAGCTGGTCTATGGCTTGCAGCAGGCGCTGCTGCCCTTGGGCCTGGAGGCGGCGAGCCGCGAGTACCGCCCGCACCTGACCTTGTCCAGGGACTATCGCGGCCAGCCGCCAGAGGCCGCCAGCGCCCCGGAGTTCTTCCTGGCCGCGCGGCATTTCACCCTGTACGAGTCGCGCAAGGGCGTTTACTGGCCGCTTGCGCAATGGCCGATGGCCGACTGACGCCTGCTCGGAACGTTCTGCTGCTTAAAACTCAGGGGTGTACTTGACCGTCAGCATGAAGTTGCGCGGTTCGCCGTAGTTGTTGCTGCCATTGAGCTGGTTGAAGCCGGCGACCCAGTACTTCTTGTCGAACAGGTTGTTGGCGTTCACTGCCAAATTCACTTCCGGCGTCAGCTGGTAGGCCAGGCGCGCGCTCCATACGGTGTAGCCGGGCACGGTGTAGGTGCGCTCGTAGCCCAAGGTGTGGCTTTGGCTGGTGAAGCCCAGGCCGGTGCTCCAGCGCTGGCTGTCCAGCGGCAGGGTGTAGTCGGCCCAGGCGCGCAGCATGTGCTTGGGGGTCCACTGGCTGAATACGCGGCCTTCGTTATCTGGGTCGTCGAGGAACTTGGTGGTGTTGTAGGTATAACCTGCGAACAGTTGCAGGCCGCTGAGCACCTCGCCGCTGATCTCG
The DNA here is from genome assembly GCF_000731675.1 of Pseudomonas capeferrum. Classification (GTDB taxonomy): domain Bacteria; phylum Pseudomonadota; class Gammaproteobacteria; order Pseudomonadales; family Pseudomonadaceae; genus Aquipseudomonas; species Aquipseudomonas capeferrum. The sequence goes on along the minus strand of NZ_JMIT01000001.1, from coordinate 1,963,084 downwards.
GCCTCGATGCCCTGGCTGCGCACCTTGCCCGCCGCGGTGGAGCAGTACCCGCCATCACAGGCAAAGCCCGAGGCCACGTCGGTAACCGCGCGGTTTTCCTGGTCGTAGCGGAACAGCGCCAGCGAGGCGTTGACCCGGCCGTCCAGCAACTCGCCCTTCAGGCCCGTTTCGTAGTTGCTGCCGATCACCGGCTTGAGAGGGGCATTGCCGAGGGCGCGCTCGGTCTGCGGGACGAAGACATCGGTGTAGCTGGCGTACCAGGCCCATTCGCGGGTCAGGTCGTAGACAAATCCTGCATACGGTGTCACTTCCCCTGTTTCGGTCATGTGGCTGGTGGGGTTGACCTGGCCTGGGTTGAGGCCGCGGTAAGTGGTAGTGGCATAGCTGTAGTCGAACCAACTGACACGCGACCCCAGAATCAGCGTCAAACGGTCAGTCGGCTTGACCCGCCAGGCACCGTACAAGCCTTTTTGGCGGATATCATAGGCGCTGCGTTCGGAACGCCCGAAGGGGGTTGCAAGCAAGCTGTCGCGGCTGGGCTCGGGGCGATCATGGTCGATGTCGAAAATGTTGTCATTGCCACCAAAGGTGCGCCAGTAACCATCATCGGTGGTCAGCTTGGAGTAGTTGCCACCGAGGGTCACCTCGTGGGCCAGGGGGCCGGTGTCGAAGTGCCCCACCAGGTTCATGTCCAGGCCCAGTTTGGTTGAGTGGAAGTCTGTGATCCAGTCGGCATATTCGAGGCCACTGCCGTCAGGCTCCAGGCCTTCCAGCACCGTTTGCGTCCGTTGATGGGTGGACGTGTTGGTTTCGCCCATACGCAGGGCTGCAGCCTTGAAGGTCCAATCGTCGTCGAAGCGGTGCTCAAGGTCCATGTAGTAGGTGGTGACGTCAGTCTGCGCCCGGTTCCAGCGGGCGCCGGTGAAGGTCGAGCGTGGCAGGTCAACCGGTTCACCGGTGGCATAGCGAGGGATGCCACGCAGCATCGGCCGCGACTGCTGGCGGTTGTAGCTGATGCCGGCACCCACGGTGGTGGCGTCGTTCAGGTCGATGTCCAGTGCGCCATACAGCGAGTGCGATTTGCTCCACTGGTAGTCGATGAAACTGTCGCTCTGGTCCTCGTCAGCGACAAACCGACCGCGCACACGCCCATCGGCGGTCAATGGGCCGCCTGCGTCCAGTTGCAGGCCATAGTGGTCCCAGGAGCCGGCCTTGCCGGTGACAGTGACCGTCGGGGTGGCCTGGCCACGCTTGCGCACGAGGTTGATCGCGCCGCCGGGGCTGCCGGTGCCTTGCAACAGGCCCGAGGCGCCGCGCAGCACCTCCACGCGGTCGAAGAACACCAAGTCCTGGGTTGCCCAGTTGCCCAGCGAGTAGGTGTTGCGTGGAATCGGCACGCCGTCGTACTGCCAGTCGTCGATCTGGAAGCCGCGCGAAGTCACCACCACGCCAGGGCCGATGCCCTGTGCGCCGACGATCCCGGTGGTGTGGTTGAGTGCATCCTGCAGGTCGGTGATGCCTTGGTCGTCCAGCTGTTTACGGGTGATCACCGTCACCGACTGGGGAATTTCCTTGAGGCTGTGGGTGCCTTTGCCAAGGGTCACCGCACGGGCTGCGTACGAGCCACTGCCTTCGCTGGTGGCATCCAGGTAGTTGTCGGTGATGCTGGTACTGCCAAGCTCCAGCACGTCGGTCTCAGGGGTGGCCGGGGCGACGCTGAAGTGCCCGCTGCTGGTGAGCCGCAATTGCAGGCCGCTACCGGCAAGGGCGGCTTGCATGGCTTGCTCGGCGCTCATCTGGCCGACCACCGCGGGCGCTTGCTTGCCACGCACTCGTTGCGGTTCGAGGGCGATGATGTAGCCGCTCTGGCTCGCGATCCGGTTAAGGGTGGTAGCCAGGCTGGCGGGCGGCAGGTCGAACGCCAGGGTCTGCACCTGGGCATGGGCGTTGAGGCTGGTCAGGGCGACGACGAGGGGCAGGGCGCGGGGCCAGAGGTTGAGCACAGAATTCTCCCGAATGAAGTGGCTTGTCAGGAGATAGGTGGGATGAGAAACGAAAACCGGACACGTCTGCGAATGATTTTCACAAATATTTTCATTTATTGTGCTCGGGGCCGATCATCATCAGCCACGGGCCATAGCGCTCGACGCTGATCGGCAGGGCCTCGGCCAGGGCCGCCAGCGCCTGCTGTGGCTGGTCCAGCGGGAATACACCTTGCACGCGTATGTCACGTACCGCTGGCGCTACCCGGATATAGCCCCGCTGGTACGGCCGCAGCGCATCGACCACGGCATGCAGCGGTTCGTCGAGCACTTCCAGGCGGCCCTGCAGCCAGGCTGCGCGTTGTTGTTGCTCGCCATCCAGACGCTGGATGCCATCGCTGCGCAGCAGTGCTGCCTGCCCCTGTTGCAGGTCTTGCCAGCGGCCATCGGGCAGGCTGGCGCGCACGCTGTGCTCGAACACCACAACGCGGGTGGCGTTGGCTTCCTGGCTCACCAGGAAACGGGTGCCCAATGCCTGCACCTGCCCTTGCGCCGTGCGCACCCGCAGCGGCCGGAGCGGGTCTGCCGCGACCTGGATCAACAGCTCTCCGCGGCGCAGTATCAGCAGCCGTTGGTTGGCATCGAAGTCCAGGTCGACGGCACTGCCACTGTTGAGGCTCAGGCGGCTGCCATCGGCCAAGGTGAAGCTGCGCCGCTCGCCACTGGCGGTGTGCAGGTCGGCCAGCCAGTTTTGCGCCCCGTCGCTGCGCCAGCCGCCCCAGGCTGCGGCAGCAGCGACGCTCAGGCCAGCCAGGGCCCCTAGCACTTCGCGTCGGGAGTGGGTAGGGGCGAGCAGGACCTGGCGCGCATCGGCGGCATGCCCGGGGGCGCGCCGGTCCAGCGCGCGCAACGCGGCAAACGGGCTGCCGACGCGCTGTTGCAAGCGGTCCCAGGCCCGTTGGTGCGCGGGGTCCTGGCGCAACCAGTGGGCCAGGCGTTGCAGCAATGCCTCGTCTGGCGTGCCGGCCTTCAGCGCGACCATCCAGTCGATGGCCTGCTCGCTTATCGGGTCCAGGCCGGCTGCGCTCATGCTTGCACCTCGCACAGGTAGCACTGGCGCAGGGCCTGCTTCATGTAGCGGCTGACGGTGCGTTCACTGATCTGCAGCCGGGCGGCGATGTCGACATAGCTCATGCCGTCGAGCTGGCTGAACAGGAAGGTGGCCTTGACCACGGCGGGCAAACCGTCCAGCACCTTATCGATGGCCACCAGTGCCTCGATCAGCAGCAATTGCTCTTCGGCCGAAGGGGCGACTGGCTCGGGCAGCAGTGCCAAGCGTTCGAGGTAGGCCTCTTCGAGTTGGCGGCGGCGATGCCGGTCGAAGATCAGCCGCCGGGCGATGGTCGAGAGGTAGGCGCGCGGCTGCTGGATGCTGTCCGGGTCGACACGCGCGCCGAGCATCTGGCAGAACGCTTCGGCCGCAGTGTCTTCGGCGTCGGCGCGATTGCGCAGGCGTTTGAAGATGTGTTGGAGCAGCCAGCGGTGATGGTCGCTGAAGAAGAAGCCCAGCTTGCGGGTCGAGGTGCTGTCCAACGCCTGGCATCCAGTTGTGAGTGTGAATCGTTCTCAATGGTAACTGGGGAGTCTGGTGGGTAGCAATGGGGGCGTGGGTCTTCGGGGTGTACGGCTGGGTTTGGCGGTGGGGCGGATATCGAGCGCCGCCCGCGCGGCGCTTCGCGGGGCAAGCCCGCTCCCACTGTCTACCTCCGGCCAGTGCTGTCAGTTACATTTCCACTGCCAGCCTTGGTGCATGGCATGAGGTTGAGGTGAAGCAAACAGCACCCGCCTCAATATCGAGTCGGGCACACAAGGCGGACAGTGAAGATGCCACAGGCATAATTGGCCGAAGGTAGACAGTGGGAGCGGGCTTGCCCCGCGAAGCGCCGCGCGGGCGGCGCTCGATATCCGCTCCCCCACACATCCCCAGCCAGGCACCTGAACACCCCACACATTCCCCCCGCAACTAAACCGGCAAGCTCTGATAAGCCGTCTCATCCCCAGGGCTGCGGTCAAACTGGCGCTTGTACTCGCGGCTGAACTGCGAGGTGCTCTGGTACCCCACCCGGTGCGCCGCCTGCGCCACGCCAAGGCCCTCACCAATCAGGATCTGCTGCGCCTTGAGCAGCCGCAGGCGCTTGAGGTACTGCATCGGCGCCATGTCGGTGCAGCGCTTGAAGTGTTCGTGGAAGGTCGACACGCTCATGTTGGCACGCGCAGCCAGTGCCTCGACACTCAGTGGCTCGGTGTAGTGTTCGCGCAGGTGGGCGAGGGCGGCGCCGATGCGGGCGAAATGCCCCTGCTGCTCGACCAGTGCCCGCAGCACCCCGGCCTGCGGGCCGCGCAGCGCGGTATACAGCACTTCGCGCACCCGTGCCGGGCCGAGCACCTTGGCATCCAGCGGGTCCTGCAGGCACTGCAGCAGCCGCTCGACACTGTCGCGCATGGGCGCATCCAGGGCCGCCGACGTCATCGACTGCGGGGTCTGCGCCTGTACGGCGGCATCCGGGGCCAGGTCCATGCTTTGCACCAGTTCACCGAGCACGCCACGGTCAATGTCCACCGCCACGCCCAACAGAGGCGCATCACCGGTGGCAAAGGTTTCACACATGAACGGCACCGACAGCGCCTGGACCAGGTAGTGGCCGGCGCCGTACTCCAGGGTGCGTGGCCCCAGGCGCGCGAGTTTGCTGCCCTGGGCCAGGATCATCAGGCTCGGCTCGTAGATCTGCGGGCTGCTGGCCACATAGTGGTCCCAGCTCAGCACCTGAACCTGGGGCAGGTGGGTGGGGACGAAGCCCGGACGCGTGGTGAGGCGGCGGATCAGCGCGCAAAGGTGGGCATTGGCGTCGACGTGACGAGTGAGCTGCATGGTTAACCTGGACAGAGAATCAGACAGTTGCATCATCGCAGATTGAAGGTCTAGCGTCAGATGCTGGCAGGCAACTCCGGAGAATCGGGCATGGATGCCGGAGAATCTGCGGTGGGCGAGGGGGGGCATGACGCGCAGAATGCGCCGCCTGAATCGTTTCACTTTTTTGCGAGGTCCCGCATGTACACCGCCATCGGTTATGCCGCCCAAACTTCGACCAGCCCACTGGCCCCCATGACCTTCGAACGCCGCAGCCCGCGCCCGGACGACGTCGCTATCGACATCCTGTATTGCGGCGTGTGCCACTCCGACATCCACCAGGCACGCAACGAGTGGGGCATCGCCGTGTACCCGCTGATGCCGGGCCACGAGATCATCGGCCGCGTCACCGCCGTGGGCGACAAGGTGTCTGCACACAAGGTCGGCGACCTGGTAGGCGTCGGCTGCATGGTCGACTCGTGCCGCCACTGCGAGGCATGCGCCAAGGACCTGGAGCAATACTGCCTGGAAGGCCCGACCATGACCTATGCCACCCCGGACCGGGTCGATGGCAGCAACACCATGGGCGGCTACTCCAGCAGCATCGTGGTCAGCGAGCACTTTGTGGTGCGTATCCCCGCCGGCATGGACCTGCCCAGCGCAGCGCCTATCCTGTGCGCCGGCATCACCACCTATTCACCGCTCAAGCACCACGGTGTAGGGCCGGGCCACAAGGTCGGCATCCTGGGTATGGGCGGCCTCGGCCACATGGGCATCAAGCTGGCCAAGGCCCTGGGCGCGGAAGTGACCTTGTTCACCCGCTCCCAGGCCAAGGCCGAAGAAGCCCGCCGCCAGGGTGCCGACCATGTGATCGTGTCCACCGATGACGAGCAGATGCGTGCTGCGGCCGGCCATTTTGACTTCCTGCTCGACACCATCCCGGTGCAGCACGACCTCAACCCGTACCTGGAAACCCTCAAGTTCGATGGCGTGCACATCCTGGTCGGTCTGATCGAACCTATCGACCCGGCGGTGCACGCGGCCAACCTGGTGCTCAAGCGCCGGGTACTGGCCGGGTCGTTGATCGGCGGTATCGCCGAGACTCAGGAAGTGCTGGATTTCTGTGCCGAGCACGACATCCGTTGCGACATCGAAATGCTCGATATCCGCAATATCAACCAGGCTTACGAGCGGATGATTGCCGGCGATGTGAAGTATCGCTTCGTGATCGACATGGCCACGCTTCAGGGCTGATCCACGGGTTGGCCTGCACTGGCCCTTTCGCGGCGTTGCCCGCGAAAGGGCCAGTGCAGATTTACCAGACCAGCGCCTTGTCCCACCCCTTCCAGAACAACCACCGCCGTACTTCGCCATGCTCCCCGGTGCCGATCTGCCATTCAGGCCGCCCGCTGCCCAGGGCAATCACCGAAATGAAGCCGGCATGGCTCGCCGCAACCAGCGTGCGCCCGTCAGCGCTGATGTCCATGGCACTGATGGTCGAACCCAGGTAGTGCTGCCAGTGTTCCGCGCCATCCTCGCCAAAGGCCCGCAAGTAGCCGTAGGCGTCACCGACGATATACTCGCCATCGCCTGCGACCCCAGCGTAAACCCGCGCCCCATCCTGCAGCAGCGGTGTGCGTGGGTCTTCACTGTAGTAGTCGGTATCCAGCCCCGGCAGGTCGGCCACGCGTACCCCGAGCGTGCCGCCGTTGTAGAAGTGGCAGGCATTGACGATCAACTGGTCGCCGCGGCGGTTGAACAGGGCGAAATGTGGGTACTCACCACCTGGGCCTACCTGCGCCACCAGCGCCAACTGATCGTCCAACACCAGATGGCGGCTGCTCTGCTCGCCGACCACGATCAGGCGCCCATCCGGCGACACCGCACCATGCTCCATGGCCAGGCCCAAGGCGATATCGTCCGGGTCGGTGCCTTCGGCTAGCTCTTCGAGTATTTGCGATTGGCGCGGCAGCAACCGGGCGGCGCCTTCGGCCGCCAGCAGGAAGATGCCCTCGGCGCTCACCAGCAGTACCCGTTGGCCTTGCGCGAAGGGCACCAGCGTGGTGGGGGTCGGCGGCAGGTCGAAGGGGTCGAAGGGGTAACCGGCTGGCAGCCCCTCCAACCCGCTAGGCCAAGGGAGCCGGGCGACCTGCGGGCCGCCCCAGCCATCGGTCACGCGCACGCCCTCGGCGTTGGCCAGGGCAAAGTAGCGGCGTTGCGGGCAACGGCCGAAATGCTCGATACCGATGACCGGCGTCACGCCCTGCTGATCGATGCGTACTACCTGGCCCTTTTCATAGGGCATGCCAATGCGTGCGAGCAGGCTGCCGTCGTCCAGCAGCAAGACATTGCTGATACCTTGCCCATGCGTGTCGAGCAATGGCACCAGCGGCAGGTGTGCAGGCGGCCAGGCCGTGCGGAAGGCCTGGCGTTGCTGTTCGTCTACCCCCGGCTGGTTGATCGCTTGCAGGGCGGCCTGCCAGGCGTCGAGCAAGTGCTCGGTGGCAGCGTGCTGGGGTTCTTCGAGGTCATCCCAGCCCTGCTCGCAGCCTTGCGCGACGTAGCGGTTGATGGCCTGGGCGTAGGCGGTGACCGCCTGCTGCCACTGCTGCTGGGGTTGTTGCTTGTCCATGGGCGGATCGGGCTCCTTGTTCCGCTTGCAGTTCACACAAAGCGCGCATGTTACGCGCAATGTGCGCGGGTTGTGAGGCCTGGTATTGACGCGTACCATGCCGGCATTCCTTCCAATAACAAACCGTGCCTCAGCGCGGCCGATACTTGGCCCCTGACGCGCGTCTTTTCGCCATGCCTGCGGAGCATAGAATTCCACCCATGAACGGACCCATACCCACCGACCTGCCGCCGACCACCGGTGGCGGCAGCTGGCTGAGCGTCATTGCCCTGGCCTTGGCGGCCTTCATCTTCAACACCACCGAATTCGTCCCGGTGGCGCTGCTCAGCGACATTGGCCGCAGCTTCGACATGAGCACCGCCCAGGTCGGCCTGATGCTGACCATCTATGCCTGGGTGGTCGCCCTGGCGTCGCTGCCGATGATGCTGCTGACCCGCAACATCGAGCGACGGCGCCTGCTGTTGTTCGTGTTTCTGGTGTTCATCGTCAGCCACCTGTTGTCGTGGCTGTCGCAGAGCTTTGCCATGCTGCTGGTAAGCCGCATCGGCATCGCCCTGGCCCATGCCGTGTTCTGGGCCATCACTGCGTCGCTGGCGGTGCGCGTGGCGCCGCCTGGCCAGCAGGCCAAGGCACTCGGCCTGCTGGCCACCGGCACCACCCTGGCGATGGTGTTGGGTATTCCACTGGGCCGCGTGGTAGGGGAAGCCTTGGGCTGGCGGGTAACGTTCCTCAGCATTGCCGGGGTGGCATTGGCCACCATGCTTTGCCTGATGAAGTCGTTGCCGCTGCTGCCAAGCCAGAACTCCGGTTCGCTACGCAGCCTGCCGATTCTGTTCAAGCGCCCGGCCCTGGTCGTCACCTACCTGCTGGTGACGCTGGTGATCACCGCACAGTTCACTGCCTACAGCTACATCGAACCCTTCGCCCTGAACGTGGCGCAGATCAGTGGCGAGCGCACTACGTTGTTGCTGCTGTTGTTCGGTGGCGCCGGGGTGTTCGGTTCGGTGCTGTTCAGCCGCTACAGTGAGCGTTTCCCCCAAGGCTTTCTGGTGGGTTCGATCGGCCTGCTGGCGGCTTGCCTATTGTTGCTGTTGCCGCTGTCGGGCAACTTCTACGTGTTTTGTGCGTTGAGCATGTTCTGGGGTGTGGCGATCCTGAGTTTCAGCCTGTCGTTGCAGTCCAAGACCTTGAAGCTGGCGTCCGATGCCACCGACGTGGCCATGGCCTTGTTCTCGGGTATCTACAACATCGGGATCGGCGGTGGGGCACTGCTGGGCAGTATCGTCAGCAGCCAGATGGATGTGGCCTATATTGGCCTGGTCGGAGGCTGTGTGGCGGTGGTGGGGTTGGCCCTGGCCTTCGCCAGCACTCGGCGCTTTCGCGAAGCCTTAGGCACCTGATTGACCGTGCCGGCCGCTTCGTGGGCTTGCCCGAGAAGCGGCCGGCGCAGCCACCATCAAATTCAACCAAGCAGCGCCGCCCAGGCCGACACCAGCAACATCCCCGCCAACCCTCGGTTGAACCACAGCAACCGCGCAGGGGCCTGCAACCAGCGTGCACTGCCTACCCCCAGCAGCGCCCAGGCCGTCATGCACGGCAGGGCGATCAGCAGAAACACCAGCGCCAACTGCCACACCGGCAGCGCCGGCGCGGCAAATACCCCGATCACCGCCACTGCCATCATCCACACTTTCGGGTTGACCACTTGCAGCGAAGCTGCGCTGAACGCATCAAAGTGCTTTTCTGCGCTGAGGTCCAAGGGCTGCCCGGCGCTGCGCAGAATGCGCCAGGCCAGCCAGCTCAACCAGAGTACGCCAGCCCAGCTCATCAGTTGCTGGGCCAGGGGGTGACGCAGTAACAGCTCGCCCAGCCCAAGCCCGACCAGCAGCACCACCGCTGCGGCGGCGCCACAACCGGCCAGGATCGGTGCCACGCTTGCGCGCAGGCCCTGCCGTGCACCGTGCGCCAGAATCAACAAGTTGGTCGGCCCCGGGCTGATACTGGCAACCAGGGCGAAGAGAATGAAGGGCAACAACGACTGCGACATGACACAAAGCTCCGAGGGGTCGAAGCACCATGTTCGCCGTAAGGCCGCCGTCAGTCTGGAAGGTTTGAGCAGCGCCTGCGGTAGTCGGCCGGGGTCAACCGATAGGCCCGGCGGAACCAGCGACCCAGGTGGCTCTGGTCGGCAAAGCCCAGCGCCATGGCCACTTCAGCGGGCGTCTGGCCTTGGGCGAGCAGGCGCCGGGCGCGGGCCAGGCGCAACTGTATCAGGTAGGCGTGCGGTGCCAGGCCGAACGCGGCCTTGAAGGCGCGGGTCAGGCGAAAACGGTCGACGCCACAGGCCTGGGCCAGGTCTTCCAGGCCGATGTCACGGTCCAGGTGAGCATGCAGGTAGTCACGTGCGCGCTGAGCGGTCAGCGGCAGGCGAGGGTCTGGGTTGAGGCGTTTGCGCCAGTGCAGGTGGCGGGTCAGGCAGGCAAGCAGGTCGTCCATGGCCGTCTGGCGAACGATGCGAAAATCCTGGTTGTGCACGGTGTGAAAGGCCAGTGCGGTGGCCCGTGCCAGGCGCGCGTCGTGGCACAGGGTATCGGCAAAGCTGGGCAAGCTGGCGCTGGGTGCATGCTCGAACAGCGTTCGTAACTGGTCTTCGAGCCATGCAGGCTCCAGGTACAGCGTCGAGTAAGTAAAGCCTTCGTCGGTCGGCGCGAGGCCGTCGTGGAGGTCGCCGGGCTCCAGCAGAAACACCTGCCCCGGCGTGCTGCGATGGCGCACCCGCCGGCAGTTGAACTGCTGCACGCCTTGCTCGGTGATACCGACCAGAAAACTGTCATGCCAGTGGGGGTCGTAGGCATGCCCGGTGAAATGCGCGCGGACCGACTCGATGCCGGTGTCGGCGTCTTGCTTGAGGACGATCCAGTTGCTCATGGGTGCAGCCCGTGGGGGAAATGGCTACCTTAACGCACGTACCCGTATCAGTCTGGAACGATTGTGCAGCCCTTGTTCAGCAGCCGGGGCCGCAGGGCTTCGAAGCGCTCGCGCAGCCACAGGTGCAACTGCGTCACTGCCGGGGTCAGTTGCTTGCGGTGTGGGCAGACCAAGGTGACCGGCGTCGGCTCGCCCAGGTACTCGGGCAAGAGGATCTCCAGCTCGCCCGCCTCGATGTCGGCGCTCACATCCAGCCACGATTTATAGACGATACCTTCACCTAGCAGGGCCAGTCGGCGAATCACGTCGGCGTCGTCGCTGACCAGCGGCCCCCGTACCTGCACGGTGCGGTTGCCCACCCGCCATTTGTCATAGACGCGGTTCTGTTGCAGGTACAACAGGCAGGCATGTTGCTGCAGTGCCTCCGGTGTCTGCGGGCGGCCGTGGCGCGCCAGGTAGTCCGGGGAGGCAACCAGCACCCGACGGTTCCAGTTGGCCAGGGGCAGGGCGATGTAGTTGGCGTCCTGGTTGAGGCCATAGCGGATGGCGATGTCCACCGGGTCGCGATTGAGGTCGGCCATCTGGTCGGACAGAAAGAAGCGCAGGTGCAGCGCCGGGTGCTCGCGACGGAACGCGCTCAGCCAAGGCAGCAGCATGTTGCGGCCCATGTCCGAAGGTGCCGAAACCTGCAGGGTCCCGCGCAAGGTACTGGCGTTGCCGTGCAGGTCCTCGCGGCCTTGGCGCAGGCTTTCCAGCACGTTCTGCGCCGTTGGCAGGTACAGCTCGCCCTCGGCGGTCAGGCGCAGGCTGCGGGTAGTGCGCGCGAACAGGCGCACGTCCAGCTCACGCTCCAGGCGCTTGATGGCGGCGGCCACCTGGCCCGGCAGCAGTTCAGCCTCGTGGGCGGCGGCTGTGAAGCTGCCCAGCACGCTGCTGCGCACGAACAGTTCGAGGTCGGCGATGCGTAGCATTTTCACTCCTGGGATGAAAGTGTTGCTGCATTGTGCCGGTTTTTCTTTTTTGCAGGAAAGATAACATGCGCGACACATCCCATTTTCACCGCAGGAGTTGTTGCATGGATACCGTTTCCCTGGCCAAGCGCCGCTACACCACCAAGGCTTACGACGCCTCGCGCCGCATTCCTCAGGCCACGATCGACGCGTTGCTCGAGCAACTGCGCCACAGCCCGTCCTCGGTCAACTCCCAGCCTTGGCACTTCGTCGTCGCCGACAGTGCCGAAGGCAAGGCACGGTTGGCCAAGAGCACCCAGGACCGTTTCGCCTACAACTCGCCGAAGATCCTCGATGCGTCCCATGTAATCGTGTTCTGCGCCCGTACCGAAATGCCCGAGGCTCATCTGCAGGCGCTGCTAGACCAGGAAGCCGCCGATGGTCGTTTTCGTGACGAGCAGGCCCGCGCCGCGCAGAACCAGAGCCGTCGCCATTACGTCGACCTGCACCGTTTCGACCAGAAAGACGTGCAGCACTGGATGGAAAAGCAGACCTACCTGGCCTTTGGCACCGCGCTGCTCGGCGCGGCGGCGCATGGCCTGGATGCCACGCCCATCGAAGGCTTCGACAGCAAGGTACTGGATGCCGAACTGGGCTTGCGTGAGCAGGGCTTTACCAGTGTGGTGATCTTGAGCCTGGGCTACCGTAGCGAGGGTGATTTCAATGCGGGGCTGAACAAGTCGCGGTTGCCGGCTGCGAAGGTATTCACCTTCCTCTGATAGCGCCAGGGGCCGCCCGCCGGCCCCTGCTGTTTGCGCCTTACCAGAGCGCCAGCGAAGCCGCCGCTGTGACCCTGGCGAAGACCTCGAGTGCTTTATCCACTTCGGCCTCGGTGCTGAAGCGTCCGATACTCAAGCGCACGCTGTTGCGCGCCCGGTTTTCATCCAGCCCCAGGGCCAGCAGCACATGCGAGGGTGCATTGCTCGCCGAGTTGCAGGCCGACGTGGTCGACAACGCCAACTCACTGGCCAACGCGGCACTGTTGAAGCCTTGGCTATCGATACACAGGTTCAAGGTATGCGGGATGCGCTGCGTGGCACAGCCATTGAGGCTTACCGCCGGCAAGGCCAGCAAGCCGTCGCGCAGGCGCTGAGCCAGTTGTTCGATGCGCTGGTGTTCACTGTCGCCCGGCTGGCCAGCCAGGGCGAAGGCGCTACCCATACCGACGATCTGGTGGGTTGCCAGCGTGCCGGAACGCAGCCCCTGCTCATGCCCACCGCCGTGCATCTGCGCGCGCATCAGTTCGCGGGCACGCGGGCCGACGTAGAGCGCGCCGATGCCTTTGGGGCCATAGGCTTTGTGGGCCGAGAACGACATCAAGTCCACCGCCATTGCCGCAAGGTCGATGGCCAGCTTGCCCACTGCCTGGGCCGCGTCCACATGCAACAGCGCCCCATGGGCACGCACACGCTCACCAATGGCGGCGAAATCGGTCACGGTACCCAATTCGTTGTTGACCGCCATCAGCGAGACCAGGCGGGTATCGGCACGCAACGCCGCCTGCACGGCATCGGGCTGGATCAGCCCGGCCGCATCCGCAGCCAGGCGCGTGATGGACCAGCCTTGGCGCTCCAGTTCAGCGACCGTGTCGAGCACGGCCTTGTGTTCCAGCTGGCTAGTGATCAGGTGGCCCGGTTGGCTGATGCCTTGGGCGATGCCTTTGAGTGCGAGGTTGTTGGATTCGGTCGCGCCTGACGTCCACACCAGCTGATCAGCACGGGCGCCAACGCGTTCGGCCACCTGCAGGCGTGCCTGTTCCACCGCGTTGCGGGCAGCCTGACCATAGGCATGGCCACTGGAGGCGGGGTTGCCGAAGTTGGCGTGGCGGCCAAGGCAGGCGAGCATCGTTTCGATGACGCGGTCGTCAACGGGGGTGGTGGCGGCGTAGTCGAAGTAGAGCGGGGCGCTGGGCATGGGGGCGGGTCCGTGTCTGTCACGTTGGATTCGATGATCGTTGGTGCAAGCGTACCCGCCCGTGGGCTGATGGTTTTTGTCTTATGCCTGGCTGATTGTGCCCAGGCTTGGAAAATAATTCTCGCTTTGCCCGTTTCTGGAGAAATTAATTTTCAATACTCGGCGTAAACGACCTTTGGCAATCGCCTCAGGCCGGCGCCAGCGCGCGTTCTTCCTCGGCCACCACCTGTTCGCACAACTCGATGATCTGCTCGCGCATCCAGCGGTTGGCAGGGTCTTGGTCAGTGCTCTCGTGCCAGTACAAGTGCGTTTCCAGCGCCGGTACGTCTACCGGCAATGGCTGGTAGCGCAATTGATGACGGCGGGCGAAACGCTCGGGCACGGTCATGGCCATGTCGGTCTGCTGCAACACCTGCGAAGCCATCAGGTAATGCTGTGAGCGCAAGGCAACCTTGCGCTGTACGCCCATCTTGCCCAAGGCCAGGTCAACATAGCCCAGGCCATTGCGGCGGCTGGAAATATGGATATGGGTCATGCCCAGGTAGCTGTCCAGGGTCAGTTTGCTGTCGGCCAGCGGGTGGCCTTGGCGCAGGGCGCAGACGTAGCGGTCTTGCATCAGTTTGACGTGGCGCACCTGCGGGTCGGTGTTCAGCGGGGCATCGACCGCGAAATCCAGGCGCCCGGCTGCCAGTTCCTTGGTGGTTTCGCGCCGTTTGCACAGAAAGCTTTCAATCAGCACTGCAGGTGCCAGGCGGCGCAGCCGCTGGAACAACGGCGGCAGGATCACCGCTTCGGTCAGGTCGGTCATGCTGATGCGAAAGGTCTTGTTGGCCTGCTGCGGGTTGAAGATACGGCTTTCCTGCACCGACGTGCGCAGCAGGGCCAGGGCGTTGCGCACCGGGCCAATGATGTTCTGGGCCATGGGCGTGGGCACCATGCCTTGCGCGGTACGCACGAACAGCGGGTCGTTGAAGGTTTCGCGCAGTCGCGACAGGGCATTGGACACCGCCGGCTGAGTGATGCCGACAATCTGCCCGGCGCGGGTCAGGTTGGCTTCGGTGTAGATGGCATCGAAGACGATGAACAGGTTGAGGTCGACCTTGCTGAGGTTCATGTGCGCCGCTCATTGTTGGAATTATTGCCCGATCATATATCGGTTATGAATGTTTATACACGCGGAAAATAGACTAGGTGGATGGGCGCTTGCTGCTCTAGGCTCTGGCCCATGTACTCCGAACCGTGAAGGTAGCCCCGATGGATTTCGCCTATTCGCCCAAGGTCCAGGCACTGCGCGAGCGCGTCACTGCGTTCATGGATGCCTACGTCTATCCCGCAGAAGCGGTGTTCGAGCGCCAGGTCGCCGAGGGTGATCGCTGGCAGCCCACCGCGATCATGGAAGAGCTCAAGGCCAAGGCCCGCGCCGAGGGGTTGTGGAACCTGTTCTTGCCCGAGTCGGAGTACGGCGCCGGGCTGAGCAACCTGGAATACGCCCCACTGGCCGAAATCATGGGCCGCTCGCTGCTCGGGCCAGAGCCGTTCAACTGCTCGGCACCGGATACCGGCAACATGGAAGTGCTGGTGCGGTATGGCAGCGAGGCGCAGAAACGCCAGTGGCTGGAGCCACTGCTGCGCGGCGAGATCCGCTCGGCGTTCGCCATGACCGAGCCGGACGTGGCCTCATCAGACGCCACCAACATGGCTGCCACCGCTGTGCGTGATGGCGATGAATGGGTGATCAACGGCCGCAAGTGGTGGACATCCGGCGCGTGTGACCCGCGTTGCAAGGTCATGATCTTCATGGGCCTGTCCGACCCTGAGGGGCCGCGCCACCAGCAGCACTCGATGGTGCTGGTGCCGACCGATACGCCGGGCGTGAAGATAGTGCGGCCGTTGCCGGTGTTCGGCTACGACGACGCGCCACATGGCCATGCCGAGGTGCTGTTCGAGAATGTGCGGGTGCCTTATGAAAACGTGATCCTCGGCGAGGGCCGCGGCTTCGAGATCGCCCAGGGGCGCCTAGGCCCAGGCCGTATTCACCACTGCATGCGTTCGGTCGGCATGGCCGAGCGGGCGCTGGAGTTGATGTGCAAACGCTCGGTCGAGCGCACTGCCTTCGGCCGGCCTCTGGCCCGGCTGGGCGGCAACGTCGACAAGATCGCCGACTCGCGCATGGAAATCGACATGGCACGCCTGCTGACGCTCAAGGCGGCGTACATGATGGACACCGTGGGCAACAAGGTCGCACGCAGTGAAATCGCTCAGATCAAGGTGGTGGCGCCGAATGTGGCCTTGAAGGTGATCGACCGGGCGATCCAGATGCATGGCGGCGCGGGCGTGAGCGGTGACTTCCCCTTGGCCTACATGTACGCCATGCAGCGCACCTTGCGCCTGGCCGACGGGCCGGACGAAGTGCACCGGGCGGCGATTGGCAAATATGAGATCGGCAAGTATGTGCCGGTGGAGATGCTGCGCAGTTCAAGATGAAGAATCGGAAGTTCTTGCACGGGAATTCCTTGTCCAATTAACGCGCATGCTGGCTACGGATGAGCTGGCTGAACAAGTATGTATTTGGTGTAGGAAGTGTCTGGTTTTCACGTTCAGGCACTAAAAGCCCTTTTGCAGCTGTTAGGTTTCGACACCTTACTTTTTGCACAAGGTACTTGCCGATGCGTGTCAATCTGGGTGGTAAAGGCCAGGCGGTTGATGGCGATGTCACCACGACAGGTGCTATTTGCATCGCTGCCGGCCTCGGTTATTTGAGCAATGGCCGCAGGGGGCTTCGGGAGGGGGACAAAACGACGCCTTGTCCGCGCTGTGGCGAGCAAGGGACTGTCGTTGAGGGCGTTCGGTACTTCATCTCCAACGGTCAAGCCGTGGCCATGGACGGTGCACTGGTGGCGTGTGGTTGCCCGTCCGGCAGCAATCGGGTCGTAGCACCACTGGGTGCGGCCCCGCTATCCAGGCAGGCACTTGCGAACAGTCGCGCAATGCCTACCGAGGCAGCGGCCGGCGCCCATCCGAAAAGCCTCGTGCAGGGCGCGGTGACTGCGATGCCAGGCACGTTGGAGCCGGGTTTCTACGTGGTGCCCAAAAGCATGTCGTTCTCTCAGGTTCTGCTGCAATTATCCGAGCACGACGCCACCTTGCCGATTTCCCGTTTGCAGCGGCTCAACCCCACGTTCGAGCAAGGTTTCAAGGCTGGGGAAATCTTCGTCATCGGTGACCCGGACAATGGTGATGCCTGTACCCTCGAGGAGGCCAAGCTGATGGCTGCCGCTCAGGATGCACGGCGCGCGTTGGCGGTGCTCGATTTCGCAGAATCCGACTTCATGGTGCAGCATCAGGCTGAGATTGCCGGTTTGCTGAGCAGTGCCAGCCAGTCGATGGGCGTGGGCAAGGACATGCTCGATCAAGGGTTGAAACAGGTCAAGAGCACACTGAACCAGATCGAGCAGTTGCATCAGCGTGAGTTCTTGCGGCACGGGCATTTGAACAGTCGTGAGTTTTTCGCCTCGCGGCGCCAGCTGCTGCAGCAACTGGATGTTCAGTTGAAAGCGGCGCTGCTCAATAAACAGCTTAACCTCGGCAACTATGAACGTTTAAAGAAGAGTCTGAATATTTCTACCAAAAGCCTTGTGCACCATTGGTCGAAAGCGGGTGGGGTGGGGCAGATACCGGGGTATGCGACGCATCTTGATAAAGTAGCGAAGCTTTCCAAGTACCTTAAGTATGGTGGTCATGCTGCTATTGGACTCAGTGGGACATCGTCGTATCTCAATGTGAAAGAGGTTTGCCAGGCAGGGAACACGGAGGCTTGTAGAAGCGCCCGTTTTGTAGAGGCCGGAAAATTCAGCGGCAGCGTTAGCGGTGGAATAGCAGGCTCTGCACTTGCGAGTTTAGCTGCGGGAACAGCATGTGCTTTTTTCGCCGTAGGTACTGGGGGAGTTGCGACACCATTGTGCGGTATTTTAGTAGTTGGGGGCGGAGGATTCGTAGGCGGCAAGGGGGGTGAAGTTCTCGGGGAATGGACAGGCGAATACATCTATGGGGCAACAAGTGATTGATATTGATGCTTGGCCTGCTGCGCTAAAGCTATCATTTGTATTGATGCCATTTGTAATTTCTCTGTCAGGTGTGTCGATAAGTGCCTATATAGCTTTGACGCGAAATTATGAGATAGTTTGCTCTTCGATTGAAAGTAATTCGTATATTGAGAGCTTGAAGATTGCATGGGGTGGCTCTAGCTTTAAGTGGCGGCTCATGTTGGTTTGTGCAATTGGGGGGGGTGTCACATTCCCTGGGTTTGTGCTTCGTCGAGGCCAGCTCGATGCTGACGAGCTAAAAGTTTTCCCACCAAAATTGAAGCGATGGCTGGCTGTGTCTGCATGGCTTATCATCATTGGTTTTGGGTGGCTGATGCTCGCAGCTTGTGTTATAGAAATTTCCAAAATGAAGTAATTTTTGTTTCTTGATAATTGACTTATGCCTGCTGCGACAATGGTCCATTAGAACGTATGAGATGCGCGTCAGTCAGACCCGCAATTGCGGGTCTTTCTCCTTCTGCTCATCGTCACTTTTCTCAGGCGGAAGATGCTGCAACTTTGCCTCCACCGTCGCTTTGTCCCCCCGCGTCTTGACCAGTGACACCACCACCCCACCCAACAACAACCCAAACGTCACCCCCAACGACAGCAACGCCGGCACCTTGCCCACCATGCCGTGGTAGAAGATCTTGCAGCCGATGAAGATCAGCACCATCGCCAGCGCATACTTGAGGTACACGAACCGGTGCATCAATGCCGAAAGTGCGAAGTACAGCGAACGCAAACCCAGGATGGCAAAGATGTTCGAGGTGTAGACGATGAACGGGTCCTGGGTAATGGCAAAGATCGCTGGCACGCTGTCGACGGCAAATACCAGGTCGGCCAGTTCGATCAGCACCAGCGCCAGGAACAGCGGCGTGGCATAGCGCAGCGCCTTGCTGTGCCCGGGCGGGGTCAGGCGCACGAAGAAATGCGAGCCGTGGATCTGATCGGTAACGCGCATGTGCCGGCGCACGAATTTCAGGACCGGGTTGTTGGCCAGGTCCAGATGGCTGTCTTCTTTCGACAGCGCCATCTTCACCCCGGTGAACAGCAGGAAAGCGCCGAAGATGTACAACACCCATTCAAAGTTCTGCACCAGTGTCGCACCCACGCCGATCATGATCGCGCGCAGGAACACCACACCCAGAATGCCCCAGAACAATACCCGGTGCTGGTAGCGGCGGGGGATGGCGAAGAAGCCGAAGATCATCGCCATGACGAACACGTTGTCCATCGACAGCGACTGCTCGACCAGGAACCCGGTGTAGAACTCCAGCGCCGACTGCGCGCCCAGCTCGAACCAGACCCAGGCCCCGAACAGCACGCCGACGCTGAAATAACCCGAGTACAGCAGCAGGCTCTCGCGCATTTCGATCTCGCGGTCCTGGCGGTGCAGCACGCCCAGGTCGAGCACTAGCAAACCGATGACGATGGCCATGAACACCAGCCACAACCAGGTGCTGGTACCGAGAAACGGGGTGGTGAGAAATGTGTGCAGAGCCGTCATGAGCCCCTCCTTGATTGTCGACGTTGCATGGCAACAGTGATCCGACATGGCGGCTTGGCAGCCGTCAGAGGGGCCCGGTATCACATAGGCTTGAGCCTAGCCGCGTTTCCCCGGGATGCCGAACGCCGACCTGTTACATTTCTTTGCCTGGTGTGCGGGCGCTTCAATAGACCCACACTTCCACCCGCCGATTGCGCAAGCGCCCTTGTTCCTGGTCATTCCCGGCCACCGGCAGCTCATCGCCCATGCCGGTCACTTCCAGCACGTCCACGCCATCGCGTGCCAGCTCGCGGCGCACCGCCAGCGCCCGCAAGCGTGAAAGCAGTGCCGCACGCCCCGGTGTTTCCTTGGGGTCGCCAAAACCCACCAGCACCGCCTTGCTCTGCAGCTTGCCCGCCTGGCGCAGGTAGTCGGCCACCCGCTGCACATCGCGCAAGGCCTTGTTGTCGAGGCTGGCGCTGCCTTCCTGAAAGCGAAAGTTCACACTCAGCCGCTGCGCTTGCTGGGCCAGCGTTCGGTAGCGCGGCGGCATGTCGGCCTGGGGCTGCACAGCCTGGGCCTTGACTTGCTGCGAGACGAAGCCCACCTGGGCGACGATGGCCTGGCCAGCCGGGCTCTGGGCGAATTCGGCCAGGGCCTTGGCCTGAGGTTTGGCATTGGCTGGCAGGTAGAAAAATAAGCGCCGCGACAGGGGGTAATCTTCGCTGGCCACCTGCGCGCGCTGCGGCAGCATGGCCGGTGCATCGCCCTCGGCTATTGCCAGCACCTTGGCCCCGTGCACTGCGGCCAAGCTGCTGAACCCGATGGCCTGGCGGTCGCTGCTGACCCGCTCGGCCAGCTCATCACTGGACTCAAAGCGCTGGGCCTGGGCCGACAGCGCGCCTTGATGAGGGTCGAGCACCAGTGCCTTGAACGTTTCGTAGGTGCCGGAACGGTCGTCGCGGGCGTAAAGGTGAATCGACCCTCCGGTGATGCCCAGCTGGTCCCAGCGCTGGACTTGCCCAGAGAAGATTTGCGCCAGTTGCCGGGTGGTCAGTTGTGGCAGCGGGTTGTTGGGGTGCACGATCACCGCCACGCCATCCAGGCCGATGACCTGCTCGGCGCTGGCCGCGCGCAAATTGCCCAGGGCCTGCAGTTGGCGCACTTCTGCGTCGTTGATTGGCCGTGAGGCAGCAGCCAGGTCGGCCTCGCCACGGCCCAGGGCAGCGAAGCCAGTGCTGGAACCATGCGCGGCGATATCGATACGCAACGGTTGCCCGCGCACGTCGCGGGCAGTGATGACGGTTTCGTTGGCCTGCGCGCCGGGGGCTTGTTCGATGGCGGTTGCCTGTTGCGAGCGCAATTGTCCCTGGACCAAGGCCGGCAGCAGCGCAGCACCGATGGTGTTGGAGCCCTGCACGCGCAAATGGGCAGAATCGGCCAGGGCCGATAGCGGCAGCAGGGCGAGTAGAGCGAGCAGCAGGCGGGGCATGCCGGGCTACCTATGGCATAGAGTTGCCCGGCAGATTACGACGGTTGCGTGATGGAAATATGACAGTCACCTGGGGCCGCTTTGCGGCCCCAGCACCCTCAGTGCGCGCCTGCCGACTTGCTCAGGTCACTCTCTGCCCACTCGGTATAGATGCAGGCATCGGCCACCGCCCAGCGCACGTTCACGGTGTCGCCCGGCTGCATCGGCATGCCTGCCGCAGACAGCGCCTTCACGGTCATCTCGGTACCGCCTGCGGTGACCACATGGCAGGTCTGGCTTTCACCCAGGAACAGCACCTCGGCGACCTTGGCAGCCACCTCGTTCCAGCCGGGCGGCAGGGGTTGCGCCGCAGCCTGGGCGGTGGTCAGCGCCAAGGCTTTTTCCGGGCGCACCATGATCAGCGCCTCCTGCCCGGCAGCCAAACCGGCGGTCAGGCGGATCGCCACAGGCTGGCCCTCGAAACTGCCCGCGCCGTTGCTGCTGGCCTTGATCCGCAGGAAGTTGGAGTTGCCCAGGAACGAGGCGACAAACGCATTTGGCGGGTTCTGGTAAAGGTCGTAACCACTGCCCAGCCCGACGATCTTGCCGTGGCTGAAGATGGCGATGCGCTGGGACAGGCGCATGGCCTCTTCCTGGTCATGGGTCACATAGACAATGGTGATTCCCAAGCGCCGGTGCAACTGGCGCAGTTCGTCCTGCAGGTCTTCACGCAGCTTCTTGTCGAGCGCGCCCAGCGGTTCGTCCATCAGCAGGATGCGGGGCTCGTAGACCAGCGCCCGGGCAATCGCCACGCGCTGCTGCTGGCCGCCGGACATCTGCGAAGGCTTGCGGTGGGCGAACTTCTCCAGTTGCACCAGCTTGAGCATGGCGTCGACCCGCTTGTTGATTTCGGCGCTGCCAAGCTTGCGGATGGCCAGGGGGAAGGCGATGTTGTCGCGCACGTTCAAGTGCGGGAACAGCGAGTAGCGCTGGAACACCATGCCGATATCACGCTTGTGCGGCGGCACGTTCACCAGTGATTGGCCCTCGACCAGAATCTCGCCGCTGCTCGGGGTCTCGAAACCGGCCAGCATCGACAGGGTCGTGGACTTGCCCGAACCGCTGGAGCCGAGAAAGGTCAGGAACTCGCCGTCCTGGATTTCCAGGTCGAGGTTGTCCACGGCGGTGAAGTCGCCGTAGTGCTTGTTCAGGCCGCGCAGGCTGACCAGGGTCTTGGTGTGCGCGTTGTCTTTGATCACTGCACTCATTGTTATTCTCTCCGGCACTCAGGCGTTGACTTCGGTGCGCCGGCGCAGGGCGGCGGCAATAATCATCACAAGCAGGGACAGGCCGATCAGCAGCGTCGAGGCCACGGCGATCACGGGGCTCAGGTCCTGGCGCAGGGTGGT
Source organism: Pseudomonas capeferrum (assembly GCF_000731675.1). Taxonomy (GTDB): domain Bacteria; phylum Pseudomonadota; class Gammaproteobacteria; order Pseudomonadales; family Pseudomonadaceae; genus Aquipseudomonas; species Aquipseudomonas capeferrum. The sequence goes on along the minus strand of NZ_JMIT01000001.1, from coordinate 1,941,259 downwards.
CCACATCTTCACGGGCAGGGTCTGCAGGTCGGGGCTCGCCATCATCACGCTGAGCACCACTTCGTCCCACGAGACGAGGAAGGCGAACAGGCCGCCGGCGATCATCCCCGGGCGAATGGCCGGGAAGGTCACCTTGAAGATCGCCTGCAGGCGCGAGGCCCCGCAAATGACTGCAGCGTCCTCGATCGACTGGTCGAACAGCTTGAGCGAGTTGATGATCGAGATGATGGTGAAGGGCAGGGCGACGATCACGTGGCTGACCACGAACGCGAACAGCGTGCCGGTGTAGCCCAATTTGAGGAACAGCGCATACACCGCCACGGCGATGATCACCAGCGGCACGATCATCGGCATGGTGAACAGGCCGTAGAGCATCTCGCGGCCGGGGAAGCGGCCACGTACCAGGGCAAACGCGGTGGGCAGGCCCAGCAGTACTGCGGCGACCGTGGTCAGCACGGCGACCTTGAGGCTGGCCAGGGCTGCGTCTATCCACTCAGGGTTGGAGAAGAACTGGCCATACCATTTGAAGGTCCAGCCCGGTGGCGGGAATACCAGCCACTGGGACGAGCCGAACGACAGCAGCACGATGAACACCACCGGCAGCAACAGGAAGGCGGCGATGACCCCGGTGGTCAGGTACAAGCCCGTACGCAGCGGGCGGCCCATGGCATTGGGTGACAGGAGCATGGCGGATTACCTCGCGTTGCCGACCGGGGATTCCGGCTGCAGCTTCAGGTACAGGTAGAAGAGCACCAGGGTGATGACCACCAGCAGTGCGGCGGCGGCGCTGGCCAGGCCCCAGTTGAGGAACGACTGCACCTGCTGGATGATGAATTCGGGCAGCATCATGTTCTGCGCACCGCCGAGCAGGGCTGGGGTGACGTAGTAACCGAGCGACATCACGAACACCATCAACGCCCCCGAGAACAGCCCCGAGCGGCACAGCGGCAGGAACACCTTCCAGAAGTTGGTCCATGGGCTGGCGCCGCAGATCGAGCCTGCTTGCAGCACCATTGGGTCGATGGCATGCATGGTCGCCTGCAGCGGCAGCACGATGAACGGGATCATGATGTAGCTCATGCCGATTACCACGCCGGTGAGGTTGTGCACCATTTCCAGCGGGGTATCGATGATCCCCATGGCCATCAACGCCTTGTTGATCACCCCCGAACTCTGCAGCAACACCAGCCACGAGTAGGTGCGCGCCAGCAGGCTGGTCCACATCGACAGCAGCACGATGTTCAGCAGCCAGCGGCCCCAGCCATTGGGTACCAGGGTGATCGCCCAGGCCAGCGGGAAGCCCAGCAGCACGCTGATCAGCGTTACCACCCCAGCCACCGAGAAGGTGTTGAACAGCACCCGGGCGTAGGCTGAGTTGGCGAACAACTGCTCGTAGTTACCCAGGCCCGGCACCGGCTCCAGCACACCGCGCAGCAACAGGCCGATCAGCGGGGCGAAGAAGAACAGGCCAAGAAACAGCAAGGCAGGCAGCAGGTTGCGGCTGCCTTTCCAGCGCTGGCCCAAGCTCACGCGGCGGGGGGCCGTTCCCGGGGCGCCGGTGCCCGTGGGGGCACCTTGCGCATTGTGCAGGGCGTTGATGGCGACTTTCATTTGACCAGCCACTCATTCCAGCGCGCGGCGATGGCCTGGCCGTTCTTCGCCCAGTAGGCGAAGTCCAGGGTTACCTGGTCCTGGGCGTAGGCGGTCGGCAGGTTTGGCGCGAGGTCGGCTTTGAGCTTGGGCACGCTGTCCAGGTTGACAGGTGCGTACGCCGTGAGGTTGGCAAAATCGGCCTGGCCTTCGGGGCTGCTGGCGTTGGCCAGGAACTTCATGGCCGCGTCCTTGTTCTTGGCGCCTTTGGGGATGACCAGGAAGTCGGCCATGACCAGGTTCTGCTTCCAGCTCACGCCAACCGGTGCACCGTCTTGCTGCAAGGCGTAGACGCGGCCGTTCCAGAACTGGCCAAGCGAGGCTTCACCGGAGGCCAGCAATTGCTGCGACTGGGCGCCACCGCCCCACCAGACGATGTCTTTCTTGATGGTGTCGAGTTTCTTGAAGGCGCGGTCCAGGTCCAGCGGGTAGAGCTTGTCGGGCGCGACGCCGTCGGCCAGCAAGGCCAGCTCCAGCACGCCGGGGCTCGGCCACTTGTACAGGGCGCGCTTGCCGGGGTAGGTCTTGGTGTCGAACAGCGAGGTCCAGTCCACTGGCTTGTTGGCACCGAGCTTGCCTTCGTTGTAGCCGAGCACGAACGAGAAGAAGAACGAGCCGACGCCATGATCGGAGACGAAGCGCGGGTCGATGCGGTCTTTCTTGACCGTGTTGAAATCCAGGGGTTCGAGCAGGCCTTCGCTGGCGGCGCGCAGGGCGAAGTCGGCTTCGACGTCGACCACGTCCCACTGCACGTTGCCGCTCTCGACCATGGCCTTTAGCTTGCCGTAGTCGGTCGGGCCGTCCTGGACGACTTTGATATTGGTCGATTTGGAGAAGGGTACGGCCCATGCTTCTTTCTGGGCGTCCTGGGTGGTACCGCCCCAGCTGACGAAGTTCAGGCTGTCAGCGGCCTGCGTGGCCTGACAGGCCAGGGTCAGCAGGCTGGCGGACAGCACTGCGGTTACACGTTTGCTCAACAGCATGGTTACGCCCTCGTTGCTTTTGTTATTCGAGGCGGGGCTTTTTGGTGCGCCCGCCAACAGTATTCGGGGAGCAGCTAAAACAAAGTGTCGTGTGGCCGATTGTGATTCTAGGTGCTGGCCTGCACATTCAAGGTCTACGGGATATCATATTATGGTATTCCAAACTTTTGGCAAGAGGCGAAGGCGACCGGCCATCACTCCACCTCTGCAAACATCCCAACGCTGTTGGGTGTAGGGGCGGTGTCAGCCTTCCACACCGGGTTCGAAGGGAATGCTCTGCACCACTTCCAGCTCATACCCCGCCAGCCCCGCGTACTTCAGCGGCGGCCCCAGATGGCGCAGCTTGCCCACGCCCAGATCCTGCAGAATCTGCGCCCCGGTACCGACCTCCGAATACACCTTGGACTGCCCGCGTTGGTAAGGCCGCACCGGCTGGGTCAGTTGCGGCACGCGTTCGAGCAACGCCTGCGAGGATTCATGGTTGGCCAGGATCACCACCACGCCGGTACCTTCCTCGGCCACCTTCTGCAGCGCCGCCCACAGCGTCCAGTTGGCCGGGCCTGCATATTCGGCGCCCACCAGGTCGCGCAGCGGGTCGATCACATGCACGCGCACCAGGGTGGGCTGTTCGCGGCGGATATCACCCATCACCATGGCCATGTGCACACCGCCTTCGATGCGGTCTTCATAGGTGACCAGGCGGAAGGTGCCGTGCACCGTGGGCAGTTCGCGTTCGCCGATGCGCTTGATGGTCTGTTCGGTGCTCAGGCGGTAGTGGATCAGGTCGGCGATGGTGCCGATCTTGATGCCGTGCCGTGCTGCGAACACTTCCAGGTCCGGGCGGCGGGCCATGGTGCCGTCGTCGTTGAGCACTTCGACGATTACCGAAGCGGCGCTGAAACCGGCCAGGCGGGCCAGGTCGCAGCCGGCTTCGGTGTGGCCGGCGCGGGTCAGCACACCGCCTTCGCGGGCACGCAAGGGGAAGATATGCCCAGGCTGTACCAGGTCTTCGGGGCGTGCGCTCGGCGCCATGGCCGCCGCCACGGTGCGTGCCCGGTCAGCCGCGGAAATACCGGTGGTAACGCCCGTGGCGGCTTCGATCGACACCGTGAAGGCGGTGCTGAACACGCTGCCGTTGGCCGGCACCATCTGCTCCAGGCCCAGGCGCTGGCAGTGATCGTCGGTCAAGGTCAGGCAGATCAGGCCACGGGCTTCGCGGGCCATGAAGTTGATGGCCTGGGCGTCACAGCGCTCGGCGGCGATCAGCAGGTCGCCTTCGTTTTCTCGATCCTCGTCGTCCACCAGCAGTACCATTTTGCCTTGCCGGTAGTCTTCGAGGAGTTCTTCGATGCTGTTGAAAGCCATGTTGCACGCTCGCTGTGATGGGGTGATTATTATGGTATACCATCATACACAAATAGATTTGCAACAGGAGATCAGCGGATGAAAGCGTATTGGATCGCCCATGTGGACGTGACCGACCCTGAGCAGTACCAGCAGTACACCCAGCGTGCGCCTGCCGCCTTTGCGGTTTTCGGTGGGCGGTTTCTGGCCCGGGGTGGGCGCAGCGAGGCGATGGAAGGCAGGCAGACGCCGCAGCGCAGTGTGGTGATCGAGTTCGAATCGTATGAGCAGGCGCTGGCCTGTTACCGGTCCGAGCTGTACCAGGACGCCTGCGGCCATCGCCAAGGCGTGGCGAAGGCTGAGGTCATCATCGTCGAGGGGTTCGAGCCCTGAGCGGATGAGCGCTGGCGTTCTTGTAAGGGAATTCTGATTTTCCTCGAACCAGGTCTGTACATGTTTTTCCAGTGCTAGCTTCCAGCTTTCTACGGCCGGAGGCTATTCATGACGCGCATATCGATACATGGAAAAGGGCAAGCGCTGGATGGCGATATCACCACCACAGGCGCGGTTTGCATTGCCAGCAGTACGAACTTCCGGGGGGACAACCGACGTGCACTGCGCCTGGGCGATGCCACGACCGAGTGCCCGAACTGCAAGAAGGCCGGGGTCATTGTAGAAGGGGTGAGTTTTTTCATCATCGGAGGTAAACCGGCAGTTGTGGATGGGGCGCTGGTCAAGTGTGATTGCCCAAACGGCAGCAACCGGGTCATCGCGCAGTCAGCCATGCACAGAGCAGGCAGCCATTCTGCTCAGGCTACATCGCCTGCCTCTGCCGCCCGTCACTCGGCTTCTATAGCAGGGCAAAGCCCTGCACAGGCGTACCCCGCATTTCCCGTCGGCTCATCGTCTGTACTTGAGCCTGGCTTCCATATTGTGCAACGCAGCATGTCGTTCGAGCAGGTGCTTCAGAGCCTTGGCGCGACGCACAGCCCTTTGCCAGTGGCGTTTTTGCAGCGCTTGAATCCTACGTACCCAGAGGGTTTCAAGGCGGGTGAAATTTTTGTGCTCGGCAGCCCCCACAGCGGGTTTTCCTGCAGTGCAGCGGAGGCCGAATTGATTATGGTGGCGGAGGAGGCAAGAGCGTCGCTGGCGATCCTTTCCGAGGAGGAGGCAAACTTCATGATGAAGCACATCGGTGAGATTGCCGGGGTGCTCAATGGGGCAAGTCAGTCAATGGGGGTGGGTAAGGACATGCTGGAGCGGGGGCTGTCGCAGGTGAAGGATACGTTGAAAGGCATCGAAGCCTTACACCAACGCCAATTTGCGCTCCATGGTCATCTAAATAGCCCTGAATTTTTTGCGTTGCGCAAGGAGCTCCACAAGCAACTGATGGCCAATTGCGCACGGCGTTTTTGAACAAATCGCTAGGTTTGGGAAGCTACGATAATTTACGACGTGATCTCGGGATCTCTACCAAGAGTGTGGTGCATCACTGGAAGAAAGCGGGTGTACCAGGGCAGATCCCGGGTTACGTGACGCATCTGGACGAAGTGGCAAAGGTCTCAAAGTATCTGAAGTATGGCGGTTGGGTTGGGATCGGACTTGGCGCCGGTGCTTCCTACCTGAAAGTACATGAAGCTTGCCGTGCAGGTGAGACCGATGAGTGTAAGAAAGTACGTTTTACGGAGACCGGCAGTTTCTCAGGTGGGCTTGCCGGTGGGGCGTTGGGCGCGGGGGCTGGAAGAGCAGCTGCTGTAGCCGTGTGCCAATTTGGAGTTTGGGGTAAAGCTGCCTGCGGCATAGTCACAGTTGGCGCCACAGCCTTTGGCGTATCTCAAGGTGTAGAGGTAATCGGCGAAAAGGCGGGGGAGCAAATTTATGAGTTTATATATAACTAGGTTGGAGGATTGGTCGATTTATGCTCGTTTGGCCTTCTTGTGCTCCCCTCTGGTTATGATTTTTATAGGGTTAGCGATTGATTTCTACATTGCAGGTTCGCGGCATTTCATGGTGATGTGTCACGCGTTCAGGCGCAGTTCGTTACTGGTAGAGGAGACTCAGTTTTCAGGAACACTGAGCCTACGTGCGAGGTTCATGGTTGTAGCAGGGATGAGCAGTGCAGTTCTTTGGCCTAACCTCTTCATCCGCCGTGGCCAGTTACATCCTGAGGATAATGACCAATTCCCCGAATATTTGCGGCGGCGAATGAGCGTAGCAATGGCACTGATGGTTGCTGGTGCAATATGGTCAGTGCTTGGTGTTATTTTCGTAGAAATGTAAAGCATTATGCAGCTGCACTGAGGGTAGAAAACCGCTATAAAGCGGCGGACTGTCATCAAGAGCGAGACAATGAACCCCTACGAAGACATGCGTATCTTTGCCCAGGTCATGGAAGCCGGCAGCTTCACCGCTGCCGCCGACCGCCTGGGCATGTCCAAGCAATCGGTCAGCCGGCGCCTGATGCAGCTCGAAGAACGCCTGGGCGTGCGCCTGCTCAACCGCTCCACCCGGCGCCTGGACGCCACGCCGCTCGGCCAGCACTACTACCAGTCGGCGCTGCGCCTGCTGGGCGAAGTGCAACAGGTGGAGCACGACATCAGCGGCCAGGCACAGGCCCTGCGCGGTACCTTGCGTCTGAGTGCGCCGCTGTCGTTTGCCATGTCGCACCTGGGCTGCCTGCTGACCGAGTTTCTGCGCTTGCACCCGCAGCTGGATGTGGAGGTGGACCTCAGCGACCGTGCGGTGGACCTGATCGGCGAAGGCTACGACCTGGCCCTGCGCATCGGCGCGCTGGAGGACTCCAGCCTGATCGCGCGGCGGATTGCCAGCGTCGAGCGGGTGTATTGCGCCAGCCCGGCGTATCTGGACGCGCGAGGCGTGCCGCAGCGGCCCGAAGCGCTGGCCGAGCATGACTGCCTGCCCTATGGGCATTCACGACAGGTGCAATGGCAGTTCACCCAAGGTGGCAAGGCTCAGGCCATCGCGGTGACCGGTCGGATGCGGGCCAACAATGGCGAGCTGCTGAGGGACGCGGCGATTGCCGGGATGGGGGTGACGTACCTGCCGACCTTCATTGTCGGGCAGGCGTTGGCCGATGGGCTGTTGGTAAGTCTGCTGCAAGGCTGGACACCGCCGGCGTTGCAGTTGTCGGCGGTGTATCCGCAGCACCGGCAGGTGGCCAGGCCGGTGCAGGGGTTTGTCGAGTTTCTACGGGAGCGATTGGCGCAACTTCAAGTGCTGAACGGCCTGTATTGATCGTGTGGGCTTGTTTGGGGATTCACCCGACAAGCCGCCCATCGAACTCCGCCATGGCATCCAGCATCGCCTCGCGGAAATACGCCAGCGAAGGCCGATCAAACAGGATCTGCAACCTCGGCACCCCCTCACTGGCCACATTCACCACAATCACGTTGATCCGCGCCGCCGATGTCTGCGCCACGGCACCGACCGGAAACGCCTCTGCACGCAGGTCAACGCCACACAGCTTGGCCATCACCGCGCTGCAATGCTGCCCCGACACCTGCAGCCAGGCATGGCTGTCCTGGCGCGGCAGCAGGTAGTTGCGCTGGGCGCCCTGCACCCACTCGGCCTCTTGCGCGGCCACCCTCGCGCCCTGGTCGCTGAGGCTGCCCAACAGTAAATACTCACTGGCCGACAGGCGCACCACCCAGCCACCGTCGTCCTGGCGCAGTGCCTGGTTAGGCAGCGATGGCAAATGGTAACCGTGCGCTTGCAGGTAGCCCGCGCTGTCGCTGCCCCGAAAACCGACCCGCGGCAAATCGGTGAGGTCGGTCAACGCGCAGGTCTGCGGGCCGTTTGAGAGGAATGCTTGCGTGTTCAGGTTGGTCATGGCTCAGCGTTCCTGGCGCAGGTTGTCGGGGTCGTGGAAGGGCAGTTGCACCACCTTGGCATTGACCATCACCCCGCCCTCGACGCGGATCGGGATGTGCATGCCAGGCGTGGCCTGATGGGCGCCGGCGTAGGCCAGGCCGATGATCTGCCCGAGGGTTTGCGAGTACTCGCAGGAGGTGACGTTGCCGCTGATGTCCGGGCCGTCCAGCACCAGGTGGCCTTCCAGCGGCTGCGGGCTGCCCTTGGGCAGGGTGAAGCCGACCAGCTTGCGCTTGAGCGGCTGCGCTTCAAGGATCTCGATCGAACGTTTGCCGACGAAAAACGGCTTCTTGCGGCCGATTGCCCATTGCATGTCGATCTCGGCCGGGTGGGTCATGCCGTCGGTGTCCTGGCTGATGATCACATGGCCCTTTTCCAGGCGCAGCAGGCGCTGAGCCTCGACGCCGAAGGGGCGGATACCCAGCCCGGCACCGGCCTGCATCAACGCGTCCCACAGGCGTTCGGCATGGCGCGCCGGCACATGCACCTCATAGCCCAGCTCGCCAACGAAACCGACCCGCAAGATGCGCGCCGCGATGCCGGCCACCTTGCCCAGGCGCACGCCCAGGTAAGGGAAGGCCTCGGCCGAAAGATCCACACCCTCGCACACCGTGGCCAGCACCTGGCGCGACAAGGGGCCTGCCAGGTTGACGGCGGCCAGGGCGGCGGTGACGTTGGTGATGTCCACGTCCAGCCGCCACTGCGCGTTCCACTTGAGCATCTGCTGGTAGATGCGGTCGACGCCACTGGTGGTGGCGGTGACGTAGAAATGCTGCTCGCTCAGGCGGGCGCACACGCCATCATCGATCACCACGCCATGCTCGTTGGTCATCAGCGCATAGCGAGTGCGGCCGATGGCCAGCTTGGCAAAGCCGAAGGTGTACAGGCGTTCGAGCAGTTCGGCGGCGTCTGGGCCGCGCACGTCGAGGCCGCCCAAGGTGGAGACGTCGATCAGGCCGACCTTTTCGCGCACATGGCGGGCTTCTTCCTGCATGCAGCGTTCGCGCTCGTCGGGTTTGCCGTAGTAGGCAGGGCGCTGCCAGATGCCGGCGGGCATCATCTTCGCGCCCGCCGCCACATGGCGGCGGTGCATCGGCGTCTGCCGGTACGGGTCGAAGGCACGGCCGGCGACATGCGCCAGCTTCTCGGCCTGAAAGGGTGGCCGGGCGGTGGTCACGCCGGTTTCGCTGATGCTGCGCCCGGTGGCCTGGGCCACCAGACGCGCGGTGGGCAGCGCCGAATGCCGGCCCTGGGACGGGCCCATGCCCACCGTGGAGAAACGCTTGACCAGTTGCACGTCGCGGTAGCCACTGCGGGTGGCGTTGACGATGTCGCGCACCTGCAAGTCTTCATCGAAATCGACGAAGTCCTTGCCCTTGGGGTGCGGGAAGATCGGCCAGGGGAAGTTGACCTTGGCCTCGGGGCCGAAAGCCGTCAGCGCGGGCGCTGGCAGGCCCAGCGCCGCGACCGCCTCGGCAGCGGCGCGGGTCGCGTCGGCGAGCACGTTGTCCAGGTGATGCCGGCCATTCACCGAACCTGCGATAGCCAGACCGACTGGCAAGTTGCTGAGGCTGAACGCATCACGGACGACGTCGTATGCCAGCTTGCCGCCTGCCTGGCACAGCAGTTGATATACCGGCATGTAGCCGGCCGACATGCACAGCAGGTCGCAGGCCAGGCGCAGGCCTTGCGTACCCACCTTGCCTTGGCCGGTGATGGGGCGGATGTCGACGCCGCTGACATGGCGCAGGCCCTTGTCGTGCAGGGCTTCATAAACGGTGCTGCCCAGGTGCAGAGGGATGTCGCGGCGCTTGAGCTCGCTGGCCAATGCGGCGTCTGCCGGCGCCGCGCGCATGTCCACCAGGGCGGCGACGGCCACGCCTTGATCTTGCAGGTCGAGGGCCGCCAGGTAGCCGTCGTCGTGGCCGGTGAGGACCACCGCACGCTGCCCCGGCTTGACCGCGTACAACTTCATCAGCCGTTGCGCGGCGCTGGTCAGCATGATCCCGGGCAGGTCGTTGTTGCGGAACACCACCGGCTGGTCGAACGCACCGGCCGTGACCAGGCAGCGAGTGGCACGCACCTTGTACAGGCGTGTGTGCTGGATCACCGGCAGGTAGTTGTCGGTGAACCAGCCATTACAGGTGGCTTGCAGCAGCACCTGGATGTTCGGGTGGGCCTCGACGGCATCGAGCAATGCCTGGCGCAGGTGGCTGGCGCGGGTGCCGGCAATGTCGAAGCGGGCGTAGGTGAGCGAACCGCCCAGCACGGGCTGCTGCTCGATCAGCAGCACCTTGGCCCCGGCAGTGGCTGCGTCCAGCGCCGCGCGCAGGCCAGCAGGGCCGCCGCCGATCACGGCCACGTCGACAAACAGGTAAGCCTTGTCGTGGTACTGCGGCTTGAAGCCCAGGTCGAGCACGCCAAGGCCGGCTTTCTTGCGGATCAGCGGCTCCCAGACCTTCCACATGCCTTTGGGCTTGTAGAACGACCGGTAATAGAAGCCAACCGGCATGAACCGCGAAAACTTGCCCAGGTAGGCGTCACGGTCGTGCTCCAGGCTACCGTTGAAGTTCTGGCCTTCGACCACCTGGCCATCACGGGCCGCCTCCATATCGGCCAGCACGTTGGGTTCGTCGGGCAGTTGCACCAAGGTGTTGGCATCTTGCCCGGCCAGGCTCAGCGGGCCACGCGGGCGGTGGTACTTGAACGAGCGCGACAGCAGCCAGCGGCCACTGCCGAGCAGTGCGCTGGCGATGCTGTCGCCCGCAAAGCCCTGGCAGGCCTGGCCATCGAAGACAAAGCGCAGCGGCCGCTCGCGGTCGATCAAAAGGCCCATGGGGGCGGGGAGGCGAGTGAGGCTGTTCATCCGGCAATCTCCGGGTTGGCGGCTGGGGTGAACTCGACACGGCGGTCGAAGATTTCGTTTGGGTCGAAGGTGCGCAGCACCTGGTCGCTGACCGTGTGGCGCTCGGCCAGGAACCAGTAGCTGGAAGCGTTGTGCAGCCACCATTCGGTGACCACACCGGCAAGGTTGTCGCTGTTGAACACGTAGTCGGCCCATTCGACGTCGCTGCAACGGGCCGGGTCGGGCATTAGCTTGAACTCGCCGCCGTAGGTGAATTCGCTGATGTTGCGCGGGCCGTTCAAGGGGCAGGTGAGGATCTTCATCGTGCGTTCCTCTAGTGGCTGGCCGCAGTCGCGCCCATCTCGTTGACTTGCTGGAAGCGGCTGAAGCGCTCCAGGGCGAACGGCGCGATCATCTCTGGCACCTTGCCGCCACTGGCGACCAGCTCGGCCATGGTCTTGCCGCAGATGGGCGTGGCCTTGAAGCCCCAGGTACCCCAGCCGGCGTCCAGGTAGTAGTTGTCGACCGGCGACAGGCCCATGATCGGGCTGTAGTCCGGGGTCATGTCGGTGCTCCCGGCCCATTGGCGCATCAGCTTGGCGTTGGCCATGAACGGGAACATCTCGATGGCGTGGGCCAGCAGGCTTTCCTTGAGGTCGAGGGTGGAGCGGGTGTTGTACAGCGGGTACGGGTCGGAGCCGCCGCCGAAGACGATTTCGCCACGGCTGGTCTGCTGCACGTAGCAGTGCAGCGCCGACGAGCTGACCAGCGGATCGAGAAACGGCTTGAACGGCTGAGTGACCATGGCCTGCAGCGGGTAGGTGTGGATCGGCGCGCGGATGCCGGCCTTGGCCATCAATAGCGAACTGGCCCCGGCCACCGCCTGCACCACGCAACCGCACTGCACGGTGCCGCGGTTGGTCTTGACCGCCTCGATGCGCCCGTTGCGGATCAGCAGCTCCTGCACTTCGGTCAGCTGGTGGATCTGCACACCGCGCTTGGCCGCCTGCTTGGCATAGCCCCAGGCCACGGCGTCGTGGCGCGCGGTGGCGCCGTCGATATGCCACAGCCCAGCCAGCACCGGCAGGTGGCCGGGGTCGAGGTTGAGGCTCGGCACCAGCTCGCGAATCTGCTGGCGGTCGATCATCTCGGTGCGCCCGCCGAAGTGCTTGTTGACCTCGGCCCGCTGGCGGAAGGCCCGCACGGTGGCGTCGGTGTGCGCCAGGGTGAGCTGGCCGCGCTCGGAGTACATGATGTTGAAGTCGAACTCGTTGGACAGGTTCTGGAACATCCGCACGGATTCTGCGTAGAAGCGCACGCCCTCGCTGGTGAGGTAGTTGGAGCGGATCACCGCCGTGTTGCGTGCGGTGTTGCCGCCGCCTAGGTAGGCCTTTTCCAGCACCGCGACGTTGGTGATGCCGTGGTACTTGGCCAGGTAATAGGCGATGGCCAGCCCGTGGCCGCCGCCACCGATGATCACCACGTCGTAGTGCGGCTTGAGGTCGCAAGGGGGTGGCAGGTCGACTTCTACCGGGTAGTCGGCACTCAGGCCGTATTTCAGCAGGGCGAAAGGCATGCGGTGCGCTCCTGTTGGGCGGCCTGTTGTTGCAGGTCGAGGGCGAGCAGGGTGTTTTTCATCAGGTAGGCGATGGTCATCGGGCCGACGCCGCCGGGCACCGGGGTGATGCCGGCGACCTGGGGCAAGGCGGCGGCAAAGTCGACATCGCCGACCAGGCGGCTGCGGCCGTGTTCATCGATGCGGTTGATGCCCACGTCGATCACCACCGCGCCGGGCTTGAGCCAGTCGGCACCGATCAACCGTGGCTTGCCGACCGCCGCAACGAGGATGTCGGCCTGGCGGCACAACGTTGGCAGGTCGTGGCTGCGCGAGTGCACCACGGTCACCGTGCAGTCGGCCTGCAACAGCAACGCCGCCATGGGTTTGCCGACGATGTTCGAGCGGCCGACCACCACCGCATGCTTGCCGCGCAACTCACCGCAGGCATCGCGCAGCAGGCGCATGCAGCCACTGGGCGTGCAAGGGGTGAGCACATCGCGGCCCTGGGCCAGGCCGCCGACGTTTTCACTGTGAAAGCCATCCACGTCCTTGAGCGGGCTGATGGCCTGCAGCACGCGGTGTGCGTCGATATGCGCCGGCAGTGGCAACTGCACGAGGATGCCGTTGACCGCGCTGTCGCGGTTGAGCCGGCCTATAAGGGTCAGCAGGTGCGCCTGGGAGGTGTCGGCGGGCAGGCGATGTTCCAGCGAGTGGATGCCCACTTCCTCGGCACGCAGCACCTTGTTGCGCACATACACCTGGCTGGCGGCATCTGCCCCCACCAGCACAACGGCCAGGCCCGGTTGCACGCCGCCCTGGCGCAAGGTCTGCACCTGCTCTCGGACTTCAGCCAATACCCGCGCGGCGGTGGCCTTGCCGTCGATCAGTTTGACGCTGAGGGTGGCGTTCATTTGAAGATCACCGTGCGGTCGTGGTTGAGGAACACCCGGTGCTCCAGGTGGTACTTCACCGCACGGGACAACGCGATGGTCTCGGTGTCACGACCGATCGCCACCAGGTTTTCGGGGGCGTAGGCGTGGTCCACGCGCTGCACTTCCTGCTCGATGATCGGGCCTTCGTCGAGGTCGCTGGTGACGTAGTGGGCGGTGGCACCGATCAGCTTGACGCCCCGCTGATAGGCCTGGTGATAGGGCTTGGCACCCTTGAAGCCGGGCAGGAACGAGTGGTGGATGTTGATTGCCCGGCCGGACAGCTGGCGGCACAGGTCGTCGGAGAGGATTTGCATGTAACGCGCCAGTACCACCAGCTCGGTGCCGCTGTCCTCGACGATGCGCATCAGCGCGGCCTCCTGCTCGGCCTTGGTCTCCCTGGTCACCGGCAGGTAGACGAAACGGATGCCCTGGCGCTCGGCCATGGGGCGCAGGTCGAGGTGGTTGGAGACCACCGCGGTGATGTGCATGTCCAGCTCGCCCTTGGCGTGGCGGTAGAGCAGGTCGGACAGGCAGTGGTCGAACTTGCTGACCATCAGCAGCACGCGCATCGGGCGGGCGCTGCTGTGCAGGCTCCAGTCCATGTCGAAGCGCTGGGCAACGTCGGTGAAGCCCGCTTCCAGTTGCGCTGTGTCGCCGCTCACGCCGGTGTTGTAGCGGAACACGGCGCGCATGAAGAAGCGGCCATTGTCCTCGTCGTCGAACTGCGCCATTTCGCTGATGTAGCAACCGTGCTCGGCCAGGTAGGTGGTCACTGCGGCGACGATGCCGGACACGGCCGGGCAGCTGACGCGCAGGATGAAATGATCGGGAGCGGGGTGCATGTCGGGGCCTCGTGGTGGAGTGGGGCAGGTCGGCACAAGGGCAAAGGGGGTCGCGGGGTGGTGAAAAGTGTTTCTTCGTAGGAATATTAATTTCCTTTAGGCGATTTATAGGCGAAGAGGTGGGTTGCGGTCTAGGGGTTTGTGAAACTTTTTATCCTGGCAGGAAAGTTTTTAAGGCTGCGCCCTCCCTGTCAGGGTGGGTGTACCTGCGAAGAGGCCGGCACGCGCTATGCTTGGCCCATGAGCACAGCACCCAGCCTTCGCCAACCTTGCCCCCCTGGTGCCTGTAACTGCGGCCGCGAGCACCTGGCCGAGCACCCGCCGGCGGCGCAGCGCATCCTCCTGCTTACCCGGCAGGAAGAAAAACGCCTGATCGAGCGGTTGGAAAACCTCAAGGACCTGGATGACCTGCAGCGGCTGCAGCAACGGATGTACGAGAACCTGGGTATTCGTGTGCGCATTGCGCCTGGGTTCAACGAAGTGCGGACCATGCGCGGGATCGTGATCGAGCTGGATGAGCAACCGGGGTTGTGCCGCAAGACCCGGCAGTTGATACCGGCAGCGATTCGGCGGGGGTTGGAGCGTAATCCGCAGGTGGCTTATCGGTTGCTTGATGACCATGACCTGCTGCGGGGGGCTTGAAGCGGGATCGGTGAATTGGCTCACAGGCGCTGCAAGGCCCCCGTCATGCACCCCAAATCCCCTCTAATTTTTCCGCATCGCCCTACGTCTACCTAAGAGCCGCCCTACGCCATACGCGTATCGGCATCTATCACTCAAGGAGACAGGCAATGACTTCCGTTTTCGACCGCGACGATATCCAGTTCCAGGTAGTGGTCAACCACGAAGAGCAATACTCGATCTGGCCCGACTACAAGGCCATCCCCACTGGCTGGCGTGCAGTGGGCAAGAGCGGCCTGAAAAAAGACTGCCTGGCCTACATCGACGAAGTCTGGACCGACATGCGCCCGCTGAGCCTGCGCCAGAAGATGGCCGAAGCCGCAGCGCAGTGACCACGCTGAACCTGCTGTGCCTGCCGTACTCGGGGGCCAGCGCCATGGTCTACAGCCGCTGGCGGCGCAAGCTGCCAGCCTGGCTTCAGGTGCGGCCGGTGGAGCTGCCTGGGCGCGGCGCGCGCATGGGGGAAGCGCTGCAAACCGACATGCAGGCGCTTGCCCGGCAACTGGCAGCCGAACAGCGTTTGGCGGCCAGCGCGCCCTACGCACTGCTTGGCCATAGCCTGGGCGCGTTGCTGGCATTCGAGCTGGCCCACGAGCTGCAGGCGCTGGGTTGTCCGCCGCCGTTGGCGTTGTTTGCCTGCGGCACTGCCGCCCCTACTCGGCGTGAAGACTATGACGGCAAGAACTGGCGCGACCCTAAAAGCGACGATGAGCTGATCAGCGAGTTGCGCGCACTCAACGGTACGCCAGAGGAAGTACTGGGCAACGCCGAGTTAATGAGCCTGACCTTGCCGATTCTGCGTGCCGATTTCTTGCTCTGCGGCCGTTATGCCTATCGTCAGCGGCCTGCGTTGCAGTGCCCGCTGCACGTGCTGGGTGGCGAGGATGACCGAGCCAGCGAGGAGCAACTGCTGGCCTGGCGCAAGGAAACCTTGGGGCACTTTTCGTTGGAGGTGTTCCCCGGCAGCCACTTCTTCATCCACGAACACGAGGACCGCGTACTCGGCCTGCTGGCCGCGTCGCTTGAGCCGCATCGGCTTTCTGCCTGATTGACGTCACCGCTTGCCTGGGGGAGGCTAGGCCTTTTCCCAGGCAAGGGGCAGACAATGCTGATCGATCCACACAAGGCCACGCTGCTGGTCGTCGACATCCAGGATAAACTCATCGGCGCCATGAGCGACCCTGAAGGCACCCGCGCGCGGGCGCGCTGGTTGTTGGCGGCGACTGCCGAGCTGGAGCTGCCCACCGTGGTTTCCGAGCAGTACCCCAAAGGGCTTGGCCATACGTTGGCAGAGCTGATTGCTGCGTCGCCCGCTGCCGAGGTAGTGGAAAAAAGCCATTTTTCCTGTGTGGCCGCCGAGTGCCTGCCGGCCAGCCTGATGGCGCGTGAGCAGGTGATCGTCTGCGGCATGGAAACCCACGTTTGCGTGTTGCAGACCGTGCTCGGCCTGTTGGCGTTGGGCAAGCAGGTGTTCGTGGTCGAGGATGCCTGTGACAGCCGCACGGCCGCCAGCAAGGCTGCAGGCCTGGCGCGCATGCGCGCAGCCGGGGCGCACATCGTGACCCGCGAGATGGTGCTGTTCGAGCTGATGGGCAGTGCCAGCCATCCGCTGTTCCGCCATATCAGCAAGACCTACCTGGTCGGTGAGCAGCCCTGAACGCGCGGTTACTGGCGGCGGGGCTGATGGCCCTGGCGCTGCTGCAAGGCTGTGCCGGGCGCCGTGAAGAAGAACCAGAAGCGGACCCGGCCAAGGTGCGTGCGCAGTTGCTGCGGCTTTTACCCGCTCAGGCCAAGGACCGTGAGGGCTGGGCCAAGGACATTCAGCAGGCCTTCGAAGCCCAGCGGATTGCCCCCAGCAAGAGCAACTTGTGCGCGGTACTGGCGGTGACCGAGCAAGAGTCGACCTTCAATGCCGACCCGCAGGTGCCCAACCTGGGGCGTATCGCCCGTGACGAGATCGACCGCCGCGCCGCGCGCCTGCACATCCCGCGCTTGCTGGTCGATGGTGCACTGAAAACGCCGTCCGGCAACGGCCAAACCTATCAGCAGCGGCTACTTGCGGTACGCAGCGAGAAGCAGCTGAGTGCACTGTTCGATGAAGTCATTGCCCGCCTGCCATTGGGCAAGACCTTGCTGGGCGGGCTCAACCCGGTGCACACCGGCGGGCCGATGCAGGTGAGCATCGAATTTGCCGAACAGCATGCCAAGGGTTACCCCTACACCTACGACGGCACGGTACGCCAGGAAGTGTTCAGCCGGCGTGGGGGCATGTATTTCGGGATTGCCCACCTACTCGGCTACCCGGTGCATTACGACCGCCAGCTGTACCGTTTCGCAGATTTCAACGCAGGCTGGTACGCCAGCCGCAATGCGGCGTTTCAGGCTGCGCTGAGCAAGGTGGCGGGTGCCAACCTGGCCTTGGACGGGGACTTGATTGCCCCAGGCGCGATCATGCCAGGGACCACCGAGCAGGCGGCGCGCAAGCTGGGGGTGAAGCTGGGGTTGCGCAACCCGCAGATTCGCAGCCAGCTGGAATTGGGCGACAGCCTGGCCTTTGAAGACAGCAAGCTGTACAGCGGGGTATTCGCCTTGGCGGATGCAGCGGCGGGCAAGCCGGTGCCGCGTGCGGTACTGCCTGGGATTCAGCTGAAGAGCCCGAAAATTACCCGCAAACTGACCACCGCGTGGTTCGCCGGCAGGGTGGATGAGCGTTATCAGCGGTGCATGAAGCGCTAGCGCTAAAACCTTGTGTAGGAGCGCCCGGCAAGGGCGCTCCTAGCACCAGGCGTCAGCTTTCGGTCAATGCTCCAACCACCTGCTCGACACTGGCCTTCAACCCTGCCACAGCATCATCGGCATCACTCTCCACCACCAACAGCGTCGCCCCAGAGGCCTTGATCACCTCGGCCACTGCGGCATCCGGCTGGCGGTGGTCGAGCACCAGCGCCACATCCTGATTCTTCAGGTTGTCCCCCAGCGCCTTGAGCGCCGCTTCATCCCACTTGCCCTCGGCCGGTAGCGCCTGCTCCACCACATCCAGGTTCAACCCGCTGGCCAGGTACCCCAAGCGCTCGGACAGGCTCACCACCGTAAGGTTGTCGACCTCGGCCAGCTGGGTCTGGCTGTTGGCCGTCAACTCCAGCAACTGGCGCTTGAGGCCTGCCAGGTTGCCTTGGATCTTCGCCTTGTCAGCCGGCGACAAGCGCTCAAGGTCATTGGCCACCACATCGGCCATGCGCCCGAGGTTGGTCGGGTTGAGCCACGGGTACGCGCCGTAGGCATCGTCACCGGTCACTGCAATCCCCGGCAAGGCACCGTCCACCGGCCGCGCCGCATCAATTTCGACGATGCGGATGTTGCTGCGCCGCGCCATCGGGTACAGCGGGTCGTCACGCCAGATCGAGCGTACGCCAATGACGGCGTCTGCCTGTTGCGCGGCCTTCTCCAGGGTGGCGCCGCCGCGGCCACTGAAGTAGGACGGCTGGCGGCTGGCCGGCAGGTTGGCGGGTGCGGCGCGCTTGAGTTGCACCGAGGTACCGTCGAGCAACGCCGTGGCCAGGCTGTGGGTGACGGGCAGGGTGGTCAGCACTTGCGTAGCGAAAGAGAGCGAGGGCAGGCCCGCCAGGGCCAGTGCCAAGGTCAGCTGTTTCAGGTTCATGCCGGGTTTCCTTGCAGGCGTGGAACGAGGGCGCGGGCCAGCGCGGCCAAGGCGAAGCAGATACCGGCCACCAGGATGATTGCCGCGCCCGAGGGCACCGGCAGGTCGTAGACGATTGGCAGCAGAATGCCGAGCAGGGTGCTCAGCGTGGCGATCAGCACCGAAATGAAGAAAAAGCCCTTCAGTGACTGGCTGACCAGGCGTGCGGCCGCCGCCGGTATCACCAGCAGCGCGCCGACCAGAATCGCCCCGATCACCTTCACCGAAGCCACGGTGACCAGCGTTACCAGCACCACGAACAGGTAGTCCAGGGTCTTTACCGCTACCCCGCGCACCGCCGCCAGTTGCGGGTTGAAACTGGCCAGCATGATGCGGTTGTACAGGGGCAAGGCCAGGGCCAGTACCAGCACCGCGACGATACCCAGCACCATAAGGTCCTGGGCACTGACGGTCAGTACCGAGCCGAACAGCACGTTCTCAAGGATATGCACGTTGATCTTGCCCGCCAGCATCAGCAGCAGGCTGGCGCCCAGGGCCAGGGACACCGACAGGAACACGCCGATCAGCGTATCCGGCGACAGCCCGGTGCGGTTGCGCAGGAAGTTGAGCAGGATGCCGAACAGCAGGCAGTAGCCGAACAGGCTGCCGTAGGGGCCGGTATAGGGCTCGCCCAGCAGGATGCCGATAGCCACGCCGGTGAGCGCGGCATGGCCGACCGCCTCGGAGAAGAAGGCAAAGCGCTTGACCACCACCAGGGTGCCCAGGCCGCCCAGCACCGGGCCGATCATCAGGCCGGCCAGCAGGGCATTGACCACGAAGCCGTAGGCCAGTGCCTCGGGCAGGTAGCCGGCGTTGGCCCATTCCTGGACCAGTTGGCGAAATGCTTCAAAACTCATCAGGCAAGGCTCTCGCTGCGCGGGTGAACGGAGAACAGGCTGAGCAGGCGCTCCGGGGTCAGGGCCTGTACCGGTGGGGCGTCGAACAATACCTGGCGGCTCAGGCCGGTGACCCGGTCGGCCAGGCGCAGCACGGCTTGCAGGTCGTGCTCGATCCATAGCACGGTGGTGCCGGACTGGCGCCAACTGTGCAGCAGTTGTTCGAAGACCTGGATGCCCGCTTCATCGAGGGCCGACATGGGTTCATCCAGCACCAGCAGTTGCGGCTCGGGGATCAGGCCCTGGGCCAGTAGCACCCGCTGACGCTCACCGCCAGACAACGCGCCCATGCGCCGTTTGCGCTTGTCGAGCATGCCGACTCGCGCCAAGGCGGCATCGATAGCCGGTTGCACGCGGCGCGACAGCCCCAGAAAGGCCGGCCGGCGCTGGCACATCGCGGCCATGAAATCGTCCACGGTCATCGGCAGGCCCCGGTCGAACTCCAACGCCTGGGGTACATAGCCGATCACCTCAAGGGCGCTGGGCCAGTGCAAAGTCAACTGGCCTTGGTGGGGCATCTGCCCGAGCAGGGTCTTGATCAGCGAACTCTTGCCGCCGCCGTTGGGGCCGACGATCGCATGCACGCTGCCGGCCGCCACGTTGAAGCTGACCTGCTCAAGAATGCGGGTACGCCCGAGGGTCAGGTCGATGCCGGCGAATTCGATGCGCGGGCCACTGGGCGCGTCGAGGTGGGCGGCGGCGGTCATGCGCGGTTCTCCTGGATGGCGCGGACCACGGTATCGAGGTTGCGCTTCATCTCTACCTCGTACTTCTCCTTGGTGTAGTCGCCGTAGGAAATGTGCGTCAGCGGGTACAGGCGCACGCCCGACTCGCGCTGGATGGTTTCGACATAGGCGGACGGGAAGTCCATTTCCGAGAAGATCACCTTGACGTCCAGCGCCTTGAGCTGGTCGATGGTTTTTTTCAGCTGGGCCGGGCTGGGTTCGATGCCATGGGCCGGCTCGACCACCGCTGTGACCTCCAGGCCGAAGTCACGCACCAGGTAGTCGTAGGCCGCATGGATGGTCGCTACGCGGAAGGTGGCGCTGGGTGCTTCGGTGACCTTGGCCAGGGCTTCGGCACGCAGGGCACGCAGGCGCTTGGCATAGGCGCGGGCATTCTGCGTGTAGAGCTTGGCGTTGTCGGGGTCGAGCTTGCCCAGCTCCCGGGCAATGTTGTTGACCTGGGCGATGGTGGTGCTGATCGACAGGAACGTGTGCGGGTTGACCACCTTGCCGGCACCCCGGGCGGCGATACCGGTGGCGGCCAGCAAAGGCACGTTCTGGTTGGCTTCAATGGTGGCGATGCCGGGCTTTTCGCTGGCAGCGATCATGCGGTCGGCGAAATCATCATGGCCGACACCGTTGAGTACCACCACATCTAGCGTACCGATGCGTTTGATGTCTTCGGCCCGCGGTTCGTAGGCATGCGGGTTGAACCCCGCCGGAATCAGCGGCACCACTTCGGCCTTGTCGCCGACAATGTTGCTTACGTAGCTGTAATACGGGTGCAAGGTAATGCCGATGCGCAACGGCTTGCCGTTATCGGCCAGGGCCATTGCCGGCAGGGCAAGGGCCAGAAGCAGGGCGAGGGCGGAGCGGAACATGGGGAAGTCCTTGGGTTCAGTGACGGTGTTCGCGGGTGACCCCGGCGTCGTAGTGGCTGACCACCTGTTGCCAGCCGGCGGCGATCAGGGCGGCGTGGCCCAGGTCATCCGGCGTGACGGCAGCGCTGTCGCGGCGTAGCCAGACATCTGCCTGGCCGCTGCTGTCGCCCGGCAGGATCAGCAGCAGGCTGCCCGCTACCTGCGGGGCCTGGCTGCGGCCCAGGTAGGCGCCGGTTTCCAGCCATGACCACTGGTGGCTACCGCGGCTCTGGCTGCCTGCGTCGACCACGAAGGGTGGCAGGCCTTCGTCGGCCAGGGCTTGCACACTGGGCACGGCGGCGGTTTCTTCACGCAGCAGCTGGATCTCGTCGAAGGCCACGCGCAGGTCGGTGTAAAGCCCCTGTTCAGCGGCGGTGAGGTCGCGGCGGGCGTCGATCTGGTGGCTGGCGATGGCCTGCTCGTCCTCGCGTTCGCCGCGCAGCATCACCACGGTAGCGGCAAGAATCACGATCAGCAGGCTGACCAGCAGCACGTACAGGGTTTCGTGCCCAGCGCCAGCCGGGCGTACGACCTGGGCACGGCTCATGGTAGGCGTGCTCATGGTTGGCCAATGTCGGCGTAGTCGACTTCGACAACGTGCCCAGGGCCGGCATCGAACAGCACGTAGAACTCACCGTCGGGGCGCTTGAAGGTGAGGGTCGAGTCGTCGCCGAGCTTGCCGCCAACCAGCACCTGCTCGTCGTAGCCGATCACATCCAGGGTCACCCCAGGGGCGCCGCTGCCATCCGAGAAGCCGCCGGTGCATTTGACCTGGCCGCTGGCGACCTCTTCGCATTCGCACATCGGGTTGTGTGCCAGGGCGGGGCCGGCGGCCAGCACCAGCAAGGGCAGGGCGAGCTTGCGCATCAGGTGTTTCATTTCTTGCCTCCTTGTTTTTCGAGCCACGCCACGGTGGCGGGCGAAGCCTTGGCCAGTGGCACTGAAGCTTGGTGCATGCTGCCGTCCCAGCCTTCGAGGGTGATCCAGATTTGTGCATCAGGCTGAGTGCGTGGCGGTATCGGCAGGTTGGTGCCCATGCGATACGGTGCGCCGAAGAAGATGGTGCCAGCGGCGCGCAGGCTGCGCGGTTTGCCAATGCGCAGGTAGACCGCCTTGACGTCATTGATGCACGCCTTGCACAGCGAAGCATTGAACGACTTGAAGTGGCCCGCCGGGCCGTCGGCGCGTGGTGCCTCGTCGCGCATTTCGGCCAGGTCCAGGCTGTAGGGGCCGACCTGGATGTCGCTGATCACGTTCACCCCAAGCCCCGCGTCGCCGCGAAACAGCTTGGCGTCGGCGAAGTACTTGGGCATGAACCCCAGCGGGATGAGGATCAGCAGGATGTTCAGGTGAAAGCGCCACTTCAGCCACCACTGTTTGAGCGGGCTGGCGGGCAGGGTCTGGGCCTGGCTCATGGGCGGATCTCCACGGTGGTTTCACGGCTTGCCACGCGTGGCGCACGCTCGCTGCGCTTGAGGGCAGCGGCGGTCGCCTGGGCGGTGCGTTTTGTCCAGATCAGCAGGCCGCTGAATACCATCAGGGTGAGGACCAGGCCGAAGAAGAACCAGATCAGCTTGATCGGTAGGCCGCCAAAGTCGCCGGTGTGCAGGGGGCGCATGGACTCGGTGACAAACTCCAGGGCAGAGCGGTCGCTGATCAAGAACTGGCTGTCGACGGTGCGGGTGTAGGGGTTGACGGCGGCGGACTGGAACATCAGCGGGTACCAGCCGCGGCCACCCAGGGTGACATGGCTGTAGGCAGTAGCAGGCAGTGAGACGGAGCTGATCTCCAGGCCCGGGATCGCCAAGCCGGCGATGCGCGCCGCTTCATCCACATCAATGCGCGGCGCCTGGCTACCATCGGCTGTTTGCGGCACATCCTCACGGGCGATGACCGGCACGATAGGTCGGCTGGAGATGCTGATGTTGTTGTCGAACAGGATCGCCTGGATCAGGAACCAGGTACCGGTAATGGAAATGACCGCAATGAACCAGATCGACCAGACCCCGGCCAGCCGGTGCAGGTCGCCCCAGAAGATACGCGAACCATGGCCGGTGCGGACTGGCTTGAAGAAGCCCTTCCAGAATTTCTTGTAGACCACCAGGCCCGTGACCAGCGAGGCCAGCATCGGCAGGCCGAGGATCGAGACGAGGTACCAACCCCAACTGAAACCATTGGTGAAGGGCACCAGCCACCAGCCATGCAAGGCGCGGGTGAAGCCTTCGAAGTTGAAGTCCGGGCTCTTGCCCTGGATGGCCCCGGTGTAGGGGTTGACGTAGAGCGTTGGGCTGGTGCCGTCAGGGAAGGTCACATCGGCGGTCAGCGCGAAGTGCGAGCCATCCGGCTGCCTGAGCGACTCCACGGCCATGTCCGGCTCGGCCTTGTGCAAAGCGTCGAGCACCTGCTGATAACTCAAGCGTTCGGCATCGCCGTCAGGCTTGCTGGCGCGCACGTCCGAGTTGGCCAGCCAGACGATCTCCTGGCTGACCACGGCGAGCATGCCGGTAAAACAGACGATCAGCACAAAGAACCAGATCGGTAGGGCGAGCCAGCTGTGGACTAGGAACCACAGCTTGGATTTGGATTTTTTCGGTGATTTGGCCATCTGATCGTCTTCTGAAATGTGTAGTCGAGCTTATGCCCAACCTAGAGGGCTGCACCTATAAAGACGAATGAGAATGGAAATCCTGCCGTTTTAAATGCAAGCAAATGTTTCAGGAGGCGTAAGCCGGCCTTCGCGCGAGGCGTCAGGCCGGCTTGAAGAGGCGGGCAATCAGGCGCGGGTCAAGGCGACAGCCGGCTGCGAACGGCCGTTCAGGCGCGACAGGTCCTGGTACAGCGACTGGCCGATTTCGGCAGCGCGGGAGGGCAGCACCGAGAGCAAGGTATCGCTCAGGCCGTGGCTGTTTTCGCAGAAGCCTTGCAGGTAAACCGAGGCCTGCAGGTCTGGGCTGGCCAGGACCCGATAGTTGCGGTCGACGCTGAAGTCGTCCAGGAAGCCCGCCAGCGGCGCCAGCAGGTCGCGGTGCGAGCGACGCTCGTAGCCGGTGGCCAGGATCACCGCGTCATAGCGGTGGGTCTGCTGCTGGCCGGTGGCCAGGTCGCGCAGGGTCAGTTCCAGGCCTTCACGGGTGGCCACCACCGCTTCTACCTGGCGTCGGCACAGCACGTTGTGGCGGAACTGGTGCGCGACCTTCTGGCGATAGAGGATGCCGTAGATGCGCTCGATCAAGTTCAGGTCGACCACCGAGTAGTTGGTGTTGTGGTACTCGCCCAACAGCTTGCTGCGTTGATCGGCCGGCTCGTTGTAGACCAGGTCGGTGTAGCCCGGCGAGAAGATCTCGTTGACGAACGGGCTGTCGTCGGCAGGCTTGAGGGCCGAGCCACGCAGAATCATGTCTACCTTGACCGACGGGTAGCTGTCGTTGAGGTCGATGAACGCCTCGGCGGCGCTCTGGCCGGAGCCGATCACCGCGATGCGCATCGGCTTGCCTTCGGTGCACGGCAGCTTGTTCAGGCTGCTCAGGTATTGGGAGTGGTGGAAGACGCGCGGGTCGTCCTTGAACGCGCCGAATTTTTCCGGGATTTTCGGCGTGCCGCCGCTGCCGACCACCACCGAGCGGGTGCGGCGGCTGTATTCGCGGCCCTGCTGGTCACGCGATACCAGGCGCAGGTGTTCGACCCGGCCGGCATTCACCTCGGGTTCGATGCGCACCACTTCCTCGCCATACACCGCCTGGGTGGCGAAGTGCTCTGCGGCCCAGCGCAGGTAGTCGTTGTACTCCAGGCGGCAGGGGTAGAAGGTGCCGAGGTTGATGAAGTCGGCCAGGCGCTGCTTCTGGTGCAGGTAGTTGACGAAGCTGTAGGGGCTGGTCGGGTTGCGCAGGGAAACCAAGTCCTTGAGGAACGAAATCTGCAGCTCGCTCTGGGTGGCCAGGGTTTCGCCGTGCCAGCGGTAGTCTTTCTGCTTGTCGATGAACAGCGCGTCCAGGGCGTGGCCCTGGGACTGAGCGAGTTCTTCCAGGGCGATGGCCAAGGCCAGGTTGGAAGGGCCGAAGCCCACGCCGATCAGATCTTTGATTGTTTCCTGGTGTGAGGACTGGCTCATGGCTGCGATTCCCTGAATGGTCGAATGTGGACGCCCGCCGGGGCTCCGGCTCCTGCGCAAGTACATTTCTTGGAACGAGCCAGGCAGGGGGGAATTTAAGCGGGCTAAAGAACTGCATGGGGCGGCCGATAGGGGGGTTACGGTAAGGACCTATCTTTCAGGCAGGGAATCGACATGAGCGGGATAACGGCAAGCAACCTGATGATCAACGGCGTCTCGGCGCAGACGCTGAGTGCCAACGCAGCCACCGAACGCGCGCAGGCACAAGAGGCCGGTGAGGCACTGGGGCCCTTGAGCATCAGTAGCGACAGCATGAAGATTGCCGGGGCTGGGCAGGCGCAATCCACGGAGGCTGACAACGGCGACTCGGACACCGTGAAGGAGCTGCGTCAGCTGATCAAGGACCTGCAAAAGCAATTGGTCGAGGAGCAGAAGCAGCTGGCCGCGCTGCAGAACAGCAAGATGGACGAGGCTGCCAAGGCGGCTGCTGTGGGCGCCAAGCAGGCAAGCATTGCCACCCTCAACGGGCAGATCATGGCTGCCACGGCGCAGTTGCTGGAGCTGCTGCAGCAAGAGGGTGGCAGCAGCGCGGGCGGCATGGTCAGCGGCACGGCCTAGCAGGCCGTGCAGCCTTGGGTTATGGCTGGTTACTCGGACGCCAGGCGGCCCTTGACCTGCCGATCGGCCTTGTACTGCATGGCCACTGCTGGCGCTGGCTTGGCTGCCCCGGTTTCCAGCCACTGACGCATGCGGCTGGCATCGGCGAAGTGGGTGTATTTGCCGAACGCATCGAGGATCACCATGGCTACCGGGCGGTTGTCCATTCGGGTCAGCAGCACCAGGCAATGGCCGGCTTCATTGGTGAAGCCGGTCTTGGTCAGCTTGATGTCCCAGTTGCTCTTGTTCACCAGGTGGTCGGTGTTACGGAAGCCCAGGGTGTAATTGGGCTTGCGGAACGCCACAGTCTTCTCGCGGGTGGTCGACAGCTCGCTCAGCATCGGATACTTGCGCGACGCCATCAGCAGCTTGGACAGGTCGCGGGCAGTGGACACGTTCAGCGTCGACAGGCCAGTCGGCTCGACATAGCGGGTATGCGCCATGCCCAGGCTACGCGCCTTGGCATTCATGGCCTTGATGAACGCCGGGTAACCGCCCGGGTAATGGTTGGCCAGGGTGTTGGCGGCGCGGTTCTCCGAAGACATCAACGTGATCAGCAACGTTTCATGGCGGTCGAGCTGGCTGCCCAGGCGCACGCGTGAATACACGCCCTTCATCTCCGGGTTGTTGGCGATGGTCATGGTGAGCATTTCGTTCATCGGCAGCTTGGCGTCCAGCACCACCATCGCCGTCATCAGTTTGGTGACCGAAGCGATAGGGACCACGCGATCGGCATGGCTCGAATACAGTTCCCGATTGGTATTCAGGTCGATCAGCAGCGCGCTGCCAGAGGCCAGGTGCAATTTGGCCGGGTCGCGTTGCACCTGGGTCGGGGGTTGTGCAGCAGCAGTCGACGGGAGGGTCGCGGTACCTGTGAGCAACAGCAGCAGGCTGAGGATAGACAGGGATGTTTTCACGTTGAGGCTCACTAAAGGTTGGTATGTCGTTGGCTGTGCAAGGGTTTTCCCCCAAAAACCGCTGCATTCTGGAGTATGGCTGAATTGCTGTCGAATGCCTTATGACTAAAGGGCGCAACGTGAACGAAATTTAATCCTGTACCCATCCTGTACCCATTACCCTCGTTTCAAGCGTGGCCAACTCGTGGCCATCACCGGTCGCATTCCGTCACTTCGCAGAGGTGGGATGGAGATGATCCGCGCGTCAACGCAGAGGGTAGGGTCCAGTCAGCCCTGTCCCGTTGCTGCAACAGCCGGAAGTTGGCCGAAATGCTTTCGACCAGGTCCGCATCACTGACCGGGTCCAGTCCCAGGTAAGGCTTGCCGTGATAGTCCCCGTCATGGGTCAACACCGCCTCGACACGTTCGTCACTGGCCTTGTACAGCGCCTTCATCAATTGGGCTTCCCGGTCCTTGCTGGCGTTGCCGTGCAGCGCATAGTGAATGGCCAACGCCGCCCCAAACGCCAGCGCAGGCGTCTGAATGCCATGCTTGCGCGCCAGGTCGATGCTGCTGAGGATGCGCTCGTTACGCTGCAATTTACGCATCGGATCGCGCCCGACCCGCACGCAAGGGTCCTTGAACGACGTTTTGCACCGTTCGAGAAAGGCATTGGCAAAGCTGCTGACAACCTCTGACATCTGCGGGTACTCGGCCATCAATGCCGGCGCCACTTCCTGGTGAATGAGACGCTCTGCCAGCGCACTGACACGGGCGTCCCCCATCCCCTGGCCAACCCAGGTATGCCCCAGCAGGCTGGCATACCAGGCGATGATTGCATGCGGCCCATTCCACAAACGGTTCTTGATGATCTGGATCTGAGTAATGTCCGCGACCGTTTTCACCTGGCGCAGCCGCTCCAGCAAATCACTGCCACGCTCCACGTACAGCGGCATGTCGGGCTCGCTGTTGAACAGGATCAGGTGCAACTGGCTCATGGCGCTGCTGGACTGCGCAAAAGGCCTGAAGTGCCCAATCAGCCGTTCGTACTCAGGGGCCGGCGTGGCGGGTTTGCGGGTGACCGTGGGTTCGTCCTCCAGGCTGTTCCTGAAGATCTGCGACTTGATGCGCAACTGCCGAACCAGCGCGTCATTGCTGATCTTGGAAACGATGCGGCTGACTACCGTTTCGGCGAAGTGGGTCTTTTCCAGCACCTGCTTGCACACCTGTGGCGTGCACAGCAATGCCAACTGCGCTTGCACCTGGCGCCGGACGAACGCCGCACCGCCGATCTTGTTCAACACGATCAGGAGCGTCAGCTCGCGCCCCCTGCGTTCGAAGCGTCGCAGCAAGCCCTTGGCAATGACCCTGGCCTGATGATGGATTGCCTGTTCGGGCAGACTCATGCCGACCACTTCGGCGGCGTTGTACATCTCGATCACCGCCTCCTCGTCGTCCATGTCGATCATGCGCACATTGTCGATGGTCTGGTCGAACGCGCTGGCGCCGTAGCGCACACTGTAGCGGCCGAACGCAGCGACTGATTCCCGGAGCATGCGTGAACGGGTCGCGGCAATGATTTCACAGGGACGCGTGTAGCCGTCCCAATGGGACAACACCTGGGTCAGGTAGCCTCCACCGATAGCGCCGAAGCCGTGGATGCCGACACGGAACTGGTTCAGTGAAGCAGGGAACGAATCGTCGAGCGCCGGCATGCCCAGGTCGGGCACGCACTCGCTCAAGTCGGCGAGGAAGGCGTGCATGCCAGGGTAGGCTTTAAGCGCGCCGGCCTTGACCTCGGGCGCGGGCGGCTTGATGTCTTCGATCAGGATTGCCTGGCCCTCGGCGCGGATCGCCGAGAGCAAGCCGTTTTCCGAGTCCTCGACCATGAAGCACTGGCCGGGTTGGCAATTGAGCGCGCGGGCGGCGCGCAGGAAGATTTCCGGGTGGGGTTTGCCTTGGCTGACTTCGTCGCCGCAGACGGTGATGTCGAAGTACTTGAGCACGTTGGCATTGATCAGGTACTCCTCGGCGATGGCACGGCGGCTGGAAGTGGCGACCGCCAGGGTCAGGCCGGACTTGCGCAGGCGCTCCAGCACCTCGAGCAGGCCGGCCTTGATCGGCACGCCATGGTTGCGCACGTGCTCCAGCTCAAGCTCGTCGGCGCGCTGGCGGATCTGCGCATAAGGGAAGTCATCGCCGTTGTGGGCCTTGGCGAGGGCCTCGGCCCTTTTCGCGCTCAGGCCCAGCGAGCCGATCAGCGTCTGCTCACTCAAGGCTTTGCCGAAGATTTCCAGCGAGGCCTGTTTTAGCGTCCTGAAACGCAGGCGCTCGGTGTCGAACATCGTGCCATCCATGTCGAAGATGGCGCTGTGAATTTTCTTGCCCTGAAACATGATCATTGGGTGTTGCCCCTTTTCTTGCGTGAAACATCCCACCTTCAGTCACTGAATGGCGAGTGCGGTATGACGGCGCATGGGCGGTCAGGTAGGGGGCAGGCGATCAACAGGGGAGCGCTCGGGGTCGACCCAGAGGTAGGGCGGGACGGCGCGGGGTGTGCAGAGGAGGGCGGTAAGCTTTGCGGCCAGGCGGGCGCCTGGTTTGCCGTTGACGTCACGCCCACTGGCTGCAGCTTGGCTTGCAGGCAATGGGCGCACGTAGCGATGGATACGTGTGATTCCAAGCATAAGGTGCTTATCTTCCTTTTTGGTGGCTGACGTTCCTTTTTTACCCTTGCACGTATGCGCTGGCACATGCAAGGCGTCGGCAACAATCGTTCGGTTACCGCACACGGTGATGGCAGCTAGCCGCCATCACCCTATCTCCCGACAAGCACATAGCAGCCCCACTTCCCCAACATTCCGTGAAGAAAAAAAGGCCCGCCAAAAGGCGGGCCGCAAAAGGGAGAGGGAGCAACGCACAACACGTTCAGGTCAAGCGACCAGGGTACCTGGCTGCAACTGCTCAGCCAGGGCTTGGGCCGAGGCGCGGGTCAGCAGGGGGCCGCTCACGGGCTCGCCGTTGCGCACCAGGTACCAGCACGCCAGCTGGCCCTGCTGACGCAGTGAAGGGGGGACGGCGCTGCCAACAACGGACATGATCTGGATAGTGGCCATGGGGACCTCCTGTGGAACATGGCCCTACCTTACGCAGCAGCCTCGGTGGTTTGAAATCAACTTGCTCGATAGTGGTCATTAGTTTTATCAACGATCACTAGCGTGGCGGGCCGTCCTACACCAGCTGGCGCTCCCAGGACGGTGCGATCACGCCCGCCATAAACCGTTGTGTAAGGGACGACAAGCGGCTGCGTCTGATACGCTGAAAAAACGATTCAGTTCTGAAAAAGGAGCAGGTTATGTCGACGACTCCCAGCAGAGACACGCAGCTGTGCATCTCCCTGGCCGGCCGGCCCGGTACCTTCGGCGTGCGTTTCCATAACCACCTGTATCAGCAGTTGGGCCTGGACTTCTACTACAAGGCCATGAGCACCGACGACCTGCCGGCGGCGGTGGCGGGCATTCGTGCTCTAGGGATTCGCGGGTGTGGGGTGTCGATGCCCTACAAGGAGGCCTGCATGGCCCTGGTCGATGAGGTTGACCCCTCCGCCGCTGCCATCGAGTCGGTCAACACGCTGGTCAATACCGGCGGCCATCTGAAGGCGTACAACACCGATTACCTGGCGGTGCGTCAATTGCTGGAGCAGCATCAGGTCGACCCGGCCACCGCCTTTGCCCTGCGCGGCAGTGGCGGCATGGCTAAGGCGGTGGCCAGCGCCCTGCGTGATGCGGGCTTCAACGAGGGCATGATCGTGGCGCGCAACGAGCAGGCTGGGCGGCAACTGGCGGATGTCTGTGGTTATCGGTGGGTTGCCGAACTCGGTGACCTGTGCCCGCCGATGCTGGTGAACGTGACACCCATTGGCATGGCCGGTGGCCCGGAGGCCGACGTGCTGGCGTTTTCCGAGAACGCCATTGCAGCGGCAGAGCGGGTATTCGATGTGGTGGCGATGCCGGCGCAGACGCCCTTGATCAAGCGGGCGCAGGCGTTGGGCAAGCCGGTGATCACAGGCCTGGAGGTGATTGCATTGCAGGCACTGGAGCAGTTCGTGCTGTATACCGGCGTGCGGCCGACACGTGAGCAGGTTGAAGCTGCTGTGGTATATGCCAGGGATATCTAGCTAGGTCGTCTTGACCGGGTTCTTCTTCACCAGCCTCTTCTTTACCGGCCTCTTCGCGGGTAGCCGCGAAGGGGCCAGCACCGGTTAGCAATCAGAACGCCTTGTGGCCTTTGTCCAACTGCTGATCCACCAAGGCACGCCCATGCGCCAGTGACACATGCTGGGCGTTCTCAAGGTCCGAGAAGAACTTCATCGGCATGGGGATGCGCTTGCTGGTATGCCCTTCAGGGTCGGTGATCAGGCACCCGGCGGCGTAGGGTAGGGGGGAGTCAGGGTGGGGCATCACGCTGGCGGTGATGGTGTACTTGCGGTGTTCACAGTGAAGAGATTGCATCGTCCTTACCTCGCTGTGCTTATGAAACCGTTACTTTCATATACCACAGCAAGGGGCCGAGAGTTCCCGGCCCGACGAGCGAATAGCGTTGAGGCTCAGCCCTTGAGTTCAGTCGGCTGAATCACTTCGACCCAGTAGCCATCCGGGTCCTTGACGAAGGCCAGGTGGTTCATGCGCCCATCTGCCAGGCGTTTCTGGAAGGGGACTTCGAGTGCTTCGAAGCGCGCGCAGGCTTCGCGCACGTCTGGCACCGAAATGCAGATGTGGCCGAAACCGCGTGGGTCGGTGTTGCCGTTGTGGTAGGCAAAGTCGGCGTCGTGCTCGGTGCCGTGGTTGTGGGTCAGCTCCAGAACACCTGGGATCGACTTCATCCACTGGTGGCGCGCGGCGTCATCGGCAGGGATCTGCGCCGGGTCGACCAGGGCCAGGAAGTACAGGCTGAAGGCGGCTTCGGGGAAGTCGCGCTTGTCCACCAGGCGGAAGCCCAGGACGCGTGTGTAGAAGTCCAGCGACTTCTCGATGTCCTTGACCCGCAGCATGGTGTGGTTGAAGACGAATTTGGCGGTGGCGGTATCGGGCTGCGCGGTGACGCCAGGCAGGGTTTGCAGATCGTGCAGGCTCATGGGAACTCCTGAGACGGGGCCGGGCGCGAGGCACCGGCAAAACAGACAGGCTGGCCATGATACGGCAGTGAAGCGATTGCGCAAATGAAAGCGCCCTGCACGAGGCAGGGCGCTGGAAGAGAGGCCCGCATGTGCGGGCGCGTGGGGTCGCTAGTCCTTTAGCTGTCTCGATAGTGAGCCAGCCCTTGTGAAAAAAGTGTGAAGTACATGTGGACGTTTCATCAGCGTACCCAACTTTCTACCGTGGCGGCGCCGTACTCTTCCTTCCAGGCCTTCAGCCCACGATGGTTACCCCCTTTGGTTTCAATCAGCTCGCCGGTGTGGGGGTTCTCGTACACCTTGACCACGCGCGGGCGGCGCTGTTGTTTGGGGGCAGTACTGGTGGCCCGGGTTGCCGCCTTGGGGTCGAGGATGGCGATGATATCGCGCAGACCCTTGTCATAGCTTTTCATCAGGCCGACTAGTTTCTGCTCGAATTCGATTTCGCGTTTGAGGCCGGCATCCTTTTTCAGCGCTTCCAGTTGAGCCATTTGTTCCTGAAGCGCTTTTTCGGCAGCACGAAACTCTGCAAGTCTGGACACTGTAATCACTCCTGTACGTCTTTCGTGGCAGGGCGTGACGAACATTGAAGTAGTACAAAACGCCGGCCACGGGGTGGGTTCCGCTGTTCGCTGACATCGAGTGTAGTCATTCATTGCTACTGGGTAAACTGCAAACTTTTAATAAGTAAGCACGGAACTTTACAGGTTTTCCGGGCGCTATTTCGTGAGGAGTTCGAGGGCCATCGCGAACGGTTCTAGACCAAGGTCCAATGGCCTGAGCCAGAGCCTTTGCGCGATCATTTCAGATGATGCCCGGCGACTGTTCGGGCGTGTCGCAGTACCGCAGCAGGTGTTTGCTGCAGGTTGTTTTTTTGCCTTTCTTTCTGGATGTTTCCACGCATGTTTGCCCCCCTCCCTCACGCCCCTGGGCGCCGTGTTGCCGGCTTGTTCCTTTTGTGTGCCGGCGTCAATGCCCAGGCCGCCGGTTTTCTTGAAGACAGCAGCGCCAAGGTCGAAGCGCGGAATGTCTACTTCAACCGCGACTTCCGTGATGGCCACAGCAGTTCCAGCCAGGGCGCCTCCAAGCGCGAAGAGTGGGCGCAAGGTTTTATCCTCAATGTGCAGTCCGGCTTTACCCAGGGGCCGGTAGGCGTTGGCGTTGATGCAATCGGCCTGTTCGGGGTAAAGCTCGATTCCAGCCCGGCGGACAGTAACAGCGGCCTGCTGCCGTCTTCTGGCCACGACCCGCGGCATTCGGCGGATCAATACGCGAAGATGGGCTTGGCGGCCAAGGTCAAAGTGTCCAACACGGTCTTCAAGTACGGCTCGATGATGCCGGACATGCCGCTGATCAAATACAACGATGGCCGGCTGCTGCCCACCCTGTTCCACGGCGCGCTGTTGACCTCCGAAGAAATACACGATCTGAAGTTCACCCTGGCGCGTCTGAACAAGTACACCGCACGGGACTCCACTGACCGCCAGGACATTCGCGTGCACTGCAAGAACAAGCGCTATGCCTGCGATATTGAAGCCGACCACTTCGACCTGGCGGGCCTCGACTACCGTTTCAGTGACCGTGTCAGCGCCCAGTACCAGGTGGCCAAGCTGGAGAACATCTATCGCCAGCACTTTCTCGGCCTGGTGGCGAGCCAGCCGCTGGCGGTGGGCAGCCTGTCGGCCGACCTGCGCCTGATCAAGAGCGACGACATCGGCAATGCCCGCGCAGGCGCCATCGACCACCGTGCCTTCAGCGGTATGCTCGGCTACAGCCTGGGGGGCCACAAGGTCAGCGCCGGCTGGCAGCGCATGTACGGTGACAGCGCCATGCCGTACCTGGATGGCAGCAACCCTTATCTGGTCAACTACGCCCAGGTCAACGACTTCGCCGCCGCCCAGGAACGTTCCTGGCAACTGCGTTATGACTATGACTTCAAAGCGCTGGGTGTCCCCGGCCTGACCTTCTTCACCCGTTACATCAATGGCGACCATATCAAGGTCCCGGGCAGCACGGGCGAAGGCAAGGAATGGGAACGCGACACCGAGTTCAAGTACCAGGTGCAAAGTGGCACATTCAAGGATGTCAGCGTACGTCTGCGCAACTCCACTTACCGCAGCAACTATGAGAAGTGGGCACGTGACATGGACGAGACTCGCGTCATCGTCAGTTACAACTTCTCCATCTTCTAACCGGTGGCTTTGCCAAAGACCCATGGCTGGCCGAGAATGGCCACGGGTAGTGGCAAAGGGCAGGGCAATGAAAGACCTGTTGTTGATTGGCATCGGCCCGGGTGATCCGCGTCAGATCACCTATGAAGCGGTCGAGGCGCTACGTCGCGCCAGCGTTTTCTTCGTGCTCGACAAGGGCGCGCAGAAGGACGAGCTGGTGCGCTTGCGCAAGGCGATTCTCGAACGCTATCGACCCGAGGGTGGCTACCGGCTGGTGCAGCTGGCCGACCCTTCGCGCGACGGCCAGGCGGCGGATTACGTGGGCGCGGTGCAGGACTGGCACCGCCAGCGCGCCGCGCTGTATGCCCGCATGATCGAAGACGAGGTGGCTGTCGGCGAAACCGGTGCCTTTCTGTTGTGGGGCGAACCTGGCCTGTACGACAGCACCCTGCGCATTCTCGACCTTGTCCGCGAAGGCGGGTTGGCAGTGCGCCTGCAGGTGGTCCCCGGCATCAGTAGCGTCCAGGCCCTGGCCGCTCGGCATCAGGTGCCGCTCAACCGTATCGGTGAACCGCTGACCGTGCTGCCGGGGCGTCGCCTGGCCGAGCAGGCGCGCATCGACAATGTGGTGGTGATGCTCGACGGGCAGGGCGCGTTTGCTGCGCTCGATGACCCTGACCTGATAATTTACTGGGGGGCCTACCTGGGGACCGCGGACGAGGTGTTGATTGCCGGGCCGTTGCAGGCGGTGAAGGCGAGGATTTTGCAGGTGCGGGCGCAGGAGAGATTGCGCAAGGGGTGGATCATGGACACCTACCTGTTGCGCCGAACGCTGTAATCGATTGCTGGGGAGCGGGCCTCTTCGCGGGTGGCCGCGAAGAGTGCGCGCAGGGTTCAGGGCGGGGTCAGTATCTGCATGACCTTGTCGCGCAACTGGTCAATGCCGAACGGCTTGCTGATCATGTGCATGCCCTCCGGCACGTTGACATTCTCGGCATAGCCACTGGCAAACAGTACCGGCAGTAACGGGCGCAGTGCGCGTGCACGGTGCGCCAGCTCTTCGCCGCGCATGTCCGGCAGGCCCACGTCTGTCATCATCAGCGCCAAGGCCTGCGAAGCATCTTCGAGCACCCGCAAGGCGGTGGTGGCGTCTTGCGCTTCGATGACTTCGTAGCCCAAGTCGGCGAGCACTTCGACCATCAGCATGCGTACGATGTCGTCGTCTTCGACTACCAGAAGGTGCATGGTTGGGTTCCTGTGCAAATGAATGTCTTTAATCTGTACGCTGCACGCCGGCAGAAGTTCCCGAGGATACCGATCCTTGCAATCAGATGGAACGATTGGCAAACCCAGCCTTCAAATACTGGCTAAATGCCCTGCCAGGCTCGGCAAAGCTGGTTAGACTCGCTGTTATCAGTGAGCACAGTGGCAGGCAATAATAACGGTCTTTCGCCGCACTTCTTAATGGACTTTTTCGCTCGGGCGTCATCACATGATTCAAGCAGCCTCGATAGACCAGCAAAGCTTCCGCAAGCTGTTGAGCCGCAACATCGGCCTGCCCCTTGGGGTAGGGCTTTTCGGGGCCGTGGCGTTTGTCGCGGTGATCAACTACCTGCTCTCGGCCATGCAATGGGTCGAGCATACCGATCGGGTGATCGGCAATGCCAACGAGACGGTCAAGCTGTCGATCGACATGGAAACCGGCATGCGCGGCTTCCTGATCACCGGGGACGAACGCTTTCTCGACCCCTACGAGGTGGCCAAGCCGAAAATTCTCGGCAGCCTTCAGAGCCTGCGCGCAATGGTCGAGGACAACCCGCAGCAGGTTGACCGTATCGACCGGCTGATGGCATTGCAGCAGGCCTGGAACGACTTCGGCAACCAGATGATTACCCTGCGCCGTAACCAGGGCGACTACCAGGCATCGATCGGCAACGGGCGGGGCAAGCGCATCACCGACGAGATCCGCAAGGAATTCGACGGCCTGATCAGCACCGAGCAGCAACTGCGCATGGCCCGTAACGAGAAAGTCAGCTCGGTCACCGTGACCGCGATCTCGGTTTTCGTGCTGCTCATCGTCGGCCTCAGTGCCTTGCTGGCCTACCTCGGGCGCCGCGACCTGCTGGCGCTGTCGAGCAGCTACGCGGAAAACCTCGAGGCCCAGCGGCGCGCCGCTGAGCGTCTGGAACACCAGGCCTGGCTGCGCAACGGCCAGACCCAACTGGCCCAGCAGGTACTGGGGCAACTGACCCTGCCGATGCTCGGCGACAACATCCTGCGCTTCTTCGCGGCGGCGCTGGGCAGCGTGGTCGGCGCGGTGTATGTGCGCGATGAGCATGGCAGCCTGGTGCGCGTGGCCAGCTATGGCCTGAGCGCCGAAGAGCAGGCCCGCGAGCAGATCAAGGGCGACCACGATGGCTTGCTGGCCCAAGCTGTGCGTGAAGGTCGGCTGTTGCGCCTGGAGGACCTGCCCGACGACTATTACCGCTTGAGTTCCGGCCTTGGCAATGGCCTGCCGCGCAGCGCACTGCTGATGCCCGCCACCGATGATGGGCAGATCAACGGCGTGATCGAACTGGGGTTCCTGCGCCCGTTGCAGGCGCGCGATGAAGAGCTGATGGAGCGGGTTGGCGGCAACCTTGGCATGTCCATCGAAAGTGCGCGTTATCGCCAGCGTCTGCAGGAAGTGCTGGCCGAGACCCAGCAGTTGAACGAAGAGCTGCAAGTGCAGCAAGAAGAGCTGAAAACCGCCAACGAAGAGCTCGAAGAACAGTCCCGCGTGCTCAAGGAGTCCCAGGCTCACCTGGAGACCCAGCAGGCCGAACTGGAGCAGACCAACGAGCAGTTGTCCGAACGCACCGATGCCCTGGACCGCAAGAACGACGAGCTCAGCCAGGCCCAGCAAGAGCTGCAGGCCCGTGCTGATGACCTGCAGCGTTCAAGCAAGTACAAGTCCGAATTCCTTGCCAACATGTCCCACGAGCTGCGCACGCCCCTCAACAGCTCGCTGATCCTGGCCAAGCTGCTGGCGGAAAACGGCGAGGGCAACCTCACCGGGGAGCAGATCAAGTTCGCCGAATCCATCTATTCGGCTGGCAACGACCTGCTCAACCTGATCAACGATATCCTCGACATCGCCAAGGTCGAGGCCGGCAAGCTTGAAGTGCGGCCAGAAACCACCCAGCTGGCGCGCCTGGTCGAAGGCCTGCGCGGCATGTTCCTGCCACTGGCCGAGCACAAGGGGCTGGCCTTCGAGGTCAAGCTCGAACCCCAGGTGCCGGTGACACTGTTCACCGATCGGCAACGGCTGGAGCAGATCCTCAAGAACCTGTTGTCCAACGCCATCAAGTTCACCGACCAGGGCCAGGTCGACATGACCATCAGCTACCAGGCCGGCACCGGCATCGTGTTCGCCGTCCGCGACTCTGGCATCGGCATCGCCGCCGACCAGCAGCAGGCGATCTTCGGCGCTTTCCACCAGGTCGACGGCAGCAGCAACCGCCGCTATGGCGGCACTGGGCTGGGCCTGTCGATTTCCCGCGACCTGGCGCATTTGCTGGGTGGGCAGATCAGCGTCGACAGCAGCCCGGGCCAAGGCAGCGTGTTCAGCCTGATCGTACCGGAGCGCTACGAGGTTGAAAGCGAGGAGGTCGAGGCGCTCAGCCTGCGGCCTGCGGTCGACACACTGCCGCCGGCGCCCAAGGTTTCCACCGCCACGGCACCGAAACTGCCGGCGCTTACCTTCGCCGATGACCGCGACCGGGCGCCGTTCGACAACCGCTGCATCCTGGTGATCGAAGACGAGCCGAACTTCGCCCGGATCCTCTTCGACCTGGCCCACGAACTGGGCTACAGCTGCCTGGTGGCCCAGGGCGCCGACGAAGGCTTCGAGCTGGCCGCGCGCTACATTCCCGATGCCGTGCTGCTGGACATGCGCCTGCCCGACCACTCCGGCCTTACCGTGCTACAGCGCCTCAAGGAGCTGGCCGGCACCCGGCACATTCCGGTGCACATCATTTCGGTCGAAGACCGCGTCGAGGCGGCCATGCACATGGGCGCGGTGGGTTACGCGGTCAAGCCGACCAGCCGCGAAGAGCTCAAGGAAGTGTTCGCCCGCCTGGAAGCCAAACTGACCCAGAAGCTCAAGCACATCCTGCTGGTGGAAGATGACGACCTGCAGCGTGAAAGCATCGCCCGCCTGATCGGCGACGACGATGTCGAGATCACCGCCGTGGCCATGGCACAGGACGCCCTGGCGCTGCTGCGAGAGAACATCTACGACTGCATGATCATCGACCTCAAACTGCCCGACATGCTTGGCAACGAGCTGCTCAAGCGCATGACCGCAGAGGACATCCGTTCATTCCCACCCGTGATCGTCTACACCGGGCGCAACCTCACCCGTGAAGAAGAGGCCGACCTGCTCAAGTATTCGCGCTCGATCATCATCAAGGGCGCTCGCTCGCCTGAGCGCCTGCTCGACGAAGTGACGTTGTTCCTGCACAAAGTCGAATCGCAGCTGTCCCATGAGCGCCAGCGCATGCTCAAGACCGCTCGCAGCCGCGACAAGGTGTTCGAGGGCCGCAAAGTGCTGCTGGTGGACGACGATGTGCGTAATATCTTCGCCCTCACCAGTGCCCTGGAGCACAAGGGCGCCATCGTCGAGATCGGCCGAAACGGGCGCGAGGCCATCGAGCGCCTGGAGCAGCACGACGACATCGACCTGGTGTTGATGGATGTGATGATGCCGGAGATGGACGGCTTCGAGGCGACCCGGCTGATCCGCCAGCAAGCGCGCTGGCGCAAGCTGCCGATCATCGCCGTGACCGCCAAGGCGATGAAGGATGACCAGCAGCGTTGCCTGCAGGCTGGCGCCAATGATTACCTGGCCAAACCGATCGACCTGGACCGCTTGTTCTCGTTGATCCGGGTGTGGCTGCCGCAACTGGAGCGAATTTGACTAGCGAGCGCAACACCGACATCGAGATCCGGCTGCTGATCGAGGCGATCTACCTCAAGTACAGCTACGATTTTCGCAACTATTCCGGCGCTTCGATCAAACGCCGGATCCTTCATGCCCTGCGCCAGTTCGACTGCCTGACAGTCTCGGCGCTGCAGGAGCGGGTGCTGCACGACCCGGGCATGTTCATGCAGTTGCTGCAGTTCCTGACGATCCCGGTCAGCGAGATGTTCCGTGACCCAAGCCACTTCCTGGCGCTGCGCAATGAAGTGGTGCCGCTGCTGCGCACATGGCCGTCGATCAAGATCTGGGTCGCCGGCTGCAGCACTGGTGAAGAGGTGTACTCGATGGCCATCCTGCTGCGAGAGGAAGGCCTGCTCGAGCGCACCATCCTCTATGCCACCGACATCAACCCGCATTCGCTGGACAAGGCCAAGCAAGGTATCTACTCGATGCAGAGCATGCGCGAGTATGAAGAAAACTACCGCCTGGCCGGTGGCCGTCGCGACTTCGCCGAGTACTACACCGCGGCCTATGGCAACGCCATCATGGACAGCAGCCTGCGCGACAACGTGACCTTCGCCGACCACAGCCTGGCCACCGACAGCGTGTTCTCCGAAACCCAGCTGGTGTCGTGCCGCAACGTGCTGATCTACTTCAACAAGGAGCTGCAGGATCGGGCCTTGGGGCTGTTCCATGAGTCGCTCTGCCATCGGGGGTTCCTGGTGCTGGGCAGCAAGGAGTCGGTAGATTTTTCGGCCTACAGCGAGCGCTTCGAGCCGCTGGTCAAGCCCGAACGGATCTACCGCAAATCATGAACGGCGTACGTGCAGTGGTGATTGGCGCCTCGGCGGGCGGGGTGGCGGCACTGTTCGAGGTGCTCGGCGCGCTGCCACCGGCGTTCAGCCTCCCGGTGCTGTGCGTGCTGCACCTGCCGGACGACCGCCACAGCCAACTGGCCGAAGTGCTGCAGCGGCGCTTGCACCGGCCGGTGCGCGAGGCGTGCGACAAGGAACGGATCAGTGCCGGGCAGGTCTACGTGGCGGGGCCGAGCTATCACTTGTCGGTGGAGCACGACCTGACGCTGTCGCTGAGCCAGGAGGCACCTGTGCATTTCTCCCGCCCGGCGATCGATTTTCTGTTCATTTCGGCGGCCGATGCCTATGGCGACGGCCTGCTTGGCGTGCTGCTCACCGGTGCCAACGAAGACGGCGCCAAGGGCCTTGCCTACATCAAGAACAATGGGGGCCGCACAATTGTCCAGGACCCTCGCGACGCACAGGTCGCCCTGATGCCAGAGGCCGCCCTGGCCCTGCATCAGCCCGACCATATCCTTACTCTGAGCGGTATCGGGCAACTGCTCGCGACCTTGGAAACCCGCGCATGCTAAGCCACACCATCGCCAAACTGCTGATCGTCGACGATCTGCCGGAAAACCTGCTGGCGCTCGATGCCCTGATCCAGGGCGAAGACCGCGAGGTGCACCAGGCCCAGTCTGCCGAAGCTGCGTTGTCGCTGCTGCTGGAGCACGAATTCGCGCTGGCCATTCTCGATGTGCAGATGCCGGGCATGAACGGCTTCGAGCTGGCCGAGTTGATGCGCGGCACCGACAAGACCAAGAACATCCCGATCGTGTTCGTCAGTGCGGCGGGGCGCGAGATGAACTACGCCTTCAAGGGCTATGAGAGCGGGGCGGTGGACTTTCTGCACAAGCCGCTCGACACCCTGGCGGTAAAAAGCAAGGTCTCGGTGTTCGTCGACCTGTTTCGCCAGCGCAAGGTGCTAGGTCGGCAGCTCGAAGCCCTGGAGCGCAGCCGCCAGGAGCAGGAGGTATTGCTGAGCCAACTGCAACTGGCGCGGGGCGAGCTGGAGCATGCCGTGCGCATGCGCGACGACTTCATGTCGATCGTTTCGCACGAGGTGCGCACCCCGCTCAATGGCCTGATCCTGGAAACCCAGCTGCGCAAGATGCACCTGGCACGGGGCAACCTGGAGGCTTTCAGCGCTGACAAGCTACAGGCCATGGTCGAGCGTGACGAACGGCAGATCAACAGCCTGATCCGCTTGATCGAGGACATGCTCGACGTCTCGCGTATCCGTACCGGCAAGTTGTCGTTGCGCCCCAAGGTGTTTGACATCAGCCAGTTGGTGCGTGGCCTGGTGGAAAACTTCACGGCCCAGGCCACGGCGCTGGAAACGCACATTGTGCTGCAGTGCTGCGAAACGTTGCTGGGCGAGTGGGACGAGTTTCGGATTGAACAAGTGGTGGCCAACCTGTTGTCCAATGCCATGCGTTACGGCGAACGCAAG
The DNA here is from genome assembly GCF_000731675.1 of Pseudomonas capeferrum. Classification (GTDB taxonomy): domain Bacteria; phylum Pseudomonadota; class Gammaproteobacteria; order Pseudomonadales; family Pseudomonadaceae; genus Aquipseudomonas; species Aquipseudomonas capeferrum. The sequence continues at coordinate 1,900,020 of NZ_JMIT01000001.1, read as the reverse complement.
CCGGTGGAGGTTCGCGTGTTCGAGCAGGATGGCATGGCCTGGGTACAGGTGCAGGATCAGGGCATCGGTATCAGCGCCGCCAACCAGCAGCGGATCTTCCAGCAGTTCGAGCGGGTCGCTGCACAGCAGGCCAGCGGTGGGCTGGGGTTGGGGCTGTTCATCTCCGAGCAGATCGTCCAGGCCCACGGTGGGCGGATTCTGGTTGACAGCGAGGAAGGCCAGGGCGCCACATTCACCCTGCAATTGCCGCTGGCAACGTTCCAACAACAAAACGACCAGGCGCGGGCAACCTCTGCGTAAGCCTGGGGTCAGATGGCCAACTGTAAGAATTTCAAGGCGTTATCATGAGTGAAGATGCACAAGATGTGGTGCTGGTGGTCGAGGATGAACCGGCCATTCGCATGATTTTGCGTGATTACCTGGCAGGCGAGGGTTATCACGTACTGGTGGCCGAAGACGGTGAACAGGCCTTCAAGATCCTGGCGAGCAAGCCGCACCTGGACTTGATGGTCACTGATTTTCGATTGCCAGGGGGCATCTCGGGGGTAGAGATCGCCGAGCCCGCGGTAAAACTGCGACCGGAGCTCAAGGTGATTTTCATCAGTGGCTACCCGGCGGAGATTCTCGAATCTGGCAGCCCGATCACGCGCAAGGCGCCGATCCTGGCCAAGCCGTTCGACCTGGATACCCTGCACGAACAGATTCAATTGCTGTTGCGCTGAGGCAGCTGGCCTTCGCGGCGGTGCGGCGATCCGCTGTGCCCCGCGAAGAGGCCCTGGCAGGCTATCGCAGCGTCCGCTCGATCCCACCGATCAGCAAGTTCTCCATCAGCTCCAAGCCTTGCTCTTGAGGCAATGCCTTGAGCAACCCCGGCAGTTGGTTGAGCAACGTCGCCAGCACATGCGCAGTAGCCTCCAGCGCTTGCCCTGGCAGTTTCGCCTGCGGTGCAATCAAACGCAGCAACCCTGCCTCATAGCGCTTGCGTAACGACGCCAGCTGCACCTGTTGCGCATCGCTCAAACAACATAAATCCCGCTCTGCCAGGCGAAACTGCAAGGGCCGCTCGGCATGCAACTGCCAATGCGCCGCGATCAGGCACGACAACGCCGATGCCCCCCGGGCCATGGCGCGGCGGCCTTGGTCCAGGGTGGCCTGCAGCTCCTCGTACAACTCTTCGATCAAGTCGTACAGCAGGTCCTGCTTGCTCGGGAAATGGTGATACAGCGAACCGGCGGTCAACCCCACGTGGGCTGCCAGTTCACGCATGCTGACCTGGCCAAAACCCTTTTCGGCAAACAGCGCCATGGCCTGGTCACGTCGCTCTTCAAAGCTGGCACAGCGCATCGCAGCGTTGACCGGAGGCATGGCAATCGCTCCTCAGTAGGTGAAGAAACCGCGGCCGCTTTTGCGCCCCAGCCAACCGGCCGCGACCATTTCCTTGAGCAACGGGGCAGGGCGGTACTTGCTGTCATTGAAACCCTCATGGAAGGCCTCCATGATCGCCAGCAGGGTATCCAGGCCAATCAGGTCGGCCAGTGCCAAGGGGCCGATCGGCTGGTTGCAGCCTAGGCGCATGCCGGTGTCGATGTCCTCGGCACTGGCCAGGCCCTCTTGGCGCACGAAGATCGCTTCGTTGATCATCGGCACCAGGATGCGGTTGACCACGAAGCCTGGGCGGTTGCCGGCGGTAATCGGGGTCTTGCCGACCTTTTCGGTCACCAGCAAGGCCTGGGCATAGGTGCTGTCACTGGTCTGCAGGCCACGGATGATCTCGACCAGGGCCATCATTGGCACCGGGTTGAAGAAGTGCACGCCGATGAAACGCTCCGGGTGCTCGATGCTCGCGGCCAGTTGCGTCACCGACAGCGACGAGGTGTTGGTGGCAATCAGGCAGTCGGCGGCAACGTTGCCGGCCACTTGCTGCAGAATGCGCTGCTTGAGCTGCAGGTTTTCGGTGGCCGCCTCGATCACCAACTGCGCGCCACTGAGCTGGGCATAGTCGGTGCTGGTGCGGATGCGGGTTTTCGCTGCCTCGGCCTTGTCGGCGTCGAGCGTGCCTTTGCTGACCTGGCGCTCCAGGTTTTTGCTCAAGGTCGCCACGCCACGCTCCAGCGCGGCATCGGACACGTCCACCAGCAGCACCTGGTAGCCCGCCACCGCGCACACTTGAGCGATACCGTTGCCCATGGTGCCTGCGCCGATCACGGCAATTTGTTCAATGTTCATGGGGCAGTTTCCCTCAGACGCGCTCGAAGACCACGGCGATGCCTTGGCCGCCGCCGATGCACATGGTCGCCAGGGCGTAGCGGCCCTGAATGCGGTGCAGCTCATGGATGGCCTTGGTGGCGATGATCGCTCCGGTGGCGCCGACCGGGTGGCCAAGGGAGATACCCGAACCGTTCGGGTTGACCTTTTCCGGGTCGAAGTCCAGCGCACGGGCTACGGCGCAGGCCTGGGCGGCGAAGGCCTCGTTGGACTCGATCACGTCCAGGTCCTGCACACGCAGGCCGGTTTTTTCCAGCACCTTGCGGGTCGCCGGGATCGGGCCCAGGCCCATGAGCTCGGGCTCGACGCCGGCATGGGCGTAAGCCACCAGGCGTGCCAGCGGCTTCAGGCCCAGACGGCGCACGGCGTCACCGCTGGCCAGCACCAGGCCGGCAGCGCCGTCGTTGATGCCACTGGCATTGCCGGCGGTGACGGTGCCGTCTTTCTTGAACACGGTCTTCATGGCGGCCAGTTGTTCTGCGGTGACATCGCCACGCACGTGCTCATCGACGCTGAACTGCACGCTGCCTTTGCGGGTTTTCAGTTCCAGCGGGACGATCTGGCTGGTGAAGCGGCCTTCGGCGATGGCGCGTGCGGCGCGGCGTTGGCTGGTCAGGGCCAGCTCGTCCTGCATTTCACGGGTGATGCCGTGCTTGGCCGAAACGTTCTCGGCGGTGATGCCCATGTGGAAGTGTTCGAAGGGGTCCTGCAGCACGCCGACGGTGTAGTCGATGCCTTGCAAGTCGCCCATGCGCGCGCCCCAGCGAGCCTGTGGCAGCAAGTACGGGCCGCGGCTCATGGACTCGGCGCCCGCCGCCAGGGCCACGTCGGTGTCGCCCAGCAGCAGGCACTGCGCTGCCGAAACAATGGCTTGCAAGCCCGAGCCGCACAGGCGGTTGACGTTGAAAGCCGGGGTTTCCTTGGGGATGCCGGCGTTCATCGCCGCCACCCGGGCCAGGTAGGCATCACGCGGCTCGGTGGGGATCACGCTGCCCATCACCATGTGGCCGATCTGCCCGGCATCCACGCCGGCACGCTCGATGGCGGCGCGGGTCACGGCGGTGGCGAGGTCTGCCAGCGGCAGGTCCTTGAGAGAGCCGCCAAAGCCACCAATGGCTGAACGGACGGCACTGACGACGTAGATTTCTGCGCTGCTCATAAGGGCTCCGATTGCGAAGGCATGGCGGGACCGGGCCTGGCTCTGCGAGAATGGCCGGCGATCCCTTTGTCCACCCGAGTCTAGGCAAAGGCTCTGCCAGAGCCTATGCCGGATCTGTTCATTCAACCTGGCAGTTTTTGCCACTCAGCATAGACAGCGAAACCCGCCATGCGCGATAGCGATACGGTCGCCGTGTACTTCCTCAAGGCCATGCTGCACGCCCTGCGCGACCGCCCGGACGTGCGCGATGCACACCTGCGTGCGGTCGGCATCGATCCACAGCTGCTCGACCAGCCCCAGGCCCGCGTGCCGGCCAAGGCATTCGCCCAGCTGTGGCTGGCGCTGATTCAACGGTTGGACGATGAGTTCTTCCGCCTCGACAGCCACGGCATGCCGCTGGGCAGCTTTGCCTTGATCTGCCGCGGCCTGATTCTAGAGCCGAACCTGGAAAAAGCCCTGCGTCAGTGCATGGGCGGTTTTGGCTTGTTCCTGCGTGACCTGCGTGGCAGCCTCACGGTGCGCGCGGGCAGGGCAGTGATCAGCGTGCAGTCGAGCATCGCCGACCCGCTGACCCGGGTATACGCCGAGGAAACCTACCTGGTGCTGATGATCGGCCTGCTGTGCTGGCTGGCGGGGCGGCGCATTGGCATCGACCGCACCGAACTGGCGGTGTCGCGCCCTGCCCAGGACGACGACCTGCTGCTGTGGGGGCCTGACCTGCGCCTGGGCAGTGGGCGTACCGAAGTGGAGTTCGACAGCGCTTACTTGCGCCTGCCCGTGGTGCAGAACCTGCAAGCTTTGAAGGGCTTCTTGCGTAGCGCGCCCCAAGGCCTGGTGATTCGCTTTCGCAACCAGAATGGCCTGGTGGCCGAGGTCTATCGCCACCTGCGTGCGCGGCGCTATGGGCAGTGGCCGACCTTGGCGGCGTTGGCGCAGCTGCAGGGTATCAGCGCCAGCACCTTCCGCCGGCAGTTGGAGCGGGAAGGGCGTTCGTACCAGCAAATCAAGGACGAAGTGCGCCGGGCAATGGCGTTTGAACACCTGCGCGAAGGGGTACTGAGCATCGCCGAAGTGGCTGAGCTGGCGGGGTTTCAGGAACCCAGCGCGTTTCACCGGGCGTTCAAGAAATGGACGGGGCAGAGCCCGGGCAGCTATCGCGCCAGGTTGGTTGCGCGGTAGGTGTGCCAGTACCGGCCGCAAACGGGCCGGTATAGGCAATCAGCAATCGTTTACGCCGGAACCATGGCAAACCCGACGCCGAAGCGGTTCCAGGCATTGATGGTGGCGATGGCCAGTGTCAGGTTGACCACTTCCTGCGGCTCGAAATGGGCTTGTAGCGCCTCGTACTCAGGCTGTGGCGCACCGCGCTCCGGCAAGCGGGTCAGGTTTTCTACCCAGGCCAGCGCGGCACGTTCGCGCGGGGTGAAGTAGGCGGTTTCCTGCCACACGCTCAGCGTCTGCAGGCGTGCTTCGGTTTCGCCGGCCTGGCGTGCGTCATTGGCATGCATGTTGATGCAGTAGGCGCAGCCGTTGATCTGCGAAGCGCGCAGGCGCACCAGTTCGAGCAACGAGCTTTCCAGGCCGCTCTTGGCCAGCGCCTGTTCCAGGCCAACCATGGCTTTGTAGGCTTCCGGTGCGTGCTTGGCCCATTCGATACGCGTGTTCATGGTGTTCTCCAGAAGGTGTGGGGTGGACATGGCGCTACCTTAGCGCTGCCCGTCGATCGGCCCGATAGCCAATCGCAGCGTTTGCCGGGAGGCCAATCGGTGCATTCAGGTGGCCACTGACGTGCATCCAATCTCTTCATTTCTGTCAACGCCAGCAAGCCGGGATAATGGCCAGGTCTTGCAACAGGAGCACCGATTCATGTCCGAAGCACGCTACATGCGCGAAGCGCTCGATCTGGCCCGTGCCAACATCAAGGCCGGTGGTCGGCCTTTTGGCGCCGTGCTGGTGTATCAGGGGCGCGTGGTGGCACGCGCGGTCAACGAGATCCACAGCAGCCAGGACCCGACCGCCCATGCCGAACTGCTGGCCATTCGCAAGGCCGCGCATGCCCTGGGCCAGGCGCGCCTGGACGGCGCCGAAATCTATGCCAGCGGCCACCCGTGCCCGATGTGCCTGGCGGCCATGCACCTGTGCGGCATCGAACGGGCTTGGTTCGCCTATGGCAACGATGAGGGCGAGCCCTATGGGTTATCCACGGCCGCTGTCTACGCGCAGATGGCACGCCCACCGCAGCAGCAGAGCCTGCCATTGCGGGCGCTGAAACCGAGTGGCGAAGCCGACCTGTACCTTGAGTGGCAGCAGGCCAACGCGCAATGAGAGCGGCCTTGAACCTGTTGCTGGTGATGCTGCTGGCACTGAACCTGCGGCCGATCCTTACCAGCATCGGGCCGCTGCTCGAACCCATGCGCGCCAGCACGGGCCTGGGTTACCAGCAGGCGGCGCTACTGACCGCGCTGCCGGTGCTGTGCATGGGCCTGGTGCCGTTGTTGCAACCCTGGCTGCGGCGCTGGATCAGCGAGCATGGCGGCATGCTCGCGGGCCTTGCGGCGATCGCGCTGGCCTGCCTGTGGCGGCTGCAACTGGGCAGCGCGTGGGCGCTCATTGCCAGCGCAGTGGTCGCCGGCCTCGGCGTCGCGGTAGTCCAAGGCATGATGCCGGGGCTGGTCAACCGCTGGTTCCCGGGTCGCCTGGCGGGCGCCATGGGCATGTATTCCGCGGCGCTGATGAGTGGTGGTGGCCTGGCGGCGGTGCTTGGGCCGCATATAAGCGGGTACTTTGGCCACTGGCAGGCCGGGCTGGGCCTGTGGGCCATCCCGGCATTGCTGGCGATGCTGGCCTGGACGCTGCTGCGGCCGCGCCAGGATGCGCCCAGGCTGGCGGGCGCCGCGGGCGGGCACTGGTTCGGTACGCGGCGTGCCTGGTTGCTGGCGTTGTATTTCGGCCTGATCAATGGCGGCTACACCAGCATGGTCGCCTGGCTGCCGGCCTATCACCTGGAGCATGGCGGTACTGCCCAAGGCGGCGGCGACCTGGTGGGGCTGATGACGATCTTTCAGGTTGCCGGCGCGCTGGGCCTGCCGTTGTTGCTGCGTCGCTGGGTAGATCGTCGGCCTGGGTTGTGGCTGGCGCTATCGATCCAGCTGGCAGGTTTCCTTGGCCTGTTGCTGGCGCCAACGCTGTCGATGGGCCTGTGGGTCGCGATGATCGGTTTCGGCCTGGGGGCCTGTTTCAGCCAGAGCCTGACGCTGACCCTGGAGCACCTGAAAACGCCCGCCGAGGCTGGCAGCCTAGCGGCCTTTGTCCAGGGTATCGGCTTTATCATCACCGGTATCGTGCCGTACATCACCGGTTGGCTGCGCGATGTCAGTGGCGACTTTCAGGCGTCATGGACGCTGTTGACGGTGACGGTGCTGGCAATGCTGCTGGTGACAGTGTGTTTCGCGCCACGCGGCTATGCCGCCGCCATCGCACGGCCGGCGGGCAAGGGCCAGGCGGCGCCGGTCAACTGAGGCGTTGCAGGGTATCGCGGACGCGGTCGAGCGCGGTGTCGATGTCGAGCAGCTCGATGGCGCCAAAGCCTAGCACCAGCCCGGGACGCACCGGCACCTCGCTGAAAAACGGTGCCAGCGAATAGAGGCCGACCTCCACCTTGCGTGCGAGGTTGGCCAGCAGTTCGACATCCACCCCAGGCTTTGCCAGCGCACTCAGGTGGAAACCGGCGCTGGCCGGTATGGCGCTGAACCAAGGCGCCAGGTCGCCCTCCAGGCGCGCGAGGATGCGTTCGCGGCGGCCTTTTTTAAGATGTCTCGCTCTTCCGTCACGCGCTTGAGTTCAGCGCGCAGCTTGCGCAGTTCGGCCTGCTGATCGTCGTCTTGCTGACGCTGCTCTTGGGGCTTGCTGTAGACCTTGATCCAGGCATAAAGGCTGTGCACGGACATGCCCAGGCGCTGGGCGACATCGGCGACGGGTTTGCCTTTCTCGGTCACTTGCTTGACCGCTTCGATCTTAACGCTGACGACTCATGGCACCTCCTATTTGGGCCTCATTATGAGGCTTGGAGGTGTCTAGGAAACCAGGGGCGATTCAGTTCGTAGATATAGAGTTTCATCATTCAAATCTTATTCAGATTACTACCGTTGGGCCTGGGTGCTCAGAACTGAACCGAGCGTGTCAGCCCGCCATCCACGAGCAAGTTCGTGCCGGTGGTAAAGCTTGCAGCAGGGCTGGCCAGGAATACGACTGCTTTGGCTACTTCCTCGGGTGTAGCCATGCGGCCCAACGGGTTTTCAGCTAGGCATTTCGCGAAGGTCTCGGGCTGGTCGCGCTTTATGTCACCCCATACGCCCTCCGGAAAATACACGTTTCCTGGGGAGACAGAGTTCACCCGAATACCTTCGCGCGCATGGCGTGCAGAAAGCGTTTTACTGTAGTGCAGCAATGCTGCTTTCAGTACACCGTATGGCTCCGCGAACATATCGACTTCGCGGCCCGATACGCTGGAAATTAGGACAACCGATGCGGCTTGCGATTGACGCAGGGCGGGCAAGGCGGCTTTGACCATCGTCGCACTTCCCAGTAAATCGGTGTCGAAGGCTCGTCGCCATGTCTGCAAGTCATCTCCGCCAGCCAAAGCACTGACGTTCGGCACGACGATATCGATTCCTCCAAGACGCTGCGCTGCATCCGTGACCCAGGCCTGCACCTGTTCGGGCTGGGTGACATCAACGGCGGTACCGATGGCGTCATGACCGAGTGCTTGTTGCGTCGTTTGGACGCCTGCGGTACCCCGAGCACAGAAGGCCACCTTGGCGCCCTCATCGAGAAACAATTTGGCAATTGCCCGCCCGATACCCCTGGAAGCGCCGCTCACCAGTACGCGTTTACCTTGCAAGCCCAAATCCATGATTAAACTCCTCTGTGAATCAGTGTCAAGACGGGGCCCAAGCGGGCCCCGTCAAGGCATTACTTACGCAGCTTGTATGCGATGATTTCGTCGCTGGTGCCGGTTTCCATGAAGGCGTGGCCAGACGCTGAGACGAGCACATACTGCTCACCATCAACCTCGTACGAGATCGGGTTGGCTTGGGCGCCTGCCGTCAATACGTCTTCCCACAGCACCTCACCGGTAGCTGTGTCGATGGCACGGAACAAGTTGTCAGTCGCCGCGCCGACGAAGGTGAGTCCACCTGCGGTGACCACCGTTCCGCCATTGTTTGGCAAGCCGATATTCAGTGGCAGATGCGACGGGATGCCGAAAGGCCCGTTGCGACGTGCGGTACCCAGCGGCTCGTCCCACACGGTCTTGCCGGTATCCAGGCTGATTGCACGAATTCCGCCATACGGTGGTGCCGAGCACGGTACGCCGGTGCCCCAGTTACGCCATCCCGCATTCACACTGATCGCGTAAGGCGCGTTGACCTGCGGATAGGCCGATGCCCCACCTTCGCCCTTGCCCGATTTGCTGCCAGCCTTGTTCAGCGAGGTCTCATCAACCTTTGGCGCATAGATAGGTTTGAGCCCCAACTTGTCCGCCTGTACACGTGGTATGAGCTGGTTAAGGTTGGGGATGTCGTTGTAGTTGGCGATTAGAAGTCGTCGAACTGGGTCGATCGCGACCGAGCCCCAATCGGAGCCACCGTTGTAGCCCGGGTATTGAATCCAGGGACGATCCACCGATGGCGGCGTCAGGTAGCCTTCGTAGTTGGCCTGGCGGAACTGGATGCGGCACATCAACTGATCGAGTGGTGAGAAGCCCCACATGTCCGCTTCGGTTTTCGGCGCCTTGCGTAGAGTGTGCCACTCGGAGGTAGGTTGAGTATTAGCCAGGAATTGGGGTTCAACGGAGCCGCCTTTTGGTGCCTTGACTTCACCAATCGGAACCAGAGGCTCGCCAGTTGCGCGATCCAGGATGTAGATGTCACCCTGCTTCGTCGGCAGCAGCACTGCAGCCACTGGTTTTCCGTCCTTATCAGGGAAATCAAGAAGGGTTGGCTGACTGCCCAGATCATAATCCCACACATCATGGCGGATGGTCTGGAAGTGCCATACGTCCTTGCCCGTCTTCACGTCGACGGCCACCAGTGAGGTCGAATACTTGTTTTCTTCCTCGCTACGGTTGGAGCCGTAGTAATCAATTGAGGAGTTGCTGATCGGCAGGTAGACGTAGCCAAGCTGCTCATCGCCCACTGCAGCCGTCCACATATTCGGGGTGCCACGGGTGTAGGTGCTGCCTTCGGCTGGGCCATGAACGTTTTCAGGGTTACCCAGATCCCAAGCCCAGGCCATTTTCCCGTTGACCGCGTCGTAGCCGCGAATCACCCCAGAAGGTGCGTCCTCATCCTGACCGTCACGAATTTGTGCTCCTGTGACCACCACGCCATTGACGATAGTAGGAGGAGCTGTAACCGCGTACCAGCCGGGGACTTTTTTGCCCAGACCTTCCCAAAGATCCACAGTGCCGTTCTGTCCGAAGTCCTTGCAAGGCTCGCCCGTGCGCAGATCTACAGCTACCAGCCTCGCATCCAGTGTCGCCTCTACCACACGGCTGCGGCATTGTGCGGACTCAGGGATCTCTGGCGCGGTGTACACCGCCACGCCGCGGCATGCTGCTGCGTGAGGAATTGCCTGATCAGGTACTCCAGGGTCGTGACGCCAGTTTTCCTTGCCGGTTGCAGCATTGATCGAAATAAGGATGTTTTTAGCAGAGCACATCAGCAGGTCGTTGCCGACCTTGACCGGGGTTGTTTCAGGCGAGTAGCGACTGCCCGGATTCGGTAAGTCCCGTGTGTGATACACAAATGCGCGCTCCAGGCGCCCAACGTTTGCTGGGGTGATCTGCTTGAGGGGGCTAAAGCGCTGAGCGTTGTGATCACCGCCATAGAACGGCCAATCGCTGCCGACCTGCGGCATACCCTGAGCTTGAGCGATCTGCACCTGAAGCGCGCAAGAAACGGCGAGCGCCAGTGCGCTTCTGCATTTGACTGATAGGAACATGACAAACCTCTTTACGCAGCAGAGCGGGGGGCGCGACGCAGTGACGGCGACACGGCAAGGATCAACAACAGGATGACGGTGATTGCCACCAGACGTGGTACAAGCCCCCACCAGTTGAGTCCGACTTCCCATAAAGCCCAGATCAGTGTCAGGCCCCAGATCACGGCGAACAGGTACAAGGCGCCAAATCGTTGCCGCCACAGCATGACAGCTGTGATTACACAGCCGGCCCCGGTGAGGGTGTAATACCAGCTACCGCCCAAAGCCATCAGCCATACCCCGCCGCCAAAAAGGGCCATGCCAAATGCCCCCAGCGCCAGGGCTAAAACGACGGTCGCCAGCCGCCATTTCCCGCTGTGACCAGCCGAGGCCCGGCCGTTGCTGCGGGATTCACTACTACGTTGATTCATGACGCTACTACTTCCTTAATTTGCTATTGATTCAGGCTATGGCCTGTTTGCCGGAGGCTGCAAAGCCGATGGGCCGACGCGTGCAGAACATCGAGAGGACTGAGCCGATCACAAGTAATGCGCCGACGACGACGAAGGCCAAGGCGAAGCTGCCAGAGCCGGCCACCACGTAGCCAGTCACGATCGGAGCGAGGAGACCGAACAGATTGCCGACTGCAGTGATAAAGCCAGCTGCAGTGCCGACGTCGTCTTCAGAGCGCACCAAGTCATTCACAAGCGAGAGGTTCAGAGAAATCGCCGAAGCGCAGGTCGCCAACGACAGCGTGATCACGAAGAGAATTGACCAGGTGCTGTCGATCGCTGGCACCAGAAAGATGACCGAGGAGGCGAGCAACACACTTGCCACCACCATGCGACGCTGTCCGGTTTCGGCTGCACCTGGGCGCATCGCCTTGTCACTCAGGCGGCCAATGACGATGGCGAGAATGGCCGCACCAAGGTACGGAATGGCGGTGTAGATGCCGCTGGACATCACCGTCAGGCCTTTTTCAGCCTGGAGGTAGGTCGGCAGCCAGGTCAGGAAAAAGTAGGTGGCATACACTGCGCACCCATGCGACAGGGCAATCGCCCACATGCTGCTGGAGCGTGCCAGGCCCTTGAGGCCAAGCGACACAGCCTGCGCCGGCTCTGCCCCGTGTGAGACGCTACCTTCAGCAATCTCCGCGCGTTCGGCATCCTCAAGCCATGGAGCTTTTGCAGGGTGGCTGTACCACTTCAACCAGGCAGCTAGCCAAAGGAAGCCCAACGCGCCGGCTACGACAAAGGCGATGCGCCAGCCAAACGCGCTGATCAGCCAGCCAAAGCCAATGGCGCCGATGGCTGGGCCTACCAAGCTGCCGCTGTGGAATACAGCAGTAGCCATGCCACGCTCTTTGAGTGGCATCCATTCGCGGATTACACGCGCGCCGGCAGGGTAGGTGGTGGCTTCGCCCATGCCCATGATTAGTCGGCAGCTGAGCAAAGAAATGAACCCGGTCGACAATGCGGTGCAGGCCGTGGCTACCGACCATACCCCTATGCCGTAACCGTTGACCTTTTTAGGGCCAAAGCGGCCTACGAGGTAGCCCATGGGGATGAGGGCCAGAAAGTAGAGCCATACGAATGACGAGAAAAGGTAGCCCATCGCAACCGGCGAGATATCGAATTCTTCCTTGAGCACTTTGGAGGCAACCGAAAGCGAAACTCGGTCAACGTAGTTGATCAGAGTCAGGGTGAAGAGAAACGCGTAGATCCAAACACGTTTTTTCTTCAGGAGACTGGTGTCTTTGTGCATCGCCATCACCTTGTAGTTATAGGGACGATCCAGGGACGAGAAACGAGGGCTGCCGGCACAATGGCTCGCTCACCTTGCCCAGGCAGTGGGCAACGCGGTGTGAGCGGCCATCGCACATCAGCAGTCGATCAGCCCAGCCAACGCTGGATGTTTGCGACCATGACTTCTTTGGAAATGCCGTAGCGGTCATGGAGGGTCGGCAGCGCACCTGCATCCAGGAACTGGTCAGGGAGCGCCACGTGGCGAACCTCCGGTTGCACGCGGGCTAGTAGCAACGCCATGGCTATGGCCTCACCGAGGCCACCGATCTGGGTGTGGTTTTCCGCGATGACAACCAGCCGGCCTTCGCGGCGACATTGTTCCAGGACGGTCTCGACATCGAGCGGCTTGATCGTCGGCACGTGCAAGACCGCGGTGTCGATTGTGTTTTTGGCCAGTTCGTCTGCTACTTCAAGGGCGCGCATGGTCATGAGGCCCGAGGAGATGATCAGCACATCCTTGCCGTCACGCAGCAACCTGGCTTTGCCCAACTCGAATTTGTAGTCGTACTCATCGAGGACGAGGGGCACGCGTCCGCGGGGTAGGCGCATGTAGACCGGGCCGTTGTGCTCCGCTATCGCGGCTACACATTGCTCCGTCTCCAGTGCATCACAAGGATCGATGACCGTCATCTGGGGGATTGCTCGCATCATCGCCAAGTCTTCGGTGGCTTGATGGCTTGGGCCATAGCCGGTAGTCAGGCCCGGCAGCGCCGCACAGATCTTCACGTTCAGGTTCTCTTCAGCGATTACCTGATGAATGAAGTCATAAGCTCGGCGAGTGGCGAATACCGCATAGGTGGTGGCGAACGGTACGAAACCTTCTTTTGCCATGCCTCCAGCCGCAGCCATGAGCAGTTGCTCTGCCATACCCATCTGCAGGAATCGCTCTGGATAACGTTGGGCGAAGATATGTAAGTCGGTGTACTTGGCCAGATCCGCAGTCATCCCGACGATGCGTGGATTTTTCTGGCCGGCCTTTACCAAGGTGTGCCCAAAGGGCGCAGATGTGGTGCGCTGACCCTCGCTGGCGATGGATGCGATCATCGACGACGTGGTGAGTTTCGGCTTGACTGGAGAAGCGGCGGTCATTGTGGGCTCCTTGGCGCGTGGATCTCATCGAGGTCTGCAAGTGCATGCTGCCACTCCTGTGGCTCGACCCGGATGAAGTGGTTCTTGTCACGTTGCTCAAGGAACGGGACACCTTTACCCATGAGGGTGTCGAAGAGAATGACTCGCGGCTTGTCGCCCTGTACCGACCGCGCGAGGTCGAAGGCCTGGATCACAGCCTGCAGGTCATTGCCGTCGACGCGCTGCACGTGCCAACCGAACGCTGCCCACTTATCGACGAGGGGTTCGAATTGGAGGATGTCGTGGGAAGGGCCGTCTGCCTGCTGGCGGTTGATGTCCACCAGATTGATCAGGTTGCCCAGCTTGTGGTGCGAGGCTGACATGGCAGCTTCCCACACCGCTCCCTCGTCCAGCTCGCCATCGGACATCGAGTTGTAGACGAACGCATCGTTGCCCTTCATGCGCAGGCCCAGCGCCTGGCCTACAGCAATAGCCAACCCTTGGCCAAGGGAGCCACCAGAGATTTCCATGCCGGGTGTGTAGGTCGCCATGCCCGACATCGGCAGGCGGCTATCATCGGAGCCATAAGTTTCCAGCTCCTCCTCCGGCAGAACGCCGGCCTCCAACAGCGCTGCGTAAAGCGCGATGGCGTAGTGCCCATGGGAAAGCAGGAAACGATCGCGGCCTTCCCATTCAGGTTGATCAGCGCGAATGTTCATGGCGTGGCAGTAGGCAACAGCCAGTACGTCGGCCCAGCCCAGTGCCTGGCCAACATAGCCTTGGCCCTGAACCTCGCCCATGCGTAGGGCGAAGCGACGAATGCGCCAGGCGTGCTTCGACATCCGGGCAAAGTGCTCATTGCGACTCTCGGTCATATTGTTCTCCATTGGTGACCAGCGATCCGGAGTTACTGACGCAACGGATTCATCAGTACCCAGTCGTATTGAGTAACCCCTTGATGATCAGGTAAAAATACAGGGTCGACAAAAGGTTTAAATTCGTCAGTTAATGAATCGGATTCACCAATGAAGATCTTGAAAAAGGTACCGCTCTCAGCCCTGAGGGTGTTCGAAGCGGCGGGTCGAACCTGCTCATTTGTAGAAGCAGCAAAGGAGCTGGATCTGTCGTCAAGCGCGGTAAGCCATGCCATACGCAAATTGGAAGTCGCCGCTGAAGTCTCTCTTTTCACTCGGAGTACGCGACATACGGCGCTGACAACCGAGGGCGCCATGCTGCTGGATCATGTGCAGCGTGGTTTCGAGGAGATGAGCCGGGGATTGGCGATTGCGACTAATGAGCCCGCAGTGCCGCTGCGCCTTCACGTGGCACCGACGTTCGCCAGCCAGTGGTTGGTGCCGCGCCTAGCCGGCTTTCTGCGTGATCATCCCGGCATCGACCTGCGGATATCCGCCAGTACTGACTATGCGCTGTTCGACAACGATGATTTCGACTTGGACATCGTCTATGGCGAACCCAGGGTCTCTTCGCACGAAAAGACGCCGCTGCGTATCGAAGAGCTAACGCCCCTATGCAGTCCTGAAGTTGCCCAGCATCTTCGCTCGCCGCAGGATCTGTACGCCCAGTTTCTTATCCAGAGCGATGGGCAATCTGTGCAATGGAAAGGGTGGTTTGCGGCCAATGGAATGCATCCACCGAAAAGCTATGGCTTGGCGTTCGATCGAAGCTCCATGGGTATTGCAGCAGCAGCTGGCGGCCTGGGAGTAGTACTTGAGTCTGACCTGGTGGCTGAGAAGGAGCTAGCAAGCGGTCGGCTGGTCAGCCCGCTTCGGCATGTCAGTAACAGTGTCCGCTACGTTGGCCACTACCTCGTGCATCCTCGGCGGCATAGGCAACCGCACGCAGTGACTCAGTTCAAGCAGTGGCTGTTCAACGAGTTAGCTGTCCCTTGAATGCTAGATGGGGGCTCGGAACTCCTGTCATTTCGGGACAAGCTTCAAGTTCAGCTCGTAATATCGGACAGGCTGGCCGCCTTGCTGCACCTGCTTTTTATCGCCCTTATGGCGCCAATTTGTCCAAGATCTGCTCACGACACACGCTTAGCACTTCATCAGCAGGCGGAGAATCGTCCGGGCAGGCTCGAGACAGAATCAAGGCGCCGAGGACGTGCGCAAATGTATCGAGTATTACCGCACGGCTTACTTTAGGCTCGTCTCCCTGTAACACCTCCAGCAGCCCCTCAATTCCAGCCTCGTAAGCTGCTTTGATGTCATCGGGCTCTCAACTGAATTTTTCCAGCAGTAGGTGTAGGCATCGCTGGTACCAAAACTCTGAGCAAACTCGCAAGGCGAATACACCTATGACTTGTTTGCTGCTTCACAGCCAGTGGCTACCGAGAAGATGATGGGGGTCTTGGACGCTATTAATGGGCGCTGGGGCAGAGGTACGGTGAGGTTGGCTAGTGTGCCGGTCGATCCGCAATGGGGGATGTGTCGGGAGATGATGAGCCAGAGCTTCAATACGCGGGTAGATCAGCTTTGGACTGCCACTGACTCGGTGAGCAATAGTCCTAGACGTTCGCGAGTGCGATGGCCAATCGCTCAACCGCGACGGACGGGAAAACCGTCGCGGTTGATCTGCGTTTTAGCGGTTAGCGTCGGCTAGGCCAGTCTCAATGAAGCGAACCGAACTCTCCATTGCCTGCTGACCTTCTGGCAGCATGGTGGCGTAGAAGTGCCAGGCGTGGAACATCGCAGGCCATACTTCCAAATTCACGCGAACTCGGTTATCAGCCAGGTGAGTTGCAAGGCGCATTGCATCACTCAACATCAGCTCGTTCTCGCCGATCTGCACCAAGATTGGTGGAAGACCGGTGACGTCCGCGAACACAGGTGAGGCCAGAGGATGATTGGCCAATGTGTCGCCTAGGAATGCTCTGGCGAGGATGTCCAAGACAGGCTTGGAGTTCAGAGGATCCAGACCTTCACGGTTGCTCATGGAAGCACCGGTGTGTTCCAGGTTCGCCCATGGCGAGATGGAGGAGCCAACCGCAGGCAATGGAAGCCCCTTCGATTTAGCCGCAACCATGACGCTGACAACCATCGCGCCGCCAGCCGACTCGCCAGAGAAAGCAATTTTGTTAGCTGGGATTTTCTGCTCAAGCAACCACTCGTATGCGCGCAGTGTGTCGTCAATAGAGGCTGGGAACTTGTGCTCAGGGGCAAGGCGATAGTCCGGCATGTACACGCGAGCACCGAGCATTTTCGCGTAGTTGCCGCCGATGCCGTGGTAGCCGTCTGGACGACCTACAATGTAAGCGCCGCCGTGGATGTACATCACTACTGCGTCAGTCTTGATCTCGTCCGGGGTAACCAGTGTGCCGGGTACGCCACCCATGTCGACTGCTTCGAATTTAACGCCAGCTGGCGCTGGATTTTGCGCGAGCATTTTTGCGTAAGAGTCGCGAATGTCGCTCATTTTTGTGGTGGTATCGATTCCCTTAAGAACGGGTACCAGATCGCTAAGGCTGTTGGCCCAGGTTTGGACGGCTGCTTGGACTTTGGTGTTCATAATGACCTCAATTGATCGTTGGGAGTGGATTAGCTAATTGAGATATTATGCTTAGTATTGGGGAATAGGGTTCCCCATAACTGGTGCTAAGCCGCCCGAACGTTGAGATCACTGAGGCCGTATGGAACTCCACAACCTGAACGATATCGCCGCGTTTGTAAGCTCGGTAAACGCTGGAAGCTTCACTGCGGCGGCAAAACAGCTTGGCCTTACGCGCTCTGCAGTGGGGAAGTCGATAGTCAGGCTCGAGGCTCGTTTACAGGTACGTTTACTGAATCGCACTACGCGCAGTTTAAGCATGACGGATGACGGCCAGGTTCTGTATGAGCGCTGTGTGGGCGTTCTTCAGGATCTGGACGACGTGGAGGATGCCCTTGCGTTTCGTCGTTCGACTCCCAGTGGGCGACTGCGGATGAGTTTGCCGGTTGCGCTTGGCAGACTTCATGTCCTTCAACACATTGAGTACTGCCTTAAGGATTGGCCCTCCCTGAGCGTGGATATCACCTTTTCTGACAGGCTGGTCGATTTGATTGATGAGGGATTTGATTTGGCCATGCGCATCGGGCCACCGAAGGAAGATTCTCGGTTGTTAACGCGCACTGTGGCCTACCAACAAATGATTACCTGCGCTTCCCCCAAATATTTGGCTGAGCATGCCGAGCCTAAAACGCCTGAGGATTTAACCGGGCACCAGTGCCTGCATTTCGTGAGCGGTGGGAGATTGCTTCCTTGGAATTTTCGCGAGAATGGTAGCGCTGTGTCCGTTACTCATGGTGGAAGGCTACAGATGGACAGTGCTGAGTCATTACACCAGTCAGCTGTAGCTGGCCTGGGCATCGCGACTCTTCCTTCCTACGTGGTGAACGACGATTTGAGGAGCGGCAAGCTTGTTCAATTGCTCGCTGGGTATGCAGAGGCCGCAGAGCCTATTCGGGTGATCTACCCTAGCAAGCGGCACCTCTCTCCAAAAATTCGACTCTTCATCGATAAGCTCGTGGAGGCTTGGTCACCATGCCCACCATGGGAGCAGCATTCTGCGGAACGCATTCACTCTGTCTGACCCGTGAGCGAAGCCCGCGCGGCTAGTCGATACCTAACATATGCATCGCATATTCATTTCACTTGAGCATCGACTTCCAGGCGTGAGCACTGCGCCCGTGTTCAGCTCATCTGCCGAAGGGGCCAGTGCGTCAGGGGCTTAGTGCGCCGGTGTTTTTCGCATCCTCAATAGGATTGGCGCAGATGCTCATGAATGCGTTTCGTAGGAGCTACTGGCGCTCCTTGCTGGGGAAGTGACCGTGCAGACCGCTTGACAGCGGTCAAATATCAGACTAAAAATGAAGCGCTTCATAAATATCTCTTTCGAGAATAAATACAAAAATATAGTCGTGAAAAGATCGCAGATTTTGTTGGCTTAAGTCCGCAGGCTGCGAGAATGAAACGATTCATATTTGCCGTTTTCCTAGGCAAATCTGGAGATCATGATGGTCACTGCATCATTAGCCTGCGCTCGGTCAAGCACGTGGGCAGCCCTCGCCACTCTCTTATCTAGAGTCACCGACCGCTCCGGCGCGGGGGCACTGGCTTCGCCACACAAATCTCCTAACACCACCCGCTTACATGAACCCGAAATTTTCGGTGAGCCAGTGCGGCATCGGACGCGTGTGAGCATCACCGCGTCTTGTTTCTGTTTGTTCAGCGCGGGGAATTTGGCATGACGAATCTTCGACACACAGGTCGCACAGTTCTTATTACCGGGGCAGGAGGGGGCATCGGTGCCTCGATTGCCCGGCTGTACTGCGAGGAGGGCGCGCGGGTTGCCTTGGTAGACTTCGACGAACAGTCAGTTTCTGAGCTTTCCCAGCAACTCTGTACTGCCGGACATTTGGTGGCTTGGGCTAAAGCTGACGTCGCAAATTTTGATCAATGCAGTCGAGCCTGTGCTGAGTTTAGCGAGCAGCTCGGCCCTATCGACACCTTGATCAACAATGCAGGCGTGTCTCCCAAACATCAGGGGGCACCCGCACCGATTTGGGAGATGGATCCCCTGGAGTGGGATCGGGTCGTCGGCATCAACCTCACTGGCTCGTTCAACTTGGTTAGAGCACTCGCACCGGGGATGGTCGAGCGTCGCTTTGGGAGAATCGTGAACATGTCTTCCGTTGCTGGCAGCGCATTTCTCCCTATCGTTGCGGCGCATTACAGCGCCACCAAAGCCGCAATTATCGGTTTTACCCGTCATCTGGCAGGTGAGCTCGGGCCTTATGGGATTACGGCAAACGCGCTGGCCCCGGGACGCATCGAAACGCCGCTTCTGAAAACCGTTTCTGCGCAAGCGAACCAGGCAGTTGTTGATGAGACTCCGTTGGGCCGTCTTGGAACGCCACTTGAGGTAGCTAAAGCAGCATGCTTTTTGACTTCAAACGACAGCGACTTCATCACGGGCCAAGTCGTGGATGTGGCTGGTGGCTGGTTGATGCGCTGATCCAGCCGGGCTCGTATTCAACGTAACGATTTATCTCACAGTTTTTCAGCAGCGGGTGATGGCATGGTTCGAACAATGGGTTTTCCTGGCCGATACGAGCAAGGGCCAGGCGCACTAAAGCAGCTTGGCAGAATCCTTTCCGATATGGGGCAATCGCGCCCTTTGGTCTTGTGCGACGAGTTCGTCTCGAGGCATCTGTGGCCTGAGGTAGGGAATGCATTGTCAGAGCATGGCTTCGATGCGAACAGTATCGTTTTTCCTGGTGAATGCACTAAAGCTGCAATTGCGTCTCTCTGTGAGCGATCAGCAGATTACAAGCCAGACACCATCATCGCTTTGGGCGGGGGTAAGACAATTGACACGGCTAAAGGGATGGCTGCTCAGCTCAACGTCCCCATTGTCGTATGCCCGACCATCGCTTCCAGCGACGCCCCAACCAGCCGTTTGATTGTGCTTTACGACGAAACGCACAAGGTCGTTGGTGTCGAGTACCTGAACATGAACCCCTCTGCAGTAGTCGTGGACACCGAAGTGATTGTCCGTGCGCCTGCAAGGTTTTTCGCCGCAGGCATCGGCGACGCCATCAGTAAAAAGTTTGAGGCGCAACAATGTCAGTCTGCCGGAGGCAATAACTCATTTGGTACTCCAGCGTTGAACACTGCATTGTTGCTAACAGAGGCAGTGTTTAAGACGCTTATGACCTACGGGTACAGCGCTTACCAAGCAGTAGGCCGGCACGAGGTTAATGATGATGTCGAGCGGGTTGTTGAAGGAACCGTCCTTATCAGTGGCGTTGGGTTCGAGAGTGGCGGCTTGTCGCTAGCTCATGCGCTTGTGCGAGGTCTTACGGCAATTCCTGCGATTACTTCCATGCTACATGGTGAGCTTGTCGCATTCGGGACGCTGGTGCAGATGTCGGTCGAAGAGCGCCCAGACTCAGACATCCTAGAGGTCGCTCAGCTTCTGAATGATGTGAATCTTCCCGTCACCCTCGACGGCCTTGGCCAGACGTCTCCGTTTACCTCTGAGGAACTGGACATTGTTGTCCAGGCAACACTGGGTGCGGTTTACGCGAAAAATATGGCGCCAGCCCTTACCGCTGAACGACTCATCCGAGGACTCGCTCGTGCCGACGACCTGGGACAACGATTTGAACGTTTCAACTAACCGCTAATGCGGTACAGCTAATCCAATAATAAAAGAGGCTCAGAAAATGACAGACAAGACCGTTCCGCACATTCATGACTTGCTCAAAGACTCCCCTAAGAACTGGGGTAAGTGGGGGCCGGATGATGAGGTTGGCTCACTCAACTACCTCACAGGTGTCGAGGTGCTCCAAGGTGTCAAAGAGGTCACGCAAGGCAAGACATTTACTTTGCAGGTGCGGATGGCTGATCCTGCAGGTGACCCGGTCTGGCCTGGGCGCTCTCAGTCAAAGCGCATGAATATCATGGATCGTGGCCACTACAACTGCGGCAAGGGCCCACACTTTCCAGGCTCGTACGAGTTCGCCGACGATGTAATGTTTTTCCACCTTCAGGGTTCAACTCAATACGACGCGCTCGGCCACGTTTGGTACGACGACCAGATCTGGAATGGGTACAGCGCTGATACCACTATCGGCTCCCTGGCCAAGGCGAGCGTTGCTCCGCTGGGTGAAAAAGGCATCGTTGGCCGAGGCATTCTGATCGACATAGCGCGCCACCGTGGTAAAGACGTGCTGGATGCAGGTGAAACTTTCAACCATGAGGATCTAATGGCTGCGGCCCGGGCTCAAGGCGTCTCTATCAACAAGCGCGACATTCTCATCATCCGCACTGGATGGATTGGCTCGTTTTATAAACGCGATCCGGAAGAGTTTTACAAAGACTTTATCGAGCCTGGCCTGACTTACAGCCCTGAGCTGGTGAAGTGGTTTCAGGAGATGGAAATTCCGAACATTGTCACCGACACCATCGCTAACGAAGTCACCGTCGATCCCGTGTCAGGGGTTGCGTTGCCGTTGCACAACGCACTCATGAGGAACTTGGGTATCACTCTCACTGAGATCGCTCAGCTTGATCCCCTCGCTGAGGACTGCGCTGAGGACGGTCAGTGGACGTTCCTGTACACCGCAGCTCCTCTAAAGGTCGTAGGTGGAACCGGCGCTCCTGTGAATCCAATCGTCATTAAATAAGTGTCTTTGCCTGGGGGCAGCAGAAATGCTGCACTCAGGTTTTTCTCTCCAATTAACGGCTCCCGAACGGCAGGCTGTTGGCTTATCATCCTCTGTGAAAATCGAGGGCGTTCTTCTGATCGTCCTGTCTCCGCGCTACGATCGAGGATGCTGAATCTCCAATGAAAAAAATCGAGAAACCGAAGCTCAAGGATGTGGCTGAATTGGCGGGCGTCTCGATGGGGAGTGCTTCAAGAGCATTGGCTGTCCCGCACTTAGTGAAACCTACAACGCTGGCCAAAGTACAAGCAGCTGTTCAAGAGCTAGGGTACGTGCGAGACGGGGCTGCGCGTGCTTTGGCATCGAGGCGCACGCACAGCATTGGAGCCGTGTTTCCTACTTTTAACAACCCTGCGTTCGCTGAAGCTGTCCAGGCCCTCCAGTTAAGGCTAACGGAGCTTGGGTATCACCTGATCATTTCTTCCCATGAATACGACCAGGCGCAAGAACTGGTGAACGTAAGGAACATGATTGAGCGGGGTGTCGAAGGCCTACTGTTGGTGGGTACTGAACATAGTCCTGAAATTTATGAAGCACTAACTGCCGCCCAATGCCCATTCATTCTCATGTGGTCGCTAGATGGTGCTCACGACCATCACTGCGTGGGGTTCAGCAATGAGGAGGGTGGTCGATTGATAGCCAAGCACTTGCTTAGCCTTGGTCATCAAAGTATCGCGATGATCAGTGGAGTTGTCTCTAACAACGAACGGGCAAAATACCGTCTGAAAGGAATCACCGCTCAGCTACTCGAGTCCGGGATAGAGCTTTCAAGTGAACGGATTATTGAGCAGCCATTCACGATTGAGGGAGGGCGCGCCGGGCTGCGGATTGCTATGGAGCTTAACCCCAAGCCTACAGCCATTGTCTGCAGCACTGACCTCACCTGTATCGGAGCGTTGGCGGAAGCGCGCTCCAATGGGATCGACGTCCCCAAAGAACTATCAGTCAGCGGGTTCGATGATATCGAGTTCGCGGCTGCCTACGTGCCAGCCCTGACGACCGTCCGGGTGCCGACTTCGAAAATTGGTATCAGCAGCGCCAACAACATCGTTGCGCTGATCGAGGGGCGCCAACTTGCACGCCGCGAGCGCATACAAATCGAACTCGTCGTCCGAGATAGTACGGCGCCACGGCCCTAGAGTGTTTTCAGGAAGAGACTAAACTCTTGGTGCTTCATTGGCATTGAACCAGCCTGGGCGGTACTCGCTCCAGGTCAGTTGCCAGAATCCCTCATGCTCGCGACGAAGTCGCATCCGGTAATGCGCGCCATAGAGAGGCGTGCCATCTTGCGTGTGTGAGTTTCCAGGAATGACTCTGCCGACAATCATTTCCGCTACACCCTTTTCCTCGTCGGACTTGATCTCCAGCACGTCCGCGAAATGCTGCATCCACGGCCAGGGCCTGCGAAATTCTTTGAAGGAGCCGATGATCGCGTGGCGCCCTTCAATAAGGCCCATCGGTTGGAAGTCGCCAGCGGCGTCGTTGGTAAAGCAATGAGCAAGCAGCTGCATGTCAGCTTGATCCAGCGCCCACGAGTAACGAGCGTAGGTTTCAGCAATACATTCCGCACTGGTCACCGAAGCCGTTGAGTTAGGGAAAGCAAGCCATGGCGAATTCAGCTCGCTAACGATGGTCGGGGCTGGGTCGCCAATCCTCCATCCGTCGTCACCAGGTGGAAGCTGCCAGTGAATTGCAAGCGAGTAGTCCCCGGTTATCCAATTCAAGGCAATCAGCACGCTGTCGAGGCGCCAGGTGCCTGCTGTCTTTTTCATAGAGCCTGTGACAGTCATTCCAAATCCGAGCGTGGCCGACTTTGTGGCTTTGCTGATATGGCCATATGCGTAGAAACTGAATTTGGCGTCGGTTTCTCCACCACCCACATAGTGATTGGTTGCCTTCACTGAAAAGCCATCAGCCTTGGCACGGTCTTGCTGGAAAGCTCTGACAATCTTGCGTCCACCCTCATGAGCGGACATGTGGCTTGTAACCAGCTGGCAATTGTCAGTGAACATATCCCCAGCAGATTCCCAATAACCGCTCTCCCAGGCTTCCAGAAAGGTGGCTATAACGCCCTTAATGTCGGTGCGATCACTTGAGCCGGTCACTGGGTCACCTGCGAGACAGGTTGGCCTATGGGAAAGTGTGGCATGACATACTCAGCCATCTCCTCCAGGACATCAGCGGCTGGTCGCTGCAGAGGTTTGATATTCAGTGCGACGTGTGAAACACCTTCATCCTGTTGCCGTTTCCAGAGATCCACGAGAGCATTACGCCCGATCCTTATTCCGTTGTATCCGCGTTCCAGCGGTGTGCTCGGATCCTTCGCCAGATCGAAAAACGTCGCGTAGCCGTATGGTTTTGCCTTGCCGGTCTGACTGGCAGAACGGAACTCGCGGATGAGACCGGGCAAACGATTGAAGTCGCTCAGATGCCAAATCCAGGCATCGGCATTATTGGCGATCCACTCAAGCGTCTGACGGGCCCGGCCTACGACAATCATGGGGAGTCGAGGGCCAACTGGCTTGGGTACCATGTCTAGCAAGCCTTCCAGCTGGCCGAAAAGTTTGGTTGAGACGCTTGGGAAGCTGTTTTCAGTGACTGTCTTAATCAGCTCGAAGCCTTCCCGGTATCGTTCTTCTCTCGCTTCGAAATCAATCCCGAATGCTGGGTATTCAATCGGGCGATCTCCGCTGGAGAGCCCTAACAAGAATCGTCCACCGGTGAGCTGGTCAACCGACAGAGATTGTTTAGCAACGATCAACGGCTCGCGCAGTGGAAGAACGATTCCTGTCGTTCCCAAAGCAATTTTTTTAGTTACGGCTGCCAAATATCCAAGGTAGACGAAGGGGTCGATCATCTGCCCGGTGTCACCAAAGCTTGGATCGTAGAAGGGCACGTCCCTCATCCATAAACTTGCAAAACCAGCCTCATCTGCGATTCGAGCAAGGCGCTGATGATCCTGCAAAGTAGGGAACGGCGAATTTGGGTAGCCTTCAAGAGGCATGATGTATCCGAAGGTGAGGCCTTCGGGCTGGAACACTCGCGAATAGGCCGGGTGAGCTGCAAGCTCGGGACTGAGCTCAAGGGAAGGGCTGAGAGAAGTCATTGCTAAACCTCATTATTTTAAGCCGATTACTACTGTGTAAGCGGCTTTCAGATGAACAGGTCTGCATGGTAGTGAAGGTATTGGGGAAAATGTGTCCCCTCTGACGGGGCGCGATCCACGGGTGGCCGGTATCCACTCAATGAAAAATCTGCTGGGTCAATCGCTTGAACTCGTGCGCAGTAGGCGTCTTAGATAAGTCGCGGCCTTCAACGGGATGAGCCCTACGCGCTGTGACGAGTGGTCACAGATGGTGTGAATTTCTGAGTATTCTCCTGTGCGAGAGCATCACCTACTCTCACTCAGCGATTGAAATCCTGGCTCGCTCGCCAGTCACACGTTGAGAGAAAATATAATGAATACGCCCGTTAAACCTGATGAACTTGCCATTCCCTATGCTTTGCCGCAGGTGCCTTTCATGTCTCCAGACATGGTGCATCCAGGCGTTATGACCACTTGGCTCGAAGACGATAGTCTCTGGGTGCCTGTCACCAAGTCAGTATCTTTCAAACCACTGCTGCTGAGCGTTAGCGGTGGGTACTACATCAACTTGCTTCGAGTGCGGCAGAGCGGGGTTTTGTCACGTCACCGCCACTCAGGTGCAGTGCATGCGATCGTGTTGAAGGGGCGCTGGTACTACCTCGAACACGATTGGGTTGCTGATGAGGGCTCCTTTGCATTCGAGCCGCCAGGGGAGACCCACACTCTCTTCGTCCCTGAAGATGTCGAAGAAATGATTACTTGGTTCCACGTTCAGGGTGGCTACACTTACGTCGACCCGCAGGGTGTCGCGGTTGGCTATGAAGACGTTTTCACCAAGCTGGAAGCTGCCCGCAGCCATTACAAAAATTTGGGCTTGCCGGACGATTATATCGAGCAGTTCATTCGCTGATTCTGGTTCAAAAAAACGCGCTACGGCGCGTTTTTTGTGTAGATAAACAGGTAGATTCAGTCGCGTAAGGAGCGTACCGAAATGGATCAATACTCTCAAATGCTAGCCTTCATCTGGTCAACAGAGTGCGGAAGTTTTTCTGCTGCCGCCAGGGCGCATGAGATGACTCCGTCGGCCATCAGTAAATTGATAGCGCGGCTAGAGGATCGGCTTCGGGTTCGACTTTTCCAGAGGGGTTCCCGAGTCCTCACCCTTACGGAGGAGGGGGCTGCTTATCTGCGCAGTGCGAAAGCTGTGGTTGAGGCGATGAGTGAAGCTGACTCTCTGGCAGAAGGGCTTCCGTCAAGGGTCAGTGGCACGCTTCGGATCCACACGATGACCTCTTTTGCGAAGCAGCAGATCGTGCCTTGGTTGCCGGAATTCCTCGACACTTATCCCGGTCTTGATGTCGAGATTCAGTTAGGCGCTCAGTTCGTTGACCAGTTCGAGCAGGGATTGGATATAGCCATCCATAGCGGGATTCTTCCGAGCTCTTCCAGAATCGCAAAGAAGATAGGCGAATGTGAATGGTTGCTGTGTGCTTCACCTGACTATCTGGAAAAGTACGGAACACCGCAGCAGCCACAAGACCTGATGAATCATCGATGCTTTAACTTCAGTTTTGCCAGCCCTTGGAACAAATGGGCCTTTATCCAGGACGGTCTGGGTGTGACGACCCCTGTGAAGCCCCGAGGATCGTTTACCCAAGGCGAACTGCTTAGGGACATGGCCAAATCAGGCGCGGGTATAGTCCGCCTTGCAGATTTCCACATTGGAAAAGACATTCAGGACGGATCGCTGGTGCTCCTGCTTGACGAGTGCAAAGCGGAGATCTTGGAGCCTATTTACCTGCTTTATTCAGACCGTAAGCATCTGAGTCCTCGCATCCGGGTGTTCATCGAGTTTTTTCAGGAAAAATGGATTGCTCATCCATGGAAAATCGTGAGACGACTACCCGGAGCGGTTTGATAGCCACTACGGCTCGGCGCTTACTTTCACTCTACCTCCGCGCAAGCGTGCAACTTTGGCTCCTGCACAAGGGAGCCAATACTCCACCGCTCTGATAATTTCCCTCTTGCTCTGTGCTCAACAGAGCTCTCAAAAATTTGAGACCTGTTCCACAGTAATTACTTAGCCAAATGCTTCGCTGGCACCTCTCCGATTTTGTGCCACTGACCTGTTCCTGGTGGTCACAGCAGGTGTGCTTTGCCAGCTATATTCAGCCCTGAAATTGAGCCATAACCTCTGTCCATGGTGAGCAGTACGACAAGTGCTGGATCATCTCGGATGTTGAGGCGTATGTGTGCAAAACACCGATCCTCAGCCGGAGAATAAAAATAAATACCCGGAGATATCCCCATGGGATTTGCTCAAGACAAAATCGAAGCATTACCTGCGGTCAATCGTGTGCCAAAAGGAGCAGGTGCAGCCTCGTGGGGCGCGATGGCCCTTTTGTGGCTCGTGTATGCCATGGATGCCAACTCCCGCCAGATGTTCTTCATGGTATTGCCCTCCATCACCAGCGAGTTCAAGACAAGCGCTGAGCTGACAGGGCTGCTTGCCGCTTTCATCACGATCGCGACCTCTTTGATAGCCGTGCCTTGCATGATTTGGGCTGATAAAGGCGGTCAGGGATGGATGCGAAAATACCGCCACCTGCCAATCGTGATTGCTTACACGCTATTCACCTTTCTGACCGGCCTCAATTTCTTGACCGGCTCCCTTGGAGTGCTGGTCGCGCTGCAAGTGATCTCTCACGCATTTGGCGGTGCTGGCGAAGCCATCGAAGTCACCTCCTTGTCTGAGTGGTGGTCGAAGGAGCGCCGTGGTTTCGCCCTAGGACTTCATCACACCGGATACCCTTGGGGCACATTGATCGGTGGCTTGGCGATCAGTGCTCTACTCCACGCTTACGGCCCGGAAAATTGGCGTTTGGCATTCCTGCTGTTCCCTGTGCCGATGATCATCATCTTTTCGGTCTACTGGTGGTTCAGTACGAAGAAGCGTTACGAATCCTTTGTTGAACACGCTCAAGCCGTGGGTGAGACCCCTCCATCAATGGAAGCTGTAAAGGGTGTGGTGGAGGTGCCCAAAGGCGCGTTCAAGTCTGCAATGAAAAATCCGAACATCTCAGCTATCGCTCTAATCTCGATGTTCGCAATCGTTGGCTACTTCGGCATCAGCTTCTGGTTACCCCAGTACCTGGCATTTGTTGCCCATTACAACTTCGCAGAGGCGGCTGCTTACTCGGTGCTCTTCACGATCACCGGTGGTATCGGCCAGATCGTTTGGGGATGGATCTCAGACCGTGCAGGCCGAAAACTTTGCCTAGTGCTTGTTTTCGCGTGGCTTGCGGTGGGCATGTACCTCTTCAAATACTCATCCGTCAGCCTGACTTGGCTTATCGCGATTCAGTTGTTTGCTGGGTTCGCAATGAACGCGCCCTACACGTTGGTCTATGCCATTGCGTTTGACTCTGCGAAGCAAGGCACGACTGGCCTGGCGGGCTCAATCGTCAACGTCGGTATTTACGCCGGTGGTTTTGGGCCATTCGTGATCGGGATGTTCATCGGCGCAGGTGGTGGCTTTGAGCAGTCTGCGGGCTACAACTACGCGCTCTACTTTATTTCCGGCCTCATGGTACTGGCAGCCATCATTACCATTTTCTTCACCCGTGAAACTACCGGCTGGTTTCTTAAGTACGACAAAGCGCTGGTATCGAAGTCCTCTTGCAATATGGGTTTGTAACGAACCGATCGTACCTGCATTTACAAGAAAATCCCTTGGGGATAGCTAAGCTAGGAGAAAGTCATGACCCTTATTAATGATGCCAAATGGTTGGGCCAGTTCGCCGACGAGTTAAACGGTGATGCTGATTGGACTGCCGCTGCTCGCTATTTTGATGGGCGCATTCAATTCAAGCACAGCACAGGTTTCTCAACGCTTGCGGTTCTCGCCGGTAAAGTCGTTGCGGTTTACCCGGAAGGAAGCCCGTTGGGCGCTGACATCATCGTGTCTGGTGCTGATGATGAGTGGCAGCGCGTTCTTGACGGAAAGATCGACTGGTTTGAAGCGTTGTCCCCTGGATTGGGAAAACTTGAACTTGAGGGCAACGTGGTCGCTGCATGGCAGTACGTAGATGTGATGGCTCGCGCGTTCGACGCAATGAAGCGTGTAGGGAAAACCGATACAAACCCTCCGCTCTCCTATTCTCCCGGGCCGAAGCCGTCGGGCAAAGAGACGGTAGGACGGTACATCACCGTGGATGGGATTCGCGTTTACTACGAAGAAGCAGGGGAGGGACGTCCACTCGTTTGCTTCCACGCGGCATCACAAGATTCTCTAATGTACAGGCACGTACTGGACGGTCTGTCAGATGAGTTCCGCGTCATTGCAATTGACGCTCCCGGGCACAGCAAATCAGAGCTACCCGAATCAGGCCCATTTCACAGCCTCACTCGCCATGCGGAGTTCAATGAGCACCTTATGGAGGCCTTGGGACTTGAGAAACCCGCCATCATGGGATGCTCGATGGGCGGCAATCTGGTGCTGGAATTGGGGGCACGTCGACCCGATGCGTACAGTGCAATCATCTCAGCCGAAGGGGCAGATTTCACCCCAACGGTTTCGGAGTTCTTCCTCGATATGTTGCTCATGAATGGGCCAGAGATCATCGGTGCCTGGTCTCGTTCGATGACGGGCAATCGCACTCCACCAGATCGTGCGAAGGAGGTGGTGTGGCAGATTTCGCGCACCACGCCGCAGGTGATGAAAGGTGACCTGACAGGTTATGCGAACTTTGATCAGCGGCAACAGGTTGGAAAGATCAAAGCGCCTGTTCTACTTCTGCGCGGTGACGCGGATTGGTTGGTGTACCAAGAGAAGGTTGAGGAAACAGCATCTCGCATTCCCGGCAGTAAGATCGCCGTGCTTGCAGGTACTGGCCACTATCCAATGACTGAAAACCCGCTGGAGTTCTGTGACACGGTACGCGCGTTCCTTCGTGAAGCGGGTCACGGCCACGCCGACTGAACGATGTGATTGAGGAGCCCGCTCGGCAAGCGGGCTTTTCTGCATTTATTGAACGCGAAGATTCGATCCCGAAAAGCCTATTCAATTACCGCACAACAAACCTGAAGCGCGTCGAGCCTCTGGGGCTCATGCCGTCTGAAGGTGCTCTCTCGACCTTCAAATTGCCTGCATAGCCGATCGTCTGACAATCGGAAATATTTGCTTGTGATCTGTGATCACAGTGGTTAGCATCTGTCTCAGAGCGAGCATCTGTGCGTCAGCTTTGATCACCAACCGCTCAAACGATTACTCCTAAACATAAATACAAAATTTGGAGAACATCATGCGAACTACAGCTTCATCTGCGACCGAGCGTGGCCCCATTGCAATCGTTGGCGCGGGCTTGATTGGGCGAGCTTGGGCGATTGTTTTTGCTCGGGCAGGACATCCGGTGCGTTTGCACGACATGGATCTGCAGACAATGCAGAACAGCCATGCCTACATCGAAGCGAGACTTAATGAGCTCGCAGAATTCGATCTTCTTAATGACGCCCCTCTCACCGTACTGGCACGCATTACTTGCGTTCCCGACTTGGCTGATGCGCTACGTGACGTGGTGCTTGTACAGGAAAACGTTCGGGAAACGGTAGAGGCGAAAATCGACATCTTCAGTCGAATGGATGCGTTGGCGCCCAAGGACGCGATTCTTGCCAGTTCAACTTCATGGTTACCGGCCTCCGAGTTCACTAAAGATCTACCAGGTCGGGGGCGCTGCGTAGTTGCACACCCTACCAACCCGCCTTACTTAGTTCCTCTTGTAGAGCTATGCCCTGCGCCGTGGACAGAATCTGAGGTGATGGTTCGAGCGCATGAGATCTACACCGCAGCTGGGCAGAGCCCTGTCGTTCTATCCCGAGAGATCCATGGCTTCTTGTTGAACCGAGTTCAAGCCGCAGTCCTCAACGAATGCTTCAAATTGCATGAGGAAGGCTTTGCTAGCTCGGAGGACATTGATCGGGTGCTCAAGGATGGACTCGCCCTCCGCTGGTCATTTATGGGCCCCTTCGAAACCATCGATCTCAACGCCCCTGCCGGCGTATCTGACTATGCCAAACGCTACGGTCAGCAAAATCGCGAAACGATCAATTCCGAAAATGCTTTTGACTGGTCGGAATCAGCAGTCGCTCGAGTACATGACGAGCGCCGCCAAAAACTTGAACTCGAAGGAATTGCCTTGCGATCCGCTTGGCGTGACCGCCGCCTTATGGCTCTCGCTGCGCACAAGCGTCAAGCACCAAATTCCTGACGACATCACTCCATCCTGAACACCAAAATAAAAGTAACCAGGAGATCACCATGGCTCGTAAAGTCATCATCACTTGCGCGGTCACCGGCGCAATACATACGCCTTCTATGTCCCGTTACCTGCCGGTAACACCAGGTCAAATTGCCGAAGCGGCGATTGGTGCTGCTGAGGCTGGTGCCTCAATTGTTCACCTACACGCTCGTAATCCAATTGATGGCAGCCCCTCTCAGGATCCGGAACTATTTAAGCAGTTTCTACCCGCTATCAAAGAGGCTAGCGATGTGGTGATCAACCTGACTACAGGTGGCGCACCGACAATGTCGCTTGAAGATCGACTTCGTCCAGCACATCAGTTCAAACCGGAAGTGGCCTCACTGAACATGGGCACGATGAACATGGGTCTTTACCCAATGCTCAATCGGTTTAAGGAGTTCAAACACGCTTGGGAGGAACCATACCTCGCCGGCAGCCATGACCGCATTTTCAAAAATACATTTACCGACATAGCCCACATCCTCGAGTCATGCAGTGAGAACGGTACCCGTTTTGAAATCGAATGCTATGACATTGGGCATCTCTACACCGCTGCACATTTCATTGATCGTGGCCTCATCAAACCCCCGTTTTTGATCCAATCGGTTTTCGGCATTTTGGGCGGTATCGGCGGGCACCCTGAGGACGTCCTGCATATGCGGCGCACAGCTGATCGTCTTTTCGGAGATGACTATCAGTGGTCGGTTCTTCCAGCAGGAAAGCAGCAGATGAGCATTGGTGCTCAATCAGCCACGCTTGGAGGACACGTGCGTGTGGGTCTTGAAGACTCGCTTTGGGACGGGCCGGGCCAATTGGCAAAAAGCAACGCCGATCAAGTCTCGCGTATGCGCAAAATTCTCGAAGGGCTTTCACTTGAAGTGGCGACACCTGCTGACGCGAGGGAAATCCTGAAGCTCAAAGGTGGCGATAACGTCAATTTCTAAACGCGGGTATTCATCCCCGTAAAGCCTATCTAGAGGATATTTTGATAACTAAAGGTCGCGGCACAACACTCGCGCCTTAGCAATTTATCCTCATGAGGAGAACATGAATCATGTTAGCTACGACCCATACAAAAACACAAAAGGGACAGTCGCTGAACGCTTTAATGTTTCGCAAATTGATGCCGATGTTAATTGTTGCTTACATTATAAGCTTTCTAGACAGAACTAACATTTCACTTGCCAAAACACACATGGCAGTAGACTTGGGTATTTCCGCTGCCGCCTACGGTTTCGGTGCAGGGCTCTTCTTCCTTACCTATGCACTCATGGAGGTACCTAGTAACCTGATCATGCATCGGGTAGGTGCCCGACTCTGGATCACCAGGATCATGATCACCTGGGGGTTGTTGTCTGCCGGTATGGCCTTCATTACCGATGAGACTACGTTTTACATTGCCCGCGCACTACTGGGCGCAGCTGAAGCCGGATTGTTCCCAGGTGTAATGCTCTATTTAACCTATTGGTTTGGTCGTGAGCAAAGGGCACGTGCAAGTGGCTATTTTCTAATCGGGGTCTGTCTCGCGAACATCATCAGCGGGCCGGTTGGCGGGCTGCTGTTAGAGATGGATGGAATCTGGGGTTGGCACGGCTGGCAGTGGCTGTTCTTCTTGGAGGGAATTCCAGCTGTTCTATTCTCCGTCGTGATTTGGCGAAAGCTTCCGGACGGCCCATCTACGGCAACTTGGCTATCAAAGGAACAAGCCACTGAAGTAGAGCAAGTTCTGAAAAAAGAACATGATGAAGAAATCGCCTCCGGCAATGTTGGTCATTCTTTTAAGGGTGTTCTTAAAATCCCTCAAATTTGGCTTGCTATTGCGGTGTACTTCCTCCACCAAGTTAGTGTTTATTCAGTAATTTTCTTCTTGCCCGGCATCATCGGCACGTATGGAGGCTTGTCATCGCTACAGATAGGATTGTTAAACTCAATCCCATGGATAGCAGCAGCACTCGGCGCAGCGTTTCTTCCAAAGTATGCAACTACTCCGAAAATCTCACGCAAAATAATGTTCGGTGGTCTGCTCCTGATGTCGGCTGGATTGACCCTCGCGGCCTATACCACTCCACTGATAGCACTAATAGGATTTACCCTTACGGCATCGATGTTTTTCGTTGTTCAGCCTGTGATATTTCTCTTCGCCAGCTCAAGGCTGGCGGGAGTAGGTATGGCGGCGGGTCTGGCGTTAGTGAATACCTTTGGTATTACTGGTGGCTTCTTCGGCCCTTCACTTCTTGGCTTCGTTGAGCAAACTACTGGGAGTACGAAGAATGGACTCATCATTGTAGCGGCTCTTTTAACGCTCGCCGCATTCCTGAGTTTGAAACTACGTCAGGCACAAGAAACGATTACTACAAAAACGCGGGACAACATTGTATTGTCCCAGGTTGCGCCGTGTATTACTGATAATGCGAGGACAAAATGAAGAGTACATCCCTGGTACTTAAACTACATCCCGACGACAACGTTGCAATCGCACGTGCTTCGATACCTCAAGGAACCGTGGTTACGGAGTTCGGTAATATCGTGGTGTTCGCCGATGTCCCCGCAGCGCACAAGATTGCCCTTGCACACGTAAACCCAGGTGATCCTGTTCTGCGTTACGGCCAGATTATTGGCTTTGCTACTAAATCCATTGAGCCAGGCGATTATGTGCATACGCACAATCTGGAGATGGCGACGTTCGACCGAGACTACGCGTTCGGCGAGGATGCCAAAGTCGCGTCGCCTGCAGCCTCTCCTGTGACATTCCAAGGTTTCGTCCGCGCTGACGGGCGAGTAGCAACTCGAAACTACATTGGGGTAGTAAGCACGGTGAACTGCTCCTCCACTGTTACCAAAATGGTGGTTGAACACTTCTCGCGAAACGGTGTGCTGGATGCTTACCCAAACGTGGACGGTGTGGTGCCGATCACCCACAGCTTCGGTTGCTGCATAGAGCACAATGGCGAGGGGGTGAACCAACTGCGGCGCACGCTAGGCGGGTTCATCAAGCACGCCAACTTCGCTGGCGTGGTTGTCATCGGCCTTGGCTGTGAAGCCAACCAGATGGGCGCGCTGTTCATGGCCCAGGGCATCGATACCGGCAAGCTTATCGCTCCTGTGGTCATCCAAGACGTTGGCGGAACCCGCAAGGCAGCGGATGCCGCCATTGCCGCTGTGGAATTGATGCTGCCGGTTGCCAACGAGTGCCGACGCGAGCCGGTCTCGGCGCGGCACCTGACCGTTGCGCTCCAGTGCGGCGGTTCAGACGGATATTCGGGCATCACGGCCAACCCCGCCCTCGGTGTGGCTGTCGATATGCTCGTAGCGCAAGGTGGAACGGCCATCCTTAGCGAAACGCCGGAGATCTACGGTGCTGAACACCTGCTAACTCGTCGCGCTGCAACCCGTGAGGTCGGCCAGGGTATCGTCGACCTTATCAAATGGTGGGAAAGCTACGCAGACCGCGAAAAAGGCAGTATCGATAACAACCCCACGCCTGGTAACAAGGCCGGCGGCCTGACGACCATTCTTGAAAAGTCTCTAGGCGCAGTTGCCAAAAGTGGTTCGTCAGCACTCATGGGCGTTTATCGTTATGCCGAGCCCATTACAGTCCGAGGCTTGGTGTTCATGGATGCGCCTGGCTATGATCCTATGGGTGCCACTGGCCAAATCGCCAGCGGCGCAAATCTCGTTGCGTTCACCACCGGACGCGGCTCGTGCTTTGGCGCCAAACCTGCTCCTTCGATCAAGCTTGCGACTAATACCAAAATGTACACTCGCATGAAGGATGATATGGACATCAACTGCGGGGATGTCATGGATGGCGGTGCCACCCTTGAATCGAAGGGTAAAGAGATTTTCGACATGCTCATACGCGTGGCTTCTGGGGAAAAATCTAAAAGCGAGGCGTTGGGCGTCGGCAATGAAGAAACAGTGCCTTGGATGATCGGCGCTCAGATGTAATAAGCGAGCAAAAAAAGAGTCGCCCTGATACCAGGGCGACTCTTTTTAAAACATGTTGGTGGATTTAATCAGCTTCTACAGGTTTGTGCGCATCGGCAACGATCAGCGCCCCTGTATTCAGGATAAACTCGGCAGCACTTTTGATGTCATCTTGCAGCGATTCACGGGCGGCAACGGAGTCCCCCTTCTTTAAAGCATCAACCATCGCTGCGTGATGACTGGCTTGCACTCGCTGAACCACACGCTCAGTGCCAGATCGTAGGTCATAGTTGATGATAGGCCCTATTCTCAGCCACAAGGACTCAACTATCTGGAGCAGGATGGGCATGTCCGCCTGGTTATAAATTGCGAAATGCAATTCTTTATTCAGTGTAATCAGCCGTGACTCATCGGGAGCGCCTTTTGCAAACTCCGCGCAAAATGCCTCGTGTATCTTTTCTATCTCAGCCAGCGTCTGCGAATCAACAAGCTCGGCAGCACGAGCGGCAGCTTGCCCCTCCAGATTCAACCGGATACTGGTGATTTCCCGGAATTGGCTGACTGTCAGTACAGGAACGCGAATATATCGATTAGCCGCCATTTCAAGCGCTTGCTCAGCGACCAACCTGTGAACAGCCTCTCGCACAGGCATGACGCTAACACCTAGAGCGTCCGCGAGAGATCTGAGGGAGAGCTTTTCCCCAGGCATAACGCGTCCACTTATCAGCAGATCACGCAGCTGGGCATAAACGTCCGCACTGAGGGTCTGGCGGATCATGGGCGTTACGAGTGTGGATATGTTCATGGAGTGAGTATAAGCAGATTCAACCCTTGGGCATAGAACAATAAGGCATCTGTGATCACAGCAGTGATGGCGCTATAAAATCGTAAGGCGCTGTCCCGTTTTTCGACAGGAAGCTGCGTCTTGCTCGAGTTCGTCGTTATCCGGGTGGATAAATGCCGGAGCTAGCTCATCGGCCTTCTTACCGTCGAAACCATTCTTGTTTATCACTCAATACTGTGATCACATATCACTGTGTGCAGGGTAGGCTCAGAGTCAAGTCGATAGCATCGGCATAAATAAAAATCGGACTGGAGGACGGTCATGAGCGCACTTCAGCTGTGGGTTCGCTTGGACAGGCTCTATCGTGGATAGCCTTCTCGCCACACTGCTGCGCAATTTTCTCCAAAGAATGCGCTCGCTCGACACATCTCTACGTTGCACAGCGCACTTGCACACGTGCTATCGAGGAGAACTATCCCAGTGGTCACCAGATTGGGTGGAGCATGAGGCACTGCCCACGCAGAAATGCAGTACGCCGTTTATGGGTAGTCGGAGTCGCAGTGTGGGCCTCTGTCGCAGGCATTCTCAGTCGCGACCAACACTACCTGCGCAGGGACCAGCCTAGCTTTTTCTCATCAACCTAAGACCGCCCATTCGTTTGGGCATGCGCTTAGGAGTTGTTTTTTCAGTAGCTTGCAACACCATTGCAAACAAGCGTCACCGCGCCGACCTAAATCACAAAAAATGGGAGTGATCTATGAAATATCGATTGAGCGACGTCAGCGTTCAAGCGCATCCGCAGAGTTGGATAGCACCGACGGCTGCAGTCATTGGCCAAGTGCATCTGGCAGAAGGATCCAGCGTCTGGTTCGGCGCAGTGATTCGTGGGGACAACGAACTGATACACATCGGTGCAGGCTCCAATATCCAGGATGGAGCAGTTCTTCATACCGACCCTGGTTTTCCGTTGACGCTGGGGAAGGATGTCACTGTCGGCCACCAGGCCATGCTCCATGGATGCCAAGTCGGAGATGGTAGTTTGATCGGGATCCAAGCGGTGGTCTTGAATGGGGCAATCATAGGTGCGAACTGCCTCATTGGCGCCAAGGCGCTTGTCACCGAGAAAATGGTCATCCCGGATGGGTCATTGGTGCTGGGCTCGCCTGCCAAGGTGGTTCGCACACTTAGCGAGGAACAGCAAGCTGGACTGCGGGCCAACGCACAGGGATACGTTGCTAATTCAAGTCGTTTTCTAGCAGAGCTTTCAGTAGATGCCGGCGATTCGAGGTCGACAGAATAAATTGGCCTATGAGGAATTAATAAATTCCTCTGGGCATCGGGAAAGGAAACAGACGTTATCGGTGTCACACTGCTCAATGGGGTGTGATCCGGTGTAAGTGTTCTGATGTGGTATGAAAGCAATTTGCCATTCAAACATGCACATGCTTAATAAACGGCTCGACAACTAGGCTAGGGGCGAGCCGTTGTAAATCTATTGCGAAAGCTTGATCACAGGTACTCGACATTACCGTCGATGCTGATCGCTTGACCTGTCACATTGTGCGCGGCAGGAGAGCATAGAAATAAGGCCATTGCTGCCACATCCTCCGGTGGAGTCATGCGGCGTAATGATATTTTGTTCAACGTTTGTTCGAGCATTTCAGGCTCGGAGATTCCTAACTGCCTGGCGCGATCACTGATGACGCGATCCTGTCGAGGGCCTTCGACAATGCCTGGTAGTAGTGCATTGACTCGAATGTCCCTTTCACCCAACTCTGCAGCCAGAGACTTCATCAGCCCTACAATTGCCCATTTGGTCGCCGCGTAAGGAGTCCGCCAAGCATAACCTAGGCGCCCTGCGACGGATGAGATGTGAATGATGTGTGCGTGTTCTGACTTCGTCAGCAGGGGGACAGCATGATGCGCGAAGCGATACTGTGCATTGAGGTTGATGTCTATTGTCTGTTCCCACTCGGCATCGCTAATTTTGTCGATTCCCCCGGTCGGCCCTGCGATGCCTGCGTTGTTGATCAGTATATCGAGTCCACCCACCCACTCCTGTTGTATTTCGAAGACGCGCTTCACGTGAGCAGAGTCGGAGACATCAGCCAGCGTGGCCAAAGCGTCAGGATAGCACTCACGAAATTTTGCGATCGCCTGCTCGCTTACATCACATACATGGACTCTTGCCCCAATTTCGAGATATGCAGCCGCGATCGATTCTCCAATGCCTGCTGCCCCACCGGAAATCAAGACCCTCAATCCGGTATAGGGTGTTAGCCGCTTCATCACGTTCATAGCAATTCGTCCTGTCTTGTTTTTGTTAATGAGTTTTCTTGGCTACGACGTGCGTAGACAAGAAATACTCATTAAGTGATATGTGATCACAGTTTTTTTGTCAAGGCAGGTTTGCCGCAGATTTTCAGGTGATAACCGGAGAGGGTGCAGACTCCTATTACGGTTCAGCATTGCTACCTACGGCCCGATTGCCTGGTACCGGCTCAGTGATATGTCCGGTGTTGGTCGCGCTGCGGCGGCGCGGCGCGCTCCATCTGTTCGCAGTGATCTAGGGCCTGACCGTAGTGTGGGCACTGTGGGAGGTAGGGCTGAACTGGTGGGGGCTGATACCTCGTCTGGTCGCTATGACTGTCATCATGGTGTTGATTCTGCTCCTGTCTCCGGCCTTGCGCCGTGCCCCGCTCAGTTACGCGTAATGAGGTATTTCATGTCTTGCACCTACACATGCAGCGGCGGCCTTGCCGTCGCGATTTCCACTGCATTGCTAGCATCCTTCGCTCAAGCGGAGCAGCCCCAATCAATAGCGCAAGTTGGCCAAAACTGGCCGTTCTATGGGGGCGACCATAATGCCCAGCGCTTCAGTCCTCTCAAGCAGATTACTCCGCAAAACGTCGGAAGGTTGGCCCGTTTGGTGGCACGACGGCAGCCCGGACTACAATCGCTGTCGGGTAGACCTTTCGCCATACGCTGATTGGTACAACGCTTTGGATGCCACAAAGGACGAGTAATGTACGTCGAAAAGACCTTCACACCTCAGCAGCTATTTGAAATGGTGTGGGAGCGACCCGTTCAGATCATCGCGAAGGAAATAGGTATCTCGGATGTGGGCTTATCGAAGGCCTACCGCAAAGCGGGGATCACGTTGCCTACCCGGGGTCACTGGGCCAAGCCAGCCCCGAAACGCCCGCGTCGTCCAAAGCCTCCAACCTCTACCACGCCAATCACGTTTCACGTTCTAAATGTCGAGAAGGCTGTCAGGCTGAAGCCAGAGAATGTGATCAAAAACCCTAAGATGTTGATCGTGCCAACGGAGTTATCTGACCCCCATCCGTCGGTAAAAAAATGCCTAAGTGCAGCGAGGAAGGCCAAAGAGCTCAACAATGCACTGGTATTCGACAAAACAAAGGTATTGAACTCGCACATATCCCGGACTGAGGTGGATCGCTGCGCGCTTCTCTACGACAGCTTGATCAAAGCCAGTGAGTCGTCGGGGTACACCTGCGGTATTGGTAGTAACGTTAGCTTCGTGCGAGTCGACGGGGAAGAGCTACTGATCACGATCCAGGAGCGCATAAAACGCTTCGATATTCCACCGCCCCCTCCCAAACCATTCAAGCCAGGGCAGCGATGGGAGCCTGACTTTGCCGCGATGAGAGCCGCTCGTTTTGGGCGGGAGCCCATTGGCGTATTTTCCCTTATCGTCGACGCGCGATCCGAAGTACTGATTCAAAAAACTTGGACGGACAGCAAAACAGGGACGCTCGAATCGAAGCTTGGTCAGATCCTTACAGGCTTTGTTCGTATTGCCGCTTCCGTGAAAGCCCAACGATCATCCGATGAGGCTAGTCGCCGTCGACGGGCAGAGGAGGAGCGAGTGCGCACAGAGAGAATTGACCAGCAGCGTCGGTTGGAGAAGCTGCGTCAAAATCTGATGAGAAATCTGGAAAGCTGGGAGCGCGCTCAAGGGCTGCGAGCATTCATCCAGGCGGCAGTCGAAGCTTCGCCTCCGGGCGAAGCAACTCAAATGGCATTGGCAATGTGGGTTAGCTGGGCTACACAACAAGTCGAGCTGCTTGATCCATTAAAAGTAGACCAAATTCTTGCTCGTGAAATCATGTTGTTACGGCATGTTGCAAAACTTGAAAAAGAAATCGATCGGCTTGAGGGGCTACGAATTGTTAAATTTCCAAAAAAATAACCGAAGTTGGGAATTTGCCAAGAGCGCTTAGAGAGGGTAATGGTGATCTAACGAATGGTTATGGTGCATGCCGCACCTGACCTTTATTAAATCAAAATTTCGGTAGCAACAAAAAACTATATGCTCGTCGATTGCATATCAGGTCGCCTTATTCAGAAACTACTCTGCAATTTGAAGTTTCCGCCCAAAGCCCCGCGACTTTAGTACTCATACGTTACTCCAGTAGGGCTGCCTTATACAGTCAGAAGTCTCACAGTTCGTGATGCCCGCACCCAGTGTTTAATTTCTCTCGGTTGATGAATCACTTGAGCTAACCAAGTTGGTGGCATTTGAGTCATGCCATGGTCAGGTTTTGGCGAGCTATTTGATGCTCAGCCACTTTAAGATATCTATCTTCTGGCTGTACACATGCAGCTCTAGAGTACAAGGTTTTCGCTGTTAACTATAGAGTATCGCTGAAGAAGCGGGCCAGGGCCCATTGCAGCAGGGTCGGGCTGTGCCAGTCGCTGAGGTGCTTGGCCACGCAGGCGGCCTGCAGCACGGCGGGTGGCAGCACCGCATAGCCCAGGCGCAACTCCTGCAACAGGGTCTTGGAGAAGGTCCCGACGTAGGCGACCAGGCCATGTTGGTCAAGGCGCTGCAGGGCGTCGGCGGCCGGCCCTTGGTAGCGGAATTCGCAGTCGTAGTCGTCCTCGATGATCAATGCGCCAAGCTCGGCGGCGCGTGCCAACAAGGCCCGCCTGCGCGGTTCGCTCATCGGCATACCCAATGGGAACTGGTGCGAAGGGGTCACGTAGATCAGCCG
Source organism: Pseudomonas capeferrum (assembly GCF_000731675.1). Taxonomy (GTDB): domain Bacteria; phylum Pseudomonadota; class Gammaproteobacteria; order Pseudomonadales; family Pseudomonadaceae; genus Aquipseudomonas; species Aquipseudomonas capeferrum. The sequence continues at coordinate 1,859,398 of NZ_JMIT01000001.1, read as the reverse complement.
TGTGCCATCGGCGATCTGTTCGACGCACATCCCTTCATCATCCACCGCTACTGACTGCAGGCGTGCGCCCAAGGCCAGAAACAGTTGCCGTGCGGGCGGGTAACCGGGGTCTTCCATGGCCACCGGGCAACCGGGTTCGATCAGCACCCGGGCGATCAGGTCGAGCGCCTGTTGCGCACCATTGCACACCAGCACGTCCGCGGCGCTGCAGTGCACGCCGCGGGCGTAGGCGATGTGGTGGGCGATGGCTTCGCGCAGTTCGGGCAGGCCCTGGGCAGTGAACTGCCGCTCTGGATGGCGCTGGCTGCGGCGCAGGGCGTAGTTGAGGCAGCTGCGCCACTGGTCGAAGGGGAACTGCGCCTTGCTCGAGGTGCCGCCGACGAAGTCATAGCGCGACGGTGCTTGCAATTGCCGCCTGCCCAGCACGGTAGCGCGTTGTTGCCAGCGTTCGAGGGATGCGGCACCCGCCAGTGGAATAGCGGCCACTTCGTTGGTGCGCACAGGCAGTTGCGGGGTAATGAAGGAGCCACGGCCGACCACGCCACTGAGCAGATTGTCGTAGGTCAGCCGCGAGTAGGCCTCGGCAACGGTCTTGCGTGACACGCCCAGTTGTTCGGCGAGCAGACGGGTGGGTGGCAGTTGGGTGCCAGCGGCCAGGTGGCCGCTGTCGATGCCCGCGCGCAGTTGCTGGTAGAGCTGGTCGGCCAGGCCTTTGCGGCCTTCCAGGCGGATGTGCAGTTCCATGAAACGGTCCGGAGCAGGGGAATGCTGAGGATAGCGGATCGCAATTCATCGCACAGTGCGAATGTGGCGCTTTACAAGCGTGCCGCGCTCACGGTGATGTAGCCCATGTCGGACAGTGCTATGCGTATTACCGTCTCATCGGTTGGCGCCTTGTACTTCTGCTTGATACGCACCCCGTCAACCGCAACAGCCTGCATTCTGTGGGTAATGGCACGCCCACTGGCGTCGAAGAAGACCTCGCTGGCCAGCAGCTCGATGCGTTCGATCAACTCACGGGTGCGCTCGTCGGTGGCGCAGAAAAACAGCACCCCCGACAGGTGCGGGTCATCGTCCGGGTTGCTTATTTCGTGGGCGATCAATTCACGCAGGGCGCTGCGTAGTTCGGCGGTGGTGCGGGTCTGTGGGTGCATGCGCAGCCTCCTCTGGATCGAGAATGCTGATCATGTTTTTACTGGCGGAAAGCCACAAGTAAGCCGATTCCGAATAGCTTGTAAGAAAGGTCCGAGTTGGCCAATGGGCAGGCTCCATCTGTGCGCTGTAGCCTGCCTTTTGGTGCACCTAGATCCAGGCCTGGATCAGTTGCAGATCGCGCTAAGGGCTTGGTCACTTGTCCTTGCCGCTATCCCCGGCGTGGCGCAATGCAATGAACTTACGCAGCGCGATAAAGGGCAGAGGCAGCACGATGTAGGCATACGTCAATCGGCTGGAGTTCTCGACTGCAGCGATGATTGCATAATCGTTTGATGACTCAGAGGGTATGTAGATGTTCTGGTTCAGTTGTCCGCTCCCCTTGACCAGGTACCAGAAGGCATTTTCCGGTAGGATCTCTTCAGCGCCTTCAAATGCGTCCACCCACATTGACAGTTTTACACCCTCGGGATGTGCTTCCACCTCGAACCATGCATTGGGATTGCTCCAGGGGACCAACAGGTCAATGGTCCGTGCGTTCCCGGAAACATTTCGTGCCACAACCTGATCCAGATGTAGCGCTTGCTTCACATCCCCCTTTCCACCAGAAGGGTCACGGTCCGGGCTGACGTAGATGCAGACATCCTGGCCCTCCGGGATGTCCAGATCAGAATCTAAACCTTCAGGGTCAGGACGACGCAGGGTACCCTTGCCACCGGGCGCCATTTCCCAATCCAGTTCCTGTCCATTACCGTCTCCGCCTACCAGCACATAACGTGCGCCGCCGAACTGCGCCACCTGCAGGTGGGGGTAAACAGAGATATCGCTGACCGTAATGCTGACCAGCGCCTGGCTGAACTTGTCGCCATCGCGAGCCGTGATCAGGATGCGGCGCGAGGTTTCGCCTTCAAAGCTACTTGCAGGGGGCGCGATGTAGAGCCCATCGTCCTCACCGATTGCGCCTTTGTCACCCGTTTCACCCGGCAAGTTGTCGACAGACCATTTGACTTGCGCGTCGCTGGGCGTGATCGAGAAGGGCTGAACGCCGCCCGCTGCGATGACCGGTTCCAACGGTGAGATTGCGAAATGCAAGCGGTCAGGTGCCAAGGTGCCCAGCAAGGTCAGGTCACAGGGGGTATACACGCTGCGCGGTTCGGCAGCTTGTTGGCTGCGGAACAGCAAGTGGTTGAGGTACATGGCATTGATTGTCACTTCGGCACCTGTGATGACAGCTACAAACCGGTTGAATGTTTCGAGCATTGCACTGTGCCAAGCTGCGGCTATACCGCGGTGGAACTGATTGAGTACATCAAATTCACCGGTTGCACGTTCTATGGCCATGGTGAAGTGGTCTTCAAGTTCGCCCACTTGTTCTAATCTGAGTTTCCCTTTGTCCGGGCCTTCTGTGAGGATGACAAACGCGTACTTGACGCTAAAGTGGGTGTCTACAGTGGCCGGGTAAGTTTTTGAGACGTCACCATTTCTATCTTCGACATAGAATTTCACGTGGCGGACTGTATTGGAGCTTTGCCACATGAGATGGATGGCGTCATCGATAACCTTGAATTCAATGGCACCGCCAATGTCAATCGACGCAGGTAGGACCTCATATCTGTACAGTGAGTAAGCGCGCGGCCCCCTGTACCACACAAACTCCGTTGGGAGGTTATAACAAAAGGTTTCCGGCATGATTTCACCGGTCCTGGCGGCGACCCCTGTTATCTTACCGGTCGGGGTCGTAGGGTAATTGAGGACAATAGCCCGGCAGGCCTCCAGGCGCTGCAGTGCCTGGCCCAAGGAGATCGCTATCCACTGCTGATTGGACAGCAGGATGTTCATTGAATAGGGTTCTTCGTTTGGGCCTACCAGCGGCAGCAAGTAGGGCATGTCCTTGTCATTGATCGGGAACATGCCATTGCTCATGCCCTTTAGCGCGACGCCAATCAATACGGCGCCTTCTTCCTGATCGTCTTCCTGGCTGACGGATGCGCTGCCCGCACGCGCTGCGGAGTGGGTTCTAACCGCGAATGAGTGGGGCTGCAGGTCATCGTCGCCCGCCACGATACGGCTGAGTTCAAAAACCTTTCGCGAATCATCCCAACTGCGAAATTCTTGTTCCAGTGCCAACCCCAGTTTTCTATTGCGGTCTTCCGAACTGGAAAGATGGAAGGTGTAGCTTTCACCCCTGGACAAGTCGAGGAGCACGCGTCCCTCGTCGGTGATAGTGCCTCCATTGCTTTCTTCAAGGCGGATGTCCATGTGCAGCGAGGGGGCGTTCAGCGGGTCCATCAGCGCGATACTGGTAATATCCATTAGTCGGGTGCCGATGGGCTTGACCAGGGTGACGTATTTACCGCCGACAACTTTCATGCTCAAACGCGCACGTGAGCTGGCGATGTTGGAATTGGTGAACGAAAGGCGAGGTCTGTCGAGGATGAAGTCTTGCATGTCGGACCAGGCGTTCTGATCGGTTTCTTCGGAGTCGTTGAACGGCGGAAAGTACTGATTTTTATCGAAGCGCTCTATGTACTCCTGTGCCAGCAACGCGTTTGTCTTGGCACGGTCATAAATCAGAAGTGCACCCCACCCCATCGTGCGAGTCTCAGTGCCAAGGTAATTGAGGTACTGTGTAAGAGTAAGCTTTGCCATGGTGAGGTGCTCCTGCTTAGGGAAAATGTGCGGCTGCCCATTAGTAAGGGGGTGGCATTTCCCAGGCAACTGGCAAATTTACCAGGTCTACAGGTGGGACGAGATGGGGTTACGGCATGTGCGTCATGGCGATTTTCGAGCAGAGGCCGCCGTCGTCGAACATGTGGGCGACGTGTGCCTGGCCGATCACGGGCTTGCTATGCCTGGTTGTACTCCGGGCTCAAGGCTGCATCGACGACTTCGATCCAGTGCCTTACTGGTGTGCGCCCGGCCCCGTCGAGGTGGGTTTGGCAGCCAATGTTGGCGGTGACGATGATAGACGGCATGCCGCTTTCCAAGGCGTCGAGGCGGTTGTCGCGCAATTGCCGTGACAGCTCAGGTTGGGTCAGCGAGTAGGTCCCGGCCGAGCCGCAGCACAAATGACCGTCCGGCACCGCGGTGAGGGTGAAGCCCAGCCGTGTCAGCAGGCTTTCCACTGCTCCGCTGAGCTTGAGGGCGTGTTGCAGGGTGCAGGGGCAATGGAAGGCCACGCGTTGTTCGGCGCACAGGCCAAGTTGCTCGACCGGCTCTTCACGCAGCACTTCCACCAGGTCACGGGACAGGGCGCTGACCCGTGCAGCCTTGGCGGCGTACTGCGTGTCCTTCTCCAGCAGGTGGGCATAATCGCGCACAAACGCGCCGCAGCCGCTTGCCGTCTGCACGATGGCTTCGGCACCTGCCTCGATGGCCGGCCACCAAGCGTCGATATTGCGCCGGGCGCGCTGCAAACCCTGGGCCTGGGCGTTGAGGTGGTAATCCACCGCGCCACAGCAACCGGCCTCGCGGATCGGTTCGACGCTGATGCCGAGGCGGTCCAGCAGGCGTGCGGCGGCGGCGTTGGTATTGGGCGACAGTGCAGGCTGCACGCACCCTTCGAGCAACAGCACCCGGCGCGCATGGCGCGGCGCCGGTCTTTGTCCGGGTGCGGCGACTTGGGCCGGCAACTTGCTTTTAAGTATCGCCGGCAACAGCGGGCGCAGCGCCTGGCCGGTGAAGCTCAGGGCCTTGAACAGTGCGGGGCGCGGCACCACGGCCCGTAGGGCCTGGCGCAGCAGGCGCTGGCCAAGCGGGCGCGGTACTTGTTGTTCGACCACGGCGCGGCCAATGTCCAGCAAGTCGTGGTACTTCACGCCGGAAGGGCAGGTGGTTTCGCAGTTACGGCAGCTCAGGCAGCGGTCCAGGTGCAGTTGCGTGCTGGTGGTGACCGGCGCGCCTTCGAGCACCTGCTTGATCAGGTAGATGCGCCCGCGTGGCCCGTCCAGTTCGTCGCCGAGCAACTGGTAGGTGGGGCAGGTGGCCGTACAGAACCCACAGTGCACACAGCTGCGCAGAATGCTTTCGGCCTCTTCGGCGCGGGCCAGGCGTTTGGCGGCTTCGCTCAGATTGGTTTGCATGGCAGGGCCTCATAAGTCCGGGTACAGGCGGCCAGGGTTGAAAATGCCCTGGGGGTCGAGCTGTTGCTTGAGTGCCCGGTGGTAGCGCAATAGGGCCGCAGGCAGTGGTGCGCTGCTGTCCTCACCCGGCGCGTAGCCGGTGACATGGCCGCCGACCTGGGCGACGGCGGCACGAAGCGACTGGGCCGATGCGCTCGACTTCAGCCAGCGCTGCGCACCGCCCCAGTCGATGAGCTGGCGCCCAGGCAAGTTCAGCGCCCCGCTGGCGATGGGCACTGACAACCGCCACAACGGCGCCGGGTCGTCGAAAAAGGCCAGGCGTTGTTCGCGCAGGTCGTGCCAGAACCCGCTGTCGAGCTCGTCGCCCCCCAGGCGTTGGCGTGCCGACTGCACCGAGCCTTCACCGCCTTCCAGGCGCAGGTAAAGTGCCTCGCCGTCATGGCAGGCGGCGCTGATCGGCAGCGGCTGCTGGCCCCATTCGGCCAGTGCCGCGAGCGCCTGCTGGCGGCCCATCGGCAGGCACAGGCTCAGGCATTGGCGCGGCTGCGGCAATACCTTCAGCGACACCTCGGTGAGCAGGCCAAGGCACCCGAAACTGCCGGCCATCAGCCGCGAAACGTCGTACCCCGCAACATTCTTCATCACCTCGCCCCCAAAGCGCAGCAGCTTGCCGTGGCCGGTGATGACACGAGTGCCGAGCACGTAATCGCGCACCGCCCCGGCCCATGGCCGCCGTGGCCCGGACAAGCCCGCAGCGACTGCGCCGCCGAGGGTGGCTTCGACGCCCAGGTGTGGGGGTTCGCAGGGCAGCATCTGGCCGGCTTCGTGCAGCGCCGCCTCGATCTCCAGCAGCGGCGTGCCAGCGCGTGCGGTAATCACCAGCTCGGTCGGGTCATAGCTGACGATGCCGCGATGGTTGCGGGTATCGACGAGCTCCCCGGTCACCGGGCGGCCCAGCATGGCCTTGCTGTTGCCGCCCTGGATACGCAGCGCAGTGCCCAGCCTCAGTGCCTGGTTGACCTGGTCCAGCAGGGCCTGGCTCATGTCGCGGTCCTTGCTCATCAGAAGCGCTCCAGCTCGGGGAAGGGCAGCTGCCCGTGGTGCACGTGCAGCGCGCCGAACTCGGCGCAGCGGTGCAGGGTAGGGATGTTCTTGCCCGGGTTGAGCAAACCCTGCGGATCGAAAGCGGCCTTGACCGCGTGGAACAGGGTGATTTCGTCGCGGTTGAACTGCGTGCACATCTGGTTGATCTTCTCTCGCCCGACGCCGTGCTCGCCGGTGATGCTGCCGCCCACGGCCACGCACAGTTCGAGGATCTTGCCGCCGATGGCCTCGGCGCGTTCCAGTTCGCCTGGGCGGTTGGCATCGAACAGGATCAACGGGTGCATGTTGCCGTCGCCGGCATGAAACACGTTGGCCACACGCAGGCCGTACTGCTCGGAGAGTTCGCTGATGCCCTTGAGCACCCGGGGCAGCTCGCGGCGGGGGATGGTGCCGTCCATGCAGTAGTAGTCCGGCGAGATGCGCCCCACCGCCGGGAACGCGTTCTTGCGCCCGGCCCAGAAGCGCGCGCGTTCAGCCTCGTCGCAGGCCAGCCGCACCTCGCGGGCGCCTGCCTGGGTCAGCACCGCTGCGACCCGCTGGCAGTCGTCATGCACGTCTGCCTCGACACCATCAAGCTCGCACAGCAGGATCGCCGCCGCGTCCACCGGGTAGCCGGCGTGGATGAAGTCCTCGGCGGCGCGAATCGCCAGGTTGTCCATCATCTCCAGCCCGCCAGGGATGATCCCGGCTGCGATGATCTCGGCCACGGCCCTGCCTGCATCCTCCACGCAGTCGAAACTGGCCAGCAGCACCCGCGCCACCTGGGGTTTGGGCAGCAGCTTGACGGTCACCTCGGTGATGATGCCGAGCATGCCTTCGGAGCCGGTGAACAGGGCCAGCAGGTCGAAACCGGGGCTGTCGAGGGCGTCGCTGCCGAGCGTCAGGCGTTCGCCCTCGACCGTGAGCATCTCCACTTTGAGCAGGTTGTGCACGGTCAAACCGTACTTCAGACAATGCACGCCGCCGGCATTTTCCGCCACATTGCCGCCTATGGTGCAGGCAATCTGTGATGAGGGATCGGGGGCGTAGTACAGGCCATGGGGCGCCGCAGCCTGGGAGATGGCCAGGTTGCGTACCCCGGGCTGAACACGGGCGAAGCGGCCCTGGGCGTTGATTTCGAGAATGCGATTGAAGCGCGCCATCACCAGCAGAATGCCTTTGGCAAGTGGCAAGGCGCCGCCAGAGAGACCGGTGCCGGCACCGCGCGCCACCACCGGCACACCGCGCTGGTGGCACAGTTGCAGCAAGGTCTGCACTTGCTCCAGACGCTCGGGCAGCACCACCAGCAGCGGCACTGTGCGGTAGGCCGAGAGGCCGTCGCATTCATAGGGTTTGAGGTCTTCCGCGCGGTGCAGAATCGCCAGGTCCGGCAACGCTTGATGCAGGGCCTGCAGCAGGGCGGGCAGGTCCACGGCAGGCAGCGCCCCATCGACCCGCTCGTCGTAGAGGATGTTCATCGGCTCACTCGGCGGCAATTGTTATTGTTGCTGGAAGCCTATCACCCCTTCAGCCGGCTGCGAGTCCTGTCGGAATCTTTGACGCACAAACCCGCACCTGCTCATGCTGCTAAAAGGGTAGGTGCGGGTTTGCTTGAGGCGGGGTGATCAATGGTCGGCGACAGGGTCGTCCTGCGAGAGTATGGCCCGGGCCAGTTCTTCATCATTGGCCTGCAGGCCGGGATGGTCCTTGCGCGCCTGTTCCAGCGCCGACTCCACATAGGCGCCGCGGATCGCACCACCGCTGGCGACGAACGCAGACAGCTCGTCACGGGCCGGGATGATCCGTTTGTCGTCCTTGAAGGTCGAATACAACGAAGCGGAAACACCGGCCGAGGTGGCCACGTCGCCCGCGTCGACGCGGGCCAAGGCAGCACCGGCAGGCAGCAGGAGCAGCAGCGCGGGGGCGAGGAATAGGTGGCGCATAGCGTATTCTCCAGTAGCGTGAAGCCCAAGGAAATAAACCACTCAGTGTTTAAGAGCGCCTCAACGTGCGAGTAGTTCAATTCCTGGGTTGCCGCCGCATGGCGCCACCAAGCGCCGCTTACGCCAATTGGTAAGTGGTCTTCACCCGGGTAAAAAACTGCCGCGCATGGGTCCCTTGCTCCCGCGAGCCCAGGCTCGAAGCGCCGTTGCCGCCAAACGGCACGTGATAATCCACCCCCGCCGTGGGCAGGTTGACCATCACCATCCCCGCTGAACTGTGCCGTTTGAAATGCTCGGCGTGGCGCAGCGAAGTGGTCACGATCCCGGCTGAAAGGCCAAATGCAGTGTCCTCGGCAGCCGCAAACGCCGCGTCGTAATCACTCACCTTGAGCACACTCAGCACCGGCCCGAAGATCTCCTCGCGGTAGATGCGCATCTGCGGCGTGACCTCGGTGAACAGGGCGGGGGTGAACAGGTAGGCCCCGGCCTGGTTGTCGATACGCTCCCCACCACACACCAGCTTCGCGCCCTGCTCAAGGCCAGAGGCCACGTACGACAGGTTCTGCTCCAACTGCCGGCTATCGACCACGGGGCCGATGTCGGTAGCCGCTTGCAACGCATCGCCCACCTTCAGCGCGCGGGTGCGCTCCGCCAGGCGCGCCACGAAGGCGTCATGAATACCTTCGGTGACGATGACCCGAGAACTGGCCGTGCAGCGCTGGCCGGTGCTGTAGAACGAGCCGTTCAGTGCCACCTCCACTGCCTGTTCAAGGTCCGCATCGTCCAGCACGATCAACGGGTTTTTGCCCCCCATCTCCAGTTGCACTTTCTTCATGCCTTCGGCGGCCAGCCTGGCGATCTGCCGGCCGGTGTGCTCGGAACCTGTGAAGCTGATGCCATCGACCAGCGGCGAGCGGATCAGGGTGTCGCCCACGCTGCGCCCTGGCCCGATCAGCAGGTTGAACACCCCGCCGGGCAAGCCGGCCCGCGAGATGATCTCGGCCAGCGCCCAGGCCGAGGAGGGCACCCGTTCGGCCGGCTTGAACACCACGCAGTTACCGAAACACAGCGCCGGGGCGATCTTCCACGCCGGGATGGCGATCGGGAAGTTCCACGGGGCGATGATGGCGACCACGCCCAGTGGCTGGGTGAACACATCGATGCCCACGTCCTGGCGCACCGATGGGTACTTTTCGCCTTCGGCGCGCACGGCTTCCTGGGCGTAGAACTTGAACGAACGGCCGGCCCGGTCGACTTCGCCCAGTGCCTCACGCAGCACCTTGCCTTCCTCGCGGGCCAGCAGCGTGGCCAGTTCTTCGCGGCGGGCAAGTATTTCTGTGCCAATGAAGTCCAGTGCGTCGGCGCGTTGCTGCGGGTTGCTGCGGGCCCAGGCGGGCGCGGCGCGGCGGGCAGCCAGCAGGGCCCGCTCGGTCAGCGCCTGGTCGGCCCGCACGAAACGCTCGACCACCTCGCTGGGGTTGGACGGGTTGCGGTTTTCCAGCACATCATTGCTGCTGTCCAGCGCGACGAAGGCGCCATCGACATAGTTGCTCTTGGTGACCAGGGTCATGCGCTTCGGATCCTTTTTGCGTTGGCTTGGCGGGCGACGAAAGCGCTGATGTTGTCCACGGCGCTGTCCATCAACTGCTGCATGGCATCTTCACTGCTCCAGGCGATGTGCGGGTTGAGCAAGAAGTCGTCGCGGTCGATCAGCTGGAACAGCGGGTTGCTTGGGTGCAGCGGCTCCTGCTCGACCACATCCAGTGCCACGCCGCCCAGGCGGCCTGCCTGCAGCGCCTGGATCAGCGCAGCCTCGTTGACCACGCCGCCACGGCCGGTATTGACCACCACGGCATCAGACTTCATCAGCGCCAACTGCGCGGCATCGATCAGGTTGTAGGTGGCCGGCGTCAGTGGGCAGTTGATCGACAGCACGTCGCAGCTGCGCAGCAATTCGGCCAGCGGCCGGCAGTCCGGGCCCTGGCGCTTGCCGCCGCGGTCTTCGAACAGCACCTGCATGCCGAAGGCTCGCGCCAGGTGCGCCAGGCGCAGGGCGATCGGGCCGCTGCCGATGATCGCCAACTGCTTGTCGCGCACATCGCGGATGCGGTGGTTGAAGTAGATGTTCTGGTACGGTTTTTCGCCGGCATGCACCTGGCGCATCAGCCGGGTGAACGCGGCCGGGCGGCGGAACAGTTCGAGGATCATCGCCAGGCTGTGCTCGGCCACGGTGTTGGCGGCATAGCCCGGCACGCTGGCGACCTCGATGCCATGGGCGTCGCAGTAATCGACGTCGACGATATCGCGGCCAGTGAGGGCCAGCGAGATCATCTTCAGCTTCGGCAACTGGCGCAGGTGTTCCTCACGCAGCGGCACGCTGCAGGTGAAGGCGATGGTCGCGTCCTGCAGGTGGTCGAGCATCTGCTCGGGGCAGGTGTAGGCAAACTGCTGCCAGGTGTGCGCGCAGTCGGGGCGCTTGAGGCGGGTGGAGGGCGCCAGGCCCTCGTCGTCGAGCAGTACGATATGTTCGCTCACGGTCCGTTCCTTACTTTTTCTGGGCTGGCACGTAGCCGGCCGGGGCCATGGCCACCAGGCGGCGGGTGACGAAACCGGCATCCTGATCATGGTCTTCGAGGGTTTCCTTGCGTACCAGGGCGTCACGCACCAAGTGCGCGCCAAAGAAGCGCAACGGCTCTGGCGGCAGCATTTTCATCTTCTGGTTGACCAGGCCACAGTTGGCCCATTCGTCATTGGCGTGTTCGACCAGCGACTTGATGATGCGGCTGGCAAACACGGTGGTCGCCACGCCGTTGCCGGAAAAACCAATGCCGTAGCTGATGTTCTGGTGGTGGTCGAGGTAGCCGAAGTTCGGCAAACCCTTCATGGCCCGGTCGATGGGGCCGGTCCAGCTGCTGACCACCGGCACATCTTGCAGTTGTGGGTACAGGCGGCGCAGTTCGGCTGCGACCTTGTCGGCCGCCGGTGAGGGTTTTTCATACAGGTTGCCAATGCGCCCGGCGTAGGCGAACTGGCCCAGTGGCTTGCCGAACACCACGCGCCCGTCGGGGGTGTTGCGCCAGTAGTTGAGTACGGTGCGCGAGTCGGTCATGCATTCGCCGCCACTGAAGCCGATGGCATCGAGCTTGGCCTTGACCGGTGCCGTCGCCACCATGTCGCTGGACATGATCGCGATCATCCGGCGCAGCTCCGGGAACTGCGCGCCCCAGGCGTTGAGAGCCAGTACCACCTGTTTGGCTTTTACCTGGCCCTTGGCGGTGTGCACCACGGGGCTGGCGCCGCGCTGCAGGTGGGTGAACGGTGACTTCTCGAATATCTGCACGCCCAGCTTCAGCGCCACCCGACGCAGGCCACGGGCGAGCATGGCGGGCTGCACGGTGGCGGCGTTGGGGTCGTAGATGCCGCCCAGCACCAGCGGCGAGCCGACCCGCCCGCGAATGGTCTGGCGGTCCAGTTCCTGGAAGGGGTTGACGTCGAGCTTCTGCAGGCCGTCGGTCAGCACTCGCCACGAATTCATCTGGCGCGGGTTGGTGGCAGTCCACAGCCAGCCGTCCTTGCGGTACTGGGCCTCGATGCCGTGTTCCTGGCAGAAGCTGCCGATTTCGTCGATGGCCGATTCGGCGGCCTCGCAGATGCGCCTGGCTTCGGCGTCGCCGCAGATGGTGCGCACCGACAGGTACTTGCCCCACCAGTTGGTGGCAACGCCGCCGTTGCGTCCGCTGGCACCCGAGCCACAGCGGTCACGCTCGACGATGACAATGGTCTGTTCTGGGTGGGCCTGCTTCAGGCGGATAGCCGACCACAGCCCAAGGAAGCCGCCGCCGACGATACACACGTCGGCTTGAATCGAGTCCTGCAGGGCAGGGGCGAGGTCGTTGTCCAGGTCCAGCGCCTGGGCATACCAGAATCCACGGTACATGAGGGGTGCCTCTGAGCATGTTTGTCTTGTGCATACATGATGCTCAGCGCGGCCGGGGGGCGATATTACAGTCATGACAATTGATAGGAAGTAGGCGTTCGCTCAGCGAGGGACTGGCACCCTTGTCAGAGTAAGAAAGAGCGAGGCCTTGGCGGGGCATCTCGGCAGTCAACCGTAGCGTCCTGCCTTGTCTGAGATCTTCTATTTATAGTGCTGAATATGATAGGGCGGACGCCGGTGTACGCTTAGAATGGCATTCACTTCGGATGTGATGAGAGCAGCGTCCATGGTCGCCGAACAATACCTACAACAACCGCAGGCCGCCGAAACCGTCTCGCAGATCAAGCCTGAACTGCGGGTCGGTTTCCTCCTTCTCAATCAGTTCACCTTGGTGCCCGTCGCCGGGCTGGTCGACTCGCTGCGCTTCGCCGCCGACAAGTCGTTCCGCAGCCAGCAGGTGTACTGCCAATGGGACTGGATGACCCTCGACGACCAACCGATCACCGCCAGCTGTGGCATGCCCATTTCGCCAACCAAGCCGCTGAACTTGTTTGCCCAGTACGACTACATCGTGCTGGCGGGCGGGCTGTTGAGCGAAACGCGCAACCCGCCAGGCTGGCTGCTCGATGCGCTGCGTGAGGTGCATGCCGCGAACATCCCGATCATTGCCCTGTGTTCGGCGTCGTTCGTGCTGGGCAAGGCAGGCCTGCTCGATGGCCGGCGTTGCGCGTTGCATTTCACCTTGCGCGACGAGTTCAAGGAGCGCTTCCCGCTGTCCACCGCAGTGATCGACAAGAGCTATGTGGATGACCGTGGCATCATCACCTGCCCGGGCGGCACGGCGATCGACCTGGCGGCCAACCTGATCCGCAGGCATTGCGGTGCGGTGCGGGCGCAGAAAGGGCTGGAGTACCTGCTGGTGGACGAGCGCGCCGACCAGCAAGAAGGCCAGGCCGCCAGTGATTCGGTGTACCAGAACGACCGCGTGCAGCGCGCCATTGCCTTCATGCGCGCCAACCTGGATGCATCGATGACGCTCAAGGCCGTGGCCGAGGCGGTGGGCACCCACCCTCGCCAGTTGCACCGCGAGTTCGTCGCCAACACCCAGGAACCACCGGCCAACTATTGGCGCAAGCTGCGCCTGGACCATGCGCGGCGGTTGCTGGTGAATACCAGCCAGAACATCACCACTATCGCCCTGGCGTGCGGGTTTTCCGATGCGTCGCACTTCATCTTGTGGTTCCGCAAGCAGTATGGCGAGACGCCGTACAGCTTCCGCAAGCGGCGCCACGAGGTGGAGCGGTTCGATTGGCATGGGGACAAGGTAGGGCTGGACCCGGAGTTGTAGGGTGTTGCTCAAGCTTTTTTGGGGCCGCAAAGCGGCCCCAAAATCTTAGTCAGATGCACTGTCAAAACCAGCCAAACGCCTGAGTCTCGATCCCAACTGTCTCACGCCTAGAACAATACGTAAGTCTTGCGCAGGGTCTCGTGGATGTCCCACACGCCTTCGCAGTTCTCCGGGAACAATACCGCGTCGCCCGCCCGCAGCTCGACCGGCTCGCCGCCGTCGGGGGTGAAGGTGCAACTGCCGCTGACGATGTGGCTGAACTCACGGTTTTTCAGGTAGCGGCGGAACACCCCCGGGCTGCTTTCCCAGACGCCGATGCTGGCGCCGACCGCTTCATCGGTCTGCTCCTGCGCCGTGGCGGCCTGGGCAATCGGTTCGCCGATCGGCAGGCGGGCAGGGGCGGGTGCGCCCAAGGGCGAAGCAGCGGCATTGCGTACAACGGTAAGTACTTGAGTCATGGAAGGGCTCCTTCAGGCTTTACGAGCGACAGTTTTGTGGGATGGTGACGGTGCAGCACTGGTGCTGCCCAGCGCGGCGGCCTGTTGCAGGTCGAGCTTGCTGGTCTCTGGCGCCAGCCACCACGAGATCAGTGCACCGAACAGCGAGATCAAGGCGGCGGCGAACATGGTGTTGGCAATGCCGTAGGACACCAGCGAGATCGGCACCAGGTAGGTACCCACGGCCGCGCCAACACGCGATAGCGAAGTGGCCAGGCCCACGGCGGAGGCGCGGATTTCGGTGGGGAACAGTTCGTTGGGGTAGACGTATTCCAGCACCTGAGCACCGCCAATCAGCACCGCGTAGGCACCAAACAGCACCAGCACGGTGGTGGGTGATGCATCGGGGAACAGGCCCAGCAGCAACAGCGACATGCCCGACCAGAGGAAGCTGTGGATCAGCATCTTGCGCCGCCCCAGGCGGTTGATCAGTTTGGTGGCCACCAGGCAGCCCAGGGTGAACAGCAAGGTGATGGCGATCGAGCCATAGGCCGCCCAGTCACCGGTGAGTTTCAGCGCCTGCAGCACCTTCGGGGCGAACGCGTAGATGGCGAACAGCGGCACGATGGCGCACGTCCAGAACAGCGTGACGAAGGCCATGCGCTTGCCGTAGCCGGAGTGGAACAGCGACCACACCGATACGGGTTTGTCGCTGACTTGCTCCGGCAGGTCGGCGATGGAGTAGTCCGGGCCATAAACCCGCTTGATCACTGCATCCGCCTCGGCAATGCGGCCTTTGCTCAGCAGCCAGCGTGGTGATTCCGGCGTGCCGCTACGGGCAATCAGGAACAAGGCACCCGGCACCAGCGCACTGGCCAGTACCCAGCGCCAGCCATCATCGCCGCCGACACGCAGCAACAGCTCGCCGACCATGTAGGCAGTGGCGGCCCCGGCGAACCACATCAGCACCATCGCGGCCAGCAGCGGCCCGCGTTGCTTGCGTGGCAGGAACTCGGCCAGCAGCGAGGTGGCGATGGGGTAGTCGGCGCCCACCGCGATACCGATCAACAGCCGCCAGGCAAACAGCGCCCAGGCCGACTCCACCCAGAACTGCGCCACCGAAAACCCGACAATGGCGATCAGGTCGACCAGGTACAGCACCTTGCGCCCGTACTTGTCGGTAAACCACCCCCCCAGGAACCCGCCAAGGAACACCCCGATCAGCGCCGAGGCAGCAATCAGCCCCTCCCAGAAGGCGGACAGTTGCAGGGCATTGGTGATCTGCAGCATGGCCACGCCGATGATGCTCAGCACATAGCCGTCGAGGAACGGCCCGCCAGCGGAATAGACCGTCAGCTTGCGGTGGAACGCATTGAGTGGCGCATCTTCGACGGAGCGTTTCGATACGGACATTGGACTTACCTCTTGTTGTTATTCGACGCAGTAGCGCCGCCGCACTATCGCACCGGGCCGCAGAGGTTCCATATAACGGTTGGGACGGGTCATGGCATGCCCTTGCCGGGTGGCTTGGCACCTGCCGTAACGGAACTTATTGAATTTCGTTGGCGCGCAGGATGGCGGCCACGCCTGTGCGGGTGTCCAGCTCAGTGGTGACGGGGTAGGGTTTCGGGCCAGTGAGTCCTGTTATATAGGCGCGCGCCCCCTTGTCTGTACGACGCTATATCGAGGCGAGCACCAAAGGGGCCGCGCGCCAATGCTTCAGGCATAACTGGCCCGAAACAGATGTGGGAGCGGCCTTGCGCCGCGAAGCGCCGCGCGGGCGGCGCTCGATCTCACAGGCGCCAGAAAAACCAAGCCATGCACTTCAAGACCAGCGCCCGATCCTCAATCCCTGACCAACTCCCGCAACGCCGCCCTGGCCTCCGGCGTGCGCAAGCACTCGATAAACAACTGGCTCTCCCGCTCCACAGTCGCCTCCAGCGCCTCACGCAGCCCATCCTTGAGCAGGCGCTTGCTGACCCGCAACGCTTCCTGCGGATAACCCTGCAGGCGCCGCGCCAGTTGCCGTGCAGCCGCCAGGCACTGCTCGCCATCGTCATGCAGCTCATTGGCCAACCCCCAGGCCACCGCCTGCTCGCCATCGAGCAGCTCGTTGGCCATCAGCAAGCGGGCGGCGCGGGCATGCCCGAGCATACGCGGCAGCAACAGGCTGGAACCAAACTCCGGGCATACCCCCAGCGGCGCAAAGGGCATGCGCAGCTTCACCGAACGGCTGACCAGTACCTGGTCGCAATGCAGCAGCAGGGTGGCACCGATGCCGATCGCCGCGCCACTGACCGCAGCGATCAGCGGCTTTTCCAGGCCCATGACAATGCGCATCAGGCGGAACACCGGGCTGTCCCTGTCGCTGGGCGGGTTGTCGAGGAAATCGCGTAGGTCGTTGCCGGCGCTGAAGCAGTGCGCGCCGCCGGTGATGAGGATCGCCTCCACCTGCGGGTCTTCACCCGCCGCCAGCAGCAGGTCGCCAAACTGGCGGTACATGGCGATGTTCAGGGCATTGAGCTTGTCGGGGCGGTTGAAGGTCAGGGTCAGCAGGCCCTGGTCCAGTTCGCGTGTGATCAGGTCGTTCATGGCAGCCGCTTTTGTTGTTGTGGGTGAGCCCGGCAACAGGGTAACCGCCGGGCAGTGGCCATCAGGGTTTATCATGGCGTTCGGCTTGTTGTACAGTCGTTCAGCCCCGTCAACCGCCCGAGAACCGCCGATGAGCCAGGAAGCCCGCTACCACCGCATGCTGCCGCAATTGCGCAAGGCCAACCTGGTCGAAGCGACCTTGGTCTGCCTCAAACGCCATGGTTTCCAGGGGGCCTCGATCCGCAAGATTTCCGCCGAGGCCGGGGTGTCGGTGGGGCTGATCAGCCACCATTACGCCGGCAAGGACGAACTGGTGGCCGAAGCCTACATGGCGGTCACCGGGCGGGTCATGGGCCTGTTGCGCGAAGCCATGGCCCAGGCCGCGCCCACGGCCCGCGAGCGGCTGTCGGCGTTCTTCCGCGCCTCGTTCTGCGCCGAACTGCTCGACCCGCAGCTGCTCGATGCCTGGCTGGCGTTCTGGGGCGCCGTCAAGACCGCCGAGGCGATCAACCAGGTGCATGAACACTCGTATGGCGAATACCGCAACGAGCTGAGCCGGCTGCTTGCCACGCTGGCCGTGGAAGAGGGCTGGCAGGGCTTTGACGCCGACCTGGCGGCGATCAGCCTGAGCGCCTTGCTCGATGGCCTGTGGCTCGAATCGGGCCTGAACCCCGGCACCTTCACCCCGGCCCAGGGTGTGCAGATCTGCGAGGCCTGGGTCGATGGCTTGCAGGCCGGTGGGCGGCAACGCTTCCGCCTGCCCGAGGGCTGTTGATCGCCCGTTCAGTAACGAGTACGCTGCTGTCGCGAGTGTGTAGACCAAACCAATAAAAAAAGAGACGACACGCAATGATGCCTCGGGTATTGATCGTCGATGACGATCCGCTTATTCGTGACTTGCTGCAGGCCTATCTGTCCCAGGAAGGCTACGACGTGCACTGTGCCGACACCGCCGAAAAGGCCGAGGCGCTGCTTGGCAGCCACGACGTCGACCTGGTGCTGCTGGACATCCGCTTGCCCGGCAAGGACGGCCTGACCCTGACCCGCGAGCTGCGGGTGCGCTCGGAGGTCGGCATCATCCTCATCACCGGGCGCAACGACGACATCGACCGAATCGTCGGCCTGGAGTGCGGCGCCGACGACTACATCATGAAACCGCTCAACCCCCGTGAGCTGGTTTCGCGCGCCAAAAACCTGATTCGCCGCGTGCGCCATGCCCGCGAGGTGCACCCAACCCCCGCCTGCGCACAATCGCTGAAGCAGTTTGCCGACTGGGCGCTGGACACTGACCGCCGGCGCCTGATCGACCCCCGTGGCGGGCAAACCTTGCTGACCCACGGCGAGTTCCAGTTGCTCAGCGTGTTCCTGCGCAACAGTGGCCATACCTTGAGCCGCGACCAGCTGATGGACCAGATTCGCAACCGTGAGTGGATGCCCAACGACCGTTCCATCGACGTGCTGGTCGGCCGCCTGCGCCGCAAGCTGCACGACGACCCGGCCGAGCCGCAGTTGATCATCACCATCCATGGCACCGGTTACCTGTTCACTGCCAGCGTGGCGGCGTGAACACCCCTGGCAGCCTGCTCGCCCTGGCCTTGCTGCTGCCAGGCGTGCAGGCCGCAGCGGCCGAGCCGGTGCGCTACTGCGACTACCCGGTATACCCGCCGATTTCCTGGAGCGACGGCCACCAGGTGCGCGGCCTGGCGCCAACGGTGGTTCGTGAGTTGTTCGCGCGGATGGGCCGAGACGTGCAGACCATGGTGCTGGGCAACTGGAAGCGTTGCCTGATGGACGTTGCCGCCGGGCGGGTGGATGTGGTGCTGGCCTACGACAGCGACCAACGTGACCAAGGCATGCGGTTTTCTTCGGTGCCGGTGATCCGTGAGGAAGTGGCGGTGTTTTACAACCGCCGTCGACCCGTGCAGTTCGAGCACCTGGAAGACCTGGCCCGGTACCGTGGCGGGTTGCTCTACGGTGAAAGCTATGGCGCCGAATTCGACCGTTTCGTCGCCCGTCACCAGAACATCGAGCGGGTCTCGTCCAGCCAGCAGAACTTCGGCAAGCTGATCCGTGGGCGCATCGACTTCGTGATTCAGGAGCGGCGCACCGGGGAGCTGTTCATCGAGCACCTGCCCGGCGCCGAAGACATCCGCGCCTTGCCCGCCGCCCTGAGCGTGGACTACCTGCGCGTTGCGGTGTCGCGGCAATCACCGTTGAGCCAGCACATGGACGAGATCGACCGTCAACTGCAGCGCATGCGCGAAGCCGGCGAGATCGACCGTTGGCTGGAGCAGAGCGAAGTGACCTACCGCGACATGATCGACCTGCCGGCGGACGCGCGATGATCCGCCTGCGCACCGATGGCCTGCTGCGGCGCCTGCTGCTGTTCATCCTGCTGTTCAGCCTGTGCTTCACCGTGCTGGCCAGCTCTGTGCAGTTGTACTTCGAATACCGCCGTGAGATGCGCGATATCGAAGCGCGCATGGCGTTGATCCGCGCCGGTTACCTGGCAAGCCTCGAGCGCAGCCTGTGGGACCTCGACGAAGCGCAACTGGATGTGCAGTTGCGTGGCCTGGTGGACTTTTCCGATGTGGCCCGGGTACGCCTGGTCAGCGATGACTTCACCCTGTTGCGCGGTGATGCCGAGCCCAAGGGGCCCCTGCGCATCGAGCGCTTCCCCCTGGATTACCAGCCGCCCTCGGGGCCCGCGCGGCACCTTGGCGAACTGGAGGTCAGCATCGACCTGGGCGCGGTGCACCGGCGGCTGTATGCCACAGGCCTGGCCAGCCTGCTGTGGATGGGCGTTTTCCTATGTGGCCTGGCCGTCGCGCTGTCGGGGTTGTTCTACCGCCTGGTGACGCGCCATTTGCAAGTGATGGCCGAGTTTGCCCGGCGCATCGGTGCCGGGCATTGGCAGCAGCCGCTGCGCCTGGACCGGCGCCGCTCGGCGCGCCCGGACGAAATCGACACCGTGGCCCATGCGCTGGACGATATGCGCCGGGCCATCCTCAGCGACATCGAGCGCCGCGAGCTCGACCGCCTGGCGCTGCAGGGCAAGCGCGATGAGCTGCAGGCCATGGTCGAGCGGCGCACGGCGAGCCTGGCCCGGGCCAAGGACGAGGCTGAAGCCGCCAACCTGGCAAAGTCGCGCTTTCTGGCGACCATGAGCCATGAGTTGCGCACGCCGCTCAACGGCATTCTGGGCATGGCCGAACTACTGCGTGGGGCCCGGCTCGACGCTACCGACCGGCAACGCCTGGAGGCCCTGTACAAGGCCGGCGAGGGGCTGCTGGCCATTCTTGACGAGGTGCTTTGCTTTGCCCGCCTGGAAGAGGGTGAAAGCCACGCCGAAACGCTGGTTTTCTCGCTGCGCCAGCTGTGCGGGGAGGTGCTGGCATTGCTCGAACCCATGGCCCTGGAGCGCGGCGATACGCTGCACGTGGCGATCGACGGGCAGCTGGCCGAGCACCAGCACGGCGCCGAGCAGTACCTGCGCCAGGTGCTGAGCAACCTGCTGGCCAACGCCATCAAGTTCACCGAGCACGGCCAGGTCACGCTGAGGGTGCAGGTGCTGGCCAGCGATGAACGCGGGCAGCGGCTGCGGGTGTCGGTCAGTGACAATGGCATCGGCATCGAACCGGCCATGCAGGCGAAGATCTTCGACCGCTTCATCCAGGCCAGCGAAGCCGTGGCCCGGCGTTACGGGGGCACCGGCCTGGGCCTGGCGATCTGCAAGCACCTGGTGCAAAAGCTGGGCGGGTGCATAGGCCTGGACAGCGTGCCAGGGCAGGGCAGTTGCTTCTGGTTCGAGCTCGACATGGCGCGTGGGCAGCCTGCCGTCGCCCGTGAGCACGCTCACGTAGCCTCGGCCAGCCTGGATATCCTGGTGGTCGAGGACGTGGCGCTGAACCGCGAGGTGGTGGGCGGCTTGCTGGCCCGCGATGGCCACCGGGTGTGCTTTGCCGAGGACGCCGAGCAAGCCCTGCAAGCCTGTGCCCAGCGGCGGTTCGGCCTGATCCTGCTGGACGTGCACTTGCCCGGCATGAACGGGGTGGAGTTGTGCCGGCGTATCCGCGCTACCCCAGGGCCAAACCGTGACAGCCGCATCCTGGCGCTGACCGCCGGGGTGCAGCCAGCGCAGGTGCCCGGTTACCTGGCCGCCGGCATGCAGGGGGTACTGGCCAAGCCGCTGCGGCTGGGCCAGCTGCGCCAGGCCCTGGCCGAGGCGGCGCCTGCCGAGCTGGCTGCGCCTGCCGATGGCGCGGGCATGGACTGGTCGCTGCTGCAAACCCACCGCAGCTTGCTCGGTGAGCAGAAGCTTCAGGACCTGCTGGCGGTGTTGCGCCAGTCGCTCGAGCAACACGCTACCGCGTTGGCCGATGCCCTGCAGGCCATGGACTGCACAGAGGTGTTGCACCTTGCGCACCGCCTGGCGGGCAGTTGCGATTCCCTGGGTTTTGCCGGCCTGGCTGCGCTGTTGCGCCGCCTTGAGGCGGCAGCGCAGCGTCACGACGCGCAGGCGCTGCTGGCGCTCGGCGAGCCGCTGACAGCCCAGCTGGAACAGGCCCGCACGACCCTGCAACAGCTGACCCAGCGCTGACGTACAAAAAACTTACGACTTTTTACATCTTCGAGCGGTTCGTACAACGGCACCTTACATCCGTTTCCAATAATCGATGGCAACCGTGTTGCACGCGGTCCATGAGGCTTATTGGAGATAACAATAATGACATGCCGTAGCGCTCAGCCCCTCCTTGAACCAACGCTTGTAAGCGGCGCGCCCGCGTTGCCACGCACCCCCAGCAACGGGGGGATGCGCCATGACTGACACTCACGAAGGCAAGATCCAGCTCACCCGCGCGCTGAAAAGCCGGCACATCTTCATGCTGTCGCTGGGCGGTGTGATCGGCACCGGTCTGTTCATGGGCTCGGGCGTGACCATCAACCATGGCGGGCCGATGGGCGCGATCCTGGCCTATCTGGTGGCGGGGCTGTTGATGTACCTGGTGATGGTCTGCCTGGGCGAGCTGTCGGTGCAGATGCCGGTCTCCGGTTCGTTCCAGGCTCACGCCACCAAGTTCATCGGCCCGGCCACCGGCTTCATGATCGGCTGGGTGTACTGGATGAGCTGGGCCACCACCGTGGGCCTGGAGTTCACCGCTGCAGGCATGTTGATGACCCGCTGGTTCCCCGAGGTGCCGATCTGGTACTGGTCGGCGTTGTTCGTGGTCGTGCTGTTCGGCCTCAATGCCTTGGCCACGCGGGCCTTTGGCGAGGCGGAGTACTGGTTCTCGGGGATCAAGGTGGCGACCATCCTCGGCTTCATCGTGATCGGCCTGCTGGTGATCTTTGGCGCCATCCCGCTGAACAGCGGGGCGCCGGCGCCGATGCTGAACAACCTGATGGGCGAGTCGGTGTTCCCCCACGGGCTGTCGGCGGTGTTCGCGGTGATGATGACCGTGGTGTATGCCTTCCAGGGCTGCGAAATCATGGGCGTGGCGGCCGGCGAGACCGAGCACCCGGAAAAGAGCATCCCCCGCGCCGTGCGCAACGTGGTGTTCCGCGTGCTGATCTTCTACGTGCTGGCGATTGCCGTGCTGTCAGCCATCGTGCCCTACGAGCAGGCCGGCTTGATGGAAAGCCCGTTCGTGCAGGTATTCGACATGGTCGGCATTCCTTATGCGGCCGACCTGATGAACTTCGTCATCCTCACCGCCATCCTGTCGGTGGGCAACTCCGGGCTGTATGCCTCCACACGCATTCTCTGGGCGATGTCGAAGACGGGCATGGCGCCCAGAAGCCTGTCGCCGTTGAGCAAACGCGGGGTGCCGCTGCGTGCCCTGAGCATCACCCTGTGCTTTGCCCTGGTGTCGCTGATGACCAGCTTCATCGCCGCCGACACCTTGTTCATGGTGCTGATGGCGGTGAGTGGCATGTCTGGCACGGTGACCTGGATCGTCATCGCCCTGGCGCAGTACCGGTTCCGCAAGGCGTTTCTGCGCGATGGTGGGCAGCTGCAGGACCTCAAGTACAAGGCGCCGCTGTATCCGCTGGTGCCGCTGCTGTGCATCACCTTGTGCTGCTCGCTGTTCGTGTTCCTAGCCATGGATGAGACCCAGCGGCCGTCGTTGTATTGGGGCTTTGGCTTCATTGCCCTGTGCTATGCGGCGTATTTCGTGGTGAACCGTCGGCGCCAGGGGGCCTTGGCGCCGAGTGTGGGGTAGGGCTTGGGTCTGCCGGGGCCGCTCCTCCAACAGAACGCGGTCGTCTGTAGGAGCGGCCTCGCGCCGCGAAAGGGCTGCAAAGCAGCCCCCCGCTATCTCACAGCTCACCGCAAAAACCCGAGTTGTGCAAAGTTGTAACAACCCACTCCACCTTGTTGAACACTCGTTTAGTATCAGCTCGTCAAGCCCTCCACCCCTAACAACAATACCGAGAGGCCCCCCATGACTACCCCGTCATCGTCGCTGTTGAGCAAGGTCGAAGCCGGCGTTGCCTGGATCACCCTCAACCGCCCCGAACAGCGCAACGCGCTGGACATCCCCACCCTCAAGCAACTGCATGCCCTGCTGGACACCTGCAACAGCGACCCGGCTGTACGCGTGGTGGTGCTGACCGGCAGCGGGCGCAGCTTCTGCGCTGGTGCCGACCTTGCCGAGTGGGCCGAAGCCGAAGCCCGGGGCGCGCTGGAAAGCTACGGCTGGACCGAGACCGCCCACGCCCTGATGCTGCGCCTGCACACCCTCGACAAACCCACCCTCGCCGCCATCAATGGCACCGCCGTCGGCGGCGGCATGGACCTGAGCCTGTGCTGCGACCTGCGCATCGCCGCCGCCTCGGCCCGTTTCAAGGCCGGTTACACCAGCATGGCCTACAGCCCCGACGCCGGCGCCAGCTGGCACCTGCCGCGGCTGATCGGCAGCGAGCAAGCCAAACGGCTGTTGTTCCTCGATGAACTGTGGGGCGCCGACCGCGCGTTGGCGGCGGGGCTGGTGAGCGAGGTCTGCGCCGACGAGCAATTGCCTGCAGTGGCTGCCGAACTGGCCGGCCGCCTGGCCAACGGCCCGACCTTCGCCTACGCGCAGACCAAGCGGCTGATCCGCGAGGGCGCGCAACGCACCCTGGCCGAGCAGCTCGAGGCCGAGCGCCAGGCCGGCTTGCTGTGCGGGCGTAGCCAGGACGGCGCCGAGGCGCTCAAGGCCTCGGTGCAACGCCGCCCGCCACACTTCGTTGGCCAATAACCCGTTCCCCCTCCAGGACCTTCGCAGATGAATTTCCAACTGACCCAAGAACAAGAAATGTTGGTGGAAGCGGTACGCAGCTTCGTGGCCAAGGAACTGCTGCCCCATGAAGAGGCGGTGGACCGCGCCGACGCCGTGTCGCCGGAGCTTGCCGCGCAGATCCGCGGCAAGGCCATCGCCGCCGGGTTCTACGCCTTCAACATGCCCGAGGAAGTCGGCGGCGGTGGCCTCGACTACCTGTCCCAGGCACTGATCGAGCGCGAGCTGTCCAAGGTTTCCTGGGCACTGCACGTGTTCGTCGCGCGCCCCTCGAAAATTCTCATGGCCTGCAAGGACCAACAGATCACCGATTACCTGCTGCCGTGCGTGCAGGGTGAAAAGACCGATTGCTTCGCCCTGACCGAACCCGGCGCCGGCTCTGACGCCAACGCCATCAAGACCCGTGCCGCACGCCAGGGCGACGACTACGTGATCAACGGCAGCAAGCACTTCATCAGCCACGCCGGCCATGCCGACTTCGCCATCGTCTTCGCGGTCACCGACACCTACGAGCACAACGGGCGCAAGCGCAATGCGGTCACCGCCTTGCTGGTCGACCGGGATACCCCCGGCATGACCATCCGCCGCGGGCCCAAGTGCGTGAGCAACCGGGGTTATCACACCTACGAGCTGTTCTTCGACGACTGCCGGGTACCGGCCAGCAAGGTGCTGGGCGAGGTCGGCAAGGGCTGGGAAGTGGCCAACGCCTGGCTTACCGCCGGCCGCGTGATGGTCGCCGCCAACTGCGTCGGCCAAGCCCAGCGCGCACTCGACGCCTCCCTGCAGTGGGCTGCCGACCGCAAGCAGTTTGGCCAACCCATCGGCAGCTACCAGGGCGTGTCGTTCAAGCTGGCCGACATGGCCACGCAGATCCGCGCCGCCGAACTGCTCACCCTGCACACCGCCTGGAAGATGGACCAAGGCAACATGACCGATGGCGAAGCGGGCATGGCCAAATTGTTCGCCAGCGAAGTGTTGGGCAAGGTCGCCGACGAAGCCGTGCAGATTTTTGGCGGCATGGGCCTGATGGACGAAGGGCCGGTCGAACGCATCTGGCGCAACGCCCGCATCGAGCGGATCTGGGAGGGCACCTCGGAAATCCAGCGGCACATCATTGCCCGCGAACTGCTGCGCCCGTTGCTGCGTTGATCGCCCTGGAGAATCAGCATGTCGCATTCGATTCGTGACAACCTCAAGCGCCTTCTGGCGCCACGGCACTTGGCCTTCGTGGGCGGGCGCAGCATGGCCCGGGCCCTCAAGCGCTGTGCCGAAGGTGGCTTTGCCGGCCCGCTGTGGCTGGTCAACCCGCAGCACGCCAGCCTTGAGGGCATCCCCTGTGTAGCGCAGGTGGCGGACTTACCCTGCGCGCCTGACGCGGTGTTCATCGCCACCAACCGTGAGCTGACCCTGCACTGCGTCGAGGCGCTGGCCGCCCTCGGTGCCGGGGGTGCCATCTGCTATGCCTCGGGCTTTGCCGAGAGCGGCGAGCAAGGCCACCTGCTGCAGCAGCGCTTGCTGTCGGCGGCCGGCAACATGGCCTTGCTCGGCCCCAACTGCTATGGCCTGCTCGACTACCTGCACGGTGCCGCCCTGTGGCCGGTGGCCCATGGTGGCAAGCAGGTAGAGAAGGGCGTGGCGATCCTCACCCAAAGCGGCAACTTCGCCTACAACCTGTCCATGAGCGACCGTTCGTTGCCGGTGGCTTACATGGCGTCGGTCGGCAACCAGGCGCAGTTGGGCGTGGCCGAGCTGATGGACGTGCTGCTCGACGACCCACGGGTGACCGCCATCGGCTTGCACCTCGAGGGCCTGAAAAACGTGCCCGGCTTTGCCCGCGCTGCGTACAAGGCGCTGCAGCAGGGCACGCCGATCATTGCCCTGAAGACCGGCGTGTCGCAGATCGGTGCGGAACTGGCGCTCAGCCACACCAGCTCGCTGTCTGGCTCCGATGCCCTGTATGACAGCCTGTTCCAGCGCCTGGGCGTGATTCGCGTGAGTGGCCCGGTGAGCTTCGTCGAGACGCTCAAGGCCGCCGCTTGTGGCCGCCTGCCTGGCGATGGCCGGCTGCTCGCGCTGGCCTGTTCGGGCGGTGACGCCGGTTTGATCGCCGACTACGCCGAGCGCAACCAGCTGAGCCTGCCCAGCCTGGAGCAGGGGCAGGTCGCCGCGCTGGCCCACGTGCTGCCGGCCTACGCCAACCTGGTCAACCCGCTGGATTTCACCACCGCGATCTGGGGCGATGAAGCGGCCCTGCAACGCATGCTCGACAGCACCCTGTGCGGCGCGGCGGATGCGGCCATGCTGGTGCTCGACTACCCGGCGCAGTTCACCGGCGAGCGCAAGGAATGCGACCTGTTGCTGGCGCTGTACTGCGATGCGCTGGAGCGCCACGGCAAGATCGGCTTCGTCACCTCGGCGTTTCCCGAGCTGTTGCCGGCAGCCGCCCGTGAACGCCTGCATGCGCGCGGCATCGCTGCGCTGCAAGGGGTTGAAGATGGCTTGGCGGCGTGGGGGCGGATCGTGGCGTATCAACGCAGCCGCCAGCGCCTGCTGGAGCAGGGCGAGGCGGCGCAGGTACCGCTGAGCCCACAGCCCCTCGAAGGCGCTGGCCGGCTGCTGGATGAATGGCAGTCCAAACAAGCCCTGAGCGCCTTTGGTCTGCCGGTGCCGGCCGGGGTGCTGAGTACCCCTGAACGCGCGCTGGACGATGCTGCCGGGGTGGGCTACCCACTGGTGCTCAAGGCTGTCAGTGCGCAGTTGCCGCACAAGACCGAAGCCGGTGCGGTTGCGCTGAACCTGCGTGATGCAGCGGCGCTACAGGCCGCCCTGGTGCAGATGCGCGAGCGCATCGGCGCCTATGCGCCAGGCGTGCCGTTCGACCAGATACTGCTCGAACCCATGGCGCCGCCGCCGTTGGCCGAGCTGATCGTCGGTATCAAGCGTGAAAACGATTTCGCCCTGGCCTTGGTAATCGGCGCTGGCGGCGTGCTGGTGGAGTTGCTCAAGGACAGCGTCAGCCTGTTGCTGCCGACCACCGACAGCGCCATCCG
Source organism: Pseudomonas capeferrum (assembly GCF_000731675.1). Lineage (GTDB taxonomy): Bacteria > Pseudomonadota > Gammaproteobacteria > Pseudomonadales > Pseudomonadaceae > Aquipseudomonas > Aquipseudomonas capeferrum. The sequence continues at coordinate 1,832,494 of NZ_JMIT01000001.1, read as the reverse complement.
CGCCGCGCTGCTGGGCCTGCGCAGCGCCAGCCTGTTGCAAGGTTTCCGTGGCCGCCCGGCGGCCGACCTGCAGGCACTGGTGGCGGCGATCCGCGCCGTGGCCGACTACGCCTGTGAAAACGCCGGGCAATTGCTGGAACTGGATGTGAACCCATTGATGGTCGGTGCCCACGGCACCACCGCGGTCGATGCGCTGATCCGCCTCGGCCAGCCGCAAGGAGATCAACATGCATGAGCGCCCGATGACTGCCGGCCAGGCGCTGGTACGGCTGCTGGCCAACTACGGGGTGGATACTGTGTTTGGTATCCCTGGGGTGCATACCCTGGAGCTGTACCGCGGCTTGCCCGGCAGTGGCATCCGCCATGTGCTGACCCGGCATGAGCAGGGCGCCGGCTTCATGGCAGATGGTTATGCCCGGGTCAGTGGCAGGCCAGGGGTGTGCTTTGTCATCACCGGCCCAGGCGTGACCAATGCCGCCACCGCCATTGGCCAGGCCTATGCCGACTCGATCCCGCTGCTGGTGATTTCCAGCGTCAACCACACGGCCAGCCTGGGCAAAGGCTGGGGCTGCCTGCATGAAACCCAGGACCAGCGCGCCATGACTGCGCCGATCACGGCGTTTTCCGCCGTGGCGCTGGGCGCCGACGACCTGCCCGAGCTGATTGCCCGTGCCTGGGCGGTATTCGATAGCGAACGCCCGCGCCCGGTGCACATCTCGGTGCCGCTGGACGTGCTTGCCGCGCCCGTTGCCCGCGACTGGAGCGACGAGGTGGTGCGCCGGCCAGGGCGGGGCCAGCCCGACCAGGCCACGCTGGGCCAGGCCGCGCTGAAGCTGGCCGCAGCCAAACGGCCAATGATCATCGCTGGCGGCGGCGCGTTGCACGCTGCCGAACAACTTCAGCAACTGAGCACGCGCCTGGCCGCGCCGCTGTTCACCAGCGTCGCCGGCAAGGGCCTGCTGCCTCCCGAGGCGCCGCTCAATGCCGGTTCGAGCCTGTGCGTGGCGCCAGGCTGGCAACTGATCAGCGAAGCCGATGTGGTGCTGGCGGTGGGCACCGAAATGGCCGACACCGACTTCTGGCGCGAGCGCCTGCCGGTCAATGGCGAGTTGCTGCGGGTGGACATCGACCCGCGCAAGTTCAACGACTTCTACCCCTGCGCCGTGGCCCTGCACGGTGATGCGCGGCAGACCCTCGACGGCTTGCTGGCGTCCTTGCCCGAGGGCGATCGCGACCCTCGTCAGGCTATCGCAACGGTGGCCGCCCTGCGCCAGGCCATCCGTGACGGGCATGCGCCGTTGCAGGCCATTCACCAGGCCATCCTCGATCGCATCGAAGCGGTGCTGCCGGATGGCGCCTTCATCAGTAGCGACATGACCCAACTGGCCTACACCGGCAACTACGCCTTTGCCAGCCGGGCCCCGCGCAGCTGGCTGCACCCCACCGGTTACGGCACCCTCGGCTACGGCCTGCCGGCAGGTATCGGCGGCATGTTCGCCACTGACCACCGCCCCGGCCTGGTGCTGGTCGGCGACGGCGGTTTCCTCTATACCGCCCAGGAGCTGGCCACCGCCGTCGAGGAACTGGACCGGCCGCTGGTGGTGCTGCTGTGGAACAACGATGCCCTCGGGCAGATCCGTGACGACATGCTTGGCCTGGACATCGAGCCGGTTGGCGTGCTGCCGCGCAACCCCGACTTCATCGGCCTGGCCCGCGCATTTGGCTGCGCAGTGCGCCAGCCGCGCGACCTGGATGCCTTGCAGGCAGACCTGGCCTGCGGCTTCGCCACGCCAGGCGTGACCTTTATCGAACTCAAACATACCTGCGTCTGCTGACAGCGGCGCATTACCCATGACAAGAGAAACCCCCATGCCATTTCGCCGCACGCTTCTGGCTGCTTCCCTGGCCCTGCTGATCACCGGCCAGGCCCCGCTGTATGCCGCACCACCGCTGTCGATGGACAACGGCAGCAACGCCCTGACCGTGCAAAACAGCAATGCCTGGGTCGAGGTCAGCGCAAGCGCCCTGCAACACAACATCCGCACCCTGCAAGCGGAGCTGGGTGGCAAGTCCAAGCTGTGCGCCGTGCTCAAGGCCGATGCCTACGGCCACGGCATCGGCTTGGTGATGCCCTCGGTCATTGCCCTTGGCGTGCCCTGCGTGGCGGTGGCCAGCAACGAGGAAGCCCGCGTGGTGAGGGCCAGCGGCTTTACCGGGCAACTGGTGCGGGTGCGCCTGGCCAGCCTGAGCGAGCTGGAAGATGCCTTGCAATACGACATGGAAGAACTGGTCGGCAGCGCCGAATTTGCCCGCCAGGCTGACGCCATCGCCGAGCGCCATGGCAAGACCTTGCGTATTCACCTGGCGCTCAATTCCAGCGGCATGAGCCGCAACGGGGTAGAGATGGCCAGTTGGAGCGGGCGCGGTGAAGCGCTGCAGATCACCGACCAGAAGCACCTGAAGCTGGTGGCATTGATGACCCACTTCGCTGTGGAAGACAAGGACGATGTACGCAAGGGCCTGGCAGCGTTCAACCAGCAGGCCGACTGGCTGATCAAGCATGCCAAGCTCGACCGCAGCCAGCTGACCCTGCACGCGGCCAACTCCTTCGCCACCCTGGAGGTGCCCGAGGCGCGCCTGGACATGGTCCGCACCGGCGGTGCGCTGTTCGGCGATACCGTGCCGGCGCGCACCGAGTACCAGCGCGCCATGCAGTTCAAGTCGCGGGTGGCCGCCGTGCACAGCTACCCGGCCGGCAATACTGTCGGCTATGACCGCACCTTCACCTTGGCGCGTGACGCGCGCCTGGCCAATATCACCGTCGGCTACTCTGACGGCTACCGCCGGGTATTCACCAACAAGGGCCATGTGCTGATCAACGGCCACCGCGTGCCGGTGGTGGGCAAGGTGTCGATGAACACCTTGATGGTCGATGTCACCGACTTCCCCGACGTCAAGAACGGCAACGAGGTGGTGCTGTTCGGCAAGCAGGCCGGGGGTGAGATCACCCAGGGCGAAATGGAAGACATCAACGGTGCATTGCTGGCTGACCTGTACACCGTGTGGGGCAGCTCAAACCCGAAGATTCTCGTCGACTGACCCCGTACTGAAGGGAGATTGCCATGCATTACGCCAAGCTGACCCAACGTATCGCCGGCGACGGCGCCGCCGCCTGGGACATCCATTACCGCGCCCTGGCGCTGCAGGCCGAGGGCAAGGACATCCTGCTGCTGTCGGTGGGGGACCCGGACTTCGACACCCCGGGCCCCATCGTCGAGGCTGCTATCGACAGCCTGCGAGCAGGCCATACCCATTACGCCGATGTGCGCGGCAAGCTCGCCCTGCGCCAGGCCATCGCCGATCGCCACCGGCAACGCAGCGGCCAGGCCGTCAGTGCCGAGCAGGTCACGGTGCTGGCGGGTGCGCAGTGCGCGTTGTTCTGCGTGGCCCAGTGCGTGCTCGACCCCGGCGACGAGGTGATTGTCGCCGAGCCCATGTACGTCACCTACGAGGCGGTGTTCGGTGCCTGCGGCGCCAAAGTGGTACCGGTGCCGGTCAAGCCGGAGAACGGTTTTCGGGTGTGCCCGCAGGACGTCGCGGCGCGCATCACCCCGCGTACCCGCGCCCTGGCCCTGAACAGCCCGCACAACCCCTCGGGGGCAAGCTTGCCGCGCGCGACCTGGGAGGCACTGGCAGCGCTGTGCATCGCCCACGACCTGTGGCTGATCTCTGACGAGGTGTACAGCGAGCTGCTGTACGACGGCGAGCATGTCAGCCCTGGCAGCCTGCCGGGCATGGCCGAGCGCACCGCGACCCTCAACAGCCTGTCGAAATCCCACGCCATGACTGGCTGGCGGGTGGGCTGGGTAGTGAGCTCGCCTGAGCTGGCCACGCACCTGGAAAACCTGGCCCTGTGCATGCTGTATGGCTCGCCGGACTTTATCCAGGACGCCGCCGTGGTGGCCTTGACCCAGCCGATGCCAGCACTGGAGGCCATGCGCGACGCCTATCGCCAGCGCCGCGACCTGGTGTGCGAACACTTGGCGGGTTGCCCGGGCGTCAAGGCCCTGAAACCCGATGGCGGCATGTTCGTGATGGTCGATATTCGCGCAACCGGCCTCAGCGCGCAGGCCTTTGCCGACCGCCTGCTGGACCGCGAAGGTGTGTCGGTGCTGGCCGGCGAGGCCTTTGGCCCCAGCGCCGCCGGGCACATCCGCCTGGGGCTGGTGGTGGGCCCCGAGGCGCTGGTCGATGCCTGCCGGCGCATTGCCCGTTGTGCCCAGGCACTGATGCAACAGCAGGCCCCTGCGTGAGTAGGCGCGGCTGTATCGCGTGTTGCGCCGTCGCTGACGCATCCCGTTTTGTGTGAGGAGAAACGTTGTGAATGTACTGATCGTCCACGCTCACCCCGAGCCACAATCCTTCACCGCAGCCCTGCGTGACCAGGCCGTGGCCACCTTTCGCGACCAGGGTCACCCGGTGCAGGTCAGCGACCTGTACGCCATGGGCTGGAACCCGGTGGCCAGTGCTGATGATTTCGCCCAGCGCGAGAACCCCGAGTACCTGGTCTACGCCCTGGAGCAGCGCCTGGGGGTCAAGAGCGGCGCTATCGCTGCGGATATCCAGCAAGAGCTGGACAAGCTGTTATGGGCGGACCTGCTGGTGCTGAACTTCCCGATCTTCTGGTTCTCGGCGCCGGCCATGCTCAAGGGCTGGATCGACCGGGTGCTGGTGTCGGGCGTGTGCTATGGCGGCAAGCGCTTCTACGATCAGGGCGGGCTGGCTGGCAAGAAGGCGCTGGTGACGGTGACCCTGGGCGGGCGTGAGCACATGTTTGGCGAAGGGGCGATTCACGGGCCGCTCGAGGACATGTTGCGGCCGATTCTGCGGGGGACGCTGGCCTATGTCGGGTTCGAGGTGCTGCCACCGTTCGTGGCCTGGCACGTGCCGTACATCAGCGCCGAGGCCCGCCAGGGGTTTTTGCAGCAATACCAGCAGCGTCTGGAGCAGTTGGCAGACGACCAGCCGCTGGTGTTCCCACGCTTGGCGCAGTTCGATGAGGCGTTGTATCCGCTGAGGTAACGCGGTTGTGTATGTGTGTAGGAGCGGCCTTGCGTCGCGAAAGGGCTGCGCAGCGGCCCCCGGATATGTGCGGTGACGCTGAAATCGAGGGGCCGCTACGCAGCCCTTTCGCGACGCAAGGCCGCTCCTACAAACGACCACCCACACATTCGGGGTATGTTGCCCTCAAGCAAATCCCCCGATAGTGAACCCATCGGCTCGATCCGGAGCAGTCACACGATGGAGTTGCTATGCGCAAGGCACTGAAGGTGATTGGCGGTCTGCTGCTGGCGTCGGCCGCCACGCAGGCACTGGCGGTGGAGGAGGGCAGCGCGAACACGCTAAGGCTGTACAACTGGACCGACTACATCGGCGAGACCACCCTGGCCGACTTCGAGAAGGCCACCGGCATCAAGGTCGTCTACGACACCTTCGATGGCTACGAGACCGTCCAGACCAAACTGCTGACCGGCCGCTCCGGCTATGACCTGGTGATGCTCAACGCTTCCCTGGTCCCCCCCTTGATCCAGGCTGGCGTGTTCCAGGCGTTGGACAAGCAGCAACTGCCCAGCTGGCACAACCTGGATGAGCAGGTGGTCAGCAACCTGCAAGGGTACGACCCGGGGCTGAAATACTCGGCACCCTACACCTGGGGCAGTTCAGGCATCACCTACAACGTCGACAAGATCACCGCACGCATGCCCGATGCACCGATCGGCTCGCTGGCCATGCTGTTCGACCCCAAGATCGTCTCGCGCTTCGCCGACTGCGGCGTCACCTTGATGGACGCGCCGACCGAGGTGATCCCGCTGGCCCTGCAGTACCTGGGCAAGGACCCACGCAGCGCAGCGCCGGCCGACCTGAAGGCTGCCGAGCAACTGCTGATGGGCATTCGCCCGTACATCCGCAAGTTCGATTCGGTCAACTACCTCACCAGCCTGCCCAATGGCGATGTCTGCTTGGCACTGACCTGGTCAGGTGACTACGCCACTGCCCAGGCCCGTGCGGTAGAGGCGAAGAAGGCCATCAAGCTGTCGTTCTTCATCCCCCAGGAAGGTTCGCTGATCTGGTTCGACAACCTGTACATCCCCAAGGACGCGCCGCACGCGGCCAACGCGCACCGCTTCATCGAGTTTTTGCTGCAGCCGCAAACCATGGCCAAGGTCACCGACTACATCCACTACGCCAACAGCAATGCCGCTGCCACGGCGTTGGTACAGGCCGACATCCGCCAGGACCCGGCGATCTACCCCGATGCCAAGACCCGCGAACGCCTGTTCGCCCAGAAGACCCAGAGCCCCAAGGACATGCGCGCCATCACCCGGGTCTGGAGCACGGTCAAGACCGGTTTCTGAACACTGCCAACCGATTCCCGCCAAGGAGCTGCCCATGGCCACCCCAAGCAAAGCATTCGCCATCGCCCACGACCCACTGGTGGACGCCGACAAGGCCCACTACATGCACGGCTACCATGTGTTCGACGAGCACCGCGAACAGGGCGCGCTGAACATTGTCGAAGGTGAAGGCGCCTACATTCGCGATACTCACGGCAACCGTTTTCTCGATGCGGTCGGCGGCATGTGGTGTACCAATATCGGCCTGGGCCGCGAAGAGATGGCCCTGGCCATCGCCGACCAGGTACGCAAGCTGGCCTACTCCAATCCGTTTTCCGACATGGCCAACGACGTCGCCATCGCGCTGTGCCAGAAGCTTGCGCAACTGGCGCCGGGCGACCTCGACCACGTGTTCCTCACCACCGGTGGCTCCACTGCCGTCGACACCGCCTACCGGCTGATCCAGTACTACCAGAACTGCCGTGGCAAGCCGCACAAAAAGCACGTGATCGCCCGTTACAACGCCTATCACGGCTCCACCACGCTGACCATGGCGATCGGCAACAAGGCGGCCGACCGCGTGCCTGAGTTCGACTACGCCCATGAGCTGATCCACCACGTCTCCAACCCCAACGTGTACCGTGCGCCGGACGACATGGACGAGGCCGAGTTCCTTGACTTCCTGGTGGCCGAGTTCGAAGACAAGATCCTTTCCCTGGGCGCCGACAACGTGGCCGCGTTCTTCGCCGAGCCGATCATGGGTTCGGGCGGGGTGATCATCCCGCCCAAGGGCTACTTCGAGCGCATGTGGCAGGTGTGTCAGACCTACGACATTCTGTTCGTCGCCGACGAAGTGGTGACCTCGTTCGGTCGCCTGGGCACCTTCTTCGCCAGCGAGGAGCTGTTCGGGGTAACCCCGGATATCATCACCACCGCCAAAGGCCTGACCTCGGCCTACCTGCCGCTGGGTGCGTGCATCTTCTCGGAGCGGATCTGGCAGGTGATCGCCGAGCCAGGCAAGGGCCGCTGCTTCACCCACGGTTTCACCTACAGCGGGCACCCGGTGTGCTGCACAGCGGCCCTGAAGAACATCGAGATCATCGAGCGCGAGCAGTTGCTGGCGCACGTCAAGGATGTTGGCAGCTACCTGGAACAACGGCTGCACAGCCTGCGCGACCTGCCCTTGGTCGGGGATGTGCGCTGCATGAAGCTGATGGCCTGTGTCGAGTTCGTTGCCGATAAAACCAGCAAGGCGTTGTTCCCCGACGCGGTCAACATCGGAGAGCGTATCCATAGCAAAGCCCAGGCCAGGGGGTTGCTGGTTCGGCCGATCATGCACCTGAACGTGATGTCGCCGCCGTTGATCATCACGCACGCGCAAGTGGATGAAATCGTCGAAACCTTGCGCCAGTGCATCATCGAAACGGCGCGTGAGCTCACCGCGCAAGGGCTGTACCAAGGCCGATGAGCCTGGCGCAAAGGGCTGTGCGTGGGCGTGCCTGGCAGGCTAGACTGCCGGGCATGACCCAAGCCTCTCCCGACACTCCGCTCACCCTTTCGCTGGGGGCACTGCAGCAATGGCATGCGGCGCTGCAGCGTGCCCTGAGCCACAGCGAAACGGCCGATGCCCTGCACTACGTGGCCGCCGCGATTGGCGAACTGGTGCAGGTGGAGTCGATGATGATCAGCCTCGAATGCCAGGGGCAGGCACCGCAGCTGCTGTATCAGCAGGGCATCCCCGAAGTGCACCGTGCTGCGGTGCTGGAGCGCTATTTCGCCGCCGGCTATCTGCTCGACCCCTTTTGCCTGGCCGTGCAGAGTGGCCTGGCCGAGGGGTTCTATCACCTCGAAGAAATCGCCCCGGACCACTTCTTCGACAGCGACTACTACAAGGCCTATTACCTGGGCACCGGCTGCAGCGAAGACAGCTACTACATCGTCGACCTCAGCCAGGGGCGCAAGCTGTCCTTCAGCCTGTTCCAGGGGTGCAGTGGCACGCGCTTGAGCAGCGGGCAGATCGACTTGCTGCGGGCGGTCGAGCCGATGGTGCGCGAAGTGCTGGGGCGTTATGCCCGTTACAACCTTGAAGCCGCCACGGCTTCGGCCGAGCGCGGCAGCGTTCAGGCGGCGTTCGAGAGTTTTGGTTGCCAGGTGCTTACCGATCGGGAGCGAGAGGTGGCGCACATGATCTTGCGGGGGCATTCGGTGAAGTCCACGGCGGTGCAGCTGGGGATTTCACCGGAGACGGTGCGGATGCACCGCAAGAACCTGTATCTGAAGCTTGAGATCAATTCACAGTCGGAGTTGTTTGCGCGCTTTATCGACTGGTTACGGCAGGGGGCGGTTGCGAGCTGATAAGTGTATTACGTGAGGTTTGTGGCGCCTATGAGGTCGAGCGCCGCCCGCGCGGCGCTCGACCTCATAGGCGCCAAAAACCTCACGTCAAACACCTGGCAGCCCTCACAACCCCCTCAGCTTCGCCTCCAGCGCCGCAATGTGCGCCTGCAACCGCTCATGCTCCTGCCGCTCGGCGGTGATGTCTTCAAACACGCTGATCAGGTGCTCCGGCTCACCGTTGTCGCGGCGCTGCAGCGAGGTGCGGGCGCGCACCCAGATGTATTCGCCGCTCTTGTGGCGCACGCGTTTTTCCACCTCGTAGCGCTCGGTTTCACCCGCCAGCATGCGCGCCAGCAATTGCAGGTTCAGCGCCAGGTCGTCGGCATGGGTGATGTGCTGGAAGGTCATGGCGTACAGCTCTTCGGCGCGGTAGCCGAGCATCTCGCAGAGGCTGTTATTGACCCGCTGCCAGGTGCCGTCCGGGTCGATGTAGGCGAGGGCACCCCAGGCCAGCTCGAAGATCGCGCGAAAGCGTTCTTCGCTGTTGCGCAACGCCTGCTGGGCAACCTGGCGCTCGGTGTTGTCCATGCTGATGCCGACCATCTTCACCGAGCGCCCGGCGCTGTCGCGTACCACCGTGGCGCGGGAGGAAATCCAGCGCACTTCACCCTCAGGCCGGGTGATACGGAAATCACACTCGCAGCCACTGCCCTCGGCGACGGCCTGGGCGTACATCGCCTGCATGTGCGCCACGTCTTCATCCGGCAGATGGCGCCAGAAGTCTTCGTTGCGGTGCACTGGCCAGCCATACACCTGTTCGACGTTTGGCGAATAGGTGACCTCGTCGCTGATCAGGTTCCATTCCCAGGTCACGATACGCGCACCTTCCTGGGCCAGTTTCATGCGCGTTTCGCTTTCCATGATTTCGGCGGTGTAGCGCCTGCGCAGGTCGGTCATCGGCAACTCGACCACCTGTGGCTGCTGGATGTTCTGCAAGGCTTCGTCGCCATAGCGCAGCCAGATCCAGTTGACCTTGAGAAAGTCGGCCAATTTACGCAGGTTGTCGTAGTCGATCTCCCCGCCGCGGGTCCATTTGTGCACCGCTGTGCGGGAAATACCCAGGGCCGTGCCCACGGCTTGCAGGGTCAGCTTGTGATGCTCGAGCAGTTCCTTGAGGCGAAAGGCAAAGCTGTTTTCCAACATCGGCAGAGTGTCCTGATCGGGGCCAAGAGCCTGCCAGTATACTCAAGCTGTCAACTTTTGGTTGACGGTGAAACCCGTGGGGCCGCCCCGCAGCCCCGATCGCGCGTTACAGGTCCAGCACCAGGCGTGCCGAGCGTGCCCGCGACACACACAGCATGATGCTCTGCTGGGCAGCCTTTTCGTCATCGCTCAGGTACTGGTCGAAGTGCTCGGCTTCGCCTTCCAGGATGGCGGTTTCACAGGTGCCGCAGACGCCTTCGCGGCACAGGCACTCGACCTTGGCGGCCTTGGACTTCTCGATGGCCTGAAGAATGGTCATGCCTTCTTCCACCTGCAACTCGATGCCCGACTGCGCCAGCACCACGGTGAATGCCGAACCGGTCACCGGGGCTGCGGCAAACTGCTCCCAATGCACGCGTTGCTCGGCAATGCCGGCCTTGGCGGCGCAGGCGATGACTGCATCGATCAGTGGTTTGGGGCCGCACACGTACAGGTGCGCGGACGCATCCAGGCCCGCGCACAAGGCCGCCAGGTCAAGCTTGCGATCGAGGCTGTCGATGTAGAAGTGGGTGTTGTCGGCATGCGGGCCGTTGGCCAACTGGGCCTGGAACGCGCCATGTTCCGGGGCGCGGAAGGCGTAGTGCAGTTCGTAGTCGGCGGCGCCGCCTTCGAGCTCGTGCAGTTGTGCCAGGAAGGGGGTAATGCCGATGCCGCCGGCAATCAGCACATGGCGGCCGGCCGCTGGGTCCAGGGCGAACAGGTTGTTGGGCGAGGAGATGGTCAGGCGGGTGCCGACCTGCACCTGCTGGTGCATGAAGGCCGAGCCGCCCTTGGATTGTTCCTCCAGGCGCACGCCAATCTGGTAGCTGCGGGTATCGCGCGGGTCGCTCATCAACGAGTAGGCGTTGCTGAACTGGCTGCCGTCGGCACCCTGCATCTGCACGATGACATGGCTGCCACCGGAGAAGGCCGGCATCGCCGCGCCATCTTCGCGGGCCAGGGTAAAGCGCTTGATCAGCGGCGTGGCCTGTTCCACTTCGGTCACGCACACGCTGAACATTTCATATTTGTTGGCCATGGTTCACCTCGACTGCCAGGGCGCGCGGCAGGCCGTGCCGCGCACCAGTACGTGCAAATGACTCAAGCGGTAGCGATCAATCGTCGAGGTGGGCCACGGCGATCAGGTTGTGGAAGTGGGCAATGCCGTGCTCGCTCATGCCGCTGCGCTCGCGGTCGGCCATGATCCGGCCCTGGCCACGGTAGCCGCGGGATTTCAGGCCCTTCTGCACGCTTTCGACCAGGCGCAGGTCTTCTGGGCGAAACACTTCGCGGTACCAGTTGATCAGCTTCTGTTGCTCCTCGGTGATGTCCGTGTTGAGGAAGTAGATGTCGTAGTGCTGCAGGGTCGTTTCCGCATCCACCGGGAACTCGTAGATCACGGTCATGAAGTTGGCTCCTGGCGGCACGTTGAACATGGTGCACGGCCAGGCCCAGAAGCCGGCGAAGGACGGGTCTTTCACGCTTTCATCGAAGGTGAACGACTGCTCCGACGGTTTTGCCAGGCCGTACTGCAGGGTCCAGTTACCATGCATGCTGTGGCTGTACTGGCCGACGTCTACCGAATCGGAGAAGCCGGGGTGGGCAGGGGCGCAGTGGTAGCACTCCAGGTAGTTGTCGACGATCGACTTCCAGTTGGCCGGGGTGTCGCTGACGAAACGTGCGGCCAGGTGCAGGTCGTCGATCACGCCACAGGCTTCACGCATGCGCGCTTGCAGGCCCGGCAACTGGTCTTCGACCGAGCCTGCGTCCATGTCCATGTTGATGAAGATGAAGCCTGCGTATTCTTCGACGCGCAGCGGCACCAGGGTGGAGTTCTCTTTGTCGAAGTTCACCACGTTGTCGCAGTTACGGGCGTGGGCAAGCTCGCCGTCGAGCTTGAAGGTCCAGGCGTGGTACGGGCAGGTGATGACGTTCTTGGCCTTGCCGCTGCCGCTGAGCAACTGGTGGCCGCGGTGCGGGCAGACGTTATAGAACGCGCGCAGCACGCTGTCACGACCGCGCACCACGATGATGCTCTCGCCAATCACTTCGCGGGTGATGTAGGCATTGTTCTGCGTCACTTCGCTGCGGTGGCCGACACAGATCCAGCTGCGCGCGAAGATGGCTTCCTTCTCGTGCTCGAAAACCGAGGCCTGGGTGTAGAAGCTGGCAGGGATAGTGAACGCCTCTTCGGCGTTCGCACAGAAATCGGCGGGCAGGCGTTTGAAGTCATTCATGACGGGATCTCACAAGCTCGGTTTATAGTTATTGGTTAACAAGTATCTATTGGTTAACAAGCCGGGCAAAAAAATTTGCCGTCGTGGGGCGAGGCCGCCCCACACAGGCCAGTTCAGTTCACTCGTTTCAATGCACGGCGGCGGCACTGCGCGGGGCATGCTCGGCAGGTGTTTCACCGGCCAGGCGCGCTGCCTCTTCCTCGATGCGGTAGGCCGAGACCTGGCCGTAGTCTTCGAACATCCACTTGAAGAAGCCGTAGATCTTCACCAGCAGAATCACCATGAACGGGATCGCCGTCAGTACCACCGCGGTTTTCATGGTCGACAGCGATGCCTTGGCGAACAGCATGGCCAGTGGCACCAGGGTCAGCACCACGCACCAGAACAGGCGATGGGTCGGTGTCGGGTCATCGCCTTCGCGCAGGTTGCGGGTGCTGGTGGCCGCTACCGCATACGCGGCGGCGTCCATGTGCGAGGCGCAGAAGATCGCCATGATGAACAGGTACACACCCAGGAACACCTGGCCCCATGGCAAGGCCAGCAACAGGTGTGTCACCGCCGATTCGCCGCCTTGTTCACTGAGCATTTTCGGCACGTCGATGGCACCGGTGATGAACTGGTGCATGCTGTAGCTTTCCAGCGCGCCGAAGAAGAACCAGCAACCGAAGCTGCCGCCCATCAGCAGGGCCATGACCACTTCCTTGATCTGCCGGCCGCGCGACACGCGGGTCACGAACATCGCCACGCCCGGTGCGTACGACACCCACCAGAGCCAGTAGAACACCGTCCAGTTGCGGGTGAAGGCACCGTCGCCGGCCGGGTCGGTGAACAGGCTCATGTGCACGTAGTTCTGGATCATCAGGCCAATCGAGTTGGCCGTATTGTTGATGGTGAACTGCGTCGGGCCAACCAGCAGTATGACGGCGGCAAATACCAGCGCGCCGATGCACACCATCTTGCTCAGGCGCTGCAGGCCGCCATCGATACCGATGTAGGAGCTGAGCGAGAACATCACCGCGACGGCACCGATCACCAGCAATTGCACGGTGAAGGTGTCGGGGGTGCCGGTGAGGTCATGCAGGCCGCGGGTCAAGGTCGAGGCGGTAAGTGCCAGCGATACCGTCAGGGCGCCCATCATGGTCAGCAGGAAGATCAGGTCGACACTGCGGCCAACGGGGCCGGTCGCCTTGAAACCGGTCACCGCTTCGATGATCGAGGCCAGGTTCAGGCCGCTCTTCTTGCGCACGTGGAAGTGATAAGCCATGGCCAGCGAGGCCAGGGCATAGATCGACCAGGCGCTGACGCCCCAGTGGAAGAACGAATAGCCAATGCTGTACTCGAGCGCCTTGGGGGTAGCTGCGGCGATGTTGAGGCCGGGAGTCTGGTAGTAGTAGGCCCATTCCATCACGCCCCAGTACAGGGTCGAGGAACCCATGCCGGCGCAGATGAACATGAACACCCAGGTCGCGGTGGCGTACTCGGGTTTGCCACTGCCCAGGCGGATATTGCCGTACTTGCTGAAGGCCAGGTACAGCACGGCCAGGGTGCTACCGAACACCAGCACCTGGACACTGGTGCCAAAGGTACGGGTGGACAGTTCGAACAGCTGGTTGGCCGCGTGTTCGGCTTCGGCGGGGAACATTGCAAGGCCCAGCACCGTGAGCAGCACGGCGATCAGGCTCATGGTAATCAGGAACACATCAATCTTTTTATTCTTGTGCGACATCATCGTCTCCTGGACGTTGGCGTACTTGTTATACCCGGCAGGCATCCGGGGTGTTGCAGTACCACTCCTTCCTTGGTTGTTAACTAAAGGTTAACGTACATCTAATGGTTAACAGATTTTGCATTTAATCCGCGCCGCTCGCAAGAGGGGGAGGGCCGATTGTCAGACACGTGTGCTAATCGGCCCGGCCGGGTCAGGCTTCGATCAAGGCCGTGATGGCCCGGCCGACTTCCTGGGTGGACTTCTGCCCGCCCATGTCGCGGGTGGTGTCACCGGCGGCAATGACCTGTTCGATGGCCGTGAGGATGTCATCGTGGGCCGCACGGTAGCGCGGGTCGGCGCCGTCGTTGCCGAGGAACTCGAGCATCAGCGCACCGGACCAGATCATCGCGATCGGGTTGGCGATGTTCTTGCCGAAGATGTCCGGTGCCGAGCCGTGTACCGGTTCGAACAGGGACGGGAACTTGCGCTCGGGGTTGAGGTTGGCCGACGGGGCGATGCCGATGGTGCCGGCGCAGGCCGGGCCGAGGTCGGACAGGATGTCGCCGAACAGGTTCGAGGCCACTACCACGTCGAAGCGGTCCGGTTGCAGGACGAAGCGGGCGCAGAGGATATCAATGTGCTGCTTGTCCCAGCTGATTTCCGGATAATTGGCAGCCATGGCCGCCGTGCGCTCGTCCCAGTACGGCATGCTCACGGCCATGCCGTTGGACTTGGTCGCCGAGGTAACGTGCTTGCGCTCGCGGGTTTGCGCGACATCGAATGCGTACTTGAGAATGCGGTCGACACCGCGGCGGGTGAACACCGATTCCTGCAGCACGAACTCGTTTTCGGTGCCTTCGAACATGCGCCCGCCCAGGGACGAGTATTCGCCTTCGGTGTTCTCGCGGATCACCACGAAGTCGATGTCACCGGGCTCGCGGCCTGCCAGCGGGCAGGGTACGCCCGGGAACAGGCGCACCGGGCGAATGTTCACGTACTGGTCGAAGTCACGGCGGAACTTGAGCAGCGAACCCCACAGGGAAATGTGGTCCGGTACCTTGTCTGGCCAGCCGACCGCGCCGAAGTAGAGGGCGTCGAAGCCCTTCAGCTGCTCGAACCAGTCGTCCGGCATCATCTTGCCGTGGGCCAGGTAGTAATCGCAGCTGGCCCACTCGAAGAATTCGAAACTGATGTCCAGGCCATGCTTGCGGGCAGCAGCCTCGACCACGCGGATGCCTTCTGGCAGTACTTCGATGCCGATGCCATCGCCAGGGATTGCTGCAATTCTAAATGTCTTGCTCATGGGGGCGCACTCGTTGTCTAGGGAACAGGTGCGGGCCATGCTATAAGGCCTTGAATCGGAGATAATCTAGCCATTCATGGATTCTTGGAACACGAAGTGTGAATAATCTGCCAAACCTCGACGACCTCAATATCTTCCTCCTGGTGGCCAAACGCGCCAGCTTTGCTGCGGTGGCCGACGAGTTGGGCATGTCGGCGGCGTACATCAGCAAACGCATTCGCCTGCTTGAGCAAAACCTCGAGGTGCGCTTGTTGCACCGCACCACCCGGCGGGTGACGGTCAGCGAGGAGGGCGAGCGGGTGTACCAGTGGGCGCTGCAGATTTTCGACGCGGTGCAGCGCATGGGGGATGACATCAGCGCCCAGCACCGCGAACCGGCGGGGCAACTGCGCATTGCCAGCAGTTTGGGCCTGGGTCGGCGGTTTGTGGCGCCGGCCTTGTCGGAGCTGGCCGAGCGCTACCCACGTCTGGATATTCGCCTGGATGTGCATGACCGCCTGGTGGACTTGATCGAAGAGGGGGTCGACCTGGACATCCGCGTGGGCAATACCATTGCGCCCAACCTGATCGCCAAGCGCCTGGCCAGGAACCGCCGGGTACTCTGTGCCGCGCCGGGATACCTGGCGCGCCACGGCACGCCGAAAGTGCTGGCCGACCTGGGCAGCCATGACTGCCTGGTGATCAAGGAACGTGACCACCCGTTTGGTATCTGGCAGCTGGAGGGCCCTGATGGCGAAGAGAGCGTGCGGGTGACCGGGGGCTTGTCGAGCAACCACGGCGAGGTGGCCCACCAGTGGTGCCTGGATGGGCGCGGGATCTTGCTGCGGTCCTGGTGGGATGTGCACGACAGCTTGCTGGATGGGCGGCTGGTGCAGGTGTTGGCGGACTATCACCAGCCGGCGGATATCTGGGCCGTGTACACCTCGCCACTGGCAAGCTCGGCCAAGGTGCGGGTGGCGGTTGAGTTCTTCCGGCGGTATTTTGCCGAGCGGTATAGCTTGCCGGAGTAGGGGGTGGGGGTGGGGCATGCCTTGGTTCTTGCAGCGCCTGGGAGATCGAGCGCCGCCCGGGCGGCGCTCGATCTCCCAGGCGCTGTAAGAACCAAGGCATGCACCCGCCCCCCCATCGCCCTTACCTGACAGGCACCCGGCTAACCGCCTTGATTTCCCGCAAGGCCAAGCTCGACTGAATCGAAGCAATGCCCGGTTGCCGACGCAACACTTCCTCGACAAAGCGCCCATAGCTCTCCAGGTCGGTCGCCAGCACCGTCAGCACATAGTCAGCCTCACCCGTCACCTTGTGGCACGACAACACCTGCGGCAGCTTCAAGATCACCTGCTCGAAGTCATCAGGCGCTTCGGCCGAATGGTTGCCAAAGCGCACCTGGGCAAACGCCATGACGTCATACCCCAGTTTCTTGCGGTCCAGGTTGGCCTGGTAGTCCTTAATCAGCCCCAACTCCTCCAGGCGCTTGCGCCGGCGCCAGCAGGGCGTGACGGTCATCGACAAGCGCTCGCCCAGGGCGGCGCTGGACAAGGTGCCGTCCTCCTGCAGCAAGCGCAGCAGCTCGCGGTCTACCTCGTCCAGTTCTTCGTAAGCAAAAGCTTTGCTCATCTTGTGGCTACCGGCTGAATATTTTGCTCAAGCATCCGGTTTGCCTGAGCATAAAGCAAAGCATTTTCACTGCTCTCTCGCGAAAATTGGTTATCCGATAACACCTTGAAAAAGGACATTCGCGTGCTGACAGTCTTTAGCCACAATCATCGCTTGCACCATGGCTCCGAGCTCAAGGACGGGGCAATCACACCCTCATTCGAAAACCCCCAGCGTGCCGACACGGTGCTGGCTCGTGTCCAGGCCACGGGCCTGGGCGATGTCATCGCCGAGCAGGCCTTCGACCGTGCCTGCTACGTCGCGGCGCACAGCGAGCGCTACGTGAGCTTTCTGGAAAATGCCTGGGCAGAATGGACGGCCACCGGCAAGACCCATGATGCGCTACCGCTGGTATGGCCGGTGCGCGACCTGGCCATCGACCGAGAACCGGGCTTCATCGACGGCAAGCTGGGCTTCTACGCCATGGACGCCGGCGCGCCGATTACCGGCGGCACCTGGGAGGCCGTGCGCAGCAGCGCCAACGTGGCCCTGACCGGCATGCAACGGGTCATCGATGGCGCGCACAGCGCCTTCGCCTTGTGTCGCCCACCCGGGCACCATGCGGCCCGTGAGTACATGGGCGGCTACTGCTACCTCAACAATGCCGCCATTGCCGCCGAACGCTGCCTGAGCCAGGGCGCGCAGCGGGTGGCCGTGCTGGACGTGGACTTTCACCACGGCAACGGCACGCAGAACATTTTCTACGACCGCCCCGATGTGTTCTTCGCGTCGATCCACGGTGACCCGCACTTCTGCTACCCGTACTTCTCCGGCTATGCCCACGAACAGGGCTCGGGGGCGGGCGAGGGCTTCACTGCCAACTACCCGCTGAACAAGGGCACCGCCTGGGCGCAGTATCGGCAGGCCTTGCAGGAGGCGCTCAAGCGCGTTGTCGCGCACCAGCCCGACTTTCTCGTCGTATCCCTTGGCGTCGATACCTTCGAGGACGACCCGATCAGCCACTTCAAGCTCACCAGCGAAGACTTCCTGCGCCTGGGCGCCGAGATCGCCCGTGCGGGTATCCCGACGCTGTTCGTGATGGAGGGCGGCTACATGGTCGACGAAATCGGCATCAATGCCGTCAACACCCTGCAAGGTTTCGAAAGCGCCTGTTGATAGCACGTGCAAATAGCACCGGGGCAAGGCCTGTGCGGGCCTTGCCCCTGGCACCCATTCCAACAATAAAAAGAGGTCGCTCATGCAAGACATGTCCGCAAGCCTTGAGCAAAGCAAACCTGCAGATTCGCCCCGTGACGGGCACCTGAAACGCACGCTGGAAAACCGCCACATCCAGTTGATTTCTATCGGTGGCGCCATCGGCACCGGCTTGTTCATGGGGTCGGGCAAGGTCATCGCGCTGTCCGGCACCTCCATCCTGCTGGTCTACGCCATCCTGGGTTTCTTCGTGTTCTTCGTCATGCGGGCGATGGGCGAACTGCTGTTATCCGACCTGCGTTTCAAATCTTTCGCCGACATCGTCGCCCATTACCTGGGGCCGCGCGCAGGCTTCGTGCTGAGCTGGTCGTACTGGTTGAGCTGGAGTGTGGCGGTGGTCGGTGATGTGGTGGTCGTGGCCGGGTTCTTCCAGTACTGGTATGCGGACGTGCCCGCCTGGATACCGGCGTTCCTCACCCTGTTCGTGCTGCTGGGCCTGAACATGCTGGCGGTGCGAATCTTCGGCGAAGTGGAGTTCTGGTTCGGGATCATCAAAATCGTCGCCATCGTCCTGCTGATCATCACTGCAGCCGTAATGATCGCCACCGCCTATGTATCACCCAATGGGGTGGTCGCCTCGCTTGCCAATGTGGTGGCGCCAGGCGCGGTGCTGCCCCATGGCATCAGCGGCTTTTTTGCAGGGTTCCAGATTGCCGTGTTTTCCTTCGCCGGCACCGAGCTGATCGGTACCACTGCGGCCGAGGCAAAGAACCCGCACCGCTCGCTGCCCAAGGCCATCAACACCATTCCCTTGCGCATCCTGCTGTTCTACATCCTGGCACTGGTGTGCATCATCAGCGTGGTTTCGTGGGCAGAAGTACCGGCCAACCGCAGCCCCTTCGTCGAGCTGTTCCTGCTGGCCGGCTTCCCGGCTGCCGCCGGCATGCTCAATTTCGTGGTGCTGACCTCGGCGGCGTCCTCAGCCAACAGCGGCGTCTATTCCGGGTGCCGGATGCTCTTCGGCCTCGCCGAGCGGCGTAACGCACCGGCCATCTTCGCCAGGCTTTCGGCACTCAGCGTGCCGGTGTACAGCTTGCTGTTCTCCGGGGTGTGCATGCTGACCGGGTTGACCTTGCTGTTCATCATCCCCGAGGTGATGACGGTGTTCACGCTGATCTCGACCATCTCGGCGATCCTGGTGATCTTCACCTGGTCGATGATTCTTGCCGCGTACCTCGCCTACCGCAAACGCAACCCGGCCGCGCACCAGGCGTCGACGTTCAAGCTGCCAGGTGGCGTACCCATGGCCGTCACGTCGCTGGTTTTCCTCGGCTTCGTGCTGGTGTTGCTGGCCCTGGAGCCGGATACGCGGATGGCGCTGTGCGTGATGCCGTTGTGGTTCGTCTTCCTGCTGCTGGCCTATCGCCGGCGCACGGCTTAACGCCCCTTGGCCAGGTAGGCGGCATACTCCTCATCCGGCACCATGCTGCCACCGGTGCCCCACACCAGGTGCGTGGCGTTGGCCATGCGTTGCGCCGTCAGCCCCCTGCGCGCCAGGTACTGCGGCGCTTGCAGCACCTGCAGCATGCCGGGCATGCCGGCCAGCGCCGAGGGCTCCAGCCGTACCTGCTCCAGGTCATGGGCCAGTACCAACAGTTGGTACAGACGCTCGTCCGTTACCGTGTAGTAGCCATCCAGCAAGCGTTGCATGGCCTTGCCGACGAAACCGGAAGGGCGGCCCACCGCCAGGCCGTCGGCGGCGGTGACGTTGTCGATGCCGAAGTCCTGCACGCTGGTCTGGTCATGCAGGCCGGTGTAAACGCCAAGGAACATGCAGGGCGAATGGGTCGGCTCGGCGAAGAGGCAGTGCACATGGTCGCCAAACACCAGCTTCAAGCCAAACGCCACTCCGCCAGGCCCGCCGCCCACGCCGCAGGGCAGGTAGACGAACAGCGGGTGTTCGGCGTCGACCTTGATACCGGCGGCGTTGAATTGGCCCAGCAAGCGTTCGGCTGCCACGGCATAACCGAGGAACAGGTGCGGCGAGTTTTCGTCATCGACGAAGTAGCACGCAGGGTCTGCCGCGGCCTGCTGGCGGCCTTGCTCCACCGCAACGCTGTAGTCGGACGGGTACTCGATCACGTTCACGCCGTTGGCGCGCAGCTTGTCCTTTTTCCACTGCCGCGCATCGGAAGACATGTGCACCGTGGCCTGGAAGCCCAGCCGGGCACTCATGATGCCGATCGACAGGCCCAGGTTGCCGGTGGAGCCGACGGCCACTTTGTACTGGCTGAAGAACTGCCGGGCTGGGTCGCTGGCCAGTACCCGGTAATCGCTGTGCAGGGTGATCAGGCCGGCCGCCAGCGCCAGGTCTTCGGCATGCTTGAGCACTTCGTGGATGCCGCCGCGGGCCTTGATCGAGCCAGAGATGGGTAGCTCGCTGTCGGCCTTGAGCCAGAGTGAGCCGCTGGGCGCGAGGCCGGCTGCTTGCTGCAAGGCGTGTTGCAAAGTTGGCAGCGGGCGAATCGGTGATTCGATGATGCCGCCAGAGGCGGCGGTGTCTGGGAACACCGTGGCCAGGTACGGAGCGAAGCGCAGCAGCCGGGCACTGGCTGCGTGCACGTCGGCGGCAGTCAGGCCGACGTCTTCCAAGGCCTCTGCGGTTGGCGCGATGCCAGGGTTGAACCAGCAGGTTTCGCGCAGTGCCACCAGGTCCTCGACCAAGGGGTGGGAGGCGTACCAGGCGTCTAGTGTTTTGCCGTGAATCATTCCATTGCTCCTGTGGTGTTGCTGTCTGGGAACTGCATATACCTCCCGGTATATGGACAGCCCGCTGCCTGCCGAATAGCTTAACCGTCGACGGGGCGCACCTTGCATGCGCGATAAAAACAATTACGCCCCCGTGTCTTTCAGTCCTGCCAACCCTATAACGCTTACAAGAATGAGGCGGCAAATGGAAAACATCGGCACCTATGTCATCTACGTCATCATGGTGTGCGCGGTACTGGGCGCCGTGGCATCCATCTACAACCCGGAGGGTGAACTGGGCCAGGAATTCATCGCCGGCCTGCACAGCATTGGCCCGATCTTCATCCCCGTGGCCGGCATCATGGCGGCAATCCCGTACATATCCGCAGGCATCAGCCAGCTCATCGCGCCGCTGTTCCTGGCGTTGGGCGCCGACCCAGGGATTGCCGGGCCGATCTTCATCGCCTCTGACATGGGCGGCTACCAGTTGGCCAAGGCCCTGGCGCAAAGCCCGGAAGGCTGGATCCTCGGCCTGATCACCGGCTTCCAGTCCGGTTCGACGATCATCTTCGTGATCCCGGTGGGGCTGGCCATGCTGCGCAAGGTCGACCACAAGTACATGGCCTTGGGGATCATGGCCGGCTTGTTGACCATTCCCGTCAGCATCATGGTAATCGCCATGACCATGCAACTGCTCGGCTTGGATGTTCGGCCGGACATCGCCACCACCGGCGCGGCCACCCAGGCGCTGCATTTCACCTGGCCGATGCTGGTGCGCAACCTGATGCCGTTGATTCTGTTCTGTATCGTGCTGGCCGCCGCGCTGCGCTACTTCCCGACGCTGATGGTGTACCTGTTCCTCAAGCTCGGTCAGTTCATGTATATCGGGGTGGTGCTGGTGCTGGTGGCCTCCATCGTCCAGTACTTCACCGGCTTTTTCAGCGCTGTGTTCGGTAGCTGGGGCTTCGCCCCGATCATCGCTGATGCCGACGACCAGTTCCGCGCGCTGGAAATTGCCGGCTACGTTGGCCTGATGCTGTGTGGGGCGTTCCCGATGGTGCACCTGCTCAAGCGCTTTCTGGCACGGCCCATCGAGCGGGTCGCCTCGCGGTTCGGCATGTCCGGGGTCGGCGCCGCCGGGGTGCTGGCCGCCTCGGCCAACATTCTGGCCATGTTCAGGCTGGTGAGCGAGATGCCGCCCAAGGACAAGGTGCTGGTGATCGCCTTCTCGGTGTGCGCCGCCTTCACCTTCGGCGACCACATGGCCTTCTCCGCCAACTTCCAGCCCTCGCTGATTCTGCCGCTGATCATCGGCAAGCTCAGCGGTGGCCTGTTCGCCATGCTGCTCGCCAGTTGGCTGGCCGTACCCAAGGCTGTGGAGATGGGGCGCGAGGACGATGCCGCCAGTGCCTACAAGGTAGCCGCCGAACCGTCCTGACCGAAAAACGTCGCCGACATGATCCGGAGCGCCCAGGGCGCCCCGGATTTTGTGCTTTTTGCGGTGCAGGGCGGTAAGTTGCCCAGGGGCTTGTGTGCACGACAGCGGGGTGAGTGATGACATTGGAAGAAGCGAACAGGCTGGCGGCGGTGATCGATGCGATCGGCACGGACGCTTTGGGGCCGGCCATCGATGCGCTCTTGCGCGCAAAACTGGCATTCGAGATGAGCTGTGGTTATCTGTTCAAGTTCAACCAGCATGCGCTGCTGGTGCATAACGGCTACAACGATTCGGTGTCCGAGCGCACCCTGAACGCCTACGTGCGGGGCGGCTACCTGCTCGACCCGTTCTATGTCGCCTGCGTCAACGAGCACCCAGGCGGGCTCTGGCGCATGAGCGAGCTGGCGCCCGACAGTTTCTATGCTTCAGGCTTTTCCATCTCCAAGGACATCCACCCGTGCGTGTCGTCCGACTACGGCACCTCGGTGGAGGAGGTGGGCTTCATCATTGCGCTGCGGCCTCAGGTGGCCGTCGTCTACTCGCTGATGCGCAACTTCAGCAGTGGCAGCTTCAGCGAAGACGACATGCAGGTGCTGGCTGCCATGGCGCCCGTGCTGGCCTCGGTGCTGGGCCAGCATTGTCGGCTGCGCTACGCCGATTACCTGCGCGATGCGCCTGCCGAGGGCGGGGTGCTGGAAGATGCCTTTGTCGAGATTTTGCAGGGGCAGTTGACCGAGACCCAGCGCTACATCGCCAAGTTGCTGTTGCAGGGGCACAGCAATGCGTCGATTGCCAGGCAACTGAACACCTCGGATGGCACGGTGAAAGTGCACAAGCACAATATCTACCAGCGGCTGGAGATCTCCACCAACGCCGAACTGTTTCGCCTGTTCATCGATTACCTGGCCAAGGCCTGAACGCCTGAAACGCACAACGCCCGAGGGGCTGCCTCGGGCGTTGTGCCAAGCCGTTGCGGCTTACTTGAACAGCGGGCTGAGGTGCTCGCTCAGGTAGATACCCTGGGGGTCGAGCTGGCGGCGCAGGTTGCGAAAATCCTGGGCACGGGGGTAGAGGGCACTGACGTCGTCACCGGTCAGAAAGTGCAGCTTGCCCCAGTGCGGCCGAGCGCCGTATGCGCGCAGGATCTGGTCGACCGCACGCAGGTAGTCCCAGTAGTCGGTGCCCGGCTGGCCAGACACCGAAATGGTCACGCTGTCCTGCTCGAAGAACGGGCTCATCCAGGCGCCGTCGCCGGCGGTGAAGCGGTACTCGATGGGGTAGATCGCCTCGGGGAAGTCCTCGAGCATCAGCTTGCGCACGGCCCGCAAGGCTTCCTTGCTGTGCCGGAGGGGCACGGCATATTCCAGTTCATGGAAGTTGGGCAGGTACTCGATCGGGTACACGTCCGAGCTGTAGGCGACTTTCTCGAATTCGCTTTCCCAGGCCGGGCGGTCGGTGATGTCCATGACTTTCACCTCGCACACATCGGTGGTGCGCCCACTGGTGGAGGTTACCGCCGTGTCCGGCAGGCAGTAGCAGTGCCGGCTCTGCTCGTAGGGGCACCAGAAGAAGCTGAAGTGGCGGTGCGTGCGCGCCAGTTCATCGTGCTTGTCCATCACGCTTTCGAAGTCTTCACGCCAGATGCGTTCGTGCAGGTTGAAGCTGTCGGTCACCTGCAAGGTCAGTTCCGACACGATCCCCAGCACGCCCAGCGATACTCGGCTCGCCTGCAGCAGGTCGGGCGTACTTTCATCCACCACGATGATCTCGCCGTTGGGTTGAACCAGCTTCAGGCCAACGATCGACGAAGCCAGGTTGCCCAAGGTCAGGCCGGTGCCGTGGGTGCCCGTGGTCAGGGCGCCGGCGATCGACTGGCTGTCGATGTCGCCCTGGTTGACCATCGACAGGCCGGCCGCCCGCAGCGCCTTGCCGAAGGCGTTGATGGTGGTGCCGGCGGCTGCGGTAACGCGTTTTTGCTCAAGGTCGATGTGGCGCACACCGCTCATGTTGCCCAGCGACAGGTGCAGGCCGTTGGTCAGCGCCACCGGGGTAAACGAATGCCCGGAACCCGCCACGCGCACGTTCATGCCATTGGCGCTCGCCTGGCTGACCAGGGTGCACAGCTCGTCTTCGCTGGAGGGGGCGCCACGTGCCGCGCGGATACACGACTGGTTGCCCGCCCAGTTGCGCCAGTGCGCCTGGTCGAGCCCGAACTCGTTGATGTGCATGTTGTTCGATGAGGTGCTCACGTTGCTCTCCTGCCCATTATTATTGTGATCAGATGGCGGTGTAGCCGTTGTCGGCAAACAGGTGGGTGCCGTTGACGAAACTGGCATCGTCGCTGGCCAGGAACAAGGCCGCGGTGGCCACCTCCGAGGGTTGGCACAAGCGCCCCTGGGCGGCGGCGATCGCGTGTTCGCTGACATCCACCCCGTGCTTGCGCAGCATGTCGATTTCGCGCAGGCCGTGGTCGGTGGCGATGAAGCCCGGGCAGATCGCATTGGCACGGATGCCGCGGTCGCGGAACTCCACGGCGATGGCCCTGGCGAACATGTGCGTGGCGCCTTTGCTGGTGCAATACAGCACCTCCATGGGCGTGCCCACCACCGCCGAAATCGACGACGTGCAGACGATGCTGCCACCGCCCGCCGAGAGCATGCCCGGCAATACCGCCTTGGTGACCAGGAACATGCTTTTCACGTTCACGGCCATGATCCGGTCCCACTCTTCTTCGCTGGTTTCAAGGAAGGGCACGGCGGCCAGGATGCCGGCGTGGTTGAGCAACACGGTGATTGGCCCGAACGCTTGTTCCACGGCCGCGACTGCGGCTTTGACCTGCTGCGCGTCGGACACATCGGCGGGTGCGAACAGCACGTGATGGCCGGCATCGCGCAATTGCCGAGCCACCTCGGCGCCTTTGCTGCCCGGCAAGTCGACGATACCGACCCGCGCCCCCTCTGCCGCGAACAGTTGCGATGCGGCCAACCCGCACCCTCCCGCGCCGCCTGTAATCAGCGCGACCTTGCCATTGAGACGTCCCGTCATGTTCGACTCCGCGCTGCGCCGGAAGCCGGCGCAGCAATGGTTTTCTATTGAGTGTTTGTGATGCCTCGGCACTGTGCGATCGCGTGTCGGAGCATGAAACACTTCAACGGGAACATCCATATACCGAAGGGTATACGGGGCAGGTCAGGGGGTCTTTTGGGCAATCAACGCCAGGCAGCGCTGCACGATCGGGCTCACATCGCCCTTGCGACGGCTGAGAATGATCGGGCTGACGGCACTGCTGTCGAGCAAGCCGACATACGCGATGTCGGTGCGGTGCTGCTGTTGCACAGAAGACGGCACCAGGGTAACGCCGAGCCCGACCGCGACCAGGCCGATGGCGGTCTGCAGTTCGTTGGCCCATTGGCTGATCTTCAGGGTCATGCCGTGATGGGCGAACAGTGCCAGCACATGGTCGGCGTAGCTGGGCCGGGGGTTGGCCGGGTAGAGGATGAAGGGCTCCTTGGCCAGTTGGGCGAGGGTCAGTGGGTTGCCCGTCAGCGGGTGGCCCTTGGGCAACACCGCGACCAGTGGGTCTTCGCACAGCACCTGCTGGAGGATGGCCGGGTCATCGATACGAATACGGCCGAAGCCGATATCGATGCGGCCACTCTTGAGCGCCTCGACCTGCTGCAGCGTGGTCATCTCGCTCAAGCCCAGCTCCAGCTCGCTGTCCTGGCGCAACTCGCGGATCAGCTCTGGCAGCACGGTGTACAAGGTCGAGGGGGCAAAGCCGATGCCCAGCCACTGCCGTTGCCCCTGGCCGATGCGGCGGGTGTTGTCGCTGATGTTCTCCAACTGCTGCAGCACGGTGCAGGTCTGCTCGTAGAAAAACCGCCCGGCCTCGGTCAGGCGCAGCGGGCGCTCACGCACCACCAGCAACGTGCCGAGCTGGTCTTCGAGCTGGCTGATCTGTCGGCTCAGCGGCGGCTGGGCGATATGCAGCAGCTCGGCGGCGCGGGTGAAGTTCAGTGTTTCGGCCAGCACCTTGAAATAGCGAAGGTGGCGCAGCTCCATCAGACCTCCAGGGTATGGTGGGAGATTCATTTGATATTGGACGGCCGGCAGGTTGTCGCGCAATGCTTGATTAATCAAGTAAATGCAGTGTCGGGCCCGCAGTGTGCGGCCCGACCAGACGGGACCTGCCGACCATGACCAACGCCCTGATCGAACGTGTAGACGCCATTATCGTCGACCTGCCGACCATCCGCCCACACAAGCTGGCAATGCACACCATGCAGCAGCAGACCCTGGTGGTCTTGCGCCTGCGCTGCAGCGACGGCGTCGAAGGTATCGGCGAGGCCACCACCATCGGTGGCCTGGCCTATGGCTACGAGAGCCCCGAGGGTATCAAGGCCAACATCGACGCGCACCTGGCGCCGGCCCTGATCGGCCTGCCGGCAGACAACATCAATGCCGCCATGCTCAAGCTGGACAAGCTGGCCAAGGGCAACACCTTTGCCAAGTCGGGTATCGAAAGTGCCTTGCTCGATGCCCAGGGCAAGCGCCTGGGCCTGCCGGTCAGCGAACTGCTGGGCGGCCGCGTGCGTGACAGCCTGGAAGTGGCCTGGACCTTGGCCAGCGGCGACACCGCCCGCGATATCGCCGAAGCCCAGCACATGCTGGAAATCCGCCGCCACCGCGTGTTCAAGCTGAAGATCGGCGCCAACCCGGTGGACCAGGACCTCAAGCACGTGGTGGCGATCAAGCGCGAGCTGGGCGACAGCGCCAGCGTGCGGGTCGACGTCAATCAGTACTGGGACGAGTCCCAGGCCCTGCGCGCTTGCCAGGTGCTGGGCGACAACGGCATCGACCTGATCGAACAGCCGATCTCGCGGATCAACCGGGGCGGTCAGGTGCGCCTGAATCAGCGCAGCCCGGCACCGATCATGGCTGACGAATCGATCGAAAGCGTCGAGGACGCCTTCAGCTTGGCCGCCGACGGCGCGGCCAGCATCTTCGCCCTGAAAATTGCCAAGAACGGCGGCCCCCGTGCGGTGCTGCGCACTGCGCAGATCGCCGAAGCAGCCGGTATCGCCCTGTACGGCGGGACCATGCTCGAAGGCTCGATCGGCACCCTGGCTTCGGCCCACGCGTTCCTCACCTTGCGCCAATTGACCTGGGGCACCGAGCTGTTCGGGCCGCTGCTGCTGACCGAAGAAATCGTCAACGAGCCACCGCAGTACCACGACTTCCAGCTGCACATTCCACACACACCGGGCCTTGGCCTGACCCTGGACGAGCAGCGCCTGGCGCGCTTCGCCCGCCGCTGATCTTGAAACTGAACGCCTAAGGAGAACCCGCATGCTGTTCCACGTGAAGATGACCGTGAAACTGCCGGTCGACATGGACCCGGCCAAGGCCGCCCAGCTCAAGGCCGACGAAAAGGAACTGGCCCAGCGCCTGCAACGCGATGGCACCTGGCGTCACCTGTGGCGCATCGCCGGGCACTACGCCAACTACAGCGTGTTCGACGTCCCCAGCGTCGAGGCCCTGCACGATACCCTGATGCAACTGCCGCTGTTCCCCTACATGGAGATTGAAGTGGACGGCCTGTGCCGGCACCCTTCGTCGATCCACAGCGACGACCGTTGAGTCGTCCCTGACTACCTGACAAGAACAATACGAGGTAAGCAAAATGACCGTGAAGATTTCCCACACTGCCGAGATCCAGTCGTTCTTCGAGAGGGCCGCAGGCCTTGGGCACGCCGAGGGTAACCCGCGCTTCAAGCAGATCATCCTGCGCGTGCTGCAGGACACTGCCCGCCTGATCGAAGACCTGGAAGTGAGCGAGGATGAGTTCTGGCATGCCGTGGACTACCTCAACCGCTTGGGCGGTCGCAATGAGGCAGGGCTGTTGGCTGCGGGCTTGGGTATCGAGCACTTCATCGACCTGCTGCAGGATGCCAAGGATGCCGAAGCCGGCCTCACCGGCGGCACCCCGCGTACCATCGAAGGCCCGCTGTATGTTGCTGGTGCGCCTGTCAGCCAAGGCGAAGCGCGCATGGACGACGGCACCGACCCGGGCGTGGTGATGTTCCTCCAGGGCCAGGTATTCGATACCGAGGGCAAGCCGTTGGCGGGCGCTACCGTCGACCTGTGGCACGCCAATACCCAGGGTACCTACTCGTACTTCGATTCGAGCCAGTCCGAGTACAACCTGCGCCGGCGCATCATCACCGATGCCGAAGGCCGCTACCGCGCCCGCTCGATCGTGCCGTCCGGCTATGGCTGCGACCCACAAGGGCCGACCCAGGAATGCCTGAACCTGCTCGGCCGCCATGGCCAGCGCCCGGCGCACGTGCATTTCTTCATCTCGGCGCCGGGGCATCGCCACCTGACCACGCAGATCAACTTCGCGGGTGATCAGTACCTGTGGGACGACTTCGCCTATGCCACCCGCGACGGGCTGATCGGTGACCTGCGCTTTGTCGAGGATGCAGCGACGGCGCGTGACCGAGGCGTGCAAGGTGACCGCTTTGCCGAGCTGGCGTTCGACTTCCAGTTGCAGCCTGCCAAGGCGCCTGAGGCGGAAATCCGCAGCCATCGGCCGCGTGCTTTGCAAGACGGCTGAGATCAGGGGTTGCGTGCGCTTGTGAGATGACCGCAAGCGCGTTTCTACAGGATTTATCGTTTGTGCCTGGGCCTTTCCGTGCGGGGAGGGTCCGGGCTTTTTTGTGGGATATCGAGTGCCACCCGCGCGGCGCTTCGCGGGGCAAGTCGGATCGCCGCACCGCCGCTCCCACATTTGTTTCAGGCCAATGCGGCCTGTGGCATTTGCGCGCGACCGCCTTGTTTGTCCGACGCGATATCGGGACAGGCACCAAGGGGCCGCGCGCCAATACCTCAGGAATAACTGGCCCGAAACTGATGTGGGAGCGGGCTTGCCCCGCGAAGCGCCGCGCGGGCGGCGCTCGATCTGATAGGCGCTGAAAATGCCAAGCCAGGCACCTGGTGCCCCCGACTACTATCGGGTCATGCTGGCCTACGTGGCCAACCCCTCAGCCCCCGACCGGATGCTCGCGTTGCATGCTCTGCCGGAAGCACTTGCAGCCTTTGGCCAGCAGCACGATGGCCAGCAACGACGCGGCGAAGCTGACGATCGACATCGACGAACCGACTGCTGCCGGCACACCGAAGTAGCGGTCGGTAATCAGCGCCACCAACGTGGTCCCCAACCCCAGGCCCAGCAGGTTGCTGATCAACAGGAACACCGCCGATACCTGCGCACGTACCTGGTTCGGCGAGAGGATCTGCATGGCTGCAGTGGACGCCGGCATAGGGAACGAGGCGAAGAACATGGCCGGCACCAGTAAGGTCACCGACAGCCACAGCTGGTCCACCTGCGAATACAGCACGGCCGGTACGATCATGCCCAACGCGCCAATCACCCCGGTGCGCATGGCCGCATCGCTACGCCCACGCTTGGCCAGGTGGTCGGTCAGCCAACCGCCGAATACCACCCCCGTGGTGTTGGCCAACAGCAAGATGGTGCCGAGCATGAAACCGGCCTGCTCAGGGCTCATGCCGAACTTGCGGATGTACAGCGCGGGTGTCCAGCTCATCATGCAGAACAGTGCCATGGCGTAGAACGAGAAGCCCAGGTAGTGGCAGCTGAAGGTCGCCCGGTGACGGCCGATGAAACGCAGGCCATCGGTGAGTTTCACTTTGCGTACGTTACCGTCTGCATCCAGCTGCGCGCCCTTGCGCTCCGGGTTGCGCACCGTCAGCCAGATCAGCAGGCCAACGATCACACCGGGCAAGCCGACAATGAAGAACGCCAGTTGCCAGGCCTTCATGGCGCCCAGGAACGCCACCTCGATGGTTTGTGCGTCCTTGAGCAAGGTAATCACGTAGCCGCCGACCAGAAAGGCAATGCCACCACCAACGAACGAGCCGATGGAGTAGATGCCCACTGCGCGGCCGAGCTTTTCCTTGGGGAACAGGTCACTGAACATCGAATAGGCCGAAGGCGACAGCGCCGCTTCGCCGACCCCCACGCCGATACGGGCGAGGAACATCTGCGTGAAATTCTTGCTCAGGCCGCAGGCGGCCGTGGCGAAGCTCCAGAAAATCACCCCGACCGCGATGATGCGTGGCCGCGAGAAGCGGTCGGCCAAGTAGGCGATGGGCATGCCCATGAAGGCGTAGAACAGCGAGAACGCCAGGCCGTGCAGCAGGCTGAACTGGGTATCGCTCAGTTGCAGGTCGGCCTTGATCGGTTCGATCATCAAGGCCAGGATCTGCCGGTCAACGAACGAGAAGATGTAGGCCACCATGCACAGCAGGACCACATACCATTCGTAGACGTAGCGTTTTTTGCTTGGCTTGAGGTGTTGCGCTTGGGTGAGGGTGTTCATGCACGCGAGCTCCTGATTTGGACAGCCCTGATGTGGAAAGCCTGACGGCCTCATCGCAGGAGCAGGCTGCTCCTGCCAAGGGGGCTACCGTCAGTTTTTTTCTGCAGCGGCCTGTGGCTTGATGGAAATCACCGCCAGGGTGGTAATCGCGCCCATCACCATGAGCATCACCGACACCGGCCAGGCGTCCTTGTACACGCTGAACAGTGCGGTCGCCGCCAGTGGCGCCAGGCCACCCGAGAAGATCGAGGCAATCTCGTGCCCCATGGCCAGCCCCGAATAACGCACCTTGGCCGGGAACAGCTCACCCATCAGCGCGGGCTGGGTGCCGATCATGGCGCCGTGACAGAAGGCCATGCCCAGCAGCGCCGCCAGGTACACCCACACTGGCGAGTGGGTATCGAGCATCCAGAAGAACGGGAACGCCAGCACCATCAAGCCGACCGAACCGATGGCATACACCACCCGCCGGCCAATGATGTCCGACAGCCAGCCCCAGAACACGATGGTGCCGGCCTCGACGATCATCGCCACCATCACGCTGGCCAGCACCAGCTGGGTATCCAGCCCGGTGAACTTGGCATAGGCGATGGTGAAGGCCAGGAACAGGTAGGCACTGCCGTTCTCGGCGATGCGGATACCCATGGCCTGCAGCACCGCCTTGGGGTGCTTGCGCAGCACTTCCATGGCCGGCATGTGCTCGGGTTTGTCCTGCTGGGCCTGCTCTTCGACGAAGGCCTTGCTCTCTGGCAGGCTGCGGCGGATGTACACGCCCACACCAAAGATCAGGATGCTGGCCAAGAAGGGCACCCGCCAGCCCCAGCTCATCATGTCGTCGACCGGCAGCATCTGCACCAGGTAGAACGCTGCGGCAGACATCACGAACCCGCCGGAAACACCCAACTGGCTCCAGGCCGCATAGAACCCGACCCGGTCCTTGGGCGCATTCTCGCTCAGCAGCAGCACGCCGCCGCCCCATTCGCCGCCCGACGCGACGCCTTGCAGCACGCGCAAAATGACCAGGCAGGCGGGGGCCAGGTAGCCGGCCTGCTCGAAGGTGGGCAGCAACCCCATGGCAAAGGTTGCCGCACCCATGATCGCCAGGGTCATCACCAGGGCCTTCTTGCGCCCGGCCTTGTCGCCGATGTGGCCGAAGATCAGGCCACCCAGCGGGCGTGCCAGAAAGCCCACGGCGAAGCCTGCGAACGAGGCCATGGTGCCGAGCACCGGGTCGGTGCCGGCGGGGAAGAACAGCGGGGCGAAAATCAGCGCCGCCGCCGTGCCATAGAGGAAGAAGTCATACCATTCCAGGGCGTTGCCCAGGACCGAGGCAATGACGATGCGGCGCATGGTGCGCGGGTCGGTATCACGGGTGATGTTAGTGTTCAGGTTACTCATGAGCCATCTCCATGCGGGCCGGTCACCAGAACTTCCAGGTGTAGGAAGTGATCAGGCGATACTCGTTGTAGTCGTTGCCGTACTGTTGCTGGGTACGCATGTTCTTGAGGTCGAAGGCCAGGTCCTTGAGCGGGCCGCTCTGGACCACATAGCTGAGCATGATGTCGCGCTCGCTTTCCTGGTCCCGTGCAAGGCCCGGGCCGCGGTCGATGTCGGTGCCTTTGATGTAGCGGGTGAACAGCTTCAGCCCGGGCAGGCCGATGGCGGCGAAGTTGTAGCCGTAGCGCACCGACCAGCTGCGTTCGTCCGGGCGAATGAACGGCAGGCCTGCCCAGTTCGGCAACCACAGCTGCGGCACGTAGCCGTTGAGCGTCGGGAACACGGTGTCGCCGGTCATGCGCTGGTAGCTGAGGCCCAGCATGTGCCCGCTTTTTTCCAGGGTGACCAGGCCGAAGTAGGCGCGGTTATCCACGGCGCCGCTGCGCGCGGCGCCGTCTTCGCGGTTGTTGAAATAGCCGACGTCGGTTTTCAACTGGTAACCATCGGCAAACTTCAGGGCGTGCTTGATGCCACCGTAGTCCTGCTTGTAGATGTCGTTGAGCACGCCATGGAAGTAGCTGGCTTGCAGGTCCGGGGTCAGCGCATAGGTGGCGCCGGCGAAGTCCAGGCCATCACTGTCCTGGTCGTCGCGGGTGCCGTAGCGGTACAGGCGCTCGTGGTTGGACGACTCGCGGGTGACGATCGACCAGAAGCGCCCGCCGACGAGGGTCAGGTTGTCGATGTCGCGTGATTCGATTACCGCGCCCTGGTAAAGGGTGTCGAGCTGGCGGCTGGGGTCGTTGGAGGCGACTGGGTAGAAGGGTTTCTGGTCACCGATCAGCACCTTGGTCTTGGCGTACTTGAGCTTCAGCGTCGCACCGCCGCGGCTGTAGTCGTCGGCGGCCTGCTGGCGATGGCGGCTGTAGGGTAGTGAGCCATCATTGCCGGTGGCGTCCAGGCGCAAGGCGTACTGGCCGTTGAGGTCGAGGCCGACTGCCAATGGGGTATCGGTGTAGCCAGATTCGAACTGCAGGTCGAAGCCCTGCGACCAGTTGCCGACCTTGGACACCGGTGCACTGGGGTTGGTGAAGTTACGGTTCAGGTAGAGGTTTCTGAAATTGAGCGAGAGGTGGCTGTCATCCACCACGTCGGCCAAGCAGGTCAGGGGTAATACAGCGCCCACACACAGGCAAAACGGTTTCGCACGCAACGGCCATTTGAGTTCCATGGGGTAATCCTGGAAGTGTGATCAGTACAAGTCCTGGGCAGTTGTTCAACTGGGCAGAAGGGGCTGCAGGTCTTGCGCCCGCTTGTCTGTCACGTATTTGTTTTTGTTTTTCTAGATATCCAGCACCAGGCGCTTGCCGCGCGCCCGGGAACAACACAACACGATCTGTTCGTTGGCGTGTTTCTCCTCGTCGGTCAGGTAGTGGTCACGGTGGTCGGGTTGGCCTTCGAGCACGTCGCACAGGCAGGTGCCACACACGCCTTGCTCGCACGACACCTCGACCTTGATGCCGACGCTGCGCAGCGCTGCGGTCAGGGTCTGGCCCTGCTGCACCTGCAGGGTCTTGCCGCTGCGCGCGGCCACCACCTCGAAGCTGCCGCCCGAGGTGTCGACCTCGGCCTGGAAGTACTCGTGGTGGATATGCGCGTCGTCGTAGCCTTGCTGGCGTGCGCCCTCGATCACCCAGTCCATGAAGCTCGCCGGGCCACAGGTATAGAGGTGCACACCTGGCGTAGCCGGGCCGAGTACCTGGGCCAGGTCCAGTTGCTGCTCAGGGCCTTCGTCGCTGAAGTGGGTGAACACGCTGGCGGCAAACGGTGCGGCGAGCAGTTCGTCGACGAACGCGCAGCGGCTGCGCGAGCGGCCGCGGTAGTGCAGTTCGAACGGCTGCCCTTGGGCATGCAGGGCATGCGCCATGGCGATCATCGGGGTGATACCGATGCCGCCGCCCAGCAACAGCGAGCGCGTGGCGTCGCCGGCCAGCGGGAACAGGTTGCGCGGCGCACTGATGCGCATCGGCGTGCCGGGCAGCAGGTGCTCGTGCGCCGCCACCGAGCCGCCGCGGGACTGGCTGTCCTTGAGCACGCCAAGGCGGTAGACATTGGCGTGCGCGGGGTCGCCGCACAGCGAGTACTGCCTGACCAGGCCGGGCGCCAGGTGCAGGTCGACGTGGGCGCCCGCCGCAAAACGCGGCAGGGTCTGGCCGTCGACTGCGGCCAGCTCCAGCACCAGCACGTCGCCGCCTTGCACCTCGCGGGCTTGCACGATCACTTCGAGCAGTGGGTCGATCATGCCGGTGGCCCTAGAGGATGTAGCCGATACCGGCAAGGGTATCGTTGCTGTTGATCAGGCTGATCACCTTGCGGTGGATCTTGAAACTGCCCGCTGCCCGCACCAGGGTGTAGGTCAGGTCGGCGCTGTAGTGCTTGAGGCTTTCCTTGCGAAATTCCCGCACGTTCTGCGCGCAGCGCACGGTGACGTTGACGCCGTCGTCGCTCAGCACCCGAAAGCGCGACAGCGTGCGCACGGTACGCGGTTGCGGGCTGGTGGAAATCGACTCGCCGCCGATCAACCGCTGCACCCGCAGGCCGCGCATGTGGTGGTCGTCGTAGGCGTAGTTGAGGGTGTTCTCGTAGTCGCTCTGTTTCGGGTCGATGGGGATGATGTATGTGCCTTTTTCGGTCCAT
Organism: Pseudomonas capeferrum; assembly: GCF_000731675.1. Taxonomy (GTDB): domain Bacteria; phylum Pseudomonadota; class Gammaproteobacteria; order Pseudomonadales; family Pseudomonadaceae; genus Aquipseudomonas; species Aquipseudomonas capeferrum. The sequence continues at coordinate 1,797,742 of NZ_JMIT01000001.1, read as the reverse complement.
TGGCCGAGCCAGGTGTCGTACTCGCCGTGGTCGAGCATGTCGCCTTCCTGCCAGATGAAGGCGGTGACTTCTTGCAGCAATTGCAGGTTCATAGGGTTCTCCATGCTCACGCCGACATCATCTTTTTCCACTGCTGGTAGGCCGCGCGCATGCCGGTTTCGGCACTCACGTCGGACACCAGGCCGTCTGCGCTGGGCGTTTCGCCGGGCAGGCCACGGTTGAGCATGATCCACAGGTCTTCACCGGCCCGGGCGCCTTTTTGCACCCGTTCCCAGGCTTCGGAATCGTCCGGGGTGCCGAAGCCCATCGGGCCCTGGAAGTGCTCGTGCAGGCGCAGGCGGTAGCGGTTGGCTGCGGCCGGGCCGCCGTCCATGGTGATCACCGAGTGATGGATTTCGGTCTCGGTCACCGAGATCGGCTGCAGCACGCGGAAGAACGCCATCGAGCAGGCGACGTTGGGGAACAGGTTGAGGTTGAAGCCCGAACCGCCGACGGCGCGCACGATGCGGCGCACCTGTGGCTCGTCGATGCCCTCGTCGCGCAGCTCGGCGGCCAGGGCCTCGAAGCGCTCCGGGATCGGCTTGTCGAGGTCGGCTTCCAGGTCCACCAGCTCGGGGATCATCACCATCACGCTGTGGCCGTTGCCCAGGTCCTCGACGTAGCCGGGGCCTTTGACGAAGTCGAACAGCTCCAGGGTCTGCTCGTCGACCGAGGACAGGAAGCTCTTGTGCACCAGCGGGAAGTGGTAGGCGTCGGTGGTGTTTTCCAGCTGGATCTTCCAGTTGCCGGGGAAGCGGAAGCGGTGCTCGCCGGGGACTTTGATGCCGTAGCCGGCGCCCTGTTTCATGAACAGGTCCATCCACTTCCTGGCAGCGCCGAGGAAGTCTTCGAGCGGCTCGATGTCGTCCTTGAAGGTGGCGAAGACCATGCCGGCGTAGCTTTCGGTGCGCAGGCTGACCAGTGGCAGTTCGGCCTTGTCGATGCAATCGCCGTAGCTTTCCGGGTGGGGGATGCCGCGCAGCGAGCCGTCAAGGGCGTAGCCCCAGCCGTGGTAGGGGCAGACGAAGCTGTTGGTCTTGCCCTTCTTGTGCTCGCAGACCGTGGCGCCGCGGTGGCGGCAGCGGTTGAGCAGCACGTTGATGGCCTTTTTGCGGTCACGTACCACGATCACCGGCTGCTTGCCGATGAAGGTGGTCTTGTAGCTGCCCGCGTCCGGGACTTCACTCTCGTGGGCGACCCAGACCCAAGTGCTGTGGAAGATCTTCTGCAGCTCGGCGTCGAACAGGGCCGGGTCGGTGTAGAGGGAGGTGTGGACGCGGTCGTGCTGCACCAGCGCGGCCGGGTCGACCGTCAGGTTGACGGCGGGGATCAGGTTGCTCACGGGGGTCACCTATGGGGCGTTTTCTTATGGGAGCAACGCTAAAGGGCAGGGGGGTGGGGCTCAATGACAGGGGCGATCAATGTCGTTGCGTTTTGTGCAACGGGCGCGGGCGGCGCTCGATCTCCGCAGCGCCACAAAAACAACGGCAAGCACCCTGGCACACATCACAACGCCATACGCACCGCCTTGGCCATCTCGGTCGCCAATTCCCGGCTCATGCCATCCAGGGTACGGCCCCGGCGCGTGACGATCTGGATATCGGTCGCGTTCATCGCCTCGCAATCAATGGCCAGGGCCTTGAAGGTGCCGCTCTTGAGCTCGTCGATGATCGGCAGCTCAGCCAGCAACGTGGCCCCCAGCCCCGACCGCACGAAATCCAGAATCACCGCCAGGGAGTTGGACGTGAGGGTCGGCACAATGGCAAACGGCTGGTCCTTGCACGCGGCATCCGCCAACTCGCGCACGCGGAAATTGGCACCGGGCAGCACCAGCGATTCCCGGGCCACTTCGGCAAGGCTGACCGTGGAGCGTTCGGCCATGCGGCTGTCGCGGTGCACGATCATCCGCAGTGGCTGCGCCAGGCTGAACAGCCGCGTCAGGCGGGCTGCAGGGTTGGGCGCAAACACCACGCCCAGATGCGCCTCGTCGGCCAGCACCATGCGCTGCACCTCCAAGGACGGGGCGCTGATGATCTCGGCCTTGTGCGCATTGTGCGCATGCAAGAAGCCCTGCAACGAATTGATCGCCCGGGCGCCCAGCAGGCCTTCGCCAATGGCGATCACCGTCGACGCCTGCTGGCGGGCGCGCAGTTCGTCCAGGCGGTTGACCAGCAGCGCGTGCTGGCGGGTGCGCTCGATGTAGTAGTCCACGGCCGCTTCGCCGGCGGCGGTCAGGCTGATGCGATGGGTGCCGGGGCGGACCAGTTCGATGCCCAGTTCTTCTTCCAGCCGGGCGATCTGCCGGCTGACCGATGAGGTGGCGACACCGAGCACTTCGGCAGCGGCGCGCATCGAGCCCTTGTCATGGCTCAGGTGCAGGTAGCGCAGGCGATGGTCCTGCAGATCGATATGGCGGGTGGGCATGACCTCGACCTCGGGGTAATCACGGCAGGCATTGGCGTGTCCCCATCGATCCTGGTGGGGCGCTGGCTTGATGTTTTTCTTGTCTGCTCGGCGTGGGTTGGCCGGCGTTGTCGCGCTCCATGCCAGGCCATCCTACACGCGTTTTTTTCTGGCAGAAATCATGTGAAAAAGGCACTAAAAATTTTTCGTGATATCAGCGTTGGTCTTTAGTTTTTTTTGCGCTGTTCAGGTCAGCCTATCTCTGCCTTTAAATTCATTTAAATCAGATAGATAAGCGGTTTTTTTTGGATGCTTCTGGGTGCTGCTAGCAGATTTTTCGTGGGTTTTAGCGTGAAAATTCAATTGACAATTCACGTAAATCGCCGCAAATATTTGTCACCGGCACCTAAAACAAGAGAGACAGACCATGCCGCCCAAACCTGCCTACGCCCCTCTGCATGGCCAGTGCTTGCCTTCACCGAGCCCAGCCAACACCCCCCACAAGCATCAGTACAAAAACCGCGCCTGAGACGGAGAAAGTCCATGGAATCGCTTTGCCTGCGTGCCGCGCCTGTGTCGGCGCTCGCCTCTGGCCCTGCCTTCGAGGCCTTGCTTGACGGTGTTCGTGATCGGGCTCGCCTCGGTGAGTTCGACCGCCAGCGCCACATATCCCGCGATGTGATCGACGCGTTCAAGGCCCATGGCGTGTACCGCGCCCTGGTGCCCAAACGCTTCGGTGGGCTTGAATGCTCGCCGGGTGCCTTCTGTGAAATGGTCGAACGCATCGCCCATGCAGACGGCTCGGCCGGCTGGGTGGCCAGCTTCGGCATGAGCCCTGTGTACCTGGCGGCGCTGCCGCTGGAAACCATCGCCGAGATCTACGGCAACAGCCCCGACACGGTGTTCGCCGGTGGCATCTTCCCGCCACAGCCCGCCGAGATCGTGCCCGGCGGCTTCAAGGTCAACGGCCGCTGGAAGTACTCCAGCGGCTCCATGGGCGCCGACATCGTCGGTGTCGGCATCGCCCCGCGCAATGGCGACAAGCTTGACCTGCCACGCCTGGCAGTGATGCCGCGCCAGCAAGCGCGCATCGAGCAGACCTGGGACACCGTCGGGCTGCTCGGCACCGGCAGCCACGACCTGGTGGTCGAGGACGTGGTGGTCGGCGAGCAATGGACCTTCGTGCGCGGTGGCAAGCCCAACCTGGACGAGCCGTTTTTCCGTTACCCCTCGCTGTCGTTCGCCACCCAGGTGCTCTCGGTGGTCGGCTTGGGCATCGCCCGCGCCGCGCTCGACGAACTGTCGGGCATGGCCAGTGGGCGCATTTCGGTCACCGGCGCCCCGGCACTGGCTGACCGGCCGCTGGCCCAGGTCGATGTGGCCAAGGCCGAGGCGGCGCTGCGCTCGGCTCGCGCGTTCTTCTACGAGTCCATCGAACGCGCCTGGGAGCACGTCCTGGCGGGCGACCCGGTACCGGTCGAGGTCACCAACCTGTTGCGCCTGTCCTCCACTCATGCCGCCCGCGTGGCCGCCGAAGTGGCGCGCAGTGTACAGATGCTCTCGGGCATGACCGGCATCTACAACGAAAGCCCGCTGGCCCGCTGCGTCAACGATGCGCAGGTGGTGACCCAGCACGCCTTCATGGGCGACGTCACCTACCAGAACGCCGGGGCGATGTTCTTCGGTAAACAGCCCCTTCCGGGCTACCTGTAACTTTCGGGATATTTGTCATGAGCGATAAGAAAACCTTGCGCGTGCTGTTCTGCATGGGCATCAACCAGAACTTCTTCGATGCCCCTCGCGAGGAGCAGCTTCAGGTGTGGGCCGCCTTCAGTGCGATGTGGAATGGCATCCACGACCTGGCCGGGGTGAACGTGCTGGGCAACATGGACGATGACCAGGGCATGGTCGGCCCGTCCGACGGCTTCCCCTGGACCACCTACCTGTTGGCTGACGTACCGGACATCGAGACCGTGCACGCCGCCTGCAACCTGTTCCGCACCACGGCCGTGGGCGAGGGGCCGTACAAGCTGTGGCGCTATGCCAAGGTCGAGGCCCGTGTCGGCCGCGAACTGATCATCCAGCGTGCCTGAGTAGAGGAAGCCCCCGTGAGCAATCTGATCCCCGCCGTCAACCTGACGGTCGACCCGGCCGCGCTGGTGCAGCACGACCGCGTCCACACCTCCCTCTACACCGACCCGGCCCTGTTCGACGCCGAGCTGCAGAAGATCTTCCACAGCACTTGGGTCTGGGTCGCCCACGAGAGTGAAGTCCCGGACGCGGGCAGCTACAAGACCACCTTCATCGGCAAGCAGCCGGTGATCGTGGTACGTGACCGCAAAAAGGCCATCAACGTGCTGCTCAACCGCTGCCGCCACCGCGGCGCCACGGTCTGCGAGCACAAGAAGGGCAAGACCAACAGCTTCGTCTGCCCCTACCACGGCTGGGGCTACGCCCTTGACGGCTCGCTGCGCGGCATCCCCCACCCGGAAAGCTACGGCGATTGCATCGACAAGGCCGAACTGCCACTGGTCAGCCTGCGCACCGAAAGCTACGCCGGCATGGTCTTCGCCACCTTCAAGGACGACATCGAGCCGCTCGAAGACTTCCTCGGCGCTGCCAGGAAGTGGATGGACCTGTTCATGAAACAGGGCGCCGGCTACGGCATCAAAGTCCCCGGCGAGCACCGCTTCCGCTTCCCCGGCAACTGGAAGATCCAGCTGGAAAACACCACCGACGCCTACCACTTCCCGCTGGTGCACAAGAGCTTCCTGTCCTCGGTCGACGAGCAGACCCTGGAGCTGTTCGACTTCGTCAAAGGCCCCGGCTACGTCGAGGACCTGGGCAACGGCCACAGCGTGATGGTGATGATCCCCGAGCTGGTGGACCTGGAAGCCGACCTCGACAAGCCGATCCCGGAGCGCTTCGAGGCCCTGGCCGCCGAGCTGCGCGACGAGGGCATCGACGAGCCACAGGTGCGCCGCATCGTGCGCGCCGTCGGCGGTTCGGGCTTCAACCTCAACCTGTTCCCCAACGTCGCCTGCTCGATGGCGTTCTTCCGCGTGCTGCAGCCGATCTCGGTGACCGAGACCGAAATCCATCACTCGGTGATCACCATGGACGGCGGCCCGGCCGCAGCCAACCGCTACCGCCTGCGCCTGCACGAGCACTTCCAGGGCCCGATGGGCTTCGGCACCCCGGACGATTCCGAAGCCTGGGAACGGGTGCAAAAAGGCGCCCGGGCCGGTGAAGACCTGTGGATCATGCTCAACCGTGGCCTGCCCGGCGAAACGCCCAGCGCAGACGGCCTGGTGTCCGACGTGAGTGCCGAAACCGGCATGCGCGCGGCCTACCAGCAGTGGAAAAAGATGATGTCGGCGTGAGCATGGAGAACCCTATGAACCTGCAATTGCTGCAAGAAGTCACCGCCTTCATCTGGCAGGAAGGCGACATGCGCGACCCCGGCGATGACGACACCTGGCTCGGCCAATGGACCGAAAAAGGCACGTACATCATTCCCATCGACCCGAAGCAGAGCGACTACGAGAACACCCTCAACTACGCCTATGACGACCACCACATGCGCGGCCTGCGGGTGCAGCGGTTGATCGGCGGCGAGTCGATATCCACCAGCCCGCAACCGCGTACCGTGCGCACGCTGTCGCGCTTTCGGGTGCTGAGCGACGACGGCGTCAACGTCACCGTGCGCTGCGCGCAGAACGTGCGGGAATTTCGCAAAGAAAGCCTCAAGCACTACAGCGCCGACCTGACCTACACCCTGGTGCGGGCGGCGGGCAGTTTCAAGATCCACCGCAAGGTGATCAGCCTGATCAACAGCGACGATACCCTTGCCGGTATCGGCTACATCCTTTGAGGAACTGGCCATGAACCAAGTTGCATTGGTAACCGGCGCCGGCCAGGGCTTGGGCCAGCGCTTTTGCGCCCAACTGCTTGCCGCGGGCTTTGACGTGGTGGTCTCGGACCGCGACCTGGCACTGGCCCAGGCCAGCGCCGCACACCTGCAGCAAGCGCAGCAAGGGCAGGGCGGCCGCACCCTGGCGGTCAAGCTCGACGTCGCCAGCAAGGCCGATTTCGAACAGGCCCTGGCCCAGGTACTGGCGCATTTTGGCGCCTTGCACGTGGTGGTCAACAACGCCGCCGTGACCAAGACCACGCCGCTGATGCAAATCACCCCGGAGGAGCTCGACGCAGTGGTCGGGCTCAACCTGCGCAGCGTCTTCCTCGGCTGCCAGGTGTTTGGCGCGCACCTGGCCGAGGCCGGTTACGGGCGGATCATCAACATGGCCTCGCTGGCCGGGCAGAACGGTGGCACCGCCACGGGTGCCCATTACGCCGCGAGCAAGGGCGCGATCATCACCCTGACCAAGATCTTCGCCAAGGAATTCGCCGCCCGCGGTGTCACGGTCAACGCCATTGCCCCCGGCCCGATCGATTCGCCGGCGGTGCATGCCGCGGTACCGGCCGAGCGCCTGCCGGGCTTGCTGGCGAACATCCCGGTGCAGCGCCTGGGTGACGCCGGCTTCCTTGGCGACCTGATCGTGCAACTGGCGCGGCCCGAGGCCTATTTCACCACCGGGGCAACCTGGGACGTGAACGGCGGCCTGTTCATGCGTTGAAATTTTCGGGGGCGCAGCGCGCCTCCTGTCGTTACACGGGACACCGGCCATGAATGAACAATTGTTGAACGTAGTCGTGCGCAAGCGCGAGATCCAAGGGGCCGACGTGGTCGTCCTCGACCTGGGGCGTGCCGATGGCACGGCGTTGCCGGCCTTCGAGGCGGGGGCGCATGTCGATATCCACGTCGCGCCTGGCCTGGTGCGCCAGTACTCGCTGTGCAGCGACCCGGCCGATGCCACGGTGTATCGCCTGGGCGTGCTCAAAGACCCCGCTTCACGCGGCGGCTCGGTGGGGGTGCACGAGACCTTGCTGGAAGGGCGCGCATTGCAGATCAGCGCGCCGCGCAACCTGTTCCCGCTGGCGGCGCAGGCGCGCCGCTCGATCCTGCTGGGTGGCGGTATCGGCATCACGCCGATGATCGCCATGGCCCATGCCCTGCACCAGCAGGGCGCTGACTTCGAACTGCATTATTGCGGGCGCTCGCGCAGCCGCAGTGCGTTTCTTGAGGCACTGGCGGCGGCGCCGTTTGCCGCACGGGTAGTGACTCACTTCGACGACGAAGACCCGGCACAGCGCCTTGACCTGGTGGCGGTGCTAGGCGCTGCCAACCCAGGTACCCACCTGTACACCTGCGGCCCGTCAGGCTTCATGGACTGGGTGATCGAAGGGGCTCGCCGGCAGGGTTATGCCGAAGACCATATCCACAAGGAGTACTTCCAGGTCGAGGTCGATGCCAGTGGCGAAGGCTTTGAAGTGGTGGCCGCGCGCAGCAACAAGACCGTGCAGGTCGGCGAGGGGCAGACGATTCTCGAAGCCTTGGCGCAGGTCGGCATCAAGATTGATATTTCCTGCGAGCAGGGCGTCTGCGGGACGTGCATGTGCGAGGTGCTCGAAGGCGAGCCGGACCACCGCGATGTGTACCTGACCGATGACGAAAAAGCCGCGAACGACCAGATCCTGGTGTGCTGCTCGCGGGCCAAGTCCAACAAGCTGGTGCTGGATATCTGAGGAGCATGACCATGGTAGACGTAAACCAGTTTCGCAATGCAATGGCGCTGCTCGGCGGCGCCGTATCGGTCATCACAACCGATGGCCCTGCAGGGCGTTTCGGCTTCACCGCATCGGCAGTGTGCAGCGTGACCGACGCACCGCCTACCTTGCTGGTGTGCATGAACCGCGCGTCTTACTCCAACGAGCAATTCAAGGCCAACGGCGCGTTGTGCGTGAACGTGCTGGCCGGTACCCATCAGGAACTGTCGGGGGCGTTTGCCAACCGTAACCTGAGCACGGAGGAACGCTTTGCGACCACCCACTGGACCGTGCTGGAAAGCGGCGCGCCGGTGATGCAGGAGGCGTTGGTAAACTTCGACTGCCGTATTGCCCAGGTGCATGAAGTGGGGTCGCACAGCATTTTCTATTGCGAGATCCAGGATATCCGCCATGGCGGGGCGGACGATGGGCTGGTGTATTTCAACCGGGCCTATCACCGGGTGTGCGAGGACTCTAAAGCCTGCTGAATTAGGGGGCCGCCACGCGGCCCCAGCTTTCACGGTGTCTCGAGGTTGTGAAACACCACTTCCAGCATCCGGTTCAGCCGCTGCACCTGCGCCTCGGTCAGCCCCTTGAAGCTGCGCTGGAACAGCTCGCGGGTCACGTCCTGCATGCGCTCGATGTTCTGCAGGCCGACCTCGGTGATGCGCACTTGGGTCACGCGCCCATCCTCAGGGCTTGGCGCAGTATCGACCAGCCCATCGTCTTTCATGCGGTAGACGATCTTGGTGATGGTCGAGAGTTTGGCAATGGCATGGGTGGAGATCTCGGAAATACTCGATTCACCGTTCTCGTTGAGGATCCACAGCACGCGCCAGCGCGGCACGTCGAGGTCGATCTTCTTGAGCAGACGCTCCATGTTCTGGGTGTAACGGCCATGCACACGGGCCAGCCAGTAGAAGGGGAAATCCTCCTTGCGAAATTCATCGCTGGCCGGGTCGTGATGGCTGTGGCCTTTGTTTTTCGAGTTGCTCATCGGTTCACTACTTGTGCGGAAATAGTCGCGACATCATAGCCGTTTCCGCGTATTTGGCTACCGCGAAACGGTCGGGAATTACTGGAATATTCAGTTGACATTTCAAGTAATCGACCCGCATTTTAGCGGCTGGGCAAAGGCCCGGCATCCATTCTTGAAGAGGGCTGCACAACAATGACAATCATAGTAGAAACCCTTGATCTGGGCGGCACCGGCCCCCGGGTCGTGGTCAAGGACACCATCGATGTCGCCGGTACCGCCAGCCGCGCCAGCAGCCAGGCGTTGGAGGATGCGCCGCTGGCCGAGCGCCATGCCGAGGTGGTCAGCCAGTTGCTGGCCGCCGGTGCCCGCCTCACCGGCAAGGTCAGCCTGCACGAGCTGGCGTTTGGCACCACCGGGATCAACCGCTATACCGGCACGGCGGCCAACCCGCGTTTTCCAGGGCGCATTCCTGGTGGCTCGTCCAGCGGTTCGGCCGCTGCGGTGGCGGCGGGCCTGGCAGACTTCAGCCTGGGTACCGACACCGGCGGCTCGGTGCGCGTCCCGGCCTGTTGCTGTGGGGTGTTCGGCCTCAAGCCGACGTTTGGCCGGGTAAGCCGCAAAGGCGTGATGCCAGCGCGCACCAGCCTCGACTGCGTTGGCCCGTTCGCCGCGAGCCTGCCGATGCTGGTGCGCGCCATGAGCATGATCGACCCCACCTTCGTCCCCGCCCAGGTGCCGAGCAAGGCGCGCATCGGTGTGTTGCGGGTGACCGCCGAGGCTGCCATCCACAAGGTGGTACACGGGGCGCTGACGGCCAGTGGCTTGCCTTTGGGCAACGTCGAGCTCAAGCATTTTGGCGCTGCTTACGACGCCGGCATGGTGGTGATTAACCGCGAAACGTTCGAAGGCTGTGGCCACCTTCTACAAACCGGCAAGGTCGGCAGCGATATCGCCGGGCGCCTGGCGGCAGCGGGGCAGACCACGGACTCGGCGCTGGCCGAGGCTGAAGAGGTGCGTCGAAGGTTTACCGATGAAGTCGACCAGGCCCTGGCCAGCTTCGACGTCCTGGCCCTGCCGACCATGCCGGACTTCCCGCTGCGCCTGGAGGATGCCGCCGACACCCGGGCGGTGCTGGGCATGACCTCGCTGGTGCGGCCGTTCAACCTGTCGGGGCACCCGGCGTTGAGCATTCCGCTGGGCAGCGAGGCCGGCTTGCCGGTCGGCCTGCAACTGGTGGCGGCCAAGGGCGCCGACGAAAAACTGTTGGCGGTGGCCGAGCGCTTGCTGCTGAACCTGTATGCCGGTAACGAGCACTGAGGCCAGCGTAGCCATGACCGATATCCTTGAACTGCAGGCCCGGCTGCTCTGCTTCGAACACCAGCAGGCCATCCGCGTCTGCATGAACCGCTACATGGCGCTGTGCGACCAGCTGGACGCCAGCTCACCGCTCGATGAACTGGCGGGGTTGTTCTGCCGTGAGGCGGTGTGGGAAGGCAAGGGCGCCAAGTACGCCGAAAGCTTTGGCGGCTACCGTGGCCGCGAGGCGATCCGCGCGATGTTTGCCACCTACATGAAGACGCCGGCGCACTTTGCCTTGAATGTGCACTTCCTGACCAGCGAGGTGATCGAGGTGGCCGGTGATGAAGGGCTTGGGCGCTGGGTGATGTTGCAGACCAGTACCTTTGCCGACGGCGCGTCGCACCTGAATGCCGCCCGGTTGACGGTGCGCTTTGCGTTGGAAGAGGGACGCTGGTGCATGGCGCATTTCCAGACCGAGAACCTGTTCAGCCGGCCGGTTACGGGGTGGAACAGCGAGGCGCCGTTGCCGGTGCCTGAGTAGAGCGTAGGGCCATTGTTGCTGGGGCTGCAGAGCAGCCCCGGCAATCTCCCGCTCAAAAGGTACTGACGAACACCACCTGCCCATACAGGTTGTCATTGTTGCTGCCCAACTGCGTCCCCCCTTGCTCGGCACTGCGATCCGGCTGATACAACCCCACCAAGGGCACGACCATCAGGTGATCATTGATGGTCCACTCGGCATAGATATCCAGCTCACGCCCGTCCACATTGCCCAACCTGCGGTCGATGGTATCGAAGTTGAACGCCATCACCCCGAGGTTCAGCGTGGGGCTCGGGCTGACCACCAGGCCAACCTTCTGCACCCGCGCATTGCTGTTGAACGGCCCGGCATAGTTGCCCGCCACTTCGCCCTGGAACCACGTCCCCAACCCGCGCCCAAGGCCGTAGAACAGGGTGTCGTACTGCTCTGAAAAGCGGCTGTAGCGGTAGCTCAGGTTCGGCTGCCAGGGCAGGTTGACGAAGGTCCAGCCTGCTTCCAGGTACCAGGCATCCTCGGTGGCGGTGTGGGGCTTGTCCTGTTTGGCGTATTCCCCGGACAGGAACAGGTTGTCTACCCCGGCATTGCCCTGGCCACGCAGGCTGTAGGTTTTCATGCCGTCGCGTTCCAGTTGCTGGGGCGAGGCGTATTGCTCGTCGACATGGGTGGTGGCGATGTAGGTCAGGCCGACCGTGCCGGCGTCCGCCACGTGTTCCAGGGTGGCGACGTGCATTTCGGTGTTGGCCTGGGCGCGGTTGTCCGATTGCAGCCACATCAGGTCGCCGCGCCAGCCGCTGCTGCCACCCAGGCGCAGCACGGCGGTCTTGTCGAAGCTCTTGCGCGCCGCCAGGTAGTAGGCGCCACCCCGGTTGAACTGCCCATCGGCCAGGCCATGGCCAACGTTCAGCGAGTCCCCCTGAAGCAGGAAACCATCGCCCACGGCGACCATTTGTTTGCCGAACGACAGGTCGATACCGTCCTCGCCTAGCAGCGGTACCAGGTTGCCGGACTTCCAGCCCAGGTAGGCATCTTCGACCTTGCTGGTGCGTTCGCTGCCGTCGCTGAAGCCTGCAGCGTCACCGTCCCCCCAGGTCGCCGAGCTGAGCAGGGCAAAGGCGCCATACAACGCCCCCATGCTCCCCAGGCGTTGGTCGGCACTCAAACCATACTTGATGTAGCCCTCCTGCCAGGAGGTAGAGCCGGGTTGGTCACGGCCAATCACGTAGCTTCGTTCGCTGTGGAATGCACCGAACACGGCTTCCACATTGGCGTTCAGGTGGCGTTCGGCATCGCTGTACAGCTCGTGCGCGGACGCACCCAGCGAAGCCCCGGCCAGGAGTGCGGCCAAGGTACGGCGGTACGGGCGGTGGTGCATGGTCTGGCTTCCTTTGTCATGGTTTTTGGCAGAAGTTCCGAAGACATGCCAATGATCATGAAGCAAGCCCCGGCACGGGCTTTTGCCCTGGCTGCCAGTTGCCTTTGGCGTTGTGCCAAGCTGATGCGAGGGAGTGGGAAAACGCAGAAGGCCCCGTTGCGGGGCCTTCGTGGGCAGGTAGCGTTACTTGAGGCCGGCGAGGAAGCACGTCACCGACTGGCGCTCACCGGCATCCGGCAGCCCTGCGTAAGGCATGTAGGTGCCGGGCACCGCGGCTTGTGGCTGCGCGATGAAGGCGCCGATAGCTTGTGCCGTCCAGGCCGCCTGGCGGGTTTTCATGGCCTGGGAGTAATTGGCCCCTGGCACGCTACCGGGGGTGCGGCCCACCACGTCGTGCAGGTTGGGGCCCATCAGGGTCGGGCCATCCTTTTGCGCCGAGTGGCACGCCGCACAGTCGCGCGCGAATACCTGTTCGCCTTGCTGGCGTTGCGGGGCTGCACAGTCTTCGGCCAAGGCCAGCGGGCTGGCCAGGGCGGCAAGCAGGAAGGGCACTACGAACTTGCTGGATACGACGGTCGACATCACGCACGGTTCCTGGGTAAGGCAGCGCCGGGCTGCTTCTTGTTGGTGTTCGGTTTGATTGTGTGCCAGTGCCGGCCGGCAGGTTTTGTTGTGCCTGCCAGGGTGTTTGCTGGGCTTGTCAGTTGCGTGTGGCCCGCCACAGGGGTCAATTGGCGTGACGCTTGCGGTACTCGCCCGGGGTCATGCCAAAGCGGCCCTTGAACGCTGTGCTGAAGTAACTCGAATCGGAAAAGCCCCAGGCATAACCCAGCGACGATACTTTCTGGTCCATCGCCGGGTTGCGCAGGCTTTCGGCGCAGAAGTCGAGGCGGCGGTTGCGGATGTACTGGGCGATGACCAGGTCGTGCTTGGCGAAGATGCGGTACAGGCTGCGCATGGAGATGCCCACTTCGTGGGCGATGAGTTCAGGGGTCAGCTGCTCGCAGGTGATGCGCTGGTCAATCAGCACCAGGGCCTTGCGGAACATCCGTTCATGGCTGCCGGGCACCGAGTCATGGGTGATGGCCGGGCGCAGCAGGGCGATCAGCGCATCGAGCACGGCCTGGCTTTCGTTGTTGGCCATGTGTTGGGTGCGGCCGGCCTCGAGCATCATCTGCCGGGCCATGCTGGCCAATGGGGTTTGCGCTTCGATGCGTTTTGCGCAGGCCACGCTCACGCCGCGGGTACCGCTCTGCACCTGGGGGCGCGGCAGGATCAGCGACAGTTGCCGTGAGCGTTGGTGGAAGTGCATGTCCAGTGGGGCGCTGGCGTCGACCAGGGTCAGGTCGCCGGGCCGCAGCTCGATGCGGGCATCCTGGTGTTCGATATGCGAGGTGCCGGCCATCTGCAGCACGGCGTAGTAGTTGTCGGCGCCGCTGGCGCGAATCTCCCGGGCGCTGCGGAACAGGTGGACGTGGGTCATGTCGACGATGCTCATGGAAATCTGGCCTACCTGGCACTTTTCGAGCTGGCCGACGAAGCCTGCGTCGAGCTTGCGGGCGTTGAAGTGGCCGCAGGCTTCGTTGACCTGGCTGAGCCAGGCCTGGAAGTGATCGTCGCAAACACGGGTCGCTGGTGTCATGGGTGGCCTCGCACGGTAAGACGTGGAACGGGTCGCTTGGGCGAACTCTTGGATGGGGGGTAAAGCATTACAATTCACTTGAAATTTCAAGCAAAAAACGGGCCTGGGATTCGAGGGGGTGGAGGAGTTAATCTGCTAATTATCTATTTTTTAATGAATTTAATTTTTAGGGGATGAGGGTGGCGGAAGAGGATTGGAGGATTTTCTTGGGCGGGGTGCGTTGGAAGGTATCAATTTGGGATAGGGGTGTTTCTAGATGTTGCAGTCGAAGTGCATGGCTGGGGATTTTCGGCGCCTATGAAATCGAGCGCCGCCCGCGCGGCGCATCGCGACGCAAGGCCGCTCCTACATTTGTGGACTGCCCCCAAAAAGTTGGACAGTTCTATGCTGCCGCCTGGGTCCTGTACTCGACAGGGCTCAGGCCATTGAGCCTCAGCTTGATGCGGTCATGGTTGTAGTAGTGGATGTACTCATCCAAGCCCGCTTTCAATTCATCAACATTCTCAAACCGCTTGAGGTAGAAAAATTCTGACTTGAGCGTGCCGAAGAAGCTTTCCATAGCTGCATTATCTAGGCAATTGCCTTTACGAGACATGCTCTGCTTCACTCCACAACTGCGCAGTTTCTGGCGATACTGAGCCTGCTGGTACTGCCACCCCTGATCGGTGTGGAGCACGAGTTTCGGCTTCTCCCCCAGGGTCTTGAGTGCCTTGTCGAGCATGTTCCCAACCAGGCTGTACTGTGGGCGACTGGCCGTCTCGTAGGCGATGATTTCCCCGTTATACAAATCCATCACAGGCGAAAGATAGAGCTTCTGTTGCGCCACCTTGAACTCGGTTACGTCACTCACCCATTTCTGGTTGGGGCGCTGGGCGACGAAATTACGCTCCAGCAGATTCATCGCTATCTTGCCGACAGTACCTCGGTACGACCGATATTTCTTGGGTCGCACCAGTGACTTCAGACCCAGCCCAGTCATCAGTTTCTCAACGACCTTCTTGTTGACTAGCGGCCCCTCTTTTCTGATTGCTAGTGCAACGCGCCGATACCCGTAACGCCCCTTCTCTTTGTGATAGACCTGCCGAATTCTCTCTTTAAGCTCCGCGTATTTATCCGGCTTCTGTTGGCTCTGTACCTGGTAGTAAAAAGTGCTGCGAGCCAGTCCGATCAGCCGCAGCAGGTCAGGCAAAGGGAATCTACGTTTGAGTTTGGAAACGATCAGGACTTTTTCGCCGGTATTCGTTCCTTTTCCTCGCGCAGAGCCTTGAGCTCCTTTAGGACAGCGTTCTCCATGCGCAGATACTCAAGCTCAGCCATCAGCTGGTCTCTGGGCTTTTGCGAATCGTCGGTATCTGTGGGCTTTGCTGGTTTAATCTTCTTCAACACTTTAATCGGCTTTTTCTGGCGGATGACAGGGGCTACAGGGCTACCACTGTAGTACTGCCGCTGCCAGTTGCCTATCTGCGAGGACTGGCCGAGGCCAAAATGCGCAGCGGTTTGGCGAAGAGAGAGACGATGCTCGTGCATGTGGCTCAGCACTTGGCGCTTGAAGTCGTCGTCATAGCGCTGCCCGTGCGAGCGCGGACTAAGGCTGGACTTGCTCTGATAGCTGGAGACCCACCGGCGCAGCAGACTGACGTCGATACCGAAACGCTGGGCTACTTTTCGGAAGCCATCGCTACCATCTAGGTAGGCTGAGATGGCTGTGAGTTTGAACTGCTCTGTGTATTTGCCCATCGGTCCCCCCAAGGGTTGGATTTTTTGTCCAACTTCTTGGGGGCAGTCCATTTGTTTCGGGCCAGTGAGGCCCGTGGCATTTGCGCGCGACCGCCTTGTTTGTACGACGCGATATTGAGGCGGGCACCAAGGGGCCGCGCGCCAATCCCTCAGGCATAATTGGCCCGAAACAGATGTAGGAGCGGCCTTGCGTCGCGATGCGCCGCGCGGGCGGCGCTTGATCTCACAGGCGCTAAAAGCGTCATGGCGAACACCTACGCGCCGCGCGGGCGGCGCTCGATCTCACAGGCGCTAAAACCGTCATGGCGAACCCCCACCAAAACAACCACACTTCAGCGCCCAAGCCCATCCCCAATAACAATCCCCTCAGCCCGCATCGCGTCAATCAACCCGCCCCGCACATCCGGCAGGTTGAGCATGCTGCTCTGGCGCACCCGGCGCACCTCTTCGCCGCTGTACGGTGGCCATTGCTCGGGTGAACTGTTGCCAGCCATCCCGTCCCGCGCCAGCAGCCAGTTCAGCAAATCGGCTATCTGCTGATCGTTGAGCGCCGACTGTGAAATCCCCGGCACCCGCACCAGAAACTCGCGCCCACCCGGTACCCTCAGAAAGTTGCCGACAAACCCCTGCATGCGCGGCGTGTCGTTGGCCGCCGAGCCCTCGCCGTGATCCCGGTGGCAGCCGGCGCACTGCAACTGGTAGTTGACCGGCACCGAGTACCCGGCCTGGGCAATCGGCACCGGTGGCACCTCGTTACCCTGAGCCGGGCGCTGGTTGGGGTTGGGCAGGGTCCTGGCCTGGGCGACGGGCGCCAGCAGGCACAGAAGCAACAGCGCCGTCAAACCCTTCACGGCGCTATACCGCCACGCCGCGGATGATGGTCACGGTGCAGTTGTAGATCTTCGACTCCGCACCCAGGCACCAGTTGATGTCGTTGTTGTTGAAGGGCCGATACAACGGCTGTTCATCGTCGTTGCGCGAGCAGGCGCACTGGCCGCAGGCGTGCTTACCGCAGCAATCGTTGTACGAGATGATGTAGTTCTTGCCGTCGGCCGGGTTGCGGCAGGTGCCGATCCAGGTCACCAGCGAGGCATCGGTGCCGGGCGGGCATGAAGTGATCGAGCCGCCGCAGCACGAGCACAGAAAGCCGTCGATCGAGCAGTTTCGCCAGTAGTCGCAGCTGGTCGGGTCGCCAGGGTCACCCATCTTCGGTTGCTCGGCGGCCAGCGCCTTGGCGGTGCGGTCGATCGGCAGCAGCACCGGTAGCGCCGCGCCCGCGACGATCAGCGAGCCCAGGCGCGCCAACACCTTGCGCCGTGAGGTGGTGTCGGCAACGTGGCGGCTGGAGCGTTCAAACAGTTTGTCGAGAAAACTCATGGTGTGCTCCGCGATCAGTGCTGCGCGCTGTGTGGGTGGGCGTGGTCGTGGTCGTGGCCATGCGCGTGGTTGCCGTGCAGGTACTGCTGCAGGCTGGCGCTGCCCAGGTGCACGGCCTCGAACAGGCTGTCCAGGTGCTCGCGGGAGTTGACCAGGCCCTTGGCGCGCAGAATGCCGGCCGGGTCGATCAACACGGCGTAGGGCAGCTTGCCGATCTGGTAGGTCATGCCGATCTCGGGGCCGACCACGTAGGTGGCCTGCTGCAAATCGTTGGCTTCGATCAGCGCTTGCTGTTCGGCGAAATCACCGTCGCTGACATAGATCACGTCCAGCGCGCCGTTGTTGTCCTTGGCGATCGACTTGACCGCCGGCAGCAGCGATTTGCACACCGGGCAGCCAGGGGCAAGGAAGAACAGCAATTGCGAACGCTCGCCGTGGTAGCCGATGTTCACCGGGCGGCCGTGGCGGTCGGCGGCCGTCACCTGCGGCGCGGGGTCGTTGACGGTTACGCCTTTGTCCACCATCAGCGCCCCGGCCGGGGCGATACGGCCATGCAGCACGCCGATCTGGCGCACCAGGGCCATGACCGTGAAGGCCACTGCAATCAGCAGCAGCCAGAGCAGAATGTTCGATGCGATGAGCAGTTGCATGGGTTATCTCCCCGTCAATTTGGCAAGACGCGGCTGGTTGGCCAGCAGGCCATCCACCGCGACATGAAGCAGCAGCGCCACGGCACTTGCCGCGATCACCACGAAAATATCCAGGCCACCGAGTGCGCGCTCTGCCATGGGCAATGCCGCCAGGCCGGCCAGCACGGCGATCACCAGGTTGCGCAGCAACAACACCGGGCGCAGGGGCTGGGTGGCGCCGGGGCCTGAACAGCCGCAATCGATGTCGCGGCGCCCGCGCCAGAGGTTGACCCCGATGGCGCCGGCATACAGCGCCATCAGCAGGGCTACCCCCAGCGCTGCGCTGGCGCGCCAGGCGGGTAATAGCAGGGCCAGCGCCAGGGCCAGCTCAGCCAGCACCAGGCTTGCCGTGGCGGCGGGGGCCAGGGGCGAGGGCAGCACCTGGTAGGCGCGCACGATGGCGCTGAAGGCGCGCCGGTCGCGCAGCTTGTGGCTGGCGGCGCTGGCCAGCAGCGCCGCCAGGGCTGTGCTGCTGGCAATCACGAGGACAGGGTCGAGCATGGTCGGGTCTCCTGTTTACCAAGGGGCGAAGGTAAGCACTGGTGTGTCGGCGATCTGGTCCATGGCACCGCTGTGCTTGCCTGTGGTCAGGTCGAAGAACTGCACGCCGCCTTCCAGGTCGGTGGCCACCAGGATGGGCGCCTGGTCATGGCTCGCCTGCAGGCTCCAGACCGGCTTGGGTGAGTCGAGGGTGCCGAGTTTTTTGCCGGTCTTCAGGTCGAAGGCCCAGATGGTGGTACTCGGGTCTTCCCATTTGCCATCGGTGTGCTGGTCATGCATCAGCGCATACAAGCGGTTCAGGCCCGGCGCCAGGGCCAGGGCTTGCCAGCCACCCGGTGCCCAGCCTTGCTGGCGCTCCTGGTCACTGACCAGCGACCAGGTGGGCTGCGGCTTGGCCTTGCCCCCTTCGAAGCTCACCGGGTACACCTCGCCGTGGGTGGTGGTGAAGTAGTAGGTGTCGCCATTGGCGATGGCGCGCTCGTTCAGGCGGACCTTGTTCGGGTCGAAGAAGGGCGTTTGGGTGCGCGAGACCTCTTTGCCTTCGTCATCCAGCGTCACCACCAATAGCTGGCCGTCACCGCACAGCGAGGCGAAGCTGCGTTTGCCGACCGGGTAGTTGAGCACGCAGCCACTGATGGCGACTTCGCTGGCGACCTTGTGCGTCTGGGTATTGACCACGGTCACCGAGGTCGACGGCGTGAGGTTGAAGACGTAGGCCAGCGTGCTGTCGGCGCTGACGCCCAGGGCGTACTTCTCAGTGAGCGTCGAGGCGCGCTTGGTGGGCAGCACCACTTCCCATTGCGGGCGCAGGGTCTGGGTGTCCCAGGCCACCAGCACGTCGGTGCGCTCGCCGTAGGTACCGCGCGAGTAGAACAGGTTGGCCGAGTACAGGGTGCGGTTGTCCGGGCTCAGCGCGGTGGGGGCGACAAAGGCGTTGGTGGTCATGCCGAGCATGCGTTTGGCCTTGGGGTCGACCACCACCACCTTGCCGGCGATGGGGTTCTTGAAGTCCACATCGAGGATGTACACACGGTGTGGGTCCGGCGGGAACGGCAGGCTGTTCTGGCCGATCTCTTCGGCGGGCAGGTCGGCCCGCACCGCGCTTGTGCTCGCGGCCAGGGCCAAGGCCAGGGCTGCCGAGATGCTAAGCCTGTCTACGCGACGCATTGGCTATCTCCGATGTTGTTATGGGTTATGCAGAAATCGCAGTGATCGCAGTGTGCCGCCTGGGCCGTGGTGGTGATTTGGCCAGCGTGACATTCTCTTGAGGCTCCCTGACAAAACGCCCTTCGGGGCTGGCAGGCGGGTGGGCAAGGGCCTGAAGATCGGCCCGCACCTACTTTTGCGCTGCCCTCCAGGAGTCATCTCATGAGCGATATCCAGCTGTTACCTGCCGTGGTCGAGTTCCTCGCCAGGCCCCACGGCCATTTCATCGATGGCCAGTACCTGGCGGGTGAAGCGGGGCCTTCGGTCGACATTCACGACCCGTCGAGCGGCGCCGTCATCAGCCGTGTCGCCGAGGCCAGCGAGGCGGAAGTGGCGCGTGCGGTGCTCAGCGCTCGGCAAGCCTTCAAGGGCAGTTGGGCGCAGGTTTCGCCCTATCAGAAAGGCGTGGTGCTCAACCGCCTGGCCGACCTGATCGAGGCCAATACCGAGGAGCTGGCACAGCTGGAGACCCTGTGCTCGGGCAAGTCGATCAACCTCTCGCGCGGGTTGGAGATCGCCCAAAGTGTAGTCTTCCTGCGTTACTTCGCGGGTTGGGCAAGCAAGATCACCGGCCAGACCATGACCCCGTCGCTGCCGTCATTCGGCGGCGAGCGCTATACCGCCTTCACCTTGCGCGAGCCGGTGGGTGTGGTGGCAGGCATCGTGCCGTGGAATTTTTCGGTGATGATCGGCATCTGGAAAATCGCCTCGGCCCTGGTGACCGGTTGCACCATTGTGGTCAAGCCCAGCGAATTCACGCCGCTGACGCTGCTACGCATCGCTGAGCTAGCGGTGGAAGCGGGGGTGCCGGCGGGTGCGTTCAACGTGGTCAACGGGCGCGGGCAGGCGGGCCAGTGGTTGATCGAGCATCCGCAGGTGGCCAAGGTGGCATTCACCGGGTCGGTGCCGACCGGTATCGCCGTGGGCAAGGCCGCAATGGCGGCCAACCTGACCCGCGCCACGCTGGAGCTGGGCGGCAAGAACCCGGCAGCGTTGTTGGCCGATGTGGATGTGGACAGCGCTGTGGCGGGCATCCTGCAAACGGCCTTTGTGCACCAGGGCCAGGTGTGTGCGTCACCGGAGCGGGTGTATGTGCACCGCAGCAAGGTCGAGGCCTTCACCCGCAAGCTGGGGGAGGCACTGGGGCAGTTGAAGATAGGTTCGGCACTGGACCCCGAGGCCCAGTTCGGCCCCCTGGCCAATGCTGCGCACTTTGAGAAGATTCTTGGCTTCTTCGCGCGTGCGCGTGCCAGCAATACGGTGATCTGCGGGGCGAGGGCGCTCGATCGGCCGGGCTATTTCGTCGAGCCCACGGTGGTGCTGGCGAACGATGCCAACGACCCGTTGCTGCGCGAGGAAACCTTCGGCCCGATCGTCTGTGTGCTGCCGTTCGATGACGAGGAGCAGCTGCTGGCGTTGATGAACGACAGCCCCTATGGCTTGACCGCGAGCTTGTGGACCAATGACCTGTCCAAGGCGCTGCGGTTGATTCCGCAGATCGAGGCGGGCACGGTCTGGGTCAACATGCACACCTTCCTCGACCCTGCGGTGCCGTTTGGTGGGACCAAAGCATCGGGGGTCGGGCGCGAGTTTGGCAGTGCGTTCATCGAGGATTACACCGAGCTCAAGTCGGTGATGATCAGGTATTGATCAATGGTCAGGGATGATTGCGGTTTGTTCGTCGGGAGATAGAGGGGAGGCGGCTAGGTGCTTGTCTCGGGTTTGGAGGTGGGGCGGATATCGAGCGCCGCCCCCGCGGCGCTCGATCTATGCACCACCTCCAAACCCAAGACAAGCACCTAGCCGCCTCCAAACCTTCAAACACCAAAGAACCGTGCAGCAAAATTTTGTGAACCACTTCACAAAATCCAGGTGGGCGGCATAATGCCACTACCTCTGTACAAGACCCCACCGCGCAACTGCCGGGGTTCCTTTTCGTACCCGTCGAAGGTTCAGGTTAATTTCATGTCGCTAGTCGCAAGCCCCGACATCATGTACCGGTTTTTGATCCAGAGCGTGGTGGACTATGCCATCTACCTGCTCACCCCCGAAGGCATCGTCGCCAACTGGAACCCCGGCGCCCAGCGGGCCAAGGGGTACCATGCCGACGAGATCGTCGGCCAGCACTATTCGGTGTTCTACAACGATGCCGAACGGGCTGCCGGGCTGCCCGAATACAACCTTGAACAGGCGCGATGCACAGGGCGTTTCGAAGAGGTCGGCTCGCGCCTGCGCAAAGATGGCTCGGCGTTCCATGCGCATGTAGTGATTGACGCGGTGCACGACGATGACGGCCGCCTGGTGGGGTTTGCCAAGGTCACCCGTGACATCTCCGAACGCCACCACCAGGAGCTGGAACTGCTCAAGGCCAAGGAACTGGCCGAGCAGTACAGCCAGGAAATGGCCAAGCTGTCGCAGTTTCTCGACTCGGTGATTGCCAACATTCCCGCCAGTGTCATCGTGCAGGACCTGGAGAGCCAACGCATCCTGTTGGCCAACCAGCAGGCCGAGCGCCTGTTCGGTGGGCCAGGCACGCGCATGATCGGGCAACGGCCCGCCGACAGCCTGGCGCCGGCCGCTGCCGAGTACCTGGAGCAGCAGCTCGCCCGTGGCGCGCGCAGCAGCAAAGGTTACGCCGCCGAGACCCGGGTCGACACCCTGCGTGGCCCACGCACCCTGCGCAGCCGTACGCTGCTCAGCCAGAACCGCGAGGGCCAGGCCGACTACGTGCTGTTCGTGGCCGAAGATGCCACCGAAGAGTTGGCCGCCCATGCGCAGATCCACCATATGGCACACCACGACGCCCTCACCGGGTTGCCCAACCGCACGCTGTTCCATGAGCGCCTGCGCCAAGCCTTGGTGCGCGGTGACGAGAATGCCAAGCTGACCGCAGCCCTGTGCCTGGACCTGGACAACTTCAAGAACATCAACGATTCACTCGGCCATGCGTTCGGCGACAAGCTACTGCGTGCCCTGGGCAAGCGCCTGCGGCGCGAACTGCGCGAGCACGACACCCTGGCCCGCCTGGGCGGCGACGAGTTTGCCGTGGTGCTCACCGGCCTGGATGGCCGCGATGCCGCGTGCAACACCGCCCAGCGCCTCATCAACGCGATCTGCCCGCCGTTTCAGATCGAGGGGCACCAGTTCACCGTGGGTGTGAGTATCGGTGTGGCCATCGCCCCGGACGACAACGACCAGGCGGAGCAACTGCTCGGCTATGCCGACATGGCCTTGTACGAGGCCAAGCGCAATGGCCGCAACCGCTACGAGTGCTTCAACGTCGAGCTGGACGTCGCCGCCCGCCAGCGCCGCCTGGTCGAAACCGACCTGCGCACGGCGTTGCACCTGGGCCAACTGGAGCTGCATTACCAGCCAGTGGTCGACCAGCAGACCAGCAGCGTGACGGGCTACGAGGCGCTGCTGCGCTGGGAGCACCCGACCCGCGGCATGGTCATGCCCATGGACTTCATCCCCATCGCCGAGGAGACCGGGCTGATCCATGAACTGGGCATCCGCGCGTTGAACCTGGCCTGCCAGGAGGCGGCCAGCTGGGACAGCGAGCAGACGGTGTCGGTCAACCTGTCACCGGTGCAGTTCAAGAATGCCAACCTGGTCCACACCGTGGCCTTGGCCCTGGCCGACTCGGGGTTGCCGGCGCGGCGCCTGGAGCTGGAGATCACCGAGTCGGTGTTGCTGGGCAACAGTGAAGAAAATGTGCGCACCCTGCGGGCACTGAAAGACCTGGGCGTTTCCATTTCGCTGGATGACTTCGGCACTGGTTATTCGTCGCTGGGGTATCTGCGCTCGTTCCCGTTCGACCGGATCAAGATCGACAAGTCGTTCGTGCACGACATGTGCGACAGCCGAGAGGCGATGTCGATCATTCGGGCCATTACCGATTTGTCCAACAGCTTGATGATCAAGACCACGGCCGAGGGCGTGGAGTCGGAAGAGCAGATGCGGCGGCTGGCAGCGGAGGGCTGCTCGCATTTTCAGGGGTATCTGTACGGGCGCCCGGCGCCGGCGAGCGAGCGCTTGAAAGAGGTGGTAGTGATTGCGGACTAGCTGAAGCCGGGGGCGCTTTTGCGCCCCGGCTTCACTGGGTTCAGAAGCTGTACTTGAAGCTGGTCATCACATTGCGCGGCGTACCATAAACCCCGTACAAGCCCGATTGGCTGTAGTACTCGCGATCGAACACGTTGTTCAGGTTCACCGACGCACTCAAGTGCTGGTTGATGTCGTAGCGCGCCATCAGGTTGGTGACCGCGTAGCTGCCCTGGCTGAAGGTATGCAGGTCGGCGCCGACCTTGCTCTGCCAGTTCACCCCACCGCCGATGGTGATCTTGTCCAGCGGCCCATGCAGCCGGTAGCTGGTGAAGGTCTTGAAGCTGTTGCGCGGCAGGTTGGTGTTGATGCGCTGGTCGTCGGCATCGGTGGTGACCGAGTAGGCGTAACCGGCCGACGCTTGCCAGCCTTCGGCCAGTTCCCCGTTCAGCTCCAGCTCGATGCCCTTGGAGGTGGTGTCCTGTTCGGCGCTGTAGACGTTGTCGTGTTGCCAGATGGCCAGGTTGTCCTGCTCCAGCTTGAACACCGCGAGGCTGGAGTTGAGCTTGCCATTCAGGTGAGTGCCCTTGATGCCGAGCTCGTAGCCTACGCCTTCCATGGGGTCGAGCGGTTTGTTGCTCTCGTCGGTGACCCACGACCCTTGCGGGTTGAAGATCTTGGTGTAGCTGGCGTACAGCGACCAGGTGTCGTCCAGGTCGTAGACCACGCCGGCATAGGGGATGAAGACGCCGTTTTCCTCGCGATTCACTTCGGTTTCCTCGCCGCCATAAGGCCGGTCCGAGGTGTCGCGTTTCCAGTTGATCAGGCGGCTGCCGAGGATCAGGCTGAGGTCGTCGGTGACGCTGAAACGCGAGGTCAGGTACGCCGCATACTGGTCTTCGTCGATCGACGACTTGCCACTTTCGACGAAGGCCGGCTTGGCCGACTTGCCGTCCCAGTTGAACAGGTTGTCGATGGCCCCAGCGGGCGAGCCTGCGTAGTCATAGCGCCAGCCGCCCCAGCTCGGGGTGTTTTCCCGGTACTGGGACAGGGTCATGCCGGTGATCAGTTCATGCTCGCGGCCGAACAGGCTGAACGGCCCGGTAGCGTACAGGTCGAGGTTGTCCTGGCGCGGCGTGCCCGAGAAGCGCACCGGCAACTGCGACAGGCCGCTGCCATCCGGGTTCAGCTCACCCATGGCAAAGTTGAACAGCTCGTCGAACTTGTTCTCGGCATGGGTGAGCTCGATCTTGCCGCTCCAGCCGTTGCCCAGTTGCTGTTCGATAGAGGTGAAGAAGCTGGTTTGCTCGTGGTCGTTGTAGGACCAGTCCGGCGCGGCGTTGAGCGAACGTTTGAGGTTGGTGCGCTCACCGGTCGAGAAGCGTGTGGGCAGGCCGGAGCGCAGGGGCGAGTCGATGTCGCTGCGCAGGTAGCTGAAGCCCACCGTCAGCAAGGTGTCTTCGCTGAGGTCGAATTCGGTAATGCCATACATCAGCTGCGACTGCTGGTTGTAGCGGTCGATCCAGGCTTTTTCGGTTTTGTAGTCGGCGACGAAGCGCCCGCGAATGTTGCCGGTTTCGGTCAGCGGCCCGGACACGTCGAAACCTGTGCCGTAGCGGTCCCAGTTACCGGCCTCGCCGGTGATGCTGGCCTGGGCCTCGGCAGTCGGGCGTTTACGGATGAGGTTGATCGTCGCCGAAGGGTTGCCCATGCCGCTGATCAGGCCGGTGGCGCCGCGCACGATTTCGACACGGTCGAACATCGCCATGCTTTGCGAGTAGTTGTCCAGGCGGGTGCTGGTCGGAACACCGTCGACCTCGTAGTTCTGAATGGCAAAGCCGCGCGACCAGTACGAGTCGCTTTCCGAGCCAAGGCCATCGCGCACCACGGTGATGCCTGGGGTGGCTTCCAGTGCGTCGGTGAGGTTGGTCAGGCGTTGGTCGTCCAGGCGCTGGCGGGTCATCACCGTCAGCGATTGTGGCGTCTCGCGTGGGGTGAGGTTGAGGCGCGTCGAGCTGCTCGACGAGTAGGTGGTGTAGAGCCCGGTGCCTTCTGTGGTCGAGCCTGGCGCCTTGCCAGAAATGGACACCGCGCTCAGCTCCAGGGCGCCTGTGCTGGCACTGGCTTGCAGCGAATAGCTGCCGTTGGCGCCGCGGCTGGCTTCAAGCCCTGTGCCGGCGAGCAGTATCGCCAGGCCCTGGTCGATGTCGAAGCGGCCAGCAAGCCCGGAAGTGCTGCGGCCCTCGGTCAATGCGGTGGGGTAGGACAGCAGAATGTGCGCACTCTGGCCGAAGTGGGCCAATGCCGGCGCCAGGGGGCCTGCGGGGATGTCGAAGTCTGCCTGCGCCTGTGCGGCGGCCGTGGCCCAGGCGGGCATCAGCAGCAGCGGGGCGCTTGCGCCCATGCAAGCGATGCCCTGGACCACGGCGCCGGCGAGTTTCTGCGAGACTGAGCGTTGCCAGCCCTGACGTTTGCGTGCGGTGTGATTCACAAGTGTTCCCCCATTGATTTGAAGTGCTGAGGGTTAAGTCTCGTGAGGCGCGAAATCGGACCACCCCTGCGCAACTTTTTTTGCGTCAGGCCATGCGCGGCTTCAATGTCACCCAGTAGCGGGTGAAATGCTGCACCTCCAACTGCAAGGTTTCTGCCACGGCAGCAATGATCTTGTCGGTGTTTTCCAGCGGGAACGTGCCGGATACACGCAGGCCGGCCAAGGCCGGGTCGCAGGCCAGGTGTCCGCGGCGATAGCGGGCCAGGTCTTCGATAAACGCAGCCAGGGGCTGGCCTTGAGCAACCAGCATGCCTTGGCTCCAGGCGGGGGCGACAGCGGCCACGGCCTGCCGCGCCAGCAAGCCCTGCTGGTTGAAACTGGCCTGTTCACCGGCGCCCAGCAGGATGGGCGGGTAGGCATGCAGGGCTGGTTGCAGCGCCACGCTGCCCTGATACACGGTGGCCTGGGTGTGTTGGCCGTGCAGCCGCACATTGAACTGCGCCAGCGTCGACTCAAGGCGGCCGTGCTCGGTGTCTACCCACAGTGGGCGGCTATCGGCGAGGGCGGGGCGGGTGATCAGCATCTCGCCGCGCAGCAGCCTCAGGCGGCGTGCCTGCTGGTCGAATGCCACATTGAGGGCGCTGTCGGTGTTCAGCTGTACCTGGGTGCCATCGGCCAGGGTCAGGCGCCGCTGCTCGCCGATGCGGCTGTGGTAATCAGCGCGCCAGTCTTGTACCAGCGCGGCGTCCTTCAAGTACCAGGCCCCTGCGCCTGCGGCCATCAGCAGCGACAATTGCTTGAGCGCAGTGCGCCGCGACTGCTGCGGCCGCAGCGCCGCATGGGCCAAGGGGCGCTGGCCCGGGCTGCGCATTTCGCGCAGGCGTTGGGCAAACACTTGGGTCCGTTGCCAGGCATGTTCATGTAGCGGGTGCGCCTGGCGCCAGCTCATGCAGGCGGCCAGGGTGGCGGCACTGACGGCCGGCTCTTGCAGTTCGAGGTGCCAGTGCATGGCCTGCTCGGCCACCTCGCCCGGGATCGACGTTGCGCCCTGGCCGTTCATGGCAGGTCCAGGCTGTGGTCGAGCATGATGCACAGTGCACCTGCCTTGATGATGTAGCGCTTGACCGTGGTGACCGACACGGCCAGCCGTTGCGCGATTTCGGTGTGCCCCAGGCCATCCACCTGCGACAACAGGAACGCCTCGCGCACCGGGCGCTCCAAGCCATCGAGGGCCGCGTCGAGGGCGATCAGGGTTTCCAGCAGGATCGCCTGGGTCTCCAGGCTTGGCACCACCGGCTCAGGCAGCATCGCCAGCGCCTCAAGGTAGGCGCGTTCGAGCTTTTGCCGCCGGTAGTGGTTACACAACACGCTTTGCGCCACCTTGGCCAGAAAGGTACGCGGCGCATGCAGTTGCGGCACCTGCTCCTTGTTCAACAGCCGGATGAAGGTGTCTTGGGCCAGGTCCGCTGCGCTTTGCGAGCAATTCAGGCGCTGCCTGAGCCAGCGCGTCAACCAGCTGTGCTGCTGGCGGTAGAGCAGCGCGACATCGCACAAAAGGGGATCAGAGGAAGGGAGCATGGTGTGCGGCCGCCAGGTGAGTCATTACTGCAAACGATAATGCTTATCATATATACATGCCTGGCGGCCCTGCAACACGCGCGCGCGACAAATGCCGCGACGGCAACTGGTCCGATATAAAACTGCGCTGAGCCTGGAAGGCGCACACTCGTCTTAGCTCAGGACTTCTGAGCATTGAGAGGTGCGTATGACCACTGGCAAGCGCTTCACAGATGTCGATGCCACGGGGGTCGAACCTGGGCAAGACGAAGACTGGCCAACCGGGAAAGATGAAGACGATAGCGAGGACGTCAAGCGTTCTCGACCCGAAGATCGCGATGACTACCTCGACGAGTCGCCCAGGGAAAGCGAAAAAGGTTCAGGTCGTCCCGACCCCTCCAGAGCCTCGGCGGCTGAGCGCTACAGCTATCAGCCACAGCAGAAGATAAGGCCATAGGCTAATGCTGCTCACTTAGGGCTGCTTCGCAGCCCATCGCGGCACAAGGCCGCTCCTACAACGACCGCGCAAGCCAACATGTACAGGCCTCACGCGGACACTGTAGGAGCGGCCTTGTGC
The DNA here is from genome assembly GCF_000731675.1 of Pseudomonas capeferrum. GTDB lineage: Bacteria > Pseudomonadota > Gammaproteobacteria > Pseudomonadales > Pseudomonadaceae > Aquipseudomonas > Aquipseudomonas capeferrum. The sequence goes on along the minus strand of NZ_JMIT01000001.1, from coordinate 1,769,621 downwards.
CGCGAAAGGGCCGCAGAGCGGCGTTGGCGATCTTGAGTGGACAGCATTGGGCCATAGGCCTGTTATCCGTGACCCTTAGCTAAACGGTGGGGCGTGCTTGTGGCAGATAGGGGAGCAGGCGCTCGGTCTCTTTCCTGACCACGGCGTAGCACTCGCAGCTGAGCTGTTCCAGGTGCGCCCTGTCGAGCACCCGGATGTGCCCTCGATTGTATTCGATCACCCCCAGCCGCTGGAGTTTGCCAGCGGCATCGGTCACCCCCTCGCGACGTACGCCCAGCATGTTGGCGATCAGCTCCTGGGTCATGCACAGCCGGTCACCCGGCAGCCGATCCAGCGATAGCAGCAGCCAACGGCACAGTTGCTGGTCGATGGAGTGATGCCGGTTGCACACCGCCGTCTGCGCCATCTGGGTAATCAGCGCCTGGGTGTAGCGCAGCATCAGCATCATCAGCTCGCCATGACGGTTGAACTCGTCCTTCAGGCGCTGCCCGGGCAGGCGGTAGGCATGCCCAGCGCTTTGCACGATCGCCCGGCTGGGGGTGCTCTCGCCGCCCATGAACACGGCGATGCCGACCAGCCCTTCATTGCCCACCACCGAGATTTCCGCTGAGGCGCCGTTCTCCATCACATACAGCAGCGAGACGATTGCATCGGTTGGGAAGTAGACATGGCGCAGGGTGTCGCCGGACTCGTAGAGCGCCTTGCCGAGCGGCAGGTTGCTGCGTTCCAGGTGCGGTTGCAGGCGGCCGAACGTTTCTGCCGAAAGCGCGGCCAACAAGTGATTGTGCAGGGGGCTGGACGTAGGGGGCATTGCTTGGCACCGTCGAGGGCTGCGGCTGAAGCAACAAGGTTAGCCCAGCGCGCAGGTGCTGCCGTGCGGCAGGCCTCAATGGGTGGGCAAGGCTGACGGCTGGTACTCGGCGATCACCTGGTGCAGCACGCCATCATCCTTGAGTGGCAGCACCGCTTGGGCCAGTTGCTGGCCGTCGAGGGTCAGGGTCAGTTCGGTGTCAGCGCCGTTGCGCACTTCTATGCGGTACGGGGTGCTGCCAAAACGGTAGTGCAGGGTTACACCTGGCCAGTCCGCCGGCAGCAGCGGCTCGATCCGTAGGGTGTCACCGCAGCGTTGCAGGCCCAGCAGGCTTTCCACGATCAGCCGGTACATCCAGCCCGCCGAGCCTGTGTACCAGCTCCAGCCACCGCGCCCTGCATGGGGGGCGACGGCATAGACATCGGCGGCCATCACATAGGGTTCGACCTTGTAGGTTTCGATCAGCCCGCTAGCACCCTGGCGCACCGGGTTGATCAAGCGCAGCAGTTCCCAGGCCTTGGCGGCATCGCCCAGGCGGGCATAGGCCATGCTCGCCCAGATGGCCGCGTGGGTGTACTGGCCGCCATTTTCGCGCACGCCGGGCAGGTAGCCCTTGATGTAGCCGGGGTCCAGGTCGCCGTGGTCGAAGGGTGGGTCGAGCAGTGTGACAATACCGATGTCGCGGCGCACCAGGTGCTTGTCCAGCGCCGCCATGGCGGCCTGCGCGCGTGCCGGCGGGGCAACCCCGGAAAGCACCGCCCAGCTCTGCGCCACGGAGTCGATGCGGCATTCCTGGTTGCTTGCCGAGCCGAGTAGCTGGCCGTTGTCGAACCAGGCGCGGCGGTACCAGTCACCGTCCCAGGCATGCTGCTCCAGGTGCTCGGCCAGGGTGGCGGCCTGCCGGCTGCACTGCAGGGCGAAGGCGCTGTCGCCGTGGCGCAGGGCAACGCTGGCGAATGCCCGCAACACCTCGTGGCCGAAGAACCCCAGCCACACGCTTTCGCCCAGGCCTTGTTCACCGACGCGGTTCATGCCGTCATTCCAGTCCCCGCTGCCCATCAACGGCAGGCCGTGGGCGCCATACTGCAGGGCATGCCCGAGGGCGCGCTGGCAATGCTGGTACAGGCTCTCGACCAGGTTCGCCTGGGTGGGCAAGTCGTAATAGGACTCTTCACCCGCGTTCAGCGCACGCCCCTCCAGGTAGCCGACCGGCTCGTCGAGCACCGAGCGGTCACCGGTCAGCGCCACGTAGCGGCTGGTTGCCAGTGGCAGCCACAGCAGGTCATCCGAGCAGCGGGTGCGTACACCCCGTTGCAGGGGGGGGTGCCACCAGTGCTGCACATCGCCTTCGGCATACTGGTGACCGGCGCAGTCGAGCAGGTGCTGGCGCGCCAGGGCCGGGGCGGCGTGGAGCATGGCCATGCTGTCTTGCAACTGATCGCGAAAGCCAATGGCACCGCCAGACTGGTAGTAACCGCTGCGCGCCCAGAAGCGGCAGGCAATCACCTGGTACAGCAACCAGCCGTTGGCCAGCACGTCCAGCGACGGCTCCGGGGTTTCGATCTGCACGCTGCCCAAGGTCTGGCGCCAGTAGGCACGCACTTTCTCCAGCGCATCCATGGCCGCGCGCAGCCCGCGGTATTGCTGTACACAGCGGCTGGCGGCTTCGGCGTTGGGCCCGGCACCCAGGCGAAACACCACCTCTCGGCGTTCGCCAGGCTGCAGCAGCACGTTGACCTGCACCGCCGCGCACGGGTCCAGCCTCGCGCCCGTGCGCCCCGACAACCGTGCCTGGTGCATGCCGGCCGGCGCCTGGCAATCGCCATTGCGCCCAAGGAACTCGCTGCGGTCGCAGGTAATGCCGTAAAAGGGCAGGTCGCAATCGACAAACCCCACATGCCTGGAAAACCCCTCGGCATAGCTATTGCGGGCAAACAAGGCGCCGCTGACCGGGTCGATCTCGCTGACTACATGCAGGGCCGACTTGCTGCGCAGATCGCCCAGCACCCACTCGACGTAGCAGGTCAGTGACAACCGCCGCGCCTGCGCCGAGCGGTTGTGCAGCTTGAGCCGGCTGAACTTCATTGGTGCATCCAGCGCGACATGTACCCATAACTCACTGTCCAGGCCGTCGTCGGTGTATTCGAAGACGCTGTAGCCAAAGCCATGGCGGGTGCGATAGCGGCCAGGGCCGGGGCACGGCATCGGCGTGGGTGACCAGTACTGGCCGCTGTCCTCGTCACGCAGGTAGAGGGTTTCGCCACTGGGGTCGCAGACTGGGTCGTTGTGCCAGGGTGTCAGCCGGTACTCGTGCGCGTTCTCGTACCAGGTATAGGCACTGCCGGCCTCCGACAGCACGCTGCCAAACTGCGGGTTGGCAAGGATATTGGCCCAGGGCGCCGGGGGTGGCTGAGCCTGGTCGTGGTGGATGACGTATTCCTGGCCGTCGCTGCTGTACCCCCCGTAGCGGTTGGCAAGCATCAGCGCGGATGCGGGGGCCGGCGCAGGGCCATCGGCTTTCGCCTGCGGGGCTGCCGGGGCTGGCTCGAACGCGGCGGGTGCGGGCGGTGTGCGGCGGTGGTGCAGTTGTTCGGCGAGGGTGCCAAGGCTGTCGCTGAGCACCAGCCGCGCTACCGAAAGGGTCAGGGTGCGGTCCTCTGCCGACAGCTGCTGTGCGGGGCGCACAAAGATGCCCCCGGGCCGGTCGAGCAGCGCCGCCTCGCTGCCGGAGGTGACGATGCCCATGATCAGATCCTGCAATTGCTGGCGGTAACCGGCCTGGTCTTCGTTCCAGATCACCAGGTCCAGCGCCAGGCCCTTCTGTCGCCAATAGGCATGGGCAAGCACCATCTGCTTGACCAGGTTGATGTTGGCCGGGTCGCTGATCTGCACCAGCACGATTGGCAGGTCCCCCGACAGCCCTTGGCCCCACAGGCCTGACTGGCTGCGCCGGTTGTCGGCCAGCGGGACGCCGCGGGGCCGTAGCGCCGCGTTGGGGTAGATCACCGAAGCGGCCATCTGCTCGAACAGCCTGGCATCGTTGAGCGAGCCGTTGAGCTGGCGCAACTGCACCTGGCTGTGTGGCCAGGCGAGGTCGAACACCCGGTCGGCCAGGTGCCGGTCGCGGTACTTGGCGATCTGCTGCAGGCAGGCGTCGCGGCTGTCGGACACCCCTGTGACCAGGTCGACCGTGGCGTTCTGGCCGGGTGCCAGGCTGATACGGCAGCGGATCGCCACGATCGGGTCAAGCACCGCCCCGGCGGTGTCGGACAAGGCCTCTGTCTGCGCGTCCAGAGCCGCCGGGGCGACCAGCGTGCGGCCGCGCCCTATAAAGCGGGCGCGGTCGGTTTCGTAGGACACGGCATCGATGTCGGCGCCATGCACCGCGAGCACATGGCACATCCACGGCACGGCGTCCTGCTGCGAGCGCGGCCGCCTGGAACAGATGATGGCCTGCAGCGGGCGGACCAGTTCGGTCTGCACGAACAGCTTGCTGAACGCCGGGTGCAACGCATCGGCAAGGGCGGGTGCCAGCACCACCTCGGCGTAGCTGGTCAGCTCCAGGGTGCGCTGTTGGTCACCATGGTTGGTCAGGTGCAGGCGCCGCAGTTCGATGTCGTCCTCGGGGGAAACGGCTATTTCGGTGTGGCAGTCGAAGTCGCCTTCACGGATGCGGAACTCGGCGCGGCCATCACTGAAGATCGCCTCCTGGTTCTTGCCGCGATGCCGCGTCGGTTGGTAGGTGGTTGACCAGAACGCTGCGCTGGCGACGTCACGCAGGTAACAGAAGCTGCCCAGGGCGTCGCAGCTGGCGTCCTCGCGCCACCGTGTCAGCGCCATCGCGTCGCGCTTGCTGTAGCCACTGCCGACATGGTTGACCATGACGTGGTAGCGGCCGTTGGACAGCAACTGCACGGCGGGGTGGCGCCGATTCGGCTCGCTGAACACCCGCAAGCGTGTCTCGCCGGATTGGCCCGCAGCGTCCACAGCCGGGGCCTGCAGGGTGTGCAGGTAGGGCGCGGCCGTTTTCGGTACGCGCTCCTGTAACAGCAGCATGCTCGCCTGAAATTGCGGGTCTGAGGCGAAGCGCCGTTGCATGGGTTTGTCCAGCAGCAGGGAGGTCAGGGCCAGCAAGCTCATGCCCTGATGGTGGGCCATGAACGAGCGGATCACCACGGCCTGCTGGCCGGGGGGCAGCCGTGACTCGCTGTAGTCAATGGCCTCGTACAACCCGAAGCGGCCGGCCAGCCCCAGCGTGCACAGGCGTTGCAGGTTTCGGCAGGCGGCGCCTGGCGCCACCAGCAGGGCGAGTGCACTGGCGTAGGGGGCGACCACCCGTTCTTCACCCAGGCCGCGCTTGAGGCCCAGGCCCGGTACGCCAAACGCCCGGTATTGGTAGTTCAGGTGAGCGTCCAGGGCGTTGTAGGCCGACTCTGAAACGCCCCAGGGGATGCCCAGCACGTTGCCGTGGTCGATCTGCCGCTCGACGGCGGCCTGGCAGGTCTGGTCGAGCAGGGTGCCTTCGTAGCTCGGCATCACCAGCAGCGGCATCAGGTATTCGAACATCGAACCCGACCAGGACAACAGCACCGGCACCCCGGCATTGCTGGTCAGCAGCCGGCCCAGGGCGAACCAGCTGGCCTGGGGCACCTGGCCCTGGGCGATGACCACGAAGTTGGTCAGGCGCATCTCCGATGCCAGCAAGTCATAGAAGGCTGAATCGAGGCGATGTTCATCGGCGTTGTAACCGATGGCGAACAGGTCACGCTGGTTGTCGTAGAGGAAGGTGAAGTCCATGTCGGCCATGGCGGCGATGCGCAGCGCCAGGCTTTGCGACTGGGCGATGCGCTGGCGGGCCAGCGTGCGTATGTCGGCCACGGCCGGACGTTCGGCGGCAGGCCACTGCTCTGGCAGCAGTTCGGCCAGCTGGCGCCAGCTCAATGGCGCCTGAAGCGTGGGGTCGTCGTTGCCAGGTGGCAACTGGAAGGCCTGCACTTCGCCGCCCAGGTCCAGGCATTGCTGGTGCATCGCCTGCAACCAGAACAGGCAGTCGTCGGCCTCGCCCGCGCGTGGCGCGTACTGCTGGATCAGCCCCTGTAGCTGCTCGGCGAGCTGTTCCAGCAGCGAGGCGGGCAGCGGGCCTGGCTGTTCATGGGCTTGCCAGAGCTGTTTGCCCAGGGCCTGGAGCGGCTCGTCGGCACGGCCCGCGGTGGTGAACGCTTCGCGCAGGATGTCCAGCGTGTCCAGCAGGCCCTGGCTCAGGCGGCGGTCCAGCACAGGGGTATCGGCCATCGCCAGCAGCCCTGGCCGCAGCGTCAGCAGCAGGGCGGCCAGGTTGCCGCTGTCCACCGCAGAGATGTAGAGCGGGTGCAATGGTGTTCGGGTCTGGGTGTCGTACCAGTTGTAGAAGTGCCCCTTGTAGCGCTCCAGCTGGCCCATGCTGTCGAGCATCTGGGTCAGGCGCTGGAACAGTCGGGCGGCAGTCAGGTAGCCGAAATCATGGGCTGCCAGGTGCGAAAGCAGGGCCATGCCGATGTTGGTCGGCGACGTGCGGTGGGCGATGCTGGGGAAAGGCGGCTCTTGCAGGTTGTCAGGTGGCAGCCAGTTTTCATCAGGCCCGACATGCCGGTCGAAGAACGCCCAGTTGCGCCGGGCCAGCCGATGCAGAAACCGCAGCTCCTGTGCCTGCGGCGCGAACGCGCTGCGCCCCCGCGTGCGGCTGAGCCACCAGGCCAGGGCCGGGCCAAGCAGCCACAGGGCAAGGATGGGGGCGGCCAGCAACAGCACACTCGGGCGCATCGCCAATGCTCCCACCAGCAACAGCACCAGCCCGGGTTGTACCCATTGTTCGCGATAGAACGCTTGCAGGGTATCGGCACTGGTGCGTTCGTCATCCCGCGAGGGGTTCCATTGCAGCAGCCGGCGTTTGCTCACGGCCAGGCGCCACAGCGTGCGGCAAATCGCATCCAGGCTGTAGAGGGTCTCGAACGGCAACCAGGCCAGCGACAACCCAGCCCGCACGAAATAGATGCTTGAGGTGTGCAGAGCCGCCAGCAGGTGTTCGGCCAGCGGCACATCGATGGTCTTGCGTAGCAGCTCGAGCAGCGAATCGAGCACAGGGCGGGTCAGTAGCAGGCCCAGCAGCGCGAGCGTCCACAGCAGCGGCGAGGCGCTGGCCAGCCAGCCCCACAGCAGCGCGCTCAGCAGGGCGGCCGGCTCCAGGCTGCGGCGCAGATTGTCGACAATCTTCCATCGCGACAGCGCGCTCAGCCCGCTTTGCGCCTGGCCTTGCAGCCCGGTGCGCGACCACGGCAGCAGCCAGGGCAGCAGTTGCCAATCACCCCGTATCCAGCGGTGGCGGCGCTTCACATCGGCGCTGTAGCGTGCCGGGTAGGCCTCGAACAATTGCACGTCACTGAGCAGGCCGGCATGGGCGTAGCAGCCCTCGATCAAGTCGTGGCTCAGTACACAGTTGTCGGCAAAGCGCCCCTCCAGTGCGCGTTCGAAGGCATCCACTGCGTAGATGCCTTTGCCAATGAACGAGCCACTGAGGAACAGGTCCTGGTACACATCCGACACGGCCAGGGTGTAGGGGTCGACCCCGGCATCGCTGCCGAACAGCCGCGCGTAGGTTGAGCGCGACACGCTGGGCAGGCTGATGCCCACCCGTGGTTGCAGGATCGCGTAGCCTGACTGCAGGCGACCGCTCGTGGCATCGAAACGTGCGCGGTTCAGCGGGTGCTGCATGGCGCCGACGAACTGCTGCGCCACATCGCGCGGCAACTGGGTGTCGGTGTCCAGGGTGATGACATAGCGCACCCGGTCCAGCGCGCGCAGGTCGCCGACGATGCGCATGAAACGCTCGGCGCCGCGCCCACGCAGCAGGGCATTGAGCTCAGCCAGCTTGCCGCGCTTGCGCTCACGGCCCATCCAGCAGCGCTCGGTGGCGTTCCACTCCCTGGGGCGATGCAGCAGGAAGAAGCGCTCGGCGCCGCTCGGGTACTTCGCATTCAACGCGCGAATACCGTCGCTGGCAAGGTCGAGCAGGGCCATGTCGTCGGGCCGGGTCTGCTCGGGGGCATCCATGAAGTCAGTCAACAGGGCGAAATGCAGGTGCTCGTCACGGTTGGCCAGAAAGCGCACCTCAAGGCCTTCGACCAGTTCCTCGACATCGCCGGCAGCGCCCAGCATGCTGGGCACCACGACCAGGGTACGGGCCTCGACGGGAATCCCTTCGGTGTAGTCCAGCCGGGGCAGGAACGCAGGCTTCACGGTCAGCGTCACCAGCCAGTTGACCAGGCCGAGGGCGAGCCGGCTGGTGGTCAGCAGCACCGGCAACGCCATGGCCGCTGCCACCCAGGTGGGCCAGCCTTCGGCGGCAATGCCAGCCACGAAGCCCCAGGCCAGCAGGCACGACAGCAGCGCCGCCGGCACCAGGTAGAAGGCCAGCGGCGCCCGGTGCAACAGGCGCTGCCAGCGCTCGGCAAGTGCCACCCGCGCAGCCAGCTGCCGTTCGAGCAGCAGCAAGCCATCGCCAGCCAGGTAATAACCGACATGCGCTGCCTGCTCGCGTGGTTGTGCGTGTGCGGCCTGCGCCAGCTCGATCGCCGTGCGCGCCACCTGTTCTTCACTGAAGGCGCTATGCCGTGCCAGCTGTTCGACGATGTGCCGATAGTGATCGCGGCTGGCGAAGTCCATGGCGGCATACACTGCCGCCGGGTCTTCGCCGAGGATGTGTTCGACGTGGCTCAGGTGTTCGACGAACAGCCGCCAGTCAATGGTCGACAGCAGGCGCAGGCTGCCGATGCTGTTGCTGATCGACACCTGGTCGATGGCCTGCTGTTGCGCATCGAGCTGCACATGGCGCTCGATACTCAAGGACGACTCGCTGAGCAACTGCTCGATCCAGGCCAGCGGCTGGGTGAGCGTGCTGCTGTGGCCCTGTAGTCGCCTGGCCAGTTCGGCGACGAAGGCGGTGGTCATGGGTGGGTCCGAGCGGGCCATGTCGGCCACCACCAGCACCACGCTCTTGGCATCGCGTTCGGCGGTTTCGCCAAGCTTGTCGGCCCAGTCATTGGCCAGGTCGCGGTCTGCCAGGCTGGCCATGACCCGGGCGGCGACGCGGCGCAGGTTTTCGATCAGCGCCAGCCTGAGCATGATTGGGATCGCCCACAGCTCGCCGAGGGTCAGCGTGGCGGTGTGCTGATACGCCTCGACGAAATGGCTCAGGCTCTCGGCATCGACCCGGCCATCACCGTGGCAGATGGTTTCCAGGGCAATGTCATAGACCCGCGGCAAGCCGCTCGAAGCGCCGGTGTCCAGGCGTGGCAGTTGCAGGCTGTAGTCGGCCGGCAGGTGGCGTTTGGCAATGCGGATATGGCTTTCGACCAGGTAGAAGTTGTCGAGCAGCCACTGCGCTGCAGGCAAGGTCGGGCGCGCGTCGGGCAGCGCGCTGGCGAGGGCCGAACAGCTGGCGTAGAGCATGCGTTCGTTGTCGGCCAGGCGTTCGAGCAGCGAGTCGTCGGCCGGCAGTTTGCTCAAACGGTGCTGGCTGGCCAGCCAGTTGCCATGGTCGGCCAGTTGCTGGGCGCTGTAGAGCTCCGAGCGCAGCAGGCTTTCGTAGGTGAACGTGTGGCGCGGCGCACGCCAGCGCCGGGCACGGTTGGCCAGGCGTTGCACGTAGGTGAGTGCGCGAAGCCAAGGGTTGTCCATGGTGAGTCGGGTGCCGTGAGCTGGCCGGTCAGGTGGGCAGTGTGCGCCGGCCAGGCCGTGCCGGTCTGTTCGGTAGCGTACAGACCCGCCTCATTGCGGTGCGTGAGCCCCGGCAATATGCCGCCCGGCCACGTAGCCGAAGGTCAGCGCCGGGCCCAGATTGATACCGCCGGAGGGGTACCAGCCGCCAAACACGCTGGCCATGTCGGTACCCGCCGCATACAGGCCGCCGATCGGTTGGCCCTGGTCATCCAGCACGCGTGCGTGGCCGTCGGTGCGCAGGCCGGCGAAGGTGCCAAAGCAACCTGGCTGCACCTTCACCGCATAGAACGGCCCTTGTTCGATCGGTGCGACGCAGGGGTTAGGCCCGCTGTAAGCCGGGTCACCTTGTTTGCGGTTGAACGGCGTGGAGCCGCGGCCAAATGCCGGGTCCTGGCCCAGGCGCGCATAGCGGTTGTACTCAGCGACGGTGGCACTCAACCCGGCTGGGTCGATGCCACAGGCGCTGGCCAATTGTTCGAGGCTGGCGCCGCGCTTGAGGTAGCCGCTGCGCAGGTGCGGCCATACCGGCAGCGGCGCGGGGCGAGCGTGGCCGAGGCCGTAGCGACGCAAGAAGCGGTGGTCGCAGACCAGCCACGAGCAGGCTTGCTCGCCCTGCGGCACCGCCTCGAGCATGGCCGATACATAGTCGTAGTAACCGTGCGCCTCGTTGACGAAGCGTTTGCCACTGGCCAGTACCCCGATAACTCCCGGCTTGCCGCGCTCGATGATGTGCGGGAAGTGGCCGACACTGCCGTCGCGGTGCGGCACCTTGGAGACCGGTGCCCAGGCCACCGCTGATTTCAGGTCGGTGGCGACGACGCCGCCAGCCGACTCGCCAAGGCGCAGGCCATCGCCCGAGCAGGACGGCGGGGGCAGGGCGAGGTTGTCATGGCCGGTGGCGTCACCGGCAAACAGCTGCTGGCGCCGCGCACTGTCGTGGGGGAAGCCACCGGCGGCGAGTACCACGGCTTTCGCCCGCACCGTCATATCGCCCTGCGGTGTGCCTATCACAGCCCCGCGCACCTGGCCGTCCTCGATCAGCAGGCGCTTGGCCGGGGCAGACTCCAGCAGGCGCACGCCAAGGTCTTCGGCCGACTTGGCCAGGCGCGCCACCAGCGCCACGCCGTTGACCAGGTGCATGGCCCGGCCATATCGGGCGAGGTGGTACAGGTGGCGGCCAAAGCGCTTGCACACCTGCACAAAGGCCCGTGGCGAGCGGGTCATGTTGAGGAAGGCGGCCAGGTCGGCACCGGCCATGATCGGCATGCCCATGAACGAGGTTTCACGCAGGGTCTTGCGCAGGCGCGGCAACAGCGCCCCCACCTCACGGGCATCATAGGGGGCGGCGATGACCTGGTGGCCGCCGGTGGCGGCGCCGGGTGTGTCGCCGTGCATGTCGGGGATAGCGTTGCCGTCGACGAACTGCAGGGCGGTGTGTTGCTCGAAAAAGGCGACCATGTGCGGGCAGGCCTGGAGGAAGGCATCCACCCGTTCAGCGTCGTAATGCGCGCCCAGCTCGTTGCGCAGGTAGGTGCGCGGCTGCTCGATGTCTTCTTCGATACCGGCGCGGCGCGCCAGCGGGTTGCGTGGCACCCAGGCCCAGCCGCCGGACCAGGCGGTGGCGCCGCCGAACACAGGCGCCTTCTCTACCAGCAGCACGCGTTGCCCATGCCAGGCAGCCGTTACTGCCGCGGCCAGGCCGGCTGCGCCGGAGCCAATGACCAGTACGTCGTATTCGGCTTGCAAGGTGTCGGTGGGCATTGCAGGGTCTCCGGGGCTATTATTGGAATGTGATTCCATATTTTTCCCGTGTGACGACTTAAGTTGCAAGCCGCGCCGCGTGGTAATGGTCGATTACCGGACACTTCAGCGTAGCGCTGCTGCACGGTGGCCTTGGTTGTGGAATCATCTTCCAGAATTCGCCACATTTTCAGGGACCTTAGTCATGGCTGGTAGTCAGATCGAACGCGCCTTCAGTCTTGTAGAAAGCCTTACCGGCGAGCCTGAAGGCCTTGCCCTGCAGACCCTGGCCGAGCGCCTGGAGATTCCCAAGAGCGCCACCCACCGCATGCTGGCCGAGCTGATTCGCCTGGGCTACGTGCGGCAGAACCGCGACAACAGCCGCTACCAGTTGTCTGCCAAGCTGGTGGCGCTGGGCTTTCGCTACCTCTCCAGCAGTGGTGCCGACATCATCCAGCCGATTCTCGACCGCCTGGCCCAGGACAGCGGCGAGCTGGTGCGCCTCGGTGTGATCGACGGTAGCCGCCAGACTTGGATCGCCAAGTCCCAGGGAGCGCGCTCGGGTTTGCGCTACGACCCCGACATGGGCCGCGATGCGCCCTTGTTCTACACCGCCTCCGGGCATGCCTGGCTGGCCAGCCTGAGCGATGCCGATGCCGTGCAGATGGTGTTGCGCCAGGGCATTGCCGACCCCGCGCAGTTCGGCCCGAATGCACCGCGCTCCACGGACGAGCTGCTGGGCTACCTGCAACGGGCACGCGAGCGGGGCTATGCCTGGGTCGAGCAAACCTCGGCAGTGGGCACGTCGGCGTTGGCCGCCGTGGTGCGGCGCCCCCGTACCGATGAAGTGATTGGCGTGCTGAGCATTGCAGGCCCCAGCGCACGGCTGGCGCCTACGCGTTTGCCTGAACTGGCGGCGCAGCTGTTGGCCGCAGCCGACGAGCTGTCCGCCGCCAGCCAGGCCAGCGAACTGTTTGCCTGACATGCGCAGGCCTGTGCATTTGTGGTCGATAACCGCACAGTCTGTGCGTGCGGTGCTTCTGTAAAGCGGAACGGGGTTCTAAATTGTTGATTGTGGATTCTGGAACGGCGTTCCGTAATCCGTGATCCGACAATAATGACAACAATGACAAGAGGACAGTCCGTTGAACGCACCGCTTCGTATCGCCCTGATTGGCGCCGGCATCATGGGCCGCCAGCACTACCAGCACCTGCGTCAGGTCCCGCAAGCCCAGTTGTGCGCGGTGGCAGACCCTGGCCCGCAGGCCGAGGCCTTCGCGGCCGAATGCGCGGTGCCTTGTTTTGCCGACCACCGCCGCATGCTGGAGGTAGTCCAGCCCGAGGCGGTGATCGTCGCCAACCCCAATAACCTGCATGTGGCCACCGCGCTCGATTGCATCGAGGCCGGTGTGCCGGTGCTGTTGGAAAAACCGGTGGGCGTGCACCTGGATGAAGTCCGTGCGCTGGTGGAGGCGTCTCGGCGCTGTGGCGTGCCCGTGCTGGTCGGCCACCACCGACGGCATAACCCTCTGATCGCCAGTGCCCGTGGGATGATCGCCGACGGCGCCCTGGGCAGGCTGATCAACGTCACCGCGCTGTGGCAGTTGCAGAAGCCCGACAGCTACTTCGACACCCCCTGGCGCCGTGAGCCAGGCGCTGGTTTCTTGTTGACCAACCTGATCCACGACCTGGATCTGCTGCGTTATCTGTGCGGCGAGGTGGTGCAGGTACAGGCGTTCACCCGCAACGATGTACGCGGTTATGCCAATGAAGACAGCGCAGCGGTACTGCTGCAGTTCGCCAACGGCGCGCTGGGCAGCCTGACGGGCTCCGACGCGGTGGCTGCACCCTGGAGCTGGGAGCTGACGTCTGGCGAGAGCCCGATCTACCCGCGCCAGGATGGCCAGCCCTGCTTCCTGCTGGCGGGCACCCAGGGGGCGCTGAGTATTCCGCAGCTCAAGCGCTGGCAGTACGCCGAAGCCGGCTCGGGTTGGCATACACCGTTGCTGCAAAGCGAGGCTGGCACCCCGGCGGGCGAGGCATTGACCTTGCAACTGCAGCACTTCGTGCGCGTTGCCCGCGGTGAAGAAGCACCGCTGACCGACGCCGCAGACGGCGCCCGTACCTTGGCCCTGGTCGAGGCGATCCGCCAGGCCGCCGAAAGCGGCCGAGCGTGTGCCCCCGCGATCATCGCCTGACGCGCGAGCAAAGCGCGACCTTCGATCACACCTTTTTTGCTTTCAGGTAACGAACATGACTGACCGTATTTTTTCCCTTGCCGCGCTGACGGTGCTCGAGCTTTCGCCGCCCGCCATGGTGGAAGCTGCCGCCCGAGCCGGCTACAGCCACGTGGGCCTGCGCCTGGTCGCGGCCACCCCGGAGGAACAGCACTTCCCGCTGGTTGCCGATGCCGAGTTGCGTCGCCAGACCCAGGCGCGCCTGCGCGACACCGGTATCAAGGTGCTCGACCTGGAAATCCTGCGCCTCAAGCCTGAAACCTGTGTGGCTGATTTCGAGGCCATTCTGGCGGTGGGTGCCGAGTTGGGGGGTACCGAACTGCTGGTTGCCGGCAACGACCCGGACGAGGCCCGCCTTACTGAGCGCTTTGCCGAGCTGTGCGACCTGGCGGCGGGTTACGGTATCCATCCGCACCTGGAGTTCATGCCCTGGACCGACGTTCGCGACTTGCGCCAGGCCATGCGTGTGGTAGCCAACGCTGGCCGGGAAAATGGCTGTGTGCTGGTGGACGCGTTCCATTTCAACCGCTCTGCCTCCTCGCTCGACGACCTGGCGCGCCTGGCACCACAGCGCATGCGTTACGCCCAGTTGTGCGACGTGGCCGGCCCGGTGCCGGAGGATATGGGCGAGATATTGCGCCAGGCGCGTAATGAACGGCGCTTCCCCGGTGATGGCGATGCTGACCTGGTCGGGTTGTTGCGCGGCTTGCCGGCAAGCGTGCCGCTGAGCCTGGAGATTCCGACGCGGCAGTTGCTGGAGCAAGGTGTCAGCGGCGAGCAGCGGGCGCGGCTGGCGCTGGAGAAGGCCAAGGCGGTGCTGGCGCGGGTGTGAGATAGGGTTGGGGCGGCTTAGTGCCTGGCTTGGGTTTTGAGGTGGTGCATAGATCGAGCGCCGCCCGCGCGGCGCTCGATCTATGCACCAACACACATCCAATGCCAGGCACTAAGCCCCCTCAACCCCACGCGGCGCCATGAAATACATCCACACCAGCGCCAGGAAGTACATCACCGGGATCATGGTAAACAGCACCGCATAATTGTTGTGGGTAACCGTCAGCACGCTGCCGACGATCTGCGTCATGAACATCCCACCGATGGCCGCACACATGCTGCCAAAGCCGAACACCGTGCTCACCAGGTGCTTGGGTGTGTAGTCCATGACCAGGCTCCAGATATTCGCGGTCCAGGCCTGGTGCGCGCCGACCGCCACGGCAATGGCGAGCACTGCGACCCACAGGCCACTGGCGTGGGCAGCAAAGACCACACTGACAATGGTGCAGGCAAAGATCAGCATCGAGATCAGCCGTGCGCGGATCGCACGTACGCCGCGGCCGATCAGCCACGACGAAAGTATCCCGCCGCCAATGCTGCCGAAATCCGCAGTCAGCCAGATCAGGATCAACGGGATACCCATCTGCGTCACGCTGATGCCCAGCGCGTACTGCTGGTTCAGAAACGGTGGCAGCCAGTAGAGGTAGAACCAGAACACCGGCGCCGTGATCGAGTAAGCCACGGCGAAGGCCCAGGTGCCGCGCTGGCGCAAGATGCGGCGAAATGGCATCGGCTTCGCTTCGGGCTCGTCATCCTGCTGGATATAGTCCAGCTCGCTCTGGCGCACGTGCGGGTGCGCTTCCGGGTTGAAGTACTTCAACCCCCACAACACCACCCACACCAGGCCAAGGCTGCCCATGGCAATGAACGCGGCCTGCCAGCCCCAGGCGGCCAGGATCAGCGGCAGCAGCGCCGGGGTGACCATGGCACCGACGTTGGTGCCGGCGTTGAACAGGCCGGTGGCGATGGCGCGTTCGCCGGCAGGGAACCACAACCGCGTGGTCTTCACGCAGGCCGGGTAGTTGGCCGCCTCGGTCAGGCCGAGGATGAAGCGGCAGACCATGAAGCCGGCCGCCGAGGTGGCCAGGCCGTGGGCGCCGGTGGCCAGGCTCCACAGCAGCACCGCAACGAAGAAGGCGTGCTTGACCCCAACCCTGTCGATCAACCGGCCCTGCAGCAGAAAGCCGATCGCGTAGCCGACCTGGAACCAGAAATTGATGTTGGCGTAGTCCATCGCCGTCCAGCCCATGTCCTTGGCCAGGACCGGTTGCATGATGCCGAGGGCGGCGCGGTCGATGTAATTCAGGGTGGTGGCGAAGAACACCAGGGCCAGCATGCCCCAGCGGGTCTTGCCGACGGCGAAGGCGCCACGCACCTTGTCACCGATGGAGCCATGGGCGAGGCGGGGGGTGGCAGTGTTGAACTTGGAAGGGGTCATGTGAGGTCGTTTCTTGAAATTGTTTTGAACGGCAGTGCGTCTGGAACGCGGTTTTGCCCATGGCAAGGATGGGCACGCAAGGTCATTTAATGGTGAGCAGTGAATGATTGAGCGTCAATTCAAAGATGGGGCTACTGTTCGCTGATCGAACAAAAGTGCTGCTGCGCTAAGTTGCGGGGCCGCACAGCGCTTTGCCCGCCAGGTAGCCGAAGGTCATGCCGGGGCCAAGGGTGATGCCGCCGCTTGGGTAGTGCCCGCCCATGATGCTGTGCATATCGTTGCCGACTGCATAAAGGCCGGGTATCGGGCGCTGTTCGCTGTCCAGGACCTGGGCAGAAGCCTCCGTGCACAGGCCGGCGAACGTCCCCAGGCTGCCCGGCAGCAGCTTCACCGCATGAAAGGGGCCGTGCAGCAGGGGCCGCAGTGACGGGTTGGGCGCTTGCAGCGGGTCGCCCTGCGCGCAGTTGTAGCGCGAGGCGCCGCGCTGGTAGTCCGGGTCTGTGCCCTGCGTTGCGTGGTAGTTGAAACGGGCCACGCTGCGCTGCAGTTGCTGGGCGTCGATCCCGCAGCGTGCGGCCAACTGCGCCAGGTTAGGGCCGCTGAACAGGTAGCCACGCCGTTCATAGAAGCCGGTAGGGAAGGGGAACGGCTTGGCCCAGCCGATGCCATGGCGGCGCTGCGCGGCGTGATCGCAGATCAGCCAGGCCTCAGGTGCCTCGCCTGGCGGCGTGGCCGCGAACAGCGCATTCATGAAGGCATGGTAGCTGTCGGCCTCGTTGACGAACCGCCGGCCGTCCCGGCGCACGGCAATGAAACCGGGCTTCGCACGGTCGATCAGGTGCGGAAAATGGCCGAGGCTACCGTCGCTTCGTGGCACCTGTGACACCGGCGCCCAGGCCCCGGCGTGGGCCGCCGTGGTGGCGACCTGTGCGCCAACCTGCTCGCCCAGGCGCAGGCCGTCGCCGCTGTTTTGTAAGGGTGCAGCGGAGTAGTGGCGATCGCCTTCGGGCGCATGGGGTATCAGTTGCGCGATGCGCTGGCGGTCATGCGGGAATCCGCCGCAGGCCAGCACCACACCGCGTCGTGTGTGGATCACCTGACCATCGCTGAACTGAACGCCAGTGATGCGCCCATCCCTGAGCAACCCGGTGGCCTGTCGCGCATGCAACAGCGTCACGCCCAGGTCGAGGGCGCTGCGCAGCAGGCGCGCCACCAGCGCATTGCCGTTGACCAGGTGCAGGCCGCGACGATGCAGCAGCAAGTCGCGCCCATGGCGCAGCAGGCGCTTGCCGACGTGCCAGGCGGCCTTGGGCGAACGGCTGGCATTGAAGAACGCGGCCATGTCCGCCCCACCGGCGATGCCCATGCCGGCCAGGCTGACGATGTCCAAAGGGGGGCGAAGGCGGTGCACCCAGTGCCCGAGCAGGCGCCCGTCGAATGGCTGCGCGCACAGGGAGCGCCCACCCGGTGCGCTGCCGTCGCCCTCGTGCATGTCGGGCATCTTCGTGCCGGACTGGAACTGCACAGCGGTGTGCTGCTGGAAGAACGCCACCATTTCCGGCCCATGGCGCAAGAACGCCTGCTGGCGCAAGTCCAGCTCGGCGACGTGGGTTTGCGCGCGCAGGTAGCGTTCGGGTGCGTCGTCGGTTTCGACGATGCCTTCGGCGATGGCCAGCGGGTTGCGGGGTATCCACAACCACCCCCCCGACCAGGCGCTGGTGCCGCCGAACTGGCTGGCCTTTTCGGCGACGATCACCTTCAGGCCATGATGCGCGGCGGTTACTGCGGCAGCCAGGCCAGAGGCACCGGAGCCGAGGACAAGTACGTCACATTCCAGGGATTGCATGGGTGCGCTCCGGTCAGGTGGGGGGCAAGGCATTCACTGCAGGGGCGAAAAGCCGGTCGGGCGCATTAGCCGCGATTGCAATCGCAGCACGGCGCCCAGTTCGCGATTGCGCTTGGAGAACTCCGCCCAGCGCGGGTCCGCAGCCATCGCTGCGCGGCGCTGCATGCGCTCGTCGAGGCTGGCATAGCCCCACAGGTGCACCACCTGGTTGACCTCGCCGAATTCGCTGGTGAAAAAGCCGACCAGGTTGCCCAGGTGTTCGCTCTGCACCGCCAGCGCATGGCTCTGGTACAGGGCCAGCCAGTCGGCCAATTTCAGCGGGTCGAGGGTGTAGGTTCTCAGTTCAAAATACATGCGACAGTCTCCGGATGAGGGGCCGACGCCTGCAGGCGTTCGGCAATAGGGCTGGCGACGAGCCAGCCGACGGTGAGGGCAGGGCCTCAGATCTCCAGCGGGGTGACGCCCATGAAGGCGCCGAGCAGTCCGAGTTGGGCAAAGGCCATCTGTGGCCCGGTCTGGATCGCACAACCGAGCTGGCGTGCCCTGTGCAGCAAGGGGGTGATCTCTGGCGAAGTGACCACGTCGGCAACCAGGGTGCAGGGCTGCAGGGTGTCCAGCAGGGCGCCAGGCAGAGGCAGCTCGTCGCTGCCGCCCATGCCGATGGGCGAAGCGTTGACCAGCAGGTCGAACGCCTCCAGCGAGTGGTATTGGGTAGCGACTTCGAGGTTGGGGAAGGTGTTGCCAAGCAGTTCGCAAAGCGCGCCCGCCCGTGCCGAGCAGGGGTCGCTCAGGGTGACCTGGCCCACGCCAGCCTCACCCAGGGCATAAGCGATGGCGCTGCCGACCCCACCACAGCCGATCACCAGTGCGCGTTTGCCCGCTGGCTGAAAGCCCTGCTTGCGCGCGGCGCTGAGGAAGCCTGCGCCGTCGACGTTGTCGCCCAGCAGGCACCCGTCGCTGCCGCGCCGCACCACATTGACCGAGCCCAG
This sequence comes from Pseudomonas capeferrum, assembly GCF_000731675.1. GTDB lineage: Bacteria > Pseudomonadota > Gammaproteobacteria > Pseudomonadales > Pseudomonadaceae > Aquipseudomonas > Aquipseudomonas capeferrum. The sequence goes on along the minus strand of NZ_JMIT01000001.1, from coordinate 1,750,975 downwards.
TGCGCCAGCGCGCTCGCTCAGGCCGTCCAGGCGCGTGGCCAGCGCCTGTTTGTAGGGCACGGTGACCACGCAACCGCGCAGGTTGCGCCAGCCCCGCAGGCTGTCGACGAAGGCGTCCAGCGCCGTTTCCTGCAAGTCGATGGGGAGCATCGCCAGGTCGCAGCCATGGCTGGCGAACCAGGTGTTGAAGTTTTCAGGCGATTTCACCTGGGCGATGGGTGAACCGACGATGGCGACCAGTTCTGTCGAACCCCGAATCATGCTGACCTCCGTGCTTGCTGTTGTTGTGCAGGCAAGGGTGGCGTGCGAGGGGGTGGGGGACAATGCGCTTGTCGGGCAAGTAGTGCGATAATCGCAGTTGCCTGGCGATTATCGAACCAGAGTGCTGAACAATGTACAGCCCGGATCACGACAGACCGCACGAGGTGAAGGCATGGACAAACCGCAGATCCACCCCCGCGACCTGATCGCCGGCTTGCAGAAAGGCCTGGCGTTGATGCAGCTGTTCAGCGTCGATCAGCCGCGCCTGACCGTGCCACAGGCGGCCAGGCAGTCAGGCCTTACCCCCAGCGCTGCGCGGCGCTTCCTGCTGACCTTGGTACACGAAGGCTTTGCCGACACCGACAGCCGCCATTACTGGCTCACGCCCAAGGCGCTGCGCATTGGCCAGGCCTACGTGGATTCGGCGCAACTGCCGCGCATGCTGCGGCCTATCGTCGAGCAGGTTGCCCGGCAGACCCAGGAACATGTCTCGGTCGGCACCCGAGACGGCGATGAAATCATCCACCTGGTGCGCAGCCGCTACAGCCACATCGCCTCGTTGTCGATCAGGCCCGGTTCGCGGGTGCCGATGTACTGCACGGCCGGGGGGCGAATCTGGCTGGCCGCGCTGAGCGAGGCAGCGCGCGACGCGTATTTCTCGCGCAACCCGTTACGCCAGCTCACGCCCTACACGCAGACAGACAGGGCGCTACTGGAGCAAGCGCTGCAACGTGTACGCCAGCAGGGCTTCTGCATCGTCGACCAGGAGTATGAAGTCGGCATGCGTGTGTTGGGCGTGCCGCTGCTGGACCGCAGCGGTGAATTGAAGGCGACCCTGACGATCACCACCCACGCCTCAAGGTTGAGCGTTGACGAGATACGGCTGCGCTATTTGCCGCCGCTGTATGAAGCGCAGGTGTTGTTGAGGCCAGTGGTTGGTTGATCTGCAGTCTGACTAGGTGCTTGGCTTGGTTTATTCAGGGGGGCGGATAAACCAAGCCAAGCACCTGGCGGCCCCGACAAACTTAAGCTTTGCCCCCCAGTAAACCCCGTGCAGGCCATTGGTGCAGAGGGCAATGGCTGCCGATCACTCTGACTGAACTCCCGGCCCCAGCGCTACGTCCCCCGAATGAAGGCACACAGTCCGGCACCTGCCGGTTGTTCATTTGCGAGGGATATGACCATGGAACGCGATCAAGGCTCGGCGGCACCGCCGAGCAGCCCCCAGGATCACCTGCACGCCATTACCGACGAGGCCGGCGCCCTACTGAGCGAGGCAAAGCACCAGGGCACCGAGCAGTACGAGCACTACCGCACCACAGCCGCCGAGCAACTTGACTCCTTGCAACAAGGTGCACGCTCGGCTGCATCCGCGTTGCAGGGCAACGACAGCCTGGGGCTTTCCCATTACCTGGGCGAAGCTGCCGAGTGGATGGGCAATTTTGCCGAGCAAATCCGCCATGAAAGTGCTGAGGACCTGCTGCACCGAGGGTCTCGCCTGGCGCGGGACAACCCGGCGCTGTTCCTGGCTGGCAGTGTGGCGGCAGGGTTTGCCTTGTCCCGCTTTCTGCGCGCCAGCGCCAGCCACGCCACTACGGCGCCGTCGCCGGTGCCAGGGCAAGGCAGCAGCGAGCCCAGGCACGCCGCTGCGCCGATGCCGGACCGCGCCAGCGACGTGTCCACGCACAAACCCTACACCCCGGTCGACCCTGTCGGCATGGGCGGCGGCACGCCGGTAAGCGGTGGCCCATTGGAGCGTGACCCGCTCAAAGGAGGTGAATGATGAACAAAGACCCTCTACAACCTGCGCCGGGGCTACATACCCCGGCAGAGGACACGGTCGGGGTGGGCGGTTTGCTGCGTCAGTTGATGCGCGAAATCCCAGAACTGTTCACCCAGGAGCTGGCCCTGGCCAAGGCCGAACTGCAGCGCAATCTCAACGCCTTGAAGGCCGGTACGGCAGCGGTGGCGGTAGGGGCCATCGTGCTATTGGCGGGCTTCATCATCCTGCTGCTGGCAGCGGTGTATGCCTTGTCGATGGTGCTCGTGCCCTGGCTTGCAGCGCTTATCGTCGGGGCGGTAACGGTGATCATCGGGTTCATCATGCTGCAGGCCGGCAAGAAGCAGTTCGAGCCAGCTCAACTGACCCCGGATCGCACGCTGCATGCCCTGCAGCAGGACAAGGATGCGCTGAAGAGGAAACTGCCATGAGCACTTCTTTCGAACAAGAAACGCAGAAAGACCCTGACCTGCTCGAGCAACAGATCAATGCCAAGCGCGAGCATATCAGTGACCTGGTCGATGCCCTGGAGCAGCGCCTGAGCCCCGGCCAACTGATGGACCAGGTATTGGCTTACAGCAAGGGCAGCGGCGGGGAGTTCTTCCATAACCTGGGCACCACCTTGAAAAACAACCCGGTGCCGACCACCCTCACGGTGCTTGGCCTGGCGTGGCTGGGCTTCAATCAGAATCGCCCGTTCAACCCTGGCCCTGCGCACACCGGCCCAGGCCTGGGCGAAAAACTGGGTGATGCGGTCGACAGTGTGAAGGGGGCTTTTGCCCATGCCACAGAGGCGCTGCACGATGCCGGCCACGCGGTGAGCAGCAAGGCCCATGACCTGCGTGACCGGGCTGGCGAGCTGGGGCAGGGCGCGCGCGACACGGTGCACGGGTCGGCTGACAGCCTGCGCGGCAGCGCCCAGCAGATCGGTGACCAGGCCACAGCCCTGAAGGGCCAGTTCGATCAGTTGCTCAAGGAGCAGCCTTTGGTGCTGGCGGCGCTAGGCATCGCGTTGGGTGCAGCCTTGGGCGCGGCATTGCCCGGCACCCGTAAAGAGGATGAGCTGATGGGCGCCAGCAGTGACCGCTTGACCGACACGCTGAAGGCCAAGGGTGAGCAAGCCAAGGAGGCGGTAAAAGAGTCGGTAAGGGAAGCCACCGCGAAAGAGGCGCCCACGGGCACGCATCGAACGGCGGACACTGACTTGTCTTCGGGGTTGGGCTTCCCGTCCTGAAAACCTCAGGGGGCGTCGCTGCCAGCGGGCGACGCCCTCTGAGGGGCTATTGGCCGCGGCGTTTTCGGCCGGCTTCGTAGCGCGCCAGCAGGGGCTGGACGCTTAGCCCATGCACCACGATGCTCAGCGCCACCACCGACAACGTGAGGTTGGTACTCGACGCGGCAACACTGGGCAGCATCGGGTGATTGAGCGCGTAGAACAGGTAGTAGAGGCTACCGATGCCGCGTATGCCGAACCAGCCAAGCAGGCCGCGCTGGCGCAGGTCCAGCAGGCCGCGCCCGGGGATCAGCAGCGTGCTCAGTGGCCGAATGATCACGAACAGCGCCGCGCCGACGACCAGCGCTCGCCAGTCCCAGTGCTCGATCAACACGACCCCGAGCAAGGTCACCAGAAAGACCTCCATCGCCCGCTCCACCAGCCCGCCAAAAGAGAGCATGTCGCCGAGCATGATGCCCGCTGCGACCTGGGTGTCTTCCAGTGCGGCGATATCCCCTTTCACCGCATGCTCCGGGGCGACATGCTGGTGACCGACGACGGGCTGTACAAGGTGCTCGGCGGGCGCTTGCGGGGTGGGGCTGGTGTGCACCTCGGCCTGTCGCAGGCCGAGCCCCGCCGCGAATACCGCAAGAAAGCCATAGCCATGGATCAGGTCGGCGACCACATAAGCCATGGCAATCAGCGCCAGTGCCAGGTAGTCGTTGGGCGAAAGCGTGCTGTCGGCATGCTGGGTGCGCAGGTACAGGCTCAAGTGCCCAAGGCCGCGGCCCATCCAGTAGCCACTGAGCAAGCCTGCGGGTACCGCCCACAGCACGTCCTGCAACAGCCAGTCGGTAAGCCACTGGCTGCCTTCGGCGCCCTGCACCAGCAGCAGGCCGAGGATCACGAACGGAAAGGCGATGCCATCGTTGAGCCCCGCTTCGCCCGACAGGCTGAAGCGCACCCGGTCGTAGTCCTGCGCGTCGTTGACCTGTACCAGCGTGGCCAGCACCGGGTCGGTCGGGGCCAGGATGGCGCCAATCAGCACCGATACTCCCCAACCCAGTTGCAGGCCGTAGTGCAGCACCAGGCTGACCCCCGCGATGCAGGCCAGCATCACGGGCCCGGCCAGGAAGAAGGCCACCCGCCAACTGCGGCTGCTCAGCGGCAGGCGCAGCTTGAGGCCGCTGACGAACAGGGAAAACAACACAGCGACCTCGGTCAGGTGCTCCATCCAGCCGCTGGCCTGGGGCAGGTCGAGTTGCAGCAGCCCGAGGCCACCCGGGCCAAGGCCTACGCCCAGCCCCAGGCACACCACCGAGGTAGTGACAGGGATCCAGCGCAGGTAAGAGGAGGTCAGCGCCAGCAGCAGCAAGACGGCGCCGAGCATGGCCACCCAGACAATGAAACTCATGTGCGCAGGTGCCTCCAGCGAGTCGGGTTGTGACGCGGGTACAGACAGTGAGTCTAGCCGTTGCTGTCGCGAAGCAGCGCCTTTGCGCTGTACAGGGCGGTTGACGTAGCGGCATTTTGATGGTCATCTGCGCGCCTGTTTCAGGTGCCCCCTGCCGCCGTGCATGGGGTGAAACGGGAAGCCGGTTCGTCATCGCGCGATGATCAGTCCGGCGCTGCCCCCGCAACGGTATGCGAGAGAAGTATTCAAGACACCACTGTGCCCCGGCATGGGAAGGTGAATGCTTCATGCCCCTCGCGAGCCCGGAGACCGGCCTGAAGCATCGTTTGGCAAACCCGCGGTGGGCGGGCGCAGGCCGGTTTCCGTAGGCGTGTGCGCCTGCGATGCCCCTTTGCGTTGTTCCCCCGGGATTCTTTCATTCCTGCTTCAAGTGGAACGACATGTCCCGTTATTCGCTGTTCAGTTCTCTGCCAGGCTCGCTGCTGCATGCAAGCCTGCTGCCCTGTGTTTTTATTAGCGTTGCCGCCCACGCCGCCGAGGCGGACAACGCCCTGGCGCTGCCGGCCACGGACATTACCGGCACGGCCGAGCGCAACCCGCAGCCCGACCTGCATACCCCAGGCACCAGTGGCTCGCGGCTTGGCCTGACGCCGCTGGAAACACCCGCCAGCGTGACCAGCATCAGTGCCGAGCAAATCCTCAAGCGCAACAACGCAACAGTTCAGGACGCGGTGACCCGTTCGCCCGGCATCACCTTCATCGGTACCCCCGGCAACGGCGGCACGGCGTTGTCGGCCCGCGGTTTTACCGGGCACAGTTCGACCATGCAGTTGTACGACGGCACCCGGCTGTACGTAGGCGCCGGCACGGTGACCTTCCCGGTGGACACCTGGTCGGTAGAACGCATCGATGTGCTGCGCGGCCCGGCATCGGTGCTGTACGGGGAGGGCGCCACCGGCGCGGTGATCAACGTGGTGCCGAAGAAGCCGTTCGAGGGTGAAATCCGCAACCACCTGCGCCTGGGCTACGGCTCGGATGACCGCCGGCAGATGGCCCTGGACAGCGGCGGTTCGCTGACCGATACCTTGAGCTATCGCCTGAACCTGAACAAACAGGCCAGCAACGGCTGGGTCGACCGCGGCGACTCGCAGAGCCTCGCCATCAGCGGCTCGCTGCGCTGGCAGCCCAGTGACGAGCTGAGCTTCACCCTCAGCCACGACTACGGTGACCAGAACCCGCAGCAGTACATGGGTACGCCGTTGGTGGGTGGGCACTACCGCGAGTCGCTGCGCGACCACAACTACAACGTCGACAACGCCGAGCTGCATTACAACGACCAGTCCACGCGCCTGGTGACCGACTGGGTGATCAACGACAACCTGACCGCCAGCAACCAGTTGTACTTCCTCAAGGCCCAGCGTCGCTGGCGCAACGCCGAGACCTACACCTGGTTGCCAGGTGACCAGGTGCGCCGTAGCAGCTTCATCAGCATCAAGCAGACCCAGGAACAGCTCGGTGACCGCCAGTCGTTCACCTTGCAACACTCGCTGTTCGGCCTGGACAGCCAGACCGTGGTGGGCGCCGACTACAACACGATCCGCTTCGTGCGCAAACACGACTTCGGCAACACCCTGACCGATACGGTGCCGTTGTCGGGTTCGGGGGGCGGCGAATACATCAGCAACGACCCCTTCCGCTCGCGCGAAGCCAACCAGGCCAAGCAGTTTTCGCTGTTTGCCGAGAACCGCACGCAGTTGACCGAGCGCCTGTCGCTGATCACCGGTGTGCGCCGCGACCAGGTGCACTTGCACAGCGACGACCTGGATACCGATACCCGCACCGACCGCAGCTTGTCCGGCAACAACTGGCGCGCTGGGTTGGTGTTCGCGGTTACCGAGGACTTGTCGGTCTACGGCCAGTACGCCACCAGTACCGAAGGCGTAAGCGACCTGCTGACCCTCGACGCCGCTCAGCAGCAGTGGGACCTGAGCACCGCCAAGCAAACCGAAGTGGGCATCAAGCAGATGCTGCCCGAGGGGCGAGGGGAGTGGACCTTGGCGGCGTACCACATCGTCAAGAAAAAGCTGCTAAGCACCGACCCGCTCAACCCGACGCTGCAACAGCAGGTCGGCCAGCAGTCGTCGGACGGTATCGAAGCCACCCTCGAACTGCGCCTGCCCTACGACGTGCAGCTGTCCGCCAACGCCGCCTGGGTGCGGGCGGAGTATGACGAATTTACCAATGGTACCGACGACTACTCCGGCAACCAGCCCACCGAGGTGCCTCGCCGTTCCGCCAACCTGTGGTTGAGCAAGGATTTCGGCCAACGCTTCAGTGCCGGTGCCGGGGCGCGTTATGTCGACAGCCGTTACGCCGACAACGCCAATACCGTTCAGGTGCCCAGCTACACCGTGGTCGACGCCACTGTCGACTGGCACGTGCAACCGGACCTGACCCTGGGCCTGCAGTTGAACAACCTGTTCGATCGCCAGTACGCCATCACCACCGGCAACAACGGCCGGCAGTGGTACCTGGGTGAGCCGCGCTCATTCTTCGTCACGGCTGATTACAGCTTCTGAGCCTGCCGCACCGGCCATTGGCCGGTGCCTCCTGGAGGTGATGCCCATGACGCAACTGCACATCGAGGCCCTCGCCTGGGCCCCGCAGGAACGGGGGCGGGCACCGCGCCCGCTGTTGCAAGGCGTGGACCTGCACGTGGGGCCGGGCGAGTTCGTCGGCCTGATCGGCCCCAATGGCAGCGGCAAGACCAGCCTGCTGCGCTGCGCCTACCGCGCCAACCCACCTGACCAAGGCCGGGTGAGCCTTGGCGCGGATGACATCTGGCTGCGCAGCGCGCGATGGTGCGCACAACGCATCGCGGTGGTGCTGCAGGAGTTTCCCGATGAGTTCGGCTTGAGCGTTGCCGAGGTGGTTGCCATGGGCCGCGCGCCGCACAAGGGCCTGTTCGATGGCGACAGTGCCGAGGATGCCCGGCACGTGGTGCAGGCACTTGCGCAAGTGGGCCTTGCCGAGCAGCGCGAGCGGGCGTTTGCCAGCCTGTCAGGAGGCGAGAAACAGCGCGTGCTGCTGGCCCGGGCCTTGGTGCAGGCACCGCAGTTGCTGATGCTCGATGAGCCGACCAACCATCTGGACCCACGCTACCAGCTGGAGCTGCTCCAGCACCTGCGCAGCCTGGGCCTGAGCATTCTGGCCAGCTTTCATGACCTTAACTTGGCGGCCGCGTTCTGTGATCGGCTGTACGTCATCGACGGCGGGCGCCTTGTTGCCAGCGGTACGCCGCAAGCGGTGCTGACCCCCGGCCTGCTCAGGCAGGTCTTCGGTGTCGAGGCGCTGGTCGACCGCCACCCCCTGCACACTTACCCACGTATTACCTGGATCACACGACCATGACCCTTCGCTACCTGATCGGCTTGCTGTCGATCCTGACCGCGCTGCCTGCCACGGCCAGCGACTACCCCTTGAGCGTGCGCAGCTGTGACCGCGACGTGACGTTCACCCAGGCACCGCAGCGGGTGGTGGTGCACGATGTGAACATGAGCGCAATGCTGCTGCACCTCGGGCTGCGCGAGCGCATCGTCGGCTACACCGGTTTCAGCGCCCGCAAGCACCGCGACCCGTGGCTGGACACGGCGCTGCAGGGCGTGCCGCAGCTGGCCAGCCGCTACCCGGCCATCGAAACCTTGCTGGCGGCTGAAGCCGATCTGTTTTTTGCCGGCTGGAACTACGGCATGCAGGTTGGCGGCCCGGTGACCCCCAGCACCCTTGCGCCATTTGCCATCCCGGTGTACGAGCTGAGCGAGTCGTGCTCGTGGGTCATGGCCCAGCAGCGGGCCAGCCTGGACGATGTCTACCGCGACCTGGGCAACCTGGGGCGGATATTCTCGGTCGAGCCCCAGGCCGACCGCGTGATCGCCAGCATGCGCGCGCGTATCGGTGAAGTGCAGCATCGGGTCGGGCAGGCGCGGTACATGCCACGGGTGTTCCTTTACGACAGTGGCGAAGATCGCCCCACCACCTCGGGAAGGCTTGGCGTGCCCCAGGCCCTGATCGAAGCCGCCGGCGGGCGCAACGTGATGGACGATGTGGCCGCCAGCTGGACCGAGGTGAACTGGGAAAGCGTGGTGGAGCGCGACCCGGAGGTCATTCTGATCGTCGACTACGGCCCCAGCAGTTGGCAGCAGAAGCGCGACTTCCTGGTGCGCCAACCTGCGTTGAAAGACGTGCGGGCGATTCGTGATCAGCGCTTCATTGTGCTGACCTACCTAGAGGTGACGCCTTCCGTGGAGAACGCAGTGGCCATCGAAAAGCTTGCCGATGCATTGCATCCCCCGTTGCTCCAAGGTGCTGCCCGATGAGGGTTGGGCACAGCACTGCGGCGTACCGGTGGCTGATCGTGCTGCTGAGCGTCGTGTTGCTGCTGTCGTGCCTGATCGCGCTTGCCTTTGGCCCCGCGTCGGTGCCGCTGGCCAAGGTTGCCGGTATTGTCGGCCAGCAACTGGGCATCGACATGCCGGGTGAGTGGAGCCAGAGCCAGGCCCATATCGTCTGGCTGATCCGCGCGCCCCGGGTGTTGCTGGGGGCTTTGGTGGGTGCCGGCCTGGCGCTGGTCGGCAGCGCGCTGCAAGCCGTGACCCGCAACCCCCTGGCAGACCCGCACCTGTTGGGTGTCAGCTCGGGGGCGGCGCTGGGGGCAGTGCTGGTGATGCTCTACCTGGGCGAATTCATCGGGGTCTTCAGCTTGCCACTGGCGGCGTTCATGGGCGCGGCGGCGAGCATGTTGCTGGTGATCGGCGTGGCCCGGCGCAATGGCCGCATGGAAACCGACCGCCTGCTGTTGGCGGGCGTCGCCGTGTCGTTCGTGCTGATGGCGGTGGTCAACCTGCTGTTGTACACGGGCGATCAGCATGCCGCCGCTTCGGTGGTGTTCTGGATGCTGGGTGGCCTGGGCGCGGCGCGCTGGCATGTCATCTGGCTGCCGGCGCTGTGCGTGGTGCTGGGGCTGGTCACGCTGCAAATGTTGGGGCGCGGCCTGAATGCGCTGATGAGTGGTGAGCAGACGGCGCTGAGCCTGGGTTTCAACGGCCGACGCCTGCGCCTGCAGGTGTTCACCTGCACCTCGCTGCTGACCGGCGTACTGGTATCGCTGTCGGGCGCCATCGGCTTCGTCGGCCTGATGGTGCCGCACATGGCGCGGGCGCTGGTGGGTGCGGAAAACCGCCGGCTGATGCCGGTCAGTGCACTGCTTGGGGCGATTTTTCTGGTTTGGGTGGATGTGGCTGCACGCACCTTGATCGCCCCGCAAGACTTGCCCATCGGCATTGCCACCGCAGCGCTTGGCGGGTTGTTTTTCATTGCCCTGCTCAAGCGCTGAACGGCTGTGGCAAACGCTACGGTTTCAGAAAATCGGTGACCGCGTTGGCGAACGCCTGTGGCTGGTCGAGCATGACGAAGTGGAAGCTGTCGTCGATGCGCTTGAAGCGGATGTGCGGGGTGGTGGCGTAGGCGTTGCGGAAGGTGGCCTCGACGTTGGCAGCGGGTATGCCGTAGCGAGGGTCGTAGGCATAGACGACTTCTACCGGCACCTTGATACGACCGAGCTCAGGGCGCAGGTCGGTGGTCATCAGTTCATAGGTGGCATCGGCCGTGGTCTGCCGGTCCGAGCCTAATGCCGCCGCGAGCAGTGCAGGCCTGGCCGCTTCGCTTTTTGCCAGGCGGGCTATGGAGGCGCGCTGCATGGCCTCGGTTTGCGCCGGCGGTGACGCCAGCAGCGCATCACGGAACGCCGCCGCATGCGGTGCGGCAGTTTCGCGAGTGGCGGCGGGGTCCATCAGCAGGGTGTAGAAGGGCAGGGCATCGACGATCATCAGGCGTGCGACCTGGTCGGGATGACGCGCACCGAGCATCAGCGCCACCTCGCCACCCAGCGAGTGGCCAATGATCACCGGGGCCTTGAGGTGCTGGGTGCGGATGTAGTCAGCGATGGCCTCGGCCGTTGGGGCGGCCACGTTGCCTTGCGGGTTGGAGACGGCCGGTGCTCCAGCAAAGCCTGCGACCTGCACCAGGTGCAGGCGGTAGCTATGCTTTAGCCTGGCGGCCAGGTCTTGCCACACTTCGCGGGAAGACGCCAAGCCCGGGATCAGGATGACATCCGGGCCGGCGCCCTCAACGGTTACCGAGATGCGGTCTTTGCTCAACGTTGCCGACGCCTGCGATGCGGGCTGGGTGGCTGATGCCGGGGCTGAGATCAAGGTGAAAGCGGTACCGATTGCCGCGAGGAGGGTGCGTGTGCGCATGACATTTTCCTTTTGTCCTTCGTTCGCCGTCCAATACCGCCAAACGGGTTGAAGTGTCGAGGATAACATCCAGCCCTGCGTCTTCGGCGTCGGCTGGCAGAATGACGTGAGGGGTCTGTTCGGTAGCGTACAGACCCCTACCGCCATTGCGCACATCCTTGAACAGTCAGCATCTCAGTGCAGCAACTGTGGGGTTTACTCAGGGAGTGCGGACATGGCAGATAAATATGTTGGGAAGATCGTCGGGGTGGGGACTGATAACGTGGTCTACGTGATCAACATTTATCAGGACGAGACGATTGAACGCTCGCCAAACGGCATGATTCGGCATGAAGGGCTGAAGCATTTCGAGATGCAATTTGGTGGGGCGGTGCGCAGGATTTCTGAATCCGAGTACGAAATTGCAAGCACGGGCGTCAGGGTTACTGTGCAGGAGGGGGACAGCTAGGGTGGTTAACCTCGCAGGCTGGCTGCGCCTGGCCGTAGTCGTTCTTCCTGTCGTCTGTGGGAGCGGGCTAGCCCCGCGAACACGGGCGTAGCCCGTGCCAGTCAACCCCATTTTCTGGCTCGGCCTCTTCGCGGGGCAAGCCCGCTCCCACAAAATGGACTGCCGATGGTGAGCCGTGTCAGGGTATAGGGTGAGGGCACCTAGCTGCCCTCACCCTATACCCCGACAAGCACATAGCAGCCCCACTTCCCCAACATTCCGTGAAGACCATAAAAAAGCCGAGGTCATTTTGGCCTCAGTCGCCCGTGCGGAAAGGGCCCTAGGTAAGTAATCTTAATTGGTATTTCTGAAACACCACACTAGCCTGTGTTGAGCAACAGCTTACGAGCCATAGCTATCAGGCAACGGGCCTTACACCGCATTGACACCCTCCAAAGTCGCAAAGGAAATGTCTTTTGCTGTAAGCAGGAAGTCCCTCATGTAAGGCATTTCCAGCATATCGCTGCGAACCGCCGCGAATAGCGTGGCCTGTAGCCCTTTCTCGCCCAGGCGCTTGGCAATGACATAGCCGCGCGAGGTGTATTCATGCACCGCCCAGTTCGGCAGGCAGCAAACCCCGCGGCCGCTGGCCACCAGCTGCATCATCATCACGGTCATCTCGGCGGTGCGTACCTGGGCGGGCTCGAGGTCGGCGGGGTCGAAGAAGCGGGTGAAGATGTCCAGGCGGTTGCGCTCGATCGGGTATGTGATCAGGGTCTGGCTGGCGATGTCGGCGGGTTCCAGGTAGGGCTTTTCGCGCAGGGGATGGTGCTTGTCAATGGCCAGCATTGCCTCGTAGCCGAACAGTGGTACGTAGGTGATACCTGGCAAGGTCACCGGGTCGGAGGTCACCACCAGGTCGAGGTCCCCCCGTTCCAGGGCCGGCAGTGGCGCGAACGACAACCCTGAGGCCAGGTCCAGTTCAACCTCTGGCCATGCCTCGCGGAAATCGTCCACCGAGGGCATCAGCCATTGGTAGCAACTGTGGCACTCGATGGCGATGTGCAGCCGGTCGGCCGTACCGCCAGCCAGTTTGCTCAGCTTGCGCTCCGTGGTGCGAATCAGCGGCAGCACCTGGTCGGCCAGTTGCAACAGCTTGAGGCCGGCCGTGGTGAAGCGCACCGGCTTGGACTTGCGCACGAACACGGGCATGCCGAGGCGACTTTCCAGCTCCCGGAACTGGTGCGACAGCGCCGATTGCGTCAGGTGCAGGAACTCGGCGGCCTCGGGTAGGCTGTCCGTTTCGCGCAGGGCATGAAGGGTGCGTAGGTGTCTCAAGTCGATCATGAGAAGAGGGCAACGCTCAAACCGCGCAATGCGCGGCGAGGTTGCAATATTGTCCTTTGAAATACAGCAAGGGTTGCGTAGCTGCGGCGTCCTGCACGTTCAGCGCTTTCACTTCGCCAATCACGATCACGTGGTCACCGGCTGCGTGTTCGGCGTGAATCTCGCAATCCAGCCAGTGCAGGCTGCCGGCAATGACCGGATTACCCAGCGGCGACGCCTGCCACTTGACCCCATGCCATTTGTCCGCGCCTTTGCGGGCGAACTGGTTGGAAATCCCCACCTGTTCACCCGAAAGGATATTGACCGCGAAGCGGCCCGCCTGGCGAATGCCGGGGTAGCTGGCCGAACTGGCCATCACGCTGAATGACACCAGCGGCGGGCTCATCGACACGCTATAGAACGACTGGCAGGTGAAGCCAATCGGCGCGCCATCAATGAGCGAGGTGATCACCGTGATACCGGACGCGTAGTGCCCGAGCGCTTCGCGAAAGCTCGATGGCGCGATGACAGTACTGGGAAGTGACATGGTAGGTCCTGACGTGAGGGGGCCTTTAATGGGCCAGGAGTTCTCTGCGCACGATGTCTGCGCCTGCACTCAGCGCATTCAACTTGCCCCTGGCGACCTGGCGAGGTAAGGGGGCCATACCACAGTTGGTGCACGGGTAGAGTTTGTCGGCATCTACAAATTGCAGTGCTTTGCGCAGGGTAGCAGCGACTTCCTCGGGGGTTTCAATGGTGTGGTTTGCCACGTCAATGGCGCCTACCATCACTTTCTTACCGCGAATGAGCGCCATCAGGTCCAGCGGGACGTGCGAGTTGTGGCATTCCAGCGAGATGATATCGATGCTGGATTTTTGCAGTTTGGGGAACGCTTCTTCATATTGGCGCCACTCACTGCCCAGGGTCTTTTTCCAGTCGGTGTTGGCTTTGATGCCATAGCCATAACAAATATGCACGGCCGTTTCACACGTGAGGCCTTCAATGGCCCTTTCCAGCGTGGCCACACCCCAGTCATTGACTTCGTCGAAGAAGACATTGAAGGCGGGTTCATCGAACTGGATGATGTCCACACCGGCAGCCTCTAGCTCAAGGGCTTCCTGGTTGAGAATCTTGGCGAATTCCCACGCCAGTTTTTCGCGGCTTTTGTAATGGTTGTCGTACAGCGTATCAATCATGGTCATGGGGCCTGGCAGCGCCCATTTGATGGGCTGCCGGGTTTGCTGACGCAAAAACTTGGCATCTTCTACAAACACTGGCTTTTGCCGAGCGACAGCACCCACCACCGTCGGTACGCTTGCGTCGTAGCGATCGCGGATGCGCACGGTTTCACGTTTCTCGAAATCAACGCCGCTGAGGTGCTCGATGAAGGTCGTCACAAAGTGTTGGCGCGTTTGCTCGCCATCACTGACGATATCAATGCCGGCGTGTTGCTGCTCTTGCAATGACAGGCGCAGTGCATCCTGTTTGCCTTCGGTCAACGCCTCGTCCTGCAACTTCCAGGGGGACCAAAGTGTCTCGGGTTGTGCGAGCCAAGAGGGTTTAGGCAAACTGCCGGCAGTCGACGTGGGTAACAGCTTTTTCATGAAAGAAGACCTTGTATTTGCGTAAGTCAGGAAGCGTAGTGGGCGGACCACTGCTCAAGCATGGCGTGGTAAGGTTTGATGAAGTGCTCTTCGACAAATCGTCCCTGTTCAATAGCCAGCCGGCTACGTTCTTCCCGATCATAAACAATGCGTGTCAGCGAATAATCTTCGTGCTTCAAGCTGGGCTGGTAGGACTTTCCTGCCACCGAGTTGGCATTGTAGATTTCGGGGCGGTAGATTTTCTGGAAGGTATCCATGGTGCTGATGGTGCTGATCAGCTCAAGGTTGCTGTAGTCACTGAGCAAATCGCCGGAAAAATAGAAAGCCAACGGCGCAGCGCTGTTCGCAGGCATGAAGTAACGCACTTTCAATCCCATCTTCCCGAAGTATTCATCGGTCAAGGAATATTCATCTTGCTGGTATTCAAAGCCCAGCACCGGGTGCTGGTTTTCAGTGCGATGGTAAGTTTTGCTGCTCGACACGCTCAGGCAGATGACCGGGGGCTTGTCAAAGTGCTGTTTGTAGGTGGCGGAGTTCACGAAGCGCTTGAACAGCTTGCCATGCAGCTCGCCAAAATGCTCAGGTGTGCTGAACGCTGGCTGGTTCTTGTTGTGCCCCAGTAGCAGTACGCTGAAGTCGTAATCGCGCACGTAGGACGAAAAATTATTCCCCACCATGCCGGCGATGCGCTCGCCGGTTTTTCGGTCGACGATGTGGGTTTTCAATATTTCAATCAAGGGCAGGGCGTGATCGCTGCGTTCAGCATCGATCGTCATCGCGACGGAAATTATCTCAAGCTCGACGCTGTAACGGTCGCCTTTTGGGTTGTCCCAATGCGCCAGGGCGTTGAAGCGGTTGTCGATCATCCCCAGGGTGTTGCGCAAGTTTTCCTGGCGGCTCGCGCCCCTCGCCAGATTGGCGAAGTTGGTCGTGAGGCGTGTGTTTTCGGCGGGGTGATAATGTTCGTCGAAACGAATGGTCTTGATGGAAAAGTTGAAATCTGTGTTCGTCATGGTCGGCTGTCCCACTCGAATATTTATAGGCTCTCTAGTTGAGACGTATTCTAGGTTGGGGCCTGATCGAGGGGTACTGAATTGATTTCACAGGGGCTTTAGCCATCTTCATGATGGCGGTGGCGATGAAGTGAACACTGTGCGTAAAGCCGCTCCCACAGGTACACCACGGGCCCTGAAACCCGTGGTGTCACCGATGGAATGCCGTCAAGGCCTCACGGCTTAGCGCGTGAAAATGACTCAGCAACCAGCTTGGCTACATATTCGTGCATCCAGGAATTGCCGCCAGCGAATTCAAGTTCATCGTCCAATACTAACTAGATTCATCGTGACATCCTTGTACGGTAAAAAATCTGACCACTCACCATTCGTCCAATTCAGTCAGGCGCTGGAGGGCCATGCGGTATCTGCAATATTGCGAAACGGAACCCCGAATAGTCCCAGCGATATTCTGTTCGTATAACCCATTGCATTCCGCCTCGGCGTATTGCTCCCAGAGGGCCTGAGACTGTTGAAGCATTTCTGGAACCCGCTCTGAGTCATTGGCCGCTTTGTGCTTGAGATCATCCAACGTACCGTCCAGCTTCGTTTGATACTTCTGATTCACAGCATCGAGCGCGCTGTTTGCCTTCATTCCCAAGCATACGTCAAAGTCATTTGTAGTCTTGGCTGTTTTCGCACAGTGTTGATACTGAGTCTCCAGCGAGGCCTCAAACTGCCGAATCGCCTCTCGCAACGCCTCTTCCCGCCCACGATCAGCATGAGCCAGCCCTCCGCACAGCAGTGTACTTGCGACGGCTAGCTTGATAGCACGGTTCATCATTCTCGCTCCTTGAGTAATGGGGCATTTAGTGTGGTGTTTCAGAAATACCAATGTGGGGTCGCTATGTGCTTGTCGGGAGATAGGGTGATGGCGGCTAGGCTCCTATCTTCGGTTTGGAGGTAGGGCGGCGCTCGATCTGATAGGCGCTGAAAATGCCAAGCCAGGCACCTGGTGGCCCCATATACAATCTCCAGGCATCCACCCCTCCCTTAAAAAGCCGAGACCATTCTGGCCCCAGTCATCCGTGCAGGAAAGGCCTTGGGCATGTAATTTTCATTGGTATTCTGAAACACCACACTTGTCTACACGGGCCTCAATGCATCATGCCCAGTTCCGCGTCGTCCATCAGCGCCTTGGCCAATGCGCTGAAGTTTTGCAGCCTGGTCTGGCCTCTTCGCGGGGCAAGCCCGCTCCCACAAGTACACATCAGGCTCGAGTCTGTGGTGATCCTGTGGGAGCGGGCTTGCCCCGCGAAGAGGCCAGACCAGGCAACACATCGCATAGGCCCTTAATGCCGAGTACGCGGCTCTGCTGGCATCTGCACCTGAATCAACGCCGACTCAAGCAGCACACGCAGCGCCTCCAGCTCATGCATGGTCGTCATCATAAGGATCGACACGGGGGACTTGGGCTGAAGCAGAATCGCCTGATGGGCCACGGTCTGTGCGCACAGCGCGTAGTCCGCAGCCTGGATGAGGGTGTCTTCGAGAGAGTGGTGGTTGTGGGGTGGATCGGGAACGACCTTTAACATCACTTAATCCTTTTCAAGGTGCGGCCACCTGCCTGCTGTCAAACAGAAGGGTGGCAGCTGTACGTGGGTTGACAGACCGGCGGATTAAGCAAAGTTCCGGCGCACGCAAGCGTGCCCGCACGTACAGCCGCCATAGAAGCGAGCCATATACTTAATACCGTCGCGGCCTGTCAAAGCCGATCGCTGTTTGCAGCGACAGGCCGAGACTAGAGCGGTGCCTGAGCGGCCGCAACGGAAAAAAGGCGGCAGGAGTATGTTTGGGAAAAGGCCTACAAGGAAGGGGTTAAATCTGATTATTCATCACTGAAAAGCAATACTTCCAGGTCACCAACGCCGTCACGTTGCGCGGCGCTCCATCGCCCGTGCCCTCGACCAGCGGCAGGTTGCCCCAGTTGAACCGGAGCGGGTGAGTACCCGCTCGTGGATTGATGCCGGTTTTTTACTACGGCCTGTCAGCAGGGCTGAACGGCCAATCGGTTAGTGACGCTACGCCCCAGCACCAGCACTGTGACAAAGCCGCAACCTACCAGCGCCGTGGCCAGGCTCAACAGCACCGAGCTGCCCAACTGGTCGACGATCTGCCCGCCGAAGAACGAGCCCAGCGCAATAATCACCTGGAACATCGCCACGAACAGGGGCATGCCGCGTTCGACATCCTTGGGCGCGACCACAAACATCCAGATACTGGCGCACGCCGGGAAGGCGCCGAAGGCGAAGCCCCACAGTGCGATCAGCATTGCAGCGCCGGTCATGCCCGTGGCGAAGTGGGGGAACAGGGCGGTGCTGACGCCAATCATCACGGCCACCAGCATCAGGGTGTGGCGCACGCTGCGGTTGGCGGCGAAGCCGGCGAAGATGTTGCCGATTACCCCGGCCACGCCATACAGCAACAGCAGCGAGCCAATCGTCGGCCCATCGAAGCCGGCGTTCTGTTTGAAGAAGGGTGCCACATAGGTGTACGCGGCAAAGTGCGCCAGGCCAATCAGCAATACCGCAATCAACCCAACCCGCGCTTGCGGGTTGATGAACAGGGCCGGCAGGTCACTGATGCGGATGGCCTTGTCCGGGTTGAGCCGCGGTAGCAGCAGGACCTGCGCCAGCAGCACCGGCACGCCCACCAGCGCGGTAACCAGGAAGGTCATGCGCCAGCCCATCAGGCCACTCAGCCAGGTGCCCACGGGCACGCCCAGCACGGTGGCCAGGGTTACCCCGACCATGATGATCGAGGTGGCCTGGGCAACGCCCACGCCTTTGGGTGCCAGGCGGCCGCTGAGGGCAATGGCCGTGGCCCAGAAACCGCCGATGCTGACGCCCAGCAGGACGCGGCCGAACAGCAGCAGGCTGAAGTCACTGGCGTAGGCCACCACCGCGTTGGCGATGATCATGATCAGCGTCAGGCCGATCAGCAGGTAACGGCGGTCCATGGCGCCAATGCCCACCGACAGCAAAGGGGCGGCGAGGGCGGCCATGATGCCGGGCAGGGTCACCATCAGGCCGGCCTGGCCTGCGCTGATGCCGAGGTCGCTGGCAACGTCGTTGAGCACGCCCACCGGCAGAAACTCACTGGTGACCAGGGCGAAGGCACCCACGGCGACCGAAAGAATCGCCAGCCACTGCTGTTTGACGCTTTGTTGGTTATGTTCGGGAAGGCCGCTAGGGGCCTGGCTGTCGCTTGGCATGATGCTGGGTTCCAAGGGGGATGTCGCCTGAAGCAGGCGAGGAGAGGGCGAAAATTGAAGGCGATTATACGAGTGGGTCGGCGCCACCACACAGGCGCGCCGCTCGATAGTAATCATCAGTACGATCGATAAGACGCCCAATGCAGAGCGCCTGCTGTTTGCTGCCGAGGGCTATGGTGTATGGTGCGGCCCCGAATTCGGCTTGCATTCATGGAGGATAAATTGCGTATCTACATTACAGGGGCATCGTGCGCCGGTGTGACCACGCTGGGTCAAAACCTCGCAAGGCAGCTCGGCTTGCAGCATGTCGATGTCGACGATTTTTACTGGATGCCCACCAACCCTCCATTTACCACCAAGCGGCCTGTCGATGAGCGCGTGGCTTTGTTGCAGCAAAAGCTGGGTGGCGACGATTGGGTGCTGACCGGTTCGTGCCTGGGCTGGGGCGATGCGCTGGTTGCCACTGTAGACCTTACGGTGTTCGTTGTCACACCAACGCCGGTTCGCCTTGAGCGGCTGGCCGCACGTGAAAAGGCGCGCTTTGGCGAGCGGATTGCACCGGGCGGTGACATGCACGCGATCCATGTGGCCTTCCGCGAATGGGCTTCGCAGTATGACGACCCGAGCTTTTCTGGCCGCAACCGGGCGTGGCATGAGGCGTGGTTGGCGGCGCGGACGTCTGCGGTTTTACGGGTGGATGGCGTGAGTAGTGCTGAGCAGATGGTTGCGCAGGTGATGCAGAGGTTGACGCAAGCAGCGCAGTCTACCTGACTGCTCGGTACTCCCCAGGCCACCCGCCGGCCAAACGGTCATGGCGGATCACCTTGAGGGGGCTATCGTTGCTGGGTTGGGCAACGACTACCGACCGAGGGCGGTGCCATGAACACTAGTGATTTACTCGAACAGTTACTTCGCGCCGGGCAGGGCTCACGGGCGCAACAAGGCAGTGGCAGCATGTCGTCGCAAGACGGCCTGGGTGGTTTGCTGGGCGGTTTGCTTGGCGGCGGCAATGCAACGGACGGCGGCGGTGGCCTGGGTGGTTTACTGGGCGGCCTGTTGGGTGGCCGTGGGGGCAGCAGCGCGGGCGGCAATAGCCAAGGGCGCTCCGCAGGTGGCGTCAATTATGCGGCCCTGGCGTCGTTGGGCATGATGGCTTACCAGGCCTATCAAAGCTGGCAGCGCAGCCAGGCGGCCGCTCCGCAACAAGCTGTGCGCACTGTGGATCAATTGAGCGGCCCCGAGGCCGAAGACCACAGCCATGCGATCTTGCGCGCGCTGATTGCGGCAGCCAAGGCCGACGGTCGCATCGACGAGCAAGAACAACAGTTGATCTACGCCGAAATCAAACGTCACACCAGCGACCCGCAGCTGCAGCAATGGCTGGATGAGGAAGTCAGCAAGCCACTCGATGCTGCAGAAGTGGCACAGTCGGCTCAGGACCCGGCCATGGCCGCGGAAATGTACTTGGCCAGTGTGATGCTGGTGGATGACCAGCAGCCCGCAGAGCGGGCCTACCTTGACGAGCTGGCCGGCGCACTGCAAATCGATCCGACATTGCAGGTGCACCTGGAACAGCAGGCAAAGAGAGCCGCCTGACCGGGCTGAGCGCGACTGAACTCAGTCTGTAGTCTGTTGCGCTGTGGTATCGGCGGCAGTGGCCGGGGCGCTCGCTTTTGGCTTCACACGATCACGTCGGCCCTGGCTGCGTTGCCGCGAAGCTTGTTGCTTCGCGTGCAGCGCCTGTGCGGCGGTCACGGTGCCAGAGGGTTGTCCACTCAAGTCCAAACGCGGCGCACCCTCCACCATGCTTGCCCAGTATCGAGCTCCGCGACACCAGGTAGAGATGCCCAGCTTAAGCTGCTCGCGGGTCAGACCCAGCAGCTCCAGGTGTTGCTCGGCATCCTTGAAAATACCCTCCTTGAGCGGCACCTTGGGGGCAGGGTTGACAGGGAAGGCCAACGGAAAATGCTTCTGCAATGGCCAGATCGCTTCCACCGCCGGATCCTGGGCACGAGGCTTCGCCTGCGGGGAAGGCTTGCGCTTGGGGTGTTTCGCGCTATCGGCCTTGACCTGTTGTTTTTCCGACCTGAGGCGGTCACGTAGCTCAGCTAGTTGTTCAAAACCCATCGTTCAATTCACTGCTTCGAAGTTGATTGCGTGGTGCAAGGATATTCCATAAAGCGCTTGGGAGCAGCCCAAACAGGATGAATCGCTGTTGTTTCCGTGAATGCGCCATGACCGGCTCGGCAGATTCTACCTGTCAGGGGCCGTGCACCTGTGGCGTGCCAGCTCCCGTTCAAGCGTTTTCAACCTGTGCCTTGTGGAACAGCGCAAACAGTTCTTGCGGCGATTTTACATTCAACTTCGCGTAGACATGCCGGCGGTGCACCTTGACGGTTTCGGCCGAGATCCCCAGCTTGCTGGCCACTTCCTTGTTCGAGCAGCCGCTGAGGATCAGGCGGATCACATCCAGCTCCCTGGCGGTCAGCGGCGTGCCGAGGCGCACCATGGCCTCTTCTAGGTTGGCTTGCCAGCGAGGTGCCTGGCGTGGCGCGCTTTCAGGCATCGCCGCCTCGAAAAACATGCGTTGGCGCATCAGGCCCACGACCCACGGGCGAATCATCTCCAGCAGCGAAACCTGCTCCGGCGTGAACAGGTGCCGGCTGCCCAGGGACAGGCACAGGCTGCGCACCTCATCGAGCCGCACGTTGTAGTGCAGTTCGTCCTGTTTCACATAATGGTTGAAGTAGCGCTGGTGGTATTCGGTGTCCCTGAAGCGCTCCGGCGCCACGTCCGCCAGGCGGAACAGCCCGGTGGCCGGTTGCTCGCGGTTGGCGATGTAGAAAGGGTCGAGTAGGTACATGCCCTTGATGTAGTCATGAAACAGCGGGTCGGGGCCTTCTCCCTCATACGGGCTTTCAGCGAATACAAACGGGCAACCCTCGCTGAACAACAGCACCGCCCAGTTATCGATCGGTACGTATTCGCCTATCAAGCGGCTCAAGGTTCGCCAGAAATCAGCCTTGTCCAGGTGTTCGATCACGTGGCCGGCAGCGCGATGCCAGGCCATGTCCTGGAGCGTTGGTGTCATGCATCTACCCCCTGGGGTTAACCACTCGACGTGATTGGAAACAGGCTGAAAAAACGCATAATTGCATCGACCTTTTGCAAAAGTCACTTATTTCCTGACCGGGAATCAGCCCGATAACAAGGTCCGAATATGAAGCTCGAACTGGTACAACTGGCGGGGCGCGATGGCGACACCGCCTACAATCTGCGACGTACCCTGGACGCCATCGCCCACTGCGCGCCAGGCGTCGATATCATCGTTTTTCCCGAAGCACAGGTCACCGGCTTTCTGAACCAGCAGAACATTGCCGAACAAGCCTTGACCCTCGACAGCCCCAGTATCCTGGCCATCCAGCAGGCCGCGCATGAGCGCCAGGTGGCGGTGGTAGTGGGGCTGATCGAGAACGACGGTGGGCAGTACTACAACACGACACTATTCATCACCCCCGAAGGGGTGCAGCTCGGTTACCGCAAGACCCACCTCTGGGTTTCCGAACCCGGGCTGGTGTTGCCCGGCGACCGCTATGGCACCGTGGCGTGGCGGGGCGTGCGCATCGGCCTGCTGATCTGCTACGACACCGAGTTCCCGGAAACCGCCCGGGCTGTGGCGGCCCTGGGCGCCGAGCTGATCCTGGTCACCGATGGCAACATGGAACCCTATGGCCACGTGCACCGCACCTCGGTCACCGCCCGTGCGCAGGAAAACCAGGTGTTTGCCGTGGTCGTAAACCGGGTCGGGGAGGGGGAGGACAATACCGTGTTCGCCGGTGGCAGTGCGGTGGTCGACCCGTTCGGGCAGGTGTTGCTGGAAAGCGGGCGCCAGGAGTGCCGGCATGTCATCGAGTTGGACATGACTCAACTGGCCGATGCCCGTGCGCTCTACCACTACCAGGCAGACCAGCGCTTCCAGCTGCCCGGTGAGCGCATCGAACATGCCGATGGCCGACGCGAACTGCTGATTCCCTGAGCAAGGCTTGACGTGCCCAGCACCACCGGGCTCACGCCAACGATAACAATAATCAAGCGACAGTCAGCGGACTGCACGGTCGCCAGCCGGCACTCCGCCAGGAGCCTTCCATGACGCTTCACCCTTTACTCAGGTTCGGTCTCATCGCACTGCTCGGCACCACCTTGAACGTTGCCCGCGCGGAGCCCGCCCGCGTGCACCTGTATAACTGGTCCGACTTTCTGGCACCGGAAACCCCCAAGGAATTCCAGGCAGATACGGGTATTTCGCTGATCTGGGACGCCTTCGACAATGCCGAAGTGATGCAAAGCAAGTTGATGGCCGGGCGCACGGGTTATGACGTGGTGATGGTACCCGACGACCTCTTGCCCAGCCTGGTCAAGGCTGGAGTGATACAGGCGCTAGACCGTGAACGCCTGGGCAACTGGACGCACCTGGCCCCGGAAATCCTGGAAAAACAGCAAGGCAACGACCCGGGCAACCGCTACGCCGTTCCCTACATGTGGGGCACGACGGGCATTGGCTATGACCAGGTCAAGGTCCGGCAACTGCTGGGTACGAACGCGCCGGTGGACTCCTGGGACCTGATATTCAAAGAAGAGAACATCGCGAAGCTCAGCAAATGCGGCGTGGCGATGCTGGATGCGCCCGTGGAGATCGTGCCTATTGCGCTGAGTTACCTGGGGCTGCCACCGAACAGCAAGGAGCCTGAAGACTACCGCAAGGCTGAAGCGTTGCTGCTCAAAGTCCGCCCGTACATCCGCTATTTCGATTCCTCGAAATTCACCACCGACCTGGCCAATGGCGACATCTGTGCCGTGGTTGGCTGGGGCGGCTCGGTGTACAACGCCAAGGTCACGGCAGACCACGCCAACAACGGCGTCAAGCTGGCCTACAGCATTCCGAAGGAGGGCGCGCCGGTCTGGTTCGAAAACATGGTGTTGCTCAAGGATGCACCGCACCCGCAGCAAGGTTATGACTTCATCAACTACATGCTGCGCCCGCAAGTGATCGCCAAAAGCTCCGACTACCTCGGCTACCCCAATGGCAACAAGGACGCCACGGCCTTCATCAATCCGCAGTTGCGCGACAACCCGGCGGTATACCTGCCGAAGGACGTCATGGCCACGCTGTACCCGCTCGAAACGTTGCCGCTCAAACTGGAGCGCGTGCGCACCCGGCTCTGGAGCAAGGTAAAGAGCGGTACTTGATGGTCGCACCTGACCCTTCGCATAACAAAAATCCGCTTGACCGGAGTACGCATGACTCTCTCTGCAGACTTGATCATTACCCACGCTGACATCCACACCATGGACCCTAACCTGCCCAGGGCCCAGGCCATCGCCGTGCACCAGGGGCGTATCGTCGCCGTGGGCGATAACGGCGATATCGAACGCATGGCAGGCGCCGATACGCGCCGCATCAACGCACAAGGGCGGCTGATGTTGCCTGGCCTGCAAGACACCCACGTGCACTTTCAGCTCAGCAGCGCCGACCTCTATCACAATGCCTCGCTATACGCCGCGAGTACTCTTGATGAACTGCTGAGTTGTATCCGCGCGTTCGCCGAACGCCACCCCGACAAGGCGTGGATTCGGGGCGTCGGCTTTTCCTCCAGCCTGTTCAGCCCGGACGTGCTCACCAAAGAGCTGCTCGACAGTGTGACGGGCGGGCGCCCGGCACTCATGCTTGCCAATGACTACCACAATGGCTGGGCCAACAGCGCCGCGTTCGAGGTGGCCGGTGTGCGCGCAGGAAGCCCTGAGCCGCAGAACGGCAGTTATGTGCGCAACGCCGACGGTACGCCCAAGGGGTGGCTGTTGGAGGATGCGATCTGGGCAATGAATCGTATCGCCCCCGGGTACACTGACGAGGAATACCTCGAGGCCATGCAGCACTTCAGCAAGGCATTCAACCGCCGGGGCATCACGGGCGTGCTGGATGCCATGGTCAACCGCAACTACATGAAAAACTACCAGGCGTCCTATGAGCGCGGTGACCTGACCCTGCGCGTTCGTGCCACCTCCAAGGTCTTCGCGCACAAGCCACTGGACGAGCAGCTTCGCGAACTCCAGGACCTGCGCAACACCTACCAGGGCGACCGAGTAAGCATGCACTCGGCCAAGTTCTTCCTCGACGGCGTGCTGGAAAGCGGTACGGCAGTGTTTCTGGAGCCGCGAAACGACACCGGTGGCAACGCCGAGTTGATGTTCACCCAGGCGCAGATCAACGAGTACTTCGCAGCCTTCGACCGGGAGAGGTTCCAGTTGCACGTACACACCATCGGCGACGGTGCGGTGCGTGCTGCGGTGGATGGCATTGACCACGCCCGCCAACAGAATGGCCAATGGGATTCGCGCCACCAACTCGCCCACCTGCAGGTGGTGGCCCCGGTCGACATTCCCCGCTTCACCACCCTGGGCATCCTGGCCAACTTCCAGCCTTTGTGGGCGCAGCCGCAACCTGAAGCCGACGCCATCGCCCACGCCATGCTGGGCGAGCAACGCAGCCAATGGATCTTCCCCATCGGTGAGTTCGTACGCAAAGGCGTGACGTGCATGATGAGCAGCGACTGGGGCGTGAGCACCTATGACCCCTTCCAGATCCTGCAATCTGCGGTCACCCGCCAGGCACTCGATGCCGGCCCCGACGACCCGGTGCACAACCCGCATCACCGCATCAGCATTGAAGATGCACTGCGTGGCTATACGCTCAATGCGGCCCACGCCGCCTGGCGGGATGACAGTACCGGCAGCCTCAGCGTCGGCAAGTACGCGGACCTGATCGTGCTTGACCGCAACCTGTTTGAGATCGCGCCCGGCGAGATCGCCCAGACCCAAGTGCTGCTCACCCTGCTCGAAGGCCAGGAAGTCCATCGAGACCCAGGCTTCGGCTGACGGGCCGCCCCGCAACGGGGCCAATCCCGCCACGCACCCCTCTATCTTGCGCCGGGCCTTCAGGCCCAGGGGGCAGTGCGCGCGCGAGGCACCGGGTTTGTCATTACAACAAGAAAAATCGGGAGTACTCAGCATGTCCTTCATCACCCCGGCACGGGCGCTTTCGGCGCTTGGCGCCTTACTCAGCCCGTGCGCCTTTGCCGGGTATACCTTCGAAGCTGGCGACGTTACAGGGGAAGCGACGCTGGCCGCAGGCATAGCCAGCATCAGCGCCCGCAACGTCAATTTCGGTGCCGGGCGCGTGGACCTGCGCAGTGGCCGCAATACCGGCGAGCGGGCTGTCTGGCAGGAGATGTACCTGAAGCCCGGCGCAACCCTGCGCTATCAGATCAGCCCCGAACTGGAAGTGTTCGGCGGCGCGTCTTCGGTGGGGGCTGCAACCTTTGGCGACGGCGATGCGGGCGGCTACACCCGCAGCTCCGATCATGGGCTGGCCATCGAAGCCTTTTACGGCGGCGTGCGCAAAGGGGATTGGTCGTTCAGCGCCGGGCGCCAGGACTACAAGGTCGGCACCGGTTTCATCGTCATGGACGGCAACCTCGACGTGCTCGACGATGCCGCCTACTGGATTGGCCCACGGACTGCGTTTCGCGACGCTGCGCTTCTGGGCTACAGCCACGGCCCGCTCAGCGCCCAGGCATTCAGCTTGCGCACGGATGATGACCTGGGTGACTTTCGCATGAACGGCCTGAATATCGACTACGACCTGGTCGGTACGGTAACCCTGGGCGCCATGGCGATGAAGGTCGACGCCCTGTCGCACGAAGCCGACAGGTTGACCCCGCGTGACGGCATGCAGGTGTACAACCTGCGCGCGCTGCAAGGCAAGGTGCCGTTTGTCGACGACCTCACGCTGCACGGCGAGTATGCCGTCCAGCGCGGCGCGGGTGCCGGTGTCGACTACGACGCCAGCGCTTGGTATGCCCAGGCCGACTATGCCTTTTCTTCCGTGCCCCTGCAGCCATTGCTGAGCTATCGCTATGCCGCCTTCTCAGGCGACGACGACCCGAGCGATGGCAAACAGCAGGCCTGGGACCCGCTTAGTAAAGGCTATGTCGACTGGGGTACCTGGTTGATTGGCGACGTCGTCGGTAACTATCTGCTGTTCAACAGCAACGAACGCGTAAGCCAGTGGGCACTACGCACGCACCTGACTCCCACGCTGAACCTGGGCGGCATTCATTACCAGTTCAACCTGGATGAAAAAGTGCTCAACGGTGGGGCCGTCAGCGATCGACGCTTCGCCGACGAAAACGTGCTGTTCGTCGAATGGACACCCACAGCCAGCGTTTACACCAGCGTGTCCTACAGCTGGGTCAAGCCCCTTGCCGCCGCCCGCGAAACCTACGGCAACGACGATTTCAGTGCATTCGAGATGTTCGTCTCGTACCGCTATTGAACCAAACCTGAAAGCGGATGCGGCCCGGACCGGCCGCATCTGCTTCATCACCAACAGGAACACCACCGTGATCAATGCAGCTTCCGTGGGCCGCAAGGCACCCCTCTACGCCGTCCCCCCGTTCATGACTGAAAGGGAGTTTTGACATGGCCGATAATCCCGTCAAATTGACCGCCAGCCTCAGCCTGACCTCGGTGGTCCTCTTCGGCCTGGCCTACATGGCGCCTAGCCTGGTGCTGGTGATTTTTGGTGTCATTGCCCAGGGCAGCGCCGGCACAGCGCCTAGCGCCTTCCTGTTGGCCACCGGCGCCATGCTGTTGTCGGCATTGAGCTACGCCAAGATGGCCAGGCTGTTTCCGGTTTCCGGGTCCGCCTACTTCTACGCCCGGCAAATGCTGGGCGGCCAGTTAGGGTTTCTGGTGGGCTGGCTGGTGTTGCTGGACTACCTGTTCATGCCCATGGTCGCCTGGTTGGTGCAGTCGGTATTTCTCCATGTGCAATTCCCTGGCATACCGTTCTGGGGGTGGATGTTGGTCAATATCGGGCTGACCACGCTGGTAAATGTCCTGGGGCTCAGCCTTGCCGATCGCACAAACAAGTTGCTGACAGGGCTGGGCCTCGCCCTGGTGTTGCTGTTTGTGGTGTTGTGCCTGATCCACCTGTTGCATCAGGCCCCGGTGTCCCTGACCGCGCCCCTGTGGAACGCCAGCAGCACCTTCATGGGTGTATCGGCAGCGGCAGCCGTGGCGGCCTATTCCTATCTGGGCTTCGATGCGGTCACCACCATGGCCGAGGAAACGCGCGACGCCAAGCGCAACATCCCGCGCGCCGTGGTGCTGGTGATGGCGACGGCAGGCCTGCTGTTTGCGCTGGTCGCGTACATCATGCAGCTGGTCCATCCCGGTGGCGTATTCGAAGATGCCCAGACGGCGGCCTACCTCATGTCCATCGAAGTAGGCGGGCAGGTCTTTGCGGACTGGCTTAACCTCGGTTTGATCATCTCCGGGTTCGCCTCAGGCCTCATCGTGCAACTCAGCACCAGCCGCCTGCTTTACTTCATGGGCCGGGCCGACATACTGCCCAAAACGTTTTTCGGCACGCTCAACCCCAAGACCGGGGCGCCGGTTTTCAACCTGTTGCTCACCGCAGTGATCGGGTTGCTGGGTTTGAACCTCACGCTCGAAATGGCGACCTCCTTCATCAACTTCGGCGCCTTCCTTGGCTTCACTGCGGTGAACCTGTGCGTCATCTGCTACTACTACCGCGCTCGCCGGCGCGAGCGTCTCGGGCTGGTGAGTTATCTGTTGTTTCCACTGCTGGGTATGTGCGTGAACCTTTACCTGGTAAGCCAGCTAAGTGCGACCGCGATTGTCATTGGGCTTTGCTGGCTTGCCCTTGGCGTGGTCTACCTCACCTGGCTGACACGCGGTTTCCGCCAGCCTGCGCCCGACCTTCGGCCGTAGACGCCTTGGGGTGGATAGCGACGGCCGTGTTTCGCCCGTCGCTGTGCGTTGTCAGACCCAATCTCAGCAGCGCTAAGGGTATATCGCGCGCTATCCGACCAAGCGATTGCCACATAGTGGCCCATTACGATGTGAGGAAGTTGGCGAACGAAGGTGCCCAAGTTGACGTCGCATCCACTGTTCCAGTCAAGCGTGCAATAGCCACCGTGTACGCCGGTGCGGAGTTTGGCTTCCATATAGATTCCGTTGTGAATCAGCGATGACGCAGGTGGCAGGACCTGCCGTCCATGACATGGAAGCCGCTTACACGCCTGCGCTGTGCATGTGGGGGCTGGGCTTGCCGGCGGTGGGCTGTGAAGTGCCCCAGCATCCAGGGTCTGCTCTGGGTCGATAGCCGTTATCCATATGAGCGGGCGCTTTCGACCTATGGCTGCGCTTCGCGGATCCGTGCCTTTCTGTTTGCCGATCAGCTAGGGATTGGTTCTTCTTGAGTACCAATTTATGAGCCGATCAGCTCTCTATCGCAGGCAAGAGGGTGGGTAGGATCAACACAGCCTTCCAGAAGGAACCGTTATCTCTTGTCGTTAATGAGGTGTGCCATGCCCAAGGTTGTTCACTTTCACCGTACCGGTGACGCTGATGTTCTGATCCTCGATGAAGTCGCAGTACCCACGCCGAAAAGCGGCGAGGTTCAGATCGAAGTAAAAGCTATCGGTTTGAATCGTGCAGAAATCATGTACCGCACTGGGCAGTACGTGATTGATCCCCAGTTCCCAGCGAAGCTGGGCTATGAAGCGGCCGGCATTGTACGCGCGGTTGGCAGTGACGTCCGCGACCTTGTTCCCGGTGACGTAGTTAGCGTCGTGCCGGCATTCTCTTTCGCTGATTACGGCATGTATGGCGAGGTGGTCAATGCGCCTGCGCATGCTGTCGTCAAGCATCCGTCCAACCTCAGTTTCGTGGAGGCAGCGGCCAGCTGGATGATGTTTGTTACTGCATACGGCGCCCTGATTGAGTACGGCAATCTACAGGTTGGCGAAACCGTGCTTATCCCGGCTGCGTCGAGCAGTGTCGGCCTGGCAGCGATCCAGATCGCCAACATGCAGGGAGCCATCCCGGTGGCCCTTACCCGCACAAGTGCCAAGCGTCAGGCGTTGCTGCATGCAGGTGCAAAACATGTCATCGCCACCCAGGAAGAGGATCTGATTGCCGAGGTGGCAGCGATCACCGAGGGCAAAGGTGCGCGTATTGTTTTCGATCCGGTTGGTGGCCCCGAGGCAACCAAGCTGATCAAGTCCATGGCCAACAACGGGATTTTCTTCCAGTACGGCGCTCTCGATCATCGCGATATCCCGGTTCCCGTCTTCGACATTCTTGGCAAACACCTGACCGTGCGCGGCTACGAGCTGTTCGAAATCACCACAGATATTCAAAAGCTGGCCAATGCCAAGGCATTCGTTGCCAAAGGCTTGGCAGGTGGTCAGCTCAAGCCCGTCATCGACCAAGTCTTCCCGCTCAATGAAATTGCGGCAGCACACCGCCGAATGGAGTCGAATTCGCAGATCGGCAAGATCGTCGTCGTGGTTGACTAAATAACATCCTGCGGCAGTGAGACTGGCGTCGTACGCCATCGCTGTTTGCTTCCAAGCAGTGATGGCTTACTTTGTTTTGGTGTCTGAGAGAGGGAGCCTAGCTTCGCTATCGTCCTCAGTGCAGAGTACGTCTGTCCCAATGCACAGGTAACTGGAAGATGGCGATGAACCTGATTGAAGCCATGCAAATGTTCGTGGCGGTGGTTGAGCATGGCAGCTACACCAAAGCGGCCGAGGCACTCAATGTACATCGCCCGGCACTCTCCAAGCTCATCCAAAATCTCGAGCACGAATTGGGAGTGCAGCTGTTACACCGCACCACGCGCAGAGTAAACACCACGCCCGCTGGCGATGAGTTCTACGAACGCAGCCTGAAATTACTCGCTGAACTAGCGGACACACTGGACTGGTTTTCGCCGACTCGTCCGCCGCGAGGCAAGCTCAGGATCGACATGCAGACCGTACTCGGTCACGCGGTGATAATCCCGCGACTGCCCGAGTTCATGGAGCGCTACCCTGGCCTGGAAATATCTCTGGCAACCTCTGACAACTTGAACGACCTTATCGCGGAAGGCATCGATTGTTCCGTGCGGCTCGGTGATCTGGATGATTCGAGCCTGGTTGCCAAACGTATCGGCGAGGTCGCTTTGGTGACCTGCGCGGCTCCCGCCTACGTAAAGAAACATGGTTTACCCGGCACGCTGGATGATCTGCAGGCGCACCTGGCAGTCAACTTCATGGTTGAGCAGCGCCGCCAGATCATGCCTTGGCGATTCAGGGCCAACGGTAAAATGATTAGCGTAAAGATGCGCAGCGGCATCGTCGTCGACAATGCCGAGGCTTTGCTCTACTGCGCACTGGCGGGGATCGGGATGGTACAGGGGCTGCGCCCGGCGTTGCAGCGATACATCGATAGCGGGCGTGTAGTGGAGGTTCTGCCGGATGTTCCAGTCGAGCCGAAGACCGTTTCCGTGCTGTTTCCAGATCGCCGTCATCTGTCACCCAATGTGAGGGTATTTGTCGAGTGGGTGAGTGGGTTGTTCCAAGAGGAAAGGTATTAGGGGCGGTTATCGAACGTCAGCGTTGGGTCGAAAGCTGCCGTTCGTGGAAGGCGGCTTTTCGACCCAACGCCGCCCATTATGCCCCCCCACTAATTCCACTCAGTTTCAGGTGGCAGCGGACTGCCTCAACCTGCGACTCGACCCAGGCGTCTTACCCGTAACACGCTTGAACGCCCGACTGAACGCCGCCTGAGACGTATAGCCCAAACGCTGCGCGACCTCTTCAATCGGCACCCTTTCCAGCGTCAGCCACTGGCTGGCAAGCCGCATTCGCACTTCGGTGACGTAGCGCAGCGGGGTCATGCCAATCGTCAATTGAAAACGCTCCGCAAAGACCGAGCGGGACGTATTGCATTGCTCCGCCAACTGCTCGACGGTCCAGTCGCGACCCGGTTGTTGATGCAGCGCCAGAAGTGCACCTGCCAGCCGCGGATCGCGCAGGGCGGCAACCAGGCCGGAGGCGTTGCCGCAGGCGCACTCGACCCAACCACGAACGACCATCGCGGCGACCACGTCGGCCAATCGCGCGAGGATGCCGGCGAAGCCGACGCGTGCGGCGCTGACCTCGCGCTCCATGGTGGTGAGAATAGGCACCAGCCCGGGGTAACGCTGGCCGCCGGCATCAATCAGCATCAGGCCCGGCATCAGCTTGCCAAGGCCATGGAGGCTGCCCAATTCGAATTCCATGCATCCACTGAACAAAAGCGTGGTCGGCATGGGGCCGGCATCGGTTCCGGTGGCCACCGCGCTGACGGTGTCGCCCAGAGGCTCGCCGCCCAGAAGGTCGATGTCCTGCACGGGCACGTGCGTATGCGAGAGCAATTGATGGGCCGCGCCATGGGAGATGAAGACGGCGTTACCGGCGCACAGCGCATACGTTGTCCCGTCTTCCATACGCAGCACCGCGTTGCCGACCGCCAGGAAGTGGAACCAGGCATGCCCGGGTTTGGCAGCGAAGCCCAAGCCGAAGGCCGGGCCCGCCTGGATACGCCGGTAGTCGACACCGCGCAGGCGCATGCCGCGCAACAGTTCGTTGATGAGGTCGGAAGAAAGGGCAAATTGGTCTGTCGACATTGCTCAGGTGTTTTGGTCAAAAAATTGAGTTTTTCGATCATAGATCATCCGGATTCTCGCGCCTAGACTACGGGTCGCAATTGAAGATTGGGAGATCCATGCAATGACTGACCTTGTATGCAATGCCGTACCCGACAGCCGTCCCGGCGCCGGGCCGGATGCAGAACCTGCAACCCCCGCGTGGATGGCCGTATTCTCGTTGGCCATGGGCGTGTTTGGCTTGCTGACCGCTGAGTACCTTCCGGCCAGCCTGTTGACGCCGATGGCGACCGAGCTGGGGGTATCCGAAGCGCTGGCTGGCCAAGCGGTAACGGTGACAGCCGTGGTGGCGCTGTTCGCCGGCCTGTTGGTGCCAGGCCTGACTCGCAGTATCGATCGCCGCTGGGTGTTGCTGGGTTTTTCCACGTTGATGATCGCGTCCAATCTGTTGGTCGCCGTTTCCTCCAGTTTCGCGGTGCTGTTGTTGATGCGTATCTTGCTGGGCATCGCACTTGGCGGGTTTTGGAGCATGGCGGCGGCGGTGGCGATGCGCTTGGTGCCGGGGGCTTTGTTGCCGCGCGCGCTCTCGATCATTTTCAGCGGCATCGCCATCGGGACGGTGGTTGCGGTCCCGCTGGGTAGTTATCTGGGCGGGCTATATGGCTGGCGCAGCGCGTTCTTTGCAGCGGCCGCGGTGGGGGTGGTGACCCTGGCTTTTCAGTCACTCACGCTGCCGAGCCTTGCGCCACGTCGGCCGGCACGCCTGCGCACGGTGCTTGAAGTGTTGCAGCGCCCAGGCATCGCTATGGGGATGTTCGGTTGTGTGCTGGTGCACAGCGGCCACTTCGCGATGTTCACGTATATTCGGCCATTCCTCGAAGGTACGACCGGCATTGGCCCGCAGGGGCTGTCGCTGATGTTGCTGGGTTTTGGTGTGGCTAATTTTGTCGGCACATTGGTGGCCGGGTGGATGCTTACTCGTCACCCGTTGGCCACCCTGGTGTTGATGCCCGCGCTGGTGGGCGTTGCGGCACTGGCGCTGGTCCTGTTGCCGGCGTCGGTGCCAGGGCAGGCCGTACTGCTGGCGGTCTGGGGCCTGGCCTTTGGGGGTGTGCCGGTGGCGTGGTCGAACTGGGTCGCCAGCGCGGTCCCTGACCAGGCGGAAAGCGCCGGGGGCATGGTGGTAGCGTCTGTACAGTCGGCCATCGCCACAGGCGCAGCCGCGGGTGGGGCAATGTTCAGCCTCGGTGGCAGCGCAGGCGTATTCGTGGCGGCGGCCGTGCTGATGCTGCTGGCCGCGTTGCTGATTGCACTGCGTGTGCGAGTGCCTTCGGTAGATGGCGCTGTACTGAACGGGTCGGCACTCCACCTGTGATTTAGCTCTCCAAGCGGCGCCGATACGCTTCCAAACGGCTTAACCCATGCTGCAGCACCGGCAGCATGTGCGGGATTTATCAGCGCGGGAACAACAGCGTCACAGCAAAGCGAAAGCCCCAGTCTTCTGGGCCATTATCCGGTGATTCGAGCCAGTAGCGCGGCCCAGCCTGGAGGGTGACCTATCGTTCCTGCAAGAGTTCCAGGGCCCGATCAAACTCGAAAAGTTCAACCTGTTCGGTCACCAGCGCCAGGCGTTTCGCCAGGCCCTGCTCCAGTGACAGCTTGCGCAGTTCGGCCAGCGCATTCACGGCCGCCGTGTCGCTTTCAGCCAGCAAGCCTTTTAGCCTGCTCAATTGCTCGCTCAACATACTACTGTCCCGCACGCCCTCCCCCCCCAGCGTGGGTGTGTGTACGTCCAAACCCGCCAGGGCAGATAGTGTCGGCAGCAGGCATCGTTCAACCGCGGCAGCCCTAGCCTGTATCACTGCAGCGGGATCACCGTTCTGACAGGCCTGCTCCAAGGCAGCGGCGGCCTGCGCCACGGCCCTGGCACCGAGGTTGCCGGCGGTGCCTCGCAGGCTGTGAGCCACACGTGCCGCCGCGCCAGGGTCGGAGTCAGCCAGTGCGGCCTGAAACTGCTGGGCAAAATCGGCCTGGTTGTTGCGGAAATTGCAGAGCAAGCGCAGGTAAAGCTCTCGCCGCCCCATGCAGGTTGCCAGGCCGCTCTCCAGGTCAATACCCTCCAGGCGATCCGGCAGCTCTTTCGGCTGGCCTGCACCGGGCGGTTCGGCAAGCGCTGGAATCACGGCGCGAGGCTTGATCCACCTGGCCAGGGTGGCGAACATGACATCGACATCGAGCGGCTTGGATATGTGGTCGTTCATGCCACTGCTCAGCGCCCGTTCTCGATCACCGTCCATGGCGTTGGCGGTCATGGCGATGACCGGCAAAACGTCGAACCGCGGCTGCTGACGAATGTGCTGAGTGGCCGTGTAGCCATCCATCACCGGCATCTGGCAATCCATAAGCACGCCATCAAAGTCGCCATCTTCGGCAAGAATATCTAACGCCTCCTGGCCGTGAACAGCGAAACGCAGACGAATCCCGACACTTTCAAGCAACTCAGTGGCCAGCTCTTGGTTCAGTTCATTGTCTTCCACCAAGAGAAGCCGAGCGCCGTTGAGGCTGTACAGCGTGTTTGCACTCTGCTTCGCACGCTCGCCAGCGCGAGTATCGGCCTGCGGTGCTGTGCCCAGCACCCCGCCAATGGCTTCCAGCAATGAAGATGGGGTGACCGGTTTGGTCAATACCACTGGCAACGGCATGCCTTGACGTTGCGCTTCTTCGCGCGCTTCCTCGCGGCCAAAGGCAGTGACCATAATCACCGACGGGGTATGCTTCAGGCTTGCGGTATACATACGTTTCATGGCTTCAATGCCGTCCATTCCGGGCATGCGCCAATCCATTAGCACCAAATCGTAGGGCAACGTCCTGTGCTCGGCATTAGCCAGCATTCGCAGCGCGTTACCACCATCCTGCGCTACATCCACTTCCAGGCCGAAGCTACGCGCCATGCCCGAGAGGATCTGCCGAGCACTGGCGTTGTCGTCGACCACCAATACTCGCATACCCCGTAATTCGTCGGCCTTGAACATGCGACGCGGCTCGATACCTGGCTGAACACCAAGGCGCACCTGGAAATGAAAGGTGGAGCCGACCCCCAGCTCGCTTTCAACCCAGATTCGGCCATCCATCAACTCCACCAACTTCTTCGAAATGGACAAGCCCAGGCCGGTACCGCCGTACTTGCGCGTGGTCGAGCTATCGGCCTGGCTGAAAGACTGGAACATGCGCGAGCACTGCTCGGCGGTCATGCCGATGCCTGTGTCGCGTACCCAGAAGTGCAGCTGCACGTGCTCCTCAGGCGAGTCGACTGCCTCCACGCCCACTACAATCTCGCCACGCTCGGTGAACTTGGCAGCATTGTTGCCCAGGTTGATCAGCACCTGGCCAAGTCGCAGTGAGTCGCCAAGCAGTGCGGTAGGCAAATCGGGCGGGGTCTGGAATAACAACTCCAAGCCCTTGCCCTCGGTTTTCAGGCCGATCATGGCAGCGATACTGTCGAGTACATCCTCCAGGCGAAAAGGCGTGTGCTCAAGGCTCATCCTGCCGGCTTCGATCTTGGAGAAATCGAGGATGTCGTTGATGATCCCCAGCAGGTTCTGCGCCGAACGGTGCACTTTATCAATGTAGTTGCGCTGGCGGTTATCCAGCTCTGTCAGCAGCGCCAGGTGGCTCATACCGATGATGGCGTTCATGGGCGTGCGGATTTCATGACTCATATTGGCGAGAAACTCGCTCTTGGCCTGAGTAGCCTGCTCGGCGGCGGCGCGTGCCTGCGCCAAAGCCGTCACATCGATATTGATGCCGGTTGCGCGCAGTGGCCTGCCGTCAGGGGTGCGCGAGAAGCGATTGAGCGATTTGAAGGTGCGCACCCCACCATCATCTTGCCGCACGATGCGAAAGTCGAGTTCTAAACGATCACCGCCACTGTGGACGGCGTGCTCGAAGGTACTGCTGACGCGCGCGACGTCATCAGGATGCAGCAGCGCCTGCCAGTGCTCCACGGTGCCACCGAAGGCGCCTGGCTCAAGGCCGAACATCGCTTCGAGCTGCGGCGTCCAGTAGTTTTCCCCGCTGACCAGATCGACATCGAACAAGCCGATGTCGCCGGCCTCCTGGGCCAGGTTCAATCGATCGCTCGCAGTGCGCAGCCTGGCTTCCATCATCCTGCGCTCATTCACGTCACGCACCGAGGCACACACACAGACGCCTCGCCCCTCAAGACGCGGTAGATGGGACAGGCCTATTTCTACAGAGAACAGGCTACCGTCCTTGCGCACGCCGCGCAGGTCATCCTGGTCCCCGCCCATCTGCCGGGTGCCGCCACTGGCAAGAAACGCGTCGCGCTGCTTGATATGCCGTTCGCGGGCGGCATGCGGTACCAGCCGCTCAATGCTGGCGCCGATCAACTCACCCGGTTCATAGCCAAACAGGGCATCCATCTGCGGATTGGTCATCAGAATGTGGCCATCGTCGCCCAGCACCAACATGCCATCGGGCGCCGCTTCGATAATGCCGCGGTACCACGCCTCGGTTTCACGCAGTGCTGCCTGCTGGGCCTCCAGCGTTTGAGCCTGGTGCTCCAATTGCAGAGCCTGGGCACTCATCTCGTCCGCCTGGCGGCGAGTTTCCAGCAACAGTGCCTGGGCGGCCTCGCTGCGCTCCATAATGGCCATGGCCCCGGCGAGGATGGGCAATACCTCTTGCAGCAACAGCGCCTGGTTCAGCTCCAGAGGGCGCAAACCAGCCATTTCCAGTACCCCGTGGAGGCGCTCTCCGCGTAGTACCGGCTCAACCAGCAGAAGGCTGGCGCACGCCTCGCCCAACTGTGCGCGCACCCGCCAGAACGGCTCAGGCAAATCGGTGAACTGTCGGGGTTGGCGATCCACGGCGCACTGCCCCAGTAGCCCTTCACCTAACTCAACCTCAGCGCGCAAGGGGCGCTCGCTGTCCACGGCGTAGCCACCGAGCAATTGCAGGCGTGGCGCCTCCTCGTACAGCACGTACAGCGCGCCCTGACAGATGCCCAACTGAGGGGCGATGCGGCAAAAAAACGCCTGGGCTAGCTGCGAGGGGGTTTGGGCCTGCAGCAGGTCCACCTGCAACAACGAAGCATGACCTTTGACCCAGCGCTGGCTTTCAAGTTGGCGGGCCTCCAGTTGCAGCGTGGCGATTGCCCGGGCAAGGTCACCGGTCTCGTTGCTAAGGTCGGTGTGAGGGATCTGGCTGTCCAGCTTGCCGGAAGCCAGCTCGTCCACCGCTATGCGCACACGGTTAAGCGGTACGCGGATTGAGCGGCTGACCAGCCAGGCAAGCATCAAGGCCAGCGTCGAGCCCCCCAGCAGCAGTATGTAAGTGAGTACGCTGCTGTGCTGCGCATAGTCGGCTAGGCTCTTCGCCGTATCATGAATATCCGCTTGCTTGTTGTTCTCTATCCGGATGAGCAGATCGTCGCACTCCTGTTCAAGTGCGATAAATGCCTGGCTCGTGAGGACGGTCAGCGCCCTGCCCAATTGACCGGTGCCCACCAACTCAAGCGCTTCATCGCCTTGTTTCTGCAGGCGCTGCAACGCCACTTCAAACTCCACCAGGCTGGTGACGCTGCTTTGTCGCCGCAGCGTCGGGCGCACTTGTGCAAGGGCCTCTTGCAGACGCTGCTGCGCAATGTCCATCTGCGTCCTGGCACTGACGCGAGTCTCGGCGTTGCTCGTTGCCACCGCGCGTTGAAGCGCCTGCACCAGGTGTGGCAACTGAACCCGGACTTCCTGTACATGCTGGATGCCGACCAGATCCTGCTGGTAGAGCTGTTGCATCTCGCCCCTGAGCGAAAACTGCGTGCGCAGGCTCTGCACGCCGAGCATCAGGAAAAGTGTCAACAACGCAGCAAAGCCGATAATCAATTTACTGCGCAGAGACAATCGCTCGAACAGCTCAAACAGTCT
The DNA here is from genome assembly GCF_000731675.1 of Pseudomonas capeferrum. Lineage (GTDB taxonomy): Bacteria > Pseudomonadota > Gammaproteobacteria > Pseudomonadales > Pseudomonadaceae > Aquipseudomonas > Aquipseudomonas capeferrum. The sequence goes on along the minus strand of NZ_JMIT01000001.1, from coordinate 1,712,867 downwards.
GTGCATACACCGCCTCAGTTCGTGTGACGTGCAGATTGGTACAAACGGCTTAATGCTTTTCAGCGACAGACTTGGCTTCAGCTAACTGCTTGACCAGATCCTGGTCGCTGTCGGCGAACTGCGCTGCAATTGCCAGAAAGCGCTCGGAATGGGCAAGGAATGCGTCGCAGATATCCGGGTCAAAATGCGCGCCGCGGCCTTCGCGGATAATCTCCACCGCCTGAGCGTGGGGCATGCCTGGCTTGTAAACACGGCGGCTGATCAGCGCATCGTAGACATCCGCCAGCGCCATCAAGCGAGCGCTGATGGGGATATCATCACCCGCCAAGCCCTGCGGATAACCGCTGCCATCCCATTTCTCCTGGTGGCTATAGGCGATTTCCTTCGCCAACTGAAGGAAGTCGACCGTTATGCCCAGCTGGTCCTCGGCGTGCTGAATGGCATCGCGCCCCAACGTCGTGTGAGTCTTCATTATTTCGAACTCTTCGGCGGTGTAACGTCCTGGTTTGAGCAGGATGCGATCAGGAATGCCAATCTTGCCGATATCGTGAAGTGGTGCCGATTTGAACAACAGTTTGATGGTTTCCTCATCGAGGAAGTGTCCAAAGCGCGGGTGCTCGCGCAGCAGCTCGGCCAACAACTTGACGTAGTGCTGAGTGCGACGGATGTGGTTGCCTGTTTCGTTGTCGCGGGTTTCAGCCAGCGATGCCATGGCGTGGATGGTGACGTCCTGGATGGCGGTCACCTCGCGGGTGCGGCGCTGCACTTCTTGCTCCAGGAAATCGTTCTGGTCGCGCAGGAAGTCCGCAGCTGCCTTGACCTTGATTTGTGTCTCAACCCTGGCCAAGAGGACAGGCGGGATGATCGGCTTGGTGATGTAGTCGGCAGCCCCCAGGCCAAGCCCGCGAATTTCGTCCTCGGCAGCAGCCATGGCGGTCAGGAAAATGATCGGGATGTTGCGGGTACGGGGGGCACGCTTGAGCTGCTTGGCAACATCGTAGCCCGACAAGCCCGGCATCATGATGTCAAGCAGGATCAGGTCGGGGAGTGCGTCGCCCTGCAGTAGGCGCAATGCTTTCTCGCCACTGTTGGCTGCTTTGACCCGATATCGATTCCTGAGCAAGTCGGCGATCAGCATCAGGTTGTCGGGCGTGTCGTCGACCACCAGAACCGTGGCTGATGGGTAAATGTAGTGCATGCCATCCATTGCCGTTGGTCCCTTGTTGGACGATTAATAGAGGGGCAGTCAGCATCGACCCCTGGCAAAGCGTAGCAGTGAAACTTGCTGGCTGGCCGCGGCCTGTCGTTGACTGCGTTGCTATATCCATTTCGAACCGCGGCTTTGTTTAAAGGGTTTGGCGATGCATTGCATGCCTGCGGCGAACACCCGCTTTGGGTCGATCGCTACCGGTCACGACAGACCGCTTTCGACCCAAAGCAGTCGCTGATGCAAGAAGGAAAACGTGCCTCCCTCCTACACCAGTAGACGACTGGTCTAATCTACGTTAGGCTTCGCTCACCATGAAGAAACCAGCCAACGAAATGCGTGAGCACATCCTCGATGTTGCCAGAGCACTAATGACCCACAAAGGCTATACGGCTGTCGGTCTCAACGAGGTGTTGAGCACGGCCGGAGTACCCAAGGGCTCGTTCTACCACTACTTCAAGTCCAAGGAAGAATTTGGCCAGGCATTACTCGACGTTTACTTCGACGAGTACCTGTCCCGTATCGAGCCGATCCTCAAGCAGCAGGCGAATGGTGCGCAAAGTCTTCTGAAGTACTTCCAGTACTGGAGCGAAACCCAGTATGACGAGGCCGTGGATAACAAATGCCTGGTGGTCAAGCTCGGCGCTGAAGTCTGCGACCTTTCTGAAGTGATGCGCCACGTGCTGGATAAAGGCACGTCCCGCATCATCAGGCTGATCAGCGATAGCATCGAGCGTGGTATCGCTGATGGCAGCATCGTTACCAAAGACAGCAAGGCGCTGGCCGAGTCGCTGTATCAACTGTGGTTGGGCGCATCGTTGATGGCAAAGGTGAACCGTTCTACCCAACCCTTCCAATCGGCGCTGGCCATGACGAAAAGCCTGCTCGGTTGAGCGGCTTTTTTTAACCAATTAATAGACGACTGGTCTACTTAGATGAATTTGATGGAACCACTCATGACTGATAACAGTACCCGTACCGACTTGTTCGAACCCACCCGGATGGGTGCCATCGAACTCACCAACCGCATCGTCATGGCACCCGTGACGCGCAGCCGTTACGCCGAGGATGGCGTGCCCAATGAACTGCATGCTACCTACTACGCTCAGCGCGCCTCCGCTGGCCTGATCATCGCCGAGGCGACCAACATCAGCGCCCAAGGCCGTGGCTACGCTGCGACGCCCGGTATCTGGAGCGCAGAACAAACGGCTGGCTGGAAGAAAGTCACCGAAGCTGTGCATGCCAAAGGCGGCAAGATCGTGTTGCAGCTGTGGCATGTCGGCCGCTTCTCAAGCGTCGAACTGCAGCCTGACGGTCAGGCACCGGTAGCCCCCTCTGCGATCCGGGCCGAGGGCAATACCTACACGGTCGACGGTTTCGTGCCAGTGTCCACACCGCGCGCGCTGGAAACTGACGAGATAGCCGGTGTTATCGAGCAATACCGAGTTGCCGCGCGAAACGCCATGCACGCGGGGTTCGATGGCGTGGAAGTGCATTCTGCCAACAGCTACCTGCTCGATCAGTTTCTGCGTGACTCTACCAATCAGCGCACCGACCAGTACGGTGGCTCGATCGAAAATCGAGCACGCCTCACCCTTGAAGTCACCCGCGCGGTGATCGAGATATGGGGGAGCGACCGGGTCGGCATCCGACTTTCACCGGTGACCCCGGACGCCGGTAACACACCTCCCGACAGCAACGTCATGGGCCTGTTCGGTTACTTGGTGCCCGAGCTGAACAAGCTCGACCCGGCCTACATGCATTTCGTGGAAGGCGCCACTGCGACTAGCCGCGATATCCCTGCGGGCGTTGATATGGATGCCCTCAGCGGCCTGTTCGCAGGGCCCTATATCGGTAACAACAACTACGACCTGGAAATGGCCATCGAGCGCCGCGCTCAGAACAGGATCGATGCAGTGGCCTTCGGCCGCTTGTTTATCTCCAACCCAGACCTGGTTGAACGCCTGCGCCATGGTGCAGAACTGAGCACCGCTCCCAGAGAGAGCTATTACGGCGGTGGGGCCAAGGGCTACACCGACTGGCCGAATGGCAACTACTGAAGCACCCGCAGTGGTACAGCGTTAACCGTCACAGATGCCCAGTTGGGCGTGAGACATGGCATTCGTGCAGGCGACTGCGGGGCTGCTTCTCGCGTAAACGGGCTGGCGCTTCCTAAATCTCACAACAGGGAAAAACACCATGAGCAACCCCACCTATGTACAGGAATACAAAGCCATCGTCGAAGTGCTGAACCGGTACAACGAAGGCGGCAAACAGGCCAATAGCAGCATCATGAAACCAGCTTTCAGCGGGCAGGCGACCATCTTTGGCGTGGATGCTGACGCCAAGCTGGTCGGCGGACCGATTCAAGGCCTGTTCGACACCATCGACAACCCCCCTTTCCGCCCGTCCCCCGAGGCTATGGGCGTGATCGTCAGTATCGATATCGTTGGCACCGCCGCCAACGCCCGTATCGACACCAACGATATCTCCGGTTTCTGCTTCACCGACTTTTTCAACTTACTAAAAGTCGAGGGTAAGTGGACGGTGGTCAGCAAGATCTACCACACCCACATCGCGCCCTGAACTGCGCGCTTCCGGGCTCCCGGTCCTCCGAAACCGGGCAGTCTTTCGGCGCATCATGCGTCTCCCAGCACCTGGGTAGCTAACCATGAGCAAAAACATCAAGACCGTTGCCATTGCCGAATGTAGTGCTTACGCCATGATCACATGCACGAACCGAGGCAGATATCTGGGCCACTCGGGTAAGGCGCCAAGTCTTGTCATTTGCCAGGGCTTGAGGCAGGGTCGATACCACTGACATCTCTGCCAAAGGAGTCACCCCATGTCGACGCTTTATCCCAGTATTGATCCTGAGGGGCTGGTCGAGTACTCGGTGGTCTACACCGACCGCTCGCTCAATCACATGTCACAGACATTTCAGGGCGTGATGAAGAACATTTCCAAGACCTTGAAACAGGTCTATGGCGCCGAAGCTGTTGCGGTAGTGCCGGGCAGCGGTACATTCGGCATGGAGTCGGTAGCGCGACAGTTTGCCACCGGCCAGCAATGCCTGGTGATACGCAACGGCTGGTTCAGTTATCGCTGGAGCCAAATCCTTGATACGGGCAACATCCCGGCGGCCACCACGGTGCTGAAAGCCCGACCGGTCGACACCGGGCGCCAGGCTGCCTACGCGCCCCCGCCGCTGGAGGAAGTGCTGGCGGCCATTCAGGCGCACAAGCCTCAGATTGTCTTCGCCCCCCACGTTGAAACCTCGTCAGGGATTATCCTGCCCGACGAGTACCTGCGGGCCGTCGGCGACGCCGTGCATGCGGTGGGTGGCCTGTTCGTGCTGGACTGCATCGCCTCTGGCACGCTTTGGGTTGATATGCAAAAGTGCGCAGTCGACCTGCTGATCAGCGCACCGCAGAAAGGCTGGAGCGCCTCCCCTTGCTGTGCCCTGGTGATGCTCAGCGCATTGGCCCTCGAGCGCATCGAGCACACGCAGAGCAGCAGCTTTGCCTGCGACCTGAAAAAGTGGCTGCAGATCATGCAGGCCTACGAACAAGGCGGACACGCCTACCATGCAACCATGCCCAGCGATTCGCTCGCCCGATTCAACGACGTGATGAACGAGATGCAGGCCTACGGTTTCGACAAGGTCCGCGACGAACAACAGGCGCTGGGTGATCGGGTGCGCGCCATGTTGACCGGTAAAGGTTTCAAGAGCGTGGCCGCAGCCGGCTTCCAGGCCCCAGGCGTCGTGGTCAGCTACACCGATGATGCCGACATCAAGAGCGGCAAGAAGTTTGCCGCTCACGGCCTGCAGATAGCCGCCGGCGTGCCGTTGCAATGCGACGAGCCGGCCGACTTCCAGACCTTCCGCATCGGCCTGTTCGGGCTCGAAAAACTGCACAATATCGAGCGCACGGTCAGCACCCTTGAGCAGGCACTGGACGAAGTGATGGCGAACTAAGCCATCAACCTCCTACCGTAAGGTGAATTTCAGGAAGGTAGCCTGCCAGGGTTACGGAGCGGCATTCGCTTCGTACGGCAGTGTTGAGCGCAGCAAGCTGCGAAGTGGCCCATAGCAGTCACCTTTATGCCGGGGCCGTTTCGCGGCCCATCGCCGGCAACAGAGCTTTGGGTCAGGTCCGCCTTGGGTCGAGAGCAGCCGGTCCCGGCTGGCCGCTTTCGACCCATAGCAGCCCTTTGAAGTGAGCAACTCACGGCGTTGGTTTCCCAGCGAATAATGCCGGTAGTTTCTGATCAATCCTCAAACGCAGCCGTAATTGCGGAGGAAAGCCCTAGCCAACATACCATTGAAGTCCTCCAGCTTGCTGAGCCTCCACGCTTCCCCGATGCTGATGAATTCACGATTAAGATACCCTGCAAATTCAGTGTTTATCAGGGAGCGGTCCATTGCCAACACGCCCCACTCTTCGAAAGCACTTTCATAGGCAAGCCATTCATGGGTCGGGCTGAATACCAAGTGCGGCAGTTCCAGCGGCGTGTTTGGTGGGCGGAATGATTGGCGCTGAAGCTCAAACACACTCTCCTCTGTGGAGCTACCATCGAACAGCCTGCCTGTGCAATCAGGGGTACCCCATGAAAACAGAACTCCCATTCCACTTGAGAATTGCCGATGGCTCTCGATCAACAGACTTTCGAGCAGGCCCAAGTCAGAAAGAAGCGACCGTTCAAAGAACCAATAATCTAGGTTTGGCTGAAGGAAGACGCGCGCGGGAAGGTCATTCGTGATGTCGAGTTTCAATGCCAGCTTCTGTCCGATGCGTTGGCAGTCCTCTGGGGCGATGGTAAACAGCATCGGCTTCTCCTGAACTAGGGCATTCGATTGTACACCTAGAGCCGCGCTTCCCGGCGATGGGCCGCTAAACAGCCGCAAGATCCAAGTGTCGGCTTTGGGTCGGTTAGCGACGGTCTGCCCTTGACCGTCGCTTTGGATGGTCAGACCTCCGTCTGCTCTGCCATCTCCAAGGCATCGTCGACCTCAATCCCCAGATATCTGACGGTGCTTTCAAGCTTCGTATGGCCAAGCAAGAGTTGGACTGCCCTCAGATTCTTGGTTCTACGATAGATCAACGAGGCCTTCGTTCGCCGCAGCGTGTGGGTGCCGTACAGCGCCGGATCAAGGCCAATGGCTGTCACCCAGGCTTTCACTATTCGAGCGTATTGCCTGGTGGAGAGATGATCTGAACCGTGTAGCCGGCTCGGAAACAGACAGTCCTCGCTACGGAGATGAGCCTGATGCATCCAGGCTTCCAAAGCCATACGGGTTTGCTCGGTGATCTCAAATTGCACTGGATGGTGAGTTTTCTGCTGCATCACGATCGCTCGTGACGACACATGCTCTCCATGGGCTACGTCCCGTACACGAAGCTTGGTTAAGTCGCAGGCTCGCAGCTTGCTGTCGATTGCCAAGTTGAACAACGCCAGATCCCTAGATTTCTCCGCGATCTGGAGCCTTACCCGGATGGCCCAGATATCTCTGAGTCGGAGCGGAGCTTTCTGCCCGACTAGCTTTCCCTTGTTCCATGGGCGATGGGTGTAGATAGCAGCGGTTTTCATGGGTTGTCCTCCGCGTTAGGGGAGAACAAGGGTGAACTCGATACGGTGGACGGTCGCTAACCGACCCATTGCGGCCGTTCACAGATGCCTGCTATCGGCTAGGAGTGGACACTCTAGGCGACCCAATTTTTCTGGAGATATCTTCGTCAAATGCGATGGATTTCGATCTGGAGCCCCTCATCCTTATCGGGCGGCTGAAAGTAGCTGGTGATCAGATCAAACTCTGCGTCGGTCGCAGCAAATTCATGTTCGGCACGGCGGTTACGAATATGCAATCTGCTTCGACAGACATCGTCGTGTACCTCGATGTAGTGAACGCAATGGGCAACCTCGGCCGCGTCAGCCAGGCCCCGCAACCATTGCCGATCCTGGAGAGTGTTGGCAGGGAAATCCAGGACGACTGTCACCCCGGCACGCAACACATCAGTGACGAGCGGGCCCACCACATCTCTAATCTGACGCGAGAAGCGTACGTAATCGGTTACTGACTTGATTTGGTCTGGGTAAAGCTTTGAGAGCCAATGATCCTCGCTTAGCAGAATCGCCGACAGTTCGGTAGCCAAACTTTTTGCCAAAGTTGATTTGCCGGATGCAATCTTGCCAGACATGAGATGAAGCACTGGTGTGGGCATGGGGACGTCTCCTTGTCGAGCCCAGATGATGCTCATTGAATAGCTTCGAAGCAACCAGCGGCCACCCACTGTCTATATTGGGTCCATAGGAGCCGGTGCCGATTGCCTTCTCTCGACCCATTGCAGCCTGCTAGCACGGACGGCCTTTCAGGCATGCTTGATTTCGGTTTGCGCGTCAGCCATGCAGCTGGTGTGGCAAACTCTCTCTTTTTGAAGAAGCCTTGAGAGGAGCACATGGTAATTCGACGATTCAGAATCGGGGATGAGATTGCGCTGTTCCGTGTTTTTTACTCTGCCATACATGACATCGCGTCACTCGATTACACTCGAGATCAAGTCGATGCCTGGGCTCCTGCCGATCTTGATCAAACGCTATGGGCGGAGCACCTTCGAAACCTCCGCCCGTTCGTGGCTGAGGTAGACGGGAAAATTGTGGGCTATGCCGACATTCAATCGAACGGTTACATCGACCATTTCTTTGTGTCGGGTACTCATCCTCGGCAAGGAATAGGCACTTTACTCATGAACCGTATCCATGAAGAAGCCAGGTTACTTGGCATTGATGAACTCACTTCAGACGTCAGCAAGACGGCTGAAGCGTTCTTTGAACTGCACGGTTTTCATGTCGTGCGGCGAGGATTTCCGATCCGCCTGGGCGTAACGCTTCAGAATGCATTTATGCAGAAAAACCTGAAATGCGGCGCATGAATGCCCCAGATCAAATGCGACTAACTGCATTCGCCCCGTTCAGACCTTCGTGACAGGAAACAACCAGTAAGAATTATTATTCCAGTAGCTTAGCGAAGCTCTGGTCAATGCATACTTATTGCTGGCAATGTCCTTTTGACGGATGATCCCGAGAGACTTATCCTGCGCTTATAGAGCTCGAATGAAAAATAGTTATGGACAGTGTTAAATTTGAAGAACCTATGTTTGATCAGTATCTGAAACGATGGGGACTGACAATCGACGGTGATGCTTTCGTCTCGCTGAACGGCAATCTACTACCCGTTCGCCAAGGCAATGTACCCGCCATGCTTAAAATCTCACAAGAGCCGGAGGAACAAGCAGGCAGCCAGCTCATGGCTTGGTGGGCCGGCGACGGTGCGGCGCCTGTGCTGGCCCACGAGGGTGAAGCTTTACTGATGAAGCGCGCGCAAGGCTCGGCCACGCTCATCCAGATGGTCAATAGTGGCCGGGATGACGAAGCCATTCGCATCCTCTGTGCGGTAGTAGCCCGTCTCCACATACCGCGCCCCAAGCCCATCCCTGAACTGGTTCCGCTCGTGCAATGGTTCGAATCGCTATTGAGTGCGGCAGCTACTCACTGCGGCATTCTTGAACACTGTGCGGGGGCGGCACGCGAGCTTTTGGCTGCTCCACGCGATGTCGCAGTACTTCACGGCGATATCCATCACGGTAATGTGCTTGATTTCGGCCAAGCTGGATGGCTTGCCATTGATCCCAAGGGGTTATGCGGCGAGCGCGGCTTTGATTATGCCAATATTCTCTGCAATCCCGACGAAGCAAGCGCGCTTGCACCGGACTGCTTCGCACGACGTATAGCACTCATCGCAGATGCTTCCGGTATTGATCGCCGAAGGTTGTTGCAATGGGTGCTCGCATGGACAGGATTGTCGGCAACCTGGATGCTCGAAGACGGTGCCGAGCCAAGAAGCAGGCTTGAGTTGGCAAAGTTAGCAGCTACGGCACTCAATATCAGCTTTTAGGTTGCAGAATGAGTTATCGGCCAATAACTGTAGATCTCACTTCATTAACCCCAGCATATGAGCGCGGGAGATGAGTATAAGGATATAGGTTGCGGGCGTCTGCTGTCGCCCCAAAACAGACGTATACATAAGTATGTAAGCTCCCAGGCGATTTATTGGAATTGGTGAGATGGCACAGGAGAGCATGGATTGATAGAAGTTCGCAGAGCAACTGTAGACGATGCTGAGGCGTTAGGTGTGATTGGTCCTGCTGCTTATGCGGCAGCATACCATTACCTCTGGAGCGACTGCGTAGCTCTAGTGTTGTGTTTCAGAAATACCACTTAAAATCATTTGCCCAGCGCTCGCGCCGCGCGAGCGACTGAGGCAAGGATGTCCTCGGCCTTCTTGTGCCACCGAAATGGCTTCGGGTTCTGGTTGTAGGTTTCCAGGTAGTACTCGATCGACGCCTCCAGATCTTTAACGCTGACATGTGCCTGCCGCTTGATCCACTTCTCGCTCAGCGTTGAGAAAAACCGCTCAACCAGATTCAGCCAAGATGCCGAGGTCGGCGTGAAGTGGATGTTGTAGCGCGGTCGCGCCGCAAGCCACGCCCTGACTTTGTCGGTCTTGTGAGTCGCGTAATTGTCCATGATCAGATGGATCGGCATATCGGCAGGCACTGACACATCGATCTCCCTTAGGAAGGCGAGAAACTCGGTACTGCGATGTTGTCGTTTGAGTCGGCCAATCACCTCACCGGTTGCCACATCCAGGGCTGCGAACAGCGAGGTCGTTCCGTGTCGTTTGTAGTCATGTGTGCGGGTTGCTGGGTTACCTGGGGAAAGCGGTAGGCCCGGCTGCGTGCGGTTCAGCGCTTGGATCTGGCTCTTCTCATCAACGCAAAGCACCAAGGCTCGTTCGGGTGGGTTCAAGTAGAGCCCAACGATGTCGTGAACCTTGTCGACAAACAACGGATCAGTGGAAAGCTTGAAGGTCTTTTCCAAGTGCGGCTTGATCCCGAACGCGTGCCAGATGCGCATCACGCTTGCAGGAGACAGGCCCGTCTCACGACTCATCCGTCGCGTGCTCCAATGACTGGAGTCGTCGGGCTTACCTTGCAGTACTTGGTTTACCACTTGCTGAACTTGCTCATCGGAAATAGTGCGAGGCCGGCCAGAGCGCGGTTCATCGTTCAGCCCCAGCAGCCCCAACTTAGAGAAGCGCTGACGCCACCGCGAAACCACATCCTTGCTCGTGCCTAAGCGCTGAGCGATGTCATTGCCTGATTCGCCTGCGGCACAGCCGAGAATTATCTCTGCGCGCAGGCGGGCATCCTGAGCGCCTTTGCGAAGTTTGATCCGGCGTAGCAGTTCCGACTTTTCAGTTTCGGAAAGGGTAATGACGGTTGCTGGTCGGCCCATGTCGATGCCCTTGGAGAGTTGGCTTCTACAGAGCCTAGCTCAGATTTTCAGTGGTATTTGTGAAACACCACACTAGGTACGGGGTCGCGTTTGAAGGGCAGCTATGGGTCGATAACGGCCCGTCATGCACGCCAATCGGCCCGCAAAATACCGTAATCGACACGCGCGGACTCAAGGGCTTGTTCCAATGACAACAGGCGAGGCTATAGATTATCTACTGACATGAACAAGCGTTGCTGTCTCTCTGAGCGGTGCTGAGCGGTGCTAGTCTCATTTCACCAACCACCCATCCACGCCTCACTCAGGAGGATGTATGTCAGTAGAAAAAGTAGCAATAGTCACTGCCGGTGGTAGCGGCATGGGAGCGGCAGCAGCACGTAGACTGGCTGCCGACGGCTTCAAGGTCGGTATTCTTTCTTCCTCTGGCAAGGGGGAGGCCCTGGCGCAAGCGTTAGGCGGTATCGGCGTAACCGGCAGTAACCAGTCAAACGAAGATCTGCAGCGCCTCGTCGATGCAGTCATTCAGAAATGGGGCCGTATCGATGTGTTGGTTAACAGCGCCGGCCATGGCCCGCGGGCACCGATCCTTGAGATCAGCGACGAAGACTGGCACCTGGGTATGGAGACCTACCTGCTCAACGTCATTCGCCCTACGCGATTGGTGACGCCGTACATGCAGCGCCAGAACGGCGGTGCAATAATCAACATTTCTACTGCATGGGTGTTCGAACCAAGCGAACTCTTCCCTACCTCGGCAGTTTTCCGTGCCGGTTTGGCGTCGTTCAGCAAAATCTTTGCTGACAAGTACGCCGCTGACAACATTCGCATTAATAACGTGCTGCCGGGTTGGATCGACAGTCTCCCTGCTACCGAGCAGCGTCGAGAAGGTGTGCCACTTAAGCGCTATGGCACGAGTGAGGAGATTGCCGCCACTATCGCCTTCCTGGCGAGCGAAGGGGCAGCCTACATTACCGGCCAGAACATCAAGGTCGACGGCGGCCTTACCCGCAGCGTCTGAGCCTCCGGGCCGCACCCCGTTCGCGGCCCTTTTTCATTTTTGGGCGATTGCCATGCTTGATCTGATATTGACCAAGGTATGGTCGGATTTATCTCTACCTGTTGGCGGTATTCCCAATCCCTTTCGCTTGATGCAACTGGCAACCGTCAATGCTGAAGGGCAACCCAAGGTAAGCACTGTGGTCTTGCGCCATGCGGATGAATCTACGAAGTCGATCATCTTTTATGCGGACAAGCGGTCGGCAAAATGCGCGGAGATACTTGCCGAACCTAGAGTCGGCATAACCTCCGTCGACCCATCCGGCAAGCTTCAGCTGCGGATGGAAGGCCGAGGTGAACCTGTGTCGGATGTTTCGTTACTTACCAAGCACTGGGAGCAGGCACGAGGAAGAACTCAAGCACTCTTTCGCCATGGAAGCATCCCCGGTGAGGCGATCTCTGCACCTTCATCAGCCTATGAAACGCACCTGGAGGGTTTCGAAAACTTCGCGTTAGTGACTGTCCACCTGAGAAAAATTGAGTGGCTCGACCTTACCCAGGATATCCACCAGCGGGCACGCTTCATTCTGCAAGGCGAACATTGGCAGGCGGGTTGGATCGCGCCCTAAGACAGGATCAATTTTGATGAGCAGAATGGGGCAGGGCAAATAGCTGGCCAAGGCAGCTGATCTCGTTGTGCGATGTTTGGAAAGTCGAAAGCAGCCACTCGCGATTGGCCACGTTCGACCCTAAGCTGACAGCTCCCCAGTCGCACAGCAGTTCGATGTCAGGCAAGTCACTTGTGTCAGCTGCTCATGCCAATACCCCGCAGCCGAGACGCTGCAGGTTCGCGCGCAGCCGATGCGCTGCACACGCACATTGCCGATTCATTGCGCGACCCACTGTGCAACTGAGCAGCGCGCTACCAGTCCTGCGAATGCGGTGCTGGCCCTGCCAGCGCCGGAAATAGCGGCAGTACCTCTTCTGCCAGTTCTTGAAGGATGTCCTGGGCCGGGCGCCGCGCCATCTGCACCCCCAATGCTGCATGGTTGACCCCGGCCTCGCGCCACTCGCCGAGCAGGTCGATCAACCCGTTGCGCCCGGTGCGCAGCACGTAGCCGCCTTGCAGCGGTGTACGCGGGAAGTTCGGGTCGTCGTCCAGGTCGATCCATTCGTTGGTCATGTGCGGGCGGAAACCACCGCCCGGTATCGCTGCGCGCCAGGCGCGGATTTTTTCGGCCAACCGTCGTGGTCCAAGCACGTTATGGGTGGCGTCGGGGTAAGTGAGCCAGCCATCGGCGTGTTCGCCCAGCCACTGCAGGCTTTGGCGTGACGAGCCGGTCACCACCAATGGGATGCGCCCTGACACTGGCCTTGGCAGCAGCCGGGCGCTGCCGAGTTGGCCCAGCGGCGACTGGATCGGCCCAGGGTGCTCGGCCAACAGTTGCCGGAAGTAGTTCACGCTTTGCGCAAAGCGCTCGCCGCGGCTGTCGTGGTCCAAGCCATAGGCTGGAAACTCCACGGGCCGGTCGCCCGAGGCGATGCCCAGCACCAGGCGCCCACCCGACAGTGTATCGAGGGTGGCAGCGGCCTTGGCCAGGTCGATCGGGTGGCGCAAGGCGAAGATCGCGCTGCCGGTCACCAGGGCAATGCGCTGAGTCTGCGCGGCCAGGTAGGCCAGGTAGGTGAACGGGTCGAATACCTGTCCGGCGTCACCGAAGGCCGGGTCGAACAAGGGCACATCACGCACCCAGGCGGCGGCAAAGCCCAGGCGGTCGATGTCGCCGACCAGCCGTGCCTGCCCGGCCAGTGCCTGCATGTTGCCGTCGTAGAAACGCAGCGGCATGAAGATGCCCAAGGTCAGATGATCGGGCGCGAACATGCGCCGGTAGCCGGGGTGCTGGGCGAAGGCGCTGGCGTTGGCGCCGCAGGTGGGAGTTGTAGGGTTCATGGCCGTTCCTTGATTGAGCGATTTCATGGGCCAGTGGCCGGGGCGGGCAGGCGGATACCCCGTTGCACGGCGGGGCGTTGCTCGACCTGGCGGTACCAGCGGGTCAGGTGGCGGTGGGGGCTGAAGTCGAAGCCCACCAGGGCGGCGATGTGCAGCCAGGCAAAGGTCGCGATGTCTGCGATCGAATAGCGCTCTCCGGCCAGCCATGGCTGGGTGGCAAGCTGCTGGTCGAGGACGCTGAAGGTGCCTTCGGTAAGGCTGCGGTAGCGCTTGAGCGCCGCAGGGTTGGGCGTGGCCTCGAAGCATTCGAAGTGCACGCGCTGGCCGAGCAGCGGCCCCATGCTGGCGCTGTGGTACATCAACCAGGTGATCGCCGCCCAGCGCGGCTGCGGCGCGGGGTCGAGCAATTGGCCGCTGAGCTGTGCCAGGTACAGCAAGATGGCAGCAGACTCGAACAGCACGATGTTGGCAGCATGGTCGACCAAGACCGGGATGCGGCCTGCCGGGTTGAGCGCGAGAAAGCCTGGTTGCAAATGCTCACCGTGCTCGATGCGAACATGCTCCAGGCGGTAGGGCAGGCCCATCTCTTCGAGAGCGATGGTGGCTTTGAAGCCGTTGGGCGAGCTGTCGGTGTACAGCACCAGTGAGGGATCATGCATGTCGAATAACCTCAGGAAAACTAACGCAAGTTGTTTGGCCTGAGCGCTATGCTATGCAGATCGAGCGCGATACTAAAACGATTGCTTCTTGTGCCAGCGTTAGTTTTTCTAAATCGAGGAGTTCCATGGGTGCCGTTCTGCCACTGCTTGCCTTGCGCGCCTTCAGCGAAACCACCCGTCTGGGCAGCCTGAAGGCTGCCGCCGAGCGCATGGGGGTTACCCCGGGGGCCATCAGCCAGCAGATTCGCCTGCTGGAGGACCGCCTCGGCGTCACCCTGCTGACACGCAGCCGCCATGGCGTGCAGCTCACCGAGGCCGGGGCGGGCCTGTACCCCGGCGTTTCGCGCGGTTTCGGCGAAATCGAGAGCGCCTTGCTCGACCTTGAAGCTTTGGCACGGGCCAGCACCCTCACCATCAGCACGCAACCTTCCTTCGCGTCCAGCTGGCTGGTGCCGCGCCTCAGTAGCTTCAGCGCGCTGCACCCTGGTATCGAGGTTCGTGTCGAGGCCACCGCGGCACTGGTCGACCTGCAGCGCGAACGTGTCGACATTGCCCTGCGCCATGGCCTGGGCGATTACCCGGGGCTGCAGTCGATGCCTTTGCTGGCGCCCGTGCTGCTCCCCGTTTGCAGCCCGGCGCTGCTCGCCAGTGGGCCGGCACTGGATGAATCCGTAGATTGCCTGCAGTACCCGCTGCTGCAGGATTCCGACCGTGCCGACTGGACGCTGTGGTTGCAGGCCCACGGCTTCGAGCCTGACAGCCGCAGCCGGCGTGGGCCAAGCTTTGACGAGGAGCTGCTGTTGCTGCGCGCGGCCGCGAGCGGTCAAGGCATCGCCCTGGTCCAGGCGCAGCATGCCGAGGACGGGCTGCGTGACGGCAGCCTGGTGGTGGCCGTGGATCGGCCCTGGCCGTCACGCTTTGCCTACTACCTGGTCGCCCGCAAGGAGCAGTTGAAGCGGCCCCAGGTGCGTGCCTTCATCGACTGGATCGAGGGGCAGCTTGCGGGAAGCCGTAGTACAGGGTAAGCCGAGCATGGTCAGACGCCAGCCTGGTGGATGCAGGTGTTCAGGTCTTCAAGAAACGCCCGCAGGATCGGTGGCGGCGACACGCCGCGCCGGGTGATTACATCGAAGGGGGAGGTCAGGTCCAGTGTGCTGGCGCCGAGGCGGCGCATTTCGCCGGTCTTGACCCACTGCTCGGCGAAGTGCACGGGCAGGAAACCGATGTAGGCGCCGGAAATGATCAGGATCGCCGCTGCCTCGATGTTCTCCACGGTTGCGGCGGCCTTGCTGATGCCCAATTGCTCCAGGTCGTACTGCTGCATGTAGCCACGCACGACGATGTGGCACTGGCGAACTTCTTCAAGCAGGCGGCCGTTGGCCGCCTTGCTGGCATACAGCGGATGGCGGCGGCCACAGTAGAGCCCCAGGGCTTCGTCGTACAGCGGCAGGTACGACAGCCCCGGCACGCGCAACGGGAAGTGGCCGATGGCCAGGTGCAGCCGGCTGTCCAGTACCCGCTCTTCGAGCTCCGCCGGGGCGCCGATGTAAATGTGCAGGTGGGCATCGTGCCCGCGTGAGACAAAGCGCTGGGTGGTGCGCGGCAGGGGCGAGGCGTTGTCGGTCAGGGTGGAGTCGATGATGCCCAGGTTGAGCTTGCCGCTGATGTGCTGCTTGAGCACGTCGGCATCCATGCAGAAACTCTCCACCGCGCCTAGCAGGCGCAAGGTGGCCTCATGGATGGCCACGCCCTGTTCGGTCAGGCGAAAGCCGCTGCGCCCGCGCTGGCAAAGCTTGACCCCCAGGCGGGTTTCCAGGTGCGTCATCTGTTCGCTGATGGTCGACTGGCCGGCGTTGAGTGCTGCCTGCGCGGCGGAAAAGCCCCCGCACCTGACGATGGTGGTGAACACCCTGAGAAGCTTCAGATCGACATCGTGGAGCTGGATCACTGTGGCCTCCTGGCGGTGCTTCACATCGCTGCGTCACATCGCGCTGGCTGATATGAGCGTCCGGCCATTGTTTTTTTTCAAGCTAACCACGCACCCGTGATCACTGCAATGCCTGGCGCCTGGAAATGCCGGCGGGCCTTTGGCATTCGGGCGAATACTTCGGGTTGCCCGATGTATGCATCTGCACTTGCGCATTTTTCCGCTGTTGGCCTGCCGCCATAGTGGCTGCAACGGCGGTCGAGCAGTCGCCCCGTCTCCTGACCAGAACAATAAGTGGAGAAACCTGAACATGGCAAAGCACGGTTATGAATCCGGCCGCCTGAACCTGCCCTTCGTCGGGCATTGCACCTTCGCCAAATCGCCCATCTGCACCGACTGGGATGCCATCGACGCCGATGTGGCGATCCTCGGTGCGCCCAACGACATGGGCACCCAATGGCGCTCTGGCGCACGTTTCGGACCGCGCGGCATTCGCGAGGCATCGACCCTGTTCTCGTTCGGCCATGCCGGCGCCTACGACTTCGAAGATGACGCCACCTACCTGACCGATGACCAACTGCGCATGGTCGATGTCGGTGACGCCGATATCGTGCACACCGACATGGCCAGCAGCAATGCCAACATCGAGTCGGCCGTGCGCCAGATTCTCAAGGCCGGCGCCATGCCGGTGGTGCTGGGCGGTGACCACTCGATCCATGCGCCGGTGATCAAGGCCTTCGAAGGCCATGGGCCGATCCACATCGTGCACTTCGATGCCCACCTGGACTTCGTCGACGAGCGCCATGGTGTGCGCTACGGCCACGGCAGCCCCCTGCGCCGCGCCTCGGAGCTGGACCACATCGTCGGCATGACCCAGATGGGCATCCGCAACGTGTCGTCCTCCAACCGCGATGACTACGATGCCGCGCGCGACGCCGGCTCGCAGATCCTTTCGGTACGCGACGTGCGCCGCCTGGGTTGTGAAGGCGTGATGGCGAAAATCCCCGAAGGCCGCGACTACTACATCACCATCGACATCGACGGTTTCGACCCGTCCATCGCCCCAGGTACCGGCACACCGAGCCATGGCGGATTCTTCTACTACGAAGTACTGGAGATCATCCAGGCGCTGGCCCGGCGCAGCCAGGGGCGGATCGTCGGCATGGACCTGGTGGAAGTGGCCCCGGCCTACGACCCGGCAGGCGTGACCTCGATTCTTGCCGCGCAGTTGCTGATGAACAGCATCGGCTTCATCTTCCACGCGCGCGCCAACGCCCGCTGATCCGGAGACTGTACCGTGGACAACAAGGTAAAAGCCTACCTGCAGGCCTTCGGGGTTTCAGAGGCCGCCCAGCGTTTTCTCAGCAAGCCCCAGCGCATGTTCATCGGCGGTGCCTGGCTGGAGGCCAGTGATGGTGCCAGCGCCGAGGTCATCGAGCCGGCCACCGAGGGCGTGCTGACGCGCATCCCCATGGGCACCCCGGACGACCTGGACCGTGCGGTGCGTGCCGCCCGCGCGCAATTCGATGGCGGCCCGTGGAGCCAGCTCAAGCCGCTGGAGCGCGAACGCCTGATTCATCGCCTGGCCGACCTGGTCGAGGCTAATGGCGATGAGCTGGCGCAGATCGAGTCGATCGACATGGGCAAGTCGGTCGCTCAGGCCCGTGCCGTGGACATCCAGGGCACCGTCGATACGCTGCGCTACTTTGCCGGCTGGGCCAGCAAGATCCATGGGCGCACCGTCGAGCCTTCGCTGCCGGGCAACTACCTGGCCTATACCCGCAAGGAAGCCGTCGGCGTGGTAGGGGCCATCGTGCCCTGGAACTTCCCCCTGCAAACCATGGCCTGGAAGCTCGGCGCGGCGCTGGCGACCGGCTGCACCGTGGTGGTCAAACCGGCGGAGCTGACCTCACTGTCGGCCTTGCGCTTTGCCGAGCTGGTGCAGGCGTCGGGCATCCCCGACGGTGTGCTGAACATTGTCACCGGGCGCGGCAGCGTGGTGGGCACGGCGATGTCCAGCCACCCGGGCATCGACAAGCTGAGCTTTACCGGTTCGACCCCGGTGGGCTGCTCGGTGGGCAAGGCGGCGATGGACCAGATGAAGCGCCTGACCCTGGAACTGGGCGGCAAGTCGCCGGTGATCGTGTTCGCCGATGCCGATATCTTTGCTGCGGCCGAGGCGGTCGCCAACGGTGTGTTCTTCAACTCGGGGCAGGTGTGCGATGCCGGTACCCGTGCTTATGTCGAGCGCAGTGTCTACCCGGCCTTCCTCGAAGCGCTGGCGCGCTACACGGCGACGTTGAAGATCGCCCCGGGGCTGGACCCGGACTGCTTCATCAGCCCCATGGTGTCGCGCCAGCAACAGCAGCGGGTGCTGGAATACATCGCCCTGGGCAAGGCCGAAGGGGCGCAGGTGTACTACGGCGGTGAGCCGGTCGAGGGCGCTGGCTTCTTCGTGCAGCCGACCATCTTTGCCCACTGCAACAACGACATGCGCATCGTCCGTGAGGAAATCTTCGGGCCGGTGTTGGTAACCATGCCTTTCGACGCCGAGGAACAGGCGCTGGCGCTGGCCAACGATTCGCAGTACGGCCTGGCGGCGGCGATCTACTCCAACGACCTGGGCAAGGTCCACGGGCTGATCCCGCGCCTGCGTGCCGGCACGGTCTACGTCAATGCCCACAGCACACTCGACCCGTCCATGCCGTTCGGTGGCTACAAGCAGTCGGGCTATGGCAAGGACATGGGCGCCGAACAACTGGAGTTTCTGCTGGAGACCAAGGCGGTCTGGATCACCTTGCCCTGAGGGACAGGGCCGGCCTGCGTCGCCTGGTTTGGCGAGCGACGCAGGCAACACGAACGCATCGAATTTCAAGAACAAGAACCCGTCGAGGTGATGCCCATGAACAGCCAAGTGGATACCGAGCGTGCACAAGACCTGGAACGGCGCCTGCGCGCCTATGAAGAACTGGAGGGCAGGGCGCACTGGCCCGGCGCGCTGAAGGCAACGGACGTCATCGCCCTTGCCGTGCTGACCCTGGTCATGGTGGTCGGCGCGTATGTGCTGGGGGGCCAGCCATGAGCCGGGCCAGAGAGCAGGAATTTCGCCTGGCCGCCGAACGCGGCGACACGCCCTTGCTGCCGGGTGAACGGGTCTGGGGCTTCTGGGGCTATGCCTACGCCAACTCGGCGTTGGCGGTGGCCACCTGGGTGTTTTTGATCGGCGGTGCCACCGCGCTGTTCGTCGGGCCGTTGCAAGGGATTGCCGCGATCATCATCGGCAACATCATCGGCGTGGTACTGGCGGCATCGTCCACCTGCCTGCCGTGTGGCAAATATGGCGTCGAGCAGTTCACCTTCCTGCGCAGCATGTTCGGCGTCAATGGCAGCCGCCTGGTGTACATCCTCTCGGTGGTGATACTGACCATGGGCTGGCTGGCGGTGCTGGGGTTGATGTGCGGGCGGGCGCTGGACAACCTGGAAACCCTGGTACAGCACAGCGAGCCCGACGCCGGCGACTGGCTGGTGACCGCCGGGGCCCTGCTGGCCATCGTGCTGGCGGCGCTGGTGGCCATGCGCGGGCCCGACATGATCCGCCGCCTGAGCGCGGTGATCGCGCCCAGCCTGATCCTGATCATGCTGGCGCTGATGTACTTCATCTCCCGCCGTTACAGCTTCGGCGAACTGTTGGCGATGCCGCCTTTGCAGCCACCCTTCGAAAACCCGCACGTCAACTTCATGATCGCGGTTGAAATCAACATCGCCGCAGGGTTCTCCTGGTGGCCCTACATCGGCAACCTGTCGCGCCTGTGCAGCAACCAGCGCACGGCCTTCTGGCCCAACCTGGTGGGCATCTTCGGCGCCGCTTCGCTGGGCGAGTCGGTCAGCCTGTTCGCCGCCACCACCCTGGGCAGCAGCGACCCTACGGCCTGGATGCGGCTGGCCGGCGGCATGACATTCGGCGTCATCGCCCTGAGCTTCCTGGCGCTGGCCAACCTGACCGGCATGGTCAACATCCTCTACACCGCGGTGATCGGCCTGCGGCAACTGGCCGGGGAGCGTTTGCGCAGCCTGGGCTGGGGGGTATTGATCGGGCTGTTCTGCATCATCCCGGTGGTGATCGTGCTGTTGGCCCCGGGTATCTACGACGGCTTCTTCATCTTCCTGGTGTGGACGTCGGCACTGAACAGCGCCCTGGCCGGCATTGGCATTGCCGATTACTTCTTCCTGCGCAAGCAGCGCCTGAACCTACGCCATCTGTATGCCGAGCAAAGCGGCTCGCCGCTGCGCTTCTGCAAGGGTTTCAACCCCATCGCGCTGCTGGCGCTGGTGGCAGGCTTTGCCATCTACGTGGTGGTGTTCAACCCGCAGACCCTGGCCCATACCGACTTCTTCACCTTCGCCACCGCCTCGCTGCCGTCCTGCCTGTTGGCCGGGCTGGTGCATTACGGGCTGACCCGTCTGCTGGCTACGCGCCTGGGCTGGGGCGGCTACCCAAAGGGCAATGAAAGCACCATCGAGGCCGCAGGCCTTCGCGTACAGGACTAGAACAATGAACAAACGATACGACTACATCATCATCGGCGCAGGCTCTGCCGGCTGCGTCCTGGCCAACCGCCTCAGCGAAGACCCTGCCACCACGGTGCTGGTGCTGGAGTTCGGCGGCAGCGACCGCAGTGTGCTGATCCAGATGCCCAGTGCGTTTTCCTTGCCGATGAACACCAAGAAGTACAACTGGCGCTACGAGACCGCCGCCGAAACCCACCTGGACGGCCGACGCTTGCACTGCCCAAGGGGCAAGGTGCTGGGTGGGTCGTCCTCGATCAACGGCCTGGTCTACATCCGTGGCCATGCCTGCGACTTCGATGAGTGGGAAAGCCTGGGCGCGAACGGCTGGGGTTATCGCAACTGCCTGCCGTACTTCAAGCGCGCCGAAAACTTCAAGTTCGGCGGCGACGACTACCGCGGTGGCGCCGGGCCGCTGGCCACCAACAACGGCAACAACATGCAGAACCCGCTGTACGGCGCCTGGATAGAAGCCGGTGCCGAGGCCGGCTACATCAAGACCGACGACTGCAATGGCTACATGCAGGAAGGCTTCGGCGCCATGCACATGACCGTGAAGGACGGGGTGCGCTGGTCCACCGCCAATGCCTACCTGCGCCCGGCCATGAGCCGGCCGAACCTGACCGTCGTGACCCACGCCATGACCCGGCGCATCCTGCTCGATGGCAAGCGGGCGGTTGGGGTCGAGTACGACGAAGGCGGCCAGACCCACACGGTTCATTGCAGCCGCGAAGTGCTGGTGGCATCCGGCCCGATCGGCTCGCCGCACCTGCTGCAGCGCTCGGGTATCGGCCCCGAGGCGGTGCTGAAAAAGGCCGGGATCAAGGTGCTTCATGCCCTGCCGGGTGTGGGCGAGAACCTGCAGGACCACTCGGAAATCTACATCCAGTACGCCTGCAAGGAGCCGGTGACGCTCAACGGCAAGATGAGCCTGCTGGGCAAGGCGATGATCGGCCTGCGCTGGTTGCTGTTCAAAGATGGCCTGGGCGCCAGCAACCATTTTGAGGCAGGTGGTTTCATCCGCTCGGCCAAGGGGCTGCGCTGGCCGGACATTCAGTTCCACTTCCTGCCGGCGGCGATGCGCTATGACGGCGACAAACCCTTCAAAGGCCATGGTTTCATGGTGCTGACCGGGCCGAACAAACCCAAGAGCCGCGGGCATGTGCGGGCGCTGTCGGCCGACCCTTACCAGCACCCGGAAATCCGCTTCAACTACCTGCAAAGTGAAGAGGACCGCGAGGGCTTCCGCCGCTGCGTGCGCCTGACCCGCGAGATCATTGCCCAGCCGGCGATGGACCGCTTCCGCGGCGAGGAGCTGGCGCCCGGACCGCAGGTGCAGACCGACGAGCAGATCGATACCTTCGTGCGTGCCAACATGGAAAGCACCATGCACCCCTGTGGCTCGTGCCGCATGGGCGAGGACGACATGGCGGTGGTCGACTCGGCGTTGCGTGTGCACGGCTTGCAGGGCCTGCGGGTGATCGACTCGTCGGTGTTCCCGAGCGAGCCCAACGGCAACCTCAATGCGCCGACCATCATGCTCGCCGAGCGCGCTGCCGACCTGGTGCGCGGGCGCGAGCCGATGGCGCCGGCCGATGTGCCGGTCGGGTTGGTAGAGGATTGGCAGGATCAACAGCGCAGCCGCGCACCACGGCGCGAGGTGCGCACAGGTTGAAACATCCCTAGAACGGACTGTAGGAACCCCAGCGGACGCGCTATTGCTGTGGGAGCGGGCTCGCCCCGCGAATGGCGCGGCGCGGTGTATGGCACCGGCTTCGCCGGTATTCGCGGGGGCACACCTGTTTTAGACGCTAAAGCAAGGCTTGGACTGATAGCGCTCCATTGTAGTGATATCAATACAGCGCAGGGCAGGGCACGGTATACGACGCCTCGGTGTCGTACACCGTGCCCTTTAGCCTTGCCACTGGAGTGGCTTCATTACAGTGGCAAAAGCTGATAGTTGCACAAAACCCCGTGTTTAGTGGCCTGTACTCCTTGGCATAGTCCTTGCTGATTCCCTTGTGCTCGTCCGGATGTTCCACGGCATATCCGGGCAGAAAGTTGAACTTGTGACGTTATAAAAACAATTAAACTAGCAAGGTAAATAACAATGAATAACCTGCCGCAGGGTCACTGTCCGCCTGAGGGTGACACGCACGAACTCAAGCGTAATCTTTCCAACCGCCACATCCAGTTGATCGCCATCGGCGGTGCGATTGGCACCGGCCTGTTCATGGGCTCTGGCAAGACCATCAGCCTGGCTGGGCCTTCGATCATCTTCGTCTACATGATCATCGGCTTCATGCTGTTTTTCGTCATGCGGGCCATGGGCGAACTGCTCTTGTCCAACTTGCAGTACAAGTCGTTCATCGATTTTTCCGCCGATTTGTTAGGCCCGTGGGCAGGCTTTTTCACGGGCTGGACTTACTGGTTTTGCTGGATTGTCACCGGGATTGCCGATGTGATCGCCATTTCCGCCTATTCACAATTCTGGTTCCCGGATATTCCCTTGTGGTTGCCGGCGCTGGGCTGCGTCGGGCTGTTGCTGAGCCTCAACCTGATGACGGTGAAGATGTTCGGTGAACTGGAGTTCTGGTTCGCCATGATCAAGATCGTGGCCATTTGCGCATTGGTCTGCACTGGGGTGTACATGGTGGCGGCAGCCTACCAGTCGCCCGCTGGCAACGTCGCCACGCTGGCCAACCTGTGGAACGACGACGGGATGTTCCCCCATGGCCTCATGGGCTTCTTCGCCGGCTTCCAGATTGCGGTGTTCGCCTTCGTCGGCATCGAGCTGGTCGGCACCACGGCTGCCGAAACCAAGAACCCGGAACGCAACCTGCCGCGTGCCATCAACTCCATTCCGCTGCGCATCATCGTCTTCTACGTGCTGGCGTTGATCGCCATCATGGCCGTTACCCCCTGGCGAGATGTGGTGGCCAACAAGAGCCCCTTCGTCGAGCTGTTCGTGCTGGCCGGGCTACCCGCCGCAGCAGGCATCATCAACTTCGTGGTGCTGACGTCAGCGGCGTCTTCGGCCAACAGCGGCGTGTTCTCGACCAGCCGCATGCTCTACGGCCTGGCGATGGAAGGTGATGCACCGGGCACGTTCAGCGCACTGTCGCGCCGCGCCGTGCCGTCCAACGGCCTGATCTTCTCTTGTGTGTGCCTGACCGCCGGTGCGCTGGTGATCTACCTGGTGCCCAACATGCTCGACGCCTTCACCCTGATCACCACGGTGTCGGCCCTGCTGTTCATGTTCGTCTGGTCGATGATCCTGCTGTCGTACCTGGCGTACCGCAAGCAGCGCGACCACCTGCACCGTGCGTCGAAATACAGGATGCCGGGCGGCACCATCATGTGCTGGGTGTGCCTGGCGTTCTTCGCCTTCATCCTCGGCTTGCTGGCCCTGGAAGCGGACACCCGCATGGCGTTGTTCGCCATGCCGGTGTGGTTCGCGCTGCTGGGCCTGTTCTACCGGTCCGTCCGCCAGAAAAGACAGGGGAACACTGCGTTGTCCTTCGAAGCGGATTGATCGCCAACGTCACGTTTACCCAGGGGGACAGCGCAGTGTGCGCCGTCCCCCTGTTGTCGTTTTGCCAACCAGGGAATCACGATGAGAATCCACGTCACCTTCATCGACCGCGTCGGCATCACCCAGGAAATCCTGGCACTGCTGGGGGCGCGCAACCTCAACCTGGATGCGGTGGAAATGATCCCGCCCAACGTCTACATCGACGCCCCGGCGCTGCAGCAGGCGGTGCTGGACGAACTGCATGCTGCGCTGTTGCGGGTGGCCGGTGTGCAGGCGGTCGAGCTGGTCGACTTCCTGCCCGGCCATCGCCGACGCCTGCAATTGGAGGCGCTGCTGGCGGCGATGAGTGACCCGGTGCTGGCGGTGGACGCTGGCGGCCATGTGCTGCTGGCCAACCCCACGCTGGTCAGCCTGATTGGCCGCGAGCCGGCTGGTGAGCCGTTATCGCGGCTGTTTGCCGAGGCAGACCTGGCCCAAACCTTGATCGACAAGGGCTTTCGCCTGCCCATGTGCGAGGTGGGTTTCCAGGGCCAGGCGCTGTTGCTGGAAGCCACGCCCATCAGTGGCGGTGCCGAGGCCCTGGTCGGCGGCCTGCTCACCCTTTACCCGCCAAGCCGCATCGGCGAGCGCCTGGCGTCGTTGCTGCACGACCCTGGTGAAGGGCTGGACGGGCTGCTCGGTGACTCGACCGCGCTCAAGGAACTCAAGGTGCGCCTGCACAAAGTGGCCGGCCTTGATGCGCCGCTGCTGATCCAGGGTGAGACAGGCACTGGCAAGGAGCTGGTCGCCCGTGCCTGCCATGCCCTCAGCGCCCGGCGTGATGCGTCGTTTCTGGCGCTCAACTGTGCGGCACTGCCAGAGAGCCTGGCCGAAAGCGAACTGTTCGGCTACGCCGCCGGCGCCTTCACCGGCGCCCAGCGCGGCGGCAAGCCTGGCCTGCTGGAGCTGGGCGATGGCGGCACGGTGTTTCTCGATGAGGTGGGGGAGATGTCGCCCTACCTGCAGGCCAAGCTGTTGCGTTTTCTCAATGACGGCAGCTTCCGCCGGGTGGGCGGCGGCGGTGAGGTGCGGGTGAATGTCCGGGTGGTCTGTGCGACCCACCGCAACCTGGAAAACATGGTGCTCGAAGGCAGCTTTCGCGAAGACCTCTACTACCGCCTCAACGTGCTCAACCTGAAGGTGCCGCCCTTGCGCGAGCGTGGCAAGGACATCCTGCTGCTGGCTGAGCACTTCCTGCGCCAGGCCTGCGCGCAGATCCAGCGCTCGCCCTGCCGGCTGGCGCTGGCCACCCACCCGTTGCTGCTGGGCAACCGCTGGGCGGGCAACGTGCGCCAGTTGCAGAACGTGGTGTTCCGTGCGGCAGCCATCAGCGAAGGGGAGGTGATCGACTGCGACGACCTGGAGCTGGCCGGCACCGCCTTGAGCAGCCAGCAGCCTGACGCCCAAGCGGTCATCAGCCTGGAAGCGGCGGTGCAGGGGTTTGAAAAGTCCCTGCTGGAAAACCTGTACGCGACGTACCCCTCGACCCGGCAATTGGCTGCGCGCCTGCAGACCTCGCACACCGCAATCGGCCAGCGCTTACGCAAATACGGCATCGCCAGCCGGCCCTCGTAGCCGCCCTGGTGCCAATACGTTCCAGTGGAGTGAATGCACTCCACTGGAACGGGGCCCCCACATTCATTGGCACGCCCCTTCAAGGGCGCCTCTCGGCGCGACGCACTGGAGCTGTTTCGTTCCGCAGAAGCCGTTTGAAAATGACCTCGATGTTCAACTAACTAGTTGAAATTAAAGGCTTTATACAAGTTGGCATCGCCCTTGCTATTGTGGTTTCAGTCCTGGACCGGGACCCACCTGATAACAAGAGAGGAAGACCCATGAGCACGCTGCGTTTTACCCCCGAGCACGAATGGCTGCGTCTGGAAGCGACTGGCGAGTTGACCGTCGGCATCACCACCTATGCCCAGGAGGCGCTGGGTGATGTGGTGTTCGTGCAGTTGCCGGAGCCGGGCGAGTACGCCGAGGGCAATGAAGTCGCGGTGCTGGAGTCGGTGAAGGCCGCCAGCAACATCAGCATGCCCCTGAACGGTAGCGTGGTGGCGGTCAACCAGGCCCTGGCCGACGACCCGGAACTGGTCAATGCCTCACCGATGAAGGACGGCTGGTTCTTCCGCATCCAGGTCGCCAACATCGCCGACCTCGACACCTTGATGGACCAGGAAGGCTATGAGCGCTTCCTGGCCGACAACGCCTGAACCTGGGTATCGACATGACCAACGCACCTGTCGCATTGACCACGGATAACGCGTTCATCGCACGTCACATCGGCCCTCGCGAGCACGACATCGAGGCGATGCTGGCGCTGACCGGCCACGACACCCTGGATGCCCTGATCGACAGCGTCATCCCCGACAGCATCAAGGGCACCAGCGTGCTCGCGCCGAGCAAAGGGCAGGGCGAGGCTGAAGCCCTGGCAGCACTCAAGGCCATCGCCGCGAAGAACCAGCTGTTTCGCAACCACATCGGCCAAGGTTACTACCCGTGCCATACGCCGACGCCGATCCTGCGCAACCTGCTGGAAAACCCGGCCTGGTACACCGCGTACACGCCTTACCAGCCAGAGATTTCTCAAGGCCGCCTGGAAGCGCTGCTCAATTTCCAGACCCTGGTCAGCGACCTCACCGGCATGCAGATCGCCAACGCCTCCTTGCTCGACGAGGCCACCGCCGCCGCCGAAGCCATGACCTTCTGCAAACGCCTGGCCAAGAGCAAGGCGCCGGCATTCTTTGCCTCCCGCCATTGCCACCCGCAGACCCTCGACGTGCTGCGCACCCGCGCCCAACCCCTGGGCATAGAAGTGGTCATCGGTGATGAAGCGGCGCTGCAGGGGCAAAGCCTTGAGCCGTACTTCGGCCTGCTGCTGCAGTACCCGGCCAGCACCGGCGCCATCGCCGACCACCGCAGCCTGGTAGCACGCGCCCATGCCGTCGGTGCGTTGGTGGCGGTGTCTGCCGACCTGCTGGCGCTGACCTTGCTGACCCCACCGGGTGAATTCGATGCCGATGTGGTGCTGGGCAGCGCTCAGCGCTTCGGCGTGCCGCTGGGCTTCGGTGGCCCGCACGCGGCGTATTTTGCAACCCGCGATGCGTTCAAGCGCGACATGCCTGGCCGCCTGGTCGGTGTGTCCATCGACCGCTTCGGCAAGCCGGCCCTGCGCCTGGCCATGCAGACCCGCGAGCAACACATCCGTCGTGAGAAGGCGACCAGCAACATCTGCACCGCGCAGGTGCTGCTGGCCAACATTGCCAGCATGTATGCGGTCTACCATGGCCCCGCGGGGCTGGCGCAGATTGCCCGGCGGGTACACCGCCTGACCGCGATCCTGGTGCAAGGGCTGCAGCAGCTTGGGCACCTGGTGGAGCAGGCGCACTTCTTCGACACCGTTAGCGTGGTGACTGCCCAGCCTGTGGCCGAGGTGCTGGCCGCCGCCCACGGTGCGCAGTTGAACTTGCGCCTGATTGACCAGACCCGCGTCGGCCTGTCGCTGGATGAAACCTGCGAGCAGGCCAGTGTCGAGGCCTTGTGGCAGGTGTTCGCCGCCCCTGGCCAGGCGCTGCCCGATTTCGCCGCCCTGGCCGCTGACAGTGGCGATCGCCTGCCGGCGCAACTGCTGCGCGAAACCGCGTTCCTACAGCACCCGGTGTTCAACCGCTACCACTCTGAAACAGCGCTGATGCGCTACCTGCGTAGCCTGGCCGACAAGGACCTGGCCCTGGACCGCACCATGATCGCGCTGGGCTCGTGCACCATGAAGCTCAACGCCGCCAGTGAGATGATCCCGATCACCTGGCCCGAGTTCGGCAACCTGCACCCGTTCGCCCCGGCCGAACAGTCACTCGGTTACCGCCAGTTGACCGATGAACTGCAGGCCATGCTCTGCGAGGCCACTGGTTATGACGCAATGTCGCTCCAGCCCAACGCCGGCTCCCAAGGTGAATACGCAGGCCTGTTGGCCATCCGCGCCTACCATGCCAGCCGCGGCGAAGCGGGCCGCGATGTGTGCCTGATCCCGTCGTCGGCCCATGGCACCAACCCGGCCACGGCTCAGATGGCCGGCATGCGTGTGGTGGTGGTCAACTGCGACGAGCGTGGCAACGTCGATGTGGCCGACCTGCAAGCCAAGGCCGAGCAGCACCGCGACCAGTTGGCCGCGCTGATGATCACCTACCCCTCGACCCATGGTGTGTTCGAAGCGGGCATCACCCGCATCTGCGACATCATCCATGCGCACGGCGGCCAGGTGTACCTGGACGGCGCCAACATGAACGCCATGGTCGGCCTCTGCGCGCCGGGCAAGTTCGGTGGTGACGTGTCGCACCTGAACCTGCACAAGACCTTCTGCATCCCCCACGGCGGCGGCGGCCCCGGGGTCGGCCCGATCGGTGTCAAGGCGCACTTGGCGCCGTTCCTGCCCGGCCACGCGCACATGGCGCACAAAGAGGGCGCTGTCTGCGCGGCGCCTTATGGCAGCGCGAGCATCCTGCCGATCACCTGGATGTACATCCGCATGATGGGTGGGGAAGGGCTCAAGCGCGCCTCGCAGCTGGCCATTCTGAGTGCCAACTACATTGCCCGGCGGCTGGAGGAGCACTACCCGGTGCTGTACACCGGCGAGAACGGCCTGGTGGCCCACGAGTGCATCCTTGACCTGCGCCCGCTAAAGGACAGCAGTGGCATCAGCGTCGAAGACGTGGCCAAGCGCCTGATCGATTTCGGCTTCCACGCCCCGACCATGTCCTTCCCTGTGGCGGGCACGTTGATGGTCGAGCCGACCGAGAGCGAGTCCAAGGAAGAGCTCGACCGCTTCTGCGAGGCCATGATCTGTATCCGTGAGGAAATCCGCGCGGTGGAGAACGGCACCCTCGACAAGCTCGACAACCCGCTGAAGAACGCACCGCACACCGCCAGCGAACTGGTCGGCGAATGGCCCCATCGCTATGCCCGCGAGCTGGCGGTGTACCCGCTGCCAGCGCTGCGTGATAACAAGTACTGGCCGCCGGTGGGGCGCGTGGACAACGTCTACGGTGACCGCAACCTGGCGTGCGCCTGCCCACCCCTGTCGCTCTACCAGGATGCCTGACCGCTCGGGCCCGGACCCGGTCCCGGTCCGGGCCTTGCCTGCCCACAACAACAAGGAAGCACACGCATGTTCCATAAAAGCCTGACCCTGTCCGATTTCGACCCTGTACTGCAAGCGGCCATCAGCCGCGAAGTGCAGCGCCAGGAAGACCATATCGAGCTGATCGCCTCGGAGAACTACACCAGCCCGCAAGTGATGCAGGCCCAGGGCACCGAGCTGACCAACAAGTACGCCGAAGGCTACCCGGGCAAGCGCTACTACGGCGGCTGCGAACACGTCGATGTGGTTGAACAGTTGGCCATCGAACGTGCCAGGCTGCTGTTCGGTGCCGATTACGCCAACGTCCAGCCGCACTCTGGCTCTTCCGCCAACAGCGCGGTGTACCTGGCCCTGCTGCAAGCTGGCGATACCCTCCTGGGCATGAGCCTGGCCCACGGCGGCCACCTGACCCACGGCGCCAAGGTGTCGTCTTCGGGCAAGCTTTATAACGCTGTGCAGTACGGCATCAACAACGACACCGGCCTGATCGACTACGACGAAGTCGAGCGCCTGGCGGTCGAGCACAAGCCAAAGATGATCGTTGCCGGCTTCTCGGCCTACTCCAAGACCCTCGACTTCCCACGCTTTCGCGCTATCGCCGACAAGGTCGGTGCGCTGCTGTTCGTCGACATGGCCCACGTCGCCGGCCTGGTTGCCGCTGGCCTGTACCCCAACCCGCTGCCGTACGCCGACGTGGTCACCACCACCACCCACAAGACTTTGCGCGGCCCGCGTGGCGGCCTGATCCTGGCCAAGTCCAACGAAGCGATCGAGAAAAAGCTCAACGCTGCCGTATTCCCAGGCGCCCAGGGTGGCCCGCTGATGCACGTCATCGCCGCCAAGGCCGTGTGCTTCAAGGAAGCGCTGGCGCCTGAGTTCAAGCGCTACCAGCAACAGGTCATCGAAAACGCCCAAGCCATGGCCCAGGTGTTCATCGAACGCGGTTACGACGTGGTGTCCGGCGGCACCGACAACCACCTGTTCCTGGTCAGCCTGATCCGCCAGGGCCTCACCGGAAAAGACGCCGACGCCGCCCTTGGCCGCGCGCACATCACCGTCAACAAGAACGCCGTGCCCAACGACCCGCAGTCGCCGTTCGTGACATCGGGCCTGCGCATCGGCACTCCGGCCGTCACCACCCGCGGCTTCAAGGTTGCAGAGTGCGTGGCCCTGGCGGGCTGGGTCTGCGACATCCTCGACCACCTTGGTGATGCCGATGTCGAGGCCCAGGTGGCCGGGTCGGTGGCCAAGCTGTGTGCGGAATATCCGGTCTACCGCGCCTGAATCGGCCGTGGATGAAGCCTCGTGGATGAAGCAACCGTGGATGAAGCCCTGACTGGCGGAGCATGAACATGAACCAGACCCTGACTGCGGCCACGCGCCCGCAGCCCCTGCAAGCCGGCGTGAAACTGCGCGGCGCCGAAAAGGTGGCGCGCATCCCGGTGAAGATCCTGCCCACCGAGGAAGTGCCGCGCAAACCCGACTGGATCCGCGTGGAAATCGCCACGTCACCCGAGGTCGCCCGGGTCAAGGCGCTGCTGCGCAAGCACAAGCTGCACAGCGTCTGCGAAGAAGCCTCATGCCCGAACCTGGGCGAGTGCTTTTCCGGTGGTACGGCGACCTTCATGATCATGGGCGACATCTGCACCCGGCGTTGCCCGTTCTGCGACGTCGGCCATGGCCGGCCGAAACCGCTGGATGCCGATGAGCCGAAGCACTTGGCGATCGCCATTGCCGAGCTGCGCCTGAAGTACGTGGTAATCACCTCGGTGGACCGTGACGACCTGCGCGACGGCGGTGCCCAGCACTTCGTCGACTGCCTGCGCGAAATCCGCAAGCTGTCGCCGGGCACGAAGCTGGAAACCCTGGTGCCGGATTATCGGGGGCGCATGGACGTGGCCCTGGCCATCACCGAACAGGCGCCGCCGGATGTGTTCAACCATAACCTGGAGACCGTGCCGCGCTTGTACAAGGCGGCACGGCCGGGGTCGGACTTCGAGTGGTCGCTGGACCTGTTGGAGAACTTCAAGCGCCGGGTGCCCGGGGTGCCGACCAAGTCCGGGCTGATGCTGGGCCTGGGGGAAACCGACGAGGAGGTGCTGGAAGTGATGCAGCGCATGCGCGAGCATCAGGTCGGCATGCTGACCCTGGGGCAGTACCTGCAGCCTTCGCGCAGCCACCTGCCGGTGCAGCGGTTCGTGCACCCGGATACCTTTGCCTGGTTCGCCGAGCAGGCTGTGGCGATGGGCTTCAGGAATGTGGCGTCGGGGCCGCTGGTGCGCTCGTCCTACCATGCCGACCAGCAAGCCTTGCACGCGGTTCGGTAAACGCCGGGGCTGCTGCGCAGCCCATCGCGGCGCAAGGCCGCTCCCACATTGTGGACTGCCCCCAAGAAGTTGGACAAAAAATCCAACCCTTGGGGGGACCGATGGGCAAATACACAGAGCAGTTCAAACTCACAGCCATCTCAGCCTACCTAGATGGTAGCGATGGCTTCCGAAAAGTAGCCCAGCGTTTCGGTATCGACGTCAGTCTGCTGCGCCGGTGGGTCTCCAGCTATCAGAGCAAGTCCAGCCTTAGTCCGCGCTCGCACGGGCAGCGCTATGACGACGACTTCAAGCGCCAAGTGCTGAGCCACATGCACGAGCATCGTCTCTCTCTTCGCCAAACCGCTGCGCATTTTGGCCTCGGCCAGTCCTCGCAGATAGGCAACTGGCAGCGGCAGTACTACAGTGGTAGCCCTGTAGCCCCTGTCATCCGCCAGAAAAAGCCGATTAAAGTGTTGAAGAAGATTAAACCAGCAAAGCCCACAGATACCGACGATTCGCAAAAGCCCAGAGACCAGCTGATGGCTGAGCTTGAGTATCTGCGCATGGAGAACGCTGTCCTAAAGGAGCTCAAGGCTCTGCGCGAGGAAAAGGAACGAATACCGGCGAAAAAGTCCTGATCGTTTCCAAACTCAAACGTAGATTCCCTTTGCCTGACCTGCTGCGGCTGATCGGACTGGCTCGCAGCACTTTTTACTACCAGGTACAGAGCCAACAGAAGCCGGATAAATACGCGGAGCTTAAAGAGAGAATTCGGCAGGTCTATCACAAAGAGAAGGGGCGTTACGGGTATCGGCGCGTTGCACTAGCAATCAGAAAAGAGGGGCCGCTAGTCAACAAGAAGGTCGTTGAGAAACTGATGACTGGGCTGGGTCTGAAGTCACTGGTGCGACCCAAGAAATATCGGTCGTACCGAGGTACTGTCGGCAAGATAGCGATGAATCTGCTGGAGCGTAATTTCGTCGCCCAGCGCCCCAACCAGAAATGGGTGAGTGACGTAACCGAGTTCAAGGTGGCGCAACAGAAGCTCTATCTTTCGCCTGTGATGGATTTGTATAACGGGGAAATCATCGCCTACGAGACGGCCAGTCGCCCACAGTACAGCCTGGTTGGGAACATGCTCGACAAGGCACTCAAGACCCTGGGGGAGAAGCCGAAACTCGTGCTCCACACCGATCAGGGGTGGCAGTACCAGCAGGCTCAGTATCGCCAGAAACTGCGCAGTTGTGGAGTGAAGCAGAGCATGTCTCGTAAAGGCAATTGCCTAGATAATGCAGCTATGGAAAGCTTCTTCGGCACGCTCAAGTCAGAATTTTTCTACCTCAAGCGGTTTGAGAATGTTGATGAATTGAAAGCGGGCTTGGATGAGTACATCCACTACTACAACCATGACCGCATCAAGCTGAGGCTCAATGGCCTGAGCCCTGTCGAGTACAGGACCCAGGCGGCAGCATAGAACTGTCCAACTTTTTGGGGGCAGTCCATTGACGGTGTATGCCCATATTCACAGGGTAGGTGCGGCCAGTGTGGGAGCGGCCTTGTGCCGCGATGGGCTGCGCAGCAGCCCCCCAGAAGCCATTAAAAAAAGCGCCCCTAAGTCCCTTATTGCATCGTTTTTCAGGGGCGTATGTGCGCTCTATAGTCCTCGCAGACCAGTCGAAACACCGTCGTGTTTCATCGATGCGAGACAATTACATGAATAACCAAGCAAAGGTCGCCCACGGCGTGCAGCCCGGTATCGGTACCCAGGTGGTGTGGGAGGGTGAACAGGTCGAGCACCCCTACAACGCCACCCAAACCCCGATCATCGCCAGTGCCGCCTACGGCTACCAGGACATCGACGCCTGGTACGACATCGCCCTGGGCAAACAACCTGGCTTCATCTACAGCCGCATGAGCAACCCGACGGTTGCGGTCCTTGAAGACAAACTGTGCGCCCTGGAACACGCCGAGTCGGCCGTGGCCTTCAGCACCGGCATGGCCGCCATCAGCGGTGTACTGCATACCTTCCTGTGCAACGGCAAGCGTGTGGTCTCGACCCGCGACAGCTACGGCGGCACCAACAAGATCTTCGAAGAGTTTCTGCCCCGCCAGGGCATCGAGGTGACGCTGTGCGACACCCTCGACAGCGAAGCCATGGAGCGTGAAATCGCTCGCGGTTGCGATGTGGTCTACCTGGAGACGCCGAGCAACCCGACGCTGAAAATCCTCGACATCCGCCGCCTGGTAGCCGCCGCCAAGCGTGTGGGGGCACTGGTGGTTGCCGATAACACCTTCGCCACGCCGCTGAACCAGAACCCGCTGCTGCTGGGCGTCGACGTGGTGGTGCACAGCGCGACCAAATTCCTGTCCGGGCATGGCGATGTGCTGGGCGGTGTCGTCTGCGGCGCCGAAACCTTGATGGCGCAGGTGCGTCACTACCGTGAAATCAACGGCGCCTCGCTGGACCCGTTCTCCGCCTACCTGATCATTCGCGGCATCAAGACCCTGGCGCTGCGCCTGCGTCAGCAACAGGCCAGCGCCCAGGCCCTGGCCGAATACCTGTGCACCGAGCCGCTGGTGGAGGCGGTCAACTACCCCGGGTTGCCGCAGCACCCCGGCCACGCGATCGCCAACGCGCAGATGCGCGGTTTTGGCGCGATCGTCAGTTTCGTCCTGGCAGGCGGGATGGACACCGTCGTCGCGCTGCTGCCTAAGCTGCGCTATGCCCACCGCGCCGGCAACCTCGGTGCAGTGGAAACCATCTACGGGCCGGCACGGACAACCAGCCACGTGGAAAACACCCTGGAAGAGCGCCAGGCACTGGGCATTTCCGAAGGCCTGGTGCGGGTTTCGGTCGGCATCGAGGATACCGCTGACCTGCTGGCAGACCTGCGCCAGGCGTTCGCGACAGTGCGCGCCCAGCAGGGGCAGGGCAGCGACCGCTGCGATCGGCACGTTGAAGTGTCGACCTGAGGCGTTGGGCGCGCCCTTCCTGATTCATGAAAGCCATAACAATAACAGCCGCTGACACATCGACGGGGTCGGCCCCAGGGCCGCTTGCCGGTCGATTGCCAGCCACTTCATGAGAACTCGATTATGTCCACCGAACAATCAAAGCCGGCGTCGGCCCACGCGGCCGGGTACAAGAAAGAGATGCACACCCGCCATATCGTCATGTTGGCGCTGGGCGGGGTGATCGGCACGGGCCTGTTTCTGACCTCGGGCTACACGGTCAACCAGGCTGGCCCACTGGGCGCGGTGATCGCGTATTGCGTCGGCGCGGTGATGGTCTACCTGGTCATGGTCTGCCTGGGTGAGCTGGCGGTGCAGATGCCCGAAACCGGCTCGTTCAGCAGCTATGCCACCCGCTACCTGGGGCCAGGCACCGGCTACACGGTGGCCTGGCTGTACTGGCTGACCTGGACCGTGGCCATCGGCTCGGAGTTCACCGCGGCGGGCATCCTGATGGTCCGCTGGTTTCCCGACACGCCGGTGTGGATCTGGAGCGCGCTGTTCGCCATCACGGTACTGGTCAGCAACGTGGTGTCGGTGCGCCTGTTCGCCGAGACCGAATTCTGGCTGTCGCTGGTCAAGGTGCTGACGGTGATTGCCTTCATCGCCATCGGCGCTGGCGCCATCTTCGGCCTGTTCGATGTGCAGCATGTGCAGGGTATCGGGCTGTCCAACTTCACCCGTGAGGGGTTGTTCCCGACCGGCGTGCTGCCGATTGCGATGACGCTTCTGGCGGTGTCCTTTGCGTTTTCCGGTACCGAACTGATCGGCATTGCCGCCGGCGAGGCAAAAGACCCGCAGGTGAGCGTGCCCAAGGCCATTCGGACCACGGTGGTGCGCCTGGCGCTGTTCTTCGTCGGCACCATCATCGTGCTGGCCACCTTGCTGCCGCGCGAACAGGCAGGCCTGGTCGAAAGCCCGTTCGTCATGGTCTTCGACCTGATCGGCATCCCGTATTCGGCAGACATCATGAACTTCGTGATCCTCACCGCCTTGCTGTCGGCCGCCAACTCCGGGCTGTACGCGGCCTCGCGGATGCTGTGGACGCTCAGTGACCAGGGCCATATGCCCAAGTGCTTCGCCCGCCTGTCGCCGCGTGGCACGCCGGTCAACGCGATCGTGCTGAGCATGGCCGGGGCCGCGGCGTCACTGCTCAGCAGCGTGCTGGCACCGGACACGGTGTACCTGGCGCTGGTGTCGATTTCCGGCCTGGCGGTGGTGGTGGTGTGGATGAGCATTGCCGGCAGCCAGATCGCCTTCCGCCGCCATTACGTGGCCAATGGCGGGCGGGTCGAAGACCTGCACTTCAGGGTGCGCGGCTACCCCTGGGTGCCGCTGGGCGCGATTGCCTGCTGCGTGCTGGCCTGTGTCGGCATCGCCTTCGACCCCGAACAACGCGTCGCCCTGTACTTCGGCATCCCGTTCATTGGCTGGTGCTACTTCGTCTACTGGGTTACCCGCAACAAGCGTGCACAGCGGCTGGCGGCCCTGGCGCCGGCAGGTTCGAGTGTTGGCGTGAGCTGAGCCTTCCGGTTCATGATGCACGGACCCCACTGTGAACGAGGTCGTGTCGATGAAGCAAAAAACCCTGCCGCCGCTCAACTGGCTGCGGTCTTTCGAAGTGTCGGCACGCGCCTTGAACTTTACTCACGCAGCCGAGGAGCTGCACCTCACCCAGGGGGCGGTGAGCCAGCAGATCCGGCAACTCGAACACCACCTGGGCGTGGCCTTGTTCAAGCGCCTGCCCAGGGGCCTGGGCCTGACCGAAGAGGGGCAGTCCTACCTGCCGGTGGTGCAGGATGCGATCAGCCGCCTGGCGGTGGGCACCAACGAGATCTTCGGTCAGCACCAGCGCGGGCCGGTGAAGGTGCGCGGCAGCTTGTCGTTCCTGCAGTACTGGCTAGCCCCGCGGCTGCCCGACTTCAGCCGCCAGCACCCGCACATCGACATCCGCTATATCAGCAACCTGTGGGTCAAGGCGCCGGATGGCGAGGACGACCTGGAGGTGCGCTGGGGCAATGGCGAATGGCCCGGGCTGCATGCCCAACGCTTGACCTGGGACGTGCTGGTGCCGGTCTGTTCGCCGGCGCTGATGGCGCGCTCGCCCATTCGCCAGCCGCGCGACCTCAGGCACCACCCGCTGCTGCATGTGCTGGGCTACGAGGAGGGCTGGGGCTACTGGCTCAAGCGGGTAGGCGCGGACGATGTCGACTACTCGCGGGGGCTGCAGTTCGACACGCTGGTGTCCACCATCCGCATGGCCGAACTGGGGCAGGGGGTGGCGCTGGCGCGATCGTCCGTGGTCGAGGACCTGCTCAGGGACGGCCAGCTGGTCGCACCCTTCAGCCAGCGCATCGAAGCGAGCGAATCGTTTTACCTGGTACGCGAGCAAGGGCGGCCACTGCCACCCGATGCTGCGCTGTTTTCATCCTGGCTGGTGGCACACGCGCACCGGCCTTCGTAACCCTGGGGAGTTTTCATGCATTACGTCAGTACCCGCAACGCTGATGTGCGAGCGGACTTCCGTGAAGTCGTGCTGTCGGGGCCTGCCGCCGATGGCGGGCTGTATGTGCCGGCGTACTTGCCGGTAATCAGCCCTGAGGCAATTGCCAGTTGGTCCTGGCTGCCCTTCGATGAGCTGGTCTGGCGGGTCATCGCGCCCTTTGTCGGCGATGCCATTGATGACCCGTGCTTGCGCGTGCTGCTCAGCGACAGCTACCAGGCCTTCAGCCACCGCGCGATCACACCCTTGCAGCAGATTGGCCATAACGAATGGATCCTGCAGTTGTTCCATGGCCCCACACGCACCTCGAAGGACTTCGCCGCGCAGCTCCAGGCACGGCTGGTCAGCCACTTTCTGACGCGCTCCGGCGGCGAGGCACTGGTGGTCGGGGCCACCAATGGTGATACCGGCATTGCCGCGATCGAGGCCTTTGCGTCCAGGCCCAATGTGCGCCTGGCCATTCTCTACCCGCAGGGCGAGATCCCGGCAGACCGCCTGGCCGCCTTGCAGGCGGCGGACCCCGCCAGTGTTCAGCTGCTGCCGGTGGAGGGCAGTTTCGACGACTGTCAGACCCTGGTAGCACGGCTGTTTCGTGCCTGGCCGCTGGAGGGTTTGATACCGGTGTGTTTCAACTCGACCAACTGGGTAGGGGTGCTGGCGCAGATCGTGTTCTACTTCCACGCGGCCCTGCAATTGGGTGGCGGCACCCGGCCGGTTGCATTCAGCGTACCGGCGGCAAGCTTCGCGGAAATCTACGCCGGCTTCATTGCGCAGAAAATGGGGTTGCCGATCAACCAGGTGATCGTTTCGACCAACAGCAACGATGCCCTTCACCGTTTCCTTCATCGCAACCGCTACGCCCCCCATGCCAGTCAGCGCACGTCGTCACCGGCCATGGACTTTTCGCTGTATTCGAACCTGGAGCGCTTCATCTGGGAGCTGTATGGGCGCAGCGGCAGCCGTGTCGCAGCGCTGATGGAGCATTTCGAGGCCTGTGGTGAATTGAGCATCGGCAATGCGCAATGGCTTGAGGCGCGGGTGTTGTTCGACTCCTATGCGGTGGACGACGCCGAAGTACGCCGCGAAGTCATCACCCTGCGCGAGCAAGCGGCAACGTTGGTCGACCCTCATACGGCCGTCGGCGCACTGGCGGGCCGCATGCATCGGCGCAGCCTGGGTGCGCCGATGGTGACCCTGGGCCAGATCGCGCCAAGCAAGTCTGCCGCGCTGCTGGCGCAGCTGGGTGTCTGGGAGGGTGAGCTGGCCTGCCTGCCACCGGTGCAAGAGGGCCCACCGGCGTTGCATCGGGGTGACCTGGATGGCTTGTGCAAGGCCTTGCTGGCGGCGCAGTCGAGGCCCGCATGAAGCGTATTCTCGACCCGCTGGACGAGCGCATCCTTGCCGAACTGACCGCCAACGCACGCATCGCCCACGCCGAGCTCGGGGCCAAGGTGAACCTGTCGCGCAATGCGGTGCGCCAGCGTATCGAACGGCTTGAGCGCGACGGTGCGATACAGGGCTATACGGTTAGGCTGGGGGACGCCCGCCGGCCATCGTCGTTGATCAGTGCGGTGATTTTCGTCTATCGCTACGACCGCATGCGCGGTGACGACGTGCTGGCCACCTTGCGGAGCATCCCCGAGGTGGTGCAGTGCGAAGTGCTCAGCGGCGAGTTTGACCTGATGCTCAGGGTTGCTGCCGCTACCCCGGAGCGGGTCCACGCCGTGTGGAAAGAAATCGCCGGCATCAAGGGTGTTGAAAACACCGTCACCTCCTTCGTCCTCTCCGCCGTCTTTTAACCCTGCTTCTATCCCCCCGAACAAAATTTATCTCATTGATTACGCAGCGACCCTGTGGGCGCGGGCTTGCCCCGCGAACACCGGCAAAGCCGGTGTCAGCTACCGCGTGGCCCCATTCGCGGGCCTGCGAGCCTGTGCAGATCGCCCAATAAATACGGCGTTTTGGCCAATTCTACTGCCCGCCGCCACCTCGTACGCTGAGCCCATCAAACAACAGCAAAAAGGAACGCCTTCGTGACTGAATACAAAATTGCCCTGGTAGGTTTTGGCGGTGTCAACAGAGGCCTGGCCCAACTGATTGCAACGAGCAACGACAGCTGGCAGGCCACCCTCGGCTTCAGCCTGAAAATCGTCGGCGTCACCGACCTGTTCCTCGGCTCGCTGGTCGACCGCAATGGCCTGGACGCTGCCGCACTGGCGGCCTTGCCAGCCGAAAAGGGCGCGTTTGCACAGCTGCCAGGCGGCACCGCCGAGGCGTTCAACGAAACCGTCATCAAGCAGTCCGGCGCCGACATCATCGCCGAGGCCACCTTCACCAACCCGGTCGATGGTGAGCCGGCCGCCACCTTCTGCCGCTGGGCGCTGGAGAGCGGCATCCATGTGGTGACCACCAACAAAGGGCCGATCGCCTTGCACGGTGCCGAACTCAAGGCGCTGGCCCAGCGGCACAACGTTGCGTTCGAATACGAAGGCGCAGTGATGAGCGGCACGCCGGTGATTCGCCTGGCCAAGCAGGCCCTGGCGGGTGCGCAGATACAAGGCTTCGAGGGCATTCTCAACGGCACCTCCAACTATGTCCTGACCCGCATGAAAGACGGCTTGTCGTTCGCCGATGCCGTGGCCCAGGCGCAGCAGCTGGGGTATGCCGAAGCCGACCCGACGGCCGACGTCGAAGGCTATGACGTGCGCCTGAAGGTGGTGATCCTGGCCAATGAGTTGCTGGATGCACGCTTGAACGTCAGCGATGTGACGTGCTCGGGCATCAGCGGCATCAGCGCGTCGGACATCGTCAAGGCGCAGGCCACAGGCCAGTGCTGGAAGCTGATCGGTGCTGCCAGCAAGGCGGCTGACGGTGCGGTGTCTGCGAGTGTCGAAGCCCGCTTGCTGCCACTTGAGCATCCGCTTGCCGGCATCAGCGGCGCAATTAATGCGGTGTCGTTCGACACCGGGCTGCTGGGTGCTGTCACGGTGTCCGGGCCGGGCGCAGGGCGCATCGAGACGGCCTACGCCTTGCTCTCCGACATCATTGCCCTGCACACCACCCACCGTCAGTAACGGAGCCTTTATGAGCGTATCTCGCATGGCCAGTGTTCACGCTGTAGCGCCAAGCCACATAGACGTGTTCAGCCCCTTTGACGGCCGCCTGGTGGGACGTGTGCCCTGCCTGGACGCCAGTGCAGTGCCCGCCTTGCTGGCGCGTGCACGGGCGGGGTGCCTTGAAAGTGCAGCAATGCCCCGGCACCGTCGCGCGCGCATTCTGGAAGAGGCGGCGCGGTTGGTGGAAGCCGATGCTGCCGCGTTCGCCGAGCTGATCGTGGCCGAAGCCGGTAAAACCCTGCGTCAGGCCCAGAAGGAGGTAAAGCGCTGTGTGAACACGCTGAAGCTGTCCGCCGAGGAGGCGCGGCGTAATGCCGGCGAAGTGGTGCCGTTCGAAGCCTATGAAGGCTCCGAGGCCCGCCAGGGCTGGTTCAGCCGCGAACCGCTGGGGCTGATTGTGGCGATCACACCCTACAACGACCCGCTGAACCTGGTGGCGCACAAGTTGGGCCCCGCGATTGCCGGTGGCAATGCGGTGATCCTCAAGCCGTCCGAACTGGCGCCGCTGTCGGCGTTGAAACTGGTCGATTGCCTGGTACAGGCCGGGCTCGGCGAAAACGTGGTGACTACCGCCACCGGCGGTGTCGAACTGGGCAAGGCGCTGGTCGAACTGCGCGAGGTGCGCATGGTTTCCTTCACCGGCGGCTTTGCGACCGGCGAGTCGATCGCCCGCAGCGCAGGGTTGAAAAAACTTGCCATGGACCTGGGCGGCAATGCGCCTGTGCTGGTGCTGGCGGACTGCGACTTGGAGCAGACGGTAGAGTCATGTGTCTCGGGTGCCTTCTGGGCGGCGGGGCAGAACTGCATCGGCACGCAACGGATCCTCGTGCAGCGCGCGGTGTACGCGGCATTCCGCGAACAGTTCGTGGCGCAGTCCAAGGCGTTGCAGTTGGGTGACCCGGCGAACCTGGAAACGGATGTCGGCCCCATGGTCACCGAACAGGCGGCCCGTCGCACCGAGCAGTGGGTGGACGAGGCGCTGGGGCAGGGTGCAACGCTGCTTTGTGGCCATCGCCGGCAAGGCGCCCTGTATGCGCCCACTGTGCTGGAGCAGGTCAGCCACAGCAGCCGTATCTGGCTACAGGAAGTGTTCGCGCCGGTGGCGATCCTTGAGCCGTTCGACACCTTGGATGAGGCCGTTGCCCTGGCCAATGCGCCGGAATACAGCCTGCATGCGGGAGTGTTTACCCGGGACCTGTCGACGGCGCTGAAGCTGGCGCGGCGGATCGAGGCGGGGGGCGTGATGATCAACGACTCGTCCGATTACCGCTTCGACGCCATGCCGTTTGGCGGCTTCAAGTACGGCAGCCTCGGCCGCGAGGGGGTGCGCTTTGCCTATGAAGACATGACCCAGCCCAAGGTGGTGTGCATCAACCATCTGGATTCGCAGTAACGGCCTGGCTGGCCTTGACTCTCCTGTTACGGGCAGCCTTTACCCTGAAGGCTTCACGTTCAGGATGTGGTCATGATGAGTAAGCGCGTACTGGTGGTGCTGGGCCACCCTTCTGGCGATAGTTTCTGCGGTGCTTTGGCCGCGCGTTACGTCGAGGCAGCCAGCAGTGCCGGGCATGATGTACGGGTGTTACGCCTTGGTGCCTTGAACTTCGACCCGGTGCTGCGCGAAGGCTACAGGCAGGTTCAGCCACTGGAGCCCGACCTGCTCAAGGCCCAGGCAGACATCACCTGGGCTGAGCACCTGGCCTTCATCTACCCGATTTGGTGGGGCGGCATTCCCGCTTTGATGAAAGGTTTTTTCGACCGGGTGTTCCTGCCCGGTTTTGCTTTCCAGTACCGCGCAGGCAAGGCCTTCCCCGAGCAACGCCTGAAAGGGCGAACGGCGCATCTGCTGGTAACGATGGACACTCCCCCGTGGTATTACAGATGGGTTTACCGCATGCCTGGCCTTCATCAGGTACGCAAGACGACGTTGCAGTTCTGCGGCATAAAACCCTTGAAGACCCTGACGTTCGGGCCGCTGCTCGGCTCCAGCCCGCGGCAACGCGAAGCCTGGCTTGCGAAGGCCAACAGTATCGCCAGCCGCTGACCAGGCCCGGGTGGTTCCCGATCCGGCAGCGCTATGTGAAGATGCGGCGCACCCGAACGAAAAAGGACGTTCATGTACATCGGCAAAGCCGCCCAGCTGTCGGGCACCACGGTCAAGACCATCCGCCACTATGAAGCGATTGGCCTGCTGCCGCCGCCCGAGCGTCAGGGAAAGTACCGCGTTTACAACCAGCAAAGCGTTGAGCTGCTGACGCTCATCAAATGCGCGCAGCAGTTGGGCTTCAAACTCAAGGAAATGCAGGCGATCCTCCAGGGGCACCGTGGGCAAGCATTGCCGTGGGCGCTGGTGGGCAAGGCCATTGCCGACAAGAAGCTTGAAGTGATGGCGCAGATCAGTGGGTTGCAGCAGGTGTACGCGGGGCTTGAAGCGTTTGAAGCCAGCCTTGAGAGTGCCAGCTATCAGTGCGGCGCTGAGCGCCTGCCAGTCATTTCAGGATCAGGGGGTTCTTGAAATCACACCGGTCATGTATTGGTTCAGGTCGCGAAAATCGTTAACGCTCCAGGCGTGCGGCGGTATTTTTACACCGTTCTGCTGGAGCGTCTTTGGGATCAAGTTGCCATTGGGGCGAAGTATCACCGACGCGACGATAACGCCTGGATAATTGCTCAGCCGCTTTTTGAAGGCAGCGCTTGTAAGGTCGGGGGTTGGCGGGTTGCTTTTATTGGCCAGCGGCCCTGTTCCCTTGATATCGGCACCGTGGCACACGGCACATCGTTGTACGTAGAGGTTTTTGCCATTGGTCATGTCGGCGACGGCGTGCGGTGTTTGCGTGAGTGAGAAAACCCCTAGTAACGCGATGAGGGATACTTTAATGGGGTGGTGGTGTTGAATCTGGTTTTGCAGCATCCCGTTCTTCCTTGGGTGACAGTGCAGGGGCAATACCGAACAGTCCGAAGATGCGTTGTGGCGATTGTTCTGTAGGGTTTGATAGGGGCGTTAGTGTACCGGCATTCTGAGGGAATGAATGTACGTCGGGAGATCGGGTGAGGGCGGCTAGGTGCTTGTCTTTGGTTTTTACAGCGCCTATGAGATCGAGCGCCGCGCGGGCGGCGCTCGATGTACGCCCCACCACTAATCCCACGACAGGCACCTGGCAGCCCTTACCCAAATAACAATTAACCATCCAGTTACTTCACCCGAACTAATCCCCTATAACTAATATGGCGTGTCGCCATATCAACTTTATATGTCCCCTCCATGATAGTTACGAAATCCCTGAACTAATTATTTGTCCTCAGCGATTCCACAGTCTGAACAGCAT
Organism: Pseudomonas capeferrum; assembly: GCF_000731675.1. GTDB lineage: Bacteria > Pseudomonadota > Gammaproteobacteria > Pseudomonadales > Pseudomonadaceae > Aquipseudomonas > Aquipseudomonas capeferrum. Next base: position 1,669,227 of record NZ_JMIT01000001.1, on the reverse strand, counting down.
CACCAGAATGCCCGCCCTCAATTTGAACCGTCAGCCTGACGCGATGGCCACAAAGTTGGCCACGGGGGCTGTCGGCCAGCCTATGGCCCATTGTCTGGGCTGATGCAACCCACACCGAATGCTTGGAAAGGAAAGTGTCATGGGAATGACAAGGCGTAAATTTTTGATTGGCGGCGGCGTCGTGGCCGCTGCGGCGGGTGCGGGTATTCTGACGCCTATGCTGACGCGCGAAGGTCGGTTGATCCCCGGCAAACCGCGCTTCGGTTTTGTACAGGGCACCGAGGGCACGCTGCCCAAGCAAGCGGACGTGGTCGTCGTTGGCGCTGGCATTCTGGGGCTCATGACCGCGATCAACCTCGTCGAGCGTGGCCTCTCCGTCGTTGTCGTCGAAAAAGGTGAGATTGCCGGCGAGCAGTCGTGCCGGTTCTATGGTCAGGTCATGACCTACAAGATGCCTGATGCGACGTTCCAGTTGCACCACCTGGCCAAGCAACGCTGGCGTGAAATGAACGCCAAAGTAGGTGCGGATACCAGCTATCGCACACAAGGCCGGGTCGAAGTGCCTTTCGATGAAGAAGACCTGGAAGGCGTCAGAAAGTGGATCGATCTGAAAACCCGCGAAGTCGGCTCGGACATCCCCTTCAAGACGCGCATCATCCAAGGCAATGAGCTCGATCAACGGCTGCGCGGTTCAGCCTCCAGCTGGAAGGTCGCAGGCTTCGAGGAAGACTCCGGTAGCCTGGACGCCGAGCGCGCGTCGTACGTCATGGCCGAGTACGCCAAGAAAATGGGTGTGCGTATCTACACCCACTGCGCGGCAAGGGGCCTGGAAACCCAGGCAGGTGCCATCTCTGATGTGGTGACCGAGAAGGGCGCCATTCGCGCGTCTCGCGTGATCGTCGCGGGCGGTGCCTGGTCCCGGTTGTTCATGCAGAACCTGGGCGTCGACGTGCCGACCTTGCCTGCCTACCAATCCCAGCAAATCATCAGCGCTGCGCCCCGCGCACCGGGTGGCAACGTTGCATTGCCGGGGAATATCTACTTCCGCGAGCAGGCTGACGGCACCTACGCCACCTCGCCGCGCGTTGTCGTTGCGCCGGTGGTCAAAGAGTCGTTCATGTATGGTTACAAGTACCTGCCACTGCTGGCCATCCCCGACTTCCCGGTACACATCTCGCTGAACAAGCAGCTGATCGACTCGTTCACTCAGCCAACCAGCTGGAGGCTGGATGAGGTGTCGCCGTTCGAGAAGAACAGGCTGATGACCGCGGCCCCTGATATTCCAGAGCTCGATGCATCCCTGGCCAAACTCAAGGTCGAATTCCCTGCCTTCAACGACTCGAAGCTGATCGATCAGTGGAGCGGCGCCATGGCCATCGCCCCGGATGAGAACCCCATCATTTCGACGGTCAAAGAGTACCCAGGCCTGGTCATCAACACCGCGACCGGCTGGGGTATGACGGAGAGCCCGGTGTCCTCCGAGTTGACGGTTGACCTGCTGCTGGGCAAGGCGCCAGTGCTTGATCCAGAGCCGTTTAGCTTGTACCGATTCTAAACCTGCTACGACAATGGAATGACCCGTGCACGCGTCATCGATGCGTGCGCATCACCCTTGGTAATCATTTAGGAGAAACACATGAAGGTCGCTTTCAAGACCGTTGCTGCATTGGCCCTGACGATCGCCGGTGCCGGGAGCGTTCATGCACAGGATGTTGTGCGCCATAGCGCAGGTAGTTTCCCCATTTCGGCCGCTGTGGAAGTGCCTGCTGGCAAGACAGTCGTTTACCTGAGCGGCTCCGTTCCGTCGGTCATCCACCCCGACGCCGCCAAGGATTCGCTGGAATCCTTCGGTGATACCAAAGCCCAGACCATCAATGTGCTTGAAAACATCCAGAAGCAGCTCAAAGACCTCGGTCTGGGCCTCAAGGATGTGGTGAAGATGCAGGTATTCCTGGTAGGCGGGCCGGAGAACGGCGGCAAGATGGACTTCGACGGCTTCATGGCCGGCTACACCCAGTTCTTCGGGCCAGCGGCCAAGCAGCCAGTACTGCCTGCCCGCTCGGCGTTCCAGATTGCAGGCTTGGCACACCCAGCCTGGCGCGTCGAGATCGAAGTCACGGCGGTTCGTCCCTGACAAGACCGTTGCTTGAAGCAGGCGTGGCCCAGCCACGCCTGCCTGCGTACCTTGCCTCAGCGTGGGTTGACCACCGCAGCCGAGGTGCGCAGCACCAGCAAGGCGCCCAAGGCGATCACCAACGACAACAAGTAGAGCGCCAGGCTGGCGCTTTGAGTGTTGTCGCGCATCCAGCCGATCAGGTAAGGCGCGACAAACGCCGCCACGCTGCCCAGCGAGCTGATCAGGGCCAACCCAGGCGCCAGTATCGGCCCGGCCAGGTAGGCCGGAGGCAATTGCCAGAACATCGGCAACGCACTGCTGGCACCCATGCCGGCAATGGCCAGGCCTGTCATCACCCACAGCGGTGACTGCGGCTGCAGGCCGGTCAGGGTCAACCCCACCGCGCACATCAGAATCGGCACGCACAGGTGCCAGCGCCGCTCTTTGTGGTGGTCGGAAGAACGCCCCACGGCAATCATGAAGAAACACCCGGCCAGATAGGGCAGTGCACTGAGCAGGCCGATCTGGCTGTCGTGGGCAACGCCCGCGCCGTGGATCAGGGTCGGCATCCAGAACGCCAGGGTGTTGACCGCCAGCATGACCGCGAAATAGATCGCCACCAGCAGCCAGACCTGGCCATTGGCAAAGATCCCGCGCCAGGAACTGATCTGTTTGCGTGCTTCTTCACGGGCCAGCGTCTGGCGCAGGGCGTGCTTCTGTTCGTCGCTGAGCCAGCGTGCGTCTTCGATGCGGTCGTCCAGCCGCGCCAGTATCACCAGGCCCAAGGCCACGACCGGCAGGCCTTCGATCAGAAACATCCACTGCCACCCGCGCAGCCCGGCGGTGTCTTGCATGTGTTCGAGGATCCAGCCCGATACCGGGCCGCCGACCACGCCGGCCATGGGGACTGCCAGGGTGAACAGGGCGGTGATCGAGGCCCGGCGCCCGGCCGGGAACCAGCGGTAGAGGTAGACCAGAATGCCCGGGAAGAAACCGGCCTCGGCCACCCCCAGGCCGAAACGCAGGGCATAGAAGCCGTGGGCGCTTTCAATCAGCAGCATGGCGCTGGAGAGCAGCCCCCAGGTCACCATCATCAGGGCGATCCAGCGCCGTGGGCCGAGCTTGTCGAGCACCAGGTTTGCCGGCACGCCGAACATCGCGTAGGCGACGAAGAACAGCCCGGCACCCAGGCCGTAGACGGTGTCGGAGAACTGCAGGTCGTTGCTCATCTGCAGCTTGGCGAAGCCGATGTTGATGCGGTCCAGGTGGGCGAAAACGTAGCTGATCAGCAGCAGCGGCATGATCCGCCAACTGATCTGGCGGTGGGTATTGGCAGTGCTCTGCGCGTGTTGCAGAGACTCGAAGGTCTGGCTCATGGGGTTACCTCGAAGGGCAGGTGTAAGGGGGTCACCAGAGTTTCAGGGTGTAGCTGAGGATCAGCCGGTTCTCGTCCATGTCGCTGGCGTAGCTGGAGCGATAGGCCGCGTTGCGCCAACGCACGCCCAGCCCTTGGAAGTAGCCGGCCTGGATGACGTAGGCGAGGTCTGTGTCGCGTTCCCACTCATGGCCGTCGGCCGCGCGGGTGCGGATGTCGTCGCCGCGCACGTAGCGGGTCATGAAGCTCAGCCCGGGTAGCCCGAGGGCGGCGAAGTTGTAGTCATAGCGGGCTTGCCACGACACTTCGCCAGCGCTGGTGAAGGTGCCGATCGTGACCAAGTTGGCGGTGTAGGGCGGGGTGTAGCCGTTCAGGGTGGGGAAGGCATCGTTGCCGTACATGCGCTGGTAGCCCACGCCGACCTTGTGCGCACCCACGCTGAGGGTGCTCATCATGTTGAAGTTGCGGTTGTCGACGCTGCCGGCCTTGGCAGTGCCGGCGCTGGTGCTGTCGAAGTAACGCAGGTCGGTGAGCAGCGACAACCCCGGCCCTAATGGCAGCGTGTGCACCAGGCCGTAGAAGTCTTGCCGGTACACGTCATGCAGCTCGCCGCGAAAGGCACTGGCGATCAAGCCGTGGCCCACGTCATAACTGGCGCCCAGCACATCGAAGGCGCCGCTGTCGAACGCGGCGCTGCGCCCGGCCAGGTACATGCGGTCGCTGCCCGACGACTCACGGGTGCGCGAGCGCCAGAGCTGCCCGGCGGTCAGGGTCAGCCGCTCGACGTCCTGCGATTGCAGCAGCGCGCCATCGAACGTCTGGGGCATCAGGCGCATGTCATCGCGAAAGACCACGGGCAGCGTCGGGGTGAGGATGCCGACATCAAGGCGGGTCTTCGACACCCGCAGCTTGCCGGTGACACCCATGTGGCTGAAGTCGTCCACCGGCCGGCCTGACTGCGAACCGAAGGGCAGCGTGCCGTCCCCGCTGCGGCCGCGCCCCGAGTCGAGCTTGACCCCCAGCAGGCCCAGGTAGTCCAGGCCAACGCCGACCGGCCCTTCGGTGAAGCCCGATTGCATTCGCAGCATGAAGGCTTGCGACCAGTTGCCGACCTGGGAAGCCTGGGCCCCGTGCTGGCGATAATCGCGGTTCTGGTAGAAGTTGCGCAGCTCCAGGCTGCCCTGGCTGTCGCCGATGAAGTCGGCGCGGGCGGGCAGTGGCAAGGCCAGCGCTGCCACCAGCGCCAGGCGCAGGCAGGTGATAGCCGGTTCAGGCTTGAACATGTGATGTCCCTTTTATTGTTGTTATGGACGGCGGCCAGCGCTGCCTTCAGCCGACCTTGCGGCTGTCGTGCTGGCGCTCGGCATCGGCGCGTTTCTTCAGGTAGAGGCGGGTGGCGACGGCAGGGGCGTCGCTGGCCACGGATATTTCGTAGTGATGGTCGTCGCGGTCGTCGAGCGCGGCCTCCAGTGCACCGAGGCCTTCCACGTCTTCGTTGAAGGCGGCGAACAGCTGCTCGTGCATGTACTCGCCCAGGGCTTCGTCGTGCTGGGCGAAGTCGCGCCCATGGACGATGAAGTAGTGCAGGCTGTTGGCGGTTTCCGGGGTCAGGATATGCGCGGTGCGGATGTGGAACTGCTGGCGCTGCTCCAGCGGCTGGGCGCTGTCGTAGAAGGTCACGCTGACCCGGTGCAGCCCCGGCGAAAGAAACTCCGACGTGGCAATGCGTGCCGCGCTGGGGCAGCCTTCCAGCCCTGTGGTCTTGCCCCACACTGGCGACAGGGTGGTCGGCACCACTTCGCGGATCAGGGTGTAATGGCCTTCCTTGAGGTCCAGCTTGTAGGGCGCGCTGGCGTAGTCCGGGGTGCCGATGGTGTTGGCATGCAGGAAGCTCAGGTGGGTCAGGTCCATGAGGTTTTCATGCAGGCTGACGTAGTTGCCCGGGTGATGGAAATACCCGGAGGTGCAGGCCCAGGCCGGGTCGTCGATCCATGCCTGATGGGGGATCTGCGCCGCGTCGGCGAGGGCCTCCTCGCCCAGCCAGATCCACAGTAACGGCCCTTGGCGCACCAGCGGGTACCGGCGTACGCCAATACCACGTGGGCAGTTTTTCTGTGACGGCACCTCGGTCAGGTCGCCGGCGGCGTCGTAGCGGAAGCCGTGGTAGCCACAGACGATGGTGTCGCCTTGCAGATGGCTGCGCGAGAGCGGGAACGAGCGGTGCGCGCAGCGGTCTTCCAGGGCGATCGGCTCGCCTGCCTCTGTGCGGTACATCACCACGCGGCGGTCGAGCAGGCGCCGGGCCAGCAAGTGCCGGCCGACTTCATCGTCAAAGGCGGCGACATACCACTCATTGTAGATGAACGGGGTCTCGCGGTTGGCCATCGGTTCGCTGGCTTTGCGGGCATGCGCAATCAGGTTGCTGGTGGGCAGTGACATGGGGATGCTCCTTGAAAAAGGGTGAGGCGGTTCAGAGGTCCAGCACCAGGCTGTCGCCCAGGGCACGCGAGACGCAGATCATCAGGCTCTGGCCTGCGGCCTTGTCGGCATCCGAGAGGATCAGGTCGCGGTGGTCTGGCACGCCTGCGCAGACGCGGGTCTGGCAACTGCCGCAGATGCCGGCCCGGCATGAAAACGGCAGCTCGATGCCGTGGGCCTCTAGGGCTTCGAGGATGCTTTGTTGGGGGGCGACCCAGATGCTGCGGTCGCTGAGGTTCAGGTGCACGGTGAAGCCACTGTCGCCCTCGGTGCTGGCCGGTGCGGCGCTGAAGCGTTCGATGTGCAGGCGTTCGGCGCGTGGCCCGGCAGCGGCTTGCAAGGCGTCGAGCATCGGCGCTGGCCCGCAGGCGTACAGGTGCTCGCCATCGCGCAGGGTGTCGAGCAGTTGCGCGGTATCCAGATGGCCGCCCGCTTCGTCGTCGAAGTGCAGTTGCACCCGGGCAGGGTCCAGTGCGCGCAGGGTTTCGTAGAACGCGGCGCGTTGCCGGTTGCGGGCGCTGTACACCAATCGCCAGTCCTTGTCGTGCGCCTGGCACCAGCGCAGCATCGCCAGTATCGGCGTGATGCCGATGCCGCCCGCCACTAGGCAATAGCGTTGCAGGTGCTCGTCCAGCCCGAAGTGGTTGCGCGGCAGGCTGCAGGCGAGGGTGTCGCCCAGGCGCAGTTGCTGATGCATGAAACGCGAGCCGCCGCGGCTATCAGGTGCCAGGCCCACGCCGATCAGGTAGCGGTCGTGTTCATCGGGCGCGTTGAGCAGTGAGTAGTGGCGCGGCAGGTCGCCTGCGACGAGGATTTCCAGGTGGGCACCCGCGCTGAAGGGCGGCAGTGCCCGGCCATCGTCTGCACGCAGCTCGATCAGTGCCACGTCCTTGGCTTCTGCGGCGTAGCGCGTGACGCGCAGGTTCAGTGGGTGCTGGTTCATGGGTGTTCCCGATCATTGTCGTTGTCGGGGCCAGCTTACGGACGCGCGTTTGCCAGGGCTGTCACCCGTGAGGTGGACAAGGTCGTGGATTGGCGGCAGACTGATAGTTAATAGGTTAACTATTTATCGGGCGCTGTTCGCCCGAGCCAATAACAATAAATATCCGAGTGCCGCCATGATTCGTCTCAGCACCCCACAGGCATCGACCTTGCCCGCGCAAATTCGCGCTTTCAGCGACCTGACCCGCACGTTGGGCACGCCTGGCTTTCCCGCTGCGTTGCTGGACTGCCTGGGCCAGTGGGCGGCCTGCGAGCATTTTTCCGTGTTGCGCATGGACGGCGCGCGGCCGCAGCTGCTGGCGGCCGGCACCCGCCACCCTGACGCCAGCCTGGTGCTGCGCTGCGGCCAGGCGTACATCGAGCACTACCATCGTTATGACCCCTTGTTCGAGCCGTTGAAGGAGGCCCCCGGGCAGGTCGGCCACCTGCTGGCCCAGGACATCCGCCATGGGCCATACCGCGAGGCGATCTACCAGCGCAATGGCATGATCGAACGGTTGTCCAGCGTGTACCTGGACGAACAGGCGCGCCCAGTGCAGTTCAACCTCTACCGGCACCACGATCAGGGTTTTTTCAACGACCAGGAATTGCAGATGTGCGAAGCGCTCAGCCCGGCGCTGCTGCAGCTGTTGCGCGGGCACCTGGCGCTGAACAGCCTGAACCCGGTCAAGAACCCTCAGCAGCAGTTGCTGCAGCGCTGCCCCGAGCTCACCACGCAAGAGTTGAACATCTGTGCCCGCCTGCTACAGGGCATGACCCATGCCGGCATCGCCGCCGACCTGGGCATCAAGGAAAGTACCGTGAAGACTTACCGTAACCGGGCGTTCGACCGGCTAGGCATCCACTTTCGCAGCCAGCTGTTCGCGTTGTTCTCGGCCCAGGGGTAGGGCGCCCTGGCAGCACGATCAAATGTGCTTGTCGGGAGATGGAGTGATGGCGGCTAGGTGCCTGTCTTGGGTTTGGAGGTGGGGCAGATATCGAGCGCCGCCCGCGCGGCGCATCGCGACGCAAGGCCGCTCCTACATTTGTTTCGGGCCAGTTACGTCTGAAGTATTGGCGCGCGGCCCCTTGGCGCCCGCCTCGATTTCGCGCCGTACAAACAAGGGCTCGCGCGCGCTGGCACAGACATGACTGGCCCGAAACAAATGTAGGAGCGGCCTTGCGTCGCGATGCGCCGCGCGGGCGGCGCTCGATCTGATAGGCGCTGAAAATGCCAAGCCAGGCACCTGGTGGCCCCGAATAGAATCTCCAGGCGTTTCATTGGTGTTTCTGAAGCACCACAGATTTGGCCGGCCTGGCTTGCCCAACCAGAATGTCTTCGAAAAACGCCCCGACCGGCTCCGTGGGGTGGCACAGCTGAATCTCCAGTACCCAGACCATCTCGCTCGGTACGATGTCCAGGTCGGCCAGTTTGTCCTGGCCGAACAGCGCATGGGGGAAGTCGGCGATGCGGTGCCCGGCCAGGTTGCGCTCCAGCTGCCAGCCTTTGGCCAGGGCGCTGCGCTCGGCGACGTCGTACAGTTCACGGCCGGTCAGCCCGTCGCACCAGGCTTGGCGCGTCTCTTCGAACACCTCGTGCAGGGCGGTGACGCAGGCCTGATACAGCGGGTGCTCGCCGAACACGAAGGTGTCGCCATAGTCGCCTTCATAACCATCCCACACCGGGCCGAGGTCGACCACGGCGATGTCGGTGGCACGCAGCCGGCGCTGCAGGTCGATGCCCTGGCGCGGTGTGCGGATGGTGTCGTCGCCAAAGCGGATATAGGTCGGGTGCCAGGTGTGCGACGCGCCCATTGCCTGCAACGTCTGGCCTGCCATGTGCAACGCCTCGGCGGTGGTCATGCCGACTTTCAGCTGGCTGGCGATGGCCGCCAGGGCCCGCACCGACTGCTCGCGGGCGGCGAGCATGCCGTCCAGCGAGTAGCGCGGGCCGACTTTTTCCAGTACCGGGTCCAGCGTGTCGAGCATCGCGGCCGCCGGTACCGATGCGCCGCTGGGCACAAACGCCTCGGCGACAAAACGGTGTGCCTGCACGCCCGCTGCAAGGCACAGCGCGCGGGCCTGGCTGATCATCGCAGGGTTGCCGCAGGCATAGACCTGGGTGTCGGCCCACGGGTGAGCGTGCGTCAGCGCAACCTGTTGCACGCGGGCTTGTGCCGACAGCACCCGGTGCCAGCGAAACCGTGGATGGGCCTGGCTGGCCTGGTCGAGAAACGCGCTGTCATAGAAGTCGGCCTGCGCTGAACCGCCCCAATACAACGTGACCTGGGCAGTGCCAGACAGGGCCGTCAGCAACAACGGCTTGATGCCGGCATAGCCGGTGCCGGTGGCGAACAACACCACGGGGCGTTCACCTTCGTGTTGCCAGGTGCAGGCGCCCACGGGCCCTGCGAGCTGCAGCGCGTCGCCCACCTGCAGGGACGGCAGGGTGCCTGCGGTGAACAGCCCGCCGCTGAGGGTACGAATATGAAACACCAACCGCCCTTGGTCCTGCGCTGGCAGGTTGGCGATGGAGAAACAGCGGCTGTCGCCGTTGGCCAGGCAAAACCTCAGGTACTGGCCGGCGCGTACCTCGAGGGGCTGCGTGGGTTGCAGCACCAGTTCGGTGATGTCCACGCTCAGGGCGCGTTTGCTCAGCACATGGGCGCTGATCTGCAGGGTCGGCGTGTCCACTGACCAGCCGGGTATTTCCAGGCGCATGTCGCTGCAGGCATGGCTCTGGCACAGCAGCATCTCGTTGGCGGCGAGGGGGTAGCAGGGCGCGGGCGTGTCGTCGCTGCGTTGTTTGGCCCGATACTGGCCCGCCACCACCTTGACCTTGCACGACCCACAGGCGCCGCGGCGGCACGAGAAGGGCACGGACAGGCCGCTGGCGAGCATTGCATCGAGCAGCAAGCCTTCGGCGGCTTCGAAGCGCTTGCCCGAGGGCGAGAGTTCAATGACATGGCGATCGTGCATACAGACCTCAGGGCGCAAGGGTGGGCTGGAGAGGCCTGATTGTTGCGTTTAGACTAGGACCACAAGAACCTCCAGTTCTGGATAATTCACATGGTCCAGCTTCGCAAATGGCGGCCGCTGCTCAAGCTCGATGGGGCTCAGCCGCAGGCCTCGTACCGCAAGATCGTCGAAGGCCTGGTGACCGCCATCGTCGAGGGCCGCCTGCGCCCCGGCACACTGTTGCCCGGCACGCGGGAGATGGCGCAACTGCTTGACGTCAATCGCAAGACGGTGATCCTCGCCTACGAAGAGGCGGTCACCAAAGGCTGGCTGGAGAGCGTGCAGCGCCGGGGCACCTTCGTCAGTACCCGGCTCGCCGCGGGCACGCTGCCTGCGCGCGGCGCGCCGCCGACCTTCGCCCTGGCGCTGAACGACGCGCCAGCGGTGGCGTATTTCACCCACAGCGAGCAGGTGACGACGCTGCACCATCGGCCGGGCGCGCTGTTTTTCGATAACGGCGCCTGTGACCATCGCCTGCTGCCCCAGGCTGTGTTGCATCGCTATTACCGCAAGGCCTTGCGCACCAGTTTCACCACCAACACCGTGCGCCATGGCTGCGAGGGCAGCAGCCAATACCTGCGCAGCGCATTGGCCGACATGCTGCGCCATAACCGCAGCCTGAACGTGGGAGCAGAACACATCTGCCTGACCCAAGGCGTGCAGATGTCGCTGTACCTGACGGCCAGCGCATTGCTCAAGCCGGGTGATGTGGTGCTGGTCGAGCGCCTGAGCTACCCGCCGGCGTGGGAGATATTCCGCCAGTTGGGGGCGCGGCTGGTTACCGTCGACCTGGACGAGGAGGGTTGCCGGGTCGATCAGGTCGACGCGTTGTGCCGGGCACACGACGTTCGCATGATGTACCTCACCCCGCATCACCAGTTCCCGACCACGGTCAGCCTGCATGCCGCACGCAGGCAGCAATTGCTGGAGCTGGCCAGGCTGCATGATTTTTGCGTGATCGAAGAAGATTACGACCACGAGTATCACTTTGCCGGACGCCCCTACTTGCCGCTGGCCAGCGACCCTTCGCAGCGCCATGTGATCTACATCGGTTCGCTGTCCAAGTCGTTGGGCAGCACCTTTCGTTGCAGCTTTATCGTGGCGCCGCCGAATGTGATCGAGGTGCTTGAGCGTACCGCGGTGCTGACCTTGGGGCAGGGGGATGCGGTCATGCAACGGATGCTGGCGGACCTGATCAATGACGGCGAGCTGAAAAAGCACCTGCGGCGGGTGTCCAGCGAGTACCGTCGGCGTCGGGAGACCTTGTTGAGTTGCCTGCGCGATGCCTTTGGCGAGCAGATAGCGGTGCAGGCACCGGAAGGCGGGTTGGCACTGTGGGTGACGTTCGACGATGCGATCGATGTCGACCAGTTGGCGGCCAAAGCGTTGCAGCTGGACCTGGTGCTGCGCGGCGGCGGCCAGTTTTCACCGTTCGGCCACCGCGAAAATGCCTTGCGCCTGGGCTTCGCCTCGCTCGATGTGGACGAGATCCGCCGTGCGACCCAGCGGCTGGCACAGGCGGCAAGCGACCTGGGCAGCCTCAGTCGGCCGCAGCTGCCCGCACCGTCCGAAACCCCACATGAGACGTTGCCAGGTACACCGTCTGCGGCTGCCGTGCCGAAGGCCGGTAGCGCATGCAGGCATCCGCCGAGCACAGGTGTGAACCCCCCTTGATCACCACCACCGGCGTACCGGGTTGTACGGGGTCGTAGCTGTCGCCCAGCGCCGGGCCCGTGGGGTCGAGGGCGGCGTCGCGTGCCTCATCATGCCCGGGGCGATAGCCGCTGCGCGTCAGCTCCCAGACGTTGCCGCCCGCGTCGAACAGGCCAAAGCCATTGGCCACGAAGCAGCCCACCGGGGAGGTGCCGGTGAAACCGTCGAGCGCTTGATTGTGATACGGGAACTGGCCCTGCCAGGTATTGGCCATGGGGTTGCCGTTGGGCCGCTCAGCCGTGCCCCAACTGAAGTCCGCATCCTGCAGGCCACCGCGCATCGCGTATTCCAGCTGCGCCTCGCTGGGCAGTGTGCGCCCGGCCCAGCGGGCGTAGGCCTGGGCATCGCGCAGGGTCACCTGCACCACCGGGTGGTTGGCCCGATCGTGCCAGTGGCTGCCGGGCCCCAGGGGGTGGCGCCAGTTCGCCCCGGCAACGAATTGCCAGCCGGGCCGCAACACCTGCGCGCCTTGCTTGAACACCATTGCGCCTGGCACCCGCAGCGGGTCTGGCAGGTCGGGGGCGGCCTGTGCGTCGATGCCCTGTTCGGCCTGGGTCACGTAGCCGGTGGCCTGTACGAAGCGGGCGAACTGGGCATTGGTGACCGGGTGCACGTCGACCCAGAAGGCCGAGACCTTGGCCCGGTGCGGCGGGCGTTCTTCGCTGTAGAAGCGGTCTGAGCCGAAGCTGAACGTGCCCCCGGCAACGCGGACCATACCGTCTCGCCAAGGCCCCTGGTGGGGCTCTGGCACGCCGCTGTAACTGCTGCATAGCAGCGCCGGTGCAGGGGGCACCGGCCAGGCGGCATACGCGGCGGCAAGCACGCCGAGGGCGAGTACCACACCCCCGAGCCTCCGGGGGGTCATGGCTTGCGGACCAACGCGGGGGAAACAGGCCGCCCCTCGGCCGTGGTCACGATGTTGTTGCGCTGGGCGTAGCTTTTCCAGTCGCGCAGCAGTTCGGCCACTTGCATGGGCTGTTGCGGGGCCAGGTCATGGCGTTCGCCTGGGTCCTTGCTCAAATCGAACAAACGCCAGGCCGGCGCTGCGTCGGTGGTATCGAACAACAGCTTGAGGTCGCCCTTGCGCAAGGAGGCATTCCCGTTGATTTCCCAGCCCAGGGCCTCGTCGCGGGGGTGGATCTGGGTGTCCTTGCCTTCGAGGTAAGCCAAAGCTGATGTGCCTTGGGGGGGCACGATATCGCGGTCGCGGTACTTGATGCCTGGCAAGGACGCACCGGCCAGTTGCAGCAAGGTCGGCATGATGTCGCGGACGCTGGCGAGCGCTTCGCTGCGCCCGGGTTTTATCGTCGCCGGGTAGTGGACGAAGGCCGGTACGCGAATTCCGCCCTGGTAGGTGGTCATCTTGTAGCGGCGGCTGGGCAGGGCGCTGACCTGGGCCCAGGCCGAGCCGATCATCAGGAAAGAATCGGGCCGGCCGTAGTTTTCCAGGCGGTTGTCGAAGTTGCTTTTGATCCACGCCGGGTCTACACGGTTGGCATTTTCCGGGCCATTGTCGGACATGAACAACACCAGGGTGTTGTCGAGTTCGCCCGTGGCCCGCAGATGCTCCACCAAGCGTCCGACCTCGGCGTCCAGCGCCGCTACCATGGCTGCGTAAACCTCCATGGTGCGGGCTGACTGCTGCTGTTGCTCAGGGCTCAGCGACGCCCAGGCCGGCACGCCTTCCAGTTGCGGCTCAATCGGGAAGTCGGCGGGCACCAACCCCGCCTTGCGCTGGCGCTCAAGCCGTTCGCGGGCAATCTGCTCATAGCCTTGGTCATAGCGGCCGCGGTATTGCGCCAGGTACGCGTCGGGTGCCTGCAGCGGCCAGTGCGGTGCGGTGTAGGCGGCAAAGGCGAAGAACGGCTTGTGGCTGGCCTTGCCCTGGTCGATGGCGTCGATCAGGCGGTCGGTGAACCAGCGGGTCGAGTAGAAATCGTTAGGCAGCTCCACCGGCTCGCCGTTGTGGCGGAAGGTCCAGCTGTAGTTAGGCAGCAGGCCCATGTTGGTTTGCTTGAAGTGCGCCGCCCCCCCTTCGAGCAGTACATAAGCCTGGTCGAAACCGCGGTTCTGCGGCTGCTGCGCCGGGGTCATGCCCAGGTGCCATTTGCCGGCGATGTAGGTGCGGTAGCCGGCATCGCGCAACAACTCGGCGAGCGTGGCCACGTTGGCCCCCAGCACACCTTCATACCCCGGTTGCACTTCGCTGCCCGCCGGCAGCCGCCCGCGCGACTCGGCCATCATGCCAACCCCGGAGAGGTGCGGGTCGTTGCCGGACATCAGCATGGCGCGGGTGGGGGAGCAGCTGGGTGCGGCGTGAAAGTCCAGCATCAGGCGCCCGTCCGCCAGCAGCTTGTCCAGGTGGGGGGTAGCGATTTCACTGCCCAACGCAGACAGGTCGGAAAACCCCAGGTCATCCGCGACCACCAGCAGAATGTTGGGTTGTTTAACGGTTGGCGCGGCGAACGCTTGGCTCGCGCCGAGCAGAAGCAGGCCGAAAGCAAGCAAGGGCTTAGAGGGTGTCATGGGGTTCTCTTTATTATTGTGGGTGGAATGCACCACATGATTTTTTTATTTAATGATCTTGTCAAGGAAAGCAAATCGCAGGCGCCCGTGGCTGAAACGCTTCTTTACGGGCTTTGCCAGGCAACGGCCCTGAATCGGGGGTTTCAAAAGTGTTCGATCAGCGAACACTGATCGCGCAGCCGCAGCGGTGATATGCGCTGGCGCCTATTGACGGCACCATCGTTAATCAAAATAATCGTTAACAGAGTTATCCATTTTCACAACAACAAGAAAGGATATTCTGATGACCAAGCCGTTGACGGGGGCATGTCTGTCCCTGGCGCTGTTATCAATCGCTCCGCTTTCACAGGCTGCCAGCCCCTTGGAGGACAGTCGGCCGGGGCGTCCCGGCGCGCCGCGCTGGGTCGAGGACTACCGCTTTCTGGATGCACCGGGCAAAGCCACCGATCCGTTCGATGGCCTGCGCTACCATCGCTTGTCCGACAGCGCTTGGCTGCAATTGGGCGCAGAGGCGCGCTACCGCGCCGATGCAATGGACAAACCGTTCTTCGGCTTGCGCGGCATCAAGGACGATTCCTACCTGATGCAGCGCCTGCAGGCGCACGCCGACCTGCACCTGTTCGACGATGCGCTGCGCGCCTTCGTGCAGGTCGAGAACACCCGCGCCTTCGGCAAAGACCTGTACTCGCCCAATGACGAAAGCCGCAATGAAGTGCGCCAGGCCTTTATCGACCTGAACCATGACTTTACCGGTGGGCGCTACACCACACGCGTCGGCCGCCAGGAAATGGCCTATGGCAACCAGGTGTTCGTGACCTACCGCGATTCGCCCAACATCCGCCAGACTTTCGATGGGCTGCGCGCCAGCCTCAACCTCAAGGACGGGCGCAAGCTCGATGCCTTTGCCGTGCGGCCCGTAGAAACCGGCGAGGACAGCTGGGATGACGGCAGCAACAATGCAGTCAAGTTCTATGGCCTGTATGGCACGCAGCCGCTGACCCAGGCGTGGAACATCGACCTGTTCGCCTTCGGCCTGGAAACCGACGACCGCACCCTGGCGGGGGAAACCGGTGACGAGAAACGCTACACCTTCGGCACCCGCGTGTTCGGCCGTTACCAGGCCATCGACTGGAGCTGGGACCTGGCGGCCCAGCGCGGGCACCTGGGCAACGCCGACATTCGGGCCTGGGCGGTGTCCAGCGACACCGGGTACACCTTCAGCCATCCGTGGAACCCGCGCCTGGCCATGCGCCTGGACGCCGCCAGTGGTGACAGCGAGGTGGGCGATGGCAAGGTCGGTACCTTCGACCCGTTGTACCCGCGCAATGGCGTCTACGGCGAGGCCAGCCTGACCACCTTGAGCAACGTCATCGTCATTGGCCCGACCTTCGGTTTTTCACCTTGGCGCAACCTGCGCTTCGAGCCCGGCGTGTTCGAAGTGTGGAAACAGAACACCAGCGACGGGGTATACATGCCTGGCATGAGCGTACTTGCCAACACCCGCGGCACTGGCCGGCACGTGGGCACCATCTACCGGGTCAACACCCGATGGTTGCCAACGCCTAACCTGACGCTCGACCTGGACCTGAAGTACTACGACATAGGCGCTGCCATTCGCGATGCCGGGGGCGACGACGCCTCGTTCGTGTCCATGCGCGCCACCTTCAGGCTCTGATTACCTTACGCATAACAACAAGAGGGCTGCACATGAGTGGTTCAATCGCACATTCGCACCGACCGGTACTGACTATCGGTTTGTGCTTTCTCGTCGCCCTGCTCGAAGGGCTCGACCTGCAAGCCACCGGTATTGCGGCGCCGCACATGGCCAAGGAATTCGCCTTGACTCCGGCGATGCTGGGGTGGGTGTTCAGTGCCGGCTTGCTCGGCCTGTTGCCTGGCGCCTTCGTTGGCGGCTGGCTGGCTGACCGCCTGGGCCGCAAACGCATCCTGATCATGGCCGTGTTGCTGTTCGGGCTGTTCTCCCTGGGCACCGCACATGCCTGGGACTATGCCTCGCTGCTGGTTGCCCGGCTGATGACCGGGCTGGGGCTGGGGGCGGCATTGCCGATCCTCATCGCCATGGCCAGTGAAGCGGCCCACGAACGCTTGCGCAGCACGGCCGTCAGCCTGACTTACTGCGGTGTCCCCCTAGGCGGCGCCATCGCGTCGGTGATTGGCATGGCAGGCTTGGGTGAGGGCTGGCGCCTGGTGTTCTATGTCGGCGGTTTCGCACCGATCGCGATTGCCTTCGTGCTGATGGCCTGGCTGCCTGAATCCCAGGCGTTTCGTGCCCAGGCCGCGACCACGGGCACGCAGAACGGGCTGGCAGCGCAACTGTTCGGCCCAGGCCGGGCGAGCCGCACGCTGCTGCTGTGGCTGGCGTGCTTCTTTACCTTGACCGTGCTGTACATGCTGCTCAACTGGCTGCCTTCGCTGTTGATTGGCCAGGGCTATACGCGGCCGCAGGCCGGCGCGGTGCAGATCCTGTTCAACCTGGGCGGCGCGGCGGGGTCATTCCTCACCGGGCGCATGATGGACCGTGGCCATGCGGGGCGTGCGGTGTGCATCGCCTATGCCGGCATGCTCGCCTCGTTGGCAGGCCTGGGCCTGTCCACCAGCTTCGGCTTGCTCTTGCTGGCGGGCTTTACCGCAGGCTATTGCGCCATCGGCGGCCAGTTGGTGCTGTATGCGCTGGCCCCCACGCTGTACCCGACACACGTGCGCGCCACGGGGGTGGGCGCGTCGGTGGCCGTGGGCCGGTTGGGGTCGATGGCCGGGCCGTTGGCGGCCGGGCAGATCCTCGCTGCCGGCGCAGGCGTAGGCGGTTTGTTGCTGGCGGCCTCACCGGGGCTGGTGGTGGCTGCCGTAGCGGCGATGGCACTGCTGGGGCGCGGTGCAGCGCAGGCCGAAGCTGCAGCCTCGGGAGGTGTTGCGCCATGAGCCTGGGTAAAGCACTTGCCGTCATGCTGTTGAGCGGTTGCGCCGCACTGGCCCAGGCGGCCAGCTATGAACCGCCGCCGCTCAAGCTTGAGCCACTGGCGCGCTTCAGTGTCGACCTGGTGGCACCCATCTGGGAGCTGGGCAGCACCAGCGGGCAGGGCAAGCGGCGCATCATCCCCATCACGGGTGGGCATTTCGAGGGCGCTCGGCTCAAGGGCACCATCCTCAACAACGGCGCGGACTGGCAAGTGGTCACCCCAGAGGGGGTGGCCATTATCGACACCCGTTACCTGCTGCAGACCGATGACGGTGCGTTGATCTACCTGCGCACCGAGGGCTACCGCTTCGGCCCGCCCGAGGTAATGAAGAAAGTCGCCGCCGGCGAGGACGTCGACCCCAGCCTGTACCAGTTCCGCATCACGCTGCGCTTTGAAACCTCGGCCCCGCAATACGCCTGGCTGAACCGCACGGTGGGCGTGGGCAGCGCCATGCGCCTGGGCAATGCCGTGGTCTACGACGCATTCGAAGTAAAATAGATAATTTCATTAATGGTTAATTGACTTAACTATCTGGCCGGGCTAATGTTCGGCCAACCACAAAGAACAATCAGTACAAGAGGTGTGTGATGGGCCAATACGACAACCGCTGGCAGACCGTGAAAGTCACCGTCGAGCAAGGCATCGCCTGGGTCAGCTTCAACCGTCCTGAAAAGCGCAACGCCATGAGCCCAACGCTCAACCGTGAAATGCGCGATGTACTGGAAACCGTCGAGCAGGATGCCGACGCACGCGTGCTGGTGTTGACCGGTGAGGGCAGCGCCTGGACCGCCGGCATGGACCTCAAGGAGTACTTCCGCGAGGTGGACGCAGGCCCCGAGATCCTTCAGGAGCGTATCCGTCGCGATGCCTCGGAATGGCAGTGGAAGCTGCTGCGCTTCTACAGCAAACCCACCATCGCCATGGTCAACGGCTGGTGCTTCGGCGGTGGTTTCAGCCCGCTGGTCGCTTGCGACCTGGCTATCTGCGCCGACGAGGCCACCTTCGGCCTGTCTGAAATCAACTGGGGTATTCCACCGGGCAACCTGGTCAGCAAGGCCATGGCCGACACCGTGGGCCACCGTGAATCGCTGTACTACATCATGACCGGCAAGACCTTCGACGGGCAGAAAGCCGCGCAGATGGGGCTGGTCAACAAGAGCGTGCCGTTGGCGCAGTTGCGCGATGAAGTGGTGCTGCTCGCCCAGGACCTTCTCGACAAGAACCCGGTTGTGCTGCGCGCCGCCAAAAACGGCTTCAAGCGCTGCCGCGAGTTGACCTGGGAGCAGAACGAGGACTACCTGTACGCCAAGCTGGACCAGGCCCAGCTGCGTGACCCGGAGCACGGCCGCGCGCAAGGCCTGAAGCAGTTCCTCGACGACAAAAGCATCAAGCCAGGCCTGCAAGCCTACAAGCGCTGAGCGGCCGCGGTTTTCATTCCCGAACAATCAGAAAAGAGGAATGCCCGATGTTCGAGGTGCCCTTGTTAATTGGCGGTAAGGCCCGTGCGGCCAGCGACGGCGGCACGTTCGAGCGTCGCCATCCTGTCAGCGGCGAGGTGGTGTCGGTGGTGGCCGCCGCCACCCTGGCCGACGCCGACGCGGCGGTCGAAGCGGCGCAGGCGGCGTTCCCCGCCTGGGCCGCGCTGGGGCCGGGCGAGCGCCGTGCGCGCTTGCTCAAGGCAGCCGATGCGCTGGATGCCCGGCGCGACGAATTCCTGGCCATGGCCGGGGAAACCGGGGCCAAGGCCAACTGGTACGGTTTCAATGTGATGCTGGCGGCCAATATTCTGCGTGAAGCGGCGTCGATGACCACGCAGATACAGGGCAGTGTCATCCCCTCCGACGTGCCTGGCAGCTTTGCCATGGCCCTGCGCCAACCCTGTGGGGTGGTGCTGGGTATCGCCCCCTGGAATGCCCCGGTGATTCTGGCCACACGCGCTATTGCCATGCCCCTGGCGTGCGGTAATACCGTGGTGCTCAAGGCCTCCGAAGCCAGCCCGGCGGTGCATGGCCTGATCGGTCAGGTATTGCAGGCGGCCGGTTTGGGCGACGGTGTGGTCAACGTCATCTGCAATGCCCCGCACGATGCACCGGCAGTGGTTGAGCGTCTAATCGCCCATCCGGCGGTGCGGCGGGTGAATTTCACCGGGTCTACCCATGTCGGGCGCATCGTTGGGCAACTGGCGGCGCGTCACCTCAAGCCTGCAGTGCTCGAACTGGGTGGCAAGGCACCGTTCCTGGTCCTGGCCGATGCCGACCTGGAGGCTGCGGTCGATGCGGCGGCCTTTGGTGCCTACTTCAACCAGGGCCAGATCTGCATGTCGACCGAGCGGCTGATCGTCGACCAGGCGGTGGCCGATGAGTTCGTGGCCAAGCTGGGTGAGAAGGTGCGCCGCTTGCGTGCGGCAGACCCCTCGCAACCCGACGCGCCGCTGGGCTCTTTGATCGATGCCGGGGCCGGTGAGCGCATACAGGCGCTGGTCGATGACGCCGTCGGCAAGGGTGCGACCCTGGTGGCAGGCGGCGAACGTACGGGCAGCGTCATGCAGCCGGTACTGCTTGACCACGTCAATGCGGGCATGAAGCTGTACCGCGAAGAGTCGTTCGGGCCGGTGGCAGTGGTGCTGCGCGCCAGCGGCGACGAAGCGCTGCTGGCCCTGGCCAACGACTCCGAGTTCGGCCTGAGCGCGGCGATCTTCAGCCGTGATACCCAACGTGCCCTGGCCCTTGCCCAGCGCCTGGAGTCGGGCATCTGCCATATCAACGGCCCGACGGTGCATGACGAAGCGCAGATGCCGTTTGGCGGGGTCAAGGCCAGCGGTTACGGCAGCTTCGGCAGCACGGCGGCTATCGATGCCTTCACCCAGTTGCGCTGGGTTACCGTGCAGCATGGCGCGCGGCACTACCCGATTTGACCCACAACCTCACAACAACAAAAGCGAATGCGCCTGGCGCCCCCTCGGCCCTTGGCGCACTCACGCAGAGGTAGCCTTCATGGACTGCGAAACCCTCTCCGTTGCCCAGCGTGCGCCGTTGCGCGCCGTCAAGATCGGGCAGCCCCAGGTACAGGTGCGCCAACAGGGCGACGTGCTGTACCTGGACCCCGTGGAAACGCTCGATGCCTACCCTGCACGGCTGATGGAGCGCTTGCTGCATTGGGCGCAGCAGCGCAGCGAGCAGACGTTTGTCGCGCGCCGCGCTGCCGACGGGCAGTGGCAGCACATCACTTACGCCGCCATGTTGCAGCGTGTTCGACGGATCGCCACGTGGCTGCTGGGCCAAGGCCTGAGCGCCGAACGCCCGCTACTGATCCTCTCGGGCAACGACCTTGAGCACGTGCAACTGGCCACGGCCGCGCTGTATGCCGGTATTCCCTATTGCCCGGTATCGCCAGCGTATTCACTGTTGTCCCAGGATTTTGGCAAGCTGCGCCATATCGTCCAGACACTGCAACCGGGCCTGGTCTTCGCGGCTGATGCCGCCTACGGCAGGGCCATCGACGCGGTGTTCGAACCCTCGATTAACCTGGTGCTGGGCCAGGGCGAGCTGGCGGGTTGGGCGAGCACGCCATTCGCCGAGGTACTGGCCACCGTCGCCCAACCCTGTGCCGACCAGGCTTTTGCCGCCTTGCGCCCGGACAGCCTGGCCAAGTTCCTGTTCACCTCCGGCTCCACCAAGCTGCCCAAGGCGGTGGTCACCACCCAGGGCATGCTGTGTGCCAACCAGCAGATGCTGTTGCAGACCTTCCCGGAGTTCGCCGAAGTGCCGCCAGTGCTGGTCGACTGGCTGCCGTGGAACCACACCTTTGGCGGCAGCCACAACGTCGGTATCGTGCTGTACAACGGCGGCACGCTGTACATCGACGATGGCAAGCCGACGCCGCAGGGCTTTGCCCAGACGCTGCACAACCTCAAGGACATTTCCCCCACGGCGTACCTGACCGTGCCCAAAGGCTGGGAGGAACTGGTCAAGGCACTGGAGCAGGACAGCGCCCTGTGCGAGCGGTTCTTCCAGCGCATGAAGCTGTTCTTTTTCGCCGGTGCCGGGTTATCCCAGGCCATCTGGGACCGCCTTGACGCCGTGGCCGTGGCCCACTGCGGCGAACGCATCCGCATGATGGCGGGGCTGGGCATGACCGAGACTTCGCCGTCGTGCACCTTCACCACCGGGCCGCTGTCGGTGGCCGGCTACATCGGCCTGCCGGCCCCGGGGTGCGAGGTCAAGCTGGTGCCGGTGGACGGCAAGCTCGAGGCGAGGTTTCGCGGGCCCCACGTGATGCCGGGGTACTGGCGCTCATCGCAGCAGACCCAGGAGGCGTTCGACGAAGAGGGGTTTTACCGCAGCGGTGATGCGGTGCGCCTGTGCGACCCCGGCAATCCGCAGCTGGGTTTGATGTTCGACGGGCGCATTGCCGAGGACTTCAAGTTGTCCTCCGGGGTGTTCGTCAGCGTTGGGCCGATGCGCACCCAGGTGATCTTGCAGGGTGCGCCCTATGTGCTGGATGTGGTGGTGTTGGGCCCGGACCGCGAATGCCTGGGTTTGCTGATCTTCCCGCGCTTGCCGGAATGTCGGCAGTTGTCCGGGCTTGGCGCCCAGGCCAGTGACGCCCAGGTGCTGGCATCGCCCGCCGTGCGTGACTGGCTGGCCAGCCTGCTGGCCACGCTCAACCGGGGCGCGACAGGCAACGCCAGCTACATCCGCTTCGCCGGCCTGGCCGCCGAAGCACCGTCCATCGACCGTGGTGAGATCACCGACAAGGGCTCGCTCAACCAGCGCGTGGTCCTGCAATTGCGGCACGGCCTGATCGACAGCCTGTATGCAGGGCCTGGGCCGTTGCGTGTAGACGCACCATGACGGCCCGGGGGCAGTTCCGCACGTTTGCGGCGACCGCGTTGCTAGAGGGCATCCGTACGCCGTGGGTCGATATCAATGGCGCATTCGGCCTGGTCTCGCCGACCGACCTGGGCATCAAGGCCGGCCGCGCGGTGTTGCAGCGTGCCAGGCTCGATGCCGGCGAAGTCGACAGCGTACTGGCCGGCTCCATGGCCCAGGCAGACTTCGATGCCTACATGCTGCCCAGGCATATCGGGCTTTATTGCGGTGTCGACCAGGCAGTGCCGGCGCTGATGGTGCAACGGATCTGCGCCACCGGTTTCGAGCTGCTGCGCCAGGCTGGTGAGCAGATTCAGGCGGGGGAGGCGGGCACCGTGCTGTGCGTGGCCACCGAGTCGATGTCGCGTAACCCGATTGTCGCCTACACCCACCGTGGCGGGTTCAAGCTGGGCGGCGAGGTCGGCTTCAAGGACTTTCTGTGGGAGGCATTGTTCGACCCTGCGGTGGGCATCAGCATGATCCAGACCGCCGAGAATATCGCCCGGCAATACCGCATCCCCCGCGAGGCCGTAGACGCCTGGGCTGCCATGAGCTTTGCGCGGGCCATGGAGGCGCGGGCGCGCGGGTGGTTCAGCGACGAATGCGTCAACGTCTGCAGCGAAGTGTTCGAAGCGTCCGGCTTGCTGGCGCGCGGTATTCGCCTGCCGCGTGGCGTTGAAGCCGTCACTGAAGACAGCCACCCACGTGCGACCGCGTTCGAACGTCTGCAGCAACTGCCCGCGCTTTACCCGCAGGGGGTACAGACTGCGGGCAACAGCTGTGCGGTGGTGGATGGGGCGGCGGCGGTGCTGATGTGTTCGGCCGACGCGCTGGCCGGGCGTACGCCTTTGGCCTGGTTGCGGGCCAGCAGTGTGGTGGGCGTGGCGCCCGAGGTGATGGGGCTGGGCCCGGTACCGGCCATCCGCTTGCTGCTGGCGCGGGCTGGGCTGGCGCTGGACGACATTGCCTGCTTTGAAATCAATGAAGCCCAGGGGGCGCAGATCGTAGCGGTGCAGCAAGCGCTGGGCATTGCCCCTGAGCGTTTGAATGCCTGCGGCGGCGCCATCGCCTTGGGCCATCCGCTGGCCGCTACCGGCCTGCGCCTGGTCATCAGTGTGGCCCGGCAACTGCGCGCCAGTGGCCAGCGTTTTGGTGTGGTCTCGGCCTGCGTCGGTGGCGGCCAGGGCATGGCCTTGCTGCTGGAAAACCCGCTGGCCATGGTTTGACAAGGAGTTTCACGTGCACAGCTATCGCGCTCCGCTGCAAGACATCCGTTTTGTGATCGATCATTGGCTGCAGGCACCGGCGGCGTGGGCCGAATGCGAGTGCTTCGCTGGCGTCGACAGTGCCCTGGCGCAACAGTTGCTGGAGGAGGGCGCGCGCTTTGCAGAACAGCAACTAGTGCCGCTGAACAGGCCCGGTGATCGCGAAGGCTGCCGGTTCCAGGACGGCCATGTGAGCACGCCAACCGGGTTTCGCCAGGCTTACCAGCGTTATGTGGACGGCGGCTGGCCAGGCTTGGCCTGCGCGCAGGCGCACGGCGGGCAGGGCCTGCCGCTGCTGCTCGGCGCTGCGCTGCACGAAGTGATCTACGCCTGCAACCATGGCTGGGCCATGTACAGCGGCATTGCCCATGGCGCCTACGAATGCCTGCGTCAGTTTGGCTCTGCCGAGCTTCGCCAGGCCTGGCTTGGCAAAATCGTCAGCGGTGAGTGCCTGCCCACCATGTGCCTGACCGAACCCCAGGCCGGTAGCGATGTGGGGCTGCTGCGCACACAGGCGCGGGTAGATGAAGCCGGGGCTTATCGGCTGACCGGCAACAAAGTATTCATTTCCGGCGGCGAGCACGACCTGACCGACAATATCCTGCACCTGGTGTTGGCGCGGTTGCCCGATGCGCCCGCAGGCAGCCGTGGGATTTCGCTGTTTCTGGTACCCAAGCTGACTGAGCAAGGCCGGCTTAATGGCGTTCATTGCACCGGCATCGAACACAAGATGGGTATTCACGCCAGCGCCACCTGCAGCCTGAGCTTCGACCAGGCCGAAGGCTGGCTTGTCGGCGAGCCGCAGGGTGGCTTGGCAGCGTTGTTCGTGATGATGAACAGTGCCCGTACCTACGTGGGCCTGCAGGGCTTGGCCCATGCCGAAAGCGCTGGCCAGCGCGCCTTGGCGTATGCGCAGGCGCGCCTGCAGATGCGCGCGGTGCTACGCCCCGAAGGTGCATTGGCCGCGGCGGCGGACCCTGTGGCTTTTCACCCGGCCGTGCGCCAGGTGCTCTGGCAGTCTCGGGCGATGACCGAAGGCATGCGGGCCATCGGTTATTGGAGCGCCCACCTGATTGACCTTGCCGAGCAGGCGCAAGGCATGGCCCGGCAAGCGCTGGAGGCGCGCATCGCCTTGCTCACCCCGGTGGTCAAAGCCTTTTTCACCGAGCAAGGGTTTCAACTGGCCAGTGACGCGCTGCAGGTGTTCGGCGGTTACGGCTATGTTACCGAGTCGGGCATCGAGCAAACCGTGCGCGACAGCCGCGTGGCGATGATCTACGAGGGCACCAACGAGATCCAGGCCAACGACCTGTTGCTGCGCAAGGTCTTGGGCGATGGTGGCGAGGCCCTGCAAGCACTGTTGGCCCACGTGCTGGAAGAAGCAGGCCTGGCCAGCGACGCTGAAGGCATGCGCTGGGCGCAGCAGCTGCGCGTTGCCAGCGACGGCTTGCAGGCGTGGGTGGGTGGGCTTGTCGAGCACGATGACCAGGAGTACGCCTACCGCGCTGCGGGTGATTTTCTCCAGGCATTGGCAATGTTGTTGCTGGGCCATGCCTGGGCCCGGTCGGCGCGCCTGGCACTGGTGCACGCGGATCAACCGTTCTACCGGCGCAAACGCCAGACGGCGGCGTATTTCTTTGACCATCTGTGGTTGCGTTTTGCCTATCGGCTGCAGCAGCTGCACGCGGCGCAGCTGCCATTGCCGTTCGTGGGCTGACACCACCCTTCAAGCCTGCTCTGGAACCTGTGGGAGCGGGCTGGTCCCGCGAATGGGGCCACGCGGTGCCTGGCACCGGCTTAGCCGGTGTTCGCGGGACCAGCCCGCTCCCACAGGTTCTCTGCGCGACAGCGCAGTTCAAAGGGCTGGGCAACCCTTCCGGCAGCCTAATAAGCCTTGCGCAGCAGGGCGAGCAACTGCTGGCGCTCGTCATCATTCAGGTTGGCAGTGGCGGCGCGGTCGCTTTCTTCGGCGACGCCGTACAGCGTTTTCAGCAGCTTTTCACCCGCCTTGCTCAGGTACAGGCCATACGAGCGCTTATCTGCCTTGCTGCGCACCCGCAGGGCCAGCCCGGCTTCTTCCAGTTTGTTGAGCAGGGGCACGACCTGGGGCGGCTCGATGTTCAGCGCCTTGGCCAGCTCGGCCTGCGTGGGGCCGGGGTTCTGCGCGATGATCGCCAACGCGGAGAACTGTGCAGGCCGCAGTTCGTACGGTGTCAGGCAATCGACAAGGTGCTGGAACACCTTCATCTGCACGCGACGCAAGGCGTAGCCAACCAGGTCATTGAGGTCTGCCGGCGCGCTGGCCTCGCTGCCGTCGGCGCCCGATTGGAGTGCAGGGGAAGTCTTCATGCGGTCTCGTGTGTCAGGGGTGGTAGGGACAAAAATGATTAACAAGTATAACCGATGCCGAGCGCCTGCAAACAGCGCCACCTTCCGGGTGAGGGGCAGCCTTCGCAACCGGCTGCCACCGCTCAGGCTTACTCCATGGCCTCCGCCACCCCCTGGTCCTCACCCAGGAACCCGCCACTCTGGTGCTGCCAGAGCCTGGCGTAGGTGCCGTTGCGGGCCAGCAGTTCGGCGTGGGTGCCTTGCTCGATGATGCGCCCCTCATCCATGACGATAAGCCGGTCCATGGCCGCGATCGTGGACAGCCGATGGGCGATGGCGATGACGGTCTTGCCTTGCATCATCTCGTTGAGGCTTTCCTGGATGGCGACTTCGACTTCCGAATCCAGCGCGCTGGTGGCTTCGTCGAGCAACAGGATCGGCGCGTTCTTGAGCATCACCCGAGCAATGGCAATGCGCTGGCGTTGGCCACCGGAGAGCTTGATACCGCGTTCACCCACCAGCGTGTCGTAGCCGCTATGGCCTTGCCGGTCGCTCAATTGTTCGATGAAGCCGTCGGCCTGGGCATTGGCCGCAGCCGTGCGGATTTGCGCGTCGGTTGCGTCGGGGCGGCCGTAGGCGATGTTGTCGCGGATCGAGCGGTGCAGCAGGGAAGTGTCTTGCGTGACCATGCCGATGGCGCTGCGCAGGCTGTCCTGGGTGACCTGGGCGATGTTCTGCCCGTCGATGCGAATCTCGCCGCTGTCCACGTCATAGAACCGCAGCAGCAGGTTGATCAGCGTCGACTTGCCGGCGCCGGAGCGCCCCACCAGGCCGACTTTTTCGCCCGCGCGAATGTTCAGGCTCAGGCCGTCGAGCACCTGCCGTTCACCGTTGTAGTTGAAGCTGACCTTGTCGAAGGCCACTGCGCCGCCGCGGGTTTCCAGCACGCTCGCGTTCGGCGCATCCTGCACCTTGGGGCCGCGGGTCAAGGTGGCCATGCCGTCCTGCACGGTGCCGATGTTCTCGAACAGGGCGGTCATCTGCCACATGATCCAGTGCGACATGCCATTGACACGCAAGGCCATGGCGGTAATCGCCGCCACGGCGCCGGTGCCTACCTCACCCTGGTGCCAGAGCCACAGGGCATAGCCGCCTGCGCCAAGGATCAAACCGACCACCAGGGCCTGATTGACGATCTCGAACTGGCTCACCAGGCGCATCTGGCGAAAGCCGGTTTGCTTGAAATCCTCCATCGCCGCACGCGCGAAGTGCGCTTCGCGCTTGGAGTGCGAAAACAGCTTCACGGTGGTGATATTGGTGTAGGCGTCGGAAATTCGCCCGGTCATCGATGAGCGCGCATGGGCCTGCTCCTGGCCGACTTTGCCCAGGCGTGGCACAAAGTACACCATCGCCAGCCCGAATAGCGCGACCCAGGCAATGAACGGCAGCATCAGCTTCAAGGCGAAGCCGCCCGCCAGGGCGATGATGGCGATGAAGTACACACCGATACCGGGGGCGATCTCGATGAGGGTGAACAGCACTTCGCGCACTGCCAGCGCCGTCTGCATCACCTTGGTGGTGACCCGGCCAGAGAACTCGTCGGAAAAGAACGACAGGCTTTGCCGCAGCATCAGGCGATGGAAGTCCCAGCGCAGGCGCAGCGGCAAATTGATCGCCAACACCTGGTGCTGCACCATCGTGCGCAGTGCCACCAGCCCGATACTGGTCATAAGCACGATGCCGATACCCCACAGCACGCTGCGTTCCTGCCCGGCTGCAGCGCCGCCGGCCTGCCAGGTCGAGAGCAGGTCGACGACCTGGCCAAGGAAGGAAAACAACCAGGCTTCGTAGATCGACACCGCCGCGCTGAGCAAGGCCAGCGCAAGCACATAGCCACGGGCACCACGCGTACACGCCCAGAGGAAGCGCAGCAGGCCGACCGGTGGCGGCGGCGCCTCGTCGGGTGGGAAGGGGTCTAGCCGTCGTTCAAAAACACCAAGCATGGTGGGCTCCCAAAAGGTTCAGTTGTACCGCGCGCTGGCGTCAGATGCCAGACCGACATGGAAACCGAACCCCTCAGGCTTGCCACTGGCCCATGCGCTGCGCGGGTCAGGCCTGCGCCGCACGCATCCCATCTGAGGCCACGGATTGCTTGCGCACTGCCCGATAGAGCAGGCTGGACACCATGAACCCTGCAAGGGCCAGCAGGCTCATCAAGGTGAAGACGACGGTATAACCCTGCTGGCCAGGGAAGTGGTCGAGGATCGCGCCGTAGATGACGTAGGCAAACATGCCGGGTGCGTAGCCGATCAGGCAACCGATGCCGAAGGCGGACCCGGTGATGTGCTGGGGTATGCCGACTTCACCCATGGGCGCCCAGAACACGCCGCGCATGGAGAACACGATCAGCGCAAAGGACAGGGTGGCGGCCATGCCGGCATAGATGAAGCCCGGGCTTTTGGGGATCAGCAGGATCACTGCCATCACTGGCAACAGCGCCAGAAATGCCCATTTCAGGTAGCGGCTGGTGCTTTTGAACTGTTTGTCGGCAATGAAACCGCCGGCAGGCCCGCCCAGGATCTTCAGGAAGTACTGGTTGATGATGCCGTAGGCACCCACCAACGCCACGGGCAAGCCGTACATTTCCTTGAGGTAGGGGATGAAGTAGGTCAGGCCGCAGTAGACGATGTAGACCATGAACACGTTCAGGCTGACCAGCCAGATCCCCGGTACCTTGATCGCTTCCATCAGGTTCGCCAGGCCGTTTTTCGGTTTGGCCACCGACGGCGCGTTGCCGCCTTTGAGCAGGAACCAGGTCAGGGTGCCGGCCAGCAAGTCGATCACCGAGTAGAACAGGATCGCCGACTTCAGGCCGTTTTCGCCCGAGCCCATGGCAACGAACACCCCCAGTGCGGCAAAGGCGACCAGTGTATCCACCACGCCACGCCCGCCTTCGAGCAGGCCGAACAGGCGCCCTTGCTCCTGGTCGTTACCCAGGTTGCGGATAGCCTTGAGCAGCGAGGGCCAGAACAGGCAATCGGCGCACACGGCCAGCAGGCTGAACACGATCAACAAACTGCTGAACGGGGGGAAGGTTGCCAGGTACACGCCCAGGCAACCGGTGCCGATTAGCCCGAGGGGGATCAGCTTGCGCGTCTCGAAGCGGTCGGCGAGCAGGCCGCCAACCACGAACAGGGCTGTGGCGATGACCGCGTTGGCACTGAGCAGCAGGCCGATTTCAGTGTGGCTCAGGCCCATGAATTCCTGCATGGGAACGTAGAAAGCGTCCTTCAGGTTCGCCAGCTTGTAGACGGTGCCGCCGCCCAGGATGAGGATCAGGAATCGGAGCCATTTGGCTTTGTTCTGGGATGTCATTGTTGTTCTCCGCAGGTAATCGGGTCGCCAGGGTCAAGCGTTGGCCAAGGTCAGCTCGGCCAGGGTGCGAAATTCGCCCAGCAGGCCGCGCACGTAGGCCACCTGGTTGTTGGCCCAACGGTGTTCGTCGGCCAGCATGCGCGCCAGGGTGAAACCGGCAGGCAGCGGGGTTTCGCTCATTTCCCGATAAGCGATGAAGGGGTCGGCCGCTTCCTGCTGTTGGCGGAAGGCCGGGGCCACGTAGTGGTTTTCCTGTTCGAGGATGAAGGCGATCACCTGCGGGGCTGTGTCGCCCAGCATCAGCAATTCGTACAGCATGCGTGCACTGGGCAGGTCGTCCTCGGCGCTGCCCTGCAGCACGCCGTAATGGCCGAAGCCGTTCTGTTCGGCGACGATGCGCACCCCCTTGAGGTGGCTTTGGCGGATGTGCGGCGCCAGGTTGCGCAGGGCTTGCAGCGGCTGTTCGCAGGCATTGATCATGTTGCCGAAGTCGAACAGGGCATGCAGGCGTGGGTGGTCGAGGCGCTTGAGCAGTTGGGCGATCTCGTCGCTCTTGAGCTCTTCGTGCTGCTCGAAGTCAAAGTACAGGTCGTGGGCGTCGGCCTGTTGCGCCAGGTAGTGCAGGTCGCTCTCGATGATGTCCATGACCCGCGACAGCGTGCCCTCGTAACGCGAGTAGACGCGGATGTTGCGTACCCCCAGGGCCTTGGCGATGGCGATCACCTGGTCGACATCCTGTTTCAGCGTGCTGCTGATTTCCACGTGCACGTCCAGCCCCAGTGCCTGGGCCTTGTCGGCAAACGCCTGGAGCTGGCCGGGGGACATCTGGCTCAGGCTGTTCTGCTCGCCGTCGAGCACGTGCAGGCTCAGGCCTTGCAGTTCGTGGCGATAGGCGAAGTCCAGCAGGTCGGCGGGGGTGACGTGGCCGTGGGTGAGGTTGGTCAACAGCGGATAGGCGTGGGCAAACAGGCGCACCTGTGCAAGGCGTTCGAGCAACCGTTGGGCCAAGGCGGGCGTCAGCATGGGGGCTGCCGCGTGTTCGACCACGTTGTGGCTGAGCAAGGCGTTGAAACGTTCCTGGATCTTATTGTTCATTAGCGTCGTTCCTGGTTCAGACGCCGGGTTTTGCCGGCCCAGCCTTTATCGCGCCAGTCAGGAACGTTCGATAGATCCATTATCCATCAATCGATAGGACCACTTGCCCGGCCTCAAGCGCTGCCGGGCAGATACCCCAGTGCGCGCAGGGCCCGGGCCAGCGCCTCGACCCGCGTCGCGGCCTGGTTTTCAGGCGTGCCGGCAAAGCCGATCAGCAGCGCCGGCGGTTGCGCATGGGCGATGCTGTAGTCGCTCAAGGGGTAGGTGTGGATGCCATGCTCGGCCAGTTGCCGGGCGATGTCTGCGTCGCTGAGGTGGGTGGGCAACCAGGCGATCAGGTGCATGCCGGCATCGGCCGGGGTGAGGGTGAAGAAGCCGCCAACCTGCAGTTCAAGTTGTTCGATCAACGCCTGCTGGCGCGCCTTGTACAGGCCGCGTATGCGGCGGATGTGGCCAATGAAGTGACCTTGGGCCATGAAGTCTGCGGTGGTTGCCTGCAGCAGCGTCGGCGGGCTGCGGTCCATGACTGCACGCAGGGTGCAGAAGGGCTCGACCAGCGCCGGCGGCAGAATCACGTAGCCCAGCCTGAGTGATGGAAACAGCACTTTGCTGAAGGTGCCGACATAGATCACCCGGGCCATCTGGTCCAGTGCGTACAGCGCGGGCAGCAGGCGGCCGCTGTAGCGCAACTCGCTGTCGCAATCGTCTTCGATGATCCAGCTCTGTTGCTGTGCGGCCCAGTCGATCAGTGCCTGGCGCCGCGCATAGCTCAAGGTGACGCCCAGCGGGTGCTGGCGCGAGGGTGTGCAAAACACCAGCCGCGCCTCAGGGCACTCGCTCAGCCCTTGTTCGACATCGATCCCGTCTGGGTCGACACGCAACGCCGTCACCCGTGCCCCTTGCGCCTGCAACGCAATGCGCGCGGCGATGTGCCCCGGGTCTTCCATCCACACGTTGTCCTGAGGGTTGAGCAACAGCATGCCCAGCAGGTTGAACGCTTGCTGCGCGCCGGACACGATCACCACCTGCCCGGCCTCGCAGTCAATGCCACGGGCATCGAACACGTACTCGGCGATCGCGCTGCGCAGGGCGTGCAAGCCTTGCAACTCGCCGTACCCCAGCATCGCCTTGGTGGGTTTGAGCAGGTGCTGGTTCATCAGGCGTCGCCAGACCGCCTGGGGGAACGCTTCATAGGTGCTGTGGCTGGGCAGGAAAGACGTCGGTGTGGCGGGGTCCCAATCGGCGTACGAAATGCCGCGAAAATGGTCGCTACGCAGGGACAGCATCGACTGGCTCAGGTCGGACAGGCGCGGTGGCGGCTGCTGTTGCTCGGCCTGGCCGCCCCGGCTCTCCCACTCGCTGCCGACATAGGTGCCGGCGCCGGTGCGCGAGGCCAGGAAACCTTCGGCAATCAACTGATCGAACGCGTTGAGAATGGTGATTCGCGACAGCCCCAACTCGTGGCTCAACGTGCGGGTCGAGGGCAGGCGGACGCCGCCCTGCATCCTGCCGTTGAGTATCTGCTTGCGAATCTGCAGGTACAGTTGGCGGTACAGGGGAAGGGGGCTGGCGCGGTCCAGCTCGATGGCCGACAGCAGCAAACCTGCGGCAGTTTTCATGGCATGTTCGTCTGCGGGGGAAGTAATTGAGCCTGAAACCCTCAGGCCTGCAGAAGCCAAGGGTATCGGGCGTTACGCGATAAGTCATCCGTAAGCTGAGCATGGCTGTGCTCGCCGCTCAGGGCTGCGCCCGCAGCCGCCGCCACAGGGTGCTGCGGCTGACGCCCAGGCTACGTGCGGCTTGCTCCATGTTGCCGTCGTAGCTGGCCAGCGTACGCCGGGCATGCGCCGCCTCGGCGGCCTTGCCCAGGCTGCGCAGGTTGTCGTTGAAGGTCAGTGGCTGGGTGGGGGCCTGCGGCTGTTGGAAAAACTCCGGGAACAGGCTGGCCAGGGCGATGCCATCGGCGCCCTCCAGGGCGGGGGCACACAGGGCGGCGCGCTCGGCAATGTTGTCCAGCTCACGGATGTTGCCCGGCCAGCTGTGGCGCAGCAGCATGGGCAGCAGCGGCTGCAACTGCGGTGCGCCAAGCCGTGTTGTGCCGTGCCGGGCGAGCAGCGCTTCGAACAGCGGCAGGATGTCTTGAACCCGCTCACGCAGGGGCGGCACCACCAGGCGCAGGATGTTCAGCCGGTAGAACAGGTCGGCGCGAAACTGCCCGCTGGCGATGCGCGCAGGCAAGTCGCAATGGGTGGCGGCAATCACGCGGATATCCACCGGTGTCGGCTCACAGGCGCCCAGGCGCAGCACCTCGCGCTCCTGCAGCACGCGCAGCAGGCGGGTTTGCAGGGCCACGGGCATGTCGCCGACTTCGTCGAGGAACAGCGTGCCACCGTGGGCCAGCTCGATCAGGCCAGGCTTGCCACCCTTGCGCGAGCCGGTGAACGCGCCATCTTCATGGCCAAACAGCTCGCTTTCGAGCAACGACTCAGGCAAGGCCGCGCAGTTGATGGCCACGAACGGCCCCGGCTGGCGGGCGCTGGCGTGGTGCAGGCTCTGCGCCAGCCATTCCTTGCCGGTGCCGCTTTCACCGGTGATCAGCACCGTGGCGTTGCTGGTGGCGTAGCGCTGCGCCAACTGCACGGTCGCGCGAAACGCCGGGGCGTCGCCGAGCAACTGATCGAAACGATAGCGGGTGGTGAACGGCTGTGGGGTGGGCGGCTTGCGCGCGCGCCGGGACCGCGCGCGCAGGCGGTCGAAGGCCTGGCGCAGGCTGTCGCTGTCCAGGGCGAGCACGCCTTCGGCGCCGGCCGCATCAGCCAGCTGGCAGACCGTAGGCGAACCGATGATGACTTCGACGCCGTCCTGCACCAGGCGCTCGACCTGCGCCCGGGCTTGTTCCAGGCTGGTATAGGTGTGTTGCTGAACCCGCAGGTCGAACAGTGGCGGCAGGGTGGCCGGGCCGGGGTGCTGGCCAAAGTTGAGCACGCCGACCCGCTTGGCGCGGCGGCGGGCCAGGGTGAGGGCGCGGGCCAGGTCGCATTGGCCTGGGTGCAGGGCCAGCACCTTGGTCGTCAGGTGCTGGCGCAAGTACTCGGCGACGGCACCGGAACACAAAATGATGTCTGCCCGCTGGTGGCGGTCCAGGTCGCGCGCCAGCGGCAGCAGTTCGGCCAGGGTGGTTTCGATCACCTCGATATGGGCCTGCTGGCGGTAGTCGGCGCTGACCTGTTCGATCAGGCGCGCCATGCGGCTGGGGGCCGGTGGTTGGCGCAAGTGGGTGACCAGCGCGACCACGCGTGGCAGGTAGGCGGCAACGGGCATGCAGGCTCCTTGCTATAACGGGTTGACCAGGTGCCCGCCATCCACGGCCAGGACACTGCCGGTCATGAAGCCACCGGCGTCACTGGCCAGTAACAGCACAGGCCCGTCCAGCTCGCTCAATTGGCCCAGACGCCGCATCGGCACGTGATCCTTGATGTAGCCCTGGCCGGCCTCACTGTCGAAGTAGGCCTCGTTCATTTCGGTCTTGAAGTAACCCGGGGCGATGGCATTGACCCGGATCCGGTGGCGGGCCAGCTCCAGCGCCATGGCCTTGGTCAACTGCACCACACCGGCCTTGGCCGTGCAGTAGTGGCTCAGGCCGGTGCCAACACGCAGGCCCAGGATCGAGGCGATGTTGATGATGCTCCCGGCGCGGCCGGCCTTCACCAGGCGCTGGCTGGCGCATTGCGCCACATGAAACACGCCGTCGAGGTTGGTCGAGAGCATGTGCTGCCAGTCCTGCCCGCTCAGTTCGAGGAAGCGCCCAGGGTCGCCGATGCCGGCGTTGTTGATGACCACATCGACCACGGCAAAACGCGCCTCGGCCTGGTCGAACGCCTGTTCGACACTGTCGCGCCGGGTGACATCGAGCACCACGGCCAACGCTTCTCCGCCTTGGGCTTGAAGTTGTTCGACCAGCGCCTGCAAGCGCTCGGCCCGGCGCGCCGCCAGCACCACGCGGGCGCCTGCGGCCTGGGCCAGGCGCGCGAAGTGGGCACCCAGGCCGCTGGAGGCACCGGTCACCAGCACGGTCTTGCCGGCCAGGGTAAAGGGGGTAGCTAGCATGGTTTCTCCTTGTTCGATGATCAAGCTGGGACTTGTGGACGGCTGGGGCTTCTTCACAGCACTTCGAACAGGCCGGCCGCACCCATGCCGCCGCCTACGCACAGGGTCACCACCACATAGCGCACCCCGCGCCGTTTGCCTTCGAGCAGGGCATGCCCGACCATCCGCGCGCCGCTCATGCCATAGGGGTGACCGATGGCGATGGCCCCACCGTTGACGTTCAGGCGCGCCGGGTCGATGCCCAGTTTGTCGCGGCAGTACAGCACCTGGCAGGCAAAGGCTTCGTTCAGCTCCCACAGGCCGATGTCGGCGACCTTCAGCCCGTGTTGCTTGAGCAGGCGCGGCACCGCATACACCGGGCCGATGCCCATCTCTTCCGGTGCCAGGCCGGCCACGGCGATGCCCCGATAGAGGCCCAGCGGCCTGAGGTTGCGCTGTTCGGCCAGGCGCGCATCCATCAGCACGCAGGCGCTGGCACCGTCGGACAGCTGGCTGGCATTGCCAGCGGTGATACAGCCGCCCTCGACCACCGGCTGCAAGCCTGCCAGGTCGTCAAGGCGAGTCTGCGGGCGGTTGCCTTCATCTTGCGTCAGGGTCACCTGGCGGTAGCTGACTTCGCCGGTGTGCCTGTCCTTGATCCTCTGCTGGGCGGTCACTGGCACGATCTCGGCCTCGAACAGCCCGGCTTGCTGGGCGGCGGCAGTGCGCAACTGCGATTGCAGGGCGTAGGCATCCTGCGCAGCACGGCTGATACCGTAGCGTTGGGCAACATGCTCGGCGGTGTGCAGCATCGGCATGTAGGCGTGCGGTACCTGTTGGATAACCGCGTTGTCTTGCTCGGCCAAGGCCCATTCGAGGTTGCGCACCTGCACCGCGCTGATGTTTTCCTGGCCGGCGCCGACGGTAACGTGCATGCCATCGACAATGATCTGCTTGGCGGCGGTGGCAATCGCCATCAGCCCGGAGGCGCATTGCCGGTCCAGGGTCTGGCCACTCACCGAAACCGGCAGGCCGGCCGCCAGCGCGCTCATGCGGCCCAGGTTCCAGCCGGCGGTGCCAGAGGGCATCGCGGTGCCCATCACCAGGTCTTCCACTTCGTCGGCGGCGATGCCGGCGCGGGCAACGGCAGCCTTGATGGCATGGGCGGCCAGGCTGGGTGAGCGCAGGTTGTTGAGGGCACCGCGAAAGGCCTTGCCAATCGGGGTGCGGGCGGTCGAGAGAATGACGGCTTCTTTCATCAGGGTTTCCTTGTTGGCGAGGTTTTTTGCAGCTCAGTGGCCTTGCACGCGCAGCTTGCCGCTGCCGGCCAGGCGCCGTAGCAAGGGCGCTGGCTGCAACCACAGTTGGCCATAGGCACCGAGGCGCTCGCGCAGTTGCTCAATGCCTGCCAGCACGTTGTCCAGGCCCAGGTCGCGGGCATAGTGCAGCGGGCCGCCACGCCAGGCAGGGAAGCCGTAGCCGTTGGTCCAGACCAGGTCGATGTCGCCACTGCGCAAGGCAATGCCTTCGTCGAGCAGTTGCAGGCCTTCGTTGATCAGCGTGAACAGGCAGCGGTCGTGGATTTCTGCGTCACTGATGCTGCGCCGGTTGATGCCCAGCTTGCCGGCCAGTCGCGCTGCGATCTGCACCACCTCGGGGTCTTCGATGCGCTCGCGGCCTTCGTAGCGGTAGAACCCGCGCCCGCTCTTCTGGCCATGGCGGCCCAGGCTGTAGAGTTCGTCGGCCAGGCGGAAGTAGCTC
Organism: Pseudomonas capeferrum; assembly: GCF_000731675.1. Classification (GTDB taxonomy): domain Bacteria; phylum Pseudomonadota; class Gammaproteobacteria; order Pseudomonadales; family Pseudomonadaceae; genus Aquipseudomonas; species Aquipseudomonas capeferrum. The sequence goes on along the minus strand of NZ_JMIT01000001.1, from coordinate 1,633,261 downwards.
GGATCGTGGGCCAGTTCGTTGCGCCGCGCCTGCCGCACCAGGTAGCCCACATCGATGCCGGCCAGGTCGTACATGGCGAATACCCCCATGGCCAGGCCCAGGTCGGTGAGCACCTTGTCCACCTGGGCCGGCGAGGCGCCTTCGAGCACCAGGCGATGGGCTTCGCGGGCGTAGGGTTCGAGCATGCGGTTGCCGATGAAGCCGAAGCACACGCCAGACACCACCGGCAGCTTGCCGATGCGCTTGGCGATTTTCAGCGTGGTGGCCAGTACGTCGGGCGCCGTGGCCCGGCCACGTACCACTTCGAGCAGGCGCATCACATGGGCCGGGCTGAAGAAGTGCAGGCCGACCACGTCTTGCGGGCGGCGGGTGCTGGCGGCGATGCGGTCGACATCCAGGGTCGAGGTGTTGCTGGCCAGGATCGCGCCGGGCTTGCACACCCGGTCGAGGGTGCGAAACACCGACTGCTTGATCGACAGGTCCTCGAATACTGCCTCGATCACCAGGTCAGCGTCAGCCAGGTCGGCATAGTCGAGGGTGCCTTGCAACAGGCTCATGCGCTGTTCGAGTTGCGCGGGGGTCAGCTTGCCGCGGGTGATGCTGCTTTCGTAGTGTTTGCGGATCTGCGCCAGGCCACGGTCCAGCGCCTCGGGCTTGAGCTCCAGCAGGCGCACCGGCAGGCCCGCGTTGATGAAGTTCATGGCGATGCCGGCGCCCATGGTGCCGGCGCCGATCACGGCGACCTGAGCGATGCTGCGCAGCGCGGTGGCAGCGTCGATACCCGGCACCCGCAAAGCCTCGCGTTCGGCGAAGAACTGGTGACGCAATGCCGTGGCCTGGGGGTCTTGCAGGGCTTCGCGGAACAGTGCTTGCTCGCGTGCCAGGCCCTCGGCCAAGGGCAGCTCGCAGGCCGCGCGCAGCGCTGCCAGCACCCGCAGCGGTGCCCGTTGGCCGGGTTTGCGTGCAGCCAGTTGCGCCGCGTGCGTGTCGAAGAAGTCATCGGCCAGGCCCTGTGACAGCGGCGCAGGCGTGAGCGCAGGGGCGGGGTGCGCGAGCTGCCTGCGGGCAAAGGCGCAGGCCTGTTCGAGCAGGTCGTGGCCGGGCTCTACCAGCTGGTCCACCAGGCCCAACGTCAGGCCCTGGCGGGCATCGATCGGCTCGCCGCCGAGCATCAGTGCCAGGGCGGGTGCCACGCCGATCAGCCGTGGCAGGCGCTGGGTACCCCCGGCACCGGGCAGCAGGCCCAGGCGCACCTCCGGCAAGCCCAGGCGGGCAGTGGCGCTGGCGACCCGGTGTCTGCAGGCCAGGGCCAGTTCCAGGCCGCCACCCAGGGCCACACCGTCGAGCGCGGCGATCAGCGGTTTGCTGAAGCGGGCCAGTTCATCCAGCAGTTGGGGCAGGGCGGGTTGCTGCCAGGTGCGTGGGCTGCCGAATTCGCTGATGTCGGCGCCGGCACTGAACGGCAGGTGGTGCCCATGCAGGATAATGGCCTTCACTTCAGGGTCGGCGGCGGCCCGTGTGCAAGCCTGCATCAGCGCCTGGCGCAGGCCGTGGCCGAGGGCATTGACCGGGGCGTTGCACAGGCCGATCAGGGCCAGTTGGTTGTCGCGACGGTAGTCGATCAGTTGCATGGGAACCTTCTTGTGAGTGTCCTGGAAAAACAGGTGGTGGCCCGGAGCCTTGGCCACCACCGGAAAAACCGCTGCCGTGCAGGGTCAGCGGGCGAAGGCGCTGTCGCTGATGCGCATCAGGTTGTCACTGCCGGTGCGGATCAGCGTTTCGTGCAGGCTTGCCCTGGGCAGCAGGCGCTGCAGGTAGAAGCGCGCGGTCTCGCGTTTGCCCTGGTAGAACGCGACGTCCTCGCTGCCGGCCGCCAGTGCCTGTTCGGCGACGCAGGCGGCACGCAACCACAAGTAGCCAATCAAGGTGTAGCCGCAGAGCATCAGGTAGTCGTACGCGCTGGCACCAACCAGGTTGGCATCCGTGGCGCTGGCGTCGCGCAGCCACTCGCTGACCTCGCGCCAGGCGATCACACGGTCGTGCAAAGCCTGGGCGAGGTCGGCCGACGCCGAAGTGGTGTGGATGAAGGTTTCGATTTCAGCCAGCAGTTCGGACAAGGCCTCGCCGCCATCGGCCAGTACCTTGCGGGTCAGCAGGTCGATGCCCTGGATGGTGTTGGTGCCTTCGTAGATCGCGGTGATGCGCACATCGCGGGCGATCTGCTCCATGCCCCATTCGCGGATGAAACCGTGGCCGCCGAATACCTGGATGCCCAGCTGCGCCGCCTCGTTGCCGGTCTCGGTCAGGAAGCCCTTGGCAATCGGCGTGAGCAGGGCCAACCGGCGTGCTGCCGCCTGGCGCACGCCCGGGGTGGCGCCGTGGTGCAGCAGGTCGACGCCTTTGGCACAGGTGTAGGCGAGCATGCGACCGCCTTCGGCGTAGGCCTTCTGGGTCAGCAACATGCGCCGTACATCGGCGTGGCCGATGATCGGGTCGGCCGGCTGGTCGGCCCGCAGGCGCGGTGTGGTGCGCATCTGCAGGCGGTCGCGGGCATACGTCAGGGCACCCTGGAACGAAGCTTCAGCGTGGGCCTGGGCTTGTTGTGATACGGCCAGCCGCGACTCGTTGATGTAGGTGAACATGGCGTTCAGGCCACGGTTGGCCTCGCCCAGCAGGTAACCGGTGGCGCCATCGAAATTGAGCACGCAGGTGGCGTTGCCGTGGATGCCCATCTTGTGCTCGATGGCGCCGCAGCTGACGCCGTTGGGTTGGCCCAAGTTACCGGCTTCATCCACCTGGCGCTTGGGCACGGCGAACAGCGAAATGCCTTTGACCCCCGCTGGCGCGCCTTCGATGCGTGCCAGCACCAGGTGCACGATGTTTTCCGTCAGGTCGTGCTCACCCGCCGAGATGAAGATCTTGCTGCCGTTGATGCGGTAGCTGCCGTCGGCCTCGGGCCGGGCGCTGGTGCGCAGCAGGCCGAGGTCCGAGCCGCAGTGGGCCTCGGTCAGGCACATGGTGCCGCTCCAGCGGCCGGCAATCATCGGCGGCAATAAACGCTGGCGCAGCGCCGCGTCGGCATGCTCGCTGAGGGTGCTGATGGCGCCACCGGTGAGGTTGCCGTACATGCCCCAGGCGTGGTTGGCGCTGCAGACCATTTCGTGGTTGACGAAGCCCAGCGAAGGCGGCAGGCCCTGGCCGCCGTAGGCGGGGTCCTTGTCCAGGCCCAGCCAGCCATTGGCGGCGAAACGCTTGAAGGCATCGGCGAAGCCCGGCGGGGTGCTGACCTTGCCATCCTGCCATTGGCAACCGTGCTGGTCGCCGACGGCGTTGAGCGGCGCCAGTACCTGTTCGGCGAACTTGGCGCCTTCCTCGACGATGGCGGCGAAGGTGGCCGCGTCGGGGGCTTCGCAGCCGGCCAGCTGTTGATAGTGGCTGCTCAGGTCGAGCAGTTCCTGGGCAACGAAGGTGATATCGCGCAACGGGGCTTTGTAGCTGGGCATGCCGGACTCCTGGCTGGGTGGATTCGGCATGTTGTAGCAGGCAGGCCTGGGTGCCGCGTCCACCCCCCCGGTGGAATGGGGGGTGGAATCGGCGTTGCACGGGGTGGAGTCAGTTCAGCAGTTGCAGTTCGCGTGCCGAGCACAAGGCGCTGTCGCGGTCGACCACGTCGAGTTTGCGGAACAGGTTGTTGATGTGGGTCTTGACCGTGCTCAGGCTGATGAACATCGCTTCGGCGATCTGCCCGTTGCTCTGCCCACGTGCCATGCGTTGCAGCACCTCCAGCTCACGGCGTGACAATGGCACGATCAACGCGCTGTCGGCGTGCTCTCGGCCGGCCAGCAACGGGCGGAACAGGCTGTTGAGGCGTTCGCGTGGCGGTGCCGGGGCGGCCAGGGCCAGGCGTTCGCGAACCTGCGGCAGCAGCAGTTGGCGCAAGGCTTCGAGGAAGGCGTCGCCCTCGTACTGCAACAGTTGCCCGAAACCGTGCTGACACGCCAGTTGCAATGCTTGTTCCAGGCTGTGCAGGGCGTCGTCGTGGGCGCCGCGGTCCTGGTGCAGGGCCGCGTCGAGCAACAGGGTGTCGAGCAACAGCCGGCGGTTCAGCTGGGCCTGGGCCTGAGCCTGCAGTGTTGCCAGGATCTGCCGCGCCTTGTCCCGCTGCCCCAGGTGGCGCTGCACCCAGGCATAGGCCAGCCACTCCTCCGGCAGCAGCTGCTGGTCATACTGGCGGTTGCACCAGTGCCACTGGTCGAGCCAGCCAGGCAGGTAGTCCGGGTCGTTGTCGCGCAGCGCCAGGCGCGCCAGCCAGGCCCCGGCCTGGCGATACAGGGTGAACAAGCGGTACTGCAGGGCCAGGCGCCGCACTTCGGCCCAGCGCGCCTTGGCCTGGCTGGTCTCGCCCAGCGCCCAGTGCAGGCAGGCCTGGTGGTGGAACACCCAGGGCAGCGCGGCGCTGTGCGGGAAACCCAGGGCCAGCACTTCGGCCTGGGCCAAGGCGTGGCGCGCCTGGGTCAGCTGGTTGGCCTGCAGCAGCGCCAGCCCTTTACCCAAGTGCCGGAACAGTTCGTAGAAGCGCCCCGAGCTGCCGGCGGCGGGCAGTTCGGCCATGTTCTGCAGGCGCGCCCAGGCCGCTTCGCTGGCACCTTGGGCCAGCTCGATCTGGCCCAGCAGCAGTTGCAGCAAGTTGGTGTAGCCGCTCAGGCCGAAGCCCTGCAACTCGACCAGGGCACGGCTGGCTTCGGCGTGGGCCGGTTGCAGTTGACCCAGGGCCGCCAGGCAGTTGGCCCGGTCGAAATACAGCACCGAACGCGCCGCGTTGTGTTGCCCCAACTGCTGCAGTGCCCGCGCCGCAAGGGCCAGGCCGTGCGCCAGGTTGCCGCCCAGGTAGGCCAGGCGGCTGCGCAGGAACATCACCGTCTGCTGTACCCGCTCGGGGTGCCGCGGCACTGCCTGGCGACGCTGCAGGGCGTACAGCTGGCGAAGGCATTGGCACGCCTGGGCGATATCGTTGGTGACCATCACCGTGGAGGCTTCGGTCACCGCCAGGGTGAAGCTGTCGTTGCCGGCATGGCCGGCCACTTCGTCGAGTACATCGACCAGGGTGTTGACCTTGCCCTCGCGCAACAGCTCGAAGCCATGCCGGTCGACGATGCCGAGCACGGCATCCAGGTCTCTGGCCCGGCCGAACTGGTAGATCGCCTCGGTGTAGCGCCGCTGCACCAGCAGCCAGTTTGCCGCCTGGCGATGCAGCAGGCGCAGGCGCTGCGGGTCGCGTTGTTCGAGGCGCTGGTAGAGGCTGTTGCGCAGGGCAGGGTGGTAGCGGTATTCGGCGTGGCTGGCGTGCGGCACTTCGATGATCAGGTCCAGGCGCTGCAACTGGCGCAGCGCGGCCGCGACATCGGTGTCGGCGGCCAGTTCGCGAGCGAGGCCTGCATCGAACACCTGGGCCACGGCGGTATGTTCGAGAAAGCTGCGTAGCGCCGTGGGCAAGTGGCGCAGGCGTTCTTCTTCAAGAAACTGCCGGGCATGGGCATAGGCCTGGCGGGTGATCGGGCGCAGGTCGGCGGGTGGCTGGCCGGTACTGTGCAGTGCCTCGCGGTAGGCCTCGAACCAGAACAGCACGCCACTGGGCCAGCCCTCGCTGCCAGCGCGCAGTTGGTACAGCGCATCGCTGCCCAGCCTGACATCGCGGGCCAGTGCCAATTGCCGGGTCTCTTCGCTGTCCAGGGCCAGTTCACGGGCGCTCAGCAGCACCAGCCGACCGTTACGGCGCAGGTGGGCCAGCGGCAGTGGCGGTGGGCCTTCGCTGGCGGCAATCAGGCGCAGTGCCGCGGGCGGGTCGTGCAGCAGGGTGTCGAGGTAGTGCCAGGCCTGGGCGGCGTTGAGCAGGTGCAAGTCGTCGATCAGTAAGGTCACGGGTGCCTGGCGGGCTTCGAGGTCGGCCAGGATCTGGCTCCACAGCAGTTCGCCCTGGGGCGTGTCGCGCGCTTGCGCGGGCAACTGCAGCGCTGCGTGCAGGTGCAGCAGCAGGGCCAGGGGCTGGTTCTCGGCACGGGTCAGTCGCAGCCAGGCGAAGGGGCCTGCCAGGCGGCGGGCGAACTGGCCAAGCAATGTGCTTTTGCCATAGCCCAAGGGCGCTTGCAGGAGGATGACAGCGCCGTCGTCCAGCGCACTGGTCAGCTGGTCGAGCAACCGTATGCGCAGTAGGCCCTTGGGGGGATCTGCGGGCGGGCGCAGCTGGTTCGGTTTGAGCGCGGGAAGGTGCATGGCAAGCAGTGCTCCGTCGGGTCAGCCAGACATCCTAGCCGAGGGGGCGCTTGGTGCGTGGGAATTTTGGTTGTTGGTTGGGGGGGCGGGGTGTAGTCGGGGGATCAGGGGGCTGCAAGGCGCTTGGCTCAGGTGTTGAGGTGGGGCGTAAATCGAGCGCCGCCCGCGCGGCGCATCGCGACGCAAGGCCGCTCCTACATTTGTTTCGGGCCAGTGAGGTCTGTGGCATTGGCGCGCGAACGCCTTGTTTGTACGACGCGATATTGAGACAGGCACCCAGGGGCCGCGCGCAAATGCCTCAGGAATAATTGGCCCGAAACAGATGTAGGAGCGGCCTTGCGTCGCGATGCGCCGCGCGGGCGGCGCTCGATTTCATAGGCGCTGAAGATGTCGTGTCGAGCGTGCACCCCTGAACAACCGTTTCAAAAATGAAACCGCCCCGTTCAAACCTGCCCAGAACACCCCGCAAAACCATACCCAACCCATTGATAAACAAGACTTAACTAAATATCAAAAAACCTGGCAGTCATCTTGCTATTGCCCTGTTCACCTACGAACAGCCAACTGGACCGCCTATGCCAACCCGTCACCACGCGCCGCAACCCAGCGCTCGCCTCGACATCGCCAGCGCCCATGAGCCACTGTCTACCTACCTGACTCAGCAATTCGACACCCCGCCAGTGCACATCACCCGCAGTGAGCGATTGTCAGGCGGTGCCATCCAGGAAAACTGGCTACTCGAAGCCGATGTCGCCGGCAAGCCCCAGCGTTGGGTCCTGCGCACTGACGCGGTGTCCGCTGTGGCTGCCAGCCTGAGCCGCGCGCAAGAGTTCGCGGTGCTCAGCGCCGTTCACCAGGCCGGCGTCAAGGTGCCCAAGCCACTCTGGCTGTGCCAGGACGTGCAGGTGATCGGCCGCAGCTTCTTCATCATGCAGGCCCTCGACGGCAATGCCAGCGGCCACCGCCTCACCCACGACCACGCCGCGCCTGAGGGCAACTCGGCGCTATGCCGGCAGTTGGGTGCCAACCTCGCGCGCCTGCATCAGTTGCGTCCGCCGCAACCGGCGCTGGCGTTTCTGCCCGCTGCAGCGCCTGACGCGGTGCAGGCCAGCGTCGATCAGTACCGTAGCTTTCTGGATGCCTTGCCAGGTAGCCATCCGACACTGGAGTGGGGCTTGCGCTGGTGCGAGCTGAACAAGCCTGCGCCCTTGCCCGCGTGCCTGATCCACCGCGACTACCGCACCGGCAACTACCTGGTCGAGGCCGGCGCGTTGACCGGCGTGCTGGATTGGGAGTTCGCCGGCTGGGGTGACCCGCGTGAAGACCTGGGCTGGTTCACCGCACGTTGCTGGCGGTTCGGCCGGCCGGACCTGGAGGCCGGCGGCGTCGGCCGCCTGGATGACCTGCTCGCCGGATACCGCAGCGTGTCGGCGCTGGAACTGGACCGCCAGGCGCTGCGCTTTTGGCAAGTCATGGCCCACCTGCGTTGGGCAGTGATCGCCCTGCAGCAGGCGCAACGCCACGTGTCGGGCCAGCAACGTTCGCTGGAGCTGGCGTTGACCGGGCGGATGGTCAGTGAACTGGGACAGGAAATCATCTTGCTCACCCGTGGAGGCCACGCATGAACCAGCCCGATGCCCATGACCTGCTTGTGACGGCGCGCGAAGCCCTGCTCACGCACTTGCTGCCGGCGTTGCCGCAAGGGTTGCACTACGAAGGGCGAATGGTCGCCAGCGCCATGCTGATCGCCAGCCGCGAACTGGCGCAGGCAGCGGACTGTACCGAGGTCGAGCGCCAGGCCCTGGAGGCCTTGCTGGCACGGGGCGGCCAGGCAGTGACCGAGCTTGAGCAGGCCCGCGAGTGGCTAGCGCGGAACATTCGCCAAGGGGCCTACGATCAGCACGCTACGCGCTTGCTGGAGGCACTGCGGGCAATCAACCGGGCGCAGTTGAGCATCAGCAACCCCAAGGTGCTGGCCCATGACTGAATTGCCCGTACAGCGTCGCCGCTGCTATCTGGTTCGGCATGGCCATGTCGATTACTTCGACGCCGACGGCCGCCCACTCGACCCGCGCACTGTACCGTTGTCGGCGCAAGGCGTGGCCCAGGCCCAGGCGTTGGGCCGTGTGCTGGCGCACACTCGGTTCGACCGTGCGGTGTGTTCGGACTACCCGCGCACCCGCCAGACCCTCGACCAACTGCTGGGCCACCGCGCCCTGGAGGTGGAACAGCGCGCCGCCTTGCGCGAAGTGCGGGCCGGCCGCCTGCGGGAAATCCCCCTGGATTGCCTGTACCGCGAAGTGGCCCAGGCCTACCAAATGGCCGACCACCACGGCGCTGCCTTTCTGCGCGGTGAACCCTGGGCGGCGTTCCAGCAACGGGTATTAGACAGTTTCCAGCAATTGCTGGCTGAGCCCGGCTGGGCATCGCTGCTGCTGGTCAGCCACGACGCCGTCAACCGCATCCTGCTGGCCTGGGCCAGCGGAGCCGGGCTGGGCGGGCTTGCCGCCTTCGAACAAGACCCTGCCTGCCTGAACATCGTCGATATCGACATGGCGGGCGCGCAGGTAACCCACGCGTGCATACGCACCTTCAACTACACCCCCTACGACCCCGGCAAGGCATCGATCGACAAGACCGTCATGGAGCAGTTGCATGCCGCCATCGACCCGCGTCGCCTGCACGCCTGAGCCTCTACAAGGAACCCCACCATGCATTTTGCCCTCCCAGCCGAACAGCTCGCCCTGCAAGCCAAAGTCCGGCACTTCATTGCCGAATCGGTACTGCCGATGGAGCATGACCCCCGCCAGACAGCCCATGGTCCATCGCCTGAGCTGCGCCAGACGCTGCTCGACAGGGCCCGTGAACACGGCCTGCTGACCCCGCATGCCTCGCGTGAAATGGGCGGCCTGGGTTTGAGCCATATCGAGAAGGCGATCATTTTCGAAGAGGCGGGCTATTCGCCACTGGGGCCCGTCGCCCTGAACATCCACGCGCCCGACGAAGGCAATATCCACCTGTTGGAACACGTGGCCACGGCGGCGCAGAAAGACCGCTGGCTGCGGCCACTGGTGCAGGGCCACATCCGCTCGTGCTTCGCCATGACCGAGCCGAGCCCAGGTGCCGGCTCCGATCCCTCGATGCTGACCACCCAGGCCGTGCGTGACGGTGACGACTACGTCATCAATGGCCAGAAGTGGTTCATCACCGGTGCCGAAGGCGCGCAGCTGGCGATCATCATGGCGCGCATGGAGGACGGTAGCGCGTCCATGTTCCTGACCGACACCGACCGCCCGGGGTTTATCCTGGAACGCATGATGGGCTCGCTGGACAGCTGCTTTGCCGGCGGCCATGCGGTGTTGCGCTTCGACAACCTGCGGGTGCCGGCCAGCGATGTGCTGGGCGAGGTGGGCAAAGGTTTCCGTTACGCCCAGGTGCGCCTGGCGCCGGCCCGCCTGACCCACTGCATGCGCTGGTTGGGCCAGGCCCGCCGCGCCCATGACGAGGCCTGCCACTATGCCAACCGGCGAATGTCGTTCGGCAAGCCGCTGGGCGAGCATCAGGGTGTGGGCTTCATGCTCGCCGACAACGAAATCGACCTGCATACCACGCGCCTGGCTATCTGGCATTGCGCCTGGGTACTGGACCAGGGCGAGCGTGGCAATTTCGAGTCGAGCATGGCCAAGGTGCTCAGCTCCGAGGCCATCTGGCGGGTGATCGACCGCTGCGTGCAGGTGCTGGGCGGGCAGGGCGTCACGGGCGAATCGATTGTCGAGCGGATCTTCCGTGATGCCCGTAGCTTCCGTATCTATGACGGCCCCAACGAAGTGCACCGGATGAGCCTGGCGAAGAAGATCCTCGCCCGTGCCGCCACGGGGGGCGGGCAATGTGTGCCCGCGAAAACAGCTACATGACCGGCCAGGCCATCGCCGTCGATGGTGGCCTTTCAGCGCTCTGAGCGCTTGTGCCATGCGCGCTGTCATCAACTGAAAAACCGTTGTCGTCCGATGATAAGCGCCGCTTGGCGCAACGGCCTAAATTGCCCTTCAACACGCGGTTTATCGGTTAACAAGAACGACAAGAAAGGAGATTGGCATGGCCAAAGCGGTACGTTTCTACGAAACCGGAGGGCCTGAGGTCCTGCGCTACGAAGACGTCGAAGTCGGCGAGCCGGGCCCTGGGCAGGTGCGCCTGCGCCACGTGGCGGTTGGCCTTAACTACGCCGACACTTATTTTCGCAACGGCACCTACCCGATCCCGCTGGCCAATGGCATGGGCGTGGAAGCGTCGGGTGTGGTGCAGTCGGTGGGCGAGGGCGTCAGCCATGTGGCCGTTGGCGACCGGGTGACCTACACCGGCTTTATCAACACCCTCGGCGCCTACAGCACCGAACGCCTGATCCCCGCAGCAGCACTGATCAAACTGCCGGAAACCCTATCCTTCGAGACCGCCGCCGCCATGACCATGCGCGGCCTGACGGCGTCGTACCTGATGCGCCGCCTGTACGACTTCAAGCCGGGTGACAGCATCCTGCTGCACGCTGCGGCGGGCGGCGTCGGCCTGATCGTTTCGCAGTGGGCCAAACTGCTGGGCCTGACCGTGATCGGCACGGTGTCCACCGACGCCAAGGCCCAGGTGGCACGCGCCCATGGTTGCGACCACACCATCAACTACAGCCACGAGGATGTGGCCAGCCGCGTGCGTGAGCTGACCGACGGCGTGGGCGTCAACGTGGTCTTCGACAGCGTCGGCCGCAACACCTTCATGGGCTCGCTGGACTCGCTCAAGCGCCGCGGCCTGATGGTCTGCGTGGGCACTGCGTCCGGCCCCATCGAACCGTTCGACCCGCAGATCCTGGCGATCAAGGGGTCGCTGTTCATGACCCGGCCGGCCCTGGCCGACTATATCGCCGAGCCGGCGGAAAAAGCCCGCCTGGCCAGCGAGCTGTTCGACCATGTCAGCAGTGGCCGCATCCGCATCGAGATCAACCAGCACTACGCCCTGCAGGATGCGGTGCAGGCCCACCGTGACCTGGAGTCACGCAAGACCACGGGTTCGTCGATCTTCGTCATCTGAGGGGGCACTGCCATGCAAGTCGAACAACTGACCTGCGCCATCGGTGCCGAACTGGTGGGCGTCAGGCTGGCCGATGCCATTCATGATGACGGCCTGTTCGCCGAGATCCGCGCCCAACTGCTCAGGCACCGGGTGCTGTTCTTGCGTGACCAGGCCATCAGCCGCGCTGAGCATGTGGCCTTTGCTCGCCGCTTCGGCGAGCTGGAAGACCACCCGGTCGCCGGCAGCGACCCGGAGCACCCCGGCCTGGTGCAGATCTACAAGCGCCCCGACCAGCCGGCCGACCGCTATGAGAATGCCTGGCACACCGACGCCACCTGGCGCGAAGCGCCGCCGATGGGCTGCGTGCTGCGCTGCGTCGAATGCCCACCGGTAGGCGGCGACACCATGTGGGCGAACATGGTGCTGGCCTACGACAACCTGCCGGCCGAGATCAAGGCCAGGGTCGAAGGGCTGCGCGCCCGGCACAGCATCGAGGCCAGCTTTGGTGCGGCCATGCCGCTGGACAAGCGCCTTGCGCTCAAGGCGCGTTACCCCGACGCCGAGCACCCGGTGGTGCGCACCCACCCGGAAACCGGCGAGAAGGTGCTGTTCGTCAATGCCTTCGCCACCCATTTCAGCAATTACCACACCCCCGAACGCGTGCGTTTCGGCCAGGACGCCAACCCCGGTGCCGCCGACCTGCTGCGCTACCTGGTGAGCCAAGTGTATATCCCCGAGTATCAGGTGCGCTGGCGCTGGACACCCAACAGCATCGCCATCTGGGACAACCGTAGCACCCAGCATTACGCCGTCATGGACTACCCGGCCTGCCATCGCAAGATGGAGCGTGCCGGGATCATGGGCGACAGCACCTTCTGAACAGACAAGAACAAGACTGAGGATCAGACATGCAATTCTTCGACGACTCGCTGCACCCGGAAAACATGGAAAAGGTAGTCATCACCGTGGCGCCCTATGGCCCCGAGTGGATGCCGGATGATTTCCCGCAGGACATCCCGGTCACCATGGATGAGCAGGTGCAAAAGGCAGTCGACTGCTATGAAGCGGGCGCCACGGTGCTCCACCTGCACGTGCGCGAACTCGATGGCACCGGCTCCAAGCGCCTGTCCAAGTTCAACGAACTGATCGCCGGGGTCCGCGAAGCGGTACCGGACATGATCATCCAGGTGGGTGGCTCGATTTCCTTTGCGCCCGAAGGCGAAGGCGAAGCGGCCAAGTGGCTGAGCGACGACACCCGGCACATGCTGGCCGAGCTGACCCCCAAGCCGGACCAGGTGACGGTGGCGATCAACACCACCCAGATGAACATCATGGAGCTGCTGTACCCGGAGTACCTGGAAGGCACATCGCTGGCCAGCCCCGGGATCCAGGCCGCCTACAGTGAAATGACCGTGCCTGCGGGGCCGGCCTGGGTCGAAGAGCACCTGCGCCGCCTGCAGGCGAGCCACATCCAGCCGCACTTCCAACTGACTGGCATGCATGCCCTGGAAACCCTCGAGCGCCTGGTGCGCAAGGGGGTTTACAAAGGCCCGCTGAACCTGACCTGGATCGGCATTGGTGGCGGCTTCGACGGCCCCAACCCGTTCAACTTCTTCAATTTCGTGCACCGGGCGCCGGACGGTTGCACCCTGACTGCGGAGTCGTTGCTCAAGAACGTGCTGCCGTTCAACACCATGGCTCTGGCCATGGGCTTGCACCCGCGCTGTGGCATCGAAGACACCATCATCGACCAGCACGGCAAGCCGTTCACCTCGGTGCAGCAGATTCAGCAGACCGTGCGCGTGGCGCACGAACTGGGGCGTGAGGTGGCCAGCGGCAAGGAAGCGCGCGCCATCTACCGCATCGGCGAGCAGTACGCGACCGTCGAGCAGACCTTGCTGGCCAACGGCATGGCGCCGAACCGCCGGCCAGGGCAGAAGGGCGTGCCACAGCGCGCGTGATGAATGAGCAGGGGCTTGTGGGAGCCGCTTGAGCAAGGCAGTTGCTCCCACATGTTTTTGCAGGGCCCATAGAGCGCTGTTGTTCTTCCAGTAGTACCTGATCGGCTGTTACCCATAACAACAAAAACAACCCAAGCCAGATACCCGAGGAGGCAGCATGGCCACCTACCACGCCAGTGCGTCAGAACCCGGCGCTGATACATCACTGGGCATCCCCCGGCGCTACGCCTGGATCGTCTTTGCCCTGACCTTCGGTTTGTTGATCTCCGACTACATGTCGCGGCAAGTGCTGAATGCCGTGTTCCCCCTGCTGAAGCAGGAGTGGCAGCTCAGCGACAGCCAGCTCGGCCTGCTCAGTGGCATCGTCGCCTTGATGGTCGGCCTGCTGACCTTTCCGCTGTCCTTGCTCGCCGACCGCATCGGCCGGATCAAGAGCCTGACCTTCATGGCGGTGATGTGGAGCCTGGCCACGCTGGGCTGCGCTGTCGCCGAGAACTACCAGCAGATGTTCATCGCGCGCTTTCTGGTCGGCGTCGGCGAGGCCGCTTACGGCAGCGTCGGCATCGCCGTGGTGGTGGCGGTGTTCCCGCGCGAGATGCGCGCCACCCTGGCCGGCTCGTTCATGGCCGGTGGCATGTTCGGCTCGGTGCTGGGCATGGCGTTGGGCGGCGTGATGGCCCAGCACCTGGGCTGGCGCTGGGCGTTTGCCGGCATGGCGTTCTTTGGCCTGGCCCTGGCGGTGCTCTACCCGTTGATCGTGCGTGAGGCGCGCATTGCCCCGAGGGGCCTGGCCGATGCCGCCGACAAGGCTGCGCTGAAGGCATTGCGGCCGTTGCGCACGCTGTATTCCAGCCGTTCGGTCATCAGCGCCTACGTGGGCAGCGGCTTGCAGCTGTTCGTCGGCGGCACGGTGATCGTCTGGTTCCCCAGTTACCTGAACCGTTACTACGCCATGAGCACCGACCAGGCCGGCGCGGTGGCGGCGCTCATCGTGCTGTGCAGTGGGGTGGGCATCGTGCTGTGCGGCATGCTGTGCGACCGCATGGGGCGCAACCGCCCTGATCGCAAGATCAGCCTGGCCATCGCCTATTGCCTGGGCAGTTGCGTGCTGCTGTCGGTGGCCTTCGCCTTGCCGGCGGGCATGCCGCAACTGGTGCTCATCTGCCTGGGCATGATGATAGCCGCCGGCACCAATGGCCCGTCCAGCGCCATGGTCGCCAACCTGACCCACTACACGGTGCATGGCACTGCCTTCGCCACCCTGACCTTGAGCAACAACTTGCTCGGCCTGGCCACCGGCCCGTTGATCACCGGCAAGGTGTCCGACCTGATCGGCTTGCAGGCCGCCTTTGAACTGGTGCCGTTGATCAGCATCGCCGCCGCGGCGGTGTTCTTCTACGCCAAGCGCCACTACCACCGTGACATGGCGCGCCTGGACCTGGGCGAAAGCATGCCAGCGCCTGTCGAGCCTGTACTGGAGGCCCGAACGTGAACCCTTCATTGTCGATTGATGTGTACGTCGATTTCATCTGCCCGTGGTGCCTGATCGGCAAGCGGCAATTGCAGCGTGCGTTGGCGCAATTGCGCGAAGCGCGGCCAGAGGTCGTGATCAACCTGGCTTGGCAGGGCGTGCAGTTGTTGCCCGACCTGCCTGTGGCCGGCCAGCCGTTCGCCGCGTTCTACCGGCGCCGCCTGGGCAGTGACGAGGCGGTGCGCCAACGCCAGGCCCAGGTACAGGAGGCCGCCAGTGCGGTAGGTGAACAGCTCGATTTCAGCCGCATTGCGCGCATGCCCAACACTGCAGACGCCCATCGCTTGCTGTTGCATGCTGCCGACCTGGGCAGCGAGCAGCAGCTCGAAGCGCTGCTGGAGCGGCTGTTTGCAGCGTATTTCCGGCTGGGCGAAGACCTGGGCGACCGCGCCACGCTGTTGCGTATTGCCGAGCAGTGCGGTTTTGCGCCTGCCGCGCTGGCCGGCAGCCTGCGCGGCGATGGCCGGCCGTTTGCCAGTGCCAGCGCGAACATCGCCAGCCGGGGTGTGCCGTGTTTCGTGTTCGACGATCATCTGCCCGTGTTCGGTGCGCAGCCGCCAGAGGCGTTGCTCGACGCCATGCAACTGGCGCTGTCGCGTTCGGCAGCAGCGGGGGCCGGCGCATGACGCAGCGTATCGAGGTGCCGGCCCAGCGCGTGCCCACGGTCGGCGGGCGCGCGTTGTTCGAGCATGCAGGCAAAAGCCTGGCGCTGTTCAATATCGCCGGGCGTTTGCTGGCCATTGACGACAACTGCCCGCACCAAGGGTCGTCGCTGTGCGCCGGCCAGCTGGACGGTGGTGTGATCCAGTGCCGGGCCCATGGCCTGCGCTTTGACCTGGCCAGCGGCTACCTGCTCAATTCCACGGCGCTCAAGGTGGCCAGCTACCCCGTGGAGGTGGAGGGTGACCGGGTGTTCATCGTGATGGCCTGCCAGGAGACCCTGTCATGAACAGCCTGGCGCTTGCCCAGGCGATGGAGGCCAGGATGCCCTCGGCTTTTTAGGTTTCTTCACGGAATGTTGGGGAAGTGGGGCTGGTAGGTGCTTGTCGGGAGATAGGATGATGGCGGCTAGGTGCCTGTCTTCGCTTTGGAGGTGGGGCGGAGATCGAGCGCCGCCCGCGCGGCGCATCGCGACGCAAGGCCGCTCCTACATCTGTTTCGGGCCAGTTATGCCTGTGACAAAAGCGCGCGACCGCCTTGTTTGTTCGACGCAACATTGAGGCGGGCACCAAGGGGCCGCGCGCAAATGCCTCAGGAATAATTGGCCCGAAACAGATGTAGGAGCGGCCTTGCGTCGCGATGCGCCGCGCGGGCGGCGCTGGATCTGATAAGGGCTGAAAATGCCAAGCCAGGCACCTGGTGGCCCCAAATACAATCTCCAGGCATCCACAACTCCCACTACACCAGGCGCTCAACGCGTGGTGACAGGCCCTTGCGCGGCGCTGCGGGCGCGTTTGTGCGGCGTGTGCAGGTCATGCTGCACACGCCAGGTGGCCGGTGGCTGGCCGAACTGGTTGATGAACCAGCGGGTGAATGAACTGTGCATGGAATAGCCAAGCATGTCGGCGATACGCCCCAGTGAATAGCCGGGGCTTTCCAGGTAGCGCAGCACCAGGTCGCGACGCACGCTGTTGACCAGCTCGCTGAAGGTGGCGCCATCCTCTTCCAGGCGGCGCTGCAAGGTGCGCACGTTCATGCCCTGGGTCTGGGCGATGTGCTCGATGGTGGCGCGGCCCATCGGCATCAGCAGAAAGATCGATTTGCGCACCTCGTGCACCAGCGAAGGGTTGCCGTCATCCTGCAGGGCACACACGTAGCGTTGGGCCAGCCGCGCCATGGCTTCGTTGGCCTGTGGGTTGGTCGTGTCCAGGTCGGCGGCGGAACAGACGATGCCATTGAAGTCGCTGTTGAACTCCAGCTTGCAGCCGAAGATGCGGCGGTGGATGGCCAGGTCGGCGGGGGCAGCGTGAGTGAAATTGGCGCTGACCGGGTGCCAGTGCGCGCCCAGCAACGCCGAGCAGAAGCGGTGCATGACACCAATGGCCAGCTCGATGGCCTGGCGGCTGTGCATGGGCTGCTCGGTGATGACTTCCTGGCGAATGATCACCGTCTTGCCGGTTTCTTCGACGTGAATCGCCAGGGCATTGTTGAGCACATGGCGATATTGCACGATCACCTGCAGCGCATCGCGCAGCGAATGCTGGTGGCTGATCAGCAGGCTGACTTCACCAAAATCCGACAACTGGCGCAGTTCGGCCATGCGCAGGCCGAAGGCTTCGCAGCCGCTCAGGCGCGCCGACTCTTCGAGCACGTTGATGGCAGCAGCGACTGGAATGCGCTGGTCGGGGGCTTCGAGCAATGAAGCGCTGAGGCCAGCCTGGGCCAGCAGCCCATGGCCATTGAGGCCCAGATGGCGGGAGACTTCCAGGTAATTGGTCAGCGAAGCAGCACGGGCGAGCACGGTCATATTTGTTGTTTTCCACGTGTTCTTGATGGGCGTCCCGCTGCGCTGGCGGGTAGTCACTTATAGCGTTTGTGTCATCGGATGCAAAGCCATTTTCAGACCGCTGGTCCCACTCACCAAGGGCGTGCGGGCCGCCATGCCAACTGTGTCATCAACTGAAAAATGGCTGACGCGCAATGTAAAGCGTGTGCCGGAACGACGCTTTACTCTGGCCCTCAAGCAGTCGGCAATCGACCGAGTGATCCAGAGCAAAGGGCCCTGACATGGAAAAACTGCAAACCGCCGCTACCGTGCTGATCGTTCCCGGTCTGCGCGACCATGTGGCAGAACATTGGCAAACCCTGTTGCAGGCTCGCCTGGCCAAGGTGCGTGCCGTGCTGCCGCTGACAACCGACACGCTCAGTTGCACGGCGCGGGTCGAGGCGATCGAGCGTGAACTGGCCGCAATCGATGGCCCGGTGATCCTGGTCGCGCACAGTGCCGGTGTGCTGATGGTGGTGCACTGGGCCGCACGTTATCAGCGCCCGATCAAGGGCGCCTTGCTCGCCGCCCCCCCTGACCTGCAAAGCGACTGGCCGCAAGGCTACCCCAGCCCTGACAGCCTGCGCGCCCACGGCTGGGCGCCGCTGCCGGGCGGCCCGCTGCCTTTCCCAAGCCTGCTGGCGGCAAGCAGCAATGACCACCTGGCCAGCCCCGCCGCAGTGGCCGGCATGGCCGCGCAGTGGGGCAGCGAGCTGGTCGAGCTCGGTGCCGTCGGCCACCTCAACCCTGCCTCGGGCTACGGCCCATGGCCCCACGCCGAGGCCCTGATCCGGCAACTCGATTACTAGGGCGCATCTATCACCCAAGCAGAGACTCACCCAAGCAGAGACATCGCATGAACAACAATAAGAACGTTCTCTTCTGCCTTCCCCGCTTTAACCTCATGGCCACGCTGCTGCTGATCGCCGGTGCACCCGCTGCCCAGGCATTTCAGCTGGACATCGCCGACCCCGACTGGAGCGTGCGCTTCGACAACACCGCCAAGCTGAGCTATGGCCAGCGGGTCGAAGGCGAAAACGCCAAGGTCGCCCGCACCTCCAATCTCAATGACGGCGACAAGAATTTCAGTGTGGGTAGCGCGGTTACCCAGCGCCTGGACCTGCTCACCGAGCTGGATATCGTCTATCAGGGCAGCATGGGCATGCGCGTCAGCGCCGCCAGCTGGTACGACCATGCTTATGACGACGTCGGCTCGAACAGCAACCCGTTCCCCGGCCAGCAGGGCAATGCCGGCAACCTGGTGCTGGCGCGCCCGGCCGCAGGCTTGCCGGCGGGCACCGTGTTGGCCGGCGGCCCGGCGCGTCATCATGGCCTGAGCCGTTACAGCGACCGTTACTACAATGGGCCGTCCGGCGAGTTTCTCGATGCCTTCGTCTTCTACAACACCGAGATCGGCGACGAGTCGATGTTGAGTGGCAAGCTTGGCTGGCACTCAGTGTACTGGGGCGAGACATTGTTCAACGCCGCCAACGGCATCAACTATGGCCAGTCGGCACTGGACCTGGCCAAGCTGTACAACGTGCCGGGCACCGAAACCAAAGAGCTGTTCCTGCCGCGCAAGCAGCTGTCGTTGAGCTTCACGGTCAACCCCGAGCTGACGGTGGCGGCGCAGTACTTCCTCGAGTTCGACAACTCGCGCCTGCCCGAAGGCGGTACCTACATGGGCGCCTACGACATGCTCGGCGAGGGTGGCGATATCTTCTGGCTGCCGGTGCCCAATGCCGTTGGCGGGGCCGGTGCGTTCTACGGTGCACCCCGCGGGCATGACATCCGGCCACGCAACGCGGGCGACTTCGGCCTGATGGCCAAGTGGAGCCCGGAATGGCTCGACGGCACCCTGGGCTTCTACTACCGCAACACTTCCGACCCGACCCCGGCCGTGCTGATCAATGCGCCCAACCTGCACACCGGCAGCCTGGACGGTACCAGCTATATGGCGGCCTACGCCGACGACATCGATATCTACGGCATCAGCCTGGCGAAGAACGTCGGGCCGGTGAGTGTCGGGCTGGACGTCAACTACCGCGAGAACATGCCGCTGATCAGCAACTTCACCACCATCAACGGGCCGCTGTACCAGGCCTTGGTGGGCACGGCGGGCGGCACCAACCTGATCGGCGAGGTGCCGGGCAACGGCGAGACCGGCCTGGCCCGCGGCAAGACCTTGCATGTGGTGCTCAACGGCCTGGTCACGTTCGGTGCCACGCCACTGTGGGACGCCTCGTCGCTGGCGGTGGAGGGCGCCATGACCCACCTGGTCAGCGTCGACAAGGGTGAGCAGACCTTCAAGGGTGATTCCAGCTACGAGGGTGTCGACAAGGTCACCACCAACGCCTACACCCTGGCGGTCAACTTCACGCCGACCTGGTTCCAGGCGCTGCCTGGGGTCGATATCTCCATGCCGCTGTCCTACAACGTCGGCCTCAAGGGCAACTCTGCCGTGCAACTGGGCGGCAACGAGGATTCGGGCAGCTACTCGGTGGGCATCGCCGCCGATGTCTACCAGAAGTACAAGTTCGACCTGAAGTATGTCGACTCCTTCGGCAAGTTCGATACCTGCGAAACCGGTACCGACAACAACACCCCAGGCACCAACGGGCGCTACCAGTGCATCCCCGGCCAGATTACCTCGCAGGCAGGCCTGGCGCCGTTGTTGAAGGACCGCGGCATGGTCACCGCATCGTTCAAGACCACCTTCTGAAACGCCACTACAACAACAAGCGGAGAAACGCGATGAAGCATCTCAACAGCCTGCTGTGCGCCTCGCTGGCGGTCATCTTCGCCGGGCATGCCCACGCGGGCGCACCGGCCCAGGACGTCGCCCGGCTGGGCAAGGACCTGACCGTGGTGGGGGCCGACCAGGCGGGCAACGCCGACGGCTCCATCCCGCCCTACGAGGGCGGCCTGAACACCCCGCCTGCCGGTTTCAAGCAAGGCGATACCCTGCGGCCTGACCCCTACACGGCGGAAAAGCCACTACTGGTGATCGATGGCAAGAACGTCGAGCAGTATCAGGGCTCGCTGACCGCCACCACGGTGGAGCTGGCCAAGCGCTTCCCCACCTTCCGCATCGAGGTCTACCCGAGCCACCGTACGGCGGCATTGCCCAAGGCGCTGCTGGACAACACCCTGAAAAATGCCGCCAACGCCAAGTCGCTAGAGGATGGCCTGGCCATCGAGAATGTGTTGCCTGGCGTGCCGTTCCCCATCCCGCAGTCGGGCGCCGAAGCCATGTGGAACCACCTGCTGCGCTACCAGGGCGTAGCGCAGAAGGCCAAGTACGATTCGTGGAACGTCGACGCAGCCGGTGTGGCAGCCCTGGCCACCACGGGCCTGGCCTACAACGCCTACCCGATCTACGAGGACCTGAACAAGGTCATCGGAGCCAAGGACATCTATTTCCAGACCAAGCTGTACTTCGAAGGCCCGGCACGCCGTGCCGGTGAGTCGATGATGCTCAAGGATGCCGCCAACCCTCTGGTGCAGGAACGCCGCGCCTGGCAGTACCTGCCGGGCCAGCGCCGGGTGAAGTTGGCACCGAACCTGGCTTACGACACGCCAAACCCCGGTACGGCCGGCTCCGGTACCTTCGATGATGTGTATGTGTTCAACGGTGCGCTGGACCGCTATGACTGGCACCTGGTGGGCAAGCGCGAAATGTACGTGCCGTACAACACCTACCGGTTGACCTACATTCACGACCCGAAAAGCCTGACCACGCCCAACCACCTGGCGCCAGACCAGGTGCGCTGGGAGAAGCACCGGGTCTGGGTGGTCGAGGGCACCCTCAAGGGCAATGCCCGGCACATCTATGCCAAACGCCGCTTCTACCTGGACGAGGACAGCTGGTTCGCCCTGGCGTCCGACCAGTACGACGCCCGAGGCCAGTTGTATCGCGGCTCCTACAGCTTCTTCACGCAGAGCTACGACGTGCAGATCCCCAACAACAACCCGCATGTGGTCTACGACCTGGTCGGCGGCAGCTACAACATCAACGGCCTGATCGGCCCGCACGGTGGTATCGAGTACATCAGCCCTCTGTCCAAGGCGCAGTGGTCGCCCGAAGCCCTCGCCGGCGCCGGTATTCGCTGACCCCCGACGATCAACCTGCCGGCCGCGCCAGAAGGGCAGCCGGCAGAGTCTGCAGAGGATGTGGCATGGCTTGTTCAAGAAAATGGGCGCCCTGGGCGCTGGCGTTGGCCATGGCTGTGGCTGGCGTTCAAGGCCCGGCGCGGGCGGCTGGGTATGTCGATGTGCTGGACTTGCCGGCCAAGCCGAGTGCGCTGGCGGTGCTCAGCCCCTTGCGCGATGTGACGCGGGCGGGGGATCGGCTGGTGGCGGTGGGGCCGCGTGGGCACATCGTGTATTCCGACAACCAGGGCCAGGACTGGCACCAGGCCAGTGTGCCGGTCAGTGCCGACCTCAACGCCCTGGTGTTTGCGAATGCGCGCGAAGGCTGGGCGGTGGGCAACGATGGCGTGGTCCTGCACAGCCGCGACGGGGGGGCGAGTTGGGCCCGGCAGCTTGACGGCCGGCAGATCGGCACGCTGGTCGAGGCGCATTACCAGGCCTTGGCCAAGGCGCATCCGGACGACCCCCAATGGCCGGCATTTGCCGCCGAAGGCCAGCGGCTGGTGGAGGAGGGCGCCGACAAACCCTTGCTTGGCGTGTGGTTCGTCGACGCCCGGCACGGTTACGTAGTGGGCGTGTTCAACCTGATCCTGCGCACCGACGACGGCGGCAACAGCTGGGTGCCGATGCAGGACCGCACCGACAACCCGCAAGGCCTGCACCTCAATGCCATCCATGCAATCGGTGATGAGCTGTACGTGGCCGGTGAACAGGGCTTGCTGCTCAAGTGGCAGGCTGGGCAACAGCGTTTCGTCAGCTTGCCCAGCCCCTACCAAGGGACCTGGTTCGGGGTGCTCGGTAAACCCGGCGAAGTGCTTGCGTATGGCCTGCGTGGCCATGTGGCGCGCAGCAGTGACGGCGGGCAGAGCTGGGCCCGGGTGAACACGGGGGTTACGCAAAGCATCACGGCTGCCAGCATCGACAGCAACGGCGACTACTGGTTGTTCAGCCAGGCCGGCCAGGTACTGCGCAGCCGCGACGGCGGCCTGAGTTTTGCCGTGCAGCCGCAGGTGCCGCCGGCGCCGGTGACCGCTGCGGTGCAGGCCCGCAGCAACGGCACCGTACTGGTGGGTGAACGCGGTGTACGCGTGCTGCCGGCCCGATAACAACCCCAAGCATTCGAAGAGAACTCGTGATGGCCAACATCAAGCAAGACACCCTGCCGGTGATCCGCGACCTGAAGGATTTCGATCCCCGCTCCGGCAACCTGCTGGAGCGCATGGTCTTCAACTACCGCCCGCTGTTCATGCTGTTCATGGTGCTGGTCACGGGGGTATTGGGCTACCTGGCGCTGACCCGCCTGGAGTTGCGGCCCAGTTTCGAGAAAATGATCCCGCAGAGCCAACCCTACATCCAGAACTACCTGGACAACCGCAAATCGCTGCGCGGCCTGGGCAACTCGGTGCGGGTGGTGGTGGAGAACACCCAGGGCGACATTTTCGACCCTGAGTACTTGACTGTGCTCAAGCAGATCAACGACGAGCTGTTTCTCGCCCAGGGCGTGGACCGCGCCTGGATGAAGTCGTTGTGGAGCCCCGGGGTGCGCTGGACCGAAGTCACCGAGGAGGGCTTTCAGGGCGGCACGGTGATGCCCGACGACTACCAGGGCAAGCCGGCCGACATCGAGCAGCTGCGGCAGAACATCAACCGTGCCGGCATCGTCGGCAGCCTGGTGGCGACCGACTTCAAGTCGAGCATGCTGGTGGTGCCGCTGCTCGACCACGACCTGGCCACCGGCCGCGGCATCGACTACCGGCAGTTCTCGCAGATGCTCGAACAGCAACTGCGCGACAAGTACGAGTACGCCGGCGACAGCAAGGCGCGCAGGGCAGGCGAGGAGGGCCACGGCAAGTACAAGGTGCGGGTCATCGGTTTTGCCAAGCTGATGGGCGACCTGAGCGACGGGCTGGTCCAGGTGATGATGTTCTTCGCCTTGGCGGTGGGCACGTCGCTGCTGATCATCTACCTGTATACCCGCTGTGTGCGCAGTACCTTGCTGGTGGTGTGCTGTTCGCTGGCGGCGGTGGTGTGGCAACTGGGTATCGTCGGCTGGCTGG
The DNA here is from genome assembly GCF_000731675.1 of Pseudomonas capeferrum. Taxonomy (GTDB): domain Bacteria; phylum Pseudomonadota; class Gammaproteobacteria; order Pseudomonadales; family Pseudomonadaceae; genus Aquipseudomonas; species Aquipseudomonas capeferrum. Next base: position 1,609,747 of record NZ_JMIT01000001.1, on the reverse strand, counting down.
GGTATGCCATCGACCCTTATTCGATCCTGGTGCCGTTTCTGATCTTCGCCATCGGCGTCTCGCATGCGGCGCAGAAGATGAACGGCATCATGCAGGACATCGGCCGCGGCACGCACAGGCAGGTAGCCGCGCGCTACACCTTCCGGCGCCTGTTCGTGGCCGGGGTCACCGCGCTGCTGGCCGACGCCGTGGGCTTTGCCGTGCTGATGCTGATCGACATCCCGGTGATCAAGGACCTGGCGATCACCGCGAGCATTGGGGTTGCGGTACTGATCTTCACCTCGTTGCTGTTGATACCGGTGGCGCTGTCGTATGTCGGCGTGGGCCGCAAGGCCGCCGAGCGCGCCCTGCGCATCGACCGCCGCGCCGCCGAGCACCGCGGCTTCGGCAAGCTGTGGGATGCGCTCGACCGCTTCACCACGCGCAAGTGGGCGACCGGCGCGGTGCTGGTGGCCGTGCTGATGGGCGCAGTTGGTTTCTGGGCAAGCCTGCAGCTGAAGATCGGCGACCTCGACAGCGGCGCGCCGGAGCTGCGCGCCGACTCGCGCTACAACCGCGACAACGCCTACATCACCCGCCACTACGCACTGTCCAGCGACCTGTTTGCGGTGATGATCAAGACCCCACCCGAAGGCTGCCTGAGCTACCAGACGCTGATGCTCGCCGACCGCCTGGCCTGGGAGCTGCAGCAGTACCCGGGCGTGCAGACCACCGTTTCGTTGGTCAACGCCGTGCGCCAGATCACCGCAGGCTCGTTCGAGGGCAACCCGAAGATGAGCAGCCTGCAGCGCAACCAAGACATGCTCAACTATGCCGCCCAACAAGCGTCGGTCAACGCCCCGGAGCTGTTCAACAACGACTGTTCGCTGATGCCGGTGATCGCCTACCTCAAGGACCACAAGGCCCAGACCCTCGACGATGTGGTGGCTATCGCCGACCGCTTTGCCCGCGAAAACAGCACCCCAGAGCGCCAGTTCATGCTTGCGGCCGGTAGCGCCGGCATCGAGGCGGCAACCAATATCGTGGTCCGTGACGCCAACCGCACCATGCTGCTGTTCGTCTACCTGGCGGTCACGCTGTTTTGCCTGATCACCTTCCGCAGCTGGCGAGCGACCTTGGTGGCGCTGTTGCCGCTGGTGCTGACCTCGGTGCTGTGCGAGGCCTTGATGGTGGCGATGGGCATTGGCGTGAAAGTGGCCACGTTGCCGGTCATCGCCCTGGGTGTCGGCATTGGCGTGGACTACGCCTTGTACCTGCTCAGCGTGCAGTTGCACTACCAGCGCCAGGGCCGCTCGTTGGGCGAGGCCTACCAGAACGCCGTGGCCTTCACCGGCCGGGTGGTCGGCCTGGTCGGCATCACGCTGGCGGCGGGCGTGGTCGGTTGGGCGTGGTCGCCGATCAAGTTCCAGGCCGACATGGGCATCCTGCTGACCTTCATGTTCCTGTGGAACATGCTGGGTGCCCTGGTGCTGATCCCGGCGTTGTCGTACTTCCTGCTGCCGGACAAGCGCTTTGTTGCCGCCGAGCCCGAGACGTGTGCTGCGCCGACGCCACCTGACGAGCGCGTGTGCCAACCCCAGGCGCCCACGCGGATGAGCGCGTGAGTGCCCTTTAGTCGAACCGAACACGAATAACTGGAAGCTACCTACATGGCCAAGACAAAAATAATGCCGCCGGCAGCCGGTGCCTATGCCTACCCCCTGCTGATCAAACGCCTGCTGATGTCAGGGGTACGCCACCAGCCGGAACAGCAGATCGTCTACGCCGACAAGCTGCGCTACACCTACCGCGACCTCGACCAGCGGGTCCGGCGCCTGGCCAATGCGCTGCGTGCGGCCGGGGTGCAGGCCGGGGATACCGTGGCGCTACTGGATTGGGACAGCCACCGCTCGCTCGAGTGTTTCTTTGCCGTGCCGATGCTGGGTGCGGTGTTGCACACGGTGAACGTGCGCCTGTCCCCCGAGCAGGTTGCCTACACCATGAACCACGCCGAAGACGACCTGGTGCTGGTGCATGACGACTTCGTGCCGCTGCTGGAGCAGATTCACGGTCAGCTGGGGACCGTGCGCGGCTACGTGCAGCTTACGGACGCGCAGGCGCCGGCCACTTCGTTGCCCGTGCTGGGCGAGTACGAAGCGCTGCTGGCCGCCGCCAGCCCTGAAGCCGAGTTCGACGACTTCGACGAGCATTCGGTGGCGACGCTGTTCTACACCACCGGCACCACGGGCAACCCCAAAGGGGTGTACTTCTCCCACCGCCAGTTGGTGCTGCACACCCTCAACGAGCTGGGCACCTTCGCCGCCTACGATGGCCAGCCGCTGTTACGGTCCAGCGACGTGTACATGCCCATCACGCCGATGTTCCATGTGCACGCATGGGGCGTGCCTTACGTGGCCACGATGCTGGGGGTCAAGCAGGTGTACCCCGGGCGCTACGAGGCGAACACCCTGGTGCGGTTGTACCGCGACGAAGGGGTGACGTTCTCCCACTGCGTGCCCACCCTGTTGCAGATGATGCTGGACTGCGAGCAAGGCCAGCACACCGATTTCAGCCGCTGGAAGATCCTGCTCGGTGGCAGCGCGTTGACCCACGGCCTGGCCCGCCAGGCCAGCGAGCGTGGCATGTTGATCTACAGTGGCTACGGGATGTCCGAGACCTGCCCGCTGCTGACCCTGACCCACTTGCGCGAAGCCGACCTGGCCTTGCCCATGGCCGAGCAGGTCGCGCAGCGGATCAGAACCGGCGCCCCCGTGGCGATGGTTGACCTGCGCATCGTCGATGCCCAGGGTAACGCCATGCCCCACGACGGTGAGTCGCTGGGTGAAATCGTGGTGCGCTCACCCTGGTTGACCCAGGGCTACCTGCACGAGCCGCAGAAAGGCGCCGAACTGTGGCAGGACGGCTGGCTGCACACCGGTGACATGGGCTCGATCGACCGCCACGGGGTGTTGGAGATCAAGGACCGGATCAAGGACGTGATCAAGACCGGCGGGGAGTGGATCAGCTCGTTGACCCTGGAAAACCTGATCAGCCAGCATGCGGCGGTCAGCGCCGTGGCGGTGGTCGGCATCCCTGACGAGCAGTGGGGCGAGCGGCCTATCGCCCTGGTGGTGCGTGCATCAGACGGCAGCCTTGACCAGCCGATGCTCGAGGCGCACCTGAAGCAGTTCGTCGACTGCGGGCAGATCAACAAGTGGGCGATTCCGCGACAGGTGCATTTCGTTGCCGATATCCCCAAGACCAGCATTGGCAAGATCAACAAGAAGCTGATTCGCGAGATGCACATGGGGGCTTGAGGCGCCGTTGCAGGCGGTGCTGCCTTCAAGGTGGCGCCGTCGGCGTATCCGCAAGCCTCTGTAGCAATGTTGCAAAGCCCGTTATGATGCGCGCCATGCGAGCCCATGACTTCCTAGCTGTGATGACCTGTTCATGGGCACGTTCTGCATTGGCCTAAGAGTACCTGCACAGTGAATATCAGGCGGATCGAGTGCTTTCTTGCAGTGGTCGATCTAGGCACCGTGACCGCGGCCTCTCATAAACTGCACCTGGCTCAGCCAGCGCTGAGCCGTCAGATCCAGACCCTGGAGCAGGAGCTGGGCCTGCAGCTGTTCGAGCACCATCGCAACCGCTTGGCCCTGACTGCTGCGGGCCATACCCTGGTGCCGCTGGCGCGGCAGTTGCTGGAGAAGGCGCGCAGTATCCGCATTGCCGCGCAAAGCCTGGCCAGCGGCCAACTGCGCGACCTGCGCATCGCCGCCACGCCTGCCACCATCAGTGAGTTGATCGCGCCATTCATCACTACGCTGGGCAGGGACGACCCGATGATCCTCACCGTGGATGCGCCTCATGCCGATCTGCTTGAGCGCTTTCATCAAGGCATGGACATGGTGGTTACACCCAGCGCCCTCGACAGCGACCTGCGTAGCCTTTACCTGGGACGGGCGCCCTTGCGCGCCTATGTCTGGGCAGCGCACCCATGGGCGCTCGAAGGGCGCAGCGAGATAGCCTTGGCCGAGCTGCTGCAACACGACTTGCTGCTGCTCGGCAGCCAGAACATCAGCCGCATCCAGCTGGACCTGGCGGTGGCTCGTGCAGGGCTGGCTTACCGTGGGGTGAGCGAATGTGGCCACGCCACTGTGTTGCAAGCGCTGTGCGCAGCCGGGCGCGGCATTGGTATCGTGACCGACCTGCCGCGCTTCGGTGCGTACAGCCTGCGGGTCATTGACCCGCTACCCAGCCCTGCGCAACCTTACCTGGGCATTGACCTGCACGCCGGTTGGAGCGCTGAACATTACTGCCCGCAAGCCCTGGAGGCCATCGCCTTGCGGCTGGCAGGCTTTCTGCAATGCATCGATTAAGCGCCGGGCACGGTGGCCAGCCTCACCTGCTGTGGCGCGCGCGCGATGCCAGACACGACACCCCAATAGAAGCATGCCAGCGACAACACCAGAACCAAGGCCTGGTCCCACGGCGCCGGCATGAGCCCGCTGCCACCGAAGTTGCCAAGGCAGCTGATCAGCATCAAGCCCAGGAAGTAGGCGACGATCCAGGCGCTTGAGCGCAGCTGCTGGGCAAAGCCAACCCCCGCGACTTGTCTGCCTCGGGCCACCAGGCAATAGACCAGCATCAATAGCAGGAACGCGCCGAGCATCCACGACAGGGTCTTCCAGCCCACCCAATAGAAGATGAACGTTGCACTCACGAATGCCAGTGGCGCGATCAGGCCGATGCCGCGGATCCGATAAGGCCTCGGCAGGTCGGGCGCGTTGAGGCGCAGGGTCATCACGCAGATGGGTAGCAGCGTGAACAGCATCACCCCAGCTGCCGAGTTCACCTGCACCAAGGCCTCCCAGGAGGGAAACGGCAACGTCCAGAACAGCGCCATGAACAGCGACAGCCACAGGGCCAGCCGGGGGACGCCGGTGTTGGCGTCCAGTGCGGTGAAGCGTTTGAAGAACGTGCCATTGCGCGCCCATGCATACACCTGTCGTGCGGTTGCCGCCAGGTACACGTTGCCGGTGCCGGCGGGTGAGATCAGGGCATCGGCCATGATCACTTTGACCAGCCATGCCAGGCCCAGCATGCTGGCCAGGTCGGCGAATGGCGTACTCATCTGCAGGGCGCCCCAGCCTTGGTTCAGCATTGCACTGGGCACCGCCCCGATGAAGGTCACTTGCAGCAGCACATACACCAGCGTGGTGATCAGCAACGAGAAGAAGATCGCCAGGGTAATGGTGCGCGAGGGGTTCCTGACCTCGGCGCTGAACATCACGATGTTCTGGAACCCGCCAAAGGCAAAGATCAGCCCCGCAGTGGAAACGGCGGCGGTGATACCGCTGACGCCGTTTGGCGCGAACGCATGGGCGGTGAAATTGCTGGGTTCGAAATGCAAGGCCAAGGTCACGATCACCACCGCCGGCACCCCCAGCTTGATGACGGTTACCAGCGAATTGGCCTTGCCGAACGACTTGACCCCGAAGTAGTTGATCAGGAAGAACACCCCGATCAAGCCGGCCTGGAACCACCAGCCGAGCAGGGTGGGTTCTGCACCGCCCAGCGCGGGCAGCCAGGCGCTGGCGTAGGTGCGCACCGCCACGGCCTCGAGCCCGGCCACGCACGAGTACATGATGAACGCCGCAAAGCTGACGATAAACCCGATCAGAGGCCCGTGGGTCATGGCCGGGTATCGGACCAACCCGCCGGTCTTGGGCAGCGCACTGCCCAGTTCGGCCAGGGTCATGGCGATGAAGAAACTGGCGAATGCAGCGATCAGCCAGGAAATCCAGGCGGCCGGACCGGCGATCTTCACCGCCAGTAGCGATGAAAACAGCCAGCTTGAGCCAATCATTGACCCGACGCCGATCAGGGTCAGGTCGAGCAGCCCCAGGTTGCGCTTGAAGGTAGCCGTATTGCTCATGGATGCCCCACTGTTTGGAATATGTTGTTCTTGTTGGCGACGCAGGCAAAGCGCTGATTGTCGGCGACCGGGCACGTGGGCCTCGGTCGCACGTGTGCCGGAAGTCAGGCAACCTTGTGCAGGCTGCGCGTTGCCCGGCCATCTTTGGTCAGGCTGTACAGGTCCTTGGGGTCGGGCAGTTCAGGGACCAGTTCGATGCTGCTGCCAAGGCCTTCCTGGCTGCTCAGCTCGTAGAGCAGGCGCAGGGCCGAGTAGTCCTCAAGGGCGAAGCCCACCGAATCGAACACGGTGATCTCGTCCTTGCTCGTGCGACCGTGACGGTCATTGGCGATCAGGGTCCACAGTTCGGTAACCGGAAAATCACCGGGCAGTTGCTGGATATCGCCTTCGATACGCGTCTGTTGCTCGTACTCGACGAACACCGTGCCTTGGCGCAGCACCTGCGGGTCAAGCTCGGTCTTGCCGGGGCAGTCGCCGCCCACGGCGTTGATGTGCATGCCTGGCGCCACCATGTCCGAGGTGAGGATGGTGGCCAGGCATTTGTCGGCGGTTACCGTGGTGATGATATCCGCGCCGTGCACGGCCGCCTCGGCCGATTCACAGGCAACCACCTCAAGGCCTGGATAGTCCTTGAGGTTGTGCAGCAGCTTTTGCGTGGCGCGAGGGTCCACATCGAAACACTGCACCCGTTGAATACCCAGCAGGGTGTGAAACGCGATGGCCTGGAACTCGCTCTGGCAGCCATTGCCGATCAAGGCCATCACCTTCGCGTCGTCACGGGCCAGGTACCTGGCCGCCAGTGCTGAAGTGGCAGCGGTGCGGATTGCAGTGGTCAGGGTCAGTTCCGAGAGCAGCAGCGGGTAGCCGGTGGCGACATCGGCCAGCACGCCGAAGGCCATGACCGTGGACAAGTTGTGCTCGATGTTGCCTGGATGGCCATTGACGTACTTGAAGGCATAACGCCCGGCATCGGCGATGGGCATCAGTTCGATGACGCCGACATCGCTATGGTTGGCCAGCCGTGCAGACTTGTCGAAGGCCTGCCATCGACGGAAATCATCTTCGATGTAGTCGGTCAGGCGGCGCAGCAGGGTATCGACCCCATGACCGGACAAGTACTCGCTGAGGTCTGAAACGCTGATGAATCGGGTCATGATGTCAAAGGCTCTTGTTGCTGAAGGATTGTTGCTTGTTCCACAGTGCGGGCGTGAACACCCCGCAGTGGCGTTCGATGTCTGCTGCCAGTTGCAGGCAGCGCTCGTCTTCCAGGGGGGCGCCGATCAGTTGCACACCTTGCGGTACGTCTGCCTGCACGTCGGTCGGCACGGCAACCGCTGGAAAACCCAGCAGGTTCACCAAGTACAGCGCGCGTTGGGCCTCAAGCAGCGCTTCGAGCTGCGCCGGGGCGCCAAGGTCGTAGTTGTCCGCGAACGGCGCCTGGGCCGAGACCGGCATCAGCACGGCGTCGTAGGCCTGCAGCCACAGGTTCCATTGGCGACGGATCAGGTTGCGCAGGCGCAAGTCGCGCAGCAGCTGACCGGCATCGGAGGCACCGAAGTGGGCATTCATGCCGTTGACCACCTCGTTGATCTGCGCTGAGCCATGGCGTGCGACACCCTCTACGAACAATGCAGTGGATTCGGCGGCGACCAATCGCCCCCAAAGCATCGCGCCTTCCAGGGCCAGTGGCGGGCGAACCTGTTCTACCTGGTGCCCGGACTCGGTCAGCGCCAGGCACGCGGTGGCTATGGCACGTTCCACTGCCGGGCTGACACCGCTGTCGAACGGGTCGATGCAGCAGGCCACGCGCATGGGGCGATCGATGCGCCCGGCGTTGCGCCCGGCGCGCCAGTCCGGGTCGAGGGCGGCGGGCTGGCTCATCGACGCAAACGCCAGTTGCAAGTCCTGCACATTGCGCGCGATCGGACCCTGCACCGAAAACAGTTGGGAAATCGGCGGGCGGCCCTGTTCACAGGCGGGCGAACCGTTCGCGATGCGGCCCATGGACGGGCGCAAGGTGGTCACGCCACAGCAGTACGCCGGGTAGCGCAGCGAGCCGCCCATATCGTTGCCATGGGCGATACAGCCAATGCCTGACGCCACGGCCGCCGCTGCGCCACCTGACGAGCCACCCGGCGTCAGCGCCGCGTTCCAGGGGTTGGAGGTGGCACCGTGCAGCGGGTTGTCAGTGAACCAGCGGGTGCTGAACTCCGGCGTGTTGGTCTGGCCAATGATGATCGCCCCATCCTTGCGCAGGTTGGCCACTACGGGTGCGTCGTGTTCGCAGCGTTGCGCGGCCAGGGCGGGAACCCCATCGGAGTTGGCGTAGCCTGCCTGGTCGACATTGATCTTTACCGTGACCGGCACGCCGAACAGTGGCGGCAGCGTGTCACCGGCGCGGCGCTGCTGGTCCATCCGCCGAGCCTGCGCGAGGCTTTGTTCGTAGTTGCGGGTGACCACAGCGTTGATGCTGGGGTTGATCGCCTCGCAGCGATCGATGTGCTGCGTGACGACTTCTGTGCAGCTGACTTCACCTGCCGCGATCCGTGCACGCGTTTCGGTGGCACTCCACTTCCAGATTTGCATTGTTCATCTCTCTGATCAAAGCTGCGCGGCGCGGCACCCGGGGTGATAGCGCGCGCGTAGCGGGTGGGCTTGAAGCAAACTCAACGCACGGCCTGGCGCGCTTGGGCGTAGGCCGGGTAGGCCAGCACAAACTCGACGTGGGCGCGTACACCGGTGCTCAGCGTGGCTTCATCCACAGTGAACGACGGGCTGTGGTTGACCGGTGCGCTGCTCATGTCCTGGCCGGCAGGGGTGGCACCCAGCAGCACGAACAGGCTGGGCACCTGGGTGGCATAGTGGGCGAAGTCTTCGCTGGCGGAGAATGTGTAATCCAGCCGCGCTGCCTTGCCATCGGAGGCGCGCTGCAGCGCCGTAACCATTGCCTGGGTCAGCGCTGGGTCGTTCATCAGCACGGGGGCGTATTCCGACAGCTCCACCTTGGGGGCCACCCCGTGGGCGAGGGCGATGTGCTCCACCAGGTTTGGCAAGTCGCCGAGCAGGGTCTTGCGGATGTCGTTGTTGCTGGTGCGGAGGGTGCCCAGCATCGTCAGGTCCTGCGGGATGACATTCGGCGCAGTGCCACCGTGAATGCTGCCGATGGTGACAGCTGCCATGCCTTGGGTCAGGTCTGCCCGGCGGCTTACCAGGGTTTGCAAGCTGGTGACCACCTGCGCTGCGGCGACTACCGGGTCCTTGCTCTTCCACGGCATCGAGCCGTGGGCCTGCACACCTTGCAGCGATATACGCACCCCATCGGCGCTGTTCATGGTCGCGCCGGGGCGGTAGCGCAGCTCACCGGTCGGGATGCCAGCCACCACATGCAGGCCGAACAGCGCCTCGATCGGCGGGTCGGTCAGCACGCCTTCGGCGATCATCTTGCGTGCCCCCACCTCGGCACCCTGGGTGAAATTGTCGATGTCCGCGCCACCTTCTTCAGCCGGCTGGAAGATGAACACCACGGTCCCGGCCACCTGTTCGCGATGCTCGGCCAGTAACCGTGCCGCCCCGAGCAGCATGGCCGTGTGGGCATCGTGGCCACAGGCATGCATGACTGGGGATGATTTGCCCTGGTACTGGGCAACCGTGTTGCTGGCAAACGGCAGGCCGGTCTGTTCCTGCACGGGCAAAGCATCCATGTCGGCACGCAAGCCCATGACCGGCCCAGGCTTACCGCCCTTGAGCACGCCGACCACGCCGGTACGGGCAATGCCGGTGCGCACCTCGATGCCCAGTTCACGTAGCTGCTTGGCAACCAGCTGGGCCGTTTGGAACTCCTGGTTGCCCAGCTCCGGATGCTGGTGAATCTGTCGCCGGATCCGCACGACCTCGTCCTCGACCTTCAAGGCAGCGTGCTTTACCCAGGTGCCATCAGGCATGCTGGCCCAGGCCTGCACGCTTGGCGCGCCTAGCAGGGAGCCGATCAGTACGGCAAACAAGGGTTTCATGGAGGTTCTCCTTAGAAGGGGGGCGTTGCTGCAGCGCTCAGAAGAGCTTCACTGGCAGGTTGACGATGAGGCGGAACTCTTCGAGATTGCCTTCGATCTGGTTGCGGCTCGCGCGATGCCAGGCGTTGCCGGTGAGGACGCTGAGGTTCTTCATGCGCCCGGACTGCACCACGTAGTTGAGAAAGGCGCCCACTTCGTAGTGGCTCTCGCCGTTTTGGCTCGACGCCCAGCCGTAGGCTGCGTTGGCGCCGCCGTCGTAAGCGGTGCCGTCGATGTTCCAGCCCTTGATGTACCAGAGGATGGTTTTCAGGCCGGGCACGCCGTAGGCGGTGAAGTCATTGGTGTACTTGACTTGAAACGAACGCTCGTTGGGGCCGTTGTAGTAAGAGAGCATGGTGTTGGGCAGTGAAATGGCGTTGGATTCGCCGACATAATCGAAGTACTCGTCCCCGACCACCTGCTGCAGCCCGAACTTCACCGAGTGGTTGAGGTAACGCTGGGTCAGGCTCAGGCCGTAGACCTGTTGGTCGATTGCCCCGGCCAGTTCACGCCCGCTGGAACGGGTGTGATACAGGTCGGCCTGCACTTCGCTAGCCCAGGCAGCGTTCCACTCGTGGCGGGAGTTGAAGCCCAGATAGGCGCGGTCCCATATGGCATCGAAGCGGGAAAGATAGAGGCTGGCCGTTGCTGCCGTGTTCAGGTTGTAATCGCCGCCGGCATAGGCAACCCAATCGCTTTCAACCTTGCGCGTGGTCATGGTCGACGTCAGGTCTTCGCTGCCTGCGCCGGTGCGTGGCGTGGCCCGGTCGAAGTAGCCCGCCTTGAGCGTCAGTGCGCCGAGGTCGTGGCTTTCCAGCGACACGCCGTCGAACGACGCAGGTAAGGTCCGGGTGTCCGCATAGTCCATGACGGGGGTGCGTACCTGCTGCCTGCCGACCTTGATCACGGTTTGGCCGGCCTTGAGTTTGGCCGCTGCGATACCGACCTTGCCCCAGTCGTCGACCACATCGCCGTCGCGCTCCACGAGCAGCCTGCTGCTGCCGCCGGCTGCCGCCAACCCACTGCGTTCAAGCGCTACCGCGCCATACAGCGACAGGTCGATACCCAGGCCAACCGGGCCTTGGGTATAGCCTGAGACGAAATCGAGCCTGGCGCCTTGCAACCAAGCCGTACGGTCGTTGACCGGCTTCGCGCTTCCTTTGTCTGGAGCCAGGAAATAGGTGCTTTTATGGCCTGTCTCATGGGAGTACCAATGGCGCAGGTTCATGGTCAGCGAACTGTCTTCGAGCAAGCCTGGCTGGGCCTTGCCCATAACCGGGGAGAGGGAGAAAAAAGTCGCAAGGGTGCCGGCAAGCCAGCGAGCGTTAGCCTGTTTGTTAAGCATCGGTGAGTGCCTGTTAGTTATTTTTGTGGCAGGGCGCAACAGGGAGGGGCGGGCTAGGAACATGTGTGCACATGCAAGGCCGCCGGGTGAGGGGAAGACTAAAACGGCATAACTATGCCGTCTAATACCGATATTCTTCTATTACCATGCTGTTACGGCATACAGGTTGGTACCTAGGGGGCAGAGTCGCCGCGTACCTGTGCGCGCCTCAATCCAGGGTAGGTACGAATACTCCCGTCTTCACATTGCTCATCGAGACCAGCGTCTTGAACCGCTTCACGTTGTTGCTCTGAAAAAACAGTTCACGCGTGAGCTGCGTGTACTGCTCCATGTCGCGCACCAGCAGGATCAGCACAAAGTCGCACTCGCCGGCGACATAAAAGCACTGCTGCACCTGCGGGCAGGCCAGAAAGGTCTTTTTCATGGCGTCGAGTAAATCCAGTCGCTCGTTCTCGAATTCCACCTGGGCGATGACCGTGAGTGTGTAGCCAAGCTTTTGCGCATCTACCTGTGCAACGGTGCCGCGAATGACGCCATCCTCGGTCATCTTTTTCAGCCGCCTGTTTACCGCTGCGGAGGAGAGATTGACCTGGCTGCCAAGGTCCAGTTGTGAAGTACCAGCGTCGCGCTGCACCGCGTCGAGCAAGGCCAGGTCGAAGTGATCGAGGGGCATGGTGAATAGTCCGTAATGGAAAGGGTGTGGAGTGATGTAAATCGTAATAGAAGTTCATGTCTTCACTGAAAATCAAGATTCTAGTGCGCAGCAGCTGAATAGAATTTCTCCATAGGTTGATCAGGGTGCAAGACCGGGGCTTCCGGCACCGTTTGCGCACCATCGGCTGATTCCTTCTCTCGATCCCAACCCGCTGAGGCCTGAATGCAGCGGTAGGGGCGTCTTGTTGCCTGTTGAAAGGAGTGCTGCATGTTTATCGCCAACCCCAAGGCCAGCCGCCAGCCTTACCCGGACTCGCTAAAAGCGGTCATGAGCATCGCCAAGGCCCATGAAAGCCGCCAGTGGCTGTCCCACTGGTCACAGCTCAATGCGGGAGCAACACCCTTGTATTCCCTGCCTGACCTGGCAGGTGCGCTTGGTGTGGCGCAGATCATGGTGAAAGACGAATCCGTGCGCTCGGTGTTGGGCAGTTTCAAGGCTTTGGGCGCACCCATCGCGCTGGTGCGGCTGGTCTTGCGGACCTTCCCTGAACAGCAGTTTGACCCGCATGGGCTGCTGGACGGTAAATACGCCGGGGTGCTGGCGGACTTCACCGTGGTCAGTGCCACCGATGGCAACCACGGCAAAGGGCTGGCGGCTGCCGCGCAAAGCATGGGTTGCCGCTGCGTGATCGTGCTGCATGCGCAGGTCAGTATCGAGCGCGAGCAGGCCATCGCCGCCTACGGCGCACAGATCGTGCGGATCACTGGCAACTATGACCAATCTGTCGAGCACGCTGCTGCCCTGGCCGCCAGCAACCACTGGGTGGTGGTTTCCGATACCTCCTACGACGGTTACGAGGTGATCCCCCGTGATGTCATGCAGGGCTACGGCACTATCGCGGCGGAAATCGTCGAGGCGACGGCTACGGCTGCGGCACAACCTGCTTTCACCCATGTTTTTCTGCAAGGCGGGGTAGGTGGCCTGGCGGCAGGCATCGTCAGCTACCTGTGGGAGCGGTACGGGGCAGACCGGCCGACCTTCATCATGGTTGAGCCGGTGCAGGCCGATTGCTTGTACCAAAGTGCGCTTGCCGGCAGACCGGCACGGGCGACCGGCTCGGTGGACTCGGTGATGGCCGGGCTGGCGTGTGGCGAAACCTCGCCGTTGGCCTGGCGGTTCCTGGCCGCCAGTGTCGATTACTTCATGACCATCGAAGATGACCAGGCCATCGCAGCCATGCGCCGCCTGGCCGCTGGCAGTGCGCGGGACATTCCACTGGTGGCGGGTGAATCGAGTGTCGCCGGGCTGGCTGCTCTCGGTTGCCTGGTCGAAGGCGCAGGCCGCGCTACAGACCTGGGCATCAACGCCAATTCACGGGTGTTGTTGATCAGCACCGAAGGCGCCACCGCCCCCGGTGTCTACGCCGAGCTGCTGGGCGAGAGCGCGGAGTCGGTGCTGGCCCGCCAGAGCGCCTGGGCGCCCGCCGCCTGAGCCCTAGGCAGGTTTACCCAAGGGCTTGGGCCAAGCGCTTGGGTGCTCCACACAAGAACAACAATCGGAGACTCCATGAACACGATAAAACGAGACATCAGCCCGTGGTCGCTGATGCTGACCGGCCTCGGCTCCATCATTGGCTCAGGCTGGCTGTTTGGCGCCTGGCACGCTTCGGCCATTGCCGGGCCGGCTGCAATCCTGGCATGGGTGATTGGTGCAGTCGTCGTCCTTGCGATCGCCCTCACATATGCCGAAATGGGCGCCATGTTCCCGGAATCAGGCGGCATGGTGCGCTACGCACGGTACTCGCATGGATCGCTGGTGGGTTTCATGGCCGCATGGGCAAACTGGATCTCGATCGTTTCAGTCATCCCCATCGAAGCGATTGCCTCGGTCCAGTACATGGCCTCCTGGCCATTCCCCTGGGCGAGGGCGTTGGTGCATCAGGGTGAACTGACCAGCACAGGGCTGGTCGGCAGCGGGGCATTGGTACTGGTGTATTTCGCCCTCAATTACTGGGGGGTGAAACTGTTCGTCAAGACCAACACGGCCATTACCGTGTTCAAGCTGGTGGTGCCTGCATTGACTGCGGTGGCGTTGAGCATGGCCAGCTTCAACAGCGAGAACTTTGGTGACGGTTCAGTCTCCAGTTTCGCCCCCTATGGGTGGTCAGCCGTGTTCACGGCCGTTGCCGCCAGCGGCATCGTATTCAGTTACAACGGTTTCCAGAGCCCGGTCAGCCTCGCCGGGGAGGCCCGCAACCCGGGGCGTAGCATCCCGTTCGCGTTGATCGGCTCGGTGCTGATCGCTTTGATCATCTACGTGCTGCTGCAGGTGGCCTTCATCGGGGCAGTAAGCCCTGAAAGCATTGCTTCGGGCTGGCACAGCCTGAACTTTGACTCGCCGTTGGCGCAGCTGGCCTTGGCGCTGAACCTCAACTGGCTGGCGATGCTGCTTTATCTGGACGCGTTCGTGAGCCCATCGGGTACGGGGGCGATCTATACCGCGACCACTGCGCGAATGATCTATGCGATGGAGAAGAACAACACGCTGCCCAAGGTGTTCGGCAACCTCCACCCCCTGTATGGCGTCCCGCGTCAGGCGATGTGGCTGAACCTGGCGGTGAGCTTTGTCTTCCTGTTCTTCTTCCGGGGGTGGGGCACGCTGGCTGCGGTGATTTCTGTCGCGGTGATCATTTCGTTTTTGACAGGCCCCGTCAGCGTAATGTCCTTGCGGGTGCATGCAGCCGATGTCAAACGCCCTCTGCGTTTGAAGGGCATGCCCGTCATAGCGCCATTTGCCTTCATCTGTGCATCGCTGGTGTTGTACTGGGCGCGCTGGCCATTGACCGGCCAGGTCATCCTGCTGGTGATCGGTGCTTTGCCCCTGTACTTCTACTACCAGGCCAAAAGCGGCTGGACGGGGTTTGCTCGTGAGGTGCGTGCCGCAGTGTGGTTGATCGGCTATTTGCCGGCCATGGCGCTGGTGTCCTGCATCGGCAGTGAAGCATTTGGCGGGCTTGGCATCTTGCCTGAGGGTGTGGACATGGCCGTCGTGGCAGCTGTCGCATTCGCGTTCTATCGCTTGGGGGTTCGCAGTGGCTACCGCACCCCGTATCTGGCCGAGAGCAGTGTCTGGCACAACGACGACGCGGCGCACTCGATACCTCAACCGTCTGATCGACACCCTTCGCTGACCCAGTAACAGGAGACTTCCAGCATGAGCAACGAGCAAGCATTCGAGCAGCGCATCAAGCAATGGCGGCACACCTTCCATCGCCACCCTGAAACCGGATTCGAAGAGTTCACGACAGCAGACGAGGTTGCCAGCATCCTCACAGGTCTAGGCCTGGAAGTGCACAGGGGAATAGGCGGAACAGGGGTTGTCGCAAGCCTGACAGTCGGGGAAGGGCGTGGGGTAATCGGCATTCGCGCCGACATGGATGCCTTGAACATCACCGAGCAGGCGAAAGGGCGCGCTCACGCGTCCTGCAACCCTGGAAAGATGCATGCCTGTGGCCACGACGGGCACATGGCAATGGTCCTGGGCGCTGCAGCGCTTCTGTGCAGTCGGCGCGACTTCGAGGGTACCGTCAGGTTCATCTTCCAGCCGGCCGAGGAGCACGGCCGCGGTGCCAAGGCGATGATGGCGGACGGGTTATTCGAGCGCTTTGCGGTGGATGCCATCTACGGTGCCCACAACATGCCAGGCATGCCGGCAGGCCATATCGCCACGCGCGCCGGGGGGATCATGGCCAGCGAAGATAACTTCGTCATCCATATCCAAGGGCGGGGCACCCATGCGGCTCGGCCGCACATGGGTATCGACCCCTTGGTGATTGGCGCCGAGATCGTACTGGCGTTGCAAACCATCGTTTCGCGCAACGTCGACCCCAGCTTGCCTGCAGTGGTTTCCTGCACCGAATTCATCACCGACGGTATTCGCAACGCCATCCCCACGCATGTGACGATCAAAGGGGACACCCGCAGTTACAGCCCTGAGGTGCAGCGTCTGCTTGAGCAGCGCATGCGCGAGATCAGTGAAGGCATCTGCCGAATGCATGGCGCCACCTGCAGGTTCGAGTACAGCCACGAGTTTGCGCCGACCGTGAACTGGGCGAACAATACCGACATTGCCATTGCAGCTGCACGCAATGTGGTGGGTGACAAGGCCGTAGACCCAGAGGTGTCACCCATGATGATTTCCGAAGACTTCGGCGCATTCCTCCAGACGGTGCCAGGCAACTTCGTGTTCATTGGCAACGGCGCAGAGGGGCAGGACGGAGCGACGCCCCTGCACAATGCCGGCTATGACTTCAACGATGAAATACTGGTGACCGGTGCGCGGTACTTTGCCGAGTTGGTGAGGATCAGTCTTCCTGGAACACACGTGAAAGAGTAAGAAAGTGTAATTCGGCGCCTGTGATCGCATTCTGGTCTTGGGTTGCCCGACCAAAACCCGCACAATCGCCGGCTTTTTTCGCCACAGGAAGCCGCCATGCAACGGATTGTGATTCTGGGAAATGCCGGCAGCGGCAAATCGACCCTTGCCCGCGCCTTGGGCAAGCGCCTCGGCCTGCCGGTGGTTCACCTGGACACCCTGTTCTGGGAGCCCGGCTGGGTCGAGCCTGACGCCGAGCAGTTCCGCACCCGGGTGGGTGCAGCGATTGCGGGGCAGGCCTGGGTGTGTGAAGGCAACTATGCCCGGCGCACCTTCGACCTGCGCCTGCCCCGTGCCGACCTGGTCATCTGGCTCGATACGCCTCGGCTGACCTGCTTCAAGCGGGTGATCGTACGCAGCGTGATGAACCGGCCCCGGTCGGACCTGCCCGCGGGGTGTACAGAGAAGCTCGACCGGGCGTTCCTGACGTTCCTGAATTTCGTGTGGCAGTTCGACCGTGGCTACCGCCCAGGTATCGATGCACTGCGCCAGGCGCTCGGGCCCGATGTTCCTACCGTGCACTTGCGCGGCGGCCGGCAGATCGATGCATTTCTAGAAAGCTTGCCCGCAGCCGGCATGCTCGCCTCAGGCGGGCAGTAGCGCCCGCAACGCGGCGGTCACGATGATGGCGAACAGCACCACCGGTAACAGGCAATACCGTGAAGCGGCATACGCGGTGAGCGCCAGGGCGACGAGGTCGGCTGGGGAGCCAGAGACCAACCAGGGCGCTAGCAAGGCGACCAGCAGGCAGCCCGGCGCGGCGCCGATCATGGCTTTGCCCATAGATAAGCGCCGACCAGGCCCGCCAGCGTACCCGCCAGCACGTACCAGGCACCGGGAATCAGCAGGTAGAACAGGTCAGCCGTGATCAGGCTGAACAGCCAGGGCATGGCGGCGTGCACGCCTCGCCACATGCCGTTGAGCAGCACCAGCAAGACTGCGCTAAAGGCCATGTCCAATCCGTAGCTGCGCAGGTCGCCCAGCAGCGGCAGCACCAGCGCGGGTGAAGCGTTCAGTAAGGGTTCAAGGGTTGTCATGGCTTCCTCCAGTGGAGGCAAATTATTTCAATGTATCGCTGAAATTGGCTTGCGTAGTTGCGCGCATGCGCCGAGGATTTGGCATCAGATGCCGAGAAACTCCATTTAAAGGTTTTGCATGCCAATCAAACTCGACGCTATCGATCGCCGTATCCTGCGGGCGCTGCAACGCGACGGCCGTCTACAGAACCAGGAGCTGGCCAAGCAGGTGGGGCTATCCCCCTCGCCGTGCTTGCGGCGGGTGCGCCTGCTGGAAGAAGCGGGGGTGATCGAGCGCTACGTGGCGCTGGTGGACCCGGCCAAGGTGGCGCTGGGCCTGACCCTGTTCGTGCGGGTGTGGCTCAAGCGCCAGGACCAGCAGACCACCGATGAATTCGTCGAGGCAGTGCGCCTGCTGCCCGAAGTGGTGGAGTGCCATGTGATGGCGGGCGATTGCGATTTGCTGCTGCGGGTGGTCGCGGCGGACCTGGACGCTTACCGTCGGTTCCAGATCGCGCACCTGACCAGCCTGAGCGTGGTGCAGAACGTCAAGACTGAAGTGCCTATGGAGAAGATCAAGTTGACGACCGAGTTGCCGGTTTGAAAGGCGCTTCGGGCATTGGTGGGAAGGTAGTAGGGCTGCGATGTGCTTGGCGGGAGATAAGGGGAGAACACTAGCCGCCGCCACCCTATCTCGAAGACGGTCGCCACCAACGCACCCCACAAACTTGGCCTAAAGTTAGTCCCACACACGGTGGCGCAATGCAATTATTTGCCGATCGCCACAACTATTCTCATCGGCAAATGTCACTTTCCGGAGCCGGCACGATTCTCGGGGCACCGGCTAGGCATATCGGAGCGAACTTGACATGGCAGCACTGCAAAGCAGTACGTTGGAAGCGATTGTCGGCAATCAGGCGCAGTTGCAGCGTAGTTGGCTTGAAGCTCTCGAAGCCAAGGGGGCGGCGCGTAATATCCGTGAACAGGACCTGCGCCAGGAGACCCGTGATTTCCTGCAATTGGTGATCGACGGCCTGGGCCGTGAGAGCAGCACCCACATTGGCGCCGAAGGCTGGGAGGAGACGCGCCGCTTCCTGGAAAAACTCTCTGCCAGCCGTGCGCAGGTCGGTCAGGAATCCCACCAGACCGCGTTCTTCATCTTTGCCCTGAAAGGGCCGCTGTTCGACCTGCTTCAAGCCCATTACCGCGAGCAGCCCGCGCTGCTGGCCGAACAGCTTTGGGAAATATCTTCACTGTTCGATGCCTTCGGGCTGCACACCATCCGCACCTACCAAAAAAACCGCGAGGCAGTGATCAAGCGTCAGCAAGAGGAACTGCTGGAGCTGTCCACCCCGGTGGTGAAACTGTGGGAGGGCGTACTGGCGCTGCCATTGATCGGCACGCTTGACTCCCAGCGCAGCCAGACGGTGATGGAGTCGTTGTTGCAACGCATCGTCGACACAGGCTCGGAAATCGCCATCATCGACATCACCGGTGTGCCGACGGTCGATACCCTGGTGGCCCAGCACCTGCTCAAGACCGTAACCGCCATCCGCCTGATGGGCGCCGACTGCATCATCAGCGGCGTGCGCCCGCAGATTGCGCAAACCATCGTGCACCTGGGCCTGGACCTGGGCACCCTGACCACCAAGTCCAACCTGGCCGATGCGCTGAAACTGGCGCTGTCGCGCCTGGGTACCACTGCTGGCGAGCGAGTGTGAGGCAATGGAGCGTATCCCCATATTGCAAATGGGCGAGTTCCTGCTGGTGACCATCCAGGTCGACATGCATGACCAACTGGCACTGCGCCTGCAGGACGATCTTACCGATCGCATCGAACACACCAGCGCCCGGGGCGTGCTGATCGACATCTCGGCGCTGGACATGGTCGATTCGTTCATCGGCCGCATGATCGCCACTATTTCGGGGTTGTCACGGATCATGGATGCCGAGACCGTCCTGGTCGGCATGCAGCCAGCGGTCGCGATCACTTTGGTGGAGCTCGGGCTAACCCTGCCCGGGGTCAGCACTGCACTCAATGTCGATCGTGGCATGCACCTGTTGCGCAAGCGGGTAGGCCGCCCATGACCATTCGCGAGCATGGCAGCCAGCCGGTACGCATCGAACAGGACGTCGTGCTGGCCCGCCAATTGACGCGCAAGCTCGCCAGTGACTGCGGCATGCGCCTGGTCGACCTGACCAAGCTGGTCACGGCCGTCAGTGAACTGGCCCGCAATACCGTGGTGTACGGCGGGGGTGGCGACATGGACTGGGAGGTCATCGAAGAGGCCGGCCGTACTGGTGTACGTCTGGTCTTCCGGGATGAGGGGCCAGGCATTGCCGACATCAAACTGGCGTTGACCGATGGCTGGACATCCGGCAGTGGCTTGGGCCTGGGCCTGACCGGGGCGCGACGCCTGGTCGATGAGTTCGAGCTGGATACCGCTCCCGGGCGAGGCACCCGGGTAATGATCACCCGATGGATATGAACCTGACTGCAAGCCTGACCCAGGTCCTGCGCATTGACGATGCTACCCAGGTCGGGCACGCCCGACGGGTCGTGCAGAAACTCGCCGAACAGCAGGGCTTTGACGCCACCGATGCGGGCCGGGCGGCCATTGTCGCGACCGAACTGGCCAGCAATGTGCTCAAGCATGCCAAATGCGGCGAACTGCACCTGCGCGTGCTTGGCCCTGCCAGCCAGCCTGGCATCGAACTGCTGGCGGTGGATCGCGGCCAAGGTTTCGACCTCAACCATTGCCTGGTCGACGGTTACTCCACCGGCGCAACCGCGGGTATTGGCCTGGGCGCTGTCAGCCGCTTGGCGCAGGTATTCGATGTGCACAGCGATGCCCAAGGGGCCGTGGTGCTGGCGCGCCTTTATAAACAGGCTGATACGCCCAGGGACATTCGCCTGGGTATCAGCCAGCATTCGCTGCATGACGACCCGGCCTGCGGTGATACGTGGCACGTGACGCTCGGCGAGCAGCGTTTGAGTGCGTTGCTGATCGACGGCCTGGGCCATGGCGAGGAGGCTGAACGCGCCGCCAAGGCCGGTGCCCAGGCGTTCGCCCAGAGCCCGTTCAGTGCACCGCTTCATCTGCTGGGCGAATTGCACCAGGCCATGGCAGGTACGCGCGGTGGGGCTGTTGCGATTGCCCAGTATGAAGGGGGGCACGACAGCGTGAAGTTCATCGGCATCGGTAACATTGGCGCAACATTGGTCGGTGGCGATAGACCGCGTGGCCTGGCCTCTCACCCGGGCATCGTCGGTGGGCAGTACCGCAAGGGGCAAGTGTTCGACTACGCTCATGTGAAGGGGAATCTGTTGATCATGTTCAGTGACGGCCTGCAATCTCGCTGGAACCTCCAAGCCTACCCGGGCCTGGTGCACCGCCACCCGGCCGTGATCGCTGCGGTACTGCATCGCGACTTCTGCCGTGGGCGGGACGATGTGACTGTGCTGGTGCTCGACCTGGAGACCGTGCATGCCTGAGTCAACGCCCGAAAACCGCGCCGCGCAGGCTGCCTGTGTGGCACGCCTGCAGGCCGAAAATGAAGCGCTGCGCGCAGAACTGGAAGAAACCAACCAGGGGGTGCTGGCGCTCTACGCAGAGCTGGACACCCAAGCCGAGCAGTTACGCCAGGCATCGGACCTGAAAAGCCGCTTCCTTTCCTACATGAGCCATGAGTTCCGCACGCCGCTGGGCTCGATCCTGAGCATCACCAGCCTGCTCGCCGATGAGGTGGACGGGCCGCTGAGCAAGGAGCAGCAATTGCAGGTGGCCTTCGTCAGCATTGCAACGCGCGAACTCAGCGACATGGTCGACGACCTGCTCGACCTGGCCAAGATCGAGGCCGGCCGTATCACCATCTCGCCAGCCTGGTTCGACATGCTCGACCTGTTCGCCGCCTTGCGCGGGATGTTCCGGCCGATTGTCGACACCGGTAGCGTGGACCTGATCTTCGAAGAGCCGGAGGGGTTGCCGCGGATCTACACCGATGACAAGAAACTGGCGCAGATCCTGCGCAATTACATCGCCAATGCCCTCAAGTTCACCACCCGCGGTGAGGTGCGGGTGTCGGCGCAACTGCTGGGCAGCGACCAGATCCGTTTCGCTGTCACCGACACCGGCATCGGCATCGCCGCTGAGCTGCTGGGTGGCTTGTTCGAAGACTTCGCCCAGATCGACTCGCCGCTGCAAAAACGCCTGCGCGGCACCGGCCTTGGTCTGTCACTGTGCAAACGCTTCGCGGCCTTGCTGGGCGGCGAGGTGGGGGTGGAGAGCGTGCCGGGCGCCGGTTCCACGTTCTTTGTCATCATTCCGCTGGCTTTGGCTCAGGAGGGCGCTGATGAACCCTGACATTCGCCTGCTCATCGTCGACGACAACGCAGCCACCCGGTATGCGCTGCGTCGGCGCCTGGCGTTGCATGGCTATCAGATCCTCGAAGCGGGCACCGGTGGCGAGGGGTTGGCACTGATCCACAGTGAGCAGATCGATGGGTTGATCCTGGATGTCAACCTGCCCGACATGAGCGGCTTCGATGTTGTCCGGTTGCTCCGTGCCGACCCTGAGACCGCCTTGCTGCCGGTGATTCACGTGTCGGCGGCGTCGATCCAGACCGGCGACATCATTACCGGGCTCGATGCCGGTGCCGACGCCTACTTGGTGCACCCGGTGGACCCGGATGTACTGGTCGCCACCCTGCGGACCCTGATGCGGGTGCGCGATACCGAGCGGGCACTGCGCGCAAGCGAGGCCAACTTCCGGGAAATTTTCAACAATGTGTCGGCACCGATCGCCGTGCTCGATGCCGGGCTCAAGGTGCATGAGTGCAACCGTGCATTTGCCCAGCTGATCCAGGACAACCGCAACCCCGACACACTGCAGGAGTGCTTTGTCGACGGCCAGCATGCCGCCATTGTCGCCTTGCGCCAGCACATGGCCGATGGCCGGCGCTGGCGTGGCACCCTGGGCATGAGCGTGCGCGGCCTGCAACGCGACACCGAATGGCAGCTCTCGCCCTACCGGGCGCCGGGGTTATGCCTGGTGTTTGTCGAGGACGTCACCGAGCATCGCCACCGTGAGCGCTCGCACCTGGCGCGCCTGGACGACGCCAATACCCGCCTGGCGCGGGAAATGGCGCAGCGGGCGCAGACCGAGGCGCAATTGCTGCAATTGCAGAAGATGGATGCCCTGGGCAGCCTCACAGGCGGGATCGCCCATGATTTCAACAACCTGCTGACCGGTATCATTACCAGCCTGGAACTGATCCGCAAACGGGTGGGGCAGAACCAACTGGAGAAAATCCCCACCTACGCAGACGCTGCGCTCAGTTCGGCCATGAGCGCGGCATCGCTGACCCACAGGCTGTTGGCGTTCGCACGTCAGCAACCGCTCGACACCCGCCCAGTGGACGTCAACGAACGGGTTCGTTCGCTTGAAGAGCTGATCACCCGCACCATTGGCGAACGTATCGTGCTGCAGCTGGCGCTTTCCAGCGAGCCGACGATTGCCCTGGTCGACCCGATCCAGCTGGAGAGCGCAGTGCTCAACCTGGTGATCAACGCCCGTGATGCCTTGGCCCAGGGTGGGCATATCTGGGTCAACACTGCCGCGAGTTGGTCGCACGGCAATGCCTACCTGCAAGACGGCCCCTATGTGGCGGTGACCGTACGCGACGATGGCGCTGGCATCGAGCCTGAGGTTTTGGAAAGGGTCTTCGACCCCTTTTTCACCACCAAACCGGTCGGCCAAGGTACCGGGCTGGGGTTGTCGACCATCTACGGCTTTGCCCGCCAATCGAGCGGGCATGTGTCGATCCGCAGCGTGCCAGGGCAGGGCACCGAGGTGACGTTGATGTTGCCGGCCAGTAGCCGTCAGGTGGCCTGTGAGGAGCAAGCGTCGCCGTTGAACCACCAGGGCGCCGGCGAGCATGTGCTGGTTGTCGAAGACATGGCCTCGGTACGCCTGTCGGTGGCAGAAGTGCTGGCCGATGCGGGTTATCGTTGCACCTTGGCGGAAACCACCGAACAGGCGCTGGACTGCTTGCGTGAAGACGCCAGTATCGAATTGCTCTTGACCGATGTCGGGCTGCCAGGCATGAGCGGCCGCGAACTGGCGGATATGGCGCGTAGTTACCGCCCGGCGCTACCGGTGCTGTTCATGACCGGCTACGCCGAGACTGCGCTGGATCGTCAGGCGTTCCTGGATACCGGGATGGACCTGCTGATCAAACCGTTTCAGGTCAGTGACCTGCTCCATAAGGTGCGAATTGGCCTTGGGTAGCGCAGGGCGCATCTGCTTGCCGCGCAGTTAGACTGTTTTCGTCGTTGCGCCCAGGCGATGAGCGGTGATAAACCAGATAGCTGAATTCACGTCTGTCAGCCATGTTCTTAGCTTGGCATCTGCTGCTATGTTACTTGACGTCTGGCACAGCGGCGCAACCGTTTCAGCGTGCATCTCAACCAGCTTTGGATATCGTCCCCATGCATCAAACCCCTGACGAAACGATTCGCGCCGCGTTGCAGAAGTCGCACGCCAGGCTTCATCGCCAGCATGAACTGGTAGTCGAGTACGGCGTCATGTCACTCAAGTCGTCTGACCTGGATACGTTGCTGACCCAAGCCTGCTCTGCCGTGGCCAAGGGCATGGACACCCGCTTTGCCAAGGTGCTTACGCCGATACCCGACAGCGATGAGTTTTTGCTGTCCCATGGTGTGGGTTGGGATGACGCTGATATCGGGCACGCCACGGTGGGTGGCGATATCGCCAGCCCTGCGGGCTACGCCATCTCGACCTACAGGCCTGTGCTGTCGAACCATCTGGGGCAGGAGCAACGTTTCAGAACCCCCTCGCTGCTCAAGAAATACGGCATCGAGCGAGCGATCAACGTGCCTATTCGAGGCACCACCGCCCCCTTTGGCGTACTCGAAGCGGACAGCAGCAATGGCGAAGACTTCATCGAAAGCGACCTGGTGTTCCTGGAAGGCATTGCCAATGTCATCTCCATGGCGGTGGAAAGGATCACGGCAGGCGCAGAAATGCAGTCTACGGACCCGTATTCCGAAAGTGTGCTGAACGCCAGCCCTGACTGCGTGAAAATCCTCTCGGCGAGCGGCGATATCGAGTTCATGAACGATGCTGGCATGTGCCTGTTGCACATCGGCGACCTCGCTCAGATACGTGGGGTGGCGTGGCCGCAGATCTGGCCAGATGAATCCCGCAGTGTGGTGCTGGACGCTATCAGAAGAGTAGCGGGTGGGGAGTCAGCGCGCTTCGAGGCGTTCTGCCCGACCCTGCAGAATGAGCCGAAATGGTGGGATGTGACGGTTGCGCCAATATTTGGCGAGCAGGGCGAATTTGCAAAGATTATCGCCGTGTCGCGTGACATTACCGAACGTCGGCATCATGAAGCCCAATTGTTATCGTTGATCGATGCACAAAATACCAAGTTGAATAAAACCGACCTGCACCTGGAAGAAATCCACCACCGGGTGAAGAACAGCCTGCACTTGGTCAACACCTTATTGCTGTTGCAGGCAAACATGGCCGCTGATGAAGCGGTCAAACTGCAACTGGAAACAGCCGCGACCCGGGTATTGACCATTGCCAGCGTCCATGAGCGTCTTTATCAGAATGCTGAAACGCAACACGTGCGCGTCTCGGATTATCTAGAGGCGCTACTGGGTGATCTGGGCAAGGCATTGGCCGACCGCAAGATAGTGCTGCATGCTGACACGTTCATTCTTGCGCCCGAAAGAATGGCGCCACTGGGCCTGGTGATATCCGAACTGATCACTAACTCGCTGAAGTATGGAAGAGGCACGGTGGATGTCAGCGTAATGGGCCACGGTGATCATGCCCTGATCACGGTAT
The DNA here is from genome assembly GCF_000731675.1 of Pseudomonas capeferrum. Taxonomy (GTDB): domain Bacteria; phylum Pseudomonadota; class Gammaproteobacteria; order Pseudomonadales; family Pseudomonadaceae; genus Aquipseudomonas; species Aquipseudomonas capeferrum. The sequence continues at coordinate 1,584,450 of NZ_JMIT01000001.1, read as the reverse complement.
CGGACGAGGGCGATGGCTTTCCGGAGTCTTACCCCAAACCTACCGGTACCGGGCTGGGCATGCGCCTGGTAAAAAGCTATTCGGGCTATGGCAGCCTGGCGATCACGGTGGATCGCAGTGAACGTAAAAGCACGATTCACGTGCGCTTCAAACTCTAGCGACATGCGCCTGCGTTCTGGCCCCAGGGCAGCAATGCCACCCCGGGGTCAATGGCATCAACGATTTTTGTCCTGGTGCTGCGTATCGCCTTGATCGGCTTGACCGCCGCCCATACGGCCAGGGTCAGACGGGTTTTGCCCGGTGGGTTGATCAGTACCTGCCTGACCTCCCTTGCTACCGGTGTCGCTGGAGCGTTCCCAATCCTTGTTCATCTTGTCTTCAGGCTTTTGCCCAGGTTGCTGGCTGCCTTTTTGTTTGTCGGGCATGTCACCGCCTGCACCCTGGCCACCTCTTTGGCCTGCATCGCCGGCCTTGGAGTCGGCGTTGTCGCCTTGATTTGCGCCCCTGTCCTGATTGTTAGCCATGACCGCATACCTCTATTCGAACACAGGAAGGTCTGTGTTCAGTTGTGACTCCGTGACCGTTTGAGGCTGTTCATTTATTGCGCCAGATTCAGACAAAACGCCTGAACAACTGGGGGAGCGGCATTTGTGGCTCCAATAGCCTCGGTGCTGTTGGCATTGGAGGCTGCGAATTAAAAACTTTGCATGAGTCGTCTTGAGTCTTTGTCATAGTCAGACTAATACTAAAGAACTGCCGGAAGAGGGCTGATCATGCATAGGCGATTTGTTGTGGTTCCCGCCGTACCTCGTCAGAAAGAGATCTTGCCTCGGCGCATCGGTTTCCCCAGTGCCCTGGGCGAGGGCTACGACTTATACGACACACAAGACAAGATCCGCCTCAGTTTGAGTTTTTCAACACGCGCCGAAGCCGAGTTCGAATGTGCAACCCGCAACACTTACGACGATGCCAATGATGTGAACTTCGCCGGCAGCGGTTGAGCTGGCAAAGGCCAGGGCGTTTCCCTGGGCATTTCACAGCACAGGCTTGCCGCCCGTTACTGCGTAGCGCGCGCCAGAGATATAGCTGGCCTCATCGGACCCGAGCAATACGTACACCGGCGCCACCTCGACGGGCTGCCCCGGCCTGCCCATCGGGTAGCCCGAGCCAAAGTTCTTCACAGCCTCATCGGGCATGGTCGCCGGGATCAGCGGCGTCCAGATTGGCCCAGGGGCAACGCTGTTGACCCGGATGCCCTTGTCTGCCAGCAATTGCGCCAGGCCTGCAGTGAAGTTGGCGATGGCGCCTTTGGTGGCGGCATAGGCCAGCAACTTGGGCGAGGGGTCATCGGAGTTGACCGAACTGGTGTTGATGATCGAGCTGCCTTTGGGCATCGACGGCAAGGCCCGTTGGCAAATGCGGAAGATAGCAGTGATATTGACATCAAAGGTCATCACCCACTCGTCATCGTCGATTTCATCCAGCGACTCATGTGCCATCTGAAACGCCGCGTTGTTGACCAGGATGTCGATACGGCCAAATTGCGCCACGGTCTTGTCGACGATGTCGTAGCACTGCTGTTTTTGCCGCAGGTCACCGGGCAGCAGCAGGCATTGCCGGCCTGCGGCCTTGACCCAGCGCGCGGTTTCCTGGGCATCGTCGTGCTCATCGAGATAGGCAATGGCAACGTCTGCCCCTTCGCGGGCATAGGCAATAGCCACCGCACGGCCGATGCCGCTGTCGGCACCGGTAATCAGCGCGATCTTGCCATCGAGCCGGCCGCTGCCGGTGTACGTCTGCTCGCCACAATCGGGGTAGGGCTCCATCTTGCGTTGAGCGCCTGGCACGTTTTGCGGCTGTGACGGGAAGGGTGGGGTGGGGTAGTCGCGCATGGCAGAAGCTCCTTCAGCTGAGAACGTTCATACCGATTCGAAAGGGGTGTAGCGCGAGTGTTGGAGTGGATGCCGGGTTTCAACGACGGACGGTCAGGCCAGGCAGATACACTGAATTTTTCGCTCGCTCGATGGTTCTATCGCTGAACAGCCCGCATTTCGCGCAAGGCTTAACGACACTGGAGCCTGCAAGTGCCTCGTATCATCACGCCATCGACGCCTGAACATGAGATCGAGGAAAAGAATGCAAGAATGTTTGGTACCGCCAAGGAACGTCTTGATTTCTATCGAAGGGAAATCCAGTACGAAACCACCATCCTGGCCAACCGTACCGACGCCTATCTTGCTGCACAGTCTTTTCTGGTGATTGCGTTCGTGTCATCCATGGGCAACCTGAACCAGAGCTGGGGTGAGATGTTCACCCTGATCGTGCCTGCCTTTCTCGCGCTGCTGGGTGTTTTGAGTTCGCTCAATGCCTGGCCGGGTATTCGCGCTGCCTATCGGATCATCGATCACTGGCAGCTCAAGCAAAGCCACCTGCTGCGCAGTGAGCCGATGATGGGCTTGGCCTATGACGAATCGCCGCTGTTCTGTGAGGCTGAAACCTCCCGGGCAGGGCATCGAAAATCCCTGCTGTTCTCACTTCGCACGCCTTGGATCTTTCTCGGCTTCTGGGTGCTGCTGGGTACTTACGCGGTGTACATCCAGCTGGCCTGATCGGTTGGGGAGGGCGGGACTTGATTGCACCGCCCTCATCAGCGCTATGCGAAGTCGCTGCCCAGGGTTCCGGGTGCCGCCCCCGGAACAAGAATGACTTTTCGGCAACTGTCCTGTTTCTGGTCGAACAGCTTGTAGCCAAGGGCTGCTTCTTCCAGGGCAAGTCGGTGCGTAACGATCATCTCAGGTTGCAGGCGCCCGGCCTCGATATGTTCCAGCAGTTCAGGCAGGTACTTGTGCACATGGGTCTGGCCCATCTTGAACGTCAGGCCCTTGTCGAACGCGTCACCGAACATGAAGGCATGAATGAAGCCGGCATACACCCCGGGCACGCTGACCACGCCGCCGCGGCGCACGGCAGCGATGCTTTGGCGCAAGGCCTTGCCGCTGCTGCCCTCGATCTTCAGCGCCGTCATCACGGTTTCTGCGGTGCTGCCCTTGGCCTCGAAGCCGACTGCATCGATCACGGCATCCACACCGCGCATCCCCGGTGTGTGGCGGATGATGCTGTCGGCCGGGTCGTCATCCTGCTCGAAGTTGATCGGGACAACCCCGTAAGCCTCTTGGGCATACGCCAGGCGGTAGTCATTGTCATCGACCATGAACACGGTCTGTGCCCCAAGCATTCGCGCACAGGCAGCGCTCAGCAGCCCCACCGGCCCGGCACCGTAGATTGCCACCGACGAACCCGGGCCGACTTCAGCATTGATCACCGCCTGCCAGGCGGTCGGCAGGATATCGGAGAGAAACAGCACCTTGTCATCGGCCAGGTCGGTGGGCACTTTGAACGGGCCGACATTGGCTTTGGGCACGCGCACATAGTCGGCCTGCCCGCCAGGAATGCCGCCATACAGATGACTGTAGCCAAACAAGGCAGCCCCCGGTGGGATGCCTTTCTTGTTGACGATGGAGCCGCGCCCCGTATTGGTGGTTTCGCACGCGGCAAACAGATCGTGCTGGCAGAAGAAGCAATTGCCGCAGGCGATGACGAAGGGGATCACCACACGGTCGCCAACCTGCAGGTGGGGGACGTCCTTGCCGGTGGCCTCGACGATGCCCATGAATTCGTGGCCGAAGATATCGCCCGATTCGGTCTGCGGGATCTTGCCCCGATAGAGGTGCAGGTCCGAGCCGCAGATGGCGGTGGCCGTCACCCTGAGGATGATGTCGTCCGGCTCCTGAAGGCTGGGGTCAGGCACGGTATCGACCCGGACATCGTTGGCTCCGTGATAGGTCAACGCTCTCATGGCATGCATCTCCTGCAGTGGTGGATGTACGAGGCTAAGCAGAGGAAACTGGCGGGCACGGCAAAGTTCAGACCAACAGGTTCAGCGGCGACTTCGACCGTTGATAGTTCTGAATGAACCTATCTTGCTGCCGACGGCTCGATTGTCAGAAGCGCGCGGGATGACCGGGATGAATGCGTTTACACAGCAGGCAGGGCTGGCGCAGCGCCGCCTCGAAGCCATCAACCGATGGTTCCAGCATTTCGACGACCAGCAATTGCGCCGCGATTGCCCCAGCAGCTATCACGAGCAGCTGCTACGCCAGGCCGATGAAATGGACCGCTTGCACCTGATCGAATGGCAAGAGTGGCGTGACTTGCGGCGCCTGGCCGATTGGGCCTTTCTCAAGGCGGTGGCGGGCCTGGATTATCATGCTTTTCATACCCCCGTTGTGCATGCATACGGGCGTGTTACAGCGCCGGCACCTCATTCAGGAACACCAGGATGATTGATTTTCAGGTCGCCTGAGTGGCTGCCAGCCCGGCGCGGTTTGAGGCCGATACAAAACCTGGCGGCACGGCTGCAGCGCAGCCATGCCGCGGGGGGCCGACCTGGTGCATCTTCGACAATACCGCTTCGGGCGCAGCCTTGGGCAATGCCCTGACAACGCTGGCCTGCCTGAGCTGAGGGCGTGCTACAGCAGCTTATCGAGCGTGATCGGAAATTCCCTCACCCGCTTGCCGGTGGCGTGGTAAATGGCGTTGGCCACCGCCGCTGCCACCCCGACCACACCGATTTCCCCCACGCCCTTGGAGCCCAGCTCGTTGACGATGTCGTCGTGCTCTTCGACGAAGATAACCTCGATTTCACCGCTGTCGGCGTTTACCGGTATGTGGTATTCCGCCAGGTTGTGGTTGAGGATTCGCCCCAAGCGGTGATCGGTTTGCGTCGCTTCGTGCAATGCCATGCCGATACCCCAGATGACACCGCCGAGGATCTGGCTGCGTGCGGTCTTGGGGTTGACGACGCGGCCCGCTGCCACAGCGCTGACCACCCGGGTGACCTTGACCGAGCCCAGGTCTTCATCGACCTGCACCTCGACGAACACGGCGCAATGGGTCGCGGTGGCGAAGGGTTTGCGCTTGGCGCTGGGCGCTGCTTCGACCTGCACCTCGAAAAACCCCTCGGGGGCACTGGCCACGATGTCCGCAAGTGCAAGGCGGTGGTTGCCTGCCTGTAGGTAGCCGTCAGCGAACGTGATTTTTTCAACCGGCGCTTTACCGACCTCAGGGTAATGCTGGCGTGCATGCGCAAGCACCTTGCTGCGCAGGGCCAGGCACGCCTGGCGCACGGCCGAACCTACCGACGACACCGTGAAAGACCCACCCTGCAGCGGCGCGGTCGGCAGCGAAGAGTCCCCCAGCACAAAGGTCACGTCTTGCACACGGGCGCCAGCGGCGTCGGCCGCGATCTGCGTCATGACGGTGTAGGTGCCGGTGCCGATGTCGGTAGTCGCGCTGCTGACGGTCAAATGCCCTGCGCCATCGATGCGCGCCTTGGCACTGGCTTTCATCTGCATGGCCTCCCAGACCCCGCCTGCCATGCCCCAGCCAACCAACTGCTGCCCATGGCGCATGCTGCGGGGTTGTGGGCGGCGGTTGCCCCAGCCAAAACGCTGGGCACCCTGGTCATAGCAGGCCAACAGCTCCTTGCTCGAATAGGGTTTGCCCTCGTTGCCATTGATGGCAGCGAAATTGCGACGGCGCAGCTCTAGCGGGTCGATATCGGCTGCGCACGCCAGCTCATCCATGGCGCATTCCAGGGCGATCATCCCGGACGCGGCGCCCGGTGCGCGCATGTCCAGCGGGGTGTACACATCCAGGGGCGCAAGGCGGTAGCTCAGGGCAACGTTGTCGCACTGGTAGAGCATGCCGCTCCATTCCACCAGGTGCTCGGTGAAGTCCTCGAAGCGTGAGGTCTGGCCAAGCGCGTCATGGGCAATCGCCAGCAACCGCCCCTGCGAATCGGCCCCCAGGCGCAGCCGTTGCTGGGTGCGGGGCCGGTAGCCGAAGGTGAACATCTGCTGGCGGGTCAGCGTGACACGCACCGAACGTTGCAGGTGCAAGGCCGCCATCACCGCCAGGGGCAGCTGGTACTGCGGGCGCAACCCCGAGCCGAAGGCACCGCCGACGAACGCTGCCAGCACCCGGACTTTTTCCTTGGGCAGGTCGAATACCTTGTGCAGGTAGTCCTGGCAATTTTGCGTACCTTGGGTTTTGTCATGGATTTCCAGGCTGCCGTCGGCCTGGTACAGCACCGTCGAAGCATGGGGCTCCATCGGGTTGTGGTGTTCGTTGGCAGTGAGGTAGGTCGCGTCTACCTGCACCGCGGCGTTGGCAAACTGCCCGGTAAAATCGCCGCGAGGGGCGGGCGTTTCGGCGGGTGCCGGGTGCGTTTTGTCGAGTACGCTGGCCAGGTCGGTTTCATGGGGTTCTTCGAGGTACTCGACCTTCACCAGCGAGCCTGCATACCTTGCCAGCTCCAGGCTTTGCGCGACCACCAGCGCCAGGGGCTGGCCGCTGTACAGCACGCGATCGTTGAACAACGGCCGAAATGGCGTGCCCTCGGCCGAGTCGGCGTCACTGTAATCGTCGTCGTAACTGGAAATGCGAGGGCGATGGGCATGGTCCAGCACGGCGATTACCCCCGGCACGCTCAGTGCCTGGGCAGTGTCGATGCTCAGCACCCGCCCACGGGCGATCGTGCTGGACACCACGCTGCCATGCAGCAACCCGGCCTGTGGGTACTCGCCCGCATAGCGCGCCTGCCCGGTGACTTTCGCCACACCGTCGACACGGTCCATGGCCGTGCCCACTACCGCTGTTTTGATGTTCATGAAGTTGCCCCCCTGGCTTTTGCCCCGAGCGCCGCATCGCTTAATGCGCGCACGATGGCACGTTGCGCGAGGGGCACCTTGAAGCCGTTGTGGGCCAAGGGTTCTGCCCCTTGCAGCAGGGCGTCGGCCGCTTGGGTGAACAGCGCCTGCGTGGGCGCCTGGCCGATCAACGTGCGTTCGACAGCCGGGTCTCGCCAGGGCTTGTGGGCCACGCCACCCAGCGCCAGGCGTGCGTCCTGGATCACGCCGCCATTGAGGTTCAACCCGGCGGCAACCGATACCAGTGCAAACGCATAAGACGCCCGATCGCGGATCTTCAAATAGCGGTAGTGGTCTTCGAACGTGGGGGGCGGCAGTTCGAGGGCGGTTATCAGCTCATCGGCGGCCAGTTGATTGTCGCGCTCCGGTGCGTCCCCGGGCAGGCGGTGGAAGTCGGCGAAGGGTATCTGGCGTTTGCCGGCCCGGCCCTGCACATGGACCACGGCCTCGAGCGCTGCCAGCGCCACACACATGTCCGAAGGGTGTGTCGCAACGCAGGCATCGCTGGCACCGAGGATGGCGTGGATACGGTTCAGGCCTGTGCGCGCCGGGCAGCCGCTGCCTGGCTCGCGCTTGTTGCAGGGTGTGCCGGTGTCATAAAAGTAGTAACAGCGGGTACGTTGCAACAGGTTGCCGCCGGTACTGGCCATGTTCCGCAACTGCGGCGAGGCGCCTGCCAGAATGGCCTCGGCCAGCAGGGGATAGTGCTGTTCGATCACAGAGGCCCAGGCCAGCTCGGCATTGCTGACCAGTGCGCCGATCAGCACGCCACCGTTCGCGGTGGCCTGAATACCGTTCAACCCGAGGCCTGTTATGTCGATCAGGCGCTCGGGGCGCACCACGTTTTCTTTCATCAGGTCGACGAGGTTGGTGCCACCGGCGATGAAACGTGAGGACACGTCGGCCAGGCCGACGGCTTCGCCGACCGATGCCGGCTTGTGGTAGCTGAACGGCGTCATGCGCGCGGCCCTCCCTGCAGGTTGGCCTTGGCGCGCATCAGCGGCAGTGCTTCTTCCACCGCCGCGATGATGTTGCTGTAGGCCCCGCAGCGGCAGAGGTTGCCGCTCATCTGCTCGCGAATGGCTTCGCGCGTGCAGGCGCGCCCTTCTTCTGCCAGGCCAACGGCGGAGCAGATCTGGCCTGGGGTGCAGTAACCGCACTGGAAGGCATCATGGGTAATGAATGCGCGCTGCAGGGGGTGCAGTTCGTCACCCTTGGCCAGGCCTTCGATGGTGACCAGGTCAGCGCCGTCACACATGACGGCCAGGGTCAGGCAGGCGTTGACGCGTTTGCCGTCCCGTAACACCGTGCAGGCACCGCATTGGCCATGGTCACAGCCTTTCTTGGTGCCGATCAGGTCCAGTTGCTCGCGCAGTAGGTCGAGCAGTGTCGTCCAGGGGTAAACCTGCAGCGACCTGGCCTGGCCGTTGATCGTCAGGCGGAGGGGGTGTGCTTCGCCACTCTGGGGGGAGTTTGCGCTCATTGGGTGTCCTCACGATTGGGGGGCGCACAGTCGACTGCGTCTACGGTGTGCGACTGACCCTGGCGGGCAAACGTTCAGCGTTTCTGCCCAGCTGCCGTCACTTCTTCCCCGGTAACACCGAACTGAGCACCTGCTTGGCCGTCTGCACGATGACCCCGGCCTGGTCAGGGTCGCCCTTGAGCAAGGTACTGGCGAATTTCTTCGCCTGTTCCAGCTTGATATGCGGCGGCAGGGGCGGCACGTTGGGGTCGGTCTTGAACTCGATCAGCACCGGGCGATCGGCGTTCAGTGCGCGTTCCCAGGCGGCTGCGATGTCTTCTTCACGGTCGACGAAAATGCCCTGCAGGCCGATGGAGATTGCGAACAGGTGGTAGGGCACGTCGGGAATCGACTGCGACGCTTCGAACTTGGGGTCGCCTTCCATGACCCGCTGTTCCCAGGTGACCTGGTTGAGGTCCTCGTTGTTGAACACCGCACAGATCCATTGCGGGTTCTCCCACTGCTGCCAGTACTTGGCCACGGTGATCAGCTCGGCCAGGTTGTTCATCTGCATCGCGCCATCGCCGACCAGGGCCACCACCGGGCGCTGCGGATGGGCGAATTTCGCGGCAATGGCATAGGGCACGGCGGCGCCCATGCAGGCCAGGCCGCCGGACAATGAACACTGCATGCCTTGGCGAATCTGCAGGTCGCGCGCATACCAGTTGGCGCAAGAGCCGGAATCACTGGTCACAATGCTGTCGTCTGGCAGGCGCGGGGACAGCTCGTACACCACGCGCTGCGGGTTGATCGGCTCGGCATGGACCATGGCACGTTTGGCCAGGGTGTTGTCCCAGCGTGCGCGCCAGCCTTCGACCTTCTTGCGCCAGCGCCGGTCGGTCTTGTGTTGCAGCAGGGGCAGCAATGCACGCAAGGTCTCGCCAGCGTCACCGACCAGGTTGACCTCCATGGGGTAGCGCAGGCTCAGCATGTCGGGTTGCAGGTCGATCTGCACGCCACGGGCCTGGCCCTCCTTGGGCAGAAACTCGGCATAGGGGAACCCCGAACCGACCATCAGCAGGGTGTCGCATTCGTTCATCATCTGGTAGCTGGGCTCGGTCCCCAGCAAGCCGATGGCGCCGGTCACCCAGGGCAGGTCATCGGCTACTGCAGCCTTGCCCAGCAGCGCCTTGGCCACCCCAGCGCCCAACGTGTCTGCGATGGCGATGATTTCATCGGTTGCCTGCAAGGCCCCGGCGCCCACCAGGATGGCGACCTTGCGCCCGGCGTCGAGCACTTCGGCGGCGCGTTGCAGGTCGCTGTCATAGGGCACCACCTTGGGTTTGCTGTAGCCGATGCCCGAATGCACGGTGCCGTGGGCACGTGGCGGTTCGTGGTAGGGCAGGTCCTGCAGGTCATTGGGCAGAATCACCGCCGTCACCCGTCGCTCGCCGACGGCAGTGCGCACGGCGCGGTCGAGCAGGTGGCGTACCTGCGAAGGTGTGGAGGCCTGCTGGACGAATGCACCGGCCACGTCCTTGAACATCGACAGCAGGTCCAGCTCCTGCTGATAGTGGCCACCCAGTGCCGCCCGTGCCTGTTGGCCGACGATGGCCAGCACCGGCATGTGGTCCATGCGCGCGTCGTACAGGCCCGTGAGCAAATGCGATGCGCCGGGGCCTGAAGTGGCAATGCACACGCCCAGTTCGCCGGTGAACTTGGCGTGGGCACTGGCCATGAACGCGGCCATCTCCTCGTGGCGCGCCTGGATGAACTGGATCTTGCCGTTGGCCCGGCTCAGCGCGCCGAACACGCCATTGATGCCGTCGCCGGGGTAGCCGAAGATGCGCCGCACCCCCCATTGATACAAACGCTCCACCAGAAAGTCGCCTACCGTGCCCGTCATTGTCTGCTCCCGTGCTGTGGTCGATAGGGGTCTGGACTGGGCTTGCGCTGGGAAAGTTTCAACGGTGTGAACAACTGCTAGCGCGGCGGCTGGCGTGACGACCCCGCAGCTTCAACCATTGGCAGGGCAAGTGCCGCTTGACGACGCGGCGGCCTGGCTGATCAGGGCCGCCAGGCGCTTGACGTTGGCTTGCTGGGCAATCACCACGTCATCGATGCTGCTGCCAGCGGCGGTCTGCAAGGTGCTGCGGCAGGTCAGCTGGGTATTGGCTTCGCGGGCGCGCAAGCGCCACCTGGCGTCCAGCAGTGCGTACTGCCCCGGCAGTGAATCGAAGCGTTGCACATCCACGCGCAGGGACAGCTTGCGAGCGGGGCGGGTATTGCTCAGTTGGTCGACCAACGCGCTGCGCAGCTCATCCACCAGCGTGGCGCCCCACCACTGCGTCTCGAGAATCGCCAGGCTGCTGTCGCCCTGGCGGATCACCAGCTGTGGCCGGTCGACCTGTGGCGGAACGCTGACACTTTCGATCAGGATCTCGTCCGCGGCGTTGTGCGACGTGGGTGCCGGCTGCGCCGGCGTGAGGGTATGGAACTGGATCGGGTCGCTGCGGCAAGCGCCCAGGGCCAATAGCGCGACCAGCAGGGTAATCCTTGGCAGCTGGGTCATGTTCAACACTCCTGTGGTCATTTGCGGGGCGGCCCTTGCAGGTCCATCGGCCCCGCGTTGTCCGGGCGGCCACGGATCAGCGACTCGGGGTTGCGGCCCAGGTAGTCGGCAAGCTCGCGCAGGGAGCGCGACATGCGCCCCAGCTCGTCGAGCGTCTGGGTCAGCTGTTCACGCTGTGGCGAGTCTTCGGCCAGGGTCGAATTGGCCGACTTCAGGGTATTGCTGACCTCTGCCAGGGTGTTCTGCACCCCTGGCAAGGTCCGTGCGTTGAACTGGGTCAGGCCCTTGCGCAGCTCTACCAGGTTGGCATCGAGGTTACCGGCAATACGCTCCAGCGGCAGCCGGTTGAGCTTGTCGACCATGGTCTGCAACTGCTCCTGAAGCAGCTCCAGGCTGCCTGGTATGGTCGGGATGACCACCGGGCGGGCCGTCGGGTCGAAGGCCACCTTCTCGGCTTTGGGGAAGAAGTCCAGGGCGATGTACAGCTGGCCGGTGAGCAGGTTGCCACTGCGCGCCTGGGCACGCAGGCCGTTGTCGATGAAGGTGCCGATCAGCTTGGCGGCGGAGGCTTCGTCATTGGGGTCGTGCTGCAGGGCCTTGATCATTTTCTCGTGCGCACGGCCCAGGCGCTGAGGGTAGATGACGATGCCGACATTCACCGGGAAACTGCGTTTGACTTCATCGTAGTCCAGGTTCACCGCGACCACTCGGCCAATCTCCACGCCCAGGAACTCGACCGGCGCACCGACCTTGAGGCCGCGCATCGCCTGGTCGAAGCGTAGCGCCAGGTACTGCGCCTTGCCGGCGGGCGGGGCCAATGCACCGGCCTGGTCGGCGAACAGTTCAAAGCGCTGGTTCTCGCTGGCGGCCGTGTCGTTCGGGTTGTAGTCCGGCGCGCGGAAGGCGATGCCGCCGACCAGGATCGACGACAACGACTCGGTTTTCAGCGCAAAACCATTGGCGCCGACCTCCACATCAATGCCGCTGGCGTTCCAGAAGCGTGTGTTGGCGCTCACGAAGGCGTCGTTGGGTGCATGGATGAAGATCTCCACGTCCACCCCTTTACCTTCCTGGTCGAGGGCGTAGGCGACCACCTGGCCGACCGGGATCTTGCGGTAATACACGGGCGAACCGATGTCCAGCGAGCCTAGGTCCTGGGTGTGCAGGGTGAAGTGCTTGCCGGGCTCGCCGTAGGTGATGGCCGGCGGGTTCTCCAAGCCGATGAAGTGCTTCACGCGGGTGCTCGACTGGCCGATGTCGGCGCCGATGTAATCGCCCGAAAGCAGGGTGTCGATGCCCGACACGCCACCGGCGCCGATGCGCGGGCGGACTACCCAGAACTTCGAGTCCTCGCGGGTGAAGCTCTCGGCCTGCTTGTCGAGCTTGACGGTGGCGTTGACGTTTTTCTGGTCGTCACTCAGGGCCACTTCGGTGACGTGACCGATCACCACGTTACGGTAGCGTACCTCGGTCTTGTTGGCCGCCAGCCCCGCGCCGGTCTTGAAGGTGAGGGTGATGGTCGGGCCTTCCTGCATCAGGTTGTGCACGACCAGGGAAAGCCCGACCAGCACGGCCACGATGGGCACGATCCACACCAGGGAAAAGCCGAAGCGCCGAGTCTTGACCGGTGCAGGGCCGGGAATGGGCGGGCGGTCATTGCTGGATGGGGTCATCCATGAGCTCCTTGTCAGGTGGCGTGTCCCAGATCATGCGGGGGTCGAAACTCATCGCTGAGAGCATGGTGAACACCACCACCAGGCCAAAGAACAGGATGCCCGGACGCGGCTCGATGTCACCCAGCGATTGAAACTTCACCAGCGCCGCGACCAGCGCTACCACCAGCACATCGAGCATCGACCAATAGCCGATCAGTTCAACGAAACGGTAGAGCTTCGAGCGCTGCTGTTGCGCCCAGGTACTGCCGCGCTGGACGGTGATCAAGAGCATCGACAGGGCCACGAACTTCACCCCCGGCACAGCGATGCTGGCGATGAAGATGATCAGCGCAATGTCCCAGGCGCCGTGCTCCCAGAACTCCAGCACGCCGCTCATGATGGTGCTGTCGGCGCCGCTGCCGAGCATCATGGTGTTCATCACCGGCAGCACGTTCGCCGGTACATAGAAGGCCAGGGCGGCCAGCAGGTAAGCCCAGGTGCGGCCCAGGGAATTGGTCTTGCGCCGATGCAAAGGGGCGTCGCAGCGCGGGCACTGGTGCGGTTCGTCGTGCATGTCGCAGGCCAGGCCACAGCTGTGGCACAGGCACAGGTCAAGCTCGCTGGCGGTTGGTGGCCGGCTCATGGCATGTCCCACAAGTCACGAATATCGCGCCCGGCGATACGGATCATCAACAGGCTCAACACGGCCAGTGCGAGCAGGCCGATACCCGGCAGTACATCGAGCATACCGGCGAGTTTGAACACCGCCACCATCGCCCCCAGCAGGCACACTTCGAGCATGCTCCAGGGGCGCAAGGTCTCCAGCCAGCGCATGCACAGCTTGAACGCGGGGGAGCGGCGGGCGGTGAGGGCAAAACCTAGCACCCAGATGAGCAACAGCAGCTGGAAGGCGGGGGCGATGATGATCGAAATGGCCGCGACCATGGCCATGAAGGTAATCGGCCCCTGGCTCAATGCCAGCACCGAGTCCCATAACGTGGCACTGTTTTTAAGCCCCTGCAGGCTGATGCTCATCACCGGGTAGAAGTTGGCAAACAACCACAGCACCGCAGCCGTGAAGCTTAATGCCAGGCGTTGTTCCACCGTCAAGCCGTTGTGCCGCTGCAGCACACCGCCGCAGCGCGTGCACACGGTTTTCTGATGTTTGGCGAGCAATGCCTTCTGATAAACGCAATCGCAGTGCTCGCAGATGATCAATTGCTCGGGTGTGGACATCATGATGCTCTGATCAACCGGCAGTGAGGCCTTTCTGAATATAGAAGCGCTCTAGCATTAGGCAAATGGCCGGCGGACGAAACACGGATTGGCCCTTGGCTGGCCAGGGGGCGTACGCGGAGTGTTCGCCTTGGGGTTTTCAGTGCCTATGAGATCGAGCGCCGCCCGCGCGGCGCATCGCGACGCAAGGCCGCTCCTACATTTGTTTCGGGCCAGTGAGGCCAGTGGCATTTGCGCGCGACCGCCTTGTTTGTACGACGCGATATTGAGGGGGGCACCAAGGGGCCGCGCGCCAATGCCACAGGAATAATTGGCCCGAAACAGATGTAGGAGCGGCCTTGCGTCGCGATGCGCCGCGCGGGCGGCGCTCGATCTCATAGGCGCTGAAAATGCCAAGCCTGGCACCTGCGGCGCTCGATCTCATAGGCGCTGAAAATGCCAAGCCTGGCACCTGCGGCGCTCGATCTCACAGGCACTGAAAACCCCAAGCCTGGCACCTGCAAGCCCTAACCCTATCTCGCGCCAAGCCCCAATCCGCCCCCCCTCTACACCCATCGAACCCCAAACCCGCTACCCAAGTAGCATTCGTCCCCCCGTGCGTCCTCCGTACACTCAAGCCTCAGACACCCCGCGCCGGAGACCACGATGCAGCAGGCCCAAAACGACGGTGTTGTCAGCGCCATGTCACAGGCAACCGACGCGCGGCTGGCGGCCCAGGACCTGGCGCGGCAACTGCTGCACCCGCACCTGGGCTTCGTGCTGTTCTTCTGTTCGGCCGAATACAATCTACGCGAGCTGGGCGAGGCCCTCGAACAAGGTTTCGGCGGCATCCGCCTGGTCGGTTGCACCAGTGCCGGCGAAATCACCCCGCTGGGCTACGGCCGCAATTGCGTGACGGCAGTGGGGTTCGATCATCGGCATTTCTCCATCGCCACCGAACTGATCGATGAAATGGAGCACTTCAGCCTGATCGACGCCCAACAGCGGGTCGAGCGCCTGGTCGGCACCTGCCGCAGCAATACCCTGGCGCCGATCAAAGGCCACAGCTTTGCCCTGACCCTGCTCGACGGTTTGTCCAGCCGCGAGGAGATGATCCTCGCCGCCCTGAGCGCAGCACTGGGGGACATCCCGCATTTCGGCGGTTCGGCCGGCGATGACAACTACCTGACCCGCACCCATGTGTACTTCGGCGGCGCCTTCCACAGCGGTGCGGCGGTGGTGGTGCTGGTCAACACCTGGCTCGATTTCGAAGTGTTCACCACCCACCACATCCTGCCGCGCCAGGAAAAGTTGGTGGTGACCGGCGCCGACAGTGCCCAGCGCCGGGTCTTCGAGCTCAATGCCGAACCCGCTGCCGAGGAGTACGCCCGGCACATCGGCGTGCCGGTGGCCGAGCTCGATCACCGGGTTTTCGCCGCCCACCCGCTGGCAGTACGTCTCCACGACCAGTACTACGTGCGGGCGATCCAGCAAGTGCACCCGGACCTGAGCCTGAGCTTCTACTGCGCGGTGGAGAACGGCATCGTGCTCACGGCCATGGCCCCAGGGCCACTGTTGCCGAACCTGCACAACGTGTTCGATGGCTTGCACCGGCGCCTCGGCCCGTTGCTGCTGACCATCGGCTGTGACTGCTTCCTGCGGCGCCTGGAGCTGGAAGCCCAGGGCAGCCTGGCGCAGGTCGGCGGGTTCTTGCGCGAGCAGCGGGTGATGGGCTTCAACACCTACGGAGAGCAGTTCAATGGCATGCACATCAACCAGACCTTCACCGGGGTCGCCATTGCCCGCAACCGAGCTGCGCTCAGCCGCTGAACTGCAGGCCGAGGTCGCCCGGCTGCAGCACGAAAACCATAAGCTGCAGCGGATCAATGGCGCACTGATCGAGCGCATCGAGTCCGGCGTGACGCGTGGCAACGACCCGTACGCGGCGTTCCAGCATTCGGTAGTGCTGGCCGAGCAGGTGCGTGAACGCACCGATGCCCTGAACCAGGCCATGGCCGAGCTCAAGGCCGGCAACCATCTGCTCGGCGAAGCCCGACTGCGGGCCGAGACGGCCCACCAGCACCTGATCGACGCCATCGAAAGCATCTCGGACGCCTTCGTGCTGTTCGATCAGAACCAGCGGATCGTGCTGTGCAACAGCCGCTTCAAGGCCTTCTGGGCCAACACCCGGGTGCGCATCATTGCCGGCATGCGCCTGGCCGAGGTCAAGCGGCTGATGACGGCCAGTGGCCTGTTCAGCGAAGAAACCCGCGGGCACGCCGACGAGCACCTGCTGTACCGGCTGTATAACGGGCGCTGGCTGCAAGTCAGTGAACGGCCGACCTGCGAAGGCGGGCGAGTGATCCTGTTTACCGATATCACCGAGGTCAAGCTCAGCGAAACCCTGCGCCGCGAGCAGGCCGTGGCACAGAAGTCGCACCTGTTGCAGCGGGCGGTGGACAACCTGTCCCAGGGGGTGGCCATGGTCAATGCCGAGGGGGTTCTGGAACTGTGGAACCGGCGTTTTTTGGAGCTCAGCGGCTTGGCTCCAGTCGCTGCCCACCGGCCCTTTGCCGAGGTGATCGGCGACAGCGAACTGAGCCTGTTGACCCCAGACAGCCGCGACGCCAACGGGCGGGTCATCCACGAGTGCGAACAACGCCTGTACGACGGGCGCATGCTGGAAATCCGTACGCATCCGCTGCCCACCGGCGGTTTCGTCAACACCTTCACCGATATCACCGAGCGCTACCAGCACGCCGAAGCCCTCAGCGAAAGCGAGCGCTGGATACGGCTGATTACCGACCATGTGCCGGCGCTGATCGCCTACCTCAATGCCGACCTGGTCTACGAGTTCACCAACAAGGTCTATGAACAGTGGTATTGCTGGCCGCGCGGCGTAATGCTCGGCCAGAGCCTGCGCGAGGCCCACAGCGAGCAGCATTACCAGCGCCTTGAAGCCTACGTGGCGCGGGCGCTGGCGGGGGAGAGCGTGACGTTCGAGCTTGCCGAAACCAACATCAACGATCAGGAGCGCTACATGCTGCGCTCCTACGTCCCCAACCGCCTGGCCAACGGTGAAGTGGTGGGGATCTTCGTGCTGATCCGCGACATTACCGAGCGCCGCAAGACCGCCGAGGCCCTGCACCAGGCCTACCAGAACCTGGAGCAACGGGTGCGCGAGCGCACCGCCGAACTGACCCGCCTCAACGACCAGCTGCTGCGCGAGATCGATGAGCGCAGCCACGCTGAATCGCGCTTGCGCGAGGCCAAGCGCGAGGCCGAGCAGGCCAACCTGTCGAAAACCAAGTTCCTGGCCGCCGTCAGCCATGATCTGCTGCAACCCTTGAACGCGGCGCGGCTGTTCACCAGCGCCTTGCTCGAGCGCCGCGAGCCGCAGCAGAGTGTTCAACTGGTGCGTAATGTCAGCAATTCCCTTGAAGACGTGGAAAACCTGTTAGGCACCCTGGTGGACATTTCCAAGCTTGATGCCGGGGTGATCAAGGCCGATATCGCACCCTTCGCCCTCAGCGAGCTGATGGACAACCTCGCCGCCGAGTACGCCCAGGTGGCGCGCAGCGAAGGGCTTGAGTTGCACTTCGTGGGCTGTTCGGCCGTGGTGCACAGCGACATCCAGCTGCTGGCGCGGATTCTGCGCAACCTGCTCAGCAATGCCATCCGCTACACCCGCAGTGGCCGCGTGGTGCTGGGCTGTCGGCGCCAGCACCGCGGCCTGTGGATCGAGGTGTGGGACAGCGGGATCGGCATCGCCGAAGAACGCTTTGACGAAATGTTCCAGGAGTTCAAGCGTGGCGATGTGCAGCGCCCGGACCAGGACCGAGGCTTGGGCCTGGGTTTGGCTATCGTGGAGAAGATCGCCGGCATCCTCGGCCATCGGATCCGTGTGCGCTCATGGCTCGGCAAGGGCTCGGTGTTCGCTGTCGAGGTGCCGCTGAGCGCCACCGCGCCCAAGCCACAGCCGAGCCTGGCAATCAGCGAGCCGATGCTCGAACGCCTGCGCGGGGCGCGGGTCTGGGTGCTGGATAACGACGCGGCGATCTGCGCCGGCATGCGCACACTGCTGGAAGGTTGGGGTTGCCGGGTGGTCACGGCACTCTCGGAGCAAGACCTGGCGCGCCAGGTGGACAACTACCACGCCGAAGCCGACCTGCTGATCGCCGACTACCACCTGGGCAACGGCTGCAATGGCGTTGATGCGGTGGCGCGGATCAATGCCCGCCGTGCGGTGCCGTTGGCGGTGATGATGATCACCGCCAACTACAGCAACGAACTCAAGCAACAGATCCGTGAGTTGGGCCACACCCTGATGCACAAACCGGTGCGGCCTATGAAACTCAAGACCGCGATGAGCCACCTGCTGGCCGGCAACGCCACGCAGCCTGATCAGCGGCGCAGGTAGTCGCCGAAGTCGATATCGCCGGCACTGAGGATCGCCTGTACACGATTGTGCACATTGAGTTTGCGCAGAATCGCCGAGACATGGGCCTTGACCGTGGTTTCGGCGATATCCAGGGTGTAGGCGATCTGCTTGTTCGACTCGCCCTTGGTCATGCGTTCCAGTACCAGCAGTTGCTTGCGGGTCAGGGCCTGGAGCATCTCCGGCGGGAAGCTCGGGGCCTCGTTCAGGCGTCGGCTGGTGCCGGGCTTCTGGGCGCGGATGATGTCTGGGGGCAGGTAGACATTGCCGTTGAGGATCTGCTCGATCGCTTCGATCATCTGTGAGCGCGGCGAGGACTTGGTGATGAACCCCACGGCGCCATAGGTGATGGCCTGCAGCACGATCTGTTTTTCCTGCTCGGCCGAGACGATCACCACCGGTGTGGTCGGTGCTTCGTTGCGCAAGGTGATCAGGCCATTGAGGCCGTGCATGCCTGGCATGTTCAGGTCGAGCAGGATCAGGTCGAGGTCGTCATGCGCTTGGGTCAGCGCCAGGGCGCTGTCCAGGTCGGCAGTTTCCATGACTTCGCTGCCTTGGAAACCATCGCTGATGACGTTGTGGATGGCTTCGCGAAACAGTGGGTGATCGTCGGCAATCAGAATTTTGTACATGGCCTTTTCACCTCGTTGTTCTTGGATGGGGCGGGCACGCGTTCGCAGGCGGTCAGTTCAGGGAAAGGGCTCTGGCTGCGCGGCTTGCAGCGGCAGCTTGGCGTTTTGCCAGGCGTCCAGGCCATCGCGATACCAATACAGGTTCTTATAGCCCAGGGTCGCTGCGCGTTTTACCGCGTTCCAGCTTAACCAGCAATCGGCGCGGCAGTAAAAGACCAGCGGTTGATCCATATGGCCGCCGGTGGCTTTTTGCAGATGGCGTGCGAAGTAGGCTTGCCAGGGCGGGCTCAGCTCACCGTCACCGGTGTTGGCCAGCCAGTAGCTGCCGGGGAGGTTGGTGTGGGGGTGGTCTTCGATGAAGCGCCCTTGCAGCCATTGCCGGCGATAGACATCGACCAGCACCGGCCTGGGCTGTTGCCCCAGCAGGCCCTGCAGTGTGGCGGTATCGATAACCTGGGCGCCCTCGACCTGGTGCGGGGTCGGGCTGCGATAGAGGGCGGTGCGATAGCCCTCGGCGGAGAACAGCGGCGTCGTGTCGGCCTGGGCGACGCCCAGCGACAGACTCAGCGAAAGGGCCGCCAGCAAAGGGCGCGGCAGCCTGGGCAGGGCACGTGGCATGGCTTTGTCCTTTTTGTTATAGGCCCATTACATGCCAGCAGGGGTGCTTTGTGAATGCGACGATAGACAGCAAAGCCAGTACTAAAGTAGTAGTTGGCCGTGGCTGATGACCCCAGTGGGTTGCGGGCCTATGCAGAAAGTAGCGGTTACCCGGCACCAAGGTAGTAAATCCGCTGGGGGTGCTCGGTTCTACGATGGGCAGCAGCGCACCCCAGGCTGGGCGCGCAACCCTTGAGGAGAACCGCCTATGCGCCTGGTCAAAGTGCTGCTTCTGCCGTTGCTGCAGATCCGCTGGGCGGTGCGCCGGGGCAGGGGGTTGCTGGATGAGCTGGCCCAGGCCCAGGCCGCCAATGCCCAGCTGACTCAGGCCCTGCTGGCGGTGCAGGAGCAGGAGCGCACACGGCTGGCGCAGGCCCTGCACGATGACCTCGGGCAATACCTGGCGGGCATCCGCGCCCAGGCCTGCCTGCTGCGCAGGGTGGCCGACCAGCCTGCGCGGGTGGAGCAGACCGCGCAGGCCCTGGCACTCCATTGCGATCACCTGCAGCAGGGCTTTCGTGCGCTGGTGCACGACCTGTATCCGGTGGCCTTGCACCAGGTACCGCTGGCCGAAGCCTTCGGCCAGTTGGTAAGCCAATGGCAGGCCAGCCAGGGCATCGATTGCCGCCTGCGGGTCGCTGAGCACCTGCCGACGCTGAGTGGGGCAAGCCGGGTGCACTTGTATCGGTTGCTGCAGGAGGCGTTGACCAATGTCGCCCGGCATGCCGGCGCCAGCCAGGTGCGGGTACGCCTGCAACGCAGCGCCAAGGGCGTGCGCCTGCTGATCCGCGACAACGGCTGCGGCGCATGCCAGCCCCAGCGCCCCGGGGTGGGGCTGCATTCGATGGCCGAGCGCGCCCGCAGCCTGGGCGGCGAATTGCGCATCCTCAGCCGGCCGGGTGCCGGTTGGGCGCTGGCCCTGAACATGCCCGTGGAGGTCTGATGAATATCGTCCTGGTCGATGACCACGCGGTGGTCCGTCAAGGTTACGCCAGTCTGCTGCGGGCAGTGCTGCCGGCGTTGCAGGTGCGCGAGGCCGCCAGCGGCGAAGAGGCCCTGGCCCGGGTTCAGGAGCAAGTGCCGAACCTGGTGATCATGGACTTTGGCCTGCCAGGCATCAGCGGCCTGGAAACCACCCGCCGCCTGCGCCAGCGCCTGCCACAGTTGCGGGTGCTGTTTTTCAGCCTGCACGATGAACTGCCCCTGGTGCGCCAGGCGCTGGATGCGGGGGCCTCGGGTTACCTGACCAAGAGCGCGGCGCCCGAGGTGTTGATCGAGGCGGTGCAGCGGGTGTTGGCCGGGCATGCCTACATCGAACAAGGGTTGGCCACCCAGCTGGCGTATACCCCACAACAGAGCGCCAGCGACCCGCGCATGCGGCGCATGACCCAGCGTGAAATGGAGATTTTCGTGATGCTGGCCAAGGGCACACCGATGCGGGTGATTGCCGAGCAGTTGTGCATCAGCGCCAAGACTGTGTCCAACCACCTGACGTTGCTCAAGAGCAAGTTGCAAGTCAGTTCCCATGCCGAGCTGGTGCATCTGGGAATCGACATGGGGGTGGTGAGGGTGGCGGGGTGAGGGTGGGGATGAGGATTGTGGGGGGCACACAAAAAATCTGGCAGGCCCCAAGCGTTCGGCTTGATAGGTTTGGCGCTCGATCTCACAGGCGCTAAAAACCCCACGGCGAACACCCCAACTCATTTATCCCAAGTCTCAGGACACCCCGCACACCCCTCCATATTCGCCTCCTGGAAATTCCCATAATGCTGCCGCGCCCCGCGCAGGTCGGCCCCTGCCAGGTTGCTCTGGCCAAACTTGGCTTCCTGCAGGTTGGCATCGCCAAGCTTGGCCCCTTGCAGATCTGCCTTGCTCAGCCAGGCCATCTCCAGGTCCGCCGCCTGCAGGTTGGTCTGGTGCATCTTCGCCCCAGAAAGCCTGGCGAACTGCAGGTACGCAGCGCTCAGGTCGGCACTTTCAAACTGCGCACCTTGGGCGAACAGGCCCCAGCCTTGAATGGCAATGAGCCGGGCATGGCTCAGGTCTGCCAAGCGCAGGTTGCTCTGCTGCAGGCTGGCGCGGGTCAGGTTGGCGCCCTGCAAGCGTGCTTTTTCCAGGTTGGCCAGGTCCAGCTGGGCATGGCGCAGGTCGGCCTCGCGCAGGTCGGCGCCGGCCAGGTTCATCTTGCGCAGGTCCTGGTTGGCCAGGTTGGCGCCACGCAGATTGGCCCCCGGGCACTGGCTCGCTTCGGCGATGACACAGCCGTTGACGGTCAAGGGGGTATCGTTGCCATCGTCGTCGGCGTTCGCGGCCAGGGCAGGTGTCAGGGCCAGCAGCAGGGCAAAAGGCAGGTAGTTCATGGCAAAAGGCTCTCGGCGAAAGGAGGGCTGTTGCGGGGCGCGGGCTGGCCGCGCCCCGCAGGGATCAACGCTGAGCGGTCTTGGTGTCCCAACTCGGGATCTTGAACACCCAGAACGAGCCGCCCTGGGCCACCGGCTTGGTCAGCTCGGCCATGTCGCCGCCCCACAGCGGCACGGCGCCGCCGTAGCCCACGGTCACGCCGATGTACTGCTCGCCGTCCTGTTCCCAGGTGATCGGCGGCGAGACGATGCCGCTGCCGGTCTGGAACTTCCACAGCTCCTTGCCCGTCTTGGCGTCGAAGGCCTTGAAGAAGCCGTCGCCCGTGCCGGTGAACACCAGGTTGCCCTTGGTCGCGAGTACGCCGGCCCACAGCGGCAGGTGCTCCTTGTGCTCCCAGACCAGCTTGCCGGTGCTCGGGTCCATGGCGCGCAAGGTGCCGACGTGGTCGTCATACATGCGCTTGATGCGAAAACCCATGCCCAGGTAGGCCGAGCCCTTCTTGTAGTTCACCTCCTCTGTCCAGTACTCCTCTTTCCACTGGTTGCCGGGGATGTAGAACAGGCCGGTGTCCTGGCTGTAGGCCATGGGGTTCCAGTTTTTACCGCCCAGGAACGGCGGCGAGACTTCCACTGGCTTGCCCTTGGTTTCACCCGGTAGCGGCTTGGCCGGACGCTGGCCGGGGTTTTCGACCGGGCGCCCGGTCTTGAGGTCGATATGGCTGGCCCAGGTGATGTTGTCGACGAAGGGGAAGGCGTTCTGCAGTTTGCCGTTGTTGCGGTCCACCACGTAGAAGAAGCCGTTGCGGTCGGCGTGGCCGGTGGCTTTGACCACCTTGCCGTCCTTGTCCTTGTAGTCGAACAGCACCAGTTCGTTGTTGCCGGAGAAGTCCCAGGCATCGTTCGGCGTGTGCTGGTAGAACCACTTCACCTCGCCGGTGCTCGGGTCGACGCCGACCTGGCCCGAGGTATAGAGGCTGTCGTAGTCGTGGGGGTTGCCATCCTTGGAGGTGCGCGCCCAGGTATTCCAGGGGCCAGGGTTGCCTGCGCCGACAATGATGGTATTGCTCTCGGCGTCGAAACTGGCGCTCTGCCAAGGGGCGCCGCCGCCGTGGCTCCAGGCCTCGACCTTGCCGGTTTCGGTGGTGGCGTCGTCTGGCCAGGACGGCGCCTTGACGTCGCCGGTCGGCGTGCTGTCCTTGCCGTTCAGGCGGCCCATGTGGCCCTCCACGAAGGGCCGCATCCACACTTCTTCGCCCGTGTCCGGGTCACGGGCGAACAGCTGGCCGACCACGCCGAACTCATCGCCGGAGCTGCCGTGGATCAGCAACACCTTGCCGCTGGTCTTGTCCTTGATCAGCACCGGGGCGCCGGTCATGGTGTAGCCGGCGCTGTGGTCGCCGAACTTCTTGTTCCACACCACCTTGCCGGTGCGCTTGTCCAGGGCGATGAGGCGGGCGTCGAGGGTGCCGAAGTAGATCTTGTCGCCGTAGATCGCCGCCCCGCGGTTGACCACGTCGCAGCACGGGCGAATGTTGTCCGGCAGGCGGTGGTTGTAGGTCCACAGGCGTTTGCCGGTCTTCGCATCGAGGGCGAACACCCGTGAGTACGAGCCGGTGACGTAGACCACACCGTCGCTGACGATGGCCTGGGATTCCTGGCCGCGCTGCTTCTCGTCGCCGAAGGAATACGACCAGGCCGGGGTCAGCTTGAACACGTTCTGGTCATTGACCTGGGCCAAGGGGCTCCAGCGCTGGGCGTTGGTGCCCATGCCGTACTGCAGTACGTCCTGGGTGGTCAGGTGGTCGTTGGCGATGTCTTCCCAGGTCACGTTCTTGCCGGCCGGTGCCGCGGTCGCGCTGGCCGCCGTGGCCGCCGTGCAGAGGGCCAGGCTACCGGCCAGCAGCAGGGCCCGCACGCCCAGGGCCAGAGGGGAAAGGGCGGGTAGCGATCTTATTGTCATGGTTGCAGTTCCCTGTGGAGTTTTGGCCTGCACAGGGTGGGGCGGGGCGGCTGTCGGGGATACGGAAAAAGTCCCGCCCTTGCCGGGAAAAGTTCCCGGTCGGCACCTCATTTGGCCCTTCGCCACAAGCCCTACTACCAAGGGAGTACGGCCCGGCCACCAAAGCAGCATACGGCCGCCTGCGGGCTGTTTCTAAGATGGCGGCACGGCCTCTGTGGTTGAGGCCTTGCGTGCAACTTGAGGGCATAACAATGACAACAAAACGCAACGTCTTGCTCGCTACAGGCCTGCTGACCGGCGCTTTGCTGACCGGTACGGCCTGGGCCCATGGCAACGTGGTGCCCCAGGCAGTGGAAACCAAGGGCTTGACCCCGATCAAGGACGCCGGGGTCAGCCTGGACGGCGACGGCTGGGCGGCGGTCAACCCGTACCGTACCTCCGCCGAGCACGACAAGGCCGTGGAAATCGGCGCCTCGGCGTACAACCAGAACTGCGCTGCCTGCCATGGCCTGGAAGCCAAGTCCGGCGGCATCGCCCCGGATTTGCGCATGCTCGATGTCGGCGAGGCAGGGGATGAGTGGTTTGTCGAGCGGGTGCGCCACGGCGCGGTGCGTGACGGGCGGGTGTACATGCCAAAGATGGCCGACTACCTGAGCCAGGAAGCCCTGTGGGCAGTGCGCACCTACCTGGACAGCGTGCACGTCGAGGAGTGACAACCCTAGGAGCAGGTGATGAACTGGCGAACGACTATGCTGCTGGCCTGCTGGATGCCCTGGGCAGCGCAGGGCCTGGCCACTGAAGCGAGTGCCCACCCGGACCCGGTACCGTCGGTGATGTGGGACTTCTACCACAAGCAGTTGCTGGGGCAGGCCGCTTTCGTCTTCGATGATCGGGTCAAGCTGCTGGCGCCGCCCTTTGCCGAGGACGCACGCCAGGCGCCGCTGGAAATCGACGCCCGGGCGTTCACCGGCGAGGTGGTACGCATCATTGCCTGGGCCGAGCTCAACCCGCTGCCGCGCATCGTCGATTTCGAGCCGGGCGAGCGCGTGCTGCCGTGGCTGTCGGTGCGCATCCGCATTGAGCAGGCCACGCCGCTGCGTGCGGCGGTGCTGACCCGCGACGGCCTTTGGCATGTCGGCTCGACCTTGATCGATGCTGCAGGTGGAGGCTGTACGGCGCCCAGCGTGGTGCGCAGCCAGCCCGGCTGGGAGGAACACCTGGGTGAAGTGCTGGGCGGTCGCTACCCGCGAGGCGATACCAGCCGCCTGCGTTTGCAGGTGGCCCACCCGATGGACAACGGCCTGGTCAGCGGCATCCCCGAATTCTTCCTCAACCATGCCGAGTTGCAAGACGCGGATGGCCAGCGCCTGGCCAGCCTGGAACTGTACCCGGCGGTCAGCGAAAACCCCAACCTGGGCTTCGATATCCAGGGCCCTGGGCTGACCCGGCTGGTGTTGCAGGACAACAGTGGCAACCGCTTCGAGGCGACCGTTCGTTGAGCGTGTTGCTCGCTTTCATTCCCCGACCCGAGGCGCCCGCCATGCGTTGGACCTTGCTGTTGCTGCTATGCCTGGGCCTGCCGGCCTGGGCCGACCTGGACTATCGCCTCACGCCCCGGCAGATCGCGCAGGGCACCTGGTTGCTGGAGGGCAGCACCGACAATTTCGCCAAGGGCAATGGCGGCAATGTCGTCAACACGGCGTTCATTGTCACCGACTGCGGCGTGGTGGTGATCGACAGCGGGCCGTCCAAACGCTATGGCGAGGCCTTGCGCCAGGCCATTGCCGCGATCACCGACAAGCCGGTGGTCGAACTGCTGCTGACCCACCACCACCCCGACCATGTGCTAGGCAACCAGGCGTTTGCCGATGTGCCGATTGGCGCCCTGGCAGGCACTGGCGAGCTCTTGCGCCAGCAGGGCGACGCCATGGCCGAGAACATGTACCGCCTGGTCGGCGACTGGATGCGCGGCACCGAGGTGGTGCTGCCGACCCGAGTGCTGGAACCAGGCGTTCATGAGGTTGGCGGCCACCGGCTGCGGCTGTTGGCGTTGGGCGGGCATACCGGCGCTGACCTGGCGATTTTCGATGAGCAGACGGGCGTGCTGTTTGCGGGTGACCTGGTGTTCCATGAGCGTGCTCTGACCACGCCCAACAGCCCGGGGCTGGAGGTTTGGCTCAAGGACCTGGATACCCTGCAAGCCTTGCCCTGGAAGGTGGTTGTACCCGGGCACGGGCCGGTGGCCAGCGATGCGCGGCCGTTTGCGCAGATGCGCGACTACCTGGGCTGGCTCGATGGTCTGATGCTTGAGGGTGCGGCGCGGGGGGATGACATGGTCGAGATGATCCGCAGCCCGATACCCGAGCGGTTTGCCGGTATCAGCTTGAGCCGGTATGAATTGATCCGCAGTGTCAGCCATCTTTATCCGCGTTATGAACGTCAGCGGTTGCAGCGGGTTGATGGGGGGAGGGTGGGGTTGTAGCGATCGGTTTGGCATTTTTGGCGCCTGGGTCATCGAGCGCCACAACCCTCAAACTGAACCCCGACCCTTCGCGCCCCTACTACCAAATGACGAGACCTCCACTGCCAACGATGCATTCGTCTGGCACGCGGGGCTTTTTACCATGGCTCCATCGCCCGTCGTCGGACAGGCATCGACCCGCAGAGGCTCAGCATGATCTACGCACAACCCGGAACGCCAGGCGCTGTCGTGGCCTTCAAACCCCGCTATGGCAATTTCATCGGCGGCGCGTTTGTGCCACCGTTGGGTGGCCAGTACTTCACCAACAGCTCGCCGGTCAATGGCCAACCGATTGCCGAATTCCCACGCTCCACTGCCCAGGACATCGACCTGGCCCTGGACGCCGCGCACGCCGCCGCCGAAGCCTGGGGCAAGACCTCGGTGCAGGAGCGCGCGCGGGTGCTGCTGAAGATCGCCGACCGCATCGAGCAGCACCTGGAAGTGCTCGCTGTGACCGAAAGCTGGGACAACGGCAAGGCCGTACGCGAAACCCTCAATGCCGACGTGCCGCTGGCAGCAGACCACTTTCGTTATTTCGCCGGCTGCATCCGCGCCCAGGAAGGGGGCGCGGCAGAGATCAACGAACTGACCACGGCCTACCATTTCCATGAACCGCTGGGCGTGGTCGGGCAGATCATCCCGTGGAACTTCCCGCTGCTGATGGCCGCCTGGAAACTTGCCCCGGCCCTGGCCGCCGGTAACTGCGTGGTGCTCAAACCCGCCGAGCAGACGCCCTTGTCGATCACGGTGTTTGCCGAGCTGATCGCCGACCTGCTGCCCGCAGGTGTGCTGAACATCGTCCAGGGCTTCGGCCGTGAAGCCGGCGAGGCCCTGGCCACCAGCAAGCGCATTGCCAAAATTGCCTTCACCGGTTCCACCCCGGTGGGCTCGCACATCATGAAGTGCGCGGCCGAGAACATCATCCCGTCCACCGTGGAGCTGGGCGGCAAGTCGCCGAATATTTTTTTCGAAGACATCATGCAGGCCGAACCTGCGTTCATCGAAAAGGCCGCCGAAGGCCTGGTGCTGGCGTTCTTCAACCAGGGCGAGGTTTGCACCTGCCCTTCACGAGCGTTGATCCAGGAGTCGATCTACGAACCGTTCATGGCCGAGGTGATGAAGAAGATCGGCAAGATCACCCGCGGCAACCCGCTGGACACCGAAACCATGGTCGGCGCCCAAGCCTCGCAGCAGCAGTACGACAAGATCCTCTCCTACCTGCAGATCGCCCAGGACGAGGGGGCGCAGTTGCTCACCGGCGGCGGCGCCGAGCGGCTCGACGGCGACCTGGCCAGTGGGTACTACATTCAGCCGACCCTGCTCAAGGGCCACAACAAGATGCGCGTCTTCCAGGAAGAGATCTTCGGCCCGGTGGTGGGCGTGGCCACCTTCAAGGACGAAGCCGAAGCCTTGGCGATCGCCAACGACAGCGAGTTCGGCCTGGGCGCAGGGCTGTGGACCCGAGACATCAACCGCGCCTACCGCATGGGCCGGGCGATAAAGGCCGGTCGCGTGTGGACCAACTGCTACCACCTGTATCCGGCGCATGCGGCGTTTGGTGGTTACAAGAAGTCTGGGGTGGGCCGCGAGACCCACAAGATGATGCTCGACCATTACCAGCAGACCAAAAACCTGCTGGTGAGCTACGACATCAATCCGCTGGGCTTCTTCTAAGCGCACACAGGCCCAGCGGTAGGGTGCCGCTGGGCCTGGATGCAACGACGCACGCGCAGAGGGCTCTGGGTGGGCGCCTCTGCGCGCGCGTCACCCGTTTGCGTAATGTCCCGTGTCACCCCCTACCAACGCACCCCGCAAGCTCGTTCCAAAGTAGCATTCGGCCCGTCGCCCCCCCGTGCATTAATGCCTCTACCGGAATCGCCCGGCAATAGAAGAGGACTGCCCCATGTGGACTAAACCCGCTTTTACCGACCTGCGCATTGGCTTCGAAGTGACGATGTACTTCGCCAATCGTTGATGGCCTTGCGGCCATCGTTGCGATGGCCGTTTCTTCTCTGGGAATTGCAGCCCATGCTGGAGATCCTCCAGTTCAAGCTCGATGTGCTGTGGAGCATGCTCGATGCCATGAGCATGGCGTATGAGCTGCAGCGGCTGCCGTATCACAGCGTCACTCGGGACAACGTCTGGCATCGGGGGATTATCCTGTGAAGCTGATCGAGCGTGAGCAGGCGCTGGCCTTGCGCCGCGGTTTTCGCCTGCAATGGGAGCCACGCCAGGATTGCCATGTGCTGCTGTACCCCGAAGGCATGATCACCCTCAATGCCAGCGCCGGCTGGGTCCTCGAATTGCTCGACGGCCAGCGCAGCGTGGCGCTGATCATCGACAGACTGGTGCAACGCTTCCCCGGCGTGCCGGGGCTGGATGAAGATGTGCTGGCGTTTCTGGAGGTGGCCCGTGCCAAATACTGGATCGAATGAGCCACGCCCGGGGCCGCCGCTGTGGTTGCTGGCGGAACTGACCTACCGCTGCCCGCTGCAGTGCCCGTATTGTTCCAACCCGCTGGACTTTGCCCAACAGGGCGAGGAGCTGACCACTGAAGAATGGATCCGGGTGTTCCGCGAGGCGCGGGCGATGGGCGCCGCGCAACTGGGCTTCTCTGGCGGCGAACCGTTGGTGCGCCAAGACCTGGCAGTGCTGATCGAGGCCGCGCGGGGCATGGGTTACTACACCAACCTGATCACCTCCGGCATCGGCCTGACCGAACAGAAAGTCCGCGACTTCAAGCGCGCCGGGCTTGACCATATCCAGATCAGCTTCCAGGCTGCCGACGAGGCGGTCAACAACCTGCTGGCCGGCTCGCGCAAGGCGTTCGCGCAGAAGCTGGCGATGGCCCAGGCGGTCAAGGCCCAGGGTTATCCGATGGTGCTGAACTTCGTGACCCATCGGCATAACATCGACCAGATTGCCGAGATCATCGAGCTGTGCCTGGCCTTGCAGGCGGACTTCGTCGAGTTGGCGACGTGCCAGTTCTACGGCTGGGCCGAGCTCAACCGTGCAGGCCTGTTGCCGACCCGTGAGCAGTTGCAACGGGCCGAACGGATTACCCAGGTTTATCGCCAGCGGTTGGAGGCCGAGGGACATCCATGCAAGCTGATTTTCGTCACGCCGGACTACTACGAAGAACGCCCAAAGACCTGCATGAACGGCTGGGCCAATCTGTTTCTCGACATCACCCCGGATGGCACTGCGCTGCCGTGCCACAGCGCCCGGCAGCTGCCCGTGAGCTTCCCCAACGTGCGCGAACACAGCATCGAGCATATCTGGAACGACGCCTTCGGCTTCAACCGTTTTCGCGGCACGGCCTGGATGAAGGAGCCCTGCCGCTCCTGCGATGAAAAGCACCAGGACCTCGGTGGCTGCCGCTGCCAGGCCTACATGCTCACCGGCAATGCGGCCAATGCCGACCCTGTGTGCAGCAAGTCGCCGCACCACGGCGTCATCCTCCAGGCCCGGCAGGAGGCGCAGGCAGCGGGGCAGGGCATGGTGCAACTGACCTTGCGCAACGAAAAGGCGTCGCGCCTGATTTTTCGGGGCTGAGCCCTTGCCACCCTTTGGTCTGGTTACTTTCGTTGCGGGATGCTTTACGCTGGCGGTTACCTTTCAGAACAAAAAAAACAGGCTTTCCGATGAGCCAGAGCTTCAGCCCGCTTCGCAAGTTCGTTTCGCCTGAAATCATCTTTGGTGCCGGCTGCCGGCATAACGTCGCCAACTACGCCAAGACCTTCGGTGCCCGCAAGGTGCTGGTGGTCAGCGACCCCGGCGTGATTGCCGCCGGTTGGGTGGCGGATGTCGAGGCCAGCCTGCAGGCGCAAGGCATCGATTACTGCCTGTACAGCGCCGTGTCGCCCAACCCGCGGGTCGAAGAGGTAATGCTCGGCGCCGAGATCTACCGGGAAAACCACTGCGACGTGATTGTCGCCGTCGGCGGCGGCAGCCCGATGGATTGCGGCAAGGCGATTGGCATCGTGGTCGCCCACGGGCGCAGCATCCTTGAGTTCGAAGGCGTGGACATGATCCGGGTGCCCAGCCCGCCACTGATTCTGATCCCCACCACGGCCGGTACCTCGGCCGACGTCTCGCAGTTCGTGATCATTTCCAACCAGCAGGAGCGCATGAAGTTCTCCATCGTCAGCAAGGCCGTGGTGCCGGACGTTTCGCTGATCGACCCGCAAACCACCCTGAGCATGGACCCCTTCCTGTCTGCCTGCACCGGCATCGACGCGCTGGTGCATGCCATCGAAGCCTTCGTCTCCACCGGCCACGGCCCGCTGACTGACCCCCATGCGCTGGAGGCCATGCGCCTGATCAATGGCAACCTGGTGCAGATGATCGCCAACCCGGGCGATATCGCCCTGCGCGAGAAAATCATGCTGGGCAGCATGCAGGCCGGCCTGGCGTTCTCCAATGCGATTCTTGGCGCGGTGCACGCCATGTCCCACAGCCTGGGCGGGTTCCTCGACTTACCCCATGGCTTGTGCAACGCCGTGCTGGTGGAGCACGTGGTGGCGTTCAACTACAGCTCGGCCCCGGAGCGCTTCAAGGTGATTGCCGAGGTATTTGGCATCGACTGCCGCGGTCTCAACCATCGGCAGATCTGCGCGCGCCTGGTGGACCACCTGATCGCGTTGAAGCGCGCTATCGGCTTCCATGAAACCCTTGGTCTGCATGGGGTGCGCACGTCCGACATTCCGTTTTTGTCGCAGCACGCGATGGGTGACCCGTGCATCCTCACCAACCCTCGCGAGTCGAGCCAACGTGATGTCGAGGTCGTCTATGGCGAGGCCCTCTGACGAGCAGCAGCGGGCACTGGCCGGGCTTTTGGGGCTGGGCGACCACTCGGCGCGCAAGAGTCATTACCCGGAACTGGCGGCGCGCCTGGACGAACTGGAAGCCGAGCGCAACCGTTACAAATGGCTGTTCGAGAACGCCGTCCACGGGATTTTCCAAGCCAGCCTGCAAGAGGGCATGCGTGCCGCCAACCCGGCGCTGGCGCGCATGCTCGGTTACGAGAGCCCGCAGGCGGTGTTGTTTTCCCTGACCGACCTGGCCGCCAACCTGTTTGTCGGCGGCGCCCAGGAACTGCAAGCGATTACCGCAGCCTTAGCACGCGAACACAGCCTGCACGGCTACGAGACCCGCTTGCGGCGCAAGGACGGCAGCCACCTCGATGTGCTGATGAACCTGCTGCTCAAACCCGGCCAGCAAGGGCTGGTGGAAGGTTTTGTCGCCGACATCACCGAACGCAAGCAGGCCCAGCAGCGCCTGCAACAGCTCAATGACGAACTGGAGCAGCGGGTGGCTGCCCGTACCGATGAACTGCTGGAGGCCAACCGCAACCTGCAACAGCAGATTACCGAGCGTAAACAGATCGCCCGAGCCCTGCGCGACGCTCGCGACGCCGCGGAAACCGCCAACCGCAGCAAGGACAAGTACCTGGCTGCCGCCAGCCATGACCTGCTGCAACCGCTCAATGCCGCACGCCTGCTGATCTCGACCTTGCGCGAACGGCCATTGCCGGAGGCCGAGCAGGTGCTGGTGGAGCGTACCCATCAGGCTCTGGAGGGCGCCGAAGACCTGCTCACCGACCTGTTGGACATTTCCCGGCTCGACCAGGCGGCGGTCAAGCCTGACGTGGCGTTGTACCGTCTCGATGAACTGCTCGGGCCGCTGGTCTCGGAATTCCGCTCGGTGGCCGACGCGGCAGGCCTTAAACTGCGGGCACGCATCGGTGACTACGCTATCAGCACCGACCTGCGGCTGATGACGCGGATCCTGCGCAACTTTCTCAGCAACGCCTGCCGTTATACCGACCAGGGCCGGATCTTGCTGGGGGCCAGGCGTCGCGGCGCCTGTTTGCGCCTGGAGGTGTGGGACACCGGGCGTGGCATCGCGCAGGATCGGCTGGAGGCCATTTTCCTTGAGTTCAACCAATTGGACGTTGGCCGCGCCGCTGATCGCAAAGGCGTAGGCCTGGGTTTGGCCATCGTTGAGCGGATCGCCAAGATTCTCGGTTACCGGATCCAGGTGCGGTCATGGCCGGGCCGTGGCTCGATGTTCAGCATCGAGGTGCCGATCGGCGAGAAAGTACCGTTGCCAATCCACCAGAGCGCGCCGCAGCCCGGCGCCGGTAACCCGTTGCCCGGCCGCCGGCTGCTGGTGCTGGACAACGAAGTGAGCATTCTCGAAAGCATGCGCGCGCTGCTGGCTCAGTGGGGCTGCGAGGTGGTGACCGCGACCGACCAGGCAGGGGCCTTGTTGGCCTTGCAGGGGCAGGCACCGGAGCTGATCCTGGCGGATTTTCACCTGGATCACGGGGTTGTGGGTTGCGAGGTGGTCCGGCACTTGCGTGAGCATTTCAACGCCCCCATCCCTGCGGTGATCATCACCGCAGACCGCAGCGATCAGTGCCGGCGTGCTTTGCAAAAGCTCGGTGCGCCGCTATTGAACAAGCCCGTCAAACCGGGGAAATTGCGCGCGGTATTGAGCCAGTTGCTGGGTTAACAGGCCCCTGCAGCCAAGGTGAACGTCACGACTGGAGCTCGGCAGCCGTGTTCTTCTTCCAGCCCCTGAGGTTCATGAGGCATAGCACTACCTGCAGCACAATCAACGCCCAGGCCTGAGCGTGCCAGCCCCAGACTGACCATAGTAGGTTGCTGGCAATGAAACAGCAGAAGCCAATCTTGCGACGCCCGGCGCGGCGCGAGCCTATGCACCAGGCGGCCAGTACCGTGACCGCCATGGCAGGCCATTCCAGCAATTCGATCCAGTTCGCCATCAACGCCAATCCCAACGCATTTTCTTACTGGGCGCCTGCCAGGGCGAGCCGAGAGGGCCCCGGCACGGCGCACTCGATTCAAGCGGCGCGCTGCTCGCTCTTGAGCAGTTTCTTCTGCGCTTCCATGGCCAGCCCCAGCTCTTCAAGCTGGCCCTTGCCCAGCAGCTTCTTGGCCGTCGGGAACAGCTCGCCTTCCTCTTCCTCGATGTGATGCTCCAGCAGCTCTTTCATCACCTTGACCCGCCCGGCGAATTCGAGGGTGCCGGTTTCGGTATGAAGCAGATCAGGCAACACCAATGAATCGACGGTGCGGTGCTCTTCCTTCGCTTCGTAATACATCTTGGCTTCTTCCTTGCCACCGGCCTGCTTGATCGCAGGGTAGAGGATGTCTTCCTCCAGGGCGGTGTGGACTTGCAGTTCCTGTTCAATCCGATGCAGCAGTTCAGCGCGTTTCTTTACGGCACGTTCAGTGGTCGAAGACAGTTCTTCCAGCAGCTTTTTCACCACGTTGTGGTCTTGAACCAGCAGATCGATAGCATTCATGTCGTCACCTCAGTGCGGGCGGGTTAGTACAGGCTTACTAGGCATTGAGTCGACCTTGTGCAGCAGGGTTCAACAAGGATGATGGTTGGCGTGCTTGTCTTGGGCTTGGAGGTGTCGCGAAGATCAAGCGCCGCCCGCGCGGCGCTCGATCTGACAGGCGCTAAAAATGCACTGGCGGGCACCTTGTAGCCCAAATGCAATCCCCCCCCAAAAAAAACAGGGAATTTCGAATTGGCATGGAAATCTCTTGGTAACTATGAGAAATAGTTCATCTCAATAACCCTGTTTCAACCTCCTACCAAAAATAAGCAGAAGGGGGCTTCATGAGTTGTCTGATTTGCGCGGGAAGTGCCGAATCCGTCGAGTGTTCGACGGGGTGGGAAGAGCGTCACTGTTCGCAATGCGGGTGCTACCGAATGTCCCAAGCGCTGATTCTGGTGATGATGGAAGAGGGGCAGATCTTCGATACTGCACGGATGCGTGAGTGGCTGACGACGCGGCGCAGTGTGGTGCCCGTCCCGTCTATCGAGGTTCATCACGCCATCCTGGTTCAGTAAACCTAGGACGAGACTGTGGCCCTCATGAAGTGTCCGTTATTCAGGCGCGGTCCCCGCGCAGCCAGCGCTCGTAGTAGTGACTCAGTCGGGTCAGCCCATACAGGGCGCCCTCGTGCATGACCTGCGCACGTTCCCCAAAGAATCGCTGGGTACGGGTAAACACTGCGATGGGTTCGCCGGCAAAAGCCCAGGCAAAGCACAGTGTGCCGGGTAAAACCCCCGATGCCTGGCCAGGCCCGGCTACGCCGGTGGTTGCGATGACGACATTGGCATCGCTGTCCTTCAACGCACCTAATGCCATTTCCCAGGCCACGGCCTCGCTGGTCAGGCCATAGCGCTCGATGGTTTGCGGGTTCACGCCCAACAGACGCTTCTTGGCCGTGGGTGAGTACACCACGTAGCCGCTTTCAAGCACTTCCCCTGCACCCGGGTAGGCGGCCAGCAATGCAATCATGCAGCCTGCCGTGCAGGATTCTGCGGTGGTGAGTACCAACTGGTGGTCTTTGAGGTAGCCGAGCACTGCCAGCACGGGATCGCACGCCATTTTGGTTTCGACTCATGAATGCTTTTGCGGTGGACGTGGCACACAGGCAAATGGTTCAGCGCGTTATTGCCCGTTTCGTCTGAGCTCAGGCGCAGGCCCCTTGAGCGATGCAAGGGGCTGCAAGGGGCAGGTTCAACCTGCCAGGGCGCTGATCAACTGCTGGTTGAACGCGGGAATATCATCTGGCTGGCGGCTGCTGATCAGGTTGCCATCAACCACCACCTGTTCATCCACCCAGGTGCCGCCGGCGTTGCGGATATCATCCTGCAGTGTCTTGTAACTGGTCATCCGCTTGCCTTTGACCAGGCCACTGGACACCAGTAGCCATGCACCATGGCAGATCACCGCTAGTGGTTTACCGGCCGAATCGTGGGCTTTTACCAGTTCCTGCGCGCCGGCTATCAGGCGAATGGTGTCGGAGTTCTGTACGCCGCCAGGCAGTACAAGGGCATCGTAGAGGTCGAGCTGGGCATCGTCGAAGGTTGCATCCACGGTAAATTCGTCGGCAGGCTTGTCATGATTCCAGCCGCGAACGGTGCCTGGCGTGTCACTCAGGATATCGACCACTGCGCCGTTATCTTTCAAGGCATCACGAGGACCGGTCAGTTCCACCTGTTCGAAACCATCGGTGACTAGAAAGGCCACGCGCTTGCCACTGAGTTGCGCACTCATCGGGTATCTCCTTTTATCAATACACCTGAGAAAGAAGGCCTGCGACAAGCCAGCAAAGTTCCGACGCTGTGCGTCAGCGTCCTCACATTTTTTTGTGCAGGGGTGCATCCAAACAGGACGGTGGCGGGTAATCAGGGCAGGGCAGCCTTGCTGCAGCCCCGACCACCCCCTATCAGGAGTTTGCACGATGACCTTCACATCCGTTCCCTGCTCGCTCGTCGCTGGCCTGGCCCTGGTTCTGGCCTCACACACAGCCCACGCTCAACAAGGCCTGCCTGATGCCGTGAAGGTGCCCGAAGGCCACAAGGTGGTCCTGGAAACCGTGGGCGTGGGCGAAATCACCTACGAATGCCGCGACAAGGCCAGCATGCCGGGGCAGACCGAGTGGGTTTTCGTAGGCCCGAAAGCGGTGCTCAATGACCGTTCGGGCAAGGCAGTGGGCGACTACTTCGGCCCGCCTGCCACCTGGCAAGCCAAAGACGGTTCGAAAATCACCGGGACCCAGCTCGCTGTGGTGCCCGTGGACAAGACCGCGCTGCCGTATCAACTGGTGAAGGCCAACCCCGCCGAAGGCCCAGGTGCCATGCACGGCGTCAGCTACATCCAGCGCGTTGCGACCCGTGGTGGCGTTGCGCCGCAAAGTGGCTGCATGGCGCAGAACAAAGGCGAGCGACAAATCGTCAAGTACCAGGCTGACTACGTGTTCTGGGCCGCCAAATGATTGATGTTGTGGCAGCCGGCGGGTGATTGATCATCTACCCTTACCGCCAGACCTGGCCTCAAGGCTGGGGCTGCACTCGGTAATGCTAGGAGTGATCGAACGTTGAACCTGCCTGTTACCCCCTTCGATTTTCAGGCATGCCTGGCGGCGTGCGCTCAAGGCGATCGGCGCGCCTTGCAGGCGCTCTACACCCATGAAGGCGCACGCTTGCTGGGCGTCACGCGGCGCATCGCCAGGGATGACGCAACCGCCGAGGATATCGTCCACGATGCCTTCATCCGCATCTGGACCCGCGCCGCGAGTTTCGACCCGGCGCGCGGTTCGGCACGGGGTTGGATCTACAGCATCACCCGGCACCTGGCGTTGAATCACATACGTGACGTGCGCTGTGAAGTCGCTTTTGACGAAAGCGATATCGACGCCATCGGCGCCGTGTTCCCGGGTGCCGATGATGAGGCATGGTCGGGTTCGAGCAGGATCTACCGCTGCCTGGAGCAACTGCAGCCTTCACCTCAACGGTGCATCCTGCATGCTTATGTGGACGGGTGCAGCCACATCGAGATCGCTAGCCTGCTCGACGCGCCACTAGGCACCGTCAAAGCCTGGATCAAGCGAAGCCTCAAGGCTCTCAGAGAGTGCATGGGATGAAAGCGGATGCTGCCGATCAAGACCAGGACGCGCTGGAGGCGCTGGC
The DNA here is from genome assembly GCF_000731675.1 of Pseudomonas capeferrum. Classification (GTDB taxonomy): domain Bacteria; phylum Pseudomonadota; class Gammaproteobacteria; order Pseudomonadales; family Pseudomonadaceae; genus Aquipseudomonas; species Aquipseudomonas capeferrum. The sequence goes on along the minus strand of NZ_JMIT01000001.1, from coordinate 1,547,684 downwards.
AGGGGAGTACGTACTCGGCACACTGCCTGCCGACCAGCGCGCGGCGCTGGCCGCGCGCATGGCGCATGACCCGCGCCTGCAGCGGGCTGTGGATGCGTGGGAAGAACGCCTGCTGGCCCTGACCCGTGTTGCCCAACCCTCAACACCCAGCCCCCGCTTATGGGGGCGTATAGAGCGCAGCCTGGACGAGCGCGCGGGGTGGTTTGCCAAACCGTCCGTGGCGTGGTGGCAGCGTCTTCGCCTGTGGCAGGGGGTGAGTGCCGTGGGCATCGCAGCGAGCCTGGTGCTGACGTTTCTGTTGCTGGTCAGCCCGGCACCGTCGCCGCGCTACCTGGTGGTGCTGGTTGCACCGACGGACCAGGCGCCGGGATGGGTGGTGCAGGCAAGCGATGGGCGGGCCTTGGAGCTCATCCCCCTGGGCCAGGACGCTGTACCTGACGGCATGGCACTGCAGTTCTGGACCAAGGGCTCGCAATGGCCCGCACCCGTTTCGCTGGGGTTGATCAAGCCAGGCGAGCAATACCGCGTCCCCGCCAGCAGCATGCCGCCTTTAGAACCCGACCAACTGTTCGAGCTGACGCTTGAAAAAGCCGGTGGCTCGCCCACCGGGCGGCCGACCGGGCCGGTGAAATTCATAGGCCGTGCGGTGAAGGTTATTTGAGCATGGAGGCTGCTCGGTCGCCAGCCGACGGCATGTTTCGACCTCGCTCATTGGGCCATGAAATCCCGTGGGGGTGGCGTGAGTTCGGCCAGCAGGTTTTTCAAGCCATCACCCCATTGCTTGCGGATCTGGCTGTAGTAAGGGTCGTCATGATGAATGCGAACCGGCTCCCTGGCTGTGCAGCTGTCTTTGCCATACACCAGCAGATCCAGGGGCATGCCCACGGACAGGTTGCTGCGGATGGTGGAGTCGAATGAGATCAGGCCGCAGCGCACCGCCTCGTCCAAGGGCGTGTGGTAGGTGAGGTTACGGTCCAGGATCGGCCTGCCGTACTTGCTCTCGCCCAATTGCAGGAAGGGGGTGTCTTGGGTGGCCTGGAAGAAGTTGCCCTGGGCATAGACGTTGTAGATGCCCATGGGGCTGCCAGCGATCTGCCCGCCCACCATGAACGAGGCGCTCAGATCGATCTGGGCTGTCAGCTTGCTGCGGTCACGGGCGACCACTTCGCGCAGGGTTTCGGCCACCAGTACCGTTGCATCGTAGAGCGTGGCGACGTTCAGCAGGTGGGTGCCGGAGCCCCGGCTGCGTTGTTCGAGCAGGTTGACCACCGATTGCGAGGTGGCGAGGTTGCCGGCGGTCTGCAGGACGATCAGCCGCTCGCCGGGCACGCTGAAAACGAACAACTTGCGAAACGTGGATATCTGGTCGATGCCGGCATTGGTGCGTGAGTCGCAGATGAATACCAGCCCGTCCGCCACGTGCATAGCGACACAGTAGGTCATGCTGTTTACCTTGTGCTTTGAATGGAGGGCCCCGCCGCACACGGCATGCCGGGGCCTGCTGGTGTTGCGCCAGGGGGCTACTGGCGATGCACCTGAACGCTTGCCTGCATGGATTCGACGCCGCCACCCCGGCGCACTCCGCGGACTGGGCAGGCATCGAGGTAATCCAGCCCGACGGCCAGTTTAAGGTGACGCTCGGGCCGGGTGAGGCGGTTGGTGACGTCGAAGCTGTACCAGGCTTCATCGATCCAGGCTTCAGCCCAGGCGTGGCTGGCCAGGTGGGTTTCGTCTTCGGTGCACAAGTAGCCGGACACGTAGCGTGCGGGGATACCCAGGCTGCGGGCGCAGGCCAGGAACGCGTGGGTATGGTCCTGGCACACCCCGGCACCGCCGGCAAACGACTCGATGGCGGTGGTGCCCACCGAGGTCGCGCCTGGGCTGTAGGGCATATGGTCGGCCAGGCCTTGCATCAGTGCAGTCAACGCTGCCCGGTCGCGGCGCTCGCCACACTGCTGAGTGGCGAAGGCCTTGAGCGCGTCACTGGCCTGGGTGAGGTGGCTGCTGCGCAGGAACGGCAGGGGCGACTGGCTGCCGGCCTCGTGCTCGCAATCCGGGTCGATTTCCACCTGGCCGCTGGCCGTCAGGGCCAGGTGGCCATGGGGCTTTTCCAAGGTCAGCACGTGCAGGATGTTGCCATAGGGGTCGATCTGGCTGTTCACCTTGCAGGGCAAGTCCAATTGCCAGTCGAGGATACGTTGGCGCTCGCTGCTGCGCGGTGTCAGGCGCAGGAACTGGATGCTGTTGCAGACGTCACTGGCGTAGCTGTAGGTGGTGTCGTGGCGGATGGACAGTTTCATATGACCTCCAGATAGGCGTTATGGACGGTCTGGCCCAGTTGGTGGATGCGGCCGATGAAGTCGGTCAGCCACAGGTGCAGCCCGGCTTCGAGAATCTCGTCGATGGCGGTGTAGCGCAGTCGTGCGTTGAGTTCGGCGGCCAGCCTTTGTGCGGCGCGGCCGGTATTGCCAGGCAGGCCGGCAAGAATCTGGTCGAGCTCATCAATGCAGGCATGCAGCGAACGCGGCACGTCAACGCGCAGCAGCAAAAGCTCCGACACCGGTCGCGCGCTGGGCGCGTTGCGGTAGATTTCATTGAAGGCTTCGTAGGCGGTCAGGGCGCGCAACAAGGCGCTCCACTGGTAATAACCGCGTGCAGAGTCGTCGCTGACCTCCTCGGAGGTTTCCCCGAACATTTCATAACGGGCATCGAGCAGGCGCAGGGTGTTGTCTGCCCGCTCGAGGAAGGTGCCCAGGCGAATGAAACTGTAGGCATCGTTGCGCATGATGGTGCCGGAGGTCGCGCCACGGAACAGGTGCGAGCGTTCCTTGACCCAGTCGCAGAACTGGCTGATGCCGTAGCGCCCAAGGCCGTTGCTGGCGATGTTGCGCATTTCGATCCAGGTGGCGTTGATGTTTTCCCACATGTCGGCGGTGATCCGCCCACGTACAGCATGGGCGTTGGTACGGGCAGCTTGCAGGCAGCAATAGATGCTGCTGGGGTTGCTCGCGTCCAGCGCAAAGAAGTGCAGCATGCGCTCGGGGTCCAGCTCGGTGTGCTTGCGGATGTAATCGTCCAGCGTACCGGACGCCAGCAGCGACATGGCCAGCTCGGCGTGGCCATCCGAACGCCCGGCTTGCGGCATCAGAGACAGCGAGTAGCTGACCTCGAGCATGCGTGCGAGGTTTTCGGCGCGTTCCAGGTAGCGGGACATCCAGTACAGATCGGAAGCTGTTCTCGAAAGCATGGGTCAGTCCTCCACCACCCAGGTGTCCTTGGTACCGCCGCCTTGCGACGAGTTGACCACCAGCGAGCCTTCTTGCAGCGCAACGCGGGTCAGGCCACCGGGCACCAGGCGGGTTTCACTGCCTGACAGCACAAACGGACGCAGGTCGATGTGGCGCGGCGCAATGCCGCTTTCGACGAAGGTCGGGCAGGTGGACAGGCACAGCGTGGGCTGCGCGATGTAGGCGTGCGGGCGCGCCTTGATGCGGGCGCGAAAGTCTTCGATCTGCGCCGCTGTGGCGGCAGGGCCGACCAACATGCCATAGCCGCCGGAGCCTTGGGTTTCCTTGACCACCAGCTCGGGGAGGTGGGCCAGGACGTGGGAAAGGTCCTGTGGCTTGCGGCATTGCCACGTGGGCACGTTCTTCAGGATCGGCTCCTCGCTCAGGTAAAAGCGGATCATGTCGTCGACATAGGGGTAGATCGACTTGTCGTCGGCAACGCCGGTGCCCACCGCGTTGGCCAGCACCACGTTGCCAGCCCGGTACACCGAGATCAGCCCCGGTACGCCCAGCATCGAGTCAGGGTTGAACGACAGTGGGTCGAGGTATTCGTCGTCCAGGCGGCGGTAAATCACATCCACCTGCTGTGGGCCGGCGGTGGTACGCATATAGAGATGGTCGTTGCGCACGAACAAGTCGGCGCCTTCGACCAGCTCGATGCCCATCTCCCGGGCCAGGAATGCATGCTCGAAGTAGGCGCTGTTGAAGCGCCCCGGAGTGAGCACCACGGCGGTCGGGTTGTCCAGCGGGCTGGCACTCTTGAGTGTGTCCAGCAGCAGGTTGGGGTAGTGGTCGATGGGGGCGATGCGCTGGGCGGCGAACAGCTCGGGGAACAGGCGCATCATCATCTTGCGGTCTTCGAGCATGTAGCTGACGCCGCTGGGCGTGCGCAGGTTGTCTTCCAGTACGTAATACGTACCGTCACTGTCACGCACCAGGTCGACGCCGGCGATATGGGCGTACAGCCCACGGTGCAGATTCAGGCCCTGCATGGCGACCTGGTAGCCCTCGTTGGCCAGCACCTGCTCGGGCGGAATGATGCCGGCCTTGAGAATGCGCTGTTCGTGGTAGATGTCCTGCAGGAACAGGTTCAGCGCCTGGACGCGCTGGATACACCCGCGTTCGACGATGCGCCATTCGCTGGCGCGGATGCTGCGCGGGATGATATCGAAGGGGATCAACCGCTCGGTGTCTTGCTGGTCACCGTACAGGGTGAAGGTGATGCCGGCCCGATGAAACAGCAGGTCGGCTTCGTGCCGCCGCTGCTCCAACAATGCCAGCGGCGTGTTCGCTAGCCAGCGGGCGAACTCCTGATAGTGCGGGCGGCAACTTCCGTTTGCCTCATACATTTCATTGAAAAAAGCCCGGGACATACCCACTCCTTGCCACGACTCGTCGGCAGTGTTGTTGCACATTCATCCATTCACAACGCGGTGCGGTACTGCATTTACTTGTGGATGCGGTTTTTATGGATCGCCTCGGGTTAAGGGGTGAACTCGCTTTGCAATGACAATGCCGGAACGGGCAGGGCGGATGAATCGGGAGGGAAAATGGCGCTAAAAAAGCAGATGTGCGCGGTTTAATAGCAGAAACGCGACGGTATCAGACGAATTGGCGGGGATTTATGGCACCTGGATGTAGGGGCGAATGCCGAGCGCGCGGCTGCCCTGCATCAATTGAGTGCAAGGTTTGGCGTGATGGCAGGGTTGAACCAAATCTGGGCAGGCTTGCCTCTTGTCAGACGGCGGCGTGCATCTGGTCGACGACCATCACTCGGTTACGGCCGGATGCCTTGGCGTGGTACATGGCTTTGTCTGCGCTACTGAGCAACGCACCGAGTTCACTCGTGGGGGCTGTTGCGAACGCCAGGCCTATGCTTGCGGTCACCGGGTGTTCAACGTTGACGTTCAGTTTGGCTATCAGGGCCCGCAGGCGCTCGGCGATCTCGGTGGCGGTGTGCAGAGGCGTATCGGGCAGCAGGATGGCGAACTCCTCGCCGCCCAGCCTGCCGGCTATGTCGTCATCCCGCAGGCTGGCGCTGATCACGGCACCGATCCGCTGTAGCACCTGGTCGCCCGCCGCGTGCCCGGCCGTATCGTTGATCTGCTTGAAATGATCGACGTCCAGCATCAGCACGGCCACGAAGGTACAACCCTCCCTGCAGCGGGCGTGCTGCACCGATGCAGAGTCGAAAAAGGCACGTCGGTTGTTCAGCCCGGTCAGTTCGTCCGTGCACGAAGCCACCATGGCAAGCCGGTGAGCGTGTTCCATTTCGTGTTTCAGGCGCCACGCGGTCAACAGGGCTGAGGACAGGCTTTGCGTCGCGTTGACGACGAACGATGCGAACACCAGTACCGCCAGTGCGATCCCCTGCTGCAGCGCGGAAGGCTGCACCACCAGCCAACCGGTGCAGGGCAGCAGCACCAGGGCGATCGATACCACGGTCATGTTGCGGTATGACGAGTAACACGACACGGCGCTGACCGACATGCCCACGGCAAACAGCATGATCAATGTCTGCCCCAGCAGGTCGTCGGCCGGCATCACAGCCAATGCACCCAAGCCCCAGGTTGCCGCCGACAATACCAGCGTGGCCCAGTAGCGCCACTCCCAGCGTTCAGCCGTGCGCTGGCTGGCGGGGGCGCGCAGGTAGGTGATGAACATGGCGGTACGCAGGGCCGTCGAAAGGCTGAGTACGGCCATCCAGGCGACCACCTTTTGCTGGTCGAAACGCTCCCAGCCCAGCCAGCACAACATGATGGCTGCCAAGTAGCTGCCCAGCACAGCGGGCGCTGACTGGACGAACAGCTGTTTCAGGCGGTCCGTCCTTACCGAGTGCGCTATCTCATCGCGAGGATCAAGGCCTGTCATGGCTGCCGCCGCCACGCTTGAACGGTAGCGCGTTGCGGCACTTCGCAGGCACCTGCAACGGTTGTCAGCAGTTCACGTTGCTGCATGAGGTTTCCCTTGATCGAAGTCGGTGCTGGCGACGCGCGGCCGAGCTTCGCCGAACATAGCCTGTTTCATGACAATCCGAAAGCCAGGCACGCGGGTGTCAGTGCCGGCTGTTCCCCGCCGGTGAGAGGGTGTTTGAATCTCAGAGCAGGATGTAGTCGCTGTATTGACGCAGCCCGCCATGGGCACCTTCGATCAAGTGCACATAGCGCCCGCCCACCAGGTCGACGGGCAGGCAGTCGTCTACTTCCAGTACTGCATCGGTATGCGGTTTGAGCCAGGCCGACTGCAAGCGTTGCTTGCCCAGTTGCTTGGCTTGGGCCTTGTCCCTGGCCACCACCAGCAGGTAGCGGTGCGCCTCGCCAAACACGTTGGGCTCGTAGCCGCCCAGGTTGATGAAGAACAGCCGTGGGTCATCCGCGCCTGGCGCCAGCGGGCTGAACGCGACACGGTAGCGATCGATACCGTCGACTTCCAGCCACGAGTCGATGTGCAGGCCCGCACGGCTGCCGAACCAGTCCTGGCGCAGTTGCGGGTACGCCTGCTCCAGTGAATCGGCCTGTGCGAACAGCACGTCGTGTACCTCGATACTGGCCCGTGGGTGGCGGCCACCGAGCATGACTACGTACAGCATGAGCAATTCCTTCAGGGGGCAGTAGACGGCGTATTTTGCGGGATTAGCAGGGCGTGTGTGGAGTGCGTAGAAATCTGTACAAATTCATCTAATATCTATGCAATAAGTTAGTATTGTATAGTATTTTTCGAGGTGTCGAGGCCTGCAGGGCGTTCTTCGCCCTCTGGCTCGATCCGCAGTCCAGGGACCCGCAACTGCCTCAGCGCCTCCTCGGGCTGGCAGCGGGCAACGACCGAGGTAGCTGAACATGTACAAAGCGCTGTTGCTGTTTGCCTGTCTGCTTCTGGGAAGCTGTGGCAATGTCGGTGTCGAGCACTATGCCCAGGCGCAACCGAAGCTGGACCTGGCGGCGTTCTTCTCGCGCCCGGTGCAGGCCTGGGGGATGTTCCAGAAGCGTTCCGGCGAAGTGGTGAAGCGCTTCCACGTGCGCATCGACAGCCGCCGCGAAGGTGAGCGGCTGATCCTCGACGAGCATTTTCTCTACAGCGATGGCACGCGCCAGCAGCGTACCTGGACACTGGTGCCGGACGGCCCTGGCCGCTGGCGGGGGACAGCGGGGGACGTGATCGGTGAGGCGCGCGGCGAAGTGGCGGGGAATGCGCTGCGTTGGCGTTACCAGCTTGACCTGCCGGTCGACGGGCGGCACTGGCAGGTGGACATGGACGACTGGATGTACCTCATGGATGAAGACACGCTGATCAACCGCACGAGCATGAGCAAACTGGGCGTGGAAGTTGGCCAGATCACCCTGTTCTTCCGCCGCTTGCCAGCGGGCACGCCCTGAAGCTGATCGCGCTTGCCCCGCTCAACGTGAGGGCGACGCCGCGAGACGCGAAAGCAGTGGCAGGGCCAACGCCCACACCGGCATCAATAACAGGCCGGTTTCCATCGTGCCCAAAGGCAAGGCGACATCCGCCAGCCTGGCGCCGCCGACATACGCCAACGGGCCGCCGAATGCGCCCAGCAACGCGCCGAGCCAGTAGCGCTTGCCGGCCCATGCCAGGCTGTGGCGCATGCCGCTGGCCAGCACCCACCACAGCAGTGCCAGCCACAGCGGCAGCGGCCAGGCGTCGAAACCGAACACGCCCAGTACCCCCAACACGCTATCGAGCAGGCAGCCGGCCAACGCAACGCGCCACAGTGCCTTGCCCTCGGCGTTGAAGTTCGGGCACAGGCGCAGGTGCACGGCCAGGCCCAGAGGCACCAGCAGCAGCAACCAAGGGCGTTGCGCGCCCAGCACGCAGGCCCACCAGCCGGCCTGTAACCAGAGCGCATTGGCGACCAGCCAGCAGCTGCGCATCACGCACTGCCAGGCCAGGGGGCGCGCCGTGCCTGGGGGGCCGCCCACAGCAGGTGCGCGACACCGATGGCGCGCTCCTCGAAGCCGCCTTGGCAATAACACAGGTAGAACTCCCACAGGCGCTGGAACATGTCGTCGTAGCCCAGGTCCATCAGCGCTGTGCGCGCCTGGCGCAGGTTTTCGCGCCAATGCTGCAAGGTGTGGGCATAGTCCAGGCCAAAATCCTCCAGGTGCACAAGGTTGAGTGCAGTCTGCCGGCTGGCGGTGTCCAGCATCACGCTCAGCGAGGGCAGGGCGCCACCGGGGAAGATGTAGCGCTGGATGAAGTCTACCGAGCGCCGTGCCTGGGCATAGCGCTGGTCGCGGATGGTGATCGCTTGCAACAGCATCAGGCCTTCGGGCTTGAGCAGCGAGGCGCACTGACGGAAGTACACCGGCAGGTAACGGTGCCCGACAGCCTCGATCATCTCGATCGATACCAATTTGTCGAAGCTGCCTTGAAGGTCGCGGTAGTCTTCGCGCAGCACCGTCACGCGCTGCGCCAGCCCCAGGGCCTGAACGCGCTGCAAGGTATGGGCGTACTGGGCTTCGGAGAGTGTCGTGGTGGTGACCCGGCAGCCGTACCGGGTGGCGGCGTGGATTGCCAGGCTGCCCCAGCCGCAACCAATCTCCAGCAGGTGATCGTCAGCGCGCAGTTCGAGCTTCTGGCAGATGCGCTCCAGCTTGTGCAACTGGGCGTGCTCCAGGGTTTGCCCGGGGTACTCGAACTGGGCGGCAGAATACATCATGGTCGGGTCCAGTAGCCGCTCGAACAGGGCATTGCCCAGGTCGTAGTGCGCCAGAATGTTGCGCCGGGCGCCGCGCCTGCTGTTGCGGTTGAGCCGGTGCAGCAGGCGCAGGGCAGGGCGGCCGAAGCGAGCCAGGCCACCTTCGAGCGCATCGAGCACTTCCAGGTTGGCGACGAACAGTCGCGTCACCAGTGCCAGGTCGGGGCTTCGCCAGTAGCCATGGATGTAGGCTTCGCCCGCGCCGATCGAGCCATTACCGGCGATCAGGCTCCAAGTGGCGTCATCGAGGATCTCCACCTCGGCCTGGAGCAGGCTTTCGGCATCACCGAAGCTCCACTGCTGCCCGTGGCTGAGCAGACGCAGGTGGCCGTGGCGCAGTTTGCCCATCTGGGCCAGCACGGCGCTTCGTGCAAGCCCGCCGAGTAAGGGCGCAAGGCCGGCGAACTTGCTAACGCTCAGGGTGGGATTCGACATGTTCAGGGTCCTCGCAAGGTTGGCCGAGCGCCAGGTCACCCTGGCGGGTGGTGTGGTCATGGACGGGGGTGCGTTTGAACAACAGGCGCAGCGCTTGCCAGTAGATGGCCAGAACGGTGTGCAGGCTCATCCAGGGAAAGGTCAGCACGTAGCGGCGCAGCGCGGGTGCATCCAGTGGCTGGCGCTGCAAGGTGAGGTCGGCCTCGAACACCTTGCGGCCGCCTTGCCAGTTCTGCATGTGAATGCGTACATGCGCCGCGTCCAGGCGGAAGCGCAGGTGATAGTCCATGTCCAGGGGCATGAACGGCGACACATGGAAGGCCTTGGCTACGGTGAAGCGCTTGGCAAGGTTGCCCTGCACTGGCAGCACGTAGTGAAAGCGTTCACGCCACGGCGTGTTGCGCACCTCCAGCAGAATCGCCGCCAGGCGCCCGTCGCGGTCATGGCAGAAGTAGAAGCTCACCGGGTTGAACGACAGCCCCCAGCAACGCAGTTGCGTGAGCAGGCGCACCGGGCCTTCGGGCATATGCCCTGTCGCCTGGTGGACCAGCAAGCGTGCGGCCTGGGCCAGCGGTTCGCCCTGGCGGGTCAGCGCGGGCAGGTAGTCGGTCTCGCGCCAACACAGCGGTGCCAGGCGCCAGCGCCCCAGCCAGAGAGACAGTTTCAGCAGCCAGGTTTGCTCGTCCAGGTCCAGGTAGAACATGCCGATCCGGTAACGGAACGCGTGGCGCCGCGGCGTCAGGCGCCGGTGGCTGACCCAGCCCAGGCAAAGGCTGCTGTTCACAGCTGCTCTCCAAAGTGCGCGGCCACTTTCAGCGCGCTGACTACCCCGTCTTCGTGAAAACCATTACCCCAGTAGGCGCCACAGAAGTAACTGTGTTGCTGGCCCTGCAACTGCGCCTGGCACGCCTGCGCGGCGGAGGCCGCAAGGCTGTACTGCGGGTGGGCGTACTGGAAGCGGGCGATGATCTGTGCCGGGTCTACCTGCGCGGTCTGGTTGAGGCTCACGCAGAAGGTGGTCGGCGCCTTGATGCCTTGCAGCAGGTTCATGTTGTAGGTCAGCGCCGCGGGGGCCTGCTCTGGGCCGCCCAGGCGGTAGTTCCAGCTGGCCCAGGCGCGCCTGCGGCGTGGCAGCAGACGGGTATCGGTGTGCAGCACCACGTCGTTGCTGGCGTAGCCGATGGCGCCGAGCACGGCGCGCTCCTGCGGGCTTGGGGTGTCCAGCAGCGCCAGGGCCTGGTCGCTGTGGCAGGCGAACACCACATTGTCGAAGCGTTCGCTGCCGGCAGCGCTGACCAGGGTGACGCCACCTTCGTCGCGGCTGACCCGGTAAACCTTGCAGTTGAGGCGGATGCGTTCGGCAAACGGTCGGCACAGCGGCGCAACATAGCCGCGCGAACCCCCTTTGATCACCCGCCACTGCGGCCGTTGGGTGACCGACAGCAAGCCGTGGTTGCGACAAAAGCGCACGAAGAACTCAAGGGGGAAGCCGAGCATGTCTGCGCGGGACATCGACCAGATGGCCGACCCCATTGGCACGATGTAGTGGTCGATGAACCGCCGCCCATAGCGGTGCGCCTGAAGGTAGGCGCCCAGGGTGGTGTTGGCGTCGATGCGCTGGGCGTCGAGGTCGGCGACTGCCTGGCGGTTGAAACGCAGAATATCCCGTAGCATCCCCCAGAACCCTGGGGACACCAGGTTGCGTCGTTGGGCGAACAGTGTGTTCAGGTCATGACCGTTGTATTCCAGGCCGGTGATCGGGTCATGCACCGAGAAACTCATCTCGGTCGGCTGCGAGGCGACCTTGAGCTGGTCGAGCAACCGGATGAAGTGCGGGTAGGTCCAGTCGTTGAAGACGATGAAACCGGTGTCTATTGCATGGCGCTCACCTTGCCAGATCACATCGAAGGTATGCGTGTGCCCCCCGACCCATTGCTCGGCCTCGAAAACCGTCACTTCGTGCTTGCGTGACAGCAGATGGGCGCAGGTCAGCCCCGCGATGCCACTGCCGATGATTGCTATACGCATGGATCATCATTCCTGTTCATGACGGGCAAGGCGTTGGCCCAGTGCCAGGCGCAGGCGCGCGGGCAGTGCCCCGAGCAGGCGCAACGCCCAGGTAAAAAAGCCGGGGAAATTGATTTCCAGCGGGCGGCGCTGCAGACGCCTGGCGATATGCTGGGCTGCGCGGTGCGCGGGCCACAGCTGCGGCATGGGGAAATCGTTGCGCCGGGTCAATGGCGTGTCGACGAAGCCGGGGCTGACCAGGGTGACCGCGATGCCCTCGTGTGCCAGGTCGATGCGCAGTGACTCCACCAGGTAACGCACCGCAGCCTTGGACGCGCCGTAGGCGCCAGCGCGAGGCAAGGCCAGCCAGCTCACCGAACTGCCCATCACCACCAGGTGGGGACGTTGGCCGGCGCGAAGCAAGGGCAGTGCCGCCGCCAGGCAGTAGCTGGCACCCAGCACGTTGGTGCGCAGCACACGTTCGACCACGGCCGGATCAAAATGGCCCGGCTCCAGGTATTCGCAGGTGCCTGCATTGAGAATGGCCATGTCCAGCCCGCCCCAGGCCTGCTCGATGCGGGCAGCGATAACGGCCACCTGCTGCGGGTCGTCAATATCGCCAATGGCCAGCAATACCTGCCCGGGGAACCGTTCAGCCAAGGGGGCAAGGCGCTCCGCGTGGCGCCCCCCCAGGGCAACCTGGTGGCCTTGCTCCAGCAGTATATGCGCGAGTGCGGCACCGATACCGCTGCTTGCGCCGGTCAGCCAGCAGCGGCTCATGCCAGCCTGCCTTTGAGCCAGCGGATAGCACTGCCCATGACCGGAAGGTGTTCATACAGCAGGGCGCCGGCGTCGAAATAGTCCTGGTGAAAATGCACGCGGTCGCGCCAATGCAAGCAGCTGCAGCCTTGCAAGGTGATCTGCTGGCCGCGGGCCAGGCGTGGGTGGCAAAACTGCAGGGTCCAGCGCAGGTAACCCTGCCCGGGCCTCACCTCGTCGGCGCTGGTGAAGGCGTAGCGGATATCGTGGGCGTTGGCGTACAGCTGCTCGAAGTAGGCCCGCAGGGCCGGCAGCCCCTGTATCTGATGCAGGGGATCGCGAAAGGTGACCTCTTCGCTGTACAGTTTTGCCAGCGTGTCGAGGTTGCCCCCATCGAGGCTGGCGAAGCGCTCGGCGAATTGCTTTAGGTACGCTGACATGCTGGGCTCCAGTCAATCCTGTACAACGATGCTTTGTTGTACAGGTATAGCTGAAGCCTAAGTCTTAATCTATACAAATTAACGATCGTGTATAGTTTTTTTGGGTCAGCCCTTGGCCTGGCCCAGTTGCCGGCGCAATTCAGCCACTTCCGCCTCCAGCTCGCGAACCTTCTCCTCGGCGAATACCTGCGCTGTGACATCGCGCTGGATGCCGATGTAGTACGTCAGTTTGTCCGCTTCGTTGTGCACGGGCGTGATGGACAACTCGTTCCAGAACAGGCTGCCGTCCTTGCGGTAGTTGCGCAGTACCTGGCAGCAGGGGCGACCTTCGCGGATTGCCTCGCGGATGGTGGCGATGGCCACCTGGTCATGATCCTCGCCCTGAAGAAAGCGGCAGTCCTGGTAGAGGATGTCGTCGGCGCTGTAGCCGGTCAGGCGCTCGAAGGCCGGGTTGACGTAGATAAGGATGCTGTCATTGCCCTCCTGCTCGGCGACGACGACGCCATCGTTGGAATGCTCGACCATCAGTTGCAGGAGTTTTGCGTTGATCATAGGGCCCACCCACAGAAATCTCGTATGCGATATGCGCAGCGTAGCCTCTGTGCAGAAGGCTTCGGCGCCGTGTGCTGTATGATGAACCAAGGTTGCTCGCCGCAGAAGGTGCAGATGGGTTTAGAATAGGGCACCCCCCGGAAGCCCACTCGCCATGACAGACGCCACCCCACCCGATTTGCTACCCATGCGCGACGTGGTCAGCCTGACTGGCATCAATCCGGTGACCTTGCGTGCCTGGGAGCGGCGCCACGGGCTGATCCGCCCGCAGCGCACCGAGGGCGGCCATCGCCTGTACACGGCCCGGGATGTGCAGCGTATACGTGACATCTTGCGCTGGACCTCCAAAGGCCTGCCCATCAGCAAGGTCGGTGACATGCTCGTAGGCCAGCCTGAGGCGTCTGTGCAGCCGCATTCGGCCTTTGACGATTGGCGCGCCGCCGTAGTGCGCGCAACCCAGGCATTCGATGCGCAGGCGCTGGAAGGGATCCATGGCCAGTTGTTCACACTCATGCCCAAGGCCACTGTACTGCGTGAAGTGCTGATGCCGGTGTGGCATGAGCTGGCTTCAGGCAGTGCGTTCGGCCAGCGTAGCCAATGGCTGTTTCTCGATACGTTCCTGCGCGCCCGCTTGCTGCTGCGCCTGCAGATGAACCAGCCCGATGCGCCGCGCGTACTGCTGGCGGGCACCGAAGGGCAAGCCGAACTGCAAGTGTTGTGTGCCGGGCTGCTGTTGAGCGGCGAGCAACAACGCATCGAGGTGCTCGGCTGCGGGCAACCGCTGGAAGAGCTGCCCCTGTTGTGTGCGGCGATGCAGCCGGCGGCACTGGTGATTGCGCTGCAGGCACCGGTTGGCCCCGTGTTGGCCAGGCGCCTGCGCGCGTTGCAGATGGAGATTGCCTGCCCGCTGGCGCTGATAGGCGCAGGCCTAGCGGGCTCTCAGGCGGCGTTGCAAGGCATTGCGTTGTGCCTGCTGGACGAGCAAGGCGCCGACGTCGCGGGCAAACTCAACGCCTTGCTCAGCGGCGCCCTGGATTTCTGACCCTCTAGCGGCAGGGGCTCTGTACAAAAAGTTTTGTGAGAGCAACTGCCTTGCTCAAAACTCTAAAACAGGCATGACCCCCGTGGGAGCGGGCTTGTCCCGCGAACACGGGCGAAGCCCGTGCCATCGTTCGCGGTGCCTGCTTCGCGGGGCAAGCCCGCTCCTACAACGATGGATGACCATACTTTCGTACAAAACCTAGGAAGGCACGCGATCTTCAGCTACCACACGGTTACGCCCATTTTCCTTGGCCAGGTACAGGCGCTCGTCGGCACGCTTGAGGATGGCTGCGGCGGTGGGGGTCTCTGTACTGCGGTAAGCCACACCGATAGATAGCGTCAGTGTGCCGACCTGCTTCATGGGCGTGGCGCTCAGCGTCGAGCGAATACGCTCGGCGACCTCTTTCGCAGTACTCGGCCCGGTGTTCGGCAGCAGCAGGCAGAACTCTTCGCCGCCGGCCCTGCAGGGCAGGTCCCCTGCACGGGTACAGTCACGGATCACCTGCGCCACCTGCTGCAGGGCCAGGTCGCCGACATCATGGCCGAAGGTGTCGTTTACCCGCTTGAAGTGGTCGATATCCAACGCCAGTACCGCATAAGCCTGCTGCGATGCATCCAGGGCCTCAAGTGCTGCCTTCATCGCGCGCCGGTTGCCCAGGCCGGTCAAGAGGTCGGTTTCGGCGGCGGCGTTCAAGGTGCCGATCTTCTGTTGCAGGTGTTGCGCCTGCATCACCAGTGCCTGGCGGATCGCCGCAGCCTCTGCGTACCAGGCCTTGATCGCGGACAGTTCTGCCGTTGCATTGGGCGCCGAAAGGTCGATGGCATGGCCGGCCAGCGCACGTAACGGGCGGGTGATCAGCATCACGCCGAGCAGTATCAGAGCTAAACCGACCACCCCGGCCGGGATGATCTTGATCAGCATGTCGCGCATCAGCTTGGCCAATGGCGCCAGTGCCTGTGCCCGCGGTTGTTGCACCACCACAGCCCAGTTGGAGCCTTGCACATGGGCAAACCCGGCGAGCATCGGTACCCCCCGGTAGTTGACGGTCTCCAGGGTGCCGTTTTCACCGTGCAGGGCGATGTCCACCGTCTCGCTCCAGCCGAGCACTTCACCGATGCGCTGTTGGTCGCGGTGGTAAAGCAAGCGGCGGTTGCCGTCGGCGACGAAGGCGAAGGTGCCATCGAGGTGATGTTCGCCAATCAGCGAATGCATCACGCCACGCTGCTGCAGGTACACCGAACCGCCCACCAGCCCGAGAAACTGGCCGGCCGGGTTGAAGATCGGCTGCGACACGAAGACGATGAGCTTGCCGTTGGCCGCGGTGAATGCCTGGCTGACCAAGGGCTGCCGTTGTTTGAGTGCTGCGTGCAACTCAGTAGAAGCCACCGTCGAACCGATCTGCACCCCGGGCGGGTATGCCTGCAGGATCTTGCCTGCAGGGTCGGTGATCAGCACGCTGTTCAGTTCCGAGTCCTGGGCCTGCAAGCGAAGTGCTTCCTCCTCTAGCAAGGCTGGGTTGGCAATGTCGCGGCCCAGGCGCTGGCTGCTGTATTTCAGGCGTTCATTGACCGAGTACAGGAACCCATCGATGCTGGAGGCCACCTTGAAGGCATAGGCACGGTTGGCTTCTAGCGCCGAGTGGACCAAAGCATCGCGTTGCACGCCGTAGGCCGTGATCAGGCCATTGCACAGGGTGCCCAGCACGGCAAGTAGAACAAAGCTCAAAATCAGGCCACGCAGGCCGATATGTGATGACAGAATGTTGCCCATGAGTACGTCGTAAGCCTCAACTGCTGGAAATGCTGGCAGAAGCTTAGACAGGAATCGGGTTGTGCACCGAAACCAAGCCAGGCCCCCCTTCCCCATACGCCTCACAGGCCTATCCGAACATCTCCTTGCAATTAATTACATTTGAGTGCGCCAGCATTTTGCCTCCGTGCTGTAAGATTGACGGTTAAGCTAAATCGCATGTTAATTTGCTATTTTTTTGACGAAGATCAAAATGCCACCCTAGCGCGCATGCGATATTCCTCCCGAAATCCGTTTCAATTCTTAATTCAGAGCCAGTGTTTTGACGAATGGAATGCCGTTGTTGGCAATCTCCGGCTTAGGCGCCGAAAGCAGCCAGCTTCATCTACAAGGACTGTATTGATTGGCCTGTGACACCGCAGAAGACGCCACCTTGCTCTGCCGCCAGGTGGTGGAGGGGTTGCCCGAACCAACGCGGGCAGCCCTGATCGCCGATGCGCAAGGCATGGGTGATGTGCTGAGTGCACTGGATGCCGCAAAGGGCCCGGGCGAGCTGGCGCTGTATGAAGCCAACCCTCACGCCACCCTGCACCTGGTCGATGATCTGCCCCGTCTCGATGTTCCTGGCCGTGTGCTTGTCGTGCTGGCGCCTGCCGGTGCCTGGGCAGACGGCAAGGTCGAGCGCTGGTGCGAGGCGCTGCGCCCGCTGTTGTTGGCCGAGGCGGCGCTGCTGCTGGTCATCAGCGGTGGCCAGAGTGCCGGCTTGGTGGAGCGCCTGCGCGTGTTCAACCAGGGCGTCGACGGCCTGGCCCAGGTGTATCGCGGCAAAGGCGGGGTCCGTTACCTGCAGCACTTCTGGAGCAACCCGCTTGGCAAGGCGGGCACCCGGGACATGGAGCTGGTGCGCCTTGACGCGGGGTTTGCCGTTGCCGGTACGCCGCAGGCGCCCACCGATACCGGTGGCGATGAGCTGTTGTGCCTGGCCCAGCGGCCGGTCCTTGAAGGGGCGCCTGCTTTCTCCGAGCACTGGCAGGTCTGCGAAAGCCTCGACGAACTGGCTGACCGCGCCAGCCGAGCGGTGTCCGCCACGGTCATTTTCGCCATGGATGGCGGGCAGCGCCTGGACAGCCTGGCGCGCCAGCTGCACCGCTTGCGCCAGTTGCGTGGCAATGCCTTGAAGCTGGTAGTGCGCGAAATGGCGCCCACCTTGCGCTACCAGGATGAACAACTGCTGCTGGCCTGCGGCGCCACCCAGATCGTGCCGTTTGGCGCCAGCCTGTCACGCTTCCTGACCATGGTGGAAAGCATCCAGGGTTATGTCTGGCGCCGACACCTGCCAACCGACTTCGATGCCTTGCTCACGCGTTTGCGGCCACTCGCGATCTGCGGCTTGGTAGCGCCTGATGCGTTCGCCGAAGCAGTGCAGAACATGTGGCACGGTGTGCGTAACGGCGAAATCGTCCACCAGTTGCTGGTGCTGCGCCCGGCCCCAGGCCTGACTCCCCTGCAGGCATGCTCGCGTACGGTGTTCCGCCGCGACGGCGACATCGCTTGTGTGGTCGGGGAGGTGTTGTTTCTGTTCCTGTTTGCCTGCCGTTCCGAAGGCGTCGAACAGGCACTTGATCACATCTTCCAGTTGTCATGGAAAGAGCTGTTCATCAGCCAGGAAGTGCTTGCCGGCGTCGACAGCCTGGCCGCCCCGGCCTTCCTCGATAACCGCTCGCCGCAGCCGCCGCGGGTCGATGCAGCGGCGCAGTTACCCACGCAAGCGCGGCCGGCACTGGCGCCGCGCCGGGTCGCCTTGGGCAAGCGGGGCGCAGTATGAACTTCACGCAATTGCTGCAAGTGATCGCCCTCACTGCGTTGGTCACCTTGGGCCTGGCCTTGCTGGTGGTGGGCCTGCGCGCAGTGTTGCGCGGCTGGTTGCACCGCCGCCTTTCCCCCCGTTACCTGAAACCGCTGGGCGTACGCCACCGCGCTGCACGCCAGGAACCCCGTAATGACTAATACCACCGTCACGCTCCCGGTTCTGGCCCGATGGCCTGGTCTGGGAGCGTGGAACCTCTATTTTCTGGCCAAGTTCCTGCTGGTCGCTCTGGGCATGCTCGACTTCCAGGCGCTGCCGAACCTCTTGTTCGCAGCGTTTCTGCTGATCCCGTTGCCGGGCAAGTGGTTGCGCATTGCGCGCCAGCTAGCGGCGCTGCCGATTGGCATCGCGTTGTTCTACCAGGACACCTGGTTGCCGCCGTTCAGTCGCCTGCTGGCGCAGCCGGGGGTACTCGATTTTTCGTGGAACTACCTGCTCGAACTGCTGGGCCGTTTCATCAACTGGAACCTGATGGGCGCGCTGGCACTGCTGTTGGTGGGGTATCTGTACCTGCGCCATTGGCTGCGCCTGAGTACCCTGAGCCTGTTAGGGCTGGGCTGGCTGGCCGTCGGCGGGCTGCCGTCACTGGGGTTCACTGCGGGCCAGGCGCCCGGCACGGTGACTACCAGCCCCGCTGCGCAGGCGCAGGCCACGGCGGTGGCCGACAACGCCACGCTCCACGGCTGGCTTGAGCAGTTCTTCGCCAGTGAGCGTGAACGAGTAACGGCGTTCCCTGCCATGAATGCCGAGGAGCAGCCGTTCGACCTGCTGGTGATCAACATCTGCTCGCTGGCCTGGGATGACCTGTCGGCCGTGGGGCTGCGTGACAACCCGCTGCTCTCGCGCCTGGACGTGGTCTTCGATCAGTTCAACTCGGCCACGTCCTACAGCGGGCCGGCCGCCATCCGCGTACTGCGTGCCAGCTGTGGGCAGTCGTCCCACGCGGGCCTGTACCAGAGCGCCCCGGAGCAGTGCCTGTTGTTCCAGAACCTGGCCAGGCTTGGCTTCCAGAGCAATACCTTGCTCAACCACAGCGGGCGCTTCGACAACTTCATCGGCGATATCACCCAGCAGCACATGCCGCAACCTGGCCTGCGCAACACCGATTTCCCGCGGGCACTGGTCGGCTTCGATGGCTCGCCGATTGCCAGCGACCTGGACGTGTTGCGGCGCTGGTGGGGCCAGCGTAAAGGCACGCCGGCCGAGCATGTGTCGCTGTTCTACAACAGCATCAGCCTGCATGACGGCAACCGCATCGTCACCGCCGACGGCGGCACCCGTGTGGCCGACTACGCCACTCGCGCCAACCGCCTGTTCGGCGAGCTGGGCACCTTCCTCGACGAACTGGAGCGCAGTGGCCGCCGCGTGGTCGTGGCCATCGTCCCAGAACATGGCGCCGCGCTGCATGGCGACCGCATGCAGCTGTCGGGCATGCGCGAAATCCCCACGCCGTCGATTACCCATGTGCCGGTTGGCCTCAAGTTCATCGGCATGGGGCAGCCTGCGCGCAGCGAGCCGCTGCGGGTCTCGGCGCCCACCAGTTACCTGGCGTTGTCCGAGCTGATATCGCGGGTGTACGCCGGCCTTGGCCAGCAGCAGGCATTGGACGTGCCCAGCCTGCTGAACGACCTGCCGACCACCGAACAGGTCGCGGAAACCTCCGGTGCGCAGGTCTTGAACTACCAGGGGCGCGCCTACATGCGCCTGCAAGGCCAGCCTGACTGGCAGCCTATCCCCGAGGAGAGCCGATGAAGCCTGGCAACGCTGACCCTGCCGACCGTAGTGACGACATTGCCCAACTGCGCCAGCACCTGGATATGCCGGACCTGAACTATCAGGATATTTCCATGCTGGTGGGGGTTCAGCAGGCCTTGCAGCGCTGGCCGTTGCTGGGTGAAAGCTGCCGGTCCAGTGCCCAGGATGGGCTGCTCATGCCTGCACCGAAGCGCGAGGCGGTGTTGCCATGACCAGCCTGGCGTTGCACGGCGTGCGCGGTGGCCTGGGGCGCAGTGCCTTGCTGGCCGCGCTGGGCTATGCGCTGCAGGGCGTGGGTGAGCGGGTGCTGTTGATCGACCTGTGCCCGGACAACCTGCTGGGGCTGCATTTCAACCTGCCGCTGGAGGCGCGCGAGGGCTGGGCGCTTGCCGAGCGGGAAGGGCGGCCGTACACCGACGCTGTATACGAGGTGCTCGATGGGCTGTGCCTGATGCCGTTCGGCAATGCACCTGGCGATGCGCTGCACCCGGCGGCCGACGCTGCAACCTGGGCCGCTCGCCAGGTTGAACTGGCCGAACACTTCGACTGGTTGCTGTTCGACGTGCCGCAGTTACCGGCCGCGACTGCGGGCCACTGCGTCGAGACCGATGTGCAGGTGCTGGTGGCCGAGGCCGAAATGGCCAGCCATCTGCTGCTCGGGCGCCGCCCCATCGAGCGCTACGACCTGCTGCTGATCAACCGTTACGACCCGGCCAGCCGCTTGCAGAGCGACCTTCTGATGGTGTGGCGCGACCTGTTCCGTGATCGCTTGCCCCTGCAGGTGGTGCACCGCGACGAGGCCTTTCTCGAGGCCTTGGCGTGCAAGGCCCCGCTGGGCCATTACGCGCCGCAGAGCCTGGCCTGTCGGGATGTGCAGAGCCTGGCAGTGCGCTGCCTGACGAGGCGGCAGTCGTGACCCTGAACCCTCTGTCGGCTTACGCCTGGTTCACCACACGCGGCGCGCAGCGGCCGGTCGCCTGGCTGTTTACCTTGGGTGTGGCGCTGGCTGTGCTGTTCTTGCGCCTGGAGTCGCCCGCCTGGCAGGCCCTGTTGGCCGAGCGTCAGCGCCTGTACCCGCAGTTGGCGGGCAAGCGCCCGAGCCTGGGCGACCCCGTGCGGGTGTTGATCCAGAGCCTGTGGCTGCTGCTACGGCGCCAACCGCTGCCACGCCAACCAGGGCCGGCCAGCAAGGCCTGGCGTGCCGTGCGCGGCCACTGGCACACCACGCGTCAGAGGGTGCAGCACTACCGTGGCCGGTTGATCGACCGGCTGCAACAGTTGCCCGCGCGCTATCGGGCCAGTGCCTTCAAGCAGGCAGCTTCGGCACGCCTGCGTGGCTTGAGCGTATTCGCCCGCTGGGCCTTCTATGGTGTGCTGACGCTCTGCGCCTTTGGCCTGGCCTTGCTGTGCGTGACCGAGCCGTTCGGCTACCTGGCACAGTTGATGTTCATCTGCCTGCTTCTGGGTATCGCCATGCTGGTGCGGCACATGCCGGGCCGCTTTCCGACCCTGATGTTGATCGTGCTGTCGACCATCATCTCTTGCCGCTACCTGTGGTGGCGTTATACCTCGACACTGAACTGGAACGACACCACGGACCTGGTGTGCGGGGTGATCCTGCTGGCTGCCGAGACCTACTCGTGGTGCGTACTGATTCTGGGCTACATCCAGACCTGCTGGCCGCTGCAGCGCAAGCCAGCGAACCTGCCGGCCAACCCCGGGCACTGGCCGACGGTCGACCTGATGATCCCCACCTACAACGAAGACTTGGCGGTGGTGCGCACCACAGTGCTGGCCGCCCTGGGCCTTGACTGGCCACGCGAGTGCTTGCGCATCTACATTCTCGACGATGGCCGACGCGATGCGTTCCGCGCCTTCGCCGACGAGGTCGGCGTGGGCTACATCGTGCGCCCGGACAACAAGCATGCCAAGGCCGGCAACCTCAACCACGCGCTGGGTGTGACCGACAGCGAGCTGATCGCCATCTTCGACTGCGACCACGTGCCGGTGCGCTCATTCCTGCAGATGACGGTGGGCTGGTTCCTCAAGGACCCGAAGCTTGCGCTGGTGCAGACGCCGCACCACTTCTTCTCGCCAGACCCGTTCGAACGCAACCTGGGCTCGTTCCGCCGCCGGCCCAATGAAGGAGAGCTGTTCTATGGCCTGATCCAGGACGGTAACGACATGTGGAATGCGGCATTCTTCTGCGGTTCATGCGCGGTACTGCGGCGTACGGCGCTGCAAAGCATTGGCGGCTTTGCCGTGGAGACCGTGACCGAAGATGCCCACACCGCCTTGCGCATGCACCGCCAGGGCTGGTCTTCGGCCTACCTGAGCATCCCCCAGGCGGCGGGCCTGGCCACCGAGAGCCTGTCGGCGCACATCGGCCAGCGTATTCGCTGGGCGCGTGGCATGGTGCAAATCTTTCGTACCGACAACCCGATTTTCGGCCGCGGGCTGAGCCTGTTCCAGCGGGTGTGTTACGCCAACGCCATGCTGCACTTCTTGGCCGGCCTGCCGCGGCTGGTGTTTCTGACTGCGCCGCTGGCGTTCCTGTTGCTGCATGCCTACATCATCTATGCCCCTGCCTTGATGATCCTGCTGTACGTGTTGCCGCACATGATCCACGCCAGCCTGACCAACTCGCGCATGCAGGGCAAGTACCGGCAAACGTTCTGGGGCGAGGTCTACGAGACCGTGCTCGCCTGGTACATCGCCCGCCCCACCACGGTCGCGCTGTTCGCGCCGAAGAAGGGCACCTTCAACGTCACCGCCAAGGGCGGCCTGATGGAGCAGGGGCAGTTCGACTGGCGCATCGCCCAGCCTTACCTGTGGCTTGCGGCACTCAACGTGGCCGGCCTGGGCTTTGCCGTGTGGCGGCTGTTCACCGGCCCCACGGCGGAAGTCGGCACGGTGATCGTCAGCTCGCTGTGGGTGGTCTACAACCTGCTGATCATCGGCGCCGCCGTTGCCGTGGCCGCCGAGGTGCGCCAGGTACGCCGCGCCCACCGGGTGCAGATGCACTTGCCGGCGGGGCTGGTGCTGGCCAGCGGTCACGCCTACCCCTGCACCCTGGTCGATTACTCCGATGTCGGCGTCGGCCTGCAGTTGCACCAAGGCCTTGCGCTCAAACCCGGGGCGCAGGTACGCCTGCTGCTCAACCGTGGCCAGCGCGAGTTTGCCTTCCAGGCCAGCGTCACCCGTACCGTCGGGCAACACGTGGGCCTGGTGTTCCACGACCTGAGCCAGCAACAGCGCATCGACCTGGTTCACTGCACCTTTGCCCGTGCCGATGCCTGGCTTGGCTGGCACCAGCAACACGAGGCCGATCGCCCGCTGCGCAGCCTGGTCGAGGTGCTGAAGCTGGGCGCTGTCGGTTACCTGCGCCTGGTCGAGCACATGCCGCCGTGGCTGCGGACGTGGTTGCGCCCGCTGCGCGCGCTGGTGCATTGGCTGGCCAGCTACAGGCCCCGCACGCCGCGGCCTATCCCTTTCATGAACCCTGTTGATCGAGACGCATGATGACTGGTTATCCCGCGCGTACCTGGGGCCTGGCGATGGCGCTGTTTGCCGCCTTGTCGCAGAGCGCCGCTGCCGCCTCCGAAGCCCCGCTTGCCGAGCCCGTCGTACCCAAGGTGCCGAGCTGGCCGGTTACGAAAACCTTCGAGCAGCTCGGGCATGCGTCCGACAGCCTGCTGCTGGGGGTGCGCAATAGCGAACACATCGAGTTCGGCCTGCGTCGCGACCGCCTCGCCACCGACGCCACCTTGCAGCTGGACTACACGCCTTCGCCCGCGCTGTTGCCGAACCTGTCACACCTGCGCGTCTACCTCAATGACGAGTTGATGGGGGTAGTGCCGGTTGAGAAGGAGCAACTTGGCCAGCGCGTGCGCCGCCAACTGCCCCTGGACCCGAAGCTGCTCAGCGACTTCAACCGGGTCCGCCTGGAGTTTGTCGGGCATTACACCGACATCTGCGAAGACCCGGCGCACAGCGGCCTGTGGCTGAACCTGAACCGCAAGAGCCAGGTGCAGTTGCACGAGCAGGCACTGGCGCTGGACAACGACCTGGCGTACTTCCCGCTGCCGTTCTTTGACGCGCGCGACACCGGCAAGGTCGAGCTGCCGGTGGTGTTCAGTGGCGTGCCGAGCTTGGGTGAGCAGCGTGCGGCCGCTATCCTGGCGTCTTACTTCGGCAGCCAGGCCGGCTGGCGCAAGGCAACCTTCCCGGTGCTGTACAACCGCCTGCCGGCCAGTGCCGACACCCCCAAGCCGAGCATCGTGTTTGCCAGCAATGAACGCCGCCCGGCATTTCTCGCCGACCTGCAGCAGTTTCCGCTGGTCGACGGCCCGGTGTTGCAGATGATCGACCATCCGCACGACCGCTTCAGCAAGGTGCTGTTGGTATTGGGGCGCAACGATGACGACCTGATCAAGGCAGCTTCGGCGCTGGCGGTTGGCAACAACCTGTTCCGTGGTGCCCGAGTGCAGGTCGAGCAGATGACCGCGCTGCAGCCGCGCAAGCCCTACGACGCGCCAAACTGGACGCGCACCGATCGGCCGGTGCGCTTCGCCGAACTGCTCGACTACCCCGAGCAACTGCAAGTCAGTGGCCTGCAACCGCGGCCGGTGACGCTGTCACTGAATTTGCCGCCAGACTTGTTCGTCTGGCGCAACCAGGGCATCCCGTTGCGCACGCTGTACCGTTATACGGCACCGGCAGTGAGTGACGAATCGCGCCTGAGCATCAGTGTCAATGACCAGTACATCACCAGCATGCCGCTGGTGGGCAACGACCGGCGCGGCGGCACGCTCGAGCAGGTGCGCCTGGCGGTGTTGTCCGGTGACAGCAGCGCACTGACCGAAAACTCGCTGGTGCCGGCCTTGAAGATCGGCGACCGCAACCGCCTACGTTTCGATTTCAGCTTTGCCAGCACCCTGGGCAGCGCCCAGCGCGATCATTGCCAGACGTCGCTGCCGGTGGATGTGCGCGCGGCGATCGACGAAAACTCGACCATCGACTTGTCCGGCTACCACCATTACATCGCCATGCCCGACCTGCGCGCCTTCGCCCGCAGCGGCTTCCCGTTCAGCCGCATGGCCGACCTTTCCGAAACCCTGGTCATCATGCCGGCAAAGCCCACGGCGATGCAGGTTGGCACCTTGCTCGATGCGGTTGGTGGGCTGGCCGGGCAAATCGGTTACCCCGCGCTTGGCCTGAAGCTGGTCGATGACTGGAAGCAGGCAACGGCCGCCGATGCCGACTTGTTGCTGATTGGCAGCTTGCCCGAGGCCTTGAGCGATGCGCCTAACCTCGGCCTGCTGCTCAGCGCCCAGCGTGACTGGCTGCTGCAAGGCCGTAGCGCAGGGTTGCCAGGCAGCCAGCGCTTCGACACCGCGCCGGTGGCCGCGAGCAGCCGTGTGGCGGTCAGCGCGCAGGCGCCGATCGCGGCCATCACCGGGTTGAAATCGCCGTTCCACGAGCAGCGCAGCGTCGTCGCCCTGCTGGCCAACAGCGACAGCGATTACAGGTTGCTGCGCGACGTGCTGGGTGATGTGGGCAAACTCGATGCCGTGGCCGGTTCGGTGACGCTGGTGCGCAGCAGTGGCGTCACCAGCCAGTTCGTCGGCGAGCACTACTTTGTCGGTGCGCTGCCCTGGTGGATGTTGCTGTGGTTCCACTTGTCCGAGCACCCGGTGTTGCTGGCGGCGATCGCGGCCCTTTGCGTGGTGCTGTTTGCCTTCTTGCTGTGGCGGGCATTGCGCTGGGCTGGCCGTCGTCGCCTGGGCGAGCGCGGGTGATGGTGCGTCCGTTGCTGGTAGGGCTGGTCGCCTTGGGCTTGCCCGTTTTCGCCAATGCCGCACCCGCCTGCCCGTGGCCGGCCTGGGAGCGCTTCAAGGCCGAGCTGGTGAGCGTGGACGGGCGGGTCATCGACCCGAGCGATGAGCGCCTGATCACCACCTCGGAAGGGCAGAGCTATGCGCTGTTCTTCGCCCTGGTGGGCAATGACCGGAAGGCGTTCGCGCAGGTGCTGGGCTGGACCGGCAATAACCTCGCCGAGGGCGACCTGGCGCGGCACCTGCCAGCCTGGTTGTGGGGCCGCAAGGGCCAGAACCAGTGGCAGGTGCTGGACGCCAACAACGCCAGCGACGCCGACCTGTGGATTGCCTACAGCCTGCTGGAGGCGGGGCGGCTTTGGGAGATGCCTGCCTATACGCAACTGGGGCAGCACATGCTATGGCGCATCGCCGCCCAGACCGTGCGCAAGCTGCCGGGCCTGGGGGTGATGCTGCTGCCTGGTGACTACGGCTTCGAGGATGCCAACGGCACCCGCTTGAACCCAAGCTACCTGCCGCTGCAGGTGTTGGACCGCTTCAGCCTGGTGGACCCGCTGTGGGGCGAACTGGCCGCCAATACGCGGCGTCTGTGGCTGGCTTCGTCGCCAAAGGGCTTCGCCCCGGACTGGCTGCTGTGGACGCCGGCCGGTGAGCTGGCTGCGGACCCGCAGCATGGCAACGCCGGCGACTACGACGCCATTCGCGTGTACCTGTGGGTCGGCATGCTGGCCGAGGGCGCGGCGCAACGTGCCGAACTGCTGGCTCATTATGCCCCGATGGCGGCAGTGACCGCACACCAAGGGCTACCGCCAGAACGCGCGGATGCGCACAGCGGTAACACCAGCGGCCATGGCCCGGCGGGGTTCTCTGCAGCATTGCTGCCCTTGCTGGCCGCGTCGCCAGCGCACGTTG
The DNA here is from genome assembly GCF_000731675.1 of Pseudomonas capeferrum. Lineage (GTDB taxonomy): Bacteria > Pseudomonadota > Gammaproteobacteria > Pseudomonadales > Pseudomonadaceae > Aquipseudomonas > Aquipseudomonas capeferrum. Next base: position 1,521,326 of record NZ_JMIT01000001.1, on the reverse strand, counting down.
CCAGCCTTGCCGCCCAGCGTCAGCGCCTGCACGAGCAGCCAGTCGAGGCCAAGGCCTATTACGGCCAGGTGCTGGCGCTGTTCGGCCAGGGCTGGGATGAAGCCCGTTACCGTTTTGACCCGCATGGCCGCTTGTTGCCGGCCTGGAGCGCGCCATGCAGCGAATGATTGGTGTGGTGATGCTGGCGACGCTGGCGTGCCAGGCCGTAGCGCAACCCAAGGATGCCGCTGAACAGCGCCAATGGCTGCTGGACCAGGTGCGTCGGGGCGAGGCATTGCACCGTGACGATCTGGTGCGCGATGCACTGGGCCGCCTGCAATTGCTGGAGCCGCGCAACCCGGACGTGCTGCTGGCAGCCCTGAGCCTGGCGTTGCGTGACAAGAACACCACCGAGGCCCAGCAGTTGCAGGCCCGGATCACTGCCCTGGCGCCTGGCAGCCTGCAGGCACGCCAGGCCACGCGCCTGCTTGCGCTGCAGCAGCCAGAGGCCGTGCGGCGCTTGCAGCAGGCACGCCTGTTGGCCGTTACCGGGCGCAATGAAGAAGCGCTGGCGGCGTATGAGCGCTTGTTTGCGGGTGAACCGCCCAGCCTTGAGCTGGCCCTTGACTACTGGCGCGTGCGCGGCAACCTGCCAGGCCAACGCCCTGAAGCCATCCGCCAGTTGCAGCAACTGGACCGGCAGTACCCCGGCAGCGCCGGGCTGCGCCAGACCCTGGCCGGTTGGCTGTTCGCTGAAAACCGCGACCGCGAAGCGCTGGCGCTGCTCGATCAACTGTCGCGAGACCCTGGCGCACGCGATGCCGCTGCCCAGCGCGAGTTCGACTACCTGTCCGGGCAGGCGGTGAGCACCGCCAGTGCGGCGGCCTGGCAAGCCTTCCTGCAACGCTACCCAGCCTCGCCGCTGCTGGCCCAGGCCAGCGATAACCTGCAACAGCAGCGCAAACTGCTGGCCGACCCATCCTGGCAGGCTGGCCAGCGGGGCAAGGCGTTGCTCGACAAGGGCCGTAACGCCGAAGCTGAAGCACAACTGCGCCGGGCGCTGCGCCAATATCCGGACGATGCCAGCCTGTACGGTGCCCTGGGTTATGCGCTGATGCGCCAGAGCCGCTACCAAGACGCCAACGCTGCGTTCCGGGCGGCCAGCGTCAAGGAGCAGGACACCTACTGGATCAGCCAATGGAAAGACCTGGAGTCGTCCAGCCAGTACTGGGCGCTGCTCAACAAAGCTGAGCGGGCATTGCAGGCAAACGACCTGCGAGGCGCGCGCGCCCTTTACCTGCAGGCACGCCAGCAGCGTCCCAAGGATGAATACGCCTTGCTGGGCCTGGCGGATGTCGCGCTGGCAGAGGGCGATGCGGCAGCTGCCGAGCGCCAATTCCTGCAGGTGCGGCGCATGGCGCCGGATAACGAAAGCGCTGTGCGTGGCCTGATGCGTGTGTACCAGGCGCAGTCGCCAGACAAGGCGCAGGCATACCTGGACAGCCTGCCGCCACGCCAGCAAGCGCAGTTCGCCAGCCTGCGCCGCAGCCTGGAACTGGCGCGCCTGCGCCAACAGGGTGATGAAGCCCTGCAGCGCGAAGACTGGCAGGCGGCCAGCCAGGCGCTGGGCCAGGCAACTGCCTTGGCCCCCGATGAGCCTTGGCTGGTCTATCATTTGGCCAACAGCTTGCGTCACCAGGGGCGCACCGCCGAGGCCGACGCAGCATTCGCCAGGCTGGTGCAGCACCAGCCACTCGACCCGGCAACCCGCTATGCCCACGGTCTGTTCCTGGAGTCCAGCGACCGTGATGCCTTGGCTCTGGACAGCCTGGGCGCAGTACCGCAGGCAACCTGGAACCCGGACATGCACGCGCTGCAGCAGCGTATTCAACGGCGCATGACCCTGGCCTCGGCGCAACAGCTGCAGGCACAAGGCCGTGGTGCCGAGGCAACAGCTTTGCTGGAAGCCAGTCTGGCGCGTGGTGAAGGTAGCCCGGATGACGTGATGCTGTTGGGCGACTGGGCAGCAGCGCGCGGTGAACCTGGCAAAGCGCGTGGCTATTACCAGCGTGTACTTGCCGTGCAGCCTGGGCGTGCTGATGCGCGGCTTGGGGTGATGGAAAGCGCCGTGGCCGAAGGCAACCTGGCGCAGGCCCGGCACATGCTGGGCGTGCAGGTGCCACAATTTGCCGCTGATGACAGCAACGCCCAACGGCGTTTGGCGGCGGTCTGGGTCGCCTTGGGCGAACACGAGCAAGCGGCCAGGCTGCTCGACCGGATTGCCGCGCAGCAGACGCGCCCCGATCCATTGCTGCGGCGCGACGCCGCCCGCTTGGTGGCGCAGGATGACCCGCAACGGGCGCTGGACCTCTATGCGGCGGCCATGGCCGATGCGCAGTTGCTCGACCGCGCCGCCGTGTCGCCACGCGACGACCGCGCGCTGACACTGGCCAGCCGCGAGCAGGGCGCCGATGACTGGCTGGCGCGCAGCTTGCGCAGCGACGTCGATACCCTGTATCGCCAGCGCAATACCCACGTGACCCTGATGCATGACTATGGCTGGCGCGAGGATGACGGTACGCCGGGCACGTCCGAGCTGAGCACCCAGTCGACCTTGTTGCATGTCGATACCCCCTGGCAGGACGGCACCGCCTTTGCACGGGTAGAGCGTATCGGCATGGATGCGGGCTCGTTCGAGCAGAACGATCAGGGGCGTTACACCCCCGACTTCGGCAGCTGCCAGTTTGTTGGCCAGACGGCTGACGGAAAATCGCTGCCCGCGTGTACGGGCGGCTCGCAGACAGCCAACGGCAGTGTGCTGGCGCTGGGTTGGCAGGGCAGCCGCTGGGCCTTCGACCTGGGCACCACCCAGGGCTACGCAGTCAACAACTGGCTGGGTGGGGCAACGGTCAACGGCGACCTGGGCCAGGTCGGCTGGTCACTGACCGCTTCGCGGCGGCCAATGAGCAACTCGCTGCTGTCGTTCGCCGGGGCACGTGACCCGGCAACCGGCGTGCGCTGGGGCGGGGTCACGGCCAATGGCGGCACGCTTGGCCTGAGCTGGGACCAAGGGGGCGATAACGGCGTCTGGGCCAGCCTGGGGCACCACTGGCTGTATGGCGAAAACGTCACCGACAACCAGCGCACCCGCGCCATGGCCGGCTACTACCACCGCCTGGTGGAGAAAGCCGACGAGCGCGTACGCGTTGGCCTGACGCTGATGCACTGGCGTCACGACAAGGACCTGGGTGGCTACAGCCTGGGGCAGGGCGGCTATTACAGCCCGCAACGCTACACGTCGGTGGGCGTGCCGGCCAGTTACGCCTGGCGCAACTACGACTGGTCGTTGCTGCTGGAAGGTTCGGTCGGTTGGTCCCAGGCCCACAGCGGCCGCAGCCGCCTGTACCCGGACGCGCACATCAACCACAAGGTACTGGCGCAGTATGACGTGCGCTCGAACATCGATGCCATGAACGACGCCAGCGACAGCAGCGGCCTGGGCTACCGCCTGCGCGGCCTGTTCGAGCGCCGCCTGAGCGACCACTGGGTGCTGGGGGGCGGGTTCGATTGGCAGCACAGCGATGACTATGCTCCGAGCCATGGCATGCTGTACCTGCGCTACCTGTTCGAGCCGTGGCGGGGCAACCTGGCGCTGCCGGTGGCGCCGCTTGAGCCGTACAGCGAGTGGCGTTGAGGCACGCTGCCCCTAGTGTGGTGTTTCGGAAACACCACACTAGGGCGACCGTACACCAGGGATGCGCTACTCAGCCGTGCGTTCCAGTGTGCGGTCTTCGCGGACGAATGCAATGAAGCGCTGGCTCGCCAGGGCCAAGTATTCACCGCGTCGCCAGCACAATCGAAAGTCCATGTGCTGCGCGGGTTCGAAGGGAATGCCGACTAGCCCTGGTGTGCATTGCTGCACCGAACGCAGCAGGGTGGCAATACCGACGTTGTCTTGTGCTGCCTGGATCACCAGCGAAACGAAGTTGCTCTGCAGTGCAGTCCGGTAGCGCACGCCCCGCGTGGCGACGAATGCGTCGAGCATGTGCCGTTGCAGGAATGTGCTGTCGAATACGGCCATTTCGACGTCCTGCAGGTCGCCAGGTTCAAGATGGGGCAGGGTGGCCAGGGGATGGTCCGCGTGCATGCACAGCACCATTTCATCCTTGCCCAGCAGCACTGACTCCCAGGACGGGATCACGCGCCGCGACTCGAGCAGCGCCACATCGATTTCACGCCGCTCCAGGCGCTGGCTGATGTCGTCGGCGCTGCCTTCCAGCACGGTCATGACAACGCCTGGGTAAGCCTTGCGAAAACTACTCAGCAGCCTAGGCAGATAATAGAGGCCGAACATCGGCGGGATACCCAGGCGCACCTCGCCGCTTTGCAGGTCCCCCATGTCGCGCAGTTCTTGGCGAGCCGTGTCCAGTTCTCGCAGCACCGAATCGATGCGGGCGAGGAAGCGTTCGCCTTCTGCGGTCGGCACTACACGGCGGCCGGCGCGGTTGAACAGCATCATGCCCAGTTCTTCCTCCAGGCGGGTAATCGCCATGCTCAATGCCGGTTGAGCGATGTGCAGGCTTTTCGCAGCCTTGGTAAAACTGCCCTGGCGATTGACCTCGACGCAGCAGCGTAGCGCTTTCAGGTTCATGCCACTGCTCCATAACAAAATGTGATCGCGAGTATCATAACAATATATTTTTCATTATGAACAAGCCTGTCTAGGATGTGCTGCTCAACCACCAGGGGCCGCATGATGACCATCGCTTTTATCGGTTTGGGAACAATGGGGCTGCCCATGGCAACCCACCTGCTCAGCGCCTACCCGGGCTTGTTGGTGAGTTCTGCCAGCGGTCAGGCGTATGCGGCGCTGGAGCGTCTGGGCGCGCAGCCGACCGATGAGCGTAAGGCCTTGGCCGCTTGCGACACGGTGTTTCTCTGTTTGCCCGATGACCAGGTTGTCGAGCAGGTGCTGTTTTCTGCCCAGGGCCTGGCGCAATGGATGCGCCCTGGCAGTACGGTGGTCGATACCAGTACCCTCGGGTATGCCCAGACCCTCGACATCGCGCGCCGCCTCGCCTCGCTGGGCGTGCGTTTCATGGACGCCCCTGTCTCGGGTATGGCCCAGCGCGCTGGCGACGGCACGCTTACCGCCATGTGTGGCGGCCAGGCCGAGGTCGTTGAACAGATGCGTCCTTACCTGCAGACCATGGCATCGACCATCCTTCATATGGGCCCGGTGGGCAGCGGCCAATTGGCCAAGCTGATCAACCAGTTGCTCTACAACATCAACATCGCAGCACTTGCCGAAATCCTGCCCATGGCCTGCAAGCTGGGCCTGGATGCCCAGCAGGTCAGCCGCGTGGTGAACACTGGAACCGGGCGCAGCCACGCTTCGGAATACTTTCTGCCGCATATTCTGGCCGGCAGCTTCACCAGCAGCTACCCGCTGCAGGATGCCTACAAGGACATGCGTCACGGAGCACAGCTGAGCGCCGAGATGGGCCTGCCACTACCGGTGTTGGCGGCTGCCACCGCGACCTACCAGACGGCACTGCTGCAAGGCCATGGCAGCCAGGACAAAGGCGCCATGATCAAAGTGTTCGAGGCGCTGCTCGATGTGCAATTCCGTACCCCACCTGCAACCCATTGACCCGCCCACTCAGCCAGAGGCCTTGATGACTCCTTCGACGTTCACGCCCCAGCCAACCGCCGATGCCCTGTTGCGCGCATGGCGCAGCGGCGACCTTCTGCAGTGTTTGCCCGCGCACCTGAAACCCGAGACCCTCGAGCAGGGGTACGACGCTCAGGATCGGCTGTTCAGTACGGTGGGTGGCCAACGTGTCGGTTGGAAACTTGGGGTAGGCAGCCCAGCGGACATGCACGCCGGCAAGCTGACACGGCCGCTGGTTGGGCAACTCGATGCTGCGCGCTGCCACCCAAGCGGGGTCAGGGTACCGTTGCCGGCGCTGACGCCGGTCACTGTCGAATGTGAAGTCGCGTTCGTGCTTGACCGCGATGTACATCCTGAACCGGGGCGTGCACCGACAGCTGACGATATCCGTGCCACCTGCGTAACCTTCGAGGTCGTCCGCTCACGCTTTGTTGATCGCAAAAGTGTCGGCTGGCCGAGCTTTGTGGCCGACAACGTCGGTTTTGAAGCGCTGGTCATCGGCGAGCACATTTGCAGTGGCATCGACGATAGATTGCTGACTGAACTTGCCGCGACCGCGGTCGTGCATCTGGATGGCGTGCCACGGGCGCGTGGTTTGTTCGGCGATGCCGCGACAGACCCGATGCATTCGCTGGCAGCGTTGTATGCCCATGCGGCTGAGCGCGGGCAGGTTCTGCGTGCGGGCGATATCGTCTCGACAGGCGCCATGTGCGAACCGTTCGACCTGGTTGGCACTGGCCATCATGTCGCGGTGAAGTACTTTGACAAGGAACTGCTGTTCAGTGTTTAGCGGCCAAACTGCATGAGGCTTCACTGATTGCCGATAGGAATACCCTTCGATGCTTTTAGACACGGTCTTCGCCTGATCTATGCTTGGGGCGGAAACCTGTTATCGATCAAAGACTGTTGAGGCCTCGCACGTGGGGCAGGAGCAAGGATGGCCCAGTCAAAGAAAATCAGCGTCATGCTGTCCAGTCGCTGCAACGACCGTTTTCCCGCTGGCAGCGATCAAACCCTCAGCAGTATCCGCGCGCAGCTCAAGCGTGAGATAGAAGGCACGACGCTGTTCGGCAAGCAACTGTTCGAAGTCTGGATCAACGAAGATGCCCCCCCAGCCGATGGCATGCAGGACAGTTGGGACGCTTGTTTACAAGCCGTGCGCGATTGCGATGTGCTGTTGGTGCTGTCCAATGGCAATGCCGGCTGGGCCAGTGGTGACGGTGACATCGGCATCTGCCATGCGGAGTACATGGAAGGGCTTGCCACCACGCGCGGGAAGGTGCGCTTCATCGCCATGCCGAATATTCCGGTCGGTGATAGCCGGGAAGCTGAGGCAGCACGTAATCAGCGCTTCCAGGCGTTTATCGCGCAACAGACCCCGTTCAGGGGGGGAATGGTCTCTACCGTCGAGCAGTTGCGCGACCGCGTTCAGGAAGCGCTGCTCGACGCGGTGGTGGTTCTGACCCAGCGTGGGGTAACCGCTGCCGCTTCGAGCCGCTTCGACATGGGCCAGGCGCTCGATTGGACACGGATGGACTTTCGTCAGCGCAAACGCGCGATGGAAACGGTGTTGCTGCAGGCGCTTACGGGTGGCGAAGCCCCTGTGGGCGATGCGTATGCCATTGTTCCAATGGCCGACGTGAATATCGCTGTGTTTGTCCATGCAATCCCGGCTGCGTTCACCGTTGCCGCTGCGCGTGAGTTGGTGGGTAAACCCTTTCTACGTGACCATGAGCATGCTCATTTATTGCAAGGCGCGCATGGGCCGTTGCACCTGATTGCCTGCCATCGGGGGGCTACAGAGCATCAGGCCACGGCGTTGCTGGGCTTTGCTGATGCAACCGTGGTCAGCGGACCCTTCGGTGTGTTTGTCGCCGATGATGTACAGAAGGTACAGTTTGCCTTCCTGGCCAACTGCCGCGATGCGTCGCAAACGCGCCATGCGCTGCAGCGCTTCAGAGAATGGCTGGACCAGACCGGTGAAGCGCAGAGGCTGGCCAAGAGAGCCGTTTCGCGCGCCAGAATTGTCAGCGTTATTGCTGCCGAGCTTGAGGGGAGATAACAGGGATGTCCAAAGCACGCTTTACCGTAGGGCCGGTGTTGTCTTTTCGCGGCGTCAGTGAAACCGGGCAGTGGCAAGTGACTGCGTTGGTCGGGGTTGCACAGGGTTCTGCATTCCCCGCGCTGGTTATTGAAGGGCGGGCATGCGCTGCGCCGAAGGTGTTGCTGGAGCATGGCAAGGAAACCATCCTTCGCTATGACCTGAGTTGCGAGCAACAGGCCCAGGAGCGAACGGTGCGATTTGGTGCAGCGCAGGGCGGGCCGCAATGGGAGTTCTCCGTGCCCGGCCGAGACTATGCGCCGAGAATGGCCTACGTCTCTTGCAATGGCTTCTCCGACCCAAGTGGCATGCGCAAGTTGGTGCGCCCTGAAAACGCCGTCTGGGCTGACCTGATCAGTAACCATGACAGTACGCTGCGCGATGCAGGTTACGTGCTGGACAAGGAGCAGCTTTGGCACGAAGCCCGTATCCATGACAAGGGCTTGAAGCGCTTTCAATTGCTGTTGATGGGGGGCGATCAGATTTACTTCGATTCGATCTGGGAAGATATAACAGCGCTCAAGAAATGGGTCGGGCTGTCGCGCAAGGAGCAGTTGGCATTCAAGGTAGGCGTGACGCTGGAGAGGGAGATCGAATCTTACTATTTCGGGCTCTATGCCAAGCGTTGGCTGCCGGATACTCGGCGTGACTGGGGCCAGGCCAAGCCGAACCTGGATGCCGCTGATGCGATGGCGAGAATCCCCACGGTGATGATGTGGGACGACCACGACATCTTCGACGGCTGGGGGTCTTACAGCCCCGCCATGCAACACTGTGAGTTGTTCCAGGTGATGATGCGCCACGCGCGCAAGGCGTTCTGGGTGTTTCAGTTGCAGCATGCCCTGGATGACTTGCCGCCGCTGCAAGGGCTGAAGCGTGCAAATGTTTCCCAGCAGGACCCTCAGTACGAGCCGATAGCATGGCGCACACGGCTGAAAGGGGACCGTTTGGCCTTGCCACTTCTGGATGGCCAACCGGGCTTCAGTTTCGGCTTTCACATAGGGCCGGTATCACTGTTCGTGGCTGATTTGCGCACCGAGCGTTCACGCACCCAGGTGATGGGGGCCGCGACCTGGGCTGCCATGCAGGCTTGGCTCGGCACACTGCGTGACGGTGAGCCTGCTCATCCGGGGAGCAAATGCCAGCACCTGATGTTCATGTCCTCGGTGCCAGTCGCGCACCCCAAACTGTCGCTGGCTGAAGGGTTACTCGATACCTTCGGCCAGGACCATGTGCTCGACAGCAATGCTGACGACCTCAAGGACCATTGGTCGCACGGCGATCACGAGGGCGAGCGCAAGCGCCTGCTGGAATCGCTGACCCGGATTGCCGAGCAGAGGCTGCTGCGGGTATCCATCGCTTCTGGGGACGTGCACGTCGCGGCGTGGGGCAGCTGCTATCGCCGAGACATCCCGCCGACCTCGAACTGGGCGCAGATTCAGCAATTCACCTCGTCGGGTGTGGTGCATCCTTCGTTGATCGGCGTGGCCGAACGGCTGTTTCTGCAGTTGCTGAACCATACCGCGAGCAAGGTCCAGTCCATCGATGTGCAGCACTGTGTCGAGATGATGCTGTTCCCGGGGTTCAATCGCTATGTGATGCCATCCCGGAACTGGTTGGCGTTCGAGTTGGACATGGGCGGTGAGGCCGGTAGCAAGCTGTGGGCGACCTGGCGCTGTGAAACGGAGGCAGGGTTTTCCAACCACTTGCAGGCGGTGCATCCGGCTCAGAAGTAGAGCGTGCCAACAAATCCTGGCCTCAGTGCAGCCGATAGGCATCCTGCGCCATTGCGAGCATCAGTTTGGCTCATTCGGCTTTACCCTGATCAGACCAAGGTCGGTGTTTGGGGGCAGGCGAACGCCCGCCCCGCCAGATCAATCTACCCGCACGAACACGTTCTTGGCCATGTCACTGCCACCAACGGCTTCCAGGCGCTTGCCGCCATCCAGTACGCGAACGTTGATCAGGGCTACCCCGTCCTTGTTGCGAGCAGTGACCACATCATCTTTGCGCTCCCACTCGTCAACCTTGACCTTGTTGCCGTTGGCGATGATGTAGTCGCTCGAGAACTCTACCGTCTGCTTGGGACCCTGGAAGCCCATCACGGTGGTGGTTTGTTCGTAAGTGCCTTCCAGCGCGTCGCCGCCGCAGCCGGCCAGTACGCAGAACGGCAACGCCATGAGCACGAATTTGAGTTTACGCATGAGATTTCCTTATCGGTTGGTGGTGATGTCGGCGGGTCAACCCATGGCGGCCGTTGATTCAATCAAGACCCGCCATGCGCTGCCTTACAGGGGGCAGAGCTTACCTGAGTGACGCCGAGGTATCACGAAATGTCATCAACGCCTCTCACTAACGCGCACGTGGCCCAGCTTGGCCAAGTAGAGGCGCCCGGGGATTCCAGGCGTCATACGGGCAGGGTGGATTACCTGAACAGCGGCACGCCGCTGAGCTTCTGCAACTCGTCGAAGTCGATGTCGGCGCAGATCTCTATCACCTGCAGCCCATCGGACGTCACCTCCAGCACGGCCAGGTCGGTGTAGATGCGGCTTACGCAACCGATACCGGTCAGCGGGTAGGTGCACTCGGGCACGAGCTTGCTTTCGCCGGACTTGGTCAGGTGGTCCATCATCACGAACACTTGGCGGGCGCCCGTGGCGAGGTCCATCGCACCGCCTACAGCCGGGATCGAACCTTCGGCGCCGGTGTGCCAGTTGGCCAGGTCGCCCTTGACCGACACCTGGAAGGCGCCCAGTACGGCGATGTCCAGGTGGCCGCCACGCATCATCGAGAAGGAGTCGGCGTGGTGGAAGAAGGCGCCGCCGGTGAGCAGGGTGACGTGCTGCTTGCCGGCGTTGATCAGGTCATCGTCTTCTTCTCCCGGCGCAGGGCTTGGGCCCATGCCCAGCAGGCCGTTTTCGCTGTGCAGGAATACTTCCTTGTCGCCCAGGTAATTGGCCACCAGGGTCGGTGCGCCGATGCCCAGGTTTACATAGGCGCCTTCCTGAATGTCTGCGGCCACGCGCTGGGCCATCTCGGTACGGGAGAGTTTTCGGGTGATGGTCATGGCAGGCCTCAGACAGCGTTGGCGATCGAAGAAGCGGCAGTGCCGGAGACGGCGACCACGCGCTGGACGAAGATACCCGGGGTGATGATGTGTTCCGGGTCCAGTTCACCGAGTTCGACGATCTGGTCAACTTGGGCGATGGCGGTCTTGGCGGCCATGGCCATGATCGGGCCGAAGTTGCGGGCGGCCTTGCGGTAGATCAGGTTGCCCCAACGGTCGCCCTTGTGCGCCTTGATCAGCGCGAAGTCGGCGTGCAGCGGCATCTCCAGAACGTACTGGCGGCCGTCGATTTCACGGGTTTCCTTGCCTTCGGCCAGCAGGGTGCCGTAGCCGGTCGGCGAGAAGAACGCACCGATGCCCGAGCCCGCAGCACGGATACGCTCGGCCAGGTTGCCTTGCGGTACCACTTCCAGCTCGATTTTGCCGGCCCGGTACAGTTCATCGAACACGTAGGAGTCGGACTGGCGCGGGAACGAGCAGACCACCTTGCGTACGCTGCCTGCCTTGAGCAGCGCGGCAAGCCCGACCTCACCGTTGCCGGCATTGTTGCTGATGATGGTGAGGTCGCGGGTACCGGTGGCGATCAGGGCATCAATCAGTTCAGACGGCATGCCGGCAGTGCCAAAACCACCGACCATGATGGTCGAACCGTCGGTGATGCCTTCCACCGCGCTGGCGATGGACTCAAACGTTTTATTGATCAAAGCGAGCTCCTGGTTTTTCCTGGAGTGTGGGTTATCGACCTTGTCTTCGCGTGGCGAAGCGGTGGGCCAATCAGCACCTAGGAATTGTTGGGTGACTGCGTACTAGCGTGCCGCAAGATCGTGCACAAGTAGAGGGAGCTAAGCGGATTTTGTGCGATTATCGAACTGTTGTGCGATGTGTGAGTCGTGATTGCCCGGGCTGTGGTGAGCCCTCAATCTGCTTGTCGCCTGCATGCGTACAGTAGCTATTGAGCTGTTTGAGCAGCGAAGTTCGCCCTTTGCCAGGGAGCGCCGTCGCCAGGTCATAGAGCAGGCTCCTGCAGTTATCGGGCAGAGAGGCAGGGCAGAGAGGCTGAAGGGACATCCGGGGCCTCGTTGGAGCGGTTGGGCGTTTGTACGTTATGCCGATTCAGAGGCTGTCCGGGTCGCCGAAGAACATTTGACTGGGCTCTAGTACGGTAATTTCAGGAAAGGGCGGGAGTGTACTTCAGTCACAGACCGGACGGGAAAAGCCGAGTTGCCTTAGGGATCGTCTACCGGAAAAGTGCTCCAACCTCAGGTGTCGGGGTTGCCAGTCGTGGGTTGTGGTCCAGCCGTTGGCTTGTATGATCAGACGCGGGGGTGTCAGAAATTTTGTGTTCGGGCATAACATGAGTAAGAGGTGCATGTATGCCAACCAAAAAGAAATCTGAGCGCCAACCGGTGCGGGAGCTGCCGAAGCTTCCAAAGGAACTGCTGGATCAACTCCCTGAAACGCTGATGACCGCTGAGGCGATCGAAGAGGCTTCTGCGGCCTTCAAGAAAGCACTGATTGAACGAGCCCTAAATAGTCGTGCCATTGCGCCAGCGGGTGCGGATAGCGGTTGTAGTAGTACCCGGCGACGGTGCGCGACCAGGGGCTATGGAAGAAGAACACGCATGTGCGGGTGTCTGCCTCGCGCAGACACAGCCACTGCTGCCAGAGCAGGCGTTCTTCGTCACTGAGCACTTGCGGGTTGTCCATGGACAGCTCACACCACGCTGCGCACGAGCGTCTGGAGCGGGCTTGCCCCGCGATCTGCCGCAACGCGGCAGCAAAGCCTGAGTGCGCGGCTTATTTGACACCATTTGATATCGGGTACAGGAGCGCTTCGCACTCCATCGCGGGACAAGTCGGATCGCCGCACCGCCGCTCCCACAAAACTTTTCGTACAGAGCCTAAGTGCACCGGCGTGAGTTCATCCACCGAGGCCGGCAGAGGTGCCTTGGCCAGTTCGTGGATCAGGCGCAGGTCGGACTCGTGGGTCTGGCGCACCATGAAGTCGCGTACCGGAACCCAGCCCTTCACGGCGGCCTGCTCGCTTTCGGTGGGAAATAGTTTTTTGTACCCCCAGTCATACTGGTCTCGCACTTCCCGGTAGTGCCGGACAACCCATGTATTGTCGACTGTAGACGTATCGCTGACATTACAGTGCGGGCGATGGTGTTTTGGCGGCCTCTGAAGGTGATTCCCGCAATATCTGTAGCCGTCAAGAACACCACGATCACCACTTGAAGTGATGGTGGCCGCCTAATTTGAGGGGAGAGCGTTTCAGGCCTCGATGTGCGATTCAAAGACTCTCAGGGTTGCCAAAGAACATTTGGACATTCATATAAATCAAATGGTTATGAATGGGAAGTTGGATTTGTACCCGCAGATGTACCCCTTTCAACTGTAGCTATCGAGTGGATTCCAGTGGAGGCAACGAGGAGGGATCGGTTTCAAATGTGCAATCCCTCGCCCATTTGCGCAACTTCTTTGGGCTCGTCACAGTCGCTACGCGTCGCAGCAGTCAGTGGGTGGGATGCACACGTTTTCCACTGAGGCCTGAACCAGAAAGCCTACATTTCCTGAGAAAGCCGGCTTTCTGGTTTCAGGGGACAACCTGAATGGTCAGACGATGAAGTTCACCAATCGGTTAGGCACTACGATCATCCTTCCTGCGCTTTCCAGATATTTGCTCAACACAGGATCGGACAGCGCCTGGTCACGGATTGTGTCATGGTCGGCATCGGCCTGGACCAGAATCTCCCCCCGTAGCTTGCCATTGACCTGTACCATCAACTTCACTTCGTCCTGCCTTAAGGCGTCGCTGTCCGGGGTCGGCCAGGCACTGTCGTAGATCGCGCCGGGGAATCCTAATGCCTCCCAGAGAACCTGGGAGATATGTGGCGTCACAGGTTGCAGCACCTGCAAGAGAATGGACATGGTTTCCCGGCAGACCTGGTGACCAACGCTGCGGGCACTCTCCAGTACCTTGAGCATCTTCATTGCACCCGATACGACGGTATTGTATTGCAGACGCTCATAATCGTTATTGATTTGCTTCAACAAGTCATGGGTCATGAAGCGCACACGGCTCGCTTCTGTGGCGTCTGCCGCCTGGCCGTCACTTTCGCTCCAGCGTGCCTGCTCATCAACGGCAAAGCTCCAGAGACGGCGCAGGAAGCGATAAGCCCCTTCGACACCGGTGTCGCTCCAGATCGTGCTTTGATCAGGGGGGCCGGCGAAGATGGTGAACAATCGGGCGGTGTCCGCACCAAACCGGTCGATGATGTCCTTGGGCTCGACCACGTTGTTCTTCGACTTGGACATCTTCTCCACGCCACCCAGGGTGACAGGCAAGCCATCTTCGATCGCTGTCGCGCTGACCGGACGGCCTTTTTCATCGTATTGAACCGATACTTCGCAGGGGTAGAACCATCGTCGGCTACCGTCCTGCGCCTTGCGGTAATAACTTTCCCGCAGCAGCATGCCCTGAGTGAACAGATTCTTGAATGGTTCACTGAAGTCCACCAATCCCTCGTCGCGCATCGCCCTTGTCCAGAACCTGGCGTAGAGTAAGTGCAGCACCGCATGCTCGATGCCGCCGATGTACTGGTCGATTGGCATCCAGTATCGGTTGCCAGGCCCTACCATCGAAGTGTGGCAGTCGGGATCGCAGTAGCGCATGAAATACCAGCTCGAGTCGACGAAGGTGTCCATTGTGTCCGTTTCCCGTTGCGCGGGTGCTGCACAACGAGGGCACGCGACGAGGCGGAACGATTCACGCTGCAGCAACGGATTGCCGCTTCCGTCGGGAATGCAATCGGTCGGCAATATTACCGGCAGGTCTGCGTAAGGTACTGGTACATCGCCACAGTATTCGCAATGAATGATCGGAATCGGAGTTCCCCAGTATCGTTGCCGGGAGATTCCCCAGTCACGCAGGCGCCACGTGGTGGCTTGCTCGCCACGCCCACGCTCGGCCAGGGCGTCGACGATTGCCAGGGCAGCTTGCTCCACCGTGAGACCATCATAGGCGCCAGAGTTGATCAGGCGACCTTCCTGGCTGCCGTAGCGATCCGACCAGGCTGCAGGGTCATAAGGAGCCCCGTCGAGCGCGATGACGGGGTGTACGGGCAAGCCATACTGACGGGCAAAATCGAAATCGCGCTCATCATGGGCCGGCACCCCCATCAAGGCGCCTTCCCCATACTCACCAACCACATAATTGGTGATCCACACGGCGACCGGTTCGCCGGTCAATGGATGCTCGACGTGCAAGCCGCTCGGGATACCGAGCTTCGCCTGCGCGCCGGCGGCGGGGCTGGTCTGTGCCGCCTGTCGACACGCCTGCACCTGCGGCTCGAGCCCTGGATCGAGCACCGTGGCACGCTTGGCCAGCGGATGATCAGGGGAAACGGCACAAAACGTCACACCCATCAGCGTATCGACGCGCGTCGTGAACACCCACAGCTTGCCTGCGTCGATCAACTGCCCGTTTGCGTCTTCGACAGTGTGGACAAAGGCCAGGCGGACTCCACTGGCCTTGCCAATCCAGTTGCGCTGCATGCTGCGGACCATGTCCGGCCAACCCTCCAGGGTATCGATGGCCGACAGCAGTTCCTCTCCATACTGCGTGATGCGCAGGTAGTAGCCGGGAATCTCGCGTTTCTCGACGAGCGCTCCGGATCGCCAACCCCGGCCATCCACCACTTGCTCGTTGGCCAGCACGGTTTGGTCGACGGGGTCCCAGTTGACGATCTGGGTCTTCTTGTAGGCCACGCCCTTTTCCAGCAACTTCAAGAAAAACCACTGGTTCCATTTGTAGTATTCGGGATCGCAGGTGGCGATTTCTCGTGACCAGTCGAAAGCCAGTCCTAGCGGCTGCATCTGCGACTTCATGTCGGCGATGTTCATCCGTGTCCATTGAGCGGGTGATACGCCCGACTGCATCGCGGCGTTTTCTGCCGGTAGGCCGAACGCATCCCATCCCATCGGCATCAGGACGTTGTAGCCCTTCATCCGCATGTGACGGGCCAACATGTCATTGATCGTGTAGTTGCGCACATGCCCCATGTGCAACTTTCCGGAAGGGTAGGGCAGCATGGAACAGGCATAGAACTTTGGCCGGCTTTCGTCCTGGACAGCCTTGAATACTTCATCGCGAAGCCATTTGGCCTGAGCCGTGCTTTCAACCCAGGCAGGATCATACTGCTGTCGCATAGGGGGTCCTCGATATTGTTGGAGCTGGACGACGATAAATCGCCCGGCTCATATGTTCTTGTAAGATATCGCTCGGCCTGTTGAACATCGCTTGCCGCAAGTGTAAGCGCTTACGGTAATCTGGCAGGGATTAGGTTTGAAAAGTTTTTTCCTCTTTGCGCCCTCCCGCCAACCAGCCACGGGGCCACACGCTGAAAGCCCGAGGCGGCTTGTATTTGGCTTTAAGCGACCGTAACAGACTGCCGTGAGTAATCAAGCAGAAATCGGGTTGGAAGTGCTGCATATACTGTGGGATCTTATCCCATGGAACTGTAGGAAAAATATGATGGGCGCCATGGTAGTTGAAGTTCATCAGGCACACTCGCTCGAAAAAGAGTGGCACTTTCACGTTTCTCGCAAACAGCGAATCATTGATGGGCGTCTGGTAGTGGGCAAAACTGTCCAGCACAGTGAGAATGAATGCTCTGAGTAAGTAGAGGATCACCAATATCCACCAGTTGGCGCCATACAGAAAAGCACTGCAAGCTAACAGCAGCAAGGTGCACGCGCCTTCGGTGCGCAGTGCGCTCAATTTTTTATTGCGCAGGGTGATGGACAGCGCGCAATGGTCCGACGGCACTACTGTCGAGCCGTAGATGAGGCTCGTCAGCGGGTAGATAAAACGGGGCGGCAGGAAGCAGACGATTGCGGTCAGCACGAAGTCGTGCCAGTAAGCACCAAACAATTTGCGATAGTAATAATTGACGACCTTGCGCGTCGATCGGCGCGGGGCGATATAGATCTCGTCGCAATCATGCTCGGTACGATTGACGCGGTGATGCCGCAGATGATCGAAGCGTTGCAAGTCATAGGCGATGCCCATGAACACCGCCATCACCTGGCCCATACGCCGGTTCCTCCGGGGGGCAGGGTGCAGCAATCCGTGTATCGCCTCATGCACCATGACGCCGGTGGTCGAAGAGAACAACAGGGTGGGTAGCAGGGTCAGCATGAACCAGGGGTTTGTAGAGATCAACAGGGGAGCGATGAGAAACTGGTAGCCGTTGACCAGTACAAGAAATACAAAGATCAAGTTGTTGGTCGTGACATCGATATCGTCGAAGTCGCGGGTTTTGACCAGGGTCGGATTGCCACGATAC
Organism: Pseudomonas capeferrum; assembly: GCF_000731675.1. GTDB lineage: Bacteria > Pseudomonadota > Gammaproteobacteria > Pseudomonadales > Pseudomonadaceae > Aquipseudomonas > Aquipseudomonas capeferrum. The sequence continues at coordinate 1,504,155 of NZ_JMIT01000001.1, read as the reverse complement.
AAACGCTCGTACAGGTCCTGCGTCAGTGTCTCGCTCATGCTGAATGCACCTCTTCCTTTTGATGTCTGAAACGAGCCTCCTGGCTCAACTTCTTCGTGGTGATGAAACCTGTGGAGCCTTGGCTTCCCGGCCCCACAACCAGCAGACGCCTCCGAGCAGCAGACCCAGCAGTCCGTAGAGGCTCCAGCTCAGCGTGAACCCAGCGCTGGAGTTCAACGAGGCGCCCAATCCCACCGAAACCATTCTGGCGAGCGCGAGCAGGATGGGAATCAGCGAAAAGAGGCTGGCCTGGGTTTGCAATGATGTCTTTTGGGAAATCAACGCGGTGATATGGGTGATGCCGAGAATCTCACCCATCGTCCAGAAGAAAACGAACGTCAGAATCAACGCGGTATGCTCGAAAAACGCGTAGGCGCCAAATCCGATACCGTAGAAGATTCCTGCCGCGGCCAGGTTGGCGAGCGTGCTGAATCGAGAGGTTAGCGCGATCAGAGGCTGCGTGATCAGGATGACCAGCAACGCGTTGACGATCCCCACGGCAGCGAAGATGCTCGCGGCACGGTCAACGGCTATTACATCGAGCCACAACGGTAGCTGATACTCACGCTGCGCATCCAACACCGACAAAGCGAAAAACATTGCGCCGGCGACGATCACGATCCTCGGTATGTCGACCATGTTGCGCAAGATTCTGCGTCGTGCCTGTGGCGTATGAACCTGTCGCTCAGGCAGCACCAGGAAAACACTCGCAAGGAAACACGCAATGCTGACGCCGGCGGCGAATACCATCAGGTAATGACTATGCAGGCCGAGCAGATACCCACCGATGACAAACAGCAGCGCGGCGCCCAGGTTGCTGGCCAGGTGAAGGTAGCCGAAGGATGCAATGCGGTTGCCATCGTCCGCCGCCAGCGAGGTCAGCATGCTGAACACTGGCGTGATCACGCCTGCGCATAGCATGAACATCAGCACCATGGCAATGGACGTGGTCGGCGTGTTGAACACCATCGCGAGCAGCAGAAAGACCGACGAGCACAATGATGTGCCCAGTAACAGTGAGCGAAAGGAGCAGCGACTGGCCAAGGCCCCACCCAACAAGTTGCCCGTCAAGTAGAACGCCGATACCAGCGTTATCACCAGCGCCACTGCCGAGCCATCGAGATGGTAGTGACGGTTGAAAAACAGCGCTGCGAATGGCCCCAACGCGTTCGCCATGACGAAAAGCAGACGAAGCAGGATGATGTTGCGCATCGCCGTCGTCAGCCCCGCGTCCTTGAAGAGCTTGTTCACTTGAGGATCACCTCGGTGTCACGAACGCGCGCAGTGCTCGCTGCACGGCATTCGTGCGCCGTATCTGCCTGGGTGATGATGAACGCAGCTCGATCAAGAAAGGCATCCGGCGGCAGCTTCAAGGTGCGGCCGGAGGCGGCCTCGACGACCAATTGCGACCTGACGCCTGCGGGCAGTGCGGGCAGTGCGGCATGCACCTTGACCAATACCCCCGCGTGGGGCGGGTAGATGAAGTCGATGGCGGCCACCCGGTGGCGCGTCGGTCGCAGGTCCAGCGGTACATCCCGGAAACTGTCCACCAGCAGCTTGAACAGATCCAGGCCGCTGGCCAGCTCTACCAGCTTCAGGATCTGATCACCACCGGCCCGGGTCGCAAGTTCAATGACCTTCGCACCATCCTTGCCCAGGCGGATTTCCGTATGGGTGATTCCCCACTGCACAGCCAGCGCCTGATGGGCGGCAACCACCAAGTCCGCAACCGCCGGCGGCATATCCTGCCCACCCGGCTCGAAAGAGACCAGGTGACCAACCTCCTCGAAGTAAGGTGCCGGACCGAGACGTTTCTGCGTCACGGCAACAATATTGACGCGACCTTGGGCCACCACACTTTCGACACTGATTTCCGGGCCATCGACATAGGCTTCCACCAATGTCTCGTCCATGATCGCGCTGCTGGTACGTACCTGTTTTTCGCTAGCGTGCCTGGCCGCGATAGCCGCGAGCAGTGCCTGCTCGGTGTCCGCCAGCACCACGCCGATGCTGCCTGCCAGTTTTCTTGGCTTGATGACCACCGGGAAACCGATTGCCCGTGCGGCCGCGACAATCTCCGCATCCGTCAGGGCGAGCAATGAGGCGGGAGAAGACACGCCGTGCCGGGCGAACGCTTCGCGCATCAGGCGTTTGTCCCGGCTCACCCGGGCGGTATCCAGCGTATTGCCGCGCAACCCGAAGCGAGCGGACAGCAAGGCCACCGCCTCGACGTAGAATTCGTAGTAGGTGACAATCAGGAGCAAGTCGATACCGAGTGTTTCGACCTGGGTGGCAATCTCGTCAATCTGTTCCGGATCGATGTCTACCCAGTGAGCGACGTAGCGCTCGGCCCATTCGGGCAGGCTCTTGCCCACCAGGATCACCGGCGCCTGACGCGCCAGGGAGGCCAAGGCAAACTCGCGGTAAAACTGGTTACCCACATCAAGCAGCAAAATATGCTTCATAGCGCTTGGCACCCCTATCCGTAGGGTTTCAAAGACAACATCGATCCGTCCTTGAGCCGGGTGATCCAACGGCTGTTACTGCCCACCGGAATACGGTACTGACTCAGCACCGTATCGACGTTGAGCTGACCGCATTCGCGTCCCCATTTGAGGAACAGACGCTTGGCTTTTACGCTGGTACAGCGTTGAAGCAGATCACCCACGATGTCCGGGTACATCACCTTGACTTGCGAAAACGCACTATAGGCATCCTCCAGCGATTGCTTGCCGCCCACGTCGTAGAGCACATAGTCTGCCGCGCGTCTGGCCAGACGCGGATCGATCTCCAGCCCGAGATAGGAACAGGAGCACATGTTCATGAACGAGTGCCCGTTCAGATCGACCATGCGGTTGCGCTCGACATGCCTGACGCTCAAGTCGGTCAGCCCTGAGTTCTGCGCAAGTTGCCAGGAGGGATTACCAATTTCGACCGTCCTGGCAGTATTGATGTATTGGTTCTTCAAATTAGACATAAACCTTCCATTTGCTTGGTTCAAGCTCGATAAAAGTTGTCTTTGCGAATACGTCGAGCGCTGCCTCGGGTATCCGTATTGGGCGCAGTGAAGAAACTGACCTGAGTTTCAGTCGTTGACCACAGTTGTAGTAGGTCAGTAGCCGGTGCTCAGTGCGATTAAATATGGCCAAAACCCAATTTTGATGTCAAGCATTTATTTCGGACAAGTAAATCGAGCTGTCAATAGTCGCGTCAAAGGCAACTGTCCTTGAATTATCTAATCCTGGGGCGGTGCTGGCGGCTTCAGCGCCTAAGCGTCTCGCCTCGAACCGAAATCCGATTCATAGTTTCGCTCATTGGAGGCGGTGATCGATCTGTTTAAAGGTGGCGACTGAGTTGTAGGAAAAATCGTCGGAGTGCATTGGGTTTCGTTACAAAATGTTCCTCTAGTATCCTTTTGCACCGCACCCTTGTATCGCACATCTTCAAGATGTCAAAAGTAGAGGACTCATTATTCCGAGTAGCCATGAAAGCAACTCCCGTCAGCCTCTGCGTATAGCGCAGTAATAGGTGTCATTGGCGTGTACCATAGTCGGAGATGACAAGTCTTGCGGTTGCCGTTATTGACTTTCCAACTTCGATCTGGAGCGGCCACCTACGCCGCAATGTTGTCCGGGCATGTCGCTGGGCATGATTTGTACTGTGTCCCGTGACACCGTCAGGGCACTGGCTGACGATATGGGGGGGAGGGTTGTGGCGAAAGCATGGGCAGAGATGGACATCAGTCCAACCAAGAAGGTCCCACTCCATGCGCTGTGGTAGGGCGTGGTGCTGTGTCACGGCCGTTCACTGTGTTCGCTGTCTCGGCTTATCGCGTCGGCGAGTGCCATGGCAGTTGTCCGGCCGGACTGTTGCCTTCATGGTGTTCTGATCAAAGACTGTCCGGATCGCAAAAGAACATTTGGACATTCATATAAATCAAATGGTTATGAATGGGAAGTTGGATTTGTACCCGCAGATGTACCCCTTTCAACAGCAGCTACGAGTGGATTGCAGTGGACGCAACAAGGAGGGATTGGTTTCAAAGGTGTAATCCCTCACCCACTCGCGCAATTTATGCTTTGGGCTCGTCCCAGTCGCTACGCGTCGCAGCAGTCAGCGCATCCCAGTCATCAGGAGGGTTGCCGCGGCCCAGCATCTTCTCGAATACGGCGTAGGGATCGGATTTACTGCCTGCGGACCGTAGGGTATTTTCGTCGTTGACCCATGCATAGACGATGACCTTGGACCTTGAGTCGTAGCGAAAGAACAGTCGAAAGCGCCTGCCGATTTTTGCGCGGCGCCAATGTCGGTAGGCGGTGCCCAGCGTGTTGCCTTGGCGGAACTCATCACGGCCTGGGTTGGCAGGCACAGCCTCCATGATCAGATGGCTCAGTGCCCGAAACAGCTTGACGTTGGCGTTGCTCTCAAAACCTTGCGGATCGTTCTGCTCGGCTCGGGCGGCGGCTTCTTGCAATTTGCGTAGCTGTAAAGTCACACCTTCATGGAACAACAGTGTCCAGCCATGTCGCAGCATCAGATCGCGACCTCTCCGTCGATATCTTCGTCCAGGCTTACGGAGTGGTTTGCGTTGGCGAGCATGGTTTTTGCCAAGTCTTCCGGCAGGGTGGTGAGGTTGCGGCCGCCTCTGATATCAGCCTCCAGCAAACCCAGGAACGCACCGATGGCAGGGTCTTCGTGGGTGGTTTCTACGCGGCTGACCACGATTTCACCCCCGCGTACGTCGAATGCGATCTTGCCACCAGTGTCTACGCCCAAAAGCTGGCGAACGGATTTGGGCAGTGTGACCTGTCCCTTCGAGGTTAGCGTTGCGATTTCGTGGATGGCAGGCATGTGCGTTCTCCCGGATGTATTGATTTAAGGGTAAGGAATAATCCTTACGAGGTCAATCTTGGTTTTCTGCTGATCAAGCATAAGCGGGGAGGACGCTCAATAGCACCGCAGGATGAGTTACACCACTTCCAGGGACACGATCTGTATGCTTGCCGAACCCAGCAGAAATTGGCAATCTCCGCTGGAATATCAAAAAGATATCATGCAGTGCTCCAAGCCCTGTGCATGGACGCTTTAGAGAAAAAGGGAATTCCCATGCCGCACGCGGTGAAAACGATCACCCATGCGCTCGATGAGGCGCGTGCGTTGATGGCTGACTGGATCGCGCCTGAAGGCGCCAGCGACGCTGACACTTTGAGCGAGCTCGTTGGGGTACTGGATAATCGCACCCTCAACGATGCCATGCGCGTCATCTCCGGGCCTTTCCATCAAGGCATCAACCGCAAACTCTTGGCGCCACGCTACAAAGTCGCCCTCGACCTGCTGCAAAAATACGGAGTTATGGTCGACCCCAGCTCGCTCAGCGATGAAGTGGTAGAGCGCCTTCATCCGCGGGTCAACTACCCTCGCTTCAGCTATGGGCAAACCCTGCGCGAGTGGAGCGACGCAGTGTTGGGGGAGGGTGAGCAGGTGCATTTCTTCCTACCTCAGGCACCGCGGCGCAATACTCACCTGGCCACCGTGCAGTTCCTCAGTGATGACGTTCGTGAGCTGACCGACGCGTTAGTCAAAGCCGTCTGCCCTGCAGATGAAGCCGAGACTGAGCCCGCCATCGAAGACCAGGCTTACGAGCCGCAAGTGCGATTGGCGCCACCGTCGGCTTTCGCCGCCGAGGCGCAGGTCATTACCTCGGGCGCACGGCGTGGTGTCAATACGCTTATCGCTTTGGGTGAAGAAGCGCAGGAGCGCTGGTCGCTGGCCATGCTTGAGTGCATTGGCGCAGTCTTGAAAAATCACCAGCAGGATGACGAAGCGGACACGCTGGAAGTGATGGTCGAGTTGGTCGATCGCCTGGACAAACTGGCCCGCGAAGCCCGCAAACTTCTGCAGGAACGTGATTCAGCCGCAAGCTGATGGGTTCGTTGCCCTGGCCCTCTTTTACCTAGCGTGTGGCAGTGCGCCGACACGTACAAGGACAGTCCCATGAATCAGGCTGTGAGCGAACGTCAACTTGCACCATCATCGCCGGTCGAGGTGGATGGTATTGCTGTTGCTTCCACAACGTTGGCCAATGTCTTCAAGGCCGCGAAAATTCCTTCCAGTGATGGCAACTTCATCTTTGGCCACCTGCGGCTGCCCGAGTATCAGCGGCCTTACCGCTGGGGCGAAGAGCAACTTTCGCGGCTGCTCGATGACCTGAGGGCTTTTTTCAGTACTGACGCCCCGGCCCACGACTTTTACCTGGGTAGCATCATCCTTCATCAGAACGGCGGCAATGCGCGTCAGCGCGGCCTGTTGAATATCATCGATGGGCAACAGCGCATCACCAGCCTTGCGCTGATTCATTACCTGCAGCATGGCGACAAGGAGGCGCCTGTATTGACCTACAGCTCACCAGAGAGCCATTCACGCATCCACCGTAACCTCCGCTGGCTCGCACTCCAGCCGCTACCCGAGGTGGACTTCTCGCGTATCAATGTGACGCTGGTGGTCACGCGGCATGAAGATGATGCCTACCGCTTTTTCGAAACTCAGAATACGTCCGGTGTTCGTCTGGGCGGTGCGGACATTATCAAGGCTTACCACCTGCGTAGCGTACCCAACACGGCACAGGATGATTACGCCCGTGCGTGGGAGCGCATGGGGGACCTCAAACCTCTGGTCGCAACATTCATGAAGGCCCGGCATTGGCAAACGCTACGCTGGCGAAATGTAGCGAGTGATCGTGACCCGGTCCTTGAACGTAAGCAAATTGTTGCTGAGTTGGCTGAGCGTACATTGGCAGGTGGTGGCGATATCGCCTACCGGCCGCTGCAGGTGCACCGCGATGCCTGGGGGAAGGAGGCGCATGTCGCCCAGTTTGGCTACGCCATGCGTCAGCCGCTTGGGGCGGGCCTCAACACGATGCGCTTTGTGGAATACTTTCACGGTTTGCGGCAAACGTTGCTGGACACTGCCCGCGCGCCCATTGGTTCATCAGCCTTTTATTACAAGCTTCTGGCCTTGGATGCACGCGGCAGCGTACTCCTGACCCGGGCCTATGACTGTGCGTTGCTCATGTACGCCAGCCAGTTCGGCAGTGCCCGATTGCTCGAAGCCAGCCTATGGATTTTCCGCATGGTGTTCGCGCCACGGCTGATCAACGATGTGAGCGTGCGTGAGGACGGGGTGCAAACCCACCTGCGCAACACGCCGCTGCTGGATTGGATTTCCACAAGCCATACCCACGAAGAGCTTCTGGGCTACCTGCGCGCCTACAAGTACTCTGTCAGTGCTCAGAACCTGGATGTAAACAGCATCAAGCAGCGCTTTGTTCGGTCAGTCTCTGCCACGCTCGGCCTCGAGCTCCCATGGCCGAATTACGGCGAGGTCGCGGCGCGATACGACGCAGAGCTTTGCGCTGCCATCGACCGAATCTGTCTCGCTGACGCTGCCCGCCAAGGAGGCAAATGATGAATGCTCAGGTGCAATCCCAAGTACAAAGTGCAGCAGTGCTGTGTGAAAAGAACATTGCGCTGACGATTCCGTGCTACCAGCGGCCTTATGTCTGGCCCAGTGAAGACGTGAAGGACCTGCTGGAGCAGGTCATTCAGGCAAGCGCTGTTGATGAAAGCGGCACCCCTGAGCAGTCGCACTACTTCATCGGTACTGTGCTGACCAGCCAGGTGCCGTCGGGTGTGGATTCGGCAGCAGACATAACCTACGAGCTGATCGACGGCCAACAGCGCATGACGACGTTGATGGTGCTGGCATTGGCGTTTTGCGAGCAGATGCCTGATTCATCCTTGCGTTCGCTGGTGGTGCTGGGTAGCGCACCACGCCTCACGTTCAACATTCGTGAGGAAGTCCAGGCGCGTTTGAGTGCCTGGGCGGGGCTGACAGACGAAGTTGCAGTGGATGAGGAGGTAGCGTCCAACCCTTATCTGAAACACCTTTGCGCTGCGCGAAAAACGGCATCCGATAGGCTGGACAAGCTCTTGGCGGATGAGGGGCGCGAAGCCCTCGAGCGGGTTGGCCATTACCTTTTCAATCGGGTGACGTGGGTCAACAACGTCATGCCCGCCGGCATGGACCTCAACAAGCTTTTTGCCACCCTCAACACCAGCGGTGTGCAACTGGAACAGACCGATATCCTCAAGGCGCGTTTGATGGAGCGTATCAAGCATCATCGCGCCAGCTACGAAGGTATCTGGCAGGTCTGCGAGAACATGGGGGACTACTTCGAGAAGAACCTGCGCGATGTCTTCAAGCATACGGATTGGGGGGTACTGAAGTTCAACGACCTTGCTCAATATTCGCGGGAGCATTTTCACATCGAGCGTGCCGCTGCAGCTACTCAAGAAGGCCGCACCATCAGTGACATCTCATTGATGAAGCATGCCGCAGAGGCGCCATCTGAAACTGAAGAGGATGATGAGGCCCGCTATCAGTCCATCATCAGTTTCGGCTTATTGCTGATGCATGTGTATCGCATCTACCAGCACGGTATCAAGGCTGCCGATATCGAGACACGGCTCAATGACAGCAACCTGAATGCAAGCTTTGTCGAGTTCGTCAATCGAGCCAGTGCCGCTGAAGCCAAGGCATTCATGGAGTGCTTGTGGCAAGTGCGTTTCCAGTTTGATCGCTGGGTGGTCAAGTGGGTGCGCCTGGGTGAAGAAGACGATCGCACCTTGCGCTTGTGCTCGTTCAACAACCGCAGCAAAGGCCACGGGCCGACCTGGCGTTCGGTCAATCAGGAAACCTCCGACCTGGGCCAGTTGCAAAGCGTGCGCTACTTCACCGGGGAGCGCAGTGCGCAATATTGGCTGACGCCATTCCTGGGGCGGCTGGTTGAGAATCCAGCGTTGTCCGAACATCAGGTGCTTGCCCTGCTTGAGCAGATTGACAACGAACTGTCACTGACAGAGCTGACCCAGAAATACGCGAGTTATCAGTTGTTGTCCCGCGACACCGTCGCATCGGCCCCGCTGGCAAGCAAGCTGAAATACCTGAAACAGGCGCACGGAACCGGGTTCGAGCATTACTGGTTCCAGAAGCTTGAGTACATCCTCTGGCGCGAGCGGCGCGCCTGCACCTGGATGGACAGTGACAAGTTGAATCTCTACCGCATCACCTCGAAAAACTCGGTAGAGCATGTGCATCCACAGAACGAAGAGTTTGATCGATCACTCGCCGATGACTTGTTGCATGGGTTTGGCAACCTGGTGCTGCTCAGTCCGGGCGAGAACTCCTCGTACAGCAATCAGGCCGTGCTCAAGAAGCAGGCGGCATTCCTCGCCAAGCCCAAGTACGATTCCTTGAAGCTCGCGCACATGTTCCATGTGCTGGGTAATGGCAAGCAGTGGGGCAAATCGCAGATCGATGCCCATTGCGAAACGATGCTGGCGCTGATCGAGGCTCACTACAGGGTGTGAAACAACCCCGACCGCGCAGAAACACCTGTATTGCGAGGAGGGTTGATAGATAAGTTGGGCAGGGCGACCCGCTATGCAGTCGCCCGCTCATAACGCTGTAATGTTCCTCGCAGCGTCTCGAGCAACTTATGGCGCAGTTCCACAGGTTGCTCGACCACCAGTCCATCGCCCTGCGACAGCATCCACCAGTTCAGCTGCCAGCTGTCACTGACTGTCGCAGTCAGGCGGTACCCACCTTCGCAGGCCTGCAGCGCCATGTCTTCTGCCAAGGGTGTTTCCCGCAGCAGGCGGGCGAGGCTTTCGCTGACCCATGCCTGCAAACTGATCTTCTGCGGGCCACCGAATTGCAAGGCATCGCTGGCAAGGTACTGGGGAAGGTCGAACTGAGCCGCGCCTTCGCAGGCAGCCGGCAAGATCTCGACGTTGAGAAACCGATGCACTGCGTACTGTCGCAGGTCCGAATAATGATCGGCGGTACCGATCAGGTAGGTGGCTACACCACGTTGCACCAGAGCCAGAGGGTTCAGAGTCAGTTCACTGGTCTTGTTGCCATGGGCGGAGTAGTAGCGGCAAGCGATCTGACGCTCTTCGAGAAGGGCCAGTTGAATCGTCTCGAGAATCTCCGCCGAGATGCTTGGCGCCTGCAGGTTGAGCTCTGGGCGAACACTAGCAACCTTGCTCATCCAGCGCGCCGCCAAGTTTTCATCGGCCATGTTCTCGAGCTTCTTGCGCGCATGCTCGAAGCGGCCCTGCAGTGTCTTGAGCATTCCGTTGGGCAGCAGCGGGCGAATGGTGTCTTCGATGAGTGTCAGGCTCAACGCTTCACTGACGCTCATGCCGGGCAGGTCGATGCTTGCCCCCGGGGCCCAGTGCCAGCCGAACGGTTTGCCTCGGTCATTGCACGTCAGCGGGAACACGCGCGACAGTTCGATCAGGTCGCGTTCGACGGTACGTTTGGTAATGCGATAGCCCGTATCCCGCATTTTCTCGAGCAATTCACCGCTGGTGATGCCGGGGCCCTTGGTGGGTAGCTTGTGTAGCAGTTCCCATTGTCGGCTGATGGTGTCGCGGGAGCTGATTTGTGGCAATTGCGAAGCTTCCTTGTCGAAGCCTGGGCGGTGGCATGCTACCCGGATGGGTAGCCCTTGGCCGCCTCCGGGCAGCAGATCTTTCAGGTAGGCAAACAAGTAATGCGCCTGCAATGCCAGGCGCAAGATGCCCCGCCGCAGGGTGGGGCTATCGTGGGGCGTCAGCCTTGGAAAACATGCTTGATCAGGAATGCTTCCAGGTTGTCGTCCAGGGTACGGACGACGCCACCGTTGGGGGTAGCCCACAGCACGATCCGCTGACTGCGGTTGTCGTACAGGTAGTATTGGCCGTCTCCCAGCTCCAGCAGCGGTACCGCAGTTGCTGGGTAGCTGGGGTCCGATGCCAGGTCCTTGTAGGCATTGAGTGCGTGCAGGAAGTAGTCTTCCGGCACGCCAAGGCCATAGGTTTCGTAGGCGTCATGGGCAATCACGCCGAAGCGCTCCAGGTACTCCCGATACTCGTTGGCGAGTTCGAACCCCAGGTTCGACTCGAGCGTATCGATGTTTGTCTTGGTAGCAGGCCGGGTAGCAGCCTGTTGTTCTGCGACCAGTTTTTCCAGTGTTTTCATGTAGGCACTCGCTTACCGTTGGCTCTCGATCTGTTCGGCTCGCGCCTTCCAGTATTCCTTGCGTTCCTTGTCGAAATCGTCCCGTGCGATTTCCGACTCTTTCAGTTTGTTGTGCAGCACATTGTCATTGCCATTGCCCCTGTGCTCATCGCGTGTGAGCTCGGCCAGGGGAGAGTCCTGCTTTTGCCCAATATGGTGCAACTCGATCGGCCTGCCCTGCGCATCGAGCGGGGCGAGGCCCAGCTTCATGCGCTCCAGGTTGGTGCGGTCGAATGCATCTTTCTGATCGTAATCGATGTCGGTGCGGATCAATGCATCCTTGCCGTTGACCTGGGCCGGCTCCAGGTTGGCTTCTTCGTAGATACGCGCTTCGGCCTCGCTGTTGATGACGTCCAGCAATTCCTTGGGGAAACCGAGCTTCTCCAGCCGTTCACGGGTTTCGTCACCCATACCGGGCAGCTCAAGGCGGTTTTCCTGGGTCAGCACGATCGGCCGATCCAGCTGTGCGATGAGCAGGCATTTGTCGGGTGTTTCCCTGGCGAGCAGGGCGAGGCGGGAGGGGCCGTCAGCCTTCTCGATGGCAAAGTTCTCGAAGTTCACCGGACGCTTCCTTTTTCATGGTGCGCGTGCCACATCGCGTAAATGTCGAGGTGGCTTTCGTGCTGCAGGCTGTAGTCTTTCATCAGGCATTGCTGAGCGGCGAGGGCTAGCTCGGCCGAAAGGCCGTTCGCACTCTGTTCGAGCAGCCCGTCGAGCAATTGGTCCAGGTGCGTGTAGTCATTGGCCTCCTGGATGACCTGATTGACCTGGCGGCGGCAATTGAGCGTATCCACCACCAAGCGCGCCAGGCGCTCGAAGGCTTCCGCTCGCCAGATGCCTGGCGCCTGCTGGTCACGGTACTGTGTGACGATCTGCAACAGGTTGATGCGGGTGCGAGCAGGCAATGGCAGTGCGCACAGGCCCTGCTGCAGCAAGTCGCAGTCAATCTGGGCAGGCGTAACCACGCGCTGGCTGAGCAGCAGCTTCAGCAGTTGGCCGTTGAAGTCACTGCGGGCGATGCCCGCCGTCGCTTGCGGCTGGTATTGGTAGGGCGCTTCCTCGCCTTTGAATTTGCGCACCTGGCACATTACAGGTTCGAGCCAGTCATTCTGATAGACGATAGCTACACCTTTGGGGAGCCTGGCAATCTCGTCCAGCTGCTCGTCATCCAGTGCCACGGACTTACCGATCAGGCGGCGATCGGTTTCATCGGGCAGGCGCATGATGATCTTGGTGTTGGTGTTGCGAATCGCGGAAATGTCCACGGCATGGGGCGATTGGTCTGCGATGATGAAACCTTCACCGTAGGTACGCATCTCGGCAATGGCGTTGGTCAGCATTTCTACAGACTTGGCCATCAGCCCCGCACCCTCGGCGCCGCCTTCCGGGCTGCGTTTGAGGATGTTGTGGGCTTCTTCCAGCACCGTGACGTGGCGCAGGGGCTGGTTCATGCCGCCGTGGGCCATGCGGTGCTCGCTCAGGCGCATCACCAGGATACCCATGATCAGCGCCTTGGTTTCTGAAGAACCGATGCGGCTGAGGTCGACGATCACATTGCTGTCGAACAGGACGTCGTTGTCGATTTCGTCGGCCACGAACAGTTGGCCATTGAGGCCGTTGGTCAGTGATCGAATGCGGGTCGACAGTGAGCCGATGTAGTTGCCTTTGAGCTCTTGGGAATAGGCCGACGCCTCGATTACTTCCTGTAGCGTTTCCAGCAGGTCGACGAAGGTGGGGAATATTTCCTCGTTGTAGCGGTTGCTCGAGCTTTCCAGGTCCCAGCCACAGCGCAGGTAGGCTTGCAGGATTGCGTCCTTGAGCACTGCGGGCATGGCAGCGTACATCGGCCAGCAGACGTTGAAGATCTCCACCAGGCGGTCGACATGCTCGAGCACGTGGATCGCTGCCGGGAAGCGGAACGGGTTGATTCGCAACAAGGCGCTGTGCGCCGGGTGGGTGCCGAGCACAGTCACGTCGCTGCGATGGCCGAACACATGTTTGTATTCGCCCTTGGCGGGTTCGATGACAAGGAATGGCACGCCAGCGGCGCTGACCTGGTCGAGCATTTCGTAGAGCGTGTTGCTCTTGCCTGCTCCTGTGGAACCGCTGATGAACACGTGGCTGGACAGCTGGTCCATGTCCAGCTCGATGGTCTGCGGCAGGTTTTCCCACAGGTGACGGATGTTGCCCAAGGAAAGCTGTCTGGCGCCTGGGCGCCGCGTGGCCTGGCCGTCCAGGCGCTGCACCTTGCGTCCGAATGCCTGGGTTTCGACGACCGACACGGTTGAAGTGGAGCGCCGTGGCAGGCTCAGCTGGATTGCCATTTCCTTGCCGGAAATCAGCGTAGCAGGGGTCACGAACGGCACCGGCACGCGGCTGGCGAACGCAGGTTTGAGTTCGGGGTGGCTAAGGCGCGTGAGCCATTCCAGCACCGCAGACTTGTTAATCGACGTCCAGGTGGTGAGCGCAAAGTCTTCGTGGCTGGATTTGCTGCCGCGTACCAGGCCCAGGAAGATACTCGCCAGCGATTCGGACGAGGCGCTGCTGTCACCGATGAAGTAGGCGGCAGAACTCCAGCCGCCGTAGGTCTTGGCTTCGTCGATACGTTGCAGATGGTGATCAATCCGGGCCAGCAGCTGCTCGATGGTCTTGTCCACCGATTCGATCGACAGCTGCCGGTTGCTACCGCTGGTACGGTTGACCGATTGGCTGTCGGTCGTGCTGCTGGTGTGGGTTGTCGACTGTGTACGGGCAGAGGACTCACTCCAGGACGTGCCATTGCTTTCGCTGGTGCCTCTGGTAGCCGAATGGCTAGCACCTGTGCTGCGTGTTTCGTTGAATGCAGCGGCGATGCCTGACCCAACCTGAGCACCGACCACCGCGCCCACCGGGCCCAGGAACGATCCGGCAAGCGCGCCGATGGCGCTACCGGCAATGGCGGCTGCCTTCGAGGCTTCGGTTTGCGAACTGAAGCTTTCAGTGGTGCCGTTGCTCTCGCTGGTGGAGGTACCGGTCGTATGGCTGGTGCCGCGAGTTTCGGTAAGGCCAAGGCTGTGGCCAAGGGAGGTGCTCAGGCCTTGGCTGATACTCAGGCCAATGCTGTCGCTGTCTTGCTCGCCATAGGAAAGCTGCTGTTTTGCCAACGGCGAAAGTTGGGTCGCCACCTGTTCGTAGCCGATTCGGATGGTATCCAGTTTCTGCGAAGAAACGGGTTCCGCCAGGATCAGTGCCTGGTATTCGCGCCGCTCTGCTGCGTCGATGAAGCGCTCCAGCCCCTGCATGAAGTGGTCGCGGTTTTCAGTCGACAATGCAGGTACGCCCGTGACTGCGGTAATGCTGGCAGATGGGTTGCTTTTCTCGTTTTCGAGCTTGTCGAGCAGCGCATTGGCGTCCTGGACGCTCAGCGGTTGCAGCGCACTACCCGGGAAGTGGCCTTTGAAGGTCTCCCGCAGCAACTCGCCGGAGTTGTGGCCGAGCATCTTGCCGGGTTCGCCACGGGTGCCAATGAACAGCTCAGTCTCGATGCCATTGGAGCGCAGGAACAGGAACACCGTATAGCCAGCGGCGCCCAGTGCGGTATAGGCGGCAGTGGTACTTTCCAGCACCGACTGCTTGTTGTCCTGGACGATGCGCTCGACGCGGAATATCCGCAGGTCGCTGGCGCGGTTCAGGCTGATGCGCTGGTTTGAAGCGATGACCGGGTACTGCTCCAGTTCGCTCAGGTAGCTGCGATTGATCAGCGCACGCCCAGCGGCCAGGGTGAGCGTGGCGTTTTGCTGGATTTCGCGGATTGCCAGCGGGGTCAGGGTCGAGGTTGCCATGGCGTTATTTCACCAGCGCAACCAGGAAGACCACCAGCGCAGCCAGGGCGCCGCCGACAAGCAAAGCGGCTTTGAAGACTGGCTTGCGGTCGTTGTCTGCGGCGCGGGGTTGCGATTGGTGGCCTTGGTTAGCCTGGTGCGACTGTTGTGACCGGGAATTCTGCGGTTGAGGGCGGTGCGAAGCGGGTGCGGCTTGGCCAGCGTTCGCACTGGCACTGGCACGTGGTTTCGGTTGCACGGGCGCGAAGCCGTCTACGCCTTGATGGCGCAACAGGTCACGTACTTCGATGAGGTGCAGGAAGCGTTCCTGGGCGTAGTTGGTCTTGAGGTAGACAACCTGCAGCTCATAGTACTCGCTCGTCCACAGCTTCTGGTCCGACTCCATCGCGCGAGCGAATGACTTCTCAGAATAAGCTTCCAGAAGCGCTGGAACCTGCTTGACCGCCCAGGTCAATGCAGCACGGAGGTCGGCAGAGGTCAGGCGATTGTCATCCAGTTCCATGCGAAGGGCGGTCCGGATGGTGAGCAGCTCGCCTTCCTGTACGAACTTCCTGAGGTTGGAGGAGGGCTCATAGTTTGACTGCACGTTGACGTCACTCTCGGTTTGAGGTTCTGAAGGCGTTTGCGTAGGCACAAAACCTTTCACCCCGGTTTTGCGCAGATGCTCGCGAACGGCAAGCAAGTGCTCAATGCGCTCCCGGGCGAAGTTCTGCTGAGTGAGCCACATTTGACGAGTCAGGTAGTCTGCACTCCAGCTCACGGGGTCGAGGTCAAGGGCATTTTTCCCAACCCCTGGCTCGAAGGGCAACAGCAGCTCCGGAGTTTGTTTCTCGGCGCGATCCAGAAGGTCATTGAGCAGGCCGGTGCTGGCATTAGGGTCCTTGATTGACAGCAGATAACTCTTCCTGGCTCCGGCAAGCATATCGGTGGTCATGTTGGGGCTCCTTAAATAGCCAATGTGCTGTCGAGCTTGGTTTTGAAGTTATCGATCCAGGCACGCAGTGCCTTGGCTTCGGAAACTGCAACCTCGCGGGCGTTTCGGTCTGTGGTTTTGGAACTCAAGGACGTCAGCAGTTCGGCAAATTTGAGGTCAAATTCGCGGGTCATGAATGCAACGTATTGTTCGATCAAACGGTCCTTGCCAACCTCAATTTCCTTACGAGCGTTCTCGACCAGGCGTGTGAATTCGGCCTGGATTCGAGTGGAACGCTCCTGCCAGAACTTCTCGAGATCGACGTAATTTTCGTTGCCGTAATCCCGTACCGTTCGGGTCGAGCCCCAGGAGAAGGGGTTCCACCAAGAGCTGTCGCTTACCTCGCGTGTCCCAATTACAACGCGTTTTACTTGAATATCATCCTGGCATACGGACAGATTGAATGAGATGTTCGAGGCCGCCTGTTTAAGCCCCTCGAAAATTGGCAGGTTCAAGCTCTCGGTGCCTTGGAAGATTTCTGTGACGTAACGCTGATACTCGGTGTGCAGGTCTTGGCGGATAAGCTCTTGGCTGGAGACGAACACCGACTCGTACTGGTTCACCAGCTTCCGATGGTTGAACTGCAGCAGCTCTTCCGCTTCTTGCACGCGCGCTTCGGCAATGCTTACCCGAACGTCGTTTTGCATGAAGTTTGCGCCCAGCTGCTTGATGATGGGCCCAATAACGGCTTCCAGCTTGGCCAGTTCAAGCTCTGTGTCTCGCGGGAGCGCCTTGCCCTCGCGCTCCAGCTTGTCTTTGTAAGCTGCGGTGTCGAAGCCTTTTTCCTGCCGCTGCTGCAGGCCCTGGATCTCCTCGTTCAGATGGGCCAGGGTCCTTTCATCTTGTTGCAGTTGTTCGATCAGGTCAGTTTCATTCAAACCCACTCGAATGGCGTGACCCAGGGCTTCATAGGCGCGTTTGAGCCGGTGCGGCAGGTTGTACTTGTCGATGTACTCGTCGATCATCGCTTCGACTGCCGGCAACCCGCTGCTGAGCAGCAACGGGGAGTGGCGTTTTTCCTGCAGCGAGCGATGCACGCGAGAGGTGATCGGCATGTACTGCATCATGTTCATGCTTGGTTCTTCGCTGAACATGTCTGCCATCGACTTATGCTCGTTGCGCTCCTTGCGCGTGTGCAGGTCGCTCGGTTTGCGGATCAAACGCGTGAGGTTGGCAGAGATCGGATAAATCAGGGGGTTCTGAATACCATTACTGGTGAGGTACTGGTTCACACGCTTGAGTACAGAAGGGATATCTTCTCCCTGCTCAGGATCAAACACGTCCATTTTGTTGATCACGAAGATGAAGCGATCCTTGCTTTGCTTACCACCCTTGCGCATGGTCTCGGCGACCAGGCCGAGCAGATTGCTGTCATCGTTGGTGCCCAGCTGGCTGGCATTCAGCACATACAGGATAAGCGGGTTGCGCCGGGAATCCTGAATGAAACTCATGGTCTTGAGCTGATGCTCTTCATCCTGGCTATTGTTAGGGCCGGGGGTATCGGTCAGGACCAGGCGCACGTCCTCGCGCTCGCGAATCGCTACGATGTTGCCTTCGATATCGATCAGCTGGGTGTCCTCGAGTTGGTTCCACTCTTTGAGGCATTCCAGGTCGACATTGTCAGCCGCACCCACTTCTTCACCTTTGCGGTTGAAGCGTTTGGCCGAGAATCGATCGGTCATCCGATCATTGTCCGTGATCCGGGCAATTGTCGCAGTCGTCGCTTCGTTCGCCGCAGGGAGCAGGTCGCGCCCCAGCATCGCGTTGATCAATGTCGACTTGCCCGATGACATGGTCGCGACGACATAAACATCGAAGTCACGGTTGAACGCTTCTTCGATGGACTTGCGAACCTGCTCGTTGTCAGCAATGAACTGATCGAATTGAGTGTGCTCGCGCGCCTCGGCCATCAGGGCGCGGATCTGCTCCAGGCGTTGTTCGGTAGGTACGGTCTGGTGCCACTCCAGTTCCACCTGCATGCCATTGGCAATGGCCACGTTAGCGGCTTCCTGGATATCCAGGAAGTCAGACTCAACACCTGTAAAAGCGACATGGAAGCGATTGTCGCCGTTGAACAGTTCGCTCAATTCATCGAACAATTTTTCGACCCACAACTGCAGGCGCGACTCCTTGTAGCTCGACAATTTGCAGCCGTCTGCCGGGGCCTGGTCGTTGATCGAGAAAATCGTTTCGACGGTGAAAGGGTTGTGTGTGATATGGATGCGGTTCATGGATTCTTGATCGATTGACGTTGATGTTTGATCAGGGCCTCTACGGTCTTCAAACCGCTGATGGCCACCAATTGCTGCAAATCGTTTTTTTCGCAGGCTTGCGCGTCGAGCGCTTTGAGCTGACGTTGCCGTTCCAGGCTGCTGAGTGCCTTGAATACGCCTTTCTTGATGGTGTCTGGCACCACCGTGGCGTGAAGCAGCGAGCGCTTGTTTTCCTGCAGGTCGGCAAGCGCCTGGTGAAGCCTCAACCGCTGCGAGCGAGTCAAGGCCTGGGCCTTGAGGGCCTTTCGGGCATAGAGCGCGACGTTGGCCATGGTCGGGATGATGATCGGTTGTTCAAAGCCAATGGCTGTGAGGTAGCGGTGAGCCTTGCCGACATAGGCATCAATGGTTTCACCCGTCTCAGGGTCCAGCAGGTCGACTTTGTTTAGGATGAAGTAGATCGTGTGGTCAGGTCGGGTCGCGAGTTCATCACGAATTTGCTCCAGCAGCGCGCGATCATCCTGCGTGCCCAGTTGGCTGGCATTAAGCACATAGCACAGGGCTTTGAAAGAAACAGTCCGTACCGCTTCGAGCATCAGCTCTGCATGCCTGTGGTCCTGGCTGTTGTTCGGGCCGGGGGTGTCATGCAATACCAGGCCAGATGCAGGGCTGGGTACGATTTTGAAGTTGCCTTTCAAGCAGATTCGCTTCACTTCGCTGTTGGCATTCCAGTCACGAAGCATCGCGGCTGAAGTGTCCTTAAGCCGCGCAAGCTCTTGATCATCATGCGAGTAGCAAGCACCGTCGAAGGCCCGCGCGCCTTGGCGGTGTTCGACACGCGTCATGCAAGCGGTAGTGGCTTCGTTGGCGGTGTGCAGCAATTCTTGCCCGATCAGGGCATTGATGAACGATGTCTTGCCTGCACTCATGGTCGCCAGTACCAAAACATCGAAGGGGGCGCTACTTGTCTGACGGGGCCTCGTTTTTCCCGAGCGGGCCACTGACCTTGTTGCATGCTTCATGTTTCTCACGGTCCTGTTGAGCCGATGGCATTCATGGCGATATGGAGAGTGCTGTTGAAAAAATACGGGAGGCGAGGGCGTTCGCCCTGTCCGCTGGAAACAGCCTTGCATGAAGTTGCGACAAGTTGAGTCGCAAGCTCCATGCAACTGATCAGATCATCGGGGTGGCGTACCTGGTACGCAAACTACGAGGCGAGCTTGGGGCTGCATCCAGCGGCTGATGCTTTCGATCAGGCTGGAGGAGAAAAAAGACTGTGAGCAGGCGCAAAGAAACGTCCTTGTGTCAGTTGGTGGCATATTGCTACTTGCGGCAGTATCGCACCTTACGAGCTATCAACGTCAAGCAGAAAAACTTGAATGCCACCATGGTCTGAGAGTGCCGCATCGTGCGCTACTGAATGCAGAAAGGGAGGTTGGAGCCTGCTGTGGTTACGCAAAAGGGGTAAGAGCCGTGAGGCTGCGCAGGCAAGGGCGACCCAGTTGAACAGGGCACGAGAGGCGACGCCGTTGATGAGTTTGTGCTGAATCGGGTAGGGCATCAATAGATGCCCGAGAGTGCCCGGGCCTCTGGCTTACAGCAGCAATTGTGCTTCTACAGAGAATGCGCCTCTACATCCATTCCATTCATGATGTTTTCAATGATGGTATCGCGCATGTCACGTATTTCTTTGGGGTAGCGGTTGGTGTGTTGCTTGCAGTACGTGGCCATCAACTGCTTGGCGTGCTTTTTCTCCGTTACCGCGATAAATGCAGACTGTCATCGCGACAATGTGATGGTCAGGATATTGCCCAGAGGCTTGTCAGTTTCCGGGCAGCCTCTACAGGACAATAATGACCAGAGGGTGTTTGGTGACCCGTCTCGAAGCCGATCGCCTGCACCACAGCGGCTGCCTGGAAGACATCGACTACCGCAGCGCTCGCGTGCTGGCAAAGGCCTTGATCCTGCGACTGAACAGGAAGCATTGTCTACGCGATGGGCTGAATTTGATAATTAGCGGCCCGACCGGAGTTAGGGAAACCTCGTTCGACTGTGCACTTGCCCAACTAGACCCGTCGGCTTGGCTGCAATGTGCGTTACTTGCGCTTACCACGCTTGATGGGAGAGCCGTGTCTGGCTAACGGCGACGGTCCACTAGCGAAACTGACACCGACTACACTGTGGCTGGCCTGTGATTCTTGAAGGGTGGTCAGGGCATACTTCAATTACTAGGCGGTGCTGGAAACCCGGTCGCGTCTAGATGGTTTTCGAGTTGCGGTCTGTTGCTTATGGTGGCAAGCCCCCAAGCGACGTAGACAGAGGAACAGGCTTCAGTAGCGCGTTATGGATGGCTGCTCATCCTTACCCAGAGGGGCGCTTTGCGTCACGTACTTGAGGCAGGGGTGGATGCGGGGGCGCTCGTCTTTGGCATCCAAGAGGAATAGCGTGGTCGACAGATTACTGAAAGAGCTGAGCATCTTCGGTTGGGGGCATCCTTTCAAACCATCCAAAGCGTGCCCTCAAATATGCCCAAAATTTAGCAATTAACTGGAAGTAAATGGCTATTCGAGGCTAGAAAAAGGCAGAAATGATTAGCTAATCAAGCATGCGCGAAGCCCCTAAAGACTGTCAGGGTCCCCAAAAAACATCTGTATCCGCGACCGCAACCATCGCTCCGCCGGGTCGTTATCCTGCGCCCCGCGCCAAGCCATGTGCAGCTCGAAACTGCGCACTTCAATCGGCAGATCTTCCGCCCGCAAGCCCCCCGCAGCCGTCAGTGCATCCGCCGTGTAGTCCGGTACCGTGGCAACGATATCGGTCCCCGCCAGCAAACTCCCCAGCCCGTTGAACTGCGGCACCGCAAGCACCACGTGGCGCTTGCGGTCAATTTCTTCGAGCGCTTCATCGATGAACCCGGACAGGTCGCCGGCGAACGACACCAACGCATGCGGCCGGGCGCAGAAGTCATCCAGGGTGATGCTGCCCGGCACGCTGTCGGCACGCAGCAGTTTCGGCTTGCTGCGGCGCAGCACCTTGCGCTTGGCGTTGGCGGGCAGTTCACTGGTGTAGCTGACCCCCACCGAGATTTCGCCCGAGGCCAGCAAGGTAGGCATCAGCAGGTAATTGACCCGGCGCACCACCAACACGATACCCGGCGCTTCGGCGCGGATACGCTTGAGCAGTTGCGGCAGCAGGGCGAATTCGGCGTCGTCCGACAGGCCGATGCGGAACACCGCATTGCTGGTGGCCGGGTTGAACTCGGCGGCGCGGCTGACGGCGGTGGAGATGGAGTCCAGCGCCGGGGAGAGCAGGGCGAAGATCTCATGTGCCCGTGCCGAAGGTTCCATGCTGCGGCCGGTGCGCACGAACAACGGGTCGTCGAAGAGGTTGCGCAAGCGCGACAGGGCCGCGCTGATGGCCGGCTGGCCGAGGAATAGCTTCTCGGCAGCACGGGTCACGCTGCGCTCGTGCATCAGCGTTTCGAACACGATCAGCAGGTTGAGGTCTACACGACGCAGGTCGTTTCGATTCATCGGTGCGCTTCGCCTAAAGTGGGGCAGGGGTGAATCTTAAGGCCAAAGGCTGTTACCCTGCACCGATTTCCGGGTGCCAATTCATAGGAATGTCAGGTGCCCAATCGATGACAAGCATGTCGACTATTAATGACCACTGATGGTCTAACGGCCAAAGCCCGGATAAAGTCCGTGGTATTAGAGGTTCACAAGGCGAGGTATGCGATGTCCCGCATGATCCGATTCCACAAGTTCGGCGCTGCCGATGTGCTCCGTTGCGAGGAGCAGGCCGAACCGTCGCCCGCCGCCGACGAGGTGCAGATCCGCGTCCAGGCAATCGGCGTCAGCTGGTATGACGTGCTCTGGCGTCAGAACCTGGCCCCCTCCCAGGCCCGCCTGCCGGCGGGGATCGGTCATGAAATGGCCGGGGTGGTGACGGCTGTCGGCGAAGGGGTCGAGGACATTGCGGTGGGCGACCGGGTCGCCAGCTTCCCGGCCACCAGCGCCAATGATCACCCGGTATACGGCGACGTGATCGTGCTGCCACGCACGGCAATCACCCGGTATCCGGATATCCTCACGCCTATCGAAGCCAGCGTGCACTACACGCCGCTGCTGATCGCCTACTTTGCCTATGTCGACCTGGCCCGCGCCAAGGCCGGGCAAACGGCGCTGGTCACCGATGCCAGCCACTGCGCAGGGCCTGCGTTCGTGCAACTGGGCAAGGCCCTGGGGCTGAAAGTGTTTGCCGCCACCAAGGCGCCCGAGCAACGCGAGTACTTGCTGGGGCTGGGGGCGGACAAAGTGATCGTCACCGAGGAGCAGGACCTGCTGCTGCAGATCGGCAAGTACACCGACGGTCGCGGCGTGGACATGGTCCTCGATGGCATGGGTGGGCCGCAGATGTCGCTGCTCGGCGATGTCCTGGCACCCCGAGGCAGCCTGGTGTTGTATGGCCTGCAAGGTGGCAACCAGACGCCATTCCCGGCTTGTGCGGCGTTCCAGAAGAACATTCAGTTCTATGTGCACTGCATCGGTAACTTTACCGGCAAACCGGAATTGGGCATCAGCCAGGACCAGGTCGCGCTGCAGCGTGCCTTGCGCGATATCAACCAGTTCACCGCCGACCAACTGCTGACGCCGCAGATCATCAAGGTGTATCCGTTCGATCAGGTGGTCGAGGCACATCGGTATATGGATGAATGCCCTTGCGGGGGGCGGGTGGTGCTGGATATGGCGCAGCCTGCGTGATCTGACATTGACGACAACAGGAACCCGGGCACAGTCCCGGGTTTTTGTGTTTTGCGGCTGCACATTTTCAGCGTGATACTTGTAGATAATCAGATGCATCCTACAAATTAATAATACGTGGACTACATACTTCAAGGGGTTACCGTTTATTGCGGTAATATCCTGGAAGAGATTTGAAGTTGAACGCTTGCAGTGTTCCATTCATTGTGTATTGACGCACTGGCTGAATGGTTTTTTTACCCTTATCTGTATCTTCTATTCGATGTACAACTCTCGATAATGGCCTAGTGATAGTTTGCGCAAGGAGCGTGGAATGAGCATGGCTATGCCCGAGCCAGGGCAGTGTATGGCGGCAGCCTGTCATCAGTGTGGGGCATTTTTTTCGATGGCTTGGCGACAGAGCATGTCACATCGTTACTTCCCAAGACTTGTAGGAAAATTCTTCAGGATCGATGCACTACACGGTGTGCAGTTGACCGTGTAATGAATGCATGAAGTTGATGAGGTGATTACGTGAGCGCTATTCACGAACAGGCTATGCACTATATCTACCAGCAAGTGCTGGAACGCTTGTTGAGCCATATGTCCCAGGCGCAGCGCGCGTCCGTGCAGTTGCTGATACAGCGGCTGCTGGTGGCTGCCGGTGGCCCCGAATACATCGGCACATTCCGTTTGCTGGTACTGCAGGGCAATGACCGCCGAAGTGCCCACCTGTTGGCCATTCTGCGCGCCGCCCAGTTGAGTATTGCCTTGCGCGCCCCGGTGACCTTCCAGTTGCGGGTACTGGTGGTCAACCTGCCGACTGCCGGCAATGCCGCGCTGGACAACCATGAGCGCAGCTTCAACGCCTTGTTCATGCAGGACGACCCGCGGGTACAACTGCAGATGACCGAAGGCTGCGAGGTGGTGCCGTTCAATCGTCGGCCCTCGGCGTCGACCGAGCGCTGGGCCCTGGCACGCAATGCCATGCTGATGTTCGGGCACGGGGTCGATGCCCGGCCCGAAGCCCTGCTGGGCAGCCGGCTGCATCTGGAGCTGGCGGGTGCCGTGGGGGTTGCGCTGCAGGCGCAGTCGCGTGCGGATGTGCTGATTACCGCCGTACCTGCCCGGCAGCGACGCCGTTACCTGGCCTGGGCCCGGCGTAGCCTGTGCCAGGCAGGGGAGCGCGGGCCCCATCTGCTGCATCAGTGCCTGGCGACATTGGCCAGCGGGCTGGGCAGGTTGCAGGGGGTTGCCGGGTCACCCCTGGAGCCTGTGGGCGACCCCAGCCGCGTGGTCGCGGAGGATGCCACGTTGCGGGTGATCGCTATCGATGACTTGCTGCCGCATCTGCTTGAACAAGAGCAGCTCGACCTCATGCTCGGCTGCCGCCTTGACCCTGACCAGGACGCCTGGCCGCTGGCGGCATTCATCGACCCTAAGGCCCTGGCACAGCTGCACGAACTGCGCGCTCGTTGCAGCGAGCCAATGGGCCATCGACAGGCGTTGCGGCTGGCCGGCCCTTGCGCTTTCGATGGGCAGCGCGAGCCAGCTTCGGGGCATCCGGGCAAAGCCTACGGCATCAGCCAGACCCAGCTGATATGCCTGTTGTTCAGCCCCTTTGCCAGGCAGGGCAAGGGCCTTGAACGTTTTCTGCAATGCCGTCATCCCGACATGCAGGTGGCGTTGCCCTACCTGCATCGGGCCTTGCAAGGTAAACCGTGCCCCGATGCGGTGAAGGACTGGTTGGTGAATACCAGTGGCTTGGCACTTGTGCAACTGCGCGCGATTTATGAGGGGCGTCTGCAACCCGCGTCCAGGCGCTTGATGGCGAACCTGGCCCGGCGTGATGTGCACCTGAAATTGTTGCCGGCGCCGTTCGTAGCGGGACGACCTGGCCTAGAGGGCTTGCCCTGATGGGGCGATCGCTGCCGGGCGACTACGCCTATCGCAAGGTGTATCACTACCTCGAATCGCTGATCGACGAGGCCCAGGGGCTTGAACCATGGCGCCTGCCCTCGTTGCGCACGCTGTCCCGGCGCTTGCGCGTATCGCTGGCCACTGTGCAGAGCGCCTACAGCCTGCTTGAAGAGGAGGGCCGGGTGCATTGCGTGCCGAGGTCGGGCTACTTCGTGCGCGTGGATGGGCAGCCGGGTGGCCCGCCGTTGCCAGCACCGAGCGGGCTAAGCAACGTACCGACGCAGCCCATGCTGGAACGTTCATTGTTTACCCACGAGCGGCGCCTGGCACGCCAGCGGGCTTGGGCGGCTGCCCCGCTGGAGGAGGTCGGCAGCGCGCGGCTGCGTAATGCGCTGGCCGAACGCTATACCCGCTCATCCAGCCATTACTGGCGTGCCGAAGAGGTGCATCTTGCCCCCGATGTACAGGCGTTGCTTGAGGTTGTGCTGGCGGCGCTGGCCCTGCGCGGGGGCACCGTGCTGGTGTGCTCGCCGTGCTGCTGGCAAGTGCTGCGCGCGTTGCAGCGTTGCGGCATGCGCGTGCTTGAGGTGCCACTGAACGCATACGGCGCTGCAGACCTGCAGGCGTTGGCGGGTTTGCTCAGCGCGGAGCCGGTGGGCATGCTGATCATGCCGTCCTGCCTGAGCATGCCCCAGGGCCGGCTGATGTCGCAGCACGACCAGCAGCAGATAGGCCAACTGCTGGGCGAGTACCCGGTGTGGTTGCTGGAGAACGACCTGGACAGCGAGTTGTGCTTCAGCGGGCCGCCGGCTGCGCGCTTGCGCGATTGGGTCGACCCGCGCTGGCTGTTGATGATGGGCTCGTTCGAAGCTGCGGTGGGCGGCGAAGCGCCCTACGCCTATGTGCTGGGGCGGCATGCAACGCTGACCGAGGCCTTCGCCCAGCGTGCGTTTCAGCTCGCGCCCTTGCGGCTGCAGGCGCTGGCGCTGATGCTTGGCAAAGGCGAAATCGAACGCCAGTCAGAAAAGCTGCGCGCAGAACTGCAATGGCGCATGGAGTGCCTAGGCCAACAACTCAGGTTGCAACTGGGTGAGCAAGTCTCCTTCCAGATGCCCGAGGGTGGCTGGACCCTGTGGCTGCGGTTACGCCGGCCAGTGCCGTTGGATGGCATCGTGGCGGCGCTGTCAGGCACCGCCTTGCGTGTGGTCCCGGGCGGGCAACACAGCCTGCAGGTGCGTCATCAGCAATACCTGGCGCTGCGGTGGGTGGGGGAAGGGCTCGATGCGCTGCAACAGGCTCTGGAGAAGCTGGCGCAGGCGCTGGAGCTGCGTTGCGGCCGGCCAGTGGGGTAGCAGTCGAGGGTAAATGGTAACAGGGGCCACTTTGCGGCCCCTGTTGCGGGTGCCCGTCTGCCTACTGTTCCTGCCCCTGGCGCAAGCGGGTGCTGATCAATGCCGCCAGTACCAGCATCGAGGCGATGATCCACAAGCCGTTGCGGGTGCTGCCGGTTGCCTGCTCGATCAGGCCCATCACCGACGGCCCGACGAAGCCGCCAAACAGGCCGCACGTGGTGACGAAGGCCAGGCCCGCCGCCAGCGCGTTGCCGCTCAAGCGGCTGGAGGGGAAGACGAAGATGATCGACTGCACCACGAACAGCATCAGCGCGGTCAGCGAAAACCCGATCAGGCCGATGAACGAACTGGACAGTGAGGCGAGCAGCAGCCCGGCCGACATGGTCAGCAACCCGAAGAACAGCAGGGTGCGGCAACGATTGGGCGAGGTCGCCAGGCGGGGGAATGTCGCAGCGCCAATGGCGGCGGCAATCCACGGCACCGAGGTCAGCAATCCGACCTGGAAGGGCGACAGCGCGGCATAGGTGCCGATGATGCCAGGCAAGAAGAAGATCACCGTGTAGATGGTGATCTGGTGCACGAAGTACACCGCGATCGCCAACCAGATCTGCTTGTCGCGAAACATCTGCCCCAGCTTGCTTTGTTGCGGCGCCGCAGCCCGTTCGGCGCTCAGGCGGCGCTCGATGTCCTGGGCATCGGCGGCTGACAGCCAGGGCGCCGATGCCGGGCCATCGGGCAGTTTTTTCCACACCACGTAGGCCAGGGCCACCGCAGGCAGGCCTTCGAGCACGAACAGCCATTGCCAGCCGTGCCAGCCCAGCACGCCGTCCATTTCCAGCAGGGCGCCGCCCAGCGGCCCGCTGAGGATGTTGGCCACGCATACCCCCAGCAGGAAGTAGCCGGTGGCACGGGCACGCTGTTCGCGGTCAAACCAGTACGTCAGGTACAGCATGACGCCAGGGAACAGGCCGGCTTCGGCCACCCCCAGCAGCAGGCGCATGATGTAGAACGAGGTTTCGCCCTGGACGAACGCCATGCCCGCCGAGAGCAGGCCCCAGGTGATCATGATGCGGGTGATCCAGAAGCGCGCGCCGACCCGGTGCATGATCAGGTTGCTCGGCACTTCGGCCAAGGCATAGGTCAGGAAGAACAAGCCCGCGCCCAGCCCATAGGCCGCCGCCGACAGGCCCAGGTCGATGCCCATGCTTGCCTTGGCCAGGGCGATGTTGGTGCGGTCGAGAAAGCTCATCACGTAGACGACGATAAGCAGCGGCATCAATTTGCGCAGCAACAGGCCGTTAAGGCGCTGTTCGGTAGCGACGGCAGGCGCGGCGGCCGCTGTCGTGCCAGTGAGGATTGTCATTGTTTTTTCCCCGTGAAAAGTGCTGGTGGTGTGCCGCGCCAATGGCGGCACACCGAGGTGGGTAGGTCAGGAACGGTTGATGTCGAGCCACACCGCGCCATTGGGGTACTGGTAGCGCTCCAGGGTGTCAGCGTGCATTTCGATGCTGTAGCCCGGGCGCTGCGGTGGCATGTAGCGACCGCGACGGATCACCACCGGGTCGAGGAAGTGTTCGTGCAGGTGATCGACGTATTCCAGCACCCGATTGTGCAGCGAGGCCGACACGGCGATGTAGTCGAACAAGGCAATGTTCTGCACATATTCGCACAGCCCGACCCCGCCGCCATGCGGGCAGACCGGCACATCGTACTTGGCGGCCATCAGCAGCACGATCAGCACCTCGTTGAGGCCACCCAGGCGGGCTGCGTCCAGCTGGCAGAAGTCCAGCGCGCCGGCCTGGAACATCTGCTTGAACATCACCCGGTTGTGGCAGTGCTCACCGGTGGCCACGCCAATGGGTGCGATGCGCTGGCGGATGGCGGCGTGGCCGAGGATGTCATCCGGGCTGGTGGGTTCTTCGATCCACAGTGGCTCGAACGCCGCCAGACGGCGCATGTTGGCCACCGACTCATCGACGCTCCAGACCTGGTTGGCGTCCATCATCAGGGTGCGTTCCCAGCCAATTTCGTCGCGCAGGATGCTGGCGCGGCGGATGTCTTCTTCAAGGTCAGCGCCGATTTTTTGCTTGATGTGGGTCCAGCCGTCCGCCACCGCCTCACGTGCCAGTTGGCGCATCTTCTCTTCGCTGTAGCCGAGCCAGCCGGGTGCGGTGGTGTAGCCGGGGTAGCCTTCGCGCAGCATCTGCGCTTCGCGCTGGGCCTTGCCTGGCGCCTGGCGGCGGAGCAGGGCGATGGCCTCTTCGGGGGTCAGCACGTCGGTCACGTAGCTGAAATCCAGGCAACGTACCAGTTGCTCAGGGGTCATGTCGGCCAGCAGTTTCCACACCGGTTTGCCTTCGTGCTTGGCCCACAGGTCCCAAACGGCGTTGACGATGGCCGCCGTGGCCAGGTGGATCACGCCTTTTTCCGGGCCCAGCCAGCGCAGCTGGCTGTCGCCGACGGTGAAGCGGTGCCAGAACGCGCCCATGTCGGCAGTGATGTCTTCCAGGGTCTGGCCAACGATCATCGGTGCCAGCGACTGCACCGCTGCCGCGCAGATCTCGTTGCCGCGGCCGATGGTGAAGGTCAGGCCGTGGCCTTCCAGGGCAGCGGCATCGGTGTGCAGCACGACGTAGGCGGCCGAGTAGTCAGGGGCGCTGTTCATGGCGTCGGAGCCGTCCAGCGACAGCGACGTCGGGAAGCGGATGTCACGAACGCTCAGGTGGGTAATGCGTATGCTCATGGCGGACTCTTGTTCTGGTCGGGCAGTGGGAGACCTGACTGTAGGTTGTCGAGCGATACAGGCATAATCGCCAATTCCTAAGTAGGGATATCGAAATTGATATGTCTCAGATGCCCCCGGACACGCCGCCGCTGACGCCATCTCTCGGCACATTGAAGATTTCCAGCCGCCAGATCACCTTGCTCAACGCGCTGGGCGAATTTGGCAACCTGCGCCGCGCCGCTGCGGCCATGCACACCACGCAACCGGCGGCCAGCCTGCTGTTGCAGCAACTGGAAGAACGCCTGGGCGTGCGCTTGTTCGAGCGCCTGCCGCGCGGCATGCAGCCGACGCTGTATGGCGAGGTGATGATTCGCTATGCGCAGAACGCGCTGCACGAGTTCGAGCATGCCCAGGCACAGATCGCCGAGCTGGCCCGCGGTGCCTCGGGCCTGGTCCGGGTGGGCAGTGTCATGGGGCCGGTGCCCGGCCTGCTGACCAAGGCGGTGCTGGCCTACAAGCGCGACCACCCCAAGGTGCGGATCTCCCTTGAAGTCGGGACCAGCGACACCTTGCTGCCGGCGCTGTTGCGCGGTGATTTCGACATGGTGGTCGGGCGCCTGCCAGACCAGAGCGACAGCCAGGACCTGAACATCGAACTGTTCGAAGGGGGTGAGCAGATGCGCGTGATCGCCCGCGCCGGGCACCCGTTGGCCAACGCCAAGGCATTGCAGCTGGCAGACCTGGTGGCCCTGACCTGGATCCTGCACCCCATCGGCAGCCCCATGCGCCGGCGGGTCGAGAGCGCCTTGCAGGCGGGCGGCATGGTGCAGTCGCTGGACATCGTCGAAACCGCCTCGATCCTGGCCACCACCGCCATGCTCGAAGCCTCCGAAATGATTGCCGTGGTGCCCAACGATGTGGCCCAGCACTATGCGCGCTACGGCATGGTCGCCATCCTGCCGGTGGAGCTGCCGATCACCATGGCCAACCTGGGCTTGCTGACCCTGCGCTCGCGGCCCAATTCCGTGGCTCTGGACCGCTTGCTGCAGTACCTGCGGGCGCAATAGCCATGCCTTCACACCTTTTCGAGGTTGCCCTCTGATGCCGTCGGACATTACCCATTCCAGCTTCTGCAACTGGGTCCGCTTCAAGCACCTGGTGCTGATCGACACCCTGGCACGTACTCGCAACATGCACGCCACCGCCACCCGCATGAACCTCAGCCAACCTGCCCTGAGCAAGATGCTGCGGGACCTGGAAGAGCAGTTCGGCTTTGCTTTGTTCGAGCGCCTGCCACGCAGCATGCCGCCTACCGAGCTTGGCGAGTACGTGGTGCGCTACGCCCAGGGGGTGCTGGCCGACTCGCAGCAGTTCGTCGACCAGGTCAACCGGCTGCGCAAAGGCGGGCATGGGTTTATCCGGGTTGGCGGTATCTTCGCGGCTACCCCCGTGGTGCTGCCCCAGGCGATTGCCGCCATCAAGGCGCGCAGCCCGTTGCTGTCGATCGAGGTGGTGGAGCACTCCAGTGACCATCTGCTGGCCATGCTGGAGCAGAACAAGCTCGATATCATGATCGGCCGCTTCACCGAAGAGCGCTTCAGCCAGTTGTTCGATTATCAGCCCCTGGAGCCCGAGCCCTTCAGCCTGGTGGTCAACAGCCGCCACCCGCTCAATGCCCTTGCCAGCACCCCGTTGGAGGCCCTGGGTGACTGGCCATGGGTGCTGTACCCCGTGGGTACGCCGATCCGCAACCGCCTGGAGCAGGCGTTCAGGGTTGCCGGCATTGCCACGCCGGCGGACAGCGTCGAGACCATTTCGATGCCGATGTTCCTGCAGTTGCTGCAGTCCGGCCCGATGATCGCCATGCTGCCCAGGTCAATGGTCGCCGCGCAACTGAACAGCGGCCAGTTCAAGGAGTTGCAAAGCCCCTTGCACTTACCGGCACTGGAATACGGCATCGTCACCCGCAAGGACGAGCCGCTGACCCCGTCGGCCCGGGAGTTCGTCGACATTCTGCTCGACTTCGCGCAGCAACGGCGTGACGCGCCAGGGGTGCCAAGCGATTGATAAATGACCACTGACAGGCGGTATCGATAACCCAGGGTTATCGCGTGATCGGATCATCTCATTGGGAATGTTGCGCAAGGCTTCTTACAGTGGTCGCAGATTCGCCCGGCATCGAACGGGCGTCGCCATAACAAGAAGTCAGCAGCACCGCCCTGAGAGGTCCCATGCAACTGATTGCCCGATCCGGTGACCTTGCCGTCATCCGCCTCAACCCGCTGGACAACGTCCTTATCGCCCGCCAGGCCTTGCCTGAAGGCCTGCACCTGGACGCCGAGGCGATCACCGTGCGCCAGGCGATCCCCTCGGGGCACAAAGTGGCCACGCAGCGTGTGGAACAGGGCCAGCCCCTGCGCCGCTATGGCCAGATCATCGGTTTTGCGTCCCAGCCCATCGACGCTGGCGACCATGTACACGTCCACAACGTGCAGATGGGCGATTTCGCCCGTGACTACGCCTTTGGCGTCGATGCCCGCAGCACGCCGAGCCGCGAGGCGGTGTTCGAGGGCATCGTGCGTGCCGATGGGCGGGTGGCCACCCGCAACTACATTGGCATTCTCACCTCGGTGAACTGCTCGGCGACCGTGGCCCGGGCCGTGGCCGACCACTTTCGCCGCGACATTCACCCCGCAGCCTTGGCCGACTACCCCAATATCGATGGCGTGGTGGCATTGACCCACGGCGCCGGTTGCGCGGTCGACCCCTCTGGCGAGGCGCTGGGCTTGTTGCGTCGCACCCTGGCGGGTTACGCCGTACACGCCAATTTCGCTGCCGTGCTGATCATCGGCCTTGGCTGTGAAACCAACCAGATCGAAAGCCTGCTCGAAACCCAGGGGCTGACCACCAGCACCCAGTTGCGCGCCTTTACCATCCAAGGCATCGGTGGCACCTCGAAGACCATCGCCGCCGGCATCGAGCAGGTCAAGGGGCTGCTGGCCGAGGCCAACCAGGTGCAGCGCGAGCCGGTCAGTGCGCGCCACCTGATCGTTGGCCTGCAATGTGGTGGGTCCGATGGCTACTCGGGGATCACCGCCAACCCGGCGTTGGGCAATGCCGTTGACCGACTGGTGGCCGCCGGTGGTACGGCGATCCTTTCCGAAACACCTGAAATCTATGGCGCGGAGCACCTGCTGACCCGTCGCGCGGTCAGCCGTGAGGTGGGCGAGAAGCTGGTCGCCCGCATCCACTGGTGGGAAGACTACTGCCAGCGCATGAATGCCGAACTGAACAACAACCCTTCGGCCGGCAACAAGGCCGGTGGCCTCACCACCATCCTCGAGAAGTCGCTGGGCGCGGTGGCCAAGGCCGGTTCCAGTAACCTGGTCGATGTCTACCAGTACGCAGAAGCGGTGCGGGCCCAGGGCCTGGTGTTCATGGACACGCCGGGCTACGACCCGGTCTCGGCCACTGGCCAAGTCGCCGGCGGCGCCAACCTGATCGCCTTCACCACCGGCCGCGGCTCGGCCTACGGCTGCGCGCCGGCACCGTCCATCAAGCTGGCGACCAACAACCGGGTGTTCGAGCACCAGGAAGAAGACATGGACGTCAACTGCGGTGGCATCGCCGATGGCTCCACCAGCATCGAAGAGCGCGGCGCGTACATCTTCGAACAGATGCTGCGCATCGCGTCCGGCGCGCGCAGCAAAAGCGAACAGCACGGCTACGGGCAGAACGAGTTCGTGCCCTGGCAGATCGGCGCCGTGACCTGATCGACAGCCCATTCCTGATTTTTGAGGCAACCCCTATGCACGTTAGCGGATACAACTTCATTGCCGGCCAGCGCAGCGCTCAGGGCCAGACCCTGGTCTACAGCGTCGATGCCCACACCGGTGAACGCCTGCCGGTCGCTTTCCACCAGGCTACCCTGGCCGAGGTCGACAACGCCGTAAATGCTGCCTCTGCGGCCTTCCCGCTGTTTCGCAACCTGGCATCCGTGCGCCGCGCCGAGTTCCTGGAGGCCATTGCCGACGAGCTCGACGCCCTCGGTGAAGACTTCATCGCCTTGACCTGCCAGGAAACGGCCCTGCCAACGGCCCGTATCCTCGGCGAGCGCGGCCGTACCAGCGGGCAGATGCGCCTGTTCGCCCAGGTGCTGCGCCGGGGTGACTTCTATGGCGCCCGCATCGACCAGGCACTGCCTGCCCGTACGCCTCTGCCACGGCCTGATTTGCGCCAGTACCGCATTGGCGTAGGCCCGGTGGCGGTATTTGGGGCTAGCAACTTCCCCCTGGCGTTCTCCACGGCGGGGGGTGACACCGCAGCGGCCCTGGCGGCCGGTTGCCCGGTCGTTTTCAAGGCCCACAGCGGCCATATGGCCACCGCCGAGCGGGTCGCCGAGGCCGTGATCCGGGCCGCTGAACGCACCGGCATGCCGGCCGGTGTGTTCAACATGATCTTCGGTGGCGGCGTTGGCGAGGCATTGGTCAAGCACCCTGGCATCCAGGCAGTGGGCTTCACCGGTTCGCTCAAGGGCGGGCGTGCGCTGTGCGACATGGCGGCGGCAAGGCCACAGCCGATCCCGGTATTCGCCGAAATGTCGAGTATCAACCCGGTGCTGGTACTGCCTCAGGCCTTGGCCAACCGCGGCGCGCAACTGGCCAAGGAACTCACCGCTTCGGTGGTGCAGGGCTGTGGCCAGTTCTGCACCAACCCGGGCTTGGTCCTGGGCATTCGCTCACCGGCGTTCAATGCTTTCATCGAGCAATTGGCCGGGCACATGGCTGACCAAGCGCCACAGACCATGCTCAACGCCGGCACCTTGAACAGCTACGGCAAAGGCCTGCAGGCCTTGGCTGCCCACCCGGGGGTGAAGCGGTTGAGTGGCCTGGCGCAACAGGGTAATCAGGCCCAGCCGCACCTGTTCGAGGCCGATGTCAGCCTGCTGCTGGAGCAGGACGAGCTGCTTCAGGAAGAAGTGTTCGGCCCTTGCACGGTAGTGGTTCAGGTAGCCGACGACGCCGAGCTGCTGCGTGCGGTCGCAGCCTTGCGCGGGCAATTGACCGCCACGCTGCTGGCGGACGATGCGGACCTCGCGGGCTACGGCCATCTGCTCGGTGCGTTGGAAGAGAAAGTCGGTCGCGTTCTGCTCAACGGCTACCCCACCGGGGTCGAGGTGTGCGATGCGATGGTGCACGGTGGCCCGTATCCGGCCACTTCGGACGCCCGTGGCACCTCGGTCGGCACCCTGGCCATCGACCGCTTCCTGCGCCCGGTGTGCTACCAGAACGTGCCGGATGCCTTGCTGCCCGCCGCCTTGCAGAACGCCAACCCGCTGGGCATCCAGCGCCTGGTCGATGGCAAGCCAAGCCGCGCGGCCCTGAACTGATCGTGGAGTGCCAGGCATGACTCAAACCAGACGCTACGACGTGCAGGTAATCACTGCTTTCGTCGAGCAACTGTTCGAAAAGGCAGGTGCCGATGCCGAGGTCGCCCAAGTGGTGACCCAGGTGCTGCTCGAAGGCGAATTGCTGGGCCATCGCACCCATGGCCTGAACCTGGTCAGCCGCTATATCGGCGGTATGCTCAGCGGGCAGGTCAAGGCGCAAGCCCAGGTGCTGGAGCAGGTGTCGGACAGCGGGGTCTCCAGCCTGTTCGACGGCCATTACCTGCTCGGCCCGTACTGCGTCAGCCGCGCCCTCGACTGCGCGGCCACAGGGGCCAGTGCACAGGGCATCGGCATTGCTGTGGTGCGCCGGGCCGCGCACATCGGCTGCCTGGCAGCGTACCTGAAACCCTACACCGACCGTGGCCTGGTGGCCCTGGTGTATTCGTCGGACCCGTCGGTGGGGCTGGTCTGTGCCCATGGCGGGGTCGACCCGGTGTTCACGCCCAACCCGATTGCCGCCGGCATACCGACCCAGGGCGAGCCGATCCTGCTGGATGTGAGCATGTCCACCGTGACCCTGGGCCTGGTCGGCCAGTGCCGTGATGCCGGCAGCAAGCTGCCGCACCCGGTGCTGATGAGCAACGACGGCCAACTGAGCGATGACCCGCGCGACTTCTTCAGCCAGCCGCAGGGCAGCATCCTGCCGCTGGGCGGCCAGGCCTTTGGTCACAAGGGCTTTGCCTTGGCGATTCTGGTCGAGGCGCTGACCTCGGGGCTGGCCGGCCATGGCCGCAAGGACGCCCCGGACCAGTGGGGCGCGTCGGCCACCGCCGTGGTCATCGACCCGCGCTTTTTCGGCGGCCTGCAAGCATTCACCGACGAAACCAGCTTCCTCGGCCAATTGGTCCTCGCCAGCCGCCCGGTAGACCCCGAACGCCCGGTACGCCTGCCAGGCCAGGCCGGCCTGGCCTTGCGCCGACACGCGCTGGAGGAGGGGATGAACCTGTCGGCGCACGTGCTCGATGACCTCGACCAGTTGGCTGGGCAGTTGCAACTGGCGCCACTTTCACAGGCGCTGGCTCAATGAATGACAATGACAACAAGGGTACCCACATGACCGACCAATCGAATGCCACGCCCCCGCTGCAACTAAGCCACGACATCGCCGTGTTCGACAGCGGCACCTGGGTCGGCCGGGTCTGGCTGCCCGATCAGGGCCCCGCCGTGGTGCTGGTCAAGGCGGGCGCCGTGCACGATATCAGCGCCCATGTAGCGACCGTTTCGGCCTTGCTCGAAGTGGCCGACCCGGTTGCTTATCTGCGCGCGCTGCCGTTGCCCGAGGCGTTGATCGCTCTGCCGGCGTTGCTGCGCAACAGCGACCCCAGCCAGCGTGACGCACGTTTGCCCTGGCTGCTGGCGCCGATCGACCTGCAAGCGGTCAAGGCCGCCGGTGTGACCTTTGCCGCCAGCCTGCTGGAGCGGGTTGTGGAAGAGCAGGCCAAGGGCGACCCGGCCAAGGCCGATGCCATCCGCGACACCCTGGCCAGCCGCATCGGTGCGGACCTCTCGCAGATCATCCCGGGTTCTGCCCAGGCCGAAGCGCTGCGCAAGGTGCTGGTGGAGCAGGGCCTTTGGTCGCAATACCTGGAAGTGGGCATTGGCCCAGACGCCGAAGTGTTCACCAAGGCGCAGCCGCTGTCGGCGGTCGGGCATGGCGCCGACATCGGCATCCACCCCAATTCCAGCTGGAACAACCCGGAACCGGAAGTGGTGCTGGCGGTATCGAGCGACGGCAGCATCAAGGGCGCCATGCTGGGTAACGATGTCAACCTGCGCGACTTCGAGGGGCGCAGTGCCTTGCTGCTGTCCAAGGCCAAGGACAACAACGCCTCCACCGCGCTGGGGCCATTGCTGCGCCTGTTCGATGAAAGCTTTGGCCTGGACGATGTGCGTAACGCCGAAGTGGACTTGCGTGTCGAAGGCCAGGACGGCTTCATCCTTTCTGGCCGCAGCTCCATGCGCCAGATCAGCCGTGACCCGCAAGACCTGGTGCAGCAGACCCTCAACGAAAACCACCAGTACCCCGACGGGCTGGTGCTGTTTCTCGGTACTCTGTTCGCCCCCAAGCAGGACCGCGACCAGCCCGGCAACGGCTTCACCCACAAGCCAGGCGACCTGGTCGCCATCAGCAACGCGCAACTGGGTACCTTGTGCAACCGTGTGACCACCAGCGACCAGGCGCCGCAATGGGGCTTCGGCCTGCGCGCGCTGATCGACAGCCTGAGCCGGCGCGGCCTGCTCGAAGCAGCGGTGAAGGCACGCCAGCCTTGACGGCTGCCGTGCCCCAGGGATGAACGCAACAGGATAGATGGACCGCCAAGGCGCTGAAGGCGCTGCAACAATAATAATAAAGGCCACCCAATGAACCCTATGAAGAAGTATCAGCGCCTCACCGTCGTGTTCCTGCTGTTGATCGGCATCGTCAACTACCTGGACCGCAGCGCGCTGTCGATCGCCAACACCTCGATCCAGAAAGACATGATGATCAGCCCCTCGCAGATGGGCATTCTGTTGTCGGCGTTTTCCATCGCCTACGCCTTTGCCCAGTTGCCGATGGGCATGATCATCGACCGCCTGGGCAGCAAGATCGCCCTGGGCGCCTCGTTGCTGGCCTGGTCGGTGGCCCAGGCCACTTTCGGCATGGTCAACAGCTTTGCCGGCTTCATGGGCCTGCGTGTGTTACTGGGGATTGGCGAGGCGCCGATGTTCCCGTCGGCGGCCAAGGCCTTGTCCGAATGGTTCGATGCCAATGAACGCGGTACCCCGACTGGCATCGTCTGGTCCTCGACCTGCCTGGGCCCATGCCTGGCGCCGCCCTTGCTGACCCTGTTCATGGTCAATTTCGGCTGGCGTGGCATGTTCATCATTACCGGCCTGATCGGCGTGGTGCTGGCGCTGTGCTGGCTGACCTTCTACAAGAGCAAGGCGCAGTACCTGGCCGAGCTCGCCGCCGAAGGCAAACCGCTGCCGAACGCGCACAAGCAATCGCCAGCCACGGCCATCCCGCAGGCGGCGAAGCCTTCGTACTTCGCGGGCTGGCTCGACCTGTTCAAGCACCGCAGCACCTGGGGAGCGGTACTGGGCTTCATGGGCGTGATCTACATGCTCTGGCTGCACCTGACCTGGTTGCCCGGTTACTTCGAACGTGAGCACGGGCTGGACCTGTACAAGACTGCCTGGGTGGTGTCGCTGGCCTATGGTTTCGGCGCGGCGGGCACGATCGTAGCCGGGCGCTTCTGCGACCTGCTGGTCAAGCGGGGCATGAGCATCCTTGGCAGCCGCAAGTTCAGCGTCATCACCGGCCTGGTGCTGGCCGCGCTGTTCACCCTGCCGTTGTCCTACGTCAGCGGCCTGACCGGCTGCGTGATCCTGCTGTGCCTGGCGCTGTTCAGCATCAACATGGCCAGTGCCACCGCCTGGATGATCGTCAACACCATCGTCGACAGCCCGCGGGTGGCGTCATTCGGCTCGATCCAGAACTTCGGCGGCTACATTGCAGGCTCCGTGGCACCGATCGTCACCGGCTTCAGCATTCAGTACTCGGGCTCGTTCAACACGGCGTTCATGATCAGCGCGATCGTGGCGCTGTGCTCGGCGGTGGCCTACTTCCTGCTGCTGAAGGCGCCGATCGGCAGTGCCAAGGTCGAGTCGGGGACACTGGCAGGTGTGACCGAGTAATCGATCGGGCGCAGATCCCTGTGGGGCGGCCTTTCGCGACGCAAGCCCGCCCCCCATACAACAGAACGGACCTACGGCTATTGCCAGGTCCGTCGATCTGTATGTATAACCAGTATCCATTCTCCACTGCCCGACCTTGCCCCGTGATTGCCCATTCCGTCGACGACCCGTTCTATTACCTGCACAACTTTCGCCAGGTGCTGTCATGGGTCGAACAGCGCTATGACGACCTGCTCGACGAGCAGGAGCTGGCGTTCATCCAGGCCTTTGCCCAATTGGACAGCCGCGCCCAGGCCCTGATGGTGCGTATGGTCATGCGCAAGGGCGAGCTGTTTCGCAGTGACAAGCTTGTGTACGCCGAAGTCGGCGATACCGAGCAGGCCTTGCAGCCGCTGCAGGCCTTGGGATGGGTGCGGGAGCCTGCACAATTGGCGCTGGAACAGCTGTTCACCATGCTGCGCAAGGACGAGCTGGCGCAGTGCTTCGCCGGGCAGTTGAGCCGCCCACGGGCCGCCAAGCACGACCTGCTCGCACAGCTGCAACCCCTGGGGCTCGCGCCCCGGCCGTTGACGCAGTGGTTTGCCGACAGCGACGTGCGCATCTTCCAGTGGTGCCTGCAACCGTTGTGTGACCGCATGCGCCTGTTGTTCTTCGGCAACCTGTACCAGGACTGGTCGGACTTCGTACTCGCCGACCTTGGCTTGTTGCGCTACGAGCGCGTGCCTTTCAGCAGCGATTCGCGGGCCCTGCGCCATCGCGCCGAGGTCGACCTGGCCATGGCCTTGCACCAGTGCGCCGAGCGGCTGGAGCAAGGTGACGAGCCGCTGTCGATCCTCGGCGCGATGACAGGGCTGCACAGTGACAACCCCTGGTTGGCCCGGCGCCATGCCCGCCTGCTGTTCGCCCTGGGCCAGCAATGCGAACGCCAGGGTGACTGGGACCAAGCCATGGCCGTATATGGCCAGTGCAGCCATGCCCAGGCGCGTATCCGCCAGGTACGCGTGCTGGAGCGCAGCGAACAGTGGCCACAGGCACATGCGCTTGCCCTGCAACTGGCTGCGGCCCCGGCCAACGCGCTGGAGGTGCAGGCGCTCGAACGCATGCTGCCGCGCCTGGCGCGCAAGCTCGGCGGGCCGCCGCAACGGCGCCAGCGCGCAGCGCAACTGCAACTGATCGAACTGGAGCTGCCCCGCGAGCACGCCGCCTTGGGCGTCGAGGAGGCCGTGCGCCAACACTTGGCCGAGGCCGGAGGGCAGGTTCATTACGTGGAAAACACGTTGTTCAACAGCCTGTTCGGCCTGTTGTGCTGGGAAGCGATTTTCGCGCCGGTACCGGGCGCGTTCTTCAACCCGTTTCAGGCCGCCCCCCAGGACTTGCACGACAGCGACTTCCAGCAACGGCGCAGTGCCCAGTTCGAGCGCTGCCTGGGGCGGTTGGACGATGGCAGCCATCGCCAGGCTATTCTCGACTGCTATGCCGCCAAGCAAGGCCTGCAGTCGCCGTTCGTGTTCTGGCCCATGCTCAGCGAAACCTTGCTTGAACAGGCGCTGGCCTGCCTGCCGCCCGCCCATCTGAAGCAATGCTTCCTGCGGCTGTTGCAGGACATCCGCAACAACCGCGCCGGCATGCCCGACCTGATCCAGTTCTGGCCCGACCAGGGTGGTTATCGCATGGTCGAGGTCAAGGGGCCGGGCGACCGCCTGCAAGACAACCAGTTGCGCTGGCTGGAGTTCTGCCGTGCGCAGGGCCTGCCCGTTGCGGTGTGCCATGTGCGCTGGAGCGAGGCGGCGTGAGCTACAGCGTAGCCGTGCGCGCCTTGTGCGAGTTCAGTGCCAAGGTCGGCGACCTGGACCTGCGCTTTACCCCATCGCCCACCGCCCAGGAGGGCATGGAAGGGCATCGGCGGGTGGTGGCGCGGCGCGCCGCCGACTATGAGTCGGAAGTTGCCCTCGAAGGCCAGTTCGAAAGCCTCAGGGTGCGAGGCCGCGCCGACGGTTACGACCCCAACTGCAATCGCCTGGAAGAGATCAAGACCTACCGCGGCGACCTCGCGCGCCAGCCGGCCAACCATCGTCAGCTGCACTGGGCGCAGGCCAAGGTCTATGCCTGGCTGATGTGCCAGGCGCGGCAATTGCCGGAAATCGATGTGGCTTTGGTGTACCTGGACGTGGACAGTGACGGCCAGACGCTGATCAGCGAGCACCACAGTGCTGCCGAGCTGCAAGCCTTCTTCGAGACCCAGTGCCGGCGCTTTCTGCGCTGGGCCGAGCATCAGCAACAGCGCCTGGCCGAGCGCGACCGCGGTCTGCAGGCCCTGGGCTTCCCCTATGCACAGTTCCGCCAGGGCCAGCGCCAGTTGGCCGAGACCCTGTACAAGGCTGTGAGCACAGGCCGCTGCCTGATGGCGCAGGCCAGTACCGGCATCGGCAAGACGCTGGGTACCTTGTTCCCGTTGCTCAAGGCGATGGTGCCGCAGCAACTCGACAAAGTGTTCTTCCTCACCGCCAAGACACCGGGCCGGGCGCTGGCCCTCGATGCCATGCGCCAGATTACCGATGCCACACCGCAACCGGCCTTGCGTACCCTGGAGCTGATTGCCCGTGACAAGGCCTGCGAGCACCCCGACAAGGCCTGCCATGGCGAGTCCTGCCCCTTGGCGCAGGGTTTCTACGACCGCCTGCCCGCTGCCCGCGAGGCGGCGGCAGGGTTGCCCTTGCTGGACCGTGCCCAGCTGCGCGAAGTGGCCTTGGCGCATCAGGTATGTCCGTACTACTTAGGCCAGGAAATGGCCCGCTGGGTGGACCTGGTGGTGGCCGATTACAACTATTACTTCGATGCCCATGCCTTGCTGTTCAGCCTGGCCCAGGCCAACCAATGGCGGGTGGCGGTGCTGGTGGACGAAGCGCACAACCTGGTCGAGCGCGGTCGCGGCATGTACAGCGCCAGCCTGGATCAAGGCCAGTTGCTTGCCTTGCGCCAGAGCAAGCCACAAGGGTTGAGCAGTGCGCTGGACCGCCTCAACCGGCAGTGGAACGCGTTGTACAAAGAGCAGCGGGCGCCGTATCAGGCCAGCGAGCAGTTGCCGGATGCCT
Source organism: Pseudomonas capeferrum (assembly GCF_000731675.1). Classification (GTDB taxonomy): domain Bacteria; phylum Pseudomonadota; class Gammaproteobacteria; order Pseudomonadales; family Pseudomonadaceae; genus Aquipseudomonas; species Aquipseudomonas capeferrum. The sequence continues at coordinate 1,463,027 of NZ_JMIT01000001.1, read as the reverse complement.
TCTTGCGTGCCTTGCAGCAATGCATCGGGCTGATTCAGGAGCGCTTGAATCAGGCACCTGCCGAGGTGGATGCGCAGGTGCTGCAGTTTTTCTACCTGGCGTTGCAATTCAGTCGGGTCGCTGAACTGTTCGACGAGCATTTCATCTTCGACATTACCGTGCGCGACAGCCTGCGCAAGCGGCGGCTGGCGACCCTGTGCCTGCGCAATATCACCCCGGCGCGGCTGTTGGCGCCTCGCATACAGGCGGCGCGCAGCGTAACGCTGTTTTCCGCCACGCTGAGCCCACGGCATTTCTACAGTGACCTGCTCGGCATGCCGGCCAACACGGCCTGGCTGGAAGTGGCGGCGCCGTTCCGCGCCGAGCAGCTCGAAGTGCGCATCGCCAGCCAGGTGTCGACCCGTTATCGTGAGCGCCACGCCTCGCTGGCACCGATTGTCGAACTGATCGCCGAGCAGTATCAGCGCAAGCCCGGCAACTACCTGGCGTTTTTCAGCAGCTTCGAATACTTGCAGCAAGTGGCCGCTTTGTTGGCTGAGCGTTACGGCCACATTCCCCACTGGGCCCAAGCGGCGGGCATGAACGAAGCGGCGCGTCAGGCATTTCTCGATCGTTTTGTGCTGGACGGCTGCGGCGTTGGCTTTGCGGTGCTGGGCGGAGCGTTTGGGGAAGGGGTGGATTTACCCGGCACGCGGTTGATCGGGGCGTTTGTCGCCACGCTCGGCCTGCCCCAGGTCAACCCCGTCAACGAACAGTTCAAGCAGCGCCTGGGGCGCCAGTTTGGCGCCGGTTTTGACTATGCCTATCTGTACCCAGGCGTGCGCAAGGTCATTCAGGCGGCGGGCAGGGTCATACGCGGGGATCAGGACCAAGGCGTGCTGGTGCTGATCGACGAACGCTTCGCCGAGGCGCGGGTGCAGCAGATGTTTCCCGGATGGTGGCAGACGGCTATTAACTAGTGTGGTGTTTCAGAAGTGCCAATGAAACACCACACTAGCCGGCAGTCCTTCTTTCATTCAGCGGCTGTCAATTGGGGTAAGATCACGCCCCCAACCTTCGCACATCTCCTTGAATATCAAGTTGATGGCCATGCACCGACTCGCTTAGCGCTGTGCCTGTCCCCGTACCGGTCCAAGCGTCGCTACAGGATTCACGTTGTGACCGATTTCTCGAAAAACCCCCTGCTGCAGTACATGGCCCGCCTGGCCCCCTCCAGCCAGCAAACCATGCGCTACATCCTTCAGGACGCCGCTGACCGGCTGGGCTTTGCCGACTGCAATATCGTCGATGTGCCGTGGCACCGGCTCGACCCTGGCCATGTGATCGCCCTGGTGGCTGCGTTGCGTGAAGATGGCTATGCCCCTAACAGTTCGTCGCTGTATGTGAATGCAATACGCGGGGTGATGAACGAGGCGTGGCGCCAGGGCCTGATCGACCACGAACAGTTGCTGAGGATTCGCGAGGTCAAGCCCGCCACCGGCAGCCGCCTGCCACCGGGGCGCAACCTGCGCCGCAGCTTGATCCGCGAGTTGATGGAGGTGTGCGCCGCCGATCCCCGGCCGCAAGGCGTGCGCGACGCGGCGATCATCGCCTTGCTGTATGGCACCGGTATGCGCAAGTCGGAGTCGGTGGACATCGACCTGAGCCAGGTAGACTTCGAAGCCCGCAGCCTGCAGGTGCTGGGCAAGGGCAACCGGCAGCTGATTAAGTACGCGCCACCTTGGGCGTTCGAAAAGCTGCAGGCGTGGCTGGACCTGCGCCGCGATGACTTGCCGGAGGGCGCATCCGACGACCCATTTCTGTTCAACCGCATTCGCCGCGGCAATCACATTACCCGCGCACGCATCACCAAGCATGCGATCTATTACATTGCCCGCCAGCGGGGTGCGCAGGTTGGCGTGAAGATCATGCCTCATGATTTTCGCCGTGCGTTCATCACCCGGGTGATCGAAGAGCACGACCTGTCGATTGCCCAGAAGCTCGCGCACCATGCCAATATCCAGACCACTGCCAGTTACGACCGCCGCGATGACAACGAACGCCGGCGGGCCGTAGACCGCTTCGACTACTGAAACCGCTGGCCCGGCACCGAAACAGGGCCTGCGCGCGCCCCCGCTTTGTGCGCCGTAGCCCCGTGTGCCCGATGCCAGAGCGGCTGCGCTGACGGTTTCATCTTGGTTCACCTGCGTAGTTGGCCCGCAACCTGCTATATCCAGCCTGAGAATTTGATCGAGTGGTCAGGCTGGCAGCGCTTCAGTGCCGCCTGCCTGACCCTCTAAACGGCCGTCAGGTCACGGATTTCAGGGGCCGCAGGATGTCGCTCGCGGAGCAGATCGAACAACAGCAAGACGATGCGGGCTGGAGCGCCTACCTGCAGTTGCGTTTTAGCCGACGCGACGATGTGACCCGCCTTGGTGCGCGGCGGCATTTCGGACCTCTTTTGGTGCAGCGGCCTTTCTATCCTGAGGGGGCGCCGTGCCATGTGTATGTGCTGCACCCGCCTGGTGGCATCGTCGCCGGCGACCGGCTGGAGTTGGATATCCACCTTGAGCCTGGCAGCCATGCGTTGCTGACCATGCCTGGCGCCAGCAAGTTCTACCGCAGCATCGGCCCGACCGCGCGCTTGGCCCAGCGCTTTCACCTGGGCGCCGACAGCACTCTGGAATGGTTGCCCCAGGACAGCATCTTCTTCGCCGGTGCCCGCGCCAGCCTCGACAGCCGTTTCACCCTGGCGCCGGGCGCCCGGTTGCTGGCCTGGGAAACCTTGTGCCTGGGCCGCCCGGTCATGAACGAACGCTTCGATCACGGCGCCCTCGACAGCCGCTTGCACATCGAAATGCCCGACGACCCCGGCCTGTACGAACGGCTGCGCATCGAAGGCGGGCAACTGGACAAGCTCGCCGGCCATCCGCTGCTGGCCACCTTCTGCGCCACCCCGGCCGACCCCGCACTGCTGGAGCACGTCCGGGCCTTGCTCGACGAACTGGACAACCCCGCTGGGGCGACCTTGCTTGGGTCGCTGCTGGTGATCCGCCTGCTCGACCACGACAACCAACACCTGCAACACACCTTGCAACGCCTGTGGCATGTACTGCGCCCGGCCGTTATCGGCCTGCCTGCTTGCCCGCCGCGTATCTGGGCTACCTGAGAGAAGCGCCATGGAGCTGACCCCGAGAGAGAAAGACAAACTGCTGCTGTTCACCGCCGCGCTGCTGGCGGAGCGGCGCCTGGCCCGCGGCCTGAAACTCAACTACCCGGAAGCGGTGGCGCTGATCAGTGCCGCCGTGCTCGAAGGCGCCCGTGATGGCCGCACGGTGGCCGAGCTGATGAGCCTGGGCCGCGAAGTGCTGAACCGTGAGCAGGTCATGCCAGGCATCGCCGAAATGATCCACGACGTGCAGGTCGAGGCGACCTTCCCGGATGGCACCAAGCTGGTGACCGTGCATGACCCCATCGTCTGAACCCGGCCAGGAGCCCCGCATGATCCCAGGTGAAATCCAGGTCGCCGCCGGCGACATCGAACTCAACAACGGCCGCGCGACGGTGAGCGTCCGTGTGGCCAACCATGGCGACCGACCGGTGCAGGTCGGCTCGCACTATCACTTCTACGAAGTCAACGACGCACTGGTGTTCGAACGTGCGCCCACCCTAGGCTTTCGCCTGGACATCCCGGCCGGCACCGCCGTGCGCTTCGAACCGGGCCAGGCCCGCACCGTGCAACTGGTGGCCTATGCCGGCAAACGTGAGGTGTATGGCTTCCAGGGCAAGGTGATGGGCGCACTGGAGGGCAGGGTATGAGCCGTATTTCCCGTCGCGCCTATGCCGACATGTTCGGCCCTACCGTCGGCGACCGCGTGCGCCTGGCCGATACCGCGCTGTGGGTCGAGGTCGAGAAAGACTTCACGGTGTATGGCGAAGAGGTCAAGTTTGGCGGTGGCAAGGTCATCCGTGACGGCATGGGGCAGGGCCAGATGCTGGCGGCTGAGGCCATGGACCTGGTGCTGACCAACGCGTTGATCATCGACCACTGGGGGATCGTCAAGGCCGACATCGGCGTCAAGCACGGGCGCATTGCCGCGATTGGCAAGGCCGGCAACCCCGATGTGCAACCGGGTGTCACTGTACCGGTTGGCCCGGGTACCGAAGTGATTGCTGCTGAAGGCAAGATCGTCACGGCCGGCGGTATCGATTCGCACATCCATTTCATCTGCCCGCAGCAGGTGGAGGAGGCACTCACCAGCGGCGTAACCACCTTCATTGGCGGCGGCACGGGGCCGGCCACCGGCACCAATGCCACCACCTGTACGCCCGGGCCGTGGTACCTGGCGCGCATGCTCCAGGCGGCCGACAGCCTGCCGATCAACATCGGCTTGTTGGGCAAAGGCAATGCGTCGCGCCCCGAGGCGTTGCGCGAGCAGATCGCCGCCGGTGCCGTGGGCCTGAAGCTGCACGAGGACTGGGGCTCGACCCCGGCGGCCATCGACTGTTGCCTGGGCGTGGCCGAGGAGATGGACATCCAGGTGGCGATCCACACCGACACCCTCAACGAGTCCGGTTGCATCGAAGACACCCTGGCGGCCATCGGTGACCGCACCATCCATACCTTCCACACCGAGGGCGCTGGCGGCGGCCATGCGCCGGACATCATCCGCGCTGCAGGGCAGGCCAACGTGCTGCCGTCCTCTACCAACCCGACCTTGCCGTACACCATCAACACGGTCGACGAACACCTGGACATGCTCATGGTCTGCCACCACCTGGACCCGAGCATCGCCGAGGATGTGGCGTTCGCCGAGTCGCGCATCCGCCGCGAAACCATCGCTGCCGAAGACATCCTCCACGACATGGGCGCCTTCGCCATGACCTCGTCCGACTCGCAGGCCATGGGCCGGGTCGGCGAGGTGGTGCTGCGTACCTGGCAGGTAGCCCACCAGATGAAACTGCGCCGTGGGCCACTGGCCCCCGACAGCAGCTACAGCGACAACTTCCGGGTCAAGCGCTACATCGCCAAATACACCCTCAACCCGGCGCTGACCCACGGCATTGCCCATGAGGTGGGCTCGGTGGAGGTGGGCAAGCTGGCCGACCTGGTGCTGTGGGCGCCGGCCTTTTTCGCGGTCAAGCCCGCGTTGGTGATCAAGGGCGGGATGATCGTCACCGCGCCCATGGGCGATATCAATGGCTCGATCCCTACGCCGCAGCCGGTGCATTACCGGCCGATGTTCGGCGCGCTGGGGGCGGCGCGCCATGCCACGCGCATGACGTTTTTGCCCCAGACCGCCATGGACCGCGGCCTGGCCCAGGCGCTGAACCTGCGCAGCCTGATTGGCGTGGCCCATGGCTGCAGGCGCGTGCGCAAGGCCGACATGGTCCACAACACCTTGCAGCCGGTCATCGAAGTCGATGCGCAAACCTACCAGGTGCGTGCCGATGGCGAACTGCTGGTCTGCGAACCGGCCCGCGAACTGCCGCTGGCCCAGCGTTACTTTCTGTTCTGAAGGAGCACAGATGATAGTCCTTAATCGCCGGATCACCGCGCTTGGCGCGCTTCCCGAAACCGTTACCGGCACCGTCACCCTGGATGTGGACAGCCGCATCAAGAGCCGTTTGCGGGTGACCCTGGACGATGGCCGCGACGCCGGGCTGATGCTCGCGCGCGGTCACTTGCTGCGCGGCGGTGAACTGTTGGCCGATGCCGACGGTGGCCAGGTTATCCGGGTGCTGGCCGCGCCCGAGACGGTCTCGACGGTGCGTTGCGCCGACCCGCACTTGCTTGCGCGCGCGGCCTACCACCTGGGCAATCGCCATGTACCGCTGCAGATCGAGCCCGGCCTGTTGCGCTACCAGCACGACTATGTGCTCGACGACATGCTGCGTGGCCTGGGCCTGACGGTGGTCACCGAGCAGGCGCCGTTCGAGCCCGAGGCCGGCGCCTACCAGAGCGCACCGCATAGCCACAGCCATGGCCACGATCACCCGTTCGTGCGCCTGCCTGCCCATTCCTGAACTGCCCTGGAGCAACCGATGAAAAAGACTTTCGCCCTGTTTCTGCTGATGCTGGCCCTGCCGGCCTTCGCCCACCCGGGCCACGACAACAACCCCTTGCAGGATGGCCTGTTGCACCCGCTGACCGGCCTCGATCACCTGCTGATGCTGCTGGGCACCGGCGTGCTCGCCGCGCTGACCCGACGCAACCTGGCGTTGCCTTTGGCAACCCTGGCGGCGATGTTCGCGGGTGCGGTGTGCGGCCATCTGTTTGGCGATGTGCTGGGCATGGAGGCAATGATCAGCGTGTCGTTGCTGGTGGCTGCAGGCGCCCTGTTGCTGCCCAGCCGCCAGCTGTTGCTGGCGCTGGCCATGCCGGTGTTCGCCTTGTTCCACGGTTGGGCGCATGGCGTAGAGGCCACGCCCAGCGCGTTCTGGCAGTTCAGTGCGGGCTTTGTGGCGGTCAGTGGCCTGCTGCTGGCGGCCGGGTTCGCGGTCGGTTGCCTGTTGCGCCGCCACAGCGGCCTGCAAAAAGCCTTTGGTGGTGGCCTGCTGGCCGGCGCCGCACTGGTACTGGCCGGTTGATGGACGGCGAGCTGGCGCTGCTGCGCCTGCTGCAACTGGCCAGCCCAGGTTTGCCAGTGGGTGGGTTCACCTACTCGCAAGGCCTTGAGTGGGCGGTCGAAGCGGGCTGGGTACGGGATATCGGCAGCTTCAGCGCCTGGCAACGCGAGCAACTGCACGACACCCTGGGCTGCATCGACTGGCCCGTGCTGGCGCGCCTGTATCAGGCCTGCCAGGGCGCAGATGCCGATGCGTTCAGCCACTGGAGCCGCTTTCTGCTGGCCAACCGCGAAACCGCCGAGCTGCGCCTGGAAGAACAGCAACGCGGTTCGGCGCTGGCGCGCCTGCTCGATGGCTGGCAACTGGGGCAGGCGCCGGCCTGGCGGGCCAGCCTTGAACTCACACAACTGGGCGGCATGGCCTGGCTTGGCGCGCACTGGTCGATCCCGCTGCGCCAGTTGGCGTTGGGCCTTGGTTTTGCCTGGCTGGAGGGCGCGGTCATGGCCGGGGTCAAGCTGGTGCCGTTCGGCCAGCAGGCGGCGCAAACCTTGCTCCGCGACCTTGGCCAAGCGCTGCCTGCTGTGCTCGACCATGCCCTGGCCCTGAGCGATGACCAGCTCGGTGGCGGCCTGCCATTGTTGGCAATCGCTTCATCGCGTCATGAAACCCAATACACCCGTTTGTTCCGCTCCTGAGGACTGCCTTCATGCAAAGCTATCAACAACCCCTGCGCGTCGGTGTCGGCGGCCCGGTCGGCTCTGGCAAGACCGCGCTGCTCGAAGCCCTGTGCAAGGCCATGCGCGATCATTACCAGATCGCCGTAGTGACCAACGATATCTACACCAAGGAAGACCAGCGCATCCTCACCGAAGCCGGCGCCCTTGAGCCCGAGCGCATTGTTGGCGTGGAAACCGGCGGTTGCCCGCACACGGCGATACGCGAAGATGCCTCGATGAACCTGGCGGCGGTGGAAGCCCTGGCACGCAAGTTCGGTAACCTTGAAGTGATCTTCGTGGAGAGCGGTGGCGACAACCTAAGTGCCACGTTCAGCCCGGAGCTGGCCGACCTGACCATCTACGTGATCGATGTTGCCGAGGGTGAAAAGATCCCGCGCAAGGGCGGGCCTGGCATTACCAAGTCCGACTTTCTGGTGATCAACAAGACCGACCTCGCGCCGTATGTCGGCGCTTCGCTGGAAGTGATGGAGCGCGATACCCAGCGCATGCGCCCGCAGCGGCCCTGGACCTTCAGCAACCTCAAGAAGGGTGAGGGCTTGCAGGCGGTGATCGATTTCATCATCGAACGCGGCATGCTTGGCGTGCGGGGCTGAAAATACAGGGGGCCGCTTTGCGGCCCCAACACTCAATCGTGACAGCAATGCGCCGTGCCAGGCTGCCCTTCATAGCGATCATGGTGCCGTACCCAGTCCATGGTCCCGGCTTCATTGCGCCCCAATGGCGCGATGTCGAGAAAGTTGTAGGTATTGACCAGAATGTCCAACCCACGGGCATAGGTCGAGTAGGTGTGGTATACGCTGCCGTCATCGTCCCGATAAAACGCGCTCAGCCCTGGCAGCTCGCTTTCACTGCCGGCGTAGGGCTCATAGTTGTACTGCCGAGGGCCTTCGCTGCCAACGCTGACCCCAAAGTCCTCGTTGAAGCCGCTGCCCGCTGACGAATACCAGGGAAACTGCCAGCCCATGCGTTGGCGGAAGGATTGGAATTCAGCGTAGGGTGCCCGCGACACGGCCACCAGTGACACGTCGTGATGCGCCAGGTGCAGGTTGGCGCCGTCAAAATGGTCGGCCAGGAACGAGCAGCCTGGGCAACCTTCATCCCAACCCTCGACAAACATGAAGTGATAGAGCAGCAGTTGGCTGCGGCCAGCGAACAGCTGAGTCAGGCTCAGCTCGCCCGCGGGGCCTTGGAAGCGATAGGGTTGTTCGACCTTGACCCAGGGCAGGGCGCGACGGGCTGCGGCCAACGCGTCGCGATGATGGGTGAAGGCTTTTTCGTGCAGCCACAGTTGCCGGCGTGCGGCCAGCCACTGGCTGCGGGATACCACCTCATGCCTGTTTTCATGCGTGCTCATGGCGCTGACTCCGCGAAAGGGTTTCAGCACTAGTCGAGCAGCGCTCGGCCGGATCGACAGGCAGCGATGGCCGAGCGATGAACGGTGGGCTTGCCGTCAGCCCGAATGCGCGATATGCCCTTCGGCCAGTTCGTCCTGCACGTTGTCTTCCCCGGGCAATGCGGTAATCACGCTGAAGTCACTGACCTCGACCGCACCGCCGCCGTAGCCCAGCAAATGGAAGGAAAACGCCTTGCGCTCGGTCGGATTGTCGAAGCCGAACTCCATTTCCAGCGGCTGGTCCGCCGTCACCCGAATCTCTTCGGGCAGCCCCAATGGCACGTCCTGTTCCAGTTGCTTGGCCTTGAGCTTGATGTAGGCCGCACGTCGCGGGTCCAGTGAACGTACCTTGACCCGTACACGGGTATGCGAGCCCTCGGGCATCTCCAGGTACTGGGCACCGATCAGGTTGTCGGCCCAGTCATCGTGAATGCGCTTGCGCAGCTGGATCGGCGAAGGGCCGCCAAACTGGTAGCGCAGGTTGAGCGGCGTTTGCAGCAGCGACTGGTCGAGTACCCCGGCCAGGCTTACGATTTGCTGGCCGAGCATGTTGTCACCAGGGCCGAGGTAGCGCGCCTGGTCGGCGATGAAGCCTTCACTGGCATAGCGCCGGCAACGCTGCTGGAAGTCGCACTCGGTGAACACCCCCTGGCCGTTGTGGTAGCGCAGCATGCCGTTGGTGTAGGAGATCATTTCGCGGCCCGAGTCGTAGTCGCGGTACAGCGAGCGCCCGCCCAGCGCGACCGGGATCGGCAAGGCGAAGTAGTCGAGCAGGGAGGTGGTCAGGTCGATATGGCCATAGGTGCCACGCTTGATGTGCGGCAGTTGCGCCTGCTCCGGTGCCAGGGTGAGGTTGAAGCCCCAGGACGACGCCAGGCGCACACCGTCGATGCCGTGGGACTCGTCGGAGGTCACCACCACCAAGGTGTCCTTGAGCACACCCTGGCGTTCGAGGTTGTCGAGAAACGCGCCGATCGCGTCGTCCAGGTAGGCGACCGCAGCCTGCTTGGGCGTGTCGTAGCGCTCAAGGTAGTCGGCCGGTGCCGAATAGGGCTGGTGGGTGCCGACGGTGAGCAAGGTCAGCATCCAGGGTTTGTCCTGTTTTCGAAGCTGGCCGACGTAGTCCAGGGCGCCTTCGAAGAAGGCACGGTCGTCTTTGCCCCACGGGAAGTCCAGGTAGTTCTTGTTACGGAACCATTCCAGGCCATGCACCGAGTCGAAGCCGATGTGCGGCATGATGCGGTCCTTGGCCATGAAGCGCAGGCCGGCACCCTGCAGGTAGTGGGTGGTGAACCCGGCCTGGCGCAATTGCGCCGGCAGGCAGGCCTGGTTACGTTCGTTCTGGGTCAGCAGTTCGACACCCTTGGGTGTACCGTTGGCCAGTTTGTCGTAGTCACCGCAGAGCATCGCGTAGAGGCCACGGATGGTCTGGTGGGTATGCAACACGTAGTCCGGGGTGTTCATGCCACGCTCGGCCCAGCGGCTGAGCTTTGGCATAAGGTCTTCGTTGAAACGGCTGTGCAGTGCCTGGCGGTTTGGGCGAATGTAGGCCCCGGGGATGCCTTCGACGGTGATCACCAGCAGGTTGCGGGCGCTGCCCGGCACCTTGAGCAGCTTCTGGCCGTGCAGGTCGGACTGGGTCAGGCCGCTGCTGGCCAACGGCGTGATCACCTGTTCGTGGCCCATCCAGCCCTGTACCTGGCGCTGCAGGTTACCGACGCCGGCAGACAGCAACTGATGGGAGAGGTTGTACTGCCGCCATTGGTCGGCGTCGGAGGGCAGCAGGTGCTGGCTGCCCCAGTGCGCACCAAACAGCAGCAGCGGGACTGCCCAGGCCTTGCGCGGCAGGGCAGGGGCAGGTTGGCTGCGGCTGCCCCAGACACTGAGCAGCCAGGCCAGCAGGCCGACCGCCAACACGCCCGGCAACCAGCCGTGGGCGAGGCCGCCGCCGGTGGAATTCTCCATGAATTGTGGGTCGGCGAGGTAACCGAGGTCGGCGCTGGTGGGCAACCTGCCCACCGCGCTTACCAGCTCGGCCGAAGCCACCCAGAGTGCGGCCCAGGCCAGCAACACCGGTAAGGCCAGCCACCACGGCCGGCGGTGCAGCAGCAAGACCAGCAGGCTGCCGAGGGCGAGGTCGGACAGATAGCCGAGCGGGTTGGACCAACCCAGCATGGCGCGCGTACCCAGTGGGATCACCAGCACCAGGCCCGTCAAAGCGACAAGCCGGGTGCGTGGGTGGTCGAACAGGTTCTTCACAGAAAACTTCCCTTTAGCCATTAAATCGTCATACATCTGTGCTGAATGATAACAGGCTGGGCCAGGGAAGGCGGGCCACTACAAGGCTGGTAACCAAAAGCGGGCGCGCTTGCGCAGGCCCGGCTGGTGGGTTCAGGTCAGAAGTAGTAGGGGAATTTGAGGCTGAAGGAGAAGTCTGGGGCATCGTCGGTCAGGCCAATGGATAGGTTGGGGACGATGGTCAGGTTGTCACTGGCAGCAAAGGTCATGCCGATGTTGAAGTTGGCCGCGTTGTAGTCACTGTTGCTGATCGACTGCCAGTCGCCGCCATCTGGCTTGATCTTGCTCTTGCGGGCAAACTGGTCGGAGAAGGAGAACGACATGCTCATCTTCTCGTTCAAGGCAAAGGCGATACCGGCGCCGATCTGCCAGGAGTCACCGAGCTTCACGTCACCCGGCACCTTGCTGTTGACCTGGGGGCTGATGTCGCTGAACGAGTCCTCCATGTTGTAGGTGTAGGACAGGCTGCCGAAAAGTACGGCGGGGTCGAAGGTCTTGACCAGCGAGATGCCCGGCGTGATCGCCCAGACGCCGTTGCCTGTGGGCAGGCTTTCCGGTACCGACAAGTTGTCGTTGCCTGGCACCTCGCGCAGCTTGATGCCGTAGGGGTCCTTGCCGGTTGGCGCCTTGATCCGCAGTGTCGCCACCGCATCGGGCCAGTTTTCTGATTCGTCCATGAATTTGTAGGCAACGCCCACGTTGATATCGCCGATTTCCGGGTCACGGGTGACGGTTTCGTCGCTGGTAACCGGGGCCGCACCGCCTGCACCGCCTGATGAGTAGGTCGATTCGCGGTAGACCACCGGGACGTTGATGTCGAACTGCCAACGCTGCGCCAGGTTATAGCGGGCGGTCATGTCCAGGGTCCAGTTGTCGGCCTTGATACGGTCGAGGTTGATGTTGCCGAGGAAAATCGAATCCAGTGCCAGAAAGCCATTGAGCACCAGTGCGCGGGTATCGTAATGGGTGTAGGTAACGCCGGTTTCGAAGCTGAACTTGCCGCCACCGAAGAAGCCGCTGGCCTCGTCGTACAGGTTGGACACACTCTGTGCGGGCTCGGCGTCTTCCTTGAGTGATTGGCCGTAGGAGCTACCGGTGGTGCCCGGCGCCCCTGCAGCGACGGTCTGGCCACCTTTGACCGTTTCGGCCGGGGAGCGGGTCAGACGTTTGGGGGGCGGCGCCGCAGGCGCTTCCTCGACCTGGCGAACGCGCTGTTCAAGCACCATCAACGCTTGCTGCTGTGCTTCGTAGCGCTGTTTCAAAGCCATCAGTTCTTGTTTCAGCGCTTCGACCTGTGGGTCTGCTGCTGCATAAAGGGAGGTGGCCGGGGCCAAGGTAGCCAAACAGACAAAAGCTCTGAACGTTAACGATCGGTGCATGGATTTGCCGTCCCTTCCGACTACTTTTGATGAGACTGAGCGTAGATCAGTATCCGAGAGTGCGAAGACCTTTGAGCTGGTCGAGGCTACCGTTCAGTGAAGCGGCGGTGGGTACGTTCTCGCGCATGACGACATTGAGCGATGTGAGGTTGCTGACCTGGTTGCCGTTGCCGAGCAACGTCGAGTTCTGCATCAGGCCACCTTGGGCCAGGCGCTGCACGCTAGTGCCCTGGTTGTTGGCGGCATTGATGTTGAGTTGCACACCCACGCCGGTCGAGGAAACGCTCAATGCCCCTGCGCCGTTTTCGCCGACCAAGGTCGAGCCGGCGGCCAGGGCCTGGCCCTGTGGCTGCGCCACGGGCGCCTGGTTGGCCTTGGTGACGTTGATGTCGACGTTGTTGTAGGCGGTATTGTTGTCGCCCGCTGCGCGCACGACCTGGGTCACGCCTTCGGTAGTGTTGAGCCCGCCACCGCCGGTGACCGTGCCGGTGCCAGCGGCGCTGCTGGCGCTTTGCGAGTGCGCCGCGCCGGTGCCTTTTTCGTCAATCATCGACACGTAGAACTGCGGCTTGATGGTGTTTTGCTGCACTTGCAGGGTGGACGATGCGCCGATCACGTCGCCCTTGGCATTTTGCCAGGTGCTGGTCATGACAATACCAAAGCTGACGATCCGCCCCGGCATCACATAACGACCGCGCAGGTTGGCCAGTTCATGGTCCTTCAGCTCGATGGGTTTGAACGTCTCGGCATGGGTCGGCAGGCTGGCGGCCAGGCATGCCACGACTAGCCAGAGTGGAGTCTTCATTGATTGCTCCCGGAGCGTCATGCTCCCTTATCGTTAGAAGAGTCGTTAGAAGAAGTCGCTTTTGATGAAGCCGAAGTCCATCAGCTCTGCGTCCTGCACCGGGGCGAAATTGTTGACGCGGCCCTTGGCGGTCAGTGGCAGAGGCGGGTCGAGCAAGACATTGTTCTTGTCATAGCCCTGGCCGATCACGGCGAAGATGATGCCGTTCCAGCCTTTGACGAAATCGTCGACCTTGAAGCGCTTGTGGCCCAGTACCGGGTCGCCGATGTACACCCAACCCTTGTCGACCTTTTGCATGACCACGAAGTGCTTGTAGCCGCGGATGTCCATCAGGACCACGACCGGGATACGTATGCTGGTCAGGGTTTCGGGTGCCACCCGGTAACCGCGGGCGCGCATGCCCAGGCTTTCCACGTAGCGTTTCATGTCCAGCATCGAGAAGCCCTGGGTACGCACCAGGTCCTGGTCCGCGTGCGCCAGCATGCCTTCGATGATGTGTTGTTCGTCCACGTCCAGCCAGTAGGCCTGGCGCAAGATGGTCGCCAGCGCGGCTGCGCCACAACTGAAGTCGGTTTTCTGTTGCACCAGGTCGGCGAACTTGCGCTCGCGAATGCTCTGGATCGGCTTGAATACCACCGCGCCGCCCGGCAGCACGGACAGTGGCATTTGTGCAGCTTCGCTCACGCTGGCCAGGCACAGCAGCAACGCCAGGGCAATAATGCGCATGATCGGATGCCTTCTTGTTCTGTTGAAGAAAGGCCCCCCGAGGGGGGGCCTTGCGTGCACAGCCGTCAGAACGAGGTGTTGGAGATGGCCAGCGAGTTGCTTTGCTGGTTGCCCACACCTGCGGCCACGTTGACGCCGAGGTTGCCGCTGCCACCATTCACCGAACCGCTCAGGGTTGCAGTGTTGGTCACAGGGTTAGCCCAGCCAGTTGGGGTCAGCACCTGGAACGAGACGGTATTGCTCAGGTCGTACGAGCTGCTTTCGCTGTAGGCCTTGGCCACGTCGTTCGAGGTTTGCTTGGTTTTTTCGCCGGATTTTTCGTACGCAGACTCCGAAGCGTTTGCGTAGGAAGAATCGTGGGCCTTCTCATACGAACGGTCGCGCGACTTCTCGTACGAAGAGTCGCGAGACTTGTCGTAAGAAGAGCTGCTGGTTTTGTCGTAGGAAGAGTCGAACGCTTTCTCGAACGAGGAGTCGTAGGCGCTTTCATGCGACTTGTCGATCGAGGCATCGACCGATGCATTGAGCGAACCATCGAAGCTGTCGGTACGCGTACGTTCACGACGGCCATCGTCGGTGGCCACGGTGCGAGTGGCATCGGCGGCGGCAGCAAGCGTAGCGTTCAGGCTGGCACTGCTGGACGAGCTAGCACTGCCGCTGTTGGACCCGCTCGCATTCCAGCCAACGGAGCCGCTGGCATTCGAGTTGTTGGACCCGCTTGCACTGGAGCTATTGGAGCCGCTGGCGTTCGAGCTGCTCGAGCCACTGGAGTTCCAGCCACTGGAGCCGCTGGAGCTTGCGCTTTGGGCGCCCGCCACACTGAAGCTTGAGGACGAGCTTCGGTCATCGCTCGAAGTGAACGTACCGTCGCGCGAGCTCGAACCGCTGGCTGACGTGGTGAAGCTCAGCGTATCCACACGGTAGGTGCGGTCGGCGCTGTTGTTCACGGTCAGGCCAGGGCCGTTCTGGTCGGCAGAAGCGGTGGCGGTGGCATTACCCAATGGCGCATTGGTGTTGGCGATCGCCATGGTGTTTTTCTGTTGGTTGAGGTCGCCGCCCGCAATGTTGACGCCGACGTTGCCGGAGGCGCCATCACCCGATCCGCTCATCACTGCGGAGTTTTGGGTAGACCAGTTGTCGACCCGGTTGTTGTCGCTGTGCTGACGGACGTCGGCAGTGGCTTCAGCGGTGCCGAACACGAAGCTGTTGTCCAGGCTCGAGTCGGACGCTGCGTTGGCGATGGCAGCGGCGTTGTCTTGCTGGTTGCCGTTACCGGCTGCCACGTTGACCCCGACGTTGCCGCTGGCGCCGGTGGCCGAGCTGCTCATTTCGGCTTCGTTGATGGTGCCTTGGTTAGTGACCCTGTTGTCGGTGCTGCTCTGGCTATCGAGGGCATTGGCGGTGGCGTACACAGGGATCCTCGTAGGAGGGGGAGTGTGTTGCCCGTTGTTATGGTGACCATTGTGGTGCCCGCCACGCCGGTCGTTCTGATCAGCTTGTACAGCAACAGCCATGACCGCAGCAATTGCGAAAACCAGAGGCTTGATTGCCATCGAGGGTTTCATGGTGATTCTCCGTACTTTATTTAGGTTAAGTGTTGTTCTTAACTGATTGGGTCAATCCGCGACCCGTATGCTCAGGGTGTTGGCCATTCGGTTTCCCACCCCGGCACTCTGATTCACCTGAATCACCCCACGGCTACCGGTGAATGCCTGGTCACTGGTGGTGACCTGGCGATGGCCGGATGCGGCGTCAGTTGGATCGGAGTTGTTGAGCAGCGCCACGTTCTGTTGCATGAGGACGCTGTCGTCGATGCTTTGCGGTTGAGTACTGAGGCTGATGCGCAGTGCGTTGGCTTGCTGGGTGCCGGCCCCGGCGCTCTGGTTGACCCCCAGCGCGCCGCTGCCTTGGCTGAAAGCATCGCCCTGGATGCTTGAGCTGGCATCCATGGCGCGGTCGACAGGGCTGCCGAGCCTTTGCCTTATCTGGGTGGTGGCGCTGGCCTCGTGCCCCACAGCGATGGCGCGGGCGTTGGCCTGCTGCTGCAGGTCGCCGGCCGCCTGGTTGACCGTGAGGTTGCCCTGGTATTGGCTGCCCGAGCTGTCGATGCTGGCGTTGTTGATCACGGGGGACTGAGCGAAGGCTGGCGCACTGCAGAGCGTGGCCAGAAGCAGCAGCGTAGGCCTCATCTCATTTGCCTCCGGTCAAGATTTGCAGCGGGGCCAGGCCGCGCTGGACGCTTGAATTGACCATGTTCGAGATGCCGTTGCCGGAACCTGAGCCACGCCCCCCAGCGAGGTTGGGCAGTTGTGTCTGGTTGGTAAGATTGCCGCCCAGGTTGTTGGTCTGTTGATTGACCAGGGCACTGATGCCAGCACCGCTGCTGATGCTGGCGAAGTCACCGTCGCTCAGTTCGTGGGTCTGTCTGAGGATCTGCGCGGAGGGGTTGGCATTGACGGTGGTCGGGGTGGGGTCGGGAATCATCGGTGGGATGACTGCGTTGCGCGTCTGCACATCGCGGGTAATGATGATGATCCCGTTTTCAGCCTGGGCAGGCTGGGTCAGCCCTGACCCCACAACGCATGCGATTAGCAGGAGGCGATGGACGCCTTTATCAAGTATCCCCACGACGGCAATTCCTTCTTTGGCGTGCTGGTCCGATTCAGCAATGCGAAGAAGAGAGCAGAAGCTGTGCCGTGTTTTGAATTTGATTTTGAATCAATGAGTTAGCTCAACACGCTGGGAGTGTTTCGCATTTTCTGTATCAGGGCTGATACAGATTATTCAGGCCGAAGGGGCTGGAGCCAGCATGGGCATGGCTTGGAGGGATTTTTGCAAGGGTGTTTCACGGACTTGACACTGCCCCCGAAACGGGGGAAACCCCCGCATTTGCGGGGACTATCACCCACCTGGGTGTGTCAGGGGCTTAACACTCGGTCGGGCAGGCTGGCGTATCGCTATCAAGCAGCGTAGCCACCGTTTGCAGCGCCTGCAACTGGCGTTGCGGCCAATTGCCATCAATCACCTGAAAAGTGTGCCGGTGGCGCTGCAGCCAGTGCAGGCTGTCGTCGAAAAAGCGCTGGCGATCGGCCAGGTCAGGGTGACAACGCTGGCCATCGGCAACCCAGTCCACCCCTTGCGGGCTCAGTAACAGGTGCAGATCGTAATGCCTAGCAAGCAAGGCCTGTTCCAGCCAGGCCGGGCAGTCGTCGAACAGGGCGCGGCTCCAGAGCATGTTGCTGAGCAGGTGGGTGTCGAGGATCAACAGCTCTGGGGCTTGCGCGCGGGCGCGGTCTTCCCATTCAAGCTGGCCGCGGGCGATAGCGGGGATGTCGGCGTAACAGGTATCACGGCCTTCCTGATCGATGAAATGGCGCACGTATTCGGCCACCACCCGCCCACCGAAATGCGCCTGGAGCACACCACTGAGCCAGCTCTTGCCACTGGATTCCGGCCCGCACAGCACCAGCACCTTCATGCTTGCACCAGTGCCGGGTCACGCCGCCATTCCAGCCAGCCACGCACGGCGATCAGGGTAAGCACCGCGAAGAAGCCAGCGGTGAAGTACAGCTGCTGATGCAGGTACTGGCCGACATAGACGATGTCCACCACCACCCACAAAGCCCAGCACTGCAGGCGCTTCTGGGCCATCCATAGCTGCGCGACCAGGCTGAAACCGGTCAGCGTGGCGTCCAGCCAGGGCAGGGCGGCGTCGGTCCAGTTAGCCATGGCGGCACCCAGGGCGGCGCTGAGCAGCGCGCCGACCGCCAGGCCCGTGAAGAGCGCCTGGGTTTGCAGGCGCGAGACCTGGCGGGCGTCCTGCGAGCGGCCTGGGCGCTTCCACTGCCACCAGCCGTACAGCTGCAATATGGCGTAGGCCACCTGCAGCAACATCCCCGAATACAGTTTTACCTCGAAGAACAGCCAGCCATAGATCAGTACCATGACCAGGCCGATTGGCCAGCACCAGGCGTTCTGCTTGACGGTGAGCCAGACGGCGGTAACGCCGAGTACGGCGGCGATGAGTTCAAGGCCGGACATCGGCGATCCTTGGCGAGGCGAGAAGAGGGGCGCGATTGTAGCTTGTCGATTGTCCCAGGAGTAGGTGCAGCGCACTTACAACGCGGCACCCTCAAGGGCAAGGCCTCTCTATACGCGGAACTGCCGCAACAGTTGCTCCAACTCCTCGCTCAACCGCCCCAGCGCCGCCCCGGCATCACTCGACTGGCGCGCCGCTTCGGCGGTCTGCTGGGACAAGCCCGCAGTGTCCAGCACATTGCGGTTGATCTCTTCGACCACATGCGACTGTTGCAAGGTTGCACTGGCAATGGACGCATTGAGCGCAGTCAGGTTATGCAGCGCCTGGCTGATTGCATCCAGGCTGGCACCGGCCTCACGGGCCTGCTCGACAGTCTGGCGCGAGGCCTCGCTGCTGGTGTCGATCGCCCTGACCGCAGCGTCCGACTGGCCTTGCAGGTGCTCGATCATGGTGTGGATTTCAGCCGTGGACTGGGCCGTGCGCTGGGCCAGCAGGCGCACCTCGTCGGCGACCACGGCAAAACCTCGGCCTTGCTCGCCGGCGCGGGCTGCTTCGATGGCCGCGTTCAGGGCCAGCAGATTGGTCTGTTCGGCAATCGAGCGGATCACGTCGAGCACGCCACCAATGCGCGTGCTGTGCCCGGCCAGGTCACGAATCACCTGGACTGCCTGATCGATGGTCAGCGACAGGCGATCGATCTGTTCGAGGCTGCCGTGAATGGCCTGCTGGCCATGCTCCACCTGTTGCTGCGCCGCGCGCATTTCGCCCGCAGCCTGCTCGGCCGTCTTGGCCACGTCTTGCACGGCATAGGTCACTTCGTTGACGGCCGTGGCAACCTGGTCCATCTGTTGTGACTGCTGGGCACTGTGCTGCTGCGCGGCGCCGGCGTTGTCACCGACGTGGCCGGCGGACCGGGCCAGGTCGTGGGCGGCGCCCTGCAATTGACCGACCACGCCCTGCAGCTTGCCGTTGAAGCGGTTGAAGTGCTCGCCCAGGTGGGTGATTTCATCGCGACCGTGGGTGTCCAGGCGCCGGGTCAGGTCGCTTTCGCCGCTGGCGATGTTGCCCATGGCCTGCACGGCCTCTTGCAACGGGCGGGCGATACTGCGGGCAATCAGCATGACCAGCAGTGCCATCAGCAGGGCGATGCCCAGGCCCGCCAGTGAGGCATCGCGCAATTGCCGGGCAAATTCGGCCTGCACGTCATCGATGTACACACCCGAGCCGATGACCCAGCCCCACGGCTTGAACAACTGGATATAAGAGGTTTTCGCTACCGGCTCGCTGGCGCCGGGTTTGGGCCAGCGATAATTGACCGGGCCGGCGCCCTGGCTGCGGGCCAGGCTGACCATTTCGTTGAACACGGCAAAGCCGTCGGGGTCGCGAATGGCAGACAGGTCTTGGCCGTCGAGCTTGGGGTTGGCCGGATGCATGATCATCTTCGGCCCCAGGTCGTTGATCCAGAAATAGTCGTCGTGGTCGTAACGCAGCGCGCGCACCACCTGCAACGCCTGTTGCTGGGCAGCATCGCGGCTCAAGCTGCCGGCCGCTTCCAGGCCCTGGTAGTAGGCCAGTACACCGGCTGCAGTCTGCACCACATGGCGGGTCTTTTCCGCCTTGGCCTGGTACAGGTCGCCGTGGATCTGGCGCAGCATCAGCAGGCCCAGTACCACCAGCATGGCAACCGCCACCAGCAGGATCAGCCATAGACGACGGCTGATCGACATCGATCTCAGGGTTTTCATCCAGGCACTCCCGCCTTGTTCTTGTTCTTCAGGTGCATCCAAGCATGCTTTGCGGCAGGCCCCCACCCGACTAATGGCTAAGTGCTAGTCTAGGCGTACTCTGCAGCAGGCGGCGCAAGCCATTGCAAAGCCGCTCTGATAGGATTTCGGCCGCGCAAGATGAAACCTTTAGGCAGCGTGAACTTTTCCACTGGCATTGCGCCCAACAGTCGCTGTAAAACAGCCGGGCCGCGTGCGGCAACTTCAAGCAAATCAAGAACAAGGGGCCTGCAAGCAGCAGCGCTCCATCGGGGGAATGATGGATTTTTGGACTGCCATACAGGCAATCATCTTAGGCGTGGTCGAAGGGTTGACGGAGTTCTTGCCGATCTCCAGTACCGGGCACCAGATCATTGTCGCCGACCTGATCGGCTTTGATGGCGAACGTGCCATCGCCTTCAACATCATCATCCAGCTTGCCGCGATCCTGGCCGTGGTGTGGGAGTTTCGCCGCAAGATTCTGGACGTGGTGTTCGGCCTCACCAGCCAGCCCTCGGCCCGGCGCTTCACCGGCAACCTGCTGCTGGCGTTCATGCCGGCGGTGGTATTGGGCGTGCTGTTCGCCGACCTGATCCACGAATACCTGTTCAACCCGATCACGGTGGCAGCGGCCTTGGTAGTGGGCGGTGTGATCATGCTCTGGGCCGAGCGCCGCGCGCACCGCGTGGAGGTTGACCACGTTGACGAAATGCGCTGGAGCCATGCCTTGAAGATTGGCTTTGTCCAATGCCTGGCCATGATCCCCGGCACCTCGCGCTCCGGTTCGACCATCATCGGTGGTTTGCTGTTCGGGCTGTCGCGCAAGGCGGCTACCGAGTTCTCATTCTTTCTGGCGATGCCGACCATGGTCGGCGCGGCGGTGTACTCGGGCTACAAGTACCGCGACCTGTTCCAGCCAAGTGATTTGCCGGTGTTCGCCATCGGTTTCGTGACCTCGTTCATCTTCGCCATGATCGCCGTGCGTGCGCTGCTCAAGTTCATCGCCAACCACAGCTATGCGGCGTTCGCCTGGTACCGCATTGCCTTTGGCCTGCTGATTCTGGCGACCTGGCAGTTTGGCTGGGTCGACTGGTCGACGGCGCACAGCTGACATGGCCAGGGCGCAAAACGAGGAGGGCGTACGCAACGTGCGCCTGAAGTTGCTGGTGTTGGGCGTGCTGTGCCTGCTACCGGGCCTGGGTGCGGCGCAGATGGCCTGGAACGATCAGTCCTGGCTGCCCTTGGCGCTGTACCCGGCGGTGAGCCTGATCAGCCTGCTGCTGTACTGGCAGGACAAGCAGCAGGCCCGCACCCAAACGTGGCGCACGCCAGAGAACGTGCTGCATGCCAGCGAACTGTGCGGTGGCTGGCCCGGCGCACTGGTTGCCCAGCAGCTGTTTCGGCACAAGACGCGCAAAGTGTCGTATCAGTTGATGTTCTGGGGGATTGTGCTGCTGCATCAGGTGTTCTGGCTCGATTACCTGTTCCTCGGGCGCCACCTGTCATCTTGGCTCTGACGCCTCGATCAGAGCAGCAGCCCCACCTGCAGGCGCTTCGCCAGCCGCCGCACCACCAACTGGTGCGAGCGCTGCAGCAGGTCGCACAGCTCGTCGCGCCCCATGGGGTAAGGGGGCGCCATGCTGATCCATCGCGCCCGCGCCAGATACGGCGCGGGTCGCACGCCAGGGCGGTCGCAATAGCCTAGAAACAGCTCATCGGCGACCTTGAACGACAACCCTGCACCCGCCAGGTCGAGCACGGCGAACATCTTGTTGCCTGCCACCGAAAACACCCGGATACCGCCCCATTTATAGTCTTCTCGAGCACCCGGCAGGCTCAGGCAGAAGGCTGCCACCTGCGCTTCAGTCATTTTTCGCTCAGACATAACGCTCTCCACAGGCCTCGAACGACGCCGCCAGATGATCGATCCACACGCGCACTGCGGGCAATACACCGCGCCGGTGTGGGTACACCGCCTGCAGATAGCCACCCGGCAGTTGCCAGTCCGGCAGCAAGCGCACCAGCTCGCCACGTTCCAGTTCCTCTTCGCAGAACATGCTGGGCAGCGCAGTGAAGCCCAGCCCGGCGCGTACCGCGGCGTTGCGCACCACGAAGTCGTCGATGGCCAGGCGCGGTTCCAGGGCGATTTCCTGTTGGCGGCCATTGGGCCCGAACAGGCGGAAGTGCACCAGCCGGTCGGCCTCGGCAGCACCCAGCACTGGCAACGAGGCCAGCTCGCCAGGCTCGCGAATGTGATCGGCAAAGCCCGGCGCGGCGACCAGTTGCATCTGGGCCTGGCGTAGCCGGCGCGTGACCAGGGCCGGGTCCTCATCGCCCAGGTCGCGCACACGCAGGGCGACGTCGATACCCTCGGAAATCAGATCGACTCGGCGGTTGAGCAGCACCATGTCCAGTTGCACCAGCGGGTACTGTTCGAGAAAGCGGCTGATCACGTCTGGCAAAAAGGCGTGGGCCAGTGCCACCGGGCAGGAGACTCGCAAGCGCCCGCGCGGCTCGCTGCTCATGCTGGCCACGGCCTCGTCGGCAGCTTCGGCTTCCAACAGCATGGCCTGGCAATGGTGCAGGTAGCGCTCGCCGACGGCGGTCAGTTTCAGTTGCCGCGTGGTGCGCTGCAGCAGGCGTGTACCCAGGCGTTCTTCAAGTTCGGCGATACGCCGCGACAGGCGCGACTTGGGGATGCCCAGCTGGCGCCCGGCCGCCGCAAAGCCACCGGCCTCGACGACGCGGGCGAAATAGAAGAGGTCATTGAGGTCTTGCATGGGAATCTCTCACTGTTCCATCAGTGGGACAAACTAACGCATTTTTGCCTGCTTATCAGCTATTAGTCATCCCGGTAGGATTCTCCCCATCATGATCGCCCACGCCGCGGTCTTCATTACAGGAGAGTCCCATGAAACTGTTGCACATCGATTCGAGCATCCTGGGCGACAATTCCGCCTCCCGCCAGCTGAGCCGCGAAGTAGTCGAAGCCTGGAAGGCCAGCAACCCGAGCCTGGAAGTGGTCTACCGTGACCTGGCTGCCGATGCCATCGCCCATTTCTCCGCCGCAACCCTGGTAGCCGCGGGCACCCCCGAAGACATGCGCGATGCGGCCCAGGCCTTCGAAGCCAAGCTGAGCGCCGAAACCCTGGAAGAATTCCTCGCCGCCGACGCCGTGGTGATCGGTGCGCCGATGTACAACTTCACCGTGCCGACCCAGCTCAAGGCCTGGATTGACCGCGTTGCCGTCGCCGGCAAGACCTTCCGTTACACCGAAGCTGGGCCTGAAGGCCTGTGCGGTGACAAGAAGGTGGTGTTGGTGTCCACCGCCGGTGGCCTGCACGCTGGCCAGCCGACCGGTGCCGGCCATGAGGACTTCCTCAAAGTGTTCCTGGGCTTCATCGGCGTCACCGACCTGGAGATCGTTCGCGCCCACGGCCTGGCCTACGGCCCAGAGCACCGCAGCCAGGCCATCGACGCTGCACAGGCGCAGATTGCCAACGAGCTGTTCGCCGCCGCTTGATTGCACCAGCCTCAAATCGCCGGCTTGCCGGCGATTTGAGGCGTATCAGGCTACCGGTATCGTCGGGTCAGCCGCCGCCAAGGCTGCCGCACGATCATTGGCAGCGGGCGGGTAGATCCAGACCGTGTTGATCTGCGACTTCAGCAGCTTGGCCTCGGCCTTGTCTTCCGGGGGCGATACCTGGCGCTCCCACCCTTCGGTGTACACCGCGCCCCAGGCGCCCAGGTCAAGGCAGGTGACGTACTTGGGTTGGCTGTAGGTCATCGGTGCCACGCCAATCAACTCGGCAACCGCATTGTTGCCGGCGTAGCGGCCCAGTGGGATGGCATGCTGGCACGACATCACCGCATGGTTGCCCACCTCGTCGCACGCTGCGTAGGCCACGTCGCCCGCCGCATAGACCGCGTCGTTGCCCTTGACCTTGAGGTTGCCGTCCACGTGCAACCGGCCTTGGCGGTCTCGTTCGCCGCTGATCTGCTCGGTCAACGGGTTGGCCTTGAAGCCGACGGTCCAGATCACTGTGCTGGCATCGATGCGTTGCCCGTTGTCCAGCAGAACGCCGTCGGGGTCCACCGAGGCCACCGTGGCGCCACAGATCCATTCCACCCCCAATGCCTCGCAGGCCTGCTCGATCGCAGGGCGGATGCCGTCACCCAGGGCTGCGCCGACCCTGGCGCCACGGTCGATCACCACCACCCGCAGTGTTGCCTGTTCACCGAGAATGCTGCGCAAGCGCGCCGGCAGCTCGGTGGCAGTCTCGATACCGGTGAAGCCACCACCGGCGACCACCACGGTGTTGCGGGCAGGCGTGTCTGGCAGGTTGGCCAGGGACTTGAGGTGCGTCTCCAGCCGTGCGGCGCTGTCAATCTTGTCGACATCGAAAACATGCTCGATGCCGACCATGTCTGGCCGGTTGAGCACACTGCCGCAGGCCATGATCAGGCGGTCATAGCCCAGTTCGCACTCGGTACCGCTTTGCGTGCGATAGCGCACGCGCCGGGCTGCTTCGTCGATGTGAAAGGCGGTGCCTTGCACGAAACGCACGTTGACCGCTTCGAACAGCGCCTGCAGTGGAGCGGCCATGGTGTGCACGTCAGGTTCGTAGAAGCGCGGGCGCACATGCAGTTCGGCCTGCGGCGCCAGCAGCGTTACCTCGACATCCTTGCGCGCGTTAAGCTCCAGCTGGCGTACGGCGCTGAGGGCGCTCCACAGGCCAGCAAAGCCCGCGCCAATGATCAGGATATTTTTCATCGTTGTGCTCCTGGAATGTCCGGGTAAACAAAAGTAGCCCGTCTTTGTGGACAACGATGTTACGAGTGACGAAGCGCTACACCCTAGGCCAAAGAACCCTGGATTTCGGCCAACGACAGGTTGCGCGCAAAGCGCGCGCGGTAGTCTCGCGGGGTGACCGCAAGGTGGCGCTGGAACGCCAGGCGCATGCGCTCTTCGCTGCCAAAGCCGCATTGCCGGGCAATCTGCTCGATGTGGCTGTCGGCGCTTTCCAGCAGGCGGCGGGCGGCTTCCAGGCGGAATACTTCAATGGCCTTGGCCGGGGTGCGGCCGGTCTTGAGCTTGTACACCCGGGTGAAGTTGCGCACGCTCATGTGCGCCTGCTCGGCCAGGTGCTCGACGGTCAGGCGTGGGTCGCCGAGGTGCGCGTTCAGCCACAGGTGCAGTGCTTCGAATTCGCTGCAATCGCGCCCCTGCAGCTTGAGCAGTTCACTGAACTGCGCCTGGCCGCCGGGCCGCTTGAGAAATACCACCAGCTCGCGGGCCACTTGCATCGCGACTTCGCGGCCGCAGTCCTGCTCGACCAGAGCCAGGGCCAGGTCGATGCCGGCGCTGACGCCGGCAGAGGTCCACACCGTGCCTTGCTGAACGAAGATCGATTCATGGTCCACCTGCACCGCAGGGAAGTCGCGGCGCAGCACCTCGCACATCGCCCAGTGGGTGGCGGCGCGGCGCCCGTCGAGCAAGCCTGCGCTTGCCAGCAGAAAGGTACCGCTGCACACCGAGGCCGTGCGCCTGGCCTTTACCGCGACGCGGCGCAGCCAGGCGACCAATGCGGCGTGGTCGGGGAGGGTGCGGATGATATCCGGTGCGCCCGGTACTACCAGGGTGTCGACGGCCTGCGCCATCACGTCGTCCAGTGTTTCAGTCGCCACCACCAGGCCTTCGGCGGTTGGCTGCAGGCCGCCGTCGAGGCTGGCAGTGTGCAGTCGATAGCCCGGCCGGCCCTGTGCAGCCATGGCTTTGGTAGCAGCCCAGAACACCGTCTGGGCACCCGTGAGGTCGAGCAGGCCCATTTGCGGGTAGGCGACGAAGACCACGGCGCGCGGGTGGTCGACCGGTTGCAACGCAGGCTCGAGCTGCTGGGCGTGTTCAGTCATAGGCAGATGACCTGATCGAAAGGGGCCGCGTGGCGGCTTCAGAACGTCGGCGGGGTGATGACCCAGATCACCACGGCATCGACGTCACCGGGGTTGCCATAACGATGGGGTTCCTGGCTGGAGAAGCTGAAACTGTCGCCTTCACCCAGCTGAAAGTGCCGCTCGCCTACCCACAATTCAAAACTGCCGCTGAGCAGATAGCCAGCCTCTTCACCGTCATGGCTGTAACTCTGCTGGCTATAGGTGCCCGGTGGAAAGCGCGAATGAAGGATTTCCAACTGGCGGTTGGGTTGCGGCGTGAGCAGTTGGTCGACGATGCCGTCTTCGTAGTGCACGCTGAGGCGGCTGTTACGGCGTACCACGTAGCCCTGGTCCTCGGGTGCGGTACTGGCCTCGCTGGCAAAAAACCACTGGATCGTCACCCCCAGGCTACGGGCGATGTTGAACAGTGCCGGGATCGACGGGTAAGACAGGTTGCGCTCCAGCTGGCTGATGTAGCCAGCCGTCAGTTCGCTCTGTGCGGCCAGTTCCGCCAGGGTCATGCCGCGGCGCTTGCGCAGGCCGCGGATGCGGGTGCCCAGGAACTGCGGGGCGGCGCCGCCGTCTTCGGTGGCGCAGGGGGGCTGCGAGGGTTGGCTCATGCGCATCGGTCCATCGGGAAAGCGGCAGTATGTACAGCCTCAGAGCGCCCAGGCAACCGTCAGGCCATCGTGAATCGCCTCTTCTGCAGTACGCGGCGCCAGACAGTCGCCGATGCGCCGCACTTCCACCAGGCCGTCCAGTTCCGCCGCCAAGGTGTCATTGGGCTGGTGGCCCAGGCACAGCACCAGGGTGTCGATGCCTTCAAAGATCATCGGTTCGCCGCTGGCCGTGTGCTGCAGGTACACGGTGTTGTCGTCGCAGCCGTAGAGGCGGGCGTAGGGGGTGATGGGGATGCTCAGGCGATGCAGTTCGCCGGCCAGTTGATCGCGTACGTACAAGGGCAGGTTCTCGCCACAATGGGTGCCGTTGACCGCCAGTTGCACCTGATGCCCCTCGCGCACCAGGCGCTCGGCGATGCCAGGGCCTATCCAGTCGCAACGCCAGTCGATGACCAATACCGAGCGCCCGGGTTTGACCTCGTTGCGCAACACTTGCCAAGCATCCACCACCTGCAGGTCACCGGCGCGCTCGAACGCCGGCCAGTAGGGCGTGGCGCCGGTGGCGGCGATCACCAGGTCAGGGCGCTCGCGCTCGACCAGTGCGCGGTCGACTCGCGTGTTGCGCACCACCTCCACGCCTGCCAAGGCCATTTCCCGTTGCAGGTTGGTGCTGGCGCCGCCGAACTCGCTGCGCCGTGGCAGCAGTTGTGCCAGCAACACCTGGCCGCCCAGTTGCGGGCCGGCTTCAAAGAGTGTGACGTGGTGCCCGCGCGCGGCGGCGACGGCTGCTGCCTTCATGCCGGCCGGGCCGCCGCCTGCCACCAGGATCCGTTTGGGCGAAGGGGTTGGCGTCAGGTGGCCGTATTGCAGTTCGCGGCCGGTTTCCGGGTGCTGGATACACGAGATCGCTAGGCCGCGATGGAAGTGACCGATGCAGGCCTGGTTGCAGGCAATGCAGGCGCGCACGTCTTCGACCTGGCCGTGCTCGGTCTTGGTCGGCATCAGCGGGTCGCAGATCAGCGCACGGGTCATGCCACACACGTCGGCCTGGCCACGCGCCAGGATCAGCTCTGCCTCCTGCGGCTGGTTGATGCGCCCGGTGACGAACAGCGGAATGTCCAGGCGCTGTTTGAACGTGCCGGCCTCGCGTGCCAGGTACGCAGGCTCGATGGCCATGGGGGGGACGATATGCACCGCACCGCCCAGCGACGCTGAGGTACCGGCGACGATGTGCAGGTAGTCGAGCTGGCCTTGCAGCGCCTCGGCGGCGGCCAGCGACTCGTCCTCGCTCAGGCCTTCGCTGTCACGTTCGTCGGCGCTGATGCGCAGGCCGACGATGAACTGCTCGTCGGTGGCAGCACGCACGGCCGCCAGCACTTCGCGCAAAAACCTCAGGCGCTGCGCCAGGTCGCCGTTGTAGCCATCGGTACGCAGGTTGACCCGCGGGTTGAGAAACTGCGCGGGCAGGTAGCCATGGCTGGCCACTACCTCGACGCCATCCAGCCCCGCCTGGTACAGGCGCCGCGCCGCGCTGGCATAGCCCTGGACGATTTCATCGATCATCGCCTGGTCCAGCGCGCGCGGCATCACCCGGAAGCGTTCATTGGGCACCGACGAGGCTGAGTAGGCGACCGCCAGCAAACCATCGGCAGACTCCATGATCTCCCGCCCAGGGTGGAACAGCTGCGAGAGCACCACCGTACCGTGCTCATGGCAGGCTTCTGCCAGGCGCCGGTAGCCTTCGATGCAGGTATCGTCGGTGGCCATCAGCACGTGCGAGGTGTAGCGGGCGCTGTCGTGCACACCGGCCACCTGCAGCACGATCAGGCCGACGCCGCCTGCAGCCCGGGCACGCTGGTAGGCGATGAGCTTGTCGTTGACCAGGTTGTCGGTGGGCAGGCAGGTGTCATGTCCCGTGGACATGATGCGGTTTTTCAGGCGTTTGCCGCGAATCTGCAAGGCTTCGAACAGGTGGGGGAAGGCGGTTTGCATACAGGCGGCTCCGGTGTGGTGTTGTTCTTGTTTTGGTTATGAAAGTGTAGCGACAGTAAAAAATCAACTTGTTTTTTTACTTGGGCGCAGCTAGGTTTTCATCACCCTCCGAGGAGGGCGTGACCTCACAACAACAAGAAATCGGGCCCCACGGGCACCGGCAGGAGGAAACCTCGATGCATGCATTCCCTCGCAGTACCGGCCTTTGCGCAGCGCTTCTGGCCTTGGGGCTAGGCAGTGCGCAAGCGGCGCCGCAAATGGTTGTAGTCGGCTATGGCGGCGCCGGTCAGAAAGCCCAGGATGAGGCGATCTTCAAACCGTTCAGCGCCAAGGACGGCAGCCAGTTGATCCAGAGCGAGTACAACTGCGAAATGGCCCGCATCCAGGTGATGGCCGATACCGGCAACGTCGACTGGGACGTGGTGCAGATCGAAGGGCCCGACCTGATGCGCGGTTGCGATGAGGGCATCTACGAGCACCTCGACTGGCAGCGCCTGGGCCATGCCGCCGAGTTGATCCCGGACGCCGCCCAGGACTGTGGGTCTGCCGCTTTGGTGTGGAGCGTGGCGATCGCCTATGATCGCAACAAGCTGGCCCAGGCCCCGGCCTCGTGGGCCGACTTCTGGGACGTGCAGAAGTACCCGGGCAAGCGCGGCCTGCGCAAGCGTGCGGTGTACAACCTGGAGTTCGCCTTGTTGGCCGACGGGGTCAAGGTCGAGGATGTCTACACGGTGCTGTCAACGCCGGCCGGTGTCGACCGCGCCTTTGCCAAGCTCAGTGAGCTCAAGCCCTATGTGCAGTGGTGGGACGCCGGTGCCCAGCCGGCGCAGTGGCTGGCTGCCGGCGATGTGGTGATGACGTCTACCTACAGCGGGCGCATCGCCGTAGCGGCCCAGCAGGGCAGCCCGCTGGCACTGGTGTGGCCGGGCAGCCTGTATGGCATGGACTATTGGGCGATCATCAAGGGTTCGCGGCATGTCGACCAGGCCAAACGGCTGATCGCCTATGCCAACCAAGCCGATACCCAGGTGCGTTACGTGGAGCAGATCCCTTACGGGCCGACCAATACTCAGGCAGCGGCCAAGCTCGCGCCGTCCTTGGCCAGCTGGGTGCCGACGTCGCCGCAAAACCTGGAAGGGGCTTTGGCGATGAATGTGGAATTCTGGGTCGACCATGGTGAAGAACTGGAACAGCGATTCAATGCCTGGGCCAGCAAGTAGCTGACGTTCAATGCGGCCCCTCTACAGGACCAACGATAAATGACTCTTACCGAACAGACCCTGCGCCAGGAGCTGGCTGCCTGTTATCGCCTGGTCGCCCACTTTCGCATGAGCGACCTGATCTTCACCCATATATCCCTGCGTGTGCCGGGGCCGGAGCACCACTTTCTGATCAACCCGTACGGTTTGCTGTTCGACGAGATCACGGCCTCCAACCTGGTAAAAATCGACCTGCATGGGCAGCCTGTAGCGCCGACCACGCACCCGGTCAACCCGGCCGGGTTCGTCATCCACAGTGCTATCCACGCAGCCCGTGAAGACGCCCACTGCGTGCTGCACACCCACACGCGTGCCGGTTGCGCGGTGGCGGCGCTGGCGTGCGGCCTGCTGCCGGTGAACCAGATGTCCATGGAGTTCCATGGCAAGGTGGCTTACCACGATTATGAAGGTATTGCCCTGGACCTGGATGAGCAGCAGCGGTTGGTCGCCGACCTGGGGGACAGGCCGGTGATGATCCTGCGTAACCATGGGCTGCTGACGACCGGCCGCAGCGTTGCCGAAGCGTTCTTGCGCATGTACTACCTGGAAAAGGCCTGCGAGATCCAGTTGGCGGCGCAAAGTGCCGGGCAGCTGATACTGCCGCCTGCCGCCGTGTGTGAACGGACCGAGCGGCAGTTCAATGCACCGATGCAGGGGCTGAAACAGGGGGAGTTGTCGGACCCGGATGCAGTGGCGCTGGCATGGGGGGCATTGCTGCGGATGCTCGAGCGGGTGGCGCCGGGTTACCGGGACTGAGGCCTGGCGGGCCAGCGCGGTTCCTGTAGGCGCGGCCTTGCCGGGGCGCCGGACCGGTCGGAACGGTGCGCAAAGCGCTACCCACTGTTGCGCAACCCTACCTCCCAACTGTGCTGGTCCCTCGAAAAGGAATAGCCTTATGCTGTAACGAAATATGTCTAGAAAGCCTGAAGAAGGATGTCGCAATGCCGCTCAAGGACCTGCTGATCGCCCTGGTGGTGATTGTTGCGTGGGGAGTCAACTTCGTGGTCATCAAGGTAGGCCTGGATGGCCTGCCGCCGATGCTGCTGGGGGCATTGCGCTTCTTGTTGGTGGCCTTCCCGGCAGTGTTGCTGGTCAAGCGGCCGAAGCTGCCGTGGCGCTGGCTGATCGCTTATGGCGTGACGATTTCCCTGGGGCAGTTCGCCTTCCTTTTCCAGGCCATGTACAGCGGCATGCCGCCTGGGTTGGCGTCGTTGATCCTGCAATCCCAGGCATTCTTCACGCTAGGGTTTGCCGCGCTGTTTCTGGGCGAGCGACTGCGCCTCGCCAGCCTGGTGGGGCTGCTGGTGGCCGCCAGCGGCTTGGCGCTGATCGGCAGCGAGGATGGTGGCCATGTGCCGATGCTGGCGCTGGTGCTGACCCTCTGCGCGGGCGCGATGTGGGGCGTGGGCAACATCATCACGCGGCGTTTCGGCTCGGTCGACCTGGTGGCGCTGGTGATCTGGGGTGGGTTGATTCCACCGCTGCCGTTTCTGGCGTTGTCGTGGTGGCTGGAAGGGCCTGAGCGCATCGGCCATGCGCTGGCCAACATTGGCTGGAGCTCGGTACTGGCGTTGGCGTACCTGGCATTTGTCGCCACCATGCTCGGCTATAGCCTGTGGAGCACATTGTTGTCGCGCCACCCGGCCGGCAAAGTGGCACCGTTCTCGTTGCTGGTGCCGGTTATCGGCCTGAGTGCTTCGGCGTGGTTGCTCGGCGAGCGCCTGACCGAGCTGCAGGGCTGGGGGGCGCTGCTGGTGATGCTTGGGCTGCTGGTGAACGTGTTTGGCGCCAAGATCGGCCAACGGTTGCGGGCGGCTAGTGCGCACTGAGGGCCGGGTGCTCTGTTAGAATCGGCCCTTTTCGCCAGGCCAACGGAGCACCGTCATGATCATCTCTACCACCAGCCAGCTCGAAGGCCGTCCTATTGCCGAGTACCTGGGCGTCGTCAGCTCCGAATCGGTGCAGGGCATCAACTTCGTGCGCGATTTCTTTGCCCGTTTTCGCGACTTCTTCGGTGGCCGTTCGCAAACCCTGGAAAGCGCCCTGCGCGAGGCCCGCGAGCAGGCCACCGAGGAGTTGAAGGCGCGGGCACGGCAGTTGCACGCCGATGCAGTGGTGGGCGTGGACTTCGAAATCAGCATGCCGTCGGTGCAGGGTGGCATGGTCGTGGTATTCGCCACCGGCACGGCCGTCAGGTTGAAATAAGGCATTGTGCCACTGGTCGGTTCCAGGGTTTTAGTCTGGGCGGTCCGCAAATGACCAGCTAGTCTCACTTTTACCGGGCGCGTTCACCTAGGCAACGTATCTGCTTGCCGACGCGACCTCACTGGAGGGAGACAGGGTATGAGCGAATCCTTTTTCGAAGACCTGAACGACGCATTCCCGATCAACAGCCAGGTGCGTTGCGGCCAGTCGGCATTCCGCCTGGGTTTCGCCCACATGACGCTGGATGATTCGGAACAGCTTCAGCCTGCACATCTGCAGCGCAGCAAAAAGGGCCGCTTCATGCCGCGGGTTCCGCTGAAAAAGTGATCCCGCTCCAGCAACCCCGCCGAACGGCGGGGTTTTTGTTGATATTCGTTGACGCTGCTCATGGCATCGCCGGGTTGCACTCGCCGGATAGCCGTGGATGTGGTTTTCTGGCGCGGCATTTCAGCAAAGGGAGATTGAATGCTCATGCGAGTCAGGGAAGAGACCTATTGGCAGTGGGCGGACGCTCAGCTGCACAGCCGCAGCCACGATGAAGCGCTCAGTGACGGCACCACGCTCGACGTGCAGGTGCGCCTGTCGCGCCTGGGCGCTACCCAGCTGTTTCTCGGTATCTACGCTGGGAATGGCCGGGCATTGCTGGAAGAGTATTAC
Organism: Pseudomonas capeferrum; assembly: GCF_000731675.1. Classification (GTDB taxonomy): domain Bacteria; phylum Pseudomonadota; class Gammaproteobacteria; order Pseudomonadales; family Pseudomonadaceae; genus Aquipseudomonas; species Aquipseudomonas capeferrum. Next base: position 1,430,671 of record NZ_JMIT01000001.1, on the reverse strand, counting down.
CCAGCGCGCTCGGGTGAGACCATGACCCGGGCGTTGGTCTGGGGCGTCGAGCGGGCCCGCGCGCTGGCCACCGGCGCATTGCCCTTGCCAGCGATGGCGCGCACGCGTCGGCGGGCATGAAAAAGCCCGGCCTTTGCGGGCCGGGCTCCATGGCGGGTGAGGCCACTCAGTTGAGCGGTTCGATCACCTTGACTGCCCCCCGCTCACGGGCGGCGGGCCATTCTTGTTGCAGGGTCTGCAGGACGCGGCCAACGAACTCGGTGTCGGCGGCGGCCTTCTTGCCGACGTAGCCCTGGCCACGCCGGTAGACCTTGAAGCGTGCACGCATGCTTGGCAGGTGCTCTTCGAATTCATCTTCGATGGTGTTCGGCGGCAGGCGGTCGAGACGCACCTCACCGGTCTGGCTGACCCACAGCAGATGGTCGTCGAGGCTGTCTTTGCGCACGGCGAACAGCTGGGCCAATTGGTCGATTGTGGGATTGTTGTTCAAGTTCATCATAAAGCCCCCATTACCCATTCGTAGGTGATTTTCACAGTTGGCGCTACCACGGTGTAGCGCACTACCAACGCTGCTACAGCAGCATCGCAACAGGGGCTTTCACACGCTGCCTTTTGGACAGTTCCCTCTCCACGGACGGCCTGCGTTACCGCGCAGGCCGTCTGGAACACCCTTGCCACCGCTCCCGATCGGGGAGACAGCCTCATCATGCCCAAGGGCGATGAACGGCGTCAACCGTTTTGTAGTGAATATTTTTTCTCACTACATCTTGTCCGACAATCCTGCCGGAAGGGCCTGTCAGTGGTCGAGGGACGAGAGAATCCGGTACGCGGCGCGCACGCGTGCCTCGTTGGGATAGTTGCGGTTGGCAAGCAGTACGATGGCTTTGCCTTGCGCCGGAATGAACGCCACATAGGCACCGAAACCGTTGGTGGCGCCGGTCTTGTTGTACCAGGCGTCAGGCACGGCCGGGAGCTCGGGGTTGAGGCGGCGGGTGGCCTGTGGCGCAAGGGCGAACTTGGAGCTGTTGCCATTGACCAGGGTGTCGAGTGACGCCGGGTAGGGGTAACGCTCCCAGCCCAGGCCTTGGGTCATGCTACCGACCTGGAAGTAGCCGGCCTGGGTAATGGCGGCAGCCTTTTGCAGGGTTGGCGCAAGCTCGGCCGGCTGCATGTGCAGGCGCACGTAGCGCAGCAAGTCGGTGGCGTTGGTCTTGATGCCATAGGCCGCATCGGCAAAGGGCCCCGAGCTGACGCGTACCGGCTGGTCATGCGCGTCGTACCCTTGCGCATAAAGCCGCTGTGCATCGGCCGGTACGTGCAGGTAGGTGTGCTTGAGGCCCATTTGCGGGAGAAGCCCCTCGGTCATCAGCTCGGCGAATGGGCGCTGCTGCGCGCGCGCCGCCAGGTCACCGAACAACCCCAGGCTGGGGTTCGAGTAGCAGCGCTGGGTGCCGTGTTTGGCAACGGGTTGCCAGTGGCGGAAGAAGGCCAGCACCTGTTGGTCTGTGTGCACCGCGTCGGGGAACTGCAATGGCAGGCAGTCGGCGCTGTAGGCACCGAATTCCAGCACGCTGGCTTCGCCCAGCGGTGTGCCGGCGAGGGCGGGCTGGTAGCGCTGGGCAGGGGCCTGTAGGTCAAGCTTGCCTTCGGCGCTGGCCAGCGCCGCAAGCGTAGCGGTGTAAGTCTTGCTCAGCGAGCCGACCTCAAACAGGGTATCGGCGCTAACCGGCGAGTTATCCGCCTTATTGGCCACGCCATAGTTGAAGTAGTGCGCCTGGCCATCGGCGTACAGCGCTACCGCCATACCGGCGATTTGGTGTTCCTGCATGAGCGGCTGGATGATCTCGTCTACCTGGGCCTGCAGCGGATCGGCCGCCTGCGCGGTGATTGCACCCATGGCCAGTGCAGCCGCGAGAGGGAAGGGCGCAAGGCGATAGCGTGGCATCAAGTAGTCCTTTGTCCGTTGAGCGATACCGGTGGGGGTTCCGGCGTTAGCGAAAAATAAACCGAGACCTTATCGTCTGCCGTTGCATAACGACAAGACGGAAACTGTTATGAAGTATTTGCGCATGTTATTCGACAACTTCACCCTGGCCTTGCTCGGGGTGGTGCTCATCGCCACTGTGCTGCCCTGCTCGGGCGACGGGGCGGTGTATTTCGGCTGGCTGACCAACCTGGCTATCGGCCTGCTGTTCTTCCTGCACGGTGCCAAGCTGTCGCGCGAAGCGATCATCGCCGGCGCCGGGCACTGGCGCCTGCACTTGCTGGTGTTCTCCTGCACGTTCGTGCTGTTCCCCTTGCTGGGGCTGGCGTTCAAGCCGTTGTTTGTGCCGCTGGTGGGCAACGAGCTCTACCTGGGCGTGCTGTATCTGTGTGCGTTGCCAGCCACGGTACAGTCGGCCATTGCCTTCACCTCGCTGGCCCGCGGTAACGTGCCGGCAGCCATTTGCAGCGCGGCGGCTTCCAGCCTGCTGGGTATCTTCCTCACGCCACTGCTGGTGATGATGCTGCTGGGCGCCAGCGGTGATACCGGCTCGGGGCTGGATGCGGTGCTGAAGATTACCCTGCAGCTGCTGGTGCCCTTCGTAGCCGGGCAGATCGCCCGCCGCTGGATTGGCGCGTGGGTCAAGCGCAACGCGCGCTGGCTCAAGGTCGTGGACCAGGGCTCGATCCTGCTGGTGGTCTACACCGCCTTCAGTGAGGCGGTGGTTACCGGCCTGTGGCACACGGTGTCGCCACAACACTTGGCGGGGCTGTTTGTGGTGTGCGGGATCTTGTTGGCGGTGGTGCTGTACGGTACCCGCTTGCTTGGCAAACTGCTTGGCTTCGACCTGGAGGACCGCATCACCATCCTGTTCGCCGGCTCGAAGAAGAGCCTGGCCACTGGGGTGCCGATGGCTCAGGTGCTGTTCGTGGGCAGTGGCATTGGCGCGATGATCCTGCCGCTGATGCTGTTTCATCAGATCCAGCTGATGGTCTGCGCGGTGCTGGCGCAGCGTTATGCCAGCCGTGAGGGGTTGGCCGAAAAGGCTCCTGCGGCGTCATGATGTGGGTGTAGGGGCGGCCTCGCCGGGAGGCCGCTCCTACACGTTACCTTGCCTGGCCGGAGCTGCGCTCTCGGAGCGCCTTGGCCACTTCGGCCTCTATCTTGTAAGCGGGCCCTTCAAGCTCATTGAAATCACGCGTGTAGCGCCGGGCGAATTCTTCTAGCCCCAGCGCCTGGTATTGCTGCACGTGCATGAGCTCGTGCGCCCACAGGGCCACATTGTCTTGCGCATCGCTGGCATGGCGAAAGATGATCGTGTCGATCAACGTCACCGCATTAACGTCGGGGTTCTGCAGCATGGCATTGGCTGCGCTCATCTGCTGTTCGTCGCCCACCCTGAAGCGGACGGCATCGAGCACGGCGAAGTCATACCAGGGCTCGAGCTGGGCGCGGATGTGCAGGGGGATCGGTTCACTGCCGCTGGCATTGGCCTCGTCGCGGGCCTGGCGCAATGCGTAGGCCAGGCTGGTCGACGCCATGGCTTCCACGTCCTTGAGGATCTGCCCGGCCTGCCCTGGGTGGACCGGGGCGCAAAAACACCCCATCAGGCATACCTGATACTGCCCCGGCGGGCAGGCTTGCTCGGCCAGTACCGGCGCACTCAGGCACAGGCCAAGCAACAGGTTAACGGGTTTCATTCAAGGCCTTTTCAACGAAGGTGCGGCTGGCGTCCAGCACCTGCGATTGCACCGCCTGACTGGCCAGCATGCGCCCGACCAGCAACGCGCCGACGCATTGGCTGATCAACACCCAGGCCAACGCTTCATCCTCCAGTGTGGCAGCCCAGGCCTTGTGCAGCTCGACCAGCCAATGCTCGGCCACCTCTCGCACTGCAAGGTCTGCCCGGGCGATTTCCACCCCTAGCGGCGGCAACGGGCAGCCACCTTCGGCATTGTGCAAGTGAGCCATGCTCAGGTACTGCTGCAGGCAACGGCCAAGGCGTTCGCGGCTGGCGCCTTGGCTGGCCAGGCGTGCCAGTGGGCTATTGCAGAGTTCCTGACGCACCACTTCGGTGAACAGATCATCCTTGGACGGGAAGTGGTTGTAAAAGGCACCGCCGGTCAGCCCGATGGCCTTCATCAGCCCGGCCACGCCGGTGCTGGTAAAGCCACCGCGTTTGGCTAGCGCACCGCTGGTGGCCAACAGCTTTTCGCGGGTTTGTTGCTTGTGCTCGCTGGAATAGCGCATTCATGAACCTCTGCGCGCTGGCTTGACGATGGGGCCGATCATAACATAGCGTTCGTTTACTAAACGATCATTCACCAAAGAGGCGCACATGACTCGACAACAAAAAGTAGTGCTTGTGATCGGCGCGGGGGATGCCACCGGGGGCGAGATTGCCAAACGGTTCGCCAAGGAGGGCTACGTCGCCTGCGTCACCCGCCGACAGGCTGACAAGCTGCAACCGCTACTGGACGAAATACGCGCAGCAGGCGGCCAGGCCCATGGCTTTGGCTCCGATGCGCGCAAGGAAGATGAGGTGGCGGCGCTGGTGGAGACCATCGAGCGTGATATTGGCCCGATCGAGGCGTTTGTCTTCAATATCGGCGCCAATGTGCCTTGCAGCATTCTCGATGAAACGCCACGCAAGTACTTCAAGATCTGGGAAATGGCCTGTTTTGCCGGGTTTCTGACCGCTCAGGCAGTGGCCCGGCGCATGGTGGTGCGTGAACGCGGCACGATTCTGTTTACCGGCGCTACCGCAGGTACACGGGGTGCCGCCGGCTTTGCCGCATTTGCCGGCGCCAAGCACGGCCTACGGGCGTTGGCGCAGAGCATGGCGCGCGAGTTGGGGCCGCGCAATATCCATGTGGCCCATGTGGTGGTGGATGGTGCCATCGATACCGCGTTCATTCGTGACAGCTTCCCCGAGCGCTACGCCCTGAAGGACCAGGATGGCATCCTTGACCCGGCTCACATTGCCGACAGTTACTGGTTCCTTCACGCCCAGCCGCGAGACGCCTGGACATTCGAACTGGACCTGCGCCCCTGGATGGAACGCTGGTAAGCCCCCTCATCGATCAAGGACCGTACCCATGACCAATACCGTCGAATTCTTCTTTGATCTTGGTAGCCCGGCCAGCTACCTGGCGTGGACGCAACTGCCGGGTATTTGCGCCCGCCAAGGCGCAACGCTGCACTACCGGCCCATGCTGCTGGGCGGGGTGTTCCAGGCCACCGGCAATGCGTCCCCGGCAATGATCCCGGCGAAGGGTCGCTACATGTTCACCGACCTGGGGCGCTTCGCTGCCCGCTACAGTGTACCGTTCGGGCTGCCGCCGGGGTTTCCGCTCAATACCCTGATGCTGATGCGCGGGGTGATCGGCACGCAGTTGCAAGACCCGCAGCGCTTCGAGGCGCTGTTGAAGGCATTGTTCACTGGGATGTGGGGCGAGCGGCGTAATCTGGGTGACGCGGCAGTGTTGCAACAGACCCTGGAACAGGCGGGCTTCGACATTGCCGCATTCAGTGCGCTGGCCGGCGATGTGCAAGTGAAGGCTGCGCTCAAGCAGGCGACGGAGGATGCGGTGGCGCGCGGCGTGTTTGGCGCACCGACCTGCTTTGTTGGTGATGAGATGTTCTTTGGGCAAGACCGCCTGGACTTTGTCGAGGACGCGCTGCGTCAGCGTGCCAGGCGTGTTTCCAGCTGAGTGCGCTCCCACAGGCTGAGCAGGTCGGCCGGGTTGGTGCCGTAGCGGTACCAGTCTTCAAGCCCGGCCTGATCGCCGTTGGGTGCCTGGCAGTGGACGCAATGGGCAAGGCCTTCAGCGTCCACGGCCAGGGTCATCTGCCAGCCTTCGATCGTCACATCGACCAGGCCATCGTGGCGGTGGGCGCTTATTTGCAGGGCGTGAACACCCAGGGCTGCGTCGCGCAAGCGCTGATACGCTTCCCGCGTGCTCACGGTACCGCTGCGGCTCACTGTCAGAAATTCGCCGGGGTATTGGCGCTGATGATCTCGGCCTCATCCTGGCCGATGTTCTTGAAGCTGTGGGGCAGAGTGGTGGGGATGTAGTAGCCATCGCCCGAGTTGAGCACGCTAACCTGGCCATCAACCCACAATTCGACCGTGCCACGGGTGACCAGGCCGCACTCTTCGCCTTCTGCATGCACGATCGGCTCACCCGAGTCGGCGCCCGGTGCGTACAGCTCGCGCAACATGCGCATCTGCCGTGCCTCGACACTGGCGCCGACCAGCAGCATGCGCAGGCCGTTGCGGCCCAGGTCTGGTTGCTCGCTGGCGCGGAACACGAAGCGCTCTTCCCGTACTGGCTCGTCGAAGCTGAAGAACTCCGCCAGGCTCATCGGGATGCCTTCGAGCAGTTTTTTCAGGGAGCTGACCGAAGGGCTGACGCGGTTCTGTTCGATCTGCGAGATCGTCGAGTTGGTCAGCCCGCTGCGGCGGGCCAGTTCCCGTTGGGAGAGGTTGTTGCGTTCACGCACCAGTTTGAGTCGCGTCCCCGTGTCCATAGCCGCCTTGTAATCAGAGGTGTCAAAAATAATGAGCGACGCATTAAAGCACACTCTGCACGCTTGCGCGCTGTGCTTATCAGGCCCGCTTCTCGCGTGGCATCGGCCATAGCCCGACCAGCAGCAAAAGCGCAGCCACCGCCAGGAACGGCAAGCGCGGGTCGAGGGCATACACCAGCGTGCCGGCCAGTGGCCCGATCACCGCGCCCATGCCCTGGGCAGCGCCGATCGAGCCGGCGGTGGCACCTTGTTCAGAGGCTTGCATGGCATTGGCGGCGAGTGCCGAGAATGCCGGGAACACAAAGCCCATGCCGGCGGCGGCGACGAAGTAGCAGGCCCACAGCCAGGGCGCAGTGGCCGCCAGTGCGCCGCAGGCAAAACCGACCGCCGAGACACTGGCACCCACCCGAATCATTTTCAACGGTGGCCACTCCAGTTGGCGCAGCACCACCTGCGCCAGGATCAGTGCCACCCCCACCGTGGTCAAGGCGATGCCGGCAGCCTGGGCGGCCTCGGCCGGGCCCAGGTGCAGGCGGTCGAGGGCGAAGAAGCCGACGGTGATTTGCGACACTGTGACACTGAGCATGGCGCTGAAGGCCACCAGCAAAGGCCGGCGCAGGCGCGGATCGCTCAAGTGCACAGGGCTGGGCGCGTGGCTTTTGGCCAGTGCCTGTGGCTTGAGGGTGAACAGCAGCACGAAGAACGCGCAGGCCGGCAGCAGCGACATGAGGTGGAACGGCAGGCTCAGGCTGTGCCGCGCCAGCAGTGCGGCCAGGGCCGGGCCCAGCACCAGGCCGACGGCGTTGGCCGCCCCCAGCGAGGCCATGGCCCGCGCCCGCTGCTGCGGTTCGACATGGTCGGCGATCATTGCATTGCAGGCCACCGGGATGGCGGCATAGAACGCCCCGATGCACCCGCGGGCTAGCATCAGGCCGATAAAGGCCAGGGATGCGCCCGGCAGCCAGCGCAGCGCGCCTTCGACGAACAGGCACAACAGCCAGTAGGCGAGGGTGAAGCCTGCGCTGCCAAGCAGCAACACGCGCCGGCGCCCGAGCCGGTCGGCCGCGCGGCCCCAGGGGCGGGCCAGCAGTACCCAGACCACACCGGCCACCGTCACGGCGGCACCGGCTTGCCAGGTGGCCATGCCGAGTTGGCGTGCGATCGGGCCGATCAGGGCGACGAAGGCCATCATCGACATGGTACAGGCCATGTTGGCCAGCAGCAGTGGGCGTAAGTCCAGGGTGCTGGCAGGAACGAGAGTGGCAGGATCCTTTGCGACGTTCATAGGGCAGTCCAGAGTTTTTAGCGAAAAGTACGCCGATCTTAATAAGAATTATTATCGAATGTCGAACGCCCCGGACCGCTTCGGCTCAGTCGCTGCGACGCAGGGGGCCAGGCCACATGCTACGCAAGACGCCGTCGCGACGCACCAAGGCATGCATCAGGGCTGCGCCCAGGTGCAGCACAACCGTCGCGAACAGCAGGTAGCCGGCCCAGCCGTGGGCTTGGCGCAGCACGGCATACAGCTGAAGGTCATGCGGGGCGATCGCAGGCAACTGCAGGGGCCGCGGATAACCGCCGGCCGAAAGCATCGCCCAACCCAGCAGGGGCATGGCCAGCATCAAGGCATAGAGCACCAGGTGCGAGGCCCCGGCGGCGAGCCGTTGCAGCGTTGGCAGGTCGCGTGGCAGCGGTGGGTGAGGCAGCGTCAAGCGCAGGGCAATACGCAGCAGCACCAGTACCAGCAAGGCCAGGCCCGTTGCCTTGTGCAGCTCGATCAGCAATGGATGGCGCAGTGACAGGTCGCTGACCATGCTCACGCCGATAAACAGCATGGCCACGATCAGCACGGCCATCAGCCAGTGCAGCAGGCGAGCGAGGGGATGGAAGGCTTCGGGTTTCATGGGCGGGCTCCGGTGCCGAGCGATTCGCGGCTGCGGCGGTTGAACGATTCCGAATACGCGGCCGAACGGGCGGCGAGGATCGGGTCGGCGGACGCTTCGATGCCATGGGGCAGGATCAGCGGGTCGAAGTTCAGGTCTCGACAAGCGCCTTGTTCAGCAGCGTCCACCTGTTCGAGCACGAGCGTGCCGGCATCCACACTGCGCCGCTGTGCAGGCCAGGGGCTGGCCGGGTCGTCCACGGCGTCACCGGGCTCGGCCAGGACCAGGCGCAGGGTCCAGCGCAGCGGCCCTTGGGCCAGGCGCTGTTGCAGGTCATGCTGCAGGAACAGTTTGTCGTCCACCTGCCCTGGCAGCGCCGTAAACGCCGTCTGCGGCTCCAGTTGCCAGCGCACTGGCTGGGCTGCCCCGGCGGCGTCGATCAGGCGAAAGGCATTGATGCTGTGGTACTGGGTGCTGGCAAAGCTGTTGCTTGGCTTGTAGCTCGCGGCCCACTGGCGGAACGCCGCGCTTTCAGGGTGAGCCGCGAAGAACGCCTGCTGCCTGGCAAGGTCCGGTTTGCCGGTGGCAGGGTCAGGCGTGCTCGCTAGCACCTGTTCATAGAAGGCTTGCGGCGTGCTCACCGCCAGCACGGGCGGGTTGTTCATGCCGGTACGCCAGACCTGCCCGTCGTCGCTGCTCAACTGAAGCGCCAGGCTGCGCACCGGGATGGCGGTGTCTGGCGCATAAGGGTTGGCGCCACCGATGGCGAAGCGGCCGATCACCGGCACCCGTGCCTGGCTGAACACCCGCGCCGTGGACAGGCTGGCAGCCTGCCCGCTGGCCTGGAAGTAGCCGCTGACGCACAGGCCTTTGGCGTGGTTCTTGCGGTAGCCCGGGTAGTGCCCGGCCTGGGCTTCGAAGGTGTCGATGATGCGCTGCGGCGTCAGCTTGGCTGCGCCGATCCAGCCTGCGGCATAGGCAAAGCCAACGCCCGCTGCCAGCATCACAGCGCCGATGGCGGCCAGGCGCAGGGCCTTGGCGGGGCCGTACAAGGGTGAGTTCATGGTTGTCGTCCGGTTCAGTGAAGATGCCGGTACGACGGGGCAGGGCAAAACTTATTCCCTGGGAGGGAATAGATTTTGTTGCCGGGCGTCTGCCCCATACACTGACAACCCCAGAGGCCGGGACATTTGCCATGCACGATCTGGACGAACACCAATGGCGCGAGCTGCTTGCACGTCTGCGGCGCTTTGCCTTGTGGTTGACGCGCGAACCCGGCAGCGCCGACGACCTGGTGCAAGCCACCGTCGAGCGCGCCTTGAGCCGCCATGGCCAGCAACGCGAGGCAGAGGCGCTGCGCGCCTGGCTGTTCACCATCCTTTACCGGCTGTTTCTCGACGGCAAGCGTCGCGACCGCCTGCATGCCCGTTGGCTGTCCTGGTTTGGCCGTGCCGAGGTGGAAAGCGAGCCGGTCGGCGGCAATATCGAGGCCATCGTCCTGGCCCAGGCCGACCTGCAGGCGTTTGCCCGGTTGTCTGCCGAGCAGCGTGCCTTGCTGTTGCTGGTGAGCATCGAAGGCTTGAGTTACAAGGAGGCCGCCCAGGCTTTGGGCATCCCCATCGGTACTGTGATGTCGCGCCTGTCGCGCGCCCGCAATGCCTTGCGCGAACTGACCGAGGGCAACCCTCAACCCCCGGCCTTGCGGAGACTGAAATGACGCGCCTGATCCCCAGCGAAGACGAATTGCATGCTTATGTCGATGAACGCCTGGCGCCGGGGCGTCGGGCCGAAGTGCAGGCCTGGCTTACGGCCAACCCGCAGCAAGCGGCCAGGGTCGAGGCCTGGCGCAGTGATGCCCGCCGCCTGCGTGCGGCATTGGCCGGCCTGGGTGAACAACCAGGGGCTGCGCAACTCGACCTGGGCCAGCTGCGCCTGCGGCTGCGCCAGCGTCGTCAACGGCGCTGGGCGTCGGCGGCGGTGTTGCTGCTGGCGCTCGGCGTGGGGGGGATGGGCGGCTGGCAGATGCGGGATGCCACGCTGGTAAGGGTCGATCTGCCGATGGCCGATGCGGTCCAGGCTCATCGGTTGTTTGCCGGCAGTGAGGCGCTGGATATCCAGGCCAGCGACCCGACCCAATTGCGTGAATGGCTGGGGCGTCACTTCAACCGCGTAGGGCAGTTGCCGGATCTGGCGGGTTACGGGTTCCGGCCGGTGGGCGCGCGATTGCTCAGCAACGAGCAGGGGCCGGCGGCATTGTTGGTGTTTCAGGATGGCAAGGGTGAACGGATCAGCCTGTTCATGCGCTCGCCCAGCGAGCATTACCAACGCATGCCTGATGGGCAGCGGGTTGATGGGCAACTGGAGGCGCGGTATTGGTCACATGGGGCTTACAACTTTGCGCTGGTCAGCGCGGCGGACGATACGCGTGGGGCAGGGGTGGGGGCGGCGTTGCGGTTGGGGTTGTAGAGCGGCAGGTGCAGGGCGGTGGATTTTCAGCGTTTATGAGATCGAGCGCCGCCCGCGCGGCGCTCGATCTCCCAGGCGCTGCAAATCTACCGCCTACACCCAGCCTCGATCAGCTCAACTCCAGCCAGATCGGCGCATGGTCTGACGGCTTTTCCATCCCACGCAGTTCATAGTCCACGCCCGCTGCCTTGATCCGCGGCACCAGGTGCTGCGAGGCCATGATCAGGTCGATGCGCAGGCCACGTTTTGGATCGTCCTCGAAACCACGGCTACGGTAATCGAACCAGCTGAAGCGGTCGGCCACTTCCGGGTACAGGTGGCGGAAGCTGTCGACCAATCCCCAGCCCTTGAGGCGCTCCATCCACTCGCGCTCTTCGGGCAGGAAGCTGCATTTGCCAGTCTTGAGCCAGCGTTTGGCATTGTCCGGGCCGATGCCGATGTCGCAGTCCTGGGGCGAGATGTTCATGTCGCCCATCACCAGCACCGGCTGGTCATTGCGGAACTGACCTTCGAGCAACGCCTGCAGGTCACTGTAGAAGCGCTGCTTGGCCGGGAACTTGGTGGGGTGGTCGCGGCTTTCACCCTGGGGGAAGTAGCCGTTCATGATGGTGACCGGGTTGCCATCGGCATCGGCGAAGGTGCCCCAGATGAAACGGCGCTGGGCGTCTTCTTCATCGGTGGCAAAGCCCTTGTGCAGGCTCAGGGGGGCCTGGCGCGACAGCAAGGCAACGCCGTAGTGACCCTTCTGGCCGTGGTAGTGCACGTGGTAACCCAGCGCCTGGACATCGGCCAGCGGGAACTGATCGTCACTGACCTTGGTTTCCTGCAGGCCGATCACGTCCGGCTGGTGCTTGTCGATCAAGGCCGCCAGCTGATGCGGGCGGGCACGCAGGCCGTTGATGTTGAAACAGACGATCTTCATGGAAAGACAATCCTGGCAAAAGCCGCGATGCTAGCCGACATCGCGCGTCATCACCAGCATGGCGGGTTGCGGGTGCTGCTGCTAACGTGCTGAAGGGGGTGAACGATGCGCGGTGGCGCCCCTCCAAGGCACTGTAAGCCCATTCCAGGAGGACTGCCCGCAATGCCCGACACCACTGCCACCCCAGCCCGTATCTGCCAGCTCGACGATGGTTACAGTCGCGAGGCACGTTCGCTGCTGTACAACGCCTACCGCCACGAGCCTACGTTCGCCTACATTTTCGAAGCGCAGCGCCCAGGCTATGAGCGGCGTTTGCGCGTGATGGTGCGTGAATGGGTACGCCAGCATTTCTATCTGCAATTGCCTGCAATCGGCCTGTTGGTGGATGACCGCCTGATTGCCGTGGCCCTGATCGTGCCGCCGCTGCGCAGGCTGGGGGTGGCCGACAGCTGGGCCTGGCGTTTGCGCATGATGCTGGGTACTGGCCTGCGCTGCACACGGCGCTATATGGATTACCAGGCGGCATTGGCCAGTTGCCTGCCCACAGACCAGGTGCACGTGTTGCCGTTGTTGGGGGTGCATCCACAGTTTCAGGGGCGCCAGTACGGCGAGCAATTGTTACAGGCTGTGCATGACTGGTGCGCAGAAGACCCGAGCACCCAGGGCGTGGTGCTGGACACCGGCAATGAGCACTACCTGGCGTTCTATCAGCGTCAGGGCTATGAGGAAATTGGCGAGGTTGCTGTAGGGCCTATCCGCGAGCGGGTATTTTTTCACCCCAACCCGGTCTCTTCGAATCCTGCTTTTGCCTGACAGGTCGCCAGACGGCTCCCTTGAGCGCCCGGCTCTGGTAGCATGCGCCGCATGACGTATTCAGGAAGATTGACCTGGGGCCTGGTTTTCTGGGTCGCCAGTTTTGCAGCATGGGGCCAGAGCGAGTTGTTGGTGAAGGTAAAGCCCGCCAACAAAGCGCTCAAGGCCAATGTCGAAGGCTATATTGGCAACCTTGGCGACCGCGACGAAGAAGCGCTATTGCGCTTCAGCCGCGGGGCCGAGGAGCAGGCGCGCAAAGCAGCGCAGGCACTTGGCTACTATCAGGCCCAGATCGAAACCGAGGTCAAGCCCCCTGCCAAGGCCGAGCAACCCGCGCAACTGATCATCCAGATCACGCCGGGCGAGCCGGTAAGGCTGCGCGACGTGACCGTGCGTATCGAAGGCCCTGCCAGTGAAATGAAGGCGTTCCGGGTGCCCGACAGCAAGGCGTTGCGCGCTGGCGAGCAGCTCAACCACGGCCTGTATGAGGATGCCAAGCGGCTGATCCAGAATCAGGCCTCGCGCTATGGGTTCTTCGCCGGCCGCTTCAGCCGCCAGCGCCTGGCGGTCGACCCCCAGGCCGGTGTGGCCGACATCGAACTGGTCTACCAAAGCGGCCCTCGCTATCGCCTGGGCGCAGTCAAGTTCGGTGGTGACACCCCCCTCGATGATGACCTGCTGCAGCGCATGGTCTCGTTCAAACCCGGCACACCCTACGATTCCGAGCTGATCGCCGAGCTCAACAACGACCTGCAATCAAGTGGCTACTTCGAAGGCGTGCGGGTAGATGCCGCGCCGACCGCTGCCGTAGGTGAGGACATCCCCGTGGATGTCCGCCTGGAAACCCGCAAACCCCGCACCATGGGCCTGGGCCTGGGCTTCTCGACCGACGTCGGGCCACGCGGCAAGGCGAACTGGACGCGGCACTGGGTCAACCCCCAAGGCCACAGCTATGGCTGGGAAACCGAGCTGTCGGCCCCCCGGCAGAACGTCGGCCTGTGGTACGACATCCCGCTGGACCCGCCGCTGACCGACAAGTTGCGCTTTGCTGGCGGTTACCAGAACGAGGAAATCGCCGGTACCGACACCCTCAGCAAGCTGCTGACGGTTGGCCCGGAATGGCACAGCAAGTTGCCCAGTGGCTGGCAGCGGGTCATCTCGCTCAAGTACCAGCGTGAGGAATACCGCCTGGGTGATGACTCGGGGCTGAGCAACCTGCTGATGCCGGGTGTGAGCTTTTCGTACCTGCGCAGCGACAACCGTATCGACCCACACAACGGCTACCGCTTGCAGTTCGACACACAGGTGGCCAAGGAAGGGCTGGTTTCCGACACCAACCTGCTGCACGGCAACGTATTGCTCAAAGGCCTGACCACGCTCGGCCACAACCATCGCTTCCTCGGCCGGGTGCAGTTCGGCGGCAGCGCCACCAACGGTTACAAGAACAACATCCCGCCTTCGCTGCGCTTCTTCGCCGGTGGTGACCAGAGCGTGCGCGGCTATGACTACCAGACCCTGTCGCCGAAAAACAGTGATGGCGACCGCATTGGTGGGCGCTACCTGGTGGCAGGCAGCGTCGAGTACCAATATTCGGTGACTGAGAAGTGGCGGGTGGCGACCTTCGTCGATCAAGGCAACTCGTTCAACACGCTCGAGCTGCCCAGCCTCAAGACTGGGGTAGGTATTGGCGTGCGTTGGGTTTCACCGGTTGGGCCGCTGCGCCTGGACCTGGCCAAGGCACTCGATGACGAGGGTGGTATCCGCCTGCACTTCTCCATGGGGCCTGAGCTGTGACACGTGTGTTCAAATTCATTCTGCTGGGTCTACTCGGCCTGGTATTGGCCGTGGGCCTGGCGCTTGGCATGCTGGTAGGTACCGAAAGCGGCAGCCGCTGGGCGTTGGCAAAGGTGCCGGGGCTTGAGGTTGCTGATTTCACGGGGCGACTGGCCGGCACTTGGCAAGCCAGTCGGCTGAGCTGGGTCGACGGCGGTAACCGAGTCGAAGTACAGGCGCCTCTATTGGCTTGGTCGCCCGCGTGCCTGTTGCGTGGCACCTTGTGTATCGAGCAGTTGCATGCCCAGCGCATCGACATGGCGTTTGCGCCGAGTGAAACGCCAGTCGACAGTGGCCCTTTGCAGCTCCCGGCCTTGCGTTTGCCGGTTGACATCGAACTGGGTGAGGTCAAGGTCGGCCAGTTGCGCCTGGACGGCAGCGACCTGCTCGGTGATCTGCAACTGGCGGCGCACTGGACCCGGACCGGGATGCGCATCGATAGCCTGCAACTGCAACGGGACGACCTGCGCCTGGACCTGCAAGGTGACTTGCAGCCTGAAGGCGACTGGCCTGTGCAATTGCAGGGGCAGGTTCAACTGCCCTCGGTGGAGGGCAAAAGCTGGCAGCTGGCACTGGCAGCCAAAGGCGAGCTGCAGAAAACCCTCACGCTCGAAGGCACCAGCTCGGGTTACCTCGATGCAAGCTTGAGCGGTGAGTTGCAGGCGTTGGCGGAACACCTGCCAGCAACGCTGCAGATTCGCTCCGAGGCGTTCAAACCGACTGCTTCGTTGCCAGATACCCTGCAGTTCAAACAGCTCGAACTCAACGCCAAGGGCGATCTGCTCAAGGGCTATTTACTGTCGGGTTCGGCCAGTTTGCCCGCCGAACAGTCGCCGATCGCCTTGGCCTTGTCCGGGCGGGTCGACAGCAAGGGTGCCAAGCTCGATGCCCTTGACCTCAGCGCCAGCGATAGCCAGCGGCTCAAGCTACAGGCCAGTGCCGACTGGCAACAGGGCCTGAGCGCCGATGCCCAGCTCGAATGGCTGGATTTCCCATGGCTGCGCCTGTACCCACTGGAAACGCCGCCCGACGTCACGCTCAAGCGCTTCAACGCCCAGGTTCGCTACCGCGATGGCAACTACCAGGGCACCTTCAATGGCGACCTTGACGGCCCGGCGGGTGCCTTCACGCTGGCCAGCCCGTTCGAGGGTGACCTGACCCAGGTGAAGCTGCCGCAGCTGGCGCTCACCGCGGGGCAGGGCAAGGCCGCCGGCAGTGTCGCGGTGCGCTTCGCCGATACCCTGGCATGGGACGTCGATGTGCAGCTTTCGGCGCTGGACCCTGCGTATTGGCTTGCCGAACTGCCGGGTACCCTGGCCGGGCCTCTGCGCAGCAAAGGTGAAATGAAGGGTGACGAGCTTAAGCTCGATGCCCAGCTCGACCTCAAAGGCCGCCTGCGCGGTCAGCCGGCGGTGCTCAAGGTCGAAGCGCAAGGGGCAGGGCAGAGCTGGACCCTCGGCGCCCTGGCGATCCAGTTGGGTGACAACCGCATCAATGGCAGTGGCAGCTTGCAACAGCGGCTGGCGGGGCGGGTGGATCTCGACCTGCCGCGCCTGGGCCAGCTATGGCCGAGGCTGCAGGGGCAAGTCAAAGGCCGGCTGGACATTGCTGGCACCTTGCAAGCGCCCCAGGGCACGCTCACCCTGCAGGGCCAGCAACTGGCGCAGGCCGAGAACCGTATCCAGCGACTGGACCTCGACGCCCGGCTGGATAACGCCCAGCGTGGTGTGATCGAGCTCAAGGCGGGCGGCATACACCTGGGTGACACGGCACTGGGCACCTTGCAGGCCAATGGCAAAGGTGACATTCGCCAGCAGGCCCTGACGCTGGCGCTCGACGGCCCGCAGCTCAAGCTCGACCTTGGCCTGGACGGCCAGTTGAACAAGGGCGATTGGCGTGGTCGGTTGGCCAGTGGGCGGATCCAGGCCGGTGGCCAGGACTGGCAGTTGCAGGCTCCGGCACGCTTGCAGCGCTTGGCCAGCGGCCAGCTAGATTTCGGCGCCCATTGCTGGCGTTCCGGTCAAGCCAGCCTGTGTGGTGAAGACCAGCGCCTGGCACCGGAGCCACGCCTGCGTTATCACCTCAAGCAGTTCCCCCTGGACAGCCTGGCCCAGTGGCTGCCAAAAGATTTTGCCTGGCAAGGCCTGCTGAACGCCGACGTCAACCTCGATGTGCCGGCCAGTGGCCCCAAGGGCAGCATCGTAGTCGACGCCAGTGGCGGCACCCTGCGGGTGCGTGATAAGGACCGCTGGGTCGACTTCCCTTATCAGTCCTTGCGCCTGGACAGCACCTTGGCGCCACGACGTATCGATGCCCGCCTGGCATTTCGCGGCGAGCGCCTGGGTGAACTGAGCTTGAATACCCGCATTGACCCACTGGGCAAGAATAAACCGCTGTCGGGTGATTTCAGCCTGACGGGCCTGGACCTGTCGGTGGCCCGACCATTCGTGCCCATGGTCGAGCGCCTGACCGGGCAACTCAATGGCAGCGGTCGTTTGTCGGGCACCTTGCTTGCGCCACAGGTCAACGGCAACCTGGTGTTGAGCGGTGGCGAGGTCAGCGGCGCCGAGTTGCCGCTAAGCCTGCAAGACTTGTCATTGCAGGCAGCCATTGCGGGCGAGCAGGTTCAGCTCAATGGCAACTGGCGCAGTGGCGAAGCAGGGCGCGGCCAACTGACCGGTAACCTGACCTGGGGCCAGGCGCTGGGCATGGACCTGCGTTTGCAGGGGCAGCAATTGCCGGTGACGGTGGAGCCCTACGCGACCCTGGACGTCGCCCCTGACCTGAACTTGCGCCTGATCGACGACAAGCTGGCAGTGACGGGCAAGGTCCAAGTGCCAAAAGGCAAGATCACGGTACGCGAACTTCCGCCATCGACCGTGAAGGTGTCCGATGACACGGTGATCATCGGCCATCAGACCGAAGAGGGTAAACAGCCCCTGGCAATGGCGATGGACATCGATGTCGAGGTTGGGCGAGACAAGCTGTCGTTCAGTGGTTTTGGCCTCACTGCCAACCTGCTCGGCCATGTGCACATCGGCGACAACCTCGATACCCGGGGTGAGTTGAGCCTGGCCGATGGCCGTTACCGTGCCTATGGGCAGCGCCTGACCATTCGCCGGGCGCGGCTGCTGTTCGCTGGTCCGATTGATCAGCCGTATCTGGACATCGAGGCCATTCGCAAGGTCGATGATGTGATTGCCGGTATCCGTTTGAGTGGCAGTGCCGAGCAACCGACCACGCAGGTGTTTTCCGAACCCGCCATGAGCCAGGAGCAGGCGCTGTCGTACCTGGTGCTGGGGCGTCCGTTGGGCACATCGGGTGAAGACAACAACATGCTTGCCGAAGCAGCGTTGGGCCTGGGGCTTGCCGGCAGTGCCGGTATCACTGGGAGCCTGGCGTCGAGCCTGGGCATCGATGATTTCCAGCTGGATACCGAAGGTTCGGGCAACACCACCAGCGTGGTCGCCAGCGGCAACCTGACCGAGAAACTGAGCCTGCGTTACGGGGTAGGGGTGTTCGAGCCTGCCAACACCATCGCGTTGCGCTACAAGTTGAGCCGGATGGTCTACCTCGAGGCGGCAAGCGGGTTGGCCAGCTCGTTGGATATCTTCTACAAGCGGGACTTCTGATCGCCGCGGTCAGCAACGGACCGTGGCCGCTTCGATGAATTCATTGGAGCCGGAGAGGGGTGGGGGACTGGACCTGGGTAGGCGTACCGGTGTGATCAGGCTGGTGTATTCCTCGATCAGCCGGTTCAGCGCTTCAGGCGGCTCGCTGGCCTGAAACTGCATGCGGATCTGTACCTCGTCGGGGTCGCGACTTTCGCCCTGGCGGCCTTGGCCGCCAATGGTGACCTTGAAGCTGGCCGCAGTTTGCTCGCTGGCGGTCAGCAATGCTTCTTGCGCCTCGGTGCCCTTGACCCGAACCGACAAGTCGACCTGCATGCGTTCCAGGGCCAGGCCCTTGGGTGATACCAGCGCAAACAAGGGCACGCGCATGATGTGCTGCTCATCCATGGCCACTTCGACCATCTTGGCCTTCATCGGGGCGCCCAGTGCTTCGGTGTCACAGTCGAAGAACTGATCGAACAGGTTGATGTACTGTTGTGCAATCAGGCTGTTGGTGGCACTGGCGGCTTCTTGCAGGCCCCGCGTGATCTCGCGCAGGTCGATGGATGTCATGGGGGCTAGGGACTTGTCCAATCATTCGGCTCCTGGGTGGGGTGGTGCCCCCTGCTGCGAGGGGGCGATTCTTGCCAGCTTCAATTTGTTGGCGGGGTGTCACTGTCAGCTGGTTGTTTGCCAGGGGCCTGCGGATTGGTGCCTGCCGTGGGGCCTTTCAACCTGTCGGCCTGCGAGATAGCGTCTGGGCTATCAAGCGTCGCGCTCTTGACGATGGTGGGTTTGGTTGCGGCTTCGGTCAGGAAGTCGATGACCCTCATCATTGCTTCGGGCGGGTCCTGCCGCTTCAAGGTAGTGTTGAACGCGTAGCGGGCGCGGGTATCGGTCTTGCGGGTTTGCGTGGACTTGTGGCTGATGCTGCCCTTGACGTTGAGGCTGAATGGCCCCCAGCCAAGGGACCCGGTGGCTTCTGCGGCCATGTTTTTGTCGGTTACATCTTCCGACATCTGATTGATGGTCAGTTCGAACTCGACTTTGCCTTCTTCGATGGAGATGTTCGGGTGGGTGATCGCTGCCACCAGCGGCACTTTCATCGTTTTGCTGACGACGCCTTGGTACTCGCCCTGTTCATCGACGATGGTTTCGTCATAGTCGAACTGGATCGCGACGGCCTTGCCTTCCTGAACGCAGACTTGCATCAGGAAGTCTGCATAGGACTTGCTGGCGGTGACCTGTGCTTGGACCATAGCTTGCAGGGGGCCTGCAATCATACGGTCCATCGGCAAGGCATTGATGACGGATCCGATGAGGCTAGAGTCTATCGACATAGCTGGATTCTCTTTTTAGTGGGGTTGCATGAAGGGTCGTCAGTAACGACCTCGTTGCTCATTGGCTAGCGAACGCAAGGTTCCTGGCGGCGGATATTGCCGATCTGGCGCAGGCTCAAGCCGTATTTGTCGGCCAGCAAGCTGCGTGACAAACCATCGGCGCTTTCTTTCTGGATCTGCAGGTTGCGCAGCTGGCGCATGAAGTGATCGGCCTTGGGGATTTCCAGGGCTACGCCGGCGAAGCGTTTGATCAGCGCATCGAGCGCCTCGGCCGGGAGTACATCGGCAAGCTTGGTCCGCTCGCGGTGCTTGGGGATGTATTTGGGTCTGCCGCCATAGGCGCAGGTCAGCTGGAAAGCGTTTTCGATACCGATGCAGTCGATCAGCGCTTGCAATGAATGCGGCAAATGGCTGATGTCTATGCAGGTGAGGTCTGGTAACTCCATGCGACGCTCCTTCGTTCAGGGTTGCGATGCGGTAAGCGATCACCCGCGGCGTAATGTCGAAGGTGTGACTGGATTCTCAGGTAGAGCCAGGGCGCGTCGCTAGGCGGCATTTAGGCTGGGGTTTGTAGCCTCGGTGAGCAGGGTTTGCAGGCAGCGATTTCGCTTGTTGTAGGACGCTGCTTCAACTACTCGCCGCAGCTGTTGATTTTCCGTGGTCGCACTTCATAGCTTGCAAGTTGGGGGCGGGGACCCTCAGTCGCACGGATAGCTGCTCAACAGGCTGGCACTTTTCAAGTAGGCCTTGGGGGTTGTGCTCATGCCCTGTGGCAGGGCGCGCCAGTCGACCAGCAGGCACAGAGCACTGAACGCATGCTCGCCGCGCTTTCCTACAGTGCGATCGGGAAAGTCACGGCGATAAAGTGCTCGGGTCTGCTGCACGGGGTAAACCTGATCGGCCTGCGCCAAGGTCTGGCGGGCCAGCTCTGGCAGCAGCGATGCAGGCACGGTGAAATGAACCTGACCGGTGCGGGCTTGCAGGTAGCCGGCTTCGCGAGCGCGCTGCCAGAGTTGCTGCCATTGGCTAGAGCCGGCGTTGGCGGCCAGTTCGCTGCCTAGCTTGAACAACTGCTCGGCGGGCGCCTGGCGAGTGTCCAGCGCGTAGACAGGGAGGTAAGTCAGGGCAAGGGATGCGAACAGCATGGATCTGTACATGGTGCCTCCGGCACGGGCGATGAGGACCCATGCTTTCAGGCGAACGGCACCACGCTAAGCAGGAAATGCAGCGCTGGTGCGGGTGAGCGTTGTATCATTGCCGCGGCTCGTTGCGAGCCATTTGCCCCTGATGTTGCAAGGAACTTTGAATGACACACGTGCAGCGCCTCAAATATTCACTTCTGATCATCCTGGTGGTACTGGGCCTAATGCTGGGCCTGTCCCACCTGCAAAAGCAAGGCACGATCAGTGAGCAGACCTTCCAGATGCTGGCGATCGCCATTGCCGTGGTCGTGGTCGTGATAAACGGCATTCTGCGGCGCAAAGTCAAGCGCTGAGCTGTGCGGGCCGGCCAGCTGTGGCCGGCCATACGCTCAGCGGGGGGCGGTTTGATCCAGCACGGCGCGGGCCTGGGGGTTGAGGCTGTAGCATTTGTCGCTGCCCAGGTTGATGACGCCTTCGGCGCACAGCCGCTTGAGTACTTCGCGCACACTGAGGAACGACAGCGGGATATCCAGTTGTTCCAGTTGTGCGTGCACACCACGCACGCCGATGCTGCGGCCATTGCGGTCTGCCGCATGCAGGGCATCAATCACTTTGAGCCGAATGAGACTGGTGCGCAGGCCAAAGGTGCGCAGCAGCTCGCGAATCTGTTCGTTACCAACACGTTCCTCGGCGAAAGCGTCCTGTCCTTTGGGCGCCTTCCCCGGGATGTGCCCGGCCTGCATTGAGGGTTGCGGGTTGTACATGTGAATGCTCCTTTTCGTGGACTAACCCGAAATGTGGTTGCCTCACTTACTAGGACGAATGAGAACGGAAAATCTGCAGCCCGCTCGCAAAAAAATTGCCTGTTGCTGTTCAAGACGTTCTACATCGTTGTAATACGTAAAATTTTCATTCAGCCATTCGTCTGATCGGGATGACCCCTGACTCCGAGGTGTGCCCGTGTTCTCAATTTCGCGTCCCATGACCCGTGCCAGCTTGGCCGCTGCCCTGGTCGCCTTCAGCATTGCCTTGCAAGCGCAGCCCGCCAGCGCCGATGCCAGCGCGCAGATCCGCCGTACCAGCTTCGGGGTGCCGCACATCGTGGCCAAGGATGAGCGCGGCCTGGGCTATGGCATTGGTTATGCGTATGCCCAGGACAACCTGTGCCTGCTGGCCAACGAGGTGCTGACGGTGAGCGGCGAGCGCTCGCGCTATTTTGGTGCCAAGGCCAAGACCTTCGAACAACGCGACAACCTGGCCAGTGACCTGTTTTTCACCTGGCTCAACACGCCGACTGCCGTGGGTGCGTTTCTAAACGCTCAGCCAGCGCCGGTGCGTGACCTGCTGGACGGCTATGCAGGTGGCTTCAACCGCGCCCTGGCCGAGCGCCGCAGCCAAGGGTTGCCGCCAGAGTGCGGGACTGGGGAGTGGGTGCGGTCGATCACCAGCCAGGACCTGGTCAAGTTGACCCGCCGGCTGTTGGCTGAAGGAGGTGTCGGCCAGTTCGTCGAGGCGTTGGCAGGGGCGCAGCCCCCTTCGCTGACCAGCCAACGCGCGGCGGCCGGTTTTGCCAGGGCGCTGGCTCGGCAGGCGCGTTTCGCTTCGGAACGAGGCAGCAACGCGGTGGCTGTCGGGTCGCAGCGCTCGGCCAACGGCCGTGGCCTGTTGCTGGCCAACCCGCATTTCCCGTGGATGGGCGGTATGCGCTTTTATCAGATGCAACTGACCATACCGGGCCAGCTGGACGTGATGGGGGCTGCATTGCCAGGCTTGCCGGTGGTGAACATCGGCTTCAACCGCCACCTGGCCTGGACGCACACGGTCGACACGTCGAACCATTTCACGCTCTACCGTCTTCAGCTCGATCCGAAGGACCCGAGCCGCTACCTGCTCGACGGCAAGTCGCTGCCGTTGATGCGCCAAGCTGTCAGCGTCACGGTCAAGGCCGAGGATGGCACCTTGAGGCAGGTCGAACGCCAAGTCTACAGCTCGAAGTTCGGGCCCGTGGTGCAGTGGCCAGGGCGCCTGGACTGGGACGCGCAAGCCGCTTACAGCCTGCGCGACGCCAACCTGGACAATACGCGGGTGCTGCAGCAGTGGTACCGCATCAACCGGGCCGACAGCCTGGACGCGCTGAAGGGCTCGGTGGAGCAGTTGCAGGGCATCCCTTGGGTCAACACGCTTGCCGTGGATGAAGGTGGCCAAGCGCTGTACCTGAACCAGTCGGTGGTGCCCTATGTCGACCAGCAACTGCTGAGCACCTGCAGCAACCCGAAGGCCTCAGGGCGCCTGGTGGTGCTGGATGGCTCGCGCAGTGGCTGTGCGTGGAAGGTCGATGCGCAGGCCGCGCAGCCCGGGATCTTCCCGGCGCGATTGCTGCCCAGCCTTGAGCGCAAGGACTTTGTGCAGAACTCCAACGACCCCGCCTGGATGGCCAACCCCGCGCAGCCCTTGACCGGTTTTTCACCGCTGGTCAGCCGCAACGACCAGCCGCTGGGCATGCGCGGGCGTTTTGCCCTGAACCGCCTGCAAGGTAGCGCCAAGCTTGGCGTCGACGACCTGCAGCGCATGGTCACGGACGATGAAGTCTACCTCGCAAGCTTGCTGCTGCCGGACCTGCTGGCGTGGTGCAAAGGAGCCGAAGCGGACCTTCAGCCAGTGTGTGACAGCCTGTTGGCCTGGAACGGCAAGGCAGACCTGGACAGCGGCATTGGCCTGGTGCATTTCGAGAACATGTTCAATGCCCTGGCGGCCCACCCTGAAAGCTGGCGGGTGGCCTTCGACCCGGCGGACCCGCAGCACACGCCGCGCGGCCTGGCGGTCGAACAGGCGGCGGTGCGCAAGCTGTTGCGCGAGGCGGCCTTGGCGTCCTTGCAACAGGTGGGTAAAAGCGGAGTAGGGCGCGACAGCCAGTGGGGGCAGGTGCAGCAGGCTCTTGACGGTACGCCTGTACCGGGTGGCCCGCAGG
Source organism: Pseudomonas capeferrum (assembly GCF_000731675.1). Lineage (GTDB taxonomy): Bacteria > Pseudomonadota > Gammaproteobacteria > Pseudomonadales > Pseudomonadaceae > Aquipseudomonas > Aquipseudomonas capeferrum. The sequence continues at coordinate 1,407,176 of NZ_JMIT01000001.1, read as the reverse complement.
GGCTTGGGGTCTATAACGCGATCCACAGCGTGCCGCATGGGCCGGGCAAGCGCCTGGTGGTCAGTGGTACCAGCTACCTGCAACTGGTCAGCTTCACCGATCAGGGCCCACAGGCTCTGGGGCTGCTGGCGTTCTCCCAGTCGAGCGAGGCGGGTTCGGCGCATGCCCATGACCAGACCAAGGCGTTCTCGGCCAAGCAGCTGGCAGTGATTCCGTTTACCGAGGCGCAGATCAAGGCGGACCCCGAGTATCGTGAATATGTGATCAGTGAGGGGGATAAAGGGGCAGTGGCCCAGCATTGAGCCTCTGTCCGAGGCGGTTGTCGTAGGAGCGGCCTCGCCGGGCGCTCCTACAAGCCGGTTGTCATCCGTTTGCAGAAAACTCGAACGGCGCCAGCTGAAAACCCTGCTCGTCAACCTGCAGGGTCCAACCTCGGCGGTCCCAGTCCCCCAGCACGATGCGCCGTGCGGGCTGGCCGTCCACCACCAGCTTGTGAATCGCCGGCCGGTGGGTATGGCCATGCACTAACGTCCTGACACCGTGCGCCGCCATCACCTTAGGCACTTCCTCTGGCGTGACGTCGACGATCTCGGTGGCCTTCATGCGGGTCTGCGAGCGGCTTTCGCTGCGCAGCTTGCGCGCCAGCTTGTGCCTCGAAGACAGCGGCAGGTGCCGCAAAATCCACAGGCTCAACGGGTTGCGCAAGTAACGACGCAGCTTCATGTAGGCCAGGTCCCGGGTGCACAGTGTGTCGCCGTGCATCAGCAATACCTGCTCACCGCCCAGTTCGATCACGCTCGGGTCGGCCAGCAAGGTGCAGCCGGCGGCATCGCAGAAATCCTGACCAATCAGGAAATCACGGTTGCCGTGCATCAGGTAGATCGCCGTACCGCTGTCGCTCAACTGGCGCATGGCTTGGCAAATCGATTGTTGGAAGGGCGTCATGGCATCGTCGCCGATCCAGGCTTCGAAGAAATCGCCAAGGATGTACAGGGCCTTGGCGTGGCGCGCACGGCCGTCGAGCAGATCAAGAAACGCCCGGGTGATATCCGGGCGTTCTTCTTGCAGGTGCAGATCAGAGATCAGCAGTATCACTCAGACGATCTCGGCTTTCTCGATGATCACGTCTTCTTTAGGCACGTCCTGGTGGCCGGATTTGGAACCGGTGGAAACGGCTTCGATCTTGTCGACGACGTCTTGGCCTTCGGTCACTTTGCCGAACACGGCGTAACCCCAGCCCTGTGTGTTCTTGGCGCTGTGGTTGAGGAAGTCGTTGTTGGAGGCGTTGATGAAGAATTGCGCCGAGGCGGAGTGCGGCTCCATGGTACGGGCCATGGCGATGGTGTACTTGTCGTTCTTAAGGCCGTTGTCGGCTTCGTTCTGGATGCTGGCACGCTTGTCTTTCTTCTCGTTCATGCCTGGCTCGAAGCCGCCGCCCTGGATCATGAAGCCCTTGATCACGCGGTGGAACACGGTGTTCGAGTAGTGGCCGGCTTCAACGTAGGCCAGGAAGTTGGCAACGGTCAGAGGGGCCTTATCGGCGTCCAGTTCCAGGACGATGTCGCCGTGGTTGGTGCTCAGTTTGACTTTGGACATGCTGAAATTCGCTCTCACAGGGCATTCGGAAATAGGTTGCGCAGGTTCACGCTCAGTCACCTGACGCTGGATCGGGCTGCCGCGGCACACGTACGCGGGGCCCATTTTGCCGGATCGCGACAATTTGCTGCGATAAATCGCGCCACTTTGTCAGCGGCCGGCTGTCAGCAGCTTGACTGCTTCGGCTATGATAGGCCCTTTGATTCAATCGGCCTACCCAGGCCGGACACGTGCATTCAAGGATCCTATGAGCAAGCCCACTGCCGACAACGCGCCCAACGCCGCTGCCAAAGGCGCCCCCGCTGTCCCTGCGAACTTCCTGCGGCCGATCATCCAGGCCGACCTGGACTCGGGCAAGCACAGCAGCATCGTCACCCGTTTCCCGCCGGAGCCCAACGGCTACCTGCACATCGGTCACGCCAAGTCGATCTGCGTCAACTTTGGCCTGGCCAAGGAATTCGGTGGTGTCTGCCACCTGCGTTTCGATGACACCAACCCGGCCAAGGAAGACCAGGAGTACATCGACGCCATCCAAAGCGACGTCAAGTGGCTGGGCTTCGACTGGGCCGGCGATGTGCGCTACGCCTCCAATTACTTCGACCAGTTGCACGACTGGGCCGTCGAGCTGATCAAGCGTGGCAAGGCTTATGTCTGCGACCTGACCCCTGATCAGGCCAAGGAGTACCGCGGCAACCTCAAGGAGCCAGGCAAGAACAGCCCGTTCCGCGAGCGCAGCGTCGAAGACAACCTCGACCTGTTCGCCCGCATGAAGGCCGGCGAGTTCAAGGACGGCGAGCGCGTGCTGCGGGCCAAGATCGACATGGCGTCGCCGAACATGAACCTGCGCGACCCGATCCTCTACCGCATCCGTCATGCCCACCACCACCAGACCGGTGACAAGTGGTGCATCTACCCCAACTACGACTTTACCCACGGCCAGTCGGACGCCATCGAGGGTATCACCCACTCGATCTGCACCCTGGAATTCGAAGGGCATCGTCCGCTGTACGACTGGTTCCTGGACAACCTGCCGGTCCCGGCGCACCCGCGTCAGTACGAGTTCAGCCGCCTGAACCTGAACTACACCATCACTTCCAAGCGCAAGCTCAAGCAGTTGGTCGACGAGAAACACGTCGATGCCTGGGACGACCCGCGCATGTCGACCTTGTCCGGCTTCCGTCGCCGCGGCTACACGCCGGCGTCGATTCGCAACTTCTGCGAAATGATCGGCACCAACCGTTCCGACGGTGTGGTCGACATGTCGATGCTCGAATTCAGCATCCGCGACGACCTCGACCGCACCGCGCCACGCGCCATGTGCGTGCTGCGACCGCTGAAAGTGGTCATCACCAACTACCCAGAAGGCCAGGTCGAGCAACTCGAACTGCCGCGCCATCCGAAGGAAGACATGGGTGTGCGGGTACTGCCGTTCGCACGCGAACTGTACATCGACCGCGACGACTTCATGGAAGAGCCGCCGAAGGGTTACAAGCGCCTGGAGCCAGCCGGTGAAGTGCGCCTGCGCGGCAGCTACGTGATCCGCGCCGATGAGGCGATCAAGGATGCCGACGGCAACATCGTCGAGCTGCGCTGCTCGTACGACCCGGACACCTTGGGCAAGAACCCCGAGGGCCGCAAGGTCAAGGGCGTAATCCACTGGGTGCCGGCCGCAGGCAGCGTCGAATGCGAAGTGCGCCTGTACGACCGCCTGTTCCGCTCGCCTAACCCGGAAAAGACCGAGGACGGCGGCAGCTTCCTCGACAACATCAACCCGGATTCGCTGCAAGTGCTGACTGGCTGCCGTGCCGAACCGTCGCTGGGTCAGGCGCAGCCTGAAGACCGCTTCCAGTTCGAGCGTGAAGGCTACTTCTGCGCCGACCTCAAGGACAGCCAGCCGGGCCGCCCGGTGTTCAACCGCACCGTCACCCTGCGTGACTCCTGGGGCAGCTAAGGAACCGTCGTGCTTAACATCTACAACACGCTGAGCAAAACCAAGGAAGCCTTCAAGCCGCTCGATGGCAACAAGGTGCGCATGTACGTCTGCGGCATGACCGTGTACGACTACTGCCACCTTGGCCATGGTCGCAGCATGGTGGCCTTCGACCTGGTCACCCGCTGGCTGCGCAAGAGCGGCTATGAGCTGACCTATGTGCGTAACATCACCGACATCGACGACAAGATCATCAACCGGGCCAACGAGAACGGCGAGACGTTCGATGCGCTGACCGCCCGCATGATCGACGCGATGCACGAAGACGAGCGCCGCCTCAACATTTTGCCGCCGGATCAGGAGCCGCGTGCCACCGACCACATCGCTGGCATGCACGCAATGATCCAGACGCTGATCGACAAAGGTTACGCCTACGCGCCAGGTAACGGCGACGTGTACTACCGGGTAGGCAAATTCGTCGGTTACGGCAAGCTGTCGCGCAAGAAGATCGAAGACCTGCGCATCGGTGCGCGCATCGAAGTCGACGAGGCCAAGCAGGACCCGCTGGACTTCGTGCTGTGGAAGGGCGTCAAGCCGGGCGAGCCAAGCTGGGAATCGCCGTGGGGCCCGGGCCGTCCGGGCTGGCACATCGAGTGCTCGGTGATGTCCACCTGCTGCCTGGGCGAAAGCTTCGACATCCACGGCGGTGGCAGCGACCTGGAGTTCCCGCACCACGAGAACGAGATTGCCCAGAGCGAGGCCGCGACCGGCAAGCAGTACGCCAATGCCTGGATGCACTGCGGCATGATCCGTATCAATGGCGAGAAGATGTCCAAGTCGTTGAACAACTTCTTCACCATCCGCGACGTGCTTGAGAAGTACCACCCGGAGGTGGTGCGTTACCTGCTGGTGGCCAGCCACTACCGCAGTGCCATCAACTACTCCGAGGACAGCCTGCGCGATGCCAAGGGCGCTCTGGAGCGCTTCTACCACGCACTGCGCGGCCTGCCGCGCGTGGCGGCCAAAGGTGGCGAAGCGTTTGTCGAGCGCTTCAGCATGGCGATGAACGACGACTTCGGCACCCCGGAAGCCTGCGCTGTGCTGTTCGACCTGGTGCGCGAGATCAACCGCCTGCGTGACAGCGATCTTGAGGCTGCTGCTGGCCTGGCGGGTCGCCTGCGTGAGCTGGGTGATGTGCTGGGTGTGCTGCAGCTGGAGGCTGATGATTTCCTGCGGGCCGGCGCTGAAGGCAAGGTGGATGCTGCTGAGGTTGAAAGCTTGATCCAGGCGCGGCTGCAGGCACGGGCTGACAAGAACTGGGCCGAGTCGGACCGTATCCGCGACCAGTTGACCGCCATGGGGGTGGTGCTGGAAGACAGCAAAGGCGCAACCACCTGGCGCCTGGCTGACTGATCGGCGCTGTGAAGGGGCTGCCAGGCAGCCCTTTCACGACACCTGGCCCAGGCTTCAAGCCTTGCGGCACACTACGAAACAGCAGAAACCGCTTTTCTTCCCAACACCGCACGCCCTTTCTTCATGCCGACCGCCAGCGCCAACAAGATCAACGCGATCGATAGCCAGTCCCATCCGCTCGGAACCTGATGCACGATCACGGCCGAGCTGACGATGCCGAACACCGGAATCAGCAACGACAACGGCGCCACCGTCGACACCGGGTACTCGCGCAGCAGGCAGTTCCACCCCCAATAGCAGAAGTGCGTCGCGGCATACACCTGGAATGCCAGTGAACAGGCGACGACGGTATTCGCTTGTGTAACCAGCGCCACAAACGGGCTTGTGCCGTGCAGCCACCAGGTCAGCAACAGCAAGGGTACCGGCGCGAAGAGGCTGGCCCACACGACGAAGGCGAATATCTCCCGCACCTTTGACAGCTTGATGATGACGTTGCCGATGCTCCAGGCCAGGGCGCTGATCATCACCAGGGTCAAACCGATGGTTGTTGTCTTGCCGGGGCTCGCGGCGAGGATGCCAAGCAAACCGATTGCCGCCAGCACGATGCTGATAAGTTGGGGCCAGGCCAAGGGTTCGCGAAACAGCAAACAGCCCCAGGCCAGCGTAAAGAATGCACTGAACTGGATCAGCAACGAGGCGCTGCCTGGCGGCACACCCATGGCAATCCCCAGGTTGATCAAAGCCCACATAGCGACGCCAAAGATCAAGCCATAAGCACCCAGCCAGCCGATCGCGACATTCGGGCGCTTCACGAAAAACACCCACGGTAAGGCGCACAGCGCAAAGCGGATGCCTGAGAGCAGGAGCGGGTCGACGTGGGCCAAGCCCAGTTTGGTAATCGGAAAGTTGATGCCCCATAGCGCAGTAACTAGCACTGCGAGGATCAGGTGTTTTCTACGCATGGTTTGACAGCCTTGTGAAAGTCGCGGCAGGGGGCCTTGACGCATTTGCCAATATGCCGGGGCCTGGTTTGGCCCGCTTTCAATTCAAGGTCAAATACCATTAAAATCAGGCCATGACGCATGCAGATGACACGCTGTACGAAGACACCGCTTGCGATGTGGTGGTGACGAGGAGGGCCTTTGCCGATGGCGAGCTGTTCCCGATGCACAGCCACAGGCGCGGCCAGTTTGCCTACGCCGCCTGCGGCGTGATCACGGTAGCGACCGCTTCGGGCACCTGGGCAGTACCGCCATTGCGGGCCATCTGGGTGCCTGCCGAGCTTGCGCACGCCATGCACATGCGCGGCCCCGTCACCATGCTCAACGCCTATATTTGCCCGCAGTCAGCCCAGCGGGTCGGCCTTCCTGAGCACTGTCAGGTTTTTGCAGTTTCGCCCCTGGTGCGCGAGCTGCTTGAGAAGGCTATTGAAGTGCCTGCCCAGTATCCCGCGCAGGGGCGTGATGCGTGTTTGATGGGGCTGCTGCTTCATGAGATCGCCGGCATGCCGGGTGTGTCACTCAATGCCCCTATGCCCGAGGAGCCACGCCTTGCACGGGCGTGCAGGGCGTTTCTGGCGGAGCCCTCGTTGCAAACAGGCATCGACGGGATGGCGGAGCGCGCCAGCATGAGCCGGCGCACCTTCACCCGCCAGTTTCGCCTGCACACCGGGATCAGTTTTAACGAATGGCGCCAGCAGGCATGCTTGCTGGCAGCCGTGGTTCGGCTGGGCAATGGTGAGCCCGTTACGCGTGTTGCGACAGCGCTTGGGTACAGCACTCCAAGCGCTTTCGCGACGGTGTTCAAGCGTTTGCTCGGTGTTGCTCCCAGCCGCTACTTCGCCGATCCCGCCAATGGGCAATGCAGCACCAGCTTGGCCCCGCCCAGTTCGCTGGAGCCGATTTCCAATCCGAACCCATGCAGGTCTACGATCGCCGCCACGATCGACAAACCCAGCCCGAAGCCCGGGTGACGGTGGCCTTCCTCGCTGCGATAGAAGCGCTTCAGCACAGCGGTGCGCTCTTCTTCAGGAATGCCCGGCCCAGTGTCCTCGATGGCGATATGCAGGCCCCGTTCATCCTGCGTCGCCGAAACCCGCACGCAGCCGCCCGCTGGCGTGAACTTGATGCCGTTGCCCACCAGGTTGGCCAGCGCCTCGAACAACAATTCGCGGTCACCGTGCAGCGCCGGTAACTGTTCGGGCTGGTCCAATTCAAGCCGAATAGCGCCATCTTCGGCCAATGGCAGGTAGAAGTCGTGGAGTTCCACCAGCAGCCCATGTGGGTCGAGCTGAACGAAGCCGGCACGGCGCTGACGGTCTTCCAGTTCGCTGATACGCAGCAAGCCGCGAAAGCGTGCCATCAGTGTGTCGGTTTCACCTATCGCCTGGTCGAGTGCCTCGGCCTGCGCCGAATCGCTGTCGCTCTGCTGGCGAATGCGGTACAGCTGGGCGCGCAGGCGGGTCAGTGGCGTGCGCAGGTCATGGGCGATGTTGTCGCACACGCCCTTGACCTCATGCATCAACCGCTCGATGCGGTCGAGCATGGCATTGACGATGGCGGCCAGCATGTCCAGCTCGTCGCGCCGGGCCGACAGCGGCAGGCGGTGGGTGAGGTCGCCCGCCACGATCAGTTCGGCCTGGGCCTGAATGGCGCGGATGCGCTTGAGCGGTCTGCGCCGCAGCAGGTACCAGCCGGCAAAGCCTGGGATCAGGGTCAGGGAGATGCCCCAAAGCAGGGCATGCAGGATGATCCGGGTGACCACGAACAACGAGCCGTTGTCCCGCACCAGCACCAGCCAGCGGCCATCCTGCACCTTGATCGCCACGGCATCGCAGCTGTCGCGTGGCATGTGCGGGTCGTCGGCGTCCAGGCAGCGTTTGAGCTCATGAACCTTGCCGTCCAGGCCAAGCTCGGAGGGCAGGGTGCGAATACGCCCGCCAAGCGGGTTGAGCTGGGCATCGAACAGGCCGTAGGCGTCGAAGCTGCGCTCTTCGAAGGCCTGGCTGGCAATCAGCGCGTCGTCCAGTTGCTTGCCGCTCATGTGTGCGAACAGGTGCTGGCGCTGCAGCATGGAATGGCGGGTGAGTTTGTTCAGGTAGCTGGACACCTCGAAGTACAGCACCCCCATGAGGATGCTGCTCCAGGCCACGAACAGAAAGCTGTACAGCGCCAGCAGGCGGCTGGTCGAGGAGCTCCAGCCCTTAGACGGGTTCAGCAATGGCATAGCCCGAGCCCCGTACGGTACGGATCAGCGGCGATTGGCCGGGAGAGTCGATCTTCTTGCGCAGGCGGCCAATGTGGACATCGATCAGGTTGGTGCCGGGGTCGAAGTGATAACCCCAGACCTCCTCGAAAATCATCATCCGGGTGATGACCTGGCCACTGTGGCGCATCAGGTATTCCAGCAGCTTATATTCGGTGGGCAGCAGGTTGAGCGTGTGCTCGCCGCGCCGCGCTTCGTGGCTGATCAGGTCCAGTTGCAAGTCGGCGACCTGCAGGCGGGTCTGGGTCATGGGCACGCTGTTGCGACGCAGTAGTACCTCGACCCGGGCGGCCATCTCGTCCGAGGCAAAGGGCTTGGTCAGGTAGTCATCACCCCCGGCACGCAGGCCGCGCACCCGTTCGTCGACGTCAGACAGGGCGCTGATCATCAGGATCGGCGTGGCGATCTTCAGGCTGCGCAGGGTGGTGACGATGGTCAGGCCATCGACTTCGGGCAGCATGCGGTCCAGGGTAATCAGGTCGTAGCCACCGGCAATCGCCTTGGCCAGGCCTTCCCGGCCATTGTCGGCCCAATCCACGTCCAGGCCGTGGCTGGAGAGTTCGGCGACGATTTCCTGGCCGGTGACGGCGTCGTCTTCGATGGTCAGTACGCGTGGCATGCTGGTTCCTGGGCGGCGAATAGAGGCTTGATTGTGCCAAAGAATAGACAAACGGCGATTTAAGAAAAATTCATCTGGCAAAGCACGGTCGACCAAGCGGCCAAAAAAAAAGGGCATGCCATTGCCTGGCATGCCCCGTTTTCAGGCTATCGCAGCGCCTCAGGCGACCTTGACGATCCAGCCTGCCGGTGCTTCGAAGTCACCGCTCTGGATGCCGGTCAGCTCGTTGTAGAGCTTCTGGGTGACCGGGCCGACTTTTTCCAGGTCGTGGAACACGTGCAGCTTGCCGTTGTACTCGATGCCACCGATCGGGGTGATCACCGCGGCGGTACCGCAAGCGCCGGCTTCGATGAAGCGGTCGAGGTTGTTGATCTCGACATCGCCTTCGATCACTTTCAGGCCCAGGCGCGAGGACGCCAGTTCCATCAGCGACAGGCGGGTGATGCCTGGCAGCACGGAGGCCGATTTCGGCGTGATGAACTCGTTGTTGGCGGTGATGCCGAAGAAGTTGGCCGAACCGACTTCCTCGATCTTGGTGTGAGTCAGCGGATCGAGGTAGATGGCATCGGCGAAGTTGGCCTTCTTGGCTTCAGCGCCCGGCTGCAGGCTGGCGGCATAGTTGCCACCGACTTTGGCTGCGCCGGTGCCTTGCGGGGCGGCGCGGTCGAAGCTGGAAATCTGGAAGTTGTGCGGCTTCATGCCGCCCTTGAAGTACGAACCCACCGGGATGGCGAAGACCGAGAAGATGAACTCGGGTGCGGTACGCACGCCGATGTTGTCACCGGTGCCGATGACGAACGGGCGCAGGTAGAGGGCGCCTTTGCCATGTGGCGGCACGAAGCGCTCGTTGGCCTTGACCACTTGCTTGCAGGCCTCGATGAACACATCGGTTGGCACGTGCGGCATCAGCAGGCGGGCGCAGCTGCGCTGCATGCGCGCGGCGTTCTGGTCTGGGCGGAACAGGTTGATCGAGCCGTCCTTGCAGCGGTAGGCCTTGAGGCCTTCGAAGCACTGCTGGCCGTAGTGCAGGGCAGTGGAGCCTTCACTGATGTGCAGTACGTTGTCTTCGGTCAGGGTGCCCTTGTCCCACTCGCCATTGCGCCATACGGACAGGTAGCGCTTGTCGGTCTTGATGTAGTCGAAGCCCAGCTTGTCCCAATTAATGCTCTCGTTACTCATGACACCCTCGATTGTCTTGCAGATGCCCGATTGCTCGGGCTGCTGTTATATGCGCACCACGCCACGATAATACATCCGTCGCGGATCGGGAACGGCCAGTCACGAAACAGCTTGCGATTGGGGGCTTGCTGGGGCGTGTCTTGGGTTTTGCGGGAGGGGGGTAGGGGCATGCCCTGAGGGTTCTGGCGCCTGTGAGATCGAGCGCCGCACGCGCGGCGCTCGATCTCACAGGCGCTGAAAATCTCTCGTCATCCATATGGGGCCATAATGCATATCTCTGCCAACACCCTCAGCCCCCCCGCAGCCGCCTGTTCCAATCCCCTCCATGGCTGCGGCTACAGGCCTCTTCACTGTCAAAACGCACATGCCAGGCTGGATGATCCAAGCGTATCCCTACTTCATCGAGCGCCTGACAGGTCAGCGCCAGCATGCGCGCCTTGGCCACCCCGGTCAGCGCTGCAGCTTTGTCTGCCTCGCGCTGGAAAACCCAGGTGATGCGCAAGCTTGCGGGAAAGTTGTCGGGGTCGAGGCGGTGGGTGAGCCAGGTGAACCCGACGATTTCTGCCTTGGCCGTATCGCAGGCCTCCGTCAGGCAAACTACCAGTTCACGCTCCACACGTGCCACCTCGCGCTTACCCATAGCCTTCATTGGGCGGCCTCATCATCTATTTGCTGGCAAAAACGCAGGCGGTTGCCGAACGGGTCGTACACCTGCATCTGCAGGCCCCAGTCCAGGCGTTCGGCCTCAGGTCGGGCGTAGCCGTAGCGTTTGGCCTGCAGTTCGCCTTCGAGGGCGCGCAGGTCGTCGATGCGGGCAAATACGGTTGAACCAGGGGTAGCGTCTCCATGGTGCTCGGTCAGGTGCAGGATCAGCCCGTCGCGATGAATTTGCGCGTACAGGGGCAGGTCCGGGCTGAAGCGGTGCTCCCAGTCGAGGCTGAAACCGAGAAAATCGAGGTAGAACTCTTTGGCCTTGTCGACCGAAAAAATACGCAGTACCGGGATGGCGGGGGCGAGCGGCATAAGGCGTCCTTGACCGTTGGCAAAGGTGCCACTGTAGCGCAGTTAGGCGGTCGCCTGCGCGTCTCTGGCTGCCGGGCCGACGGCAATGGTTGACCACCTGCCGGCCACTGCGTAGCCTTGCCAGTTCGAGGTTCTTCGGCCAGGCCGAAGCTAAGACGGGAACGCGGTACATGCCGCGGCTGCCCCCGCAACTGTAAGCACCGACAAAGGATCGACACAGCCACTGCGTAAACCGCGCGGGAAGGCGTCATCCGGCCAGCCTTGCTCTTTACCGAGCGGCGGGCATGGTGCGAGCCAGGAGACCTGCCTCGAAGCGCTTTCGACTTTCAACCGGGCGGGGTGATCCGGTGGCGAACAAGCCCGGCCGACCTGGCCCGTGGCTGTCGTCCTGCATGCCCGCGCCATCTGCCAAGGGCACCGCGACATGAAAACACTGGCCAAACTCCCTGTCACCATCGTTACCGGCTTCCTCGGCTCGGGCAAGACCACCTTGCTGCGGCACATGCTCGATAACGCCCAGGGCCGCCGTATCGCGGTGATCGTCAACGAATTCGGCGAACTGGGCATCGATGGCGACATCCTCAAGCAGTGCAGCATCGGCTGCACCGAAGAAGAAGCCAGCGGCCGCGTTTACGAACTGGCCAATGGCTGCCTGTGCTGCACCGTACAGGAAGAATTCTTCCCGGTAATGCGCGAACTGGTCGCGCGCCGTGGTGACCTCGACCACATCCTCATCGAAACCAGTGGGCTGGCCTTGCCCAAGCCGTTGGTACAGGCCTTCCAGTGGCCGGAAATTCGCAACGCCTGCACCGTCGACGCGGTGATCACCGTGGTCGACAGCCCGGCCGTGGCTGCCGGTACCTTTGCCGCCTACCCGGACCAGGTGGATGCACAGCGCAAACTCGACCCTAACCTGGACCACGAGTCGCCGCTGCACGAACTGTTCGCCGACCAGTTGGCCAGCGCCGACCTGGTGGTGCTGAACAAGGCCGACCTGATCGACGCCGAAGGCTTGGCCAAGGTCCGCGCCGAAGTGGCCGAAGAGCTGCCGCCCGCCGTCAAGGTGGTCGAGGCCAGCAGCGGTCGCCTGCCGCTGGAAGTGCTGCTGGGGGTGGGCGCCGAGTCCGAGGCGCACATCGACGGCCGCCGTACCCACCATGATTCGCACCACGATGGCGACGACCACGACGATCATGACCACGACGCCTTCGATTCGATCTCCATCGACCTGCCCGAGGCTGACGAAAGCCTGTTGCTCGATGCCCTGACCCAACTGGTGGTCGAGTTCGGCATCCTCCGCGCCAAAGGCTTCGCCGCCATCCCAGGCAAGCCAATGCGCCTGCTGGTGCAGGGGGTGGGTACCCGCTTCGACAAGCACTTCGACCGCGCCTGGCGCGCCGACGAGCCGCGTATCACGCGCCTGGTACTGATCGGCCAAGCGCTTGACGCTGCGCAACTCGAAGCGCGTCTGCGCCAAGCACTGGGCGCCTGACCCATGCACCTGCTGCGGACCCAGCCCGGCGGCTTCGTGCCGGATGACAGCATCGCCGACCTCGGCCAGAGCCCCGCCGACCTGGTGATCCTCTGCAGCGGTGATTCACACCTGGCATTGCTCGCCGACACGGCCGAGCAATTGCCTGACGACTTCCCCAGTTTGCGCCTGGCCAACCCGATGCAGGTGCAGAACCATGCCTCGGTCGACCTGTATGTCGACCAGGTACTGCGCCATGCCAAGGTCATTCTGGTGTCGCTGCACGGTGGCGTTGGCTACTGGCGCTATGGCGTCGAGCAACTGGTCGCGCTGTCGGCCCAAGGTGTGCAGCTGATCCTGGTGCCGGGCGACGACCGCCCGGACCCGGAGCTGACGGGCCTGGGCACGGTGACCGGCGAGCAGGCCGAGCGCCTCTGGCACTTTCTGCGCCAGGGCGGCAAGGCCAACGCCATCAACCTCTTCAACTGCCTGGCCAACCAGTGGCTGGGCCGCGATTATCGCTGGGACGAGCCGCAGCCCTTGCCGCGCACCTCGGTGTACCACCCGGCCAAGGGCAGTGCAGCGCTTGAAGAATGGTATACGCAGTGGCACCCGGAACACCCGGTGGCACCGCTGCTGTTCTACCGCTCTCACCTGCAGGCGGCCAATACCGCATTCATCGACGTATTCTGCGAACGCTTGCTGGCGGCCGGGCTCAACCCTTTGCCGATCGCCGTCGCCAGCCTCAAGGAAAGTGCCTGCCTGGAACAAGTCGAGGCCTGGCTGGACGAGGTCGGTGCCGAGGTGTTGATCAATACCACGGGGTTTGCCTTGTCCAGCCCCGAGCGCCCCAACCTGCGCCCGTTCCGCCGCGATATCCCGGTACTGCAGGCTATTTGCGCGCAAGACAACCAACCCGCCTGGGAAACCAGCGAGCAAGGCCTGGGCGCGCGCGACCTGGCCATGCACATTGCCTTGCCGGAGCTGGACGGGCGCATCATCACGCGCCCGGTTAGCTTCAAGGACATGGCCTGGCGCAGCGAGCGCAGCCAGTCCGACGTGGTCTGCTACCGCGCCCATCCCGAGCGCATGGACTTCGTCGCTGAGCTGGCCCGGCGCTGGGTAGCGCTGGCCCGCTTGCCCAATGGCCAGAAGCGCGTGGCCCTGGTGCTGGCCAATTACCCGACCCGCGACGGCCGAATTGGCAACGGTGTGGGGCTGGACACGCCGGCGGCTGCGTTGAACATCCTCAAGGCGCTGCAGGGCGAAGGGTATCCGCTGGCCGACCTGCCGGGCACGGGCACCCAATTGATCCACCAGTTGCTGGGCGGCGTGACCAACGACCTCGACCATCTCGACCAGCGCCCCTGCGCGCAGAGCCTGAGCCTGGATGACTATCAGGCAGCGTTTTCCCGCCTGCCGGAGGCCAATCGCCAAGCGGTGCTGGAGCGTTGGGGGGCGCCGGAACACGACCCCATGTACCGCAGTGGGCGGCTGATGGTGGCAGGCCTGCGCTTCGGCCAGACCTTCGTCGGTATCCAGCCGGCACGCGGCTACCAGGTTGATCAAAGTGCGGTGTACCACGACCCCGACCTGGTGCCGCCACACGGGTACCTGGCGTTTCATTTCTGGCTGCGCCATGCCTTTGCTGCCGATGCGGTGATTCACGTTGGCAAGCACGGCAATCTGGAGTGGCTGCCCGGCAAGGGGGTCGGCCTGTCGGCGCAATGCTGGCCAGACGCGCTGCTCGGCCCGTTGCCGAACATCTACCCGTTCATCGTCAACGACCCGGGGGAGGGCGCGCAGGCCAAGCGTCGCACCCAAGCGGTCATCATCGATCACCTGATGCCGCCGTTGACCCGCGCCGAAACCTACGGCCCGCTGCGTCACCTGGAGCAACTGGCCGACGAATTCTATGAAGCGCAGCTGCTCGACCCGCGGCGTGCCCGTGAGCTGCAGCGCGACATCCTGGAACTGGTCAAGGCCAACCACATCGATCGCGAATTGCAACTGGAAGGCCAGCTGGACGATGCCGCCGTATGGCTGCCGCGCCTGGACACCTACCTGTGCGACCTCAAGGAATCGCAGATCCGCGATGGCTTGCATGTGTTTGGCCAGTCTCCTGAAGGTAGGCTGCGCCTGGACACCTTGCTGGCGTTGCTGCGCGTGGAGCGCGGCGATGGCCGGGGTGGCAATGCCAGCCTGTTACGCACACTGGCCAAGGCCCTGGTGCCCGGCTTCGACCCACTCGACTGCGACCTCGGGCAGCCTTGGCAGGGCGCGTGCCCAGCGTTTTTGCAGGCAGTGAGCGACGCGCCATGGCGCACCTGCGGTGATACCCGTGAGCGCCTTGAACTGCTGGCCCTGCAGGTGATCGAGCAGGCACTGGGCGGAGCTTCGGCACTGCCTGCAGTGAGCGAATGGCAACCGGTGCACGAAGTGGTGCAAGCGCTCTGTGCAACGGTGGCGCCGAGCCTGGATGCCTGTGGTGCGGCAGAAATCGACGGCCTGCTGGCGGCCCTGGCTGGCCGCTTCGTCCCGGCGGGCCCCAGTGGCGCGCCAAGCCGCGGGCGCCTGGACGTGCTGCCCACCGGTCGCAACTTCTATACCGTGGATGTGCGTAACCTGCCCACCACCACGGCCTGGCGCCTGGGTTTCGCGTCGGCGAACCTGATTCTCGAACGCCACTTGCAGGACCACGGCGACCACCTGCGGCAACTGGGCCTGTCGGTATGGGGCACAGCAACCATGCGCACCGGCGGTGACGACATCGCCCAGGCCATGGCCTTGATGGGTGTGCGCCCGGTCTGGGCCACCGGCAGCCAGCGGGTCGACGATTTCGAAATCCTGCCGCTGGGTGTGCTTGATCGCCCGCGGGTAGATGTGACCTTGCGCGTCTCGGGGTTTTTCCGCGATGCCTTCGGCAACCTGATTCGCTTGTTCGATGCCGCCGTTCAGGCCGTGGCGGCGCTGGATGAGCCCGATGACCTCAACCCGCTGGCAGCACGGGTGCGCAACGAGCGCGAAACGCTGCAGGCACAGGGCGTCGACGCCGAGCAGGCGGCCCGCCAGGCTGGCTGGCGAGTGTTCGGGGCCAAGCCCGGTGCTTATGGCGCTGGCGTGCAGAACGCCATCGATGGCCGTTTGTGGCACAGCCGTGACGACCTGGCCGAGGTCTACCTCAACCACGGCGGCTACGCTTACGGCGCAAGCGACGAGGGCACCCCGGCCCGCGCCCAGTTCGCGCACCGCCTGGGCCAGGTCCAGGCGGTGTTGCAGAACCAGGACAACCACGAGCACGACGTGCTCGATTCCAACGATTACTACCAGTTCCAAGGTGGCATGCTGGCCGCCTCTGAAACCTTGTCTGGCGCGTCGGTAGCCAGTTATCACGGCGACCACAGCCAGGTCGACCGGCCGCGTATCCGCACCCTCAAGGAAGAGCTGAACCGGGTCATCCGGGCCCGTGCGCTCAACCCGAAGTGGATCGACGGGGTGAAGCGCCATGGTTACAAAGGCGCCTTCGAGATGGCGGCGACAGTCGACAACCTGTTCGCCTTCGACGCTACCACGCACCTGATCGACGACCATCATTATCAGTCCCTGGCCGATGCCTACGTGCTCGACCCGGCGACCCGCGACTTCATGCGCGAGCATAACCCCGAGGCCCTGCGCGACCTTACCGAGCGTTTGCTGGAGGCCCAGCAACGCGGCCTCTGGGAGGCGCCTGGCGACTACCGCGAAGCCCTTGAGGAGCAGTTGCTCGACGGCGAGGAACAGGCTTGAAATGAGTGAACCCGTACAATTCCCGCTGGCTGCAGTGGTCGGTGCCGATGAGCTGAAACTGGCCCTGTGCCTGACCGCCATCGACCCGAAGATCGGTGGCGTGCTGATCGAAGGCCCGCGCGGCATGGCCAAAAGCACCTTGGCCCGCGGCCTTGCCGACCTGCTCGGCGAAGGCCCGTTCGTCACGCTGCCATTGGGCGCCAGCGAAGAGCGCCTGGTCGGCACCCTCGACCTGGACGCTGCATTGGGGCAGGGCAAGGCACAGTTTTCGCCGGGCGTGTTGGCCCAGGCCGATGGCGGTGTGCTGTACGTGGACGAGGTCAACCTACTGCCCGATACCTTGGTCGACCTGTTGCTCGACGTGGCAGCCAGCGGCACCAACCGCATCGAGCGCGACGGCATCTCGCACCGGCATAGCGCCCGCTTTGTGCTGATTGGCACCATGAACCCGGAAGAAGGCGAGTTGCGCCCGCAGTTGCTCGACCGTTTTGGCTTGAATGTGGCACTAGAAGGTTTGCCCGAGCCGCACGCGCGCCAGCAGATCATCCGTCGCCGCCTGGCGTTCGACAGCGACCCGCAGGCCTTTTGCGCGCAATGGGCGGCCGCCCAGGCGCAACTGCGTGAGCGTTGCCAGCAAGCGCGCCACGCCCTTGCCTTGATTGCCTTGGACGATCAGGCCCTGGCCTGGATCACCGAGCGCTGTTATGCCGCCGGGGTCGATGGCCTGCGTGCTGACCTGGTCTGGCTGCGCGCTGCACGGGCGCATTGCGCCTGGCGCGGGGGCGCGGCCATAGAAGAAGCCGATGTGGACGCGGTGGCCGAGTTCGCCCTGCGCCATCGCCGCCGGGTGACGCCGCAGCAACAACAGCCGCCTTCGACACCGCCCGAGGCAGGCCAGCAGGGCGCAGACAATCAAGGCGGGCAGGGTGATTGGGGTGCGCTGCCACCTCAACCGGTAGTGAGTGGCGCGCGTCGCGAGGTGCCGAACTGGGCAAAAAAGCCCTGAGCATCCGCCCACGGCAGGCTCAAGGGGCGGATGCCAGACCACGCGTGGGCAAGCTGGCAGGCGCCAGCCGTGGCCGTGTGCGCAGTGCCGCGGCGGGCCGGGTGGCGTGGTTGCCGACCTTGCTCAAGGGGCGGCCCCGGCTGCGTGACGACCTGTGCTGGCAACAGCGCCAGGGCCAGGCTAACGAACTGTGGCTGGTGATTGTCGACGCATCTGCGTCAACCCGCCGCCATCAGGCACTGGCACAGACCAAAGGCTTGCTGGCGGCGTTGTTCGACCAGGCATACCGGCAGCGCGCTCGGCTGGCCTTGCTGACCGCCAGTGGGCGGACACCGCAGTGGCAGCGTCACGGCCTGAAGGCCTCGGCAGCCCTGCAGCCTTGGTTGCAAGCGCTGGGAGCGGGCGGTGGTTCGCCGTTGATCGCTGCGCTGGAGCAGGCACGGCAGTGGCTGCAGACTCGGCAGCAGGCCCACCCCAATGAGGCTGTGCGTTGCCTGGTGTTCACCGACGGACGGCTGCAGCGCTGGGATGCCGTGCAGCCCATGCCGTGTGCCACGCTATTGGTCGACATGGAACTGGCGCCCGTTCGTCTGGGGCGCGCACAACAGTTGGCAGAACAACTGCAGGCGGATTATCAGCACCTGGAACAGTTCAAGGTTGTGGATTGAGTTACGGCGGCGGGGGAGGTTGCGACACTATGTCGCAATAACAAAAGTTGCGAGAGCCGCAACTGGAAAGTTGCGCAAGTGCGTGACAGGGCACGCACTTGGCGGGGTAATCGGTATTACTTCGGCATCGACCACGGTTGCAGGTCGTAACCTTTTTCGCACAGTTCGGCGCGCACTTCCTCGATCAGGCTGGCCCATTGCGCAGGGTCGGAATAAATGCGCGAGGACACTTGCTTGCTGCCGATGCGGGTGCTGGTCCGGTCGATCACTGCCAGGCTCAGCTCACCAGTACCGTTGGGTGCATCCCAGGCTACGCACTGGAAAGGTTCGAAGGCGTGGTCGGCAATCAGCAGTGCTTCGTTGACACGGAGCGGGGCATTCATGGCTCGGTCTCTCTATGGTCCCAAACATCGAAGTAAAGTCCGCGTTGCTTCAAAGTCGCCTCAATAATCGCGAAGTGCAGCGCGGGGTTATGTGTACTGATGCTCGTTGTCCGGGGGTAAGTCACACATTGGGTGTAAAAATTTTTGTCAGGGGCGAATCTGTTCACGCTTACGCCGCCATGTGATGTCGATAAAGTGCGAAAATTCCCGTCATGGATTGTAAAAAAATGATTCGGCAGACAGACGGTACTGGGCACCGTCAAGTTCGTTGCTACTGTTAATTGGGCGCCACAACTTGCTGTTTTACTTCACAAAACCAAACTCTGGCGCCAAGGAACGGTCATGCAGCAACCCGCTTCCCAACGCCGTTTGCTCATCGTCGACCCCTGCGACGACTGCCACCAATTGCTGCCGGGCCTGCGCAGTGCCGGCTGGGACGTGGACAGTTGTATCCTCGGCGCCGCGCTGGAGCACACCTGCGATGTTGGCCTGCTGCGCCTGCAGGCATCGCACCTGCGCCATCCCGACGCCGTGAAGGACATGATCAAGCGCAGCAATACCGAGTGGATTGCCGTGCTCAGCGCCGAGCAGTTGCGCATGCAGAACGTGGGTGATTTTGTCTGCGAATGGTTTTTCGACTTCCATACCTTGCCGTTCGATGTTTCCCGTGTGCAGGTCACCCTCGGGCGTGCCTTTGGCATGGCACGCCTGCGCGGCAAGGGCACGGCGCGGGTGGACGAGGCGACGCATGAGCTGTTGGGTGAAAGCCGCCCTATTCGCGAACTGCGCAAATTGCTGGGCAAGCTGGCGCCCACCGAATCGCCGGTGCTGATCCGCGGTGAGAGCGGCACAGGCAAGGAACTGGTGGCGCGCACCCTGCATCGCCAGTCACAGCGGCGCGATCAGCCGTTTATTGCCATCAACTGCGGGGCGATACCCGAACACCTGATTCAGTCCGAGTTGTTCGGGCACGAAAAGGGCGCGTTTACCGGCGCCCATCAGCGCAAGGCCGGGCGAATCGAAGCGGCCCATGGCGGCACCCTGTTTCTGGACGAGGTCGGTGACTTGCCCTTGGAGCTGCAGGCCAACCTGCTGCGGTTTCTGCAGGAGAAGCACATCGAACGGGTCGGAGGCAGCCAGCCGATCCCGGTGGATGTGCGGGTGCTTGCGGCCACTCACGTGGACCTGGAAAAGGCCATCGAACAGGGGCGCTTTCGCGAGGACCTGTATTACCGGCTCAATGTGTTGCAGGTGGTGACCGCGCCGCTACGTGACAGGCATGGCGACCTGTCGATGCTGGCCAGCCATTTTGCGCATTTCTACAGCCTTGAAACTGGGCGCAGGCCGCGCTCGTTCAGTGACCATGCCTTGGCAGCCATGGGGCGGCATGATTGGCCCGGCAACGTGCGCGAACTGGCCAACCGGGTGCGACGCGGGTTGGTGTTGGCTGAAGGGCGGCAGATTGAAGCGCCGGACCTGGGCTTGCAGATCGAGCAGGAACAGCAGCCGCTGGGGACGCTGGAGGAGTACAAGCACCGGGCGGAGCGCCAGGCTTTGTGTGATGTGCTTAACCGGCACAGCGACAATTTGAGCATCGCGGCGAAGGTGCTGGGGGTCTCACGCCCGACGTTCTATCGGCTGTTGCACAAGCACCAGATCCGCTGACAACAGGCCTTAGGCTGTGCATAGCTGCCGACCTTGTGGGGGGGTAAACCCGCCCCCACAGTTTCCTGATACCCCGATCGATCAGTGCGGGGCGCGGTGGATGGTCTTGAGCAGGTCTTCCGGGCTGATATGCCCCACTACCTGGGCCACCGCGCTGCCGGGGGTCGGCAGGTCGATGATGTGGCTCTTCATCTTGCCGACCACGTGCATCTCGCACGGCTTGCAGTCGAACTTCAGGGTCAGTACTTCGTCACCCTGAATCAGCTGCATCGGCGCGACCTTGGTGCGCACGCCGGTCACGCCCTTGGCCTGCTTGGGGCACAGGTTGAACGAGAAGCGCAGGCAGTGCTTGGTGATCATCACCGGCACTTCGCCGTGCTCTTCATGGGCCTCGTAGGCCGCGTCGATCAGTTGCACGCCGTGACGGTGGTAGAAGTCGCGGGCCTTCTGGTTGTACACGTTGGCCAGGAACGACAGGTGCGACTCCGGGTACACCGGTGGTGGTGTGGTCTCGGCCTTGCGCCCGCCACGCGGGTGCGCCTTGACCCGGGCAGCGGTCAGCGCCTCGATGGCCTCACGGCGCAGGGCCTTGAGCTGCGAGTTGGGGATGAAGTACGCCTGCGGTGCATCCAGCTCGATGGCGTTGGCGTGGTACTGGGTTGTGCCCAATTGGCCCAGCAGGTCGTGCAACTGCTCCAGTGCCTGTTGCGGCTTGTTGGCCGCGCCGAACGGGCCGTCCAGGGCGACTTGCACGCTGACGCCTTCTTCACTGCTGACGGTCAGCATCAGGCGCTGCTCACGCAGTACTGCGTGCCACTCGACGCCCACCCGGCGCTCGGCCGAGGTGCGCTGCAAGGCTTGCTGCCAGTTGTGGTCGAGGTTGCGCGACAGCGGGTGGTTCGGCCGCAGCTTGTACAGGCCGTCGGGCATCTCGTTGGGTTCGACGCGGTAGCGGTAGCGCTTCTGGCCGTCTTCCTCGAATTCGCCGCGGGGTTCGGCGATGTTGGCGCGAAAACCCACCACCTCACGCTTGACCAGCACGTTGAGGCCGTCGCCGTTGGTCAGCGGCACATCGGTGATGACCAGCATGTCGCGCTTGTTGACCTTTTCCACCACACCCACCGGCAAGCCGGTGAAGGTCGGCGAGTCGAAGGCGCCGATGTCGATCTTGCGGTCGCTGACGAAGTAGTCGGTGCTGCCGCGGTGGAAGGTCTTGTCCGGGTCTGGGACGAAGAAGTGTTCGGTGCGGCCGCTAGAGGCACGGGCCAGGCCCGGGCGGTCTTCGAGGATGGCGTCCAGCTCTTTGCGGTAGTGGGCAGTGATGTTCTTCACATAGCCCATGTCCTTGTAGCGGCCTTCGATCTTGAACGAGCGCACGCCGGCGTCGACCAGGTCGCGCAGGTTGGCGGTCTGGTTGTTGTCCTTCATCGATAGCAGGTGTTTTTCGAAGGCAACCACGCGGCCCTGGTCATCCTTGAGGGTGTAGGGCAGGCGGCAGGCTTGCGAACAGTCGCCACGGTTGGCGCTGCGGCCTGTCTGGGCGTGGGAGATGTTGCACTGGCCGGAGAAGGCCACGCACAGCGCGCCATGGATGAAGAATTCGATGGCTGCATCGGTTTCGGCGGCAATGGCGCGAATCTGCTGCAGGTTCAGCTCGCGGGCCAGTACCAGCTGCGAGAAACCCGCCTGGTCGAGGAACTTGGCCCGTTCCAGGGTGCGGATGTCGGTCTGGGTGCTGGCGTGCAGCTCGATCGGCGGGATATCTAGCTCCATCACCCCCAGGTCCTGCACGATCAGGGCATCGACGCCGGCGTCGTAAAGCTGATGGATCAGCTTGCGCGCGGGCTCCAGCTCGTTGTCGTGGAGGATGGTGTTGATGGTGGTGAACACGCGTGCATGGTAGCGACGGGCAAACTCGACGAGTTCGGCAATTTCGCTGACTTCGTTGCAGGCGTTATGGCGCGCGCCGAAGCTCGGGCCGCCGATATAGATGGCGTCAGCGCCGTGCAGGATCGCTTCGCGAGCGATGGCCACGTCACGGGCAGGGCTGAGCAGTTCCAGGTGATTCTTTGGAAGGGACATGTCGTTATATTTTCGGGCGGTCACGGTTTAGGCGGGCATTGTAGCGGTGAAACGGGTTGGTGGCATCCCTGCGCTGCATACCCTGCTTGCGCAACCTGTGTGTGAGCGGCCTGGCCGGCGCCCCGGCTAGGCCGTTCACAAAGGGATCAGCGCTTGGCCGCCATCGCGGTCACTTCCACGCGCATGCCGTCGAACGCCAGCGATGCCACGCCAACGGCAGCGCGTACCGGCCACGGGTTGCTGAAGAAGCGCTGGTACACCTCGTTGAACGCAGCGCGGTCGGCCATGTCGGTGAGGTAGATGGTCAGGTGCAGCACGCGGTCCATGCCGCTGCCGGCTTTCTCCAGGGCCACTTTCAGCGCCTGCAGGGTACATTCGCTTTGCGCAACGATATCGCCCAGCTCAAGGCTGCCATCGGCGTGGGTTGGGATCTGGGTGGTGACCAATACGCCGTTGTACTCGGCGACGTCGGACGAAATGGAATCGGCATCCGGGTCGGGGGTGTAGGTGATGTCTGTATTTGCCATGGGAACGTTTGCCTTGCGACGGAAGGAAAACGGCAAGCCTACGCGAGCAAACGGCAGGGGTCGAGCCATGGGCAGTGGCGAATGCAGGATAAAAAGAAGGGCGCCTGTTGGCGCCCTTCCTGGTGTTGCTTAGGCCTCAGCGTCCCACGGACGATCGCCTTTCTCATCTTTGACGCGGGTCGGCAGGCCCATCACGTCCAGCGCCTTGAGGAACGGCTCGGCTGGCAGTTCTTCGACGTTGACCATGCGCTTGGCATCCCATTCGCCACGGGCGACCAGCAGGGCGGCAGCCACTGGCGGTACACCGGCGGTGTAGGAAATACCCTGGCTGTCGGTCTCGGCGTAGGCTTCTTCGTGATCCGCCACGTTGTAGATGAACACTTCGCGTGGCTGGCCGTCCTTGGTGCCCTTGACCAGGTCACCGATGCAGGTCTTGCCGGTGTAGCCCGGGGCCAGGGAGGCCGGGTCAGGCAGCACGGCCTTGACCACTTTCAGCGGGACCACTTCCAGGCCTTCGGCAGTCTTGACCGGTTGCTCGGAGAGCAGGCCAAGGTTTTTCAGCACGGTGAACACATTGATGTAGTGCTCGCCGAAGCTCATCCAGAAGCGCACGTTCGGCACGTTGAGGTTCTTCGAAATCGAATGCACTTCATCGTGGCCGGTCAGGTACAGGTTTTGCGAACCTACGACCGGCAGGTCGTCGGTACGCTTGACCTCGAACATGGTGTTGCTGGTCCACTGGCTGTTCTGCCAGCTCCACACTTGCCCGGTGAACTCGCGGAAGTTGATTTCCGGGTCGAAGTTGGTGGCGAAGTATTTGCCATGCGAACCAGCATTGACGTCGAGGATGTCGATCGAATCAATGCGGTCGAAGTATTGCTGCTGCGCAAGTTTTGCGTAACTGTTCACCACACCCGGGTCGAAACCGACGCCGAGAATGGCGGTAATGTTCTTTTCTTGGCACTCTTCGAGGTGTTTCCACTCGTAGTTGCCGTACCAGGGCGGTGTTTCGCAGATCTTGCCTGGTTCTTCGTGAATCGCGGTGTCCAGGTAGGCGACACCGGTATCGATGCAGGCACGCAGCACCGACATGTTGAGGAAGGCAGAGCCCACGTTGATCACGATCTGCGATTCGGTCTCGCGGATCAGTGCCTTGGTCGCCTCGACATCGAGGGCGTTGAGCGAGAAGGCCTGGATGTCGGCGGGTACCTTGAGGCTACCCTTGGCCTTGACGCTGTCGATGATGGCCTGGCATTTGGAGATGTTCCGTGACGCAATAGCAATACGACCGAGTTCGTCGTTATGCTGCGCGCACTTGTGGGCCACCACCTTGGCGACACCTCCTGCACCAATGATAAGAACGTTCTTCTTCAATTTATCCCTTGCTCCTTACTGAATGCCGGTCTTACGACAGGCTGGAAACGTAGTCTTCAAAACCGAACTCGCGCACCACTTCGACGCTGCCGTCGAGCTGCTTGACCGCGATGGAGGGCATTTTCAGACCGTTGAACCAGTTTTTCTTGACCATGGTGTAACCCGCCGTGTCGATGAACGACAGGCGATCGCCGATGGCCAATGGACGATCGAATTGGTACTCGCCGAAGATGTCACCGGCCAGGCACGATTTACCGCAGACCATGTAGGTGTGCTCGCCATCGTTGGGGGCCATCTTGGCGTTGAGGCGGTAGATCAGCAGGTCGAGCAGGTGCGCTTCGATCGAGCTGTCGACCACGGCCAGGTGCTTGCCGTTGTACAGGGTGTCGAGCACGGTCACTTCCAGCGAGGCGCTGTTGGTGATGGCGGCTTCGCCCGGCTCCAGGTAAACCTGCACGCCGTATTTTTCCGAGAAGGCCTTGAGGCGCGCGCAGAACGCATCGACCGCATAGTCTTCACCGGTGAAGTGGATGCCGCCACCGAGGCTGACCCACTGCACCTTGTGCAACAGGTGGCCGAAGCGCTCTTCGATGTGGCTGAGCATCTTGTCGAACAGGCCGAAGTCACCGTTCTCACAGTTGTTGTGGAACATGAAGCCGGAGATTTGCTCGATGACCTTCTCGATCTTCTCCGGGTCCCACTCCCCGAGGCGGCTGAACGGGCGGGCCGGGTCGGCCAGCAGGTAGTCGGAGCTGCTGACTTGCGGGTTGACGCGCAGGCCACGGACCTTGCCTTCGGACTGTTCGGCAAAGCGCTGCAGCTGGCCGATCGAGTTGAAGATGATCTTGTCGCAGTTTTCGAGCATTTCCTCGACCTCGTCGTCGGCCCAGGCCACGCTGTAGGCGTGGGTCTCGCCGGCAAACTTCTGGCGGCCGAGCTTGAGTTCGAAAAGCGACGAAGAGGTGGTGCCGTCCATGTATTGCTGCATCAGGTCGAACACCGACCAGGTGGCAAAACATTTGAGGGCGAGCAGCGCCTTGGCACCGGAGTGTTCACGCACGTAGGCGATCTTCTCCATGTTGCTCAGCAGCTTGGTTTTATCGATGAGGTAGTACGGCGTCTTGATCATTTAAAGGCCCCCGGCAAGGCCGGCCAAAAAAAGGACACGCATTGTGCCTTCACTTGCCGCAGACCGAAAGAGTAAGGCATGCATTTCGTCACTGTTGCAGACGTTGCGCAGGGTTTTTTCCGGTTGCGGCAGGCTCAGTAGATCAGGCTCATGTGACCGTCGTAATCATTGCCGGTACAAAACGGTCACCGCCAGGGGGGAGAGGCAGGCCTTAATCGGCCTGTTGCAACCAGGTGTGGATCTGCTCCAGCGTTGCGGTCGCACCGCCACAGACCACCACCAGTACGTTGCTGTAGCGGGCCAGGGTATCGGCCTCATAAGCCAGTGCCAGCGCAGCGCCACAAGCGGGCTCTACCAGTACCCGGTGGTCGAGCAAGAAGCGTTCACAGGCTTCAAGTGCCGCACGGTCGCTGACCAGGTGGCTGTGCACCGGGTGGCTGCGCACGCACTCCAACGCTTGGTCGGCTACGCGCTTGGCGCCCAGGGACGTTGCCACCGATGCGAGGCGCTCGAGTTCAACCGGGTGGCCTGCCTGCACGGCTGCATGCAGCGAGGCAGCGCCCGTGGTTTCTACCGCCAGCACCGGCACATCATCCCAGCCATTGCGCTTGAGGCCTTCGACCACACCACTGAGCAAGCCGCCGCCACCGACCGATAACACCACCGCATCGGGCTTGACCCTGCTGGCGGCCACTTCGTCGATCAGGCTGGCATGCCCGGCCCACAGCAGGGGGTCGTCGAAGGGGTGAATAAAGGCATCGCCGGTGCCGAGCAAGGTCTGCGCCAGCTCGTTGGCCTCCTGCCAGGAGCTGCCGTGCACCACCACATTGGCGTCTTCCAGGCGCAGCAGTTCCTTGGCGCGCTCGGTGGTGGTCTCGGGCACCACCACCGTCACCGGCACCCCCAGTTTGCGGCCGGCATAGGCCACCGCCAGCCCGGCGTTACCGCCGGACGACGAGACGAAATGGCGCGCGCCCCGGGCATGGTGAACTTCGCAGGCATGGCCCACGCCGCGCAGCTTGAACGAGCCGCAAGGCTGCAGGGCGTCCAGCTTGAGCCAGACCGTACGGCCAGCGGCCAGCGACAGGGGGCGGGATTCGATCAGGGGGGTCTGGATATGCAAGGTCATGGCGTGCTCCACAGGTCAGTCTTCACGGGCAACCGAAGGGCTCTCGCCGCGCAGTTGCTCCAGGTAGTTGTAAACGGTGTAACGGGTCACGCCGAGGGCGTTGGCGGCCTTTTCCACGCCGCCCTTGACGATGAACAGGCCGCGCTCCTGCATCACCCGCACGGCCTCGACCTTGGCTTGCTTGTTCATCCGGCCCTGGCCACTGCGCAACAGCGAGTTCTGGATGATCTCGCTCATCAACAGTTCCATGTCTGCAGGTTCCTGGGGGGTGGTCGATGCAGGCGAAGCGCCCACTGGCTGCAACTGCTGCAAGAAGCTCAGGGCGGTGTCGAGGCCAGTGACGTCGGTGTTGATGCACAGGCTGGCAAAGGGGTGGCCGCTGCTGTCGCGGAAGATGGCCGTGGCGCTTCGCAGGGTGCGGCCCTTGAGCGTGGTGGGGTAGTCGGGCAGCACCACAGGGTCGCAGCCGTGCCGTTCGGCGCTGGCTTGCATCAGTGCCTTGAAGCCTTGATCCTGTTCGGGGGCGGCGAGAATCGGGCTGCCGACGACGCGGCCGGAAAGGTGGCCGTTGACGATCGCCACGACGGAGCGCTCCGGGTGGTCGAGGTCGTGCAGGAGGATTTCCATGTTGCGGGCGGCAACACTGCCCAGGGCCTGGATGGCAGCCTTGAGGATGGTGAGGGTTAGCTGGCGTTCTTCGGGCGGGGAAAGCGGCATGAAAGCATCACCAATTTCAACGGTTTGTGCATTTTTACACACAAAGTTGAAATTGGCGATGCAGGTGCGAATTTACGCGCCCAGTGCTGGCGTACGCGGCGGGATCATACGGCGCGCGCCGGTTGCCTCGAACGCCGCGCCAAAGCTCAGCAGGTTGTTGTCGCTATAGGCACGGCCAGCGAAGGTCAGCCCCACCGGCATGCCGATATCGGCCATCACGCCCATCGGCACGGTCACTGTCGGTACACCCAGATGGCGGATAGCAAGGTTGCCGTTGGCCACCCAGATGCCGTTGCTCCAGGCAATGTCCGCCGAAGCCGGGTTGACGTCGGCATCTGCTGGCCCCACGTCGGCCACGGTCGGGAACAGCACCGCGTCCAGGCCCAGCTCGTCCATCCAGTCTTCCAGGTCCAGCTTGCGGGTTTTCTCCAGCCCGCGCAGGCCATCGGGCAAGGTCTCGATCTGGTCCCAGGTCTTCAGGCCGCGCTTGGCCATGTTGACGTATTCGTCCATGCCGGCGGCCAGGTCGTCCTCACGGTTGGGCAGGGTGCCTGGGTCGTGGGGGAAGATCTTCAGCCCTTCGACATCGGCCAGGCGGTTGAGCTTGGGGTCGTCGTTGGCGCGCAGGAAGTCATCGAAGGCCCAGCCCGACAGTTCCCATAATTCGTCATGCAGGAACGCTTTGCTGACGATGCCGCGGTTGTACACGGTTGGGGCGCCAGGGCGATCGCCTTCGCAGTTGGAGACCAGCGGGAAGTCCACTTCGAGCACTTCGGCGCCTGCCGCTTCCAAGGATTGGCGGGCCTGTTGCCACAGCTCGATGACGCTGTCGCGGGTGTTGATGCGCTGGCCGGTCGGGCCGCCGATACCTGGCTTCTCGGAGGTGCCGGCCTCGGGGTCGGCATTGATGTACATGCGCGGCACGCCGAAGCGCTTGCCCTTGAGGGCGCTGGCATCCACTGCCAGGTCCAGGTACGAGGCCGGGCGCACGGAAGAAGCGGCCGGGATCGCAACCCACGGCTGCAGGCGCCACAGGTCGCCGCGCTTGTCGGCGTCATCGGCCACCACGACCTCGAGGATTTCCAGCAGGTCGGCCATGGTACGGGCAAACGGCACCACCACGTCCATGGTCGGCGTCAGTGGCCAGTTGCCACGTACCGAAATCACCCCGCGCGAAGGGGTATAGGCGCACAGGCCGTTGTTGGACGCAGGGCCGCGGCCGCTCGACCAGGTCTCTTCGGCCAGGCCGAAGGCGCTGAAGCTGGCGGCGGTGGCAGTACCGGCACCGTTGGACGAGCCCGAGGCGAAGGGGGCGGTCAGGTAGTTGGCATTGTACGGGCTCTCGGCCCGACCATACACACCCCGCTGCATGCCCCCGTTGGCCATGGGCGGCATGTTGGTCTTGCCCAGGCACACGGCACCGGCGGCCCGCAGGCGCTCGATGGTGAAGGCGTCGCGCTGGGCTACCAGGTCCTTGAAGGCGGGGCTGCCGGAGGCGGCGGTGAGGCCTTTGACCAGGTAGCTGTCCTTGGCGGTGTAGGGGATGCCGTCCAGCGGGCTCAGCGGCTGGCCTTTGGCGCGGCGGGCATCGGAGGCTTCGGCCTCCTTGAGTGCGTCTGGGTTGCGTACCACCACAGCGTTGAGCGCGGTCGGCGTATTGGCGCCATCGTAGGCGTCGATACGCGCCTGGTAGGCCTTGACCAGCTCGACCGCTGTGGTGCGGCCCGACTCGAGCGCGTCGCGCAGCTCGGCAATGGAAACCTCGGTTACCTCGATCATGCTTTCACCAAAAATTTTTGCAGGTGGGGGC
The DNA here is from genome assembly GCF_000731675.1 of Pseudomonas capeferrum. Taxonomy (GTDB): domain Bacteria; phylum Pseudomonadota; class Gammaproteobacteria; order Pseudomonadales; family Pseudomonadaceae; genus Aquipseudomonas; species Aquipseudomonas capeferrum. The sequence goes on along the minus strand of NZ_JMIT01000001.1, from coordinate 1,378,405 downwards.
TAGTGCGAGGAGTGTACAAGAAGGCATTGGTGTACGCAGGTTTGCGCAGGGGCAAATGGTTTTATGCAGGCGGGCATTGTCGGGGCCGCACGGCGGCCCCGGGCAGTCAATCCAGGTCTGCCGCCGAGTGCCGCTCAGGCACCTGGCTGGCCTCGTCACCCCAGGTGCGATTGACCCGTGTCCCGCGTTGCACTGCGGGGCGTTGGGCGATCGCTTCGGCCCAGCGTTGCACATGGGTGTACTCGTGCACCGCTAGAAACTCCGCCGCGCCGTAAAGATTGCCGCGCACCAGTTCGCCGTACCACGGCCACACGGCGATATCAGCGATGCTGTACTCATCACCGCCCAGGTAGCGGCTTTCGGCCAGGCGGCGGTCGAGTACGTCCAGTTGGCGCTTCGCTTCCATGGTGAAGCGGTTGATGGCGTACTCGAACTTTTCCGGTGCGTAGACATAGAAGTGGCCAAAGCCGCCACCCAGGTACGGCGCAGCGCCCATCTGCCAGAACAGCCAGTTCAGGCTTTCGGTACGTGCAGCTGGGGTCTTGGGCAACAGTTCGCCGAACTTTTCTGCGAGGTACAGCAGGATCGCCCCCGACTCGAACACCCGCACCGGTGGCTCGACGCTGCGGTCGAGCAGGGCGGGGATCTTCGAGTTGGGGTTTACCTCGACGAAGCCGCTGGAGAACTGGTCGCCCTCGCCGATGCGGATCAGCCAAGCGTCATATTCGGCGCCGCTGTGGCCCAGGGCGAGCAGCTCTTCAAGGGCTATGTTGACCTTCACGCCATTGGGCGTGGCCAGGGAGTACAGCTGCAAAGGGTGCTTGCCCACTGGCAGCGCCTTGTCGTGGGTTGGCCCTGCAACCGGGCGGTTGATGCTGGCGAATTGGCCACCGGAGGCCGCGTCATTGCGCCAGACCTTGGGTGGGGCGTAAGGGGGCTTGCTCATGGGGTGCTCCTTGAATGCCGCGAAAGGGTCAGCTAAAGACGTTGACCTGCATCTATGCCACGGGTTCGTGGAAAAGCGCAATTGCATAGGGCGCTGGTGCTGGCAGCATGGCGCGTTTTTCATCCAGTTTTCATCTGTCATTGCCGGCAGCAGCCTTATGCTGGCGCTATCCCTTCGCCCTGCACGGAACAGCCGGCCGATGAACATCCCTCGCTGCTTGCTGGCGCTGGTCCTGCTCGGCGGCCTGTTGGCCCAGGCCGAAGCCGCGCCGTGGGTCGCCGGCCTGCACCCCATGACCCTGACCGACCCCGTCGATGACCGGCCCATGCAGGCGCTGGCGTTTTACCCTGCCATTGGCGCCACCCGCAGCAGCCGTATCGACGGCTACCCGGTCGATGTCGCCGAAGACGCCCCGGTAGCGCTGGGGCAATTCCCTTTGCTGGTGCTCTCCCACGGCAATACCGGCAGCCCGCTGGCCTTGCATTACCTGGCCACCGCTCTGGCGCGCCAGGGGTTCGTGGTGGTGGCGGTCGTGCACCCGGGTGACAACGCGCGCGATCACAGCCGGCTGGGTACCCTCAGCAACCTGTATGGCCGGCCGCTGCAGGTCAGCGCCGCGATCACGGCGGCCCGTGACGATGCGCTGCTGGGGCCCTACCTGAACGATGGCAAGGTCGGTGTGATCGGTTATTCGGCGGGGGGCGAAACGGCGCTGATCGTGTCGGGGGCGCAACCCGACCTGGACCGTTTGCGCCAGTACTGCCTGGAGCGCCCCGGCGATGCCGACGCCTGCAAGACCCATGGCGTGCTGATTGCCGACCGCAGCGAGCTGGCGCCCGAGGCCGACTCACGGGTGGGGGCGGTGATGCTGATGGCGCCTCTGAGCCTGCTGTTCGGCCGTCATGCGCTGGCCGGGGTGCATATTCCGGCATTGATCTACAGCGGTGACAGTGACCAGTTGGTGGCTGTGGACCGCAACGCCGAAGCCTTGGCCCGCAAGCTGCCCATCACACCGGATTACCGCCTGCTGGCCGGCGCCGGGCATTTTGTGTTCATGGCGCGCTGTGACGATGAACAGCGCGCGCGCATGCCGGCACTGTGCAAGGACGCGGACGGCGTCGACCGCCGGCATATTCACCACTCGCTGCAACGCGACACCGCAGCCTTCTTCAGCCAGACCTTGGGCGCGCCAGCGCTGGACCAGCGCTCAGCCGCGTCGGCTGCGCCGCGCCAACAGCAGCGTTAAGCCAACGCCCAGCAGGGCGAGCAGGGCTGCGACGCAGAAGATCGAGGCATAGCCCAGGTGCACGGCCACCGCGCCCATCACCGGGCCAGCGATGGCCAAGGCCATGTCGAAAAACACCGCATAGGCACCCAGCCCTGCGCCGCGGCTGCTGCTGGGCACCTGCTTGATGGCCTCGACGCCCAGCGCCGGGTACACCAGCGACAGGCCGAAGCCCGTGAGCCCGGCGCCTGCCAGTGCCCAAGGCGGCGAGGGCGCCAGCCACAGCAGGCCCAAGCCGACCACCTCGGTGGCCATGCACACCACCGCCACGTTGTAGCCGCCAAACCGGTTGACCGCGTTGACGAACATCAGCCGCGAAATGATGAAGCACACCCCAAAGGCACTCAGGCACCAAGCCGCACCGGCCCAACCGCGCTCCAGGTAATAAAGGGTGACGAACGTGGTCAGTGTGCCGTAGCCGATCGACGCCAGGGTGAGGCCCAGGCCGCAGGGCGCAACCCGGCTGAATGCCGACCAGAACGCCAGCCGCTCGCCACGCACCACCACCACGTCTGGCCGTTTGCGCAGCACCAGCAGGGCAAATAGCGCCAGCACCAGCAAGGTCGGCCCCAGCACGCTGAAGTCCAGGCCATCCACGGCCAGCACACCCACCGGCGCGCCAATGGCAATGGCGCCATATGATGCGATACCGTTCCACGAGATCACCCGGGCAGTGTGCTCCGGGCCGACCTGGCTGATGCCCCAGCTCAAGGTGGCCACACCGATCAGCCCCTGGGCGATGCCCAACAGCAAGCGACCGCCCAGCAACAGCGCCAGGCTCAGCAGCGGCATCGTCAGCGTCCATGCCGATAGCAGGGTCAGCACCCCGCAACTGGCGATGCCCAGCAAGCCGAAGCGGATTGCCTGCTTGCCGCCAAGGGTATCCGCCACCCGCCCGGCGAACGGGCGGCTGAGCAGGGTGGCCAGGTATTGCAGGCCAATCGTCACCCCCGCGATCACCGCGCCAAAGCCGAGCTGGTCATGCACATAGCTGGGCAGCACCGCGATCGGCAGGCCGATGCAGAGGAAGGCAATGAACGTATAGAAGACGATCGACAGGATCTGCAGGGTGATGTTGAAGGTGTTGCTGGCGGGGGCGGGTTGTTGCGCGGTCATGGGCTCGTTCGCGGGCAGGCGGTGGGGCGTTGTTTCATCATGGCCGCTGCGCGAAGGAAATGAAAGCAGGCTAACGAATTATTCGTTGAGTGTATCGAGCGCTGGGAAACCCGCTTCCACATCGTGGGAGCGGGTTCACCCGCGAAGAGACCGGTCTGGCCAGCTCAAAAGGGCCAGGCCATCTCAGCTACCTCAGACCACGACGCCCTGGCTACGCAGGTAGTCGTCATAGGTTCCGCTGAAGTCGACAACACCGTCCGGCGACAGCTCGATGATGCGGGTGGCCAGCGACGACACGAACTCACGGTCGTGGCTGACGAACAGCAGCGTGCCTGGGTAGTTTTCCAGCGCCAGGTTCAGCGCCTCAATCGACTCCATGTCCAGGTGGTTGGTCGGTTCGTCCATCACCAGTACGTTGGGCTTTTGCAGGATCAGCTTGCCGAACAGCATGCGGCCTTGCTCACCACCGGAAATCACCTTCACCGACTTGAGGATCTCGTCGTTGGAGAACAGCATGCGCCCGAGGGTGCCGCGGATCACCTGCTCACCGGAGGTCCACTGGCCCATCCAGTCGAACAGGCTCAGGTCGTCTTCGAAGTCATGGGCGTGGTCCTGGGCGTAGTAGCCCACTTCGGCGCTGTCGGTCCACTTCACCGAGCCTGCGTCCGGCTTCATCTCGCCTACCAGGGTGCGCAGCAGGGTGGTTTTGCCGATACCGTTGGGGCCGATGATCGCAACGCGCTCGCCGGCTTCGACGGTGATGTCGAAGTTCTTGAACAGTACCTTGTCGTCGAAGGCCTTGGCCATCTTCTCGACCACGACGGCCTGACGGTGCAGCTTCTTGGTCTGCTCGAAGCGAATGAACGGGCTGACCCGGCTCGACGGCTTGACCTCGGCCAGCTGGATCTTGTCGATCTGCTTGGCCCGCGAGGTGGCCTGCTTGGCCTTGGAGGCGTTGGCCGAGAAGCGGCTGACGAAGGTCTGCAGCTCGGCGATCTGCGCTTTCTTCTTGGCGTTGTCCGACAGCAGTTGCTCGCGCGACTGGGTCGCTGCGGTCATGTACTCGTCGTAGTTGCCTGGGAACAGGCGCAGTTCACCGTAGTCCAGGTCGGCCATGTGGGTGCAGACGCTGTTCAGGAAGTGCCGGTCGTGGGAAATGATGATCATGGTGCTGTTACGCGCCGTGAGGATCGTTTCCAGCCAGCGGATGGTGTTGATGTCCAAGTGGTTGGTCGGTTCGTCGAGCAGCAGCACGTCCGGGTCCGAGAACAGCGCCTGGGCCAGCAGCACACGCAGCTTCCAGCCCGGAGCCACTTCGCTCATCGGGCCGAAGTGCTGTTCCAGTGGAATACCCAGGCCCAGCAGCAGTTCACCGGCGCGGGATTCGGCGGTGTAGCCGTCCATCTCGGCGAATTCGGTTTCCAGCTCGGCGACGGCCATGCCGTCTTCCTCGGTCATTTCCGGCAGCGAGTAGATGCGATCGCGCTCGGCCTTGACCTTCCACAGCTGGCCGTGGCCCATGATCACGGTGTCGATCACGGTGAATTGCTCGTAGGCGAACTGGTCCTGGCGCAGCTTGCCGAGGCGGGTGTTCGGCTCGAGCATGACCTGGCCACCGGACGGCTCGAGGTCGCCGCCGAGGATTTTCATGAAGGTCGACTTGCCGCAACCGTTGGCGCCGATCAGGCCGTAGCGGTTGCCGTTGTTGAATTTGACGGAAACGTTTTCAAACAGCGGCTTGGAGCCGAACTGCATGGTGATGTTAGCGGTGGAGATCAAAGGGCTTACCTATCAGTAACTTACGACGCTGGGCTTTCAGCTGATACCGATTTGATACCAATCTTGAGTTTTTCCAGCTCGCTCCAGTCGGAGCTTGAGTTAAGCCAACGGGCATACGTCGACAGCAGCATCTGAACGCTGTGACCCAGCTGTTGGGCGATAAATGCGGGGTTGAGGCCGGACATTAAGCATATTGTCGCATAGGTGTGACGGCAGTTGTATGGGGGGCGACGTCTGATCCCCAATTCATTCAGCACAGGCACCCACTGTTTATGGAGATCGGAGGTCTGTTTCACGTACTCGGCGTTCTTCGACGGTGGGAACAGGAACGGTGTTTCGGTCACTGCCCCCTTGCCATGCCTACGGCGATCCGCGTACTGCCTGGCAAACTGAATCGCCCGCAAGGCCCGATCATTCAGCAGCACGAAACGGTCCCTGCCAGTTTTCGTCCTTTCTTCAACCTCGCCCAGGGCGACGGTTCTCTTGACGTGTATTGTCCTCCTCTCCATGTCGACCACGTCCCAGCGCACGGCCAAGGCCTCAGACAGGCGGAGACCGGTGAAGAACATAAATTCAAACAGAGCGGCATAAATGAGGCTTGGCCAGTGCTTGTGCTGATACAGCTTGTCGATGATGGTATTGGCTTCCGCCAGGCTGAATGGGTCGATCTCCTTTTTCGACCTCTTCGGCAGTTCGATCAGCTCGGCGGGGTTCTTGACTAGCAGGCCCTCCCGGGTCGCTGCCGCAAGGATCGTCGATAATCGGGTAATCGCATTGCGCTTCACGTTTGCCGAGGTCCATTCGGTTTCAATGATGACGCGGCGGAGGAGATTGGTCGTGATCAGGTCGACACGGACCATGGCCAGTCGCGGTACCCAGTAGAGGTTCAGGGCGCTTTTATAGTTGTTGTGCGTGCCCTGAGTGATTTCCCGGCTGTCGAGCCAGAGCTGTGCATACTCGCCGAAGGTCGGCTTGCCGCCGACTGCAGCCTGAGAGCTGGGGAACAGCTCTGCATACTTGTCCTGGTCAAGCAGGCCGAGTTTGTTAAGGCTAGCTACCTGATCGCGAAGGCTGGAGGCAGCCTTGATCCCTTTTTGTGTCGGGGGATAGGGGAGCGTTTCGCATCGACGGATACCGTCCCATGTGAAACGAATGCGGAGGGCGTTGCGGAAGATTTCGACCCCACGGGGTAAACCCATTGGCTTTCCAGCCATTCGTCATACCTCTTTTTGCTGTAGATGATCCGGCCACCGTGCTTCATCCAGACGCCTGCGGGGATCTTCCCATCCAGGCGGCGGTGTTCCAGGGAGCGTTTTGTGCAGCCGATCAGTTCGGCCATTCGCTGTTCGGTGACCTTGTCTACGTCACCGGTGCTTTCGATATCCATTGGATGGTCTCCACTCCGCCGGTGGCGGCAGGTTGGTTATTCGTCGTCGTCTTCGTCGCTGCGGCCAGTCACTTCCATGGCGAATGCACGCCACTTCGCCTGCTCTGCCTCGCTCATTCCGCCCCATGATCCAGCGCAATCCTGCTCCACCAGGTCGCCTGCTTTGAGCTTCAGCGTGCCGCAGTTGCTGCCAATGTCCTCGTCAGCGAACACGACTGTGATTTCTTCGTTCGGGTGCAGGGCGGACAGAGCCTTGAAGACCGGTACAGGTGCGTTCCAGGCCGTATCGAAAGACAGTGAGCAGCCTTCAACATCGATCTTCTGGCTGTAGGCGTTCCACTTGGTGCCCCAGGCATGGCGGGCGAAGTCCATGCAGTGCATGTATCCGGTCTTGCGGTGATTGCGTAGCATCTGGATGAACTGCTCGAAGCTTTCGTCGCTGAGCTTCGTCACCGAGGACGTTTCGCGACTGTGCCGCTGCATGCCGGCGAGCATCGGGTTGTTGCTCAGGGGCAGATTGATTGCCGCCTCCGCAGCGGTTTCAGCCGCGCCGCAGATACCGTCCCAAGGGAATTCGCCCTCGAACTTGATGAGCTTGCCGAAGTCGATTCGGCCGTCTCCGTTGATCAGCGATGTAAGGACGTGGGCTGGCGCGCTGACTTTGTTGGTGATGTGGTTTGGCATGGCAATAGCTCTCCATGCCCGCGCATGTCGGCGGGCTTGAGTAGTGGAGGGAGGGGTTACAGTTGCGGCGCGAGCAGTTCTTCGACTACCTGGCCGGTGTCATGGAAGTACCAGTCGCTATCAGTGAGGTTGTTCATCATGAGCGCCGCGAAGGCTATGGGCCCCATGCTCTTCATGATCCGCTCAAGTTTTGGAGGAGTACCTTTCCACTTCGGCTTGATGCCGACCAAACGCGCCGCTGCGAGGTTGTGGTGACCATCTACAATGACGCGATAGAGCCTGCCACGCATCTCAACGTCTACCGTGAGGACGAACACCTTGAAGTTGCTGGCTTTCTTAAGGACCAGATCGCGGTTCAGGTAGCGCTGGCTGCTGATCAGTGGCGGGGTGCTCATCGCGGCCCCCTGTAGATCAGGTAGGGCATGTACATCAGGGGCAGGATCATGATTTTCGCTCCAGGAAGCACCAGACCAGCGCAGCAAAGCCGCAGGCGATACCGACGAGGTAGCCGATCGCTGCGGCGCCATTGGAGCCGACACCATTGGCCGCGATGAAGAACAGTAGCGACAGGATCAGGCAGAATTGATAGTTGGTCATTGGCACAGCTCCTTCGGCACCTGGACGGTATCGCCGAGTTTGGCGGCGACGATTGCGCGGCAGGCGGCTACCAGATGAGTCGGCCCGCTCGCTTCGCCCGCGTCGTCATTCACCCCGGTGCAGGCAAAATAGGCATTCGGATAAAGCCCGAAGCCGATGCGGTGCTTTGGTAGAAGCGGGCCGCCTACAGCCCAGCTTTCGTGTGGGTTATAGCGCGCATCGCGGATGGTGACTTCGCCGGTGTAGCGGACGAACACCCGCCACGGGTTGCCGTAGATTGGCGGCGCGAGGAGCACGTCGAGGCCTTCAGCTTTGCCGACCGCCCAAGCCAGCTGCTCACCTACCAGGTCGGCAGTCTTCACTTCGATCAGATCTGTCATAGCTCGATTCCTGGCGCCTGAGGCATGGGCTGCCAATGGGTAACCTCATCCCCGGAGCAGGGCGAAACCAGAGGTTCCCAGTACTCCTCGAAGTCGGCATGGGTTTCGAGAGAATGCCACCCACTGAATGGTGTACCGTCCTCGGGATCATCCGGATCAGGGTCTTCTCTGTGGAGCAGCTTTTTGTTCAGCCATTCGGCAGCGAAGACGTAGGTCTTGCCGTTGTGCGCTCGCCTGACTGCCACAATGAAGGTCGTGTCGGTGTCTTCATCCGTAACTGGCAGCCTGTCGCTGCATTTGATCCATTCGCTCACAGCTGATACCTCTCATCAATCCAGCGCCCAGGCGCCAGTGCGGGTGTAGGGATGTTGTTTTCTTGCTCGTGCGGGGAGAGCTGGCGCTCGTTGCCGGCCTGCAGCTGGCTGTCGGGGATGCAGCTGATTCCGACCCCGTTCAGCAGGTAGCAGGTGACGCCGCGCTGGCTGTCGTGCTGCACGTCGATGACGTTCTCGGTTGCGCTGGCGCCGGTGGCCAGCAGCAGGAGGCAGAGGACGAGGCGGGTCATGTGCGCAGACTCTCGTCCGGGTCCAGATTGAAACGCCGGCACAGCGCGGTGGCGACGCCAGACCCGCAGCCGAAGGCGTCCTTCATTAGCACCCAGCACGGATTCTTGTACCTTCTGCTGGTGCCGCTCACGGCGCGCACCGCTTGGCCGACGAGTTCTTCTTCGGTGAACTCGCAGCCTGAAAGGGTGATGGTGCGGCTGGTGCCTTTCTGCTGCTCCAACTGCTGGCGCAGGCTTTTGATCTCTTCGACCATGGCCAGCACCACGGCAGGCCGTGCTGCGCGGTAGTAAGCGTCTGCATGAACATGCGGCTCGCCAATACCGTAGAACTGCACGCCCAACGTCTGGCCGTCGTAGTTCAGATAGTCGGCTGTCAGCTCAACGGATCCCTCGCCGCCGCAGGCCTGGCATTCGATCCAGCCGTCTTCAATGTTGGCGATCTGCGCGCTGTCGAAGTCTTGCGGGGTAGCAGCCTTGGTCGCCGCCTCGATCGCGTCGAGGTCCAGCTCAATTATTCCGGGCACGGTCGTTCCTTGGCCGCCATATCGCGGCAGTGAATAGAGGGGGAGGGGTTACAGCTGTGTTTGTAGTTATGCGGATCTTAATTGCATTGCCGCTTAAGCGCTGATGCGGCAAAGTGGGAGGCTCCTTAGCTAGCGGGTATATGCCAGGGCTCAATTTGCCGCTACTCCCTGTCGGCAGAAGACCGCTGGCAGCAGTCAAAGCGGAAGCGTTATCCTAAAAATAAGGTAAGATTCTGTGATTTACCGAGTTCATGGAGTAAGCAATGGCAATATGCAGGTTGTGTAAGCAGGAAAAAAAGTTAATAAATAGTCATTTTATACCGGCTGCCGCGTATTCCCATCTTCGCTGGGATACTAATTTGGGGCTGCAACAGTCGGTAATAATCAATCAGTATACAAACTCTATCGCTCAGACAGATAAGCAAGTAAAGCAGCCACTTTTGTGTGGTGCTTGCGAGGATCTATTTTCTAAGAAGGGCGAACGAATCGTAGGTCAGCTCTGGGCCACTCAGAGTGGTTTTCCGCTTTTTGAAATATTGAGAAGTAAAGAACCTGCAGCAACGCATCCTCTGTTTGAAGGTTATAGTCCAGACTCTATAGATAAAGGTCATTTAGATGCTCTGGTGTATTTTGCTGTAAGTATATTTTGGCGTGCCAGTGTGTGGGATTGGCAGCGAGATAAAAATCCCTACGGGAATGGGTTGGGCGCACGATATGAGCTGGAGTTTGCCAACTTTCTGCTTTCGGGCTCTAAGCTTAATAATTTCTGCTTGTATATTGAATTGAATTCTGACGAAAAAACCAGGCGTATGTTTTCTTTTCCTTCGTGCGTTAGGAGGGAGGGAAGTTGGTATCACTCATTTGTTATTTTGGGCTTTAGGTTTGTTATGGTTGTGGGTGCTGGAGAGTCCAAGATGAAACGTGTGTGTGATATGTTTGGTTTTAATCCGGTGGTCGGGATTTCTGACTACAGTTCAACTGCTGTTTTTAAAGGGCTTTCAGAGTTTGCTCGTATAGCTCCTCGTCGTGGAAAATTTGGGAGGCTTGATTTGGCAACTCTGGCTGCTAAGTAGCCGGTCCACAGATAAAACTATAATTCTTGATCTGGGTTTTTCTTGTCTCGGCCGGTCCCTCGGTGCTTAACAAGCCCGTCTTGGGCTCGGTAATTAACAATACTTCGCAAGACGTCTTGTGGCAGATTTTTTCATTGCCGGCGTCGGCCTTACCGGGGAGGCGTTTATCGTTTGAGAGTGGAAGGCGCTGGAGGGCAGCGTCGTAGGGTCAGGCTCTACTGAGGCCGGCGAACAGGTCGATTGCTGTGGTCATGGGGGTTTCCGTGTTAGGCGGCTTTGTAGTTTTCAGGCACCCAGTCCGCCCAGCCGATAACGGGCATTCTGGTCTTGGGGCTGAGGATCTTCTTGCCCTTCTCGTCGAGCAGGGCAGCTTTGCAGCGGATCTTGAGGTCTCGGCATGCGCTGGTCTTCTTGGCAAGCTCGATGAACTGCTTCGCGTGCTGCGCTGTGTAGAAGAGGGCGCTGAGCTGCTTCACCTTCTCGCCGGCCATGATGGCGTCGGCGTTGCGCTGCACTGCCTCAGTCCACTCAGCGAGCGTCAGCTCTAGGGGGGGGCAGCCAGCCTTTCCGCTGGGTTTGGTGATCTTGGTCTGCTTCCGGGCGTCGGCAAGTGCCGCGCTCGCTGAGGTGGCGTGATTCGTTGAAGTGGGGTATTGATGTTCGGCCCGGCATGGGGCCGGATCAGGGAGTTGTCTGTGGACTGTGCATTGATGGTGAACGTTGCTTCTCTTTTATCCGGCGTTCTTTCGGCAGCATTTTGGGTAAAGTCAGCCGTGGTGAAGGCTCCGCCGCCGCCGGGGCTTGAGAACTCACCTGATATCGAGTCATGGGATGTGACTATCGTTAACGGTGGTGAGTTGTACGGTACGCTCCGATTACAATCCAAGTGGAACAGTCGAGCGGCGATCGCGGCTGCCGTTACGGTCTCGCTGCAGGTGCTAGCAACTCTCCTTAGTAACTTCTCATCGCAGTAATGTCGCGTAGATATCACTCTCCCTACACGGATGCACCATGGTGGTGATCCTTATAAGGTTGAAGTATTAATCTATTTTTGCTCTATAGTTGAGGTCAGTATTGTGAGGCGGCATCCAGCGCGGGAAGAAATTGCAAGGGTTTTAGGTGAGCCAGTAGGATTTGATATATCTGAAACTGCTGCGAAGTTGCGTAGAAATTTAATTCTGGTATCTATGGTGGTGCTGGTGTTGATCGTTGGAGAGATTGAGGCTGGCTCAGATTTTTCCATTCTTGGGGTCAAGTTGACTGGAGTAACACCATTTAAGCTTATGGTCGGGCTCTCCATAGTTCTCATTTATTCCTTAATTCATTTTATTTGGTATTGTTATGAGCTCTACTCGGAGTGGTCTGTACGTGTGACTGGCACTAAGCTTGCCTTCGTTACAGGCGCGAAATTAGGGGCGACGGGGGCAGATTATCCAGACGACCCTAAGCAATCGACGTTATACACCTGGTGGATTCAAGAGGCACGCTCAATGACGGCTTATTCCGATTTATTAAATCGTGTGGGTGAGAGTGTCCAGCAGTTCAGTGTCCATGTTGAGCAGTTGCAGCAGCGAGATATGACTGTAGGTGGTAGTGTGAGCAGTTCTATACAAGGAATGAATAACACGCTAGAGCAAATTAGACGCTCCCTAGACTCAACGGAATCCACGATCACCAATACTCGGGTTCCAGAATCTCTCGCTAGGTTTGATAGGCGTTTCAGCTTGCTTTTGAAATCCCAGAACCTGCGTATGTTGGTTGTAGAGGTTGGAATACCCATCATATTGTCGTTAGCTGCTGGTTGTTATTTGGTGAGCTTTTTCTTTCAGCATCAAGCCTAGATTCTATTGTCAGGAAACTGGGGGGACTCTGCCGAGATCTCTGAAGAATCAGAGGTACGCGGTGATGCTTTTCAAGAAGTGAGCTCAATGCCTCGGTCACGCCACCCAGCAAGCCACCAACCGCAGTTCACGGTCATCCAGCCGTATGGCTGGGCATCGCGTGACTGGCTGTTGTATCGGCACGCCAGCCCAGCGGGTGCCAGGCTACGGTCGCAGCTTCAATGCCGCTGCAGACGCTTCCGTAGGTGATGGGCATGATGGCTCCTGGCCGGTATATTGGTCCATACCACAGCGATAGGGGTTCAGTTTGAGAACACAATTAGCAGTCGTATTTACGGTGATATACGTCGGTGGCTTTTTCTTAATTCTGCTGGGCAGATGGGATGAGTTTCGTTGCCTGCCGTTAAATGAATTAGGTGATTTTTTGGCCGGCGCATTCGGACCTCTGGCCCTAGCGTGGCTAGTGTTTGGTTACTTTCAGCAAGGAGATGAGCTACGTCAGGGAACGAAAGCGCTTAAGATGCAGGCAGCCGAACTAAATGCATCAGTTCAACAGCAAATACAAATGGTTGAGGCGCAAAAGCTTGCGTTGGAAAACCATGAGCGATCGCTAGAGCCAATCTTATATCTGACCTATAGGGGCTCTGATACAGACCCTGAAGATGGGGTGGAATATGATCTACTTACCGTCTCTAATAAGGGTGAGTACTGTGACAGTGTAAATCTTTCTTATGTGATGAGTAGTGGAGAGTTATTTAATATTGACTTGGAGCCGCTTCACAAGGACGGCGAGGTGCGTTTTTCGACTGAGCTAATTTACGACGACCGAACTGAGATCACCATCCAATATAAAAGGAGTAGTGGCAAGCTAGGAAGCCAACGATTCGAGTTGACGCGCCACTTTGACGAGGCTGGCGGTTTCAGTCGCGTAAGAAAACTTACTTCTTAGGTGGCATTATCTCTATATTCGAGGCCGATCCAGTATTAGCGTCAATAGTGCAGTGTGGACTGGAGGCTTCTGTTACACGCGCCCTCGCCGGGGTGGCGTTATCGTTGAATAGGGGAAGGCGTTGGCGGGCAGCGCCGGAGGGTTAGGCCGCGAGGCGCTTCTTATCGGCGCGGCCCTTGGCCTGGTGCAGCCGAAGCGCTTCTTTGTAGCTGACCTTGGCCGCTTTCATGGTCGGCGCCCACTCGCCGGCGACCTCAAGCGTCTCGTAGGGCGACCAGTACGCGAAACGGGTAGGCCGGCGATGCTCGCAGTAGGCACTTCCGCGTGGGTAGCGGACCATCCGGTACTCGTAGTTGTCCCAGGTGCCGCGCTGCTGGATCTGCGGCTGGTTGATCCCTAGGAAGTGGGCGAAGCCGTCGTAGCACTCGCACTCGTCGAGATAGGCATCGAACCTGGTGTACTTTCGAGGTGGCGGCGGTGGAGGCAGCTTGGATAGCGCAAACTGCTTGCCTTCAGGCGTTGCCCGGTACACCACGTCATCAGCATCACAGAAGGCTGGCGCCTTGCCTCGCGTCATCAGGCCTGCCTCTACCAGCACATCCAAGTTGTTGGCGTCGTCATAGCCTGGACTGGTGAGAAAGTGGTTTCTGTTGCCGGTACGGCATCCCGGGTTTAGGCCCAGGGTGTGCCAGAGTAGGCCGAGCTGCTCCTCGGTGGCTTCGATCATGGCTTTCTCCATGCATGCGCCGCCCTCCGTGGCCGGATGCGGCATGGTGGATTTGTTGATTAGGCCAGTTGGAAGAGTCAGTAAGGGAAGCCTGACTTGGACTCTTCCAGGATCTGGTCAGTCAGCTCGGGGCTGACTGGATTTTAGGGTTGCAACGCGCCGTTGAACACGTCGAAAGACTCGTACACTACCCAGCCGCCTTCGGTTACCGGGCCTTCGTTGTCGATCACGTAGGAACCAGCCTTGAAGTAGAACGGGAATTTGTCCCATGCCGTGTTCACTGTTGCATTGCCGAACAGTGTGTCGAGCTGAACACTCAACTCGCCGGTGGCATCAACCTGGACGCTGTATTCAAAGGGCTGGCCCAGTGAGATTGCCTTCTTCAACAGCGTCCGGGTTGTGCTACTTGGTTTATCGCGGGCATCGATCCGAACAAAGCCGTTCCACCAAATCACCATCAGGAATGGGTTCGGGGCATTCAGTCCGTGGATTTGACCGACGATAACCTTACCGCTAGATGGAGCGCTCTCGACCCGTACCCGGCCTGCCATAGAGTGCTTGGCGCTGCCGCGAATCCAGTTGAACGATACAGGGGAGTCAGGAAGTGTCTGGCGGCTCTCTGTGCGTGGGGTCTTAGAGGTTCCCGATGTGCCACCTTGGACTGAGCACCAGTAGTTGGTGTGGCCCAGTTGGTCGATCCAGAAGAGGTCTTGCGGCGGTCGCTCTGGATAGAGATAAAGCGTGCCGTGCGCGGTGATGTTTCCAAAGTAATTCATGGTCATTCCTTTGTGGTTTGGGGTGTGAATTTCATAGGGCGCCGCCTCTGCGACTTTCGTCAGGCGACTGGTATTCGGATGCCTCGCCGGGGAGGCGTTATCGTTGAATAGGGGTGATATGCTTCGCCGCTTACCAAAAGGAGAGTGGTGATGCGTTTGCGTGATAGGCTCCGGGCGTTCCAGGTGTGGTTCAACCCGAAGCGCAGACGGTGGGCTGGTGTTGCGCTGATCGCGCTTGGCGTGGTCGGGATGTTTCTCAACCCGGAAAGCCGGTGGACCTTGGTGCTAGGGACTGGGATCTACTGGTTCTTCACGGCCTTGCCCCCCGTTCTTGGCGGAAAGCGTTGAGGCGCTGGCGGGCAGCGCGGGGTCAGTCGGCGATCGGGAACTGCTTGGCCAGGGACTGCTGCACTGTCGCGATGATGCGGCAGAGGTAGGCCCAGTCCGGGTTCGGCTCTTCAGCATCCGCCGGCAGAATCCACCACTCATCACCAAACACCCGGTGCATAAACTCGCGGTGTGCCCCACCGCATTCATCCAGGGATGACGTGTGGCTTAAGCCCTCTGCTTCGTCGATGAGGTCTCGCGCATCCTCGGCATCTAGGTCGCGGTCACGACGCATCTGCAGGATGATCTTGCGAGCCTTGCTGGCTAGGGCCTCGGCGCTGAACCGGCGGGATTTCAGCGATCGGTCGAAGTAACCGATGATGTATGCCTCGTTTAGCCTGCAGAAGAACTGGCCCACCGTCAGGCCATCCCACATTCCTCCCCAATGGGCGTGCCAGGTCTTGTCGAAGCAGCTGACGGTGATCTTGCCCTTGCAGGGCGCGAAGTCTTCCAAGTAGACGCTGACCGGGTCCAGGCCTTCGGCACCGGTGACCAGCAGCTTGGTGACGGTCGAGGTCTCGACGTTCATGGCTTTCTCCATGCATGCGCCGCCCTCCGTGGCCGGATGCGGAATGGTGGCAATTTGGTTTGTGATGAGGTATTACGGTTGGCCGGCATCGAGCCGGGTCAAAAGGAATTTGAAATGCATTACACCGCCATAGGGCCGTTCGACATCACGCTCAATCCGGAACCTTTGAGCAGCGTCGCTGAGCAGTCTGGCCTGGGTCGATTGTCTTTGGACAAGCAGTTTCAGGGTGATCTAGAAGCCACCAGCCAAGGTGAGATGTTGTCTTTCCGCAGCAGCTTTCAAGGCTCGGCCGGCTACGTTGCCATGGAGGTTGTGCATGGAACCTTGCACGGTCGCAGCGGGAGCTTCGTACTTCAACACAGTTCGTCTATGAATCGTGGAACACCCGCTCAGTCCATCACCGTGGTACCTGATTCCGGAACTGACGCGCTTTCGGGGTTGACTGGTAGCATGGTCATCACGATCACAGATGGGCAGCACTCTTATAAATTTGAGTATGCGCTACCAGACCAATCCTGATCGTTGGTAGCTGGCTGGACGGGCAGCGCCAGTTGGTCAGGCGTCTGCAGCCCGCTTGAGCTGGTCGACCAGCTGAGTCGGAATTCCCTTGATCATCAGCGTGCCGGCCTCTTGGTCGAACTCAATCTTGTCGCCCAGCAGATGCGCTTCGAAGCTGATCGACAGGCCCGCAGCTCGCCCAGTGAAGCGGCGGAACTGGTTGATCGTCCGCTTATCCGCGGGTATTTCGGCCGACAGGCCATAGCCCGCGCAGTGGATGAAGTCGGCGAAGTTCTGGGGGCGGTCCTCATCGAGCAGCTCGGAAAGTTCCTGTAGCGTCACCGGCTCCCCCAGCTTGGTCTGGGCGGTGGCGTACTCGACCAAGGTGAGGGTCTTTTCGCGGGCCGCGTCCTCAGGCAGGTCCTCACTCTCCACGAAGTCGCTGAACGCCTTGAGCAGGGTGCGGGTTTCACCCGGGCCGTCGATGCCTTCCTGGCAGCCGATGAAATCGCGGAAGTAGTCCGAGGCCTTGCGCCCTTTTTTGCTCTTGATGAACGAGATGTACTGTCGCGACGCCGGGTTGTGCTTCCACTCGCTCAAGTTGATCCGGGCGGCGAAGTGCAGGGCGTCGGTATCCAGGTGGCGCGATACCGAGACAGTTAGGTCATCGGCGACCGAGATCGTCTCGGCCTCACGCAGGATGGCGATGGTGAGGTAGTCGGTCAGGCCCTGCTGGTACAGTGCGAACAGGACGTGCCCGCCGACTGCCAGGTTGGATTCCTCCATGAGGCGCGTCACGTGCTCAACCGCCGTGCAGGTGAAGTCGATGAACTGCATGTCGCCGCTGACGACCTTGGCCAGCCAACCGCTGAGAGGGTAGGCGCCGGACTCGCTGTGGAAGAATCCCCAGGCCTTGCCGGTCTTGGCGTTGTAGCCGTCGTTCACATCGTTCACCAGATTCTCGATGGCAGCGCTTTCCGGAAGGCTGGCGCTGGCCATGTGCAGGGCCGCCGGGCTGCCGTCCGGCTTCTTGTCGATGAAGTGCATCACTGCGTGGCGAATGGGCATGGGTGTTCCTCCGTGGCCGGCTGGCGGCATGGTGTTTATCGAAATACGCGGCAAAGTGTCGAGTATTTGTGTTTCGAGGCTCTGGTGCGGTACTACTTGCAGGCAGGCATAGGGCCTGATCAAGGAGCCGTTATGGGATTCGAAGCAAGGCCGCTAAACGAGCTGGCTGAACTAATCGATGCAGGGGTTGCGATCGAGATGTCCGTTTCTGGAAGGACAACAATCGAGCTTTGCCAACTGGCATCCCGAGCAGCCATGGGCGCTGGGCGCCTCATCCTCAAAGGCGCATCAACGCTAAGTACAGAGGACCTCAGGGCGATTGGCGCTTACGCAAATGGTCGCGTGTTGTTCAAGGACTAGTAGGGCTGCAAATGTCGTCGTCAGGGTCTCTTCGGAATTCAGCCATGCTGGCCTCTTCGAAATGGCGCGCTAGTTTTGGCGAGATGTAAAAAGCTGGCGCGTCAGGTCGTTCAAGCCGACGCGTCCGCTCTTCAGGATCCTGCGAAATCCACGACAAGGCCAGATCCTGCCAGAGTTCCTGCACCTGCTCGTAACCGTGGCGCTCGATCTCGGCAGCCATAGCAGCCTTGATCCCTTCCGGCATACTGAAGAAAACCTTCTCGATTCCCAGCTTCTTCGCCTGAGCCTTCTGCCGGGCCCGGTAGTCCGCAGAGTGTTTCGCGACCCCGGTCTTTTCCTCGGCCATCGCTGATACCTCCCAAGCCGCTAGGCGGCAGATTGATGTGCTGCTGGCGCCGGCCGTGCCGGGCGCGCGCGGTGATGCGTCTCATGATCTTCGTGTCGCTCGCTTTTCGGCGGCGGTGGGGAAGTCGATTTCGAACTCTCGAACGATCCGCCCTAGCTGCTTGAAGGAAATTTGCAGCTCTCGAATAACCTGAGCTCTGGTCATGCCCACATTGCGATAGGCGATGATCTGTTTTGCCTTGGCCCTATCCAGGGCTGGATCACTGAGCTTCTTGCCAAGGTTGCCTTTCCCGCGCCTTGGGTCGGGCCTGAATTTGAACTGGCCATCAAACGCAGCTCGAACGAGGCATGACTGCGAAAGCCCTGTATGGGTCATCGCTTCGGCGTAGGTCATGGTTTTGGCCAGCTCGCGAATGACCGCAAGATGCTGCAGCCGCTTGGCAACTCGCTTACTCGGCGGTGGCTCCGCCGGCGCTCGCTCGGGTTCAAGCTCTCGGCGAACGCGGTGTGGTACGTACTGGCAGCCCGGCAGGTTCTGCACGCTTCCTCCTTCGAGGAAGAAGCTGTCGATGCTCGCAGTGAGCTGGGCAAGGACAGCGCTGCGCTGGTCTTGATTTGGGCTGCCGATCATTGAAGTCCGCCTCCCTTGCTCGCCGCACCTGCCTCCATCGCATCAACGAAGCGCATTACGGCCCGATAGGTGAAGGCGTAGCCCTGAACGGCGCCGGTGGAGATCTCCACCACATCCCATTTCCCGTCCTTGCCCGATGCCTGGTAGCGCGGTGCGGGCTGGTTGACCTTGGCGTGCGCCTCGGCCCTCACTGACTTACTGCGCTCGAGCAGGGCCGCGAGCACGGCAAGCTTCTGCTCGAAAGCAGGGTGCATTGCTGTCTGCATGGGTGATCCTCGGGTGGGTCAGGCGGGGTATTCGAAGGACTCGGCCTTGCGAACGATTCGAACTTGGGCGGTGCGGCGCTCCGGTGCGCGGCGGTCGCGGCGCATGGGGTCGCTGTCGTTGATCGCCGCGTGCATGGCCATGAGGCCAACCAGCAAGATGCAGAGCGGGCTGATGATCTGGCGGCGCATGGCTTCCGCCACGGCTGCGGCGCGGCGGGCAACGCCGAGCTTCAGCATGGCGTCGCCGATACGCTTCTCGACACCGCTTTCGCTGATTCCGAAGTGCCTGGCGATTTCCTTGGTGGTGGAGCCCTGGGCGACGTCGAGGATGCATTGCAATTCGCGAGGCGCCAGGCCTCGGCCAAGATGGCCTATCCATGAGCCGCAAGTGATCGTGTCCATGAGGTGCTATCTCGGTTTGGCGCCGTCCAGGGCTTCGCGCAGTTGCAGGACAAGCGCAGTTGGAATGGTGAGGGAGTGGCTGTCCTCATCAATCGAGTTCAGTGATGCAATTAGATTGCGTGATGCGGAGTGCACTGCTTCAAGCCTGGGCTTCGGTATCGATGGGCCCTTCATAGATCCGGCGGTTATTCGTTTTTTACCGCTCGCCTGGGCCTTTTCCAGCTCGGCGCCCAGTACTTGCCCTGCGCCGTCGCCATGTTCTCGAACAACCTGTGCAGCTGTCGTAGCTGAAACGTGGCCGGCGGCTACCAGGTTCTGTACATCGGTGTTCGCGTTTCCCACGGTGAGCACCTGCTCGACATGCTGACGGGTCTTGCCGACCTTCTTGGCTATCTGCTCAGGAGTCCAGCCGAATGCCTTCAGTCGCTTGTAACCTTCGGCGAGCTCAAGCGGAGACAGCTTCTCGTTCTCCTGGCTAGTGATAATCCTCGCAACTCGATCTGCATCGCTGCCTTCGAACGAGTTAACTGGGATCCACGCCTCCAAGATTGCCGGGTTAGCTTTGCTCGGCGTTCGTGGTAAACGACCCGCGTTGTCCAACTTGAGCAGCGCGCGGCGTCGACGGTGGCCATCGACAACCCACACACCACCTTCTGCCCGTGGCCGGACTTCTAGCGGTGGAATTTGACCGCCGCCGGCTATGAACTCCGCTAGCAGGTCGATGCTCGACTCCAGGGCATCGCCTTCGGTTCGAAGGTTAAAGCCTGGTTCTTCGTGAAGGTCTTCCAGCTGCACCTTCATAGCGTCGGCGCGCCGAACCTCGCCATCCTTGATCATCTGTTTGAATGACTTTGCCATTGCAATTCACTTCCGTTGGGCTGCATTGGTCGTGACGCTCGCTGCCGTGTACCTCCCGGACCCGGGGAGAGCGAACGTCACGACCAATTCAGTCGAATTAAGGTTAACGATGGTAGGTTTTAATAGCCTTAAGGTTAACGGGGGTGAGCTTTATGACGATGTAGCCTGTCGCCAAGGCCAGCCAGTGAAATCGTCAACTCTCGCGACTCATTTGCTCTTGGCTGGCGTGCTCTTCGCTGCAGAAGGGCAGGCTTTCGCTCATGGCCTCCCGCTTGCCGGACTGGCGGTCGAAGCCAATGAAGTGGATGGTTACGTAGATCGGCTTGTCCACCGGCAGGTGGCATCTGGCGCATTTCACGGGCTCTGTTGCAGGTTGGTTCATCGCATGTTCCTCCAGTGGATTCCCCCTGATGCGCTCCACTTGAGGCGCATCGGGGAATCGTCTGTGAATCCCGGCCTCGCTACTGGCGACAGGCCGGGGTACTACGTCAGCGGTGCTGGCCCGCTACCCGCCGCTGATTGCAGGGCTGGCCGGTCTTCGTCGGTGTGGGCTTCGAGCTTCCTCCTCATGGCGGCAATCAGTGCCTGTTCGCCATGGATCGCAGGTCCTTACAACATGCACGCTGCAGCTCTGTGTGCCCGATTGATTGGGGCAGGGTGCATGAGGTCCGGCGCCCCTCAATGCCGAAGCTCGGGGCGCTAATTCGAAGATTCGTGTTGCCGCTCCCGCTTACCGAGGTCGATACGGCCAATCCCAGGGAGCCGCATGGCTATGTGGATTCGCTAACGCCTTTCCCGGCAGGAGCTTGAATCGGTCGAGTTGTGTAAAGAGCGGTGGCCTGGTAGCCCCGGCGAACCGCTGCAGGCTCGCCGTTAAGCGAAATTTAGAAAACTTAACAAAAATGGTCAAGGAATATTTTAAGAAAACTTAACAAGAATTTTTGAGGGGGATGGGGAGCGAAGCGGGAAGCCCGCGCTTGCGCAGGCTTTCGAGGGGGGGAGGAGGGGTTAAATCAGCCTTCGAACGGGACTACCCATTGAACCTTGATACTGCCATCGGCCAGATTTCCAACCGTAACGTTGTCGACTTCTGAAATGTCGCTGACCACTTGATCCCAGTCGGTATCCGATTCTTCTGGAAGCTTGGAAAGGACAACGGCTTTCTCTCTCTGCGCCTCCGGCGAATTGATGATTTTCTGCAGCCTGAAGCCTATGAGGTCATACGTCGTAGGGGCTGGTGGTGTCGCGGTTTTTGCTCTGGCCATCTGTTACCTCCTTGCAATAGCTGTATGTACATACAGTATCAGCGGCGTATAAAAAGTCACCTGTCAAGAAATCAAGCAGATAGATTCTCGCAAGCTGTTGATTTATTGGGCTGCCGAAGGGCTTTCTAGTTGGCAAGGCGAAAACAACTGGCTGGTGTGTAAACTTTTCGCACATGTACAACGTCGGAGCACAAAAAAGCCCGCACAAAGGCGGGCTTGATGCGAGTCGGATGGGTCAGAGCCCGGTGACTTTCACGTCGATCACGCGACCGATGAACTCCCAATCGTCTTTAACCTGAACGGTCTCGAAGGCCGGATTGAGCGGGGCCAGGTATTCTTTTCCTGCATCGTAGACATACTGCTTGAACGTGGTTTCGCCGTCGCGGTGCCGGGCGATGTAGTACTTGCCGCTCACCAGATCAAACCCTTCGGGCTGAACAAGTACGTAGGTTCCTGGAAGGAAGCTCGGGCTTGAGCTCGACACCATCGAATTGCCCTTCACTTCAAGCCAGTATCCGTGTTCGCCCGCGCTCTGGTCAGACTCGAAATACAATCCAGCACCACCAACATATTGATCAGGCGACTCAGCCCTTTGGCCGGCGGCAACCCAGCTGATTACTGGATAGCTGATCGCTTTCTTGAATGGGCGAAATGCCGGCTCAACGTTGGAGCCAGGCCCAGGTTCTTGGCCTTTCCCTGTCTCAAGCCAAGTTGCTGAGCATCCCAGCAGCTCCGCAAGAGACAGCAGGTTTTTCCCTTTCGCGCCGTTTGTCCCGTTCAGCCAGAACGTAACGGTGGCACGAGAGACCTTTAGGCGCTCGCTTATGTCTGTCGCGCGCAGGCCAAGGGCCTCCATCCGCGACTTCATTCTGTCTTTGAATTCCATGTTTAGGATTCTAAACATTTCGATGTTTAGATAACTTGCCATAGGTTGTTAATCTTTCTAAACTGGCCGCAAACAGGAGGAGCAAAGCCATGACATTTGACGAGGCCCTGAAGTTTTTCGGGTCAGGGAAGGCCATCGGCGACGCGCTGGGTGTCAGCGGAAGCCGGGTTTCTCAATGCAGGACATCCGGCGGATTTTCATACCCCATGCAGTGCGTCCTCGAAAAGGAGTCTGGCGGGTTGCTGATCGCTAAACGCCAAGACGTGCCGGGGAGTGAGCAAGCCGCCGGATGAACTTGTGAGATGAAGTATGCGTGACCTGGCCTTGCGCCAGTAGTGGGGTGGTCCAGCTGTTCAGGCATCCAGTAGCCAATCAGCGGACGAAAAAAAACCGCCTGGCAGGGCGGTCTTCTTGAAACAACATCGAGGTCGATTATGCACCGCATGGCCGATGCAGGCAATACCACGCTTTCCACGTCAGGTTTTGGCATTTCGCCGAATCTGACGCGTCAGGCTGCCAGTCATGGAGGGCGTTCGTAATGGCTCGAATCCGCACCATCAAGCCTGAGTTCTGGACCAGTGAACAGGTCATGGAGTGCTCGGCGATGGCTCGACTCCTGTTCATCGGGATCTGGAACTTCTGCGACGACGCAGGCAACCATCCGATGTCCCCGAAGACCATCAAAGCTCTCGTTTTCCCTGGTGACGACATCACTGCGCTTGCGGTGGAAGGCCTTCTCACTGAGCTGGTAACGAACCGACTCATTACCATCTACGAGGCGGCATCGAAGCAGTATCTGCACGTCAACGGATGGCACCACCAGAAGATCGACAGACCTACCGTAAAGCACCCTGAATTCGTTGAGCCTTCGCCGAGCTCTCGCCGAGAAGTCGGCGAAGGCTCGTCTAGCGGTGATCGAGGCCTCACCCCCGGAAGGGAAGGGAAGGGAAGTAATACACACTCTCCGCGCGAGCCGTTCGCGATGTTCCTCGATTGGACCCCTGACCAGGCTCAGCTTGAGGCTTACGCCAAGCGCTCCGGGGTAGCCGTCGAGGAGTTCTCGGAAAAGGCCATTTCGGGCTTTGTCGTCCATCACGACGCGAAGGGGCTGGCAAAGACCGAGAGTCAGTGGATCGCCGATCTGGTCGGCTGGAGAAAGCGCGACCTTGCGAATGCTGCGAAGGTCGTTCCTCTGCGGGCAGGATCTGGTGGCCAGCAGCTCGACGACAGCGATACGTCGTGGATCGAGCAAGGAAGCGCCCAATGAACCCAGTCGCAGTTGTCACTCATGGCCTATGGGCCAAGGTCCAGTCCGGCCAGCACATCCCTACTGGATATGAGCTGCCCGATGACGTGAAGGCCGAACTCAATCGGAAGACTGCGGAGGTGATCAACGACCTGTTCCGCGATCTGCGCTCGATCTGCACCGCCTGGAAGCAGGCTTGGCCAGACCAGGCCACCTACAACGCGTCCAAGCAGCAATGGCTTACCGCGTTTCTGGAGGCTGGAATCTGCAAGCCCGAGCAGTTGCAGTTTGGGCTGATGCGCTGCCGCCAGTCGGGGGCGCCGTTCATCCCGCCGCCCGGTGAGTTTATCCAGTGGTGCCAGCCGTCACCAGAGATGCTCGGTCTGCCGGCCTTGGCGGCCGCTTTCCGCGAAGCAACTCGCAATGCCCATCCAGCGATGGCTGGCCGGGGCAAGTGGAGTCACGACGCGATCTGGCACGCGGCCAAGGAATGCGGCTTCGAGAACCTTAACAAGCTGCCGTCCGATGCCAGTTCGAAGCTGTTCGAGCGCAACTACAGCATTGCGGTTCGTCGGCTGATGGCTGGGGAGCCGCTGCAGAAGATGCCACTAGCCCTTCCCGCAGAGGTTGCCGCACGCAGCACCCCGCAAGTCGGAAACTCTGCCCTAGCCGCCATGCGTGCCCGCTTGGCGGGGCGCCGATAAATAAACCAGCAAGGAGGCGATCTTGTGCGCCAAACAAAACTGACCAAGGCCGCCCGTGGCCGGGAGTGCCAAGTGCGCATCCCGGGCGTGTGCAACGGCAACCCGGAAACCACCGTTCTGGCGCACTACCGCATGGCCGGCACCTGCGGCGTGGGTCGCAAACCGAACGACCTGCAGGGCGCTTGGGCCTGCAGCGCCTGCCATGACGCCTGTGACGGCCGTAGCCGGCAAATCGACCGTAGCACTGCCCGCCAGTGCCACGCCGAAGGCGTGATGCGGACGCAGGCTCAACTGATCAGCGAGGGGGTTCTGGTCGCATGAATGCTCCCGCCCTTCGCCCGTACAAGACCAAGGTTTCCCGAGCCAAGCCCGTGGACAGGGAAGGGCAGGAACAGGCTGCCCTGCTCGAAGAGATCCAGCTGCGCTATCCCGAGGTGTTCGAGCTGATCTACCACGTCCCGAACGGCGGTCACCGGCACAAGGGCGTGGCGCAGAGACTCAAGGCCCAGGGCGTGAAGGCCGGCATCCCCGACCTGGTGCTGACCATGGCCCGAGGCGGGTACTTCGGTCTGTACATCGAATTCAAGGCGACCGTTGACCCGGCGCCTGTCTCCTCCAGCCAGCAAGCGTGCATTCGCCGGCTGAACGACCAAGGCTACCTGGCCGTTGTGTGTCAGGGGTATTTCGACGCCATGGAGTGCCTGAGGGCGTACCTGGCCCTGCCTAAAACGGAGGTTGCAGCATGACCAACACCGCCGCTGTGAAAATCAGCGATGCAGAGATTCGCCGGCAGGCCGCCGGCCAGGTGCGCGACCTGCGTGCCCTGGGCAATCACGGCCTGTATTTTCGGTTCCACCGTTCCCGTGAGCGCGGGTCCTGGTACCTGATCCACAAGGGTAAGTGGAACCTGATCGGCTCGTACCCAGAACTGAGCGCCGCCAAGGTGGCCGCAGCGCTGCCGGATATCCGTCTGCGACTGGAGGCTGGCGAAGGATCGAGCTTATCGAGCTGGGTGCTGACTGGTGAGCTGCTGTCCTGGTTCGCTGCGCGCATGTCCCGTGACCGCAACCTGTCGGGCAAGCGCAAGAGCACGGCGGCGTCGGCTATCAAGCAGCACCTGGTGCCTCGCTTGGGCGAAATCCCGCTGGCCCAAATCGACAAGGCGCTGCTCGATCGCGAACTGATGTGGCCACTGCAAGAGTCGCTGTCGATCGACTACGTGCGCCTGGTGTTCCAGCTGCTGGCACTGGCCTTCCGGCAGGCCACCAAGCTCGGCCTGCTCAGCTCCAATCCCATGGCCGGCATTCGCTTTGGCGACTTCTCGAAGGTCAAGGTCACGGTCAAGCCGTCGCGGCTGCGCGGTGTGCACCTGGAAGACCTGATGTCGCGCATGAAGAGCACCCTGGCGAACCTCCCGCAGCATGGCGTACTGGCCCTGATGATGCTGTGCCACGGTACCCGGCTGGGTGAAACCCGACTGGCTCGCTGGAACCACATCAGCCTGGCCGAGCGGGAGTGGTTCATTCCTGCCGAGCACACCAAGACCGGCGTTCAGCACCGACTGCCACTGACCGACCAGGTGCGCTTCCTGTTGATGGCTTACCGCGAGATCCAGCGCAACCAGGGATATGACGGCCAGTTCCTGTTCCCGGGCCGACAGGGCAAGCCTATGAGTGAAGCGAAGGCCTCTGCTGTGTTCACGGTCATGGGCCAAGGCGAATGGACCAGCCACGACCTACGCAAGCTGGCCCGCACCGGCTGGGCTGACCTGGGTGTTGACCACCTGGTGGGCGAGCTACTGATCAACCATGCCATGGGCCACAACGTGAAGGTGTACATCCAGTCCGACGTCATGGCCCGCAAGCGTGAGGCGCTGGAGAAGTGGCACGCACACCTTGATCAGAAGGGTTTCGAGTCGGTTCACGGCTTGACCGGTGATAGATCAATGGATTCATGGATTCTCTCGCGGGCGGCAGAACGTGCGGGTTTCGACGGATTTCCGGTATCCACCATAAGCGAGGATTCGAAATGAAAAACGGCGACAAGGTGCGCTCTGACCTTCCTTCGGTGCTCAAGCAGTCAATCACCGCCCATCCTGGCTATCCGCACTTCGCTGCGTGGTGCGAGAGCCAGCTGATTCACCCTTACCCGATCTATTTCCTGATCTGGCAGGCCTCTC
This sequence comes from Pseudomonas capeferrum, assembly GCF_000731675.1. Lineage (GTDB taxonomy): Bacteria > Pseudomonadota > Gammaproteobacteria > Pseudomonadales > Pseudomonadaceae > Aquipseudomonas > Aquipseudomonas capeferrum. The sequence goes on along the minus strand of NZ_JMIT01000001.1, from coordinate 1,352,152 downwards.
GCGAATCGCTGCGCATCAGAAACCCTTTCGAACTGATCATGGGTGACCCTGATGGGCAGTGGGCCCACGAGGTGGCTGAAAAGTCGCTGCGCGCCCAAGGGCTGAAGGTGGTCGGCTGATGAAGAAGCACGGCCCAGCCTTCAAGAAGGCCGTGATCGAGCTGGACAAGTGCCCTTTGTGCCGTGGGAGAGCGGTCACCAAGGGTTTGTTTCACGAACTGCCATGCGACCACTGCAACGCCTCGGGCTTTGTGGCAGCAGCAACCGGTGAGGCCCTGCCCCTGGATGTACTGGTGACCCAGCTCAGCATGAGGCTTCGGGCGGCGCTCCGGCAGATCGAGCAGTTGAAGAGCCCTCAGGCGTCCGGGCCTGAGGCTACATATCAGGGAAGCAACCGGCGCGGCGCCGGCGGCACCAACTACACCGGGGATTGAGGGGGAAGGACATGAAGGTAATTTGCGCTCGCCAGGCTTGGCACGATGCACTCCACGAAGACCGGCCTTCTGCTCTGGCAGTCGCCGCTGAGGCGGCTGTGATCGGTAGAAAGTTCGGCTCAGGAGAAAACAAGATCATGGTTATGTTGGAGAACCATGACGGCAAAGAGGTGGCTAAGGTTTACAAGGTCCGCACTGAGGATGTTCAGGAGACCCGATCCGGGCGCCGACTGACAGAGTCCAAATGTATTCACATGCTCACTGCTGGACTGATCCTTCTCGCAATTGACTCGCTGCCGAAAAGTCTCCGGCACTTCGGCAACTTCCTCTATTCGCCAATCGCGAATGGGAACGACCTGAGCATCGCACATGGCCTGGTCTGGCTTGGCAGCGGGCTCGACTCGCTGACCGACCGCAAAAAGCAGCGTGCTTACTGGATGGCAATGGCTGCGCTTCAGTCCCACAAACTGCTGGTGGCCGGTCGTGAGGGAATGGGCCCTGGAGCGGTCTGCTTGTTCGTCGAGGAGCGAACCGGGGAGAAGATGAACCCTCAGAACTGGGCTCGTGATTGGCAGGAGATTTGGGGGCGACTAGGTTCGCAGATCGACAAGTTGGACCGGCAGGCACTGAAGCCAATTTCGGCGGCTGTTGAGAGGATCCGAGACTGGGACGAGGATGGCGAATTAGCCGCTTGACGTTTTGAGGAGTGTTCTGGCACTATTTTGCCATCGTCATAATTTCGCCTTTGGCGAAAACATTCAGAAACCCGGCCACTGAGCCGGGTTTTTCGCTAGTCCCGTTAATGTGACTGGTTCTTCTCGTAAGAGCTGAAGAAGCCTTCGATCCAAGTCAGAAGTAGCGCGTGATCTGCGGCATTTATTGCCCGTGAATAGACGGTCACCAGATACTGTGGTTCTGCTTTCCTCAGTGAAAACTCGCGGTACTCCCAGGCTACAGCGGCCAATAAAGCTGCCGCGAACTCAGGTTGTTTTTGGCAGTGTTCCGTTACCCAGGCCTTCCACTGGTCTTCCAGTGAGGTGATTGAATGCTCATCTCTCGCAACGTCTGCGTTACGGAAAGTCAGCTCCAGATATGAGTAGTAGAGGTCTCCCTCTTGTCCAGATGCGCAGCCAAGCGTCATAAACAGCCCATCTGAGCTGTTCAGCTGGGCGATTAATGCTCGAAGGCCGTTATCTTCAGTGGCCTCATGGATCAGATCGATCTGTTCGGGATTGGCCAAAAGGTCAAATGCGCCGTTGTTACGTTCGCCATCTTCTCGCGGCTTCTCCGGCACGAAGGGCCACCGCGCAAAGTTGTTTGTTTCAGAGCATTTCTTCATTTGTTCAAGGCTTAATGATGATGGGATTTGGACATTATCACGAAGCCGGTCTTTTTCTTTATGGAGCATCACCTATGGCAGAGCCAGGTACCGGCGCCCTTGCAGTGACCGGCGTACTTGCCAGCGTCGGCCTGGGTGCTGCATTCCCCCAGCTGGATCTCGCTGCATTGGTAGGCGCATTCGGCGGGGCCTTCTTTTATGTGGTGTTCGCCAAGGACATCAGCACCTGGCGCCGCGTCGGCTACCTGCTGGCTGGCTGGATCGGTGGCTACTTCGGTGCAGCTGAACTGATGGGTCGGGCCTGGACCCAGACTGCGGGCTTCAGCGCCTTTGTCTGCGGTGTGCTCTGTGTGGTCACGTTCTCCGGCTTGCTTGAGTGGATGGAAACCGGACGCATGCCAAGCTGGCTGCAATGGGTCTTTCGCCTGCGAGCTAGGAAGGAGGGTTGAATGGTTGCCGTTATCCAGGCTGCGCTGTGTGCGGTCATATTCGTGATGATCGGCCTGCGCTACCGGCCTTACCCGGACGCCCGCTACAAGCTGGGTGTATCCCTAATGGCCTGGGCTGCATGTGCTGTCACGGGCATGCAGTTCATCAGCCTCGTCGGACGGATGATAATGCATGATGACTTTTCCGATGCCTCCTGGTTCAACACAGCGTTCTACCTGTTGGCTGCCGTTCTGGTGTGCCGGGCCAAGGGCAACGTGGCCAAGATCGTTCGGGTTGACTGATGGCTAGGCTCAAGACGCTCGGCTCCCGCATCAAGGAGAGTGCAGGCTCGCGGGTGAAGGTTGTTTCACCTGGTAGTTGGCGAAGCGGCATGACTAGCTCCCAACGCGGCTATGGCTACAAGTGGCAGCAAGCCCGAGAGCGGTACCTGCGCGACAACCCGCTGTGCGTCTACTGCGAGCGGAACGGCCGCACAACTGCCGCCAGGGTTGTCGACCACATCGCTGCTCACCGTGGAGATATGGTTCTCTTCTGGGATCAGACCAACTGGCAGAGTCTCTGCAAGCCTTGCCACGACTCAGTCAAGCAGGCCGAGGAGGCGGCGGGGCTGGGTGGCTGACATGTCAGCGGATCGCCGAAACCCAGCGCGGCGGTACAGAAGCACGCCAGTGACGTGCTGCGGAAGTGGTAGGGGGGTCAAAAGCTAGCGATTCTCATCTAGCTAGACCGCCACCGACCCCACGTACACATTTTTTCCCGTTTCAGGAAAAGTTAACCATGGCTTTAACCGACAAGAAGCGGCGGTTTGTTGACGCTTTGCTGTCGGGTGCCACAAATCGCGAGGCAGCGATCGCTGCTGGATATTCGGAGAAGACCGCGTCGCAAGCGGGCTCCAAGCTTGCGAAGGACCCCGATGTCCTTGCTGAAGTCGGACGCCGGTTGAAGCAAAAGCAGGCTTCCAGCGCCGAGGTTAAACCGTCTCGAAAAGTTAAAGCTGAACAGCCGCAGGTTCAGCAGGCTGATGACTTGTCGCTAACCGAGACCGACGATCCGCGCGCCTTCTTGACTGAGCTAATGAACGCCGAAGGCGCCGACATGCGTATGCGACTGGAAGCGGCAAAGACGCTGATGCCTTATGTGCACGGCAAGGTCGCCGACCAGGGCAAGAAAGAGCAGAAGGCCGAGGCTGCCAAACAGGTCGGTAAAGGCAAGTACTCCCAAGGCAAGCCACCCCTCTCTGTAGTGAAGAATTGACCTATGCAATGGACAACAGCCTGCCCGGATTGGTGGAGGTGTCTTGCTGCGGGTGAGTCGATCATCCCCGAGCCGTTATTTCCCGAAGAGGCCGAGGCAAGCCTTGAGGTGTTCAAAGGGCTGAAGATCGTCGATGCCCCAGGAAGCCCGACGATCGAGGCCGCATGCGCGCCATGGGTGTTGGCGTTCGCTGGAGCAATCTTCGGAAGCTACAACAGCGAGACCGGTGAGCGCCTCATCCGTGAGGTGATGCTCTGCATCCCTAAAAAGAATTCGTAGATTGGTTCAACGGCGTTCATAGCAGTTCCAAGCGGCATAGGAAACTGTCTTAACTATCTGAATCTACAGGGATATTTGAAAGTATCTAGGTTTCCCGAGGTTTCAGATGGTTCGCCTAAAGCGCTGAAATTTTGGGGGTACATTTGGGGGTATCTTTAAGGTATCTCCCTGTATGTAACTCATGTACCCCCAACACAGCACCCTTACCATACGAAACAGAGCTTTACAGCTATGAACCTTACAGACGTCAAGCTTCGGCACGTCAAGGCTGACGGCACCCGCCGTAAGCTTTCAGATGGTCGAGGGCTATACTTACTTGTTACGCCTACCGGCGGGCGCTACTGGCGGTGGAAATATCGGTTCGGTGGAAGAGAGAAACTGATGGCGCTTGGGGTCTATCCTGAGGTGTCCCTGGCGGCCGCTCGCAATCTCCATCGCGATGCTCGCTTGGTTCTGGCGAACGGGATCGATCCTGTCGCTGCCAAACGTAAGACAAACGAGAGTTCGCCGGCCTTTGTTACTTTCAAGCAGGCCGCGCAGCTTTGGCATGAACACTGGGCGCCTCAGAAGAAGGCCGATTTCGCCAAAATTGTCTGGGGTCGGTTGGAAAACGATGTGTTCCCGGAGATCGGCCGGCGGCCAGTTAACGACATCCCGCCTTCAACGTTTCGAGACATGCTAAAGCGCATTGAGGACAGGGCGCCGACCGTATCGCGGAAAATCTTCGGATACTGCGGTCAGATCATGCGGTACGCCGTGGCTCATGACCTAGCCGACCGCAACACGGTTTCCGAACTGCAGGGAAGTGACTTTCTGCGGGAGCATAGAACTCGGAATCATGCGAGAGTGGACGAAAAGGGCCTTCCGGCACTGCTTTATGCGATAGATCATTACCCGAGCGAGGTCACCAGGTTGGCTATGCGGATGCTCGCCCTGACATTCGTTCGAGTTGGTGAAATGCTTGGGGCTACCTGGTCTGAGTTTGATCTGGATAATGCTCGATGGGTGATTCCTTCTGAACGTATGAAAATGGGGTCTCCCCATATAGTCCCTCTTTCTACTCAGGCAATCGAAATTATCAAGCGGCTAAAGCAAATAACTTATGGGGGAGAGTATCTATTCCCCGGTAGAGCAGGGCACAAGACTACTATGAGTCGAGCTGCCATTTTGATGGCTCTTAAAAGTATGGGCTATCGGAACTCAATGACCTCGCACGGTTTTCGTGGGGTGGCTTCGACTATTTTGCATGAGCAGGGATATGATCATGAACACATTGAGACCCAGCTTGCACACCTATCAAGAGGCAAAGTGAGTTCTGCGTACAATCATGCTCTTTATATTAAGCCTCGCATTGCATTAATGCAGAATTGGGCCGATTACTTGGATTTAAGGCGGCAGAGCTACAAACCCCCGGTCTGAGTATAGTGTTCCCTTTCAAGCCCCGTTCAAACGGGGCTTTTTTATTTGGAGAGAAAAATGGCTACGCTACTAAAATTAGAACAGGTAAAAAGCCGCACCGGCTTGAGCAAGACTGCTATTTACACTGATATCTCTTTCCCCCAGCCCGTAAAGATTGGGCTGCGATCTGTGGCGTGGGTGGAGGCCGAGGTTGAAGCGTGGATTGCTGGACGGATCGCAGAACGAGGCTCAAGACGATGCGTGTAGGGCGCAAGGCCCCCAGTCGTGCCCTTTTTCTTCAGTGGTGCCCATGCATAAGGTTGGGCATTACTGAGGGCACAAGGGCACGACTGATGAATATTCCTGTTGCCACAGCCTATTGGAGCGGCTATCGTTCGCACGTCGCTGCAAATTCAGCGACCGGGCGTAGGAACCCGAGCAAGCAAAAGGCGCACAGCGCCCCATTTCGATTGCAGGCGCTTTTTTTTGCGTCCGCATTCCTGTTTTATGGCGGCTGTGCGTGGGCAGACTTCGGTCTGGCCGGGACCCTTTTGCCCCGGTATTCCTACCCCACGCATAGCTGCCACCCAATCCCGTAGGAAGGATCGTGGCAGCTCCACAGCAAAAGGAGCTACGCCCATGCACGCCCTTATTCCGTCCAAAATTCGAGCCTTCGCGCATCGCAAGCTCGCTCTCTGCGCTCTCCGCGCAAAGTCTTCCCTTTCCCTCCGCTTGAAGCGCTACAACCACCACATAGACCAGGCTCGCGCCCTTGAAGCCCAAGGGGGTGAGCAATGATCCGTGTTCCTAAGCAAACCCTGCTGGAGCCGGCCGTTCTCGCCGATTTCGAATGCCATCATCAAAACCAGGCAAGGGAGGCGTTCAAAAAGCTCGAACGTATCCTCACTGCGATGATTATCCCGGCTCTTGGGCAGCAGCATCCGATCTCGAAAGACCTTTACGCGCAGCTCGATAACGTCAAACTCGGTTCGCAGAACTTTTGCTGGCGGCACCGGTATATCGGCTATAGCTACGGCGCAAACGAAGTCGGGGGTGTTCAATGAGCTACTGGAACGATCTCCTGCCACGCCACGAAGCGCTGAAGAACATGACTCCCGGTCAGCTCAAAGCGACAGAGCAGGCAACTGAAAGCTGTGTGTCGGTGCTCGCACATGGGATATCAGGCATAGGCCACTTGTTGGCTTGTACAGCATCGAACGGTGAAACCGGTCTGAGCTCTGCGGCGGTCACTGATATAGGCTGGCTTCTCGAAAGCCTGGGCAGTCTAGTCGGCAACTTGTCCGACACTGGCGCTGCAGCGACTTACCATTTATCCGAAGTTAAACCCGGAGCCTAACCATGAACATTCAAAACGGTGCACTTGCGCCGATGGGATCGGCTTGCCTGGATAAAGTTCTTACTCGGTTAGACAAAGTTAAGTCCGCTGGTATTGATAAATGGAAAGCCTGCTGCCCTGCACACGACGACAAGCACCCAAGCTTGGCAATAAGTGAAACTTCCGAGGGTGTTATCTTGCTCAAGTGCTGGGCAGGTTGCACGACTAAAGAAATTGTCTCTGCAGTTGGCCTGGAGCTGCGGGATTTGTTCCCCGGAGGCAAACAAACTCGGCATGGCCCAAGTAAGGCTGCAATTGAACATGAGCGCATGGTTTATCGGATCGGCCACTCTCTCCAACAAGCAGGGAAGTTGGAGGGTGACGACCTGGCGCGCTTCAACCTCGCCAAGCAGCGCCTGGGGGTTAAATGACTACAGATCGCTTCGCACAAGAATGGACAGAGCCACTGAGCCCCATCAATCGGGAAACCGTCACGCCTCTCTGGCGAGTCAATGCGGTGAAGGCATCGACAATTAAAGCGGTACCGATTCGTTGGCTCTGGCCTGGTTGGCTGGCACGAGGAAAGCTGCACATCCTTGCTGGCGCCGGCGGTACCGGGAAAACCACGCTGCTGATCGGCCTGATTGCAACCATCACCACTGGCGGACGCTGGCCTGACGGGAGCCTCAGCAGCGAGCCTGGCAATGCGCTGATTTGGTCGAGCGAGGACGATCCATCAGACACCCTGGTGCCGCGCTTGATTGCTGCGGGCGCTGATATGGGGCGGGTCTACATCATTCAAGGTCGGATCAATGCCAATGGAGAATCGGACCCCTTCGATCCCGGTAACGACATTGGTCTGCTTCGAGACACGGTGCGCGAGATCGGCGGAATCTCGCTGTTGATGCTCGACCCTGTGGTTAGCGCCGTCAAAGGCGATATGCACAAAGCTAATGACGTGCGGCGGGGCCTGCAGGGTGTTGTTGATTTCGCCGAGCAGAACCTATGTGCCGTAGTGGGTATATCCCACTTCGCCAAAGGTGGCGCAGGGGCATCACCTGCTGACCGGGTCATTGGGTCGCAGGCGTTCTCTGCACTGGCACGCACAGTAATGGTGGCGGCTAAGCAGGAAGACTCCGACACCCGTGTGCTGGCGCGTGCGAAGTCCAACATCGGGACTGATGAGGGAGGCGTTTCCTACACCATCGAGCCATACACGATTGACGGAGGCATTCAGGCCACCCGTGTTCTGTGGGGTGATTTGATTCAGGGTTCAGCCCGCGAGATCCTGGGTGATGTGGAAGGCCAAGATGATGGTATGCGGCTGGATGACTCGGATGATCCGGCTGAAGCTTTGCGTAGGATTCTCAGCAAGGGCCCGCTGCCAGGCAAAGAAGCAAAGAGCTTGATGGTCGGCAATGGCTACACCCAAAAGCAGATTCGTACTGCACGCGAACGTCTCTCGATCACTACAGATCGATCCGGCTTTGGAGGGGACACCGTTGTCACTTGGTCCCTTCCTCAGGCCGAAGGCGCCTATGCCCCATTCCCCTCAGTCGTGCCTTCTGGCCCTCAGTCGTGCCCACCCTTGGACATGGGCATGACTGAAGAAAAAGGGCACGACTGGGCGAAATACCTGAGAGGGCCACTGCCAGACGGAACGTCACTCCCATCACTGGATGATGATGCGGAGGATCTGTAATGGCCGCGCTCGACTACCTGGTGGAACGTGGATTTACCGCCAAGAAGCAAGGTATGCGGGTGCGGATTTCACCCGCGTCAAAGCTGACCGACGACGTGCGCAGGTACGTCAAGGCTCATCGTCTGGCGCTGCTGGCCGAGCTGGCTGCGAACGATGGCCTGGAGCGCCGCTGCAACTGGACGGTGCTGGTGCCGGAGTGCCGGCCATTCACCATGATCAGCGAGCCAATTACCCGCGACGAAGCGCTGGCCGACGTGCGCGTGCGCTGGCCAGGTGCGGAGGTGGGGCCGTGACGAGACTCAGTGGATACCTAGGCGAGCAATCGGCGAGCGCTCGACGAGGTTGGCGGGAATTCCCGCTTCGGCAAAACACGGGATTTTCCCACCTTATCGGATGGCCCGACCGCGTTCGCCACTGTGTAGAAAACGCCACAGTGTGTTGCTTTCGACACAGTGGCGCCCTGATCCGAATCGGCTCATTTGGTCTGATTCGGATCATCTGGCCTGGTTCGGTTAAACGACACCCTCAGTTTGAGGAGCAAACATGACCACCAAACACATCACCCTCAGTGACGCCGAGATACGCAAGCAGGCCGGCCAGCCAGTGCGCCAATTGCGTGACCCGCGTTACCCCGAGCTGCGATTCCGCTATTCGACCGTCGACCGCACCCGGGGCGCCTGGCACGTCGTTGTCAGGGGCAAGTGGGGCAAGGCCGGCGACTTCCCCAGCCTGACCACCAAGGCCATGCTGACCGCGCTGCCGGCCATCCTGGGGCGCCGTGCCGCAGACGCCGAGGCCACCTCGCTGACCAGCACCTGGAGCCGTACCGGTGAGCTGCTGGACTGGTACCTGGATCGCATGCTGCGCGACCGCAACTTGTCAGCCAAGCGCAAGGCCGGCGCGAAGTCGGCCATGACCTGCCACCTGGCGCCACGGCTGCATGACTTACCGCTGGCCGAGGTGAACAAGGCCACACTCGATCAACGCCTGATGTGGCCACTGCAGGAGCGCTATGCACTGTCGTTCGTCCGTCTGGTGTTCAACGTGCTGGCGGTGGCCATGCGCAAGGCACACCGGCTCGGGATGATCGAGCAGAACCCCATGGGCTCGCTGCGCTTCGGGGATTTCGTTGCGGTGCGGATCAAGCCGAAGTCGTCCCGGCTGCGCGAGAAGCACTTGCCCGATCTGCTGGCCAAGCTGGCAGGCTGGAGCGAGGTGCGGCCCGGTGACGCCCTGCTGGCGCTGATGATGCTGTGCCACGGTACCCGCCTGGGCGAGACGCGCAGCGCGCTGTGGCGCAACGTCGATCTGCAGGCCGGCCAGTGGTTCATCCCCGCTGATGACACCAAGACCAAGCAGAACCACATCCTGCCGCTCACCCGCCAAGCCTGCGCACTGCTGAGCCGCTATCAAGCCCAGCAGGCCGCCCAGGGCTATCACGGTGCCTACCTGTTCCCAGCCAGCCGGCGCGGGCCACTTAGCACCACCGCAGCGAGCCAGGTGTTTGCCGAACTGAGCGACCGCCAGTGGACTAGCCACGATGTGCGCAAGGTGGCCCGCACCTGCTGGATGGACCTGGGCGTGGATTACCTGGTGGGCGAGATGCTGGTGAACCACGCCCTGCGCAACATGGACGCCACCTACATCCACACCACCGCCGAAGCCCTCAAGCGCCAAGCCCTGGAACGCTGGCACGACCATTTAGACGGGCTCGGGTTGAACGCACTCACAGGCGAGACATACCCGAGATACGCAATCCCACAAAATCCGACACAGGCCACAGACCACGCGGCCTCTAGCGAAAACCCGGATGCATCACAGAGGAGCATGTAAATCATGGTGGACGTTGAACAGGACGTTACCGAGCGGTTGGCCCAGGCCGGCATCACTCCATTGATTGGAGGCTTGGTACCCGAGCCAGCCACGGCAGACCTGCTGGGATATGCCCCCAGCTACCTCCGCCGCCTGGCTGCCGAGGGTCGGTCACCGCTGCCATTCGTGCGCCGTGGCAATCGGCGGTTCTACAAAATAGCCGACATAGTGCGCTTTGCGACGGATACCGACTGAGGACGTCGAAGTTAACCGCTGACCGGGGTGTGCGTGCGCGCATAGGGTAGATGGCATTACTTAGACACCCCGGAGATACCCATGCCAGACCCCTATCAGCAGGACATGACCGAGCTGAATTCAACCCTCAAAAACATCGGCACCCAGATCACCGACTTCAAATCGTCCTCAGCCGAGAAGCAAACCGAGTTCGGCGCCCGCCTCTTGGAAATCGAACAGAAGCTGGTGAATGTCAGCGCCCGCCGAGGCGCCAACGACGACTCCACCGACTCCAATGCCGTGACTACCCAGGTCGTGGCCGCTGATGGCATCACCGGCTTCAGGGCCGGGATGAAATCCACTGGCCAGATCAGTTGCAAAGTCGGCGTTCGTGCGGCGATCACCAACCCCAACAAGGGCGTCACTGGTTCGACCAGCTACCCAACCGCCCCGCAGCGTGACGGCGCCGGCATCCGTGGCATTCCGCAGCCGCGGCTGAGCTTGCTGGATGTGCTGCCGATCGTGCCGGTCACCAGCGCTACCTACGAGTTCGTTCGCCTCGACGGCTACATCAACGGCGCGGCCTACCAGAAAGAAGAAGGTGAGGAGAAGGCCGAAGGGTCGATGCCCACCAAAATGGAGCGGGCGGAGATCGCCACCATCGCTACCTGGATTCCGGCGAGCCTCCAGGTGCTGCAGGACAATGACCAGCTTGAGGGGCAGATCAACACGCTGATGAGCGTGGGGGTTCGCCAGAAGCTGGAGGCCGAGCTCATCAACGGCGACGGTGGGCCAGGTGAAATCCTCGGGTTCAAGAAGCAGGCAACCGCTGCTGGCATCACCACCGGCAAGCCAGCTGACCGCATCGGCGCAGCCCTCACTGACCTCAAGGCCGAAGGTTGGAACCCGAACGTCATCGTGATGAACCCGCGTGACTGGTTCGCCATCGAGAGCGAGCGCGCCGAGGATGGCGACGGCCAGTATGTGATTGGCACCCCGCGCGATCCAGCGCCGCCCAGCCTGTGGGGCACCCCTGTAGTCGTCACCAACGGCATGCCGCAAGGCGAGGCATTGATCCTCGATACCAGCGTGGCCGCGTTGCTGGACCGCCAGGAAGTGACCGTGGAGGCTAGCCGCCACGACGGCGACAACTTCCGCCGCAACATGGTGACCATCCTGGCAGAGCTGCGCGCTGGCCTGGCTGTGTTCGCTCCCACAGCTACTCGACTCGTCACGCTGGCCGGCACGCCGACACCGTAACAACGAGCGTGGGTTAGCTGTGAGTGCCACGACCTCCTAACCGCAGCAGTCGGAGCCCTTCTTTCCTTTGTGGGGTGATCCGGCACTGGCCCGCACTCGCGGGCCTTTTCATTCACACCGGAGAAGACCATGAGCCATACCCATCTACCCAAGCCAGTTCAACGAGCCCTCAACCAGATCGCCCACAGCCGCGCCCTGTTGCGCCAGATGGAAGAGCGTGAGCGGTTGAGCAAAGAGATCGATCGCCTGTTGGCCAGCGGCCTGAGCGCAGCCGAAGCGCTGGAGCAGATCCGGTCGGCGCCGCCGTACATCGCGCCGACCTACTGAGGGGGGCGGGTCGAAAGTCTGGAAGGTTCGCTGACCTAGACCGCCTAGGACCCCACGTACACATTTTTTCCCGTGTTAAAAAAAAGTTAAAACGAGGTTAACACCATGCCGAACGTGCATGGAGCTGGAAGCCACGGAAACAGAGGCATAGACGCCGATAGCAGCCGCTGGCGGGTGTTAACCGAGTTAACACCTTTAACCTCAAAAAGTTAACGCTTTAACTCCTGCGAGTTAACACCTGGAGGCTACCGCTGATGACTATTCAAACAGCTCCATCCACCTTTCAAGAGCGTTTCGCCCGAGCCTGCAACGTGGCCACCTTCACCATTGATAAGGGTGGGCCCAGCTATCAGCTGTGGGAAGTCGAGCACATCCAGGCCGGCCAGAGGATCAAGCTCGATGGCGTGTTCTTTACAGAGGAGGAAGCACGGATATCCGCCGACTTGCTGCGTGGCACCCTGCGCGGCGCTCTCGCTTCCATGTCGAGCTATGCGCCCAACTGGAACCCTGACCCTGCCCGAGAGGCCTCCATTCGCCTGGAGGCGTTACAGTGCCGCGAGATGCTCGCTCGGCGCTTGGGCGTGCACCTGGCTATGCCACAGGAGGCCGTGTGATGAATGCCGCCGTGATCGACTACGCACCAAAAACCAAAATCCGCTTGGGCGGCTTCTTGGGCAAGAAGTACGGCAAGCACCACCACTTCGTGCTGGATCGTGGCGACGCTCGAGAGGCCACCAAGGCGCTGGATGCCAACCACCCAGGCTTCGCCCGTGACCTGGCGGATTCTGAAGCGAAGGGGCTGCGCTTCGCCATTTTCAAGAATGGAAAGAACATCAGCGAAGGCGAACTTGACCTGGGCGGGGCCAGGGAGCTCTGGTTTGTCCCAGTGGTACATGGCAGCAAGCGTGGCGGGCTGCTGCAGACCGTTCTTGGCGTAGCGCTGATCGTCGCTGCTTCATTCGCCTCAGGAGGCCTTGCTGCCGGCCTGATGGGCGCCGGTATTGCTAACGTGGCCGGTGGAGTGCTGCAGATGCTAAGCCCACAGACCAGCGGGCTAAGCCACAGCGGTTCGCCCGAGAACATGGCGAGCTACGCCTTTGGCAGCGCCAAGAACACCACAGCCAGCGGCCTACCCGTGCCAATTTGCATCGGACACCGCCGCTGGGGCGGGGCTATCATCTCAGCCTCGATCGTGGCAGAGGACAAGGCTTAAAGTGAGCCAGGATCACTGCGAACATCCCGAGCTACGGGAAATTAGAGGTGTCCTCAGTTTTGAGGATACCTCGTCGCGCTGGAGAAGTTTGCATTTCCGCGTGCGTATCATTGGCCCTTTGCCGCTGCGCTCCGCGGCGGTAGCTGTATCGCTGACTCATTTCCACCAGACACTGCGCTGAGAAATTCTCGAATGCTCAACGCAGCTAGTGCGAAATGTCCCTTGGCCTGCCGACTAACAATAGGGCGACAAGCAGCGTTGGTTGCGAGGTAGTAGATATGACCGTCGTAATTCAGGAATACATGAGCCCGTGACTGCTTCCATTTATCGAGCAGCGACCCACGCATGATCCATTCCATGTGGTAGAAATCCCGACCACCAAAGCTTTCCTTTTTCGCTTCCTGAAAGCTCAAGCAGGTGCCGAAGCTGAACGCGAGAGACGGTGTTCTGTGCATATTCAGGAGCCAAAACATACGGTGTTCCCTGGAGTAGAATGTTTCTCTAGCCGAACGCTCTTCCTCGGAAATGTGTGAGTGCTGAAGCTCAAGTACGACACCTTTTGCTCCTTCGCCAGGGCACATCACATCGGCCCTATGGATCTCCTGGCTGTGGGGGTCGCGCATGAAGACCTCGCAATGCGCCGGGCGGAACAAGCTCTTCCACATCCTGTGCCATTCGCCCTCCGCTTCGCTCCACGGGTCACAGTCACCTCCCTTATGTCTCCAGTGCGCAGCGTTGAATTGCGGCATGACGGCGTTAAGTACCCCACCGCAACCCTCGCATGCCGTCCGCTCTCCCTTCTGGATAGGAGGCCGCTTTTCCCCATCGATCATCGCCGAAATCATGTTCCCCTCCCAGTGGCGGCCAATTGCTTCCATGGTAGGCGGTGCCCGTGCCGAGCTCAACAGAGCCCTATGTGACGATCGCTTGTAATGCAAAAATGACTGATGGCTGCCTCTGGCACCTCTTCTTCATCTCGTGATGACCGCTGGGTCGACGCGCCACGATCGTGTTGACTGCCGTCTAGTGGCAGATTGACACCGCACATCTTCCTAGCTATACAGCTCCTCTCAAGCACAGGAGTGGACCAGTGAAAGATCTACCGGAAGACTTGTTCGACTTCGCATTTTTCCCAGGTTGGGATGAAAAGCTTGACCAGCTTTCAGATTTGGCTGAGCCAGAAAACTGGGATTACCAGTTCACTGAGGCTGATGGTCGTAAGCCGATCTTAGGGAACTATCTAAAACACACATACAAGCGCCTTGCCAAAGAAGAAAAGGTAGAGTTGGCTGGGGACGGTCAGCATGTTACTTTTAATACAGGGCTAGTAACGCCTACACAAGAACCGATTTACGCCTTGTTCAACCAAAATCGTAACGTTGGAGCTAGGCAGCCTTGGTATTTTCAGCGGTTCGTACGCCGAGGTGAAGCCGACTTAAATAGTTTCGAATACCTACCGGAAATGGCTCATTATTTTGATGATCCAGCAGTGCTCGTGTTCGATCATCGGAAAGATTTCCGGGTTAATGTTGAGCATATAGTCTCTGAGAATAAAGAGCGTTTTCCTCATCCATATTGTGGTATGGAGAATTACGTTTTACAGTCCCTTCTGAAAGGCGTTATAGACAATGCCCGTGAGAGAGTTCGGCGCAATTATAAAACAGCTGTTCCAAATTTTTATAAAGGCAAAGTTCAGTTAATGCTTCCGCTGTGTATAGGCAACCCCGCCAAAGCTGATTTGGCGCTGGTGATTGAAGATCACAACACCTTCTATCGGGCTGCGACCTGTCTGATGCTGGACTGGGCCTACGGCAATGCTCGCTTGCTAGCTAAGCCGGACAAGGAGTGGTTGCAGCCATAAGTGAACAGTGGTGTCCTCAGTTTGAGGACACCCTTAGGCGAATATTAGTTTAGGATGTGAGTCAAGGCGGGTTTGGAGTCGCTCTCAACTAAAGCGCCGCTGGCATAAAATATTAATCTGAACCGCTCAGAGTGTTGAATAGCTCATCAATAGATGGCTCAGACTCCCGATAGGATCCTCTGCTTTCCTTCCAGCTCTCATAAGCATAAGAAGACTGTTCGTCATGATAAGCCTCGAGCTCACTAATTTTTTCAGAAATCCAAGTGCGTTCAGAGGAAATGTCAACATCTATTTGGTTGCCTAGAGTAATAAGGTCTTGCTCGAAAGACTCAAACTCTGATACTGAGCTGAGTTCTGAGAGCTCTTCCCTGAAGTAATCGTCTAGATATTGTTCAATTGCCTTTGCAAGAGTGTCAGAGCGCAAAGTGCTAGGACGCTTGTCAATGATATCTAGAAGTGAGCAAAGATCATTCGAGCGGACTTCATTCAGTGAGTGTTCCAGCAGGGTGTCTATGATAAGGTCTAGATAAAGATCTTTGAGGTTTGTGGGGAGGGAATTGCTTTTGTTTAGCTGCTTAAAGACATCGACGCCGCTGATTATATTGGCGGTTTTTTTTGACCATGAGTTTGTAAGAGATTTCAGGCAATTTAACGCAATTTTTTGAATTCTATCAGAGCTAATTGATGAGGTGATTTGCAAGACTGTCTCGGTTCTTGCTTCTAATGTATTAGAGTAATAGAAGTGAGTTTCGGGATTGTATTCAGTGGCAGGCGTTTTATTAATGATTCTATCGAGTGTTTTTGCCAGGTGATCCGGATCGCGTTTTAGTTGGCTCAAGAGCCTCCCGCTACCTTCTGCTTGAGCAAAAAACCACAGACGTCGAAGCTGAGGGAAGTTTTCGGTAGCATCTAATATATCGAGGAAGTTGGAAGTGTCTTCTCGAATTACTTTGTTCAACATGTCTAACACAGAAGGGTTGATGAATTCGATCTTGGCTCCTGGTCGAATGAAGGACCCATTTACTTCCGCTAGCGCCCTCCGCCAGTCTGATGGTTGAGTACGGAATCCGTAATGTACTGATCGAATAACATGGAGAGCGCTATACGATCTCTCCAAGTTTCTTACATCAGTTCTCCCGCCGCATAGGTAGAGCGCTAAAAGTACGGATCTAGCTGCATCACTAATTTGATTCTCGTAAGCGTGAGCCCAAATCTCAGCGGGATTGTCAAGCAGGTTTGTTATGAATTCTTGATAGTGTTCCGCGGGCACCGATTTGACTCGATAGTAAGATGATAACCATTCTATAAGTCTGGGATTGAATTTGGCATGCTTAACAATTTTGGTGTAGAAGCGATCCTTTAGAAGTGCTGATCTGTACTCTTTTGGTAGTTTGCTGAAATATATATGGTTATATAGGATTAGCGCCCGCTCGTGCTGCGAATAGTCCGATATCTCGAGGACGCAGTGCCTATCAATAATGGTGGAGTGCTTAAGCTTTTCCGATATTGAAATCGCTTGTCGTAAAATGTGTTCTCGCGTGGTCATTATGAGGGCTGAATTGGTGGAGCTTTGCACTAGCTCGATAAAGTCCAAGATCTCGCGGTCTTCGTTTCTTGTGAAAGACGAACCGCTCTCACCAAGGAAAGTGGCTCCAATAAAATCATCATAATAAAATATTTGCTTTATATTTTTATCATAGCGCTCTCGGGCGCTCCGGAACCCTTCTACAATGGATATAAGTTCGTAGCCCTGGTCGAGAAATTGGAAGATTAGCATTTTCGCTAAGGTTGTTTTGCCGACCCCTGGAGCGCCGGAGATGATTGCGACATGCTCTTTTTTAAGCATTGTCAGCGCCCTAGGGAATGCTGCGCTGCTTACATATCGCTGAATGTCTCGATGGACACGCTGTGCATCGAACTCGCTTTGCGTAATAGAGGCATTAAAAAGAACTCTATCTAGTACGATCTTACTTGCGAGCCAGAGTTTGTAGTGTGTAAGTTGGACTTTTGGGAACAGGGTTAGCAGGTTGTTCAGGTCGTCTCGGCCGATGATGTCACTTGTCGAAAGTATTGGGCCAAATATTTTTGTAATCGTGGACTTGTTTTCTGGGGTCAATCCTACCGATGTTACTAAGATATATCGATCTGGGCTCAGGTTTTGAGCCTTAATCGTTTCTTTTTTTAGGCTGCTCAACAATCCAGCGAAGCCGGTGCCACTATAGTGCTTACATTGCACAATTGTGTTTTTTGATCCTTGGGCAATCCGGAAGTCTATTCCGCCATCTCTTCCAGACTTAAAGGATTCAAGGGTGATCTGATCTCGAGCCTGAATAAGGTCTCGAGAAAGCACCTCGAAGTCATTTGGGGAAAGCTGTTGGAAATCATAGCTTGTCATTGGTGGCGTCCTTCCAGCCGGGCTCATCACGTTGCGCAGGTTGGCGCTTTTCGAGCGCGACCTTCAAATTTCAGTAGCGATCTTATTTTGACGTTCAGTTTAAAAAACTCTGAATTTAAGCATATCACCATCGTCACAGTGGGGGTATCTAAGGGGGTACATTGTGCCGCCATGATGCTCGAAGCATTATTAGAAGGGGCCTGCGGCTTCGTATTGACATCCCTAAAAAGAACAGCAAATCTACGATCGCCGCTGGGATCATGCTGACTGCACTGATCCGCAACTGGCGGCTTTCGGCGGAGTTCATCATCTTGGCGCCGACCAAGGAGATTGCCGACAACTCGTTCATCCCGGCCAAGGACATGGTCAACAACGACGACGAGCTGAAAGCGTTGTTGCACGTGCAGCCACACTTGCGATTGATCACTCATCGCGAGACTGGCGCGACCTTGAAAGTGGTAGCAGCCGATAGCGACGTGGTGGGCGGCAAGAAGGCAGTTGGTGTCCTGATCGACGAAGCCTGGCTGTTCGGCAAGAACCCGAAAGCGGCCGACATGATTCGAGAGGCTACCGGTGGCCTGCTGTCACGGCCTGAGGGCTTCATCATCTGGCTTACGACGCAGTCGAACGAGCCGCCAGCAGGCGTTTTCAAGTCGAAGCTGACCTATGCTCGGGGCGTGCGGGATGGTCGAATCGACGACAACCGCTTCCTGCCGATCATCTACGAATTCTCGAAGGAGATGATCAAAAGCGGAGAGGCGCGGAAGCCTGAAAACTTCCATCTGGTGAACCCCAACATTGAATACTCGGTCGATCGCCCCACCCTAGAACGCCTGTTCATGCAGGCTGAACTGGATGGCGAGGCTGAGCTTCGCGGATTTTTAGCCAAGCATCTCAATATCGAGATCGGCCTCGCGCTGATGTCGGACGCATGGGTCGGCGCGGAGTTTTGGGAGGCTCAAGCTGCTACTTGGCTGAACCTTGATGAAATCCTCACCAGGTGCGAGGTGGTCGATGTGGGTGGTGATGGAGGGGGTCTTGATGACCTGCTCGGGCTAGCAGTGATCGGGCGGGAGGCTGGTACCCGCAGGTGGTTCCACTGGGCTCACGCTTGGGCACATCCTTCTGTTCTTGAACGGCGCAAATCTGAGGCGCCACGCCTCAGAGACCTGGAGAAAGCAGGTGACCTCACCATCGTCGAGCGTATCGGTGACGACGTAGCGCAGTTCGCGGCTATTGTGGCCCGGGTCAATGCCACAGGTCTTCTAGATAAGGTGGGTCTCGACCCTGCAGGGATTGGCTCTGTTCTTGATGCCTTGGCGGATGCTGAGGTCGAGGAAGACAAGATCGTCGGCATCTCCCAGGGCTGGAAGCTCACCGGCGCAATCAAGACGACAGAGCGCAAGCTTGCCGAAGGCACGCTCCTGCACTGCGGCCAACCGTTGATGGCCTGGTCTTGCGGTAACGCCAAAGGGGTGCCATCGGCCAATGCGTTCTTGATTACCAAGCAGGCTTCGGGCACAGCAAAGATTGACCCGCTGATGGCTACTTTCAACGCCGTTTCTCTGATCAGCCTCAATCCTGAAGGCCGAGGGGGAATGGATAACTTCATGGCTGGCATTCGGGACCCACTGATCGCATGAACGCATTTCACTATTTCATCATTTGCGCGGTGTGCGGGTTCGGCCTAGCTTGCGCAGGAGTCTGGATTCTGGCGGGCACTGGCTGGGCCTTGCTCGCCGGCTCCGTCAGCCTGTTCAGCATCGCAGCGTTCATCCGCCGAGGGCTGAGCAGTGATTAAAACCCTCTCTCAAGCGCTCGGTACCGCTGCGGCCAAGCCCTCGGCGAGCATGAGCAGCTGGCTGGGCAAAACCATTCGTCTGTCGGACGGTGGGTTCTGGAGCGCCTTCTCTGGCGCCCAGTCAAGCAGCGGCAAGGCGGTCACAGTCGACAAAGCCATGCGCCTGTCGGCGGTCTGGGCCTGCGTGCGGATCATTTCCACCTCGGTCGCAGGCTTGCCGCTCAGCATCTACCGACGCCTCCCGGACGGCGGACGCGAGACGGCGCGAGACTTCCCGCTCTACGACGTGGTGCACAACAGCCCGAACGAGGACATGGCGGCTTTCCACTTCTGGCAGGCGGTTGTTGCTTCGATGCTGCTGTGGGGCAATGCCTATTGCGAGATTCACCGGGCCGGTGGACGGGTCATTGCCCTCGACTTCCTGATGCCTTCGCGGGTAACCCCGGAGCCGGACGACGATGGACGACTGCGCTACTTCTTCCAGCCACGCAAGGGGGCACGCCGG
Source organism: Pseudomonas capeferrum (assembly GCF_000731675.1). Taxonomy (GTDB): domain Bacteria; phylum Pseudomonadota; class Gammaproteobacteria; order Pseudomonadales; family Pseudomonadaceae; genus Aquipseudomonas; species Aquipseudomonas capeferrum. Next base: position 1,332,553 of record NZ_JMIT01000001.1, on the reverse strand, counting down.
GAGATCGAGCGGGCAGATATGCTGCACATCCCGGCCTTTACTCTGGACGGCCGGATGGGTTTGTCGGCGATTCGCTACGGCGCGGACGTATTCGGCTCGGCCATGTCGGCCGACGATGCGGCCAACACCACCTTCAAGAACGGGATGATGCCCACCGTAGCCTTCTCGGTGGACAAGACGCTCAACCCTACGCAGCGTGCCGAGTTCCGCGACTACGTCAAGACGATCTCGGGTGCGCTGAATGCGGGTAAGAGCCCGGTGCTCGAGCAGGGCGTGAAGCCCGAGATGATCGGCATCAACCCGGCTGACGCTCAGCTGCTCGAGTCGCGTGGGCACAGCATCGAGGAGATTTGTCGTTGGTTCGGCGTGCCGCCCTGGATGGTGATGAAAACTGACAAGGGCAGCAACTGGGGCACAGGTCTTGAGCAGCAGCAGATCGCGTTCCTGACCTACTGCATCATGACGTACACGGCCCCCATCGAGCAGTGCGTCAATAAGCGCTGCATGACGGCAGTGGACCGGATCAAGCACTACTCGGAATTTTCGCTGGAAGCCTTCCTGCGCGCCGATAGTGCCGGCCGTGCCGCCTATCTGAGCACTATGGGCCAAAACGGCTACATGACCCGAAACGAGGGCCGGCACAAAGAGAACCTGCCAAGCATGCCTGGCGGCGACATCCTCACCGTGCAATCGAACCTGGTGCCGCTTGACCAGCTGGGCAAACAAAACGACAGCCAAGCCGCACGCGCGGCGCTGATGAACTGGCTCCAAAGCAACTCCGGGGAGTAACCCATGAAACACAAGATCCAGTCTCGCGGCCTGCGCAGCGAGATGAGCCCGCGTGCGCTCGACAAATGGAACCCCGCCATCCAGGCGGCCGTGGAAAACACATCGGAGACCATCACCATCTACGGCGTGATCGGCGAAGACTGGTACGGGGAGGGCGTGACCGTCAAACGCATCGATGCAGCGCTGCGTGCCATCGGGGACCGCGAGGTGACGGTCTATATCAACTCGCCCGGCGGCGATATGTTCGAAGGCATCGCCATCTACAACCGCCTGCGCGAGCACAGCCAGAAGGTCACTACCAAGGTGCTGGGCATGGCCGCCAGCGCGGCTTCGATCATCTACCTAGCCGGTGCTGAGCGCCAAGTGGCCAGCAGCGCCTTCCTGATGATTCACAACTGCTGGACCTTCCTCTCCGGTAATCGCCACTACCTGCGCGACGTATCGGACGACATGGAAGAGTTCGACGCCGCCATGGCCGACCTTTATGCCGAGACCAGCGGACAGTCCGTCGAGGACATGGCCGAGCTGATGGATGATGAGACGTTCATCCGTGGTAAGCGCGCGGTGGAGTTGGGGCTGGCCACCGGCCTGCTGGCCGCGACCGAGGTCACCGAGCGCGAGACCGAGGAGGTCGGCCAGGCCAATGCACTCAAGGCCATGGACGCAGCCCTGGCCAAGGCCGGCATGCCGCGCTCCGAGCGCCGCGAACTCTTCGCCACTTTCAAATCTGGCATGCCTCGCGCTACCAGCGGGAACACGCCGCGCGCTGTTCCGACCGGCACGCCAAGCGCTGCCGCGCCAGACCTCTCCGCCTCACTGAGCGCGGCAACCAATCTCCTCAATTCTCTTAAAGGAAAGTGACCATGGACTACGAAGCCCAAGTCAAGGAATTCAACGCCACCCTCAAGGGCATTGGCGACCAGATCAAGGCCCAGGCCGAAGCCACCGAAAAGCAGATCAAGGCCTCTGGTGAGATGAACGCCGAAACCCGCGCCAAGGTCGACGAGCTGTTGACCAAGCAGGGCGAGGTGTCGGCGCGCTTGCAGGAAGCCGAGCAAAAGCTGGTCAACGCCAGCCGTGATCGCGGCAACCAGGACGAGCCGCAGAAGTCGGTCGGCGCTCTGGTGATCGGTAGCGAAGAAATGCAGGACATGAACTCGTCCTTCCGCGGCTCGCGCCGTGTGTCCGTGCCGCGTGCGGCAATTACCACTGCAACCGGCGGCGACTTGGTGCCTGCTGAGCGTTTGGGTGGCGTCGTTGCTCCCCCTCAGCGTCGGCTGACCATTCGCGATTTGGTGGCGCCTGGCCAGACCGAGTCGAACTCCATCGAGTACATTCGCGAGACCGGATTCACCAACAACGCGCGTACTGTCGCGGAGAACACCGCCAAGCCGTACTCCGACATCACCTTCGCACTCACCACCGCGAACGTACGAACCATTGCCCACCTGTTTAAGGCTAGCCGGCAGATGCTCGACGATGCCAAGGCGCTGCAGAGCTACATCGATGGGCGCGCTCGTTACGGCCTGAATATGGCGGAAGAAGCCCAGCTGCTTTACGGCAACGGCACGGGTGCCAACCTGCAGGGCCTTGTCACGGTCGCACAGCTGTATGCGCCGCAGGCCGGTCTGACAGTGGTGGGTGAGCAACGGATCGACCGTCTGCGCCTGGCGCTGCTGCAAGCTGAGCTGGCCGACTTCCCTTCGGATGGCATCGTGTTGAACCCCATCGACTGGGCGGCCATTGAGCTGACCAAGGATGGCGAGGGCCGGTACATCATCGGTCAGCCTCAGGAAGGCACCAACGCGAAACTCTGGAATCGCCCGGTGGTTTCGACTCAGGCCATGACCCAGAACGACTTCCTGGTAGGCGCCTTCAAGCTCGGCGCGCAGATCTTCGACCGCATGGAAATCGAAGTGCTGATCTCGACCGAGAACGATAAGGACTTCGAAAACAACATGGCGACGATTCGCGCCGAGGAGCGCTTGGCGTTCGCGATCTACCGCGACGAAGCATTCGTTACTGGCCCCTTGGTCACGCCTTAATCAACCTTCCGCAACGCGGCGCCAGAAATGGCGCCCCAATGGAGCAATCCAATGGCACGTAAACAGGAAACACCAGCCTCCACGGCTGAGGCGACGAATCCGGTCTCGACCGTTGACTCCACTCACGGCGCGCCTGAAGGTGATTCGCCTCTTTCGCCGGCCGCGGCGCCCCTTCCAGCAAGCGGTGACCCGGGCGACTCGGGTGCTCCTACAACTGCTCCAGCTCCAGGGGAAGGCCCAGGCGTTGTGCCGGCAGAAGGACAAGCAGTCGCCGGTACTGGCTCGGATGTCGTTACGGGCGACCAAGGTGATAGCTCCGGCATCGCCGCGACTGACGCTGCGTTATCCAAAGAGGCCAGTCAGGCCGCGTCAGCCTTGGCTGATAGCGACACCGCCGCTGGTCAGTTGGCACAAGATGGCCAGGCCAACCCTAACCCTGCGACTCTTCAGATTTATCCGCTTCGGTCTTACATGGATGAAGGCGAGCTTCGTCGTCGTGGCGGGCCTGCTTATACGGTGCAGCGCCGGCATGCGGAGGAACTGGTACAGCGGAATCTGGCATCGCTCGAACCGCTGAAGGAATAAGGGTATGTCGGTCATCAGCTTGACCATTGCTCGGCATCATCTCCGAGATCCTGACGATGATGATGAATACCTGGTGCTCCTGATCGAGGCGGCCGAAGGGCAGGCGATGGACTATCTGAACCGTCGCTTCTACGCAGACCAGCAGGCGCTGGATGAAGCTATCGCTGCCGACGATGCCGGCGAGTCTCCCATGGTCTGCAACAAGCAGATCAAGGCTGCCTGTTTGCTGATCCTCGGCCACCTTTACGCCAACCGCGAGGACGTTGTGACCGGGACGATTGCCACCGAACTGCCGCAAGGTTCGAAGGCGCTCCTGACGCCGCATCGTATCGGGTGGGGCATATGAGGGCCGGACCGCTGCGTCATCGGCTGCAGGTGGCTCATCGACACGAGGAGAGGAATAGATCCGGGGGCGCCACAGTGACGTGGCTGCCAGCTGCTCGCCCTGAAATGTGGGGTGAGGTTCGCACCCCAAGCGGTCGGGTCATTGCGGTTGCTGAAAAGCTGAGTGCTGTTGTAACCGCCGAAATCATCGGCAGGCCGCGCCCAGATATCGTCGCAGGATCGCGCCTGACACGTCGGGGGATCACCTACCAGGTTGAGGCCGTGTTGCCGGACAACGAAAACTCCTTGATGAGGCTTCTCTGCTCATCGGTACCTAACCCATGAGGTGAATAATGAAAATTCGAGCACTAGGCCCGTTGACGGGCGCATCCGGTGAGCGGGAGAAGGGCGAAGAGTTCGAGGTCGACAAGGCCTATGGCGAAGGCCTGATTGCCCGCGGCTATGCCGTAGAGGTCACCGAAAAGGCCGAGAAGTCAGCGAAGGCCGCCCAGGCCAAGGAGTAGTCCATGGCTCGCCGGTCAAGCATCCGTGGTGATATCCGGCTGCGCCGGACATTGCGCAACATTCACAAGACCATGGACAACGAGCTACAGCCCGCGATGCTGGAGGCGGCGAATCGTATCCTGGAGACGCAGCGGCAGATGATGCCCAAGGACACCGGCGCGGCTGCTGCGGCGCTAAAGGTTTACGTCTCGCCCAGCGGTCTGGATGCGCAGATCGGGATACGTGGCAAGCGGGACAACCGGCGATTCTTTTACCTGCGCTTCATCGAGTATGGGACCAAGGGCTACATCGGTGGCAAGCGGGCAGGGGATCGCAACCGACGCGTTACCAACAAGAGCGACGGCACCCACTTTTTCGGCAAGTATCCGGACATTCCGGCCCGGCCAGCACACCCATGGCTGCGCCCATCAATGCAGGTCAACCGAGAGTATGTGATGGCCGATATTGAGGCCGCTGTGCGCCGAACGCTGCGCAAGGCAAGCCAGGGGGTAGGCAATGGCTGACCCATCGCTGGCCCTGCAAGAGGCCATCTTCGCCCGGCTACAAGCTGAGGTCAGCTGCCCGATCTACGACGGTGCGAACATCAACACCCCGATGCCCTATGTGTCGATCGACCGGGAGATCTCGGTAAATGCCAGCCCTATCTCTGGGCGCAAGCGCGAGACGCGCCTGATCTACCTGTCGGTCTGGTCCGATGCCGTTGGCCAGGCCGAGGTGAAGCGCATCAACGGCGAGGTCATCGCCGCCCTGGATGAGCGCCGGCTGCCACTGGAGGTGGGACGCGCGGTTTCCGTGCGAGTCGAGCAGGCCGACGCTCAGCGGGATGCCGACGGTATCACCTACCAGGGCTCGATCACCGTCCGCGTGATCACCACCCACTGAATCACCCACTGGCCGCGCTGCGGCTTCTATCCAACGTGGCTTTGGAGGATCACCCATGCCCGCAGAAGACAACCTCAATACAGCCGCCGGCTGCCGCCTTTTCATTGGCAGCAAGACCGGGGCGACCACCAAAACCGAGTTCGAGGCCGACACCTACGTGCGTGTTGGTGAGATCGAAGACCTCGGCGAGTTCGGCGACACCTTCAGCAGCGTGACATTCACGTCGCTCGAGGATGGGCGGGTGCGCAAGTACAAGGGCACGGCTGACGCCGGCGACATGACCATGACCGTGGGTCTGGATAACGGTGATGCTGGCCAGAACGCGGTCAAGACCGCCCACAAGGATCGCAGCAAGGGCGATTACAACATCAAGGTCACCCTCAACGACGGCGACCCTGATGCCACCCCGGCCATCAGCCCGACCACGTTCTACTACCGAGCGAAGGTAATGAACAACACCGTGGCCGCCGGCGCTGCTGACAACGTGGTGCGCCGCAACATCACCTTTGGCATCAACTCGGAAATCCTCGAGTTGCTGCCGGCCCCTGTAACCCCATAAGTGCCCGGGGCTTTGGCCCCGGCTTCACAGGACCTGCCTAATGAACAATACGCTGCACGGTACCGTTACCGTCAAGCTGGGTGATGAAGAGTTCACCCTGACCCCAACCCTGAAGGCTGTGCGGGCGATCGAGAGCCGATTTGGCGGCCTGCGCGGTGCTTCCCAGGCGATCAACTCGCTCAGCGTCGACGGTTGCGCGGCCATCCTGGTTGCCGGCGCCGGCCTTGACGAGAAGGCCGCCAAGGCAGTGCCAGAGCAAGTCTGGCAGCACGGCGTTCTCGATGTGTCAACGCAGCTGAACGCCTACCTGGTTGCGCTGTACAACCCACGCGGCAAAGAGCCGGGAAACGACCAAGCCGGGACGGCGTAAGCGTCATCGAAGACGGAAGTTACGTTGACCGGCTTTATTCGATTGCTACGGGTTGGCTGGGCTGGGCGCCGGATGTTGCTTGGTGCACGCCGCTGCCTGAGCTTTTCATGGCACTTGATGCCCGGCTCGAATGGTCGCAAATGACCAACCCCTTCGGCAAAGGGAAGGCCCAAGGCGCCAAGCAGAAACCTAGCGCCTCGACAGTTGCCGACAAGCTGCGCCAAGCCCTTACTGGGCGCGCGCGGTCCTGAATGTATCTGCCTCTATGGTACATTCCCTGGCTCATCAAGGAGGCACCATCACATGAAGAGACTGTTTGTCCTACTGGCCGCGTGCGTACTGGCAGCATGCACTACCTATGGTAAGCCGGTTACCCAAGCGCAGCTGGATCAAATTAAGCAGAGCGTAACCACTAAAGAGGAACTGCTGAGCAGTTTCGGGCAACCGCTTGCCACGACAAGAAACTCTGATGGCACTCAGGTCTTGTCCTGGGGCTATACGAAAGTCGGCTTTGCTGGTTCTAGCTACGAAAACCAAGGCTTGAGCGTTGTTCTTGATGCTACGGGCAAGGTTGCTAGTTTCACCACCACTGACATGGCAAATCCCTACAAATAGCCACGACAACTTTCAACGAGCCCGGCCATGTGCCGGGCTTTTTCGTTTATGGAGAGCGGAATGGCCGACCAACAAGTCCAGGGGATGCTGGTCCAGATCGAGGCGACCACCGCCCAGCTGCGTCGGGAGTTGGCCAATGCGGATCAGTTGGTCGCGCGGTCATCCCAGGCGATTGACCAGAGCCTGGCCAAGGTCGATTCAGCTTTTGATCGGGCAGGCGCAGCAGCGCAGCAAGCCGGCACTCTCATGCGCGGCGCTTTCGCGGCAGTGGCCGGCGCCGGTCTGATAGGCGGCATCATCCAGCAAGTTGATGCCTACGGGCAGATGTCTGACCGGATGAAGGCTGCAGCTGGTAGCGCAAGTGAGTACCAGTTGGTTCAAGGCCACCTGCTACAAACTGCGCAGGAAACCTACCGTCCTCTGGCTGAGGCGCAAGAGCTGTACATCCGCACTGCTGACGTTATGCGTAGCCTGGGCTTTAACACCCAAGAGACGCTGGATATCACGGATAGCTTCAGCTTTCTGCTGGTGACCAACGCGGCTGCTGCAGATAAAGCCGGGTCGGCCTTGGATGCCTATTCGAAGGCGCTGCAGACCGGTAAGGTAGAGGCGGATGGCTGGGTGTCTATTCAGGACGCCATGCCGACCATCGTCAATGCGATTGCCACCGCCACCGGCAAGAGCGCCGAGGAGATCCGGAAGCTCGGCGTCGAGGGCAAGCTGTCGCTCGATTACATTAATATCGGCCTGCTGCGCAACGTGGAGGTCAACCGCAAGGCTGCGGCCGACATGTCCACCAGCGTGCAGGACGCGATGGTGAACATCAGCAACGCCATTCAGGCATTCCTGGGTGGCATGGAAGAGCAAACCGGCATAGTCGCAGGCTTTGCGAACGTGCTGATTGCGCTGGCGAACAACGTCGACCTTGTGGCCGTGGCCATGGGCGGCGTCGGTGCAGCTGCGCTGACCAACTACGTTGTGAAAACTGGGTTGGCCGTGCAGGCAGCGCGGGCTGACCGGGCAGCACGAGTTGCCCAGGCTGAGGCAACACTACAGGCGGCGATAGCAGATCAGCGGAAGGCTCAGACGGCTACCATTCTCGCTGAGCGGGAAGCGATTGCGGCGCGAGGCACCGCAGTTCAGACCCAAATGTCCATCCAGCTTGCGACCGCGCGGACAAAGGAGGCCGCCGCAACCGCCGCAGTAGCAACCGCTCAGTCTGGCTTGAAGGCTGCTTCGGCAGGTCTGCTTGCAGGCCTGGGAGGTCCGATGGGGCTGGCAATCCTCGCCGGCACCGTAGCGGCAAGCTTCCTCTTGCTGCGTGACAACGCGGACCAGGCTGGGGTCAGTCTGGAGGACATGCAAAAGCCCGTATCCCAACTGCGGGAGGAGTTCCAGAAGCTCAACCAGGACCAGCGCGAAGCTGGCTTGGTGAAATGGCAGCAGGAGCAGATCAACGCTACGGACAAGGTCAAGGATGCCTACGGAGAGCTTGCCCAGGCCATCCGCTCTGCAACAGTGACAGCACCTGTTCGCGACTCTGGCGGCCAGTACAACAAGCAGCTGGCCGAGTACCAGGGGATCATCGATCGGCTGAACGAGGCTCGCTCCTCTGGTGCCGACCTTGCCCCGATCCTGAAGGAAGTGAGTAATCGCCTGCAGTTGCCGGCGGCTACGTTGCAGGGCTGGATCACCCAAGCCGGCGCCGTCAGCGATGCTGATCAGCGCTCAGGCCTGATTGCCGAAACCTTGCGTGTCCTCACTGGGGTCACCAAGGAAAACACAGTAGCGACCGAAGCGAACAATGCCGCGAAGAGCGGCATGAGCAGCGCTGGCCAAACTTACCTGGAAACCCTGCAGAAACAGCTCGGCGGCCTGCAAGACAACAATGACGCGATCAAGATCGCGAACCGCTACATCGCCGAGAATGCGGACCTCACCGAAACAGATCGCCAGGCCATCCTGTCGGCAGCTAATGCCATCGAGGCGCAGAAAAAGGCCAATGACAAGGCGAACAAGTCCAAGCGCGAGGGGGAATCAAAGTCTGAGCAGGCTGCCAAGAAGCAGCTGACGGATTTCAAGGCGGCGGAAGAGGGTTACAAGCGCCAGATCGAGCTGATCAACACCACTGGTGACAAGCAGAAGAACGCCACGGAAGTCGCGAAACTCTCCTTCGAGCTTCAGGAGGGCAAGCTCGGCAATCTGTCGAAAGCCCAGCAAAAGCGCCTGCTTGAGTTGGCCGCCGAGCTGGATACCCTGAACAAGATCAAGAAGGCCAACGAAGACGATCTAAAGCTCAGCGCTTTCAAGGCTGCTCAGCAAGCCGGCACGCAGTCGGCGGTAAATGGCTATGCCCAAGAGCTGGCCGGAATTGGCCTGGGGGACAAGGCCCGCGACCGTATGCGGTCTGAGCTGGCATTGCGTCAGAAGTATGTCGAGGACCTCCAGTCCCTGAATGAGCAGCGGAACACCGGGCAGATTGAGCCGGAGCTGTATGCGAGCGAAACACAGGTCCTTCAGGAGGAGCTGGACAAGAGGCTGCAAGCTCAGCAGAACTACTATGCGGCGATTGACGAGCAGCAGTCCAACTGGATGAACGGCGTTCGCGAAGCGTGGGCGAACTTTGCCGACGAGGCACAGAACTACTCAGCCCAGGCTGCCGATCTGACCAACAGCACCCTTGGCAGCGCCAGGGGTGAACTGAGCACGTTCCTCAAGGATGTTGCCACCGGAGCGGAGGATGCTGGCGATGCTTTGAACAACATGTTGGGCGGGTTCGCAGAATCTGTCCTCAACGCGCTGACCGATATGGCGGCGCAATGGCTGGTTTACCAGGGCGTGCAGATGCTCGTCGGCAAAACTACGCAGGCAAGCTCAGCAGGCATGCTAGCTGCGAATGCTCAGGCCACCGCACTTCAAGCTGGTCTTGCTGCGTTCGCTTCAACTGCGGCAATTCCTATTGTTGGTCCGGCCTTGGCACCTGCTGCCATGGCTAGTGCATTGACCGTCGCTACGCCGCTTGCATCCGCCGTTGGCATGACGGCCATGGCCGGTGTCGGCTTTATGGATGGTGGCTATACGGGGCATGGTCGCAAGGATGAGGTAGCTGGTCCGGTGCACCGGGGTGAGTACGTTTTCGACGCCGAGGCTACAGCGCGGATTGGTGTAGGAACGCTGGAGGCCATCAGCAATGGGCGTGCTGCTTTCATCGGCGGTCCTGGCGGTTCATCGGAGGCAGTGGCGGATACTCCTGTAGCGGCGGCATCGCCCTCGCCAAATCTCAACGTCCAGGTTCTCAACTACGGAAATGACAAGGTAAGTACTCGCATGGATGGGGATCAGCTCAAGGTCATCATCGCCGCTGTTGACGACCATATTTCTTCCGGCATGAGGACTGGCCAAGGAAAAGTAGCCAAGACGTACGAGTCGACTTACAGGAACCAGAGGGTTGGAAGATGACCGCGATTGCAACCTTGTACGCCTCTGGCGGCAAGGCGTGGATCATTCCAACCATTGAGCTTCGCTGTGCCTCCTGGCCTGGCCCCGTGTACATCTGCTCGGCGTTTGAGGATCTAGTGGCCACGACCGAGGAGGGCGTTCTAGCGACGTTCACGGCGACCGCCTTCGATGCCGCGCTGCCAAAACGCGATAACAGCGGTAACCAATCGCTGACCTTCGCTATCGACAACGTGACTGGCGTGGCTCAGCAGCTGATTGATAAAGCGCTGGATGCCAGGGAGAAGATCACCATGATCTTCCGCATTTTCCTGTCTTCCGACTTGTCCGCACCGGCGGAAAAGCCATACCGCATGAACGTGCTGAGCGGTTTCATGGAAGGGGCCAGCGTGCAGCTGCAGGCTGGCTACTTCGACTTCGTCAACCTCGCCTGGCCAAGACGCAAGTACACCTTGGATTTCGTTCCCTGCCTTAGGTACACCTGATGTTCGATCAATACCTCACCGCCACCTACGAAGATGGCGGGCGCGGCCCTGCGCGCTTCGATTGCTGGGGAATGACCCGGTTGGTGCGCCACCAGGTGTACGGCCTGCCGTTGTTGCCGAGCTGGGGGTACGTGCGCAACACCATGCCTAAGGAGTTCACTCGGGCCGTAAACCTTGAGGCATCTGCGATGGAGCGCTGCGGGCCGGAGGTAGGAGCTATTGCCTGCGTGTGGAGGGGCGACATCTGCATTCACGTTGCGCTGATCGTCGAGGTGGAGGGCCGGTTGCACGGCCTAGAGATGAAGCCCAGCGGGGCAACCATAAAGCCGCTTCGGCGTTTTCAAGACCAGTATCTGAAAGTGAGCTACCACCGTGATCGAATTCTACCCGAGCAAGCTTGAGGGATCTCCACTGGAGCGCCACAAGACCGATCAGGTTATGACTATTGAAGGGTGGCTGTTCCAGAACGTTCCAGGCTATACGCCGCGTCAGTCGCCGCCTATCAGCGTCGAGTTGAACGGTGTGTTCATCAATCCCGAGCGTTGGGCGAAGACCGACTTTTCACCCCAAGATACCGTTTGCATTTATCCAGAGCCGAAGGGAACCGGGCTGGAGGTCGCGTTGTGGGCTGTGGTTGCCGCAGTGGTTGCCGTCGGCGTGGTGATGATGACTCAGAGGCCTCTGTCCACGCCAAGGAATCAGGGTCGGTCAGGGCAGAACCTGAACCTGGCCAAGACAACGGGTAACCAGGTCAAAGTGGGTGACGTTATACGCGAGGTTGCGGGCAGAACTCGCATCTTTCCGGACTATCTGGTCCCCCCTCGGCATCACTTCGTCAACGAGACGGAACAGTGGGTTGAGCTATTGCTGTGCGTTGGCGTCGGAGAGTTCGAGATCAATCCCACGGACGTCAAGATCGGCGACACCACGCTCGCTTCGCTCGGCAGCACTGCGCGATACAAGGTATACGGACCAGGTGAGTCACTGGCCGCCGAGTCAGCCCGGTTGTGGTGGCATAACTCGACCGAAGTCGGTGCGACAAACACCGGATCTGGCGGCCTTACCCTCACCAACACCACTCAAGTTGCACAGCAGTTCAGCGGCAATGCTCTGCTGGCTGCCGATCTGGTGCTGAGCGTTCCAGACGGAGCGGGCTGGTTCCCGTTTGGCTGGGATAGCGGCATGATCGCGCGCGTTGAGTTGCCTTACCCGTATACCTTCACTACCCCGATTGATGGCAGCGCGACCATCGTCAGCGGTCCGTATCTGCCCATGCTGCAGGCGTTCGCCGGCATGCGGATCGAGATCGCTGGCGCCAATGCTGGCAACTATGTTGTTGCGAGCTATGAGCCTGAGGTGCCCGGTACCCCGGCCGTGCCTGGTAGCGCGTCAATGGTCACCGGAAGCGCGGCGCCTGCTCGTTTCAACTTCGATGTGGTGTCGCTGAGCTTCACTGTATCGCGAGGAGCGAGCAGCTTTCCGGTATCTCTGAATACGAACGTTACAAACCTTGCAGGCCTCGTTTCGGCGGTGAGTGCGTCACTGTCCGGTACCGGTCTGGTGGCCAGCGCTTCCTCCGGGAGGCTGCGCATTGCAGAGCAGGCCGCGCCATTCACCGGCTCGCCGTTGTCTATCACGGGTTCTGTCACTGACATCCTCGGTTCGAGCCCTGCGTTCGTGACGGGCGTTAAGACAGAGGCGGCCGCGGATGGGCAGTACGCCCGCATGACCATGGCTTATGACGGTGGCGCTCCGGCGGTGGGGCTGCAGCCAGGATCGCTGCTGGCCACGATTGGCTATAGGGGACTGCGGTACCGGATAACGGAAGTCTCCGATGACTCAGTGGAGGATGACGGCGCCACCCCAGAGGACGAGAGTCATGGGCCGTCGGCGATTACGGTCGTTCGATTGACTGATACAGGTGCAGTGGACGATGACTGGTTGGGCTTCGACGCGATGCAAACCAGCGATGTATCGGTTGTGCTGGACTCTTCCACAACTGAAGGCGACTGGGCCGGATCGTTCGCAGTCTGCCCCGAGAATGAGGTTGTCCGTAGCGTTGAATTGGACTTCTTCTTTCCCGCTGGCCTGATTGCCTACTCGAAGAAAGGGCGGCAGGTTGAAGTAACCGTCAAGGTCGAGGCCCAGTATCGCGACATCAACACCGCCGAGAACTGGACAAGCGTTTTTTGGACGTTCAAGGCGGCTCGTCGAGATCAGATCGCATTCACCCGGGCCATCAACTTTCCTACCTACATGAGGGGGGAAATGAGGGTTCGCCGAATCGGCGAGGAGTCGTCGGACAGCAATCAGCAAGACCGTGTGCAGTGGTATGGGCTCAGGGCACGCATTGATAAAGCCCCGCTGCGTTATGAGGGAGTCACCACGATCGCGGTGTATGCGCGCGGCGGCACCAAACTTTCGGCTCAGTCCGAGAGCCAGGTGTCGCTGATAGCCACCCGCAAGCTCCCTGTCTTGGTCAATGGCGCCTGGTCGGAGCCAACGGCTACCCGCGATATCGCGCCGTGGGCGTCTTATGTTTCGAAGTCGGTTGGGGCGACAGATGATGACGTAGATATCGAAGAGTTCGTGCGGTATGGCGCCATTTGGCACAACCGCGGGGACTACTTCGACTTTTCAGTGGAGGAGGCGGGCACGGTCAAGGAAGTGCTCAACGATGCTCTCAAAGCTGGATTTGCAGAGTTCACGCTTGAGCGAGGCCGGATTACTCCGGTGCGTGATGAGCCGCGCAGCCAGATCAAGAACATGTACACGCCGCAGAACATGAACGGATCCCTCAAGCGCTCATTCACCCTGCCTGCGCCTGACGATTTTGACGGTGTTTCCATCAAGTACCGGGACCAGAGGACCTGGGCTGAAGAAACGGTGAAGTGCAGGCTTCCAGGTGACGCCTTTCAGACGGTCAAGGAAATCACACTCGATGGGGTCACAGATCGCGACCGTGCTTGGCGCTACGGCATGCGTCAGCGTCGGGCCCAGGTCTATCAGAACAAAAGCTATAGCTGGGGTACTGAGCTCTCCGCGCTGAACAGCGGTTATCTCAACTATGACGCGGTGGCCGATGACATTCCTGGCTATGCGCAGTCATCAATCATGACGGACTTCTCCGCAGGAGAGGGGCCGGTAGTGATCGAAAGCAGCGAGGCTTTTGTTTGGAGCGAAGGGCAGACACATGTTCTTGCAGTGCGCCGGCCAGACGGTTCGATCAGCGGTCCGTGGGCTGCGTATCGAATAGATGACTACCGCATCGCTATCCAATCTATCGACTTTGTGCCGGATCTTTCCCAGCAGATTGAGCCGCCTCACCTGCTGTTCGGGATTTCGACACGGTGGTGCTACCCGGTTCTGGTGACCTCAATAGAGCCAGGTGATTACTCGGCGGAAATGGAGGCCATCAACTACGACGTTCGCGTCTACGCAGACGATGACAATTTTGCTCCCGAGGATGCTTGAGGATGCTGTTACTTCCTGATGGTCTTCCGTTGCCAGTTGCTGACGGCTACGGCTTCAAGCCAGTCAGCCCAATAGTTCGAACAACGATGGCGAGTGGCAGGGCAATGCAGCGTCGCCGGTTTGGCAGCGTTCCAACCATCCTGCGAGTAAGTTGGATCTTGTCGACCGAGGAAGCCAAGTTGTTTGAGGGGTGGTGTAAATGGGAGATCGGCTGGGCAGACTGGTTTCTTTGTCCCATCAGAACACCTTTAGGGCTTAGGCCGACCCGCTCCAGATTCACCGATATTTACGAAGGCCCAGAGTTTGCCAGTGATGATCTGTGGCGATACACGGCCTCCTTGGAGCTGTTTGAGTTGCCCATTGTCGATGAGGCTGCTTTCGCAGAGTTGCTCCTCGGGATGCCTTTGCCGGTCATGAACGCAGCTCTAACTGCCGAGCTTATGCGTTGGTACACCAAGTCTTGGCCTGGAGCCCAGATCAATTGAATGCTCGCCCGCTCATGCGGGTTTTTTTTCGCCTGGAGTTTCTATGAGCGTAGCTACCGACAATCAGCTGTTCCATGGGCTGGTGACCACTGCCAACGCGCTGTTCCTATCTGATGCTGACTTCGTCACGATCAACGGCATCACCAAGCCAACCCTAAAAAAGATCTACGCAGAATTTCTCGCGAGCATTGGCACCTACACCACTGTTGCCGAGGGCCTGACTAAGACCAATGGAACCGGTACGAACAACCGATTCTTCACGGTGCCAGGTACTGGTGACGTGTTCGAGACCCGCTACCGGAACGACGCCGGGGTCGCGGTTGAGATATCGTCCCTGCTGTCCTGGCTGGCCGATGCCCTGACCATCAACCGGGGCAAGGCGTACCCGCTCCGCCAAATGAACCGGGGCGGCGTCACCTCACCGGCAAACGCAGTGATGAATCGCGTCCTGCTGAACTGCGAGATCATTGGCGCCGAGCCAGGGAAGTACTACCTGATCTCGCTGCAAAAGAACGGTGCTACCGGGCTTGTGGGGGCCTATGAGTTTGGCTGGATCCTGCTCGAAGCGGATGCTGCCACCTACGCGACGACCGGAGCATTTACGCAAATTCACTCGTTGGTCGATCCTGCCCCCGACATTAGCCGGACTGGTGGGGTCCAGACGATCACGGTAACCCCCCAGCTCCGTCCAGATATCAGGTTCAAGATCACCCTGGATGCCGCGGCGCTTCCTGCGGCAGGAACGGCTATTGACTCGAACAGTACGGGCGCTGCCGGTCGAAGCTGGATCGTTGATCCATCGAGGTACTCAGCCCCTCCAATCGTTAAAGATGACGCGCTGACGCTAAATATTGGCAAGAGCTTGCCGCTGCGATCGATGAGCCGTGGTGGGGTGACATCTATACCCAACCCGGTCATGAATCGACTGTTGCTGAAATGCGAAGTGCTCGGTGCTGTTGCGGGCAAGTACTACCTGATCAGCCTTCAAAAAAACGGCGCGCCAGGTCTCGCCGGCAGCTTCGAGTTCGGCTGGGTTCTGTACGAAGCGGACGCCTCGACGTATGCGGCGACCGGCACCGTGACGATGATCCATACCTACTCCGATCCGGCTCCCGACATCAACCGAACCGGGGGCATCCAGACCATCACGGTAAGGCCGGCCCTCCGGCAGGAGATGCGGTTCCAAATTACGCTCGACGCCGCAGCCCTGCCATCTGTAGGCGTGCCAGTTGACTCCAACAGTTCGGGTACGCCTGGTCGGAGCTGGATTGTCGATCCATCGTGCTACGTGGACGCGCCGTATCTGAAGGATGATGCGCTGACCATCAACAAGGGAAAAAACTATCCCCTTCGGCCAATGGCGCAAGGCGGTGTGACTTCGCCAGTAAACACAGTGCTTAACAGTTTCCTGTTGAACTGTGAGGTTTCAGGTGCGGATCCGACCAAATACTACAAGGTTGCGTTTCAAAAGAACGGCGCTCCCTTGTTCGGTGATTACACCTACGGCTGGATTTTCCAAGAGTCTGACCGGGATGACTATGGCGCTGTAACTGACAATGTGGTGATCCACAACTACAGCGATCCTGCACCTGATATTGACCGTAACGGTGGCGTCCAAACGCTCATTATCACGCCGAAGAGTCGTCCCGGTATCAAGTTCAAGCTGACCATCGACGCCGCAGCCTTGCCGGCTCTTGGCGTTGCGATCAACGCAAACACCTCGGGTGCGAGCGCAAGAAGCTGGATTGTCGATCCATCGCGGTACACCTACGCGAACGCATCGGCTACGTCGAAGCAGCTGCAAGCCGGCCGGATGTGGGTGGAGGGCGAGACCACCGGCAATAACTTCGACTTCATTTGGTCGCATGGCGCCGGTCAGATGTTCATGCAGAAGTTCGGTCCCAACCAGATCAACCAGCTTTTCAACTTCAAGGGCTGGCGCATCGCGCCGCTAACGACCGTTGAATCGGCGGCATGGGAAGACCTTGGTGGGTGGAGCACAGACTGGCTTCCGCCCATGGTAGTGCGTGCGGTCAACAATGGGGACGGTGGAGCCAAGCAGTACACGGGCGGCGGCCACTGGAATGAGGTTGAGCTGACAAAGCCTACCGCGCGGATGGTGAACCTGAAGTGCTCCATCAATGGTCAGGAGATGGCCGCCGAACAAACCTATTCCGGCCCGGCTGATACAGCCACGTTTTCCTGGCAGGTCGAGCTTCTTGCTTACAACACCCTGACGCTTGAGCGCTATGTTGGTCGGCAGCACTTCGTGGCGCATGTAAGGCCTGGTTCTTGGGAGGTTCTCTACGAGTTCGAAGCACTAGAGGATGTGGTCGTTGAAATCGAAAACGGCCCGCAGATGGGTGTGTACTCTGCGTTTCCTGAGTGGGTGCACTATATCGGTGATAACCGCGGCCCTTTGCTTGCGAGCGACGAGGCCTCGGTAAGTGCCCAGCCGAAGAGCGCCGCACCGGACGTGTTCGCTGCGGTCTGCTTCCACCCGACACGGGGGTTCTGTGCCAGCTGGATGGATCGAACCTATGAGGCCGGGGATGGCCGCTATGTGACGTCTGCCTTGCCTTTCGCCCGTCGGAACTCTAATAGCTGGAAATTCTACCAAGCAGCTATCTCCGGCATTCACACAACCTTCCTGGCTGGACAGGGGTATAAGTGGCGCGGCGGCTACGCAGTAGCCCCTATCGATATCGTCCAAGGTGATGTGAACTGCGCATTCCAGTACACCAAAGGCGGAAAACCTTGGCTTGCCTGGGCTTTAAGTGCAGCCGGAGCCGGGCGAGTGAATCCGACGCCATCGATTGCGGGAAAAGAAGTTGGCAGCACTGTGGTTGGGGCTAGGGGGCTGGACGTTTCGTCCCCGGGATATGAGTTCGGTAATCTTGGAGTGCAATGAGATAAATTAAGCCCGCTTTACTGCGGGCTTAATGTTGCGTCAGGATCACCAGTTCATATGGTTAATCAGGAGTGTGTTGACCTACTGATCGAGCCGACTGCCCAAGAGCTGCGATAGATTGTGGTACTTGATCGCTCTCCAAAACAGATCGGCCTAATATCTCTGACCCTATCATACTTATGTGGGCGTGGTCGAAATAGAGGAGGGTACCCTTGTCATATGCCGAGCAGGTGCCGTCCTTGCAGATTTGTGGGCGTACATCAAACGTTGCGACGTTCGGGTACTGTGCGGCGATTTTCTTTAGGTACATATTTACTTCGCTGTCGCCCTGGTCGGGGAGGATCGCTGTCGATGGGCAGTCCATTCCAGGAATACGAATGGATTTCGCAGTACACATGCGGTCGAGCCCTTCAAATAGAGGAACGTTGAGGGCGATGATTACCTGATTGTGATTACCGGCCAATTCGGCAATGGTTTCAGCAAACTTTTCCTTTCCGCCTCTCGCTGCATACGACTCCCATGACGCACCGATTATCACAGTTCTATATTTCTTCGACTCAGCAAAAGCCCGAACGTTGAATTCGTTGCAGGACTTTTCGCGGTCTGGCCCAAGAATGCCTTTCGTATCCCTGACCGGTGGGCAAGAAGAGTGGGAGATATTACGGATTGAAAAGTGTCTGCTTTCTCCGATAGCTTTCAGATATCCTACGTAGTGTGCCGCATTCGAGTCACCCCAAAGCAGAGTTTCGGGAGGTACTGACCTGTCGCCGTTTACACACTGATCCTCAGTCCAGTTAATTGGATCGTATTTCATCATCTGGCAATTGAACGGGAAGCGGCTGGCCGGTTTGGTGTTGTAGTCGTGCTGAGAAATTAACCTTTTGTACTGATCGCCAGAAGTGGTTGGCCAGTAGCCCTTGTTATTGTCCAGGACATACCCGGCGACTATTACCCCAGCACTTGTCGCAACGATGGGCCCTGCCTTGGTGAGAAGCCACATAGGGCTTCTCGACCTGAACGGGGTTTCGATTAGGTGATACGAGATCAGAGTCAGTAGTACCATCAGTGCTGCGCACGCTAGCCCGCCAGCCAAAGTTGGTTCGCCGTAAGCGTAGCGGTAGAAGGCAAGCACTGGCCAGTGCCACAGGTAGAGCGAGAAGGACCGTAGCCCGATGTACCGAGCTGCCGAGTTGCCGAGAATTTTGGAAAGAGGACTGGCTTGATTTGTGCCCGCCAGAATCAGTAGGGCTGCGCCTACAGAAGGGATAACCGATCGTATACCAGGGAAGCCATTTTTCTCGTCGAGCAGCACTACTGCGCCTGCAACCATGGCTAGGCCAACGGCGCCAGCTATGTTTGCAGCCGAAGCTGGAATACGGCGGGAGTCTTGCCACAGGAAAAGTAGGGCGCCTACCAGCAGTTCGCCAGCCCTGGATGGCAGCATGTAGTAAGCGAAG
Source organism: Pseudomonas capeferrum (assembly GCF_000731675.1). Taxonomy (GTDB): domain Bacteria; phylum Pseudomonadota; class Gammaproteobacteria; order Pseudomonadales; family Pseudomonadaceae; genus Aquipseudomonas; species Aquipseudomonas capeferrum. The sequence goes on along the minus strand of NZ_JMIT01000001.1, from coordinate 1,313,591 downwards.
GAAGGGTCACGCGCAATGAAGTACTCGCTCACTGCGAACGATGCAATGGCCAGAACCACGCCGGTAGCTACAAGCAGGCGCTTACCGCCGAGTTTCATGGCGATGATCATGAGTGCCGGCCAGATCATATAGAACTGCTCTTCGACGCCTAGCGACCACATGTGCAACAGCGGCACGGTATCGGACGAAGCGGCGAAATAACCTGTATCTAGGAAAAGCCAGAAGTAGATGTTGGCTGCAGAAAGAGTGGCGCCAATTGCTGACTGCGACAGGGCCTTCACGTCTGCTGGCAAGAGCAACAATGACCCAGCAATCAAAGTGACTATGGTCACAAATGTCGCGGCAGGAAGAATTCGGCGGACCCGACGACCGTAAAAGTCACCAAAGGAAAAGTCAGAGCCTTTCCCGTAGATGATTCCTGTGATCAGGTAGCCGGATATGACGAAAAAAACGTCAACTCCTACGAAGCCACCAGGTAGCCATTGCTTATTGAAGTGGAAAATTGTCACGGCCAGTACGGCCAGAGCCCTGAGCCCGTCTATGTCCGGACGATAGGCCAAGTGTTTGCCTTGCATTTCTGAATTCCCTTTCATCGGGCTGCTGAGTAAGCCGCGAATATTACCTTCTCGCCCGCATTTGTGGGCTTTTTTGTGCATGGAGAAAACATGACCACACCTCGCGGAGTCCGCAACAAGAACCCCGGCAACATCGATTACAACCCGCGCAACGCCTGGCAGGGCCAGCTCGGCTTGGAAGAGGGAGTGGCCAAGCCGCGCTTCGCCCGATTTGACCATCCCGAGAACGGCATCCGCGCCTTGGGCAAGCTGCTGATCAACTACCGCGGCAAGGACGGGATGCCGGGAGTAGGCGGGAAGGGGATCGACACCGTGCTCGAAACTATCAACCGCTGGGCGCCAAGCAACGAGAACGACACCCAGGCCTACGCCGCTGCCGTGGCCAAGCGCCTGGGCGTTCAGGCCACGGACCCGATCGACATCAAAGAGCCGGCCACGCTGCGGGGGATGGTGCTCGGTATCATCATCCACGAGAACGGCGGCAACCCGTACCCGTCGATGATCATTGATGAGGGTATCCGGCGGGCTTTGTCATGAGTGTTGGGCCTGCTACGGCTGCCGCTGTGCTTGTCCTTCTGGCTTCCCATTGGGGCGCGTACCAACACGGCATCTCGCTAGAGCGGGCGAAGGGCGGTCAGGTATCAGCACAACGAGACCGCGGCGACCGCTTGGCCGAGGTCATTGGCGAACGATCGGCGCGCCAGGAAGAACACCGGAGCGCAGACGCGCAGCAAGAGGCGAGGGTGAAAGCGCATGAAGAAAGAACGATTGCTGATGCTGGCGCTGCTGGCGCCGATGCTGCTGGCCAACGGCTGCGCGACGAAGGTGCCAAGCTCGCTGCCACCGTCAGTTGCCCCGGCACGGATACCGCCGCTATCGCCCGAGGCCAGGCAGCCACCCGCGCCGCCATGGTGCTTTCCGACCTGCTCGACCGGTCTGTCGCTACGAATCGAGAGCTGGCGCAGGCTTATGACCGAGCCAGGATCGCCGGTGAGCAGTGCTCCCGGGAACACGACGCCCTGATCGCAAAACGGGCGTCAGGAAGCGCCCGCTAATTATTCGAAGGCTTCATGCAAAGAGAGCGGCCACCGGGGATGCGTCAACATCCCTGCTGACCGCCGAACCCGCAGACCATACCTGCAAGCCCAGCCAAGGCTCCCGCTCTGTGCACAAAGCACGGCGAGCCTAGAACCTGTTCATCCATACAGTAAAGGTTTGCAAATTGACTAACCCAATCATCCCCTGGATGGGCGGCAAGCGCCGCCTGGCCGACCGCTTGATCCCGCTGTTCCCCGCCCATGAGTGCTACGTCGAAGTCTTCGCCGGTGGCGCCGCCCTCTACTTCATGCGACCACAACCCGCCCAGGTGGAGGTCTTGAATGATCTCAACGGCGATCTGGTCAACCTGTATAGGGTGGTGCAGAACCACTTGGAGGAATTTGTCCGACAGTTCAAATGGGCACTTTCGTCTCGGCAGATCTTCGAGTGGCAAAAGATGGCGAGACCGGAGACGTTGACCGATATCCAGCGCGCGGCGCGGTTCTTTTATCTGCAGCAGCACGCCTTCGGCGGGAAGGTTACTGGGCAAACGTTCGGCACCGCCACCACCGGCCCTGCTATCAACCTGTTGCGCATCGAGGAGAACCTTTCCGCGGCCTGGCAACGGCTGGCCGGTACCTACGTCGAGAACCTGTCATGGCTCGACTGCGCGCAGCGCTATGATCGAGCACACACCTTCTTCTACATGGACCCGCCTTACTGGCAGACCGCAGGCTACGGTGTCGACTTTCCGTTTGACCAATATGAGCGCATGGCCGAGTTCATGCGCACCTGCAAAGGCAACGTCATGGTGAGCATCAACGACCATCCCGACATTCGAGCGGCTTTTGACGGGTTCCACTTCGAGCGGTTGGATATCCGGTATACCACCGCGAACCAGAGGCATGGCCAGGCCGATTTGACCGGTGAGCTGGTGATCATGAATTGGGAGCCGTCACAACTCGGTCAACTTTTCTAAAATGCAGGGATCTTCTGCTGTAGCTGCTTGGATCGTCTTACCCTATGCTTCATCAAAATTAACTGATTGGAGTGACTGTGGCTAAGCGATCTTTCATTGGGATTGTTGAGGCCGGTGAGGCGCTGATTAAGAAGGCGATTGATGCCATGAGGGAGCTCCGAGCCGCTGAGGCTGCTAACGCGTCTGCTGAAGAGGTGGAGCGGTTGCGCCTTATCGCGGACTCCCTCTACCAGGCCGTCATCGATTTTCAACTGATCGAAGCCAAACAGGCGCCTGATACCATCCATTGAAAGGGGGCTCTGTAATGTCAAATGTTCCGCCGTTACTGTTCCCAGATCATCCGATGTATACCGATGCAGTCGAAGCATTGAAGCGTTATCACCAGGCTCAGGGCGATGGAGCGTCACCCCTGGAGATCGAGCGACTGCGCATGATCGCAGAATCGCAATTCCAAGCGGTTAGCGAATACCAGCTTAAAGCTCTAGGTCGCCCTGGCGGTTCTCCTCACTGACAGGTTCGATTAGCTCCGGTCCCTGGTTACCGACCTTGCCGACTGCTTTTCCTACCGGGAACCAGCGGAAATCATGAGCGGGTCGGCATCCTGCTTCGACAATCTCCTCCGCGCGCTCACTCGTTGTACCGGGGTCCATCCATTCCCTAGCAATCTCAGGGGACAGCACCAGGGGCTTTCTGTCGTGGATGTCGACCAGGCCTTGGTCGGCTGCTGCAGTAATGATCACAAACCCATCGCGCTCGTCCGGCTCCAGGCTGTGGTGCACCTCTGCCAGCGCCGCAAAGAAGAGCGGGCCGCCGTCGGCGCTGGTGATGTAGTAAGGCTGCTTTCGCTTTGGGTCCGTGGGATCAGCGATCCACTCAAACCAGCCATTTGCAGGGGCAAGAGCTCTGCCGTTCGGCCAAAGGCCCTTGAAGAACTTCCCTGCCACCACCGTCTCGGCTCGAGCATTGATCGGATCGGGGCGCTTTCCCTTCGCCCAGAATGGCGACCATCCCCACTTGACGCGATCCACGCTCGATCGACCCCCAACCTGGCGAACGATTTCCACGCGAGTGGACGGCGCTACGTTGTATCGGTTGATCGGCTCATGGTCGTAGCCATTGATCACTACCAGGTCCAGCGATAGCTGGCGCAGGTAGTAATCCATCGATTCGTAGATCGAGTACCGTCCGCACATTTTCCCATCTCTCGCCCGTCAGAAATTTCGCTGCCCAGGATTGACCGAGCACCCGATGCCAGATTTACTGTATATGCATACAGTTTGCATTGGACCTTCCATCATGACCATCACATTCTTGGGTACGCCAACCGGCGGTACCGAACCGCTACCGCTGTATTCGTTTCACGTTCCGGCCGGCTTCCCATCCCCTGCAGCGGACCACCTGGAAGGCCATATTTCCCTTGATGAGCTATTCGACCTCCGCGCACCCCATGTGTATCTGGTGAAAGTGGAGGGCGACAGCATGCAAGGGGCGGGGATTTACTCCGGCGACATCGTCATCGTAGATCGCGGCCGTGAGGCCGAACATGGCGATATAGTCATTGCCGCAGTAAACAGCGAGCCGGTCTGCAAGCGTCTGCATCGTCGCGACGACGTAGTGATTCTGAAATCGGAGAATCCAGCGTACCCGCCGCGGTACATCATGGAAGGCGATGAGCTCGTCATCTGGGGCGTTGTGCGTTACAGCGTTCGCGACCATGCGCAGTGACCAGGTCTTCGCGCTGATCGATTGCAACTCGTTCTATGCGAGTTGCGAACGGGTGTTTCGGCCTGACTTGGCAAAGGTCCCGATAGTGGTACTGAGCAACAACGACGGCTGCGTGATTGCCAGGTCCTACGACGCGAAGCCATTCGTGAAAATGGGCGAGCCGTACTTCCAGGCAAAGGATAAGTTGCGCCGACACGGCATCATGGCTTTCAGCAGCAACTATGCCTTGTACGGCGACATGAGCGAGCGCGTTATGACGCTAATCGAGTCGATGGTGCCTGCCACGGAGGTCTACAGCATCGATGAATGCTTCGCCGATCTGTCAGGCATTCAAGAAAACCTGACCCAATTCGGGCGAAGAGTTCGCTCACGGATATTGCAGTGCACCGGCATTCCGGTGGGTGTGGGCTTCGCCAGCACAAAGACGCTCGCTAAGCTGGCCAATCACACCGCCAAGCGGCTGCAGGCGCAGACAGGTGGCGTGGTCGATATTACCGATCCGTTCAAGCGCGATTGGGTGCTGCGCAACACAGAGGTGAAAGAGGTATGGGGTGTTGGCCGGCGGATGACCGCCCACCTCGAGGCGATGGGCATCCACACGGCTATGGATCTGGCCAAGGCTGATGCCTGGACGCTGCGGCAGAAATTCAGTGTGGTGGTGGAGAAGACTGCCCGCGAGCTGGCTGGCACCCCGTGCCTGGAACTGGACGAGGCCGAACCCCCAAAGCAGGAAATCTGCTGCAGCCGGATGTTCGGCATGCGGCTGACAGAGCTGGCGCCCATCAAGCAGGCAGTGGCCACTTACGTTGGCCGAGCAACGGAGAAACTCCGGGCCCAGGGCTCAGTGTGCAAGCGCATGCGCGTCAGCATTCGCACCGGCATGTTCAACCCGGACGAGGCGCGCCACGCACAAGGGGCGCTGGTGGAACTGCCATACCCAACCTGCGACACGCTGCTGATGACCCGACTGGCCACCGATGCTGTTGCGCGAATCTTCCGGCCGGGTTTTCGGTACAGCAAGGCAGAGGTGCTGCTGATGGACCTGCGGCAACCAGGTGAGTTTTCAGAGGACTTGTTTGCGCTCAAGCAATCGGTGGCATGTGACCGACTGATGCAGGTGATGGATGACATCAACGAGCGCTGGGGGAGGGGGACAATGCGAGCCGCCAGCGTACCGGCGACACCGGACTGGGGAATGAGGAGGGAGATGATGAGCCAATCCTATACCACGCGGATTGATCAGCTGTGGACGGTCAAGTGTTGAGCCTGCCAGTGGCTTGGTTGGCCGAACTCAATGACCAGCCCGCTCTGGTAGCCGATCCCGATGGCAGGGCCGCAGTGCTTGCCGAGCTCGCGATTTCTGCGCACCGACGCAGTGACGTTGATGCAGACCAGTTGGCCGACATGCTGGAGTTTGCCGAGGCGGCCAGGCTGTGGGCGCTGATTGAGGATGAAGAGACCGCTTGAACCGCTCGATGCGCGGCGGCTAGGGGCGATAGTTGCCAGTCGTGGATGGCTGCTTTCGACCCTAAGCTGCCGTTGGCTAAGAGCCGCTAACGGCCGGAATCGGGAATTCGGATGGCGTTTACCCACCGGGTGTCCTGTACGGTTAACTCGAACATTCAAATTACCGTACAGGACACTTACGCATAAACCTGTGGCTCAAGCAGATTGCCGTGCTTGATGCGCTGAAATGTGATATTCACGTTTCAGGATCGGTTATTACCCTTTTTGCTTGGTTTGAAGAGCATAGCCGCCGAGATCCCAATGAGAGCCAGGATCATCCCAATTAATACCGTCAAGTCCCAGTTTGACCTCGTCGGCAGATTGGCAAGAGCTCCATAGCGGCCGTTTATCACATCCTGATAAAGCTTGGCTGCGAAATGGCAAGCTAGAGAGAAGCTAATTGCAGCAACTATGATGCGCTGTATGAAAGCCAATGTGGACTGTTTACAGATGATCGCACAGGCGACCAAAAAAATCCCGATTGCCAGCAGACCAGAGCCCTCTGCCCAACTACCTGGAAGTCTTGTATAACCGGAGTACGAAACAACGCCTCCTAGCATCAGCCAAGCTCCTCGGCGCCGGTCACTGCTTTTTTCTTCTTCGTGGTTCGGTTCAGTGCCGGTTTGTTTGGCACGCCACGGCAGGAACTTTTTGAGAGGGCTGGGTTGGGGCATCATGTTTTGGATGATGCCGAACTGATCGGCAAGCTCTCCCACCTTGGTGATCAGCTTCGCAATGTCCTGTTCCGGGTCGACGTAGAAGTACTCGATCACAAAGCGAAGCGTCGTGCCGAATTGCTCTCCAATAGGCGGAAGCGCCAAGGACCTGACCTGAATAGGCTCACCACCGCGCGCAGCATCGCGCACGCACCAGGAGATAAGCTCCAGAGCTTGAAGCCCTGCTAAATCTCGCGAGATGCCAAAGTTAACGGTAATTATGACTTCGTCCGCCAGGCCGCCGTGAGTACGGCGCAGTGCGCCGAGCGGCAAGTCCCCGTAGGGAAGAAGACTAAAATGATCCTCTGAGAGTTCCGACACGTACTCCTTATCAACCACTGCATCAGTGACGCCAGTAATTGCTTCAATTGTTTTTTGCAACTTTTCTATTTCAGGGGGCATCCCAGTCCTCGGAAACAAGGGGCAATCAAGTACCGGCAACGGCGGGAGTTCACTCTATCCGGGCGATAGCCCTAGTATGCGTAAGGCAGCGCACCGTACAGAAAGCCAGTTGTCGGTTTAGGATTGTGAGACTAGCAGATTTTCAAAGTGCAAGTAACCACTGCAATCATGCAGGGTGTAGTTACCGTCGCCCAGGCGGTGAGTTCGGGCTGCTAGAGCGTAAACGGATTCCACCCTCTCTTGCGCAAGGTCATTTGTGCACGCTTATGTAGATAATCCTCACCGGCTGCTTTGGGTCGAAAGCGGACAGTCAGCGACAGCTAGCAGGTGATACCAATTTTGATACCACCGATTGGGATATGAGGGTAATGGTGGGGCGTTTGTCCCAATGAAATTAACCCTTTGTCACCGCCAAACACCCCCTAAATACTGCATGGTGATGTTAGCGGTGGAGATCAAAGGAGCTTACCTATCAATAACTTACGTGGCTTCGTCGCAGCTGCGAGCCCATTTCGGACCAATCTGGAGCGGTTCCAGCTCCTGCCAGTCGTTGGACGTGTCAATCCAGCGCGCATGAGTCGATAAGAGCATCTGCACGCCATGCCCGAGCTGTTGGGCGATAAATGCGGGGTTGAGACCAGACATTGAGCCTATTGTCGCATAGGTATGGCGGCAGTTATACGGGGGGCGGTATCTGATCCCCAGCGTCTTAGGGGGCGGGCGCCATTGAGGGTGCAGATTTCGAACCGCACGAATCAACCCCTCTCTCGCAGGCGCGCGCGATGGACAAAGAGAGAAAGATGCACACGGGCATGAGCGGAAACCAGCACTTAACGGCCTGGGAGGCCGAGTGGGCTTCACTGAATTGTTCGGCTTTCGATCTGCAGGGCAGTCCTGCCGCCAGACAACCCTGCAGAAGCTTCAGAGCTTGTACTGGATGGTGTAGGACGCATCGGTTCGAGGTTCGATGGTAATTGGCATGCCGAATAGCTTCCCTTTACATTCACTGACGACGCAGCGATACACGGACCCCTGTCTGAGCTGCGCCCACAAGCCTTCGTCATGGATCACGATGCGCACGACATGGCTTTCCGGATCTTCTCTGATCTGAGCAACGTGGTGATCCAGGTCGCAGCCGAATTCAGGCGTGGTGAACTCTGGATCGTAGCCGATCAGCACCCCGTGCCGTTTTAGATCGTCCCTGATACGCTCAATAACGTCGTCCGCTTCTTGTTTTAGCATGATCGTCATCTCACGGTGTTTGAACTCATGAAAAACTCTAGCTGACCCTGATGGTTTACGCTGAAATGCGTTAAAAACTTAAACGGCGACCCTTGTAGAATGCCGGTCACAGGCGGTCTAATCCCGCTTTTTTTGGAACCGATTGTCTGCCAGAGTGTGTGCGTGTTCACGTGCTACTCATTTTTGCTGGCAGGGGCATTGATCAAGGTGTGTTGACTGTTGCGAGTGAAAACAAAGAAAACCCTCAGGTTGCTACGGAAGTGGTTCGTCTATCTCTGGATTGCAGGCTTGGCGGGCAACTCCAGCAGGTTGTTCGAGCACCTTTCACTCTGGAAGCCCTGGCGCTTGATCAAGGGTGCCGCCGCGTATCTTCTGACCACCTGAAGCAGGACCTGTTTATTCGTTGTGAACTGGCCGTGGGACTTCACCTCGATGCTAAGCGGGAGGTGCATACCTGCCCTGCGCTTGAGGTGAAGCTGGCTGAACGCGCTATTGAGGGCGGCGCTAGCCTCGAATCACCTCGAGGCGAGCCCGCCCGGCATCGGTGATGGCGTTCTCTCCTTCATCACGGATGCGATACCGACCCGACACCATTTTGGTAATCGTGAATCGCACCAGCTCGCTCCTCGACAGGGCTTCACCTACTTCAAAGCTCATTGCACGCTCTAGATCGAAGAGTTTTGTTTCTCCGGTTTTGTAGCGGGCAAACGCTATCAGTGCCGAATCCAAAGCTGCTTGATCAATCACCTGAACACGCTGCATTTGACCTCCTGGTCTGAATCGCCCAGGTCCATGGGTTTCAAAGTGACGGACCTGGAAGTTCGTAGAGGCCGAGACGCTACTACGGAGCAGGGCAGGTGGGTTACTGGGTTTGCGTCCAGGGTGGATGGGTGGCCAGGGGCTGCAGGGGCGATTACCATGAGCCCGACACGATAGGCTAAAGAAGTGTGCAAGGTCGCCGATAAAACGGCGCTATATAAAGTGTACCTTTGGCACGGGCCCGTTAGTGCTTCAGCTCGGCCATGCTTGCCGCATGGGTCGACAATCCGACCTTAAGCAACCATCACCTCATTGGGTTTACCGCTTGTTTTTATTCATCGCAAAACTCAAACGTAGCTTGACCCCACGCCAGCTCATGCGATTGCTGGATACCCATGATCTGGGCAAGAAGCAGACTAATCGCCTTATGGCCAAGGCGGGTATTCGCACTGAAGGCAGCGTTGTCATTCGCCCACCGATCTACTTCGAGCGCGGCAACCTGGAACTGGGCAAGGGCGCGTTTATCAATAGCGGTTGCGTGTTACTCGACGAGGCAACTATCCGCATTGGGCGCAAGGCGATGCTGGGACCACAGGTACGACTGTGCACGACCAGCCACGATGTGCACCCGGATCGGCGCAAGAGCAACGACTACATAGCGCCGATCACCGTGGGCGACAATGCATGGATAGGCGCGGGGGCCGTGATCCTGCCGGGCGTCAACATTGGCCAGAACAGTGTGGTTGCGGCCAACAGTGTGGTGACTGAGGATGTCGTCGCCAATGCGCTTTATGCCGGCTCTCCGGCGAAATTCAAGAAGTGGCTGGTAGAGCCGGACGCGGTGTAAGTTGCAGCCGCGAGCTTAACTTCCGCCGCCACCCGACCCACCGCTTGCCCCACCGCTGCCACCTGCGCCCCCACCGGCACCGCTGCTACCCGTACCACTGCCGCCGGTGCTACTCCCCGGGCCGGCGGTACCGCTATTACCCGAACCCGTGTGATCAGTCCCATCGCCGCCTGTTTTGTCGGTTCCGTTTCTTTCGGTGCCTGCTCCGGTGCCCATGGCATCTGCCGGCGTACCAGAGCCACTTGCTCCGCCGCCGCTAGGGCTACCTTGGCCGCTATTTGCGCCTGGAGTACCAGGCGAGCCTGCGCCGTTGTCGTTCATATCGCTGGTCGCGAAGGCCATAGGGGTAATGACGCCCAGGCAAAGGGCGAGCAGCAGGGTATGCGGAGGTGTCCGTTTCATGATGTATCTCCCGTTCGAGTGAGTACATCTCTTGGGCCATGGGCTGGGGACAGGGTGCCACGGGACTGACGGATGGCGACCTGAAGTGGCCGAACGAAGGGGTTGCGCGATCATTCGCGCTGGGCTAATTCTAGAATTTTCATAGCCCGGCAACTCAGGAGGTTTTAATGAAGCAGTTACTGCTAGGTGCGGCGTTGTGTTCCATTGCGGGTATCGCCAATGCGCAGATCCCGCTGGTCAATGCCACATGCCCGGGGAATATCGAGGTGCATGCCGATGAGGGCGGCCCTGTGTACATCAATGGCAAGGAAGCAAAATTGAAGAAATTCAGTGACACGTACTTCGAAGCCAAGGGCAGTGGGGTAACCGTATCGATCATGGTTAACCCTGACGGATCGTCGGGCGTTTCGTACACCGGCAAGGGTCGCGCAAATGGTGTCTGTGAGCTGACAGAGCAAGATTGAAGAATCTGTAACGTAGCCACGCGCCGACGCAATGGACCTGAGCGTGCAAAGGAATGGGTAATGGCTTGGCGTAAAAAACTGGAAACCTTTCAAAAGCGCTTCACGCCCCGACAGCGGCGTATTGTCGGTGGGGCTGTGATGGCGGTCTGGGCCATTGGTGTGGTGGTTCACCCTGGGCAGTACTTGCTCGCGCTCTCCATACCTGGGGTCATCATCTTCATGAGCGCATGGCCGCCAGAGCTGGACGGTAAACCCTGAGGCGTTGATATTGCAGAGGCGAAAATGACTTCGCTTTCGCCTGACAGCCAGTTGTCCGATTCAGCTCTCATTCCGACTAAGTACAGTTGCGTGCCGTTTGGCTTTGGCTATGGTGGCATTTACGCATACAACTAAAGTCGTAGGAGGGGCGACATGCGGATTCGCGGCGACGTTTTCTGGGGCTGGGCAGACCCAACGCTTCACCATCGGTCACACGACGAAACGTTAAACGATGGAACCTACATCGATGTCCAGGTGCGACTGTCGCGAACAGGCAGCACGCAGATGTTCATCGGTGTTTATGCCACTAGCGGCATGGCGATTCATGAAGAGGCATTCGATTCGCGCCCAGGCGAGTCGATGACTCGCGCTTTGGCCTGGGGCGTAGGCCGAGCACGGCGTATCGCGAGCGATGCGATGCCTGTCAACGAGCAATTTGCCTGTTCGAAGTAGCGGGTAGAGCGGTGTCTGTGATTTTTGCGGCAACTGACCTCAACTCATCGGCGACGCCGTCGATGGACTTGATATGAGCGCGTACATCGATCTTGGTTTCCGGAGTCGCTCTGGCCTCCATGAACTTGGCATGCCCGGTCATGGCCTTGCTGAGTGCATTGAGGTGGTCGGCCGTTTTGACGAGGTCTGATTTGATGGTTTGAAGCGGTTCCATGATCTTGGCTGCGTTCCTTGAAGTGTGCGTCTACGGCCCAGTTGGGCCTCGCTGCGGCATCGTTTGGGCGCAGGCTCAGCGAAGCGATCGCGACATCAGCCACTGCGCCTTGCCCCAGGCCTCGAACTGCTCGATCACCGCCCAGCCACGCTTGGCATAGTAAGACTGTTTGTCACTGGTGTGCAGGTATAAGGTTTCTACGCCGGTGTCACGTGCGTGGGTACATATGCCCTCGATCAACTGCTCGGCGATACCGGCACCTCTGGCTGCCGGGTCCACGAATACGCAGGCTAGCCAGGGGCCTAGCTCCGGGCGGGACGGCAGGTCTTCCTTGGCGAGGGCAGCGCCACCCAGCAAGTGGCCTTGATCCAGTGCGACCAGGCATTGCCATTGGCCATTGCCCTGGCCTTGCGCGAAGTCCAACTGCCATTGGGCGAGGTCAATGTCCTCGAACTCATACTGGAATTGCTGATGAATCCATTGAGCGAAAGTGTCGCAATGGTTCATATGGTTTTCTAGCCAGTCAATTTGAGGCATGGGCGTCCTGCGCTGATCAAGCTGTAAAACGCATCATCACACACCATTGAAGAGGGTGTGGCAAGTCCAGCTGTCTCGTGTTTTCCACGGTTTGTTTCAACGCTAAGCGGGGTCCGTGTCTGACGTTTCGATATCGCCACCCTGCACCTGGAGCACTGAGCCTTTATCATCCGTAGCCAACAACCCAGTGCCTTGCACAGTGTCAGGCTGCAACTCTGCAAGTGGCATGTCTGCACTACGAAAGATGACGCGGCTTTCGTCGCCCGTCTTCAATGTGTGGAGGCTGCCGTTCTGGTAGAAGAAACGCGTGCGGTCGGTTGGCATAGGGTAGGTCCTCGCTTTGTACCGGCTGGATGAACATCCGCAAGGCAAACTATCTTCCCCCTTTACGGTTTTCGCTACTGGCAGAATTGACAGGTGCCAGCGCGCTTGTACTCAAGCAACATGCCCAGGCATGGACAAAGGCTGAATGGCCACGACCTTGGTTGATTGGTACCCGTGCGCAACCCTCGGTAGAATGCCGCGTACCCCTAATGGCCAATTGCAAATGCCTACATTTCGTATCTTCTTCAGCGCTCTCATGGCTGCCAGCCTTGCCGGTTGCGCAACGCCAGGTAAACCCACAGCCAGCAAGCTGACCCATAAAACCCCCGCGCAGTTTGCCGCGTGCGTGATGCCGAAGTGGCGAGCACTGGCGCCACTTGCCAACCAGAAGTCCATCGCCCACGGCTATCGGTTGACGGCGCCCAGCGCGGTGGCCTCTGACGATGTGCTGGAGGTAGTCGACGTACGTGACGGCAGCCGGGCAACGTTCTACAAGGGCAGCTTCCTGTCAGGCGACAAGCTGCGCCTGGCGGCCAGGGAGTGTCTGGACTGAGGTCAGTAATCCGCGCTGCCCATGTTGGTCTCTGGCTGACTGGCCTTGCACTGTATGCCAATCATCTCATTTCGAGCTTGTTGTTCATCCGCTCACACTGCATCTGCGCATCGGTTCTGCTCGGGTAGCTGGGTTTCAGCCGCTCCTTCGCCAAGTTGTCATAGATGTCGAAGCCGCCGCTTACGGTAGCCGCGTAGTAGCGGCTAGCGATGCGGAAGGACTCCTTTTCGATGGGTACCGCCGGAACGATAACGAATCTTGGTTGCATGTTTCGTGCCTCCCCAGGCAGAGACTTAAGTATTAGTCTCGCAATGGGTAACCATCAAGGAGACTCATGAAGAAACGACGAATAGTTCAAGTGGCAAAAATGCACAGGCAGGCCGAAGGGCGGGGAACGCGTAGAGAATGCGTAGGTCTGAATGACACAGCACCTGTGTGGAAAACGGTGTGCACTTAGTTTTTGGACAGATTTAGACCCTTCAGTCGCTTTGTGTAAGGCTTATGTAAAAGCGTCCGTTGCGCGTACAAGGACCGGTATCGTGTTTTGTACTGTCCAGTCCAAAGTAGCCAATGATGAACACACTTCCGTCGCAGCCAAGCGCTGAACGCGGGGCGTTCTCCAGTTTCGAGGCGTGTCGCAATACCCAGCAAGGCCCCGTGGTAATTCTGGCTTCGGGCGCCTCAGCCAAGCATTTCCCCCTGGGCGAATTTGCCCATCTACCGATCATCGCCATGAATGGTTCAGTTGCCATGACTGCCGAGCATGGCGTGAAGCCGTTCTTTTACGTGTGCACCGACAAGAGCTTTGGCCAACAGCAACCAGCACTGTTCGCCACCGCCTTGCGTGACAGCCAGCGCCTGGCGTTATGGCCAGAGCAGTTCGAAGGTGCCGATATTCCCGCCGCCAGCGAATGCTATGCCTTGCACAAGGCGCACACGCCAGGCTTGCTCGACGGTATGCGCGGGCACGGTGACAGTTGTGTCTGCAACCGAGCGTTGTGGAGCAAACGAGCCCGCTCGATTGCCTTCAGCAAAGACCTGTCGCAGGGCTTTTTCGATGCCCGCACGGTCGCTTATGTGGCCCTGCAACTGGCGTATCACCTGGGTTTTGAAGAGGTGTTGCTGGTGGGCGTAGATCTTGATCAGACGGTAGGGCGCTTTTACGAAACCGCCGAAGGTGAACACTCGCCCTGCGGCCTGGACCAGCACTGGGACAGCCGTATCCTGCCGTCACTGACGCTGATGGCGCGGCAAGTGGTCAATGAGCACTTTCACGTCTACAACCTGTCGGCGGCTTCGCGTATTCCGACCGAGCTGATCCCCAAGGTCAACCTGTCCGAAGCCAGGCGCATTGCCGGTTGCGCGATTGGTTGAGCAAGAAAGCGGGTGCGTGCGGCCTTGGGCATGGGTAGAGTGCGCTGACCGCAACGCAGCCAGCAGGAACCTCCCCTATGTCCAGTGCCTTCACCTTGATGCAATCCCCCGTCGGCACGCTGACGCTGGTGGCCCGCGGCGAGCGGCTGGCAGCGGTGCTGTGGGAGGAGGAGCGGGAGAACCGCGTGCGGCTCGGCGCCCTTCATCGCGATGATCACTGCCCGGTTCTGCTGGACACCGCCCGCCAGTTGGGCGAGTACTTCGCCGGTAAGCGACGCTGCTTCGACCTCGCGTTGGACTTCGCCGGCACGCCGTTTCAGCGTGAAGTGTGGGCTGCATTGCTGGCCATTCCCTTCGGCGAAACCCGCAGTTACGGCGACATCGCCCGACAGATCGGTAACCCCAGCGCGGTCCGTGCGGTGGGCGCAGCCAATGGGCGTAACCCGATCTCGATCATTGCGCCATGCCATCGGGTGATCGGCGCTTCGGGCAGCCTTACCGGCTTTGCCGGCGGGCTTGCGGCAAAGCAATACCTGCTGGCGCTGGAAGGGCGACAGAGCCTGGCCTTGGCGCTTTGAGCCGGGCCACAGCAAGGCATCGATCAGCCAAACCAACTCGCGATCAGGCAAGCCACCAGCGCAAGCGCTGAGCCAGCCATCACGGTGTACTGCCTGTGGGCCCGTCGTGCCTGCGGCCTGACCTCGCGCAGGTACTCGCCAGGTGTCGGGGCATCGGGCCGGTGGCGCAGGCCTTCGGCGATATTGGCCAGTTGGCCCTGGATCAACAACCCGACCAGGTAATGAGTCGACGCGTAGCTCGCCAGCATTACTAACAGATACTTCACGCAGGGAGTGCCCTCAAAGGTACGGCAGACGCGCTGGCGTTGGCGGTATCCAGCACGATCAGCCCTTCGCAGCGGTCATCCAGGCTGGCCAGCAGTCGGCCTTGGCTGTCCCAGGCCGCCGACCCGCCTGCGCCAATGAAGGTATCGGCCGGCCCCACGCAGTTGGCCATCAATACGCCAAGGCCCAGCTGGCGCGCGACCTCGGGGTAGTGCTCATGACCTTCGCGAATACCCTTGGCCGTTTTCGCCACACTCACGAGGTACACCTGCGCACCCTGTGCGTGAGCCTCTGCCGCATGTTCGATGAACATCGACTCGTAACAAATGGCGGGCGCCACCCGATGCCCAGCCACGTCCAGGAGCAAGGGCTGATCACCTGTGGTGAAGTAGGGCAGTTCGTCGCTGTGCAGGCGTTGTTTGGCATAGGCCTGGCGAGGCGCACCCGGGCTGAAGATCGGCATGCCGATCTGGACGCCGTCCGGTGTCGGCAAGGGCAGGCCCACGGCGACCGTGATGCCATGTCGATCGCACAGCGCCTGTAGCGGGTCCAGCCGCGACGAAGACAGCGGCAGGGCGACCTGGCGGGCCAAGGTCGGCTCGTAGCCGGTCAGCGACAGTTCAGGAAACACCACCAGCTCGGCACCCAGCGCCACCGCCTGCTCGATGCAGACAAGGTGGCGTTCGAGGTTGCCCTGTAGGTCGCCCTTGAGCGATGCCAATTGCACGGCGCAAAGTTTCATCAATAGCTCCTTCCCTGGTACAGGCCGAAAGGCCGAGCATACTCTCGGCAGCAACACCTGTACCAGTGAAGGGTTTTTCAGGAAGCCGGATGCGGCGCGAAGCGCTGGCGGAACCAGTCGTTCAGCATGGCCTTTTCGGCGTACAGGCGGTCGCTGCTGCTGGTTACGCGCCCGGGGCGGCTGAGGTACATCTTGTCGCTGACCCGCTCCTGGGCTTGCTGGGCAGGTTTGCCGGGCTGGCTGAGGGTGTAGCTGAGGTCGATGGTCGGCCAGGTGATTTCGCGCATGAAGCGCACATCGTAGGCACGGCTGTGCCAAGGCTCGAAGCGGCCAGCCAGGTCGATGTCACGGATGTTGATGACCAGTTGCTGGTCCGCCTGCAAATAGCGCTGGCCGAGCTTCTGCAGGTACTCGGTCAGGCTCTTCATGACATAGGCATCGGCCCCGCGCTCGTATCCGGGGCTGTCGAGGCTGGCATCGCGAAATTTCCCGGGGCGGTCAAAATGCACCTCGACCTGCGCGGCCGGGGCGCCTTGTGCCATGCTGTCCAGTGACAGCGCCATGAGCACGGCACACACAAGGGCGGTACGCATGATGCACCTCCGGGGCGGTTTGCGTGTAGCGCCATTCTACGCCTGCCAGGCTGGCGCCAGCAGAGGAAGATTGTCATGAGTCGGTTTCTACGGCTAGCCGCCAATACCCAGGGGCGCGACCTGGCGGTAGGCGACATCCACGGGCACTTCGGGCGCCTTGTGATGTGCCTGGAGCAGGCCGGGTTCGACCCAGCGGTAGACCGCTTGTTCAGCGTCGGCGACCTGGTCGACCGTGGCCCTTACAGTGAAGCGGCGCTGCAATGGCTGGACCGGCCTTGGTTCCACGCGGTGCAAGGTAACCATGAGGCGCTGGCGATTACCTACCTGCGCGGTGGCCGGCTCGACCTGCAGATGTATCGCGCCGCCGGTGGTGGCTGGTTTCTCGACCTGCCCAGAAGCGAGCAGGTGCGTTTCGTCGAACGCTTCGAGCAATTGCCGATCGCCATGGAGGTCGAAAACGAGCGGGGGCTGATCGGCCTGTTGCATGCCGACAGCCCGTTCGCCGACTGGGCCGTTCTGCGCACCTGGCTGGAGCTGGATGACGACCCCGAAGTGCGTGAAGTTTGCCAATGGTCGCGGCGCCGGCTCAAGGAGGGCGACACCCAACCCGTGCACGGTGTCCGCGCCTTGCTGGTCGGGCACACGCCCGTGCTGCAAGCCAAGCTGCTGGGCAATGTCTGGCATCTGGATACCGGCGGTTGGGCCAATGGCCATTTCAGCCTGATCGACCTGGCAACCCTTGAACTGGTCAGCCCCGGGCAAGGTGCAGGGCCAGCCCCACTGCCAACACGATCAGCATGACCCCTGAGGCCCGTTCCAGCCATGGCAAGGAGCGCGCGAAACGCTGCAACACGCGTTGATTGCCGATGGCCACGGCTACCAGCAGGTCCCAGAGCAGTACCATGCTGAACATCCAACTCGCATAGACCACTTTCCAGCCGACGCTGCTGTTGGCCACCATGCTGGCGAGGCTGGCATAGAACAGGGCGTTCTTGGGGTTGAGAATGCCCGACAGAAACCCCAGCACGAAGCTGCGCCACAAGCCCGGCACGGCCCCGCTGTCGGCTACAGCGGCCAGGCTGGAGCGCCCCGCGTAGCGCAAGAACTGCGTGCCGATGTACAGGAGGTAGGCCGCGCCGGCCAGCTGCAAGCCAATGAACAGCGGGCTACCTTCACGCAGTATCGACAGGCCGGTGAACGCCATGGCGATGAAGGCGCCATTGGCCAGTGCGATGCCCAGGCAGGCGCCGCTGGCGATTCGCCAACCGCCGCTGACCGAAGTGCGGGCGACCAGGAAAAAGTCCGGGCCGGGTGAAAGCAGGGCAAGGAAGTGGGCGAGGGCGATGATCAGCAACTGCTCCATGGACGGGACGACTCCGGCTGGGGAAAGCCGCAGTCTGGCGCCGTGCCGGGTGAGCGTATTGAAGATTATTGCGTGCCCCGGTATTGCCCCGGCGTCACCCCCACATGCGCCTTGAACACCCGCTGAAAATGGCTTTGGTCGGCAAACCCGAGCTGGTAGGCGACCTCCGCCAACGCCTGGCCCTGGTTGAGCAACTGCCGGCCCCGGTTGACCCTGGCATTGAGCAGGTAGGCATGCGGGGTCAGCCCGGTTGCGGCGCGGAACGCACGGATCAACTGATAGCGCCCCAGCTCCGACTCCCGGGCCAGTAGATCGAGGCTCAAGCGTGCGGGGTCGGCTGCTTCTATACGCTCGACCAGCCCACTGAGCATGGACGCCCCCAGCGCGGGTTCCGCCTCCAGTGTGGGGTGTACGCAGAAGTCCTGATCGCCCATGAAGGCAATCAGCGCCGCCTCTTTCTCGCCATGGCTGGCCGTGGAGAACAGCAGTGCATTCAGTGCGCAGAATTGACGGTACAGGGCGGGCGCGCGGCTGATGCGGGCCGGCTCGCCAGGTCGTGCACCGCGCAGCCCAGACTCCTGACGTAGGTGCGTCAACCAGCCGGCATCCACATGCAGCATCTGGTAGCTCCAGGCCTGCCCCGGCTCAGGGTTGCAGGCGTGCACACGCCTTGCCGGTACCATCACCAAGGTGCCGGGTGTCAGGCGCTCCGTAGCACGGCCCGCGCCGGTAAAAAGGCTGAAGCCGGCATCGACTGCGCCCATGGAGAAGGTTGGATGGCTATGCGCCTTGTAGCAGGCCCGGCTGTGGCAGGCGCGGCGGCTTTCGACGAAGGGCAGGGCAGCATCGCGCCAGACAGAGGCTTGTGAGCGGGGCATGATGGGGTCCTCGGCAAGGGCAAAAGCTTAACAGCTGCAGGTGACCCATACAGTTTTTTCGCCTGGCTGTAGCTTGACCCCGCGCGCGTCAGCCGTCGAAATAAACGCTTGATGTCATAGGAAAATAAAAATGGACCTTTCCAGCTTGCTGCTGTTCATCCCTGCCTGCTTCGCCCTGAACATGGCGCCCGGGCCCAACAACCTGCTGTCTTTGCACAACGCCAGCCGCTATGGCCTGCGCACGGCCTGCGTGGCCGGCGGTGGCCGCATTGTCGCCTTCAGCGGCATGATCGCGCTGGCCGCCATGGGCTTGGCGGTGGTGCTGCATACCAGCGAATACCTGTTTCTCGCCATCAAGGTGGTCGGCGCTGCCTACCTGTTCTACATCGCCTGGCAGCTGTGGCGGGCACCGGTGGCTGAGGCCGTAGTCGCGGCCGACCATCCACGCGGCACCTGGCGCCTGGCGCGGCAAGAGTTCTGGGTGGCAGCGGGCAACCCCAAGGCCATTCTGATCTTCACGGCCTTCCTGCCCCAGTTCGTATCGGTCGGCAGCGCCACGCCGGTCAGTGAGCAGTTTTTGTGGCTGGGTGTGATGTTCCTGCTGCTGGAGTGGGCGGCCATCGCCATTTATGCAGGCCTTGGCACCTACATGCAGCGGTGGTTCAGCCAGCCAGGGCCGCGTCGGCTGTTCAACCGGGTCAGCGCCGCCTTGCTGGGCTGCGCTGGCCTTGGTCTGCTGGCGGCGCGCCGCTAAGACGGCGCGTGAGGGCAGGGTCAATCGCGATAGAAGGTCTGCACCAGGTGGTAGCCGAACTTGCTCTTGATTGGCCCGTGCACCACGCGCAGCGGCTTTTTGAAGATCACCTGGTCGATCGCCCCGACCATCTGGCCGGGGCGCACCTCACCCAGGTCACCGCCGCGCTTGCCTGACGGGCAAATGGAAAACTTCTTCGCCAGCACGTCGAAAGCCTCGCCATTGGCGATGCGCTGCTTGAGCTTTTCGGCTTCGTCAGCGGTCTTGACCAGGATGTGGCGGGCTTGAGCTTTCATGGGGCACCTGTGCTTCGGGGTAAAAAAAGGGCGCCATTATGCCTGATCGTGCAACGTGCTTACTCCACTTTTGCCTTTTGCACGTCTTGCGAAGCCGACCATACGCGGTAGCGCACCTCGACCCCTTTGGGCACATACACCACTACCGGCAACTTACTGTTGTAGCGCAGCATGAAGCCTTCACCGACTACGGGCACAAACGCGTCGGTCTTCTTGCCATCCGGGCAGGCCATCAGCGTGCTGGCGGGGCCGGCGACCTTGTCCAGACGGTAGTAGTTGTAGCCCCAGCCTTCAAGGGTACGTTCTTCGAGGTTGCCCCCCAGGTGCTGGCGGTTGCAGTCGACTTTGAGCGTCTTGCCGGCGAGTATTTCCAGTTTGTAGGCCGACTCATCGGCCTGGGCGGGCAGGTGGATGACCTGCCGGGTGTAGCCTTTTTCCGCCTCGGGATAGGGCGCGACGTCCTTCAAGCTGGCGGCCATCGCCGGAGCGGCAGCAGCCAGGGTCAAGGTCAGGATCGCGGAGAGTGTGATTGGGCGCATTAAGGCCTCCTTGCAGTTGAAAGGTGCGAGACCTTTGCCAGATCAAGGCCGGCCCTCACTGGGCCAACCAGCCGCCATCGACATTCCAGGCGGCACCGCGGACCTGGCTTGCGGCCTCGCTGCACAGAAATAGTACCAGCTCGCCCAACTGCTCGGGGGTGACGAAGGCCAATGAAGGTTGCTTCTCGGCCAGCAGGTCCTGTTGTGCCTGCTGCGCGTCCACACCGTTGGCGGCGCGATCGTCGATCTGCTTTTGCACCAGCGGGGTCAGCACCCAGCCTGGGCAGATGGCATTGCAGGTGACATTGCTGGTGGCGGTTTCCAACCCCACGACCTTGGTCAGGCCGACCACGCCATGCTTGGCGGCCACGTAGGCGGCCTTGCCGGTGGAGCCGACCAGGCCATGCACCGAGGCGATATTGACGATGCGCCCCCAGTTGCGCGCGCGCATGCCGGGCAGGGCCAGGCGGGTGCCGTGGAATACCGCCGACAGGTTCAGGGCGATGATCTTGTCCCAGCTTTCGACCGGAAACTGCTCCACCGGGGCCACGTGCTGGATACCGGCGTTGTTGACGAGGATGTCCACGCCACCGAATTGCCGTTCGGCGAGGGCGAACAGGGTTTCGATCTGCGCCACGTCCGACAGGTCGGCGGGGTGGTGGGCGACCTTCACGCCGTGGCGGGCGATTTCGGCCAGTGCCGGCGCCGGGTCGCCAAAACCATTGAGCAGAATGTCGGCCCCAGCGCCGGCCAGCACCTGGGCAATACCCAGGCCGATGCCGCTGGTGGAACCGGTGACGAGTGCAGTCTTGCCTTTGAGGGTCATGCGGATGCTCCCTGTCTACGTGATCAAACTGTCTGGGGCGGCTGTTACCTGCGTGGGTCGAACGCCTCGCGCAGTGCATCGCCGATGAACACCAGCAACGACAGCACCAGTGCCAGCGCGAAAAACGCGGTAAACCCAAGCCAAGGGGCCTCCAGGTGCTGCTTGCCTTGGGTCACCAACTCGCCCAGCGAAGCACTCCCGGCCGGCATGCCGAAGCCCAGAAAGTCCAGCGCGGTCAAGGTGGTGATCGCCCCGGTCAACATGAACGGTACATACGTCAGCGTGGCATTCATGGCATTGGGCAGGATGTGCCGCAGCATCACCTGGCTGTCGGGCAGCCCCAACGCGCGCGCGGCTTTGACGTACTCAAGGTTGCGCCCCCGAAGGAACTCGGCACGCACCACATCGACCAGGGCCAGCCAGGAGAACAGCGCCATGATCCCCAGCAACCACCAGAAGTCCGGCTCGACGAAGCCGCTGAGAATGATCAGCAGGTACAGCACCGGCAAGCCCGACCATACTTCCAGCAGGCGCTGCCCGAGCAGGTCGACCCAACCGCCGTGATAGCCCTGCAGCGCCCCTGCGGTCACGCCAATGAGCACGCTGACCACAGTCAAGGCAAAGGCGAACAGCAGCGACACCCGTGTGCCGTACAGCACCCGCGCCAGCACGTCACGTCCCTGGTCATCGGTGCCCAGCCAGTTGGCTGCGCTGGGCGGGCTGGGGGTCGGTACTTGCAAATCGTAGTTCGGCGTGTCGGCACTGAACGGGATCGGTGCGAACAGCATCCAGCCACCCTGGCTGTCGATCAACTGGCGCACGTAGGCACTGCGGTAGTCCGGCTGAAACGGCAACTGGCCGCCGAATTGCTGCTCGGTGTAACGCTTGAGCGCCGGGGTGTACAGCTCGCCTTTGTAGCCAAGCAGCAGGGGTTTGTCATTGGCCACCAGCTCCGCGCCCAGGCTCAGCAGCAAAAGGCCGGCAAACAGCCACAGCGAGACCCAGCCAAGGCGGTTGCGGCGAAAGCGTTGCAGGCGGCGGCGCGAGACGGGCGAGAGCATCAGTTGGCCCTCGTGTCGAAGTCGATGCGCGGGTCGAGCAGTGTGTAGCACAAGTCGCCGATCAGGCGGATCAACAGCCCTGCCAGGGTAAAGATGAACAGCGTGCCGAACACCACCGGGTAGTCGCGCGACACGGCTGCCTCATAGCTCATCCGCCCAAGCCCATCGAGGGAAAAGATCACTTCGATCAACAGCGACCCTGCGAAAAACACCGTGATCAACGCCTGGGGCAGCCCGGCCACCACCAGCAGCATGGCATTGCGCAACACATGGCCGTAGAGCACGCGGCGCTCGCTCAGGCCCTTGGCCCGGGCGGTGACCACGTACTGGCGGGAAATCTCGTCGAGAAAGGCATTTTTGGTCAGCAGCGTCAGGGTGGCGAAACCGCCGATCACCAGCGCACCGACCGGCAGCACCAGGTGCCAGAAATAGTCGGCGACCTTGCCCAGCAGGCTCAGCTGGTCGAAGTTCTCCGATACCAGGCCGCGCACCGGGAACCAGTTCAGTGACGTGCCACCGGCAAACAGCACGATCAGCAACAAGGCGAACAGAAACGAGGGCAGGGCATAGCCGATCACGATCAACCCGCTGCTCCAGGCATCGAACCGGCTGCCGTGGTGCACGGCCTTGCGGATGCCCAACGGGATAGATACCCAGTAGGTGATGAGCGTGGCCCAGAAGCCCAGTGACAAGGTGACCGGCAGCTTGTCGAGGATCAGGTCGGTGACCTTGGCCCCGCGAAAGAAGCTCTGGCCGAAGTCGAGCCGGGTGTACTGGCCGAGCATCAGCCACAGGCGCTCGGGGGCTGACTTGTCGAAGCCGTACTGGCGCTTGATCTCTTCGATCAGTTTCGGGTCCAGGCCACGGGTGGCCCGCGATTCGCTGTGCACCCCTTCGGCACGCACGCCTGGCGCGCCGCCGCCGATGCCCTGCAGCCGCGCCACCGCTTGCTCTACCGGGCCGCCCGGCGCGGCCTGGACGATGGCGAAGTTGACCAACAAAATCGCCAGCAGGGTCGGGATGATCAGCAACAGGCGACGCAGCACATAGGCGGTCATGGGGTGGCCTTCCTGCGCTCGGCCATCTGCGCGTTGGTCAGCGCGGTAGGGCTGACTTCCCACCAGGTGTCCAGGCCTTCGTCATAGGTGGCCTGCACCTTGGGCAGGCCGAAGCGGTTCCACCAGAGCGTGGAACTGCCGGGTGGGTAGTAGTTGGGGATCCAGTAGTAGTTCCACTGCAGCACGCGGTCCAGGGCATGGGCATGGCGCAGCATGTCGGCTTGCGTACTGGCGCGCACCAGGCCATCGACCAAGCTGTCGACGGCCGGATCCTGGAGCACCATCAGGTTGTTCGAGCCGGGGTCGTGGGCCGCTTGCGAGCCAAAGTAGTTGTACAGCTCGGCGCCGGGCGACAGCGTCACCGGGTAGCCGGTGACGATCATGTCGTAGTCACGCGCCATCAGGCGGTTGACGTACTGGGCCGAGTCGACATTGCGGATGTTGAGGGCGACACCGATCTGCGCCAGGTTACGCTTCCAGGGCAGCAGCAGGCGCTCCAGGCCAGCCTGGCCATTGAGGAAGGTGAATTCCAGCGGCTCGCCGTGGGTGTTCACCAGGCGATCGCCCTCGGGGCGCCAGCCGGCTTGCTCAAGCAAGGCCAGCGCTTGCAGCTGCTGAGTGCGGACAATGCCAGAGCCATCGGTGACCGGGGCCGTGAATACGTGAGTGAAGACTTCATCAGGCACCTTGCCGCGCAACGGTTCCAGCAGTTCCAGCTCGCTGGCGTCCGGCAGTTCGCGGGCTGCCAGCGGGGTGTTGGAAAACACGCTCTGCTGGCGGATGTAGAGGTTGCGCATCATCTGCCGGTTGCTCCACTCGTAGTCCCAGAGCATGCCCAGCGCCTGGCGCACGCGGCGGTCGTGGAACTGCGGCTTGTCCAGGTTGAACACGTAACCTTGGGCGACTTGCGGTTTGGCCGGCCCCAGGTGTGCCCGCTGCAGGCGGCCGTCGTCCAGCTGTGCGCCTTTGTAGCCTAGGGTGTAGCCGGTGGCGGAGAATTCGCGGTTGTAGTCGTAGCCGCCGCCCTTGAGTACTTGGCGCGCCACTTCGGTGTCGCCGAAGTACTCGATACGCAGCTTGTCGAAGTTGAAGCGGCCACGGCTGACAGCCAGGTCTTTGGCCCACCAGTTGCGGTCCCGTTCAAAGGTGATGCTGCGGCCATTATCGATAGCCCCGATGCGGTACGGGCCGCTGCCCACCGGCCGCTCGAAGCCGCCGCCGTTGGCGAAGTTGCGCTGCTGCCAGTCATGCTCGGGCAGCACCGGCAGGCTCGCCAAGTCTAGCGGCAGGGTGCGGCCATGGCCTTGCCTGAAGTCGAAGCGCACGCGATGGGGGCTTTCGACCGTCACCCCGACGACATCGGCGAACTGCGTGCGGTACTTGAGGCTGCCCTTGCGCATCAGCAGCTCGAAGGTAAAGCGCACGTCTTCGGCGCGCACCGGCTTGCCGTCGGCGAAGGTGGCGCGCGGGTCGATCTCGAAGCGCAGCCAGGCATCTTCGGGGCCGCGTTCCATGCGCCGGGCGATCAGGCCATAAACGGTGTAGGGTTCATCGAACGCGCGCACGGCCAGCGGCGCGTACAGCCAGCCATCGACTTCGCTGACGCCGGTGCCTTTGTCGATGTACGGAAGAATGTGGTCGAACTGGCCAATCTCGAGGGCCGAGCGGCGCAGCATGCCGCCCTTGGGGGCGTCGGGGTTGGTGTAGTCGAAATGGCGGAAGGTGTCGCTATAGCGGGGGGCTTCGCCATAGACGGTCAAGGCGTGGCTGGGCCCGGCGTGGGCGGGCTGACCCAGGCACAGTGCCAATGCCAGCCAGCCCAGGCGATACAAGCCCCGGTAGCAGCACGCCGGTGCTGCTACAGGTGATACGTCGTTCCAGAGGAACAACGTGGCATCAGTCCTGACGGCTGGTCACTTCCAGCAGGTGATAACCGAATTGGGTCTTCACCGGGCCCTGGACAACGTTCAGCGGCGCGCTGAAGACCACGGTGTCGAACTCCTTCACCATCTGGCCTGGGCCGAACGAGCCCAGGTCGCCGCCTTGGCGGCTGGAAGGGCAGGTGGAGTTGGTTTTGGCGACTTCAGCGAAGTCGGCACCCGCTTCGATCTGGGTCTTGAGTTCGTTGCACTTCTCTTCGCTGCTGACCAGGATGTGGCGGGCTGTGGCACGGGCCATGGGTACTGCTCCTTAGGGTAAAAATGCAAGCCTAGCGCACTTGTTCGGGAAATGTCTCGCAAGGCTTGCTGGTGGCTTCCTACAGTTTTTGTGCAGCCTCGCGCAACAGCGTTTCAGTGGCGGCCCAGCCCAGGCAACCGTCGGTGATCGACACGCCGTATTTCAAAGTACCTTTGCCCAAGGCCTGGCAGCCATCGAACAGGTGCCCTTCGATCATCACACCGACAATCGAGCGGTCACCGGCCAGGCGCTGCGCCAGCACGTCCTCGAACACCGCTGGCTGACGCGCCGGGTCCTTGCCGCTGTTGGCATGGCTGCAATCGACCATGATCCGCGCCTGTAAACCGACCTTGGCCAGCCCCTGGCGGGCCTGGGCGATGCTTGCCGCATCGTAGTTCGGGCCCTTGTGGCCGCCACGCAGCACCAGGTGGGTGTCGGGGTTGCCGAGGGTCTCGATGATCGCCGGGTAGCCCTGCGCATCCATGCCGAAGTGGCGATGCGGGTGGGCGGCGCTGCGCATGGCGTCGCTGGCAACGCCGATGCCGCCGTCAGTGCCGTTCTTGAAGCCTACGGGCAAATCCAGGCCGCTGACCATTTCGCGGTGGATCTGCGACTCGGTGGTACGCGCGCCGATGGCGGCCCAGCCTAGCAGGTCGTCGAAGTAGCCCGCGGCCATCGGTTGCAAGAGTTCGGTGGCAATCGGCAGGCCGCGCTCGATCATGTTCAACATCAGGCCGCGCGACAGGGCGATACCCGCATGCATGTCATCGCTGCCATCAAGGCGCGGGTCGTAGGCCAGGCCTTTCCAGCCCACCGTGGTGCGGGGTTTTTCGACGTAGGCGCGCATCACCAACAGCAGCTTGCCGCCCACCTCGCGGCTCAGCGCGGCCAGGCGGTCGGCGTATTCCAGGGCCGAGCGTGGGTCATGGATCGAGCATGGGCCGACTACCACCAGCAGGCGCTCGTCGCGGCCTTCGAGAATGGCGC
Source organism: Pseudomonas capeferrum (assembly GCF_000731675.1). Classification (GTDB taxonomy): domain Bacteria; phylum Pseudomonadota; class Gammaproteobacteria; order Pseudomonadales; family Pseudomonadaceae; genus Aquipseudomonas; species Aquipseudomonas capeferrum. The sequence goes on along the minus strand of NZ_JMIT01000001.1, from coordinate 1,287,106 downwards.
GGATGGCCTGGCGATGGGCATGAACTTGCTGGGTGAGTTCAGCGGTCAGCGGCATTTGCTGCTTGAGCAGGTGCGGGCTGGGCAGGCGCTGGCTGACGGTGGTATTGGCAGCTTGCGGTTGGGTCAGGGGCAGGGCGAGGTTCGAGGCTTGCATGGCGTTTTTCCCTGGGCGGACGGCGGGTTGTGGCCCGCGCGGTCGGCCCTATCGAGGTGTTCGACAGATCGTTGAGTGTGTGTTGTCTGCAGCGTTGCCACCCTTGAGGGACCGAACGGAGGCGGCAGGCTGGCCCGAACGGGATTGGCTAAATCGCCAGGCATAGGTGCTTGCGGAGTAATAAGTGGCGTAGTTCATGGATCTGTCCTCAATATGAATCGGTGTTGTTCAAAGGCCTGAAAAGCAAAACCCCCGGTCGGGGAGCCGACCGGGGGTTTGAGTATTCTCATGTTCGGCGGCCCCTCGAAAGTGGGCGCCGTGTAGGTATCAGCGGCGCCTAGTGGCTAAACCAATACCCAAAATAAAAGCTGGCAGGGGCCATGCTACCGGCAACGGCCAGCACAGGGCGCAGGGTGCGACCGGTGTGGTTGGCGTGATTGCAGGTGTGTTTCGGCATGTTGCTCTCCAGTGAATGAGCCCGAGCTTACTGCAGATCGGGCGCGCCGTTCAATGGGTAAATGCTATGGGGCAGATTATTACTGCCAATATCAGTGGCCGTAACGCCCTACCAAGGTTTGCGCACCTAGTGCATGGCCTTGCAGCAATTCAAGCAGCCCATTGCGGTCCAGTTCAGCTGGCAGGATGCCGGGTGCCAGGTCGGTGGCGATCAAGGTCAGTGCGTAGTGGTGCGGGTTGTCCCCGGCGGGCGGGCAGGGGCCTCGATAGCTGGCCGTGCCGCGGGAATTGCGCCCCACCGTCACGGCATGGGTGGTTTGCCCGGCCACACCTTCTTTCAAACCATCCAGGGCCGGGTCGATGTTGTAGGCGATCCAGTGCACCACCCCGAGGCCCTTGCCGCCATCGGGGTCGAACATCACCAACGCCAGCGAGCGGGTGCCTGCGGGCAGGTTGTCCCAGCTCAACTGCGGCGTGCGTTCCTCACCGGCACCACAGGCCGGGTCTGGCCCGACCTGTTGCAAGGCGATCACCCCGCCGTCAGTGAACGACGATGAGCTGATCGACAGCGCACCAGAACCCGGCCCTGCGGCCAGTGCGCTGCACGGCAGCAGGGCTGCGAGCAGCCACGGTTTGATGTTCATGGCAATTCCTTGGCAGGGCAATGGGGCGCAGTGTAGTCCAGGCTAGCCTTAACGGCTGTCCTGGTCCTCGGCGGTGCCGCCGCTGCTGCCAGCCCCCGAGCCTGTGGCCTCGCCCGTGCTGTTGGAGCCGCCACTGGCGCCGTCTGCGGCATCGGTGCTGGTGCCGGTGTTGCTGCTGTCGTTGTCCTGGCCGCTGCCGGGGCTGTTGACGCTGCTGTCATCACCGGCGGTCTTGCCGCCGGATTGATCGGTCTGCGGGTGGCTGTCGGTATTGGTGGGCTCGGTGGCGGCAAAGCTGGTGCCGCTGATGACGCCCAAGGCCAGGGCCAGGCACAGCGAGAGGGGACGAATGCGGATCATGGTGTATCTCCCTTGCGGATGATCTGTCATTCGTTTGGCCGGGCAGCGCCGGCGCGGTGCCCTTCGGGCGACGGGTGGTCATGCACTCCCGGGATTGCGCCTTGTGTAGGAGCGGCCTTGCGTCGCGAACGGGTTGCGCAGCAGCCCCGGCAATCTCTGCGGCCAAGCTGAAATCTCGGGGCTGCTGCGCAGCCCGTTCGCGACGCAAGGCCGCTCCTACAAAATGGACTGCCCCCAAGAAGTTGGACAAAAAATCCAACCCTTGGGGGGACCGATGGGCAAATACACAGAGCAGTTCAAACTCACAGCCATCTCAGCCTACCTAGATGGTAGCGATGGCTTCCGAAAAGTAGCCCAGCGTTTCGGTATCGACGTCAGTCTGCTGCGCCGGTGGGTCTCCAGCTATCAGAGCAAGTCCAGCCTTAGTCCGCGCTCGCACGGGCAGCGCTATGACGACGACTTCAAGCGCCAAGTGCTGAGCCACATGCACGAGCATCGTCTCTCTCTTCGCCAAACCGCTGCGCATTTTGGCCTCGGCCAGTCCTCGCAGATAGGCAACTGGCAGCGGCAGTACTACAGTGGTAGCCCTGTAGCCCCTGTCATCCGCCAGAAAAAGCCGATTAAAGTGTTGAAGAAGATTAAACCAGCAAAGCCCACAGATACCGACGATTCGCAAAAGCCCAGAGACCAGCTGATGGCTGAGCTTGAGTATCTGCGCATGGAGAACGCTGTCCTAAAGGAGCTCAAGGCTCTGCGCGAGGAAAAGGAACGAATACCGGCGAAAAAGTCCTGATCGTTTCCAAACTCAAACGTAGATTCCCTTTGCCTGACCTGCTGCGGCTGATCGGACTGGCTCGCAGCACTTTTTACTACCAGGTACAGAGCCAACAGAAGCCGGATAAATACGCGGAGCTTAAAGAGAGAATTCGGCAGGTCTATCACAAAGAGAAGGGGCGTTACGGGTATCGGCGCGTTGCACTAGCAATCAGAAAAGAGGGGCCGCTAGTCAACAAGAAGGTCGTTGAGAAACTGATGACTGGGCTGGGTCTGAAGTCACTGGTGCGACCCAAGAAATATCGGTCGTACCGAGGTACTGTCGGCAAGATAGCGATGAATCTGCTGGAGCGTAATTTCGTCGCCCAGCGCCCCAACCAGAAATGGGTGAGTGACGTAACCGAGTTCAAGGTGGCGCAACAGAAGCTCTATCTTTCGCCTGTGATGGATTTGTATAACGGGGAAATCATCGCCTACGAGACGGCCAGTCGCCCACAGTACAGCCTGGTTGGGAACATGCTCGACAAGGCACTCAAGACCCTGGGGGAGAAGCCGAAACTCGTGCTCCACACCGATCAGGGGTGGCAGTACCAGCAGGCTCAGTATCGCCAGAAACTGCGCAGTTGTGGAGTGAAGCAGAGCATGTCTCGTAAAGGCAATTGCCTAGATAATGCAGCTATGGAAAGCTTCTTCGGCACGCTCAAGTCAGAATTTTTCTACCTCAAGCGGTTTGAGAATGTTGATGAATTGAAAGCGGGCTTGGATGAGTACATCCACTACTACAACCATGACCGCATCAAGCTGAGGCTCAATGGCCTGAGCCCTGTCGAGTACAGGACCCAGGCGGCAGCATAGAACTGTCCAACTTTTTGGGGGCAGTCCAAAAAGCGATTAGCGGATGGGGTCGGGGCGGGTGCTTTCCACGGGTTCCAGCGGCGGATGCTCCTGCGCCGCATGCATCAGGTCTTCGGTCACCCGCAGCTCCGCGCCGGTGGGCGAGAAGGTAGTCGAGGCGGTGAACGGTGCCGGGTGCTCCGCCGCCGGGCGCTTGCCACGGCGCCACAGGAAGAAGCTCACCATCCCCAAGTTGACCACCGCAAAGGCCCAGAACAGCCCCGCTTCGCCGAACGACGTCATCATCGGCGAAATCGCCAATGGCGCCAGCGCCGAGCCCAGCGAGTTGATCAGCAGCAAGCCCTGGATCATCGGCACCAGGGCGTCGGACGGTGCACGGTCGGCCGCGTGGCTGACCGCCACCGGGTACAGGGCGAACACCCCGCCACCCAGCAGGAACAGCATCGCCGGCAGCAATGACGATTCAGACGGCAGGAACACCGTGATCAACGACAGCACCACGCACAGCCCGGCCAGGGCAATCAGCACGTCCTGGCGGTCTTTGCGGTCAGACCAGCGGCCAACCGGGTATTGCAGCAGCATGGCACCGAGGATGACCCAGGCCATCATGTTGCCGACTTCCCCCACGTCCAGGCCGATGCGCTGCAGGTACAGCGGCAGCAGGGCATAGATGCCGGCAATCGCCACGCCCGAACCGAAGCAGCCGACCAGGCCCGACGGTGCGACCCCCAGCAGTTGCCGCGGTTTCAGTGGCTCGACCTGGTCCAGCAGCGGCGATACCCGCGGCAGGATCACGATCGGCAGCACCGACAGCGCCGCAAGCATGCCAGCGAGCATGAACGGTGCGGTATCGCCCAGGCGAGTGATCTCGCCAAGGCCTGCCTGGGCAATCACGCCAGCGCCATAGAAGGCAATCATGTACAGCGCCAGCAGGCGGCCCCGGATCTTCGCGTCGCCGGCCAGCAGCAGCCAGCTCTCGATCACCAGGAATACGCCCACCGCGGCCCAGCCGTTGATCAAACGCAGGATCGACCACCAGGTCGTGTCGTAGAACATCCCTTGCAGCAGGATGGTTGCAGCGATCAGCGAGGCGAAGCTGGTGTAGGCGCGGATATGGCCGATGCGCAGGATCAGCCTGTCATTGAAGATCGCGCCAAGGGTCAGGCCAATGAAGTAACTCGACGACACGATACCGATGGTGGTTGCCGATTCACCGGCAGCGCCCAGGCGCAGGGTGGTCAGGGAAGACATGAAGCCGTTGCCCAGGGCAATGATAAACAGCCCGAGCAGGGGCGCCAGCGCCATGGCCAGCAAACGCGGAGACATATGTACCTCAAGGTGGATGAGCGGAATGAGCGCCTCTTCGGACGCGCACGCCGACATGGCCCGATAAGGGGCCAAGAGGCTGCACGGATGTGCCTGGGAGGGATGCGACCTGGGCAAGACTCAACCGCTGGGCCTTGGAAGAACTGGGCCGGGCGGGGTGGGTTGAGCCTATTTCACATGTGCGTTCATGTGTTCAGGCACGGACTCTGTCGTTGCTGCCGGTTGCCACCGTTCAAGGCGACGGGCGAAAAGGAAGCGCGATTCTACGTGCTTGCATCGATTTGCCCAAGGGGCATTGGCCTGCGACGAGACGCCGCAGGGGGGAGTGCAGCTGCACCCAGAATACAGCCTGCTAATAATAATTTGTAAGGGAAAATAACTTTAGTCGTATTGATTCATGGGTTTATCGAGTTGCCGAGTCCGTTTATTGATCTGGATCAATACAGTTATGCAGTTATTTGCCATCGCAGTGTATTGATCGATAAAACTTATCAAGCGATCAAGCCGGTCAATTGGTCCCTGCGGCATCCTGCCACTACAATGGCGGCCGCGGCCTGCAAGGGGCGCCTTGATAAACGAGTGATGCCACGGCCCATTTAGTGTTTGCCAACAAGTTGCGTTTATATCAACGCACTGCAAATACCTATTGCCGCCGATTAGTGCCCGTCACCCAACTAGAACGACTTGCCGATAACACCCGTTGATAAGTAACGCCTGTTCGCCCGGTACCGAGCCGGGCTTAGATGAGGAGATGCCCATGGCACTTGGCAGACGACAATTTTTCAAACTTTGCACGGCCGGGGCGGCGGCAGCGACCAGCGTGTCGCTTGGCTTTGCACCGGCGGTGGCCAATGCCAGCCAGTCACGCCAATACAAGCTGTTGCGCGCCAAAGAGACACGCAACAACTGCACCTACTGCTCGGTAGGCTGCGGCATCCTCATGTACAGCCTGGGCGACGGTGCGAAGAACGCCAAGGCGCGCATCTTCCATATCGAAGGCGACCCGGACCACCCGGTCAGCCGGGGCTCGCTGTGCCCGAAAGGGGCGGGGCTGGTGGACTACATCCACAGCGAACAGCGCCTGTTGTACCCGGAGTACCGCGCGCCAGGCTCGGACACGTGGCAGCGCATCAGCTGGGACCATGCCATCGAGCGCATCGCCCGGTTGATGAAGGACGACCGCGATGCCAACTTCATCGAAAAGAACGCCAAGGGCGTAACCGTCAACCGTTGGCTGTCCACCGGCATGCTCTGTTCCTCGGCGGCCAGCAGCGAAACCGGCTCGCTCGATCAGCGCTTCACTCGCGCCCTGGGCATCCTCGGCACCGACAGCCAGGCCCGGGTGTGTCACGCCCCGACCGTATCGGCGCTGGCACCGACCTTTGGCCGTGGCGCCATGACCAACAACTGGGTGGACATCAAGAACGCCAACGTGGTGCTGATCATGGGCGGCAACCCCGCCGAAGCGCACCCGGTGGGCTTCAAGTGGGTGATCGAGGCGAAGATCCGCAACGGCGCCAAGGTGATCGTGGTCGACCCGCGCTTCAACCGCAGCGCCTCGGTGGCCGACCTGTACTCGCCGATCCGCGCCGGCTCCGACATCACCTTCCTCATGGGGGTGGTGAATTACCTGATCAGCCACGACCGTATCCAGCATGAGTACGTGCGTGCCTACACCAATGCCAGCCTGATCGTGCGCAGCGACTACAGTTTCGACGACGGCCTGTTCAGCGGTTACGACGCAGGCACCCGGCGCTACGATCGCAGCTCCTGGGCCTACGAGCTCGACGAGCAGGGCTTTGCCAAGCGCGACATGTCGCTCAGCCACCCGCGGTGCGTGTACAACCTGCTCAAGCAGCATGTCAGCCGCTACACGCCGGAGCGGGTCAACGAGTTGTGCGGAACGCCCAAGGACGATTTCCTGCAGATTTGCGAGATCCTTGCCAGCACCAGCGCACCGGACAAGACTGCGACCTTCCTCTATGCCCTCGGCTGGACCCACCACACCACGGGCGCCCAGATGATCCGCGGTTCGGGCATGATCCAGCTGCTGCTGGGCAATATCGGCATGGCCGGTGGCGGCGTCAACGCCCTGCGCGGGCACTCCAACATCCAGGGCTATACCGACCTGGGGCTGTTGTCGCAACGCCTGCCGGGTTACATGAACCTGCCGTCCGACAACCAGACCAGCGTTGAAACCTACCTCAAGGAAACCACCCCCAGCGCCCAGCTGCCGGGGCAGGTCAACTACTACCAGCACACACCCAAGTTCTTCATCAGCCTGATGAAGAGCCTGTGGGGCGACCAGGCCACCCGCGAGAACAACTGGGGCTTCGACTGGTTGCCCAAGTGGGACGACAGCTACGATGTGCTCAACTATTCCAACCGCATGTACGAAGGCAAGGTCAACGGCTACATTGCCCAGGGCTTCAACCCGATCGCGGCCTTCCCGGACAAGAACAAGGCTGCCGAGGCCTTGGCCAAGCTCAAGTTCCTGGTGATCATCGACCCGCTGGCGACCGAGACATCGAGCTTCTGGCAGAACCATGGCGAGTCCAACGACGTCGACCCGGCAGCCATCCAGACCGAGGTCTTCCGCCTGCCCTCCAGCTGCTTCGCCGAAGAGAACGGCTCGATCGTCAACTCCAGCCGTTGGCTGCAATGGCACTGGGCCGGCGCGGCGCCACCGGGTGAAGCCTGGCACGATGGCAAGATCCTCGGCCATCTGTTCATGAAGCTGCGCGAGCTGTATCGCCGCGAGGGTGGCGTGTGCCCGGAGCCCGTGTTGAACATGGCCTGGGACTACAAGAACCCCTACGACCCAGAACCCGAGGAAGTCGCCAAGGAGTCCAACGGCTACGCCCTGGCCGACCTGCATGACGACAAGGGCAACCTGGTGCTGCGCAAGGGCCAGTTGCTGGACAACTTCGCCCAATTGCGTGACGACGGCAGTACCGCCTGCTTCAACTGGGTGTTCGCCGGTTCCTGGACCGAAGCCGGCAACCAGATGGCCCGCCGCGACAACGCCGACAGCGGCCTGGGCTGCACGCCGGGCTGGGCGTGGGCCTGGCCGCAGAATCGCCGCATCCTCTACAACCGTGCCTCGGCCGACCCTCAGGGCAAGGCCTGGGACCCGAAGCGCCAGATCATTGCCTGGGATGGCAGCCGCTGGGCTGGCAGCGATGTGCCGGACTACCCGGTTACCGCCGCGCCCGGCAGCGACGTCAACCCGTTCATCATGCTGCCCGAAGGGGTAGGGCGGCTGTTCTCGGTCGGCGCCATGAACGATGGGCCGTTCCCTGAGCATTACGAACCGATCGAAAGCCCGCTGGTGTCCAACCCGCTGCACCCCAATGTCAGCAAGAGCCCGACCGCACGGCTGTACGAAAGCGACCGGGCGCGCATGGGTAGCCGTGAGGAGTTCCCTTACGTGGCCACCACCTATTCGATCACCGAGCTGTTCCGCCACTGGACCAAACACTCGCGGCTCAACGCGATCATCCAGCCCGAGCAGTTTATCGAGATCGGCGAAGTGCTGGCCAAGGAGAAGGGCATCGTCCAGGGCGACCTGGTGCGGGTGACCACCAAGCGCGGCTACATCAAGGCCAAGGCGGTGGTCACCAAGCGGGTCCAGCGCCTGGAGGTTGCCGGGCAGATGGTCGACACCATCGGCATCCCTTGCCACTGGGGCTTCGAAGGCGCTACCCGCAAGGGTTTTCTGGCCAACACGCTGACCCCAGGCGTGGGTGATTCCAACACCAACACCCCGGAATACAAAGCGTTCCTGGTGAACGTGGAAAAGGCCTGACGGAGCGACGCACATGTCCCTGCAATCCCAAGACATCATTCGCCGTTCGGCGACCAACGCCTTCACCCCCGCGCCCCGTGCCCGCGACCACCAGGCCGAGGTGGCCAAGCTGATCGACGTCAGCATCTGCATCGGCTGCAAGGCCTGCCAGGTAGCGTGCAACGAGTGGAACGACCTGCGTGACGAGGTCGGGCACAACGTCGGCGTGTACGACAACCCGGCCGATCTCACGCCAGACACCTGGACGCTGATGCGTTTCGACGAGCACCAGGACGAAAACGGCAAGCTGGAGTGGCTGATCCGCAAGGATGGCTGCATGCACTGCGCCGACCCTGGCTGCCTGAAGGCTTGCCCGCAACCGGGTGCGATCATTCAGTACGCCAACGGTATCGTCGACTTCCAGTCCGAACACTGCATTGGCTGTGGCTACTGCGTGGCCGGCTGCCCGTTCGATGTGCCGCGCATCAGCAAGAAGGACAACAAGGCCTACAAGTGCACGCTGTGCGTCGACCGGGTCACGGTCGGCCAGGAACCGGCCTGCGTTAAAACCTGCCCGACCGGCGCGATCAACTTCGGCAGCAAGGCCGACATGCTGGTGCAGGCAGAAGAGCGCGTGAGCGAACTGCAAGGCCGCGGCTTTGCCGGTGCCGGTATCTACGACCCGCAGGCCGTGGGTGGCACCCATGTGTTCTACGTGCTGCAACACGCCGACAAGCCGCAGCTGTACCACAAGCTCAACCCGGACCCGCGCATCAGCAGCGCCATCGAGGGCTGGAAAGGCTGGCTGAAGCCGGTGGCCGCCGCAGCGTTCTTCGCCACCCTGGCGGGCACGGTGTTCCACTACATCGGTGTAGGCCCCAACGAAGTCGAGGAAGACGAAAAGGAGACCCAGGTATGAACAAGGACCGACTGATTCTGCGCACGCGCTTCATCGACCGGGCCAGCCACTGGTTCATGGTCATCTGTTTCTTCCTGGTGGCGATGTCGGGGCTGTCGTGGTTCTTCCCGTCGCTGAACTGGCTCAACGGGGTGTTCGGCACGCCACAGTTGGCGCGTATCCTCCACCCGTTTTTCGGGGTGGTGGTGTACGTGGTGCTGATGTTCCTGTTCGTGCGCTTTGTCAGGTACAACCTGCCCGAGCGTGAAGACGCCATCTGGTTTCGCAACGTCAACAAGGTGCTGGCGGGCGATCACAGTCAGCCGCTGCGCATTGGCAAGTACAACGCCGGCCAGAAGATCCTGTTCTGGGGGATCATGGGCCTGATCACCTTGCTGATGGGCAGTGGCGTGATCATCTGGCGGCCGTGGTTTGCCGACTACTTCAGCATCCCGCTGATCCGCATTGCCCTGTTTACCCATGCCCTGGCCGGCATCTCGCTGATCTTGCTGATCATCGGCCACGCTTACCTGGCGTTCTGGGTCAAGGGCTCGATTCGCGGCATGATCACAGGCTACGTCTCGCGTACCTGGGCCAAGTCGCATCATGACCGCTGGTACCAGCAGATCAGCAACAAGAGTGAGAAGAAATGAGCAGCAGCATCAAACTGACGGCGGTCGAGCAACCCAGCGGTGGCGTGGGCGCTATCAGCGCCTTGTTGCTGCCGCAATTGGGTCAGCACTTTGCCAAGCGCGCAGCGCGTTTGCGCCAGCTGGCCGAGGGGCATGAGCAGGCTGATTACCTGGGCTTCGCCGCCACCGTTGCACAGGCCCAGCAGCGGCTGCTGGAGCGTTTTCCGGTGCCTGCGCCCGAGCTTGAGGCCCTTGCCCAGCGGGTGGGCGATGCTGCGCCGTTAGCGGTGCAGCAGTTGCCGCGTTCGCGTTACTGGCAGCAAGCGCTCGAAGCGTTGATCGAAGACCTGCGCGCTGAGGCCAGCGGCCCGGTACGCGCCGCGCTGGATGCGCTTGCCGCATTGAGCCACGAACAGCGCGAAGCCTGCGCCGAGCACCTGCTGCAGGGCCGCTATGGCGAAGTGGACAGCGGCCAGGCGCTGTTCCTGTGGGCCGCACTGGGGCTGTACTTCGTGCAACTTGCGGCGGCACTGCCTGCCCATGCCCACGCGGCAGTGGGGGAGCACCGCCAGTTCTGCCCGGTATGCGCCGGCGCGCCGGTGGCCAGCGTCATCCTCACGGGCAAGCGTGCCGGGCTGCGCTATTTGCATTGCGGGCTGTGCGAGAGCCGCTGGCACATGGTGCGGGTCAAGTGCAGCAATTGCGAACACACCGGCAAACTGGACTATTGGTCGCTGGAGCGTCAGGACAGTGCGGTCAAGGCAGAAAGCTGCGGCGACTGCGAAAGCTACCTCAAGGCGTTCTATTACGAGCACGACCCTGCGCTGGAACCTGTCGCCGATGACCTGGCCACGCTGCGGCTGGATGCCGAGCTTGAAGGGCAAGGCTTTGCCCGTAGCAGCATCAACCCATTTCTGTTTCCGGGTTGATGCGGGGTAACACTGCGGCATACTGACGCCTTCCCCAACCCAGGAAGGTAAGGCTCATGCTGGCATCGTTGTTCGCCGTTTTGGCACCCGTGTTCATCGTTGCCGGCATTGGTTTCGCCTGGGCTCGCAAAGGCTTGGACTACCCCACCGAGTTCATCGCCAGGATCGTGATGACGGTCGGCACGCCCTCGCTGGTGCTGTCGACCTTGAGCCGCACCGAACTGGACCCGACGGCGTTCACCAGCATGGCCGTGGCCTGCCTGTTGTGCACGCTGGGCATGGCCTTGGCAGGGCTGCTGGTGTGCCGCGTCTCGGGGCAACACTGGCGGGTGCTGTTGCCGGCGTTCATGTTCCCCAATACCGGCAACATGGGCCTGCCGATCAGCCTGTACGCCTTCGGCGAGCATGGGTTGGCCCTGGCGGTGGCGTTTTTCCTGACCCTGTCGATCGTGCAGTTCACCATCGGCATGGCCATCTCGGGCACGGCGGCGTCGCTCAAGGCGCTGGTCCGCAACCCCATCGTGATCAGCCTGGCGGGGGCGATGCCGATCATCTTTCTCGATTTCGAACTGCCGCGTTGGCTGGCCAACACGGCAGACCTGCTTGGCGGCATGACCATACCGCTGATGCTGCTGACCCTGGGGGTATCGTTGGCCAGCATCCGCTTGCAGCATGTCGGCAGCGGCATCCTGTTGGGTGGGCTGCGTATCGTGCTGGGCGCGGCAGTGGGTTGGGCCGTGGGCGCGGGGCTGGGTATGGAACCGCTGGAGCGGGCGGTGCTGATGCTGCAGTCCGCGATGCCGGTGGCGGTGTTCAACTACCTGATGGCGGTGCGGGCCAATCGCTCGCCCGAGCAGGTGGCGAACCTGGTGATGTGTTCGACTGTGCTGTCGTTTGCCTGGTTGCCGGTTGTGCTGGCTGCATGGATGTAGCGCGTAGGTTTACGTTGTGGGGGGCAGTTGTATTGCTCGCGTTTTTGGGGGGGCTGGAGATTGTAGGGAGGGGCATCAGGTGCCTGGCTTGGTTTCTTCAGGGGTGCGTATATCGAGCGCCGCCCGCGCGGCGCATCGCGACGCAAGGCCGCTCCTACATTTGTTTCGGGCCAGTGAGGCCAGTGGCATTTGCGCGCGACCGCCTTGTTTGTACGACGCGATATATTGAGGGGGGCACCAAGGGGCCGCGCGCCAATGCCTCAGGAATAATTGGCCCGAAACAAATGTAGGAGCGGCCTTGCGTCGCGATGCGCCGCGCGGGCGGCGCTCGATATCAGCACCACCGCCAAGCCAAAGCCAGGCAAACCCCACGGCCTAGAGCGGCAAGACGGCACCTCGGCAGGTACCTACCGCTCGTCACGGGTGTCGATGCTCACCACCACCGACATACCTGGCCGTAACCGTTTTGCCTGGGGCTGGTCGGCATCCACGGTGATGCGCACCGGGATCCGCTGGGCAATCTTGACGAAGTTGCCGGTAGCGTTGTCCGCCTGCAGCAGCGCGAACTCGGAGCCGGTGGCCGGCGAAATCTGCTGCACATGGCCGTACAGCTTCAGGTGGTTCAAGGCATCCACGGTGAAACTCACCGGTTGGCCGATACGCACTGCGGCCATCTGGGTTTCCTTCATGTTGGCGATCACCCACAGGGTGTCGGGCACCAGCGCCATCAATTGCGCACCTGAGTTCACATAGGCCCCCAGGCGCGTGCCAATCTGCCCCAGCTGGCCATCGCGCGGGGCGGTCACACGGGTGTTGTCGAGGTCGATGCGGGCCAGCTCCACGGCGGCCTTGGCATTTTCCACCGCAGCTTGCAGCGCAGCCCGGTTGACCACCACGGTTTCCCGGTCCTGTCGGGCGATTTCCAGTGCAGCCTTGGCCTGGGCCAGGCTGGCGACGGCAGCCGCCTGGCTGGCCCGGGCCAGGTCCAGCTCGCGGCGCGACACCGAGCCGTCGCTGACCAGAGCCTGGTTACGGCCGAGGTCGGCCTTGGCCTTGGCCGCCTGGGCTGCCGCATCACCGATGGCAGCCTGACGCTGGGCGATGGTGGCCTCGGCACTGTTGCGTTGCTGCAGGTTATTGGCCAGTGCCGCCTGTTGCTGTTGCAATTGGGCGATGGCCTGGGCCAGGCGTTGCGTGTAGATGCGGTCGTCCAGTTGCACCAGCAGGTCGCCCGCCTTGACGAACTGGAAGTCATGCACCGGTACATCGACGATGTAGCCACTGAGTTGCGGGCCGATGATGGTCACCTGGCCGCGCACCAGGGCATTTTCGGTACTCTCGATGGCGCTGCCGAACGGCGGCAGGCGCCAGGCATAGAGCACCAGCAGGATGCCGGCCAGGGCCACGCAGGCAAAACTGACCGTCGACAGGATGCGCACCCGGCGCGAGCGTACCGGGCTGGTTGGTTCGCTGGGGGGCGGCGTGCCTTCCGGGGTCTCGGCGAGGGCGGTGGTGGTGGTCGTGCGGGTTTCGTCGGTCATCGGGTAGGCGCGCTACGGCTAGAGTCGGAGGAGGTGGCCTTGGCGGCCGTGTACCAGAGCCAGGTGCTGCGGATGCAGATCCAGACCATGGTCAGGATAGCGATGCTGCCGATCAGCATGAAGACATCGTTGTAGGCCATCACGTTGGCCTCCCGGGTGGCCGCACTGGCTAGCACGCGCAGGCCGGCTTCGCTGCGCAGCGCCGGGTCGGCGAGGATCCCGGCATAACCGCCGCCACCGCTTTGCACGCGGGCGTTGACCAGCGGCTCAAGGTAACTGAGCCGGTCCATCAGGTGGCTGGAGTGAAATTTTTCCCGCCAGGTCTGGAAGGTGCCGAGCAGCGCTGCGCCAATAAGGCCGCCGAGGTTGTTGCAGATGCCGAACAGCACCGAAAAACTCACCAGGTTGCGGGGGTTGGCCCGCACATGGCTGATGCCCAGGGCCATCGACGGGCCCAGGAAGAAGGTGCTGCCGAAGGCCAGCAGGAACTGGCTAAGGTACATCTGCGCCGGGCGCGTGAGGTTGCTTGAGCTGCTGTCCATGAAGGCTCCGACGGCCATTGCCAGCAGCGAAACCAGCAGCGGGATGACCAGGTGCTTGGGGTCGATGGTCAGGGCGCTGGTGGCAAGGCCGGCCACCGCGCCGAACAGCATGATCGCGTACAGCGTGCGCATCTGCTCGCTGCCCATGTTCAGCGCCTGCAGAAAACCCACCGCACCGGTGGACTGCTCCGAGGTCACCATGCGAATCAGGATCACACACAGGGCCAGGCGGATGATCGTGCCGCTGCCCAGCCAGCGTGTCATCAGCAAGGGGTTCTGGCGATTGTGTTCGATGGCCAGGCCGCTGAATATCAGGCCGATCGACGACGCCAGCGCCACACCGATCCAGGGCGCCTCCAGCCACCAGTCGATGCGCCCCAGCGACAGTGCGGCGCAAAGCAGGGCGGTGCCGCTGGCCATCAGGGTGAAGGTCAGAAAGTCGAGCGGCTCGAAGGTCTTGAAGCGGTCGCCAGGCGGCAACTTGAGCATCAGCACGCAACCCAGTGCGGCCAGTGCCAGGCCCAACTCGAACAGGTACAACCCGCGCCATTCAGCGATCTGCAACAAGTCTTCGGAGAAGATCCGCGCCAGCGGCAAGGCCAGCTGCGAGGCGCCAAGGCCCAGGACCATAGCCTTGAGCCGCCACTGCGCAGGGAACGCCTGGATCATGTAGTACAGGCCCAGCGAACTGAGCGCAGCGCCGACCATGCCGTGGGCGGCGCGCACGGCGATTGCCGAGTTCAGGTCATTGACGAACAGGTGGGCAAAGGTGACCAGTACATAGAGCACCAGGAACACTTCGGTGAAGGCGCGCAAGCCGAACTGCTGGCGAAACTTGACCAGCAGCAGGTTCATCGACACGTTGGTCATCACATAGGCGGCCGGCAGCCAGGCCATTTCGGCGGTGGTCGCGCCAAGGGCACCCTGCAGGAACACCAGGTTGGCCGTTACCAGCGCGCTGCCCAGGCCACCGGTGATCGCCACCAGCAGCCCCACTACCCCATAGGCCAGGCGTTTTCCGGGCGTGTGCAGGGGAGTGGAGGGCGACCCAGGCAGGCTGGGTTTTTCGTGTGGGAGCCACTGGCGTGGGGCGTATTTGTTCATGGGCAGACTGTACGTGAGGGGCTGGGGCATTAAAACTGTCTGCGCTCAAGTTTGCCGCGCCTACAACGCCTTGGCCAGGAAGCTGGCGGTGCGGCTGTCTTTGCACTGGGCAACCGTTTGTGGCGTCCCACTGACCACGACCTTGCCGCCGGCATCCCCAGCCCCCGGCCCGATGTCGATCACCCAGTCGCTTTGCGCCACCACACGCATGTCATGCTCGACCACCACTACGCTATGCCCGGCATCGACCAGACGATTGAGTTGCACCAGCAGCCGGTCGATGTCCTGCGGATGCAGCCCGTTGGTGGGCTCGTCCAGCACGTACAGCGTCGCCCCGCGCGCGGTGCGCTGCAGCTCGGTGGCCAGCTTGATGCGTTGCGCCTCGCCGCCGGACAGCTCGGTGGCCGGCTGCCCCAGGCGCAGGTAACCCAGGCCGATATCCTGCAGGACTTGCAGGCAGCGTCGTACCGGCGGTTGTTCGGCGAACACCGCAAGGGCCTGGTCGACGGTCAGTTGCAGCACCTGGGCGATGTTCATGCCCTGCCAGGTCACTGCCAGGGTATCGGGGTTGTAGCGGGCGCCATGGCAGGTGGGGCAGGGTGCATACACGCTGGGCATGAACAGCAGCTCGACGCTGACGAACCCTTCACCCTCGCAGTTCTCGCAACGGCCCTTGGCAACGTTGAACGAAAACCGCCCGGCATCGAAGCCGTTCGCCTTGGCCTGCTCGGTGCTGGCGAACAGCTTGCGCACGTAGTCGAACAGGCCGGTGTAGGTGGCAAGGTTGGAGCGCGGCGTGCGGCCGATGGGCTTCTGGTCGACCTGCACCAGCCGCTTGATGTTGTCCAGGCCCGCGCTGACACGGCCTGCGCTGGTTTGCTCGGGCTCGTCTTCCAGGCTCTGCTCCTCGGGCTCGGCACGCTGTTCGGCATGGCCCAGGTGGGCACCGACCAGCTCCAGCAGCGCCTGGCTGACCAGGCTCGACTTGCCCGAGCCGGAAATACCGGTCACCGAGGTGAAGCACCCCAAAGGGAACCGGGTACTGAGGTTGTTGAGGTTGTTGCGCGTGATGCCCTCCAGCTGCAGCCAGGCCTGCGGCTGTCGTGGCGCTCGAGCGGCCGGCTGCTGCGGGGCGAAGAGATAGGCTCGGGTGCGCGATACCTCGACCTCGGCCAGGCCTGCGGGCGGGCCGCTGTACAGCACCTGCCCGCCATGCTCGCCGGCTGCCGGGCCGACATCCACCAGCCAGTCGGCGCGGCGCATGGTGTCCAGGTCGTGCTCCACCACGTACACCGAATTGCCCGCCTGCTTGAGCCGTTGCAGGGCGTCGAACAGCGCTTCGCTGTCGGCCGGGTGCAGGCCGGCCGACGGTTCGTCGAGCACGTAGATGACGCCGAACAGTTGCGAGTTGAGCTGGGTGGCCAGGCGCAGGCGTTGCAGTTCGCCCGAGGACAGTGTCGGCGTGCTGCGTTCCAGGGCCAGGTAGCCGAGGCCCAGGTCAATCAGCGGCGCGATTCGTTCCAGCAGTTCGTGGGCGATGCGCTGGGCGGCCAGGCGCTTTTCCAGGGTCAGGGTGTCTTCGTGCTGTTGCAGATAACCGGGGGCTGCCACCGAGCGGAATACCTCGGCCAGCGTCTGCAAAGGCAGGCGCGACAGCTCGCCGATGTCGCGGCCGGCGAAGGTCACGGCCAGCGCTGCGCGCTTGAGCCGTTTGCCCTGGCACAGCGGGCAGGGGCTTGGGCGCATGAATTGGGAGACGCGCTTGCGCATCTGCGCGCTCTGCGAATGCATGAACGTGTGCATCACGTAGCGCCGGGCGCCGCTGAAGGTGCCTTGGTAGCTGGGTTCGAGCTTGCGCTTGAGTGCGGCGCGGGTCTGCGCCGGGCTGAGCCCGGCGTAGACCGGCACGGTGGGGGTTTCTTCGGTGTAGAGGATCCAGTCGCGTTGCTCCTGGGGCAGGTCGCGCCAGGGGGTGTCAACGTCATACCCCATGGTCACCAGGATATCGCGCAGGTTCTGGCCCTGCCAGGCCATCGGCCAGGCGGCCACCGCCCGCTCACGTATGGTCAACGACGGGTCGGGGACCATGGTTGCCTCGTTCACCTCGTAGACACGGCCCAGGCCGTGGCATTCGGGGCAGGCCCCTTGTGGGGTATTGGGCGAGAAGTCTTCGGCGTACAGCATGGCCTGCCCGGCCGGGTAGTGGCCGGCACGCGAGTAGAGCATGCGGATCGAGCTGGACAATGTGGTGACGCTGCCGACCGAGGAGCGCGCGCTTGGCGTGCCGCGTTGCTGCTGCAGGGCCACCGCAGGGGGCAGGCCTTCGATGGCGTCCACGTCGGGTACGCCAACCTGGTCGATCAGGCGCCGGGCATAGGGCGCGACCGATTCGAAGTAGCGGCGCTGGGCTTCGGCATACAGGGTGGAGAAGGCCAATGAAGATTTGCCCGAGCCGGATACACCGGTGAACACCACCAGCGCGTCGCGGGGGATGTCCACGTCGATGTTCTTGAGGTTGTGCTCGCGAGCGCCACGGACACGGACGAAACCGGTAGGGGTTGGGTTGCGTGGTGGCATTGGGCGCTCCTTGGCTGGGGAAATGGGGCACGGTAGCAGTAATTTGAGGGGCTGTGCGGGGATTGGGGGGGGCTGGCAGGTGTAGGGGTTGGGAGGTTTAGCGCCTGCGAGATCGAGCGCCGCCCGCGCGGCGCTCGATCTCATAGGCGCAAAAACTCCCAAGACATACCCATAGCCGCCCGCCCGCAATCCCCCTTCGCTGCCATGTTCCACCCCGTGGAACCACATTCAATTGTGCTCCGGCCCCCGTCGCGCTTATCTGTCCGTAACCACGACCTGCCTTCCCCGTCGTGATCTCAAAGCGAACAACAAGAACGGGACCCACCCGCGCGAGGAGATTCCACATGCCGCACCATCAGCACATCCTGGCCTGGCTCAACGACGTGGCCAGCGACCTGCACGCCATCCGCCACGATATCCACGCTCACCCCGAACTCGGTTTCGAAGAAAGCCGCACCTCGGCCCTGGTCGCGCAATTGCTCAAAGACTGGGGCTACGAGGTGCACACAGGCATCGGCAAGACCGGCGTGGTCGGCGTGCTGCGCAACGGCAGCAGCCCACGCAAGCTCGGCCTGCGTGCCGACATGGACGCGCTGCCCATTCACGAGGCCACCGGCGCTGCCTACAGCAGCCGCCACCAGGGCTGCATGCACGCTTGCGGCCATGACGGGCATACCACCATGTTGCTGGGTGCCGCCCGTTACCTGGCTGCTACCCGCCAGTTCGATGGCACGCTGACGCTGATCTTCCAGCCGGCTGAAGAGGGCCAAGGTGGCGCCGAGGCGATGCTCGCCGACGGCCTGCTGGAGCGCTTCCCCTGCGATGCCTTGTTCGGCATGCACAACATGCCCGGGCTGCCAGCGGGGCACCTGGGCTTGCGTGAGGGGCCGATGATGGCCTCGCAGGACTTGCTCACGGTGACCATCGAGGGGGTCGGTGGGCATGGTTCCATGCCGCACCTGACGGTCGACCCGCTGGTGGCAGCGGCCAGTGTGGTGATGGCGTTGCAGACCGTGGTGGCGCGCAACATCGATGCGCAGGAAGCGGCAGTAGTGACCGTCGGTGCGCTGCAGGCTGGCGAGGCAGCCAACGTGATCCCGCAGCAGGCCCTGCTGCGTCTGAGCTTGCGCGCCCTGAATGCCGAGGTGCGCGCACAGACCCTGGAGCGGGTGCAGGCGATCATCGTCAGCCAGGCGCAGAGCTATGGCTGCACCGCCAGCATCGAGCATCGTCCCGCTTACCCGGTGCTGGTCAACCACGCCGCCGAAAACGCCTTTGCCCACCAGGTCGGTGTCGAACTGCTCGGCGCCGACGCGGTGGATGGCAATACCCGCAAGCTGATGGGCAGCGAGGACTTTGCCTGGATGCTGCAGCGCTGCCCTGGCGCCTACCTGTTCATTGGCAATGGCGTGAAGCGGCCGATGGTGCACAACCCGGCCTATGACTTCAACGACGACATCCTGCTGACCGGCGCCGCTTACTGGGGCGCGCTGACCGAGCGCTGGCTCGAGCCCGCCTGAACCCTGCATTGACGACTGCCGCTGGAACCCGGGCGCGAGCGTGCCTGGGCGATCACTTGAAGCGTTTCTGGCCAACAGATTGATGGAGTGCTCCGCATGCAGACTTCCAATACAGGCGCGTCGCGTACCCGGCAAGTGGTCGCGGCGGTCATCGGCAATGCCCTGGAGTGGTATGACTTTATCGTGTACGGCTTTCTGGCCAGCATCATCGCCCGTCAGTTCTTCCCCTCCGACGACGAGTACGCCTCGCTGCTGATGGCCCTGGCCACCTTCGGCGTGGGCTTTTTCATGCGCCCGGTGGGCGGGGTGCTGCTGGGTATGTATTCCGACCGCAAGGGGCGCAAGGCGGCGATGCAACTGATCATCCGCCTGATGACGGTGTCCATCGCGATGATCGCCTTTGCCCCCAGCTACGTGGCCATCGGCATGGGCGCGCCGCTGCTGATCGTGGTGGCGCGCATGCTGCAGGGCTTTGCCACGGGCGGTGAATACGCCAGTGCCACGGCGTTTCTGGTGGAAAGCGCACCGGCCCACCGCAAGGGGCTGTATGGTTCGTGGCAACTGGTGGGGCAATGCCTGGCGGTGTTCAGTGGGGCGGCGATGGTGGCGCTGGTCACCCACCTGTGCACGCCCGAGGCCTTGGACAGCTGGGGCTGGCGGATCCCGTTCGTGATCGGCTTGCTGATCGGCCCGGTGGGGCTGTGGATTCGCAAGCACATGGAAGAGCCCGAGGAGTTCCTCGAAGCCCGCAAGCAGGCCAAGGGCCAGGCGCCGAGTTTGTGGCAGGTACTGCGTGAGCACCGCCGCAGCCTGTTGGTGTCGATGGGCTTGGCCTGTGGGGCGACGGTGTCGTTCTATGTCGTGCTGGTGAACATGCCAACCTTCGCCCACAAGAACCTGGGCCTGCCGCTGGACCAGGTGTTGCTGGTGCAGATGCTGGCCGTGGGCCTGATGACCGTGGTGATCCCCCTGGCGGGTGCGTTATCGGACCGCCTGGGCCGGCGGCCGGTGCTGATGGCCTTTACCTTGGCGTTCTTCGTGATGGTCTACCCGTTGTATGTCTGGGTAGCGGCGGCGCCATCGATCGAGCGCCTGCTGGTGATGCAACTGCTGCTGTGCACTGCCATCGGCGGCTTCTTCGGCCCGGCGCCGACCGCCCTGGCCGAGCAGTTCCCGATCGAGGTGCGCTCCACCGGGGTGTCGGTGGCCTACAACGTTGCGGTGATGGTGTTCGGCGGCTTCGCCCCGCTGATCGTCACTTGGCTGAGCAAGGTGCTCGGCACGCCGGTGGCGCCGTCGTTCTATGTGCTATTCGCGTGCCTGCTGACGCTGCTGGGCACCTATTGCCTGAAAGAGGCCCCGCGTGCTGGCAAGGCTGTTGCCTTCAACCTTGGAGTGAAACCGTGAACCTGTTAGCCATCGACCCGATCGTTGCCCTGGATGCCGAGGCGCTGTCCCAGGCGATTCATGCCCGCCAAGTGTCGTGCCGTGAAGTGATGCAGGCCTACCTGGGCCATATCGAACGCTTTAACCCGCAGGTCAATGCGTTGGTGTCGCTGCGCGAGGGCGCGGTGCTGTTGGCCGAGGCCGACGCGCGCGACCGCGAGCTGGCGGGCGGGCAGTCGCGGGGCTGGATGCATGGCATGCCGCAGGCGGTCAAGGACCTGGCGGCCACGGCGGGGCTGCGTACCACGCTGGGCTCGCCGCTGTTCGCCGAGCATGTGCCCGAGCAGGATGCGCTCAGCGTGGCGCGGGTGCGCGCCAGCGGGGCGATCATCATCGGCAAGAGCAATGTGCCGGAGTTCGGCCTCGGCTCGCAAAGCTACAACACGCTGTTCGGCACCACCCTCAACGCCTACGACCCGAGCCGCGTGGCCGGTGGCAGCAGTGGCGGGGCAGCTGCGGCCCTGGCCCTGCGCTTGCTGCCGGTGGCCGATGGCAGCGACATGATGGGCTCGCTACGCAACCCGGCGGCGTTCAACAATGTGTTTGGCCTGCGCCCTTCGCAAGGGCGGGTGCCATATGGGCCGACACCGGAGCTGTTCATGCAGCAGCTGGCCACCGAGGGCCCGATGGGGCGCACGGTGACAGATGTGGCGCGGCTACTGTCGGTCCAGGCCGGCCATGACGCGCGGGTGCCATTGTCACTGCGCGACGGCCCGCGCGACTTCGCCCATGGGCTGCCGCGTGATTTCAAGGGCGTGCGGGTCGGCTGGCTGGGCAGCCATGACGGTTACCTGCCGATGGATGACGGGGTAATGGGCCTGTGCGAAGCGGCCTTGGCGGACTTCGCCGCGCTGGGTTGCGAAGTCGAAGCGTGCCAGCCAGGCTTCGATATGGCGCGCCTGTGGCAATGCTGGCTGACTCACCGCCACTTCCTGGTGCACGGAAGCCTGAGCGCAGCCTATGCCCACCCCGCGAAGCGCGCACTGCTCAAACCCGAGGCGCGCTGGGAGGTTGAAGGGGGCCAGCGCCTGACGGCGGCGGACGTTTACCAGGCCTCGCTGGACCGCAGCGCCTGGTACCAGGCGTTGAACACCCTGTTTGAACGTTACGATTTTCTGCTGTTGCCTGCTGCCCAGGTGTTCCCTTTCGACGCAGCCCAAGCGTGGCCGAAGGTGGTCGGCGGGCAGGCGATGGACACCTACCACCGCTGGATGGAGGTAGTCATCGGCCCGACGTTGGCCGGCTTGCCGAGCATGAGCGTACCGGTTGGCTTCAATGCCGCGGGGCTGCCGATGGGCCTGCAGATCATAGGCCCCGCCCAGGCCGACCAAGCCGTGCTGCAGCTGGCGTATGCCCATGAACAACTGACCCGTTGGGTCGAGCGGCAGCCGCCTAATTGCCTGCAATCACGTTGAGCACCCTGGGCAGGCGCGTTTTTTGCTGGGCATCATGACCATCCACGCAGAGACAGGGAGGTCAGACACATGGGCACCACGACAGACAGCGGCGGCGTGCGCTCGGTGGAGCGGGCGCTGGCCATCGTCGATTTGCTCGGCGAACACCAGGCGTTAGGGCTGGAGGAGCTGCATTACCTGACGGCCCTACCCAAGGCCACGGTGTCGCGAATGCTGGCCACCTTGCAGGAGCAGGGCTGGGTCTACCGGGGCTTGAGTGATCGGCGTTATCGCCTGTGCGCCCGGCGCCTGTTCGGTGACCGCCAGTTGCGTTTGAAGCGGCGCCTGGTCGAACACGCAGCGCCCTGGTTGCTGGAACTGAGCGAGCGCACCGGGCTGGTGGCGGACCTGTCGTGCTTCGATGGCGAGCGCCTTGAAGTGATGGAAAGCGCCATCCCCCTGGTGCTGCGCAAGCGCTACCCGAACAACTGCCAGATCGTCGGGCACCATGCCAGCCTGTTTCACTCGGCAATGGGGCGGGCATGCCTGGGGGAAATGCACAGCGACGAAGTGCAGCGCCTGGCCAGCCACCAGCAGTTGGGTGATGAAACGCTGTTGCGCGATATCGAGGACGATGCGCACAAGGGCTTTGGTCAGCGCACCGAGGGGCACTGGGAGTACCCGGTGCGGTTGCCGTTCCTGATCCGGGCGATCGCGTTGCCGGTGCGGGTTGAAGGGCGGCTGGCGGGTAGCATTGCCTTGCACTGGCCGGAGGACCAGGCGCCGGTAGAGCGGGTGTTGAGCCTGCATCTGCAGCGCTTGGCGGCGACAGTGGGCCAGGTGCAGCAGGCACTGGAGGCTTGAGGGTGCTGTGCGAAATTACGGGCCCTTTCGCCCTGCGGCCTCACGAAACCCACTCGGGCTCACCCCTGAATGCTTGCGGAAAAACCGGCTGAAGTAGCCGACATCGACAAACCCCAGCTCATGGGCAATCTCTTTCACACTGAGGCTCGAATGCCCCAGCGCCCGTTTGGCCTCCAACACCAGGCGGGCATTGATGACGTTCATCGGCGTCATGCCCAGATGCTCCTGGCACAGCCGCCCCAGCGTGGTCAAGGTCAGCCCGAGCTCACCGGCGTAATCACCGAGCGACCAATGCGCGCGGTAGTGCATGTCCACCAGCTCACGGAACCTGGTCAGTTGCTGGCTGCGCCTCGACGGTAGACGCTGCTCGCCGGCGCGGGCCTGCGGCTCGTGGCGCAACACCTGGATCATCAGCGTCAGCAACAGCGACATACTGCACGCCACATGCTCGCGGGCGCGGTTGTGGTATTCCTCACGCAGTGCGCGGCACAGCGGTAGCAGCGGGTCTTCGTCGGCGTCCCACTGCGGCAGGGCGATCACCTGGGGTTTGCGCACCTGTGCCAGCAGGTTCGGTGCCAGTACCTGGGCGATACTTTCCAGCGGATGCTGCGCCGCCGTGATCACCTGGCCCTCGACCGCGCCGGCCCAATGAAAACCATGCACCACCTGCGCCGGCACGTACACCACGCAGGGCGCCCGGGCCTGCACGCGGTCGCTGTCGAACAGCACTTCGCCGGCACCGCTTTGCAGGTACAGCAACTGCAGCAGGCCTTCATGACGGTGCGCGGCAATCTCCCAGTTGTAGGCGCCGGAGCGTTGCGAGATCGACTCCACATGCAGGGACTCGTGCCACACCGGCTGCGCGGTTTCGCCGTACAGGGCGTAGTTGGGGATCTTGTTCATGGTCTTGTAGTTATTGTTGTGATCGATACCCGGCTACTGTGCCACAGCGGCTTGCCGGGTTAAGGGCCAGTGGACGAAATTGTCGGGAATGTGGGGTGGGTTGCAGGTTTTGTCCATTCTGCCCGGGCACGTGCCGGCCCTAGGCTGTTTGCCAGATGAAGCGACACTCTGGAGAGCAGCATGCATAACAACAAGATGACGACTGATCACTGGCTGGGCCTGGACTCTGCCGTTTGCGTGGTAACCGGCGCGGCCGGCGGCATTGGCGCGGCCCTGGCTGCCGCATTGGTGGGGCAGCATGCCCATGTGGTGTTGCTGGATCGCGACCTGGATAAATGCCGCGAGCTGGCGGCGACCTTGGGCGAGCACAGCGTCGGCGAGGTCAGCGCGCTGGGCTGCGACATCGCCGACCCCGACAGCGTCAGCCAGGCGGCGGCACAGGTGCAGGCGCTGCACGGTCGCTGCGATGTACTGGTCAACAACGCCAGTGTGTTGCGCCCCGGTGCCCTTGAAACGCTGAGCCTGGAGCAATGGAACCAGGTACTGGCGGTCAACCTCAGCGGCTACCTGCTGTGTTCCCAGGCCTTCGGCCGTTCGATGCTTGCCCGTGGCCAGGGGCGGATCGTGCATATTGCGTCCATCGCCGCTCATTACCCACAACCCAACAGCGGTGCCTACAGCGCGGCCAAGGCCGGTGTCAGCCTGTTGTCGCGGCAAATAGCCGTGGAGTGGGGCCCGCGCGGGGTGCGTAGTAATGCGGTGTGCCCCGGGTTGATCCGCACGCCGTTGTCGGCCGCGTTCTACGCCGACCCGCACATCGAGCGCCAGCGCAGCGCCATGACCGCCAACCAGCGGATCGGCGAGCCGCAGGACATCGCTGAAGCAGTCCTGTTTCTCGCCAGCCCGCGCGCCGACTACATCAACGGCGCCGAGCTGACCGTCGATGGCGGGCTGGAGAGCATGCCCATGGCATTGATCCCACGCCCAGGCTTCGAGGGCGTTCGCCCATGAACACGCGCAACTGCGATGTACTGGTGGTGGGGGCGGGGGCCGGTGGCCTGGCGACAGCGATCACCGCGAAAAAGCACGGCCTGGATGTAATCGTGATCGAGAAGGCGGACTGCTTCGGCGGCACCACGGCGTTTTCCGGCGGGGTGCTGTGGGTGCCGTGCAGCCGACATGGGGTAAACGACAGCGAGGCGGCGGCACTTACCTACTTGCGCAACGAAACCGGCGACTGCTTCGACGAAGCGGCGGTCAAGGCGTTTCTGCGCCACGGGCCACGCATGGTGGACTTCTTCGAGCGCGAGACAGCCGTCAAATTCGTCCCCACCCTGTACCCCGACTACCACCCGCAGGTGGAGGGTGGCGTCGAGGTCGGCCGCTCGATACTGGCGGCGCCCTACGATATCCGGGGCCTGGGGCCAGACATGGCACGCCTGCGGCCACCGCTCAAGACCATCACTTTCATCGGCATGATGTTCAACTCGTCGAATGCCGACCTCAAGCACTTCTTCAATGTCACGCGTTCACTGTCGTCGTTCGCTTATGTGGCCAAGCGCTTGCTAACCCATTTCAAAGAGCTGGCGCTGTACCGGCGCGGTACTCAGGTCACCAGCGGCAATGCCTTGGCGGCGCGACTGGTGAGGTCGGCGCTGGACCTGGATATTCCGATTCTGACCGGCACCCCGGCCAGGCAACTGTTGCTTGAAGGCAACCGGGTCACGGGGGTGTTGGCCAAGCAAGGCGACAGCGAGCTGCGTATCGAAGCGCGGCGGGGTGTGGTGCTGGCCTGTGGCGGGTTCTCCCACGACCTGCAACGGTTGAAGCAGGCCTACCCGCATGTGCGTCGCGGCGGTGAGCATTTTTCGCCGGTGCCTGAAGGCAACACGGGTGATGGTGCCCGCATGGCCGAAGCATTGGGCGCCAAGGTCGATATCCGCCTGCAAGCCGCAGCGGCCTGGATGCCGGTATCGAAAGTGCCCATGGGGGCAGGGCGCTACGTTGCCTTTCCGCATTTGCTCGATCGTTACAAGCCCGGTGTGATCGGGGTGCTGCGCTCGGGCAAGCGATTCACCAACGAATCGAATTCCTACCACGATGTGGGGGCAGCGTTGATCGAAGCCTGTGCCGAGCAGCCGGAAACCGCCATGTGGCTGGTCTGTGACCGCCGCACCCTGGCCAAGTATGGCCTGGGTTTCGCCAAGCCCGCGCCGATGCCGCTGGGGCCGCTGTTGCGCAATGGCTACCTGCTCAAGGGGCGCAGCCTCGCAGAGCTGGCCGGCAAGGCCGGGATCGATGCCGCCGGGCTGGAGCAGACCGTGCGTGAGTACAACCTGGGCGCCGTTCAGGGTGAGGACCGCCAGTTCGGGCGTGGCACTACCCGCTTCAATCGTTATCTGGCCGACCCGCAACACGCGCCCAACCCTTGCGTGGCGCCGCTGGGCGAGGGGCCTTACTTTGCCGTGAAGGTGATCATGGGCGACTTGGGTACCTTCGACGGGATCCGCACCAGTGTGGTCGGCGAAGTGCTCGGCACCGATGAGCGGGCCATCGAGGGGCTGTATGCCGTTGGCAACGACCGCGCCAGCATCATGGGCGGCAACTACCCCGGCGCAGGCATCACCCTGGGGCCGATCATGACCTTTGGCTACATCACCGGGCGCCATCTGGCAGGCGTCGAACAAGGCCTGGCGACTGCGGCCAATGCACGGGAGGTGGCGTGATGGACAAGGCCATCGTCGACCATCGGATCTACACCATTCGCCCACGTGGCATGGCGGCGTTTCTCGAGGCCTTCGACCAGTTGGCGATGCCGATTCTGCTGCGCCATCTGGGGGCGCCACTGGCCTTCTACACCAGCAGCATCGGCCCGCTGAACCAGGTGGTGCACCTGTGGGGCTACGACAGCCTGGATGACTTCGAAACGCGCAGCGCCGCCCGCGATGCCGACCCGGACTTCGCCGCCTACCTGCACGCCACCCGTGACCTGGTGGTGGCCCAGGAGACGCGGATCATCAGGCCGGTGCGGCTGCACAGCCTCGCTCACCGCTAATGCCACCGGGGCCCTGCACCCGCATAAAAACAACAACAGGTGATACCCATGAACAACGCTATCGATGTGCGCCAACTGATCGACCAGCAACCCATCGGCCGCTACCAGAAGTGGGTGGTCTTTCTGGGGTTTCTGATCATCGCCCTGGACGGGCTGGACGTCGCCATCATCGGTTTCATCGCCCCGCAGCTGAAAAGCGACTGGGGCCTGAACGCGCAAAGCCTGGGCCCGGTGCTGAGCGCCGCCCTCATCGGCCTGGCGCTCGGGGCCTTGATCGCCGGCCCCCTGGCAGATCGCTACGGGCGCAAGGTGGTCTTGCTGGGCAGCGTCCTGCTGTTTGGCGTCTGGACCCTGGCTTCGGCGTTTTCGCCCAACCTTGAAACCCTGGTGGCCCTGCGTTTTCTCACCGGGCTGGGCTTGGGCGCCGCCATGCCCAATGCCAGCACCCTGGTCAGCGAATACGCGCCGGCGCGCAGCCGCTCGTTGCTGATCACCCTGGCGTTCTGCGGCTTTTCCCTGGGCGCGGCGGCAGGCGGCTTTGTCAGTGCCTGGATGATCCCGAACCTGGGCTGGCGCAGTGTGCTGGTGCTGGGTGGCGTGCTGCCGCTGCTGACCTTGCCGTTGCTGTGCTGGCGGCTGCCCGAATCGGTCACCTTCCTGGTCAGCAAGGGTGCCGATGTGCGACGCATACGCGCCATTGTCAGCCGCCTGGCGCCGGGGCGCATCAGCGCCGACAGCACTTTTGTGCTGCCGCCCAGCACGCCGAGCAGCGGTGGGGCAATTGGCACCATCCTTTCGCCGCGCTATCGCTTCGGCACCTTCATGCTCTGGACCGGCTACGTGCTGGCGTTGTTTCTGGTCTACCTGTTCAGCGGCTGGTTGCCCACTCTGGTGAAGGAGGGCGGTGGCTTCTCGGTAGCCGAAGCGGCCATCGTCACCGCCTGCTTCCAGATCGGCGGGCCGCTGGGGGCGATTTCGGTGGGCTGGGCCATGGACCGCTGCAACCCGCAACGCGTGCTGATGCTGACCTTCCTGTTCAGCGGCGCAGTGATCTTCGCCATTGGCCAAGTGGCCGGGGACTTCACCTGGCTGTGCACGATTGCCTGGGCCGTGGGCTTTGGCCTCAATGGTGCCAGTGTGGGCATGAATGCGCTGGCGGCAGCGTTCTACCCGACCGAAGCGCGCGCGACCGGTGCCAGCTGGATGAGTGGCATCGGCCGTTTCGGGGCGATTCTCAGTGCGTTTGCCGGCGCCCAGATGCTGGCAATGGGGTGGAGCTTCGCGCAGGTGTTCGCGTCGTTGCTTGTACCGGCGGTGCTGGCTGCGCTGGCCGTGCTGCTGCAAGGGCGCCATGCCGGTTCAGGCCGACGCGCTGCACGGCAGGTGGTGTAATCTGTGCTGGCGTGCAAAAGCCCTGCAGGCCTTGTTCAGTTTTCCCGGCTGTACATCCTGCATTGCGCCAGCAACGCCAACAGGTTCGGTTCCCGCTCCCGTGCTTTCAGAAACACCACGCCGATATGTTGTTGCAGACGATAGCGCGGCTGCAGGGCAATCAGCCGCACCCGGTTCTCGTACACCGCTGCGATCCGCCCTGGCAGCAGGGCAAAGCCCACGCCCGAGCTGACCATGCTCAGCAGGGTGAAGATATCGTTCACCTGCATGGCCACCTTGGGCTCGAACCCTGCCTGCTGGAATACCCGCGCACCGTCACGGTGGGTGGCGAAGCCTTGGGTCAGGGTGATGAACGTGGAGTCGGCGAGGTCTGCCAGGTCCACCTCGGCTTGTTCGGCAAAGGGCGAGTCGGTGGGGACGGCGAGGAAGATATCGTCGGAGAAAAGCGGCAGTTGCTCGCAGGCGGGGTCGCTGACACTTTCGTCGAGCGATACCAGGATGGCCTCCAGTTCGTGGTTTTTCAGGCGTTGCAGCAGGTCGACGTTCGAGCCCAGGGTCAGGTCGATGTTGAGCTCGCTGCGGCGTAGCTTCAGGCCCATGACCAGTTTTGGCACGGTCTTCACGGTCAGCGAATACAGGGCGCCAAGGCGGAAGCGTTCGGCATAGAAGCCTGCGGCCTCGCGGGTCTGGCGGACCATCTGCTCGGCGTCCTGGATCAGCTGGCGGGCTTTTTTTTCCAGCACGTAGGCACTTTCCAGCGGGATCAGCTGGCGACCTTCGTGCTTGAACAGGGGGCAACGCAGGGCGTTTTCCAGCGAGTGGATGGCGCGGTGCACGCTGACGGCACTGGTGGCGAGTTCGGCGGCGGCCCGGCCGAGGTTGCCACTGCGCATGAAGGCGAGGAAGGTTTCCAGCTTTTTCAGGGTCAGTTCTTCGTCGATGAGCATGTGGGGGCCTGGAGGAGGGGCGCGTGGGACAAATGTAGGAGCGAGCTTAGCTCGCGATGCGCCGCGCGGGCGGCGCTCGATCTCATAGGCGCTAGAGCGCTCAAGGCATGCTCCAAAGCCATCACCCCATCGATTCAATCAACGCCCACAACCGCGGATCATCAAAGTCCCGAATCACCAACCCAGCACCCGCCTCCATCAGCCGTTCGGCTGTCTGCGTCGTGGCAACCCCCACCGTAAAGATACCCGCCCCGCTGGCAGCCCGGACCCCAGGCAGCGAGTCCTCGAAGGCCAGCGCCTGACCGGCCACCGCGCCAAGGCGCTGCAGCCCGGTCAGGTAGGGCAGCGGGTCCGGCTTGGCACGTTCAAGCTCTTCGGCCACCAGCACATGCTCGAAACGTGCCCCCAGCCCCATGGCCTGCAACATGTGCTCGGCATTGAGCCGCGGCGCGTTGGTGACCACGCACATGCCCAGGCCATAGGCCTGGGCGTGCTCCAGCAGGCGCAACAGCCCCGGCATCGGCTCGAGCGATGGCGCCAGCGAGCGGAACAACGCCTCTTTGCGGTCTGCCAGTGCCAGGCACTCCTGTGGGCTGGCATCGGCAAACAGCTCGGCGAACAGTTCGCCGTTGGCCCGGCCACTAACCTGCGCATCGAACTGGGCCTGGGAAAGTTCGCGGCCATCATGCTCACGCAGCAACTGGCGGAAAGCCTGCAAGTGCAGGGTATCGGTATCGGTAAGGGTTCCGTCGAGGTCGAACAGCAGGGCAGTCAGCATCAGGTATCCAGGTATGAAAAAACACAAGCCCAACGATCATAACCAAAGCAGACGACGAAGGGGGCTGTTCAGTGCGCTGGGAAAAGAGTACAAATGTGCTCCATGGACAATATGACCCCCAAACGCCGCGCCATTCTCGAATTCATTCGTGAGCGCATCACCGATCACGGCCAGCCCCCGAGCCTCGCCGACATCGCCACGCGCTTCGGCTTTGCCTCGCGCAGCGTCGCGCGCAAGCACATCACCGCCCTGTGCCAGGCCGGTTACATCGACGTCACGCCAAACCAGGCGCGTGGCATTCGCCTGGCCCAGCCCCTGCGCCGCCCGGAAATTCTCGAAGTGCCCGTGTTGGGCCAGGTCGCCGCAGGTGCGCCGATCGGCCCGGACCTCGGTATCCACGAGCAATTGCTGATCGACCCCAGCCTGTTCCGGCGCACACCCGATTACCTGTTGAAGGTGCGCGGTGACTCCATGATCGACGACGGCATCTTCGACGGTGACCTGGTCGGCATTCGCCAGCAGGGCGAGGCCCGTGACGGGCAGGTCGTGGTTGCCCGCCTGGACGGCGAGGTGACCATCAAGCGCTTGCAGCGCCAGGCCGGTGGTTACCGGCTGCTGCCACGCAACCCGGCCTATGCGCCGATTGATGTGGGGCCTGAACAGGCGTTCTTCATCGAAGGCGTGTTCTGCGGCCTGCTGAGGCGCGACTGATGGGCGCGGTGGTCGATCTCGACAGGCTGCTCGACCAGCGTCAGGTCTGGCGCGGTCGGCAGGTTCAGGCTCGGCCTCTGGGGTTGCAGCCCACCGGCCATGCCGCGCTGGACCAACGCCTTGCAGAGGGCGGCTGGCCGGCCGCAGCGCTCAGCGAACTGTTGCTGGCCAGCCCCGGTTGCGGTGAGCTGAAGTTGCTGTGGCCTTCGCTGGCACGCCTGACCGCTGAAGGCGGTCGGGTAGTGCTGGTCGCGCCACCGTTTATTCCCTTTGCCCCGGCCTGGCAGGCAGCGGGGGTGGATTTACGCTGGCTGGTCCAGGTCGCCGCCGCGCCGGTCGACGCGCTCTGGGCGGCTGAGCAATGCCTGCGCTCGGGCAGTTGCGCCGCCGTGCTGTGCTGGCCAGAACGCGCCGATGACCGTGCTCTGCGGCGCCTGCAGGTGGCCGCCGAAACCGGCCAGGCGCTGGCCTTCGCCTGCCGCCCGCAGCAGGCGGCAAACAACCCGTCGCCAGCCGCTTTGCGCATTGCCATCGACACCCGGCCAGCACAATGGCGCGTGCTCAAGAGCCGAGGTGGCATGCCCCCGGCGCTGCCCATCGCCTGCCCCGGGCAGGGCTGATGCATCATGCTCTGGGCCTGCATTCTGCTGCCACAGCTGGCGCTGGACACGGTGCTGCGCGAACGCGACGACCCCGATACGCCACTGGTGCTGATTGGCGGCCCCACTCAGCGGCGCGTCTTGCAGGCGGTCAACCCCGCTGCTGCGGCATTGGGCCTGCGTGCCGGGCAGACCCTGACAGCAGCCCGTGCCCTGGCCGATGGCTTCACCTGCGTGGAGGCCGACGGCAAACGCATCGAACAGTTGCAACAACTGCTGGCAGCCTGGGCCTATCGCTTCAGCGCCCAGGTGAGCCTGCATTACCCACGGGCGCTGCTGCTTGAAGTAGGCTCCAGCCTGCAATTGTTCGGCCCCTGGCCCTTGTTCGAGGCACGGCTGCGCCAAGAGCTTGGCGAGTTGGGCTTGCGTCAGCGCATTGTGCTGGCCAGCAACCCGGTGGCGGCGCGCATGCTCGCCAATGGCCACGATGGCTTGGCGGTGACCTGCGCCGAAGAGGCGCGCGCAGTGCTGGCACGCATGCCAATCGAGCGTGTCGGGCTGCCTCAGGAGGCCGCCGAGGCCTTTGCCCGCATGGGGCTGCGCCAGCTCGGCCAGGTCATGGCCTTGCCTCGCGATGCCCTGGCCAAACGCTTTTCTGCCCAGGTCCAGCTGCACTTGGACCAGTTGCTGGGCCTGCGTAACCTGGGGTTGGCTTTCTACCAGCCGCCTGACCGCTTCGAAGCGCGTCTGGAGCTGAACTTTGACGTTGAATCGCACCAGGCGCTGCTGTTCCCATTGCGCAGAATGCTCAATGACCTTGGCGCGTTCCTGGCCGGGCGCGATTGCGGCGTGCAACGCTTCTGCCTGCACCTTGAGCATGCCGAAGGGCCTGACACGCAACTGCAGGTGGGCCTGCTGGCAGCCGAGCGTGATGCCGGCATGCTCTTCGAGTTGGCCAAAGGGCGGCTGGAGCCGCTGCAGCTGCGCGCCCCGGTACGCAACCTGCGCCTGGTCGCCGATGACTTGCCACCCTTCGTGCCCCAGCACCAGGCGCTGTTCGACCCCCGCGCGCAGCAGGCGCAGCCTTGGGAGCAGCTGCGTGAGCGGTTGCGTGCGCGCTTGGGCGATGAGGCGGTAAAAGGGCTGAGCGCCCAGGCCGACCATCGCCCCGAATGCGCCTGGCAAGCGGTGGAGCAGGGCGCACGCGCGAGCCTGCAACTGATGCCAGGTAGCCGCCCCGGCTGGCTGCTCCCGACGCCTTTGGCACTTGACGACGCAGGGCACCGCTTGTTGGGCCAAGCCGAGCGCATCGAATCGGGCTGGTGGGACGGTGGCGACGTGCGTCGCGACTACTACCGCATCGAAACCCGCGAAGGCCTGCGTGGCTGGGCCTACCGAGACCTCAGCCAGCCTGGCCCGTTGTGGTTGCAAGGTTGGTTCGCATGAATACATTCGGCTATGCCGAATTGCATTGCCTGTCGAACTTCAGCTTCCAGCGGGGGGCGTCGAGTGCCGATGAGTTGTTCCGGCGTGCCCGCGAGCAGGGCTACCAAGCCTTGGCGATCACCGATGAGTGCACCCTGGCCGGTATCGTGCGCGCCTGGCAGGCGGCCAAGGAGCACCAGCTACAACTGATTGTCGGCAGTGAAATACGCCTGCAGGATGGCCCCAGGCTGGTGCTGCTGGCGGAAAACCTGGCGGGCTACCAGAGCCTGTGCGCACTGATTACCCGTGCGCGACGGCGGGCGGAAAAGGGCGCGTATCAGGTGTTCGGCGATGACCTGCGCGCGCACAATCAAGGGTTGCTGGCGCTATGGATAGCCGACGACCCCGATGACCCTGCGCCTGGCCACTGGCTGCACACGTTGTTCGCCGAGCGGCTCTGGCTGGCGGTGCACTTGCACCGAGGCAGTGACGACGAGGTGCGCCTCGGCAAGCTTCGTGAACTGGCGGGCAAGGTCGGTGTCCGTGCCGTGGCCTGCGGCGACGTGCACATGCACGTACGCGGTCGCCGTGCCCTGCAGGATTGCATGACCGCCATCCGCCAGCACTGCCAGGTAGCCGAGGCCGGGCGCCACCTGTTCGCCAATGGCGAGCGTCACCTGCGCAACGCGCAGCAGCTGCAGGAGCTGTACCCCGCCGATTTGCTGGCCGAGACCCTGGCCATTGCCGAACGCTGCCGTTTCGACCTCAGCGAACTCAAGTACCAGTACCCGCGTGAGCTGGTGCCCGAAAGCCATACCCCCGCAAGCTGGCTGCGCGAACTGTGCGAGCGAGGCTTGCCGTTGCGCTGGCCGGCCGGGCCGAGCGACAAGGTGCGCGAAGTGCTGGCACGGGAGCTGGCATTGATCGAAGAGCTGGCTTACGAAAGCTACTTCCTGACCGTGCACGACATCGTCGCCTTCGCCCGCAGCCAGCGTATCCTCTGCCAGGGCCGGGGTTCGGCAGCCAACTCGGTGGTGTGTTTCGTGCTGGGGATTACCGAACTCGACCCCATGCAGCACCGCCTGCTGTTCGAGCGTTTTCTGTCACGCGAGCGCAACGAGCCGCCCGACATCGACGTGGACTTCGAGCACGACCGCCGCGAAGAAGTGATCCAGTACGTGTTTCGTCGCTATGGCCGGCATCGCGCCGCACTCACCGCCGTGGTCAACACCTATCACGCTGCCGGAGCGGTGCGTGATGTGGCGCGGGTACTGGGGTTGCCGGCCGATCAGGTGGATGCACTGGCCAAGTGCTGCGGCCGCTGGAGTGATCGCATCCCCGATGCACAGCGCTTGGCCGAAGCGGGTTTCGAGGCCAGCAGCCCATCGTTGCGGCGGGTGCTGATTCTGGCCGCTGAGCTGATCGGCTTTCCCCGGCACCTGTCGCAACACCCTGGCGGCTTTGTCATCTCGCAGCAACCGCTGGACCAACTGGTGCCGGTGGAAAACGCCGCGATGCAAGACCGCACGGTGATCCAGTGGGACAAGGACGACCTGGACATGGTCGGGCTGCTCAAGGTCGATGTGCTGGCCCTGGGCATGCTCAGCGCCTTGCGCCGTTGTTTCGACCTGCTGCAACGCCACCGTGGCCGGCAGCTGACCTTGGCGAGCATTCCAGCTGAGGACCCGGCTACCTACGCGATGATCAGTCGGGCCGAGACCATGGGCGTGTTCCAGATCGAATCACGGGCGCAAATGGCCATGTTGCCTCGGCTCAAACCCACCACCTTCTACGACCTGGTGATCGAGGTGGCCATCGTGCGACCCGGGCCGATCCAGGGCGACATGGTCCACCCTTACTTGCGCAGGCGCCTGAAGCAGGAACCGGTCACCTACCCCTCGCCGAAGTTGCAGGAAGTGTTCGAGCGTACCCTGGGGGTGCCGCTGTTTCAGGAACAGGTCATGGAACTGGCCATGGTGGCTGCCGACTACAGCCCGGGCGAGGCCGACCAGTTGCGGCGCAGCATGGCCGCCTGGAAGCGCCACGGTGGGCTGGAGCCGCACCGTGAGCGGCTGATACAAGGCATGTTGCGCAATGGTTACGACTTGTCGTTTGCCGAGCGCATCTTCGAGCAGATCAAGGGCTTCGGCAGCTATGGCTTTCCTGAGTCTCACGCGGCCAGCTTTGCCTTGCTGTGTTATGCGAGCAGTTGGCTCAAGTGCCATGAGCCGGCCATTTTCACCTGTGCGTTGGTCAACAGTTGGCCCATGGGTTTCTACAGCCCCGACCAACTGCTGCAGGAGGCCAGGCGCCAAGGTATCGAGGTGCGGCCGGTGGATGTGTTTCACAGCGAGTGGGATTGCACGCTCGAGCGCGTGGCTGACAATGCCCTAGCCATTCGCCTGGGGTTGCGGCAGATTCGGGGCTTTGCCGAGGCCGATGCTCGGCGCCTGGAGCAGGCGAGGGCGCAACGGCCCTGGCGCGATGTCGAAGATCTGTGCCTGCGTGCAGGGCTCGACCAGCGTGCCCGCGCCCGCCTGGCGGACGCCGGGGCACTGAGGGCCCTGGCGCGTGACCGCCACCAGGCGCGCTGGCAGGTGGCGGCCGTGCAACCGCAACTGCCCTTGTTCGCTGAAGTGGACGCAGTGCCAGAGGGCGCGGTGGCGCTACCGGCGCCGACCGTGGGTGAAGACCTTGTCAGTGATTATCAGACCTTGGGTACCACGCTTGGGCCACACCCGTTGACACTGCTGCGCCCACGCTTGCGCGCGTTGGGCTGTCGCAGTTCGTGCGAGCTGGCTGCTGTCGAGCATGGCGACAGCATTGCCGTGGCCGGGCTGGTGGTGGGCAGGCAACGCCCGCAAACCGCCAGCGGGGTGACGTTCGTGACGTTGGAGGATGAGTACGGCATGGTCAATGTGGTGGTGTGGCGTGACTTGGCCGAGCGGCAGCGGCGAGCATTGGTGGGCTCGCAATTGCTCAAGGTGAGCGGGCGGCTGGAGCAGGAGAATGGCGTTCGCCACCTGATCGCCCGACGGCTGGAGGATGTCAGCCCCTTGCTGCAGGGGCTGAATGTTCGTAGCCGCGATTTTCACTGAGTGTGTAGGAGCGGCCTTGCGTCGCGAAAGGGCTGCGCAGCGGCCCCGGCATTATATGCGGTGACGCTGAAATCCTGGGGCCGCTGCGCAGCCCTTTCGCGACGCAAGGCCGCTCCTACAAGGGCGGTGTCGGTCAGACCATCGCCAACCGTTGTTTGCGGGCCGGCGGTGGAAACGCCCGGTCGATTGCCCGTAGGTCTTCGCTGCTCAAGGTCAGCACACCCGCCGCCGCATTCAGCCGCACATGTTCTGGCGCTACCGCCTTGGGAATGGCGATCACCCCATCTTCACGTGTCACCCAGGCCAGACTGACCTGGGCCGTTGACGCGCCATGGCGCTCGGCGATCTCCAGCAGCACAGGATGCTGCAGCAACTGCCCGGCCTGAGCCAGTGGGCAGTACGCCATGGTTGGCAATGCATGCTTCTGGCTCCACGGCAGCAGGTCGAACTCGATGCCGCGCTGCGTCGGGTTGTACAGCACCTGGTTGGTGGCGCAATCGGGGTTGTTCAACTCGCGCAGGTCATCGACGTCGAAGTTGGACACCCCCCAGCGCTTGATCTTGCCCTGTTCGCGCAGGCGCTCGAACGCCTCGACGGTCTGCTCAAGTGGATGCTGGCCACGCCAATGCAGCAGGTACAGGTCGATGCAGTCGGTACCCAGGCGTTTGAGGCTGCGCTCGCAGGCAGCCGGCACGCCCCGCGTACTGGCATTGTGCGGGTAGACCTTGCTGACCAGAAACACCTGGTCCCGACGCCCGGCGATGGCCTGGCCGACCACTTCCTCCGCGCCGCCCTCGGCATACATTTCAGCAGTGTCGATCAGGCTCAGGCCAAGCTCGATACCCTGTTGCAGGGCAGACACCTCTGCTGCACGGCGGCCGGGGTCTTCACCCATGTACCAGGTGCCCTGGCCAATGGCCGGAACGCTCGAACCTGCCAGTTTCACGTGTCGCATGTCACCTCCGGGATCAGGGTATGGGAAAGCAGTACCTCGAGCAGCGCTTGCGCTGCGGTGGACAATTTGTGCTCGCTCAGGGCAATGACACCGATGCGCCGTTCAACCGAGGGCTCGACCAAGGGCAGGCAGCGGGCGCCGAGCTCCTGCATCTGGTTGATGCACAGCGCCGGTACTGCGCTGACGCCCAGGCCACTGGCAACCATGCGCCCAATGGTCGACAGCTGATGGCTTTCGAACGCCACTGCCAGTTTGCCGTGCCTGGCCGCAACGTTCTGTTCCATCAGCAGACGCACCGCCGAAGGGCGCTGCAAGGCAATGAAATCTTCGGCCAGCAGTTGTGCCCAACTGACCCCGGGCAACAACGCCAACGGTGAGTCGGCGGGTACCACGGCGACGAAGCGGTCCATGTACAACGGGTAGAAGGCCAGGCCATCGGTGTTGTCCGGTTCGAAGCCGATGCCCAGTTCGACGCGACGATGGCGCACCAGTTCCAGTACCTGTTCGTTGATCACATCGTGCACGGTGACGTTGACCTTCGGGTAGCGCTGGCGAAACACCTTGAGCGAGCGGGGCAGCAAGTTGCCTGCAAAAGCCGGCATCGCCGCCACTGAAACCCGACCCAGTTGCAGGGTGAAGCGCTGGCGCAGCAGTTCTTCGGTGTCGTCCCAGTCGGCCAGCAGGCGCCGCGCCAGTGGCAGCAGTACTTCACCTTCGGCCGTCAGGCTGACACTGCGGGTGGTGCGGCTGAGCAAGGCGCCGCCGAGGTTTTCCTCAAGGGCCTTGATGGTCAGGCTCAATGCCGGTTGCGAAACATGCAGATGCTCGCCGGCTTGGGCGAAGCTTTGGTACTTGGCCACGGCGACGAAGGCGCGGAGTTGCTTGACGTTCATGACGGGCCTACTGTTTGTTTTGAAAACGTTATCAATCAATGATGAAAACAAAATTAACAAATCAGTCGTCTGCGGTGAAGATGTCAGCACACGCTCACCGACAGCCTCGTCGGTTCAACAACTACAAAAGGCGGATCAACATGGCCGGACTGGACAAGCGCGTAGCAACCTATGAAGAGGCCCTTGACGGCCTGACCGACAACATGACGGTACTGGCCGGTGGCTTTGGCCTGTGCGGCATCCCGGAAAACCTCATCAACGAGATCAAGCGCCGTGGCGTCAAGGGCCTGACCGTGGTCTCCAACAACTGCGGTGTCGATGGTTTCGGCCTGGGTGTACTGCTGGAAGAGCGCCAGATTCGCAAGATGATCGCTTCCTACGTGGGCGAGAACGCCGAATTCGAACGCCAACTGCTCAGTGGTGAACTGGAAGTCGAACTCACCCCACAAGGTACCCTGGCCGAAAAAATGCGCGCCGGCGGCGCTGGCATCCCGGCCTTCTTCACTGCCACCGGCTATGGCACCCCAGTCGCCGATGGCAAGGAAGTGCGTGAATTCAAAGGCCGCCATTACATTCTCGAAGAATCCATCACCGGTGACTTCGCCATCGTCAAGGGCTGGAAGGCCGACCATTACGGCAACGTGGTGTACCGCAACACCGCGCAGAACTTCAACCCGCTGGCGGCCACCGCCGGCAAGATCACCGTGGTTGAAGTGGAAGAGATCGTCGAACCGGGCGTGCTGCTGCCCAGCGAGATCCACACCCCCGGTATTTTCGTGGACCGTGTGATTGTCGGTACCTTCGAAAAGCGTATCGAAAAGCGCACCGTCAA
Organism: Pseudomonas capeferrum; assembly: GCF_000731675.1. Classification (GTDB taxonomy): domain Bacteria; phylum Pseudomonadota; class Gammaproteobacteria; order Pseudomonadales; family Pseudomonadaceae; genus Aquipseudomonas; species Aquipseudomonas capeferrum. The sequence continues at coordinate 1,248,783 of NZ_JMIT01000001.1, read as the reverse complement.
GGCCTGAGCGCCCTCCTTCAGAACAACAAAGAGATCCTGACCATGGCACTGACCCGCGAACAGATGGCGCAACGCGTCGCCCGTGAACTGAAGGACGGCTACTACGTCAACCTTGGCATTGGCATTCCGACCCTGGTGGCCAACTACGTACCCGACGATATGGATGTCATGCTGCAGTCGGAAAACGGCTTGCTCGGCATGGGCGAGTTCCCTACCGAAAGCACGATCGATGCCGACATGATCAACGCCGGCAAGCAGACCGTTACCGCCCGCCGTGGCGCATCGATCTTCGATTCGGCGCAATCGTTCGCCATGATCCGTGGTGGCCACGTCGACCTCACCGTGCTGGGCGCCTTCGAAGTGGATGTGCAAGGCAACATCGCCTCGTGGATGATCCCCGGCAAGCTGGTCAAGGGCATGGGCGGCGCCATGGACCTGGTGGCCGGTGCCGACAACATCATCGTCACCATGACCCACGCCTCCAAGGACGGTGAGTCCAAGTTGCTGGAGCGTTGCAGCCTGCCGTTGACCGGTGCCGGTTGCATTCGCAAGGTACTGACCGACCTTGCGTACCTGGAGATCGACAATGGCACCTTCATCCTGCGCGAGACGGCGCCGGGGGTAAGCGTCGAAGAAATCATCGAGAAGACCGCCGGCAAGCTGATCGTGCCGGATGATGTGAAAGAGATGACGTTCTAACCTCTGCTGTGATCATCAACCCTGTGCGAGCGAGCTTGCACAGGGTTTTTGCTGTTGATTCAAGATCAGTTCGACAAAACCAATAAAAGGACATGACTGTGGCCGCTGAAATCCAAGACAGCCGTTCCGCCCGCTTTGCCTTGCGCTGTTCCAACTGGGCTGAACGCTGGTTCCCTGATTCCTGGGTATTCGCCGCCCTTGCGGTAGTGCTGGTGTGCCTGGGTGCCCTGGTGATGGGTGCCAAACCGACCGACACCGCCAAGGCCTTCGGCGATGGCTTCTGGAGCTTGATCCCGTTCACCATGCAGATGGCGTTCGTGGTCATTGGCGGCTATGTGGTGGCCAGCTCGCCGCCTGCCGCTCGGCTGATCGACCGCTTGGCGCGTATCCCCAGCAACGGCCGTTCGGCGGTGTGCTGGGTTGCGCTGGTCTCGATGCTGGCCTCGTTGCTCAATTGGGGCCTGTCGCTGGTCTTCGGAGGCCTGCTGGTGCGCGCCCTGGCGCGCCGCACTGACCTGAAAATGGATTACCGCGCCGCTGGCGCCGCTGCCTACCTGGGCCTTGGCGCGGTATGGGCGCTGGGCCTTTCGTCTTCGGCGGCGCAACTGCAGGCCAACCCGGCCAGCTTGCCGCCGTCGATTCTGTCGATCACCGGGGTGATTCCGTTCACCGAAACCATCTTCCTCTGGCAGTCGGGGGTCATGCTGGCGGCGCTGGTGATCGTATCGCTGGTGGTGGCCTATGCCACCGCCCCAGGCGCGACCAGCGCGCGTACGGCGGAACAATGCGGCGTCGACCCAAGCTTCACCGCGCCGCCACCGGCCCAGCGCAGCCGGCCCGGCGAGTGGCTGGAGTACAGCCCGATCCTGACCTTGCTGCTGGTGGCCCTGGCCGGTGGTTGGCTGTACCAGGAGTTCGCCACCAAGCCTGCAATCACCGCCATCTCAGGGCTTAACACCTACAACTTCCTGTTCATCATGCTGGGTGCCTTGCTGCACTGGCGCCCGCGCAGCTTCCTCGATGCGGTGACCCGTGCCGTGCCCACCACCACGGGGGTGCTAATCCAGTTCCCGTTGTATGGCTCGATCGCGGCGATCCTCACCCAGGTCAAGGGCGTGGACGAACAGACCCTGGCCCACCACATTTCCACCTTCTTCGTACAGATCGCCTCCCACGATACCTACGCCGTGCTGATGGGCGTGTACTCGGCAGTGCTGGGCTTCTTCATCCCCTCGGGCGGGGGCAAATGGATCATCGAGGCGCCCTATGTGATGCTGGTGGCCAATGACCTGCAATATCACCTGGGTTGGGCCGTGCAGATCTACAACGCTGCCGAAGCCCTGCCAAACCTGATCAACCCGTTCTACATGCTGCCGCTGCTGGGCGTGCTGGGCCTCAAGGCGCGCGACCTGATCGGCTTCTCGTTCGTGCAATTGCTGGTGCATGCACCCTTGGTACTGGTGCTGCTGTGGGCGTTGGGTACGACATTGCAGTATGTGCCGCCCGTGATGCCTTGAGATCAGGGCCAGCATTTCGCGCGCAGTCCACGTATCATCGGTGCGCGCGAGCCTTGCATCTGCCTTCGCCTGGGAAAACTGCGTCACATGTCTATCCGATTGAAATTGCTGAGAAAGAAACTGGGCCTGACCCTGGAATTGCTGGCCGATAAAACCGGCATGACCAAGAGCTACCTGTCCAAGGTCGAGCGTGGCCTGAACACGCCGTCGATCGCTGCGGCGCTGAAGCTGGCGCGGGCGTTGAACGTCAATGTCGAAGAATTGTTCGCTGAAGAGCAAACCGCGCAGCACCGTTACAGCCTGGTGCGTCATGCTGAGCGCCAGGCCCTGGTGGGCGACGGCACAGGGCCGGGGTACGCGGCACTCACCAGCCAGGTGGGGCAGCGCAGCCTGTTGCCGTTCCTGATCCAGCCACCGACCCAGTTCAGTGACCCGACGTTCAAGGAGCACCAGGGCGAGGAGTTTCTGTTCGTTCATGCAGGCCAGGTAGAGGTGGATTTCATGAACGAACGGGTGCTGCTGGAGCAGGGCGATGCCTTGCATTTCAATGCCCAGACGCCGCACCGGCTGCGCTCTGTGGGGCCGCAGCCGGCGCAGTTGCTGGTTGTGGTACACGACGACGGCGAATGAGGGCAGGGTGATGATCGAGGTGTCGCGGTTCTGGCGGGATCCGGCATTGCCCTTCGTCGAAGCCCGGCGCGTAGGGGACGGGCGCCAGGTGTGCTACGCCGCCCACTCCCATGAGAGTTTTTCCATCGGCGTCATCACCGGTGGGCGCAGTACTTACCTGACCGGCGATAGCCAGATCGAAGTGAGCGCCGGTGCTACGGTGCTGATGAACCCCGGGGTTGTGCATACCTGCAACCCCATCGAGGGCCAGGCCTGGTCTTACCTGATGCTGTTCGTGGATCTGCCATGGCTGCAGGCGCTGGGTTTTCAGCTGCCTCAACAGACCTGCAGCACCTCGCCGCGCCTCTATAGCCGCGTTTTACAGGTATTTGCAGACCTGTTCGACGACGGCCTGCCTGATCGTGAAGGCCGCGTAGCGACATTTTTTGGCACACTGCCAAGCCTGCTAGGTGCCACGCCAGCTTTGAACGTGCCGGAACACTCTCGGCTGGACGCAGCTGCTGCCTTCATTCGCGCACACCGTACCGACCCACTGAGCCTTGAAGACATCTGCATGGCCAGTGGCTTATCCCGGTCTTACCTGATTCGGGCCTTTCGCCAGCGTTTCGGCCTGACGCCCCATGGCTACCTGGTTGACCAGCGCGTGCAGCTCGCCCGGGCGTACCTGCGCAAGGGCCGTGCTATTGCCGAAGTGGCACTGGCGGCAGGTTTCGCCGACCAGGCGCACTTGCAGCGTGCGTTCAAGAAACACCTGGCGGCAACGCCGGGGCATTACTGCAAGAGTGCCCCGTCGCTCAGATGACCAGATACGCAGCACTGGCCACCAGCAACACGGCCAGCCCGCGGTTCAGCAAGCGCATCTGCCGGGGGTTGCCCAGGCACTGGCGAATCACGCTTCCGGCCCATGCCCAGCTGGCCACCGAGACAAAACAGATCGGCCCATAGATCCAGGTAAACAGCCACAGCAGTTGCTGTTCGCCGCCGGTGTAGGCGCCGACACCCGCCACCGCCGCCAGCCATGCCTTGGGGTTGAGCCACTGCATCGCTGCGCCATGCCAGGCCGAGGGCGCGCTCTGCCCGTGCTCGCCACCTAGCTGGCCATCATCGCTGGCCAGTTTCCAGGCCATGTACAGCAAAAAAGCCACCCCACCCCAGTGCAGTAGCACGCCCAGCAGCGGCCAGCGCAGCAACAGTTCATGCAGGCCCAGCCCGACCAGTACCAGCAGCAGGCAGAACCCCAGCGTCGCACCGGCCACATGGGCCAGGCTAGCGCGCAGGCCATGACGGGCACCGCTGCCCAGGGCGACGATGTTGACCGGGCCAGGGGAGATCGAGGCCGCCAGCGCGAAAGCGGCCATAGACAAAGACAGACTCATGAGGGCAATCCTGTGAGGGGAGTTGCCGAGCATCTTCGGGCTGCGGTGCTCTGGCGTATTGAACAAAAGTCCCCAATGGGCTGTTACAGGTTTTGTAATAGTTTCTCACTGTCAGAAAAACCTGCTGTGATTGTACGATCGCTTACCCAATTTCTACCCAGGTAACTATGAGCACCTTCGCGGAGCCCCCCAGTCTTCGGCCTTCTCGGCCATCCTTCAACCGTCCCTGTGACGCTTCCCTTGTGAGTACCCGGTAATGGAATGGCTAGCCGACCCCACGGCCTGGCTAGGCCTGTTGACGCTTATCGTCCTCGAGCTGGTGCTGGGTATCGACAACCTGGTGTTCATCGCCATCCTGGCCGACAAGTTGCCGCCCCATCAGCGCGACCGTGCGCGGATCATCGGTTTGAGCCTGGCGCTGATCATGCGCCTGGGCTTGTTGGCGAGTATCTCGTGGATGGTGACGCTGACCGCGCCGCTGATCGAGGTGTTTGGCAAGAGCTTCTCGGGCCGTGACCTGATCATGCTGTTCGGTGGTGTATTCCTGCTTTTCAAGGCCACCATGGAGCTGCACGAACGGCTTGAAGGGCACGTCACTCAGGCCAGTGGCGTGGTACGCCATGCGGCGTTCTGGCCGATTGTTGCGCAAATCGTCGTGCTCGATGCGGTGTTCTCGCTGGACGCCGTGATCACCGCCGTGGGCATGGTCGAGCAGCTGTCGATCATGATGATTGCGGTGATCTTCTCGATCGGCATCATGATTGTCGCCAGCAAACCGCTGACCCGCTTCGTCAACGCCCACCCGACAGTGATCATGCTGTGCCTGGGCTTCTTGATGATGATCGGCTTCAGCCTGACCGCCGAAGGCCTGGGCTTCCATATACCGAAAGGCTACCTGTACGCGGCCATTGGCTTCTCGATCCTGATCGAAGTGTTCAATCAGTTGGCCCGCGCGCGCCGCAAACGCAGCCTGCAGCAGCATCGGCCGCTGCGTGAGCGTACTGCCCATGCGGTACTGCGCCTGCTGGGTGGCCGTCGGGTCGAGGCCGACGAAGTGGGCGAAGATATCGCCGACCTGGTCGGGGGCGGCGGCGAAGAGGTGCTGTTCGACCGCCGGGAGCGGGTAATGATCAGTGGTGTACTGAACCTTGCCGAGCGGCCGATCCGCACGGTGATGACCGCACGCACCGAAGTCGATGTGATCGACCTTGCGCAGCCGGCCGCGGCCATAGCCGAAGCCCTGGCGAATTCGCCGTACTCACGCCTCCCGTTGATCCGCGATGGTCGCATCGATGAGCCGCTGGGCTTCGTGCACAAGAAGGAGTTGTTCAAGGAGCTGCTGTCGGGAAGCCAGCCAGACCTGGAGCGCATGGCCCGGGCCCCTTTGAACCTGCTGGAAAGCTTCAGCATCCTCAACGCCCTTGAACAGATGCGTGGCCAATCTACCCATATCGCCTTCGTGGTCAACGAATTCGGTGATTTCACCGGCCTGCTGACCATGACCGATATCCTTGAGTCGATTGCCGGTGAGTTGCCAGATGCCAGCGAAGTGGAAGGCCCGGGTATCGTTGAAGAGGGTGATGGCTTTGTCGTCAGCGGCGCCCTGAACCTCAGCCAGGTCCAGGCACGTACCGGCTTCAGTGCCCGTGCCACCGAGGATTACCAGACCCTCGCGGGCCTGGTGATGAGCTTGCTGGACCGCCTGCCGGTGGTGGGTGATCGCTTGGCCTGGAATGGCTGGATCATGACTGTGGAGGCTGTTGAAGAGCGGCGCGTGCGCCAGGTACGGCTTATACCGAACGGCGACGCTGACGCAGCAGGTGCTTGAACCCTTCCACAACCAGTACCAGCACTGCGGCCCAGATCGGCAGGTAAGTCAGCCACTGATCCGGGCCGATGCTTTCACCCAGCAGCAGGGCCACGCCCACCAGCAATACCGGCTCGACGTAGCTAAGCAGGCCAAACAGGCTGAACGGCAACAGACGGCTGGCCAGCACATAGGCGATCAGGGCCGAGGCGCTGATCGCTCCCAATACCGGGATCAAGGCGTAAAGGCCAGGGTGGGCAAGCAGGTCCGCCGCTGACAACGGCCCCTGGATCACGAAGTACAGCGCCCATGGCAACAGCAGGCACATGTCGCACCACAGGCCGCCCAGGTGGTCGGTGCGGCAGCGTCGGCGCAGCACGAAGTAGATCGGGTAGCCGATCATCACCACCAGGGTTTCCCAGGCGAAGCTGCCATGCTGGTACAGCTCGTGCCCGACACCCAGCGCGGCGCAGCACACCGCCACCTTCTGCAGGTGCGACAGGCGTTCGCCGTAGACCAGGCGGCCGGTCAAGACCATGGTCAGCGGCAGCAGGAAGTAGCCCATCGACACTTCCAGGCTGCGCCCATGCAGCGGTGCCCACAGGAACAGCCACAGTTGCACCCCCATAAGCCAGGACGTACCGACCATCCCCAGCAGCAGCACCGGTGTGCGCCGCACCCGCGCCAGCAGCTCGCCGACCCGTTTCCAGTCCTTCGAGGCCAGCATGAACAGGGTGAGGCAGGGCAGCGTCAACAGCGTGCGCCAGCCAAAGATCTCTTCGCCATCGAGCGGCGTGAGCAGGGAGGTATAGAAGTACATCACAGCGAACAAGCAAGACGCCATGACCGATGAAAGGATGCCTTTTGACACGAATGCCTCGAATAGGGGAGTTGAGCGTGTGGATCAGCCGCGCATGATCTCAGGGGGCGCGTCCTGCGGCAACCGCGACACACCGGAGCGTGCGGCCAGCGCTTCGAGGAACGCCTCTGCCGGCATGGGCCGGGCGAACAAGTAGCCTTGCTGGAAATCCACCGCGTGTTGGGCCAGGTAGTCACGCTGGGCCTCGGTTTCCACGCCTTCGGCGACGATGCCCAAGCCCAATTTGCCCGACAGCTCGATGATGGTGTCGAGGATGTGCAGGGACAGCGCGTCGACACCGATCATGGCGACGAAGCTCTGGTCGATCTTCAGGTAGTCGACCTTGAACTGGCGCAGGTAGTTGAGGCTCGACTGGCCCGTGCCGAAGTCATCGAGGGCAATCATCACGCCCATATCATGCAGTTTCTCGAACAACTCCAAGGCCACTGGGGTGGCTTCGATCAGCTTGCGTTCGGTCAGCTCCAGGGTCAGTGCCACCCGTCCGGGTGGAAAGTGCTGAAGGAAAGTCCGGCAGTCGTCGAGCAGGCTCAGGTCGCGGCAATGGTCGGCGGTTATGTTGATGCCGATGTGAAAGCCATCTTCCAGCAGCGCGGCATACGGTGCCAGGCTCTGCGCGGTGTGCAGCATCAGCGCGCGGGTCATGGCGACGATCTGGCCGCTGTGTTCGGCGTAGGGGATGAACAGGTCGGGGCGCACCAGGCCTTCCCGTGGGTGGTTCCAGCGCATCAGCACTTCGGCGCCCGCCCAGCGGTAATCGCCCTTGCGCACCACGGGTTGGAAGTACGGCAGAAATTCGTCAGCCTCAAGGGCGCGCTGCAACTCGGCACGTGGCGAGGTGGCACGGCGGATTTGCCAGTGGCACGCGGCCCCGGCCAGCACGCCGAGCACCATCAGCAAGCTGAGCAGGGCGGGGTAGTGGCTGCGCAGCAGCTGGCCTTGCTTTTCGGCGCCATAGCCGCCGTACACGCTGAACGGGTAGCGGGTCGAGCTCAGCGTCACGGCGGCGGTCGCAGCCGTGGGGGGCACGCCTTTGTGGACGATACCGTCCTTGCCCATCCAGTCGTTGCCGACGCGAATCTGCAACGTATCGTCCGGGCCGATCAGGCGCAGGGCCGTGAGCAGGTGGTCGCCATCCACGGTGCTGATCGCCCCGTGGTCGCCCTCGCTGGCCCGGTACACCAGCAGCGGATGGCCCGGCGTCACCGAGTTGCCATCCATCAGCCAGAGCGTGCCGTTGGTGTACTCGCTCGCGTCGACGACCTCATCGAACTCCCCGAACAGTGATGAGCAATACAGCGTGTTGTGCTGAAAAAGGTTGGTCGAACGGACGAAGGCATTACGGGTGACCTGGCCACGCAGGGCCAGTTTGACCTGTGTGCAGGGGCTACCTGCCAAGGGCAGCAGCGCGTGGGCGGTGCTGGACAAGCTGTCGAGAATGCGCTCGACATGCTCGACCACTTGGGCGGCGGTGGCATGGCTGCTGGCGCGCAGGTCGCGATCGATCTGCCAGTTCATCACTGCCAGGCCACACGCCACCGGGACTACGCCGATCGCCCAGGGCAGCAGGGTGCGCCAGCTCCAGCCGGCGCGGCGTCTAGTGGTAAGGGGCATGCTGGCCTAATGTGATGGAAGGTAACGTGCAGAGGATAGCCGCTTGTCAGGGAGCGTGGCTAACTAAAGCGCGACAAAGCAATTTACGCAATGTAGAATCCGGTTACGAATACAACAATAAGGTTCTCCACCTCCGGAGAATCAAGCCCGCCGAGAATGGGTCCATATGACAAACCATGGGTTCAAATTGATCATTGGTGACTTCCTCGCTCGCAGCGTGCGCGGCATCCCGTGCTCACCGCCTGTTCTGTTCTACATCCCCGGAAATCACTAATTTTTCGCTGTAGATGAGGACAAGAACATGGCAGATATTTTCGAAAATCCAATGGGCCTGATGGGCTTCGAGTTCATCGAGCTGGCATCGCCGACACCTGGCGTACTCGAGCCGGTTCTGCAGATACTCGGTTTCACCAAGGTTGCTACGCACCGTTCCAAAGAGGTGCACCTGTACCGTCAGGGCGGTATCAACCTGATCCTGAACAACGAACCTAAAAGCATCGCCTCGTACTTTGCCGCCGAACATGGCCCATCGGTCTGTGGCATGGCGTTCCGCGTGCGCAATGCCCATGAAGCCTATGCCCGCGCTTTGGAGCTGGGCGCCCAGCCGGTGGAGATCGAAACCGGCCCGATGGAGCTGCGCCTGCCGGCGATCAAGGGTATTGGTGGTGCGCCGCTGTACCTGATCGACCGCTTTGAAGAAGGCAGCTCGATCTACGACATCGATTTCAACTTCATCGAAGGTGTGGATCGCAACCCTGTGGGTGCGGGCCTGAAGATCATCGATCACCTGACCCATAACGTCTACCGTGGGCGCATGGCCTATTGGGCCGGTTTCTACGAGAAGCTGTTCAACTTCCGCGAGATCCGCTACTTCGATATCAAGGGCGAGTACACCGGCCTGACCTCGCGTGCCATGACCGCACCCGACGGCATGATCCGCATCCCGCTCAACGAAGAGTCGTCCAAGGGCGCCGGGCAGATCGAAGAGTTCCTGATGCAGTTCAACGGTGAAGGCATCCAGCACGTGGCCTTCCTCACCGATGACCTGCTCAAGACCTGGGATGCGCTGAAGGGCATTGGCATGCGCTTCATGACCCCACCGCCGCAAACCTACTACGAAATGCTCGAAGAGCGCCTGCCAGGCCACGGTGAACCGGTGGATCAACTGCAAGCGCGCGGCATCCTCCTTGATGGCGCCGCAGAGTCGGGTGACAAGCGCCTGCTGCTGCAGATCTTCTCGGAAACGTTGCTTGGGCCGGTGTTCTTCGAGTTCATCCAGCGCAAGGGCGATGATGGCTTTGGCGAAGGCAACTTCAAGGCGCTGTTCGAATCCATCGAACGGGACCAGGTTCGTCGGGGCGTATTGAGCACCGACTGATCCAACCGGGTACCGCCGTCAGGGTTTTTCGGCGGCGGTACCACGCCTGTTGCCCCGCGCCCGGAACAGGCCCCAATAGATGATCGAGCCGGTCACTATGCCTACCAGCACCAAAGAAGGAAGAATCTGCAGCATCGACTGGCGGATTTCCTGGGCGCTGTACCCTTGGGCGTACCCCCCCGTGACGGCATATCCATACTTGGCAGAAACTGCCCGTACCGTGTACTCGGACTGTGAAGGCCGATTCGGGTCGCGGCTGTCTCCATGGCTCCAGATGTACTGGTCGCCAAACTCCAGAAGCAGCGTCAGGCCATCCTGGAATGCGCGCAATTCGTTGCGCAGTTCCGAGGCATTGCCTGTGACGATCACACTGGGGTTTTGCCCCGGCACTTGAAAGTGAGTAACCAGCGTGGTGGGTAACACGGGCGAGTCGATCGCCAGCTCAACCCCCTGCCCGGATTGGGCGAAAGCCGACAGATGCTCCAGCGACTCGGTGTGGGTGCTGCAGTATGCTTGCTGGTCTTGCGTCAGCGTCAATGAGCGTAGCAAGGGATCGCGGGCCACCTGGTCCTGCAATGTACTGATGACATCCGCGCATGCCTTGCCAGCCAAAGGCTGGGCAAGCAAGGCGGTGCTATGCATGCGCTCCAGCACCTTGTCGATGGTGAACACCGCTTCCTGAACCGAGATCTGTGCGTTTTCCTCAAGCTTCTTTTCCAGTTGAAACACCATCACCAGCAACCCGGAAACCACCGGTACCAGGCCGATCGCCATGATTAGCAGCAACTCCAGCAAACTGCGCCCGGCATGCATGATTTTCGACATAGGCCATTGCTCTCCAGTCTGATGCTGCCCGTGTTGGACAGATGAGCTGAAAGCCTATGTATTCAACGGTATGTCGGATGTAGTCCGGGTGCGGCATGAACGCCGGGAAATCAGGTAATCAGGCGTAAGTTGTCACTTTGACTTGAGTCTCGCGAGCACCTTTTCAGCCAAGTCAGCCGTGGATGCGGGGTTTTGCCCGGTAATAAGACGATCATCGCTGACCACGAAGGGTTTCCACGGGTCATCGTGCTTGCTGTAAATACCGCCACGGGCAACCAGTTCGTTTTCGGTGAGAAAAGGCACTACCTTGTCCAGTTCAACCAGTTGCTCTTCGATGTTGGAAAAGCCTGTGACCTGTCGGTCCTTCACCAGCAGGCTGTTGTCACTGAGCTTGATGTTCAACAGGCCGACGACGCCGTGGCAAACAGCCGCGATGATGCCTTTGTTCTCATAGATCTTGCGTGCGAGGTCTTGAACCGGTTTGCTCTCGACAAAGTCGTACATCACGCCATGCCCGCCGGTGTAATAGATGGCGCTGTAGTCGTCAGCCTTGACCAGACCTGGGCTCAGGGTGGCGCCCAGGCGGCTCATGAACCGCTTGTCGTCATACCACTGCCAGTCCAGGTCGGGGGCCATCTGCAGGCTGTGCGGGTCGACCGGTACGTAGCCACCCTGAGGGCTGACATAGTCAACTTCGTAACCGGCCTTCTCGACTTTCTCGACAAAATGCACGGCCTCGCCCAACCATAGCCCGGTTGCCCGCTTGAGGTTCGGGTACTTGGCCGTATTGGTCAGCACTACCAGCACTTTCTTGCTCATGACCACACTCCCGTCGGCAGCCTGTAAGGGACCGTTATTCCATGGCTCAGTGGAAAACCTAATGAGCATAGCTGCCACATGCCGGTACGCCATTAAAGCAGCGCGAGCTGTGCTACCTTGAACAGCATTCGCCACCCAGAACACCATGGGAGTCACACATTTGGTCGCTAATGGCACCCCCCGCGAAGCTGCGTCACAGGCCATCCTGCTGGCGCCCAACACGGCAACGGTCGATCCCATGGGCGAGTGCATCGCCCAATTCGATTGGGGGCGCACCGCCCTCGGGCCATTGCCACGCTGGCAGGCCTCGCTGCGTATTGCCGTCGACATGATGCTGTTGTCGCCATTTGCCTGCGCGGTGGTGTGGGGGCCTGACCTCAGCGTGATCCATAACGATGCCTATCGAGCGCTGCGCCTCGGCGGCCAGGATGTACTGGGCAAAGCGTTCGACGCGGTCTGGAGCGATGCCTGGCAGACCATGGGGCCTTGGGTGTTCAAGGCACTCGAAGGGCGCTCGAGTTTTGTCGAGGACCCGCCCATGCGTATCGCCTGCGGCCAGAACGGCGACCCCGTGTGGTGTGTCTTCGGCTACTCACCGATTCGTGACGAGCAGGGCAGCGTTGCGGGTTTTCTTCACACACTCATCGAAACCACGGCAAATGTCGAGGCGTATCACCATTGGCGTGAGCAGGCCGAGGCCTTTGAAAAACAGCTCGGAAGCTACATGGCCGATCGTGAACAGATCTGGCAACTGTCGCGTGATGCCATGATGATCGTCACCCGTGAACTGACGCTACACGCTACCAACCCAGCCTGGCACCGTATCCTGGGTTGGGGTAAGGACGCGGCGCAGGGCATGCCGATACTGGAGCTGATCCACCCGGCGGATCGCGCAGAAGTGCAGGTGGCGGTATCCGGCTTCGTGCAGGACAAGGCGCTCGAGCAGATCGATATCCGCCTGCGTCACCAGGATGGCCACTATCGCTGGTTTCGCTGGGCCGCCAAATTCGATGGCAGCTTGCTGACCGCCGTGGGCCGTGACATCACCGCCGACCGCGAAGAGGCCACCCGCCAGTCCGAGGCCCTGTTGCGCAACAGTGAACATCTGGAAGTCATTGGCCAATTGGCAGGCGGGATGGCACATGAAATGAACAACCTGCTGTCGGGTATCGGGGGCAGCCTGGAACTGTTGCAACGACGCATGCTGCAGGGGCGCCTGGAACGCATGGAGACCTATGTGGAGCTGGCGCGCGACTCGGTGCAGCGCGCCATGAACCTGACTCACCGGCTGCTGGCGTTTTCCAGCCATCAGCCCCTTGATCCCAAGCCACTGAATGTCAATCGGCAGCTGTCCTTGATCGAACCAATGCTACTAAAGGCCCTGGGCGCGGAAATGAGCCTGCATTGGCAACTGGATGTGAGACCATGGACGGTCTGCGTTGACCTTACCCAGTTTGAAAATGCCTTGATCAACCTCTGCGTGAATGCCCGTGAAGCCTGCCTTGAGCGTGGCAGCGTCACTATCCGTACTGTCAATGAACGGTTGACTGCGCATTTCCCGGATGAGCAGGGGCTGCCGCCAGGCGACTACGTGGCATTGCATGTCGAAGACAACGGCCACGGCATGTCGGCGGCCGATGTCGCCAGAGCTTTCGAGCCCTTTTTCACCACCAAGCCCATGGGGCGTGGGTCGGGGCTCGGCCTGCCGATGGTCTACGGCTTTGTCGGGCAGTCGGGTGGTTATGTCTGGATCGAGTCGAACCTGAACGAGGGGACGAGAGTCTCCTTATTGTTTCCGCGCAGCCGTGCGTCGATTCCGGCAGAGGCACCGGCATGCCTGCCGGTCATCGAGCGGGTCCAGGGCGGGCGGCTGCTGCTGATCGATGACGAGGTCAACCTGCGCGCACTGATGCGTGAGTTTCTCTGCGAGCGTGGTTTCGCCGTCATTGAAGTTTCCGACGCCAATTCTGCACTGGACCGCTTTCGTCATGACGGGGCTTTCGACCTGGTCATCACTGACATCGGCTTGCCGGGTGGTTTCAGCGGCCGGCAAGTGGCCAAGGCCATGCGCATGCTCAAACCGACGCAGAAAATCCTCTTCATCACCGGGTATACCGATCAGCCGATCGAAGCCCAACTGCTCGAGCAGCCTGGCACCGCGCTGATGCTCAAGCCGTTCCCGCTGGAGCAATTGGCCAACCAGGCCCAGCACATGCTTGCCGACTGAGCCGGTTCAGGGCTCGCCGAGTATCTGCGTCACCTGCGCCTGCAGCTGTTCGAGTGCGAATGGCTTGCAGATCAGGTGCATGCCCGCGCCAAGAAAGCCCTCCCTGGCCATGGCCGTTTCTGCGTAACCGGTGATGAACAGCACCGGCAGGTCTGGGCGCAGGGTGCGGGCGATTTCCGCCAGTTGCCGCCCATTCATGCCGGGCAGGCCGACATCGCTGACCAGCAGGTCGATCCTTTGCGATGAACGCAGTATGTGCAGCGCTTCATTGGCGTTGGCGGCGGTTTGACAAGGGAAGCCGTCTTCGCACAGCGCATGACAGAGCAACTGACGCACATGAGGGTCGTCTTCGACCACCAGCACGTCATGGCCCTTGCTGCCGGGCACAGGCCTTGGGGTCGGGCGCTCGGGCTTTGCCTCGCCAACGTGCCGCGGCAAGTACAGGTCGACTTGGGTGCCATGGCCGATCTTGCTCTGCAGGGTGACATGCCCATGGGACTGCTTGCTGAAGCCGTACACCATGGACAGGCCCAGGCCGATGCCCTGGCCAACGGGTTTGGTGCTGAAAAACGGTTCGAAGGCGTGTTCCAGCGTGCTCTGCGACATACCCTGGCCGTCATCGATGATGCTCAGGCGCAGGTATTCACCACTGTTGAGGGCGCCCCCCGCGAACTGCTCGTGCTCGACCCGCTGGTTGCTCGCCTCGATGCGTAGCAGCCCGCCGGTGGGCATGGCTTCACAGGCATTGAGCAGCAGATTGTCCACGGCCTCTTGCAGCTGCCCGTCGTCGGCCTCCACCGGCCAGAGGTCGGCGGGCACATGCAGTTGCAGGGTCACTGAATGGCTGAGCCCAGCATTCAGGCGCTTAGGTTCAAGCAGCGTGTGCAGCTCGACGCGCTGAGTGTGCAGGGATTGCCTGCAGGAAAACGCCAGCAGACGGTGGGTCAACTGACCTGCGCGCGACAGGGCCTCCTGGCCCATGCGCAAGATGCCCTCCAGGCTGTCGCTGCGGCCCTGCTTGAAACGACGCTCGATCAGTTCGAGACTGCCACCGATACTGGTCAACAGGTTGTTGAAATCATGAGCGATGCCACCGGCCAGTTGGCCGATGGCTTCCATTTTGCGGATCTGCGTGCGGGCGAGCTCTGTGCTGTGCTGTTCCTGGAAACGTGCGTCCAGCCGCTGTTGCTGGGCTGAGAGCTGATCACGTGCGTGGTACTGATGGCGGCGGTTACGCTGCGCGATGCGGATCAGTTGCAACACTTGCCCCTCCTCGAGTGGGAAGAGCAACTGCATCAGGTTACCTGTAGGCAGGTGGGTGGGGCCTGTGGCGGCTGAGCTGACATCCATGATCAGCAGAATGGGCAGGTCTGACCAGCTGGGCTGCTGGTCGATAAAACCTTGCAACGGCGGGCTGGGCCCGTTGCTGAACGTCTGCTCGGCGATGATCGCCAGGGCCGCACCTTCGATCAGGCAGTCGTGCAGGTTGGCGATGTCATGGGCACACAGGCTTTCGATGCCGACGGTCGCAAGCAGGCGAGCGGTATCCGCAGCAAGCTGTGGGGGTGCCAGGATCAAGGCACGTTCGTCCAACGCCAACGAACTGGCCAAAGCGACGCTCCTGTAACATTAGGCAGGGCCAAGGCTTGGCCGTGCTGCCAGTAGTCCGATACTCACTGGACCGCAGGCTGTCGCTTGGGGTTCAACGAATTTTTCGGCGGCCTAAAGCCCCTGTTGTAGCACCGGGTCGTCGGGGTTTTGCCGTTCGAGCTCGGCGAGCAGCACCTGAACGTTCTGCAGTTGGCCGGTCTCTTTCCAGTACTGGATAAGCAACAGCCGCGCCCGGCGATTGGCTGGCTCGCGACTGAGCACGGTTTCCAACTGTTTCTGGGCAGCATCGACCTGCTCGAGTTCATGCAGGGTCACCGCCAGGGTAGTGCGGTACTCGGCGTTGTCCGGCTCCAGCTCCACCGCACGGGACAGGGCAAGCAGGGCATATTCGCGCTGTTCGTGCCGATTGAGCCAGAGCCCCAGCTCATATTGCAAAAAGGCAGAGTCGGGGCTCAGGAGCAAGGCTTTGGCCAGCACCTGGCGAGAAGCGTCGTGATGGCCTTGGCGCTCCAGCAGGCGAACCTGGGTTGCCAACGCGTCGACGTTGCCTGGGGCCACCGTCAGGGCCCGTTGCAAGGCAGCAGCGGCCTGGGTGTAGTCGTTTTCGTGCAGGTACAGGCGCGCCAGATGCACCTGGGCATCGGCGTCGTCGGGTTGTTCCTCCAGTGCCTGCTGGTACTGCTCCAGGGCTGCCTGCAAGGGGCCGAAGTACAGGCCGATAGCGTCCGGGTCCAGGCCCAGCAGAGCGTCTACGGCCGCGAAGCGTACACTTTGCTCGGCGTCATCGAGCAAGGGGCCGAGTACCAGGCTGCGTTGTGCGGCCGGCAGCAAGCGGCGAATGCCGGCAATGGCTGCTTGGCGTACCAGCGGGTCTGCGTGCTCCAGGTCCAGGCGTGCGAGTTTCAGGGCCTGGGGGGAGGGGTAGTTGGGCAGCTCGGCGTACAGAGCCGCGCGGCGAATGGGGGCCAGGTCGTTACGTTGCAATTGCTGGTACAGCACCCGCGCAGCGCCTGGCAAGCCTTCATGGGCCTGGCGCAGGGCCTTGGCGTAACTGTGCGCGGGCAGCGTGGGCGGTGCCGGCTGGTCGTCTCGCTGCAGGTAGCCGATCATGGTGACCAGCAGAATCAGCAGCAGCAAGGCGATCAGGTAGCGGTTGCGTCTGGGCATCGGACGGTCCGTGGCGGCAGGAAGGGCAGAGCTTGGGCCAGCAACGGGTCAAATGCAACCGCTGAAGGCATGGCGGCGCCAAGGCCGTCAGAGGCCCCGCAAGGCGCAAAAAAAAGCCCCGCAGGCCAAGGCCCGCGGGGCAAACAGTTGGGGGAGTAACCAACCAAAGGAGTCGTTGAAAGGGGTTGAATCAGCGCGCGCTGGCCACCGTATCCGGTTGCCAGCCGCCACCCAGGGCCTTGTAGATCGAGACGATGCCGCGGTACAGCTCGACCTCTCCCTGGGCCTGGGCATCTTCTGCGCTAAGGCGCTCACGCTCGGCGTCGAGCAGCACCAGGTAATCCACCGTGCCTTCGCGATAGCGGATCGAGGCCAGCGCTGCCGCCTTGCGGCTAGCGTCGCTCTGACGCATCAGCGACAACAGGCGCTGCTGGGTCTTGTCGTAATCGCTGAAGGCGTTGGCCGACTCTTCAAGGGCCAGCAACACTTGCTGCTCATAGTTGGCCAGGGCGCCTTCGGCGTCTGCCTTGGCACCGCGCAGACGGGCGCGCACGCTGCCCAGGTCGAAGGCCGCCCAGGTGATGCTCGGGCCCAGGCCCCAGGCGTTGGCTGCCGAGGAGCCGATCTGCGAGCCGCGCGCAGCCGTAAAGCCGAGGAAGCCACTGAGGCTGACCCGTGGGAACAGGTCGGCAGTGGCCACACCGACGTTGGCCGTGGCGGCGGCCAGTTGGCGTTCGGCACTGCGAATATCCGGGCGACGACGCAGCAGCTCGCCGGGGTCGCCCACCGGCAGTGCTTTGGCGATGGCTGGCAGGGCCTTGGGCGACAGGTCTACGCTCAGCGCGTCCGGGCGCTGGCCAAGCAGGGTGGCGATGCGGTGACGGGCACGCGCCTGTTCGGCCTGCAGTTGCGGCACAGTGGCTTCGACACCTGCCAGGCGCGCATCGGCACGCACCACATCAAGGTCGTTGCCCACGCCAGCATCGCGCAGGGTTTCGGTGATGGTGCGCGATTCCTGCTGGGTCTTGAGGTTGGCCAGGGCGATGTTCTCGCGCAACTGGGCACCGCGCAGTTGGCCATAGGCGTCGACCAGTTCGGCGATCAAGCTGACTTGCAACTGCTGCAGGTCGGCCGCGGCGGCGGCCTCCTGGGCTTCGCTGGCTTCGATCTGGCGCTGAATACGGCCGAACAGGTCGAGTTCCCAGGCCATGTCCAGGCCCAGGTCATAGCGTTCGCTGTTGACCCGCTGCTCGGTCTGGCCGGGGACCTGGCCCTTGCCGATTTCGCTGCTGGCACGGCTGGTGACCACCGGCAGTTGGTCGTTGGCGGCGTCCTCACGGATAGCACGGGCCGACTTTAAACGGGCAAAGGCTACCCGCAGGTCACGGTTACCGTCGAGCGAGGCCTGCACCAGCTGGTTCAGCACCGGGTCGTCGAACTGCTTCCACCAGATGCTTTCGAAGCGGCTACGGTCGTAGGCCTTGGCCTGCAGCTGAGGGTCAAAACGGGCAGGCTCGGTGTTCGGCGTCTTGTAGTCCGGGCCCACCGCGCAGGCCGCCAGGGCCAACGCCAGCAGGCTCGGGGTCAGGGGTTTGAGCAGGTTCATGCGGGGTTCTCCAGCGATTGCACGCGTTCGGCCTTGCGGGCTTGGCGGCGTTCGACGAAACGGCGGATCAGGAAGAAGAACACTGGAGTCAGGAACAGCCCGAACACCGTCACGCCGATCATCCCCGAGAACACCGCGACACCCATGGCGTGGCGCATTTCGGAACCGGCACCGGAGGAGAACACCAGCGGTACCACGCCCATGATGAAGGCGATCGAGGTCATCAGGATCGGCCGCAGACGCAAGCGGCAGGCTTCCAGCACTGCGGCCAGCGGGTCGAGGCCCTTGGCCTGTTCATCCTTGGCGAATTCGACGATAAGGATCGCGTTCTTGCACGCAAGGCCCACCAGTACGATCAAGCCGATCTGGGTGAATATGTTGTTGTCACCGCCCGAGACAATCACCCCGGTAATGGCCGACAGCAGGGTCATCGGCACGATCAGGATCACCGCCAGCGGCAGGCTCCAGCTTTCGTATTGGGCCGCCAGCACCAGGAACGCCAGCAGTACGCAGAGCGGGAACACCAGCAGCGCGGTATTGCCAGAGAGAATCTGCTGATAGGTCAGGTCAGTCCACTCGAAGGTCATGCCGTTGGGCAGTTCCTCTTTGAGCAGTTTCTCGATGGCAGCCTCGGCTTGGCCAGAGCTGTAGCCCGGGGCCGCCGCACCGTTGATTTCTGCGGTGATGAAGCCGTTGTAGTGCATCACGCGATCAGGCCCGGAGGTGTCGCTGACCTTGAGGAAGGTCGCCAGCGGGATCATCTCGCCCAGGTTGTTGCGCACCTTCAATTGGCCGATCTGTTCGGCATCGAGGCGGAACTGCTGCTCGGCCTGGACGTTGACCTGGTAGGTACGGCCAAAGCGGTTGAAGTCGTTGGTGTACAGCGAGCCCAGGTAAACCTGCAGGGTGTCGAAGATGTCGTTGATCGCCACGCCGTGGGTCTTGGCCTTTTCCCGGTCGATGGCGGCATCGACCTGCGGCACGTTGACCTGGTAGCTGGTGAACAGGCCCGCCAGTTCCGGCACGTTGTGGCTCTTGGCGATGATGTTCTGGGTTTCCTTGTACAGCGCTTCGTAACCCAGGTTACCGCGGTCCTCGATCTGCAGGCGGAAGCCGCCAATGGTGCCCAGGCCCTGTACCGGCGGCGGTGGGAAGATCGCGATGTAGGCGTCCTGGATGTCGGCGAACTGGGCGTTCAGGGCGGCGGCGATGGCCGCTGCCGACTGGCTCGGGTCTTTGCGCTCGTCGAACGGCTTGAGCGGGGTGAACACGATGCCGCTGTTCGGGCTGTTGGTGAAACCGTTGATCGACAGGCCCGGGAAGGCTACCGAATCGGCAACCCCAGGTTGCTTCAGGGCGATCTCGCTCATGCGCTTGATCACTGCCTCGGTGCGGTCGAGGCTGGCAGCATCAGGCAGTTGGGCAAAAGCCACCAGGTATTGCTTGTCCTGGGCTGGCACGAAACCGGTCGGGGTGGACGAGAAACCGAGGTAAGTCAGGCCCATCAAACCGGCATACACGAACAGGGCGATGCCGCTGGAGCGGATGACCCGGCGCACGCCGCCGACGTAACTGTGGCTGGCACGGTCGAAGAAGCGGTTGAACGGCGAGAACAGCCAGCTGCCCAGCAGTTTGTCGAGGAAGCGCGAGAAACGGTCCTTGGGTGCGTGGTGGTCCTTGAGCAGCACGGCGGCCAGGGCCGGCGACAGGGTCAGCGAGTTGAACGCCGAGATGACCGTGGAGATGGCGATGGTCAGGGCGAACTGCTTGTAGAACTGCCCGGTAAGGCCGGAAATGAACGCGGCAGGCACGAACACGGCGCACAGCACCAGGGCAGTGGCAATGATCGGCCCGGTCACTTCGCTCATGGCCTTTTGCGTGGCTTCGAGCGGTTTCAGGCCCAGCCCGATATTACGTTCGACGTTCTCCACCACAACGATGGCGTCGTCCACCACGATACCGATGGCCAACACCAGCCCGAACAGCGACAAGGCATTGAGCGAGAAGCCGAACAGGTGCATCACCGCGAAGGTACCGATCAGCGACACCGGCACCGCCAGCAACGGGATGATCGAGGCGCGCCAGGTCTGCAGGAACAGGATCACTACCAGCACCACCAGTATCAGCGCTTCGAACAGGGTGTGTACCACTGCCTCGATGGAGCCGCGCACGAAGATGGTCGGGTCATAGACGATGCTGTAGTCCATGCCCTCGGGGAAGTCCTTCTTCAGCTCGGCCATCTTGGCCCGTACTTCATCGGAGATCTCGATGGCGTTGGAGCCTGGGCGCTGGAAGATCGGGATGGCCACTGCCGGCTGGTTGTTCAGCAGCGAGCGCAGGGCATATTGGCTGGAGCCGAGTTCGACCCGGGCGATGTCTTTCAGGCGAGTGATTTCGCCATCGGCACCGGCACGAATGATGATGTTCTCGAACTCTTCCTCATTGACCAGGCGGCCTTGAGTGTTGATCGACAGCTGGAAACTGGTGGACCCAGGGGCGGGCGGGGCGCCCAGCTGGCCGGCAGCGACCTGGCGGTTCTGCTCGCGGATGGCCGCGACAACGTCACTGGCCGTCAGGTTGCGCGAGGCGGTCTTGTTCGGGTCGAGCCACACGCGCAGCGAGTAGTCACCCATGCCGAACAGTTGCACGTCACCCACGCCGCCCAGGCGTGCCAGCTCATCCTTGATGTTGAGGATGGCGTAGTTGGACAGGTAGAGCATGTCGTAGCGGTTGTCCGGCGAGGTCAGGTGCACGACCATGGTCAGGTCGGGCGAGGCCTTGTCGACGGTAATACCGATGCGCGTCACTTCTTCCGGCAGCTTGGGCTGGGTGCGGGTGACGCGGTTCTGTACCTGCACCTGCGCGTTGTCGAGGTCGGTGCCCAGGGCGAAGGTGATGGTCAGGGTCAGCTTGCCATCGGCGGTGGATTGCGAGGACATGTACAGCATGTTCTCGACACCGGTGATGGCCTGCTCCAACGGTGCGGCGACGGTTTCGCCGATCACTTTGGGGTTGGCACCGGGGAAGTTGGCGCGCACCACCACGGTGGGCGGCACCACTTCCGGGTATTCGCTGATCGGCAGCTGGAACAGCGAGATCGAACCCGCAATCAGCAGCACCAGCGACAGCACCGCGGCAAAAATCGGCCGGGTAATGAAGAATTTTGAAAAGTTCATCGGTGTGATCCCTTAACCGCGTGGCGCCTGGACGCTGGCGACTTTCTCAGTGGTGCCCGCTACCTTCGGCGTGGTGTTGCTGGCTTCGAGGGCCTGGCGCTGCTGGGCGAGGGCGGCGAGGGTCTGTTCGCTGGCCATTGGCGTTTCTTCTGGGGTAACCGCCGAACCTGGGCGTACCCGCTGCAGGCCTCTGACTACGATGCGGTCATCCTTGGCCAGGCCGCTGCGCACGATGCGCAGGCCTTCGAGCTTGGGCCCCAGCTCTACAGCGCGGTAGGTAGCTTTGTTGTCCTTGTCCATGACCAGCACGAACTTCTTGCCAAGGTCGGTGCCCACGGCTTCGTCGTTGATCAGCATGGCGTCGTACTGGGCGCTGCCGACCAGCTTCAGGCGTGCATACAGGCCAGGGGTGAACTGGCCGTCGCGGTTGTCGAACACGGCGCGGCCACGGATGGTGCCGGTGCGCGGGTTGACCTGGTTGTCGACGAAGTTCATCTGGCCCAGGTGCGGGTTGCCGGTTTCGTTGGTCAGGCCCAGGTACACCGGGGTGGTCTGGCCGCGCTGGCCTTCACGTGCCAGCTGGGTGTACTTGAGGTACACGCGCTCGTCGGCGTCGAAGTAGGCGTAGACCTTGTCGGTGGACACCACGCTGGTCAGCGGGGTGACATCGGCGGTGACGATGTTGCCGGCTGTGAACTGGGCACGGCTGACACGGCCGCTGATGGGCGCGGTAACACGGGTGAAGCTCAGGTTCAGACGGGCCAGGTCGAGCTGGGCCTGGATTGCATCGACCCCGGCGCGGGCTTCGGCGGCGGCACTGCTGCGCGATTCGGCAAGTTCGGCGGAGATGGCGTTGCTGTCACGCAGGCGCTCGCCACGGCGGGCTTCGTTGGCGCTGCGGATGGCGGTGGCCTTGGCCTGTTGCAGTTGCGCTTCGAGGCGGCGGACTTCAGCCTGGAACGGGCGCGGGTCGATCTGGAACAGCAGGTCGCCTTTCTTGACCTGGGCGCCTTCGGTGAAACCGACGAGGTCGATCTGGCCCGAGACCCGCGGCCGCACTTCGACGGTTTCCGGGGCTTCGAGGCGGCCGGTGAACTCGTCCCATTCATTGATCGGCTGTTCGATCACCTTGGCAACGGTGACTTTGGGCGCGGCGGGCGCCTGCACGGCGTCGGGGGTTCGACCGCAAGCGCTGAGCACTACGACTGCCAGGGCAGCGAGTGGAAAGCGCAAGGGTTTGAGTGAGTGGTCCATGGAGAACTCCGCCAGAGTATTAGTAGTGGGCGGAGTGTGAGTGCCTTGCGCGCGGCGCACGAATCGAACGGGGCGAAGGTTATTATCACGCTGAATGATATGTCGGGATCTTTCATCGATAAGCGGCATCGCGGGGAGATGAGCATCTGAGCGATCAATCGGGAACTTCAATGCCATGCTCAGGTCGATAGGCTCTTCTTTCGAGCCAGGCCCACCTGGACCAGTCGAGTGCTTTCCTCATGCCAAGCAAGCGTATGCTGTCGACCCTTACCCTGTTGTTCAGCGTCGCTGCGAGCCATTTCACCGTCGCCGGCGAGCGCACGGCGACTGCACACAGTAATACGGCCTCGACCCTGTTGATCGACACCGCTTCTAGGCAATATGCAGACGGCAAACTTGATCAGGCCGCGGCCACACTGGAGCGGGCGCTGCAAATTCAGCCGAACAATCCCGCTACACTGCACTATCTGGGTGTGCTGCGCTTGCAGCAGGGGCAATACGATCAGGCGGGAGTGTTGGCGGCGCGCTCCAACCTGCGCGTCGGGCACAACGTGGCATTGCGCAATCGTAATCTGCAATTGATTCAGGCAGCGAACAAAGCCCGGACTTCAGGTACTGCTCCTGGTGCTGTAAACGCGTCGGCTGTTCAAGCAACACAAGTACAGACGAGCTCGGCGCACGCACGATCAGTCACGCTTGCTGCTGCCGAACAGATGCAGGGCATTGCCGGTCAGCAGCGAATCGGTCTTGCTGAACACCGCATGGCCGATGCTGCTTTTGAGGTGCCGCCAGGCCACAGGCCGCCACCGGGCAAATGCCGAATCTGGTTCCCCGATCGCTCACCCGGGCATCAACCCCCGCCCGGCAAGTGCAAAAAGCTAAAAAAACACATTCCTGCCGGCGCCTACCTTGTGCGTCATTAATGGCCTGGGCCTAGCCGTTTCAGTGGATGCTTGAGGCCAGTTCGAAGATCGGCATGTACATCAAGATCACGATGAAGCCGATCAGCAAGCCGATGAAGGTCATCAGCAGCGGCTCGAACAGCTTGACGAACCATTCCACCCAGCGGCCGATCTCCTGGTCGTGAAAGTCGGCGCAACGCTCCAGCATCTCGCCGAGGTTGCCCGACTGTTCACCCGCCCGCAGCAGCCGCAAAGACACCGGCGTCACCAGTTGCCCGGCCTCCAGCGCATCGGACAACGGCAGCCCTTCGGCCACGCGTTGGCTGGCTTGTTCAAGGCCTTGGGCTGCGGCACTGCCCAGCAGCCCGCGGGCCATGCCCATTGCCGTGAGGATGGAAATGCCACCTTGTAAAAGGATGCCCAGCGAGCGGTAGAAGCGTGCCAGCTCGTACATCATCAACCGCTGGTGCAGTGCGGGCATGCGCCTTAGCTGGCGGGATGCCCAGCGTCGCACGCGCGGGTGACGGCGCAGCAGTACCAGGGCGGTTATCCCCGCCACACTGCCCAGTGCCAACGGCAGTTGCTGGGCATGCAGGAACAAGCCGATCTGCATCAGCATGCGTGACAGCCAGGGCAGCTCGGTACCCATGCCCTCGAACACCTGGCTGAAGCGCGGCACCACGTAGCCGAGCAGAAACAGCACCACGCCACCGCCCACCAGCAACAGCAGCAGCGGGTAGACCGACGCCCCCACCAGCTTCTGCCGGACCAGGTCCAGGCGTTGGCGGTAGGCGATATAGCGGCCCAGGGCGTCGCCCAGGGCGCCGGTGCGCTCGCTGGACTGCACCAAGGCGACGTACAGCGCCGGGAAGATCCGCGGCTGCCGGGCCAGCGCCTGGGACAGCGAATGGCCCTCGTACAGCTGGCGCACCAGGTCACCCAGCGTTTTGCGCGTGGCCGGGGTCGCGGCTTTTTCCGCCAGGCTTTCCAAGGCGTCGATCAACGGCAGCCCGGCATTCAGCAGGGTCGACAGCTCCTGGCTGAACAGCACCAGGTCAAAGTGTGCTTCACGGCGCCAGGCCATGCGACGCAATGCGCCGCCCTGGCCCTTCACGCTAACCACCCGCAAACCTTGCGCCTCGACCTGGCGACGCGCCTGGTCGGCATCTTCGGCGTCGATCTGCAACTGCACCACGCCCTGTCTGCCCAGGGCCTTGAGGCTGTAGCGCATGGCCGAACTCCTCATTGCCAACTGGTGATTTCGGCGTTTTCCCCGTCACCACCGGGCTGGCCGTCCTTGCCCATCGACAGCAGGTCGTATTCGCCGCCGTTCTCGCCGGGTTGCCGGTAGATGTAGGCGTGCCCCCACGGGTCCTGCGGTACCGCCTTCTGCAGGTAGGGGCCCGTCCAGCGGGCTTCGCCACTGGGAGCGGTGACCAGCGCCTGCAGGCCCTGTTCACTGTTGGGGTAATGGCCGACTTCCAGGCGATAGAGGTCAAGGGCCTTGCTCAAGCCCTCGATCTGTGCCCGTGCCACCTTGACCTCCGAGCGGCCTAGCTGGCTGAAGTACTTGGGCGCGACGATGCCGGCCAGCAGGCCGAGCACCACCAGCACCACGAGGAGTTCGAGCAGGGTGAAACCACGTTGGGGGTTGGATCTGCGCTGCATGGTGAAGGCCTCCGCTGCATGTAAACAGGCTGTGTCAGGCACCATGCAACAGCCGTGCACGTCTGCCTCGGGGCCTTGCACCATGCGGTACAGGAAGCGGCACAGTGCTTGCGTCGTCGACATCGACCTCGGGTTTTCCGGGGCATTTCCCCCACATCGGGGGCCACGACGAAGAGGCAGCCGACATGCGTGGACTCATCCTGGGTTTGATCTGGCTGGCGGCGGGTGCCGCCCAGGCCGATGTGTACATCTCCATCGATGCCAAGGGCGGCTACGTACTGACCAACGTCCATCGACCCGGGCGTCATTACCAGCGGGTGATCAGCGAACCGCTGGCCCAGGCGGGCCCGGCCGGTGCGCAGTTGATCACCGGGCGCCCCTATGCCGAGCTGGTGGCGGCCGCGGCGCTCGCCCACAACGTACCGCAAGCGTTGCTGCATGCGCTGATCAAGGCCGAGTCCGGCTATAACCCCAAGGCCCGCTCGCCAGCGGGCGCGGTGGGGCTGATGCAACTGATGCCCGATACCGCCCGTGAAATGGGCGTGGAGAACGCCCTGGACCCTGAAGACAACGTGCAGGGCGGCGCACGCTACCTCAAACGCATGCTGACCCTGTTCGACAACGACATCACCTTGGCCGTGGCCGCCTACAACGCAGGCCCCGATGCAGTGCTGCGACGGGGGGCGGTGCCGCCGTTCGCCGAAACCCGCCGCTACGTGCCCAACGTGCTGCGCGAGTACCGCAAGCTGCAAGGGTTGGCGGACGATTCGCCGTTGTAGGCGCGGCCACCCTTCGGCGGATGCCATCAATTTACAACCATGGTTCCCCCAACTCTGGGCTATAACCTTCAAAGGTGCCCAGCCGTGGAGTCCGCCATGGACATCGCCCCCCGTTCCGACGCCCTCGAAGTGCCTGCCGGCAGCGAGGCGGCAACCCCACGCAAGCCGTTCAACCTGTTGCGCTGGTACGCCTGGGTCAGCCTGGCCATCATCTTTTCGGTGGCTGTCGGCCTGGGGCTGATTTCCAGCCGCTTTATCATCGACGAAAGCGTCGAGCGCGATGCGCTGCTTTCTGCCCAGTTCATTACCTCGATTGCCGACGCCGAAGTGCGCCACGTGTCAATCCCCAATGTGCGCACCATGGGCGAGCTGCTTGACCCGCGCACCGATCGCACGGCGCTGCCGGATGTCGATCCCGAAGCCCGGCGCAAGGCGCGCGGTGAATTCCTTGACCATATCGCGCACCTGCCTGACATGCTGTTGGCCAATATCTATGCGCCGGACCGCACCGTGATCTGGTCCAGCAACCCCGCATTGATCGGCAAGCTGATCGAGGGCGATGACGACCTTGATCGCGCCTTCGAATACAAGATGCGAGTCTCTGCCAGCTACCATGATTTTGAACAGGCACGCGAAGAGCAGAAGTTCGTGACTCCGCCCGTGCAGCTGTTCATCGAGAACTACATCCCGCTGTTCGACGCCGATGGCGAGCATGTCACGGCCATGGTGGAAATCTACAAGGAGCCCCATGACCTGATCGTGCGCATCGAGCACGGCCTGATCCTTATCTGGGCGGCGATCACCGTTGGCGCCGCACTGGTCTATATCGGCCTGTACGGCATCATGCGCCGCGCCGCCAAGCTGCTGGCAGTGCAGCAGAAGCGGCTGATCAACAACGAAACCTACGTGGCCCTTGGCGAGGTGTCTTCGGCGGTGGCGCACAGTTTGCGCAACCCGCTGGCGAGCATCCGCTCCAGTGCCGAGCTTGCACAAGCGTTTGATGACGGCCCGGCACAGCGGAATATCAACGACATCATCAACCAGGTCGATCGCATGTCGCAGTGGATTCGCCAACTGTTGCAGTCACTGCGCCCGCTCAATGACGAAGCGGCGGCGGTGGACCTGGCGCAGGCACTGCAGGAAAGCCTGCAGACCTTTGCCGTACCGCTGACGCGCTGTGCAGTGAGGCTTGACCTGCAGCCGTTACCGGCGGTTCAGGTACTCGGGCACCCGGCATTGCTCAGGCAGATCTTCAGCAGCCTGATCGCCAACGCGCTGGAGTCGATGGAGCAGGGCGGCACCTTGCGTGTCGAAGTGGTGCGCCAGGACCGGCGCAGCCTCACCCTGCGCCTGTCCGATACCGGCAAGGGCATGACCGAGCAGCAGGTTCGCATGGCATTCAGGCCGTTCTTCACCACCAAGCAGGGCGGGCTGGGTGTTGGCCTGGTGCTGGTCAAACGCATCATGGAGCGCTTTGGTGGGGCGGTGAGGTTGAGCAGCAGTGAAGGGCACGGCACTCGGGTTTCGCTGAACTTCAGGTTGGTCAGTTCCGCATGATTGGCTTTAAATATATTGTGTAACTATATGATTTATATGTATTTATGGTTTTTTGGGTAATTTTCACCCAATGGTGGGGGTTAGATCTTGAAATTGGATTAAAAATCCAAACTAAGTAATTGAAAAAACTTCAATTTATCGATTTCTAGATTTGCTGGCTGAGTTTTTGCAAAGACCGATAGCAACAGATGGCAGCTTCGGCGGCCCAGGTGGAGTGCTATTGAATTGCTACCAACCGTAGCAAGGCTGCGCTTCAGAACGGACTCCCTGCGCGGGAACCACTCAATGCAGATGCTGGACAACGAAATGCCCGACAAAGCCTCTGCGGCCTCCAGTGGTTTCGCGGCACCGCTGCGCGAGTTCAACCTGCTGCGTTGGTTTTCACTGATCAGCCTGTTGATCATCGCCTCGGTAGCCGGTGGCCTGGGTTACGTATCGACGCGCTTTGTGGTACGTGACAGCGTCGAGCGCGACGCCATGCTCACCGCGCAGTTCATCCAGGCCATGGCCCAGGCCGAAGTCCGCCATTCGCAGTTGCCGCCGGGCACCACCATGGGTGAACTGCTCGACCCCCGCCTGGACCTACAGCACCTGCAAGTCACCCCGGCGCTGGCCGAGTCGACCCGCGTCGAATTCCTCGACCACGTCGAACACCTGCCCGACACCCTGCTGGCCAACGTCTATGCCCGTGACCGGACCATCGTCTGGTCCACCAACCCTCAGTTGATTGGCAAACGCATCGAGGAGGATGGCGACCTGGAGCACGCCTTCCGTTCGCGCAAGGCGGTTTCTGCCAGCTACCACAAGGCTGAGGAAGACCGTGAAGAACAGAAATTCCTGCGTGAACCCGAGTACCTGTTCATCGAGAACTACATCCCGCTGTTCGACAGCCAGGGTGAACAGGTGCTGTCGATGGTCGAGATCTACAAAGAGCCGCAGGACTTGATCCGGCGTATCCAGCGGGGCTATGTGCTGATCTGGGCCTCAACCCTGGTGGGCGGGGCGCTGATCTATTTCGGCCTGTTCTGGATCGTGCGGCGGGCTGCGCTCATGCTCGACCAGCAGCAAGACCGGCTGGTGGCCAGCGAAACCTACGGGGCGCTGGGCGAAATGTCCTCGGCGGTGGCCCACAGCCTGCGCAACCCGTTGGCCAACATCCGCTCCAGCGCCGAGCTGGCCCAGGAAATCGCCAACCCCACCGCGCAGAAGAACATCAACGACATCATCGGCCAGGTGGACCGCATGTCACGCTGGGTGCGCGACCTGTTGGTATCGCTGCGCCCGGCCAGTGACGAGCCCGAGGCGGTGGACCTGGTCGCGGCCATCGAGGACACCCACCTGGCCTTCGCCCAACAGATCGCGCGCAACGGGGTGCAGTTCTGCTACGAAGGGCCCGAGCTGCAATACGTGGCCAGCCAGCCGCTGCAGCTCACGCAGATTCTCAACAGCCTGTTTTCCAATGCCATCGAGGCCATGCCCGCAGGCGGTGTGTTGCGCGCCCAGGTCAGCGTGGCGGACGGCCAGCGTGCGGTCATGCTGCTCAGCGACACCGGCAAGGGCATGAGCCAGCAGCAGGAACGGATGGTGTTCAAACCATTCTTTACCACCAAACAGGGCGGCCTCGGCGTAGGCCTGGCCCTGGCTCAACGCATCATGGAGCGTTTTGGCGGCTCGGTCAGCCTGAGCAGCCGCGAAGAGGAAGGAACCCGCGTCAGCCTTACTTTCAATATCGCAGCGGGAGTGGACCATGGAACAGAGCATCCTGGTAGTCGAGGATGATGAAATCCTTGCTGACAACATTCGCACCTACCTGAGCCTCAAGGGCTATGAGGTGACGGTCTGCCACAGTGCCGAGCTTGCACTGGAGCAGGTCAAGCAGGCCCAGCCCGACGCCGTGCTGACCGACAACTCGTTGCCCGGCATGAGCGGGCACGACCTGTTGCGCGCCCTGGTGGCACAGGTGCCGGCGCTGAAAGTCATCATGATGACCGGCTACGGCAACGTCGAAGACGCCGTGCAGGCGATGAAGGAGGGCGCGTTCCATTACCTGACCAAGCCGGTGGTTCTGGCCGAGCTCAAGCTGACCCTGGACAAGGCCCTGGCGGCCGAGCGGATGGAGCGCACCCTGTCGTTCTACCAGGAGCGCGAGGCGCAGAAGTCCGGGTTGCAGGCACTGATCGGCGACTCGCCGGTGATGCTCAGCCTCAAGCACACGTTGCACCAGGTGCTGGATGCCGAGCGGCGCATGGCCAGCGACGACCTGCCCCCGGTGCTGGTCGAAGGCGAGACCGGCACAGGCAAGGAGCTGGTGGCCCGGGCACTGCATTTCGATGGGTTGCGCAGCAAGGGGCCGTTCATCGAGTTCAACTGCGCGTCGATCCCGGCCAATTTGCTCGAAGCGGAGTTGTTCGGTCATGAGAAAGGTGCTTTCACCGATGCCAAGGAGCGCAGGGTGGGCCTGGTCGAGGCCGCTGATGGGGGCACGCTGTTCCTCGATGAAATCGGCGAGATGGACCTGGTGTTGCAAGCCAAGCTGCTCAAGCTGCTCGAAGACCGCAGCATCCGCCGCATTGGTGCGGTGAAGGAGCGCAAGGTCGACTTGCGGGTAATCAGTGCCACCAACTGCAACCTCGAACAGATGGTGCAGCAGGGCAAGTTCCGCCGCGACCTGTTCTTCCGGCTGCGCATCATCGCGCTCAAGGTGCCGCGGTTGTATGCGCGTGGGCAGGACATTCTGCTATTGGCTCGTCATTTCCTGGCGCACCATGGCCGCCGTTATGGCAAGCCTAACCTGCGTTTTTCCGCCGAGGCCGAGGCCTTGATGCTGGGCTACAGCTGGCCAGGCAACGTGCGGGAGCTGCGCAACATGCTGGAGCAGACAGTGCTGCTGGCGCCCAACGAGGTGATCCAGACCCATCAGCTGAACTTGTGCATGAGCTTGATCGACGAACCGTTGATTCAGCAACAGGCGCCTATGGTGTTCGAGATGCCACGGCATGAGCCCGAACCCGGCACCAGCCTGCCGGACATGGAGCGGGACCTGGTGTGCAAGACCCTGGACCGGACCGACTGGAACGTGACCAAGTCGGCGCGGATGCTGGGGTTGTCGCGGGATATGCTGCGTTACCGGATCGAGAAGCTGGGGTTAACCAGGCCAGACAAGCGGCAGTGGTAACCCCTCAGCGCGCAGCGACGTCAGGGCTTGCTGGCGCCTGTCTTGTTGCTGTCTTGCGAACCGCTACCCTCCATGCCGGGCAAATCATGTTCATCATTCTGCGTGGCAGGCGGGCTGTCGGGGTCATTGCCCTGCAAGCGCGGGTCGGTATCCCGTGGCATCGGTTTTTCAATCGGGTTGAGGGTGCTGTCGACACCCGGCTGGGGCGCTGGGTTGTGCGGGTCGTCGGGGTAGGTCGGCCCGGTGCCGACCGCGAGGGCCAGCGGCGAAACAAACACGGCTGCGAGCAGGAAGGGGCGGATCATGGTGCAAGCTCCTTTGCATCGGGATGAGGGCTTCTACCTCGATTGGGCCGCCGAGCTGACGCCGGGTGCCCCCATCCCGATCAACGGTCACACCACCATCGACAACAACATGATGAAGATGATGCCCACCACCGAAAGGATGGTCTCCATCATGCTCCAGGTCTTGAAGGTCTCGGCCACGGTCATGTTGAAGTACTGTTTCACCAGCCAGAACCCAGCATCGTTGACGTGCGACAGGATCAGCGAGCCCGCGCCAGTGGCCAGCACCAGCAGCTCACGGTTGACCCCCGGTACCATGTCGATCACGGGTGCGACGATCCCTGCGCCGGTGATGGTGGCGACCGTCGCCGAGCCGGTGGCGATGCGGATCACCGCCGCCACCAGCCAGGCCAGCATGATCGGCGAGATTTCCGCCTGCACCGCCATCTGCCCGATCACGTTGCCGACCCCGGTATCCACCAGCATCTGCTTGAAGCCGCCGCCAGCCCCTACGATCAGCACGATGGCAGCGGTCGGTGCCAGGCTCTGGTCGAGCATCTTCATGATCTGCTGGCGGTTGAAACCACGCGCCGCGCCGAAGGTATAGAAGGCCAGCAGCAAGGCGGCGAGCAGGGCGGTGATGGGGTGGCCGATCAGGTCCATCCACTGCCGCACGATATGCTCGGCGGGCAGCACCACGTCGGCAAAGGTCTTGAGCAGCATCAGCGCCACCGGCAGCAGCACCGTGAGCAGGGTGACGGCGAAGCTCGGCAGGTTGCCCTGGTCGGACTCCTTGGCGATCTGGTCCATCAGCTCCTGGGACGGGTTACCGGGGATGTAACGCGAGATGAAGTTGCCGAACAGCGGGCCAGCGATGATCGCGGTAGGCAGCGCCACGATCAGGCCATAGAAGATGGTCTTGCCGATGTCGGCATTGAAGATGCCGATCGCCAACAGCGGCCCCGGGTGCGGCGGCACCAGGCCGTGAACCACGGACAGGCCGGCCAGCAGCGGGATGCCGATTTTCACCAACGAGACCCCGGAACGCCGGGCGACGATGAATACCAGCGGAATCAGCAGCACGAAGCCGATCTCGAAGAACAGCGGGATGCCGACCAGGAAGGCGGCGAACATCATGGCCCAGTGCACGTTCTTCTTGCCGAAGGCGCGGATCAGCGTCTGCGCGATCTGGTCGGCGCCGCCGGAATCGGCCATCAGCTTGCCAAGCATGGTGCCCAAGGCGAGCACGATGCCGACGAAGCCCAGTACGCCGCCAAAACCGTCCTGGAACGATTTCATCACCTTGGCCACCGGCATGCCGGAGGTAAGGCCGAGGAAGCCGGCCGCGAGGGTGAGGGCGACGAAGGGGTGAACTTTGAAATGGGTGATCAGCAGGATCAGCCCGATGATGGTTACCAGGGCGTCGAGCAGCAGGAAGGTATCAGTAGCCAGTCCGAACATGGTTTTTATGCCTCGGTCTTATCGTTGTTTTGGGCGTTGCTTTATTGAACTTCAGGCGCTTTCATTGGTCGAGACAGCGCTGTCTTTGGTGAGCCGGAAAAACCGCCTGGTTCAGGCCGTTTGCGCCAGGTCCCGCTCACCGCAGGGCTTTAGCCAGCTGTCTACCGTCTCGGCAAGCACATTGATGGGCTGGGTGGCGTCCAGGGGCAGCGTCAGCGGCTCGCCATGCGGGGCTTCGAGGGCTGCAAACTGGCTGTCGATGAGGCTTGCCGGCATGAAATGCCCAGGGCGGGCCAGTACGCGCTTTTCTGCCTCGGCAGGGGTGAGTTCGAGGAACACAAACACCAGGCCGGGCATGGAGGCGCGCAAGGTATCGCGGTAGCGGCGCTTGAGGGCAGAACAGGTGAGGATCGGGCGCTCGCCCGCGTTGACCGTGGCCTGCAGCTCCTGGCCCAGGTGCACCAGCCAGCCGGCACGGTCGTTGTCGTCCAGCGGGATGCCAGCGCTCATCTTGCGGATGTTTTCGGCAGGGTGAAAAGCGTCGCCTTCGATCAGGCGGCCGCCGCTTCTGGCGGCAATGGCGGCACCGACGCAGCTTTTGCCGCAGCCAGCCACGCCCATCACCACAATGGCGGACAGGGGAGAATTCATCAGTACCTCCTGCGGGGTGAGGTAGCGCTGTCTCGTCGCTGACGAACAGCCACCTACCCGGTGTTATTGGTCTTGTCCTTACGCAGTATGGACGCTTGGCAGCGAGCACGCGGAACGGCTACCAAAGATTACATTGCCTGCGTCCTGAGACAGCGCTACCTTAGTGGCCGTTCCCCTCCCTTGGCAAGTAGTAAAATTACAACATTCATGTCCCGAACAGGCTCCCGCACCACCGGTCGTCCCACCCTGGCAGAAGTCGCCAGGCTTTCCGGGGTTTCCCCGATCACCGCATCCCGCGCCTTGCGCGGGGTCAGCACGGTTGCCCCGGCGCTGGCCGAAAAGGTTGCCGCTGCTGCGGCGAGCCTGGGCTATGTCGCCAACCCGGCCGCCCGCGCACTCGCCTCGGCCCGCAGCCAGTCGGTGGTGGTGCTGATCCCGTCATTGTCCAACCAGTTGTTCATCGACACCCTCGAAGCCATTCACGAGGTGATGCGCCCGCGCGGGCTTGAGGTTTTGATCGGCAACTATCACTACGATATTGCCGAAGAAGAGAACCTGATCCGCAACTACCTGGCCTACCAGCCTTGCGGCATGCTGCTGACCGGTTTCGAGCGCAGTGACGCATCGCGACAGATGCTGGCGGCCAGTGGCGTGCCCTGCGTGCACATGATGGAGTTGGGTGGCGAGGCGGGTGCATTGTCGGTGGGCTTTTCGCAGCAACAGGCCGGGCGTGCGGCTGCCAAGCACCTGATCGAACGCGGGCGGCGGCGCTTGGCGTTCATTGCCGCGCAGCTCGACCCGCGGGTGATGCAGCGCGCCGAGGGGTTCCGCCAGGCCCTGAGCGAAGCGGGGCTGCAAGCGACTGAGCTGGAAATCCTGGCGCCCGAGCCTTCTTCCATCGCGTTGGGCAGTGCGTTGTTCAGCCAGCTGATGCAGCAGGCGCCGGATGTCGACGGCATCTTTTTCTGCAACGACGACCTGGCCCAGGGCGCTGTGCTGCAGGCGCTGCGCCAAGGGGTTGAGGTACCGCGGCAGGTGGCGATGGTGGGGTTCAACGATTTGCCCGCCTCGGCGCACATGGTGCCGCGGTTGACCTCGATTCGCACACCTAGGGCGGCCGTAGGCCGGGGGGCGGCACTGGCGCTGCTGACGTTGCTTGACGGCAAGCGGGTGACCAACGAGCAGCAGGACCTTGGGTTCGAACTGATGGTGCGCGAGAGTTCTTGAGGCTTAGAGTTCTTCAGGCTCAGCGCCTCGTGTTTGAAGGCCTCGGGGACTAATTACAAAGTGATATCAATGTGCTTGCACGGCGCTGTTGCCCATCTATGCTCAGGAAACCCCGCGCATAAAGGAGCCCGGCGTCATGTTCGATTTCCATCGCAAGTCCGACCTCGTCGAGATCCAGCGTAGTCACCAGGCACTGGCCAGTGCGCAAGCAAAGCTCGCGGCAATCAGCCGTTCGATGGCGATGATCGAGTTCGCGCCGGATGGGACCATTCTCGACGCCAACGAGCGCTTCTGCCAGGCCATGGGTTACAGCGTCGAAGAATTACGCGGCAAGCATCATCGGCTGTTCTGCGACTCGGCCTACGTCAAGACAGCCGAATACCAGCAGCTCTGGCGCGAACTGGGGCAGGGCAAGGCTATCAGCGGCACCTTCGAGCGGGTCGACAAGGCAGGGCGTGAGGTCTGGCTTGAAGCCAGCTATATGCCGGTGCTGGATGAGCAGCGGCAAGTCACCAGCGTGATCAAGGTGGCGTCGGACATCAGCCAGCGGGTCATGCAGGAGCACGAGAGTGAAAGCCTGCTCAAGGCCATCGGCCGCTCCATGGCTGTGATCGAGTTCACCCCTGACGGCCGGGTCATCAAGGCCAACCCGAATTTTCTCACCACCATGGGCTATCGCCTGGAAGAGGTGGTGGGGCGCCACCACGGGCTGTTCTGCCTGCCGCAGGAGCGGGAGTCGTCGGCGTACCGGGAGTTCTGGGCGTCGCTCAACCGTGGGGAATACCACTCGCACCGCTTCGAGCGGGTCAACAAGCAAGGCCAGACGGTCTTTCTTGAAGCCTCTTACAACCCGATCTTCGACAGCAAGGGCCGGCTGTACAAGGTGGTCAAGTTCGCCAGCGATATCACCAGCCAGGTCTGCACCCAGCAAAGTGCCGCCGATGCCGCCCACGCCAGCTCCATGCAGACCGATGCCTGCGCGCGCAAGGGTACCGAGGTGGTGCAACAGGCGGTGCAGGTGATCGAGCAGATTTCCCAAGAGCTCAATGACGCGGCGCGCAGCATCGACGCGGTGAGCAAACAGTCGGATG
Source organism: Pseudomonas capeferrum (assembly GCF_000731675.1). GTDB lineage: Bacteria > Pseudomonadota > Gammaproteobacteria > Pseudomonadales > Pseudomonadaceae > Aquipseudomonas > Aquipseudomonas capeferrum. Next base: position 1,213,405 of record NZ_JMIT01000001.1, on the reverse strand, counting down.
TGATCGGCCAGATTGTCCTGACCATTCGCGGTATTGCCGACCAGACCAATTTGCTGGCACTGAACGCCGCCATCGAAGCGGCACGTGCCGGCGAGCATGGGCGCGGGTTTGCCGTGGTCGCTGATGAAGTGCGCAACCTGGCGGCGCGTACCAGCAAGGCAACCTTGGAGATCGTCGATGTGGTGCGCCAGAACCACGACCTGTCGCTGTTGGCGGTGGCCAGCATGCAGTCGAGCCTGACCCGCACCGGCCATGGCGTCGCCCTGGCCAACGAAGCCGGCACGGTGATCATGGAAATCCAGCAGGGCTCACGCCACGTGGTCGATGCGATCAGCCAGATCAGTTCGACGCTGCAATTGCACTGAGGGCGTCGGCCAGTTCGTGCAGCAAGCTCTGCATGCTGGCCTGCAGTTGCTGCCTTAGTTCAGCCGTAGGCAGCCCTTGGGCTTGCGCATGCTCGATGGCTTCGCAGTCCTTGACCAGTGTGCGTACCTTGAGCATTTTTGCCCCGCCCTTGATGCGATGGGCCAAGGCACGCACCGCATCGCCACTGGCGTCGGGGCCGAGCGCACGCAGCGCGGCCAGGTCTTCGCTGGCGCTCTGCGACAATTGTTCCAGCAGGTGCCGCGTCAGTTGTTCATCGTCCTGAGTCAGGTGGCGCAATTCGTTCAGGTTGAAACCACTGCCTTGGGCTGGCACAGGCTGCGCATGCACGCTGGCGTGCGGCAGGTGGGTTTTGAGGGTTTGCAGGCCAATGGGCTTGAACAGGCATTCATCCATGCCACTGGCCAGGCAGCGTGCACGCTCTTCAGCCTGTGCGTTGGCGGTGACGCCGAGAATCCGGCAAGGCGCCAGCGCGCCTTCGCTTTCGAGGCTGCGGATGCGCCGAGTCAGTTCGTGGCCGTCCATGATCGGCATGCTGCAGTCGGTGATCACCAGGTCGAACCGGGCCGCCTGCCAGCGCGTCAGCGCCGCTTCGCCGTTCTCAGCCAGGGTCACGCGATGCCCCAGCGTGTTCAGTTGCCGCTCCAGCAAGAGCAAATTGGCAGGGTAGTCGTCGACCACCAGAACGTTCAGCGGGCCGCTGCTGCTTTCAAGGACAGGGGCAAGCGCTTCGGCAGGCGCGGGCGCCTGGCTGGCCGGCAGTTGCAGGCTGACCTGCACCTTGGTGCCCACGCCTTCGACGCTGTGCAGGCTGAGCGTACCGCCCATCAGTTCGGCCAGGGTACGGCTGATGACCAGCCCCAGGCCAGCGCCCTGGCGTGCCCGCGGGCCGTCGGCCTGGGCGAAGGCATTGAACAGGCGTGCCTGGTCTTCAGGGCTGATACCAATGCCGGTGTCACGCACGCACAGCTCAACTTGCATCTCGCCGCTGCTGCCTTGGGCCGACAGGGTCAGGCTGGCATGCACTTCACCGCGCTCGGTGAACTTGATGCCGTTGCTGATCAGGTTGGAGAGCACCTGCTTGAGCCGCAGCGGGTCTGCCATGACCCAACCCGCTGAAGGTGGCAGCGCACTGTGCAGGTGCAGGCCTTTGATCCGCGCATTGCCTTCGAATACCCGCAGCGTGTTGCGTACCAGTTCGACCAGGTTGCAGGGGACCGGTTGCAAGGTCATGTGCCCAGACTCGATACGCGAAATGTCGAGGATGTCGCCGATCAGCTCCAGCAGACCGATGGCCGAATCGTGGGCAGTCTGCAAGGTCTGGGTATCGCAGCGGCCGGCGCGACTGTCTTCCAGGGCCAGTTCGAGCAGGCCGATCACCGCGTTCATGGGTGTGCGGATTTCATGGCTCATGGTGGCCAGGAAGGTGCTCTTGGTCTGGCTGGCCTGTTCGGCGTCGTCCTTGGCCTGGCGCAGCTGTTCGAGCAGGCCGCGGCTCAATGCCAGCTGGGCCTGCAGGGCATGCTGGGCGTCGGTGCGCTGGTGGATCAGTTTGCGCAGGTAGCTGTTCCAGAACACCACCCCGGCCAGCAATAGCGCCGACAGTACCAGCACTTGCAGCGCCAGCGTGCGGTAATCGCGCCATGGGCTGTCACTGACCAGTGTGCTGGTGCGCCAGCGGTTGATCAGCTGGTCCAGCTCTTCTGGCGGGATGCTCAGCAGTGCCTTGTCGAGAATGGCCTGCAGTTGCGGTTGGTCCGAGGCCACCGCAAATGCCGCGATGGCCGGGCTGTCGTCCAGCACACTGGCGATGCGCAGCTGGTTCTTGAACACGTGGTTGATGTAGTAGGTGGCGTTGATGTGGTTGCTCAAGGCCACGTCGGCGGCGCCGTTGGCCACTGCTTCCATCAGCCCGAGGGGGTTGTCCACTTCGACCACCTTGGCGCGTGGGTAGCGACGCTTGAGTTCTGCCCGTTGCGGCGAACCGCGTACCAAGGCTATGCGCTGGCCATCGAGGGCCTTGGCCTGGGCAGGCGATGTCGCGTCGTTGCGGGTGACCAGTACCCGTGGGCTGACCAGGTAGGGGCGGGTAAAACGCAATTGCCTGGCGCGCTCCGTGCCGTAGCCCAGGGCGCCGATCATGTGCGCCTCGCCGCGCCCCAGGCGCTCGAGCATCGCCTGCGCCGACTGGCTTTCCAGCGGCTTGAACTGCAGCCCGGTGCGCAGGGATATCTGCTTGAGCAGTTCCAGGGTGATGCCGCTGGCGCGGTGCTGTGCGTCGTTGAAGGTCAGCGGCGCCAGCGACGTGTTGACCAGCACTTTGACGGTGGGGTTGCGGGCGATCCAGTCGGTTTCTTCAGCGGTCAGGGCCGCCAGGTGGCGCTCCAGCAGCAGGCTGGTATTGCCGCTGGTCCAGCGGCGCAGGATGGTCAGGCGCTCGCTTTCGGTGATTCTGCCCAAGGCCTTGTCGATCAGGCTGCGCAGGCGTTGGTTGTCGTTGGCCAGGGCAAACGCGAAGGTGCCGGGCGGCACCTTGCAGAAGTGGTCGATCTTTACCGTGCCCTGGTAACTCTTGCCGATGAGAAAATCCGTGCTGATGGCATCGCCCAGGTAGGCATCGGCCTCGCCCAATTCCACTGCGGCAAGGCCCGCCAGGGTTGAGCGGTACAGGCTCAATTGCGCCTTGGGGTAGAGCGCGCTCACGGTATTGGCGGGCAGGTAGTGGTCGACCATCGCAAGGCGCAGGCCATTGAAGTCTGGGGTGTTTTTCAAGGTGCGGCCTTCGCGCGTAACGATCACCGGCAGGTCGTCGGCGTAAGGCTCGCTAAGGCCGAGCTGGGCATCCGCCGCCTCGAATGCGTTGGAGCTACCCAGCAGGTCGATGCGGCCGTCGCGCAGCGCGGCAATCGCTTGGTGGCGGTTGTCGAAACGCCGGACTTCGATCGGGACGCCCAGTTGCTCGGCGATGATGCCTGCATAATCGGCGCTCAGGCCCTCGTAATCATGCTGGCTGATGTTGATTTCGAACGGCGGGTAATCAGGCCGCGAACTGCCCAGCACCAGGCGGCCGCGCTGCTGCAGCCATTGGCGGTCCTGGTCGCCCAGTTGCAAGGGCGCTGCGGCGCTGATCGAGCGCGCCAACAATTGCCTCGGTTCGCTGTCGGCAAACAGGCCGGTGGAGCCGGCCAGGCCGATGACCAGTAGAACGCTCGCCAGCAGGCGCTTCATGGCAGCTGGGCTCAGTTAACGCTGTTGCGCTTGGCCAGGTCGACCATTTCCACCAGCGATTCGGTCTTGAGCTTGTCCATGATGCGGCCGCGATAGGTGCTGATGGTCTTGGCACTGAGGTTCATGCAGGTGCCGATATTCTTGTTGTTTTCGCCGCGCGCAAGGCGCCGCAACACTTCCATTTCGCGGTTGGACAGGCTGCCCAGGCGTATCGACTCGCTCTCCAGCGAGTTGCTGTTGACCGACATCTGCGGGAAGGTCGAATAGCCTTTGACCAGGGCCTTGAGTGCAAACAGCAAGGCTTCGTGGTCTTCGTCTTTGGTGACGAAGGCGCCGATGCCGGCATCCAGGCAGCGCCGTACATAAAGGTCGGTGGCCTGGCCGGTCAGCACCATGATCTTGGGCACCGGCTCGAGGCACTGAAGCCGCTTGATCACCTCCATGCCGTCCAGGCCGGGCAGGCCGATGTCCAGAAGCACCACGTCCGGCCGCAGTTCACGCGCCACCTGGGCGACTTCGCTGCCATTGGCGACTTCGCCGACGACGTTAAAGCGCTCCCGTTCGAGCAATAGGCGCAGGGACAGCCGGACGATAGGGTGGTCGTCGACGATCAGGACGGTTGTCATCAAGAAAACTCCTGTAGGGGTGTGGTCCGCTTCCTGGAACACTCAGGAATACGTCTGCAAGTGGGGTTATCGGAAGCGCTGCAAGATACGACCATTCCCGAAGTTTGGTAATGCCGAGTATAGGACTGTTGATTAACCTAGTAGGAATTGTTGAAAAGTCCTACAAAAAACGGGGATAAGCACCGCCAGCGTGGCGTGACGATGCCTATTTGCGCAGGGCTGTCAGGCGCAAGCGGGGTGGGGTTTGACTACGCGCAGGGTCGAGGCAGGGTTGTTGGCCAGCGCTTGGCCGACCCGTGTCGGGCGTGCCAGCAACTGGCCGGCGCAGTTGGGGCAGCGGCCGTGCAGGCGAGTGTCGGCACAGGTACGGCAGAACGTGCATTCGAACGAGCAGATCAACGCGTCCGGGCTATCCCCCGGCAGGTCGGCGTTGCAACACTCGCAGTTGGGTCGAAGTTCCAGCATTGGCATGGCTCCTGTTTGCAGGCGGGAGCCTTGAGTCTGCTACGCCAGTGCCAAGGCTGGCAATGCTCAGTCGCCGGGGCGATAGAGGTGTGCGTGCCCGGCCCGGTACAGGGCCGATTCGGCGAACGGCGTATCGCCCAGCACATGGCCGACGAGGATCAGCGCGGTACGGCGAAAATCCTTGAGAGCAACGCGTTCGACGATGTCTTCCAGGGTGCCACGCACCCAGTCCTGGTCCGGCCAGGTGGCGCGATGGACCACGGCAACCGGGCACTGTTGGCCATAGTGGGGTAACAGCTCGCTGACGATCCGCGGCAGGTGTTTCACGCCCAGGTGGATGGCCAAGGTGCTGCCATGGCGCGCCAGATCGGCCAGTTGCTCGCCGGGGGGCATCGGCGAGCTGTCGCCGAAGCGGGTCAGAATCACCGTTTGCGAGACCTGCGGCAAGGTCAGCTCGCAGCCCAGCAACGCCGCGCTGGCGGCGGTGGCGGTGACACCCGGAATGATCTGGTAGTCGATGCCCAGCTCACGCAGGTGGCGGATCTGCTCGCCGATCGCGCCATACAGGCTCGGGTCACCGCTGTGCACCCTGGCCACGTCCTGGCCTCGTGCGTGTGCCGTGCGCATGGCGCTGATGATCTGCTCCAGGTGCAGCTCGGCGCTGTTGATCACGGTCTCGGCCTGGTGGCCATCGAGTACGGCAGCGGGCACCAGGGAGCCGGCATAGATGATCACCGGGCACTGGCGGATCAGGCGCTGGCCCTTGACCGTGATCAGTTCCGGGTCGCCGGGGCCGGCGCCGATGAAGTAGACCGTCATGGAAAATCCTTGCAATGAATGGTTGGCGCAATTATCGCCCGCAGGCCAGGGCGAGGGTAGCCGGCCCGTACACCTGGCGGGTAACCAGCAGCCTGGCAGCGCCGAGGTGCTGGCTGGCCATGGCCAGCGCCGCGCTCTCTGCCACACCCCAGCAACCGCTGTGTGCGTGGGCAATGACCGAGCGATGGCTGAGCAGCGGTTCGTAGGGGGCAAGTTGCCTGTCATCGTACAGCAGCAACGGCACGCCGAGGCGCGTGGCGAGTAGCTGCAAGCCGGGTTCGTCGGCCTTCAAGACGATGCTGGCGATACCGCGCAGCGCTGGCAGTGCCAGGCCGTGGTGGTCCAGGGCCTGGCGCAGCAGGGTTTCGAGGGTGTCCGCCGGGCAGCCCCGGCGGCAGCCGAAGCCGGCGTACAGTGCCGGCATCGAGGTGTCGACCGCCATCAGGCCTGGCTGGAGCGGCGGAACAGCCACGCGCTGAGCAGCCCCAAGGCCACCCAGAAGGCCGCGTTGGTTAGCCAGGAGGCGATCTTGAACTGCGCTTCCAGGGCCTCGGGTGCGAGGCTCTGATGAACCTCAGGTTGCGGTGCGCCGATGACATGCGGCAGCACCAGCAACACCGCGCCCAGCGCCTTCACCAGCCAGTGGCGGGCGAACACCAGCAGTGCCAGGCCTAACGCGGTGGCACTTGCGGTGCCGATCCACCAGGCCTGACGTTGCCCCAGGTCAGCGGCGGCGGTGCCCGGCAGCTCCGGTGGCAGGCCCAGGGTAGGGGCCAGGCAGAACACCGCGAAGCCTGCCAGGCCCCACAGCGCCCCTGTCGCTGCGCGCTTGGGCTCACGCAGGCTGTACAAGGCGGCGAGTATCAAGGCGAAGCCGACCGCGACCACCAGGTTGCCGCCGGTGGTGGACAGGATGCGCTGCCAGCCATCTTCGGGCGACCAGGCTTCGTCGCTGTGTTCATGCGCCGCGGCCCCTTCGGCGCCGTGTGCGTGATGCTCGGCAGCAGGGGCTGCAGACTCGTAGGTTTCCGCCTCAAGGATCAAAGGAGCAACCCAGAAGCTTTGCAGCAGGGTCAGCAGCAAGGCTGCAAGCAGCCCGCTGAAGCCCGCGGTACGGGCGATGCGCGTGATCATGGGGCGTACTCAGTGGCAGGGGAAGGCAGCGCTGTGACGGGTGTCGTGGGCCGCGTTGTGCACGGCCTCGATGTGCGAGAAGCCGGCAAAGTAGACCAGGCACAGGCCGAGCAGGCTGGCGCCGACGGCGATGACGACACGCTGACTGAGGGTAACGGGGGTGGCAATGCTGTGTTTGGCGCTGGTGACGGGCATGACGCGTTCCTCTGCTTTTTGTGGGCAACGGGCAAGCGCGGCAGCCCCGAACGTGATCCGCCCAGGGGAATGCGACAGCGCCCGCCCACCGCGGGGGTGTTGTTCATGAACGCCAGGCCGGTCTCCGGGCTAACGAGGAGGAGCAGCGCTCCTGAAAAGCGCCCCTTCCCATGCCAGATGATGCGGCACAGTGGTCTAGACGCTTCGCTCGCTTACCGTTGCGGGGGCAGCACCGGGTTTGTCCGGCCCTGATTGAGGGCCTGTGACGCACCGGTTTCCCGTTTCACCCCTGAAGGGGCACCTGAACGCGAGGCATTAGGAGACCACGAGGCAGGTTTTGCGTCAATTGCACAGCGGTTCGCGCGCGAAAAGTATTTCAGAAGTTGTAGGTGACCCGGCCGAAGTAGTAGCCACCGTAAGCTGTTGCGGCTGGCGCTGCTGGCCTCGGCCGGTGAGATGCCGTTGGTGACCTATGCGCCGGAAGCGGCGCAGTTGCCGGTGACGATCACCGTGCCCAGTGCCGAGGCGGCGGGTTCGCTGGCCATCGCGATTGCGGTGTGATTGCCATTGCCGGAGCGGCCAGCGTCACGCCTGCAGGCGATTACCGGCAATCTCGCCGAACAGCTCCACCGGCTCCTGCAGGTTGCCCAGATAACGCGGATGGAACAGCCACAAACCCAGCCCTTGGCCGCTGGCGACGAGCCCCAGTTGCAGGTCGGTGCCAATGGTCTCCAGGTTGATCGACAAACTCAGCCCCTGTTCGCTCAAGGCACGCTGCAGCCCCGCGCGAAAACCGCAGCCGTCAGGGTTGAGCACCCAGCCGCTGGTGACCTGGGTGCGCAGCACCGGGTAGGTATCACGTATCTGCGCCAGGGCGTCGAGCAGCACCACATCGCCCAGGGTCTGCGGCACGCCTAGGCGCAAGGTGCCCGACGGGGCACCGTCATTGGCCACCAATTCACGCAGCGAGTCGATCTCGCGCAGGATCGCCTTGCATTGCTCATACACCCGCAGGCCCATTGGCGTGGGCTTGAGCGGTTTGGTGTTGCGGTCGAGGAGGGTGGCGCCGAGGTCTTCCTCGAAGTTCTGCACCCGGCGGGTGATGGCCGGCTGGGTCAGTGCCCGTCAGGCGCTTTCGCGGGCCACCAACTCGCACGTCAGCAGGTTCAGGCGCTGCACTTCGCCTTCATGGGCGACCACGCCCAGGTGCTGCAACACGCGCAAGGCCGCCACCTCGCCAATCTCCCGCGACGGCGGCCTGAGTGTGGTCAGGCTGGGCAACAGCATGTCGGCGAACGGGTAGTCGCCAAAGCCGACGATCGCCATGTCTTGCGGCAGCCGCAGCCCTGCACGTTGGCCGGCGAGCACGGCGCCTGCGGCCAGGTTGTCGTTGGCGAAGAGGATCGCTTCGGGCCGCGGCGCACGGCGGATCAGCGCTTGCATCGCCTGCTTGCCCGCCTCGAACGGCGCGCAATCAGCCGAGGGCACGAAAACCCAGGGCTCAAGCCCGGCATCGCGCAAGGCCTCGATGTACCCGTCGCGCCGCTCCAGCGCACTCAGGTCACCGGCCGCGCTGTTCTGCACGAAGGCAATGCGTCGATACCCTTTGTCCAGCAGGTAGCGGCATGCCTGCACGCCCACCTGGTGATGCAGAAAGCCGACCTGCAAGGGCGCCCGCTCGGGGCGGTAATCCCAGATTTCCACCACCGGCACGTCTGCCTCGGCCAGCATCTTTTCAGTCGCCGGGCTATGAAAATGGCTGGTGACCACCAGCGCTGCGGGCGACCAGCCGAGGAAGGCGCGTACTGCGCTCTCTTCCTGTTCTTCGCTGAAGTAGCTGGACGCCAACAGCAACTGATAGCCGTGGCGGCTGAGGGTGTCGCTGAAGGCCTGGATGGTCTGGGCGAAAATGGGCCCCGAGATGTTCGGTATCACCATGCCAACAATGCGCCCCCGCGCCGAGGCGAGGCCACCGGCAACCAGGTTAGGGACATAGCCCAGCGCCTGCACGGCAGCCTCAATGCGCTCGCGCAGGGGCGGCGACACTTGCTCGGGCTGGTTGAAGTAGCGCGACACGCTGATTGCCGAAACCTCGGCGGCGCGTGCCACGTCGGCCAGCGTGGCACGGCCTGCGCCACGACGCTTGCGGGGTGGATCATTGGCCTGGCTCACGGGCTCGCCTCCTGGGGAAATGGCGCGATGTTAGCGCTAACGTAAGGGCTGCTGACAAATAGCTTTATTGCATATTAATCTGACTTTTAAGTATTTGACGTGCTAAGCAACAGGCTCTGATACTTGTTCATGTTAGCGCTAACAAGCGCTGCTGTTGGCAAGCGCCTGCCACTCGCTCGAGCGAGACCAGACAACCACAGCACCCTCCGTGTCGGCCCGTGAATGTGGGCCTGGTCTGGTCCCATAAGGCAGTGAGCAGCATGCAGACAACTCCGTTTCCAACCACGCAACGCCGGCCGCTGGTAGCGGCTATTCTGTTGGCCGCCTTCGGCCAGGGCGCCCAAGCCGCTGAACCTGCCCAAGCAGCGCAAGCCACGGCGCTGGGCGCGGTGACCGTCACCGCCACCCGCCGCGAGGCCACCCTGCAGGAAGTACCCGTGGCGGTATCGGTGATCGACGGTGAGCAGCTCGAGCGTGACAACCGCAACAACGTGGCCAGCATCGTTCAGCAGGTGCCAACCCTCAATTACCGTGCAGGCGCTTCGAACAAGGACACGTCGCTGTTCATCCGTGGTGTCGGCACCATTTCCACATCCCCCGGCGTCGAACCTACCGTGGCCACGGTGGTCGACGGCGTCGTGTTTGGCCGCCCCGGGCAGTCTACCCTCGACCTGCTCGACCTGGAGCGCATCGAGGTACTGCGTGGCCCGCAAGGCACGCTGTTCGGCAAGAACGCCTCGGCCGGTGTGCTGAACGTGGTCAGCAAGGCCATCCCCGAGCACACCCAGGGTTATGTGGACTACTCGCACTTTGGCGGTGGCGACGAGAACCGCCTGCGCTTCGGCATCGGTGGACGCCTCAGCGAACAGCTCAAGGGTTCGCTGAGCACCCTGTGGGGCGACTACGACGGCAATGTCGAAAACGTCGCCAACGGCCAAGACGTCAACGGTTACCAACGCAAGGGAGCCCGTGGCAAGCTGGAGTTCGAACCCAGCGAAGAGCTGCGCCTGACCTTGATCGCCGACTACATGAAAGGCGAAGACACGCTGCCCAGCGGTGTGATCACCCGCGCGAGTGCCGGGGTTGCCGACCCACTGCGCCCCGTCACGCCAAGTACCCACAACCGCGACATCAACAGCGACTTCAAGACCCATGTCGAAGACCAGAACCAGGGCCTGTCGGCCCAGCTCGACTGGCAGCTGGGTGACTACACGCTGACCTCGATCAGCGCCTGGCGCGGCTGGGACAACACCCAGTACCAGGACGGCGACCGCCGTGCATTGCTGCCCGTGACTGCCTCCCATGACAAGGGCACTGTGGACTATGACCAGTACAGCCAGGAGTTTCGCCTGACCTCGCCCAAAGGGCAGTTCAACGAGTACGTGCTCGGCGCCTTCTACATGCACGGCACCTCCAACGAAACCTACCGGCGCCTGTCGGTCAACGACAGCGTGGCCAACAACGGGCGGGCGGAATACTCGACAAGCAACGACAGCGTCGCGCTGTTCGGTGAGAACACCTTCAACTTCACTGACGACTTGCGGGCCATCTTCGGCCTGCGCTGGACCCACGACGACCTGGAATACGATCACCGCCGCGTCTCTACCTCGGCCACTGCGGTCACCGGCATCCAGCCCTCGACGGCAAGCTCGGGTTCGGTGGATGAAGACGGCTGGAGCGGGCGCACCGGCCTGCAGTACGACTTCAGCGACAACCTGACTGGCTACGTCACCTATTCGCGCGGCTACAAAGGCCCGGCCTACAACGTGTTCTTCAACATGCAGCCGCGCGACACTGACGCCCTCAAACCGGAAACCTCCGACGCCTACGAAATCGGCCTGAAAAGCACGGCGCTAGACAACCGCCTGACGGCCAACCTGGCGGTATTCCACACCGACTACGACAACTACCAGGCCAACTTCTTCGACACGGTGGCCAACCAGGTGGTAACCCGCCTGGTCAACGCCGGCAAGGTCAAGACCCAGGGTGTGGAGCTGGACGCCAGCTTCCAGGCCACGTCGCAATTGAAGCTCACCACGGCGGTGGCCTACACCAAGGCCCGTGTCGATCACTTCAACTGCCCGGCAGGGGCGGCCGCCAACTGCAACATCGACGGTGGCCACTTGCCGTTTACCCCGGACTGGAAGACCTACGTGCGCGCGGACTACGTGATCCCGCTGGACAACGGCCTGGATGTCGAGCTTTCCAGTGACTACAGCTGGCAGGACGCGGTGCAGTTCAGCCTCGACCAGAACCCCGACACCATGCAAGGCGCCTACGGCATCTGGAACGCCAGCATCGCCTTGGCCGACTACAACGACGGCTGGCGCGTGGCGTTGTTGGGCAAGAACCTGGTTGACAAGTCGTATGCGCAGATGCTGGCCAGCGGCGGTGACTATATCTACCGCTCCGTGCCGCGCGATGACGGGCGCTACTTCGGCGTGCAGGTGCGCAAGGACTTCTGACTAACCGCAGCATGCCGGGCACGCACGGTTGGATGGCAGAAGCACCCACCGTGCAGACAGCTTGCTTGCGACCTTAATCCTTCACAAGGAGATCGACATGCGTCGCCAACTCAGCCTGGGCGCCTTCCTCATGGCCACCGGGCACCACGTGGCCGCCTGGCGCCACCCGGACGTACCGGCCGACCCCATGGACTTCAGCAGCTACCGCCGCGCCGCGCAGATCGCCGAGGCTGCCTGCTTCGACGCGTTGTTCGTCGCTGACAGCGTCGCCGCGCCAACTGACGCCTTGGCCAGCCACAGCGCCCGCTCCACCTACTTCGAGCCGCTGACCTTGCTCTCGGCACTGAGCGCAGTCACCGAGCACATCGGCCTGATCGCCACCGCCACCACCAGTTACAACGAGCCGTACCACGTGGCCCGCAAGTTCGCCTCGCTGGACCATCTGTCCGGTGGCCGCGCCGGCTGGAACCTGGTCACCTCCGATGCGGCCGCCGAAGCCGGCAACTTTGGCCGCCAGGCGCATATCCCGCATGCCGAGCGTTATGCCCGGGCCCGTGAGTTCCAGCAGGTGGTACAGGGCCTGTGGGACAGCTGGGCGGACAATGCCTTCGTGCGTGACAAGGCCAGCGGGTTGTTCCACCGCCCTGATGGCGTGCGCGCACTGAACCATGCCGGTGAGCACTTTCGCGTCAAAGGCCCGCTGAACGTTGCACGTTCGCCCCAGGGGCGGCCCGTGCTGGTTCAGGCCGGGTCCTCGCAAGCCGGTCGCGAGCTGGCCGCGCAAACTGCCGAAGTGGTGTTTACCGCGCAACCGAGCCTGGTCCGCGCCCAAGCCTTCTATGCCGACCTCAAGGACCGCCTGGCCGCGTACGGGCGGCACGAGGATTCGCTGAAGATCATGCCCGGCGTGTTTGTGGTGGTCGGGCACAGCCAGGCTGAAGCCGAAGAGAAGTTCCAGCAATTTCAGGAACGGGTCGACCCGCGTGTAGGCGTCGGTTTGCTCGGGCGCATGCTCGGCAACTTCGACCTGTCCGGTTACCCGCTTGACGGCCCGCTGCCCGAACTGCCGCCCACCGAAGATGGCCAGCGCAGCCGCCAGCAACTGCTTACCGAACTGGCCGGCAACGAACAACTGACACTGGCGCAGCTGGGCCGGCGCATCGCCGGCGGGCGAGGGCACTACAGCCTGATCGGCACTGCGACGCACATCGCCGATGAACTGCAGGCCTGGTTCGAGGGCCGCGGCGCTGATGGCTTCAACGTGCTGGTGCCGCACTTGCCCCTCGGGCTTGAGGATTTCGCCCACCAGGTCGTGCCCGAACTGCAGCGCCGCGGGCTGTTCCGCCGACAGTACCAGGGCCGAACCTTGCGTCAACACCTGGGCCTGCAACGCCCTGCCAATCCCTTCTTTACCGAACGAGGTCAACCATGAGCTACGCCGCCAACCCCGAGCGCTACGCGCGCATGCCTTACCGCCGTGTCGGCCGCAGTGGCCTGGTGTTGCCGGCCCTGTCCCTGGGCCTGTGGCACAATTTTGGCGACGCGACGCCTATCGACACCCAGCGCGCCTTGCTGCGCACGGCATTCGATGCCGGCATCAACCACTTCGACCTAGCCAACAATTACGGCCCGCCCTATGGCAGCGCCGAGCGCAATTTCGGCCGGTTGCTGCGTGAGGACCTGCGCAGCTACCGCGACGAGCTGATCATCTCGAGCAAGGCGGGTTGGGACATGTGGCCTGGCCCGTACGGGCAGGGCGGCAGCTCGCGCAAATACCTGATCAGCAGCCTGGACCAGAGCCTGCAGCGCCTGGGCCTCGATTACGTCGACATCTTCTATTCGCACCGCTTCGATGCCGACACCCCGCTGGAGGAAACCGCCATTGCCCTGGCCGACATCGTGCGCCAGGGCAAGGCGCTGTATGTGGGCATTTCTTCCTACTCGGCCGGCAAGACCGCCGAGATTGCCGCACTGCTGGCTGAACTGAAAGTGCCATTGCTGATACACCAGCCTTCGTACAACCTGTTCAACCGCTGGATCGAGCGCGACCTGCTGGCCACCACCGACGCGCTCGGCGCCGGGGTGATCGTGTTCACCGCGCTGGCGCAGGGCCTGCTCAGCGACAAGTACCTGAACGGCATTCCCGCCGATGCCCGGGTCAACCGCGCTGGCGGTGGCTCGTTGTTGCCTCAGCACCTGTCGCAGGCCAACATCGCCCGTGCCCGTGCGCTCAACGACATTGCCCGTGAGCGTGGCCAGAGCCTGGCCCAGCTGGCCCTGGCTTGGACGCTGCGCGACCCGCGCGTGAGTTCGGCGCTGATTGGCGCGAGCCGGCCCGAGCAGATCATCGAAAACGTTGCCGCGCTCGACAACCTGGCGTTCACCCCCGAGGAGCTGGCGGCCATCGACCAGTACGCCGTGGAAGGCGGGATCAACCTCTGGGAAAAACCCTCGACCGACTGGAAGGAGTGACCGATGCGTGTGCTACGCCTTGCCGTCTTGCTGCTGCTGAGCTTTGTTGGAACTGCCCAGGCGGCGGACCCTGCGACGTTACGTATTGGCTATCAGAAGGGTTCGATCAGCCTGGTCCTGGCCAAGCAGCATGGTTTTCTGGAGCAGCGTTTTGCCAATACCCGGGTCCAATGGATCGAGTTCCCGGCCGGCCCACAGATGCTCGAGGCTCTGAATATTGGCAGCCTCGACATCGGCTCCACCGGCGACATCCCGCCGATCTTCGCCCAGGCGGCTGGTGCCGACCTGCTGTACATCGGCGCGGAACCACCCAAGCCGCAAGCCGAGGTGATCCTGGTGCCCAAGGGCAGCGCGGTCGCCAGCGTCGTTGACCTTAAGGGCAAGCGGATTGCCCTGCAGAAAGGTTCCAGTGCGCATAACCTGTTGCTGCGCAGCCTGGCCAAGGCCGGCTTGAGTATCCGCGATGTGCAGCCGGTGTACCTGGCGCCCGCCGATGCCCGCGCCGCGTTCGAGCGCGGCAGCGTGGATGCCTGGGCGATCTGGGACCCGTTCTATTCGGCGATCGACCTGGAGGGCAAGGCGCGGCTGCTGGCCGACGGCCAAGGGCTGGGGTTGATCGGGCCGTTCATGCTGGGGGCGCGTGGTTATGTCGAGGCAAATGGAACGTTCGTTGGCCAACTGCTCGATGAGATCAGCCGGGCCGAGGCCCTCACGCGCAGCGATGAAGCGGGCAGCATTCAGTTGCTGGCAAAGTTCATGGGGTTGCCGGAGGAGGTGGTACGGCGCAGCTTCAGCCATCGGCCAGCTTCGCCCGTGATACCGGTGAGCAATGAAATCATCGCGGCGCAGCAGCGCACGGCGGAGCTGTTTTTCCAGAACAAGGTGCTGCCCAAGCAAGTGGATATCGCCGGAGCGGTGTGGCAGCGGGATTGCACCTGTACTGTGGTGGGGGAGGCTGGCCCCACCACAAAAAATTAATCTAAATCAGATAGCTAGAGTTATATGTTAATAAGTTGCTTAAGGTGACTTTAAAGAGCTGCTGGCGGTTTCCAGGGTCAACCCCGCGCAAACGCCAGCAGCTTCTCGCCATCGAGCCGATACCGAAGCCACTCACTCTGCGCCTCGGCGCCCAACGACTGGTAAAACCCGATTGCCGGCGCGTTCCAGTCCAGCACGCTCCATTCCAGGCGCCCGCAATTGTTCTGCACGGCCTCGCTGGCAATATGGCGCAGCAGTTTGCGCCCAGCGCCATCGCCGCGCTGCTCGGGCGTCACGTACAGGTCTTCGAGGTAGATGCCATTGCGCCCGAGCCAGGTCGAGTAGCTGTAGAAATACACGGCAAAACCAATCGCCAGGCCATCACGCTCGCAAATCAGGCTGTGCACGGTACTGCCTTCGTCAAACAGGCTGCGCTGGATGTCGTCGACAGACGCAACGACCTCGTGCCGGGCACGTTCGTAGTCGGCAAGCTCGGTGATGAATGCCAGAATCTGCGCGGCATCGGTACGCACGGCGGGGCGAATGGTGAGGCTCATGGGGCAGGCTTCCTTGAACTGAACGAGATCGGTACAGTATTTGTATCTATTTAATTTAGCGAAATTGTACCGGTCGCAAGGTAGGGCGACTCCGTTAGTGTGACAGCACCAATAATGATTGTGGAATGCCTGCCATGCTTGCCTCTGCCGACCTGCTGACAGCTTTTGTGCTGTTTGCCTTCGTATCCTCCATCACCCCGGGGCCGAACAACACCATGCTGCTGGCCTCGGGCGTGAACTTCGGCGTGCGCCGTTCGATCCCGCATGCCATTGGCATCAGTGTCGGTTTCATGGTCATGGTGCTGGCAGTCGGTTTAGGGCTGGGTGAGGTGTTCAAGGCATGGCCGGCGCTGTACACCATCCTGCGCTACACAGGCGCCGCCTACCTGCTGTACCTGGCCTGGAAGATCGCCACCTCGGGGCCGATCGGCACAGCCTCGGGCAGCGCCCGCAAACCGTTGGGCTTCTGGGGCGCTGCGGCATTTCAGTGGGTCAACCCCAAGGCCTGGGTAATGGCAGTGGGGGCAATCACCACCTACACACCGGCCCAGGGGTACGTGATGAACGTGGTCGTCATCGCCGCGCTGTTCGCCCTGGTCAACCTGCCCAGCGTCGGGGTCTGGGTCATGTTCGGCAGCGCCTTGCGCAACCTGTTGCAGAACCCGCGTTGGCTGATGCTGTTCAATGTCCTGATGGCCGTGCTACTGGTGATTTCGCTATACCCGCTGCTGTTTGTAGAATCGGCGTTTTCATAGACCGATGAGTACAGCAAGCCCATGCAGTTGATCCCGTGGTCCCACCATTGCTCCGAAGGCTTTACCCTGCGCGGCTGGCGTACGCCGGCCAGTGGCAAGCCTTTGCTGCATTTTCTGCATGGCAACGGCTTCTGCTGTCTGGCCTACCAGCCGTTGCTGATGCGCCTGGGCGAGCACTTCGACCTGTGGCTGTGCGATGTGCAAGGCCATGGCGACAGCGACCATGGCGGTGCGTTTCGCGGCTGGAACCGCACGGCTGAATTGGCAGTGGAGGCGTTCGAGCGCGGGCGTGGCGAATATGGCGAGGTGCCGCGTGTTGCCCTCGGGCACAGTTTTGGTGGCGTGCTCTCGGGGCTGATCCTGGCCAGTAAGCCGCAGTTGTTCGAGCGCGCCGTGCTGCTCGACCCGGTGTTGTTCAGCCGCAGCATGATTGGCGTGATGGGCGCCGCCGCGCTGGTTGGCCTGCACCAGCGCCACGCTTTGGCGCGCAAGGCTGCCAGCCGCCGCAGCCATTGGCCCGATCGTGAAACGGCGCTGGCCTCGCTGCAGGGCCGCGGTATCTTCAAAGGCTGGAGTGATGCGGCGCTGCAAGCCTATGTCGAGCATGCCATTGGCGATTGCGGCGAGGCGGTGGTACTCAAGTGTCGGCCCAGCCGCGAGGTGGAGATTTTCAGTTCGTTCCCCAAACGCATGTGGGCGAATCTGGCAGCGATCCAGACACCGACGCGGGTGCTGTATGGCGAACAGACCTACCCCTTCGTGCCACATTCGGTGAAGCGCCTGGTGGCGCTGAACCCGAACGTGACTGCCCAGCAGGTCGCGGGTGGGCACTGTTTCATGCAGGAGGACCCAGCGATGACAGCAGCGTCCGTGCTCAGCTTTCTAAACTGAAGTTTGTCCTATTGATGGAACGATGCATGCCATTTCAGCTGTCTACCGCCTGATTGGTATCATTGGTAAGGTGATCCCAGCCAAGAGAGGAGACTTCTCATGAAAAAGATTCTGGGTATTCACCGCAGCCCTCACCCCCACTGGGTAGGCGATGGCTTCCCGGTGCGCAGCCTGTTCACCTATGACAACCTGGCCAGCCAGATCAGCCCGTTCCTGTTGCTGGACTATGCCGGCCCGCACACCTTTACCCCGACCAGCGCCCGGCGCGGCGTCGGGCAACATCCGCACCGTGGTTTCGAGACCGTGACCATCGTCTACCAGGGCGAACTGGAGCACCGTGACTCGACGGGGGCGGGTGGCCTGATCGGCCCAGGCGACGTGCAATGGATGACAGCTGCCAATGGCATCCTCCATGAAGAGTTCCACGCCCCGGCGTTTGCCCGCAGTGGCGGTACGCTGGAGATGGTGCAGCTGTGGGTCAACCTGCCTGCGCGTGACAAGCGCGCTGCGGCGGGGTACCAGACGCTGCTGGCCACGGACATCCCTGTGGTGGCGCTGGACGGCAACGGTGGCAGCCTGCGGGTGATCGCGGGTGAGTACCAAGGGCAGCCAGGCCCTGCGCGAACCTTTACCGCCATGGATGTCTGGGACATGCGTTTGAACGCCCAGTCGAGCGTGCAACTGCCCGTCGCGACGGGGCGTAATGCAGCCCTGGTGGTGTTGCGCGGCAGCGTGCGGGTCAACGGTGAACGCGAAGCCGGGCCGGCCAGCCTGGTGCTGTTCGAGCGTAGCGGTGAGGGCATTGCCATCGAGGCGCTGGAAGACGCCAGCGTGCTGTTGCTCAGCGGTGAACCGATCGATGAGCCGATCGTTGGCTACGGGCCGTTCGTGATGAACAGCGAGGCAGAAATCGCAGAATCGTTCGATGATTTCCATGCCGGACGGTTCGGGCAGATGCCGGCCGAGACCGCTCGTCGTTAACTGCCAGCAGCCGATCGAACAGTACAGGCCCACCCGCGATCTTCCACTAAGGTGCTAGATGATTCCCCGCACGATCATTGCTCCGGCGCATGGACGGCCGCCGGAGGATGCGCAATATCAATTGGCACCTTGCCTGGCAAAGGCGTACCTAACCAATAGGCCATCCAGTACAGAGAGGGTCGTACAATGTCGTTGATAGGCGTTTCAATGCTGGAAATGCGGCAGATGATTGAGCAAGCCTGCCTGCCTGATCGCTGCGAAGTCAGTTGCGCGGATGGCGCTCACCTGACCATTCGCCTGGGCCAGGGGAAAAGCCTGGAAGAGGGGGTGACCCTGAGCGGGGTAGACCTGCAGGGCCTCAACAGTTGCCGCGACGTGGTGAACCTGCTTACGCAATTGCACGCGCTGCGTGACAAACCCACCACGCCGCTCAGGGCGATTGCCTGAGCCTGCCCGTAGAGCCCGGTCAGCCCAGGCTGGCCGGGCGCACATACTCCGGCATCAGGCCGTTGAACCAGAACAGGATCATCGACACCAGGATGGTCACCAGCACCAATAGGCCCACCCCCCACACACAGGCGGCGAACAGCATGGCCTGTTCTTTGCGCAAGCGTAAAAACGTCTGCAAACCGCCGAACAGCAGCACGCTGGCATACGCCGAGGCGGCCAACAGCGCCACCAGGGCCAGCCAGCGAATCGGCAGCAACCCGACCACTCCGGCAAAAAACCACGGCGTCGCGCAGTAGGCGGCAAAGCCGATGCATTGCTGCAGGCTGGGTTGTGCATCAAAGCCGCGTGACATCCAGCGGATCATCACCCCCATGATCATCACCCCCACCACCGTGACGGCATACAGCAGACACGCCAGCTGCGCCGCGCTGGCGAGGCTCAGGCGCACGCGTTCTTCGCCGGCAAGGCTCCAGCCAAAGGTGGTAGTGCCGGCGAATAGGCACACGGCAGGGATCAACGCCAACGCCAGCAGGCGCGGCAGGTATTGCTGCGGGTGGTCTTCTTCCGCCCGGCGGATCTCTATCCAGGCATCGGATGGGTGGGTGAAGAGCTTGAGCAACGGACTGTTCATGGCGATCTCCAGAAGGCATGGGCTCTTGTGCTATGGAGACGTGGTGTTGCCGGCAGGTTCAGCCCACTTGGCCGCCGTTGATCGGCTTATTGCAACTCCAGCAACAGGTTGAGCCCCCCGTCGCCGCACTTGCCTTGGTCGCGCACCACGCCGCGGTAACTGCGGCCGTCCCAGACGAACGCCACGCTGTGGGCACGGTCGACTTTGTCGGGCAGTGGCGGGCAGATGTGCAAACGCAGCGCAGGGCGGCCCTGCAGGTTGATGGCGGCGAGCTGGCATTGGCATTCAACGCTCTGTGCCACAGGGCCGAATAACGTATCGCGTACGTAATCGAGCTGCAGCGAGGCGTTGGGAGAGCGGCCGGGCATTTTCATCGGTGCGCAGCTCCATGGCAGGGCGTGTAGGTCATGTCGGGCTCCTCGAAAAGACTGACGCTGCTCATCTTTAGAAGCCTTACCGGCGAAGATGTTCAAGTTTTTACGCCATTACCCCGCCTTGCGCAGGGTCAGGTTGATGCGCCGTTCACCCATGCGCGGATGCACGCCGGGTTTGATTGGCAACACCCCATGAAAGCGCAAGCGGTCCTCACCGCCCCAGACCAGCACATCGCCATGGTTCAGCGGTACACGCTGGGTCTTGTCCGCGCGTTGTAACCCGCCCAACAGGAACACCGCAGGCAAGCCCAGTGAAATCGACACGATCGGCTGGTCGTAGTCCTGTTCGTTGCGGTCTTGGTGCAAGCTCAGGCGGGTACCAGGCAGGTAGTGGTTGACCAGGCAGGCGTCGGCGACAAAATCGTCAAAGCCTGCGATGGCGGCTGCGCGACCTGCCAGGCTGAGCAGAACGGGCGGTAGCGCAGGCCAGGGCATGCCGCTTTGCGGGTCGGTGGCGGTGTAGCGGTAGCCGTGCGCATCACTGACCCAACCCAGCGCACCGCAATTGGTCAGCGCTACGGCCATGTGCAGGCCGCCTGGCGTCTGCATGTGCCGGAACGGCGCGGCGCGCAGCACTGGGCGCAGGGCGTCGAGCAGGGCCTCGAGCTCGGCCAGGGCGAAACCGGGCAGCAGCACGGTGTGGCTGGCCAGGCGTTGCGGCTGGGGGCCGAACAGGTCGAGGTCGGACTGGATCATGACGGGCGCACCGAATGGGGTGCTGACCATTGTAATGCTGTTGGCGTGCATGGCCTATTCGCGCCAAGCCCGCTGCAACAAAAAGGAACCGCGGCACTCGGGAGAGTGAGCACCGCGGTCCAAGGGGGAAGGGCTTACTTTTGAGTCACAGTGGCCGTGTTCGCGCTGCCCAGCTGGCTGATGGTGGCGGTTTGCGCGATACCGCTCTGGTCGACGAATGCCTTGTTGCCCTGGCCGCCCTGGGTCACGTAGGCGGCGTTGACGCTGTCGGTCTGTTTGATGGTGACCTCGTTGCCGCTACCGTAGAGCTGATTGGTGTGGCTCTGGTTGCTGTAGCCGGACTGGTCCAAGGTGATGGAGTTGCCGGTACCTTCGCTGCTGCCGAAGGCATAGTTGTCAGTGCCACGCTGGTCGGCGATGAGGATGTTGTCGCTGCCGTTCTGCTCGAAGAACAGCTCGTTGTTGCTGTCGGCCTGCTTGGTCTGCATCGCGTTGTTGTTGCCGGTCTGGTTCAGCGTGGCCAGCTGGTTGTCACCATTCTGCGTCAGGTTGACGCCGTTGCCGTTGCCGTACTGGTTGATAACGGCGGTCTGGTTGGTACCAAACTGGCCGCCCATCTTGTCGCCTTTCCAGTTGCTGGCGGTGATTTTGTTGCCGTTGCCTTGGGTGGTCACGGTCAGGTTGAGGTTTTCACCGTTCTGGTAGGTGTAGTGCAGGTTGTTGCTACCCTTCTGCGAAATGGTAGTGGTCGAGTTGTTGCTCTCGAACTGATCCGACCAGCTGGCGTTGGCCTTGCCATTTTGCGTCAGGCTGGCCTTGTTGGCTTCGCCGAAACTTTGGTCGATGTAGCCTTCGTTGAGCTGGCCGGTCTGAGTGACGTTGGCCTGGCTGCCCACCTGGGTGTCCTGCCATACCTCTACCGAGTTGCCAGTGCCGGTCTGGTTGAGGCCGATGGTGCCGCCTTGGCCGTCGCGCTGGTCACCGTAGGCCCAGTTCTCCTTGCCGTCCTGGTAGATCTGGATGTTGCCGTCGTTGTGGGTCAGGTGCTCGGCAGCGGCATAGTTGTCGGCGCCGGCCTGCATGATCAGGCTCTGGTTGTTGCTGCCGCCGAACATCTGCTCGGCGAAGGCTTCGTTGCGCTGGCCCGATTGCAGGGTGGTGACTTGGCTGCCTAGCTGGGTGTCCTGCCACACGGTCGAGTGGTTCTCGCTGCCTTGCTGGGTCTGCAGGACCTGGTTGTTTTCGCCCAGCGACTGGCTGGCGAAGGCATCGTTGTAGCTGCCCCCGGACTGCTGGGTGATCTGGCTGCCGTTTTCGAACAGTTGCTCGGCGTACCCTGCGTTGTACGAGCCGGTAGCGCTCTGCTGGATATCACTGGTGCTGTCGGCCTGCACTGCCAGGTGGTTGTGGCCCTTGCCGGTCTGGGTCTGGGTGGCCGAGGCGAACGGTGCGAGGGTCTGGGTCACTTCGGCAATGTTTTCCTTGCCGTCCTGAGTCTGCGTCGAAGTGCTGTCGGCAGCCATGACCTGACCTGCAAGGGCCAGGACGATAGCGGCACTTAGGGGAGCGAGCTTGAACATGGTGGTGCCTCCAGGTCTATCGGTATTGGGTGATCTGAACATGCTGGCCATTGCCGGCTTGGGTCACGGAGCTGTTGAGGCCCGTGCCGGACTGCACGATGCTGGCGCTGTTGTCGTTGCCGATCTGGTCGATGGCAGCGCTGTTGCTGCTGCCGCTCTGGCGGATCGACGCGCTGTTGCCATTACCCTGCTGGCTGATGCTGGCCATCAGGTCACTGCCTTCTTGCAGGATGTACGCCTCCTGTGCGCCCCCGGCCTGGACGATGCGGCCCAGCAGGGCCTGGCCGTTCTGGTCGAGGGCGGCGCGGTTGCCGTTGCCTTGCTGCTCGATCACCGCGGCCTGGCCGGCGCCGACCGGTAACAGACGGATGATCACGGGGTCGCCGAGGTCACTGCCGGGCGCAAGGTCGGCGTTGTCCATCAGGTCTTCGGCCCCCCTGGCCTGGCCCGCCAGGGCCAGGCAGAGCAGCAGTGGATACAGGCATTTCATGGCGTTCTCCGGCCTTTCACTGCACGACTACGTTGACGGTGCGGGTGGTGCCTGGGCTGGTGGTGATGGTCGCCGTCGGCGCGGCGGTCGGGATCACCGTGGTGCTGTTGCTGACGGCCAGGCGCCAGCGGCCGGTGACCGGTACCGTGGTGGTGCCCAATGTCTGCACGCCTGTGGTGGTGGTGACCCGCACGGTAACGACGTTGCCGGTGGTCACCGATGAGGTGCCGCTGATGTCCCAGTTGTAACGGTTGTTGGAGCGTGCCGTGACCGTGGCTGCGGTGACCGCGAAGGTCTCGGCGGCGGGGCGTGGCGACACGTTGACGGTGACGGTGGCGCTGTTGGACAGCGCCCCCAGCGCGTCACGCACCTGGTAGGTGAAGGTGGTGGTGAAGGCCGTCGTGACGGTCGCCGGTGGTGTGTAGGTGACAGTGGTGCCGTCAGTGCTGACGGTCCCTCTGCCTGCCGCCGGCTGGGTCACACTGGCAACCACCAGGGGCAGATTGCCTTCTGGATCGGTAGCGCCGGCCAGCGCGTTGATGGTGAGCGCTACACCGAGCGTGGCGACGGTTTGAGCGGCTGCGGTCGGCGCCTGGTTGGGTGCGACATTGACCGTAACCGTTGCCGGTTCCGACTTCAGGCCTTTGGCATCCACGGCCCGATAGCTGAAGGTGGCCACCAGCGGTTGCGTGGCCCCGACTGGCGGGGTGTAGGTCACCGACGTGCTGCCGTTGAGTACCACGCCGCCCAGGCCGGTACCCGGTTGGGTCAGGTCGCTGATGGTCAGCGGTACGTTGCCATCCGGGTCGCTGTCGTTCAGCAGCAGGTTCAGGCTCAGCGGCACCCCGACACTGGTGCTGCCAATATCGGCCTGGGCCAGCGGTGGCTGGTTGGCGGCTTCGACAGGCGCATTGCCCACCACCACTACAGGCTCGACATCGCTGCCGCCATGGCCAGATTTGACCGTGACGGTCGCAGGCGGCTGGGCAATATCGTTGACCGTCAGGCTTTGCAGCGTGCCGGACTTGGACAGCCGTCCGTAGCCTTGGGCCACCAGGTCAGGGATCGCCACTTCGTCGCTGGAGCGGGCTTCGATGAACAGGCGTTTGTTGGCCCAGTCGTAGCGTGCGGTGCTTACCTTGACCACATCGCTGAGCTTGCTCGACAACGCCGTTGGCTGTGTGGTGCCGGTGGCGCTGCTGCCGGTAACCACCACCACCGGTGGCGGCGCGGCCTGGCTCAGTTGCTGGCTGAAGAACAGCCCGTTGTTGTCCGGCAGCAGGCTGAACTGGCAAGGCGAAGGCGGTGAGCCGATCAATGCCAAGCCATTGCGCATGCACACGCTGGCATTGTTGGGCGCTTTGGCAAAGACCTCGACACGGGTCCCGGCGCCGTTGCGCGAGTAGGTGGCACGTTCCAGGGTGACGGGCGTTTGCGCGCGTTGATCGAGCACTTTGCCGGACACCGTGAAGGCGTTGGTCTGGATGGCGCCAGGTGGGCCTTCGATGCGCACGAAGTTGGTGTTGAAGGGGCTGCCGACCACCGCTTCGGTGATGTTCGGGTCGCCGATAAAGGTTTCGGTCGAGCCGGTGTCCGGGTTGACCGCCGTATAGGGGCCGCCGACGCCGCGTAGCCAAGGCCCGAGGTTACCGTTGAGTGGCCCGCGGAAGTTGCCTGGCGCGCCGATACCGATGTCGCGGGTGATGTTGATCGCCCGCCGGCCGGCCGTGGTGACGTTGACCGTCTCTACCCCGTAAGGGTGGGTAATGGTGTAGACGCCTGTGCGCGGCACCGAGGCGCGGATTCGGATGCGGGCAAAGCTCTGCTGGTCGCCGTCCACCGGGTTCTCGGCGGCAAACGCCGCTTCCAGGCCGGCGACGTATACTTCCAGCTCGTAGCCACTGTTGCCTACCTGCGGTATCTCGGTCTCGGCCAGGAACCAGAACATCTCTGGCGGCCAGTTATCGGGGAATACCAGCGGCAGGGTATCGTCATAGATGCCAGGTTCGGGCAGCAGGGTGCACATGTAGGCAGGGGCGCCGGGGCCACCAGGTGCTCGGGTGCTGGTGGCCCGCGACTGGCACAACTCCAGCGACAGGTCGTTGGCGTCCTTGTACCACATGGGATAACCACCAGTGGCAAAGGTGTACGGGCCTGGGTCGACATCGGACAACGCGGCAAAGGCGGCGCTGGTGACGGTGAGGGAAAAACCGGCGGCGAACAGCGCACGGCGTGGCCAAGTGTTCATGCTGCCTCCTTGAAGGCTGAGCCTTTGTCTGTTCATGGCACCAGCACCACGTCTTCGCTGTCGCTGCCACCATTGGCGCTGGTGACTTGCACCTTGGCCGGGGGGATGGGCGAGAGGGTTGTGCTCAATGTCTTCACGGCGCCGTTGCCACTGAGGTTGCCGATCAACGTGCCGTTGGCGGTGTGGGCGGTCAGCACAGGCGGGCTGGTTTCATCGCTGGTGCTGGCGACCAGCGTCAGCTGGCCGGTTGACAGGCGGTATTCGGCCTGGGTGATGGTCACCAGGTCGGTCAGTGGCAGGTTGGCTGTGGTCAGGCTGCTGGTCGGGATGGCCACACTGTTGTCGGCGGTCAGCACCAGCGTTGTTGGCACCGCTGGGTTGAGAACCGACTGGGCATACCAGGCACCGGTGCCGTTGGCTTCGGTCAGGCTCAGGTTTGGGGTCTGGCTGGTCAGGGTAACGGTCGCAGGCGGCGGCGGGGCCATGACGAACACATCTTGCTGGGCGCGCAGGTCGCCATTTTCGGCACGCCGCGAGTAGGTGGTGCGTAGCGGCATCAACGGGGTAGGCAGGGCGACGTTGGAGAGCTTGCCTGAGATCGAGAACAGCTCGGTACGCAGGTCGATGCCGCCGGGGCCTTCGATGCGCACGAAGTTGGTGTTGAACGGGCTGCCGGTCACACGCTCTTCCAGGTTCGGGTCGCCGATGAAGCGTTCGCTGCCCTCGGTGTAAGGGCCGTTTACGCTGCGCAGGAACGGGCCGACATCGCCTTTGAGCGCACCGGTAAAGTCGCCTGCACCGGCGATGCCGATGTCGCGGGTCATGTTGATTGCCCGACGCCCGCCGGCCGGTACATCGAACACATCGACACCATAGGGGTGGGTGACCACGTAGGTGCCTGCCGTCGGCACATCCACCCGGATCCGCACCCGGGCGAAGCTGACTTGATCGCCTTCGACCGGTTCTTCGGCGGCGAACGCCGCCTCGATGGCCGTGCCGTAGCTCAGGTCGATGCCGCGTGCCGCGTCGACGATGGCGGCGTCAGCGGTAAACCAGAAGGCCTCGTCGGGGAAGTTGGTGGGGAAGGCGATGGGTTGGGTGTCGTCGAACACCCCGGGGGTTGGCAGCAGTGTGCACATGTACGCCGGTGCGCCGGGCGCGCCGGCGGCCCTGGAACTCACCGCTTTGGTCAGGCACAGGTCGAGGGTCCGACCGTGGCTATCCTGGTACCAACCTGCAAAGTTGCCGTTGCCAAGGTTATAGGGACCGGGGTCGACAGCGTTCAACGCAGCCTGCGCCGGGAGCTGGAGCATGCCGGCGAAAATCGCCACTGCCAGCGGGTGGGGTATCGGTCGGTGCATGAGTCAATTCCTCCTGCAAACGGGCCCATGGACTTGGGGCGTCTGGCAGGAGATCGGCAATAGGCGTGCCAAACCGTGGTTGTCGGGCTGCAGGCCTTGCGGCGCAAGGGCTGCAGACTTTTCGTCAGGTTTATCGGCAACTTGCCTATGGGCCCCGTATCCCCAGCATTGGGGGTTGGGCCGGTGGTTGCGACCCACTCCCTAGAACCGGTTGGGCTTGTGCGTAGCCCGCTTCTATGTCGGCGTTTTTGGCGCTTTGGGTGTACGCGGTTTACGTGGCTTTTTCTCTGGGCGCTTGCCAGGTTTGAGCTGCCAGCGATCGGCATTGGCAAGCAGTCGCTCTTGGATTTCGGGCGGGTAGTCACTCACGGTAGTGGGTGAAGGTACTGGTTTACCCGGCAACCCGGCCTCACGGATCACCTTCGGCCAGCGGGGTCGCCAGCACAGCAGCAGGCTGATCCAGTGCGCGGTGCCGATGATGACGAAAGCGGGCCAGACAATGAGAATTGCGAGTTTGAACAGCCAACTGCTATTGCGGAAGAAACGGCCAAGGCCTTCGAACTGGGCGCTGAATGCCTGGATGGGCGAGGGTAGCTGGGTGCTCAGGCGGGGGCGGGGGACGGCGTGAGGGCCTTCTTCCATGTAGCGGCGGATGAATTCCCATTCATCACGGAGTTCGCTGCCGCCCTGGCCTTGTTTGCCGAGCAGGGCCATTTCCATATGGGGGAGGCCGGTGCGGCTGGGGTGCCAGATCAGGCCAAGTCTCATTCCAACGCTGAGCGGGTCGTCTTCTGGATATAAAACCGTGCTTCCGGTGGTTTTCCACGGAAATGTCACAATACCGCCGCAATATTTTGGTCTATGGAGGTGGACCTGTTGTGTTATTCGGTTGAAGCGAATGAGCAGATGACGGCTTGTCAGCATTTCCAGTCGGGTTAATTTTATGCCATATTTTGAGTATAGGTATAGTATGGCACCTGCAACTAGGGTCATGATTAGGGTGAGCGAAACACTTAGAAATGAGCGTGTAGCATGATCCGTTATGTCAACCCATAAGAAACTTACTGCGGAGAATGTCGTGACGCTAATGACAGGCATAACTCCGCCGAGCACTGCAAGTGTTAAGAGACCACGTTTCTCTTCAGACCCTCCGCAGCGCATTTCCAAAAATGTCCCGTTAAAAGCGAAAGTGGGTCCTCTCGTATGAGGCCTTTCGCTTACGGATTGGAAATGCATCTCTTCTTCCAAGTCACCCTGGTATAAATCTTGACTGGTATGTTTTTCTGCAGCTGTCATCTCTGCTTCGTGCGCGTCGCGTGCAGACGCAGACTGGATTGCCATTCGCCAAAAACCCCATTCAATCATAAACATTATAAGTCCTCACTGAGTGTTGAATGCCATGACTTAAATTTAGGGGCAAGACTTCCTTAGTGCAGAAGCAGCTGGCTATGTACCCGCTCTCCAAGACATATCCGGCAAGCAGCACGAGCTTTTTAAAGTTCGCACTTTAATTGAAATCTTGCCCGCCGCTCTTTTATGTCGATATTTTTCGCGTTCTGGGCGTACGCGGTTTACGTGGCTTTTTCTCTGGGCGCTTGCCAGGTTTGAGCTGCCAGCGGTCGGCATTGGCCAGCAGTCGCTCTTGGATTTCGGGCGGGTAGTCACTCAAGGTGGTGGGTGAAGGTACTGGTTTACCGGGCAAACCGGCCTCACGGATCACCTTCGGCCAGCGGGGTCGCCAGCACAGCAGCAGGCTGATCCAGTGCGCGGTGCCGATGATGACGAAAGCGGGCCAGACAATGAGAATTGCGAGTTTGAACAGCCAACTGCTATTGCGGAAGAAACGGCAAAGGCCGTCGAACTGGGCGCTGAATGCCTGGATGGGCGAGGGCAGTTGAGTGCTCAGGCGGGGGCGGGGGACGGCGTGCGGGCCTTCTTCCATGTAGCGGCGGATGAATTCCCATTCATCACGGAGTTCGCCGCCGCCCTGGCCTTGTTTGCCGAGCAGGGCCATTTCCATATGGGGGAGGCCGGTGCGGCTGGGGTGCCAGATCAGGCCAAGTCTCATCCCCACGCTGAGCGAGTCATCCTCTGGGTAGAGTCCCGTGCTTCCCGTTGTTCTCCATGGAAATGTTGCGATGCCACCACATGAAGTTGGTCGATGAAGATGAACTTGCTGAGTTTTCCGATTGAAGCGGACAAGGAGGTGTCGGCTAGTCAGTATTTCTAACCGGGTGAAGCGAAATCCATACTTGGCATAAAAATAATATACCGCACCGCCAATCGATAACATGTAGAGGCTGAATGAAACAGAGAATACGGAAAGAAAGTCGGCTTGGGTTGCATTGATGTATATAGAGAAGAACGTTACACGAAGCCAGGCATAAGTCATAGGCCCTAGACCTCCAAGCGTCATCAACGTGATTAAACCACGCTTTTCTTCTGAGCCGCCACAGCGCATATCCATGTAGGTTTCATTGAACGCAAATATGGGGCCGCGTGAGCGAGGGGTATTGCTTACGGGCCTAAAGTGAACATCCTCCCTCAACTCACTCTCATATAGGTCTATTGCTACAGACTTATCTGTCGGCGCCATCACAGTATCGGCCGCCTTGCGTGCTGCCTCTGACTCTGTGCATGTTTTCCATAACCCCCATTCGATCAAAAACATTAATCCACCCGTCACTGAGCGCCTACTGCAGCGCTTTGAATTTTTTGCTCTTTACGGATTCTCTAGCTTTTGCCAATGCTAATGCAGCTAGGACTGCATTACTTTTTCAACGCATATCCGTCCAATAGTCCCGATTTTGTAAAATTCATTTGAGTTAGGTTCATATCAGCACACTTTTATGTCGATGATTTTGGCGCTCTGGGTGTACGCGGTTTACGTGGCTTTTTCTCTGGGCGCTTGCCAGGTTTGAGCTGCCAGCGGTCGGCATTGGCCAGCAGGCGTTCTTGGATTTCGGGCGGGTAGTCACTCAAGGTGGTGGGTGAAGGTACTGGTTTACCGGGCAACCCGGCCTCACGGATCACCTTCGGCCAGCGGGGTCGCCAGCACAGCAGCAGGCTGATCCAGTGCGCGGTGCCGATGATGACGAAAGCGGGCCAGACCATGAGCATTACGAGTTTGAACAACCAACTGCTATTGCGGAAGAACCGGCCAAGGCCTTCGAACTGGGCGCTGAATGCCTGGATGGGCGAGGGTAGCTGGGTACTCAAGCGGGGGCGGGGGACGGCGTGCGGGCCTTCTTCCATGTAGCGGCGGATGAATTCCCATTCATCACGGAGTTCACTGCCGCCCTGGCCTTGTTTGCCGAGTAGGGCGATTTCAATGTGGGGAAGGCTGGTGCGGCTGGGATGCCAGATCAGGCCAAGTCTCATTCCCACGCTGAGCGAGTCATCCTCTGGGTAGAGTCCTGTACTTCCGGTGGTTTTCCAGGGAAATGTTACGATGCCGCCGCAATAACTTGGTCTATGCAGGTGGACCTGTTGTGTTATTCGGTTGAAGCGAATGAGCAGATGGCGGCTGGTCAGTATTTCCAGTCGGGTTAGATGTATGCCATATTTCGAATACAAGTAAAATATAGTGGCCGAGATAAATAACATTATAAGTGTGGTGAGTATCGTGATTAATGAGCGGCTTTCGTGATCGGTTATGTCCATCCATATAAAGCCAATGGTCATGATTGCAGACATAACGATGATCGGCGCAATCCCTCCAAGAGTCGCGAGCGTAATAAGACCACGTTTTTCTTCAGACCCTCCGCATCGAATTTCCAGAAATATCTCGTTAAAAGCGAAAACGGGACCTCTAGTATGAGGCGTTTCGCTTACGGATTGGAAATGCATCTCTTCTTCTAAGTCACGCTGGTAAAAATCTTGATCAGCACGTTTTTCCGCAGGAGTCATCTCTGCTTCGAGCGCGTCGCGTGCAGATTCAGACTGGGTTGCCATTCGCCAAAATCCCCATTCGATCAAATACATTATGAAACCTCCCTGAGCGCTGAATGCAATGCTATTAATTCTTCCTGTTTTTCATAGGCATTTGAGCTTCTTCCAATGCGAAAGCTACTGTGCTTGCACCACTTTTCCAAGCTGTCGTCTTCAAACAAATAAATCAATATCGTTAGGGCTAGGCCTGCCCAGAAGGCACCTAAAACTAAGCGGGCAAGTACTAGGCGGGCGGTTTGCGTTCCTAGTGATTTGGCGAGTGATCCGGCGGCAGAGGCCAGCATCCTTACAAACTTAGTCCTAGCGTTACGGGATAAATGGTCAAAAAGTGGTTTGGCAATTGCGACGGCTGTTCCCAATTCAACCAGTGTGAGTGTGATAGTCGCCGCCGCTCGTACAAAATAGGTAATAGCCAAGAGCTTGGAGTTTTTTTTGCTCTGTCCGATAGGTCCATCCAGACTATTCTTGAAATGCTCAGATGCATCCGCAAAATCCCACCACGCCAATACCAGCCCTCCTATCCCAGCCAACCCAGCCCCCCAAAGCTTCAATCTCCCCAACGTCGCCGCAGCGCCTCTCCTGGTCACGCTATTCGCGCCATTCCTCACCGCCACCTGATCCACATAACTGGCGCCAACTTCAAACCAGGCCGCAGCCGTGGTCATGGACGCTGCCAAAAGCTCGGTCTTCACCCGCGCATCACTGTCGGGCAGCTCTCGCGCCTTGAATGCCATCAGCATTCCTTCCAGTAGGCAAACCAGCCCGGAGACACGCACTTAGCGAGAGGGCTGTTACATAGTGCTGGGCGGTAGCCGGCTGTAACACGTCTGCCCAGTTCGAGCGTTTGGGTGAGCGAGTCCATGGGTGTGTGCCTCAGGCCTTGGTGCGCAGGTATAGCTGCACGTTGTCGATAAGGGCGGTCCGCTGCTTGCGTGAGCTTTTATGTCGGTATTTTTCGCGCTTTGGGTGTACGCGGTTTACGTGGCTTTTTCGCTGGGCGCTTGCCAGGTTTGAGCTGCCAGCGGTCGGCATTGGCGAGCAGTCGCTCTTGGATTTCGGGCGGGTAGTCACTCAAGGTAGTGGGTGAAGGCACGGGTTTACCGGGCAAACCGGCCTCACGGATCACCTTCGGCCAGCGGGGTCGCCAGCACAGCAGCAGGCTGACCCAGTGCGCGGTGCCGATGATGACGAAAGCGGGCCAGACCATGAGCATTGCAAGTTTGAACAGCCAACTGCTATTGCGGAAGAAACGGCCAAGGCCTTCGAACTGGGCGCTGAATGCCTGGATGGGTGAGGGCAGTTGAGTGCTCAGGCGGGGGCGGGGGACGGCGTGCGGGCCTTCTTCCATGTAGCGGCGGATGAATTCCCATTCATCACGGAGTTCACTGCCGCCTTGGCCTTGTTTGCCGAGTAGGGCCATTTCCATGTGGGGAAGGCCGGTACGGCTGGGGTGCCAGATCAAGCCAAGTCTCATTCCGACGCTCAGCGAGTCGTCTTCTGGATCAAGACCTGTGCTTCCGGTGGTTTTCCAGGGAAATGTTACGATGCCGCCGCAATAACTTGGTCTATGCAGGTGGACCTGCTGTGTTATTCGGTTGAAGCGAATGAGCAGATGGCGGCTGGTCAGTATTTCGAATCGGCTAATTTTTATGCCGTATTTTGAGTAGAAGTATAATGCAGCTCCTGAAACCAACCCCAAGACAATTGTAAGTACCACTCCTAAAAAAGAGTTTGGGCCGGGCCTGGTGATATCTAGCCAAATAGAACCTACAGCAATAACTATTCCAACAATGATACCGGGTAAGATTCCGCCTAATGTGATAAGGGTGATAAGGCCTCGCTTGTCTTCGGAGCCGCCACAGCGCATTTCAAGAAATCTCTCATTGAAAGCAAAAATAGGGCCGCGTGTGTGAGGCTTGTCGCTGACCTGTTGAAAATGTATTTCTTCTTCCAAGTCACCCTCATAATAATCTTGGCTAGAGCGTCTTTCTGCAGGTGTCATTTCTGCTTCGTACGCCTTCCGTGCGTTCTCTGACTCTGTTGCCATCTGCCAGAAGCCCCATTCAACCAAGTACATTATAAGGCCTCACTGAAAGCTGCATGGAGAGCGCTCAACTCTTCTAGTTCCTCAAAGAGTTTCGAATTTTTTCCGATCCGGAAGCAGCTGCGTTTGCACCACTTTTCCAAAGCATCGTCTTCAAAAAGATAAATTACTATCGTCAGGGCGAGACCTGTCCAAAAAGCTCCCAGTACCAAACGCGCTAGTAGGAGGCGAGCAGCTTGTGCACCCAATTTTTTTGCAAGCACTCCCGACGATGAGGCCAGCATTCTTACAAGTTTAGTTTTTGCGTTGTGAGATAGATAGTCAAAAAAAGGTTTGGCGATTGCGATGGCTGTTCCTGCCTCTGCGAAGGAAAGTGTAATAGTTGCCAGGGATCTCAATGCATAAGCGGGGGCCAAAGCTTGGGATTTTGTTGTGCTTTTCCCGTTAAGATCGTCTTGACGATAGTTAAAATGTTCAGCCGCATCGGCGAAATCCCACCACGCCAATACCATCCCTCCCATGCCCGCCAGACCAGCCCCCCAAAGCTTCAATCTCCCCAACGTCGCCGCAGCGCCTCTCCCGGTCACGCTATTCGCGCCATACCTCACCACCACCTGATCCACATAACTGGCGCCAACTTCAAACCCGGCCGCAGCCGTGGTCATGGACGCTGCCAAAAGCTCGGTCTTCACCCGCGCATCACTGTCGGGCAGCTCTCGCGCCTTGAATGCCATCAGCATCCCTTCCAGTAGGCAAACCAACCCGGAGACACGCACTTTGTAGAAATCACTGTTGTTGGCCTGCATCAGCCCTTCAGCCCAGGCCTGATCCAGATAGCGTGCAACCTGAGCACCGCTGCGCTGTGCATTCAGTGGTTGCCCACTGCGAGCAGCGTCGCCCAGGCGAATGTCGACAGCCGTTTCATGCACCGAGGCAAACAATGTCAGGCGCAGGCCATGGTGCAGGGCACGGTCCATGCTGTTTGGTGACCCGGTACGCAGCACCTGCCGTCCCAGCGCGACGTACCAGGCATGCAAACCGATGCTGGCAGTGCTGTTCCTGCTCTGTAGCTCCTCATACAGCGTATTGATACGCCCGAAGGCATTCGCCGCAATGTGCGCTTGGCGGGCGAGCGCTTCACGCAACACGAACGATGTCTCTGCCGGCGGTTCGGCCTTGGCCGCTTCCTGCAACGCTGCTAGCGCTTCCCGGATGTCGTCCTGGTTATAGGTGATGCCGCGCATCGCCAGGTTGCAGCGGTCCGCCACATCGCTGCGCCACCAGTGGTCAAGGATGGCCGTGCCCAGTTCGCTGAGCTCCATGCCGATCACGCACTGGCCGGTCTGTTCGGCAAAGGCCAAGCCATTGATCAGGTCGGCGTTGTCGTAGCGGTCCAGCGTTTGTAGCAAACGCTCGCTTGTCACCCAGTGGGCATGGTCCTTGGCGCGGTCCTGTGCAGCCTGCTGGGCCTGCTGCATCGCCTGCTCGAAGCCTTCGAGCTGATCGTGCATGGCCTGGCGGTCGACCAGATGGCCGTATTTCTCGTCGAACTTCTTGCTGAATTCGCCAGCATCCTGACGGGCCTGGACCTTGGCGCGGACTTCGCGCTCGAACTGCGCGAGATGAGGTTTCATCTGTTCGTCATGCGCATCGGCCTGTTGCCTTGCGCGTTCGGAAAACGCATAGAACTCCACGGGCGTGGCTGGCTGGTTGCGGATGGTCTCAGCCATGACCTGACGCTTGACGATCTGCTCAGCCACCATCTGTGGGTACAGCTTCTCGATCTCCAGGAACGACTGCGCGACCAGCAATTTGCGCTCGTTGTCCACGCCAGGTTCCACGGTGCGCTGCAGCCATGTCGTCTTCACCTCGTCGACGGCTGCGTTGCGCCAGGCATTGAGCTCCTGAGTGATGCCGATGGCGTCTTCGATCACGATGGCGGCGCCACGGGGTTTGGTTTGATTCATAAGCGGCGCCAGGGCTTGCCGTGAGGCATGCGGCGATACGATCTGGTCGTTGTTGAATGGCTGCAGGTCTAGCAGCGCCTGCAGCTGTGCATCGTCTTGCGCCTTGAAGTCAGCCACCCAGCCCAGTTGATCGTGCTTGAGTACGTTTGGCTGAGGCGGTGCATCCGAAGGCTGGATGAAGCGGGCGATATCGATGGAGGGCAGGCTGTTGCGATATTCGTCTTCCAGCACGCGGTAGTTGTCGAGCATGCGCGGCGTGAGTGGGGAGGGGCTGAACAACGGGCGCAGTTCCTGGATGTCGTCCAGGTCGTAGAGGGTGATGGTCCAACCGAAGGCGCTCAGGATTTCGTCCAGGTTGCCTGTGCTGGGGGCAGGCTCCCAAGGGGCGTCGGCGTTGATGTACAGCAGTGAGCCATTGGGCGCTACACGGTACTGGCTGTGCCATTCGTAGGCCGGCGCGCTGTAGCGTTTGATCAGCAGGTAGAGAAAGCCTTCGCGCAGCGGGCGGATGGCATAGCTGGAGTGGGTCAGTTCACCCACATCCTGAAAGGGGCTGAGGTAGCCTGGCAACTTGGGCAAGCGGGCGCGCTGTGCCGAGTTGCCGCCGATAGCGGCATAGCGCAGGGGCAGCAGTTCGAAACGGCGTGTGCAATCGGCGACAGGGCTGTTACGTAGTGCTGGGCGGTAGCCGGCTGTAACACGTCTGCACAGTTCGAGCGTTTGGGTGAGCGAGTCCATGGGGGGCCTCAGACCTTGGTGCGCAGGTATTGCTGCACGTTGTCGATAAGGGCGGTCCGCTGCTCGCGTGTCGCAGCGATTGCGTCCTGCCAGGCCGGTGATGTGCTCAGATGTTCACCGTCGCGCGCCGTCATCAGTACATAGGTGATGAGGTCCTCCTCACGGTCCAGGCCTTGCTCACGTGCCCGATCGAGGTAGTGCTGGATCAGGCCAACCCGTGTGCCGTGGCAAGCAGCGGCCAAGGTGGGGCAGGACTGCTCGCCCTTCAGTATCTCGGCAAGTTGGTAGCTCAGTGGGTCTCCCGCCAATGCAGCCCAGCAGTTATCGTCCAGCGTGATGGGCGTGATCTGTGCAGGTGGCGCTTGGTTGCCGCCGGCTATCTTCAACCACAGTGTTTTGTGCGGGTCCGCCACGGGTGCCCACCAGTGATAGATAGGCGCCAACCACTCGCTGACCCCAGGCAACTGGCGGTGTGCAGCCAGCACGCCAAGGGCTGCAGCGGTGTGGTAGCGCATAAGGTACGCGTGGCCATCTGCACCGGTGACGATGTTGGCCTGGCTCAAGTGTCGGGCGAGCAGGCCAGGTGGCAACGCGCTGACTATCCAGCCGCATACCGCACCCACTGCGCCTTGTTCGAGCTGCCATTGAAAGTCGTATTGGGCTGAGACATCAGAACCAGGGCGCGAACCGAATAGCCAGGGCCCTACTGCTCGCAAGTTGCTGAATTGAGCTTGCTGCAACAGTGGCCAGCAGCGCCCCGAGTAATACTCGGTCAGCTCTTCACGAGTTTGAGGTGAAAGATCGGCCATTTCGACAATGGCGCTCAGGCGATACCGATCGGAGGTTCTCAGTACCTCGACCAGTGCTCTGACGAAAGGGCTCGGCATCAGTGGGTGCCCCCCATGCGGATCATGTTGTGGCCGTCCGCGATCGCTTTCAGCATGCAGCTGAGGCAAATGGGCTCGCCGGGCTCCGGTATGCCGGCGGTCGACGTTGTACGTTGGCTGCCCACTGCCTGCTGGCTGACCGGCCCTCTGAACGCGAGTGCCACGCCATCCAACGACACACCGGCCCCATCGATCCGCAGCAGCCCGCCCGGGCTTCTGATTGTGAGGCTCTCGCTGACCTGTATGTCGTACACCTTGGTGGTGTGCCGGATGGCTTCCCCGGTTTGCAATAGGTTATGACCTGCCACCACTTGTTCGAGGTGGCCACCGATCTCTACCGTGTGGTTGGCTTTGGTGAAGTCCTGGCGGTGATTGCCAACTTTTTCGATCCGGTCCTGCCCTGTGACGATGGTATGGGTTCGGCCGATTGACAGGCTGTCGTCATTACCAATTTCGTGTACGCGGTTCTGGCCAATGCTGAGTGACTCGTCTTGGGCGACATCTTCCCGGCGGTCCCGGCCAATCGAAATCGATTCGTCTTGCTCCACGCGTTCGGCGCGATCGTTGCCGACCTGCGTGGTTTCGTTGTGCTTTACAACGTTGTTCTGGTCCCGTTCTGCGTGGATGAACACTTCTTGTCGGCCCAGTTCGTCTTCGAAGCGCAGCTCGTTGTAACCACCGCCCTTGTGGGTCTGGCTCTTGATGGTCATGCGCGTCTTGTGTTCGGGCAGGTCGTAGGGCGGAAGCTGATTCCCGCAGTAGGTACGGCCGGTGATCATCGGCTGGTCCGGGTCGGCGTTGACATACTGGATGATCACGTCCTGGCCGATACGCGGGATGGCCATCGAGCCCCAGCTACCACCGGCCCAGCCTTGCGAAACCCGCACCCAGCAGGAGCTGAATTCATTGTTCTCGCTCTCCCGGTCCCAGGGGAAGCTGACCTTGACCCGGCCCCACGAATCGCAATAGATCTCCTCGCCAGGCGGGCCGACGACGGTTGCCATATGCGGGCCGTCGATGCGCGGCTTGGCCAGCGGCGCCGGGCGCCACTCGGCTCTGCCCGGCACCAGCACTGCGGCCTGCGAGTAACGAGTACCTTGCTGGGCGCCCGCGGCTTCCTCCTGCAGGCTGGTAAACTGGGTACCTTCATGGTGCACGTTGATCACACGCCAGTGCACGTTCAAGTCGTCCCGAGGGTGCTCGATCAGGGTGAAACTCAGCCCCGGTTGCAGGCGCACATCATCGCCTTCCACTTCGGCAATGCGGGCATCATGGCGCAGAGCGGTGATCCGGGTGGCCGTGAAGGGCACGCCGACAGCGTCACGCTTGTAGCGGCCGGGGTAGTCGAAGTACTCGTACGCTGTAGATTGATGTTTCAGGTCACTGGCTTCTGCGCGATGCTCCTGCCGGTAGGCCGGGTTGGTGAAGGTGTAATCCCGTTGCACCTGGCGCGCAGTACGCACCTGCTCGCTGTAGCGCAACCGGTGCAGGCAAGGCATGGCCTGGTCCCCACCCCGGTTGGAGCGGTACAGCACCTGGTTGGGGTCGATGTCGTCGTCATCGAAGCCTTCATCGTCGTCGCGCTGGATGACACCACGGCTGATCTGCCCCAGCCACAGCAAGCGGTCGGTGAAGAGCAGCATGTGTTGCTTCGGCGTGTGCTCGAAGCGGTAGACGAACCCTTCTTCGGCAGCCAGGCGGGCGATGAAAGCGAGATCGGTTTCACCGGCTTGCACGCAGAACTCGCGTACTTGATGCTCGCCGCTGCTGTTCAGCTGAAAATGAAGGATGCCTTGGCGCTTAAGCATGATTTCAAGTATTTGCGGCACGGTCTTCTGCTGGAAGATGCGCCAGTTGGAGCGCAGCCCGGCGCGCGCCAGCATGGGTTCGACCAAGGCGCGATAACGTGTGCGGCAAAAACCTGTGTCGCCTTGGCTGAAGGTGCTGACCAGGCCGTGCACGTAGCGCAGCGCGCGCTTCCCACGCCAAATGGTAAACAGCACAGGTTTGTCGAGCAGTTGGCCGAAATCGACTTCATCGTCGAAGCTGATCAGCTCCAGGTTCAGCTGGTAGGGTGTACTTATCGCTTCGTTGAGTTCGAACGAAACCACTTCGAATTCACTCTGACCAGCCAGCGGCTGGAAGGTGAAGTAAAAGTCGGACTGGCTGGGCATGCGGATTCCCTCGAAAGTCAGGCAGCGTCTGCAAAGGGCATGGGCCACCCGCGCGATCAGACGTAAGCATTTAGCTGGAGCCTGAACACTAACGAGGAATCAGTTCACTGGAGAGTATTGAGCGTCCTAAACAGTTGTAGGAAGTTTCGTTTTCTACTTTGCTAGGAAACTATTGGTTGCGGCTAGAGAAGGCGGTGGGTGCTTTAAAGTGCCGGGTGTGAAAAACCTTGGCGAGCCACGGATTCCCGCAGCTGGGCTTTAGCTGTGGCCAGAAAGTCAAGCATGAAACCGGTTTCAAAACATTTCTGAACGCGTTAGATTATTCGGCTGTCTTCTTGATGGCCTATCAAGATCCCCCCCACATTGAACATCAGACGGTTCGTATCGAGGCCGCCCCCAAGCCGATGAGGATTCGTAATGCCTGAGCATGCCCCCGATAACCCACGCAGGGACTTCCTGCGCAAGACCTTGACCCTGATACCCGTCGTGACCGTGGCCAGCACGGGGCTGGGCGTGGGTGCCAGCCAGTTGCTTGCGGCCCCGCAGCACGCACCCAAAGTGCCTGCCACGCCGCCGGCGGGGCACTACCAGCCGACCTTTTTTACCGCCGAGGAGTGGGCGTTTCTGCAAGCCGCTGTTGCCCGTATCATCCCCGCCGATGAGCTTGGCCCTGGCGCGCTTGAGGCCGGCGCCGCCGAATTCATCGACCGCCAGATGAATACCCCGTATGCAACCGGCGCGCAGTGGTACATGCAGGGGCCGTTCAATGCCGACGCCGCCCCAGAGTTGGGTTATCAGTTGCAACTCAGCCCGCAACAGATCTATCGCCTGGGCATCGCCGCCGTGGATGACTGGTGCAAAGCCAACTCCGGACACGTTTTTGCTGCGCAAGATAGCGCTACCCGGGACCGTATTCTCGCCAAGGTGGAAGCCGGTGAGCTGGTTTTCGACGCGCTTCCGGCCAAACTGTTTTTCAGCTTGCTGGTGCAGAACACCCGCGAAGGGTTCTTCTGCGACCCGGTTCACGGCGGCAACAAAGGCATGGTGGGCTGGACCCAGATCGGTTTCCCCGGTGCTCGGGCCGACTTCATGGACTGGGTCGAGCGCAATGAGCCGTATCCGTTCCCGGCTGTGTCCATCCGCGGCGAGAGGGCCTGAACCATGGCGAATGTGTTGAAGAAAGTTGATGCTGTGATCGTCGGTTTCGGCTGGGCCGGCGCGATCATGGCCAAGGAGCTTACCGAAGCAGGGCTGCAGGTCGTTGCCCTGGAACGTGGCCCGATGCAGGATACCTACCCCGAGGGCAGCTACCCGCAGGTGATCGATGAACTCACCTACAGCGTGCGCAAGAAGCTGTTCGTCGATGTGTCGAAAGAGACCGTCACCATCCGCCACAGCGTCAACGATGTCGCGTTGCCCAACCGCCAGCTGGGCGCGTTCTTGCCAGGCAAGGGCGTAGGCGGCGCGGGCCTGCACTGGTCTGGTGTGCATTTTCGGGTAGACCCGATCGAGCTGCGCATGCGCAGCCACTACGAAGAACGCTACGGCAAGGCGTTCATCCCCGAAGACATGACCATTCAGGACTTCGGCGTCACGTATCAGGAGCTTGAGCCGTACTTCGACTTTGCCGAGAAGGTCTTCGGCACCTCGGGCCAGGCCTGGACCGTCAACGGTACGGTGGTCGGCGCGGGGAAGGGCGGCAACCCCTATGCCGCTGATCGCTCCAGCCCGTTCCCGCTGCCCGCACAGAAGAACGTGGTGTCGGCAAAACTGTTTGAAAAGGCCGCGACCAGCCTGGGCTACAAACCGTACAACCTGCCTTCGGCCAATACCTCCGGGCCCTACACCAACCCCTACGGGGCGCAGATGGGGCCGTGCAATTTCTGCGGTTTCTGCAGTGGCTACGTCTGCTACATGTACTCCAAGGCCTCGCCCAACGTGAACATCCTGCCGGCGCTGCGCCAGGTACCGAATTTCGAGCTGCGCGCCAACGCCCATGTGTTGCGGGTGAACCTGGACGACAGCAAGCGCAACGCCACCGGCGTGACCTACATCGACGCGCAAGGGCGGGAAGTGGAGCAGCCGGCGGACCTGGTCATCCTCGCGGCCTTCCAGTTCAACAACGTGCGCCTGATGCTGCTATCGGGCATCGGCAAACCGTACGACCCGGTCAAGAACGAAGGCGTGGTCGGGCGCAACTTCGCCTACCAGAACATGGGCACGGTCAAGGCGTTCTTCGACAAGGACACCTACACCAACAACTTCATCGGCGCCGGTGGCAACGGCATTGCGATCGATGACTTCAACGCAGATAACTTCGACCACGGGCCATATGGTTTCGTCGGCGGCTCGCCCATGTGGGTGAACCAGGCCGGCAGCCGCCCGATCGCCGGCATCGCCAACCCGCCCGGCACGCCCGCCTGGGGCAGCGCCTGGAAAAAGGCCACCGCCGACTACTACACCCACCAGGTGTCAATGGACGCACATGGCGCGCACCAGTCGTACCGGGGCAACTACCTGGACCTGGACCCAACCTACCGCGATGCCTTCGGCCAACCGTTGCTGCGCATGACCTTCGACTGGCAGGAAAACGACATCAAGATGAACCAGTTCATGGTCGACAAACTCAGCAAGGTCGCCCAGGCGATGAACCCCAAGTCCATTGCCGTGCTGGGCAAAAAGGTCAAGGAACACTTCAACACCGCCAGCTACCAGACCACTCACCTCAACGGCGGCGCGATCATGGGCACCGACCCCAAGACCAGCGCACTGAACCGTTACCTGCAGAGCTGGGACGTGCCCAACGTCTTCGTCCCGGGGGCGTCTGCGTTCCCGCAGGGGTTGGGTTACAACCCGACCGGGCTGGTGGCGGCCCTGACGTATTGGTCTGCCCGCGCGATCCGCGAGCAGTACCTGAAAAACCCTGGCCCACTGGTTCAGGCTTGAGGAGCGATGAGCATGAAGACAATGTTGATCGCAACGGCCCTGTGCGCTGCAAGCCTGACGGCTCAGGCCGACAGTACGCTGATCAAGCAGGGCGAATATCTGGCGCGCGCAGGTGACTGCGTGGCCTGCCACACGGCCAAAGGCGGCAAGCCGTTCGCAGGCGGGCTGCCCATGGAAACACCCATCGGCACAGTGTACTCGACCAATATCACGCCTGACGCCAGCGGTATCGGCCATTACAGTTTTGAAGACTTCGACCAGGCCGTGCGCCATGGCGTCGGCAAGGACGGCAGCACCTTGTACCCCGCCATGCCGTACCCCTCGTATGCGCGCGTCAACGATGAAGACATGCGTGCGCTGTATGCCTACTTCATGCAAGGCGTCGAGCCGGTTGCCCAGCCCAATAAGGCGACGGATATTCCATGGCCGTTGAGCATGCGTTGGCCGTTGGCGATCTGGCGCGGGTTGTTCGCCCCAGAAGTGAAAGCCTGGCAGGCCTCGGCGGCTGCCGACCCGGTGGTCAATCGCGGCGCCTACCTGGTCGAGGGGCTTGGCCACTGCGGTGCCTGCCATACCCCGCGCGCCTTGACTATGCAGGAAAAGGCGCTGAGCCCGCAGGATGGCGAGCAGTTTCTGGCAGGTAGCGCCCCGCTTGAGGGCTGGATCGCCAAGAGCCTTCGCGGCGACCACAAGGATGGCCTGGGCAGCTGGAGCGAAGCGCAACTGGTGCAGTTCCTCAAGACTGGCCGAAGCGAGCGCAGCGCCGTGTTCGGCGGCATGAGCGATGTGGTCGAGCACAGCATGCAGTACATGAGCGACGCAGACCTCACCGCCATTGCCCGTTACCTCAAGACGTTGCCCGCGAGCAATCCTGACGACAAGC
The DNA here is from genome assembly GCF_000731675.1 of Pseudomonas capeferrum. Lineage (GTDB taxonomy): Bacteria > Pseudomonadota > Gammaproteobacteria > Pseudomonadales > Pseudomonadaceae > Aquipseudomonas > Aquipseudomonas capeferrum. The sequence goes on along the minus strand of NZ_JMIT01000001.1, from coordinate 1,171,803 downwards.
CGCATGTGTATGACAAGCAGGTCGCACAAGCGCTTTGGAACGGCGATGACAGCAAGCCCGGCGCGTCGGTGTACATCGATAACTGCGCGGCCTGCCACCGTACCGATGGCCACGGCTATACCCGGGTATTCCCGGCATTGGCCGGCAACCCGGTGGTGCAGACGGCCGATGCGACCTCGCTGATCCATGTGGTACTGGCCGGCGGCACGGTGCCTGCCACACACACGGCCCCGTCGAACTTGACCATGCCGGCGTTCGGTTGGCGGTTGAGTGACCAGGAAGTGGCGGATGTGGTCAGTTTCATACGCACCAGCTGGGGGAACCAAGGTGGGGCGGTGAAGGCGGGCGAGGTCGCCAAGTTGCGGACCGATGACATGAAGCATACGTCGGGGGATGACCTTGGGCAGGTGACAACCCATTAACCCTCAGGGGGCGCTCTGCGCCCCTTACGCTTTGGTCAAGGTAAATCCCGACGAACGGTAGATGACTAAATGCGCCGGTTTTGATGTATTGAAACCGGTTTCATACCGTCACCGACAATAATCACAAGGGACACCGATGACCGACATGCTTGCCAATACCCGTGAGCGGGTGACCATCAGCGAAGTAGCCCGTGTCGCCGGCGTATCCAAAGCCACCGTCTCGCGCTACATCGGGGGTGATCGCCAGTTACTGGCCGAGGCCACCGCCAAGCGCCTGGCAGAGGTCATCGAGCGCCTCGGCTATCGCCCCAACCAGATGGCCAGGGGCCTGAAGCGCGGGCAGACCCGGCTGATCGGCATGTTGGTGGCGGACATCCTCAACCCTTATTCGGTGGCGGTGATGCATGGCGTCGAAACCGCCTGCCGCCAGCACGGCTACAGCCTGGTGGTGTGCAACACCAACCGCGACGACGAGCAGGAGCGCCATCACCTGGTGGCCCTGCAGTCTTACAACGTCGAGGGGTTGATCGTGAACACCCTCGGCCATCATCCCGGCGAACTGCTCAACCTGCAGCGCGAAATCCCCATGGTCCTCGTCGACCGCCAATTGCCGGAGCTCAAGGTCGACCTGGTCGGCCTGGACAATGCCGATGCCGTCGAACAAGCCCTGGACCACCTGCAGGCGCAGGGCTACCGCGACATTCTGGCAGTCACCGAACCCCTCGACGGCACCAGCTCGCGTGTTGAGCGGGTGCAGGCGTTCGGTGCGTCCATCAGCCGGCGTTCAGGGATGCGCCACCAGGTGCTGGAAGTCACCCCAGGCCTGGGAGCCGGCCTGGCTTCGTTTCTTGCGGCCAGCGGCCATGGCCCGCAGGCCATCTTCACCTGCAACGGCGTGGCCACGCTGGCCGTTACCCGCGCCCTGCACGACTCGGGTTGCAGCTTGTTCGAGGACGTCGGCCTGATCGCCCTCGACGAACTGGACTGGTACCCCTTGGTCGGTAGCGGCATCACCGCATTGGCCCAGCCCACCGAGCGAATCGGCGTGGCCGCCTTCAACTGCCTGCTCGACCGTCTGCGCGGCGAAAGCGCGGCACCCCGACGTATCGACTTCAAAGCCGACCTGATCATCCGAGGCTCAACACACTCACGCGAATGAACCACAGGCACGTGGCGGTTAGGCCGTGTCGAAAAATGAAACCGGTTTCATAAGGACAATAACAATGCGCTCGAACCCCGTTTCCATCAGTCTTTCCAGCTACGGCGCCACCTTGGTACGCCAGCGCGGTCAGGCGCACTTTCTGGGCTTGCTCGCCGCCGCAGGCGTTGCCCGTGTCGAATTTCGCGAAGAGCTGTTCGACAGTGCGCCGGACACCGCCGCGCTGGCCAACGCCATCGCCGCGTCAAAGCTCGAATGCCTTTACTCGACACCCCTTGAACTGTGGACCGAGCAAGGCCTGCCCGATGCCCGGCTGACACAGAAACTGGCGTTGGCGCGCGCACTAGGCGCGGTCGCGTTGAAGGTGTCCCTGGGGCACTACAACGACCGCTGCGATGTGGGGGCGTTGGCAACGCTGATACCTCACGACGGCCCTGTGTTGTTGGTCGAAAACGACCAGACCGAGCAGGGCGGGCGCATCGAGCCGATGCGCCGGTTCTTCCAGCGCGCCGACGACCTTGGCCTGGCGCTGGGCATGACCTTCGACATCGGTAACTGGCAATGGCAAGCGCAATCGGCGCAGCAAGCGGCCCGCACGCTTGGGCGCTGGGTGCGTTATGTGCACTGCAAGGCGGTCGAACGCAAGCCTGACGGCCGGCTGGCCGCAGTGCCCCCGCAAGTTGAAGACCTGCAGGCCTGGGAGGCCTTGCTGGGCGAGTTCACGCCCGGTGTGGTGCGTGCGGTGGAATACCCCTTGGTCAGCGACGATTTGCTGACATTGACCCGTGCTCAGGTCGCCGCCCTGTCCAAACTGGGCGAGGAGGTGAGCCATGCATGAGCATGACGTGCTGTGCTTTGGCGAGACCATGGCCATGTTCGTGGCCGAGCAGACCGGCGACCTGGCGCAGGTCGGGCAGTTCGGCAAGCGTATCGCTGGGGCCGACAGCAACGTGGCCATCGGCCTGTCGCGCCTCGGCTTCAAGGTCCGCTGGTTGAGCCGCGTCGGCAACGACTCGCTGGGCCGCTTCGTTCTCGACAGCCTGCGCCGCGAAGGGCTGGACTGCACTGATGTCGAAGTCGACTGCAAACACCCCACCGGCTTTCAGCTCAAGGCCCGCTGCGAGGATGGCAGCGACCCCGCCGTGGAGTACTTCCGCGGCCACTCCGCTGCCAGCCTGCTATCGCCGAACCAGGTCCGCCCGCATTGGCTGCAGGCCCGGCATCTGCACGCCACCGGCATCCCCTTGGCGCTTTCGACCGGGTGCAGGGCGTTGTCCCACGCGCTGGTGGACGCCATGCGCGCGGCCGGGCGCAGCATTTCGTTCGACCCCAACCTGCGCCCCTCGCTGTGGCCAGACCGCACGTGCATGGTCCGCGAGATCAACGCCCTGGCTGTCAAGGCCGACTGGGTGCTGCCCGGCCTGGAGGAGGGGCGCCTGCTGACTGGCCAGCACACCCCGGCGGACATCGCCGCGTTCTACCTCGACAAAGGGGTGGAGCTGGTGGTGATCAAACTGGGTGATGAGGGCGCCTATTTTCGCACCGGCAGATGCGAGGGCCAGGTGGCTGCGGTGCCGGTGGCCAAGGTGGTGGACACCGTCGGCGCCGGTGACGCCTTTGCCGTCGGTGTACTCAGTGCCTTGCTCGAAGGCCGCGAACTGCCGCAGGCGGTGGCACGCGGCAACTGGTGTGGCAGCCGCGCCGTGCAGTCGCGCGGCGATATGGAAGGCTTGCCGCTGCGCCGCGAACTGGAGGAGCACGACCTGCGCAGGCGCGCTTGACGGCCTGATCCCGAACCCTTGGTACCTGTTGCAACAAAAACAAAAAGCTCAGGAGCACACATCATGCAAACGACAAGTCTCGCGCGCCGCCGCTGGTGGTACATCATCCCGATCGTGTTCGTCACCTACAGCCTGGCGTACCTCGACCGCGCAAACTATGGGTTCGCCGCCGCTTCCGGCATGGCCGACGACCTGAAGATCACCCCGGTGCTGTCGTCGCTGCTGGGGGCGCTGTTCTTCCTCGGTTACTTCTTCTTCCAGGTACCCGGCGCCATCTACGCCGAAAAACGCAGCGTGAAGAAGCTGATCTTCGTCAGCCTGATCCTCTGGGGCGGCCTGGCTACCCTGACGGGCATGATCAGCAATGTGTACATGCTGATCGGCATCCGCTTCCTGCTCGGGGTGGTGGAAGCCGCGGTAATGCCGGCGATGCTGGTGTACCTCTGCCACTGGTTCACCCGCGCCGAACGCTCGCGGGCCAACACCTTCCTGATGCTCGGCAACCCGGTGACCATCCTGTGGATGTCGGTGGTGTCGGGCTACCTCATCAAACACTACGACTGGCGCTGGATGTTCATCATCGAAGGCCTGCCGGCGGTGATCTGGGCGTTCTTCTGGTGGCGCCTGGTGGATGACCGGCCAGCCCAGGTCAACTGGTTGAGCGCGCAGGAAAAGGCCAGCCTGGAGCAAGCCCTGGCAGCGGAACAGCAGGGCATAAAGCCTGTGAAAAACTACCGCGAGGCGTTCCGTTCGCCGCAGGTGATCATCCTGTCGATGCAGTACTTCTGCTGGAGCATCGGGGTTTATGGCTTCGTGCTCTGGCTGCCCTCGATTCTGAAGCAGGCGGCGAACGTCGACATCGTGCAGGCGGGCTGGCTGTCGTCGGTGCCGTATCTGGCAGCGGTGCTGGCCATGGTCGGGGTGTCCTGGGCTTCGGACCGCTTGCAGAAGCGCAAGCGTTTCGTCTGGCCACCCTTGCTGATCGCGGCGCTGGCCTTCTATGGCTCGTATGCCTTGGGCAGCGAGCATTTCTGGTGGTCCTACGCACTGCTGGTGATCGCCGGGGCCTGCATGTACGCGCCCTATGGCCCGTTCTTCGCGATTGTCCCGGAAATCCTCCCCAGCAACGTTGCCGGTGGCGCCATGGCGCTGATCAACAGCATGGGCGCGCTGGGTTCCTTCGGCGGCTCTTGGCTGGTGGGTTACCTCAATGGCGCCACCGGCGGGCCGGGCGCCTCTTATCTGTTTATGTGCGGCGCGTTGCTGACCGCCGTCGCGCTCACGGCAGCGCTGAAAACAACCCAAACGCCTGGCCGTGCCAAACGGGGCGGCTCCCACCTGGCAATGAGCCAACAGGAAACCCTGGTATGAAAAAGCGAATCGTGCTGTACAAACGCCTGTCCGACGACCTCATGGCGCGCCTGCAACAACAGGTTGAAGTGACCTGGGTGGATACCACGCGGCCGGACGGCCTGGCCCGCCTGCGTGATGCCTTACCCGGCGCTCAGGGGCTGCTGGGCGCGAGCCTGCGCCTGGACAGCAACCTGCTCGACCTGGCCCCGCAATTGAAGGTGATCGCCAGTGTGTCGGTGGGGGTCGACAACTACGACATTGCCGACCTGACCCGGCGCGGCATCATGCTGACCAACACCCCAGACGTACTCACCGAAACCACCGCCGATACTGGCTTTGCCCTGATCCTGGCCAGTGCGCGTCGGGTGGTGGAGCTGGCGGGCTGGGTGCGTGACGGCCAGTGGCAGGCCAGCCTCGGGCCGGCGCATTTTGGCAGCGACGTGCATGGCAAGACCTTAGGCATCGTCGGCATGGGGCGCATTGGCCAAGCGCTGGCGCGGCGCGGTGCGGCCGGCTTCGGGATGCGCGTGCTCTACCACAGCCCACGCCCCAAGCCAGAGGTGGAGGCGCTTTACGACGCGCGCCATTGCAGCCTGGACGATCTGTTGCAACAGGCGGATTTCGTGTGCCTGACCGTACCGCTGAGTACCAGCACCGAGGGCCTGATCGGCACCCGCGAGTTGGCACTGATGAAGCCGCAGGCGTTTCTGGTGAACATTGCACGGGGGCGGGTGGTGGACGAAGCCGCGCTGATCGCGGCCTTGCGTGAAAAACGCATCCGTGGCGCGGGCCTGGACGTGTTCGTTCAGGAACCCTTGCCGAACGATTCGCCCCTGTTGCAACTGGACAACGTGGTGGCGACCCCGCATATCGGCTCGGCGACGCACGATACCCGCGAGGCCATGGCGCGCTGCGCCGTAGACAACCTGCTCAGCGCGCTGGCCGGTGAACGCCCGGCGAACCTGGTGAACGAAACGCCCAGGCGCTGACCCGACGGGGCGCGGCCGTTACCGGCAGTTGCCAGCCTTGCGGTAGCCCGCAGCCTGCGCCTCGCCTTCGGAGCCGAACATCACCTGGTTCTTCGAGGCCACCTGGGCGTAACCCGGGCAACCATTGGCCAGGTGATAGACATGGCTGTTGCGGTTGCCGAGCACTGCGCCGGTTGCTGCGCTGCTGGCCAGGCTGGGCTTGGCCGCGTCCTTGGCGGGCTTGGCCGGCAGGGCTTGCACAACGCCGCTGCCAACGGGCTTGTAGTCGGCTGTCCATTTGCGCTCGCCGGTCACGAACGGGTTGGCATGCCCCATGATGGCGGCGATGCGCCGGTTGCGCTCCTGCTCCCAGGCCGAGACGGGGTGCTGCTTGTCCCAGGCCATCAGCAGTTGTTGCTGCTGGCGCGACATGCTCAGCTTGTAGCGGTCGAACATGTAGAACGTAGTGCGGGCAACCAGGCCTTTGACTTCGTCACGGGGTTCGGCAGCACGCTGTACGAAATCGACCTTGGTCGGGCATTGGCCATATTGGCCGGCGTTGCCGGCAACCATGCCGTAGTTGAAGTTGCTGCGGTCACCGTTGACCTCGCCCACGGCCGGGTACAGGTTGAACAGGTCGGCTTCCATGGCGCGGAAGACCGGGTCGTCATCGACACAATGCTCGCGACCGCCGTTCTTCCAGCACTGGCGCTGATTACCGAAGGTATAGGCGGGCACGATGTGTTCCCACTCGGTACGCTCGGCGCGGTTTTGCTGCTTGCGGGTCTCGTATCCGCAGGAGGCGGCGTCGATGCGCCCACCCGACTTGCCCACCCAGGTCCATTTGCAACCGCAATACAGGTCACCCATGGCGCTGCTTGCCTGGTCCAGGTAGATCTTCTGTTTGGCGACGACCTTGGCTTCGGTGAAGGTCGAAGGCGGGTTGGCGAAGGCGGGGAGGTTGACGGCGAGCAACAGGGATACGGCGTAGAGCAGTTTTTTCATGGGGGAAAGCAGATTTCAGAGACGGGCACGCATTGTAATCAAAAAAAACCTAAGTAACTGATTTTACTAGGCTGTATGAAGCCGCCTGGGCAACGCCGCCGGGCTGGGTAAAAACTACCCAGTATTGTTCACCTTTGGTGCGTAGCTGCATCAAATCAAGGCATCAAGCACACACCCTGTTCGGATGAGCCCTGCTTTAATAGGCACAGTGCACATCTTATGCTGTGCCGTTCGCCACCCATTTCGAGGGTTGCCACCTGCTGTGAAAGCGGCCCGCATATTGCTCTACCTGCTCCAACTACCACCCGGAGCCCCGTGCAATGAGCTCACCTACCGATTTCCCGCTTTGCGAAGCCCCGCGCGCTTCCCGCAAGGGCCTGTTGCCCATTGCCATGGTGTTGTTCAGCTTCACATTCTTTACCGGTACGATGTTCGCCGGTGGCAAGCTGGGCATGGCCTTCAACTTTGCCGACATGCTGTGGGTGGCCACGGTCGGCAACACGTTATTGGCTTTGTATGCCGCCACCCTGGCGTTCATCGCGTCACGCAGCGGCCTCAACACCGTGCTGATGGGCCGCTTCTGCTTTGGTGAGGCGGGCAGCCGGCTTTCGGATTTTCTGCTGGGTTTCGCTGAGCTCGGCTGGTACGCCTGGGGCACGGCCACGGTGGCAATCGTGCTGGTCAAGCTGTTGGGGCTGGCAGGGGGCTTTGCCGTGCCCTTGATGGTGCTGTTCGGCTTGGGCTTCAGTATCACGGCCATCATCGGTTTCAAAGGGCTGGACGTGCTATCACGGGTTTCGGTGCCATTGATGTTCGCGCTGCTGCTGGTGTCGATGTACATCGCCACGCGCGATGCCGGTGGGTTTGCCGGCCTGGCCGCGGTGGTGCCGCACGAAACCATGACTTTTTCGGCGGCCGTGACCATGGTGTTCGGCACCTTCGCCAGTGGCGCCACCCAAGCCACCAACTGGACGCGCCTGGCGCGCAGCGGGCGGGTGGCGGTGGTGGCCAGCATCGTCGCGTTTCTGCTGGGCAATGGCCTGATGGTGGTCGCCGGGGCCTGGTGCGCGATGGTGTATCAGCAGGCCGACATCGTCGAGGTGATGCTGCTGCAAGGCCTGTCATTCGCGGCCGTGGTGATGTTGTGCCTGAACCTGTGGACGATTCAGGGCCCGACCCTCTACAACGTGTCGGCAGCGGCCTGCCACCTGCTGCGCAGCGAGCGCCGGCGCACCGCGACACTGGTCGCGGCCGGGGTGGGGATCATGCTGGCCATCGGCGGCATGTACGAAATGCTGATCCCGTTCCTGGTGCTGCTGGGCTCGGTGATTCCGCCGGTGGGCGGTGTAATCATGGCCGACTTCTGGTACCGCCACCGCGGCCAGTATCCGGCGCTGGGCGCAACGGCCCTGCCGCGTTACAACCGGGTGGGGCTTTTTGCTTATGCCGTAGGTGCGGTATTGGCGTATGCCTCGCCCTGGGTCGCGCCGCTGGTGGGCATTGCTGCTTCGGCGCTGTGTTACATCGTCATGCTTGAACTGAGCGGGCGGCGCCGGGTGGTAGGCGAGGCGGGTGTCGAGCCGTGAGTCTGGCACTGGATGAAATTCTGCACCTGCCCGGCCTGCAGGAGATGACCGTGCGCGCTGGCGCGCGCAACCTGCAGCGGCGGGTGCGCTGGCCTTATGTAGCCGAGAACGAAGGCATCGCCGAGTGGGTGATGGGCGGCGAGCTGGTGTTCGTTACGGGCATCAACCACCCGCGTGGCGAGGCCAACCTGCTGAGCCTGGTGGAGGACGGCGAGGCCGTGGGCATCGCGGGCCTGGTTATCCTTACCGGTGGTACGTACATCCAGGGTATCCCGGCCAACGTGCTCACGCGTGCCGAGCAACTGGGCTTGCCGTTGATCGAGCAGCCTTATGCGCTGAAGATGGTGGTGGTCACCCACCTGATCGGGACGGCGCTGGTACAAATGACCCAGGTGCGGCGTTCGCGCAACGATATCCTGGGCCAGCTGTTGACCGGTGACTATCCAAGCCTGGCGATCGCCCGGCAACGCGCGGCCCACCTGGCACTGGCGCTGGACGAGCCGCGGCGTCTGCTGGCGCTGCGCTTGTCGGGCGTCGATGGCTTGTTCGAGCGCCATGGGCTGGCCCAGGGGGAGCGGGTGTGGCAAGGCGTTCGCCAGGCCCTGGAAGACCAGTTGGAAGCGTGGAGCCGTGGTAGGCCGGGCACCGTGACCGCGCACTTGCCGGGTGACCTTTTCGTGCTGTTGCTGCCGGACGCTGCCGGCCTGCCAGCCACGCTGGCCGCGCTGCACCGGCAATTGGTCGCTGTGGCCGGGGAGTTGGGCCTGTACATGGGCCTGTCGAGCCGTGCCGAGGAGTGTGCCCACTACCGCCATGCACTCAACGAGGCGCGTCAGGCCTTGGAGGTGGCGCAAAACCTGCGCCCGGCCAACGGCTTTTGCGACTTCAGCGAACTGGGTGTACTGCGCCTGCTGCAAGGTATCGTCGATCGCTCGTTGATCGACGATTTCGTCGCCCAGACACTTGGGCCGTTGATCGCGCCGGGCCGCAAGCATCCCAATACCCTGGTGCATACCCTCGACGCCCTGCTCAAGGAGAATGGCAATGGGCTGAAGGCCGCCCAGCGCTTGGGGCTGCACCGTAATACCATCAACCAACGCATTCAACGCATCGAACAACTGAGTGGCCAGTCCCTGGACGATCCGCTTTTTCGTATGAACGCTTCGGTGGCCATGCTGGTTTGGCGCATGACCGAAGCCCAAGGCAAGGAGTAACGCCATGAACATCATCAATGCACGCCTGCGGGGCAAGGCTGGCTTGTTTCGCATCGAACTGAACGGCGACCGCATCGCCAGCATCCAGCCCCAGAGCGGTACGGTGGCACCAGGGGCCAGCGATGACCTGGATGCCGGGCAGAACCTGGTGGTAGCCCCCTTCGTCGAGCCGCACATCCACCTCGACGCCACCCTCACTGCCGGCCAGCCGAAGTGGAACATGAGTGGCACCTTGTTCGAAGGCATCGAGCGCTGGGCCGAACGCAAGGAAATCACCACCCACGAAGACATCAAGACCCGCGCCACCAAGACCATCGGCATGTTGGTCGACCACGGCATTCAGCACGTACGCACCCATGTCGACGTCACCGACCCCAAGCTCACCGCGCTCAAGGCCATGGTCGAGGTGCGTGAAGAGGTGCGCCACCTGGTCGACCTGCAAATCGTCGCCTTCCCCCAGGAAGGCATCGAGTCGTACGCCAACGGCCGGGCGCTGATGACCGAAGCAGTTGCCATCGGCGCCGATGTGGTCGGTGGTATTCCGCATTTCGAGAACACCCGCGACCAGGGCGTGTCGTCGGTCAAATTCCTGATGGACCTGGCCGAGCGCACCGGCTGCCTGGTGGATGTGCACTGCGACGAAACCGACGACCCGCAGTCGCGCTTCCTCGAAGTGCTGGCCGAGGAGGCCCGCGTGCGGGGCATGGGCGCCCGGGTCACGGCCAGCCACACCGTGGCGATGGGCTCTTACGACAACGCCTACTGCTACAAGCTGTTCCGTTTGCTCAAGATGTCGGGCATCAACTTTGTGTCGTGCCCGACCGAGAGCATTCACCTGCAAGGGCGTTTCGACAGCTACCCCAAGCGCCGCGGGGTAACGCGCGTGGCGGAAATCGACCGCGCGGGCATGAACGTGTGTTTTGGCCAGGACTCCATCGTCGACCCGTGGTACCCGCTGGGCAACGGCAACATCCTGCGCATCCTCGAGGCCGGGCTGCACATCTGCCACATGCTCGGCTATGAAGACTTGCAACGCTGCCTGGACCTGATCACCGACAACAGTGCACGTACGCTCAACCTGGGGGATCGCTATGGCATCGAGGTCGGGCGGCCAGCGAACCTGCTGTTGCTGTCGGCGCCGGATGATTACGAGATGGTCCGCAGCCAAGGGTACGCGCTGGTGTCGGTGCGCAATGGCAAGGTGCTGATGCGACGTACGCCTTCGCAGGTCGAACGCTTGGCCTGACCCCGCTACAGGCTTCAATCGAACGCCCCGCAGGCTTTGGCCTGGCGGGGCGTTTTGCATTCTGCGTGACGCTACTCGACGACTGCCGTACGCGTTTCCCACTCGAAATTGTCATTTCCAGCGCCTCACATGCGATAAGCCGTGATTATTCCATGTGATTTAGTACTTGAAATACCCTCGCCGCGCAGTCAAAATTGGCATGTAATTACATGTTACGTACCATGGTACAAAATCGTAGGAGCAAGCATGGCCCGGGGCGGTATCAACAAGGTGGTGGTGCAGCAGGCGCGTCAGGCTCTGATCGCCCGTGGCGAGAACCCCAGCATCGATGCAGTACGCATTGAACTGGGGAATACGGGCTCGAAAAGCACCATTCACCGCTACCTGAAAGAGCTCAACGAGCAGCAGGCCGTGGCTAAGGCAGGGCCCGCAGGGTTGAGCGAGACGCTTGGGCGCTTTGTCGGGCAGTTGGCCAGCCAACTGCAGGAAGAAGCGGACGCGCGCATCGAAGAGGCCGAAGCTGTTTTCACCCAGCAGCGCGAGCAGCTTGAAGGGCAGTTGCAGCTGGCCCAGCAGGCCCTGGCTGCGGGCCACCAGCAACAGCAGATACAGGCCGCTGCACTGGCCGCCGAGTCGGAAAAACTGCTTTCGACCCAGAGCACTTTGCAGGCAGAACAACTGCGCAGCGCCAGCCTCAACCAGGCATTGGGCGAGTTGCAGGTGCGCCTGGGCGACAAGGAAGAGCAGGTGCGCTCACTGGAAGACAAGCATCGCCACGCCCGCGATGCGCTGGAGCATTACCGCAGCGCTAGCCGTGAGCAGCGCGAGCAGGAGCAACGCCGCCACGAGGCGCAGCTGCAGCAACTGCAAGTAGAAATACGCCAACTGCAGCAGGGCATGATCGTCAAGCAGGATGAACTGACCAGACTGCACCGCGATAACGAGCGCTTGTTGGGCGAACACCGGCAGGCCAGCAACGACCGCAAGGCGCGTGACGAACTGCTGGAGCAGCGTGACGCGCAGATCCAGGGCTTGCGCACGATCCTGGCCCAGGCCCAAGGCGCCAGTGAGGAGATGCGCCGGCAACTGGACGTGCAAACGCAGTTGCTTGACGCCAAGCGCGAGCAGCACGCCGAACAGGTGCGCCAGGTGCAGCATCTGGAGGCTGAGCTACTGGAGCGCGATGAGGCGCTGAAGGCCTGCCACACGCAATTGAGTGAACACACCCAAGCCAAATAAGCCCTTAGATAAATCAAACTTCCTCGGGCGGGTGCTTTCTTCCGTAGACCTTCACAGGAGACAGTGCCATGCATACGCCAGGACCAAAGCAAACCCCGGAGAAGGGGCCTCACTCGTCCGATCACGCGGATAAAAAGGAAGACTTGGGTTTTGACCCCGACTCGCCAGACCTGGAAGACCCCCAGGTAGACCCGCAAGGCCCGGCCATCGCGCCCCGGGACGTCGAGAAAGACCAGTGAGCTACGGGGCCGCCGAGCGGCCCCGCATTCACCGTGGTTAGCCTTGCGATTGCTTAGCGGCTTCCACGCCCGAAGAGGACAGCTTGATCGGGTAGTGCAGGCTGACCTGGTGGTTGCCATCGACAGCGACGCTGCCGTCGTGAATCAATCCGTCGTCCTGAAGCGTCTTGAGCATGCCGGCTACCACTTTTTCACCCCGGTAGTTGTCCAGCACTTCCTTGCCCAGCCCCTCAGGGTGGGCGTGCAGCAGACGGGTCAACACTTCAGCGCGCAATGCATCATTAGTCATGTCTGGCCTCACTTGCCGTGTTTGGCCTGAAGCGCCTTGGCATGCTCCAGGTGCTGTTCGAGTTTAGGCAGTGTGTCGCTGGCGAATGCCTTCAGCTCAGCCTTGTCGGACGATGCGGCTTCTTTCTTGAACAGTTCGACGGCCTTTTCATGGGCGTCGACCTGGTTGTTGATGTAGGACTTGTCGAAGGATTCTTCACGCCATTCCAGGATCATCTTCTTGACCTTGTCGGTCAGTGCCGCCTCATCGGGCACCGAAATGTCCAGCTTGCGGGCAATGTCGCCGAGTTTCTGGTTGGCCTGGGTATGGTCGGTGACCATCTGCTGGGCGAACGCTTTGATGTCGGCATTCTGGCTTTTCTCCTTGGCCAGGTTGCCCGTTACCACTTCGGCGATGCCCGCTTCGGTCGCCGCGTCGACGAAATCATCGGAACTCGCTGCCATTGCATGCACCGACGCCAGGCCCAGCGCCATGGATAGCCCCACGCGCTTGATGAACAGACTGCTCATGCTTCACTCCTTAACCGTTGGCACGACTTCAGTGTCGCGTACGGTTGAGCATGCGCAGGCGCTAAAGGTTTAAAGTTTTTCCCGACTGGCGCTCACCTCGCCAGCAAGGTTGAACGTTGAGCGAGGGCAGGGCTCACACATTCAAAGCAGGCAGCGAGGAGCCACGCACATGAGCATTGACCGCAGCATCCCCGAGCTTGAGGCCTGGTACGCCCAGTATGACGATGTCAGTTACCGGCGCGAGTCGCCGGACGCCTACCATCATGAGCTGGTGCGCACGGCCGAAGCCCTGCGCGACGATGGCGCCATCGACTGGGATGACTGGTTGCAACTCAAGGCGATGGCCGACCAGGCGCACATCAACGCGCTCGCAGATGCGGTGCGGGCGCATGTGGAAGACCCGGACGCATGAAAGCGCTGAAGATCGCCACCTTCAATATCAACGGTATTCGCAGTCGGCTACCGGCTTTGATTGCCTGGCTGGAGCGAGAAAAGCCTGACATCGCCTGCCTGCAGGAGCTGAAAGCGCCCGATCAGCAGTTCCCCCGCGACGCGCTCGAAGCCGTGGGTTACGGCTGTTTGTATCAGGGGCAACCTTCGTGGAACGGCGTTGCCATTCTCGCCCGTGACAGCGAGCCGCTGGAAGTGCGCCGCGGCCTCCCAGGCATGGAGGTGGATGAGCAGAGCCGCTACCTGGAGGCCGCCGTGCAAGGGCTGGTCATCGGCTGCCTGTACCTGCCCAACGGCAACCCGCAACCCGGGCCAAAGTTCGACTACAAGCTGCGCTGGTTCGAATGCCTGATCGAACATGCAGCCCGCTTGCGCGCGAGTGAGCACCCGGTGTTGCTGGCGGGAGACTTCAACGTCGTGCCCACCGATTTCGACATCTATAACCCGCGCTCCTGGCTCAAGGACGCGCTGCTGCAGCCTGAGTCCCGAGACTGCTACCAGCGCTTGCTAAGCCAGGGCTGGACCGATGCGCTACGCCATTTGCACCCGGACGAGCGGGTCTATACCTTCTGGGACTACTTTCGTAACCACTGGCAGCGTAATGCCGGGTTGCGTATCGACCATCTGCTGCTCAACCCGGAACTTGCGCCTTACCTCAAGGCCGCCGGGGTAGATGCCTGGGTGCGCAACGAACCCAAGGCCAGCGACCATGCCCCGGTGTGGATCGAACTGGCGTCACGCAAGCGGCGCTGAACTATAGTGATAAGCGGCGAACGCGGGATCGCAAGGGAATAGAATGTGCGCAGCCAGGCAACAGGATGATGAAGGGCACCTCGCGGTAACCAGCGAGGGCCGTGCCGTGGGGCTGTTCCGCCTGGTCCTGGCGTTCATGGTAGTGGTGATGTTGGCTTTCGTGGTGGTGGAGGGCTGGCGCATCTGGCGCGACTACCGCCATGCCTTCAGCAACGCCGAGAACATGGTGACCAACCTCGCCCGCGCCACGGCCCAACATGCCGAAGACGCCATACGCCAGGTGGATGTAGTGACCGCATCCTTGGCCGAACGCCTGGAAGGTGACGGCTTCGAGCATATGGACCGCCCGCGGCTGCATGCCTTGCTGGCCCAGCAAAAGGCGCTTATGCCGCAGTTGCATGGGCTGTTCGTGTATGGCTTCGATGGCAACTGGCTGGTCACCGACCAGGCGGCCATACCGCCCAATGCCAACAATGCCGACCGCGACTATTTCGTTTATCACCGCACCCATGCCGACCACCAGGTACGCATCGGCTCGGTGGTGCGCAGCCGCTCCACGGGCGACCTGATCATCCCCATCTCCCGGCGCCTGGAGTATGGCGATGGGCGTTTTGCCGGGGTATTGCTGGGCACCATCAAGGTGGACTGGTTCGTGCGCTACTACGGCGATTTCAAGATCGACGAGCGTGGCGCGCTGGTACTGGCCAAGCGCGACGGCACCATTCTGGTTCGGCGGCCGTTCGTGTCCAGGATGGTGGGGCGGACACTGGCCAACAGCGATATCTTTCGCAACCACTTGCCCTATGCCAGCGAAGGGGTGGCCGAGGCGGTGGCGGTAGTGGATGGCACGCCACGGCTGTATGCCTACCGGGCCCTGTCGAGTTACCCGCTGGTGGTCGAAGCCGGGCTTTCCCGGGAGTCCATCGTGGCACCGTGGCGGCACGATGCGATCAAGTCGGTGGCTGCCTTGCTGCTGCTGTTGGTGGGGTTGGCGGCGTTTGGCGGGGTTGTCTTGCGCCAGCTGCGCGAGCGCATTGTCATCGAGCGTGCGCTGCACCAGGCGCACCAGACTTTGCGCTCACTGGCGCTGACCGACAGCCTGACCGGGCTTGGCAATCGTCGGCGGCTGGATGCGGTGCTCGCACCGGAGCTACGGCGGGCACGCCGGCAGGGGCACTCGGTGGCGCTGGTGATGCTCGACCTGGACTACTTCAAGGCTTACAACGACCGTTATGGGCACCTTGCCGGGGATCAGTGCCTGCAGCGTTTCGCCGAGCTGTTGCAACAGGCATTGAGGCGCCCGGCGGACTTGGCGGTGCGCTACGGCGGCGAGGAGTTCACGCTGCTGATGCCCGACACTGATGGGCCGGGCGCCGAATTGGTCGTTCAGGCGCTGCAGCAGCTGCTGCGCCGGCATGTGATCGAGCATGGCGGCAGCCCATTGGGGCGCGTGTCGTTCAGCGCTGGGATTGCGATCGGCGACCTGGCCCGCGACACGATCACCGCCGAACGCCTGATGGCGGCGGCGGACGGGGCGTTGTATCAGGCCAAGCGGCAGGGCCGGGACCGTTACTGCCTGGCGGATAGCGTGGCGGCAGGTGTAGACCCCTGAACTGACATGACAGCAAGGGTGCGCAGCTCAGTCGATACGCAGGCGCATCGCGCAGCGGCCCTTGAGCCCGTGGGCAGCTTCGCTGGCCAGAATCTGCCGCAGCCGCGCGCGCAGCAGGCCTTCGTCAAGGGTTTCGAAGCCATAGCGTCTGTAGAACGGCGCATTCCAGGGCACGTCGGCAAAGGTGGTCAAGGTCAGTTCCCGGGCGCCTGATGCGCGGGCCACCGTGACCAACTGATCGAGCAGCTTGCGCCCGATACCTTGCCCTTGCGCCTCACGGCGCACGGAGATCTCATGAATGTGCAATGCCTGTTGCTCATACCCTGCGCACGCAAAACCCAGAATCTGTCCGGTGTCAGCCTCGGCCAGCCAGCTTGCACCGCCGTCGACGCAGGCCTGATGGGTGGTGATGTCCAGCACATCACCTGCAGCCAGCCAGGCCAGCGCCGGCAGGCTGGCGAAAGCCTGAGCGGCTGATCGCTCGACCTCGGCAAGCCTGGGGATGTCACGGGTAAGGGTAGGGCGTATAAGCACAAGTCGGTCCTGCAAGCCGTCGGGTGGGTGGGCGTCAGTCTGCCGCCGCCACCTGCGGCTGCAGCTGCCAGCGCACCGAGCTTACACCCTTTTCCAGGCTTACCCGGCTGACCAGCCGCTCCAGTTGCGCCGGCGCCTGCGGGTTGCCAAGCAGCTCGGCGCGTACTTCAAGACGCGCCGGGTTGGGCAGGTCCTCACTGTGCAGCGACTGCAGGCGCAGCTCAGGGTCGCCCAGGCTGTGCAGCATCAGGCTGCGCACCTGGATTTCGTCCTCGGCGCGGCACACCACGCGCACCTCGAAGCGTTGTTCCACTTCAGTGGCCGGCACGATGTCCTGGCGGTCCAGGCGCTGGGCGATATCACGCAGCAGGATGTTGGCGCACAACACCGCCAGGCTGCCCAGGGTGGCCTCCAGCAGCAGGCCAAGGCTGCACAGTACGCCAACGGCGGCCGTGCACCAGAGGGTGGCGGCGGTGTTCAGGCCGCGCACGTTGAAGCCGTCGCGCATGATCACGCCGCCGCCCAGAAAGCCGATGCCCGACACCACATAGGCAGCAACGCGCGAGGCATCGTTGGCGGCCATGCCCGGCACTGCCTGGGTCATCAGCACGAACAGACAGGCACCGGTACTGACCAGTGCATTGGTGCGCAGGCCGGTCAGGCGTTGACGCAGTTGACGCTCGGCGCCGATGAGTGCGCCCAGCAGCAGGGCGACGCTGACGCGCAGCAGAAAGACTTTCCAATCCATAGCAAACCTCTTCCACGGGCACAGGCCCGCATGAACGCCATCACGTGTTGGCGTGGTTGAATAACCAGAAAATGCGCAGGGCCACAAAGGGTAGGGGAAAGAGGAAGGCTTCAGCCAGGAAGGCTGGAGAAAACCACCATCACACCATGACGGCGAGACAGTGGCAGGACACTGCCGGACTAGCTCGCCAAGTGGGCCTGTCGCAAGCGACTGGGGCTACTGTCCAATGCAGGACTCCTGTTCAGGGATGCGAAATTGCGTCGCGGACCTTACGCCGCGAGGTAGACGAGGTCAAGGGCAAAAACATGACAACGGCTTCATCCAGAAAGTGCCTACAGCCCGTCACGGCTTCATGGAAAAAAAAGCCGGCAGTCGTTACCCTTGCGCCTTCCCTTGATACTGCCCGGGCCCTTACATGCTGTTCAATCTCGCCGTGCTGTTCGGCACACTGGTGGCCATGGAGGGCGTTGGCACGCTGGCTCACAAGTACATCATGCATGGCTGGGGCTGGTGGCTGCATCGCTCGCACCACGAGCCGCACCTGGGCATGCTCGAGACCAACGACCTCTACCTGGTGGCGCTGGGGCTGATCGCCGCCGGGCTGGTGGCGCTGGGCAAAGGCGGGTATGCACCGCTGCAATGGGTGGGCGGGGGAGTGGCAGGGTACGGCGTGCTGTATGTGCTGGCCCACGATGGCGTGTTCCATCGCCACTGGCCGCAGAAACCGCGGCCGGTCAATCGCTACCTCAAGCGGCTGCATCGCGCCCATCGTCTGCACCATGCGATCAAGGGCCGCAAGGGCACTGTGTCGTTCGGCTTCTTCTACGCCCCCCCGCTCAAGGTGCTGAAGCGCCAATTGCACAGCCGTCGCGTCCGGCCCTGACCTCAGTTGACCGGCTCGCCTTTGGCCTCTGCCGTGGTTGCGCCGTGCCCACGGCTTACCCACCAGCCAAAGCCGGCTGCGGTAAAGAACATGATCAGGCTGTAAAGCGCCGCCGGCACCGCCATGGTCGGGTTGTTCAGCAGCGAAGGGCTCAACGCCAAGGCGATCGCCAGAGTGCCGTTGTGGATGCCGATTTCCATGCCGATGGCGATGGCTTGGCGCTTGGGAATGTTCAGCAGCCGCGGCACCCAGTAGCCCACCGACAGGCTCAGCAGGTTGAACAGCAGGGCGGCCAAGCCGACTACCGGGGCGTACGCCAGCACGGTCTGCCAATCCTTGGCCAAGGCCAGCACGATGGTGAAGGCCAGAAACAGCGCCGCCACCAGCTTCATGGGCTTTTCCATGCGTGCAGCGAAGCCCGGTGCAAAACGACGGATCAACATGCCCAACGCCACCGGCAGCAGCACAATCGCGAACACCTGCATGACCTTGGCGAACTGCAAGGGGATCGCCTGGTCCGACGCCATGAACCAGCCCAGTGACAGGTTCACCAGCAGCGGCATGGTAAGGATCGCGATCAACGAGTTGACCGCCGTCAGGGTGATGTTCAACGCCACATCACCGTGGGCCAGATGGCTGAACAGGTTGGCCGTGGTGCCGCCCGGCGAGGCGGCCAGCAGCATCAGCCCCACCGCCAGGGCAGACTCCAGGCCAAAGCCGTTGGCGATCAGGAAGCACACCAGTGGCAACAACAGAATCTGGCAGGCCAGGCCAATTACCACCGGCTTGGGGTATTTCACCACCCTGGCAAAATCGGCCAGGGTCAGTGACAGCCCAAGGCCGAGCATGATGATGCCCAATGCCAAGGGCAGGAAGGCGGTAAGCAGGGGCGAGGCAGTCATGGAGGGCTCTCGGGTCAAGGCGTCGTACGAAGGATTCCGAGAAGTGTAGGCCGCGCTGTATTGATAGCTAATTGCAAAGCGCCATCTCTTGGTAACCTTTTGTTACCGAACTGGTCGCCTGCAGCGTCTGCATGCCGCGTTGCGAAGGACGTGCCGGCGCAGTAGCATGCGCGCTTTTACCAAGGATTAGCCTGTCATGCCGTTTCAGCAAGGTCTGCTTGCCACGCCGGTGCCGGCCCATGCCCGCCACCTGTTCTTCACGCTGCACTCCCCCGAAGCGTTGCCCGCTGCACTCGACGCCTTGCTGCCGCAGGTAGATGGCGAACAGCTGATCCTTGGCGTCGGCGCACCCCTGGCCAAGGCCCTGGGCCGCGAAGTCCCGGGCTTGCGGGCCTTCCCGCAGCTGGATGCTGCGGTCGAGAACCCAAGCACCCAGCACGCCCTGTGGCTTTGGCTGCGGGGTAACGAGCGGGGTGACTTGTTGCTGCGCGCCCAGGCCCTGGAGCAAGCGCTGGCACCGGCACTGCACTTGGCTGACTGCATCGACGGCTTCCTGCACCGGGGCGGGCACGACCTGACCGGCT
Source organism: Pseudomonas capeferrum (assembly GCF_000731675.1). GTDB lineage: Bacteria > Pseudomonadota > Gammaproteobacteria > Pseudomonadales > Pseudomonadaceae > Aquipseudomonas > Aquipseudomonas capeferrum. The sequence goes on along the minus strand of NZ_JMIT01000001.1, from coordinate 1,152,327 downwards.
ATGAAGACGGCACCGAAAACCCGGTGGACGAAGAGGCTGTGCAAGCGGCCATCGTCGACGCTGGCCAGCCCGGCCTCAGGGGTTCCAGCTTTGCCGCGTTCCAGCTGTGGAAGCATGACCTGACGTACTTCAAGTCGCTGCCCCAGGCAGACCAGGACAACATCATCGGCCGCCGCCTGGCCGACAACGAAGAACTCGACGACGCCCCGGCATCCGCACACGTCAAGCGTACCGCCCAGGAAAGCTTCGAACCTGAAGCGTTCATGGTCCGTCGTTCGGTCGCCTGGGCCGACGCGCGAGGCGCAGGCCTTGCCTTCGTTGCCCTGGGCCACAGTTTCGATGCCTTCGAAGTGCAACTGCGGCGCATGAGCGGCCTGGAAGACGGCATCATCGATGGCCTCTACCGTTTCAGCCGGCCACTGACCGGCGGCTACTACTGGTGCCCACCTCTGGGTGATACCGGCCTGGACCTGCGCCTGCTGTTGCAGGCCTGATCGCTAAACATCCAGATACAGAATCACTCGCCGGCGCAGGGTAGAGCGGCTAGCCTTGAAAGTTTCCGATTCATGACGGGAGCTTTTCCATGTACGCACGTCGTGATGTCCTGCGCGCCAGCGCAGCTTTGGGGCTGCTGGCCGCAAGCCCCTGGTTGCACGCTGCCGCACCCAGCGGGCTAATGACCCGCAAGATCCCGTCCACCGGTGAAGCCCTGCCGGTGATTGGTGCCGGTACCTCTGGCAGTTTCGAGGTCGAAGCCGGCACTGCCGAATACCAACAGCTGGCCACGGTGCTCAAGGCCTTCTTCCAGGGTGGCGGCAGGGTCATCGACACCTCGCCCAACTATGGCGGCGCCGACAGTATCCTTGGCCAATTACTGGAAGAAGGCGGTTGGCGCCGGCAGTGCTTCCTTGCCACCAAGATCGCCGCTGACAGCCTCGCCGATGCGCAAGCGCAGTGGGCCGGCAGCCTTCGCAGCCTGCGCACCGACAAGGTCGAACTGCTGCAGATCCACAACCTGCGCGATTGGCAGACCCAGCTGCCCTATGCCCGTGAACTCAAGCAGCAGGGCAAGACCCGCTACGTCGGCATCACCCACTACCTGAACAGCGGCCAGGATGAAGTCGCCAGGATCGTGCGCAGCGAGCCCTTGGATTTCATCCAGATCAACTATTCGGTCAGTGCGCCACATGCCGCGCGCGAACTGCTGCCGCTGTGCCAGGACAAGGGCGTTGCAGTGCTGATCAACCGGGCGTTCGACGATGGCCGCCTGTTCGCCAAGGTCAAGGGCCAGCCCTTGCCTGGCTGGGCTGCAGAGGCAGGCATCGGCAGTTGGGCGCAGCTGTTTCTCAAGTTCGCCATCAGCCACCCGGCAGTAACTACGGTCATACCCGCCACCAGCCGCCCGGATCGCCAGCTCGATCAGCTCAAGGCCGGGCACACGCCGCTGCTCAGCCAGGCGCAGCAACAGGCGCTGATAGAGCAGTTTGCCTGACGCCATGCAAGGCTGGCGGCGGCGCCTGGGCAACGGCTTGAACCTTCAACCGGGTGAAGGGCCCGCAGTGCTTGCCGGGCTGTCGTTGTTCTACCTGCTGTTCACCGGTTACTTCATGCTGCGCCCGGTGCGCGAGACCATGGGCGTGGCCGGTGGCGTGGACAACCTGCAGTGGCTGTTTACCGGCACCTTCGTTGCCACCCTGGCGTGCCTGCCGCTGTTTGGCTGGCTGGCGTCGAAAGTGCGGCGGCGGCATATCCTGCCGTGGACCTATGGCTTTTTCACCAGCAACCTGCTGCTCTTCGCTGTGCTCTTTGCCCGTGATCCAGACGGTCTGTGGACGGCACGGGCGTTCTACATCTGGCTGTCGGTGTTCAACCTGCTGACCATCTCGCTGGCCTGGAGCGTGCTTGCCGACCTGTTTTCCACCGAGCAAGGCAAACGCCTGTTCGGTCTGCTGGCGGCCGGTGCCAGCCTGGGCGGGCTCAGTGGGCCGATCCTGGGCACCGTGCTGGTGGGGCCGCTGGGGCATGCCGGCCTGCTGGTACTGGCGGGCCTGTTCTTGCTCGGCAGCACTGGCGCAACGCTGTACTTGCAGCACTGGCGGGCCCGTCATCCACTGCCGGCGCACCTGCAGCGCTCGTCGTCGAAACCCTTGGGTGGCAACCCGTTCGCCGGCGCCACGGCGGTACTGCGCTCTTCCTATCTGCTAGGTATCGCGCTGTTCGTGATACTGCTGGCCAGCGTCAGCACGTTCCTGTACTTCGAACAGGCGCGCATCGTCAGCGAGACCTTCACCGACCGCACACGGCAAACCCAGGTGTTCGGCCTGATCGACACCGTGGTCCAGGCCTTGGCGATCCTCACCCAGGTGTTCCTGACCGGACGCCTGGCCCGAAGGATGGGCGTGGGGGTGCTGCTGGTGGCGGTGCCGTTGGTAATGGCTGCAGGTTTTGTCTGGCTGGCACTGGCGCCGGTGTTCGCCGCCTTCGTCGTGGTGATGGTGGTGCGCCGGGCCGGTGAGTATGCGCTGGTGCGGCCTGGGCGCGAGATGCTGTTCACGGTCCTGTCGGCAGAGGACAAGTACAAGGCCAAGAACTTCATCGACACGGTGGTCTACCGCGGCGGTGACGCCCTGAGCGGTTGGGTCAAGCGGGCACTGGACGTGATGGCCGAGCATCCGCAACTGGCGATGCTGATGGGGGCCGCGATAGCCCTGGGGTGGGCGGCGACCGGCGGCTGGCTGGGGCGGCGGCAGGCGCGGCTCGATACAACGGATACCGAGTGAGCCAGACGTCCCTTGGTGCACCAAATATGCAGCTGCCGCTTATTTAATGCCACCGGTCCGAACCTGTCGCAATAAAACGAATCCCTCCATATCGCCGAACTCCGAACCTATGTACGGCACAGTGCCGTGCTTCCTGAAGTCATATGAGGTTTCACGACCATGGCTAACAAAGAGAACAGCCGCACCGGCACCCAGGGCAAGGAAGGCAGCCAAGGCGGCAGCAAGAACCCGGGCAACTTCGCCAACGACCGCGAGAAGGCCTCTGAAGCGGGGCGTAAAGGTGGCCAGTCTTCGGGGGGCAACATGCCCCACGACACCAGCCGTAAAGGCGGCCGTTCGTAATTGAGGAATTCGCAGTGCCGGGGCGACCTGGCACTGCAATTGAACACAACGGAGGACTTCCCATGCGATTGACTCATTGGGTCGCCCTGGTGGGCGCCATGACCCTGATGGGTGGTTGTTTCGACCGAGACAACAATCACCCCGGCAAAGACGCCGACCCCAGTAAGCCATCGTTGCAAATGCAAAAACCGGATGATCTGCCAGCGCCGCAGCCTGCGCCTGACCCCGAGCCTATGCCGGGGCAAAAACCGGCCCAATAAGTTCAGAGGAGCTCGGCATGACGGTCATTACCCGCAAGGCCGCTGCTGATGCAGGGGCTCGCGCAGCACACCTGAGCCTGCAACACCGCTACCAGAACCTCCTGGAAGGCCCGGACGCCACAAGCGCCGCTTGGTTGAGTGAACAAATCGCGCGCGTAGAACACTGGCCGGACGATTTGCCTGACACCCCCGCACAGCTCCCTGCCTGGAGCGATCATCATGCCGGCGAAGTCGCCAAGGCCTATGCCGACTACCTGCAGCAACGCCGCCAAGGTGCGCCACGCCACTTCTTCAGCAACCGCGCCCATGCCCTGTGGTTTCTGCAGCAGGTTGCACCCACCAAGGCGGTGGACGGTGCCTGGCTGCACGGCACGTTGCAGCACTGGCGCGACCCCCGTTACCACGGGCTGATCCGCACCTACCTGGAAGAGCTGGGTAATGGCGACCCGCGTTGCAACCATGTGCTGATCTACCAGCGGCTGCTGAGCCGCCTGGGCTGCCTGGAACTGCCGCAACTGGATGACCAGCGCTACTTGCAAGGTGCCGTGCAACTGGCCCTTGGGCAGCACGGTGACGCATTCCTGCCGGAGGTGCTGGGGTACAACCTGGGTTACGAGCAACCGCCGCTGCATTTGCTGATTACCACCTATGAACTGGCGGAGCTGGGCATCGACGGCCATTACTTTCAGCTGCATGTCACCATCGACAACGCCGCCAGCGGCCATGCCCAGCTGTCCATCCAGGCGTTACGGCAACTGTGCCCGGCACAGGACGCACAGCACTTCTACCAACGGGTGCGGCGCGGCTACCGGTTGAACGACCTGGGCACTCCAGCGAGCGCATTGGTCGCCGAGTTCGACCTGCAGGCCCAGCTGTTCGCAGCGCTGGAGCGCAAGCGCCAATATGGCCAGTTCATGCATTCCGACCATTGCCGTTTGCAAAAGCGCACCATCAATCAATGGCTGGCCGAGCCCGGCGCCATGCCAGCCTTCGTCGATGCGCTGCAGGCCCAAGGGTGGATCCGGCGCGGGGAGAACCCGGTAAACAGCCGCTGGTGGCAACTGATCGACGGACCTGCTGCGGCCATGTTCGGCGTATTCACGGCCTACGAGAAGCAGTTGTGGCACGACTGGATCGCTGACGACTGGCAGGCGCCTGTCCGGCGCGTCATGCCGGGTAGCTGGGACATCAACGTGTCGGCCGATGACAGGCCCATGGTCAGCCAGCGCCCAGAGACTGTGGAAGACCTGGTGCAGCGCATGGCCGGCAACCGTCACGCGTCGCCGGAGGGGTTGTTGGCCACTCAGGCCTTCATCAACGCCACGGGCCTGGTTCAAGAAGGATGTCAGTGATGATGTTAGACCCAGAGCAAGCCCAGGCAGACCTGGCACTGCTGCAGCTAGGCAAGCGCTTGCGTGCGGACGGTTACCGCTTCACCTGTGTAACCCCCGCCACCCATGCACGCAACAACGCCCGTGATAGCGCCCGGCAGGCCAGCAACTTGCGCGACGTGTTCGGCTGGAGCCGGCCGTTTGCGCCTTCGTTGCTTTCGGCCGACGAATTGCAAGCGTTGCAGCATGCGCAGGTGCTGGAGCAGCGCGGTGAACTGCTGGCCAGCAAGGTGCGTTGGTCGAGCCTGGACGACCTGCTGCTGGTGCATTCGGCGTACCCCACACACGCCAGTGACGCGGTGTTCTTCGGCCCCGACAGCTACCGCTTTGCCCAGGTTATTCATGACCATCTGCAACGCTGCCCGGATCGCGTGGAACACGCGGTCGATATTGGCTGCGGCAGTGGCGTGGGGGCATTGCTCATCGCCCGCGCCGCCCCCCATGCACAGGTCAGCGCGCTGGACATCAACCCGCTGGCGTTGCGCTATACCGCCATCAACGCGGCCTTGGCGGGCATCAGCAATGTGTCCGTGGAGCCGAGTGATTTGCTTTACGGCGTTACCGGCACCTTCGACCTGATCGTGGCCAATCCGCCCTACATGCTCGACCTCAACGCGCGCACCTACCGCCACGGTGGCGGGGCGCTGGGCGCCGAGCTGTCACTGCGCATCGTCGAACAGGCCCGGGAACGCCTGAGCATGAGGGGCACCTTGTTGCTCTACACCGGGGTGGCGATTGTCGAAGGCCGGGACGCGCTGCTCGAGGCTGTTCGCTTGCGCCTGGCGGGCCCGCAATTCTCCTGGGTATACCAGGAGATCGACCCCGACGTGTTTGGCGAACAGCTTGACGAACCCGGCTATGAACACGTCGAGCGCATTGCCGCCGTTGCGCTTACCGTCACCCGTAACGGTTGAAGCATGGCCCTGCCTTGTACGTTTGGCATCGAGGAGGAATACCTGCTGGTGGACCTGGCTACCGGCAAGGTGCCGGCGATGCCTGCCTCGAGCCTGGTCAGGCAGTGTCGTGAAGTACTGGGGCAGCATTTTGCCCAGGAGATGTTCCGCAGCCAGATAGAAGTCGCCTCTCCCGTGTTCGCCAACCTGTTCGAGGCGCGCGAGTTCTTCTTGCATGCCCGGCAGCGATTGAGCGAGGTGCTGGCGGCACAAGGCATGGGCCTGTATGGCGCGGGCAGCCACCCGAATGCAGCCTGGCTGCGGCACAAGCCTGCGCCGTGCGTGCACTACCGCCAGTTGTTCGACGACTACCAGCACGTGGCGCGGCGCAGCCTGCTCAATGGCTTGCATGTTCACGTGGGGGTGCCGGCGGACTGCGACCGCATGCAATTGATCAATCGGCTGGTGCACTGGTTGCCGCTGCTGCTGGTTCTCAGTACATCCTCGCCCTTGTGGCTGGGCCAGGGTACCGGCTACATGAGCTATCGGCGGGTCATTTGTGGCGAGTGGCCGCACATGGGGTTGCCCGAGCCGCTGGCCGACTGGTCTGCCTATGAACGCTACCGGGCCTTGCTTCAGCGCACCGGCTCGTTAGCTGCTGACGGTGACTTCTGGTGGGCCATCCGACCGTCGCGACGTTTCCCCACCGTCGAGCTGCGTATCTGTGATGGCTGCCCCTGCCTTGAGGACGCTTTGAGCATCGCCGGGGTGTTTCGCCACTTGGTGGAGCACAGCGTGCAGCCAAGGCAAGCGCGCGCACCCCTCAACCGGGAGTTGCGCTGGGTCGCGCAGGAGAATTACTGGCGCGCCCTGCGCTACGGCCGCCAAGGCCAGTTCATTGGTACCCAGCAGCAACAGCCGGTCACGGCCGAAGGCTGGCTGGCGCAGTTGCAGGGGCAGTTCCCCGTCGACACCGTGGACGCCGAACGCGCCTTCGAGCATGCCCGGCGTATCCTGCGTGAGGGCACCAGTGCCGACCGACAGCTAGAATGCCTGGGGCAGGCGTGCGCCGCCGGGAAGAACGCTACCGAAGCGCTACAGGCCGTGGTCGAGCAGGTGATCAGGCAAGGGCATACGCAACGGTAGCCGGGGCTTGCAATTCGCCAGGGTTGTCCGAAAATGGCCGCGCCCTTTGCAGCCACCCGGACCCCCTGCGCCATGATGCTGATCAAGCAATTCCCCGACATTTCCCTGGATGACACGCTGTTCGTCTTCGCCCTCGAGGCCGAGGCTGGCACTGTGTTTGCCGAGGTGAACACTGTGTTCACTGGCATCGGCAAGGTCAATGCTGCCATCGCGCTGACCAAGGCCATCGCCCAGCGCAAGCCCAAGCTGATCGTCAACCTGGGTTCGGCCGGCAGCCAGGGCCATGGCAAGGGTGAAGTGGTGTGCTGCACCCGTTTCGTCCAGCGCGACATGGATGTCACGCCGCTGGGCTTCGCCCGCTACGAGACGCCACTGTCGGACATCCCCGTTCTGCTCGAACACGGCGAGCCAATCCCAGGGCTTGCCCTTGAAACCTGCGGCACAGGTGACAATTTCGAGACCAGCCACGGCAAGGCACCTTACGATGTGGTCGACATGGAGGCTTACGTACTGGCACTGATCGCCCGCAGCGAAGGCATTCCATTCGTCTGCCTCAAGTACATTTCCGACGATGCCGGCAGCGAAGCCGCAGACGATTGGTCGGTGCAAGTGCACCTGGCCGCCGAGGCCTTCAAGCGCGTGCTGTTCAGCTAAGCACCGAGTCGCTGCCCGCCGCAGGGCAGCCTGACTAAACCTTCCCAGCGCGCCGCAGTCACTTCAAGTAGAGGCTCCGATAGACGCAGGGCTGGAGGGAGGTGACTTAACCATGGCAAGGGCAATCTGGAAGGGCGCGATCAGTTTCGGGCTGGTGCACATCCCCGTCTCGCTGAATACTGCGGTGCGCACCGAGCGGGTCGATTTCGACTGGCTGGACAAACGCAGCATGGAGCCGGTCGGTTACAAGCGGATCAACAAGGTCACCGGCAAAGAGATCGACAAGGACAACATCGTCAAAGGTGTGGAGTACGAGAAAGGCCGTTATGTGGTGATCAGCGAGGAAGAGATCCGCACGGCCCGGCCTGAAGCGACTCAGACCATCGATATCTTCTCGTTCGTCGATGCCGGCGAAATTCCCCTGCAGCATTTCGATACCCCGTATTACCTGAGCCCCGACCGCCGCGGCGGCAAGGTCTATGCGTTGCTGCGCGAAACGCTGGCCAGCACCGGCAAGGTGGCGTTGGCCACGGTGGTGTTGCATACCCGTCAGCACTTGACGCTGCTGCGCCCGCTGGATGATGCCCTGGTGATGATCACCCTGCGCTGGCCCGAGGAAGTGCGCGGGTTGGAGACGCTGGAGCTGGACAAGAGCGTGACCGATACCAAAGTGGACAAACGTGAACTGGACATGGCCAAGCGGCTGGTCGAGGACATGAGCGGCTCATGGCAGCCGGATGAGTATCAGGATGCGTTTCGCCAGACCATCATGGACCTGGTGGAAGAGAAAGCCAGCAAGGGCAAGATCAGCGTGGTGGAGAAGGGCGAGGGCGGTCCTGCAGAGAAAGGTGCCGATATTATCGACCTTACCGAACTGCTCAAACGCAGCTTGGGCGGCAAGGGGGCGGCGGCGGGGAAGAAAAAGCCCGAGCCCGAGAAGAAACCTGCCAAGCGTACGCGCAAGGCTTCTTGAATCATGGCTGAGATTTTGGGGGCAGTCCAAAAGAACGCGATCGGTGTAGGAGCGGCCTTGCGTCGCGAAAGGGCTGCAAAGCAGCCCCAGGACCCCAATCACGACACCGTCACCTCAAGGCTCGCCAAATAATCCCCAAACCCCTCCCGCGCCCGGCTGTCCCGCCGGCTGCTGGTGGCCACACTATGCCGTGCCGTCCACGAAATCTGCGCCCCTTGCGCTTCCAGGTCGCGCACCAACTGTACATCCTCATGCGCTGGCAACGGCTGGAAGCCCCCAATCTGCAGATAAGCCTGCGCGCTGACCCCAAGGTTGGCACCGTGAATATGCCGATGCCCTTCACGCGCCTCGTAGCGGCTCAGGTACAGCCGACGCAAGGCAGCCTTCTGCCAAGGCTGCCAGCATTCCACATGCACCGTTCCACAGACCACATCTGCCCCAAACGCCAGTTGCGACAGCAGCCAGTGCGGCGGCACCTGGCTGTCGGCATCGGTACAGGCCAGCCAGCTGGCGCCTTGTTCGATCACCTTGGCGGCCCCAGCCCTGCGTGCCATGCCAACGTTGCCGGCGTGAACGTCCAGCGTCTGCACGCCATGACGCCTGGCCACCGCCGCGCTACCGTCACTGCAGCGGTCCAACACCACCAGGATGCTGACCTGGTAGCCCGCTTGCTCGGCCTGCGCGGCAGCGACCTTGACCGCCTTGAGGCACCGCCCCAGGCGTCGCGCCTCGTTGTGCGCGGGGATCACTACGGCGATCATGGGCAGGTCTCGTCAAGGTCCACCACGCTGGGCTGGCATGACCAGTATTCGAGTAGAAAGTCCGCTTCCTCGTGGCGATACACCGGATACAGCGGTAGATGCTTGCCCAGCATCCGGTGCACCTCGCGGCCATCCTGCGGGCAGCCCGCGATCGGGTGTTTCCAGTGACAGGCCAGCAAGCCGCCGTCGTAGCTCAGGCTGGCGACCGACTGCTCGATAACCTGCAGCCAGTCTGTCGGGTCGAGGTAGTAACCCAGTTCACTCAACACAATGAGATCGAAGCGCCCCCCGGGCCAGTCACCTGGTAACTTGCCTAGTTCAACCGAGGCGTGGCTCACGTTCGCGAGGCGTTCACGGGCCAGGCCCACCGCGGTCGGGTCCAGGTCCTGGCACAGCAGGTCGGCACAACGCTCGGCCAGCAAGGCGCTGAGTTCGCCGTTGGCACAGGCCGGTTCAAATACACGCTGGTAGCATTGGCGAGGCAGGCTGGCCATGACCAGCTCACGTTTGCGCTTTTCGTACCAGCGGGTGCGGAAGGCCCAGGGGTCTTCACTGCTGGCGTAGAGGTCGGCGAAGTATTGCGCGTCGAGGCTCATGTCGATTCCCTTACAAGAACACCAGTTCGAATGGCTGTAGCAGGCAGTCCTGCAAAGCGGCAGGCAACACGGGCGGTTGGCCGTCATCCGGCTCCAGCTGGCTGGCGTGCGCAGCCAGGGCCTTGCGCTTGCGGGCCAGGCGGGCTTCATCGAGCTGCACGCGATGAGCCCGCGGCCAGGGCAGGCGAGGGTCGTCCGGTTGCGCCCAGTGCCAGGCCCATACCGGCACCTCCACCAGTTGCACCTTGCGCGCCAGTGCCGATTGCGCGGCGGCCCTGCCAACCGCTTCGTGATCACAATGGCCATCGTTGCGCCAGGTGGCCATGAGCAGGTCGTCGGGCTTGAGCAGCTGGCTCAGGTGGTTGACCAGATAGGCCTCGTCGCGCGGCAGCGCACCATCCTTCAGGTGCAGCCTGCGCCAGTCCAGGCGGTTAAGGTCCAGGTCGAGCTGTTGCAGGGCGTGGCGGCTCTCCAGCGGCCGTTGCCTGCGCAAGCGGTGCTCGGTCCAGTGCCTGGAGCCTGGGTGGCTGCCCTCGCCATCGGTGGCCGAAATCAGCACCAAGTCTTCTTCGCGCCCGTGAAAGCCCGCCAGCAAGCCGCCCGCCATGAGAATTTCATCATCCGGGTGGGGGGCGATCAGTACCAGGCGACGCCCCGGCGGGCACAGTTGCCCGGGGTCGATCCAGGTGGCCCTGGCCAGGTGCGCGGCATGCTGCCAGTCAGCCCAGGGGGTGCCGTTGCTGGACGCGATCAAATTCATAACTGCCAAGCTCCTGCTGGCACGTTCGCCAGCTGCTGTCCGAGGGCCGCCAGGTCACGCTCGGCGTGGCTCTGGCGCATAAAGACCGGCAAATCGGCGCTCAACCGGGCAAAGTGGCTGCTGCGGCAGAACGGCGAGGCACCCAGTGCCCGCCCCACGTGATGGATCACCTGCTCAACGGCCTGTTCGACCTGCGCGCGGGTGCGCCGCACCTCGAAGCTGGCATCCGCGCTTGGCTCGCGGTCGATCCAGGCTGCACACTCGCGCAGCGCCGCCCTGGCGCCAAGCAAGGCCGCGTCGACCGCGCCCAGGTGGGCGTCGGCATGCGGGTCCGGGCGTGGGTTGCGACAGTGTTCGCGCAGGTAATCGGCCAGTGCCTCGGCGGCGCCGTACCAGCAGGCCGCAATGCCAGCCCCGCCGTGCCAGAAGCCCGGGCGCGACAGATACTGCCCCGGCTTGCCGATGGCGATGCCGGGTGTATGGCTGAACTCGACCTCGACGCTTGCCGTGGTGGCCATGCCCACAGCTTGCCAGTGCTCGATGTTCAAGCCTTGGCTGGGGTGCGACAGCTCTATCGCTACCAGCTGCGGTTGTTCGTCATCACCCCAGGCAGTGATGAGCGCGCGGTCGATCTGCAAGGCACCTGAACACCAAGCCTTGCGGCCAGCCAGGCGCACCTGCTCGCCCTGGCGTTCGACGATACGTGCGCGGGCATTCGGCGGTTCGGCAGCCCACACGCCCCAGATACCCTCCTGGGCGTGGTGCGCGGCGCCGCATTCGGCAAGGATCGCCAAGGCATCGGTATGGCCCTCGTAGAGTTTGGCCAGGGCCATGTCACAGCCAGCGATGCGTGCCAGGCTCTGCCACCGCCGCAAGGTGTTGCCTTGGCCCGGCAAGGGCAGCAGGTCAAGGTGGTCAGCCTGCAACGCCTGGATCAGCGCTGGCAGCTGGGTATCGAGGTTGAGCGCCTGCGGCCGTTCGGTAAAGGCGCGCAACAGGCGGTCAAGGTTGTTCAGATCAAAGTCCTGAATGATGCTCATCAGCCCAGACCTAGCTGTTTGCGCATGCGCGCGGTGATCAATTGACGGGTCTTGCCCATGTCGGCCCATGGGTCGTCCACTTCGGCCAGGCGTTCGTGCAGGTTGCCGATGTGCCATTGGTTGGCGCCCTTGAGTTGCGCCAACTCTTCGCGCCAGATGGGCACGGACACCGGCAGGCCTTCTCGCGCCCGCAACGAGTAGGCGCAGGCGGTGGTAGCGCCTTGGCCATTGCGCAGATAGTCAATGAAGATACGCCCGACCCTGTTCTTCGGCCCCGACACGGCGCTGAGCCGATCGGGGAACAGATTGGCCAGGTAATCGACGATGGCATGGCTGAAATCCTTCACCTCGTCCCAGCCCGCTTTGCGGGTCAGTGGCACGACGAGGTGGATACCCTTGCCGCCGCTGGTCTTGAGGAACACCTTCAGGCCAAGCTCGTCGAGCAGGGTCAGAGTCAGTTGCGTGGCCTCCAGCATCGCCTTCCACGGCAGCGCAGGGTCCGGGTCCAGGTCGAGGATGAAGCGGTCCGGCTTGTCGAAATCCTTGTCGGTGGCGTTCCAGGTATGCAGTTCGAGCATGTTCATTTGCACCGCGCCCAGCAGGGTGTCGGCGCGGTTGATGACCATGGCGGCCTGGCCGGCCGCTTTCTTGTCGTAGCTGACCACATTGGGGATGTGCAACTGGTCGGCGTTTTTCTGAAAGAACAGCTCACCCGCCAGGCCATCGGGGGCACGTACCAGCGCCACGGGGCGGTTTTTCAGTTGCGGCAGAATCCACTCGCTGACCTGCGCGTAGTACTCGGCCACCTGGCGCTTGGTGGTTGCGCGGGTGGCGTCGATGATGCGCTCAGGGTGGGTCAGGCGCAGTTCGCCCAGCGCCTCGGGTTTGCGCTGAGCCTTGGGCTTGGCGACGGACTTGCCAGGCATGGCGTGCTCCAGATCGATGGCGGTGGCAGGTTTGTCATCCCGCAGCCCATGGAACACCGCGTGGCGCACCACACCGTCGCGGGTCATCTGGGCGTAGGCCACTTCGGCCAGCAGGGTCGGCTTGAGCCAATGCACACCCCGCGCTTCTGCACCGGTCGGTGGTTGGCTCAAGGGTGGTTTGGCCGTTTGCAAAGGCTTGAGCCGCGCATGAATGCTGCCCAGGGTGGCCGCGCTGAAGCCGGTGCCCACCTTGCCGGCATAGCGCAACGCGCCGCCCTCGTCGTGCACGGCCAGTAGCAACGCGCCAAAGGCGCTGCGGCTGCCCTTGGGGTCGGTGTAGCCGACTATCACGAATTCCTGGCGTTGCTGGCACTTGAGTTTGATCCAGTCGGCGCTGCGCCGGCCGATGTAAGGGCTGTCGGCGCGTTTGCCAATCAGGCCTTCGAGCTTCATGCGGCAGGCGCTGTCGAGCAGTGAGTCGACCGGCTGATCGAAGCCTTCGGAAAACCGCAGCCATTGCGAATCGTCCTGGTCCAGCAACTGCTGCAGGGTGTTGCGCCGCTCTTGCAGCGGTAATTGGCGCAGGTCCTGGCCGCCCAGAAAGGGCAGGTCGAACAGGTAATAGAGGATGTGCTGATCGTCTTCGCTATCGAAGGCGTTCTGCAGGGCCTGGAAGTCCGCCACGCCATGGGCGTCGTTGACCACCATTTCGCCGTCCAGCCAGGCCGAATCGAGGCCAAGGTTGCGCAGCGCGGCTTGCTGATGCGGCAGCTTGGCAGTCCAGTCATGGCCGTTGCGGGTGTACAGGCGTATGTCATCACCGTCGATGCGCGCGAGAATCCGGTAGCCGTCGAACTTCACCTCGTACAACCAATCGCCGGCCGGTGGCGAGTCGACCAGCGTGGCCAGTTGCGGTTGCAACGTATCGGGTAGCGCGGCCTGCTGGGCGCTGGCCTTGCGTTTGCGTGGCGTACGGGGCGCCGCCTTGCCGGCCGTTTTTCGCACCCTGGGGACCAGGGTCCGCTCGCTGAGCACGCTGTCGGGCTGAGCCTCGACGATCTTGTACTCGGCCTCGCTGCGGGCTTCGCCATCGTGCGACTTGACCAGCATCCACTGTTCTTTCTTGCCCCCAAGGTGGGTGCGAAACAGGTTCCATACGCCATTGAGTTTCTCGCCCTGCAAGCGAAAACGCAGCTTGCCCTTGGTATAGGCCTGCTGCGCGTCACCCTCGGGCTCCCAGATGCCCCGGTCCCAGACAATCACGTCGCCTGCGCCGTAGTGGCCTTCCGGGATATTGCCCTCGAAGTCGGCGTAGTCCAGCGGGTGATCTTCGACGTGTACGGCCAGCCGGCGCACCTTCGGGTCCAGCGAAGGGCCCTTGGGGATCGCCCAGCTTTTCAGGGTGCCGTCGAGCTCCAGACGAAAATCGTAGTGCAGGTGGCTGGCGTCGTGCTTCTGGATGCAGAACTGCAGGGCATGGGGCTGCTTGCCTTGGCCACGGTTACCGCTGGGCTCGGGCGTGGCGTTGAAGTCGCGTTTGCGCTGGTACTCCTGCAGGGGCTTGGCCATGGCGGGGTCCTGAAGAATCGCGGGGGCTCTTCAGGTGGGAGAGGGCGGTGCGAAGGGAGTTCAAAATTTCCGTATAGGCAGCCGCCCCCTCAGGGCCCCCGGTGTTCGTCGGGGCGGCTGCACGGCGGCCCTCAGCAGGCTGAACGGCTAGCCTCGCCATCGACCAAGCGCCAGATCCCCAGCGGGTTGGCGTTCTGTAACGCCGGCGGCAGCAGCTCATCCGGGTAATTCTGAAAACACACCGGCCGCAGGAAGCGGTCGATGGCCAGCGAGCCCACCGACGTGCCGCGCGCATCCGAGGTGGCAGGGTACGGGCCACCATGCACCATCGCATCGCACACCTCGACGCCTGTCGGGTAGCCATTGAGCAACACGCGGCCGACCTTTTCCTGCAGCAGCTCGCTCAGCCAGCCGAAGCCCGGCAGCTCCGTTGCTTCGCCCATCAGCGTGGCGGTCAGTTGCCCGCGCAGGGCCTGCACGGCCGCTTTGAGTTGCGCCTGGTCTTCGACTTCGATGATCAGGGTCGCAGGCCCGAACACTTCTTCCTGCAACAGCGGGTCGCCGTTCAGCAGCATGCCGACATCCGCTTGGAACAGCTGCGGCTGCGCTTGGCGCTCGCCTTGCTCGGCGCCTGCCAGGTGGCTGATGCCGGGGTGAGCGTGCAGGTGCTGCAAACCCTGGCGATAGCTGGCCAGGGTGCCGGCGTTGAGCATGGTTTGCGCCGGCTGGTCGGCCATGTGCGCTTGCAGGTGCGCGACAAATTGGCTGAATGCGGCTGAGCGCAGCCCCAGGATCAGGCCGGGGTTGGTGCAGAACTGGCCGCAGCCAAGGGTCACCGATGCCGCCAGTTCGCGGGCCAGTGTGGCCCCTCGCTGTGCCAGCGCTTCAGGCAGCAGGATTACCGGGTTGATGCTGGACATCTCGGCGAACACCGGAATCGGCTGCGCCCGTTCGGCGGCCATGCGCACCAGCGCGTTACCGCCCTTGAGCGAGCCGGTGAAACCGACGGCCTGGATGGCCGGGTGCTTGACCAGCCACTCGCCGACACCGCCGCCGTAGATCATGTTGAACACGCCCGCAGGCATCGCGCTGCGTACCGCCGCCCGCAAGATGGCATCGGCAACCGCTTCGGCGCTGGCCATGTGGCCGCTGTGCGCCTTGAACACCACCGGGCAGCCTGCGGCCAGCGCCGAGGCGGTATCGCCACCAGCAGTGGAGAATGCCAGGGGGAAGTTGCTGGCCCCGAACACGGCCACCGGGCCGACCCCGATACGGTACTGGCGCAGATCCGGGCGCGGCAGTGGCTGGCGCTGCGGCAGGGCCCGATCGATACGTGCACCATGGAAATCGCCCCGGCGCAGCACCTTGGCGAACAGGCGCATCTGGCCACTGGTGCGGGCCCGCTCGCCCTGGATACGGCCAGCGGGCAGGGCGGTTTCGCGGCAGACCGTGGCGATGAAATCGTCACCCAGCGCATCGAGTTCGTCGGCAATGGCATCCAGAAACACTGCGCGTCGTTCGGCAGGCAGGTTGCGATACGCCGGGAAGGCGGCGGCTGCAGCGGTTGCAGCCGCATCCACCTCCGCTTCGGTGGCTTGGCAGAAAACGCCCGGTAATGCTTCCCCTGTGCTGGCGTCGAGGCTGACAAGCCGGGTGCTGCCTTGCGCCGAGCGCTGGCCGCCGATGTAGTTGTGACCAAGAATCTGGGTCATGAAAGCTCCAATAAACGTTAAAACGGGTACGTGAAGCGAACCGTCAGGTGATGGCGCCGATCTGCCAAGGCACGAACTCGTTCTGCCCGTAGCCGTGTTGTTCACTCTTGCTGCGTTCACCCGAGGCGATGCGCAGCATCATCTGGTAGATGTGCTGGCCGCGTTCTTCGATGGTCATGCTGCCGTCGGCGATGCCGCCGCAATTGACGTCCATGTCATCTTCCTGGGTTTCCCACAGGCGCGTGTTGGTCGCCAGCTTGATCGACGGGGAGGGCGCGCAGCCGTAGGCCGAACCGCGGCCGGTGGTGAAGGCGATCAGGTTGGCCCCGCCAGCGACCTGGCCGGTGGCGGAGATCGGGTCGTAGCCGGGCGTGTCCATGAACACCAGGCCATGGGCGCGCACCGGTTCTGCGTATTCGTAGACATCCACCAGGTCACTGGAGCCAGCCTTGGCCACCGCCCCCAGTGACTTCTCCAGGATGGTGGTCAGGCCGCCGGCCTTGTTACCGGCAGAGGGGTTGTTGTTCAGTTCGGCGCCCATGCGTTGGCAATAGGCTTCCCACCACTGGATGCGCGCGATCAGTTTTTCACCGACCTGCTGGCTTACCGCGCGACGTGTCAACAAATGCTCGGCGCCGTAGATTTCCGGGGTCTCCGACAGTATCGCGGTGCCGCCTGCGGCCACCAGCCGGTCCACGGCATTGCCCAGGGCGGGGTTGGCGGTAATCCCCGAATAGCCGTCCGAGCCCCCGCATTGCAGGCCGACCGTGAGGTGGCGCACGCTGACCGGCTGGCGCTCGACCTGGTTGGCTTCGGCGAGCAACGCCTTGACCTGGGCAATACCGCTGGCGATGGTCTTGCTGGTACCGCCGCTGCCCTGGATGGTGAAGGTGCGCAGGGTGTGGCTGCTTTCCAGCCCCTGCGCGGCGAGCAGGTCGGGGATCTGGTTGGTTTCGCAGCCCAGGCCGATCAGCAGCACCGAGGCAAAGTTGGCGTGCACGGCATAGCCACCCAAGGTACGGCGCAGCATGGCCAAGGCTTCGCCGGAGGGATCGACGGCGCAGCCAACCCCGTGGGTCAGCGCCACCACACCATCGACCTGCGGATACGGCGCCAGCGCCTCGGGGTGGATGTCCCGGCGAAAGTGGTCGGCGATCGCCCGGGCCACGGTGGCCGAGCAGTTCACCGAGGTAAGGATACCCACATAGTTGCGCGTGGCGACCCGGCCATCGGCCCGCACGATGCCCATGAAGGTGTCATCGTTGGGCGCCTGTACACCCCGGGCATCGACGCCAAAGGCGTAGTCGCGGGCAAAGTCGCCCATGGCGAGGTTGTGCACGTGCACATGCTGGCCCGCTGCGATGGCCTGGCTGGCGAAGCCGATGATCTGGCCATAGCGGCGCAAAGGCTGGCCGACAGCCAGGTCGCGCGCAGCGACCTTGTGCCCGGCGGGGATGGCCTGGCAAACGGTGATGCCTTCGTCCAGCAGCAGCCCTTCGGGCAGTGCCTGGCGGGCAATCAGCACGTCATCGAGCGGGTTGAGTCGGATCACGGCGTTGGCAGTGTGTTCGCTGCCTGTTGTTGTAATGAGTTGCATGACAATCACCTCAAATAGGGTGCGGGGCTCAGGCCAGCCCGCGCTCGCGATAGTCGATCAGGCCAGAGAACAGCATCAGGCCGAAGGCCATGACCACGAAGAAGATCAGGGCCAGGAAGTAGGAACCGGTGAACTGCACGATCAAGCCGATCAGGATCGGCACCAGCACGCCGACCATGTTGCCGCAGAAGTTCATGCTGCCACCCAGCACGCCAGCTTTGGACTTGCCCCCGAGAATGGCCGGCAGGCACCAGTACATCCCGCACCAGCGGATGAAAAACAGCGCCACGCACAGCAGCGCGATGACCCGCGCGGCATCCGGGGTATACGCCACCAGCAGGATGCACAGCGCGGCAACGGCGGCCGAGCCTGCGAACATGCTGCGCATCACCGTGTTCGGTTGGCCGCCGTTGGCTTTCCACTTGTCCGAGATCCAGCCGCCGATCAGCTCACCGATAAAACCACACATGAAGATCAGGAAGGTGGCGCCACCCATGGCCTTGATATCGAGGTTGTGGGCTTGGTGCAGGTAGCTCGGCATCCAGGTCAACAAGCCGTAGAACACGCTGTTGTAGCAGGCGTAGCCGGCGAACATGCACAGCACTGAGCGGCTCTTGAGCAGTTCCTTGAGCACCGCTTTGCGGTTGCCGTTGGCTTGGGTCGCGGCATCGTTGGCCTGGGTGATGTAGGCAAGCTCGGCAGCGTTCACCTGCGGGTGTTCGCTGGGGTGGTTGCGGATGTACCACCAGGCCCAGATACCTGCCGCCACGGTGCCGACGCCGGCGATGATGAAGGCGATGCGCCAGGAGTCGAACCAGGTGATCAGCCCCGCGATGATGATGGCGCCAAACGCGGTGCCCAGCGGCGCGCCGCCGTCGACCAGGGTCGCCCCTCGGCCACGTTCGTTGGGGGTCAGCCAGGCCCCGTTGAGCTTGGCACCCGCCGGCATGATCGGCGATTCGGCCACACCGAGGCCGATGCGGGTGACCAGCAGAGTGATCCAGTTATGGGCAAAGCCGCCCAGTGCCTGGAACGCGCCCCAGCCGATGGTGGCGACACCGATGATATTGCGCACCTGGAAGCGGTCGAGCAGCACACCGGCCGGGATCTGCATCAGCGCGTAAGACCAGAAGAACGCGCTGAGGATCAACCCTTCAAGCGCGGGCGTAAGTTCGAACTCGGCAGAAATCAACGGCAGGGCCACCGACAGCGAAGCCCGGTCGATGTAGTTGATCGCTGCCAGCAACAGCAGGATCAGGAAGATCCGCCAGCGCACAGTAGTCGGTCTGGCGGTGTCTGAGCTGGCCGTGGCGGCGGCCGAGGCCGCGGTGTAAGGGGTGTTCTTCATGCTCATCTCACTTTTGTGATTGTTATGAAATGCCGCGGCGGCGCGGCCCTGCGCCGCCATCGGTTCAGAGCGTCTTCACCTCGCCAGGTGAGATGGCCGAAGGTGTCACGGCAATGCCATTGCACAGCGGGGCGCCGAAATCGGGCAGGCTGATCTCGAACACATCGCCCTCGAAGGGCTTGATCTGGTCGGCGAACGACAAGGTCGCCGTGCCGAAGAAATGAATGTGCACATCGCCCGGGCGCAGGAACTGGGCGTACTTGAAGTGGTGATACTCCAGGTTGTCCAGAGAGTGGCACATGTTGTCCTCACCGCTGAGGAAGGCCTTTTCCCAGATCACCTGGCCGTCGCGACGAATCCGGCTGATGCCGTCCAGGTGGCGGGGCAGTTCACCCACCCGCAGTTCGGGGCCGAACGAGCAGCTACGCAGCTTGGAGTGAGCCAGGTAAAGGTAGTTGCGCCGTTCCATCACATGGTCGGAGAACTCGTTGCCGATGGCAAAGCCCAGGCGGTAGGGCTGGCCGTCATCGCCGATCACATACAGGCCGGCCAGTTCAGGCTCTTCGCCGGCATCCTCGGCAAATGCCGGGCTCTGCAACGCCTGGCCGGGCCGAACGACGATGGAGCCGTCGCCCTTGTAGAACCACTCCGGCTGCACGCCCGCGGTGCCTGGCGCAGGGCGCCCGCCCTCGATCCCCCACTGGAAGATCCGCGCAGTGTCGGTCAGCGTGGCGGCATCGTCGGTTTTCTGCTGGTGCATCTTGTCGCGGGTCGAGGCACTGCCCAGGTGGGTCAGCCCGGTGCCGCTGATCAGGCAATGGGCCGGGTCTTCGTGGTCCAGCGGGGGCAATACCCGGCATTCGCTCAAGGCCTGGCTGTAGCGTTGTTCGGTGCTGTACAGGCCACGCTCGTGTACTTCGGCGGCCAGGCTGTGCTGCTTGCCGATCGCGGCCAAGGCCAGTTCGCGCATGGAGTGGGTATCACGCACGACCTGGATCAGGTCGCCTTCAACTACGCCTACGTAACGTTGGCCTGGGGTGGTTTCAAATTGGATCAGGCGCATGCTGGCTCCTGTGTTGTTCTTGTGGGGATGCCGACACTTTAATTTTCCCCGGCGTTGCTGCCTAATGAGAGCTGCTGACCCCGTGATAACTTTAAGTGATCCCCTATGCTGCCATCCTTGAGTTCCATGGCCTCTCGCCTTCGCTTGCGCCAGTTGCGGCTATTGATCAGCCTCGACGAGCTGGGCTCCATCCATAAAGCGGCCGAGGCAATGTCCATCACCCAGCCCGGTGCAACCAAGGCCCTCAACGAGATTGAATCAACGCTTGGCGCGGTGCTGTTCGAGCGCACCAGCAAGGGCCTCGAAGCCAATGACCTGGGGCGGTGCGTGCTGCGCTATGCGCGACTGATCAGTAATGACCTGGCTCACCTGCGGGAAGAAATGCTGGGGATTCTGCAAGGCCATGGGGGGCGCTTGTCGGTTGGCACCATCATGGGCGCGGTACCGATACTGGTGGAAGGCTTGGCGCGCCTGCGCGACAGTCAGCCAGACCTGTCGGTCTCGGTGGTCGAGGACACCAGCGACCGCCTGCTCAACTTGCTCGACCAAGGCCGCCTGGACGTGGTGATCTGCCGGACCAGCGTCAGCCCGCGCCCAGCCGCGTACGACAGCCGGCCCAAGCACCAGGAACAGTTGGTGCTGGTGGCCAACCCTGGGCACGCCCTGGCCGGCAGTGAGTCGTTGAGCCTGGGCCAGTTGGCCGGCTCACGCTGGCTGGTGTTCCCGGTCAACATGCCCATGCGCCTGACCCTGGAGCGCGAATTTCGCGAAGCGGGCCTGAGCTTTCCGCAGTACCCGATTGAAACCTCTTCTACCTTCACCACCTTGTCGATGCTGCTGCAAGACCCTGGGTTGCTGGCCGTGATGCCGTGGGATGTCGCCAAGGTCGCGGTGGACCACGGCATGCTGGTGCGCCTGCCGTTGCAGTTGAAGTCACGCAGTGAGCCGTACGAAGTGGTTACGCGCAAGGACGTGGAGCTGAGCACACCAACGCAGATGCTGGTGAGCATCCTGATGGCCTGAGCCCGCTGGCGTTGGCGCCTTCAGTCACCGAAAGGGCCGGCGGCGGTGAACGCGCCACCTTGCAGGTGCGCACTGGCATCGTCAGCAGCAGGCTTGGGCTGTTGCGCAAGCTTCTCGCGAAAGCGCTCCGAACTGTCCTGCGGGTTGAAGCCCAGGTGCGCGGCGAAGCGGTTGTCCCACCACAGCTCACGGTTTGCCGAAACCCCATACACCACGGTGTGGCCAACGTTGTCGGCGAGCAACGCACGTTCTACCAGGTGCGCAAGGTCCGCATAACTCAGCCACGTCGAGAGCATGCGCAGGTTGCGTGGCTCGGGGAATGACGAGCCGATGCGCAGGCTCACGGTTTCGATGCCGTAGCGGTGAAAGTAGAAGGTGGCCAGGTCTTCGCCATACGACTTGGACAAGCCGTAGTAGCAGTCCGGGCGGCGCACAGACTGCGCATCCACCGTCTCGTCCTGCGGGTAGAAGCCAGTCACATGGTTGGAGCTGGCGAACACAACCCGCTTGATGCCGTGCTTGCGTGCGGCCTCATAGACATGAAAGGTGCCGCGAATATTGGCGTCGAGAATGTCTTCGAACGCACGCTCCGTGGAAATGCCCCCCAGGTGAACGATGGCGTCCACGCCTTGGGCAAGCGCCAGTACCCCGTCCTTGTCCGCCAGGTTGCAACTGATCACCTCTTCATGGTCGCCAGCCGCTGGCGCCATCGCACTGATATCGGAAGCGCGCACGACGGTGGCGTGGGCCTGCAAGGCTTCGCGCAGGATCTGCCCGAGCCCGCCGGCAGCGCCGGTCAGCAGCAAGCGGTTGAAGGGTTTGCCCGAAGTGGGCGAGGCGAGTGTGGTCATGGTCAGCACCTTGGCTTTAAAGGTCGTTGGGGGTAGCGATAACGCCGGGCTACCTGGCAGGCACCCGGCAGCGCGGCATTACATGAAGTTGTACTGGACGCCCAGACGCCAGCGGGCCTGGCGGTCATCGGTATAGGCGTTGACTTTGATGTCACCCACCTCCATGAACGGCGCCCACTGCTTGTTGAGCTTGTACTTGATGATCAGGTTCTGCTCGTAGTCGCTCTTCTTGTTGTCGTAGCGGATGTAGTCGGTATCGAAGTGGATGTACTGGTACTCGAAGGCCCACGGGCCTTTCGGGGTGTAGCCCAGCCAACCTTCGAGGCGCGTGGTGTTCTGGTTGTCCTTGGCTCGGTCCGCCTTGGAATGATCGATCTGGTCGCGGTCGAGGTTGCGCGCGTCATGCCGCACACGGGTGGCGACGTACCAGGTGTCGCTGATCTTGTAGCTGTACTTCAAGCCGAACTTGTAGGCGGTGGCGTCCTTGGAGCTGTCCATCTGGAACGCCGGGGTAAGGGTCGACTTGGGGCTCAGCTTGTAGTTGTAGTCCACGGTGAACTCATGGCCGTTGTTGACCATGTTGTCGTAGGCCACGTCCTCACGGTCGCCGGCGGTCTTGTACTTGATCTCGGCGGCGAACCCCAGGCCGGTTTCCATCCGGTAATTCAGCTTGATGCGGTCGGAATGGATGCTGTCGTCTTCGGTGTAGCCGTGGCGGTAGTTGAGGCTGGCCGAGTCTGCGCAGGCATAGAAAGACAGGCCGAGTGTGCTGACAGCAATGAGATTGCGGAGTGTGGTGTTCATTCGATCTTCTTTTCTTGTTTTTGTTGAGGTCGTTTTGAAGCGGGTGGTCACCATCGGATGCGGTGGGGGGCAGGGTGCCGCGATCAGATGCGGCAAAGTTATCGTACAACATTTGGGTTGTCTACGATTTCTTGGTTGGTTGTCGGATGACTTCTTTTTAAGCGCCTGAGATACGCTTTCTAGAGGGTTTGATACGAACATTAAAATGCGATACACGTCCCAAAAGACACAAATAGGTGCTCGTGCAGGCCGGATTTGAAAGTTTTAAAGGGGTGCTTTTCAAAAGTTGTATGATGACGTAGGATTGCCTCCAGAGCGTGACTCACCCGCCACAAATCCAATAAGAAGGCTCAGACGTCCATGATCATCACTGCTGTAAACGTCCAGGTTTTTTCCTACCCCACGCGCCGCGCTGTCGACAGTGCCGGCCATGCCCACCCCGGTGACGTGACCCAGGCCAAGATGGCGTTGCTGCGCATCACCACCGAATGCGGCAACGAAGGCTATGCACTGGGTGCCCCTGAACTGATCCGCCCGTACGTGCTCGATGGTTTCGTGCGCAAAGTGCTGGTAGGCGCCAATGCCTTTGATCGCGAGAAGATCTGGCACGACCTTGCGCACTGGCAACGCGGCAGCGCCAGCCAGTTGACCGATCGCGCCCTGGCACTGGTCGAGCAGGCCTTGTGGGATTGGGCCGGGCGCAAGCTGAACGTGCCGGTGCACAAGCTGATTGGCGGCTACCGCGACAAGGTGCCTGCGTATGGCTCGACCATGTGTGGCGACGAGCTCGAAGGCGGCTTGTCCACCCCTGAGGAATACGGGCGTTTTGCCGAAACCCTGGTCAAGCGTGGCTACAAGGCCATCAAGCTGCACACCTGGATGCCGCCGGTATCCTTCGCGCCCAGCGTGAGCATGGACATCAAGGCCTGCGCCGCCGTGCGCGAAGCGGTCGGCCCCGACATCGCACTGATGATCGACGGCTACCACTGGTACAGCCGTACCGACGCCCTGACCATCGGCCGCGCCCTGGAAAAGCTCAACTTCGCCTGGTTCGAAGAACCAATGATGGAAGACTCTGCCGAATCCTATGCCTGGCTCGCCGGCCAGCTGGACATCCCGGTGCTGGGCCCGGAAAGCCTGGGTGGCAAGCACCTGAGCCGGGCCAGTTGGGTCAAGCATGACGTGTGCGACATCCTGCGCGCCGGGGTTGCCGGGGTCGGCGGTATTGCACCGTGCCTGAAAGTGGCGCACATGGCCGAAGCGTTCGGCATGGATTGCGAAATCCACGGCAACGGCGCAGCCAACCTGGCCGTGGTCGGGGCCATCAAGAACTGCACCTGGTACGAGCGCGGCCTGTTGCACCCGTTCCTCGACTATGACGAGGTGCCGGCCTACCTCAAACGCCTGGTCGACCCGATGGACAAGGACGGTTTCGTCCACCTGTCGGACCTGCCTGGCCTGGGTGAAGAAATCGACTTCGACTACGTCGAGACCCATACATTGCAGCGCTTCTGACCCGTGTATGGCGGCGCGCGACAGTGCGCGCCGCCCGAGAGTCCAATAACTATAAAAAGGCAATCTCACATGAGCGTACTTCCCACATTCTGGGCAGGGGTCCTTGCCGCATCGCTGGCAATGACCTCGGCACCCACTGCTTTGGCCAAGACACCCGCCGACCAGTTGATCGTCGGCATGAGCATGATCAACCTGTTGTCCCTGGACCCAGCCGGTGCCACCGGGCTGGACGTCTCCGAGGTCAACGCCAACCTGTACGACATGCTGCTGGTGCAGGATGCGCAGCAACCGGACCAACTGGTGCCGGCGCTGGCGCAAAGCTGGCAGGTCAGCGATGACCGCAAGACCCTCACGTTCAAGCTGCGCGAGGGCGTCACGTTCCAGTCCGGCAATGCCTTCAGTGCCGAGGACGTCGTCTGGTCGCTGCAACGCATCCTCAAGCTCAACCTGGCCTTGGCCTCGACCTGGAAGGCTTACGGTTTCACGGCAGGCAATGTCGCCCAGTACATGCGTGCCAGTGATGCGCACACCTTCGTCCTTGAGCTGCCGCGGCCGACCGACCCGCTGCTGGTGCTCAACACCCTGGCGACATCGCCTAGTGCCTTCATTCTCGACCGCAAGGTGGTCCAACAGCACCAGAAGGGCGATGACCTCGGCGCCGCCTGGCTGACCACGCATGCTGCCGGCAGCGGGCCGTTCATCCTCAATGACTGGCGCGCCAACGATGTGATCCTGATGAGCCGTTTCGACGGTTACTGGGGCGGCCCGGCCAAGCTCAAGCGCATCGTCATGCGCAACATGACCGAATCGCAGTCGCTGCGGCTGATGGTGGAGCGCGGTGACCTGGACCTGGCCAAAGGCATGTCCGCCCCAGACATCGAAGCGCTGGAGAAGTCCGACAAGGTGCGCACCGAGACCGTGCAGCGCGGCACCCTCTACTACGTGGCGCTGAGCGTGAAGCAAAAGCCCTACGACGACGCCCGCGTGCGCAAGGCGGTACGCTCGCTGATTGACTACCAGGGCATCAACCAGACCGTCATGCCGCATTACGGCCAGCTCAATCAACGGCCACTGCCGCTGGGCCTGCCGGCACGCCTGGACGACCCAGGCTACCGCCTGAACGTGGCCGAGGCGAAACAACTGCTGGCCGAAGCCGGTTACCCCAACGGCTTCAAGACCACCATCCGCGTGCTCACCGAGCCGCCCTTCATCAACATTGCCTCCAGCCTGCAGGCCACCCTGGCCCAGGCGGGTATACAGGCCACCATCGTCACCGGTACCGGCAACCAGATCTACGGCGCCATGCGCGAACGCAGCTTCGACATCCTGGTCGGCCGTGGTGGTGGCGGTGCCGAGCGCCACCCGCATTCGAGCTTGCGCACCCTGGTGTACAACCCGGACAACCGTGACGAAGCCAAGCTGAGCAACTTCCAGGGCTGGCGCACCTCGTTCTACAGCCCCGAGCTGAATAGCCTGATCGAGCAGGCCGAAGTCGAACCCGACAAGGCCCGGCAGCTGGCCCAGTACCAGCAGATCCAGAACACGCTCGACACCCAGGTCGGCGCGATCCTGCCGGTTTCACAGATGACCGACACCGTGGTGCTGTACCACGACGTGCAGAACTATCAGGCCCACAGCGCGGCCACCACCCGTTACAAAGACGTCTACAAGTCGCGATGAGCGGGACGGGGGCGTGCGCGCCCCTGACGCCTCGGTGTTTGCTGAACGCTTTTTCAGGAGCCTGTTATGTTGCTTTCGACTGCCTCTGTGCTGGGCACCCGCGTGTCTGCCACTGCCCGACGGGCCAGCACGGTGCTGGTGACCTTGCTTGGCCTGTTGGCGCTGACGTTCTTCATTGGTCGGGTGATGCCGCTGGACCCGGTGCTGGCCGTGGTCGGTCCGGATGCCGACAGCTCCACCTATGAGCAGGTCTACCAGGCCATGGGCCTGGACAAACCGATCTGGACCCAGTTCGGGCTGTACCTCAACGATTTGCTGCACGGCGATTTCGGCAATGCGCTGCTCACCGGCCACCCGGTGCTGGACGACATCAAGCGGGTGTTCCCGGCGACCATCGAACTGGCCACGCTGGCGATCCTGTTCGGCATCCTCATCGGCCTGCCACTGGGCGTGGTCGCCGCCAGCAACCAGGGCCGGCTGGGCGACCATGTGGCGCGGGTCATCACCTTGTTCGGCTACTCCACGCCGATTTTCTGGGTGGGCATGATGGGCCTGCTGGTGTTCTACGCCTGGCTTGGCTGGGCCGGCGGGGCAGGGCGCATCGACCTTGCGTATGACGGCATGGTCCCCGACGTGACCGGCCTGCTGCTGATCGACACTGCCTTGGCGCGTGACTGGGAAGCCTTCAGCAGTGCGCTGCGCCACATCATCTTGCCGGGGCTTATCCTCGGGCTGAACTCGGTGGCCTATATCAGCCGCATGACGCGCAGCTTCATGCTTGAGCAGCTCTCCCAGGAATACATCATCACAGCGCGGGTCAAGGGCCTGTCGCGGCGCCAGGTGGTCTGGGGCCATGCGTTTCGCAACATCCTCGTGCAGTTGCTGACCGTCGTCGCGCTGGCCTACGGCTCGCTGCTCGAAGGCGCGGTACTGATCGAGACCGTGTTCGCCTGGCCCGGTTTCGGCCAATACCTCACCAGCAGCCTGATGCTCGGTGACATGAACGCGGTGATGGGCTGCGTGCTGGTGATCGGCCTGATCTTCGTCGCCCTCAACCTGATCAGCGATGCCCTGTACAAGGTGTTCGACCCAAGGACCCGCTGAGCCCCAGCGGGCCGCGTGAACACATTGCATAACTATAAAAAGAAGGACGCCCACATGAAGACTGTACTCCCCCCGCTGCACATGAGCCTGCTGGGTGCGATCCTGGCGCTGGGGCCAATGGCTGCCGTGCAGGCCAAGACCCCCGCCGACCAGTTGATCGTCGGCATGAGCATGGTCAACCTGTTTTCCATCGACCCGGCCAACGCGCCGGGCCTGGATGCCTCCGGAGTCAATGCCAACCTGTACGACACGCTGGTCAAGCGCGACCAGGGCAACCCGGAAAAACACCTGCCACAGCTGGCCGAACGCTGGGCCATCAGCGAAGACGGCAAGCAGATCACCTTCCACCTGCGCACTGACGTTACGTTCCATTCCGGCAACCCGCTTACCGCCGAGGACGTGGCCTGGTCGCTGTACCGCGTGATGAAGCTCAACTACGGCCTGGCCACTACCTGGAAGGCCTACGGCTACACCGTCGACAACATTCAGGCACTGATTCGCGCCAGCGATGCACACACCTTGGTCATCGACCTGCCACAGCCGACCGACCCGCTGCTGCTGATCGACTCGCTGGCAACTTCGCCCAGTGCGGTCATCGTCGACCGCCTGCAGGCCTTGAAACATGAAAAGAATGGCGACCTCGGCGCCGCCTGGCTGGTCACCAACGAGGCCGGCAGCGGCCCGTTCACCTTGGCCAAGTGGAGCGCCAACGATGCGCTGGTGATGAACCGTTTCGACGGCTACTGGGCAGGCCCGGCAAAGATGAAGCGGGTGCTGGTGCGGCACATGACCGAATCACAGTCGCTGCGCCTGATGCTTGAACGCGGCGACCTGGACCTGGCCTATGGCATGGCCGCGCCCGACATCAAGGCCGTCGAGCGCACCGGCACGCTGCAGGTTCAGCCCTTGCAACGGGGCACCCTGTACTACGTGGCGATGAGCATGAAGCAGCCTGAGTTTGCCAACCCGAAAGTGCGCGAGGCCGTGCGCTACCTGATCGACTACAAAGGCATCGACGAGCAGGTCATGCCGCACTATGGCCTGCTCAACCAGCAGCCGATGCAACTGGGCCTGGACGCACGCCTGCCAGACCCTGGCTACCGGCTGGACGTGGCCAAGGCCAAGGCGTTGCTGAGCGAAGCTGGCTACCCGCAAGGCTTCAGCACCACCCTGCGGACGTTGTCCGAACCGCCTTTCATCGACATTGCCGCACGCATGCAATCGACCCTGGCCGAGGGCGGCATCAAGGCCAGCATCGTCACCGGTACCGGCAACCAGGTGTACGGCGCAATGCGCGCACGCAACTTCGAGATGATCGTCGCCCGCGGCGCCGAGCGCTACCCGCACCCTTACTTCAGCCTGCGTACCTTCGCTTACAACCCCGACAACAGTGACGCGGCCGGCCTGCCCAACTTCCAGGGCTGGCGTGCATCGTTCTTCGATCAACCGCTCAATGCGCTGATCGAGCAAGCCGGGGTCGAGCGAGACCCTGGCAAGCGCCTGAACCTGTACCACCAGGCGCAGAAGCGTTACGACGAACAGGTCGGCCCGATCATGATGATTTCGCAGATGACCGACACCGCAGTCAGCGCGGTGGACGTCAAGGGCTTCACCGGCGATGACGCCGAGGCGACCCGTTACCTGGGCGTCTACAAGCAACGCTGAACACTGCCGAGGGCGCCTGCGGGTGCCCCAGGTGGCCATGAGTTCACATCGAGAGCATGCCGATGATTGCCAACCTGTCTTCTACCGTTTCAAGCGACAAGGCGCAGGCCGACCGCGCACCCGCGTCGAGCGTCGACGCGCTGTACAAGAGCAGCCTGCGGGTGCTGCGCCACCTGCTGCGCAACCCGATGACCCTGGCGGGCCTGCTGGTGGCCTTGCTGCTGGTCGTGGTGGCCGCCTTCGCACCCTGGATCGCCACCCATGACCCGGTGGTGCAAAACCTCGCCAATGCCTTGCAGGCACCCGGTGCAGCGCACTGGTTCGGCACCGACGAATACGGCCGCGATATCTTCAGCCGGCTGGTGTATGGCTCACGCATCACCCTGTACATCATTACCCTGGTAACCGTCATCGTCGGCCCGATCGGGTTGTTCATCGGCACCGTGTCGGGTTATTTCGGCGGCGTCGTCGACACCGTTTTCATGCGCATCACCGATATCTTCATCTCCTTCCCCAGCCTGGTCCTGGCGCTGGCGTTCATCGCGGCCCTGGGCCCCGGCCTGGAACATGCCGTGGTCGCCATCGCGCTGACCTCGTGGCCACCGATCGCACGCCTGGCGCGCGCCGAAACGCTGTCGTTGCGCAAGGCCGACTTTGTCGTCGCGGTCGAGCTGCAGGGCGCCTCGCCGACCCGGATCATCCTGCGCCACATCGTGCCGATGTGCCTGTCGTCGGTGATCATCCGCCTGACCATGAACATGGCCGGCATCATTCTGACCGCCGCTGCGCTGGGCTTTCTTGGCCTGGGTGCGCAGGCGCCGCTGCCGGAGTGGGGCGCGATGATCTCCACCGGCCGGCGCTACATGCTCGAATGCTGGTGGCTGGTAGCCGTGCCGGGGGCCGCGATCATGCTGGTGAGCCTGGCGTTCAACCTGTTGGGCGATGGCCTGCGGGACATTCTCGACCCGCGTAGCGAGTAACTGGAGGCTTTATGTCGACGCTCAAACTCACTGTCGATTCGCTCAACGTGCGCTTCGTCAATGGCAAGAAAGAAACCCATGCGGTGCGCGACGTGTCGTTCACCCTGGGCCGGGAAAAACTGGCCATCGTCGGCGAGTCCGGCTCGGGCAAGTCCACGGTCGGGCGTAGCCTGCTCAAGCTGCACCCCGGTAGCACGCAGATCACCGCCAAGGCCCTGCAGTTCGGTGATGTCGACCTGCTCAGCGCCAGCGAGAAGGCCATGCAGAAGATTCGCGGCCAGCGCATCTCGATGATCATGCAAGACCCCAAGTACTCGCTCAACCCGGTGGTAAAGGTCGGCGAGCAGATCGCCGAGGCGTACCTCGCGCACCACAAGGCCAGCCGCAGCGAAGCGCGCGAGCGGGTCTTGCTGATGCTTGAAAAAGTCCATATCCGTGACCCTGGGCGGGTCTACAACCTGTACCCGCATGAAGTCAGCGGCGGCATGGGCCAGCGCATCATGATTGCCATGATGGTGATCACCAACCCGGAAGTGATCATCGCCGACGAGCCGACCTCGGCACTCGATGTGTCGGTACGCCAGCAAGTGCTCAACGTGCTCGAAGAGCTGGTCGTCGAGCAGCAGATGGGCCTGATCTTCGTCAGCCACGACCTCAACCTGGTCCGCAACTACTGCGACCGGGTGCTGGTGATGTACGCCGGGCGGGTGGTGGAGTCGCTGGCCGCCTGCGACCTGCAGTACGCCGAACACCCGTACACCCGTGGCCTGCTGGCAGCCTTGCCGAGCATGGACAACCGCCGGCCGCGCTTGCCGGTCTTGCAACGCGACCCGCTGTGGCTCACCTGCTGAGGTAACTGACATGACCATGATCCAAGCACAATCGCTGAACCTGAGCTTCGGTGTGGGCGCTGCCTGCAACCAGGTGCTGCACGACGTCGACCTGACGGTAGAAGACGGCGAGTCGTTCGGCCTGGTCGGCGAGTCGGGCTCGGGCAAGACCACGGTGTTGCGCTGCCTGGCCGGCCAGTACCGGCATTGGAGCGGGGCGCTGAGCATTGCCGGGGCGCCCCTGCAACACAAGCTCAGCAAGGAACATTTTCGCAAGGTGCAGATGGTCTTCCAGGACCCTTACGGCTCGCTGCACCCGCGGCACACCATCGACACCGCGTTGCGCGAGCCGCTGACCATCCACGGCATGGGCGAACGCGACGACCGCATCAACGACATTTTGCTCAAGGTCGGGCTTAACGACAGCTTCCGCTACCGCTACCCGCACCAGTTGTCGGGCGGGCAACGCCAGCGCGTGGCCATCGCCCGGGCGCTGATCCTCGAACCGCGCGTGCTGCTGCTGGATGAACCGACGTCGGCGCTGGATGTGTCGGTGCAGGCCGAGATTCTCAACCTGCTGGCGGACCTGCGTCAGCGCGAGAAGCTGACCTACCTGATGGTCACCCACGACCTGGGTGTGGTCAGCCACCTGTGCGACAAGGTGGCGGTGATGCAGCAGGGGCGGATTGTCGAGCGCCTGGACAGCCAGGCCTTGAGCCAGGACCTGGCCTGCCACGACTACACCCGCATGCTGGTGCAAGCCAGCCGCGATTTCAGTGCCGAGTCGCCGCGCGTGGCATCCGCCTGATCAGCCACCTCACCGCAATGGCAACTACAAGGAAGATAAAAATGCCGTACGCAAGACCACTTCTGACCACGTTGGCCATCAGCTGCAGCCTGCCGCTGTGGGCGATGGAGCCCCCCACCAAGCTGCAGGTGCCGACGCTGGCCTATGACGACCAGCAGATCATCCTGGTCTGGGAAAAACCGGCCGACCACGCCGACATCACCGACTACCACGTCTACGCCAACGGCAAGCTGCTCGGGGGCAGCAACGCCAACAACGGCCAGGTATCGCCCGCCAAACCCTACATCGACCGCTTCTACCAGCAGGACACGCGCAATTTCCATCACCGCATCGCCATCCACAGTTACAACGCGCAGGGCCTGGCGCCCGACACCGAATACCGCTTCACCGTGCGTTCGGTGGGCCGCGACGGCAAAGAGTCGGCTGATAGCCCCGTCATCACCCAACGCACCACCGCCGTGCCGGCGTTGTTCGATGTCAAACAGTACGGCGCCAAGGGAGACGGCCGCGCCCTCGACACAGTCGCGATCCAGCGTGCCATCGATGCCTGCACAGCAGGCTGCAAAGTGCTGCTGCCCGCCGGCACCTACAAGAGCGGCTCGCTGTACCTCAAAAGCAACATGACCCTGGAAATCGCCGAGGGCGCGACGCTGCTGGGCTCCGAGCGCGCCGAGGACTATCCACGCCAAGGCTACATCCAGTACCCGTACTCCACCACCGTGCGCCCGGCCTCGCTGATCAACGCCTTGCCGCGTGACCCACGCAAGCACCAGGCATTCGAGAACATCCGCATTGTCGGCAAGGGCGTGATCGACGGCAACGGCTGGAAGCGCCATGCCGACGTGCTCGACGAGCGTGGCCAGGCGCTGCCGTTCTACCTGCCCAGCGACAATACCCGTTACCTGCAGGACGGCCTGCTGGCCAAAGCCCAGGTCGAACGTGCAGTAGCCGAGGGCATGAACGTCAAGGACGCCTATGGCCAGATGCGCTCTTCGCTGGTCACTTTGCGCAATGTCACCAACGTCTTCTACGGTGGCTTCACCGTGCTTAACCCGGCCTACCACGGCATCATGAACCTGGAGACCGAAAACGTGGTGCTGGCCAACACCACGCACAAGACCTACGACGCCAACAACGGCGATGGCATCGAGTTCGCCAACAGCCGTGGCGCCATGGTGTTCAACAACTTCTTCGATACCGGTGATGACTGCGTCAACTTCGCTGCCGGCACGGGCGCCGATGCGGTCAGGCAAAAGCCCCAGGAAGATGCCTGGATCTTCAACAACTACTTCCGCAAGGGCCACGGCATGGTCGTCGCCGGCAGCCACACCGGGGCGTGGATCCAGAACATCCTGGCCGAGGACAACGTCTCCGACGGCACCGATACCGGCTTGCGCATGAAGAGCACCAACTTCATGGGGGGTGGGGCGCGTAACGTGGTATTCCGCGATTCGGCGATGCGCAACACGGTCAAGCAGGCGTTTATCTTTACCCTTGATTACAACGACCCCAATGCCAAGCTGGACTACCAGAAGTCGACGATAGCGGGGCAGTTCCGCGATGTGCGGGTCAGCGATGTCACCGTCGAGAACGCCCAACTGGCGGCAATCGAGGTCAAGGGCGACAGCCTGCATGGGGCTTATCACCAAGGCCTGGCCTTCGAGCGCGTGCGCTTCAGCGGGCCCGCCAAGGTGAAGATCGACGGCCTGCAAGGCTCACGGTTCGAGGCGGTTCACTTCAGCGAAGCCGGCACCGGCAACCCCTGGCAGGTCGGTAGCAGCGAAGGGCTGGTGTTCAAGGATGTACGGCCAGCCCCTGAGCCCGCTCACTCGCTGTAGACCGCCTGAAGCTTCTGCGCCTCACGCAGGCGCATGCGGCTGTTGCTCAAGTGCAGGAACATCGCCGCACGGGCGGCATCGACCTGCTTGCTGACGATGGCGTCGAAGATCTGCTGATGTTCGGCGTTGATGCCTGCCAGGTAGGTGCTGCGATTGCTTTGCCCGGTGTAGGCCGAGTTCATCCGGGTGCGGGGGATCAGCTTGGTACCCAGGTGCTTCATGATGTCGATCAGGTAGGGGTTGCCAGCGGCCTTGGCGATTTTCAGGTGGAACTGGAAGTCGGCATTGGTGGTGCTACCGGACTTTTCCGGACCTTGCAGCAGCGCCTTCAGCGCCTGCTCCAGTTCGTCGATGGCCTGGGGCGTGGCCCGTTCGGCTGCCATGCCGGCGGCTTGCACTTCCAGGCTCAGGCGAAACTCCAGCAGGTCGAGCACGTCGGACAACAGCATGATGGTCGCCGGCCCGACGTTGAAGCCTTCCGGTGCTGGCATATCGAGGACGAAGGTACCGACGCCGTGCTGGGTCTCGACCAGGCCGGCCGCCTGCATCCGCGACAAGGCGTCACGCACCACCGACCGGCTGACGCTTTCGGCGGCCATGATCTGGGTTTCGGTGGGGAGTTTGTCGCCGCGCTTGAGAGTGCCCTCGCGCATGCGTTGGGCAAAGCGCTCGACCAGCGATTCGGCGAGGCGGCGCGGTTTGATTTGGGCGGTGGCGTTGAAGTCCGACATCGTCGTGCTCTTGGCTGATCAGCGGGCATTATAGTGCGTTTTGCGGCAAAACTGCGGTTACAATCCTCCATCGTCTGGTTTGAATGGATCCTCCCATGGAGCGTGTTAACCCTGATCGACGCGTCAGCCTGGCCCAGCAACTGGTGCTGGAGTTGTCGCGCAGCATATTGGCCGGCGAACTGCCGGCCGGTACCAAGCTGCCGACCGAGCAAGCCTTCACCGAAGCGCGCAAGGTCAGCCGTACCGTGGTTCGCGAGGCGATGTCGCGGCTGCAGGCCGAGGGCCTGGTAGAAACCCGGCGTGGCATCGGTACGTTCGTGATGGACACCATCCGGCCGGGCGACCTTCAAGCTCATCCACATGAAAAGGGCAGCGCCCTGGATGCGGTGGCACTGCTCGAACTGCGCCTGAGCCTCGAAGTGGAGTGCGCTGCCCTGGCTGCGCAACGCGCTAC
Organism: Pseudomonas capeferrum; assembly: GCF_000731675.1. Taxonomy (GTDB): domain Bacteria; phylum Pseudomonadota; class Gammaproteobacteria; order Pseudomonadales; family Pseudomonadaceae; genus Aquipseudomonas; species Aquipseudomonas capeferrum. Next base: position 1,118,233 of record NZ_JMIT01000001.1, on the reverse strand, counting down.
ACCCGGCCAGTTGCTGGCCATTCGCGCGGCGCTGGACGATGCCAATGCCGTGGGGCCGCTGCACAAGGACAGCACCCGTATCGTCTTCGAGTTTCACCTGCAGATTGCCCTGTGCACCGGCAACAGCTTTTTCATCGATGCCATGCAGCACCTGGCCGATACCCTGATGAGCGGCGCACAACGCACGCTCAGCGACGAGCAACGCGCCCAGCACGTGCGTGAGCGCGAGCAGCTGTACGTTGCGCTCGAGCATCACGACGCCGATGCCGCTCGGGCCGCCATGCGGCTGCATCTGACCAATGCCCTGCATCGCGCGCGCAGCGCCGTTCAGGCGCCGGGGTAAAGAATGCCGTTCAGACGCCGGCGTGAAAAACTCTGAATCTTCCCGGGGGTAGCGCAGTCGACCGGTTGTAGCCAACTGACGGAGAACGCACATGTCTCGCCCCGATGAACCCAAGCCTTACACGCCAGCGGAAATCGACGACACCGAAGACCGCATGGGCAGTGTCCACGAGCTGGACTTCGATGACCATAACGACGAACGCGAAGGGCGGGTGGGTGACGAGCGACCTGCCCGTGAAGTCGACCAGGAATTTGCGCCCAAACGTGTCGCCGAAGCCGGCATGACGGGCGGCGAGGCGCTGAGCGACAGCCTCCATGAAGACAATGTCACCTATGACGACATGAGCCCGGACACCTTGCTGGACGAGACCGGTGCCCGTGACCCGTATGAAGCCGGTGACGGCGAGGGCCCGGCTGACCAGTCCTTGCGGCGGGTCGGTGCGGGCGAAATTGGCGGCGGGTTCGGCCTGGACGAGGCTGAGCTGGCGCGTTCGGCGCCGCTGGACGGTGAACCCTGGACCGATGACGTAGTAGACGAGGAGGACAAACCCCATGAATGAGCAACGCTGTGCCTGTGCCCACTGTTCTTGCACGGTGGATGTCAATGCCTTGCAACAAGAGGGCAAGGCGTATTGCTGTGAAGCCTGTGCGTCGGGGCATCGCAATGGCGAGCCGTGCCGCATGAGCGGTTGTGATTGCGCTGAGGCGTCGCGGCCAGTCGAGGACGACGACAGCGCGGTGTGAATTGGACCGCCTTTTGGGGTTGCGAGCAGCCCCAAAAGGCGCCATTACGGGTCAATGCGTTTGCCAGATCCCGTCGCTGCGCTCGCAATCTGCCCGCGCCTGGCCAAGGCTGGGTGTGTCGTAATAGTAGGTAATCACCCGCGCATCCTTGGACAACGCCGGCCGTGTCGAAGGTTGCCCACCCCCGGCTTTGGGGTTGGCCAAGGCTTCCTGGGTCAAGGGCGCGATGCAACTGCCTACGCTGCCATCCGCGCACCGCGCGACTTTCTGCTTCTGCGTACTGAGCATGTCCTTGCTCTCGTTGCTGCACGACCAGTTGATCGCTTCGGCAGGCAGGTTGCTGTAGCTGTAGCAGGTGTGCTGCTCAACCGGCTTGACGGCTTCGCTGGAGGAACGGGTGAGCACATTGCAGGCCTCTGCCAGCACATGGGTGCTGGCAAAGCTTGTGAGCATCATCATCAACAGAGCGACTCGCATACGCTACCTCCCGGGCCAAGGCCCTTGAACCGCGCTAGGCTGGGTTATCGCGCTGGCGCATGGCCTTGGCGCGCTTTTCCAGAATCAGATACGTAACGACTGCCAGCACCAGGGGGATCAGGTAGTACAGCGTTCGATACCCCAATAGCGCGGCTACCAGCGTGCCTTGAGGGATCTGGCCGTGCAGCAAGGCCAGGAACACCGTTTCAAGCACGCCAAGGCCTGCCGGGATGTGCGCGACCACACCTGCCAAGCAACTGATGAGCAGGATCCCGAGAATCGACGGGTAAAAGGCCTTTTCAGGGAGCAGCCAGAAGATCAGCAGCGCCATCAACGCCCAGTTGCTGGCGCCAAGGGCTACCTGGCACAGCGCCAGGCGCAAGGCCGGCAGGGTGACTTCATGTTCGCGCCACTGCCAGGTACGTTTTTTTGCAAAGCCGCAGGCCAGCAGGTAGGCAAGGGCGATGGCCAGCAAGCCGAACCCGATCAGTTGCAAGCCTGTAGCGCCCACCGCCCAGCTTTCGGGCAGTTTCACCAAGCGCAGGGCGAATACCGTACCGGCCAGCAGCATGTAGCCCATCCAGTTGGTCAACAGGCCTAAGGTCAGGATGCGGGTGATCGTCGCGGTGTCCAGGCCAAGCCGGCCATACAGCCGATAACGCAAGGCGACGCCGCCCACCCATGTGGTGAAGTTGAGGTTGAAGGCGTAGCACACGAACGCCACCGGCAACACCTGCCTGGCGGGCAGCGTATGCCCTGTGTAGGCACGTGCGAGCAGGTCGTAACTGGCAAACGTCAGGTAGCTGCACAAGGCGATGACCAAGCCGATGGCCAGGGTCCCGGGTTTGTAGGCCAGCAGTGACTGACGCACCTCGTTCCAGTCAAGGTTGCGCGCCAGCATGTACAGCAAGGCGGGTATCAGCAACAGGAACAGCAAGGTGAACAGGCGCTTGGCCCAGGTTTGCCACCGTGTGCGCGCCATCAGGTCTGCCCCTCGTGAAAATCGCCGTGTGCTTCGACTTCCGGTTGCACCGAGCGCAAGCGCTGACGGTGCGCCGGGAACCAGCCGGCTATCCGCGGGAAGTGGCGTATGGCGTGGAAGCACAGGAAGATCAGCGGTGCCCGCCACCAGTAGCCGCGGATCATCCGTTCCAGGGTGACCGATTTGCATTGTTCGCTGGCCAGCGCCTGCAGATGCTGGTGCAACTGCTGGTTGAACCCACGATCGCGGATGAACAGGTTGGCCTCCAGGTTGAATGACAGGCTCAACGGGTCCAGGTTGCTTGAACCTACAGTGGCCCACTGGTCGTCGACCAAGGCGACCTTGCCGTGCAACGGTCGGCTGCAGTACTCGTGAATACGCACCCCGTCGCGCAATAGGTAGTTGTACAGCAGCCGCGACAAGGCCCGCACCCAGCGCATGTCGGGCTGACCCTGCAGAATCAAGGTCACGGCCACCCCGCGCCGCGCTGCATTACGCAGTTCGCGCAGCAACCGGTAGCCCGGAAAGAAATAGGCATTGGCCACCACGATACGCTGCCGGGCAGCACGAAAGGCTTGCAGGTACTGCGCTTCGATGGCGGTGCTGCGCTGGCCATTGTCGCGCTCGACCAGCACGGCCGTGATCGCCCCGGTAGGCTCGGTGACCGGGCGCACCTCGCTGGGGGGCTGCAGCACCGGCGACATCAGGCGCCGACTGGTGGCGTGCACCTGGGCCACCACGGGGCCGGTGACCTCGACTGCGTAGTCCTGCTTGGCCATGGGCCCGTAGTCGCCCAGGTGGTCGGCACTGTAGTTGATGCCGCCGATGAACGCGCGCTGCCCATCGATCACCACGATCTTGCGGTGCAGGCGGCGAAACAGGTTGGTGCGCATGCCCGCGAGCCTGGGCTGGGGGTCGAAGGCATGAAAGTTGACGCCGGCGTCGGTCATCGCCGAGATGAAGGCGTCGGGCAGGTCGGCAGTGCCGTAGCCATCGACCGCCACCTCGACGCGCACACCACGGCCAGCGGCCGCTATCAGCACCTGCTGCAACTGCTGGCCGACCTTGTCATCGAAAATGATGAACGTCTCCAGCAGAATTTCTTCCCGCGCCTGGGCCATCGCCTCGAATACGCGGGGGTAGTACTGTTCGCCGTTGATCAGCAACTGCACGCTGTTGCCCTCTAGCCAAGGTCGGTTCATAGGCTTATCTCCGCAGCAAGGGGGACATGGTCAGAAAGGTGCGACCACGGGTACTTCGCCAACACCTGCGCCTTGCCCGGCATGGCATTGCGCAGGTAGATACGGTCGAGCCGCAGCAGCGGCAACCGCGCCGGAAAGCTGCGCGCCGGGGTCCCGAAATGCTCGCCAAAGGCTTCGACCAGGTGTTCGGACAACACCGCATCGGCCTTCAGGCGCCAGTCATTGAAGTCGCCGGCAATGATCACCGGCGCCTTGGGCGGCAAGCTGTCGAGCAGCTCCAGCAACAAGCGCACCTGGCGCTGGCGGTGGGCCTCGCGCAGGCCCAGGTGCACGCACACCGCGTGTACCTGCTGATGGCCTGGCACGTCCAGGCAACAGTGCAGCAGGCCCCGCTGTTCATTGCCCTGAATGGAGACATCGAGGTTGGTGAACTGGCGGATCGGGAATTTCGACAGCAGGGCGTTGCCGTGGTCGCCATGGGGGTACACAGCGTTGCGCCCATAGGCGAACTGCGGCCACATGCTGTCGGCCAAAAACTCGTACTGCGGGATTTCCGGCCACGCCGCATGGCGTATGGCATGTTGCTGATGGCTGCCGTGCACCTCCTGAAGAAACACCAGGTCGGCACCGGTGGCGCGTACGGCCTCACGCAGCTCCGGCAGGATGAAACGCCGGTTGAATACAGTGAAGCCCTTGTGCACGTTGATGGTCAGCACGTTCAGCCGATGCACCGTGGTGACGTTGTCGATGATGCAGCGGGGGGCTGGCAGGGTTCGGTTCAAAGCTCGACCTCCGGTGCGACGCCAGGCTCGGTGACCAGGTCGTAATCGAGTTTCAGCTTTTCCAGCAGGCGTCGCGCGTCGTAGGGCGCATGCACCTTCTGGTCGTTGTCGAAGTAGCAATAAATGTCGCGGGAGGCACGCTGGGGTGGCGCGCCGGGCACAATCAACTGCGCGTCTTCCACCTGGCCGCCCTGGCTCCAACGCACGATGCGTTGCTTCCAGCGGCGCAAGGCGTGCGCGGTGTAGCCGCTGCTGTACAGTTCCACGTCGCCGTGCAGGCGCATGTAGACAAAGTCGGCGGTGATATCTTCGACATACGGCCATTTGCCTGCACTGTCGGCCACTACCAGCGCAATACGGTGTTTGCGCAGTAGCTTGACGAAGGCTTCACACAGAAAGCTCTCGTTGCGGATTTCCACGGCGTGGCGCAGACGTGCGTTGCCATCGATGTCGGTACTGCCATTGCCCTTGAGGCGCTCGGCACACCCTTTGGCACATTCGCGCGCGGCGTCCCGGGTGCGCGGGAGCAGTTCGAAAAACCGGGCGAAGCGTGCTTCGTCGAACGTCATGTTGGGCGGAAACTGCCACAGGATGGGGCCCAGTTTGTCACCCAGCAACAACGGCCCGGAGGCAAAGAAATTGGCCACCGGCTCTTCGATATCCTTGAGCCTGCGTACATGGGTGATATAGCGCGGCCCCTTGACCGAGAACACGAAACCGTCCGGCGTCTCCTCACGCCAGCCCAGATACCGTTCGGGGGTTTGCAGGCTGTAGAACGAGCCATTGATCTCGATGCTGTTGACTGCCCGCGAGGCAAACGCCAGTTCGCTGTCCTGGCGCAACCCCTTGGGGTAGAAATCCCTGCGCCAAGGGCCGTAGCGCCACCCTGAAATTCCGATGCGGATCTCGCTCACGCTGCCTTCCTCATTGCCAGCTCTTTGAGAGGTCACTCTGAAATTGCGACTGGCACGGGCCTGTGAGGTTCAGCACGGTTGACCAACGGGAGCGCGAGCAGAGTTGAACTTTGCCGCCGATGGCGTCTCCACCGCATACCAATGAGGGCCTGCCCATTCAATGGATGACCCGCCACCCTGGAGGCAAGCATGGCCAGACATATCATCCATTTCACCGGCCCGATCAACTCATCCACCTGCGGCAACCTGATCAGCACCTGCTCGCGGGCCATGCAACAAGGCGCCGAATTGCTGCAACTGAACATCGCCACCATGGGCGGTGAGTGCAGTTATGGGTTCACCTTGTACAACTTCCTGCGCGCGTTGCCGATTCCGCTGCACACCCACAACCTGGGCACGGTGGAGTCGATGGGCAATATCCTGTTTCTGGCAGGCGAGCACCGCACCGCCTGTGCGTTCAGCAAGTTCCTGTTTCACCCCTTTCACTGGACGCTGCATGGCTCGGTCGACCATGCCAGGATGGCTGAATACGCCATGAGCCTGGACTACGACCTGCGCCTTTACGCGCAGATCGTCGCCGAACGGACCCAGGGCAGTGCCGAAGTGCTGGATGTGCCCCGTTACCTGATGGCGTATCCGCGGATACTGGGGCCCGAGGAGGCGCTGGAGAACGGGTTGATTCACGCCATTGACGAGATGCCGATCGAATCGCAAAGCACCCAGTGGAGTGTGCATGCCTGAGGCTGCGGCGCAAACATTTGGCCTGCGGCCGTTTCATGCCACCCGTCAGCCCCGTGCAAAACGATTGAGCATTGGCGCTGATCACTGGCTCGGAACTAAGGCATTGCGCAGACAACCCTTCCATCGCAAGGAGAAACGACATGGCGCTTGAACAAGAGCGGACCAGCCAGCGCGGCGGCACCAAGGAGAACAACCCGGGCAATTTCGCCAATGACCGGGAAAAGGCGTCCCGCGCGGGGCACAAGGGCGGGAAAGTGTCCGGCGGCAACTTCGCCAACGACCGTGAACGGGCGTCGCAAGCCGGACGCAAGGGTGGGCAGAACAGCCATGGTGGCGGGCGACACTCGTGACCCAGGGCCTAGCCGATTGAACGTGTTGTGAGCGGGTTCGGCGCCACGTTAAACCCGCCTCAACGCCATCCGGGGCCACTGGTACCGAAGGTCGGCAAAAATTTTGAATTTTCTCGCACTGCCCCGATCAATCAGTGAGTCATCCATGGAGAAGAGGAGGCCCCTGCGATGCCTGGTCCACAGCTTTACATCATCGATTATCAACTGCATGGTCAGCCGCGCAGTTTTATCATTCGTCTTGAACGGTTGGACAACGCCGAAGCCTGGCATTGGGCAAGTTGTGATGCGGGCATCGGCATCATTCCCAAGTTCGGGCGGGAGAAAATCAAGAAAGTGAGCAGGCCGATGGCAGAACGCTACGGGATTACGGCGGTGAGCTGGCGTATTTCCGGGAGTAAACCCAATCAGCCAGTGGGTGACCCTGCAGTAGTGGGCTGATCGGTGGTGCGGCGATGGGCTGCACTGCAGCCCATCGATTCGGCAATCAGGCGCCCGATTCAGGGTCGCTGGCAGGCACCCCGGGGCGGTTTTCGTCATCATCGGTCAGGTTCGGATCGGCATCCGGGTCGTCCACCTGGTCCTGGCGCCTGTCAGGTTCCAGCTCTGGCCAGTCATCTTCGACGCTGCCACCCCCCATGTGCAGTCTGTCTTTCATCTCGCAACCCTCCGCTTGGTTGAAGCCTGCTTCGATAAAAAAGGGCCCGCGATCAGGCGGGCCCAATACAGGAGTGAGAGGCGAAGCCATTGACCACCCCTCATGAACTCAGAGCGACCAGCGCCGAGGGAGGTCAGTCCGATAGCTGCGCGCCCTGACCAACGGTAAAGCGCGGCTACCCTAGGCCCGCGTTCAATCAGGCTTCTTCAGCACCAAGGTGAGAATGTCGTAACTCGCCACCAGCTCGCCCAATTGGTTGGTCACCTCGACGTCCCACGCCACCACACCTTGCGGCTGTCCCAGCGGGCTGGTCTTGCCTTGGTCGATCTTGCGTTTGCAGGTCAGGCGCGCCTGAATCGTGTCGCCGATCCCCACCGGGTTGATGAAACGCAAGGTGTCCAGGCCATAGTTGGCCAGCACCGGCCCAGCGCCGGGGGAAACGAACAGGCCCGCCGCCGCCGACAGCACGAAGTAACCATGGGCGATACGCTTGCCAAACTGCGACTCCTTGGCGGCGATCTCATCGAAGTGCATGTAGAAGTGGTCACCCGACAAGCAGCCGAAGTTGACCAGGTCCGCTTCGGTCACGGTACGCCGGTGGGTGAGCAGCGACTCACCGATACGCAGGTCCTGGAAGTAGCGGCGGAACGGATGCACTTCGCTTTCGATTACCTCGGCACCGCGCACATACTCGCCCGTCACGGCGCTGAGCATGCTCGGCGAGCCTTGCACTGCGGCGCGCTGCAGGTAGTGCTTGACCGCACGCAGGCCACCGAGCTCTTCGCCACCACCGGCGCGCCCAGGGCCGCCGTGCTTGAGCTGGGGCAGCGGCGAGCCATGGCCGGTGGACTCCAGCGCGGCTTCGCGGTCCAGCACCAGCAGGCGACCATGCCAGGCGGCGGCGAGTGGGATGGCCTTGGCGGCAACGGCTCGGTCGGCGGTGACCAGGGTCGCCACCAGGCTGCCCTTGCCGCGGGCAGCCAAGGCCAAGGCTTCGTCAAGGTCGTCGTAGGCCATCAGCGTGCTGACCGGGCCGAACGCTTCGATATCGTGGGCACCGCCTTCGGCATGCGGGTCGCGCGCCTGAAGCAGGGTCGGCGCAAAGAACGCCCCTTCGGCAACGCCCTCGCCACGCGGCGCGAACCCGTCGCTGGCGCCAAACAACTGGTCGCAGCTCTGCAGCAGGCTGCGGACCCGCTCGCCAACGTCACGTTGCTGATCATGGGATGCCAAGGCACCCATGCGCACGCCCTCCAGCGAAGGGTCGCCGACCACCACCTTGCTCAAGCGCTCGCGCAGGCGGGTGGCGACGGCATCGATGTGCTTGGCCGGTACGATGGCGCGGCGGATGGCGGTGCATTTCTGCCCGGCCTTGGTGGTCATTTCACGCACCACCTCCTTGATGTACAGGTCGAACTCTTCGCTGTCCGGGGTAACGTCCGGGCCGAGGATCGCGCAGTTCAGCGAGTCCGCCTCGGCGGTGAAGGGCACCGAGTTGCGGATCAGGTTCGGCGTGACACGCAATTTGGCTGCGGTATCGGCGGAACCGGTGAAGGTCACCACGTCCTGGCCCTGAAGGCGGTCGAGCAGGTCGCCGGTGCTGCCGATCACCAGTTGCAGGCTGCCAGCCGGCAGTAGGCCCGACGCGTGCATCAGGCGCACCACGGCTTCGGTCAGGTAACTGGTGGATGTGGCGGGTTTGACAATGCACGGCATACCGGCCAGGAAGGTGGGCGCGAACTTCTCCAGCATGCCCCAGATGGGGAAGTTGAACGCATTGATATGCACGGCGACGCCAGCACGCGGCACCAGGATATGGCTGCCGGCGAAATGGCCTTGCTTGCCCAATGGTATCGCCGGGCCTTCGTGCACCAGGTTGCCCGAGGGCAGTTCGCGGCTGCCGATGCCGGCGTAGGCGAACAGCGTGGCATTGCCGCCTTCGATGTCGATCCAGCTGTCGGCGCGGGTGGCGCCACTGTGGTGTGACAGGGCGTAGAGCTGCTCTTTGTGCTCGGCCAGGTACAGCGCCAGGGCCTTGAGGCGGGCTGCGCGCTGCTGGAAGTCCATGGCCATCAGTGCGGCCAGGCCACGGGCGCGGGCAAAGTCCACGGCTTCGGCGAAGTCTGGGCGTTCTTCATGGCTGTAGGCCAGGACATGGCCGTTCAAGGCACTGCGCAGGGCCTGGGCGCCGTGCTGGCCGATCCAGCGGCCAGCGATGAAGCTCTGCAGGGTTGGGGCGTCAGACATGCTGTTCTCCTTTTGAGGGCGCTGTTACCACAGCGCCAGGGTGTAGCCGATGATCAGGCGGTTCTCGTCCACAGCATTGGTCAGGCCATTGCCGGAGCGGAAGGTGACGTTGCGCCAGCGCAGGCTGACGTCCTTGAACGGGCCGCTCTGGATGACGTAGGTGAGGTCGGTGTCGCGCTCGCGCTCACGGCCGTTGCTGACGGTTGCGGTCTCGGCGTGGCGGCCGTCGGTGTAGCGGGTCATGAAACTCAGGCCAGGGATGCCCATGGCGACGAAATCGTAGTCATAGCGCACCTGCCACGAATCGAGCCCGGCGCGGGTGAAGGTGTTGTAGGTCACCAGGTTGACGGTGAACGGGTCGCCGCCGTTGACGAAGGGGAAGGCGCTGTCGCCGGACATCTGCTGCCAGGTGGCAGTGAACTTGTGCGCCCTGACGCCGAGGGTGAACATGGCGTTGAAGTTGCGGTTGTCGATGTTGCCGGCGCGTTCGGCGCCATCATTGCGGCTGTCGAAGTACCGCAGGTCGCTGCGCAGGCTCAGGCCTTCGCCCAGCGGGCGGGTGTCGACCAGGCCGACGAATTGCTGGCGGTAGATGTCTTCGAGCTTGGCGTAGTAGTAGCTGACGCTGGTCTGCGGGGTAATGGCGTAGCTGCCACCGCCGAAGTCCAGGTGGTCGCTGCTGGCGGCGCCGTAGCCGATGTCGTCGCGGCCAGACGAGTCGCGCAGGTTGGCCTTGGTCAGGCGCCCGGCGTTGACGGTCAGGCCATTGAGTTCCTGGCTGGTCAGCAGCCCGCCCTGGAAGGTCGAAGCCAGCAGGCGGGTGTCGTTGTACACCACCACCGGCAGGATCGGCTGCAAGGTGCCCAGGCGCAGGGTGCTCTTGGACACGCGCACTTTACCGGTCAGGCCCAACTCACTGTAATCATCGACAGGCTCGTGGCTGTTCGGGCCAAACGGCAGCAGGCCGGTGTTGCGGCGGTCACGGCTGCTGTCGAGCTTGACGCCCAACTGGCCCATGGCATCCACGCCGACGCCTACCGGGCCTTCGGTGAAGCCCGATTCCAGGCGGGCAGTAAAGCCTTGGCCCCATTCCTCGGCCTTGGCCTGCGGCGCATTGCTCTGGCGGAAGTCGCGGTTGATGTAGTGGTTGCGCAGTTCCAGGCGCGCATGGCTGTCGCCGACGAAGTCCGCCATGGCCGGCAAGGGCAGGGCGAGCGTGGCAAGCCAGGTGAGGCAAGAGAAGCGAGTGCGGTTCATTGTTGTTGTACCCGACATGGTTGTTCTCGAAATCAGTGCTTGCTGGCGCCGGCGGCGCCAATACCGGTCATGGAGCGAATGAACTGCGCCAGGTAGCGGCCACGTTCTTCGGTGGCCCGCGCCGAACTGTCGGTGACCGAGAACACCCAGGCGCCGAGGAACGCCAGGCTCATCGAGAACAGCGCCGGGTTGCTGTAGGGGAACAGTGCCTGTTCGTTGTGCAGCACGTTGACCCACACCGCCGGGCCCAGTACCACCAGCACGACGGCCGAGAACAGCCCGGCCATGCTGCCGCACACCGCGCCGCGGGTAGTCAGGCCCTTCCAGAACATCGAAAGCAGCAACACAGGGAAGTTGACCGACGCAGCCACGGCCAGCACCAGGCCGGAGAGGAAGGCGATGTTCTGCGACTCGAACACCAGCCCGAGCACCACTGCCAGCAGGCCGATCACCAGGGTGGCGATACGTGAAACCCGCATCTCTTGCTGCTCGGTGGCCTGGCCTTTGCGCATCACACAGGCATACAGGTCGTGGGACACCGCCGACGCACCGGATAGCGCCAGGCCAGCCACGACCGCCAGAATGGTGGCGAAGGCCACGGCAGAAATGAAACCGAGGAACAGGTTGCCACCCACCGCCTGGGCCAGGTGCACCGCGACCATGTTGCCGCCGCCGATGATCGCGCCCGCTGCATCGCGGTAAGACGGCTCGGTGCCGACCATGACGATGGCGCCGAAGCCGATGACGATCAGCAGCAGGTAGAAGTAGCCAATGAAACCGGTGGCGTAGAACACGCTCTTACGCGCTTCCTTGGCATCGCTGACGGTGAAGAACCGCATCAGGATATGAGGCAGGCCCGCCGTGCCGAACATCATGCCCAGGCCCAGCGAAATCGCGTCCACCGGGTTCGACAGCAAGCCGCCCGGCGCCATGATTGCCTGGCCCTTGGCGTGCACGGCAACGGCACTGGCAAACATCGCCTCGGTGCTGAAGCCAAAGTGCTTGAGCACCATGAAGGCCATGAACGTGGTACCGCTGAGCAACATCACCGCCTTGATGATCTGCACCCAGGTGGTGGCGAGCATGCCGCCGAAGGTCACGTAGGCGACCATCAGCACCCCGACCAGCATCACCGCATACAGGTAGCTGATACCGAACAGCAGCTCGATCAGCTTGCCGGCACCGACCATCTGCGCCACCAGGTACATCAGCGCCACGACCAGGGTGCCGAACGCCGACGTCAGGCGCACGGGGGTTTGAGCCAGGCGGTAGGACACCACATCGGCAAAGGTGTACTTGCCCAGGTTGCGCAAGCGTTCGGCGATCAGGAACAGGATGATCGGCCAGCCGGCGAGCACGCCCAGGGCGTACAGCAGGCCGTCGTAGCCGTTCATGAACATCATTGCCGAAATGCCCAGGAACGACGCGGCGCTGATCATGTCGCCGGCGATCGCCAGGCCGTTCTGCATGCCGGTCAGGCCGCCGCCGGCGGTGTAGAAGTCACTGGCCGAACGGGTCCGCAATGCGGCCCAGCGGGTGACCAGCAAGGTGAAGCAGACGAACACCATGAACATCGAGATGGCGGTCCAGTTCATTGCGCGCACTCCTGCTTGACCTTGTCGTTGAGCGGGTCGAGCACGTTGTTGGCGCGGTGCACGTAGATGCCGGTGAGGGCGAACGACAACAGCACCATGAGCACGCCCACCAGCATGCCGACGGTGGTCACGCCACCGCTGAGCGACTGGCCGAGGGTGCTGGGCGAGAACGCCACCAGCAGAACGAAGCCGTAGTAGATCACCAGCATGGCCAGGGTCAGGCTGCCGTTGAGGCGGCGCTTGCGCCGGACCAGGTGCTGGAAGTCGGGGTGGTTGGCGATGCTTGCGATGCGTTCGGGAGTCATGGGTCAGCGATCTCTTGGTGTTGTAGTTGTTTTTTGTGAGGTCACACGGGTGTTGCATGCGGTGTCGTAAAGCGGCGCGGGTTTACAACTGGTCGAAGTCGAGCACCACCTTGTCGCTCACCGGGTAGGTCTGGCACGACAGCACATAGCCCGCCGCCACTTCGTAGTCTTCCAGCGCATGGTTGCTGTCCATCTCTACCTCGCCCTCGATCACCCGGCACTTGCAGGTGGAGCACACGCCCGCCTTGCACGAGTAGGGCAGCTCGGCGCCAATGGCATTACCGGCGTCCAGCACGTTCTGGCTGTTGCGCGGCAGGTCGAACGACAGGGCGCGGCCATCGCTGATCACGGTGATATGGCTGAGCGCCGAATCCACCTGGCGCGCCGCCTCACGGGCCTCGCGGCGTGCTTCGCTGCCAGCGGCGGCAAACAGTTCGAAATGGATGCGCTCCTTGCCCATGCCGTTGGCCAGCAGGCTGTCGCGCACGGTTTCGGTCATCGCCTGGGGGCCGCAGATGAACGCCGCGTCCAGCGTGGTGACGTCCAGCCAGCGGGCGAACAGTTGGCCGCACTTGTCGGCATCGATCCGGCCGTTGTACAGGTCGACATCCTGCTGCTCGCGGCTGAACACGAAAATCAGGTTCAGGCGGTCCAGGTAACGGTTTTTCAGGTCTTCGAGCTTGTCGCGGAACAACGCACCGGAGCTGGAGCGGTTGCCGTACAGCAGGGTGAAGCGGCTGTGCGGCTCACTGGCCAGGGTGGTGGCGATGATCGACAGGATCGGCGTGATGCCGCTGCCTGCGGCCACGCCCAGGTAGTGGCCATGACGGGCAGGGTCCAGCGGTACGTGGAAACTGCCGGACGGCGGCATCACTTCCAGTTGCTGGCCAGCCTTGAGCACGTCATTGGCAAAGGCGGAGAAACGCCCGCCCGGCACGCGCTTGACGGCTACCCGCAGCTCGCCATCCTGAACCGCGCTGCAGATGGAATACGAGCGGCGTACTTCCTCGTTGTCCAACTGGGTACGCATGACCAGGTACTGGCCCTGGGTAAAGCTGAATTGCGCCTGCAAGTGCTCAGGCACGTCGAAGGCGATGGATACCGCGTCGCGGGTCTCGTTACGCACTTGCTTGATGGTCAGGCTGTGAAACTGGCTCATGGTGTTCTCCACGGCTCAAATGCATTTGAAATAGTCGAACGGCTCCAGGCACTCGCGGCAGCGGTACAGCGCCTTGCAGGCCGTGGAGCCGAACTGGCTGAGTAGTTCGGTGTGGGGGCTGGCGCACTGCGGGCAGCACACCTGGGGCGCTTCACCGAGCAAACTGCGCTTGCTGGTGCTGCCCTCGGGCGGTGCGATGCCGTAGGCGCGCAAGCGTTGGCGGCCCAGCTCGCTGATCCAGTCGGTGCTCCAGGCCGGGGTCAGCCGCCGCTCCAGCGCAGGGGCAGCGAAACCGGCCTGTTGCAGCGCGTCACGGATGTCGGCCTCGATCACCTCGGTCGCCGGGCAACCGGAGTAGGTCGGCGTGACTACCAGGTGCAGGTGGCCGGCGCGCCAGTCGAGGTCGCGGACGATGCCCAGGTCGACCACGCTGACTACCGGCACTTCCGGGTCCATGACCTGCTCCAGTACTTCCCAGGCCCGGGCCAGGTCATCGCCGCGGGCCGCACGGGCGCCGAGGTCGCTGGCAATCAGCTCACCAGGTTGCATCGGGGTAGGCCCGTGGCAGGAACTGCATTTCGGCCAGCAACAGCCCCAGGTGCTCGGTGTGCAGGCCTTTGCGGCTGTCCAGGTAGAAATGGCTGGCCGCCTTGGGCAGCGGCAGTTGCACCGAATCGAAAATCGCTGTCACCTGCTTGAGCCAGGCCGCACCGACGCTGCGCGGGTCGGCAGCAATGCCGGCCTCGGCCAGGCGAACTTCGTTTTCGCTGCCTGCCGTCAGTTCGACGGTGAAGCGCCACAGCGCGGGGATCGCATCGAGCATGCGCCGACGGCTTTCGTCAGTGCCGCCGCCCAGGCGCTGCACCCATTCGCCGGAGCGCCGCAGGTGGTAGGTGACCTCCTTGAGTGCCTTGGCGGCAATGCCGGCGATACGTTCGTCGCTGGACGCGGCCAGGCCCTGCAGCACCGCGTAATGCCAGGCGTCATAGAAGAACTGCTTGGTCATGGTCACGGCAAAGTCGCCATTGGGTTGCTCGACCAGCAGCAGGTTGCGGTAGGCGCGTTCGTCACGACGCATGGCAAGGGCGTCGGCATCACGGCCGTCATCGAGCAACTCGGCGGCGTACTCCAGCCAGTTACGGGCCTGGCCGACCAGGTCGAGGCCTACGTTCATCAAGGCCAGCTCTTCTTCGATGGCCGGCGCATGGCCGCACCATTCACAAAGGCGCTGGCCCTGCACCAGGGCGGTGTCGCCCAGTAGCAGCAAATACGGGATAAGCGTTTCTGTATGCATGGCCAACCTCACATGTGTCCGACTTCGTCGGGCAGTTCGTAAAAGCTGGCGTGGCGGTAGACCTTGTCGTCCGAAGGGGCGAACAACGGGTCTTTCTCGTCAGGCGAGGAGGCGGTGATCAGCGCCGAAGGCACCACCCACAGGCTCACGCCTTCGCTGCGGCGGGTGTACAGCTCACGGGCATTCTCGATGGCCATGGCGGCGTCGGCGGCATGCACGCTGCCGACATGCTTGTGGTTCAAGCCGTGCTTGCTGCGCACGAACACTTCGTAGAGGGTCCAGACAGACATTTTCGATCTCCGCATCAATCGCCGCTCAGGCGGCGTTCTTGTTCTGTTGCTTGCGCGCATAGGCCACGGCGGCCTCGCGCACCCAGGCACCGTCCTCGATGGCTTTGCGCCGGGTGGCGACACGCTCCAGGTTGCACGGGCCGTTACCCTTGATGACTTCGTAGAACTCGTCCCACTGGATTTCGCCGAAGTCGTAGTGGCCGCGTGCCTCGTTCCACTTCAGGTGCGGGTCGGGCGCGGTGCAGCCGAGCAGTTCGAGCTGTGGCACGGTCTGGTCGATGAAACGCTGGCGCAGTTCGTCGTTGGTCTGGCGCTTGATCTTCCAGGCCATCGACTGGGCGCTGTTGGGGGAGTGCTCGTCGCTTGGGCCGAACATCATCAGCGACGGCCACCACAGGCGGTTGATGGCGTCCTGGACCATGTCCTTCTGCGCCTGGGTGCCGTGGCGCATCATGGTCAGCAGCAGCTCGTAGCCCTGGCGCTGGTGGAAGCTCTCTTCCTTGCAGATACGGATCATGGCGCGGGAGTAGGGGCCGTAGGAGGTGCGCTGCAGCACCACCTGGTTGACGATCGCGGCGCCATCGACCAGCCAGCCTACCGCGCCCATGTCGGCCCAGCTCAGGGTCGGGTAGTTGAAGATGCTCGAGTACTTGGCCTTGCCGCTGTGCAGCTTGGCGATTTCTTCGTCGCGGTCGGCGCCGAGGGTTTCCATGGCGCTGTACAGGTACAGGCCGTGACCAGCTTCGTCCTGGATCTTGGCCATCAGTTGCAGCTTGCGCTTAAGGCTTGGGGCGCGGGTGACCCAGTTGCCTTCGGGCAACATGCCGACGATTTCCGAATGGGCGTGCTGGGAGATCTGCCGGATCAGGGTCTGGCGATAGGCCTCGGGCATCCAGTTCTTGGCTTCGATCTTGATCTCGGCGTCGATCTTTTCCTGGAAGTTGCGCTCTTCAGGCGACATCTCGTCTAGCGACTTGACGCGTTTTACACCGGTTTCGACTAGCTGTGCGTACATGTTCTGACTCCTGCCTCAGGGCTGGGTGGGGCATGAGTCATTTATAAGCGATACAAAACACAACATCAAACATATTATTAGGTATCAGATAATATTTTTGTATCGGATTGCCGGGAAGAAGCGCCCACAGCGGCTGCTATGTGCTGGTCGGGAGATAGGGTGATGGCGGCTAGGTGCCTGTCTTGGGTTTGGAGGTGGGGCGGAGATCGAGCGCCGCCCGCGCGGCGCTCGATCTGATAGGCACTGAAAATGCCAAGCCAAGCACCTGGTGGCCCCGGGGAAAAAAGGATTCAGCGCTGAACGATCAGCCAGCCAAGCGCTTGTCGTAAACGTGGCATGCCTTGCCTTCGGAGCGCTTGAGCGTGCCGCAAGGCTGCAGCCGCACTTGGGTGCTGATGCCGATGTAGGTCTTGATCTGTTTGCTCAACTCAGCCACCACCCATTTGCGCTGCGCCTCGTCGAGTACCTGGCATTCGCCACGCAGCTCCACGTGCACCTCGACACTGTCCAGGTTGCCATTGCGATACAGGTGTATCTCATACAGCTCTGAAAGCTGTTTTATTTTAAGCACCTGCTCTTCGATCTGCGTGGGGAACACGTTGACCCCGCGGATGATCAGCATGTCGTCACTGCGCCCAGTGATCTTGCCGATCCGCCGCATCGGCCGCGCCGTACCCGGCAACAGGCGTGTCAGGTCGCGGGTGCGGTAGCGGATCATTGGCAGCGCTTCCTTGCTCAACGAGGTGAACACCAGTTCGCCAAGCTGCCCGTCCGGCAACACCTCACCGCTGACCGGGTCGATGATCTCGGGGTAGAAGTGGTCTTCCCAGATGGTCGGCCCGTCCTTGGTTTCCAGGCATTCCATGGCCACCCCTGGCCCCATGATCTCCGACAGGCCATAGATATCCAGGGCATTGATGCCCAGGCGCTGCTCGATCGAGCGGCGCAACTCGTCGGTCCACGGCTCGGCGCCGAAGATCCCGAGGCGCAGCTTGAGGTCGTGCGGGTCGATACCCTGGCGTTCGATCTCGTCAGCCAGGTTGAGCATGTACGAGGGCGTGACCATGATGATGTCAGGCTGGAAGTCACGGATCAGTTGCACCTGCTTCTCGGTCTGGCCGCCCGACATGGGGATCACCGTGCAACCGAGCCGTTCGGCACCGTAGTGCGCGCCCAGGCCGCCGGTGAACAGGCCATAGCCATAGGACACGTGCACCTTGTCGCCCTTGCGCCCGCCGGCCGCGCGGATCGAACGGGCGACCACGTTGGCCCAGGTGTTGATGTCGTTCTGGGTATAACCGACCACGGTAGGCTTGCCCGTGGTGCCGCTGGAGGCGTGCAGGCGCACCACCTCTTCCTGGGGCACGGCGAACATGCCATAGGGGTAGTTGTCGCGCAGGTCGTTCTTACCGGTAAAGGGGAACCTGGCGAGGTCTTCAAGCGCGGTAAGGTCGTCTGGGTGGGCGCCGCACTCGTCGAAACGCTGGCGGTACAGCGGTACATTGTCGTAGGCGTGCTTCAGGCTCCAGCGCAGGCGGTCCAGCTGGTGCTGGCGCAGCTCGTCGACACTGGCGGTCTCGATCGGGTCAAGCAGGGCGCGTTCGGCATCGTGGTACATGTTCATGGCTTCACTCGAATTGTTCTTGTACGTAGGCGCTAAGGCCTTGAGTGTCATGCGGGCAGCATACTGCCCGTGTCGTGTTCAGTCTCAGGCCATTGGTCTGATGTGCTCAGAGGCGCTCGATGACCAGGGCAATGCCTTGGCCAACGCCGATGCACATGGTGCACAAGGCGTAGCGGCCGCCGCGTTCTTCCAGCTCGTGCAGGGCGGTGGTCACCAGCCGTGCGCCGCTCATGCCCAGCGGATGCCCCAGGGCGATAGCGCCGCCATTGGGGTTGACGCGCTTGTCGTCGTCAGCCAGGCCCAGCTCGCGCAGCACCGCCAGGCCTTGGGCCGCAAATGCCTCGTTCAACTCGATGACATCCATGTCGGCCAGGCTCAGGCCGGCCTGCGCAAGTACCTTGCGGGTCGCCGGGACCGGGCCGATGCCCATGATGCGCGGCTCGACCCCAGCGGCGGCCATGCCGAGGACCCGGCCGCGCGGCTTCAGGCCATGGCGGCGGGCCGCATCAGTGCTGGCCAGCAGCAGGGCGCAAGCGCCGTCGTTGACGCCCGAAGCGTTGCCTGCTGTCACGCTGCCGCCTTCACGGAACGGCGTGCCGAGCCTGGCCAACTGGTCCAGGGTGGTGTCGGCGCGCGGGTGCTCATCATGCTCGACACGCTTGGCCGGGCCTTTGCGCTGGGCGATCTCGACCGGCACGATCTCCCGTGCCAGCCGGCCCCGGGCCTGGGCGGCGGCCGCCTTGTGCTGGCTGCGCAAGGCGAAAGCGTCTTGGTCTTCGCGCGAAATACCGAACTGCGCGGCGACATTCTCGGCGGTCTCGGGCATCGAGTCGATGCCGTACTGCGCCTGCATCAGTTTATTGACGAAACGCCAGCCGATGGTGGTGTCGAACAGCTCGGCGCTACGGCCGAAGGCCTGCTCTGACTTGCCCATGACGAAGGGTGCCCGCGACATCGACTCGACGCCACCGGCCAGCATCAGCCCGGCCTCGCCGCAGCGTAGGGCGCGGGCGGCGCTGCCGACGGCATCCAGCCCGGAACCGCACAGGCGATTAAGGGTGGTGCCCGGCACGGCATCGGGCAGGCCGGCCAGCAGGCTAGCCATGCGTGCCACGTTACGGTTGTCTTCGCCCGCCTGGTTGGCGCAGCCGAGGATCACGTCATCAATGGCGGCCCAGTCGAGTTCGGGGTGGCGGGCCATCAGCGCCCTGATCGGCACGGCCGCGAGGTCGTCGGCGCGCACGCTGCTTAACGCGCCGCCATAACGGCCGATCGGCGTGCGCACGGCGTCGATGATCAACGCCTGGTCGAAGGTCTGGTCAGTCATCCTGGGTCTCCTGCGGCAACACCGTGCCGCGCACTTTGTAGGATTTTCCGTGGAACAGGGCAATCAGTTCGCCGCGCTGGTTTTCCAGGCGCACGTCATACAGGCCGGTGCGGCCCTTGCGGGTGAGTTCGCTGGCGGTAGCGGTGAGCACGTCATGCTCGAACGCCGGCGCCACGTAGTCGATGCTGCAGCCCAAGGCCACGGTGGCTTCGTCGTAGCTGTTGCAGGCGAAGGCAAACGCCGAGTCCGCCAAGCTGAACAAGAAACCACCATGGCAGCTGCCGTGGCCCTGAATCATGTCGGCGCGCACCGGCATGCTCAGGCGGGCCTGGCCGGGGCCGACGTCGAGCAGCCGAGCGCCCAGGGCCTGGGTGGCGCGGTCGCGGGAAAACATTGCATCGGCGCAGGCGCGTGCCAGTTGCTCGGGGGTTCGTTGGGCTTCAGTCATGCAGTCGGCCTCCTTGGGCATGCACGCGGCGCAGCAGCAGCGAAGGGCGGTAGCGGGTCTCGCCGTAGCAGCGCTGCAGGTTGTCCAGCACGCGCAGGGTGTAGCCGATGCCGATCTGCTCGGCCCAGGCCAACGGCCCGCGCGGGTAATTGACCCCGGCGCGCATGGCCAGGTCGATGTCGGCTGCCGAGCCTACGCCTTGCAGCACGGCATCGGCAGCTTCGTTGGCGAGCGTGGTGACGGTGCGCAACACCACCAGGGCCGGCAGGTCGGCGACCAGACAAACCTTCAGGCCCGCCTGGCGCAGCAACGCCACGGCGTGTTCGCGCGCCTCGCGGGTGGTGTCGGGGCAAGTGCTGATGGCAATCCGTTCGGCCTTGCTGTAATCCAGCGCGAGGTCCACCAGCACCAGGTTTCGCAGCCCATCTTCACGCGCGCGCTGGCTGGCCAGGCGGCCGTCAGACAACGCCAGGGTGGCATCACCTACCCGCAGCAGGCCGCTGCCCGGGCGCTCGGTGACCTGGATGCCGCTGGCCTGGATGCGCTGCAGCAAGGGCTGCATCACGCCCAGGCTGCCTTCGACCACGCAGCACTCGACACGCGCCGCGCTTTGCACCTCGGCGGGCTGCGGCCGCAGCGCACCTTCGCTGTAATCGTAGAAACCCTGGCCGCTCTTGCGCCCAAGACGGCCGGCATCCACCAGCTCTTTCTGTACCAGCGAGGGCTGGAAGCGGAAGTCACCATAAAAGGCGCCGAACACCGAGCAGGTCACGGCGTAATTGACATCGTGGCCGATCAGGTCGGTCAGCTCGAAAGCGCCCATGCGGAAACCACCGGCGTCACGCATCAGCGCATCGAGGCTCGCGCAATCAGCGGCGCCTTCCTGGTACAGGCGCAGGCTCTCGGCATAAAACGGCCGCGCCACCCGGTTGACAATGAAGCCCGGCGTCGAACGCGCATGCACCGGCTGCTTGCCCCAGGCCGTGGCCGTGTCGTACAGCGTGGCAGCCAAGGCGGGGGCGGTGGCCAGGCCTGAAACGACCTCGACCAACGCCATCAACGGCGCAGGGTTGAAAAAGTGCATGCCGATCACCCGTTCGGGCCGCCGCAGGCCGGCGGCCAGGCTGGTGATCGACAGCGATGAGGTGTTGCTGGCCAATATGCAGCTGTCGCTGCACAGGGCTTCGAGCTGCTGCAAGAGTGCCTGTTTGACCTGCAGGTTTTCGACGATCGCTTCGATTACCAGTTGCGCATCGGCCAGTGCTTCGAGCGCTTCCACGGGCCGCAGGCGCGCGCTGATCGCCTGGCGTGCGGTAGCGTCGAGCTTGCCTTTTTCGACCAGGCGGCCGAGCTGGCGGTCGATGCCTTGCACGGCCAGGGCCGCAGCGCCTGGGCGATTGTCATACAGGCAAACCGGATGCCCCGCCTGGGCGGCCACCTGGGCGATGCCGGCCCCCATCGCACCGGCGCCGATCACCGCGACCTGGGCGTTACCGTTAAGTGCACTCATGTCAGCACCCCTTGAAGGCCGGTGCGCGCTTGGCCATGAACGCCGCGACGCCTTCGCGGTAGTCCTCGCTGCGCCCGGCCAGGCGCTGCAGGTCACGCTCAAGTTCGAGCTGCTGGTCAAAGTGATTGTCGTAACTGGCGTTAAGCGCACGCTTGATCAGGGCCAGCCCGTAAGTCGGCTGGGTCGCCAGCTGGCGGGCGAGGGCCAGCGCCTCGTCACGCAGTGCGGCGTCGTCGACCACCCGGTGGATCAGGCCCCATTGCTCGGCTTTTTCCGCACTCAGGCGTTCACCGAGCATGGCTAGCGCCTTGGCCCGAGCCATGCCGACCAAGCGCGGCAGTTGCCAGGTACCACCCGAGTCCGGCACCAGGCCGATCTTGCAGAACGCCTGGATAAAGCTTGCCGAGCGGGCCGCAAGCACCAGGTCACAGGCCAGCGGAATGTTCGCGCCCGCACCGGCCGCCACGCCGTTGACCGCGCAGATGACCGGCATCGGCAGGTCGCGCAGGGCGCGCACCAGCGGGTTGTAGAACGCCTCGATGGACTCGCCCAGGTCGGGCACTTGCGCGCCAGGCGCGACGTTGCGGTCAGACAAGTCTTGCCCGGCGCAAAAGCCACGCCCTTCGCCAGTCAGCAGCAACACGCGTACCTGCGGGGCTTGGCGTACCTGCTTGAGCGCCTCGCGCACTTCCTTGTGCATCTGCGTGTTGAAGCTGTTCAGCTGGTCAGGCCGGTTCAGCGAGAGGAGGGCGACACCGTCCTCGATGGAAAACAGGATGTGCTCGAAAGCCATGACAGGCTCGCTCCGTCAGTCGGTGGGGAAGAGGGGGTTACTGGCCCAAGAAGTGCGCCGGGCGTTTTTCCTGGAAGGCGCGGATGCCTTCGTCGCGGTCGACGGTACCGGCCAGCAAGGTGAACGCGTGGCGTTCAAAGCGCAGGCCGGTGGCCAGGTCGGTGTCCCCGGCCTTGAGCAGGGCTTCTTTGGCCAGGCGCACGGCCAGCGGTGCCTTGCGGGCGATGCTGGCCGCCACTTGCAGGGCGCGCTCGACGGCAAGCTCGGGCTGCGTCAGCTCGCTGACCAGGCCGGCCTGCTGGGCCTGCCGGGCGGTGATCGGATCGCCGGTCAGAACCATCTGCATGGCCAGCGGCTTGCCGACCGCGCGCAACAGCCGTTGTGTGCCGCCCGCACCGGGGATGATGCCCAGGTTGATTTCGGGCTGGCCGAAGCGTGCGTCTTCGCCGGCGATGACGATATCGGCGCACATCACCAGCTCGCAGCCACCGCCCAGGGCGAAGCCGTTGACCGCTGCAATCAGCGGTTTGGCAAAACTGGCGATGCGCTGCCAATGGGCGACACGCGGGTCATTGAGGATGCCGACCAGGTCGCGCTCGGCCATTTCACGGATGTCGGCGCCGGCAGCGAAGGCCTTGCGGCTGCCGGTGAGCACTACGGCGAGGGTTGCCGGGTCGCGCTCGGCACTTTCCAGCTCGGCCGCAAGCTCGGCGAGCAGTTCGGTACACAGCGCATTGAGGGCTTCGGGCCGCTGCAGGGTGATCAGGCGGACGCCGTCCTCAGGCGCCTGCACAACGAGATAGCGAGGCATGTCGGTTTCCTCAGGCTGCACGCACGGCACGTGGGCCGGCATTTATTGGAATTGTCTGCAGGGGCAAGGGAAAACGCTGAGGCCTGCCCGGGTGAGGTCCAGTATATGCCTTATCTGATACATAACGGCAATAGCAAAGATTGCATTACGTGTCCCTTAGTGCGAGAAATTCCTTCCAGTCAGGCCCGGATTAGGCTTTTAAAGCCCAGTAAATACAGCGTTAAAGTCAAATTTTATGGGCTGGGAGGTGCACCTCGAAAAGCGATACAGAGAATCAGCAATTGACGGTTACATTTATCGTGATACATGATCACCCCACTAACTGAATCATTTTGAGAGGTGTGACATGCCTTGCTATCGGCTGGACGGCCTGACCCCCGTGATCCACCCAACGGCGTACGTACACCCGACGGCCGTGCTGATCGGCGATGTGATCATCGGCCCGCAGTGTTACGTCGGCCCCCTGGCGTCATTGCGCGGCGACTTTGGCCGCATCGTGCTGGAGGAGGGTGCCAACCTGCAGGACACCTGCGTGATGCACGGCTTCCCGGGCGGCGATACGGTGATAGAGCGCCATGGCCATGTGGGCCACGGCGCGGTTTTGCACGGCTGCCGGATAGGCGCCGATGCCTTGGTGGGCATGAATGCGGTGATCATGGACGGCGCACACATCGCGCCACGCTGCATCGTCGGCGCCACGGCCTTCGTCAAGGCTGGCTTCGAATGCCCCGAGCAGAGCCTGGTAATCGGCGCGCCGGCACAGGCCAAGCGTACCCTCAGCGATCAAGAGGTCGCCTGGAAGCAACGCGGCACAGCCGAATACCAGCGTCTGGCCCAGCGCTGCAGTGCCGCCCTGGTCGAATGCCCGCCCCTGAGCGAAGTCGAGGCGCAGCGCCCACGCATGGGTGATTGCGGCTTTCGCCCCAAAGGCGAGGCGCAGGCATGAGCCTGGTGGTGACTGGCAATGGCCAGGCGGCACGGCGGGCAGGTATAGTCGGGGCTCCATCGGCTTACAGTTCCCTCATGAGCAGCCTTGCCCCCCTCAATACCTTGATCACCCGCTTCCAGGAGCAGACGCCGATCCGCGCGAGCTCGCTGATCATCACCCTGTATGGCGACGCCATCGAGCCGCATGGTGGCACGGTCTGGCTGGGCAGCCTGATCAACCTGCTGGAGCCGATCGGCATCAACGAACGGCTGATCCGCACCTCGATCTTCCGCCTGACCAAGGAAGGCTGGCTGACCGCCGAGAAAGTCGGCCGGCGCAGCTATTACAGCCTCACCGGCACAGGCCGGCGCCGTTTCGAAAAAGCCTTCAAGCGTGTTTACAGCGCGAGCCTGCCAGCCTGGGACGGCGCCTGGACGCTGGTGTTGCTGTCGCAGCTGGAGGCCAGCAAGCGCAAGGCCGTGCGCGAGGAACTGGAGTGGCAGGGCTACGGCGCCATCGCCCCGAACGTACTGGGCTGCCCGCGCGCTGATCGTGCCGACCTGGCGACCACCTTGCGCGAGCTGGACGCCACTGACGACAGCATCGTCTTCGAAACCCACACCCAGGAAGTACTGGCCTCCAAGGCCATGCGCGCCCAGGTGCGGGAAAGCTGGCGGATCGAGGAACTGGGTGAGCACTACAGCGAGTTCATCCGCTTGTTCCGACCGCTGTGGCAGGCGCTCAAGGAGGAGAATGAACTCGATGCCCAGGACTGCTTCCTGGCGCGCACCTTGTTGATTCATGAGTACCGCCGGCTGCTGCTGCGTGACCCGCAGTTGCCGGATGAGCTGCTGCCTGGGGACTGGGAAGGCAGGGCTGCTCGCCAGTTGTGCCGTAACCTCTATCGGCTGGTGTGGGGCAAGGCGGAAGCGTGGCTGGGGACCGCACTAGAGACGGCAGATGGGCCGTTGCCGGATGTTAACGAGAGCTTCTACAAGCGGTTTGGTGGGCTGGGCTGAGTCAGGGCAACGCATAAACCTTGAACAACCGCCTGGCCGTGTCGCTCACACCGTCGAGGTATTTGACGTAGGCCTGCTCGATTTCGCCCGACCGGTACATCTCGCTCAGCACCGTATCGACCAGCAACCGAAAGTCATCATCGCCGCGCGTGATCATCAGCGAAACCGGCGCATATTCGTAGATTCGGTCGAGCAGCAATAGGCTGCCGTCCGGATAGCCCGACGCGATGTGGGTCTTGAGCAGGATACGGTCGGCAAAGAACGCATCGGCACCGCCCTCGGCCACGCGCCGTACGCCTTCCTCATTGCTCTTGACGCTAACCAAGGTCGCGATCACCCCAAGCAGCCGCATCTGCTCGCCAACCCACTGCTGCGTGGCACTACCCGCCAATACGGCATAGGTCTGCTTGGCCAGGCCCCGATTGACCGTGGCGCGCCAGGTCGGCCCGTCATGCGCCACCTCACCGTTGAGCGCCTTGAGCAACGGCTCAGGTGACTGCTTACGGACCACGGCCGAGAGCCCCGCGGTATACACCGGCAGCGAAAAGCTCACTGCTTTGCGCCGCTCGAGCGTCTGCGGGGTCGGCGTGCAGAGGATATCGACTTTGCCCGAGCTGACCGCAGCAACCGCTTGGGTAATTTCCACGGGCTGAAACCGCACCTGCAACGCGGGTTGCTGCAGTTCGGATTTGACCCGTTCACTGATCTTCAGACAAAGATCAATGGCGTAACCCTCGACGGTATCGCCGTTCAGGGCACTGAACGGTGCTGACCCAGGCAGGTAGCCCAGCGTCAGGGTATGACTGCTGCGCACCCGCTCCAGGGTATCGGCCCAGGAAACAACCGAAACACCAGAGAGCGCACCCGCCAGCAGCAGGCGCAAAAGCTTCGCTGACAACGGCTTCATTGCTCGCGCCCTCCGCTCAGGCCGGCAGCTGGCGGGTAGACGAAGCGTTTGGCGAGAAACCCGTACAGCAGGTAGCCAAAGGCGAGCACCAGCAACCCGCCAAACAAAGCCTCCATGCCGCAGGCATACAGCGCGTAAAGCGAGTAGGACACGGCAATCAGCAGCACAACCAGGTTGCGCGAGTACACCGTTGGCGAGACGTTGGCCTTGTACATGATCACCAGTAGCCCGGTCAGCGCTGTCACGTAGGGGATCAGGTTGGTCACTGCAGCAAGGTTCACCAGCTTGCTGAATTGCGCACTGGCATTGGGTGAAATGGTCGACACGGCCATTGCAGTCTGCAACAGGCCGCAGACGATCATGCCAATAACCGGCGCCCCAAACCTGTTGAGCTTGCTAAACAGCTTGAGAAAGAGGTTCTGGTCGGCGGTCATCTTGGCAGTCTGGGCCAGGGTGAACTGCCAGCCCAGCAGTGAGCCGACACAGGCCATGACCGCCAAGGCCATGACGATATTGCCCACCAGCGGGCTGAACATCTTCGCGTAGACCAGCGCGAAAGGCGCTGACGCGTTGGCCAGCTCAGCGTTGGGGATGATGCCCTGGATGACCGTGGTCGAAAGCACGTAGACCACCGCCGCCCCCAGGGTACCGAAGAGGCACGCCAGCGGCACGTCGCGCTTCGGGTTCTCGACCGCATCGGACGCCTGGGCTGCCGACTCCATGCCGAGAAAGGCCCACAGGGTCAGCGGTATGGCCTTGCCGATGGCCTCGGAAAGCGGCAACGCATTAGGGTTCCAGGCGGCCTGGAGCAGGTCGGGCTTGAACCAGAACCAGCCGATGATACTCAGCCCCGCAACGGGGATGATGACACCCCAGACCGTGATTGCACCGATCTTGCCGGTGATGTTCGGGCCGCCAAAGTTGGCGACGATGGTCAGCCAGATCAGCCCCACGGTGCCGATGAACAGCGGCACGGCACCGGTGCCCAACCAAGGCACGAACGCGGTCATGTAGCCCACCGCAGAAATTGCCACCGCCACGTTGGCGATCGCCAGCGACAGAAAGTACAGGTAGGAGCAGAGAAAGAAGCCTGATTTTGCGTGGGCTTCTTCGGTGTAGGCCGACAGGCCGCCAGAGCGCGGGCAGAAGATCCCGCATTGAGCAAAACAGTAGGCAATGGCCATCGAACCAATCGCGGTGAAGGCCCATGACAACAGCGACACCGCGCCCAGTTGCGCCATGTTGGTCGGCAGCATGATGATGCCCGACCCCATCATGTTGACCGTCACCAGCGTAGTAAGGCCCATCAGGCTCATCTTCTTGCTTGGGTCCGTCATCGCAAACTCCCTTTCAAGGCTTGCTGGCTGGCTGCGGATGTTCTGGCTTGGCAGGGTCGGCGTACCACTGCTCCCTTGGCACCCACTTGGCCTGCAGCGGGTCGCCGAGGTAGTGGGGCGACATGATCTGCACGCCGAACTCGTTGAAAACGTCCTGGATATTGGCGTGCAGCAGGCTGAGGAGGAGGGCGCGTGGCCTGGGCTGCGATGGAACGGCCTGGGCCACTAGGCGGTACTCCGGATAAAAATCCGAGCTCCCCTGCGACCCGAGGTTGGGCTGCTTCCAGCATAGTCGGGTTTCTGGCCTGCCCGGCATCACCGACAGGTGACCATCAGCAATCTATAACGTTAATCGTGGTGTCCCTTATTAGAGTTAAAACTTAATATTGTGAGCTTTATGCTCATCGTAACAAACCGTAATGCGTGCTATGGTTTACCTTATGAGACTTAATGTTAGTACTGGTAGACTTTATGGATGACTTTTTCCCCGTCGCCTGCGTCGATACTCTCAGTAAAATAGGGCTTCTGGTGAAGGCAAGGCGCCTGTCGCTCGGTTTGCGTCAAACAGACCTCACAGCAGCAATCGGCGTCTCCGCGCATACCCTTCGCAAGATCGAAGGCGGCTCCGCACGCGTGGACCTGCGTTCTTTCATGCTGGTGTTATGGCGCCTGGGCATCAGCGACACGGTCTTCGCCTCGCTGGAGGGCATTGAAAGAACCTCCCAGATCACCCGCTTCAGTGATGACGACGATGCCCACCAGAGCCTCGCATCCCGCCGCGTGCGGCTGGCAAAACCCAAGCCCGAGGAATTCTGATGTCCCGTGCCTACATCTATATGGAGCACCCCGAGACGGGTGAGGTCATCACCCTTGGCCGGCTGACCCTCAAAGGCAAGCTCGGTGAGTTCCTCTATGCGCCTGACCATGTGGCGCAGGGCGGCTGGGTACCCGACCCCATCAATTACCCCCTGCGTGCCGAGCCCTACACGGGGATCGCCAAGAACCGCGGCATACCCGGCTTCATCAATGACGCCATGCCTGATGGCTGGGGCGAGCGGCTGCTGCATAGGGCGTACGGCCAGGAACTGGGCACCCTCGATTTCTTGCTCAAGTCACCGAACAACGACCGCGTCGGCAACCTGATGGCCGGCGGCGCAACCACGCCCGCACCTGGCCTGGGCGACGGCGCGGTACCCACCTTGAAAGGCCTGGCGAAATTCGTCGCCGCGTGCGAGGCGGTGTACGACGGCCAGCTCGACGCCGAGTCGGTAGCAACCCTCAACGTCCGCCAACAGCGTTCCGCCCTGGGCGGCGCGCGCCCCAAACGCACGCTGCAGGACAATGGCATGTTGATACTGGCCAAGCCCCGTGATCGCTACGACCACTACGACCTGCCCTCCATCGAATATGCCTGCATGACCTTTGCAGCAGGGCAGGGTTTGAACGTGGCAAAAACCGCGCTGCATGCCGAAAACCCTTCAACCTTGCTGATCGAACGCTTCGACCGCACGCCAATTGCGCAGGGCGCCCGGCGCATTCCCATGCTCAGCGCATTGACCCTGCTGGATTCAGAATGGAACGGCGCACACCATCGGGATTGGCGCTACGCTGCCGTAGCCGATGAAATGCGCCGGCGGGGCGTGCCCGATGCTGATCTGCAGGAGCTGTTCAAACGCATGTGCTACAACGCTCTGGTGGGGAACTCTGACGACCATCCACGCAACCATGCAGTGATCTGGGTGGCAGGCGGGTGGCGTCTGTCGCCGATGTACGACGTACTGCCCATGCTCGAAGAAGGGCCGGCACAAACCTTGGCCATGGCTGTTGGCCGTGAGGGCAGCCAGATCAGCCGCGCAAACCTGCTCAGCCACCACGCTCACTTTGCCCTGACGCGGGAGCAGGCCGAGCAAGTACTGGAGGAAGTGGCGGGCTGGGAGCCGGCATTGAAGGCGCATTACCAGCATTTGCTTGCGGGGGAAGACCTGAGGATGGCGTGTGAGGCGGCGAGTTCGGTGCGGATGCTCAGCTGAGCGAGTACGGACTGTTTAATCATTAAAAAACCCAGCAGCAGGTACCTGGCTTAGCATTTTCGGCGCGCGCCAAACGGTAGCTGTTCGGACTGATGTATCAGATCAACAACGCAAGCCATAGCGTGCCAAGTATGACGAGCTGAGCCGGAATGAGGTGGCGAGCGAACGAAGATCCGCCGCCGCTCCATGCCAGTACGCATTTGGTCACGGTATTCCCTGTGAGCGCCATCATTGCCGGTAACATCAGGTCGGCACTTTTCAGCTGGCCTGCAGCAACGAGCGAAGCGACCGAAGCAGTTGCGGCATGCGCATCGCCCAAGCCACTGATAAAGGCAGCAATGCTGACCCCCTTGTGACCAAGGTGCTCGAGCAGAAACGCCGAAAACAATGCAATGCAGGTAATCGCTAGCGTGATGAGCAGTGCTGTGAACAGGCTGAAAGCACCGCTGCCAGGCTTGGTCGTGGGGCTGACTGGCACAGGGCGCCAAGGCGCCAGCAACAGCACGCCGTAAATGAGCGTGACCAGTATACCGAGACCTATAGATGGCCAGAAAGGGCGCAGCAAGCGCACGTCGACAACGCCAAGCACCAAACCAAACTGGACAAGGGTGGCGAGGTTGGACAGCACCGCCGCAGCGGCGAACGCGCACATGAACGTGTCCTGCTTTCGTGCTTGATGGCCAAGCACGGCAATGGTCGCCGAGCCAGAGGCAAACCCGGATGCGATCGCACTCAGGGCCAAGCCATAGCGTGGCCCCAGCAGGCGCATGGCGATATGCCCTAGCGCACCGACTGCCATCAGTAACACGACCAGCGTGCAGATCACCCGCGGGTTCAGTACCCCGTAGGGGCCAATGAACCGGTCCGGCGTCAACGGCAGCACAACCAGCGCTACTGTGAGGAGCAACAAGCCATCGCGCAGTTCGGCCTCGCTTAGTTGCTGCAGCACGAAACGATGAAGCTCACGCCTCAGGGCCAGCAGTATGGTGAGTACGATACCGATGGCGGTTGCCAGCTCGGGGTGTTCGACTGTCAGGCCTCCCAACACCAACACCAGCAGCAAGGCGATTGCGCTGGTAATGTCCGAATCTTCGTCGGGTTTTGTGCGGTGGTAAATGGCCAACAGCAGCGCTATGCCCACCAATGCAACGCCGACCAGAACTGGGCCAGCCATTACATGGCAGACATAGCCCATCAGGGCGGTGATTGCGAAGGTTCTCAAACCCGCTGCGGCGGGAGCCTCACTGTTGACCTTCTTGCGCTCCCGCTCAAGGCCAACCAGCATGCCGATGCCCAATGCCACGGCCCCGTGAGCCAAGTTCACCAGGTCGAGCATCAGGTCTGCACCGGGGCGATGGCAAAGCTGCCTTGGGAACCCAGTTCGAGCGCGATCAGCGCTGGCATGTCGAGGATCTCCACCAGCCGGCCGTGCAGGTTGACGATACCCAAACCGCGTAAGTGAGCGACCGAGCGGCATATGGTTTCCAGGCGCAGCCCGAGGTAGGAGGCGATGTCTTCGCGAGACATGCGCAACACGAAACCTTGGGATGAATAGCCGCGGCTGACGAAGCGGCGGGAAAGGCTCAGCAGGAAGCTGGCAAGCCGCTGCTCGGCAGAGAGGTTGCAGAGCATCAGCACGCGCTCATGCTCGCGGATAATCTCCCGGCTCATTAGGCGGTTCAAGCTCTGTTGCAGCGTGGGGAAATCACGCGCCAGGGCTTGCAGGCGATGATAGGGCACCGGGCACACTTCGCTGTCTTCCAGGGCGATGGCATCACAGACATGAAGCTCGGTGGCTATGGCATCTAGCCCCATTACGTCCCCTGGCATCCAGAAGTTGATGATCACACCCTGACCTTCGGCGTTGTTCAAGTTCGTCTTGAAGCTGCCTGAGTGCACCGCATACAGGCTACTCAAGGGCACATTTGCGTTGAACAGCGCAGCCCCCTTCCTGACCCGGATACGAGGGCCGATCAGTGTGCCGAAATAACTGTTGCATTGCATGGGCAAACCCGTGGGCAAACACAAGCCGCTGACCCGGCACTCACTGCACGGGCATGTCAGTGGTTTGAAATGAACGGGCCGGGGTTTGCACGTTGGCGCAGGCTGCCCGAGCAGCTGAAAGTCGGTCAGGCCCGACATTTCATGCCTCCTTCGCAGGTCTGAAAGCGACGGTGGCGATCTTGTACAGTGAATGAGGCGCGTTGAGGCGGGCGGTCAGCACGCCCACGAACCGTTCGGCTTCTATGGGTGTTCTGAAACTCACCCGCCACTCGTCCATGTGTACCCACCAGCGATTGTCGTTGGCGCTTTTCTCGACGTAGACGTTCATCGGAACCTCAGTGCATGCATGAGCAAGGGACTGCCTATCGATAGGGGGCAATGGCGTCCTTGCCGACGGCGTGGCGAGGTTCAGGGCGTGATCGCCACCTTCATTACGCCGTCGCGCTGGTTGGCGAACAATTCGTAGGCAGCTTCGATATCATCGAGCCGGAAACGGTGGGTGACCAAGGGGGAAACGTCGACGCGGCCACTGGCAACCACCGCCATCAACCGGCGCATCCGCTCTTTGCCGCCGGGGCACAGTGTGCTCACGATGCGGTAATCGCCAAGGCCGGCAGCGTATGCATCCACGGGGATGCGCAGGTCGGCGCTGTACACGCCCAGGCTGGACAACGTGCCGCCGGGGCGCAGCACCCGCAGTGCCCATTCGAAGGTGGCCTGGGTGCCCAGCGCTTCGATGGCTACATCTACGCCACGGCCATCGGTCAGCGCCATGATCTGCGCCACCACGTTGCCTTGCTTGAAGTCGACCACGTGTGAAGCCCCCATTTCGCGTGCCACGCTGATGCGCGCCGCCACGGTGTCCACGCCAATGATGGTGGTGGCGCCCAGCATTTTGGCGCCGGCGACCGCGCACAGGCCGATCGGGCCCAGGGCGAACACGGCGACGGTATCGCCGATTGTCACGCCCCCGCGTTCTGCACCGGAAAAGCCAGTGGACATGATATCGGGGCACATCAGCACGTGTTCATCGTTGAGGCTGTCAGGAATGGGGGAGAGGTTGGCCATCGCGTCCGGCACCCGCACGTATTCAGCTTGGCAACCGTCAATGACATTGCCGAACTTCCAGCCACCGATGGCCTTGAAACCATGCGCCGTTCTGGCGCCGTCCTGGGCGCCACAGCCACACAGGCAGGCATTGCTGTAGCCGCTTGGGGTGATGGCGCCAGCGATGACGCGTTGCCCTTCGTGGAATCCGCGAACCTCTGAGCCCAGTTTTTCGATGACACCCACTGGCTCGTGGCCGACGGTCAGCCCTTTGGCCACTGGATACTCTCCACGCAGGATATGCACATCGGTGCCACAGATCGTCGTGGTGCTGATGCGCATCAGCGCATCTAGCGGGCCGATCTCAGGGATGGGCTTGTCTTCCAGCACGATGCGGTCCTTTTCGACATAAATGGCCGCTTTCATGAGTGCCATGGCATGCCTCCGGGGCATCGCTGATTGTTGTTGGTAACTACAGCAGCGTGCGCCTAAAAAGCGTGTAAGTCTTGATCCGTGTCAATTTTGCGTCAAACGGCGGCAGCCGTTGATCAGTGCCCTCTGACTTTTGATAAACATCAAACCGCACAGGCGCCGCTGTCAGATCATCAAGGTACTCATCGAGCCCGCAGAGGTGTGCCATGACCAACCCGCAACGACTTCTTCTGATCGCATCGCCCTTGATGCGCCGCACGCCGGTTTATGACCGTGCGGCGGCCCTGGCCAAAGCCAAGGGCATGCCATTGCACATCGTCGCCTTTGACTACCTTGAGGGCCTGGCCACTGCCGGCCTGGTCAACGACCAGGCGTTGGCGGTCATGCGTGAGGGCTATGTTCAGCAACACCGTGCATGGCTGGAAACCCAGGCACTGTCGATGCGCCGCAACGGCGTGACAGTAACCACGGAGGTTTTGTGGGTGCAAAATCCGCTGGACGAGATCCAGGTGCATCTGCGTGAGCAGCCGTTCGCCCTGCTGATCAAGGGGCTGGAGCATGAACCGTGGTGGCTGCGAGCCATGTTCACCTCGCTCGACGTGCAGTTGCTGCGCGACACCCGAATTCCCCTACACCTTGTACACAACGCCAGCAATGCCCTGCCGCGGCGGATACTTGCAGCGGTTGACCTTTCTCGCCCGGAGGATCAGTTCGAAGGCTTCAACGACCATATCATCAGCGAAGCTCTCAAGATGGCCTTGCAATGCAACGCCCAGATCGAACTGCTGTATGCCTACGATATGAGTTCCATGTACCTGGACACCGAAGGCAGTCGGGAACATTCATTCCTGTTCGATTCGAACCTGTCACGGACACTTCACGAGGCTCAGGCCGATGCCTTCCAGGCATTGGCCGAACGCAACGGGATCCCCGCCGAGCACCGCCACATGCGGGTGGGGGACCCGACCAAGGTGCTGGCGCTGTTCATGGACAACAACGATATCGATGTGCTGGTGATGGGGCGCTACCACCATCATGGTATCGGCTGGTTTATCGGCAGTACGGCCGAGCGCATCCTGCATCGGCTCCGCAGCAGTGTTCTGGTGATCTCGCCCGAGCATTCGCAAGGTTGAAGTGCAAGGCCCGCAAGGGCCTTGTTTCAGGCGCGCAGGTCAAGCTCATGGAGGATTTCGCTGACATCGCCGCCCAGGTAGCGCGAACTGAAGCCCAGCGCCTTGGTCAGCCGGTGCATGGCGTAGTTGCTCGACAGGTCCCTGGACACCATGCACTGGTAGCCATTGCGCCGAGCCGCTTCGATCAGGTGCTGCAGCAACAGCTTGCCCAGCCCTTTGCGTTGCCATTGTTCACTGACAGCGACGGCACATTCGCAATTGTGGCTACCCGGGGTCGCGGCATAGCGGCTTACGCCAAGCTGATGCAGCTGGCCATTCGCATGGGCCAGCGCTACGTAGGCCATGCGCTGGTGACCGTCAACCGGCATCAACTGCGCGTCAAGGCCGGGCAAGCCACCGCTGAGTCCGGCGAGAAAACGAAAACGCCGGGCCTCATGGCTGATCGTGCTCACAAAGCGTCTGTCCCGTTCGTGATCATCATCGCGCAGCGGGCGAATCAGCACGGCTGTGCCGTCATCAAGGGTGTCTACCCAGTGTTCGCTTGTGTCTTCGGTTTCCAGCAACTGATTGTTCATAGGGCCTCCAGAGGGCCTGATCAACGTGGGCTGTACTGGTTGTACCGTGAGGCGTCGGTACGGTTCTGACATTGATCAAGTTGGTGCGCGGGTGATGACTTTCTGATCTGCATCAAGCGCTGAAGGGTAGGGCGCTCGAAGATTGATGCTACTTGCCATCGCCGCGTGCGGCCGGAGGTTTCCCATGGGTCAGTATCGACAACTGCTGGTGCTGCTTACAGACATAGACCCGCACTCGGCGGCTCTGCGCCGGGCACTTGCCCTGGCGCAGGTCAGCGGCGCAGCGGTGCATATCGTTGGGCTGTTCGAGCCGTACGAGGCGCATTCTTTACACCAGGAGCGGCTGAACGAAGCCGAGCTGCAGCGCCAATACGGGCTCTATCGCAAGCAGCTTGTGGAACTGGTCGAACATCACCGGTCCAGTAATACCTATCTGACGGTGGATATCGTCAAGGCAGAAGACCTGCGCGACCAGGCAGCCGACTACATCCGCGAGCTCAAGCCCGATATGGTCATCAAGGACACCGAAACAACACCGGCACTGGCCCGGTTTTTCGGCACGCCGCTGGACTGCGCGCTGATGCGATCGTACCAAGGCTTGATGCATTTCGTGCCCCGGGCAGCCGCGTCCTTGCCCAAACGCATACTGATAGCCGTGGACACCGCCTTGCACGATGAACCCGAGGCCCAGATGCTATTCAACCGCGCCCTCATCCGGGCCGCCGATGCGCTGGCGCTGCAATGCGATGCGCAGTTGCACCTGCTCTCGGCATATGACCTGGTTGGTGTGTTTGCCCCGGACATGCTGGTTGCGCAGACCTGGGTCGAGGAGATGCGTGATGCCTTGCAGGTGTCCTTCGATGCATTGGCCGATGCCGAAGGTGTGCCTCTCGATTGCCGGCATTTCAAGGAAGGCGGGGCAGTGCACGTGATCCGGGAGCAGGTAGCGGCCCTAGATATCGACGTACTGGTCCTGGGGGTAGTGCAGCCCAAGGGTTTGAGCAAGCTGCTGGGCGACACCACCGAACGTATGGTGAGCGATCCACCGTGCAGCGTGCTGACCGTTCATCCCTGCGTGATCGACACCTGGGAGCCACCGCCATGCAACTGACCTTTTTCGGCGGTACGGGCACGGTGACGGGCAGCAAGTTCCTGCTGACGCGTGATTCGACACGGGTGCTGATCGACTGCGGGCTTTTCCAGGGCTACAAGCAACTGCGCTTGCGTAACTGGGAGCCACTGCCAGCGGCACTGCGTGCGGTCGATGCGGTGGTACTCACCCATGCCCACTTGGACCACAGCGGATACCTGCCGGTGTTGGCGCGCGAAGGCTTCAGCGGGCCTGTATATGCCACCCCTGCGACCTGTGCCCTGGCTGAAATCCTGTTGCTCGACAGCGCCCGGCTGCAGGAGGAGCAGGCCGAACATGCCAATCGTCATGGTTATTCCAAGCATTCGCCGGCCCGCCCCCTGTACACCGAGCAGGATGCCAAGCGCGCACTGCAGCTGTTCAGGCCCGTCGCGTTGCACCATCGCACCCAGATCGCGCCCGGTATCGAACTGTTGCTGCGCACGGCCGGGCACATTCTGGGCGCGGCGACCGTGCAACTGACGGTGGATGGCCAGACGCTGGTGTCATCAGGCGATCTGGGGCGGCCCCACGACCCCGTGATGCGTGCGCCCGAGCTGATCGGTGCGGCCGATGCGCTGCTGGTGGAATCGACCTATGGTGACCGTTCGCACCCTGCTCAGGCTCCGGAGCGTTACCTGGCCGATGTGATCAACCAGACCCTGCTGCGCCATGGCATCACGCTGGTACCGTCATTTGCCATTGGCCGTGCGCAACTGTTGATGTACTACCTGTACACGCTCAAGCGCGACGGGCTGATACCCGACATACCCGTGTATCTCAACAGCCCGATGGCGATGGATGCCACGGCCCTGTACCAACAGTTCAGGCGTGAACACCGCCTGACGGCGCTGGAGTGCGCGCAGATGTGCAAAGGCACACAGATCATCCGTACGGTCGATGAATCCAGGCACCTGGATCAGCTGCGCGAACCTGCGGTGATCATTGCCGCAAGCGGCATGGCCACGGGGGGGCGGGTGTTGCACCACCTCAAGGCGCTGGCGCCCAATCCTCATAACAGCATCCTGTTCTCCGGCTTTCAGGCAGGCGGTACTCGGGGTGCTGATATTGTTGCCGGAGCGCGCAGCGTGCGCCTGCATGGCGAAGATGTGCCGATCCGGGCGCAGGTCTTTGCCATGGACAACCTGTCGGCGCATGCCGATGCGGACGAAATCATGGAGTGGTTACGCGGGTTCAACCGGCCACCGCGGCAAACCTACGTCATTCATGGCGAACCGCATGCTGCGGACACCTTGCGTCGACGGATAAGCCTTGAGCTCGGCTGGCAGGTGTGCGTGCCCGAGCACCTGGAAACGGTTGCCATAGACCCTGTGCGCTAGCACGGTGCTGGAGGTTCTCATGAATATGCAAGCAAGGGCAAAGCTCAGGGCCTGGGTAACACGTCCCAAGGGCAGCCTTGGATGGATCGCGGCAATTGCCACGCTGGTGGTTGCCGCCTCGGTGTATCAGGTGCTGGGCCCGGCCTGGCGGCTGCCCATGCGTGCCCCGGTCATTGTGCTGGCAGTGCTGGCGCTGAGCGCGGCGGTCGGGTTGGCCGTGCAGCGCTGTTTCAAGGGCGCTGTGGGCGAGACCATTTTTTCCGAGCAGGGCACAGGTTGGCAAGCGAGGCTTGCCTTGATCCGGGGTGTGGCCAGAGAGTCGAACATTATGCTGGGCATGCTGCTACTGTTCGCCGTGCTGGGCATAAGCACACTTGTGCTCGCCAGCCGTTCCGTACAAGGCATTGTGAGCGGGTGCGAGACCCACTTGCAGGCACAGATTGATCTGCCAGAGGATCGAGCGTTCGCCGCACTGGTGGCCAAATCGGTCTGCCAGTGCCTGGCGCAAACGTTTCTGGATCGCAACGGCGTCATCCGGCTGGCCCTGTTCAATACGCCGTTGCTTGAAGTCAGGGCGTTCGAGGGGGTGACCGCGGCCGATGAGCGGCAGTGTCTGGAGCAACTGGACCTGCTGCCGGAGGCCACCGCTGCGGCATCGCCTCAGGCCAGCGAAAGCCGGTGAATCAACTGGCTTGGGTCATCCGGGTCTCTGGCGCTGGTAAACCCTGCTGCCTGAGCCAGGTCGCGCATCGCCACATTGGCCGCAGCGTCCATGGAATACATGTGCCGCAGGCCCTGGGCGCGTGCGTGGTCGATCAGGTGCTGGAGCAGCAATGTACCCAAACCGTGACGCTGCCAGCTATCGAGGACGGTGACGGCGCACTCGCATTCTTCACTACCCGATCGGGTCGCGTAACGGGAAATACCAACCTCCTGCAGTTCACCGTCGACATGGGCGAGGGCCACATAGGCCATATGCTGGTCGTGGTCGACGACCATCAGTTGATCCAGCATGGCTTCGCCAGGCTCCGTGAGTTGGCACAGGAAGCGGAAGTGGCGCGACTGTGGCGACAGGCGTTCGATAAAGTTCTTCTCGCGCTGGCGGTCTTTGGGCTGCAAAGGCCTGATCAGCACATGGGTGCCGTTGTCGAGCGCTTCGATCCAGTGTTCGCCGGTGGTGGCAGGAAATGACGCTGCGGCGTGGGGGCGGGGTGTTTCGGCGGATGCCATGGCAAGCCTCCTTATATTTGGGGGTGTACAAAGGAGGTACAGTTTCAACGCGGCGCCTTTTGCGTACTTGATAGTTGTCAATTGCCGCGCTGATTTCCCCACGCCTCGCTACTTGGTCTTCCAGTACTTCTGCATTTCCAGAAACAGAAAGGAGGCCGTCCAGGTGATCATCACCAGGCCCGTCAGCGCCTGCAGGCCTGTGAGGTATTTGAGGTCGCCACTTGGCGCGATATCGCCAAAGCCGATGGTGGTGTAGGTGGTGAATGAGAAGTACACGCAGTCCATGAATGTGCCATCGAAGTTGCCGCTCAGCGTACCCCAGCCTTTGGCATTGGCCATCAGGTAATAGGCCAGGGCAAAGCACCAGACTTCCAGTGCGTGGGCCGCCAACGCGCCGAACACCCCGATGACGATGCGAAACCGGCTCCAGAGCTTGAGCCGCGGTAGCCAGTCGTTCAGGCGTAGCAGGCATTCGTAATGAATCACCACCACCAGCATCACGACCAGCGCGTTGATCAGTGTGACGGTTAACATTGGTGGCTCCCCTGTGGCCCTGACAGAAGTCTGGCCGATAAAGGCCATCGTGTCGGTTCTACGCTTGAACATCACGGGGAGATTGATAAAGGTCAGTGAGTGGCCGCTCTTATCGCGCTGGCTTCTGTCTCCAATGATCAGCACGCGCCCTGCGACCAAGGTCGAATCCTTGACTTCAGATTCCCTTCAGATTGACCACTGATACTCACCCCATCAAGCCCAAACGGGGGGAGTTTCATGACCCAGTCTCAGTGGAGCAGCCTGCTCCCATTGCCTATCGGCAGCCACGTCGACAATCACGCCCACTTGTCGCTTCATCTGCACAAGGACCCTGGCCGCGATGAGCTGGAGCACTTCATTCATCAGTGTTTTGCCAGCGTGCACCACGCTGATGTGTACCATTACCTCCCAGAACTGCTGGCGCTGCATGACAGCCATGGTCGGCTGATTGCTGCCGCAGGCTTGCACCCGGCCAGCAGCGGGCCGCTGTTTCTCGAGCACTACCTGGATGAGCCGCTGGAAGCTGCAGTTTCACGCGTAGCGGGCTGCCCCCTTGAGCGTGAGTGCATGGTCGAAGTCGGCAACCTGGCCTCGCTCAGTGCCGGTAGCGCGCGAATCATGATCATAGCGGTGACCTGGTTGCTGGCCACACGGGGCCTGAAGTGGGTGGCATTCACCGGCGCGACGACACTGATCAACAGTTTCCAGCGCCTGGGATTGGTGCCATCGGTACTGGCGTCGGCCGACCCGGCTCGGCTGAATGGGCAGGTGGACCAATGGGGTACCTACTACGCTCAGCATCCGCAAGTCTTTGCCGGCAGCATCGGTCATGGCTTCGATGCCTTGAGCAAGGCTGGAGTGTTCCAGCGCCTGGGATTGCCAACGGCCTTTCAGGAGGCTGGCCATGCCGCATGAACTGGAGCGCTTTCATCAACTGCTGGTCACGTTTGCCCGCGATCACGCTGACGCCATTGCCGTGCAAGGGGCGACCGAGCGCTTCACCTACAGGCAGTTGCTGCCAGAGGTGGGGTTACGCACCCACAGCTTGCGTA
The DNA here is from genome assembly GCF_000731675.1 of Pseudomonas capeferrum. Taxonomy (GTDB): domain Bacteria; phylum Pseudomonadota; class Gammaproteobacteria; order Pseudomonadales; family Pseudomonadaceae; genus Aquipseudomonas; species Aquipseudomonas capeferrum. The sequence continues at coordinate 1,078,672 of NZ_JMIT01000001.1, read as the reverse complement.
CGTGTTCGCCAGGCCCTCTGGTACTGGCGCTGGATAACAGCCCGCAGTTGCTGTTCTGGGATTTGGCGGCGCTGTTTGCCGAGCGTCCCTGTGTAATCGTCCCGTCGTTCTTCAGTGTTGCCCAGTTCAGCCATTGCATTGAGCAGAGTGGTGCCAGCCATGTGCTGTGCGACCCGCAATGGCACGGTACGCTCGCCGAGCTGGGGTTCGCTCAGCAGGACGTGTTCTGGGTTCGCGAGGCAGAGCCCGCTGCAGCGCTGCCTGCCGGCACCGCCAAGATCACCTACACCTCCGGCAGTACGGGCAAGCCCAAAGGCGTGTGCCTGTCTGTCGAAGCCCTGTTGCGTGTCGCCCGGGAACTGGAGGTGGCCAGCCGGCCCAGTGAACCTCAGCGTTACCTGGCGGTGCTGCCGCTTGGTGTGCTGCTGGAAAACCTTGGTGCCTACGCCGCATTGATGGCCGGGGCGAGTCTGCTGCTGTACCCCCAGGCGCAACTGGGCATGGGCGGTGCAAGCCAGGTCGATTTCAAGCGCTTGCTGGGGGCTGTCGCCCTGAGCGGCGCGCAGAGCCTGATTGTGGTGCCACAGCTGTTGATGGGGCTGATCACTGCCATCGAGCGCGGGCTGATGCAGGTGGGGGCGCTACGGTTCGTTGCGGTCGGCGGTGCCCGGGTGGCGCCCAGTTTGCTGGCCCGCGCCGAAGCGATCGGCCTGCCGGTGTTCGAGGGCTATGGCCTGTCCGAGTGCGCTTCGGTGGTGGCCTTGAACCGGCCGGGCGCAGCCCGCCGAGGCAGTGTCGGCAAACCGCTGCCCCATGTGCAGGTGCGTATCGCCGAGGACGGGGAGGTGCTGGTGGCGGGCTCGGTGTTGCTCGGCTATCTGGCGGAACCACCTGTTTGCGATAGCTGGTGGGCCACTGGCGACCTCGGCCATTTCGACGAGGAGGGCTACCTGTACCTCGATGGCCGCAAGAAACACCAGTTCATCACCAGCTTCGGGCGCAACGTCAACCCGGAGTGGGTGGAGGCCGAACTGACCCAGAGCGGCGTGATCGCCCAGGCGTTCGTGCATGGCGAGGCCCTGCCAAAGAACCTCGCATTGCTCTGGCCGCTGGACCCCGCTACCCCCGACACCCTCATCGACCAGGCTGTGCAGCATTGCAATGCCTTGCTGCCGGACTACGCCAGGGTCCATGCCTGGCGTCGCCTGCCGTGCCCCTTGTCCAGTACCGAAGACACCCTGACCGCCAATGGCCGCCCGCGCCGCGAGGCCATCCTGCGGCGTTACCACTCCCTGTTATCCGATATCCCGTTGTGAGGTCTGCCATGTCCTTTTTCGATACCCTGCAAATGCAAACCAGCCAGGAGCGTCAGGCCCTGTTCGCCGTACCGATCATACGCGATGCGTTGGCGGGGCACGTCAGCCTCGACAGCTATGTGGCCTTCCTGACCCAGGCATACCACCATGTACGCCATACCGTGCCGCTGATGATGGCGTGCGGGGCGCGCCTGCCTTCGCGCCTGGAATGGCTGCGCGGCGCCGTCTGCGAATACATCGAGGAGGAGTACGGCCACGAGCAGTGGATCCTCAATGACATCAATGCCTGCGGTGGCGACTGGGAAGCGGTACGTGACGGTCGCCCGGCACTGCCGATCGAGCTGATGGTCGCCTACCTTTACGACATGATCGCCCGCGGCAACCCGGTCGGGCTGTTTGGCATGGTAAATGTGCTCGAAGGCACCAGCATTGCCCTAGCCACCCAGGCCGCCGGCACGATCCAGAGCACGCTGGCGTTGCCCGACAGGGCCTTCAGCTACCTCAGCTCCCATGGCGCGCTGGACCAGGATCACATGGTCACCTACCGGCAATTAATGGACCGCCTTGATGATGCTGACGACCAGCGGGCTGTGATCCAAGCGGCCAAAGTGGTTTACCGGCTGTATACCGATATGTTCCAGGGGCTGCCGCGTGCGGGCCTGCAAGAGGTGCGTCATGCGCTTGCCTGAGTGTGTAGTGATACTCACCGGCGCCAGCGGAGGCATCGGCCTGGAACTGGCCGAGCAGTTGTGCGCAGCCGGTGCCCGGGTACTGGCGGTGAGCCGGCAGATGGGCAAACTCGCCGGGTTGATGAACCGTTATCACGACAGGCTGCTCTGGCAGTCGGCCGATCTGCGCAGCCATGAGGGGCGCGAGCAGGTGCTTGCCCGTGCCCGGGAGATGGGCGGGGTCAACGTCCTGATCAATGCCGCGGGCGTGAACCGTTTTGCCCTGTTCGATCAGATCGACGAGCAGGCGCTGGACGAGTTGCTGGACATCAACCTCAAAGCCGCCCTGCAACTGACGCGTGTGTGCCTGCCGCTGCTGCGCGCACAACCCAGGGCACTGGTGGTCAACGTCGGTTCCACCTACGGCTCGATCGGCTACCCCGGCTATGCCACCTACTGCGCCAGCAAGTTTGCCCTGCGCGGCTTCTCGGAGGCGCTGCGCCGCGAGCTGGCCGATACCTCGGTGAATGTCATGTACGCCGCCCCCCGGGCAACACGCACCGCGATGAACAGCACCGCTGCCACGGCGCTCAACAAGGCCCTGAAAGTCGGCATGGACGACCCGGCAGATGTGGCCCGCGCTGTGCTCAAGGCCGTGCAGTCAGAGCGCAGGGAGCTTTACCTGGGCTGGCCGGAAAAGCTCTTCGTGCACATAAACGGCATGTTGCCCGGCGTGGTCGACCGTGCATTGCGCAAGCAACTGCCGGTGATCCGTCGTTACCTCGCTAGCCATTCCAAGGAGTCGATCAAATGAAACGTCTGTTCATCGCTGGCCTGCTGGCGTTCGCACCGCTCACCTGGGCGCTGGACCAGGCCGGCAGCCAACAATTGGCTAACTTGCAGCAGCGCTGGGCGCAGATCCAGTACCAAACGCCTAAAGACAAACGCGCCGATGCGTTCGAGAAACTCGCAGCCGACGCTTCTACGCTGGTCCATCAGCACCCGGGCTCGGCCGAACCCTTGATCTGGGAGGGCATCATCAACAGCAGTTGGGCGGGTGCCATCGGCGGCCTGGGGGCGCTGGGCAAGGTCAAGTCGGCCAAGGCCAGCCTCGAGGAGGCGATGAAACTCGACCCCAATGCCCTGCAGGGCTCGGCTTATACCAGCCTGGGCACTTTGTACGACCAGGTGCCGGGCTGGCCCATCGGGTTTGGTGACAGCGACAAGGCAGACACTTTGTTGCGCAAGGCGCTGCAAGTGAACCCCAACGGTATCGACAGCAATTACTTCTGGGCCGATCATCTGTCCCGGCAAAAACGCTACGCTGAAGCCACCGCCGCCCTGGAAAAAGCACGCCAGGCGCCGCCACGGCCAGGCCGCGAGCTGGCCGACCAGGGCCGGCGTGGCGATATCGATGCTTTACTCAAGGCCATCAAGGACAAACAGGACTGAACATGCGGCTGCTGCTGGTTGAGGATGATACCGCCCTGGGCGAGGGGATCTGCGACGGGTTGCGCCAGGAGGGCTACACCCTCGACTGGTTGCGCGATGGCCTGAGCGGGCTGCATGCCCTGCAACACGAAGTGTTCGACCTGGTGATCCTCGACCTCGGGCTGCCGCGGTTGGGCGGTATCGATCTGCTGCGACGGGTGAGGGCAGGGGGCAACAGCCTGCCGGTGCTGATTCTCACTGCCCGCGATGCGACCGAGGACCGTATCTCTGGCCTGGATGCCGGTGCCGACGACTACCTGGTCAAGCCTTTCGACCTCAACGAGCTCAAGGCTCGCCTGCGCGCCTTGCTCAGGCGCAGCGCCGGCCGGGCCAAGGTGCTCATCGAGCACGCAGGCGTAAGCCTGGACCCTGCCACTCAGCAGGTGCACTACAACGGTGTGCCCGTGATACTGACGCCCAAGGAGTATCGCCTGCTGCACGAGTTGCTGGCGCAACCGGGCAAGGTGTTCACGCGCGAGCGGCTGACCCAGTTGCTGTATGGCTGGGACGAGGAGCCTGAGAGCAACACGCTGGAAGTGAACATCTATCACCTGCGCAAGAAACTGTTCAACGGCCTGATCCGCACGGTGCGCGGTATCGGATATTTGGTCGAGGGCAAGGTATGAGCTCGCTGCGCCAGCGCACGCTGTGGCGGGTGATGGTGCTGATGCTGCTCGGCACCGGCTTGTTGGCGTTGTACAACTATCACGACAGCCGACGCGAGATCAACGAAGTCTACGATGCTCACATGGCTCAGAATGCCCGGCTGTTGCAGGGAGTGATGAACCTGCCGGTGCAGGATGGCAACCGCGAAAAGCTGTATCAGGCATTCAACGAGGCGCTGGGCAAGGCCGGGCGCCACCGTGTGGGCCACCCCTATGAGAGCAAGCTGGCGTTCCAGGTGTGGGGGGAGGGAGCACGGTTGCTGGTGCACACCCCCAGTGCACCGACCCTCGACGCACCGCCTACGGCGGCGGGCTTCTACGATTTTGCCAGCGGTGGCGAACAATGGCGCGGCTTTGTATTACCGGTACCCGAAAAACAGTGGGTGATCTGGGTGGGTGAGCGCGACGACGTGCGTTACGACCTGATCGACCGCATCGTACGCCATACCCTGTTTCCGTTCCTGCTCGGCAGCCTGGGCTTGGCGCTGTTGGTCTGGGCGGCCATCGGCTGGGGGTTGCGCCCGTTGCAGAACATGGCCGATGTGATTCGTGCGCGCCATGCCGACTCCCTCGAACCCCTGCAACTGGTGCCGTTGCCGACCGAGCTTGAGCCCATGCAGGCGGCTATCAATCGCCTGCTTGCGCAGATCGATGACCTGCTGCGGCGCGAGCATCGGTTCATTGCCGACGCCGCCCATGAGATGCGCACGCCACTGGCGATCCTGCGCCTGCATGCGCAAAACGCACAGGCCGCCAGTACCGATGCCGAGCGGCAGAAAGCCCTGGGCTTTTTAATTGGCGGTGTCGACCGGCTGACCCGGGTGGTCAACCAGTTGCTGACCCTTGCCCGCGTCGAGCCGCGCCTCGGTCAGCGCGCCACCCGTGTCGACTTGGGCGAAGTGGTCACCGATGTGCTGGCGGATCTCACACCCTGGATACTGGATCGCGGCCTGGAGCCCTCGCTGGATCTCAGCGAAGGTGACCATGCCCTGATGATCGACTCCGGAGCGCTGGGCATCGCCTTGCAGAACCTGGTTTCCAATGCGGTAGAGCATTCACCGCCTGGCGGGCGTATCACGGTATCACTCAGGCGCCTGGCCAATCGCTTCGAACTGGTTGTCGAAGATGAAGGGCCAGGTCTAGACGAGGCGAATCTTGTACGGGTATTCGAGCGCTTCTATAGCCGCAATAGCCCCAATGGCGCAGGGCTGGGGTTATCCATCGTGGCCACTATCGTCGAGCGGCTGGGGGGGCAGGTGCGCCTGGAAAACAGGGCCATTGGTGGGCTGGCTGCCATCGTGTCGCTTCCCTTGCAGTGAGCTGCCCGATACTGTCTCTAAGGCCCTTAGGTTCTGTACGAAAGTATGGTCATTCATCGTTGTGGGAGCGGCGGTGCGGCGATCCGACTTGCCCCGCGATCTGCCGCAACGCGGCAGCAAAGCCTGAGTTCGCGGCTTCTTTGACACCATTTGATATCGGGTACAGGAGCGCTTCGCACTCCATCGCGGGACAAGTCGGATCGCCGCACCGCCGCTCCCACAAAACTTTTCGTACAGAGCCTAAAAGGTGCTGCTCAGCAGCCAACCGAATACGCCGCAGCCAAGGACAACCAACCATGCAGGCCACTTCCAGAACATCAGGGCCATCAAGGCGATCAGCGCCCATGCCAAGTCTGCTGGCTTGGCTATGGCGCTCGTCCACACCGGTTGGTACAAGGCTGCCAGCAGAAGTCCGACCACGCCGGCGTTTACACCGGCAAGCGCTGACTGGCTGCGGGCGCTGCGCCGCAGTGTTTCCCAGAAGGGAACTGCACCAACCACCAATAGGAAGGAGGGGGTAAAAATGGCGAGAATGCCAACGGTCGCGCCCACCCAGCCGGACGGCTGCAAGCTCATGGATGCACCCAGGAAGGCTGCAAACGTGAACAGTGGGCCAGGTATGGCCTGCGCCAGGCCATAACCTGCGAGAAAGGTGTCATTCGCGACCCAGCCATTGGCCACTGTGGCCGACTCCAGCAACGGTAGAACGACATGCCCACCGCCGAATACCAGCGAGCCTGCGCTATAAAAGGCGTTGATCATTGCCAGTGCTTGCGAGGGCCAGATGCGGGTCAATAGCGGCAAGCCGACCAACAAGGCGAAGAACATTACCAGCGCAGCCAGCCCGGCCTTTCGGCTGAGTGAAAACGGCAGCTCTTCCCCTGCCGGGGAGCCCGGAGGCTTGAGCAGGATCAAGCCTGTGATGGCCGAGCCTGTGATCACGGCTATCTGCCCGACTGCGTTGGGCCACAGCAGCGCGGTGCAGGCAGCGAACAGGGCGATGGTTACCCGCGCGAAATCGGTGCAGAGGCTACGTGCCATGCCCCATACGGCCTGGGCCACCACGGCGACTGCGACGATTTTCAGGCCGTGCAACAGGCCACTTGGGGCGCCACCTCCCCATGCCCCCAGGCCCTGAGCACACAGCGTCAGCAGGAGGGCCGATGGCAATGTGAACCCAGCCCACGCAGCGACAGCGCCCGGGAACCCCGCCCGTGAAAGGCCCAGCGCGATGCCCACCTGGCTGCTGGCGGGGCCGGGAAGCAGTTGGCACAGGGCGACCAGCTCGGCATAACTGCGTTCACTGAGCCATTGGCGGCGCGCTACAAATGCTTCACGAAAGTAACCCAGGTGCGCAATGGGGCCACCGAAAGACGTCAGCCCCAGGCGCAAGAACACCAGAAACACCGACCAGGCAGAGTCGCTGGGCTTCACGCCGCAGTGAGTGCGTTCTGACAAGACAGGCTCCTTGGGTAAGTGACGCTGCAGCTTTTGGTGGGGAACAGCCAGCCTTGAGGGTTGCTTTGGCGCGTAGCCCCAGCGCCGCCCGCGCGGCGCTCGGTTTCACAGGCACTGAAAAACCTGCGACAAGCCCCCAGAACCCGTACTCATTTGTGCAAAGTTTGCTGTTCGCCGCCTACGCTGTCCAGAGTCTTGGTCAGCAGGAGGCACCATGAGCAATTTCCCTATCGTTGCTACCGTCCTGTCTATGGTCTTGGGCCTTTCGGTCACGCGCCTGCTTCTGGGGGCGCTGACCGTCTTCCGTATCCGTCGCACCGCTGCTCCAGACTGGGTGGCTCTGGTCTGGGCGGTCATGCTCTTCACCACCCAGATGGATTTCTGGTGGGCGGTCAATTCGCTGCCGCAAGTCAGGGCGACCTTCTCGTTCCAGGAGTTTTTGCTGTTGGTGCTGCTGGCACTTGCGCTGTTCGTTTCCTCGGCGCTGATGTTGCCTAGCCGCAGCGAGGACGAGCGCGAAGGGCTTCGTGTGTACTTCGAGCAGGATGGCCGCTACGCGCTGCTGTTCCTGTCGGGCTATTACCTGCTTGGGTTCATCGTCAACATTCTGTTGTTCGGCGTTTCGCCCATGGCGCTTTGGGGCGCCTTTGACGTGGTCATGATCATGATCCCACTGTGTGTGTTTGCAGCCAGCTCGCGCAAGGCCTATGCGCTGCTGACCGTGGCATTCGTACCTCTTAATATTGCGGACCTGATCATATCGCTAGTGGCGTGACCGAGGTCTTGCGCTGTGCATTAAAATCTATGCATTTGGAGTACGATATCTGTACAAGATGCTATTGTTGTACAGTATTTACGCGTACTTGAGGTCAGTATGGCGCACCGTGCTCGTTGGGCTTGCCTTTGTCTGCTACTGGCTGCCTTTTCGGCGGTTGCGGGCTGGCGAGCGGAGCTGCCTGGGGCGCAACGGCTGGGGAGTGGTGAGTTCACCTGGTTTGGCCTGCGTCTTTACACAGCCCAATTATGGACAGCAGGGCCAGTTCATGACTGGAGCCAGCCATTCGCCCTTGAGCTCCTCTACCACCGTTCGTTGTCCAGGAACACCTTGGTACAGGCCAGCCTCGAGGAAATGCGTCGCCTCAACGGTGGCAGCATAACGCCGCAACAACGCACGGCGTGGACCCATGGGATTGAAGAGGCATTCGTGGATGTGCGCCCCGGCATGCGCATTACTGGCTTGTACCTGCCGGGGCAGGGCTGCCGCTTTTACGTCGACGGTAAATTCAGCCGCGATATCGCCGACCCGGTCTTTGCCAGGGCGTTCTTTGCCATCTGGCTCGACCCCGGAGCCCGGGATACACAACTGCGCCAGCGCCTGCTTGGGCTGGCTGGCAACGACTGAGGAACATGCACAAAGTGCTGTTGCTGGTTTCCTAGGCGTTACCAGCTGGACCTGCCAGTTGATGGGCGGCACTGGCAGGTAGACCTGGACGACTGGATGTACCTCATGGATGACGACAGCCTGATCAACCGTTCGAGCATGAGCAAGCTGGGCGTTGAGATCGCCCAGATCACCCTGTTCTTCCGCCGCCTGCCAGAGGGCACACCATGAACCTGATCGCGCTTACCCAGCTGGTCTCGACCGGCGAAGCAAAGGAACTTGAACTGCTGTCGCTGGAGGGTGGCTTCTACCTCCTGCGCGCCTTGACCGACGCCGGCCCCGTGACATTGAGCGATGCCCATGGGCAGCCCGTTCGCGTGCGCTCCACTACCGAGCTGCGGCAGCTGTTGGCCGACCTGCCACCCGTGCCCTGCATGCTGGTACAGCAGGTGGTGCATGATGAGATGTGCGGGCAACGTGACGGCCCCATTGCGCCGCTGCGCGTACCGGTAACGCTCACCAGCCAGTGGTAGCCTGAACGATGCGCCTGGGCCCGCCCGCGATGTTGTTCTGATGGCGGAAGTGGAGGGTAAGGCCCGCTAGGTGCCGCCTTTGCGTGATTTGCTCTCGGAGAGCGAAGGGGTGGCTATAGCTGTGTTTGAGGGGCAGCGTCGGGATCATTTGCCGCAGTGAGATATAACTAAACTAAATGAATATTTAGCATAGTTATTCATTGTAGGCATATAAAAGGGGCAGGGTAGTCCATGCCGAGGTCGCGTCGCTGGGCCTACGCATTGCTCCAACCCACATCCTTTATCTAGCGCATTTTTCCTTGGATGCACCGGGAAGATGCGCAAGCAGTTTTCCCCTTCAGCGCGTCGTCAGAAGGAGAAGTGCCATGTCCTACGCTATCCTCAGTCTTATCAAGCAGCAGGCCAAAGCTCTTTCCAAATCGGAAGGAATTTCGCTGTCCTCAGCTCAAGAGCTATTCAGTCAGAGAGCGAAATTCTACAATTTTCATGACCTTATCATTGTAGCCACGCGTAATCCTGACGATCCTCGGCTTGGTCGTGCCGCCTTTGGCGTCAACGACCTCAAGGACGCCATTCGGGAAGATGATCTGCCGTCTCAGCTTGACGATTTGTTGGAGGACGCTACCTCAGAAGCCCGGACCGACATGAATGCGTCCGACTTTCGAGTGACCTCCTTGAAAACCACCAGCGCTAATTACGATTCAGGCTCTAGGAAAGCTGGTCCTGGAGGGTTCTCTCGTATACGGAGGCCAACAGGATCTCGACAGGATGTCTCACGGCTCCGCGTTCCACATGAAGGCCAGGTTCAACATCATTCGTCGTTTCGACAGTTGGTCTTTCGATGAAGAGACTCCGTTTGAGGTCGTTGACAGCATCACCGACAGCGACCTTGATCGGGAGCAGTACGAGTAGCATCTGGCCGAGAAAGCCGCTTAGGCTAAACGGGGCATGACATAGCCGTTAACAGGTACGGCGGGTGTTGCTACTAGCAACACCTGGTGCCGGCCGACCAGGTCGGATTTTTTCGCGTCCGCGAAAATTGCACCGCGATCTGGCTTCCAATCTGGCCAACACACGCCCCGGCAGCTCCATACGAAGGTGCGCATAATGCATATTATGTTAAATGGTGTGTCTGGAGGTGCGCTTTACCGGTGTCTATCCCCATTCACCTATCGCCGACCCTTGGTTCAAATATCGCCGAACCCGTTTCCGCTCAGAGGCTTAGCCCGGAAATCTCAAACCTGACCCACACGACGCATCGTTACCAGGCACCTTGCAGGTTCATCTATTACCGGGCCGTGATACAGGTATCAGGTCAGATCTCACAGTCCTGAGCGTGGACTACACTCAGTTCACCCGAAACAGCTTGGCATCGTCGTCGCACCTCCTCATTTTAGCGTTCGGAGGTTGCGATGGCTCGCCCGTTAGTCATATTCCCGATCTTCCCGCCATTCCGGCATTTCTATCCGGCACAAAACTGCCTTAACAATTTCGTGCGTGATCGACTCCTTAAGATTGATCGCCGGGCACAACCTTTCCACTGTGTAGAGATTTGCACGCGGTATCTGGAATGGCGCGCTTCTGAGTTGACCAATTCTGGTGCCTATAACTGTGCAGCTCGTACCTTGGAGTCAATGTTGATGTGGAGCTTCGAGCGCGAAATTTCGTTATTTGAATGGGATAGCGCTTCAGCTTCTATGTTTCTGGAATGGTGGACAGACCCGCCAGTCGAGTGGACGAGTATTGAAGTTAATCCGCGCTACGTGGCTCAGCCCGGCGTGCCGTTCTACGGCTGGCCAATCAATGAGCGCTGGCGCTTGTTCAAGCGCAAGAGCACCCCTGATGGCGGTACCGTGCCACCGGTGTATCGCACGCGGTCTGTCTTGATTCAGGAAGCCAGAGGACTGTTCGACTTCTACAATAGAAAAGCGTCATCGCCCATTCCCAATCCCTTTCCTCCTGGATTGGAAACAAAAAAGCGCAGCTTGGCGCTTCATAGAGGGCAGCCAGTGCTGGATCGCCGGCAGCTTGATTGGGTTTTTGAGTTTTTAGACCAAAGCACGTTGCCAGCGATTCGTGCCAGCGAGGTAGGCGTTTTTCTAGCATTTGCCCGCTACACATCCTTTGCGCTCTCAAAAGTAGTGGGTTCTGGGGGCAACCCAGGGTCACTATCTCAATTTGAACGCAATCAAGATGGCTCATGGGTGTATACAGTGACGGGGCTGTGGGATGGAGGTGACTGGTGCGTTTTACCTCCCGCATTTGGGAGCTTGCTCGAGAATCATCTGAAGCTGTTGAAGGTTGACCCCGACGCAGCGCTGCCGCCTATCCCACTGTTTCCGCAAATCACGTCCGATTATGCTTATAGCTTCGATACCCTGACAGAGCACTTGCTGACATATCGAGCAGAGCTTACCCGCGCAGCCGAATGTCACGTTGAAGGAGAGATACGAGACGGCGCTTCAAAATTCCGCCAGCTCACGACAACCATGATTAGGCGCTCAGCGCGGGCCAACGGGTCATAAGCGCCAGGTCTCCACCTCGTCGGCGCCATAGTCGGATTTCCATTTTTTCAGCAGCTTATGGTTGGCGCTGGCGGTTTCAATTAATTCGCCAGTATGGGGGTTTTGGTAGCGTTTCGGCACTCGGGGAGACCGACGACCACCCTGCCCTTGCTTCCCAGTCGCCGTCGACAACCTTGGTGCCGATGCCTTGCGATTATCCTCAGGATCAAGCGAACCGTTCGCGAGCTGATCGCAAGCCCGCGAAAGCTCTTTGGGCATCGGGTAGTCTGGCTTGATCAGCCTGACGATATCGACGGATTGAAACTGGTATTGACTGGCCAGGCTGTCTAACTCATCCAGGAAGCTGAGCATTTTGGAGATTTCGGCATCGCCTGCCATGGAGGCAGCTGCCTCTTGCTCAAGCCTGATGCGATGATCGAGTGCGTAGACCTTGGACAGCTTTTCCATTGTGCTCATGCCGTGCCTCACAACGGGACTTGGATCTTTAGGCTTGGGTGCTTGGAGTCATCGCCGGCGACGTTCTTGTCGGAGGACGTCGGAGAATTCATGTCCATCAGCTTACGAAAGTAGACGAGATCATTTCCGCTTTCCTTGCTCCGCGAATGGCCGCGCGTGCACATTTCCCGGGTGATGAGCATGTCGGCGACCTCCTGGGGCGCGTAGTCATAACGCTCCATGAGGTGTACAAGCCGACTGAAGAATTCAAAGTCGAGTGCGTAGTCTTCGGTGGCTTTCATGACTTCGATTTTGAGGTTAAGAACAACGGCTTCAGCGCATTCCAATTGGTATGGGAGTAACGCGTCACTACTTTGAGCAACAAGTATCTCGACGGATTCATAACCCAAGCACGCGGCAGTCACTTCCTTCAAGGCCGAGTTGGGAACATCCACCTTCTGCGCACCCAAAATCGTAGCAGCATGATCCGCTGAAATTTCGACAAGGTTTGCCATAGCTTCCTCCGGTTAGGGGATTTGACTACTGTGGTGTCAGTCAACCTTCGCTGACGTATTGCCTCCGCCGGCCTCGCCTGCTCCAACTGGAGGCTTCGTGATTGTTTGTTTTGCGAAAACACCAGTCCCAGGTGCGACATAGGCTCTTCTCCATACTCTGCATATGTATATTTCTCCAACTCTGTGAACACCAGACGCCGACGGTTCAGTTGGGGGCGGCAAGGAGAACGGGGCGAGTGCCCACGCGAAAGTACGGGCGAGATTGTCCTGGAAGACTTCTGGTCGCAGTCCCAACTTGGCAATGGCTGGCGCGCATCCATTCCATGGGTAAGCGCCAGCGCGTCTCTGTCTGCCGTTGGGCCCTGTTAAGTGGAAAAGCGGAATGAGGCTCCGTATGCGGTCGCCGGCAAGCGGCTAGATCCGTCCGTTCTCAATCTGGAATAGATCCATGTGATTTTTCCATAAGCCTCCTGGTCATCCTGCTTGTCCGCTTGATGGCGGTCACTAGTCGCCTGAGAATGCTGGTAGATTGGAAACCTCTTGCGTTGTCCATGAATATTTTGTGCACAAAGCCAGGAAATGGGCCCGTTGGAGAAGCCGCCGCCCTAGCTTGAGCGTAGCTTTGAAAGCCATATCGCTTGGCGGACATGCTCAACGCAATGCAGTGCTTGACGCCGGTGTTCTTTTTGATTTCACGAGCCAGTAGTTTTATAGAAGGCAACTGATGGTGGCCATAGCTTGCGCCCTTTGGTTTTGTCTTCATCGCTGCTGTCTCCTATCTCTGATCGTTAAAGCCCCAACTCAGTGGCCAAATAGTCGCTTGTGAGCACCTCATCCGCGAGACCGGCCCTGACAAGCAGGCCGGTCAGTCTATTGGTGAAATCAAACCACCCGATAGACTTACTCGACGATTCTTCATCAAGCCCGGCTAGGCGCCGCGACTTTATTTCTTGGTGAAGTAGATCTCCGAGAACTCGAATGGCAACGCACTTGCGCCCGCCCCTTAAGAATATAGGCCCGCCTGTCACGCCGTACCCTGTGTGGAATAACGTCTCCATCCGAAATCATGTCCTTGAACTCAGACTCAACCCTTTGTGCTGAGAAGTTTTGTCCGATTGTGACCCAGATGTACCTGATCTTACTGGGTGTGAGGCCTCGCCGGTATGCCGCTCGAAAAACTGCCAGACTCACACCTTCCGTTGTTACAAACAGAGTTCTTTTACGCGGTTGTCTCAACAGTAAAACCCCTTCTAGATCATGCAGGTAAGCATCCAGCCTGATCGGATTAAACCACCTGTCGGAGTCCGTTATTATCTTCGTCATGATCTGCACTCCCAGCTTGGATGCACTTGCACTTGGCAGCTACTAACTCCTGATCAATATTTACAACAGGTGTCGTCGCCACCTACCATCAGCATCGGTAAAAAAGCGGCCTGTTCTATCCCTGCATTGGTTCATGACCGCTCTCTTTGTCACTTAGCTGATGAGTTTCGAAAAGCGCTGACATGGATTGAATGCAGGGTCACTTCAAACAGCGCGATTGAGATTGTTGCTGTATGAAGGAATAGATAGTTCGGTTAGCCACCATTTCCACTACAGGCTCACGAAAACCATCCTAAGAGCGCTGGCTGAGCATCTCATGCTTAGCTCTGTTCAAATACCATGTACTAGATTTATCGCCCTGGCTTCTTCGATCGTAGACCTATGTTCGGTTTGCGACTCGCAGAGGCGACAAGCGGTAGTATATTATTTATTCGTATATTGATTTTGATGTCGCTCGGGTTCCGCGCTGAATAATTTTCGGATTAATTAATTCCAGAGGCAGATATTTTGTAAATACCGTTTTAGAGCGCTTCATTTTTTCCAGCTATTTATTCATTGCCTTTGTCGTAATTATTTGCACCTCATTTGGAAATACCTGGCTAGCAAGCTGTTCCGCCATTGAGCAGACGAACGGTCATCCAGTGACATGCCAGGCGTCGCTACAAATTGCGGCCAGAGGATACGGATGCACACTCCGAAGAGCACATCTGTACTCTTTACGTCGCCTCCAGCTGGATAGCGGAATTTTTCACATGACGCGGTAGTTTCTTCGTCTCCTGCTGCTCGCTACTATATGGCCAACTGCCAGTGGTGCCCTGCGCATCGGTTTTGGATTGAAGGGATTCAGAATGATTAGAAGGTTCCGGCTTGAGCAAAAAGGCCGCTACGAGAAGCTGGTAATTGCTCAACGTTTGTCGGACATGGTGGACAAATACCTGGATGGGCGCACTGCACCGTTGCTGATCGGCGCTGAACAGGGCGGAATCGGCGAATGGGATGACGTGGTCATCTACCATGCGGATGAGCATTACGAGCACTTCCAGATCAAGCGGCAGACGACCCCCTTCAGCGATAAGCACATCGATAAAGCCTCCTACATCAAGTCCTATAAACCCAAGCCCGGCAGCAAGGCGGCAGCGAGTGCCACGCCAGTTGTCCCTCCCGACAGCGCCATCGATTCTGAGCTTGATAAGGCCATGAAGAGCTTGTCTGCCTGGAGTCTCACTCCACAGGCCAAGCAGCCGCCAGCGCGTGCCTTCTCACTCATCCTGCTCGGCCTGGAAGTCGTCATCAAGGGCAAACCGAGTGACTTCATCACCGCCAACCACCTGCATGAGTTTTGTCGACTGTGCAAGCAGGACGGCCTTGATCTGACAGCCCTCTCCAGCCGCGCCGATACCCCGACGCAGAATGTCTACAAATGGTTGACGACCTGGTGCGGGTTTACCGATTGGGATCATGTTCGACAAACGATGCGGACACTCACGATCCATGCCGTTGGGAGTGAAGAGAACCTTGAAGACCGTGCGTGCGAGTCGTTAGGAAGGCACTTCAATGATCCGCGGGCAACCCTTGAGAAGCTCGTGGGGTACATTTCTACAAGTACCACGGATGTTAACGCCATCAGCTGTCATGCGATGGCCAACCACCTCAAAGATGCACGCCGGTCAGATGCTGAGACCTGGACACAGTACCTCATGAAGCCGCTGGCTGGGCCGAGTTGGATGGTTGCCGGCACCCACAACTTGAATGGTACGACGAGCTTTCCAGCGGCCCATGCTGCCACGGACGTTGTCGGTCACCACTGGACAGCGGGTGGTAACAACAGAAGACTGCGGTTGCACGCGACCTATGGCCCGCCTACGCCAAATACCGTTGCCCTCCCCTCGGCCATCCTTCGCTTGGCCCTGCACTTGAAAAGCGGAAGTCATTGCCTGCTTCTGGGTGAGCCGCTTTGGCGTCAAGGCGCTGGGAATGAGTTGGGTAGAACGCTTGGGATCAGCGAAAGTGACCTTGATGACCTTCCCTGGATAGACAATTCAGAGGCGCTGTCCTGCGCGTCAGGTCGCGAGCTTTCGACGATCCTGGAGACGCGAGATGAATCTTCAGCACTTCACAAGGCAATGAATGATCTTGTGTGGGAGCAGCTACAAACCCGCATCACAACCAGGTTGAACTCGGTATCAGACATGCCATTACTGGCAGCATTAGAACCGAAATGGCGCTCCTGGGCCGCGGAGTTAACGGCTGACGCCGCTGCGCGTGAGTCACTGTTTGAGCAACTGATGTACCCAACAACAGAAGGTTTGGACGGGAAGCACGCGCTGCGCGTCGGGCCTCGCACTGCAGACCTGCTGGAAACCGCCATCCTGATGCTGCTTCTGGTGTGCGTCGCAATCGGTGACGACGATGGCAATTGGCGTGAAATCCCTGACGTTGGGGATGTTCTCAGCATTGCGTTGCAGAACTGGTCAGGCGCTTCAGGCGATCACGGCGGCGCCAGGCCTGTTGCCGACGACCTGATGGCCATTTTGGGGCCTTCACCGGCGTCGGTAGTCATTCTCGCGGGCGTCGAAGGGTCTCCCACGAGCCTGCTCGAGTCCGGTATGGCTGATGATTTTGAAACCAGTAACAGCATGGCAGCTGAGCGCCAGCCCAGGTTGCTGGTGACACGATTTGGGGTGCTCAAGCACCTGCGTGCCGGGACACTCGCCCAGCTACAAGTGCAATTCAAACGTCATTGGGATGCTTGGCGCAACGCGCGCGAAGCAGCAATCGCAGCTTATGGAGAAGGACACTAATCATGCTGACACTGCAGCAAGTGGCTAGCGCAATCATTCAGCGCGTAGAGGGTCGGTATGACGTGTGTCCACGCAACGTAACGGAGCTCATGCTGCCTGAGGTCGACTACGAATCGGATGTTATTCGGCTCAAGCGCTCTCACATCGAAAAGGCAGGCTGGCGGACGATTCTGCTCATCGAGCTTCCACTGACGGCCCTGCAGGCTGCCAACCAGTGGGCCGCCGATGTCCGGGATGTGCTGCCCGAACCTGAGACTGCTGACCTCTATATGTTTCTGATGATCAGCGGTATCGCCAAGGATGACGCTGCGCGGATTGAGACTGATGACAGATTTTGCCGCAAGGTTGTTGTGCGCGAATCTGAAGCAGCCGGTGATTTTCTTAACCGGACATTCTTGGCAGCCTTGGATCCTGCTGGCGATGTCGAGACGCTGAGTGATCCGCTGGTGTCGGCGCTGAGCGCGCTGACCAAGGCGCATCCTTGGTCTGCGCCACACATTGCTGCCTGGAAAGCGGAGCTCCTGACAAACCAAAACGGTGCGGATGTGGTGCGTGTTCTTACCGATTCGCTGAGTGAAGACGAGGTTCAGTCGTGAGCAAGTTGAATTCCATCACCCTGTCGAACCTGCGCAAATTCGGGTCTGATGTCACCATCGAGCTGAGTCCCGGAGCGACTATCTTGCTCGCACCCAATGGTACTGGCAAAACAACGGTATTCGAGGCAATCGAGTTTGGCCTAACCGGGAAAATCGCCCGGCTCCGTGACGACCTTGCCCACATCATTCGAGATGATCAGACGGCAGCGACAGTCAGTCTGAACTTTTCTGAGCTAACTGCGACATCACGCGTGACTGCGGCGGGCAAGGTTAGCCGGGACGGAGACTTGAGCAGCGTCTTCCCTAATGTGTCCGCAAATGACATCCCATTCTTGCTGCGTCTAACCCACCTCTTGGATCAGAGGGAGAACGGGTGGATCGTCAATGCGGAAGAGAAGGAAGCCGGATCCCAGCTGGCGAAGCTGCCGATCGGTCGCGATGGGTCTAAAGCTCGCGCTAACCTCGCTGCCGTACGACGGTCGCTGACGGAGCAGAAAACCCGTGCGGAAGAAGTGTTGATCGGGCATGAGTCTGATTTGAACGAGTGGACTCGTCTACTTCAGGAGCGTGACATCGCTGCTGCCGGTGCAGTAGGTGCATTACGACCACGCGATCAAATTGCTGACGTTCTCTCTGACGCTGCAAACCAGACGCAAAGCCTTACCCAGATTCCACCTGGCTTGTTGACCGGGCCTGTAAGTCAGGAGGGGCTGACGCTTGCACACTCCGCCCTGTCCGAGATTTTGCAAGGCAAGGTCGAGCGGGCTCGGCAGCATATTTCAAGCCTTGGCTTGGTTAACGACCTTGTTGAAAGCTTTGTTGCGGCGCAGGAAAAGCTCGAAAAGCTCAATGAAGACCGCGCGGCAGCAAGTCAGACGCTCGATAAACACGCGAACACGAGGGCTGACGGCAATGCCGCATTGCAGGAGCATCAGGCCAGTATCCACTCCACACAGCAAGAACTTACCAGCATTGGGCAGCAACTTGAGCGCCTGGTTGGAGAAACTACAGCCAAACAGGAGATCGATCACCGTAATGACGCATTGACGTCGGCGATTGCTGCCCTGGGTGAGGCTGAAAAAAATGCTCATGCACTTCGCGAACAACATGAGCACAACCTGCGTGTCCGTAACCAGCATGCTCAGATTGACATCCAGCTTCAGGGAATCAGCCAGACCGAGCAGCGCCTGGACGCGGGTCGACTCATGCTTGCCGACTGGCAGGCCACTGAGCAGCGGATCAGCGAGGTTGTCGAGCAAATCACGGCGCTTGAAGTGCTCATCGATAAACAGAGCATCGATCGGGATGCCGAACGTTCTTCGTACGAGACGTGTAAAGCTGCGGAGGCCACAGCCCGATCTCATTATGAGATGCTCAGTTCTTCCGCCGACGCAATCCGTCAGGCCGTAGCATCCATAGCGCAACATCTTCCCGCTGACCAAGATCAATGCCCGCTTTGCCTGGAGCCGCATGGTGCCGCCAAGCTTCAGTCCCGTGTGGTTCAAGCCCTTGAAGCGATCAATCCGAGTTTGACTGCAGCTGAGCAACACTTGCGAGCTACGGTGGAAGCGTTGACGGCCAGTGAGGTCGCAGTTGAGAAAGCGCAGCAAGCACTAGACCTCCGTCGTGAAGAACTGGGGACTTTGGAGTCCAGCCGCCAGGATCTAGGACGGCAAGTTACGCAGTTTCGTACCGATCCCATTTTGGCGAGTGATTCGCTCCCGTTGGCAAGGGAGGCGCTCAGGCAGCAACTCGATAGCATTGTTCCGGCCAAAAAGCGTTTGGGTGATCAGCGAGCGGCATTGGACGCTCTCCCTGCTCCTGAAGCCTTTGAACAAACCGAGCGAGTTTTCAACTCGGCACAGCACATGCTTGACTTGGCACGTGCTCAACAGAGCGAAGCTGCTACACGACTGGATCAAGCAGTTGCCGCACTGGCCGCGCTCACCTCTGGGGAACCTCTGGCTCGTACGCTTGAGCAACTCACTGCAGAAAAAACGCAACTGGAACAGCAAATCAGCGATCTGAGCGGTAAGGTCGGGACTGTGCAATCCGCCCTGGACACCCAACAGCATCAGTTGCTTGAGTCATCAAGCGTTGTCCAGGGGATTGAGGAAGAAATCAGAAGGGTTCAAACGCTCCTTCTGCAACTCCGAGCGAGCTGGCAAGAGCTGGAACTGACCGGCGACCCACTCGCGGAAGCTGCGCAGGCACGTGAAGCGACGCTGCGCGCCACGTTGACCCTCCTCGAGGGCTATGTTTCAGCACTTGAAGGCATTGGGGTAGAGATCTCTGCTTGGGCCAAGCTGAACGAATCACAACTGGCCCAGCGGTTGATTGATGCTCAGCGTCTTGACCGATCAGAAGAGTCCTTCGAAGCGTTCCTCAATGACAGCATCAGCGCGGCACGCTCCAGCTTCATGCGGTTGTCCTTGATCTCGGACGCGATGGACTTGCTGGATGGCTCACTCAAGAAAGAAATTGAGAACGTTCAGAAGCACGTCGGCAAGGTGGTACCCCGCTGGCAGGCGCTGCTCAAGCGCGTAGTGCGGGAGTCCAGGTTCCACGAAGCAAGCCTGAAGTTCTTCAACTTGTATAACAAAGATCGTGCTGGCGTTTCTGTACCGCTAGGCAAAAAAGCAGTACCGGTACCGGACATCGCGAGTGAGGCGCAGTTGACGGATCTTCAGCTCACCTTCCTGCTCTCAATGGCGATGAGCCATCAATGGTCTCCTTGGAAAGCACTGCTGTTGGATGACCCCACTCAGCACCACGACCTGGTGCATGCCTCTGCAGTTTTCGATTTGCTACGTGACTACATCGTTGATCATGGTTTCCAGGTCGTGATCGCAACTCATGATGCTCTGCAGGCGCGCTACTTCCTGCGCAAGCTGCAAAACGATGGGATTGAGGCCAAGATCTGGACGCTTGTGCCGACCGAAAATGGCGTCACTGCACAAGCAGGGAGTTGGAAGCAGCGCATTCAATAGCTCCCCAGGCGTCAATCTTGTTCAAGCTGAGTGCGAGCCAAGCCGTGTTGGAGGTCTGGTTTGGCGCTCCAGCAGATACTTACGCCGGCCAGCAGGCCATGGCTGAGGGATTCTTCACTGGTTATAGGTGTTTTAGCTCGAGCAACCGGCCTTCGCGAAGCGACTTGCTGGTTTGGTTTATTGATGCTGGGACTGCTTGCCTGGTCTCTGACGTGCGGCACAATGTCCCTAGCTTCGTAATTGCTTAGCTTGCTAAACTATCTATCTGTCTAGTTCTGCGGCGTTAGACGGCGCGGTGAAGCGATTCCCAAGCAAGAAGCAGCATGCCCACCCTTCCATCGATCTCATTACGCAGCCCCTCATGCCCGAGATTCTGAAAAAGACAGCTGGCCTCATCTACAGCATTCGCTATGTCGTACCCGCCGTAGCTCTTACGATTTATGTGATTGCTGGCCTGGCGTACTTCATCGCCTTCAAGTACTGGCCCAGCCTACCAGCGAACACGCAGTCAGCGATCCTGGAAAACCTGTCTTTGGCGGTGAACGTCACGCTTTAACCCGTTCCATTGATGGTGAGCGGAGGCGTACCGTGGCAATCAGAAGCTGCTGAATACCGATTCGCGCGAACCTTCAATGCCCTAACCCCTTAAGAATTCCCAGTGCTTTGACGCACCCAACGGTTATCACAGCATTTGGTGCCAGCAGCTTCCGTATCCACCTCTACTGACCTACTGAAATATGACGCACATGCAGCTTCGCAGCCATGGTTGTCATTCGGCCAGGCGTCCTCGTCTATTCATGTTTTTCGAGCCCCTACGGCCTGATCACTTTCCTCCATTGGACAGCATCAGCAGGCTTCGTTAACGATCTTGCTTGACTGCTCGCAGGTGAGTGAATTGGTGGCTATGTGCTACATTCCGCTTCGCTGCTACCTTGGCGCGCACTTCGTGAGCCGAGGAAATCGCACCTACTACGACGGATCGTACCGATGTCATTCCTCATACCTATCGTACTTGCGCTGCTCACCAAACCATTCCTTCGAAGCCGCCTTTGCCAGGGGCATTACGGCTTTTTAGCGACCTATTTTGGATGGGGCGTTCTAGGAACAATTGGTCTTTCAATCGGTGTGTTTTGGCTGCTTGGGCCTATTTTCTTCGAGCAAGACCACGGCAGAGGGGATAGAGCCCTGTCAGTGACGTTCCGCGTCTGGAGCCTCATCACCACCCTTTACATGGTGGGGATTGCCGTAGGATTGAATCACATTCGGAAAGTGAGTAGCTCCTCCCTGCTCAACCTCTACGTTATCTTGCTGATCGCTTGCACGGCATTACTGTTTTTGTCCAGCCTGGCCGCTGCGGCGGTTTACTGGATCATCTACGCAGCGACAGTGTTTGTCGTACACAAGATCGGTACCGGGCAAGGTGCGCCAGCACCAGAGAAATAGACGACGCCATCTACCCGGTCTCGATGAAATCCGATTACCCCTTCCTTCCTGCTTAAGACGAAAACGACATGCTGCACTCGTTCTGGCGAAACAAAAGCCACCTCTACAAGCGTTATCTTGGACACCGAGAAGAAGGTGAGAAGCGCGTTTGCGAGGAAGATGAGATCACAGGGCTGATCGCCGGCCCCTTGGATTTTCTGCCTCCAGATGCGAGTGGCGCATTCTGGCGGGCACTGCTCGAAAGTGATGTCGGTGAAGACCTGCCCCTTCCCCCGGGTGCAGTCAGCTTTCTGCGAATGAATTTCTGGCCGAAACGATCGGTCGAGCCTGATTTGCTGGTTGAGATGGGATGGCCGACTGGGGAGCGCCGAATCGTTGTCGTGGAGTTTAAATGGCGTGCGCCCCTAGGTACCGATCAGCTTCATCGGCAGTGGAGCGAGTATCTGACTGACGCTGAGCGCGAAGTCGCTTACCACCTGTTTATTGGGCCCGAGCTGAGTGTTGGCCTAAACGCCCTGGCGCAGAAAGACATTTGGAATGGTCGGCTGATCCTGCGTTCGTGGCTGAACGTGCTTCAGATCCTCAATAAGCTGGACTGCACGACCTACCCTGGATTGAGCAAGTGGCGAACCCAAGTTACCAGCTTCCTTGGCCAGTTGGACATCAAGCGCTTCCAGGGATTTCAGCAACTATCGCCAGTCCTGCTACCTGTACGGACACACGTGTTCTGGAATCCATTGAACGGGTTCGACATGAAGCCGCCAGCTTTACCTGTTGCGACCAACACCAAGCCTAATCATTACCTATGGAGTTCTCTGTAATGTCGTCATCCCCGGTCAGCATTGGAGCGTCAATTACCGATGCGGTGAAATTCATGTCGAGGCTTGCAGGTGAATGTGAAGCCCTGGCTGATCTGGTCAAGCAGGAAATCAGTAGAGCTGTGTTGACGCCTGAGCTCGCCAAGCACTTTAAGCCGAGCGGTGACTGGATCACTTCCCGAACGACGGATGAAGAAGGCTGGGTATACACGGGCATTGGCATTTCGCTTCCAATTGCGTCCAAACCTAAGCGGACGACGGGCAGCCACATTGTCGTTCAGATCAGCCTCGCGGGTGAAGGTATTGAGGCACTCGATAATCGAGAGCCCTTGGTGCACATCGGCCAATGGGGGTGGCCGATTGATTTCGTCGAAATTCAGATGGGCTTTCCTTGCGATCTGGTCAGCGGATACGACCTGAATCTTGAAAACGGCCAACTGTTTAGGTGGGTGCACGCGGAGTACGACAATGAATGGTGCTACAGCGTGCGCTTGACGGACATTAACTGCCCTGAAGACGTGAAAATCAACATCATCAATCCACTCAAGTCGCTGCTTTTGGGAGCTGAAGCTTCGCAAGCCCTAGCCGAGACTTGCGCTGTGCGGTATGTCGGGATTGGGGAAAACTCTGGTCAGTATCGAGTGTTGCCTCGTCAGTGAGGAGCGTGTTGCCCATAGTTTCCACGATTGAGGAAAACACAGCGTGAAACGCTGGGTAGCGCTGACGCGCGACCTGCACGATGGGCTGAACCCATCGACAGAAACCAGGTCGAGAATCAGATACAACCATGGGCACTGGGGCGTTCAAACTGGTTGTTTACCGGATCGCTGCGCAGTGGCAAACGAGCGGTTGCAGTCATGAGCCTGATCCAATCGGCGCGCATGAATTGGCACCATCCATATGCCTATCTCGAAGGTGTTCTGACGCGGCTGCCGACGAATCGGGCCAGCGAGATCGGCATCAATGGATACCGCCGGGTGAGCTCGCCGGACGCTTACCGATGGCCAACGGGTGAGTGATCCTCAGCAGCGAGAGCGTAAGAAATGCCATAGGAGGTATGTGGGCCTCCAAAGCATCCAGTATCGTCCACGATTCAGTTTGCTAGCGGTAGAGGTTGGGCTTTCTCTGGTGGTTTGATCGAGCCAATGTAGACTGCGAAGATCGTCAACAGTGCACCGCATACCTGAAGAGCAGTGCTGGTCTTGCCCAAGAGCGTCACATCGATGAGATATGTGATCACCGGTTCCAGCAGCAAAATCAGCCCGGCGAGCCCCAAGCTGATGCTACCAATCGAACGGTTGACCAGCATCCACCCAACGAATTGCACCAATACGCCATAGATAATCAGCATCACCCACGTTTGGCCGTCGACGATCCGTAGATTCTCACCGCTGAGCATCGCGTAGGCCAGCAGTACCAAGGCTGCCCAGATACTCAGGTTGAGCATCTGAGCAATTTTGTCACCGCCGCCGTCAGGCAACTGCGCGTTGATCTTCAGGAAATAGACGCAGATGGCGTAGGCGAGGCCCGAAAACACCCCAAACACAACCCCTTTGATGCCCACGGCGTTGGTCATCTCAGGCACCAGAAGCAAGTACAGCCCAACGAACGCGAGGGTTATGGAAATCAGGAAATAAACCGAAGGTCGTTCCTTCAGCAGATACATACCCAATAGGGTCATGAAGAACACCTGGCAGTTGGTGAGAATAGAGCCAATGCCCGGCCCCACGATGTAGATACTCTGATGCCAAAGCACCAGATCGATCGCCAGAAACACCCCCGCCAGCCCGGTATAAAGTTGCGCCCGGTAATTTTTAAGCAGTACCGGAATCCGCCGCGCCTTGAGCAACAGGAAAAACAGCACCGAAGCGAACAACATCCGGTAGAACCCTGCCCCGCCAGCACCGATATTGGCGAATGCCACTGCGAGCGCTGAGAGGCTGAGCATCAACCCACCGACCGTCAACTCGACAATGGGACGCTTGTTATGGATCCACATGCACAACTCCACTTCTGTTGCCGTGATTTCTAGTTTTCTGACGTGTTCAACGTATGGGTGCCGGTAGATTTTTAGACTTCTACAGCTGCTTTTTTCATCCACTGCTGAACCGGGCCATAAGCCAGTATCTGATCCACGTAGCTTTGTAGAGCCGGCGGCACGCTGATGCCATAACGGCGCAAGCGAAACACCACAGGGGTGAACATCGCGTCTACGATGCCGAACTTGCCGCAGAGGAATGTGCTGGACTGGCTCGCCGCCCGCAGGCCGCCCCAGATGGAGAAGATCCTGGCGATCTCTGCTTGGGTTTCCTCGGTCAACGGGCCTGCATCGTCGCCAGTGCCCAGGCCGAACGACATCTGGGTGCGCAGGTGGGTGAAGCCGGCGTGCATTTCTGCGGCTGCCGCACGCGCCAGCGCCCTGAGCCGGGCATCCTGGGGCCAAAGGTTGGCAGCGGGGTGTGTTTCGGCGATGTACTCGCTGATGGCAAGGCTGTCGTTGATCACCACGTTGTCCAGCAACAGTGCCGGGACTTTGCCCGAAGGCGAGTACTCGCCGATCTGCCGGTGTGTATCAGGCTGTTCCAGCTTGACCTGAACCGTGTCGAATGCAGCGTTTGCGGTCACCATTACCAGCCACGCACGCAACGACCACGATGAATTGTTGAAATCCCCGATAACCAGTTTGTCCGTCATGTCCTTTCCTAGCGCTTTTTGTGAAATAGGTGCTAACTTTATGGCCGCTTTTTTCAGCCGTATTGCACAAAACTGGACAGGTCATGGAAAAGACAGAAGGCCTAGAAAACCCTTCTCACGGTAAGGACTTCGTGCATTTCTCGCGCATTCCCGAAGGCAACTGCGAACTTTTGTCAGCGCGCTATACCACTCAGTCTTTCGGTCGGCATTCGCACGACCGCTATGCCATAGGGGTGATAAGCGGCGGAGTTGAAAAGCTTTTCTACCGAGGCGGCTATACCTTGGGTGGGGTGGGCAGCGTTGTCACGATACCGCCAGGCGAAATACATGACGGCCTGCCCGGCCACGACAATGGCTGGATGTACCGGATGCTCTACCTCGATCCGGCCTGGGTGAACCAAGCGGTGTTCGGGGGCCGTGTAGCCAGCGATCACATCCATCTTTTTCAGAAAGCGCTCAGCTCGAATCCGGCCTTTGCCCAAAGCTTCCTGCAGTTGCACCAACTGATTGAGCAAACACCAACTGGCCTTCAGCGCGAATCCATCCTGCTAGAGCTGGTGTGCCAGGTGTTCGAGCATAGCGGTGCGCCCGCGTTATCAGTCCTGCCATCAGAGCAGCAGGCGGTAAAACGGATAAAGCGCAAGCTGGAAGACGATTTCGACCAGGACATTCCTCTGGAGGCCTTGGCCCAGTTAGTCAATCTTGAGCCGCTGTACCTCATTCGCGTCTTCAAAAAGCACGTAGGTGTTGCGCCTCACAGCTATCAGATTCAAAGGCGCATAGCGCATGTGCAAAAGCTGCTGCGCACCGGAGCTACGCTGACCGAGGCAGCCTGTGCAAGTGGCTTCTTCGATCAGAGCCACATGGCGCGGGCCTTCAAGAAGGTGATCGGAATGACGCCTGGGATCTTTCGCAATAGCGGAAGTTTTCAAACGGCTACCTGACTCCTGCGCTGCTGAAAGACCTGGTCTGGCCAACGCTGCTCTAGGTTGCAGGCATTCCTGAACGACCTGGACTTTGAACGGTTTCGGATAGGAGCTTCATTGGCGCATGGAAATCCTAGCGATGCTCCACAGGATGTGGAATTCATCCAGCAACGGTACTCCGTCGCTTTCTGGGCCTTTGTTGCGTACCATCGATAAAGGTCATTGAGCCGCATCAAATCCATCAACCTTCATCTCCTGACAATAAAGGATCTTGGCTTCGGAGGGAGGTTGTCCAGGACTGGTGTCGATTGGCTGTGTCCAGCCAATGCCTCAAGCTTCGAAAGTTTTCATGGTGGCCATACGCCTCATTGTGCATGGTACGCTCCATTGATGATGACGATCTCAGGGCAAAGCCTCGTAGTGACCGCAGTCTGAGCAGTAGACGAATTTCTTGTCATTGCTGGCCAAACGTCCGGCCAAATACTTAACGCCCTGACCTACAGCGAGGGTGGCAGCGGAAATCCCTGCCGCAATAAGCAGGCTCCTTGTGTCTTTCGTTGCTGCCTTTGCTACGCGCATCATGATGCCTGGCGCACTGGGTGCGGCTCTAGCGGCAGCAGCTGCCAAGATTGCGGCTGCGGGCATCCCAACTGGCCCAAGGCCTTTCGAGGTGGTATGCAATTCGCGCTTGGTGACAACGCGTGCGGAAGGCTTGTTGCATTTCTTGCAGCGCAGCATGAGTTAATCCTTTGGCTCTGATAAGCCTTATGATGTAGCAGATCAGGCGGTGGTCAGGGGGCGGCCTGCGCCAGCAATCGTAACCTTTTGGGGCGCGACAAAAGGCACGTCGCCTGACTCTACCAGAGTGAAAGCATGGCTATTTTCCTAGCGGAGTACATTTGTACTCCTGTGCGAGTACGGAGCCCTCGTGGCCCCGATAGTTTCGTGCGCCGCTCGCCGCTGGTATGAACCTCCCTCGGATCCTTGCGGGATGGTCATGTCACGGACGTCGAAGAACAAGCCTGCAAACAAGAAACCAAAGATGCGCCTTCGATTCGCGGATGTGAGGAGTTCTAGAAGGCCCAAGCATTACCAGTCGAGTTGGCTGACGTCGAACTCAAAGACACGGTTACCCTCTTGGTAGAACTCGGCCTCGATGTAGACCTTGTCGACTTTCTTGGCATTTGCCACAAACTGCTTGTGGTTGGAGATGAACAGGATGTTGGTACTGTGATCACTGGGTTCCGACGCGCCGACACGTTGTGGTTTCCCGTTACCATAGCGCACGCGTACATTGCAGCTGTCGTAGCCACAGATGAACTGCCCCTGGTCGAGCGACAGATAGGCGGATTCTCCCCAGCGCGGATGTTTGCGCAGGCTGAGCTTACCTCGCTGCGCGCCGTTGTAAGGGAATCCAAAGTTCACGGAATTCAGTGACTGAACCACGGCGTACTTGATCACCTTTCCGCTCATGGAATCCTCGTTTGTCACATAGTTCCAGAGCAAGCCAGCACTGCGCTTTTGCTCGCGAGCTTGAGATTCAGCTACTTTCGCTTTGGCCGTTGCCTCCTGATCGGCCATGACCTTGTCAAGGCGTTGTGCTTCTGCAGCGTACTTCGGGTTATCTGGCTCGAGCTTGCTCAATTCTCGATAAGCGCTGGCCAGCTCTTGGTACTGATTCGGTTTCAGTGTTTTTATGGAGGTGATCAGAGCTGCCTTATTTTGCTGATCCAGCAGCGATCGTTCACCTTCAATCGCAATATTGGACGCCGCATCGATTTCACCATCACCCAGGCCTTGATACTGGCGAGCTAGAAGCGCTGCCTCCTGGTAGCTTTTGCTGGCAATCTTGGTGTTCAAATCCGCGAGTATCTGAATGCGATGCGCGGCAAGATAGGCCTTCTGCTCTTGGTTGGCTTGCTCGGCTTTCTTCTTATCATCTGCGGCTACCTTCGCCTCCCTGGTAGCGTTTTCCTGCTTGACCTGCGTCTCCAGGACGGTACTTGACAGCATAATCAGCCCGACAAGGCCCACAAAGCGAATGGCTGGCGTGATGACTCGTCCGGTCTTCTGTTCGAACCAGTCGTTTACGGGCGGAAAGAAGAGAAGCGCCGCCACCACCAATATGAGGCCTGATAGCATGCTCGACACGGCCATGCCCATCGCTGTGAGCAGGATTACGACGAACAGGCAGTACATCACCAACACGGAAACAAACCTACGCATCCTTGCCTCGCTTAATGCTTGTAAGAGTGGCCACCGGCCATCTTTTTTCGCATAGGCACGGCAAGAACGCAACGCATCCGACTTTTAAGAGGTGCGAAGCAGCGATACCTGTCGTACGAGTGGTGCGGGTCGTGAAGTGTTCCGCAGATCGAAACCCAAGCTCACGGGTCATGGATATCGAAAAGACGGGAAGGCTCAGTGGGAAAAGGGGCACTGCAGAAGCATGAGTGCCATGAGGACAATTGCTCACCATCTGAGACAAGGTGCCTGCTAGGAATGACCGATTAGGCGATCAGCAGCGTGATACCCAAAGGAAGCGCCCCTTGAGGCGCTTCGTACTTGAGTGAGGTGTCATTACGGCCAAGATCACTCAGTGTTGTCTGGCGTGCGGAAAATCTGCAGCCAATGACGATTAGGCCGGCTTGTCGCTGGTGCCTGCTCATTATCACGAATGGTGCAGTAGCGACCATAAGTGGCTGTAACCACATGCCTGACGGTGTCCATGGTCACTTCCTGGAACGACCCGCCGTCACGCCCCACCCGGTTCCCCGGTGCAATGTAAATCGCCATACCGCCTCCTAGATGCTGTTCCATGCAAGTGGCCTATCGCCACTGCTGCAGACTATTGCATAGGAAATGGACTCTCGCCAGGCAGTTAGAGCTGATCTAGGTCAGCTCGGCTGGGTGCCTTTCTCATGGGGCGCGCAGTCATGCTATCGCATAACGTCTGGCTGGAGATTGCCACTGCGGGCGCCCGAGGCATGACCTTCCGCCGTGCGGCAATCAACGAACTACTGCATAATTCTAATGGCTATTTGATTGCATCATCAGATGTGGGTATTCGCCATTCTTCTGGTGTCTTCTGTGCCGTTTTCGCCGCGATGAATGGCGGGTGCACTGCTGGTGGAGCATGTCCAAGGGTGGTAAATCAGTTGAATAGGCGTATCGAGGCGTTACCTCGCATCACAAGCGATCTCAATGGGTTATTACCCCGATTGCTCGGAAAGGTATTCCATGTAACAACGGTTGGACATTACGAAATGATCGTGCAGGAGGGGCTGCTGGTACCGAATACCACTGGCCGCCCTTCCCCGTTCTCGGATTCCGCTACTGGCTATTTTCGCCAAAACGGATGTGTTTCGTTCTTTGATTACCGTGCTCACCGCACACCCCGATGGAGGCGTAACTACACGGCATGCGCTCCGACCCGTCCGCATGCATTGGAAGAGTCGCTGGTCGTCCTCTTTCTGAAAGAGTCAGCATACCCGGCGCTCATAGGATGGGATGACTGTCGAGGTAAGCTGGACAATCGGCAGATCGTACCGTTCATTGAGTGCGGGATTCAGGGAGGCGTACCGATCTCCGACACATATGGCCACCTCCGGGTCGATAAACCCTTCGACGAAAACGCGAAGCTAATGGCAGAGATTTATGCCCGGATTCGCTTTGCATCGCATCTGAAACCTGACTAGCTGGGTCAATGCATCTCTCGCGCAGTGGTTGGTCTTCGTACTACTGAGCTGGGCCCGGGACGCGCAGTGCCTCTAACTCGACGTTGGCCTGGTCGAGCAGATGCGTTACTTGCTTGTCGCGAATCTCCAGGGTGGTGATGGTTGCTCGCAACTCATCTGACGCAGCGGACAGTGAAGCTATCTGTTGCTGAAGCAATTCCCGGGCACCCTCGGCGCGCGCGGTTGCAGCGTTGGCCGAGCAACACACCGGCCAACACTGTCAACTTCGGTTCTGACCGTCAGCTCTGGGTTGTTAGCGGCCAGTCGCGAAAGGCTGCTAACGACCCGGGCTGTGTGAAAACGCAAGTAAGTAAGTCGAGTAGCGAAAGAAGCTGGGGCAGCTTTTAAATTCGCAGGTGTAAGTGGAGATCTACACCGGTCCGGCACCAGGAGAGAAAAAATTGAGGTTCCGGCACAGGACTACGGATTGTTGGCACACGCTGCGAATGGCTTTACCGTTGTCCCGGCGAAAGTCGGCAATCGTTTCGAAGTCGGGAGTCAACCGGCCCGTTAGCCACATCAGCTCGATATTGCGCTCTGTCTCGCGCGCAAGCCGGCGGCTGGACTGAATCCGGTTGAGGTGGCCATAGATGTAGATTTCAGCAGGAGTGCTGGATGGTAGGCCGGACGACTCGTTGCAGCAGGATCGACGCCGAGTGCTCCTAGGTAAAGTTCATCGATGAAAACGTCGACCACCCGAACTGGGTTTTCTTCGGTGATGTAATCATCAGGCACTCCGGCAGCAGCGTGACTTGCGTCCCGGCCTGACCTTCAATGAACCGTTTCATGATCGTCCCGCCACGATCTCGACGAACAGGATGTTAGACAATCAAGCCGCTGGGGCAAAAGTGGCTTTTTTCCCTATCAACACGCCCCACTGTCGGGTATCAGGTTTGCCCCCAGCACGCCGGCAATCGCACAGCGTTCGTCGTTGTCGGAGCTGTCACCACTAATACCGATAGCGCCGATGACCTCCCCTGCCCCGTTACGCACCAGCACCCCGCCGGGCACCGGAACCATGTTGCCGCCGGCCAAGTCACTCAATGCATTGAAGAATGCAGGTAGCGCGGCAGCACGACGGGCAAGTTCGCGGCCGCCAAAGCCCATGCCAAGCACTGAGGCGGCCTTGCCCGACGCGATTTGCGGACGCAGCAGGCTGGCGCGCTCGTCGCGTTTGAGCGCCAGCAGGTGACCACCGGCATCCAGTACCGCAGCACAAAGTGGCTGCAAGGCTAACCGCCGGCCCTCTGTCAGCGCCGTGTCGACCATCCGCGACGCCAGTTCCAGGGTGAGCTTATTCATGCCGGCCTACCTCCTGCTCTGGTGCAGATCCAGGTGTGCTGCGCTTACCCATTTCCATAGCCCGTTGCCGGGTGTGAAGTTCGGCCCATTTCACCGTGTTGAAGTCACTGACCTTGTAGGGATCGTAGCCCGGTACGTGGGCCTCCACGCGATGCCCGCCTAGGTACACGTCACGTATGCGCTCGCGGTCCTGAAGAATCGAGACGTTCTGCAGTGGTGAGCCATCGACACAGATGAAGTCGGCGCGACGACCCACCTCGATGGCGCCCACCTGCTGCGACACGGGCATCATCCGCGCGGCAACCGAGGTTGCCGCGCGCAATGCCTGGGCAGGGCTGAAACCCAACCAGTCGACAAAAATCTCGATTTCACGGGCGTGCCATTCACCGTAGGGGGTGATCGCAAAACCGCTGTCACTGCCGGTCATGAACGGTACGCCGGCTTCCCGAGCGCGGCGCAAGTTCCGACAACCCACCTCGATCACACGGCGCTGCATCGCAGCGTAACCACAGCGGGTCGAAGGCTCGTAATCCTCGGCAAATTCGACGTTGTTGGCGAGCATGGTGAAGGTCGGAGCGAGGTGACTACCCGATTCGAGTATCGCCTCGATGCAGGCATCGTCCAGGAAAAAACCGTGGAAGATCACGTCCACCCCCGCCTTCGCCGCATACAGCACCGCTTCGCGGCCATAGGCATGCACGGCGACTTTTTTTCCGAGGCGATGGATTTCCTCGACCATCGCGCGGGTTTCGTCCTGGGTGAACGCGGCGATATGTTCCCCGTTGGGACGCATGTGCGGGCCGTCCATAGCGATCTTGATCAGGTCCACGCCGTCCTTGGCCTGGCGACGGATTTCCGCAATCTGCTCGTCGCGGGTAGCGCACAGGCGGCCAGAGAAATACTCAGGCGTACCGACCCAACTGGGGAACCAGTCGTTCAGGCTCTGCCGGTTGGCGATCACATTGCTGCTGGCGGCAATGCGCGGGCCGGTGAACATACCGGCATTGATAGCGTTGCGTACGGCAATGCTGCAATGCCCGGCGTCACCCGGCACCACCACCGAGGTGTAGCCGGCGGCCAGTACATGCTGCGTAAAAAACAGACCGCGCAGGGCACGAAATTCCGGCGAGACGTGCAGGTCTATGTCTTCCTCGCTTTTTGCGTTGCCGAACACCAGATGGGTGTGGACATCCACCAGCCCGGGCATGACGAAGTGTCCGCCAGTGTCAATCACGCGTTCGCCAGGCAATGGCTGCGGAGCGCTCTGGCGAGGGCCGACATGGGTGAGCACACCCTTTTCGATGATCAGCACCTGGTCGTGGCGAGCCTGGTCCTCAAGCCCAGTAAAGAGCGTTTGGCAGTGAACGTGGAGTCTGGGCATGGCGGTCTGTCCTGTTGTTGTCGTGCCAATACGGTATTGGGCAGCCGATGCCTGAGGAAGTGAAGTTTCCTGCTGGCCGGCCATGACAGAAATTGATACCGCCGTGGTCAGCCCGCCACCTCCGTCAACAACTGGCGCAGCCAGACCAGCGCCGGGTCACCGTCCTGGTAGGCGTGCCATTGCATCACCTGCAGAGTGGCGGGAATGGCTAGTGGTGGTGGCAGCAGGCGCAGAGGAAAGCGCTGCGCGTAGAGGTGCGCCAAGCGACTGTGCAGGGTCGATAGGCAGGGGCCGCCAACGATAAACTCCGGTATCAACCCGAACTGGTCCACAGCCACAGCCACTCGCCGCGCCAGCCCCTGGCTTGCGATAAATTCCGCTTCCATGCTGCCCTGGGCGCCTGGGCCGGTCTCGCGAACAACATGTGGCGCTGCCAGGTAATGCTCCAGCGTGAGGCCGTCCATCAGGGCGCAGTTATCCCTGCAAGCAATGACGCTGAAGCTGTCTTCGAACAACGGTTGCTGCGGATGACGCGCCGAGCCATGGGCAAGCGGCAGGATCACCAGGTCGCAGTGCCGGTGCTCCAGGGCCTCATCCACCAGGCTGCCCGGCTCGGCTCCCCTTGGCGGCACCAGCGTGAGAAGTTGCAAGTCGGCCTGGGGCGCAAGGCTGGCCAACCGTCGCCTCAGCGCCGGCATGAGCACCGCAATAACATAATCCGACGCGATGATGCGGAACTTGCGGCGCGCCGCTCCCGGGTCGAAGCTTGCATTGGCGAAGGCAATGCCCCGCGCGCTTTCCAGTACCTGGTCGATACATGGGTGCAGTGACTGCATCAGCGCCGTGGGCAGCATGGCGCCGCCCACGAGGACAAATAGCGGATCGTTAAAATGCTCCCGCAGCCGACCCAGGGCCGCGCTGACCGCTGACTGGGTCAGGTGCAGGCGCACCGCGGCGCGAGTGACGTGCTGTTCGACGAACAAGGCGTCCAGCACCACCAGCAGGTTCAGGTCTAATCCATGGAAGCGCACGCAATAGCCTCATCGTTTGCCCGAGGGGCACCCTCCTCCAGCCATACGTTTCCCGAAACGTCGACCATTACCATCAGGGCTTGCAGTGACTGGCCCAGGCAGGGACCGAGCACGCAGAAGCCGTTGTCGGGTTGAAACAGCGCGCCATGAGCAAAGCAGACAATGTGTCGGCCATCGCCAGACATAAAGCGATCCTTGCGGTACTGCATGGCCACGTCCAGGTGCGGACACAGGTTTCGATAGACGCGCACCTGGCCACGCCAGCGCAACGCAAGCACGGTGTCACGCCCCTGGCCCCAGGGGTCGAACCCACGGGCAAGGCCTTCCTGCAACTGCTCGTCGCGGCAGAGCAATGTCAAATCCTGGGACACGCAGACCTCGATAACTCAGGGGGTGAACGCGTAACCAGCGGAATAGCCGCCACGGCTAGCAGTTTCAGATCGGTTCGGCGGTCAGCTTGAGCATCGCCTTGGTCAGTCCGATGCGATCGAACGTCGCGTCACGGGCCATTTCCCTCTCCCCGGCCATGATCGAGTTCTCGCTGATGTACTTGCAGCGCTCAAAACGGCGCGTCATGAAACGCTGAAGCCGCTCTTGTACCGAACCATTGCCGCGCAGTTCCAGGCTCAGAACCAACGCGTCCTCGATTGCCATCCCGGCGCCCTGCCCCAGATGCGGCGTGGTTGCATGAGCCGCGTCGCCAATCAGCAGAACACGACCTTTGAACCAAGGCTCGTCGACGAACACCACTTCCATGGGTTTGTAGACCACCTG
The DNA here is from genome assembly GCF_000731675.1 of Pseudomonas capeferrum. GTDB lineage: Bacteria > Pseudomonadota > Gammaproteobacteria > Pseudomonadales > Pseudomonadaceae > Aquipseudomonas > Aquipseudomonas capeferrum. Next base: position 1,044,550 of record NZ_JMIT01000001.1, on the reverse strand, counting down.
GCTGCTGTCGGTAATCTGCTCGCGCAACTCGCCCACCAGGCCTGCGATCTTACTGATGCGGTCACGCATCAGTTCGGCCAACTGTGCCGGCTCATAGCGCGGGTTACCCGGCTCGTGGGAGGTGGAGAACATGTACATCAGGTCGTCGGACAGCGGTACCAGGCCGGCGTTACCCTCAGCGCCGACATAGCTCGCCAGATGATCAATGGAAGGATGTCGAGCAAAATTGTAGCGCCACACGGCCTGCCCGGTGAAACGCGGCTTGTAGGTGTCGCCAAAGAGCATGCCGCGAAGCTTCGAGTAAACGCCGTCGGCCCCCACAACCAAGTCGTAGCGACCAGCGCTGCCATCGGTGAAGCTCACATCTACGCCGGCCGCGTCTTGCTGGAAGGATTCTACCGACAAGCCAAGGCGTACCTGGGTGCCAAGGTCGATCGCAGTGGTGCTCAGCACCTGGTGCAGAGACAGGCGCGAGATACCGACGTTGGCGGGATAATCCGGGCCGGCCAAGCGCTGGCCCGGGATGCGTACCAGGGCATTGCCCTGCAGATCGTAGATGCCAACGTCCTCGAAGGCGTAGGCCGCTTCGAGGTAGTCGTCGAGCACGCCGAGACGGGCCATCTCTCGCACCACGTTGCTCTGCTGAATGATGCCGACGCCATAGACGGTCCACTCGGACTTGATTTCCACCAGGTCCACCGCAACGCCCTGACGGCGTAATGCGATGGCTGCGCAGAGGCCACCAATCCCGCCGCCGACCACGAGTACCTTGCTGATATCGCTCATGAATGAATCCTTGTTCTTGTTGTGGGAGCGCAAGGGCGATCGCGAGCGTGATGACCCGAGCATAAACAGTGTTTTGAGCGGGACCACGCCAGCGCTGCTGGGTAGCACAACAGCAGAGAGGTCCTTGAGGGCACAGGCTAGGAAGGCAGGAACAATTTGACTAATCGTTAGTCGGGATGCAGGGTATCGCGAAAATAAATACAACAAGGGATGCCCGTAATGCGCTTCAAACACCTGGATTTGAACCTCCTGGTGGCGCTGGATGTACTGCTCGAAGAGCAGAACATCACCCGTGCCGCCGCCCGCCTGCACATGACCCAATCGGCCACCAGCGGTGTACTCGGACGCCTGCGTACCTACTTCGAAGATGACCTGCTGGTGCAGGTGGGCCGCAAGATGATGCCCACCCCGCTGGCAAAGGAACTGGCATTGCCGGTTCGCGACGTACTGCTGAAAATCCAGACCTCCATCACCGCCAAACCGGTGCACGACATCTCCGGGAGTAAACGTCACTTCCGCATCATGGCCTCGGACTATCTGATCAGCGTGCTGTTCGCCGAGGCGATCCGCGAGATCAACCACGAAGCCCCGAACATCACCTTCGAACTCATCAGCCCCGGCCAGACCGCCATGGAAATGCTCATGCGTGGCGAAGTGGACCTGATGATCGCGCCAGAGCACTTCATCGTGAAGGAGCACCCCTCACAGCTCTTGTTCGACGAACAGCACGTCTGCGTGGTGTGCGCCGAGAACCATAGCATCGGCGAGCGTCTGACACTGGAACGCTACCTTGAGCTAGGGCATGTCGGCGTCGCCTTCGGGCGCAGCCGCACGCCCGGCATAGAGGAGTGGTTCATGAGCCAGTACGGCTGCAAACGCCGCGTGGAAGTCATCACCCACGACTTCAACACCTTGGCGCAACTGGTCATCGGCACCCAACGCATCGCCACCATGCACAGCCGCCTGGCGCGGCTCTATGCACGCAACCTGCCGCTGCGCATCCTGCCGCCGCCGGTGGAGCTGCCGGCCATGCAGGAATACATGAGTTGGCATCGCAGCCTGGATCGTGACCCCATGCTGCGCTGGCTGCGCGAAAAGCTGACGGAGATGGTCAACCGCCCAGAGTCTGCCGTTACCGCTTGAGCTCCTCGGCATCCGGCGTCCCGCTACGGAACGCCCCCACCGCATGGGTCAGATTGGCACTCAACCGCTGCAGGCTGCCCGAGGCCTCTTCCAGGCGGCAGCAGTCTTCAGCGTTCTGCTCCACCACCTGGCTGACCTGACCCACCGCCGCGTCCACCTGCTGGGCCATGTTGTGCTGAGTGGCGGCCGTGTGGGCGATGCTCCGGCTGGTGTGTTCGAGGCGCTCCATCGACGCGCTGACCGCGGCCAACACATCGCTGGCATGGCCGCTGAGCGCCACGCCCTCCCCGGTCAGTTTGTGGCTGCCGCGCAAGCTTGCGGCGGTGTCACAGGTCAGTTGCGTCAGGCGCTGGATCATCGCGTCGATTTCACCGGTGGAATTGCGCGTGCGGCTGGCCAGCGCCCGCACTTCGTCCGCCACTACGGAGAAACCACGGCCATGTTCGCCGGCACGGGCCGCCTCGATGGCCGCGTTGAGGGCCAGCAGGTTGGTCTGCTCGGCCACGGCGTTGATTACGTCCAGCACGGCGGTGATGCCCTCGCTTTGGCTTTGCAGCACCTGCATGGACGCGGCGCTGGCGGACATTTCACGCGACAGGCGCTGTAGGCTGTCACGGGTCTGGCGCACCAGACTGTCGCCTTGGCGAACCAGCAGGCCGGCTTCGGCCAGCGCCACCTGGCTGCCGTCCAGCTGGGCATTGGCCTCGGCGGCCGCAGCGCTCATGCGCTGCACTGTGTCCACCACCTGGTCGGTCTGCCGACGCTGCGCGCGTACCCCCTGCCCAGTACGTTCCACCATGCTGGCCAGGGAGCCGGCCGCGCCATCGAGTTGCGTCACCTGCGCACCAATGCGCCCCACCAGCGACCGCAATGCCTCTAGCATCATACCGATGGCATCACTCAGACGGCCCAGTTCGTCGGAACGCCTTGAAGGCGCCAGCCGTTCCCCCAGGTCTCCGGCCGCCACTCGCTGGGCCTGGCCAAGCATCCGGCGTAGCGGCACGACGATGGCGCGGCGAATCCCCAGGCAGGCGCTGACGCTAAACAGCAGTGCCAGCAGCACCATGGCCGCCAGTTGTAGGTCAAGGCGCTGACGCGAAGCGGCATTGGCGTTGTCTCGCTGTGCCCGCTCTGCCTCCAACAGGCTCGTCACCTTGTCAGCCGACGCCGCCATGTTCGACTGGGCGAGGACAGCCGACTCGCCGCTGACCGCGAAGCGGCGAAAGGCCAGGCGGTATTCCTCCAGTGCCTGGCCTGCTTCATCTAGGGTCTGGCGCTGTTCGCCGTCCAGGCGCGACGCCAGGTTGACCAATGCGGTGCCCATTTCGTTGCTGCGATTCTCCCAATCGTCGCGGTAGCGCTTCTGGGCATCCAGGGTGAAGTACAGCTCACTGTCCCGTAGGTTGGCCAGGCGCTCGCGCAGACTTGCCGCCTCTTCCAGCAATTGCATCTGCTGCGCGACGGGTGCTGCACCGCCTTCAAGGCCCTGGTTGATGTCGTCTAACTGATCGAGAAACAACCCACTGAAACGCTGCCCGGTACCTTGCGCCTGCGCCTGCATGCGCAAACGCGCCTCGACCGCTTCGCGCCGTGCGCCGGCATAGACTCGAAAGGCTTCCAGGTACTCTGCAACATTGGTTTCCAATGCATGGCGCAAGCTGGCGCCCGGTTGTGCCCCGGGCAGTTCCGCAAGCAGGCGCCGCAAGCTGTCCTCGACCTGCTCGGCCGCCGCTGGTGAGGCGCGCAGGCCAAAGTCCTTCTCCTCCAGCCGCGCCTGGGCCAGGCGGCCCTGCAAGCGATCGAGACTGCGCAACTGTTGCGCGTCGGACTGCGTTGCCCGCACCGCATGCATCGCAGTGAGCGCCATGGCCAAGGAGCAGCTCAACACCAGGCCGAAACCCAGCGACAGCTTGCCGCCGACGCTCAGAGGGCCCAGCCAGCGGGGCAACGCACCGGTCGAAACGTCATGGGTTTGCGTGGTGAAAGGCATGGGGAACCTCCTGGTGGGTGGGGCGCAGCGCGCAGCCGCGTACCCTAACCAGCCCCGGGTTCGCCAACCAATCGATACTGACAATGCGTGCCATCAGCGTTCGCCATGCCTGCCGTCTTGGCGGCACGCCAGGTATCTCGCAATCCGATAGCTGGCATCCGAACAAGCGATTTGTCCAATCCTTTGGCCCATGCGAGCTTGCGCAAGCTGCCCCAAGGGGTGGCCGACGCCCGCGTCACTGCCTGATGCGGGAGCGTTCACACCGGGTTGCCCGACTTGAGCCCTGCCGATCTGCGAACAGCGCCTCGGGCGATAGCCCTGGCTGTGCAGGGTCGATGGCGGCCAGGACCAGAAGAAGGAAAAACAACAATATGTTCCGCTATTTTCCCACCAACTACGTTTGGAACCTCTCGGTAAACCTTGCTATCGAGATGGGTGCGCGCATCGGTGAAATCGTCGAAATGTGCGAACCGCTTCAGGAAGCCGCCAAGCAACCTGACGCCGCCGGAACCCGTGCCTTTCGAGAAGCCTGGTCGAAGACGGCCGACAAACTCTGTGACCTGGCCCGCGAGGACGAAGAGAAAGGCCGCCTGCTTTCAGCCGGCGAAAAGTACAACCGTGCCGCAACCTATTACCTCACAGGTGAACGCCTGCAAGCTCACGGCGCCCCAGGTCGCATGGAGCTTTACCAGCGCTTCCTCGACACCTTCGCCCGCGGCATCGCGCTCTCCGGCGAGAACTGCGAGCGGGTCGAGATCCCCTATGAGGGCAAAGTCATTTCCGGGCTATTCATCCGTGCCGAAGGCGTACAGGGGCCGACGCCTCTACTGCTGCAACTCAACGGCCTGGATTCCACGAAAGAAATGAAATACCGGGTTGGCCTGCCGGCCTGGCTCGCCAAGCGGGGCGTGTCATCGCTGGTGATCGACCAGCCGGGCACCGGCGAAGCGCTGCGCCTGCACGACCTGAAAGCCCGTTATGACGCCGAGCATTGGGGCAGCCGCGTGTTCGACTGGCTGGAAACCCGCGAGGATGTGGACGCCAAGCGCATCGGCTGCGAAGGCGTGTCGCTGGGCGGCTACTACTGCCCGCGTGTGGTGGCTTTCGAGCCGCGGTTTGCCTGTGGCGTGGTGTGGGGCGCCAACCACGACTGGCGCGACGTGCAAAAGCGCCGCCTGGAACGCGAAGGCAGCTTCCCGGTGCCGCATTACTGGGAGCACGTGCGCTGGGTCTGGGGCGGCAAGAACATCGATGAATTCATGACCATCGCCGAAAACGTCCACCTGGACGGCGTGGTGGAGCGGATCAAGGTGCCGTTCCTGGTCACCCATGGCGAGCAGGATTCACAGATCCCGCTCAAATGGGCCCACCGCACCTACGAACAACTGGTCAATAGCCCCAAGCGCGAACTGAAGATTTTCACCCCGCGCGAAGGCGGTGTGCAGCACTCCAGCTTCGATAACTCCATTAACGCCGGCCAGTACATCGCCGACTGGGTCGCCGAAAACCTCGGTGGTCGTACCGCCTGATAGACGAGAAGAGAAACCGACCATGAAGATCATCGGACCTGATTACCTTGTGTTCGGCGTCGACAACGTCGACGCCTGCGTGCAATACCTCACCGACTACGGTTTGAAGCCGGGAAAGCTGGACGAAGCCGGCGGCTACCTCGAGGCCCTGGACGGCACCGGCATTGAAATTCGCCACCGCGACGACCCACGCCTGCCCAAGGCCATGGAGACCGCGAACACCCTGCGCGAAACCGTTTACGGCGTAGCCGACGAAGCCACCCTGCAGGCCATCGAGGCCGAACTCTCCAAAGACCGCACCGTAGTGCGGGGGGAAGACGGCGTGTTGCGCGTGGTGGACGACATGGGCTTCGCCCTGGGTTTTCGCATCACCCTGCGCCGCCCCTTGGCAATGCCTGGCGAGATAAGCAACGCCCCCGGCGCGGAGCTGGGCCGCGCCATCAACTCGCTGGGCGCCAGCGACGACATGCCGGCTTTGCCACGCAGCCTGTCGCATGTGGTCTATTTCGTGCCTGACCACGCTAAGGCAGAAGCGTTCTACACCCGCCTGGGCTTTGTATGCACCGACCGCTTCGTCGACACCGGTCCCTTCCTGCGCCCGGCTGGCACCCAGGACCACCACACCCTGTTCCTGATCCAGACGCCGCCGTTCATGAAAGGTATCGAACACTTCACCTTCCACATGGGCGGCCCAACCGAGGTGATGATTGCCGGTACCCGCTTCGTCGAGAAAGGCTATGAGTCGTTCTGGGGGCCAGGGCGTCACCAGCTGGGGTCCAACTGGTTCTGGTACTTCAACAGCCCCATGGGCTGCCACGTGGAATACGACGCCGACATGGACCTGCATGACGAGCGCTGGACCGCGCGGATTGCAGCCCCCGGTGCCGACAACTCGCAGTACTTCCTCTTTCACTACCAGGAAAAATGGGCCCCTGGCGGCCCGCCACCCAAGCATTGAGGGTGGGTGGCTCCACGGACGCTAACACGCCGTTAGCGGGTCGCCCCGATACCCTGGGACGACCCGCTCTTCGTCTCCCGACACCCGGTTGGCGAGGGGTCATTCAGACTGCTTGTAATACCCTACCGCCACCAGTAGATTGCCAGTCTTGCGCAGTAGCGCATATTTGTCTTCCACCTTGCCGGTGACAGGGTTTTTCCACCGGTAATCGTATCCGCCCTCCTTACGATTCTTCATAAGCGCCAGGATTGGCTCACCCACCGGCTTGCCGTCCGGGTCTCGCACTTGGGTGAATTTTACGCCCAGCAGGCGCAAGTTGTAGCCGTGAGCGACATAGCGCTCGGTATCGAGGTTGATGACAAAGACATAAAGGTCGTCGTCACGAAAGCTTGGCGACAGCGCATTGATGGCAGCGAGACTTGGCTCCCGAGTTTGCTCCAGTGCCGCGACGGTACGATCCAGCAACTGTTCAGCCTGCTGCGGTGTAGCCCGGGGCAAATAGAGACCAACGGCGATGACCCGGTCACCCACGCGCTGGAAAAACACCTTCTTGCGCTCCGCCAGGCCATCGCGTGCGTTCATCCAGCGGTACTCGGCGACCCGCACCTCCCCTTCTGCGCCATTCAAGGCCTGGTGAAAGCCCTCGCGAAGCTCCGGCTCTAGGGCAGCGCTGACATCCCGCCCAATCAGCACAGCCGAGGTACCACCGCTAGCAAGCATGGTGCCGTGGGTGTCGACCACAAATACATAGTGCTCGCCATCGATGAACTCCCCCTGGCGGCTGAAAGCGGCGAAGGCGGCATCGCCTTGCGACCGATAGTAGTCGACCGCCTGCTGCAGCAGGCGCCGGGCATCATGCTCTTCATCAGCCATTACAGTAGTGGAAACGATCAGGAGCGCGCACGCGCCCCACAGCATAGGAATCAAGCGCATGGATTCACTCCGAGTGGGTCAAGGTTGTTGGCGGGATACGGCGAATGGTGCGAAAGCCCACATGAGAGGTCGCCAGGTCCGCATCCTGGCGCTCACGTGCCGCTGTGCGATAGCGGGCGCAATAGGACGCGGCGCAAAGGTAGGAGCCACCCTTGATGACCTGGGGACGCGACGGTGCTAGCGCGCTACGCAATTGGCTCGGATCGCCATTGGCGTGGCTAATCAGCGGCCCCCACTGGGCATCTGCCGTCCATTCCCAGACGTTGCCGATCATGTCGAACAGCCCAGAGGCGTTGGCGGCAAAGCAACCCACCGGGGCAACGCCAGCGAAACCGTCCTCAGCTGCGTCCTGTACCGGGAACACACCCTGCCAGTAATTTGCTGAGGGCCGGCCGTGGCTGTCGCGTGGTTCCTCGCCGAGACGTTGCGAGGGGTCAACGCCGCGCGCTGCATATTCCCACTCGGCCTCGCTGGGAAGGTCGTTGCCGCGCCACTGCGCGTAGGCCTGGGCATCGGTCAAGGTGACCAAGGTCACAGGGTACTGGTCCGGGTTGGCCAACGGCCCGTCCGGGCCCGATGGGTGGCGCCAGTCAGCACCCTTTACGTAACGCCACCAAGGCAACGCCGACCCGTCGCTGGCCGTGCCCAGCGGTACGTGGAACAACGCGGCGCCACCGGAGCGCTCAGCCTCGGTGATGTAATGGGTAGCCTCGACAAAGGCGCCGAACTGCGCGCGGGTAACTTCGGTGCGATCGATCCAGAAGTCGCCGACGTGCACTGCGGCGAACGGTCGCTCATCCGAGTACCCCCCATCAGTGCCGGGGGTGAAGCGCCCGCCGCTGATGCGGACCATCCCGGCCAGCGGGTCGTTGCCCCAACCCGCCGGCAAGCCACCGTAGGCCTCGCAGCCGGCGACATTGCCCAAGGGCAGGCTGGTGGGCGGCCGCGCAGCGACCGCCGCCAGGGCCAGCACACTCAAGCAACCGAAGACGATGAGCTGGCGCCTCATGGGGCCTTGGCCAGAGGCGGTGCGACCACACCGACCCGGCGGGCGTAGTCCTGCCAGGCCTGCTGCAAGCGTTGCGTCGTTTCCGGCTGGCTGGCGGCGAGGTCGTGCTGCTCGCCGCGATCGTGCGACAGGTCGAACAACTGCCAACGCAACGGTGGCTGGGGCTGGCCCGGCATGCTCCAGGGCACCAGGCCAAGGAGTTTCAGGTTACCTTCGCGGTAATAGCGACTGCCAAACAGCTCACCGGCCATTACCGGCTCAGCCCGGCCTTTGCCTTCGAGCATCGGCAACATGGAGCGGCCGGTGATGGGATGCTTGGGCTGGCCTTGGTACTGGTCACCCGGGTCCGGCAGACCCGCCAGGGCGAGGAAGGTCGGCGCTAGGTCATCCACCCGTGCCACGCCACGCTCCAGCCCCTGGCGACGCAGGCTGGCCGGCAATTGTACGATGGCCGGCACGCTGATACCGCCTTCGGCGGTGCTGCCCTTGAACAGCCGCAGTGGCGCCGCGCTCACCTCTGCCCAGCGCAGCCCGTAGTCGATCTGCGACCCGCGTCGGCCAAGATTCTCCAGGCGGTTGTCGGTATTCGGCCCAGCGGGGTAGTACTGCTCGTGGCGTTCGCCAGCGGGGCCGTTGTCGGACATGAAAACGATCAAGGTGTTGTCCATCTGGCCGCTGGTCTGCAGGTAATCCAGCAGGCGACCGACGTTGTGGTCGAGGTTGTCCACCATCGCGGCGTAGATCTCCATCTTGCGCGCCTCGATGCGCTTGCGCTGGGGGTCTAGTTGGTCCCAGCCAGGCAACTGCGGGGTGACCGGGAGCGGCGCGGCGCTCTGGAAGTCGGCAGGCAGCAGGCCTTTCTCTTTCATCCGCTCGATTCGCGCTTGGCGAACCGCGTCGTAGCCGCCGTCGTAGCGACCGCGGTATTTATCCAGGTAAGCCTGCGGTGCCTGCAACGGCCAGTGTGGCGAGGTGTAAGCCGCATACGCGAAGAAGGGTTTGCCACTGCCCTGCCCCGTCTTCAGGTAAGCCAGCAACTTGTCGGTATAGAAGTCCGTGGAATAGAAGTCATCCGGCAGCTCCACTGGCTTGCCATTCTCGCGGTAAGAGAGTTGTTCGATCTTCGCGGTCGAGCCAGGGGCGGGCTTGAAGTGCACCCCACCCCCTTCGAGCAGGGTGAAAGACTGCTCGAAGCCACGACGGTCCGGGCCCTGCTCCGGGGCCAGGCCCAAGTGCCACTTGCCGACCATGGCGGTACGGTAACCACCATCGCGCAACAGGCCGGCGATGGAGTGCGCCTGTTGGTTGAGGTAGCCCTCATAGCCTGGCTTGCCTCGCTGGAACGGTTGCATCCCTTCGGCCATGGTTCCCAGCCCGGCCAGGTGATTGTCGGTGCCGGACATCAGCATGGACCGGGTCGGCGAACAGGTCGGCGCGGCGTACATGTTGGTCAGTTGCAGACCACTGGCAGCCAGGTGATCAAGGCTCGGTGTGGCGATCTCACCACCGAAGGCGCCGAGGTCGGAGTAGCCCAGGTCATCGGCCACGATCAGCAGTATATTGGGGCGCTCGGCCGCACCGGCGAGCACTGGCGCAAGGCACGCCAAGGCCGCCAACAGTATGCGCAATCGCATGGGGGTTGCTCCTGTTCTTATTCTTCGAAGATGGCCACGGCGCGGACGAAGCCGGCCGAGGCGTGCTTGATCTTGTAAGGGAAGCAGGACACCAAAAAGCCGCTGGCCGGCAGGCTGTCAAGGTTGGCCAACTTCTCCATCTGGCCGTAGCCGATATCGCGCCCGGCCTTGTGGCCTTCCCAGATGATTGACGCATCGCCACTCTCGGCGAAACGTTCGCGGGTGTACTTGAATGGCGCGTCCCAGCTCCAGGCGTCGGTACCCACGACTCGCACGCCGCGCTCCAGCAGGTAGAGGGTGGCTTCACGGCCCATGCCGACGCCTGCTTCCAGATACCCCGGCTCGCCGAACAGGCTGCCGGCACGAGTGTTCACCAGCACGATGTCCAGCGGCTGCAGCTCGTGACCGATACGCGAAAGCTCAGCGTCCACCTCCGCGCCAGTCACCACATGGCCATCGGGCAGGTGGCGAAAGTCCAGCTTTACTCCCGCTTGCAGGCACCACTCCAGCGGCAGTTCATCGATACCGAACGCCGGCTTGCCGCCGTCGGTGGTGGATGCGTAATGCCAGGGCGCATCCATGTGAGTGCCGCTGTGGGTGGTGATCGACAGGCGCTCCGCCGCCCACGACTCGTGCCCCGGCATCTGGTCCAGGGACAGGCCAGGGAACATCGCGGCCATTTCTGGCCAACCCTGCTGGTGGTCCATGTAGTCGATCTTGGGCAGCAGCGGCGGCGGGTCGGTGTAGGGGTTGTTGTCCAGCGTTACCGAGAGGTCGACGAGGCGGCGTTTACGGGCAAGGGTCATGGCAGCAGGTCTCAAAGGGTTTGCAGTGACGCGCGCGCATGGCGCGGGCGTTGGCTCAGGTTAAGGGCGTTACGCACCAGGGCTTGGGCAGAACCATCGTGATGAAATCCCAGGGCCCGCGATTGCGAGGTACGCAAAGGCGGATAGCGGCCGAACAACGCCTCCAGGTCCGCGTGCGGCTGGTAACTCACCAAGGCGCGACGGTCGTCGCCGAAGGCCTCGGCCAGGGCTTCGACCACTTGGTCCATGGCCAGGTGCAGCACAGGCAACTGCCACACCCGCTGAGGGCCGGGGTTTTGCAGTTCGGCGGCATGCAGCAGGTTGTCGACGCAGCAACGCGCCGACATCCACCAGGCGGTGGCCTGCGGCGATACCGGGCAGCAATATTTTTCTCCAGCGGCAAGGGCGTGCATCAGGTCGCTCATGAAGGCCGAACGCAAGCCATTCGGCTCGCGGGGCCGTGCGACGATGCCGGGTAGCCGCAATGCGCGGCCATCTACCTCGCCACGGCGGGCGAGGTCATTGAGCTGGGTTTCCACCATGACCTTGTGCGCGCCATAAGACAGCGCCGGACGCGGTATCCACTGCTCGTCCATGCGTGCCGGTAGTTGCGCGCCGTACACGGCCACGCTGCTTGCGTAGACCAGCACCGGTGGCCGCGCAGCGCTGCGCAACTGATCAAGCAGTTCCAGGGTCGCCAGCAGGTTCACCTGCCGGCCCAATGCATAGTGCTCCTCCGCTGCGCCGCCGGGGACGCTCACCAGATGGAACACGACATCCACGCCATCGGCCAGGGCGCGGCGTAACAGGGTCGGTTCTGCGATGCTGCCGGCGAGCAAGCGCAGGCGCGGGTCGGAAGGAAAACCCTCCAGTTGCTGATCCAGTAACACCAGCGCTTCCAGCGGCTGGCCGCGCAGCTGGCCCTTGTCCAGCAGTCGTTGCACCAGCAAGCGTCCAAGGAAACCGGCAGCTCCGGTAATCATCACGCGCATGGCGGGGCTGCCTGGACTACCTGCTGGTCGATGGCACCGAACAACGGCGAACCATCCGTGTTGCACGCCTCCATGCGAATGCGGTGACCGAATTGGAGGAAGCCGGTGCGCGGCGCACCCTGTTCGATCATTTCAATGGCGCGGCGCTCGGAAATACACGCCGATCCCACGCTGCGGTCGGCATTGGAAACGGTGCCGGAGCCAATCACGCTACCGGCGCCAAGGCGACGGGTCAGCGCGGCATGGGCGATCAACTGGTGGAAGCCGAAGTGCATGGCGCCGCCATGCGGGTGGCCAAACCACTGGCCATTCCACTCCACGTTCAGTGGCAGGTGCACGCGACCGTCGCGCCAGGCATCTCCCAACTCGTCTGGGGTAACGGCCACCGGGGCGAAGCTGGAGGAGGATTTGGCCTGGACGAAGCCGAAGCCGGTCTTCATTTCCCGTGGCGCCAACGCCCGCAGGCTGACGTCGTTGACCTGCAGTACCAGGCGAATATGCGCCAGTGCCTGCTCGGCCGTGCAGCCCATGGGCACCTCGTCCACCAGCACAGCGAACTCGCCTTCGAAGTCGATGCCGTGGGCCTCGCTGGGCAGTGCAATGTCCTGCCGCGGGCCAAGGAAGTCGTCGCCAGCGCCCTGGTACATCAGCGGCGTGGACTCTACGCCTTCGATGGGCGCAAGGTTGAACGCTCGCTGCATCAACTCGCCGTGGCTGAGGAAGCAAGAACCGTCCAGCCATTGCCAGGCACGCGGCAGCGGCGCCATCACGCGGTTGGGGTCGAAGTCGAAGGCGCCGGCGAGTTCACCGTTGTTAAGGGCATCGTAGCGGCCGCGCAAGTCGGCCTCCACGTTCGGCCAGTGATCCACGGCCGCTTGCAACGTGGGGGCGATATCGGCGGCGTCCACCGCACGCCTCAAGTCACAGGAAACCAGTAGCAGGCGGCCGTCGCGGCTGCCGTCGTCGAGTGTGGCAAGCTTCATTGCAGCATCTCCTTGAGTTCGGGGGCGTAGCGGCCGTCAAGCAGGATGAAGACCATCCGCGCCATGTTCTCGGTGCGGTTGCTCCAGGCATGGTTGGTGCCGCGCTGGACCACGATATCGCCGCGCTTGAGGTGGACTTCCTCGCCGTCGAGCACCAGCCACACCTCACCCTCGGTGACGAGGCCGTAGTCGAGGGTTTCGGTGCGGTGCATGAGCTTGTGCCTGGAGTCCGCCTTGCCAGTGCCTGCATGGGCTTGGCCGATCTCGGCGAAGGCCGCAGCGGCATCCTCGGCGCTGACCTGGTTCTGCACGCTGTCCGGCGGAATATCCACCACGCGGATCACGCTGCCCTGGGCGCCGGGGGAAAGCTGCAGGGGCTTGTCGGTTGGGTCGGCGCCATTGTCCAATCGCGCCGGGCTGACGCTGCTGTTCCAGACCTCATAGAACAGGGTGCCGGGCACCGCCTTGAGCGGGAAGTTGTTGGGCGTAGGGCCTGCCAGGGTGACCACGGCGCGGCCCTCGTTGTCGTGGCCGGTGACCACGCGCTGGAATGGGGGAAGTGCTCGCATGAAAACTCCTTTCAATCAATTGCCGTCACGAGGGGCCATCGTCGACGATCGTGTTCTGTGCGCTGATAAAACCGGCTGCTTAGAGAATGCGGCAGCCTTGCTCGAAGGACAGGCGCGGCCCGGACGGGCGCAGACCCGAATCGTCGCCGTAGCCCAGGCTGCAGAGAAAGTTGCTGCGCCAGCGCCCATCGGGGAAGAACGCGGCATCTACCTCGGCGTTGTCGAAGCCCGACATGGGTCCGCAATCCAGCCCCAGGGCGCGGGCCGCGAGGATCAGGTAGGCGCCTTGCAGGCTGCTGTTGCGCAGCGCGGCGACGAAGGCCGCCTGCGGGTTGTCGCGGTAGACGGCACCGGCGTCGTAGATCGGAAACAGCTCGGGCAGCAGCTCGAAGAAGCGACTGTCCCAAGCAACGATGGCGGTCACCGGGGCCTGCAGCATTTTTTCGCCGTTGTGGCCCTTGAGGGCTGGCAGCAACTTGCGCTTGGCCTGCGGGCTACGCACGAAGACAAAGCGCGCCGGGCAGCAGTTATTGCTGGTCGGGCCTTGGCGCACGGCCTGGTACAGCTGCTGAAGCAGTGCATCCGGTACCTCGCGGTCGAGCCAGTGGTTGTGCGAGCGCGCGCGCAGGAACAGTCGGTCGAGAGCGGCGTTTTCCAGGGATTGGGGCATGGCTACCTCTAGATGTGATCAGGCGTGGTGGTAGCGCCAGTGCCGCGCGAACGGAAACACTTCGCCAGCACCACGCAGGCGAGCGCCAGCAGCACCTGGGCGACAGCCACAACGGTCAGGGCGCCAGGCAATTGGGCGACCACGCCGCCATTGAGGGCCAGCACCACCAGAGGGCTGATGAACTCGCCGGCGAATAGGGCCGCGGTGAAGCCTCCGGTGGCGCGGCCGCGCTGCGTGAAATCGACCTGCCTCATCACCCCGGTGATCAGGGTCGGCAGCATCAATCCGATGCCCAGGCCATTGATCAGCACCGCAACCACCACCAGCGCTGGGTTGTCGGTGGTGGCCATCAGCAACCCACCGACCCCGGCTGTGGCGAAAGCCAGCAACAGCAGGTGTTGCCGGCGCTGGCCGTTGAGCAGGCGGAAGCTCAGTGCACCGGCCAGCACGCCGAGCTGGTTGGCGCCCATGGTCATGCCGATCTGCTGGGGCGAATCGACGTGCAGCAGGGTGAGCAGGAAGCCGGCTTGCACCGGTACGATGAATAAGCTGATACCCGCCAGTACGGTGAGCAGGTACAACGGCAAAAGCCTGCGCCACGGGAAGTCTTCCGCCTTGCCAGACAACGCGGCGGCTTCAGCGACCTTCGGCTCCCAGAGCAGCATTGCCATCAGCGGCAGGAGCAGCAGGCCTGCGCCGTAGAGCACGAAAGGCAGACGCCAGTCGTTTTGCCCAAGTGCGCCGCCCAAGGCGATGAACACTGCTGCCGAAAGCGAAGTGGCGACCATCTGCAGGGCGAACAGGCGCTCGCGGCGCCCGCCCTGGTAGTAGTCACCCATCAGCGTCGTGCAGCAGGTCATGATGCCGGCTTCCGCCAGGCCCAGGCCGGCGCGGCTGATGACGATTCCCAGCAGCGACTCTAGCCACAGCGGCAGCAGCCCGCAGAGGCTGTAAAGCACCATCGAGGCCAGCAACAGCGGCTTGCGCCCCAGGCGGTCGGCGATGACACCGGCAAACGGCGCCAGCAGCGCGATCACCAATGCAGGAATAGTCAGGCTGATGGGCACCAGCACTTCGGCGCCGGGTGTATCGGCAAAATGCGCCTGCATGCGCGGCAGTACCGGTGCCAGCAGCACCGCGCCCAGCACCGGCAAACAGCTGCCGAACAGCAGCAACAACGATTGCGGCAAACCCGCCTGGCGCTCAGTACTCATTGCAGTGCGCCTCCATGGCCGTCCGTAGGCCGCGTGGCAGTGCGAGCCAGAGGGTTTGCAAAGTCTCGATCAGTGGCGTCATACCCATGTGCTCTTGTTGTTGGGGCGAAGGTCAGCGGGTGGCGGTATCCAGCAACAACGGGCGACCAGTGGCGGCGGCCTTGGCGGGCTGCATATCGGCAACGGGCTCGGCGGCGACAACTGCATCGCTGCGGCGGGTCGCTGGTAGCAGGAAATAGGCAAGCGCTGGCAACAGCAGTAGTGCGCCGACCATGTTCCAGACGAACATGAAGGCCAATAGCACGCCCATGTCGGCCTGGAACTTGATGGGCGAGAAGATCCAGGTGCCGACGCCGATGGCCAGGGTCACGCCGGTGAGCATCACCACTTTGCCGGTGGAGACCAGCGCGCGGTAATAGGCTTCGGAAAGGCTGGCGCCCTGGCGCAGGTGGCCAAGCATGATGCTCATCACATACAGCGCGTAGTCGACGCCAATGCCCACGCCCAAGGCGATCACCGGCAAGGTGGCGACCTTGACGCCGATGCCCAACCAGACCATCAACGCCTCGCAGAGGATGGAGGTAAGCATCAGCGGAATCACCGCACAGAGGGTGGCGCGCCAGGAGCGGAAGGTGATCAGACACAGCAAGATCACCGCGCCGTAGACCCAGAACAGCATCTCGCGATTGGCTTCCTTGACCACGATGTTGGTAGCGGCCTCGATCCCGGCGTTACCGGCAGCCAACTGGAATTTGACTTCGTCGGTGTCGTTGGCAGCGGCGAAGGCTTCGACGTGCTCCACCAGCCGGGTCAGCGTTTGCGCCTTGTGGTCGGAGAGGTAGACATAGAGCGTGAGCAAGTTGCACGACTCGTTGTACAGGCCGCGCGGCGCGCTGGCGGTGATCATGTTGAGCATCGCCTGGTTGTTCTGCAGTTCGTACCACTTGGGGCTGCCTTCGGAGAGACCTACCAGCATCCGACGGTTGAGCAGCGCCAGCGAGTTGGTCGAGTCCACGCCCGGCAGGCTGCGCAGTTGCCAGTCCAGCTCATCGACCTTGCGCAGGATGTCGTAGCGTGCGCAGGCGCTGTTTGGTGTACGCACCATGATCGCGAAAAGATCGCTGCTGGCCCCGTAACTGCGGGTCATGAATGCATCGTCCAGGTTGTAGCGCGAGTCGGCGCGCAACTCCGGCGCCCCGGCGTCAAGATCGCCGATGGCCAGGTTCAGGCTGACCAGGAAGCCGAGCGCTGCCATCACCAGGCTGACAACCACGCAGACGGCGGCCCAGGGCTTGCGGGTGAACAGGTCAAGGAAGCGCCAGAATGCATGACGCACCTGGCCCCCCTCCTCGGCCCGCTCGCTTCTAAGGCTCAACGCAGCAGCGTGAGGACTGACGCCGACATAGGAGAGCAGCACCGGAAGCAGGATCAGGTTGGTGAAGATCAGCACGGCCACACCGATGCTGGCGATGATCGCCAGGTCCTGGATCACCTGGATCTGGATAAGCATCAAAACGGCAAAGCCCACGGCGTCGCACAGCAACGCAGTGAGGCCTGCGAGGAACAGTCGGCGGAAGGTGAAACGCGCAGCCACCACGCGGTGCATGCCGCGACCGATGTCCTGCATGATGCCGTTCATTTTCTGCGCGCCGTGGCTCATGCCGATGGCGAATACCAGGAACGGCACCAGCACCGAATAGGGGTCCAGTTCGTAGCCCAGAAGGGGCAGCAGGCCAAGCTGCCAGACCACCGCCACCAGCGAGCAGAACACCACCAGCACGGTGCTGCGCACACAACGCGTGTAGCCGTAGAGCACCACCGTGGTGATCAGAATGGCAACAGCGAAGAACAGCAGGATCTGCTCCAGGCCTTCGATCAGGTCACCCACTTTCTTGGCGAAACCGGTGATGTGGATATCGACGCTGTCACTCTGGTACTTAGCCCGCAGGGTCTCCAACTGATCGGACAACACCCGGTAGTCCAACGGCTTGCCATCGGGCGTGCGCGCCATCAGCGGCACGTAGATGATGCTGGAGCGCTGGTCGAAGGCTACCAATTGACCAATCTCGTTGGACAACTGCACGTTGCGCCGTAGTTCGCCCAGCGATGACGGGCTGCCATCGTACTCATCAGGAATCACCGGGCCGCCGTCCAGGCCCTCTTCGGTCACCGAAACCCAACGGGTGGCAGGCGTCCACAGCGACTTCATGTAGGCGCGGTCAACACCCGGCAACAGGTAGATCTGGTCGCTCAGCGCCTGCAGGGTACGCAGGTAATCGGCGTCGTAGATATCACCGTGGCGGTTGGTGACGGCGATACGCACCGCATTGCCGATTCCGGACAACTCCTTCTGGTTGTCCAGGTAGTTGGCGATGTAGGGGTGCCCGGTGGGGATCATCTTCTCGAAGCTGGCATTGAGCTCCAGACGGCCCGACTGCCAGCCGAGCAGCACGGTGGTCAGCAGGCACAGCAACAGCACCCAATGGCGGTGATTGAACAGTGCGCGTTCGATCAGCGATCCAGAGCGAGGATCGAAGCTATCGGACGCGGATGACAGGGTTTGGCGAGCGGAATTCATTGACTCACTCCGAAGCGGAAACGGTGGGCTGTGGCAGGCGCGAAAGCCCGGAGAACCCCGCGGCAACGAGGCTGCCATCGGCGGCCTGGACGATGCCTGAGACCGGTTTGCGCAATGATTCGGAAACCGGGGTGAATCCCGAGGGAGCGCTTGCAAACAATCCGCCCGCTTGATTGGCCAGCAGCACGCGACCATCGTTTAGAACACTGGCATCACTGAAGGACACCGGCGCCAGTGTCGGCAACGCTTCGGCGCGCTCGGCACCGGGCGCCAGGACAAACGCGTGGCCTTTGAGCCCGCCAATGAGCAGTGCACCGTCGCCGCGACTTGCCAAGGTGAACAGCGTGCCGGCGTAGGGGCTGCTTATCTGTTCGAAG
The DNA here is from genome assembly GCF_000731675.1 of Pseudomonas capeferrum. GTDB lineage: Bacteria > Pseudomonadota > Gammaproteobacteria > Pseudomonadales > Pseudomonadaceae > Aquipseudomonas > Aquipseudomonas capeferrum. Next base: position 1,026,379 of record NZ_JMIT01000001.1, on the reverse strand, counting down.
TGTTCACCGTCCAGCGCTCGCGCTAAGTAGCCCTGCTCGCCGGCCAGCACCAAGTCATTACCTTGGTACGCCACGGCATACAGGTGCAGGCCCATTGGGTTATCGATCTGGCCCATCGCTGAATGCCAGCTAGCGCCGCCGTCGTCGCTGCGCATGGCCAGGCCGTAGGCACCGACCACCAGCACATGCTTCGTGTCACTGGCTGCCAGCGCCAGGAGCGGTTTGTCGGGCCCTTCAGCGAGCAGGCGTTCGGCGGTTTGTACGCGTACTTGTGCCGCTTCGTCATCCGCCTGGGTCGACAGCGCGCTTTGCGCTGCCTGCAATTCCAGCTGCGCTGCACGCAGGCCATCGAGCTGAAGTCGCCAGCTTTCGCCACCGTCGCCAGTCCCCAGTACCACACCGCCATGGCCCACGGCCCAGCCGACATTGGCATCGGCAAACTGCACTGCGGTGAGCCCCACCGACACCGGCACGCCGGCTTGACGCCAATGCTCGCCGTTATCATCGGATAGCAGGATCAGACCGCGTTCACCTACCGCCACCAGGCGCTGGCCCGCCAAGGCCAGGGCAGTGAAAACCCCGCGCTGAGGGTTGGCAACCTTGGCCGCCGGGCTCTGTAGTACGTCGCCGACCACCAGCCCTTGAGCCAGGCAATAAGGCGCAAAAGGCACAAGGAGGGCCAACAACAGGCCACTCAACTGACGCAGTGTGTTCATATCTACCTCGATTCTGTCGCAGGAGGGGAAGGCGCTGTGCACCCTCCCCAGAACATCGTCAGCGCACGCCCCGCCCGGCCATTGCGGCAGGTGAGAATTCAGCAGGTTTGTAACGTTCGACCGAGGCGTACTGCTGAGCTTTGCCGGTGTAAACGTTCTGGATGAACCAGGCACCGGACACCAGGTCGTAGAAGCCCGAAGACAACTGGGCCACCGCCGGCAGGTCTGGCATCACCGCAGGCAGCGACCACAGGGTCTTGGCCAACTGACCATTGGCGTCCCAGCGGTCACCGAGCATGGCTTGCCATGTGTCCTCGTCGAGGTAGTACCGCCCTTTGGGCAACTGGTGACGCTTGCCGGGTGCAAGTTCGGCGTCTACCACCCACACACGATGGAGCTCCCAGCGCACTTGGTCGGGGTTCAGGTGATGTTTGTCGAACAGGTCTTCAGGCTTGCCGGCAGCTTGGACCTTGTTGGTGTTGTAGGGGATGTACATCTCTTGCTTGCCCACCAACTTCCAGTTGAAGCGGTCCAGCCGACCTTGGAACACACTCAGCTCATCGAACGACATCACGCCTGCGGTCGCCGGCGTAGGGGTGTCGCAGCAGGCGTTGGGCAGCTTGCGCACTCGTCGTTGGCCGGTCAGGTAGACGTGGGCCTGAGACTTGTCGCCATTAAGGTTGGTACGACCCATGATCTGCTCGCCTGCCCGCAATGGCGGGCCAACGTTGAGCAGGCGGAACAGCCAATAGTCACCGTCGAAGCTGGCGGCGTTACCATCCTTGTAGTAATAGGGCATCTCCTGCACCGCTTTGCCGTCAGTGGTGAGCACTTGGGCGCCATCGGCAGTCATCAGGTAATGCCGGAAATCCATCGCCAGTGACGTGCCGCGCCAGTTGAGGATGTGGTTCCACATCGCCTCTGTGCCGTCTTTCGGGATCGGGAACGGAATACCGCCGTAGGCACCTTCGGGCACAAGGCCTGCACTGCTTTGCACCAGCTTGGCGTGCTTGGCATTGTTCAGGGTGTTGTCGTACACCCATTGCGGAGCTGCAGCGCTGCGCCGGGTTGGATAAACGTCGATGCGATAGGTTTCCGGGTAACGCTTGAACATGGCTTTGGTGCCATCGCTGAGCTTGGCCGCGTACTGGTCCATGTTCTTGCTAGTGATGCTGAACAGCGGTTTGTCAGCGGCAAACGGATCGCCGCGTTTGCCACCCTCTTTGAACGAGGGGTCCACCTTTGTGTAGCCGCCGTCCCAGGCCGGAATGCTGCCGTCGGCGTTACCGGCGCGCTCAGCGCCCAGCGGCGTCAGTTGCTTGCCCAGATCATCCGGGCCAGCGGCTTGCACGGGTTGCAAACTGAGCGCGGCAGCGCCGAGCAGGGCCACACAAAAGTGCTTGAGTGAGAAAGGAATGTTCATGCACGCGTCCCCTCAGAATGTTGTTTTGACCGAGAAGGCCAGGTAGTCCCGGTCTTTCAGTGATTGTTTGAACGTAAACTGGCTGGCGGCGTTGAGGTTGGTGTCCTCTGGGCCGTAGTAGTGGGTGTAGGTCAGGCCGAAAGTGACGCGGTCCAGGTAGGTGGCACTCAGGCCGATGTTGAAATCGCCACCGCGGTCCGGGCCGAAGCTGCTGATCACCGCCGATTTACCCATGGGGAAGTAGCTGATGCCTACTGGCACACTGAGGTCGATGCCAGGGAAAATCTGCCGATATGTCGGGCTGTACACCAGCTTGATGCCAACGCCGTCGTCGGTAGCGCTCGGGTCAAGCGCAGCACGGTTCTTGGTGACACTGAGCAAGCGGTTCCAGGCGATTTCGCCGACCAGGCTTGCCTCGTTGGCGATGAACGAGGGGCCCAGCGACGCCAGCATGTTCAGGTTCAGGTGCGCCGTGCGCCCCACGGCATAAAGCGGATGGTTGTCATTGTCGGCAACCATGCCCGGTGTAACGGTCTGGCCATTGGAAACCAGCGGCATATTCCAGCGCATGGAGGCTTCACCGGCGAAGCTGTACTCATCCAGCGTGGTGGCAAAGCTTGCGCCCAGTGCACGGATCTCTTCGGGATAGACCCAGTAGTATTCGCCGATCTGGCCAGTGGCGAAGTTCGGTCCGGTAGCGCTTGGCTTCAAGTACAGCTTGGGGGATTTGTCGTGGTACTGGATGGCGTAGAGGCCGTACTCAACGGTGTCGGCGGTGTAGCGCAACTGCAGGCCGCCCTGCCCCGAGCTCTTGGCTTCTTTGTCGTTGCCGTGGAAAAAGGCTGCCGGGCTGCCGGGGTTGCCGCCCAAAAATGGCGGAAACGGTGCGCCGACAATCAGTCGCTCGTTACCTTCGCCAATGGTGTCGCTAACCGAAAAATAGCTGCCAGCCCCCGGCAAACGGGTTTCTTCCCATTCGAACTGGTAGTAAGCGCCGACTGACAACGCATCCGTCAGTTGATAGGTGGTAGACAGCTGGCTGACCGGCCGGGTGATTTCCTTGAACTGGGTGTTGGGTACCGACACCGCCTTGACCACGTCTACCGGTGCCATGCCGCCAGCGATACCGTTGGCGCCGAAGAACAGGCTTTCACCCCAGATCAGCCCGTGGCGGCCCAGGCGTACCGAGAGCGCGCGGTTGGCCAGGTCACCGTTCCAGTAGACAAAGGCATCCAGTAGTTCGCCGTCGCCGCCGTGCAAGTGGCGGGTATCGTCGGTGAATTCGTCGTAAGCAACCGAACGCTGGTTGGCCCGCGTCGGGTCATTGTTGTCGTTGTCTTTCTGGTATTCGGTATCGAACCAGCCCGCGCCACTGATCCGCGCGCCGTATTCGCGGTAGCCAATGTCAAGTTCAGAGAGTACATCCAGGCGGTTGGAGATCAGGCCCTTGTTGAAGTTGCGGTCGCCATCGTCCTGGTTCAACGCCACCGAGGTGCTGCTGAGCTTGCTGCTTTGGTCCTTCAGGCGCCAGGCAGAACTGTACTTGAGCGTGTTGTCCCACCGCAGACTGAGGTCAGGGTTGTCGGTCTGCACTTCAAACGCCTGGGCACATGGAAGACCGCAGACCATGGCAGTGGCGAGCGTCAGAGTGAAAGGCGCACGCCGCGCTGCGGCGATGGAGCGAATAGCCATCGAACGAACCCTCTTTTATTGTTTTTGTTGGCAATTTTCTTTGGCACCACGGCCGGACGAGGCGAACGGGATCGTTGCGATCGACCTGCCGAGGTGAAGTCAGCTGGCGGGATAGACCAGAAGACGGGAACAGGTTGACCTCAGTGCAGGGCTCTGACTAATCGCTTGTTGGGATGTGACCTATCGGCAATCGCGATACTTGGCGTCAAGTATTGAATCGTTCGGTAGCGATGGTCCGAGGGGGAAGCATGCCCGCGCAAAGGTGCGAAGGCTGCCTGGAAGGTTGATAGCGGAAGGGGTGCGCCGCTGGCTGGTAGCGTTACTTCAGGAGCAGCTTGGTCGCCGAGCGGATCAAGAGCATTGTCAGCACGCTCAGGGTTTCTCTGGGTCGTAGTCGTTGACGTGGGAGACCTGGGTGTTCAAGCGTCCAAGCAAGTTGATCAAGGTATCGACTTCGGCTGACGAGAGGCCACTCAGCAAGCGACGCTCTCGCTCAAGCGCAACCATCAACACCCGGTTGTACAACTGCACACCGCTCTCGGTAAGCGAAACGGTGTAGCGCCTTCCGTCAGCAGGATCCACTTCCGTACGAACTCGCCCTGCCACCTCCAGCGCCTGTAGAGAGCGGCTAACAGCGCTTTTGTCGAGACCGATCACCTGGCAGATACGATTCGCCGTAATCCCGCTTTCCACTGCCAGCATGGACAGCATCCTCCACTCCACAACGCCAATCCCGAAGTGTTTGCGATAGCACTGCGAAGCACCTGAGGAGAGTTTGTTCGACAAAAAATTCAGCAGCGCGGGCACATAGCGAGCGAGGTCTAGCTTGGGGGCAGTGGACATCGAGAGCACACCTTCAATCGGCCTTGGAAAAAATTAGTTGACACCGCAACCAATTGATCCGAGGATTTACTCAACCGATAGCTGGGGCCAGCCCAGCATGATATGCCGTCACAGCACCTCACAAAAATAATTATCAGGTAGTGCCATGAACACTCGCCACCTAGTCACTTCCCGCGTGCCTGGCTGCAAGCCAGAGCTGCCGCCATTCGCGCCAGGCTGACCTCCTCCCGGTCGATCCTTTACCTGTGAATTTTCATTAGCCACTTGAATGTGGAGGGATGAGTCATGTTTGAAGTCAACGTCAGCCGCAAGGCAATCGAAGCAGAAGGGGTTTGCAGCTTTGAATTGAGCCCCTTGGATGGCGGATCACTTCCACCATTTGAAGCCGGTGCCCACATCGACGTTCATATACCAGGCGGGTTCATTCGCCAGTACTCGCTGTGCAATGACCCACGAGAGCGTAATCGCTATCTCATCAGTGTTCTGAAGGAGCCTAGCTCCCGCGGCGGCTCGGAGGCAATGCACTCAGCTGTAGAGCAAGGCCAAACGCTGGCGATCAGTGCGCCACGCAATCTGTTCCAGCTCGACCACAGCGCAAAGCGCCACCTGCTGTTTGCCGGAGGCATTGGTATTACCCCAATCCTGGCCATGGCTTATGAACTTTCGCATCGCAGCCTGGAGTTCGAGCTTCATTACTGCTTCCGCTCCAGCGACCGTGCAGCATTCGTCAACGCACTTGCTCATGCGCCGTTCGCGGACCGCATCACTTTCCATGATGACAGCGGCGTGCAGCAGCAAAAACTGAATGCCGCCGCCATTCTCGATACGGTCGATCAAGGTTGCCACCTGTATGTGTGCGGCCCCACCGGCTTCATGAACCACATTCTGGAAACCGGCGAGGCTGCCGGCTGGCCTCAAGCGCGCATGCATCGAGAGTTCTTTGCGGGCCAGATCAGTGACCAGGGTTCAAACACGCCCTTCGAGGTAGTGCTCGCCAGGAGCGGTAGAACCTTTGAAATTCCAGTCGACCGCAGCGTATTCGAGGTGTTGGACGACGCGGGAATTGAAGTTCAAACATCCTGCGAACAAGGCGTGTGTGGCACATGCGTGACACGCGTGCTGGAGGGTATCCCGGATCACAGAGATCAATTCATGACTGCCGATGAACACGCCAGGAATGATTGCTTCACACCGTGCTGCTCCCGGGCAAAGTCACATCGACTCGTACTTGACCTCTGATCTCAAACCAAAACATTCACTGCAACGGAGACACCCATGACTGCCTCTCCCCTTCAGTCACTCGCCCAGGATATTGCACCCGCCAAGCCTTCCACATTCCCGCTCAATCAATGGTATGTGGCTGGGTTGGGCTGGGAGCTCAAGGATCGTCCCGTTGGCCGAACCTTGCTGAACAAATCAGTCGTGTTGTTCCGCACTGCGGATGGCAAGGTGGCGGCACTCGAAGACCGATGCTGTCACAGGGCACTGCCGCTGTCCGATGGAACACTTGAAGCCAGCGGCCTTCGTTGCGGCTATCACGGTCTCTTGTTCAATGAAGCCGGTAAATGCATTGAGATCCCCGGCCAGGAAAAAATACCTAGCAAAGCAAAAGTGGCAGCCTTTCACGTGGTTGAAAAAGATCAGATCGTTTGGATCTGGTTTGGTAGCCCCGAACACCCAGCACCTATCGATGAACCTCCTGCCTACGATGTTCACACCAATGGGCATTATCTTTTTGATGGTGACGTGTATCACTACGACGCGCCCTATCAGCTCATACACGACAACTTGATGGATCTGAGCCATTTGGGCTATGTCCACCTACGCACCATTGGCGGCAACGCCAGCGTTCACATGAATGCGCAAATGACGGTAGAAAGTGACGACCATTCGGTTCGCGTCGTTCGACACATGCCTGACTCCGTCCCACCTCCGACCTATGTCGCCGCCTATCCATTCAAAGGCAGTGTCGATCGGTGGCAGGAAATTGAGTTTCATATCAGCCACCTGCGTATTTGGACCGGCGCTGTAGATGCCGGAACCGAGCCCCTGGACAATCCGCAGCGGGGCGGCTTCCACATGCGCGGCTTCCACGGCGTGACCCCGGAAACCGAAACCACTAGCCATTACTTCTGGACCATCGCCACCAATCCGGAAAGCAATCACGAAGAAGTCAAAGCGAAAGTAGTTGAGCAAACGATAATGACATTTGATGAGGATAAAGTTGTTATCGAATCCCAATACAAGAACATTTGTAGATTCGGTGAACGGCCGATGATTGATATTCATGTTGACGTCGGTGCCAACAGGGCCCGCCGGATCATAGAAAGGCTTTGTCACTCCACCCGTTGAGTGCCCAGTGCATTTATATCGTGCGGGTATCTATGCACTCTTTTTACATGCAACACGTGCAACACCGTCCACGCGGCTATAGGTGACGCACTGTGATGAGTGAAACTTGTTCAACGACAATTACAATAGAGCGAGGCATGGCTATGTCTGAAAATCGTGGTGTTGTGTATCTCGGTGCCGGCAAGGTAGAGGTACAAAAAATTGACTACCCCAAGATGCAGGATCCGCGCGGCAAGAAGATCGAGCACGGCGTGATCCTCAAGGTGGTGTCTACGAATATCTGCGGCTCCGACCAGCACATGGTTCGCGGCCGCACCACTGCCCAGGTCGGCCTGGTATTGGGCCACGAGATCACCGGCGAAGTCATCGAGAAAGGCCGCGATGTAGAGCATCTGCAAATCGGTGATCTGGTATCGGTTCCGTTCAACGTCGCCTGCGGTCGCTGCCGCTCCTGTAAAGAGATGCACACAGGTGTGTGCCTCACCGTAAATCCGGCCCGCGCCGGGGGTGCCTACGGCTATGTCGACATGGGTGACTGGACCGGTGGCCAGGCCGATTACGTACTGGTGCCGTACGCCGACTTCAACCTGCTGAAACTGCCGAACCGCGACAAGGCCATGGAGAAGATCCGTGACCTGACTTGCCTGTCCGACATCCTGCCCACCGGCTACCATGGTGCCGTCACCGCGGGTGTCGGCCCTGGCAGCACCGTTTATGTGGCCGGTGCCGGCCCTGTCGGTTTGGCAGCCGCTGCTTCGGCACGCCTACTCGGCGCGGCATGCGTCATCGTCGGTGACCTCAACCCGGCCCGCCTGGCCCACGCCAAGGCCCAGGGCTTCGAGGTCGTCGACCTGTCCAGAGACACCCCGCTTCACGAGCAGATCATCGATATCCTCGGTGAGCCGGAAGTGGACTGTGCCGTGGATGCCGTTGGCTTCGAGGCACGCGGCCACGGCCATGAAGGCGCCAAGCACGAAGCCCCGGCCACCGTGCTCAACTCGCTGATGCAAGTGACCCGTGTCGCCGGCAAGATCGGCATCCCTGGCCTGTACGTGACCGAAGACCCCGGGGCATCGGACGCCGCTGCCAAGATCGGAGCTCTGAGCATCCGCTTCGGCCTGGGCTGGGCCAAGTCTCACAGCTTCCACACTGGCCAGACTCCGGTGATGAAGTACAACCGCGCGCTCATGCAGGCGATCATGTGGGATCGCATCAACATTGCCGAGGTGGTCGGCGTACAGGTGATCAGCCTTGATCAAGCACCTGAAGGTTATGGAGAGTTCGATGCGGGGGTGCCGAAGAAGTTCGTGATCGACCCGCACAAAACCTTTAACCACTAGTACGTAATTCATTGAGGGCCTGGGCATCTGCACTACCTGATGTCTGGGTTCACATCACGCTTTGCATGCGCCACTGATCACAACAATAAAAAGGTAACGCCATGTCTTCCCAACTTTCCCCTCATGCAGGGCAGTGCATCCTGTCCGCTGGCTCACTCTCTGGGCCTTCCAATATGCGTGAGGCCGGCAATCATGAGTAACTACCCCGCGAATCAGCTTGATGAGAAAAGAATGTCCGCCTTCCAATGGTGGGTTATCGCACTCTGTTTTGTAATCAACATGCTGGACGGATTCGACGTGTTAGTAATGGCCTTTACGGCTTCTTCCGTAGCCGCTGACTGGGGCCTCAGTGGCCTGCGACTTGGCTATCTGCTTAGCGCGGGTTTAGTCGGCATGGCAATCGGATCGCTTTTCATCGCGCCTTGGGCTGATCGCTTCGGCCGTCGCCCGTTAATCCTTGTATGCATAGCCGTGGCCGGGGCAGGCATGCTCGCTTCCTCGCAGGCTACCGGTCCTGGAATGCTCGCCGCCTTCCGTTTCGTTACCGGCTTGGGTATCGGTGGTATTTTGGCCAGTAGCTATGTAATCGCAGGCGAGTATGCCAATAAACGTTGGCGGGGGCTTGCAATCAGCCTCCAATCAACGGCCTACGCGCTGGGTGCAACAATTGGCGGAGTAATCGCCGCGAAGATGATTCCTGCGTTGGGTTGGAGGTCCGTTTTCCTTTATGGTGGCTTCGTTACGCTAGCAATACTGCCTGTGTTGTTTTTGTGGCTGCCAGAATCGCTTGCATTTCTGATGTCGAGAAAATCTGATGTAGCAATCAAACGTATCAACCAGTTGCGGCTCAGAGTTAAACTCGCACCGCTCGACGAAATGCCTGAGTCGACCCACGCCACACGCACCTCTCTACGTGCATCGTTTGCTCAGCTGTTCTCCCCCGCCCTATTGCGGTCTACTTTGCTGATTTGGGTATCCTTCTTCCTGGTCATGTTCGGTTTTTATTTTGTGATGAGCTGGACTCCGAGGTTGCTGGTGACCGCGGGACTGTCCAACGAACAAGGGATCACGGGAGGAGTGTTGCTCAACGTCGGTGGTATTTTCGGCACAGCACTAGTAGGACTATTGGCAGCACGCTTCCGGTTATCCAAGGTGCTGATGATCTATCTCCTGACCAACGCACTGCTGCTTGCCGTTTTTGTGAAATTTACAGATGCGCTGCATTTAGCATTTGTACTTGCTGTTTTGATTGGTATTTTTGTGAATGGTTGTGTGGCAGGGCTCTACGCGCTGACACCGTCTATCTATGACGCTAGCCAGCGCGTGACGGGTTTGGGTTGGGGTATCGGCATTGGTCGAGCAGGCGCCATTGCCTCACCGCTTGTGGCCGGACAACTTATCGATGCCCATTGGAACCCCTCTGACTTGTACCTGCTATTTGCAATGGCCTTTGTTCTCGCATCGATCGCTGTCGCACTTCTAGGACGTAGTTCACTTAAGCCTCTCCACACTGCAACAAGCCTCTGAGATATCAAAGAACAATAAGAAGGTAAATCCGATGCGACGTAACGCTGAATGCCTGATGCAGTGTGCGCTGGGCGTGCCATTTCTTTGCATGAGCACATTTGTTTCAGCAGCTTTTTTTGAAGACAGTACTATTGCCTTAACGAACAGGAACTATTATCTCGATCGTGACTACAAAGGAGACTCGCCGATTTCGGCCGTTCGCGAATGGGCCCAAGGCTTCATTCTCAGGGCAAACTCAGGATATACAGAGGGTCCTGTAGGTTTTGGTTTGGACCTCACCGGGATGCTGGGGGTGAAGCTTGATTCGTCACCTCAGCGATCAGGCACCCAGCTCTTGCCTATAGATCCACAGACACGAAGGGCAAAGGACGAATATTCTGAGCTTGGCGCTACGGTGAAAGCTCGCTTCTCTAAAACGAGTCTTTCAGTGGGTACTCAACTTCCTTCGCTTCCCGTGATTACTGCAAGCCCCGCGCGATTGCTGCCACAAACCTTCAGGGGGGCGTCGGTGACCAGTTCAGAAATTGAGAACTTGACCTTGCAGGCTGGACGAATGGATAGGGTCAATCTAAGGGATTCTACGAACAATCAGCCGATAGCAATGGCCTCACCGAATGGCCGCTTCAAGTCTGGCGTTTTTTCAGATCGCTTCGAGTACCTGGGTGGCGAGTACCGTTTCGCCGATAACTTTACGGCACGCTATTACCATGCAGATCTCGAAAACATCTACGCACAAGACTTCATTGGGGGTATTCATTCCATTGCACTTGGATCCGGTAGGCTCAAGACCGAGCTGCGAGTATTCGACAGCCGTGAGAGCGGGCGCGCAGAGGCAGGTAAAGTAGACAATCTTAACGCTGGCTTGACGCTTAGTTACCTAACGGGTGGACATACGCTTGGAGTAGGCTACATGTATCAAACGGGAGATACTGCCTTCGCCTATCTGGCCGGGGGCGAGCCTGTCGTTCTCAGTGATGGTACGATGAGCGCGGATTTCGTGAACCCCAAAGAACGAACAATGCTTCTGCGATACGACTACAATTTTGTAGCCATGGGTGTCCCTGGACTAGCGGGTATGATCCGCTACCTCAGAGGTACGAACATCGATCTGCCCAGCCTTGGGGGGAGCAATCTGACGGAGTCCTCAAAAGACCTGGAGCTTTCATATGTTGTACAGTCCGGCCCTGCAAAAGACCTCGCCCTTCGCATTCGCCATGCCTTTTACAGGAATGACTTGAGTTCCGGCGCGAGCTTCAGAAGTGATAACGAAACCAGAATAAACATCGATTACACTGTAAAATTTTAGTAGTGCGATAACGTCTATGAATCGCCCCTGGTTTCCTAGACACCTCCAAGCCTCATAATGAGGCCCAAATAGGAGGTGCCATGAGTCGTCAGCGTTACCCCGAAGAATTCAAGATCGAAGCGGTCAAGCAAGTGACCGAAAAAGGCAAATCTGTCGCCGATGTCGCCCAGCGCCTGGGCATGTCCGTGCACAGCCTTTACGCCTGGATCAAGGTCTATAGCAAGCGTCAGCAAGACGACGATCGGCAGGCCGAACTGCGCAAGCTACGCGCTGAACTCAAGAGCGTGACGTAAGAGCGAGACATCCAATCGCCCCCTAATGAGCCGCCGCAGCTCATTGCGCCGCATCACGCCTTTGCCTCAGGGCTAACAAGCAGTGGCAGCAGCTCCGAAACTAACGCTTTCGCATCCTGTTCGTACCCTTCGCGCCAACGGCCAGACCAATCGCAAGGACGCCCATCATCCTCCCACTCGGCCAATGCCAGCGCATTTACAATTTCCATCTCAAACCAAAGGGTCTGCCACCTTTCTGCATCTGACACCAAGATTGAGTTTTGCCAGGCGAATTCGGTCTGCGCTACGAAGCTCGACCAACACAGCAGATCCTGAGGTGCTTCCCGCGCCAGTACCATCAATTCCGAAACTGTCATCACAAACTTCCTCCACTGACTAAAGTCGCGATTGGCGCACACACATAACCGTTTAGCACCGCTTCTTAAGCAGGTACCACCCGCCGTGCATCCCTTCGCACCGCTTGTGGCGGTACGCCGAATCCGCGGATGAATACCTCGCGCATATGCCGACGATCCCTAAAACCAGTTTCTTTAGCCACCACATCCAGGCTGTGTCGGCTCTGCTCAATCATCAATCGGGCAGCCTCAAGACGAAGACGCTCTATGGCCTTGGCCGGTGATTGCCCGGTCTCGGCGGTGAACACGCGGGTGAACTGCCGGGGGCTCAGGTGCACAACTTCAGCGAGTTCCTCAACACTCAACGGACGACTCAAATTTTTGCGAGCGTAATCCAGAGCGCTTTGAATCCGATCCGACTTCGGTGCAAGCGTCAGCAGTTCGGAGTGTTGGGATTGCCCACCCGAGCGGCGCTGATGCATCACGAGCTTGCGCGCCACGGACCTGGCCATTTCGGCTCCCAGGTCTTTTTCCACCATACCCAGCGCCATATCCAGGGCAGCGGTCATGCCGGCGGACGTCCAGATCTGCCCGTCCACAATGAATATCCGATCTTCTTCGACTTCAATCTTCGGATGCAGCTCGCGCAGCTTTTTCGCATAGGCCCAATGCGTCGTTGCACGCCGATAATCCAGCACGCCTGCCTGAGCCAACACAAAACAGCCCGTACAAAGGCCCGCAGTGCGCCGTGCGCCGTCGACAAAGCCCCGCACACTGGCCAGCACGTCTGCACCAGGAGGCGTCAATGGCGTCAAAGTCCCCGTAATCATCCAGGTATCGGCCAAACCAGGAGCCCCAAGAGGAAGCGTATCCATGTACATCCCCAGAGAAGAGCGCACTGTGCCACCCTCCATGGAGAAATTCTGGATTCTGTAAACCGTTTCGCCCGCGACGATGTTGGCGAATTCGAATACCGCCTGCGTTGCCAGCGACATGACCTGGAAACCTTCGGTAATTAGGTAGCCGACCCGGTGCATGGTAGAGCTCCACTGTTCAATGTCCTAAAACCGTATTATATGCGTCGTTTAAGACAACAGCGCTATTCTGCATCATGGCTCCACACCCAAACACCGGAGCATCACCATGACGCAGCAATTCAAGGGCACCGCCCTCATCACCGGCGCCTCCACCGGAATCGGATCGATCTACGCAGAACGCTTGGCCCGCCGGGGTTACGATTTGGTGCTGGTCGCCCGTAACCGGGAGCGCCTCAACACCTTGGCCAGCCGGCTCACCAGCGAAACCCGGCAGAACGTAGAGGTGTTTCCGGCAGACCTCGCCAAGGCAGATGACCTCGCCAAGGTAGAACGCAAACTGCGTGAAGACGCCAGCATCAGCCTGCTTGTGAACAACGCAGGCATCGGCACCCACACCAGCCTGCTGGAAAGTGATGTCGAGCGCATGGCCGAAATGATCACCCTCAACGTGACCGCCCTCACCCGCCTTACCTACGCCGCCATCCCAGGATTTACCGCTCGCAAGCACGGCGCCGTCATCAATATCTCGTCCATCGTGAGCCTGGCGCCAGAACTGCTCAATGGCGTGTATGGCGGCAGCAAGGCCTATGTGACCGCGTTCACTCAGTCCCTGCACAAGGAGCTTGCGGATAAAGGCATCAAAATCCAGGCGGTGCTACCAGGGGCCACAGCCACCGACTTCTGGCAGATCGGTGGCTTGCCTGTCGAGAACCTCGATCCGGGCATCGTGATGTCGGCCCAAGACCTGGTGGACGGGGCCCTGCAGGATTTCGACGACGGTGTGTTGATCTCCATCCCCTCGATGCATGACTTGCAAGCTTTCGAACGCTACGAAGCCAGCCGACAGGCCATGTTCAGTCAGCTTTCCAGCAATCTGCTTGCTCCGCGTTACAACGCCAAATGATCAGCAGGACAAACGCTACCCACCATTTTCACCGCAGGCGACAAAGTCTTACTCCATTCAGGCTATTTCTTGAGTGAATCGAAACGTCTAGCCTTAACCCACATTCAATCAGAGAGTCAAACCAATGAAGGCCGTCGTCTACACCCAACCCGGTTTGCCGATCCAAAACCCTCAATCGCTGTACGACACGGAGCTGCCCACCCCGACACCCGGTGCCCGGGACCTCCTTGTCGAGGTCAAGGCTATCGCCGTCAACCCGGTTGATACGAAGATCCGTGCAAGCCGTGGCGGTGAGCAACCACAGGTGCTGAGCTGGGATGCCGTCGGCGTCGTCCGTGAGGTAGGTGCTGAAGTGACGTTGTTCCAACCGGGCGATGAGGTTTTCTACGCCGGTGCTATCGACCGCCCGGGCACCTACAGTGAGCTTCACGTAGTGGATGAACGCATCGTCGGGCACAAGCCTCGCAGCTTGGATAATGCGAGTGCCGCTGCCCTCCCCCTGACCTCGATTACCGCGTGGGAGCTGCTGTTTGACCGCTTGGGCGTTGTCGAAAATGCAGGTAAAGGCCAAAGCCTTCTGGTTATCGGCGCGGCTGGCGGGGTGGGTTCGATTTTGGTTCAGCTGGCCAGCAAGCTCACGCAGCTGACCGTCATCGGCACCGCCTCAAGGCCTGAGACCCAGGCGTGGGTCAAGGAACTGGGTGCCCATCATGTCATCGACCACTCCAAGCCGATCGCGCCTCAGTTGCAAGCGCTCGGGCTCGATACGGTCGATTATGTGATCAGCCTGACGCACACCGACACCTACCTTGCGCAGCTGGTGGAAGTGCTTCGTCCACAAGGCAAACTGGCGCTGATCGACGACCCCGCACAGCTGGATGTAATGCCACTCAAACGCAAGTCGCTGTCACTGCACTGGGAGCTGATGTTCACACGTTCGTTGTACAAAACCGAGGACATGATCAAGCAGCACCAATTGCTCGAGCGTGTTTCAAAGCTGATCGATGACGGTGTACTCAAAACCACCGTGGGTGAGCACTTCGGCACGATCAACGCCGATAATCTCAAGCGCGCGCACGCCGTAATCGAAAGTGGCAAGGCACGCGGCAAGATTGTCCTGAAAGGCTTTTGATGGCTACACCGGCCTGCCCTCACGGCCATCACATTGTCCTGGACTGAGCCCCTCGTCCTTGGAGCACAAGGCCGATCAGGTTCAGGCGAAGTCTGCAGCCTCCGCCGCACGATTGGTCGAAAAGCTTGAGTAAAAGCGTCTGTGATTTGCCCGCAGACAAGCTGGCCATCACAACATGTAAGAGACACAGTCTACATAGCGACATCACGACCACTCGGCCGTCACAGAACCGTAAAACACCAATTGACAACCACGAGAGAACCGAAGGATTATGCGCGCCGCCTTTATGCGAAGCATTACCATTAGCAATACGTTTCGTAATGGGAGCCTGCGTTCTATCGAACAGGAGTCAATGGATGTCCACTCGTTTTGCTTCAGCCACCAGCCTTCGCCAAGCCGCACTCGCGGTCAGCCTGTCTGGCACGCTGCTAACCACCGCCACTGTCTGGGCCGAACCTTTTGCTTACAGTATCCCGGCGGGCTCCCTCGCTAGCACCATAGATAAATTCGCGAAGGCCAGCGGAGTAGTTGTCAATTTCAGCAATGAAGCAGTTGCGGGGCTTAACAGTGAAGGGCTGCGAGGTAACTACGAGGTAGACCAGGGCTTGGCTCTACTGCTGCAAGGTACAGGCCTGCAGTTACTGCAAGCTGGAGAAAAGCGTTACGCGCTGGTTCGTCCCCGCCAGGACGGTTCGATGGAGCTTGCAGCCACCACCGTTTCCAGCGTGGGACTCGGCGCCACCACCGAAGGCACTGGCAGCTACACCACGGGCTCGGCCAACACCGCGACAGGCCTGCGCCTCTCGGCACGAGAGACACCGCAATCTATCAGCGTAGTGACCCGTCAGCAGATCGAAGATCAGAACCTGAACGAGGTTGCCCAGGTGCTTGAACAGACGCCTGGCGTGGTCGTGGACAGCATGGGGCCGGCTGGCAGCGACGCCAACCACGTTTACGTGCGGGGGTTCGAGGTCGGCAGCATTCAGGTCGACGGCATCAACCGACCGAATACCTATGGCTTCCGGGACGACCTTTCCGACATGGTGAGTTATGACCGGGTCGAAGTAGTGCGCGGCGCCACGGGGCTAATGTCCGGCACCGGCGATCCCGGCGCGACCGTGAACCTGATTCGCAAGAAGCCGACGCTCGAAACACAACGTAAGTTGACCCTTAAAGCGGGCTCTTGGGACAACTACCGTCAGGAGTTTGATGTGTCCGGCGCGTTGACGGAAAGTGGCAATGTGCGAGGTCGCTTCGTCGCATCGAACACCAACAGCCAGAGCCACATTGATCGCCAATCCCTGGAAAAGCAGGCAGCATATGGCGTATTGGAATGGGACGTCACCGACAGCACGATGCTGACAGTGGGCGCTGAATATCAAGAGATGGACAGCGACGGGGCAGGTAACCATGGTTTCCCGATGTTCAATTCAGATGGTAGTCACTTCAGCCCTTCCCGCTCATTCAACTCTGCTGCTGACTGGAGCTATCACAAGCGTCGAACTAGAACCGTATTCACCACCTTGGATCACGACCTCGCCAACGGCTGGCATCTGAAACTCAATGCCGAGCACAACCGCCGCAGCTACGATGACGCCTTTGCCACTGCAGCCAGTGGCACCGTCAACCCTGATGGCAGCGGCATCAATACTTGGACTGGCCGTTGGGCCGGCGAGCCTCGTCAAACCTCGTTCGATCTCTCGGCGTCGGGCCCATTTGAGCTTTTCTCCCGCGAGCACCAAGCTTACCTAGGCGCCAGTCACTACAAGGCCTACTATCGTAACGACGGTTATCCTCTGTGGTCGTTCCAGGACATTGACAATATCCATACCTGGGACGGGTCGCTGGCGATACCTGACGCCATCCACACCAAGTCCTCCGAAGATGCTCTAGATGAAACCCAGGATGGACTGGTGACTTCGGTGCGTTGGAGCTTGGCGGATGACCTGTCACTGATCACCGGGGCCCGGGTCATCGACTGGAGACGAGACGAGGTTTCCACCTCCCTGTCATCCGGCGACACCAGCCGCACCTCGCGGAGCGAAACTGGGGTCGTCACCCCTTACATCGGGCTGGTTTATGACCTCAACGAGAACTGGTCGGCCTATGCCAGCTATACCTCCATCTTCAAGCCGCAGAGCAACAAAGATGTCGGAGGTACCTACCTGGATCCGCTGGAGGGCGAGAACTACGAGCTCGGTCTCAAGAGCGAATTCTGGGACAAGCGCCTGACTACGGCGTTTAGCGTATTCGAGGTCCATCAGGACAACCTGGCGGTAGCCGACGGTAGCAACCTGGCCCCGGATGGCAACCAGGCATACCGTGCCGAGTCTGGTACCAAAACGCGGGGCTTCGAGATGGAAATGGCAGGCGAGATTCTGCCGGATTGGCAGGTCTCGGCGAGCTACACCTACGCCGTCAGTAAAGACTCGGACGGCGACCGCCTGAACACTGAAGTGCCGCGAGACACCCTGAAACTCTTCACCAGCTATCGTCTTCAGTCCGTACCGCAGTTGAAGGTGGGCGGTGGAGTGCGTTGGCAAGGTACCGAATACTACAAAGGCGCAGGTCCAAACGACGAAACGTTCACCCAAGACCCCTACAGCGTGGTCGATCTGATGGCGCAATACGCGTTCACGCCGCAAACCAGCGTCTCGCTGAACTTAAACAACGTGTTCGACAAGACTTATTACACCGCGATTGGCTCACGTGGCTGGTATGGCTCCCCGCGCAGCGCCACGGCTACTTTGGTTTATGCGTTTTAACTGAGTGCGTGGATCCTGATGGCTTCTACGCTTGGGGAGCCGCTATCAGCCACACAGTGGGCCTCTCGACGATGCGGCCATCACATCATGAGAACGTTTCTTTCACTCAATTTTCACGTGGTTTGAGAGAACCTGAAGCTATCCCTACGTGTGATAGACCTTGCCCGCCTAGCAGCGGGCTTTCTTTTGCCCGCAAAATCTCACCGGCATTTAGCCAGTACTGGCTTACTTGCGACGGGTCATAGCGCTCAGCACAGCTGCAACAAGCAAAAATACTCCGCTGGCTACGAACGTAGCTTGATAGCCCATCCCGTCGTACAGCACGCCGCCTACCGTTGCCCCTGCAGTAATAGCCAACTGAATCACCGCGACCATCAGGCCACCCCCGGCTTCTGCATCGTGCGGCAGTGCCCTGGCCAACCAAGTAAACCATCCCACGGGAGCACAGGTAGCGATCAGCCCCCAGAAACCCAGCAGAACGGCGACTGGAACGACCCAGCTACCCACCGCAATCACGGCGAATGCAATGGCGGTCATGATCAAGGGTATCCCCATCAGCACCCGATTAAGATGACGTGCAACGAGGGGGCCCACCAACACAGTGCCTACCAATCCTGCGGCGCCAATGATCAGCAGGAGCAGCGAGAGCGTAGCCACATCCACCTGCGTGACCGTTTCCAGGAAGGGCCGCAGATAAGTGAACAGTGTGAACTGCCCCATGAAGAGGAAGGCAACGGCGGCCATGCCGAGCGCGACCCTGCTGTCTCCCAGCAAGCGCAGCGAGCCGGTGGCCGATAACTTGGTCCGCTCACTCGGCATTGCCGGCAGCGTGAAGGCTTGCCAGATCAACGCCAACGCGGCCAACGGCACCACACACAAAAATGCCCCTCTCCAGCCAATGATGCCGCCCAAATAACTCCCGATCGGAGCCGCGACTGCCGTGGCCAATGCGGTACCGCCCTGCATCACGGCAATGGCCTTGGGAACGAGCGCTTCGGGTGCGATGCGCATCATCACCGCTGTGGACATCGACCAGTAACCACCGATGGCAATCCCGAGCACTGCTCGCCCCACCATCAACGTCAGGTAGTTCGGGGCGTATGCCACCATCCCTCCGGAAATCAGCATCAGCGCGGTTGTGGCCAGTAGCACAGGCTTGCGATCGATGCCCTGGGTCAGGGTGGCCAGCAACAGGCTAGTGATCACGGCAAAGAAGCCCGAGATTGAAATGGCCTGCCCGGCCTGGCCTTCAGTCAGCGACAAATCGGATGCAATGGGGGTGAGCAAGCTCACTGGCAGAAACTCAGACGCTACCAGGGCGAAGGCACAGAGTGACATCGCCAGCACAGCACTCCAGACCTGGCGGCTTGAATGCTGAAGGGGTAGTGAATCCCGTTCGAGCGAAACCGGCTCACGCTTGTACAAATTGTTCGCTCCATGGGGCATGTCCGCGGCTCCCGCAGTGAATGAACTGCCATCTTCCTCGCGTAAACCGGCCTACCAGTAGAGCAAATGGCTAGTTTTCTTGCCTAAATCTCCAACCCGTGCTGACCGGGCATGGACATCTCAGGCAGCAAACGCGTAGTGTTTTCCCACGAGATCATCGGATGCTTCCCATGAACGCCAGCACACAACCGCCCTCTCCCTCTAACCCAATGGCCACGCTGTGCAGGATCATCAGCGCCCATGCGCCTACCGCTGGCGATTTCGCGACGCGCATTGCAGCGCTCGGCGTCTACCGACGTCATGCACCGGCCCCGCCGATCACGTGCATCGTTGAGCCGAGCATCGTGCTGGTCGCCCAGGGCGCCAAAGAAATGGTCATTGGCAGCGACGTGTTCCCCTACGACACGAGCCGCTTCCTCGTCACCTCACTGAATATCCCCGCCAACTCGGCGGTGACGATGGCCAGCGAGGCAGCCCCCTGTCTGGGCCTGGTGTTCAGGCTCGACCTGCGCACGCTGGCGGAACTGATCGCGCAAGACGGTCGTCTTCCCTTGAGCGGTCAGGCCTTTCATACCAGCGCGGGAGTGGGTGAACTCAGCCCGAAGCTGCTGCAGAGCTTCACCCGCCTGATCGAGTTGCTGGAAGAGCCCGATGCGATCCCTACGCTCTGGCCGCTCATTCAGCGAGAAATCCACTACCGGCTATTACTCAGCGATCAGGCCCCTCTCCTGCGCTACATCGCCTCCGTGGGCAGCAAGGGGCACCGAATAGCCAAGGCCATCGACTGGATGAAGCTGAACTACGCCGCCCCGCTGCGGGTGGACGAGCTGGCCTCCCAGGTGCAAATGGGGCTCTCGACCTTCCATCATCACTTCCGCCAGCTCACCGCGATGAGCCCGCTGCAGTACCAGAAATGGTTGAGGTTGAACGAGGCGAAACGGTTGATGCTCAACGAGCATCTGGATGCCGCCACCGCTGCCTTCAAAGTCGGCTACGAAAGCCCCTCGCAGTTCAGCCGCGAGTATGGACGGCAGTTCGGCACGCCGCCAAAGCGCGACATCACAGGGTTGCGCCTAGGTGCGGAACGATCAGGCGCCACCACGCCCAGCCTGCCCTGAACCTTGAGCACTCATCTACAAGGAGGAGAACATTTGTACTCCACAGGTAAAATGAAGATCGTCCGCCTCATACGTCATGGAGAAAGCGCGGCGAATGCCGGCGCGGCCACCCTGGATCATGCGACCATCCCACTGACTGATAAGGGCCGCGATCAAGCAGCGCGCGTAGCCAGGTCAATCAGCAAGGCGCCTGGATTGATCGTTGCGTCACCCTTTTCACGCGCTCAAGCAACCGCGGACGCGACGAGCTCAATGTTCCCCAACGTTACCTGCGAGACTTGGCCCATCGAAGAATTCACCTACCTCGCGCCTGCGAATTGCGTGAACACTACGGTTGCTCAACGAAAAGCTTGGGTCGACCTGTATTGGGCTAAAGCTGATCCGTCCCACGTCGACGGAGAAGGCGCAGAGTCGTTCCTCGCATTTATTGAGCGCGCGCGGTCGTTCTTGGATCGCCTAGCCCTGCACCCTGCAGAAGACATTCTGGTGTTTTCCCATGGTCAGTTCCTCAATGCCGTGGCTTGGCTGATCGAGTGTGAACCACGCATGATCGATGGCCAGGCAATGACTGACTGGCGCGAATTTGAGATCGCGAACCACATTCAAAATGGCTGGGGACTGGAGCTGGTACTCAATGCCGAAAAACCATCCTGTACGGCCCGGCGCGCCTTTGTATGACCGAGTCGCGAAAAGCGATTAGGCTGCGGCGTTATGTGGCGTTATCTCAGCAGGAAGCCCTACATGCTCGACCACACTACCTGGCCAGCGGCAGTTGGCGCCCGAATGCAGCCAGAATGACTGAGAACAGCTTCTTTTCATGCCCCAAGGATGACCATGGCCACACACAGTTCTACCACCACGCAAAAACACCTCGCAGTACTGATTGACGCCGACAATGCGCCAGCCGCGATCGTCGAGGGGCTTTTCGAAGAGATCGCCAAGTACGGTGTCGCCAGCGTCAAGCGTATATACGGTGACTGGACTGGCCCGCAACTGGGGGGCTGGAAAAAAGTGCTGCTCGACCATTCGATCCAACCCATTCAGCAATTTGCCTACACCAAGGGCAAGAACGCCACCGACAGCTCGCTCATCATCGACGCCATGGATTTGCTCTACACCCGGCGCTTCAATGGCTTTTGCCTGGTGTCCAGCGACAGCGACTTCACACGCCTCGCGTCACGGCTGCGGGAGGAAGGCTTGACGGTTTACGGGTTTGGTGAGGAAAAAACGCCCAAGCCCTTTGTGGCCGCTTGCGACAAGTTCATCTACATCGAATTGCTGCGTGACGAAGCCGCTCAGTCGCCCAATGCCGAGGCGTCTGTCGAGTCGTCAGTGACGCCCGATGCAAAACCGGTGGCGGCAGAAAAGCCCAAGAAGCCCAAGGCGCCCATCGGTTTCATTACCAAGATTCTGGACGATATTGCTGATGAGGATGGCTGGGCACATTTAAGTGTGCTGGGTACGAACATCTCGAAGCTTCGCCCGGAGTTTGACCCGCGTACCCATGGTTTCAAGAAGCTGAGCGACCTGATCAAGGCATACCCGCAAACGTTCGAACTGCAGGCTCGTGGTGCATCTGCTGGGGGTACCGCGATGTACGCCCGGCACAAGCCACCCAGCAAGTGATGCCATTGTAATCAGGAGGTCCTGTTTCGAAGCCGGCGAGCTGGGCGCCTTCCGCACCTTGGCGAACGACGCCCGTTGTAGGAGCGGCCTTGCGTCGCAAAAGGGCTGCAAAGCAGCCCCGGCACTATCAGCGGTGACGCACCAATCTGGGGCCGCTGCGCGCCCCTTTCCGACCGGTCCGGCGCCCCGGCAAGGCCGCTCCTACAAGGGACCGCAGAGGGTCACAGGGCGATGCCTTGTTCGCCGAAGAAGGGCTTGAAGGGGCGCTCGATGACAAAGGTAAGGCTCCGCAGCACCCACCTTTCACCAACGCAAGATCGCGTCACTACCATCGCCAATCGGTTGCTCGGCTTTACCGTTAATAGTCACCCAGACTGTCAGCACGGTTTCTCCAGGCTTCATTGTGGGATGCAGTCGTGCTCGCAGGGTAAAGTCCTCAAGGCGACGCTCGCCATGCCCATCAATCGCGCCGAACGCGACCTCGTTACTGAAGGGGACGGGATCAGTCCATGAGAACTTTCCGTCCACACGCCGTCCCAGCGTAAAGTGAATACGGTCCACGATGACTGATGCGTCGGTGCGGTTTTCGACCACCAACTCTTTGAAGTCCAGAATCACGATATTGTTCTCGAACCGCATGTTTCCGCTGGCTCGGATTTTCATGGGCATCAACTCGGTGCCCGCTACGGTCAGCTTGTCGGAACCATTCGAAAATGAAAACTCGCGTGGCATTTGACCCGCTATCCGAACCGGTTTCTTGCTCGGCGCAGGCGTTTCGGCGCTCATCGAGTAACTGATCCAGCCCATGATGCCTATTGCCATTATCAACGATACGAACAACAGGAATGCAGGCAGCCGGCCTGTTCTCACCACCGCCGCAATGCTGCGAACAAAGCCCCAAGTGATATAGAGCAGATGGAAGATCAAGCCAAGATTGAACACGCCCATCACAACCATCAAATGAGGAGGAAAGTTGTTGATCTCCTCTGCTGTCTTCAATTCCGCTGCACCGCCCTCCTCCAGCGCGTTCATCATTTGCGTGAAGAAGCCATCCGGCAAAAAGCTGACCCATACTGTGAAGTAAAGGACCCCGCACGTGATGATGGCTGCACAGAATCTCAACGCGTATGTAAATCGCCCACGAGGGTGGGCCCTGGCAGGCCCAAAGCGGGTAATCAACGATGCAAGCCCGTATACCAGGCCAACAAAGATGACAACCACTCCGAGGATTTTACCCAAAGGCGCCAGTGCATCGAAGTCCTCCCTCAGCACCATGGACAGCATCAGCAGGCCAACTGCCGAGAAGCTGACCCCAAGCAAAGCCGATGTCATGCCTGATGCCGTACCTCGTAATGCAATGCCCCCTGCACTCACTGGGTACAGGAGGCTGTAGAAAAGATCGGCAACCATCGCCCCGATCGACGCCCCTCCTGCCCCTGTAGCGGCCAGGACATTGCTGCCGATGGCACGTTCGAGCGCCTTGATTCGCCCCAGCTCAGGCCCTGTGCAGTCGACCGCATGCAGTTTTGTGAGCCAGGCAATGGCTGCGGGTAGCTGGGTCAGGGCTGATTTCCCCGCGCCGCTGCCAACCACTACGGGAATAATGGGCTTGCCAAGACTACGGGCAATATTGAGTTCTTCATGCAGGTGGTCCGGGCCGCTTTTGCGCAACGACGGTTCGCTCCAGCTATCACCCACTGCGCAAATAACCACACTGCTTTGTATGACCGCTGCCCTCATCTCCGCTTGCCAGTCCGTGCCGCCGAGAAAGCCATCCTGATCGAGCACAACTGACGCTTGCCCGAAATAACCGCGCAGGTGCTGCTCGAGGGTGCTGACTCCGGCCGTATAGTCTTTGCGACGATAGCTGATGAAGATCGATGCCATCTAAGCCTCCCTACCCAATGCCTGGGTAGCGTCCACCGGGTGACTGATGTAAACGCATGGCACGGCATGAGCTGAATAACCCACACGCTAGTCGTAGCGGTTTATCCAAGCGAATCAGTTGCCATGCCTTTCCAATGCTGTCGGATCGCCTGCAGCGTGATGCCTTCATTCGCTTCATAGAAGCCTGAGCCTGACAAACGCGGGCATGTCTGCGAGCCCGCGTGATGCAGCGCTATGACTTCCCAGTCTCTGTTGAACACCGGGCTGCCGGAACTACCCGGGTCGGTCGGCGTGCGGTAGTGCATCAGCCGCTCGTTGCCGCAGACGTCGAGCAGCACGCTGTCTTGAAGCGAGAACTGCAGTTCGCCGGCTCGCGGGTGGCCGACGACGAAAGCTTTGGTTCGCGGTGAGGGCCAAGGGACAGTCGGTGCCACCGGCAGGCCAGCAGCACCGTTTGGCGTGCGGCTCAGGCGGCAGACGGTAACATCCAGCTTACCCGGCGCCTCCTTCACGTTACCCAGTTGCCCTGGCTCCGAATTGAACAGGATCGCTTGCACCAGACAGGGGGGCATGCTGCCGTCTGCCTCCGTCTCGAAGGTGACGCGTGCATCGCTGCCGCGTATCGCTTTGGTCAAGGTATCGCTGATCACATGGGCATTGGTGATGAACAGCAAGCCGTCATCGCCGAAAGCTGAACCCTGCACCAGGAAACCGGTGCCCATACGCACCCCTTTGTCGTTCGTCACGCAACCGATGTTAGGTGCGAGCGCGAGCATCTTGCGGATGTCGGCAACCGTGAACGACTTTTCACCGCAAAAGTTCTTTTCGAGCTCTTCGGGATTTTGTTGAAGCCATTGCAACTGACGGGCGTCCACGGACCAACGGCGCTGAGTGCGCAGCATGTGCCGTTCAAAGATCCTGGCCAAGCGCCCCGCACACGTGGATTCGTCCAGTGGGGCTCCACTCCAGATTTCGCGCACCTGGCGAAAATAGCTCTCGATCTCGAACGGGCCGCATTTCGGGTGCGCCAAGAACCGGTACAACCACAATTCGGCCCAGTCGCACCAGCTCTCGTCCGGCAGGAAGCGGCTCAAGGCAAGGCACGCTTCGGACGCAGTTGCCAGCGCCCATGGGTCGGCAGGCTTGGTTCGTATAGCGACGGTTGCCTGCTTCAAAACATCGTGGGCCAACTCGATGAGTACTTGGATCGGCTGTGCTATCCGATCGTGCAGGCGTACCCGCAGCGCCAGTACATTCACGTCGAGGAAGAAGCTTGGTTGCGCTAGCTGCTTCTTCTGGTAGTAAGCGATTGACTCGGCGAGTACGTTCACATTGTCCGTCAACACAAACCGTTGCTTGCGGATACGCCCGCGCAACGCGTTGTAGTCCTTCTCCTCTGCCTGGTATTCCAGGTCTGTCGGGTGCCTGATCGCCATTTGGTCGGCTTCATCGAGCAGATCGTCGGCCCCTTCCAGTGCGCCAAGCTCCACCTTCGCCTGGGCGAGCAGGCGCTGGATCATGGCGTCGCAACCGAAGGTATCGTGCCAGGCGACGCCTAGCTCGTGCACATGTTCGAAATGGCGGTGCCTGCGCAGCAGGTCCATGGCCTCGCGGACGCTTTTGCGCGAAGCCTGCTTGCCATCGAGCACCTCGTCCGCGAGCAAATGCACAGCGTGCGTCAGCAACTGCAACGGCGGGTTGGGAAACTCGCCGCGTTTCAGGGCAATGGCGAGTTCACCCGCTGACATGGGCGACATCAGCGTGATATCCCGAGGGTATGCATCAGCAATGAGCGGAACTGCCTGCCGGCGAAATAGTGGGTGACTGTATGGCGCCAGTTTCCCCAGTTGCTCTCTCTAACATCCTCCACCCTACGCCCCTGCGTGGGGCGAAAATCGTCCATTCTCGGGTCAGCACCACAGATGGGGTCGAGGGGGTCGTAGACGTTGATCCATCGACCGAGCCCAGGTGGGAAATCGACGTGTTGCAGCCCATCGGCCCGCAGTTGCTCCTGCACTTCGGTGATGCCCAGCGGCGATCCAAGGGTGAACAGCACCTCCACCGGAGGGCATTGCTTGCAGTTGCGCAGAACGTCGTAGGCGATCATCGTGCCCATGCTATGAGTTACCAGCACCAGCTTGTTGGCCTGCTCCGCCGCTTTTCTCAAGTCGTCGATCAGGCGCTGGCGCAGCTCGTCACGCACCTTGAAGATCGCGCCATCGGCTGGCCGCGCATAGTCCTTGTTGAACAGGAAGTAATACGCTTCCATCGCCGCTTTTTTGATGATGGCCTCCTTCACGGGCCCCGGCAGCCACGAAGCGATCTCCAATTGTGTAGGTTGCTGTGCAGCTGGATGGGCCACAAGGCACGGCGGCTCGGGTGGGAAAGGCACCTCGCGCATCTTGCGCTCCACCTCAGCAAGGAACCTTGCTTCTTTTTCATTGGCAGGCGTCGGGATGGCAAGCTCGCCTGCTATCTGGTGCAGGCTCCCCAGGTCAACGACAGAACCGTCCCTGGACTCATAAAACGCATCGAGATCTGTTTCGTAATCGGTGCCGTAGAATACATCCGCATAGTAGTTGAACAGGCCTGGCACGCCCTGGGTGTCGAGGTCGATCCCTGGGTTTTGGCCATGAAAAGGTGCAGGCGTGTCCGCTCGCTCCAGCCCCCAACGCCAGATTTCCTCAAGCTTTTCAGGCGAAGGCTTCTTTGCCAGCCCATGCACAAAGACGACCGCATATTTCCTCATGCTCCTTCCTCCCCACCTGTGCACTGGAAGAGCGCCTGGGCGGCGCCGCAGAACGACCGTGGGGCCGGCCCGCCTTCTTTGATGGCATTCGCCATGGCGCGAGCATGATTCATGTCTGCAGGATGAAAACGGACGAGTTTGCCTTTGCTGTGGCCTGCTACGAGTTCGTCGCGGGCGATCGCGCCGCCGCCGATGGCGATCATCACGTCACTGGCATCGACCATGGCCTGTGAGGTGGAGGACAGATATTCATTGGGCTGCATGCCACCCCAGGTAGGGTCGTCCACCACGAACACACGCTCGCAATCCTTGGAAAACAGCACCCCCTCGGCGCGCGCCCGCGAAGAGACGATACCTACGGTGCGAAACCCTTTACGCAGTGCCAGTGGATAGACCATGCCAATGCCTTGCGCAGTGGCACCCGAGCACACGATGGTATCCCGAGGGTCGAAGGTCGCGAGCTCTGCCAGCAACACCTCCTGGGCTCGAGCTTCATCCTCATAGCCCGCGTCGGAAAAACCCAGAAAGGTCACCACTCGCTTCTCGCCGAGGGAACGAATGCCGTCGACCGCTGCTTGTGCGTCCATGGAGTGGATCTCCTGGCGAAAACCCCGTGCGCTGGGGCAAGGCCTGCCGGTTTCAATTTGATCGTGATGAAAACCGGCATGGGTCAATTACTTGACGAAAGCACTAAACCGAAAGTTCTGCAACTTACCAAGCTGGTTAAGGCCTTCGCAATGAAGGCCCAACGCAGAACACACTAACGCGCCACGTTTGCGGATTAATCCAGGCCACCCTGGCACACATACTTGATGTGCATGTATTCCGCCAGGCCGTGGACGGAGCCTTCGCGGCCATAACCCGAATCCTTCACCCCGCCGAATGGCGCAGCTTCGGCAGCCAGCGCACCTTCGTTCACTCCGACAATGCCGCACTCCAGCGCATCGGTAACGCGGTGCACACGGCGCATGTCGTTGGTATAGAAGTAGGCTGCCAGCCCGAATGGCGAGTCGTTGGCCATCTTGATGACTTCCTCCTCGGTGTCGAATTGAGTGATCGGCGCGACGGGCCCGAAGGTTTCCTCATGGAAGCACTTGGCAGCGCGGTCTACGTCGGCCAGAACGGTTGGCGCGTAGTATGTGGACTCGGCGCGCTGTTCGGTGAACAGGCGCTTGCCGCCGGTCAGCACTCGGGCGCCCCGGGCAACGGCATCGTTAACATGCTCTTCGATTTTGGCGATGGCTTTGGCGTTGATCATTGGGCCGATCTGCGACGCCGGATCGCTCGCCGGGCCGACGACCAAGGCTGCTACGCGGGCTGCCAGTTTTTCCAGGAACCTGCCGTAGATCTTCGACTGAACGTAGACACGGTTGGGGCACACGCAGGTTTGGCCGCCGTTACGGAACTTGGCAACCATCAAGCCTTCTACCGCAGCATCGACATCGGCATCTTCGAACACGATGAACGGAGCGTTACCACCCAGCTCCAACGCCAGTTTTTTCAGGGTACGGGAGGATTCGTGGGCAAGGTGCTTACCCACGGGGGTCGAGCCGGTGAAGGTGATTTTACGAACGCGCGCATCGTCCAGCCACACATCGGCAACGGTCTTTGACGAGAGGGTGTTGACGATATTCAGAACACCTGCCGGCACGCCCGCCTCTTGCGCAAGCTTGACCAAGGCCAACGCAGTGAGTGGGGTTTCTGCTGCGGGCTTGCACACAACGGTACAACCGGCAGCCAGTGCAGGCGCGATTTTCCGGGCAATCATCGCGGCGGGGAAGTTCCAGGGCGTGATGGCAGCAACGATACCCACAGGCTCCCAGTAGGCTGTCATTTTACGGCCACGCACCGCCTGAGGAATGATGTCGCCGTTTGCGCGGGTCGCTTCTTCTGCAAACCACTCGACATAACTGGCGGCGTAAGCGATTTCTCCAATGGCTTCCGCAAGGGGTTTGCCTTGCTCAGAGGAAATGATTTTGCCCAGATCCTCGGCGTTCGCCATGATCAGGTCATTCCAGCGTTTCAAAATGACAGCGCGTTGTTTGGCGGGCGTGGCGCGCCAAGCTTCAAAAGCGGCGGCTGCCGCGTCAATGGCAGCTTCCGCATCTTTTTCATCGCTATTTGCAACCCAGGCAACAGGCTCCCCAGTCGCCGGGTTATTGACCGGCAGGGTGGCGCCCGATACTGCATCCTGCCACTCACCCGCAATGTAATTCTTGGTAACCATCAACGCGTCGCGCTGCAGTTTAAAGCTCATAAAACCCCCAATTTGAGTAGCAGTCTTGGCAACTAAGCCGACAGGCCGCGACACCGCGCGTGCCCTGTAACTATCGCTTTAAGCGATTGCATCGAATCTGATGCACGATTCCGATTAGCACCAACGCGAGCCCTGCACTGCCCGTAGACACCACCAGCACCTGGTAGTCAGGCATGAACGACATCACCCCCAGGCAAACCACGATGAACACGATCACCGCCCAGGTCAGCCAAGGGAACAGCCACATCTTCAACGGGATGTCACTGCCTTTGAGTTCCAGTTTGCGTCGCATCTTCAGTTGAGAGCAGGCGATGACCAGGTAAACCAGCAGTGCAATAGTGCCGGTCATGTTCATCAGCGTATCCAGTACATCCTTGGGCCGCAGCGCCTCACTAAAGTTGATCAGTGCCAGAATCACAGCCACCAGGCACGAGCCAATAATCGCGTAGACCGGGATGCCCGTTCCGGCCTTGGTGAACTTGAAGAACGCAGGTGCGTCACCGCGGGTGGCCAAGGAGAAGAGCATGCGCGAGGCGGTGTAGTGCGCAGAAATCAGGCAACTGCTCACCGAGGTCAGCACCACGAAGTTCATCAGCACTTCTGCGCCAGGCACCCCAAGCAGCTCCAGTGTCCGGCGGTACGAGCCATAGCCCGACACGCCCAGCATGGGGTCATTCCACGGCACCAGGCACACAATCAGGAAAATCGACCCCACGTAAAACAGCCCTACGCGCCAGACAACCGACTTCGTCGTCTTGATGATCTGCTGCGAGGGGTTTGCAGACTCTGACGCTGCAATCGTCGCAATCTCGGCCCCCAGGAATGCAAACATCACCCCGAGCATTGCGCCGACGACGGGGTCTATGCCGTTTGGCATAAAGCCATGCGCGGTCAGATTACTGATGCCGCTCACCTCCCCCAGCGTCCAGAGGTTGGTCACGGCCAGGCCGCACACAATCAGGAAGCAGAAGATCGCCACCACTTTGATCAAGGCGAACCAGAACTCGAATTCACCGTAGTTCTTCACATTGAAGAAGTTGATACTGAGCAAAACCAGGGTCGTTGCCAGCACAAAGACATTGATGCTGATCGATGGAAACCAGCCGTTGAGTATTTTTCCGGCAACGTATGCTTCCCACGCCATCAGGCTGACCCAGTAACCCCAGTACAGCCACCCAATGGTAAAACCGGCCCAGCGACCAATGGCGCGGTCGGCGTAGGTCGAGAATGACCCAGTGTCTGGCGATGACGTTGCCATTTCCCCCAGCATTCGCATGATCAGCATCATCAGAATGCCGCCAACCAGAAAGGCCAGAACGGCGGCTGGCCCCGCGCTGTGAATGATACTCCCCGACCCTACGAACAAGGAGCCACCAATGACCCCTGCGATCGACATCATTGTCAGATGCCGAGACTTCAAGCCCGCCTTGAGTTGGCTGTCATGGGTGTTCGGTTTATCGATACTTATACTTGTATTCATCATCGAGGCACCTCTATTAATTGACGGGAAACATTGACGCGCGAGAAGCCGCCAACCCCCTTCCCGGCACGCTGTTTGATTAACTTGCGGTGTGATAGCCCCCTGCAGGGAGGGGGCAAGTTCAAGTCGGTGAACGTGAACAGAATGATCCGTTCAATCCCTGCACCGGCAAGCAGTCGGACTCAGGCTTGTGCGGCAACCAGTGCACGCTCGAACATGCCAAGTGCCTTGGCAACGTCCTGCTCAGTGATCACCAACGGGCAGATAAAGCGAACCACGTTGCGGTACACACCACATTTGATGAGCAGCAGGCCCTCTTCACGGGCAGCGTCAATCACGCGCTGCGCCATCGCCGCATCCGGCTCTTTGCTGTCGCGATTGGAAACGAACTCGACCGCTGCCATGGCACCAATGGCGCGTACGTGGCCGATGCTGTTGAAACGGCCCTCAAGTTGCTTGAAGCCTTCCAGCAGTTGCGCACCAATAGCGCGGCTACGCTCGGTCAGGTTCTCGGACTCGAAGATCTTGATCACTTCCAGGGCAGCGGCGCAGCCCAGTGGGTTGCCACCGTAGGTGCCGCCCAGGCCGCCTGGCTGCGGGGCATCCATGATTCGGGCACGGCCGACAACGCCCGAGATCGGCAAGCCGCCGGCCAGGCTCTTGGCAACGGTTACCAGGTCAGGCTGGATGCCGGCGTGCTCGAAGCCGAACATTTTGCCGGTACGGCCAAAGCCGGTCTGGATTTCATCGCAGATCAGCACGATGCCCAGTTCTTCGGTTTTCTTGCGCAGTGCACGCATGAACTCGACGGGCGCTGCGATAAAGCCACCGTCACCCTGTACTGGCTCGATGATGATTGCCGCAACACGATCAGCAGCGATCTGCGTGTCGAACACCTCCTGCAGGGCCACCAGCGCTTTCTCGGTGGTGATGCCTCGGTATTCGTTCGGGTACGGGGTGTGGTAGATGTCCGGCGCGTAAGGGCCGAAGTTCTGGCGGTACGGCTGGCTCATGCCGGTCAGGGTCATGCCCATCAAGGTACGGCCGTGGAAACCGCCGCGGAATGCGATCACACCTGGGCGGTTGGTGTAGCCCCGCGCGATCTTGATGGCGTTCTCGACCGCTTCGGCACCGGTGGTCAGGAACACCGACTTGTAGTGCTCTGGGCCGCCAACCAGGTTATTCAGCTTGGCAGCCAGATCGGTATATTGGTCGTAAGCCGCAACCTGGAAGCAGATATGCGAGAAGGTGTCCAACTGCTTGCGTACCGCTTCGACCACACGCGGGTGATTGTGCCCCACGTTCAACACGCCTATGCCACCCACGAAATCCAGGTATTTCTTACCTTGATCATCCCATAGGTAGGCACCCGCAGCGCGGCTCACGGTAATGGGGTGAGCAACTGCAACACCGTTGGAAACATGCTGGGCACGCGCCGATACAGACAATTTTTGTTGAGAGGACATAGCATTCACCTTTATGTGTCAGTGTTTTAATGCTAACCACTGCCCTTCCCTCCAACTACAACCAGGAAGTAGGAAGCGCGCGCAAACTAATCCTGCTTAAAGCAGGAAAAGCCAATTCAACGCTTTTACTTATCATCCGTTGCCAACACGTACATCTGAGCCGCTACCTGCAATTTGAACTTGTCGTCTGGATTGTCGAGCGATATATTCAGCATCGACTCGATCCGCTCGACCCGGTACCGCAGCGTACTGATATGAATATCCAGTGCCTTGGCCGTATTGAGTAGTTGAAAGCCTTCTCTGGCCAAGGTCAGTACGGTGTCTATCAGGGCATTGCCGCGCTTGGGGTTGCCGAGCGGCTCGATCAGCTTTTCCATCAGCAAGCGACGGGCGTCCGAGTCCCCCATCAAGGCGCGAGGGAATAGCACCTCGTCGAAGTCATGCAGCTTTCCGGGCTTGAGCAGAGGCAGCAGCGCCAGCACGTCCTCTGCCCCTTGAGCCATGCCCGTCACCCCCTTGTGCACGCGGCTGACGGCCATCGCACTACCTTCTGTGCGTACCGACCTCCAGATGGCGTCTGGGGCGTTTTCTGCCGGGAGCAAGAAGCTGACCTGGTTCAGCGAGACGGACATGAGCGGCGCGATGCCCATGCCCTGCATCGACTGGGCAATACGCTCGGCAATTCGCGAGCGTCGGTTGAAGCCTTCCACCGACAACGGGATAGGTTCATTCAACAACACCAGACAAACCCGGTAGTCCCTGTTTTCGCCCCATCCCGACACTTGCGCCCGCTCTATGGCACTTGGCGTGGCAGAGAACTTGCCCTCCAGCAACCCAGCGACGAATGCATAACCTAAGCGAGTCTCCTGGTCGGACAACTGGCGCTGGTAGGCAAGGTGCAACGCCGCAATCACCGAGGCGTGTTCGAGCGCTCGAGACTCCAGCTCCTCAAACGCCCCTTCTTCGCCGTGCAGCCAGACAATGCCCACCACTTCTCCACGAAGCCTGATGGCACCGCCCAGCCTGGGGCGCTGCACGCCCTGCGTCACGACTTTTGCCGTGGTGGTATCGAAACAGCCCGTGAGCGAATCCAGTTCGGTGATTTTCTTGATCAGTGCGCGCTCGGCCAGCGCGTCGACCGCGGGGTCGGAGGCCCCCAGAACAGTACCATCCGCAGAGACCACGGTTGCATGCTTGTCCAGGGCGGATTTCAGCGCCTTGGCCAAGCCTTCCAGGTTGTTGCCTTCCAAGGCAGCCTCGGTCAACGTGCGATGGATATGGTCTGAGCG
Source organism: Pseudomonas capeferrum (assembly GCF_000731675.1). Lineage (GTDB taxonomy): Bacteria > Pseudomonadota > Gammaproteobacteria > Pseudomonadales > Pseudomonadaceae > Aquipseudomonas > Aquipseudomonas capeferrum. The sequence goes on along the minus strand of NZ_JMIT01000001.1, from coordinate 993,396 downwards.
GCGAATGGTCTCGGCCTGGATGTTGATGATCCGGGCCAGTACATCGTGCATGATCTCGCTGAACTGGATCTCCCACGGCAACTCGAGCAGTGGCAAGTCGCAGCGGTTCGCTTCGTCAATGGCGGCCTGGGTGAAATGCTCGCGAAAATGCGGAACAGCCAGTACCACCCCCGCCAAACCGATTTCACTCAGCCGGCGCACCATCACACGGCACTCTTCGTCGTCTACTGGCCAGTTGTAGCCGGTGGTCAACAGAAGCTCGCCAGGCTTCAACCAATTGGTGATCTCGGGGTGATCGACGATGTGAACCCAGGTGATTTCGCGATCCATGGCTGTTTCACCGGCCACCACAGTGGCCTCGCGAAGCACAGTGCTACCTATCGCTGCGTCGAGCTTCATGACCTATCAATCCCACTTAGTTATAACCACTCGACAGCACTCGATGGCTGCCAGGTTTGCAACGACCTTAGCAGCCAGATACTGGAGAATGCTGCGCTGCGTGCAACTAACCCAGAATTTTCGCAAGGTACTCGGCCAGGTGCATGGCTTCTCTGCCGCTCACGTTGCGGATCTGCCCGCGGCAACTGAAGCCATCGGCAACGACCGCCGCCTGCTGCGGGATCTTGTCGATGTGAGGTTTGAACTCATTCTCACCGATGATCTTCGCAATCGGAGCCGTCTTGCTATGGTAAGCGTATGCACCCGCCACGCCGCAGCACCCCGCAGCAATCACCTGGCCCTGGCCGCCCAGCTTTTCAAGAACGCCCTGCTCCCCAGCCATCCCGCCGCAGGACTTCTGGTGGCAATGCCCATGTATGCGCACGTCTTCGTTGATCGAAGGCAACTGCAGACCACGCTGCTCGATGAACTCACTCAAGGTCATGATCGACTTCTCGAGCTTTTTGGCGCGCGGGTCCGTCGGGTACAGGCCCGGCATTTCGTCGCGGAACACCGACAAGCAACTGGGCTCAAGGACGATGACTGGAAGCCCCTCTTCGAGCACCGGCGCCAACTGGGCAAGGATCTGCTCAAGGTTCGACTTGGCCTGATCGATCATGCCCACGTCGTAATAAGGCCGGCCGCAGCACACATGGCGCTTCATCAGTTTTACGCTAAACCCAAGCGCCTCAAGTACGGTTACACCCGCTTCGAGCACGTTGGGCGTGAAGCCATTATTGAAGCTGTCCACCCACAACAGCACCTCTGTACCGGCACGCACACGCTCATTTTTCAGGATACGCCTGGCCGTAGCGCTGCTACGGAAACTCTGCGAGGCGACCTTTGGGAACTTGGCTTCACGCGCCAGCCCGAAATAAGCACCCGCCGTACGCACCAGCGGGTTACCCATGGCGTAGTTGAGTACGGGTGACAGCTTGGTGGCATGCGGCAGCCATGCGCCGATGCGCCCGATCATGGCGTCCATCACCGGGCGCGGCTTGTGGCTGTAATAGCGGCTAAGGAACTCGGTCTTGTAGCGGGCGATGTTCACATTGGTCGGGCAGTCCGTCTTGCAGCCCTTGCAGCTCAGGCACAGATCCAGGGAGTCCTTGACCTCCTCGTTCTGCCAGGCACCTTCGATCACCTCGCCCTTCAACAGCTCGAAAAACAAACGTGCACGGCCGCGGGTGGAGTACGTCTCTTCGCGGGTCGCCCTGAAGCTTGGGCACATGGTGCCGCCTTCGAGCGAGCGGCATTTACCCATCCCGATGCAGCGCTCGGCCTCGCGCGCCAGGCCCTTGTCACCGAGGCGTGCATCGTAGGTGAACTGGCTGGGGATTTCGCGGCGCTCATAGTCCGGGCCCAACCGCAGGTTGGCATCGACCGGCATGGCATGGATCAGCTTGCCTGGGTTCATCTTGTTCAGCGGGTCCCAGATCGCCTTGAATTCGGCAAAGGCATTCATGATCTCGGTGGAGTACATGATCCGCAGGTATTCCCCCTTGGCCTGGCCATCACCATGCTCGCCCGACAACGAACCGCCGTAGCGCACGACCAGGTGAGCCGCCTCCTCCAGGAATGCTCGCCAGTTATCCAGGCCGTCCTGGGATTTCAGGTCGAAGGTAATGCGCGAGTGGATACAGCCATCACCAAAGTGCCCGTAGAGGTTGGTCTTGTAGCCGTAGCTGCTGACCAAGCGCTTGAACTCGCGAAGGTACTGGCCAAGGTGCTCGGGCTCGACCGCTGCATCCTCCCACCCTACGACAGGATCAGGCGCGTTCGGGTCCAGCCCCAGCGAGGTCGCCGAGGCGCCCGTCTCTCGGATCGTCCAGATTCGATTCATCAAACCTGCATCGGTCACCAGCCGCACACTTGGGCTGCCCGGCAACTCAGGCGCGATGTCCACGGCCTTCTGGGCGAAGGCAATCGCTTGCTCAGTCGACAGAGCACCAAACTCGATCATCAACCAGGCGTTGCCAGCCGGAAGCTCAGCGATATCGGCAAGCTTCATGCCGCGTTCTTTGAGCCCATCGATGATGCCATCATCCAACCCTTCCATTGCGATTGGGTTGAGCGGCAGCAACTGCGGTACGGAGTCGGCTGCGTAATAGATCTCGTCATAGCCCAGCACCACCAGCACGCGGTGAGTCGGGTTCTTCACCAGAATCGTCTCAGCCTGCAGGACGGTGACGCAGGTGCCTTCGACGCCCACCAGCGCGCGTGCAATGTTGAAGCCGTTTTCAGGCAGCAACTGATCGAGGTTGTAGCCCGACACGCGACGTTTGAGCTTGGGGAACCCCTGGCGAATGTGTGCCTCGTTGCGATCGACCAGCGCTTTCAATGCCTGCACGATCTCGGCACGCCGCCCACCGGCCTTGATGTGTTCCTGGTAGGCGGCCTCGTCGGTAGGCCCTACCCAGAAACGCTCACCGTCATAGGTCAGAATTTCCAGGCGCTCGACGTTTTCGACTGTCTTGCCGGCCATCACCGAGTGAGCGCCACAGGAGTTGTTGCCGATCATGCCGCCCAGCGTGCAGCGGCTATGGGTTGCAGGGTCCGGGCCGAAGGTCAGCCCCACCTTGGCCGCCTCGCTTTTGAGCTGATCGCAGATCACACCCGGCTGCACCCTGGCCAGGCGCCTTGCAGGGTCGATCTCATGAACAGCGTGAAGGTATTTGGAGGCATCGATCACAACCGCCGCGTTCACCGCCTGGCCGCACATGGAGGTACCCGCGCCACGCGGCAATATCGGCATGCCGGCCTCTTTGCAGAGGCGTACCGTGGTCACGATATCGTCGACGGTTTTGGGAATGACAATGCCTATCGGCAGCTGACGATAGTTTGAGGCCTCGGAGGCGTAGATGGCGCGGGTGGCGGCGTCGAATCGAACCTCCGCCGAGGTTTGCGCCTCAAGCTTGGCGCGCAGGGTCATCAGGAGGTTGAGGTCGAAAGGGATAGGGTTGTTTTTTGTCATTGGGAGAAGCCTGGTCTCGATCATCAGCACGGAAACGCAACGGCCCTACGGGGACTCCCCAGGGTAGAGCGGTGGGCGTTAACTACTGTAAGCCGAGCGCGGATGAGGCTCTACCAACTCGGAATAGGAAGAAACAGGCTTTTCATGCTTCTTCAGGCAGGATCAAATCGCAACGCCTCAGTACCCCTTGCCGCGATGCACCGTGTTCAGCAAGGGCAGGCCGCTGCGCGCGCGGTGAAGGTTTCGCACGATGACATCAACAGCGCCCTTGACCTGAACATTGCTGGCGATATGCGGGGTCAGCAACACCCGCGGGTGCCGCCAGAACGGGTGGTCGGGCAAGGGAGGCTCCTGATCAAGCACGTCCAGCACCGCGCCTGCGACCTTGCCGGTATCAAGCGCCGCCAACAGATCCTGCTCGATAACATGAGCACCCCGCCCCACGTTCACCACACCTGCCCCTGTGGGCAGCGCATCGAGCGTGGTCGCGTTCAATATGCCCGTCGTTTCGGGTGTCAGAGGCAACAGATTGATCAGGATGTCGCATTGGCCTAGAAATGCATGCAATTGCTCATTACCCACGTAGCAACGCGCACCCGCGACCGCTTTGGGCGAGCGGCTCCATGCATGCAGCTGGAAGCCCAGTGGCTGCAACCGCTGCAGGGCTACCTGCCCGAGGTTCCCCAGCCCCATCACACCCACACGCCGCTCGCATGCAGGGATGATCGGCAAAGGCGCCCAGCGGCGCTCGCGCTGACTGTTCTGGTAAGTGAGGATGTCACGGTGCAAGGCCAGCACGGCAAAGGTCACGTACTCGGCCATGATGTCGGCCATGGCGCCATCCACCAGCCTGACCAGCGAAACGTGCTCGGGTAGCTCAGACAGGTCGAACTGATCGACGCCGGCGCCTGCCGAGTACAGCACGCTGAGGTTTGGGAACTGCGCCATCAGCCTCGGCATCGCTTTCCAGGCAATCAGATACTCGATGTCGCGCGCATCGCCCACCTCGGGCCATTCGCGAAACTCAAGTTCGGGGGCACTTTCATGAAAAGCCTGACGCCATTGAGCAGCACTGCCGGGCTCGGCCATGTAGAGAATAGCCATGTCTGGCTCCTGTTATTCAGTACACACATGATGCCCACCCCAACGACATGATGCCTTCTCATGGGTGCACTAAAAGAACAGCCGTTCCTCCTGCCTCGAGTAGGTAGTTTCACCACCGGCACTGAAAGCCCTGAACCGCCAAGTCACAGCTGTTCGGAAATTTCGATCAGATTGAGATCAGGGTCGCGCACATAGACCGAGAGGATAGGCCCGGTCGCCCCGGTCCGCTGAACAGGCCCTTCGACAATGGGCCAGTTCTGAGCCTCGAGGTGTGCGACCACTTGCTCGAGCCCGACACTGGCGATCAAGCACACGTCCAAGGCCCCCGGCACCGGCAGGTGGGCCTTTGGCTCGAACTCATGCCCGCGAACATGGACGTTGATCTTTTGATTGCCGAAACAGAACGCAAGGCGGCCTGCCCCAAAGGTCTGCAAACGCATCCCCAGAACACGGACGTAGAAATCTTTGCAAGCATCGACATCAGTGGTGGTCAGCACCAGATGATCCAAGTGATCAATCATTGCGGTAGAGGCTCCCTTGCCTGCGTTGTCGGGTTTTCTTTATGTGCGGTCCCCTATTGGCCTCGCAACACCTTATAAATCTCGGCAACCACCTGCATCGTCGCCTCCTCGACCGTGCCCTCATTGCGGCACAACACCCACCCCTGCTCCGCAACCGCTCGCTCGAACGCCTGGGTAGTGGCAACCTGCTCATGCAGGTTGAACATCACGGTACTGCCCAGCCCGCGCGACCGCGCCGCTGCCCTGGCCCATGAGATTTCAGGGTCGGTGACCACCCCGACATGCAGGTCTGGCACGCGCACATTGCGCTCGATATTCAGGCGCAGAATGTCAGCAAACGGGACTATCCGGCGAAACGCGGCATCCGACGGGTACCAGCGGTCGATCAGGATGATGCTGCCCTGGGGCTGTCTGGGCAGCACATGCTGTGAAATCCAGCTACGGCTATCGGCCAGGCGCTCGCAAACCCCCATTTCCAGCTCCCGGCTGGGGTTTCTGACCAGTTGGTTGACCAGCGCCATTGTTGCACCCCTGTTGGGGTCGTTATTGCGCTCGCAAAGCCGGACCACCTTGTTGTTGCCTGCCCTCAGTACTTTTGTAATGGCCTCAAGCAGTGTGGTCTTGCCAGTGCCCTTGGGCCCATCCAGAGAAACGAACAGCGGACGATTCATTGTTTGAACATCACTCACATAAGGCAATAATACGCGCTGACCTCGGCAACGATCGCCCCCTTGGCATCGTATAGCCGCGCCTCGGGCGTCAAGGCCATGGAACGCGCCTCCAGCACATAGCGCTGGCCGGCTTTGAAATGCGGGTAGTTGAGCGTCAGGTAGCACTCGCGCACGGTGGAGCCCCCCATCATGCTCATGCCCGAACCCCCGCTTGCTTCGTAGTCGAACCTGACGATCAGCTCATGGCCGCCGGGGCTGACCTGAAAAAACCGGCCGTCGCGCAGGCGTTGCTGGTCCAGGCGTTCAGCCATCAACAACCTGTCGTTGGGAAACGGCACCGAGAAGTCGACCCAGGCCATCTGCGGATCGGCAGCCGGCATTGGCGCCTGACAACCCGCAATCGCCGTGATCGCGAGCAACACCATCAACCTGCGCATGATAGATGCCCCAAGGGTGCAGGCATTCAGGATAGCGCCCACTGGGCCTGCGTGGTCAAGCCAAACAGCTCACGCAAACCGTTGACACCCAGTTTGCGGTATAGCCGTTTCACATACGTCGCGGCGCTGACGGGGCGAACCCCCAGATGCTCGGCAATGTCTTCCACTGCAAGGCCGCTCAGCATCAGGCGCAACAGCGTTTGTTCACGCAAGGTCAGCGCCACATGCTGCTGCTTGATTACCCGCTCGGCCAAAAGCAAGGGCAGCTCATTGGCTTGCAGGTGCGCATGGTAATGCAGGCGCACGGCCTGGATCAGCAACGGCGCCAGGGCCTCCAGGTAGTTCATTTCCTGCGCCGAGAAGCGCCCGTGCTCGCGGCCGCGGTAGAAGTTCACCGACAACCAGCGGTTGCTTTCACAGTGGGTCAGCAAGGCTACCCGCTCGGCAATCTGTGGCTGCTCATAGCAGATGCGCCGGTACTCGGGGTGCGTGATGTCGTCAGCTGACTGGCGTTGCACGATGGTGTTGGTGACGCAGTGGCTTTGGCTCATCACCTGCTGGTTGCCATCCAGGCCGAAGAAGCGTTGCACATATTTGTGGGAGATCGCCGGCAGCGAGACTTCGCGCGCCCGGTCCGCAAACGAGAACACCTCGGCGTTGCGCCGCTGCGGATAAGCGAAGATCGTGCATTGGGCCAACGGCACGCCCGAGCCGATCACCTGCAGCAAATCCGCTGCGAGGAACTTGCTGCGGTTCTGGCCCACCCTGGCGAACAGATTGGCGGTGTGAGCGATATTGAAGCGGTGTTCACTACTGCCGGGGCGCAAGGGCCAGTACTGCATAGCGGTTTCTCTCGACGTGTCGGGCGCAGGTTTTGTGGTTATTGCCTACTACGGCTACCCGACACTCTATCACCCTTCAGCGCCCGGGCTCTGGCGGCGCTATGGGCAGGCGCAGGGCCAGCAGTGCGCCGAGGACCAGCAGCAGGGCAGCATAGGCGAAACCTGCGCTGAAACTGGACGTCAGGTCCTTCAGCCAGCCGACCACCAGCGGGTTGACTGCCGAGCCGATATTGCCCATGGCGTTGATCACCGCGATACCCACCGCACGGGCACTGAAACTCAGCACCTGGTCGGGCGTTGTCCAGAAAATCGACATAGCGCTGTAAGAGCCGCTGGCCGCCATGCACACCCCCAGCAATTGCACCGCCGGATAGCTCGACAGCGCAGTGAGCACCCAGCCAGCCGCAGCCATCAGCATGGGCAGCACCAAGTGCCACCGGCGCTCGCGGGTGCGGTCCGAATGCAGGCCCCAGACGATCATCAGGACAATGGTGCAGATCTGCGGGATGGCCGCCAGAAAGCCGATCGCCTGGTTACTGCTGGCGCTGTTGAAGCTTTTGACGATCAACGGCGTCCATACCGCAATCATTGCCAAGGTGTTGACCAGGCAAAAGTAGACCAGGCAGAACAGCAGGATGCGCGGCGAGGCCAGTTCGCGCCACACGCTGCGGGCAGGCTGTGTCGCAGTTGCCGTGCAGGCAGCGCGGTCCGCTTGCAGTGCGCGCTGCAGCAGCGCCTGTTCTTCGCCATCCAACCACTTCGCCTGTTGCGGGCGGTCATCCAGATAACCGAACACCACGCAGCCCATCAGCACCGAGGGCAAGCCTTCGAGCAGGAACAGCCATTGCCAGCCCTTCAGCCCCCAGATGCCATCCAGGCCCAGAATCAGCCCCGACAGCGCAGCGCTGAACCCGGCGGTAAATGGCATGGCGATCATGAACAGCGCGTTGGCGCGGGCCCGGTAAGCCGAAGGAAACCAGAAGGTCAGGTACAGCAACACGCCAGGCAAGAACCCCGCTTCGGTCACACCCACCAGAATCCGCAACAGGTAAAGCGAGGTGGCATCGGTCGCAAACAGCGTGCAGGTAGACGCCAGCCCCCAGGCAATCATCAGGCTGCCGATCCAGCGACGGGCCCCGAGACGCGCCAGGGCCATGTTGCTGGGTATGCCACAGGCGATGTATGCGACATAGAAGAAGGTACTGGCCAGGCCAAACTGAGTGCCCGTGAGGCCCAGGTCGCCCATCATGGTCAGGCCGGCGAAACCGATATTGATGCGGTCCAGAAACGACAGTACGAAGCAGGCAAACAAAAAGCCGATCAGCCTTTTCGAGATCTTTTTACACACGTGCTGATAGCGGTCGTCAACACCGGCCACCGTCGGGGTGGTCGCGCTGGCGATAGGACTGCGTGTCATGGGGAACTTCCTGATTATTGTTATAGGAAGGCTCGCCGGCTCGAACAGATAAACCGGCGGCAAATGCACGAAAGCCAGGGGCTGATTACAGGTCCAGCAACGCCGTGCGCGTCAGCGCCAGAAACTGCTCTGCGTCGCCAAGCGCCTGGGCGCTGAGCAGCGCCAGTTTCACCAGAAACAGCTCGCGTTTGCCCTCTTCGATGTGGTCAAGGGCATCCGCTAGCTGGTCGTAGAGGGTCTCAATGTCGCTGATGGTCAATTGCTTGTGTTCCATAGGGTTCTCACTCATTGCCCAAAGCGGTTTCGACGGCATCACGCAAAGCCTGCCCATTGAGGTGATGCCAGCGCGCGCAAACGTGCTGGTCCGGGCGCATCAGGTAAGCACCGCCCGCCGACGCACCATATTTGTTGCGCAGGTGGCCGCCAGGGTCGTCGATCACCCCGTCTGCGCCCCGGACCTCACCTTGCCGATTACCCACGACAGCCAGCAACTGCAATGGCACGCCTTGGTCACGCAGGCTTTGCGCCTGCGCTTGAATATCGCTCGGCACTTCAATGGCATCAGTGAAATACAGCAGGCAGAACGACGCCCCTAGCCTGTCGAACAGGAACTGGTCATCGCCGAGCCGCACGTTCAGCAGCGGCGCGCCCTGGTGCGGCCCGCAGTTGAAGCGTGAATTGTCGTCATGCTTGCAGTTGAGTGCAGAGTCCACATAGTCATGTGGCCGCGAAGTGCGCCAGTGGTACAGCGGGCGGACGAACGCCTGGGTCAGTGACAACGACAGTACGGCATCGCGCAACAGGCGATAACCCGCACTGGGCGGCGTCATGAAACGGGTGCTCTTCCCCGCTTCGGCAATGATCTCGCGCGCGGCCCCTACCCGCTCCGCGCTATACGAGGCCAGCAGCCCCGGGCCGGCAATACCCTTGAGGGTCAGCGCCAGCTTCCAGCCCAGGCCGTGACAGTCCTGGAAACCGGTGTTGGCACCGCGCACGCCAAAAATGGGCAGCAAATGCGCGGCATCGCCGGTGAATATCACCCGAGTATGCAGGTAATCGGACAGTGTCAGTGCGCGCGCCGAGTACACCGAGCACCAGTCCAGCTCCCACTGCGGGTTCGCTACCCCGACGATGCCCAACTGGGCATTGATACGCTCGCGCAGGGAGTCAGCCGACAAGGCCTGTTCGGGCGTTTCACCCCGTGCCAGTTGATAGTCGATGCGCCAGATATTGCCTGGCTCGCGGTGCATGAGCACGGTATTGCCCGGGTTCCAGTGCGGGTCGAAGTACGCCAGGCGCTCAGTGGGCAGGTCTAGGTCGATCTTGATGTCGGCGATTACAAAACGGCCTTCGTATGAAGCACCTTCCAGTTGCAGCCCAAGCAGCGTGCGAATGGCCGAACGCGCCCCATCTGCGGCAACCACCCAGCTGGCTTGCAGGGTGTACTCACCCGCGGGGGTATCCACCTCCAGTGTCGCGCGGTCTTCTGCCTGGGCCAGCGCCTTGACCCGGTTGCCCCAGCGCAGCTCGATCATCGGGTTGGCGTGGCAGGCATCGACCAGAAACTGCTCCAGGCAAGGCTGTTGCAAGTTGGTCATGGGCGCAAAACGGTCATCGGGGTCGTGCGGGGCCTCCATGCGAAATACCCGCTGATTGCGGTAGTAGGAATTGCCAAAGCGCCAGGGCAGGCCCGCTGAGGTGACACGCTCGGAGATGCCGACCTGCTGCAGGATCTCCAGTGATCGACGGGTGAACACGATCGCCCGGCTGCCTTCGCTGACCTGCCGTTCGGCTTCCAACACGATCGAGGGGATGCCGTAGCGGGCCAGGTCCAGGGCCGTGGTCAGGCCAATCGGCCCAGCACCGACGATCACCACAGGGTGATGCTGCACCTGGGCATTCACGCTGGCGGTGTGGGCAGGGAAAACCTGGTAATCGAAATAGATAGAGCGACGAGGCTCTGCGAGTGGTGTGTGCATCACACTGCATCTCCGGATTGTTATGCTTTTTTTGGCCTGAGCCATTTCGGATATGCAGCGGACTGTAAGCGGTGTGAGAAACAGACATGTCCCCTTGAAGGGACAACTTTGCACAGCAGAAAGCACGCCCTCAGGAAAAAAACGCAGGATGTTGTGCGCAGAATTCGCTTGAGATAGACGGCCGCATTGCCCAAGGTGGCCAGCCTGACAGCTATTGCCTGAATAAAAGGCTGCAGGGCGTGGACGCAGGCGCACGACGACGCCTGTGTGTGGGGGGTAACTATTTTTGCGGTCGCAAGCCTTGCGCTGCACGAACGTTGCCAATTCCTCCCCGATAATAAGAGAGGACAAGGAAATGCAATCCAACAGTCTGAAGCAAAGCCTGAAACAACGGCACATCACCATGATTGCGCTAGGCGGGGTGATAGGCGCGGGGCTGTTCATGGGGTCGGGCAAGTTGATTGCCTCGGCGGGGCCGGCCGCGATCCTGTCATATTTCATCGGCGGCATCGTGGTCACCTTGGTGATGTTCATGCTCGGCGAGATGGCCTGTCGCAACCCGGACGCCGGCTCGTTCTCGACCTATGCCAATACCTACCTCGGCGAATGGGCGGGTTTTGCCGTCGGCTGGCTGTACTGGCTCAAATCGATGCTGACCATCACCCTGGAGGCGGTGCTGCTAGGCGCCATCCTCAACGACTTTCTGCCGTGGCTACCGATCTGGGCGGGCGCCTTCATCATGCTGGTGACGTTGATGGCCAGCAACGCCTACTCGGTCAAATCGTTCGCTGAAGTGGAGTACTGGCTGGCCGCGATGAAGGTCGCCACCATTCTCATCTTCATGGTGCTGGGTGTTTCGATACTGCTCGGCCTGCACAGCAACATCCCCTCCCCTGGCTGGGTCAACCTGACGGCGCACGATGGCTTCATGCCCAATGGCCTGTCGCCGGTGATGGCGGGCGTGGTGGTGGTGATCTTCTCGCTGGGCGGCAGTGAAATTGCAGCCGTTGCGGCCGGCGAATCGGAAAACCCGCGGCAGAACGTCATCAGGGCAATCAAGAGCGTGATTTTGCGGGTGATGCTGTTCTATGTCGGTTCGGTGTCGATTCTGATTCTGTGCCTGCCCTGGACAGACACTGAAAACCTGGCTTCGCCGTATGTGTCATTGTTCAGCCTGGCCGGGTTCAGTGGCGCGGCGGTGGCCATGAAGATCGTGTTGTTCATCTCGTTCATGTCGGTGATGAACTCGTTCATGTTTTCCAACTCGCGCATGCTGTTCTCGTTGAGCCAGCGTGGCCACGCGCCGAAGCTGTTCTCCCGCACCACCTCCAAAGGGGTGCCGCTCAACGCCCTGCTGCTGAGCCTGAGCATCTGCCTGTTGATCCTGACGGTGCACTTTGTCAGCGGCGGCGACCTGTTCATGACCCTGGCCAAAAGCAGCGGCACGTTCGTGATGATCGTGTGGATCTTCATCATCATCGCCCACTTTGCCATGCGCTGGAAAACCCGGCATGAAGCGGTCGACCCCACGGCGTTCCGGGCGTGGTTCTTCCCTTACGCCAATATCGTTGCGCTGTTCGCGCTGCTGGCCGTGATTGTCACCCAGGCCTTCGACCCAGGGTCGCGCTTTCAGTTCTGGTTTACCACGGTGACCTCACTGGTGGTGGTGGCGGCCTACTTCGTGAAACGTAATCGGATGGCGGCGAAGTCGGTTGGTTACGCAGGGAGCTGACCAGTGCAGGAGCGGGTTTACCCGCTCCTGCCCCATGGCGGCACGCTAAACCCCTGTGCTTGCCACCTGTTGCCCTTGATGACGAAGCGTGCCCTGCAAGCTAGACTCCCATGCTGAATTTGACTGTAAACACTTCGTTTGCCTGAAAATGTTCGGCGGTCATGCAGGCAGCCGGCCTCTGGTAAACCGGCAGGGGCAGCCCATGACTTTGCAACCTCCCGTCAACTTGACCAACTGCGATCGCGAACCTATCCAGATCCCCGGCAGCATCCAGCCGCACGGTTGCCTGTTGGCCTGCAACGCGTCGGCAAGCGTTGTGCTGCGGCACTCCGCCAATACCGCCGGCATGCTGGGCGTGGCGGGTGAAATCAACGGGCAACGGCTCGAAACCATCATCGGCAGCGAGGCTGCCCATACGCTGCGCAACGCGCTGGCACGCGTCAGAGAGGCGTCCCGACCGGCGCTGAGCTTTGCCGTGAGTCTGCCGTCCGGGCAGGTGTTCGATGTGGCCGCGCATATTTTCAAAGGCACTGCCATCCTGGAGTTCGAGCCCTCCGGTGCGGGCATTGCCGAACCAATCGAACTGGTGCGCACCGTCATCGCCCAGTTGCGCGAGATCGACCGCTCCGACAAGCTGTTCCCCGATACTGCCCGGCGTGTTCGCGCACTACTGGGTTATGACCGGGTGATGATCTACCAACTTGGCGTCGACGGCGCCGGCAAGGTCATTGCCGAGGCCAAGCGCAGCGGCCTCGAAAGCTTTCTGGGGCAGTACTTCCCCGCCTCGGACATTCCTCAGCAGGCACGCGCCCTGTACCTGCGCAACCCGGTGCGAATCATTGCCGATGCCCAGTTCAGAACCGTGCCGATCGAGCCGGTACTGGACCTTTCCGGCGAGCCACTGGACCTGTCCTACGCGCACCTGCGCAGCGTTTCGCCCATTCACTGCGAGTACCTGAGCAACATGGGCGTGGGCGCGTCCATGTCCATTTCGATCATCGTCGACGGCGCGCTCTGGGGGCTGATTGCCTGCCACCATTACGCACCCCGCACGCTGACCATGGGTCAGCGGGTCGCGGCGGAGATGTTCGGCGAGTTCTTCTCGCTGCATGTCCAGACTCTGCGGGCCAAGCAAACCGTGGAAGCCGCTGCTTACGCCCGCCAGGTGTTGGACAACCTGCTGCGCGATGCCCACCGCACCGCGGATATCGAAGAACTGCTGCGTGCCCGCATGACAGACTTCCAGGCACTCATCCCTTGCGACGGCATCGCCATGTCGCTGCAAGGGCGCTGGTCGGCCGACGCGCTGACACCGCCCAAGGCGGCGGTACCGAACCTGCTGCGCTTTGCCGAGGGGGTCGCCGAGGGGCGTACATGGGCGTCGAACTGCCTGTCGATGGCGCACCCTGCCGCCCAGGATTATGCCGTCGACGTTTCGGGCGTACTGGTGATTCCGATGTCGCAGCAACCGAGGGACTACCTCATGCTGTTTCGCAAGGAGGTGATCGAAACCCTGGATTGGGCCGGTGACCCCAACAAGACCTACGAAAGCGGCCCGCTCGGTGAGCGCCTGACCCCACGCAAAAGCTTTGCTGTGTGGAAGCAGACCGTACATCAGCACTCGCAGCCCTGGTCCGAACAGGACCGCCAGTTCGGCGAGGCCATCCGCGCCGCGATCGTCGAGGTTGCCCTGCACAACAGTGAGCTGATGGCCGATGAGCGCTCCAAGGCCGAAGTGCGCCAGCGGATGCTCAACGAAGAGCTCAACCACCGGGTGAAGAACATTCTTTCACTGATCGGTGCACTGGTGGCCCACCCCACCACTGAAAACCAGACCCTCAACAGCTACGTGGCCACGCTGAAGGGCCGCATCCAGGCGTTGTCGCTGGCGCACGATCAGGTGGTGCGGGGGGATGGCGGCGGCCGTTTCGCAACGCTGCTGGAAGCGGAACTATCGCCGTACCGCACTGCAGCCGATGCCATCACCCTGAACGGCCCGAACCTGCTGCTCGATGCCCGCGCCTACTCGGTAATGGCGCTGGTGCTTCACGAGCTGGCGACCAACGCCGCGAAGTATGGCGCGTTGTCTCGGGCAGGCGGCAAGCTGGCGGTCAGCTGGACGATTGATTCGGGTGGGGCTTGCGACATCGCCTGGTGCGAAAGCGGTGGGCCGACGGTGCGCCCGCCGAGCCGAAGCGGTTTTGGCTCGGTACTGATTGAACGCAGCATCCCCTTCGACCTGGGCGGCAGCAGCACGCTCGAGTTCAGACCAGAAGGCCTGCATGGGTATTTCAAAATTCCTGGCAAACACCTGACTCAGCTTGAAACAGCCGACACCCCAGCGCCGCAGGTCGCGCCGGCTGCGCCACCGGTAAGCTGCACGGCCCTGGTCAATGCATGCGTGCTGATTCTTGAAGACCAACTGGTGATTGCCGTGGGCCTTGAACAGATTCTGGCCGATGCGCTGGTCGAGGATGTGATCACCGCAAGCTCGGAAGCCGAGGCAATGAAACTGCTGGCCAGCCACAGGCCTGATGTCGCCGTGCTGGACATCAACCTGGGGACGGGAACCTCCATTGCCGTTGCCGAAGCGCTCTCGCGCCAGCACATCCCATTCCTGTTTGCCACGGGTTACGGCGACAGTGTCAGCATTCCCGCGCACTTGAAGCACGTTCCCGTGGTGCGCAAGCCCTATGACGCCTTTTCGATATTGTCGAACCTGGAAAGCCTGATCGACATTCGGAAAGCTACGGACCAAGCACAATAGCCAGCCGGGCTGGCATTAAAAACCCGCGCACAGGCGCGGGTCGTATTCGTTCAGCACCCGGTCACTTGTCCAACTCATCCTTGGTAATGGCGCCAGTGTGCGGATCAACGTGGAATTCGTACTGCTTGCCATCTGCCTTGATACCCTCGCCCTCCCAATGGCCATCATCGGCCTCGATCTTGGTGATCTGGGTGTAGCCGGCGCTCTTCAGCGCGGCTTCGGCCTGGTCTTTGTTCACCTTCCAGTCGGCGCCTGGCTGATCCGCCCAGGCAGCACTAACCCCCAGTGCACCCACCAGGGCCAAACCCGTGAACAGTCGTGTCATCGCTTTCATCGTCAACATCCTTTTTGCCAGAGTTAAACACTGCGACCCAAGCACTGTCGCTTCGGTTCAATTAAAGTGGCAAGACGGCTATTCATGACATAAGGGTTGATGTGCACTCATCAGAGCGCCTGAAAGGCATCGATGTATTTGTCTGCGTTGCAGACCTCGGCAGTTTTGCGGCGGCAGCGCAGCGCCTGAACCTGACAAGTTCGGCGGTCAGTAAAGGTATCGCGCGGCTGGAAGCGCGCCTGGGGCTGCGCCTGTTCGAACGCACCACCCGCCGGCTTGCCCTGACTGACGCGGGGCAGACCTTCTACAAGACCTGCTCACGGGTGCTGGCCGACCTCGAAGAATCGGAGCTGTCGCTGCACGAGGACTACTTCGAGCCGCGAGGCAGAGTGCGTATCGACCTGCCTGCGGCCTACGGGCGGCTGCACGTATTGCCGGTCATCCTCGACTACGTCAAACGCCATCATCAGCTGCAGCCACACGTGTCCTTTACCGACAGCTTCGTCAACCCGACCGAACAGGGCATCGATATCGTGGTACGTATCGGCGGCCCGGACGTTTGGCCGGACGAGCTGGGCCACCAGTTCATCGGCGCTCAGCGGGTCATCTTTTGCGCGTCACCGGCCTACTTGCAAGCGCGTGGCACGCCCGTCGATGAGCGTGACCTGCACGCCCATGACTGTGTGGTTTACGGGCAAGCCGACGGTTTGGGCAGCCCTTGGCACATGACCGGTACCCAGCCTGGCGAAATGGAACGGCGCTTCATGCCGGCGCGGCTTGCCATTGGCGATGGCGAAGGTGTGGTACAAGCCGTGCTGCAAGGCTTGGGCATCACCCAGGTGCCTACCTGGCTGGTCAACCAGCAACTGGCCTGTGGCGAGTTGGTTGAGGTGTTGCCGCACCTGGCAACAGAGGGCTTGCCGATGAACGTGGTATGGCTCAGGAAGCGCGAGGCCCTGCCACGCGTCAGGGCGTTACTGGACGTATTGCTGCAATCACTGCGCATGGACGGCCACGTTCTGCAGCCCGGTGATTAGTGAATAATATTCGCCAAGCCAGTGAATTTTTGCCAGCGATAAGCTTTTTTTGAATCAATACAATGGCAGCACCTTTGATTTCAGGAACTGCCTGCATGACTGCTGTTGAACGTCCTCCCCTGGGCTTGGCGACCAATCGACGCGCCACCTTGGGGACGTTGATCCTCGCCACCTCGGCCTTTCTGATCGTAACCACCGAGTTTTTGATGGTTGGCCTGCTGCCGGGGCTGGCAAGAGACCTTGATGTGTCGATTTCCAGTGCCGGGCAGCTGATCACGCTGTTCGCCTTCACCGTCATGCTCGCCGGCCCGCCGCTGACAGCAGCACTTGCCCACCTGGACAGGCGCAAGCTGTTCGCAGCCATCCTGGCCTTGTTCGCTGCGGCCAATGCGCTTGCTGCCATTGCGCCGAACATCTGGGTGCTAGCAGTAGCGCGATTCTTGCCCGCCCTGGCACTGCCGGTTTTCTGGGGGACGGCCAGCGAGACGGCGGCCAGGATGGTCAGCGCAGATCGCCAGGGGCAGGCCGTCGCGCAGGTGTACCTGGGCATTTCAGCGGCCCTGCTGCTCGGTATCCCGCTGGGTACCTTGGCGGCCAATGCCATCGGCTGGCGCGGCGCCTTCTGGGTATTGGCCGCCGCCTCAGCGCTGATGGCCTTTGCCGTGCTGGCCTGGATGCCAGCGGTTGCCCGCCAGCCTAAAGTCGACTTCAGCCAGCAGGCGCGAATTTTCCGTGAACCGATCTTCCTGGCCAACGTGGCCCTCTCGGTCCTGGTGTTCACCGCCATGTTCATTGCCTACACCTACCTCGCGGACATGCTTGAGCGCACCGCAGGTGTGGCAACAGCAGATGTCGGCTGGTGGCTGATGGGCTTCGGTGCCATCGGTTTGCTGGGCAACTGGCTGGGTGGCCGCGCGGTCAGGCAATCGCCGATCAAGGCCACTGCGCTGTTCCTGGCTTTGCTAGGGGTGGGCATGGCGGCATTCAGCCCGCTGGCTTCTGCACCGGTTACGCTCTGGGCGGCGCTGGCACTGTGGGGCATCGCCAACACGGCGCTGTACCCCATCTGCCAGGTGCGGGTGATGAACGCGGTGTCGCATTCCCAGGCGTTGGCCGGCACTACCAACGTATCTGCCGCCAATGCCGGGATCGGCCTGGGCGCGCTGCTGGGCGGGTTGGTCATCCCGGCGTTCGGTGTATCGTCGCTCGGTTATGTGGCGGCGGGCGTAGCCCTGCTGGCCATGCTGTGCGTGCCCGGCGTGGCGCGCCTGCAGGCACGGGCTGAGCATATGGCGGTACAACCCGGCTGACGGGCACTGCCTGAATCCGCGTATCATCAGGCCTCACAGCCGAGGCCTGTCATGTTCGATTGGGAAGACCTGCGTCACTTTTCTGCTTTCATCAGCGCCGGCTCGCTCTCGGCCGCCGCCAAGCGCCTGGGCGTTGACCACGCCACCGTGGCCCGGCGCATCAGCTCGCTCGAAGCGTCCTTGCAGCTCAAACTGGTGGACCGTCGGCCGCGGGCCTACGCCCTCACCGAACAAGGCTTGCGGGTCGGCGAGTTCGCCGAGCAGATGCTGGCCTCTTCGTTTGCACTGGAGCACTTTGCCAGTGCCGACCAGCACACCGTTGAAGGCGAAGTGGTGATTGCTGCCCCCCCTGCGCTGCTGGGCAGCATGGTGGCGCGCAGGCTGGGGGCACTGTATCAACGCTACCCCCATTTGCAGTTAAAACTGGTCGGCAGCAAGTCACGCGCCTCGTTGGCGCGTCGCGAAGCAGACGTGGCCATCGCCTTGGCCAGGCCCACCGAACCCACCTTGGTGGCCAGCTTGCTCGGCCATCTGGAATACACGCTGTACGCCTCGGCGGCCTACCTGCGCCAACGCGAACCGCAGGTGTATATCGGCTACGACGACTCCCAGGCCAAATCCCCACAGCAACTGTGGCTGCTCAAGCACGCCACAGGCCGCCCTTTCGCCCTGCAAAGCAACGACTTGCGCATCCAGGCCCAGGCAGCAGCCGGGGGCGTGGGCATTGCCTGCCTGCCCGCCTTCATGGCTGAGGAATACGGGCTCAAGCCAGTCAACGAAAACAGTTCGATGAGCATCGAAATCTGGCTGGCCGTTCACGAGGACGTGCGCAACACACCCCGCATCAAAGCCGTGACCGACTTTTTGATCGAACAGGTGAAGCCCCTGCTTCGCTTGTGAATTTTTGCAAACATCGCCTGCACATTCCGGGAATTTGCGCAGTGCCGCATCGCCGTTAACCTTGTGCCATCGCTCGGCAACTGCGCCGGGCAATGCCGCCAGAGAGGGCACGCAGATGCAGTACGTCAAACTCGGAAACACCGGCCTGGATGTCTCCCGGCTGTGCCTGGGGTGCATGACATTCGGTGACCCCGATGCCGGTACCCATCCCTGGACCCTGGATGTAGACCAGAGCCGCCCGATCATCCGCCACGCGGTGGAACAGGGCATCAACTTCTTCGACACGGCCAACAGCTATTCGGCCGGCACCTCGGAGGTCATCCTGGGCCAACTGCTCAAGGCGTTTACGCGCCGTGAAGACACGGTGATCGCGACCAAGGTCTTCTACCCCGCGAACATGTGGGAAGGCGCCAGCAAGCCCAATGAGCAGGGCCTTTCGCGCAAAGCCATCTTCAGCAGTATCGACGCGAGCCTGAGCCGCCTGGGGGTGGATTACGTCGACCTGTATCAGGTGCATCGCTGGGACTATCACACCCCCATCGAAGAAACCATGGAAGCGCTGCACGATGTGGTCAAGGCCGGCAAGGCCCGCTACATCGGTGCCTCGTCGATGTATGCCTGGCAGTTCGCCAAAGCCCAGCACGTTGCCGCGGCCAATGGCTGGAGCCGGTTCGTCTCGATGCAGAACTACCTCAACCTGGTGTATCGGGAAGAAGAGCGGGAAATGATCCCCTTGTGCCAGGACCAAGGCGTTGGGCTGATGCCCTGGAGCCCGCTGGCACGCGGGCGGCTGACCCGGCCCAAGGGGCAGGAAACGGCGCGCACGCTGAGCGATATTTCCGGCAAGTCGTTCTATGAGCGGACCGAAGCCGAGGATGGCCGGGTGATTGATGTGGTCGAGCAGATTGCCGCTGAACGTGGCGTACCCATGGCGCAGGTGGCGTTGGCCTGGGTGCTGGGGCACCGCGGCGTGTCTGCACCGATTATTGGTGCATCGAAGCCTGCGCACCTTGACGATGCCATTGCGGCATTGGGGCTTGAGTTGAGTGATGAAGAGGTCATGCGGCTGGAAGCGCCTTATGTGCCGCATGCGGTTACGGGGTTCAAGTAGGCCTTGGTGTAGGGCTTGGGAGGTTCAGCGCCTATGAGATCGAGCGCCGCCCGCGCGGCGCTTCGCGGCGCAAGGCCGCTCCCACATCTGTTTCGGGCCAGTTATTCCTGAAGCATTGCCGCGCGGCCCTTTGGCGCCCGCCCCTATATAGCGTCGTACAAACAAGGCGGTCGCGCGCAAATATCACAGGCCTCACTGGCCCGAAACAGATGTGGGAGCGGCCTTGCGCCGCGAAGCGCCGCGCGGGCGGCGCTCGATCTCATAGGCGCCAAAGAACTTGCGACAAGCACATCGCAAGCCCCCTGCAGCCTCGACGTGCCTCTCCCGGATTGACTATGATTCCGCCTTGAACGTTTCAGCATGTTTCAATAAGGATTCAAATGTCTGTCCAAGAACCACCACCGCTAGCCCTCCCGAAACGCACTGTCGCCAAGATGGAAGCCGCCATGGCGCTGGGCAGCTTTGCCATCGGCACCGGCGAATTCGCCATCATGGGGTTGATGCCGGACATCGCCAGCAACCTGCAACTGAGCGAGCCTGAGGTGGGCCATGCCATCAGTGCCTATGCGCTGGGCGTGATGGTCGGTGCCCCGACGCTGGCGATCCTCGGCGCCAAGCTGCTGCGCAAGCACATGCTGCTGCTGTTGATGGCGCTGTATGCCTTGGGCAACCTGGCCACGGCATTTGCCCCCTCCTTCGGCGGCCTGGTGGCCTTTCGCTTCATCAGCGGCCTGCCCCATGGCGCGTACTTCGGCATTGCGGCGGTGGTGGCATCGAGCATGGTGGCGAACAACCAGCGGGCGGGCGCCGTGGCGCGGGTGATGATGGGCCTGACGTTGGCCATGCTGCTGGGCAACCCGGTTGCGACCTTCCTGGGGCAGTACTTTGGCTGGCGCTCTGCGTTTGTGTTGGTCGGGCTGATTGCCTTGTGCACCATCGCGCTGGTCTGGCGCTTCGTGCCGCAACCGCACGATGAGGTGCGCAGCGACCCGCGCAAGGAACTGCAGGCGTTCGCCCTGCCCCAGGTGTGGATGGCACTGGCCATTGCCTCGATCGGCTTTGCCGGCATGTTCTGTGTGTTCAGCTACCTGGCACCGACCATGCTGCACGTGACCCAGGTGTCGCCGCAGTGGATCCCCTTTGGCCTGGCCGCCTTTGGCGCGGGTGGCATCATTGGCAACATCGCCGGTGGCAAACTGTTCGATCGCCTGCAGTTCCGCGCCGTGGGCCTGGTGTTGGTCTGGTCGATTGCTGTGCTGCTGTTTTTCACCTTCGCGGCACAATCGCTTTGGACGCTGCTGCTGGGCGTCGGCCTGGTCGGCACCATGATTGCCCTGGCCGCGCCGTTGCAGATTCGCCTGATGGATATTGCCCATGAAGCGCCAAGCCTGGCGGCGGCTTCGAACCATGCGGCGTTCAACCTGGCCAACGCGCTTGGGCCGTGGTTGGGTGGCATGGCCATCACCGCGGGGCTGGGCTGGACCAGTACGGGTTACATCGGTGCGGCTACGGCATTGGTCGGTTTGGGGATTTACCTGGTGGCCCGTCGCATGAAGGGGGGGCATTGATCCAATCGAGGTAATGGGGGGCGTGTGGGAGCGGGCTTGCCCCGCGAACACCGGCGAAGCCGGTGCCACGCACCGTGTGCCCCATTCGCGGGGCAAGCCCGCTCCCACAGGCTACGCAGCTTACGGGGCAGTCTGCTAGGCTGCGCCATCGAGCCCCATCTGCCAGAAGTCGGCTTCAAGGCTCGAGGCCTGGCCGAAGATGCCTGCCAGCTCGACGAACCGTTGCTCGGTCATGCTGCGCGCCGCCAGTTCATCCAGGTGCTTGCGCGCATTGGCCGCCACGGCCTGATAGCCCTCCCCGGCATACTCACCAATCCACTCACGGTAAGGGTGCTGGCTCAGGTCGCCAATACGCTGAGCCAACGTGCGCCCGATTTCGGCATAGCCGATCACACAGGGGGCCAACGCCACGTGCAGTTCAAGCAGATCGCCCGCAGCGCCGCAATCGAGCACATAGCGGGTATAGGCCACCGTGGCCTGATGCTCCGGCGCAGCCTGGATATCGGCTTCGGTCAGCCCCCAGCGGGCGCACAGGCGCAGGTGCAGTTCGGTTTCGTCGAGAATCGCCGCCAGGCCTGCCTGGGCGGCACGAATGTCAGCCGGCAGGCGGCTTTTGTAGGCGGCCAGCGCCCAGGCGCGGGCGAACTGGATCAGGAACAGGTAGTCCTGCACCAGGTAAGTCCGAAACGCAGCTTCGCTCAGCGTGCCTTCGCCCATCTGCCGCACGAAATCGTGATCGACATAGCGATTCCACTGGCCGGCGCGGGCGGCTTTGAGGCGATCGAAAATATCCATGCTCACGCCTCCCCCTCATACACGGCATCGAAGAAAGCCAGTTCCAGGGCCACGGTACGCAGGTAGAAGTCGGTGCTCAGCTCAGCCTCCTGCGGCCCCACGCGGTCCAGCTCGGCTTGCAGAAAGGCAACGAAGGCCTGGAACGCCGGGTTGTCGTGCAGGGTGATCCATTCGGCATGCACGAAGTGCTCGGGCAAGGGCTTGGGGGCTTTGATTGCCCAATCCAGGTACAAGCCTTCGGCAACGTTCAGCACAGCCAGCGCGGCGGCATACGAACGGGTGGCCGCAGCTTCGCGCATGATGGCCTTGAAACCTGCGGTTGGGGCAGTGTCGTCGGCTTCTACGCGCTGTGCCGGGCTTACGTCCAGCGCCTCGAAGGCACGCAGGAAATAGGTGTTTTCATCACTCGAGATCATCCCGGCGAACTGGCCGAAGCGCAGGCGTGCCTCGAAGGTGTCGGCGGTCGCGATGGCTGCGCCGAGCAGGGTCAGGAAGCTGTCGAGAAAACGATGATCCTGCACCAGGTAGCGGACCATGATCGGGTCCGGCAGGCTGCCGTCACACAATTGGGTAACGAAACGGTGCCCGACGGCCGCCGACCAGGTCGGCTCGCTTTGGCGACGCAGGGTTTGCGTGAAGCGTTCGGTCATGATGCTGTCCTCTGCAGGGGGTGACAGCGAGACCGTTGCAGCTGGCATGGACTGGCCTCGCAGTGAGGCCGGCAAAAAGGCAGGTCGCAAGTCCCATCCCTTCGCCGGCATGATCCGGATCAGGTTCGAAGGGTCACCGCGCTAAAGCATTCAGCGGTTTCTCAGCCCGTTGCCGGGGCTCCCCTTGGTGGCGCACAGGTATACAGCAGGTACGAAGGTGCTGTCACTACCCAAACAGTGGGCATGGGTACCCCGCTTGTGGGGACTTATACCCATTTTTTGACACCCCATTATTAAGCGCGACTCAGGCGCCGCAAGGATTTGTTTAACAAAGCATTACCGAAACATCTGTTGGCACAGCCGTTGCTCAGGCCCCTAAACCAGGCAAAACGCCATTGATGGCTCCAAGCCATTTAGCCGCGAGCGAGGCACAGGGCAATGAAAACACCTGCCGTGATCCACCCAACCAGGCACGCCTTCAGGCTGTCTTCCGTCACCGTGCTGATGCTCGGCCTTGGGCTGATCCCGGCCATCGCCTCCTCCCTTGATGACGTCAGCCAGCCCCCGCCGACCGACCCGTCGGCTTACTCCAATCAGCCGGCCGACCCGAACCCGGCGTTACTCAATTTGTATACCCTGCCGGAAGCCAACGAAGGCTCACTGGAACTTACCGACGGTGCCTACGGCGACCGCACCACCGTGCGCAAGGACAACGTGCTGCCGCCCGCCCTGCAAACCTCCGAAAAATACCCCACCAACGGTAAACCGAGCCCGCTGTTCGGTGCGCAGCCGTTCACCCAGCAACTGCTGCTGTTCGAAGAGTTCGGCCCCGAGAAGCTCGACCCAAGCATCCCAGTACCGAGCCTGACGTTCCCGGTGCCCACCCTCGGCGCTGCACCTGCGCAAGACCCCAACATCGTCGCCCGCAGCGGCCCTAGTGGCACGGCGCTGGAGGCGTTTCTAAAGCAACCTGGCCTGTACCCTTTCCCGACCCAATACGCCAACGTGCTCGACCGCAACCCCTGGAAGGCGCAGATCGAAATGTTCCTCAACCGCCAACCGGTCGGCTCGCCGGCTGAGGGCCGGCCACCAGGAAAAGGCTGGTCCCATCAGCGCTGGAACGAGTTCTACCCCCAGGCTGCATTCAAGACCGCCCAGGCCGGTGCACGCATCAACCTCGGGCTGCGCGACCGCAAGCAATTGCACAACTATGCGGCCGGCGAGTTCGCGCCGGGCGGGCTGTACTACCAGACCTCGGACATCCCTACCACGCTGGGCACCACCAAGGGCATCGACACCCGTTTTCACCCAAGCATGCCCCTGCAGAACCACAAATCGCTGTGGTCGTTCGATGGCACCTTCCCGCCCAAGCTGCTGATGGTGCGGTATGGCCAGCCGATCCTGATGCGCCACTACAACGCCCTGCCGATCGACCCTTCGGCCAACGGTGGCTTTGGCCTGCACACCCTCTCGACCCACGAGCATAACGGCCACTCACCGGCCGAGAGCGATGGCTTTGCCAATGCCTACTTTTTCCCCGGCCAGTACTACGACTACCGTTGGCCGGTCCAGTTGGCTGGCTACGACACGATCAATACCCGTGCCCAGGACCCGCGTGCAGCGTTCCCTTGCTCACCTGGCGAAACCTTGTTTGTGAATGATGCGTCGCCTGGCCTGAAGACCTGCGAAAACGGCAGCATCAAGATTCGTGGCGACTGGCGCGAAACCATGAGTAGCCACTGGTTCCACGACCACATGATGGATTTCACGGCGCAGAACGTCTACAAAGGCAACGCCGCGATGATGAACTATTACAGCGCCCTGGACCGCGGCAACGAGGCCCTACAGGACGGCGTCAACCTGCGCTTGCCCAGTGGTTCGGGCATGCCCTGGGGCAACCGCGACTATGACGTCAACCTGGTGATCGCCGACAAGGCCTGGGATGCCAACGGCCAGTTGTGGTTCAACCCGTTCAACACCGACGGCTTCCTCGGCGACCAGATCCTGGTCAACTGGCAGTACCAGCCAAAGCTTAAAGTGCGGGCGCGCAGCTACCGTTTCCGCCTGCTCAACGGCTCGGTTTCGCGCTACTTCAAGTTCGCTGTGGTGCGTGAAATCGCCGGCACCAGCGGCGAATTCAAGGGGCCGACCGGTTCCAACCTGTCGTATGCCCGCGTGCCGTTCCACATGATCGCCAACGACGGCAACATCATGGAACACGCCGTGCCGTTCGACGGCACCCTGGACCTCAATGGCGACGGCGACCTCAAGGACAACAACGGCATCCTGCCGGTGCAAGGCATTGCCGAGCGTTACGACATCATCATCAACTTCGCCAAGAACGGCATCAAGGCCGGCGACAAGCTGTACTTCATCAACCTGATGGAGCACCAGTCCGGCAAGGGCCCGAACATGGCCATCGCGCTGGCGGACGTGCTGTCGGAGAAATACAAGGCTGTCATCAAGCAGACCAGCAAGGGCCCGCAATGGGACAATGGCGACCCGGTAGTGGGCAAGTTCCTGCAGTTGCTGGTACAGCCCTACAGTGGCCAGGACCTGAGTATGGACCCAGTTGCCTATGAACCGGCCAAGCCGGGCAAGGCTGCAGGCCTGAAAATGGTTCCGTTGACCCTCGACCGCAACGCCGTTGCCGACCAGGCCAAACTCAAGGATGCTCGCCACCGCGAATTCCTTTTTGGCCGTTCGGATGGTACTGACACTCAGCCCTGGACCATCAAGACCGATGGTGGCTTCGGCTACAGCATGGACCCACGGCGCATCAATGCCGCCCCTCAGTTGGCCAGCCAAGCCACACCCGCCGGTTTCAGCGGCGATGGCACCCTGGAGGTTTGGAAGATCAAGAATGGCGGTAATGGTTGGAGCCACCCAGTCCACGTTCACTTCGAGGAAGGCATCGTGCTCAGCCGCGACGGCAAGGCACCGCCAGAATGGGAGAAATGGGCACGCAAGGACGTCTACCGCATCGGCTCGGAAACCGACTCCTCGGAAGAACTGGATGTGGCAATCCGCTTCCGTGAGTTCGCCGGGACCTACATGGAGCACTGCCACAACACCCAGCATGAGGATTCGTCCATGCTGCTGCGCTGGGACCTGGAACACCCTGGCCAATTCCAGGTGATGCCAACCCCGTTGCCGGGTTGGGACGGCGTAGAATACGTCGCCTCCGTTGGCCTGCCGACCTTCCGCACGGCTGCCCATGACGATGATGACGATGTCAACAAGCCACCGGTTGCGGTCAGCGACAGTGCAGCCACCACAGCAGGCAAGGCACTTACGCTGAGTGTGCTGGCCAACGACACCGACCCCGAGCGCAATCTGCCCTTGACCATCATTGGCTTGAGCCAGCCGGACTCTGGCCAGGGTACCACCAGTACCAATGGCACCACGGTGACTTACACACCACCGGCCACTGTCGCCACGCCGTTCACTGCCAGCTTCACCTACTCGGCACGTGATACCAAAGGTGCCGAGTCGGTGGTCCCGGCCACGGTCAGCGTTGCAGTAAGCCCCGCAGCACCCGTCGACGTTATCCAGGTCAGCAGTGCCTCGGTGCAATTGCGCAGCGGCAACCGTTACACCTGGGAGCTGATAGGGACGACCTCGATCGCCACCGGCAACAGCATCAATGTGTCGGTGGCAACCACCAACGGCCCGCTGAACCTGGGCGCGGCCACGCTGACCGCAGCCACCACCGGTGCCCGTTGGCGGGTGTCGGTCACCACCACCGGCTACGGCCCGGCAACGCCCGCAACGGCGACCGTGAAATCGACGCTGGGGCAAAGCGTGACGGTGCCGATCAGTTACAAGTAATCGCTTGGCGAAACGGGGCTGCTGCGCAGCCCCACTGGCTCACCTTCCGAGGCGTGCATCATGACCGGCTCATGGCGTGTTCTGCTCGTGCTGTCGCTGTTCGCTGCCAGTGTCCCGTTCTGGCCCGTACAGCCCCAGCAAGCCCCTACCAACGAAGCTGCTACGCCCTGGGGCGCCGACTACTTCCCCAATACCCCCCTGCTCACTCAGGATGGCGAAAAGGTCCGCTTCTTCGACGACCTGGTTAAGGACAAGGTCGTCGCCATCAACTTCATCTTCACCGGCTGCTCCGATTCCTGCCCGGTTGAAACCGCCCGCCTGCGCCAGGTGCAGAAGATCCTCGGCGACCGCGTAGGCAAGGATATATTCCTCTACTCCATCAGCATCGACCCCTACAACGACACCCCCGCCACCCTCAAACGCTACGCCGAAAAATTCGCCATCGGCCCCGGGTGGACCTTGCTCACCGGCGAGCCCGACGACATCGAGCAATTGCGCAGAAGCCTGGGCCTGTACATAGAGGGCCTGGAAAACGGCCGCTCCAAAGACCACAACCTGAGCTTGATCATCGGCAACCAGGCCACCGGCCGCTGGATGAAAGCCTCGCCCTTCGAAAGCCCCTATATCCTCGCCGACCGCCTGGGCAACAGCCTGCACAACTGGAAACAAGCCAGCGCCATGGCCAACGACTATGCCCAGGCGCCGGAAGTGCGCTCGCCCAGCAGTGGCGAGCAGATCTTCCGTACCCGCTGCTCCTCCTGCCACACCTTGGGCAACACCGAGCCCGGTATGCAACAGGGCATCGGCCCCGACTTGCTGGGGGTAACCCGCCAACGCGATGCCAGCTGGTTGAGCCGTTGGCTGAAAGCGCCTGACCAGATGCTTGCACAGAAAGACCCGCTGGCCATGCTGCTGTATGAGCAGTACAACCGCCTGGCGATGCCCAACCTGCGCCTGGGCGATGCCGAGGTCAGCGCGTTGATGGCCTATATGGAAGAAGAAACCACGCGCCTGCAGACGCCTTTGACGGATACGGCAAA
This sequence comes from Pseudomonas capeferrum, assembly GCF_000731675.1. Taxonomy (GTDB): domain Bacteria; phylum Pseudomonadota; class Gammaproteobacteria; order Pseudomonadales; family Pseudomonadaceae; genus Aquipseudomonas; species Aquipseudomonas capeferrum. Next base: position 965,938 of record NZ_JMIT01000001.1, on the reverse strand, counting down.
ACCTTAGAAGCAATTGGCCATCAGTCATTAGCCTGTCATCTTGCTGTCGTATTTTGCCGGCATCACCCTGGGTCGGGACCCTCCGCCGTGATTCGCCGCTCGCTCTCTTCTGCAAGCCTTCTGCGCCTGTTGGTCCTGATGCTGTGTGCAGCCACCCTGGCCTTTCTCTGGGGGCTGCACGTTTCGCAGAAGGCCGCCGCACGCCAGGATGCACTGTCGGCCAAGGCTGCCGAACACCTGAACCTGGCCAGCATTGTCGCGCAGAGCCTGCGCCAGCTGGTCGACCGGGCCCAGGCCGTGGGCCGCGTCACCCAGGGCGACATGAAGGCGCTGCGCCAGGGCAACGCCAACCTGGCGCGGCTGCTCGCCGAAGACCCGGTGTTCAAACGCATGAGCCTGTACGACCGGCAGGGTCGGCTGGTGTCGGCCAGCCATGCCGACGAGGCCGCGACACTGCCTGAAGACTGGCTGCGCCAGTTGCAGTTGCACGTGGCCCGCTATGGCTTCAAACCCTTCCTGCCCAGCGCCGAAGCACCCGGCATCAACGCCATGCCTAGCTGGCGCCTGCCGTTCATAATGCCGCTGACCGACCTGCCTGGCCGTGAAATCGACAGCATCCTCGTGGTGCAACTGGACATCGGCTACCTGGCGGTACTGTTCCAGCACATCGACCTGGGCAGCACGGGCCTGATGCGCCTGCTGCAGGACGATGGCCAGGAACGCCTGCGCATCGACGCCAGTGGCGTGCTGATGGCCGCAGACAACCTCGAGCCCGGGCTGCCACAAGCGGGGCCAGACGCCGGGGCGCTGACCCAGTACTCACCCGGTGGCGCCTACCAGAGCCTGTACCGGCGGGTTGCCGAACGCGGCTTCAGCGTGGTGGTCAGCCAGCGCTACGAAGCGATTCTTGCGCCCTCGACGCAGGCCTACGCCCGCCAGTTCTGGCTGAACCTCAGCATGACCCTGATGATTCTCGCCAGCCTGGCCTGGACCTTGCGCCTGCTGCGCAAACGCCAGGAAGCGTTCAGTGCCCTGGAGCATGCGCAACAGGTCAACCAGCAACTGATCGAGCGGCTCGAGGAGGCCCACCGGCGCAGCAGCCATGCCGCCGCCACCGATCACCTCAGCGGCCTGCACAACCGCCGCCAGTTCGTCGAGGTGGCGGGGTTTGCGCTGACCCGACAACGGGGCCAGCGCCGGCTGATGGCGATCCTGTTCATCGACATGGACCGTTTCAAGTCGATCAACGATTCACTCGGTCACAAGATCGGCGACCTGCTGCTGCAAGCCGTGGCCGGGCGTATTCAGCGCCTGCTGGAGCCCGGCGACGAGGCCTCGCGCTTTGGCGGTGACGAGTTCGTGGTGCTGCTAGCCGGGCAGCGCAGCGAAGAGCAGATCAACGCCTGGGTACGCGAACTGGTGCAGAAACTCTCGGCCACCTATGCCCTGGATGGCCAGGAGGTCAACACCAGCCCCAGTGTCGGTGTCAGCATCTGCCCACGCGATGGCCAGGAGATCGACAGCCTGATCCGCTGCGCCGATGCCGCCATGTACTCGGCCAAGCAGGCCGGGCGTGCCCAGTACCGCTTCTTCGACCCCTCGCTGAACCTGATCGATATCCATGCCTTCACCCTCGAACAGGCCTTTGGCGCAGCCCTGGCCGAGCACCAGTTCGTCCTGCACTACCAGCCGCAGATCCGCCTCGATACCCACCAGGTGCTGGGCTACGAGGCTCTGGTGCGTTGGGACCACCCTGAATTCGGCCTGCTCTACCCGGACCGCTTCATCGACCTGGCCGAGCGCAGCGGCTTCATCATCGAGCTCGGCTGGGAGGTGCTGCGCCTGGCCTGCGAGGCACTGGCGCGCTGGCACGCCCAGGGCCGTGAAGCACGCCTGGCGGTCAACGTCTCGGCGCTGCAACTGCGCCAGGCAGACTTCAGCACGCGGCTGCTAAGCCAGTTGCAGGGGTACGGAATTGCCGCGCAACGGCTGGAGCTGGAGATCACCGAAACCACCATCCTCGACCCCGAGGGCACTGCAGTCGGCCACTTGCACCGCCTGCGCGACGCGGGCCTGGGCATCAGCCTGGACGATTTCGGGCGCGGTTATGCGGGCTTTGCCCACCTGCATTCGCTGCCGTTGAGCAAGTTGAAGATCGACCGCTCGCTGATTGCGCCGCTGTCCAACAGCCACGACGACAGCCCGATCGTCTCCTCCACCATCATCCTGGCCAAGCGCCTGGGCCTGGAGGTGGTCGCCGAGGGCGTGGAAACCCGCGAGCAAGTGGTGTGCCTGAAGCTCGCCGGTTGCGACATCGCTCAGGGGTATCACTTCAGCCGCCCGCTGTCGCCGGCGCAACTGCTCGACTACCCGCCTTTCAACGGCATCGAGGACTTGGTGGCAGCGGGTTCACCCGCGTATACACTCGAAACCAGTGCCATGGGCCACAGCGGCTAAGTGTGCCAGGACATACCCGCCGATTCGGTTTATCGTGTCACCACTGAATACCGGCTACCGCACCATGACCGACATCGAGCGCTACGTCCGCGCCGCCACCCGCGACAACACGCGGCGCAGCTACCAGGCTGCCATCGACCATTTCGAGACCCAATGGGGCGGCTTTCTGCCGGCCACTGCCGAGGCGGTAGCCCGCTACCTGGCCGACCACGCCGGACAGCACGCCGTGAGCACCCTGCGCCAACGCCTTGCGGCCCTTAGCCAATGGCATATCAGCCAGGGCTTCCCTGACCCGACCAAGGCAGCGCTGGTGCGCCAGGTGCTACGCGGTATCCGCACCCTGCACCCGACCCCTCCGAAGCAGGCCGCACCGCTGTTGCTGCAGCACCTGCAAACGGCGGTGCAGTGCTTCGAGGACGAAGCTCGCCAGGCACTCGAAAACCATGACCTGACCGCGCTGCGCCGCGCACGTCGCGATGCCGCGTTGCTGTTGCTGGGGTTCTGGCGAGGGTTTCGCGGTGATGAGCTGGCCCGGCTGCGCATCGAACATATCCAGGCCGAGGCGGGTGTCGGCATCACGCTGTTCCTGCCGCGCAGCAAGGGCGACCGGGAAGCGCTTGGCGTGCAGCACCGCACACCGGCACTCAAGGCGCTGTGCCCGGTCACCGCCTACCTGCAATGGCTGGAAGTGGCCGGCATCGCGCATGGCCCGGTGTTTCGCAAGCTCGACCGCTGGGGCAACCTCGGCGACGCGCCGCTCAACAGCAACAGCCTGGTCGGCCTGCTCAGGCGCATGCTGGAGCGTGCCGGGGTGCCGGCGGCGTTGTACACCGGCCACTCCCTGCGCCGCGGTTTCGCCACCTGGGCCACGGCCAATGGTTGGGAGCTGAAGGCGTTGATGAGCTACGTGGGCTGGAAAGACGCCAAGTCGGCGCTGCGCTACATCGATGCAGCGCAGCGCTTTGGCGAGCTGGCCGTGTTACCGGCCAGCCGGATGCATCAGCTCACTCCTTGAAGGCGTGGCGGTGGATGCCAGCGATCTCCGGGCGAATGGCGTAGAGGTCGCCGGCATCCGGATAGTGCCGCAGTTCAACCGCGTTCATGCCGAAACGCGCCGTGGTGATGTACAAGGTGGCCATGCCTTCGCCGCCAAAGCAGCAACTGGTCGGGCGTGGCACCGGCATCACCACCTGGTCGGTCAGGTGGCCGTTACGGTCGTAACGCAACAGGCAACTGCCATTGAACTGGCAGACCCACAGCCCGCCCTCACGGTCCAGCGCAATGCCATCCGGGCGGCCCAGCTCGGCGGGGGTTTCGGCGAACAGCACGACTTCGGCCAGGCGGCCTTCCGGCAGGTATTCGGCGCGGTAGATGGAACGGGCGACCGAGTCGACGAAGTACACGGTGTGCCCATCTTCCGACCAGGCCAGGCCATTGGGCAGTGCCATGCCGTCGTGGATCACCTCGTCGCTCAGCTGTGCCTCGAAACGGAACAAGGCACCGGTATTGCCGCTGGGCGCTTCGTCCATCAGGCCGCTGACAAAACGCCCCTGGGGGTCGCAGGCGCCATCGTTGAAGCGGTAGGTTGAACGCGGATGGACCGGCACGGAACACTGCCGCACCTTGCGCGCGTTCACGTCAAGAATGGCGACGCTGGAGTCTTCGGTGAAGATCAGGTTGCCCTTGTCGGTCAACGCCAGGGCACCAATGCGCGCCGCCGATTCATACAGGCTCTCGACCTCACCATCCGGGTTCAGCCGATTGATGCGCCCACCGGAGATGTCGACGAAGTACAGCGCGCCGCTGTGCACGTCCCAGACCGGGCTTTCGCCCAAGTCGGCACGGGTGTTGGCGACCTTGACCGGCACATAGTGGCATTCCTTGATACGGCTCCAGCGTTCGGCCACTTCCTTGAGGTTGCCCGCCTGCACCCGCGCCAGGTCGCGCGGGTAGCTGACGCCGCTGTTCTCGGTGAAACGGGTGGCGGTGAACTGCCCGTTGCTGGCACGCAGGATGTACCCCGTGTCACGGCACAGTGAACTGGCCAGGTACAACACCCCCGGCGTGACCCATTCGGGCTTGAGCTCTTCCGGTGCGTCGGTCACGCCCCACATGCGGGTCTTGGCCACGGGCGAGATGGCATTGACCAGAATGCCGTGCTCCTGCCCTTCCATGCTCAACGCGTTCATGATGCCGACCTGGGCCATCTTGCCGGCCGAGTAGGCCACCAGGCCGGGCTGCGAATAGCGCTGGTACATGGCGCGGTCCGAGGTGGTCAGCACCACACGCGGCGCCGCCGAGTGCTTGAGGTACTTCCAGGCATGCTTGGCCAGCCACACCGGGGCGTGCACGCTGATGCCCAGCGCACGCTGAAGAAAGCCCTCTTCCTGCGCCTCGATCCCCTGGTAATCGACCCAACCAGCATTGTGAATGAGGATGTCCAGCGAGCCGAAATGCTCGATGGCCAGCTCGATCAACTGCTGGCATTCACGTTCGTCTTCCAGTTGCCCGGCATGGGCGACCACGTTGCAGCCCTTGGCCTGCAGGGCCTCGAGCGCCTGGTCCAGTGCTGACGGGTCTTGCCCTTGGCCAGCGCGGTCAGTCCCCAGGTCGCTGATCACCACCCGGGCGCCACGCTCGGCCAGCGCCATGGCATAGGCCAGGCCCAGCCCTTGGGCGGCACCGGTAATGATGGCAACTTTATTATTGAAAGGGTCTGTCATGGGCATTGCGGGGCACCTTCAGATTCTCCTTTTTTACGATAACAATAAAAAAATCAATGACTTAATATTAAAAGCATGCAACTTTGATATCTCAGGGATATCACCGGGCTTTGTCACTCGGGTGCCACGCACTATGATGGCCGCCTTGCAGGGGCGGCCCGGCCGCCTTCCGGGCACCCTGCATGTCGATGAAGGAACGTAGAATGATCGAAACACGTTTGCTCAGGCAGTTCATTGCCGTGGCCGAGGAACTGCACTTCCACAAGGCTGCCATCCGCCTGCACATGGCGCAGCCGCCCCTGAGCCAAGCGATCAACCGCCTTGAAGAAAAGCTCGGCTTCAGCCTGTTCTTGCGCAACAAGCGTGGGGTCAAGCTGACCGCCGCCGGCATGGCCTTCCTGGAAACCGCCTACCGCACGCTCAAGGAACTGGAGCAAGGCATCGAGTACGCGCGCAATGTTTCCGAAGGCATCTGCGGCAAGCTGACCATCACGGCCATTTCCATCGCGTACTACGAGTCGCTGCTCACCACCTTGCGCAGGTTCCGCGAGGTCTACCCGAATGTGCGCCTGACCATCCGGGAGATGCCCTCAGCCTCCCAGGCCAAGGCCTTGTTGGCCGGCGAAGCCGACATCGGCTTCATGCGTAAACTGCCGATGCCGCCCGACATCATCGCATCGCGGCTGTTGCTGAACGAGCAGATCATCATGGCCCTGCCGGCCAGCCACGCCAAAGCGCAGCAGCCCCTGGTCGACCTGCGCGACTTCGCCGAAGAGGACTTCGTGTTCACCCCGCAAGCCCTGGGCAGTGGCTACCACAGCCAGTTGATCGCCCTGTGCGAGTCGGCCGGTTTCTACCCCAAGGTTGTCCAGGAAGCGGCGCAGATCCATACCTTGATCGGCCTGGTGGCCTGTGGTTTCGGCGTGGCCCTGGTGCCCGAGTCGATCGCCTACTCCACGCTGCGCGACCGTGTGCAGTTCCGGCCGATACGCCCGATCAAGGACCAGCCGACCCCGACCATGGGCCTGTACATGAACTGGAACACTCAGAACGCCTCGCCTGCCTTGGGCAGCTTCATCGCCATGCTCGACCAGGGCGCGCCGAAGCGCTTCAGCGACACCCTGCAGAGCCCTTTGATCCTGTAGCCCTACAGCGTCAGGCGATACTCCTGCAGCCAGGTATCGAGCGCCAAGGCGGTCTCCAGGTTGTTGCGCCGCAGCTGCGAGTTGAAGTAGCCCTCGGGCTGGCGCAACTCGGCGGCCAGCTGGCCACGGTCGATGACCTGAAACACCGGCTGGCCTGGCGCATTCAGCAACTGCCCGATGCGCCCCCGCAGGAAGCGTTCATAGGCCAGGTTGGCCGACGTCGGGTACGGGCTCTTGCGCCGCTGCAACACCGCAGGCGGCACCAGGCCGGCGCTGGCTTGCTTGAGCAACCATTTTTCCTCGCCATCCTTGCCCTTGATCGACCACGGCACGTTGTACACGTACTCCACCAAGGTGTGGTCCGTGAACGGCACCCGCACTTCGAGGCTGGCGGCCATGCTCAGGCGGTCCTTGCGGTCGAGCAGAATCGGCAGCCAACGCTGCAGGTGCATGTGGCAGATCTCGCGCATGCGCCGCTCCAGCGGGCTGTCACCCGGCAGGTGCTCGACGCTGTCCATGGCCTGGTGATAGCAGCTGTCCTGATAGCCGGCAAAGTCGCAGGTACGGTTGAACTCCGGGTTGATCAGCCCAGGCTGCAGCAGTTGCATGCGCGACAACCAAGGGAAGCGCGCTGCCGCCACGGCCTGCGGATCGCGGAACCAGGCATAGCCGCCAAATACCTCGTCTGCCGCCTCACCGGATATTGCCACCGTAGAGTGCGCGCGGATGGCCTTGAACAGCAGGTACAGCGAGGTATCCACGTCGCCGAAGGTTGCCGCGCTGTCATTGGCGCGGTACACCGCCAGACGCGCTGCGTCCGCTACCAGCTCGCGGTTGTCGATCAGGATGGTCTGGTGCTGGCTGCCGATGTACTGCGCGGCAGCCAGGGCGTAAGGTTGATCGCGCTCCGGGCGAAACGCGTCGCTCTGAAACTGTTCGGCCTGGCCGACGAAATCCACCGAGAACGAGTTCACCGCCCCGCCCTGCTCCGCCTGAAGCCGTTGTTGCGCCATGGCGGTGAGCAGGGTCGAGTCCAGGCCACCGGACAGCAGCGAGCAGACCGGCACATCGGCGTGCAGCTGCTCGCCCAGCGCGTTGTCGAGCAGCTCGCGAGTGCGCTCGACCGTGGTCGCCAGGTCGTCCTCGTGCGCTCGGCGTTGCAGTTGCCAATAGCGGCTGATTCTGACCTGCCCCTGGGGCCGCAAGGACAACCGATGCCCGGGCGGCAGTTCGCTGACCCCGCGCAACGCCGTGCGGGTGGTACCCCGGCTCAGGCTCAGGGCATCCACCAGGCCGACCGCGTCCAGGGCACTGGCGAAGTCGGGGTGCGCCAGCACCGCCTTGATCTCCGAGCCGAACAGCAGCCCCTGCTGGTGGCGGGCGTAGTACAGCGGCTTGACCCCCAGGCGATCACGTACCAGCAGGAAATGGCCATCGCGCCCGTCGAACACGGCAAAGGCGAACATGCCATTGAGGTAGTCGCAGCACTGCTCGCCCCACTCCAGGTAAGCGTGCAGCACCACTTCGGTGTCGCTGTGCGTCTGAAAGGTGTGCCCGGCCTGGCGCAGGCGCTCGCGCAGGGCATTGTGGTTATAGACCTCGCCGGTATACACCAGCGCCACTTCCTCACCACTGGCGAAGCGGTAGGTCATCGGCTGCACGCCACCGCTCAGGTCGATGATCGCCAGGCGCCGGTGGCCCAGCAAGGCATGCCGGTGCTGCCAGCTGCCGCTGGCATCTGGCCCGCGCAGGGCCAGGGTGTCGGTCATGGCGCCGAGCACCTGGCGCTGTTGGCTCAGGTCGCGGGTGTAGTCCACCCAGCCGGTAATTCCGCACATGGCTCGCTCCTTACACCTGAAGACGGCGGGTAGGCAGCAGGCCGATCAACGCCTGTAGCCGTTTGGCGATGTCCAGCAGCTGCTGCTCGCTGTCGCGTCGGCCCATGATCTGGATGGCCAACGGCGCCTTGCCGTCGGCACTGAGGGCAACCGGCACGGTGATGGCTGGCAGGCCGCTGAAACTGGCCAGTGGGGTGAAGCCGATCTTCTGCGGGTAATCGTGATCGTGGGGTGACGGAATGGTCGAGTCACCCGGTTGCGGGTTGCGCCGGTCGAATGGCCGGTTCGGGTCCATCGGAAAGACCACGAAGTCCACCTGGGCGCTGTCGAACCAGGCATCGATGCCCCCGCGCACGGCGTCCATGCGCCCATGAATGCGCTGATAATCGCTGTCGCTCACCCCTTCACCGACCTTGAGCGCACTGAGGGTCGACCAGTGCAGTTCGCTGTCGAAGCGGCGTGCCCAGGCGGCCGAGGCCAGCCAGGCGTCACGCGCACACAGCTGCCAGGCATCGCCACGGCAGGCCCACAGTTCCGGCATGGCGACGTCGCGCGGCGTCATGCCCAGGTCGGCAAAGGCGGTTCGGGCCTGGCCCAGCATGTCGAGCATGGGCGCGCTGGTCAGTGCCGGGTCCAGGGCGTGCGCCAACAGGCCAACTCGGTAGTGCGGCTTGAGCGGTTGCTGATCCCCCAGCAGCGGTGCCAGGCCCAGCCATGGCAGTAGCAAGTCGAGGTCGTCGGCACTGCGGGTGACCCAACCGAGGGCGTCCATGCGTGGCGACAGTGGGAATACCCCGGCTAGGCTGGCGGCCTTCTGGGTCATGCGCAAGCCGACCATGCCGCAGTGCGATGCCGGCCAGCGCACCGAACCGAGTACATCGGTACCCAACGAAATATCGCACAGGCCCGCCGCCACGGAGACCGCAGACCCTGTACTGGACCCTGACGGATCGATGCTCGGGTAGTGCGGGTTGCGACAGCCTGCGCCGAACGCAATGTTCAACTCGGTGGTCGCCACTTTGCTGGTCAGCACGATGCGCGAATCGAGGCAGGTCAGCGCCTTGGCGCTGCGCTGCGGGTAGTGACGGTAGCTGCGCAGCCCCAGACGGGTCGGCAGGCCGGCGACATCCACGGTGTCCTTGACCCCCAGCCGAAACCACGGTGCCTCGGCCGGGCGGGTGCTGGTCAGGCACCGATAGTGGCTGTCGGCATGGTCGCGCCAGGCGTCGTACTGCGCGGCCCAGTCAGCCGCCAGCGCGGGGCTGCGCTGCAGCAGTTCGAGGCGCTTGCGCAGGCTGAGGCCAAGGTATTCGGGTTGCTCGCGGCCACTGTCCAGCGGCGCACCGCAGTGGTTCAGGTAATGGGCGATGGTGTTCTGGGTATCAGCGTGGCTCATGGGTGTATTCCTTGACAGAAGTTGCGGCCGCCCACGGCTGGGGCTTGCCGGTGGCAGACAGAGGCAGATGGGCGACCCGGCGCACGGCGACCGGTCGCGGGTGGTGCGCTGGCCAGTGTGTGAACGCTTCACGCACTGCCCGCTCGGTCAACGTTGCCGAGCTGAACAGCACTTCAAACGCCTCGGCGCGCAGCGCATCGCGCACCGCCACGCAGGCCAGGGTCGGGCAGTGCAGTTGCTGGCTCAGCTCGCTGGCCACACGTGCCAGGTCGAGCCGTACCCCGTTGACCTTGATCAGGCTGCTGGCACGGCCCAGCCATTGAAAGCGTCGGGCGTCCAACGCCAGCACCAGGTCATCGCAACGGTGACGGCTGGCCGGTGCCGCAGCCCCCTGCTCCCGGGCGATACGCGGGCTGCTGACTTCCAGCGGGCTCGGCGCGCCGATCGGGCTGAGCAACGTGACGTCGCCCAACAGCGTCCAGGGTTGCTCCGCGTTGCTTTGCGCATCCAGCTCGCGAACGGCCATGGCGCCGGTTTCGGTGGCGCCCAGCAGTTCGATGAAGCGCACCTGCGGCCCGGCAAGGCGCTGGACGATGGCCAAGGCGTCGGGGGGCAGCAGCGAAGCGCTGTGCACCACCAGCACCGAGCGCCGTGCCGACAGGCGCGCCAACAGGGTGGGCAACAGCCGCCAGGTACTGGCAATGGCGAGGATCACACAAGGCCCGTCGCCATCGAGTTGCGGCAATACCTGCTGCTCCAGGGAGCAGGCTTGCAGCCGCGCGTTCAGCCATTGCGCGCCGACCTCGCCCAGGATCATGCCGTAGCTGTGCGTGCTCGGCGCAAATGACAGGACCTCGGTCGCGCCAGCCGCCCAGTGGCCGAGTATCAAGGCCGCCTCCTGGGTCATCTGCGCGTGGCTGCGCAGCCACTGGCGGGGCACACCGGTAGAGCCCGATGTGGTGAACAAATGGTCGCTGCTCATTCAGCGGCCTGCAGGGTCAATTGATCTTCAAGCTTCTGGGCGACGAACGTTTCCATCTTCTCCAAGGTTTCAAACCAGTAGCGGACATCGTCACTCAGGTAATCCACTTCGATTTCAAAACAGCCTTCAATGGCGGTAATGACTTCGACGGCCATCAGGCTGTCGAAACGCTCGCCAATGAAGTCGCGAAAACTATCCTGTTTCTCGATGGCAAGGACTTCGTCGCCCAGTAACTGCGCCAATGCCTGACGAATACGCTGTTCAATAGATAAGTTGCTCACGGGCCTGTTGTTCCTTGTGGGTTGCCGGCATTGATAAGTTCCGCTCCCGTGCTGTAGAACACCTGTTCCGGCAGGATCGGGTCGAACTGCAGATAGACAAAAGCATCCGGGTAGTGCGTGGCTAGGCAGCGGTGCAGGCCCTCAGCCAATACCGCGTGGGCTATTGCATCGCGCGCCACCGACAAGGTGATGCGCAGGTAGAACTGCAAGGCGGCGCCGTCACCGTCCACGGTAGGCAACGGCATGCCCGCGCCGAACACGCAGCCAGGCGTCAGCGGGTTGAAAAACACCATGCAGTGCGCAGGCTCGGCACCCAGCGCCTTGAGCTGGCGCGTGAAGGCCAGGGCCAGGCGCTTGCGTTCAATGGCCTGCAGCGGCGCGCAGGTAACAGTGATGGTCGGCATGCCTGCTCCTCACGACAGCTGCAAGTTGGGCAGGTGCAGGCACTTGCCGTCGGCAAACGCCTGCAACAGGCGCCCCAGGCAGCCCGACAACGCGTCGTGCCCCTGCAGGTAGAGCGGCGACCAGGCATACCCCGGGCCGCTGCGCACCTTGTCGAGGAAGAAGCGCAGGTGCGCCAGGTCGACCGGCAACCCCAGCGCTGCGGCCAACGCCACGGCCTGGTAGGTGCTGAGCAGATCAGGGATGCGCTGCCCCTGGTTGGCGAAGCCGCCCTGGCGCACCTTGTGCGCGGCGAGCAGGTCGCTTGCCTGCGCGCGAACATCCCGGCCAACATGGCGCAGGCAGATCAATGCCTGCAGGCTGGCGCGCAAAGAGACCTGCCCACGCGGGTACGCGGCATGGCGGCCCTGCTGGCAGCAGCTGGCGACAAAGGCTTCGAGCTCGACAAGGTCGACACCGGCGTTGTTACCCAGTTGCTGCAGAATCGCTACCGCCGATGCAGTGGACACCAGGTCAGAACCACGCCCCTCCCAGAAACCGAAGCCACCGTCGGGGTTCTGCAGCGAGGCCAGCCAGTGTCCGACTGCCTTGCGTGCGTCGGGGCGGTCAGCGAAGGCACCGGCGGCCAGGCCCCAATTGGTGCAACGCACTTCGGCCCCACGCCCCGGCATGTACATGATCCCGGGCTCGTTCGGCATCTGGCAGCCCTCGATCCAGCGCAGCGCATCCGCCCGCTGTGCATCCGTCATCTGTCCACCGATCACTGCGGCCGCCGTGGTCAGCACATCAGCCGCAGCGTCGACCTGCCGATAGGTGTAACCACCCTGAGGCAACGCCAGGGTCGCGATGAAGCTTGCGATGGCATCTGCCAGGTGTGCGACCGGCTCACCCAGCGCCTTGAGCGAGCCCACCGCACAAAAGGCGGCCCAGACATCTTCGACGTCATAGCCCTGCCAGCGCACGAAGGCGCCGCTCGGGCCACGCAGCGCCTCGATCCAGGCGACGCACTCGCCGGGCCCCAGCGGCTGCGCCTGTAATGCTGCGAGGCTGGCCGTGGCGCGGTAGGTCGCCCACAGGCAAGGCCGTTCGGCGGCTTCGCTGAAGCGAAAGCCACCGTCGTCCATCTGTTGCGCCTGCAACCAGCCTATCAACCGCGGCACGTCCCAGGCCGGCGCTGGCAGCCCTTGCCGAGCCAGCGCGCGCGCAGCCATCACGCCATAGAAGCAGGCACGGGTATCGGCCAGGTTGCGCCGGGCAAAGTCCGCCGACCAGCTCAGGCCGCCATTGCTGCACTGCAGCCCTTCCAGCCAGGCATACAAGGCATCGGGGTCGGCCACGCGGCCATCGCAAACCTCGACCAAGGTGCGCACCGCATAGTGGGTGGCCCAGACGTCTGCGGTCTGCCCCGGGCACATGGCGTAGGCGTCACCGTCGAACAGGGTATGCAGCCATTCGGCGGTCTGGGTGCCTTGCTCGATGGCAATGCCCAAGTCTTTGAGCGTTTCGCAGCAATAGAACGTGGCCCAGGCGTCGGACGGCATGCCTTTGCTCCAGGCGAAGCCAGCGTCACGGTTGCGGCGGGACTGAATGTAGGTGTGCAGGCTGGCCGTATCGACGCTGTCGAGGCGCTCGACCCAGGCCAGGCTGCGCACGGCGGCGTAGGTGCACCACAGGTCAGGCTGGCCATTGCCCAGGCCGCGCCCTTGCGCAAAGCGTGGTGCGGTCATTGCTTGCCCCCCACGAAGCGCAGGTTGGTCTTCTTCCAGCTTTTTTGCGAGCCACCACTTTTGTTGATGGCCGACAGGTTGTTGACGAACAGCACGCGGCTCCAGCGCAGGCCCATCAGCTGTTGGGAGCGTTCCAGCAGTTGCGCTTGCAGTTGGCTTTCCTGCGCGTTGTCCCAGTGCACGTCGCGCTCCAGGATCAAGGCGGCGCTGTCGTTCTGGCGGTCGATTTCGATCACGTAGCCGGTGGCGTCACAGGTGCCGTAGACCACCTCTTCGACCGCGCGAATCTCAAGGCTGACACCCGCAATCATGATGCTGTCACTGTCGCGGCCATTGATCAGCAAGCTGGGGCTGAGCTGCCCGGGCTGCCACGGCGCGGTGATGGTCACGCTGTCGCCGGTGTCCAGCCGCAGCAACGGGCGGGCATACAGGTTCAGTGGGGTGACCACGAGGCGCCCGGTAAGGCCCTCGGCGGGCGTCACCAGCCTGCCGTCGGGCAACAGCAGTTCGAAGTAGTGGGTGGCTGTGGCCAGGCGCATCTGCTGGTCTTCGCCCACGGCGGCCAAGGTGCCGGTTTCGGTGCTGCCATAGCTGGCGTCGAACACCTCGCACTGCCAGCCACGGGCCAGACGTTCACGAAACGGCTGAGTGTTGACCTCGCCCAGCAGCATGATCGAGCGCACCGACTGGGCGAAGGTGTGCAACAGGTCCCGCTGCTTGAGGTAGCGGGTCAGCTGTACCAGCACGCCGGGGGCGATGAACAGCACCGTTGGCCGGTAGGTGTCGAAGGTGTTGCACACCCGCTCCCAGTCGGTGATGCCGGTGGTGAACGGATACAGCCGCACATGGGAAACATCCAGGTATTCGCAGACATTGGCGATCAGGTCGCCGACCGGGACGATGTCCGATGGCATCAGGTTGGCCACCCGTGCTCCCGGGCGCAGCACCGAGCGCCAGTGGGCGGCGACGCTGACAGCATTCCAGATGATGTCTTGTTTCAGGCGCGGGGTCGGGGTCGGCTCGCCCGTGGTGCCGGTAGTGGCGTAGTACTTGGCCGCATCGCCCAGGGCCACGGTACAGAACGCCAATGGTTGACGTTTAAGCAAGGCCTTGGCCGTCAGCGGTAATTGCTGAAACGCCGAAAAACGGTAGGGGCCTATCTCTGCGTAGTGAGCGCTGTGCTGTGCTCGCATCCAGGCTGCTTGCAACTTTCGCTCATAAAACCCGGCATCGGGGATATGCCCGACCTGCTGTTGAAGTTCGCGCTCGGCGTTCTTCAATACTTCGAAATCCTTATCGCCATGAACCAACATCGACTCGCCCTCTCAAATGTGCAGCGCAGAGAATTGGCGAGCGACAGGGGGTTAGTAAAATACTTATTTCTCGGCGACGGTGAGAGTTGCCAGGTATTAATCGGCCTAAATAGGGGCTTTTACGCTCGCTGTATGTAGTACTTTTCTGGCAAAAGCACCCGATTCGCCTTGTGTTTTGGGCGAGGTATCAGACTAAGATGTTTTTAATATTTCACATGCGTTTTGGGGGCTGCAGGAGCGCAGCGCCACAGCCGGGCGATATCACCCGCGCGCGCCTGCAGTAGCGTTGGCGCGTTGGCGCATGCCTGCTCCAGGCTCATCGGCCCGTTGACCAAGGCAAAAGCGGCGTCAATCCCATGGGCATACAGCTGCTGGTAGCCCTCCCCCAGCGTGCCGGCCAGTACAACCACCGGCACACCGTGGCGCTTGGCGACCCGGGCCACGCCCAACGGCGTCTTGCCACGCAGGGTCTGGGCGTCGAAGCGTCCTTCGCCGGTCACCACCAGGTCAGCACCCTGCACCAGCGCATCGAGCCCGGCCAGCTCCGCCACCACCTCCACCCCAGGGCGAAATTGCGCGCCCATGAACGCCTTGGCCGCGAACCCCATGCCGCCTGCGGCGCCACAGCCAGGGAAGTCGCGCACATCCTCACCGCGCAACCGCGCACAGTGATCGGCAAAATGCCCCAGCGCCTGGTCCAGCGCCTGCACCTGTTGCGGGCTTGCGCCTTTCTGCGGGCCGAAGATCGCCGAGGCGCCATTGGGCCCACACAGCGGGTTGTCAACGTCAGCAGCCACTTCGACCTGCACTTCGGCCAGCCGTGGGTCCAGGTCGCTGGCATCGATGTGCGCCAGCCTTGCCAGGGCCAGGCCCCCTTCTTCCAGCGCTTTGCCATCGGTATCCAGGAGGCGCAAGCCCAGGGCGCACAACATGCCGCTGCCACCGTCATTGGTAGCGCTGCCGCCAATTGCCAGCACGATACGCCTGGCACCAGCGGCCAACGCGGCAGCGATCAGCTCGCCAGTACCCCAGGTGCTGCTGCGGCACGCATCACGCTGCTCGGTCGGCACCCATTGCAGGCCACTGGCCTGGGCCATCTCGATGATTGCGGTGCGGCTCGGCGCCAGCCACCCCCAACCGGCCTCGACGGTTTGCCCCAAAGGCCCACGCACGGCCAGGCGGCGAAGTTCGCCCTGGCTGGCGGCAAGAATGGCCTCCATGGTGCCTTCACCGCCATCGGCCATGGGGCATTCGACCAGCTCGGCATCCGGCCACACCTCGGCCAGGCCCAGGGCAATGGCGCGGGTGACACCGGCAGCGTCGAGGCTGTCCTTGAACGAGTCGGGGGCGATGACGATCTTCATGGGGATTCTCCTGTCCAGATGAGCGGCATGCTGACAGTTGCCTGGCAAGCTGGCCTCGGTCAAATGCACAAAACAGCAGAGGCGTTGTTTGGGCAAATGCCTTCGCCCCCCCCCCTCAACCGGCCGGCAGCAGTTGCAACCCCAGGTACAAACTGAGCATGCCTTCCATCCGCAGCGGGTCGACTTCGCCCAGCTCGGCGACCCGTTCCAGCCGGTAGCGCAGGCTGTTGCGGTGAATGCCCAAGGCATCGGCACAGGCCTGGCTCTGGCCATCATGGGCGCACCAGGCCCGCAAGGTCGCAATCAGCTGACCACTCGCGTCCTTGGCCCGGATGCGTTGCAGCGGTTCGAGCAGTTCATCCAGGGCATCGTCATTGCGATGGCGCCACAGCAAGGCCGGTAACCGATAGCGCTCAAGGCTGAGCAGGCGTTCGGCGGGCAGCACCTCCTGCCCATAGGCCAGCAAGTCGCGCACCCGGCGATAGCCTCGGCGCAACTGCTCCAGGCTCTGCGCCACGCAACCAAGGGCCAGGCGCTCGACCTGCCAGCCGTGGCGCTGCAGGCGCTCGAGCAGCCGCGCTTCGTCCAGCACCAAGGCTGCCGGGCGGCACCACAATAGCGACTGGCGTGCGGGGCTGACGCACCAGCTGTCCGGGTAGCGGCTGGTCAGCCAGGCCGACAAGGCTTCGGCGGTTGGCCCCGACTCCAGCTCGAACAGGCAGGGCACCCTGGGCAGCTGGGGTTTCAGGCCCAACTGCCGGGCTTCGTCGAGCAACCTGGGTGAATCGCCGCTGCCACCCAGCAACAAGGCCAGCAAATCGTCACAACGCTGCCGCCGCCATTGCTGCTCGACCTGCAGATGGCGCTGGGCCAGGAGCATCTCGGCGGTCATGCGCACCAGCTCGCCATAGGTGCGCAACTGCTGTGGGTCGCCGGTCAGGCCCAGCACCCCCATCAGCCGCCCATCGAGCATCAGCGGCAGGTTCACCCCTGGCTGTACGCCCTTGAGGCACTTTGCCGCGTCCACATCCAGCTCGACGATGCGGCCGTTGGCCAGCACCAGTTGCGCGCCTTCGTGACGGGTGTTGATACGCTCCGGCTCGCCACTGCCAAGGATCAGCCCCTGGCTGTCCATGACATTGACGTTGCAGGGCAGGATGGCCATCGCCCGATCAACGATATCCTGCGCCAGGTCATGGTCGAGTTCGAACATTCAACGGTCCTTGGGGTGGTAGGCTTTGGTCGCGGGCACAGCAGCCTTGGCCAAGCGCTGTGCAAAAGCACAAAGACAGGCACGCCGCAGTCCCGCCAGACTCGTCAGGGCGAGCGCCGGAACAGGCGACGCGGTGACAACCATAACAACAGAGAACCCGATCATGGCACACAGCCCCGCCCCTGACCAAGGCACGGACACCACCCGTAACGCGCTGTACCGGCGCATCACCCTGCGGCTGATTCCGTTCATTTTCATCTGCTACCTGTTCAACTACCTGGACCGCGTCAACGTCGGCTTCGCTAAGCTGCAGATGCTCGACGCCCTGAACTTCAGCGAAACCGTTTACGGCCTCGGCGCCGGTATCTTTTTCATCGGCTACGTGCTCTGCGGCCTGCCGAGCAACCTGGCACTCAACCGCTTCGGCCCACGGCGCTGGATCGCGTTGATGATGATCGCCTGGGGCAGCCTCTCGACCTGCCTGCTGTTCGTCACCACACCCACCGAGTTCTACACGTTGCGCCTGCTGACTGGCGCCGCCGAAGCCGGCTTCTTCCCAGGCGTGGTGCTGTACCTCTCGCGCTGGTTCCCGGCCGCCCGCCGTGGCCGCATCATGGCCCTGTTCATGTCGGCGATCCCGGTGTCGGGGCTGCTGGGCGGGCCGTTCTCCGGCTGGATCCTCGAACATTTCGCCGCCGGCCAGCATGGCCTTGCCGGCTGGCAATGGATGTTCCTGATCCAGGGCGTGCCCACCGTCATCCTGGGTTTCCTGGCCATCCGCCTGCTCAGCGACGGCTACCAGAAAGCCACGTGGCTGAACCCGACCGAGCGCCAACTGATCGAGGCCGACCTTAAAGCCGATGCCGCCAGCAAGCCCGCCACCAGCGGTGACAGCGTGCTCGCAGTGCTGACCAACCCGCTGATCTGGACGTTCGGTTTCGTTTACTTCTGTATCCAGAGCGGTGTGTACGCGATCAACTTCTGGCTGCCGTCGATCATCAAGAGCATGGGCTTCGACAACCCCTTGCTGATTGGCTGGCTGAGCGCCATTCCGTACTTGCTGGCTGGGGTGTTCATGATCGTCTGCGGGCGCTCGGCCGACCTGCGCAACGAGCGCCGCTGGCACCTTGTAGTGCCAATGCTGATGGGCGCCATCGGCTTGCTGATCGCCGTGAACTTCGCCGGCAACCCGCCGATTGCCATCCTCGGCCTGTCGATCGCCACCATGGGCGCGCTCACCGGCCTGCCAATGTTCTGGCCAATGCCCACCGCGCTGCTCAGCGCCGGTGCGGCCGTGGCCGGGCTGGCGGTGATCAACTCGGTGGGGCAGATGGCGGGCTTCCTCAGCCCGTATCTGGTCGGTTTCATCAAGGACCAGACCGGGTCGACCGATGCCGCGCTGTATTCGTTGGCGGCATTGATCGTGGTGGGTAGCCTGGTGGCCTTGCGGGTAACGCGCGCTGGCGCGCTGGCCACGGTAAAGTCCACCTAAAACACCTGCAATGCGCCACAGCCCGTGTGGGAGCCGGCAAACCCGCCCCCACACGGTGCTTCAGAATAATGCCCCGATCGTCGGCTCGGGTCAGCATCTCAACGGCACAGGCGTCAAATGGTTCCAAAGGCCCCCTTTGGAGAAGCCTCATGACCCAGCACACCGTGGCCCGCCTCGATCAGCTCGACCCCCACCGCCCTCTGCGTGTGCAGGCCGGCAACGAAGAACTCATCCTCATCCGCCAGGGCGACCTGGTGCAGGCCTACCAGGCCAACTGCCCCCATGCCGGCGCCCCGCTGGAAGAAGGCGTGATCTGCGCAGGCTTGCTGGTCTGCCCGTGGCACAAGGCGGCGTTTGCCGTGGACGAAGGCGCGGTGTGCGAACCGCCGGCACTGGCCGACCTGCGCCGCTACCGGGCGTGGGTCAAGGACGGTGAAGTCTGGGTCGATGACCAGCCGCTGCCAAAGGCCGAGCCACCACGCCACAGTGACGCGCGCTGCTTCGTCGTCATCGGTGCCGGGGCCGCAGGCTCGGCGGCGGTGGCCACGCTGCTGGCCCATGGCTTCGGCGGGCGTCTGGTCTGGCTTGACCATGAACGCCAGCCCGCCTACGACCGCACTGCGCTGAGCAAATTCGTCATCGCCGGGGAGATGCCGCCCGATGAAGTCCCGGCGCTGCTGGAGGCTGGCCAGTTGCGCGCGGGCCAGTTGGAGCGGTGCTTGGGCAAGGTGCGCACACTGGACGTGAAAAAGCGCCAAATCACCCTCAGCGACGGCCACCGCATCGACTATGACGCCGCCTTGCTGGCCACTGGCGGCAAACCGCAACGCCCCGATCTGCCCGGTGTCGACCTGGCAGGGGTCATGACCCTGCGCTCACGCGAAGATGCAGCACGCCTGCTGGATGCCGCCGAGCCGGGGCAGCCTGTGGTGATCGTCGGCGACGGGTTCATCGGCCTGGAGGCGGCCTCGGCCTTGCGCAAGTATGGCGCGCAGGTGCATGTGGTCAGCCGCCACGCGGTGCCCTTGAGCAAACAGTTAGGTGAGCGTATCGGGCGCAGCATACGCGCGCTGCATGAGCGCAAGGGCGTGGTGTTCCACGGCCCGACCGAGGTCGAGCGCTTCCTCGGTGAAGAACGGGTCGACGCCGTGCTGCTGGCCAATGGCGAGAAGCTGACGACGTCGTTGGTGTTGCTGGGTACCGGTGTCGCACCGGCCACTGCGTTCGTGCAGGGCGTGGAACTGGCCGAGGATCGTTCGTTGCGGGTCGACGCCGAACTGCATGCCGCCGACCGCCTATGGGCCGCCGGCGACATCGCCACCTTCCCCCTCGCTGGCCGCCCGGTGCGCATCGAACACTGGCGCCTGGCCCAGCAGCATGGCGTAATCGCCGCGGCCAACATGCTGGGCGAGCAGCGTCGTTACGCGGATGTGCCGTTTTTCTGGACCTATCAGCATGGGCGCACCTATGAAGTGCTGGGGCATGCCCGGGACTGGGACCGAATCGAGTTCGTCGGCGAGCCGGAGAAAGGTGACTTCATTGCCTTGCAGTGTGTCGCGGAGCAGGTTGAAGCGGTGGTGGCCAAGGGGTATTCGGATGCCATGGCGCAGCTGTCGCAGCGGATGAAGCGGCCGCTGGGTCTGGATGAGGCACTCAAGCTGATCGGCTGAAACACGCCTGCTTTTTTGCTTGGGTTCTTCGGGGGGGCGGATATCGAGCGCCGCGCGGGCGGCGCTCGATATCCGCCCCCCTGCAAAGCTAAAGACAAGCAACTCCCAAACCCAAAATCAGCTATGGTTTCCCCAACTCAAATAACAAGAACTTGGTAGAGCGCCCATGGCCAAACCCCGCGCCAGTGAACTGGCCGCCTTCGTCGACTGCCACTTTGCCGAACGTGGCCTGACGCCAGAACCGGTGGTCGCTGAATCCTGGTACCGCAGCATCAATCAGCACCACCTGGACCCCACCCTGCGCCACGTCGACAACATCCTCAGCGCCGCTGAAATCCGCCAGCACCAAGCCCAGCACGAGGCCTACCTGGCCATCGCCAGCCAGGGCGTCAGTGGCCTGGCCAAGCGCGTGGTGGACGCCGGTTTCGCCGTGCTGCTCAGTGACGCCGACGGCATCACGCTGGCTGCCCGCCTGCCCGCCGACCCACAGCGCTACACCCGTTCCGGGCTGATCGTCGGCGCGCGGTGGGACGAGTCGATTGCCGGCACCAACGGCATCGGCACCGCCTTGGCCTCTCAGCAGGCACTGACCATCCATCGTCAGGAGCACTTCCTTGCGGCCAATGCTCGGCTCAGTTGCTCGGTATCACCGATCTTCGATGCCCACAACCAACTGCTCGGCTGCCTCAACGCGACCTGCCTGTACAACGACGGCCCCAAGCAAGCCCAGCACCTGACCTTGCAGCTGGTGACCCTGTACGCCCGGTTGATCGAGAACAGCCATTTCCGCCAGCGCTACCGCGACCGCCTGACCTTGGCCATCAAACCACGCGACGACTTCTGCGACCTGGCCGCTGAGCAACTGCTGGCACTGGACGAAAGCGGCCGGGTGATCGGCGCCAATCGGGCAGCGTTCCTGGCGCATACCGGCAAGCTGTTGGGCGTGGCCATCGAGCAACTGCTGCCTGCCACCATCGACCAGTTGCTGGACCTGACGCGCGGCGGTGCACGTGGCACTCAACTGCGCGGTCATGAACAAGCGCACCTGCTGGATGTGGGCCTGCGCGTACCGGCCGGTTACCGCCAAGCGCCTTCTGCGCGGCCCGCGCCCACCCGCACTGCACACCCCACGCTTGAGCAACTGGCAGGCCAGGACACACAGCTGCAACAAGGCGTGAAACGCCTGCGCAAGGTGCTGGACCGAGACATCGCGATTCTTCTGAACGGCGAAACCGGCACCGGCAAAGAGGCATTCGCCCGTGCCTTGCACCAGGCTAGCCAGCGCCATGCCAAACCGTTTGTGGCGCTCAACTGTGCGGCGATACCCGAATCACTGATCGAAAGTGAACTGTTCGGCTACCGTGCCGGCAGCTTCACCGGGGCCAACCGCAAGGGCATGAAAGGCAAGCTGGAGCAGGCTAATGGCGGCACGCTGTTCCTCGACGAGATCGGCGACATGCCGGCGCACCTGCAAACGCGCCTGCTGCGGGTGCTTGCCGAGCGCGAGCTGGTGCCGCTGGGTGCCGAAGCGCCGGTAGCACTGGACCTCCAGGTGATTTCGGCAACTCACCAGGACCTGCAGGCAATGATCGGCGACAGGCGCTTTCGCGAAGACCTCTACTACCGGTTGTGCGGGATGCGCATGACGTTGCCGGCACTGCGTGAACGCAGTGACCGGCGCGCATTGATCGAAGGGTTGTTGGCAGGGCTGCCGGGGGGCGCTGGTATGCGCCTGAGCGATGAAGCGTGGCGCTGCTTGCTCGGGCACGCCTGGCCGGGGAACGTGCGGCAGTTGCTCAATGCGTTGCGTCAGGCCGTCGCGCTGGCCGAAGGTGGGCTGATCGAAGTGGCTGACCTGCCGGAGGTAGTGGCCGACCCTGCAGCGCCTGCGCGGCCAAAGGTGCTAGAGCAGCAAGTCGAGGCTGCCGAGGCGCGGCATTTGCTGGAGGTGTTGAAGCGAGAGCGCTGGAACATGAGCGCAGCGGCAGAGGCCGCGGGGGTTTCGCGGTCAACGCTGTATCGCAAGATGAAGCGGTACGGCATCGTCCAGCCCAACCAGTTGGGCTGACTGTAGCTGCCCCTTCGCGGGTGCAGCCGCGAAGAGGCCAGCAAGATCAGTGCAACCGGTTCTTGGCTAACTCGATATCGTCCATCAGCGCCTTGGCCAGGACACTCAGATAGTCAGCCGCGCCGAGCAACTTGTGGTCATCGTCCATATCGCCTTCACGCACCAGGTGCTTGATGTAGCCCAGCAGCACCGACACCTGCTCGTATGCAACATCAATCGGGATGCCAGGCTGCACACGCAGCAAGTTCAACGATGGGTTGCCCACATCAAGGAAGGTTGCCAGGCCAGCGGTGGTGAGGGGCTTGGGTTCGTCGGCCATGGGCTCACTCCTCGGCCTGTTGGCCATAGAGACGGTTGTGTACATGCTCTACCAGCGAACGGGCGATTTCGCTGGCATGCAAGGCGTTGCTCAGCATGTTCAGGCCAGGTTCGCCGACGTGGCCGCGGCAATGGTCGTCGATGGTTTCGATGACGCCGCGGAGCAACTCGCTGACGTGCGCGAGGGCATGGGGTGGGTACATGTCAGATTGGACGGTGAAGAATGGGGAGGTGATCGGTTTGCGGCGAGGTGGGTCAGGAACAATTTTTTTCATGATCGATCTCACAGTTCGTTATCGAGACCTACCATCTCAACCTTCTCACGGGGTGAGGGTGGCAGCGGTACGCGGGGTGAGAAACCGGTGAACCATGCAAAGCCCGGCCAGGCCGAAGCCTGCCCGCGCACAGCTGCCATAGCAGTGCTGCTGCATGAAATTCGAAGCGGGTTCTCACACCCGGCCACCCGGTTAGGCGGCCCGAAAACGTTATCCCTGAGAGGTTTCCCCGACAACAGCGATACTTCAGCAGCCCGCGTAGGATAATTCCAAAGCAGGCCATTCCTGAAGTATTTAGTTTCAAGTTCAGAAATGTCGTACAGCCATGGCTTTGGCCGCCATCCAAATGAGCAGCCAAAATTCACGAAGTAATCGGCAAACGACCCGCTGACGGGAGGCCCTTTCGGCCTTACAAGCCGCCCGACTCAATTAGAGCCCAGACCACAAAAAGCCATGAACAACCGATTAATAGACACCAAAACGAGACCTGCAGTCGACGCTTGAGATAGAGCGGACAGTTTTTACAATCATCAGCATCTAACCAGCCTTGGCGAACGCCCAAACTCGGCCATACCGATGCCAACGTCACGCCATACACTATTCTCGTTCTTGTTCCAAGCGAAATAGTACTCCAATATTTCAAGTCATCCACTAGCCCCTGGCTATTTCTAAATGCCGTGCAAAGCACATCGAAATGCCGAGTAGCGGCTATATGATAACTTATGCCCACCCCGGCGAGCCCAATAATGAAAGGTGCGAGTACAAAAGCCATTTTCAAACCCATGGGCACATTTGAAAAATCAATCATAGCGCTCCTCGTACCCCACTTCCCCGAACCGCTCCCCCGCATCACTCAGCGTGATGACCCTAGAGTCCGAAGTGACGTGAACCCGCAACATAAAGTCCCATGCCAATACCCACGACACTCAGGGTAAAAGGCACAACCCCCAGCACGATCTTTACGCCAGCTGGTAGATTTGATAAGTCAATCATGAAGTACCTCCCCAGTATCGATGTGCGTGCACATAGGTAAAGCGCCGCTTTTAAGACAGCGACTATCCCATGGGCGACCCACCACCGTGAGTTTTTCTTTATAGCTCATCGAATTCGATAAGTACCCACCCAGCCATAATCCAAAAGCCCGCTATTGCAGTGCACCAGAATGAAATCTGCAGCCGACGTTTGAGGTAGGCTGGGCAATTTTTGCAATCTTCAGCACTCAACCAACCTCGACGTACCACCAGCGTTGGGCAAACCGCTGCTAGTGTTACACCAGCCACTATCATGGCCCTGGTTCGAATTGATATCGTGCTCCAGTACCTTAAGTCCTCAATAAGACCAGGGCTGTTCTGAAACGCCGAGCAAAGCACTTCAAAGTGACGTGAGCCGGCAATATGGTAATGAATGCCCAGACCAATCAATCCAATAAGAAATGGTGCGAGAAGAAACGCAATATGCAGGCTTGCAGGCCATGTAGTTAAATCAGTCATAAAGTCTCTCGAAGATTGCCTCTCCAGATGTCTCCCCACGCTTTTCGCCACCCTTACTAAAAGCAAAGGACCCACTGCCAACGAGAACGACTCCGCAAGCAACTTTACCATACACCCCGAATGAGCAGACTAGCCGAGCAGCCTCACCAGCTATCTTTGCGCCGACTATTCCGCCAGTTAACCCACCTGAAAAGCTCCCCGTCTCGGTAAATCTAATTTTCTTACAAGCCTCAGTTTCTCCAGCCCGACACGCCGCCTGAACTTTCAAATAAGAAGAACCCGCACCAAGTCCAATCGCCGCAAACCCACCATATTTTAAGTAATTCGACATCTTGGCCACCTCATCCAGGTGGCTCGCATATCCTGGTATCTGGCCCGGCACGCCTGCCTTGGTCCAATGATGCACCAGGCTTTTGGTGGAGATACCCAGGTCGCGGCGGAGCGTGTCGTAACTGCCGAGGTTCAATGTCTTGTTCAGAAAACCTACGCGCAACTGGGCGCTCAGTTGCTCATAAAGCCCCCTGCGCTTGGCGAAGAACTCCGCACTGTTCAAGTGGCCATGCAAAACAAACTGCTGTTGGTGCAAAGCCTCAATGCCCTTCAACGTGTCCTTGACCTGCCCCAGTCCACGCTCAAGCATGTCCTTGCCCACCCCCATCGACTGGCTGGCGCCATTGAGCACCCCGGCAATCTCACCGATGTGCTTCATCATGAAGTTAGCTTCTTCACGGGAGAGAATCGACAGGGACTCCCTCGTCTTTTCGGCCACCATGATCAGTTCGTTTTCCAGCGCGCTGCAGGCATGCCCACTGCTTGGGCTGCCCAGCACAAATATCTCGCCCGCCTTGAAACCATCTGGGAAGGTAGGATTCAAGCGCTGCAATAACGCCACTGGCAAAGGGCTGTGCGTCGCGCCAAGGCTCTGAAGCACCTGCTCGAACGACATGCTGCTTTGCACAATATGGAAGCCAGGCTCAAGTATCGATAATGAGCCGACGGGAGATGCGTTGTACACTTGAGCAGGACTCTGCCCTGATGAAGGCGCCGAATGGCTGACGGCAGAGGCAGGCGATGCAGCCTGAGCAGGACGGCTGCCAGCCCGGTGCATGGCTGACTGCGCGATGACCCGGTTGCTGCCGTTTGGGCAATCACACTTGACCAGCGCCCCATCGACAACAGCCGGTTTACCTCCGATGACGAAAGCATTCACCCCTTCTACAATGACACCGACCTTCTTGCCGTTCGGGCACTCGGTCGTGGCATCGCCCAAGCGCAGCGCACGTCGGTTGTTCCCCCGGAAGTTCGTACTGCTGGCAATGCAGACCGCGCCTGTGGTGGTGATATCGCCATCCAGCGCTTGCCCTTTTCCATGTATCGATATGCGCGTCATGAATAGCCTCAGGCCGTAGAAAGCTGGAAGCTAACACTGGAAAAACATGCAAAAGCCTGGGCCTGCGAAAATCAGAATTACCCTACAAGCAGCGTGCAGGTACTGCTCCATACGCCATTGATCAATCTGCTACTGAGCAGGAAAGCACGCACACAGGTAAAACACCTGTTCCTCGAATGGCCGTGCACGGTGCCTGGCACCGGCTTCGCCGGTGTTCGCGGGGCAAGCCCGCTCCCACAGCGTCTCGCTAAATCGATGAGTTAGCAGTTGTTCAGTGGGAGCGGGCTTGCCCCGCGAAGAAGCCTGCAGAGCCACCCTCTACCCTTGGATGTACACCACCTGCGTGCGCATGTACTCATACAAACCATGCTTGCCATCCGCCCCGCCGACCCCGGACTTGCGCGCCCCGGCGTGGAAGCCCTGCATGGCCTCGAAGTTCTCGCGGTTGATGTAGGTCTCGCCAAAGTCGATCTCGCGGCAGGCCTTCAGCGCTGCATTCAGGTCGCGGGTGTAAAGCGAAGACGTCAGCCCATACTCGCTGTCGTTGGCCAAGGCAATCGCCTCGTCCAGGTCATCGACCACCTGGATCGGCAACACCGGCCCGAAGATTTCCTTGCGCATGATCTCCATGTCCGACGCACAGCCCGCAAGCACAGTCGGCTGGTAATGGAACCCGGCCCCCAGGTCGGCCACCTGCCCGCCGGTCACCAGTTGGGCGCCCTGCCCGACCGCCGTTCGCACCATCTGCGCCACCTTGTCGAGCCCGGCCTGGTTGATCAGCGGCCCCATGTCCAGGTCGGCACGGCTCGACGGGTCGCCATAACGGGTGGCCGCCATGGCCTGGGCCACCTTGTCGACGAAGGCGTCGGCCACCTGGCGTTCCACGTACACCCGCTCGGCGCAGTTGCACACTTGGCCAGTATTGATCACCCGCGAGGCGACGATGGCGTTCACCGCCAGGTCCAGGTCGGCGTCCGCCAGCACGATCGCCGGGGCCTTGCCGCCCAGTTCAAGGTTGAGCTTGGTAATGTTCGGCGCCGCAGCAGCCATGATCCGTGCGCCGGTGGCGACGCTACCGGTAAAGCTCACAAGGTCGATGCCGGCATGGCTGGACAGCCCATGGCCGACGCTCGCCCCCTTGCCGCCGACTACGTTGAACACACCCGCCGGCAGGTCGGTCTCGGCCACCAACTTCGCGAACTCATAGCAATTGATCGGCGTTTCCTCACTGGGTTTGATCACGATGGTGTTCCCCGCCAACAACGCCGGGGCCATCTTGCGGGCGATCAAAAAGAACGGGAAGTTCCACGGCAAGATCCCAGCCACCACACCCAAGGGTTTGCGCATCAGGAAGATGTGCTCATTGGCGCGGTCGCTGGTCAGCACCTCGCCTTCCAGGCGTCGCGCCCATTCAGCCATGTAGTCGAGGTAGTCGGCCGTGAAGTTGACCTCGACCTGCGCCAGCCCCGGCACCTTGCCGCCTTCCAGGGTGATGATGCGCGCCAGGCGTTCGGCATTGGCGCGTACCTTTGTCGCGATCTGGCGCAGATACCCGGCGCGCTCGATGGCAGGCTTGGCCGCCCAGCCTTTTTGCGCTTGACGCGCTGCGGCAATGGCCCGCTCCACGTGCTCCACCGGCGACTCCGGGACACGCCCCAGCAGCTGTGCGTTGGCCGGGTTGTACACCTCAATCAGTTGCTCGCTGGGCATGAAGGCATTGTCGATGTAGTTCTGGTAGATCGTTGCAGTCATGGTCATTCACTCCTGTGGGTGGTTGTCGGCCAGTGGCGACTGGGCAGCCGGCTTGGCGCTGAACTGCTGCCAGGTACTGCCCTCGCGCTTGAGGTCATGGGCACGCTTGATGAGGTACTGGTGCACCTGTTCCACCTGCTCGGGCTTGAGGTTGTCGGCAAACGACGGCATGCCATCGGGCACGCGGCCGCCATAGAGGATGCCGAGGAACATCTGGTGTTTTTCCGCGCTGAGCTTGCGCAGGTCAGGCAGTACGCCGCCGCTGACGGCATGAATACCATGGCACTGCGAACAGTTGCCGTCGTACAGGGCAGCACCGGCGGCCACTGCGTTGGCATCAGCGGTCAGGGGTGGTGGTTCGGGCGCGTTGGCGGGCGGTGCCGGCTCACGCAACGTGGCATTACCGCCAAGCTTGTAGGTCAGCACCTGGGAGAAAGGCTGTACCCCAGCACGTAGCGACAGTGCCCCGGCAAACGTCGAGAATGCCCCGCCCCAACCGGCCATGAAGGTGACGTACTGCTCGCCATCGACCGAGTAGCTGATCGGTGCCGCCATCACGCCACTGGCGGCCGGTGACTCCCAGAGTTTCTTGCCGGTGTCGGCGGCGTAGGCGATCACCCGGCCATCGGCGCTGCCTTCGAACACCAGGTTGCCGGCGGTGCTCAAGGTGCCACCGTTGAAGATAGTGATGTAGGGCACTTCCCAGGCTGGCGCCTGTTTAACCGGGTCCCAGGCGATCAGCTTGCCGGACCAGGTCTTGGCCATCTCCAGCAGGCCTTCGGCACCCTCGGGCATCATGCCGGTGCGTAGGCCGAGCTGGTACACGCTTTTGAACGGGTTGCGCTTGGGTGCGTCGGGAATGTGCTCGTAGTAGGCCGACATGATATGCGCCGGGATGTACACCAGCCCCGTGTTCGGGTTGTACGACATCGGGTGCCAATCATGAGCGCCCCAGAATGCCGGGGTCACCAACTTGCGCTTGCCGTCCTTCCAGTAGGCCGCCGCCTCGTCGTCGAGGATGGGCCGCCCGGTCTTCATGTCGATGCCCTTGGCCCAGTTCACCGGCACGATGTTCTTGGCCGACAGCAGCTCGCCAGTGGCGCGGTCCAGCACATAGAAAAAGCCATTCTTGGGTGCCTGCATCAGCACCTTGCGTTGCTTGCCGTCGATCGGTAGTTCGGCAAGGATCATGTGCTGGGTGGCGGTGAAGTCCCAGGCATCGCCCGGGGTGGTCTGGTAGTGCCAGGCGTATTCGCCCGTGTCGGCATTGACCGCGACGATCGACGACAGGAACAGGTTGTCGCCTTTGGCCTGGCTGCGCCATTTCGGGTCCCACATCGAGCCATTGCCGACGCCGATGTACAGCAGGTTCAACTCCGGGTCGTAGGCGAACGAGTCCCAGGCCGTGCCGCCACCGCCCCACTCGACGAAGGCATCGCCGTGCCAGGTCTTGCTGGCGATTTCCATGGCCTTGTCTTCCGGCGGCAGCTTGGGGTCACCTGGCACGGTGAAGAAGCGCCAGGCCTGCTTGCCGGTTTCGGCGTCATAGGCCGTTACATAGCCGCGCACGCCATACTCCGCCCCACCATTGCCGATGATGACCTTGCCGTTGACCACCCGCGGCGCGCCGGTGATGGTGTAGCTGCGTTTATGGTCGCTGCGGGTGTCCACCGACCAGACCCGCTTGCCGGTCTTGGCATCGATCGCCTCTAGGCGCCCGTCCAATACGCCGACGTAGACCTTGCCCTGCCACACCGCCACGCCTCGGTTTACCGCATCGCAGCAGGCCTCACCGGCACGGTTGCGATCCGACTGCGGGTCGTATTTCCAGAGCAGCTTGCCGTTGCGGGCATCCAGCGCGTACACCACCGAAAACGGCCCCGTGGTGTACATCACCCCATCTACCACAATGGGCGTGGCCTCCACCCCACGGTCCAGGTCGAGTTTGTAGCTCCAGGCCAGGCCTAGCTGATTGACGTTGTCCTGGTTGATGGCTTTGAGGGGGCTGAAGCGTTGCTCATCGTAGGTGCGGCCGTGGCTCATCCAGTTGCCGGGTTCCTGGTCGGCGGCGATGATGCGTTTGCCATCGACGTCGGCGGCATAGGCAGGTGCGCAGCAGGCCAAGGCTAGGGCCAGGCAGCCCAGGGCGTGCGGGAGGGGCCGGCGGTGCGGGCCTGTTCGGTTCATGGTGGCTTCTCCGTTCTTGTTATGGCGACGCCATGGCAGGCGCCTGCAACAGACAGAGCAACGGTTGTGCCAGCGTCGCCCAGCCCCGTCGAAACAGCCATGCCAGAGCGGTTCGAGCGCAAACGGCCTGCGCTTGTCTGCAGGCTGTGGCTGCAGCAGCCATGGCACAGCTGATGCGGCCGTGACACAGGTGTGTCAGCCCTTGCTGCAGGCTTTCAATGCCGCTTGGTTCTGTGTAAAACAGGCACATCAGCCCACTGCAAAGGACTCACCCGCATGATCTACCGTCCCCTCGGCCAAAGTGGCCTGCAGGTTTCCGCCCTTACCTTGGGCAGCATGATGTTCGGCGAGCAGACCAGCACCGAAGACGCCCTGCGGATCATCGAAAAAGCCTGGGATCAGGGCATCAACTTCATCGACACCGCCGATGTCTACAACGCTGGGCGCTCGGAAGAAATTGTCGGCGAAGCCGTGGCACGTCATCGCCAGGACTGGATCGTCGCCTCCAAGGTTGGTTTTGGCCCCGCCGACGGCCTGCCCAACCGCAGCGGGTTGTCGCGTAAACATGTGTTCAATGCCATCGATGCCACGTTGACGCGCATGGACCTGGACTACCTGGACATCTACTACCTGCACCGCGAGGACCACAAGGTGCCGCTGGAGGAGACCGTGCAGGCGATCGGCGACCTGCTGCGCCAGGGCAAGATCCGTTACTGGGGCGTGTCCAACTTCCGCGGCTGGCGTATTGCCGAAATCTGCAACCTGGCCGAGCGCCTGGGCGTGGCCAAGCCGGTAGTGAGCCAGCCGCTGTACAACATCGTCAACCGCCAGGCAGAACCCGAGCAATTGACCGCAGCGGCCTACCATGGCCTGGGCGTGGTACCGTTCAGCCCCTTGGCCCGCGGCGTGCTAAGCGGCAAGTACGCACCTGGCTCGGTACCGGATGCCGGCAGCCGTGCCGGGCGCCAGGACAAGCGCATCATGGAAGTGGAGTGGCGCCAGGAGTCACTGGCCATCGCTCGCCAGATCCAGGCATACGTCGAGGCCAAGGGCGTGGGTATCGTGGAATTTGCGATTGCCTGGGTGCTCAACAACCAACAGGTCAGTTCGGCGATTGTCGGGCCCCGCACCGAAGCGCAATGGGACACCTATGCCGGGGCACTGGAGGTGAAGATCACGGCAGAGGATGAAGCGTTCATCGATTCGCTGGTGACGCCGGGGCATGCATCTACCCCAGGTTTCAATGATGTGGCGCACTTTGTCAGCGGACGACTGGCGCGCGGTTGAAGGCAGATCGGCAAGGGGCTATGAAGCCCCCTGGCCAGCCATCGAGCAGTTAATCTAGTTCAAGGGTGGCTCATCTTCGATGACGATGTTCACCGCATAGAACAGCCCATCTTCCCGCTGCTCGATTTCATAACTGACGTGCTGACCCTCGCGGATGATTGGGGCACCTTGGCCGCCGTCCCCCATCAGAAACACCACCTCGCCAACCCCCGGTGCTACAAACTGGGGATCAACCTGTGCTAACGACATTGCGGTCAGCGACTGCGCTTTTTTGGGCATGAGCAGCACCTCCTGTTGTGTTTGACTGGTCACTGTTATCAGTAGCCTGGAGCAAACTATTCACGGATCACTGTAAATAATCGCCCATCGGCAAGCAGACGGCTACTAGCACTATTACCAGGTAATCCCTGTTGATCGGGCGACCACGGCTACTGTCCAGCCAAAACGAAAAAAGCCCCATATCTTTCGATACGGAGCTTTTTTTACACGTTACACAATTGCCTGGCTTCACATCGTTCGATCAAGGACCTC
Source organism: Pseudomonas capeferrum (assembly GCF_000731675.1). GTDB lineage: Bacteria > Pseudomonadota > Gammaproteobacteria > Pseudomonadales > Pseudomonadaceae > Aquipseudomonas > Aquipseudomonas capeferrum. Next base: position 934,637 of record NZ_JMIT01000001.1, on the reverse strand, counting down.
GGTCAACCCGCAAGGTTGCGGGTGCCTGTTCGAACGTTGAGCCGGCTGGTACGTGTCTTACTCAGGACGCACTTGGGCGGCCTGCATGCCTTTTTGCCCTTTTTCGGCAACGAAGCTGACAGTCTGGCCTTCTTTCAGCGACTTGAAGCCGTCCGATTCAATGGCTTTGAAATGAACGAAGAGATCGTCGCCACCGCCCTGTGGGGTGATGAAGCCGAAGCCTTTTTCATCGTTGAACCATTTAACTGTACCGGTTTGTCTGTTGGACATGCTCTGAGCCCTCGATGGCTGTTTTGATGCGTTTTCCGTGAAATTTACAACGAGGGCCATGTCAAACAACAAGCCCCTGCAAGCCACATATTGAGCGCTTTGTCGGCGAGAAGCTACTAACAATTTTACCAGTATCGAAAATAGCTGAATCCTGTACCCGAATTCACCGGCAAAATGCCCCTGTACCCCTTCAAATAAGCGCATTGATCACCAGCAAATGCACCGGGTAGAACAGGTACCCCCAGCGCCCCACCGCTGGCACGCGCCACTCATCACGACGTAATAGCAAACAGCCGAACGGCACCGCCAGGGCAGCGGCGGCCAAAGTCAGCAGGGTGAACGGCGCGAGCGGATGTTCGCGCAACCAGCCGTTGGTCAGGTTGCCCGCCATTGCCAGCAGGCACGGCAGCAGCCACGTCAGCGCGCCCAGGCGGCGGGCCATGAGCCAGGCGGCCGGCAACAGCACGCCGGCCAGGCCGTACATCAGGCGTTCACTGAACAGGGCCGCAGCCGCCAGGGCTACCAGGCCAAGTACCCGTGCTGCCACCTGATGCTGCTGCACGCCCAAAGCTACCAGGAGCCCAAGGGCCAGCGTCGGCATCACACTGAACGTTTGCGAACCGCTGTCCAGCCAACGGTAGGGCCATTCGGACACTACTGAAAACACCAGCATCGCGCCCAGGTAGCGCAGGTTGACGCCGGTTGACAGCGCCCCCCCGTGCCGGCGCCCGACATTGACGGCGATAGCCAGGCAAAACAGCGGGAAGGCCAACCTGCCAAGGATGAACAAACCTTCGGCACGCGGCCATATGAAGCGCAGGTGGTCGGCGACCATGGTCACGATCGCCACCCACTTGACCAGGTCCAGCCCTGCCGAGCGCATCCCCTAGTGCCCGCGCTGTGCCGCCGTCGGCGCCAGGTAGCGGGAGGTCCAGGCAGCCAGCGGCAGCGGCGGTTGCTGGTCGACGATGCGCCGCCAGATCAAGGCCAGGTCATGGCTGTTGAACATCGACGCTACCCCTGCCCCCTGCCATGCCGTGGGGGTATCGGCAACCCAGTGCCCCTGGCTGTCGCGGTGGGCCATGTTGAAACGGAAGGTGTAGTTGCCTGGAATCCCCATGCGCAGGTCGGTCACCACCAGCGCGCCGTCGACCTCGTCGTAACGCAGCCAGTCACCGGTGAACCAGCGCAGGCGTTGATGCAGTGGCGCAACGGCAAGCGCCGAAGCCAGTTCAAGGTTGCGGGGCAGGCGCTGCATTTCCGGCGGATGTTGATCGAGCCAACTGCTGACACCTTCGTAGTACGCCCCGTCCGGGGTCTTGGCCAGCACGCGCCAGATCAGGCTGTTGAAGGCGATAGGCACGGCGCGTACGTCACTGGCCGGGATGCCTTGGTGGTCCAGGGCTGCCTGAAAACGCTGCTCCGCCTGCATGCGCCCGGCCAGGCCAAAGCCCAGGTAGGCGGTACTGAAGACCAGTGCCAGGGTCATCAGCCTCACGGCCTTGCCCGTTACCCCCTTGGCAAGGGTGTAGACCACTGCGGCCAGCAGCGGCACGGTATAGACCGGGTCGATGATGAATACCGCCGCCCAGCTTTGCGGGGTAACCGACAGCGGCCAGAACAGTTGCGTGCCATACACGGTAAAGGCATCGAGCACCGGGTGGGTGACCAGCACCAGCCAGAACGCCAGGAACAGCCGCGGCAAGGTGTAGCCTTTGCCCGGCCAGTACCTGTTGACACACCAGGCCAGCAACAGCGCCAGCCCGGTGAGGACGAACAGGGAATGGGAGAAACCCCGGTGGTAGGTCATCTGCGAGACCGGGTCGGCGTAGCGGATGATCACGTCCAGGTCAGGCAGGGTGCCCAGCGCGGCGCCATACAGCAGCGAACGGCGGCCCTGGATGCGGCCGAGCACAGTGCCCTGCAGGGCGGCGCCGAGTACGGCTTGGGTCAATGAGTCCAAGGGGGAGTTCCTGTGTGGATGACCCAGGAAAACTACCCCTCTCCAGCCCTGCGGTGCAAATGCGGTTCAGTGACAAAAGGTGGCAACAGCCGGGCGATGGGTATTCACAGCAACTGCCAGGTGTACACCAGGATCAGGCGGTTCTCATCGATATCACTGCGGTAGTTGGAGCGGGCCATGGCATTGCGCAGCCGGATCCCCAACCCTTTCAGCAGCCCGCTCTGCACCGCGTAGCCGATATCCAGGTCCCGCTCGCGGTCACGGCCCTCATAGCCCAGCCCGGTATCGACATTGTTGCCGGTGATATAACGCACCCCTGCCGTCAACCCGGGTACGCCCATGGCGGCGAAATTGTAGTCGTAGCGCAGCTGATAGGAGCGCTCGTCGGTATACGCGAACTCGTAGGTGGGGACCTCGTTACCCAACGGTGAGATGTTGGCGAATACCCGGGGGAACGGGCTGTCGCCGTAGATGCCCTGGTACCCCACATGCACGCTGTGCCCACCCTGCCGGGCGGTGAACAGCGAGAAGAAGGCCTGGTTGTCGATGGTGCCGAGCAGTGCGTCGCCGTCTTCGCGGGCGGTGAAGTACCCCAGGTTGGCACTCAGCACCCAGTCCCCCACGGGTTTGCTGTGCTTGAAGCCGACAAAACCTTGTTCGTAGATGTCTTCCAGCTGCCCGTACCACAGGCTGACACTGCTCTGGTTCGCATTGAACGCGTAGTCGCCCCCGACATAGTTGAACGCATCGCTTTGTGCCTGGCGCATCGGCACATGGCCGAGCATGGCGCTCATCTTGCCGTCGCCGCCTTCGTTGCGCAGGTGCGTGGACCGCAAATGCCCGCCCTGCAGGGTCAGGCCTTGCAGCTCGGACGTGCTTAGGCTCACCCCCTGGTAAGTCGGAGGTAACAGGCGGATATCGCTGAAGGTCAGCACCGGCAAGTTGGGTTGCAGCTCGCCAACACGCAGCTCGGTCTTCGACACCCTGGCCTTGAACGTCGGTGCCAGGCGGCTGTAGTCGTCTGCGGCGCGGCCATCGCCATGCACCGGCAGCAGGCCGGTATTGACCCGGTCAGGGCTGCTGTCGAGCTTGATGCCCAACAGGCCCAGGGCATCCACGCCAAAGCCGACCGTGCCGGGGGTGTACCCCGACTTGAAGTCGAGAATGAAGCCCTGGGCCCACTCCTCGGCCTTGGACTGCTGATTGGCCCCGACGATGTCCGAAAAGTCACGGCTGAAGTAGTAATTACGGGCGCTGAGGCTGGCTTTCGAATCTTCGAAGAAGCCGCCATCAGCGGCCAGCGCAGGTTGGCTGAGCAAGGTCAGGCCGATGGCAACGCAAGGGGTGTGGTTCATTCCGAAGCTCTCTTGATCTTGTTGTTATGGGTAAAGCGCTGGGAACACGGGGCTCATGGGGTACGGCGCAATACCTCGCTCGCTTGCGGCCGACGCAGCCTGAGCAGCGCATGCGCCAACAGGCCGAACAACAGCCCCCAGAACGCCGCCGACAGGCCAAGGAAAGACACCCCCGAGGCGGTGACCAGGAAGGTGAACAGGCCGGCATCGCGCTCCGTAGGCTCGGCCAGGCTGCGCGCCAGGGCTTCGCTGATCGCCCCGTACAGGGCAAGCCCGGCAAGGGCCGCGATCAATGCCGCAGGGAAGGCAGCAAACAGCGACATCAACGTGGCACCGGCAACCCCCAACAGCAGGTACAACACGCTGCCGGCGACGGCCGCGACATACCGCCGGCGCGGGTTTTCATGGGCCTCATGGCCGGTGCACAGGCTGGCGGTGACGGCTGCCAGGTTCAGGCCGTGGCAACCGAAAGGTGCCAGCAAGGCGCCGCCGATGGCGCTGGCACCGATCAAAGGGCTGGCCGGTGTGGCGTACCCGGCGTTACGCAGCACCGCCATCCCTGGCATGAACTGCCCGGTCAGGGCCACCAGCACCAGTGGCAGCGCCAGGCTGAACACCGCCGCCAGGCTGAACTGCGGGGTAACCCACTGTGGCGAGGCCAGTTGCAGCACCAGGGCCTCACTGCGGAACGCGCCGCTGGCCACGGTGACGACGGCCCCTATGCACAATACGGCGGCCACCGCATAACGCGGCTGAACCCTGCGCATCAGCACATAGGTAACGAACATCGCCAGTACCAGCAGCGGTTGCACGGGCAAGGCGCGGAACACCTCGGTGCCGAAACTGAACAGGATGCCCGCCTGCATGCCAGCAGCGATGGACCCGGGCAGGCGTGTGATGATGCGGTCGAAGGCCCCGCTGATGCCGATCAGCAGCAGGATCAGGTTCGCCACCAGGTAGGCCCCCACGGCCTGCTCCAGCCCTAGTGCCGGCAAGGCAGTCACCAACAGGGCCGAACCCGGGATCGACCAGGCGATCACCACCGGCACCCGATAGCGCAGGCTCAGCAATGCGCCGAGCACACCGCTGCCCATGGAAACGGCCCACACCCAGGACGACAGCTGGCCGTGAGGCATGTGCGCGGCCTCGGCGGCGTGGAAGATGATCACCAGCGGGCCGGCGTAGGAAATCATCGTCGCCAGGCAACCGGCGACGATGGCGGACAGCGAGCTGTCCTTGAACAGGGTTTTCATGGTACCTCTCGCAAGGCTTGGGGCGGGTGTGTGGATCAGGCCTCTTGCAAGGCCTGTGGTCTTGCTAGGCCTGCGCAGCCGTAGCCAGGCCATGCCGCCGGCCACTGACCAGGTGCACGGCCATGGCCAGCGCAGCAATTGCGCCAGGGATGGCGAACGCGATGAAATTGAGTTGCAACGGCAGGTTGATGCCCATCAGTGCGCCCCCCAGCAGCGGGCCGACGATGGCGCCGTTGCGGCCGATCCCCGAGGCCCAGCCAAGGCCGGTGGAGCGTACCGACAGGCCGTACATCTGCGCCGCGCCGGCGTACAGCAGTATTTGCGTGCCGATGGTGGTGGCGCCGGCGATGAAGATCAGCAGGTACAGCACCGGCATCGGGCTGTTCACGCCCAGCAAGCTGATCGACAGTGCCGCAGCGATGAAGAAGCCGACCTTGACCTTCACCAGGTTGTAGCGGTCGCCCAACCAGCCCCCCAGAATAGCCCCGGCCATGCCGCCAAAGTTCAGCACCAGCAGGAACGACAGGCTCGAACCCAGGCTGTAACCTGCGTTGGCCATCAGTTTTGGCAGCCACGAGCTGAGTGCGTAGACCATCAGCAGGCAGCAGAAAAACGCCAGCCACAGGGCCAGGGTGCGCACGGCAAGGCCGTTGCGAAACAGCTCCACGACAGCGTTGCCGCCGCCCTTGCGGTCCGTTGCCTGCAGCGTGTCGCCAGGCTGTATGTCGCAAGCGGGGTCGAGCTTCTTGAGCAGTGCGCGGGCTTCATCGGTGCGCCCTTGGCGTACCAGAAAACCAATGGATTCTGGCAGGTAGTAGAGAATCACCGGCAACAGCAACAGGGGTACGGCTGCGGCGAAGAACATCGACTCCCAACCGAAACGCGGCAACATGAAGATACCGACGCCTGCCGAAAGCATGCCGCCCATCGAGTAGCCACTGAACATGATCGCCACCAGCGTGCTGCGCAGGCGTTTTGGCGCATATTCGTTCATCAGTGCCACGGCGTTGGGCATCAACCCACCGCAGCCCAGGCCGGCGATAAAGCGGTAGATCCCAAACTCGCTGGGGCTGCTGGCGAAGCCGTTGAGGATGGTTGCCGTGGAAAACAGGGCAAAGCACAGGGCGATGCCCTTCTTGCGCCCGATCCGGTCGGCCAGGCTGCCGAATACCAGGGCGCCGAACATCATCCCGAACAACGCGTAGCTGCCCAAGGCGCCGGCCTGCAGTGGCGTCAGCCCCCACTCCTTCATGATCACCGGCAACACCACGCCGTAGATGAACAAGTCATAACCGTCGAAGATCAGCAACAGGCCGCACCAGGCCATGACCATCCAGTGGAAGGGTGTGAAGCGCGCGTTATCGATGATCGGGTGTACGTCAAGGGTTCGCATGGCAGCTGTCTCTATTGTTTTTGTTGTGGAAGAAAACCTTTGCCTTAGGGGGTGGCTCAGCCGAGGTCGCCGCCCCCTACCGGCAGGGTCACACCGGTGATGTAGGAGGCCTCGTCGGAGGCCAGGAAGAGGATTGCGCCAACCTGCTCGTCGATGCTGCCGTAGCGGTGCATCAGGCTGCTGTCGAGGGTCTGGTCGACGATTTGCTGGTACCAGGCCTTTTCCTGCTCGCTCTGCTCGGCGCTGTTGCGTGGCACCCGCCGCGGCGGCGCCTCGGTGCCGCCAGGGGCGGTGGCATTGACGCGGATACCGCGGCCGGCGGTTTCGAAGGCCAGGCAGGCGGTCAGTGCGTTCACGCCGCCTTTGGCCGCGCCGTAGGGCACGCGGTTGACGCCACGGGTGGCGATGGACGAAACGTTGACGATGGCCCCTGCCCCCCGTTCCAGCATGTAGGGCAAGGCGGCGTGGCAGCACCATAAGGTCGGGAACAGTGAGCGGCGCACTTCGGCCTCGATCTGTTCCACTTCATAGTGTTCGAAGGGCTTGGCCCAAATGGTCCCGCCGACGTTGTTGACCAGGATGTCGAGGCGCCCGAAGGCCTCGACTGCAGCGGCCATGACCCGGGCACAATCGCTGTGCTGCTCGAGGTCGGCGGTGAGGGTCAGCATGCCCTCCCCGGCCAGTTCGTGCACCAGCTCGGAACGGTCCACCGCCACCACTTGCGCGCCTTCGGCCTTCAGCCGCCAGCACACCCCTCGGCCAATGCCCTGGGCAGCACCGGTGACCAGGGCGACTTTATCGTGAAATCTTGTCGTCATCTGAAACGCTCCATATTGATGCTGTCTGTGTGGGAGCGGCAGCCCCCACGAACGCTCAGGCCGCAGCCGCCGCGAACTTCTCGTAGTAGAAGTTCACCGGCGTAATCCCCTGCTCACGCACGTACTGGCTGACCGCCTCGACCATCGGCGGCGGCCCGCACAGGTACACATCCACATCGCCGTCGTTGAGGTGGCGCGGCTCGATGTGCTGGGTGACGTAACCCTTCTGCGGATGCTGGCTGTCAGGGTTGGCCACGCAGGCACTGAAGGTGAAGTTGGGGATGCGCGCCGCCAAGGCCTGCAGGCGGTCCAGTTCGACCAGGTCGAAGTCGTTGGTCACCCCGTAGATCAAGTGCAGCGGGTGTTCGCTGCCCTGCTCGGCGATCTTCTCCAGCATGGCGGTGAAGGGTGCCAGCCCGGTTCCACCGGCCAGCAACAGCAGCGGCCGCTGGATCGGCCGCAGGTAGAAGCTGCCCAGCGGCCCTGCCAGGCTCATGCTGTCGCCGGCCTTGGCCAGGCTGGTGAGGAAACTGCTCATCAGCCCGCCGGGTACGTTACGGATCAGGAAGCTGACTTCGCCGTCCTTTTGCAGCGAGCTGAACGAGTAGGCGCGGCTCTGCTCGCTGCCCGGCACCTTGAGGTTGACGTACTGCCCCGGCAGAAACGCCAGCCGGCTCAACGCCTCGCCTTTGATAGACAGGGCAATGGTGCTCGCCGACAACTGGCGCACATCGCTGATGGCGGCCTCGAAGCTGGCCTGCTCGGTCTTGCACAGTTGCGAAGACGCCGGGATGCGTAGCACGCAGTCGGCTTCGGCGCGCATCTGGCAGGTCAGCACGTAGCCTTCGGCGATTTCGTCCTCGTTCAGGGCGTCTTCGATGAAGTTGTCGCCCAGGTCGTAACGCCCGGCTTCGGCCTTGCACTTGCAGGTGCCGCAGGCGCCGTCGCGGCAGTCCAGCGGGATGTTGATGCCCTGGCGATAGGCAGCGTCGGCCACGGTTTCATGGCCATCGGCCTCGATGAAGCGGGTCACCCCGTCTTCGAAATTCAGTGCGATCTGGAAGCTCATGTAGCACCTCGCGGGCGAGCGTCGCCACGGCGCGCCAAGCGGCACACCGAGCGGCTCGCGTTACCTCGGATCAGATGTGGTAGATGTCGATGACCTGGCGCACGTAGTCGTTCTTCAGCACCACCTTCTTGGCCTGGATCAGCGGTTGCTCGCCGCGCAGGTCAAGGGTGTAGAAGCTGCTGCCGAAGTAGCTGTCGGTGGTCTTGTAGCGAAAGCTCAGGGTGTGCCAGTTGAAGCGCACCTGGCAGTAGCCCTCGCCTTGCTCGACGATCTCGATGTTGCTGATGTTGTGCGAGGTGCGGGTATCCGGCACGGTCGCACTGGAGCGCTCGGTCTTGATGCGGAACACCCGGTCCTCGAGGCCGCCACGGTTGCCGTACCAGATCAGCGATATCTCGCTTTGCGGGTCGGTGGTGAGGCGGTCGTCATCGTCCCACGCCGGCATCCAGAAGCTGGCATCGGCGGCATACAGCTCCAGCCACTGGTCCCACTGGGCATCGTCCAGGAAGCGCGCTTCGCGGTAGAGGAAGTCGCGCACGGTTTCGTAGAGGCTCATTGCACGGCCTCCACGGGGATCAGTTGCTGGTCATCCTTGAGCGCCTGGATCATGGTGTCCTGCCAGTACTTGTGCTGCAGCACGAACAGGCCTTCGTCCTCGGTGCGCACACCCGACAGCAGCGGTTTGAGCTCGATTTCGCGGGCCGCCTCGTCGGCGCCTTCGACCCAGTGCGCAGCGCCGCGGGACATGTCGTTCCAGCCGGTACCGCCGCCGTAGCCGGTCTGGCACGAGCGGAACTCTTCCAGGTCGTCCGGGGTGGCCATGCCACTGACGTTGAAGAAGTCCTCGTACTGGCGGATGCGCTTGGCGCGGGCATCGGTGCTTTCGCCTTTGGGCGCAATGCAGTAGATGGTGATTTCGGTCTTGTTCACCGAAATCGGCCGGGCAATGCGGATCTGCGAACTGAACTGGTCCATCAGGTACACATTGGGGTACAGGCACAGGTTGCGCGAGTTTTCGATCATCCAGTCGGCGCGTGCCTGGCCGAAGTCGGTGACCAGCTCATCACGGCGCTCGAATGCCGGGCGGTCCTCGGGGTTGGCCCAACGGGTCCACAGCAGCAGGTGGCCGTGGTCGAAGGAATAGAAGCCCCCGCCTTGCTTGGCCCAGGCACCGGCGCTCATGGTCTTGATCTCGTCACCCGACTCGCGCTGTTTGCGCTGGTTCTGGGTGGCGGCGTAGTTCCAGTGCACGGAGCTGACGTGGTAGCCGTCGGCGCCGTTCTCGGCAGTGAGCTTCCAGTTGCCTTCGTAGATGTACGAACTGGCGCCGCGCAGCACTTCCAGGCCTTCAGGCGACTGGTCGACGATCATGTCGATGATCTTGGCCGACTCGCCAAGGTGCTCCACCAGCGGTTTGACATCGGCCTTCAGGCTGCCGAACAGGAAGCCCCGGTACGACTCGAAACGCGCGACCTTGGTCAGGTCGTGGGAGCCATCGCAATTGAAGCTGTCGGGGTAGCCGGCGTTGCTCGGGTCTTTGACCTTGAGCAGTTTGCCGCTGTTGTTGAAGGTCCAGCCGTGGAACGGGCAGGTGTAGCTGGCGCGGTTGCCGCGTTTGTGCCGGCACAGCATGGCACCACGGTGGCTGCAGGCATTGAGGAAGGCGTTGAGCACCCCGTCCTTGTTGCGCGCGATGAAGATCGGCTGGCGCCCCATGGTCAGGGTGAGGAAGTCGTTCTTTTCGGGGATCTGGCTTTCATGGGCCAGGTAGATCCAGTTGCCCTCGAAGATGTGTTTCATCTCCAGGTCGAACAGCCGTGGGTCGGTGAACATCTCGCGCTTGCAGCGGTAGATGCCCTGTTCACGGTCGTCCTCGAGCATGGCATTGAGGTAGTCGAATCCCAGGGACATGGCCAGGGTCTCCATTGTTATTGTTCAGACCATGTCAGGTTAGGGATCAAGGCGTGGTGGCAATATCCTTTTCGTGCAGAGTGCTATCCGCTTTGTGCACATCAACCGCGGTTGCGCAGCGTTACCGAGGGCAATACCCCATAGCGCTGCCGGTAGGTTTCCGAAAAGCGTCCCAAGTGCAGGAAGCCATAGTCCATGGCAAGCTCGGTCACACTCCTCACGCTGCAACTCGCATCGCTCAGGCATGCATGCACCCGCTCCAGCTTGCGCAGCCGCACATAATGTTTGGGCGTGGTACCTAGGTGCCGATCAAACAGCGCATACAGCGACCGCAAGCTCATGCAGGCCTGCTCTGCGAGCACCTCGGCTGACAGTTCAAGCTTCAGGTTGCGCTCGATGTAATCCAGTATCCGCTCCAGGCTCGCCGCCGGCGTATTCAGGCTTTCGCGCCGAATGTTGGTGCTCATCAAGGTCAGCAGTTTGCTCGCGACAATCTGGCTGTAGTGCCCCTGCACGCGGGGCAACGGCTCATTCACCTCGGCTTCATGGCAGACCATGGCCAGCAAGTTGACGAACCCGTCCAGCTCCTCCAACCGGTAATGGTTGCGCAAGAACCGCACGCCGCCATCAGGCCGCTGCCAGCGGTGCTCGTCACAGATCGAATCGAGCAACCGGGTCGGCACCTTGAGGATGAATTTCTCGCAGTCTTCCGAGTAGGTCAGGTCAACCGGGTCGTCGGGGTTGATCAGCAGCAGCTCGCCGGGCACCAGGTGATGCTCGCGCTGGTGCCCGCGCCACAGGCAGTTGCCGTTGAGCAGCACCTGCAGGTGGTAGATGGTTTCCAGCGCTGGCGAGGTGACGCGCACGCTACCGCCGTAGCTGATGCGGCACAGGTCGAGTTCGGCGAACTTGCGGTGGCTGAGGCTGGCCTGGGGATGGGTGGTGCGGGACAAGCCGATGCAATGCTGGCCCACGTGCTGGTTCACATAGTCGGACACAGCATAGGGGTCGGCGTGATGAAACACGCTACTGCGCTCGCTCAGCAGGCGGCTTTCCATAGGCAAGGCACTCGGTTTCGTTATTGTTCTGGGCGCCGCTCCCTACGGGCTTGTGGCCAGTGGTTGCGGTCGATCACGGTCATTCTATCGGGCTGGGCGCAGGGAATTGGGGCAGGCGACAGCCGGTGAATGGCCACACTTAAGCAAAAAGGCGGGGGTTGGGCAATGCGACGATTGGAATGGGCGTGCGGATAGCGGACAAGGCGTCAATGCTTAATGTTCGATTACCGAACACTATTATGCGCTCTGCTGCACCGCCCAGCCTTGGCTGCGCGCCCGGAACTGGCGCGGGGCGATGGCGAACAGCTCCCTAAAGCGCCGGTAGAAATGCGGAAAACTCACAAACCCACTAGCCACCGCCACCTCGGTCAGTGACTTGCTGGTGTGTTGCAGCAGCTGGCGTGCATGGGTCAGGCGCAGCTCCAGGTAATAGCGCGGCGGTGTCGCCTGCACGTGGCGGCGGAACAAGCGCTCCAGGTGACGACGCGACAACCCCGCATGCTCGGCGATTTCGTCGATCCCGATCGGGTCTTCGATATTGGCATGCATCAGCTCAAGGGCCAAACGTACACCCTTGGGCAGGCTCGGGTCGATTTCCGCTGCGCTGGCCGGCGCATCACTCATCACCCGCGCGCGGTCGCACGCCAGCATCTGCTCCACTGCCCGGCGCAATAGCGGGCCGCCGCTGTGTTCAAGCAACGCCAGCATCATGTCCAAGGCACTGCTGGCGCCCGCGCAGCTCAAACGCCGGCGGTCCAGGACATGGGCCTGGCGGCTGACCCGTACCTTGGGGAACAGCTCGCTCATCATCGCCCGGCCATCGGGGTGGAAGGCGCAGTCGTGATCATTGAGCAGGCCCGCCTCGGCCAGGAAGTAGGCGCCGTTCCACAAACCGCCGAGCTGGCAGCCATGCAGGTCGGCCTGGCGCAACTTGGCGCGCAGCAGCGGCGCGCTTTCCAGGCGCACCCGAAACCCACCGCACACCAACAGGCTGTCCAGGGCCAGCACATCCAGCTCAGCCAGTGGCGTGTTGACCGGCAAGGCGATGCCCAGGTCGCTCATGACCTGCGCCCCATCCCCTACCACCTGGATCTGAAACAGTGGCGTGGCGCTCATCAGGTTGGCGGTGACCAAGGTGTCCATGGCGGCGGTGAAGGCCATCATGGAGAAGTGCTCGCGCAGCACGAAGGCGACGCGTTGGCACGGCATCGACAGCGCGCTGCGGCCAGCCGCGTCCAGGTGGGCCAGGTTGGCGTTCTTGAGGGTGCTTTCGAAATGGCTCATGGTTTCAACTCTACTGCGAAAATCGCGGTGCCCTTCATCGCAGGTGAACCCGCGATGAAGCCAACACCGATGGACCAGGTTACTTGCTGGCCTGGGTCGCCGCTGCGCGCGACGCCTGCAGCCATTCATCGAACTGCTGGCGGTGCGCCGCCACCCACTCCTTGGCATGCCGGGTGATGTCGGCAGGCTTCTTCTCGCCCTGCTGCATCTTCAGGTTCTGCGCGCTCTCGTCAGCCGTGGTGATCTGCATCAGTGACAGGAACTTGGTGGCCGCCGGGTTCTCTTCGGCAAACTCCTTGTTCATCACAGCCTCGACCTTGTCGACCGCAAAGCCCAGGTTCTTGCCCTTGTACATCGTGTCGACCGCGTTGTTGCCATCGGGTAGATCGGTCTTCGGCACTTCCAGCCAGACCACATCCTTGTCCTCGACCAGCACGGTGGAAATCCACTGTGGCACCCAGGTGAAGTACAGGATCGGCTTGCCTTCCTTGTAGCGGGTGATGGTGTCGGCCATCAGCGCGAAGTACGAACCCTGGTCCACGTGCACGCTATCGCCCAGGTCGTAGGCCTTCATGTGGTGGGCGATGACCAGCTCGCAGCCCCAGCCGGGGTTGCAGCCGGTGAGGTTGGCCTTGCCATCGCCGTCGGTGTCGAACAACTTGGCGATCTCTGGCTTTTTAAGGTCGGTGATGGACTTGATGTGGTACTGCTCAGCGGTCTTCTTGTCGATCAGGTAGCCCTGCAGCACGCCTGGCATGATGTCGCCGGCCTTGACCATCACGTCATTGCCACCGGCCTGCTGGTAGAACTTGTCGTGCAGCTTGTCCCACAGGTGCACGGTGAAGTCGGCATCGCCGTTGGCCAGCGCCACCATCATCACGCCGTATTCGGTTTCCTTGGGTTCCTGGACCTTGTAGCCCAGTTCGCGCAGGCCCTCCATGGCCACCTCGCCACGGAAGCGCTCCTCGGCAATGGAGGGGAAGATCGGCGTCACCTTCACGCCTTCGCCCGGCTGGTCGGCCGAAGCGTTGGCGCACAGCGAGGCGATGATCAGGGCCAAGGCACTGGCGCCTTGCAGGATGCTGCGGGAAAACATGGATTCCAACATCGTCGCGTACCTTCTTGTGGTTTTTATAGCGTGTGCGGCAGTTCGAAATGGGGTTGTATCAGGCGGTCTTGCGCCGCCCTGCAGCTTGCCCTGCACCGCTCAGGCGCAGCACCACGCCCACCGGCCCGGTGTGGTACCAGCGCAGGCTCGGGTCGGCGCTGCTGCGCGCGCCCATGGCCTGGGTCAGGCGGTCGAGGAAGATCGCCAGCAGCACCAGCCCGACGCCACCGACCGTGGCCAGGCCCATGTCCAGCCGGCCGATGCCGCGCAGCACCATCTGGCCCAGGCCGCCGACCGAGATCATCGAGGCGATGACCACCATCGACAGCGACAGCATCAGGGTCTGGTTGAGCCCGGCCATGATGGTCGAGGTGGCCAGCGGCAGCTGCACCCGGGTCAGCATCTGCCGCGGCGTGCAGCCAAAGGCGCGGGCGGCTTCGATCTTGTCTTCCGGCACCTGGCGGATGCCCAGGTTGGTCAGGCGCACCAGCGGCGGCAGGGCAAACACGATGGTCACCAGCACGCCCGGCACGTTGCCGATGCCGAACAGCATCACTACCGGCACCAGGTAGACGAACGCCGGCAGCGTCTGCATGGCATCGAGCAGCGGGCGAATGATACTTTCCAGGCGGTTGCTGCGGGCGCAGACGATGCCCAGCGGAATACCGATCACCGCGCAGAAGAACACCGAGGTGAGCACCAGTGCCAGGGTGGTCATCGACTCCGACCAGACGCCAATCAAACCGAGCAGGGTCAGGGTGACAAAGCACAGCAGCGCCATGCGCTTGCCGGCCAGCTGCCAGCCGAGCAACGACGACAGCAGGATGCCAATGGTGGGTGGAATGCTCTGCAGGGTGAACTCGATGCCATTGAGCACCTGGTCGATCGGCCAGCGAATGGCGCGGAACACCTCGCGGAAGTTGTGCACAAGGAAGTTGAGGGTGGCGGTGACCCAGTCACCCAGGGGGATGGTGGCCGCCTGGAACGGGTCGAGCAGGCTGAATTCGGACATGGGACAACCTCGCGTAGGTTCAGTGGCGGCTCAGGGACTGCAACGGCGCGCTGTTTGCCAGGCTGGCGCACTGGCAGCGGCTATTGAAGGTCTTGAAGAACGCGCGCACATAGTCGTTGGCCGGCTGGTTGATCAGCGCTTGCGGCGTGCCGATCTGCACCACCCGTCCGCCCTCCATGATCGCGATGCGGTGGCCAATGCGGATAGCCTCCTCAATGTCGTGGGAAATGAAGATGATGGTGCGCTGCTGTTCGGCCTGCAGGCGCATCAGTTCGCCCTGCATCTCGCTGCGGATCAACGGGTCGAGGGCCGAGAACGCTTCGTCCATCAGCAGGATGGTCGGGTCGTTGGCCAGCGCCCGGGCCAGCCCCACCCGTTGTTGCATACCACCGGAAAGTTGGTGCGGGTAGCTGTGCTCGTGGCCGGCCAGGCCAACCTGGCTCAGCGCTTCGCGGGCACGGCTGTGGCGCTCGGCTTCGCCGACGCCGGCGATTTCCAGGCCAAAGGCCGTGTTCTGCAGCACGCTCATGTGCGGCATCAGGGCAAAGGACTGGAACACCATGCCCATTTCCTTGCGGCGCACATCAAGCAAGGCTTTATCGGACAGCCCGGTGATTTCACGGCCGTTGAGGTGGATGCTGCCAGAGGTGGGTTCGATCAGGCGGTTGAACAGCCGCACCATGGTCGACTTGCCCGAGCCTGACAGGCCCATGATGACGAAGATTTCGCCACGCTTGACGGAAAAGCTTGCATCGAACACGCCGACGACGTGGCCGGTCTTGCTGAAGATTTCGTTCTTGTCGGCGCCCTTGCGGAGCATCTCCATGGCCATGTTCGGGTTGGGGCCGAACACTTTGAAGATGTTGTTTACCGAAAGAATCTCATCGGCATGGCTCATACGACCCTCTTTATTATGCTTATAACCAATCTATCAACTTCGCACTTTCAATAAGGCGGGTAGATCAGTGCGAGTACGCTTGGCAGTCCGTTCAAAATCGAACGTGAGTCAAAACCGGCACGCAGAAAGTCCTGCTTCAAAAAGTTATTCGACATCGATGTCTCAATGTCGCGCCGGTATTTCACGTTATGCCTAGCTCCAGAGCGGGTCCAACGACATTTGCAGGGCGCTAACCATTACCTGAAGTTATCAATTGGGCGGCAGCCCCGGTGGCAGAGCGCTTGTGCATTTACCGCAGGGTGCGCAAAGGCTAGAGTGAGGGCCTTGGCTAGACGAAGGACCCCACCCCAGCACTATGGTCAGACACTCCGAACCCGATCAGACCCTGCTCAAGATGCCTTCGCTGCGCGCGGTCAAAGTGTTCGTCGCGGCCGCCAAATACCAGAACTTCACCCGTGCCGCCGAAGCGCTGTGCGTGACCCAGGCGGCGGTAAGCCGGCAGATCCGCGAGCTGGAGACCTACCTGGGTGCCGAACTGTTCACCCGGGTCGGCCGCGCGGTGGAGCTGACCGTGGCCGGGTCGATCTTCTTCGATGCGGTGCAGTTATCGTTCGTCAACATCTCCCAGGCGGCCGAGCGAATCCGCAGCAATACCAACACCAAGCACGTGGTCACCCTGTGCTGCTCACCGGCGTTTGCCGCCTTGTGGCTGGGGCCACGGATGCCGAAGTTCTTCGACGAGAACCCGGATATCGACATCAACCTGGTGACCACCCAGAACTTTTTGTCGATGGAGCCTGGGGTGCGGCCGGACATCTACATCACCAAGCTGGGCAAGATCCAGGCGGACTATAGCTGCCACCCGCTCAACCATGACCTGATCTACCCGGTGTGCAGCCCGCACTACCTGGCCCAGCACCCGCAGCTGGCCACCCTGGAAGGCATTCGCGACGGCTCGCTGCTCAACCTCAGCCCTTATGGCCGCTCGCAGGTGGCCGAACACGTGGACTGGAACGTTTGGTTGGCGTTCCATGATGTCGACCTGAAAAGCCGCTCCAGCACGGCGCCGCATTTCTTCAATGCCAATGACTACAACCTGCTGGTGCAGCTTGCCTTGGGCAGCCAGGGCGTGGCGTTGGGCTGGCACCATCTGGTGGCCCCGCTCGTTGCCCAAGGGTTGCTGGTGCGGCCGGTGGCGCAGCAATTGGAGCTCAAGGACACCTTCCACTTCCTGGCCTTCAACGAAGACAAGGAACATGAGCCCAGCTGCCGACGCCTGCGCGATTGGCTGCTGTCAGCGTTCCAGCCGCTGTTGTAGAGCGGCCTTGCGTCGCGCAAGGGCGCAGCTACCGCTCGGCGTTTTTCCCGACATCCAACCCCATGCATCTGGTACAACCGCGCCATGCCGACCTTCTTCCTTACCCACCTGCGCCGCCGTTGGCTCACCTGGCTGTGCGCCACCCTGCTGGTCATCGGCCTCCCCACCGGCTGCGTCGTTCTGCAGCACAAAGAGCGCGAGCTGGTGTTCCGCATCGAGCCGGGCCAGGCCAGCTGGTTCCGCGGCCTGCCCAGCGGGGTGCAGGAACTTGACCTGCGCCCGCACAGCTTCACCGACAACCAGAGCCTGCACGCCTGGTGGTGGCCGGCTAAACGCGCCGATGCGCCTGCAATCCTTTACCTGCACGGCGTGCGTTGGAACCTCACCGGGCAATTGTTCCGCATCGAGCAGTTGCATGCCATGGGCTATTCGGTGCTGGCCGTGGATTACCGCGGCTTTGGCCAGAGCCGTGGCGGCCTGCCCTCCGAGGCGACGGTGTACGAAGATGCGCAGATCGCCTGGGCACGCTTCGCCCAGCTGCAACCTGATGCCAACAAGCGGTTGATCTTCGGCCACTCCCTGGGGGGCGCGGTCGCGGTCGAGCTGGCCACGGCGCTTGCACGGCAAGCCCACAAGGACGGCAGCCCGCCCCCCGCTCGGGGTTTGATACTCGAATCCACCTTCACCTCCCTGGGCGACGTCGCTGCGGCTGTCGCCGATACCACCCTGCCCGTGCGTTGGCTGATGTCGCAAAAATTCGATTCGCTGGACAAGATCAAGGACGTAGGCCTGCCGTTGCTGCTGGTGCACGGGCTGGACGATCGCTTTGTACCCTCGCGGTTCAGCCGACAGCTGTTCGACGCAGCGCAAGAGCCGAAGACCTTGTTGCTGGTGCCGGGGGCTACCCACAACAACAGCATGAGCCTGGCAGGGCAACGGTATCGGCGGGCGATTCAGGCGTTGTTGTGAAGGCAGGGCATTCACTGCACCGGCAAAAAATTCATCAGCAACAGGCTTTGCGCATAGTTGAGCCCGATCCGCCGATAGCGCTCATCCAGCAGCTCTGCGAGCAAATCCAGGCGCGCGACGATCTTGCCGAACTCAACGGCGAAACTCAGGTTGCTGCCCTCCTCTGAAATCTCGTTGGAGAACAGCAACAGCACGCCATTGGCATCCTGGCGCTGGCTGAGCATCCAGGTGGCCTTCTCGATATTGCGCGCCGCGTTGTTGACAAACAGCGGGTCGATGGTGTCGGTCATGTAGAACTCGGAGCGCCCGCCATGGGCGGTGATCAACATGCTGCCGATGGCGTAGATGAACGCACCGACCCGATCGCCACGAAACTCCGGGCTCAGGGCGTAACTCAGGGCCGCAAGGTCGCGCCGATTGCCCAACTGCGCCAAGGGTTGGCGCTGCTCGATGGCGATGCGAATCTGCCGCTCAGCCGTGGCGGCATCGACGTAGCCGGACATCTTCCACTGGTTCGGGTTGCGCAGGTACAGCTTGTTCATCAGCAGGTACAGGCTTTGCAGGTTGTCGCGCATGGACAGCGTCGCCAGGCGGTCGACACTGGTCTGGAACAGCTCGCTGGGCTTGCCGTTGCCAAACTGGCTGACGATGTCACGGCCCTGCTCCTGGGTGCAGGCACACAGGCAGGTCAAGGCGCCTGCCAGCAGCAGGCCGGGGAGGGTTTTGAAAGGGCTTGCAACCATCGGCACCGGGTCGATATTCGGCGGCCGCACCGGGGATCAGCGCGGCCTGGCCAAGCATAGAGCGCACAAACCGGAAAAAGTGCGATGGTTGCGGTAACTGGGTATCAGGACTTGCCCCGCGAAGAGGCCGCCATCGACAACACAGCACTTACAGGGCGTGGCGCAGCATCTCCACCATCTGCGCGTGCAGTACCGGGTCACCACACGCCACCACACAGCCGCCATGCTGCGCCGAGCTGCCGTCCCAAGCCGTGATCAGCCCGCCCGCCCCTTCGATGATCGGCATCAATGCCTGCACGTCATACGGCTGCAGGCTGGCTTCGACGATCACATCGACAAAGCCCGAAGCCAGCATGCAGTACGCATAGCAGTCACCACCATAACGCATCAGCCTGGCCTTGCCGGCAACCGCCTCGAAGGCCGCCTTGCGTTCGGCGGTGTCGAACATGTCCGGCGTGGTGCACATCAGCGTGGCCGAGGCCAGGTCGGCGCAGGCGCGGGTCTTCAGCGGGGTGCCGCTGCTCCAGGCACCTTGCGGGGTGCCGACGAAGCGTTCGCCGGTGAAGGGCTGGTTCATCACGCCTACGACCGGGCGTACACCGTCGTTCAGGGCAATCAACGTGCCCCACAGCGGCAAGCCGGTGATGAAGGCGCGGGTGCCGTCGATCGGGTCGAGCACCCAGGTCAACGGGCTGGTCCCCACCGCCACGCCCTGCTCTTCACCCAGAATGCCGTGCTCGGGGTAGCGGGCCTGGATCAGTTCGCGCATGGCGTCTTCGGCCGCCTTGTCGGCCACCGTCACCGGGTCATACAAGCGCCCGCCCTTGTCCTCGACGTCCAGGCTGGCGCGAAAATACGGCTTGATCGCCAGCGCGGCGGCATCAGCCAGCTGCTCGGCAAAGGCGCGGTATTCGACGATCTGTTCAGCACTCAGGGACATGGGGCAGGCCTCTTGAAGATAGTGGGGCCAGCATCATACCCGACAAGCCGCGGCGCACCAGCCGCCCAGCACCATGGCCACTATTATGACATTATCGCCACTTCATTTAACCGTCACCCAATCGTTGTACTAGGATACCCATCACCTCCCGAATGCGGCCCAGGATGCGGGCCAGCAGGCAGACGGGGATTTGCACCACCGAACCTCATGGATGACACGATGAATTCGCACCTGCTCTACCCGCAAATTGGCAAAGTGATTGCCAGCACCGGCAGCCGCCAGTTCCCGCGCATGCTGCACGACCTGATCCAGGCCCACCTGACCATCGATGCCACGCACATACG
This sequence comes from Pseudomonas capeferrum, assembly GCF_000731675.1. Lineage (GTDB taxonomy): Bacteria > Pseudomonadota > Gammaproteobacteria > Pseudomonadales > Pseudomonadaceae > Aquipseudomonas > Aquipseudomonas capeferrum. The sequence goes on along the minus strand of NZ_JMIT01000001.1, from coordinate 914,931 downwards.
CCTGTTGCCAATGGCACCGGCCGGCTATGACAGCCACGCCACCCTGATCGACGAGACGGTGTTTTCCTCGGACGAGCCGCCGGCCAGGGATTTCAGCGACCCTTCGCGCTTGCACATGATCCGCCGCAAAGGCGATTCGCGCTATGAGATCCATGTCCTGCGCGCCGACTCGACCTACGGGTTTTCGGCCTTCGAACGCAACCGCCTGGACGATATCTCGCCGCTGCTGTTGCCGATGCTGGAGAAACACATCAATGCCTTGCAACCCGCCCCAGAGCGCCCCCCCCAGGAGAGCCTGGAGCAGCGCTTTACCGACCGCCTGGGGCAATCGGGGCTGAAGTTGTCAGAACGTGAGTGCCAGGTGTGCCTTGGCCTGCTGGCCGGGCTTACCGCCCCGGAGCAGGCCGAGCGGTTGGCCTTGAAGGTGAATACCGTCGAGAGCTATTTGCGCCGGGCGGCGATCAAGCTGGGGATCAGCGGGCGGCATTCGTTGATGCGCTGGATGTATACCGCCGATTGATCATGTGTTGCCTGTCACGGCCTCTTCGCGGGGCAAGCCCGCTCCCACAGAGTAAGCACAGTCTCTGTAGGAGTGCAGTCTCTGTAGGAGTGCAGTCTCTGTAGGAGTGCAGTCTCTGTGGGAGCGGGCTTGCCCCGCGAAGAGGCCGGACAAGGCAAAACTCAATCCCGCGCCAACGCCTCGATCGGATCAAGCCGCGCAGCATTACGTGCCGGCACAAACCCGAACAACACGCCAATCAAGGTCGAACAGGCAAACGCCATCACGATCGAGGCTGGCGAGAACACCATCTCCCACTGTTTGACGAACAACTCGAACAGATAGCCGATCCCGTACGACAAACCAATGCCAACCACCCCGCCAAACAGGCAGACCATCACCGCCTCTACCAGAAACTGCTGGCGGATATCCGACTGCCGCGCCCCCACCGCCATGCGAATACCGATTTCCCGGGTGCGTTCGGTCACCGACACCAGCATGATGTTCATCACCCCGATACCACCGACCACCAGCGAGATCACGGCAATCAGCGACAGCAGCAAGGTCAGCGAGCGGCTGGTCTTCTGCACCGTCTGCATGATGCTGTCGAGGTTGTTGGTAAAGAAGTCCTTGGTGCCGTGCCGTTGCAGCATCAGTTTGGTCACCTCCTCCTCCACCCGCTTGCTCGGCACGCCGTCCTTGATGCGCACGCTGATGCTGTCCAGATGGCGCTGGCCGAGTACGCGGCCAGCGGCGGTCTCGTAGGGCACCCAGATGTTCAGCTGGTTGCTGGCGACGAACAGGTTCTTGTTCTCGGCCGTGACGCCGATCACCGTGCACGGCAGGTTGCCTACCAGGATCACCTGCCCGAGCGGGTCGACATGGGGGCCGAACAGCCGCTTGCGGGTGTTGTGGTCGATCACCACCACCTGGGCCTGGCGCCGGGCGTCGTCGGCACTGAACACGATGCCTGCAGCCAGGGGTATGTTGCGCACCTGGAAGTAGTGTTCGCTGACGCCATTGAGCTGCACGTCGACGTCCAGGTTGCGGTAGCGCACCAAGGTGCTCTGGCCGATCACCGGGGTGGCACTGTCAACGTAGTACAGCGCGTTGAGCGCGGTCACGTCGGCCGGCACCAGGGTCTCGATGGTCTTGGCCCGGCTATCACCGAAGTTGCTGCCCGAATAAATATCGATGGTGTTGCTGCCGATCGCCTGGATGTCCTTGAGCACATAGCCCTTGGCGCCCTCGCCGATGGCCGAGATGGACACCACCGAAGTGATACCGATGACGATCCCGAGCATGGTCAGCAAGGTGCGCATGCGGTGCGAGATCAAGGCGATCCAGGCCATCTTGAAGGCCTCGCGGAACATCCCCAGGCTGGCCACCAGGCGCCGGGCAGGTTCGGCGGCCCGTGGCGGCTCCGCGGCCGGGGTGGGCACGGCTACCGTGCCAGTGCGCCGGTCGCTGACAATCTGCCCGTCGCTGACCTCGATGATCCGTTCGGCATGGGCGGCGACCTTAGGGTCGTGGGTGACCAGGATTACCGTGTGCCCGGCCGCGTGCAGCTCCAGCAGGATGTTCATCACCTCTTTGCCACTGGCAGTGTCCAGCGCACCGGTCGGCTCATCGGCGAGGATCACCTGGCCGCCGTTCATCAGCGCCCGGCAGATACTCACCCGCTGCTGCTGCCCCCCGGAAAGCTGGCTGGGGCGGTGCCCCAGGTGCCCTACAAGGCCCAGACGCGTGAGCAACTCACGTGCCCGCGCGTGGCGCTGCGCTTGTGGGGTGCCGGCATACACCGCAGGGATCTCGACGTTGTGCAGGGCATCCAGGTGCGGCAGCAGGTGGTAGCGCTGGAAGATGAAACCGAAGTGGTCGCGGCGCAGCGCTGCCAGGGCGTCATCGCCCAGCGTGCGGGTCTCCTGCCCGCCAACCTGGTAGCTGCCGCTGCTGGCGTTGTCCAGGCAGCCGAGGATGTTCATCAAGGTCGACTTGCCCGAGCCTGATGCGCCGATGATCGCCACCAGCTCGCCACTGTGAATCTGCAGGTCGATGCCCTTGAGTGCCAGGAACTCGCGGTCGCCCGCCAGGAAGCTGCGGCTGACGCCCTGCAGGCGCAATAACGGTTCGCCGTTGCCGTTGGCCACGGCCAGGGGCGCGCTCAGCTCGACATTCATGTTCATGCTCACGCCCCTGCTTCGCCGGACACCGGATCACCAATCACCACCCGATCACCTTCGGCCAGGCCGTCCTTCACCTGTACCTTGACGTTGTTGTTGATCCCCGCTTGCACGTTGCGCACCTGGGCAAAGCCCTTGGCATCGAGCACCCGCACCGGGAAGCTGCCGTCGCCATTGCGTGCGCCCAGCGCTGCCACCGGCACGGTCAGCACCCCTTGGGCGGTGTCGAGGACGATATGCACCTGGGCCGTCATCGAGATGCGCAGGCGATGCTCGGGGTTCGGCACTTCGAACAACGCGTTGTAGAACACCGCACCATTGGGTTTGGCGGCGCTGCCATCGCTGTTGTCGGCGCTTTGCGCGTAGTTCTGCGGGGCAGGCTCGGTGCCGCGCAGCTTGGCGTAGTAGCGTTTGTCTTCGCCCAGGATAGTGAAGTACACCTGCTGGCCGGGGCTGATGTGGATCACGTCAGCTTCCGACACCTGCGCCTTCACGGTCATGGTGTCGAGGTCGGCCAGCTTGAGCAGCACCGGGGCCAGCTGGTTGGCGATCACGGTCTGCCCTTCCTGGGTGACGATGCCCACCACATGGCCGTTGATCGGCGCATTGATGCGGGTGTAACCCAGGTTGACCTTGGCGGTGTCGATTTCGACCCGGGCACTTTGGATCTGCGCATCGAGCGAGCGCACGGCGGCCTGCTGCACTTCGTACTCCGACTCGGCATTCTCGAAGTCCTGGCGCGACACCGACTCGTCGGCCTGCAGTTCGCGATAACGCTCATAAACCCGCCGGGCCTGCTTGAGCTGGGCCAGGGTCGAACGCCGTTCGGCCTGCAGCTTGTCCTCGTCGACTTCGGCCTGGCGCAAGGTGTTGCGCAGCACCAGCGGGTCGATCTCGGCCAGCCACTGGCCCTCGCTGACCTTGTCGCCCAGCTTGACCTTCAGCGACCTCAGCTGGCCCGAAACCTGGGCACCGACGTCCACCTGCTTGATGCCCTCCAACGTGCCGGTGGCCAGCACGGCGTTCTCGATATCGCCACGCTCGACCGTGGCGGTGATGTACTGCGGCGGCTTGGCCGGGGCCTGGATGGCATACAGCGTGATGCCGGCCACCAGGGCCACGGCGATGCCGAGGCCGAATTTGCGGAATCTGGACTTTTCCATGAACACTCACTTTCTCTCGGGATTCGCATAACCCGACCCCAGCGGGGTCGGGGAGGCCGATCATTACGGGGTAACCTTGCCGTGCTGCAGCGCCTGCCCGTCGTGCCACCAGGCTGCCAGGCTGAACACGTCCGGCACCTTGAGGATGCTGAAGTGGTCACCCGGCCCCTGCCACAGCGCCAGCTTCGGCATCAGTTGCTGCCAGCCGGCCTGCATGGCGGCATGCTCGCGCGCATTGCCCAAGGCATCCAGGCCCGGGTCGTCCACCAATACCAGCCCGACCGCGCCGCTGTAGGCCAGCGTTGGCCGGTAGGCCGTGCGCAATGCCGTGGCGAAGGTGCGCACGGTGCCGTTCAGCGCAGCGGGCTGCGACCGTGCCGGCATCAAGCCGACCCGGACCATGGCCGCGTGCAGTTGGCTCAACTGTTGATCGTCGCTGGCGTCGGCAAATGCACCTGGGTCGATGCCCAGCGCTTTGCCAGTGGAAAGCTGCAGCGCGTCGACCAGCCGCTGCAACGCTTCGCCGAAGGTGTAGGGCTGGCCACAGGTGCCACCCTCGCCCGGGGCCTCGCTGTCGATCAGCGTCAATGAGCGCACCTGCCGCCCCTTGGCTTGCAACCTGGCGGCGATGGCATGTGCCACCCAGCCCCCGAACGAATGCCCGACCAGGTTCAACGGCCCCTGCGGGTACAGCGCCTCGATCGCCAGCACATGGCAATCGGCAGCGGCTTCCACCGTGCTGTGCGGCACCGAGCAGCCATCCAGCCCGCGGGCCTGCAAGCCATACAGCGGCCAGTCCGGCCCCAGCGCTTCGGCCAGGCCAATGAAGCTGGTGACGCTGTCGCCGGCCCCCGGCACGCAGAACACCGGCGCGTGCCCAGCCTGACCGGTCTGGATCGCTACCAACGGCTGATAAGCCGCCACCTCGGCGTTAGGCACCGCGCCCAACGCCTGCCCGAGCACCTGCCCCAGCGCGGCCACATGGGGCGCCTGCATCACGCTGCGGTGGTCGCCCGGCACGCCCAGGGCGACCAGCGCCTGAGTCGGCAGCGTCTCGCCCCAGCCCAGGGCCGACAGGCTGTCGCTGCCCTGCTCGGCGCGCAGCAGGTGCACCGGTACACTCAGCGGCGCAGGGCGGTAATGCGCCAATGCTCGGCCGTGCGCCAGTTCGCGGGTGAAGTAGTGCTGCAGTTGCGCATCCGTCATGCTCGCCCACAGCCCATACAGCAGCTGATGTTCGCGGCAACTGGCCACCAGGGCGGTAAAACCCGTCTCCCCGGCTTCCAGGTGCTGCAACCGCGCCAGCTTGTCGGCGCCTGCCGGGCCCTGCGTGCGCCAGAACAGGCTGCAGTTGGCCAGCAACTGCCGCTCCAGTGCACGCGGCCCCTCCCAGCGCGCCTTGCCCTGGTCGGCCAGGCGCGGCACATAAGTGTCGATCAAGCCCAGGAACTCGACTGGCTCGTCCGCACCCAGCAACTGGTTGGCGATCTCGAAGGCCAGTACCCCACCGAACGACCAGCCGGCCAGGCGGTAAGGCCCCTGCGGCTTTACGCTGCGCATCTGCTCGATGTGGTAGCGGGCCAGACACTCCAGGGTGCGTGGTTGTGGGCGGTCACCCGGTACGCCGGGCAGTCCGTAGATAGCGAAGTCACCGGGCAGGTGCTGGGCCAGCACCGGGAAGTAGAAGTCCAGGCCGGTGAATTCGTGAACCAGGAACAGCGGCGTCTGCGTACCGCTGGCCCGCACCGTGATCACACCACGCGGCGCGGCATCCCGGTTGCCCAGCCGCGCCGCCAGCAAGGCGACGCTGGGCTGCTGGAACACATCGTTGATGGCCACTTGCAAACCCGCCTTGGTGATCTTGTCGACCAGCCGGATCGCGGCCAGGGAATGGCCGCCGAGTTCGAAGAAGTTGTCGTGGCGCCCTACCCGCTCCACGCCCAGCAGTTCGGCCCAGATCGCGGCCAGCAGGGTCTCGGTGTCGCCTTCGGGGGCTTGGTATTCGCGGTGTTGCAGGGCTTCGGCGTCCGGCAGCGGCAAGGCCTTGCGGTCGAGCTTGCCGTTGGGGCTTAGCGGTAGCACCTCCAGGTGTATGAACAGCGCGGGAACCATGAACGTCGGCAGGTGCCCGAGCAACGACGAGCGCAGCGCTTCCACTGGATGGAATTGGCCCGTGTAGTACGCGAGCAGCTGCTGTTCGCGGGCGATCACCACGGCTTCCTTGATCCCCTCTATCCGCGTCAGGCCGGCCTGGATTTCACCCAGCTCGATGCGCAGGCCATGGATCTTCACCTGATCATCGTTGCGGCCCAGGTACTCGATATTACCATCGCTCAGGTGCCGCGCCAGGTCGCCGGTGCGGTACAGGCGTGCGCCGGGGCGAGTGCTGAACGGGTCGTCGATGAAGCGTTCGGCGGTCAGTTCGGCGCGGTTGAGGTAGCCACGGGCGACTTGCACGCCGCCGATGAACAGCTCGCCAGCGACGCCTTGCGGTACCGGCTGGCCCAGCGTATCGAGCACGTACAGCGTGGTGTTGGCGATGGGCTTGCCGATTGGGGTGTTGTCCGGCGCCGTCATGCAATGCCAGGCGCTGACGTCCACCGCCGCTTCTGTCGGGCCATACAGGTTATGCAGCTCGACCGTTGGCAACTGCGCGTGGAAACGCCGTACCAGGCTGCCCGGCAAGGCTTCACCGCTGCACAGCACGCGCTTGAGGGCATCTGCCGAAGCGTCGCCATGAGCAAGGAACACATCCAGCATCGATGGCACGAAGTGCAAGGTGGTGACGCCTTCGCTGCGGATCACCTGACGCAGGTACTCCGGATCGCGATGGCCACCGGGGCGAGCCATGACCAGGCGTGCGCCGGTTTGCAGCGGCCAGAGGAACTCCCACACCGACACGTCGAAGCTGAATGGGGTCTTTTGCAAGACCACATCGTCTGCGCCGAGGTTGTAGGCGTCCTGCATCCACAGCAGGCGGTTGACCACACCGGCGTGCTCGTTCATCACACCCTTCGGCAAGCCGGTGGAGCCAGAGGTGTAGATCACATAGGCCAGATGACGTGGGGTCAACGTAGGAACTACCGGGTTGCTGGAAGGCTGCGCGTTCCAGGTTGGCTGGTCCAGATCAATAAGCCGGACCGCCTCCGGTACGTGGCGCGTAGCGCTGTGCACCAGCACCGCCACTGGCGCGCTGTCGCTCAGCATGTGGCGCACGCGTTCGGTCGGGTAATCCGGGTCCACCGGCACATAGGCGCCGCCCGCCTTGAGGATGGCCAACAGGCCAACCACCATCGACAGCCCACGTTCGACGCAGATCGCCACCCGATCATCAGACTTCACGCCCAACGCGATCAAGTGATGCGCCAGGCGGTTGGCCTGTTCATTCAACTCGCGGTAGCTGAGCGTGCCTTCCTCGGCCCGCACTGCAACCGCATCCGGTGTGCGCACGACCTGAGCTTCAATCAGCCCATGCAGGGTCTGCTCAAGGTCGTAAGCCACCGCAGTATCGTTGAAGCCCTGCAGCAACCGCTTGCGCTCATCGGCATCGGGCAACCCGGTATGGGCAGGGATGGCCCGATCACTTTCAACGAAGGTCCACAGTAACTGTTCGAAATACCCCGCATAACGCTCGATGGTGGCCCGCTCGAACAGGGCTGTCGCGTAGACGATACCGCCGGCAAAGCCTTCGCCAGCCTCGCCCAGGCTCAGGCTCAGGTCGAACTTGGCAATGCATGCCGGCCCACCCACTGCGCTCACCGCCAGGTCCGCCAACTGCAGCGCCTGCCGCTCCGGGCTGGCGTCCCAGTCCAGGGTGGCCTGGTAGAGCGGCGTATGCGCCAGGCTGCGGCGTGGGCGCAGCAGCTCGACCACCTGCTCGAACGGCAGGTCCTGGTGCGCCTGCCCGGCCAGCACCACGGCCTTGACCCTGGCCAGCAACGTGGCGACATCCGGTGCATCCGAAGTCTGCACGCGCAACGCCATGGCGTTCACGAACATGCCGACCAGGCCATCCACTTCCGCTTGCCTGCGGTTGGCCACGGGCGAGCCGATCACCACTTCGTCCTGGCCGGCAAGCCGGCTCAACAGCACCGCCCAGGCCGCCATGAACAGCATGTAAGGCGTCACACCATGGCGCCGGCACAGCGCTTTCAGGTCGCGGCTCAAGCGCGGCTCCAGGCACACCGCGACGCTGCCACCGGCATACTGCTGGCGCTCGGGCCGTGGGTGGTCCCAGGGCAGGCTGATCAGCGCCGGTGCCCCGGCCAACTGGCCGACCCAGTAATCGGCCTGCTGGCGCAGCGCATCGCCGCTCAGCCAGCGCCGCTGCCACAGGGCATAGTCGATGTACTGCACAGGCAAGGCTGGCAACGGGTCGTCGCCACCGCTGCCGAAAGCCTGGTACAGCGCCCCCAACTCGCGTACCAACACGGCCAGCGACCAGCCGTCGGCCACCAGATGATGCAAGGTCAGCAACAGCACATGGTGGTCCGGGGCGAGCTGCAGCATGCGCGCCCGTACCGGCAAGTCCCTGGCCAGGGCGAAGGGTCGGCCGGCCTCCTCGCGAATCAGCGCCGCCAGCGCTAGCTCATCCAGCCCATTGCAGATTTCCCAACCAAGCTGGAAGCCATCGCTGCCGCTGGCCAGTACCACCTGCGGCTCGCCGTCCCGCTTCACAAAATGGCTGCGCAAACTCTCATGGCGCTCGACCAGGCGCCGCAAGGCCCGCTCCAGCGCCGCGCAGTCCAGGCGGCCCTGCAAGCGCAGGGCCAGCGGAATGTGATAGGCCGCACTGGCCTCCTCCATCTGCGCCAAAAACCACAGCCGCTGCTGGGCGAACGACAGCGGCAAGGCACCCTGGCGTGGGCCCGGCTGGATAGCCGGCAACGCATTGCCGTCATGGGCAAGGCGCGCCGCAACCGCCGCCAGGCTGTCATCGGCGAACAGATCACCCAGGGCCAGCTCAAGGCCCAGGCGTTGGCGAACCTGGGCCACCATGCGCATCGCCAGCAACGAATGGCCCCCCAGTTCGAAGAAGCGGTCCTGGCGCCCGACGCTCTGCAGTTGCAGCAGTTCGCCCCACAGCGTGGCCAACGCCTGCTCGCGCTCGCCTTCCGGCGCCTCGTAAGCCGTCAGCGCAAGGTCCTGGGGCCCCGGTGCCGGCAAGGCCTGGCGATCGACCTTGCCGTTGTTGTTCAGCGGCATCCGTGGCAGCGCGACAAAGGCGCTCGGCACCATGTATTCCGGCAAGCGGCCACGCAGGAACGCGCGCAGCTCTGTGGCCTGCAGCGCTGCCTCGAGCCGGGTGAACCAGGCCACCAGCCGCAGCGGCCCCTGTTCGCCAGGCACGGCCATCACCACCACCTCGCCAACCCCCGGTGCCAAGGCCAACTGCTGCTCGATTTCACCCAGCTCGATCCGGTAGCCGCGGATCTTGACCTGGTCGTCATTGCGCCCCAGGCACTCCAATTGGCCGTCAGGCTGCCAGCGCACCAGGTCGCCGGTGCGGTACAGCCTGGCACCGGGTTGCTGGCTGAACGGGTCATCGATGAAACGCTGCGCCGTCAGTTCCGGGCGATTCAGGTAGCCCAGGGCCACACCGTCACCGCCGATGTACAGCTCACCGACCACCCCCTGCGGCACGGGTTGCTGCCAGGCGTCCAGCACATACACCTGGGTGTTGCCGATAGGCCGGCCAATCGGCACCTGAGGCGCGTTCGGCGCCAGTTCATGCACTTCGAAAGTGACCGCGAAGGTGGTGGTTTCGGTCGGCCCGTAGCCATTGACCAGGCGCAACCCAGGCGCCTTCTGCAGCAGCGTACGGAAGGCCGCGGGCTCTGCACGCTCACCGCCGCTGATCAACACGCGCAGCAGCGCCAAGGCCTCGGGGATCAGTTGCACGTACTGGTTGAACAGCGCCGTGGTCAGGAACAGTACGGTGATGCCTTGGTCCACCAGCGCCGCCGCGAAACGCTGCGGATCGACCAGCGTGTGGTGATCGATCACCCGCACCTGCCCGCCGTTGAGCAGTGCGCCCCAGACCTCCAGGGTGCTGGCATCGAATGCCGGGTTGGAGGCGAAGGCGATACGGTCGCCCGCCGTCAATTCGGCAAAGCTGTCGTTCAGCACAAGCCGCGCGATGCCCCGGTGCGTGACGCAAACGCCCTTGGGTTTGCCGGTGGTGCCGGAGGTGTACATCACATAGGCCGTGCTCCCAGCGTCCTGGGCCAGCCCAGGGTTGTGGCCGGGCTGGTCGTCGAGTGACAGTTGGTCGAGGTTCACACGCCGCACCGCAAGATCGACTGGCGTAGCGGCAAGCGTCAGCACTGCGGCGGCCTGGCAGTCCTCGACCACGAACGCCTGGCGATCGGCGGGGGCATGGATGTCCAACGGTACATAGACCGCACCACACTTGAGCACTGCCAGCTGCGCCACCAGCAGTTGCAACGAGCGCGGCAACAGCACCGCAACGCAGGCGCCCGGCGCCACACCGGTGCCCTTCAGGTAATGCGCCAGGCGGTTGGCGCGTTCATTAAGCGTGGCGTAGTCCACGGCCTGGTCGCCATGCACCGCCGCCAGTGCCAGCGGGTGGCGGGCCACGCGCTGTTCGAACAAGCGCTGCACCGCACATTCGCGGGGGTAGTCGCGCTGGGTGGCATTGAAGCCATTCAGCAAGGCCTGACGTTCTGCGTCGCCAACCAGCTGCACCTGCGCCAGTGGCTGTTGATCGTTATCGATCATGGCCCACATCAACGTCTCGAAGTAGCCCACATAGCGCCGCACGGTGGCTTCGTCGAACAGCGAAGTGGCGTAGTCGAGGCTGCCACGCAAGTTGTCGCCATGCTCGCCAAGGTTCAGCGTCAGGTCGAACTTGGCCACCTGGCCAGCCTGGGCCACGGCTTCCAGTTGCAGGCCCGGCAACTGCAAGGCGGCACCCTCGGTGGCCTGCCAGTTCAGGGTGGCCTGGAACAACGGCGTATGGCCCAGGCTGCGCAGCGGGCGAACGATTTCCACCACCTGTTCGAACGGCAAGTCCTGGTGCGCCTGGGCGTCCAGTACACGCGCGCGCACCTGCTCTAGCAGGTCGTGCGCTGTCGGTGCTGTTGCAGTGTCGATGCGCACGGCCAGGGTATTGACGAACAAGCCCACCAAGGGCTCCAGCTCGGCTCGGCCGCGGCCCGCTACAGGGCAACCGATCACCACCTCAGCTTGGCCGGACAACCGCGACAGCACGCCAGCCCAGGCGCTGAGCACGGCCATGTACAGCGTCACCCCATGACGCTGGGCCAGGGTGCGCAGGCCCGCCGCCAGGCGTGGCTCCAGCTGCAGTGGCAGGCTTGCCCCGGCAAAGTCCTGGCGCTCGGGGCGTGGGCGGTCGCTGGGTAGCTTGAGCAGGCTGGGCACGCCGTCCAGGGCCTGGCGCCAGTAATCGGCCTGGCGCTGCAACTGGGCGCCGGATAGCCAGCGGCGCTGCCAAACGGCGTAATCGCCATACTGAATGGCCAACGCCGGCAGTGGTTCATCCCTGCCTTGGCAGATGGCGGTGTACAGCGCGCTCAACTCGTGCGTGAGCACACCCAGCGACCAGCCGTCGGCGACGATGTGGTGCACGGCCAGGGCCAGCACATGATGCTCGGCGCCCAGGCGCAGCAGACACGCCCGCAGCAACGGCCCGTGGGCCAGGTCGAACGGTGCACTGGCCGCTTCATGCAAGCGGGCTGGCAGGGCATCGGCGCCAATGTCTTCGCGCTGGAACCACTCGCCACCCGCTGTGGCGGCAAACACCACCTCGGCACTGGCATCACGCGGCACGAAGCGGCTGCGCAAGGTTTCGTGGCGCTCGATGATCCGCAGCAATGCAGTCTCGAGGGCATCCGCGTCCAGTGGCCCGCGCAGGACCAGGGCCATCGGCACGTTGTAAGCCTGGTTGCCGCCGTCCATCTGCGCCAGAAACCACAACCGCTGCTGGGCAAACGACATTGGCAGCGGCGCATCGCGCGGCACCGGGCATATCGCCGGCAGCTCGCTGCGCACGGCCTTGGCCAGCACGTCGGCCACCGCAGCCAGCTCCGGGTTGGCGAACAGTTCGCTCAGGCTCAGCTCGACGCCCAGGCGCACGCGCACTTGGGAGACCATGCGCATGGCCAGCAAGGAATGGCCGCCAAGGCTGAAGAAATGGTCGCGACGGCCGACGCGTTCGACCTGCAGCAGCTCGGCCCACACGTGCGCCAGGGCCTGCTCCAGCTCGCCCTCGGGGGCCTCGTAACCCTGCTCGAACAATGCCGAGCGGTCAGGCTGGGGCAATGCCCGGCGGTCGAGTTTGCCATTGGCAGTCAGCGGCAACGCCTGCAGCGCGACGAACGCCACCGGCACCATGTATTCGGGCAAGTGCGCCTGCAACTGGGCACGCAGGCCTTCGGGGGTGAGCGGCTTGACGTCGGCCTGGGCGGTGAAGTAAGCCACCAGCCGTGGCTGGCCGGGCTGGTCCTCGCGGGCCAGCACCACCGCCTCATCGATGCCGGCCAAGGCGCTCAGGCGGCTTTCGATTTCGCCCAGTTCGATGCGTACGCCGCGGATCTTGACCTGGTCGTCGTTGCGCCCCAGGTAGTCCAGGGTGCCGTCGGGCAACCAGCGCACCAGGTCGCCCGTGCGGTACATACGCCCGCCGGCCGTGGCGACGAAGGGGTCGTCAAGGAAGCGCTCGGCGGTCAATGCCGGGCGGTTCAGGTAGCCCCGGGCGACCCCGGCACCGCCAATGTAAAGCTCCCCTGGCACGCCCAGCGCGACAGGTTGCTGATGGGCGTCGAGGACATACAGGCGCGCGTTGTCGACCGGCCGGCCGATGTGCAGCGCCGCGCCGGGCTCCAACACGCCAGAGCTGGCCACCACGGTGGTTTCAGTGGGGCCGTAATTGTTGACCACGGCAAAGCGCTGGGTGCGGTTGAACTGGCGCAGGCGGTCGCCGCCGATCAACAGAGTGCGCAAAGTCGGGTGTTCGAGCTGGTGATTGAAGGCGTATTCGGCCACCGGCGTGGGCAGGAAACTGACGTCCAGCGGCTGTGCCTGCCACCAGGCGAGCATGGCGTCGAGGTCTTCGTTGCCCTGGGATGCTGGCGCCAGGTGCAACGTAGCCCCGGCACACAACGCCGGCCAGACTTCCCAGGCCATGGCATCGAAACCAAAGCCGGCCAGGCTCGACGTGTGCCGGCCAGGGCACAGGTCAAAGGCGCGGCAATGCCAGTCGACCAGGTTGTTGACCGTGCGGTGCTCGACCATCACCCCCTTGGGCTGACCGGTCGAGCCCGAGGTGTAGATCACATAGGCCAGGTTGCTTGCATCCAGGCCGGGCACAAGGGGGTTGCTGTCGCAGGCGGGCCAGCCCGGCTGGTCCAGCAGCAGCACCGGCACCTCAACGGGCCCCAGGCGCGCCTGCAATGCCTGTTGCGTCAGTACCACCACCGGGCCGCTGTCGCTGAGCAGGTAGTGCACGCGCTCATCCGGGTGGGCCGGGTCTACCGGCACGTAGCCCGCCCCTGCCTTGAGCACAGCCAACAAGCCAACCAGCGTCTCCAGGCTGCGCCGGGCGACCACGGCGACACGGTCATCGGGCCGCACCCCCAGGCTGATCAGGTGCTGCGCAAGGGCATTGGCCTGGCGGTTGAGCGCGGCGTAAGTCAGGCACGCGCCGGCGCAGGTGGCGGCAACGTGGTCAGGGTACTGCTCGGCCAGTTGTGCGATGCGCTGGTGCAGCGCCAGCTGCCGTTCGTAGCTGGCCGGGTAATCGTTGAACGTTTCCAGCAGTTCCTGGCGCTCGCTGTCAGGCAGCATGGCAAGCGCCGTGACCGCTGCCTGAGGGGCCTGCAACAGGCCTTCAAGGACCTGCTGCAAATAGCCGCAGACGCGCTGCGCCGGGACCTCGGCACTGGCCAGCAAGGTCAGGCGAAAGCCCTCACCCAGGTCATCGACGCTCAGGGTCAACGGGTAGTTGGTGGCCTCGGCGGACTCGACGATGTCGATACCCGCCAGGGCTGCGCGGCGTGGTTGGGTAGTGTCCACCGCGCTGTGACGGTAGTTGAGCAAGGCATTGAACAGCGGCGCCGGCGCTGCCACACCGCTGCAACGCTGGGCCAGCGCCAGAGGCGCGTGTTCGTGGCGCATCAATGCACTCAGCCGCTGGTGGGTGGCGCGAATGGCCGTTGCCAGGTCCTCGCTGCCCAGGTCCACACGTACTGGCAGGGTGTTGATGAAAATCCCCAACGCCCGGTCAGTGGCTTCGGCCCCTTGCAGGCGCCCCATCAGTACCGTGCCGAACACCACCTGCTCACGGCCGGTCAGCCCCCCCAGCACACGCCCCCAGGCCAGGTGGAACACGCTGGCGACGCTCACCCCCAGGCTGCGCGCCAGGGTGCGCAGTTGCTGGCACAGGGCGAGCGGCAGGTCGAGCGAGTGCTCGTTGTGCACTTCGCCAACGCCTTGCACATCCTGGATGCCATACGCCAGAGTCGATTCATCAATGCCCTCCAGCATGTCGCGGAAGAACGCCTCGTGCTCGGCCTCGCTGATCCCCAGCACGGCCTGCGCCACGTAGTTGCGAAACGGCACCGGCGTGCCCAGGCGCTCGCCCTCGCCCGCCAGAAACGCGATCAGTTCGTGGCGCACCACCTCCAGGGCACTGTGGTCCATGGCGATGTGATGAAACTGCAGGGTGGCACTCAATGCGCCATCGGCCTCTGGGGCCTCACGCAGCAGGCGGATCAGCGGCGCCTGGGTCAAGTCGAGCATGCCGCGCTGGGGGTCGCTGGCGGGCAGTGTCGCCACTTGCAGGTCGGCACGGCGCCACACCACCTGTACCGGTGTTTCCAGCCCTTCCCAGTGCACCGAGGTGCGCAGGATATCGTGGCGGGCGATCACCCCGCGCAGGGCCTCGGCGAACGCCTGCAGGCGTGCTTCGCTGGCGAACACGAAACGCGCCTGCATCACGTAAGGGTCGCTGTCGGTGGCGCTGGCATGGTGGAACAACATGCCCTGCTGCAAGGGTGCCAGCGGGTAGATGTCCTGCACATTGGCCGCGCCGCCGGGGATGCAGGCAACGATGCCATCGAGGGTGTCCTGGTCGAGGTCGATCAGGTTGAGCATTTGCGGGGTGATGCGTGTGCAGCCAGGCGCGATCAGGTTTGCCGGCACCTGCACCGCGCCCTGTCTCACGGCCACGTACTCGCCGCGCTCGATCATCGCCACCAGCGCCGGCTTGTGCTCGCGCAGTTGCGCCACCAGTGTGGCGTCGGTCAAGGCCTGGCGGTTGCCCTGGACGGCCAGCTGGCCGTCCTTCAGCGCCAGCTGCACGTTTTTGGCCGTCAGTGTTGCCAGTAGTTGGTTGATGCTCACAGGACGATCTCCATTCTGTCTGTGATGGCTGCGTAGCCTGCCAATGTCGGTTGGTCGAACAGGGCGCGCACATCGGCTTCCAGGCCTTGGTCGCGCAGGCGGGAGGTCAGGGTCACTGCCAGCAGTGAGTGGCCGCCCAGTTCGAAGAAATTGTCGTGGCGACCTACCCGCTCCACGCCCAGCAGTTCGGCCCAGATCGTGGCCAGCAGGGTCTCGGTGTCGCCTTCGGGGGCTTGGTATTCGCGGTGTTGCAGGGCTTCGGCGTCCGGCAGCGGCAAGGCCTTGCGGTCGAGCTTGCCGTTGGGGCTTAGCGGCAGGGCCTCCAAGTGCATGAACAGCGCGGGCACCATGAACGCTGGCAGATGAGCCAGCAGTGCACTGCGCAGGGCTTCCACGGCCTGCTGCTCGCCGGTGTAGTACGCCACCAGACGCTGGTCGCGGGCGATTACAACCGCTTCCGTCACTCCCTCGATGGCGGTCAGGCCGGCCTGGATTTCACCCAGCTCGATGCGCAAGCCATGGATTTTCACCTGGTCGTCGTTGCGGCCCAGGTACTCGATATTGCCATCGCTCAGGTGCCGCGCCAGGTCGCCAGTGCGGTACAGGCGTGCGCCGGGGCGAGTGCTGAACGGGTCGTCGATGAAGCGTTCGGCGGTCAGTTCGGCGCGGTTGAGGTAGCCACGGGCGACTTGCACGCCGCCGATGAACAGCTCGCCAGCGACGCCTTGCGGTACCGGCTGGCCCAGCGTATCGAGCACGTACAGCGTGGTGTTGGCGATGGGCTTGCCGATTGGGGTGTTGTCCGGCGCCGTCATGCAATGCCAGGCGCTGACGTCCACCGCCGCTTCTGTCGGGCCATACAGGTTATGCAGCTCGACCGTTGGCAACTGCGCGTGGAAACGCCGTACCAGGCTGCCCGGCAAGGCTTCACCGCTGCACAGCACGCGCTTGAGGGCATCTGCCGAAGCGTCGCCATGAGCAAGGAACACATCCAGCATCGATGGCACGAAGTGCAAGGTGGTGACGCCTTCGCTGCGGATCACTTGGCGCAGGTACTCAGGGTCACGATGGCCACCGGGGCGAGCCATGACCAGGCATGCGCCGGTTTGCAGCGGCCAGAGGAACTCCCACACCGACACGTCGAAGCTGAATGGGGTCTTTTGCAAGACAACGTCTTCTGCGCCGAGGTTGTAGGCGTCCTGCATCCACAGCAAGCGGTTAACTACACCGGCGTGCTCGTTCATCACACCCTTCGGCAAGCCGGTGGAGCCAGAGGTGTAGATCACGTAGGCCAGATGACGTGGGGTCAACGTAGGAACTACCGGGTTGCTGGAAGGCTGCGCGTTCCAGGTTGGCCGGTCCAGATCAATAAGCCGGACCGCCTCCGGTACGTGGCGCGTAGCGCTGTGCACCAGCACCGCCACTGGCGCGCTGTCGCTCAGCATGTGGCGCACGCGTTCGGTCGGGTAATCCGGGTCCACCGGCACATAGGCGCCGCCCGCCTTGAGGATGGCCAACAGGCCAACCACCATCGACAGCCCACGTTCGACGCAGATCGCCACCCGATCATCAGGCTTCACGCCCAACGCGATCAAGTGATGCGCCAGGCGGTTGGCCTGTTCATTCAACTCGCGGTAGCTGAGCGTGCCTTCCTCGGCCCGCACTGCAACCGCATCTGGCGTGCGCACCACCTGCGCCTCGATCAGCCCGTGCAAGGTCTGCTCAAGGTCGTAAGCCACCGCGGTGTCATTGAAGTCCACCAACACCCGCTGGCGTTCCTCTGGCGCCAGCACCGGCAAGCGCTGCAATTGCAACTGTGGCGTCTGCTCCAGGGCCTCGACCATCGCCTCCAGCACCTGGTTCATCTGCCCGCAAATACGAGCCGCACCCACTTCGGCCGGGGTCATGGCAACCAGCCGGAAGCCTTCACCCAGGTCGTCCACGTTCAGGCCCAACGGGTAGTTGCTGCGCTCCTGGCTCTCGAGGTTCTCCATACCCTGGGTAGCCTGACGCTGGCTGTCAGTGACCTGCGTACTGTGCCGGTAGTTGAGCATGGCGCTGAACAACGGCAATGGCGCAGCCACACCGCTGCAACGCTGGGCCAAGGCCAAGGACGCGTGCTCATGGGCCAGCAAGGCGCTGAGGCGCTGATGCACGGCCTGCGCACCCTCGCGCAGGCTCACTTCGTTCAGGTCGACCCGCAGCGGCAAGGTGTTGATGAACATGCCCAGCGCCCGCTCGGCGCCTTCGCCGCCTTGCAAACGGCCAAGCAGCACGGTGCCGAACACCACGCGATCCTTGCCGCTGGCAGCCGCCAGCAGGCGTGCCCACGCCAGGTGGAACAGGCTGGCAACGCTGATCCCCAGCTGCCGGCCGTGCTGACGCAGACGTTGTGCCAGGTCGTCCAGCAGCCACAGCTGGGCCTCTTCGATGTCGCGGCCATCGCCTTGTACATCGCTGATGCCGAACGGCAGGGTCGGTTCGTCGATATCCGCCAACTGCTCGCGGAAGAACGCTTCGTGCTCAGCCTGGCTGATACCCAGCCGCGCCTGGGCTACATAGTTGCGATATGGCACCGGCGCCTGCGCCGGCTCGCCAGCGCCCTGCAGGTAACCGATCAGTTCCTCGCCGACCACCTCCATGGCGGTGTGGTCGAGCACGATGTGGTGGAACTGCAGGGTCGCTTCGATACGTTCCGTACCCGGCTGCTGGGTGTAGCGCAGGCGGATCAGCGGTGCCTGGCCCAGGTCGAGCGTTGCATCGCGCTCATCGCCGCCCGGCATGACCGACAACGGCGCATGCCGCCAGACCACCTGCACGGCTTGCGGCAGGCCCTGCCAAAGCACGGCGGTGCGCAGCACGTCATGCCTGGCGATGACCTTGCCCAGCGCTGTGGCAAAGTGGTCCAGGTGCTCGCGGCTGGCAAAGGCGAAGCGCGACTGCAACACATAAGGGTCATGTGCCTGCGCGCTGAGGTGGTGATAGAGAATGCCCTCCTGCAACGGCGCCAACGGGTAGATGTCCTGCACATTGCTGGCGCCGCCCGGCACCTGGGCAACGATGCGCTCGATGGCCGCCTGCTCCAGCGCGATCAGGGGCAGCATGCCCGGGGTGATGTGCTGGCAGCCAGCCGGGATCAGGTTGGCCGGCACCTGCACCTGGCCTCCCTGGCCCAGGGTTGCTGCCAGCGCCGCCACGGTCGGTTGGCCGAACAGCGTGCGCACATCGACTTGCAAGCCTTCCCGGCGCAGGCGCGCGGTCAGGTTCACGGCCAGCAGCGAATGGCCACCCAGCTCGAAGAAGTTGTCGTGCCGGCCCACGCGTTCGACACCCAGCATGTCGGCCCATACTGCCGCGAGGGCAGTTTCCACCTCACCTTGCGGGGCAACGTGGGCCTGGCCTGCGAGCAGGTTCGGGTCGGGGTCGGGCAACGCGTTGCGGTCGAGCTTGCCATGGCTGGTCAACGGCAATGCCGGCAGATGCATGAAGGCCATCGGCACCAGGTGCGCGGGCAGGCTTGCCTGCAACGCCTGGCGCAGTGTGTCCACGGCCACCGGTGCGGTTTCGGTGAACCAGGCCAGCAACCGCTCGCCGCGCACCAGCACCACCGCATCGCCAATACCGGGCTGGGCGGCCAACACGCTTTCGATCTCGCCAAGCTCCACGCGTACACCACGAATCTTCACCTGGTCGTCGTTACGGCCCAGGTAGTCGAGGGTGCCGTCAGCGTTCCAGCGCACCAGGTCACCCGTGCGGTACAGCCGCGCCTCGGGTTGCCCGCTGAACGGGTCGGCGACAAAGCGCTCTGCGGTCAGTTGCGGGCGGTTGAAGTAACCGCGGGCGACCCCCGCCCCGCCAATGTACAACTCGCCCACGGCGCCCACTGGCAGCGGTTGCTGGCGTTCGTCGAGCACATACACCCGGGTGTTGGCGATCGGCATGCCGATATGCAGCGCACCGGCCGCCGCCAACTGCCCGGAGGTGGCAACCACCGTGGCCTCGGTGGGCCCATAGTTGTTGACCAGGGCAAAGCCTGGGTCACGCTCGAACTGGCGCAGGCGATCCCCCCCGACCAGCAGCGTGCGCAAGGTCGGGTGCTGGCGCTCGCGGCGCAGCGCTTGCTCGGCCACCGGCGTTGGCAGGAAGCTGACCGCCAGCGGTTGCGCAAGCCACCAGTCGAGCAGTTCATCGACGTGCTCAGCGGCGATACGCGCAGGCGGCAGGTGCAGCACGGCCCCGGCACACAACGCCGGCCACACCTCCCAGGCCACCGCATCGAAGCCGAAACCGGCCACCGTGCTGGTATGGCTACCGGCGTTCAGGGCAAAGGCCTCGCCGTGCCAATGCACCAGGTTGGCCAGTGTGGCGTGCTCGACCATCACCCCTTTGGGCTGGCCGGTAGAGCCGGAGGTGTAGATCACGTACGCCAGTTGGCGATCATCCAGGCCTGCCACACGCGGGTTGCTGTCGGCTGCGCCCTGCCAGGCATCGCGGTGCAGCTGGACGCAAGGGGTCTCGCCGACCAGCGCCAGGGTGGCGGACTCGACCAGCACCAGTGCCGGTGCGCTGTCTTCGAGCAGGTAGGCGATGCGCTCGGCCGGGTACGCCGGGTCGATCGGCACGTAGGCTGCACCGGCCTTGAGCACGGCCAGCAGTGCCAGCACGCGCTCCAGGGTACGCGGCAAGCACAACGCAACCCGGTCGCCGACCTTTACCCCACGCTCGATCAGGTGGTGGGCGAGGCGGTTGGCGCTGCGGTTCAGCTCGCCATAGCTCAGCACCTGGCCATCCTGCACCAACGCCGCCGCTTGCGGCGTGCGGGCCGCCTGGGCTTCGACCAGGGCGTGCACGGTGAACCCTTTCGGGTAGTCGCGTGCGGTGGTATTGAAGGCTTCCAGCACCTGTCGGCGCGCTGCCGGGTCGAGGATCGACAACGTATCCACCGGTTTGTCCGGCGTTTGGGTCAGGGCCTGCAACAGCTCGATCAGGGCCTGGTTCATCCAGCCGGCGACCCGTTCGGCGCCGATGCCCTCCTGGGCCAGCACGCTCAGGGCAAACCCTTCACCCAGGTCGTCGACACTCAGGGTCAGCGGGTAGTTGCTGCGCTCCTCGCCGCCCAGCAGGCGCACGCCCGGGGTGCCGGTATCGGCCTCGGCAGGTGCCCCTGCCGTGCTGTGACGGTAGTTGAACAAGGCGCTGAACAACGGCGTGGATGCCGCCACGCCACTGCAACGCTGGGCCAATGCCAAGGACGCGTG
Organism: Pseudomonas capeferrum; assembly: GCF_000731675.1. GTDB lineage: Bacteria > Pseudomonadota > Gammaproteobacteria > Pseudomonadales > Pseudomonadaceae > Aquipseudomonas > Aquipseudomonas capeferrum. The sequence goes on along the minus strand of NZ_JMIT01000001.1, from coordinate 894,443 downwards.
CTCGTGCGCCAGTAACGCCGAGAGCCGCTGGTGGGTGATGCGCACCGCTTGCGCCACGGGTGCGCAGAGGTCGATGCGCAGCGGCAGGGTATTGATGAACACGCCCAACGCCCGGTCGGCTCCTTCGCCGCCCTGCAAGCGCCCCATCAGTACCGTGCCGAACACCACATCGGTGCGGTTGGCGAGCACCCCGAGCACCCGTGCCCAGGCCAGGTGCGCCAGGCTGGCGGCGCTCACCCCCAGGCGTCGCGCCTGCTCGCGCAGGCCGCGTGCCAAGCTGGCATCGATGGCCAGGCGGGCTTCTTCGATGGCGCGGCCATCCCCCTGCACATCGGCCAGGCCGAACGGCAAGGTCGGCGCGTCGAGGTCGCCCAGCATGTCGCGGAAGAACGCCTCGTGGCCGGCATCGTTGGCCCCCAGGCGCGCCTGGGCGACGTAGGTGCGGTAAGGCACTGGCGCCGGCAAGCGCTCGCCGTGGCCCGCCAGCACCGCCTGCATCTCGCTGGCGATGACTTCCATGGCGGTGTGGTCCAGGGCCAGGTGGTGGAACTGCAACATCGCCACCACACGCTGGTTGGCCGGGTCGTCGGCATGCAGCAGGCGCAACAGCGGTGCACGCGACAGGTCCAGGCGCTGGTGGCGGGCGTCGAAGCGTGCCTGCAAGGCGTCGATCACCGAGCCGGCGGCCAAGCCGCCGATTGCGCACACCTGCATCCGCGCTTCACGCCATACCACCTGCACGGCGTGCTCCAACCCTTCACTGACCACCGCAGTACGCAGGATGTCGTGCCGGTCGATAACCTGCTGCAAGGCACCCGCCCAGCGCTGCAACTGCGCCAGGTTGTCGAACGCCAGGCGCGATTGCAGCAGATACGGATCGCCCTGTGCGGCGCTCAGGTGATGGTACAGGATGCCCTCCTGCAACGGCGCCAGCGGGTAGATCTCCTGCACATTGGCCGCGCCGCCGGGTACGGTGGCGACGATACGGTCGATACTGGCCTGGTCGAGCGTGATCAGGCTGAGCATGTCCGGGGTAATGTGGCGGGCACCTTGCGGCACACGGTTGGCCGGCACCTGCACTTCGCGCCCGCTGCCCACCGCAGCAGCCAAAGCTGCCAGCGTCGGTTGGGCAAACAGCACACGCACATCGGCGCCAAGGCCGGCCTTGCGCATGCGCTCGACCAGGGTCACGGCCAGCAGCGAATGGCCGCCCAGTTCGAAGAAATGGTCGTGGCGGCCGACCTGCGCGACCTTGAGCAGCTCGGCCCAGATCGCTGCCAAGGTGGTTTCGACCTCACCCTGCGGAGCCTCGAACGCACGGTTCAGCACGGCATCACTGCCTGGCTGCGGCAAGGCACGGCGGTCAAGCTTGCCGTTGGCGGTCAGCGGCAGCCCACCCAGGCAGACATAGGCGGCCGGCAGCATGTAGTCCGGCAACTGGCCTTGCAACTGCTGGTGCAGTTCGGCAATGCCTGGGGCAGGCTCACTGGCGGTGAAATAAGCCACCAGGCGCTTGTCGCCCGGCACATCTTCGCGCACCACCACCGCCGTCTCGCGGATCCCGGCGCACGCCCCCAGGCGCGCTTCGATCTCGCCCAGTTCGACACGGAAGCCGCGCAGCTTGATCTGCTGGTCGGCACGGCCCAGGTAGCGCAAGGTACCGTCGGCCTGCCAGCAGGCCAGGTCGCCACTGCGGTACATGCGCGCACCCGGCTCGCGGCTGAACGGGTCGTCGAGGAAGCGTTCGGCGGTCAGCGCGGGCTGGCCGAGGTAACCCAGGGCGACGCCGTCGCCACCGATGTACAGCTCACCGACCGCGCCGACTGGCAACGGCTGCTGACGCGCATCGAGCACATAGCAGCGGCCATTGCCGATCGGTTTGCCGATGGGAATGCTGCCCGCATCGACCGCACGGATGGCGTAGGTGGTACTGAACGTCGTGGCTTCGGTCGGGCCATAGCCATTGAGCAGGTGCACCGGGGCGCCATGGCGCAATACCCGGTTGACCACGGCCGGGTCCAGTACATCGCCGCCAACTATCAGGTAACGCAGCTTGGCGAAGGCCGGCAGCAAGTCGTCGGCAAACTGGTGGAACAAGCCTGCAGTCAGCCACAGCACCGTCACGCCCTGCTCCAGCAACACCTCACGCAGGGCCTGACGCGACAGCACCTGGTGCTGGTCGATGACCACCACTGCGCCGCCGTTGAGCAGCGGCGCCCAGACTTCCAAGGTGCTGGCGTCGAACGCCGGGTTGGAGGCGAACGCGACGCGGTCCTGGCAGGTGAAGTCGGCGAAGCCGTTGTTGATCACCAGGCGCACGATGGCCCGGTGCGGTACCTGCACGCCCTTGGGGGTGCCGGTAGAGCCGGAGGTATACATGATGTAGGCGGCGCTTTCGGCATCCACCACCAGGCCCGGAGACTGCTGCGGGTAGCCGGCAAGGTCAAGGCGGTCCAGCTCGACGCGCAGGGCGTGGCCCACCGCGTGTTCACTGCTGAGGGTGAGCAACACCCGCGCCTGGCTGTCATCGAGCATGAAAGCCTGGCGTTCGACCGGCGCATTGCTGTCCAGCGGCACGAACACCGCAGCGCACTTGCTGGCCGCCAGTTGCGCCGCCAGCAGTTCGATGCTGCGTGGCAACAACAGCGCAACCCGGTCGCCAGGGCGTACGCCCAGGCCCAACAGGTGATGGGCCAGGCGGTTGGCGTGCTGTTCGAGCTGTGCGTAGCTCCATTGCCGGTCACCGTGCAACACCGCCGGCGCAGTAGGGCTGAGCGCGGCATAGGTGTCGAACAGGGTATGCAGCGCCTGTTCGCGTGGGTAATCGCGGCGGGTGGCGTTGAAGCCTTGAAGCACCCGCTCGCGCTCGGCCGGCGCCAGGCTGCTCACCTGGTGCAAGGCCATGGACGGTGCCAGTGCAAGGGCCTCGGCCAATTGTTCGAGGGCGGTGCTCAGCAACTGGCAGACCTGCGCGCCATCGACCTCTGGCACCGCTTGCACGGTCAGCACAAAGGCGTCGCCCAGGTCGTCGACATTGACCACCAGTGGGTAGTTGCTGCGCTCATGCGCGGCCAGTTGTTCGATACCCTGCCAGGCCTGGCGCAGCTCGGCCTTGGCCGGGGCACTGTGGCGGAAGTTGAGCAGGCTGGTGAACAGCGCCTGGGACGCGGGCACTGCGCTGCAACGCTGGGCCAGGGCCAGCGAAGCTTGCTCGTGGGCCAGCAAACGCGCCAGACGCTGGTGGGTCAGGCGCACGCCCTCGGCCACCGCCATCGCGCCCACGCTCACCCGCAGCGGCAAGGTATTGATGAACATGCCCAGCGCCCGTTCGGCCCCCTCGCCGCCTTGCAGGCGGCCGAGCAGCACGGTGCCGAACACTACCTCTTCGCGCCCGGACAATTGCGCCAGCACCTGCCCCCAGGCCTGGTGCACCAGGCTGGCGACGCTGATACCCAATACACGGGCCTGCTCACGCAGGCGGCCGGCCAGAGCGCTGTCCAGTGCCAGGCGGCTGTCCAGCACCCGGCTGGCGTCACTGTGCGCATCGCGCAGGCCGAACACGGTGGTGGGTTCGTCGATATCGCCCAGCAGCTCGCCGAACATGGCTTGGTCGGCCTGGGCATCGGCGCCCAGGCGCGCCTGGGCCACGTAGTTGCGGTAAGGCACGCTGGCGTGCGACAGGGCCTGGCCTTGCAGCACCGCGGTGATCTCGGCCACCAGTTGCTCGACAGCCGCATGGTCGAGAATGATGTGGTGAATCAGCAGGGTCGCCTCCACGCGACCTTTGCCTGGGCTTGGCACCAGGCGGATCAAGGGGGCCTGGTTCAGGTCGAGGGTGGTGGTGCCAGCCTGGCCGGCCACTGCAGGCGTGCTGCGCCAGACGACCTGCACGGGTTCGTCCAGGCCCTGCCAGTGGATGCTGGTGCGCAGGATATCGTGGCGGGCAATGACCTGATCCAACGCCGCGGCGAAGGCATCGAGTTCGGCCTGCCCCGGGAACGCAAAGCGCGCTTGCAGCACATAGGGGTCGGCGCCCTCGCTGGCGAGGTGGTGGTAGAGGATACCTTGTTGCAGCGGGGCCAGGCCGTAGATGTCCTGGACATTGGCCACGCCCCCTGGGATCTGCCCGACCAGCGTATCGATGGCCGCCTGGGACAGCTCGGCGAGCGGCAGCATGTCCGGGGTTATGCGGGTGCCATCTATCGGGATGCGGTTGGCCGGCACGCTCACGCCGGTTTCACCGCCGATGGCGGCGGCCAACGCAGCCAGGGTCGGCTGGCCGAACAGCACGCGGATATCGGCATGCAGGCCTTGCTGACGCAGGCGCGAGGTGAGGCTGACTGCCAGCAGCGAATGGCCGCCCAGTTCGAAGAAGTTGTCGTGGCGCCCTACCCGTTCCACGCCCAGCAGTTCGGCCCAGATCGCAGCCAGCAGGGTTTCGGTGTCGCCTTCGGGGGCTTGGTACTCGCGGCTTTGCAGGGCTTCGGCGTCTGGCAGCGGCAAGGCCTTGCGGTCGAGTTTGCCGTTGGGGCTCAGCGGCAGCGCCGGCAGGTGCATGAACAACGCCGGCACCATGAACGCCGGCAAGTGGGCCAGTAGTGCACTGCGCAGGCTTTCCACGGCCTGCTCCTCACCGGTGTAGTACGCCACCAGACGCTGGTCGCGGGCGATGACGACCGCTTCCTTCACGCCCTCGATGGCGGTCAGGCCGGCCTGGATTTCACCCAGCTCGATGCGCAGGCCATGGATCTTCACCTGATCATCGTTGCGGCCCAGGTACTCGATATTACCATCGCTCAGGTGCCGCGCCAGGTCGCCGGTGCGGTACAGGCGTGCGCCGGGGCGAGTGCTGAACGGGTCGTCGATGAAGCGTTCGGCGGTCAGTTCGGCGCGGTTGAGGTAGCCACGGGCGACTTGCACGCCGCCGATGAACAGCTCGCCAGCGACGCCTTGCGGTACCGGCTGGCCCAGCGTATCGAGCACGTACAGCGTGGTGTTGGCGATGGGCTTGCCGATTGGGGTGTTGTCCGGCGCCGTCATGCAATGCCAGGCGCTGACGTCCACCGCCGCTTCTGTCGGGCCATACAGGTTATGCAGTTCGACCGTTGGCAACTGCGCGTGGAAGCGCCGTACCAGGCTGCCCGGCAGGGCTTCACCGCTGCACAGCACGCGCTTGAGGGCATCTGCCGAAGCGTCGCCATGAGCAAGGAACACATCCAGCATCGATGGCACGAAGTGCAAGGTGGTGACGCCTTCGCTGCGGATCACCTGACGCAGGTACTCAGGGTCGCGATGGCCACCGGGGCGAGCCATGACCAGGCGTGCGCCGGTTTGCAGCGGCCAGAGGAACTCCCACACCGACACGTCGAAGCTGAATGGGGTCTTTTGCAAGACCACATCGTCTGCGCCGAGGTTGTAGGCGTCCTGCATCCACAGCAAGCGGTTAACTACACCGGCGTGCTCGTTCATCACACCCTTCGGCAAGCCGGTGGAGCCAGAGGTGTAGATCACGTAGGCCAGATGACGCGGGGTCAGTGCGGCGAGTACCGGGTTGCTGGAAGGCTGCGCATTCCAGGTTGGCTGGTCCAGATCAATAAGCTGGGCCGCCTCCGGTACGTGGCGCGTAGCGCTGTGCACCAGCACCGCCACTGGCGCGCTGTCGCTCAGCATGTGGCGCACGCGTTCGGTCGGGTAATCCGGGTCCACCGGCACATAGGCGCCGCCCGCCTTGAGGATGGCCAACAGGCCAACCACCATCGACAGCCCACGTTCGACGCAGATCGCCACCCGATCATCAGGCTTCACGCCCAACGCGATCAAGTGATGCGCCAGGCGGTTGGCCTGTTCATTCAACTCGCGGTAGCTGAGCGTGCCTTCCTCGGCCCGCACTGCAACCGCATCTGGCGTGCGCACCACCTGCGCCTCGATCAGCCCGTGCAAGGTCTGCTCAAGGTCGTAAGCCACCGCGGTGTCATTGAAGTCCACCAACACCCGCTGGCGTTCCTCTGGCGCCAGCACCGGCAAGCGCTGCAATTGCAACTGTGGCGTCTGTTCCAGAGCCTCGACCATCGCCTCCAGCACTTGGTTCATCTGCCCGCAAATACGAGCCGCACCCACTTCGGCCGGGGTCGTGGCAACCAGGCGGAAGCCTTCGCCCAGGTCATCCACGTTCAGGCTCAGCGGGTAGTTGGTACGTTCCTGGCCTTCCAACACCTCGATGCCTTGCCATGCCTGACGCTGCTCGGCGCTGGTTTCAGCGCCATGGCGGTAGTTGAGCATGGCGCTGAACAGTGGCAATGGCGCAGCCACACCGCTGCAACGCTGGGCCAACGCCAAGGACGCGTGCTCGTGGGCCAGCAGTGCGCTGAGGCGCTGGTGCACGGCCTGCGCGCCCTCGCGCACGCTCACCTCGTTAAGGTCGACGCGCAGCGGCAGGGTATTGATGAACATGCCCAGCGCCCGCTCGGCGCCTTCGCCACCTTGTAAACGGCCAAGCAGCACGGTACCGAACACCACGCAGTCCTTGCCACTGGCAGCCGCCAGCAGGCGTGCCCATGCCAGGTGGAACAGACTGGCGACACTGATGCCAAGCTGCCGCGCCTGGCGCCGCAGCCCTGCGGCCAGCTCGGCCGACAGCGCCAGCTTGGCCTCGTGCATGTCGCGGCCATCGCCTTGCACATCGCTGAGGTCGAACGGCAAGGTCGGCTCATCGATATCGGCAAGTTGTTCGCGGAAGAACCGCTCATGCTCGGCCGGGCTGATGCCCAGGCGCGCCTGGGCCACATAGTTGCGATACGGCACCGGGGTGGCCACCGGCGGCGTGCCGTGCAGGAAGCCGATCAGCTCTTCGCCGACCACCTCCAGGGCCGTGTGGTCGAGGACGATGTGGTGGAACTGCAAGGTGGCTTCGATCTGCTCGGTGCCAGGCACTTGACGATGCAGCAGACGGATCAGCGGCGCCTGGCTCAGGTCCAGGCCGCTCGCGCCTGCATCGAGGTGCAACAGCTGCAGTGGCGCATGGCGCCAGACCACCTGCACGGCTTGTGGCAGGCCATCCCAGAGCACGGCGGTACGCAGCACATCATGGCGGGCGATGACCTGGTCCAGCGCGCTGGCGAAGGCTTGCAAGCGCTCCAGGCTGGCAAAGCGCAGCCGTGAATACAGCACGTAAGGATCGTGCTCGGCGCTCAGGTGATGGTAGAGAATGCCTTCCTGCAGGGGCGCCAGGGGGTAGATATCCTGCACATTGGCGGCACCGCCCGGCACGCTCGCGACGATGCGGTCGAGCGCCGTTTGGTCGAGTTCGATCAGGCTGAGCAGGTCTGGGGTGATACGCGGGCAGTCGGCAGGGATACGGTTTGCAGGCACCACTACTTGCTGATTACGCCCCAGTGTCGCGGCCAAGGCCGCAACCGTTGGTTGACCGAACAGGGTGCGCACATCGACTTGCAGGCCCTCCAGCCGCAGCCGTGCAGTCAGGCTGACCGCCAGCAGCGAATGGCCACCGAGTTCGAAGAAGTTGTCGTGCCGGCCTACCTGCTGCACGCCGAGCAGTTCGGCCCACAATCGAGCCAGCAGGGTTTCGGTTTCACCGAGCGGGGCCTCGTACAGGCGCTCATGCAATGCACCGTCCGGGGCAGGCAGCGCGTTGCGGTCGAGTTTGCCATTCGGCGTCAAAGGCAGGTGGTCGAGGTGGATGTACTGCGCCGGCAGCATGTATTCCGGTAGATGCATCAGCAACGCTTTGCGCAGGCCGTCTGCCGCCTGCGGCTCACCGGTGAGGTAGGCCACCAGGCGCGCGCCACTGACTGGGGCATCGAAGGCCAGCACCACTGCCTCGCGTACGCCGGGAATACGCACCAGGCAGGCTTCGATCTCACCCGGTTCGATGCGCAGGCCGCGAATCTTCACCTGGTGATCGTTGCGGCCTAGGAAGACCAGGTTACCGTCCTGGCACTGGCGCACCAAGTCACCGCTGCGGTACAGGCGCTCGCCGTCGACGAAGGGGCTGGCAATGAAACGCTCGGCCTGTTGCGCTGGCAAGCCCAGGTAACCACGGGCCACGCCGGCGCCACCGATGTGCAGGTGGCCGACCACGCCCCAGGGCACCGGTTGGTCGTAGGGGTCGAGTACATACAGGCGGGTATTGTCGATGGCGGTGCCAATCGGCAATGCCCCTTGCGGCAGCTCGGCGCCCGGCTCCAGCGTCCAGGCACTGCAATCGACGGTGGTCTCGGTCGGCCCATAAACGTTATGCAGGCGCACACCCGGCAGGCGCTGACGCACCTGGGCGGCCAGGGCTTCGGTCAACTCGCCGCCACCGCAGACGATATCGCTGAGGCGGGTGCAGCGGCTGCTGGCGGGAGTTTCGAGGAACTGCTGCAGCAACGCCGGCACGAATTGCACCACGCTGACCTGCTGCGCCTCGATCAGTTGCGCGAGGTACTGCGGGTCGCGCTGGCCGTCCGGGCGTGCCAGCACCAGGCGCAGGCCGCTGCACAGTGGCCAGAACAGCTCCCACACCGAGGCATCGAAGCTGACCGGGGTTTTGTGCAGCACCGCGCCGTCACCCGCCGGCTGGCAAAGGCGCTGGCTCCAGCGCACCAGGTTGACCACGTTGCGGTGCTCGACCATGACCCCTTTGGGCAGGCCCGTGGAGCCGGAGGTATAGATCACATAAGCCAGATGCCGAGCGTTCAGCGCAGGCACGCGTGGGTTGCTGATCGGTTGGGCGTGCCAGCAAGGCTGGTCGAGGTCGACCAGGGGCGCTTGGGCGCCGTGCGCGGCCTCGCGGGTAGCGTTGTGCACCAGCACCGCCAGCGGCGCACTGTCCACCAGCATGTGGCGAATGCGTTCGGCCGGGTAACCCGGGTCGACCGGCACATAGGCACCGCCCGCCTTGAGGATGGCCAGCAAGCCGACCACCATCGACAAACCACGCTCGACGCAGATCGCCACACGGTCATCGGGTTTTACCCCTAGGCCGATCAGGTGATGGGCCAGGCGATTGGCCTGCTCGTCGAGCTGGCGATAGCTCAGTTCGCCCTCCTCGGCGGCCAGGGCAATGGCATTCGGCGTGCGCCTCACCTGCGCCTCGAGCAGCGCGTGCAACGGTTGCTCCGCAGCGTCGGGCCGCTGCGTGGCGTTGGCCAGCAGTTGCTGGCGTTCATTCGGTGTCAATACTGGCAGCTGCTGCACTAGCGTGTGGGGCGCATGCTCAAGGGCATCCAGCAAACCGACCAACACCTGCAACAGTTGCTCGCAGACGCGCTGCGCGCCGACCTGGGCGCTGACCTGGGCGGTCAGGCGCAGGCCGTCGCCCAGGTCGTCGACGTTGACACTCAGCGGGTAGTTGCCGTGCCCGCCGCTGGGCAGGGCCTCGATGCCTTCCAGGGCTTCGCGCTGCGCTTGCTGTTCGGGCTGGCTGGCGCCGTGGCGGTAGTTGAGCATGGCACTGAACAAAGGTGTCGGCGCGGCCACACCGCTGCAGCGCTGGGCCAGGGCCAGCGAGGCATGCTCGTGCACCAGCAGCGCACTCAGCCGCTGATGGGCCAGGCGCACACCGGCTTGCACACCCAGCCCCTGCAGGTCCAAGCGCAGCGGCAGGGTATTGATGAACATGCCCAGGCCGCGGTCGGCCCCCGCACCGCCTTGCAGGCGGCCGAGCAGCACGGTGCCGAATACCACGCGGTCCTGGCCACTGGTGGCGGCCACCAGCCGCGCCCAGGCCAGGTGCAGCACGCTGGCGGCGCTTACGCCCAGCTGCTGCGCCTGGCGGCGCAGGCGCCGGTATTGCTCGCTGTGCAGCTGCACGGTGGCCAGTTCGAAGGCACTGGCCTGGCCCTGCAGGTCGAGCAGGCCATAGGGCAAGGTCGGCGCGTCGATGTCGGCCAGTTCGGCGCGGAAGAACGCTTCGTGTTCGGCCTCGCTGATGGCCAGGCGGGCCTGGGCCACATAGTTGCGGTAGGGCACGGCCGGCTGGCTGGGCTGTTGCCCGCGCAGGTGATCGCGGATCTCCGCAAGCACCACTTTCATGGCCGTATGGTCAAGGGCGATGTGGTGGAATTGCAGGGTGGCCTCGATGCGTTCCGCGCCCGGCTGCGGGTTCGCCAGCAGGCGCATCAATGGGGCCTGGCTGAGGTCAATTCGGCCGGCCTGTTCGGCGCACTCAACCAGCACCGACCCTGGCACGCTGCGCCAGACCACCTGGGCTGGCTGCGCCAGGCCGTCCCACAGCACGGCGGTGCGCAGGATATCGTGGCGGGCGATGACCTGGTCCAGGGCAGCGGCGAACGCTTGCAGGCGGGCCTGGCTGTCGAATGCCACGCGCCATTGCAGCAGGTACGGGTCTTGGTCGGCGGCGCTCAGGTGATGGTAGAGAATGCCTTCTTGCAGCGGTGCCAGCGGGTAGATGTCCTGCACGTTGGCGGCGCCACCCGGCACCGTGGCGACAATGCGCTCGATGGCGGCGGCGTCCAGGGCCAGCAACGGCAGCATGGCCGGGGTGATGTGGGTGCAGCCCTCTGCAATGCAGTAGTCCGGCACGCTTACCTGGCGGCCATTGCCCAGTGCGGCCGCCAGTGCGGCCACGGTCGGTTGGCCGAACAGCACCCGCACGTCGGTAGGCAGGCCTTGTTGGCGCAGGCGTTCGATCAGGGCCACTGCCAGCAACGAGTGGCCGCCCAGTTCGAAGAAATTGTCATGCCGCCCTACCCGCTCCACGCCCAGCACCTCGGCCCAGACGCTGGCCATGGCCGCTTCGGTCTCGCCGACGGGCGCCTCGTAACCCCGGCTGACCCAATCGGCGGTATCCGGTTCGGGCAGGGCACGGCGGTCCAGCTTGCCGTGGCTGGTCAGCGGCCACTCCTCCACACGGATAAACGCTTGCGGCAGCATGTGCCCCGGCAAGCTGGCCTGCAGCGCTTGACGCACAGCGTCGATCACCACCGGTGCGGACTCGGTGAACCAGGCCAGCAAGCGCTCGCCCCGCACCAGCACCACGGCATCGGCAATACCCGTCTGTGCGGCCAGGGCGGCTTCGATTTCACCCAACTCCACGCGCATGCCGCGAATCTTCACCTGGTCGTCGTTGCGGCCGAGGTAATCGAGGGTGCCATCGGCGTTCCAGCGCACCAGGTCGCCGCTGCGGTACATGCGCGCGCCAGGCTTGCGGCTGAACGGGTCGGCGAAAAAGCGCTGCTCGGTCAGTTCAGGGCGATTGAAGTACCCCCGCGCCACCTGCGCACCGCCGATGTACAGCTCGCCCACAACGCCCACCGGCACCGCTTGGCGATGCGCGTCGAGCACGTAGACGCGGGTATTGGCGATGGGCTTGCCGATGTGCAACGCAGCGCCGGGCTGCACCTGCCCAGAGGTGGCGACCACCGTGGTCTCGGTCGGTCCGTAGTTGTTGACCAGGGCAAAGCCTGGGTCACGTTCGAACTGACGCAGGCGGTCGCCACCTATCAGCAAGGTGCGCAAGGTCGGGTGCTGGCGTTCGCGGCGCAGCGCCAGCTCGGCCACGGGCGTGGGCAGGAAGCTGACGGTCAGTGGCTGTTCGAGCCACCAGTCAAGCAGCGCTTCGACATGTTCATTGCCGATGTGCGCAGGTGGCAGGTGCAGCGTGGCACCGGCACACAATGCCGGCCAGACCTCCCAGGCCATTGCGTCGAAACCGAAGCCCGCGACGCTTGAAGTACGTGTACCGGTCTCCAGCGCAAAGGCCTGGCAGTGCCAGTGCACCAGGTTGGCCAGGGTATGGTGTTCGATCATCACCCCTTTGGGCTGGCCGGTGGAGCCAGAGGTGTAGACCAGGTAGGCCAACTGGTGAGCATCCAACCCGGGCACGTGCGGATTGCTGTCGAGGGCGTCATCGCTGGCGGCCTGGTCGAGGTTCAGGCGCGGTATGCCAGCAGGCAAGCCGTCGATGGCCGCTTCGCTCAACACCAGGGCGGGCGCGCTGTCGGCCAACAGGTAGGCGATGCGTTCGGCGGGATAGCTTGGGTCCACCGGTACATAGGCGGCCCCGGCCTTGAGCACGGCCAGCAGGCCGATCACCCGCTCGGCGCTACGGCCCAGGCACAACGCCACCCGGTCACCGCAACGCACGCCGCGTGCGATCAGCTGGTGCGCCAGGCGGTTGGCCCGAAGGTTCAGGTCACCATAGCTGAGCGCCATGCCCGGCTGGCTGACTGCCGTGGCATCCGGGGTCGCGGCTGCCCGGGCCTCGACCAGAGCATGCACCGTCAGCCCTTGCGGATAGTGCTGCGTGGTGGCATTGAAGCTGCCCAGCAGTTGCTGGCGAGCTTCATCGTTCAAGATCGATAGGCTGTCGACCGGCGCCTCCTGTCCCTGCTCCAGTGCTTGCAGCAGCTGGGTGACGGCATTGGCCATCCACGTGGCAACCCGCGCCGCACCAATACCCTCGACGGCCAGCACACTGAACGTGAAGCCATCACCCAGGTCGTTGACACTGAGGGTCAGCGGGTAATTGCTGCGCTCCTCGCCCCCGAGCAGGCGCACGCCCTCCCAGATGCCCTCACCGTCACGCGCTGCATCGTCGGCGCTGTGCCGATAGTTGAGCAAGGCGCTGAACAGCGGCGCAGCGGCCGCCACGCCACTGCAGCGCTGGGCCAGGGCCAACGGCGCGTGCTCATGGCCGAGCAAGGCCGACAGGCTACGGTGGGTGGCGCGCACGGCGGCACGCATGGCCAGCGTGGTGTCCACCCGCAGCGGCAGGGTGTTGATGAACATGCCCAGCGCCCGATCGGCGCCCTCACCCCCTTGCAGGCGGCCCATCAGCACGGTACCGAAGACCACGTCATGGCGGTTGGCAAGCACCCCCAGTACCCGCGCCCAGGCCAGGTGCATCAGGCTCGCGGCGCTGACACCCAGTTGCCGGGCCTGGGCGCGCAAACCGAGGGCAACCTCGCCGTCCAGGGCCTGGAAGGCCGTTTCGATACCCCGGCCATCGCCCTGCACGTCGGCGAAGCCCAGCGGCAAGGTCGGCTCATCGACATCGGCGAGCATCTCGCGGAAGAACGCCTCGTGGCCGGCCTGATCACCCAGGCGGGCCTGGGCCACATAGTTGCGGTACGGCACCGCGGCCGGCAGCGTATGCCCCTGGCCAAACAGCAATGCGCGCATTTCGCGGGCGACCACGTCCATGGCCGTGTGGTCGAGGGTGAGGTGGTGGAACAGCAGAATCGCCACCACCTGGTGGTTGGCGGGGTCCAGGCTGTAGTACAGGCGGGTCAGCGGCGCCTGGGTCAGGTCCAGCCGGTGTTGCCGTGCATCGAAACGCGCATGCAACTGCTCGATCCGTGGCCTGCCATCCTCATCAGCCAGGTCATCGATTTCACTGACCACCAGTTCGGCCTTGCGCCAGACCACCTGCAGCGGCTGCGCCAGCCCTTGCCAGAGCACTGCGGTGCGCAGGATGTCATGGCGGTCGATAACCTGTTGCAGGGCACCGGCCCAGGCCAGCAGGCGTTCGACACTGTCAAAGGCCAGGCGGGTCTGCAGCAGGTAGGGGTCGCCCTGCTCGGCGCTCAGGTGATGGTAGAGAATGCCCTCCTGCAGGGGTGCCAGCGGGTAGATTTCCTGCACGTTGGCAGCGCCACCCGGCACGCTGGCGACGATGTCGTCGAGGGTCGCCTGCTCCAGGGTGACCAGGCTCAGCATCTGCGGGGTAATCCGTTCAGCGTGCAGCGGCACCCGGTTGGCGGGCACCGTCACTTCGCGGCCGATAGCCGCTGCGCTGGCCAGCGCGGCCAGGGTCGGCTGGGCGAACAGCACACGCACATCGATGAGCAGGCCAGCCTTGCGCAGGCGCTCGACCAGCGTCACCGCCAGCAGCGAGTGGCCGCCCAGTTCGAAGAAGTTGTCGTGCCGCCCTACCCGTTCCACGCCCAGCACATCGGCCCAGATGGCCGCCATCGTGGCTTCGGTCTCACCTTCAGGCGCCTCGAATGCCTGGCCGAACAACTGCGAGGTAGCCGGGTCGGGCAGTGCGCGGCGGTCCAGCTTGCCGTGGCTGGTCAGCGGCAGCTCAGCCAGGCGCAGCAACGCCAGCGGTACCATGTGCGCCGGCAAGCGGGCCTGAAGGGCCTGGCGCAAAGTTTCGATATCCACCGGGGCGGTCTCGGTGAACCAGGCCAGCAGACGCTCGCCCCGCACCAGCACCACGGCCGTGTCGATGCCGGGCTGCGCTGCGAGGGTGGCTTCGATTTCGCCCAGCTCTACCCGCACGCCGCGAATCTTCACCTGGTCGTCGTTGCGGCCGAGGTAATCGAGGGTGCCATCGGCATTCCAGCGCACCCTATCACCGCTGCGGTACATCCGTGCGTTGGGCTGCGCGCTGAACGGATCGACGAGAAACGCCTGCTCGGTCAACGCTGGGCGGTTGAAGTAGCCACGCGCCACTTGCGCCCCGCCGATGAACAGCTCACCGGTGACGCCGACCGGTACCGGCTGCAGGCCTTCGTCCAGCACATAGACGCGGGTATTGGCGATCGGCCGGCCGATGTGCAGAGGCCCGCCAGGCACCACCTGCCCGGAGGTAGCGACCACGGTGGTTTCGGTCGGCCCGTAGTTGTTGACCAAGGCAAACCCTGGGTCACGCTCGAACTGGCGCAGGCGGTCGCCGCCTACCAGCAAGGTGCGCAGGGTCGGGTGCTGACGTTCGCGGCGCAGGGCCTGCTCGGCCACCGGTGTAGGCAGGAAACTGACCGTCAACGGCTGCGCCAGCCACCAGTCGAGCAGTTCATCGACATGCTCGTTGGCGATGTGCGCAGGCGGCAGGTGCAACGTGGCCCCGGCGCACAGAGCGGGCCAGACTTCCCAGGCCATGGCGTCGAAGCCGAAACCGGCCACGCTGGACGCCTGTGCAGTGGCGTCCAGCGCGAAGGCCTGGCAGTGCCAGTGCACCAGGTTGGCGAGGGTGTGATGCTCGATCATCACACCCTTCGGCTGGCCGGTGGAGCCGGAGGTGTAGACCAGATACGCCAGGTGCTGCGCGTGCAACTCAGGCAACTGAGGGTTGCTGTCGTGCACAGCGATGCTTTGTGCAAGATCCAGGTCGAGGCGCGGCACCCCGGCCGGCAACCCGGTAATAGCAGCCTCGCTCACCACCAGTGCCGGTTCGCTGTCGGCCAGCAGATAGGCAATGCGCTCTGCCGGGTAGGCGGGGTCTACCGGTACATAGGCCGCGCCCGCCTTGAGCACACCCAGCAACGCGACCACGCGCCCGCTGTTGCGCGGCAGGCATAGGGCAACACGGTCGCCCACCTTGACGCCACGCGCGATCAGCTGATGCGCAAGCTGGTTGGCGTGGCGGTTGAGTGCGTCGTAACTCAAAGCCTGGTCACCCTGCAGCAGCGCCACCGCAGCCGGTGCGCGGGCCGCGCGGGCCTCGACCAGGGCGTGGACGGTCTGCCCCTGTGGGTACGCCCCAGCCGTGTGGTTGAACTGTTGCAGCAACTGTTCGCGCTCTGCCAGGGGCAGTGCCTGCAGCCCTTGCATGGGTGCAGTGGGCGCATGTTCCAACGCCTCGACCAGGCTGGCCAGGATCTGCTCGAATTGCGCGCACAAGCGCGCCGCGCCCCATTCGGGCAGGCTCTGTACGGTCAGGCGCAGATCGTCGCCCAAATCATCGACGCTGACGGTCAACGGGTAATCGGTACGTTCCTCGGCGCCGACGATATCGATGCCGTCGGCCACCGGGATGACCTCGGCAGCATCGCCCGCATCGCTGTGGCGGTAATTGAGCAGGGTGTTGAACAGCGGCGCCGGTGCAGCCACGCCGCTGCAGCGCTGGGCCAGGGCCAGGGACGCCTGTTCGTGGCCAAGCAAGGCGCTGAGCCGTCGGTGGGTGGCCAGCAACGCATCACGCACGCCGGTTGCGCCAAGGTCAATACGCAGCGGCAGGCTGTTGATGAACATGCCCAGCGCCTGCTCGCTGCCGTCGCCGGTGGTCATGCGGCCCAGCAGCACACTGCCGAACACCACCTGCTGACGCGCCGAAAGCTGCCCCACCAGCCGGCCGAAGCCCAGGTGCAGCACGCTCGCCGGGCTTACCCCGAGTTGCCGGGCCTGGCTGCGCAGGCGCTGGCTGAGCGCCGGGGCCAGAGTCAGGCGTGCCTGCTCCAGCAGCGCATCGCCTTTGGCTTGCAGGCCGAAGGCCAGTGTCGGCTCATCGATGTGACCCAGCATCTCGCGGAAGAACCCTTCATGGGCCTGCTCATCCAGTGCCTGGCGGGCGGCGGCCAGCACGTTGCGAAACGGCATGGGCGCGGCCAAGTGTTCGGCCTGGCCGGCAAGGTGCGCCTGGATTTCCCGGCGCACGATATCCAGCGCGGTATGGTCCATGACCACATGGTGGAACATCAGCAGTGCCACCCACGTCTCACCTTCGCCCTGCGCGTGCATCAACTGCATCAGCGGCGCCTGGCGCAGGTCGAGGCAGTATTGGCGCGGGTCGAAGCGCGCGCACAACTCGGCCAGCGCCGCGCTACCGGCAACCGGGACGGCTTCGCGAACCAGCGTCGCCTGCTGCCAGACCACTTGCACCGGTTGGTCAAGGTACTCCCAGTGCAGCGCGGTGCGCAGGATGTCATGGCGCTGGATCACCCACTGCAGTGCCTCGGCGAAGGCTTCGAGGTGGGCTTTGCTGGCAAAGCGCAGTTGCACCTGCGACAGGTACGGGTCGCCGTCGCTGGCGGACAGGTGGTGGTACAGCATGCCCTGCTGCAGCGGCGCCAGCGGGTAGATGTCCTGAACGTTGGCGGCGCCGCCGGGCACGCTGGCGACGATGCGGTCGATGGCCTGTTGCTCCAGGGCTACCAGCGGCAACATATCGGGGGTGATGCAAAAGGCCGGGCTCAGCCAGTCGTCATCGCGTTCGGCGAGCATCTCCAGCAACGCCGGCTTGTGCCGCGACAGCGCCTCCCACAAGCTATCGTCCAAGGTGTCGTCATCGCCGAGGACGATCAGGTCCTGGTCTTCACGCTGGAGTCGGATTGCACGGGTGGAAAGAGCAGCCATCAGTTCGCTGAAGTGCATCGGTAAGCATCCTGCTTTGCCTGGAAATAGGGATCGTGGACACGCTAAAGGATCGTGACCGGTCGGTCTGACATGGGAAGCGGGGACAATTGCGGATAGCTCCGGGGCCGCTATGCGGCCCCGGTGCTTTCAGATGCGCCTGCGTTTGCCCAGGCTGGGAATGGTGGTCTGCGGTATCACCACCTCGACCTGTTCGAGGCGGGTGCTGGCCGCAAGCCCCGCCAGCGTCGGCTGGCTGAACAAGGTGCGGGCATCCACATGTAGGCCGGCCTGGCGCATGCGTGCCACCAGGCCGACGGCCAGCAGTGAATGGCCACCCAGCTCGAAGAAGTTGTCATCCCGCCCGACTTGCTCGATTTTCAGCACATCGGTCCAGATCTCGGCCAGCGCGGTTTCCAGCTCGCCGCGCGGGGCCTGGTAGGCGCGGCTGATCACCGACTCTGCACCCGGCGCCGGCAGGGCCTGGCGGTCGATCTTGCCGTTGTTGCTCAAAGGCAACTGGGCCAAAGCAACGAACGCCTGCGGCACCATGTACTCGGGCATGCGCGCCAACAGGTGACTGCGCAGTACTTCAAGCGCCGGCGCGCTGCTGCCCTCGCGGCAGGTGAAGTAGGCCACCAGGCGCTCTTCGCGCATCAGCACCACGGCCTGGCCGATTGCCGGGTGTGCGGTCAGCGACGCTTCGATCTCGCCAAGCTCCACCCGCAAACCGCGCAGCTTGACCTGGAAGTCGTTGCGGCCGACGAAGTCCAATTCGCCGTCCAGGCGGTAGCGCACCAGGTCGCCGGTGCGATACAGCCGGTCGCCCTCGACAAATGGGCTGGCGATGAAACGCTCGGCCTGCAACGCCGGCAGCCCAAGGTAGCCACGGGCCACGCCGACACCGCCAATGTGCAACTGGCCCACCGCACCCAGCGGCACCGGCCGGTCGTGCGCATCGAGCACATACAGGCGGGTATTGGCGATCGGCCGGCCAATCGGCGGCGCCAGCAGCGGCAGGGGCTCATGGGGCTGCAAGGTCCAGGCGGTGCTGTCTACCGTGGCTTCCGTGGGGCCATAGACGTTGTGTAGGCGCACCTTGGGCAGGCGCTCGCGCACACGCTGCAGCAACGCCAGTGTCAGTTCGCCGCCGCCGCAGAAGATGTCCGTCAGGCTGGTGCAACCCTGGACACCAGGTTCTTCGAGAAACTGATGCAGCAACGCCGGCACGAACTTGATCGTGGTCACCTGGCTGGCCTGGACCCGTTGCACCAGGTACGCAGGGTCACGATGCCCGTCAGGGCGTGCCAGGACCAGGCGCAGGCCGGCGGTCAGCGGCCAGAACAGCTCCCAGACCGAACCGTCGAAACTGAACGGCGCCCGCTGCAGCAAGGCATCGCCCGGGCGTGGCGGGCAGATTCGCGAACCCCAGTGCATCAGGTTGCACAGGCCACGGTGCTCGATCATCACCCCCTTCGGGGTGCCGGTTGAGCCCGAGGTGTACATCACATAGGCCAGTTGCGACGGGCCCAGGCCAGCTACCTGCGGGTCAGTTGTCGGGCAGGCGTGCCAGTCGCCACGGTCGAGGTCGAGCACAGGGCCTGGCAGTTGGTCGAACAGGCCCTGGGTAGCGCCGTGTACCAGCACCACCGTCGGGGTACTGTCATCAAGCATGAAGCGCAGGCGCTCGGCCGGGTAGCCAGGGTCCAGTGGTACGTAGGCACCGCCCGCCTTGAGCACGCCGAGCAACGCCACCATGAGTGCAGCGCCGCGCTCGACGCACACCGCCACCCGCGCATCCGGGCGTACGCCCAGGCCGATCAGGTGGTGGGCCAGGCGGTTGGCCTGGGCGTTGAGGGCCTGGTAATCGAGGAAACTGTCGTCGGTCTGCAGCGCGATGGCCTGGGGCGTACGCCGCACCTGGGCCTGGAACAGCGCAGGCAAGGTCTGCGTGACCGGGCTTTGCAGGTCTTGCGTGGCGTTGAAACCATGCAGCAAGCGGTGTAGCTCACCTTCAGGCACCGCGCACAACGCCGTCAGGCTCACGCTGCGGCGTTCGGCAAGGGCGCTGCCCAGCTGGCGCAAGGTCGCCAGCAAGTAGTTCAGTACCCGCTGCGCGCCAATCGCTCGCGGCGCACGCACGGCAAGCTGCAGCCCGTCGGCGTGGTCGTCGACCGTCAACACCAGGCCATGGCTCAGGACTTCACTGGCCTCGACCAGTTCCACACCCGGCAGCACCTGCCCGTGCAACACGGCCCCTTGGCGGTAGTTGATCAGGCTGTCGAACAGCGCGGTGCCCGCCGGCAGGCCGCTGCACCGCTGAGCGAGCATCAGCGGTGCGTCCTCGTGGCCGAGCAATGCGGCCAGGCCCGCGTGGGTCTCGCCCAGCGCCTGTTCGACCGAACGATGCTCCAGCTGCACCCGCAACGGCAAACTGTTGATGAACATGCCCAAGGCACGATCAGCGCCTTTGCCCGCCATGCTGCGGCCCAGCAGCACTGTGCCAAGGGTGACTTCATCACGCCCGCCGAGGGTCCCTAGCACCTGGGCCCAGGCCAGGTGCAGCAAGCTGGCGAGGCTCGCCCCCTGATGCCGGGCCTGGGTACGCAACAACCCCGCCAGCGGCGCTTCGACGGCCTGGCTATGGCTGTGCAGATCAAACGCATCCACCGGCTCGCCGCCGAGCCCGGCAATAGGCGCAGGCGGCTCAATGCCGGCCAGTTGCTCGCGAAAGAACGCCTCGTGCCGTGCCTGGCGCTCGGCAGCCGCACTCAGCGCCACATACTCGCGATAGGGCACAGGCGCCGGCAGCTGTTCGCCACGCCCGGCCATGAAGGCTTCGAGCTCGCCCAACAGCACCTGCAGCGAGACGGCATCGTTGACCAGGTGGTGGAAGCGCAGCAAACCCAGCCAGCGCCCGTGCTGGGCATCCTCGGTGCAGGCCAGCGCCATCATCGGTGCCTGGCGCAGGTCCAAGGGCCGATGCTGGGGGTCGTAGTGGCTGCGCAGTTGCCCGGCGATGTTGCCGTCGGGCGCTGTCGTCAGCCAGTTATCGACCGGCAGGCGCGCCTGGCGCCAGACCACCTGTTGGGGCTGTTCGAGCCCCTCCCAGGCCAGGCTGGTACGCAGGATGTCGTGCCGGTCGATCACCTGCTGCAACGCCTCGCCGAAGGCCTGCAACTGCTGGGCGCTGGCAAAGGCGAACAACGCCTGCTGCTGGTAAGGGTCGCGTACATCGGTGACATGGTGGTACAGCAGGCCCTGTTGCAGGGGGGCCAGCGGATAGATTTCCTGCACGTTGCCAGCACCGCCCGGTACCGAGGCGACGATACGGTCGATGGCGGTTTGCGTCAGCACGCTGAGCGTGAGCATGTCAGGCGTGATGCGCTGGCACTGCGGCGCTACCCGGTTGGCCGGTATGCGAACGGCTTCCCCGACCATCACGGATGCGGCGAGGCTGGCCAGGGTCGATTGGCCGAACAGCACCTGCACATCGGCTTGCAGGCCTTGCTGACGCATTCGCTCGATCAGTTGCACGGCCAGCAGCGAATGGCCGCCCAGCTCGAAAAAGTGATCCTGGCGCCCTACCCGCTCGACCTGCAGCAATTCAGCCCAAAGCACGGCCAGGCGTTGCTCGACTTCACCAATGGGCACCTCATGTTCGCGGCGCACCTTGGCGGCTTCGTCCGCAGTCGGCAAGGCGCGGCGGTCGAGCTTGCCATTGGCGGTCAGCGGCCAGGCCGCCAGGTTGACATAGGCCACCGGCAGCAAAGCCGCTGGCAGGCGTTCGCGCAGGTGTTCATGCAGTGCCCGCGGTGTTACCGCCAACTGGCCGATGTACCACGCTTGCAGTTGGCCTTCGCGCAGCATCACCACGCACTCGCGTACCGCCGCATGGCTGGCCAGGGCGGCCTCGATTTCAGCCAGCTCAACCCGGACACCGCGGATTTTCACCTGGTCGTCGTTACGCCCGAGGTATTCCAGGGTGCCGTCGGGCAGCCAGCGCACGAGGTCGCCGGTGCGGTACATCCGCGCCCGTGGCAGCGTGCTGAACGGGTCGTCGAGAAAGCGCTCGGCGCTCATCTGCGGCCGCTTGAGGTAACCCCGGGCAACCCCCTTGCCGCCCACATACAGCTCGCCCGGGGCCCCGATGGGCAACAGGCGGCGCTGCTCGTCGAGCACGTACAACTGCGTGTTGGCCACCGGCCCGCCGATATGCAGCGGGCCACCTGCCGTCACCTCGCCCGAGGTCGCCACCACCGTGGCTTCGGTGGGGCCGTAGTTGTTGATGACCCGGTAGCGCCGCTCGCGGGCCATGCGCCGCAGGCGGTCGCCGCCAATCAGCAGGGTCTGCAAGGTGGGGTGTAGCTCACCTTGGGCGAAGGCATGCTCGGCCACCGGCGTGGGCAGGAAGCTGACATCCAGCGGCTGGGCGCGCCACCAGCGGAGCAAGGCATCGATGTCTTCGGCACCGTCACGCACGGGTGCCAGGTGCAGGGTCGCGCCGCTGCACAGGGCCGGCCATACCTCCCAGGCCATGGCGTCGAAGCCGAAGCCGGCCAGGCTCGACTGATGGCGGCCTGGGCCCAGCTCGAACGCACTGCAGTGCCAGTCGATCAGGTTGGCCAGCATGTGGTGCTCGACCATCACGCCTTTAGGCTGCCCTGTGGAGCCGGAGGTATAGATGACGTAAGCCAGATCGCTGGGCAGCGGCTGCGCAGGCCGGGCCAGGGCGGCGGGCGGCGCGTTCCAGTCCCAGCGATCCAGTTCGATCTGCGCCAGACCATGCGCGGGAAGGCGATCACACAGCCATGACTGGGTCAACACGATGTCTGGCTCGCTGTCGCCCAGCAGGTAGGCCAGGCGTTCCTGCGGGTGGGCCGGGTCGATCGGCACGTAGGCGGCACCGGCCTTGAGCACGGCCAACAGGCCGACCAGGGTGTCCAGGCCGCGTTGGGCGACCACCGCCACGCGCCGGTCAGGCTTGGCACCCTGGTTCGCCAGGTGCTGGGCCAGCGCGTCGGCGCGGCGGTCGAGCTCGCCGTAGCTCAGGCTCTGGCCATCCTGAAGCGCTGCCAAGGCCTGCGGCGTGGCCTTGGCCTGGGCCTCGATACGACGATGAATCAACGCCTCGCCATTGTCGGGCCCTCGTTGCGCCGTGGCATTCCACTGCCGCAGGCGGGCGTGCTCGCTGGCGGTCAGCAGGTCAAAGGACGCGATACTTTGCTCCGGTTGTTCCAGGCCTTGCTCGAGGACGTGCAGCAGGCGCTCGGCCAGCGCCGTAGCGTCCTGTTCACTGAACCAGGCGCGGTTGTGCACCAGGTGCAGGCGAGCGCTGTCACGTTGGCTGTTGCAGCGCAGGTGAATGCTCAACGGGGTGGGTTCATGGCCATTGCAAACCATCACGGTGTGGCCAGGCACGTCACCGAAACGCAGGTCGTTGCCATCCTCTTCGAACGACACCATCAGTTCGAACAGCTGTGGCCGTTCTTCACGCAATGCGCCGAGGCTGCGGTTGAGTTCGCTGAGGGCGAAACGCTGGTGGCGGAAGTCCTGCTTGAGCGCATCGCGTATCCCCTGCACCAGCGCCGCGAAGGTGCGCTCGCGGCCAAAGTCCATGCGCAACGCGCTGACTTGGGTAAACAGCCCCAGGGTCGACTTGAACTGCGCGTTGCCGCGGTTGCGCACCGGCAAACCGACCACCCACTCGTCACGCTGCCAGGTGCGTGCGCTGCACACATGCAGGGCGGCCAGCAGTACATGAAATGGCGAGGCCTGCAGCGTGCTTCCCAGCGCTCGCATACGTGCCAGCAAACGGGTATCGAATGGCTGTTCGAGCACTGCGCTGGGCGGCGAAAGGTGTACCGCGTTACGCTCGCGCGGCGCCAGCAAGGCGTCCGGCAACTGCTGGTATTTAGCCAGCCAATAATCGCGGTCGCGGTCGTGCCGTGGCGAACCCTGGTACTGGGCATCGTCCTCGATGAACGCCCGATAGGACGGTGCGCCGCTCGGCAGGGGCAGCCCCTGTTCGAGCAGGTTGTAGTATTCGGCGATCTGCTTGAACCACTGGTCCACCCCCCAACCGTCGAGGACCAGGTGGTGGGCCTGTACGGCAAACAGGTAGCGCTGCTCGCCCAGGCGAATCAGTGTGGTGCCCCAAAGCGGGCTGGCATCCAGGCGATAGGGCGTCTGCATCCGGGCTTGCAGCAGGGCCTGGGCGGCCGCCCACGGCGCCTCTGCATCGCGCACATCGTGCCGCACCAGTTCCACTTCCAGGGTGGGGGCAAAGTACTGCCGCGCCATCCCCCCCTGTGTCACCAGCACAGTACGCAGGCCGTCATGCTGGGCAACCAGGTGCGCCAGTGCCTGGCGCAGCCGCGCGGCATCCACCCCGCCGTTCATTTCGACATAGGCGCCGATGTTGTACAGCGGCGAGTCGCCGTGGCTGATCTGGTCCAACCAGATGTCGCGCTGGGCAACGCTCAGGGCAAAGGTTTCGGCGGCAGGCATGAGTCGGCAGGTCCTTCTGATTGATCATCCGCGGATTCAAGCACCCCGCCCCCAGGCTGTATGGCCCCCGAAACCCGGACACACGCTGGACCTGTAGAAGCCTGCTGAAAAACATGTAGGAGATTTGCTACAGCATCTACCCGGTATTGCCTACACCCGAAACTATCGGCATGGAACAGGCCTGGATCGCCACGCTTCTGGCGTCAATTGGCTGGCCAAGCCCTCATTCGCCAGTACCGACACCGTCCGTGCCCCTGCCCACCTGATCCGCAATCGGTGGCACTTTCTGTCCCTGTTTTCCACTACAGACGCAGCACCCCGGCCGGGCTTGAATACCGCCACTCCCACCTACCCCCCAGAGGACTCGACCGCGAGACCACCCGCCGCAAAGCTTAGAATCAAGGAAGACAATGATATGAAGCTGACCGACAGCCTCGAACACCGCCCCGACCCGCAGTTGTATCTGCAACTGGGCGAACTGATCGCCAGTACCGGCGCCGAGCGCTTCGCCGACCAGATGTTGCATCTGGTAAATGCCCAGGTGCCGGTCCACAGGCTCGACCTCAGTGAATGGACCCTTGACCCACGCCAGGCCAGCGTCAGCCGCATCAGGGTACTGGGCAGTGCCGGCCCTGCCCCTGAACTGCCCAACGTCAACAACCTGCGCCACCCGCTGCTGCAAAGCATCATGCAGATGAAGGACCCGCTGCTGATCGAATTCAAAGCCCCACAAGACGCTGGGCAGCCTCGCCAGAGTGCCCACCAGTGCAACCTGGTGTCCTGCAGCGGTGTGCAGCGCTGGGTCATCTGCTTTCATCGCTTGCCCAGCCAGCGTGGCTTTTCGCTGGCTGAACTGTCGCAACTGAAAAGCCTGTCTGACACCTTGCTGCCGCTGGTCGAGCACCACGGCCAGTTGCTGCGCCAAGGGGGGGCACGGCATGCCGGCTCGCCGCTGGCCGATTTGCCAGCGGGCTCGTTGCGCCATTCGTTTGGCGAGCGCCTGGTGCAGGAAGCCGTGAGGCTGTCGACCCGGGAACAGGAGGTCTGCCTGGGCCTGCTGACCGGCGGCACGGTGCCGGAAATGGCGCAGCGGCTGAACGTGAAAAACAGCTCGATCGAAACCTACCTCAAGCGCGCCACCGCCAAGCTGGGGGTCAGTGGCCGCCATGGCCTGACCAAATGGATGGCCGGCGCCTGACTCTGCGAGACACACCGATGCCCCGATCTAGCCTTATCCTGTGCGCTGCGCTGTTGTGTGGCTGTTCGCTGGCCCCTGACTACCAGCGCCCAGGCGCAGCGGTGGCCGCGCACTACCCACAAGGGCCTGCCTATCAAGGCGATGTGCAGGCGCACCCGGCCGTCGATGACTGGCGCCAAGTGTTCCAGGACCCGGTATTGCGCCAATTGATCGACAACGCCTTGGCCAATAACCGCAACCTGCGCAGTGCAGCGCTTAATGTCGAGGCCTACCGTGCCCAGTACCGCATTCAGCGCGCCGAGCTGTTGCCCAAGGTCTCCGCCAATGGGCAGGGGCAGCGTCAGTACCTGCCGCGGCGCATGACCGGCACCGATCAGGGCATGATCAGCTCCACCTATGCGGCGACCTTGGGCGTGAGCGCCTACGAGCTCGACCTGTTCGGCCGCCTGCGCAGCCTCAGTGACCAAGCGCTGCTGACCTACCTGGCCAGCGACCAGGCCCGGCGCAGCACCCAGTTGAGCCTGGTGGCCAGCGTCGCCAGCGTGTACCTGACCTGGCGTGCCGACCAGGAGCTGCTGGCCCTGGCCAACGACACCCTGGTAGCGGACGAGCGCAGCCTGCGCCTGACCGTCAACCAGCGCCGCGCGGGTACTGTTTCGGCTCTGGACCAGATCCAGGCACGTACCAGCGTCGACAGCACGCGCGCGGCCGTGGCCCGTTACAAACGCCAGATGGCCCAGGACCTCAACCAACTGACGCTACTGGTGGGTGCCCCTGTGGCCGACGACCTCCGCGCCCTGCCCCTGGCCAATGAACAGATCGCCGGCTTGCAAGCCGGCCTGCCCTCCGACCTGCTGCAACGCCGCCCGGACATTGTCCAGGCCGAGTACCAGCTGCGCGCGGCCAATGCCGACATTGGCGCAGCACGTGCGGCGTTTTTCCCCAGTATCAGCCTGACCGCCAATGCCGGCAGCACCAGCCCCGCGCTCAGCGGGCTGTTCGATGCAGGCTCGGGTACCTGGCTGTTCCAGCCGCAGATCAACCTGCCGATCTTCACCGCCGGCAGCCTGCGAGCCAGCCTGGACTACGCCCGGCTGCAGAAGGAGATTCAGGTGGCGCAGTACCAGAAGGCGATCCAGGGCGCCTTCCAGGAAGTGGCGGACGGTTTGGCGGCGCGCGCGACCTACCAGCGGCAGTTGCAGGCCCAGCGCGACTTGGTGGCGTCGAACCAGCGCTACTACGACCTGGCCGAGCACCGTTACCGCATTGGCGTGGACAGCAGCCTGACGTTTCTCGATGCGCAGCGGTCGTTGTTCAGTGCCCAGCAGGGGCTGATCAATGACCGCTTGGCGCAGCTGGTGGCGGAGGTGAATCTGTATGCGGCGTTGGGTGGCGGCTGGCAGGAGGCTGCCGACGCTCACGCTCGCGATGGGGCGCCCGGCAGCGCGTTCGTGGGTCTAAACTGAACAGGGCCAGATCACCAGGCATGAACC
This sequence comes from Pseudomonas capeferrum, assembly GCF_000731675.1. Taxonomy (GTDB): domain Bacteria; phylum Pseudomonadota; class Gammaproteobacteria; order Pseudomonadales; family Pseudomonadaceae; genus Aquipseudomonas; species Aquipseudomonas capeferrum. The sequence continues at coordinate 868,202 of NZ_JMIT01000001.1, read as the reverse complement.
GGGGGGCTTCCACACGCGGAGGTGTGAGATGAGCCAGTTCAAACGTTTGTTCGTCATGCTCGGCCCGCAGATGCGCCACACGCCCGCGCTGCAACGTGCGGCGGCTTTGGCCGAGTCTAGCGGTGCATTACTCGATATCAACGTATTCGTCGACGATGTCGACACGTTCGGCTTGATGAGCGACGGCCGGGAACGTGAACGGCTGCTCAGCGACAACCGCCAATGGCTGGCCGATGAAGCCGAGCAACTGGCCGATGCCGGCCTGGATGTGTCCACCGAATTGCTGCTGACCCGCGACCCGTTGGCCAGTGTGATCGAGCGCATCGAACGCCTGGGCTGCGACTTGCTGGTCAAGGATGTGCAGCACGAACCGGTGCTCAAGCGTTTGCTGGTAACCCCCCTGGACTGGCAGTTGCTCAAAGACAGCCCAGTCGCCGTGCACCTGGTCAGCGACATCCGCCTGCCCCTGCCCCGGCAGATCGCCGCCGCAGTAGACCTCAACAGCCATGGCGCAGGCGAGCACCTGGACGAGCAGGTGATTCACAGCGCCCATGCCCTGGCCTTGCAGTGCAACGCCGAGTTGCACCTGTTGCATGTGTGCGACGCAGCCAAAACCCATATCGCCGACTTCGGCGCCGGCACGGTCACCATGCCTGGGTTCGATGGCAGTGTGCGCACCGCGCAACGGGCGTCGTTCAACCGCCTGGGTGACCATCACCAGGTGCCATTGGAGCGCAGGCATTTCGTGGAGGGGCCGGCGATTCGTGCGATTGCCCAGTTCATCAGCCATAGCCGGGTCGATGTAATCGTCATGGGCAGCCATCGGCATGACGCCATGCAGACCTTCTTGGGCGGCACCACGGCGCATGTGCTGGAGCATCCGTTGTGCAATGTGCTGGCGATCAAGGCGGGGGCCTGAGGGTTTTCGTTACCTGCAGGTTGCGCGCCGTGTGTAGGAGCGGCCTTGCCGGGGCGGCGAGAGGTAAACTGGCACGGGCGCTCCACTTAAAAAGAATGCATTTGATAATGATTCGTAGTAATTTCGCGACGCTTTGTACCCCTTCCCCTAGCGCCCTACTCCAGGATCGTACCGTCGATGCGTCGCACGTTCGTTTCGCTTTGTGTGCTTCATGCTGTCTCCCCGCTGGCCTGGGCTGAACCCGACTCGCTCAGCGATTCCGCCCAGATTGAACTCCAGGCCTTGAACATCACCGGTACCGCCGACAGTGAACGTGCCGATGGCCCGGTCGTTGGTTACAAGGCGAGCCGTTCGGCTAGCGCCACGCGCACCGACACCGCCCTGCACGAGACCCCGCAGTCGGTCAGCGTGGTACCCAAGGACGTGCTCGAAGACACCGGCGCCACGCGGCTACAGGATGGCCTGGACTACGCCGGCGGTGTAGGCCGCGCCAACAACTTCGGTGGCCAGGGCCTGACCACCTTCACGGTACGTGGCTTTACCACGGGCGAGTTCTACCGCAATGGCTTCCCGATCAACCGCGGCTACCCCAATGCCCCCGACGCCAACACCGTCGAGCGCCTGGAAGTGATCCGCGGCCCGGCCACCAGCCTGTACGGCCGCGGCGACCCCGGTGGGACCTTCAACGTGGTCAGCAAGCAACCGCAGGCTGAACGCAAGGTCACCCTGGGCAGCCAGATCGACGACCAGGGCATGCACCGCGCCACCCTCGACGCCACCGGCGCGCTAAATGAGGAAGGCACCCTCGCCTACCGGCTGAACGTGCTCGGTGAAGGCGGCGAAAGCTTTCGCGATGATGTGCAGAGCGAGCGCTACGACGTGGCGCCCGTGCTCAGCTGGCAGGTCAACGACAGCACCCGGATCGTCTTCGAAGGCGACTTCATGCGCAACAACCACCCGCTCGACCGTGGCCTGACCCGCTATGCCACCCAGACCGGGAGCGCCTCGCGCGACACCTACATCTGGGAGAAAGGCAGCGACAATTTGCTGCACAACGACAACAACATGGCCCAGGTGCGCTTCGAGCACCTGCTCAATGACAACTGGACGCTGGCTGGCGGTTTCCAGTTTCTCGATGGCTCGCTCAAGGGCAACGCGGTTGAAGCCAATGGCGCGCCCACTGACGGGCGCACCCTGCAGCGCAACTTCAACTACCGCAAGCTGGAATGGACCGACCGTGACTGGCAACTGAACCTCACCGGCCACTTCGATACCGGTGGTTTCAGCCACACGCTGCTGACTGGCATCGAGTACGAGAACTACGACTACAACTCGATCATCCAGCGCTCCTCGGCGGCCTATCCGATCGATATCTACAACCCGGAGCTCGGCCAGCCAAGGCCCGCGCTGACGCCTACCACAACGTGGGACAAGGAAAACCTGCAGACCTGGGCGTTCTTCATCCAGGACCAGGTGGCCCTGACCGAGCGCCTCAAGGCCTTGGCCGGCGTGCGCTTCGAACGCTTCGAGCATGACTACGACGACAAGCTGGTCAACACCCGCGACTTCAGCAAGGGCGAGAATGGCGTGACCCCGCGCTTTGGCCTGATCTACGACCTGACCGACACCGTGGCGGTTTATGCCAACACGGCGCGCTCATTCAAGCCTAACAGTGGCACGCCCGCTGGCAGCGGTGGCTTCGATCCCGAGAAGGGCAAATCCTACGAGCTGGGCGTGAAGTGGGAAGCGCTCGATCGCCAACTGAGCATTGATGCGGCGGTGTACCACATCGTCAAGGAAAACGTGCTGGCACGCGACCCCAACGACCCCTTGGGTATTTACAGCATCGCAACGGGCGAGGTGCGCAGCCGCGGCCTGGACATCAACATCGCTGGCAATATCACCCCTGCGTGGCGTGTGATGGGTGGCTACGCCTATGTCGATGCCGAAGTGACCAAGGACACCACCGTGCCGACCGGCACCCGCCTGGCCAACATCCCGCGTAACAGCTTCAGCCTGCTGAACACCTACGAGTTCCAGGATGGCCTGGCCAAAGGCCTGGGGCTTGGGGTGGGGGTCAAGTACGTGGATGATCGCGCCGGCCAGACAGCCGCAACGACCTACACCATGGAACGCTACAGCGTGGTCGACCTGCTCAGCTTCTACAAGGTCAATGAACACGTGCGGCTGAACCTGGATGTGAAGAACGTCTTCAACAAGGGGTATGACGAAGGGGCGTTCAATAGCTACGCCTACCCAGGCGCACCGCGCACGGTGCAGGCCGGGGTTTCCTACACGTTCTGACCGCCGCGCAATTGTAGGAGCGGCCTTGCGTCGCGAAAGGGGCGCGAAGCGGCCCCCTACGTTCTTGCTGGCACCCGAAAACCCGGGGCCGCTGCGCAGCCCTTTCGCGACGCAAGGCCGCTCCTACAAGGTACCGGCACCGCGGTTAGAACGCCTTGCTGTAGAACAGCGAGTACGACTCGATCCCGTCGTTCGGCTGCTTGATGCCCGCATTCGAGTAGTGCATGGCACGGATGCCTACCTTCTGCGCCCCAGGCAGCTTCAGGCCAAAGCCGATGCGGTCCTCGAAGTTGACCGCAGAACCCAGCCGCTGGTTGCCCACATCCGTCTTGGAAAACGCTGCCAGGCCAATACCGGCCTCGATGTAGGGGGTGTAGGTGAAGCCGCTGAACTCGTAGGTGAACACCGGGCTGAACGACAGCGAGTGCGCGCCGCTGGCGTCGCCGCCCTCCCAATAGGTGTAAGCCGCATCCCAGTAACCGGTCACATAGCCAGTACTGCTTTCCAGCCATTTCTTGTCCCAATCGAACGACAGGCCGATTCGGTAGGTCATGTCGCCTTGGCCGGTGGCACCAACGGCACCGGAAATCTGCGCAGCCTGAGCCAGATTGGCCCCGGCGAAGGCCAGCACTGCAGCGGCCAGCGAAGCAGCGAGACGGGTTTTCATCAATGACATCTCCTGATGGTCTACACGGCAAGTGGGGGCTTGAGCCCCTCGATCTTGTGCGGTGGCCGGCGCATCCAGACCGGTCACACGAGGTAATACTTTTTCGATTATTGTCCAGATAATCAGAAAGTTGAAAGAGCTTTGCCACTATCGGCTAATGCTGATGGCCAACGCCCTGCCCCGTGGCCCGAGCGGGTTCAGTCGTATTCCCCCTCTTCATGCTCCCCTAACAGCCGCCGCTGCCTGGGCGTGGCTTCCTCCAGCACACGAGGGTTGAACTGCCAATGCAGGTACGGTGAAAACTTCTGCGCCACCATGCGCCGGCCGTAATGCACTTGCAGCATGTCGCGCTCGCGCGCCTGCGTGCAGTTGGCGCCGCCGCTGTGCCAGACATCACTGCGAAACAGCAAAGCATCCCCCGCCTTGCACAATACCGGAAGCGCTTCACGCCCTTGCCATTGCACTTCGCCGGCCTGCGGCGGGCGAGCGGCACGATGGCTGCCCGGTACGATCCAGGTCGGCCCGATGCTGTGATCGATATCGCAGAGGTACACCTGCGCAGTCAGAATCTGCATCGGCTGGGTAAAGGTCCCGCGCTCGCTGATCCAGGCCGGCAGTTGCAGGGGCAGATGGTCAAGGTGCAGCGCCATGCCGGGGTAACCGGGGTGGCTACGCCAGGCGGTCTGGCCGATTACGTGGCAGTCCTCGCCAAGCGCGGCCTCTGCCAGGTTGATCAGCGGTGGCAGATCAAGAAACGGCAACCACAGCGAGTTGCGGTTGAACACGCATTTGTAGTGTTCGAGCAGCCCCTGGTAGTCCCAGTGAATCGGCTGCAAGTCATCGATAGCGCAGCGCAGCAGCGCGATGCGCAGGGGTTCGAGCACACCGGGGATCAGCACGAAACCCTGCTCGTCCAACATCTCCAGCTGAAGCGCCAAGCTCATGGCGGTGTGCTCCATTACAGCAGGAGTACAAATGTACCCCTGCCCGCATTTTATCTGTCAACGCCAGTGCAAGTTCACCGTGGCAGGTCCTTTGCCATCCACTACCACCTGTTGCTGGACAGTCTCACCCTCGGCATTGCCGGTGACCTTGTAATGACCCGGTGGTAGCTGCACAAAGAGCAGCGGGCCGACATCGGTAACGCTGAGCACGGGCTGCCCTTGCGCACTTTGAATATCAACAGAGGCACCGCTTTGGAACTTGCCTTGCGCGCCAGTCGAGAGCTCGACGTGCAAGTCATAGCCTTTGGTCTTGCGCAGGGCATTGGCTTCATCCTGGCCGATACCGCCTTGCAGGTAACGCACGCCGTTCTGCTCTTGCGGTTGCAACTGCACGGCCTGCATGTCGATGGGCGCATTGAGGTCGGCGGCTGCCGCCAACGTCCAGGGCATCGCCAGGGTGAGCAGCAGCGCCGCGCCAAGGGCATAGTGATGATTACGCATGGTATGACCCTCCTTCTGAGGATGGTTTACCTATTATCCGATCCTTTGAAGGCACTGGCGTTTGCACTGATGCGTGGTCGTTGAGCCACGTCTACAGCCTCGCGGAGTGCTGCAGCGCGATTGTTCACGGGCTTGTTACTTGCGGTGTTTACGACAGCTATTTTCATAAACAGCCTGGATCAGAAATAACTTGCAAATCACACATTCGCTTACATCCAAACGCTCGACATGACACCAACTATCGGTACATGGTTATTTACCCTGCTTGCACAAACCAATATACGTTCAGTTTACAGCTGAGTGAGACAGTAGGGAATTTCCTACAAACATCTGGCTCAGCATCGCACCACCCAGAGAAACTACTTAGCACGTTGACCTCTATAAACAATGAACGCACGAACGCCACGGTAGGCATTTGATTAATTTTTGGAGCGCGCAGCACGCAATGGACAGGCCCGATGAAGACATACGTCGAAAACAAGCCGATATCGCGCTAAGCAGCGCACACCCGTACGCCTACTTCCAGCTACTGGGACTGATGCACCCGTTGTACGAGGATGTCTCGAACAGCGCCCCCCTGTCCCCAGAGGCCCGGCGCCGATTAAGCAGGCGAGTAGTAGCAGTTAGAAGTTATTCAACACATTATGAAAGAGTTCCTTTATGAAACGACGTCAATTTTTTATGGGTAGCGCGCTTGCATTGGCTTCAACAGCATCTCCTCTGTTCTTAAGAAAACTGGCAGATGCCTCACCACAGCAGAAGGCAGCGAGGCTACCAATAATGCCCACTTGCCCAACGGACGGCGAAGCGATCAAGCTGATCAATGCACAGATGAGTCGTATCGCCGGTGTCCATGCGTGTACCCGTCCATTCCGCCACGCGGGGCCGCGCATAGAAGCAGAGCTGCTGGGAAGCAAGCTTGTGGTACACAATTATGGGCATGGTGGTTCTGGTTGGTCACTCTCCTGGGGTTCAAGTATGCAAGCATTACGCATGGCACAGGCAGCGACGCCTGGGCTGCGTACCCTTGGTGTTATCGGGTGCGGCCCGCTTGGCCTTACTTCTGCGTTATTGGCACAACACGCGGGTCTGTCTGTACGTATATACGCAAAGGCCCTACCACCGAACGTGTCATCCATGGGAGCCACCGGATTATGGTCCCCGGATTCGCGCTTCTGCGACCTGCAACATGAGGCTGACTGGGCGGCACGCTGGAATGAGATGGCTAGAACTTCATTCGATAAGTATCAGCAAACGGCGGGTTTGCCAGGCAGACTAGTCGAATGGTTCAATGGTTATAAACTCTCCGATACACCATTCCCGGTTAAAGACCTCTACGGCTCGCCTCCACAAACAAAAGATGAAGACGAGCCTGAGTATGCTAGGTTTGCAAACGACTTCCTGCCGCCGCAGATAGATCTGCTTCCTGGCGGTCACCCGTTCCCAACCCGATACGCGCGGTGCTGGACCAGCTTGATGTTCAACATCACGCCCTATGCGAGTAAGCTGGTGGCTGATTTCTTGGCCGCTGGTGGAAAGGTTGATATCAGGGCATTCAACCATCCAAACGAGCTGCTGACATTGCCAGAATGCACCTTTATCAACGCTACCGGTTACGGTGCCAAGGCGTTGTTCAATGACGAGACCGTTATTCCTGTGCGCGGGCAAACAGTGCGTTTGATGCCGCAGCCGGAGGTCATCCACGGATTAAGAGCTGAACAGTTTCTCGTCATGCCGCGTCGTGACGGATTGATCGTGCAGAATATGGACGAAACAGGGAACTTCAACAATAGCAACGATGCGCCAGACCTTGTTGAGGCCAAGGCCATTCTTGAGCAAGCTGCAACGTTTATCGCACGCATTGGATAGTTGCATCGCATTGGGTACTGGTCAACTTGCCGCACGCTGCGTCACGTTGAACCGTGGAAGCCGAACCCGCTCGCGTTCTGCATCCCCTGAGCCAGGAGATCTATCAACGTCATGGTGATCCAGCCTGATCGCCAGCGCTTCCCCGGCAGCGTCCATCGTTGAGTCGATCAAACCCAAGGAGAGCGCCTTCGGGTCGTGACAGGCTTCGTATTTCTCGAAGCCCCACCCCCGAGGCCTCCCAAGCTTCCTGAACCCGGCGTGTGCTATACCCCCCCTTCGTTATGGCACCCGAAACATCAACTCAGGCGCCGCTCTTCAAGCAACTTCACAAACATGCTCAAACTCCGCGAAACCGCGCCCCGCCGCCACACCAGCCACGTCTTCAAATAGCGAAAATCTTCCGACATCGGCCAGGCGCTCACCGTGCTGCAGCCCGGCATGTTGTCGAGCATGCTGCGCGGCATCATGGCCAGCCCCGCCCCGGCGCTCACGCAGGCCAGCATCCCGTGATAAGACTCCATCTCATGGATCTTGCCCGGCACGGCCTGGTCCTGCACAAACCAGTTCTCGAAATGATGGCGGTACGAGCAGTTGGCGCGAAACGCGTAGATGCTCTCGCCGTTGACGTCCTGGGCACGGGTTACCGGTGCATGGTTGAGGGGCGCGATGACCATCATCTCTTCCTCGAATACCGGCATGCCCTCCAGGGTTGGATGCAGCAGCGGCCCGTCGACGAACGCCGCGACCAGGCGCCCGGACAATACCCCTTCGAGCATGGTCCCGGAAGGCCCGGTCGAGAGGTCGAGGTCGACCTTGGGGTAGCGCTGGTTGTACGCCGCCAGCAGGGCCGGAATACGCACTGCCGCGGTGCTTTCCAGCGAGCCCAGGGCAAAGGTGCCCTGCGGGTCCTCGCCCGCCACGGTCAACCGCGCCTCGTGCACCAGGTCGAGAATGCGCCGGGTGTACTCGAGAAAGTTCCAACCCGCCGGCGACAGGCGCAGGCGGCTTTTCTCGCGGATGAACAGCTCTACGCCCAGGTCTTCTTCCAACTGCTTGATGCGCGTGGTCAGGTTCGAGGGCACCCGATGGATATGCTGCGCGGCAGCGCTGATGCTGCCCTGCTCGGCCACTGCCTTGAAGATTTCCAGTTGCACCAGGTCCACAGTCATTCTCCAAACGTGAATGTTTCGCTCATTATTATTCAGTTTTCATTAAAACCCTACACCACTAGTCTGGCGTCACTGATTAACAACAACGAGAGTGTCCGCCATGAGCGCGATCAGCAGCCTGACCCATGCCATCTCCCTCGACCCGCACAGCGGTGAGCAGATTGGCGCCTACCCCTTCGATACCAACGCCGCACTGGAAGCGGCGTTGCAACGTGCCAAGGTGGGCTATGGGCAATGGCGGCTGGTGTCGCTGGGTCAGCGCAGCGAGTACCTGCTTGCCCTGGCCAGCACCCTCGAAGCCAAGGCCGAAGCCTTTGCGCAGATGATCAGCCGTGAAATCGGCAAGCCGATCACGCAGGCCCGTGGCGAAGTGAGCAAGTGCGTGGGGCTGTGCCGCTGGTATGCCGAGCACGGCCCGGCCATGCTGGCAGCAGAGCCGACGCAGATCGAGAAAGCCCGTATCGAGTACCGCCCGCTGGGGCCGATCCTGGCCGTGATGCCGTGGAACTTCCCGGTCTGGCAGGTGCTGCGCGGCGCTGTGCCGGCGATCCTCGCCGGTAACACCTACGTGCTCAAGCATGCCCCGAACGTCATGGGCAGCGCTTACCTGTTGGGTGAACTGTTCAAGGATGCCGGCCTGCCGGAGGGCGTCTTCGAAGTGCTGAACGTGACGCCGGACGGTGTCACCCGCGCCATCAACGACCCACGCATTGCCGCCGTGACCCTGACCGGCAGCGTGCGCGCTGGCATGGCGATTGGTGCACAAGCCGGGGCCGCGCTGAAGAAGTGCGTGCTGGAGCTGGGCGGGTCCGACCCGTTCATCGTGCTGGCCGACGCCGACCTGGATGCCGCAGTCAAGGCGGCTGTCATTGGTCGCTACCAGAACACCGGCCAGGTCTGCGCCGCGGCCAAGCGCCTGATTGTCGAAGAGAGCATCGTTGAAGCCTTCACCCGCAAGTTCGTTGAAGCGACGCGCGCGCTGAAAGTCGGCAACCCGCTGGAAGAAGACACCTACATCGGCCCGATGGCCCGCTATGACCTGCGCGACGAACTCGATGGCCAGGTCCAGGCGACCCTTGCCGAAGGCGCTACCCTGCTGCTGGGTGGCAACAAGGTCGAAGGCGTGGGCAACTTCTACGCACCGACCGTGTTTGCCAACGTCACCCCTGAGATGACCGCGTTCAAGCAGGAGCTGTTCGGGCCCGTGGCCGCGATCATCACGGCGCAGGATGCCGACCATGCGGTGGCATTGGCCAACGACAGCGAGTTCGGCCTGGCCGCGACTATCTACACGGCTGACTATGCACTGGCTGAACGCATGACCGCGGCACTGGATACCGGTGGCGTGTTCATCAACGGCTACTGCGCATCCGACCCGCGCGTCGCCTTTGGTGGCGTGAAGAAGAGTGGTTTTGGCCGTGAGCTGTCGCACTTTGGTGTACGCGAGTTCACCAACGCACAGACGGTGTGGCTGGACCGTAACTGACCGGTGCATTGGGGCCGCCTTGCGGCCCCAATCACTTCAATCCCTGACCTGGTCTTTCACCCAGTCCAGCATCCCACCTGGCACGATCAGCTCATGCCGTGCCCGCGAACAGGCGGTATACAGGCCCGCCAGCATCCGTGCACGTTCGTTGCGATTGCCCGCCACCACCGGCGTGACCATCAGCTCCGGTGACACCATCACCCGGGCGAACTCCATGTTCTTCACGTCGCTCACCCGCCCCAGGAACAGCTTGGGCGCCTTGTCCCAGCGATAACGGCTCTTGGCCTTGGCAAAATGCTCTGGCGTATAGCCCTTGCGCAGCATGTTGGCCACCGCCACGAAGGCCTTGTCATCGCCCTTGTCCTGCTCCAGCGCCTGCCAGCTGGCATAGCGGAACAACATGGGGTGGCGCGGCCGGGTGCCAAACCGGTACAGCTCGATGCAGTCCTCGACGAACAGCTCGAAATCCTTGCGTGCGCTCTTCAGCAGCACGAAGGGCACGCCTTGGTGAGTGAGGCGCTGGAACCAGCCAAACAGCCCCCATTCATCATCGACGATCAACGCCGTGGGCTGTTCCGGCACCGTGACGGTGTCGAAGAAGCTGACCCGGGTGTAGTGTTCGGCACTGCCACTGAACGCGGCCTGTATCTTGGCCGGGTGCGCCTGGATCAACGGGTTGAGCACGTTGTCCATCGCCGGCCCGGCGCGCAGCGAATGGTCGATGTAGCGCTGACGGATAAAGCCGCCATGGTGCGGGCTCAGGCCGTTGAGGTTCTGCAGTTCGTCGCCCAGGGTGATGACCGATTGCGGGCTGCGGTCCAGCACCGCGAGCATCGGCGCCGAAAGCTCGTGGGCCTCGTCGACGATGATGTGGGTGTACCGGCTGTCGATCACGTCCTGCGTCAACGACAGCAGTTTGACCCGGTGGTAATCACGCACCGGCAGCTGGATTTCCCGAGTTGATGGGCGGATCAGCTCCTGCCAGTACAAGCGCGCCTTCTCCAGCAGCACTTCCTGGTCCAGCGGCGAGGTGCCGGGCCCAGCCCAGGGCAAATGGTGCAATTGCAACTGGGCATCACCGGTTCGGCAAAAACTGCGCACGGCCTTGATACACAAGGCCACGACATCGCGGGCGTCAAGCGGGCCGATATCGGGGATATTCAGCCACTTCACCACCTGCGCTTCCTGCGGGCGCCAGGACAGCTTGGTGCGATACGGGTCGCGCAGGCGCCAACCATTACTGGTGAGGTCACGGTTGAGGAGTTCGTCTGCCAACTGCCCAAAGGTCAGCGCGGTGTAGGCCTGGGCATCCTTGACGCGTGCCTGCAATGCGCGCAGTTGGCCCTCGGTCAAGGCCAGCAGCAGCGTGCGCTGGGGGTCGAGCAAGCGGGCGAACTGGTGGATCAGGAAGGTCTTGCCGGTGCCGGCGAAACCTTGCACCGCAACAGACTCGTCGACGCCGGAGAGAAACTCTCGCAGCAGGCGGTTTTGTTGATCACTCAACAAAAGGTCACTGGCCAATGAGGGCAGGTAGACCGGGTGCAGCGGCGTGACCTGCTGCCGGTAGCTGTCGGCAAAGCGGAAATTCCACTGGCCTTCGGCATCGAGCAAGGCGTCGCTGTCGTACTCGACCTCGCTGGCCAGCAGGCCGATGCCATTCTCTCCCAACATGCCCAACCCCATGGCGAACGCCTCGCGGTCGAAGTGCTGCGCCACCTGGCCCTGAAAGCGGCCCGGTGCGGCGGTTTCGACTTCGCTGGCGATGCGCACGATTTCGGCAAAGCGCCGTTCCTGCGCGTCTGCCGTCGCGGTGGCCGGCTGGCGCGGCAGGTTCTGCACGAACAGCACTGCAGCCGCCTGCACAACACTGGCGGTTGAGAAAAAGTCGCTGGCAGCAGGCTCGCTGGCGAGACGGTCGGCTAGGTCACTGGGCAAAGGCAGGTAGAACATCGGGACCTCGGGTGGGAACAGCCCGGCACGATAGCAACTTTCCGAGGGGTGTGCTGGGTTCAGTGTTGCCCTCAGCCCCTGCCCCGCTTCAGCGTTTCACTCGGCAACTCGCGGAACAACTGCCGGTAGCTTTCGGAAAACCGCCCCAGGTGCCAGAACGACCAGCGCATCGCCACCTCGGCCACCGTGACATCTGCCTGGCGCAGCAGGTCTCGGCGCGCGCCGTTGAGCCGGCGCAAGCGCAGCCAGTGCGCCGGCGGCATACCGGTGAACGCCTTGAACGCCTGTTGCAACTGGCGCAGGGAAACACCGGCCACGTCGGCCAGCGCCATCAAATTGAGCGTTTCTTCGGGGCAGTCCGCCGCCCATTCACTGACCCGGCGCATGATCTCGCGCGCTTCACTTCGCCTGCCCAGCGCACCACCGTCCAGGCGCTGGCAGGCACTGTCGAGAATGAACAGGCAGTCTTCCAGCAGTTGCTCGGCCAGCGCCTGCCCCTGCAGCGGGCAATCGGCATGGCCCAGGCGGGTCAGGGTGGCGCTCAGCCAACTGCCGAACAACGCGTTCTGGCCACTGCCCAACGGCACCATGAACAGCCCGTCCAGGCGCTGGGTATCGAGACCATGACGGGCCAGGAACGCCTGGTCGAACACCACCGCCACCTCTTCGTAGTTTTCCGGGGTGATCCAGATATTACGGCTCTGCTCGTTGAGCAGGTAAAGGCTGTTCTCCGTACGGTCGAAGCAGAACGCCAGCGAACCGCTCGGGGGGCGGAAGAATTGCTCGACACGGGTGTTGAGACGCTCTTCATACACCTCCACGCCATCCAGCCCCAGGCAGCGCAGTTCGCCGCTGAAGTGCCCCGGCGACATTTGCCGGTACTGCTGTTGCCAGCCTGGGGTGGCACGCACCTGCTCGGTGACATCGGTGGTGTGGAAAGCCTGGACCTGCAAGGCATTGGGCGTTGTCACGCATCGTCCTGTTGCACTCTTTTGGTGCATTGATTGCCGGAGAAAGTGGATAGATTGCCCTTGGGGGCTGCGACCAAGATAGCCCCCAGCGCGTCACCTGGGAAGCCACCGGCTCCCGCCGCGCACACAAAAACCCAACCAAGAGGTCTGTATGAACGCCCCCTTCGATCAGCTGTCCACCTGGCTGAAAGAACACCGGATCACCGAAGTCGAATGCGTGATCAGCGACCTGACCGGCATCGCCCGCGGCAAGATCGCGCCGACCGCCAAGTTTCTGCATGAGCGCGGCATGCGCCTGCCCGAAAGCGTGCTGCTGCAGACGGTCACCGGCGACTACGTTGACGACGACATCTACTACAGCCTGCTCGATGCCGCCGACATCGACATGATCTGCCGCCCTGACCCGGCTGCGGTGTACCAGATCCCCTGGGCGATCGAGCCGACCGCGATCGTCATTCACGACACCTTCGACAAGCAAGGCAACCCCATCGAGCTGTCACCGCGCAACGTGTTGAAGAAGGTGCTCAAGCTTTACGCCGACCAAGGCTGGCAGCCGATCGTCGCGCCGGAGATGGAGTTCTACCTGACCAAGCGCTGCGAAGACCCGGACCTGCCACTGCAGGTACCGTTGGGCCGCTCCGGGCGCGCTGAAAGCGGTCGCCAGTCGTTCTCGATCGACGCCGCCAACGAATTCGACCCGCTGTTCGAAGACGTTTATGACTGGTGCGAACTGCAGGGCCTGGACCTGGACACGCTGATCCACGAAGACGGCCCGGCGCAGATGGAGATCAACTTCCGCCACGGCGATGCCCTGGACCTGGCCGACCAGATCACCGTGTTCAAGCGCACCATGCGCGAGGCGGCGCTCAAGCACAACGTTGCAGCTACCTTCATGGCCAAGCCGATTACCGATGAACCTGGCAGCGCCATGCACCTGCACCAGAGCGTGGTCGACATCGCCACCGGCAAGCCGGTGTTCGCCAATGAAGACGGCAGCATGAGCGAGCTGTTCCTGCACCATATCGGCGGTTTGCAGAAGTACATCCCCAAGCTGCTGCCGATGTTCGCGCCAAACGTCAACTCGTTCCGCCGCTTCCTGCCGGACACCTCGGCACCGGTCAACGTCGAGTGGGGCGAAGAGAACCGCACGGCCGGGCTGCGGGTGCCAACCTCAAGCCCCGAGGCGATGCGCGTCGAGAACCGCCTGCCGGGCGCCGATGCCAACCCGTACCTGGCCATCGCCGCGAGCCTGCTGTGCGGCTACCTGGGCATGATCGAGAAGATCAACCCGAGCGCGCCGGTGCAGGGCCGGGCTTATGAGCGACGCAACCTGCGCCTGCCAATCACCATCGAAGATGCCCTGCAGCACATGGAAGACTGCGAGACCGTGCAGCAATACCTGGGCAAGCAATTCGTCCAGGGCTATGTCGCGGTCAAGCGTGCCGAGCACGAGAACTACAAACGGGTGATCAGCTCCTGGGAGCGTGAATTCCTGATGCTCAGCGTTTGATTTGCCCGGGGCGCGCGGCGCCCCACCTCCATCGAAACCAAGAACAAGACCAACGAGGTGTCGACATGCGTCATCTGCAATCCCTGGTTCCTGCTGCATTCACTTTGCTGTTCGGCGCTGCCGCCCAAGCTGCACCGACCGTCAGCGTGTACAACTGGACCGACTACATCGGTGACACCACACTGGCCGACTTCCAGGCCAGCAGTGGGGTCAAGGTGGTCTATGACGTGTTCGACTCCAATGAAACCCTGGAGGGCAAACTGTTGGCCGGTCGCACCGGCTACGACGTGGTCGTGCCTTCCAACCACTTCCTCGCTCGCCAGGCCCAGGCCGGGGCCTTTTTACCGCTGGACCGCAGCAAGCTGCCCAACTGGAAGCACCTTGACCCAAAGCTGCTCAAGCAGCTTGAGCAGAACGACCCCGGCAACCAGTACGCAGTGCCCTACCTGTGGGGCACCAACGGCATCGGCTACAACGTCGACAAGGTCAAGGCCGCACTGGGCATCGACCACATCGACTCCTGGGCGGTGCTGTTCGAGCCCGAGAACCTTAAAAAACTCAAGCAGTGTGGCGTGGCCTTCATGGACTCGCCCGACGAGTTGTTCCCGGCGATCCTCAACTACCTGGGCATGGACCCACGTAGCGAAAACCCTGCGGACTACACCAAGGCAGAAGCCCGCCTGCTCCAATTGCGCCCTTACATCACCTACTTCCACTCCTCAAAATATGTCTCGGACCTGGCCAACGGCGATGTCTGCGTAGCCTTCGGTTACTCCGGCGACGTGTTCCAGGCCGCCAACCGCGCGGTGGAGGCGAACAACGGCGTCAAGGTTGCCTACAGCATTCCCAAGGAAGGCAGCAACCTGTGGTTCGACCTGCTGGCCATCCCCAAGGACGCCGCCAACCCGGACCAGGCCCTGGCGTTCATCAACTACCTGCTCGAGCCGCAGGTGATCGCCAAGGTCAGCACCACGGTCGGCTATGCCAATGCCAACCCCGACGCCCAGGCCTACATGGACAAAGCCCTGGTGCAAAACCCCGAGGTCTATCCGCCCCAGCACGTGCTGGACAAGCTGTACATCTCCAGCACGCCCAGCCCCAAGATCATGCGCGTGATGACCCGCTCCTGGAGCAAGATCAAGTCCAACCGCTGAGCCGAGAACACCCATGCCTTTCGATACCCTGCACACCGCTTCGTATTATGCCGCCACGGCACGCCACACGGCGCCCTACCCCAGCCTGGACGGCGAACTGACGGCCGATGTCTGCGTGGTCGGCGGCGGCCTCACTGGGGTCAATACCGCGCTCGAACTTGCCGAACGGGGGCTGTCGGTGATCTTGCTCGAAGCCCGGCGCATCGGTTGGGGCGCCAGCGGGCGTAACGGTGGCCAACTGATCCGCGGCATCGGCCATGACGTCAGTGGTTTTGCCCGTTATGTCGGCCAGGATGGCGTGCGTTACCTGCAACAGGCTGGCATCGATTCGGTGGCCTTGGTGGCCGGGCGCATCGCGCAATACGGTATTGCCTGTGACCTGCGCTGGGGCTTCTGCGAACTGGCCAACACTCCCGCCCAGTTTGCCGCCTTCAAGGCCGAACAGGACGACCTCGCCGCGCTGGGTTATCGGCACGAAACACGCCTGGTCAGCCCCGAGCACATGCACCAGGTCGTCGCCAGCGACCAGTACGCCGGTGGCCTGGTGGACATGGGTTCGGGCCATCTGCACCCACTGGACCTGGTGCAGGGCGAGGCGAGCGCGGCTGCAGGCCTTGGCGTGCGCATCTTCGAGCAGAGCCCGGTACTGCGCATCGAGCATGGCCCCACCGTGACCCTGCACACCGCCCACGGCAAGGTCAGGGCACACAGCCTGGTGCTGGGCTGCAACGCGCACCTCGATGAACTGGAGCCGCGCCTGAGTGGCAAGGTGCTGCCAGCCGGCAGCTATGTGGTGGCCACCCAGCCGTTGCCAGAGGCGCTCGCCAGTAGCCTGATCCCGCAGAACATGGCGCTGTGCGACCAGAAGGTCGGCCTGGACTACTACCGCCTCACCGCTGACCGCCGTCTGTTGTTCGGGGGTGCCTGCCATTATTCCGGGCGCGACCCCAAGGACATTGCCGCCTACATGCGGCCGAAGGTACTCAAGGTGTTCCCGCAGCTGGCCGAGGTACGCATCGATTACCAATGGGGCGGCATGATCGGCATTACGGCCAACCGCTTCCCCCAGGTCGGGCGGCTGAGCCAGCACCCGAACGTCTACTATGCCCAGGGCTATTCAGGGCATGGGTTGAACGTGACCCACTGGACGGCCAAACTGCTCGCCGAAGGCATTTCCGTGGGCCACAGCCAAGGGCTGGATGTGTTCAGTGCGGTACCGCACCTGACCTTCCCGGGCGGCAAGGCGCTGCGTTCACCGCTGCTGGCGTTGGGGATGTTGTGGTATCGGTTGCG
Organism: Pseudomonas capeferrum; assembly: GCF_000731675.1. Taxonomy (GTDB): domain Bacteria; phylum Pseudomonadota; class Gammaproteobacteria; order Pseudomonadales; family Pseudomonadaceae; genus Aquipseudomonas; species Aquipseudomonas capeferrum. The sequence continues at coordinate 851,465 of NZ_JMIT01000001.1, read as the reverse complement.
CGAGGTGCTGGGGTAAGCGCTGCCTCTGCGCCCTCATCATGCAAGCCTGTGTGATGAGGGCACACCAATGTAGAACCTGAAGAATATTCGCTAACTTACTGATTTATAAGGCAAGCAAGGCAAGACCATTTAGTACAAAGCACTTAAAGAATCGCTTGTAAGCCTTTGCATTGTATGATGTTTAGCAATTTAAGCGCCGGCCCTGCAGGGCGCGTCTCCTCCTGCTCCCATTTTCGAACTGTCGAAACACTCGTGTGCAGATGCATGGCGAACACCGGCTGGCTGAAGTTGAGTGCCTCACGCAAATGTCGGATGTCCAACCGTAGCGTAGGAAGTTTCTGTGTTATGCGCCGAGTTGCCGGGATTCATGCCAGTTGAACGGCGGCCAAGCCCTGGCACAGCATACCGCCACCGCCTTTCGAGATTGCCCCTGACCACTGGCCAACTCGCCCGCACCTGCTAGCGTTGTTCTGGCCGACCCCTCATGGATGCATCACGATCATGAAATCACTGCCTCGCATCACCCTGTTATGCGCAGCTTTGCTTGCCGTCGCGGCCTGCTCCAGCAACCGCGTGGACCCCAGCGACTACTCCGGCTTCCTGAAGGACTACAGCCGCCTGCAACCCGCTGAAAGCCCTTCTGGCGCACCGGTGATGCGCTGGATGGACCCCAAGGTCAACGTCAATCAGTACAGCCAGGTGTTCATCGAGCCCAGTCAGTTCTACCCCAAACCGCAACCGACAGCGGTCATCTCGGCGCAGACGCTGCAGGAGATCACCCGTTACTTCAACGAAGCGATGCGCCGTGAACTGGGCAGTGTACTGACCCTGGCCAAGGCCCCCGGCCCGGGCACCATCGTCGTACGCCCGGCGATTACTGCGGTCTCCACCAGCAACGAGGGCTTAAAGGCCTACGAAGTGATCCCGATTGCGCTGATCTCGGCAGGCGTGAATACCGCCATGGGCGGCCGTGACCAAGACGTAGATGTCGGTGTCGAGGCAGCCTTCCTCGACGGCGCCAGCCAGAAGGTGCTCGCTCAGGTGGTGCGCAAGGGCGCAGGCAAGGAGCTAGAGAACGACACCCAGAAGCTGACCCTGGATGACGTCAAGCCCGTGCTGGATGGCTGGGCCAAGGACATGCGCGCAAGCTTTGTAGCGCTGAAACAGAAAAGCCGCTAACCAGACCCGGGGCCGCAAAGCGGCCCCGGGCAGGGTGAATCAGCACTCGACATAGGCGACAGCCAGGCCGCCGCGCGAGGTTTCCTTGTAGTTGGCATGCATGTCCGCACCGGTGTCGCGCAAGGTGCGGATAACCTGATCGAGCGAGATGAAGTGCTCGCCATCGCCGCGCAGGGCCATCTGCACCGCGTTGATTGCCTTGACCGCAGCAATCGCGTTGCGCTCGATGCATGGCACCTGCACCAGCCCGCCGACCGGGTCGCAGGTCAGGCCCAAGTTGTGCTCCAGGGCAATCTCGGCGGCATTTTCCAGTTGCGGTGGCGTGGCACCGAGCACTTCGGCAAGGCCAGCCGCCGCCATCGAGCACGCCGACCCCACTTCGCCCTGGCAACCGACTTCGGCACCGGAAATCGAAGCGTTGGTCTTGCACAGGATGCCGACTGCGGCCGCTGCAAGCAGGAACCTCACCACATCGTCATCGCAGGCATCCGGGTTGAACTTCATGTAGTAGTGCAGCACGGCCGGGATGATGCCTGCCGCACCGTTGGTGGGCGCCGTCACCATGCGCCCGCCGGCGGCGTTTTCTTCGTTTACCGCCAGGGCAAACAGGTTGACCCACTCCATGGCGCTGAGGGTCGAACCGATCACGTTCGGTTTGCCAAGCTCCTGCAGGCTGCGGTGCAGTCGTGCGGCGCGGCGCTTGACCTTCAAGCCACCCGGCAGGATGCCCTCATTGCGCAGGCCATTTTCGACGCACTCACCCATTGCTGCCCAAATGCGCAGCAGCCCTTCGCGCACCTCGGCTTCCGTGCGCCAGGCACATTCGTTGGCCATCATCAGTTGCGCGACACTCAATCGGTGCGCCTTGCACAGCGCCAGTAACTCAGCCGCGCTGGCAAACGGATACGGCTGATCGACCGAATTCGCTTCACTCTGCGGGGCATCGACCTCAGCCTGCTCGACGATGAAACCGCCACCCACCGAATAGTACGTCTGGCTGAACAGGCTGCTCTGCCCGCCCAGCGCTTCAAGGGTCATGGCGTTCGGGTGATATGGCAGGCTTTCGTCCAGCAGCCGCATGTCGCGGGTGTAGTTGAACGCCAGCGGGTGGCTACCATCGAGCATCAGGCAGTGCTCCTGCATCAGCTGGTCGATCCGCGGCTCGATGGTGGCGGGGTCGATCCGGTCCGGCCACTGGCCCATCAGCCCGAGCAGGCACGCACGGTCGGTGGCGTGGCCAACCCCGGTGGCCGACAGCGAGCCATACAGCCGCACCTCGACGCGCGTCACCTGGGCCAGCAAACCGCGCTCGCGCAGGGCCTGGGCAAAGGTCGCCGCTGCCCGCATCGGGCCCACGGTATGGGAGCTCGAAGGGCCGATGCCGATTTTGAAGAGGTCGAAAACACTGATAGCCATACTAATGCCTGACCGGGCTGGACAGAAACGCCCATGCACGGTTCACTGGGAAAATTGAACGCTACTGCGAAGTTGAGCGATACTGACCTGCTGCGGCAAGGATGACCAACGAAACCTCCTAAGCAAGGCTTTAGTGGTACTAAACGATGAGACGACAACTCAATGGCCAGATGTTCGTCTGGCTGTATGTGTTCTCCTGTGCGGCCCGGCATTTGTCATTTACCCGCTGCGCCGAAGAACTGCACATCACACCGGGCGCAGTCAGCCAGCAGATGCGCCAGCTGGAGGAACGGCTGGGCTATCGCCTGTTCCTGCGGCGCGCCCGCGGGGTCGAGCTGAGCGCCGAAGGGCAACGCCTGGCCCAGACAGTGGCCGAGGCCTATGGCAGCATCGAGGCCGAGCTGCTGCGCCTGGACGCCGGTGAGATCCGCGGCACCTTGCGCCTGCGTTCTATTCCGTCATTTCTGGCCAAATGGCTGACGCCGCGTTTGCCGCGCTTTCAGCAGCGCTACCCGGACATCGAGTTGCGGCTGGTGGCCGAAGACAGCGCACAGGCACTGCACCCGGGGGACTTCGACCTGGCCATCGACCTGAACGATGGCAGTTACCCGGGCATGCTGTCGACGCCGCTGCTGGACGAGCAGATCTTCCCGGTCTGCTCGCCCACGCTGCTGCGTGGCCGACCACCGCTGCACGGGCCGGCTGACCTTGCGCATTACCCCTTGCTGCATGACATCACCGCCTGGCGAGGGGCCTCGGAGTACGCTGAATGGGAGTTCTACCTGGAAGGTATCGGCGCGGGCGGCCTCGATGTACGGCGGGGGCATACCTTCAACCGCAACCACCTGACCATCGAGGCGGCGATTGCCGGGGTTGGCGTGGCAATCGCCCGGCGCACCCTGCTCAACGATGAACTGGAACGGGGGGCGCTGATCGTGCCGTTCGGGGTAGCGATCGCCAACCACAAACGCTATGTGGTGCATTACCCGCCCGGCGGGCTGACCCAGCCCGGCGCCCGCGCGGTGCATGATTGGCTGGTGGAAGAGGCTCGCGGGTTCAGGGAACTGCACCCGCTGGCGTGAGGGTCGACAGCGTCGGGCTAGTACGCCTGCTTGCCGGTAAAGGCATTGAGCGTGCGGACCAAAATGACAAAGTCGAGCCACAACGACCAATTGTTGATGTACTCGATGTCCGAGTCGACCCGCTGGATCATCTGCTCAATGTCTTTGGTTTCACCCCGGAAGCCCCTGACCTGCGCCAGGCCGGTCATGCCGGGTTTGATATTGTGCCGCGCAAAGTAGTCGACAATGTCTTGCGAATACAGCGTATCGTGCTGAAGTGCATGGGGGCGCGGCCCCACCAACGACATTTCGCCGGTCAATACATTGAACAACTGCGGCAACTCGTCCAGGCTGGTCTTGCGAATAAAGGCGCCCACCCGGGTGAGCCTTGGGTCATTCTTCTGAGCCTGTTTGACAACGCCATTTTCCGGTTGATGAACATGCATGCTACGGAACTTCCAGATGCGAAAGGATTCCCCCGTCCAGCCCATCCGTTCTTGCCTGAAGAAGACCGGGCCGCGACTGTCGATCTTGATCGCGATAGCCACCGCCAGCAGCACCGGTGAGGCACACAGTAAAATCAATGCGGCCAGCACCCGGTCTTCGAGGTTCTTCAGAAACAAACTCATGCCGGTCAAGGGTGTTTCCGACAAGGTCAATACCGGAATACCGGCAATTTCCCGCACACTGTGGTTAATCAAGCGCAACGAGAAGATATCCGGCACCCAGTTGACCGCAATGCACTTGTCGAGCAACTTCAAATAGACATCGTTAATCACTTCGGAGCCACCCAGCGGGGTGACCAGGTACACCGTGCGAATGGCGTGCTTGGCGACAATCTCGTCAAGGTCGGTGACATGCCCGAGTACCGGCAGGCGCTGCTTTGCGTCGGCACTGCCCTGCTCAGCCGAATCATTGATCAGCACGCAACCCAGCACCCGTTCACCGAACCAGGGGTTGTTGCTGATCTTCTGGTGCAGGAAGTTGGCAAGGTCACCCGCTCCGATAATAAGCGCGTTGTCCAGGCGGGCGTGGGCGGTAAAGCGTTTTTGCAATTCACGCACCACCACATGTAAAAACAGCTGGGCAAAATAACCAAAGACAAACAACTGCACCACCAACAACCGCGAGTACGTCTCGCTTTGTTTGGTAAGAAATGCCATGACCACCAGAAAACAAAAGGTTGCCGACCACGCCTTGAACAACCTGAACGCCTTGATCGACAAGCCGACGTTGGTTCGATAAATTGCATAATGGTCGTAAATAACAGCCAGCGCACCAATTAACAACAGCAGCATGATCACATAATCAGAGGTAATGTGACCGAACTGATCATAGATCAAGTACCAGGCAACACCGGTTACTGCAATTCCATCTAGACCTGCCTGAATGGCGTTACTTACGCTGCTTCTTCGCTGAAGTAAGGAACGACTGCTTCTGGGTTCGAGAACCATTTCAGACCTCATTAATTTGAGCGTAGCAAGTGCCTGGCAGCTTACTCAATCAATCCATAACAGCCTTTGAAGTAGAATCCTGTATTCTGAATAGTCTTCGCCGCCCCCCAAGGCCGCTTGTTATCACTGTAGCAGTCGCTCGCCCACCCGGCGGGCGGAATCCGCCCTGCCATGGATTTTGGCCATTTCAGACGGCTCGCCTGGCCGAATCGTCAGATACGCCTGGGCGTGTTACGGGCATCGAGCGTCTTCGCCTTGGTGCAGAACAGGGTTCGGATAAGGAACGCCGGGTTACCCACCACGTAACGCATGAACAGGCGTTTAGGCTCCTTCACCAAACGGAAGATCCACTCCCCGCCCAACCGGCGAAGCCAGGCCGGGGCCCGGCTGACCTTGCCGCCAAGAAAGTCCAGAATCGCCCCACCGCAGACGATCAGGCACGGCCCGCCACTGGCAACCAGCCATTGGGCAAGCGCTTCCTGCTTGGGCATCCCCATGCCCAGCACGATCAGTTCCGGCTGCGTTGCCCGGGCAAGTTCAAGGTAAGTGGCCACATCGGCAAAACCATCGTGGACCGACACCGGCACCAGACCGAAGCGGGCCTCGCAGCACTGCACCGCTTGGCCCAGAAACGGCTCTCGGGTACCCCAGAACGCAACTCGGCGCCCCTTGAACGCCGCCATCAGCTTGGGAATGAGGTCTGTACCATTCATGTTCAGCCCAGGGTCCAGCCCCAGGCGGCGATACAGGATGGCCATGCCGGCCCCATCACGCAGCAGCACATCGGCAGAACACAGCGCCTTGCAGTAATCCGCATTACCCGCCACCAGGTTCATGCCATGGGCATTGACGAAACCCAGTACCGTCGGCGCCTCGGGCCGGCACAGTGCCTCAAGCAGGTGTTGCGCTTGCGCAGGGTCACTGACTACCTGCAGTTTGCCGATAATCGTTTTCCAGCGGCTTTGCCATTCGCTCATCAGCTGTCATCCCGTTTCGAGCGCACCCATTCAACCTGGCGTTTGATCAAGAAACCCAGATACAAAGGGATCTTTCTCGCGGCGTAGAAAGGGGCGTAAAGCAACACCGAAAACGGGATCAGTTCCCGAGAGAAACGCCACCACGCCAGCAGCACCGCCACACCCAGCATTGCCAAGGCCGCCGTGGCGATCCACGCCGGTGCGGTGATACCGAACAGCAGCGCGGCCAGCCAGCACACGCCTACCACCACTATCAAGGCCAGTACCAGCAACGCCAACGGCGGGACCATCAGGTCCAGGGCCATGGCCAGCAGCGGCCAATTGCGCCGCGCGAGCGCGCCCACCAGCAAGCTAGGCACTTCGGCCACGATCACCCCCAGGTGGCCATGCTCCCAGCGGGTGCGCTGGCTGCTCAAGCCTTCCTGGCTGAGCGGGAACTGGCTGGTGACCTGCGCGAGAGGGCAAAACAGCGGTGGCTTGCCGCCCCGGCACAAATCCAGGCCCAGCTTCAAGTCTTCGACGAGGTGCCCATTGGCCAAATCGACCGCTGCCAGGTCCTGCCAGGAGAATGCCATGCCCGCCCCCATCAGCTGACAAGGCCAGCCCAGGCGTGCCCACCCTCGCGGGCGCACCAGGTTCTTCACCCGCCAGGCAAATTCGGCAATCTGCACTTTCAGGCCCGCGCCGGCGGGCGCATGCATCAGGTAGAGCGCCTGCACAGGCCGCGCAGCTTCAAGGCAGCGGCGTGCCAGCAGGTCAATGGCGCCCTCACCCACCTGGCAGTCGGCGTCGACGATGATCACCACCTCTGGCGGGTCCTGCGCCAGATGCCGCACACCGAAGTCCAGTGCATAGCCCTTGCCACGCAGTTGATCGTTGTGCCGCTCCATCACTTCAGCGCCCGCCCTGCGCGCCAATTGCGCGGTGTCGTCACTGCAATTGTCCGCCACCACCAGCAAACGGTCATGCGCCAGCATTTGCGGGCCGACGCTTGCCAGCGTCGACGCGATGATCGACGCCTCGTTGTGCGCAGGCACCAGCACCGCCACGCGCGGGCGCCTGGCACCGGCCGCGGGCGGTGATCGTGCAGGCAGGCAAGCCAGCAGCACCTGCGCGAACAACACCATCGATGGCAGCAGGATGGCAACCGCCACCAGGCCTATTAGCCACGCCAATAGGCTGATCATGCGCAGGCCTTGAAGTAGCTGGCCAACTTGGCCGCCTCGGTATCGATATCGTGGCGTTGCAGCACCCGCTCATACGCCGCCTCGCCCATGCGCTGCAACACATCGGCGGGTTGCGCCAGGCAATCGGCCATTGCCGCAGCCAGCTCCTCCACCGTGCCCGCTGGGAACAACCAGCCATTCTCGCCCTGGCGAACCAGCTCGGGGATGCCCGCCACATAAGTCGTCAACACCGGCCGGCGCAACGCCATGGCCTCCATGATGACCACCGGCAAGCCCTCGGCGAAGCTGGGCAACACCAAGGCACGGGCCGCCAGAATTTCGTCCCGCACCTGGGCGCCGCTGATCCAGCCGGTTATCCGCACCTGTGCCTGCAAGCCATGGCGGGCGACCAGGGCTTCGATCTGCCCGCGCATCTCACCATCCCCTGCCAATACCAGCTCGAATGCAACGCCTTGGGCGGCCAACAGGCGGGCCGCCTCGATCAGCAACAGCTGGCCCTTCTGTTCGCACAGGCGCCCCACGCACACCAGGCGTGGCGCCGAAGGTGCTGCAACAGCGGCGACGGCATGAAACTCGCGCTCCAGGCCACAATGCACCACCTTCACTTTCCCCCAGTGCTCATGGGCCACCCAGCGGAACAACTGGCTGCGCCCGTAAGAACTGACCGCCGCGACAAACGCTGCGCGGCGCACCTTTTCGCCCACGTGCAGAAATTGCGGTTTATCGAATTCTTCCGGGCCGTGCACGGTAAAGCTGTAGCCAGGCCCGCCGAGTGCATGGGCCAGCATCACCACCTCGGTGGAGTTGGTGCCAAAGTGCGCGTGCACGTGCTTGGCGCCAAAGGCCTGCAACCAGAGCAAGACCTTGCACGCCTCTGCCAGGTACACCAGGTGATAAGGCCAGGCCCGGTCTGCGCGCTGGCCCATGCGCAAGGCCAGCCACAGGGTGGCGAAGAAGCGCCGGGGCTCGGCGCGCAGTACCTGCAGCGTCGGTGCCAACAACCCCTTGACGCCGTCCTGCAGCACGTAGCGGGTCTTGTCCCGCTCGGCAATGTCCTCGGCGTCCTGCAGTTCGGCGTCCCAGCCCCGCAGGGCAATGCGCTGGATCTCCATGCCCTGGCGCTCCAGCGCCAGCATTTCGCGTCGAATGAAGCTATGGCTGACCTTCGGGTACTGGTTGATGAAGTAAGCAATGCGCATAGGAATCCAATTCAATGCCTGCGTAATGAACCCTGCCAACGGCAACCCGTTACTTCAGGCTGTCGATCGCCGGCGGCGGCCCCCCTGCCGATGCACGTTCAAGCACATCCCCCTTCATCCCTTGTAGCCCATGGTTGCGCTCGCTGCCTGACAATGCAGCTTCAACGCGGGCGAAAACGTCATCCAGCAAGGCATGACGCCGGCGGTACATCGCCCGCTTCTTGGGCGCGATGTCGTCTGCAGCCCGCTTGGCCGCGGCCAAAGGCAGACTGAAAAAGTCCTCGCGCTCCGACGCTGTGGCGCCGTTTTCCTGCCAGATGACGTCGTAATGGGCGGCCAGGTCTTGCGTCTTGTCGGCGCCAAAATAGGGATGACGATGGTGGCGGTACGCATCGCCGACGGCGTAGATGCGCACTACCCCCAGCGCCCTGGCCATGCACTTGAAGGCTTCCAGCAGAAAACTTCTGGGGCGCAGGCCTTCGAAGTCCTTGGTCAGGTCCCTGTAGATGTTCAACGACGTTTCGCTGTCGATGCCTTTGTGAATGCCCTGGACGGCGCCAATGAACAGGCACAACTCACCGTGCTGACGGCACAGGGTGAACGCCAGTGACGCCACGCGCAGATCGCCCTGGAACAGGTTGAGCACCAGTTCACCTTCACGCTTGAACCAGATGGGCCGGTCCAGCAGCAGCGCGCACCCCTTCGAATAGGCTGACAGGTCACACAAGGTCAGGCTGTCGTCCCGGCCCAGCAGCAACAATTTCGGAAACTGCCTGGCCACCTCTTCGAAGTGCGACGCCACCACCCCCAGGCGCTCCTGCGCCTGCCAATTCTTGCTGATGTAGGGCCACTGCACGACGCCGATGCAATCCACCCCAAGCCTTGCAAAGCGGTCATCACCCAGCGCAGCCGACATGCGCTGCATGAACGCCTTCAGTGCGGGCCACTGCCTGGCGATCTCTACCGTCAGCTTGGCTTTGTTGTTCAAGGCCCGCAGCGAGTAGCCGGGTTGCAGGGTGAGCACACTTTTCACTATCGATCTGGCAATCATAGGGCTCTCATTTGTACTCGATCAACGCGGCCTTGCCGGCAGCGAACCGGTTCAACAGGAACTTTACCTGCCCAAGCATTTCAGGGAATTTGCCAAGCACCAGGAACACCGCCTGCAACCAGTTCTCGCGCCTCGACTTGCCACCGCGACGCGCCAGGCGCGCGGCCTGCAGCGGGTAGATCAGCAACAGCAGCAGCGCCCAGCCACCCAGCAGGCCACTGGCAAGCACTGTCGCCAGCGGGATACCCAAGCCCCACAGCCAGGCGCGGCGAGACTCGCGCAACCAATGATGCTCTGGCGCGCCCCCATGCAAGAAAGCACCTTCGGCATAGGCATGGCCGGCCCGCAAACTGCGTCGCCACCACTGCCTGAAATGGGTCATGGCCGCATCGTGCAAGGTCATTTCAGCGGCCAGCCGCCAGATCTTCCAACCCTTGGCGCGCAAGCGCACGCACAACTCTGGCTCTTCGCCGGCAATCAGGTCCGGGCGGAACCCGCCCACTTGGGTGAACGCGTCGACACGCATCAATGCATCGCCACCACAGGCCTTGGCTTCACCGATGGGCGTGTCCCATTCCAGGTCGCACAGCCAGTTGTAAATCGAGCGCTGGGGGAACCGTTCGCGCCGACGCCCGCACACCACCGCCACCTCAGGGTGCGCCTGCAGAAATGCCTGGGCGCTGGCCAACCAGCCTGGATCCACCTCGCAATCACCGTCGACAAACTGCACGTAGCGCATCGATGGCAACAGCCGTTGCAGGCAAGCGAAGCCCTCGTTACGCGCCCGGGCTGCGGTGAACGGGCGGGCCATGTCGAGCGCCAGCACGTGCACGCCCAAAGCCTGCGCCATGGCCACGGAGCCGTCGCTAGAACCTGAGTCGACGTACACCACCTGGTCCGCACCGTGCGCCAACGAGCGCAGGCAGCGCTCCAGGCGCAGCCCCTCATTGCGGCCGATCACCACCACGCCGATACCTGTCTCCATGGGCCTCACTCGACCGGGCACGCCACAGCTTCAGTTGGTTTTCGACGCTTGACGGTCGCGGGTACACCGACCGCCAGTGAGTCGTCGGGCACATCGATCAGCACCACGGCATTGGAGCCAATGGTCACGTTGTTGCCGATGCGGATATTGCCCAGCACCTTGGCCCCTGCGCCGATATCGACGTTGTTGCCAAACACCGGCGCAATCGGCTCGTTGACGTTCTTCAGGCCCACCACCACACCGTTGCGAATACGGCAGTCATCGCCGAACCGGGCGTAGCCACTGATGACGATGCCGCCAAAATGGTCGATGACGAAGTTGCGGCCGATCACCACCTCGCAGGGCAATTCCACCCCGGTGATGATCTGCACGAACTTGAACAAGATCTTGTAGAGGATGGAGAACAGTTTGCGCAGCAGGGCCGGGCGCACACCATAGCGCCAGCGCCCAAAGCGATACACCAGCAGCACCCAGAACCCCTGGGCGCCCCAATCACCACCGTGTGCACGCAAGTCCGCGCGGATATTCTCGAACATGGCTTCACCTACCGTGTGGGTTGGGTTGCGAACCGGGTCTTGAACAACAGCGACCAGGTGGTCTGGCAATGCCGCCAGCAGGCCCGTATCGCAGCGCGGCCCCTTCCCTTCAACAGCGCCTTGAGCGCCAGCACCAGGTCCCCTATGCACACCAGCAGCATGTGCAGTGCCAGCCCGGCAACACCGTGGTGTTTGCGAAAGTACAGCAGCTCGCTCTCGATCTGGTAACTGGAGATCTGCCGGCTGGCCGCCTCCAGTTCGCTGACTGACTTGGAGCTTTCGCCGCCGATGTGCACCACCGTGGTATGGGGATAGAACACCACCTTCCAGCCCGCCTCCTTGACCCGCTTGCAGTGGTCAACTTCCTCGTAGTACAGAAAGTAGCGCGGGTCGAACAGGCCGACCTGGTCCAGCACTTCTCGACGGACCAGGTAGAAGCAACCGGGCAGCCAGTCGCACTCCCGTACCGAGCCATGGTCCCAGCTCATCTCGTCGACCATTTTCAAGCCGGGGAAAAAGCGCCCCAGCCCGGTGCGGCCGACAAACACGTTCAGGGGGGTTGGGAAGTAGCGGCAACTGGGTTGCAGGTCACCCTCGCGACCTTCCAGGCGCACGCCTAGCACACCGCACTCAGGGTGGTTGTCCATGTACTCGATGGTTTTGGCCAGGGAGTCGGCCGCCACGAAGGCATCGGTGTTGAGCAGCAGCGCGTACTTGCCCTGCAGGTGCGCAAGCAACTGGTTGTTGGCACGGCCAAAACCGACGTTCTTCTTGTTGCTCAGCAACAGCGCCTCGGGGCACACCTTGGCCATGCGCTCTACAGAGTCATCGACCGAGGCATTGTCGACAACCAGGTAACTGGCGAGTTTTTCGCTATCGGCCTGGCGCAGCGCATCGAACATGGGCTGTAGCAAGGACGCGGTATTGAAGTTGACCACCATGACATCGACGGGTTTTCTATCCATTGCTACCGTCCCCGAAGAAGTACTGCCGCCGTTGCGCAGCAAGGGCTGGCTCGACCGCCGGGTCGAATGCACCTTTGCGCTGTTTGACCATTTCGATCCAGGGGTAGCTTTCGCAGCGATCCTCGACCCTTTTGATCAGGGCCTCGGTGGTGCAGATGAACTTGGCCGGGTTGCCGCCGACCACGGTGCCGGGCAGCACGTCCTTGGTGACCACCGCACCGGCAGCCACGATCGAGTCGGGCCCGATGGTCACGCGGGGCATGACGATTGCGCCATGGCCGATGAAGCAATTGTCCTTGATGTCGATGTAGCCGACGGAATCGAGGTGTTTGCCGTAGCAGAGTTCGATCAGCGCGACCACGCCATCGTGCCCGATCAGGGTGCAATCCGAGAGCCCGACGTTATTGCCAATGCGCACCAGCGCAGGGTCAGTGACGTTGCACCCAGGGTTGATGTGGAAGTTGTTGCCTACCGAATGAAACTTGCCCCAACGGGCCAGGTAGTTGCCCCACTCCCGTCCTGTAGGGTTACAGAACTTTTTGTATGTCGAGCCTCCACGCCCTGTGGAATTGACATAATACGTCAGTGCACTCCGTAGCCATCCATTCATTCTGCAAGCCTCGCAATCAAAGCGAATCTGGACTGTCCCTGAGGCGAATTCGGTCTCGTTCTTCTTGGTGCTGACCGCATCGCACTCAACCCGTTTACAACGTGCGTTACACCGTGGCACCCGTAGCCGATTTCAATTTTTCATTGAGGTGGTCCGCCAGCCGCACGGCAAATTGCAACAACGGCATGGTCGGGTTGGAAGCGCCGCCCTTGGCGAAGATACTGCTTCCCGCAATGTAGAGGTTCTGGGTGCCGAAGACTTTGCAGTCGGCATCGACCACACCGAACTCGGGGGACGCGGCCATGCGCGTGGTGCCCATATGGTGGGCATGCGGCGCCATCTTCAGCGGCACCGACGTGTCATACACGAAGTCATTGAGCTTGACGTAGCCAAGGTCCATGTCGGCGAACTGCTTGGCCAGTTCAGTACCAATGCACTTAATGGTGTGCCGGTCGGTGTCGCTCAACGCCCAATTGACGTTGACCTTGGCCACCCCCAGTTCATCCTTTTCATCCAGCAGCGATATGCGGCTTTGCCGGTTGGGGAACTGCTCGATCATCGTGCCGATCACGCCGTCGCCGGGGCAGCTGAACTTGGCGAAAAATTCGATTTTGCTGGCAACGCCCATGTCACAGGCGAGGTTCTCCAGAAAGTGTTTGACCTCGGCCGTGCGGCCATAGGTCTGTACATCCGAGAGCAATGCGGCAGTCACATTGCCTTTACCTGCCTGGTACTCCGCGACAAAGGCATCGGTGGTGTAGTACTGGCGCATCTCCTTGTCCTGGTCCGACTTCAGGATGAAGGTCCCCATGTCGATATTCAGGTGTTCCATGAAGCAACACCCGGTCAGCCCTTGCTTGTCGACGATACCGGCGGCCAGCAGGGTTTCACTGTTGAGCAATTGCCGGGCATTTTCGATGGCGCCGGTCGCCAGGATGAAGTGCCTGGCCTGCACGCGCTGCCGATGGCGGTCGTAGTCAGACACCACGGCGGCCATCACCTGGCCTGAGGCTTTGTCGAACTCAAGATCGACGCAGTTGCAATTGATGAACACATCCAGCCCCGCAGTCTCATTCAGCGCTGTTGCGTACTTCTGTGCAAAGCGCGTCGGCGGGCTGAGCAGGAAGCGGTCAGGCTCGAACTCGCCGCCACTAAGGCCGGTGTTCATCGCATGAAATGCCGCGCCTGACGGCAGGTCGACGATCTCCATGGCCGCCGCCAGATAACCCTCGATTTCCGAATACGGGATGGGCCAGCCGGGCAAGTCACCGGGCGGTGCAATGGCGAAATCCGAAGGGGTAAAAGGCCGGCAGCGCCCCGCCCAGTGATTGGACGTGCCGCCCAGATAACGCAGGCGTGTTTCCTCGGCGTACAACTCAAGGCCAGTCGACGTGCACTGGTACAGCCCTTGCGAATGCGGCGAATACTCGTGCCCGCCCCCTTCGGCCAGCATCACGTTCCACCCGGCAGCCGCCAACCGCAGCGCCAGGGTAATGCCTGCGGGGCCAGCCCCGATGATGCAAAAATCGTAGCCGTCACGCAGCGTTTTCTGCTGCTGATAGTCCTTGATCATGCTTGCTCGTTCCGGAAGTACTGCGAGGGCAACACCCAGCCATTGATTACCACGTAGCCGGTTTTTTCGACGGGTTTGCGTGCAACGTCTGCGCCCCCGCCAAACACGGCGCCGCCAACGCCCAGCAAGACACAGCTCTGAAGAAAGCCCCTACGACCCAAAAGCGCAGTGCACAACGTAAGCTTCCCCATGATCCCGACCTATCTCGATGAAGTGTTCAAAAGTCAGTCACTCAACCGCCCCGACGTTGAAACATCGCTCGCCAGACGGCGGCGTTACAGCCAGTTGAACAAACGGGTCGCCAGCAGGCCGCAGAGCGCGCCCACCGCCAGCATCGGCAAGACCACCAGCTCGCGCTTGATGCTGAAGATATCAAGCTTGCAGTTGACGTAGACAATCAGCAGCAGCGTCGGGAAGGTATGCAGGGCAACCCCCCAGATTGCATAGTTCACCCCACCAATGGCCAGCAGCAGTGGCAACAACGCCCATAACGAGACTAGCCGGATGATGTTGTCCATGGCCTGGTACTTGGTCAGGCCCAGGGCAATCCATATCTGGTGTGCCAAGGTATAGCGCAATGTGAAGAAGGACAGCGACAGAATGGCAAGGATCGTACCTGCCTCGGTGTAACGCGCGTCATACATCCAGCCGATCAGCAACGGGCTGGCGGTCAGGAACACCCCGCAGGCAAACAGCATGGCCAGGTCGACCAGCAACCTGAAACGGTAGTACAAGGCCTTCAGGCGCTCTTTGTCACCTTCCCGGGCGGCTTCGCTGAAGGCCGGCAGCGCCACCGAACCCACCAGTTTCAGCAACCCGGTCTGCACAGACCCGAGGATCAGCACGGCAATGGAATACACACCCAGTTGCCCCGCCGTCATGCTGGCGCCAAACCAGATGCGGTCGCCGTACATGGCCAACACCCCCACCATCGACGACAGCAGGATCCAGCGGCCAAACACGATCAGCTCGGTCAGTGCACTACGGTCCCAGCGCAAGTGGTTGTTCGGCCCTTGCAGGGCCGTGTGGCCCAGTACAGTACCCGCCAGGGCACTGACCAGGCCCGCGACCACCAGTGACCAGATCGACCGCGTGAAGTAGCCGATCACCAGCATGGCGATCAAACCGACCACTTGCGAGGCAAGGTCTACCAGCACCACGCGCTTTTGTTGGAAAGTTCGTACAGCGACATCTATCTTGGTGGATTGGAAGCCCCAGATGATTGCCGAAAGGCCAGTCACCGCCAATACCATCGGCAGCTCCGGCGCCGCATAGGTGGAGTCCGCCGGCCACAGGTTGGCAAGCTGCGCGAACCAGGACGCGGCCGCCAGCAGCAAGGTCAGGGCAAACAGCACGAAACCGCGGATGATCTGTACGGTCCAGGCGGTATTGAGAAATTCTGGGTCGTCACCCCGGTGGCTCTGGATGATGTTCTGGCGCAAGCCGACATCGGAGAGCAAGTGCAAAAGCACCGAAACCGTGGTGGCAATGACCATCACACCGAACATTTCCGGCAATAGCAAACGGGCCATGATCAGGTTGCCGCCCAAGCGCATGACCTGTGACGCCACCAGCGATACCAGGTTCCATGACCCGGCCTTCAGTGCGCGGTTGCGCAGGCTCGCTGAGGCTGACACATCAATCGACGGCATGACTTCAATCTCTGACTGATTCGCTAAAAGTCACTATAGTTTCAATTAGCCATGATGCTAGCCGTTGCTTACCGAGGGATAGGTGCCTTAGCCAATGCCTGAACATTTTCGTGCACTTGTCGTCATTCTGTTTCTGGCAGGCGTCGTTTTCGTCATGGCGCGCCGCCCGGCGACAGATCTCATCCCCTACAGCGACTTCAAGCGCCGACGCAACCTATGGTTCGTCCTGACGCTGGTGGCCTTTGCCTCCCATAGTTTCTGGGTGTACGTGGCTGCGGCCGCGATCATCATGTATATCGCAGGGCGGCGCGAACGCAATGCCATGGCGCTGTTTTTCATGTTGCTGTTCCTGATTCCACCTGCGTCGGTGCAGATACCCGGGTTCGGCGTGGTCAACTACCTGGTCGACCTCAACCATGTTCGCCTGCTGACGCTGTGCGTGTTGCTCCCTGCGGCGCTGGCCTTGAGCAGGCAAAGCGACACCCTGCGCTTCGGCCGCACCTGGCCGGACAAGCTGCTGGCGGCAAGCCTGGTGTTGATGAGTGTGCTGTACCTGCGTGAAACCACCCTCACTGACACCTTGCGCCAGGCACTGTACCTGTACATCGATGTGTTCCTGCCGTACTACGTCGCCAGCCGTGGGCTCAAGGAAATCAGTGACTTCAAGGATGCCATGCTGGCGTTCGTACTGGCCTCCTTCGTCCTGGCATTGATCGGCGTCGCCGAGTTCGTCCGCCACTGGCTGCTGTACAACGCCCTGATCGATGCCATGGGCGTGCAATGGAGCATGTCCGGCTACCTGAGCCGCGGTGGCTCGCTGCGCGCCAGCGCCACCACCGGCCAGGCGATTGCGCTGGGTTACGTAATGAGCGTGGCCATCGGCCTGTACCTGTTCGTCCAGGGTTACGTCCGCAGCCAGCTGCAGCGGGTACTCGGCGCGCTGCTGCTGGCCGCCGGGCTTTTCGCACCCTTGTCCCGCGGCCCCTGGATCGGCGCCGTGGTCATCGTGGTGGTGTTCATTGCCCTGGGCAAAGGCGCGGTCAAGCGCCTGACCGTGCTCGCCCTCGCCGGCGTGCTGGCGCTGCCGCTGCTGACGGTGCTGCCCGGGGGCGACAAGGTGCTGGACCTGTTGCCCTTCATCGGCAATATCGAGAAAGAGAACATTACCTACCGGGAACGGTTGATCGACAACGCCTGGATCGTCATCCAGCGCAACCCGCTGTTCGGCTCGTTCGACTTCCGTAACACCCCGGAAATGCAATCGATGATTCAGGGTGAAGGCATCATCGACATCGTCAACACCTACGTCAGCCTGGCGCTGCGGGTCGGGCTGGTCGGGCTCGCGCTGTTCGTGGCGTTCTTCGTCACCGTGCTGCTGGGCATCCGCAAGGCCATGCGCGCATTCCCCGACAAGGATGACGAGCAACGGCAACTGGGCCGGGCCTTGCTGGCGACCCTGGTGGGCATTCTGGTGATCATTTTCACCGTCAGCAGCATCACCATCATCCCCACGGTGTACTGGTCGATCGCCGGGCTTGGGGTGGCCTACATACAAAGGGTGCGCAGGCTCCGTGCCAGCCAGGCCAGCGCCCTTGCCGATGCACGACTTCAACCCAGGTGATGCCAATGACCGCTTTTTCCATGCACCGCTTCGTGCGGGCTTCGCTGCTCGCTGGCCTGGCCGTGGTGTCGCAGGCTGGCTGGGCATCAGGCTGGCTCGTCAGCGTCGAAGAACAGAACGGCCTGCCCACCGTGACCCGCGGTGGCGGCCCCGTGATGAAAGCAAAGTTCGACTTCTGGGCGGCTGACTGGAGTTGGACCGGCTTTTATACCGCCTTCAAGGTCAATGCGCCCTACCGCTACACCCTGCAAGGCAAGAATAAGGAGCTGGACTTCGACCTGGCAGCGGATATCCGCAAGGAGCAGGCGCAAACCCTGACCTGGGCGTTCGACCTGACCGCACACAGCAGGCAGAGCGACGTGATGGGCGGCGGCATCGTGTTCCAGTTCGACCCTGCCGTGGTCGCCGGGGAAATGGGCGAGCCGGTGCTGCTACCCGGCAACCGCGGCTGGTCCTGGGGCAAGGATGCGCAAGGCAGGCGCATCGAGATGCGCTTCGAGCCTGCGCTGGCGAAGGTGTACTTCGAACAGGGCAACACCTCCGAAATTCGCGCGTTTTTCTACAAAGACCCCATCAGCGCTGGCCAGCAGCAGATCAAGGCCACATTGAACGTGACCGGCGATATCGAGCTTGGTCCCACCCCAACCGAACGCTTTGGCCTGGCCGACCCCACACAATGGCCCGACGACCAGCTCGACTGGCAAACCTCGCCGGTCGACCTGTCCTTTCTCAATGCGCCAGAGAAACCGGCAGGCAAGCGCGGTTTTGTCAAAGCCTCTGGCGAGCAACTGGTGTTCGAGGACAACACGCCCGTACGCTTCTGGGGCACCAACCTGTCCGCATACTCGCTGTTCAAGACGCCGGACGAGGAAATCACCAAACAGGCCAAGCGCCTGTCGGCACTGGGCTTCAACCTCGTGCGGCTGCACCACCATGACTCGCCGTGGGTCAGCCCGAACGTGTTTGGCGACGGCACCCTGATTCGCGATACCCAGCAACTCAATGCCGAATCACTGCGCAAGATTGACCTGTGGGTCAAAAGCCTCAAGGACGAAGGCATCTACGTATGGCTCGACATGCACGTACAGCGCGCCCTCACTGCCAATGACAATATCTATGCCTTCGACGAACTGGCCAAGGGCGAGAGCCGGGTCGACCTCAAGGGCTATGCCTATGTGAACCTAAGCATTCAACAGGCGATGAAGCGCTTTGCCGAGCAGTACATGACCCATGTGAACCCTTACACCGGGCTTGCCTACAAGGACGACCCGGCAATTGCCGCGGTATTGATCACCAACGAGAACGACATCACCCAGCACTACGGCAACGCCCTGATGCCGGACAAGCGCGTGCCCAAGCACAGCCAGCTCTACATGGAGGAAGCCAAAGCCTTCGCCAAGCGCCATGACCTGTCGGCAGACCGCACCTGGCGTGCCTGGGAGCATGGCCCGTCGAAACTGTTCCTGAACGACCTGGAACGGCGCTTCGATGTCGACATGATCGCGCACCTGCACAGCCTGGGGGTCAAGGTACCCATTGCCACCACCAGCACCTGGGGTGGCAACGGCCTGAGCGCGCTGCCGGCGCTTACCGCTGGCGATGTGATCGACGCACACAGCTACGGCGCCATCGGCCAGCTCGAAAAGAACCCGCTGACCAGCGACGGGATGATCAACTGGATAGCCGCAGCCCAGGTGGTCGGTTTGCCCCTGACGGTCACCGAGTGGAACGCCGAACCCTTCCCGCTGCCCGACCGCCATTCACTGCCCCTGTATGTGGCAGGCACCGCCAGCCACCAGGGCTGGGACGCCATGATGCAATACGCCTACAGCCAACAGGCCTTCAACAGCGGCTGGCGCACGGCAGACAATTGGCACGCCTACAACGACCCAGCGATGCTGGCCACCCTGCCCGCCGCCGCCCTGCTCTATCGCCGCGCCGATGTACGCCAAGCCACCACCCGCTACGTTTTCGCGCCAACACCGGCCACCTTGTTCGACCAGGACATCACCCCGCGCAACGCGCTGGCCCTGCGTACCGCCATGGAAAAAGGCAGGCTGCAGATTGCCATGCCTCAGACGCCGGAGTTGCCGTGGCTGAAACCCAGCGCCATCCCTGCCGACGCACAGGTGCTACACGACCCTGGGCAGTCGCTGCTGGACGCCGATGCCAGCGAGTCGGTGACTGATACCGGGGAGCTCAAGCGCAACTGGCAACAAGGCCTCTACACCATCGACACGCCCCTCACCCAGGCCGCGACGGGCTGGCTTGGCGGGCGAACGGTCAACCTGGGGCAAATCGCGGTACAGGCAAAAACACCGTATGCCAGCGTCGTCGTGCAAAGCCTTGATGCGAAACCGCTCGGTCAATCGCGCAGCCTGCTGATCTCTCTGGGCACCCGGGCCGTGCCCAAGGCCGATGACAAGACGCCGTTCAATGTCGAGCCCTTCGAAGGCACGTTGTCGATCAAGGCTGCAGCTGGCTTGAAACTCTTCGCGCGCGACGCCCAGGCACAGCTGAAGGAACTGCCAGCGGCCTACCAGGACGGGCGATACAGCATCACCTTCGATGGCCAGTACATGTCCAACTGGCTGTTCTTGAAATAGGGCATTTGGCCATCTACAGTCTCTGAAGACCTGTAGCTGATACTCCCGCCGGTTCGATTCAGGGACGACTCACTGCGTCGGTACAACAGCAGCGTCCAGGAGGCACGGATGAAGTTACTGGTTGTCGGTGGCGCGGGGTATATCGGCTCGCACATGGTCAAGCACTTGCTGGCCGCAGGCCATGAAGTGGTGGTGGCGGACCTGGTGTCGCCTGGCCCTGGGGTGCAATGGGCCGAACTGGACATTGCCAATGAGCCCGCGCTGGATGCCCTGTTCGCCGAGTGCCCGTTCGATGCGGTGTTCCACTTCGCTTCGTTCATTCAGGTGGGTGAGTCTGTCAGCGCCCCTGGCAAGTACTATCAGAACAACGTAGCGGCTACCCTGACATTGCTGCAGGCCATGGTGAATGCGGGTATCAAGCGCTTGGTGTTCTCCTCCAGCGCTGCCGTGTACGGCAACCCCCACTACGTGCCCATCGACGAAGCGCATGGCAAGGCACCGATCAACCCTTACGGCCTCAGCAAATGGATGGTCGAGCAGATCCTTGAGGATTTCGACCGCGCCTACGGGCTGAAGTCGGTTTGCCTGCGTTACTTCAACGCTGCGGGGGCTGACCCTGACGGCCAGTTGGGCGAACGCCATGAGCCGGAAACCCACCTGATACCGCTGATTCTCCAGGCAGCCTCCGGCCGACGTGATGCGGTGACGGTGTTTGGTCGTGACTACGACACTGCAGATGGCACCTGCATCCGTGACTATGTCCATGTCGCCGACCTGGCATCGGCGCACGCGCTGGCGGTGGACTACCTGATGGCAGGCGGCGCCAGCACGGCATTCAACCTAGGTAATGGGTTGGGCTTTTCAGTGCAACAGGTGATCGATACCGCCCGTGCAGTCACAGGCCGGCAGATCCCTACGCTCGATGCGCCACGCCGCGCCGGCGACCCGCCCAGGTTGGTGGCGGATGCCAGCAAGGCAATGCAGGTGCTGGGATGGCAGCCTGCGTATGCGTCGCTTGAACGGATTGTGGCGCATGCCTGGCAGTGGGAGTTGCAGTACCCCTGGCATTGAGAGCTGCCTGCTCAATTCCCTGGGGCTGCTTCGCGGCCCGTTCGCGACGCAAGGCCGCTCCTACAGACCGCAGGGTCTCAGTAGTACGTGCGGGGTTTTTCATCCGCCTTGTTCAACACGGTGCCAATCAGATTGACCCCCGCCAGATGGTGCAGACATTCCTCGATCTCCTGCTTGCTGTTCATGCCGTTGGCCACCACCAGCAGCACGCAGTCGAACTTGGGCATCACCGTGATCGCATCGTCAGAGCTCAACAGCGGCGGCAGGTCGAAGATGCAGATCCGCGACTCATAGCGGTTGCGCAAATCACCGATCAGGTTGCTCACCCGGGGTGAGGACAGCACTTCGGTAGACAGCGGAATAGGCACCCGTGTCGGCAGTACCACAAAGCGGGGCAACGTCGGGTTGACCAACACTTCTTCCAGCCCGGCTTCGTCAGCCAACAATTCGTTGAGCGCCTTGTCCATCGGCAAGCCCAGGCTGCTGCCGACCTTGGGCCGACGCAAATCGAAGTCCACCAGCAGCGCCGTCTTGGTCGTGTGGTGGGCAATGCTCATGGCCAGGTTGATGGCCAGGACTGTCTTGCCTGCTTCAGGCGTTGGCGAGGTGATGGCCAAGGTACGCCAGCCGTTTTCCTCCATGGCCTTCAACACCTGCGTGCGCAACAGGTCAATGGGCCCACTCATGTTCGAGTTCTTGTTGTAAGCGACGATGCGATGACGCTCAAGGTGCTCCGCACGCAACGGCACCACCTTGGTCTGCACATAATCGAACTGCCCAGGCACCTCGGGTTGCTCCGCCCCGTGGGCGGTTTGCGGTGTCTGAGTGGCACCTGGAGAAACTTGATGAATATTATTGCCAACTACCGGCTTGATCCTGTCCATCACTGCTTTCCCTATTCAAACCGCGCCATAGCCTTGAACAGCAACACATCCAACGGCATGTAGAACACGTGCACCAGCACTACCAGCATAGCAATCAGCACAAGCCCCGCGATGATCAGCAGGTTGCGCCAGCGCCGGCGCTTGGCCAGTTCCGCCTGGGTGGTGATGAACGGCACCGTGACCAGCACGCGCTTGCCCAGCACGCTTTCCAGCGCACCGACGCCACGCACCCGTTGATTGAGGATTTCCAGCAGCATCACCAGCGCACCGCCACCTGCCGGTGCCAACACCAGGCCCAAGGCAGCGATTTTCTTGCGGTTGGGCTTGATTGGCTTCTCGGGCAGCAGTGGTGGTTCGAGCAGCACGAAGCGCTCTGCCTTGTTTTCCTGCTCCAAGCTTTCGGTAATTTTCGCGCCCATCTCCTTGGCGCGGATTTCCTCGTACTTCTTGCGGGCGTTGTCGTGGTCACGCATCAAGGTGACCAGGCCACGCTCGACTTGCGGGGCTTCGAGAATCTCTGCCTCGTAGCCTTCCATCTTCTTCACCAGCTCTCGCTTTTGCTCGGCCAACGAAGCGATGCGCTCCTGGGCGGCGCCGATCCTTGCACGAACGCGGGCCACGTCAAGGCTCACCGAAGACGCAGCCTTGCTGTTGCCGCCACTGGCTTCGAGCGCCTGGATCTTGCGTTTTACCGCCACCACATCCGGGTGCGCTTCTTTATACCGGCTCAGCAGCCGGGTGTACTCGGCCTTGAGGCTGGGCAGGTCCTGCGGCAGGTCTGCACTGGCCGGCCGCGTACCGTCGGCCTTGGTGGTCAGCCCGGCATTGGCTGCGGACAACTCAAGCTCGAGGTAACGCAGCTCTTCCTGCGCCGTCTTGTAGTCGCGGTCGACCTCCCTGAACTCAAGCTCCGAGCGCGACAACATGCTCATGCGCAGCGATTGGTGCTCGGGCAAGGCATTGGCATGGGCTTGCTTGAAGTCTGCCAACTGGTTCTCCAGGCTGGCGAGTTCGGCACCCAGTTTGTTCGCTTCCTGGGTCAGGAACTCAGTGGTCTCGTTCGCCCGCTCGGTGCGCTGCTTCAGGTTTTCATTGAGAAACAGCGTGACCAGTTCGCTGGCCACTTCCTTGGCGACTTCCGGCTTCTTGTGTTCGAACGACACGGTGAAGGCGACCGTGGCCTCACCGCGCCCTCTGACGAAGGTACTGAGCGAGGCGACCACGATGGCATTGCGCATCTGCTCGATCTTGTCGCTCTCGCTGAGCTGCTTGCCCTTGTCGGCGAACAGGTTGTACTTGTCGATGATCCGCAGCAGGTTCTCGCGGGTCATGACCCGCTGGCGGATGACCTCGATGCGCTCATCGGCAAAGCTGTTGTTATTCGCCGAGACCAGCTCCGGCGAAATCTGCTGCGACTCCACCAGAATGGTGCCGGTGGACTGATAGATAGGCGGCACACTCAGCGCCACCACCACGGTGGCGGCAAGAATGACTACGATACTGATCCCCAATAACAGGGCCCGATCCTTGATTATGGCGATGTAATCTTTGAGGGAGAGCTCGTAGTCAGACTTCATAAAGGCCACCAGGCTGAAGTTCAGAGGTCGGGGTACCTATACGTCAACGTCAAACCAACAATCGTAGCGGTCGCATCGGGTGCATCATCCTGGCGCCGTTCCTTGTACATCAACGATAGGCGCAGATCCCAAAAAGGCGAAAATTCCCGGCTGGCCCAAATGCTGTAGGTTTGCAGGGTATTGGGCGTTTGCCCCTTGCTGTCTTGCCATGACGCATCGGCCCCGACACGGGTCAGTTCGTTGACCGCATAACTGTAGATACCGCGCACCATGTCGAGCTGGGCAAAACCACCCTCGGCACTGGCGACCGTGCTGCGTTCGGCGCTGAAACTGGCATCGGAGCGCACCCCGGTATACAGCAGCGAAGCACCGCCCTCACCGCGCCGGCCGCCCTCGGACCCGGACACCTTGTTGACCCCCAGGTGCGCATCCGCACTCAGGCGTTCGGAAAACTGATACTTGACCCCGACCGCAGGCGTGTAACTGTTGGAGGCCGTGGCAGTAAGGTCTTCCTCGGGCTCATAACGCCTTGCGCCAAAGCGCGTATAGAGGTCGGCCCGCTCACTCCAGGCGTAGGTCCAAGTGAATACGTTGCCCAGTTCGTTGTAGCCGGTCAGGGTGTCGATGTCATAACGGGCACGGGTGTACTTGGTTTCGTTGGACAACGTGCTGCGCTCGGTGATGGCGCTGCTCCAGTTGCCTGCCAGCGAATACAGCTTTTGCGTGCCATCGGTCGTCACCACACCGGTGTCCTGGACGGTGCCGGATAACGTGGAGCTTTCGTTGTAGAGGGCTACCAGGCCAAAACGCCCTTTCTCGGTGTCTCGCTGCCAGCCAAGGCTCACGTTCGGGTCTTCGCGGTCGTCGACGATGTCGGTGTCGGACGAGCGCAACACCTGCATGCCAAGACCCAAGCGCAACTCGTCGCGGTCGAAGGTACCGACCAGGGTGTAGTCGGGCGCGATGATCGTGCGCGTCACACCCTTTTCTTCAGACGACAGCAACAAGGGGTTGCTGTCGTATTCGACCGAGGACGGCACCACCACCGAGGACTGCCAATTTGCTGCCTGGACCGCGTCCGTAAACGGCAAGACCAAGATTGCCGTTGCAATGCTAGTTGTTCTTAGAAGAGGCATTAAGTGTTCTTATTAAGGCAAGATCAAGGAACGACCAGCGTATCGCCAGCCTGAAGTTGGATGTTGGTGGACATGTCACGCCCGGAAACCAGGTCCTTATATCGCACGGGCAGAATCTGTTGTCTGCCCTTGTCGACACGGACCACCTTGATGGCGCTTTCGTCAGCGAATTTGTCCAAACCACCCGACATGCTCAAGGCCTGCAATACGGCCGTGGGGCCCGCCATCTGCACGGGCCCGGGCTTGATCACCTTGCCCTGCACATAGACCAGGTTGCCGGCGATGCTCTTGACGACAACGCTGACGTTCGGGTCGGGGAGGAATTTTTCGAGTTTGGCAGCGACCTGTTTTTCGACTGCCGTGACATCGAGGCCGGCGACATCGATTCGCCCGGCCAAGGGGAAGGTGATACTGCCATCGGGAAGTACGGTGGCCTCCTGACGCAGGCTCTCCTCTTGCCAGACAGACACCATGACCACGTCGCCAGGGCTGAGCAGGTAACTTGCGTTATTTTCGAGGGCGTTGCCGGTACCGGACCACAGCATCAGCACGCAAAAAGCGGAACACAATGAACGTACCATGAGGGTCCCTCCGGCCTATTGGCCCGACAAAGAGCACTGAATGAGAACGGCACACAAACTCTCGCTCCACTTCGCAACCGTACCACCTGCTGCGACGGCCTCAACCATCCTGGAGGCCCTGTAACTGACGCTGCGAAGCCCTGACCCACCAGCACGCTGCGCTACCCTACGGCTATTGGCAATTACTGGCTACTGGAATATAGCAACAGTTGGAAAATTGACAAGCCGCCCGCGGCAGCGAAAAGTCGTGCATCAAAGCACAGTCGTCAAATTACCGACGGCACTGAATGCGTGTGCTATTGAACAACCGTTAAAGACGTACTTTACCCTGCCGACGCGTGGCGTGTTTAAATCTTTCTTCTATTGGCAACCGCCACAAAACCAATCACCGCGAAGGCGAAGAACCAACCTGCTGTTGCGACAGGAATGACACTGTTTTGATTGACATAAGAATCAGCAGCGCGTGCTGCGCCACTTAAAAGCACCAACAAGAATATTGATTTTATGAACAGTGTCGAGCGCATAACCCCCTCCTATATAGAGGATAATAAAAGTATTTATATTTGGGTTTAGCGGGAGACTTCCTCGCTGTTGATTTGAGCTTATGGGCACAATGACACTACGTCAATGATCCGACACCATAATAAATCTCAATGAACGAGGGGTGACTTCGTCAAAATGCCGTCACACAAAAAATGCAAGCGCCCAAGGCAGTTGCCTGACACTTTCCACTTCGCTGTAAGAGACTGAAATGCCTAAATTTTCTAAAACCTCGGCCGCCCGGAAGACCCCAGCGGTGTGCGATATCGGCAAGGGAAGGCGTTAAGCGTGGAACCGAGTGCGTTTCATCGGTGAGAAGGCAAATGCCAATCGTTGAGCTTGCGAACCGAAATCTGGCGCTTTTCAACCAGGCACTGACACGGACTATAAGGGCATCAGATCGAGGGTGCGTTCCACTTCCTCGATGTCGATCCTGAAGCCATCGCCCTCCGGCATGCCCACCACAAAGCCGAAGTGCTGCTGGTCGCGATCCGTCAGGTACTTGTAATAGCTGACAAAACGGTTCGGAGGCTGCAACGTCAACACGCTGCCGCCGGTTTGCAGCACGTTGACGCCGTGAACCAACTGGCTGCCTTCAACCCCGACCACCACTCTGGCGCCGGCACAGGCTGCAATAATGCTCGGCACGTCGGTCTTCAGTGGATCGACAACGCGAAAGCCCCGGGTCTGGCGCAGGTGCTCTGCAATCGCCTTTTCATTACGCAGGAAACGCAAGTCGCCGTCGCCCCCACGCAAAATGAACACGCCGGGGTGCGGCTCATGGTTGACGTGCGAAAGCAGTTTTTCACCCATGGCCCGGTAGCGTAAATGCCGGCTGCGGTTATTGCTCTGATCGTCAAACAGCACCAGTTCACGGAAAAACGCACTGCGCAGACGTAGGGGCTTCATGTCTAACCAATCTTCATAGGCAGGCGCCTGGGAAAACAACGGGTAGCGGGCTGATGGCGCCGTGGTCACCGGTACGCCCTCGTTACGGGCCAGTGCGTAAGTGACACAGTCTTCCATCAACCAGGTGCCAAACCACGAATTGCCATTTTGCGTGCAATAGATGGCCGCTCGTTCGATTTCGTTCTCGACGACAACCCGCGGAAAGGTACTGGGTTTCAACGATAACCAATGGCTGGCCTTGCCCTTGTAGAGCGCCCCGTCTATGAGCCAGACGTCCTTGATCAAGTAGCCGCGTGTAGGCCCCTGCACAACGCTGAGGCCGCCTTCCATGGTGCGCGCAGGATGCACATAGGGGTAAAACCGCTTGGCCTCCCACCCCGTCACCCGCTCGAGCTGATTGGGCAAAAAGAATGCTGGCGGGGAGAGCGTTGTTTCACCCGGCGCAATCTCCCAGCTTTTTGACGCGATGCTTTTCAGGTCGACCGCCGAATTGCGGGCGAGTCGCTTACGTGCCATGTACTTGTAGGCAGCGAGGGTCCACTTATGCCGTTTGCCGGCGGACGGTGCGCTGAATTTCGACATATCGCTTCCCATGAAGCTGCTCCCCCGGGTGGCGTGGCCACTGGCGCTCTGAATCAGTTGGATGTGACCCTTTCCATCGTCGGCGGCGACTGTAAGTTGGCGTAACGCGTGCGCAAGGTTTCAATAAAGGACTCCCCCGAACCGGCGGTGCCATAGAGGTAGATCTTGTGCAGCCCGCCAAACACCATTTCGTGGTATCGGCTGGCGACCTCTTCCTCACTCGGCCCATCTGGCAAGCCCAGGTGCAGGGTCAGTTTGTCGCCTTCGACAGCGAACATCGGGGTTTCCCAAAGAAACTTCGCCGTGCCGGTCTTGGGTAGCCTGACGAACAGGTAGGCATGGTTGCCCAACGAATCGATATCGCCGCCGCGCCTTCTCTTCCATTTCAGCAAGCCGTCATCCGGCCGCGCCAGGCACAGGCCGATATCGTAATAATCAAAGCCGTGTTGCAACGCCCACTCCAACGCCATGAACGTGGTGATAGAGTTCACTTCCCGCAGTTTTTTCGCATCTGAAAACACCGCCTCGCTATAACCAAAACGCAGCGTGCTCCAATAACGTTTGCCGCCGCGCGTCACTTCACACCCCAGGTGACAACCAATGACGTCGTCGCCCAAGGTGATCAGGTCCAGACGCCCTACATGCTTGGCGATGCGAAACACATCGTCTGTGGGGAACTGCGCGGCATGAATACCTTGCCTTGCGGTGGCATAGGGGCGCAGTAGCTGGCTGTCGGCCATTGCGATTTCTTCATCCGACAGTGTCTGCCTCATCTGGTAGAGCGGTCGGTTCTTGCGAATGCTGCGGCGCAATTCGCTGTCGTAGCGTGCGGTAATGTCCTCCAGCGGGCGCCCCAGCGGTACCACGGCGCTCAGGTAGTGCGGCACCGACAAGGCCCCGGTGGTGGGCAATTCACTCACCAGCACCACATGGGTCGACGCTTCAGGCTCTGCACTGCCGGCGGCCACCGCGCCGGTGCCCGGTACCTTGCCACCAATCAGCAACTTGGCCATCTCGCGCTGATGCTTACGGCCGATGTAGAGGATTTCGTAGGGGCTTTCCTGCTGCAGCCGGAACCTCGCGACTTCCCACCGCCAAAAACAGGCTCGCCCAAGCACTTCTCGTATTTTGCTGGAGAGCAACCTGATCTCGTAGCGCGTGGAGGGAGAGATGAGTTTTCGTGCAAGAGCCGCCAAGTTCTCTTTCATGCTGGTTCGACATCCTTTGATGTTGTCTAAGGGCAGATCAGCAAAAGATCACAGTTGACTGCAATAAACACACCCAACGCGCTGATATATAAAAGATTGCTTACGAAACATCACTCTCACATTCAGTAACAATTTAAGATGCAAGGCCATGCTTTGGCAAGCGGCACTTTGACAGCATGAACACCTATTTTATGACGTCAAATTTCTTGTTTGCATTTGATGACTTTATGACGCTAACCCATGACGTATGTTCAGTTAAGCGCACTACTCGGCTACCACCTGGTTATTAGCAATTGCCGTTTGATACTGGCTCCTCATAAAGGAGCATCCACATGCCCGCCCTCTCTACGCTCGCCCCCCATCAAGACCTGCTCAAGCAACAGCTTCCTGCCTGGGCCCATCGAATAGCGGCCTCTCAATGGCAGCGTTTGAAACAAAGCCATGTACCGGCCTATTTCACCCAGGACTGGTTCGCCAATGCCGCCCCTGCTCTTCGCGAGGCTGTACAGCGTAGCCAATCGCGCCTGTTACGCTCGCAAGCCACGCTCGCTCGCTCGCTGCGGGGGCTTGAACAAGTTGCCGAATTCGCTGAATCGCGACTCAAAGCTTGCCTCGCCGAGCGGGGCTGCACGGCACCCTTGCGTGGCACTGAGCTGCTTCGGGTAGAAAGCACCTGGCATTGGATAGGGCTGCGCACGCTTTACAGTCATCGACGCGACAATCTGCTGCAAGCCGCACTGCAGAACTTCGCCGACGACGAGTCCTTCACGCCCCAAAGTGCCATCGCCCTGAGCGCCAATATTCATGTAACAGCCGCCGAGGTGCAGGGCATCGCGTTCACCGGCGCGCAAACGCCCGCATCGCACTTTGCGATGCCCACGGAGCACTACCTGGTGGATCCATTGCCACTGGCACCCGCTTCGTTCGCCGCGCTGTGTCGCACACTGGACTTAGGGGGGCAATACCAGACTCATCTGGATCAGCATTTCGCCAAGCCCCCGGTACGTGAGCAGGCAATAGCCGTGTACAAGGACCGGTTGCGCCTGGCTGCCGACCTGGCCTACCTGCGCCATGAACTGAGCGGTGCCACGCGTGACCACGTCGACCTTTTGTTGCAGGGCGATAATCTGCCGTGCTGGCAACTGGCGTTATTCGGTATCACGCTGCACGAGGTCATGCTGATCGAAGCAGGGCGCGCCGGGCTGCTGCTCTATCTGCCCGGCCACGAGGCGCTGCGGCTAGTTACCGATCTTGATGCAGTTCACGACGCATTGGCGGCCCTGTTGCTGGAGCCCGCCACCCGGCAGATGTTCATGGCTTACATTGAGCAGAGCCAGCATCAACACTTTCTCAACTTGCTGCACCAAAACCTTGATGCCTCGGGCACGTCTGCCGACGACCAGGCATGGTCGCGGGCCAGTCATGCAGACCTGCGCCCGACGCGGCTAGCCATCACCGAGGAGCCATTCGGTTTCTATCAGGCGCAGCACGTAGACCGCCTCAAGCGCGAAGCACGCCAACTGGCGGTGCCGACGGCTGAAGCCGATGCCAAGGCGCGGGCGAGCCGTCTGCAAGCGTGGGAAGACCGTGGCCTGGATGCGCTCAACCTGGCCGGTTTCTTCATTCCTGCCGTGGGCACGCTGATGCTGGCGGTGACAGCGTGCCAACTGCTTGGCGAAGTGTACGAGGGTTATGAAGCCTGGCATCAGGGTGATCGCCATTTGGCACTGGGCCATCTGGAGGCGGCCGGGCTGAGTCTGGCACTTGCCGCTGGCTTGGCGACTGCAGGCCACGTGGTGCCGAAGCTGTTCAAAAGCCCGCTGCTGGAGCAGCTGCAGGAGGTGCGCAGCAGCGATGGCTGCTACAAGCTCTGGCAACCTGATCTCACACCTTACCGCAGCGACCAGCCGTTACCGGAGCACGTACAAGCCAACGCACAGGGCCAGTACCTGCTCGACGGCCGGTATTTCATTCGCATGGATGGCCATCTCTACGAGCAACGCCTGGACAATGAATTACAGCAATGGCGTATCGTCCACCCCCATGTGCAAGACGCTTGGCAACCCCCGCTGGAACACAACGAACAGGGCGCTTGGCGCGGCTGTCATGAACAGCCATCACAGTGGTCGTTCGCGGTACTGATACGTCGTTTGGGGCAAGACTACCCTGCGCTGAGGGCAGACCAACTTACCCTGGCAGGCCGCATCAGTGGTAGCGATGCAGCCAGCTTGCGCCGCGTACACCTCGAGGGGCAGCCGGCACCTGTGTTGTTGCTCGACACCTTGCAGCGCATGGCCGCGCAAGCCGAGGCGCAAGCACTGGGTGGCGACGCGCCAGAGGCCTTGTTCGCGCGCCTGTATAACGGCGAGGGGCCCATCGAGCCCGCAACAGATCGGTTACTGCAGGCCTACCCTCGCCTGTCGGCCGCACTGGCCAGGCGCTTGCTGGCGCCACTGGACGCTGTAGAAGCACTGGCCTGGGAACACGACGCAACGTTACCTGCCTGGCTGCGCCAACAAATTGAACATACACACAGCGAACTGCCTCTTGTACGTGCCTTGGAAGGCGTGCTGGTGCCGGCTCGGGCCAGTGCCGAAAGCGAACGCCTGCTGTTCAGCGCCCTCGCTGACTGGCCTGACTGGCCGCGCGATGTACGCCTGGAGCTGCGTGCCGGTAGCCCCGAAGGCCCGCTGCTCGACAGTGTTGGCAGTGACCAGGCCAGGCGCATCTGCCGGGTCATCAGGTCTACAGAAGGCTATGAAGCTGACCTGGGGCAGCGCCCTGCCCCCGCCACGCGGGACCAGGACCTGTGCCGCGCAATCGAACAGGCGCTGCCGCAGGCCGATCGTGGCGCACTGGCGATCACCGTGGCAGATGGGGGTTCGATACGCCAGCGCATCCAGAGCTGGGCCAACGAAAACAGGGAGGCCCTTGCGCAAAGACTGTGGGGGCATGGCGCCATGCGACGCGCGCTCCCCGGCCAGCTACGTGGGGGGCGCCCGCTTGACCCCGAACCACCGCACCCGCGCCAAACGAGTTCACTGGCCGGGGCCTACCGCCGTCTGTACCCCAATGCCACCGATTCAGAGATCGAGGATGCGCTTGAAAGCGGGCAAGAAGATGATGAGACTGATGACAATTCCCTTCTCTCCCCCACACAAAGACTGCGCGACCTGCAGCAACGTCTGGATACCCTGCGCCGCGACCTGCACGAGTGGGCCCGCCTCGACCCGCAGCGCCCACACCAGCGGCAGCGAGCGATCCGCCCGATCGTCAACGCCTGGCGGCGCCTCTCGACGGTTTCGCTCGGGGACGGGGGGCGCATCTACAGCCTCGACCTTTCCGGCCTGGAGCTTGAAGACCAGGATTTGGCCAGCCTGGTCTTGCCGGACGACTTCACCCATGTGGAGCACTTGTCGCTGAGCAATAACCCCTCGCTCAGCCAGTTACCCGCAGTGCTCCATGAGCGCCTTCCCTGGCTGAGACGTTTGTTGCTGTCCAAATGCCGCTTCAATTCACTACCCCGTTTGGCCAACCCTGGTCGATTGACCTGGCTCGACCTGGACAACAACCGCATCACTTGGGACTACCGCGCACAAGCATCCTTGAATCAATGCTCCGGGCTCGTAGTCCTCGACCTTTCGGGCAACCCACTGCTGGAGGCCCCTGACTTGAATGGGCTTGATCACCTGAAAACCCTGTTCCTGAATGATTGCGGGCTGACCGAGTTACCCGCAGGCCTGGAGCGGATCGCCGAACCTATGGTCCTGGACATGTCGGGCAACCAGTTCCTGAAATTGCCCGACGGCTTCAGCCTCCCGGAACCGTCCGCCCAGGCCCTATGCCTAGAAAGTGAATGGCTCGGCGAAAGCGTGCTTGCACAAATTGATGCTTACAACACGGCCCATCAGGTCGATCTGCTGGTAAGTGAAAGTGACTATGACGAGTTCTTCGAGCAAACCGGGCCTGAGGAAGCCGCACTTTGGCAGCGCTTTCCGCTGCAGTATCGTCGCGACCTCAGGCCACTGCTCGGCGACGATTTTTTTCGAAGCCAGCCCCAGCAAGCGCGAGCGGAATTCTGGCGCCGCCTGGCAGCCATCGATGCTGATCAGGTACTGCGCGAAGAATGGCTGACCCACCCGCCAGCCAACCTGTTCCAACTGCCACTGTGAAGTGATCAGCAGCCGCGCCTGTCACCCAGGTGACAGGCGCTGCCGGCGCGGGTTGCGCGCTATCCAGCCGTGCAATTCGGCGGCGGGCATCGGCCGCCCCATCAGGTAACCTTGCCCCTGATCGCACCCGGCATTGCGCAGAAAGTCGTACTGCTCCTGGGTTTCGATACCCTCTGCGGTAATGCGGTACCCCAGGGCATGCCCCAGGTCGATGATGGCGCGGGCAATGGCCACGGCATCATCGTCAACCGGCAAGTCCTTGATGAACGCGCGGTCGATCTTCAGGTGATCGATAGGCAGCGCGCGCAGGTAGGCCAGTGATGAATAGCCGGTACCGAAGTCATCCACCGCAGTGGCCACCCCCATGGCCTGCAATTGCGCCAGCACCGCACAGGCTTGCTGCTGGCT
Organism: Pseudomonas capeferrum; assembly: GCF_000731675.1. Taxonomy (GTDB): domain Bacteria; phylum Pseudomonadota; class Gammaproteobacteria; order Pseudomonadales; family Pseudomonadaceae; genus Aquipseudomonas; species Aquipseudomonas capeferrum. The sequence goes on along the minus strand of NZ_JMIT01000001.1, from coordinate 818,325 downwards.
CTCCATCAGCAGGCTCTCGGTAATCTCCACTTCCAGCAGATGGGCGGGCAACCCATGGCGCTCCAGGGCCACCGCCAGGCTCGACACATAATCGCTGCGCTCGATCTGCAGCGCCGCGACGTTGATCGCCAGCGGTCCCGGCAGGCAATCGTCCATACGCCATGCCGCCAACTGCGCACAGGCCAGTTCCAGCACCCGCTCACCCACGGGGATGATCAACCCGGTACGTTCTGCCAAGGGGATGAACTCGGCCGGTGATACCAGGCCGGCTTGCGGATCGCGCCAGCGCAGCAGCGCCTCGACACCCTCCAGCCTGCCGCTGAACAGGTCCACTTTGGGCTGGTACCAAAGCTCGAACTCATCGTTGTTCAGCGCCCGGCGCAAATTGCGCTCCAGTTCCAGGCGTTGCTGCAAGCGCGCAGTCATGTCCGGGTGGTAGGGCCGCCAGGTGTTACGCCCGCTTTCCTTGGCGGCATACATGGCGGTATCGGCGTGGCGCAGTAGGTTGTCGACACCTTCGCCGTGCTGCGGGCACCAGGCCAGGCCGATGCTGCCGGTAACCAACGCGGCATTGCCCTTGAGGTCGAACGGCCGTTGCAGGCAGCGCAGCAGGTGGCACAGTTGGTGGCTTATCTGGCCCTGAGTGCCCTGGAGCATGAACACGAACTCGTCGCCGCCCAAGCGGCAGACGCGGTCGTGCAGGTCCAGTTCCTGCAGAAAACGTGCGGTGGCTTGTTGCAGCAGCAGGTCGCCCATGGCATGGCCGAGGCTGTCGTTGACCTGTTTGAAACCGTCGATGTCGAGTACCAACACGGCCAGGCCGTGCCCCTTGTTGATGGCCTCGGCCAGTTGCCGCTGGAACAGCACCCGGTTGGGCAACCCGGTGATGGTGTCGTAGTGCGCCAAGCGCTCGAACTGCGCCTGTGAGTGGTGCAGCTCGCGGTTTTGCTGCTGCAGATGGCGCTGCTTGCGCTTGAGCCGCACGGCGTACAGGCCAAGCAAGCCCGTGGCGGCAACGACCAACCAGAACAGCGGCGAAGCCAGCAGTGCGCACGTCTGTTCATCGCAAAACGGGGGGCTGGATGTGATCATAGGCCTGCGCACGCACTCGGTTAGTGCTGTATCGGCGCAGCGCAGGCAATGTTGAGCCAGACTGGTGTTTTTCCTGCGGCCGGTGCATGCTCGAAGCTGAAGCGTTTCACCTGGCACGCAATCCGCTCAGATATGTGAGGTGCAGTACCCATGAACCGTCTGCTCGATTCACTCTTCCCCACTGCCGACAACATCCCCGACACCTGGCGCCTGGAAGCCCCCCTGGAACAACGCGACTACTTGGTGAACGGCCAGCTCAAGCGCTGGGACGGCCCGCTGGCCACGGTGCGCAGCCCGGTCTGGCTGAAGCAGGCCGACGGCGAGCAGCAGGTCGTGCTCGGCAGCGCCCCGCTGCTTGACGCCGACACCGCCCTTACCGCGCTGGATGCCGCCGTGCAGGCCTACGACAAAGGCCGCGGCGCCTGGCCAACGATGCGCGTGGCCGAGCGCATACAGCACGTCGAAAGCTTCCTTGCACGCATGCGCGAACAGCGCCAGGCGGTGGTCAAACTGCTGATGTGGGAAATCGGCAAGAACCTCAAGGACTCGGAAAAAGAGTTCGACCGCACCTGCGACTACATCGTCGACACCATCAATGCACTCAAGGACCTCGACCGCCGCTCAAGCCGTTTCGAGCTCGAACAAGGCACCCTTGGCCAGATCCGTCGGGCGCCACTGGGCGTGGCACTGTGCATGGGGCCATACAACTATCCCCTCAATGAAACCTTCACAACGTTGATCCCCGCGCTGATCATGGGCAATACCGTGGTGTTCAAGCCGGCCAAGTTTGGCGTGCTGCTGATTCGCCCGTTGCTCGAAGCTTTCCGCGACAGCTTCCCGCCTGGGGTGATCAACGTCATCTATGGCCGCGGCCGCGAGACCGTCAGCGCGCTCATGGCCAGCGGCCTGGTCGACGTGTTCGCCTTCATCGGTACCCACAAAGCCGCCAGCGACCTGAAGAAACTGCACCCACGCCCACACCGCCTGCGCGCGGCGCTCGGCCTGGACGCCAAGAACCCCGGCATCGTGCTGCCCCAGGTCGACCTGGACAACGCCGTCGAAGAGGCCGTCACCGGCGCCCTGTCATTCAACGGCCAACGCTGCACTGCGCTGAAGATACTGTTCGTCCACGAGGATGTGGTCGAGGTCTTCCTGGACAAATTCCAGCGCAAGCTGGCCGCGCTCAAGCCGGGCATGCCGTGGGAGCCAGGCGTCGCGCTGACGCCTTTGCCGGAGCCGGGCAAGGTCGACTACCTCGACGGCCTGGTGGCCGATGCCACGGCCAAGGGCGCCCGCGTCATCAACGAAGGCGGCGGGCAGAGCCGCGGCTCGTTCTTCTACCCCGCCCTGCTCTACCCGGTGAACCATGAAATGCGCGTGTACCACGAAGAGCAGTTCGGGCCGCTGGTGCCGGTGGTGCCCTACCGCGACCTGCAGACCGTCATCGACTACGTGCTCGACTCCGATTACGGGCAGCAGCTGAGCTTGTTCGGCAACGACCCGGCGACCATCGGCAGCCTGGTCGATACCTTTGCCAACCAGGTCGGCCGCATCAACATCAACGCCCAGTGCCAGCGCGGGCCAGACACCTACCCGTTCAACGGCCGCAAGAACAGCGCCGAAGGTACGCTGTCGGTGCATGACGCTTTGCGCGTGTTCTCGATCCGCACGCTGGTGGCGACCAAGTTCCAGGAAGCCAACAAAGCGCTGATCAGTGAGATCATCCGCAATCGCCAATCGAGCTTCCTGACCACCGACTACATCTTCTAACCCGCCAGCGCTTAATGGAGAAATGGCATTTGCATTGGTCGCCAAGCTGTATAAACATACAGCTTGGCGATCAGTGTCGGCCTTGCCCTCGCAAGCGGCCAGCACTGCCAATGCAAAAGGAGGCCATACCATGTCAGCCAAACCCATCCCCGAAGGCCAGCACAGCATCACCCCTTACCTAGGTATCAAGGACGCCGCCAAGGCCATCGACTTCTACAAGCAGGCCTTCGGCGCCATCGAAATGTTCCGCCTCGACGGCCCTGACGGCCGCGTCGGTCACGCCGAGCTGAAGATTGGCGACTCGTCACTGATGCTCGCCGACCCGTGCGACATGGAGGGCGGGCTTACCGCCAGCCAGCATGTCGATGGCGCGGCCATCGGCCTGCACCTGTACGTCGAAGACTGCGACCAGGTCTACGCCCAGGCCATTGCAGCGGGTGCCACTGCGCTGCGGCCGCTGCAGGATCAGTTCTACGGTGACCGCAGCGGCACCCTGAAAGACCCGTTCGGCAACCTGTGGTTCATCTCCACGCACAAAGAGGACCTCACCCCGGAAGAAATCCGTGCCCGCGCGGCCAAACTGTTCAGTGGCAACTAAGCCGCCGGCTGCGCGCCTCAAGTTGAAAGTGAAAGCGCTTTGCTTGAAGCTTGGGGCTCGTAGCTTGGAGCTGCCCGTCAATGCGTATCATCGATAAAACCGCCGCGCAGGTGCGCAGCCTCACACCCGCCGAAGAAGAACTGCTGGTTGGCTTCAGCACAGGGACGCTCGTCGGCCCACGGCTGCTGCAGGCCAACCAGTTGCTGATGAAGGTGCGTAACGCCAACCAGTGGCTGGCCTGCGACTGCCGCAAAGACGCCCTGCCGGTGCTCAACGTGACCCTCAATGGCAGCACCGGCACGCTGTTTTTGAAAAACAACCCCGGTACCGCCGAGCATGCACCGGGCTGCCCGTTCACCAAGGACGAGCGTGAAGCCGCAGAGCGCGAAGACGACCCTGCACCACCCGCCGCGTGGCTGCCACCCGATACACCGTTGCGCCTGATCGGTGACTTTCGCCCGGCCCAGGACAACGGCGGCGGTGATGGCAATGAGCGGCGCGAGCAGCAACGGTTGCTGTCGCTGTTGCTGACCTGGGTCGAGATCAGCGGCCTGAACCTCTACGCCACCCACCTGAAAAAAGACCTCACCGGGCAGTTTGCCGAATTGCGCAGCGTTGCCAGCCGCTACCCGCTGCTGGAGCGGGTGCCGGCCAGCAACTACCTGGAAACCCGCCTGGACATGAAGCACATGATGATGCTCAAGGCCCGGCTGCGCGAGGCCACCGTGTTCGGCAACCACCGCCGGCATGGCCTGATGCTCGACTGTGTCGACCAGATCAAAGGGCGCAAGCTGTTCAACAACCGCAGCGACGAGGGGTTCGATTTCCAGGGCCATCACCTCTATTGGGGCGGCAACCGCACGGCCGGCCCCCTGTTGGCATTGGCGCTGTACTCGCCCACCAGCGCCGGTAGCCATTTCTACGAACTGATCCATGTGGCCAGCGTACCGGTGCTGTCGCGTGCCCACCTGTTCCCGGTGTACCGCGATGAAGAGCGCGAGCCGCTCAAGGCGCTGGTGTCGCTGATCGACTGGATGGCCAGCAAGGGTGTGAAGGTGCAGATGCGCCGACCGGTGATCGGCGGCCAGGTGATGGATGAACTGGTCCTGACGTCGGATCAGGACCGGGTGCTGTCAGTGTCGCTGCTGGAGCAACCGATCGGCCCCGAGCCGGATGCCGAGAACTTCAAGCGCTACGCCGACTTCAAGAGCCTGGAGACCTTCCGCAAGTTTGTGGCGGGTTTCTTCATGCGGGAGCGCTGAAACCCTCAGGTGTTGGATGTGCGTCCAACACCTGAGGTTGTACTCAGATCAACCAAGAAACAGCTGGTAAGCCGGGTTCTCGGTCTCGTCCCAATAGCGATACCCCATCTCGTCCAATGCCTGGGGCAACCTCGCCTGCTCATCGGCCGGCACTTCAAGTGCAGCAAATACCCGCGCTTCTGCGGCGCCATGGTTGCGGTAATGGAACAGGCTGATGTTCCAACGTTTGCCCAACCGCTCCAGGAAGCCCAGCAGCGCACCTGGCCGCTCCGGGAACTCGAAGCGCAGCACACGCTCATCCGCCCCAGGCGCGGCATGCCCGCCCACGGTGTGGCGCACATGCAGCTTGGCCAGTTCGTTGTCGGTCAGGTCGAGTACGCTGTAACCCTGCTCGGCGAGGCTGGCCAGCAGCTTTTCACGTGGGTCGTGCAGCGGGTGGGTCTGCACCCCGACAAACAGACGCGCTTCCTTGCCCGGGTAGTAGCGGTAGTTGAACTCGGTGATCTGGCGTTTGCCCAGTGCCTGGCAGAAGGCGCGGAAGCTGCCCGGTTGCTCGGGGATGGTCACGGCGATGATCGCCTCGCGCTGCTCGCCCAGTTCTGCCCGCTCGGCCACATGCCGCAGGCGGTCGAAATTGACGTTGGCGCCGGAGTCGATGGCGACCAGGGTCTGCCCCTGCACACCCTCGCGGGCCACATACTTCTTGATACCGGCCACGGCCAGGGCACCGGAAGGCTCGGTGATCGAGCGGGTGTCGTCGTAGATGTCCTTGATCGCCGCGCACAGCTCATCGCTGTTGACGGTCACCACCTCATCGACGAAGTGCCGGCACAGCTCGAAGCAATGGGCACCGATCTGCGCCACCGCCACACCATCGGCAAACGTGCCGACCTGGGGCAGGATCACCCGTTCGCCTGCGGCCAGCGCAGCCTGCAGGCAGTTGGAGTCTTCCGGCTCGACGCCGATCACCTTGACCTCGGGCCGCAGGTATTTCACGTAGGCGGCAATGCCCGCCACCAACCCGCCACCGCCCACCGGGACGAAGATCGCATGCAGATCACCCGGGTGCTGGCGCAGGATCTCCATGGCCACCGTACCTTGCCCGGCGATCACGTCCGGGTCATCGAAGGGTGGCACGAAGGTAGCGCCCTCTTGCTCGGCCAGCTGCAGGGCATGGGCCAGTGCGTGGGGGAAGCTCTCACCGTACTGCACCACGTGGCCACCCCGCGAACGCACCCCTTCGACCTTCAGCGAAGGTGTGGTGGTTGGCATGACGATGGTGGCTTTCAGGCCCAGGTGCGAAGCTGCCAGGGCGACGCCCTGGGCGTGGTTGCCCGCCGACGCGGTGATCACCCCGCGTTCACGCTGGGCCGCTGTCAGACGCGACAGCCGCGTGTAGGCACCGCGGATCTTGAACGAGAACGTGGGTTGCAGGTCTTCACGCTTGAGCAACACCTGGTTGCCAAGGCTGGCAGACAGCGCTGGCGCTGGCTGCAGCGGTGTTTCGATGGCCAGGTCGTAGACGGGCGCTGAGAGAATGCGCCGCACCTGCTCCGAGAGTAGCTGCTGGGGCGTGGGCGGGGTACGCAGGTTGGCGCTGAAGCTGGTCATCGATGACTCCTTGGCTGTTTTCACGGTGCCCAGGAGTCAGAGAGTAAAAACCCGCCTCCAGGGCGGGTTAGGTGCACGTACGCGCTAGCCCGCCAAACTGATAATGGCGGTAATAATAATGGCGTTCACGTGCGGGAATGTGTTCATGGGGTAAGAACTTATCCCGCCGCATGGCAGCAAGTCAACACTTTGCCTGCTGCGCCGAAAGCGGCACATCGAAGACCTTGTCGAAGCCCCACTGGAACACGAAGGCATAGACGAAGAAGAACACGAACAACGCCAGGTTGGTCAGAAACGCCGCCCACAGGCTCACATCCAGCCACCACGCCACCAGCGGCAGCAGAATCACCACCAGCCCGCCTTCAAAACCCAAGGCATGCAAGACCCGGCGCATGAAGGTGCGCTTACGCTGCTGCTGACGCGCCTCCCAGCGCTCGAACGCCCAGTTGAAGGCCATGTTCCAGCTCATGGCAATGCCCGACATGAGCACCGACAGCGCGGCCGATTGGGCCATACCGGCAGCAAACGCCAGTTCCAGCGCTGGGGCCACGCAGGCCACGGCGATGGCTTCGTAGAGGATGGCCTGGACGATTTTGCGTGCCTTGCCTTGCATGTTCAGCTCCCTGAAAAACGACCTACCAAGCTACAAGATGTGGCCCACAAGAAAAAGGCTGAAATTCATATCTGACTAACCGTTCAATAAAAGGCTCGACCGCACTGTGCGCCGCTGTGGCCTGCCCAGCACGTATTGGACAACCCTGTATTGGGCTGCTTGTACAAATGCCGTGCACGCAGCGACACGTCATGCACCTTCGTCCAGAGAGCCGTACGAGGACCACGCATGAGCCTGCATGCCTCAAAGGAGCTCACCGATGCTCAACTGCGCCATGGCCACCACCTGGACCCTCCTCAGACCGTTCTACGGCACCAACATCGACCTGCAAGACCTGGTAGCCGCCATGCTGATCAGCTACGCGCTGTTCATCAGCGGCCTGGTCATCTACAGCTACCTGCGTATCCGCCAGGCCAAGCTGCACAACTTTTATATGTCCAAGGTGCTGCTCGACCAGGCTTACGACATCGACAACTTCAAGCAGGTCAACGACCGGTTTGGGCATGATGTTGGCGATGAGGTGCTCAAGCGCGTGGCTCAGCACATCAAGGCGTCAATCGTAGGCCATGAATTCGCCAGGCTCGGCGGCGAGGAGTTCGTAATCTTCTTCCATGGGCTGGATCAGCCGGCTGCCGATCGACAGGTTGCGGCGTTGTGCAGGCGTGTACGTGAAGACCGGGGGGCGCATCCGGTGACGATCAGCATCGGGCTGGCCCGGGTGGACCCTGCAGGTACCTTGACCAGGGCGCTGGTCAAGGCGGATCAGGCGTTATATGAGGCCAAGCACAACGGTAAAGATCGCTTCGTGCTGTGGACTGCCCAGCAGAGCGAACCTACCCACCCGCAGGCAGGCGAATCCTGAACTGCGCCCCGCCCAGCGCAGACTGCGCCACCGTCAACGTGCCGCCCTGCCCTTCGATGGCCCTCCGGCTGATCGCCAGCCCCAGGCCGAAACCACCGGTATTGCGGTCACGGCTACGGTCCAGGCGATAGAACGGCTGGAAGATCCGCTCACGTTCTTCAACCGGAATGCCGATCCCGTCGTCCTCGACCGTCAGCAGGCAAGCGCCGTCCTCTTCAAGCCGCAACCTCAACAACAGGTTTTCGTCGCAATAACGCATCGCATTGCGCACCAGGTTCTGCACCGCCCGGGCTGTCAGCCGTGGGTCGAGCACGAACCGCGGCAGCTCACGCTCGGCACGCACTTCCCACTGGATGCCGCGGCTGTCGAGCTCTTCGGCAAAGCCGCCAAGCACACTGTCGACCAGCTCCAGCAACGACACCTCGACCCGCTCACGGGCCTGGTCGGCGTTGTACAGGCGGCTGTAGGACAGTAGCTCGAGCACCAATTCGTCCAGCTCACGCACGTGCCCAACCAGCTCCAGCAGGCGCTTGCGGCTGGTGGGCGGCACCTCGTCGAACAGCAGCACAAGGCCGAAGTCCAGGCGAGTCAGCGGTGTGCGCAGCTCATGGGATACCGCATTGAGCAGCTCGCGCTGCTGGTTGACGTGGCGCTCCAGGTCGCTGGCCATGGTGTCGAACACCCCGGCCAGTTCGCCGATGTTCGAGTGCGGCGAGATGTGCGTGCGTTCCGCCATCTGCCCCTGGCCCAGGCGCCGGGCGGTCTCTTTGAGCCGCTCCAGGTCGCGCCAGTGCGGCCATACCCACAGCAGCAGGCAACCGAGCATGGCCGCGCCGATCAACACGGTGACGCCCCACGACAGCACGTTGATGTCCAGTGGGTCCGGGGGTGCATGCAGGCGCACCAACCAGTCCTTGTCGAGCGGTGCCAGCACCGTCTCGTAATAGCCCCAGTCGGCGATGCGCACGGCGTACGACCCGTGCTCCAGGCGCGCCTGTTCATCCTCGCTCAGCTCGGCCTGGTCCCTGCGCAGCAGCTTGATTTCGAGCGGTGCGAAGGCGTCTGCCAGGTCTTGCTCCACCGCTGGCCAGCGCTCGCGCGGGGCTTGCTGGAACTGGCGCACGATCAGCGACTGCACGCCTTTGGCCTGGTCCAGGTTGTAGGCCATGAAGCGATCATGGAACAGCCCGACGATAGTGTCGGGGATGAACAGCAGCGCACCGGCGTAGGCGACGATGATCACCAGGTAGAGGCGCACCAGGATCTTCAGCATACTCGGTCAGCACTCCCACTCGACGCGGCTGAACAGGTAACCTTTGCCCCACACGGTCTTGATCTTGCGGGCCTCGCCAGCGCTGTCGTCGAACTTGCGGCGCAGCTTGGAAATGGCGACATCCACCGAGCGGTCGGTGCCGTTGAACTCGATGCCGCGCAATTGCTGGAGGATGCGGTCGCGGCTGAGCACTTCACCGGCATTGCGCGCCAGCACCACCAACAGGTTGTATTCGCCGCTGGAAAGCTCCACTTCTTCACCGCGCCAGCTGACCAGGCGCTCGGCCAGGTCGATGCGCAAGCAGCCGACCAGGATCTGCTCGCTGTCCAGGCGCGGCTCGTGAACGCCGCTGCGGCGCAGCAAGGTCCGTACACGCGCCAGCAGCACACGGGGCTCGCACGGTTTGGTCACGTAGTCGTCGGCGCCCATCTCCAGGCCCAGCACCTGGTCGTGGCTGTCGTCGCGGGCCGTCAGCATCAGGATCGGCAGGCTCTGCGATTCCTGGCGCAGCAGGCGGCACACCTGCAGGCCATCGATACCTGGCAGCATCAGATCGAGGATGACCAGGTCGGGTTTGTCCTGGCGCAAGGCCTCCAGCACATGATCGCCGCGGGCGATCACCCGGACATGAAAGTCGTTGCGTTGCAGGTAGCTGGCGATCAGTTCGGACAGAGCGCTGTCGTCCTCGACCAGGAGAATATTCGGCATAGGCGTTTGGGTAGCGTTCAGTGAAGACGTCGCCGGCCTCTTCGCGGGCTTACCGGCGAAGGGTCCAGCACACAGGGTTACAGGCAGAATATAGAATCCCCTATAGCGACAGGATTTTTCTTCACACTTTTTCACACACGTCCTACAGGTATTAACAGGCACCGGAACGCCGTCTGCCTTAGCATACGCACGGTCATCATCGGAAGATCCGTATGCTTATTACCCGTATTCCTCGCCTGCGCCCCGTGGCGCTACTGGCGTTTCTGAGCATCTCCCTGGCCGGCTGTGGCGACAGCAACGAGCAGGAAGAAAAAACCCCCGCCCCCCACGTCCGCGTGGAAACCCTGCAATTGCAGCCACTGGCCATCAGCAGCGAACTCAGCGGCCGGATCCTCGCCCCGCGCACTGCCGAAGTGCGCGCGCGGGTGGCCGGCGTGGTGCTCAAGCGGGTGTACCGTGAAGGCAGCGACGTCAAGCAAGGCGACGTGCTGTTTCTGATCGACCCGGCGCCGTTCAAGGCCGACCACGACAGCGCCCGCGCCACCCTGGCCAAGGCCCAGGCCAACCTGTATCAAGCGCGCCTGCAAGAGCAACGCTACCGCGAGCTGGTCGACGAAAAGGCCGTGAGCCGCCAGGAATACGACAATGCCCGGGCCAGCTTCCTGCAGGCCGACGCCGAAGTGTCCGAAGCCAAGGCCGCCCTGGAGCGCGCCCGCCTGAACCTGGGTTATGCCACGGTAACCGCGCCGATCTCTGGGCGAATCGGCCGTGCGCTGGTGACCGAAGGTGCACTGGTTGGGCAAAACGAGAGCACGCCCCTGGCCACCATCCAGCAACTGGACCCGATTCACGCCGACGTCACCCAGTCGACCCGCGAGCTCAACGCCCTGCGCCGTGCCCTGCGTGCCGGCGAGCTGCAGCAGGTCGGCGACGGCCAGGCCCGCGCCACCCTGATCCAGGACGATGGCAGCGCCTACCCGTTGCCCGGCAAGTTGCTGTTCTCCGACATCAGCGTCGACCCGAGCACCAACCAGATCACCCTGCGCAGCGAGTTCCCCAACCCGGACCTCGACCTGCTGCCAGGTAGCTACGTGCGCGTGCGCCTGGAGCAGGCGGTGCAGCCCAAAGGCCTCAGCGTGCCGCAGCGCGCCATCCTGCGTGACAGCGCCGGCGTGCCGAAAGTGCTGGTGGTCGACCCGCAGGCCCGCATCAGCGACCGTCAGGTGGTGCTGGGCAATGCCCAGGGCGACCGCTGGGTCGTCAGCGAAGGCTTGGCGCCCGGTGAACAAGTGGTTATCGAAGGCCTGCAGCACGTCAAGGCCGGCGACCAGGTGCAGGTCGAAGCGAGCCAGGGCACAGCGCCCGGCGCGCCGCCCATCGCACAGCACAACAGCCAGTGAGGGGCTGACCCATGCCGCATTTCTTCATTGACCGCCCGGTGTTCGCCTGGGTGGTCGCGTTGTTCATCCTGCTGGCCGGCGCCTTGGCCATCCCGCAGTTGCCGGTGGCCCAGTACCCCAACGTGGCCCCGCCACAGGTGGAAATCTATGCCGTGTACCCTGGCGCCTCGGCGGCGACCATGGACGAAAGCGTGGTCAGCCTGATCGAGCAGGAGCTCAACGGTGCCGACAACCTGTTGTATTTCGAGTCGCAAAGCAGCCTGGGCAGCGCCACCATCACCGCCACCTTCGAGCCTGGCACCCACCCCGACCTGGCCCAGGTCGATGTGCAGAACCGCCTGAAGGTGGTCGAGTCGCGCCTGCCCCGCCCCGTGACCCAGCAGGGCCTGCAAGTGGAAAAGGTATCCACCGGCTTCCTGCTGCTGGCCACCCTGACCTCGGAAGACGGCAAGCTCGACGAAACCGCCCTGTCGGATATCCTCGCGCGCAACGTGATGAACGAAATCCGTCGCCTGAAAGGCGTCGGCAAGGCCCAGTTGTATGGCTCCGAGCGCGCCATGCGGATCTGGATCGACCCGAGCAAGCTGATCGGCTTCAACCTCACGCCTAACGACGTAGCCGACGCCATCAGCGCACAGAACGCCCAGGTCGCCCCCGGCAGCATTGGTGACCTGCCCGCCCGTGGCACCCAGGAAATCACCGCCAACGTGCTGGTCAAGGGCCAGCTGAGCACCCCCGAGGAATTCGCGGCCATCGTGTTGCGCGCCAACGCGGACGGCTCCAGCGTGACCATCGGCGATGTCGCCCGGGTCGAGATCGGCGCCCAGGAATACCAGTACGGCACGCGCCTGAATGGCAAGCCGGCCACCGCCTTCAGCGTGCAGTTGGCCCCTGGCGCCAACGCCATGGAAACCGCCGACCTGGTGCGGGCGAAAATGCAGGAGTTGTCGCGCTACTTCCCGGAGGGGGTGAAATACGACATCCCTTACGACACCTCGCCCTTCGTCAAGGTGTCCATCCAGCAGGTGATCAACACCCTGTTCGAGGCCATGTTGCTGGTGTTCGCGGTGATGTTCCTGTTCCTGCAGAACCTGCGCTACACGCTGATCCCGACACTGGTGGTGCCGGTGGCACTGATGGGCACCTTCGCCGTGATGATGGCCATGGGCTTCTCGGTCAACGTGCTGACCCTGTTCGGCATGGTGCTGGCCATCGGCATCCTGGTCGACGATGCCATCGTGGTGGTGGAAAACGTCGAGCGGATCATGGCCGAAGAAGGCCTGCCGCCCAAGCAAGCCACGCGCAAGGCCATGGGCCAGATCAGCGGGGCGATCGTCGGCATCACCCTGGTGCTAGTGGCGGTGTTCCTGCCAATGGCCTTCATGAAAGGTTCGGTGGGGGTGATCTACCAGCAGTTCTCGGTGTCCATGGCGGTGTCGATTCTGTTCTCGGCGTTTCTTGCCCTGAGCCTGACCCCTGCCCTGTGCGCCACCCTGCTCAAGCCGCTGGTCAAAGGTGAGCACCACGAACGCAAGGGCTTCTTCGGCTGGTTCAACCGGCGCTTCGATAGCATGAGCAACGGCTACCAGCGCTGGGTCGTGCACGCGCTCAAACGCAGCGGCCGTTACTTGCTGGTGTATGGCGTGCTGCTGGCCGTGCTGGGCTATGGCTTCAGCCAGCTGCCCACAGCGTTCCTGCCGACCGAAGACCAGGGCTACACCATCACCGACATCCAGCTGCCGCCCGGTGCCAGCCGCATGCGCACCGAGCAGGTGGCCGCCCAGATCGAGGCGCATAACGCCGAAGAACCGGGTGTAGGCAACACCACGCTGATCCTCGGCTTCAGCTTCTCCGGCAGCGGGCAGAACGCGGCGCTGGCCTTCACCACGCTCAAGGACTGGTCCGAGCGCGGTGCCGACGACAGCGCCCAGTCGATCGCCGACCGCGCCACTATGGCCTTCACCCAGCTCAAGGATGCCGTGGCCTACGCTGTACTGCCGCCCCCTATCGATGGCCTGGGTGAGTCGACCGGTTTCGAGTTCCGCCTGCAGGACCGGGGTGGCATGGGCCACACTGAACTGATGGCCGCGCGCGATGCATTGCTGGCCAATGCCGGCAAGAGCAAGGTGCTGACCAACGTGCGCGAGGCTTCGCTGGCCGAAAGCCCACAGGTGCAACTGGAAATCGACCGTCGCCAAGCCAATGCCCTGGGTGTGTCGTTCGCCGACATCGGCGCAGTGCTGGATACCGCCGTAGGCTCCAGCTACGTCAACGACTTCCCCAACCAGGGCCGTATGCAGCGGGTGGTGGTGCAGGCCGAGGGCGACCAGCGCAGCCAGGTCGAAGACCTGCTGAAAATCCACGTGCGCAACAGCAGCGGCAAGATGGTACCGCTGGGGGCCTTCGTTCAGGCGAAATGGGTCAGCGGCCCGGTACAACTGACGCGCTACAACGGTTACCCGGCGGTTTCGATCTCCGGTGAACCGGCCGCGGGCTACAGCTCGGGCGAAGCCATGGCCGAAGTCGAGCGCCTGGTCGCGCAACTCCCCGCCGGTGCGGGCCTGGAATGGACCGGCCTGTCCCTGCAAGAGCGGCTGTCCGGCAGCCAAGCACCGATGCTGATGGCGCTGTCGCTGCTGGTGGTGTTCCTGTGCCTGGCAGCGCTGTACGAAAGCTGGTCGATCCCGACCGCCGTGCTGTTGGTAGTTCCGCTCGGTGTGCTCGGTGCGGTGCTGGCCGTAACCCTGTGCGGCATGCCCAATGACGTGTTCTTCAAGGTCGGCGTGATCACCCTGATCGGCCTTTCGGCAAAGAACGCGATCCTCATCATCGAGTTCGCCAAGAGCCTGATAGACCAAGGCGTCGATGCCGTGGACGCTGCGGTACAGGCAGCCCGCCTGCGCCTGCGGCCGATCGTCATGACCTCGCTGGCCTTCATCCTCGGCGTGGTCCCCCTGGCCGTCGCCACCGGCGCCAGCTCGGCGAGCCAGCAGGCGATTGGTATCGGGGTGATCGGCGGCATGCTCAGCGCAACCCTGGCGGTGGTGTTCGTGCCAGTGTTCTTCGTGGTGGTGATGCGCCTGGCCGGGCGGGGTAAGGCCAAGCCTGAAGCGCGAGCCAGCCACGCCACTGAAGGCTGACAGGTCGGGGTAAGCCGATGAACAGGAGCGTTGGCGTTGCGCTCCACGCTCCTGTTCTGGTTAACCCGCTACTTTTTGTTAACCGCCGCCTTTAGCTTCAATGAAAGCATCGAGGGCTTGTGCAGCCTTCAACTTTGAGACTTCTGCCTTTTCCGCGATGGACTTGGTCAGTTCGCCTTTGTTCATAGACTCGCTCCTTGGTTTGCAGGCTTGTCCCCAGACAGCGCCGTCGGCGTATTTAGGGCCCCATTGGGGTAAGCCCACAACTGGTAAAAATGTCAGGTCGCGCACCCTGTTGTTCTGCCAATCTGGACTTTCACTTCCAGGCATGGGAGGTTGCCAAGCCTTGAACCTTGGAAACTGCCCGATGACCTGCCCCCCCTTGCCCTGCTGTTCTGTTCTCATCCTCGCCGGCGGCCGTGGCCAGCGCATGGGCGGCCGCGACAAGGGGTTGCTGGCCTGGAAGGGCGAGCCGCTGGTGGCGCATGTACAGCGCGTGGTGCGGCCGTTGAGCGATGACCTGGTGATATCCTGCAACCGCAACCAGGCGGCCTATCGGGCCTATGCCGACCAGTTGGTCGGGGACGCCGACCCGGACTTCCCCGGGCCGTTGGCCGGGGTGATCGCCGGCCTTGCCGCGGCGCGGCACGAATGGGTGGTGGTGCTGGCTTGCGATGCGCCGCTGATCGACCCAGTGTTGATCGAGGAATTGCTGCAGTTGGCGGTGACTGGCAACAGTGCGGCGATGGTGCGCCAGGGCGGTTACTGGCAACCGATGTTCAGTGTATTGCCGCGCAGGCTGTTACCGATGCTGCAACAGGCCTGGGCGGCCGGTGAGCGGAGTTTGCAGAAGGCCCTGCTGCTTGAGCCGGTGCAGGGGCTGGAGTGTGCCGAGGGTGACCGCAGGTTGAGCAATTTCAATAGCCCTGACCTGCTGCAGGGCTGAAGGGTCGATTTCCTCCACGCATTAACCAGCCGACAGCTCCCCGACGCTGATCTCGCGCATTCTGAACTTCTGCACCTTGCCGGTCACCGTCATCGGGAACTCATCGACAAAACGGAAGTAGCGCGGCACCTTGAAATGGGCAATCCGCGCCCTTGCCCATTCGCGCAGCTCGTCTCCAGTGGCCGCATGCCCCGGATGCAACCGCACCCAGGCAACGATCTCCTCGCCATACTTGCTGCACGGCACGCCAATCACCTGCACGTCGGCGACCGCCGGGTGAGTGAAGAAAAACTCCTCCAGCTCACGCGGGTAGATGTTCTCGCCGCCCCGAATGATCATGTCCTTGCTGCGCCCGACGATGCGCACATAGCCCTGCTCGTCCATCACCGCCAGGTCACCGGTATGCATCCAGCCTTCGGCATCGATGCTTTCGGCCGTGGCCTTGGGGTTGTTCCAGTAGCCCAGCATCACGCTGTAACCACGGGTACAGAGCTCGCCGATCTCACCGCGCGGCACGCTGTGGCCATCGCCATCGACGACCTTGTTCTCCAGCCACGGCTGGGTCCGCCCGACACTGCTCACCCGCCGCTCCAGGTCATCATTGGCGCCGGTCTGCAATGACACCGGGCTGGTTTCGGTCATGCCATAGGCAATCTGCACCTCGGCCATGTGCATCTCGTCGATGACCCGGCGCATGACTTCGATCGGGCAGGTAGCGCCGGCCATGATGCCGGTGCGCAGGCTCGAGAGGTCGAACGCGTGACGTTGCGGGTGATCCAGTTCGGCGATGAACATGGTCGGTACGCCGTACAGTGCCGTGGCCTTCTCTTCGGCGACCGCGCGTAACGTGGCCAACGGGTCGAACGCATCGTTGGGGTAGATCAGCGTACTGCCATGGGTCATGCAGCCCAGGTTGGCCATGACCATGCCAAAGCAGTGGTACAGCGGTACCGGCACCACCAAGCGATCATGCTCGGTCAGGCCGAGGCTTTCGCCGACCATGTAGCCATTGTTGAGGATGTTGCTGTGGCTCAGCGTGGCGCCCTTGGGGAAGCCGGTAGTGCCGGAGGTGTACTGGATGTTGATCGGGTCGTCACAGTGCAGTTGCGCCTGGCGCGCCGCAAGGGCCTCGGCGCTGACGGCATCGGCGCTGACGGCATCGGCGCGAGCCTGCAAGGCGTCCCAGGCCATAAAGCCCGGCGGCGGTGCCGCAGCCAGGCTCACCACCCCGCGCAGTTCGGGGAAGCGCTCGCAGGCCAGTGCGCCCGGCGTGCCATGGGCAAGGCCCGGGACCAGGCCGAGCAGCATGGCGTGGTAATCGGAAGTCTTGAAGGCGTCGGCGCAGATCACCCAACGGCAACCCGACTGGACCAGGGCGTAGTCCAGTTCGCTTGTGCGGTAGGCCGGGTTGATGTTGACCAGGATTGCCCCGACCTTGGCGCTGGCGAACTGGGTGATACACCACTGGGCACAGTTGGGGGCCCAGATGCCCAGGCGGTCGCCCGGTTGCACGCCCAGGGCCATGAGCGCGCGGGCGTGCTGGTCGACGGCTGCGGCCAGTTGCCGCCAGGTGTAGCGCAATGATTGGTGGTGAACGACCAGGGCTTCGCGGTCGGGGAAGCGGGCCACGGTGGTGTCGAAGGCGTCGCCGATGCATTGGGTAAGCAAGGCCTTGCCCTGGTCGCCCTGGGAGTAGCTTGGCTGGGTCATGGGTGCGCTCTTGTTGTTCTTGTGTTGATTGGCCGGCCCTTGCGCAGGCAACACCGCCCCCACAGGTACTGCACGCCCTGTGGGAGCGGGTTTATCCGCCCTACCTGACAAACACTTGCGGCGTAGTGGTCGACATGTCCCCACCCGGCAGCTTGATGTTCTTCACTTTCTCCAGCGTCTGCGGGTCGAACACCGCCAGGTCGTTGAAGGTGCCGCCCAGGTACAGCTTGTCGCCCTTCTTGTCGAAGGCCACGCAGTAATAGGTGTGTTCAAGGTTAGCTGCCTTGATCAGTTTGCGTTCCTTGATGTCATACCGCGCCAGGCGGTTGAGCACACCGTAGATCTGGTTCGGATCCTTCGGCGAACGCAACCCGGTGAAGTACAGCTCGGTCAGGTCGGCAAACTCCTGGGTGTGGGTCTTGCCGGTCTTCAGGTCCACACTCAGGTAACCATAGAGCAGCTCGGCGGTGGCCGGGTCCTGCTTGTCGTCCTTGAACTTGGCGATGGTATAGAGCATCGAGAACTCGTGCCGGGCGCTCTGGTGCGGCCAGAAATACAGCACGTCCGGGGCGCTGTAGCCGGGCCGGTTCCAGTTGCGCAACGGCAATGCCACCTCGTACCTGCCGGTTTGCACGTCCATCTTGTAGATGTCCGGGCCGGCCACGAACAGGCTGCCATCGTCGGCGGCGCGCATCAGGTACACCTGGCGCGGCATCGGGAAGGTACGCGCAGGTTTGGCATCGAGGCCATCGGCGGTGCGGAACACCTCCAGGCGCGGCGGCTTGACCACATAGTGATCGTTCAGCCGCTGGGTCGGGTTGACCGTGGCATACACCTCTTTACCGTCCGGGCTGATGGCAAAGGAATACATCGATTTGCCGACCTCCCCGGGCACACTGGACAAACTGGCGTGGAAGGTGGTCTTGCAGGTGTCCAGGTCGATGCCGTAGAGGTCGCCGTAATGGTTGTTGAGCACATAGGCGGTGCGGTTGTCGGGCGCCATCATCGCGGTGCCGGGGCCGAACGCGTCAGGCATGCGGCAGCTCTTGTACACCGCATCCGTGGCCACATCGACCACGTGCAGGTTGTTCGGGTAGTTGGTCACGATCAGGTATTCATGGCCAGCCTTCAAGGCCGGCCCGGTGTCGTCAGCCTGTACCGCCCAGGCGCTGGCCGTGGTGGCGACGGTGAGCGCGAGCTGCGCGCAGAGTCCAGGTTTCATGCGGTTTCCCCTTGTCATTCTTGTTGGGCCGGTCACTTGTCTTTCGGGAACACGGTGCCAAGGTTGCGCCAGTCGTCCTGGGAGTTGGTCGCCTGGGCGTTCCAGTCCTGGTAGGTGCTCATCATGTCCGGCACCTGGGCCGGCCACCAGCAGGGGTCGGAACAGCCATAGAGGTCGGCCTCCATGGGCTGGCACAGCGAGCTCACGCCACCGAAGGCGTCCACCTCCCAACCCGGGTCGGTGGTGGCGGTACAGCCCGCCACCGCGCTCATCGCCATGACCTCTTCAACACGGTCTTCGGCAGCGGCCTGTTCGAGGATGCGCGCCTTGTTGTTCAGGGGCTTCAAATGCTTCATGTCAATGCGCCTTCCGCGGGGTGATATAGCGGTCGATGAAGGCCGGGTTGGCGGCCATGATGCGGCTGTAGACTTCGATGCCGAAGTCGACCCAGTCGCGCATCAGTTCGCAGTAGTGGTAGGTGGGGTGCTGCGGGTCGCCGTAGCGTGCGTAGCTTTCGTGGTAGCAGCCGCCGGAGCACAGGTTGCGGATACGGCAGCTTTCGCACCCCGTGTTGCTGCGGTCCAGGCGTTGCGACAGGAAGTCATTGAGCTGCGCTTGTTTGACGCCTTGGTGCACATTGCCAAAGGTCGGCAGGCTGGAGCCGGTGAAGCGGTGGCACAGGTTCAGCTCGCCTTCGTGGTCTACCGCCAGCATCTTCAACCCGGCGCCGCATGGCAGGGCTTTCTTGTGGCCTTCGTGGATGTCGGTGATCAGCTGGTGCAAGTTGGAGAAGCCGATGTTGCGGTGCTCCAGCGCTGCTTCCAGGTAGCGTCGGCCCAGGGTTTTCATATTGGCGAACACCTGCACCAGCTCGTCGCCGGTGAGGTTGAACGCCGACAGGTCGCCGGAGGTCACCGGAGCGAAACCGACCTCTGCAAAGCCCAACTCGTTGAACAGGTGATGCCAGATGGTCTCGACATCGGTGATGCCGCGGGTCAGGGTCACCCGCGCCCCCACCGGGCGGCTGTTGTAGCGCGACAGCAGCATCTCGGCCTTGCGCCGCACCACGTCGTAGGTGCCCTGCCCGCCCACGGTGATGCGGTTGCGGTCATGCACGGTCTTGGGCCCGTCGATACTGATCGACAAGCCGAAGCGATGGGCGTTGAGCCAGTCGATGATCTCTTCGGTCAGCAAGGTGGCGTTGGTGGTCATGATGAACTCCACCTGCTTGCCAGCCTCGGCAAAACGCCGCTCGCAGTAGGCCACCATGTGCTCGATCAAAGGCCGGTTGGACAACGGCTCCCCGCCGAAGAACACCACGCTGTAGCGTTGCTCGTCGGGCGATTCCTTGAGCAGCATCTCCACCGATGCCTCGGCGGTGGCGGTACTCATCTTCTTGCCGGCCGAAGGTTTGTCCAGGTCCTCCTTGTAGCAGTAGGTGCAACTGAGGTTGCAGCCGGTGTTGACGTTGAGCACCACCGTGTTCAACGCCGTACGCTCGACCTGCTTGAGGGCGATTTCCGGCGTCAGTGGCGAGCCGTCGCTGACCACTTCCAGGGCGATCAGCTCGCGCAGGGTCTCTTCGATATCGACGCCGGCAAACTGCTGGCCGAGGCGCTGCATCAGCTCTTCGGCAGAGCAGCCTTGCTGGCGCAGGGTGTCGATGATGCCGCCGGTTACCGCGTCAGTGGCAAACAGCGAGCTGCTTGGGATATGAAACAGCATGCGGTCGGCATCGACCTGCACTTCGTGCAGGTTGCGTTCGACCAGGTTCAATTGTGCGCCCATGGCGACCTCCGATAATCGATCCGTTGGAAAACGCGTTCACACCTGCCTTATGGCAAGGGCGGGTTGTTCCAGCGTTGGACGGTGACGATCATGTGGCCCTCGCCGGTCTGGCCGCCGTCAGCCAGGGTGGCAATGACCTTCAGGTTGCCCGCGTTGTTGGTCATCATCTTGCGTGCCGGGTTAGGCCCTGCGCCGCCGGGCACGAAGACCCCGTCGGCCTGCATCTGGCCGGCGAACTTGACGTCCTCGTCCTCGACTGCACGCTCGTTGAACGGCTCGACGTTCCACTTGGCCGGCAGGTAACCGATGCGCAGCGGCTGGCCGCTGGCGTCCTTGCCCCAGGCTTCGGCTTCGAAACGCCCTTGCACCTTCGGTACCGAAGCGCCGTTCTCGCCGATGCGGGCGATGGAGAACGCCGGCACCACCTTGACCTCGTCGACCTTGTCGTACACCGCCAGGTTGACGCCCTTGAGCGCGCCCACCACCACTTCTCGCTGGCCTGGCTTGGCGTCTGCCGCCGCGCGCGCCTTGACCCGCATCAGGGTCGGCGTGGCCTCAAGTACTTCGGTCACTTCAACACCTGCGCCCAGTTCCGGCTTGCCCGACAGGCCGCTGCCGACCAGGGTGATCTCGCTCTCGGCACCCACCTTGATGTACGCCGGCTGCACTGCCAGCAGGCGTGCCTTGCCCGCTTTCACGGCGCTGAAATCCAGGCCGCGCTCATCGTGATCGGCCTCGAACATGCGGCCTTTCATCTCGCCATCCAGCGCCGCGAATACCTGGCGCAGGTTGCTGTCGCCGACTTTCACGTTGCCGCGCCATTCATAGCCGTTGTAGAGAATCGCCGAGCCGCTGCCCGTGAACGGCGTACCGTCGGCGTAGCTGCCGTTGACCTCGACCTTGAAGGTGTCGCCCTCCCCCGCGCTGACAGTCATCACCCCGCGTACATCGCCTTTGGCCAACATGTGGCCGCTGAACGCCCACTGCCCTGGCAACGCATCGGCCTTGGGCCGGGCCTGCTGCCATTGGGCCCAGGCCGGGCTGTCGAGCGGGAAGCGCTTGGCCAGGTCCGGCACCACTTGCTTGAGGGCGATTTCCAGCCAGTCGCGATCGCGGGCCTGGGCCTGGTATTCGAGGGACGGCCATTGGCCGAGGTGGAAGTTGACCAGGTGTTCCCATTCCTGGGCCGGGCGGCGTTGCAAGGCGACCCGGGCACCGGAGTGGCAACGGCCACAGGTTTCACTGAGCTGTTGGTCGAAGTGCTCGACCGTGTTCAGCCGGCGCTCCATGGCGTAACGCACGCCGTCGGTTTCACTGGGCGCCAGGCCCTGCTTGTCGGCCAGGTACTTGACCAGGGTGCGCCGATCATCGTCGCTGATCTGCAGGCCGTGCATGACCTGCATGCGGGCGATGCTCATCAGCCAGCCTTCGGGCGTCTTGCGCTGATGGCTGATGCGGCTGTAGTTGTCGTTGCCCTCGGGGATATGGCAACCCATGCACTTGGTTTGCAACAGGCTCGGGCCCTGCTCGGCCGCCATGGCCTGGGTGCTCAGCAGCGCGGCGGCGACCAGCGCCAGTTTGCCCGCATGCCGCCGGAGTCGAGTCGTCTTCAAGGTCAGACCTCCACGGTTGTTGTTCTTATCGTTTTTGCACGCTTTGGTACAGCAGATGTGCATGTGACTATGGCGATACAGGAACTGTGCCACCTGCTTCAAATGTGTTGAATTTCAGCCTCTTAGTAGGTTTACAACGGTCGTGAAGGCGAACCTGAGCCTTGTCGGAGCGTGCCATTTCGCGACAGTGTGTTTCATGTTGAGACAGGGCCCTGCCCCGCGAAGAGGCCAGTGCAGGCAGTGTTTCACCACCGTCTCACAGCGTCTCAATGTGCAACAGCGCAACCCTGCAATCGCAACCTTGCACGGCGGCAAACCCCAAGCGCCTCAAGCCCTTGGACCCGATCGGCGACCTTGGCACGGCCATTGCGCAACCGCCTCTCACATTCCAATGACAAGAGGCACTGCCCCATGCTTTCCGAACTGCCCATCCTGCCCGCCACCCGCGCCTTCCTCGAACGCAAGCTGAAGATGCGCATCGGCGCCGACTGGCAGGACGCCGCCAGCGGGCGCACCCTGTCGTTTCGCAACCCGGCCACTGGCGAGGTGCTCGGTGAAGTGCCCGCCGCCGACGCCGAAGATGTCGACCGCGCCGTACGTGCCGCGCGCCAGGCCTTCGACGATTCGCCGTGGAGCCGCCTGCGCCCGCGAGAGCGCCAGAACATGCTGTGGCGTCTGGCCGACCTCATGGAGCGCGATGCGCAACAACTGGCTGAGCTTGAGTGCCTGAACAACGGTAAGAGCGCCGCCGTGGCCAAGGTCATGGACGTGCAGTTGGCCATCGATTTCTTGCGCTACATGGCCGGCTGGGCCACCAAGATCGAGGGTAGCACCGTCGAAGCTTCGATGCCGTTGATGCCCAACGACCAGTTCCACGGCTTTGTCCGCCGCGAGGCGGTTGGCGTGGTGGGCGCCATCGTCGCCTGGAACTTCCCGCTGCTGCTGGCCTGCTGGAAGCTGGGCCCGGCCTTGGCCACCGGCTGCACGGTGGTGCTCAAGCCCGCCGACGAAACCCCACTGACCGCGCTCAAACTGGCCGAACTGGTGGACGAAGCCGGCTACCCGGCCGGCGTGCTCAACGTGATTACCGGCACCGGCCTGAATGCCGGTGCGGCGCTCAGCCGTCACCCGGGCGTCGACAAGCTGACCTTCACCGGCTCGACCGAAGTCGGCAAGCTGATCGGCAAGGCGGCCATGGACAACATGACCCGCGTCACCCTGGAACTCGGCGGCAAGTCGCCGACCATCGTCATGCCCGACGCCAACCTGCAAGAAGCCGCCGCCGGCGCCGCCACGGCAATCTTCTTCAACCAGGGCCAGGTGTGCTGCGCAGGCTCGCGGCTGTACGTGCACCGCAAGCACTTCGACAACGTGGTGGCCGACATCGCCGGCATTGCCAACGGCATGAAGCTCGGCAGCGGGTTGGACCCAGCGGTGCAAATGGGCCCGCTGATCTCGGCCAAGCAGCAGGACCGCGTCACCGGCTACATCGAGCTCGGCCGCGAGCTGGGCGCAACCATTGCCTGCGGTGGCGAAAGCTTCGGGCCGGGGTACTTCGTCAAGCCGACCGTCATCGTCGATGTCGATCAGCGCCACCGCCTGGTGCAGGAAGAAATCTTCGGGCCGGTGCTGGTGGCGATGCCGTTCGATGACATCGACGAGGTGATCGGCATGGCCAACGACAACCCCTATGGGCTGGGGGCGAGCATCTGGTCGAACGACCTGGGGGCGGTGCATCGGATGATTCCGCGGATCAAGTCCGGGTCGGTGTGGGTCAACTGCCACAGCGCGCTCGACCCTGCCCTGCCGTTCGGTGGCTACAAGATGTCCGGCGTCGGCCGCGAAATGGGTGCGGCGGCCATCGAGCACTACACCGAACTCAAGTCGGTGTTGATCAAGCTCTGACCTTCAGCCGCTACCGGCCCTTGCACAGGTACACCACTGAACGCGAAAGCTGTGGGGTACCTGTGGCAGCGGGTTCACCCGCGAAGCGGCCGGCACAGGCCGCGCAAAAACAACAATTGTGGGGGCGTGAAACGCCCCCGGGTTCTCAACCATAGCCCTGTTCAACGAGCCAACGCCGCACCCACATCTGCTGCTCCTGCGGCTGCCCCGCAAGCACAGCATTTAGCGCCTGGCCAGCCTGCAACCTGCGTACCAGCGGCGCCAGTTCCACGCCCTGCAAATGCCAGACCCCAAGCGGCTGGTCCGCCGTCACCACCACCTCGGCTTCGTCCACCAGCCCGTCACGCAGTACCGGTCGCCGCGCCACCCGTACCGCCTGCCAGTCCGCGGCCGTGTGCAGCGGTTGTGCATCCGGCCACCCCTGGCGACCGTCCCAGAACGGTTGCCCGGCCCGGCCTTGCTCCTGGGCATAGAAATCCCGACCGATGCGGGCAAAGCGCAGGAACAGTTGCTCGACCCGCTGCCGATGAAACTGCAGCGCCAACGCCGCCCGCTCGGGCCGGCGCAACAGGGTGTTGATGACCACAGGCGCCTGCAGCGCCGAGGACAGCGACTGGAAAATGCCGTTGCCCGACAAGGGGTCTACCGCCATCGCCGCATCACCCACCCGCAGCCAGCTCTCTGCGGCACAGTCGCCCGCCAGGATCGCCGTGCTGCTGCGCGCATGTACCTGCGCCGGTGCCAGCGCCTGCTCATCGAACAGCTCGGCCACCAGCGCGCTGTGCCGTCGGCGGTTGGCGCAAGAGTCAGCCAAAGCCGCCTTGCCCGGCAGCCCTGCGGCGTCCAGGGTGACCTGCCAGTAGCAGCGGCCATCTTCCAGGCGGGCCATCCACGCCCAGCCGTCCTCCAGGCTTTCCACCGCCGATGCCGGCACGCCTGGGCGACCTTGCCAGGTGTTGAGGAGGCTGACCGTCTCCGGCCCTCGCAGGCGGTCGGCGGCTAGCGGTGCCTGGCGGCCGCGGGCTTCGACCAGAAACTGCGCCGCCAGTACCTGGCCATCGTCAAGGCGCACACGGTGCCCGTCTTGTTGCGACACCTCACGCACCCGGCCCTCGACCACGGTCACGCCGGCACTGAGCAAATCGTCACGCAGTGCCCGGTCAAAGCGTTGCCTGTCGAGCAGAAACTCCTGGTTCATCTGCAGGTGCTGGCCGTTCCAGCGCACCTGCCGGCTTGCCGGCATCGCTGCCTGCCTCAGCGCGCCGCCAAGGCCTGCGTGGCGCAAACCTTCCAGTACCCGTTGTGAAACGCCTTCGACCGCAGCAAAGCGGCGCCATTCAGAGACCACCGTGACCGGGTAGCCCAGGCGCCGCAAACCGATGGCCGTGGCCGCCCCTGCAGGGCCGGCGCCCAGCACCAGGATGCGTGGCTCAGACATCTTCGGCAACTCGCCGCTCAGGGCCATTGAACGCGGCATGGGCGCGCAACCAGTCGAACACCTGCTGGCGTTGCAGGCCCGGCCGTTCCCGCAGCAACGCCGCCACCCGACCGGTCAAGGCCGCACAGCCCAGGCTTGCACCGGCCAGGCCGCCTGCGCCCACAGCGCCACCGAAGTCGGCCTGGGTGCTGCCGAGCCACGACCACTGCCCCGCTGCACAGCGGGCATCGCCGGTCATGCGGATCACGCCTGGGTAGCTCGCCGGGTAGACCGCGCCGCCCTGTGCCGGGCTGGAGGCGCACAGCAGCACGCCGGCGGCCTGGGCCTCGGCACAGGCCTGATGCAGCACCGGCCGGTCCTGATGCAGGCCAAGGCTGAGGTTGATCAGTGTCGCGCCCTCTTCCACCAGCCATAACACCGCAGCCGCCACCTGCAACGCACTGGTGCTCGCCTGCGCGTTGAACACCTGAGCCACCAGCAGCGGAACGGGGCCTGATTCACGCAGCAAGCCCGCGACGACAGCGCTGCCGTGCCCCAGCTGGTCAGGCAGCGTTTCACCTTCGCGCAGTTGGCCTTGCTCCAGCCAGAACCGCCGCGCGCCCACCACTTGCACGGCCTGGGCCGACGAGCAGCCACTGTCGATAACCCCGACCCGCAGCTCAGTGCCCATGCCTGATGGCCTCCTGGGGCAAGACCTGCAACTGCCCGTCACGCAACTGCAAGTGCAGGTCGGCATCGGCCAGGGTCGAGGCACGGTGGCTGATCAGGATGCGGGTGCTCCCAGCGAACAACTGGTCGATGGCCGCGATCACTTCCCGCTCAGTCGCTTCGTCCACCGCCGAGGTGGCCTCGTCCAGCACCAGTATCGCCGGGGCCTGCAACACCGCGCGGGCAATGGCGATACGTTGTTTCTGGCCGCCGGACAACTGCTGGCCGCGCTCGCCCAGCAAGCCGTCCAGCCCCAACGGCAGGCTTTCGACAAGGCTGTCCAGGCGTGCCAGGCGCACTACCCGTTCAAGCTCCGCGCGGCTGGCCTGGGGCACCCCGTAGGCGAGGTTCTGCGCCAAGGTGCCACGGAACAGCACGATGTCCTGGCTGACCACGGCGATGCGCCGACGCAGCGCCGCCAAGTCCAGCTCGCGCAGGTCGGTACCGTCCAGCAGGATGCGCCCGGCATCGGGGTCGTAGAAGCGTTGCAGCAGGTCGATCAGGGTCGACTTGCCAACCCCCGAAGCGCCGCTGATGGCAACCTTCAGGCCACCCGGCACGCACACATTCAGGTTGTTCAGCACCGCGCCCTGGCGCCCGTCATGGGCAAAGTGCAAGGCTTCCAGGCGCAACTCGCCTGGCCCGTCGGGTATCGGCCGTGGCGTATCCGCCTGGCGCACGGCCAAGGCTTCCTGCTTGAGTTCCATCACCCGCCCCAGACTAACGGCCATGCGCTGCACCGCCACATACAAGCCCAACAGGCTTTGCACCGGCCCCACCGCCATGCCCATGTAGGTGGAAAACGCGATCAGCGCGCCCAGCTGCCAGGTGCCCTGGATCACCCACCAGCCGCCCACCAGAAAGGCGCAGGCGCGGCACCACGAGGTCAGCGTGCCGGGTATCGCCTGGGTAAAGAACTCGGTCACCTGGACCTTGAGCAACTGGCTCATGTAGCCCTGGCCCAACTGGTCGAGGCGCCCGGCTTCCCGCCCCTGCTGGCCGGCCGCCTGGATGAACTTCATGGCGGGCAGCGTCTCGACCAGGAACGACGACACGTCCGCCGAGCGCTCGCGCAGGCTGCGTACCTCGCGCTCGACCTTGCGCCGCATCCAGCGCAGCCACAGCACTTCGATCGGGATCAGCAGTGCCAGCAGCAGCGACAACTGCCAGGACAGCATCAGCATCAGGGCCACTGCGCCGACCAGGCCGATCACGGCCGACACCGCCGAAAACAGCGAGTCGACGGCAAAGCGCTGGATTTCGGCAACGTCGCCGTCCAGCCGCGAGAGGATGTCGCCGAGGCGCCGCCGCCCATAGAAGGTCGGCGACAACTGCTGCAGGTGGCGGTACAGGTCGTCGCGCAGGGCAAACAGAATGCGCCCGGACAAGCGTGTATGCAGGTAGCGGTTGACCCCGGCCAGCACGGTGCCGAGCAGGCCCGCCCCGATCATGATCGCCGCCATGTGCCAGAGCGTCTGGTAGTCCTTGGCCAGCAGGCCTTCGTCGATCAGGGTCTTGACCAGCCAGGGTTGCGCCAGGGCCAGCAGCGAGGCGCCCAGGGACAGGCCCAACAACACGCCGATGGCGCGCCGATGGGGGCGCACGAAACCATACAGCCAGGCCAGAGCCTGGCGCATGAGTACAGGGTCGCTGGTCTCTACCAGCCTTGCGAACAGGCCGCCCATGTCAGCTACGCAGCTGCTTGAGCTTGCGGTACAGCGTCGCGCGGCTGATACCCAGGGCCTCGGCGGCGGCCGAGACATTGCCCTGGTGGCGGCCCAGGGCAGTGCGGATCAGGTCCAGTTCGTTGTCCTTGAGGCTGCCGGACGGCGTTGTGCCCGTGGCCAGTTCATCCAGCAGGCAATCGGTGAGGTGATCGAGGGTCAGCACCTGCTCGCCGTCCTCTCGCATGGCCAGCGCGGTGCGCAAGACCATCTCCAATTGGCGGATGTTGCCCGGCCAGTCGAAACCTTCGAGCAAGGCGGCAAGTGCCGGGTCGAGGGTCACCCCTTTGGCGCCGAACTTGTCCAGCAGGCCCTGGATGATCCCGCCTAGGTCATCACGCTCGCGCAGGGCCGGCAAGCGCATCGATACGCCGTTGACCCGGTAGTAGAGGTCTTCGCGAAAATGCTGTTCGAGCACCAGACGCTTGAGGTCGCGGTGGGTGGCGCAGATCAGTGCCACATCGATGTCCTGCTCGTCGCCTGCGCCCAGCGGCGCCACCCGGCGCTCCTGCAAGACCCGCAACAACCTGGCCTGCAGGGCCAGCGGCATGTCGCCGATCTCGTCGAGGAACAGCGTGCCGCCATGGGCTTGCATCAGCCGTCCGACCATCCCGCCACGGCGCGAACCTGTGAATGCCCCTTCGCGGTAACCGAACAGTTCAGACTCGATCAGCCCTTCGGGAATGGCCGCGCAGTTGACCGCTACAAATGGCTTTTCAGCCCGTGGGCTGGCCTGATGCAGCGCGCGGGCGACGACTTCCTTGCCGGTGCCGGTCTCGCCCAGCAGCAGCACCGGCAGGCCATTGCCCAGCCCTTGCCGGGCCATGCGCAGGTTGCGCGCCAGACGCGGGTCGCCGCCGGCCAGAGCCTCCAGCGCAGGCGACTGGGTGGCCGGCACCGGTTTGCTCACCGCCACACTGCCGCTCAGTTGGCCATGGCGCGGCAGTTGCAAAGCACGGAAGAAGAATTCGCCCTTGGCCGTCTGCACACTGCTTACAGCGCCCTGCCACAGCCGGGCGATGAAGGCGGGTGAACGTTCACCCAGCAGCTCGCTGCTACGCCGGCCGAGCAGTTGCTGGCGCGGCACCTGCAGCAGTTGGCAGGCACTGTCGTTGGCTGCCAATACTTCGCCGTCCATGCTCAGCGCCAAGAGGCCGTGCCAGGCACTGTTGAGGTACTGCGCACGGCTGTGGAAGGCCAGTACCAGTTGCTCTGGGTGGCACAGGCCGAACAGCCGGCTTTCGATATTGCCTGCAGCCAGCATCAGCGTAGACAGGCTGTCCTGGGGTTGCGCCATCACCCCTTCGCGGGTGATGTCGAGCACACCGATCACCTCGCCACGCGGGTCGCGCAGCGGTACCGAAGTACAGGAAAACGGGCTGAGGCGATCGAGGTAGTGTTCGCCACAGTTGATCAGGGTCGGCCGCCCTTCCACCACGGCCGTGCCGATGGCGTTGGTGCCGCGCAAGGACTCGCTCCAGCAACTGCCGGGGTGCAGGTCGCGCAGGCCTTCGCGGGTGAGCACGTGGGTCTGGCCTTCGATGGCCAGCACATTGGCCTGGGCATCGCCGAGGATGATGATGCCCGCTTTGCCCTGGCGCGAGACCAGGTAGTCCAGTTCGGGGGTGACGGCATCGACCAGCAGGCGGTTGCGCTCCAGCAGCATGCGCAGGTCGTGGCCTTGTTCAAGGCCCAGGCCAACCTGTTCGCCTTGCAGGCAGTCCAGGCCATGGCCGAGGCTGCGGCGCCAGGACGCGTCGATTTCGTCGCGCAGCACGCCCAGCGGCAGCTCGCCTTCGCTGGCCAGCTTGAGCCGGGCCTGGCGGGATTCGTGTAGTGGGTCTTGGGCGTTTGTTATTTGTTGTCGCGCCATTTTCTACTCCGGCTGCGCCCCGCACGGTAGAGGGGAACGGGCTTGGGAATTTTTCCGCAGTGTGCGGGAGAAATGGGCTGGCGTCATCAGGCTGCTGTCGGGAGGTTGGGGTTGGGGCCTTCAGGGGTATTGCGGGAGATCTTCAGCGCTCTCGAGATCGAGCGCCGCCCGCGCGGCGCTTCGCGGGGCAAGCCCGCTCCCACATCTGTTTCGGGCCAATGAGGTCTGTGGCATTTGCGCGCGACTGCCTTGTTTGTACGACGCGATATTGAGGCGGGCGCCAGGTGGGCGCGCGCCGATACCTCAGGAATAACTGGCCCGAAACTGACGCTGCTTCAGCCCCTACCGCGCGTGGCGAACAAGAGCACTCATGAACACCCAATATTATTGAATGATGCTTATCAAGATAGCCCATCAAAATAATGCAAAACTGCATTAAAAATGGCGCCTCGAACTTTTATTCGAGCACTTCACAGCCCCGACGACATTAACGTCACCCCTACGGACATCCCTGTAAAAGACAAGAAAAGCAGCAGTCATGCGGGTTCGAACAGGCTTAAAGGCATGGGCGATATCAAGTCCCGGGCTCAGTTCGGCATCAGCGGCAGCTATGACGTAGGCCCCGTTGTCCTCGGCGCGACGCTGGAACACGCATTGGAGGAAGACGATCACAACGACGCTGGCAAGGCGTTCACCTCCCTGGAACTGAGCGTAGGTACCAACGTGTATGAAGGCCCATATGGTTCGCTCGACCTTGGCCTGACCAGTCTGTTTGGCGACAAGAACTATATGCAGATCTGGTATGGCGTCACCGCCGGCCAAGCATTGCAGAGCCGCTTCCAGGCCTATGACGCCAAGGGCGGATTGGTCAGTACCGGGCTGTACCTGGCGTGGACCATGCCAATCAGCGAGCACACCACATTCTCGACGCTGCTGGACGTGCAGTATTTGTCCAAGGAGGCGGCTGACAGCCCGATTGTCGAGCGACGCCTGCAGAGTGCGATCCTTGGCTCGCTGGAATACACCTTCTGAGCGAGCACCTGCTTGCTGTTTTTCCTGATGAGGCCCGCCTTGCGTTTGGGCCTTCAGGGGCATTGCAGGGGAGCTTCAGCGTTCGATATCCAAAGCGCTGAAAATCCACCGACGAAGCAAAAATCAGAATCACGGCCCCGATCACTGCAACTGAGACTGAGACTGACTCAGGTACTTCTCCACCGCCCCCTTGTCGGCATCCCCCTGCACCTGCCACAACCGCCGCTCGATCCCCTGCGCCAGCAAATGCCCCACCGCCGCCTCGATCGCCGACAACACACAAAGCTGCGCAGGTTCATTGGTGGTGTACCCCACCTCCGCCTCCAGCAACTTCTTGAACTCGATGAACTTGAACACCCCCGCACTGCGCCCCACCGAATAGATGGTCTTGCTGGTCATCACGTTGGCCAGCACCTGCCCGGTGCGTACGTCCACCGCGCGCAGGTTCACGGTCACCTGGTCGACCCGATATTCGCGGGAGATGTCGATGCCCAGGTAACGCGCCCCTTCCCCGCCACTGCGCACGTTGGTGTCGTAGGCGATGATGCCGCCTTCAAGCATCAGGTTGGCCGCCTGCAGCGGTGGCAGCTCACCCATGATGTTCTCCGCCACATCCGGCTTCTTCTGCGAGGCGCGGATGATCTTGCGCTCGGTCAGCAGGTTCTGCAGGCCTTCACGCTCCAGCACCACGAACCAGCCACTGGCACTCAGGGCATCCATCAACATGCTGGCCGCGCCCTGGGTGACGCTGGTCGAGAACGAACTGGCCGGGGTCGGCTTGTACTGCCCAGTCTGGTCACGGAAGCCATACACCACCGCCATCAGCCGGCCTTTGGGGCGTGGCATGTTGATCAGGTCGTAGTAGGTCGAGGCCCGAGGGGTCAGGGTCGGGGTTTCCGAGTCCTGTTCGGCCGACATAGGGTCGCGCAGGCTGCAGCCTTGCAGGCCGTGCAGGGCGGCGAGGATCAGCAATGTGCTCAACAGACGTTTCATGGTGTTCTCTCCCCAACTCAAAGCCCTTCCCTCTCAGGGGTTCAGGCCGCTGACCTCAATGATCGAGATTTCTCCGGTGACGCGGTCGGTGACTTTGATGCTCAAGGCACCCGAGTCGTCGATCACATCGATCAGGAAGGCATCGGTAGCCATGCTGCCCGTGCTGCCATTACTGATGTTGTCCAGCAACTGCGAGAGCATTCGCGACTCCAACTGGTTGCTGAAGCGCTCCAGGGCCGTGGTGCCCGAAAAGGCGGAAGCACGGTCCTTGAGGTCGGGGTCGTCGTAGTCGTTCTGTGCCTGGGCGTTGTTCAGCAGCCAGGTGCCGTTGAGCGGGTTGCCACCGAAGGCCGGGTTGACCGGGGTGTACACCAGCTCCGTGGCCTGGGCGGCACAGGCGCTGGCCAACAGGCAGGCGGCGATGCAATGGGGAATGCGGGTTTTCATAGCTCGTCCCTCTCCAGATCGGTGGTGTCCTGCAGCAAGCGTTGCAGCTTGCGTTGAATGATCTGCTGCTTGACCAGGTCGGCGGCCGCGACAGCCTCGTCTTTGAGTTCCGTGGTGTTGGGTGGCAGGAAGCGCCGGTACAGCACTTCGCGCTCGAACTCCACGGTAACCAGGCTGCCCCAGCGGGCATCCGGGCGTTCGCGCACCACCAGGTTGAAATCCAGGCGGCTGGTGGCACGCAGGCGGTCGGCGAAGTAGTAGTAAAAGTCGTGGCCGATGTGCGAGATGGTGTTGTCGACGATGAAGCCCATCATCTCGTCCTCCTCCGCCGCCTTCAGCAGGCTGCAGGGCGATGCCGCCAGCAGCAGGCTCAGGCACAGCGCAGCCAGGCGTTTCATGGCGTGTCTCCCGCGCCGGCCTGGGGCTGGGCACCGTTGGGGCTGTCGGCGAACGCCTGCTCGGCGACAAACTGCCAGTCGCTGTAGTGTTCCAGCCCTTCGAAGCCCGACCACTCGGCGGCAAAACCACTGTGCTTGAACGGCGTGGCATCCGAGCGGCTGTGCACGCCGGTGATGCGGCCATCGATCGAGCGCAGCAGGCCCCAGTCGTCGCTGTTGGTGATCGGGTCCGGGTAGAGCCTGCGGATATGCCGCTTGGCCTCGGGAAAACGGTTGTCCTGCAGCAGGTCGGCCAGCTCCTGCGGGTACTGGGCCAAACCCGGCGAGGCGCGGTAGTAGCTGCGCAGGGCCTGGGCATACTGGCTGCCCACCCACAGCAACTGGCGCTCGTGATCGCGCCGGGCAACGCTCGACCAGACTGTCCCGGTGGCGGCCAAGGCCACGCTGCTGACCGCAATCAACAGCAGCACACCCAGGTAGGTGAAGCCGGCACAGGCCTTACCATTCGGCATAGAGGCTGCCATCACGCGCCCTCCCTGTAGCACCGCTCTTGATATCGGCCACACCGCCGGCCACGCCTTCTGGCGGCGGCAGCAGTTGCCAGGCATCGCTGCGTTCGGTGATCGGGTCGACCGGGGTGTTGCGCAGGTAGCGCAGCTCCACCAGTTGCTCCAGCGAATCGGGGTAGTGCCCGGTGTCGCCGTAGAAGTGGTCCAGCGACTCGCGCAGCACCGCCAGGCTCTGGCGCAGCGTGGCCTCGCGGGAGCTCTCCAGGCTGTTGAAGTAACGCGGCATGGCGATGGTCATCAGCGTGGCGATGATCGCCATCACCACCAGCAGTTCGATCAGGGTGAAGCCTTGGCTGCGTTTCATGGCCGTCACCATTGCCCGTAGGGGATGTTGTTGAGGCCTTTGCCACGGGCCTTGGAGTACACGTCGAAGACGTCTTCGCCTTCACGCGGGCTGTCGGGGCTGCTGTCGTAGGCACGCAGGCCCCAGGCCCCCTCGTCGTCATCCTTGGCCGCCAGCAGCGGGTCGTGGGGGATGCGCCGCAGGAAGTAGAACTTGGCCCCTTTGGCACTGCGCACATCGCGCACGCCTTCGACCAGCACCTGCAGGTTTGGCGGGTAACCGCTGGCATCCAGGCGCTTTTCGATGTAACCGGCGTCGAAGGCACGCTTGTAGGCGTCGATGGCATCGCGGATCTGGTACAGCGCCTCGCGCAGCTGTTGCTCCTTGCCACGGCGCACCACGGTTTCGGTCAGCGGCGCGGCCATGCTGGCAAGCAGCCCGAGCAGTGCCAGGGTCAGCACCACCTCGATCAGGCTGAAGCCTTGCACGCGGCGTTTCATGGCCGTGGGCTCCCGTTGGCGGGCACTACGGCCATCTGGCTTTCGACCACCGGCTTGTCACTGGACGGCGCAGTGCCCGGCACCTCCATCGGTGGCAGTGGCGCCATTTGCCGCACTTGCAGGCTCGACTCGGTGCCGGTGGCGAACTCCATGTCAGACGGGCTCTGGTACGGCAGGTTGCGGACGATGCGCGGGGTGATCGCCAGCACCAGTTCAGACTTGCTCATGTCGTCCTTGTTGCTGCCGAACAACCGGCCCAGGCCGGGAATGTCGCCAAGGCCCGGGATCTTGTTGCCGCTGGCGTTGTGGTCGTTGCGCACCAGCCCGGCCAGCACCTGGGTTTCGCCGTCGTGCAGGCGCAGGCTGGTCTGGGCGTTGCGGGTATCGACCTGGACCGGGATGGTGCCCTGGCGCGTGGCTTCCAGCGGGGTGGCGTTGCTCACTTCGAGTGCGATCTTGATCGCCACTTCGTTGTTCAAGTGCACGGTCGGCTGCACTTCGAGCTTCAAGCCCACATCCAGGTAGGTGACACTCTCGGTAATCACCGGGCCCTGGGTCGAAGGCACCGAGGTGGCGCTGATGATCGGCACCCGCTGGCCAATGTGGATACGCGCCTGCTCGCGGTTGCTGACGCGAATCACCGGGCTTGCCAGGGTGTTGATGTCTTTGTCCTGGGCATTGATCTTGGCCTGCGGCGCCGGCGAGATGCTGATGCGGCTGGAGTCGATGCCGCGCAGTTGGTCGAGCACGCTGACCGACTTGCCGTCGGAGGTCAGCACGCCGAAGGTGTTGGGCCATTGCAGGCCGAGGTCGAGGATGCGCGAAGTGGCCACCTCCATCACCTCCACTTCCAGCACCACCTCGGGGTTGGACTGGTCCTGGGACTGCAGCAGCTTTTCGG
This sequence comes from Pseudomonas capeferrum, assembly GCF_000731675.1. Taxonomy (GTDB): domain Bacteria; phylum Pseudomonadota; class Gammaproteobacteria; order Pseudomonadales; family Pseudomonadaceae; genus Aquipseudomonas; species Aquipseudomonas capeferrum. The sequence goes on along the minus strand of NZ_JMIT01000001.1, from coordinate 783,946 downwards.
CCATGCGCACGGCATCGGGGCTGTCGCGCATGGTCAGGGTGTTGAGGCGCTCGTCGACGAACACGTCACGGGTCTTGAGCATGGTCTTGACCATGTTCAGCGCCGTGTTGGCGTCGATGCTGGTCAGGTAGAACGTGCGCATGACCAGTTCCTGATAGTCCTTGGTCTTTTGCGGCGAGTCGGGGTAGATCATCAGGGTGTTGTCGTTGACGATCTTCTGGCGTAGCTGGTTCTGCTCCAGCAGCAGAGCCACGGCGTCCTCGATGCGCACGTCGCGAACGAAGATGGTGGCCTTCATGTCCGGGCGCAGGTCCTTGTCGAAGATGAAGTTGATGCCGGCGACCTGGGACAGCACTTCGAAGATGGTCTTCAGGTTGGCGTCGCGAAACTCCAGGGTCACCGGGCGTTCCAGCTTGCTGCGCAGCTGCGGGAACGGCTGCGCGGTGCGCGCCTGGACGTTCTCGATGTCACTGCGCAGGGTCATGCCCTTCTGGTTCTGCGGGTCCAGGCGCAGCACTTCGCGCATGTAGCGCTCGGCGCCGAACAGGTCGCCCTGGCGCAGGGCCGCCTGGCCAAGGGCGACACGTTCGTCGAGGGTGCGGATCAGCTCCAGCTGGCGGATGCCTTCCTGGGCGCGGCGGTTGTTCGGTTCGATGCTCAGCACCCGGCCATAGCCCATGCGCGCACCGGCGAAATCGTGGCGGATGCGGTCGCTGTCGGCCTGGCTCAGCAGCGCCTCGACCGCCGCCTGGCGGCCATGGGCCAGGGCGATGTTCAGCTCGGTGTCGCGCGGGTCTTCACGCAGGGCCTCTTCCAGACGCGCGATCCCGGCTTCGTACTGCCCCTCCTTCATCAGTTCTGCGCTGTCTTCACGTACCGCACTGGAGCCACAGCCTGCGATGGCCACGCACAGCGCCAGAAGCAGGAACGGAGCAGGCTTGCACAGCTTTGACGACTTCATGGTGCGCTCCCGACAGACAAGGTCTGCGACTGGTGCAAAGGCAGGTAGACCAGGTCCAGCTCGTTGGCCGAGACCCGATCGAGGCGGTAGGTGTCTTCGATGACGTCGCCCTGGCGCACGACGTACAGTTTTTCGCCGCTCTGCAGAAACACCTGCAGGTCGTCGCGATCGCCCAGGCGGCCGACGAACTGGAAAGGCAGCGCCGGGGCGGTGGGTGCGGCAACCACCACAGGGGTGGCAATGACCGGTTGTTCGGTGACGGTGGCCAGGGTCTGCGGTTTGCTCCAGCGCTGGCTCGGGAACAGATCGGTAGAAACCCGTTCCGGCCCCTTCGCGGCAGCTCCGCGCCCCGATGTGTCCGCTTCCACACGGTCAGGGGTACTCACAGAACCTGTAGCAGCGGGCTTGCCCGCGAACAGCCCCACACTGTCCTCTTGGCCGAACCAATGCTCCGGCGCCCACGCCAACGCGGCAGAAAGCCCTAGAAACCCGGCCCAGATCACCGCACGTTGAGTCTTCATCACGACCTCGACAAGTAGAGGGTCATGCGCAGGCGGGCGTTGAGCTCGCTGTCGCCGATGCGTTTGCGTTGCAGCTCGAGGTCTTCCAGCACCAAGGTTGGCAGCTGGCCCAGCAGGCCCTTGAGGAAGCCGCGGATCTGCGGATAGCTGCCGCGCACCGGCAGCACGATCTGGTAGCGCGCCAACTGGGTTTTCGGGTCGATGCCCAAGGCATATTCGCCGCGTGCCAGGCTGATGTGCTCGGCACTGGCCAGGTGATACAGGCGCTCGATCAGCTCGCTGGCCTGCGGCTGCCCAGGCAGTTGCTGGCGCAGCGTGTCGAGGGCCTGCTGCTCGGGTTTGACCGCGATCTTCAGCTCGCCCCGCTGCACCCGCCCCACTTGCACGCTGGCGTCCGCCTCGCTGGCGCGCAGTTCGCGCACGGTTTGCCAGTGCGGCAACACAGCGGCCAATGCCACGCCGACGGCCAGCAGGCCAACGGCGACAGCGGCAAGGCCCACCGGGCCGATGCGGCGCAGGCGTTCCTGCATGATCAGGCTGCTCAGCGGGTCAGGGACGCGCATGGCCGGTCTCCCAGGTAGCGGTAAGGGTGAAACGCACCGGGTGCTCCGGCTGGCCCACCATCACCTCGTGGTTGAGCAAGGAAACATCGCTGAGCTCGGCGCTGGCCTCCAGGCGCTGGTGGTACTGCAGCATCGCCTCCAGGTTGCGCGCCTCGGCGGCGATGCGTACCTGGCCCTTGCGTGCATCCGGGGTCAGGCCAAGCAGCGCGACGTCGTCCTGCGGCTGCGCTTCGAGCATGGCGAACAGCTGCTGCCAAGGCCGTTGCAGCTGCTGCGAGACACTGCGCATCTGCGCCAGGCGCTCGGCCTGTTCGCGGCTGGCAGCACTGCTTTGCGGGGCCGCAGTGGCCGGGCGCCGGCCCAGTTGCAGTTCCAGGCTGTGCAGGCGGCTTTCCAGGTCGACCTGCTCGACCTGCAAGCGTTGTTGCAGCACCACCAGGGCGGCCACCACGGCGCAACCCAGGGCCAGTAGCGACCAGGCCAAGGCGCCGCTGCGCCGGGGCTGGAATTCCAGGTCGAGGCGGCGCATGTCAGGCCACCGCCCGCCACATGGCGCACAACGGGTCGGCTTCGCTGGCCGGTTGGCACAGCTGCACCGCCGCCAATTGCGGCACGTCGCCCCGGCCGGGCGCATGCAGGTACACCCGTGGCAGATGCTCCCCGTACAACTCGCAGGTGCGTTCGATCAGCGCCTGCAGGGCCTGGTCGTTGTCGGCACAGCCTTGCGCCAGCACCTGCTGCCAGGCCCCCCCGGCGGCCAGCAGCAGCACGCTGCGGCGTGGCTCGGCGAGGACGAACAGGAAGTCGCCCTGCCCCAGCTGCGCCGAGCAACGGTTGTAGGCGGCCATCAGGTACGGCTGCACCGAACGCAGCTGCAGCCGGCTTTCCCGCCCCAGTGCCTGCAGCCGTTGCAGCAAGGCCTCCGGCAGCGCCGTGGCAATGCGTGCGGCGCCTGCTGGCTCTGGCGAGAGGACGATGCGCCAGTCGCCCAGCGACTGCCCGTAGAGGTTTTCAAAGCAGGCCCGCGCATAGGCATCGAGTTCGCGCGGGTGGCCGATGGCATCGCTCCAGGGCACCAGGCAGAAGCGGCTGTAACGGGCCGACAGCAATACCCGCAACTGGGCACCGCGCACGGCGTGCTCGGCAAGCAGCGCGGCCAGCGCCTCGACGGCGGCCTCCCAGGCCGGTTGGGCCGCCTCGCAGCTGAACTCGCGGCTGCCTAGCCACTGCTGTTGGTTGGCGTGCCAGCGGCCCAGGCCTACACCCTCGGCGCCGAGCACGGCACAGTATCTATGAGCACCACGATCACGCGATAAATGTGACACGGTTGATCTCCTCAAGGGTGGTGCGGCCTTCACGGACCAGGTCCAGGGCCGAGGCGCGCAGCAAGCGCAGGCCGCGCTGGCAGGCGAGTGTCTTGATCTGCGACAGGGGGCGGCGTTCGACGATCATCTGCCGCAGGTCGTCGTCCAGGTGCAGCAGCTCGGCAATGGCACTGCGGCCGCGAAAGCCACTGCCGCGGCACTGCCCGCAACCCTGGACGCGGACAAACGTCCAGCCGGCCACGGCGGCGCGGGTCAGGCCTGAGGCCTGCAGGGTTTCATCATCCGCCTCGCAGGCTGTGGCGCAGTGCGGGCAGGCCAGGCGAATCAGGCGCTGGGCCAGGATGGCGTTGAGCGCCGAGACGAAGCTGTAGGGGTCGACCTGCATCTGGCTGAAGCGGCCGATCACATCGAAGACGTTGTTGGCGTGAATGGTGGTGAACACCAGGTGCCCGGTCAGGGCCGACTGCACGGCGATCTGTGCGGTGTCGGGGTCGCGGATCTCGCCAACCAGGATCTTGTCCGGGTCGTGGCGCAGGATCGAACGCAGGCCGCGGGCAAAGGTCAGGCCCTTCTTCTCGTTGACCGGTATCTGCAACACACCGGGCAGTTGATATTCGACCGGGTCTTCGATGGTGATGATCTTGTCCACGCCATGGTTGATCTCGCTGATCATGGCGTACAGGGTGGTGGTCTTGCCGCTACCGGTGGGGCCGGTGACCAGGATCATGCCGTAGGGCTCGGCGGCCAGCCGGCGCAGGGCGCGCAGGGTGTCGTCGGCAAACCCCAGGGCCTGCAGCTGCACACCGCTGACCTTGTCGGACAGGTCCTGTTTGTCGAGCACCCGCAGCACGGCGTCTTCACCAAAAATGCTGGGCATGATCGAGACGCGGAAGTCGATCTGCCGTTCGCCCACGGCAACCTTGAACCGGCCGTCCTGGGGCACGCGCTTCTCACCGATGTCGAGCTCGGCCATGACCTTGATGCGCGAGATCACCTGGTCGGCGAAAGCGCTGCCGCTGGCCTTGCCGGCACCGTTGAGCACACCGTCGATGCGATACTTGATGGTCAGGCCCTGGCCGGTCATGCCCAGGTGGATGTCGCTGGCGTGCAGCTTGAGGGCGTCGTAGAGGGTCGAGTTGACCAGTTTCACCACCCGGCTCTGGTCTTCGCTGATGCTGGTCAGCGACAGGCGTTGCAGCGGGTCGCTTTCGCTGCTGGCTTCGCTGTCGTGGTCAAGGGCATCGACGGCATGGAAGCTTTCTTCGTGGCGGGCCAGAAACGTCGCCAGCTCGGCGGCGTGGGCCAGGTACAGTGGCGCGCCTTGCAGCACATCGTCGATCCAGGCCAGGCGCGAAGAGTCGAAGGGGTCGGCGAACACGCCCAGCAGTTCGCCTTCGCGCTCGATCAGCACGAATTCGCGTTTCAGGCACTGGGCCAGGCTGACCTTGTCGAAGCGTGGGCTGCTGGCCAGCAGGGCTTGGCTGTGCAGCACCGGGTAATGCAGGGTGATGCCCAGGCGGTGGGTGAAGGTGCCTGGGGTGTCGTTGACCAGGCGTTCCAGGCAGTTGAGCAGGCGTTCGTCACCGGCTTGCAGACGGGCCTGGGCCAGCAGTTCACGCGGGTAGGCACACAGTGGCTGTGCTGGCTGCAGGGGTGTGGCGGCTGTATCGACTGCTTCGGACATGGCCTGCGACTCCGCTCAGGGGGCGCGTCGCAGGCTGGCTCAGCCAGGGTAGCGGGCGCCGCTATTCCCCTGTGAGCAGTTGTTCGTCGTCAGCACCTGGGGGCTTTGCGCCATTGCGGCGGCGGTCGGCCAGTACCCAGCTACCATCGTACAACTGCAGGGGGAACGATTCGTTCCTGGTCTGGCGTCGTTCGACGAACCCTTCTGCCGGGTTGTCCGTGGCCCTGCGCCGGCGCTCGATGCCCATCAGGTCGAAGATCGCGCGGGCCAGTTCCGCCAACGGGAACGGCTTGAACAGGACATGGGTCACACCAAGTTCGGCGGCGCGCTCACGGACCTCGGCGGTCGGGTGGGCGGTGATCAGCACGAAATGGCACTGCCTGTTCTTGCGCACGGTCTCCAGAACCTGAAACCCCTCCATGTCGGGCAAGCGGTAATCCAGCACGATCACTTGCGGTGCCAGGCTTTCAGCCTGCTCGATACCACTGGCACCGTCGTGGGCAACATGAACATCCAGGCCTTGCGCCTGCAAATACGCTTGCAGGTTCTGCGCGAGGGTCTGTTCGTCATCGACTACCAATACTCTGTTCACCAAGGTCGACTCCCCAATACTGCCCGGTTACCCGGTCTGCGAAGTGCGGCCTCGATAAGGCTTGAGCAGGCTTCGTGCCAGGCGTGAATAGTCATGCTGCACCACTGTAAGTCGTTGATCTGGCAAGGCTGCCCGAGGGCGCCCAGCCTGCTGCGCGCAGCCAGGCTCGCCCAGTTCCCCACATCCGGGGGACCTGATAGCACTTTGCCAAGTCGTTATCCCCCAGCTTTGGGGGAACACCATTGCGGGCCTCAGTCGGCGATTTCCACTTTAGCGGATTCGCGCAAACGTTGGCGCACGGTTTGCCGAGCCTGCGCCTGCAATTGCCCGATGAGCGTGGCCCTGGCCAAGCGCAGGCCCTGTTCTCGTATGACAGAAGGATTATCACTTTGGTTCTGCGCTCCTTGCAGGGTTTGCCGATTGGCCTCGTAGAAGGCCTCTACTTGTGCCTCGCTGGGCGCGTCGACCGCACTCAGTTGGGCATACAGCTGCTGGGCTGCCATCTCGTGACGGGTGTACTGAGCGTACTCTGCCCTATTGAAACCCGCCTCCGCCAGCCGCCGCTCGAACACTGTCGGGCTGCCGAATGCAGCCTCCACTTCGCCGACATGGGCAGCTACCTGTGCGTCACTGATGGCGATGCCCTGGCGCTGGGCTTCCTGCCACAACAGCTCCTTGTCGATCAGCTCATCCAAGGCCTGGTCACGCAGGCGTTTGTACAGCGTCGGGTTGCGGATGCTGGCTACCGCCCGCCCCTGGGCTTCGAGGTATTCCGTGAAGTAACGCTCCAGGCGCATGGCATCGATCTGCACACCGTTCACCCGCGCTGCCGGCACATCGGCCCAGCTCGCCGTGGTGGTCAGCAACAACAGGCACAACAACAGGGTACGCATGGCAACCTCCGCTCAAAGGGCGTCCGGCACAGGCCGGTATGGGGTAACCGAGGTGAATCGCGGCCCGGGCAAGGCCACTGCCACCACATGGGCACCGGCCATGCCCTGCCGACGGCCGGGGCCAAAGCCCAGGGCCGGGGTCAGGCCGGTCGTGACATCGTGCAGGCCTTCCAGGGCCGTGATCAACTGCTCGCGGCTGGCATCCCGGCCAATCTGCTTGAGGGCTTCGGTAAGCAGGCGCAGGGCGCACAGGGTATTGACCTGCAAGGACGCCTGGCGTGGGTCGAGGCCCTGGCGTTGCTGCAGGCCGGCCAGGGTTGCCAGGCCCTGTTCGGTCCAGTCTTCGGGTACGAACGGATAAGCCAGGAAGACCCGTTGCGACCACTGCTCAGACAGGCTTGCCAGCCCCCCGACCACCTGGCTGGAGGCCGCGAACAAGTACGGTTTGCGACCTGCCGCCTGCAGCGCTGTGGCCAGGTCGGCAAAGGCCTGGGCGCGGCCGAGAAAGACGATGCCCTGGCCGGCCACGGCCTGGCCATCGAAGGCCTGGATGGCGCCAGGTGCCCAGCCTTGCTGCACAAGCTGCTCGCGCACCTGCTCGGCCAGCGGCGCTTGCTCGTTACCGGCGTAGACCACGCGCAGGCCATCCGGGCCGAGGCCCAAGGCTTCGCGGGCATGGCCGGCCAGGCTCAGCAGTTGCACGGGCAAGCCCGGCAGAGGGTCGAAGATCTGCGCACTGCCGCCACTGCGCGGGGTGCTGCCGATCAGCGGCACATTCTGTTGCGCCAGCACGGGCGCCAGACGCTGGTCAAGCATCGGTGCCAGGGGAGTGATCAGGCTGAACACCTGCTCGTGTTCCAACAGCTGGCGCAGGGCCTGTTCGGCGCTGTTTGGGTCGCTGCCGGGGTCGAGCACCACCAGCTCCAGGCGCCGCCCATGCACACCGCCTTGCTGATTGAGTTGCGCCAAGCCGTCTTCAAGCACCGCGCGCACCACATGCCCCGCTTCGGCCAGCGGCCCAGAAGCGGGGAGCAACGTCCCCAGCCGCAGTACGCCCTCCTCCACGCCCGGGTCGCGGTCCTCGGCCAGGCGTTTGAGATAGGCCGTGAGGTTGCGCTGGTCGGCCAGGGTCAGTTCGAAACGCGGCATGGCGGTGTCGAGGTGGTTGCCGGCAGGGTCCACGCCCCGCTGGATCGCCCTGGCAAGGCTGGCGTCAGTGTAACCCGGGTAACTGCGCCCGTTGGCCTGGCGCTCGCCCTGCCCCAGTGCCAGGCGCTGCCAGTCGAGGCTAGGTGGGCGAACACCGCCCTCGGCGCGGCCGCGCCCGTCGCTGCCGTGGCAACTGGCGCAGGGCAGCACGCTGGCCGGCACGCTCATGTCGCTGGCGCCCACCCGCGCCAGCAATTGCGCGTCACTGCTTGACAGGCCTTCGCGGTACAGGCGTTTGCCAGCCTGTTCGTGCTCGGTGAGGTCAAGGGCGAAGGCTGAGCTGGCAACGCTTAAACCTAGCGTCAACAGCAGGGCGTTGTATGCGCGGCCAAACCCGCCTGCACTCATGATGTTCACCGACCCGCCAGGGGTTGGGTCAGCAGCTGCATGCGCTGGGCGATCGCCACAGGTGGTGCATCCGGGCGGATCTTGCTCCAGCGCTTGCCTGCCACGTCACCGGCAATCAGTTGCGTGGAATGCTGCTCGGGGCTGGGCAGGAACTGGCCGATACGGCCCAGTACCAGGTCGACACTGGCCTTGTCGCCCGTCAGGAACAACCAGTTGGGGCCATCCACACCCTGCTTCTGGGCAAAGGCCTTGAGCGCCGCCGGGGTGTCGTTGAGCGGGTCGCTGCTGATCGAGACGAAGGTCACCTGCCCTGCCAAAACCGGCCCCATGGCCTCACGCACCTCCCGCAGTTTGCGGGTGATCAGCGGGCAGGCGTCGGTGCAGTGGGTGAAGATCACGTTGAGCATCACCACCTTGTCCTTCAGCACATCACTGTAAAAGCGCAGCTCGCGGCCGTTCTGGTCCTTGAGCACGGTATCGGTGAACCAGGTCTGCGCATCGCGGGTACCGCCGCCACTGCTCATCGCCTGGGGCGCGGGCTGTGGTTCGGGGGCCTGGGGCGCATGGCCGTCATGGGCGAAGGCCACCGAGGCGAGAATCCACAGGCAGCCGCCCAATACCAGCCAGTCGAAACTGCGCATACCGACGCGGCGAGAGGTCGAATGGCTCATGGTTGCACCTCGTTATGGTCGGCGATGGGTTCGGCGCTGTGCTCGGCAATGGCCGTGCTTTTGGCATGCACCCGGCGGGCGCTCAGGCGGTTGATCTCCGCGACCAATACCGTCGGGTCGGTGAAGCCGTAGTAGCGGGTCCAGTGCCCGCTGCGGCCATCACCCACCAGGATCAGCGGCGGGTGCTGGCTCAGGTCGGCGCTGAAGCTGCCCAGGCCTTTGAGGGTTTCGGTGATGGCGTACGGCGTACCGGTCAGCCAGCTCCAGCCTGGGCCTTTCTGAAAGGCCTTGGCGTAGTGCTGCAGGCGCTTGGCGTCATCGCGCTGCGGGTCGACGCTGATCGACACCAGGTGGATCTCATCGCCGACACGGCCGCCCAACTGCTGCTGGACCTTGCCCATGATCGACGACACCACTGGGCACACCGTGGTGCAGCTGGTGTAGATGAACCCCATCACCACCAGGTGATCCCCGACCAGGTCCTTCTCCAGGCGCACCGGCATGCCGTCCTGGTCGAGCAGCGAGACATCGGCGAAGCGCAAGCTGGCCTTCTCCTGTCGCGCGGCGGGCGGTTGCTCGGCAGGGCCGCCGTGGTCATGCCCGGCGTGGGCCAGGGCCAGGTTGCTGGACAACATCAGTGGCAGCGCCAGGCTCAGGCCCAGCCGTGTAAAAGCATGCTTGGCGTTCATCGCACACTCCTTATTTGCATCTGGGTAGCGTCCCCTTGGGCAGCCGTGGAGACCGAAACCGGCAGGACGCGCAGGCTGGTGTAGTTTTCTTCGGCAAACTTGCGGCCAAGCGACGGCGACTGCACATGCAGGTACCAGGCGCCGGCTTCAGGCAGGGTCAATGCAGCCTGGTAGATGCCCTCGCCCACTTCTTCGAGGCGCAGGTTGCGCGGCATCGACGACGGCGCCAGGAAATAGCGCAGGCTCAGGTCGCTCAGGCCCAGCCGCGGCTCGCCGTCATCGCCAACGATGCGCACCCGCGCGGTGAAGGCGCTGTGCTGCGGCAGCGGCTGTTCAAGGCCGAGAAACTCGGCATGCGCGCCCTTGTGCTTGCGGGCATTCGGCGCTGCGGCGACATCGGTGCTGAAGCAGTGGATGATCTGCGGCTGGTTGAGCAGGAAGGCCACGTCGAACTTGCCGGCTGCCGGCATTTTCACCGTCGAGCCGTACACCCCTGGGGCCACCTCGCGCAGGCTGCGGTCGACGACGATGGCGGCGCGGGCCTGATGGCCGCGGTTGTTGTAGCCAGACATCGGCGCGTTCATGCCCTCGGCGTAGAAGTAAGTGGTGTTGTCCACTGGGTTGACCACGAACACCGAGTTGTCGTCACGCGATACCGACAGCCCCTGGGCCAGCGGCAGGTCGCCGGCCTGGCGCGGCGCGGCGGGGCCTGCGTCGAAGCCTTGGACGATCGGCGAACGCCCCTGCCCAAGGCTGCCCAGGTTGATCATGCTGACCCTCGGCGAGGCCAGGCCGCGCACGTAGGCATAGCCCTTGGTGAAGGTCAGCTGATACGGTTCGGCCGCCACCGGGATGCGGTGGATCAGCGTGTCGGTACTGGCGTCGATCACCAGGGCCTGGTTTTCCAGGGTGTTGAGCACGATGCCGTAGCGCCCGTCACTGCTGAAGCGCATCGGGCCCAGGCCCTGTTCGGCCGTGAGGGTGTGGCGCAATTGATGGCTACGGCCATCGAATACCCGCACCGTGCCTTCCCTGCCGTCGACCACGTAGACCGCCTGGGACAACGCCGAGTAGCTCACCGACAGCGGGTGCGGGCCCACCTCCAGGGTCTTGGTCAGGCGCATTTCGGGGATGTCGATGATGCTCAGGGTGCCGCTGTCGCGGTTGCTGACGTAGGCGTAGCGCGAGTCGCTGCTGAAGGCGATCTCGTGGTGCCCGGAGCCGGTGGCGAAGGACTTGAGCGTACTGCGCCCGGGCACATCGATCACCGTTACGCCACCCTTGGCCGGGTCACTGCTGTTATTGCCCACCCAAAGCCGGTGCTGGTCAGGTTGCAGCACCACCCGCGTCGGTTGCTCGCCGGCGTCCAGGTCCGCCACGCGGGTGAAGGTTTCGGTGTCGATCACCGACACCTTGCCGCGCTCGGGGATCGACACGAACACCTGTTTGTCGTCGCCGGTGGCCGCCCAGTCCATGGGGCTGCCTGGCAGTTCGATGCGGGCCATGGTGCTGGTGACACCGCCCACCGACACCGTCGGGTCGATCACCGTCAGGCTGGCGTCCTTGTTCAGCATCAACAGGAAGTAGCTGTTGAGGTCGAGCAACGGCCGGGCGCCAATGCTGCTTTTCAAAAACAGTGCGACACGGGCCTTGCAGCTTTGGTCACGATCGCCGACCGGTGCCGACTGGGCCGGGTCGATCCAGGCCCCCGGCGCCATGCCTGACAGCGGCTGGCCGCTGGTCTGGTCGCTGACCTTGAAGCGGATGCTGGCAAAGGCGCCTTCGCGCAGCTCGCCCCCGGCCAGCGGGCGGGCCTCGAACTCCACGGTCACGCCGTCCCGGCTGAGCCGATGCAGTGCCTGCGGGTCGGCAGGCTCCTGCAACAGCTCGCGCGGGTCGCACCAGAGTTTTTCATAGGCAACGCCCAGGCCGATCAGCGCTACCCCCAGCAGTACCCCCAAGTAAGCAGGGCGAGTCTTCTTGTTCATGCTCGCGCTCCCATGTCGTTATTGTGCTGCAGCCGTTGCCGGCGGCGCTTCGTTGGTTACCCGCAAGATCCCCCACAACCCCGAGAGGTTGCCGTAGGCGGCGTAGTCGCGGAACAGGTAGTCCCCCGGCACCGCGTTGGCCCCGCCTGCGCTGGGCAGCATGAAGCTGAAGTGCGCTGCCGGCAGTACGCTTTCCTGGGCACCGATGTAGATGGACATCGGGTTGTAACCGAAGCGCACCGAGCCGATGCCGGGCAGGCTCATCGGGTAGCCATTGACGTCATTCTTCTCGGCCTGGTAGGCGTGCAGCGGCCACAGGTGCCCGTCCAGCTGGTAGGTGATGCCGCGGCTGCCACCGCTTGGCATCAGCACATGGCTGCGCGCCGGCTGGCCAGGCTTGGCCCACAGCACCGGCGTTTGCGGGTCGCCACCGACCAGGGCGTTGCTGTAGGCCATGTGGGCATTTGGCACATCGGCAAAGCCATTGCCGTCGGCGTGGCCGAAGGGTGCGTCCGGCGCCATGCCGAAGCGCAGCCACAACGGTTCGGTCTTGTAGTTCATGGCCATGTTGCCGTTGTCTTTAGGGTCGCCCGGCACGCCATTGCCCTCAGTAGCGATACCTTCCACAGGCCGGCCATCAGCCCAGCGCATGTTCATCGAGCGCTGCCACACCGTTACAAAGTCGCGGTAGTCGGGCTGGCCGCTGACTTTCACTGTCGCCTGGGCACGGCTGGCGGTGTCCTCGGTGAAAGTGGCAGCCTGCGGCAGGATGCTCATGGCACCCACCAGGCCTTTTTGCGGTTGCTTGATGAAGTCCGACGGGGTCAGGTTGAGGCCGCCGAACTCGATCGCCGTGGTGTTGATGTTGTCTACCGTACGGCCCAGTTGCAGCACCGGTTTGCCTTCGCGCTCCAGGTGGCCGGCGTAGTACTGGTACACCTTGGACGGGTAGGCGCCGCTGTTGCCGGCACGCGGCGGCACGGTCTGCACCGGGTTGAGGCCAACGTTGGCACCGTCGGACTTGGTGATGTCGTAGGCCAGCAACTGGGCATGCAGGCCCACATGGCTGGAAGGCCGCATCAGGTTGTTGTTGAAGGCGGTGGAGCCTTCGCTGCCGTTGCGGTCACGTTTGACCACGTTCTGCATCACTGCGGTGCTCGGCAGGTCGGGCATCACCAGCGGCAGGCGGTTTTCCAGGGTGATGCTGATGCAGTCACCGGCGCTGGCGCGCAGCACCAGCGGCTCTACCGGCACGCCGGGCTTGAGCTTGCCGGTGCTGGCATCCAGGTCTGCCTTGCGCACATACAGCACAGCGGTCGGGTCGTGCAGCGGCGCGCTGTGGCCGCCGACGGTGAAGGTAGTGCCGTCCTCCTCGTCGACCACCGTGACCTGCGGGATGCTGGTGGTGCGGCTGTTGAACACCAGGGTGCCGCCGGCGGCCTTGAGCGGGCCACCGACATGCTGGCCAACCCCCGCCGGGTCGGCGATGCTGACGCCGTGGCGGTTCTCGAGGATATCGTTGGCCAGTGCGGCGACGATCTCGTAGTTGCGCTTGACCGTCGCCCGGGTGCCGATGCCATTGACGTTGGCCGTGGTTTTCGGGCAGATGCCGTCAAAGTTCACGGTGTTGCGCATGGCCACCGGCTGCGGGTTGTTCGACAGCGGGAACAGGTCCGGGCGCAAGGTGGTGTAGTTGCGCATGATGCCCCAGATGCCATTCCAGTAGCCTTCCAATGCCGCGTCCAGCGAGTACAGGTAGTCGCCGTTGGTGGCGGCGGAGCTGGAGATCATCGACACCGGCGCCATGAAGCCCAGTTGCTCGGAGATGCCGATCATCTGCGACGCTTTCCACCCCGAGTTGGAGCTGCTGCCAAAGCCCGAGCCGTTCTGCAGCCACTTGACCCCGTGCAAGGTGACGTTGTGCTCCTCTTCATGGCCACCGGCATGCATACGCAGCCGCACGTTGTCGCCCGAGTAGGTGCGCAACATTGGCGTGAACGGGTCGCCGGGTTCGCTGCCGGCGGTGTTGATGTGCGGCGGGAATACCGTGGTGCCACCGGTGGGGCCCACCGCCGAGGTGATCGCCGAAGGCGCCATGTTCATCGCCGGGATCGCGCGGTCAATGCGGCTTTGCAAGGCATAGCTGAGGTCGCCGCCCAGGCCGTCGGCCTGCATGCCACGCTTGCCGTCCGGGGCCACCTTGTTGGGGTCGAACACCCGCAGGGCCAACGGCTCGTTACGGTAGTTGACGACGAACATGCCAGGGTCATCCACCGAAATGGCCTGTGGGCACGGCCGCGTCGGGCATCCTGGGCTCAGCCCGCCACGCGACTCGACCACCGATTCGAGCAGCGACGAGGCCTTCTGCCGTACCGGTGGGTTGATGGCGTAGCGGAAGCTGTCGGCAGTGGCCGGGTACGACTGGCCATTGGGAATACCGTCGGGCCCCGCGCCAACGTACACGCCCGCTTCATAGGCATGCTGGAAGTCGCTGTACTCGAGGAAGAACTCGCGGTAGCTGTCGTTACGGCCATCGCCGTCATGGTCACCGGTCTTGATCACCGCCTGCCACGAGGTCGGCCCGCCGTCCTGGCGAGACGGGTTGTACAGCTGCTCGCCGGTTTCGGCGTGGTACCAGGTAGAGCCGGCAGGCTCGGCCAGTACCGTGGCGTAAAGGCCCAACTGCTGGTGGGTCGATGGGCCAAGGTGGTCGTGGGTGAAGATGGTGCCCAGGCCACGGTCGACGTTATGCACGTTGACCACCGGGTCGGCGAACCAACGTTGCATCGCCGTGCGCGCGCCCAGCCAGTCGGCCCGGCCGAAACGCCCGAAGTAAGGGTGTTGCTTGGCTTTCGGGCAGGCGGCGGTACCGTCCCGGCTGTCGCCTTCGGTGCAACCGTTGTAGGCACGAATGGCATGCACGCGCTCGACCACGCTGCCGGGCGAGAGGATGCCGTCCTCGTAGTTCCAGCCGTTGGCCGAACCGTCGGCTGCGGTGAGGTCCCACTTGGGCAGGTGAATATGCTGGCCGATCACGTCGGTCGGGGTGCGTACCTGGTAGTCGTCCATCTCATAAATGGAGGGGATCAGGTTGGTGTGCTGGTACATGGTGCAGTCGAAAGTGTTCATGCGCATCACCAACGGCTCTGGCGGGCGCTGCTTGGTGATCACCGGCCAGGCATCTTCCCAGAGGGCGATGATGCGTGCCTGCGGGAAGTGGTAGCCGACCTTGTTGTAGACCGCATCGAACTGGATATTGGCGCCCTTGTAGATGCGCGGGCGGTCGGCGGTGAAGGTAGAAGCGCCGCGGAAGTTCATGCCGGTCAGGCTCTCGCCGCTGGCGTACTCGCCCACACCCGACGACTGGGTGAGGCGCTTGCCACGGTCGTCCATGCAGGGTTCGAAGAACGGCGCACCGGCGGTCGGCAGGGCGCCGTTGGTGCGGAAGTTACGCGCCACCGGTTGGCTGCCGGGTATCAGCGCATAGCTGGGGTGCTCGGCCTTGGCGTGGAACTTCATGGCTGCCTGCTCGACTTCCGTGCCCTCTTCGGGCAGGTAGATCGGCTTGGCTTTGTGCACCACCTTGGAGAAATCCAGCTTGGTGGTGGTGGTCTGTGCTTCACCCCCTGCCGAAACACCATCCAGTGCATGCCGGCCGAGGCCACCATCCCAACCATCGACCTGGTTGGCGTCCAGGTTGGCCCACAGGGCGTTGCCGCTGTTCTTGAGTTGCTGGGCCAGTGCAGGGTCGAGCATGTCCAGCGGCGGGGTGGGAGGCCGTTGGCCGACGCTGCTTTCCATGCCACCGATCCAGAACGGATAACCGGGGTTTTTCAAGGTGCCGTCGGCGTTACGGTTGCTCTCGCTGCGGTCGACCAGTGCCAGCGAGCCGACGGCCTTGGGTTCAGCTACCCCATGGCCATGGTCATCGTCGCCCTCCTCGCCGTCGTCATCCTCCTCGTCATTGGCTGCCACCCGTTGCTCGGCAAGCTTGGGTACCACGACCACCTTGCCCGGCATGGGCGCCATGGCTTTGCCAGGCAGTGGGACGATGGCGGGGATGGGTGTGCCCGCAATGATTTCACCGTCGGGCAAGGCCCGCGCGCCAACCGCCGGTTTGCCGCTGCGCAGGGCAAACGGGGTGCTGTGGTAGCCGTTCGCGGCCTGGCCACTGACCTCCAGCCGGGTGCCTTCCTCGAACACATCGTGCACCCGCCACATGGCCCACATGCCCTGGGCGAAGTGCGGGTAGAAGTGGCAGTGATAGATGGCATCGCCGGCCACCCGGTTACGGTTGCCAGAGCCACCGTTGGCGATCTCGTAGGTGTAGCCGATGCCCGGGCCGATACCCTGGGCGTCGACGTAGTCGGAGTTATCGTCGTTGGGGTTGAACAGCCACTGGTGCCCGTGCAAATGGAAGATGTGCTGTTCGTGACCGTTGTGCGTGTTGCGGAACTTGGTGAAGTCACCAATGTAGCTGTGGTGGACGTTGGCCGGTTCTGACGGGTACAGGGCCATGCTGGCCTTGACGCCGATGGCACTGGCCGGCGGCGTCTCGCCTGGGCGGATGTTCTCCAGGCCAACGTTGGCCGGCACATCCACCAGTGTGCCGATATCGCCCACGGTGTGGGCGCTGAGGAAGAACTCCTCGTAGGCGCAGGACAAGCAGTCGTGCATCGGGCCCACGCCCAGGCGGTTGGCCACCACTTCGGCACCCATGCCCCCAGAGCCGTAGTTGATCATGAACGAATCACGGGTCGGCTCCAGTACATGGCCCATGATCGGGTCGGCCCAGTAACCGGGGAAGGCCTGGGTTGCGGCCACTTCGTCGGCGAACTGCGAGGCGAAATCACGGAACGCGTCCAGCCGGTTGGGCAGCGCCGGGTTACGTTTGTTGACGCTTTCCAGCGGATAGGTCGAACGCGGGAAGCTGCCATCGGGGTTGGGGCCCATGACAATGGCATCGGTCTCGCTGTTGAGGATCTCGTTGCCATCGACCATGGCGATGATCGGTTTACCGGCCTTGCCTTCGGTGATCCAAGGCTCGGCCTGCGGGTAGCGTGCCTGGTAATCGATAACCGGTTGGCCAGTGGCGGTGCGGCCGGTGCTGGCCAGGCGCATCTCTTCTTCTGTGAGGGTGTTGCGGAAGGTGCGCCCGCCTTTGGGCACCACCACCACCTGGCCGAACAAGCCATTGGCAACATTACCGGCACCGCCCTGGCCGCCGAAGGTCGCGCCTTGGCTGGTGGCGGCGAACGCCCCTTCGCGTTCGGCATACAGGGTGTAGCTGCGGGTATTGCCCGGTGACACCAGGAAGTTGCCGTTGCGGCCGGTGTTGGCAGCAATATCGCCAATGCTGTTGACCGCTTGCATGCCATTGACCTGAAAGCCTACGTGGCGGTCGCTGACTTGCTCATCGGCAACGAAGTGCTCACCGCCTTCGTTTTCGAATTCGGTTTCCGGCCCTTCCTCCTCCTCACCTTCGGCCTCGTTCTCTTCGTGGTCGATGCCGTGCTTGTTGGGGTTGGCCTGGTAAGCCAGCAGGTTGGTCAGGTTGACGGTGAGGCAATCGCCTGCCGCCACGCGCAACACGATTGGCCGTGGACGCTTGTCCGGGCGCAAAGTGACTTTACCAGGCACGGCGGCGCCACCTTTGCCGAGCGGGACCTGGTGCTCGTCCACCACATCCTCGCGCAAGGCGAACATCATGCCATTGGCGTTTTGCGCGCCGAGGCGGTTGAACATCAGCGGCTGGTCCAGTGCCACCACATTGGCAACCAAGGTGCGCTGGCACTGTACAGCTGCCTCGCTGGTCGCTTCCCAGCCAAGCAGGGCCAGGAAGAATGATGACAGGACGGGGCCTTTGAGCGGGGTCGACATGCTGCACCTCCGGAACACAGGAACTCTGCGAGGAGGTTCAGCAAGGTATATGCCACATGTGAATTACTATTAATTTCAATGTGTTATGCGATCAACCGAAACAGATTGGGGAGGATTCCCCAACGGCTTTCCCCGATTCGGGGGATGGGGCTGCTGCGCAGCCCATCGCCTTAACCCATCAACCCACGCACACAGAAATACAAGATCGAAGGCCCCATCAGGCAGCCCAGCCCGGTATGGAATGTCGCTGTCAACGCGCCGTAGGGCACCAGCCGCCGGTCCGTTGCCGCCAACCCTGCCGTCACCCCCGACACCGTCCCGGCCAAACCGCCGAACACCATGGCCGAACGCGGGTTGTCCAGGGCCAGCAGGCGCGCCGATACCGGCGTGAACACCATGACCAGAATCGCCTTGATCAACCCCGTGGCAATCGACAACGCCATCACATCGGAGCTGGCACCCAGGGCCGCGCCCGTCACTGGCCCGACGATATAGGTGACGGCGCCCGCACCGATGGTGGTCATGCTCACGGCATCGCGGTAACCGAACGCATAGGCGACCGCCGCACCGACAATAAACGGCAGTACCGTGCCCAGCAGCAACGCCACGGCGCCAATCATCCCGGCCTTGCGGGCTTCGGTGGCCTGCACTTCGAAGGCCGTGGCGACGATGGCGAAGTCTCGCAGCATCGCCCCGCCCATCAGGCCGATGCCTGAGAACAGCGCCATGTCCGCCAGGCCTTTTTGCCCGCCGGTAACAGTGCCGCCCACCCAGGCCAGCACCAGGCCGATGACGATGGCAATCGCCGAGCCGTGCACCCGGCCGAAGGTCAGGTATTTCGACATCAGTACCGACAACCACATGATCGCACCGACCACCGCGAAGGCCGTGATCAGGCCGTTGTGTTCCAGGGCATTGTCCATGATTGGCCACATGATCAACGACCTCCTGCAGGGGCAACCTGCACCTGGGTTTCGGGGGCAGGCTCAAGCGCGGGCAAGGGTTCGCCGCGGTGGCTGCGGCTGATCAGCGCGATGGTCGCACCGCACACCAGTACCGCGCCGATCGCCGCCAGCAACGCCACCGGCCCGCCATGCAGGGCGGTTACCACATTCTGTTGGGCGGCCATGGCCACCACCACCGGGATGTACATGGCGCCCCAGAAGCCGACGCCGAACTCGCACTCCTTGCTCATGCCGCCATGGCGCTGCCTGTACAGCCGCGCACAAATCAGCAGGATCATGGCGATGCCGACCCCGCCCACGTTGGATTTGACACCCAGCAGCACGCCCAGGAAGTCGCCGACGATGACGCCGGCAAGCGTGCATACCGCCAGCAGAGCCACACCATAGATAATCATTGTTGTTGTCCTCAGGTAGTGTCGAAGTTGCTTGTTGTTGTTCTTCGTAAACACACACTTGCGCGGCTCACGCGGTCAATGTGGGAGTTGCCAGATTGTCGGGGCCGCTTTGCGGCCTTTCGCGACACAAGGCCGCTCCTACAGGCATCGCTCCAGCCTGCCATCATCGGTTCTGGGCCACCTCCTGGCGCAGCAGCGCGTCGAGGGTATCCGGTCGGGTGCCTTCCACGCTCACCACCCTGCCCTGTTCAAACACCGGCCGGGCCAGGCCGCTGAGCACACTGCCCGGCGGTATTTCCAGGTGCAGGCGTACACCGCGTTCATAGGCGTTGCGCAACGTGGCACGCCAATCCACCACCTGTGCCATGTTGCCGGCCAGGTCGTCGCGCAAGCGCTGTGTATCGAAGATTGGCCGTGCACTGCTGCCACTCAGGTAGGTGATCGCAGGCCGGCGCAGCTCGACCGTGGCAAAGGCCTTGGCAAGCTCTGCAGCCGGGCCGGCGAGCAGCGGGCAATGGGATGGCACGCTCACCGCCAGGCGCCGTGCGACGCCTTGGCCCAGGCTGCGCGCGCGGCGTGCCACCGCGGCCATGGCCGCCTCGCTGCCGGCAATGACGATCTGGTTCTCACTGTTGAGGTTGGCGACGTAGACCTCACCGCCCACCGCCCTCAGCAAACGCTCGACGCTAGCCAGGTCGAGGCCGCTGAGTGCGGTCATACCGTAACCGTGCGGATAGGCGCACTGCATCAGTTCGCCACGCAGGGCCACCAGCCGCACAGCATCGGCGAACCCCAGGGCACCCGCCGCAACCGCAGCGGGATAGGCGCCAATCGACAAGCCGGCCACGTAGTCCGGCGCAGGGCTGCGCTGCATCAGCCAACGGGCCCAGGCAACCCCGCTCAGCAGCAGGCAAAGCTGCACCGCACGGGTGCCCTGCAGGGCCTCCTGGCTGTCCAGGCCCAGGGCGCTCTGGCCCAAGGTATCACTGGCCTCTTCCAGTAATTGACCGGCGCCGTCAGGCAGACGATGCAACATGCCCACCTGCTGAGCACCTTGGCCGGGGAACGCGAACAGGCTGCTCATGCCGCGCACTCCAGGGCAGCCCAGGGGTCGCTGACCAGGCGCGCGCCGAGCGGCGATTTGAGCAGTACGCGCCGGGCACAACCTGCCCACTCGCGCAGGGCGACGGCGCCTGCCGGTGTTTCCAGCTGCACATCAATGCGGCACGGTGCGCAGTCGAGGATGTCCAGCAGTTCCAGGGCCTTTGCGCGCGTCAAAGGGTGCGGTGCACGCAGCACCAGGTCCAGATCGCTGGCCAGGTGCAGCACGTTGATACCCGTGGCCAACTGATAGCCCACCCCACCCGTCGGGCCCCAGGCCAGCCCGCAGGTGTCGAGCACCGGGGCCGCCGAGGCCAAGGCCTGTAGTGCAGGCCAAGGGCTCGGCGCGCACCCGCGCAATGCCTCAGGGCTTTGCAGACGCTGGATATCGCCCAGGCGCATCTGCGTGCCCAGCCGCTGATCCCGGCTTTGCCCGCGTACGCCCACCGCCACCCAGCCGTCAGCGCAGGCTGCACGGCGCACCACCACAGGTTGGCCGCATGCCACCACCTGCAGCGCCCACTGCGGGGTATCGTCAGGCAGCGCAGACAGGGGCAAGCCCCAGAGCAGGTCGTGTGGGCGTGGCGTGCTCATCTCAGGCCCCCTGCCACTGACGACGCAGGTGCTCGCGCACCTCGCGCGACGCCCGCCGATTCTCGCCCGTCAGCCGCGATGACAGGTCGGTCGAGCTGCCGATATCGCGCACAGCGTCGGCCAGGCACGTACGCACCCGGGCCAGGTCGTCGGCGCTTGGCGTCTCGGCGTTGTCCACGCCAAGGCGTCGCCACAGCAAACCCAGCGAGGCGTAGCTGTCGAGGTCGTAAGCCATCGGCGGCACCTCTGCGGCCAGGGCTTCCAGCGCTTCGACGCTGCGCAGGGTAATGCGCGCGGCGGCGGCCTTGCCCATGGCATGCACCATCACCCCGGCGTCATCCAACGCGATCAGGCGCTGGGCTTGATAGCCATGCGCCAGAAAAGCACCCGACATCGCCTTGCCGACCAGCAAGCCAATCACCGGGTGCCCGGCCAGGCGCGCCCGGGCATACGCCTGCACCGCACCGGCCAGGGCCTGGTGAATGCCCAACGCTTCTTCGCGGCGTCCATAGGCCTGGCTCGGCACATCGATGACCGCGACAATCGCGCGCTTCTCGCCGTGGCGGTCGGCCTCGACCGCCTCGCTCACCGCCTTGGCCAACCCCCAGCCTTCCAGCAGGCCTACTTCACCCGCGCGGGCCCGGGGGAACGGGTTGTGCGCATCTGGCACCACAGCAATGAAGCGGGCCAGGCGGTTGTCCAGTTCGCCGTCGATCACCTGCAGCGACGCAGGGTAGCCCGGCAACGCTTGGCCGCCGGCCAGGCCCGGCAGCCAGTTCGAGGCACGGTTCATTGGGTTTCTCCTTGATAGAGGGTGCGCACGGCGGCGGCATCCAGTTGCGGGCAGTCATCGCCCAGGCGCGACAGCCGCTCAAGGAACCAGGCATGGCGGCTGGCCCGGTCTGTGGCTGGGGTGTCGAGCAGTTGCAGAAGCTGCTGGCGGATGGCATCCACATCGTCGGCGACGTAGCCATCCACCAGCCCGCTGGCATGGCGCTGCTCGCCACCGGTGAGGCTCCAGATGAAGGGCCGGTCCTTGGCGTCGTATTCGCCGATGCCCGCTTCCTGCTCGATCACCTGCGGGCCATTGAGGCCCAGGCGCGCCTCGCGGGTGACCAGCAAGTGGCTGCACAGCCCGGCAGCGATGGACATGCCGCCGAAGCAGCCGACCGCACCTGCGATAAGGCCGATGACCGGCTGGTAGCTGCGCAACGCCACGATCGCGGCCTGGATCTCGGCAATCGCCGCCAGCCCAAGGTTGGCCTCCTGCAAGCGCACGCCACCGGTTTCCAGCAGCAACACGGCGCTGGTCGGCGTGCCGTTGCGGTTGTCTTCGATGGCCAGCTCCAAGGCACCGGCGATCTTGGCCCCGCCCACCTCGCCCATGCTGCCACCCTGGAAGCCCCCTTCGATAGCGGCGAGCACGGTATGGCGGCCGTTCAGGCGGCCCTTGGCGATGACCACGCCATCATCGGCCTGGGGCACGATGCCCTGGCGTGGCAGCCAGGGCGACATGAGCCGGTCGAACGGGCCGAGCAGTTCGCGGAAGCTACCCGGGTCGAGTACGGCGCGGGCCCGCTGGCGCGCGCCCAGTTCGACAAAGCTGCGGCTTTGCAGCAAGCGTTGGATGTCCGTCATGGGGCGATCTCCTCGAAGCCTTGCTCCAGCCGCAGGCGCACCACGCCAGGGGTGGCGCCGAAGTCATGGATGTCGATGTTCACAGCGGGCCACTGGCGGCCTTCGAACAGGCGCTGGAACAGTTGCGCCCAGCGGGCGCCGCTGCCGTTGACCGAGGTTACGACCTGAATCTGCAGGCTGCCGGCGGTGCCGGGCTCGATCAGCACCTCCAGGTCGCCGGAGCTGACGCAGCCCACCACGGTGCGGCCACGGCCAGGTTCGGCGGCGGCGAATTGAAAGGTCAGGGTTTCCATGTCACAGGCTCCCGGCGTTGTCGAGGAACAGGCAGGCGGCCAGCAGATCGGCGGCGCCGCCCGGTGAGGCATTCAGGTGCAGCAACTGCTGGTCCAGCCGGCGCAGCTGCCGGCGCCCGGCCAGGGTGGCACTGCCACCCGCCTCCAGCACGGCACGGGCGCCCTGCTGGACCGTGGCCAGCCCTTGCGGCCCGGCACGCCAAAGCACACAGGTGTCGGCCAGGGCCGCCATGATCGCGAGCAAGGCATCGAGCCGTGCTTGGTTTTCACGGGCGCCGGCAGCACGGCTGCGGTGCAGTTGCGGCAGGCCGTGAGTGATCACAGCAGGGAACCCCAACTGCGCCTGCTCACGGGCACCGCCGCTGCCATAGCGGCGCTGTATCTGCACACCATGGCTGTCTTCAGGGGTTGCGCCTGGGTCGTCGATCAGTGCAATGCGCCCGGCGCGGGCGGCCAATGCAACGGGGCCGAGCTGGGCACCCAGCGCACTGGCGGCCACCAGCAGGCCCAAGGCCCAGATCGCGCCGCGGTGGGTGTTCACCCCGCCCGTGGTCGCCAGCATCGCCGCTTCGCCCTCACGGCCAATCCGGCCCAGGGCTGCGCGCAAGGGCACGCCGATCTCGCCAATGGCCTCGGCCGCTTCGGCCATCTGCCGCAGGCAGGGCCACAGGGCCAACGCCGAGGCATGCATCAACGCCAGCGTCATGTCCGTGTGGGCACCGTTGCTGCGACCGTCTACCAGGCCCGGTTTGGGCGACAGGTCGGCTTCGTCGATCAGCGCATCGACTGCCAGGTCGGCCAGGCGGTCGGCCAGGGGCAAGGTGTGCAGGTTGAGTGCTTTCATCACCAGCTCCTGAACCGTGCGGGCGGGTTGTACAGGCCGCCAGACCAGTCGACCAGGTCGGCAATACTGCGCGCGGCCAGCAGCTCGCGGCTGGCGTCGGTGCGGCGGATGCCGAGGTCTTCGGGCAATGCCACCAGGCCTTGCTGGCGCAGGCGTTGGGTGTCTTTGGGGTCGTGCCGCAGGCCAATGGCGGTGACGCCGGCTACGGCAGCGATCATCTGCCGGCGCTCTTCGAGGGAGCGCGCCTTGTACAGGTAGGCGATGCCTTCTTCGGTAAGCAGGTGGGTGACGTCATCGCCGTAGATCATCACAGGGGCCAGGGGCATGCCGGCTTTTTTCGCCACTTCGACTGCATCGAGGGTTTCGACGAAGGTGGGCTTGCCGCCCTCCTGATAGGTTTCGACCATCTGCACCACCAGCTTGCGGCCGCGTTCGAGCATTGTCTCGGGCACGGTCATGTCGAGCCAGGCCGGGGTTGCGTGGCGGCGGCCGCGGGGGTCATGGCCCATGTTCGGCGCACCGCCAAAGCCGGCCAGGCGGCCGCGGGTCACGGTCGAGGAATGGCCATCGCCATCCACCTGCAAGGTGGCTCCGATGAACAGGTCGACGGCGTATTGCCCGGCCAGCTGGCACATCATGCGGTTGGAGCGCAGCGAGCCATCGCGGCCGGTGAAGAACACATCCGGGCGCTGGGCGATGTAGTCCTCCATGCCCAGCTCGGTGCCGAAGCAATGCACGCTTTCGACCCAGCCGGTCTCGATGGCGGGTATCAGGGTGGGGTGAGGGTTGAGCGTCCAGTTGCGGCAGATCTTGCCTTTCAGGCCCAGGGATTGGCCGTAGGTCGGCAAGATCAGTTCGATGGCCGCGGTGTTGAAGCCGATCCCGTGGTTCAGCGACTGCACCTGGTGTTTTTCATAGATGCCACGGATCGCCATCATCGCCATCAGCACATGCACCGGCTTGATGTGGCGCGGGTCGCGGGTAAACAGCGGCTCGATGTAGAACGGCTGGTCGGCGACCACCACGAAGTCGACCCAGGACGCAGGGATATCGACGCGCGGCAGGTCGTCGACCCGATCCACCAGCTGGTTGACCTGGGCGATGACGATGCCATCGCTGAACGCGCAAGGCTCCACCAGAGCCGGGGTGTCTTCGGTGCTGGGGCCGGTATAGAGGTTGCCATCACGGTCGGCCATGAAGCCTGCGACCAGTGTCACGTTGGGGATAAGGTCCACCAGCAGCCGCGAGTAAAGCTCGATGTAGGTGTGGATGGCGCCGACTTCGAGCAGGCCGTCTTCCAGCAACTGCCCGATGCGCAGGCTTTGTGGCCCGGCGAACGAGAAGTCGAGCTTGCGGGCGATGCCACGCTCGAACAGGTCCAGGTGCTCGGCACGGCTGACGCTGGGCATGATCATGTGCAGGTCGTGCAGGCGCGCTGGGTCCACCTTGGCCAGTGAGCGCGAGAGGAAATCGGCCTGCTTCTGGTTGTTGCCTTCCAGTACCACCCGGTCTCCGGGGGCGAGCAACAGCTCCAGGGCCTCGACGATACGGTCGGTGGGCAGCACCACGCCGTCGGCGAGGTGGCGGGCCCGGTCGAGGCGGCGCTGCTTCTCGGCGCGCCTCCGCGACCATTGCGGCGGTGGATTCTTCGTTGTTGTCATGGTGACTCCACGGGTTCGCTGTCGTGGGGTCACCTTAGGGCGGTGCGGGCATGGGCATCAATCAAGCTGGGTGCGCGATCGTTACGCTAAAGTTAATAATTGGGGGCTCATCCACGCCCACCAGGCCCTTAACAGACTGCTAGAGTGACAAAAATGCAGGACACCCCTGCAGATTTACCGATTGTGCACGGCAAATTCGCATGACAGGATCCAGCTATCCTCCAGCGAACTCCAGACTTCACTTGGAAAATCAATAACAAAGCAGGGAGAACGCGATGACCGCGCATGCTCACACTTCGGCAACGGATCATGTCTTGGCCGAGGTCCGTAACCAGATTGGCCATCTGACCCTGAACCGCCCCGCCGGCCTCAATGCCCTCACCCTGGACATGGTCCGCAGCCTGCGCCAGCACTTGGACCAGTGGGCAGAAGACCCGCAGGTGCGCGCCGTGGTGCTGCGCGGCGAAGGGCCTAAAGGGTTCTGCGCCGGTGGCGATATCCGCTCGCTGCACGACAGCTACAAAAACGGCGACAACCTGCACGAAGACTTTTTCGTCGAGGAATACGCGCTCGACCTGTGCATCCATCACTACCGCAAACCGGTGCTGGTACTGATGGACGGCTTCACCCTCGGGGGCGGCATGGGCCTGGCTCAGGGGTGTGACCTGCGTGTGGTCACCGAACGCAGCCGGCTGGGCATGCCAGAGGTCGGCATCGGCTATTTCCCGGACGTTGGCGGCAGCTATTTCCTCCCGCGCATCCCGGGTGAACTGGGCATTTACCTCGGTGTTACCGGCAGCCAGATCCAGGCAGCCGATGCCCTCTATTGCGGGCTGGCCGACTGGTACGTGAGCAGTGACGCCCTCAGCGCCCTCGACCAGGGCCTGGACAAGCTGGCCTTCGGTGACCACCCGCTCAAGGACCTGCAAAGCCTGCTGGCCAAACTCGGCACCCAGGTACTGGACGACGCACCACTGCAGAAGCTGCGCCCGATCATCGACCACTTCTTCGCCCTCCCCGACCTGCCGGCGATCATCGAGCAGCTGCGCGCCGTGAGCATCGGCGACAGCCACCAGTGGGCCCTGGCCACCGCCGACCAGCTGGAAAGCCGCTCGCCACTGGCCATGGCGGTTACCCTGGAGATGCTGCGCCGCGGCCGCCACCTGGCGCTTGAAGCGTGCTTTGCCATGGAACTGCACCTGGACCGCCAGTGGTTCCAGTACGGCGACATCGTCGAGGGAGTGCGCGCCCTGATCATCGACAAGGACAAACAGCCGCGCTGGAACCCGCCGACCCTGGCCGGGCTCGAGCGCCGGCGGGTCGACCAATTCTTCGAAGGCCTGTGAGCCCGGGAGTACACAGATGCAAGACCTGGAACTGAGCGAAGAACAGATCATGATCCGCGACATGGCCCGGGATTTTTCCCGTGGCGAAATCGCGCCCCATGCCCAGGCCTGGGAAAAGGCCGGCTGGATCGATGATGGCGTGGTGCGCAAGATGGGCGAGCTGGGGCTGCTCGGCATGGTCGTCCCGGACACCTTTGGCGGCAGCTACACCGACTACGTCGCCTACGCCCTGGCCGTGGAAGAGATCGCCGCCGGTTGTGGCGCCACCGGGGCGATGATGAGCATTCACAACTCGGTCGGCTGCGGCCCGCTGCTGGCCTATGGCACTGCCGAGCAACAGCAGGCCTGGTTACCGCGCCTGGCCACTGGCGAGGTGATTGGCTGCTTCTGCCTGACCGAGCCCCAGGCTGGGTCCGAGGCCCACAACCTGCGCACGCGTGCCGAGCTGGTGAATGGCGAATGGGTGATCAACGGCGCCAAGCAGTTTGTCAGCAATGCCCGTCGCGCGGGCTTGGCGATTGTCTTCGCCGTGACCGACCCGGCGCTGGGCAAGAAGGGCCTCTCGGCCTTTCTGGTGCCCACGGACAACCCTGGTTTCAAGGTCGAGCGCAGCGAGCACAAGATGGGCATCCGCGCCTCCGACACCTGCGCGGTGACCCTGGACAACTGCCGCATCCCTGCCGCCAATATCCTCGGCGAGCGTGGCAAGGGGCTGGCCATCGCCCTGTCCAACCTCGAAGGCGGGCGTATCGGCATTGCCGCGCAAGCGTTGGGCATCGCCCGCGCCGCGTTCGAAGCGGCGCTGGCCTACTCGCGTGACCGGGTGCAGTTTGGCAAGCCGATCAATGAGCACCAGAGCATCGCCAACCTGCTGGCCGACATGCAGGTGCAGGTCAATGCCGCGCGCCTGCTGATCTTGCATGCGGCCCGCTTGCGCAGTGCCGGCAAGCCGTGCCTGTCGGAGGCTTCGCAGGCCAAGCTGTTCGCCTCGGAAATGGCCGAGCGGGTGTGCTCCATGGCCATCCAGGTGCATGGCGGTTATGGTTACCTGGAGGACTACCCGGTAGAGCGCCATTATCGGGATGCGCGTATCACGCAGATCTACGAGGGTTCGAGCGAGATCCAGCGGATGCTGATTGCGCGGGAGCTCAAGCATTATTCACTGTAACAGCCGGCTAGCGCGGCCGCTGTTGGGGCAGTCGCGCAACCTGGCTCAGCGCCAGTAGCGCGCGTCATCCACTATGCGCGCATGCCCTTCGAACAGCGCGGGCAGTTGCTCCTTGAGGTAGTCGATCCAGGTACGCACCTTGGCATCCAGGTAGTGGCGCGACGGATAGATCGCATACAGCGCACTCTCACGCAGGCGATACGGCGCCAACAATCGGCGCAATCGCCCCTGCTCGATCGCCTGGCTGGCGGTGTAGAACGGCAGCAGCCCGATGCCCATGCCCAGCTCGCTGGCCAACAGCATCGCATCGGCCACGTTGGTGAGGAAGCTGTCGCGCGGTGCGATCACACAGTGATCGACACCTTGGGGGAACACCCAGTCGCCTTCGTACATCGGGTACGCCATGCGCAGGCAGCGATGCCCATGCAGGTCTTCCGGCCGCTCGGGCACGCCAAAGGTCTCCAGGTAACTGGGTGCCGCGCAGGGGATGCTGAAAATGTTGCCCAGCGGCACGGCGATCAGCTGCGAGTCCGGCAAGGCCTCGTCCACGGTGATCACCACGTCATGCCCTTCGGCCAAGGGGTCCGGGTTGCGCTGAGACAAGGTCAACTCGACCACCACCTCCGGGCACAGCGCGTTGTAGCCCGCCACCAGCGGCATCAGCAGCAGGCCCAGGCCATGCGGGCAGTGTAGGCGCAAACGCCCACGGGGGGTAAGGTGCGCGCCTCGCGCCTCGCCGACGGCTTCTTCGGTCAGCAGCATGATTTGCCGCGCGCGCTCCAGAAACCGTTCGCCCGCCTCGCTCATGCGCAAACGGCGCGTGGTGCGGTGCAGCAGGCGGGTCTGTAGCTGGTTCTCTAGCTCGGCAACGATGCGCGACACCTGCGCCGCAGAAATGTCCAGGGCATTGGCGGCTGCGGCGAAGCTGCCGCATTCGACCACACGGGTGAAAGTACGCATGGCATGCAGCATGTCCATGGGGGGTGGGCTCCTTGATCGGTCTTATTCTTACGTTCCAGGCAGGAATCTATCACGGCTTAGCCCATTTATTGTGGATCACCAATGAATACATCATTGGTAAAACATTGAAGAAGGAGCCTGCCATGAAACGTTTGATCGCCGTCCTTGCCTTTGCCGCTTCCCTCGCCTCGTTCGGCGCCTTTGCCGACGCCGGCACACAGCAGCCGGCCGCCAGCACGGGCAACTACGAATACGGCATGCCGCTGGATGTCGCCAAAGTCATCTCCATCACCCCGGCCAGCAACGCTGCCGACTGCCAGGTCGGCACTGCGCATATGGTGTATGTCGACCACCAGGGCCGTACCCGCGAGGTCAACTACCGGGAAATGGGCAACTGCTCGCAGCAGTGAGTTAGGCCAGTACCTGGCTGATCCAGCTGATCTGCCGGGCGAAATCGCGGCGCTTTTCCTCGGGTATCGCATCCCGAGCGCGTTCGAAGTTGGCCAACGTCTGCTGCTTCTGGCGCAGCATGCGCTGCCATTTGGTCACGAACGCCGGAGCTTTTTCACGCATCAGCAGCGGGCCGAAGTACAGCTCTTCGGCGGTGTAAGCCACTGCCACACAAGGTTCGGCGACGATAATTTCGTAGTCGAAGCGGTTTTCGCGCAACAACTCTTCACTGACGATCCGATAGCTGTTTTGCATCAGCCACCCGCGCAGTTCGCACTCATCGCCGTTGGGTTGCAGGATCAGGCGCTCGCTGCCATTTAAGCGATGCTTACCGCGCTCTAGAATCTCGCACATGGTTTTGCCACCCATGCCGCAGAGGCTGACGGCCGAGATCCGGTCGGCCATTTCGATCGCCTCCAGCCCATCGGCCAGGCGAATGGTGATATGCGCCTCCAGGCCGTTGCGGCGCACGTTGCGCTGGGCCGAGGCAAAGGGCGTGTGCGCCACTTCACCGGCCACGCCTGCTTCGATGGCGCCACGCAGCATCAACGCTACCGGCAGATAACCATGGTCCGAGCCGATATCGGCCAGGCGCGCGCCTTGCGGCACATGCGCCGCCACGCGCTCCAGGCGCATGGAGAGTGTCTGTTCGTTCAACGTAAGCCCCTTGCTCGAAAACCGGGCGCGATTCTGACGACCACGGCGCGGCATTACAATGCGCAAAAGCCGAATGGCGCAGGTGACGGCAAGGGCGGCGGCTATTTGCGCGCCTCCAGTATCAGGTTGAACGGTGTTTGTGTGGCGCGCCGGAACCGTGTGAAACCCGCCTCCTCGAACACCGCGCGTAACCGCGCCTCCCCAGCCTGGGCACCCAGCCCCAGCCCCACTTCCTGAGACAGCGAGTTGGGCGTGCAGATAAACGTCGACGCCGCATAGAACAAGCGCCCGACCGGTGTCAGGTTGCCCTCCAGCGAGTCCTCGGCATAGGGTTCCACCAGCATCACCGTGCCGTCCGCCTTCAAGGCATCGTAGGCGTGTCGCGCAGCGCCCACCGGGTCACCCATGTCGTGCAGGCAATCGAAGAAACACACCAGGTCATGGTCGTGGCCTGGATAGTTTTTCGCCGTGGCCTGCTGAAAACTCACCCGTGCGCCCAAACCTGCCTCGTCAGCCCGGTGGTTGGCGGTGGTGATGGAGGGCGCGTGATAGTCGTAACCGACGAAGGTCGATGCCGGAAACGCCTGGGCCATGACCAACGTCGAGGCGCCATGGCCACAGCCCACATCGGCCACCTTGGCGCCCGCCTGCAGCTTGGCCACCACCCCCTCCAGCGCCGGTAGCCACTCGGCCACCAGGAACGTTCGGTAGCCCGGCCGGAAGAACCGTTCGGTGCCGCTGAACATGCACGGGTGATGGTCGCCCCAGGCCAGCGCACCGTCGCCACGCATGGCCGCGACCAGCTTGTCCTTGTCGTGGAACAAGGCGGCCACCACCGCCGCGCCACCGGCCATGTACGCCGGGGAGTCTTCGAGCGCCAAGGCCATCGCCTGTTCTTCGGGCAGTACGAAACTGCCCTTGTCGTGAACCATGTAGCCCGACGCCGCTTGGGCATTGAGCCATTCACGGACCAGCCGCGGGTGGCAGCCGGTCTTTGCCGCGAGTGCTTCGGGCGTGGTCGGCTGGCTGTCGGCCATCGCCCGGTACAACCCGAGTTCGTCACCCAGGATCACATTTGCCAGGGTCGCCGCAGCGCCCATGTCACCCACCAGCTTGCCCATGAATTCGTGAAGCCGTGCCTCGTCCATGACCTGCCCTCCTCTGCAAGAAGGCCACCGTCGACAGGGGAAGTCCGGGTCCGAGGGGCGGTGGTCCGGGGAATGGTGTCGCGCACCGCGACATTCGCCGTGACGTGCTGTATGTAAGTGTAGAATTTTGCGGGTACTTGTGGGGGCCGGCTTACCGGCCCCACGCGGGCGGCGCTCGATCTCCGCCCCACCTCCAAACCTAAGACAGGCACCTATCAAATAACGATGGATAACCCTCCTTTTCGTACAGAACCTAAGAGGCCCCTGCAGCCATAACATCTCTGACAGCGTTATGGCGCGACACCTGGGCTTTCACCACCCGACGGCGGATTCAGCTGCAGCACCTCATTGGTATACGTCCACTCCTCCTGCACCTTGTCCGGATGCTCGTTCAGCCGGATGCCATAGGACGGCACGATCTGTTTGATCTTCGCCTGCCAGGCTGCTGAAGCCACCTTGTCCTTGAACACCTTGTTCAACACATCCAGCATGATCGGTGGCGCAGTCGAGGCGCCAGGCGATGCCCCCAGCAGGCCGGCGATGCTGCCGTCCTTGGACGTGACCACTTCGGTACCCAGCTTGAGCACACCACCCTGGGCCTCGTCTTTCTTGATGATCTGTACACGCTGGCCGGCTTGCCACAGGCGCCAGTCTTCCTTCCTGGCTTCGGGGAAGTAGGTGCGCAGCGCTTCGAAACGGTCATCGTCGGACTGCAAGACCTGACCGACCAGGTACTGCACCAGGTCGAACTCGCGCACCCCTACTCTGACCATCGGCCAGGCGTTGTGAACACTGGCGCTGGCGAACAGGTCAAGCAACGAACCCTGCTTGAGGAACTTGGTCGAGAAGGTAGCGAACGGGCCGAACAGGATCATGCGTTTGCCATCGAGCACACGGGTATCCAGGTGCGGCACCGACATGGGCGGGGCGCCGCTCGCCGCAATGCCGTAGGCCTTGGCCATATGGCGCTGGGCAATGGCCGGGTTGTCGGTTACCAGAAACGACCCCCCCACCGGGAAGCCGGCATAGTCCTTGGCTTCATCGATACCGGACTTCTGCAACAGCGGCAGCGCCGCGCCCCCTGCACCGATGAACAGGAACTTCGCATCGGTGGCGGCCTGGCTGCCGTCCTTCAGGTTCTTGTACTCCACATGCCAGGAGCCATCTTCGTTACGGGTAATGTCCTGGACCTCGGTCGACAGCTTGAGGTCGAAGTTTGGCCGGGTCTGCAGGTAGCCCACGTACTGCCGGGTGATCTCACCAAAGTTGACGTCGGTGCCGATCGGCGTCCAGGTCACGGCCAGTTTCTGGTTGGGGTCGCGCCCCTCCATCATCAGAGGCACCCATTTGCGGATCTGTTCGTGGTCTTCGGAATACTGCATCGGCTTGAACAGCGGGCTGGCTTGCAACGCCTCGTAGCGCTTTTTCAGGAAGCGGATATTGTCGTCACCCCAGACAAAGCTCATGTGCGGGGTGGTATTGATGAATGAGTGGGGGTTCTTCAACACGCCCTGCTTGACCTGCCAGGCAAGAAACTGTCGGGTCACCTGGAACGACTCGTTGATCTCCACCGCCTTGCTGATGTCGATCTTGCCATCCTTCTCTGGCGTGTAGTTCAGCTCCGCCAGGGCCGAGTGGCCGGTACCGGCGTTGTTCCAGCCGTTGGAGCTTTCTTCGGCCACCTTGTCCAGGCGCTCGACCATCTCCATCGACCAGCCTGGCTCCAGCTCATTGAGCCAGACAGCCAGGGTCGAACTCATGATACCGCCGCCCACCAGCAGCACATCGACCTTCTTGGTTTCAGCCGCCTGGGCATTGAGCATGCCCATCGCCAGCGCCAGGCCGGCCAGCGCCCACTTCGCATCGATCGTGATTTTCATGTCCTCTCCCGCACGCCTCGTAGCTGTCCGTAAAGTCCAGCACAAGCTTAGCTGAGGGTTTTACTGGGGCACCTCGATCACTGGGGCTTGCAATCAGGCCGCGCTCAAAATACTGTATGAATATTCAGTGTTTCGAGTCAGCCACTATGCAGCTCATCGCCAAACTCGGCATTCTCGCCGACGCCGCCAAGTACGATGCTTCCTGTGCCAGCAGCGGTGCGCCCAAGCGCAGCTCGCGCGGCGGCGACGGCCTGGGCGCCACCAATGGCATAGGCATCTGCCACAGCTATACGCCGGACGGCCGCTGCGTGTCGCTACTCAAGGTGCTGCTGACCAACTTCTGCCTGTACGACTGCCAGTACTGCGTCAACCGCCGCTCCAGCAACGTACCGCGGGCGCGCTTCACCCCGGAAGAAGTGGTGCGCCTGACCCTGGACTTCTACCGGCGCAACTGCATCAGCGGCCTGTTCCTCAGCTCGGGCATCATCCGCTCGGCCGACTACACCATGGAGCAACTGATCCGCGTGGCACGGTTGCTGCGCGACGAGCACAACTTCCGCGGCTACATCCACCTCAAGACCATACCCGACGCCGACCCGCTGCTGATCGAGGAAGCCGGACGCCTGGCCGACCGCCTGAGCGTCAACATCGAGCTGCCGACCGATGCCAGCCTCAAACGCCTGGCACCGGAGAAACACGCGCACACCATCCGCCAGGCCATGGCAGTCATCCACCAAGGCCAGCAAGCCGTGGCCAATGAGCCGAAGGCGCCGCGCTTCACGCCCGCCGGGCAAAGTACCCAGGTCATCGTCGGCGCCGACGCCACCGATGACAGCACGCTGCTGCGCAATGCCGAGTCGCTGTACCAGGGTTACGGCCTCAAGCGTGTGTACTACTCGGCCTTCAGCCCGATCCCCGACAGCCCAGGCAGCGTGCCCCTGGCGGCGCCGCCGCTGTTGCGTGAACACCGCCTGTACCAGGCCGACTTCCTGCTGCGTGGCTATGGCTACAAGGCCGGCGAACTGCTGGGCCATAGCGGCAACCTGGCACTGGACATCGACCCCAAGCTGGCCTGGGCGCTGGCCAATCGCGAAGTTTTCCCGCTGGATGTTAACCGCGCCGAACCGGCCTTGCTGGCACGTATCCCGGGCATCGGCCTGCGCAGCGTGCAGCGCCTGGTGGCGCTGCGCCGTGAACGGCGCATCCGCTATGACGACCTGATCCAACTGCGCTGCGTACTGGACAAGGCCCGGCCGTTCATTGTCACCAGCGACTACCGCCCGGCCCAGGCCGAGCTGCGCAGCGGCCTGCTGCGCGAACGCCTGCGCGAGCCACAAGCGCCTGTGCAGATGGGGTTGTGGGGGTGATCGCGCTCGACTGTGATAACCACTTCGCCACCTGGCGTGACCAAGCCCGAACGCTGCTCGGCCATGGCATCGACCCGGCCGAGGTGACCTGGTCACAAGGCCCTATCGATGATCTGCTGGCCGTGCCGGCACCGCTGCCTGAAGGCCCCGGCCCGTTTCGCGGCAAAGTGCCGGCGGCGTTACTGAGCCAGTTGGCACAGGCCGCCTGCTATCGCGGCGCGCAACGCTGGAACCTGCTGTACGAAGTGCTCTGGCGTGTCGCCCATGGCGATCGCACCGCCATGCTCGCGGGCGACCGGCTGGGCAGTGAGCTGCACCGGCGGATCAAACAGGTCAGCCGTGAGGCGCACCACCTGCATGCCTTCGTGCGCTTTGTCCCCCTGCCCGAGGCGTTGGCCGAGCGACTGCAGCTGGACCTGGTCGCCTATCACGAGCCCGCCCACGACATCCTGCACGATGCCAGTGCGCACTTCGCCGACCGCCTGGGCCGACAACGCTGGTTGATCGCCACACCCACCGATGGCATCCGCTTCGACGGCCAGGCCTTCGATTACCGCCGCCACTGCCCCGATGACTGGCGGCAGTGGGCGCGCCATGCCGACGACCCCGGCGCCGAACTGTGGCGCACCTATTATCGCCACACCTTCAACCCTGCCCGCCTCAACCCGGACGCGCTGCGCCTGCACATGCCCGGGCGGTTCTGGCGGCATTTGCCGGAAGGCATGCTGATACCTCAGCTTGAAGGCCTGGCACGGCAGGGCAAACAGCGGGATGGGCAGGCGCTGGAAGTGGCCTCGCAGCGCGGCAAACGGATTTGTAGAGGTGAGTAACGCACGTGCTTACCGCCCCCATTTTCAACGGCATGACCGAACATGGGGTCTTTGCAGGCACGTCTGAACGCAGCGTGGAACTGTTAGTTTTGTCAGTAGCAGCACTTAGTAAGGCACGCCTATGATCGCCGCAAAATTCGCCATGGTTCGGCTCGATAAGGACTGTCTCGTGAGCCCCTATCAAGGCCCCGTCTGGACATCATCAGGAAGATTCCATGTCGATCAGAACGTGCATACTTGCTGGTGCAGCTACGGCGCTGTTCTTCGTCGCAACGCCTTCAATTGCCACAGAAGCGCCCTTCTCGCGCACCCTTTTTCTGGGCGACAGTTACACCGACAGTGGCTATTACCGGCCGTTGCTACCTCCTGGGGTTCAAGCTGGGCTAGGTAAGTTGACCACCAATCCGGGCAAGGTCTGGTCAGAGCATTTGGCTGACCACTATGGTGTGGATGCAAGCGCCAACGGCAATGGCCAGACGGGCGACAATTACGCTGCGGGTGGTGCGCGAGTGAGCATGCCGGCGGCCGGTGAGCTTGGGCCGATCCCCTCGTTGACAGACCAGCTGGCTCAGTACCTTTCGACCACTGGTGGTGTCGCTGATCCCCGGGCGCTGTACACGGTCTGGGGCGGCATCAATGACATGGCGTCTATTGTCGACCCTAGCCAAGTGCCAGTCGTGGTCAGTGCGACAGTGACTGACCAGATTGGCATCGTGGTGGGGTAGCCTTCGTAACGACACTCAGCGTTATGATCATGGACGCCTGTACGACGGCTCGGCCCCTGCTGGCTTGTTTGGCGTCGATTGGTCCCGCAACGGCGTTGTAATGGGAGGCTTCGCCGGTGTTGGTCGCGTGGAGGCTAACTTCGGTGCGCATCAAGGGGGGTACACGCAGTCCGACTCAACCCTCGGCCTGTTTAGTGGCTGGTACGGTGAGCGAATGTGGGTGAATGGCCAGCTCAGCTATAGCTGGCTGGATTATGACGTCACCCGTAAGGTTCAGATCGGACCTGCTACCCACACCCACAACGGTACTCCAGAAGGGCACAACCTCACGATGGCCCTTAACACAGGTTATGAGTTCGACAATGTGGGCGATTTGCGACATGGGCCGCTGGCCGCAATCATCTGGCAGCGGGTGGAGTTAGATGACTATGTCGAGAGCAATAGAAGCTTCACCGCCATGGGCTATTACGATCAAAAGGTTGACTCGACCGTGGGTCGAATTGGTTGGCAGGCCCGTCTACGAGCAAGTCGTTTTGAGCCTTATGCACAGATCACCTACGATCAGGCGTTTGAAGGCAGCAAGCAGGCCAACGCATGGCTGCAAACCGTACCTGGAGCTGGCCCGTATCGGGTGCCGGGGCTGGAGTTCGACCGTTACTACGTGACTGCGCTGCTGGGGGTGCGGGTAGTGTTAGGCGATGTGAGCGCCAGTATCGGAGTTACAACGACCACCCTGCAGAGCGAGGCCCAGGACGCCAGCTTGTTTGCGAGTTTCAGTGGCAGCTTTTGAGCGATGTGTGGACAGCCTGCATCTAGCCAGGTGTAACGCACACAAGAGCGGTTGGTGGAACTATGTCATACCAATGAGGTACCTGAGCGAGGGTATGAGCAGGATGCTTCCTGATACAGGCGAGCGACTAGACCCTCGGCAATAGCGATGGCCTGTCACTCAACCCACCCAGCAATCAAGCAAACAACCGGGCCAGGCACCCCAGCTTCTTCTTGTACGACCGCCGTGCCTCCAACGCCTGCTCCAGGCTCACCGCCAAGAACCGCGCCTGCTGATTGGGCTGCATCTGCCCGATCAGGTCCAGGTCGGCGCTGATCACCGTGCCGATCATGGCATACCCGCCGCCCGACACCGCATCGCGGTGCAGAATGATCGGCTCCAGCCCCGCTGGCACCTGGATCGAACCGATCGGATAGCAGCTGTCGACGATGTTCGAGGGGTCCGAGCCTGCGCCAAACGGCTGCTCACGTGGCTGGAAGCTCAATGCGCTAGCGCCCTTGTAGCGGTAGCCGATACGGTCCGCCTCGGAGCCGACGGTCCACGCCTGAGTGAAGAAGCTCTGCGCCGCCGCGTCGGTCAGGCGATGGAAATACAACCCCGGCACCACCCGCACTACCACCTCGCCACCCAGCGCCTGGCGCAGGGCCATCGGCAGGCTCGCGCCAGCCCGGGTCTTGCCGCTGGGCACACCGACCGGCAATACATCACCCCCCATCAACTTGCGCCCGTGCAGCCCGCCCAACGCACCCAGGGCGTAGGTCGAACGGCTGCCGAGCACTTCGGGTACATCGATACCGCCGGCCACGGCCAGGTACGCCCGGGCACCTGCGGTGGGGAAGCCGAAACGCAACACCTGCCCTGCCCTGACCGCAAACGCGGTGTCGGGGCGCTGCTCACGGCCGTCGAGCAAGGCGGGCATCTGCGCTCCGCATACCGCCACCAGCGCATCGTGCTGGAACTCAAGCTCTGGTCCCACCAGCGCGCATTCCAGCCCTGCTGCACCTGCCGGGTTGCCGACCAGATGGTTGGCGGCGCTCAGGGCATATTGGTCGAGCGCCCCGGACGGCGGAATGCCCAAGTGGTAATAGCCTTCGCGACCAAGGTCCTGTACCGATGTGGCCAGGCCGGGTTTGAGTACCTTGATCATGCCAGCACCTCCTGCAGCGTCTTGGGGTAGCCGACCGGGTCGGCGAGGAAGGCATCCAGGGAAAACGTCACCGGGCGAATGCGCAGGTTGAAGTGGCCCTCCTCCACATCCGCAACGGCCTGGTCATAGGTTCGGCGGTCGATAGGCTTGAACTGCACGATGTCCCCAGGGCGGAAGAACACCATGTGCGCCTTGAGGTAGGCCAAGGTCTGCTGCGGGTCGTAGATCGGCGCCGGGGTAACGCCGAACATCTGGTAGCCGCCTGCTCCGCGCACCGAGTAGATGCACCCGAAGCAACCGCCATGGCCGAGGGTCAACTTGGGTGTGTCGGTACGCGGACGCAGGTACTTGGGCACCTGCAACTGCCGCTCGCGCTCGACCATCTGGAACATGAACGGTAGGCCGGCAACGAAGCCGACCATCGACACGAACCAGGGCGCGCCACTGTGCGCGGCAATGAACGCCTCGACATCGGCCAGGCCGTTGACCCGCGCCGCATACTCAAGGTCAGTGCTGCTCGGGTCCTGGTGACGGTCACGAAAACGCATCAGGGTTTCGTGGGTCCACGGGTCGTTGTACAGCACCGGGATTTCGATAATGCGGGTCTGCAGCGAGCGCTCGGCCACCGCCTCTGCCTCGGCGCCGCGTACGGCTTCGAGCAGGGCCTGGGGGGCAATGCGGTCAGGGTCGAAGCGGATCTGGAACGAGGCATTGGCGAGGCATACGTCGAGTACGCCCTCCAGGCCAAGTCGCTCCACCGCGCGGGTGACGGCCATGCCCTTGAAGAAGGCCTCCAACGACATGCTGTCACTGACTTCGGCAAACAGGTGCTCGTCGGCACCGAAGCTGTAGCGGATCGGGGTTGAAGCAACCGGCTCGGCCATGACTGTTCCTTTTTTTGGAATCTTTATAGAAAGGCAGGCGAAATCAAATCAATGCAAGGGCCCCGGCCTCCAAGCGCCGGGCGCCGCTGCTACTCAGCGTGGCGCACGCACCGCGATACCCGCCTGATCGAGCGCCTGGCGCGTAGCCTCGACCAGGTCGAGCGCCCCTGGGGTATCACTGTGCAGGCAAATGGAATCGAACTCGATGGCCAGGTCCTGCCCCTCTACCGTGCGCACCAGGCCTTGCTGGCAAGCCCGCAGCACGCGCTCAGCGACGGCCTTGGGGTCATGGCTGCGCACGTTGCGGGTGAACACGATAGAGCCGCTCATGTCGTACTCGCGGTCGGCATAGAACTCGCGGATCACCGGCTGCCCGAGTGCCTGGGCGACACGGCAGATCACCGAGCCCGGCATGCAGTACAGCAGCAACTGCGGTTCGATCACACGCAGGTTCTGCACCAGCAGCCGTGCAGCCTCTTCATCGCGCGCCAAGTGCATGTACAACGCGCCGTGGGGCTTGATGTGTTGCAGCGTCACCCCCTGGGCACGGGCGATTTCACGCAGCGCGCCCAGTTGGTAAAGCATGTCGTCGACCAGCTCCTGGGCCGGGGCATTGATGTGTCGCCGGCCGAAACCGACCAGGTCACGAAAGCCCGGGTGTGCCCCGACCGCCACCCCTAGCGCCTTGGCCCGCTCGACAGTACGGCGCATGGTGCCCGGGTCGCCGGCATGGAAGCCAGTCGCAATGTTGGCCGAGCTGATGAAAGCCATCAACGCCTCGTCGACGCCGTCACCAATGGTCCACGGGCCGAATCCCTCTCCCATGTCCGAATTGAAATCCACCACCTGCATGAATGTATCTCCTGGTGCTTGTGACTGCGTGAAAGCCACGTTAGATTCTCCTCTCCCCCTTGGGAAGATCTATAAACAGATAGGGTGTCTTCTGAAAATCAGATACACCGGGAGCCTACTTTGTCACTGACCCTGCGCCAGGTCCGCTACTTCGTGGCCACTGCCGAGATCGGCCAGATTTCCCAGGCGGCGATCCACCTGAACATCTCTCAATCGGCCGTGACCACGGCGATCAAGGAACTGGAGGCGATGCTCGGTGTGCTGCTGTTCCAGCGCTCGGCCCAAGGTATGAGCCTGACCGAGGCTGGCCGGCATTTTCTCAACCGGGCCTATGTGATTCTGCGCAGCGTGGACGACGCGCTGAACAGCCCGCTGCCTGACGTGCGCGCCAGCGGCCTGCTGCGCCTGGCCGCCAGCTATACCGTGATGGGCTACTTCCTGCCGCACCACCTGCAACGGCTGGAACACTGGCACCCGGACGTGACCCTGCACGTGCATGAACAGGAGCGCAGCGCCATCGAACAGGGCCTGCTTGAGGGCCGTTTCGACATGGCTGTGGTGCTCACCGCCAACCTCACCCACCCGGACATCGTCTCGGAAACCCTCTTCAACTCCGAACGCCGACTGTGGCTGCCCGGCCACCACCCGCTGTGCGAGCGCTCTGCGGTGAGCCTGGCGGATGTGGCCGGCGAACCGTTCATTCTGCTGACGGTGGACGAGGCCGAACAAAGCGCCATGCGCTACTGGGAGCAGGCCGGGCAGCGGCCCAGCGTGCGCGTGCGGACCAGCTCGGTGGAGGCCGTGCGCAGCATGGTGGCCAATGGCAGCGGCGTGGCGATCCTCTCCGACCTGGTGCACAGGCCCTGGTCGCTGGAAGGCAAGCGGATCGAGACGGTGACCATCAGTGACCCGGTGACGCCGATGAGCGTGGGCCTGGCCTGGCACCGCGAGCGGGCGTTCAGCCCGGCCATGCAGGCGTTGCGCAACTACTTCCACAGTGCGTTTCTGGCACCGCAGCAGCTGTCGGCGCGGCGCTGACCCTTTTCCCCCTGGGAACACGCCGCGCAGGCATTGCGAACGTTCCGCGTGCGAAGCCGTCATAACTGTGGCCGGTGCCGACACGCAGAGAGGACGCGAGATGACTCAACCCGACCCGTCATACATCCAGTGGCTCGAAGACCGTTCCATGCTCAAGGCCTCCCAGCAGCGGGCCCTTTTGTATTCGGGGCAATCGCGCCTGTGGCAAAACCCCTATGCCGAGGCCCAGCCCCGCCGCGCAACCGAGATCGCCTCGGTGTGGCTCACTGTCTACCCTGACGCTATCATCGCCCCCGATGACTGCTCGGTGCTCTCGGCCCTGGCCCACGAAGCCTTGTGGAAGCGCTTGTCGGAG
Source organism: Pseudomonas capeferrum (assembly GCF_000731675.1). Lineage (GTDB taxonomy): Bacteria > Pseudomonadota > Gammaproteobacteria > Pseudomonadales > Pseudomonadaceae > Aquipseudomonas > Aquipseudomonas capeferrum. The sequence goes on along the minus strand of NZ_JMIT01000001.1, from coordinate 743,534 downwards.
ATCGGCATACAAGGCGTGCACACCGGCCCGATCAAGCAGTCAGGCGGCGTGCGCGGCCGCGAGTTCACCCCCAGCGTGGACGGCAACTTCGACCGCATCAGCTTCGACATCGACCCGCTCTACGGCAGCGAGCAGGAGCTGATCCAGATGAGCCGCATGGCCGCGGCGCACAACGCCGTGACCATCGATGACCTGATCCCCTCGCACACCGGCAAAGGCGCCGACTTCCGCCTGGCAGAACTGGCCCACGGCGCCTACCCCGGGCTTTACCACATGGTCGAGGTGCGCGAGGAAGACTGGCCGCTGCTGCCCGACGTACCTGCAGGGCGCGATTCGGTCAACCTGCTGCCGGCGGTGTGCGATGCGCTCAAGGCACGCCACTACATCGTCGGCCAGTTGCAGCGGGTGATCTTCTTCGAGCCTGGGGTCAAGGAGACCGACTGGAGCGTCACCCCGCCGGTCACCGGCGTCGACGGCAAGACCCGGCGCTGGGTGTACCTGCACTACTTCAAGGAAGGCCAGCCGTCGCTCAACTGGCTCGACCCGACATTTGCCGCCCAGCAGATGATTATCGGCGATGCCCTGCATGCGCTGGACTGCCTTGGCGCGCGGGGCCTGCGCCTGGACGCCAATGGGTTTCTCGGGGTGGAAACCCGCCTTGAGGGCACGGCCTGGTCCGAGAGCCACCCCCTGTCGATCGTCGGCAACCAGCTGATTGGCGGCATGATTCGCAAGGCGGGCGGTTTCAGCTTCCAGGAGCTGAACCTGACGATCGACGACATTGCCCTGATGTCCAAGGGCGGCGCCGACCTGTCCTACGACTTCATCACCCGCCCGGCCTACCAGCACGCGCTGCTGACCGGCGACACCGAATTCCTGCGCCTGATGCTCAAGGAAATGCACGGTTTCGGCATCGACCCGGCTTCGTTGATCCATGCTTTGCAGAACCATGACGAGCTGACCGTCGAACTGGTGCACTTCTGGACCCTGCACGCCCACGACATGTACCTGTACAAGGGCCAGACCCTGCCCGGCAACATCCTGCGAGAGCACATTCGCGAAGAAATCTACGAACGTCTGTCGGGCGAACATGCCCCTTACAACCTGCGCTTCGTCACCAACGGCATCGCCTGTACCACCGCCAGCCTGATCACGGCCGCCCTCGGCATCCGCGACCTCGATCAGATCAACGCAGCGGATATCGAGCGTATCCAGAAGATTCACCTGCTGCTGGTGATGTACAACGCCATGCAGCCTGGCGTGGTGGCGCTGTCCGGCTGGGACCTGGTCGGAGCCCTGCCCTTGCCCGCCGAGGCGGTGGCAGAACGCATGCTCGATGGCGACACCCGCTGGATCCACCGCGGCGGCTACGACCTGGCCGGCCTTGCCCCGCACGCCGAGGCCTCGGTGCGCGGCATGCCCCGTGCCCGCGCGCTTTACGGCAGCCTCGACAGCCAGCTGGAACACCCCGATTCATTCGCCAGCAAGGTGAAGAAGCTGCTTGCCGTGCGCCAGGCCTACGGTATCGCCACCAGCCGCCAGGTGCTGGTGCCCGAGGTCAGCAGCCCTGGGTTGCTGGTGATGGTGCACGAGCTGCCGGCCGGGCGCGGGGTGCAGATCAGCGCGCTGAATTTTGGCCAGACGGTGATCAGCGAAGCGCTGCACTTGACCGGCTTCACGCCGGGGCCGGTGGTGGACATGATCAATGAAACGGTCGAGGGCGACTTGACCGAAGATGGGCGGCTGGTGGTGAACCTGGACCCTTACGAGGCACTGAGCCTGCGCATCGTGAACAGCAGCGGGCATGTCTGAACGGTCGCGGCCACCTTGCTTTTACCGCTTCACAGGCTTAGTTTCCGGGTGACTTCATTTTCCCGTGCCCAGGAGCAACTTCCATGTACACCGGCATCGTCCAGGCCGTCCGCCCTCTGCTTGCGGTGAACACCTACCCAGGCCACAAGCAGTTCACCCTCGACCTCACCCCGGAGCTGCTCGACGAACTCAAGATCGGCGCCAGCGTCAGTGTCGAGGGTACCTGCTTGTCGGTTACCGAGATCGACGGCACCGAGGTGAAATTCGACGCCATGAACGCCACCCTGGAGCGCACCAACCTGCGCTGCTTGAAGGCTGGCCAGGGCGTGAACATCGAACGCTCGGCCAAGATGAACGCCGAGATCGGCGGCCACTTGATGGCGGGCCACATCGCCACCACCGCCGATATCGTCGAACTGTCGATCGAACCGACCGGTGCGTTCATCAAATTCCGCATGCCGCCCGAGTGGGCCAAGTACGTGTTCCCCCGCGGGTTCCTTGGTGTGAACGGCTGCAGCCTGACCGTCGCTGATGTCGAAGACACCGTCATCACCATCAACCTGATCCCCGAAACCTTGCGCCAGACCACCTTCGCCAACTACCAGGCCGGCGAGCTGCTGAACATCGAAGTGGACCACCAGACCATGGTGTTGGTCGATGTGGTCGAACGCACCCTCAAGGGTACCCTGGCCCGCGAAAAGCTGTTGCCCTGAACATGCTGCCCAACGCGTTGACATCGCACAGTGCGCGGCGGCTGAAGCTGCGCAGCCTGCGAGGCCGGGTGGGCCTGGGGCTGGTGGCCGGGCTGTCGGTGCTGGCCGGCATGACCGATGCCATCGGCCTATTGGCCCTGGGCGACTTTGTTTCGTTCATGAGCGGCAACACCACCCGCCTGGCCGTCGCGATCAGTGAGGCGGATGCGGCCATGGTGCTGCGCCTGAGCGGAGCGGTACTCGGCTTCGTCGCCGGTAATGCCCTGGGCGTGTTGCTGGCCCGCAGCTTTCGGCGCCGCGCCTGGCCGGTACTGCTGGTGGTCGCGGGGCTGCTGGGTGGCGCTGCGGCCTGGCCGCTGGCCGCGACCTTTCCGGCGTTGCTTGCGGCGACGCTGGCCATGGGCATGATCAATGCGGTGGTCGAGCAGGTGAATGGCCTGCCCATCGGCCTGACCTATGTCACCGGTGCCCTGTCCCGCTTCGGCCGCGGCCTGGGCCGCTGGGTGCTGGGCGAGCGGCGCAATGGCTGGCGGGTGCAGCTGGTGCCTTGGGCCGGCATGCTGCTGGGCGCCGCCCTTGGCGCCTGGCTCGAGCACCGCTTGGGCTTGCAGGCGCTGGCAGGCAGTTGCGCGCTGGCGTGCCTGCTGGCCTTGGTGACGCGGTTCATTCCGCGCTCATGGCAACTGGGCTACATGCCACGCTGATCAGATGCTGCGCATGATACGGCCATCGACCTTGATGCGATAGACGATAGAAAAACTACTGACCAGATGCCTGCGCCTGTTGCAACAACCAGCTGCGCACCCTCTCCAGTGCTGGCGCTTGATAGGCATTGCGCGGCCAGACCAGGTAAAACGCCTGCTCCAGCACCAATTGCTGCTCGAACACCAAGGCCAACCGCCCTGCTTCAATGTCGTTGCGTACGAAGAAGTCGCTGGCCAAGGCGAGCCCCTGCCCGGCCACTGCAGCATCGATCGCCAACGATGTCTGGTTGAAGCGCACATTCTTGGCCCCAGCCAACAGCGGCTGCGCAAAGACCTCGCCGATAAAGGTTGGCCAGAAATTGTGCGCATCGTGCAGCAGCGCGAAGCGGTGCAAGTCGTCAAGGGAAGCCGGCTTGCCCAGTTGCGCTAGTAGCCCAGGGCTTGCCACGGCGACGATGCGTTGCTTGAGGAAAGGCTCGACATGCAAGGCCGGGCCGAACGGTGGGCGGCCGTAGCGCACCGCGATATCCACGCCCTCAGGGCGGAACTGCGAGAGGCGATCAGTGGCCAGTACCTGCAGGTCGATATCGGGGTGGTCATGGGCAAGTGACGCCAGCCGAGGGATCAGCCACTTCGCCGCAAAGGTGGGCGTAACGCTGACCGTCAGGTGGGACGCATCGGGGTGCAGCGCCTGGGTAGCCGAGGCGATCAAAGCGAACGCACTGCGGATATCGGCGCTATAGCGCTGGCCGGCGCCGGTTAGCCTCAGGCCCCTGGGCAACCGTTCGAACAGTTTGACCCCAAGGTTCGCCTCCAGCCCGCGAACCTGCTGCGCCACCGCCGCCTGGGTTACCCCCAGCTCGTCCGCTGCCAGGCGGAAGTTGAGGTGGCGTGATACCACCTCGAACACCCGCAAGCCATTGAGTGGCGGTAGCGCCGAAAAGCCCTCGGCCATATAAGTTATCTACTGAGTAAAGGGCCTTGTACCTTACTCGATACGCGGATGTTGCTGCACCAGCAATTTGCGTTTGGCCTCAAGCTCTGCAATCTGCGTGTCGATGTCTTCGATTTTCTGCTCGATGTTGTCGTGGTGCTCCTGCAGCAGCTCGCGTGCTTCCTCGATGTCAGACGCGGCAGGCGCCGCGCCGCGCAGGGGTTTGTTGGCGGTTTCCTTCATGGTCAGGCCGGTGACCAGGCCGACGGCCGCAATCACCATCAGGTAGTAGGCCGGCATGTACAGGTTGCCCGTGCTTTCTACCAGCCAGGCGGCCAGGGTCGGGGTAAGGCCGGCGATCAGTACCGAGATGTTGAACGCGCTGGCCAGGGCGCTATAGCGAATGTGCGTGGGGAACATCGCTGGCAATGTCGAGGCCATCACGCCGATGAAGAAGTTCAGCAGCACGGCAATGATCAACAGCCCGGCGAAAATCAGCCCAAGCACGCCGCTGTTGATCAGCATGAAGGCTGGGATAGCCAGCGCGAACAGGCCGACACTGCCGACCATGATGAAAGGCCGGCGCCCGAACTTGTCACTGAGCAGCCCGATGATCGGCTGCACGAACAGCATGCCGACCATGATCGCGATGATGATCAGCACCCCGTGGTCTTCGCTGTAGTGCAGGTTGTGCGACAGGTAGCTGGGCATGTAGGTGAGCAGCATGTAGTACGTGACGTTGGTGGCGATCACCACGCCAACGCAGGTCACCAGGCTGCGCCAGTGCTGGGTGGCCACCTCTTTGAACGACACCTTGGGGCCGGAGGCCAGGCCTTCGCGGTCGCCTTGTTCGAGCTTTTCGACGTGCTGCTGGAATGCCGGTGTCTCCTCCAGCGCGTGGCGCAGGTAGAGGCCAATGATGCCCAGCGGCAAGGCCAGGAAGAACGGCAGGCGCCAGCCCCACTCAAGGAACTGCTCCTCGCCCAGCACGGTGGAAATCAACACCACCACGCCCGCACCGAGAACAAACCCTGCGATGGAGCCAAAATCCAGCCAACTGCCGAGGAAGCCGCGCTTGCGGTCGGGCGCGTACTCGGCGACGAAAATCGAGGCCCCGGTGTATTCACCGCCTACCGAGAAGCCCTGGGCCATCTTGGCCAGCAGCAGCAGGATCGGCGCCCAGATGCCGATCGAGGCATAGGACGGTATCAGGCCGATGGCAAAGGTGCTCAACGACATGATCACGATGGTGGCGGCGAGAATCTTCTGCCGGCCGAACTTGTCGCCCAATGCCCCAAAGAACAACCCGCCCAGCGGGCGGATCAGGAAGGGTACCGAGAAGGTGGCCAAGGCAGCGATCATCTGCACGCTGGGGTCGGCGTTGGGGAAGAACACCTTGCCGAGTGCGTAGGCGACGAAGCCATAGACGCCGAAGTCGAACCATTCCATCGCGTTGCCCAAGGCGGCGGCGGTGATCGCTTTGCGCATCTTGGCGTCGTCGACGATGGTGATGTCTTTCAGGCCGATCGGTTTGACGCTTTTCTTGCGAGATTTCATGCTTATATCCCTGTCGCTGAATGCTCTATGGCATCAGAGACTAAGGGACACTAAATAATTCAGCGCTTAATGAATTTTTGTAGTTTCAGGGCGGGCTGGGGGCTTGTAGGAGCGGCCTTGCGTCGCGAAAGGGCTGCGTAGCGGCCCCGGCGATTTTTGCTGCGCCACAGAACCTGGGGCCGCTACGCGCCCCTTTCGCGACGCAAGGCCGCTCCTACAGGCCGCCCCCACAAGGCAGCCGGCCCTATCAGATACCTTCGCGCGCCAGGTCCATGGCGAAGTAGGTCAGGATCAGGTCGGCACCCGCCCGCTTGATGGCACCGATGCTTTCACGCATCACGCGCCCTTCATCGATGGCACCGGCCAGGCCGCCGAACTTGATCATCGCGTATTCACCACTGACCTGGTAGGCCGCCAGTGGCAGGCGCGAAGCAGCGCGGATGTCGGCGATCACGTCAAGGTAGGCGCCGGCCGGTTTGACCATCAGCACATCGGCCCCTTCCTGCTCGTCGAGCAACGATTCGCGCACGGCTTCGCGGCGGTTCATCGGGTTCATCTGGTAGCTCTTGCGGTCACCTTTGAGGGCGGTACCGCCGGCCTCGCGGAACGGGCCATAGAGCGACGAGGCGAATTTGGTCGAATAGGCCATGATTGCCGTGTCATGGAAGCCTGCGGCATCCAGCGCACCCCGAATCGCCTGGACCTGGCCGTCCATCGCCGCCGATGGCGCGATGAAGTCGGCGCCGGCGGCGGCCGCGATCACGGCCTGCTTGCCCAGGTTGACCAGGGTGGCGTCGTTGTCCACACCGTGGTCGTGCACCACACCGCAATGGCCGTGGCTGGTGTATTCGCAGAAGCAGGTGTCGGACATCACCACCATTTCCGGCACGGTGTCCTTGCAGATCCGCGCCATGCGCGCCACCAGGCCGTTTTCGTTCCAGGTGTCACTGCCGACCTCGTCCAGGTGGTGCGAGACGCCAAAGGTCATCACCGACTTGATGCCGGCACGGGCGTAGCGCTCGATTTCTTGCGCCAGCAGTTTTTCAGGGATGCGATTGACACCCGGCATGCTGGTGATCGGCACGAAATCATCGATGCCTTCTTCGACGAAGATCGGCAGGATCAGGTCTTCAAGGCGGAACTCGGTTTCCTGGAAGATCGAACGCAGGGATTCGTTCTGGCGCAAGCGACGAGGACGAACGGAGGGGAAACGGTTGGACATGACAGCTCCAGGGAATATGGACGGCGTACACCATATGCCTGTTGAGCCCCAGTGAAAAGGCTGAATGAAGAGATTGTGTCTTGCATCAAGGGTAATAGCCTGGATTAGCCGTGCCTCTTCGCGGGTAAACCCGGGAAGAGGCTGGTATAGGCACTTCACTCCACCAACCGCGGCGCCCCCACATCTGCCGCCTGCCGATCCAGCCCATGCGCCTCAAGTATACGGGCAATCTCGCCACTGCCATGCAACGCCTGGATGTTGGCATCCAGCGCCTTGCCCAGTTCGACGTTGCTCAGCATGTAAGGGATGCTGGTCTGCCCCGGTTGCTCGGTCGCCTTGACCCGTGGATCCGGCTCGGACACTTTGATGCTGGCGCCCTTGTACGCCCCCTTCTGCTGCGAGGCGACGGCCACCGCATGGCTGTCGATGCCGGCCTCGATGCGCCCCGAGGCCAGGTCCTGGGCCATGGCCACCGGGTTGGGGTACAGCACCAGGTCGTCGCCCAGCACCGTCTTCAGGTCACTGACCCACAGGTAGCCCTGCACCGTCCCCACGCGCTTGCCCTCCAGCTCGCTGACCTTGGCATAGCCCTGGGGCGAGATGATGCCCATCACGTCCAGGTACAACGGCGCCGACAGCCCCAGCACCTTGCCGCGCTCCGCCGTGCGGTACCAGTCGCCAATGACCACGTCGGCACGGCGGGCCACCACCGACTGGATTGCCGCCGAGGGGTCGAGCACGCTGGCCTTGATGGTCAGGCACTCCCGGGCCGCGATCTGCTTGATGATCTCGCCATCAACGCCGCCCAGTGCCTGGCCGGTGCCAGGGATCGAGTACGGCGGGAAGACCCAGGCTGCGACGGTGAGCACACCAGGGGTCAGGGTTTCGAACGTGTGGGTGGGTTTGCACTCGGCCATGGCCTGGGCGCTGCCGACCAGGGCCAGGCACAGGCTCAGGCAACGGGTAACGCGCTTGAATGGTTTCATCACGGGTACCTTTCAGGAAGTGAATGTAAAAGCAGCATCAGCAAGCAGGTTGCACGCCGGGCGCCAAGCGTCGCTCCAGGGCAGCCACGCCCAGGCTGGCCGGCGCGCAGACTGCCGCGTACATCAGCCCGGCCAGCACCAGCACCGGCATGTACTGGAACGTCGAGGAGCCGATGGCCGAGGCGCGGCTGACGATCTCAGGCAAGGCGATGGTGAAACACAGCGAAGAAGCCTGGAACATCATGATCGAGAAGCCGAGCAACGACGGCAGCGCCACCCGCAAGGCCTGGGGCAGGATCACATAGCGCAGGGCATCGACCCGGTTCAGGCCAATCACATCAGCCGCCTCGTGCTGGCCACGGGCAACCGCCTCGATGCCGCCGCGGATGATCTCGCTGGTGTACGCCGCCGTGCAGTACGCCAACGCCAGCACGGCCGCCCAGAACGAGGTCAAGGTCAGGTTCACCGACGGCAGGCCGAAGTAGAAGTACTGCAACAGGATCAATGCCGGCGCCCCCCGCCCCAGTTCGACGATGATCAACGCCGGGTAGCGTATGGCCTTGCCCCTGGCGCCTACGCCCAGGGCCAGCAGCAGCCCCAGCGCGATGCCCAGCAGCAGGCTGATGGCGGTCACCTGCAACGACAGGACAAAGCCCTTCCATAACTCCGGAAACCACTGCGCCCACAGTGTCAGCAGCGCGTTCATAGGCTGATCCTCCGTTGCAAGGTGCTCGACAACCAGCGCGAAGCCAGCGCCACCGGCACGCTGAGCACCAGGTACACCAGCGCAGCCGCGCTGTACACGCCCAGCCCCTGGAAGGTTTGCTGCGAAACCTGGTACGCCTGGAAGCTGATATCCGCGACACCCAGCGTCGACGCCACCGCAGAGTCCTTGAGCAGGCCGATGGCGTAGGTGGCCGCTGTCGGGATGGAAATGCGCACCAGCTGCGGCAACACCACATCGAAGAAACGCTGCGGCGCTGACAGGTTGAGCACATGGGCGGCTTCATACTGGCCATCGGGGATCGCCGCAAAGGCGCCCCGGTAGACCTCGGCCATCTGCGCGGCGGTAATCAGGCCAAGGCCGACCACCGCTGCGACAAACGGCGACAACGTGACATAGCCGCCGCCAATGCCGAAAAAGATGAAGAACAGCCAGACGATCGGCGGGATCGAACGCAAGGTCAGCACCAGAGCCGCGCCCAATACCCGCAACGACGGCACCTGTGACATGCGCAGCGCACACAGCGGGAACCCCAGCACCACACCGACAGCAAAGGCGCAGACGGTCACACCCACGGTCCACGGCACGCCCGCCAGCAGCATCATGAGGATATCGTTCATCAGCGGTTCCTCACGGCCTGGAGGAACTTGCTCACCCGTTCATGGCGTGGCTGGCGCATCACCTGGGCACTCGGGCCCTGTTCGATGATGCGGCCCTCGGCCATGACCACCACGCGGTCGGAGACGGTCTCGGCAAAGTGCATTTCGTGGGTCACGACGATCATCGACATGCCCTCCCCGGCCAGCTCCTTCATTACCGCCAGCACCTCCAGGCCGAGCTCCGGGTCCAGTGCCGATGTCGGTTCATCGAACAGCATCAACTGCGGCTCCAGCGCCAGGGCGCGGGCGATAGCGATGCGTTGCTGCTGCCCGCCCGAACAGCGCGCCGGATAATGCCCGGCTTTGTCCGCCAGGCCCACGCGCTCCAGCAACTGCATCGAGCGCGCATCGGCCTCGCGCTCACTGCGCCCCAGGGTTCGGACCTGCGCCAGGCTGACATTGCGTAGCACCGTCAGGTGCGGGAACAGGTTGAACGACTGGAACACCATGCCGATACGCCGGCGCAGTTTCAAAAGGTCCGCCCGCGCCATCGGCGTGGCGGCGTCGATGTCCAGCTCATCAAGGCGGATACGCCCACGCGTCGGCGGCTCAAGCTGATTGATGCAGCGCAACAAGGTGCTCTTGCCCGAGCCGCTGGGGCCAATGATGGCCACGACCTCGCCCTTGCTCATCTCGAAGTTGACGTCGTGCAGCACCTCGTATTTGCCAAACTGTTTGTAAAGCGATTCCAGGCGCAGAAACGCAGGCTTCACTGCAGGCACTGGCGGCACCTGACGCAGGGGGATACTCATCGGGTTCATGTGCAGGCCCTCCCCTCAATAGCGGTCGTCGTCGACCAGCGGCGTGCTCGACAGCTTGACCGCACCCTGGGCGGTGATCAGCACCTGCTCTTCAAGCTTGACGCCCTCGCGCCCGCCTTGCTCGCCGATGTAGCTCTCGACCGAGACCACCATGTTCTCCTCGAACACGCCGTCGTAGCCCCATTCGGCAAAGTCCACGGCGTAGGCCACGCTGGGGTACTCGTCGACCAGGCCCACCCCGTGCAGCATCATCATGTAGCGGTTGTGCTCGAACCGCTGCGGCACCGGCCAGCAGTGCGCGGCGAACTCGCGGAATGAAAGCCCCGGGCGCAGCAGCTGGAGGTTATGGCTGACCTGCTGCGAGGCAATGTCGAGCAGCGCGCGCTGGGCCCCGGTCACTGGTTTGCCAGGGCAGACGAAGCTGCGCGAGATGTCCGACAGGTAACCGCCGGGGCCGACCATGTCGGTGTCGAAGCAGACCATCTCGCCCGCCTCGATGACTTTGTCGGTGGCGTCCTGGAACCACGGGTTGGTGCGCGGACCGGAGCTGAGCAGGCGGCTCTCGGCCCACTCGCCGCCCTGGGCCACGTTGGTGCCGTGGAGGATGCTCCACAGCTGGTTTTCGGTAATACCCGGCACCAGGCTGGCCCGCATGCGGGCGATGGCCAGGTCGCACACGGCCATGGACACCCGATGGCTGGCGATTTCCTCGGCGGACTTGATCAGCCGCGCCTGCTCCATCAACGGCTGGGCGTCGAACAACGCGATGCCTTTGGCCTTGAGCTTCTCGGCCCCCCAAGGGTCACAACGGTCAACCGCCAGGCGGCGATTGCCGCCACTGTGGCGCAGCATCAGCTCGGCCACTTCCGCCGCCCACAAGGCCGCCTTCTCATCGACCCTGGGGCCGGCCAGAAAGTACAACCAGGGCAGCGCCGGGCGGATCTCGTCGATGGTCTCGACGTGCTCGCTGTTGTGCCGGCTGCTGGTGAACTCGAACAGCACCACCGGCCCTTCCGTGGGCACGAACACATAACGGCTGGGCGAGTGCATCACCCACAGGCCAAGGTTGTTGGTGTCGGTGGCATAGCGGATGTTGATCGGGTCGGCGAGCAGGATGCCGCCATAGTCGTGCGCACGCAGTTGCTGGCGAATACGCTGCAGGCGGTATTCGCGCAGGGCCTTGCGGTCGATGGCGGCCTGGGCCGCGAGCAGGCCGCTGTCTACCGGTGCCAGGGCATGGCCGGTGACGCTGGCGTCGGTGCGAAACTGCAGGGATGACGGGGTGAGCAGGCAGGGCTGCTCGGTCGATTGGGTACCAATGTGCATGGTTACACTCTCCACTGGATATCGTTGTCGTTGTTGGAGCCAGGGCAGTAACAGCGGGTGGTGCTGGGTTTATAGTTTTAAGGTGCAGCGTACCGATCAGAGGTCTTTCACCAGGCGCAGCGCGTCATAGATGGCCGCGTGGGTATTGCGCGAGGCCACCGCGTCGCCGATGCGAAACAGTTGGAAGCGCCCGTCGTTGCGCCGGGCCACAGTTTGCGGGCGGCCGGCAATGAGGTCCATGTACTCCACCGCCCCTTCATTGCTGGACAACGGGCACAGCTGGAAATACAGCTCGTCCAGCGGGCGGGTGCCATGGTTGACCACCACCTGGTCGACTTGCCGGGTCTGGCGCAGCTCGCTGTAGTCGGTGCCGATGCTGGCCAGCAGGCCGGCTTCACCCTTGTGTACCGCCTTCAGCCGCCAGGTGACGGTGAAGGTCGTGTCCAGTTGCTGCAGGGTGCGCATGTAGGGCACCAGGTTCATGCCCATGACTTCTGGCGAGAAGGTTCGGTCGGGGGTCATGATCTCGGTGCGTGCGCCGCTTTGCGCAATGAACTCGGCGGCCTGCAGGGCGGCATGGTCCCCGGCATCGTCATACACCAGCACGTTGCGCCCAGGCTTCACGTCGCCGGAGATGATGTCCCAGCTCGACACCACCAGGTCGTTGCCGTGCTCCAGCACTTCGGTATGGGGAAGCCCACCGGTCGCGACGATGACCACATCGGCGGCCTCGTCGAGGATGATCTGGCTGTCGGCCCACACGTTGTAGTGGAAGGTCACGCCCAGGCGCTCGCACTGGGCCAGACGCCAGTCGACGATGCTGATCATTTCCTTGCGCCGCTCGGACTGCGCGGTCAGGCGGATTTGCCCGCCGGCCTTGTCAGCCACCTCGTACACCACCACTTCATGGCCACGCTCGCCCGCCACCCGCGCCGCCTCCAGCCCTGCCGGGCCGGCACCGACGATGACCACCTTGCGCCGCACCGGCGCCTTGGCGATGTCGTGGGGCATGCTGGTTTCGCGCCCGGTGGCGGCGTTGTGAATACAGTAGGCGGCACCACCGTGGTAGATGCGGTCCAGGCAATAGTTGGCGCCGACGCAGGGGCGGATCTGGTCTTCGCGGCCTTCGATGATCTTGCGCACGATGTGCGGGTCGGTCATGTGCGCGCGCGTCATGCCGACCATGTCCACCAGGCCTGCGGCGATGGCATGGCGGGCCGTGGCCACGTCCGGGATCTTCGCCGCATGGAAGGTCGGGAAGCCGGTCAGCGAACGGATCTCGCCGGCGAAGTCCAGGTGCGGGGCGTTGCGCATGCCTTGGATCGGGATGATGTCGGTAAGGCCTGCGTCGGTGGCGATATTGCCGCGTATCACGTTGAGAAAGTCGATCATCCCGCTGTTTTTGAGCAACTGCGAAATCTGCAGGCCTTCCTGCCGGGTCAAGCCGCCGGCCAGCACTTCGTCGCCGGTGTAGCGGATACCGACGATGAACGCGTCGCCCACCCGCTGCCGAATCGCGGCGAGCACTTCGAAGGTGAAGCGCAGGCGGTTTTCCAGGGAGCCGCCGTAGACGTTCTGCAACTCGTTGGTCAGCGGTGACCAGAACTGGTCCATCAGGTGGCCGTAGGCCTGCAGCTCGATGCCGTCGAGCCCGGCGGCCTGCATGCGTTCGGCAGCGTCGGCGTAGTCCTTGATGATGCGCTCGATGTCCCAGATCTCCAGGCGCTTGGGGAAGGCCCGGTGCGCCGGCTCCTGGTTGTGCGACGGTGACACCACTGGCAACCAGTCGCCTTTGTCCCAGCGGGTACGCCGGCCCAGGTGGGTGAGCTGGATCATCACCGCCGCGCCATGCTCGTGGCACTCGTCGGTGAGGTCTTTCATCCAGCCGACCACCTCGTCCTTGTAGGCCAGCACGTTGTTGAACACTGGCGGGCTGTCTCGGGAAATGGCGGCGGAGCCGGCGGTCATGGTCATTGCCACGCCGGCCTTGGCGCGCTCGACATGGTAGGCACGGTACAGCTGCTTGGGCATGCCGTCTTCGGGGTAGGCCGGTTCGTGGGAGGTGGTGATGATGCGGTTGCGCAAGGTGAGGTGCTTGAGTTGGTACGGCTGAAGCAACGGGTCATTTGACATGATTGTTCTCGCGTTCAGGGCATCAGGCAAAAACGACATTAGCCCCCATGTACACAGGTGTCAATTAATTAGACACAGGTGTACATTGCGCTTGCCAGCCTGCCATGGATACGGAAGAATGCGCCCATGAACATGACTTCGAAGACCCCAGAACTCGCCGCCCGCGGTTCGCTCGAAAGCTGGCTGAACGCCGCTTACGAAACCCTCAAGGAATCGGGGGTGGATGCTGTGCGGGTATTGCCGCTGGCGAAAAAACTCAACCTTGCCCGCACCAGTTTCTATTGGTACTTCGAGGACCGCGAGGCGTTGCTGGCAGCGCTGATCGAGCAGTGGAAGCGCAAGAACACCAGCAACCTGGTGAGCCATTCACAGGCGTATGCGGCGTCGATCAGCGAGGCGATACTCAATGTGTTCGATTGCTGGCTGAACAGCGAACTGTTCGATTCGCAGTTCGAATTCGCCATGCGCAGTTGGGCCCTGCAGTCGGAACAGGTAGCCGCCGAGATCGTCGAGGCCGACGCCCTGCGCATGCAGGCCCTGAAGCAGATGTTCGACCGCTTCGGCTTCAGCGAGGATGCCGCCGCCACGCGCGCCCGCTCGATCTACCTGGCGCAGATCGGCTACATCAGCATGAAGACCTACGAACCGCTGGCGCTGCGGATGCGCTTCATTCCAGAGTACCTGCGGATTTTCACCGGGGTTGAGCCTGAGGCCCATGAACTGGAGCGGTTCTACCAGCGCAACGGGTTTGTGCCGCCAGCGAACTGAACCTCGCCAGCGCCACAGGGTTGGGCCGCCAGGCGGCCCCAATGGACTACTGCATCCAGGGCGGAGGGGGTTCTTCACCCTTGACCGGGCCACGCTCGGCGTCCGCCAAGGCGGCGCGGCGGCGGGCGTCATCGAACCGCGCGGCTTCGATTTCACGCAGCACGCCATCCACGTCGGCTTCCTCGTCGTCGTCAGCGAACACGCCGGTCAACGGGCTGTCCGCTTTCAGTTCGCCCGCTTCGAACAACGCCCACATTTCCTGGGCATAGCGGGTGTCCTTGAGCTCCGGGGCGAAGCGGCCGAAGTAATGGGCCATGTTCGACACATCACGTTGCAACATGCTGAAGGCATGGTTGTTGCCGGCTGCATCCACCGCTTGTGGCAAGTCGATGATCACCGGGCCGTCAGGGCCGAGCAGCACGTTGAACTCGGAGAGGTCGCCGTGCACCAGCCCTGCGCAGAGCATCAGGACGATCTGGCGGATAACGAATGTGTGGAATTCGCGAGCTTCTTCGGCTTCCAGGTGCACATCGTTGAGGCGCGGGGCGGCGTCGCCGTCGGCGTCCGTCACCAGCTCCATCAACAGTACGCCATCCTGGAAATCGTAAGGCTTGGGCACCCGCACACCGGCGCTGGCCAGGCGGAACAGGGCCGCCACTTCAGCGTTCTGCCAAGCATCTTCGGCCTCTTTACGACCGTACTTGGAGCCTTTGGCCATGGCGCGGGCCTGGCGGCTGTTACGTACCTTGCGGCCTTCCTGGTACTCGGCGGCCTGGCGGAAACTACGCTTGTTGGCCTCTTTGTAGACCTTGGCGCAGCGCACCTGGGTACCGCAGCGCACCACGTAGACCGCAGCTTCCTTGCCGCTCATCAGAGGTCGCAGTACTTCGTCGACCAGGCCGTCTTCGATCAGGGGTTCGATTCTTTTTGGAGTCTTCATCAGGCTTGAGTTCTGGGGTCCTGTGGCCGAGCCGTGGAGGTGGCGGCCATCCTCTCACAGCCTGATGGATCTTGCTCGTCTGAGATGCAACGTTCGTCTGTTACCGGCCGCCTAGGCGCCCTGCCCCACGGTGCTGCCTGGCGCCACCCGCGCCCGTCGGCGCGTGATCAGCAACCCCGAGCACACCACGAATACCGCCAGCACCAGGGTGGAAACCACCTCAAGGCGATGGTCCGGGCGCAACAGCATCACCACCAGCACGCTGCTGATGAACAGGATCACCGCCCAGGTCAGCCATGGGAACAGCCACATGCGGTAGTTCAGTGTCTTGCCTTGCGCAGTCAGGCGCTTGCGCAGGCGCAGTTGGGAAATAGCAATCACCAGGTACACCAGCAAGGCGATGGCGCCGGAGCTTGCCATCAGGAAGCCAAACACCTTGGCCGGCACCAGGTAATTGGCGATCACCGCCAGAAACGCCGCACCGGTGGACAGCAGCACCGCGACAATCGGCGTACCGCTGCGGCTGGTCACTTGGGCACAGGCCGGCGCATCACCACGACGGCTCAGCGAATAGACCATGCGCGACGCGGTGTACAGCGACGAGTTCAGGCAACTGGTGACCGAGGTCAGCACGACGAAGTCGATGATGGCCTTGGCATGCGGCACACCAAGCGTATCCAGCACCGTGACGTAGGAGCCCTCGGTGGCCAACCGCGGGTCGGTCCAGGGCACCAGCGCGATGACGATGAAGATCGACAGGATGTAGAACAGCGTGATCCGCCAGATCACCGAGTTGGTGGCCTTGGAGATATGCTTGCCCGCCTCGTCCGACTCGGCGGCGGCAATGGTCACCACCTCGGCCCCAAGGAACGAGAACATGGTGATCAGCATGGCACTGAGTACCGCGCCGAAGCCATTGGGCATGAAGCCGCCGGTGTCCCACAGGCGCGAAACACCGCTGACGCCGGCGCTGGGCAGCAGGCCGAAAATGGCGCAGGCGCCCAGAATGATGAAGGCGACGATGGCAATGACCTTGACCAGCGCCAGCCAGAACTCGAACTCGCCGTAGTTCTTCACGCTGAACAGGTTGGTGGCCGTCAGCAGCAGGGTGATCACCAACGACAGCACCCAGATTTCCATCTGCGGCACATAGGTGTTGATGATGGTGGCGGCAATGTTGGCCTCGATGGGGATGATCAGCACCCAGAACCACCAGTACAGCCAACCGATGGTATAGCCGGCCCACTTGCCGATGGCGAGGTCGGCATAGGTGGAAAACGAGCCGGTATCCGGTGAGGCGACCGCCATTTCGGCCAGCATGCGCATGACCAGCACCACCAGCCCACCGGCCAGGATATACGCGAGGATGGTGGCGGGCCCGGCCTCGGCGATGGCCCGACCGGAGCCGACGAACAGGCCGGCGCCGATCACCCCGGCGATGGACAACATGGTGACGTGCCGCGATTTCAACCCATGACTCAAATTGTTCTTGTCTGTTTGCATGGCCTTACCTTCTTGTTCTTGTCATGCCCGCGCTGCGCCGTCTAGCGAACACGGGCGCGAAAAAGCCCACCCGGCCCTAAATGGTGAGTAGGGCCAGGCGGGTTGAGTAAAACGAAACGCAGATCCGCTGGGGTTGCCGGCCTGCTCAGCCGGCAGCGCGCTGCTTGCCGGCCAGGTCTGGCTTGGGCAAGCCGCCCCCCTGCAGGGCGACTTGTGCGCAGACCTTCTCGACGATGTAGGCGCCGATCGGGATGGCCGAGGTGGCGGCAGGCGATGGCGCATTGCAGACGTTCACGCTGCGCGCCGAATTGACGAAGAGGAAGTCGTCGATGAGCTTGCCATCGCGTGACACCGCCTGTGCCCGGACACCCGCCGGGTAAGGTGTGAGGTCATCCTTGGTGATGCTCGGGCAGTACTTCTGCACCTGCTTGAGGTAGCCGCCCTTGAACAGCGAATTCTTCATCTCGATCAGGCCCGGGCGCAGGTTCTTGGCCAGCACCTTGAGGATGCCGGGAGTGGTCAGGGTCTGGAACATGTCCGCCACGCTGACGTCGGCCTTGCGGTAGCCTTCGCGCTTCATCGCCAGCACCGCGTTGGGGCCCACGGTCACGGTGCCGTCGATCATGCGCGTCAGGTGCACGCCCAGAAACGGCATGGACGGGTCCGGAATCGGGTAGATCAGGTGGTTGACGATCTGGTTGTGCTGCTTGGGCAGCAAGTAGTACTCGCCGCGGAACGGGCAGATCACAAAGTGGGTGCGGATGCCAAGCATGCTCACCACGCGGTCGGCCATCAGCCCCGAACAGGTGACCAGGAAGCGGCTGTGCACCTCGTCGCTGCGGGTACGCACGACCACTTCGCTGGCGCGCTCCTCGAGGCCGACCACTTCGGCGCTGTAGCGGATCTCGCCACCGGCACGCTGGAACTCACGGCCCATGGCCGCCGTCACCTCGGCGTAATTGACGATGCCGCTGGAGGGCACGAAGATCCCGCCCAGGCCGACGATATTGGGCTCGCGCTCTTGCAGCTCGTCGGCCGACAACCACTGGCGCTCCAGGCCATTGGCCGCGGTGCGTTCCCACAACGCCTTCATGCGTTGCATTTCCAGGTCGTTGGTGGCCACCAGCAACTTGCCGCATTCATCGAAGGCGATGCCGTGCTGGGTGCAGAAGGCCTTGGTTGCCTTGTTGCCTTCCAGGCAGAAGCGTGCCTTGAGGCTGCCGGGGGTGTAGTACACCCCGGCATGGATCACCCCGCTGTTGTGCCCGGTCTGGTGGCGCGCCGGGCCGGACTCCTTCTCCAGCAGGAGAATCTTGGCGTCCGGGTACACCTTGATCAGGTGCATGGCGGTGGACATGCCCACAATGCCACCGCCGATGATGATGAAATCGTACACAGTGTTACCTCCCGCGCCGTGTTTACTGGCCGCGTTGGTACAGCGGCTTGGGGAAGGCGACATAGCCGCGTTGGCGCATCAGCTCGCGGCGCAGGCCGTCGTGCGGTGTGAAGCGGTCGCGGCCGTGGAGCCAGAACAGATTATTGATCAAGACGAAGCTGCCCACCGCCACCGGCACGGACAGTTTCTTGTCGCTGCCCTCCAGCGATTCGGACAAGGCGTTCAACCAGACGCCTTCCTCGAAGTTTTCCGGCTGCACGAACTGGTCGATGTAGCGCATGGTCGGCCGGCCTTCAGCGTCGTTGTCAAATACCGAATGGAACACGTCCTCGGCCACGTTCTTGCTGGGCGGCGCGGTCCAGCGCATCTCGCGGCGCGCCAGCGGGTGGCGGAAGAACGCCTCGCACTGCTCCCAGTCGTCCAGGTGCAGCAGCAGCGAGTTGCCGCCTTCCATGTTCCTTTCGTCGATTTTCAGCATCAGCACGTAGTCGGTGATCTGATTCACGAAGGTGCCGTCGTTGTGCAGCTCCATGACGCGGTGCGGCTGGCGCAGGTAGCTGTCGGAGTTGTCGCTGTTCACCACCACGAAGCGGGCGTAGTACTGGCCGCTCATGGCGTCGTAGTTGGAGCGGCCGATCAGGTGCGCACAGGCGGTGGTGAACTTGACCATGTCCTCGGCCTGGCTCACGTCATCCAGCCCCAGCGGGGTGATCAGCATGCCGCCACTGGCGCGGTCGAGGATGGTGTTGAGCAGTACCGGGCGCAGCGTGCCCTGGCACAGCTCGTCGAGGATCTCGCCCACCCGAAAACGCAGAAACGACTTGTATTCCAGCGCCTGCACCGGCCACTGGGCCACAGCCTCGACGAACGCCTGCACGGTCTCGCGGGCAAAGGTCAGTTCAAGCAGACGAGGCGACTGCTTCGACGGGGCGATGGTGTAACCACGCGGTTCGAGCGGCAGCGGCAGCACAGGTTGGTTGATCTGCGTAAAAGCGTTCATGGCTAGGTCCTGGCAGAAAAAGGAGATAGCACGGTCCAGTCGTGATCTGGATCAGTGCGGGCGAAGCAAAAATATCGCCACCCGCTTAAAATGTCTACATTTTTATAAAACGAAGATACTCCGCCTGTATGTCCATTGTTTTTCGTCCGCCAGCGGTTTCGGTATGATCGGCAAAACGTTTTGAGGAACAGGACTTTGGAAGCGCTCGCTCCCCGACAAAACTCAGCATTCAGCGGGTATGAGAGGCTCAAGAAGGACATCATCCGCGGCGTGTTCAAGCCTGGGGAGAAGCTCTTGATGAGCACCCTCAAGGACCGCTACGAACTGGGAGTGGGGCCGCTGCGCGAGGCGCTTTCGCAGTTGGTGGCCGAGCACCTGGTGATTGTCATCAGCCAGAAAGGCTACCGTGTCGCGCCCATGTCACTGGCGGAGATGAACGACATCTACGATGCCCGCGCCAACCTGGAAGCCATGATCATCAGCCTGGCCATCGAACGCGGCGACGACGCTTGGGAAGCGTCGGTGCTGGCCTGTTCGCATACCCTGGCCAAAGTGGTGGAGGTGAAAACCCGCGAGCAACGGCTGGATGTGTGGGATGAACGGCACAAGGCGTTTCACACCGCCATCGCCTCGGGGTGCGGCTCCAAGCACCTGCTGCAGGCCCGCACCTACCTGTTCGACCAGGCTGAGCGTTACCGCCATTTGTGGCTGACGCAGACGGTGTTTTCCGAGCAGGCGCTTGAGCTCAAGCGCCAGGAGCATTCGGCGCTGGTCGAGGCGATCCTGGCCCGCGATGCCAAGCGCGCCAGCGCCATGATGCACTCGCACCTGATGACCCCGGTGCCGATCATTGCGCAGATCATGTACACCGAGGGCATCGGGCGGTCGTAGCGGCGGCCTTCAGGCCGCTGCCTGGCGCTGGGCCACAGGGTTCAGCGTTGGCGCTGAGATGTACATCGAACCAGGTAATGGTCGGCGTATCAGCTCGTCTTGTTTCGGCCAACCGAGAACTTCCCACCAAAAATCACGAGCAGGGTGCCGACTACCAGCAACGTATCCAACGTTTCTCTGAACACGAAAACACCGATCAACGAGGCAAATACCAACAACGCGTAATTGAATGGCTGCAGTGTCACGGCAGTCGTGAATTTCAATGCCTGTAGCAATAGCCCGTTGCGCACCCCTCCATTGAATGCCACATAACACAAGGCGAAGAGCAGGAAGACCCAGTAACGGACCATGACTAGTGTGGTGTTTCAGAAATAACGCTCATATTTTGGGCTAGACTTTTGAGCACTCAAAAGTACTGGAGCAACGATATGAAAACTGGCCGACCTGCTGTTCCCATTGAGTTGAGCGATGAAGAGCGCTCTGAGTTGCTTCGTCGCTCCCGGCAACGCAAGGGGCCTGCCGAATCACGAATTCGAGCCGAAATTATTTTGGCGTGCGCAAGCGGTGAGTCGGGTACTTCTATAGCCAACAGATTCGGTATTGGGGTACACACCGTTTCGCGTTGGCGAGTGCGGTTCAGCCGACTGCGGCTCGATGGCCTGAATGACGAACAGCGCTCAGGCCGGCCTCGCAGCATCACTGATGAGCAAGTGCAAGCTGTCGTGGATCAGGTGCTGAAGTCCAAGCCGAAAGATGCCAGCCATTGGAGTACTCGCTCAATGAGTCAGGCGACTGGCATCTCTCCTGCCAGCGTGATGCGGATATGGCACGCTTTCGGACTAGGCCCTGACGAAAAGTTTTGTGGGAGCGGGCTTGTCCCGCGATGGCGTGCGAAGCGCTCCTGTACCCGATATCAAATGGTGTCAAAGAAGCCGCGAACTCAGGCTTTGCTGCCGCGTTGCGGCAGATCGCGGGGCAAGTCGGATCGCCGCACCGCCGCTCCCACAAAACTTTTCGTACAGAACCAGTTGCGCGATAGGAAGGTCCTTGACCAGCACCTTGGTGATACCGTCCTGGGCTGCAAAGAAGCCGCGAACTCAGGCTTTGCTGCCGCGTTGCGGCAGATCGCGGGGCAAGTCGGATCGCCGCACCGCCGCTCCCACAAAACTTTTCGTACAGAACCAGTTGCGCGATAGGAAGGTCCTTGACCAGCACCTTGGTGATACCGTCCTGGGCTGCAAAGAAGCCGCGAACTCAGGCTTTGCTGCCGCGTTGCGGCAGATCGCGGGGCAAGTCGGATCGCCGCACCGCCGCTCCCACAAAACTTTTCGTACAGAACCAGTTGCGCGATAGGAAGGTCCTTGACCAGCACCTTGGTGATACCGTCCTGGGCTGCAAAGAAGCCGCGAACTCAGGCTTTGCTGCCGCGTTGCGGCAGATCGCGGGGCAAGTCGGATCGCCGCACCGCCGCTCCCACAAAACTTTTCGTACAGAACCAGTTGCGCGATAGGAAGGTCCTTGACCAGCACCTTGGTGATACCGTCCTGGGCTGCAAAGAAGCCGCGAACTCAGGCTTTGCTGCCGCGTTGCGGCAGATCGCGGGGCAAGTCGGATCGCCGCACCGCCGCTCCCACAAAACTTTTCGTACAGAACCAGTTGCGCGATAGGAAGGTCCTTGACCAGCACCTTGGTGATACCGTCCTGGGCTGCAAAGAAGCCGCGAACTCAGGCTTTGCTGCCGCGTTGCGGCAGATCGCGGGGCAAGTCGGATCGCCGCACCGCCGCTCCCACAAAACTTTTCGTACAGAACCAGTTGCGCGATAGGAAGGTCCTTGACCAGCACCTTGGTGATACCGTCCTGGGCTGCAAAGAAGCCGCGAACTCAGGCTTTGCTGCCGCGTTGCGGCAGATCGCGGGGCAAGTCGGATCGCCGCACCGCCGCTCCCACAAAACTTTTCGTACAGAACCAGTTGCGCGATAGGAAGGTCCTTGACCAGCACCTTGGTGATACCGTCCTGGGCTGCAAAGAAGCCGCGAACTCAGGCTTTGCTGCCGCGTTGCGGCAGATCGCGGGGCAAGTCGGATCGCCGCACCGCCGCTCCCACAAAACTTTTCGTACAGAGCCAGTTGCGCGATAGGAAGGTCCTTGACCAGCACCTTGGTGATACCGTCCTGGGCTGCGAAGATGAACATTGAGAGCAGACAAAGGCAGAGGCCTATTCGCCTGCCACTGGTGTGGTTTGACACACTCGTTTGCTGAGTAACCGCGGTCATGCTTCGCTCCCCTGCCCTGTCAATCCGATGCCATCATGTTTTGAATTGCTTCAAGCGTGAGCGGACTCTGACGCGATCAGGTCACCCAGCGCAGCCTCAAGGGCAGCAAACTTGCCGCTCACCAGCCGCGCGAGGGGGCGACGCGGGATACCAGCACCGTAGCCGGTCAGTTCGGCAGCTGCGTACACAGACTGCACGTAATCACCCTGCCAGATCAGCGACATCACTGGCTCCAGCTTACGCCAGATCTCCCGGGCACCTACCCAGTCACCAGCCAGTGCGGCATTGACGAAGGCAACGCAGGTACGCGGCGCCATGTTGGCGCCACCCCAAATCAGTCCTGCGGCGCCCGCATACAAAGCGTAGGCAGCCAGGGGATCGGCGCCGTTCATGGTCGGCAGGCCCGTGCGCACCAGCGTTGCCTGGGCGATCAGGTCGCCACTGCTGTCCTTGACCGAAATGAAATTGGGGATTTCACTCAACTTGACGAACAGTTCAGGGCTCACTTCCACCCCGACCGCCTGCGGCACGTTGTAGCCAATGATGGGCAGGCCCGCCTGGGCAACGCTGCTATAGAAATCGATGATGCCCTGGTCGTCAGTCGGCCCCTCGAAAAATGGGGGTAACACCATTACCCCATCAGCACCGCAATCGGCGGCATGACGGGTGCGCTCCACCACTTCGTCAACCAGCAATGCAGAGGTCTGTACTATCACCTTGGCGCGACCATCAATGGCCTTGGCGCCGAAGGCTACGAGTTGCCTCGACTCTTCTCTGGTGAGGTACACATGCATGCCAGTGCCAGAGCTGAGCACAAAACTTTGTATGCCTGCGTGGAGGTAGCGCTCTATCAGATGTTCAAAACGGGCGAAGTCGATTTTGCCATCCGCGTCAAAGGGGGTGGTAATCGCCAAGTTGATACCGGGGAATGGAAATGCGGACATGCGCTACCTCTTGTAATTGTTAGCAGTGGGCAAATTCACACAACGTTGCGTGCAGTACCGAAACGTCTCTTGTATCAGGCACTCCGGACAGGATCAGGGATGAAGAATCGAGAGGGGCGTAGGGCCGGCCTTATCTATATCGCGGCATGGACAGACACGAGATTGATTCACACAGAAGCGGGTTCGACTCGCTCAAGGTCGCGCCGAACCCAATCAGGGCTTAACTCACGGACCGCAGTGCAATGGGGCCCTGCAGCCGCGTCAGCATGGTCTCGCAGTACCAGTCATCGAACTGGCAAACACCATTCTCGGCAATGTCGGAGAAGGGGCCAGGCTCGTACGTCGGCGAACTGACACCGGCATGGGTCCCCTCTACCAACTTGCGATCCTGATCATTGGTCGCGAGCCACACTTTGGTGAGCCGGTCTAGATCGTAATCAACGCCCTCCACGGCCGTTTTCGGCACCAGCCATTTGGTGGTGACCAAGGTTTCACCAGGGCCGATTGGCAGTACGCGGAAACTCAAGGCATGGTCGCCCAGGAAGTGGTTCCAGGTAGACGGATAATTGAAGTACAGCAGCGCGCCAATGTTCTCTTCGCCGCTCTGGTCCAGCCGGCCCGCAACGGCAGGCTTGCCATCCATGGTGTAGCTGACAGCACCCGCCGACAGCGGAATTCGTGTCATCCGGAAGCGGCCGTTCGGGTCCATAACCAATCGGCTAGGCATCCCCGCACGCTCACAACGATCCCAGTGCATAGCCAGTTCCGGGTCATCTTCCCCGCCGACGCCGGCTACCGAAAGATTTTCGACGAAGGAGTTCATCAACTCAGGGTGGGTACCATCGCAGTGGAAACACTCGCGGTTGTTTTCAAAGACGAGCTTCCAGTTGCCTTTTTCGATCAGGTTCGACTCGAATGCGACCTTGCAGTTATCCAGGAAGTGAGGGGCGATGAAAGGGCTTACCGAACTGCGGAAACTGTCAAAATCTGGCGCCGTTTCTGCGACGCACACGTAAATGTACGTGTGGACGATTTCACAGTGAACCGTCTTCAGGCCGTACTGAGTCTTGTCAAAATCGCTACCCATGTTACCTGCAAACAGCAGGCTGCCATCTAGCTCGAACGTCCACTTGTGGTAAGGGCAGACCATCTTGGCAACCTTGCCCTGAGCCTGCTCACAGACCTTTGCGCCGCGGTGACGACAGGCATTGTGGAAGGCACGAACCTTACCGTCCTTGCCCATTACCACGGCAACAGGATAGTCGCCAATCTGCAGGGTGAAATATTGACCCGGCTTCTCAATTTCAAAAGTATGGCCAGCGAATACCCAATCCGTGTGCCAGATATGTTCGAGATCGGCACGGTACACATCAGGGTCTATATAGAGTTCGCGGGGCAACGCATGGCGCGCTTTGCGCTTGTTAATCAGGCCAACAACGGACGCTTTGCTATTCATTATTATCCTCACTTCATCAACCGCTCGGGCATGATAAACATGCCCTACTCATTATTCTTAGACTGCCATTCCGAAATGATCAGCTACTGGCCTCGGCGCTAACACCGTGAACACATAACAGCCATTGAACACGGCGTGCGGGCAATATTGACCCATGCTTGGATCAAGGCTAAGGCAGGTGCTGGAGTGCCGACAAACGACTTTTTCAACCCCGTATGGATAAGGGCAGGTTATGGGTCACTCGCTGGCCCAGACTGGGCGCTCAGACACTCCAGCGGGTGAATTTCGACAACACCCAGTCACGTACCCTGCGACACGCCTCGTCATAGTCCGTGCCTTCGCGGCATGCCAGATAGTGCAGGCTATTGCGCAACGTGACCTGCTCACGCACCGGGCGCACCAAAACCCCTCTGTCCACCATCGCGCTCACCAGCTGATTCCAACCCAAGGCGACGCCTTGATGGGTAAGCACCATGTTGATGATCAGGTTGTAGTCGTTGGCATGAAACAAAGGCGGGCTTTCGGGCGGGCGCTCGTCGATATCAATGTTCTGAAACGCCAGCCACACACTCCAATCCACATGCTCGGAAACGCCCGACCTGCCGAAAGGACTGAGATCAAGCAATGAACTGTCGCGCAATCCTTCAAGCGTTGCGACCTCTGGATGTTGCGCCAGGAAGGCGGGCGAGCAGACGGGATAGATGATGTCATGGCAAAGCGGATAACTCTTGTAGCCTGAGCCCACCTTGGAGACTTTGGAAATAATGATGTCAGGCTCAACACCTGGTTCCATGTTGACGAAATTCTGGGTAGTGAACAGATTGAGTTCAATATCAGGATTATTGATTCGGAATTCGGGCAGATGGTGCGAAAGCCAGAACGCTGAAAAAGCGGGCGAACAGCAGATTGTAAGTACGTGTTTGTCGGTCGGCGTACTGCGGATTCTATCCGCAGCGTGCGCGATGTTGACGAATGACATCTGAGCGGCCTCGAAGAAAATCGAGCCTGCGGGCGTCAGCTCAACCGTTCTCCCTACCCGGACGAACAGTTGCGCCCCCAAGAATGTTTCGAGCTCACGAATCTGGCGACTGATGGCCGCTTGGGAAACGCACAGGGCTTCGGCGGCACGGGTAAAACTTTGGTATTTGGCGGCGGCGACAAATGCCTTGACTGCCCTCAAAGATGGCATACGCAGCAGCAAGGTGTCTGGGTCAACGTGCCGGCTCAACATAATAGCTCCCTTACGATCAGGTCCAAAGGCGGCCGAGGTTATCCCAGCCGCTGCTTGGATGACTACACGGCTGTCGCGATTGCACTGAAGCTGTCGCCCGCACCACCGTCTATAACCTTAAGTTATCCATGAAGGCGTGTAAATGTTGGTGGTACTACACCCGAGATGCTTATAGATTTTTAAAAAAGCCCGTTTCCAGGCACACAACAATAAAAACCAGGAAAGCCCCTCATGTGTAAAACACACGTTCCACACTGCCCTTCCATGCCACTACCGCGCGTTATCAGTTCGTCAACGATAACGTCAACGGCACAAAACCCTGGAGGGAAACGATGACTCACGCTGACGAAATCCTGTCCGTCAAAAACATTTATAAAGTTTTTGGTCCCCACGCGGACGTCGCAATGAACATGGTGCATGCGGGCGCCAGTAAACATGAGGTATTCGAAAAAACCGGCCAAGTAATCGGCGTTTTCGATGCCACATTCTCAGTTAAACGCGGCGAAATATTCGTCATCATGGGGCTGTCTGGCTCCGGCAAGTCCACGATGGTTCGATTGTTCAATCGTCTCATCGAGCCTACGTCGGGCAGCATCTACCTGAACGGCAAGGAAATTACTGGCCTCTCGGACAAAGCCCTGCTGGACGTACGCCGCAAGGAAATGGGCATGGTGTTTCAATCTTTCGCCCTCATGCCACACATGAGCGTGTTGGAGAACACAGCCTTTGGCCTGGAGATTTCCGGCATCAGCGAGACCGAGCGCAACAAACGTGCTCGTGAAGCCCTTTGCCAAGTTGGCCTTGCTGGCCACGAGCACAGTTACCCGCACCAGCTCTCCGGGGGCATGCAGCAACGCGTGGGCCTCGCGCGAGCATTGGCTAATGACCCAACGATTCTGCTGATGGATGAGGCATTTTCTGCTCTCGACCCGCTGATCCGCAGTGAAATGCAGGGTGAACTGATTCGTCTGCAGGCTGAGCAGAAACGCACGATCATCTTCATTTCCCATGACATTGAGGAAGCCATCCGCATCGGCCATCGCATCGCGATCATGGAGGGTGGCCGTGTCGTGCAGATAGGCACCCCGCAGGAGCTCATCAACCAGCCGGCGAATGACTACGTGCGCACCTTCTTCAAGGGCTTCGACAGCTCGCGGGTATTGAAAGCAGGCGATGTCGCACGTTTGGATCCGTCAGCAACCTGCCGTGCCAATGGCAACTTACCCACCTTCGCAGCGGGCATCGACTTCGGTTACCTGCTCGGCGATCACGGGCAACTGCTGGCGGTTGTCGATGCACACGATGACAGCGCGAGCGAGGCCATCCGGCACCACGCCCACGAGCAGCACCCCGTCTACCTTGACACCCCTTTGCATGAAGTACTGAACATTGCAGCCAGCCTGCCATACCCCGTGCCGGTACTCGACCACCACGGAGTCTTCAGGGGAACAGTGTCGAAAAACCAACTTCTGCAGACCTTGAGCCGCAATTAATTAGCCACGGTCCTGAACGTCAAATACCCACAGCCGGACTACCGCTGTCTGTGGCAACGATTCACGAGGAGTGTGCAGATGTCCGAGTTCAGTTTCCTAGACCCTTTTCAGTCGGTTGCTATCCCGCTTGGCGATTGGGTCACCCATACACTCAATTTCCTGGTGCATCACTTCCGCGATGTCTTCCGTGGTATCCGCTGGCCGATCGATCAGGTGTTGAACGGCATCGAGTTCATTCTGCAAAGCATTCCGCCCAGTATCGGCATCCTGTTGTCGTCGCTGCTGGGCTGGCAGCTGGCGGGCAAGCGCATGGCACTGTTGTGTTTCATCACGCTGACCTTGCTCGGGTTGATCGGTGTCTGGTCTGCTTCGATGACCACCCTGGCCCTGGTACTGACCTCGGTATTTTTCTGCGCGCTTATCGGCATTCCGTTAGGGATCCTGTGTGCTCGCAGCAACCGCCTGGAGCAAGTGACACGGCCACTACTCGATGCCATGCAAACACTTCCCGCGTTCGTGTACCTGGTACCCGTGGTCATGCTGTTCGGTATTGGCAACGTGCCCGGTGTACTGGTCACCATCGTGTTTGCTCTGCCGCCGCTGGTACGCCTGACCAACCTGGGTATCCGACAAGTGCCGGAAGACAAGATCGAAGCTGCCCGCGCTTTCGGTTGCACACCACGGCAGATGTTGACCCGGGTGCAGCTCCCCCTTGCGACCTCGAACATCATGGCAGGGCTCAATCAGACGCTGATGCTGTCGCTGTCGATGGTCGTCATCGCCTCGATGATTTCGGTCGGCGGCCTTGGGCAGATGGTACTGCGCGGCATTGGCCGCCTGGACATGGGGCTCGCCACGGTTGGCGGTGTCGGCTTGGTGTTGCTGGCAATTTTCCTTGACCGGCTAACCCAAGCCATGGGTGCGCGTACCGCTGCCGACCCTAGCCTGCGCTGGTATCACACCGGCCCGGTGGGCCTGATCACCCGCCTGTATGGTGCGGGCAGACCCGCAAGGCAGCCGCACTCAGCCTGACCGCCCAACAGGCCTGCATTCAAAACAATGACCAAAACAAGGTAAGCGACGATGTCTGAATTCAAACTTCTGCGCGCCCTCCTGCAAGGCGCGGGCGCCGTGTCACTTTCACTGGCAGCATTGTGCGCAAACGCGTCAGCAGACCAACCCGGTGAGGGCGTCAAGGTCACACCGATCTTCCCACCTATCGCAGAGGAACGTTTTCGCGGCGAGGTAGCCATGGCTGGCTTGAGGGCGCTCGGTTACAAGGTCGAGGAGCCCAAGGAAACCGAGTACGGCGTGATGATGATGGCGCTGGCCAACGGTGACGCAGACTTCACCGTGCACCTGTGGGACACGTTGCACGGCAAGTTCTACCAGCAGGCCGGTGGCGACGACGTGATGGTGAAAACAGGCGAAATCATGCCTGGGGTGCTTCAGGGCTACCTGATCGACAAAAAAACCGCCGATGCCCATAACATCAAGTACATCACAGACTTGAAAAACCCGGAGATCGCCAAGCTGTTCGACACCGATGGCGATGGCAAGGCAGACCTGACCGGCTGCAACCCGGGCTGGGGCTGCGAGCTGATCATTGATCATCAGATCAAAGCCTATGGCCTGAGCAAGACCGTACACGTCAACCAAGGCTCCTACTTCGCCCTGATGGCAGACACCATCACGCGCTATAAGGAAGGAAAGCCCATCCTCTACTTCACCTGGGTGCCGCAATGGATAGCCACCGTGCTGGTTGAGGACAAGGATGTGGTTTGGCTCGAGGTGCCGAAAACGGATCTGCCGGACGGCAACAACAATGTCGATACCACGTATAAAGGCAAAAACCTTGGCTTCGCGGTCGACAAGGTAGAAGCCGTGCTCAACAAGGACTTCGCCAAAGAGAACCCTGCAGCGCTGAAATTCCTGTCGCTCATGCAGATCAGCACCGCAGATGAGAGTGCGCAGAACCTCAAGATGCAACAGGGTGAGAAGAAACCTGCCGATGTTCAGCGCCATGCGCAGGAATGGGTCGCAGCGCACCGCCAGCAATTTGATGCATGGCTGCAGTCTGCCCGCGCCGCAGCCACGCAGGCGAGTAACTGAAACCGCAGAAGTGAAGCAGGTTGAACCTGCTTCACAGCCCTCACCGCTCGTCCCGGCCAGCCCTGCCGCGCGATTCTGCAAGCGGCACGCCCACCCGATCCGGCGTCAGGGAAATTCATCAGAACAATAAACACATAGCCTGGAGACCATGATGTCATCGCCTTTTTCCATTACCGCTGATGCGCGTCGTATCGATCCTGCCAGGCGCCGTGCTACAGCGCTCAAAGCAGATGGTTCGGTTGATGACAACGATCGGAGCGAGATCGGTCCGACACCCTTGGCCTTTGCCGAGTGGGAGCAACTTGGGTTGCAGCCCCCTCACCTACCGACCATGAGGGAGTACCGGTTGGCTCGCATTCGAGCACAACTGGTCGAGCGCGACCTGGCGGGTGTGTTGCTGTTCGATCCCCTTAATATCCGCTACGCCACTGACACCACCAACATGCAACTATGGACCACCCATAACCCAGCACGCGCGTGCTTCGTGGCGGCTAGCGGCCACGTGGTGCTATGGGACTTCCATGGCTGCGACCACCTCAGCGCACACCTTCCACTGGTCACGGAGCTGCGCAGCGGCGCATCGTTCTTCTACTTTGAAACCGGTGATCGTACCGAAGAGCACGCGCGTCGATTCGCCGCGCAGGTTGATGAGCTGCTGCGCGCGCACGCCGGCACCAATCGCCGTCTCGCCGTGGACCGAATAGAAGTTGCGGGCGTTCGCGCACTGGATGCATTGGGCGTACAGCTTTTCAATGGTCAAGAGGTGACCGAATTCGCCCGGCTGATCAAGGGGCCTGATGAAATCAAAGCCATGCGTTGCGCGGTAGCATCCTGCGAAGCAGCGGTGGCTGGAATGCAGCAAACCATGCGCGCAGGCCTCACCGAAAATGATATCTGGTCAGCGCTGCATGCAGGCAATATCCGCCGGGGTGGCGAATGGATAGAAACGCGCATTCTCAGTTCCGGCCCCCGCACCAACCCCTGGTTTCAGGAGTCTGGGCCGCGCGTCCTCAGCGATGGCGACTTGCTGTCGTTTGATACTGACCTGATCGGCGTTTATGGCATGTGCGTGGACATGTCTCGCAGTTGGATCTGTGGAGGCCGGGAGCCGACGGCCGAGCAAAAGCGCTTATACCGTATCGCGTACGAGCACATCATGCATAACACTGAGTTGGTCAAACCGGGCGTGCGTTTCACCGATCTCTCAGCGAGCGCCCACCGGCTGCCTGAGTCGTGTCGTGCTCAGCGCTATGGCGTGCTTTTTCATGGTGTTGGGCTCTGTGACGAGTATCCCAGCATTCGCTATCCAGAGGATGTCGAATCTTATGGTTACGAAGGGGAGCTGCAGCCCGGCATGGCATTGTGCGTAGAGGCCTACATCGGCGAGGTGGGGGGGCGTGATGGCATCAAGCTTGAGAACCAGTTGCTGGTCACCGAAACCGGGTATGAGCTACTTACGCACTACCCATTCGACGACAGCTTCCTGCGAGATTGAGTACCGTTAGAACTTTAAGCCGTCCAATGGATAACCATGAGTTATCCATTGGCGACCAGAAATGTTGCTGGACGTTAAGGGCGCTCAATAATAAATTTCAATGCATCTCTGCAGGCATCGACTTCGTGCACATAAAAACAATGTAAGCGCCTAGAGCGTAAATTGCTCACGGCCCAGCCTAGGCGGTAGCGTCATGAAAAGTTTATCCACCGGTTTCAGTGCAACCTTCGCAGATCGTAATCTGCAATATACCCGACCCGGCGGAACATCTCCGACCTTATCAAAAGTCGGCTTTCTACTTCTGGATAACTTTTCGCTGCCATGCTTTACCCAGGCGCTTGATGTTTTGGTGACCGCGAATGTCATCCGGCCCGGTTCCATCCGCATGCATACCTTTAGCCACAATCACGCGGAGGTCATGAGTGACCTTTCTATTCCTATAAGACCTGACACCCCACTTACTGATATCCGCCTTGCCGACCTTGACCTGATCATCATCTGCGGGGGGTTGAGATCACCCCGGACAGTCCCGGCTTGGATCAATACGTTGCTGCTCAAGCTCGCCAACCTTCCCATCACGCTGGGGGGGCTTTGGAATGGTGCCTGGTACCTGGGCAGGGCTGGCTTGCTGGACGGTTATCGTTGTGCCATTCATCCCGAACAGCGCCTCGCCCTGTCCGAAGGCTCACCGCATGCAAGCGTGACATTGGACAGTCTGGTGCTTGATCGGGACCGCGTCACTGCCGCGACCCCGGCCGGTGCCTTTCAGATGATGATCAAATGGTTGGAGAAATGCGCGGGCCGTACCCTTGCAGACGCCGTCATCGATTTACTTGATTACGATCAATCGCGAATCCGCAGTATAGAAACCACCCACACTAAAAAGCTGACTGGCCGCCTTCGCGAACTCGTCAAATTGATGGAGGCAAACCTGGAGGACCCTCTGGACCCTGTCCAACTTTCCCGCTGCGTCGGCCTTTCGCGGAGGCAGATGGAACGGCTCTTTCAAGGTCAGCTCTCAACAACGCCACAGAAATATTACCTGGAACTTAGAATTACCGAAGCAAGGCGCCTTATTCAGAATTCGAAGTCTTCCCTCATGGATGTGGCACTTGCCTGCGGCTTCGTGTCTTCCAGCCACTTCAGTAGAAATTACAGCCGATTATTTGGATACCCGCCCTCAAAAGAACTTCGCTATGAACTGTAGCGCCCGCTGTATCCCGCCAAGTCCATACAGCGAGAACCAGGACTCAACCCATGACAAAAATAACATCCCTGCCTGCTGACGATAACACCTGTGGCTGGTACCACTTGAGCAAGGGTCGGCAAGTAAAGCCGGGCCATCAAGGGCATACCCAAGCCCGGTGGGTAATCGTGGGCGCCGGTTACACCGGATTGGCCGCGGCTCGCCAACTGGCGTCGCATTTTCCAGACCAGCCGATCGTGCTCATCGAGGCACAGGAAGTCGGTTTTGGCACGTCCGGACGCAACGCAGGTTTCGCCATTGACCTGCCCCATGACATCGGCGCTGAAGACTATATAGGCGATATCGCAACTGCCAAGACCACCCTGAAGCTCAATCTCAGTGGTCAGTCTTACCTCAAGGCGTTGGTAGAACGCTTCAAGATCGATTGCCAGATGAAACACTGCGGCAAGTACCAGGCGGCGGTGGAAAAACGGGGGATAGCCGTACTCGACGCCTATCGAAATGGCCTCGACAAGTTGGGGCAACCCTACCAGATGATCGAAGCAGATGAGTTGCCTGAGCACATTGGAACTCGTTTTTACCGTAAGGCGTTGTTCACCCCCGGTACGTCACTGATCCAGCCGTCAGCGTTGGTCAAAGGGCTGGCCGACTCGCTTCCCGCCAATGTCACCCTTTATGAGAACACCCCAATCACCGACATCGAGTACGGTGAGAAGACCGTCCTCAAACATGCGCACGGGTCCATTACCGCAGACAAGCTGATCTTGGCCAACAACGCGTTCGGGATGAGTTTCGGTTTTCTCAAAGGTCGGATGCTACCGGTATTCACCTACGCCAGCCTCACGCGCCCCATGACTGAAGAAGAACAGCTACGCCTTGGCGGAAAACCCTACTGGGGGCTGATTCCGGCAGACCCGTTTGGTACCACGGTAAGGCGCACACCAGACAATCGAATTCTTATTCGCAACAGCTTCAGCTTCCACCCCAACGGGCGAAGTGACGCCAGATACCTGCATCGATTCGTCAACCGTCACAGGACCTCTTTCGAACGCCGTTTCCCGATGCTTCCCGGCCTCCCCTTCGAATATACCTGGGGTGGTGCGCTGGCCTTATCGCGCAACCACGAGGGCTATTTTGGTGAGCTGCGGCCCAATGTCTACGGGGCCTTGGGATGTAACGGGCTGGGTGTGACCCGCGGTACCGCGACTGGAAAGCTGATGGCTGACTGGCTGGCGGGCGAGCGCTCGGAGCTAATCGACTTCGTGCTCGGCTCTGCGGGGCCTTGTGCCAATCCGCCTCCAGCGCTGGTATCACTGGGGGTCAATCTGAACTTGAAATGGGGTCAGTACCGAGCAGGCCAGGAGAGCTGACCGCACCCGGACTGCCAGCTGTACATTCCAACAACAATAAAACTGCCATCGCTCATTGAGTTTTTGAGGAGGCCTCGACCGCACGACGGCAACGTTATGTGGATTCGCTCTGCCCTAACCAAAAAAGCAATATCAGGTACAAGAATGACAAGCCCGCATATTTCAGTTGAAGATGTTCCGCTCAATACTTTTCACAAACTACTCACCCTGCGCTCGGGTGGGGGATCGTTCGTTGATGGCTACGTCCTGAGCATTATTGGTGTGGCCCTTGCCTCTATTTCAGGATCCTTGGCACTGACCAGCTTTTGGCAGGGCATGATCGCCGCTTCGGCGCTGATCGGTATCTTCTTCGGTGGCTTCCTCGGCGGCTGGCTCACCGACCGGTTGGGCCGAAAGCGCTTGTTCTTCGTCGGCCCGATCCTGTTCGTAGTGGCTTCCGTTGCCCAGTACTGGGCAGATACAGCGTTGGCTATCTTCCTGCTGAGGTTAATGATCGGTATTGCCGTCGGTATCGAGTACCCGGTTGCCACCTCGCTGCTCGTCGAGTTCATGCCCAGGAAGTACCGTGGCCCTCGCCTGGCCATGCTGACGATCCTCTGGTTTGCAGGGGCTGCATGCGCATACATGGTGGGCGAAGTGATCTTGAGATTCGGTGGTGATGATGCCTGGCGCTGGGTGCTGGCGAGCTCGGCGATCATTGGCCTTGGTTTGTTCCTGGTACGGCTGGGCACGCCAGAATCACCCCGCTGGTTGTTGAGCAAAGGCCGGGGCGCAGAGGCCGAGGCCATCATCAAACAAGTCTATGGTGATGATTTCTCGCTGAAGAACCTGCCCGAACAGGATAGCCAGTACAAAGTTACCATCTGGAACCTGCTGTACGCCGGCTATGGCGCCAGGATGCTGTTCGTCATCGTTTTCTGGACCTGCTGCATCATTCCGCTTTTTGCTGTTTACGCCTTCGCGCCGAAGGTTCTGGGGGCGATGAATGTCAGCGGCGACAGCGCTTCGATCGGCTCCGTACTGATTACCTTGTTCTTCGTGGTTGGCTGCATCATCGCCACAAAGATCATCAACCGGATCGGCCGCCGAAGCATGCTCCTCTACAGCTTCCTGTTTTCAGGGCTAGCCTTGCTATGCCTGGGTGCCTTCCACGCCAGTGCCGGTATCTGGATCCTGCTGTTCTTTGCTGTCTATGCCTTGTTCATCGGCGGCGCACAAGTACTCACCCTGGTGTACCCCAACGAAATATTCCCGACTGAGATTCGCGCATTCGCAGTTGGCGTAGGTACATCGTTTTCGCGCATCGGAGCGGCAATCGGAACCTATCTGGTACCCATTTCACTCGACGTGCTCGGCATCGGCCAAACCATGTATGTGGCTGCAGCCATCACGTTGGTAGGGCTGCTGCTGTCCTGGATGCTGGCCCCGGAAACCCGTTCGCTCAACCTTCAGCAGGCAGCCTCTCTAGGTTGATCCAAACACCCCGCGCTGACCGGGTCAGCGCTGACTAACAGTGATAGTGACTGGAGCGATATCAATGAAATTCGAAGGCATCTACACCCCGGCAATCACTCCGCTGGCTGCGGACGGTTCGATCGACAAGGCGGCGTTCGCCGACGTGCTCGATTACCTGGTCGAATCGAAAATCCACGGCGTGATCATCGGTGGCTCCACCGGCGAGTACTACGCCCACACCGCGCAAGAGCGTATCGAACTGGCCGCCCAGGCCAAGGACGTGCTCAACGGCCGCCTGCCGCTGATCATCGGCACCGGCGCGATCCGCACCGAAGACTCGGTGGCGTTCGCCAAGCACGCCAAGGAAATCAAAGCCGATGCGCTGCTGGTGGGCACCCCGCCGTACGCGCTGCCGACCCAGCAGGAAATCGCCCTGCACGTCAAAGCGGTCGACGCTGCCGCCGGCCTGCCGATCATGCTCTACAACTACCCAGGCCGCATGAGCGTGAGCATGGGCGAAGCGTTCTTCGATGCGGTCGCCGATGTGAAAAACATCGTCGCCATCAAGGAAAGCTCTGGCGACATGGCCCAACTGCACCGGCTGGCCATCCAGCGCCCGAACATCCAGCTGTCGTGCGGCTGGGACGACCAGGCCCTGGAGTTCTTCGCCTGGGGCGCCCAAAGCTGGGTGTGCGCCGGCTCCAACTTCATCCCGCGGGAGCACGTGGCCCTGTTCGAGGCCTGCGTGGTCGAGAAAGACTTCGACAAAGGCCGCCGCATCATGAGCGCCATGATGCCGCTGATGGACTTCCTGGAAGGTGGCAAGTTCGTCCAGTCGATCAAGTACGGCGTGGCCCTGAACGGCCTGAGCACCGGTGGCGTGCGCAAGCCGCTGTCCGAGCTGGACGCTGCCGAGAAGCAGGCACTCGAGCGCGTGGTCACTGAACTCAAGCGCAACATCGCCCAGATCACCGGAGGTGCCTGAAAATGGCTGAATTACTGAGCAAGGCACAGTACGCGGCCATCGCCGCCGACCTGCAACTGCGTACCCAGGCGTTCATCGACGGTGAATTCCGCGATGCTGTCTCGGGCCGCACCTTCGTCACCAGCAACCCGGCCACCGGCAAGCAACTGGCCGAAGTCGCCGCTTGCGACGTGCAGGATGTCGACCTTGCCGTGGCAGCAGCCAAGCGCGTGTTCGAAGACGGTTCGTGGTCCAAGCTGCAACCGGGTGAGCGCAAGCACATCCTGCTGAAGTTCGCCCAGTTGCTGGAAGACCACAGCCATGAGCTGGCGGTACTGGAAGCGTTGGACAGCGGCAAGCCGGTCAGTGAATGCCAGAACGTCGACGTGCCGGAAACCATCCACACCATCCGCTGGCACGCCGAGCTGATCGACAAGATCTACGACAGCACCGCGCCGACCGGCAACGCTGCCGTGACCATGGTGGTGCGTGAAGCCATCGGTGTGGTCGGCCTGGTGCTGCCCTGGAACTTCCCGCTGCTGATGCTGGCCTGGAAGATCGCCCCGTCGCTGGCCGCCGGGTGCTCGATCGTGGTCAAGCCGGCCAAGGAAACCACCCTCAGCGCCCTGCGCGTGGCCGAACTGGCCCACCAGGCTGGCGTACCGGCGGGTGTGTTCAACCTGGTGCCTGGCGGTGGCCGTGAAGTGGGCGAAGCCATCGGCCGCCACATGGACATCCCGATGGTCAGCTTCACCGGCTCCACCGACACCGGCCGCCTGTTCCTGAAATACGCCGCCGAGTCCAACCTCAAGCGCATTGTCCTGGAGCTGGGGGGCAAGAACCCGGCCGTGGTCATGAATGACTGCGAAGACCTGGACGAAGTGGCCCAGTTCGTCACCGCCGGTGCGTTCTGGAACATGGGCGAGAATTGCTCGGCCTCTTCGCGCCTGATCGTGCACAAGGACGTCAAGGACGAACTGCTGACCCTGATTGGCAAGCACTTGAAGGACTGGAAGCTGGGCGACCCGCTCGACCCGGAAAACCGCCTGGGCGCGATGGTCAGCAAATCGCACTTCGAGAAGGTGAAGTCTTACCTGGAATATGCCGCCGAGCAGAAGCTCAACGTGGTGCAGGGCGGTGAGACCGAGCAGGGCGTGTTCGTGCAACCGACCATCGTCGACGGGGTTACGCCTGATAACCGGTTGTTCGTCGAGGAAATCTTCGGCCCAGTGTTGAGCGTAACGTTGTTCGAGACCATTGACGAAGCGATCGAGCTGGCCAACGACACCGTCTACGGCCTGGCCGCTTCGGCCTACACCGGCAGCCTGCGCAATGCCTTGCGCCTGTCGCGGGAAATCCGCGCGGGGGTGGTGACGGTGAACTGCTTTGGCGAGGGCGATGCGTCGACGCCGTTCGGTGGCTACAAAGAGTCCGGCTTTGGTGGGCGTGACAAGTCCATCTGGGCCCATGACCAGTACACGGAGTTGAAGACCATCTGGATCAACGCTGCGTGAGCTGGTCGCGGCTTCAGGCCGCTGTCTGGCGCTGGGCCACATGGTGCCGGAGCTTGTCGAACACCCAGTTGTACACCACGGTGTAGGGCAGGATGATCACAAAGAAGCCCAGCTCGACCATGAACGCCTGCAGCAGCGAAATATCCAGCATCCAGGCCGCCACAGGCAGGCACCACACCACCAACCCCGCCTCGAAGCCCAGGCCATGCACCACGCGCGCCCGGGCTTTCCAGTGAACCCGCTCGGTCTGCACAAAGCGGTCGACCACTGCGTTGTAGACCATGTTCCACACCATGGCGATTACCGACAAGGTGACCGCCAGTGTGCCCGCGGTGGCCAAAGACTTACCCAGCACCCAGGACAACAGCGGTGCGCACAGCAGCACGGCGAACACTTCATAACCCACCGCATGGACCATACGCTCGGTGAAAGAGACCTTTTTCATTACTAATTCCATCGATTGCTTAAGACGTGCTTTCTATTTTCTTTGATAGAACAGATACTCGCGACATAGCACCCATCGATTTTATCAATACCTATGCGCTACTCACCGGAAGCCCTGCTTGCCTTTGTCGAAGCTGCCTCGCTCGGCTCGTTTTCTGCGGCGGCGCGCAAACTCAAGAAAAGCCAGTCCACCGTCAGCATCGCCATTGCCAATTTCGAGGCCGATATCGGCTGCACTCTGTTCGACCGAGGAGGCCGCCACCCCACGCTCAATGCCGCAGGCCGACAGGTGTTGCCGCACGTCGAAGCGATCCTCGATGCCAGCGCCGGGCTCGACGCCCTGGCGCTGAGGTTGGGCGAGCATGTTGAAGCGCTGGTCTCGGTGGTGATGTCGGACAGCTACAGCGTCACGTTCCAAAGTGCGGTCATGGCCGGCTTCGCCGACCGCTACCCGCACACCGAACTGCGCTGCGGCCCGTCTGAAGACGCTGATGTGATCGAGCTGGTGCAACTGGACATGGCCCAGATCGGCATACTGGCCGCACAGCCCCACTACCCTGCCGACGTCGCCGTGGCGCGCCTGCCTGAACAGGCGGAGTTTTGCGTGTATGTCAGCGCCGACCACCCGCTGGCGGCACTGCGCACGGTGCAGCGCCAGCAGCTGGAGAGCGTGCGCCAGCTGTACATCAAGACGTACGCCCCCAGCTTGCATCACGACCGCGGCCAAGCCTGGTCAGCACCGGATTACCTGACCTTGCTGGAGTTCGCCGACCGTGGTTTTGGCTGGGCAGAACTGCCCAAAGCGCTGGTCACACGCTTTGGCAGCGGCCTGGTGCAATTGCAGGTGGCCGGTTACCCGCGGCGGGTCGACATGGATATCGCCTGGTCACGCCGCCGCGCCCTCGGCCCGGCCGGGCAGTGGCTGGTACAGCAGTTGCTGGGCCGATAGGCCGCCGCCACAGAACCCCAGCGGAATAATTGCCCGACCCCGTGCACCCACGCGCAACAAGCAGTACACCCACCGACAAGTCAGCCGCCCCCCTCCCCCCGTAGCCTGTCACCACGCGCCGAGCTCTGCGGCACGCACCCAAAGCACAACAAGAAACGTTGGTGACCCATGAAAACAGTAGATCCGATCACCCTTGCGGTTGTCCGGGGTGCGCTGGAGACAGCGCAGCGGGAAATGACCTTGACCCTGGAAAAGACTGGCCGCTCCAGTGTGTTCAACCTGGCCCACGACTACTCGAACTCGCTGTTCGACCACCTCCCCGAAATGATCCTGCAAGGCCAGGACATCCCCATCCATCTGGGTTCGCTGATCCCCGCGATGAAGTGCGTGGCCGAATTCTTCGGTGACGACATCGCCGAAGGTGACGTGATCTACCACAACGACCCGGCGTACAAGGGCAGCCACATCCTCGACTGCTGCATGTACAAGCCGGTGTACTACCAGGGCGAGCTGGTGTTCTGGACCGTGTGCAAGGGCCACCTGACCGACATCGGTGGGCCGGTACCCGCTGGCTACAACCCGGACGCCAAAGAGATCTACGCCGAGGGCCTGCGCATCCCGCCCGTCAAACTGTGGGAAAAGGGCAAGCGCCGGGAAGACGTGATCAACTTCATGCTCACCAACATGCGCGCCCGCCCGTACCAGGAAGGCGACCTCAATGCCCAGTACGGGGCCTGCAAAGTCGGTGAACGGCACTTGCTCGACTTGCTCGACAAGTACGGCGTCGAGCAAGTACGCGCCTGCATCGCCGAGCTGAAGAACATGGCCGACCGCCACATGCGCGCCCTGCTGCGCGACGTGCCGGACGGCCAGTACAGCGGCACCGCCGTGCTCGAAGACTCCGGCCACGGCCTGGGCGAGCTGGCCATCACCGCCCATGTCGAGATCCGTGGCGACCAAGCCCACGTGCGTATCGAAAGCCCACCGCAGGTGCCTTACTTCATCAACTCCTACGAGGGCAACTCGGTTTCCGGCGTGTACCTTGGGCTGATGATGTTCGCCCAGGTCGCACCGCCCTACAACGAGGGCCTGTATCGCTGCGTCACGGTCGATGTCGGCGCCAAGGGCACCCTGTGCAACGCCCAGGAGCCGGCACCGCACGTCAACTGCACCACCACCCCGATGGAAACCCTGGCCGATGCCGTGCGCACGGCGCTGGAGCAAGCCTCGC
Source organism: Pseudomonas capeferrum (assembly GCF_000731675.1). Lineage (GTDB taxonomy): Bacteria > Pseudomonadota > Gammaproteobacteria > Pseudomonadales > Pseudomonadaceae > Aquipseudomonas > Aquipseudomonas capeferrum. Next base: position 703,366 of record NZ_JMIT01000001.1, on the reverse strand, counting down.
CGCAGCGGGTCACCGCCTCGTGGGGCCATACCAGCGGCATCAACATTGCCGGCCACGACCCGCGCCATGGCAACAGCGAGTACGTCACCATGGTACTGGCCTCGATCATTGCCGGCGCCGGCGCCAACAAAGTCATGGATGGCTGGCACGCATGCGGGCCGTTGTGCTGCTTTGGCGCGCTGATGAGCGGCGACATCGAGTTGCTCGAGCACGCCTACCCGGTGCTTATCCACCGCTACAGCCTGATGGCCGACAGTGGCGGTGCCGGTGAGTTTCGCGGCGGTTCCGGCACCCGCCTGGAGATCGAACCGCTGCAACACGCGATGACCGTGGTCGGCTTCGGCGAAGGCCGCCAACTGCCCACGGCCGGCGCAGCCGGAGCACGCAATGGCCTGCTCGCACCCAAGCTCGGCCGGTTGATCCACCAGCACGCTGATGGCACGCAAGACCACTACACCCAGAACCCCATGCTCACCCTGCAGCCCGGCGAGCGGATCATCAACATCAACCCTGGCGGTGGTGGCTACGGCGACCCGTTGCGACGCCCGGTAGCTGCCGTGCTGCAAGACCTGCGCAACGGCCTGGTGTCGCCACAGGGCGCAGCCCTGGACTACGCAGTGATCGTCGATGCCGACGGCCAGCTCGACGAAACCGCCACCCGCCTTGCCCGCGACCTGCACTGACCGGAGACCCATCATGCGCAATCAATATCGCCTGGGCATCGACGCCGGCGGCACCTTTACCGACTTCATCCTGGCCGACCGCGACGGTGGCGTGCAGCTGTTCAAAGCCCCATCCACGCCGCAGGATGGCACCCTGGCCATTCGCGCCGGCCTGGCGCAGATCGCCGACGCCACCGGCCGCACGCCGGCCGAGATCATCGCCAACTGCGACCTGTGCATCAACGGCACCACGGTCGCCCTCAACGCCCTGATCGAGCGCACCGGGGTCAAGGTCGGCCTGCTGTGCACCGAGGGCCACGAAGACAGCCTGGAGATCCGCCTCGGCCACAAGGAAGAGGGCCACCGCTATGACGCCCACTACCCGCCGGCGCACATGCTTGCCCCGCGTCACCTGCGCCGTCCCATCGGCGGCCGGATCCTCGGTGATGGCCGCGAACACACCCCGCTGGACGAACGCGCGGTACACGAGGCCATCGATTACTTGCGTGCCGAAGGCGTGCAAGCGGTGGCCATCTCCTTCCTCTGGTCGGTGCGCAACCCCAGCCATGAGCAGCGCGCCGCCGAGCTGGTACGGGCGGCGCTGCCCGGGGTGTTCGTCTGCACAGGCGTTGAAGTGTTCCCGCAAATCCGCGAATACACCCGTACCTCCACCACCGTGGTCAACGCCTACCTGAGCCCGGTGATGGCGCGTTACGTGGCACGCATCGACAGCCTGTTCGAGGAACTGGGCGCGCAGCAACCGGTACGCTACTTCCAGTCCAACGGCGGCCTGGCACCCGGCCACCTAATGCGTGAGCGTGCGGTCAACGCGATCAACTCGGGACCTGCCTCGGCGCCCCAGGCCGGGCTCGCGGTAGCGCGCCCGTTCGGCATCGACAACGTCATCACGGTGGACATGGGGGGCACCTCGTTCGACATTACCCTGACCAACGTCGGGCGCACCAACTTCAGCAAGGACGTGGACTTTCTACGCCAGCGTATCGGCGTGCCGATGATCCAGGTGGAAACCCTGGGCGCCGGCGGTGGCTCCATCGCCCACCTCGACGAATTCGGCATGCTCCAGGTCGGCCCACGCAGCGCTGGCGCCACGCCCGGCCCGGTGTGCTATGGCAAAGGCGGCACTGAACCCACCGTCACCGATGCCAACCTGGCCCTGGGTTACCTGCCCGACGGCGCATTGCTCGGTGGCAGCATTCGCCTGAACCGCCAGGCGGCGCTGGACGCCATCCGCATCAAGGTCGCCGAGCCGCTGGGCATCAGCGTGGAACGCGCCGCGTTTGGCATTACCACCCTGGTCAACCTGAACATGGTCAACGGTATCCGCCGGGTGTCCATCGAACGCGGCCACGACCCTCGCGACTTCGCCCTGATCGGGGCGGGCGGCGCGGCGGGCATGCACGTGGTGCGCCTGGCCGAAGAAATCGGCATGCACACCGTGCTGATCCCCAAGGTGGCCTCAGGGCTGTGCGCCTTCGGCCAGATCCTCTCGGATGTGCGTTATGACCAGCTGACCAGCCTGTCGATGCGCCTGGACGCGCAGCACGCTGACCTGGCGCAGCTCAACCATGCCCTCGCCGAGCTGCGCCAGCAAGGCCTGGCGAACCTGCGCGAAGACGGTTTCGGCGACCAGGCCAGCAGTTGCCACTACACCCTGGAAATGCGCTACCGAGGGCAGATCCACGAATGCAGCGTGCAGCTGGAACGCCACGCCCTGGACAGCAACGGGCTGGCAGCGCTGATCGAGGCTTTCCACGTGCGCCACCAGACGCTCTATTCGTACAGCGAGCCAGAGAGCCCGGTAGAGCTGGTCAACCTGGAGTGCTCGGTCATCGGTCACCTGCCCCGCCCGCCACAGCCAACGCTGCAAGGGCCGGCCCAGCCACCGGCGGCAGCCCCGGACAGCGAGCGCCCGATGCTGTTCAGTGCCGACAGTGAGTGGCAACGCACGCCGGTGTTCAACGGTAACCGCCTGCTGCCTGGGCAGACCGTGCAGGGACCCTGTGTGATCGAGGAGGACACCACCAACATCGTCGTGCCGCCAGGCTGGCAAGCCTGCCTGGAGCCGTCTGCCACCTACCGGGTGACACGCGGCGCTTGATCTGAAGGTCGGCACGCGCCGATCATGGGCGTGATACCTGCCCGGCCGCTTTGCGCAGCCGGGCTTTTTTGCACAATAACAAGAGCTGCTTGAGTAGCTTGCCTGCAGTTCCTTTTTTCAATGCTGCCCTCTTTGAAAAAGGACCCACCATGCCCACAGAACTCTCGACCCACGGCTGGGCGCAGCCCGAACGCCAGGCACGCTGGGCCGAAGCGATCAGTGATACGTACTTCCCGTTGAGCCTGGAATTTGCCGCCGAACAGCCATTCGACGGCCACTTGCAGCGCTGGAGCACGCCCACCACCCCGCTCAGCCTGTCACGCCTGCGCTCCAGCCAGCTCGGCTATTCACGCAACAAGGCGCACATCGGCCAGGACTCTGACGCGTTCTACCTGGTTACCGTCCCTAGCCGCAGCGAGGTGCATTTCGAGCAGGATGGCCACCAACTGAGCTGCCGCCCTGGCGGTTTTATCGTCGAGCGCGGCGACGCCCCTTACCGCTTCCACTACCGCGCGGACAATGACCTGTGGGTACTGAAGCTGCCGGAGCGTGCGCTGAAGGCGAACCTGCTCGGGCACAGGCGCTACACCCGCCACTGCTTCGACGCCAGCCAAGGTTTGGGGCGCATCTTCGTCGAGCAGCTGGACCTCTGCGCGCGCCACTTCGACGCCAGCCCCACAGCGGCACGCCACCTGCTGCTGGAGCAAGCAAGTGCGACTCTGCTGCTGGCCCTGCAACAGGATGAGCGCGTGCTGGGCAGCGAAGGCTCCAACCTCAGCACGCTGCACCTGACCCGGGTCGAGCGTTATGTACTGCAAAACCTCGGCGACCCCGACCTGTCACCGCAAGCCATCGCCAATGCCTGCGGCCTGTCACTGCGCTACCTGCACAAGCTATTCTCGATCACGCCCTACACCCTCGGCGAATGGGTGCGCCAACAGCGCCTGGAGGCGGTGCATCAGCAACTGCGCGACCCGCAATGCCACCAGGCGATCGGCGAGCTGGCGTTTCGCTGGGGCTTCACCGACCAGGCCCAGTTCACCCGCGCCTTTCGCCAACGCTATGGCTGTACCGCACGCGAGGTGCGCGCGGTGCGCACGCACTGAATGCAGCGGCGCAAGGATGCGCCGGCTTCAGCCGCCAACAGGGGTATCGACCAGCTTCCAGCTGTCGTCGGGGTCGAAGCGCTTCATGGCCTTGGCGAGCTTCTCTCCTTCTGGCCCCAGGTCCTTTTCGAAGACCTGCCCGTCGTGGCTGATCATGAAACTCATCACCCCGCTGTCGTCATATTTGGCAGGCCAGGCAACCAGGGCGAAACCACGGCTCATCTGGTTGCCGATCAGGTAGCTGTAGGCGCCCCCGGGCGCTGACGGGCCTTGTGCAGCGAGGATGCGGAAACGGTAGCCGTACCAGTCATCACCGACCACATCCCGGCCGAACAGTGGCCCCAATGGGCTGACCTGGCCATCGCCGGCATCTTCCCAGTACAGGCCGTCGTGCTTGCCGGGCGTACTGAGGATCTTCTGTGCATACTCGAGCGCACCGTTGCCATTGCGGTCCTGCGAGGCGTAATCGAGCTGCGCGTCGTGGTAGGCCAGCACCGACTGCAACGCCGCCAGCTCGTTGCGGCCGATGCGCCTGGCGCGGATTTCGGCGCTGCCGGCCTTGAGGTCGAAACGCCAACCGCGGCTGCCTTGGATGATGGGAATGGGCAGTGTCCATCGTTCGTGCCCCACTGCCAGGATGGCCTGGTGCTCATGGGGCCTTTCAACGCGGTGCGCTTCGCGGTACTGCTGCAAGAACGCATCCACGTCGCTGCGCTGTACGCCGCCGCTGGGGATATAGGTTCGCCAGTCATCCCCCAACAACTGTGCCAGGCGTGTCTCGTCGGCGTGCTCCTTGCCCAGCGCTGCAACAAAGGCTTCGGCGGCCTTTTCGGGCGTCGGGAAGGCCTCCTGCGCCGTCACCAGGCACGAGCCCGCCATCCCTGCGACCAACAACCAGCAACGGGCACAGGCAACCCACCCTGATCGACGGTTCATCGACGGCCCCCTCCACCACGGCGCATGGGCGCACTGGGCCTGGAAATCTGATGTCCGGCGGCTCGCGCAGTGTGCGGCCGCTGGGCAAACGACTGGCTGATGCGACCTCGGTCGGCCTGCGCACGGGTGCTCGATGGCGAGCGCACGCCATCGAAGGCGTTATTGCGGGCACGGCCAGCGCTGTTGGCCGGCCGCGCTTGCGCCACCTGCTGCCTGGCCTGCAGGTTGTCACGGCTACTGCCCGCCTGCGCTCGGCGCTCGGCAGGCCGTGGGGTGTTCGCCTGCGCCTCGCGCACCCGGTCGCGCGCCTCGCGGTTGCTGGTGGCAGGCCGTTCGATGCCTGCCCTGTCCATCGAGGCGCGCGCCTTGTCCCGTGCCTGGGCACGCTGGGCATCGTCACCCCGGAAGGCGGTGCGCTGCGCGGCGCCGTCCAGTTGCCGGCCATATTGCTGACGGCTGCGTGCATCGCGGTATGGCACGCCTTCGCGATTTACCGCATTGTGCTGCCACTTGTTCTGGTTGTTGCTGATGCGGTTGTTGACGTTGATGTTGTTGTAGCGATTGACGTCGATATCGATGTCGTTGTGGCCCCAGTCGCAATTGCCCCACAGCGAACTGACAATCGCAACGCCGGTACCGAACGCCAGCCCCGCCACCAGTGCGGAGCCTGCGTAATACATCGGCGGCGGCGGGTAATACACCGGCGGTGAGGCCGGGTAGGCCCAGGTGCCGTAGGCGGTGGTCGGGTTGTAGCTGGGCACGTACACCACCTGCGGTTCGGCGGGCTCGATGATGATGGTGGTCGGCGCGCTGCTGGCCGGAGCACTGGCCTTGGGCGCCGGTGCCGCCTGCACAGTCACCTGCTGGTACTGGTTGCTCTGCAGGTTACCGGCAGCCTGGGCCTGGTGACGCAGGCGCTGCACGCCATTCATGACATCGTCGGGTTGCGCGAGGAAGGCATCGCCCAGACGCTGGACCCAGACCGGGTCCTGGCCGAGGGTTGCCAGCACCTGCGGAAAGGCGACCAGCGCCTGCACACTCGGGTCCCAGGCCTGGTTGGCCACTTGCTTGACCGCAGCGTCGCCAGTGGCCTTAGGGTTGGCCTTGGACCAGGCCACCGCCTCGGCCACTTGCCCGGGGTAGGTCGCCGCCATCAGTACCTGCGCCAGCAGCGCATCCGGGTAAAGGGCAAGGGGCGCCAGCATCTGGTCCAGTTGCTCCTGGGTGAACACCGCCTCCTTGGCGGCGACTGCGGCGGTTTGCGGCGCCGCAGCATCCTCGGCCTTGACCAGCCCCGGTACGCCTTGCAGGCACAGCACCGCCGACAAGACCCCGAACAATGGCATGCGCATGACTTATCCCTATGTGGTCGAACCGCGTGGGTTAACGGTAGCAAAGCTCAGCCGTATTGCCCGCCAGAAGGTGCTGTCGATAGTCACTATCGAGCAAGGCAATTTCTACTGATCGAGGATGCCCAATAACCTTGCTCCATCGCTTCGATCCCTGCGCCCCCCAAACTCTGGAGCTGCTCGATGAAAACCTCGGCCCGCCTGTTGCTCACTGCCCTGATTGCCACCGCCATGACCGTGTTGAGCGGCTGCGCCAGCCACCCTGAACTGCGCGCCTACACCGCCGAGGAAACCCGGCAGTTGCAACTCGAAGCGTTGCAACGCCAGGGCCTTTCCCTGGACGAATACGAACAACGGCGGTTGGTCATCCAGCGCGCTGGCAGCGATCAAGTGGTGACAGAGGTTGCCGAACGCTCCTCCTCCAGCCAAGGCTAGGCCCGGCCACGTTCAGTGCGCGCGAAAATTCCAGATGATTTCCACCACCCGCGACGCCAGAACCAGGTACAGCAAACACAGCGCAACCTGCAGCGCCGTGTGATACGGCAGCTTGGCCAAGCGATGCAGCGTATCGCTGACATTCAACAGCAGCAGCAATGCCGACACGATGATCAACCCCCAGCCGGTCACGCTCGGTACCCACAGCCCGAGGAACACGGGGTCGCTGTTGTGCAGGGCATCCGTACCGGCGGCAAACAGCAGGCCGCAGACCAACAGGTTCTTGAAATTGTCAAAAACCTTGGTGCTCAGGTCCGCATCCAGCAGGTCGAGGTATTTCCGCCACAGTCTGCGCATGGCCTGGGCCTTGGAGTGGAAAGTGTTCAGGCAATTCTAGAAGAGAATGTGCGACGCTCGGGCGTAAACGCACGATCAGCGCTAGCCCTGCCGCCTGGGTGGCGCGCCGAACGGTTTGCACCCTTGGCCAACACGGGTATCCTTGGGCGCTCTACAGCAAGCCTTCCAGGACGGTGACCATGACCAGGCCCATTCTGTTGCTGAGCGCAGCGCTGCTGTTCAGCGCCGCGTTGCAGGCCCAGCAGATACAGCGCCAATTGGGCGATTTCGACTTCAAACTTGGCACTACGCCGACGCGCAGCATGGCCCAGGGGCTTATTTCGCCGAGCGCCGTGGGGGCCTTTCATGGCGGCCTCGACCTCAGCCACCTCAACGGCTGGTACTTGGGGCAATACGCCCCGAGCATGGGCCTGTCGCCCGACTCCACCCTGCGCCTGGACAGCTACATGGGCTACCAGCACCACTTCGACAGCACCCTGGGCTATGAAGTGGGGTTGATCCACTACAGCCAACCCAACCTCTCAGGCCCTGACAGCTACGCCGTCTACGGGGGCATCTCGGTATACGGCAGCCGTTTTGGTGGCGCGTTGCGTGACAACCCCGACAACCGCACCAGCACCCTGTTCGCCGACCTCGGTCAACTGCCCCTGCTCGACGCCGACTTTACCGTCAAGCTGGCCCATCATCGTTTGGGCACGCCGTTCACGATTGGCGATGGCAGCCAGGTCAGCGCGTTTTCCGACTGGTCGCTGGAGCTGTCGCGGCCTTGGCTGGGCATCGACCTCAATTTGATCTACAGCAACTCCAACCTCAGCGGTTCCGGTTGCGATGCCTATGCCGGTATCAATGCGTATTGCGAGAGTGTGGTCACGTTCAAGGCGCAGCGCAGTTTCTTCTAGCCTGAGGCGCTGATCAGTCCGTTGCCGCCACGGCCTCGATTTCCATGAACATCCCGTCCAGCGCCAAGCGCGGTAGCGGTATCTTGGCCGGCGATATACAGCAACTCGCACGGGGGAAGAAAGGCCCGAGTATCAGACCTCGCGTTAGCTTGAGGTCAAGAACGCCGTAAGACTTTTCTGATAGCGAAGTCGGAGCATTGAACCACGTGTGTGTTTTCAGCGAGGTCTGTCAGCCGCTAGATTGCAAGACCCGGCACGGAGGCCAGCCTGCAACAAGGAAAGCGACAATGACCAAGCATCATTTTCAACTCGCCTACACCATCAACCCACGGCATGAAGGCGATGAGGACGAAGCCGCGAGCGCACGCCTGCATCTGCGCAAAATCGGCTGGGATACCGTTGAGCACATTGAAACCACGTTGTTGGGTGTGGTTCACCTCTACCATGCGACGACGGCGGACCGGATCGACGAGGCCGAGAAGCAGATACGCGACCGCATCCACGAAGAGCTCAAGAGCTTGCGTGTGCTGTCGCGCGTCAGGTTTCACGGCTGCTTGATGGTGGATGGCCTGGGCCAGGCCATCCGGTTCAGCATCCTGCCCTGAGGCGTTGACGGTGGCCGCATCAGGCGCCCCCGCGCCTGATGCTCTGGCTATTACTTTTCCTGCAATACCGCCCTGCCCTTCACTGCGCGCGGCCCGCGCCAAGCCCAGAACAGCAAGCCTGGCAACGGTGCATAGACCACGAATACGACCCATAGCATCTTGCGCTCGGCGCGCCGGTCACTGCCGATGATGTGCCAGATGGCCCAGATTTCCAGAAGAATCACGACGGCTGCGAGGATGATCCAGATCGTTCCGATTTCCATGAGCGCTCTCCCATTGGCGTGTAATGCGTTGGGCTGTGGCAGGCGCTGAGGGTTCAATTTGGTTAGAAGGTACGCCGTCAGGGTTTCGGCGCCTATGAGATCGAGCGCCGCCCGCGCGGCGCTTCGCGGGGCAAGCCCGCTCCCACTGTCTACCTTCGGCCAATTATGCCTGTGACATCTTCACTGTCCGCCTCGTATGTTCGACTCGATATCGAGCCGGTGCATCGTTCGGATCCCCTTAAGCTCATGCCATGCACCAAGGCTTGCAGTGGAGATCTCACTGACAAAACTGGCCGGAGGTGGACAGTGGGAGCGGGCTTGCCCCGCGAAGCACCGCGCGGGCGGCGCTCGATCTCATAGGCGCTGGAAAATTCAAGCCATGCACTCCCCCCGCCCAATTGCCTGAACACGACCTCAAATACGACACCCCCACCCCGGAGATTGTCTTTCCCCCTGCCACCGAGCACACTCCCCAGGCCAGCCAGGAAGCGGAGTCCAGAGTGCCCACCCCACGTCAGTTCAGCAAAAAGACCAGCACCAGCAACATGCTGCGGCTCAAGTCCACCACCGCAAATGCCCAAGCGCCCTATCGGGTCGACTTCGTATTGCTGGAACACTTCTCCATGGCCAGCTTCACCGTGGCCATGGATGTGCTGGTCACCGCCAACCTGCTGCGCACCGACAGCTTCCAGTTCACCCCGCTGTCGCTGGACGGTGACCGGGTGTTGAGCGACCTGGGGCTGGAGTTGGTGGCCAGCGACCTGTCGGCCGAAGCACTGCGCGAGCTGGACCTGCTGATCATCTGCGGCGGCCTGCGCACGCCGCTCAGGTACCCTGAACTCGACCGACTGCTGCACGACTGCGCAGCCCACGGCATGGCCCTGGGCGGCCTGTGGAACGGCGCCTGGTTCCTCGGCCGCGCGGGCGTGCTGGATGACTATGGCTGCAGCATCCACCCCGAGCAACGCGCCAGCCTCTCGGAGCGCAGCCCGCAAACCCGCATCACCCCGGCCAGTTTCACCCTCGACCGTGACCGCCTCAGCGCCGCCAGCCCCAATGGCGCCATGGAGCTGATGCTCGGCCTGGTTCGCAGGCTCTACGGCGACGGCCTGGCCGAAGGCGTCGAAGAAATCCTGTCGTTCTCGGGCGCGCGCTATCGCCAGGTCGGCCCGGGGGCGAAAAAGTCCATGAGCCTGCACATGCGCACCATCGTCGAGCTGATGGAGAACAACCTCGAAGAAACCCTCAGCCTCGATCAGCTGGCCGCCTACAGTGGGCGCTCGCGGCGCCAGATCGACCGCTTGTTCCAGGCCCAACTGGGCACCTCGCCGCGGCGCTACTACATGGAATTGCGCATCACCAAGAGCCGCCGCCTGCTGCAGTACTCCGACCTGTCGGTGATGGACGTGGCAGTGGCCTGCGGGTTCGTTTCGGTGTCGCACTTCAGCAAGTGCTACGCCGCATACTTCGGCTACCCGCCGTCACGCGAGCAACGGCTGGGCGAATGACACCGCTCAGGCGCGGATGTAGCGAATGACCGCGTCACCGATCATGGTCTTGTGGCGCTGCTTGATGGCTTCGTCGGCGAGGTCTATCTGGAAGATCTCGCCGAAGGTGTGGCGGTTCGACACCCGGTAGAAACAGAACGAGCTCATCAGCATGTGCAGGTCGATGACCTCGATACCGGCACGGAACACGCCTTCCTGCTCGCCCCGGCGCAGGGTACTGCCAAGGGCTTCGAGCACCAGGCTGCTCATTTCGCGAATGACCGGCGACTGTTTGACGTACTCGCCGTAGTGAATGTTCTCGGTGCAGATGATGCGCACGAAATCGACATTGCGGTCGTGGTGATCGAAGGTGAACTCCACCAGACGGCGGATCGCCTGCTCGGCCGGCAGCGACTCCAGGTCCAGGCTTTGTTCGGTCTTGCGGATATCACCGTAGAGTTTGACCAGGCACTCGACGTACAACTGCTCCTTGCTGCCGAAGTAGTAGTAGATCATGCGTTTGGAGGTGGCGGTGCGCTCGGCGATGGCATCGACGCGCGCGCCGGCCAGGCCCTGCTGGACGAACTCGTTGATGGCGGCCTGAAGGATATCCTCGCGCGTTTTCTCGGGGTTGTTCTTGCGCGACTTGCGCCCCCCTTCGATCTCAGGCTGGCCGAGGCTGACTACGGAATCACTCATACCCACTCACAGGCTGTTTATTGGAATACGGTGATTATCCGTGAGCGCGGCCATGCAGGGAAGCACGCTGTTGGTCGGGTAGCCACGAAACGGCGTTACAGGCAAACCGCCGACGGCGCTTGAAGTCACGCCCCGCAACCCGCTAGCCTGCGTTCCTCTGCCCTGGACGGACCCTGCCCCATGCAACCGCGTGACTTTGCCGCCTACCTGTTTCTGGCCATTGCCTGGGGATTTTCCTTTCTGGTCCTGCTCAAGGTGGTGCACGCCTTCGGCTGGGTCGGCGCGGTCAGCCTGCGGGCGCTGATTGCCGGCAGTACCCTGGCGATTCTGGCCGCCTTGCTCGGGCGCACCCTGCGCCTGCGCCCGCTGTTGAAACCACTGCTGGTGATCGGCGCTACCACCGTGGCCGGGCAGTTGATCGGCATGTCCTATGCCACCCCGCGGATCGGTACGGCCATGGCGGCGATCTTCGTGGCCACCATCCCACTGTTCTCGATGATCATCGGCCGTGTCTGGGGGCTGGAGAAAATCACCTTGCAGGGCCTGGCGGGCCTGCTTCTGGGCTTCGTCGGTATCGCCATGCTGGTGGGGTTTCCGGCCCAGCCGGTCAGCGACGTGTTCATCCACGGCTGCATCGCTTCGCTGTTCGGTGCCTTGAGCGCCGCGTTCGGCAGCAACTACGCCAGCCTGCACCTGCGTGGCCAGGACCCGTGGACCGTCACCGGCGGCGCCTTCCTGGCCGGCGGCCTGCTGACCCTGCCCCTGCTGTGGGTGGTGCCGGTGCCCAGCGTGCCGCAAGCCAGCGACTGGCTGTACTTGATGATCAGCGGCGCGGTCATGAGCGCCACCACGTACGTGCTGTATTTCGGCCTGGTGGCGCGCATCGGCGCCACCCGTGCCCTCAGTGTCGAGTTCGTGGTGACGTTGGTCGCGGTACTGGTGGGCGCGCTGTTCCTCGACGAAGCCTTGAGCCTGCTGCAACTGGCGGGCGGCGCGGTGGTGCTGGTCGGCTGCCTGCTGGTGCTGGGCCTGCTGCCAGGGCGCAAACCGCGCCTGCCAAACTGAGCCCTCAGTCGCGCTGCGCGGTATTGCGCTCTACCGGAGGGGCCAGGTGCAGTACGCGGTTACGCCCGCCTTCGGCAAGCAGGTAACCACCTTTGCCATCGGCAACGATTGCCTGGGGCGCCTTGAGGAACGACAGCACCGTCTGGCGCGTGCCATCGGCATCGATGCGCAGCAGGCGGGCGCGGTGCGTGTTGTCTTCGCTGATCCACAAGCCGCGCTGGTCGCAAAACAGGAAGGTCGGGTTGCGCAGGCCATCGACCACCACCGGGTCCTGGCCGTCCTCGGACAATGCGCGAACCTTGCCGTTGGCTTTCTCGGTATACAGCAGGCGGCCATCGTTGCAGCGGGTCAGGCCTTCGGTTTCGCTGAGCCCTGTGCGCAGCACATCCAGCTGGCCGCTGCGCCAGTCATAGCGCATCAACCGCCCATTGCCCTTGCGGTCTTCGATCGCATAGAGGTGATCGCCATCGTTCCACAACCCTTGCACGCTCTCGCCGTCGAACAGGTGGGTGACCTGGCCGTCGCGAGACAGGCTGACCGGCGCAAGGCCACCCTCCTGGCTGAAGACCCAGCCGCCCTCGGCCGCGACCATGCCGTCGGGCTTGGACAGGTTGTCGATCACCACCACGCGGTCACCCTGGGCAGTAATCTTGAGGATGCTGCCACGGCCGTCGTCCAGCTCGCGGCTGACCAGCAGGCTGCCGTCGGCCTGCGGCAACAACGACGCAGCCTTGGTCACGTCGCGGTGCAACACCTCGACATCCCAACCGCTGGCAGCCTGGACGGGGTAAAAACTCTGCCAGGCGAAGAAGCCCAGCGTGGCAGCGAGCAGGCTGGCGGTGGCGGTCAGGGCGATGCGGGTGCTGCGTTTGCGCAGGATGTGCGGCATGAAAAAGGGCTCCTCGAGAGTGCGGGGATCCTAGCAAGAAGATGTGAAAAAAAGGTCATGGCACACTGCTATTTGCCGTGTAACGGGTGCTGAATCATGAATTACAAAAAGGATATAAAAATAACTAAACATTCTAACTAAATGGAATAAACAAATTGAAAGCCAAACGCCACCTCCTTAGTCTGGGCGCATCGATTGCCACCCCATTCAAGGAATACGCCTCATGCCCGTCCGTGCCTTCTCGCCCCTGCGTCGCCTGCTAATCGGCGGCCTGCTGGCCAGTGTCGCCAGCGCCCTGTTGCCTTGGTCCAATGCCCTGGCCGAAGACGCCAAGACCCTGCGTATCGGTTACCAGAAGTTCAACAGCATCAATATTCTCAAAGGCAGCGGCGCCCTGGAGAAAGCCCTCGCCCCGCAAGGCGTGACCGTCAGCTGGCACGAGTTCGCCGCAGGCCCGCAATTGCTCGAAGCCCTGAGCACCGGCGCCATCGACCTCGGCCACGCCGCTGACGCCCCGTCAGTATTTGCCCAGGCCGCCGGTAAACCGGTGGTCTACCTGGCCGCCGAACAACCCTACCCACGCGGTATCGGCCTGGTGGTACGCGAGCAAGACCACCTCACCAGCGTGCAGGACCTCAAAGGCAAGCGGGTAGCCACCGGCCGCGGCTGGAACGCCCAGTACCTGCTGGCCGTCGCGCTGGAACAAGCCGGCCTGAGCTACCAGGACATCACCCCCGCCTACGTCAATAATGCCGCCGACGCAGTGGCGGCCCTGCAATCAGGCAGCGTCCAGGCCGTGACCCTGTGGGACCCGTTCCTCGCGGCGGCAGAAAGCCAGCCAGGGCTCAAGAACTTGCGCGACGGCAGCGGCCTGACCAACAACCGCACGTTCTACCTTTCCACTGCTGCGTTCGCCGACCAGCACCGCCCGCTGCTCAAGGCCTTCTTCGCCGAACTGGGCAAGGTCAGCCAATGGGCCAACGCCGAGCCTGCGCAAGTCGCCGCGCTGCTGGCGCCGCAGTTGGGGATCAAGGCCGACGTGCTGCAAGTGGCCAGCGAACGCCGTAACTACAACGCCGTCGCCATTACCCCGCAGATCGTCGCCGAACAGCAGAAGCTGGCCGACACCTTCCAGGGCCTGGGCCTGATTCCGCGCAAGTTGCAGGTAGCCGATGCGGTCTACCCGGCTTCCGTGCTGCCGTGACCGGAGACTGATCGCCATGCCCCGTCCCATCCGCTTCAACGCCTTCAGCATGAACGCCGCCAGCCACCAGTCCCCTGGCCTGTGGCGCCACCCGCGTAACACCAGCGTGGCTTTCAACCGCCTGGACTACTGGACCGACCTGGCCCGCCTGCTGGAGCGCGGCCTGTTCGATGCGCTGTTCATCGCCGATGTGCTGGGCATCTACGACGTCTATCAGGGTGGCCCCGAAGCAGCCCTGCGCGGCGGCGTGCAGGTGCCGGTCAACGACCCACTGCTGCTGGTTCCGGCCATGGCCGGGGTCACCGAGCACCTGGGCTTTGGCGTGACCTTCTCACTGACCTACGAGCACCCCTACCCCTTTGCCCGGCGCATGTCCACGCTTGACCACCTGAGCAATGGCCGAGTCGGCTGGAACATTGTCACCGGCTACCTGGACAGCGCCGCGCGCAACCTGGGCCTGGCTCGCCAGCTTGGCCACGACCAGCGTTACGACCTGGCCGAGGAGTACCTGCAGGTGCTGTACAAACTGTGGGAAAAAAGCTGGGACGACGATGCGGTGGTGCTTGAGCGTGACAGCGGCCGCTACATCGATCCTGCCCGGGTACACCCGATCAGCCATGCCGGCGAGCACTTCCAGGTGCCTGGCATGCACCTGTGCCAGCCCTCGCCGCAGCGCACGCCGGTGCTGTTCCAGGCGGGGGCCTCGGCACGCGGCCAGCAGTTCGCCGCGCAACATGCCGAGTGCGTGTTCATCAGCGGGCCTACGGCCACGGTGCTGCGCCGCTATGCCGACGGCATCCGCCAGGCCAGCGAGGCTGCCGGGCGTGGCCGCGACGAGGTACTGATCTACGCCCAGGCCCTGCTGATCGTCGCCCCCACCCGTGAAGAAGCCGAAGCGCGCTTCGCCGAGTACCGTGGCTACGTTGACCTGGACGCCGCCCTGGCCCTGCTGTCGGGCTGGACCGGCATCGACTTCGCCGGCCTCGACCCGGATGCCCCCATCGAATATGTCGAGAACGATGCCGGCCGCGCGGCCCTGGCCGCCTTCACCGCGGCCGACCCCAACCGCCGCTGGACCGTGCGCGAGGCCGCCGAGTTCGTTGGCCTGGGGGGCCGCGGCCCGGTGCTGGTGGGCGCAGCCAGTGATATTGCCGATCAGTTGGAAAGCTGGCTGGACGAGACCGGCATCGACGGGTTCAACCTCACCTACGCCGTGCAACCTGATGACCTGGCCAATGTGGTCGAGCTGCTGATACCCGAGCTGCAACGTCGCGGCCGCTACCCCCTGCACTACCAGGACGGCACCTTGCGCCACAAGCTGTTCGGCCAGGGCAACCGCCTGCCGGAGCAACATGCAGGGCGCCAGGTTAGCATTCAGCCGGCAAATACCGGGTATTCCAACATTTAATTTGTAGATGGCACGCGCTCGACCCTATTCTGTCGGCACATCCCCTGCGCCGCACCGGCCGGTGCGGTTCACGGCACGGGGAGAGAACAACAAGTCGAGATCGTCCATGTCGAATCATTCCTACTTCGCCCCCCACGGTGGGCACCCGGCTCAAACCGAGCTGCTGACTGACCGTGCCATGTTCACCGAAGCCTATGCCGTCATCCCCAAGGGCGTGATGCGTGACATCGTCACCAGCCACCTGCCGTTCTGGGACAAGATGCGCATGTGGGTCATCGCCCGCCCGCTGACCGGCTTTGCCGAGACCTTCTCGCAGTACATCGTCGAAGTTGCCCCGGAAGGCGGCAGCGAGCGCCCGGAACTGGACCCCAACGCCGAAGCCGTGGTGTTCGTGGTCGAGGGTGAGCTCGACATCACCCTGGAAGGCAAGCACCACACCCTGACCCAGGGCGGCTACGCCTTCATCGCCCCAGGCGCCGAGTGGAGCCTGCGCAACCACAGCAGGGCCAACGTCACCTTCCACTGGCTGCGCAAGCACTACCAGAAGGTTGAAGGCCTGGACCTGCCAGAGTCCTTCGTCACCCACCGCGACAATGCCACTGTCATTGAAATGCCGGGTACCGAAGGCCGCTGGATCACCACCCGCTTCGTCGACATGGCCGACATGCGCCACGACATGCACGTCAACATCGTGACCTTCCAGCCAGGCGGCGTCATTCCGTTCGCTGAAACCCACGTCATGGAGCACGGCCTGTATGTGCTGGAAGGCAAGGCGGTGTATCGCCTGAACCAGGACTGGGTCGAAGTCGAAGCCGGCGACTTCATGTGGCTGCGCGCCTTCTGCCCGCAAGCCTGCTACGCCGGTGGCCCAGGCAACTTCAGCTACCTGCTGTACAAGGACGTCAACCGCCACGTGCACCTGACCCTCAACCCACAGCGTTGAGCCCAGGCTGATGGTCCGAAGCCCGCCACCTGGCGGGCTTTCTGTTTGCCGCTCATACTGATCACCCCTGCCCTGCGCGGTGCTCATCATGAACCGCTATCGCCTGCTTGCCGCCCTGTTGCTGGCGCTGTCCGGCGCTGCTCAGGCAGCCGACGACTGGAACCTGGCCTACGACAGAGAAGGCATCCGCGTCTACCTCAGTGCCGCTGCCGGCTCCCCTTACCAGCAATTTCGCGGTGTCAGCACCATGAAGGCCAGCGTGCGCACGCTCACCGACCTGCAGGAAAACCTGCGGGTGGCATGCAAATGGCTGTACGCCTGTGCCGAAATGCGCCTGCTGGAGGTCGACGGCGACAGTACCTGGGTGTACCTGACCACCGACCTGCCGTGGCCGACGATGCCGCGGGATATCGTGCTCAAGGTCACCACCGAACTGCGCGACGATGGCACCCTGTTGCGCCACCTGCGCGCCGACCCCGGCAAGGTCCCCGAGGTGGCCGGGCTGATACGCGTGCAGCGCCTCACGGGCGAATGGGTGATGAAACCGCTGGGTGAACGGCAAACCGAGGTTACCTACCAGCTCAAGGCAGACCCTGCCGGGGATGTGCCCGGCTGGCTGGCCAACCGCTTCGTGGTGGATGCGCCGGTGGTTACCCTGCGCACCCTGCGGGCGGTGGCCGAGCGCCAACGCTGAGGCCCGCTCGCCGATGCCTGGGGTTTCAGGACACCGTGGCAGCCATCTGGCGGGCACACACCTTGACCCGTCGCCGGTAGGCCAGCAGCAAACCGATATACCACAGCGGCATGACATACAGCGCCGTACGCGTATCAGGCTCCAGGGCCAGCAGGCACAACACGAAGATCAGAAACAGCTGCGCCATGGCCGCCGTCGTCTTGCCACCCGGCAGCTTGAACCTAGACTGCTCATGTGCCTTGGGGTTCTGACGGCGGTAGGCGAAGTAGGACATCAGAATCAACGACCAGGTAACGATGATCATCACCGCAGAAATGGTCGATACCAGGGTGAACACGGTCATGACCTCGGGGATCACGAACAGCAGCGTCAGCGCAATCGCCATGCACACCCCCGAGAACATCAACGCCCTGACCGGCGTACCCGACCCGGACAGGCGCCCGAATGCCGTGGGTGCCTGCTGTTGATGCGCCAGGCCATAGAGCATCCGCGACCCCGAGTACACACCGCTGTTGGCGGACGAGGCCGCAGAGGTCAGCACGACAAAGTTGATGATCCCGGCAGCAGCCGGCAGGCCGCCGAGCAGGAACAGCTCGACGAATGGGCTGCGATTGGCAGGCACGTTGGCCCACGAGACCACACTGATGATGCACACCAGCGAACAGATGTAGAACAGCAGGATACGCACCGGAATGGTGTTGATCGCCTTGGGCAGGGTCCTTTCGGGGTCCTTGGCCTCGGCTGCCGCCGTACCGATCAGTTCGGTGCCGACAAACGAGAAGATCGCGATCTGGAACCCGGCAAGGAAGCCGAGAATGCCGTGGGGCATGACCACACCGGGCGCCACCAGGTGGCTGAAGGAGGCTGTGACCCCGCCTGGGGTGGTGTACGACGTGGCGACCATCACCAGCCCCGTCACCACCAGCAACACGATCGCAACGATCTTGATCAGCCCGAACCAGAACTCGACTTCGCCGAAGGCCTTCACGGCAAGCATGTTCAGGCCCAGCAGCAGGAACATCGTGGTAAAAGCCGGTAGCCAGGTGGGCACGCCGGGGTACCAGTACTGGAAGAAACCTGCCACCACCACCACATCGCCCACCGCCGCCACCACCCAGCTGAGCCAGTATGACCAACTGAGGATGTAACCGGCACGCGGCCCCAGGTAGTTATGCACCAGGTCTGCGAACGACTCCATGTGCAGGTTGGCGAGCAGCATCTCACCCATCGCACGCATGATGCAGAACACGAAAAAGCCGATGATGGCGTACACCAGAATGATCGAGGTGCCTGATAGCGCGATAATCTTGCCCGACCCCATGAACAGCCCGGTACCGATCGCGCCACTGATCGAAATGAGCTGAATATGCCTGTTTTCCAGCCGTCGTTTCAGTGTGCGGCCAGCCTCCGGAGTCGCGTCTTGCGAGTTGCACGTTGGATGCATAGTTGACCTCTTATTCTTTTTCTGTAAAACCCTCGCCCTCGCCACTGCGGCCGTTAGTTGGCACGAAAGTGCAAACGCCTTGTGATAGCAAGCGTCAGGAGGTAGGGGTATTAATGCAGATGGATAAGCACGCCCAGATGAACTTTTCATCAGGCCTGAGAGTGATTGAAAGCCCACCACAAGTGCACGCCCATTATTCGGGGAGATGCCTGGCAAGACAGTGTTGAACGTGAAATACATGGCGCTGAAGCTGTTTCATTTTGCCAGCCGATAAGGTCAATCGGAACGCTACAGAGTGCGCACACGAAATGGGATATGGTGCACAGTGAAAAGCCCGGGTGACAGTTTGCTCTACGCCGCTACCCAATTGGGTTATCGACCTGATCACATCTTGTAGGTGGAGAGCAAAATGCTGGTCTCGGTGTTTTCGATGTGCGGTATCGAGCGGATGGTGTTCAGCGCCCGGTCGAAGGCTTCGAGGGTGTCGGCCCGCAGCTCGGCCATCAGGTCCCAGCGGCCATTGGTGGTGTGGATGGCCACGACATTGGGATGCCCGCGTAGCGCGTGCTTGACCTCCGCCGCGTGATGGCCACTGATGCCGATGCTGGTAATCGCCCGCACGCCCTGGTCCAGGGCATCAGACCTCAGGCGTATCGTATAACCGATGATTACCCCTTGTTCTTCAAGCTTGGTGATGCGGTTTTGCACCGTTGCCCGGGCGACCTTGAGCTTCTTCGCCAGGGTCAGGATGGGCGTGCGCGCATTATCACGCAATAGCGCGATCAGTTCCCGATCTACAGTGTCCATGGTGCCTGCCAAGTAATCAGATTGTTATTCTGGGGTAACAGATTGTCTAGAAAGTTGACGAAACTGGCAACCTGCTCTCTTCAATTTGACGCAACCTTTCATCAAAATTGTCGTGCTGGCAACCCCTCAACAATCGTAAGCGTTCACCCTGCGGCAACGGGTGAGAACGCCCACAATAAGGTGCAAGAGCATGACGTATTTCATTGATGTTCCAACCATGTCCGACTTGGTGCATGACATTGGCGTAGCGCCGTTCATGGGTGAACTGGCCGCCGCCCTGCGCGAAGACTTTAAACGCTGGCAGGACTTTGATAAGTCCGCACGCGTTGCCAGCCATTCGGACGTCGGCGTTATCGAATTGATGCCAGTCGCGGACACACATCGATATGCCTTCAAATACGTCAACGGGCACCCGGCCAACACTGCCAAAGACCTGCATACGGTCATGGCATTTGGCGTGCTGGCCGATGTGGCGACGGGGTACCCGGTGTTACTGTCGGAACTGACCATCGCCACTGCCCTGCGCACCGCCGCAACCTCGCTGATGGCCGCACAGGCACTGGCCCGGCCAAACTCGAAGAAAATGGCGCTGATCGGCAATGGCGCGCAAAGCGAATTCCAGGCGCTGGCCTTCCATAAGCACCTGGGGATCGAAGAAATCGTCGCCTACGACACCGACCCGCTGGCCACCGCCAAACTGATTGCCAACCTCAAGGAATACACGGGCCTGAGCATTCGCAAAGCCGGCTCGGTGGCAGAAGCGGTCAAAGGTGCCGACATCATCACCACCGTGACCGCCGACAAGGCCTACGCAACCATCATCACCCCCGAGATGCTCGAACCTGGCATGCACTTGAATGCGGTAGGCGGCGACTGCCCAGGCAAGACCGAACTGCATGCCGACGTACTGCGCAACGCGCGCGTGTTCGTCGAGTACGAACCGCAAACCCGCATCGAAGGTGACATCCAGCAGTTGCCCGCCGACTTCCCGGTCGTTGACTTGTGGCGTGTACTGCGCGGTGAAACCGAAGGCCGGCAAAGTGAAAGCCAGGTGACAGTGTTCGACTCAGTAGGCTTCGCGCTGGAAGATTACACTGTACTACGGTACGTACTACAGCAAGCCGAGAAGCGCGGCATGGGTTCGAAGATAGACCTGGTACCGTGGGTGGACGAAGACCCTAAAGACCTGTTCAGCCACACCCGCGGCCGCGCTGCAAAAAGCCGTATCCGACGCGTTGCATAACTCTCCTACTCTCGGTATTCCAGATGGCATTTCCAACGCGTTCCATTCAAGCACCTGCGGCCGTGGTCATGGTCAGGCCGCACGCCTTCACCCCCAACCCGGAAACAGCAGCAGACAATTCGTTCCAGAGCACCCACCCCGACATCACCGCCCAGGCCTTGGCCAATGTGGCGCGCGACGAGGTTACCCAGGCAGCAGGCAGGCTCGAAGCAGAGGGTGTGCGGGTGCACCTGTTCGATGACTTCGGCGAGCAGAACACGCCGGACTCGGTGTTCCCCAACAACTGGTTCTCTACCCACCCGGGTGGCCATGTCGCGATCTACTCGATGTACTCGCGCAACCGTCGGCGCGAGCGCCGCGCGGACGTCATCGAAATGCTCAAGCATGAGTACCGCGTGCAGGATGTGATCGACTATTCCGGCCTGGAGCAGGACGAGCTGTTTCTGGAGGGCACCGGGGCGATGGTGTTCGACCATCTGTCCAGGGTTGCCTATACCGCACGCTCCAACCGCGCCGACCCGATCGCCCTCGAGCGTTTCAGCACCCACTTCAACTTCGAGCCCATGGTGTTCGACACGGCAGACGAGCACGGCACGCCGATCTATCACACCAACGTGCTGATGTGCGTAGCCACCGAGTTTGCCCTGGTCGGCTTTGGCACGTTCACCAACCGCGCCCGCGCACTAGAGGTGCGCATGCGGCTGATCGAGTCGGGCCGGGATGTCATCGACCTGAGCAACCAGCAGATCAGCCAGTTTGCAGGTAACGCCATCGAGCTGTCGGGCAGCGATGGTCGGATTCTGGCGCTCTCGCGCAAAGCGTTCGACAGCCTTACCGGTGAGCAGCGTCAACGCATCGAGCGTTCGGCGCGGCTGGTGCCGCTGGATGTACCGACCATTGAAATGGCCGGCGGCTCGGTGCGCTGTATGATCGCCGGGATTCACCTGTCACCGAGGGGCGCGCGGGGGGGGGCGGTTGACTGATCTGGGGTGTATTGCTGAGTTTTGAGGATCGCCTGGGAGGGTATTGAGGCTAGCGGTGCCTGTCTTGGTTTCTTCAGGGGGGCGGATATCGAGCGCCGCCCGCGCGGCGCTTCGCGGGGCAAGCCCGCTCCCACTGTCTAACTCCGGCCAGTGCTGTCAGTTACATTTCCACTGCCAGCCTTGGTGCATGCATGAGATTGAGGTGAAGCAAACAGCACCCGCCTCAATATCGAGTCGGGCACAC
>NZ_JMIT01000001.1:637416-680861 GCF_000731675.1 Pseudomonas capeferrum | reverse complement strand
AGGTACTGTCGGCAAGATAGCGATGAATCTGCTGGAGCGTAATTTCGTCGCCCAGCGCCCCAACCAGAAATGGGTGAGTGACGTAACCGAGTTCAAGGTGGCGCAACAGAAGCTCTATCTTTCGCCTGTGATGGATTTGTATAACGGGGAAATCATCGCCTACGAGACGGCCAGTCGCCCACAGTACAGCCTGGTTGGGAACATGCTCGACAAGGCACTCAAGACCCTGGGGGAGAAGCCGAAACTCGTGCTCCACACCGATCAGGGGTGGCAGTACCAGCAGGCTCAGTATCGCCAGAAACTGCGCAGTTGTGGAGTGAAGCAGAGCATGTCTCGTAAAGGCAATTGCCTAGATAATGCAGCTATGGAAAGCTTCTTCGGCACGCTCAAGTCAGAATTTTTCTACCTCAAGCGGTTTGAGAATGTTGATGAATTGAAAGCGGGCTTGGATGAGTACATCCACTACTACAACCATGACCGCATCAAGCTGAGGCTCAATGGCCTGAGCCCTGTCGAGTACAGGACCCAGGCGGCAGCATAGAACTGTCCAACTTTTTGGGGGCAGTCCAGACAGTGGGAGCGGGCTTGCCCCGCGAAGCGCCGCGCGGGCGGCGCTCGATCTCACAGGCGCTGAAAATGTTGTGGCGAACACCTATTACTGCACAACCCCACACGCCACGCGTGCACCGCCACCACCCAGTTTTTCAGGGTGGTCGCTGTGGTTGTCGCCACCGGCATGCACCATCAGCGCATGGCCTTTGAAGTCCTCGGCCTTGAGGCGGGGCGCAAGCACGGGGTAGGTGGCCTTGCCGTCGGCACCGACGTACAACGCCGGCAGGTCGCCACGGTGGCCGCTGTCATCGAACGGGCCCTTGTGCGCCTGGGTCGAATCCGGGTCCCAGTGGCCGCCCGCGCCACCTGCAGGCACAGGTTTGCCGTTTTCCTCGGTAGGCGCGCACGACGCCTTCTGATGCAAGTGGAACCCGTGCACGCCAGGCGGCAGGTCCTTGAGATCAGGGGTCAACAGCGCGCCGTACTTGTTCTGTTCGATGCTGATGGTGCCTATCGACTTGCCTGGGCCGTCGGGGCCTGCCAGCTTGAGCTCCACCTTCTCGGCGGCCTGGGCGAGGCCGGCGCTGGCCAGCAATGCGATGAAAAGCGCTGCTTTCATGTTGTTTCTCCATGGCATGGGGAGGATGGGTGTCGTACCCGGATAACAAGTGGGACTGCATAACCTGTCAGATATTCCATTCGGCCACAGACTGAAACACTTCCTTTGCACGAGGCAGCAAGGGGCTCTAGATCCCGCCGCCAGCCAGCAACTGTGTCATCACCTCGGCCAATGCCTTGACCATCACGTCCGCCGTGGGCCGGTGCACGATGACGATCTCGTAGCTGTCGACCTCGGGCAGCCCTTGCTCGCCCCCCAGTACCTGGTGTTCACGCGTTGCCGCCCGAGGTGGCAGCAGGCTGATACCCATGCCATCGGCTACCGCAGCCTGGATGCCGCTGAGGCTGGAACTGGTGAAGCTGATACGCCAGCGCCGGCCCATGCCTTCGATGGCGGTGATCATGTCGTCGCGGTACAAACCGCGCGGCGGAAAGGTCACCAACGGAATCGGGTCGAGCTCGAAAGACGGCATGCGTGCACTGTCTATCCACTGCAGGCGCTCTGGCCAGCACGCCACCCCTTCGCGGCTGTTGCGCCGTTGTTTGAGCAGCACCAGGTCTAGCTCGCCATTGTCATAGGCCTGGCTGAGGTCGCGGCACAGCCCGCTGGTCACCTCCAGTTTGACCTGGGGGTGCAGGCGGCTGAACGCCGACAAGGCATTGGTGGTGCGCCCACCGACGAAGTCCTCGGGCACGCCCAGGCGCACTGTGACACCCACCATCGCCCCGGCCAACGCTTCGAGCATCTGGTCGTTCAAGGCCAGCATATGGCGGGCGTAGCCGAGCAAGGTCTGCCCGGCGTCGGTCGGCAGCACATCACGGTTGCCGCGCACCAGCAGACGGTGGCCGACCATTTCTTCGAGGCGCCGCACCTTCTGGCTGATGGTGGATTGGGTCGAATGCAGCCGCGCGGCGGCGGTGGTGAAACTGCCGCAATCGGCCACCACGACAATAGCGCGCAGCAGGTCGAGGTCGAACAGGGCTCTATTCGATTTCACGCTGATAGACATCTTGATATTCAACTTCTAAATGACAAGGGTGATTTCTACCACGCTACCTGATGCCCCGCAACGCGCGCCCTCAATCGCCGAGCGCCACGCCTTCGCGCCGCGGGTCGGCGCCGCCTGACCAACCGTTGGTATCGCGCTGGATGATCTGCATGCCACTGGTCATGGTCATGGGCGTGACCTCGTGCCCCCAGGCCGCCAGCTGGCGGATCAGCGCCGGGCTGGTCAACTGTGCTTCCACCTCGGTAGCGGCATTGCGGCTGCCGAAGTTGGGCAGGCTGCTGGCCTGCTGTGGGTCGAGCTGCCAGTCCAGCAAGCCGACCAGGGCCTTGTTCACGTAACCGATGATCTGCGACCCACCGGGCGAACCGAGGCTGGCCACCAGCTCCCCCGAGTTACGTGAAAACACCAGGGTCGGTGCCATGGCCGACAAGGGCCGCTTGCCCGGTTCGACCCTGTTCGCCACCGGCTTGCCATGCTCCTGCGGCAGGAAGGAAAAGTCGGTCAGGTGGTTGTTCAACAGGAAGCCCTTGACCATCAGGTGCGCGCCGAACGCGGCCTCCACCGACGTGGTCATCGCCAAGGCCTGCCCACTGTCGTCCACTGCAGAAAGATGCGAGGTGGAAATGCGCAGCGGCGAACGGTCAGGGGCCATGGCCAGGTCCGCGCCCTGCGGGGTGCCTGGGCGGGCGCGCTTCATGCTGTACTCGCCGATCAGCGCTGCTCGGCTGGCCAGATAGGTGGCGTCGATCAGGCCCTTGACCGGGACCGGCACGTAATCGCTGTCGGCCAGGTACTGAGCGCGGTCGGCATAGGCCAGGCGCTCGGCCTCGGCGATCAGGTGCACGGCCAGCGGCGATGCCTCCAGGCCTGCCGGGGACGCGTTCGCCAGCGGCCGCAATGCTGCCAGATCGCGTTGTGGCGTGGCGCGCTGCACGGCTTCAAGCACGCCCAGCGTCTGCAACACCGTTACCCCACCCGACGATGGCGGCGGCATGCCGCAGATACGCCAGGCCTTGTAGGGGCCGCACACCGGCTCGCGCTCTTTGGCGCGGTACTGCTCAAGGTCCTGCAACGACAGGTAACCGGCATTGGCATGGCTGCGCACCTTGGCCACGATGGCCCCGGCGATTTCACCGGTATAGAACGCTCGGGGACCGTGCGCGGCAATCTGCTCGAAGGTTTGCGCAAGCTCGGGGTTGCGCAACCTCGTGCCCACCGGCAGCGGCTTGCCCTTTTCATCCAGGAAGTAGCGGGCCATGGAGGGTGAACGGCGAATATACGGGTCGCCCGCCACCAGGGTGTGAAGGCGTTCGGAAACCGGGAAACCGTTACGTGCCAGCGCAATGGCCGGGGCAAAGAGTTGCTGCCAAGGCAGCTTGCCGTGCTGCTCGTGAGCCAGTTTTAGCGCGCGCAGTACCCCGGGTACACCCACTGAGCGCCCGCCGATCTGCGCCGTCTTGAACGGCATCGGCGAACCATCGGCTTGCAAAAACAGTTTTTCCGTTACCTGCGCCGGGGCAGTCTCTCGGCCGTCGAAAGCCTGCACGCGCTTGCCGTCCCAGTACAGGATAAAAGCCCCACCACCGATGCCGCTGGATTGCGGCTCGACCAGGGTCAGCACCATTTGCATGGCGATGGCCGCGTCGATGGCGCTGCCGCCGGCACGCAGCATCGCCCGCCCCGCTTCGGTGGCCAGCGGGTTGGCGGCGGCGGCCATATGCCGGTTGGCGTGCACCGGCTGCAGGCCAGTGCGATAGCCGGACGCCAGCTCGGGTGGTGCGGGCATCACCTGGTCGGCACAGGCCCACCCACTCGCGACCGCCAGGCACAGCGCGCTCATCAGCGGTGTAGAGAACTTCATCGTTTTGCTTCCTGCCTTGTCTATTCAGCAGACCACTGTCGGTCATGCGCAAACTTAACTTCAAGACCTGGTGTGATTTTTCTAGGATGCAGACAGGTCACCAAGGAGCCCATCCCATGCGTATACCACTCGCAACCATGCTGTTCGCCCTGTTCACCAGCCTTGCCGCCCACGCCGAGAACACCACCCTGGACAACCACCTGCACAACGCTGCCAGTCACGATGACGTGCGCACCTTGCAACAGTTGCTGACACAAGGTGCCCGACTGGAAAGCCGTGATGAGCAAGGGCGCACTGCCCTGATGGTGGCCACTCACGGCAACCAGGTTGCGGCGGCCCAAGCGCTGATCGAGGCCGGTGCCGACGTGAACGCCAAGGACAATATTGATGACAGCCCTTATCTGTATGCCGGCGCCCGGGGCCTGAACGACATCCTGCGGCTGACCCTGAGCCACGGTGCCGACCTCCGGAGCACCAACCGATACGGGGGAACTGCGTTGATCCCTGCGGCGGAGCGTGGGCACGTCGAGACCGTGCAGATGCTGATAGACGCCGGGGTGGACGTGAACCACCTGAACCGGCTGCACTGGACCGCGCTTATGGAGGCAGTGATCCTGGGGGATGGCGGGCCGCGGCATGTGGAGATTGCGCGCCGGCTGCTGGCTGCGGGGGCGGATCGGCAGAGTGCCGACAAGGACGGGGTTACCGCGCTGGAGCATGCGCGCCAGCGGGGATACCGGGAGATGGAGGCGCTACTGACTCGCTAATTTCGAGGCAGGCACAATTCGTTTGCACAATGGCAGGTCAGACTACTGCTTCGTACGGCAGCCCCACATAGTTCTCGGCAATGTTCAGCAGCCCCGCCGGGGAGTTCAGGAAGTACTCGCGGTCTGCCTCCTGCATCTTCTGGTCCCAGGCATCCTTGTGGCTGCCGAAGTCATGCAGCAGCTGGGTCATGAACCAGCTGAAACGCTCGCCCTTCCATACCCGGCGCAGGGCCAGCGGCGAATATTGCTGAAGCAGGTCGGTACGCCCTTCGCCGTACACCTTGACCAGGATGCGGTAGAGGTAGTTGACGTCCGAAGCTGCCAGGTTCAAACCTTTGGCGCCGGTGGGTGGGACGATGTGCGCAGCGTCACCGACCAGGAACAGGTGGCCGTACTGCATCGGTTCGACCACCAGGCTACGCAGCGGCGCGATGCTTTTTTCCAGGGCTGGGCCAGTGACCAGGTCAGCCGCAACCTCGGCGGGCAAACGGGCCTTGAGTTCGTCCCAGAAACGCTCGTCGGACCAGGCTTCGACCTTATCGTCCAGCGGCACTTGCAGGTAATAGCGGCTGCGCGTCTGCGAGCGTTGGCTGCACAGCGCGAAACCCCGCTCGTGGTGGGCATAGATCAGTTCGTGATTGACCGGGGGCGTATCGGACAACAAGCCAAGCCAGCCAAATGGATAGACCCGCTCGTACTGCTTGAGCACGCCCTCGGGAATGCTCTGCCGGGAAACCCCGTGGAAACCATCGCAACCGGCGATGTAGTCACACTCCAGGCGGTGGGCCTGGCCGTCCTTCTCGAACGTCAGGTACGGCCGCTCGCCTTTGAGCTCATGCGGCTGCACATTGTTCGCCGCGTAGATGATCGGCGCCCCACTGGCTTCACGCGCCTGCATCAGGTCACGGGTGACCTCGGTCTGGCCGTAGACCATCACTGTCTTGCCGCCGGTCAGGGCCTTGAGGTCCAACCGCTGGCGACGCCCGCCGACCAGCAGTTCGACACCTTCATGCACCAGGCCTTCACGGTCCATGCGCGCCGATACACCGGCCTCACGCAACAGGTCGACAGTGCCTTGCTCAAGCACCCCGGCACGGATGCGCCCAAGCACGTATTCAGGGGTCTGGCGTTCGACGATGACGGTCTCGATACCGGCATTGTGCAGCAATTGGCCGAGCAGCAGGCCAGACGGACCTGCACCGATAATTGCAACCTGAGTTTTCATTGTTGTTGTCTCTAGTCGGGCGATGCCGGCCTGGACTGGCAGTGGCCGGGCATCTGCTGTTAGGGTTTGCACCTGCATTTTTACGGGCAACGCCAGCCGTTTAAGTGTGCTATTCCATGCAAAACCTGCACTTTTACAAAAAACGTTCGATTAACGGACAGGCATCCCCGCATGAAATCCACCCTCCCCGGCATTCCGTTGTTCCAGCTGTATGGCGAAAACCAGGCGTGGCCCGGCACCGACCTGCTGCACTGCGAGTCGATCCCGGCACGCAGCCGCCTGCACCACTGGGAAATCAAACCGCACCAGCACGCCGAGCTGTTCCAGCTGTTGTATGTGCAACGTGGCCAGGCCGAGGTGGAGATCGAAGGTGTTCGCCGCGCGATCAGCCAAGCCTCGATCCAGGTAGTACCGCCATTGACCGTGCACGGCTTTCGCTTCAGTGCCGACATCCAAGGGCATGTGCTGACCTTCGGCACCGCGCTGGTGGCGGGCCTTGAGCAGCAACTGGGCGCGCCGCTGGGCATGCTTGCCGCGCCGGCGTGCTATGCGCTGGGCAAGGACCGCCAGCGCTTGCGCAGCCTGATCGACACCTTGCAGCAGGAGTACCAGGGCAATGCCCCGGCCCGGGCGACGATGCTGCAGGCGCTGGTCACAGCATTGATGGTGTGGATCAGCCGCCAGCAGCAACTGGGGCAGACGCCACGCAACCGTGACGAACGTGACCGGCAATTGCTCGGGCAATACCTGCGCCTGGTCGAGGCCCATTACCGCGAGCACCTGTCCGTGGAAGATTTTGCTGCGCGGCTGAACGTCTCGAGCCTGCAGCTGAACCAGCTGTGCCGCGCTTTGAGCGGGCAGACCGCCTTGCAGGTGGTGCATCAGCGCCTGCTGCTGGAGGCGCGCCGCAACCTCCTCTATACCCGCATGAGCATCGGGCAGTTGTCGGATACCCTGGGGTTTACCGACCCGACTTACTTTGCGCGGTTTTTCAAGCGACTAAGTGGGCAGACACCCAATGCGTATCGGCGCACAGGCGTGCCAGATTAGAAACCCTCACACGCCTTCAAGCCCTGCTTGACGTATACGTCAACCTGCATTCAGGATACCTGCATACTCCACGCCGAGCCCCAGCATGAGCCTTCAGACCTACAGCATCTCCGACCTGTCCCGCGAGCTGGACATCACCACCCGCGCCATCCGCTTCTACGAGGAACAGGGCTTGCTGAGCCCCGAGCGGCGCGGCCTGGAACGCATCTATTCGGCACGTGACAAGGTCAGCCTGAAACTCATCCTGCGCGGCAAGCGCATCGGCTTTTCCCTCGCCGAATGCCGCGAGCTGATCGAGCTGTACGACCCCACCAGCGGCAATCTCAAGCAGCTCAATAGCATGCTGGTGAAAATCGCCGAACGACGCGCCCAGCTGGAACAGCAGATGCTCGACATCCACCAGATGCAACTCGAACTCGACACCGCCCAGGAGCGCTGTGAACAAGCCCTCGCCGCGACCTTGAACAATAAAGACAACCGTTGACCCGCCACAGGAAACCCGCCATGCCCTTGCCCAAAGAAGTCCGTCTGGTCGAAGTCGGCCCCCGCGACGGCCTGCAAAACGAAGCCCAACCCATCAGCGTCGCCGACAAGGTACGCCTGGTGGACGACCTCACCGAGGCGGGCCTGGCCTACATCGAAGTCGGCAGTTTTGTCTCGCCCAAGTGGGTACCGCAGATGGCCGGTTCCGCCGAAGTCTTCGCCGCAATCCAGCAAAAGCCCGGTGTCACCTACGCAGCCCTGGCCCCCAACCTGCGGGGTTTCGAAGATGCCTTGGCGGCAGGGGTAAAGGAGGTGGCGGTGTTCGCCGCAGCGTCCGAGGCCTTCTCGCAGCGCAACATCAACTGTTCGATCAGCGACAGCCTCAAACGCTTCGAGCCGATCATGGAAGCCGCGCGCAACCACGGCGTGCGCGTGCGTGGCTATGTCTCCTGCGTGCTGGGCTGCCCCTATGAAGGCACGGTCAGCGCCGAACAGGTTGCCCCGGTCGCTCGAGCCCTGCATGAAATGGGCTGCTATGAGGTGTCGCTGGGTGACACCATCGGTACCGGTACCGCCGGTGATACCCGTCGGCTGTTCGACATCGTCTCGGCCCAGGTGCCCCGCCAGCAGCTGGCCGGGCACTTCCACGACACCTACGGCCAGGCCTTGGCCAATGTGTATGCCAGCCTGCTTGAAGGCATCAGCGTGTTTGACAGCTCGGTAGCGGGCTTGGGGGGGTGCCCCTATGCCAAAGGCGCCACCGGCAATATCGCCACCGAAGACGTGCTGTACCTGCTCCAGGGGCTGGGCATCGAGACCGGCATCGACCTGGACCGCCTGATTGCTGCGGGGCAACGCATCAGCCAGGTGCTTGGCCGGGCCAACGGCTCGCGGGTGGCGCGGGCACGCAGCGCGCAGTAAGTCATACGGGTGTCACATGAATGTGGGTGGAGTGTTACCTCCCCCACGTTTCACAGCAAAAAATCGGGTAACAGGGAAACAAATCGACAAAATTTCAGGCTCGGTGTTTTTCCGTAAACGCTTAAGTGATTGATTTTAAAGGGTTTGCAAAAGTTGGCACGGGCCCTGCTATATCTTTGGTACAAGAACAAGAAAAACGACACACCCAATAAAAACAACAGGTAACGGCTCTGACATAACAAGAACAACACGGCAGAGGCGTAGCAAGCAGATTTTTTTGGAGTAGGCACGCTTTTCAGGGGTACGCCCCGCGGTCTGACACAGAACAATAAAACTACCTCAAGGTAGCAGCAGTCAGCACCGGACCAGTCATGGTGAAAGCAGGTCAGCGCTCAAAAAAATACGTTTGCTCTTGACCCCGCATGGGGGTCGCTCGCAACACAAAGACAGGCTTACAAAAACAACAAAAGGCCAGTCTTCAATAATAAAAAAGAGCAGGCAACATCACTTTGAGGGGAGCTTAGGCTCCCCTCAGTGCTTCCTGCCCTCCTCCTCTTCCTCCTGCTTCGCCTCATCCACATTCTCGACCTTCTCCACCAGCAAAGGCATCGTGCCCAGCACCAGCAAGGCCAGCACCGTGCTGATCAATGCCGTGGCCTCACGCCCCATGCCGGCAGCCGTGCCGATGGCGGCGGTCATCCACAACCCGGCAGCGGTAGTCAGCCCTTTCACATGGCTGGTGTCCTGGCCGTTACCCTTGAGAATGGTCCCCGCGCCCAGAAAGCCGATACCGGCGACAATGCCCTGGATCACCCGGCTCAGCGCCTGCTCGTCAGCGCCGGCCATGCTCGGTGACAACACAAACAGTGCAGCGCCAAGCGAGACCAGCATGTGCGTGCGCACGCCGGCAGACTTGCCTTTGTGCTCGCGCTCGAAACCCAGTACCGCACCGAGCAGCGCGGCCATCAGCAGGCGCACGAGGACCTGGGTCACTTCGCGCTCGTCGGTGATGTCGGCGAACTCGGCTTGTATGGCCTGCCAGATGGGGTGCCACCAGGGGTTCATAGTGATGCTCCTCGACCGGGCTCGGCGTGCGGCCCTTCTGAGGGTTGACCCGCTGCGCGCTGACAAGTGCGATGCCGCCCGCCCGGCGGAACGATGCAGCAACCTGCCATGTGCTGCGGTCACAACCTGTAACCGACACCAAGAGGATGTTCCCATGCCGGTTGAAATCGACGAAAGCACCCGCCGCTGCACCCTCATCGGCGACGATGTGCATCTGGAAGGCGATGGCCCAGCCATCGAAATCATCACCGACGAACAGCTGCGCATGTCGGTGGCGCTGCTCGCCGGGCAACGCGTACCAATCACCGAGGCAGAGGCCGATGCCCTGACCGTGGCGGGTGCGGTGGATAGCCGCAGGCATCTGAAGACAAGCGTTCCAGGCTCGGTAATATGAGGCCTGGCGGCCTTCAGCTGCGCATCTGATACGGTTTTTATCGCGAAACCTGAGCCTGTGCTGATAACAGCTCGGGGGCCATAGTGCTCATGCCTGATCGAGGCCTGATGAGCACCGAGCCATGAACGATAGAATTCAATTTACCGAGATTGCCGCGCCCGTAGTCACCGCCGCCAAACGCCATGTCGACAGCGGCATTCACACCCGCAGTTTCACCGGGCTGTACCGCAACCTGCGCATCGGCTTCGCCGGGCTGTTGTTTCTCCTGTTTTTCGGCACCGTCTGGCTCGACTGGAACGGCCGCCAGGCCGTGCTGTGGGACTTGAGCAGCAGCAAGTTCCATATCTTTGGCGCCACCTTCTGGCCGCAGGACTTCATCCTGCTGTCGGCGCTGTTGATCATCTGCGCCTTCGGCCTGTTCGCCATCACTGTCTACGCCGGCCGTGTGTGGTGCGGTTACAGTTGCCCGCAAAGCACCTGGACCTGGCTGTTCATGTGGTGTGAAAAGATCAGCGAAGGCGACCGCAACCAACGCATCAAGCTCGCCGCAGCCCCTTGGGGCCTGGAGAAGCTGGCCCGCCGCTCACTGAAGCACGGGTTGTGGCTGGCCATCGGCCTGCTCACCGGCCTGACCTTCGTTGGCTACTTCACCCCGATCAAGCCCCTGGCGGCGGAGCTGTTCACCCTGCAACTGGGCGGCGTCGCGCTGTTCTGGGTGCTGTTCTTCACCGCCGCCACCTACATCAATGCCGGTCTGTTGCGCGAAGCGGTCTGCCTGCACATGTGCCCATATGCCCGTTTTCAGAGCGTGATGTTCGACAAAGACACCCTGGCGGTAGCCTACGACCCGCGTCGGGGCGAAACCCGTGGCCCGCGCAAGAAAAGCAGCAACGCCCAAGCCCAAGGCCTGGGCGACTGCATCGACTGCACGATGTGCGTGCAAGTCTGCCCCACCGGCATCGATATCCGCGACGGCCTGCAAATGGCCTGTATCGGTTGCGCGGCCTGCATCGATGCCTGCGACGGGGTCATGGACAAGATGGGTTACGCCCGCGGCCTGATCGGTTACAAGTCCGAACACAGCCTGCAGGGCGGCACCACCCACTGGCTGCGGCCTCGCCTGCTGGGCTATGCCGCCGCGCTGGTGGTGATGGTCGGCGCACTGGTGCTTGCCTTGCAGTGGCGCCCGATGGTGTCGCTGGACGTGATCAAGGACCGTGGCCTGTTCCGCGAAAACGCCCTGGGCCAGATCGAGAACATCTACCTGCTCAAAGTCATCAACAAGACCGAAAGCACCCAGCGCTATCACCTGCGGTTGCTGGACGCCGACGGCTTCACC
Source organism: Pseudomonas capeferrum (assembly GCF_000731675.1). Classification (GTDB taxonomy): domain Bacteria; phylum Pseudomonadota; class Gammaproteobacteria; order Pseudomonadales; family Pseudomonadaceae; genus Aquipseudomonas; species Aquipseudomonas capeferrum. The sequence goes on along the minus strand of NZ_JMIT01000001.1, from coordinate 669,576 downwards.
CTGCAGGGCAAGACCGAGTTCATCATCCCGGCCGGCGAAATGAGCGAACTGCCTGTCTCGGTGGCGATGCTCGCCGAGCGTCCCGCCAGCAGCTCGCAGACCTTGAGTTTCGAGGTGCAGGACAGCGACGAACCTGCTGTACGCAGTGTTGCCCAAAGCCGCTTCGTCGCGCCGATGAACCGCTGATCCCTTAAACTGTTTGTCTACCTTGCCTGCCAGGCTTCGACAGAAGGCCAGAATGAAACGCTACGAACGATTCGCCGACGACATTGCCGAACTGATCCGCTCGGGTGTGCTGGGCCCCGGCCAGCGCGTACCCTCGGTACGCTATGCCAGCCAGACTCACGGGGTCAGCCCGTCCACGGTGTTCCAGGCCTATTACCTGCTTGAGCGGCGCGGGCTGATCCGCGCACGGCCGCGCTCGGGGTATTTCGTCAACGCCCATGCACCGCGCCAGTTCAGTGAGCCGCAGGCGTTGCAACCGGTCAGCGAGTCCACCGATGTCGACGTCAGCGCGTTGGTCTTCTCCATCCTCGACTCGATCAAGGACCCCAACACCGTGCCGTTCGGCTCGGCGTTCCCAAGCCCCGAACTGTTCCCGCTGCAGCGCTTGTCGCGCTCGCTGGCCAGCGCCAGCCGCGCAATGGACCCGCGCATGGTGGTCACCGACCTGTCCCCTGGCAACCCCCAGTTGCGCCGGCAGATCGCCCTGCGCTACATGGTCGGCGGGCTCATGCTGCCGATGGAAGAGCTGCTGATCACCAACGGCGCTCTCGAAGCCCTCAACCTGTGCCTGCAGGCCGTGACCGAACCCGGCGACCTGGTGGCGATCGAAGCACCGGCCTTCTATGCCTGCCTGCAGGTGCTGGAACGGCTGAAACTCAAAGCGGTGGAAATCCCCGTTCACCCGCGCGAGGGCATGGACCTGAGCGTGCTGGCGCAGACCCTGGAGAAGCACCCGGTCAAGGCCGTATGGTGCATGACCAACTTCCAGAACCCGGTGGGTGCGAGCATGCCGGAGGCCAAGAAGCAGGCGCTGGTCGAGCTGCTGGCACGCCACCAGGTGCCGCTGATTGAAGACGACGTCTATGCCGAACTGTATTACGCGCAACAGGCGCCCAAGCCAGCCAAGGCCTTCGATACGCAGGGCTTGGTGATGCACTGCGGTTCGTTCGCCAAGAGCCTGGCGCCCGGCTACCGGATCGGTTGGGTGGCCGCCGGGCGCTTCGCCCAGAAGATCGAACGGCTCAAGCTGATGACCTCGCTGTGCGCCTCGATGCCCGCCCAGGCAGCCATCGCCGACTACCTGCAGCACGGTGGCTATGACCGCCACCTGCGCAAGCTGCGTTACGCCCTGGAAGGCCAGCAAGCCAACATGCTCGCAGCCATTTCCCGGTACTTTCCGGCACAGACGCGGGTCAGCCAGCCCTCCGGCGGCTACTTCCTGTGGCTCGAACTGCCAGAGCAGATGGACGCACTGAAGCTGTTCCACATGGCCTTGGCCCAAGGCATCAGCGTTGCGCCCGGGCCGATCTTCTCGCCAACGCGACGCTTCGGCAATTGCATCCGCCTGAATTACGGTAGCCCCTGGCATGACGGTGCCGAACGGGCGATGGAGACCCTGGGGCGCATCATTCGTTCATTTTGATGGCTGGGGGCATTGAGACACGACTATAGTTTGTGCGAATTGTTCAACGGATCGAACAGCATGCCGCCAGTCACTCAACCCTCCTACCAGCAGCTGCAGGCACGTGTCGCAGAGTTGGAAGCTCTGCTGACCGAGCGCGAGGACATCGCGCAGGCCAACAACAAACTGCTCGGTCAACTGGTCGACAGCAGCCTGGCCAACGTGTTTGCGGCCGACCGAAAGATGCGCCTGGTGGCAATCAACCGCACTGCCCGCGAAACCTTCCAGCGTTTGCGCGGTTTTGTGCCACAGATCGGCGACTACATTCCGCAGTTCCTTGCCAACCAACCGGACATCATGGGCCGGTTGGCCCCGGTATGGCCGCGCCTGCTGGCCGGCGAAGCATTCATCGATACCATCTCCCTCGGGCCACCTGACGACCTGCGCCACTACGTAATCCGCTACAACCCGCTGCGCGATGAGCAGCAGCGCATTCAGGGTGGCTACATGTTCGCCTATGACATCACCGAACGGGTTGCCGAGCAGGAGCGCCTGCGCCAAACCGAAGAAGCCCTGCGCCAATCGCAGAAAATGGAAGCGGTCGGCCAGTTGACCGGCGGCATTGCCCATGACTTCAACAACCTGCTGGGGAGCATGCTTGGCGCACTGGAGCTGGCCGAGCAACGCCTGGGCCAACAGCGCTACTTCGACACTGCCAGGATGCTCGACGTCGGCAAGCACAATGCATTGCGCGCGGCGTCGCTGGTGCAACGCCTGCTGGCATTTTCGCGCCAGCAGACACTGTTGGCGCAACCGGTCGACGTGCAGTTGCTGGTGGCTGACATGAACGACCTGATCCGTAGCTCGATTGATTCGCACATCGACTTCCAGGACCTGACCCAGGCAGGACTGTGGTCGATCTGCATCGACCCTCAGCAGCTGGAAAATGCCCTGCTCAACCTGTGCATCAACGCCCGCGACGCCATGCCGCTGGGCGGCACATTGCGCATTGGTTGCGAAAACGCCGAACTCGACAAAGACCAGGCGAGCAGCATGGACCTGCCGTCGGGGCAGTTCTTGCATATCCGCGTGGACGACACCGGCATAGGCATGAGCAAGGACATTATGCAGCGTGCGCTTGATCCCTTCTTCACCACCAAGCCCATGGGCCAGGGTACTGGCCTTGGGTTGTCGATGGTCTACGGCTTTGTGCGCCAGTCGGGCGGCCAGTTACGCATCGACAGTACGCCGGGCCAAGGCACCACCGTTCACCTGTATCTGCCTCGGGACGAAAGTATCACGCCCCCAGCACCCTGTGTGGCACCCGAAGAGATCCTCGAAAAGCCGCAACACAGGCCTTATCGGATCATGCTGGTTGAAGATCAGGCGACCATGCGCCTGGTGCTCAGCGAAGTGCTGCAAGAACTGGGGCACGAGGTCCAGGTTTGCGAGGACGGCCTTAGCGCCTTCAATGCATTGCGGGAGGGGCCGTTGCCGGACTTGCTGATCACCGATGTCGGCCTGCCCGGCGGCATCGATGGGCAGCAACTCGCCGGGGCCTACCGAAGCCTTGCCAGTGAGGCGCCGGTGATACTGATCACCGGTTATGACATCACCAGCAGCGTGGCCAGCAGTCTGCCTGCCGGCCCCACCGAAGTGCTTTGCAAGCCGTTCGAGCTCAAGGCACTTGCGCAGCGCATCGATCGCCTGCTGGGCGTTAACGCGTATTTGCGTTGAGCGGCTTTTCGCCCTCGCCGTGAACGCGTTAAGCCTTTGTGGCAACGTGCGCTGTCGGGCGAGCAGTTCACCTTGACCCAGCATTTAGGCAATGGGGCTGCACAGCGGCATTACGAGCTGTGCTTCAATTGCTTGCGTGCCCCTGATGGCGTTGTTCAAGGCGCCTACCTGTTCGCCCACGACATCAGCGAACGGGTCACGGCCCAACAACGTCTGCTCAAGGCTGAGGAGGCATTGCGTCATGCCCAGAAGATGGAGGCCGTTGGCCACTTGAGTGGCGGCATTGCCTAATACCGCGTACGTCACCCGCACAGCAAAGTACTGTTCATTACGGGTACGATGAAAGCGCCGTACTCAGCAACGGTCAGCCACTGGAGGCTTCCAGCGTGCTGACCAAACCTTTCGACCTGGCTGATTAACCAACGGCCACTGGATAGCGATGGAGCGCAAAGGATGCCCAGTGACTCTCGCTTGAGCACTACCGATGAATTGAATTTTCTACGCCAACGGGTTGATCAACTCGAACGGCGCAATACCGAGTTGAGCAGCGAATTGTCGCGGTTGCACGAGCGCACTCAGGAGGCGGAAGGTTACCGATTCCTGTTCGAGAACATGGAAGAAGGCTTCTGCATCATCCAGTTCATCGACGGCCCTCTGGGGCCATTGAGCGACTACGTGCACTTGATGGCCAACCCCGCTTACTGCCGCCATGCCGGGCTGCCCGATGTGGTGGGCCGCACCCTGCGTGAAGTGATCCCCAACGAGGCCGAGGTCTGGCTCGACTATTTCGGTACGGTGGAGCGCACCGGCAAACCCCTGTATTTCGAGCACGAGCTGCTGGCCACCGAACGCTGCCTGGGCCTTGCGGCAATCCGTATTGAGCCTGCTCACAATCATCAGGTTGCGGTGATCTTTCGTGACGTGACGGCACGCAAGCGCGCTGAAAGCGCCCTGCAGCACCTCAACGCAGAGCTCGAACAGCGCGTGGAACTGGCCGTGGCGCAGAGCCAGAAGGCCGAGGAAGCGTTGCGCCAGGCGCAAAAGGTCGAAGCCGTAGGGCAATTGACGGGGGGCATCGCGCACGACTTCAACAACCTGCTCGGCGGCATCCTCGGCGCTCTGGAACTGGCCAGAGACAGGCTTGCAGCCGACCCGCGCAAAGCAACGATCAGCCCGCTGCTCGACAGCGCCCACGGTGCTGCGCAACGGGCAGCTGCGCTTGTGCATCGGCTACTGGCGTTCTCCAGGCAGCAAACCTTGCAACCTCGCCCTACGGATGTCGCCGAGTTGGTCAGCGGCATGCTGGACCTGATCAGCCGCAGCACCGGCCCCCACATCGCAATCGACTACCAGTGCAAAGACGCCCTCTGGGCGGTACGTATCGACCCTCCTCAGCTTGAGAGTGCCCTGCTCAACCTGTGCATCAATGCCCGCGATGCCATGCCCAATGGCGGCCGGGTCCGTATCGCGCTGTGCAATACCTCGCTCACGCTTGACCACGCCAGCGAGCTGGAACTGGTACCTGGCGACTATCTGTGCCTGAGTGTCGAGGACACGGGTGGCGGCATGGCGGATGACACGCTCAGCCGCGCCGTGGACCCTTTCTTCACTACAAAACCACTGGGCCGCGGCACAGGCCTGGGCTTGTCGATGACCTACGGCTTTGTGCGGCAATCCGGCGGGCAGTTGAAAATCACATCGACGCTTGGGCACGGCACACAGGTGCTGCTGTACCTGCCGAGGTACCACGCGCAATTTGCCCCTGCCGCGCTCAAGCCCCTGGCGCCGGCAGCGCGCCCGAGCAGCGGCGCCGCAAAGCGGATCGTCGTGGTCGAGGATGTAAGCGCGATGCGCCTGGTCATTGCAGAAGTGCTGCATGACCTGGGCCATGAGGTGGAGATGTACGAGGATGGCCCCATGGCGATTGCCGGGCTGGAAAATAAGCCGCCACCCGACCTGCTGGTCAGCGACGTGGGCTTGCCGGGTGGCATCAACGGGCGCCAGTTGGCCGACCGGCTGCGCCTGCGCTACACCGGGCTCAAGGTGCTGTTCGTCACAGGCTACGACGAGAGCACGGCGCTTGGCCAAGGCGACTTCGATAGGGACATGCGTGTGCTGACCAAGCCCTTCACCCTTGAAGCGCTGGCCGAGCAGGTCGGCCAGTTGCTTGACGGCTGATAGCCCTCAGCGCCCGCCGCCCAGGTCGACGAAGCTGCCGGTGGAATAGGACGCTTTGTCCGAGAGCAACCAGATGATCGCCTCGGCGACTTCTTCAGGCCGGCCACCACGGCCCATGGGCAAACCGGGTTCGAGTTTGGCGACGCGGTCGGGGTCGCCGGAAAGCGCATGGAAGCCGGTGTGTATGTAGCCTGGGCGCACGCCATTGACTCGCACACCGTCCCCCGCCACTTCCTTGGCCAAGCCAAGGGTGAAGGTGTCCAGTGCGCCCTTGGAGGCGGCGTAATCGACATACTCGTTGGGCGAGCCCAGGCGAGCGGCCACCGAAGAGACGTTGACGATAGCCCCGCCCTGCCCGCCATGCCGGCGTGCCATGCGCAGCAGGGCATGTTTGGCGCAGAGCATGGGGCCGACGACGTTGGTCTTCATCACCTTGAGCAGGCGAAACTCGGACATCTCCTCGACGCGGCTTTGCTGGCCGATGGTGCCAGCATTGTTGACCAGCGCAGTGACAGGACCGAGTTCCTGGTCGACGCGCTGAAACAGCTGGATGACCTCATCCTCGACGCTGGCGTCGGCGCGCACGGCAATCGCCTCGGCGCCCAATGCCCGCACCTGGCTGAGGATATGCTCGGCGGCCTGGTTGTCGGCGTGATAGTTGATGCAGATGCGATAACCCTGCTGTGCTGCCAGCAGCGCGGTGGCCGCGCCGATACCTCGACTGGCGCCAGTGATGACGATGACATTCTCCATGGGTCTGCCAATGTGTTTGAAAGTGGAGCTTGGACAATAGGGGAAATACCAACTCAAGGGAATGACAGTCGCCCTGCAAAGCGTGCTATCACCCGCGTTCTTGATCTGGCTCTTGATCTTGATCTTCAGCGACTCAGGAGCGAGGGGACCCCGAAGCGCAGCGTAGGGGCCGTATGATGGAGCGCAGCCCTTTTTGGTTACTTTTTGGGGCGTTTGCCAAAAAGTGACCCGCTGTAAGAGCGGAAAGGTGACTAAGCGTCACCCTCGCAAATGGACGTTGCCAGATATCAATACCAACCGATCAATATCACCGACCAATATCACCGACCAACCAATCAATGCCCAGCCGAAGCCGGCCCAGCCTTGGCCGTAAACGGCGGCCGCGCAAACCACACCAGCAAGATCAACCCAGCAAACACCCACGTCATCATCATGAAGTAGTCCACCGTCGACATCATGTAAGCCTGCGCATTCAGAATCTGCTCCAACTGCGCATAATTCTGCGGGCTAGCCCCCCCAAGCTGCTCGAGCGTATGCCGAGTCGCCGGGTCAAACTGGCTGATGTTCTCGCTCAAGTAGGCATGATGCTGATCAGCCCGGCGAATCCAGATCCAGGTCGTCAACGACGCCGCAAAACTCCCCCCCAGCGTACGCAGGAACGTCGCCAGCCCCGAGCCATCGGCAATCTGATGCGGCGGCAGGTCCGAAAGCAGAATGCTCAACGTCGGCATGAAGAACAGCGCAACGCCAATCCCCATGAACAACTGCACCAACGCCACATGCTGGAAGTCCACCTCACTGGTAAACCCGGCACGCATGAAGCAACTGGTCCCAATGGCCAGAAACGCCAACCCTGCCAACAGGCGCAAGTCGAACCGGTGCGCGTACTTGCCGACAAAGGGCGACATGATCACCGGCAACAGCCCGATGGGTGCCACCGCCAGCCCCGCCCAGGTAGCCGTATAGCCCATCTGCGTCTGCAGCCACTGCGGCAGGATCAGGTTGATACCGAAGAACCCCGCATATCCCCCGACCAAGACGATGGTGCCGACCCGGAAGTTGCGGTGCACGAACAACCGCAGGTTCACCACCGGGTGCCGGTCGGTCAGTTCCCAGATCACGAACACCGCCAGGAACACCACCGAAATCAGGCTGCCGATGATGATGAACGACGACTCGAACCAGTCCAGGTCATTGCCCTTGTCGAGCACCACCTGCAACGCGCCGACACCGACGATCAGCGTCAGCAGGCCGATGTAGTCCATCGGCTGACGGCTGGTCACAACCGGCCGCGTGCGCATCTGTTGGCGTACCACGGCGGCGGCGAACAGGCCGATGGGGACGTTGATGAAGAAGATCCATGGCCAGCTGTAACTGTCGGTGATCCAGCCCCCCAGTATCGGCCCGGCAATCGGCGCCACCACCGTGACCATCGCCAGCAGTGCCAGGGCCATGCCCCGCTTGGCCGGGGGGTACACGGCAATCAGCAAGGTCTGGGTCATCGGGTACAACGGCCCCGCCACCACCCCTTGCAGCACACGAAAGCCCACCAGCTCCGGCATCGACTGGGCGATCCCGCACAGGAACGATGCCAGCACGAACAGTAACGTGGCCCAGATGAACAGCTTCACCTCACCAAAGCGCCGGCTCAGCCAGCCCGTCAGCGGCAAGGCGATCGCGTTGCTCACCGCGAACGAGGTGATCACCCATGTGCCCTGCTCGTAGCTCACCCCCAGGTTGCCGGAGATGGTCGGCAAGGCCACGTTGGCGATGGTGGTGTCGAGCACCTGCATGAACGTCGCCAACGACAGGCCGATGGTGGTCAGCAACAGGCTCGGCGGGGTGAACTGGGCGGCGGCCTGGTTGCTCATCGCTGCGCCGTCTTGCCGGATGCGCTGTTGTCGTGAATCAGCCGGGCAATCAGGTGGTCGGCTTCGACCAACTGGCGGTCATACACCTGGGTGGTGTAGCTGGCCTGTTGCGGGGGTTGCTGGGCCAGGGTCGGGCCGCTCTGGTCGTGCAGGTCGACCTCGACCACCGTGGACAGGCCGATCCGCAGCGGATGGTCCTTGAGCTGATCAGGGCTCAAGTGAATACGCACCGGTACCCGCTGCACGATCTTGATCCAGTTGCCGGTGGCATTTTGCGCCGGCAGCAGCGCGAAGGCGCTGCCCGTACCTGCACCGAGGCTGTCCACCGTGCCGCTGTACTTGACCTCGCTGCCGTACAGGTCGGCGCTGATTTCCACCGGCTGACCGATGCGCATGTCGCGCAGCTGGGTTTCCTTGAAGTTGGCATCGATCCACACCTGGTCCAGGGGGATCACCGCCATGGTCGCGGTGCCAGGTTGCAGGCGCTGCCCCAGCTGCACGGTGCGCTTGGCGACATAACCGGTCACCGGCGCCACCAAGGTGGTGCGGGCATTGTCCAGGTAGGCCTGGCGCAGGTCGGCCGCGGCCGCCATGACTTCGGGGTGCGAGGACACCACGGTGTCATCGACCAGCGCGGTGCTGGTATTGAGCTGTTGGCGGGCGCTGGTGAGGGCGCTCTGAGCGACGCTCAGGTCGTCGCGAGCGTGGGAGATTTCTTCCGCCGCAATCGCCCCGCTGTCGGCCAGCACCTTGCGCCGGTTGTAGTTGTCCTGGGCCTTCTGCAACTCGGCCTGGCGTGTCTGCAACTGGGCCTTGAGCGCATCCACGTTGCTGTACAGGCCACGCACCTGGCGCACCGTGCGCGCCAGCTTGGCTTCAGCGGACTGCAGCGCCACCTCGCTGTCGGCCGGGTCGAACTGCAGCAACACCTGGCCGGCATGCACCAGGTCGCCGTCATCGGCACCAATGCTGGTGACGGTACCGGTCACCAGCGGGGTGATCTCTACCACGTTGCCGTTGACGTAGGCGTCATCGGTGCTCTCGTGCCAACGCCCGACCAGGGAGTACCAGGCCCAGGCGCCGATGCCGCCAACAATCAACAGCAGCAGCAGGCCGAGCAGCCAGGCCTTGCGTTTGCGCGACGGCTCGGGCGCGTCGGCGGGGGGTGTGGTGTCTGTGGGAGTAGCCATGACAATACCTTGGAAAATGCGTAACAGGGATCAACGATCGCCGAAGCGGCGGATCGTCAGAGGGTCGCCAGCGCTGAGCAGCACCTTGGCCAGCAAGCCCTCGAGGGTCTTGAGTTCTTCAGGTTGCAGCACGCCGCACAACTCGTTCATCGCCGCCGCACCGATCTCTGGCAGCCGATCAGCCAGGCGCTGGCCATCGTCGGTCAGGGCCAGGCGCACCTGGCGGCGATCGTCAGCGCAGCGGTTGCGTACGATCAGGCCCTTCTGTTCGAGGCGATCAAGCATGCGGGTCATCGAACCACTGTCCAGGCCCAGGTAGCGGCACAGCTCGGCCGGGGTGTCGACCTGGTACTGGGTGACGATGATCAACACTTTGAACTGCGCGGCGGTGACGCCCTCGGATTCAAGGTGCCAGTCAAGAATGCGGTCCTTGAGGATCGCCGCGCGGCCCAACAGCATGCCAATGGCACAGGTCTGGAAATTCTCGGGAGAAAAATGCGCCATAGGATCTGCCGTGGGTAATTGTGTGGAAATGTTACTGCCTAGGCAGTGAATGTCAAAGCTTTGATTAGGCTGCTATGCAAAACTTCATGATTTGACGCTCATGACTTGCTGATGTGGTTGCGCTGCTACGCCAACGCCGGCACCGCGCCACAGGCAATCGCCATGCCCACCAGCTCGGCCAGGCTGCCGGCCTGCAGCCGCTTCATCACCCGCCCCCGGTACAAGTCCACGGTCTTCACGCTAACCCCCAACTGCACGGCGATCTCGCGGTTGCTCAGGCCTTGGGCCAGCGGCACGAACACATCGCGCTCGCGCGGTGTCAGGCCATCGATGCGCGCCTGCACCTGGGCCAGCGCCTGGTTGCCCTGACGCGCGCGGCCGGCGCGCTCAAGCGCTTCCTGCACACTGTCGAGCAGCAACTGGTCACTGTACGGCTTCTCGATGAAGTCGCAGGCACCGGCCTTGAATGCCCGCACCACGATCGGCACATCGGCATGGCCGCTGACGAAGATCACCGGTAAGTCCAGGCCCCGCTCCCTCATCAGCTGCTGCACCGCCAGCCCACCCAGCCCCGGCATCCGCACATCCAGCAGCACACAGGCGGGCCCATCATCCCGGCACGCGTCCAGAAACGCCTGACCACTGGCAAACGACAGGGCCTCAAGCCCCACCGACTGCAACAGCCAGACCGTGGAATCACGCATGCCCTGGTCGTCGTCGACCACATACACTTTCGCTTGCACCCTGACCTCCTCTTAGCCCCTGCTCACCGCCAGGCGGCAGCACACTACCAAACCGCCCTGCTCGCCCGCACGTGCCCACACACTGCCGCCAAACCCTTCGACAAGGCTGCGGCTCATGCTCAAGCCCAGCCCCAGACCATCGGCCTTGCTGGTGGTGAACGGGGTAAAAATGTCTTCCAGGCGTTCGGCCGCAACCCCTGGCCCTTGGTCGGCCACCTCCACCAACACCCCATCACCCTCGCGCACGGCGGCCAGGAGGATACGTGACGGGCGTTCGCCATGCTGCTCGCGGTTGGCATCAATGGCGTTGCGCAGCAGGTTCAGCAGCACCTGCTCAAGCAATACCCGATCGGCATACACCGCCGGCAATTGCGCGCTCACGCGCAGCTCGATGCTGACCTGGTCACGGGCCGCCTCCCAGGCACACAGGCGCATGGCCTCGTTGACGACATCCAGCATGTCCAGTGCCTGTAGCCGCCGCGGCCCTTTACGCAGAAACGCCCGTAGCCTGCGGATCACTTGCGCGGCGTGGGTCGCCTGCTCAGTGATGCGTTGCAGCCCCTGCCCGACCCGCACGCGTGCCTGCGGGTCGCGCTCCAGGCCCTGCAGGTAACGCTGACTGGCATTGGCATAGTTGACCACCGCCGCCAACGGTTGATTGATCTCGTGGGCGATGCCCGAGGCCAACTCGCCGAGGGTGGCGAGCCGGGCACTGTGCGCCAGGTTCTCCTGGGCCTCGATGCGCAAGGTGATATCACGCGAGACACTGACGATCTCCACCACGGCCCCGGTATAGGTTTCGCGGATGGCGCGGCTGGCGATCTCGAACCAGCGGTAGCCGCCAGCGGCCTGGCGCACCCGGCAGGTCATGGTGTGATAACCGTCCTGGTCCAGGGCGGCGGCCGCCTGAGCCAGCACCTGGCGGCGCTCGCGCGGGTGCAGCAAGGTCCGTACGGCCATGCCTCGCAGTTGCTCTGGCCACAGGCCCAACAGGCGGAACGCCGCCGGTGAGGCATCAAGAAAACGGCCATCGGGGCTGTGCCGGGAAATCAGGTCGGTGGTGTTCTCGATGATCAAGCGGTACAGGCGCCGGGCGCGGCTGGCTTCGCGCGCTCCCTGGCGCTCGGCGCTGGCGTCACGGCAGCGGCCGAGCACCTGCTGGCCTTGGTCGTCGGGGATGAACGTCCACAGCACGATGCGCTCGCCCACTTCTACTTGCACATCGGCAATTGCCCGGTGCTGTCGCAGGCAGGCGCGCACCAGTGCGGCGCAGTTGGCCGGCAGCCAGCAGGCCAGCGCAGGGCCTTCATCAACCCAGGCCTGCAAGGCCGGGTTGCAGGCCAGCGGCCTGGCATCGGCGGCCAGCAGCAGGCTGGGCTGGGGGTCTTTGGCGAGCAAGGGAGAGCGGGTCTTGTCCACGATGTGAGGCTCGTTGTTATAGTAGTTTTACTATATTGCTATAGTCGATATTCCATCTACCATAGCTACTCGCGTAAAACTGCGACAGGGGAATTGCGGCCAACCGTACGCCTTCCCACACCCTGAACAGAGCTAACAATCAGCCACCGGGGGCCAAGCGCACAGGCTGCGCCTGCCTCCCCTACAGGATTACCGCATGTCGATCTATGCCCAGGGCCTGATGCCCGCTGCCGTCAACCACGTCGCCCTCACCCCACTGAGCTTCATCGAACGCACCGCAGCCGTGTATGGCAACTACCCGGCTGTCATCCATGGCGCCATCCGCCGCACCTGGCAGGAAACCTACCAACGCTGCCGGCGCCTGGCCAGCGCACTGGCCGGCCGTGGCGTCGGGCGTGGCGACACGGTAGCGGTCATGCTGCCAAACACCCCGGCCATGCTCGAAGCGCACTTCGGCATCCCCATGACCGGTGCAGTGCTCAACACCCTCAACGTTCGCCTGGACGCCGAAGCCATCGCCTTCATGCTGCAACACGGCGAGGCCAAGGTGCTGATCACCGACCGCGAATTCCACTCGGTCATCGAAGCCGCCCTCGCCTTGCTCGAACACCCGCCCCTGGTGGTCGATGTCGATGACCCGGAGTACGGCGAAGGCCGCGCGGTCAGCGAGCTGGATTACGAGGCCCTGCTGGCCGAGGGTGACCCGGACTTCGCCTGGGAATGGCCCGATGACGAATGGCAGGCCATTTCGCTCAACTACACCTCCGGCACCACCGGCAACCCCAAGGGCGTGGTCTATCACCATCGCGGCGCTTACCTCAATGCCCTGGGCAACCAGATGACCTGGGCCATGGGCCACCGCCCGGTGTACCTGTGGACCCTGCCGATGTTCCACTGCAACGGCTGGTGCTACCCCTGGACCATCACCGCCCTGGCAGGCACCCACGTATTCCTGCGCCGGGTCGACCCGCAGAAGATCCTCACCCTGATCCGCGAACATCGGGTCACGCACCTGTGCGGCGCACCCATCGTACTCAACGCCCTGGTCAACATGCCTGAGGCCGCCAAGGCTGCCATCGAGCACCCGGTGCAGGCGATGGTCGCAGGTGCCGCGCCACCGGCCAAGGTGATTGGTGCAGTGGAAGAAATGGGCATTCAGGTGACCCACACCTACGGCCTGACCGAGGTATACGGGCCAGTGACGGTATGCGCCTGGCATGAAGCGTGGGACGGGTTGCCGCTCGAGGAACGTGCGCGCATCAAGTCGCGCCAGGGCGTGCGCTACCCGACCCTCGACGGCCTGATGGTCGCCGACCCGCAAACCCTCGCGCCGGTACCGCGTGACGGTAACACCCTGGGCGAGATCTTCATGCGTGGCAACACAGTGATGAAGGGCTACCTGAAAAACCCCGAAGCCACGGCCGAAGCCTTCCGCGGTGGCTGGTTCCATACTGGGGACCTGGCCGTGTGGCACGCCGATGGCTATGTCGAGATCAAGGATCGGCTCAAGGACATCATCATCTCCGGTGGCGAGAACATCTCTACCATCGAGGTCGAGGACGCCCTGTACAAGCACCCGGCGGTGCTTGAAGCCGCCGTGGTGGCACGCCCCGACGAGAAATGGGGCGAGACGCCGTGCGCCTTCGTTGCCCTCAAGCCTGGCCGGGAAGACACCCGCGAAGCCGACATCAGCAGTTGGTGCCGGGAGCACCTGGCCGGCTTCAAGGTGCCCAAGACGGTGATCTTCGGCGAACTGCCGAAGACCTCCACCGGCAAGATCCAGAAGTACCTCCTGCGCGACCGGGCCAAAGCCCTCTGACCGTTCATTGGCCTCGTCGTCGGCAATCCGCCGCCGAGGCCAGCACCACACCCGTTGCTTCTACACCTACCGAGCCGCTGATGACCGACTACATCGCCCCCCTGCGCGACATGCGCTTTATCCTGCGTGACGTTTTCAACGCCCCTGCCCTGTGGGCACGCCTGCCCGCCCTGGCCGAGCGCATCGACGCCGACACCGCCGATGCCATCCTCGAAGAAGCGGCCAAGGTCACCGGCCAACTGATCGCCCCGCTCAGCCGCAACGGTGACGAACAAGGCGTGCACTTCGAGGCCGGCCGGGTGAGCACCCCGGACGGTTTCCGCGAAGCCTGGCGCATCTACCGGGAAGGCGGCTGGGTCGGCTTGGGGGGCAACCCCGAGCATGGCGGCATGGGCATGCCGAAGATGCTTGGCGTGCTGTTTGAAGAGATGCTCTACGCCGCCGACTGCAGCTTCAGCCTGTATTCCGCCTTGAGCGCCGGCAGTTGCCTGGCGATCGATGCCCACGCCAGCGAGACGCTCAAGGCCATCTACCTGCCACCGCTCTACGAAGGCCGCTGGGCCGGCACCATGTGCCTGACCGAGCCCCAGGCCGGCACCGACCTGGGGTTGATCCGCACCCGCGCCGAGCCACAGGCCGATGGCAGTTATCGCATCACGGGCAGCAAGATATTCATCACCGGTGGCGAGCAGGACCTGACCGAGAATATCGTCCACCTGGTGCTGGCCAAGCTGCCGGATGCCCCCACTGGCGCCAAAGGTATCTCGCTGTTCCTGGTGCCCAAGTACCAGGTCAATGCCGATCGCAGCCTGGGTGAGCGCAACGCCGCGCATTGCGGCTCGGTCGAGCACAAAATGGGCATCAAGGCCTCGGCCACCTGCGTGATGAACTTCGATGGCGCCACGGGCTACCTGGTGGGCGAAGCGAACAAGGGCCTGGCGGCCATGTTCACCATGATGAACTACGAGCGGTTGTCCATCGGCATCCAGGGTATCGGCTGCGCCGAAGCGTCGTACCAGAGCGCTGCGCGCTACGCCAGCGAACGCCTGCAGAGCCGCGCCGCCAGCGGCCCGCAGGCACGGGGCAAGGTGGCCGACCCGATCATCCAGCATGGCGATGTGCGGCGTATGCTGCTGACCATGCGCACCCTCACCGAGGGCGGCCGGGCATTCGCGGCCTACGTGGGGCAACAACTGGACCTGGCCCGTTATGCCGAAGACACAGGCGAGCGTGAACATGCCCAACGCCTGGTGGCGCTGCTCACGCCGGTGGCCAAGGCCTTTTTCACCGACAATGGCCTGGAAAGCTGCGTGCTCGGCCAGCAGGTGTACGGGGGCCATGGCTACATCCGCGAATGGGGCCAGGAACAGCGTGTGCGCGACGTGCGCATCGCGCAGATCTACGAAGGCACCAACGGCATCCAGGCCCTCGACCTGCTCGGGCGCAAGGTACTGGCCGATGGTGGCCAGGCCCTGGCCAGCTTCACCGCCGAAGTGCGCGCGTTTAGCGTTGCCGCGCCGCTGCATCGCGAAGCTCTACAGGCCAGCGTTGCGCGCCTGGAGGCGACCAGTGCGTGGCTGCGGGCCCAGGCCGGTGAAGACGCCAACCTGGTCAGCAGCGTGGCCGTGGAGTACCTGCACCTGTTCGGCCTAACCGCCTATGCCTACATGTGGGCGCGCATGGCAGCCGTGGCGCAGGCCAAGCATGAACAAGACCCCGCTTTCCATGGAGCGAAGCTGGCCTGTGCGGCGTTCTTCTTTCAGCGCATCCTGCCGCGCAGTCTTGGGCTGGAGGCAAGCATCCGGGCGGGCAGCGCCAGCCTTTATGGCATGACAGAAGCGCAGTTCTGATCGGCCCAGGGGGTGCGCAGCGCCCCCTGGCATTGCCCGCGAAGGGTTCTCAAACGCTGAAATTCCATTGCAAATCCGACGAAAAACCGTCACAACTGATAGTCATTCGCCATTACCTCGGTTCTCGGGACCCCTTAGCAAGGGTAGAATGCGCAAAACCCGGAGCCGCAATGAACCACGACCGCCTCAATCCCAGCTCAGACGATGCCATCACCGACGCCGCCGCGCATTGGTGCATGCGCCTGCACGCCGAAGATTGCACTGCGGCCGAGCGTGAGGCGTTCGCCCGCTGGCTGGCGGCCGACCCACGGCACGCCGAGGAATACCACGCGATGCTGGAGATCTGGCAAACCGCCGACCTGCTGCCACGCAACGCCACCGTGGTCGATTTCAACCCGCCTGCACGCCAAGCACCGCGGGTACGCAACTGGCGCCCGCTGGCCTCGGCCGCGGCCATTGCCCTGGCGGTGCTGCCCTTGGCCGGCTGGCTAGGCTGGGAACAAGGCTGGCTGCCGAACCACTACCAGCACGTTGAAGCCAGCAACCGGATGCAGACGGTGGAGCTGAGCGACGGCAGCACGGTGGAACTCAACCTCAACACCGAGCTGACCTACCTCAACTACAAAGACCAACGTCAGGTCACCCTCAAGCGCGGCGAGGCGTTTTTCAAGGTGCAGCACGACAGTGCACACCCGTTCATCGTCCGCGCAGGCCGCGGCCAGACCCGCGTCACCGGCACCCAGTTCAACGTGTGGAAGTACCAGGACCAGGTCAAGGTCACGCTGGTGGAAGGCTCGGTGCTGGTCACCAGTGACGGCAGCGCGGGCGGTTACCGCCTCGGCCCTGGGATGCAGGCCAGCTATCACAAAGGTGATTTCGAGCCACAACTGGAGCAGAGCGACGATTACGGCAATACCCTGGCCTGGCGCAGTGGCAAGCTGGTGCTCGACAACCTGAGCCTGGAGCAGGCGTTGCCGGTGATCAACCGCTACCTCGACGCCCCGCTGCTGCTGGCTGATGCCAGCACCGGCCGGATCCGCATCAGCGGCATCTACAACACCCGTGAAGTCGGGCGCCTGGTCAACAACCTGCCCAAGGTACTGCCGGTGTACCTCACCCGCAGCAAGGACGGCAGCACCGTCCTCAACCGCATTTCGCCGCCGCCCGGCAAGGGCTAACGCCTTACAGCGTCATCGCCGCCAACCAGCCGAAGGCCAACAGCGGCAGGTTGTAATGAAGGAAGGTCGGCACCACGGTGTCCCAGATATGGTGATGCTGGCCATCCACATTCAAGCCCGAGGTCGGCCCCAGGGTCGAGTCCGACGCTGGCGAACCAGCATCCCCCAACGCCCCCGCGGTGCCGACAATACACACCGTGGCCAGTGGGTCGAAGCCCAGCTGCACGCACAGTGGCACGAAGATCGCCGCCAGGATGGGCACGGTGGAGAACGACGAGCCGATGCCCATGGTCACCAGCAGGCCCACCAGCAGCATCAGCAAAGCGCCGACGCCCTTGCTGTGGTCGATCCACTGCGCTGACGCCTGGACCAGGCTGTTGACCTCGCCGGTGGCCTTCATCACATCGGCAAAGCCCGAGGCGGCAATCATGATGAAGCCGATCATGGCCATCATCTTCATGCCTTCGGTGAACAGGTCGTCGGTGTCTTTCCAGCGCACGATGCCAGACAGCGAGAAGATCAGGAACCCGACCATGGCGCCGATGATCATCGAGTTCAGCCACAGCTGAACAATGAACGCTGCGGCGATCGCCAGGCCCGCGACCATCAGGGTCAACGGGTTGTATTGCACACTCACCTGCTCGACCTGCTCGATACGCGCCAGGTCGTAATCGCGCTTCTTGCGGTAACTGAACAACACCGCCAGCAGCAGGCCGGCGAGCATGCCAGCCGCCGGAATGGCCATGGCATGGGTGACGTTGACGCCACTCACATCGACCCCGGCCCGGGCGACGTTGGCCAGCAGGATTTCGTTGAGGAAGATGTTGCCAAAGCCCACCGGCAGGAACATGTAGGGCGTGATCAGGCCAAAGGTGATCACGCAGGCGACCAGCCGGCGGTCGATGCGCAAGCGCGTCAGCACATACAGCAGCGGCGGCACTAGCAGCGGGATGAAGGCGATGTGGATGGGCAGGATGTTCTGCGATGACACCGCCACTACCAGCATCAGGCCGATCAGCAGCCACTTGACCTTGCCACCATTGGCATGCCCCTGGCGATCGATCATGGACAAGGCACGGTCAGCCAGGGCATGCGCCAGCCCGGACTTGGCGATGGCTACCGCAAAGGCACCCAGTAGCGCATACGACAACGCCACCGTGGCCCCCCCGCCCAGGCCGCCGTTGAAGGCCTTGAGCGTCCCCTCGATGCCCAGCCCGCCGACCAGGCCACCGACCAGCGCGCCGATGATCAGGGCGATGACCACGTGCACGCGCGACAGGCTGAGTATCAGCATGATGCCGACTGCGGCGATCACTGCATTCATGGTTTGGCTTTCCTCGTAGCTGCGGACAAAAAAGCGGGCACTCTGAAGCAGTGGGCGGCAGATGTCAAAAGCGCCACGTGTCGGCGCATTACCCAGCCCCTTCGAGTTTAAATTGAACGTTTGAATAAAGAAAAAATCGCCACGGCCGACACAGTCGTCAGCCAGCACTATTACAAGGGATTCGCCCCATGCCTTTGCGACAACTTTCCATCCAGTGGAAGATCACCCTGCTTGCCGGTCTCTGCCTGGCCGGTATCGTCACCCTGCTCGTCGGCCTCTCGCTGTACCGCATGGACCACAGTTCAGACCTGGTCAAGGCAAGCAGCATGCAGATGCTCACCGAGGCGGCCCAGGGGCGCATCGAGTCGCAAGGTGAAGTGCAGGCCTTGAACATTCGCCGTCAGTTTATGGACGCCTACCAGTACGGCGCCGGCTTCGCCCGCCAGGTACTGTTCCTGCGCGAGCAGGCTGAAAAGCGCTTTCTCGATGCCTACGACCTGCGCGAGGACATGACGCGCCAGGTACGTGCCGCGCTGCAGGCCAACCCTGACCTGCTCGGTTTGTCGCTGGTGTTCGAGCCCAACGCCCTGGACAACAAGGACAACCTGTTCACCGCCAAGCCCGAGCTGGGCAGCAACGAAACCGGGCGTTTCGCGCTGTACTGGTCGCAACCGCGTGCCGGCCAACTGACGGCCATGGCCCTGCCCGAACAGGACATGGCCAACACCGAGATCGGCCCCAGCGGCCAGCCCGCCAACACCTGGTGGGTGTGCCCGCGCAGCACTGGCAAGGTCTGCGTGGTGGAGCCCTACTTCTATGACATCGATGGCCAGCGGGTGCTGATGACCAGCATCGTCTTCCCCCTGGCAGTCAACGGCAAGGTGATCGCCACCCTGTCCATCGACATCAACCTCAACAGCCTGCAGGCCTTGACCCAGAATGCCAGCCGCAGCCTCTATGAAGGCCGCACCACCGTCGGCATCCTCAGCCCGGTGGGCCTGCTGGCCGGCTACAGCGCCGATGCCGGCAAGCTGGCCCAGCGCTTCGACCAGGTCGACACGGCCAAGGGTGCCGAACTGGTGCGCAAGCTGGCCGAAGGCAAGTTGAGCATCCTGCATGACCAGCAGCGCCTCAAGGTGCTTGCTGCCTTCGAGCCGATCCCCGGCGCCCAGCCCTGGGGCGTGCTGCTGGATGTACCGGAAAACGCGCTGACCGGGCCTGCCGAAACGCTGAAGCAGGAACTGGACGCACTGAACACCAGCGGCACCCTGCTGGAGCTGGGCCTGGGCCTGGCCGCTGCGATCGCCGGCCTGCTGCTGGTGTGGTTGATGGCCCGCGGTGTTACCCGGCCGATTCTCGGTGTGGCAGCGATGCTCAAGGACATCGCCAGCGGCGAAGGTGACCTGACCCGTCGCCTGACCTACCAGAAGCACGACGAACTGGGCGAGCTGGCGGGATGGTTCAACCGCTTCCTCGACAAGCTGCAGCCGATCATTGCCGAGGTCAAACAATCGGTACAGGCCGCCCGAGGCACCGCCGACCAGTCCTCGGCCATCGCCAGCGAAACCAGCGCCGGCATGGAGCAGCAGTACCGCCAGGTCGACCAGGTGGCGACTGCCTCGCACGAGATGAGCGCCACCGCCCAGGACGTTGCCCGCAGCGCCGCCCAGGCTGCGCAGGCGGCCCGTGAAGCCGACCAGGCCACCCGTGAAGGCCTGGCCGTGATCGACCGCACCACCCACAGCATCGACGCCCTGGCTGCCGACATGAACAACGCCATGGCCGAAGTCGAAGGCCTGGCACAGAACAGCGAGAAGATCGGTTCGGTGCTGGAAGTGATCCGTTCGATTGCCGAACAGACCAACCTGCTGGCGCTCAACGCCGCGATCGAAGCTGCCCGCGCCGGCGAGGCAGGCCGTGGTTTTGCCGTAGTCGCCGATGAAGTGCGCAACCTGGCCCGACGCACCCAGGAATCGGTGGAAGAAACCCGCCAGGTGATCGAAGCCCTGCAAGCCGGTACCCGCGAAGTGGTCGGCGCCATGGACAA
Organism: Pseudomonas capeferrum; assembly: GCF_000731675.1. GTDB lineage: Bacteria > Pseudomonadota > Gammaproteobacteria > Pseudomonadales > Pseudomonadaceae > Aquipseudomonas > Aquipseudomonas capeferrum. Next base: position 649,336 of record NZ_JMIT01000001.1, on the reverse strand, counting down.
CAGCCACCGCCAGGCCCAGGGTGGCGTGGAACAGGTCGGCCAGGCCGTCACCGCGCTGCAGCGCATCGGCCAGGCAGTGACGGTGATCACCGACATGAACCTGCAGATCGCCTCGGCCGCCGAAGAGCAAAGCGCAGTGGCCGAGGAGATCAACAGCAACGTCGCGACCATTCGTGATGTGACCGAGTCGCTGTCAGGGCAGGCCAACGAATCGGCACGGGTCAGCCAGTCGCTCAATAGCCTGGCCAACCAGCAGCAGGCATTGATGGATCAGTTCCGGGTCTAGGCCTGTGGCGCGCACTCGTCGCCGCAGAAACCATCGTCCGGCAGGTGAAACCGACCGGCCTGGAGGATTTGATCGAGCAACACCAAGGCGCCCAGCACATTCGGCCGGGCGCCCATGGGTAGCCTGCTTGCGTCTGGCAACGTGGCGTCCTTATACCCCGATTGCATCACCAGCAGGTGCATCTGGTCGGCGTTCAGGTACAGGTGGTGCTGCTCGATGGCATACGACTGGATCAAGGCCAGGGCACCGGTCACCATCGGCGTGGCACTGGAGGTACCCCCATAGGTGCTGGTGTAGTCGCGATCGTGCCCGTTCTTGTCCTGCAGTGCCCCATACCCTAGCGTTGCGACGCTATCCCCCCAGCCATTGAGCATGCGGTAGCGGTAGTTGTAATTGGAGTACTGATGCGGTTTGCCATCCCAGGAATGGCAGGCGCCCACCAGAATTGCATCGGCCTCACCATGGTCGTCGAAGTAACGCCACTGCTCCAGGTCGACGCCGTAACCTTGAGTGGTACGGGCGTTGTGATCGGACACGCTGGTACCATTGCACGCCGCATTGAGCACCACGACGCCTCGCTCGGTCAGCGACCGGGTGACATCCCACCAGGTCCTGTCATGCAAAGAAGGCAGGAAGGTCCCCAGGACATTCACATTGGCTGTCTGGCGGTTGACGCCAACGATATCGCCAGCCCTTGCATAAGCCAGCAGCTTTTTCAGTGTCTGGGAATACCCACGTGCATCGTAGGCACGGTTGTCATACAGGAACAACTCCGCGGCATGGCAAATACCAGTCATGCCCAACCCATTGTCATGTGCCAGCAACACCCCCACCGAAGCCGTGCCGTGGTCAGGCTCCGAATCGACTGTTGGCGGGATGACTTTGAGCCTGGGGTTACCACGCAAGTCTTCGTGATTGGCATAGAGCCCACCGTCGGAGAAATGCACGCGTACCCCTCTGCCCTGCACTCCCGCCTGCCATGCGTTGCGGATATTCAAGCCTTTGGCGCTGCTGTCTGGCTCGTTCAGGTAGCGCTGCAGCGCTTCAAAGTCGGGTGTGGGCTGCGCTTGCTCATTGGCATTGGTGCCAGCGGCGTAGGCACCGCCAGTCAGCAGCGTCGCGATGACAGCGGCAGCAGCGAAGGCCAGCAGATTGCCCGGTTCGAGTTGCGGGGGGAGCAGCGCGCTGTCTTCGACGTATTCAAGCCCATTCAGGCTTTGGACCAGGGCGCTGAAGGTTGCGTTGGGCATGCCCTGCGGCTGCTCGACCCAGTAGTGGTTGGCGAGTACCTGCAAGTGCTCATCCTCACGCTCGTGAGGTTCCAGAAACGGCTGCAGGTCAATGATTTTCTGAAGGCCGGGCCAATCATGGGCCAATGACGAGCTGGCATCAGCTTGCACATCAGCCATGAAACGCGCATGCCCCCCTTCACTGAACACCAGAATCAGCGCGGGGTAACGCTGCCCTTCAGGCAGAGGCGGGAGCGTTGCGCCCTCCTGCGCGGCCCGCCTTCGCCGGGTGCCGGACGACGACAGCGGCACCGTATCAAGAATGCGCCGGGTCAGTTCACCTTCACTGACCTCGATCAGCAATGGCCCCTCACGCAAGGTAGCGTCTGCATCAGCGTCCAGGTCCTGCTTGATGACTTCGCTGTCGATCAGCGTGACCAGCGGGGTGATCCTGTAGGTACCTGCCAGCACCTCGCAACTGAGGGTGGCAGGGCATCCATGATTGGCGACCGTGCCACTGTGAACCTGTGAAAGCACGTTAACGCCATCCAGCTGAACCACACCTTCGGGGACCTCGCGCTCAAGTAGATACTGGATGGACTTGACCTTGTGCAGGTCGTCCCCTGTACAACGCACATGAAACTTCCCATCGAACGTGAAGTTGCGGTAATACACGAAATCCAGATTGAAACCCATTGCGTACTCCTGTCAGCGCTACGTGCCCAGCGGCCGCGGGCACAGGTGCATAGCCTTGCAACCTGTATCCAACGCGCCTAGACAGAAGCGGTTCCTGCTGGTGCAGCAGGGGCCGCAGCAACTTCGGCTACAAGTACCTTCGACTACACTTTCGCGGCAACTGGAATGACAACCCACGAGGCCCCGATGAAAAAAATTCCAACGTTGCTGGCCAGCCTGCTGCTCGCCGCCGGCCTGGCCAGCACCGACAGCGCCGCCTCAGCGGAGCGCACCACGCCCATTCACTTTGGCGCCATTGGCTGGGAAAGCGGCGCCCTGACCACCGAAATACTGCGGCTGATCGTCGAGCGTGGGTATGGCTACCCCACCGACACCCTGCCCGGCAGCACCGTGAGCATGGAAGTGGCGTTGGCCCGCAACGACCTGCAGGTGATCGCCGAGGAGTGGGCCGGGCGCAGCCCCGCCTGGGTCAAGGCCGAACAGGCCGGGCAAGTGTTCGCTCTGGGCGATACCGTCAAGCACGCCGAGGAAGGCTGGTGGGTGCCGGCTTACGTGATCGAAGGCGACCCTTCGCGCAACCTCAAGGCCCTGGCGCCGGACCTGCGCAGTGTCGATGACCTCAAGCGCTACCCACAGGTGTTCCGCGACCCCGAGTCGCCGGCCAAAGGGCGCTTCCTCAACAGCCCCAGCGGCTGGACCTCCGAAACGGTCAACAGCCAGAAGCTCAAGGCCTACGGGCTCAACGACAGCTATAGCAACTTTCGCAGTGGCTCCGGTGCGGCGCTGGATGCCGAAATCGGCTCCGCGATCCGGCGCGGTCAACCGGTGTTGTTCTACTACTGGAACCCGACCCCATTGATGGGGCGCTACAAACTGATACGCCTGCAAGAACCGCCCTTCAATGCCCAGGCCTGGGCCACCCTGACAGATGCCAGCAACCCCAACCCGCAAGGCAGCCAGTCACTGCCGGCCAAATTGTCGATTGGCGTGTCCAAGGCGTTCCACGAGGGTTACCCGGATTTAGTGGCCGTGTTCGAAAAGGTCGACCTGCCGATCGATCGGCTCAACCGCGCCCTGGCCGAGATGAGCGAAAAACGCACACCACCGAACAAGGCTGCCCTCACCTTCCTGCGTGACAACCCAGACGTCTGGAAAGCCTGGTTGCCGGCAGAGGTCGCCGCCAAGGTCGAGGGCAGCCTATGAGTGGCGGCTTTCCCGAAGCGCTGCAATTTTCCTTCGCCGAACGCGTCAACCAGCTGGTCGACTGGCTGGTGCTGAACTACGGCGATCACCTGCGCAGCGTCTCGGACCAGCTGCTGCAACTGTTGGTAAGCCTGGAGAACCTGCTGCGCCTGCTGCCCTGGTGGGCACTCTTGCTGCTGGTCGGGCTGCTCGCCTGGCATGCCAGCCGCAGCGTACTGCGCAGCGTGGCGATGGTTACCCTGCTGGCCTTGATCGGCGTGCTCGGGCTGTGGGACAAGCTGCTGCAGACCTTGGCCCTGGTGCTGGTCAGCACCGGCCTGTGCGTACTGGTCGGGGTGCCGCTGGGCATCCTGCTGGCGTCACGCCCGCTGGCTCGGCGGTTGTTGATGCCGGTGCTGGATGTGATGCAGACACTCCCCGCCTTCGTCTACCTGATCCCGGTGCTCATGCTGTTTGGCCTGGGCAAGGTACCGGCAGTGTTCGCCACCCTGATCTACGCCTTGCCGCCACTGGTGCGGCTGACCGACCTGGGCTTGCGGCAGATCGACCCGTCGTTGCTGCAAGCCGCACACGGTTTGGGCGCCAGCCGCTGGCAGCGGCTGCAGCGCATTGCCCTGCCGTTGGCCCTGCCGAGCATCATGGCCGGCCTCAACCAGTCAGTCATGATGGCGTTGTCGATGGTGGTAGTGGCTTCGATGATCGGCGCGCGCGGCCTGGGTGAGGATGTACTGGCCGGCATTCAGACCCTCAACGTCGGCCAGGGCGTTGAAGCGGGGCTGGCGATCGTGGCCTTGGCCATGGTGATTGACCGCATCAGTCAGGCGTATGGGCAAGTCAAACGCTGATCTCGGCATCTGCCGGCTTGCCGGCAGCCGGGCCGGCGCTGACAATGCGCTACCATCCGCTCAGCCTTGGAGCCTTTCAGCGTGTCCCTCAAAGCCCTGCGCACCTTGGTGACCATCGCTCGCCACGGCACCTTTGCCCGAGCGGCCGATCTGCTCAGCCTCACCCCTTCAGCCGTGAGCCTGCACATCAAGAGCCTCGAAGACGAGCTGCAGGTCAGCCTGTTCGATCGCAGCCGGCGCCAGGTGGTGCTGACCGAAGCCGGCCAGCTGGCAGTAGCGCGCGCCGAGGGCATCCTCGGCGCCTATGACGAATTGGCCGACGCCTTGGCCAGTGGCCCGAGCTTGCGCGGCCGCTTGCGCCTAGGGGCGATCCACACCGTGCTGGCCCGGCGCCTGCCCAAGGCGCTGCTGTGGATCAAGACCCATCACCCGCAGCTGCATATCAGCGTCGCTTCAGGCATGTCGGCGGAACTGGCGCGGCGCGTCGAAGACGGCGAACTCGATGCGGCGATCACCACCGAGCCAATCAGCCCCTACCCCCAGTGCCTGGTCTTCACACCCTTGTTCGCTGACCGCTTCTGGGCCATCGCCAGCCCTGAACTGGCGGGCCAGAGCCTGCCAGCGCTGTTGGCCAGCCAACCGTTTTTGCGCTTTGACAAGCGCGCCTGGGCCGGGCGACAGATCGAACAGGAGCTGCGCCGCCAGCACCTGCAAGTGAGCGAACAGATGGAGCTGGACAGCCAAGAAGCCCTGGCACGCATGGCGGTGATGGGCCTGGGGGTGGCGATCATCCCGATGGCCGACGAAGACCTGCAACGCTTACCAGCGGCCACCTGCCTGCCCTTTGGCGAGCCGCAACTGACGCGGCGGGTGGTGCTGCTGGAACATGAAAAAAGTCAGCGGCGCCACTTGAGCGCCGTATTGAAGACGGCACTGGAGGCCTGACCCAAGCAGACCGTGCATTTATTCTCAACGGTCACTGAAGAAAACAACGTTTTTCCAAACCAAAGCGTCCCCGTAGGCTTTAGCGATACCCGACTACGGAAGGCCGACCATGCTCCACCTGCTGCTGACCACGCTGTTACCGATCATCCTGCTGATCGCATTGGGCACCTTTCTGCGTGTTCGCGGTTTTCTTGCCGACACCTTCTGGCCCGGTGCTGAACGCCTGAGCTATTACGTGCTGCTGCCGTCGCTGTTCCTCCACGGCCTGGCCACTGCCAACCTCGACGGGGTGCCGGTGCTGGGCATGGTCGGTGTGCTGATGCTCTCGACCCTGCTCGGCGCCCTGCTGTTGGTGCTCTACCAAGGTGCGGTCAACCATGACGGCGCCGATTTCACCTCGGTATTCCAAGGTGGCGTACGCTTCAACAACTACATCGGCGCTACCCTGGCCGCTGGGATCTATGGCAGTGCCGGCATCGCCCTGGCGGCGGTGGCCAATGCCGCCATCGTGCCCTTGGTCAACCTGCTGTGCGTCCTGGTGTTCGCCCGTTTCAGCGCCCGCCACAGCTCACCGGCCACGGTGTTGCGTGCGATTTTCGCCAACCCGCTGATCGTTGGCTGTACCGGCGGCCTGCTGCTGCGGGTCACCGGGCTTGGCTTGCCCGCAGGGCTTGAGCCCACCGTCAAGGCCCTCGGCCAGGCCGCCCTGCCCCTAGGCCTGCTGTGCGTGGGCGCGGCCCTGGGGGGCGCCCGCGTCGGCCAACAGGTGCGCCCGTTGATGGCAGCCTCGGCATTCAAGTTTCTGGTGATGCCACTGACCACCTGGGGCCTGTGCCGCATCCTTGGCCTGAGTGGCCAGGCGGCAGTGGTGGCCGTGCTGTTCCAGGCGCTGCCTACCGCATCCTCTTCCTATGTGATGGCCAGGCAGATGGGCGGCAACGCCCCGCTGATGGCCACCATCATCGCCCTGCAGACCGTGGCCGCTGCCGCAACCCTTCCTTTGGTGCTAATGCTTACGCTTGGCTAGACTGTGATTCAACCCACAGTTCGGAAGCTCGGCCATGCGCCTTTCGTGGATGCTGATCGGTTTGACTAGCGCCCTGCTTGCAGGCCCAGTGCACGCAGTTGACACGGCCAAGGCCGCCGTCGCCGAAGACAAGGCCGAAGTGCTTGAGGAAAAGGTGGTGGAGGATGCCCCACCACCGAAAAAGGCCGAGACCATCACCCCGGGCGAGGTGAAGGCCGTCGACCCGGCCGGCAAGTCGCCGCTGGACGACAGCATCACCTGTCTGGCCCGTACCATCTACTGGGAAGCCAAGGGTGCCGATGCCAAGGACATGACCGCAGTGGCCAGCGTGGTGCTCAACCGCCTGGGCCACGATGGCTTCCCAGACACCATCTGCGGTGTCGTCAAGCAGGGCGTGGAGACCAAGGCCTGCCAGTTTTCCTGGTGGTGCGACGGGCGCTCCGATCAGGTTGAAGAGGCGCAACGCTACGACATCGCCAAAGAGATCGCGCGCAAGGCGCTGAACCAGCAGCTCAAGGACCCCACCGGCGGGGCGCTGTACTTTCACGACCGCAATGTGCACCCGCAGTGGGCCAAGGCCTACCGCAGGACGGCCGAGACCACGCACTTTCTGTTCTACAAGCCTCATCAGGCGCTCGCCCGTTGAGCGGCGCTGTCAGAAGTCAATCGAGCCAGAGAACTTGACCAGGCGCGGGTCGCCCTGGGTCAGGTAGCCGCCGTTGGCGGAAGCCCAATAGTGCTTGTCGGTGAGGTTTTCCACGTTCATGCGCAGGGTGACCTCCTTTTGCTGCACCTTGAAGCGGTAGCGTGCGCCCACATCGAAGCGGTTCCAGGTCGGCAGGCTGAGGGTGTTGGCCGGGTTGGCGTACTGCCCCCCGGTACGTAGCATACGGGCGTTGAGCGCCACGCCCTGCAAGCCAGGCACGTCCCAATCGACGCTGGCGTTCAACTGGAAGGTCGGCACCCCGACCGCATGGTTGCCGTCATCGGCCCCGCCCTGGGTGTTTTTCAGCTCGGTGTCCATGCGCGTTCCGCCGGCCATCAAGCGCAGCCCCTGCACCGGCTCGCCGAACACACTCAGTTCGACGCCCTTGTTGACCTGCTCGCCATCCTGGACGAATACATCGCCCTGAACAAAACCGTCGGTGGGCCGCTCGATACGGAACAGCGCCAGGTTGGCACCGAAGGTCTGGTAGTCGAGCTTGACCCCGGCCTCGACCTGCTTGGTCTTGGCCGGCGGGAACACCTCCCCGGCATTGATCACCTGGCCCGATGCAGTCGCCCCTTGCGCGAGCCCTTCGATGCGATTGGCGTACAGCGAGATCGACGGGTTTACCTTGTAGACAATGCCGTAGACAGGCGTGGTGACCGACTCATCGTAGAAGGCGTTGCGGCCAAGGTCCGGCCCCTCGCCGTCATAGGCATAGCCTTCGACGCGCAACTGCTGGCGCCGCACGCCGACGGTGACCAGCAAGGTATCGTCGAACAGGCCCAGCGTGTCGGACACGGCAAGGCTGCGGTTGCGCGTCTTGCCGGTGACCCCGGGGTCGTCCAGCTTGCCACCGGTGAAGGTGGGGGTGGTGGGCTTGGGCAACGGGTCGGTGTTGTAGAGGTTGGTGGCCTGCGAATTGTAGAAGACGAACGCGTTTTCTTGCTGGGTCCAGATGCTGGCAGCGCCGAGGTTCACCTGGTGGCTGACCGGGCCGGTCTGCAAGCGGCCGTTGATGCCGCCCATGAAGGTGGTGTTGTCTTCGTTATGGGGGATTTCCGAACCGCCGATGGTGGCAGCACCGCTGGCGGCGTCAGTGAGGACCGGCGTGCCATAAAAACCGTTTTCGTGGGTGTGCTTGACGCCACCCGCCAGGTAACCGCTCCAGTTGTCGTTGAAGTCGTAATCGCCGCGGACCATGCCGAAGGTGTCTTCGGTCTCGGTCCAGGCCCAGTCCTGGCCATAATTATGGTCGGCATCCGGCGCCCGGGGGATATCGCTCAGGCCAGCCCCCAGGCGCACCGAGTTGCGCATATGGTTGACCCGCTGTTTCTGATAGCCGATGTCGGTAGACAGGCGCAGCTTGTCGCCACGGTAGTCGAGGCCGACGATGAACAGCTTGCTGCGTTGGTCCTGGTCGTCGACTGCGGTTTCGCCTTCACGTTGCGACAGGTTCAGGCGCACGCCAAAGCGATTGTCCTCACCAAAGCGCTGGCCGAGGTCTAGGTGCTCACCCAGGCGGCCATCGCTGCTGATGTCCTGGGTGTAGCGGCGGGTCGGCGTATCGCCGGCACGCTTGGGCTGCAGGTTGACGTTACCGCCCAGGCCAGTACCCGTGGGGCTGGCGCCGTTGAGAAAGGCGTTCGGCCCCTTCAGCAGCTCGACCCGCTCCACGGCATCGGTACTGATCATCTGCCTGGGCAGCACGCCATACAGGCCATTGAATGCCACATCATCCCCGTTGAGCGGCAAACCCCGGATGACGAAGACCTGCGACTGGTTGCCGAAACCGAACGACTGGCGCACCGACGGGTCATTGAGCAGTACATCGCCGATGTCCTCGGCTTGCTGGTCTTCGATCAACTGCGAGGTGTAGCTGGTCATGGTGAACGGCACATCCATCATATCCTGGTTGCCCAACACGCCCATCTGCCCGCCCCGCGCAACCTGCCCCCCGGCAAAGGGCTCCGGGGGCTCGCCCTTGAGCTTGGCGGACTCGGCATTGATGGCGGTGGCGTCCAGCTGGATAACGCCGTCAGCCGCCTGTGCGGTAACGGCGACGGAACAGCAGACAGCGAGAAAGGTCGATTGATACTGACGGGATCGTGCCATGCAAGGCGCCTCGATAGGGGATGGGGCCTTCCTGGCACAGTGAAGCTAAGAGCGATTGAGTCTTGTTTCTAGCCGAAATTACGAATGATTACCAAGTGATCGCACTTTTGGGGCGACCAGTGGTCTACTCCCTCTTTTGCCGCCTGCAACGATTGCCGGCGTTTTCATTGCTTTACACGATACCGGGCCAAAAACCCTGGGCTTGTGTAGGATGAGCAGCGCTTACCACGACGCTGCCAGTCATAGGGAGATTCACATGCGCGTCCTGTCATCTGTTGCCGCCTTGTCGCTGGGCCTGGTCATCTCGACCGGGGCCTTCGCCGTGACTGGCGAAGAGGGGCAACTGATCGATTCGATCAATGCCTACCGCAGCAAGGCCCAGCCTTGCGGTGGCGAAGCGTCGCTGGAGCTTCCCCCCCTCAACAGCGACACCCGCCTGGCATTGTCCCCCGAGGGCACCCGCGACTTGCAGCAGGCCATGACCCGCGCTGCCTACCCGATGGTCAACGTGCAGGCGATCAGCCTCTCGGGCCCGCGTGATGCACAAGCAGCCATGCATGCCATCGAAGAAAGTTTCTGCCAAGTGGTGCTCGACCCGCAGTTCGTCGATATCGGCGTCAGCCAGGAAGGCCGCGACTGGCGCATCGTCCTCGCCCGCCCGTTGCTCAGCGGGCGCCTCGGTGACTGGCAAGCCGAGGGGCAGAAGGTGCTGCAGGAAATCAACGCTGCGCGCAAGTTGCCGCGCCAGTGCGGCGGCCAGCCCTTTGCTGGCGCACCGGCGCTGACCTGGAATACCACCTTGGCCGGCGTGGCCGCCGACCACACCCGGGCCATGGCCAACCAGAACTTCTTCGACCACATCGACAAGGACGGCCGTACCCCCGGCGATCGGGCGGAGCTGGCCGGTTACCTGTATCAGCAGGTCGGCGAGAACATCGCTGCCGGCCGCGACAGCGCGCACAAGGTGGTCGACGGCTGGCTGGCCAGCCCTGGGCATTGCGCTACGTTGATGAACCCTGATTTGCGCGAGTTGGGGGCCGCCTATGCGGTGGACCCGAAGAGTGATGCCGGGATCTACTGGACGGCCTTGTTCGGTACCCCGCAATAAGCACTTAAACAGCCTGGGCGGCCTCAGCCAGCAGCCGCCCCGCTGCGCAGTTGCAACGCCGTACAGCCAAACCGCCGCCGCACGCACTTGCCCAGGTGGCTGGCATCGCCCAACCCGACTTCATCGGCAATCTGCGCCAGGCTGTGGCTGGAATTGAGCAACCGCCAGCGCGCCTGCTGCAAGCGCATTTCCAGCCACCAGGCCTTGGCGCTCATGCCCTGGCTGGCCAGGAACTGTCGATCGAGCTGCCGACGGCTGATGCACAGCTCTGCCGCCAGGTGCTCGACCGACAACGGTGAACCCAGGTGATGGCGCATCAACGCCAATGCGCGCTGAACCTGCCGCCCCTGCCCCGCCCCCAGCTCCAGCTCCAGCGAGCGCAAGGCGTGGCGGCTATCGCGCGTTTCGTCTACCAGCATGTCGGCCAGGCCCTTCAGCGCTCGGGCTCGCCCACAGGCGCGTGACAACAGCTCCACGGCCAGGTCGACGGCCGCCGTCCCCCCAGCACAGGTGACGCGCCCGCCTTGAATGCAATAAAGCTGATCACGCAGGACCTTCAGATGAGGGAACGCGGTACGGAACTCGGCCTCATGCCGCCAGTGGACCACCACGTCGTGCCCCTCCAGCAGGCCGCACGCGGCCAGTAGAAACGCCGCGTTATCGACACCCACCAGCTTGACGCCAGCCTTGGCGGCCCGTTTCAGCAAGCCCTTGTAAGACGGTGCCAGCTCGGCGGTGGCCATGGCGTTGCGGCCGCCAAACAGCACCAGGTAATCGTACTGCTGCAGGTCGAGCTGTTCGGCGATGGCCTCTACCTGCACCACCACGCCACTGCTGGCGGGCACCGGCTCGCGGGTCAGTCCTGCCAGGGTCCAGCTGCAGTAGCGCTGACGGCTGTAGTCTTCGTCATCGGCGCTGAAGCGGAGCTTGTCGAGAAACGCCCCGAACGGCAGCAAGGCGAATTCTGGCAGCGGCACGATCAGCAGGCGGATATCAGGGGGCATCGCAGGGCGTCCGGATTGAACCATATAATGTCCAGATAATACCCTCTAAAAACGTCGTCGTAGCCTAGACTGGCGCCCTGTGAACCTACAAGGCATTGCCCATGGCACTCGACACTTGGCTTATCTACCTGCTGGCCAGCATTGGCCTGTCGCTGACCCCAGGCCCTAACAGTTTGCTGGCCTTGACCCACGGTGCACTGTATGGCGCGCGCCGCACCCTGTTCACCATAGTTGGCGGGGTATTCGGCTTCAGCGCCCTGATCGCCCTGGCGATGTTCGGCCTCAGTGCGTTGCTGCAAACCTCTGCATCGGTGCTTGGCATCCTCAAGTGGGTGGGTGGCGCCTACTTGGTCTGGCTGGGTGTGCAGCTGTGGCGCAGCCCGGCGCTGCACCTGGAAGTGACCCAGCGAACCCCGCGCTTGAGCAATGCGAGCCTGTTCCGTCAGGGGCTGCTGTCGGCCATGGCCAACCCCAAGGTGCTGTTGTTCTATGGCGCGTTCCTGCCGCAGTTCCTCGACCCCCAACGGGGGCTGTTGCTGCAGTTCGTGGTGATGGCGGCGACCTTTGCCAGCGTGGAGTTTGTGGTCGAGTACCTGCTGGCACGGCTGGCGTTTCGCATTCGGCCCTGGCTGGCCAAAGGCGGCAAAGGGTTCAATCGCTGCTGCGGGACTTTGTTCGCCGTGATTGGCGTGGCGTTGCCCCTGAGCCGCTGAGTGGCCGTTTGTAGGAGCGGCCTTGCGTCGCGAAAGGGCTGCG
>NZ_JMIT01000001.1:0-637391 GCF_000731675.1 Pseudomonas capeferrum | reverse complement strand
CCCTTTCGCGACGCAAGGCCGCTCCTACAAACCCCGCCGGGCCTGGATGAGGAACACGATCAGCGCCACCCCAGGCAACCCGGCGCCCACCAGCGCTACCCCGTGCCAGCCGAACTGGGCAAACAGCGCACTGGCCACCGCCGAGCCCAACGCCCCGCCCAGAAAGATGCTGGTCATGTACACCGCGTTCAGCCGCCCACGGCTTGCCGGGTCCAGGGCATACACTTCACGCTGGCCTATGACCATGTTCATCTGCACCGCGAAGTCCAACAGCACGCCTGTCAGCGCCAGGCCGATCACGCTGAAGCCAGGCGAAGTCAGCCCGATCAGCAGCGCCACCGGCGCCAGCAGCAAGGCCGCCAGCGAACCGGCACGGGCATGCCCGGCATCGGCCAGGCGCCCGGCCAAGGGCGCGGCCACAGCGCCCACCGCACCGACCAGAGCAAACAGCGCGATCTGGCTCTGCGACAGGCCGTACTGCCCTGCCAACGCCAGTGGCACCGCGGTCCAGTACAGGCTGAAGGCCGCGAACATCAATGCCTGATACAGCGAACGCTGACGCAGCACCGGATAACGGCGCAGCAGCGCGATCAGCGACATCATCAGCGCGGCATAGCTGGCCTTGTGCTCGGGCACTCGCCGCGGCAGGGTCAGGGCCAGCAGCACGATGATCGCCAGCATCACCCCTGCCGCGCCGATGAACACGGTTCGCCAGCCGAAATGGTCGGCCACCAGGCTCGACAACGGCCGCGCCAGCAGAATGCCCAACAGCAGCCCGCCCATGATGTTGCCGACCACACGCCCACGCTGCTGCTCGGGTGCCAGGTGCGCCGCCAGCGGTATCAGCATCTGCACCGCCACCGAACTGAACCCGATCAACAGCGCATAGCCCAGAAACAGCTGGCCCTGGCCACTGCCGCTGGTGCCTGCCAGTAGCAGGCTGATGCAGGCCAGCACCGCAGTGGCGATCATCAGCCAGCGGTTTTCCAGCAGGTCGGCCAGCGGTACCAGCAACAGCAGGCCCAGCGCGTAACCCAGCTGGGTCAGGGAAACGATCAGGCTAGCGTGCTCGTTGGAAAGCCCCAGGTCTGGCGCGATCAGCCCGACGATGGGCTGGGCATAGTAGATATTCGCGACGATGGCGCCGCAACAAAACGCCAGCAGTGTCACCAGGGCCCGGCTCAGGCCGATGGCCGAGGGCTGCTCTGCAGCTAGGGAGGGGTTCATGCGATGTACCTCGACAAGGGACGGAATATGCCGCACACCTTACCCAGGCGTGCCGCAGGCGAGAATCCGGCCAGCACGCAACAGGGCTTTGCACCCTGCGCAACGCTGGTGTTTCAGGGGGCCAGCAAGCCTTCACAGAAGCCGATGAACGCCTGCACCCGACGCGAGCCGCGGTGGTTGGGCAAGTACAACGCATTGATGCTGTCATTGGCGGTGCCGGGGCTGACCTGCCAATCAGCGAACACGCGCTGCAGCGCGCCGCCAGCCACATCCTCACGCACCAGCCAGTCGGCCAGCAGGGCAATCCCGCTACCCGCCAGCGCGGCTTCACGCAACAGGTCGGCATTGGCGCTGCGCAGCGGCCCGCTCACGTCCAGCTCCAGCACCTGCTGCCCGCGGGACAGGCGCCAGGGGCGAGCTTTTTGCCCATAGCGAAAACGCAGGCAGGCGTGCTCCATCAACTGTTGCGGGTGGGCCAGCGTTTCGCGACCGCGCAGGTAGGCGGGGCAGGCCACCAGCCAACGCTCGAACCGACCCAGAGGGCGGCACACCAGCTCATCATTCGGCGCAGGGTCGCCCAGGCGGATCGACAAGTCGTAACGGCCATCGAGCAAGTCATCCAGGCGATCGCTCAGGTCGATGTCCAGCTCCAGGGCCGGGTGCCTGGCCAGAAACGCCCCCAGGTGCGGCGCGATCACCCGGCGCCCGAATTCCACTGGCAGGCACAGGCGCAGTACGCCGACCGGCTCCTCGCCCCGGTCGGCGACACTGGCATCGGCTTCGTCCAACGCTTCGAAGATGCCCCGGGCACGCGCGTAGTAGCGGGCGCCCGCCTCGGTCAGGCTGACCTGGCGGGTCGAGCGGTTCAACAAGGTCGCCCCAAGCTCCGCCTCCAAGGCATCGACCAGGCGTGTCACCGACGATGTCGCCAGCCCGAGCTTGCGCGCTGCTGCAGAAAACCCCTGAGCATCGACGGTCGCCGCGAACATCTTCATGGCCAGGAGTTTGTCCATTTTTCGTCCATCGTTGAAAACTCGGAACGGTCCTACAATCTAGTGGGCGGGTCAAGAAGCGCGCGGCCCGGCAATCACGTCCATATTGGAAGCACCTCCCTTTGAACGAGATGACACATGGTGCCCCTCAACGTGCTCAGCCCCCTCCCGCCCTGCGACCCGACCTCTGCCGAGCGGGTCGACGAGCTGCTCAGCCGCCCCGGCGTGCGGATAGAGCGCATTGTCTCGAGCGGCCAATGCAGCCCGCCGGGGTACTGGTACGACCAGGCCGAAGGTGAATGGATCGTGCTGCTGAGCGGCGCAGCCGGCCTGCGCTTCGAGCATGAAAAGCATACCCGGCTGCTGGAGCCTGGCGATTGTTTGGACATCCCGGCGCATTACCGCCACCGCGTGGAATGGACCGCACCCGGTACCCCGACTGTCTGGCTCGCGGTGTTCTACAGCAGCACCAACCCGTGGCCCGACTGAGGCTGTGCGGTGCAATCGGGGCCTGCAGGTGCTGCAGGCTTTCGCGGGTAGCGACTCGACCAAAGTATGAGTACCGATTGCATAGCCCGCATGAACGCCTTGTTTACTGCAATTTTCAGCGCCTGATCTAAACTTTTGCCGACACCTTGGCAAGTTCAGCCCTGCGACAATCAGCCTCACAAAACTTTGTACTAACTTGTTAATTAGCTTGCTAAGGGCTTAAACTGCGCACATTCCACCTGCTGAGATCCCTGGCATGAAAGAAACACCGCGCGCCTCTGGCGCCACAACCCTCATTCTGGTCGGCCTGGGCGTTATCGTCGCCCTGCTCGGCCTGCTCCTGGCCGCTGGCGGCATCAAACTGGCCGGCCTCGGCGGCTCCTGGTATTTCCTGGTCGGCGGGCTGGCCATGGCCATCGCCGGTATCCTCATCGCCCGTCGCAAGGTCGCTGGGGCCTGGCTGTATGCCGTGTTCCTGATCGGCACCGCGATCTGGGCACTGATCGACGCGGGCCTGGTGTTCTGGCCGCTGTTCTCCCGCGTGTTCATGTTCGCCGCGATCGGTATGGTGGTGGCGCTGGTCTACCCGCAGCTGGTCCGCGCCAACGGCGGCACCACCGGGCGTGGCGCCTACGGCATCGCCGGTGTGCTGGCGGTGGCGCTGGTGGTTGCTGCAGGCAACATGTTCGTCGCCCACCCAAGCGTCGCCCCTACCGGCAAAGGCCCTGGCATGACCCCGGTCGAAGCGGGCAAGGAGCAGAAGGACTGGGCCCACTACGGCAACACCGAAGGTGGCAGCCGCTTCGCTGCGCTCGACCAGATCAACCGTGACAACGTCAACAAGCTGAAGGTGGCCTGGACCTACCACACCGGTGACGTCGCCATCAGCGACGGCAACGGCGCCGAGGACCAACTGACCCCGCTGCAGGTTGGCAACAAGGTGTTCATCTGCACCCCGCACAACAACCTGATCGCACTCGACGCCGACACCGGCAAAGAGCTGTGGAAGAACGCAATCAACGCCCAGTCCAAGGTCTGGCAGCGTTGCCGCGGCATGGCCTACTTCGACGCCACCGCGCCGCTGGCCCAACCGACCCAGCCGAACAGCTCGCCGATTGCCGCGGCCACTGTGGCGGCCGGTGCCAACTGCCAGCGCCGCTTGCTCACCAACACCATCGACGGCCGCCTGATCGCAGTCGACGCCGACACCGGTGAGTTCTGCCAGGGCTTCGGCAACAACGGCCAGGTCAACCTCATGGCCGGCCTGGGTGACGTGCCGGACTCCTTCTACCAACTGTCGTCCGCACCGCTGATGGCCGGTACCACCGTGGTGGTTGGCGGTCGCGTTGCCGATAACGTCCAGACCGACATGCCAGGCGGCGTGATCCGTGGCTTCGACGTCATCACCGGGGCCATGCGCTGGGCGTTCGACCCAGGCAACCCGGAAGACCGCAACGCCCCGGCCGACGGCAGCAGCTACGTGCGCAGCACCCCGAACAGCTGGGCACCGATGTCCTACGACCCGGCCATGAACACCGTGTTCCTGCCGATGGGTTCGTCGTCCACCGACATCTATGGCGTTGAACGCAACACGCTGGATCACACCTACGGTGCGTCGGTACTGGCGCTGGATGCCACCACCGGCAATCAGAAATGGGTCTACCAGACCGTACACAACGACCTCTGGGACTTCGACCTGCCGATGCAGCCAAGCCTGATCGACTTCACCAAGGACGACGGCAAGACCGTGCCTGCGGTGGTGATCGGTACCAAGGCCGGGCAGATCTACGTGCTTGACCGTGCCACCGGCAAACCGCTGACCCAGGTCGACGAAGTACCGGTCAAACCGAGCAACATCCCCAATGAGCCGTACTCCCCGACCCAGCCGAAATCGGTAGGCATGCCTCAGATCGGCGCGCAGACCCTGACCGAATCGGACATGTGGGGCGCTACCCCGTATGACCAGTTGCTGTGCCGCATCGACTTCAAGAAAATGCGCTACGACGGACTGTACACCGCGCCAGGCACCGACCTGTCGCTGAGCTTCCCGGGCTCGCTGGGTGGCATGAACTGGGGCAGCATTTCCACCGACCCGGTGCATGGTTTCATCTTCGTTAACGACATGCGCCTAGGCCTGTGGATCCAGATGATCCCGTCGCAGAACAAAGGCGATGCCGCTTCGGGTGGCGAAGCACTGAACACCGGCATGGGCGCCGTACCCCTCAAGGGCACGCCTTATGCGGTGAACAAGAACCGCTTCCTGTCGGTTGCCGGCATCCCCTGCCAGGCACCGCCGTTCGGCACCCTCACCGCCGTCGACATGAAAACCCGCCAGATCGCCTGGCAGGTACCGGTCGGCACCGTCGAGGACACCGGCCCGCTGGGTATCCGCATGCACCTGCCGATCAAGATCGGCCTGCCCACCCTGGGCGGCACGCTGTCGACCCAAGGCGGCCTGGTGTTCATCGCCGGCACCCAGGACTTCTACCTGCGCGCCTACGACAGCAGCAACGGTAATGAAGTGTGGAAGGCCCGCCTGCCGGTAGGCAGCCAGGGTGGCCCAATGACCTACGTTTCGCCGAAAACCGGCAAGCAGTATGTGGTGATCACCGCCGGTGGCGCGCGTCAGTCGACTGACCGTGGCGACTACGTGATTTCTTACGCACTGCCATAAACCGCGTCACCCCCCTCGCTGGCAAGCCGGCTTCCACAGGCCCTACACGGAACCTGTGGGGGCCGGCTTGCCAGCGATGAGGCCCTGAAAGATCAATCGAGACCCCGCAATGCCATCCGCAATTCGCATCACGTCTTCCCTGCTGCTTGCCTTGGCCAGCAGCAGTGCCCTCGCCGACGGCGACCTCATGAACCGCAGCACGATGACCGGTGACTGGGGTGGCCTGCGCCATCAGCTCGAAGAAGACGGCGTCAAGTTCACCGGCGACTACAGCGGTGAAACCGCCTACAACGCCCACGGCGGCCTGCACCGTTCGGCCCGTTACTCGCAGAACCTCAAGCTTGGCGTGCAGTTCGACCTGTCGAAACTGTATGGCCTGGAGAACGGCGGCAAGGTTCAGTTGACCATCAACGACCGCCGCGGCAACAGCGCCTCGGAAGACCTGGTGGGCAACCGCCTGCCGATCCAGGAGAACTTCGGTGGCCTGTACACCCGCCTGACCGAACTGAGCTACGAGCGCACCCTGTTCACCCCGGCCCTCAACGTCAAGCTCGGCTACATGGCCATGGGCAACGACCTCGGCGGCCTGGACAGCGGCATTCTGTGCAACTTCATGAACGCCGGTTTCTGCGGCCACCCGCTGAACATGTCCGGCGGCAGCGGCTGGACCAACTACCCCAACGCGCACCTTGGCGTGCGGGTCAAATACGACCTGTCACCGTCCTGGCAGCTGCGGGTGGCGGCGTTCAACGTCGACCCCGAAAGCAACGGCAACTCCAGCCGTGCCTGGCACCTGGGGCCCAAGCACACCACAGGCACCGTGGTGCCGGTGGAGCTGGTGTACAAACTGCAAGGCGAGCTGCCAGGCGAGTACAAGCTGGGCTACTACTACGACAGCTCCGACGTGAAACGTATCGGCAGCGACAAGGACGTGTCCGGCCGTGGCGGCCATTACGTGTTGATCGACCAGGCCGTGTGGAACGACCAGGGCTCGCCGGGCCGCAGCCTGCATGCCTTTGGCCAGTACTCGGCATCGAGCAAGGCCGCTTCGCCGTTCACCAAGTGGTATGGCGCTGGCGTGGTGCTGTACAAGCCGTTCGAAGGCCGCCCGCGCGATACCGTGGCCCTGGGCTATGGCCGCGCCGTGCCCAACCCGCGCAGCCGCGATGTGCTGGAAGACGCCGCGTTCGACGCAGGCCAGCAGTTCCCGGACATCGACAGCGCCGAACAGTTGATCGAACTGAGCTACGGCTACCAGGCCACCCCTTGGCTGAACCTGCGGCCGGATGTGCAGTACATCATCGAGCCTGGGGCGTTTTCGGGCAAAGCCATCGACAATGCGTTGGTCGTCGGTTTGCAGGTCAAGGCGACGTTCTGACCTAATTGGCAGTGACATCCTGGGGCCGCAACGCGGCCCCCGTTTTTCAGCCCTGCCGCAGGTAATCCACCAGCCGCAGCAACATGGCATCACACCCCTGCAACTGCTCGACACTGACAAACTCGTCCGGCTTGTGACCCTGCTCCATACTGCCAGGCCCGCAGACCACCGTCGGGATTCCCGCCTGATCGAACAGGCCGCCTTCGGTACCGAACGCTACCGTGCCGAACGCTTGCGAACCACTGAGCAACGCCACCAGCTGCGCCGCCTCGCTGTCAGCCGGCGTGGCCAGCCCCGGGTAGGCACTGAGTGCTTGCAGGCGGATATCGGCGCCCTCGTTGACGGCGCGCATGCGCGGCAGCAACTCGGCCTCGGCGTAGCCCTGCAACTGGTCAGCCACGCCTTGCGCGTCGAAGCCCGGCAAGGCACGCACCTCGAAGTCGAACTCGCACTCCTCGGGCACGATGTTCAGCGCCCTGCCCCCCTTGATCACGCCGGTCTGCACCGTGGAGAACGGCGGATCGAAACGCACGTCATGCTGCTCGGGCTGCGCCAGCCCCTCACCAATCTCGCCCAGCTTGCCGATCAGGCGCGCCGCGTACTCGATGGCATTCACCCCATAAGGCGCATAGGCCGAATGGCAGGCCGCGCCATGGACCTGACAACGCATGGCCAGCTTGCCCTTGTGGCCTAGCACCGGCTTGAGCTCGGTCGGCTCGCCAATCAGGCACAGCCGCGGTTTATGGGGCCGCTGTTCAAGCGCCGCGAGCATCGAACGTACCCCCAGGCAACCGACTTCTTCGTCATAGGAGAACGCCAGGTGCAGCGGCATACGCAAAGGCCGCGCGAGAAACGCCGGGACCGCCGCCAGCACCGAGGCAATGAAGCCCTTCATGTCCGCAGCGCCGCGCCCGTACAAGCGTCCATCACGTTCGCTCAGGGCAAACGGCTCGACCGTCCAGGCCTGGCCGTCCACCGGTACCACGTCGGTGTGCCCCGACAGCACCACACCGCCCACGTCCTGCGGGCCGATGGTGGCAAACAGGTTGGCCTTGGTGCCTTCGGCGTTATGGAACAACTCGCAGTCCACGCCAAGACCCGCCAAGTAGTCACGGATGAAGCCAATCAGCGCCAGGTTGGAATCGCGGCTGACCGTGGCAAAGCCGATCAGCCGGGCAAGCAGCGCGCGGCTGGCGAACTCACTCATTCCCCGGTACCCCGTAGCTTGGCGCTGCCGTGGGGTCGAGGGCGCGGGTCACGTAGTCCTGCATCTGGGGGCGATAGGCCTGCCACAGGCCATCCAGTTGCCCGATCGGGTCCTCATCGGCCCAGTCGACACGCAGGTCCACCAAGGGCCAGGTCAGCTCCCCGGCAATCTTCAATGCCGCAGAGTGCACAGGGCCGGCCTCGCCCCCCGCCGCCATGGCCGCGTGCATGGCCGCCAGCAGGCGGTCGGCCAGATGCCCCTCGGCCTGTTCGAAGGCGTGCACCATGGCCTCGATCACCTGCCGGGAAGACAGCAAGTTACCGGCCGCAGCGCACTGCTCGCCCGCCACGGCATCATGTACACCCAGGGCCTGCTTGCCGGTGAACAGCGCAACTTGGCCATGGCTGTCGATCACCGTGACCTGGCGGTATTCGCTCCAGCCGTTGGCATTGAGCACCCGGTCCAGCGCAGCAGGCGGCAGCTGCCCCTGCTCCAAGGCATCGAGCAGCTGCGGCCCGAGGGCCGGCAAGGTGATGTTCTGGGTCGCGACCGCACCCACACCTGCACGTACCCAGGGGCAGCGTGCCCCTACCGCAATGCTCGACGAACTGATGGCGATACCGACCTGGCCGGTTTCCTGGCAGCGACCGATGATGGAGAAAGTCATGTCATGGCTCCTGTTGTTCTGTCCAATGCACGCCATTCTGGGTGGAAGCATCCAGCACGCGAAACGACCTTTTTCCGAGGGCTTGAGCAGGAAAAAACTAAGCCCCTCGCCCGCGCTGCGAAAAAACGCCAAAACACCGCTGCAAGCCACGCGAATCAAGGCCTTCGCCGTTTTATCGGCAAGCACCAGCTAAATACTATTTTCGCCATTTGTGCTGCATCCCTAGTCTGGCCCCAGGCAACGGCGGTCCTCCAAACCGACCTTACAAAAACCGCCAGAAAAGGGCTCGGACATGACTCTGAACAACATCGAAATCGACACCCTCGTCGTCGGCGCCGGCCAAGCCGGCGTGGCCATGAGTGAACACCTGAACAAGCTCGGCGTGCCGCACCTGGTACTGGAGCGCAACCGCATCGCCGAAGCCTGGCGCACCGGCCGCTGGGACTCGCTGGTCGCCAACGGCCCGGTCTGGCATGACCGCTTCCCGGGGCTCGAATTCAACCTCGATGCCGATGCCTTCGCTGGCAAGGAGCAGGTCGCCGACTACTTCGAACAGTACGTGCGCAAGTACAACCTGCCGGTACGCACCGGCATCGAAGTGAAGAAGGTGGTGCGCAACAGCGACCGCCCCGGCTTCACCATCGAAACCAACGAGGGCGTGATCCGCGCCAACCGCGTGGTCGCCGCCACCGGCCCGTTCCAGCGCCCGGTGATTCCGGCCATTGCGCCGCAAGACCCGCGTCTGCACCAGATCCACTCCGCCGCCTATTTCAACCCCGAGCAGTTGCCCGCAGGCGCCGTACTGGTGGTTGGGGCAGGCTCTTCGGGCGTGCAGATCGCCGAAGAACTGATGCGCGCCGGGCGCCAGGTGTACCTCTCGGTCGGCGCCCATGACCGCCCGCCGCGGGCCTACCGCAACCGCGACTTCTGCTGGTGGCTGGGCGTGCTGGGCGAGTGGGACGCAGAAATCGCCAAGCCCGGCCGTGAGCACGTGACCATTGCCGTCAGCGGCGCACGCGGCGGCCACACGGTGGACTTCCGCGCCCTCGCCCACCAAGGCATGACCCTGGTCGGCCTCACTCAGTCGTTCAGCGAAGGCGTTGCCCGCTTCCAGGACAACCTGGCGGACAACATTCGCCGTGGCGACGAGAACTACCTGGCCCTGCTCGATGCCGCCGACGCCTACATCGAACGCAACGGCCTGGACCTGCCAGAAGAGCCCGCAGCTCGCGAGCGACTGCCCGACCCAGAGTGCGTCAGCAACCCGCTGCTCGAACTCGACCTGATAAAGGCCGGCGTCAGCAGCATCATCTGGGCCACCGGCTATGGCGTGGACTTCAGCTGGTTGCAGGTCGACACCTTCGACGCCAACGGCAAGCCTCAACACCAGCGTGGCGTTGCCCGCGAACCGGGCGTGTACTTCCTCGGCCTGCCCTGGCTGTCACGTCGCGGCTCGTCGTTCATCTGGGGCGTGTGGCACGACGCCAAGCACGTCGCCGGCCACATCGCCACGCAACGGACCTACCTGGCCTACCGCGACAGCGATCAACGCGCAGCGGATGACCAGCAACAACCCACGATCAGCAACGTCAGCACCCTCGGAGCCCACTGATGCCTACCCATACCCGTATCCGCATGTTCAACACCAAGGTCACCTACCCCAACCAGACCCTGGACAACGACCTGTGCCAGGCAGTGCGCGCCGGCAACACCGTCTACGTACGCGGCCAGGTGGGCACCGACTTCGAAGGGCGACTGGTGGGCCTGGGTGACCCACGGGCACAAGCCGAACAGGCGATGAAAAACGTCAAGCAGCTGCTTGAAGAGGCAGGCTCGGACCTGTCGCACATCGTCAAGACCACCACCTACATCACCGACCCGCGCTTCCGCGAGCCGGTGTACAAGGAAGTCGGCAAGTGGCTCAAGGGCGTGTTCCCAATTTCCACCGGGCTGGTGGTGGCAGGCCTTGCCCAGGCCGAGTGGCTGATGGAGATCGATGTGATCGCCGTGGTGCCGGATCAGGCTTGAGCCACCGCCTGCGCACTCAGCCAGGCCTGCGTTACCCGCGCAGCCGCCGTTAGCCGCTGTGCCCCGTGCAACTGGGCTGACGGCACTTCCACGCTGAGGCTGACGCCTTTGGGCAAGGCTGCGAGCAACTGCACCAACGGCAGTTGCCCGTCGCCCGGCAACTGCCGGCCCTGGCGCGCTTCCTGGATGATGCCGCTCTCGGGTGGCGCCTGCAGGGGCGCATCGCATAACTGCACGGCCTGCAAGTAACGCGGGTCGATGTGGGCAAGGTCCGCCACCTGCCCCCCCGCGCGAAACAAGTGCAGGGCATCGACCAGCACACCGCTGTTGCCTTGCCCCGCCCCTGCCACCACGCTGTAGGCCTGCTGCACGGTCGCCACCGGCCGCCAGCGCATGAACTCAAGGTCCACGCGCAGGCCATAACCCCGCGCCAGCACGCACAAGGCCGCGAAGTGCCCGGTCAGCCGCGTGAAATCGGCGTCATCCCCCGACACCGTCAAGCTCACCGCCCCCAGCTCTGCACCTGCCGCCAGCAAAGGCTCGTAATCGGCGACCACCACCTCGGGTGTCAATGACACGAACTCGATGTCAGCGACCCGCACGCCCTCGCCCGCCATCACCGCCTTGAGCTCACGCAGCGCCTGGCTACCCGCCGCTTCCGGGTAAGCCAGTGCACCCGGCAGCACCGGATGCAAGCGCAGCCCCACCGAACTGAAGCCGGCACGGCGCGCCTCGCGCACCAGCACCGCAGGCGCCAGGTCCAGCGCCGTCAGGTGAGCGACGCCGAGGCCACTCAATAGGTCGCCCTCCCGCCGCTGAGGTCGAACACGAAGCCGGTGGTGAAACTGCACTCGGGCCCGGCGATCCAGCTCACCATGTTGGCGATTTCCTCTACCTTCAGGAACCGCCCCATGGGGATCTTGGCCTTGCTCGCGGCAATGTGCTCCGGGGTCATCTCGGCCATCAGCGGTGTTTCGACCATGGCCGGCGCCACGCAGTTGAGCAACACGCCATCCTGCGCCAGCTCCTTGGCCGCGGCCTTGGTGAAGGCGATCACCCCCGCCTTGGCTGCCGAGTACGCCGAGATGTATTGCACGCCATCCTTGCCGGCCATCGAGGCGACATTGACGATGCGCCCGTAGCCGCGCTCACGCATGTGCGGGATGGCGGTGCGGCAGCAATAGAACACGCCGTTCAGGTCAATGGCGATGACCTTGTCCCAGGCCGCTGGCGGGTATTCCCACGCAGGCACCACCGGGCCATTGATACCGGCGTTGTTGACCAGGATCTCGACCTGCCCGACCTGCGCCAGCACATGGGCGAAGGCCGCCTCTACCGAGGCCAGAGACGACACATCAACCGACTGACGCAGCACAGGCTCGAAACCCTGCTCGGCCGCGTCCCAGCCATCGACCGCGAGGTCCCAGATCACCACCTGGGCGCCGGCAGCGTGCAACCGCTGCGCAATGCCCAGGCCGATGCCACGCATGCCGCCGGTGACGATTGCAGTCTGCCCTTGCAGGTATTGGCTCATTGCTTTGCTCCATTATCGAGAGAGGGAACGTCTGGCAGGCGACGCAGGTCGCTCACCATGAACAGGTAACACAGCGCCCCCAGGACGGTGATCGACGACACGAAGACCAGGGCCCAGACAAACGAGCCGGTCATTGACACGATGATGCCGATGGTCAGTGGGGTGACGATGCCCGCCGCGTTGGCGAACAGGTTGAACAGGCCGCCACTCAAGCCCAGCAGGCCTTTGGGCGCGATATCGGAGACGATCATCCAGGCCAGCGCCGACATGCCCTGGGCAAAGTAGGCGATGCAGAGAATGGCGATCACCAGCGCGTCGGACTCGACATAGTTGGCCAACACAATCACCGAGGCCGTGAGCAGGCCGGCAATCACCGGCAGCTTGCGCGCCACGTTCAGGGAGTAGCCACGGCGCAGCAAGGCGTCGGACAACCAGCCGCCGACCAGGGTCCCCAGCGACGCGGCGATGAAAGGCAGCACTGCGACCCAGCCGACCTTCAGCCACGGCATGTGCCGCTCGGTCACCAGGTACGTCGGAAACCAGGTCAGGAAGAACACGTTGGTCGAGTTGCAGGCAAACTGCCCCAGGCAGATACCCAGCATGTTGCGGTGCTTGAGCAACGCCGGGATCTGCGACCAGCGGAACACCGTGGCTTTCTGGCCACCGTCGACCACGCCGCCGCCGGCGGCGATGTAGTCGAGTTCGGCCTGATTAGCCGTGGTGGACTGGTGCGGTTCATGGTATTTGCGCCACCAGACCAGGCCATACAGGATGCCCATCAGCCCGACCGCCATCAGCAGAAAACGCCAGCCGTAGGCATGCAGCACCCAGAACAGCAGCGGCGTTAAAAAGGCCAGCCCGGTGTACTCGGCGAAGGTGTAGATACCGGTCGCCCTGGCCCGTTCACTCTGCGGGAACCAGGTCGCCACCACGCGGCTGTTGGTGGGGAAGCACGGTGCTTCGGTCACCCCCACCAGAAAACGCATGCCCAACAGCGACAGAAAGCCCTGGGCCAACCCCTGCAAGCCGGTGAACAGCGACCACAGCGTCAAGGCCAGCCAGTAGGTAAACTTGGTACCCAGCCGGTCGATGAGGATCCCGCCCGGGATCTGCGCCGCCGCGTAGGTCCAGGAAAACGCCGAAAAAATCACCCCCATCATCGCCGCATTCAGGCCCAGGTCGGCACTGATACTGGGCGCCGCAATGCCCATCACGCTGCGGTCGAGGTAGTTGATCATGGTGCCGCCAGATATCAGCGCCAGGATCATGAAGCGCGTGCGGGTGCGTTGTTGCAGGCGTGCAGGGGTGTCGAACACCCCCAAGCCGATGTTCTGCTCAGTGTTCATGACGGTTGCTCTCTTGTTATTGGAATGGCAAAGGGCGCTGCGTCAGGCGAACCCGAACAGACGTCGCGGCGTGTCCCACATGACCTTGCGGCGCAGTTGCGCATCCGGCATCAGGCGCTCGGCCAGTTTCAGCAAGGGCCCGTAGTCCACGCGCGCGCGCTGACGAATGAACGGCCAGTCGGAGCCCCACACACAGGCATCCGGGCCAAAGGCCTCGATCAGGGCATGGACGTAGGCACTGCTCTGCGCCAGCAGCGCATCGGCCGCGGCAAACTTCTGCATACCGGACAGCTTGACGCTGGCCCGGCCGCTGCCAGCCAACTGCAGCAAGGCCTGGAAGCCCGGCTGCTGGACGCCGGCGCGTACGTCTGGTCGGCCGCAGTGGTCGATCAACAGGCGTGCCGAGGTACGCTGCAGCAGCCCGCGCAACGCCAGTAACTGGTCTTCGCAGACCTGGACCTGGGCAAACAGGTCGAGCTCGGCGAGCTTGCCGAACAAACCGTCGACCGCGTCGAGGCTCGCCACCCCGTACAGCGCCGGGTTGAAAGCCACCCCGACCACCCCTTGGGCCTGCAGCGCGGCCAGCGCATCGAGGGTGATGCCAGGATCGACCACCGCTACGCCCTTGAAACGCCCCTGCCCCACGGCCAGGGCGTGCAACAGGCAACGGTTGTCGGTGTGGTAGCCACTGTTGGGGCCTACCAGCAAGGCATGCTGCACACCGTAGGCTTCCATCACCCGGTTGAACTGCTCGAGGGTGGCGACCTCCTGCCCGGACGGTGCATAGGGCGCGTCGGGGTGATAGGCAAAGCGGGCGGGGTCAAACAAATGGTTATGGCAATCGATCTTGGGTTCGTCAAAGATGTTCACGCAGCACTCCCGTCAAGCGCCGCTGCGCTTGCCTGCAGATCTTGTTATTGTGCGCCGCAAAGGCGGCTCGGCTGGGTTCAAGATACTGCGTGCCCAGCGGATGCGCTCATACCCAGATGGCGAAGACCATAACCAAAGGTAATGCTCATGCCCCTCGAGAACGAAGGCCCCGAAGCCCGCGCGCTGGTGTTCAAACTGCGGCACATGGAGGTGTTTCGTGCGGTGATGCTGACCGGGTCGATCAGCGCGGCGGCGAAAATGCTGTATGTGTCGCAGCCGGCGGTGAGCAAGTTGATCCAGTACATCGAGGGGCGCCTGGCGTACCGGTTGTTCGAGCGCATCAACAACCGCCTGGTGCCAACCCACGAGGCGCAGATTCTCTTTCGCGAAGTCGAGCGGGTGTATCAGGCGGCGCTGGAGGTCAATGAATGTGCGTTGTCACTGGCCAGTGGCGGCCATCGCAACCTGCGCATCTCCTGCAGCGCATCACTGTCGACCGTGGTCATCCCGATTGCGCTGGCCCAGCTCAAGCGCGAGTCGCCCTCGCTGAACATCGAGTGGCAAACCTCGCTGATGGGTGAAATGCCGAACCAGATCCTGTCGAAGAAGGTCGACCTGTCGATTGCCGCCTTGCCGGTGATCCACGATCACCTGCATTCACGGGCGTTCATGCGTGGGCGCATGGTGGTGGTGATGCCGCAGGAGCACGCCCTGGCGCGGCAGGCATCCCTGACCCTGGAGCAACTGCAAGGCCATGACTTGCTGCTGTTCAGGCCCGACATGCCGTTTGGCAAACTGCTGGCCGAACACATCCACCAGCGCGGCCTGCAGCTGCAATCATTGTTGTCGTTCACCAATGCCAACGAAGCCGTGGCCCTGGTCAAGCAAGGCATGGGGCTTACCCTGATCGACGAGTTCGTGGCGCAGGACAGCGGCTTGGCGGTGGTGCCACTGGCCGAAGAAATCCACTTCGACATCAGCTTTGTCTATTCGCGCTTCGAACCGCCCTCGCACTCGGCGCTGCACCTGATGCAGGTGCTGCATGCGCAGGCGTTGAAGCTTGGGCGTGGGGTTGCCGGGTTCGAGCTGCCTACCGCCTGAGGCAGAGAAGCGGCCCGGCAAGGCCGCCTCTGCAGGGAATCAGGCGATGGCGGCGTCCACCAACACCTGCGCTTCCTGCACCAGGCGCTGCAGGTGCGCCTCGTCGATGAAGCTCTCGGCGTAGATCTTGTAGATGTCCTCGGTGCCCGACGGCCGCGCGGCAAACCAGCCGTTGGCGGTCATCACCTTCAACCCGCCAATCGCCTGGCCGTTGCCTGGCGCATGGCTGAGGATCTGCACGATCGGCTCACCGGCCAGTTCGGTCGACTTGACCTGTTCGGGTGCCAGCTTGCTCAGCAACGCCTTCTGCCGTACATCGGCCTTGGCCTCGACACGCGTAGCAAACGGCTTGCCCAGTGCCGCCGTCAGGTCCGCATAGGCCTGGCTCGGATTGCGCCCGGTACGTGCGGTCATCTCTGCAGCCAGCAAGGCCGGGATCAACCCGTCCTTGTCAGTGGCCCAGACCGAGCCATCGCGGCGCAGGAACGACGCCCCCGCGCTTTCCTCGCCACCAAAACCCAACGAACCATCGAACAGGCCCTGGGCAAAGAACTTGAAGCCCACCGGCACCTCATACAGTTCACGGCCCAGGCGTTCGGTGACGCGGTCGATCAGGCCGCTGGACACAACGGTCTTGCCCACTGCCGCGTCGCTGCGCCATTGCGGGCGGTGACGGAACAGGTAGTCGATGGCCACAGCCAGGTAATTGTTCGGCTGCAACAGGCCATCCGGGGTGACGATGCCATGGCGGTCGTGGTCCGGGTCGCAGGCAAACGCCACGTCGAAGCGCTCGCGCAGGCCAATCAGGCCCTGCATGGCGTGGGGCGAGGATGGGTCCATGCGGATCTGGCCGTCCCAGTCGACGGTCATGAAGCGGAAGGTCGGGTCGACCTCGGTGTTGACCACTTCCAGGTTGAGCTTGTAATGCTCGGCGATCGCCGACCAGTAATGCACCCCGGCCCCACCCAACGGGTCAACGCCCAGGCGCAGGTTGGCGCTGCGAATCACATCGAAGTCGATGACATTGCCCAGGTCTGCCACGTAGTGGCTCACGTAGTCGTGGCGATGGGTGGTGGCAGCTTGCAAGGCCTGGGCATGGTCCATGCGCTTGACGCCCGCCAGGTTCGCCGCCAGCAGTTCGTTGGCCTTGGCCTCGACCCACTTGGTCACGTCGCTGTCGGCCGGGCCGCCATTGGGCGGGTTGTACTTGAAGCCCCCGCTTTGCGGCGGGTTGTGCGACGGCGTGATGACGATGCCGTCGGCAAGGCCTTGTTCGCGGCCACGGTTGTAGCAAAGGATGGCGTGGGACACCGCCGGGGTCGGCGTGTACTCGTCGTCTTTGGACAACATCACCTGCACGCCGTTGGCCGCCAGCACTTCCAGCGCACTGGCCGAGGCCGGTGCCGACAGCGCGTGGGTGTCGGCGCCGATGAACAGCGGGCCGTCGATGCCCTTCTCCTGGCGGTACAGGCAGATGGCCTGGGTGATGGCCAGCACGTGGTACTCGTTGAAACTCAACTCGAAGGAAGTACCTCGGTGCCCCGAGGTGCCGAAGGCCACCCGCTGGGCCGCCACCGCCGCGTCGGGGCGGCCGGTGTAGTAAGCGGTGAGCAGTCGGGGAATATCGACCAGCACGCTGGCCGGAGCCAGCTTGCCTGCCAAAGGACTGAGCGTCATGCAGAAACCTCGAGTTCAACGGATGTTGGTGTTGGAGCCTGCAGTGTACTGAGAGTTGCAATGCCGCGCGATGGTCTAGAGTATTTGCCATCACTCCCCGGCAACGAGGCCCCATGGCTGTCCACCGCCTGACCCGCACTCACCCCCGCCTCACGTTCGCTGCCCTGGTCGGCATCATCGGCGCCTGGCTGGTCCCGGCAGGTGACACCGTCCAGCACATCCTCGTCGGCTGGAACCTCGGCGTCTGGCTTTACCTGCTGCTGGTGCTGTGGCTGACCTGGAACGCCAACCCGGATAAAGTCCGCAAGGTCGCCCAGATCGAGGACGAAAACGCCGGGCTGGTTCTGTTTACCGTGTGCATCGCCGCCATCGCCAGCCTGGCCGCGATCACCCTGCAACTGGTCTCAAGCCGCGGCCTGCAAGGTAATGCGCTGGCCCTGCACTACCTCTACACCGGCTTGACCGTGGCCGGCTCCTGGCTGCTGATCGGCTGCATTTTCAGCCTGCACTACGCCCGGCTGTTCTATAACGGGCAAAACCACGAACCCCCACTGCGCTTCGCCGATGGCGAACGCAACCCCGATTACTGGGACTTCCACTACTTCTCGTTCACCATCAGCGTGGCGGTGCAAACGTCCGATGTCGGCGTCGCCGGGCGCGGGCTGCGGCGGGTGGTGCTGGCGCACTCCGTGGTTGGCTTCGTGTTCAACACGGCGATTCTGGGGTTCACCATCAATATTGCGGCGGGCCTGCTGGGCTAGCACCGGTTCAACCCCCACCGCTCGTCAGAAAACGCTGCACGCCTGATAATCGTGAAATTGGCAGAATCTGCCGGGTTGTTCGGCACCGCCGCGCAAGGAAAACGTTTGCCGGGCCTTTTGCCGCCAGCCGCTGTCCGAGACGCTAATGTGACGTGGGTCAAGCCTCATCGCTTTGGTCGGACTCAGCCACTGGGCACTGGCGTGGCAGGTGCTATGGTTACATTCCCGGCGGCCGTGCCTGCGGCCACCCGCTCACCGCGTCCAGGTAAGGACAAGGAGGCTGGCATGAACAAGATGACGTTCCCGAACGCCTGCCAGGTGATGCGCTGGCATTTCCACCCGTTGGGCTTCGAGGCCAGCATGGATGCGCCGCGCAGCATGATCGCGCGCCTGTTCGACCGCGCCACCGGGGAAACCCTGCTGGCCATCGCCGGCATCCCTTGCGCCGCCATCATGGCCGCAGCAGATGTCGAGCGCATCATCGAAGCGGTCGAGGCCGAAATGGACGCCTTCGTACCGGTCTTCGCCTTGCGCGACGCAGGCTAAACCGGCACCTCGGGTTCCTGGCGCAGCGCCTGCAAATTGCCCATGAACTGCTCTGCCGGCACCGGCTGGCCCAGCAGATAACCTTGCAGCGAATCGCACCCCAGGCGGGTGAGGAAGTCTTGCTGTTTGTCGGTCTCTACCCCTTCGGCAACGATGCGCAACCCCAGTGCCTGGCCCAGGGCAACGATTGCAGAGACAATCGCGGCGTCATCGCTGTCCTGCTCCAGATCACGCACGAAACCACGGTCGATCTTCAGTTCGTTGGCCGGCAGGCGCTTGAGGTACATGAGGCTGGAGTAACCAGTGCCAAAGTCATCGATGGACAAGTCCACGCCCATGTCGGACAGGCGTTGCAGCACCGTCAGGCTGGCATCGGCGTCGTGCATGGCGGTGGTTTCGGTGATTTCCAGGGTCAGGCAGTTGGCCGGCAGGCCATTCTCGCTCAAAGCCCGGGCCACGCTTTCGACCAGCCCAGCGTGGCAGAACTGGATGGCCGAAAGGTTGACCGCCATGCGCCAGCCCAGGTGCCCTTGGTCCAGCCACTGGCGCATCTGCCGGCAGGCTTCGTCGAGCACCCATTCGCCAATGGGGATGATCAGGCCGGTTTTTTCCGCCAGGCCGATGAACCGATCAGGCAGCAACAACCCCTGCTGCGGGTGCTCCCAGCGCAGCAGGGCTTCGGCACCGATCGGCTGGCAGGCCTGAGCATCGAACTTGGGCTGGTAATGCAGGCGGAACTGGCCCTGCTCCAGCGCCTGGCGCAGGTCCTGCAGCAACTGCAGCTGCTGCCGGGCGTTGCTGTTCATCGACACGTCGAAGAAGCTGTAGCCATTCTTGCCTGCGCTTTTGGCGTGGTACATCGCGGCATCGGCATTGCGCAGCAACTCGTGCTGGTCCAGGCCATTGCCGGGGTACAAGACGATGC
Organism: Pseudomonas capeferrum; assembly: GCF_000731675.1. Lineage (GTDB taxonomy): Bacteria > Pseudomonadota > Gammaproteobacteria > Pseudomonadales > Pseudomonadaceae > Aquipseudomonas > Aquipseudomonas capeferrum. Next base: position 617,969 of record NZ_JMIT01000001.1, on the reverse strand, counting down.
CCAGGCTGGCCGTGAGTTGCAGATCATGCTCGGCGACACGGAACGGCCGCGACACCAGGTTGACCTGCTTGACCGCCACGTCCATGGCATCGTTCGGCTCCCGCAATTCCACCAGCAGCACGAACTCGTCGCCGCCAATGCGCGCCAAGGTGTCCTGGCTGTGCAAGTGGCCACGCAAACGGCCGGCCACGGCCTTGAGCAACAAGTCGCCGACATGATGACCAAAGGCATCGTTGACCGGTTTGAAGCCATCCAGGTCGATGAACATCAAGGCAAAGCACCCGCCCTGCTCCGCCACCTTGCCGATGGCCTGCTCGATGCGGTCGGCCAGCAGGGTACGGTTGGGCAGGTCGGTGAGCGTGTCGTGCAGGGCCAACTGGGTCAGCTCCTGGTTGGCCAGGGTCAGCGAGCGGGCAAGTTCAGCGGTGCGCGCTTCCAGGCGCGCGTCCAGCACCGAGGTCAGCAACGCCACCGCCAATACCGCCAGGGTGGTGATCAGCACCAGGTAGACCAGCCCGTCGCCTTGCAGCCCGCCGCCCAGCGCACCACAGAAGCTACCCGCAGGGAAATTGGCCGCCGCCATGCCGGTGTAGTGCATGCCCACTATGGCAACCCCCATGATCACGGCCGCCAGGCCCCGGATCTGGCGCACGTAAGGGGTGTGCCTGCGCAAGCGAAACGCGATCCACAGCGCCGCCGCCGAGGCGCCAACGGCGATCAACAGCGAAGCGCCGAACAGCGTTGGGTCATAGTCGATGCCCGGTAGCATGCGCAGCGCGGCCATACCGGTGTAGTGCATGCAACTGATGCCTGCCCCCATGATCAACGCACCGAAGCCCAATTGCAGCCAGGGCAGGCTTGGCTGGCTCACCAGCCACAAGGCAAAGCCTGACGACAGCACAGCGATCAACAGCGAAAACGCCGTGAGCCCAAGGTCGTAGCCCAGGTCGATGGGCAGGCTGAACGCGAGCATGCCGATGAAGTGCATCGACCACACGCCGATGCCCATGGCCAGCGCGCCGCCCCCCATCCACAGGTGCACAGCCCTGCCTTTGGCCGTGGCAATACGGCCGGTCAGGTCAAGGGCGGTATAGGACGCCAGGATCGCCACGCACAGCGAAATCAACACCAACGAAGAGGAGTAGCTGCCTGTGAGCATTGGGAGTTCCAGCGACAGGCCAGGGGGCCCGGAAAAAGCTGACGATTGTACTCAAGCTTTGGCGAAACGCACGGGGTTTTTGAGAATGGGAATGGATCCAACATCCCCTTCTTAGGCCCTGCCCAGGCGCGGCCTGTGGTAGCGGGCTTGCCCCGCGAAGCAGGCACCGCGGAGAATGGCACGGGCTTCGCCCGTATTCGCGGGGCAAGCCCGCTCCTACTGGGTCATGCGTGTTTTCTGAATTTCGAGCAAGACAGGTGCTCCCACAGCCCTAGGGCTGGGCGACCTCCTACTCGGCAAACGCCTGCTCGGCATCCCAACCGCCGCCCAGCGCAGCAATCAGCTGCACACTCGCCACCAACCGCCCTTGCAGCAGGTTCAGCACACTGCGCTCGTTACTCAACGCCGTGGTCTGCACGTTCACCACATCCAGGTAGCCGATCAACCCCGCGCGGTACTGATTCTCCGTCAGGCGAAGCGACTCACGCGCCGCGTCCAATGCCTCCTGGCGTACCACCGCTTCATCGCCGTATACCTTCAGCTGCACCAGGTAGTTCTCCACTTCCTTGAAGCCATCGAGCACGGTCTGGCGATACTGCGCTACGGTCTGGTCATACACCGCCACGGTACGGTCCACCTCGGCGCTGCGCTTGCCCGCATCGAACAGGGTCATGGCCAGCGAAGGCCCTACCGACCAGTACCGGTTCGGCAGTTCGATCCAGTTGCTGAAGCTGCTGCTGGAATAGCCCCCACTCAGGCTCAGGCTCAGGTCGGGGAAGTAGGCAGCCCGCGATACGCCGATATTGGCGTTGGCGGCCATCACGTTGCGCTCGGCCGAGGCAATGTCCGGGCGGCGCTCGAGCAATTGCGAGGGCAATGTCACGGGGATGTCCGGCAGCGCCGGGATGCTCTTGCTGTCGGCCAATGCAAAGTTAGCCGGGGCCTTGCCTAGCAACACGGCAATGGCATTCTCGAACTGCGCACGCTGCCAGATCAGGTCGATCAGGTCCGCCTGGGTGCTTTTCAGCTGGGTCCGCGCCTGCGCCACCGCATCCGGGCCGGACACACCGGCGCGATACTGGTTTTCGGTCATGCGCAGCGAGCGCTCGTAGGTGGCCACGGTTGCTTCCAGCAGGCGCTTCTGCTCATCGATCACACGCAACTGCAGGTAGTTTTGCACCAGCTCCGACTGCTGGCTCAGGCGAATCGAGGCAAGGTCGGCAAAGCTGGCTTCGGCACTGGCTTCGTTGGCGTTCAAGGTTTCACGCAGCTTGCCCCACAGGTCGATCTCCCAGCTCACGCCGAGCTGCGTGTTGTAGGTGTTGCGAATGCCGCTGCTGTTGTTCGACAGGCTGGAGCTGGAGCTGCCAGTGCCTTGAGCCGAACGGTTCTTGCTGGCGCTCAGGTCCAGGCTCGGGAACAGCGCGGCGCGGCTGCTGCGCACCAGCGCCTGGGCCTGGCGGTACTGGGCTTCGGACTGCGCGACGGTCTGGTTGCTGCGGTTGAGCTCTTCGACCAAGGCATTGAGCCCGGCATCGCCATAGACCTCCCACCAGGCGCCACGGGCAATCGCGTCCGACGGCTTGGCCTGGCTCCAGCCCTCGGCCTGCTTGTACTGCGCCGGGGTGCTCAGCTCGGGGCGGTGGTAGTCCGGGCTCAGGGTACAGGCACTGAGCAGCGCCACACACAGGCCGGCGCCGAGCAGGCGCGAGCCACGCCCCAGGGTCAACGACTGCAGGGTACGGTGAAGGGGTGTCTGGGCAAAGTTCATAGCGGGGTATCCAGAGCGGCGTCGGTGCGCACGCCGCGCCAATGGTTGAAACGGTGACGCAGGCGGTCGAGGTACAGATAGACCACCGGTGTCGTATAAAGGGTGAGGATCTGGCTGAAGACCAGGCCGCCGATGATGGTCAAACCCAGCGGCTGGCGCATTTCCGCGCCTTCGGCACGGCTGACCAGCAGCGGCAAGGCGCCAAGGATGGCCGCCAGGGTGGTCATCAGAATCGGCCGCAAGCGCAACAGGCAAGCGCGGCGGATGGACTCCTCCGGCGACAGGCCCTGGTGGCGCTCCAGTTGCAGCGCCAGGTCGATCATCAGGATCGCGTTCTTCTTCACCACGCCAATCAGCAGGAACAGGCCCAGCAGCGAGATGAGGCTGAACTCGCCGCCGGTGACATACAGCGCCAGCAAGGCACCGACGCCGGCCGAGGGCAGTGTCGAGAGAATGGTCAGCGGGTGAATGTAGCTTTCATAAAGAATGCCCAGCACCAGGTACACCAGCACCAACGCGCCAAGAATCATGAAGGGCTGGCCTTCCTGGGTCTTGGCGAAAGCGTCGGCGGTGCCGCCGAGCTTGGCGATGACTTCCTCGGGCAGGCCCAGCTTGGCCACCGCCCGCTCCACTGCGGCCATGGCCTGGTCGGGGCTGTAGCCTTCGGCAACGTCGAAGGCAATGTCTTCGGAGGCGAACTGGCCCTCGTGGCTGACCCGGTCATTGGCCAGGCTGTTCTCGTAGTGGGCAATGGTCGACAACGGCACCCGGGCGCCATCATTGGTGATCACCTGCACCTGCTCCAGGGTACTCGGGTCCCAGGCGTATTTCGGGTTGATCTCCAGCACTACCTGGTACTGGTTGAGGCTGTCGTAGATGGTCGAGATCTGCCGCTGGCTGTAGGCGTTGTTGAGCACCGTGGTGACCATGTCCATGTCGATGCCCAGGCGCTTGGCCTGATCACGATCGACCACCAGGGTTACCTGCTGGGTGCCGGCGCCGTCACGGGCGTCGATGGCGGTCAACTCGGGCAAGGCACGCACCGCCGCGACCACTTTCGGGAACCACTCGCGCAGGGCTGCCAGGTCGCCGCTCTGCAGGGTATAGAGGTACTGCGACGAAGTCTGGTCACGCCCGCCGCCACCCAGTTGCAGGTCCTGGTCGGCCATCAGGAACAGGCGCCCGCCGGGCACCTTGGGCATCTCTTTACGCAAGCGCTCGATAACCTTCTGGGCATCGATCTTGCGCTCGTTGATCGGTTTCAGGCGCACCAGCACCATGGCATTGTTGGTGCCACTGTTGCCGCCGATGAAGCCCGCCACACTCTGCACCGCAGGGTCGGCGAGCAAGGCGCGGCGGTAGATTTCCATCTTCGGCTGCATCACGCTGAACGACAGGCCATCGTCACCCCGGATAAAGCCCATCAACTGGCCGGTGTCCTGCTGCGGCATCAGTGTCTTGGGCACCACCACGTACAGGGCAATGTTGATGCCGATAGTGGCCAACAGGCTGAGCAGGGTCAGGCGCTTGTGGCGCAGCGCCCAGCCAAGGCTGCGGTCATAGCCATTGACCATGCGCTGGTGCAGCTTGTCGCTCCAGCGCTGCACGCGCGTCTGCTGCGCCTGGTGCGGCTTGAGCCAGCGCGCGCAGAGCATCGGTGTCAGGGTCAGCGAGACCACCAGCGAGACGATGATCGCCGCCGCCAACGTGATCGAAAACTCCTGGAACAGGCTGCGCACGATGCCGCCCATGAACAGGATCGAGACGAATACCGCCACCAGCGACACGTTCATCGACAACAGCGTGAAACCCACTTCCTTGGCACCCAGGAACGCCGCACGCATCGGCGGCTGGCCATCCTCGATGTGCCGGGAGATGTTCTCCAGCACCACGATGGCATCGTCCACCACCAGGCCGGTGGCCAAAATCAGCGCCATCAGCGACAGGTTGTTGAGGGAGAAACCGCACAGGTACATGACGGCAAAGGTGCCCACCAGCGACACCGGTACCGCCAGGCTCGGGATCAACGAGGCACGCAGGCTGCCAAGGAACAGGTAGACCACCAGGATCACCAGCCCCACCGCGATCAACAGGGTGTGCTCGGCCTCCTTGAGGGTCGCCTTGATCACCGGCGAGCGGTCCATGGCCACATTCAACTGGACGCTGGCCGGCAGCAGCGACTGCAACGCCGGCAACTGCGCCTTGATCTGGTCGACCGTTTCGATGATGTTGGCCCCGGTCTGGCGGTTGACCACCAGCAGCACCGCGCTCTGGTCGTTGAAGAAGCCGCTGTTGTAGCGGTTCTCGACGCTGTCGGTGATGGTCGCCACGTCGGACAGACGCAGGATGGTGCCGTTCTGCTGGCGGATCACCACCGGCTCGTAGTCCTTGGCCGTTTCCAGCTGGTCGTTGGCCCGCACCTCCCAGCTACGCTCGGCATCCTCGACGAAGCCCATGGGCCGGCGCTGGTTGGCGTTGGCCACGGCGGTGCGCACCTCGTCCAGCGACACGCCGTACTGGTTGAGCAACTGCGGCTCCACCGAAATGCGCACGGCCGGCAGCGAACTGCCGCCGATCTGCACCTCCCCTACCCCGGATACCTGGGCCAGGCTCTGCGACAGGATGGTGTCTGCCAAATCGTACAGCTGGCCCTTCTGCAGCACATCGGAGGTCAGCGACAGCACCATGATCGGTGCCTGCGACGGGTTGATCTTCTTGTACGTGGGCATGCTGCGCATGCCGCTGGGCAGCAGGTTGCGGGTGGCATTGATGGCCGCCTGCACCTCACGCGCCGCGCCGTCGATGTCACGGCCCATTTCAAAGCCGATGATCACCCGCGTCGAGCCCTGGTTGGAGCTGCTGGTCAGCGTGGTAACGCCGGCGATACTGCCCAGCTTGCGTTCCAGCGGCGTGGCCACGGTGGCGGCCATGACCTCAGGGCTGGCACCGGACAGGTTGGCCTGCACCACGATCACCGGGAAGTCCATCTGCGGCAGCGGCGCAACCGGCAGCAGGCCGAAGCTGACCCCGCCCAGCAGCATGATGGCCAGGCTCAGCAACATCGTCGCCACCGGGCGTCGAATGAACGGTCCGGACAGGTTCATTTGCAGCTCCAAGCTGCAAGTTGCAAGCTACAAGTGGGCGTGCGAGCAGGCTCGGAACTCCGGCTCACGCCAATCAGCTTGCAGCTTGCGGCTTGATGCTTGAGGCCGCTCATGCCGGCTCCTCCGCAACGTCCTGCCGACCAAAACGACGCGCAAGCCGATCAAAATAAAGGTAGATGACCGGCGTGGTGAACAGTGTCAGCACCTGGCTGACCAGCAGCCCGCCCACCATCACCAGGCCCAGCGGCTGGCGCAGTTCGGCACCGGAGCCGGTTGCGAGCATCAGCGGCACCGCACCGAACAGCGCAGCCAGGGTGGTCATCAGGATCGGCCGGAAGCGTAGCAACGCGGCCTGGTAGATGGCGTCCTGCGGGGTCATGCCCTGATGGCGTTCGGCTTCAAGGGCGAAGTCGATCATCATGATCGCGTTCTTCTTGACGATGCCGATCAGCAGGATGATGCCGATGATGGCGATCATGCCCAGGTCGTTGCCACTGATGAGCAATGCCAGCAACGCGCCGACCGCCGCCGAGGGCAAGGTCGAAAGGATGGTCACCGGGTGGACGTAGCTCTCGTAGAGCACCCCCAGCACGATGTACATGGTCACCACGGCGGCGAGAATCAGCAGCAAGGTGCTCGACAGCGAGGCCTGGAAGGCTTCTGCGGCGCCCTGGAAGCGGGTTTGCACGCCAATCGGCATGCCGATCTCCTGCTGCACCTGCTCGATGACCTTGACCGCCTCGCCCAGCGACGCGCCATGGGCCAGGTTGAACGACATCATCACCGCCGGGAACTGGCCGATGTGCGAAATCGCCAACTGCGCCTGGCGCTGCTCGATCCGCGCCAGCGCCGACAACCGCACCTGGCCGCCATCGGTGGCCTTGACGTGGATCGACTCCAGGGCCTGCGGGCCGATGCTGGCGGCGGCTTGCGACTGCAGCACCACGCGGTACTGGCTGGCCTGGGTGTAGATGGTCGAGATCTGCCGCTGGCCGAAGGCGTCGTACAAGGCGTTGGTGATCTGCGCAACCGTGATGCCGAGGCGGCTGGCCATGTCGCGGTCGATCACCAGGTACACCTGCAGGCCCTTGTCCTGCAGGTCGCTGGCCACGTCGGCAAGCTCCGGGCGCTGTTGCAGCGCCTGCACCAGCTTGCCGCTCCACTGCGCCAGCAGGTCGGCGTCAGGCGAGGACAGGCTGAACTGGTACTGGGTGCGGCTGACCCGGTCCTCGATACTCAAGTCCTGCACCGGCTGCATGAACAGGCGGATGCCCACCAGCTTGTCGAGCTGCGGCTGCAGGCGGCTGATGACCTCGCCGGCGGTGACGTCACGTTCACCGTGCGGCTTGAGGTTGATCAGCAAACGCCCACTGTTGAGCGTGGCGTTGTCGCCATCCACGCCAATGTAGGACGACAGGCTCTGCACGGCCGGGTCCTGCAGGATTACCTTGCTCAGCGACTGCTGGCGCTCGCTCATGGCGGCGAACGAGGTCGATTGCGGCGCTTCGGAAATACCCTGGATCACGCCGGTGTCCTGCACCGGGAAGAAGCCCTTGGGCACCGCCATGTAGAGCACCACGGTAAGCGCAAGGCTGGCCACCGCCACCAGCAGGGTCAGCGGCTGGTGCCTGAGCACCCACTGTAGGCCGCGGCCGTAGTGCTCGATGAGCCAGTCGATCCAGGCGCCACTGGCGCGGTAGAAACGGCCCTGCTCTTCTTCCTTGGGCTCGCGCTTGAGCAAGCGCGCGCACATCATCGGCGTGAGGGTCAGCGACACGACCAGGGAAATCAGGATCGCCACCGCCAGGGTGATCGCGAACTCGCGGAACAGCCGGCCGACCACATCGGCCATGAACAGCAGCGGGATCAGTACCGCGATCAGCGAGAAGGTCAGCGATATCAGGGTGAAGCCGATCTGCCGGGCGCCCTTGAGCGCGGCCTGCATGGGGGTTTCGCCTTCCTCGATGTGCCGGGAGATGTTCTCCAGCATGACGATGGCATCGTCCACCACGAAACCGGTGGCGATGGTCAGGGCCATGAGGGTCAGGTTGTTCACCGAAAAACCGGCCAGGTACATCACGCCAAAGGTGCCGATCAACGACAACGGGACGGCAATCGACGGGATCAGGGTGGCACTGAAACGGCGCAGGAACACGAAGGTGACCATGACCACCAGGACGATGGCGATCAGCAACTCGTGCTGCACGTCCTTGACCGCGGCGCGGATGGTCTGGGTACGGTCGGTGAGCACCGACACGTCGAGGCCGGCCGGCAGGTTGTCGGTGATCGAAGGCAGCAGTTCCTTGATCCGGTCGACCACTTCGATGACGTTGGCCCCCGGCTGGCGCTGAATGTTCAGCAACACGGCCTGGTTTTCGTTGGCCCAGGCGGCGAGGCGCTCGTTTTCGGCACCGTCGACGATCTCGGCCACATCCTTCAGGCGCAGCGGCGCACCGTTGTTGTAGGCCAGGATCAGGTTGGCGTATTCCGCCGGGGAACGCAGCTGGTCGTTGGCGTCGAGCATCGACACCCGGGTCGGGCCGTCAAAGTTGCCTTTGGGCTGGTTGACGTTGGACGCGCCGATCAGCGTACGCACGTCATCGAGGTTGAGGCCGTTGGCAGCCAGGGCATCGACGTTGACCTTGATGCGCACCGCCTGGCGTTGGCCACCGGCGATACTGACCATGCCCACGCCACTGATCTGGGCGAGCTTTTGCGCCACCCGGGTATCGACCAGGTCGTTGAGCTTGGGCAGCGGCATGGTCTTGGAGGAAATGGCCAGGGTCAGCACCGGGGTGTCGGCCGGGTTGACCTTGTTGTACACCGGCGGTGCGGGCAGGTCGCTGGGCAGCAGGTTGCTGGCCGCATTGATCGCTGCCTGCACCTGTTGCTCGGCGACATCCATGTTCATGTCGAGGCTGAAACGCAGGGTCAGCACCGAGGCACCGCCGGAGCTGGTCGAGGCCATCTGGGTCAGGCCCGGCATTTGCCCGAACTGGCGTTCCAGCGGCGCGGTGACCGCACTGGTCATGACTTGCGGGCTGGCGCCGGGGTACAGGGTCATGACCCGGATGGTCGGGTAATCGACCTGTGGCAGGGCCGAAACCGGCAACAACGTGTAGGCAATCAGGCCGGCCAGGACGATAGCCAGCATGCTCAGCGTGGTGGCGACCGGCCGCAGGATGAACAGGCGCGAGAGGTTCATGCGCCCGCCTTGCCTGCTTCAGCAGCCTGGGCGGCGCCCTTGGCGTCCTGGCCTTGCAGGTGCTGACCGGGGGTGGTCGGCACTTGCGAGCTGTCTTCGACCACGTCCACCTTGGTGCCCTCTCGCAGCCGGTCGGTGCCTTCCAGCACAAGGCGGTCGCCGGCAGCCAGGCCTTCGAGAATCACGCTGTTTTCACCATCGCTGGCACCGACCTTGAGCTTGCGCACGTTGACGGTGTTCTCGGCGTTGATCACATAGGCGAAGGTGCCGTCGTTACCGAACTGGATGGCCGCCGCAGGGGCCATTACCACCTGCTTGAGGGTGTCGGCCAGCAGGCGCACGTTGACGAACTGGTTGGGGAACAGGGCCAGGTCCTTGTTCTCGAACCTGCCCTTGAACTTGAGGGTGCCGGTGGTGGTGTCGATCTGGTTATCGATACTGCCCAGTACACCGCTGGACTGCAGCTTGCTGTCGCTGCGGTCCCAGGCTTCGACCGGCAGGCTGGCGCCGCTGCGATAACGTTCCAGTACGGTGCTCAGCTCGGTTTCCGGCAGGGTGAACACGACGTTGATCGGCTCGGTCTGGGTGATGACGACCAGCGCCGTGGTGTCGTTGGCGGCTACCAGGTTGCCCAGGTCGAGCTGACGCAGCCCTACACGGCCATTGATCGGCGCACGGATCTGGGTGAAATCGAGGTTCAGGCGCGCGTCGTTGACCTGCGCCTGGTTGGTCTTGACCAGGCCCTGGAACTGCGCGACCTGGGCTTCGGCGGTGTCGAGGGTCTGTTTGGCGATGCTGTCTTCGGCATACAGGCCTCGGTAGCGCGCGACGTCTACCTGGGCGTTCTTCAACTGAGCCTGGTTCTGCGCCAGGGTGCCTTCGGCCTGCTGCAAGGCGATGCGGTAGCTGCGCGGGTCGATCTCGGCGAGCAGGTCGCCGGCCTTGACCTGCTGGCCTTCCTTGAAGTGGATCTTGACCAGCTCACCGCCCACCCGGCTGCGCACGTTGACGGTGTTGGTCGCGGTGACCGTGCCCAAGGCTTTGTAATAGAGCGGGAAGTCGCCAACCCGTGCCGGCTCGACGCGTACCGGCACCGGGTCGCTGGATGCGCCGAACCCTGGGCGCCCGCCCTTGCCCATGCGCCCGCTGCCGGCCTCTGTGTGGGCCGGCGTTGCGGGCCACAGCCACCAGGCCAGCAAGGCCACCAGCAGCAGGATCAGCAGGCCGACGAGCCAGCGACGGGAGGAACGGGATTTGGACGCTTGCATGGGTTGAACGAACCTTGTTCGGAATAACGATGTGGGGAGGGTGAACGATAAGCACTGGCATCGTTTTAGCAAAGGCCCTTTACCAGAGGTTTACCTTTGGCTGACGTTGCCAAAACGCTGAACTTTAAACGAAAACGGCCCGGAAATCGTTCCGGGCCGTTACAGGGTGTTGCTTGGAGCGGTGGGCGTGGCTGGAGTTCCGTTACCGGTAACCGGCCCCGCCAGAAGCCCTTACTTCAGGACAGCCAGCGCTGCCTCGTAGTTAGGCTCTTCAGCGATTTCAGCTACCAGCTCGCTGTGCAGCACCTTGTCGTTCTCGTCCAGTACCACTACCGCACGCGCAGCCAGGCCGGCCAGCGGGCCGTCAGCAATCGCCACACCGTAGTTCTCGAGGAACTCGGCGCCGCGCAGGGTCGACAGGTTTTTCACGTTCTCCAGGCCTTCGGCACCGCAGAAGCGCGCCTGGGCGAACGGCAGGTCGGCGGAAATGCACAGCACCACGGTGTTGGCCACGTCATTGGCCTGGGCATTGAACTTGCGCACAGAGGTGGCGCAGGTTGGGGTATCGACGCTCGGGAAGATGTTCAGCACCTTGCGCTTGCCGGCGTAGTTCTGCAGCGACTGGTCGGCCAGGCCTTCACCCACCAGCGAGAAGGCTGGGGCCTGAGCACCGGCCTGCGGCAGGTTGCCCTTGACCTGAACCGGGTTGCCTTTGAGAGTCACTTGAGCCATGAACGAAATCCTTATGCGGGGTTTGAAAAGGACACTGAGTTAAGCATGAAGGCGGCCGGGTGCCTATGGGTGAAGTTAAAATTGTTCTATTGCCAGACAATTATTGTGGACAAAAAAAATGCCCAGATCGCGACAAGCGACCTGGGCACTGCTTGCAGCGGTGGTGAATCAGCTCAGCAAGCCGTAAACCACCGAAGTCAGCGCAACCACGCCGATTGTCACGACGAACACATTGGACATCGCGCCGCTGTACTTGCGCATCGACGGTACACGGCGAATGGCGTACATCGGCATCAGGAACAGCAACACCGCGATGATCGGGCCGCCCAGCGATTCGATCATGCCCAGAATGCTCGGGTTGAGGGTGGCGACAATCCAGCAGACCACCAGCATCAGCGCAGCGACCACGCGGTCCAGGGTTTTTGCACCCGGGCGCGCACCGGCCTTGACGATGATGCCCTTGAGGCCTTCGCTGGCGCCGATGTAGTGGCCCAGGAACGACTTGGCGATGGCAATGAAGGCGATCAGTGGTGCGGCAAAGGCGATGGTCGGGTTGCTGAAGTGGTTGGCCAGGTACGACAGGATCGACAGGTTCTGCGCCTTGGCCTCAGCCAGTTGGGCACTGCTGAGGGTCAGCACGCAACTGAAGACGAAGAACAGCACCATGGCCACCATCAGCAGGTGGGCGCGGGCGAGGATCTGGCCGCTGCGCTCATCGGCATGCTCGCCGTAGCGGCGCTTCTGGTCGACGGCGAAGGCCGAGATGATCGGTGAGTGGTTGAACGAGAACACCATCACCGGAATCGCCAGCCACACGGTGTGCAGGAAGGCGGAGCCCGAGGGCAGTTGCGTGGCGCTGTCGAGGATACCCCCGGTCCAGTGCGGGACCAGGTACAGGCCCAGCAACGCCAGGGCAACGATGAACGGGTAGACCAGCAGGCTCATGACCTTGACCGTGGCCTGCTCACCGCAACGCACAATGGCCAGCAGGCCGAGGATCAGCACGAACGACAGCAGCGCCCGTGGCGGCGGCGTCATGTGCAACTGGTTTTCCATGAAGCTGGTAACGGTGTTGGTCAGCGCCACGCTATAGATAAGCAGGATCGGGAAGATGGCGAAGAAGTACAGCACGGTGATCAGCGCACCGGCCTTGATGCCGAAATGTTCCTCGACCACTTGCGTGATATCGCCGCCCGTGCGCCCGGAAAGGACAAAACGGGTCAGCCCGCGGTGGGCGAAGTAGGTCATCGGGAAGGCCAGTACGGCCAGGATCAGCAACGGCCAGAAGCCACCCAAGCCGGCATTGATGGGCAGGAACAAGGTGCCTGCACCGATGGCAGTGCCAAACAGGCCCAGCATCCAGGTGGTGTCTTGACGTGCCCAGCTGCCCAAGGCTGCCGGGGTCGATTCTTCATAGCGCCGTTCGACGCTTGGGGCCTGCTCATTCATTCCGGGTGTAGCTCCACTCGCAAGACTGCAACAGGCTGAGAGTGGCGAAACAGACGTATCGCACCCCTCAACCGAAAAAGAGGGCGCGATTGTGCACTGAAAGGTTGCACTTGCGAAGCCCCGTCCGAGGGACGGTTGCACTTGTCATGACAACAAGGTGAAACCAAGGGGACCGCTTTACGGCCCCCCTGTCACATTACTGCTGAACCGCGGCGAACGCCTCGGCCACCCGTTGCAGGTTGGCCGGCCGCAGGCCAGACATGCACACCCGGCCGCTGTCGATCAGGTACACGCCGAACTCGTCACGCAGGCGACGCACCTGCTCGACGCTGAAACCGGTGTAGCTGAACATGCCGCGCTGGCGCAGGAAGAACTGGAAGTCCTGCCCCGGCAGCAGCGTGCCCAGGGCATCGACCAGTGCCTGACGCATGTCGAGGATACGCTTGCGCATCACTTCGACCTCCGCCGCCCACTGGGCATTGAGCGCGGCATCGCCGAGCACGCCGGCAACCAGCTGAGCACCGAAGTTGGGAGGGCTGGAGTAGTTGCGGCGCACGGTAGCCTTCAACTGGCCGAGTACGCTCTGGGCAGTGGCGTCGTCGTCGCAGACCACCGACAGGCCCCCTACTCGCTCGCCGTACAGCGAGAAGATTTTCGAGAACGAGTTGCTGACCAGGCACGGCACGCCGGCACGGGCCATTTCGCGGATGGCGAAGGCATCTTCGACCAGCCCCTCACCGAAGCCCTGGTAGGCGATGTCGAGGAACGGGATCAGCTGACGCGCCTTGACCACTTCCACCACTTGCTGCCACTGGTTCTGGTCCAGGTCGGCACCGGTCGGGTTGTGGCAGCACGGGTGCAGCAGTACGACGCTGTTGGCCGGCAAGGTCTGCAGCGCTTGCAGCATGCCAGCGAAGTCGACGCCACGGCTGGTCTGGTCGAAGTACGGGTAGCTATTCACCTTGAAACCGGCGCCTTCGAAGATGGCGCGGTGGTTATCCCAGGTCGGGTTGCTGACCCAGACTTCGGACTGCGGGAAATAACGTTTGAGGAAGTCGGCACCGACTTTCAGTGCGCCAGAACCGCCCACGGTCTGCACGGTGGCCACTCGGCCGCCGGTCACCGCCGGGTGATCGGCACCGAACAGCAGTGCCTGAATGGCCTGGCGGTAGCTGGCCAGGCCTTCCATCGGCAGGTAGAGCGAGGCTTCGTGAGCCTGGCCGGCGATGCGTTTCTCGACCGCATCCACCGCTGCCAACTGCGGCACCACGCCGGCTTCATCGTAGTACAGGCCGATACTCAGGTTGACCTTGTCGGCACGGGGATCGGCCTTGAAGGTTTCCATCAGCGAGAGGATCGGGTCGCCGGCATAGGCATCGACATGTTTGAACACAGCGTGCAGCTCCTTGGATCAGGACAGTTCGGAAAGGCTGCCCTGAGGATACCCGGAGTCGCTGCTGAGTAACATCACCTATTGTGCAGGTTGTCTATGCAAGATTGCACAGCCGCCAATCTGCGCCGACAGCCTGGCTCAGCCCAGCAGCGCCTTGAGGCCATGCAGCTCCTGCTCGGTCAGCGCCACGCCCTCCTCCTCGGCCACTTCACGCTCGCGGTAGCGGCGCTCGCCCGGCATCCGCGTCAACCCCACCGCCTGCATCTGCTCCACCAGTTCGCGGCTGCGCTGGGCAAAACGCTCGCCTTCGGCCTTGCTCGGGTCGATGACGATGATCAGCTGCCCGGTCCATGGCGTTTTCGCCCCTGGGTGCCCGGACCAGTCGAACTCCCAGGAAAAGTGCCCGCCGGTCAGCGCTGCGGCCAACAACTCGACCATCATCGACAGCGCCGAGCCCTTGTGCTCGCCAAACGGCAACAAGGCGCCGCCTTCGAGAATGGCCTTGGGGTCGGTGGTCGGCTGGCCATTGGCGTCCACGCCCATACCCTCGGGCAACTGCTGGCCAGCCCTGGCGGCGATCTGCACGTCACCGTGGGCCATGGCGCTGGTGGCCATGTCGAAGACGATCGGGTCGTGTTCGGCGCAGGGCGCGGCAAAGGCGATGGGGTTGGTGCCGAACAGCGGCTTGCGGGCGCCATGCGGGACCACGCAGGTCATGCTGTTGACCACGCTGAGCGCCACCAGGCCCTCGTCGGCGAACGGCTCGACATCCGGCCACAGCGCGGCGAAATGGTGCGAGTTGTGAATGGCCAGCACGGCGATACCGGCGCTGCGGGCCTTTTCCAGCAACAGCGCACGGGCCGCTGCCAGTGCCGGCTGGGCGAAGCCGCCGGCGGCATCGACACGCACATAACCGGAGGCCACGTCGGTCACCTTCGGGGTGGCACGCCCATTGACCCAGCCGCTGGCCAGGGTCGAAACATAGCCCGGAATACGGAACACCCCGTGGCTGTGGGCGCCATCGCGCTGGGCGCTGGCGCAGTTGTGGGCAAGCACCTGGGCCACTGTCTCGCTGCAGCCATGACGCTGAAAAATCGCCTGCAAGAGGGTCTGCAGCTCGGTAAAAGGCACGCGTACGACAGTGCCGGTGGAAGGTGCGGACATCTGAAGCTCCTTGTTGGAATTGGAATGGCTACAGCGTTGCAACGACAAAAACTTTCCTGCATGTGACAGCTATCTGTCAAATGTTGACTTGATGACAGAAAACATTCATTTTCTATCGCAAGCCTCACCCCGGAGATGCAGCATGAGCCAACCGATCAAGCAACGCCTGGAAAACAGCCTGCAAGGGGCTGCCGCCTCAGGCCGCACGATCGCCAGCTACATGCTCGCCAACCTGCACGAACTGCCGTTCCAGACCTCGGCCAGCATTGCTGCCAAGCTCGGCGTCAGCGAATCCAGTGTCGGCCGTTTCTGCCGCTCGTTAGGTTATGCCCACCTCAAGGCGCTCAAGCAAGACCTGCAGAACGACCTGGGCGATGGCCCATGGCTGGTGGGTGACCGCCTGCAAGACTACCGCCAGAACCACGATGCCAGCGACACCGCCGGCAGCCTGGAGCTGGAAATCGCCGCCCTGGTCCGCGTGCACGAGTACCGCCAGAGCGAGCCCTGGCACCGCGCCGCGCAACGCCTGGCGAGCAAGCAGCGGGTATTCGTCGCGGGCTTTCAGACCGAGCGCGGCGTCGCCATGTGCATGAGCCACCTGCTGCAGTACCTGCGCGATGGCGTGCAACTGGTCGACCTCAGCGCCGGGCATTTCGGCGACGTGCTGCTGGGCCGCGCCGAAGACAGCGCACTGGTGGTGTTCGAGGCCCGCCGCTATTCACGTCACGCCCTGCAGCTGTGCCAGAAGGCGCGCGCAGCCGGCATTGCGGTCACCCTGGTGACCGACACCTTCTGTGACTGGGCCGATGCCAACGCCGACGAGGTGTTCCGCATCCCCACCGAGTTCAATCTGTTCTGGGAATCCACCGCGACCATGCTGTCGTGGGTGCACCTGATGGTCAACGAGGTCTGCAAGAAGCTCGGGCCGGATGTTGAAAAACGCTTGGAAGCGACTGCCGCTCTACATAACGAATTCGTCGGCTACACCTCGTGGCCGTCGGCAAAACAACAATAGCAAGAGTGCAAGAGGTGCGAGATGAACAAGACCATGGCTATGGTGGGTGCGTGTGCCCTGCTGCTGACGGGCGCCGCCAGTGCCGAAACCCTGCGCTTCGCCACCGAGGGCGCGTACCCGCCCTTCAACTATGTCGACGCCGATAACCAACTGCACGGCTTTGACATCGACATCACCCACGCCCTGTGCGAACAGATGAAAGTCGAGTGCACGCTGGTGGCCCAGGATTGGGAAGGCATCATCCCGGCCCTGATGGCACGTAAGTACGACGCCGTGGTCGCGTCGATGATCGACACCGAAGAGCGCCGCAAGAAAATCGCCTTCACCGATCATTACTACCGCACCCCGCTGACCGTGGCCGTGGCCAAGGACAGCGAGATCAGCGACGCCCAGAACAATTTCGTCGGCTACACCGTCGGCGCGCAGTCCTCTTCGACCCAGGCCATCTATGCCGAAGACGTCTATGGCAAGGCCGGCGCCGATGTGAAGCTGTACCCGACCATGGACGAAGCCAACGCCGACCTGGCCGCGGGCCGCCTGGACGGGGTGATCGCCGACAAGTTCCCCCTGCACGAGTGGATGAACAAGAACGGCCAGGACTGCTGCAAGATCCTCGGCGACGTGGCCGACACCAAGGCCGACGCCGCCATTGCCGTGCGCAAGGAAGACGAGGCGCTGCGCCAGCGCCTGAACACCGCGCTGCAACAGATCGTCGCCAACGGTACCTACCAGAAGATCGCCAGCAAGTACTTCGCTTTCGATATCTACAACTGATCTGTAGGAGCGGCCTTGCGTCGCGAAAGGGCTGCGTAGCGGCCCCGGGATCTATGCGACGGCACAGATTGCCGGGGACGTTTTGCGGCCCCGGGATGTATGCGACGGCACAGATTGCCGGGGGACGTTTTGCGACCCCGGGATTTATGCAACGGCACAGATTGCCGGGGCCGCTACGCGGCCCTTTCGCGACGCAAGGCCGCTCCTACAGCGACCGCATTACCCGTCCAAGGGGTTTGTCATGCTCGATCAATTGTCCTTGCTGTCTTTTGCCAGCGGAGGCTGGGGCCAGGCGTTGCTGGCCGGTGCCCTGGTAACCGTCTCGCTGGCCCTCGCCTGCCTGCCCATCGGCCTGCCCATGGGGCTGGCCGTGGCCCTCGCGGCGCGCTCGCGCAAGCGCCTGCCCCGGGCCTGGGCCACGACCTTCTCGACCGTTTTCCGCGGCCTGCCCGAACTGCTGACCTTGCTGATCATCTATTACGGCTGCCAGATCGCAGCGCAAAAGCTGCTGGCCGCCATGGGCTACCAGGGCGAGTTCCAAATCAACACCTTCCTGGCCGCGATGATCGCGTTCAGCCTGGTGTTTGCCGCGTTTTCCAGCGAGATCTGGCTGGCCGCCTTCAAGACCCTGCCCAAAGGGCAGCTTGAGGCCTGCTCGGCATTGGGCCTGAGCAAACGCACAGGCTTCTTCAAGGTAGTGCTGCCGCAACTGACGCGCATCGCCCTGCCCGGCCTGTCCAACAACTGGCTGTCGTTGCTCAAGGACACCTCGCTGGTGTCGACCATCTCGCTGGTCGACCTGATGCGCCAGACCAACCTGGCGGTGAGCGTGACCAAGGAACCGATGTTCTTCTATGGCGTTGCCTGCCTGGGCTACCTGCTGTTTTCGGCAGTCTCGGGCCGGGTCTTTGCCTTCATCGAGCGGCGTAGCAGCCGCCACCTGCAAGGAGCCCGGGCATGAACGTCGAACAATGGCTGGCGGTAGTCCTCGACCCCGACCTGCTGGAACGCTACGGCCCACGCTTCGTCGATGGCCTGCTGGTAACAGCCAAGCTGGTGGCGATTTCGTTCACCCTGGGTGCCGTGCTCGGCCTGTTGCTGGCACTGGCACGCCTGTCGCGCAGCCAACTGCTGCAACGCATGGCCGCCGGTTACGTGTACTTCTTCCGCGGCTCGCCGCTGCTGGCTCAGTTGTTCCTGCTTTATTACGGCCTCGGTTCGCTCAAGGGGTTTTGGCAGGACGTCGGCCTGTGGTGGTTCTTCCGCGAGGCCTGGTTCTGCACCTTGCTGGCGTTCACCCTGAACACCGCCGCCTACCAGGCCGAGATCTTCCGCGGCAGCCTGATGGCCGTCGCGCCTGGGCAGTACGAAGCTGCGCGGGCGCTGAACCTGAAACGCTCGACCACCTTCTTCAAGGTGATCCTGCCGCAGTCGTTGCTGGTGGCCATCGGCCCGCTGGGCAATGAATTGATTCTGATGATCAAGGCCAGCGCCATTGCCTCGCTGGTAACCATCTACGACCTGATGGGCGTGACCAAACTGGCGTTCTCGCGCAGCTTCGACTTCCAGATCTACCTGTGGGCCGCCGTGCTCTACCTGGTGATCGTCGAGCTGGTGCGGCGCCTCCTGAAACACCTGGAAGCCCGCCTGGGCCGCCACCTGAACTGACCGAAGGATACCTACCATGCATTGCCAGACCCTCGTCCTCGGCGCCGGCATTGTCGGCGTCAGCACCGCGCTGCACCTGCAGGCGCGTGGGCGCCAGGTGATTCTGATCGACCGTGACGAACCCGGCAGCGGTACCAGCCATGGCAACGCCGGGCTGATCGAGCGCTCCAGCGTCATCCCGTATGCCTTCCCGCGCCAAGCCGGTGCGCTGCTGCGCTACGGCCTGAACCGCCAGCCTGACGTGCGCTACAGCCTCCTGCACTTGCCCAAGGCCGCGCCCTGGCTGTGGCGCTACTGGCGCCAATCGGCGCCGGGGCGCCTGGCGGGCGCCGCTGCCGACATGCTGCCGCTGGTGCAACGCTGCGTCGAGGAGCACGACGCCCTGATCAAAGCCGCCGGCCTTGAAGGGCTGGTACAGGCCAAAGGCTGGATCGAAGTGTTCCGTGACCCGGCCCTGTTCGAGCAGGCCAAGGCCGAGGTCAAAGGCCTGAGCCGCTACGGCCTGCAGTATGAAATCCTTGAATGCGGGCAGCTCCAGGCCCGCGAGCACCAACTGGACAGCACCGTGGTCGGTGGCATTCACTGGCTCGACCCGAAGACGGTGAACAATCCCGGTGGCCTCACCCGGGGCTATGCCGCGTTGTTCGTGCAGCGTGGTGGGCAGTTCCTGCATGGTGATGCGCGCAGCCTGCGCCAAGTGGAAGGGCAATGGCAGGTCGACAGCCGTCGTGGCCCTGTCACCGCAAACGAAGTGGTGGTCTGCCTCGGTCCACAGTCGGCAGACTTGTACGAAGGCCTGGGGTACAAGATCCCGTTGGCGATCAAACGCGGTTACCACATGCACTACAGCACCCGCGACGGTGCGCAACTCGAACACTCGGTCTGCGATACCCAAGGCGGCTACGTGCTGGCGCCCATGGCCCGGGGCGTGCGCCTGACCACCGGCATCGAGTTTGCCGCCAGTAATGCGCCCGGCAACGAGATCCAGCTGCGCCGCTGCGAGGCCTTGGCCAGGCGCTTGTTCCCGGCGCTCGGCGAGCGCCTCGACGATACCCCTTGGCTGGGCCGTCGCCCGTGCCTGCCAGACATGCGCCCGGTAATTGGCCCTGCCCCTCGGCACCAAGGCCTGTGGTTCAACTTCGGCCATGCCCACCATGGCCTCACCCTTGGCCCGGTCAGTGGCCGGCTGCTGGCAGAGCTTCTGACCGGCGAGCGCCCCTTTACCGACCCTGCGCCCTACAGCGCGACGCGTTTCGACTGAACCTTGCGGAGAACAACAATATGACCGCCCCTCTGAGCCTTGCCAGCCTTGCCCCAGAACCCGACCCGCGCCCGGTGCTCATCCGCATCGAGGGCCTGAACAAGCACTATGGCGCGTACCATGTGCTGCACGACATCAACCTGCAGGTACGCGAAGGCGAACGCATCGTCCTCTGTGGCCCGTCCGGTTCGGGCAAGTCGACCCTGATCCGCTGCATCAACCGCCTGGAAGTGGCCCAACAGGGCAGCATCCAGGTTGATGGCACCGACCTGGCTGCCAGCACACGCCAGGCGGCGCAGATCCGCAGCGAAATCGGCATGGTGTTCCAGCACTTCAACCTGTTCCCGCACATGACTGTGCTCGACAATTGCCTGCTGGCCCCTACCAGCGTGCGCGGGCTGTCGCGCAAGGACGCCGAAGAACGGGCACGGATGTACCTGTGCAAGGTCGGCATCGAGTCCCAGGCGCACAAATACCCCAGCCAGCTTTCCGGTGGCCAGCAGCAACGCGTGGCCATTGCCCGCGCCTTGTGCATGAAACCCCGGATCATGCTGTTCGATGAGCCGACCTCGGCACTGGACCCGGAAATGGTCGCCGAAGTGCTGGATGTCCTGGTGCAACTGGCCGGCACGGGCATGACCATGCTCTGCGTTACCCATGAGATGGGCTTTGCCCGGCAGGTGGCCGAACGGGTGCTGTTCCTTGAGGGCGGGCAGATCATCGAGGACAGCCCGCCACAGGTGTTCTTCAACCAGCCCAAGACAGAACGGGCCAAGGGTTTCCTGGCGCAGATTCTGCACTGAGCCCGTTCCTCCCTGTACCGGCTTCCTTTGGCAGCGGGCTTGCCCACCAAGAGGCCGGTACACCCCCCTTCATTGCAGCGGTGCAATGAACCAACTGCGTCGTTAAATATAATTGACCTAACCCCCTGCCAAACCCTTGCCGCTACAGGGCTGCAACGGTTTAACCCCCCTGAATTCGGCGTACCCCCCCCGCTAAAGCCTCTACCAGTCGTTTGACATATCGAACGGCTCTGGCAAGCTATCAACAAGTCCCGACCGGAATCGTCGCCTCTGACGAGCCGGCAGTGCTCGGGGCTTCAGGTCGCACACAAGGCCCCGGCCGTGCGCCTGCACAACAACGACAGGTCGAACCTGTCCCAAGGTGACATATGTCCAACAGCAACATTGGCAACAAGCAACCTTCCCTGCGCAAACCCGTCGTCCTGATGACCATGGGCAGCCAAGAGCGCAAAGGCCATGACTATCAGGTCATGACCCATAAATACATCACGCCGCTGGTCGACTTCGCCGATTGCGTCCCGGTCCTGGTACCCACTTGCTGTGGCACCGAAGACCTCGAGACCTATCTGAACATGGCCGACGGCGTCTACCTGACCGGTGCCGGCAGCAACATCGACCCGGCCCTGTACGGCCAGGACAACGAAACCCCGGGCAAGGGCCAGGATAAAGCACGCGACCTGTTCGACATCCCGCTGGTCAAGGCAGCCATCAAGCGTGGCCTGCCGATTTTCGGCATCTGCCGCGGCATGCAGGAAATCAACGTGGCCCTGGGTGGCGACATCTACCAGAAGGTGTATGCCGAGCCAGGCTTCAACGACCACCGTGAAAACCCCGAAGACCCGGTCGAAGTACAGTACGCCCAGGTCCACAGTGTGAAGGTCAAGCCAGGTAGCTGGCTGCGCGACACCCTGGGCTGCGACGAGATCCGCGTGAACTCGCTGCATGGCCAAGGCCTGCGCAACCTGGGTAAAGGCATCGAGCCTATTGCCCTGGCCGAAGACGGCCTGGTCGAGGCCATCCATGCCCCGAGCATTTCGCCCTTCCTGTTCGCGGTGCAGTGGCACCCCGAGTGGCAAGCCGCGAAGAACCCTGATTCGATCAAGATCTTCCAGGCGTTCGGCGATGCGTGCCGTGCCCAGGTCCGCAAGTCCCAGGTGAAGCACCATCAGGCTGCCTGACACAAAGCTTCGTTAGCTTTGATCGCGGGGCGGCGCAAGGCCGCCCCCGCTTCCCCGGTCACCCTCTGCTGGTCCCAGAACACTTCCCGTGGAAGCGGGCGGCGGGCTTGTGCCTGTCTCCGCGATCCTTTTTTTAGCCTTTCCCCCGCTTAAGAGATACGATGACTGTTCAGGTGGTTGTCGGGGGATTTTCTATGCCTGGAAGATCGAGCGCCGCGCGGGCGGCGCTCGATTTCAGCATCCCCCCAACACCCCAGCCAAGCACCCCAATCATAAAAAATTCTCCTAAGGCACTAGCCATCCCTCTAGTTGTACGATAACTTACCTCCATCGCAACACATCACTCCCTTCACCCCAAGCGCCTCAGGATGCCAACAACAATGAATCCACAAGAACTCAAATCCATCCTCTCCCACGGCCTGCTGTCTTTCCCGGTCACCGACTTCAATGCCCAAGGCGACTTCAACCAGGCTGGCTACATCAAGCGCCTGGAATGGCTCGCCCCCTACGGCGCCAGCGCCCTGTTCGCGGCCGGTGGTACCGGTGAGTTCTTCTCCCTGGCAGCCAGCGAGTACAGCCAGGTGGTGAAGACCGCCGTCGATACCTGCGCCACCTCGGTACCGATCCTTGCCGGCGTCGGCGGCTCGACCCGTCAGGCCATCGAATACGCACAAGAAGCCGAGCGCCTGGGTGCCAAGGGCCTGCTGCTGCTGCCCCACTACCTGACCGAAGCCAGCCAGGATGGCGTTGCCGCCCACGTCGAAGCCGTGTGCAAATCGGTGAAGATCGGGGTGGTGGTCTACAACCGCAATGTCTGCCGTTTGAATGCCGACCTGCTGGAGAAGCTCGCCGAGCGCTGCCCGAACCTGATCGGCTACAAGGACGGCCTGGGTGACATCGAGCTGATGGTGTCGATCCGTCGCCGCCTGGGCGATCGCTTCAGCTACCTGGGTGGCCTGCCGACCGCCGAGGTGTATGCTGCGGCCTACAAGGCGCTGGGCGTGCCGGTGTACTCCTCGGCCGTGTTCAACTTCGTGCCGAAGACCGCGATGGACTTCTACCACGCCATCGCCCGCGAAGACCACGCCACCGTCGGCAAGCTGATCGATGACTTCTTCCTGCCGTACCTGGACATCCGTAACCGCAAGGCCGGCTACGCCGTGAGCATCGTCAAGGCGGGCGCGAAGATTGCCGGTTACGACGCAGGCCCGGTACGCACGCCGCTGACCGACCTGACCGGCGAAGAATACGAAATGCTCGCAGCGCTGATGGACAAGATGGGTCCGCAATAAGCGAACCCCTGCGGCCTGAACTGCCGCCGCCGGAGTGGGAACCCCCCACCCCGGCTACAACTCGTGAGCCCGCACAAAAATAACTAGTGGGAGTATTACCAGCATGCAAGCGACTAAAAAGACGCATGTGCGCTACCTGATCCTGTTCATGCTGTTTCTGGTGACCACGATCAACTATGCCGACCGCGCCACCATTGCAATCGCAGGCTCCAGCCTGCAGAAAGACCTCGGCATTGACGCCGTCACCCTCGGTTATATCTTCTCCGCCTTTGGATGGGCTTACGTGGCTGGCCAGATTCCTGGTGGCTGGCTGCTCGACCGTTTCGGCTCCAAGAACGTCTACGCCTTCAGCATCTTCACCTGGTCGCTGTTCACCCTGCTGCAAGGGTTTGTTGGTGGCATGCCGGTGGCCTGGGCGGTGGTAACCTTGTTCACCCTGCGCTTTCTGGTCGGTTTCGCCGAAGCCCCGTCGTTCCCGGGTAACGCCCGCATCGTCGCGGCCTGGTTCCCCACCGCAGAACGCGGTACGGCGTCGGCCATCTTCAACTCGGCGCAGTATTTTGCCACCGCACTGTTTGCCCCGATCATGGGCTGGATCGTCTTCAGCTTCGGTTGGGAACACGTGTTCGTGGTGATGGGCGTGCTTGGCATCCTGTTCTCGTTCGTGTGGCTGAGAACCATCTACAACCCCAAGCAACACCCGCGCATCAGCCAAAGCGAGCTCGAACACATCGAGCAGAACGGCGGCCTGGTGGACATGGACCAGAAACGCGGCAACGACGGCCCGAAATGGGGCTACATCAAGCAGCTGCTGACCAGCCGCATGCTCCTGGGGGTGTACCTGGGCCAGTACTGCATCAACGCCATCACCTACTTCTTCCTGACCTGGTTCCCGGTGTACCTGGTGCAGGAGCGCGGCATGACCATCCTCAAGGCGGGTGTCATCGCCTCGCTGCCCGCCATCTGTGGTTTCATCGGTGGCGTGCTGGGCGGTGTGCTGTCGGACTGGCTGCTGCGCCGCGGCAACTCGCTGACCTTCTCGCGCAAGCTGCCCATCGTCTGCGGCCTGTTACTGTCAACCACCATGGTCTTCTGCAACTACGTCGATGCTGAGTGGATGGTGGTCGGTTTCATGACCCTGGCCTTCTTCGGCAAGGGCATTGGCGCACTGGGCTGGGCGGTGGTCGCCGACACTTCGCCGAAGCAGATCGCTGGCCTGTCGGGCGGGTTGTTCAACACCTTCGGCAACATCGCTTCGATCACCACGCCCATCGTCATCGGCTACATCATCAGCGCCACCGGCTCGTTCAAGTGGGCCCTGGTGTATGTGGGTGCCAATGCCTTGGTCGCGGTGTTCAGCTACCTGGTGATCGTCGGCCCGATCAAGCGCATCGAGCTGCGTGAAACCCCAAAGGCTGAAGCCGAGCCCGGCGCCAATGGCGAACTGGCAAGCTCCCGTCACTGAGTGAACACGCCCGCCGCCGGCACCTGCCGGCGGCGGGCGGATGTATAAAGCCTGAGCAATCACTAGAAGGGCCCGAACATGCAGTTGATCGAACATTCCGACTCGCCCCGCTACGTCCGCCTGCACGATGACGACAATGTCGTGGTAGTGGTCAACGACGGTGGCCTGGGTGAAGGCGCCCGCTTCCCCGACGGCCTGACCCTGGTCGAAGGCGTGCCACAGAGCCACAAGGTGGCCACCGTGCTGATCGCCAAGGGCGAGCCGGTGCGCCGCTATGGGCAGATCATCGGCTACGCCCTGGAAGACTTGCGCCAGGGCACCTGGGTGCAGGAAAGCCAGCTGGCCATGCCAGAGGCGCCGGCGCTGGACAGCCTGCCGCGTTGCGATGCCGTGCCCGAGGCCCTGCCGCCGCTCGAAGGCTTCACCTTCGAGGGCTACCGCAATGCCGACGGCACCGTGGGCACCCGCAACATCCTTGGCATCACCACCACCGTGCAATGCGTGACCGGCGTGCTAGAGCATGCGGTCAAGCGCATTCGCCAAGAACTGCTGCCCAAGTACCCCCACGTCGATGACGTGGTCGCCATCACCCACAGCTACGGCTGCGGCGTGGCGATCAATGCCCGCGATGCCTACATCCCGATCCGCACCGTGCGCAACCTGGCGCGCAACCCCAACCTTGGTGGCGAAGCGCTGGTCATCAGCCTGGGCTGCGAAAAACTGCAGGCCGGCCAGGTCATGCATGACAACGATCCGTCGGTAGACCTCAGTGACCCGTGGCTGTACCGCCTGCAGGATGCCAGCCTGGGCTTCGGCGAAATGATCGAACAGATCATGGCGCTGGCTGAAACCCGCCTGAAAAAACTCGACCAGCGCCGCCGCGAAACGGTGCCCGCCAGCGAGCTGATCCTGGGCATGCAGTGTGGCGGCAGCGATGCGTTCTCCGGCATCACCGCCAACCCGGCACTGGGCTACGCCTCGGACCTGCTGGTACGTGCGGGTGCGACCGTGCTGTTTTCGGAAGTGACCGAAGTACGCGACGCCATCTACATGCTGACCTCCCGCGCCGAGAACCAGGACGTGGCCGAGGCGCTGGTGCGTGAGATGGACTGGTACGACCGCTACCTGCAACAAGGCGCCGCCGACCGCAGCGCCAACACCACACCGGGCAATAAGAAGGGTGGGTTGTCCAACATCGTCGAAAAGTCCCTGGGCTCAATCGTGAAGTCCGGCAGCGGCGCCATTCAGGGCGTGCTTGGCCCTGGCGAGCGAGTGGCGCGCAAAGGCCTGATCTTCTGCGCCACCCCGGCCAGCGACTTCGTCTGCGGCACCTTGCAACTGGCGGCCGGGATGAACTTGCATGTGTTCACCACAGGCCGCGGCACGCCGTACGGCCTGGCCATGGCCCCGGTGGTCAAGGTCTGCACCCGCACCGAACTGGCCGAACGCTGGCCCGACTTGATCGACATCGACGCAGGGCGCATCGCCACAGGCCGCTCGAGCATCGAGGAGCTGGGTTGGGAGCTGTTCCACTACTACCTGGACGTGGCCAGCGGCCGCAAGCAGACCTGGGCCGAACAGCACAGGCTGCACAACGACATCACCCTGTTCAACCCGGCGCCGATTACGTGAGGCCCTTGGGCTGCTTTGCAGCCCTTCTCGACCGCCTACCCCCCTTCATTCACCTACAGGAGTGCCAAAATGCCTGAGATCCTAGGCCACAACTTCATCGCCGGTCAGCGCAGTGCCGCTGGCGCGCAACGCCTGCAGAGCCTGGACGCCACCACCGGCGAGGCCCTGCCTTACAGCTTCGTGCAAGCCACTGAAAGCGAAGTCGACCAAGCCGCCCAGGCCGCCGCTACCGCCTTTGCCGAGTTCCGCCAACTGGCCCCGGCGCGCCGCGCCGAGTTCCTCGATGCCATCGCCGCCGAGCTGGATGAACTGGACGACGCCTTCGTCGCCATCGTCTGCCGCGAAACCGCTCTGCCTGCAGCGCGGATCCAGGGCGAGCGCGGCCGTACCAGTGGCCAGATGCGCCTGTTCGCGCACGTGCTGCGGCGCGGTGACTACCTCGGTGCACGCATCGACCTGGCCCTGCCCGAGCGCCAACCACTGCCTCGCGTCGACCTGCGCCAGATGCGCATCGGCGTAGGCCCGGTCGCCGTGTTCGGTGCCAGCAACTTCCCGCTGGCCTTCTCGACGGCCGGTGGCGACACGGCTGCCGCCCTCGCCGCTGGCTGCCCGGTGGTGTTCAAGGCACACAGCGGCCACATGGCCACAGCAGACCTGGTCGGCTGTGCAATCCAGCGCGCCGCCGAGCGCACCGGCATGCCCAAGGGCGTGTTCAACATGGTCTTCGGCGGTGGTGTCGGCGAATGGCTGGTCAAGCACCCGGCCATCCAGGCGGTCGGTTTCACCGGCTCGCTCAAGGGTGGCGACGCCTTGTGCCGCATGGCCGCCGAGCGCCCACAGCCAATCCCGGTATTCGCCGAGATGTCCAGCATCAACCCGGTGATCATCCTGCCTGGTGCCCTGGCCAAGCGCGGCGAAGCCATCGCCCGCGAACTGGCGGGCTCGGTGTGCCTGGGTGCCGGCCAGTTCTGCACCAACCCGGGCCTGGTGATCGGCCTGCAATCGCCGCAATACAGCCAACTGCTCGCCGACCTCGGTCAGCACCTCGAGCAACAGGCCGGCCAGACCCTGCTCAACGCCGGCGGCCTGCGCAGCTATGTGGGCGGCCTGGAACACCTGCACGCCCATGCCGGTATCGAACACTTGGCCGGCCAACCGCAAGCAGGCAGCCAGGCGCGCGCACAGCTGTTCAAGGCACAGGCGCGCCTGCTGGTCGACGCCGACCCCTTGCTGCAAGAAGAAGTGTTTGGCCCGACCACCGTGGCTGTCGAAGCCCAGGACAACGCCCAACTGCGCGCCGCGCTGCTCGGCCTGCGTGGCCAGTTGACCGCGACCCTGATCGGCGAGCCTGAAGATTTCGAAGCCTTCGCCTGGCTGGTGCCGCTGCTGGAAGAAAAGGTCGGGCGGATTCTGGTCAATGGCTACCCCACCGGCGTCGAAGTGTGCGATGCCATGGTCCACGGCGGGCCGTATCCGGCTACGTCGGATGCGCGCGGCACCTCAGTCGGCACCTTGGCCATCGACCGCTTCCTGCGCCCTGTGTGCTACCAGAACTACCCACAGGCGTTGCTGCCTGAGGCACTTCGCGATGAGAACCCGCTGGGGTTGCGCCGGTTGGTGAATGGGCAGTGGAGTGACGGGAGGATCTGATCGCCCTGAAATGTAAAAGCCCCGCACACGTCGGGGCTTTTTCTTTTGTCGGTACCGGCCTCTTCGCGGGTGAGAGAGGTCTCAGGCCCCTTGCGCCTCAGCTTCCTCATGCGCCTGGCGCAGGCGCTCGCGGCTGTTGCTCAGGTGCATGCGCATGGCCATCTTCGCCCCTTCGCTGTCTTGCCGGGCAATGGCTTCGTAGATCGCCTCGTGTTCATGCATGAGCCGGCTCATGTAGTGCGCCTGGTCGTCATGGGCCAGGCGCGCCGAGTTGAGCCGGGTACGCGGGATGATACTGGTACCCAGGTGGTTGATGATGTCGGCGAAGTAGTGGTTGCCACTGGCCTGGGCAATGCGCAGGTGGAACTGGAAATCCGCCGATACGGCATCGTTGGCATGGGCCGCGCCTTCGTTGAGCTCATCCAGCGCCGCGCGCATGCCGACCAGCTGTTCATCGCTGCGCCGCTGCGCCGCCAGGCCCGCCGACTCGATCTCCAGGGCAATGCGCAATTCCAGCACCGCCAGCACTTCACGCAGGGTCACCACGGTCGCCGGGTCGATACGGAAACCGCCCGTGGACGGTGCATCCAGCACAAACGTACCGATGCCGTGCCGGGTCTCCACCTGCCCTGCGGCCTGCAGCCGCGAGATAGCCTCGCGCACCACCGTGCGGCTGACGCCCTCTTCGGCCATGATCTGCGATTCGGTCGGCAGCTTGTCGCCACGCTTCAGTTGGCCGCTGCGAATCCGCTCGGTCAGCACTGTGACCAGTTCCTGGGCCAGACTGCGCGGCTTGCGCCGGGTCCTTGCCTGTACCTGCTGCTCTGTCATGCCCTGTATTTCACCTTGAAAGACAATGCCCATGATAGCGCAAGCAGTTGTACGATCACATACACCGTATGCGGTATTTCTGTATGGGTCTGCGCCACGCACCACGCAAAAAATCTGCTTCATGCACTGGTCTATCCCCAATGCGAGGCTGTACTGTGCGCCTTCGCGCTCACTCATCCATGGAAGGAAACGACAGCATGAAACCCCTCGACCGTCTTCTGCTCGCCACTGGCCTGCTGATCCCCCTCTGGCTGCTGGCCGGCGTCTGGCTGACCGCCCAGGCTTACCCAGGTTACGACCACCTGCAACAGGCCATGAGCCAACTCGGCGCCGAGGGTGCACCCACCCAGCTCTGGTCGCCACGGGTCAACAACTTCCCCTTGGCCGTGCTGTTCGCCCTGTTCGCCTGGGGCCTGGCCCGTCGCTGGCAGGGGTCGACCCTGGCACGGGTCAGCGCCGTTCTGGTGCTGCTGCATGGCCTGGGCAGCCTGGGCACTGGCTGGTTCCCCTGCGACCAGGGCTGCGTACCGGCGCAGCCCTCGCTGTCACAGCAACTGCACAACCTCTCGGGCCTGCTGATGTTTCTTTCATTGACCCTGGCCAGTGCCCTGTGGGCATGGCTGGGCAAGCGGGTTGCCGGTTCGCGAACGTTGGCGCTGTTCTCCCTGGCGTGCGTGGTGCTGGCGATCGCCACCGTCGTGCTGATGGGGCAGGCGGCGCAGAGCGGCCATCTGTTCGGCCTGTACCAGCGCCTGAACTACGGCATATCGGTGATCTGGGTGGCTGGCCTGGCCTGGGCCAGCTTGCGCGCGCCAGCCAACGCGCTGCGCATGGCCGCAATCTGACGGCAAATTGCTGGCCCCCAGCGGCTTGAAGCGAAGGCAAACTCCCTTCTCCTTCAGATGCTTAGGACAGCAACATGCGAGTACTTCTAGCAACGATGGCCGGCTGCCTGCTGGCCACGGCTGCCTTCGGCGCCCAGGCCAGGGCGCTGAGCCAGAATGATCGCCACACCTGTGGCTGGGGCGCGCAGATTGCCGCAGAAGCTCAGCAGGCCAAGTTAGCGGGGGTAACCCTGTATGCCACGCGCAAGAAGCTGCAAGTGCGCAGGTTCGCCAAACCGTGGATGCGCATGACCGCCTTCGGCATTACCGAGCAGACCTACAACAGCCGATCGCGGTTGAAGCCGGCGGCGATCAAGCAGACCTACTACGAGCAATGCGTGCAGCATGCTGTGGCAAGAAGATAAAATATTATTTTTCATAAAGTTATAGTCGAAACTTTAAGTAAAACATTGAATACGGATCCTGTCCGAACTATCAAGCCGCTAGACGCTGTTACCGGCGTCCAGCGCCTGGACATCTGTTAGGCTGATCAAACCCCTCTCGCCCAGCCTCGACTATTCGCCCCATGGATGAACTACGCAAGATCGACCTCAACCTGCTCCTGGCCTTGCATGCGCTGCTGACCGAGAAGCACGTGACCCGCGCCGCCCTTCGTCTGCATCGCAGCCAGCCGGCAGTGAGCCATGCATTGGCACAACTACGCAGGCATTTCGACGACCCGTTGCTGATCCGCCAGAACGGCCACATGGCGCTGACCGCACGTGCGCAGTCGCTGGCCAAGCCGCTGCAAGACGCCTTGGGCAACCTCAATGCGCTGCTGGCCGCCCCCCTGTTCGACCCGGCCCAGGCGCAGCGCCGCTTCCGCTTGTCACTGTCCGACTATTCGTCGCGCATCATCCTGCCAGCGCTGGTTCGCCACGTGCGCCAGGTCGCCCCAGGCGTGGACCTGGCGATCAGCCAGGCCAGCCGTGAAACCATGTTGGCTCAGTTGCTCGATGGCGAACTCGACCTGGCCCTGGGCATATTCCCCGACCTGCCGCAGGACATCACCGCACAGCCACTGTTCGAGGAAAGCTTCACCAGCGTCGCCGACCGCCAGGTGTTGCCCGCCAGCGGGGGCCTGACGTTGGCCGAGTGGCTTGCGCGGCCCCATGTGTTGATAGCCATGCGCCCGGATGCCCACGATGAAATCGAACGCGCGCTGGCCGCCCGAGGCCTGCAACGGCGCATTGCCCTGGCGCTGCCGCACTGGAGCGCGGCGGTGGAGGTACTTGCCGGCACCGACCTGATTCTCACAGTGGCCAGCCGTGCGGTCGGTTCATTGCGCCAGCACACAGCATTGCGCCGGTTTGAACCGCCACTGGCCATTCCCTCATTTGCCTATCAACAGGCCTGGCACCAGCGCAAAGACAGCGACCCTGGGCACCGCTGGCTGCGCGAAGCCGTGTGGGCTTGCAGTCAGCCGCTTGATCAGCCTTCTGACTGATTGAGCGCTGGCGGCTTGGCCGCAGCGCTTGTCGCCCAGTTGCCCTGCACCATGAATACCCCGCACAAAATCAGCACCCCCCCGGCCAGCCTGACCAGGCTGATCGGCTTGCCACCCAACCCCATTACCCCGAAATGGTCAGCGATTACCGCCATCAGGATCTGCCCTGCCACCACCAGCGCAAGAAAACCCGCTGCGCCCAGTTTCGGCGTAAGTGCGGCCGCGCCGGCCACGTAAATGGCGCCCAGCACGCCGCCGATCCATAACCACCAGGGCCCTTGCAGGGCCTTGCTTACGTCTGGTACGGGCACCCGGAGGATCAGCAGCGCTGCGATCACCACCAGCGAACTCACCGCAAGTGAGGTGAATGCCCCCCACAACCAATGCCCCAAGGCACGGCCAACCGCCGCGTTGCCAGCCGCCTGAAACGGCAGCAGCGCCCCCGCGAGAAAGGCCATGGCCACCGGGACAACGATGAAAAGCAGGGTTTTGCTGTACATGACCGCCCTCAATATCGGTAGTAAGAGGGTCATGATCCGGACATTTGCCAGGACCATGGAAATCGAAAATATGCACGCGAATTATTCGCGCGATGGATGGCGGGAGACCTAGCGTGATACAGGGCAGCCCCAGAACCAACCCGTTGAGCTAGGATGCTGGCCTTGCGCGCCTACACGCTGTCGGCCGCAGGCGTATTTCCCCTTTTGTGATGGAACACATTCGATGAGCGATGAACGCAAGACGCAACTGGACCACGGCCTGATACCGACCCGCAACCTTGCAGAATGCCTGGCAGTCGACCAACTTGCCCTGGCAACGGCCGTCGCACAGCAACTGCCGCCTGCCGTAGGTGAATGCCTGGTTCAGGCAGCCAGGGAAAAACAGCCCTTGGGGCTGTCGAAAAAAATCGCGGGCATCGGCCTGGCCCTCGGCCAATGGTTGCAACAAGCCCCCGTTGCGATTAGCCAGCAGGTGTTCGAACACTGCGGTGCCCACCCTTCGGATACGGTGCGCAGCTGGGCGGCCTTCGCGCAGGCGCACCTCACCGTCAGCCTTGACCTGCACGCGGCCGTGGCGGCCCAACTGCGCTTCGCCAGAGACCCGCACTTCGGTGTGCGCGAATGGGCCTGGATCGCCTTGCGACCGCGCCTCAGCGAGGACCTCCCTGCGGCCCTCGCATTGCTCGGCAGGCAGGCCAGTAGCGAAGACCCGCTGGAACGTCGGTTCTGCATCGAAGTGCTGC
Source organism: Pseudomonas capeferrum (assembly GCF_000731675.1). Classification (GTDB taxonomy): domain Bacteria; phylum Pseudomonadota; class Gammaproteobacteria; order Pseudomonadales; family Pseudomonadaceae; genus Aquipseudomonas; species Aquipseudomonas capeferrum. The sequence goes on along the minus strand of NZ_JMIT01000001.1, from coordinate 585,581 downwards.
GCCCCCGCGGCGTCTGGTGCGAACACATAACGGCCCTCAAGCAGGCGCCGGAGGCCGCTGAAGCGCTGCTGGTGCCGCACCTGGCGGAAAGCGAGAAATACCCCCAGGACTCGGTAGCCAACTGGCTCAATGACGCCAGCAAAACCCGACCAGACTGGGTACTCGACCTGTTCGAGCGCCATCCACCGGCCTGCAAGGCCTCGCGACGCATCCAGCAAAGGGCCACACGCAGCCTGACGCGCTGAATCCCCCTAAGCGGCCGCCGTCAACGCGACGTCTCGACCCTCAGCACTTCGGTGTAGATGGCATCGACCGTCTGGCCCACCTTGAGGTTTTTCATCCGCGCCTGCAGGTCGGGGTTCTCGACCTTAACCACCTGCAGCTTGCCCTCTGGCGGCAGCAGGCTCACTTCATGCTGCTTGAGGTCGATCTTCTTGATCTGCGAGGTGACCCTGACCTGGCGGAACGCCTCGCCGCCCGGGTTCGGGTTGTTTTCGGTGGCGCGAATGGTGCCGGACTCATCACTGACCTTCGGCGCACCGCCCACATCGGTGTTGAGCACATAGGCCACCGCGCGGGTCACGTAGATGTCGACCGTGTCACCGACTTTGAGGTTGGGCAGCGCCTTGGCCTTTTCCGTCAACTGGAAGGTCACAGGCTTGTCGTTGGCACCCTGCACCGTGACCAGGCGCTTCTCCAGGTCAATGGCCTGGACCTGGGTGGTGACATGGCTTTCAAGCGCTTCACTGCCAATCGGCACGTCGGCGGCCTGGGCTGTGAAGCTGCCAGCGAAGACCAGCGAGGCGATTGCCACAGCGCGAGCGAGTGAACTGATAGGTTTCATAGGCATGCTTCCCTGTAATCGTTTCCGGGTTGGTGCGTGAAATACTCACGCGCCAACAAGCATAGACACTGTCGGGCGCCCGTGCGGCGATGCAAGGGCGCCCGTTGCGCTTAGCGGTTGCGAGTCACCCGCCAGACGGTGTTGGCCAGGTCGTCGGCGATGATCAAGGCGCCACGCGGGTCGACCGTGACCCCCACTGGCCGCCCACGGGTCTTGCCATCCTCACCGCGAAAGCCTGTGGCGAAGTCGACCGGCTCGCCTGCCGGCTTACCCTTGCTGAACGGCACGAACACCACCTTGTAGCCCACCGGGTTCGGCCGGTTCCAGCTGCCGTGCTGCCCCACGAACACACCGTCGGCGAAACGCTCGCCCATGGCCGGAATAGAGAAGTCGACACCTAAGGCGGCCACATGCGAACCCAGGCTGTAATCCGGCTTGATCGCCGCCGCTACCTTGTCCGGGTTCTGCGGCCTGACCCGCTCATCGACGTTCTGCCCCCAGTAGCTGTAGGGCCAGCCATAGAAGCCGCCTTCGCGCACTGACGTGAGGTAGTCCGGCACCAGGTCGGGGCCGAGTTCGTCGCGCTCGTTGACCACCGCCCACACCTGCCCGGTCTGTGGCTGAACAGCCAAGGCCGTCGGGTTGCGCAGGCCCGTCGCGTAGGGCCGGTGCGCGCCGGTCTGGGCATCGACCTGCCAGACCATAGCCCGATCGATCTCCACTTCAAGGCCGCGCTCGGTGATGTTGCTGTTCGAACCAATGCCGACATACAGGAAACGACCATCAGGGCTTGCGGTCAGCGCCTTGGTCCAGTGGTGGTTGATCTCGGCCGGCAGGTCGGTGACCTTGGTCGGCGCAGCACTGGCCTTGGTCTGGCCGTCCTGGTAGTCGAAACGCACCAGCGCATCCTGATTCGCCACGTACAGCTTGCCGTCGGCAAACGCCAGGCCATAGGGCGCATTGAGGTTTTCCGCGAACACCGTCTGCAGCTCGTAGGTGCCATCGCCGTCCGCGTCCCGCAGCAGGGTCAGGCGATTGCCGCCTTTGACCTGGGTATTGCCCTTGGCCTTGATCTGGCTGGCGATCACATCCTTGGGCTTGAGTTTCGCTGCGCTGCCACCGCGGCCCTCGGCCACGAGGATATCGCCATTGGGCAGCACCAGGCTCTGGCGGGGGATCTTCAAGCCGGTGGCGATCGCCGTGACGCTGAAGCCTTCGGGCACGGTGGGTTTCTGTTCACCCCAGGCCACCGGCTCGGCGATTTTCATGCTCGGCAGCAGCCCGCGCTGTGGCTCCGGCAACTTCGGGTCGGGGCCATGGGCCTGGGTAGGCTCCCCTTCCCCGCCACACGCGCTCAGCAATACCGCCACGCTCAACAGGCTCAATGCATGCAAAGGCTTCATGCCACACCTCCCGAACGCAGGTTGCTCAGCCCGGTCCACGCGGCCACAGCTGCAAGCGCGGTCACGATCACCGACAACACCAAGCCTGAGGGCATTACCGCCCAGGCGTCCTTGGCATGTTCGAAGGCATTGACCAGCCCCAGCCCCCAGGTGGCCAGCAACAGTACGAAGTACAGGGTTGCACGCCCACCCTTGTGCTCGGCGCGGACCAGGTTGACCAACGCGAACAGCAGCGCCAGCCCACAGCACAGCAGGCCACCGGCGATCAGCCAGGCAGCGAAGTTGCTCCACTGGATCTGGAAGCTGTTGAAGTAGGCGATATCGCTCAGCAGCGCGCCAAGAAACAACGGAACACTGCCGGCCAGCAGCATGGCGTGCAACGGGCCTGGCGTGCAGCGGTAGAGGGTTTGCTCTGATGCGGTCACGGCGCCTCCTTATCGTTCAGTGACCCTTGGCTGATGGCTGAAGCCATCAGGCGTGCGCGGGGTGCGCTTAGCAAAGGAGCGTCTCTACAACGCGATAGTTCACCGTTTCGCTTGAATGAAATATCCTGACAGGAACCGCCACGGTGTTTCTGTGCGGCATTTTTCAACGAGGAGATCGGCATGAGCAACAACTGGGGGCGCACGAGTGCGCTCTGGGCACTGAACACGCTGCTCATCCTCGGCCTGGGCCTGGCCTCGGGCTGCTCCAGCAAAAACAGCAAGGCCCGCTACGCAGCCACCACAGTCGGCTCCAACTGCTTCGCCAAGGCCGTGCCCAGCACCGGCGAAGGCGGCCTGGCCTGGGGCAATACCTTGAGTATTGCCCGGCAGAAGTCGCTGAATAACTGCGTTCGTTACGCAGGCCGATCGGGGGGGACACCCAAGACTTGCCAGGTGGTGATGGCGAAGTGCAAGAACTGAGGCGTGTGGCTTGAGGCTTGAGGCGCCTGGTAGATCGAGCGCCGCGCGGGCGGCGCTCGATCTACCAGGCACTGAAACACTCCAGGCCTACACCGCCTCAGGCAAACTTGGCCCGAGCGGCATGCAGCTTCTTGTAGCTCTCGATCAAACGCAAATGACGATCCAGGCCTTCCAGCTTCATGCTGGTCGGCGTCAAGCCATGGAACCGCACGCTACCGTCTACCGAGCCCAGCACCGCGTCCATTCGCGGGTTGCCGAACATGCGGCGGAAGTTGGTTTCGTAGTCTTCCATCTCCAGTTCATCGTCCAGCACCACTTCCAGCACCACATTCAAGGCCTGGTAGAACAGGCCCCGCTCGACGGTGTTGTCGTTGAACTGCAGGAACGCCTCGACCAGCTCCTTGGCCTCTTCAAAGCGCTGCACAGCCAGGCAGATCAGCAGCTTCAGCTCAAGAATGGTCAACTGGCCCCACACCGTGTTGTCGTCGAACTCGACACCGATCAGCGTGGTGATGGTCGTGTAGTCATCCACATCGCAGTTGTCCAGGCGCTTGAGCAGCAATTTGAGCGAGCGGTTGTCCAGGCTGTGCAGGTTGAGGATGTCGGCGCGGAACGACAAAGCCCGGTTGGTGTTGTCCCAGATCAGGTCCTCTACCGGGTAGATCTCCGAGTAGCCCGGCACCAGGATGCGGCACGCAGTAGCACCCAGGTTGTCGTACACCGCCATGTACGCCTCTTTGCCCAGGTCTTCAAGAATGCCGAACAGGGTCGCGGCTTCCTGCACGTTGGAGTCTTCGCCGTGGCCGGAGAAGTCCCACTCGACGAATTCGAAATCGGCCTTGGCACTGAAGAAACGCCACGACACCACGCCGCTTGAGTCGATGAAGTGTTCGACGAAGTTGTTCGGCTCGGTCAGCGCGTGGCTTTCGAAGGTTGGCTGCGGCAGGTCGTTCAGGCCCTCGAAGCTGCGGCCCTGGAGCAACTCGGTGAGGCTGCGTTCCAGCGCCACTTCAAGGCTCGGGTGCGCGCCGAACGAGGCGAACACGCCACCGGTACGCGGGTTCATCAAGGTCACGCACATCACCGGGAACTCACCGCCCAGCGACGCATCCTTGACCAGCACCGGGAAGCCTTGCTCTTCCAGCCCCTGGATGCCGGCAACGATGCCCGGGTACTTGGCCAGCACCTCCTGCGGTACATCCGGCAGGCACAGCTCGCCTTCGAGGATTTCGCGCTTCACTGCCCGCTCGAAGATTTCCGACAGGCACTGCACTTGCGCTTCGGCCAGGGTATTGCCAGCGCTCATGCCATTGCTGAGGAACAGGTTCTCGATCAGGTTGGACGGGAAATACACCACCTCTTGGTCCGACTGGCGCACGAACGGCAACGAGCAGATGCCCCGCGCGGTATTGCCCGAGTTGGTGTCGTACAGGTGCGAGCCGCGCAGTTCGCCGTCGGGGTTGTAGATGTCCAGGCAGTTCGCGTCGAGGATCTCGCTGGGCAGCGCATCCTTTGGCCCAGGCTTGAACCACTGCTCGTTCGGGTAGTGCACGAACGCAGCGTTGGCGATCTCTTCGCCCCAGAATTGGTCATTGTAGAAGAAGTTGCAGTTCAAACGCTCGATGAACTCACCCAGCGCCGAGGCCAGCGCGGCCTCCTTGGTCGAGCCCTTGCCATTGGTGAAGCACATCGGCGACTGCGCATCGCGCACATGCAGCGACCATACGTTGGGCACGATATTGCGCCACGAAGCGATCTCGATCTTCATCCCCAACCCGGCCAGGATCGCCGACATGTTGGCGATGGTCTGCTCCAGCGGCAGGTCCTTGCCCGGGATGTAGGTGGTGGTGTCCGACACCGGCATCAACAGCCCTTGGGCATCGGCATCCAGGTTGTCGACCACTTCGATGACGAATTCAGGCCCGGTCTGCACCACCTTCTTCACCGTGCAACGGTCGATGGAGCGCAGGATGCCCTGGCGGTCCTTCTCGGAGATGTCTTCGGGCAACTCGACCTGGATCTTGAAGATCTGGTTGTAGCGGTTTTCCGGGTCGACGATGTTGTTCTGCGACAGGCGAATGTTTTCGGTGGGGATATCGCGGGTCTGGCAGTACAGCTTCACGAAGTAAGCCGCGCACAACGCCGAAGACGCCAGGAAATAGTCGAACGGCCCTGGGGCCGAACCGTCGCCTTTGTAACGGATCGGTTGGTCGGCGATCACCGTGAAGTCGTCGAATTTGGCTTCGAGGCGGAGATTGTCGAGAAAATTGACCTTGATTTCCATGCGGGATTACCGTGATTTAAGCGTGCAAAACGAAATTGGCCGGCATTATCCGGGTTTTTCGCCTGGAAGTCCTGTTTGCCTGGCGCAACGCCGGCCTTGCGCATTTCGCCGGATTACTTGCCTGATCCTCCTGACCTCCCGGCAGCGCCGGCTCACCGGCCGCCGCGCTGTGCTAGCGTTTCTGCACTGGGGGGCAACGTACCCCCCGCTCAAGACAACGACGCGACAGCAAACCGATGATGGGCAGGTGAACCATGGAACTCCGCATCAACCAGAAGACCTATGAGGTCGAAGCCGACGCTGACACGCCGCTGCTGTGGGTGATCCGTGACGACCTCGGGCTGACCGGCACCAAGTATGGCTGCGGCCTGGCCCAGTGCGGCGCCTGTTCGGTGCTGGTGGACGGCAGCGTAGTGCGCGCCTGCGTGACCCCGGTGGCAGGCGTGGTCGGGCGTGAGGTGACCACCATCGAGGCGATCGAGGCCGACAGCGTCGGCAAGCGCGTGGTCGCAGCCTGGGTCGAGCACCAGGTGGCGCAGTGCGGCTACTGCCAGTCGGGCCAGGTGATGGCGGCCACCGCGCTGCTTAAGCACACGCCCAACCCCAGCGACGCGCAGATCGATGCGGCCATGGTCAACCTGTGCCGCTGTGGCACCTACAACGCCATCCATGCGGCCGTGCACGACCTTGCCGCGCAGCAGGAGGGTGCCTGATGAACACGCCTGTCGATAGCCCGCTTGGGCCCTTGGGCGCGCCGGTCAACCTGTCGCGCCGCCGCTTCCTGCTGGCTTCGGCCGGTGCCGCCGCCGGTGCCCTGGTGCTCGGCTTTGGCCTGCCGCTGGGTTCGGCCAGGGCCCAGGCCGCCACCGCTGCTGGCCAGGAGCGCGGCACCCAGGTCCCGGCTTTCCTCGAAATCCGCCCGGACAGCACCGTTCGCCTGCTCTGCCCGTTCATGGAGGGCGGCCAGGGCACCTACACCGCCATGGCGCAGATCGTTGGCGAAGAGCTGGATGCCGACCCTGCCACCTTCCTGGTCGACAGCGCACCGCCCGGCGAGGCCTATGTGGTGATGGAAAATGGCATGCGCATCACCGGCGGCAGCATGTCGGTGCGCATGAGCTACCCGACCATGCGCCGCCTCGGCGCGCTGGCCCGGGCCATGTTGCTGCAGGCGGCTGCCGAACAACTGGGGGTACCGCTCGGCGAACTGTCCACCGAGCCTGGCAAGGTGGTGCACGCCGCATCTGGCCGCTCACTGCCCTACGGTGAACTGGCCGAGCGCGCCCTCGACCTGCCCGTACCAGACCCGGCCAGCGTACAGCTGCGCGACCCCAGCCAGTTTCGCTGGATCGGCAAGCCGGTACGCCGGGTCGACGCCTATGACAAATCCACCGGCAAAGCCTTGTACACCATCGACATCAAGCTCGACGGCATGCTGCACGCCGCCGTGCAGCATGCCCCCCGCCTGGGCATGACGGTGGGCAGCCTGCGCAACGAAGCGCAGGTGAAGGCCATGAAAGGCGTGCACTCGGTGCATCAATTGCCGGGCGCGGTGGCGGTGGTCGCCGAGCGTTGGTGGCATGCCAAGCGCGCAGTAGAGGCCATCCAGGTGGACTGGCAAGAGCCCGGCAATGATTCCCCGCTACGGCCGATGCCGGCGGATTTTTCCAGCGACGCCTACCGGGAGCGCTTGGCCAGCGAGCAAGGCCCGGCCCGCGACGAAGAGAACGAAGGCGATGTGGCTGGGGTGCTGGCCAACGCCAAAACAAAGGTCGAGGCCACCTACCACAACCAGTACCTCAACCACGCCCAGCTTGAACCACCTTCTGCCCTGGCCCGCTTCAACCCCGACGGCTCGCTGGAGGTCTGGCTACCCAACCAGGCTCCAGACATGTTCCGCGACGACATCGCCAAGCGCACCGGCCTGGACGCTGCGCGCATCACCCTGCACTCGCCCTTGCTCGGCGGCTTTTTTGGCCGGCACTTTCTCTACGACTCGGCAAACCCTTACCCTCAGGCCATCGCCCTGGCCAAAGCGGTCGGCCGCCCGGTCAAGCTGATCTGGAGCCGTGAGGAAGAGTTTCTGCGCGACGTGTTGCGCCCACTGGCGGTGGTCAAGTTCCGCGCCGCGCTGGACGCCGATGGGCTGCCCGTGGCCATAGAAGCGGTGAGCGCCACCGAAGGCCCGACCGAGGCACTGGCCGGCAAGCAAGGGGACAAGATAGACCCCACCGCCCTCGAAGGGCTGTCGGGTAAAGCGTACGCCATCGCCAACAAACGCATCGCCCAGATCTACGTCAAAGGCCCGGTCATGCTCGGCTACTGGCGCTCGGTGGGCAATTCGCTGAACGACTTCTTCTACGAAGCGTTCCTTGACGAGCTGGCCGACAAGGGTGGCCAGGACCCCTATGAGCTGCGGCTGCACCTGCTGCGTGACAATCAGCGCCTGACCAACCTGCTGCACGCGGTAGGCGAGCTGTCTGGCGGCTGGAAGCGCGGGCCGTTCACTGCCGAGGACGGCAGCAAGCGGGCGCGCGGCGTGGCCATGGCCTCGCCGTTCGGCTCGGAAGCGGCGGTGATCGCCGAAGTCTCGATCGAAAATGGCCAGGTCAAGGTGCACGACATCTGGCAGGCGATCGACCCGGGCAGCATCGTCAACCCGGCGATTATCGAGGCCCAGGTCAACGGCGCCGTGGCCTTGGGCCTGTCGCAGACGTTGCTGGAAGAGGCGGTGTACATCGACGGTCAGCCCCGCGGGCGCAACTACGACCTGTACCCCATCCTGCCGCCTTCGCGCATGGCACGGGTGCATGTGCGCATCGTCGAAAGCGGCGCGAAGATGGGCGGCATCGGCGAACCGCCGCTACCTGCCGTTGCGCCAGCGGTGGCCAACGCGGTGGCGCGGCTTACCGGCCAGCGCATCCGCAGCATTCCGCTAAGCCGCTACACCTTCACCTGACAGGACAAGGAACGCCCATGACCCACAGCCGATTCGCAAGAACCGCCGGCTGGCTGGCGCTGCCGTGCCTGGTCGCGGCAGGCCTGCTGGCCTGGTACGTCACCCGTGACCCCGCGTCACCTTTCGAGGCCGAGCAGGCTGCCCGTTTCGACCCTGCACTGGTCAGCCGCGGCGAGTATGTGGCCCGGCTGAGTGACTGCGTGGCCTGCCACAGCCTGCCCGGCGGCAAACCGTTCGCCGGCGGGTTGGAGATGGCCACGCCACTGGGGGCGATCCACGCCACCAACGTCACCCCCGACCGCGACACCGGCATCGGTCACTACAGCCTTGCCGACTTCGACCGCGCCGTACGCCACGGCGTGGCCCCCGGTGGCCGGCGGCTGTACCCGGCCATGCCGTACCCTTCCTACGCCAAGCTCAGCGATGACGATGTGCGGGCCCTGTACGCGTTCTTCATGAAGGGCGTGCAACCTGCCCAGCAGGCGAACCTCGCCAGTGACATTCCCTGGCCGCTGAACATGCGCTGGCCCATCGCCCTGTGGAATGGGCTGTTCGCCGCCAACACACCGTATGCCGCCAAGCCTGATCAGGACGCCCAGTGGAACCGCGGCGCCTACATCGTTCAAGGCCCAGGGCACTGTGGCAGCTGCCATACCCCCCGTGGCCTGGCCTTCAACGAGAAAGCCCTGGATGAAAGTGGCAAACCCTTCCTGGCCGGTGCGCTGCTCGATGGCTGGTACGCACCAAGCCTGCGCGCCGACCACAACACCGGCCTTGGCCGCTGGAGCGAAGCGGAAATCGTGCAGTTCCTCAAGACCGGGCGCAACCGGCATGCCGTGGTCTATGGCTCGATGACCGAGGCGTTCAACAACTCCACGCAATTCATGAGTGACGATGACCTGGCGGCGATCGGCCGCTATCTGAAATCGCTGCCCGGCGATCCACAGCGTGACGGCACGCCGTGGCAGTACCAGGCTGAATCGGTAGCCGCGAAGCTCGATAACCCTGGGGCGCATACTTACGTGACCCGTTGCGCGTCGTGCCACGGCCTGGACGGCAAGGGCCAGGCCGAGTGGATGCCGCCGTTGGCCGGGGCCACGTCGGCCTTGGCCAAGGAAAGCGCGTCGGCGATCAACATCACCCTCAATGGCTCGCAGCGCATCGTCGCTGCCGGGCTGCCCGATGCCTACCGCATGCCGGCCTTCCGTGAACAGCTGAGCGACCGGGAAATTGCCGAAGTATTGAGCTTCGTGCGCGGCGCCTGGGGTAATCACGGTGGTGCAGTGGGTGCGCAGGCCGTGGGCACGTTGCGCGGGCACACAGACCCGGCCAGCAGCAGCCCGATTGTGTTGCACATGCGATGAAACCGGCACAAGCATTACGCTTTGGAGAAAGATGATGGAGAGCATCGACCTGCTGGTCCTGCGCACCGCCCGCGACTGGCTTGCCAGCGGCGAGCGCGTCTTGCTGGCCACTGTGGCCCGCACCTGGGGCTCGTCCCCTCGCCCGGTCGGTTCGATGATGGCGCTGCGCAGCGACGGTCGCGTGGTCGGCAGCGTGTCCGGTGGCTGCATCGAGGATGACCTCATCCACCGCTACACCACTGCCTACGGTGGCCCAGGTATGCAGACCGGGCTGCCCGAGGTGGTGCGCTACGGTGTCAGCGCCGAGGACGCTCACCGGTTCGGCTTGCCCTGTGGCGGTACCCTGCAACTGGTCCTCGAGTTCGAACCTTCGGCAGAACACCTCGAACAACTGCTGGCCTGCCTCGACAGCGGCAGCCTGGTGCGCCGTGAACTGGACTTGCACAGCGGCGAAGCCGCGCTCATGGCTAGCAGCACGCCCGAGCAGTTCAGCTTCGATGGCCAGCGCATGCTCAGCACCCTCGGCCCTGGCTACCGCGTGCTGCTGATCGGCGCCGGCGCGCTGGCCGAGTACCTGGCGACCATGGCGCTGTTCAATGGCTTCAACGTTTCGGTGTGCGACCCACGGCCAGAATACATGGGCGGCTGGGGCGTCGCGGGCGTCTCGAAACTGGCCGGCATGCCGGACGATGTGGTGCGTACCTTCGCCCCCGACGTGCGTAGCGCCATCGTTGCCGTCAGCCACGACCCCAAACTTGACGACCTGGCCTTGCTCGAGGCGCTGCACAGCCCGGCGTTCTACATCGGCGCGATCGGGTCCAGGCGCAACAGCCAGTTGCGACGCGAGCGCCTGATCGAACACTTTGGCGAAACCGAAGCCACCCTCAAGCGCCTGCACGGCCCTATCGGCATCTACATCGGCAGCAAGACCCCGGCCGAAATCGCCGTCAGCGTCATGGCCGAGATCCTCGCAGCCAAGAATGACGTGAGCCTGCCTGGGGCAGTCAACGTGACCAAGGCCAAGCTTGCCCGGGAGGCCGAGGCGTGCCAGCACAACCTGTGATCTGCACCGCGCTGGTGCTGGCGGCCGGGCGTGCGCAGCGCTTTGGCAGCGACAAACGCCTGGCACGGCTGCCCTCCGGGCACACCCTGCTGGCGACGGCATTGGCGCGCGCATTCGATCATTTTGCAGATGTGCACGTCGTGCTACGGCCGGGTGACGATGCGCAGCACCTGGGTATCGACCCGCGGGCCCATATCGTGCGGGCCGAGCAGGCAGCGCTTGGCATGGGCACCAGCCTCGCGGCCGGGGTGACGGCGCTGCTGCAGACACAGGCCCAGGCGGTGGCGGTGCTGTTGGCGGATATGCCATGGATCGCACCTGGCAGCTTGCAAACACTTTGCCGGCAAGCAAGCGCAGCACACATCGTGTTGCCGCAGTACCAGGGTCAGCGCGGGCATCCGGTGATTTTCGGCCGTGCGTTCTGGCCGGCGCTGGCGCAACTGCAAGGTGATCAGGGCGGCCGGCAGGTCATTCTGGACAACCCGCACGCCTGTATCACGGTCGCCGTTGACGATGCCGGGGTGGTGCTGGACGTGGATGTCCCTCAGGCCCTCGGTTTACCGATGGGTCATTGAACAATGGCTGCTGTGTGCTGTTGATGCCAGCGCTCCAGGTTCTGGCGCAACAACTGTTCTGGCAATGCGCCGGAAACGATCGCTTTCATCTCCCGTGCCAGGTCTTCGCGCAACTGCGGCTGGTTGCACGGTGATTGATGCGACAGCGCCAGGTACAAGCCTTCGCTGGACACCGGCGGGTCCAGCACCTGCAGGCTGTCTTGCATGCCCAGCGTCTGCGCCAACGCCATGCCTGGATAGTGCTCGAACACCACGTAGTCGCTGCGCTTGAGCAGCAGCTTCTCGAAAGCCTGCTTGGCACTGGGCACCGCTTCGAGCGTGAGGTTGGCCTTGGCATAGTCATCGAACTGCTGGCCGTGGCTGTTATTGACCAGGGTCCCGCCTTTGCGGCCTTGCAGGTCAGCCCATTGATGGTAGACAAAGGCCCCTTGCTGGCGTACCCAGACCACGCTGGGCGTGTGCAGGAAGGCCGGGCTTATGAAGTCCATCATCTGCTGCCGTGCCTGGGTCAGAAAATACCCGGCAAGCAGGTCGATACGGCCGGTGCGCACTTGCTCCTGGGCACGTGACCACGGCCCCCCGTAAACCACTTCGATCTCTAGCCCAAGTTGCTTGCCCAAGTATTTGAGCAGGTCGGCATTGGCACCGATCAACTGGTGAGGGTCATGCGGGTCGCGCCACAAATAAGGGGGGTATTCGGGGTTACCGGTGGCCGTCAGGCGCTGGCAGGCCTCCTGCGCGCCTGCAACCGCGGGCAGCAGCGCGCACAGCAACGACAGCAAGGCGTGGCGAAAGCAACGCTCGATCATCTACAACCCTCGGCACATGGGGCATCTGGCTTCGCGTGGTGTAGACAGTCTGGCCCATCGGCAGCCAGCCGCCAGGGTTTTCATCGACCGGCGAGTTGCCAGGGCCGCTGCGCGTCGTCAGGCGGCCCGCAAAGACCTACGCCGACTGTCGACGGATTGTGAGAATCGCCGCACCAAAGCCGATGAAGGTCGTGCCCACGACCCGGCTCACCCAGCGCGAAAGCGCCGGCCGGGTCAACACGCCCTTGGCCCGCGAGGCCAGCGCGGCGTACAGGGTCAGTGAAATGAGCGACAAGGCGACGAAGATCCCGGTAAGGATCAGGAACTGCGGCAGCAACGCGGCGCCCTGGTCGATGAACTGCGGGAACAGCGCGGTGAAGAACATGGTCGCCTTGGGGTTGGTGACCGCCGTCAGGAATGCTGACTTGTACAGCTTGAGCGGTGTCGGCCGCTCCTTGGCCACCCCGGCGGTGGCGCCCTCCTCCAGCATCGGGCTCTTCTTCAACAACTGCCGTGCGCCGAGGTAGAACAGGTAACCCGCGCCGATGATCTTGACGGCGTTGAACAGCACTTCGGAGCTTGCCAGCAACGCCCCCAACCCGAGCATGGCCGCTGCCGACAGGCAGAACAAGCCCGAGCCATTGCCCAGTGAAGACCAGACCGCGCTGCGTTGCCCATGGGCCAGGCTGTTGTTGATCGCCATCAAGGTCGCAGGGCCAGGGCTGGCGATGGCGATCGCGGCAACCAGGGTAAAGGCAAGAAGCGAGTGAGAATCCATTTTCCAGGCTCGATAAAGTTTCAGGGGACGCGGTTATAACAGCATGCGAAGGTCAGTTGGCATTCTGCCGCTTCGCGCTCTTCTTGACGATGGCTTTCATCCGCGTGGCCGCCCGCTGCACGGTGGCCATCTTCTCCGGGCGCTTCATGCCACGCCACTTGCGGATTTCTTCACGGCTGCGGCCACAGCTGACGCACAGCTCGCTGTTGAGCTGGCATAGCGAAACGCAGGGGTTGTCTATGTCCTTGGCCATTGCACCCTTCAGGCCGGCATTTCAGCGCGCACACGCTCGGCGGCATTTTCAAACACGTTGCACAGCTCTTCGGACTTCACCTTGGTGATCGACTTGGCGGCCAACAGGTCATGCACGACGCGGATGCCCTGCTCCATGGCCGTGGCCAGCTGCTCACGGTCGGAGGCGTCGGCGATATCACCCAGATAAGGAGCAACGAGGTACACGTAACGGTCCTGCAGCTTGAGCGCTTCCAGCGCGTCGAGGGCTGTCTGGAACCGATCGGCAGCAGCCGGGCTCATGCTCAATTTATCGAAATGAATCAGGCTCACACGGTCAGTGGCCATTGACGAATCTCCGTTTCCTGGTAAGGCCAGGCCCGCAGGCAACGCCGCTTCTACGGTGCTCGGGAATGCAGGCCAGGTTAATGCCCATCAGGGTACCAGAACGCAGCGCAGAAAGGGCCATCGCCCCCGGAACTAAAAGTATTAAACAGGTCGTTCAGTGGACGCCCCAGGGCGTTATCGGGACAGGAGCCGCTGTTTGCCAAGCAGGATAATTCGGCCAGCTGCACTTCCCGCCGAGACCGTCACCGACCCCGGCAGCCCACAACAACAAGCCTGCATACGCAGGTAAGCCACAAAGGGGCATCACTATTCATGGCAAAGGAACACATCACCGAAACGCTCGACCTTGGCGTTACGGACCCCTCGAAAACCGCCGAGGCCCGCCAGGACAGGCACTTGGAGGGCAAGCTCGACTGGATCGTCTTCGGCATCACCAGCATTCTGGCCATTGCCTTCGTCATCTGGGGCTTCGTCAGCCAGGCCAGCCTTGCCGCCAGCGCGTCGTCGGCACAGTCCTGGGTCATTCTCAACTTTGGCTGGTTCTTCGTACTCACCTCGACCGTGTTCGTCATCTTCGTGCTGTGGCTAGCCGCCAGCCGCTATGGCAGGATCCCGCTGGGGCGTGATGGCGAAGCGCCAGAATTCCGTACCGTCTCCTGGGTGGCCATGATGTTCAGCGCCGGCATGGGCATCGGCCTGATGTTCTTCGGCGTTGCCGAGCCCTTGTCGCACTATGTGACACCCCCTCCCGGAACGACGACCGGGCAATCGAGCGAGGCGATGCAGGTGGCCATGGCCACCACGTTGTTCCACTGGACCCTGCACCCCTGGGCCATGTACGCCATCGTCGGCCTGGTGATTGCTTACGGCACGTTCCGCCGCGGGCGTTCGCAATTGATTTCCACGGCCTTTCGGCCGCTGATCGGCAAGCACGCCAACGGCCCCGTCGGCCGCGTGATCGACATGATGGCGATTTTCGCCACGCTGTTCGGCTCTGCCGCCTCGCTCGGCCTGGGCGCCCTGCAAATCGCCGGCGGCCTGGAATACAACGGCTGGATCGAGAGCCCCGGCAAGCTGTTCTACATCTCGATCATCACCTTGCTGACCATTGCCTTCGTCACCTCCGCAGTGTCCGGCATCGGCAAGGGTATCCAGTGGTTGTCCAATACCAACATGGTGCTGGCACTGGTGCTGGCGGCCTTCGTCTTCCTGGTCGGCCCGACGCTGTTGATGCTCAACCTGCTGCCCACCTCGATCGGCATCTACATCAAGCTGCTGCCAGAAATGATGGCACGCACCAACGCCAGCGGCGGTGAGCAGATGGACAGCTGGCTGGCCGGCTGGACCGTGTTCTATTGGGCCTGGTGGATTTCCTGGACGCCTTTCGTCGGCATGTTCATTGCCCGCATCAGCCGCGGCCGCACCATTCGCCAGTTCGTCACCGGGGTGCTGCTGGTACCGAGCCTGGTCAGCCTGGTGTGGTTCACCATTTTCGGCGGTGCGGCGATCGATGCCCTGCGCGAGGGCAGCTTCGCGCTGGTCAATGGCGCCGTCAACAGCAACCACGCGCTCTATCAGTTGCTGGACAGCTACCCGCTGGCCTCGTTGACCTCGGTGCTGGTGATGATCCTGGTGGGCATCTTCTTCGTCTCCGGCGCCGATGCCGCCTCACTGGTCATGGGCACCCTGTCGGAACACGGCACCACCGCGCCGTCGCGGCGCACCGTGATCTTCTGGGGGGCGCTGACCGGCACGGTGGCGGCGGTCATGTTGGCGATCGGCGACCCCAGCAACCCCGGCGAGGCACTGACGGGGTTACAGAACCTGACGATCGTGGTGGCGCTGCCGTTTGTCGTAGTGATGGTGCTGTTGTGCCTGGCGCTGTACCGCGACCTGCGCAAGGACCCGATGATGCTGCGGCATCTGCGGGGTACCGAGCTGATCGAAAAGGCCGTGCTGTATGGCGCGGTGAAACATGGCGAGGAGTTCTACATCGTGGTGCAGGAGAAGAAGTCTGCGACCAAGCAGACACAACCCCAGGCCGACGTGGAGTTGAACGACTAAGCAGCAACCCAGGGGCCGCCAGTCGGCCCCTGGGTTGCTCGCCGTCAGCCCTTCAAGGCCGCCTCGATCCCGGCGACATCGATCTTGCCCATTTCCATCATGGCCTCGAAGGCCCGCTTGGCCGCCGCCCGGTCAGGGTTGCCGAGGGCCTCGATCAGGATGCGCGGGCAGATCTGCCACGATACCCCCCATCGATCCTTGCACCAGCCGCAGACGCTCTCTTCGCCGCCATTGCTGACGATGGCGTTCCACAGGCGGTCAGTCTCGGCCTGGTCTTCGGTGCTGACCTGGAACGAGAACGCTTCGCTGTGCTTGAACGCCGTGCCGCCGTTAAGCCCTACGCAGGGCACGCCCATCACGGTGAATTCGACGGTGATCACATCACCCGCCTTGCCCGACGGGTAATCACTGGGGGCCTGGTGAACCGCCACCACGCGGCTGTCGGGGAAGGTCACGGCGTAGAAGTTCGCCGCCTCCTCGGCATCATTGTTGTACCAGAGGCAAACCGTATTCTTGGCAGTCATGGTGTAGCTCCATGAACAGGTGTGAACCCTTCAGTCTAGATCGTGAGCGTGGCGCGGCAAAAAAACGAAACCCTTGCCACCCTGCCCCGGTCACACCCTATGAGCATGCAACATGGACTGTAATCCAAAGGAGACTGGACATGCCCTACCCTTACAACCCGATCGCCCTCCGCATCCGTAACCTGGCCTTGGCTGGCGCACTACTGGCCTGCGCGTCGCTGGTTCAGGCGCAGGATGTGCTGCTGGTGGGCAACAAGGCCGATGCCAGTGTCTCGGCACTGAACATCAGCAACGGCAAGGAACTGGTCCGCCTGCCCGTGGGCACCGGCCCGCATGAGGTGGTAGTTGCCAGCAATGGCCGCTTGGCCGTGGTGGGCAACTATGGCGCCCACGGCACCGCCAACAACAGCCTGAGCGTGATCGACTGGCCGTCACGCAGCGTGGTGCGCACTATCGACCTGGGCAAGGACTCGCGCCCCCATGGCATCCGCTTCCTGCCAGACAGCCAGAGGGTGGTGGTTACCACCGAGGACAGCGAGCGCTTGCTGATTGTCGACCTGGCCCAGGGCCAGGTCCTCGACCGCATCGACGTCGGCGGCGGCAAGCCGCACATGGTCGCCCTGTCGCCCGGTGCGGACCGCGCCTACGTGACCCATGTAGACTCCGGCACGTTGTCGGTCATCGACTTGCTGCACAAGAAGAAGATCGCTGACATCCCCACCGGCAACGGCAGCGAGGGCGTTGCGGTGACCCAGACGGGCGCCCAGGTGTGGGTCAGCAATCGCGAAGGCAATGAAGTGGTGATCGTCGATGCCGAACGCCTGGAGGTCACCGACCGCCTCCGTACCGGCCTGTTTCCGATACGCGTCGTCATGACCCCGGACGGCAAGCATGCTCTGGTCACCTGCGCCAAGTCGGCGGAGCTGGCCGTGTTCGACGTCGCGGCCAAGCGCGAGATCAAGCGCATCAGCCTGGCTCAGGAAGGCGCCGAGTACCGCAAGACACTGTTGGGTGCCGAAGCCCTGCCCATCGGCGCGGTGGTCTCGCCGGATGGCAAACGGGTCTACGTGGCCATCAGCGGCGGTGACCAGATAGCCGTCATCGATACCGCTGACTGGCGCGAGAAGGCACGCTGGCAAACCGGGCCGGAGCCTGATGCACTGGCCATTGTGCCGCAGCCAGAGAGCTGATCGCCACGCGCCTGTCGCGGTGTTTCAACCACCATCGCGACAGGCCGTACACCTCGGCTTTTGCAACATTCTGCAGACATTTCCGATATCAGGTAGTGAACCTGCTTACATAAAAACGGTCTTTCGCTGACGGTCAACTCACCGACCGGTTCATCGGCCCAGTCATCGGGCCTACTTTTGTCCTGTTTCAGCGAAGACTCAACATGCCCGACTCCCGTCCAACATTTTCCGCCCTCCCAGCCCTGCGCGGCGGCTTGATCGCAGCCCTGGTGGCTCTAGCCGCCCCGGTGCATGCCGAAGCGCCTGCCAGTGATGCGCGCTGGGTCAGTGACAGCCTGAGTACCTATGTGCGCAGCGGGCCGACCGATGGCCACCGCATTGTCGGCACGCTCAAGTCTGGGCAAAAGCTGACTCTGGTCGGCAGCCAAGGCAGCTACAGCCAGGTACGCGGGCAGAATGGTGACCTGGTGTGGATCCTCAGCAGCGACCTGCAGGACGTGCCTGGCCAGGGCGAGCGGCTGCCGCAGCTCGATGCCCAAGTGGCGGACCTGTCCGGGCAGCTCAAGAGCATCGATGACAGTTGGAAGAACCGCGTGCAGGGCATGCAGGAAACGCTGGATTCGCGCAAGCAATTGATCGATGAGCTGGAGGCGCGCAACCAGGCGCTGAATGAGCAGCTGGACCAGAGCCAGTCGACCCTGCGCGACACCCAGGCGCGCCTGGGGGACGAGAACAAACAGGTGATGATGCGCTATATGGTGTATGGCGGCAGCATTGCGGGCGCGGGTTTGTTGGTGGGGTTGATCATGCCAGCGCTGACCCGCGGGCGGAAGAAGAACGACCGCTGGTTCTGAGGTTGGTTAGGCGTTAGGGGTGGAAGGTGCATGCCTTGGGAGTTTTAGCGCCTGTGAGATCGAGCGCCGCCCGCGCGGCGCTTCGCGGGGCAAGCCCGCTCCCACATCTGTTTCGGGCCAATTATTCCTGAGGCATTGGCGCGCGGCCCTTTGGTGCTCGCCTCGATATCGCGTCGTACAAACAAGGGGGCGCGCGCCTATTTAACAGGACTCACTGGCCCGAAACAGATGTGGGAGCGGGCTTGCCCCGCGAAGCGCCGCGCGGGCGGCGCTCGATCTCACCGGCGCTGAAAGCATCAAGGCATGCACCCGCCAGCCCTGATGCTTTCCAAAGTCCTACTGCCAGGACCCTTGTTACAGCAGGTGCCCTACAACAACCGCTCCAGCGCCTCCAGCACATACCCCGTGGCCCGCTCGACCTGCCCCTCTCGGCAGGCAATCCCCAACTGCCGCCACAACCCCGGACGCAACGGCCGGCGGGCAATACGCCGGTCCAGCTCCGCCGCGTCGCCCTCCTGCGGCAGCAACGTCGCACCGTACCCCGCCCCCACCAGGCTCTTGATCGCATCGTTGTAGTTCAGCTCGATGCGCGGTGCGGGGAACAACCCCGCCGCCGCGAACCACTCCCCTGTCACCCGCGACAACTGCGTGCTGCTGTCATTCAGAATCAACGCCCGCTGCGCCAACCATGCCGGCGTTACCTTGGCCGGCGGCTGCCAGTCGGCCGGCACGTAGGCCAGGATCGGGTCGCGCCGCCAAGGGGTGACCTTCAGCCCCTTGCCCGCAACTTGCGGCAAGGCCACCAGGCCAATGTCCAGAGCCCCCTCGCGCAGCCGCGCCAGTGACGCCTGGGAGGTCAGTACCTGGACCTGCACGTCGATCCCCGGGTGAGCCACACGCAAGTGTTCCAGCGCCTTGGGCAACAGGTGGGCGATGGCGCCGGTCGAGGCGCCCAGGCGTACCCGGCCGGTCAGGCCCTCGACCTGGCGGCGAACCTCTTCCAGGGCCAGGTCGGCGTCGGCCAGCAGGCGTCGGGCGCGGGCCAGTAACGTCTCACCAATGGCCGTAGGGCGCACCTGGCCACGGTTACGGGTGAGCAAGGGGGCGCCCACCCGGGCCTCCAGCTCGGCCACGTGCAGGCTGATGGTGGGCGGGGCCAGGTTGAGCCGGCGTGCGGCCTCGGCAAAAGAACCCAGGTCGGAGATTTCGACCAGGGTGCGGAGGCGGTCAAGGCTGATTTCGCGCATGGCATGCTTCAGTAAAAATGAACATCAGCATCATGATATTCAAATTTCCTTTAGTCCAGCCGCAGGCGAGCATAGGCCATCTCTCCCCCGACCGGACCCCGACCATGCACACCCCTGTTGTCTTCATCGACGGTGACCAAGGCACCACTGGCCTGCAGATTCACGCCCGCCTGCACGGGCGCAGCGACTTGCGCCTGCTGACCCTGCCCGAAGCCGAGCGCAAGCACCCACAACGCCGCGCCGAAGCGATCAATAGCGCCGACATCGCCGTGCTCTGCCTGCCCGATGACGCAGCGCGCGAAGCCGTGGCGGCGATCCATAACCCGCAGGTACGGGTTATCGACGCCAGTTCCGCCCACCGCACCAGCCCAGGTTGGGTCTATGGCCTGCCAGAACTGGATGAACAGCAAGCCGAACGTATCGCCCACAGCAAACGTGTCAGCAACCCTGGCTGCTACCCCACCGGAGCAATCGCCTTGCTGCGCCCGTTGGTCAGCGCCGGGCTGCTGCCAGCCGATTACCCACTGAGCATTCATGCCATCTCGGGCTACTCCGGCGGCGGCCGCGCGGCGGTCGAGCGCCATGAGCAGCCAGGTACCGAGAAAACCCCGACCTTGCAACTGTATGGCCTGGAGCTGGCGCACAAGCATGTGCCGGAGATCCAGCAGCACGCCGGGCTGTCGGCGCGGCCGGTGTTCATGCCCGGCTACGGCGCCTATCGCCAGGGCATCGTCCTCAGCATCCCGCTGCAACTGCGCTTGCTGCCAGGCAAGGCCAGCGCCGAACAGCTGCATGCCTGCCTGCAACAGCACTATGAAGGGGCTCGCCACGTGCACCTGATGCCCCTGCATCAGCAAGGCCTGGCGGCGGCGCTCGACCCCGAAGCACTGAACGACAGCAATGACCTGCGCCTGGCGCTGTACGCCAACCCGGAGCATGGCCAGGTACTGCTGACTGCGGTGTTCGACAACCTTGGCAAGGGCGCCTCCGGTGCGGCGGTACAAAACCTAGAGCTGATGCTCGCGGCGCTACACGCGCAAGGCTGATTCGGCAAAACCGGTTAGACTGTACTACCCGCGTCAGCCAGGCGCGGGTTGTATTCCTACCCGCCGGAGCCCGCCCCCCGATGTTCATCCTGAGCCGCCTCGACAGCGTGCCGCCCGAGTCTTTCCAGAACCAGATCCGTGAGCTGGTGATCAACCACGTCGGCGAATTGAGCAGCGTTGCCATTCTTGCCGACAACCCGCTGTATCCGCTGTACCAGTACGGTGTCGGGATGGAGGTGCACCAGTACCTGCAGGCCATGGACGGTACCGGTGGCCTGTCGGTGACGCTGACCTTGGCGCTGGATGCCGAGGCCCCGGACCAATTGCTCGGCTTTGCCCTGGCGTTGCCGGCCGATGACGACCCGGACACCTGCGCGCTGGCATTTCTCGCCGTGCGCGCCAGCCATCGCCGCCAAGGTATCGCCCGCGCCCTGCTGGGTGATTTGCAGGCCCGCCATGCCTGCGTCGAATTGAACACCTTTGCCGGCCAGGTACCGTGGTTCGAAGCGATGGGCATGCAGGTGGTGGCGGCCAACGGGCCGCAGGTGCTGATGAGCAGCACCGGGCAAGCCAGCGGGGCGTTGATTGGCCGGCTGGATATCGGGCCGATCTACCAGACCACCGAGGTACATCAGATCCATACCTACCTGCTCAACCAGCAGGGCGAGGATGCGATGATCGAGGCCGAGCAGATGCGCGACGAGCGGCTGGACGAGCTGGCTGTTCAGGCGCAGGCCTGTGTAAGGCAGCGCAAGACCGTGCATTGATACGGGGGGGCCGCACAGCGGCCCCTACTGTTTTCAGCCATGCACCCAGCGCCGATGCAAGCCACGCGCCAGGGCATCGAGCATGAAGCCCAGCACGCCGATCAGCAGCACCATCGCCATCAGCTCCGAATACGCCAGCCGGTCGCGGGTGTCGAGAATGAAATACCCCAACCCCGCACTGACCCCTAGCATCTCGCACGGCACTAGCACGATCCACAGGATGCCGATGGCCAGGCGCACACCGGTCAGCACATGGCCGATCACCCCCGGCACGATCACCTTGCACAACGTCTCCCAGCGCGTGGCACTCAAGCTGCGGCTCAGTTGCAACCAGCGCGGGTCGAGCTGGCGCACGCCCGCAGCGGTGTTGAGCAGAATCGGCCACAGCGCGGCGAAGGCCAGCAGGAAATAGATCGGCTGGTCGCCCACCCCCATCAGCATCACCACCACCGGCATCCACGACAGCGGCGAAATCATCCGCAGAAACTGGAAGGCCGGCGTGGTCGCCGCCTCCAGGTGCCGGTAGCTGCCTACCAGCAAACCGAGGGGTACGCCGATCAACAGCGCCAGCAGCAGCCCGATCAAAATACGTTTGAGGCTGACCCACACGTGGCCGTAGACCTCGCCCTGCCCCAACAGCTCGACCAGGCTGGCCAGGGTGGCCTCGGGCGAGAAGCGCGCCGACAGGCCGTCGGCCTCGCCAAACAGCGCCACACCCGCCCACCACGCCAGCAGCAACAGCAACAGCCCGGCCAAGCCCAGGCCGGTATGAACCACATGCTTGCCCATCAGACCGCGAACTCCTCGCTACGCTCGAAACTGTCGGCAATACCGAACACCGATGGCCCGCCAACGGCCGCGATGGCGTTGCGCACGAAGCGGTCGTCGACCAGGTCGCGGGCGGTTTGCGCCGGGTCCAGGCCTGCGAGAAAACCACTGTCGCCTTCGATCAACGTGCGCTGAAGGCGCTTGACCAGCTCCTCGGTGTAGCTGGGGAACGGGTAAGGCTGGAAGTCGATACGCCGCTCGTCCCATTGCTGGTGCTGGATCGCACCACTGGCGATATAGGCTGCGCGGTCCTCGGCGGCTGGGGCCAGGACTTTGCTCAGCACCGCAGGCTCGTGCGGGGTGTACTTGTTGGGGCCGGCCTTGGACAACAACGCGGCGGCTTCGGCGCGGTGCTCGCGGGTCCATTGCTGGGCCTTGACGATGGCGTTGACCACCTTCTGCGACCACTCCGGGCGGTTGTTGAGGTCGTGCTCGTGCATGAACACCACGCAGCAGGCGTGGTTGCGCCAGACATCGCCGGTAAACCGCTGCACACGGCCAACCTTGAGGTTTTCGGCCAGGGCGTTGAACGGTTCGGCGACGATATAACCAGCGATACGCTTGCTGGCCAGTGCCGGTGGCATGTCGGACGGCGGCAGCACCAGCAGGTTGACTTCGTTGGCCGCAAGCTGCGTATTGACCGGTTTGGACACCGGGGTCAGGCCGT
Source organism: Pseudomonas capeferrum (assembly GCF_000731675.1). Lineage (GTDB taxonomy): Bacteria > Pseudomonadota > Gammaproteobacteria > Pseudomonadales > Pseudomonadaceae > Aquipseudomonas > Aquipseudomonas capeferrum. Next base: position 562,831 of record NZ_JMIT01000001.1, on the reverse strand, counting down.
TGTCGTTGAGCATCTGCTGCAGCACGACGTTGTGGATCGAGTACCAGAACGGGATGGCGACGGTCTTGCCGCCCAGTTGCTTCATGTCGGTGATGTCGGGCGCCACGGTCAGGCCCGAACCGCCGACATGGTTCCAGGCCACAACCTTGGCCGGCACCTTGCTGGCGTAGCGCGCCCATACGGTCATTGGCGACAACAGGTGGATGACGTTGACCTGACCGGAGATGAACGCCTCGATCACCTGCGCCCAACTGCGCAGCAGCACCGGGCGCTCGGCCTTGATGCCTTCGGCCTCGAACAGACCATTGTTGTGCGCCACCAGCAACGGCGTGGCGTCGGTGATCGGCAAGTAGCCGATGCGCACCGGCGCGTCCGGTTCGGCGGCCGCGCGGGCTTGCAAGCTCGACAGCAACGGCAAGGCACCGGCGGCAGTGAGCATGGCGCCAAGCTTGAGAAAGTCGCGACGCGACGAAGCAGAACAGCAGTCATCCATGCACATGGACAGCCTCCGAGGGCAAGGGGGTGGGGGAAGGTTCGACTGTGCGGCTTGCCCGCCGAAGGGTTTTGACGATCTCGATGCGCAGGGCGCCCAGTTCCTCGACCCGGTGCGTGCGCGGCTGCGGCAGGTCGATACACCACTGGCCGAGGATATGCGCTGGGTGGTTGCCCAGTAGCAGGACCCGGTCGGACAGCAGCAGGGCTTCGTCGATATCGTGGGTGATCAGCACCGCCGCAGTATTGTGGGTGGCGATCAGTTGCAGCAGCAGTTGCTGCATGTCGGCCCGGGTCACCTCGTCGAGGGCGCCAAACGGCTCGTCAAGCAACAGCACTTCAGGTTGGCGTGCCAGGCAGCGGGCCAGCGCGGTGCGTTGGGCCATGCCACCGGACAATTGCGCCGGGTACTGGTTGCGCGCATGGGCGAGGCCCACGTCGGCAATCGCATGGTCGATGCGCGCACGCCGCTCGCTGGCCGCCAATTTGGGCTGGCGGGCGAAGTCCAGGCCGAAGGCGACGTTCTTCTCAAGGCTCAACCAGGGCAGCAGGCTGGGATCCTGGAAGGCCACCGCCAGGCGCGGATGCGGCCCTTGCAGCGGCTCGCCGCGCAGCGTCACGCTACCGCCACGCGGCGCCTGCAAGCCCGCCAGCACCCGCAACAGGCTGGACTTGCCGACACCACTGGGGCCCAGGATGCTCACCACCTCGCCCGGCGCCAGCTGCAGGTCGAACTGTGCCAGCACCTCTTGCCAGCCCCCCTCGCGGGGGTAGCCCAGGCTGATGGCACGGGCGTCGAGCAGTACCTCGCTCATGCGGCGCCCGCCTGGCGTTGCAGTTCGGCGCGCAGTTGCACCAGGCTCGGCGTCACGATCGGCACGAACGCCGACTCGCGCCAACGGCGGGCGAAGCCTTCGCCATACTCGCTCAGGTAGGCCTTGCCACCACTGGCCTGCAGCTCCAGCTGCACCGCGTCGGCAGCGCATTCGGCGAGGGTGATGCGCAGTTTGAACAGCGCCGCTGGCTGCTGCAGGAAGCGCTCGTCGAGCAGGCCCTGCTTGAGTTCGCTCACGGTGTTTTCCAGGCGCGCCTTTAGCACCTGGCCGGCCTCGTCGAGGAACGAGCCACGGCCTTGCAGGTGTTCCGCCACCTCATCCAGTGCCCGCCGGGCCAGGCCGATGGCCATGCCGCATTGCAGTGCCAGGAAGGCCGGGCGCACCTTGGGCAGGAACGCGCGAGCATTCTCGTGCAGCAGCCACTCGCGGCCCAGCTCGACTTGGTGGAACGCCAGCGCGGCGGTATTGCTCGATTGCAGCCCCATCAGTTGCAGGTCGTCCGAGCGCTCCAACCCTTGCGCCTCGGACGGAATGGCCACCACGAACGGTGCCCCTTCGGCATCACCTTCGATGGCTGCCGCCACCACAAAACCGCTCTTGCGCAGGTTGGTCACCCAATGCAGCCGGCCTTCAAGCTGCCATCCGTCGCGGCTCTGGCGGCCTCGCACCTGCAGGCTCTCGATGCCGGAGAGAAACTTCATGGCATTGGACAGCCCGGTTGCACCGGCCAGCTCGCCCGTCAACAGGCGTGGCAACAGGCGCTCGCGCAGCGGCTGGTTGGGGCTTTGCAGCAGGTATTCGATGAAGGCGCGCTGGCCCCAGCAGACGAACGCCGCCGCCAATGAACGGCTGGCAATGGCCGCGATCGCTTCGACCGCGTCGGTCACCTGCCCGCCCGTGCCGCCCAGGGCCGCATCGACGCCGATGCGCAGCACTTGCGCTTCGGCGATGTGCGCCAGGACCAGGTGCGGGTCGCACACGCCCTGGTCGATTGCCTCGGCGTTGGCATCCAGCCATTGCCGAAATGCGGGATCAAGCATGTCTCTACTCCTTTGAAAACGCCGGCGTGGCCGGCACCACACTTGGCTTACGCAGACGGCTGCCAGCGGTACTTGCTGAGTTCGTCGTTGAGCGGTGTCTGGGCGAAGACATTAGCAAAGTTGCACAAGGTTGCGAGGCTCACGCCAAGAATCACCTCCAGGGCATTGCCTTCGCTGAAGCCGGCATCGCGAAATGCCTGGTAGGTGGGCTCGCTGACGTTGCCACGGGTGGCGATCACTTCACGGGCAAACGCGGCCAGGGTTTCGTAGCGGGCATCGGGCAGTTCGCCACGGGCGCGCAGCGCGTCGACCACGGCCTGGGGCAGCTTGGCCTTGTTCAGGGCCACCGCAGTGTGACCGGCGACGCAGAAATCACAGCCATGCTGGGTAGCGGCAATCAGCTGCACCACCTCTCGCTCGGCCAGGGTCAGCTCCGACTTGCCATTGAGCGCCGACACGGTCACGTACGTTTCCAGGGCGGCCGGGGCGTTGGCCAGCACGCCTAGCAGGTTGGGGATGAAGCCAGAATTCTTCTGAGCGTTCTCGAGGAATGGACGGGCCGCTTCCGGGGCGCTCTGCAGCGTGTGTAAAGTAATGCGCGAGGACATGGAGTGGTCTCCTGTGGTGGGTGTCCTTACAGTCTGTTGGTTATAAGAATTCGCCTCCATATTCATCAGTCGCCTTTCCTTGCTCCTGAGTCTTTGCATTAGATGATTTCGTCCAGCCCCCTTGTCGATTGGTTATTAGAAGGCCTGGAGCTCGATGCCAGCCTGTTTCATGTCGGCCGCTATTGCGGTGGCTGGCACGCCAGCACCCAGGGTATGGGCCGCGCCAGCTTCCACTTGGTGGTGCAAGGATATTGCTGGCTGCACATCGACGGTCAGCCGCAACCGGTGCGCCTGAAGAAGGGAGATGCAGTATTCCTGTTGCGCGACCTTGCCTATCGCTTCTCCAGCGAGCAGGACCCGGTCGACGCCTGCGCCCAACCGCGTCAGGCCATGCAGGCACTGGATAGCGAAGCCCGCGACGGCGTCGGGCTGGTTTGTGGCTTCTTCCATTTCCAGTCCGGCCTTTCTTCACTGATTGTCGAAGGCCTCGCCGACTGGATCCTGCTGCGCGCCGAAGACCCCGCCGGCAGTGCAGCGCGGGCGCTGTTCGAGCTGATTCTGGAAGAATGTCGGCGCACCGCCGGCCCGTCACAGACGTTGCTGGAGCGGCTGACGCACCTGTTGTTCCTGTACGTGCTGCGCCAGCAGGTCAATGTCGGGCAGTCACTGGGCGGGCTGGTCGCCCTCGCCCGCCAGCCGGCGTTTGCCGGGCTGCTGGAACAGTTGATCGAGCAACCGGGGCAAGCCTGGACACTGGAGAGCATGGCCGCCTGCACCGGCTTGTCGCGGTCGGCGTTTTTCAAGCGTTTCAATGAACTGGCCGGGCAATCTCCGGGGCAAGTGCTGCTGGCGCTGCGCATGCGCCATGCCAGTCAGCTGCTACGGGCGGGCAATACCGTGGAGCAAGTGGGCGCGCAGGTGGGGTACCAATCGGTGGCGGCGTTTACCCGGGCCTTTGCCAAGGCGGTGGGCCAGCAGCCGGGGGCCTATCGGCGGCAACACGTGAGCCGCTGAACGTACAGGCCCTATCACTGCGCCAGGTCGGGACGGACCTGCTGCGCTGCATGTTCGAACTCGATACATCGCGCTTGGCAATCAAAGCGCGTCTACGCCCATCGATAGATGGGCGATTGCCGGCGGCCGGATGTAGCGCTTATTTAACTTATTGCCACTGACATTTTTACCAGTTGTGTGTCATCCGGGCCGGCCATAGCCTTTCTCAGCAAACCAACGAATCGTCCCGCCCGTGCGGCGAACACGACATGTGCGCGCGGCAACTTGAACTTTTTATCTCGACCAGGATGAAAGCCCATGACCTCTTCAAGTAAGCCAACGACAAGCTTCACCAGGGACACGGTAGAGAAATATTATAAAAAGGGTGACGCGCTTGAAATTGATGGGAAAAAGTGCATATGGGTCACGGGCGGTGAAACCTCAGTCACCGTAGAGATCGATGGCAAGTCCGAAAGAATAGCATGGTCAGACATAAACAATATTCCCGGGCTCGGCAGCATGCGGCTACGCGCCGGCATGGCGTTACGATCACTTCTAGATGCAGGCTGGATCAAAGTTGCACGCCCAAGTCCGGGGATAAATAAGTTATCACCTAACCCCTTCCTTATAGAGTTTGCTCCGTCAAATAAAAATTTAAATATTTATTATGGCTACGGCAGTATACCGTATAACAGAACATGGGTCGGCGAGTACCAGCTCAAGGCGACAGAAAGCCTCACCAACCTCCCTGCTTACGCCGACAACGCCCTTGTTCACCGCGCCATTGAGGAGCAACAGTCTATCCGCGCAGGGGACCGCGCTATTCCTTTTCAAGGCTCTATCAGTTTTTACTATTATGTAGGCGACACTTCGGCACTCCCCGACGGTATCAACGAGGACACCGTAGAGGAATATCAGAACGCGTTCAAAAGCGCCTGATGGGTGACTCCTATCAGGCCGATGAGTGGAAGTTTGTTGCCGACGAGTATGGGCGCATAAAAATAGAGCCGAGCACTGAAAAACCTGCGGGCGGCCAGAAACCCGAATTGCCCGCGACCGATCAGAGCAATATCGGTTGGCGCCGCTGCAACACGCACTTGAAGCTGGACAGCAGGGATGCCACCACTGAACGTTTGCTCTTTGTCCATGATGATGAGACCGGTATGCCAGTAGGCCCAAGGTTGAGCTTTAAATTCGGGGAACACACCACGAAGGAAGCATCGTCCGCCTATTTCCGCGAACAACTGGAGGCGTCAGAACTAGGTAAATACGTGCGCCTGGGTACCCACACTGCAGTCGATGGCGATATCGAAGCCGAAGGTACCGTCGACCTCTGGCAAGTCGACAAGCCCCTGCGGATTTTGCTGGGTAATTTCGCGGAGACGCACAAATACATAACCCACGCTTGCGTCCTGCATGAGGGAGTGCGATCCATGAACCCCACCTATCCATAACTTGATCTGCTCTTTCAGGTCGTCGATGTGTGTCGCATAAGCCTCCTTGACCTCCTGCGCGCGCACACGGGCAGCCGATTGCTCACACGCACGAGCAGCGTAACTCTCAAGCAGCATTTGCTTGAGCAGAACAGGGTCATCCGGGAGGTTCGGGCACTGAAATCATGGCCCGGATTACCGGGTCAGGCGACGAAACGGGGCGTCAGAACCTGATGCGGACGGTTGCGCCAGAGGTCGAAACCGTCGAGTAGCCAGTTCAGTTCTTGGACGGTCAGGACAATCGCTTCGTCGCTGGCGTCGGGGGAGGTTTTGAAACGTTCGGCTTCGAGGCGTTTGAGCCAAAGACAGAAGCCGTTGCGCTCCCAATACAACACCTTGATGCGATTGCGAGCTTTATTGAGGAAAACGAACAGTACGGGGTCGAACACGGCGACCTTGATATCCAACTCGACCAGCGCGGTGAGGCCGTCGATGGACTTTCGGAAGTCTACGGGCTTGGGATAGAGGTACACCTTTTCGACTTTGCTGTCGGGTCGCATCATGGCGGGCGGGCTCCAGAAAGAAATCGGGAGCGCAGCATCGGGCATCCGGTGGACGCTTGGAATGTGGGGATGATGGATCCCTTACATTTAAACGGCAGTAATTGGATTTGCGGGATTTAGGTTCTGTACTAAAAGTAGGGTCATTCATCGTTGTGGGAGCGGCGGTGCGGCGATCCGACTTGCCCCGCGATCTGCCGCAACGCGGCAGCAAAGCCTGAGTTCGCGGCTTCTTTGACACCATTTGATATCGGGTACAGGAGCGCTTCGCACTCCATCGCGGGACAAGTCGGATCGCCGCACCGCCGCTCCCACAAAACTTTTCGTGCAGAGCCTAATACAGAACTCGGCAGTATGGGCGCACGCCTCTATTGGTTTGAGGTGTGTCTGGAGAGCCGTGGCCGCAAGCTAGAGCGTTGCTGAGGCTTCACAAGCCAAAATACCCGAGGGACGACGAGTGGTTTACTGAGATTTGAATTGCCCCTATGACCTGACATTTTTACCAGTTTCAATAGGATTAGTGTGCCTGCATAATCAAGCCTGAAGACCTCAGAAAAAATCCACGCTGGAAGATAGAACAACGTCCATCAACACGGGCGCCGGTCGCCCGGTCAAAAGCAGGACAAACGTACCAAACGCAAAGCGGTATTAACGGAAGATCGTCATACATGAGCAATGGCTTACGCAGTATAAGTCTCGCCGATGGCCCGCCTGCATAATTCCGGCGCAGCCCCGTTATGGATACGGCCGTCAGCTACCAGGATAAATGCATAAACTGAGGATACCCCATGGAACTTTATCAGCAGTTCGGCCCTTCCCATAGTGGGAATGAAAGCCTTAACGTGAGCGATTTCGCAAAAGATAGTCATGTGAGGCTATGGATAAAAGCTGAAAACACTATCAACCCTGTCTTGGAACAGGGCACCATCAAAGAGATCAACTGGAAGACAGGAAAAATAAAAATATTTAACGACACCAACAAAAAAACCATATCAGTAGACCTGAAAAAAACGCACAGCTTTAATGAAAAGCCATTTCATTTTGATGACTTCGTAAAAAACGATTTGGAAGGACTATTTATAGCCTCTGCACCATCCATCTTAAGTACGCACATCTTTCTACCCAATGAACCAATGGCAAAAATCTCAGTCCTAAATGTTGGCATATCGCCTGACAAAAATCTCATCGTGACTGGAAATAAAAAGTTTATCGACAAATTCAACACACTCTGCGACACCCTCAACGACCTCAAAGTTATAGTTGACACGACATCAACGACGGACGACGCGTTGCACACGCTCATATGCGAGCATGCACAGCTTGACCCTGAAACAGAAATGATTTTACAAAGCGTCATCATGCATTCGGATGACTTACCGCTAGAAAGCCACGATGAGGCCGCAGAACTGAATGAGGGCACCGTCGAACAGCAAGAAGTCGACATCATCGACGAGGAGGCTGAGGATACTGAGGAGGAAATAAGCGCCGGCGAGACACTTCCATATGGATGCAGCAAGCCATACGCGCTTGACATTCATATTTATCACCCATTGAAAAACAGCGAAATAAACAGACGACACATAACCCTTAAAGGAAACGCCCCAGCAAATACACGTATTTGGCTATGCCATAACGGCTGGAAGGAAAAAAAGATACATTTCTTTGCTTTAACCACCTCGGACAGCGAGGGTAAGTGGAAAGCATCCTTAACTGTGAAAAATGGTGATCACAAAATCGCCGCGAAATACAACAAGGGCAAATCCAATGTCTGCACATGGGGCCACGACTTCAAAGTCGTTAGCTTATGGCTCAAATATTATCCAAAACAAGATAGCGAAGCAGGTTTCCGCATTGCCGAATATCGATACAGCGCTTTCGAGCCGCCTAAAAACGATGAAGGTGTTTGGGTTGAGGTCAGAGGACATATCCCATTGCACCTGAGAAACAATCTTTACTATCACCCATTAGCAGACAGCCTGACAACTTCACGTCTAAATGGCACTTTGACAGTCAGCCGATACAAGCGACAAGCAAATCCTGAGATACCCCTTCACGCTGTCTATACAGAAGCTGATTTTCAAAAAATCAACGATAAAATAACCACCGTTTCTGAAATGGATTTTATTGGCACCTTATACAGTTCATTCAATTGGGCGAAAGCCGCTTATGTAGCCGCCGAAGCTTTAAAAAACCCTGTGGGCGTATTTGCAACGCTCATTACCCTGCCTTTCACCTCCAACCGTGAAAGTGTTGCCATCGCCTATAATATCGGCACCTCCATCGGCTTTATCTTACAAATCCTGCTTATGCGAGCACCTGTAGTGGGCCCGGTAGTTGCAGGATTAGCCATGGCTGGCACTGTGATTCAGGAAGTTATCAAAGTAACTGAACAAGGTACCATCACACACGACAACCTTCTTGACATTAGCAATATCATGAAGGACTTTATAGATCTGGGCAACCTTGCAACACCTAAATATGGAAATCTAATTGATGAAAAAAAATTAATAGAAAATACAACCATCGACAGCAGGGGATCTCGCGACTTCATCATAACACCCAAACCATTAACTCCACTGTACGGTAATTTTTCACATGAAGCCAAAATTGTTGCAGACGATTTGGAGCTCAGAGGCATTACCTATCAAGGCGGCGGTTATTACAGAAACTTGACCACCAACAAAGACTATATCTATGTCGATGGCAGATGGGTAAGGATTAATGGTTTCAGGAAAAATGGCTCACCCGTCCCGGCAGATAAAAACGGCACATCCGTGACCAACTTGCCGACCGACATTGTAAAAGACAGTAATGGAAACTGGACCGTACTTAAATTAAGGGGAGGCGTAGGCGAACGGACCATTCCTCTTTATCAAGACATCCGTTCTGGGTACAACCCCGAGCCACAGTTATCCTACGACCCTAATTATGTGGGTCAAGGCGCCATCCGACTTAAACTCCCTATAACTTTTGAAGAGGCCGATAATAGTGCCTTGCCGATCGCTATCGGTGCTGATGCAAGACTCCCGTCAGATCCGAGGTGGATGGGCAATGACCGAGAGCCAGGTATTTTATTGTTTGAAACGCGACGTTTTATGGTTGATTCCCCAAGGAACAATACGTTACACGATTTTATTAATGTCACACCCACGAGCACTGAACGAGCCAGTGACAACAACAAACTCATTTCAGCGTACTGGGTGCCTCAGAACAGGCATTATGATATTCCGATTCACCCCACGGGCACGGAGCCAACCACTCTATTCACAGATAATTTCAGCGGCTGCAGTTTTGTTGTGGACCAGATAAATGACACGCACTATCGTGTTTATCACGTCTTCAGTAAAAAAGAAAACGAACAGTACAATTTACTGGAAGAACACGGGAAAGGGCAGGTCGCGTACATACCACATACAGAATACAGCTTCTTGCACCGGCCAACAGCTGATAGCTTGCATCCCTCGCAGGACGCATGTGGCTTTATATCCATGCGATATAAAAAATACCCAAACGAAGCCCAAGGCAATTGGGTTATTACTGTCAGAAGTCAAAGCTTGCCCGTGCAAATTACGGCATCAGGTTATCATGGACAATTTAACGGCGCTCCGCCACGGCTTAATATGCATACTCCGATAACCGTCAGACCCATTTAGCCATAATGAGACGTATGACCAGCAATGATGCACACAGCGTTTTTTTGCGCCACACAGCAGCGCAAGAGCCTGTGTAACTTTCGCCACATTGGCGGCGGTGCCCTGGACGTGATAAGCCATCACCGGCCTCGACACCGGCGCCAATGTGGGAATCAAAATCAAAGCTGATCCACCGCAATATCCCCAGCCCCTTTACTCTCTCGCCGCTCGGCCATCCAGGCATCGACCTGCTGCCCGAACTCGGCCGGTGCCTTGCGCCCGAAGCGCGTTGCCAATGCCAGAACAGTCTGCTGCGCCAACGCCTCTTCCATGCGCTTCTGCGCCCCCAGCGTTACGGCATGAATCGCACAGGTGCCTTCCGTCGCCCAAGCGGGCGGCGAGCCCTCGAACAGCGTGCAGCGTTCGCGAATCTCGCGGCAATCGAAAATCTTTTTCGGCCCGTCGATGGCGTTGACGATATCCAGCACGTTGATTTCAGCCGCCGGTCGCGCCAGGCGAAAACCACCGCGCACGCCTTCGGTGGCGGCCACCAACCCGGCACGTGCCAGCTTGGTGAAAACCTTGGCCAGGTATTCCTGCGGCACGCCCTGCAACTCGGCCAGGTCGCGCACGCTGGAATCACGGCTCTCACTGCCCTCGCCTACCAGAAACAGCAGGCAATGGATGCCGTATTCGACGCCAGCACTGTAAAGCGACATATCAATCTCCGACCAACCATGTCGCAAATGATACGCGGGGAGCGTCGGTGCGGCAAAACACTTCCCCGCTTGCACGCATCCTGATCGTGCTGGCCGTTCCGGCAGCTACCCGCGCAGCACCTTCACCTCGCCTTGCTTGCCATCCGTTTCGCGCAGGTACTCCTGCAGCGAGTCGTCCATCGCCTGCATCCAGCGGGTGTGGTGTGGTACCGCTTTGGTGCCGGTAATCACCGAGCGGTATGATTTGTCGCGGTAGCCCATGATGTCGTGCTTCTTGTCGGTCTTCCATTGCAGGAAGATGCGGTTGACCGCATCGATGTCGAAGCGCGGGTAATCCGTCTGCTCGATCAGGTGCTTGATGTATCGGCCCTGGAACTCATACATCGAAGCTGTGGTTACCAGCTGCTCCTCATCCTCGCGCCAGCGCGCGCTGTCGGCCTGCATGGCCGCCTTGGCCGGCAGCTTGATGCGCCCCAGCATGTAGTCGCGCGCAAACCATGCCTGGGCGTCGAACAGGTTGAAGCTGTACCAGAGGTCCTGCATGCCCAGGTACAGCAACTGCGGGTTTTGCTCCCACACCACGCCTTGGTACAGTCCGGCTGGCCACAGGCGGTTGTTGGTCTTGAGGGTGAGTTCATCGGGCAGGAACGGGAAGTGATGTTGGTAGCCCGTGCACAGGATGATCGCATCCACACGCTTGTTCGAGCCATCGGCGAAGAACGCCAGGTCGTTCTCGACGCGGACCAACTGCGGGCGCTCTTCCCAGCCCTTGGGCCATTTGTAGCCCATCGGCTGGGTGCGGTAGGCCGTGGTGATCGAGCGCGCGCCGTACTTGTAGCACTGCGAGCCGATGTCTTCGGCCGAGTAGCTGCTGCCGACAATGAGCAGGTCCTGGCCGTTGAATTCCATCGCTTCGCGAAAGTCGTGGGCGTGCAGGATACGCCCGGTGAACCGCTCGAAGCCTTCAAACTCCGGCACGTGTGGGGTAGAGAAGTGCCCGCTGGCCACCACCACGTAATCGAACACCTGCTCGATGCCAAGCCCCGCGCTGTAGTCGTGGGCGCTCACGGTGAACTCGCGGGTGTTTTCATCGAAGCTGACGTTTTTGACTGCGGTATTGAAGCGGATGTAGTCGCGCACCCCGGCCTTCTTCACGCGGCCTTGGATGTAGTCCCACAGCACCTCGCGCGGCGGGTACGAGGAAATCGGCCGGCCAAAATGCTCATCGAAGCTGTAGTCGGCGAACTCCAGGCATTCCTTGGGGCCGTTGGACCACAGGTAGCGGTACATGCTGCCGTGCACCGGCTCGCCATGCTGGTCGAGGCCGGTGCGCCAGGTGTAGTTCCACATACCGCCCCAGTCGGCCTGCTTTTCGAAGCATACGATTTCGGGCATGGGTGCGCCCTGGGCATGGGCGGATTGGAAGGCACGCAGTTGCGCAAGGCCGGACGGGCCGGCACCGATGATTGCGACACGAAGAGTCATAGTGATTCCTGAACAGTTGAACGCTGAAAAAATGCAAAGGCTCCCCAACCCCGAACGGCAAAAGGCCGGGGGTGGTGGAATTCAGGCGCTACGGTGCAGGTGGAGGGACGGGGCGTTTGCGCATCTGGGTCAGCAGAAGCTTGACCGGCGGGATCGACAACACGTGGAACAGGCTCGAAAGCGGAGAAGGCGTCATTGAGGTCGGCCCGTATCCATCTGCGCAGGGCGCGAAATGGGGGCCTGAGGGGCGGAAGATACGTGTGATCTCGTGCATGGGGGCTGAAATGGCCTCTTTTCTTTATGGTTTCCTTTTTATCTATAACGGATGGGGGTGGGGATATCAAGGACAATGCGGCCGCCGACCTGCTCGGCGTCGAACCTGTTATCTACCGCCAGCCCAAATATGTCACCTGCCTCGACCTGGGTGACTGGGGCGCGGCCTACAGCGAGGGCTGGGAACGGGAGCTGAAGCTGCACGGCCAGGAGGGCAAGGCGCTGAAACGCCAGATCAACTCGGTATGGATCTACCCGCCAGCCGCTGACCGCGCGCAGGCACTGGCCGCTGCCGACCCGTTGATCCCGATCGTATGACGTCTGATTGCGGGCAAAACCGTCAGTAAACGACGGATTTGCCCGCACACGTCGTTACATTGAATGACTGGTCAATAATGATGGCACTGTGACATCATTTAAATAAAAACGTAAGAGGGTGAGGCACACACACTAAATCCGCAGCGCATCGAGAGCTGGCACCCCCCTGGTGAGCCGGCCTTCCGTCCATGCTCTTGACGCCTGCACGCCACCGTCAAGGAGCATTCCATGCAATTACGGAATATGAAGATCGGCATTCGCGCAGCCAGCGTATTCGCCCTGTTGGGCGTATTGGTACTGGCCATGGGCATGATAGCCCTCTATGAAACCCGGCAAATGGATGAGGCCACGGATGAAATCCGTGTCACCTGGATGCCGGCCGTGGTAGCCCTCAGTGAAATCAGCAGCAACCTCGGCCGAGCGCGTGCCATCACCCTGCGCGCAGCGCTGGAAGAAACCGACCTGGAGCGTGCGCGCAGTCTGGACATGCTCAAAAGCATCAATGCGCAACTCAAGGACGGCCTGAAGGATTATGACAACACCATCGTCGCCACCGATGACCGCGCCCTGTTCAACCGCTTCAATACCGCCCACGAGCAATACGTCAGTCTTCAGGCGCAGGTCATCAGCGACATCGCTGCCGGGCGCCTCGACCAGGCCAAACTGCAGATCAACGGCCCGCTTTCCGAGCATGCCGACAACATGATGAAAGCCATGGCCGCGCTGATCGCCTACAACGGCAAGGGCGCCGAAGAGGCTTCGCAACGCAGCAGCGACGTCGCTGACCAGGCGTTGACCGCCATCATCGGTTCATTGCTGGTCATCATGCTGGTACTGGCCGCCATCGCCACACTGCTCACCCGCAGCATCGTGGTGCCCCTGGCCGATGCCGTGGCCGTGGCCGAGCGCGTGGCCACCGGCGACCTGACCCAGAACATCCATGTCACCGGCCGCGACGAGCCTGCCCTGCTGCTGCGCGCCTTGGGCCGCATGCAAGAGAGCCTGCGCGACACCTTGCGCAAGATCGCCGCCTCGTCCGACCAACTGGCCTCGGCCTCAGAAGAGCTGCATACCGTCACCGAAGACACCAGCCGCGGCCTGCATCAGCAGAGCGCCGAAATTGACCAGGCAGCCACCGCAGTCAACCAGATGACCGCCGCCGTGGAAGAAGTGGCCAACAATGCAGTGAGTACCGCTGACGCCTCCAAAGGCGCCGACCGCACCACCCGTGACGGCCGCGACCAGGTCAACCAGGCGCTGGCGTCGATCCAGCACCTGGTCGACGACGTGACCGGCACCTCGGCCGAAATCGAACAGCTGGCCAGCAACGCCAACGAGATCAGCCGGGTGCTCGATGTGATCGGCGCAATCGCCGGGCAAACCAACCTGCTGGCGCTCAATGCCGCCATCGAAGCCGCCCGCGCGGGTGAGGCCGGCCGCGGCTTTGCGGTGGTGGCGGATGAAGTACGCGCCCTCGCCCACCGTACCCAACAGTCGACGGCAGAGATCGAGCAGATGATCGTGGGCATCCAGACCGGCACCGAGCGTGCGGTGACGGCCATGCACAGCAGCCAAGGGCGCGCTGCGGGTACCCTGGAAGTGGCGCAGGGTGCGGGCCAGGCGCTGGAGGTGATTGCCGAGGCCATCGCCTCGATCAACCAGCGCAACCTGGTAATCGCCAGCGCCTCTGAAGAACAGGCACAGGTGGCGCGCGAGGTGGACCGTAACCTGGTGAACATTCGTGACCTGGCGATGCAGACATCGGCGGGGGCAAACCAGACCAGTGCAGCGGCGCAGGACTTGTCGCAGTTGGCAGTGGACCTGAATGGCATGGTGGCGCAGTTCAAAGTCTGATCAGGAATAACCGGGCTGCTTTGCAGCCCATTCGCGGGACAAGCCCACTCCCACAGGTTGATTCAGTTTTTTGAGTGATCCTGTGGGAGCGGGCTTGCCCCGCGAATGGGCCGCAAGGCGGCCACCCGTTGCAACTGTCAGTCATTGACCCTGATAACCCGCGCACTATTGACCGCCTGCCCTCGCGTGGCCAGGCAGTAATACAGCGGCACCGTCACCAGCAAGCCGATCAACCAGGACAAATCAGCCCCTTCGACAAGGTTCGAATACGGCCCCACATACAGCGCGGTATTGGCAAACGGCAGCTGCACCGCAATCCCGCAAGCATAGGCAATGATCGCGTGGTGGTTGAAGCGGCCATAGATGCCGCCGTCGGCACTGAAGATAGACGCGATGTCGTACTGGCCCTTCTTGATCAGGTAGAAGTCGATCAGGTTGATCGAGGCCCACGGCACCAGCACCAGCAACAGCGCCAGAATCAGGCCGATGAACTGGCCGATGAAGTCCGCCGATGCATTCAGCGCCACCAGGCCACAGCCCAGCAGAATTACCGAGGCCAGGGCCACCCGCACCTTGATGCTCGGCGTCCACTTGGCGAAGAAGGTCTGGATGGCCGTGACGATCGACAGCACCGCGCCATACAGGTTGAGCGCGTTGTGGCTGATGATGTTGAGCAGGAACAGCACCATCAGGATCGGCCCCAGCCAGCCGGTGGCTTGCTTGACCGCGTCCATCGCGTCGGTGCCTTCTGGCACGCACAGCACCGCCACTGCACCAAAGCTGAAGCACAGGATGGTGCCCAGGGTGGCGCCGAAGTAGGTCGCCCAGAACGGCTTGGCAATGCCGACTTCCTTCGGCAGGTAGCGCGAGTAGTCCGAGGTGTACGGCGAGAAGCTGATCTGCCAGATCGTGCCCAGCGACACGGTGGCGATGAAGCCGGACAGGTTGAACGCCCCACGGCTGAAGAAATCAGCCGGCAGCTCCTGGGCGAACATCATGATGAAACCGGCCAGCAGCGCCGAGCCCATGACCCAGGTACCGATGCGGTTGAGGATATGGATGAAGCGGTAGCCGATCACGCCGATGGCCGTCGCGCTGAGGGCGCCGATGACGATGGCACCGGGCATCGGCACGCTCGGGGCGATGCCGTGGATGGTCTTGCCCGCCAGCACGATATTGGAAATGAAGAAGCCGACGTAGATCAGCGCCGTGAAGAACACGATCAGCAACGCACCATAACGGCCAAACTGCCCGCGGCTCTGGACCATCTGCGGAATGCCCAACTGCGGTCCCTGCGCAGAAGCCAGCGCGATGACCACGCCCCCGGCAAGATGGCCAAGCACGATGGCGACCAGGCCCCACAACAGGTTCAGGTGGAACACCTGGACCACCATGGCGCCGGTGACGATGGGCAGTGGCGCAATGTTGGTGCTGAACCAGAGGGTGAACAGGTCGCGCGCCTTCCCATGGCGCTCGGCAGGTGGAACGTAATCGACCGTGTGATTCTCGACAAACTGGTGTTGCGATGACGGTTGGGACATGGTTTTCAGCTCGAAAGGTCGTTTTTATCGTTGTAAGGAAACCGCGTCTAGGCGGCCTCTCAGCTGCGGACCATATTATGGTATTCCAAACTTTTGACAACACTGATTCGGTCTAAAAATCTTTAACTGATCCGGTTCAGCAGCCGCGCCCAGGCCGTCTCGCTTTCGCCAAACCCCCTATTCACGCGGCTTTGCGCCATTCATCGCGAATTTTGTGCGCTAGAAAATTCCGCTTGCAAATCGAGTATTACGGTATACCATCAGACACATCAACGATAAAAAGCGGCCCACCGCTACCCCTTTCGAGGAACACGCCATGATCGACGCAACCGTCTATAAGAACGTCCTGGGCTCCTTCCCCTCAGGCGTCACCGTCATCACCACCCTGGACGACGACGGCTCGATCGTCGGCCTCACCGCCAGCGCCTTCTCTTCGTTATCGATGGACCCGCCGCTGGTGCTGTTCTGCCCCAACTACAGCTCCGACTCCTACCCTGTGCTGATCAAGCAAAAGCGCTTCGCCATTCACCTGCTGTCCGGTGAACAGCAAGCCGAAGCCTATGCCTTCGCGAAAAAGGGCAAGGACAAGGCCACCGGCATCGAGTGGACCCTCAGCGCCCTGGGCAACCCGTTGCTGGCCAATGCCACCGCCATTATCGAATGCGAACTGTGGCGTGAATACGAAGGTGGCGACCACGCCATCATGGTCGGCAAAGTGCACAACCTCATCGTCCCCGAGCAAGCCCCGCAGCCGATGATCTACTGCCGCGGCAAGATGGCCAGCCTGCCCGCCTTCGCCTGAAGCACCTAGCCTTATTACTGACGCCTGGTGCGCCAGGCGAGACTTTCAAGCTCCGAGGAAAGCCCCATGAAATTTTCGTTGTTCGTACACATGGAACGTTGGGATGAACAGGTCAGCCATCGCCAGCTGTTCGAAGACCTGACCGAACTGACCCTGATGGCCGAGCACGGCGGTTTCAGCACCGTGTGGATCGGCGAACACCACGCCATGGAATACACCATCTCGCCTAGCCCGATGCCGCTGCTGGCCTACCTCGCTGCGCGCACCGAGAAGATTCGCCTGGGCGCCGGCACCATCATCGCGCCGTTCTGGAACCCGATCCGCGTGGCTGGCGAATGCGCCCTGCTCGACGTGATCAGCAACGGCCGCATGGAAGTGGGCCTGGCCCGTGGCGCCTACCAGTTCGAGTTCGATCGCATGGCCAATGGCATGCCCGCCACCGACGGCGGCAAGGCCCTGCGCGAAATGGTGCCGGTGGTGCGCAAGCTGTGGGAAGGCGACTACGCCCACGACGGCGAGGTGTACAAGTTCCCCACCTCCACCAGCGTACCGAAACCTTTCAACGCCGAACCGCCGATGTGGATCGCCGCCCGCGACCCGGACTCGCACAACTTCGCCGTGGCCAACGGCTGCAACGTCATGGTCACCCCGTTGATGAAGGGTGATGAAGAAGTGCTGGACCTGCGCAACAAGTTCCAGGCGGCCCTGGACAACAACCCGGATGTGCCACGCCCGCAACTGATGGTGCTGCGCCACACCCACGTGCACAGCCCATCCGACCCTGAAGGCTGGAAGGTCGGCGCCCAGGCCATTTCGCGCTTCTACCGCACCTTCGATGCCTGGTTCGGCAACAAGACCGTACCGGTCAATGGCTTCCTTGCGCCAAGCCCGGAGTCGAAGTTTGCCGAAGTGCCGGCGTTCCAGCTGGAGAACATCCGCAAGAACACCATGATCGGTACACCCGAAGAGATCATCGCGCGCATCAAGTACTACCAGGAACTGGGCGTCGACGAGTTCAGTTTCTGGTGCGACAACAGCCTGCCCCACGCCGAGAAGAAGAAGTCGCTCGAGCTGTTCATCAACGAAGTGGTGCCGGCATTCGCCTGAATTCCCTTTGCCTGAAGTAGTTGCGGGATCAGCCCGCTCCCGGGGGTCCTCGTGGCCCTCGCGAGCGGGCATTTTTTTGAGTTTTAGGCCGGTACAGATGCCGCGCAAATCAAGGGATCAAGACGCCTTTCGTCCCCCGGCAAGAGATTTTTCCAGCCCCCTCTTGCACAACAAATATTATGGTATACCATCAGACAACAAGAGCTGATAACCCTCACCAGGAGCCACCCATGAGTTTCGAAATCCGCAAGATCGTCACCTACTCCGAAGAGACCCGCATCGAAGGCGGCAAGGCCACCGACAAACCGGTGACCATGGTCGGCCTGGCTGTGGTGATCAAAAACCCATGGGCAGGTCGCGGTTTTGTTGAAGATCTGAAGCCGGAAATCCGCGCCAATTGCTCCGAGCTGGGTGCGCTGATGGTCGAGCGCCTGATTGCCGCCATCGGCGGTGCCGACAAGATCGAAGCCTACGGTAAAGCCGCAGTGGTCGGCGCCGACGGCGAAATCGAGCACGCCTCTGCCGTGATCCACACCCTGCGCTTTGGCAACCACTACCGCGAAGCGGTGCAGGCCAAGAGCTACCTGAGCTTCACCAACAAGCGCGGCGGCCCAGGCACCTCGATCCAGATCCCGATGATGCAGAAGGACGACGAAGGCCTGCGTTCGCACTACATCACCCTGGAAATGCAGATCGAAGACGCCCCACGTGCCGACGAAATCGTCGTGGTCCTGGGCGCCGCCGACGGTGGCCGTCTGCACCCGCGCATCGGTAACCGCTACATCGACCTGGAAGAACTGGCTGCCGAAAAAGCCAACGCTCAATAACAACAACCAAGACGGGCCGGGGCGTGGCGTGCTTACCCGCCGCGCCCGACCTTCAAGGAGCGCCCTCCATGATTCAGCCTGTCGCTGAACGCACACCGGCCGGGACCAGTTACCTGGTTCAAGGCCAGGGCCAGGCTGTGGTACTGATCCACGGCGTGGGCCTTAACAAAGAAATGTGGGGTGGTCAGTTCGTTGGCCTGGCCAACGACTACCGCGTCATCGCCTATGACATGCTCGGCCACGGCCAGAGCGCGCTGCCAGCCGCCGACACCAGCCTGGAAGGCTACGCCGCCCAACTCGCCGAGCTGCTCGACCACCTGCAGATTGCCCAGGCAACCGTCATCGGCTTCTCCATGGGCGGCCTGGTAGCCCGCGCCTTCGCCCTCGCCTACCCGCAACGGCTGGCGGCGCTGGTGGTGCTCAACAGTGTGTTCAACCGCACCCCCGAGCAAAGTGCCGGGGTAATCGCCCGCGCCGCCCAGGCTGCAGAACTGGGCCCCGACGCCAACGTCGACGCCGCCCTCGACCGCTGGTTCAGCCGCGAATACAAGGCCGCCAACCCGGCCCAGGTCGCCGCCATTCGCCAGGTACTGGCGAGCAACGACCCGCAGGGCTACCACACCACCTATTCGCTGTTCGCCACCCAGGACATGTACCGCGCCAGCGACCTGGGCAGTATCCAGGTGCCGACACTGATCGCCACCGGCGAACTCGACTCGGGCTCCACCCCGGCCATGACCCGCCAGCTTGCCGCCAGCATTCCGGGCGCGCACAGCGTGGTCCTCGCCGAGCAACGGCATATGATGCCGGTGGAAGCACCGCGTGAAGTCAACAAGATGCTGTTGGACTTCCTCAAGCAAGCCCGCACCCTCACCGAATCCGCCAAGGGGATTGTTGCATGACCCTCGTACGTTTCCAGATGTGCATCGACGGCCAATGGCTCGATGCCCAGAGCGGCAAGACCTTCGACAGCCTCAACCCGGCCACCGCCCGGGCCTGGGCGCAACTGCCCGACGCCGACGAAGCCGATGTGGAACTGGCCGTGCAGGCCGCCCAGCGCGCGTTCGACAGCAAAGCCTGGCGCAGCATCACCGCCACCGCGCGCGGCAAGCTGCTGCGCCGCCTGGGTGACCTGATCGCCGAGAACAAGGAGCGCCTGGCCCAGCTGGAAAGCCGTGACAACGGCAAGCTGATCCGCGAAACCCGCGGCCAGGTCGGCTACCTGCCAGAGTTCTTCCACTACACCGCAGGCCTTGCCGACAAGCTCGAAGGCGGCACCTTGCCGCTGGACAAGCCGGACCTGTTCGCCTACACCGTGCACGAGCCGATCGGCGTGGTCGCCGGGATCATCCCGTGGAACAGCCCGCTGTACCTGACCGCAATCAAGCTGGCCCCGGCCCTGGCCGCCGGCAACACCATCGTGCTCAAGCCGTCCGAACATGCCTCGGCGACCATCCTCGAACTGGCCCGCCTGGCCCATGAGGCCGGCTTCCCGCCGGGCGTGGTCAACGTGGTCACCGGCTACGGCCCAAGCACCGGCGCGGCGCTGACCCGTCACCCGTTGGTGCGCAAGATCGCCTTCACCGGCGGCGCCGCCACCGCCCGCCACGTGGTGCGCAGCAGCGCCGAGAACTTCGCCAAGCTGTCGCTGGAGCTGGGCGGCAAGTCGCCGAACATCATCTTTGCCGACGCCGACCTGGACAGCGCCATCAACGGCGCCGTGGCGGGCATCTATGCCGCCTCCGGGCAAAGCTGCGTGGCCGGTTCGCGCCTGCTGGTGCAGGACGAGATCTTCGACGAATTCGTCGCCCGCCTGGTCGAGCGTGCCAAGCGCATCCGCATCGGCAACCCGCAGGACGAGGCCAGTGAAATGGGCCCGATGGCCACCGCCCAGCAACTGGCCGTGGTCGAAGGCCTGGTCGCCGCAGCCAAGGCTGAAGGCGCCAAGCTGCACCTGGGCGGCAAGCGTGCCGAGGTCGAGGGTGACGGCTGGTTCTACGAGCCGACCCTGTTCGAGTGCGACAGCAACGCCATGACCATCATGCAGGAAGAGGTGTTCGGCCCGGTGGCTGCGGTCATCCGCTTCAAGACCGAGGAAGAAGCCCTGGAAATCGCCAACGACTCGCAGTTCGGCCTCGCCGCCGGCATCTGGACCCGCGACCTGGGCCGCGCCCACCGCCTGGCCCGCGACGTGCGCTCGGGCATCATCTGGGTCAACACCTACCGCGCGGTATCGGCCATGGCGCCGATCGGCGGCTTCAAGAACAGCGGCTACGGCCGTGAAAGCGGCATCGATTCGGTGCTGGCCTATACCGAGCTGAAGACCGTGTGGATCAACCTGTCCACCGCGCCCATGCCCGACCCGTTTGTGATGCGTTGAGAGGTAGCACGAGATGATCGAACCAGGCATCTACAAAGACGTGATGGGCTCGTTCCCGTCCGGCGTTACGGTGGTCACCACCCTGGACGCCGACGGCGGCATCGTCGGCATCACCGCCAGCGCGTTCAGCGCGCTGTCGATCGAGCCGGCGCTGGTGCTGTTCTGCCCCAACTACGCCTCCGACACCTACCCGATCCTGCGTGACAGCAAACAGTTCGCCATTCACCTGCTGTCTGCCGACCAGACTGCCGAGGCTTATGCGTTTGCCGGCAAGGGCAAGGAGAAAGCCAAAGGCATCGACTGGCACCTGAGCGAGTTGGGCAACCCGTTGCTGGCCAAGGCCACGGCGATCATCGAGTGCGAACTGTGGCGCGAGTACGACGGCGGTGACCACGCGATCATCGTCGGCGCGGTGAAGAACCTGGTGCTGCCGGCTGCGCCGGTGACGCCGATGGTTTATCACCGGGGCAAGCTGGGCGCCCTGCCGCCACTTGGCTGACAGACACCGACCGTCCTGCTTTTAGGGGCCGCGCTATCGCCTCACCCTCGGTAGCGGCCCCTGTTTTCTTCCGGAGTACAGTGCATGAGCAACGAAAAGTACGAGAAAGGCCTGCAGATCCGCACCCAGGTGCTGGGCGAGGAGTACGTCAACCGTTCCATCCAGAACGCCGACGAGTTCACCAAACCGCTGCAGGAGCTGGTCACCGAGTACTGCTGGGGCCATGTCTGGGGCCGCGATGGCTTGTCGCTCAAAGAGCGCAGCATGATAAACTTGGCCATGATTTCCGCGCTCAACCGGCCCCACGAACTCAAGCTGCATATCCGCGGCGCATTGCGTAATGGGCTGAGCCGTGAACAGATTCGCGAGATCCTGCTCCAGGTCGGCATTTATTGCGGCGTACCCGCGGCGGTGGACAGTTTCCGCCTGGCCCGCGAAGCGTTCGCCGAAGCCGATGCGGAGTCAACCCGTTAACAACGGGCTGTTCGAACCACTGCAAGGAGTGCCAAGGTTCCAGGCACTCCGCGATGTTGGCGCAACAGCCTCATAAAGAGCGCACCTGATGAAACGCCAGCCACTCGACGACAGCTTCAAGGTCAACCGCAACCCCGTTACCCTGCGCGAAATCGTGCTCGACAAGCTGCGCGCCGCGATCATGAACTTCCATCTGCTGCCGGGTGACCGCCTGGTAGAACGCGACCTCTGCGACCGCCTCGGGGTCAGCCGTACCTCGGTGCGAGAAGCGCTGCGCCACCTGGAATCCGAAGGCCTGGTCGAATTCGCCGATGCCAAAGGCCCGCGCGTGGCAATCATTACCCTGGAAGATGCCCGCGATATCTACGAGCTGCGCTGCGTGCTCGAAGGCCTGATCGTCCAGCTGTTCACGCTCAATGCCAAGGCCAAGGACATCCGCGCCCTGGAACGCGCGCTGGAGGTCAACCGCGAAGCGCTGGAAGAAGGCGAGCTGCAACAGGTGCTCGACTCGGTGCAAGGCTTCTACGACGTGCTGCTGGAAGGCTCCGGCAACCAGGTCGCCGCCCAGCAGCTGCGCCAGTTGCAGGCACGCATCAGCTACCTGCGTGCCACCTCGGTCTCGCAAGAGAACCGCCGGGGTGCCAGCAACCGGGAGATGGAAAAGATCGTCGAGGCGATCAAGGGCGGCGACCCGCTGGTTGCCCACCAGGCCTCGGTCGATCACGTCCGCGCTGCCGCCAAGGTAGCCCTGGACTACCTGCGCCAGAAGCAGGATGACAACACCAAGGTGCGCGACATGGTCGAGCCCCTGGCCCTCAAAGAGCCCCGTATAGAACCCCGCATAGGCCGCTGACCATGCCCAACGCCCCGCGCTACTGCCCGCACTGCACCACGGAACTGGCTCGGGGCGTTCCCACAGGCGACACCCACGAACGCCTGCGCTGCACCGCCTGCGGCTACATCCATTACATCAACCCGAAGATAATCGCCGGCTGCATCATCGAGCGCGATGGCAAGTACCTGTTGTGCCAGCGCGCCATCCCGCCGCGCCCTGGCACCTGGACCTTGCCTGCAGGCTTCATGGAAGCGGGCGAAACCACCGAGCAGGCGGCGTTGCGGGAAGTGTGGGAAGAAAGCGGCGTGCACGCCGAAATCGTCTCGCCCTATTCGATCTTCAGCGTGGCCAAGATCAGCGAGGTGTA
The DNA here is from genome assembly GCF_000731675.1 of Pseudomonas capeferrum. GTDB lineage: Bacteria > Pseudomonadota > Gammaproteobacteria > Pseudomonadales > Pseudomonadaceae > Aquipseudomonas > Aquipseudomonas capeferrum. The sequence goes on along the minus strand of NZ_JMIT01000001.1, from coordinate 539,756 downwards.
CATCATCTTCCGCGCCATCGCCACCCAGGAGACCGGGCAGTTCGGGCCGGAGACCCTGGCCTACAAGTTCTTCGAACCGGGGGAAATCCCCTGGGACGAAATCTACTACCCGGCGATCCGGCAGATTCTCGAGCGCTACATTCTTGAGCGCCAGGCGGGGGTCTACGGCATCTACATGGGCAACGACGATACCGGCAAGGTGCACTTCATTCGCTGAGCCTGGTCCGGCCTTTTCGCGGGGCAAGCCCGCTCCCACAGGCCACCTTTGAATCCGAATGCAGAGGGGCACCTGTGGGAGCGGGCTTGCCCCGCGAAAAGGCCGGACCAGGCGACATAAAGGCCTCGCCAATTGGCCATTCTCGGTGCACCCTTATGCTCCCAGGCGTAAGGATCGGCAGAGCACATGGCGAAATGGCTAGATGGCGGCGGGCTGATGGCCGAACACATCCGCCAGCATGATTGGCACAGCACCCCACTTGGCCCGCTGCAGGCATGGCCCAGTGCACTCAAGACGACGGTGGCCCTGTGCCTGGGCTCGCGGTTCCCGCAGGCAGTGCTGTGGGGCAATGACCTGATTACCCTGTACAACGACGCCTTCGCCGAGATTCTCGGCAGCAAGCCTCAGGCCCTGGGCCGCCCGTTCAGCGAGGTGTGGCAGGAAGCCTGGGGCGAGATCGGCGCCATGGCCGGTCGCGCCATGGCCGGTGAAGCGGTGTTCATCGAAGACTTCCCGCTGGTCATCGACCGCAACGGTGGCCCCGAGCGCGCCTATTTCACCTTCTGCTACAGCCCCATCCGTGGCGAGGACGGCAGCGTGCTGGGCATGCTCGACACGGTGACCGAAACTACCACCAGCGTGGTCAACAGCCAGCGCCTCAACTTCCTCGACGGCCTGGGCCGGGAGGTGGCCAACGCCACCGACCCCGAGCGGATCATGGCCATCACCACGCGCATGCTGGTTGAGCACCTGCAGCTTTCCAGCTGCGCCTACGCGGTCATGGATGCCGACCAGGATGGCTTCAACATCTGTGGCGACGCCGTGGTAGCCGGTTCACCACGGCTGATCGGCCAATACCGCCTGGCCGACTTCGGCCGCCTGGCAGTCAGCCAATTGCGCGCTGGCGAGCCGCTGGTGATCAACGACAACCTCAGCGAACTGGCCGCCGAAGAAGCGGCGACCTTCCAGGCCATCGGCATCACCGCGACCATCTGCATGCCGCTGATCAAGGACGGCCGCCTGACCGCACTGATGGCCATCCACGACAAGGCGCCCCGGGTGTGGACCGGCTACGAGCTGCGCTTGATCGGCGAGGTGACCGAGCGCTGCTGGTCGCATATCCAGCGGGTCCAGGCCCATGCCGAAGTGCGCGAGGCAATGGCGGCGCTGGAGGCACTCAATGCCACGCTGGAACAGCGCGTCGACCAACGCACCAGCCAACTGCTGCACACCGAAGCCGTGTTGCGCCAGGCGCAAAAGCTCGAAGCCATCGGCCAGCTCACCGGTGGCGTGGCGCACGACTTCAACAACCTGCTGACCATCATTCGCTCGTCGCTGCACTTCCTGCAGCGCCCCGACCTTGAGCAAAGCCGTCGCGAACGCTACATGAAAACCATGGCCGACACCGTCGACCGCGGCGCCAAACTGACCGGCCAGTTGCTCGCCTTCGCCCGCCGGCAGGCATTGAGCCCGCAAGTGTTCGAGGCCGGGCCCCGCCTGGAGGCCATGGCCGAGATGCTCGATACCGCCACCGGGGCGCGTATCAAGGTGGAACTGCAACTGCCAGACGCGCCTTGCCATATCCGCGCCGACCTCAGCCAGCTGGAAACGGCGGTGATCAACCTGATGCTCAACGGCCGCGATGCCATGGCCGGCCAAGGCACCTTGCGCCTGCGCCTGTTGGCCGATCAGCACATGCCGGCGCTACGGGGCCAGCCGGCGCCGGCGGGCACCTTTGCGGCCATTTCGGTGGTGGACAGCGGCGTCGGCATTGCCGCGCAGTTGCTCGATCGCATTTTCGACCCCTTCTTCACCACCAAGGCGCCCGGTGAAGGGACCGGGCTTGGCCTGTCCCAGGTGTTCGGTTTCGCCAAGCAGTCCGGTGGCGATGTAGCCGTGGTCAGCGTCGAGGGCGAAGGCACAACGTTCACCCTGTACCTGCCGCAAGAGGCCCCGCCTGCCGAACCGGCCGACGTCACCGCCGCCCCCACCCAACCCGAGGTCGGCAAGGCGCGAGGGCGGATACTGGTGGTGGAGGACAACCCCGATCTCTGCACGTTCACCGCGCAGATCCTTGAGGACCACGGCTACCGGATCAGTTGGGCAAACTCGGCGGAAGAGGCGCTGGCACAGCTGGCCGGCCCGGCGGGCGATTTCGATGCCGTGTTTTCCGATGTGCTCATGCCCGGCATGGGAGGCTTGGCGCTGGCCCGCGAACTGCGGCGCCAACGCCCGCAACTGCCGGTGATCCTCACCTCGGGCTACAGCGATGCGATTGCCGAAGGCGGCCACCAGGGCTTTGCCTTCCTGGCCAAGCCGTACTCGGCCGAGCAGGTGTGCCAGATGCTGGCCAAGGTGCTGGGCAGCTGAGCAGCGGCTAACGCGGGGCGGCAAGCAACCGCGCCACACTCTGCGCCAGCTCGGCGCGCCGGTACGGCTTGCGCAACACCTCGAAGCCCTTGAGCTCGCGGGGTGTAAGGTTGGCATAGCCGGTGATGATCAACACCGGCAGGTCAGCCTGGCGCTCGCGCATCTGTTGGGCAAAACGCACCCCGGTCATGTCGGCCATGACGTGGTCAGTCACCAGCACGTCCGGCTGCCAGCCCTGCTCCACCTGCTGCATCGCTGCTGCGGCACTGCTCGCTTCGCACACCTCGTAACCCAGGTCGCGCAACTGCAAGGCCGTGGCATGGCGCACGATCTCCTCATCATCCACCAACAGAATTCGGCTGGCGTGGTCGGCCAGGGGCGCCTCTGCACTGTCACTGTCACGGCCAACTGCGGTGACATCGCTGATCGGCAACCACAGCGTGGCCACAGTCCCCTCCCCCTGCTGCGAGCGAATCGCGAAGCCACCACCCGACTGCACCGCCAGCCCCTGCACCATCGGCAAGCCAAGGCCGGTGCCTTTGCCCACGCCCTTGGTGGAATAGAATGGCTCGACGCAGCGGCGCAGCTGCTCATCGCTCATGCCGCTGCCACTGTCGCGAACCTGCAGCCAGACCAACGGCGCGCCCGCAGTGCCTGCCGGGTGCGGTGGGCCGTCGGCATCGAGCCCGGCGACGATGCTCAGGGCACCGCCGCCGGCCATGGCGTCGCGGGCATTGACCACCAGGTTGAGCAGCGCCAGCTCCAGTTGATGCGGATCGACCAGCACGGCGGGCAGCAACGGGTCGACTTGCACCTGCACGGCAATGGTCGGCCCAAGCGAGCGCGCCATAAGTTCGCGCATGTCCTCCACCAAGGCAGCCAGCGACACGGCTTGTGGCTTGAGGGTTTGTCGACGGGCGAAACTCAGCAAGCGCCCCACCAGATTGCGCGCCCGCTCGGCGGCCTGCAGGCCACCGTCGATCAAGCGGGGAGCTCGCTCGGATTGCGGGTGCCGACGCATCAATTCGAAGGAGGCGATAATTGGCGTGAGCATGTTGTTGAGGTCATGGGCGATGCCACCGGTCAACTGGCCGATCATCTCCAGCTTGTGCGCTTCATGCAGTTGCAGAATCGCCGCCTCGCGCTCGGCCAGCACGGCCGCGACGCGCTCCTCCAGGCTTTCGTTGAGCAGGTGCAGGGCACGCTCTGCACGGGCATGGGTAATGGCCGCCCAGGCTTGCTTGGCGGCATCCTCGACCAGTTGGCACTCGTCTTCGAAGCAGTGATGTGGCGTGTGAAAGTGCACGGCAAGCATGGCTTCCAAGCGGCCGGCGCGCAGCACCGGCACATGCAGCGTACTACACAAGCCGCTCAGCGGCGCCGATGCGCTGTCATAGGCCTGCTGTACCACCTTACCCGCCACCAACTGCTCACGTAGCGATGTTCCGAACGTGGTGTAGCGGTGCTGGCCGACCCTCGAAGGCAGGCCGTCAGCCCAGTCATGCGCAACCTTGTAACCTGCGCCGTCGCCCAGGTCCTCGCCGAAACACACCTGCGTCGCCCCCAGGTGCTGGGCGAGGCGTGCCACCACATAGGCCTCGATACGCTCCGCTTCACCCAGCCCAGGCAAGGTGCGGCCCAGCTCCAGCAAAAACGCCTGGCGCTGTTGGAAACGAACCCGTTCGGTGGTTTCAGTCACGAGGCACAACACCCCGCCAACGCTGCCATCGGCTTCGCGCACGGCGGAATAGGAGACATCGAAGTACACGGTCTCACCCAGACCGCGACGCTCTATATAGAATGGGCGGTCCTTGGCTGAAAACGTCTGGCCGGTCTCACGCACGCCACGCAGCAGCGGCTCAAGGTCGTCCCACAGCTCACGCCAGTTGTCCTCAGCCGGGCGCCCCAGTGCCTGGGGATGCTTGGTACCAATGGTCGGTGCATAGGCATCGTTGTAGAGCGCTACGTAAGTTTCGCCCCAGAACAGCACGAACTGCGCCTGGGCCGGCAGCAATGTAGCCATTACCGCCTGCAGGTGGGGCGACCAGTGCTCGGGAGGGCCGAGCGGCGAACTGCTCCAGTCCATCGACTGCAGCAGGCCACCGATGGTGCCGCCGTTGAGCAGAAAATGCAGTGGCGGAGTGTGCGCATCGCGTTGCTGTAACAGGTTCATGTCTGGGAAGCCCCGGGCACCTTGCTATCCATCTTACGATAGGAGCGTTGCAATCAACGGTTCGTTCCACAGAAATCAGCGGTTGTTCAGCGGCGCCCTTCGGCCAGCATGCGCAGGGCCAGGCCGGCCAGTACGGTGCCCATCAGCCAGCGCTGAACCTGCTGCCACACGGGCCGGCCGCCGAGAAACACGGCGATGGAACCGGCCATCACGGCGATCAGCGCATTGACCGATACGCTGATGGCGATTTGCGTGCAGCCCAGCACCAGCGACTGCACCAGTACACTGCCGTGACCGGGCTCGATGAACTGCGGCATCAGCGACAGGTACATGACCGCGATCTTGGGGTTCAGCAGGCTGGTGGCAAAACCCATGGTGAACAGCCGCCGCGGGCTGTCGGCAGGCAGTTCACGTACCTGAAATGGCGAGCTACCGCCGGGCCGCAGCGCCTGCCAGGCCAGGTACAGCAAGTACAGTGCGCCACCGATGCGCAGCACGTCATAGGCAAACGGCACCGCCATCACCAGCGCGGTGATACCCAGCGCCGCGCAGAGCATATAGATGACGAAGCCCAGGGCCACGCCGCCAAGGGATATCAAGCCGGCGTTACGGCCTTGGCAGATCGAACGAGAAATCAGGTAGATCATGTTCGGCCCGGGCGTCAGCACCATGCCCAGGCAGATCAGCGCGAATGTCAGCAGTTGGGCGGTTTCGGGCATGGGGCACATCCTGGCTGTGCGAAGAGAAGCGGCAAGTGTATCCGAGCCACGTCAGCGCCGGTAGATTCAGCCCAACTGCCCGGCAATCAGCCCCAGGGCCACCGCGATCATGGCAAGGCCCGATACCCGCCCGACCCTCTTCGCTGCCCCAGGCCGGGTACTCAGTACGGCCTTGGCGCCATAGCCCACCAGCGAATAGATCACCAGCGAGCTGCACAGGTGCACCAGCCCGAGCAACAGGATCTGCAGCGGCACGGGCCAGCTGGAGTGTGGGTCGGTGAATTGCGGCAACAGGGCAAGAAACAGCAGGAACACCTTCGGGTTCAGCCCACTCACGCAAAAGCCCTTCAATGCCCAGCGCGAACCGGAGTCCCCCACGCCGTCCTGCCCCGCCTGCGGCACACCCGGGCTCAGCAGCAGGTTGCCGCCCAGCCACAGCAAGTAGGTACAGCCCGCCAGCGTCAGCAACATCAGCGCCAGCGGGTGCCCAGCGAGCAGGCTGCCCACGCCAGCAGCCACCACCAGGGTTGCCAGGAAGTGCCCCGACAACATGCCTGCCACCGCAGGCATCACCCAGCGCCCGCGCATGCCCGCGGAGATGGCATACGCCCAGTCCGCCCCTGGGGTGATCACGAACAGCAACGACACGGCCCAGAACGCCGTCAGCACACTGATTGCCACTTGAATCTTCCTTAGTGTTGTCTTGGTGTGCAGAAAGATTACGGATTCCGTCGGGGCATTTTCTTTCGTATATTCCCCACCAACATATAAATACTGGAAGATTCTTCTCAATGGACCGGACAGATCGAAAAATCCTTGCCGAGCTGCAAAAAGATGGGCGCCTGTCGGTGACCGAGCTGGCTGACCGCGTAGGGTTGAGCTTGTCGCCCTGCCATCGTCGCCTGAAGGCGCTGGAAGACGCCGGCGCCATTCTCGGGTACCACGCGCGCCTGGCACCGGCCGCGCTGGGGCTTAACTTTGCCGCGCTGGTGTTCGTCACCTTGCGCGAGGTGACGCGCCAGCCGGTGGCGGACTTCGAGGCGGCGCTAGCCGAGATCCCCCAGATCGTCGAGGCGCAGCGGTTGTTCGGTGACCCGGATTACCTGCTGCACGTGGTGGCGAAGGACCTGCCAGCGTTTCAGAAGCTGTATGACGAGCACCTGACCAGCATTCCCAATGTGAAGCGGCTGAGTTCGACATTGGTGATGAAGGAAGTGATTCAGGATCGGCTGTTACCGATGTAGTGACAATTTCTGATTATCTACCGCCTGTTCACCTGCACTGGAAACGCGCACGCCGCACCACGCCGGCTCACCTGTGCTGTTTCCCGACAGCCTGCAGCCCCCACGCTCAAGGCTTTCAGCGCGGTGGCCCGCTCCTTGCTACCACTCGTCCCTTAACCTTTTGTCAGCCTTAGGTTTTTTAAGGTTTATGGGCACATATTTACTAATTTCTCGTTATCCCGACTCCCCGCATCATCCCTCCAACAAGAACGCGTTGCCCTTCGCCGGCACGCCCCCGGGCAGTACCCCCTGCCCCACCTTGCCTTGGAGTCAGTCATGACCAGTGCAGCCAACACGGCACCCCTTATAGAAAAACACACGATCGGCTACGTGCCCCCGCAAGACCGCCATGGAAAGGTAAGGGATCTGTTCACATTGTGGTTCGGCGGCAACATCGCGCCGCTGCCCATCGTCACCGGCGCGCTGGGCGTGCAGTTGTTTCACCTGAACCTGGTGTGGGGCATCATCGCCATCCTGGTCGGCCACCTGGTCGGCGGGGTGTTGATGGCGCTGCACTCGGCCCAGGGCCCGCAGATGGGCATCCCGCAGATGATCCAGAGCCGCGCCCAGTTCGGCTCGCTCGGCGCGCTGCTGGTGGTGGTGATCGCCGGGGTGATGTACATCGGCTTCTTCGCCTCCAACATCGTCCTGGCCGGCAAGTCGCTGCATGGTGTGGTCGAGGCCGTGCCGGTACCGGTGGGTATCGTCATCGGTGCGCTGGGGTCGGGCATCATCGGCATCATCGGCTACCGCTTCATCCACGTGCTCAACCGCATCGGCACCTGGGTGCTCGGCATCGGCATCGTGGTCGGCTTCGGCTACATCTTCAGCCATGTGCAAAGCGACGACTTCCTGACCCGCGGCGGCTTCAACCTGGCCGGCTGGCTGGCCACCGTGTCGCTGGCGGCGCTGTGGCAGATTGCCTTTGCCCCTTACGTGTCGGATTACTCGCGCTACCTGCCGGCTGACGTGAAGGTCTCATCGACCTTCTGGACCACGTACCTGGGCTCGGCCCTGGGTTCGAGCCTGTCGTTCATCTTCGGCGCCGTGGCGGTGCTGGCGATCCCGGCCGGCATGGACACCATGGACGCGGTCAAGCTCGCCACCGGCACCCTCGGCCCGATCATGCTGGTGCTGTTCCTGCTCAGCGTGATCAGCCACAACGCCCTCAACCTGTACGGCGCGGTGCTGTCGATCATCACCCTGATCCAGACCTTCGCCCACCGCTGGATCCCCACCGCCAAGAGCCGCGCGGTGCTGTCGCTGATCGTGCTGACGGCTTGCAGTGTAGTAGCCGTGTTCGCCTCGAAGGACTTCATCGGCCACTTCGTCGACATGGTGCTGGTGCTGCTGGTGGTGCTGGTGCCCTGGACCGCGATCAACCTGATCGACTTCTATGTGATCCACAAGGGCGACTACGACATCCAGTCGATCTTCAAGGTCGATGGCGGCATCTACGGGCGCTACAACCCCCAGGCGCTGATTGCCTATGCGGTGGGCATCGTGGTGCAGATCCCGTTCATGAACACGCCGCTGTACGTCGGGCCGATCTCCGAGCACATCAACGGCGCCGACCTGTCGTGGGTGGTCGGGCTGCTGGTCACCTCGCCGCTGTACGGGTGGCTGGCGAGCCGCGACAGTGCCTATCGTCGTCGGCAGACCAGTGCCAAGCTGGCGGTGGGCGTGTGATCGCCCGCTGAGCCAACCGGCATCACCTGCAGCCGGCCCGTGGCGACACGGGCCGGCTTGTTTCTGACCCCCGCACGGCGTTTTTAGCCGCCCCGCCATTTTTCCAGCAGGATCGACACGAACTTTTCTGCAGCCGGCGACAGCGAAGCCCCGCGCCGATAGACCAGGCCCAGAGTGCGCGTCACCTGTGGGTCGGTCAGGGGCACGCTGACCAGGGTCGGGTGGTCCGCTGCCGGCATGGCCAGGCTGGGCATCGCAGACACACCAAGCCCTGCCTCGACCATGCCGAGCGAAGTGGACAGGTGCTGCACCTCATAAAACCATTTGGGCCGTATGTTGAGCCCCGACAAGGCGTGGTCCAGCAGCATGCGGTTACCACTCAGGCGCCCCACGCCGATCAGGCGGTGGTCAGCCAGCTGCGTCCAAGTCACCGATTCGCGGCTTGCCAGTTCATGATCGCGGCGGCAGGCCAGCACGAAATGCTCGTTGACCAGCGGCACAAACTCGATGTCCGGGTGCTGGCCACTCATCATGTTGATGCCGAAATCGGCCTCGCCGCGCAAGACCGCTTCAAGGCCATCGTTGGCGCTGAGGTCGAGCAGGCGGATGCGGATTTTCGGGTATTGCTCGTTGTACTGGCGAATCACGGTGGGCAGGAAGTAGAACGCCGCCGTCGGGATGCACGCCAGGGTGACTTGTCCGGTCTGGCGCTCGGCCAGTTCGCGAATACTCAGGATCGAGTCTTCGAAATCATCGAGCAGGCGCCGCGCCTTGGGCAGGAAATCACGGCCGACACTGGTCAGGCCAACCCGACGCGTGGTGCGTTCGAGCAAAGGCGTGCCCAGGCCCTCTTCCAGCTTCTTGATCCGCCGGCTGAGTGCTGGCTGGGAAAGGTGCAGGGCCTCAGCTGCTTCATGAAAGCTGCCGAGTTCGGCGATTTTCACGAAAGAACGGATATCTTGCAGCTCATATTCCACAGGTTTGGCTCCACGTCATAGCGTCGGCAATTATTCAACTGCATGCATCAATCGCTACGATATTTGCATTGGATTGATTTATCAACGCCTGTCACTCTTTCTCTCAACACATCAATGATGCCAATTGATCAACGAGAGTCAGTAGTCATGCAACGAATCCCTTGTGTGCTCATGCGCGGCGGTACCTCCAAAGGCCCTTTCTTCCATGCCTGGGACCTGCCGGCCAATGTGGTGGAACGCGACGAAGTACTGATCAGCCTGATGGGGTCTGGCCATGAGCTGGAAATCGACGGCATCGGTGGTGGCAGCCCGCAAACCAGCAAGGTGGCGATCGTCAGCCCCTCGCTGCACCCTGACGCCGACGTCGATTACCTGTTCGTGCAGGTCATGGTCGCCGAGCGACGCGTCGACACCGCGCCTAACTGCGGCAACATGTTGTGTGCGGTCGGCCCATTTGCCATCGAACAGGGGCTGGTGAAAGCCCAAGGCGACAAAACCCTGGTGCGCATTCGCAACCTCAATACCCAGACCTTCGTCACCTCGCTGGTGCAAACCCCTGGCGGCACCGTCAAGTACGAAGGCCGCACCGCTATCGACGGCGTACCCGGCACGGCCGCGCCGATCCACCTGACCTTCCTTGATGCGGTCGGCAGCAAGACTGGAAAACTGTTCCCCACCGGGCAGGCCCGCGATGTGTTCGATGGCACGGCCGTCACCTGCATCGACATGGCCATGCCGCTGATGATCATCGAAGCCAGCCAGCTGGGCCTGGCCGGTAACGAGCGCCCTGCCGCCCTGGATGCCGACAGCGCACTGCTCGAGCGCCTGGAAGCCCTGCGGTTGCAAGCGGGCCGGGCCATGGGCCTGGGTGATGTGCGTGGCATGGTGATCCCGAAACCGGTGGTGGTGTCGCCGCCAACCAGCGACGGCACGCTGCAGGTGCGCTACTTCATGCCGCACAACTGCCACCGTGCGCTGGCGATCACTGGCGCGATTGGCCTGGCCACGGCCTGCGTGACCCCCGGCACCGTGACCGCCCAACTGTTGGGCGAGCACGCCCTGCAACTGTCCGAAGTACGGCTGGAGCACCCCAGCGGCGTCATCGATGTGGCCTTGAGCCGCGATGGCGGCAAGCTGCAAGCGTCGGTGATCCGCACTGCCCGCCGGCTCTTCTCAGGTTACGTGTATGCCCCGACAATGCGCCGCCTTGCCAGCTAGCGCGTACTGCACATGTTCAACCCAAAGCGCATCCGCACAATTTCAACAATGGGTGATGCCTCATGAAACTCATCAAATCGTTGTACTTTCAGATCCTCTGCGCCGTGCTGCTGGGTGTACTGGTCGGCCACCTCTGGGCCGAGCAGGCCGTGGCGCTGAAGCCGCTGGGGGATGCCTTCATCAAGCTGATCAAGATGATGATCGCGCCCGTGGTGTTCTGCACCATCGTCACCGGCATTGCCGGCATGACCGACAAGCGCTCGCTGGGGCGCCTGATGAGCAAGACGCTGCTGCTGTTCCTGGTGCTGACGGTGATCAGCCTGGTAATCGGCCTGGTGGCCGTGCATGTGTTCCAGCCTGGCGTGGGCATGAACATCGACCCTGCCACGTTGAGCACGGCGGGCCTCAGCCAGTACACCGCGTCGGCGGCCAAGCTGGGCGTGGTCGACTTCTTCATGCACATCATCCCTGACACCTTCATGGGCGCTTTCAACAAAGGTGAAGTGCTACCGGTGCTGTTCATCGCGGTGCTGTCGGGGTTTGCCCTGTCGGCCATGGGCGAACATGGCCAGCCTGTGCTGAACGTGCTGGAGTCCGCCTCGCAGATGGTGTTCCGCATCTTCGGCTACCTGATGCGCTTTGCCCCGGTCGGTGCGTTCGGCGCGCTGGCCTTTACCGTGGGCCAGTACGGCATTACCTCGCTGGGCGCCTTGGCCAAGCTGGTGATGACCCTGTACATCGCCTGCGCATTCTTTGTGCTGGTGGTACTGGGTGGCCTGTGCCGGCTGCACGGCTTCAGCTTGTGGAAGCTGTTGCGGTTCTTCCGCGAGGAGTTCCTGGTGGTACTCGGCACCTCGTCTACCGAGCCGGTATTGCCACGGATGCTGGAAAAGCTGCAGGCGCTGGGTTGCAGGAAGGGCGTGGTCGGGCTGGTGCTGCCCACGGGCTACTCCTTCAACCTCGATGGCACTGCGATCTACCTGTCGCTCGCCGCCGTATTCATCGCGCAAGCGTGCAACATCGACCTGAGCCTGGGCCAGACGCTGACCATGCTGGCGATCATGCTGTTGTCGTCCAAAGGCGCCGCCGGTGTGACGGGCAGCGGTTTCGTGGCGCTCGCTTCGACGCTGACGGTGATCCACGATATCCCACTGGCCGGCCTGGCGCTGCTGATCGGTATCGACCGTTTCATGTCAGAGGCACGCGCCCTCACCAGCCTGGCCAGCAACGCCGTGGCCACCGTGGTCATCTCGCTGTCCGAAGGTGCTTGCGACCGGCAGGTACTCAGGCAAATGCTGGCAGACGGGAAAATGCCGTCAACCGCCGTCGCCGAGCCGAACGCCCCCTGGCCGGCCGCTGAGCCTACCCGCCAAAGCTGACCCCCGCTGCACCTACGTTAACCGCACCGCCCGGCAGGCATGACGCCGGGCGGCAAGACCGCCGTTTGCCTTGCGTTCGGCCACACTGACAATAACAACAAGAGAGAAAACCATGCTGGCATTGCTGGGTTTGACCATGGTGGTGGCATTCACCTACCTGATCATGAGCAAACGCTTGTCGCCTATCGTCGCCCTGACCTTGGTGCCGATCGTGTTCGCCGTGATCGGAGGCTTCGCGCCCGACCTTGGCAAAATGATGCTCGACGGCCTGAAAATGGTCGCACCCTCGGCAGCATTGCTGCTGTTCGCCATCCTGTTCTTCGGCCTGATGATCGATGCCGGCCTGTTCGACCCGCTGATCCGCATGATCCTCAAGCGTGTCAACGGCAACCCGGTAAAGATCGCCATCGGTACCGCCCTGCTCTCGCTGCTGGTGGCGCTGGACGGCGATGGCACCACCACCTACATGATCACCTGCGCAGCCATGCTGCCGCTGTACAAACGCATCGGCATGAACCCGATGATCCTCGCCACCGTAGCCATGCTGTCGCTGAGCATCATGAGTGGCTTGAGCCCTTGGGGCGGGCCGGCGACGCGGGCGATTGCGGCACTGGGCCTGGACGCGTCCGAGTACTTCATCCCCATGCTGCCGACCATGGTCGGCGGTGCCGCCTGGGTGGTGTTCACGGCATTTCTGCTGGGGCGCGCCGAGCGCAAGCGCATCGGCAACATCCAGCTGCAAGCAGGCGGCGGCAACTGCTACATCAAGGCCATTCTGGAAGAGACCCCGCACAAGCGCCCACGGCTGGCCTACGTCAACCTGGTGCTGGTGGTGGCAGTGATGATCGCCCTGGTAGCCGGGGTGATGCACGCCGCGATTCTGTTCATGATCGGTTTTGTCGCCGCGCTGATGATCAACTACCCACAACTGAATGTGCAGAAGGAGCGGATACTGGCGCACTCCGGCAATGCCATGACCGTCGTACTGCTGGTATTTGCCGCAGGCATCTTCGCGGGCATCTTCTCCGGCACCAAGATGGTCGATGCGCTGGCGCAGACCTTGGTCGACTGGATTCCGCCATCCTGGGGCCACTGGTTCCCGCTGGTGGTGGCCATTACCAGCATGCCGCTGACCTTCGTGCTCTCCAACGATGCCTATTACTTCGGTGTGGTGCCGATCCTGGCCAATGCCGCCGCAGCGTATGGCATCGACCCGGTAGAGATCGCCCGCGCCTCGGTGCTCGGCCAGCCGGTGCACCTGATGAGCCCGCTGGTGGCCTCGACCTTGCTGCTGGTCGGCATGGTCGACCGGGATATCGGCGACTTCCAGAAAGCCACGGTCAAGTGGGCCGTGCTCACCTCGCTGGTCATTACTGCGATTGCGCTGCTGACCGGAGCGCTGTCGTTCTTCGTCTGAATGCCCAACCCACAATAACAAGAGAGTATCCGGACCATGACCCAAGTCATTCTCCGCAGGGCTGCGTGCGGCCTGCTGTTTGCCCATGTGCCCCTGACCCACGCTGCTGGTTTCATCGAAGACAGCGCACTCAAGCTGCAATTGCGCAACGTGTACTTCAACGAGAACTTTCGCGACGAGCAAGGCCTCAGCGCACGTGCTGCTGCTACGGCAAAAAGTGAACGGGTGGAATGGGCGCAAGGGTTCTTGCTGGATTACGCATCCGGGTTCACACAAGGCACGCTAGGGGTAGGCCTGGATGCCATGGCGCTGGTGGGCGTCAGGCTGGACTCGGGCCGCGGGCGCAGCGGTACCGGCTTGTTGCCGGTGCATGACGATGGCCGCGCGGCCAATGAGTTTGCCAGTGCCGGGGTCACCGCCAAGGCCCGGCTGGGCAAGACCGTGATCAAGCACGGTACGTTGCTGCCCAAGACACCGGTATTGGTGTACAACGACGCGCGCCTGCTGCCGCAGACCTACCAGGGCACCCAGCTGGTCTCCAGCGATATTGACGGGTTGACCTTGACCGGTGGCCATCTGCAGCGATTCAAGCAGCGCGATTCGTCCGACAGCACTGGCCTGTTCGCCGATGGCTACAGCGGCGATGCATCAGCGGATTTCAACTATGCCGGTGCCGATTACGCAGTGAGCAAAACCCTGCGGTTGAGCTACTTTCGCGGCGAGCTGAACAACTTCTACCGCCAGGACTTTGCCGGCATTGCCCATGAGCTGCCGCTGGCAGGGGGCGTGTTGGCCAGTGATGTGCGTTACTTCAAAAGCCGCGACGATGGCGCAGCACAGGGTGGCCCCATCGATAACGACATGCTCAGCGGCCAGCTCAGCTATGCCCACAGCGGCCACACCGTGGGTGCGGGTTATCAGGTGCTCGATGGGGTTGCCGGGCTGCCCTACATCAGCGGCGCCACCGTGTACTCGTTCAGCAACGTCGGTATCGGCAAGTTCATTGAAGAAGACGAGAAGACCTGGATGATCAGTTACGCCTACAACTTCGCAGCAGCCGGTGTGCCTGGGCTGACCTTCATGAGCCGCTACCTGAGCGGTGACAACGACAAGGCAGGTGATGCCGGGGCACGTGAATGGGAGCGCGACAGCGAACTGGCCTACGTCGTGCAGGCGGGCACATTCAAGGGGCTGGGGGTGAAGCTGCGCAACTACGTCTACCGCGCTGATTATTCCCGGGGGCGGGACAGTAACCGGGTCTACCTGACCTATGACATCGCGCTCTGGTAGGGCCTGATTTGCAGCCATTCGCGGCACAAGGCCGCTCCCACAGGTACGGGCACTGCGCGGTCCCTGTGGGAGCGGCCTTGTGCCGCGAAAGGGCCGCATCAGTACTGCGTTTGCCCGGGCACCCAGGCGGTGCCCGCCAGTGGTACCCGAGCCATCGCCGCCGCCTCCACAGTCAACGCCACCAGGTCCTCCGGGTCGAGGTTATGCAGGTGCGACTTGCCACAGGCGCGGGCCATGGTCTGCGCCTCAAGCACCAGCACGCGCAGGTAGTTGGCCAGCCGCCGGCCGGCCTCCTCCGGGTTCAGGCGCTTGGCCAGTTCCGGGTCCTGGGTGGTGATGCCCGCCGGGTCACGGCCGTTCTGCCAGTCATCGTAAAAACCAGCTGCAGAGCCGATCGCCTTCAACTGCTCATCCAGCCGCGGGTGGTTGTCACCCAGGGCGATCAGCGCGGCGGTGCCGATGGCCACGGCGTCAGCCCCCAGGGCCATGGCCTTGGCCACGTCGGCACCGTTGCGGATACCACCCGAGACGATCAGTTGCACCTTGCGGTGCATGCCCATCTCCTGCAGCGCCTGCACCGCCTGCGGGATGGCCGGCAAGATGGGAATGCCGACATGCTCGATGAACACCTCCTGGGTCGCGGCGGTACCGCCCTGCATGCCGTCGAGCACGATCACGTCGGCGCCGGCCTTCACCGCCAGCTTGACGTCGTAGTACGGGCGGCTGGCGCCGATTTTCACGTAGATGGGTTTCTCCCAGTCTGTGATCTCGCGCAGCTCGGCAATCTTGATCGCCAGGTCGTCCGGGCCGGTCCAGTCTGGGTGGCGGCAGGCGCTGCGCTGGTCTACGCCGATCGGCAAGGTGCGCATGCCGGCCACCCGCTCGGTAACCTTCATGCCCAGCAACATGCCGCCGCCGCCCGGTTTGGCGCCCTGGCCGAGGACGATCTCGATGGCATCGGCCTTGCGCAGGTCGTCGGGGTTCATGCCATAGCGCGACGGCAGGTACTGGTACACCAGGTGCTGCGACTGGCCACGCTCTTCCGGGGTCATGCCGCCGTCGCCGGTGGTGGTACTGGTACCTGCGATGGTCGCACCCCGGCCCAATGCTTCCTTGGCATTGGCCGACAGCGCGCCGAAGCTCATGCCGGCAATGGTCACCGGGATCTTCAGGTGGATCGGCTTCTTGGCAAAACGGTTGCCGAGCACCACATCGGTGCCGCACTTTTCGCGGTAGCCCTCGAGCGGGTAGCGCGACACGCTGGCGCCCAGCAGCAGCAAGTCGTCGAAGTGCGGCACACGGCGCTTGGTGCCGCCGCCGCGGATGTCGTAGATGCCGGTTTCGGCGGCACGCTGGATTTCCTGAATGGTCAGGCGATCGAAGGTGGCCGATTCACGCAGTACCGGGGGGAATTGTTCGCTCATGGGTAGGCTCCTGGATCAGTACGCGCTGGCGTTGTCGACTTTGAAGTTGTACAGCTGACGGGCCGAGCCGTAGCGTTTGAAATCGGCGGCCTTGTGCTCCAGGCCCGCCTCGTTGAGCAACGCCTGCAGCTCTTGCAGGTGCTCGGCACGCATCTCTTTTTCGATGCAGTCCGAGCCTAGCGACTGCACCGAGCCCTTGACGTAGATGCGCACCTCGTACAGCGAGTCGCCCAGCGCATCGCCGGCATCGCCGCACACCACCAGGCGCCCGGCCTGGCCCATGAAGCAGCTCATGTGGCCGATGCTGCCGCCGACCACGATGTCCACGCCCTTCATCGAAATGCCGCAGCGTGCCCCGGCATCGCCCTCGATCACCAAGAGCCCGCCGTGGGCCGTGGCGCCGGCTGCCTGCGAGGCACTGCCCTTGACCCGCACCGAGCCGGACATCATGTTCTCGGCCACCCCCACGCCGACGTTGCCGTGCACGGTGACGCTGGCCTGTTGGTTCATGCCGGCGCAGTAGTAGCCGGCGTGGCCGTCGATATCCACCGACAACGGCTGGTTGATGCCCACGGCCAGGTTGTGCTTGCCGTCCGGGCGGCTGACCCGCCACTCGCGGTCCTGCACGTCGCCGTGCAGGGCCTGGTTGAGTTCGCGCACCGAGGCGCTGGAAAGGTCGATCGTTTTCATGAGGTGCTCCAGTGAGTCGGTGACAGGTCAGGCGCTTTCGCGCTCCCAGACGTACAAGGTGGCCGGTGCTGGTTCCCAGACCTTGGCGTTTTCAATGCCTGGCAGGCTGGCCAGGGCCTGGTACTCGGAGGCCATGGCCACGTAGTCGTCGGTTTCGGCGAGCACCGCCGGCTTGCAGGCAATCGGGTCGCGGATCACGGCAAAGCCGTTGCGGGTGCCGATGGCGAAGGTAAAGAAGCCGTCCAGGTCTTGCAGGGCGCCATCCAGGGCCTGCGCCAGGCTGTCGCCCTGCTGCAGGCGCCAGGCCAGGTAGCCAGCCGCCACTTCGGTGTCGTTGTCGGTCTCGAAGCTGATGCCTTCGCGTTTCAGCTCCTGGCGCAGGCGGAAGTGGTTGGACAGCGAGCCGTTGTGCACCAGGCACAGGTCGGCGCCGGTGGAAAACGGATGGCTGCCTTCCAGGGTCACTGCACTTTCAGTCGCCATGCGGGTGTGGCCGATGATGTGGCTGCCTTGCATGCCGGCCAGGCCGAAGCGACTAGAGATCTCGGCCGGCAGGCCCATGCCCTTGAGGATTTCGATGCTCTGCCCGGCGCTCATGATGCGCACGTCGGCGGCCAGCTCGGCCAAGGCTGCACGGGCGGCCGCTTCGTGGGTGTGCACCTTGAGCACGGCGGCGCTGGCGTTCTGGAACCAGTCCAGCGAGCAGCCCAGGCGCCCTTCCAGTTGCCCCATCAGCGCCGCCCACGGATAGTCCACAGCGCTTGCCTGCAAGGTCAGCTTGACCCAGCCATCGGCCACTTCATCGCCATAGATGGCAAAGCCGGCGCTGTCCGGGCCACGGTCGGTCATGGCCTGCAGCATGGGTTCGAAGAGTTTGCCGAGCTGGGCTTCCAGCGCCGGCTTTTTCAGGTACAGGCCTACGATTCCACACATGGTGTTGCTCCTTACTGGGCAGTGGGCGACCGCTGTCTTGCTGGCCGCGCCAAGGATGGGGGCGGTCAGAAGAACTCGGTGTAGCGCTGGATTTCCCAGTCGGAGACGTGGCGGCAATACTCCACCCACTCCATGCGCTTGAGCTTGATGAACTCGTCGACGATCTCGGCGCCGAGCACCTCGCGGAACAAGGGGTCGGCCTCCAGCGCGTCGGCGGCTTCCTTGAGCGACTGCGGCAAGGTCTTGATGCCGCGTGCGGCGATTTCTTCCAGGCTCAGGTTGTAGAGGTTCTCGTTGCACATCTGGCCAGGGTCCAGTTCACGGTCGATACCATCCAGGCCGGCGGCGATGATCGCGGCGGTGACCAGGTAGGGGTTGCAGCCGGCATCCGGCAGGCGAAACTCCAGGCGGCCATAGGGGATGCGCACCATCGCCGAGCGGTTGTTGGCGCCATAGGCCACGAAGGCTGGCGCCCAGGTAGCACCGGACAACGAGCGGCCGACCACCAGGCGTTTGTACGAATTGACCGTGGGCGCGGCGAACGCGCACAGCGCCGGGCCATGGGCAAGCAAGCCCGCAGCAAAGTGGTAGGCCAGCGTGGACAGGCCCATGCCGCTGCTGTCGGAGGGGTCATGAAACAGGTTCTTGTGTGTGCTGCTGGCCAGCGACAGGTGGAAGTGCATGCCATTGCCGGCACGCTTGGGGTCGGGCTTGGGCATGAACGAGCAGATCATCCCCAGGTCGTTGGCGATTTCGCCGGCCGCCATGCGGAAGAAGGTGAAGCGGTCGGCCGACTCCATGGCATCGCTGTAGGTGTAGTTGATCTCGAACTGGCCGTTGGCGTCCTCGTGGTCGATCTGATAGATGTCGAAGCCCACCGGCTGCAGGGCTTCGGTCAGGCGTTCGAGGAACAGCCGCGAGCGCGACAGGCCCTTGTAGTCGTAGCACGGCTTGTCGAGGTTGTCGGAGGCATCCACCACCTGCAGCTTGCCGGCTTCGTCCCGGCGGAACAGGCTGAACTCGGGCTCAAGCCCGGTGTTCAGCGTCCAGCCCTTGTCGGCCAGGCGCTGCACCTGCTGCTGCAACACGTAGCGGCTGTCGTAGGGCCAAGGTTTACCGTTGACGTGGCCGACGCACACCACCCGGCCATAACCAGGCTGCCAGGGCACCGGGATCAGCGTGGCCAGATCGCCACGGGCCATGAAGTCCGGGCCGTGCGGCTCCATGCCCATGCCGCAGATGGCGAACCCGGCGAAACCGGCGCCCTCCTCGGCCACCATCTTCAGGCCCGAGATCGGCACCGATTTGGTCTTCGCCGCGCCATGGATATCGACGAACTGCGCCAGCACGTACTTGATGCCGTGCTGGTCGAGCGTGCGCTGGGTTTCTGCTGGCAACATGGGTTGAGCACTCCGGGTAAGGGGCGGCATGTAATTCCGCATGGGAAACTTACTTTCATCACAGGAATGCAATGTGCTTGCCAACTTACCGAGTGCTACCGCTTAGCGGGCACGTCCCCTCCCACAATCCCTTGTCACAGGGGGCTTGCCCGCGACAGGAGCTGGTGCCATGACGGAGACATTTTCGTTATAGATATGGGAAACTCGTTTTCACCCCAGGAAACCGACGGCCATCGCAGCCGCCTGGCGCACTTTCCCAGTGCGAAATCTTTATTCTTGAACTGAAACCGTGCAGGACTCTTGATGCCGACCGAAACCGAACCCCGCCTTCGCCTGGAGCAGTACCTGGGCCTGCAGATCAAGCGCCAGCGCCAGGCCCAGTCGCTGAAGCTCGCCGACGTGGCGCGCATCGCCGGGATCAGCCAGGGCATGCTGAGCAAGATCGAGAACGCCCAGGTGTCGACCAGCCTCGATACCCTCAGCCGCCTGTGCGACGTGCTAGGCATGCCGATGGCCAAGCTGTTCAGCCAGTATGACCAGCCCGATGGCAACGCGCTGCTGGTCAAGGCCGGTGAAGGGCTGGAGGTGGTGCGCCGCGGCACCGATAAGGGCCATACCTACCACTTGCTCAATCACGCCAGGGGCCCGAAAAAGAACTTCGAGGCGTACATGGTGAGCATGGACGATGCCAGCGAGGAGTTTCCGACCTTTGCCCACCCGGGCACGGAGTTCCTGCATTTGCTGGAGGGTGAACTGGTGTACCGCCACGGTAACCAGCTCTACCACCTGCATGCCGGCGACAGCCTGACCTTCGATGGCGAAACCCCACACGGGCCGGAGCAACTGGTGCAGGTGCCGATCCGGCTGTTGTCGATCATGAACTACGGCGAAGAATGACACGGCGCGGTCAAGCAACAAGCGATGTCGCGATCTGACATGTATGCGTCGCCCGCAATCGGCCTCGCATCCCTGTATACAAAAATAATACACACATCGACCAGCCCCGCGCCGTGGGCTGGTTGACGCGGTATTTGCGAGTAAGCAGCCTCGCTTCACAATTCCAACGCTGTGGCGCCTTTTTGCACCGGGCAATTCGCCCGGGCTCATAACGATAAAACTCCCAGATTTAGAGATCCCCGCCGCGCCAGCAGGGAGTGTTTGCGCGCGCCACTTTGTGAAAATTTGACTGCCATGATCGCGACTTCAATCCCCGTAGCCGGTGCTGCCACCGGCCGGCGCAACGCCCTGCTCGTTGCACACCTCGCCGCTGTGCTGTTCGGCCTGACCGGTATCCTCGGCCACTTGATCGAGGCCGACGCCAGCATCATCACCTTCGGCCGTGCCACCTTCGCCTTCATTGCCCTGGGCTTCGTCGCCGGGCTCAAGGGCACCCGCCTGCTCGATGCGCTGACCCTGCGCAACCTGCCCATCCTGGGCCTAACCGGCGCGTTGCTGGCGACGCACTGGGTGACCTTCTTCATCGCCGTCAAGGTCGGCGGCGTGGCCGTGGCCACGCTGGGCTTCGCCAGCTTCCCTGCCTTTATAGCCATGATCGAACGCGGCGTGTTCGGCCAGCGCATCGGTGCCGTGCAGGGCTTGCTGTTGCTGATGGTGACTGCGGGCCTGGTGATGGTGGTGCCGTCCTTCGACCTGCTCGACAGCGGCACCCTTGGCCTGATCTGGGGCCTGGGCTCGGGCCTGGCGTTCGCCGTGCTGACCGTAGCCAACCGCCGCAATGCGTCGAACATGAATGCCTTGCAGGTAGCCTTCTGGCAGAACGTGGTGGTAGCCGCGCTGGTTGCGCCGTTCGCCTTCACCCACCTGGCCAGTACCAGCCTGGGCGGCGACGACTGGGTCAACCTGGCGCTGTTGGGGGTGTTCTGCACCGGGCTGTCGCAGTTTCTGTTCGTCAAGAGCCTCGAAGGCCTGGAGGCACGTACCGCCGGCATGATCATCGCGCTGGAGCCGGTGTATGCGATCCTCGGTGCCTGGTGGCTGTTTGGTGAGCAGCCGAGCCTGCGCATGGCGGCGGGGGCAGCGTTGATTGTGTTGGCGACCCTGCTGGCTGCGGCGCGCAAGGCGCCGGCGGAGCATGGTGATACCAGCCGGTGTGGGCGGTAAGAATGGCTGCGGGTTGCTCGTCGGGAGATCGAGGGGCTTGCGCGAAGCGCATGCCTTGGTTTATCTGGCGCCTATAAGATCGAGCGCCGCCCGCGCGGCGCTTCGCGGCGCAAGGCCGCTCCCACATCTGTTTCGGGCCAATTATTCCTGAGGCATTGGCGCGCGGCCCCTTGGTGCCCCCCTCAATATCGCGTCGTACAAACAAGGCGGTCGCGCGCAAATGCCACTGGCCGCACTGGCCCGAAACAGATGTGGGAGCGGCCTTGCGCCGCGAAGCGCCGCGCGGGCGGCGCTCGATCTCATAGGCGCTGAAAATGCCAAGCCTGGCACCTGCGGCGCTCGATCTCATAGGCGCCAGATAAACCAAGGCATGCGCTTCGCGGACGCCGCTCGATCTTCGCCCTCCTGAAGAAACCAAGACAAGCAAGCTACTGCCCGCCCTCCGGCAACAGGCTGCGGTCGAACATGAACGGCCGCGGCCCCTGCGGTGTGTATTGAAACAACTGCTGCGGCCTGCCCAGCCGTGGCTGGTTCTTCTCCCCGGTGTCCCTCACCCACCCCTGCTCGCGCAAACGCTCCAGGCGCTTGCGCAGCGAGGTGCTGTTCACAGCCTGCCCCAGGCACGCCTGCACTGACGCCAACGCATCGAGCACCGTGAACTTCTCTGCCAGCAAGTACAACGGCAGGCTGCTGTACACCGTCTTCGCCGCCAGTCGCTCGCGGGCGCGCTCCACCAGCAGTCTGTGATCGAAGGGCAACAGCACCCTGCGCTCCAGCACGCTGTCCACATCAAAAAACGCCAGCTGCTCACCCTCAACGGCCTGCCCAGGGGCGAGCAGGGCCAGGTAGTAGGTGCTCAGCGACCAACCGCGCGGGTCACGGAAAGCATTGCCTTCGGTGCCTATCTGTTCCATGTAGCACGGTACGATACGGGCCTTTTCGCGCAAGGCGCGCTCGGCGGCGCCTTCCAGGCTGGTGTCGGCAATACGGCCGTTGACGATGACACCCGGCAACGCCCACTGGCCGACGTGCGGTTCGCGCTCACGGCGGTGCAACAACACTTGCAGGTGCTGGGCTTCAGGGGCCATGCGCAGAGCGACGATATCGACGCTGGCCAGGACTTCAGTGCTACTCACGCAAAGGCTCCACTCTTCAATCCTGCAATATTCCACCAGAGCGCTTTAGTAGTACAAGCTTCTTTCCTACCTGCTCTGGTGCTTGACACACTTAATACACCAGGTGGAATATATAGCAACACCCGCGAGGAGAGCACCATGAAGATCGCCAGTTTCGACGTCGACGCGCAAAACGGCTTCACTGCCTACGCCCCACACGAACTGCCGGTACCCGAGGGCAATGAAATTGCCGCCGACCTCAACACCATGGCCCTTCGTGCCGACCTGCGCCTGGGCAGCAAGGACGCACACCCGGCCAATGCCGCCTGGGTGGTGGCCGAACCTGGGCAGATGCTGCAACCGCTGACGCTGGCCAATGCTGACCTGACCTGGGTCAGCCACTGCGTGCCAGGCACGCCCGGCTTCGAGCTGCTGCCCGGCCTGCCCGCCCCCATCGACTACGACTACTTCGTATGGAAAGGCGTCGAACCCGACCTGCACCCCTACGGCGCCTGCTACCACGACCTGGCCGAACGCCGCTCCACCGGGGTTATCGAATACCTCACCGTGCAACAGGTGGGCGCCGTCATCGTCGGCGGCCTGGCTTTGGACTACTGCGTCAAGACCACTGCCCGCCAACTGCGCCAGGCCGGTTTCCAGGTGCTGCTGTACCTGCCCGCCTGCCGCGCCCTGACCCAGGAAGGCGCCATCAGCGCCTGCGGGGCGCTGGCTGCCGAGGGTGTCATCCTCTGCGGCGACGAGGCCGCACTCGACCACCAGCTCGCTTTGATCAAGGAAGACCGCCCATGAGTGACAGCGTATTCGGCCCACGGATCATCCAGAACCTGCTGGACACCGACTTCTACAAGATCACCATGATGCAGGCCGTGCTGCATAACTACCCCAATGCCGAGGTGGAATGGGAGTTCCGCTGCCGTAATGGTGAAGACCTCTCCCCTTACCTGGCAGAAATCCGCTACCAGGTCGAGCAACTGGCCGAGGTCACCGTCACCCACGACCAACTGGCGTATCTGGAGCAGATTCCGTTCATCAAACCGGACTTCATCCGCTTTCTCAGCCTGTTCCGCTTCAACTTGCGTTATGTGCAGGTGGGCCTGGATGACGCCGGGCAGCTGGCGATTCGCGTGCGTGGGCCGTGGCTGCACGTGATCCTCTACGAGATCCCGCTGCTGGCGATCATCAGCGAAGTGCGCAACCGCTACCGCTACCGCGAGGTGGTGATGGAGCAGGTGGGCGAGCGGCTGTACCAGAAGCTCGACTGGCTCAAGGCCGAGGCCAGCGCCGCTGAGCTGGCAGGCTTTCAACTGGCCGATTTCGGCACCCGGCGGCGCTTCTCGTACCGCGTTCAGGAGGCCGTGGTGCACACCCTCAAACGCGACTTCCCGGGCCGCTTCGTCGGCACAAGCAACGTGCACCTGGCCCGCGAATACCAACTCAAGCCCATCGGTACGATGGCCCACGAATGGTTCATGGCCCACCAGCAACTTGGCCCGCGGCTGGTCGACAGCCAGGCGGCCGCGCTGGATTGCTGGGTACGCGAATATCGCGGGTTGCTGGGCATCGCGTTGACCGATTGCATCACCATGGACGCGTTCATGGGCGATTTCGATTTGTACTTCGCCAAACTGTTCGATGGTTTGCGCCACGACTCTGGCGACCCGCTAGCCTGGGCAGAGAAGGCCATTGCCCACTATGAAAGACTGGGCATCGACCCGCAGGGCAAGACGTTGATCTTTTCCGATGGGCTGGACTTTGCCAAGGCACTTGGCCTGTACCGCGCGCTGCATGAACGGATCAATGTGAGCTTTGGCATCGGCACCCATCTGACTTGCGATATCCCTGGGGTCGTGCCGATGAACATCGTGATCAAGATGACGGCCTGCAATGGTGCGCCGGTGGCGAAGATCAGTGATAGCCCGGGCAAGACGCAGTGCCGGGATGAGAACTTCGTGGCTTATCTGAAGCATGTGTTCAAGGTGGCTTGAGCCCTGTCACTGTGAGCGCCTACTAGAGTGGAAGAGGTGTATGCGAAGCGGTCAAGCGAAAC
Source organism: Pseudomonas capeferrum (assembly GCF_000731675.1). Classification (GTDB taxonomy): domain Bacteria; phylum Pseudomonadota; class Gammaproteobacteria; order Pseudomonadales; family Pseudomonadaceae; genus Aquipseudomonas; species Aquipseudomonas capeferrum. Next base: position 515,273 of record NZ_JMIT01000001.1, on the reverse strand, counting down.
GATTATTGGAGTCCAACCCATGAAAGATCAGATCACTAAGCTGGGTGAAACCCTAGAGGGGCTCGCTCAGATCGCAGATGAACTCGAACGCCAAGTAGCCCCATGTCCAGTGACTCGCCTTTTGCTTATCGCATGGTTAACCGAGTGGGTGCGAGGCCCGGAAACCCAGGCTGCGTTGAAGCGAGATCTTCCTTGCTTGCCTCAATCATTGAAATCGGCCTATGCGGTGTGGATTCACCACAGCGGTGGCCGCTAACGAGGAAAACGAATGGTATCTTTCGACCTTCAACGGATGCTGCTGGGCGATCTGCCTGTGACCTTTCTTCTGGAGGTCGCCCTTAGGGTTTTGGCCGCATTTGCAGCCGTGTTCTTCTTCCTCAAATTCAGTGGCCGACGCGGAATCAAACAACTCTCCCGCTTCGAGCTGGTGGTTATTCTGACCCTCGGCTCCGCTGCCGGCGATGTGACCTTCTATGAAGATGTTCCGCTGCTGCCGGTGGCCCTGGTCTTCTTGACGCTCCTGTTGCTGTATCGGGGTACGGTCTACCTCATGAAGCGGAGCAAGACGTGTGAAGCCTGGATTGATGGATTGCCGATAACGGTGGTGAAGGACGGAATGTACGAGATCCATTCGCTGCGCAATATGAACATTTCCTCGAATGAACTCTTCATGGAACTACGCCAGCGCGGTGTAGAGCACTTGGGACAGGTACGTTTGGGCCTGTTGGAAACTGACGGTGAGCTCAGTTTGTATTTCTATGAGCCGGAGGACACCAAGGCGGGCTTGTCAGTGCTCCCTTTCGAGCATCGTCCGCAATACTCCTCACCACCTTCTGCCGGCCTTTACTGTTGCGTGGGCTGTGGTTTTCCGACCTACCATGGGGCGCACGACTCGGTCGCATGTGAGCGCTGTGGCCATGTCGTTTGGTCCCCAGCGCTGGACACGCTACGCAATCGTTAGGCAACGTGCTCAGCCTCGACCTTGGCCCGACGCTATTGACTGCCGTGGAAGCCGGGCGGCGCGCGAAATGCATTGGGCGCCCGCAAGACCTAACCCACTTCAAGCTCCCCAACGCACAACGCCATAAACCGTGCCGCCGCCCGCGAAGGCGTGGCGGCATGGGGCATCAGGATGGAAAAGCGCCTCACCAGTGGCTGCGGCGCAATCCGCAGCCGCCGCAACGCGCCATCCTCATGGCGAATCGACATGGCCGACACAAAGCCGATGCCCATCCCCGCCCGCACCGCTTCCTTTACCCCCTCCACGCCAGCAATTTCCAGCCCCACGCGCATTGCCACGCCACTGCGGGCAAACGCGCGTTCGACAATCTGCCGCACCCCTGACCCACTCTCGCGCAGCACCAAGGGGTAGGCCCCCACAGCCTCCAGGGTCTGCGGCTCGTCACCTGCCAACGGATGGCCACTGGGCACGATGGCGACGATCTCGTCTTCACGCCACGGCGTCACCCCCGTGCCCAGGGGCAGCTCCTGCCCGGGGGGGCCTTCGATCAGGGCGATGTCGACACTGCCCAGCGCGGCGACGATTTCTGCGGTATTGCCATTGGAGGTACTCACCGACACGTCGGGGTAGCGTGCATGGAAGTCGGCGATCAGGTACGGCAACAGGTAGCTGGCCGGGGTGGTACTGGCGCCGATGCGCAGTGTGCCGCGCTCCAGGCCGCGCATAGCCTCGCGCAGGGCTTGCGCCTGGCGAAAGGTGTCGCGCAGTCGCTCGGCATGGGCCAGCAGCTGCTCACCCGCAGCTGTCAGCCGCACGCCACGGCCGGCGCGTTGATAAAGCGGTTCGCCGAACGCCTCCTGCAGCAACTTCAGCTGCCCGGACACAGCCGGCTGCGACAGGTGCAACGCCTGGGCCGCATGGCTGATGTTGCCGTGCTCGGCAACCGTGGCGAACGTTATCAGTTGTTCTGGGGTCATGAATTGAAAATATCAGAAAAATGGATACTTCACATCCTAAATTACGATTTTTTATAAGCTTATAACCAGATTAACGTAGGCCTTGTCGAAACACCTTTTCCGGAGGACTCACATGGCCACGGCTCCGTCCCACCCCGCCTATACGCCTACCCTCTCTACCCGAGGGCGGCTCAATGGCATCCTGTTCGTCGCGCTGTTCGCGCTTGCCGTCACCCAGCTGGCGGCCTTGCCCGCCATCGCCAGCCTGGGTATCAGCCCCTTGATCGTCGGCATCGTTGCCGGTGCCTTGTATGGCAATGCACTGCGCGATGGCGTGCCGGCCAGTTGGGCGGCGGGCATCAATTTTTCGGCGCGCGGGCTGCTGCGCATCGCCGTGGCCTTCTTCGGCCTGCGGGTCAGCCTGCAGGAAATCGCCGAAGTCGGCTGGTCGGGGCTGACGGTGTCGCTGCTGGTGGTGGTCAGCACCCTGCTGATCGGCCTCTGGTGTGGCATGAAGCTGCTCAAGCTGGACCGCGACACCGCGCTGCTCACCGCCGCCGGCAGTGCCATTTGCGGCGCGGCTGCGGTGCTGGCCTTCGAGTCGGCGCTGCGCAGCGCTCCGCACAAGAGCGCCATGGCGGTCGGCAGCGTGGTGCTGTTCGGTACCCTGTCGATGTTCCTCTACCCACTGGCGATCAATGCCGGCTGGCTGCACCTCGATACCCTGGGCGCCGGGCTGTTCCTGGGCGGCACTATCCATGAAGTAGCCCAGGTGGTCGGCGCCGCGAGCAACGTCAGCCCCGAGGCTACGCACATTGCGACCATCGTCAAAATGACCCGGGTGATGCTGCTGGTGCCGGTGTTGCTGGTGGTGGGCTTGTGGATCAGCCGCGCACGCCAGCCTGGCCAGGGGCAAGGCAACGGGCGCATCGCCATGCCCTGGTTCGCCTTCGGCTTCCTGGCGCTGGTGCTGGTGAACTCGCTGCAGGTGCTGCCTGGCAGTGTGACCCAGGTGGTGAATACGCTCGACACCTTTGCCCTGACCATGGCCATGACAGCGCTGGGCATGGAGACGCGCTTCAGCCAGATCCGCCAGGCGGGGCCACGGGCGCTGATTACCGGGGCAATACTCAACCTGTGGCTGGTGGGCGGTGGGCTGGCCATTACCCTCGGGGTGCAAAAACTGCTCGGCTGAACATGCAAGCTCGGAGTGGGCGGCTTCGCGGGTTTACCCGCGAAGCCGCCCACTCCGTCTGCAGAATCTTTCCACGGTGCCCCCTCGTTGTCGCGTGCATTTCTCGGTATGGTGGTGTCAAAGAAGGATGTTTTACCCGCACAGGAAAGACTTAGATGCCTCAACGCCATGTCATAAATGCATCCGTCAGCCCCAAAGGCAGCCTGGAGACGCTGTCGCAACGTGAAGTGCAGCAACTGAGTGAAGTCGGTACCGGTAGCCTTTACACCCTGTTCCGCCAGTGCGCCCTGGCCATCCTCAATACCGGCGCGCATGTCGACAATGCCAAGACCATCCTCGAGGCCTACAAGGACTTCGAGGTGCGCATCCACCAGCAAGACCGCGGCGTACGCCTGGAGCTGCTGAATGCCCCAGCCGATGCCTTCGTCGATGGCGAGATGATCGCCAGCACCCGCGAAATGCTCTTCAGCGCCTTGCGCGACATCGTCTATACCGAAAGCGAGCTGGCCAGCCAGCGCATCGACCTGGAAAGCTCCCAGGGCATCACCGATTACGTGTTCCACCTACTGCGCAACGCCCGCACCCTGCGCCCCGGCGTAGAGCCGAAGATGGTGGTGTGCTGGGGCGGCCACTCGATCAGCACCGAGGAATACCAGTACACCAAGAAGGTCGGCCACGAGCTGGGCCTGCGCAAGCTGGACGTCTGCACCGGCTGCGGCCCTGGGGTGATGAAGGGCCCGATGAAGGGCGCCACCATCGCCCATGCCAAGCAACGCATGCACGGCAGCCGCTACCTGGGCCTGACCGAGCCGGGCATCATCGCTGCCGAGGCGCCGAACCCGATCGTCAACGAACTGGTGATCCTGCCGGACATCGAGAAACGCCTGGAAGCCTTCGTCCGCGTCGGCCACGGCATCATTATCTTCCCCGGCGGCGCCGGTACTGCCGAGGAGTTCCTCTACCTGCTCGGCATTCTCATGCACCCCGACAACCAGGGCCTGCCCTTCCCGGTGGTGCTGACCGGCCCGCGCAGTGCCGAGCCGTTCCTGATGCAGTTGCACGCGTTCGTCGGCGCCACCCTGGGGGACGCCGCCCAGCGCCACTACCAGATCATCATCGATGACCCGGCCGAAGTGGCGCGGCAGATGGTCGAAGGGCTCAAGGAGGTGAAGCAGTTCCGCCGCGAGCGCAACGATGCCTTCCACTTCAACTGGCTGCTGAAGATCGACGAGGGCTTCCAGCATCCGTTCGACCCGACCCATGCCAACATGGCCGAACTGGCCCTGCGCCGCGAGCTGCCGCCGCATGAACTGGCCGCCAACCTGCGCCGGGCGTTTTCCGGGATTGTGGCGGGCAACGTCAAGGACAAGGGCATCCGCCTGATCGAGGAACACGGGCCGTACCAGATCCGTGGTGACAGTGCGGTATTGGCGCCGCTGGGGCACCTGTTGCAGGCGTTTGTCGACCAGCACCGGATGAAACTGCCGGGTGGCGCGGCGTATGTGCCTTGCTATCAGGTTGTGACCTGAGTGTTTGGGGGCCGCTTTGGCGGCCCCCAGCGTCAAGCGTTGCTAGCTACCCGAGCTGACCAGCGTCCGGTCAACCAGGCGAATGCTGTCGCGCCCATCGCGCTTGGACTGATACAGCGCTACATCTCCCTGCTCGATCAACGCCGCCAGGCTCGCGGGCGGCTGGTCGAACAGGTTGGCACCGATGCTCAAGGTCACGGCCTGCGGCGTGGGCACCGTTTGCAGCGCAAACTGCTGAAACTGTTCACGCAACTGGCTGCCCAGCGCCACCACGCGCTCGCTGGTCGCCGCACTGAGCAGGATGACAAACTCGTCGCCGCCAAGCCGCGCCGCCAGTGACCGCTCCGGCAACACCGCACGCATCATCTCGCTCAAGGCGATCAACAGCCGATCACCGGCAATGTGCCCGTGCAAATCGTTGACCAGTTTGAAATTGTCGATGTCGATCAGCAGCAAGGCGCCTGGCCGCGCCGGGCTCACCTCTTTGAAAAAGTGCGTCGCCCGCACTTCCAGCGCGCGGCGGTTGTATAACGCCGTCAGCGGGTCCCGTGCCGCCAGCCGGGCGATGCGCTCTTCACGGCGATAACGCACCGTACCGGTCATCGACAGCGCAATCAGCATGATTGCCATCGCCCCCTCGACCAGGGAAACCTGGATGATCAGCCCGCCAAACGTCGCCAGGTCAATCAGCGTGCCCGGGGCAATCGCAATGATCGCCTTCGCCACATAGAACAGGCCATGAATCAGCAGCACATAACGCAACTGCACCGCGCCCACGCTCAACGACCTGCCGTGGGGCTTCAACAGGAAACTGGCTTTGAGCGTCAGCAACGCCACCAGCAACGAGTTGACCATCAGCATCACCTTCGACCACTCCGGGCCGGCGGGCAACAGCAGCAAGGCGAACCACACCCCCACCATCAGCAGCCAGGCGCGCGACAGGCGGTGCTGGGTGAAGCGCAACACCCCCAGCAGGAAAAACCCGTGCGCCACCACCAGCAAGCCATTGGCGAACCAGATACCGATCAGCAGCAAGCCGATGCCCCGCAACAGGGCCAGGGTGGAGCCGACGGTGATCGTGGCGAAGCCGGCGCTCCACAACAGCAGCGAAGGCTCGCGAACACTGCGCCACTCGATCGCCAGGTACAAGGCAGCCGCAGCTGCCAGGGCGATGGTGATTGTCAGCATCGTTGGGGGGTCAAGCGCCATGGACGGTTTGGCCTATCTGGTTAACGTGGAAAAGGCCTGATTGTATGCGCTTGCAAGACTTTTTCAGAGCCCTCTCACCAGCGTTACAGCACCCGCTTGATCAACGGTTCCAGGCGGCTGTAGCGCAACCGCCGCAAGAGCTTGCGCACTTCCTTGGGGTGCTCGGCCTTGACCCCCAGCTCGGCAGCTGAATCGATCCTGCGCGCATGCTGGCGCAACCCCGCCAACTCGGCTTCGCGCGGCACTAACCACTGTGCCTCGGGGTCATCGATCAGCAAGCCGTTTTCCAGGTCCAGGTTGAACCCTCGGGGGTTCAGGTTGTTGCCGGTCAACAGCGAGTAGCGCTGGTCGACCCACAGCCCCTTGGCATGGAAGGTGTGCCCTGGGTCGTTCCAGATACGCACTTCAAGCTGGCCACTGGCAAGAGCGGCCTGGCGACGGCGGGTGAAGGCGCGCAGGTTGTCTTCGTACAGGTAAGGCAACGCGCCGCTGGCACTGAACGGCTCGCCGGGCGCGATATAGAAGTCATTGGCGGTACGATCGCCGACAATCAGCTCCACCCGCACGCCTCGGTCGAGTGCATGGTCGATCTCGCGCATCAATACCCGTGGCGGGTTGAAGTACGGCGTGCTGATGACGATTTGCGTGCGCGCAGCGCCCAGCAGTGCGCAAAGCACCCGGTTGAGCAGATTGCCGCGCCCGACACCCAGCAGCGGGATCACCCGCAGGCCCTGCCCCGACGCGCTGGCAGGCACGTCATAGGCCATGCGCCGCAGCCGCGCGCGCAAGCGCCGGATGTCGCCGCGCAGGCTGCGGGTCGAGGGCGGTGCCGGCAGGTCGAGGCGCGGCGTGGCAGTGTGGTGCAGCAGGCGACGCACCAGATCGACCATGGCATCGGCCAGGGCCGGTGAGTGGAACAGGTGGTAGCGATCCAGGCGGTAGCGGTCGAAACGGTGCAGGTAGACGTTGTTGAGACTGGCGCCGGTGTAGATCACGCAATCGTCGATGATGCTGCCTTTAAGGTGCAGTACACCAAACAGCTCGCGGGTTTGCACGGGCACGCCATGGATGACGATGTCCAGGCCATGGTGCTGGCGCTGGGCCTGATACCAGGCAGCGTTGCCCGGCTGCCGCCCGCCCCCCAGCAGGCCGCGCCGGGCACGGAACCAGTCGACCACGATGGTGATCTCCAGGCCTGGCCGCGCGGCTTTGGCCTGGTACAAGGCATCCAGCACTTCCTGGCCGGCTTCGTCTTCCTGCAGGTACAACGCGACGATGACGATACGCCGGGTCGCCGCCCTGATGCGCTCGAGCAGGCAGGCGCGGTAGGCCCTGGCATCGGGCAGCACCTCGATCGACGCGGGTGTCATGGCGAAACCTGGCAATGCCGCCAGCATGGATTCGGGGTTCACTGAACGTTCACCTTCTATAGGCAATCACTGTTGGCAGCCGCCAGCCGGCGGAGCCATTCCTGGCCGCTGCGCCGGGGGTGTAAGATCGACCCGGCAACGACCCATAACAACAAGAAACACGCGAGGCTTGGATTTTTCACTGCCCCTGACCAACTATGCCTCAGCTTGCACAGGAAGATCGCAATGGTCCACCCCGCTACAGCACCCGTATCACCCTGCACCGTCAAGACCTTCGGCTTTCTGATCCTGCCCAACTTCACCACCATCGGCCTGGCGTCGGCGGTGGAGACCCTGCGCATGGCCAACCTGGCCGCCCGCCGCCCGATGTTTCGCACTGTGCTGATCGCCGCCAGCCACGAGCCGGTAATGGCCAGCAACGGCATGCGCGTGCTGCCTGACCACAGTATCGACAACGCCCCTGCGCTGGACGCCCTGCTGGTGGTCGGTGCCAACCCGATCGACCGCAGCCGTGGCACCCGGCCACTGATCGACTGGCTACGCCAACTGGCCCGTCAACGCCTGCCGCTGGGCGGCATCTGCACCGGCAGCTACCTGCTGGCCAAGGCCGAGCTGCTCAAAGGCTACCGCTGTACCATCCACTGGGAAGACATGCAGACCTTGCAGGAGCAGTTCCCCGGTATCGTCATTTCCGGCCAGCTGTTCGAACTGGACCGCGACCGCTATACCTGCTCGGGCGGTGTGGCGGCCATGGACATGATGCTGCAACTGGTGGCCCGTGAGGAAGGTGGCCAGGGCATCGCCGCCAAGGCGGCCGAGCTGCTGCTGTGCGACCGGGTGCGTGGCGAGCGGGAACGCCAGCGGGTGCCGCTGCGCACGTTGCTCGGCAGCGCCCAGCCCAAGCTGAGCCAGGTGGTGGCAATCATGGAGGCCAACCTGGAAGAGCCACTGGGGCTGGAGGAGCTGGCCAGCCTCAACGAAGTGACCGTGCGCCAGTTGGAGCGGTTGTTCCATAAATACCTGCAGCGGACACCCAGCCAGTACTACCTGGAGTTGCGGCTGTCGCGCGCGCGGGAGCTGCTGCTGCGCAGCGATGTGCAGGTACGTGAGGTGGCGCTGGCGTGCGGCTTCAGCTCGCCGGCGCATTTCTCCAAGAGCTACAGCCGCTTCTTTGGGCTGTCGCCGTTGGGGGAGCGGCGCCAGGCTTCGTTGCACTGAGTGAGGGGATGCCGCTTCGCGGGTAACCCCGCGAAGCGGCCGGCAAAGCCCGCTAGTCTTTCAAGGCCGCATGCGCCGTCTCCCGGCACATCAACATCGCCACCAGCGCCACCAGTGCCGCCGCCAGCAGGTACCCGGCCGGCGCCAGCTTGCTGCCGGTCACTTGTATCAACCAGGTGGCAATGAACGGCGCCGTCCCGCCAAACAAGGCATTGGCCACATTGAAGCTCAGGGCAAAGCCGCTGAAGCGTACCCGGGTCGGGAAGATCTCCGCCAACAGGCACGGCAAGGTACCGTCGTTCATCGCCAGCATCGCGCCGAAGAGGATCTGGATGGCCAGGATCACCAGCAGTGGCTGCCCATCTAGCAGGGTGAACAGCGGCACGGTAAGCCCCAGAAACAACAGCGAGGCGATCACCAGCATGGTCTTGCGGCCGAAATGGTCAGACAGCCGCCCCATCAGGAAGATCAGGCCGATGTAGGTGGCCAGCGAGACGGTCGAGGCGATGAAGGCATCCCGCTCGCCCATGCCCAGCTCGGTGGACAGGTACGTGGGCATGTAGCTGAGCAGCAGGTAGAACGCGACCGCGTTGAGGCAGGTGACGCCGATACCGATGGCCAGGCTGCGGCGGTGGGCGGTCAGCAGCTCACGGATCGGCGCCGGGGCCATGCAGGCCTTGTTCTCCAGGCGCTGCTCCATCTCCAGAAACTTGGGGGTGTCCTGCAGGCTCATGCGGATATATCGGCCTACCAGGCCGAAGGGTGCCGCGAGCAGAAACGGCAGCCGCCAGCCCCAGCTGTGCAGGTCTTCGCTGCTAAGCACCTCATGCAGCACCGCCACGAACGCCGCGCCGAACAACAACCCCGCCGCCGTACTGGCCGGCACGATGCTGGTATACAGCCCGCGCCGGCCCTGCGGTGCGTACTCAGCCAGAAACGCCGACGCCCCCGCATACTCGCCCGAGGCCGAAAAGCCCTGTACCAGGCGGATCAACAACAACAGGCACGGCGCCCACACGCCGATTTGCGCGTAGCCGGGCAGCAGCCCGATGCAGAAGGTCGAAATCGACATGATCAGGATCGACAACGACAGCGCGTTGCGCCGCCCGTGGCGGTCGCCGAAATGGCCCCAGACCACACCGCCCAAGGGGCGAACGAGAAACGACAGGGCAAACACCGCGAAGGTTGCCAGCAAACCGCTGGTCTTGTCGGTTTGCGGGAAAAACGTAGCGGCAATGATGGTTGCAAGGTAGCCGTAGGCGGCGTAATCGAACCATTCGACGAAGTTGCCCATGAAACTGGCGCGCGCGGCCTTGCGCAAGGCCTGGCGTTCGGCGCTGGGCGCGGAGCCGTCGAGAGTGGAAGCGTTCAGGGTGGTGCTGGACATGACGGGTACCCTCTGATTCTTCTAATTGGAGGCAGGGTCTAATGGTCATTCAGTAATTATTGTGGTGTGCGTGCCGGCCTCTTTGCGGGGCAACCCCCCGCCCAAAAAGGCCGGCACCGGGCGTTATTTGCGAATGATGTTGTGCTCCGGGCCATACGGGAAGCGCGTGATGTTCTCGGCACCGTTGTCGTTGACGATCAGGATGTCATGCTCGCGGTAGCCGCCAGCACCCGGCCGACCCTCGGGCAGCATGATCATCGGCTCGATCGACACCACCATGCCGGGCTCCAGCACGGTGTCGATGTCTTCGCGCAGCTCGAGCCCCGCCTCGCGGCCGTAGTAGTGGCTGAGGGTGCCGAACGAATGGCCATAGCCGAACGTGCGGTACTGCAGCAGGTCGTGACGCAGGAAGATCTCGTTCAGCTCACGGGCAATGTCGCTGCAGCGCATGCCCGGGCGCACCAGTTTCAGCCCTGCTTCGTGCACCTCGACGTTGGCCTGCCACAGGCGCAGGTGATCATCCGGGCAATGGTCAAGGAACAGGGTGCGTTCAAGCGCCGTGTAATAGCCGGCGATCATCGGGAAGCAGTTGAGGCTGAGGATCTCGCCCTTGCCGACCTTGCGGCTGGTAACCGGGTTGTGCGCGCCATCGGTGTTGAGCCCGGACTGGAACCAGGTCCAGGTGTCCATCAGTTCGCCGTCGGGGAAGCGTTTGGCAATTTCACGCACCATGGCCTGGGTAGCATGCAAGGCCACTTCGTACTCTGGCACATGCTCACGCAGGGCCTCGACCACCGCAGCGCCGCCGATATCGGCCACCTGGGCACCGTGGCGGATCAACGCCTGCTCTTCGGCGGACTTGATCATGCGCATGCGCATGCACGGGGCGCCGATGTCCAGCAGCTCGGCCTTGGGGTAGCAGGCAGCGAGCTTGCCATGGTTTTGCAGGTTGAGGTGGTCGTACTCCACGCCGATGCGCGAGGCCAGCGGCAGCGCCTGCTGGATGGCAACGAAGTAGTTGTCGCGTTGCCAGTCGGTGTAGACGATGTTGTCGGTACCGACCGTGCGCCGCCAAGGTTGGCCGCCATCGATATTGGCGCTGATCGAGACGACCTTGTCCTGGGTCACGACCAGCGCGTACGGGCGGCCGAACGAGCAATAGAGGAAGTCGCTGTAGTAATTGACGTTGTGGTACGAGGTGAAGATCGCCGCCTCGATGTCCTGCTCGGCCATGTAGGCCCGCAGACGGGCGTGGCGGGCTGCGTATTCCTGTGCGGAGAAAGTCGCTTTGACCTTTTCGCCGTTACGGATCTTCAGGGTCTTTGGCATTTGCATGGTCGGGTTCCTTGTCGTTGTGAGCACGCTGTTCAGGCCGGCCGCCTGAGAAGCATTGCAACAGAACGAACGAGGACACTTTTGTATCTATCCGACCTGGAATTGGCGCGATGGCCAGGGCTGCTTTGCCGGCCATTTGCGACAAAAGGCCGCCCCCACACCCTGTGGAAGCGGCCTTGCGCCGCGAATGGGGCGCACAGCGCCCCCACGTACTGATGGCGTTACTTCAGATCAAAGCGATCAAGCTCCATGACCTTTACCCAGGCAGCAACGAAGTCCTTGATGAACTTGGCCTGGCCATCGCTGCTGCCGTACACCTCGCTCAGCGCGCGCAACTGGGCATGCGAGCCGAACACCAAGTCGACGCGGCTGCCGGTCCATTTCACCTGCCCGGTCTTGCGGTCCCGGCCTTCGAAGGCTTCGTTGTCGGCCGAGGTCGGCTTCCACTCCACGCCCATGTCCAGCAGGTTGCGGAAGAAGTCGTTGCTCAGGGTACCGGGCCGGTCGGTGAACACGCCGTCCTTGCTGCCACCCTGGTTGGCGCCCAGTACGCGCAGGCCACCGATCAGCGCGGTCAGCTCGGGGGCGGTGAGGGTCAGCAGTTGCGCCTTGTCCAGCAACAGCTTCTCGGCCTTGACGCTGTAACGGTCCTTGGTGAAATTGCGGAAGCCATCCGCCAGCGGCTCCAGCACCGCGAACGACTCGACGTCGGTCTGTTCCTGGGTCGCGTCGACGCGACCGGGGCGGAACCCCACGCTGCCCGTGTAACCGGCATCCTTGGCGGCCTTTTCCACCGCTGCAGTACCGGCCAGCACGATCAGGTCGGCCAGGGAGACCTGCTTGCCGCCGTTGTTGAACTCGCCCTGAATTTTCTCCAGCGCCGCCAGTACCTTGTCCACGCCCTGGTTGGCAGCCCAGCCTTTCTGCGGCGCCAGGCGCAAGCGCCCGCCATTGGCGCCACCGCGCTTGTCCGAACCGCGGAAAGTGGAAGCCGACGCCCAGGCGGTCGACACCAGTTCACCCACGCTCAAGCCCGAGGCCAGCACCTTGGCCTTGAGCGCAGCGATGTCCTGCTCATTCAGCGACGAGGGCTCGGCTTTGGGCAACGGGTCTTGCCACAGCAGTACCTCGTTGGGCATTTCCGGCCCGAGGTAACGCGCAAGCGGGCCCATGTCGCGGTGGATCAGCTTGTACCAGGCGCGGGCGAAGGCGTCTGCCAACTGCTCGGGGTTGTCCTTGAAGCGCCGGGCGATCGGCTCGTAGATCGGGTCGAAACGCAGCGCCAGATCGGAGGTGAGCATCGAGGGTGCGTGTTTCTTGCCCGGGTCATGGGCATCCGGCACGGTGCCGGCGCCCTTGCCTTCCTTCGGCCGCCACTGGTGCGCGCCGGCCGGGCTCTTGGTCAGTTCCCAGTCGAAGTTGAACAGGTTGTTGAGGTACTCGTTGCTCCAGCGCGTCGGCGTCGAGGTCCAGGTCACTTCGAGGCCGCTGGTGATGGTATCGGGGCCTTTGCCGGTGCCGAACGTGTTCGCCCAGCCCAGGCCCTGCAGCTCAAGCCCGGCGGCCTCGGGTTCGGCGCCGACATTGTCGGCGGGGCCGGCGCCGTGGGTCTTGCCGAACGCATGGCCACCGGCGATCAGGGCCACGGTCTCTTCGTCGTTCATGGCCATGCGGCCGAACGTCTCGCGGATATCCTTGCCCGAGGCGACCGGGTCGGGGTTACCTTCCGGGCCTTCCGGGTTGACGTAGATCAGGCCCATCTGCACGGCGGCCAGCGGGTTTTCCAGGTTGCGCTCGGCCTGCAGGTCGCGGCTTTGCTCTTCGCCATGCTTGGCAGGCTCGGCCACCAGATCACCCTGGCCGGGCGGCTGGGCCTTGAGCTGTTCCTTGCCGTAGCGGGTGTCGCCGCCCAGCCAGACCTTTTCCGAGCCCCAGTACACGTCTTCGTCCGGTTCCCACACATCGGCACGCCCGCCCGAGAAACCGAAGGTCTTGAAGCCCATGGACTCCAGCGCGACGTTGCCGGTGAGCACGATCAGGTCGGCCCAGGAAATCTTGTTGCCGTACTTCTGCTTGATCGGCCATAGCAGGCGCCGGGCCTTGTCCAGGCTGACGTTGTCCGGCCAGCTATTGAGCGGCGCGAAGCGCTGCTGACCAGAGCCTGCGCCACCCCGGCCATCACCAATACGGTAGGTACCGGCGCTGTGCCAGGCCATGCGGATAAACAGCGGGCCATAGTGGCCGAAGTCGGCGGGCCACCAGTCCTGCGAGTCGGTCATCAGGGCCGTCAAGTCTTGCTTGAGGGCCTGGAAGTCGAGGCTCTTGAAGGCTTTGGCGTAGTCGAAGTCCGGGTCCATCGGGTCGGACTTGGACGAATGTTGGTGGAGGATTCTCAGGTTGAGCTGGTCAGGCCACCAGTCACGGTTGGTGGTGCCGCCACCTGCGGTTTGATGGAACGGGCATTTCGATTCGTTCGACATCTGTGGGTACCTTTGGGTCGGTTATCCAGATTTCCGGTCTATGCCAGGTGTTCTATCAGCCGAGCACTGGGGCTCGTGCCTACCCCTCATCAGGTCGGGTCGGTCTTTTGCCGACACGGGGCTTGCAACGCTGTCACGCCATGGCGGCAGGGTCTTGAATACAGGTGCTCAGACGCCGCCCACATGGGCAATTCGCAGGGCCAGAGGAAAGACTAGTCGAGCTTGGGCAGACTTCTAATAGAGCCAGTATTCCGGCGTAATAGGCTGGCTCTGTCAGCGCCGATCCGGCCCGCCATAAGGCCGGCACATCCATACAAGGCACAAGGGCCGGCGCCGTGCTTCAATGCACCGCGAACCTTCCAGCCAACGTGAGCCAAGCCCCATGAACCGCAACGACCTGCGCCGCGTCGACATGAACCTGCTGGTGCTGTTCGAAGCCCTGATGATCGAACGCAACCTGACCCGCGTCGGTGAAAAGCTGTTCATCACCCAGCCCACCGTCAGCGCCGCCCTCGCCCGCCTGCGCGAGCTGTTCGACGACCCACTGCTGATCCGCAATGGCCGGGCCATGGAGCCCACGCCGCGGGCGATGCAGATTTTCACCGAGCTGGGGCCGGCGATGGATGTGATCTCCTCGGCCATCAGCCGTGCGCGGGCATTCGACCCGGCCAACAGCTGCAATGTATTCCGCCTCGGGCTGTCGGACGATGCCGAGTTCGGCCTGTTCCCCGCCCTGCTCCAGGCCCTGCGCGAAGAGGCGCCGGAGATCAGCGTGGTGGTGCGGCGGGCCAACTTCCTGTTGATGCCTGGGCTGCTGGCCAGCGGCGAGATTTCGGTTGGGGTGAGCTATACCACCGACCTGCCCGCCACCGCCAAGCGCCGCAAGTTGCGCGACATTGGCGTACGGGTGCTGCGCGCAGACGATCGACCGGGGCCACTGACCCTCGACGAGTACTGCGCCCGGCCGCATGTGATGGTGTCGTTCTCTGGCGACATGAGCGGCAATATCGACCTCGACCTGGCGCGCATCGGCCGTTGCCGCAAGGTGGTGCTGGCCGTGCCGCAGTTCGGCAGCCTGCGTGCCCTGCTGCGTAACACCGAGCTGATCGCCACGGTACCGGACTACGCCGCCTGCGCCCTGGCCGATGACGGCAGCCTGCGCGCCGACCCGGCACCCTTCGAGATCACCGAAGCGGAGCTGTCCATGGTCTGGAGTGGCGCCCAGGACAACGACCCGGCCGAACGCTGGTTGCGCGAGCGTATCCTGCAGTTCATGGCGTTGCCGTGAACACGGGCAATTTCACTTGCGCCGCTGCATCCAGGCGGCGCCCAGGCCACTGAGGCAGATGATCGAGATGCCCACCAGGCTCAGGCTGTCCGGCACCTGGCTGTAGAACAACATACCGAGCAGCCCGGCAAACACGATCTGGCAATAACTGAACGGCGCCAGCAGCGCGGGGGCGGCATGGCGAAACGCCTGGGTCAGCAGCAGGTGGGCGGTCATGCCGAACCCGCCGAGCGCCAGCATCAACAGCGCGTGGTCCCAACGCGGCACCTCCCAGAAGAACGGCACCAGCGCACTCATCGCCAGGGTGTTGCACAGCCCTGCATAGAAGTTGCTGGTGGTAGGGCTGTCGTGAGCGGCCAGAATCCGCGTCAGCAACTGATAGAAGCAGAAGCCCAGCGCCGAGCCGAAGGGGTACAGGATTGCCGGCGTGAACATCGCGCCGCCGGGGTGCACCACCACCAGCACGCCGATAAAGCCCATCACCACCGCCACCCACTGCCCCACCGTCACCCGCTCCTTGAGCAGCGGGGCCGACAAGGCCGTGACCAGCACCGGCGCCAGGAAGTTGACCGCAGTGGCTTCGGCCAGCGGCAGATACTGCAGGCCGGTAGTGAACAACAGGCTGGTGCTCAACAGGCTCAGGGCACGCAGGGTCTGCAACAGCGGGCGGCGGGTGCGCAGCACATTGAGGCCCGACTTGGGCAGGAAGATCCCGGCCATCAGCAAGGTGTGCACCAGATAGCGCGCCCATACCACCATGATGATCGGGTACAGGCCACCGAGGAATTTTGACAGGGCATCGTGACTGGCAAACAGGAACGTCGCCACCACCACCAGGGCGATGCCACGCAGTGGTTGGTTGACTCCGGACAGCGGTGTGCTGGAACTCATGGCGTTCTCGACGGCGGCGCGGCTGGATGCAACGCCCAGGGAAAGCCGCACAGGGCTGGCCTGGCGGATGTAACAGCTGGAATTCTAGAAGAGATGCACGAGCATAAGGAAGTTCAATTGCCGCCTGTCCAGGCCAAAAGCAATTTCCGTTCGCTGATCGACCACTTTCCGCATGCCGCGCATGGTTCGCACCGGGCTGATCGTAGACCATCCGTTACGGACTCTGTAACCACTACAAGGAATCGTCATGCGAAGGCTCACCACTCACAACGGCCTGGACCTGCCCTGCATCGGCCTGGGCACCTGGCCGATGACCGGCACCGAGTGCACCCACGCCGTGCGCCAGGCCCTGGAACTGGGCTATCGACACATCGACACCGCCACTGCCTACGACAATGAATCCGCCGTGGGCCAAGCCCTGCGCGACAGCGACGTGCCACGCGAGCAGATCCACCTGACCACCAAGGTGTGGTGGGATCGCCTTGAACCCAAGGCCATGCGTCAGTCACTGGAAGACAGCCTGCGCGCCCTGGGCACCGACCAGGTAGACCTGTTTCATATCCACTGGCCCGGCAAGGACTGGGACCTGGCCCGCAGCATCGAGACCCTGGTAGCGCTGCGTGACGAAGGAAAGGCGCGCAGCATCGGCGTGGCCAATTTCCCCCTCGGCCTGCTGCGCCAGGTGATCGAGACGCTGGGCGCGCCGTTGTCGGCTATCCAGGTGGAGTACCACGTGCTGCTCGACCAGCAACCGCTGCTCGACTATGCCCGCAGCCATGACCTGCTGCTTACCGCCTATACCCCGCTGGCCCGTGGCCAGGCGGCGCAGCAACCGGTGATCCAGTCGATTGCGCGCAAGCACGGCGTACTGCCAAGCCAGGTGGCGCTGCAGTGGCTGCTCGACCAGGACGGCGTCGCAGTGATCCCCAAGGCCAGCAGCCGCGAAAACCAATTGGCGAACCTGGCGGCGCTGGAGGTACGGCTGGATGATGAAGACCGGGCGTTGATCGCAGGCTTGCCGAAGGATCAGCGCGTGGTAAGCCCCGATTTTGCACCCGACTGGAACAGCTGATAAGGCGCTGTAGCCATGCGCTGTCGACGCGTACTGCACCCTTTGCTGAACAGGCTAAGCTCATGGGCACCGCCCTTCTGCCAAGGAGCCGCCCATGCCGCTGGTACGCATCGACAGCAAGAGACACCCAGACCCCACGCACCTGCCGAGGGTCGGTCAAGTGGTCTACGCCGCGCTCAGGGCAACGATCAACGTCCCTGAGCACGACAACTTCCAGGTACTGACCGAGCACGACGACGACCGCCTGGTGAACGACCCACAGTACCTGGGCATCGCCCGCACCGACGGCCAGGTTTTCATCCAGATCACCTTGAGCGAAGGGCGCACGGTAGATCAGAAGAAGGCGCTGTACCTGGCCATCGCCGAAGGGCTCAACCGCGAGGCCGGTGTGCGCAAGGAGGACGTCTTCATCAATCTGGTCGAAGTGCGCAAGGAGAACTGGTCGTTCGGTAACGGCATCGCTCAGTATGCTATCTGACAGGGGGGCTCAAGTCACAGCCCCCTCGGGGACGCGAACGAACACGCTGTACTTGCCCCCCTCCATCTGCTCGAAGGCAATCAGCTTTTCCACCAACGCCGTACTCAGCACCTTGCCGGCATTGAGCAAGAGCATGCCGTTGTCCGCATTCAGATTGCGCACCAGGACCATGCCGGCGGCCAGGTCGCGGGTACCCAGGGCCTGCACCGTCGGGTCGGCCAGGGTCACATCGCTGAGAAACTCCGCGCAGACGTTTACAAAGTCTTCCACAAGCGCCGGGTCATACAGCTTGCCTGCGTATTTGCGGATGTACATCAAGGCCTCATCGCTGTTCATCTGCCGCTCCAGCACCAGGCCGCGTTGCAACTCGATGAAGTCCACGGCCAGCTTCAACCAGCGCGCCCCAAGGGGGATGGCCTCGCCCTTGAGATGGTCGGGGAAGCCGCTGCCATCCCAACGTTCCTGATGGTGCAAGATCAGTTGCGCCGCTTCTTTCATCGGCTCCAGGGTCATCACCAGCGATTCGCTCTGTTTCGGGTACGACCGATACAGGTCGCGCTCGGTATGCGGCAGCAGGTCCACCGGGCAGGTCAGCATGCTGTCGGTCCAGCTCATCTTGCCGATGTTGTACAGGGCGGCAGCCATGGTCAGGTCGCGGCGGCTGGCTTCGTCCAGGCCATGGCGGGTGCAGTACACACGAATCAGTTCGATGACCTGGCGGTTGGTCTGCTTGGGCTTGGGCAGGCGCAGGTTGGCCAGCAGCGAGAACACCTCGGTGCCGGTGACGTAACTGTGCTTGAGCTCTTCGTAGGCAAGGTCGAGCATGTCGGCCGTTTGCTGCAGCTCGGCGGTGCGCGCCGCGACACGCTGTTCGAGGCTGGCATTGAGCACCTTCAACTGCTGGTTCTGTGCCTGGGTCAGCGCCTCCAGGCGCCGTCGCTCGCTTTCCGAGTGTTGCAAGGCCAGGGCCTGGCGCACGGTCACCAGCATCTCTTCGTCATTCCAGGGTTTGCTGATGTAGCGGTGAATCTGGCCGTCATTGATCGCCTTGGTGATCGTGGCCATGTCGGCATAACCAGTCAGCAGGATGCGCAAGGTGCCAGGAAAGCGCTGGTGCACCTGGGCCAGCAAGGTCGCGCCATCCATGCCGGGCATGCGGGCATCGCTGATCACCAAGTTGACGGGCTGCTGTTCAAGCAGCTCAAGGGCCTGAGCGCCGCTTTCGGCCAGCAACACATCATAGGGCTGGCCACGCAGCAGCCGGCGCAGGCTGTTGAGAATCGAGGCCTCGTCGTCTACCAGCAGCACGACGGCTTTCTCACAGGCGCTGTCGGCCACATCATCCATTACCGGTTGTTCCATGGTCCCCTCCGTGCACCGGGTAATCAAACGGGTCCTTGGTTACAGGCTAGATGACATTTGCCCCATCGGTTAGCGCTGGCGCACGGCACTGACTATTCTCAGCGGCATAGCGCGTTGTCACCAGGGAGGGTTGCCCGATGCCTATCCACCCGCCGTTTCGCACGTGCGCGGGCGTGCTGTTGCTCCTGGTGCCTTCGATTGGGTTGGCACAGGCCATTGGCGGGCCCCTCACCCCATTGCCCGCGGTGCCTGCATTAGCGCCTGAGCGGGTCGAACTGGGCCGCAAACTGTTCAATGACCCGCGCTTGTCGAGCAACGCCAGCCTGGCCTGTGCCAGTTGCCACCGGCTTGACCAAGGGGGCGCCGACGGCCAGGTGCGCTCGCTCGGCGTCGATGGCAAGCCCTTGCCGGTCAATACCCCCAGCGTGTTCAACGCCAGCCTGAACTTTCGCCAGTTCTGGGATGGCCGTGCGCAAACCCTCGAAGAGCAGGCCCACCTGGTGGTCCAGCGCCCAGGCGAAATGGGCAGCGACTGGCAAGTGGTTGTGCAGCGCATCGCCGCAGACCCAAGCTACCGCGCAGGGTTTGCCAAGGCTTATGGCAAGGCGGTGGATGAACATACCCTTCAGGACGCGCTGGCCACCTTTCAACGCACGCTGTTGACCCCGGATTCACGCTTTGACCGCTACCTGCAGGGCGACACCGAGATCCTCAGCAAGGACGAAAAATACGGCTACGCGCGGTTTCAGGAATACGGCTGCATTGCCTGCCACCAAGGCGTCAATATCGGCGGCAACATGCTGCAGAAGTTCGGCGTGCTGGGCGATTTTTTCGCTGACCGCGGCAACCCCACGCCTGCCGACCTGGGGCGCTTCAACGTCACGGGCGATGAAGAAGACCGGCATGTGTTCAAGGTGCCCAGCCTGCGCAATGTCGCGGTCACCGCCCCGTACTTTCACGATGGTTCGGCGCCGACCCTGGAAGCGGCGGTGGACGTCATGTTCCGCTACCAATTGGGGCGCACGCCAAGCACCGACGACAAAGCGCTGATCATTCAGTTTCTAAAGACCCTGACCGGTGAATGGGAGGGCAAACCCCTATGAGACTGACCCGCCGCCGCAGCTTGCTGTTGTTGACGACCAGTGCCGTGTTGCTGGCCTCGGTGCTGGTCTACCTGTACCTGATGTCCAAGGCCGACGAGAGCGGTACCTACACCCAGGCCCGTGACCTGATCCGGCAGATCAAGCAAAACGACTCGCAATGGGAAAACGAAATACTCAAGGCCCGCACCAGCATCAACTACAACTACGACCCCTTGGTCTGGCCAGTGGTCGAGATGAAGCGCCTGTGGCGGGCTTTCGAAAGCATTGAAACCCGCAACCAGCACGGTAACTCCCCGGCATGGCGCCAGGCCTACGCAGACTACCAGCAGGCGTTCGAGGAAAAGGCAAACTACGTCGAGCGCTTCAAGTCGCATAACGCCGTGCTGCGCAACTCCCTGGCGTTTCTGCCCGCCGCCGCCGACGGTATCCAGGCACAACTGGGGCAGTTGGCCGATGCCGACGCACTGCGCTTGCACAACATTTCTACCGACACCTACGACCTGATGCTCAGCAGCCTTGAGTTCGCCCAGATGACCACGGATGACAAGGCGGCTGACATCCTCGTCGGCCTGAACAAGCTGGCGGTCAACAAAGAGCGCCTGCCGCTGGAGTTTCATGCGCCCATCGACACCCTCAGCAACCACATTGCGTTGATCCTGCGCGAGCAGCCCAAGGTCAATCAGTTGCTTGAGCAGATCGGCGCCTTGCCGGTCGCCGCGCACCTGGATGCCATTGCCATGATGCTCGACCGTGACGAACGCACGGCGCTGCTGGTCAATCAGCGCTACCACTTCTACCTGCTGGTGTTCTCTACCCTGTTGGTCTTGCTGTTGCTGTACATGGCGGTGTGGCTGTTGCGCAGCTTCGGCGAGATAAACCGGGTCAACCGCGCGCTTGTAGTCGCCAACGATGAACTGGAACAACGGGTCGCGCGCCGCACCCAGGCACTGACCCAGGCCAGCGCGGCGCTGCAGCGCGAGATCGATGAACGCAAGCTGCTCGAAAGCCAGCTGGTGCAATCAGAAAAACTCGCCTCCCTTGGCCAACTGGCGGCGGGCATCGCCCATGAGGTCAACAACCCAATCGGCTTCGTCTCCTCCAACCTGGGGGCGCTGGGCACCTACTTCGCCCGCTTGCAGGACATGCTCAAGGCCTACCGTGACGCAGAGCCGGCCATCGGCCCGGCGACGCTGCAGGCGAGCTTGGTGAAACTGCGCAGCGAAATGGAGCTGGCATACATTCTCGACGATATTCCGTTGCTGATCAGTGAGTCCAAGGACGGCATCAGCCGCGTCGGGCAGATCGTCAGGGACCTCAAAGACTTTTCGCGGGTGGACAGCAGCCAGGATTGGCAATGGGCCAACTTGCACCAGGGCATCGACTCGACCCTGAACATCGCGGCCAGCGAGCTCAAGTACAAGGCCGACCTGGTCAAGCAATACGGTGTGCTGCCAGAGGTCGAGTGCCTGCCGTCACAAATCAACCAGGTGATCATGAACCTGGTGGTCAATGCAGCCCACGCCATGGGCACCGAGCGCGGCACCATCACCGTGCGCACCGGTTGCGCCAACGACGACAAGGTGTGGATCGAAGTGGCCGACAACGGCTGCGGCATTCCTGCACAGAGCCTGCAGAAGATCTTCGACCCCTTCTACACCACCAAGCCGGTCGGCCAAGGCACCGGGTTGGGGTTGTCGCTGTCGTACGGCATCATCAAGCGCCACTGCGGCGAGATCCATGTGCACAGCGAGGTCGGCGTGGGCACCACGTTCAGGGTCGAACTGCCGGTGCGCCAGGCACAAGCGGCCATTCGTTGATCAAGGCAGGCGCTTTTCCATCGGCTGGTAGATCAGCCCGGCAATCTCGCCTACATCCCCTGCCAGTGCGAATCCGTAGCGTTGGTAGGCGGCCACCGAGCTCAACGATGCGCTGACCGTCACTACCGCCGCTCTCGCCTGCTCCAGCGCTGCGTTCATCAGGCGCGTGCCCACGCCCCGACGCTGCCAACTTGGCGCGACAAACAGCATCGCCACGTGGCGCCCTTTCTTGAGTTCGATCAGCCCGGTGATCACTCCCTCTGCGACACAGACCAGCATCAGGTTGTCGCCGGCCATGCGTTCGGCAAACGCCTGCGCCGCAGCTACCTTGGCGAAGGTTTCCACCCCCTGTGCCGACAGCGAGGGCGCAACGGCCTGGGTGAATGCACCCAGGCAGAGGGCGCTGGCGTGGGGCAGGTCATCGTGGGTCAGCTTGCGTACTTGCACGGTCGTCTTCCTTGTCTTGTCGAAACCGGATAATGCACGCATTCACGGGTGCGGCGCACGCCCTACCTGTGGCTCAGCCTTGGCCGTTGGCCTCATGCACGTGCCTGCGGTAGTGGGACAACGAAACTCCGGTCAGGCGCTTGAAATAACGGCACAAGAATGGTTCTTCACGGAATGTTGGGGAAGTGGGGTTGCTAGGTACGTGTCGGGAGATAGGCGATGGCGGCTAGGTGCCTGTCTTGGTTTTGGAGGTGGCGCGGAAATCGAGCGCCGCCCGCGCGGCGCTTCGCGGGACAAGCCCGCTCCCACATCTGTTTCGGGCCAGTTACTCCTGAAGCATTGGCGCGCGCCCCTTTTGGCGCCCGCCTCAATATCGCGTCGTACAAACAAGGGGGGCGCGCGCCTATGTCACAGGCATGACTGGCCCGAAACAGATGTGGGAGCGGGCTTGTCCCGCGAAGCGCCGCGCGGGCGGCGCTCGATCTCATGGGCGCTGCAAAACCCAAGACGGGCACCGAGTGGCCCCGAATACAACCTCCAGGCATCCACAACCCCCTTAAAAAATACCCTGACGCTGGCGACCGACGCTTGAGCAAGGCGGTATGCATGTACCAATTAAGCACCACCCATTACCCTGTCACCCCGAGCCAACCCAGGATGAGTCCAGGATATGCAACTTGAAACAGAACGATTGCTGCTGCGCCCTTGGCAAGACACAGATGCCGCGGACTTGTACGAATATGCCAAGGACGACCGCGTCGGCCCCAGGGCCGGGTGGCCCCCGCACACCAGCGTGCAGAACAGTGCCGAGATCATCCGCACGGTTTTCAATCACCCCGAAGTCTATGCGGTGGAGCTGAAGGAGAATGGCCGTGCGGTAGGGTGTGTCGGCATTCTCATTGGGGCCAACAGCCATTTCGAGATCAGTGAGCAGGAAGGCGAAATCGCCTACTGGATCGGTGTGCCGTACTGGGGCCAAGGCCTGATTCCGGAGGCCGTGCGGGAAGTGATGCGGCACGCGTTTGAAACCCTGAAACTCAAGGCGCTGTGGTGTGGCTATTTCGCGGAGAACACTCAGTCTCATGCTGCCCAGTCGAAGTGTGGGTTCCGTTATCACCACACCGAGGAAAACAAGTACAACGCGTTTTTGCAGGGCTATCGGACCGAGCACATCAGTTGCATCACCTACCCGCAGTGGCTGGAGTGCAGCGAGCAGTAGATGGGTAGGGTGTGAGGCGCCTAGGTGCCTGTCGTGGTTTTTCGGGGGGGCGGGCTGCCCTCGATCTCCGCCCCACCGCCAACCCCAAGCCAGGCGCCGCATACGTATGAACTGGCCTGCGTCACGCGCGCAGCTGATACCAAGTGGTCTTGAGCTGCGAGTATTTGTCGAACGAATGCAACGACAGGTCGCGACCAAACCCCGACTGCTTGCCCCCACCAAAGGGCACCGTGACATCCAGCGCATCCACCGTATTGACCGAAACGGTGCCCACCTTCAACGCCCGCGCCACGCGATGCACCTGGTTGAAGTCATCGCTCCATACCGACGCGGCCAGGCCATAGACACTGTCGTTGGCCAAGCGCACGACCTGCTCCTCGCTGTCGAACGCGCTGACCGCCAGCACCGGCCCGAACACTTCCTCCCGGGCCAGGCTCATGCTGGCCTCGACCCCGGCAAAAATGCTCGGCTCGATGTAGTTGTCCGACCCGCCCAGGGTCAGGCGCCGGCCACCGCACACCAGCCGAGCGCCCTGCTCGTGCGCATGGTCGATGGCGGCCTTGATGCGGCCGGTCTGCTCGGCATCGACAATTGCACCCGCGCGGCTCGCAGGGTCCAGCGGGTTGCCTGGCATCCATTGGTGGGCCTTGGCTTGCAGGCGCTCGATGAACTCATCGTGGATCGAACGCTGCACGTACAGGCGCGAATTCGCCGAGCACACCTCACCCTGGTTGAAGAAAATGCCGAATGCCGCTTTTTCCGCCGCCAGGTCCAGGTCCTGGCAGTTTTCGAACACCAGGTTAGCGCTCTTGCCGCCACACTCCAGCCAGACCTGCTTGAGATTGGACTGCGCCGAGTACTGCATGAAGTATTTACCGACCTGGGTAGAGCCGGTGAACACCAGGCAGTCGACGTCCGGGTGCAACCCCAGCGCCCGACCCGCCTGTTCACCCAGGCCGGGCACCACATTCAGCACGCCTTCCGGCAAACCGGCCTCCAGCGCCAGTTGCGCCAGGCGCAGCGCTGAGAACGGTGACTGCTCGGCAGGCTTGAGCACCACGCTGTTGCCGGCGGCAAGCGCCGGCGCAAGCTTCCACGCGGCCATGTCGAGCGGGAAGTTCCACGGCACCACGGCGGCGACCACGCCCAGCGCTTCGCGGGTGATCGTGGCCAGCGCGCTGGGCGCCGTGGGGGCCACCTGATCGTACAGCTTGTCCAGCGCCTCGCCATACCAGGCGAAGACATGCGCCGAGCCAGGCACGTCGAGGGTGTAGGCATCCATCACCGGTTTGCCCATGTTCAACGAGTCCAGCAGTGCCAGCTCTTCGCGATTGGCCATGATCAGCTCGGCCAGGCGCAGCAGGACTTTCTTGCGGTCGACCGGGGCCATGCGCGACCACGCGCCCTGTTCGAAGGCCCGCCGTGCGGTGGCCACCGCGAGGTCGACTTCGGCCTCAGCGCAGGCGGCAACCTGCGCCAGCACCTGCTGGGTGGCCGGGTTGATGGCCGCGAAGGTGGCGCCGGAGTTGGCGCTCACCTGCTGGCTGCCGATCAAGGCCTTGTCGAGAAAACGCAGGCCTGCGGCGCGGGTTTGCCAGTATTCGAGACTTTTCATTTGCGCTCCATACGACTGTCTTGGATTTTGCGGCTGCCTTGCGGCCCCAGATACTCAGAGCCTGCCCACCAACTTGGCAGTGCGGTCCACGGCAATGCGGGTCTTGTCGACCAGCTCGTCCAGCTCGGCGCGGTTGGCCACCAATGCCGGCGCCATGATCATCCGCCCCAACGTCGAGCGAATGATCAAGCCTTCCTCGAAACCGAAGGTGCGGCATTGCCAGGCCAGGTCGTTCTCGTTGGCAAAACGCTTGCGGCTGGGCTTGTGCTCGGCAAACTGCAGCGCCGCCACCAGGCCGGCACCCTGCACCTGGCCAATCAGCGGGTGGTCGGCGAACACTTCGCGCAGGATGCGCTGCAAGTACGGCCCGGTGTCGTCCTTGACCTGACGCACGATGCCTTCGTCACGCAGCGCCTTGAGGTTGGCGATGGCCACCGCCGCCGCCACAGGGTGGCCCGAATAGGTCAGGCCGTGGGCAAACACCCCGCCGCGCTCCACCAATGCCTCGGCGATGCGCTTGCTCAACACCAGGCCACCCATGGGCACGTAGCCGCTGGTCAAGCCCTTGGCGATCGACAGCGTGTCCGGCTCGAAACCGAAATACTCATGGGCAAACCACTCGCCGGTGCGACCAAAGCCGCCGATCACTTCGTCGGCACACAGCAACACGTCGTACTGGCGGCAGATGCGCTGGATCTCGGGCCAGTAGCTTTCCGGCGGGAAGATCATGCCCCCAGCGCCCTGGAAGGGTTCGGCGACAAAGCCTGCGACGTTTTCCGCGCCCAGTTCGAGGATCTTCTCCTCCAGCTGCAGGGCGCAACGCCGGCCGAACTCGGCCGGGGTAAGGTCACCGCCCTCGGCGTACCAGTACGGTTCGTCGATGTGCGCCACGTCCGGAATCAGCCCGCCCATCTCGTGCATGAACTTCATCCCGCCCAGGGCCGTGGCCGCCAGGGTCGAGCCGTGGTAGCCGTTCCAGCGGCCGATCATGACCTTCTTGTTCGGCTGGCCGACCACCTGCCAGTAACGGCGCACGGTACGGATCAGCACTTCATTGGCCTCGGACCCGGAGTTGGTGTAGATCGCGTGGCTGTAGTGGCCTGGCAGCAAGCTGAACAGCAGTTCGGACAGTTCGATCACCGCCGGGTGGGTGGTGTGGAAGAACATGTTGTAGTAGGCCAGCTGGTCCATCTGTGCGGCGGCCGCGGCGGTCAGGTCCTTGCGCCCGTAACCCAACTGGGTGCACCACAGGCCCGACATACCGTCCAGGTAGCGCTTGCCCTCGCTGTCCCACAGGTGCAGCCGTTCGCCACCGACCATGACCCGCGGGCCTTCGGCATTGAGCGCCTTCTGGTCGAGGAAGGCATGGATGTGGTGCGCCGCGTCAGCGGCCTGGTAGTCACGGGTCTGGCGTTTGGGGGCAAAAGGCGCGTTCATTGGCGGGTTTCCTTGTGGTTATAGGGGCGGGCGAGGCGGCTGCGCTTAGCGAAGCTTGCCCATGTAGCTTTCCAGCGGGTCCTTGCCCAGCACGCCCTGGGCATTGGCCAGCGCGTCGATGAACAAGGAGAACAGCTCGGACTGCGTGCCGATGTCGAGCTTGGCGTAGACATGCTTGCGGTGTGACTTGATGGTGTCTTCCGAAACCCCCAGGCGCTCGGCCAGGGACTTGGTCGAGTGGCCACGCAAGATGAGCTGGGCAATGCGGCATTCGCGCATCGTCAGCAACGAACTGCCGAAGTTGTTGAGGGCGGCATGGATGCGTTGCTCCAGCACATTCTCGAAACGCCCACCGCGGCTGCCCAGCCCGGCAAAGTGCTTGCTGAGTACCGCCAGCACCCAGGGCGTGATGCGCCCGAACAGGTCGCGGCTTGGGGCGTCCAGCTTGTCGGTGAAGGCCAGCGACACTGCCAGGCTCTGGCCGGGCGCGACCTGCAGGATGTAATTGAGCTCATCCTCCAGGTGTGAATGGCGGTAGAACGACTGGTAGTACTCACTCACTTCGAAGTGGTCGGGCGCCACGTCGAACAGGCCATAGCAGCCCGACGCGACCTGCTCGACGCAGGCGCCGTAGAACGGGTCGAGCAGATAGAAGCCGGAAAGGTAGCGGCTGACGTTGCCTTCTGGCTGCCAGGGTGCCTTGTCATCCTGCTCGAACAACGCGCATGGCATGCCGTCATGCGGGTAGAGGTAGACCGTGGTGGCCTGGATGGGCCGGATCACCCCGAGCGCTGCGAACAAGGTGGCGGCAAAGCCCGGTTGGCCGATCATGTCGGTAACCCTGGCAATGTGCTCGAACCACTGTGTTGAAGCCAATTGATCACTGGTCACTGGAAATCTGCCGGTAGCGGGAAAACGGTATCGCCGTCGGGGCGGCGCGTTGTTTCCAGATACTCCCATGGCCAGGCGAAGACCGAAATCACCCTTTGGGGTGAGCGTTTTCAGGCGACCAGCGGCTCACCCCAAAGGGTGATTTCGAGCGGGCCCGGGGTATGGGAGCATCGTCCGGCCCCACCCCTGAGGGCTGCGCAACCCAAGCTGGCCCAGCCTCCTTTCATGGCCCCTCAACAGTATCGAGCCCGCTCGCATACTGCGGCGTCCTGCATCCGATTTCAGGAGTTCGCAATGCATACAACAACAACTACGGCCCAGACCCACTCCGCCAACGCCTCGTCACCCTCCGCGTCTTCCGGCCGCTTCAGAAAGTCCATGGGGCTCAGCGCCCTGGTGCTGTTCGGCCTTGCCTACATGGTGCCCCTGGCGGTGTTCACCACCTATGGCCTGGTCACCCAGATGACCAAGGGGCACCTGCCCACCGCCTACCTGCTGACCCTCGCCGCCATGCTGTTGACTGCCTACAGCTACGGCCGCATGGTGCAGGCGCACCCCTACTCCGGCTCGGTGTACACCTACACCCGCAAGGCATTTGGCACCCACATCGGCTTCATGGCCGGCTGGACGCTGCTGCTCGATTACATCTTTTTGCCGTTGCTCAGCTACCTGCTGATCGGCATCTACATGTCGGAGTACTTCCCGGCCATCCACGCCTGGGTATGGGTTGCCGGCTCCATCGCCCTGGTGACCTTCCTCAACCTGATTGGCATCGAGTCGATTACCCGGGTCAACTGGATCCTGGTGGTTGTGCAACTGGTGTTCATCGTCCTGTTCGTCGGCTTGTCGATCAACAACCTGGCGGGTCAATCGGCGCCGGTGTCACTGCTTGCCCCCTTCCACCACGAAGGGTTCAGCGTGCCGCTAATCATGACCGGTGCCGCGGTGCTGTGCCTGTCATTCCTTGGTTTCGACGCGGTTTCGACCATGGCCGAGGAAACCAGCAACCCGACGTTTCGCATCCCACTGGCGATCATGGCCGTGTCGCTGATCGGTGGCCTGCTGTTTCTGGTGGTGTCGTACTGCGCGCAGATGGTCTTCCCCGAGTGGGGCGCCTTCTCCGACCCCGATTCGGCCTCGGTGGACGTGATGCGCCGGGTCGGCGGTGAACTGCTGGTGACGGCGTTTACCGCCACCTACGTGGCCGGCTGCTTCGCCTCGGCCATGGTCTCCCAGGCAAGCGTGTCGCGGGTGCTGTTCGCCATGGGCCGCGATGGTGCGTTGCCAGGGGTGTTTGGCCAGTTGGTGACGAAAAAACGCGTACCGGCTGCGGCCATCATGCTGGTCAGCATCCTCTCGCTGATCGCCCTGGTCATCACCTTGGACACAGTCGCCAACATGATCAGCTTCGGTGCGCTGTTCGCCTTTTCGGCAGTCAACCTGGCGGTGGTCAAGCACTACCTGGTCGACCAGAAGCTGCGCGGCACCCGCAATTACCTGCTGTATGGCGCGCTTCCGGGGTTGGGGTTTCTCAGCACGCTCTGGCTGTGGAGCAGCCTGTCGAGCCTGTCGTTCACCATCGGGCTGTGCTGGATGGCCGTGGGCTTCCTCTGCCTGCTCGGGCTGACCCGGGCGTTTCGGGTGAAACTGCCCGAGTTGCAGATGGCCGAATGACGCTCAGAGCGTCATGAGCATTTCGTGCCAGGCCATGCCGCCGTGGTCGGACGGCGACGGTTTAACGTAGGCGTAGCCGAGCTTGGCGTACAGCGCGACATGCTGCTCCTTGCACATCAGGTGGATGGTCTGCTTGCCTTGCGCCTTCATGCGCTGGATGAACGCGCCCATCAGCAGCTTCGCATAGCCTTTGCCCTGATGGGCGGGGTCGACCACGACCGACATGATCACCACGTTGGGCGCCGCCGGGTCATGGCCGACCAGTTCCTTGAAGGCTTCGTCGGACATGACCACGTCATGGGCACAGCCACTGTTGATGAAGCCGACGGTTTCACCCTCGGCTTCGAGCAGTAGGAACCCTTCGGGGTACTGCGCGATGCGGGTGCGGATTTTTTCCAGGGTTGCCGCTTCATCCCCCTCATAGGCGCCGATTTCGATCGCGTAGCAGCGTTCAGCGTCGGTGGGTTCGGGGTTGCGGAACTGGGGGGCGCTCATGCGCTGACTCCTTTGGGACATGACAACAGGCTGCATGATAAATCACTGCCGTTTATTTTCGGCATGACAGGATCGTTTCCTAGGCTGAGTGATCTTATTACCATGCCCTTTTGCCACTTCGACATGGAAATCCCCGATGACTGCAACCGCCACGCGCCTCACCGTCCCCGGCCGCTGCGCGCGCCTGAAGGCGTCCAGCAGCCGCGACCACGACAGTGTCGATGAACTGGTCATGGCCGCACGCCCCTTCGAAGACCGTGAGCGCTATGCGCGCTTTCTGCAGGTGCAACACCGCTTCCATGGCAGCCTGCTGGCGTTGTACCACGATGAGTTGCTCAACGATCGCCTGCCGGGGCTGATGCAATTGTCGCGTTTCGCGGCGGTCGAGCGCGATCTGCTTGACCTGGGCCTGGCGCTGCCTTCGGCGCCGCCGACGGTCAGTGCCAGCCCGGCCCAGGCTTTGGGTTGGCTGTATTGCAGCGAGGGGTCGAACCTTGGGGCGGCGTTTTTGTTCAAGCAAACCCAGCGCCTGGGCCTGGACGGCAACGAGGGGGCTCGGCACCTGGCGCCACATCCCGACGGGCGTGCCCTGCACTGGCGGGAGTTTGTTGCCAGGGTTGATGGCCTGGCGCTTGATGCTGGGGAAGAGGTTGAGGTGATTGCGGGGGTGATTGCGGCGTTTGACAGTTATCGGGGGCATTTGCGTGCGGTGTTTGCCGGGGGGTGATGGTGTGGGGGGCTGGCTGGTGCCTGGCATTGGATCTTCAGCGCCTGTGAGATCGAGCGCCGCCGTGCATGCCTTGGGAGTTTCAGCGCCTACAAGATCGAGCGCCGCCCGCGCGGCGCTCGATCTCACAGGCGCTGAAAACCTCAAGCCAGGAACCCCCAAAACACCGCGCGAGCACCCGAGCCCAAGACAACCATCAAACCTACCCCACCAGAACTTTTCCCAATTAAAAGGTCTATGTGCTCAGGAAAAATGGTTTACCAGAGGTTGCCTTCGCTGATGAAAATGCATGTCGCACGGTTGATGCTTCTCGGCCTGTTCACCTTCGCGGCGGTGGGCTCGGCATCCGCATCACAAATGAAAACCCCGAACACTGCCTCGCCTGTCGCAGCCCCTGCCGAATCCCCCTGGCCCAGCGTGGCCAGCCTGGCTGGCGAGCACTCAGCGCCCTTGCTCGCCCATGATGACCGCTACCGGCACGACGACCGTTGGCACGATCACCGAGGCGACTGGCGCCGCGACCAGTGGCGCCGGGAACAAGCCCGCCGCGAAGCCGAGCGCCGTCGCGACTGGGAACGCCGGCGAGACTGGGAGCGTCATCATGAGCGGGCGATGCATCACCGCTACCAGGACGACCATCGTTACTATCGCCGTTGATACGCCAGCCCCCACCCGCTCAGCTCTGGGCGTCTGAAACCGTACCCTCGGCAGCTTCGGCTGCCAGCTTCAACCGGTCGGCTTTACTGATGTACTTGGGCTTGCTCTTGGGCGCCAGCTTGGCACTGGCCTTCTTGGCATGTGCCTGCATCAACTGTTTGATCTTTTTACGACGGTTCATATTCCACTGCGCCTGTAGGTCTGGTTACGCTGCCGACATCATACCTGCACGCGTGGCGGGGACCACGGGTTAAGTTATCGCACCCATTACAGGACAAGCGTTGGCGCCCTTGACAGTTCGCGCAATGGCGCAATACGGCTGGGCCTCCTTGCCAACGGCATTGACGTTATTTTCACAGCCATCAGATTAGCGTCACGCCCTTTCCGGCCGCCCGCACATTGGGTGGCTGCCAAGGTTCAACGAGGCATACGTGTCAGACACTACAACAACCCCCTCCCCGCGCAAACGGGTGGACTGGGCCGGCCTGGGCTGGCTCCTGCTGTTCTTCTGGTATTTTTCCGGCGTTACCCAAGCGCTGCTGCTGTTCAGCGGCACCACAGGGTTTGCCGGTTTTCGCGATGCGCTGTTCCTCAGCAGCCTGTGGCTGGCCCCGGTGCTGCTGCTGCCGCGCTTCACCCGGGCCACTTCGGCGGTCATCGGCCTGGTGCTGTGGGGCGCTTCGCTGGTAGGCCTGAGCTACTTCGGCATCTATCGCCAGGAGTTCTCGCAAAGCGTCATCTTCGTGATGTTCGAGTCCAACACCGCCGAGGCCGGCGAATACTTCAGCCAGTATTTCAGCCTCTGGCTGGGCCTGGCGCTGCTGCTGTACAGCCTGGTTGCCGTGGTGCTGTGGAAACGCGTGCGCCCGGTCACCTTGCCTATGCGCAGCCGAATCCCGGTAGTTGTCCTGCTGTTGCTGGCCAACCTGGTCTACCCCTTCTACAAGCAGATGGTTACCCAGGAACGCAACTTCCTCGACGCCGCAGAAAAGGTCCAGCAGCGCATGGAGCCCGCCGTGCCCTGGCAACTGCTGGTTGGTTACAGGCAATATCGCCAGCAACTGAACAACATGCAGCAGCTGCTGGCACAGAACGCCGCGCTGCCGCCCTTGCAGAACCTGCGCAACAGCAGCGGGGACACACCGCGCACGCTGGTATTGGTGCTGGGCGAATCGACCACCCGCGAGCACATGCACTTGTATGGCTACCCGCGCGATACCACACCGAATCTCGACGCGCTGGCGGCCAGCGACAAGGGCCTGACGGTGTTTCAAAACGTCGTTTCGCCGCGCCCCTACACCATCGAAGTGATGCAGCAGATCCTTACCTTCGGTGACGAACAGCACCCGGACCGCTTCCTCACCGACCCGTCGCTGATCAACCTGATGAAACAGGCGGGGTACAAGACCTTCTGGATCACCAACCAGCAGACGATGACCAAGCGCAACACGATGCTGACCACCTTCTCCCAGCAAACGGATGCACCGGTCTACCTGAACAACCAGCGCAACCAGAATGCCAGCCAGTACGACGAGGTGGTGCTGGACCCGTTCCAGAAGGCGTTGCAAGACCCTGCACCGAACAAGTTCATCATCATCCATCTGCTGGGTACGCACATGGATTACCGCTACCGTTACCCGAAAACCTACCAGCACTTCACCGATCGCCAGGGCGTACCGGCCAAGCTGACGCAGAGCCAGGCAGAAACCTACAACTTCTACGACAACGCGGTGCGTTACAACGACCACGTCGTCGCCAGCCTGATCAAGCGTTACTCGGCCAGTACCCCCAACGGCTTCCTGCTGTACCTCTCCGACCATGGCGAAGATGTCTACAGCTCTGGCGATCATGACCGCCTGGGGCGCAACGAAGGTGCCCCGACCCGGCCGATGTACACCATCCCGTTCCTGCTCTGGACCTCGCCGAGCTGGCAGGCGGCCCACCCACGCGACCTGCAGGCCATGGCCAACCGCCCCTACAGCAGCTCGCACTTGATCCACACCCTGTCCGACCTGGCCGGGCTCAGCTATGACCACTACGAGCCGGCAAAAAGCATCGTCAACTCGCAGTTCGTGGTGGCGCCGCGCTGGATCGGTGACCCTTACCGCAACAACGGCCTGCGCGAGTTCGACAAACTGCCCCAGGACAAGGCCGCACGGGTGCAGGAGACTGCCAGTAGCGCCAAGGCGCAGCCAGGCAACAACCTCAACTGATCGACCGGTGCTATCAACCGGTGCAAGCGCCTGGCAGTGCCGCACCGGCCACCGCGCCCAGGCGCCGGTAACTGCACAGCGCAACCAGTGCAACGGCAACCCCTGCGGCCACGGCCACCTGGTAGCCCGCCGTGGCCCCCAGCAGGTCGACCACCTGCCCTGAGGCCAAAGCCCCCAGCGCGACGCCGACATTCAGCCCGGCCAACAGCCAGGTCATGCCTTCGGTGAGCTGGTGCGCGGGCACGCTGCGCTCCACCAGCGACATCGCCACGATCAGGGTCGGTGCGAAGAACAGGCCTGCCAACAGCACGGCGCCTGCAAGCGCGAAAACGCTGCCCGCCAGCAGCAACGGCAGGGTCGTCGCCGCCGTCGCCAGGCCGCCGAGCAGCAACAGCCGGTGCGGCGGCATTGGCAATTTCAAGGCACCGAACACCAGCCCCGCCGCGCATGAGCCAATGGCGTAGCACGCCAGCACCAGGCTGGCCGCGGCCGGCATGCCGGCCTGTTCGGCGAATGCCACACTGACGATATCGACGCTGCCCACGATCACCCCCATGGCTACCATCAACAGTGCCAGCAACTGTACCTCCAAGCGCCGCAACACCGACCTCTGACCATTCAAAGCGCCTGCGTCTGCGTCCACCGCTGGCTCGGTGCCGGTTTGAACGACCAGCGCGAACACCCCGATCGCCAGCAGCACCGCCGCAGCCAAGGGCCCGGCCTGGGGCGACAGCCCCACGCACAGCCCTACCGACAGCGGTGGCCCGGCGATGAAGGTGAGCTCGTCGAGTACCGTTTCCAGCGAATAGGCCATCTGCAACTGCGGTGTACCCCGGTAAAGCGCCGTCCAGCGCGCACGCACCATCGCCGACAGGCTGGGCATCAAGCCTGCCAGCGCGGCACCGATGAACAGACTCCAGTCAGGCGCCTGCCACCCGCTGCACGCCAACAGCAACAGTATGCCCACCACACTCAAGGCGGCAGCGACAGGCAGCACACGGCGCTGGCCGTGCCGATCGACCAGGGCGGACACCTGAGGCGACATCAGCGCATAGGTCAACACGAACGTCGCCGCCACGGCGCCCGCCAGGCCATAGCTGCCGCGCAGTTGCGCCAGCATGGTGATGATGCCGATGCCCATCATCGGCAAGGGCAAGCGAGCCACCAGGCCAGCCAGGGCAAAACCTGCCGTGCCTTTGGCCTGGAACAGTTGGCGGTAGGGGCTGAGCATGATCGGCTCTCCTTAGGGAAAAAACGTTTTACATACACTCCGTATGATTGCGATCTTATTATCATACGCAATGAATGTAAAACGGCCCGCAAGTCCGAGAGCAGTCGGTGTTTTGTTTCGCACGGACTATCCTGTGAAAGGGGGTCACGCCCACAGGAGGTGTGCCATGCGTTCGTTTACTTGGAGTTACCTGCTGGTGCTGCTATGCACAGCACCTGCCGCCCAGGCGCAGACAGTGGTGCCGCTGAAGGGCCAGAGCAGCCAGCAGGTGCAACAGGACATCAATGAGTGCAATAGCGTCGCAACCAATGCCGCGAACAGCACCGCGACTTCCAGCGATGCCCACGTCGGTGGCCGGGTTCGCGGCGCAGCGGCAGGTGCTGCCGCAGGTGCCGTAGGTGCGCAGGTGCGTGGCAATCAGCATGACGAGGTGTATGACCGGGCCAGTGACGATGCCAAGCAGGCGTACCGGCAGAACCGTGCCGGTGAAACCGCCGCCGCCGGGGCTGCGGTCGGTGGCATGCGCCAGCGCCAGGACCGTCGAGAGGATCGGCGCACGCAGGACCAGGCGCAGAGCTCGGCCCATGCCAGCGCGTACAGTGGTTGCTTGCAGGGGCGCGGGTATCAGCTCAACCCTTGACCCTCAGGCACGGGCCAGCCCAGCGGCGCGCATCAGAATTTGGCCAGTTCTTCACGGCAGAACTCCACGAACAGCTGCGCCGGTTTGGTCAGCTGTACCCGCTTCAAGCGGGCTGCCGCCAGCCCTGACAACGCCACCGGCTCGGCGATGTCCACCATCGCCAGGCGCTGCCCGTCGTAGGTGCACTCCGAATGCGGGCGTGTCACCAGCAACGAAAAGCCGAACCCCTGCCCGACCATGCCGCGCACCATCTCGATCGACGGCGAGCTGAAGACGATGTTGGGGGTCAACCCCATTTCGTTGAACAGGCTGACGAAGTAGGTACGGCTGGGTGCCACGTCCAGCAGAATCATCGGTTCGGGGCAGAGGTCGCGCAGCGACACCTGGCTTTGCCCGGCGAAGCGGTGCTTTTCGGGCAACAGCACATAGGGTTTTTGCGGCGGCATCAGTGGCTCGGCCTCGATCGTGCCATCCAGGTCGTGGTCGTAGAGAAACACCAGGTCGAAGGTGCCGGCGGTCAGGCCCTGGATCAGGTCCTGCTGCTCGCCATCGCGCAGGCGGATATCGACGCCCGGGTAACGCTCGCGAAAACCGGCGATCAGCCGCGGCAGGTACAGCGGGGCCACCGTTTCGAAACAGCCGATGTCGATCTGCCCGGCCACGGTGTCGTTGTCAGCCAGTGCGTTCTGCTCGAACTCGTGGGCCATTTGCAGCAGCGATTTGGTCTTGGCGTAAAAGCGCTTGCCGCTGGGGGTCAATGACACACCTTGGGCGTGGTGGCGGATGAACAACTGCACGCCAAAGCTTTCTTCCAGGCTCTTGATTGCCGTGGAAATCGACGGCTGGGCGATGTACAGCTGGCGCGAGGCCTCGGCGACACTGCCGGCCTCCACGGTGGTGACGAAATACTTGAGTTGTCGCAAGGTATAGGAAGCCACAGGTACCTCTCTGGCGCTGTCTGGGCGCTCGGGGATTTTGCCTGTCACTGTAACGTGCGGCCTGGCTGCCGGGGGATCGGCCGATGAAGGATTTACCTATGGCTTGAGCATGTTTTTTGTAGCCGGCGACTGGCGCCCTGTGAAGCCTGCCACTGGTCAAATAGGCCCGAGCGTCTTTACTAAGAGTGAACGAGCCCCAGCAAACGGTGTGTGCCTATGAAGATCGTGGTCACCAGCATCCTTGTCGACGACCAGGCCAAGGCCTTGGCTTTCTATCACTACGTGCTCGGCTTCATGCCCAAACATGACATCCCCCTGGGCCGGCACCGCTGGCTGACCCTCACCTCACCTCACGACCCCAATGGCGTCGAGCTGCTGCTCGAACCCGATGCCCACCCCGCAGCCAAGGTGTACAAGGCAGCGCTCAAGCAAGACGGCATACCCGCCACTTCTTTCGGCGTGCGCGACATCCAGGCCGAGTACACCCGGTTGTGCGCGGCCGGCGTGCAATTCACCCAACCCCCCACAGTGGTGGGGCCGGTCACTGTGGCAGTGTTCGACGACACCTGCGGCAACCTGATCCAGATCGCCCAGAAACACTAGCGACCGCCCGCCCGGCGGGCACCTGTGGCCCGCCCTCCGCTAGCGTTGCGATTGCTCACTTGCGCACCTGACAAGGAAAACAAATGCGCCACGAATTCAGTGAAGTCCTCAACGACCTGATCGATTACTTCCTGGTCGGCGACATCCAGCTACTCGAACGCTTCAAGCAGGAAAACGGCCTGGCCGACGACCTGGCCCACGCGTTCACCCATGACGACAGCGGCGATCAGGCAGTGCGCGAAGGCGTGGTGCTACCCATGGCGGGCATCGACAACCTGCCCTACCGGATCATCTTCACCCTCGATGGCCACACACCCGCCCTGCGTGAACCGGGCAGCCGGCTGAAGCATCAGCGTTCTGGGTATGTACTGCACGTCGAGCACCGTGCGGTGATGCTTTATACCTGGCGCATCCTGCAGCACTTCACCAACAAGACCCTCGGCGACCTGCTGGCACGCTACCAGGCGCCGGGGAGACCGATCATCGAGCTGGAAAATGGCTGGTACGACGTGGAGGTGCTCGGCGGTGCGGTGGTGCGCGACGAGCTATACGAGCCGGCGTTCGAGTTCGTCTTGAGCAAGCGCTGGAGCAGGGCTGAAGCCGCAGTGGTGGATACCGGGTACGCCTTTACCCTGCGGGGCTATTTCGACTGACGCCACTTCCCGCCATGCGCCCTTGCAGGGGCGCCCGTGCCAGGGCGCTCCTGCATACAGCGACAGGATCAGGTGTGGCTGATGTCCCGGTCCTTGGTCTCCGGCATGAAGAAGATCCCCAGCACCGCCGTCATCAGCGCGATCACGATCGGGTACCACAAGCCGTAGTAGATATCCCCGGTCGCCGCCACCATGGCAAACGCCACGGTCGGCAGGAAGCCGCCGAACCAGCCGTTGCCGATGTGGTACGGCAGCGACATCGAGGTGTAACGGATGCGCGCCGGGAACAGCTCCACCAGCCAGGCCGCAATCGGCCCGTAGACCATGGTCACGTAGATCACCAGGATAGTCAGCAGCAACAGCACCATCGGGTAGTGGATTTTCGCAGGGTCGGCCTTCTCGGGGTAACCCGCCTCTTTCAGCGCGCCGCCAAGGGTGGCGGTGAAGGCATCATTCTGCGCCTTGAAGTCGGCTGCGGCCAGGCTGCGCCCGTCAAAGCTCGGGATCACCCGCTCGCCGATACGGATCTGCGCCACACTGCCAGGCTCGGCCTTTTCGTTGGAGTAAGGGATCGCGCGCTTGGCCAGCACGCTCTTGGCAAGGTCGCAGGAGCTGGTGAATTTGGCCTTGCCCACCGGGTCGAACTGGAACGCGCACTGGCCGGGGTCGGCCACCACCACTACGGGGTTCTGCTCCTGAGCGACGAACACGTCGGGGTTGCCGTACTCGGTCAGCGCCTTGAAGATCGGGAAGTAGGTCAGCGCCGCGATGATGCAGCCAGCCATGATGATCTTCTTGCGCCCGATGCGGTCCGACAGGCTGCCGAAAATGATGAAGAACGGCGTGCCGATCAGCAGCGAACCGGCAATCAGCAGGTTGGCGGTCTGTGGGTCGATCTTCAGTGTCTGCAACAGGAAGAACAGCGCATAGAACTGCCCGGTGTACCACACCACGGCCTGGCCGGCGGTACCGCCGAGCAGCGACATGATCACCACCTTGAGGTTCTCCCAGCGGGCGAACGATTCGGTCAGTGGCGCCTTGGACGCCTTGCCCTCGGCCTTCATCTTCAAGAACACCGGCGACTCGTTGAGCTGCATACGGATGTACACCGAGATGGCCAGCAACAGGATCGACAGCAAGAACGGAATGCGCCAGCCCCAGGCTTCGAAGGCCTCGGTGCCCATGGCCGTGCGGCAAGCCAGGATCACCAGCAGCGACAGGAACAGCCCCAAGGTCGCGGTGGTCTGGATCCAGGCGGTAAAGAAGCCACGCCGGCCCTTGGGCGCATGTTCGGCCACGTAGGTTGCCGCCCCTCCGTATTCACCGCCCAGTGCCAGGCCTTGCAGCAGGCGCAGGGTGATGAGGATGATCGGCGCGGCCACGCCGATCGTCGTATAGCTGGGCAATAACCCGACCAACGCGGTGGACAGGCCCATGATGACGATGGTGATCAGGAAGGTGTGCTTGCGCCCGATCAGATCGCCCAGCCGGCCGAACACGATGGCGCCAAACGGTCGCACGGCAAAGCCTGCGGCAAACGCCAACAGGGCGAAGATGAACGAGGTGGTCTCGTTGACGCCGGCAAAGAAGTGCTTGGCGATGATCGCGGCCAGTGAGCCGTACAGGTAGAAGTCGTACCATTCGAACACTGTGCCCAGGGACGAGGCGAAGATAACCTTGCGCTCCTCCCGGGTGATACCGCGTTGGGGCGCGCTACTGCCCGTGGATGCGCTGTCGATAACCGCCATGGGTTGCCTCCGTCTTGTTGTTATCCCAGGCCGGAGCACCTCACACCCATTTCACCGTCGCACCCAGGCCCTAGGGCTTGCATTGGTTGCGCGAAGCACGACGAGGCGGGCCGCCTCGGATCGCAGCAAGGTATCTGAAGCATAATCGGCTTTACCGGGATATCCACTCGCCGTGATGGCGAACTGGCACACGGGCGCGTCATTGCCTTTTAGGCGCCTCGGGCGACGGAATCGGCCCTTTGAGCTCGACCTGGTTGCCGTCCGGGTCAAAGCAATACACCGACAACCCCTCGCCCTCGGCGCCGTAGCGCTTCTCGGCAGGCTCCACCTGCACCCCCGCAGCGCGCAGGTAAGCGGTCAATGCCTGTTCATCGAAGGGTTCGATACGCAGGCAGAAATGATGCAGGTTGCGCCCCTCTGCGCCCGGGGCAGCGCCACCGGGCTGCCCCAGCACACCGTCCAGCGTAACCAGGTCGATCATCGCCGTACCCGTGGCCAGGTGGACCATGCCCAGGTCCTCACGCACCCTGCTGACCGTGCAGCCGAGCACATCCACATAAAAGGCGATGCTGCGCGGCAGGTCACTGACCCGCAGCACAAGGTGGTCGATGCGCTTGATGGCGAACGGTCGCATGTCGGAGCTCCTTGTGGCGGCTGCGCGAGGTGAACCGCCACCATAGCCCAGTACCCGGCGCGCTGGCCATTGCCCGCTACTCGTTGACCAACCGCGGCAGTACCCCGCCTTCGTGCCGCGCCAACAACCGCAGAAGCTGATCGACCAGGGCCCGATCGGGCGCTTCCAGGTGGAAGTGGTGCCCGCCGGGGTGCCAGGAAACCTTGGCGTGGCTGGGCAAGGCCGCCTCACGCTGGGCAAAGGCGTTACCGCTGAAAGCGCCTTGCCGACCGAACATCAAGTACAGCGGGCAGCGGATCTGGCTGAGCAGGTCACAGGCTTCGCGCTCGGTCAACGGCATGGGCTCGGGCAGCACCAGGCGCGGGTCGTGGCGCCAGCAATAGCCATCGCTGAGCTGCAACAGGTCGCGTTGCGCCAACAGCCGTGCGGCGCCCTCCGACAGCTCGCCATCCAGGCGCGTGCGCCGCTGCTCCAGGGCAGAGGCGAGGCTGTCGAAACGGCTCGCATCGGGCTCGGAGAAACCCTGCAACTGGCTGCGCTGAACCATGCGCTTGAGCCGATAAGCGCGGGCCAGGTGCTGTACGCGGTCATCCTCGGCGACCGTGAACGGCGCCCCCATGCCATCGAGAAAAACCATGCTGGCGATACCGCTGGTCATGGCCGCCAGCAGCGATGCGACGCCGGTGCCCATGCCGTGCGCCAGCACATGAAATTGCGCCAGCCCCAGGGCGTCGGTCACCGCCAGCATGTCCTCGGCGTGCTCCCACAGGTAGTAGCCACTGTCGTGGCGGCGATGGTCCGAACGGCCATGGCCGACCAGGTCGGGGGCCACCACGAAACAGCCATCGAGCATCGGTGCCAGGCGCTCGAACGAGGCGGCGTTGTCCAGCCACCCATGCAGGGCCAGCACGGGAATGCCGTCCTCCGGGCCCCAGCAGCGTATGGCAATCTGGATGCCATTGAGGTCAAGCAGGTGATCCTTGGGTGTTGCACGCATGGGTACGCTTCCTGACTTGAAGCCTGGCACGACCACACCAGGCCGAATACGCCGCCGGCCTCCTTCGAAGCAGATCGCCAGCGACAACCCTTGCGCCGGGCCGCACGGGGCTCCGACAGGTTACCTTGGCGTAACGGCAGGCGACTGATTGGCCCGTCACCGACTGTGACTTAGCCATCACCGACCCTCAGGTTCAAGCCCGTGCACCCATGCACGTCACTGGCCGCGCAGGTCCTCGAAGAAGGCCTGCCGGCCATCCACCTGGCCCGACGCCCGGGGCGCCGCTGGCGCTTCGCTGTTGGCCGCTTCCACATGCCAATAGCAGTGCCTGACCGCACGCGTGACCGCCACGTAGGCCAGCCGCTGGACCTCTTCCTTCTGCGCCGTATCGAATGCCTGGGCATCACCGGGCTTACCAAGGCCGGCCAAGCGATACACCTGGTTCTTGTAGGGCGAACTGGTCAGGTATTGGCAGTCGCCGAGCATGAACACCGCATCGGCCTGCAAGCCTTTGGCGCTGTGATAAGTCAGCTGCCGCAGCCGACGCTGCTCGGCGGGCAATCCAGCCTCGGCGTGCAGCACCGCTTGCAGGTGTTCGTTCATCACGGCTTTATCGCTACCCTTGCGGTACAGCATCATCACCGACTCGCCACGTTGATAATGCTCGATCAGGGTCTCGCCCAGCGCCGCCTCATCACGGTCGAACACCTTGACCGGCGAGCCCGGCAACTCGGCTGCAGGCCCACTGGCCCGGGCCTTCTTGCCGGTGATCGCCGGGGTGCCCTTGACCAGGAACTCGGCAGCGTCGATCACCTGCTGCTGGCAGCGGTAGTTCTCGACCATCATCACCCGGGTGTTGGCCGGCGACACGAATGCCTTGGTGAACTCCATGAAGTACTTCGGCGAACTGCCGCGCCAGCCATAGATCGATTGCCAGTCGTCCCCCACACACAACAGCGAG
The DNA here is from genome assembly GCF_000731675.1 of Pseudomonas capeferrum. Classification (GTDB taxonomy): domain Bacteria; phylum Pseudomonadota; class Gammaproteobacteria; order Pseudomonadales; family Pseudomonadaceae; genus Aquipseudomonas; species Aquipseudomonas capeferrum. Next base: position 473,842 of record NZ_JMIT01000001.1, on the reverse strand, counting down.
GAATGCTGGGCATTACGACCGGTGTGCATCGACGGCCCGCGCCGGCGGATCTCGGCAAGGCTGGCACGCAGCCAGCTGACGATCTGCGGCGAAACGTCCTGGAACTCGTCGATCATCAGGTGCGCCAGCGGCCTGAGCAAGGGGTCAGGCAGCAGTTGCAGGTTTTCCGGGTTGTTCTCGCCAAACAGGGCGAACATGCGGTTGTAGCTCATCACCGGTGGCGACTGGCTCAGCAGATGTGCCTCCAGGGCTTTCCAGTACAAGGCCAACGCTTCGAAGAACAGGCCGTCGCTGTCGCCTGCCGGGAAGCTCATCGCCGCCACGGCGCTGTTCACGTCAAGGCCCAGGTTTTCGATGAAGTTGGCGGCGCCGACAAAGGCGTCGAGCAGCGGTGCCGGGGCCAGTTCACCCTTGACCTTGTATTCGAAGCCGGGGCCGGCCACCGCATCACCGGCCAGGGACGCAGCCAAACGCCGGGCGGCTGCATAGTTGTCCAGCCAGATCAGGGGCTTGTCGCAGAACGCCTGCAACAGGGTGCGCTTGACCGCCCACTCGGCACGCACCGCCAGCTTGGCGCCGGGGCGCTGGTACTGCGCGCTCTCTGCGGGGTCGAAGCCCAGCACCACCCAGGCACCCTGCCCCTGCAGGCGGCCATGCACATGGAAGCGGCTGCCGCGGATTTCGAGCGTGTCGCGGCACGGCTCGATGCCCTTGATCGGCCAGGCACCTGCAGCGAACCACAGGTCCTCGATCACATCGCACAGCTCTTCGTCGCGCTGGGCGGCCAACTGCGTCACCTGCGCACGCTTTTGCACATCGGGGTGGTTGGGGTCCAGCGGCTTGAGCTGCAACGCCTCGCTGCGCAACAGGCCAACAAGCTCGGCGAAACGCGGGTTCTCGCCCAGCAAGGTGCTGTAGCAGAGGTTGAGCTGCTGGCGTTGCGCATCGTTCAGGCGCAGGTCGAACGGGTTGCTCTCGGCCTCGGCCTCACGGCCGGCCGGCATCTCGTTGCCCAGCGTCTCGAACGCACGCACCTGGCCAAAGCCTGGCAGGCTGCGTACCAGCGGCAAGATGCGCGAATGGAAGGTGCGCACCAGCTCACGGGCAAGCGCGGGCTGCAGGTCGATCTGCCACAAGGCGAACACCTGCAACAGGCGCTTGATGAAGTCTTTGCGCGACTCGCGGGTGAAGGTGACCACGGTCATCGCATCCAGCTCGTAGCCCAGGTAATGGCGCAGCAGCAGAATCCGCAGTACCAGCGAGGTCGACTTGCCCGCCCCGGCCCCGGCCACCACACAGGTGGAGGGGGTGTCGCTGAAAATCAGCTTCCACTGCGCCGCACTGGGTTGCGCTTCGGCCGGCAGGCGCTGCGCCACATCAGCCTTGAAGCGCTTTTTCAGTTCGGCGGTCAACGGCAGGCGCCAGTCGTCGAAAAGATTGTTGTCCTGGCCGGGCACGGCGGCGGTATCGGGGCGGGTATCGCGAATGACCAGCACCTGTCGCCCCGCCTCGTAGCCTTCTACCCGCCCGCGCTCGAAGCCTTCACGCACACCGTCCTCATGGCCACTGCGCTGCCCCGTGGCATGGCCGAGGAACCAGGAGTCGCGATGCTGGGCTTGCAGGCGGGTCAAGCCTCGGCCCAGCAGGCGGGCGGCTAGGCGGCGAAACCAGGGTAACTGGGCAGGTGGGGTCAGGTCGGCAGGCGCCTGGGGATGCTCGTGGGCCACGGTCACTCCGATGGAAAACAAATCAGCGTGCCATGTTCGCCGCATCCACCAAAAATCACCAGCGAATGCTTGCAGATCAGTGGATTAGGCGATGAAACGGATAAAACACCACACCCAGAGCAATCAATTTAATCGATTATAATTAGCCGATATTTACGCTTATTTTCGATCTTTCTTTGACGCATCATGGCCCCATTCCACCCATTCAAGGAGCACGACCATGCTGCAACTGCGACCCTTCGAAAGCCTCGGCCACGCCAACCACGGCTGGCTCGATGCCCATCACCATTTCTCGTTTGCCGAGTACTACGACCCCGCCCGTATGCACTGGGGCAACCTGCGAGTCTGGAACGACGACCTGATTGCGGCTGGCAGCGGTTTCCCGTCGCACCCGCACCGGGACATGGAAATCATCACCTATGTCCGTGAAGGCGCGATCACCCACCAGGACAGCCTGGGTAACAAAGGCCGTACCGAAGCGGGTGATGTGCAGGTAATGAGTGCAGGCTCCGGCATCGTCCATAGCGAGTACAACCTGGAGGACGTCGATACGCGCATTTTCCAGATCTGGGTGGTGCCTGAGCGGGTGGGCGATGCGCCGACCTGGGGCAGCCGGCCCTTCCCTAAAGGAGAACGTGGCGAAGGCTTCGTGACCCTGGCCAGTGGGCGTGCAGGTGACGAAGACAGTTTGCAGATTCGTACCGATGCACGGTTGGTGGCTGCGACGTTGCAGGCGGGGGAAAGCGCCGAGTACCGCTTTGATGCCGGGCGCCGTGGTTATCTGGTGCCGGCCAAGGGGGTGGTGGAGGTCAACGGCGTGCGCGTCAAGGCACGTGATGGGCTGGCCATCGAGCAAGAAGCAGTGTTGCGGGTTACGGCCATCGAAGACAGCGAGATCGTGCTGGTGGATGTTGCCTGAGTATCTGGGGCTGCGAAGCGGCCCCAAAATTGCTCCTCAACACAATCACCGCAGGGGCATTGGCGCCAAACGCCAGCCTGCACTAGCGTTGTGCTATCCAGCCAACCCCCTGCCGTTGATGCGGAGCAAACACCCAACATGCCGGATATGCGCCCGAACCCGACGCAGAACCTGGAATATCGCGCCGAGCGCCCGATCTTTCACGCCTTTGTGGAGCAAGCAAAGCACTCGCCCGATGCCACCGCCATCATCGCCCACGACGCCACCTGCAGCTACGGCCAGCTAGACCGCATCAGCCAGGGCATTGCCACGTACCTGCTGGAAAACGGCGCCAATGGCAGCGATCGGCTGGTAATTGTCGCCAGCCGTGGTGCCGCGCTGGTTTATGCCATGCTCGGCGCCTTGCGCGCCGGCCTGACCTTCACCGTGGCCGACGCCGCTTACCCTGCTGCGCGCATTGCGCAGATCATCCACACCCTCGAACCAGCCTTTGTCTTGCGCTGTGGCGATACCCAGGTCGAGCCAGGCCTTGCCCGCACCGTCAACGTGCCACCCTGCCCCGACCAAGCACTGCAACACTTCGCCAGCAAGCAGTCGCCCCTGCCTGAGGTTAGCCCCGCGCAGCCGGCCTATATCACCTTCACCTCAGGCAGCACTGGCGAACCGAAGGGCATCGTCACCCACCACGCGCCCCTGGTGCATTTCATCGACTGGCATGTGCAGCAGCAGGGTTTTACCCGGGGCGACTGTTTTTCCCTGCTCTCGGGCCTGGGCCACGACCCGGTCTACCGGGACGTGTTCACGCCGTTGTCGATCGGCGCAACGGTCGTCTGCCCGGCCCAGGCCACCCTGACCGACCCGTCGCGCCTGGCCGCCTGGATACACCACCACGGCCTGTCGGTCATCCACCTGACCCCGCCCCTGGGCAAGCTCATCGAAACCGGCGCGCGCATGAACGGGCAGGTGTTCGAGCGCCTGCGCTACCTGTTCTGGGGCGGCGATGCACTCAGCCCTACGCTGTACCAGCAGGTGCGCGCGATTGCGCCCAACGCCAGCAGTGTGAATTTCTACGGCACCACCGAAACGCCGCAGGCCATGGCGTACCACCCACTCGACCCGGGCGCCGATAACAGCCGCATCCCTTTGGGTAAAGGCATAGACGGCGCGCAGCTGTTAATCATCGATGAAGCCAACCGCCTGGTCGAAGCGGGCGAAGTCGGGGAAATCCTGATCCGCAGCCCTTACCTGTCGCTAGGCTATTGGGGTGACCCGGCACTGACCGCAGAAAAGTTCGTGGCCAACCCCTTCACCGGCGCCCAGGCCGACCGCTGCTACCGCACTGGCGACCTCGGCACTTACCTGGCCGATGGCAGCGCCAGCTTCCTGGGGCGCGGCGACAGCCAGGTGAAAATTCGTGGCCACCGCATCGAACTGGCGGAAATCGAAAATGCCCTGTGCCAGCATCCACGCGTCAAACAGTGCGTGGTGCTGGCCAACCACGACAACGCGACGGTCAGGCTGGTTGCCTATTGCGTTGCCGAGCAACCCGTAGGCACCGCTGAACTGCGCCAAGCCATGGCGGGCATGCTGCCCGACTACATGGTGCCGGCGATGTTCCTGTTGGTGCCCGGCATCCCCCTCACACCCAACGGCAAGGTCGACAAACGCGCCTTGCCAGCGGCGTTCGACGGCAGCGACACCCTCGACAACGCGGCCACGCAGCCACTGTCACCGCTCGCCCTGAAACTGACCGACGCCTGGTCACAGATCCTGCAGGCCTCGCGCATCGATGCCCGGCTCAGCTTCGTGGAGCTCGGCGGCGATTCATTGTCGTTCGTGCGCGCGTCGATGGTGCTGGAAGAACTGATCGGCCACCTGCCGGATCGCTGGGAAATGATCCCGGTCCAGGACCTGGCCGAACTGGCCGAGCAGCGCAGCAAGGCCTCGAAGTGGTCGATGCGGGTCATGGAGGTGCCGGTTTTCCTGCGGATGATCGCCATCATCCTGATTGTGGTTGGCCACCTGGAGGTGTTTTCCGAATGGCGGATCGCAGGCGAAACGTCAGTGCTGTTCCTGATCTCTGGCATCAGCCTGGCCAGGTTCCAGTTCAAGGCCATCGACGAGCGCGGTGACGCCCGTATGCTGGTCAAGTCGGTGGCAGCCATCGCGGTGCCGACCATTGCCTATACGGTGTTGGTTCAGGCGCTGTTCGACCAGGTGCATTGGCAATCGCTGCTGTTGATCTCCAACTGGTTCCCCCCCGACAAGGTCGGCATCTTCGCCTACTGGTACATCGAAGTGCTGGTGCAGATGATCCTGGTCATTGGCCTTGTGTTGTCGTTCAAACGCGTGCGCAAGGCGATCCTTGCCAACCCGTTCCGCTGGCTGACCATGGCCGCCTGCGCGCTGATGGTGGCGGATCTGCTGCTCAGCCATTTCGTCTTCGACGCCACGGCCCTGCTCAACCGCGTGCCCCAGCATTACCTGGCGGTGATGGTGCTGGGCATGGCGATTCACTACGCCGACTCGACGCTGCGCAAAGGCGTCGCCAGTGCAGTGGCGGTACTGCTGATTGCCGAGCTGGACCTGGTGGCCATTGCCGGCATCGGCTGGCAAGCGTTTGCCAGTTACTTCGATATTGCCCTGCCGGCGATGCTCGCCTTGATCTGGTTCCACGCTGTGCCCGTGCCGGGCGTGGTTGCCAGGGCGGGGGCGATGATCGCGTCGTCGACCTTGTTCATCTACCTGACGCACTTCCAGTTCCAGTCGCTGGCGCGCCACATCTACGATCAGCCGTTGTTCGCGGTGGCCCTGGCGCTTGTCGGTGGCGTAGTGCTGAGCTACTGCTGGAACACCCTGCTGCGCAGCGTACTGACACGCTGGCACGTGAGCAGGAAGGCGCGCGCAGCGCAGGCCTTGGAACGCGTGACTTCCTCTTGAACAAGGCAATGCCCGCCCGCTGGTGATTGCCAAGCCTGAAACAGTTTGCATAAAATGCGAACCATTAACATTTGCAACTCTTTTCAGGCGGCATGGATGAGCACCCCGGACGTAGCCCTCAATTCCCAGGTCAGCCAGCTCTACCGTGCGCAGAGCAAATGGCTGCACGGCTGGCTGACACCCCGGGTCAACTGTACCCACCTGGCCGCGGACTTGGTCCAGGACGTGTTCGTTCGCGTGATGACGGCCGCCGATGCGGCGGCCAAGCTCGAAGCGGTCCGTGAACCCAAGGGCTACCTGGCCACGATCGCCCGTCGCCTGATGATCGACCACCTGCGCCGGGTGCACCTGGAGCGGGCCTGGCTGCAGGTACTGGCAGAGCAACCCGAAGCGTTGGATATCTCGGCCGAACAACGCTTGTCGCTGCTGCAAACGTTGTTCGAACTCGATGCGATGCTGGCAGCGCTTGGCGCCAATGTGCGGGAGGCATTCTTGCTGTCGCAGGTCGATGGCATGCCGTACAAACGCATCGCCGCCCAGTTGGGCGTCTCTGAAGTGACGGTGCGCCGCTACATTGCCAAAGCGGCGGAACACTGCATGATCTACAGCCTGACCCACGGCCAGTGAGCATGGCTTTGAGTGCCGAGCAGCGCACAGCCCTGCGTCAGGCCGCGCATTGGTACAGCCAGCTCAACAGCGGTGAAGTGCAGCCCAGCGACCATAGCGCCTGGCAGTCATGGCTGAACGCTGCGCCCGCCAATGCCTGGGCCTGGCAGCAGGCCGAGCGTTTGCAGACCCGCATGAGCGCAACCCCTGCCCCGGCCACCAGCCGTGTACTGTCGCTGGCGGCGCATGGCCGCCACGCCACCCGCCGCCGCGTGGTCAAGGCCGGGCTGGTACTGCTGGGTGGCAGTGCACTGGGCTTGGGTAGCTATCGCGAAATGCAGTATTCACCGTTGCTGGCTGATGAACGCAGTGGCGTGGGTGAACAGCGTTCACTGACCCTGAAAAACGGCAGCACGCTGCTGCTCAACAGTGCCTCGGCAGTTGATATCGATGACACCCGCGAACAGCCGCATGTGCGGCTGCGCCAGGGCGAGATCATGGTCGAGGTGCCAGAGCAGCAACGCTGCAGCGTGGTGACCCGGCACGGCAGCATCGCGGCTGGCCACAGCCGCTTTTGCGTGCGGCTGTTCGATGACGCCAGCAAGCTCGATGTGTTTGGCCAGCAGGCACGTGTGACGCTTGCCTCGGGCCAGGCCATGGAGGTGCACGGCGGCCAGAGCTGCCAGTTCGATGGCAAGGGCTTTTCGGCTGTGCAGACGCTGGCCAACGCCGCAGACGCCTGGAGCAGAGGCTTGCTGATCGTCAATGACCAACGCCTGGACACCTTCGTCACCGAGGTTTCACGGTACCGGCCAGGTTGGCTGCACTGCGCGCCGTCGGTTGCTGGCCTGCGCATCAGCGGCACCTATCGGCTCGATGATACCGAGCAGATCTTGCGGGCACTGGCTACCTCCTTGCCGGTGCAGGTGCAGCGTCGCACGCGTTTCTGGGTGACGATTACTGCGGCTTAAGTGGTATTTTGGGGCACCTCAACATTTCGCTCTCCCCCCAAAAAACCACCATGCCTGATCACTTTCGCGCGGCTCATCCGACTCATAGGTAACCCCAGCTGTGGCTGCCTCTTTACCTTTCCGAGACCTCGACGATGACCTGCCGCTTCACTCTCAGGCCCTTCAGCGCGCCAGACCTGCGCACCTGCCTGCTGTTGACTGCTTTGCTCGGTGGGCCGGGCGCAGCCTGCGCCGCGCAAGCGCATGACTACCACCTGCCGCAAGGGGACCTGGGCGCAACATTGACCCAGTTCGCTGCAGAGTCCGGCATTGTGCTGTCGTTCGACACCCAGTGGACGCGCGGTAAACGCTCGCCGGCCTTGAATGGCCAGTACCCGGTCGACCAGGCCCTGCAGATTCTGCTCAGCGGCACAGGCTTGCAGGCCGTCAAGGAAAGCGACGGCCGCTACTCGCTGCTGCTCACCACCCACCAGGGTGACGTGGTGGAACTGGCCCCCAGCCGCATCGACGGCCAAGGCCTGGGCAACATCACCGAAGGCACTGGCAGCTACACCACCGGTGGCTCGACCACCGCGACCAAGCTACCGCTGACCCTGCGCGAGACGCCCCAGTCTGTCAGCGTGATAACCCGCCAGGCCATCGACGACCACGGCTCGCAAGACATCGGCGAAGTGCTGCGCAACACCCCCGGGGTTTCGGTGCAGGCGTATGACAGCGAGCGCATGGAGTATTCCGCGCGCGGCTTTGCCATCACCAACTACCAGTACGATGGCGTCAACACCATCTATGACGGCGTCTACGACGAGGGCGCGACCCATGTCGACATGGCCGCCTACGACCGCGTGGAAGTCATCAAGGGCGCAACCGGGCTGATGACCGGCTCCGGCGACCCCTCCGCCACGGTCAACCTGATCCGCAAGAAGCCTACCCACGACTTCAAGGCCTCGATCACCGCCAGCGCTGGCTCCTGGGACAACTACCGCACCGAAGGTGACATTTCCGGCCCGCTCAATGCCAGCGGCAGCGTGCGCGGCCGTTTCGTCGGCGCCTACCAGGATCGCAAGTCGTACCTGGATCACTACAAACAGAAGAAGGACGTCTACTACGGCATTCTCGAAGCCGACCTGACGCCCGACACGCTGCTCACCTTCGGCATCGACAACCAGACCACCACCCCGCGCGGCTCCTCCTGGACCGGTAACCCGACGTACTTCTCCGACGGCAGCCGCACCGACTTCTCGCGCTCGCACAACCCCGGGGCCGACTGGAGCCGCCGCGACTTCCAGTCCACCACCTACTTCGGCTCGCTGGAGCAGGCGCTGGCCAACGACTGGAAGGTCAAGCTCAGCCTCAACCACATGATCAGCGACCATGACACCCGTCTGGCATCAGCCAGTGGTGGCAACCCCGACGCCACGACCGGCGAAGGCATGTTCTTCTATTGGGGGCGCTGGGAAGGGCATCGTGTGCAGAACACCGCAGACCTGAGTGTGTCGGGGCCCTTCACCCTGTTCGGCCGTCAGAATGAGCTGGTCGCAGGCTTCATGACCTCGCATTCGCGCCTGACCGGCGACACCTACGACGGCAGTGCCTTCGCCCAAGTACCGGGCTCGATCTTCGACTGGAACGGCAAGGTTGCGGAACAGGACTTCCCGAAGAACGGCGACTACACCACCACCCAGAGCCAGAACGGCGCTTACGTGGCCACACGCCTGAAGCCGACCGACAACCTCTCGGTGATCCTCGGCACCCGGGTCAGTACCTTCAAGTACAACGACGACCAGGACTACTACCCGACCTCGCCCCTGGATGACACCCACGCCAGCTACAAGCAGCACGGCGTCGTCACCCCTTACGCCGGCGTGGTCTATGACCTGGATGACACGTACTCGGTGTACGCCAGCTACACCTCGATCTACCAGCCGCAAGTCTACAAGGACGTCAGCGGCGCCACCCTCGACCCGGTGGAAGGCGATGGTTATGAGGCAGGCCTCAAAGCGGCCTATTTCGATGGCAGGCTGAACGCCACGCTGGCGTTCTTCCGTATCGAACAAGACAACGTCGCCTCTTCGGTGGGCACCAACCCGGTCACCAACGAGGGCATCTACACCGCCATCGACGGTGCCACCACCCAGGGCGTCGAACTGGAACTGGCAGGCGAACTGGCCCCGGGCTGGAACATCACCGCCGGTTACACCTACGCCCGTACGCGCGACGCTGACGACAACCGCCTGTTCGGCTTCCCGCTGGCGACCACCAAGCCTGAGCATGTGGCGCGGCTGTTCAACACCTACCGGTTGCCCGGCGTATTGGACCGCATCACCGTCGGCGGTGGGCTGCGTTGGCAGAGTGGGTTCTACGGCAGCATCTACAGCCCGGCCGCCAACGACTACACACGCATCAAGCAAGGCGGTTACACCCTGGTGGACCTGATGACCCGCTACCAGTACAGCGAGCACCTGAGCTTCACGGTCAATGCCAACAACGTGTTCGACAAGGTGTACCTGACCGGGCTTGGCAACTTCGGCACCACCTACTATGGCGAGCCACGCAACCTGATGGTCACCACCCGCTGGGACTTCTGAGCAAGCCCCCACCTGCAGCGCCCCTCATGAATCAATGGCTACGCATTGATCCATGAGGGGCGCTGCAGGGGCGGCCAGATCGGGCTAGCTGGCCTGTACGATGATCTGGCTCTGCAGGTCCCTGACCATCGCCTCGATGGCCGGCTTCATGGCGGCAAAATCTTCAGGTGAGCAGACCACATCCGGGCGGCTGAACTTGAAATGCCGCTCGATCACTACGGCATTGCCCTCCTGGGCATACTGCGCGCTGTACTCAACGTTGGCGTCCTGCAGACGCACTTGTTTGGGGATCGCCAGCACACTGACCTCAGGCGGGAATTCGAAGCGCGACTTTTCCACGGTGTCATTGGAAATGCACACGAAGCGCTGGCTGCGTTCCTTCTCCATGGCAAAGCTGTAGACGTTCTGTGAGATACCCCCCGCCAGGCTGCTCAAAGCCACCATGCCCACAGGCCCTGGCAGGTTGACGAGGTTTTCCGTGCGCCCATCGACGGCGCTGACAAAGTCGCCATTGGCGTTGCTCGGGCGCACCTCGAAGGTACCGCTGCCACGCTGCCCATAGGCACCGAGTACCTTTTCGACGAGCAGGTCGCGGTCCGCCGGTTTCATCGATTTCACACCGTAGCGGCTGACCTCGCTGGCCCAGCCTTGCACGGTCGCGACGTGGGTGAAGTCTGCGCCACCATCGCCCTTGACCTTGAACTGCAAGTCACTGGAAACCTTGTTGAGCTGGATGGCCGGGGTTCGCCCGAACTCACCCGTCGCGGTCAGCAGCACCCGCTTGTTCAACACGGCCAACGGCAGGTAGCCTGCGGCGATCGACGGGTCGGTGGAGTCCAGGTACAGGTCCAGGCTCGGCACATAGGTGATCACATGGTTCAACACCCCCAGCGCGGGCACCTTGGGGAACACGTAGGCGTTGCCCAGGTTGATCAGGGCCGGCGTGCTTTTGATCCCCGCCGCCGTCAGCAGCGCCTCAAGCAGGGCAACATGGTCCTTGCAGTCACCGTAACGGTTGTCCAGCACGGTTTGCGCCGCGTGCGGCACTACCCCGCCAGCGCCGACATACACGGCGACATAACGGATGTTTTCACGCACCCAGTCACTGAGCGTCAGTGCCTTTTCCCGCGTGGTGGGCAAATGGGCCGTGAGGCGTTGCGCCAGTTCGCGGATCGGTGCCGTGACCTCGACCTTGGCGCGTGCCTGGTAGGCCTGGGCGAACGCTTTGAAATCGGTGAATGTCGACACCGCCAGGTAGTGCCCGTAGTCCAGGTAGGACACCGCACTCGCCTCGATCCGCGCACGGTCCGCCGGCACGTAATCCCAGCGATAGACCTTGCGCCCTGGCGCAGCCGCCGGCAGCGACGCCTTGAAGTTGCGCGCATCAGCCTGCAGGGGCAGGCCCTCAGGCATGTCATAGATGAGCGTGAACTGCCCGACCGGGTGGAATTCCGGCACGGTGATGTCTTCGAACTGGCCAGGGAACAGCGGCGTGAAGCGGTTGCGCTGATAACGCAGCACCAGACGGTCCCCCACCGCAACCTCAGGGAAGATGATCACCTTGTTGACGCTGTCCTGAAACATCGGCGCCTGCGCGGATGCCTGCTCCTGCTGCTCCTTGATGTGCGCGGCGTCCACCATCACCTTGCGCCCATCGGGCTTTTGCGTGTACGCCTCGATCACATCCAGGGTTTCCAGCGACCGGTTGTAACTCACCGGGCGCTGGGCACTGGCCTTGATCGCGCGCTCCTCGTTGATCAACAGCACACTGTCGACATCCAGACGATTACTGCCATCCATCTGCACCACGAAGGTCTGCTCGACCTTTTCCAGGGTCGCGGAGTGGTCGGTGCCGTCGGTGAAGGCGTGCGCCAGGGCGCACCAATTCATGGCAACCGGCAGCAGCACAGCCACAAGGTAAGACTTTTTCAGCATGGAGTTCCTTCTCGATCCAGGTGTATCAAAGTTGCCATCAATCGACAATGATACTCATTGACGAATGCCGATGGCAAAATGATAGCACCGCTAGCGCCTTTTGCCCTCACCCGTGCAGCGAGGCCAGCACTTCAGCAGCGGTCGTCACTTGGCCAAAGTGATGCTTCCACAGGTCGATGCCCAACTGGCCGGACCTGTCCAGCGATGACCCTACCGTCATGTCGGTCACCAGCGTAGGCGCCAGCCCTGCATCGAACAGGGCGAAGCCAGCGGCAAGCACGCAGGTTTCGGTTTGCATGCCACACACCAGTACCCGCTCCACGCCCAGCTGCTTGATGTACTCGAGCGTTTCGACGGTCTGCCCGTAGCCATGCTTGACGAACACCTGGTCCGCCTCGATCAGGCTCTCGTCCTCGGCCGCCGGGTGCCAGCCAAGCTGGCGCTGAAACGGCGTGATCTGCTCATCGTGCAGCTCGACCGAGGCGACGGTCGGGATGTTCGCCGACAACCGCCGCAAACCGTCTACCAACCATTCGGGCGGGCTGAAGGTGGATTGAACATCGACGATAAGCAAAACCTGGCGCATAGGGCTCTCCGGCCACGGGCAAAAGGCGCCAAGTATAACGTGGCGCCCGTGCTGGGGTTTGTTGATAGCACGGGCGCTCTACCCTCATCGAGGCTACCGACGATGCGCCCTGCATCGTATACGGTGCATTTTTCTGAAAACTGCCTTATATGCATCGTATTTGATTCATAAGAACCTGCAGTTTTTACATCGCGCACGCACGCGTAGAGGTGAACAAAAATGGACTTGCGATCAACCATACGACTCGCCCAGCCCGAGGACGTCGAGGCGCTTTTTGCGCTGGACGCGATCGCTCGGGGTGATCGGCAACGGCAAACATTCATTGCACACGCAGTCACCTGCGGCCAGTGCTGGGTGGCCGCCGACGCGCACGATACATCGCAGCTGACAGGGTATGGCGTGCTCAACGATACCTTCTTCGATCAACCGTTCATTGCGCTGGTCGTGGTGAAGGAATCGGCACGCCGCCGCGGTATCGCGGCGGCCATCATGCGCGCACTGGAGTCGCAGTGCCGGGGTGGCAAGCTGTTCACGTCAACCAATGCTTCAAATGCGCCGATGCAGGGTGTGCTGGCTCAACTCGGCTTCATCAGGAGTGGGCAGATCGACAACCTGGATGACGGTGATCCAGAGCTCATCTTTGTCAAATTCCTCTCCTGAAATCGCGCCGGTCACCAATCGTAGGTCATCTCCACCGAGGCCACGCGCTCCTGGCCATAGTAGCAACCGAACGCATAGTTGCAGTCCGACACGTACTCGCGGTCGAAGATGTTCTGCACGTTCACGCTGGCCTGCAGGCCGCGCAGGCTTGGGTCGAGTTTGCCCATGTCGTAGCTGACGGTGGCGTCGTACACCGCATACGCCGGTACGTCGAACGAGTTGGACGAATCACCCGGTTTGCGGCCGGTGTAGCGTGCGCCTGCGCCGAATGTCAGGCCATTGAGCATGGCCTGGGTGAAGTGGTAATCCACCCACAGCGAGGCCGAAACCGGCGCTTGCGATTCGCTGCGGTTACCCTGGTCGCCATAGTTGCTCTTGGTATAGAACGAGTCGATGTAGGTTGCAGCGGCCAGCACATCGATATTGTCGAGGGTGGACTTGAGCTCCAGTTCAATGCCGCGCGAACGCACCTCGCCATCCTGCGCCTGGTACTGGGGGTTGTCGTCGTCCTGGGTAAGCACATTCTTCTGCGTGACCTGGAACACCGAGGCGGTCAGCAATGTGCCCTCGGCCGGCTGGTACTTCACCCCCACTTCGTACTGTTCACCCTCGGTCGGTTCAAACGACTTGCCCGCGGAGTCCGTGCCCAGCGTCGGCAAGAACGACTGCGAATAGCTGACGTAAGGCGCCAGACCAAACTCGGTGACGTAGGTCAGGCCGATACGGCCGGTGAACTTGTTGTCACGCTGTGAGGCGATGCTCTTGGCCAGCAGGTCCTTGTTGTCGATTTCGGCCCAGTCCTGGCGGCCGCCCACGGTCAGGATCCACTGGTCCAGCTTGATCTGGTCCTGCACGTACACACCGGTCTGGCGAACCGTGTTGTCCCATTGGGTGTCCAGCACCGGGGTCACGCTGCTGGTGTCGTAGTTGTTCTTGCCATACAGGTCGACCGGCAACACGTTGTAGGCGTTGTAGCCATCGTATTTGCGCGAGAAGTGGCGGTAGTCCACACCCGCGAGCGTGGTGTGCTGCAGCGCGCCGGTGTTGAACTTGTATTCCAGGTTGTTATCGAGGGTGTAGGCGATATTGTGCTGGCGCCAGTCGAGCTTGACCCGGTTGGCCCGGGTGTAATCGACGCTGTCGCCGTCCGAGACGAAGCTGCGCAGGTAGAACCCTTTGTAGCGATCCCGCACATCGGTGTAACGCGCCGTCGAACGCACGGCCAGGTCATCGCTGAAGCGGTGAGTGAAGTCATAGCCGAAGATGTACTGGTTGCGCTTGTAATCGTTGTAGTGCGAGTCGCCCGAGAAGAAGTCGCGGTCGATGTGCTGGCCCGTCGGGCCACGCTTGAGCGAGCCGATCATCGGCAGCGACTGGTAATCGGCAGCGCCATCGTCACGCTGCACCTGCGCCAGCACGGTGAAGGAGGTGTCCTCGTTCGGCGACCAGGTCAGGCTGGGTGCCAGCAGCAGGCGTTCGCTATGGGCGTGGGCCACCTGTTCGTTGCCCTTGTTGGCAACACCGACCAGGCGATAGGTAAACTCGCCCTGCTCATCCAAGGGGCCGCTGGTGTCGAAAGCACCGTTGGCGCGGTTGTAGCTGCCGGCGCCCAGCTTGACCTGGCTACGCTGTTCGCGGGTCGGGCGCTTGGAAACCATGTTGATCAGCCCGCCCGGCTGGTTTTGCCCATAGAGCACCGACGAGGGGCCTTTGAGCACCTCGATGCGCTCCAGGGTGTAGGGGTCGATCTGCGGTGCACCGCCCAGGCTGCCGGCATACGGCACGTATGCGCCGTCCAGGTACAGCGGGGTCGGGGCAAAGCCACGGCTGGTGATTTCGTCGGCAATGGTGTTGCGGTCGGTGAAGCCGCCCGTGGCCAGCCCCGGCGTGTAGCGCAGTGCCTGGGTCAGGTTGCGTGCGCCCTGGGCCTGCACCTGGTCGGCGGTGATCACGTTGATGGCCTGGGGTATTTCCAGGATCGGTGTATCGGTCTTGGTGCCTGTCGCACTGCGGGTGGCGACATAGCCGTTTACCGGGCCATAGGCCGATTCCACGGCGGTGCCGGTAATGCTGGTGCTGTCCAGTTGCAGCGTCGAGGCATCGCCGACCATGGGCAGCAGCGAGTAGCTGCCATTGGCCTGGCGCAGCACCTGCAATTTGCTGCCCACGAGCAGTTGGCGCAGGCCGGCCTCGGCACTGTAGCGGCCATGCAGGCCCGGCGAGCTCAGCGATTGGACGTAGGACGGCTCGAAGGAGACCGTCACCCCTGCCGCTGCCGCGAACTGGGTGAGCGCCGAGCCCAGCGGGCCGGCCGGGATGTCGAACGCGGCATCGGCGCGGGCCTGGGCGACGGCGGGCTGGGCAATCATCACCGCAGCCAGCGGGGTCGCCAGGGTGATGCTGAACAGTGCGCGATGGACTGAGCGGGCCAGTGCGGTTTTGGCGGCGTTGATGAGGATGACGGGGGTGCGAGTGTCTGTGGGGAGCATGGTATTCCTTTCGCCCTGCGGCAGTTTTTTATGGCGTCAGAGGCGCCTCTACTTACAAGTCGAATGAGAATCGGAATCGGTAACCCCCCTTATGTAAAAAAGGGCGCGTTTATGGAATGGGCTTGGTTGCGATTTTCTGGTTGGGAGATGGGTAGAGGCGACCCTGTGTTTGCCACGGCATTTTCAGCGCCTATGAGATCGAGCGCCGCCCGCGCGGCGCATCGCGACGCAAGGCCGCTCCTACATTTATTTCGGGCCAGTGAGGCCAGTGGCATTTGCGCGCGACCGCCTTGTTTGTACGACGCGATATTGAGGGGGGCACCAAGGGGCCGCGCGCCAATCCCCCAGGACTAATTGGCCCGAAACAAATGTAGGAGCGGCCTTGCGTCGCGATGCGCCGCGCGGGCGGCGCTCGATCTCATAGGCGCTGAAAATGCCAAGCCTGGCACCTGCCGCGCTCGATCTCATAGGCGCTGAAAATGTCGTGGCAAACACATGGCACCCCCTCAATACCCTCACCCTCAAACCGCCTCAACACGCGCCCAATAACGGCTGAACCGACGAACACGCACCGGCAAGGTAGTCGTGAGGTTATCCAGCACAGTGTCGATATTGCCCAAATGAAAAGCCCCAGACAGCCGCAGCTCACTGACCGCCTCATCACACCCAAGGTGCCCAGGCCGATAGCGTTGCAATTCGCTGACAACATCGCCAAGGCGCCAGTCATCCACCAGCAGCATGTCGCGGGTCCAGGCGTCAGGCAGCGCGGTGGCGGGCTGCACCAGCCCTACGCCATCGGCGCGAAAACTCAGTTGCTGGCCGGCCTCGACGCGCGTTGCGGCCAACGCATGCGCGCTGCGCACCTCCACGGCATGCTCCAGCACACAAACCCGGGTGCTATCGGCATCGCTGCGCACGGTGAACCGGGTGCCCAGGGCACGGATGCTGCCTTGATCGGTATGCACGATGAACGCTCGGGCCTGCTCGTCGCGGGCAGTTTCCACCGCTATCTCACCGCCCAACAGGTGCAATGCTCGCCATTGGGCGCTGTAGCGGATATCCACCGCCGTGGCCGTGTTCAACTGCAAGCGGCTGCCATCCTGCAAGCGCAGCGAACGGCGCTCGCCAACCCCTGTGCGCTGGTCGGCCATCAACCGCGCAACGCCCCCCTCGTTCCAGGCCAGCCCCCCTGCCCCGCCCGCAGCCAGCACGATCGACATCACCTTGAGCACCTCGCGGCGCTTGGCCCTGGCACTGCTCAGGGTCGGGCGGGCGATGCCCGGTGCCACCTGCTCGAACGTGCCCTGCAGGCGCGCCAGGCGTTCCCAGGCCTGCAGGTGCAGAGGATGGCTGTGCAACCAGCGCTGGTGCGCCGCGCGCGTGGTTTCATCCGCATCGCAACGCAACTCGACATACCAGCGCGCAGCGGCTTCGAGCACACGCCGGTCCAGGGGCTGAGCCTCGGCCACGGTTCAGTCCTCGGCCAGCATCAGGCAATGGGTCAGCGCACGCACGGCGTGCTTCTTGACGGTGGTGACCGAAACGTCCAGCCGCCGCCCGATCTCGACATAACTCAGCCCATCGAGTTGCGCCATCAGGAAGATTTCACGGGTGCGGGCGCCCAGGCCGTCGAGCAGGCGATCGATCTCCAGCAACGCTTCGATGATCAACGTGCGCGCCTCGGGCGAAACCTCGAACTGCTCGGGGCGGGCGGCCAGCGTTTCCAGGTAGGCCTGCTCAACGGCCCGACGCCGGAACATGTCGATCATCAGGCTGCGCGCGATACTGCTCAGATAGGCCCGTGGTTCACGCAGCTCGGCCGCCTTGCGCAGGGTCAGCACGCGGATGAAGGTGTCCTGGGCCAGGTCTGCGGCATGCTCGACACAACCGAGCTTGTTGCGCAGCCACCCACACAGCCAGGGATGGTGCTCGGCGTAGAGCGTGTGCACGGTTTTTTGCAGGGAGGGGTCAGCGCAGGACATGGAGTGAACCGGCAAGGGCGTCTTTAGTAATGACTCTCATTTAACCTGAGTCGTCTGGGGCTTCGCAACCCTTCATTCATGCCGCTACTGCCACGCCGCCAGGCTGTCTGCCAGACCGGCGGCTGCCCCT
Organism: Pseudomonas capeferrum; assembly: GCF_000731675.1. Classification (GTDB taxonomy): domain Bacteria; phylum Pseudomonadota; class Gammaproteobacteria; order Pseudomonadales; family Pseudomonadaceae; genus Aquipseudomonas; species Aquipseudomonas capeferrum. The sequence goes on along the minus strand of NZ_JMIT01000001.1, from coordinate 456,312 downwards.
CACATCACGCCTTGGTCAACTCACCGATCTTTTCCAGCCGAGCCCGCACGATGTTGCGGCTGATGTTCAACAACCGCCCGGTCTGCAACTGGTTGCCGTGGCAATAGCGGTACGCGGCCCGGAACACCGTCTCCTCGATGTGCTCGTAGAGGTTCGGCACGTTCTGCTCAAACAGCGCCAGCAACGCACTCTCAAGGTTGGCCGGTGGGGCGATCGCCGGTGCTGCGCCGGGATGCGCGGCATACACCTGGGCCGCGCCTTGCGGCCTCATGTCCACCAGGTGCAGGTCCGCAGGTGCCACGACCTGATAACGGCACACCAGCAGCGCATGGTGAATCGCGTTTTCCAGTTCGCGAATGTTGCCCGGCCAGCTATGGGCCAGCAATTTGCGTTCGGCGTCCGGGCTGAGCGCGGCACGCTCGTAACCCAGGCGCCGGCAATGCTCTTCGATGAAAAATTCTGCCAGTGGCAGAATGTCACCCGGCCGCTCACGCAGCGGCGGCAGGCGGATGGTAGCAACGTGCAGGCGGTAGAACAGGTCTTCACGAAAATGCCCCGCCACCACGGCATCGGCCAGGTTGACGTTGGTCGCCGCCACCAGGCGCACATTGATCGGGATCGGCGTGCGCGAGCCCAGCCGCACGACCTCGCGCTCCTGCAGCACGCGCAGCAACTTCACCTGCATGTTCAGCGGCAAGTCACCAATCTCGTCGAGGAACAGCGTGCCGCCGTTGGCAGCCTCGAACCAACCGGCCTTGTTCGAGGTGGCGCCGGTGAAGGCACCTTTCTCATGGCCGAACAGTTCGCTCTCGACCAGGGTTTCGGCAAACGCACCGCAGTTCACTGCCACGAACGGCTCGCGGCCACGACGGCTCAGTTGATGGATATGGCGAGCGACAAGTTCCTTGCCGGTTCCGGTTTCGCCGATGATCAGGGTATTGGCCTCGCTGGGCGCCAGGCGCTCGATACGGCTGAGCAACTCCTGGGAACGAGGGTCCTTGAACACAAGCACGGTGGCACGTACCGACTTGGTCAGCTCTCGGGCATTAGGATGGGTGATCAGCGACATGGGGGCATTCCTGGCAATTGACGCGCACCCCCATAGTGCCCGAAACAAATTAGATCAAAAAATTATTAATTCATCTTTATATATTCTAATTTGAAATATAAAAATTTCCAGCAACCGGCTGCTGCTGGAGCAGCAACCCGTCAACACTCCCCTGCCTGCCGATCAGCAGGCAAGGCTGCCCAACGTACCCTCCATACTCGCTGAAAGCCCCGCCGTTAAAGGCCTGCAGCGCGCTTTGCAAATCATGGCATGTATTTCGCTCTTGGCCTGTCAACGCCTGGTCCGCTGCAACACGCGGCCCAAACCTGTTGAACCCTGCCTGGAGCTGCACATGAACAATCTCTGGCGTCACGGCCTGGCCCTGCTGGGCGGCCTGCTCCTCAGCCTGACCGCACTGGCGGCCGAGCCACCGGCTGCGGTGCGCATCGCCATCGTTGCCTTCACCCAAGGCGGCGCGCCGGTATTCGGTGGCATCCCGGGGCGGGTGATCGAAGATGGTTGGCTCGAACAGCAATTGACCGCCCGCGGCGTGAAACTGCAATGGACCGCCCTGCCCCACGCCGGCGCCGGCCCGCAAATCAACGAAGGCTTCAGCAACAACAGCCTGGACTTCGCCGTGCGCGGCGACCTGCCTTCGGTCATCGCCGGGGCCGGCCAGGTGCCCGGCAAGCTGATCGTGCCTGGCGGCAGCGGCAACAACATCTACCTGGTGGTGCCCAGTGACTCTACGGTAAACAGCATCCAGGACCTCAAGGGCAAGCGCCTGGCCCTGCACCGCGGGCGCCCCTGGGAGTTCGCCTTCAGCAACTTCCTGCAAAGCCAGGGGCTGACGCTCGGCGACTTCAAGGTCGCCAACCTCAACCCGCAGGTTGGCGCCGCCGCCGTGGCAGCCGGCAAGGTCGATGCAGCCGTGCTGCTCAACGAGGCCTATGCCCTGCAAGACAAAGGCGTGGCGCGGATCCTCTGGTCGACCAAGCAAGGCGCCAATGACTGGCGGCTGGTATCCGACCTGTGGGGCACCGACCGCTTCGTGCAGCAGCACGCCGACCTCACGCAGCTGGTCGCCACGGCCTGGGTGCGCGCGGCCTGGTGGATCTCCCAGGAGCAGAACCGCGATGGCTATTACGCGCTGTCCTCGCGCGCGGGCGTGGCCGAAAGCGTGCTGCGCCGTGACGACCAGGACGACCCGGTGGCGTGGAAGGCGCGCTGGGCACCGAAGAGCGATGCCCAGCTCAAGGCCCACTACGACGCGCTGGGCCAGTACGCCCTGGCCAACCGCCTGATCCGCACGCCCTACGACATCACCCACGACCTGGCCACAGGCTTCACCCGCCAGGCACTGATCGACCTGCAGCTCACCCACTATTGGCCGTCCCTGGACGCTCAAATCAGCCAACAACCTTGAGAACATCACCCATGAAACTGCCTGTTTCCGTCATCTTCGGCCTTAGTGCCCTGGCCTTTTCCATTGGCGCCTTGGCCGCCGACACCTACGCCCCCACACCCGACCCACAACAGGGTGACGGCCGCGTTTCGAGCTTCTACACCTGGACCAAGGCGATCCCCGCCACGCCTGGCAAACTGCTGCGTAGCGAAGCACTGGACCCGGCGCTGAGCCTGCCCAACGCCGCCAGTGCCCAGCGCATCCTCTACACCTCGCTGGACGGCATCGACGGCAAGACGCCGATCGTGGTGTCCGGCGCGCTGTTCATTCCCAAGGGCAAGGCGCCGGCCGGCGGCTGGCCGGTCGCCAGCTGGGGCCATGGCACCGTCGGTGTGGCGGATATCTGCGCACCGTCGTGGGCCGGGCGCTCCTACCGCGATGTGCAGTACCTGAACCGCTGGCTCGAAGAGGGCTATGCCATCGTCGCCACCGACTACCAAGGCCTGGGCGTGCCAGGTGGCCACCCGCTGCTGAACAACCGCATGGCCGCCTACGGCATTCTCGATGCAGCCAAAGCCGTGGTCGCGGGCGTGCCTGGGCTTGCCGACAAAGTGCTGATCGTCGGCCAGTCCCAAGGCGGCGCCGGTGCGTTCGCAGCCGGTGCCTACGCGGCAACCTACGCGCCGAAACTGGGGGTCAAGGGCAGCATCGGCACCGGCGTGATCTACACCGTGGGCCAGAAAAACGTCGGCGAACAGGACCCGAACAAGGTCGACCCGGCGCTGGCGTACGGCTTCTACACCCTGCTTGCCGCGCAGCAGTACGACCCGAGCATCAACCCGCGTGATTTCTATACCGACAAAGCCCTGCCGCTGTTCGAGCAAGCGCGCACCAGTTGCCTGTCATCGCTGGTCAGTGACGTGGTCGGCACCGGCCTGACCCCGGCCAACGCCAAGAAGGACTACCAGGGCGATAAGCTCAAGCCATGGCTGGCACAGGTGTCCTACCCCACCCTGAAACTGGCCCAGCCGATCTTCATCGGCACCGGTGCCGAGGACAAGACCCCCGCCGCCGCCACCCAGGTCGCGCTGATGCAGGACGCCTGCAAGGCAGGCTCGGTGGTGCAAGGCCATCTGTACAAGGGCCTGGGGCACAGCGAAACGGTCAACGCCTCGCTCAAGGACTCGATCCCCTTCGCCCGCCAGGTCATCAGCGGCCAGCCGGTCACGCCCAACTGCAGCCCCAGCGTCCAGTAAGGAAGCCACCTCATGAGCCTCGAATTCTTCACCCGCCTGCCGCTGCATGGCGAAACCCAGTACCTCCCAGGCGACCCCCGCAACCGTGGCGACTGGCACGCGGGCGGCGCCAGCAGCGGTGCCGTGTCCGGGTTTGCCGTAGGTGATCACTTCACCTATATCGACTACCTCGGCCAGATCGCCCGCGCAGCGGAAATCAACGGCTTCGGTGGCGCGCTGATGGTCAATGCGCCCACCGGCGAAGAGCCGTGGACCGTGTGCTCGCTGCTGGCGCGAGAAACCCGCACCCTCAAGTTCGTCACCGCGTTCCAGCCCTACCACTACACACCCTGGGTGGCGGTGCAACAGGCCGCGACCTACCAGCGCGCCACGGGCAACCGGCTGGTGTGGAACATCATCAACGGCGGCTCCGATGCCCTCCAGCGCCAGATCGGCGACTTCGAAGACCACGACCAGCGCTACGCCCGCGCCACGGAGTTCATGGACGTGGTGCGCGGCTACTGGCACAACGAGCAGTTTCACTACGAAGGCCGCTACTACCGCGCCGAGGGCGGCGGCCTGCGCGGGCCGCTGAAAAAAGCCGAGCTGCCGCTGATCTGCACGGCTGGTTCGTCGGTGGCGGCGCGCGAGTTCGCTGCCAAGCATGCCGACTTCTACCTGATGCGTGCCGAACACCCGGACGAGATCGCCTCGCTGATCGCCGACATCCGCGCCCGCGCCTTGAAGTGGGGGCGTACCGACATTCGCTTCGGCCTGTCCATCGATGTGATCGCCCGCGACACCGAAGAGGCCGCGCGGGCCGAGGCCAAACGCTTCTTCGACGAAGGCGTGGCCAAGGGCACGGTCAAGGCCCGCGCCGCCCACGCCGGCCTGCGCACGGCACGCAAGCTGAGCTACGAGCACGGCTACAGCGACAACGACGAGCAACAGGCCTTCGACGACTTTTTCATCCACCCCAACGTGTGGACCGGCTTCGGCTACATCGGCATCCCCCCGGGCTGCGCGCTGGTGGGCAGCTATGCCAACGTGGTGGCGCGCATCCGCGAGTACCACGGCATCGGCATCGACCTGTTCTTCCTCGCCGGCTACCCGCACCTGGAAGAAGCCTACCGCATCGGCGAGCACATCCTGCCGCACTTCCGTGACCAGCGGGCCGCCCTCACCCGTCCGGCACCCACCCCTGTGCAACTGCACGCCAGCAACGGAGCCTGATGCCATGGCCTGGGACGGTTACCCACTGAACCGGCGCAGCTTCCTCGGCCATGCCGGCGTGCTGGCCGGCGGGCTGCTGGCCGGCTGCGGCCCAAGCGACAGCCCCGGCCACGCGGTTGCCGACCTGCCGCGTCATGGCGGGCGCCTGCGCCTGGGCATCATCGATGGCAACCAGAGCGGTAACCTCGACGCCCACAAGCCGGTCGGCAGCGGCATCGTGCGGGGCTTTGCCCTGTACAGCAAGCTGTGGGAGTGGGACGAGCAGATGCAGCCGCGCCTGGCCCTGGCCGAACTTGCCGAGCCCAATGCCGACGCCAGCGGCTGGACCCTGCGGCTCAAACCGGGGCTGGAGTTTCACCACGGCAAGACCATCGACGCCGACGACCTGATCTTCTCCATCCGGCGCCTGACCGACCCGCAGCTGGCCTCACCCTACGCGGCGCTGCTGCACTGGGTCGACCGCGACAACCTGGTCAAGCTCGACTCACGCACCGTGCGCCTGGGTTTTCGCGAAGGCCGTAGCTACCTGCCGCTGCCCGAAACCTGGGTCAACTTCGGCGGCATCGTGCCGGTCGATTACCACCCCGTCACCAACCCGGTCGGTGCCGGGCCTTACAAACTCAAGAGCTTCACCCCGGGCCAACGCTCGCTGTTCACCCGTTTCGACAACTACTACAAGCCCGGCAAGCCCTACGCCGATGAACTGGAAATCATCGACTTCAAGGACCAGACCGGCCGCCTGGCGGCCTTGCGCGCCGGGCAGATCGACATGGCCAACGTGATGTCCACCGAGCACCTTCAGGTGCTGCAGGCCGACCCGCGCCTGCGCCTGTTGAAATCGGTGAGCGGCAACTGGTTGTCGTTCGACATGAACACCGCCAAGCCGCCGTTCGACGACCCACGGGTGCGCGAGGCGTTTCGCCTGCTGGCCGACCGCGAAGAGCTGGTGCGCCGCGCGCTCAATGGCCAAGGCCGCGTGGCCAACGACCTGTACGCACCCTTCGACCCCACCTTCGACCACAGCCTCGGGCCACGCCCGCATGACCCACAACGGGCGGCGCAGCTGCTCAAGGACGCAGGCCAGGAAGGCCTGCAGGTGGAACTGGTGACGACCCCAGGGCCGGGGCTTGCCTCAGCGCTGGTGCTGGCCGAACAGGCGCGGCGCATCGGCGTGACGATCACGGTGCGTCAAGTGGACCTGGCAACGTTCCAGGGCCCGCAACGCGACGACTGGACCTTGAGCACCGGTGGCAGCATCGGCGCGCCGTTTCTGGCCAGCGCCATTCACACCGACGCGCCGTTCGCCGTGGCCAACAAGACCCACTTCCACGACCGCGCCTTCAGCGAAGCCTTCCTCGCCGCCATGGCTCAGCCTGACCTGGAGAAACGCAAGGCGCTGGTGCACCGCGCGCAGCGCATCCAATACGAACGCGGCGGCATGCTGATCTGGGGCTTTGCCGATTTGCTCGACAGCGTCAGTACCCGGGTGGGTGGGGCGCAGGCGGAGCAATCGCTGTTCAGTACCTGGAGGTTCGAGAGCCTGTGGCTGAGAAGTTGAGCATCAGGGGCGCTTAGCGCCCCCGGCAATCCGCCGATAAACCCATCAACCGCAGGCGCGGCTGCGCCCCTCGCTTTTCCCATTCCCCGAATAGTACGAGGCCCAGCCCCATGCCCCGCGTTGCCTTGCTGCCCCCCAAATTCCAGCCCAGCTCGCTGGCCCTCGCCATCCTGGCCGCTACCGTGCCCATGGCGTATGCCGAAGACACCCCCCTGCAAACGGTCACCGTGCAAGCCGAACAAACTGACGACGACGCCCTGCCTACGCGCCCACCCGCCTCGATCTACGGCGGCCTGGAAACCAAGGTCCTCGACACCCCACGCTCGGTCACCCAGATCAACGCCGAGCAACTGGCCCGCGACCCGATCCAGAGCGCTGATGACCTGGTCAAGTACGCCCCCGGCATTACCCGCGGTGGCGGCCAGAACGCTGGTATCGCCCCGCAGATGCGCGGGCAGAACTCCGAGGTGTTCCAGGATGGCCAACGCGCCTACGGCGTACGCCACCCCGCCAACTTCAACGCCTACGAGGGTGCCGACATCGTTGCCGGGCCCTCCTCGGTCACCTACGGTTCGGTCAGTGGCAGCGGCGGCTACGTCAACTACCTGAGCAAGAAGCCTGACTTCAACCGCTTCCGTACCCGCCTCAGCGGCGAAGTCGGCAGTTGGGTCCCCGACGGCGAATCGCGCGATGCCAGCAAATTCAGTGTCGACCACACCGGCCCCATCAGTGACAGCCTGGCCTACCGGGTCAGCATCACCCGCCAGCGCCAGCAAACCTTCTACGACAACGTCGACAACAACTTCGACGCGTTCTACGGCGCACTCGCCTGGCGCAACGACAACCTGCGGGTGGACTGGAACGCCGCCTACGACGACTACTACGACTACAACATCACCCACGGCTGGAACCGTGCCACCCAAGACCTGGTAGACCACGGCAAGTACAACGCCGGCCGTGCCACGCCGATCATCCAGAACGGCAACAACCTGTGGTCGCCGGTGCTGTCGTCCGCTGCCAGCGACGCCCAGGTGCTGGGCTGGGTGCAGCGCCAGCGCAACGCGCAGGGCCAGTACCAGGTGGTCGATGGCAGCTTCCAGGGCGCCTCACCCAACACCCAGGCCAACCCAGGCAGCCTGCGCGGCTGGGTGTACGACCCGGCGCTGGCAGGCAATGGCCAGACCTCGCTGTCGGCGCAGACCGGCCAGCGCGCCGAGGACCAGAACCGCTCGCGGCGCTTCACCACACAACTGCGCGTCGAGGGTGACCTGACCCCGTCGATCACCCTGGCCAACAGCACCTTCTATCAGCACTCGACCGACACCACCGATGCTGTGGGCGCGTTCCAGGTGCAAGGCAAGGACGACATCTTCGACAACCGCTTCGAGTTCCGCGCCCGCGGGCAATGGCAACTGGGCGGCCTGACGCTGGTCGACGACAGCAACAACGGGCTGATCTACCGCCGCGAAAGCAACGAGTCGATCGCTGCCAACAACAATTTCGGCTCCACCATCAACGCCTACGACCTCACCCTCGACCCGACCCTGAAAAACCCGGGCGACCTGCTTGGCCTGGCCGGGCGCAACCCCGCAGGCGGCAACGGCGCCTGGATCGGCCAACCCGGCGTGCCGCAGCTGTCCAGCTATTACGGCTGGCTCAACCTGCCGGCCATGTACCCGGCGGGGCACGGCCTGTACGCCGAATCGGTGGCGCCCTACACCGCCGACAGCACCTGGACCACCAAGACCCTGTTCAGCCAGCACAACCTGCGCCTGGGCGAGCGCGTGGGGTTGAATGTGGGGGCCAGCCGCAGCTGGATCGATGCCCGCATCGAAAACCCCTTCGTGCTCGCTGGCGGCAACCCGCGCAAGGACTCGGACAACTACCGGCTGTTCTCGGTACAGGTAAGCCCCTACTTCAAGCCCACCGACAACAGCACCCTGTACTACACCTTCGACCGCTCGCTGGCCGTCAATACCGGCTTCTTCACCAATGGCCTGGGCTGGGGCAGTGGCACCGGGGCCAACCAGCTCAACCCGCTGGCGTTCGAGAGCCTGAGCGTGCTGCACGAAGTAGGGTTGAAGGTGGAGGCCGTGCCCGACCAGCTGTTCTTCACCCTGGCCGCCTACAAGCAGGCGCGCGACCAGGCGCCGGACAGCAACAACAATATCGCCCGGCTGATCGTCAAAGGCTGGGAAGCGACCCTGCGTTACCAGGACGAGCACCTGCGCGGGGGCCTCAACCTCAGCCGCATCAGTGCCTACAACGAGTTCACCAGCCAGGCCGGGTTTGCCTCGGCCGGTTTCGTCGCCGACAACGGCACCGTGTTCGGCGACAACAACAGCCTCAACCAGCGCCCGTCCGGCAAGTTCGATGCGGTGCAGATCCCCGAGTACAACGCCGGCGGCTATGTCGACTACCGCTTCGATTCCGGCTTCGGCGTGGAGCTTTCCGGCTGGTGGACCAGCAGTTGGTACCTGAACCTGAGCAAGACGGTGAAGGTGCCCGACGAATACAACCTCGACCTTGCCGTGTACTACCGCCAGCCCCAATGGGGCGTCACGGTGCGCATGCTCAACGTTACCGACGAGCTGAATTTCGTCAGTGGCCTGGCAGGTTCGACCAACACCTTCCTGCAACCGATGCCCGGGCGCACCTTGCTGGCCCAGGTCGATTACCAATTCTGACCCCATCCTCACCGTAAAAGGCTTAAGCCATGTCCATTGAATTCGTCGGTATGATCTTCCCCCGCCAGTGGTCCGAGACGCGCGGCGTACGCTCACCCGACTTCGACCTGCCGTTCATCCGCCACCATGCCCGCGCCCATGAGCAGGCCGGTTTCGACCGCGTGCTGATCGCCAGCGGCCCCGGTAGCGCCGACAGCCTGCAGATTGCCGCCTATGCGGCCGCGCACACCGAACGCCTAGGCTTCATGATCGCCCACCGCCCGGCGCTCACCGCGCCGACGGTGGCTGCGCGGGCATTCGCCACCCTCGACCACACCACCGGCGGCGGGCGCATCCGCTTGCACGCGATCACCGGCATCACCGCCGAGCCGCAGGAAGGTGACACCCTGCTGGACAAGACCGAGCGCTACCGGCGTGCCGACGAGTACCTGGAGATTGTCCGGCGCACCTGGACGGCCGAGGAGCCGTTCGACTTCGAAGGCCGCTTCTTCAACATCCAAGGGGCCTTCTCGCCGGTCAAGCCGCTGCAGCAGCCGCATATCCCGATCTCCTTCGGTGGCTCGTCCGATATCGCTTACCAGATCGCCGTCAAACATGCGGACCTGTATGCCCTGTGGGGTGAACCGCTGGCCGGTGTGGCCGAGCAGATCGCCAAGCTCAAGGCTGCAGCGAGTGCCGCAGGCGTGGCGGCACCCCGGGTGAGTTTGTCGGTGCGGTTGATTCTGGGGGCCACAGAGGAGCTGGCCTGGCAGCGTGCCGAGCAGATCCTCGCGCAGATCAAGGCCAACCCGCAGTTTGCAGCGGACAGCCCATGGCAGAAGCGCATCAAGGGCACCGGCTCCGAGCGGCTGCTTGCCGCCGCCGCCCGCGCTGACCGGCATGACCGGGCGTTGTGGATGCCGACGGCGACGGCGGTGGGGGCTTATGGTGATACCACGGCGCTGGTGGGCACGCCCGAAACGGTGGCGCAGGCCTTGCTGGATTATGTTGATCTAGGCGTGAGTACGTTTCTCAACCGTGGGTATGACCCGCTGTATGACACGGTGGATTACGGGCGCTGGGTGATCCCGGCGGTACGCGAGGAAGTGCGCCGGCGCCAGGCTCGATTCGCCGGGTAACTGCAGTTTCCAGGGTGCTGTGGGAAAGGGGCGCACAGCGCCCCCAACGGTCACAACGAAAACGGATAACTCACGATCAACCGCGTCTGGTCGAAGTCACCACTGAAGCTGCGCCGGTTGCTGGCGTTGTTCAACCGAATGTTGAGGTTCTTCAAGGTGCCACTCTGGAAGGTGTAGTTCACCTCGGTGTCACGCTCCCACTCCTTGCCATTGCTGCCCGCCCCCGTGGTGGCATTCTCGCCGTGCCCATAGCGCACCATCGCCAACAACCCTGGCACGCCCATCGCGGCAAAGTTGTAGTCATAACGCACCTGCCAGGATCGCTCGTCGGCGTTGCTGAAGTTGCCATTGAACATATCGTTGCCCAAGGTCCGGCCACTGCTGCCATACACCGACATCCACTGGCTGTCGCCGCTGACCTTCTGCAACCCAAGGTACACCGTGTGCCCGCTGTGCGAAGCCGACACCAAGCCATACGCCGTGCGGCTCTGGATATCGCCAATGCGCGCCTGACCGTCTTCCTTGTCGATGAAATAACCCAGGTTGGCCGCCAGCGTCCAGTTACCCAGCGGCTGCGTGTGCAGCAGGTTGAAGTAGCTTTGCTGGTAGATGTCTTCGAGCTGCGAATGCCAGGCACCGACCAGCGTGCGCTGCTGGTTGAAACGGTACTCGGCACCGGCGTAATTGAAGCCGTCAGCCATCACCCCCGGCGCCGCCCAGGCCGACAAGTCCTGCATGTTGGACGAGTTGCGCAGGCTCACCTCACGGTACTGGCCAGCCTGCAGGCTCAGGCCTTCTATCTCGCGCGAGTCGAGCATCGCCCCGCGAAAGGTCTGCGGCAGCAAGCGGCCATCGTCGTAGCGCAACAGCGGGATGTCGGGCATCAGCTCGCCCACCTTCAGCTCAGTTGCCGAAATGCGCAGCTTGGCCGCCAGCCCAGCCCGCCCATAGTTGTCTGCCGCACGCCCGTCATCGTGCACCGGCAGCAACTCGGAGCCACTGGCATCGCGGCTGCTGTCCAGCTTCATGCCGAACAGGGCAATGCCATCCAGGCCGACGCCGACCAGGCCAGGGGTATAGCCGGAGGTGAACTTCAGAATGAAGCCCTGGGCCCACTCGTCGACCTTGCTCTTGGCCGCACCCGAATCGCGAAAATCCCGGTTGAAGTAGTAGTTGCGCAGCGTCAGCCCAGCCTTGGCATCTTCGAAGAAGCCGCCCTCCTCGGCCCAGGCAGGCAGGCTCAGGCCTGACACCAGCGAAACGGCAACGGCCGTACGGGCCAGGGTGCAAGACGTGTCGATCATTATTATTGTTCTCCGCTTTTCATGGACGCAGCCGGCCCCTGCGGGCGGCTCGGCGCCCGTCATCGGGTGGCTGCTGGGGTGCCCGGCCGGGCCGGGCAGCACTCAGGGGTTCAGTGCATCAGAAGGGGTACGCGCGCGGCGTGTGCTGCACGCTGACCCAGTGATCGCGGGTGAACTCGTCGATCGCCCAGTCACCGTTGAAGCGCCCGAGCCCCGAGTTTTTCTCGCCACCGAACGGCGCATTGGCCTCATCGTTCACCGGGATATCGTTGATGTGCGTCATGCCCGCACGCACCTGGCGCGCAAAGCGCACGGCACGCTCCAGGTTGCGGCTGAACACCGCGCTGGAAAGCCCGAACTCGCTGGCGTTGGCCAGCGCCAAGGCATGGGCTTCATCGCGCGCACGCAACAGGCCGACCAGGGGGCCGAAGATTTCATTGCGGGCCAGGTCCATGTCGACCGTGACTTCGCCATACACATGCGGCGCCAGCAGGTTGCCGGTCACCCCACCCTCGTACAACGGCTCGGCGCCCTCAGCCCGGGCCAGGCTGATTTTCTCTTGCAGGCCCTGCAGTTGCCGGGCGTTGATCACCGGGCCGATCACCGTTGCCGGCAAATTCGGGTCCCCCACCACCAACGCTTTGACGCGTGCGACGAAGCGCTCGGCAAACGCGTCGTAAAGGCTGTCATCGATAATGATCCGGTTCACCGCCATGCAGATCTGCCCCTGATGCAGGAACTTACCGAACACGGCAGCGTTCACCGCCTGGTCGAGATCGGCATCGTCCAGCACCACAAACGGGCTATTGCCGCCCAGCTCCAGCGCAACATGCTTGAGGTGCTGGCCACCGCTGGCGATACGGCCGATGCCGCGCCCCACCGGGGTGGAACCGGTAAAGGTGATCAACGAGGGCAGCTCATGCTCGACAAAGGCATCGCCGATTTCACTGCCTGCACCGACCACCACGCTGAGTACGCCCGCCGGCAGCCCGGCTTCTTCGAAGATGCGCGCCAGCAGCAAACCGCCGCACACCGGCGTATCGCTGGCGGGCTTGACCACCACGGCATTGCCCAGCGCCAGGGCGGGGGCAATCGAGCGTTGGGTCAGGTGCAAAGGGAAGTTCCACGGGCTGATGACCCCGACCACGCCCAAGGCGCTGCGGTACACGCGGCTTTCCTTGCCCGGCACGTTGGAGTCGACGATACGCCCGTGCACCCGCGATGGAAACGACGCAGCCTCCAGCGCAATCGCCCGCGCCGCGCCCCATTCCAGTTGCGCCTTGAGCCGGGTGCTGCCGGACTCGCGAATGATCCACTCGACAATTTCTTCGCGGCGACGTTCAAACACCGCCACCACCTCATGCAGCACCGCCGCCCGCGCCGCTGGCCCCAGGCCCGCCCATTGCGGCTGGGCCTGGGCGGCAGCGCGGTAGGCCGCATCGAGGTCATCACGGTTGGCCTGTGGAATCTGCAGCAACAAGGCGTCGTCGAACGGGTTGTGCACGTTCAGGGTCTTGCCGGCAGCGCCGGCGCGCCATTGGCCGGCAATCGGCTGCAGGTGAAGGTCACGGTAACGCGGGCAGGTATCAGACATGAAAGGCTCCTTGGTCAAAACGTAGGTTTGTTGGCCGCTTCCGGCGCGTCGGCCGGTTGCGGTGCACGCACGTGGATGCAGACGATGGCCAGCGCACCGATCACCCCCGGCAAGGCGAAAGCCAGGAAGTTCTGCTGCAACGGCAACTGCATGGACAGCAGGCTGCCACCGAGCATCGGCCCTGCAATCGCACCCAGGCGGCCGATGCCGGCGGCCCAGCCGACGCCGGTGGAGCGGATGTGCGCGGGGTAGGCAATCGAGGCATAGGCGTGGATGACTGCCAGGGTGCCGATGGTGGTGGCCCCGGCAACCAGCAACAGCAGGTTCAGCAGCACAGGGCCAGGCTGCAGGCCCAATGCCGCCAGCGACAGGGCGGCCAGCACGAAGAACAGCGCCAGGGTGCGCTGCACCCCAAGCCGGTCGGCCAGCCAGCCGCCGAACAGCGCGCCCAGCGTGGCGCCGATGTTCAGCGTCACCAGAAACGCAAGGCTCGAGCCCAGCGGATAGCCCCCCTGCGCCATCAACTTGGGCAGCCAAGTGTTGAGGCCGTAGCTCATCAGCATGCACATGGCGAAGGCCACCCACAGCAGCAAGGTTGCCAATGCCTGGCCCTTGCCGAACAACTGCGCCACGCGCGCCGTGCGCACCGGCTGGCCGGCGCCCTGCAGGCGCAGCTCGGTGCCTGGGCGGAACGTCGGGTCGACCTTGACCAGCAGCCGATCAAGCTCGTCACGGCGGCCCTTGAGCTCAAGAAACGCCGCCGACTCAGGCAAGTACCGCAGCATGAACGGCACCGCCAGCACTGGCAGCACGGCCACGTAGAACACCGCCTGCCAGCCCCACTGCGGGATCACCACGATCGCCAGCAGGGCCGACAGCACCGCACCCACCGAGTAGAAGCTGGACATTATCGTGATCATGGTGCTGCGCCGCCCCTGGGGGGCGAATTCGCTGATCAGGTTCACTGCGCTCGGCACCAGCGCCCCCAGCGCCAACCCCGTCACCAGGCGGCATGCACCGAGCTGCAGCGGGGTGCTCGCATGCCCGGTCATGAAGGCGGCGCAACTGGCCAGCAAGGTGGTCAGGATAATCAGCTTGCGCCGCCCGTAACGGTCAGCCAGCGGCGCCAGCAAGGTGCCGCCGAACAACATGCCGAACAGTGCACAACTGCCCAGGGTGCCGGCTTCGATTGCACTGAGTTGCCACTCTTGCATCAGGCGCGGCACCACCGAGCCGTAGATCACCATGTCATAGCCGTCGAACAGCATGATGAAACAGCCCCACAGCAGTATCAGCAGGTGGGTGCGATTAAAGGGTGCAGCATCGATCACTTCACTGACGGAAGTCGTCTTCATAGCCACCTCGGTTTTTTATTGTTGTTGTGTTTCGCGCCACGCGCGGCGGTTGCCCGATGCTTCAGGGAGCAATGGTCTGGGTCGGTACCTCGATCAGCACGGGGCGGTTACCCGCCAGGGCCGCGCTGAACGCACGGGCGAACTCGGCGCCGGTTTGCGCCTGCACAGCCTGTACGCCGTACCCCTGGGCGATGGCGCAAAAGTCCAGGCCTGGCACGTCCAACCCTGGCGCATCGCTCACGTTCAGCACATCGGCGAACCAGCGCAGCGCCCCATAAGTGCCGTTCTTCAGAATGATGAACACTACCGGGATGTTGTACTGCGCAGCCGTCCACAGCGCGGTGATGCCGTAGTTCGCCGAGCCGTCGCCGATGATGCCGATGACGCGCCGCTCGGGGGATGCCAGCTGCACGCCGACCGCCGCTGGCAGGCCGAAACCCAAGCCCCCTGCGGCCGGGAAGAAGTAGCTGCCCGGCTCACGCATTGCAATACGCCGCCAGAAGGCACCGACCGTGGAGGTGGACTCCTTGACGTAGATCGCGTTGGCGGGGGCCAGGCGGTCGATCAGCTCAAAGACCGTTTCCGGGTGCAGCAGCCCGCCGTCGTCGGCCACCGGCTCCGGCTGCGGCAAGGCCACCGGCATGGGCCGCTCGCTCGGCGTCACCCCCGCCACCAGGGCTTCAAGTGTCAGCGCGATATCCGCGACCAGGGCATCACCCATCGGAGCGCGCGCGGCCTCGCCAGGGTCGCAGGTCAGGTGCAGCAGCTGGCAGTCGGCAGGCAGGTAGTCGCCCGGTGCATATTGGTGATAGCGAAACACCGGTGCCCCCACCACCAGGATGAGGTCGTGCTCCGCCAGGCAGCGGCTGATGCCCGCGATCGAGGCCGGCAGTACTCCACGGAAACACGCATGCCGCGTCGGGAACGGGCAACGTGAGGCCGACGGCGCCACCCAGGCGGTCATGCGCAGCTTTTCCGCCAGTTGCACCGCCAGGCCGTTGGCCCCGCAGCCATCGACATCCGGCCCCAGTACCAGCACGGGGTTGCGCGCCGCCGACAAGCGCTCGCACAGCCCCTGCACCTGTGCCGGCGAAGCCAGCCCGGCACTGGCCACCTGTCGACGGGCCAGATGCTCGACGCCCTTCGGTGCTTCGCAGGCCCAGTCGTCATAAGGGATCGATACATACACAGGGCCGCGTGGCGGCAGGCTGGCAGCATGGATCGCCTGGCTGAGGGCACGCGGCACATCCTGCGCCGAGGCCGGTTCGTGGCTCCACTTGACCAGCGGCTTGGGCAACTGCGCCGCGTCCACATTGGCCAGCATGGCCTCCACGCCGATCATGCTGCGTACCTGCTGGCCGGCGGTGATCACCAGCGGGCTGTGGGAGTACCAGGCGTTGGTCAGTGCGCCCATGCCATTGCCGGTGCCGGCCGCGGCATGCAGGTTGACGAACGTCGGCTGGCCGCTGGCAAGCGCATAGCCGTCGGCCATGCCCACTACCGCCCCTTCATGCAGGCCCAGGACATAGCGAAAGTCTTCTGGGAAGCCCTTGAGAAACGGCAGCTCGTTGGAGCCAGGGTTACCAAAGATGGTGGTCAGGCCATGCTGGCGGAGGATGTCGTAGGCGGCGCTGTGAACAGTTTTCATAAAGACCCTTGCAGCTCGTTTTTAGAATTTGGGTTACTTTTGCAGCCGCTACCAAATTGATCAAATCGATACTATCTTTGGCAAAAATAAAACTGATCTATATGACCATGCACGACGCGAGTGCCCATGAGCCACATTGACCTGAACCTGATCCGCACCTTCGTCACCCTTTACGAAGCCCGCAGCGTCACCCTCGCTGCCGAGCGTTTGTTCGTCACCCAGCCTTCGGTGAGCTATGGCCTGGCGCGCCTGCGCGAGCTGTTCGACGACGCCCTGTTCAGCCGCACCCGTGACGGCATCCAGCCGACGTTCGTTGCCGACCAGCTGTACGCGACGCTGCGCGACGCACTGACGCGCATCGAAAGCGCCGTGCAGAGCACCCGCCAGTTCGACCCTGCCAGCACCGAGCGCAGGTTTCGCATCGCCCTCTCCGACCTTGGCGAAATGGGCTTTTTGCCGCTGATTCTGGCGCGCCTGAACCGCGAGGCACCGCAGGCCGAGGTCGAAGTGCTGCCCTTGCAGGTCGACCAGGTGGGCGACTGGCTGGCCAGTGGCAAGATCGACGCTGCGATTTGCCGCCCACCCGTGCCCGGCACCCGCAGCCAGGTGCTGATGCACGAGCGCTACGTCTGCCTGCTGAGCAGCGCCCACCCGCGCATCGGCGACAGCCTCAGCCTTGAGCAGTTCGTTGCCGAGCGCCACATCACCGTCACCCGCACCACCGGCCACGGCAGCGTCGAGGATGTGCTGAACAGCATGCAGGTGCAGCGCCGCATCAGCCTGCACGTGCCGCACTTCTCGGTGCTGCCCAAGATCATCCCCGGCACCGACCTGCTGGCGGTATTGCCAGCCCAGATCGCCAGGCTGTTCATGCAGGACGGCGGCTTGAAGATGCTTGAGTTGCCCTTCCAGGTGGCCGCGTTCGATGTCTCGCTGAACTGGCACCCCAACAGCGACAACTCTGCCGCCCTGCAATGGTTTTGCGCGACGGTCGCCGAGGCGATCATCGATGGCCAGGCCTAGGCGTCGACCATGGCGGGCTGCGCCGGCCTTGCCGCTGGCCTGAGCAACAGCAGGCAACCTGCGGCCAGTACGAAGACAATGGCGAACACCCCGTACAGGTGCAGCGGTTGCCAGCCACCATCGAGCAACACGCCGGCCACGGTCGGCGACAGGATGGCGCCGATCCGGCCGATGCCGATGCCCCAGCCCACCCCGGTGGCGCGCACTGAAGCGTCATAAACCACCGGCGACAGGGCATACAGCCCCGCCACGCAGCCGTTGGAGAACAGCCCGATCAGCAGCCCCAACGCCAGCGCTGCGCTGACCGATGAACCGCTCGCCACGAACAGCACCAGCAGCCCGGCGGTGATCAGCATGAACATCGACAACACGCGGCTCAGTGGCCAGCGCGACGACAAGCCACCAATCAGCGCCGCCCCGAGGATGCCGCCAACGCTCAGCAGCACCCCGCCGGTGATGCCCTGCTGCGCCGACAGGCCTGCGGCAACCAGCAGTTTTGGCGTCCAGCTCATGACGAAATAGAACCCGAACATCACCAGGAAGAACAGCAACCAGATCACCAGGGTGGTGCGGCGCATGTCGGGTGTCAGCAACTGCCTGAACCCGGTGGCAGCGCCTGGCACCTTGAGCTGTGGCGCCGGCAATGCTGACAGTGCCGGCTGCCCCAGTTTGGCCGCCAGGCGGTTGACCCGCGCCAGGGCATTACGCGGGCGACGCGCCAACAAGAAGTCCAGCGATTCCGGCAGCCACAACAGCACCAGGGGGATCACCAGCACGGTGACGATGCCACCGAACAGAAACACCGAGCGCCAGCCCCAATGGCCCAGCAACCATACCGCCAGCAAGCCGCCAAGCGTGGCGCCCAAGGCATAACCGGTGGACTGCAGGCTCACCGCCAGGCCGCGCCAGCGTTTGCTGGCATATTCGCTGGCAATCACATTGCTGCTCGCCAGAATGCCGCCAATGCCAAGCCCGGTCAGGCCGCGCAGCAGCGCCAGTTGCAACGGGCTCTGGCTCAAGGCCGAGAGCAGCATGCCAATACCGGAGAGCGCAAGGCAAAACAGTATCAGCGGGCGCCGGCCGAAACGGTCGGCCCACGGCGCGATGAACAGCGACCCGGCCGCCATGCCGAACAGGCCGGCGCTGAGCAACAGGCCCACCTGCGCCCCGCTCAGGCCCCACTCTGCAGAAACCGAAGCCGCCGTGAAGGCCATCACCAGCACATCGAAGCCATCGATCATGTTCAGCACGATGCAGATACCAATGGCCAGGCACTGGAATCGGCCCATCGGGTCATTGTCCAGACGCTGCTTGAGGTCGGTGTTCATGGGGTCACCTGCCGGCCGATGCTGACCACAGACGAGAGAGAAGACGTGCACACGCAAGGCGAGCAGCAGAAACCGTGACGGTTCCACGCCCGTGATAAGCCATTCATGACTGGACCCTTCTTGTAATTGTTGTCGCGCACGGCCGGAGGGCTCTGGCCGTCGTCAGGCGCTAATCAACCAGATAATGGATCCATAGACAATATGGTGAATTTTGGCTAAACCACCACACGGCACAGAAATTGGCAGTCACCCAAAAATATCTATTATTTTTACCAGTATTTTCAATTACTTATGAATTTAGCAATTTTTAGTTTTTCCGTTCGTTTACCGCACACCTGTTTTTATGGATCCACAAAGTACCTTTCTGCGAGCCATTCATCACGCCAACGAGCGCAGCCATGAACAAATCTTCATGTTGCCCGTAAGCACCCTGATCACGGGGGCCAACGGCCGATCGCCAGCCCCCGCCAACGCCTGCCTGCCTTGAGGGAAAAGGACGCGTTGCGTAGCATCGCCGGCCCTGGGGCCGCTGCCCGGCCACACCGCTACCCCTCAGAGTTCCCCATGCCCCAACCCATCCCCCTCAAGGACCACGAAAAGGAAAAGCACCTGGTCAATCGCCGGCTACTGGCCTGCGCTGCCCTGGTCTTCAGCCTGGTCGCCGTCCTGGTGGGCCGCCTCTATGTGCTTCAGGTCGTGCAGCATGACCAGCAAAGCGCCGTGTCGGAAAACAACCGCGTGCACGTGCTGCCCATCGCCCCCGAGCGCGGCCTGATCTACGACCGCAACGGCGTGGTGCTGGCAGACAACAAACCCAGTTTCGACCTGACCATGACCCGTGAACGGGCAGGCGATTCGGCCAAAGTGCTCGATACCCTGGCGCAGGTCTTGAGCCTGACCGAGGATGACCGTAAACAGTTTGACAAGGACCTGCGCCGCGGCCGCAAACCGTTCGAGCCGGTCACCCTGCTGGTCGGCTTGAACGAAGAACAGATCGCCCTGATTGCGGTCAACCAGTTCCGCCTGCCAGGCCTTGATGTAGAGCCGCAGTTCATCCGCGAATACCCCCTGGCCGAGCATTTCGCCCATTCGGTGGGGTATGTCGGGCGCATCAACGAAAGAGAAGCCAAGACCCTCGACAGCACCGAGTACCGGGGCACCCAGTCGATCGGCAAGACCGGCATCGAGCACTTTTACGAAAGCCAGCTGCACGGCCAGGTGGGCTACGAAGAAGTCGAGACCAACGCCCAGGGCCGGGTCATGCGTGTGCTCAACCACAAGGCACCGACCCCCGGCAAGGACATCACCCTGAGCCTGGATGCCCACCTGCAACTGGCCGCCGAAAAAGCCCTGGGCGATCGACGCGGCTCGGTAGTGGTACTGGACCCGGCCAACGGCGACGTGCTGGCGATGGTCAGCAACCCAAGCTTCGACCCCAACCTGTTCGTCAAGGGCATCAGCTTCAAGCAGTACGCCGCCCTGCGCGACTCGATCGACCGCCCGCTGTTCAACCGCGTATTGCGCGGCCTGTATGCGCCGGGTTCGACGGTAAAACCGGAAGTGGCCATCGCCGGCCTCGACAGCGGCGTGATCACACCTGGCAGCCGGGTATTCGACCCGGGCTACTACGAACTGCCCAACTACGCGCACAAGTACCGCAACTGGAACCGCAGCGGCGACGGCTGGGTGGACATGTACACCGCGATCATGCGGTCCAACGACACCTACTTCTATGACCTGGCGCACAAGCTGGGGATCGAGCGCCTGCACGATTACATGGCCGAGTTCGGCCTGGGGCAGAAGGTGTCGCTGGACATGTTCGAAGAAGCGTCCGGGCTGATGCCGTCCGCCGAGTGGAAGCGTGCCACACGGCGCCAGGCCTGGTTCCCCGGCGAGACGTTGATTTTGGGTATCGGCCAGGGCTACATGCAGGTCACCCCGCTGCAGTTGGCCCAGGCCACCAGCCTGCTGGCGAGCAAGGGCGTGTGGCACCGCCCGCACCTGGCCATGACCGTGGGCGGCGAGACGCCGGTCGACCCCAACCCCATGCCCGACATCGTGCTGCACGACAAGCACGCCTGGGACCAGGTCAGCCAGGGCATGCAGATGGTCATGCACGACCCACGCGGCATCGCCCGCGCTTCGGCAGCCGGCGCCCAGTACCGCATCGCCGGCAAGAGCGGCACGGCGCAGGTGGTGGCGATCAAGCAGGGCGAGCGCTACAACCGCAACAAGACCCTGGAGCGGCACCGCGACAACGCCCTGTTCGTCGGCTTTGCACCGGCTGATCACCCGAGTGTGGTGGTGGCGGTGATGATCGAGAATGGTGAAGCGGGCGGGCGCGTGGCGGGGCCTGTGGTGCGTGAGGTGATGGATGCCTACCTGCTGGATGAGCAGGGGCATCTGAAACCGGAGTATGCGGGGAATGTGGCGAGCAAGGCGGTGCCACATAGTTAGAGGGGGTTGTCGCGCAACATCACACGAACCCGGCTGATTGCGATTGGGGAATTGATGGTGAACAAGCGGCGTGACCAGGCGCAGCAGGCGCTGGATAACCGGGTGGTGCGGCTGTCGATCTGAGAGGTGCGTTGCCAGTACCCGCGAAGAGGCCAGTACTGGCAACTCAAAATCTACGTGCGGTCACCTCCATGATCGTCTCCGACATCATGATCGGGACCGTCGTCCGCGCCGTGCCCTACACCGTGGGCCTCTCCCACATTGTGGTTGGCCTCATGGTTGGCACCATCATCGGCCCCGTTACGTCCGCTGTCACCCCGACCTGAGCTGGCATGTCCGCCGCCGTCGCCACTGTGTCCGCTGCCACTGCCGCCATGGCCACCGCCACCGCCGCCACTGCCGCCGCCACCACCGTGACCACCGCCACCGCCGTGGCCTCCACCTCCACCTCCGCCGCCATGGCCACCACCACCGCCACCATGACCGCCACCTCCACCGCCGCCATCCTTCGCATACGCACTGGACGCACCGCCCATGGAGTCAGGCACCAAAACTGCCGACGCTGACAAAACCGCGCCGATCGCCAAAGCCAACAAGTATTTCTTGAGCATGATGTGCCTCCGCTTGGAGTAGCACGGGGTTGCACAGGGCACCCCATGAGTTCCGGCACCCCGTGGGGCGACCTGCAACCAGTGCGGCCTTCCATCTGCAGCGAGTGAACGAGGTCCTTCAGGGCCAGCTGGCCAGTTATTGCAAAATGTTTCTTACGTCCTGAGCGTAGTCATGCCGCCCGGCTTGTCGCCGACCAGTCATCCGAATGGCGCCTAAACGGTCGCTGTGCGCGGCATCAGGTCGTACGGGTGCTTCCAACCGGGTGTGCCCTTGATACGCGCTTTCCAGGCCTCGATATGGGTGAATTCGGCCAGCGCGATACCGGTGTCTTCAGGCATGAACACATACCCCGCCAGCGATAGGTCGGCGATGGTCAACCGCCCGCCGACCATGAAGGGGGTTTTGGCCAAGTGCGCATCGACGATGCGATAGGCCGCCGTGGCGCGGTCACGCAAGAACTTGGTCACCTCCGTTTCGCCCATCTTTTTCAGGCAGTAGATGAACCGCAGCGCCGCGTAGTAGCTGGTGAACTTGTGGTTGTCGAACAGCATCCAGCGCCAGATTTCACGTTTCTCGTCCTCATCGCGCGGGCCAAACTGGCCGGTCTGTTCGGCCAGGTATTCGAGGATCAGCGCGGATTGGGTGAGCGACTTGCCAGCGTGCTCCAACACCGGCACCTCGCCCTGCTCGTTCACGTCATCGCGCCAGGATTGCTCGCGGGTCTGGCCGTTGAAGAAGTCGACGAACACCGGCTGCCAGGCCTGGCCGGTGAGTTCAAGCATGAGGGCGACTTTGTAGGCATTACCGGATTCTGCGAAGCAGTGAAGTTTGTATTCGGACATGGCAGACCTTCAGTTTCCTTTGAATGATCGTTGGCTGCTGGGGGCCGTTGCATGGGCCAATCACCGGCCAACCGAGCAAATCACGAGCAACTCGCAAAGGTCAATTCAAAACCTCCCACGACCCGTCACTCCCGTTATATGCCCGCCGCGTGCGTCGTGCGACAGTGAGGAAAACAACACGGATAAACCCCATGTACAGAAACACCTCTACCCCTGCGGACGACAACGGTTGCGGCTGGTTCCACCTCAGCCCCCGGCGCCAGCCCTGCGCCGCGCATCGGGGGCGGAGCGAAGCGCGCTGGGTGGTGCTCGGTGCCGGCTTCACCGGCCTTGCGGCAGCACGGCAACTGGCGCTGCATCACCCCGACGACGAGATCATCCTGGTGGAAGCCCAGGAAGTCGGCTTCGGCGCCTCGGGGCGCAATTCGGGCTTTGCCATCGACCTGCCCCACGACATCGGTGCGCCTGACTACATCGGTGAGCTGGCCACTGCGCGAATGAACCTCAAGTTGAACCTGCGCGCGCAGTCGATACTGCACAAGCTGATCGGCCAACACGGCATCGACTGCCAGTTACGCCCGGACGGCAAGTACCAGGCCGCCGTCGAAGACAAGGGCTTGGCCGTACTGGAAGCCTACCGCAGCGGCCTGGAAAAACTCGGCCAGCCCTACCAGATGATCGATGCCCATGACCTGCCGGCACACCTCGGCACGTCGTTCTACCGCAAGGCGCTGTACACGCCCGGCACCCAGTTGCTGCAGCCGGCCGCCCTGGCCAAAGGCCTGGCGCAAAGCCTGCCCGGCAACGTGACGCTGTACGAACACACCACCATCACCCGCCTTGAACAGGGCTCGCGCATCACCCTCAAGCACGCCCACGGCGAAATCGTTGCCGACCAATTGCTGCTGACCAACAACGCCTTCGCCTCATACTTCGGCTTTTTGCCGGGCCGGCTGCTGCCGATCTTCACCTACGCCAGCATGACCCGCCCCCTGAGCGAAGACGAACAGGCACGCCTGGGCGGCAAGGCAAGCTGGGGCATCATCCCCGCCGACCCGTTCGGCAGCACCCTGCGGCGCACCCCGGACCAGCGCCTGCTGGTGCGCAACAGCTTCAGCTTCAACGCCGACGGCCGTGCCAATCAGCGCCACTTGCAGCGGGCCGTTCGGCAGCACCGGGCGTCGTTCGAACGGCGCTTCCCGATGCTCTTGGGTACGCCGTTCGAGTTCACCTGGGGCGGCGCGATGTGCCTGTCGCGCAACCACCTGTCGCACTTCGGCACACTGGCACCCAATGTCCATGCCGCGCTGTGCTGCAACGGCCTGGGGATTACCCGGGGCACCGCTACCGGTACCTTGCTGGCCGATTGGCTGAGCGGTGAACGCGACGAACTGATCGACTTCCTGCTGAGCTCGGCGGGGCCTAACCGCAACCCACCGGAGCCGCTGCTGAGCATGGGCGTGAACCTGAACCTGCACTGGGGCCAGCGCCGTGCCGGCCTGGAAAGCTGACAAGGAGGCATCATGCATAGTCTGGGTATTCTCGGGGTCGGCGAGCTGACCGAAAAAGTGGTGATGGGCCTGCGCAGCAGTGGTTTCGACGGCGCGATCCTGCTGTCGCCACGCAACGCCCAGCGCGCCGAAGCGCTGGCCCACACGCAAGGTTGCCAGGTACTGCCGAGCAACCAGGCGGTGGTCGATCAGGCCGAGCTGGTGATGCTGGGCGTGCGCCCGGCAGCGCTGGCACAACTCGCCAGCGAGGTGCGCCTGCGCCCCGGGCAACGCTTGCTGTCGTTGGCGGCGGGTGTGGGCCTGGCACAGTTGCAAGCGGCCTTCCCTGCGGCCCACTGCGTGCGCGTGATGCTGTCTTACGCGGCGCAACACAATCAGGCCACCGTGGTGGTCTGCCCGCCGGACGTGCCTACCGAGCAGGGCCTGGGCGCGCTGGGCAACCTGGTGGTGCTGCAGGATGAAGCCGCGTTCGAGCTGGCCACGGTTGCCGCGTGCATGAACGGCTGGTTCTACTTCCTGTTGCACGATTTGCAGCAATGGCTGACCGACAAGGGTCTGCCGGCTGCCGAAGCGCGTGCTCTGGTGCTGGGCAACCTGCACGACTGTGTGACCAGTGCCCAGCGTCAGCCCGAGCACACGCTGAAGGCGTTGGGGCAGGCGATTGCCACGCCAGGCACCTTTACCGCCGATGGGCTGGCGGTACTGATGCATCAGCCAGTGAGTGCCAGCTGGGGCGCGGCCTGCGAGGTGGTGCTGGATGGGCTGTTGACGCGGTCCAGGTAACGTCCTCTTACGTACCGTCCGCTTGCCCGGCCAGTGCAACCTTGGGTGGCAGCTGCAACAAGCCACGCGGCAAGCGGAAGCCTTTGAAAGGCTGTTGGGTAATCGGGTTGAAGGCTTTTTCAGCATTCAGCCGATAGCGCATCACGCCGTCTCCGGTCCTGAAGCTCAGGTCCACGCTGGTTGCGGTGCGCCCATTGAGCGAGCCGCGGCTAAGCAAGCGGAACATCGACCAAGGCCCGCGGTACTCCAGGCTGCTGCTATTGCCGTTCTGCCGGAGCAACGTAAGGTTGCTGCGCACTTTGCGCCCCAGGGTATTGGGCCAGACAACCCCGCTGATCTGGCTTGGACCATGGGTGTAAGCAATCAACTGGCCATCCAGGTCCAGCAGACTGGTACGCTGATTGGCGCTGAGCCCCAACGGCTCGATGCTGAATTGCACACTCAGGTTGCCG
Organism: Pseudomonas capeferrum; assembly: GCF_000731675.1. Taxonomy (GTDB): domain Bacteria; phylum Pseudomonadota; class Gammaproteobacteria; order Pseudomonadales; family Pseudomonadaceae; genus Aquipseudomonas; species Aquipseudomonas capeferrum. The sequence continues at coordinate 431,119 of NZ_JMIT01000001.1, read as the reverse complement.
CGCTGGTCGAAGAAGGTCTCGCGGATGCGGTCTGCCAGCGCCAACTGTTCGATCACGTCGCTGCGGATCAAGGACTGCCCCTGACCTGACTGCAGGGCTTCGAGGTTGTCGTTCAGGAACACCTTCAGGTACTGATCATTGAACTGTTGCAGGCGACCCTTCGGCCCAAAGAACGCCTCGAAGTCTTCCAGAGAGGCATCGGGCGCTTTCACCACGAAGGGGTAGCGCCCCGCCAGGCGTTGCTGGAAGAAGCTGTACACTTCAACGTCCCAGCGTCGCTCCAGTTCACGCAACGCTTCCACGTTCAACACCCGCGCGGTTTGATCCGCGACTTTTCTTACCTGGAAGTTGAGGGGTTCCGGCAACCCCGTCGCAACACGCTGCAAGGTACCGATCGGGTCGTGCCCCGTCATCGAGAAGCGCTGATGCACCGCTTGCAGGGCTGCCTTACCTCGGTCGGGGCTGTCCTGCACCGCCTTGGCATAGTCGTGGACGGCGGCAATGGCGGCGAGCGTTTCATCGTAGTAACTCGGTTTATCGCCTGTTGCCTGCAACATGGCACTGAGGCCCGCGAATGCCCGCTGAATCGCTAACGTCTGTTGTTGCGCGGGTGGGCGACTTGCAGGCTGCAGCGCAGCAGCCTCACTCGGCGCTTCAATGCCTGCTGCCGAGGACAGCGACGTGTTTTCGCGCACGGTATCCAGCAGCCGCTGCAGCGGCGCCGCAGGCCCCGTCAGCTGTTGCAGGATCACGACAGCATGATCCAGGTCGCGAAAGTCAGCCACCGCAAACGCATTCAGGGCACGCCGCCAGCTATCGATGTAGTCGGTGCTGTACAGATTGCGCAAGCGTTCGCTCAGCGCCTCCCGGTCGGCGTCCGAATAGTCAAGTTGAGCGCGTTCGCCGAGGGCCCACTGGTCGATCATCGCCATCTCGGCGAACCGCTGGCTGCGCGGTTCAAAATACGCCGTGTAGCCTTTGGCGGTCAGCATGGGGGCCAGCAGAAGGTTATCCTCCCGTCCGGCCCCTGCAGACGGTTGGTAAACCACATCGAACGCCGGGCCCACCTGGTGACGCAGGTCCAAGCCGATGTGTAGCTGCTCCTGGGCCTGTTGCTTGAGGCCTGCATACACCCGCTGTGGCAACGGCACCTTGCGCAATGCCTGCTGCACTTCACTGACCCGCTGGCGGAACTGCGGCAGATCTGCATCGGCATACGCCAAGGCATATTCTAGGTGCTGCATGAGGTCGCGCTGCAGCTGCCCCTGGCCTGGAAACGCCTGTTGCCACTGCCGTGCCATCCACTCCTCGACCCATTCAGGCCGGCGGCTCTTGCGGTCTTCGAGCATACGGTAAACCCTGAGCGCCGCCATTTGCTGCTCACTGCCGGGGGGCGCCGCGTTCATGGCATCGATCACTCCGCTGGCCAAGGCCGGCAAGAAGCGCTTGGAGAGCAAGCTCAGGTAGGCTTCGTCCACCCGGGGCCCGATGGCGCGGCCCTGATACAGGCCCAAATCCGCCACACCAGGCCACGCAGCACGGTAATCGCCAAACACCGATACCGCATCACGGATCTGGTCCAGTGGCTCCAGCAAATTGCGGCCGGTCGGGTCCAGGCGCTGATCCACTTCGTGATGGCTGTACTCCCGGCTCTTGGCAAGCACCCCGGCGGCCTTGGTGCCATTGATATCGAAGTAGCGTTGCCAACTGGCAATGGCGATGCAGAACGCAAGCAGGCCTACGCCAGACCCCACCCACAGCAATTGGCGCTTGCTGCGAGCCACCTTGACATTGTCCCCGGCAAGGCCGGCCTCCTGGTAGATCACCCGCGCAAAAGCCCGTTGGACGAAGTAGACCAGCGCCTTGCCTGGCGCCTTACCTTCACGCAAGGGAAGCTTCGTTTTATAGGGCTGAGCCGCTTCTCGGATGAATGCATTACGCATTTCGCCTTGCTGCGTGACGGATGACCAATACACACCACGGACCAAGGCCGGGGTGGTGAAACGGTCACTCGCCAAGGCCTCGCGTAGAAACCCTAGCAATATCGGCCGCAGCCCGATCAACTGCGCATGCAAGGAAAACAGCCGTGCGCGCAGGGGTGCACTGCCCACTGAATCGATACGGTCCACGACCTGCTCGAACAGCTGGCAAATCAAGCGATCGTAGTGTTCAGCGTATTCGTCCAGCCAGGCGTCGAATGCTTCGACCGCATCCAGCTTGAACGTGAACCCCAGCATGTTTGCGCGGCTGGCCGCTGAGAGCTTGCTGTAGAAAGGATCAAAACCATCGAGCAGATCGAATTTGCTGAGCACCACATACAGTGGCAAGCGCGAACCCAGCTGACTGCTTACCTCGTGCAAGCGTGTGCGCAACACATGGGCCAATGCCGTGCGTTGCTCAGGTGACCCATGCAACAGCCCGGGCAGGTCGACAACCAGCAACAAGCCATTGAGCGCTCTCTGGCTTCTATTGCGCAGCAACCAGCCCAACAGATGGCTCCACAACTTGCCCTGGGTGCCTTCAGATACCGCGGGCTCACTGTTCGGCGAGCTTGCCAGCGCGCCCTGACTGATGAAGGCGCCGGGTGGGTCGATGATCACTGCATCATTGCTGATCCACCACCCCACCGGGTAAGCAAGCGTTTCGGCCTGCCGGCCGCGTGCCTGGGCCTTGTCGATACGCGTCAGGGAAAAACTCTGATCGGTGCAATCGATGAAGCTGCTCTTGCCGGCATGCTCATCACCCAGTACCAGATACCACGGCAACCGATACAAAGCCCGTCGACCGCCTGCATTGTCCAGAAACCGCGCAAGGCCCTGGTTCAACGCCTTCTCTTGGGCGTGGACGAAGGGCAGCGCAGGGTCCGACTCGGCAGCCATTGCCAGAGCCTGCTCAGCTTGCAGGCGGCGAAAGCGCGCACGCAGTATGACCAGCCAGCACACCAAGGGCACCAGCACGAGCACCAGGCTCGCCAGACTTCGATGGGCCACGCTCGCCAGTGGCTGTTGTTCACGCCATGTCCAGTGCGGGCCAAGCCACCAGATGGCAACCAACATCAGCGCAGCGCCAATAGCCAACAGCAGCGGCAGTGCCAGGCCAATGCGCGTAGCCACCGGCAAGCCCCAGCGTTTGAGTTGCTTCCATAGTTGATTCATGAGGGCTCTTGGTCCTTGTTCTGGTTGGCCAACGCTGGGGCTGTGGCGTATTGCTGGAGCCGCTGGAACACCTCAGGCTCCCAGGCGTCGGCGGTGGTTTGCTGCATCGTGCGGGCCACACCGGCGCACAGGTCCTGGGCCAGCCAGGACACGCCCCGCGCCGCCAGCAAGTCAGCAGCAATCACGGTGGTATGGCAGCGATCACGAGGGGCACGAAAATCCGCCTGCAGCGCTTGCAAGCGGAGCAGAACCGGCTCTACGCCGCCGCTTTCCAGTTGGCTGACCAACTCCTCGCGCAAGCCGCTGAACTCATGAGTGGGGGCACCCTGCTCGCCCTGCCCCTGACCGCCCTTGAGCCAAGCCAGGCATTGGTCATCGACAAACACCCTGCCGTCGCTGAAGCCCAACTGCTGCAGGGCGGGCATACGCTGTACGAACCGCGCCGTAGTCGCGCGGATCGCCTCAGCGACCTCGCCCATCGCCAGCCGCGAAGCGGTAGTCGCGGCCAGAAAACTGCCGCGAATCCAGAAGGGGCATGCCGCCACACTCTTTTCGATCCGCTGCAGCAACCCCGGGTCAATCACCGTGCCGGCGATAGCGTCTTCGTAGGCCCCTGCTATATCCAACGGAACCGCCATCAGTTCCGTACGGTTGCCGCCCTGCCTGGCTTGGGGTGCTGCCTGGAGGTGCGCCCACAAGCCAAAACGACGTAACTGATAGCCGGTCGGGTCGTACGGGTCCTGTTGATTGATGAGCTCGGCCATGGTCAACACGGACCGCCGTGTCTCTCGCTCGTTGCCCATTGATACACGTGGCATGGGTGTGGCGATGACCTCGGCCAGCGGCGCAACATCAATGCTTGCCGCAGGCGCCTTGGGTGCAGCAGGCTCGCCGACGCCGTCGGCAACCGCCGTGTGTTTACTAAGCAAGCGCTGCAGTTCGCCCAGCAGGCCCGCGTCCAGTTGGGCGATGCCCTGCTGCTGTTGCAGGCACGTCAACGCTTGCTGCGCCGCCGCCGCAAGCGCCGGCGTATAGGTGAAGCGGTCAAGGCGCGGCAACGCTTCGATCAAGCGGTTGAGCATCAAGGCCGCCAGCTTGCGTTTGCCCAGGAAACCTTTAGGGCCGGGCTTTGGATGAGCGGGTTCCCAGTAGTGTTCGACCATGCCGGCCAACAACGCCAACGTGTAGCCCCAGCGCTCCCAGCAGCCACTGCGCAACCACGCAACACTGAGGTGAGAGACGATGCGCAGGTGCTTGCATTGCTGGCTCAGGTAAAGCCGGGACGCCTCTTCAATGTAAACCCAGTCGATCGAGGCTTCCTGCAGCCCGCCCAGCTTGACCATCTCCTGGTCAATGGCCTGGTAGGTTTCGTCCTCCACATCGAACAGCCCAGCAGGGACCGCCGGATCAATCGGTGCAAGCAACCCAGTGATGTGCTGCGCAGGCACTTGCGCTACCACCGGCATGTGCTTCGCACCTGGCGGATCAAAGGGTCCAGACCTTGCGCATCAAAAATCAGCCCATCGACTTCGTTGTGATCACTCACAACTTCGATGCGCTGCGCCCCTATCAGCTGCTTGATCTGCTCGATCGCCGGCAAACCTCGCCCCGCGTCGAGCACTTGCCCGTTCTCCATCACCTGCCAGCGCGTCGCATTCGTAGACCCGCCTTCCCCCTTCAGGCGCACAGTCACCCAGCTGGCGCCGATGGGCTGCCTGGCAATCAACTGCAGGCGGGAGATGTTCTGTATGCAACTGATGGCCAGATAGGAAGGGTCATCGCCTGAGGCAATGGCGGGGGCCGAAATGACCCATTCAGGTGCGCGTTCACTGCCCTCGCTTTGGCTGCCAATGCGAAACGTCAGGTCATCTGCCGTACGTGTGGCCTCATTTGCCATCACCCGTAACACGCTGGTTGCCTCCAGCTCCGGTGCTGACCACTGTTTTTTCGCCTTGTGCGCAGGTGTGCCGGCCGCCTGGTCGAAACAGGCCAACCGCTCGATGTTAGACACGATCGCGGGGCAGTCCTGAATAGGGCTTGCCAGCACCGGCTGCAGGAAAAACACCAACGAAAGACCGGCGCCATAGGCACAGCGCATATTCATTCCCCTCCACTCTCTGCAAATATTCTTATGACCACGGCCACTTGTTAAATGTAAAAACTTCGCAAGCGCACACACGCACACCACCAACTAAATCGAAGTGATCACGAGCCTAGTACACAGTACCAACCGCACACAAACAAATATTTTCTTACACTTTCTCACTCGACCAAAAGACACACCTGCATGCATGTTTTTATAAAGAGCGCATCAACCGCCGCGAAAAATAACAATATGTAGGAAGCCTCCTACACAACAACTAATAACATTAAACACATGATAAACATTGCCTTGCATGGACCCATAAAAAAACAATCAAGGAGTTGAGTTTCGATGTCAAAAAACACAGGTTCCGTTGCGCCTAAAGAGCGCATAAACATCAAGTATGTTCCTGCCACCGGTGACGAACAGGCCGAAGTAGAGCTGCCCCACAAGATGCTCGTCCTGGGCGATTTCGGCTTGGATGACAGCCGGGCGCTAGAAGACCGCGCGGTCATGCGCATTGATAAACACAGCTTCAACAACGTCCTGAGCGACGCCGATGTGCGCTTGGACATGTCAGTGCCCTCCCTGCTCAGCACCGCCCCCGACGCCGAGCTGGCGGTCAGCCTGCAGTTCAAGTCCATCCATGACTTCGGGCCGGACCAGATCGCTCGACAGGTACCCGAACTGAACAAACTGTTGGAGCTGCGCGAGGCGCTGGTCGCCCTGAAGGGCCCGCTGGGCAACGTGCCGACATTCCGCAAGCAACTGCAACACCTGTTGAGCAATGAGCAGACCCGCAAGCAGCTCGCCAAAGAACTGGACCTGGTGCTTGAGGCGCCGAAAGAAGACTGAGACAACGGAGCGAACCCATGCCAAAGCAAAACAGCACTACTGTCGCCGTTGATACCCCTGCAGAAACATTGAGCCCTACCACGCTGCTCGACCAGATCATGGCGCAAACCAAACTGGTGCCTGCGCAAGAGGGCTATCAGGTCGCCCGGCAGGGTGTATCTGCCTTTATTGCCGACATCCTCAAAAACCATGACCCAGAGCAACTTATCAATAAGCACCGCGTCGACCAGATGATTGCGGAACTGGACCGGGTGCTCAGCAAGCAGATGGACGCCATCGTGCATCAGCCCGCGTTCCAGCAGCTTGAGTCTTCATGGCGCGGCCTGAAACTTCTGGTCGACCGCACGGACTTCCGCGAAAACATCAAGCTCGAAGTGTTGCATGTCAGCAAAGCCGATTTGCTCGATGACTTCGAACATGCGGCTGATATCACATCCAGCGGCATGTACAAACACGTTTACACCGCCGGTTACGGCCAATTCGGTGGCGAACCGGTTGCGGCCATGGTGAGTGACTATAACTTCGGCCCGTCCTCACCGGACATCAAACTGCTGAGCTACATGGCCTCGGTGGGCGCCATGGCGCATGCGCCCTTTCTCGCAGCGCCGTCCCCCGAATTCTTTAACTTGAGCAGTTTCGAAGAGCTGCCCAATCTCAAGGAAATCAAAGACATTTTTGCAGGGCCTCGGCATGCCAAGTGGCGGGCTTTCCGTGAAAGCGAGGACGCCCGTCACGTGGCCCTGACCGGGCCGCGGTTCATGCTTCGCTCCGTCTACCACCATCAGGACCAGCCGATCAGCAGCTTCAACTACGACGAGAACATCGACGGCCGGCATGATAACTATCTCTGGGGCAGTTCCGCGTTCCTGCTGGCCAGTTGCATCAACGACAGCTTTGCCCGCTACCGCTGGTGCCCGAATATCATCGGCCCACAGTCGGGTGGCGCCGTCGAAGACCTGCCGGTTCATTTGTACGAATCCTTGGGCCAGTTGCAGGCCAAGATCCCGACCGAAGTGCTGATCTCCGATCGCAAGGAATTCGAGCTGGCTGAAGAAGGCTTCATCGCCCTGACCATGCGCAAAGACAGCGATAACGCGGCGTTCTTCTCCGCCAACTCGGTGCAGAAACCCAAGCACTTCCCGAAAACCGCTGAGGGCTTGCAGGCCCAGACCAACTACAAGCTTGGCACCCAGTTGCCCTACCTGTTCATCGTCAACCGGCTTGCCCACTACATCAAGGTGCTGCAGCGCGAACAGATCGGCAGCTGGAAGGAACGGCGGGACCTTGAATCCGAGCTCAACAAATGGATCAAGCAATACGTCGCCGACCAGGAAAACCCTTCCGCCGATGTTCGCAGCCGCCGCCCGCTGCGTGCAGCCAGGGTTGAAGTCTCGGACGTTACCGGTGACCCGGGTTGGTACCAGGTTTCACTCGCCGTGCGCCCACACTTCAAATACATGGGTGCCAACTTCGAGATCTCCCTGGTCGGGCGGCTCGACACGCAATGAGTGGTCTTTTCAGCCGTTTGAAGGTGGATCAGTCAGTTAGCCGCGAACCCTCCCTGCAGGAGAACGCTTCCCAGAAGTTCGCCGCCATCAAGTGCCACCTGGAAACGTTGCTCAACGCTCGCCAGGGTTGCTCACAAAGCAGCCCTGAGCTGGGCCTGCGTGACTTCAACGGGCACGACGTCAGCAGTGGCGACCTCCTGAAGCAAGTGGGCGCAGACATCCGCCGCACCCTTCAGCGCTTTGAGCCGCGTGTGCACGTGCGAACGCTCAAGGCCATGCCCGATTGTCATGCCCCGCTGGAACTGCATTTCAGGCTGGACTGCCTCGTGCAGGTCAACAACCACACGGAGCAGCTGCAGCTGGAGCTGCTGGTCAACGGCCACACCCGCCACACCCGCGTGAGGTGAACCATGTCACTCAAGGATCGATTCAGCGAAGAGTTGCGTTACCTGCATGAATTGGGGAACGACTTCGCGCAGGACAACCCACAGCTTGCCCGGCTGCTCGGCAAGGGTGGCAGCGACCCGGATGTCGAACGCCTGATGGAAGCCTTTGCGTTCCTCACGGCCAAACTGCGGCTCAAGCTGGAAGACGATCTGCCGGAGCTGACGCACCCGATGCTGCAGCTACTCTGGCCCAATTACCTGCGGCCTCTGCCAAGCGCCACGATCATTCAGTTTACGCCGCGCAAGCAGTCGCTCAGCCAGTCGCATCGTATCCCACGGGGTTCACGGCTCTTTTCCAAACCCGTGGACGGAGTGCCCTGCGAGTTTCGCACCTGCACGGCGGTGGACATCCATCCATTCGAGATCGACGCGGTGGGTGCAACCCAGACACTGGACAGTTCGGTGGTTCGGCTCGACTTGCGAACCTTGGTCGAGCGCCCATTGAACACCCTGGGCTGCGCGAGCCTTGAGTTTCATCTGAGCGGTGATATCCAGACTGCCCGCACGCTGTACCTGTGGATCGCTCAATACCTCAAGCATGTAGCAGTGACAGTCAATGGCGAGGTCCGCCGGCTGCCGGCCGACAGCATCGTCTTCCCCGGCTTCAATCCAGACGAAGCGCTGCTGCCTTACCCACAGAACGTCTTCGACGGCTACCGAATTCTGCAGGAGTACTTCATATTTCCCGAGCGTTTCCACTTCTTCAACGTAACCGGGCTGGAGAAGGTCTGGCCCGACCAGGCGACTCAGCAGGTCGTCCTCGAATTTCACTTCACCCGCCAGTTACCTGATTCACTGCGTGTCGACAGCACCGACTTCAGCCTGTTCTGCACCCCTGCGGTAAACCTGTTCAGCCACAGCGCAGAGCCTATCGACCTGTCCAGCCGGCACGCCCAGGTCGAGCTTATGCCCCGAGGCGAGCAGCCGCACGCCTATGAAATCTTCAGTGTCGATCAGGTCATCAGCACCCGCACCACGACCGACGGCAGCACCGGCCAGCACCTGCGAACCTTCCGCCCGTTCGAGTCGTTCGCCCATGAAATCGAGCATGTGCAAGGTCGCACCGCGCTGTACTACCGCTACAGCATCGAAGACTCATTGCGGGGCGATAGCGTCACGCACCGCATCGCATTTGTACGTGCCGACGCCAATGCCTACATCGGCGAGCTGGAAACTGCGTCCATCGACCTGACCTGTACTAACCGCGACCTGCCGCTGGCGTTAACCGTCGACGACATCAATGTGACTTCCGAGGTCACGCCGCCCTTGGCCACCTACACCAACCTCTGTCCTCCCACCCGCCCCTACCGGCCGGTACTGGACGGCCAGTTGCAGTGGGCCCTGATTTCCAACATGTCGCTCAACTACCTGTCGCTGCTCTCGGCCGAGCCGCTGAAAGCGGTCATCAACGCCTATGACTTCGCTGCCCTGCATGACATTCAGCAAACCCGCACCACCCGCAAACGCCTCGATGGCATCCGCGATGTTCAAACAGAACCCCTGGATTGGCTGATCAAGGGCCAGCCCATTCGCGGCTTGCGCACACGGCTGAAGCTGGATCAAAGCGCATTCCTCTGCGAAGGCGACCTGTACCTGTTCGGTTGCGTGCTCGCACACTTTTTTGCCCTGTACGCCAGCATCAACTCCTTCCACCAACTGGAAGTGATCAACACCACCAATAACGAGCACTACACATGGCCCATCCAGACCGGCAAACAACCGCTGATCTAGCCGACAAGCTGCTCGCCGAGGCGCACCAGTACAACTTCTTCCAGTTGCTGGAACGCCTGCACGGCTTGCACGGGGATGACCTGGAACCGCGTTGGCCAGCCCCCACCGTACGCCGGCGCGTGCGGCTTGCCAGCGACCCGCGGCTGACCTTTCCCGTGTCCGACGTGTACAAGGCCGAACGCATGCCTGGAGCAGAAGATCGCTACCGCGTGTGCACCACGTTCATGGGGCTGCACGGCACAGACTCGCCCTTGCCAACCTATTACCTGGAAGAAGTGTCGTACGAGCATGCCCACGGCATCGGTGTGCGGCCAGCCTTCTTCGACTTCTTCAACCACTACCTGCTGAGCCTGTTGCACCGCATCTGGCGCAAGTACCGCTATTACATCCGCTTCCAGCCGGGCGCGACCGATGGCTTCTCGCAGTACATTTTTGCCCTGCTCGGCTTGAACGACAAACAGCTGCGCGGCGACACCCCGCTACCCTGGAGCCGGCTGCTCAGTTTCGCCGGGGTCATCGCCAGCCGCAGCCGTGCACCGGGCACGGTCGCCGGCATCATTGCCCACTGTTTCGACTTGAAGCAGGTGCACATCCGCGAGTTCGAAACACGCTCCGTCCCTACCATGGCCACGCAACGGGTGAGCCTTGGCCGCAGCAACGGCGAACTGGGCAGCTCGTTCATGGTCGGTAGCCGCACGCGAACCCGCAGCAGCAAGTTCACCATCGTGATCAGCGAGCTTGATCAGGAACAGTTGCGTGACCTGTTGCCCAGCGGCATCAACTTCAATCGCTTGCGTGCTCTGATCGACTTCCTATTGCGTGATGGTCTGGCCTACGACCTGGAACTGCGCCTGAAGCAGAACGCATTGTCGCCCTTCTGCCTGCACCCTACCAAAGGCGCCTACTTGGGCTGGACCAGCTTTGTCGATGATCGCCACGGCCAGATCAGCCCTGTCGTGCGATTCCGGGGGCGCTCATGAGCACATTGACCTTGAGCATCACCAACCTTGATCAGTTGCAACACAACGTCACTGGGCGACACCAGTTCGATTGCACAGGCGGCACCATCGGCAGCGCCAGCGCCACTTGGCGGATCAACGATCGGGAGCAGACCGTTGCACCGATTCACTGCGAGATTCGCTGGATCGAGGGCAGCTTCTGCGTCATTGACCGCTGTCAGCGGACCTACCTGAACGACAGCCACGACAGCTTGGGAGCGCTCGCCCCCAGACGACTGCTGGAGGGTGACCAACTGCGCGTTGGCGCCTATCGACTACAGGTTCAACTTGCGCAGGCCGATGCACGCTCTCTGGAGGACCTGTTCAGTCCTGAACAGCGAACCCTTGATCACTGGCTAGTAGAGGTTCCAGCCAACGCCCGGCAACCCACTTCAAGCGCCACGCAGGTTGTCGCAGACATCTGCTCGGCCTTCGCGCCAGGTATCGGCAACGATCCCTTGGCGGCACTGAACACAGTGACAGGACCTGCCCAGGAAGACCCGCTGGAACAGCTGATTGCAGGAGAACGCCCATGATGCGTCATTCATTCGTGGTCGTTCTACTGACGGCACTGATCGGACTCTCGGGCTGCACTGCTCTGAGCAAAATCGGCCAAGTGATCAAGGATCCCTCGGTGCCCGTCGGGGCGACCAAAGAGCATCCCACCCAAGTCGCGTTCAGCATCAACGCCAGCCCGACGCTCAACGGCAACCCTCACAGCGTCGAAGTGCCAGTTGAGCAGCCTGGCGTTCTGGAACCCAGTCCCTACGCCGTCAGCTTAAGCGCTGGCGACCCTTACGCTTTGACCGAGAAAGTCGGGACGCTGCTCGAATACCTCCAGGAACAGTTCCCGGCAATGTCGCCCGTCGCAATGCCAGTGGACGAGGACACTGAGCTGGCGCGTTCGCCCATAGAGGAAAGTACGCCCGGCCGCTACGAAGACCCGACCGTGGTGTTGACCCTACCCCATACCACCACTGTAGCCAGCGAGCCTGTCGCTACGCCCATGGCCATCAAGATCCTGCAGCTGCGCGACGACTCCCTGCTGCGCAACAGCGTCTACGCACTGCTGGACAAGGACCCGGCGAAGGCGCTGCGCAGCACCTACATCCGCGATGACGACTACCTGCTGCGGCCTGGCCAGTTCAAGTTCATCCCCTTTGCGCCCATCGAGCCCGAAACGCGCTTCGTTGCGGTGATCGCCGACTACCGCAACCAGGAAAACGCCACCTGGAGCCAGGTGCTGCGCATACCGCCGCGCGGCCACCAGATCATCCTGTCGGTGTTGCTCAACGACACGCAGGTCCTGCTCAAGGAAGAAGACTGATGGCACCCAGTCCTTCTCACTTACTCACGCTGACACGGAGCGCTCATGAGTTCACGTAATCCCGTTTTGTGGCCTGAAGGCCTGTTCGTCAAACCGCAGCATTTCCAACAAGCAGCCAGAGCCAGCGAAGCGGCCCTGCACCAACGCCTCGGTAGCCTGAATGCCGCCTTTTACGGTTTCAGCGAACTGCAGTTGAATGACGAGTACCTGAGCCTGGGCAAGATCGCCATCACCCGTGCGCGGGGCATCATGCCGGACGGCACGGTGTTTGATATTCCTGCTGACCTGCCGCCCCCTCCACCGCTGGAAATCGAGGACGACGGCGCCAAAGACAGCGAGATTTTCCTGTGCCTGCCGCTGCGTACCGAGGGTGGCCGCGAGGTGAGCTGGCCCGACAATGCCGCCAACTTCCGTTACCGCGCACACGCAGAGGAAATCAAGGACACTCACAGCGCCGACGGCGACCTGGTGCAGGTTGACTTGGCAGTGGCCAACCTGCAGCTCAAACGCAAGGCTGACGATAGCAGCGCTTACACACGGCTGGCCATGGCACGCATATTGGAGCGCCGCCCCGATGGCAGCTTGCAGCTGGACGAAGGGTTTTATCCCACCAGTGTTTCGGTGCATGCCGTGCCGGCGCTGCAACGCCTCCTGGAGGAGATCACCAACTCCCTGCGCGAACGGGCACGCAACCTAGCAGCCCGTATCGGCGCCTCAGGGCAATCCGGCATCGCGGACATCCGCGACTTCAACCTGCTGCAAGCCATGAACCGCTGGTGGCCGTGCTTCCAGCACCTGGCCAGGCAGGGGCAAACGCACCCCGAGCAGCTTTATCTGTGCATGAGTCAAGCCTGTGGCGAGTTCGTGACGTTTACCGACGAAAGCCGGCTGCCGCAGGAATACCCTGCCTATCACCACACAGCGTTGCGCACGTCGTTCAAGCCGTTGGAAGACACCCTGCGCCGGGCACTGAGCACGGTCCTGCAACCCCGCGCCGTTTCGCTGCCACTGGAGACGCTGGAGTACGGGGTGATGACGACCACACTGGAAGACCGTCGCCTGATCGACCAAGCCGATTTCATCCTGGCCGTGCGCGCCAATCTGCCACCGAAAACGTTGCGCCAGATGTTCGTGCAGAAGGCCAAAGTCGTTTCGCTGGAATCGTTGAACGAGGTCGTGCCGCTGCAACTGCCGGGTATTCCACTGGTGCCGCTGCCCGTGGCACCACGGGACCTGCCTTTCCATGCAGGCTTCATCTACTTCGAGCTGGACCGTCGCGACCCGACCTGGGCAGGCATGAAGACCTCCAATGGCTTCGGTATCCATGTTGCGGGTGAATTCCCTGGGCTTGAGCTGCAGTTCTGGGCAATCAGGAGTGAATGACGTGACAGACAACAACCCCACTGATGCTGCACAGATTGAAAGTAAAAAACTGCAGACGATGCTGGAGGAGTCATTGTCCGGCGACTCACCCGCAGAAGCTGAAGGTTCCGAACAAAAACCCAAACCAGATCCTGTGTATGCAGGTTACGCAGCCGACCCAGACTTCCAACTGCGAGGCGGCTTCGCAAACCTGATGCTGGACGCTGCCGCGCCCTTGTTCGGCCTGGTCATGCGTCTGCGCACTTTGGATGAACTACCCAACATCCGGGACGTGCACCGACAGGTGCGCAATCAGGTTGAGAACATCAGGGAAGAGATGCGTCAGCACGGCTATGAGCACACGCAGCTGCTGGCCTACTCATACGCTTTGTGTCTGTACATCGATGAAGCGGTCATGGAAACACCCTGGGGCCAGACCAGCTGCTGGAGCCAGGAACCGCTGCTCAGCATCTTCCACGACGACACCTGGGGTGGGGAGAAGATCTTCACCGTGCTCTCGCGCCTGATGCAGGAGCCCGAACGCTACCCGGACGTGCTTGAGTTCATGTACTTCGCGCTGTGCCTGGGCTTGAAGGGCAAGTACGCCATCGCGCCGAAAGGCGAAGAGTCACTGAATGGGCTTATTCACCAGCTTCACGGGATCATTCGCGAACTGCGCGGCCCCGTGCCGGAATCGGTCGGCGATCCCTACACCAACGTGGCCCCGCGCAATTTCCGCATGACCCGGCAATGGCCGTGGTGGAGCCCGCTGGTGATTTCCGCCCTCGCCATGGCGGTGGCCTACGGCATCTACAGCTACCGCCTGCACCTGATTACCACCGAGGTGCTGGAGTCGCTCAACGGCATTTTGCAGCAGTAAACAGCCGGCAACCGATGCAATTGAATTCAACGAATTGACGAGGCATTTGCTTCGTTGACAAGCCCATCGTTCCCGATGGCCACGCCACTCCGAGTGCGCGTGATTTATCCACATGGACGCAGGAGAGACTGCCATGCCAACACCCGCTTACATCAAGATCACTGGAGAGAAACAAGGCAACATTACCGCAGGCGCATTCACTGCGGACTCCGTTGGTAATGTTTACCAACAAGGCCATGAAGATGAAATCCTTGTGCAGGAAATCAATCATGAGGTCACTACGCCTACTGATCCACAAAGCGGCCAACCCAGCGGTCAGCGCGTACACAAGCCGTTCAAGTTCACCAGTTCGCTCAACAAAGCCACGCCACTGATGTATCAAGCGCTGGCCAACGGCGAAATGCTGCCGACCGTCGAAGTCAATTGGTACCGCACCTCGACGGAAGGCAAACAAGAGCACTTTTTCACGACAAAGCTTGAGGATGCAACCATCGTTAGCATCAATACCGTCCTGCCCCACGCTCAAGACAAGGAGAACGAAAACTATACGCAGCTGATCGAGGTGGCACTGGCCTACAGGAAGATCATGTGGGAACACGGTGTAGCCGGTACCGCTGGCTCGGATGACTGGCGCGCACCAGCCGCCTGACAGTTGCGAATGCTCCGGGCGGGTTTACCTGCCCGGACTTTGTGTCACCTCAGACGGCGGACAAGGACTTCTCATGCCTAGCCAATCTGACTTGCGTTACAGCTTCCAACCCCTGGTTGGCCAAGCTGAATTCGAAGTGGTGTCATTCGAACTCCGTGAGGGGATCAGCATGCCCTTCGAATTGGAGCTGACACTGATCAGCTTCGAAAATGATATCGACTTCGGTCATCTGCTCGACAAGCCCGTGCTGTTCACCATCTGGGATGGCGAACGCCCAGTGCGTTACGTGCACGGTCTGGTCAGTCGTTTCAGCCAGGCGGAAAGTGGCTTCTACCGCACCTACTACCACGCGCTGGTCGAGCCACAGCTGGCCCGTGCCGGCCTGCGCTCGAACTGGCGCATCTTCCAGCAGAAGACCGTGCCGCAGATTCTTGAGCTGATGCTCAAGCGACAAGGCATCAACCAGTACGAACTGCGCGCCAGCATGGACCATCAGGTCCGCGAGTTCTGCGTCCAGGCCGGTGAGACGGACCTGGCGTTCATCGCCCGCCTGGCTGCTGAAGAAGGCTTCGTCTACCGCTTTGCGCACAGTGAAAAGCTGCACAAGCTGATCATTACCGATCGGCTGCAATCATTCGGGCTGATCAGCCATGGGACCATCAAGGGCGAGGAGGAAGACGAGGGCTTCTTTGATGGCGACGAGCCTGTAGACCCAAATAGCGTGCTCTACCAAGCCAACAGCGGTGGCGATCAAGCCAAACCCTGCCTTCGCCGCTTGCGCTACAGCGAGCAGGTGCGTACCGCTCGCCAGGTTCAACGCGACTACACCTTTACCAACCCGGCCTACCGCCAAGAGCACAGAGCCGCCGGCCCCTTTCTGGAGCATCAGTCCAAAGAGTACGAGCGTTTCGACTATCCCGGCCGTTACAAACGCGATGCGGTCGGCAAGCCGTTCACCGAAAACCGTATCACCGCGCTCCGCCATGATGTCCGTATTGCCGAGGTCCAAGGTGACGATGTTCGCCTGCAACCAGGCCTGAGCTTCACTCTGGCAGGCCACCCACGTGATGACCTCAACGCGCATTGGCGGGTGAACACGGTTACCCACAAAGGCAAACAGTTCACCAGCCTGCAGGAAGAAGCCGCCGGCGCAGATGTAAGCACGCGCTACGAGCAGACTGCCGTGCTGGTGCCCGGCCGGGCCGAATGGCGCCCTGCCCCATTGGCAAAACCACGCGTTGACGGCCCGCACATGGCAACCGTGGTCGGTCCGAAGGGAGAAGAGATCTATTGCGATGAGTGGGGCCGGGTCAAGGTCAGCTTTCCCTGGGACCGTGAAAGCCAGAACAACGAGTTCAGCTCTTGCTGGGTGAGGGTTTCACAAGCCTGGGCCGGCGGCAGCTGGGGCGCGATGGCGATCCCGCGGATCGGCCAGGACGTGATCATCCAGTACGTCAGCGGTGACCCCGATCAGCCGATGATCACCGGCCGTACCTACTGCGGTGACCAACTGCCGCCCTACGACCTGCCCGACCACAAGACCCGGATGACCATCAAGAGCCAGACCCACAAGGGTGATGGCTTCAACGAGTTGCGTTTCGAGGATGAGCTGGGCAAGGAAGAAGTGTTCGTCCACGCCCAGAAGGACCAGAACACCCAGGTCAACAACAACCAGTCTCTCACCGTCGGTGTTGATCGGACCCAGAGCATTGGCCAGGACGAGTCCATTGCCATCGGCCGCAATCGCCTGCGCGTGGTGAAAGCCAATGACACCTTGAAAGTCGGCGGCGGCAAAAACGACCTCATCGCCGGCGACTACGAGATCGAAGCAGGCAACACCCTGCGCCTCAAGTGCGGCAAGACACTGATCGAGATGCAGGCCAACGGCACGCTCAATATCACCTGCGAGACCTTCAACCTCACCGGGCAACAGACCGGACAGATCAACACGCCCGCAGCGAAGCTCGACCTCAACCCTGACGGGGGAGTGGCAGGTGCCACAGCGGATGGACGCGATAGCAGTGCACTGAAAGCCGATGTGGATGGGCACTTCAAGTAGCTGCTTGCACTTGCCCGTACGTAAAGACCTCCTGAAAGGACTCCCACAATGACGGAATACCTGACTCACGACCTGATCCTCAATCTAGGCGAGGAAGCACCTGAAGACCTGACGCTCAACATCCTGCGCTTTCGTGCCCGAGACACCACATTGGTGATGGCCCGCAGCCCTGTCGCCAATGACAAAACGTTGGACGAGGCCATCGACGACCAGCTACGAATACTGCGTGAAAAGTCCAAGGCAATAGCCATCACGCCTGCAAAGATCGCGCATTTGGGTACTGATGAACACCCGATTGAAGCTCGCGAGATGGCCATTGAATTAATGGTGGGTGACAAGACTCAGTTCCAGCTCCAAGTAGCCTGCCTGATCCCAGGTCAGCACCGCCTGTTAGTGCTGAATTACAGCAAGCCAGGCCCACTGAGCACCGATGACATTGAGCACTGGCGCGCAATAAAGCAAAAGCTTCGATTCAACTAAGGCCCTCGCCTGCGCAAACGACATCTAACCCATCGCTTGGAGCTAACACCCCATGGCGCAGATCGTTCACGCCGCCCGCATGGGCGACGAAATACTTCATCCCTCCCTGCTTGCCGAAGTGGTCAGTGCGGTCGCCGAGGCGGTCATCTATGCTGCCGCTACCGCAGCAGCCGCTGCCGCAATAAGCCTGGCTGTGTTGGGCACTGTCGCCACTGCCGGCACAGGAGGCATCGTCATCGGTATCGTCGCAGGGGCGGCGATCGGTGCGTTGAGCACTCTCTCCGTTGATGACAACCAATCTATCGGCGATGCCATCTCCAGTTTTTGCGACGATCTAGGTAACAGCGTGCAAGGACCCACGCCCTTCGGAAAGATCGAGAGCGGATCAGATAAGGTATTGATCAACAGTAAGCCCGCTGCGCGGGCTGCTGGAATCACTGGGCCACCTGGCGGAGGAGCGGCCGATGCCGAGCAGGTCGAACCCACAATTCTGGAGAACGTGGGTTCCATGGCCATGGCAGCGGTGCCGTACCTAGTCCCGTTTGTGGGTTTAGGCATGGCGATCCGCGATATCTTCTATCCACCCGTCACCACCCGAAAGGACGCTGGCGCGCAAGACAGAAGCAAGGATCAGATCTCCTGCAGTCGCCACCCGCCCATGCCCGAAACCTATATTGCACAAGGGTCGGACAAGGTCTTCATCGACAGTCAACCTGCAGCGCGCTCGGGTGACAAAACCACCTGTGATGCCAAGATCGATGTAAACGCAAATGTCTCACCGAATGTGCGCATTGGTGGCGGCACAGCAACGGTACGGGATATTCGCAATGGCAAGAGCAAGATTGCGATGTTTACGGGGATCATCGCAGGCATAATCATTTCACGACGATTTGGGCGTATTAAAGGCTGCAAGGCTGGCAACCCTGTTGCTGTAGCCACGGGCAGCAAATTCCAGGGCGGTCCCGAAGACACTGACTTCAGCCTCCCTGGCCTGCTCAGTATCGAATGGGCTCGCCGCTACGATAGCAGGGACACTCGCAATGGCGGCTTGTTTGGCAAGGGCTGGAGCGTTCCTTATGAGGTGGAACTTGTCCGAGTCCCCCATCCTGAGGGTGGCGAGCTGTTGGTCTACATCGATGATGAAGGTAATCGGCTGGAACTAGGCCGCATGAAGGCCGGCGATGCCTTTGTCAGTGTCCTGGATGGCTTGGCTTTCTTCCAGCTGGAGGATGGCCAAACAGTTGTCGAGGACATTTACGAGGGGCGCTACAAAGTCTTTGATATCGACCCTCACCAGCCCAGCCGTTCAAGACTCATCAGGCTGGGCGACCGCAATCTCAACTACGTTGATGTGCTTTACGACAAACAAGGTCGCCTGCAAGCGCTCTATGACAAGTACGGCCAAACGGTTGTCCAGCTTCACTATGAGGCTGCGCATACAAATCGTGTATCCAAGGTCTCGCGGATCTTCCTGTCGAACAACGGTGCCCCCGCTATCGAGCGGAACGAGCTACTGGTCAGCTACAGCTATACCGACAGAGGGCAGCTGCAGGAAGTCCAGGATGCGACAGGTCAGGTGGTGCGCCGCTTCAGCTATACCGAAGAGGGCTATCTGAAGCGCCACCAATTGGCTAGCGGCGCCGTTCGCGAGTACGAGTGGGAGTGCTACACCATTCCTGAAAAACGCCCTTTGCCTGTAAGAGCAGATGGCACACCCTATCGCCTGCCACCTTTGCTTGAGCCACAACCTGACCACGAATGGCGGGTCGTTCGCCACTGGGGTAGCGATGGTGAGGAATACAGGTTCAAGTACAACCTCGAAGAAGGCGAAACCCTCGTAACAGACGGACTGGGACGCACGGACCGTTATCTCTGGGGCCCACTGTACGACGTTTACAAGCATGTCGACGCACTGGGGAACTGCTGGCAAGCAGAGATCATCGCTGGGCAGTTGATCAAACGAACTGATCCACAGGGCGGCGAGTGGCAATACAGCTATGACGATATCGGCCGTCTGATCGAAACGCGCGATCCCCTTGGGCGAAGCGAACGCATCAGCTATCTGCGCCACTGGGCGCTACCCGTTCAGGTCACCGACGGAGCCGGGCGTACCCGACGCTACGGATACGATGCTCATGGCAATCTGCTATGGGAGCAGGATCCACTGGGCCGCAGCACCCACTATCAATACAACCCGGAAGGTCGCGTTACCCGCGTCACCGATGCCCTCGAAAAAGCCAAGCACCTAAGTTGGAACACCCGTGGCCAGTTGCTCAGCTATCGCGACTGCAGCAACAACCAGACGCTTTACCACTACGACTTGCAGGGTCGCTTGAGCGAAAGCATTAACGCGCGCGGTGAGCACACCCGCTTCCGATATGACGCTCGTGGCTACCTGATAGAAAGCGAAAGGCCCGATGGTCGTATTGACCGCTACGAAGTCGATACTGCTGGCCAGTTGACGCGCTACATCGACCCTGCGCAAAAAAACCTGCAATTTCGCTACGACCTCAGTGGGCGCATGGTCGAGCGCCTGGACGCCATGGGTCATAGCGTCAGATTTCGCTATGACGCCTATGGCCGACTGCTACACCTCACCAACGAAAACGACGAATCATATCGCTTTGGCTGGGACAAGCTTGACCGCCTGATTGCGCAGGAAGACCTGGATGGCAGTGGTCGCATTTATGAATACGACGTGTTGGATGGGGTCACCAGCCTTACTCACGTACCCTCTCCCCATGAACAAGCACCATTGTCCGAGAACGCCCCAGCAACGCGGACAACGCCGATTCGCCAAGATTTCGAACGCGATGCAGTCGGCCGCCTGCTGAGCAAGCGCACCGAGGATGGCATCACCGACTACAGCTACGACACCGCCGACAATCTGTTGTCCATCACCTTCACCAATAATCAGGGTGAAAAACAGCAGCTTGAATACACCTACGACCCCGCAGGGCAACTGTTGAGCGAAACTAACAGCGCCGGGCTGTTGCAGTACCGCTACGACGAGTTGGGCAACCTGCAGACGCTCACCCTCCCCGATCAACGCAATCTCAATTACCTCTACTACGGCAGTGGGCACCTGCACCAGATCAACCTGGACGGCCGGGTCATCAGCGACTTTGAGCGTGATGCCGTGCATGACGAAGTCATGCGCACCCAAGGCAACCTGATCACACGCACACGCTATGACAAAAGCGGGCGCTTGAGTGGCAAGGCAATCCACTATCGAGATGCCGCCGCTGAAGTCCTACCACTATTGGACAAGACCTATCGATATGACGCAGGCGACAACCTCATCGCCGAAGTGCTGACTCAGACCCAGCGCAAAGGCATGTCCAGCGCTGCAAACGATGAACATGCCGACCTCGAAAAAATAATTGGCCGATTCCACAGCCTGCCCCACACAGGCAGAAGCTATTCGGGCAGCAATCGATATGGCTACGATCCCAACGAACAACTTCAAACCGTCCAGCAC
Source organism: Pseudomonas capeferrum (assembly GCF_000731675.1). Taxonomy (GTDB): domain Bacteria; phylum Pseudomonadota; class Gammaproteobacteria; order Pseudomonadales; family Pseudomonadaceae; genus Aquipseudomonas; species Aquipseudomonas capeferrum. The sequence continues at coordinate 410,105 of NZ_JMIT01000001.1, read as the reverse complement.
TACCGTCCCGATTGGCAGGCTTCACAGGTAGAGGATTTCAAGTACGACAAGGCCGGTAATCTGTTTGACGGGCCCAAGCTCAATGGATTCATCAAGCACAACCGTGTACTGGTTTACCAGGACAAGCGCTACCGCTACGACCGCTTTGGCCGCTTGTGCGAGAAGCGAATCGGTAGCCATCGGGTTCAGCGCTTCGAGTATGACGCCGAACGGAGGCTGGTGTGCGTAGAGCAGGAGCGGTATGGTGAGATAGAGCGCATTGTGTTCGGCTACGACCCGCTGGGACGACGGATCAGCAAGGCGATCTACAAGCCAGGCGAAGCCGAGCCGATATACCGGACGCTGTTTCACTGGCAGGGATTGCGCTTGCTGCAGGAAGTTCAGAGCGGGCTGCCCAGCCTGTATGTCTATACGAGCCCGAACAGCTATGATCCGCTGGCACGGATAGACGGGAAACCGGGTCAGGAAGACATACAGTATTTCCACACCAATCTGGCCGGACTGCCCGAACAGTTGACGGATCAACACGGTCATACACTCTGGTGCAGCAATTATCACGGCTGGGGCACCACACGGGATGAGTGGCGTACTCAACGGCAAGAGCGTGAGCAGAACTTACGGCACCAAGGACAGTATCTCGACCAAGAGACGGAGCTACACTACAACACATTTAGATATTACGATCCTGACATAGGTTGTTTCATTCAAATTGATCCGATAGGGCTAAACGGCGGATTAAACCTTTACCAGTACGCACCGAATCCGCTGAACTGGATCGACCCGCTGGGTCTTACTAAATGTTCGCCTGGGAAAGATGATAGTGCTCACAACGATGACAGTGCTCACAACGCAGCGGACTACCAGAAGCTTAAAGATTATTATACTCAGCATGAAAAATATGGTTCTGGCGGCGTAAGAGAATTACAGAATGGCCGTTACCGTTTTTATGACGAAATTAAACCGTCTCGAAATCCAGGCGAAATGAAAGGTGCCAGATTAGTTAGAGAATGGGATCCTTCTACCGGCAATAAACGTACATGGTATGAAACAATAGACCATACTGGAAATATAAGAAGCGTGGCTCCAAAGCCCGTTACCCATGAAAAGAACCATCATATATTTGATATTGATGGTAGTTACAAAGGAAGGAGATAGCACTTTGAGCACTCAACTTCAACGTATTGATATAATTCATAAAATATCAGACATATTAGCAGGTAACGCAAAGAGAGACGATGTTTCCGAATGGGCATTTAATATATTTGATGATGACTCATTAAGACTGGAAGATCCCGTAGTTTTAAAATATCTAAAATTGCTAGGAGCTGTTGATTTACCTTCTTCAGATCGAGATTTTTTATATACGGATGATGATCTTCGCCACTGGATAACTGAAATCGAGAGTCAATAATAAAAGCCGGAAGCGATCTCTACGATTCTTCCGGCTTTTTACCTTCAGCCGCTGACCTGAGCCAGCAACGTCGGTCGCGGTAGGAATGGCAGTCACCTGCCACCCCCCGCACAGATCCGTACGTGCAGAATTACCGCATACGGCTCCTGCCTTGGGTTTTGACGCCGAAGCGGGTTATGGGATAAAGATGCATTGTTAGCTCACGCGGATACGGGATGAACAGCCTTGCCAGCGCAGTCATGCGCTCCCAATTCAGTCGGTGTCGCTGACTCCTTCATTTGAGGGCCTACCTCCATGCTCCGATAACTTCACGGCGAAAAGCATCCAGCCGTTTTGTATTACCGGGCACATGGTAGTAATTGCAGTAACCCGTGAACAGTCGATTCAGCCACTTTCCGATCACGGGAACCGGTTCGTGCCTACGCTTATGCAGTTGTCTGCGTATCTCTTTGAGTGTTGCTCTCATACGCTTGGCGATGGTCTCCCGCCCGACCTCGAACATCCCATTCTTGGCTTGACTACAGAAATGCGTGAACCCGAGGAAGTCGAATGTTTCTGGTTTTCCTTCCCCACGCCTCTTGCGATCTTCCACCGCGAACCAGCCAAACCGCAGCAAACGTGTTTTCTCTGGATGTAGCGTCAAGTTGAATTGAGCGAGTCGAACGTCCAATGCACGGCGAAAACTCCATGCATCTTCACGCTTTTCAAACCCGATTACACTGTCGTCTGCATACCGCACGGCAATCATCTGCCCCCCTGCAGTACGCTCGCGCCATTGCCTGACCCATAAGTCCATCACGTAGTGCAGGTAGATATTGGCCAATAACGGTGAAATGGGCGCACCTCGTGGTGTGCCCTGCTTCGCAGAAATTCGCTTCCCGTTTTCGAGAACACTTGTGCGCAGCCATCGTGCTATCAGTGCTCACTCTCGTCTATCCGCAATTCGGTGTTGCAGGAAACACATCATCCACTCGTGATCAATGGTGTCAAAGAACGCACGAATATCCACGTCCAATATCCACTGAACTCGACGACCAGGGCGAAACCCATACGAGAGTCCAAGGAAGCTCTGCTCATAGATGGCGTTGAGCACTTGTACGACGGCGGCTTGGACGATCTTGTCCTCCAACACCGTTACGCCCAGCGGACGCTCGCTGCCATCTGCCTTTGGGATAAATACCCGCCGAACAGGTTTGGCTCGATAGCGGCCACTGTGCACGTTGTCATGCAAAGCTTTCAGCTTCTCCTGAAGATCTTGCTCGTAATCTCGCCACGATATTCCGTCTACACCACAGGCCGAGTCTCGCTTGAGAGTATAAAAACTCTCGCGCAACAGCTCGACCGTTACGTGGTGCAGCAGGTTCGTGAACTTGACTCGGTAATCCCGCCGAGCTGCTTGACGTACAGCGAGCAACCCTGACAACACACTTGTCCGGCTCTGCGTCCGAGATGCGGAAGTCTGTTCACTGTTCCCCTTGGCTAACTCCCTTTCCTCCATCACCTCCGCCGGGACAAGCCCGTTGTTCGGCAACTTCTCAGGTACTACGGAGTTATCCGACTTCTCGCTCGCGTAGGCGGCAGGCTTTTGGCTTGTGGCCTTTCCTGCCCCGTCTGGACTGTCACGACCAGACACGAGCGAGATCTCCCAGCTTCCGTGAAGTTGACTTCCCAGCATGCTCAGGGTCTACGACCGCGCAGGGCGTGAAACATGACTTGCGATTATCGTCATGCACACTGTGGCCTTCCGCTTCGCATAACAGTGTCGGCGCCATGGACTCATGATTTCGCGGATCAATGGCTGGCCTGCTGGTTTCCCCTGCCAACGCTTCGCCGTATACCTCACGGTGCACAACGTATGGCTCGGGGTCGAGGTGTTTCGCCATAACTTCTCTCGTAGGGACTTTCACCCTTTATCACCTGCCGGCTTGGCTGGCGCACTAAGCGCTCCATGAACCCCACATTCAAAGCGCCTACTTGATCCCTGATGCTGTGCTCCCGATTTTTTCTGGAGCTCGCCCACATGATGCGACCTGACGCCAAAGTCGAAAAAGTGTACCTCTACCCCAAGCCCGGGCTCGCTCGATCAGCGCCTTCTTGAACGCCGCAGAGGCCTCTTCGATGGCTTCTGCAGTCATCAGCGTGTCGGGTAATTGATCAAGCAGTTCCTTCGGGAGCTTCGGCAGCTCACGCGCCGGTTGGCGCTCAGATTTCTTTTTGGTTGGCATACCTGCACCTCTTCCTCATCTTATGCCCGAACACAAAATTTCTGACACCCCCGGCCAGTGAGGCCTGTGGCATTTGCGCGCGACCGCCTTGTTTATACGACACGATATTAAGGCGGGCGCCAATGCCCCCCAGGAACGAAACAAATGTAGGAGCGAGCTTCGCTCGCGATGCGCCGCGCGGGCGGCGCTCGATTTCACAGGCGCAAAAGCCCTCAAGCCCCCCCAAACTCACGCTAAATCCCCCCTAATACCCCGTCATCTCCAGATACCCCCGCCCCCCCACACGCCCCTGCAAGCGCACCGGCCCTTCCCAATATGCAAACCGTGTCCGCATCCACGCACGCGGTTCCACGGCATCAGCCCGCACATCAACCCCATACTCCACCACCCGCACCCGCCAACGCGTCGGTACCGCCCTCCCGTCCTCCTGCCGATTCCAGGCCAACGCCTCCAACTGAATCTGATCCCCCCGCAGCGCCACCACCTCCCCCTGCGGGCTGACCCACGTCCCCGCCCGGTACGGCAATCCCCCGGTGTCGCGCACCTGGAACAGCATCAGCTTCGCACCACTGTCCAGGTGCAGTGAAAACCAGTCCCACCCCGTCTGCCCGGCAGCCAGCGGCTGGCTGCTCCATTCCCGGTCAAGCCAGGCCTGGCCGGTCACCGCAATGCACTGGCCATCACGCTCTACCTCACCACTGACCCGATAAAACGGCTGACTGTAGTAATACGAAGCTTGCCCCTTGCCCGACTTTTCGCTGTAGCCCTGGCTGCCATGCAACACCAGCGGCCTGTCACTGCGCAGGCTCAGGTCGTAGCGAAAGCCTTCACCAGCTGCCTTCATCTGCAACCCCGCGATACCCTCGTGCCCCTGCAATGACCAGTCATTGATCCAAGCCCGGAACGGCTCGGCCACCACGCCTGCCTGGCCGACACCGCCGCGCGCCAAGGTCTCGCCAGAACGATGCCCACCTGGCCCGGTCAGGGCCGCGTGCCCCATCCACAGGTTTGGGCTGTTCCAGTCGCGGGTCTCGGCCCCTGGGCGCAGCGCCGAACGGAACAGCGTCCACTGCGCCCCCCAGTCACGGCCCTGGCTATCCTTGAGGTTCGCGGTGACGTACCACCACTCGATGCGAAAACCATCGTGGGCCCCGTGATCACGCGGGAACACCAAGGGGTGATCACGCGTCACCTGGCTGAACCCGCTAACCTGCTGCCCCAGCCCAGCAAAGCTCTCGGGCGCAGGCTCATCACACCCGCACAGCAACAGGCACAACAGCACAGACGCGCTACTTTTCATCGGCAAACTGCCTCAACAAATCGCTTGGCTGGCGCCGCGCCAGTTGCCACAACGGCCAGGCGCTGGCCAGCAGGCTGGTCAGGATGCCCAGCACGGCCAGTTGCATCAGTTGCGCAGGGAAGACATACAGCGGCAATCGCCAGCCGAACGCCTGCACGTTCACCACCGCCACCAGGCACCACGCCAGCAAAACCCCTACCGGGATCGCCAGCAGCACGGTGAGGCTGCTCAGCATCAGCGTCTGGCCCAAGCTCAGCCAGACCAGTTGCCTGCGGCGCACCCCCAGCGCCCAAAGCGGCGCCAGCTGGCCCAAGCGGCTCTGGCCCAGGGTCAGCAGGTTGATGAACATGGCCACGCCAGCAACACCCAGCGTGAGGCTGTTGAGGGCAGCGGTGGCGGCGAAGGTGCGGTTGAACACGTCAGTCGACCAACCCTTCAAGCGCGACTGCTCGACCACGCGGCTGTCGTCCAGGGCAAAACGCTGCTGCAGCGCGGCCTTGAGGGCCGGCACGTTCGCGGGGGCGCTATCCAGGCTCAGGCCGGTCAGCGTTGCCTGCGGCCAGTGCTTGCGCAGCCAGTCGGCATTGACCAGCACATGCCCCTTGGGGTTGCCGTAATCGGCATACACCCCCACCACCGTCATGGGCGGCGCGCCATCGGTTGCCAGTGCCAGGGTATCGCCCACGCCCAGGCCGAGGCGGCGGGCCAACTGCTCGCTGAGCATTACTCCCTTGCCCTGTGCCAATTGCTGCCAGGCCTGCGCGTGCTGCTCCAGCAAGGGCCAGCGGCTGCGGTAGGCCGGGTGGTCGACACCCCCCTGCACCTGCACCGGCCAACCCTGCAGGCGCGTTTCCACACGCCAGCCTGGCAGTACCACCTTGGCCGCAGGTTGCTGCTGGAGCCATTGGTACATCTGCTCACCTTGCGCAGTATCCCGGGGCGTCACGTAGAGATCGGCGGCCAAGCGCAGGTCAAGCCAGCCAACAAAGGTCTTGCGAAAGCCCTCGGTCATGCTGCCCACGCCAACACTGGCGGCCAGCGCAAGCAGCAAGGCCATCAACGCCAGGCTCAACGCGGGCAACTGTTGGCGGCTATCGGCGATGAACCACTGCGACAGGGGCCGACGGCGCCCGCGCGCGGCCCAGGCCAATACACCGTCTAGCAAGGCTGGCAACACCAGTGCCGAAGCCAGCAGCAGTGCCGCCACCGTGACAAATGCACTGACCAGGCCCTGGCCCAGTTGCCAACCGCCCAGCATCACCAGCAGCAAAAACACCGCCAGCCAGCGCTGGCGCCTCAACCAACGGCCTTGTGCCAGCCGCCAGGCCTGGGGTTGCGCAAGCGCCAGCAACGGCAGGCGGGCGGCCTGCAGCACACTGCCGACCCCGGCCAGCAGCGCCCCCAGCACACTCACCAGCACCCCCGCCAACCACCACCACGCTGGCAGGTGCAACGCTGCGCCAACTTGAGCGCCATACAGGCCACGCAAGCTGGCTGCGAAGTCCGGCAGCAGCAGCGCCGCCAGCCCATAGCCGCTGGCCACCCCGGCCAGACCACCCAACACGGCGAACAGCCCCAGCTCCAAGGCCAACCCAAACAACAGGCTGTGCAAGCTGACGCCACAGGCACGCAGGCTTCTGATCAGGTTGCGGCGTTGCTCCAGTGCCAGGCCAATGGCGGCATGCGCGATAAACAGCCCGACCACGAACGCCAACAGGCCGAGGGCCGTCAGGTTCAGGTGAAAGCTTTCGGTCAGCCGCTGCAAGCCACCGTCGTCACTGGGGGGTTGCAGTTCGAGCTGCGCGGCAATATCTGCAGGCAGTGGCTCGACAGGCCCCGTCAGCAACAGCCGCGACAGCCGCCCAGGCGCCTGCAGCAAGGCTTGGGCATGGCCGATGTCGACCACGATCACGCCTGGCGCCAGCTCCGGCTTGAGCACAAAAGGCGGCAGCACCTGCCCCTCACTGCTCACGGCCTGGTCGGTAACGGCCTTGCCCAACTGGCGCAAGGTATCCGGCCCTACCCAGGCTTGCCCCGGCGTACCGATAAAGGCCTGCAGATCGAAGTCTGCCGCCCGCACACCGGCAACGGCGGTGGTCGATGGCAGGCTCAGCGGCTCGATGCCCACCAGCCGAACACTCACGGGCTGCTCCCCGGCAAACCGCAACCGCCCTTCCAGCACCGGGGCAACCGGCCAGCCCAACTGGCGCAATTGCAGGTACAGCGCCTGATCGAACCGCTCCCCCTCACGCGGCACCAACTGCGCTTGCAGCGGCCCCGCCAACACCGCACTGGCGCGCGCATAGTCGCTGCGCGCCTGGGTGTTGAGCGCCTGGACACCGGTCCATAGCGCAGTGGCCAGCCACAAGCCGGTAAAAATGCTGAAGCACTGCACGCGATGACGCTGCCAATGGCTCAACAGCGCCCGCAAGGTGAGCATCAGCGGGTTCATGGGCCGTGCTCGTCGCGCACACGGCCAGCTTGCAAGTAGCAGCAATGCGCCAACCGCGCTGCCAGGCGCTGGCTGTGGGTCACCATCAAGACACTGCTGCCGGCCTCGGCCACCAGTTGCAGGAACAGGCCCAGCACCTCGTCGCTGCTGGCTTCGTCCAGGCTGCCGGTGGGCTCGTCGGCCAGCACCCATGCGGGGCGAGCCGCCAGGGCGCGGCCGATGGCAACCCGCTGCTGCTGGCCGCCGGACAACTGCTCGGGGTAACGCGTCAACAGCTCGGCCAGGCCCAGACGCGCAGCCAGGTACCCCAGCCAAGGCCGATCATGCCGGCCGGCAAGCCGTGCCTGAAAAGCAAGGTTCGCCCCCACATCCAGGCTGCTGATCAGGTTGTACTGCTGAAACACCAGGCCGATGCCTTCGCGTCGCCAGCGCGCCAGGGACGATTCCGAGCGGCTATCGAGCGGTTCACCGTCAATCAGGATGCGCCCACTGTCGGCACGGTCCAGCCCGGCAATCAGGTGCAGCAACGTGCTCTTGCCACTGCCGGACTCCCCCATCAGCGCCAGGCTGCTGCCGCGCGCCAGGCACAGGTCGATGCCCTGCAGCACCGGCAGCGGGCCTTGGGGCGTGATGAACGACTTGTGCAGTTGCTCGACCACCAGCATCGGGAGTGTTCCTCGTGGCGCCACCTCGCAAGCGGTGGCTGAGTGCCCCCTTAGGAATAGCACAGCCAGGCACTACAACAGCCAGGCAACGAGCTAATGGATCCATAAAAAACAAGCCAAGCCCATCAAGGTTCGATAATCGCCCAAAAGACGGCGAATTACGGACTTATTAATTTGACCAAACCATCAGGCGCCCTGTTTAATGGATCCATTAAATAAAAACAATCGCTACTCCGGAGAGCCTCATGTACCCGAGAAACACTTGGTATGTCGCCTGCACCCCTGACGAAATCGCCGACAAGCCGTTGGGCCGGCAAATCTGCGGGGAAAAGATCGTGTTCTACAGAGGCCACGAGAACCGGGTGGCGGCGGTGGAAGATTTTTGCCCGCACCGCGGCGCGCCACTGTCGTTGGGCTATGTCGAAAACGGCAACCTGGTGTGTGGCTACCACGGTTTGGTAATGGGCTGCGACGGCAAGACTGTCGAGATGCCAGGCCAACGGGTCAGGGGCTTCCCCTGCAACAAGACTTTCGCCGTGGTCGAGCGCTATGGCTTCATCTGGGTCTGGCCGGGCGACCAGGCACAGGCAGACCCAAGCCTGATCCCCCATCTGGAATGGGCGGTAAACGATGACTGGGCCTATGGCGGCGGGTTGTTCCACATCGGCTGCGACTACCGCCTGATGATCGACAACCTCATGGACCTGACCCATGAAACCTACGTGCACGCCTCCAGCATCGGCCAGAAGGAAATCGATGAAGCACCGCCCGTGACCACCGTCACCGGCGATGAAGTGGTGACTGCACGGCACATGGAAAACATCATGGCACCGCCGTTCTGGCGCATGGCCCTGCGCGGCAACGGGCTGGCCGACGATGTACCGGTGGACCGCTGGCAGATCTGCCGCTTCACCCCGCCCAGCCATGTGCTGATCGAAGTCGGCGTGGCCCACGCGGGCAAAGGTGGCTATCACGCCGACGCGCAGCACAAGGCATCCAGCATCGTGGTCGACTTCATCACCCCCGAAACCGACACCTCGATCTGGTACTTCTGGGGCATGGCCCGCAACTTCGCTGCGCAGGACCAAGCGCTGACTGCAAACATCCGCGAGGGCCAGGGCAAGATCTTCAGTGAAGACCTGGAAATGCTCGAACGCCAGCAGCAGAACCTGCTCGCCTACCCCCAGCGCAACCTGCTCAAGCTCAACATCGATGCCGGTGGCGTGCAGTCGCGCAAGATCCTCGAGCGCCTGATCGCCAACGAGCGCATGCCCCAAGCCGAACTGATCGCGACCAGCGCAAGCCCAGCCTGACGAGGAACGGACATGATCGATGCCGTAGTGGTTTCCCGTAACGACGAAGCACAAGACATCTGCAGCTTCGAACTGGCCGCCGTCGATGGCAGCCTGCTGCCGCCCTTCAGCGCCGGGGCACACATTGATGTGCACCTGCCTGAAGGGCAGGTTCGCCAGTACTCGCTGTGCAACCACCCCGAAGAACGCCACCGCTACCTGATCGGCGTGCTCAAAGACCCCGCCTCACGCGGCGGTTCGCGCAGCTTGCACGAGCAGATCCACAACGGCGCCCGCCTGCGTATCAGCGCACCGCGCAACCTGTTCCCACTGGCCCAGGGCGCCCGCCGCAGCCTGTTGTTCGCAGGCGGTATCGGCATCACCCCGATCCTGTGCATGGCTGAGCAGCTGGCCGCCAGCGGCGCGGATTTCGAACTGCATTACTGCGCCCGCTCCAGCGAACGCGCAGCCTTCATCGAGCGTATGCGCGGCGCCGCCTTTGCCGATCGCCTGTTCGTGCATTTCGACGAGCAACCCGAGACCGCGCTGGACATCGCCCAGGTGTTGGCCAACCCGCAAGCCGATGTGCACCTGTATGTGTGCGGCCCGGGCGGGTTCATGCAGCACGTGCTGGAAAGCGCCAAGGCGCAGGGCTGGCAGGAGGCGTGCCTGCACCGCGAATACTTTGCCGCCGCGCCGGTCGATACCCAGGGCGATGGCAGCTTCTCGGTCCAGCTGAACAGCACCGGCCAGGTGTTCGAGGTGCCCGCCGACCAGAGCGTGGTGCACGTGCTTGAACAGCACGGCATCGCCATCGCCATGTCATGCGAGCAAGGCATCTGCGGCACCTGCCTGACACGCGTCCTGTCCGGCACGCCCGAGCATCGCGACCTGTTCCTCACGGAGCAGGAGCAGGCCCTGAACGATCAGTTCACGCCCTGCTGCTCGCGGTCGAAAACCCCGCTGCTGGTGCTTGACCTCTGAGGGGCCTCACGCCGAGGGCAGGATGACCTTCATGCGCGCGTCGGCCGTTGCCGCGCCGAAGGTCTCGGCATAACGCAAGGTGGCATTGGCGTGCTCGCGCATGATGGCTTCGGCGCGGGCACCCTGCCTGCTGACCAGGGCATCGAACACCGAATGGTGCTGCATGTGGGCGTAGTTGAAGCGCCGGTATTCACGCGCCAGGTCATGGCGGTCCACTGCCAGGGCGGTGACCGAGGCGAACGGCAGGTGGTCATTGCGCGCCAGGGCATCGGCGATCGCCGGGTTGTGGCTGGCTTCGACGATCACCTGGTGGAAGCGCATGTTGAGGTCATGGTAGGCCTGCAGGTCCTCTTCGGTGACGAAGCCTTTGCCGAACAGCTGGTCGCCTTCGACCAGGCAGCGCTGCAGCGCCTCTTGTGCTTCGTGCGACAGGCCACGCTCTGCCGCCTGGCGGGCGGCCAGGCCTTCGAGCACACCGCGAACCTCGACTGCGCCGGCGATGTCGTCTGCGCTGACCGAACGCACCTGAAACCCACGCCCGCCAAAGCGCACCAGCAAACCTTCCTGCTCAAGGGTGCGGAATGCCATGCGCACCGGCATGCGCGAAACACCGAAGCGTTCGGCGGTGGGGATTTCCATCAGACGCTCGCCGGCGGCCAGCTCGCCGGAGGCGATCATCTTGCGTAGCGTAACCAGCACCAATTGACCGGGCTTGCTCATCCAGGCAGTTTCCAGAGACGTGGGCGGCCATCTTAGCGTAATGGGAAAGCTTGTGGACCGCCTGGGGTGTGGCTGAGGGCGCAGAGGTGCTCGCCTTGATGCATTGGGTGGTTTTGAGATCGAGCGCCGCCCGCGCGGCGCTTCGCGGCGCAAGGCCGCTCCCACATTTGTTTCGGGCCAGTGAGTCCTGTTATATAGGCGCGCGCCCCCTTGTCTGTACGACGCTATATCGAGGCGGGCGCCAAGGGGCCGCGCGCCAATGCTTCAGACATAACTGGCCCGAAACAAATGTGGGAGCGGCCTTGCGCCGCGAAGCGCCGCGCGGGCGGCGCTCGATCTCACAGGCGCCAAAAGCACCAAGCCATGCCCCTACCCCCCCAAATGCAACCGAGGCGAATGCGCCACCAACGTTCGGGTGTAATCATCAACCGGCCACCCAAGCACCTGCTCCACAGACCCCTCCTCCACCACCCGCCCCCGCCGCAACACCAGCACCCGATCAGCAATCGCCCGCACCACCCCAAGGTCATGGGTCACAAACAACACCGCCAGCCCCTCCCCCTGCAACCCCCGCAGCAACGCCAGAATCGATGCCTGCACAGACACATCCAGCGCCGAGGTGATCTCATCGCAAACCAACAACCGCGGCTCGCAGATCAGCGCACGGGCAATCGCCACGCGCTGCCGCTCGCCACCCGACAAACTCTGCGGGTACAGGCCTGCCACACGCGCCGGCAGCGACACCCGCGCCAGCACCGCCTCGACCCGGCGATGCGCCTCATCACCGCGTACACCAAAAAAATGCGCCAACGGCGCGCTGAGGGTTTGCGCGATCGTCTGGCATGGGTTCAAGGCCCGGTAAGGGTTCTGAAACACATACTGTATCTGGTGACGCAGCCGCGCATCACGCTGACGCGCCGAAAACGCCAACGGCTCGCCGCCATAGCGTAGTTGGCCCTGCACGTTCTCGCCCAACCCGGCGATGGCCCTGGCCAGGCTGGTCTTGCCCGAACCGGACTCGCCCACCAGCGCCAGGCACTCGCCTGGCGCCACCTGCAAAGACACATCGAACAGCACCTGGCGGTCGTACGCCACATCCAGCCCCTGGACCTCCAGCAACACACCTTCACCCGGCGCCGTGACCGACTCGACAGCGACGTCGCCACGGGGCAATACCTCACGGTGCGGCACCAGGCAGGCGACCTGATGACCCGCGTCGAGCGCCGACAGCGAAGGTTCTATCACCGCACACTCGGCACGCCGCCGGGCACAGCGCGGGGCGAAGGCACAGCCCGCAGGCCGCTGCCCCGGTGCCGGTGCGTGCCCGGCGATGGCTTGCAGCGGCTGACGCCGGGCAATGTCAGGGATCGCCGCGAGCAAGGCGCGGGTGTAGGGGTGCGCCGGGGCGCTGAACAACCTCTCGCGGCCCGTCACTTCAACCAGCCGGCCGGCATACATCACCATCACCCGGTCGACCAGGTCACGGACCACGGCCAGGTCGTGGGTCACGTACAGCGCCGCCACACCATGGCCTCGGCACAGGCGCTTGAGGGTGTCCAGCACATGCGCCTGGGTGCTGACGTCCAGCGCCGTGGTGGGCTCGTCGAGCACGATCAGCCTCGGCCGCAGCACAAACGCCAGTGCCAGCATCACCCGCTGCTGCTGCCCACCGGACAACTGGTGGGGGAAACGCCGCAGGAAGGCCGCATCATCCGGCAAGCCGACATCGACCAGGGTCTCCTGGATACGCTGCTGCACTGCATCGCCCGGCAATTTCGGCAAATGCGCCAGCACGGTTTCGCGCAGCAATGCGCCAATGCGCAGGGCCGGGTTCAGCGCGGTGGCCGGGTCCTGGGCGACGTAGCCGACCAACCCGCCGCGCGCCAGGCGCAGGGCCTCGCCCTCGAGTTCGAGCACCGCCTGCCCGGCCACCGCAATGTGCCCACCGGTAATCCGCGCACCCTGCCGCGCATGGCGCAACAAGGCGGTGGCCAGGGTGGTCTTGCCCGAACCGGACTCGCCCACCAGCCCAACGATTTCACCCGCTGCCAGGCTGAACGAGACATCGGCCAGCACATCCACCTGCCCGGCCAGCTCCACCCGCAGGTCACTGACCTGCAACACGTCGCTGGCAATCTTCACCGCCGCCGTCATGGCTGCTTCTCCCCGATACGTGCACTGACCCGGCCGATACCCTCGGCCAGGATATTGGTGCCATAGGCGAACACGGCAATCAGCAGTGCCGGCGCCAGCACCGCCAAGGGCTGGACCAGCAGGCCGGCCTGGTTCTCGTTGATCATCAGGCCCCAATCGGCCGCAGGCGGCGCTACGCCGTAGCCCAGGAAGCTCAAGCCCGAGAGCATGCCCACCGCCCAGGTCAACATGTTGCCGAAGTGCACCAGCAGCGGCGTAAGAATGTTCGGCAGGATTTCGTTGAACAGGATGCGCCAGCGGGAGTAGCCCATCATCTGCGCGGCCTCGACAAACTCCTGGCCTGCCACCGCCACCGCACTGCCACGCGCAAGGCGGATGACCCCGGGGGTGAAGGCGATGGCCACGGTCAGCACAATCAGCCACGGTGCACGGCCAAGCATCGACACGATCAGCAGCACCAGGATCAGGTCCGGGAAGGCCAACGAGACATCCGCCGCCCAGCTGATCGCCTGGTCCAGCCGACGGCGCGAGAACCCGGCCAACAGGCCAAGGCTACCCCCGACCAGCAACGCCAGGGTGGCCGCCGCCACCGACATCCACAGCACCGACACGCCGCCGCTGAGCAGGCGTGACAGCAAGTCGTGGCCAAGAAAATCATGCCCCAACGGCGCACCGGCAGTCGGCGGGCCATACACCGGCCCGACCATGGCCGTGGGGGCATGGGGCGCGAGCCAGGGGCCAAGTACAGCCACCAGCACCACCCACGAGGTAATCACGGCGCCGCGCCGCACCTGCGGGTCGGCCAGCCAGCGTGCGTCAGTCATGAGTAGCCTCCTGGGCAGGTGTGCTGCGTGCGCGCCGCCACCAGGGGCGGATGCCGCGCCGGTTACGGCGGATCATCTTGACCCGGCGCGCGGTGCGCAATTTGGGGGTGAGCAGAACGGTGAGCAGATCCGCCAGCAGGTTGATCAGCACCACGGCCAGGGTGATGACCAGCACCACGCCCTGGATCATCGGCAAGTCGCGCATCTGGATCGCCGCATTGAGGGCGGTGCCGATACCGGGGTAGCTGAAGATCACCTCGGCCAGCAGCGCGCCGCCTACCAGCGTGCGCAGGGTCAGCGCCACGCCCTGGATCGCCGGGGTCAGGGCGTTGGGCAAGGTATGGCGCCAGACGATAAGCCGCTCCGGTATGCCGCGCAGGCGGGCGGCAACCACATAATCGGACTCCAGCGCCTCGATCATCGAGGCACGCACCATCCGCGTCAGGTACGGCAGCGCCGACAAACTCAGGGCAACCACCGGCAGCACCAGCGACGGCAGCTGCCGCCACAGGGGCAGTTGCGGGTCAAGGATCGACACCGCCGGTAGCCAACCCATGCCAGGCATGGAAAACAGCAGCACCAGGCCGACGGCCAGCAGAAAGCTCGGCGTGGCCTTCAACAGGATCAATGCCGACAAGCCCCAGCGGTCCAGCGGACGATCACGCCGCAAGGCCAGGCTCACGCCGAGGGTGAGTGCCAGCGGCACCACCAGCGCCAGCACGCCGGCCAGCAGTGCCAAGGTATGACCAAGACGACCGAACAGCAGCTGCGCCACGGGCACCTGTGAGTCCAGCGAAATACCCAGGTCACCGCGCAGCGCCGCGCCCATCCAACGCAGGTACTGGACCAGGATCGGCTGATCGAGGCCCAGTTGCTGCTGCAAGGTCAGGATGCTTTGCAGCGGCGCATCGGGGCCAAGAATGACCCGCGCCGGGTCCGAGGGCAGCGCCTGGGTGGCGATGAACACCACCAGGCTGATGACCCACGCGGTCAGCAGGCCGTAGCCCAGACGGCCTATGAACCAGGCCAGCCAGGCCGGCGTACGTGGGGAACGGTGAGCGTGATCAGGCATGGTTCAACCAGAGTTCATCGAAGCGCCAGGAGGCGAAAGTGGTCTGTTCCGGGGCAAGCCCACCCACCTTGGCGGACGCCGCATCGAGCACGTCGGAAAAGCCCCAGATCAACAGGCCGCCGCGTTCGTGCTGGATCACCTGGGCCTCGTGCACCAGCGCTTTACGCCGCTCAAGATCCGGTTGGGCCAGGGCCTGGTGGAACAGTTCGGTAAAGCGAGGGTCATGGAAGTTGCTGCGGTTGTAGATGGCCTGCGGGGCATCGTTGTGCAACGCCGAGGCGAGGAAGCCGCGGGCCGGCGTCGACCCCGGCGACAGCTGCCACTGCTCGCGCTGCGGGCCGTTGAATACCGAGCCATCGACCTGGTTGACCTTGACCTGAACGCCCGCCTTCTGTACTTGCTGGGCAAACACCAGGGCGGCATTCACGCCGGGGCCTGGCGTGGTGGTCAGCTCGACGCGCAAGTCGTCCTGCCCGGCCTGGCGCAGCAGCGAACGGGCCTGATCGAGGTCGTAGGGGCGCTGGGCGAGCGCATGGTTGTAGGTCGGGTCGTGGGGCGAATACAGGTCGTTGGCGATGCGGCCGAAGCCATTGAGCCCGCGCGCTACCAGTTCCTGGCGGTCGGCGAGCAGGCGGAACGCCTGGCGCACGCGCACATCCTGGAAGGGTGCCTTGGCCAGGTTCAGGTTGAAGCCGGTGAACGACGTGCTGGGCGAGGCGTACAGGCGCAGGCGCGGGTCGGCCTTGAGCAAGGCGCTGTGCTCGGCCTGCACCCCGCTGGCCACGTCCAATTGCCCGGCACGCAAGGCGGCGGCCCGCGAGACCTGGTCCTTGAATTCGATGATTTCCAGCTCATCGGCATAGGGGCGGTTGGGCTTGTAGTAGTTTTCGAAGCGGGTGTAGAGCGAGCGCTGCCCGGGGATGAAGCTTTTCAGCTTGTAAGGCCCCGCCCCGACCGGGTTGGTCACTGGGTGGTAGTCGGTGGGCACGATGCCGCCGAAGCTGATCAGCGTTTCATCCAGCGGGTAGAAACTCTGCCCGTGTTTGAAGCGGATCTCGAGGGTGCGGGGGTCGACTTTGCGCAGCGCCTGACGGTCGATGGCACCGACCAGCCCGGCAAACGGCGACGCCAACTGCGGGTCGGTCAGGCGCAGGATCGAGAACAGCATGTCGTCGGCCGTGATGCTCTTGCCATGGTGAAACTCCAGCCCCGGCTTGATGCGGATTATCCAGGCGCTGGCATCGGCATTCGGTTCGGCGAATTCGGCCAGGGCCAGGCGCGTGCTGACATCCGGGTTCCATTCCCAGAACTTGGCGTACAGCGCCCAGCCGCGGATGATCCCGCCGCCCACCGGTTTGTGAGCATCGAGGTTGCCGGCCTGGTCACCGTCGATGATGCCCACGCGCAAACGCCCACCGTGCACCGGCGTGGCCGCCAATGCGGCGGCGCCAGCCGTTGCCGCAGGCGCGCCGCCGTCGCAGCCGCTGAGCAGCCCGCCACCGAGCAGCAAGCCTCCCCCCACGGCCAGGCTGTTGCCGAGAAACACCCGGCGCGAAAACAGCTCACTCATCACCCTCTCCTTACGCCGGTTGCGCCACAGTCGGTTTGGCCTGGGCGCCGAGGCGCGGCACTTCGAAACCATGGTCCAGGTCGAGCAGCGGGAACAGCAGGTCTGCCACCCGGTGGGCTTCGTCGATCAGCGGGAAGCCCGACAGGATGAACGCCGAGGTGCCCTGGGCTTCGTATTCGCGGATCCGCGCGGCCACCTGTTCGGCGCTGCCAACCAGGTAGGTGCCGGCAGCCGGGCCCAGCAGGTTGAAACCGAACAGGCTGGGGCCCAGCCAGACGTTGGGGTGGATTTCCAGCTCACGGGCGGTGGGCAGGCGCCCGGCGCGAATGCTGTCAAGGTTGCGCTGGATGCGCGGGTCGTCGCTGACATAGCTGTCCAGGGTCTGCCCCGCCGGCAGCTGGCGCTCGATGGCCGCCCGGGCGGTGGCCAGCGAGGTGCGCTGCAGCAGCCGCTCGGCATGGGCCCAGGCTTCTTCTTCGGTCTCGCGCACGATGATTTGCAGGCGCGTGCCATAGGTCAGCTCGCGGCCGATTTTTGCGGCTTCTGCCGCCACCCGGCGGAACTTGTCGCCGAGTTTTTGCGGGGTATCGGCGAAGCTCAGGTAGACGTCGAGCAACTGCACCGAATGGGCTACGCCCGGCGCTGAAGTGCCTGCGCCCCACAGCGGGATGCCGGGTTTCTGCCTAGGGGGGTGCCAGCCGCCCAGCGGGTGGCTGGCCGCCGCTGGCGCACGTGGCGAGAGCTTGACGTAGCGCCCGTGGTAGCCCGCGGTTTCACCGGCGTAGAAGCCCTGGAACGCGCGCCAGTATTCCAGGCTGAAGTCGTAGCGTTCATCGTGCGGGTAATGTACGCCCAGTGTGGCCAGGCCTGCGTCGTTGCCATTGACCACATTGAACAGCAGGCGGCCGTTGGAGAACTGGTCGAAAGTGAGTGCCCACTTGGCCAGTACCGCAGGTGACAGTTCGCCTGGGTGCTGGGCGACCAGGAAGCGCAGCCGCGATGTGGCATCGATCAGGGCGGCCGACACCGCGAGGCTTTCGTTGGGGCTGGAGCCGAGCAGCGAGCCGTAGAAGCCCAGGCGATCAGCCGCGATGGCCAGTTGCTTGAGGTGCTCGAAATCGGTGTTCCAGCGGCCTTCTGGCTCCCAGGGATAGGGGCCGTCGGGGGTGGTGAGGTACCAGAGAATTTTTACTGCCATGGGGCTGTTCCTTGAGCGGGTGAGTAGGCCTTGGGGGGCTGCTATGCAGCCCCAGCTATCGCATCAGCTACGCCGATCGATGCCTGGCACCAGCCCCAGTTCGGTTGCGCGCTCATACAACCCACTCATCTTCCACTGCTGGGTCAGCACCCCAGGGCCATAGGGCCGCGAGCCGCCCAGTGCATCAGCCAGCAACTGAATCTGCGCGCCCTCCTCCAGCAACAAGATGAACTCGGCCGTTGCCCGCAGCCCCTGCTTGCCCCACACGGTGGAGCCGCCGTTGGCTTCCAGAATGGCCAGGTTGAACGGGTTTTCGGCAATCTTGTCGAGGATGAAGTCCACCTCGGCCTGACGCCGGTCGATGTACACCGGCAACTCCCTGGCCAGCTGATAGCGCTGCACCGGCACATAGTGGAACGGCAAGGTGCGGTGGGTCTGGGCCCAGGCGCCGAGGTAAGGGCTGTGCACATGCGAGACCGTGGTGATGTCAGGGTGCGTGTGGAACAGTTTGGTGTAGCGGCCCAGGCCGCCTTTGCCCTTGCCGACGATGACGTTGCCAGAGAAGTCGGTCACGGTGGCCTGCAGCGGCTTGCGGTGGTTCCAGGGGCCGCCGTAGTTCACCGACACCAGCAGCTCTTCACCGGGCACGCGCTCGATGAAACCGACCGTGCCATTGGCGGTGATGGTGTTGGTCTCGCGGAACACGGTAAACGCAGCTTCGGCTTCAGCCACCACCTGGTCGATGAAGGCTTGCAGTTCGGCAGTGACGGGGCGTTCGTTGATCAGTACGGTCATGTTCAATCTCCGGGTGCTAGTGCAAGGTCAGGCGCGGCGCTGGGCCAGCAGTTCATGGGCAGCTTGCAGGGGCCGTGGGTCGACCCAGTCGGCGAGGCTGAAATCGGCTTCCAGGAAGCCATGCAGGTACAGAAAGTCTTTTTGCCTGCCGAGGAAGGCCAGGCGTTGCTCGGACAGGTCCGGCGCCAAGGTGGTGTGGAAGGCCCCGCGGTAGGCGTCGGCCACACCCTGGCTACCGGCGCGGGTTTCGTCTTCGAGGAAGCGGTTCAGTGCCTCGCGGTTGCCCCCGGCCCACTCGGCAGCGCGCAAGGTCTGGGCGAGGAAGCGCGCGACCAGGTCGAAATGGTTGTCGAGCAGGCTCTGGTGCACGGTGATCGGCCTGGGCGTACCGTTGTTGATGCGGTGGCGCGGGTCGGGCAGCAGGTCGAGGTCGACGCCCACCACCAGGCCCAGGCGCCGCGCCGCATCGGCAGCTGCCGCGCCCTTCACGTAGACGGCGTCGACTTCGCCGCGCACCAGGTAATCAAGGCCAGACCACAGGCGCTGCAGGCCCAGTTGCGGGGTAGCGGCGCTCGCCTGGTCGAGCAGCGCCACCTCCACCAGTTGCACGTCATCCAGCTGCAGGCCGGCCGAGGCCAGGGCGCCTTTGTAGCCCTGCAGGCTCATGGCGCGGGCAATGCTGCCGGGGCGGCTGTCGCCCCAGGCTGGCAGGGCCAGGCGCTTGCCGCGCAGGTCGGCGGCGCTGCGGATGCCTGCGTCGGGGCGCACCAGGATGGTCTGCCATTCTTCGATCCAGGTCAGGCCGATCAGCCGGCTTGGCGAACCGGCGGCACGGGCGGCCAGTGCCGGCACGTTACCGCCTTCGCGAAACAGCCCTGGCAGCTGGTGATCGTAATGGTGGTGGCCGAGCTGACGGGCCTCTTGCAGGGTCGAGACCGGCAAACCGTCACGGGCGAACTCTTCGTCCAGCCAGCCAAGCTTGTAGGCAATGCCCGAGGCGGTGGGCACAGGGCAGCGGGTGAACCAGATGCGGTCCAGGGCGGTAGGGTCGTCGGTTTGCGTTGCGGCAGTAGCACGTGTCATGGGGTGGCTCCTTGGGCGTCGTGAAAGCCCCATTGCAGCGTGCGTGCCAACCGCTGGAGGCCTTGATTTACGCGGAACTCGTAGTCGCTCGCAGGCCCTGGCTGCTGGGCACGGAGCAGGATTGCGGGCGGGCTGCTGCCAGACCAGCAGGGGCACTGCTGCTGGGGCAGCAAAAGCTGGCGAGGGCCACGTGGAATGGGGCCTGGCGAGGGGTGGCAAAGATATTGCTCAAGGGCATTTGACCGCGGTGTCGCCATCCGCAGGTAAACCGCCTTCACAGAGGCCGTGCACGCCCTGTGGGGGCGGTTTACCCGCGCAGCAGGCGCACTGGCCCCTCAAGCAAACCGAGACCTTTCCATGAGCGCCATAGAACCCAGCCCCACCCACCGCTTGACCAGCGAGGCCGAAGCCATCGCTGCTGCCCGCGAGGTCGCCGCACAGATCGCGGTACTCGCCGCCGACCCGGCCAACAACGGCCAACTGCCGCGCCGCCAGGCCGAACTGCTGTCCAGCAGCGGCCTCACCGCCATTGGCGTACCGGCCGAGTTCGGCGGCCTGGGTGCCTCGGTGCAAACCCTCGTCGAAACCGTGCGCCTGATCTCCATTGCCGATGGCGGCGTCGGCCAGTTGCTGCAGATTCACAACGTGATGCTGCGCGGTATTTTCACCGGCTACGCCAGCGAAGTACGTGACCGCCTGATCGCCGACGTGGTGGCCGGCAAGCGCTTTGGCAATGCCCTGGCCGAGGTCGGCGGCAAGAACAAGTTCGCCCTCAAGACCCGCGTCGAGCGCCGCGCCGATGGCAAGCTGGTGCTCAATGGCAGCAAGTTCTACTCCACCGGTTCTTACCTCGCCGACTGGATTTCGCTGACCGCCGCCAGCGAGGACGGCGGCGTTGGTGTCCTGCTGCACCGCGACACTCCCGGGCTGACCCTGGTCGACGACTGGCAGGCCTTCGGCCAGCAGAACTCGGTGAGCGGCACGGTGAACTTCGACGAAATCGTGCTCGACGAGCGCTACCTGTCGCGGCGCAGCGGCCCGATGAAGCGCACCGGCCTGACCTTCCCGCAGATTCTCCACGCGGCCATCGACACCGGCATCGCGGCCGGCGCGCTGCAGGCGGGCGTCGACTACCTGCGCGAGCATGCGCGGGCCTGGGTGGAAAGTGGCGTCGAGCGCGCCAGCGACGAGCCGCATGTCATTCGCCAGATAGGCGAGTACGCGGTGGCCCTGCGCGGGGCCGAGTCAGTGCTGCGTGATGCTGCGCGGGTGTTCGACGCGCATGAGCGTGACCCGGAGGACAAGGCCCTGCAGGACGAGCTGATTCTCTCGGTGGCGACTGCCCGTGCGCATTCCGATGGCGCGTCGCTGAAGATCGCCAGCGACCTGTTTTCGCTGCTGGGGGCCAGTGCTTCGTTGAGCAAGTGGAACCTTGACCGATTCTGGCGAAACGCGCGGGTGCATACCACCCATGACCCGATTCGCTGGCGGCTGCATAACGTGGGTAACTATTACCTCAATGGTGCCGATCCGGGGGAGTACACCGCTGTGCTCAATGCCAAGGAAGCGCAGGGCGCGACGCGCCGTTGAGCTTTTGAACCCGGGGGGGCGCTTTGCGCCCCCATCGCGACGCAAGGCCGCTCCTACAGGGGCCGTGTCGCTTTTGATCGAGCCTTTTCATGAACCATCCGCTTCTTCGTGCCTTGGCCATTTATCGTGAAATGCCCTGGCGCTTTGCGCTTGTCACCACGTTGTACATCGCTGGCAACCTTGGCCTGGTCTGGCAGCAATGGCTGATCGGCCACGCCGTGGACGATGTCAGCGCCGGCCGTGCCGTGGTGCGCCTGGCTGATGGCGGCCTGGACGCCGCCGTGGCCTGGCACTGGCTGTGGCTGCTGCTGGCCATCGCGCTGGGCCGTGGCCTGCTGCAGTACGCGGCAGCGGTGCTGTCGCTGGTGCTCAGCCAGGCCCTGCTGACGCGCCTGCGTGAACGTATCCTGACCCAGGTGCAGCGCCTGCACCTGGGCTACCACTGGCGCCACGGCATGGGTGAGTTGGTAACCCGCACCACCCGCGACGCCGACAAGGTGCGTGATGCGCTGATCACCTTCTGGCGGCAGATCATCGAAACACCCCTGGTGGTGATGGCGGCCGTGGGGCTGCTGAGTGGGTACGACCCGCTGCTCGGCCTGGTGCCACTGTTGCTGACCGGGGCCGGGCTGTGGCTGTTCGTCGTGCAGACCGATCGCCTGGTCAGCCTTGACCGAGCGGTAGGCGCCGCCTACGACCAGGTCAGCCAGGACCTGGCCGAAGGCATCGGTGGTGTACGGGTGATCAAGGCATTCGGTCTGGAGGGCCAGCGCATCGAGCGTTTCGCCAGCCAAGTGAACGTGTTCACCGGCCACGCACGGGCAGCCCTGGCCTACGCCAGCTCGCGCATTCCGCTGCCACAGGCGGTGGTGGCACTGGGGCATGTGTGGATCCTGGTGTACGGCGCCCATTGTGTGGCAGCGGGTACGCTGGGCATCGGCGAGCTGGTCACCTCGCTGCTGGTGGCCACCACGCTGGTGTTCCGTATCGAAGGCATCGGCCGGGTCATGCAGACCTTCGCCGACGCCCGTGCCAGTGCCGAACGTATCTGGCAGTTGCTGGACGAGCGCCCGGCGATCGTCGGCGGCCAAGCCACCCTGCCCCCGGGGCCGCTGGGGCTGAAACTGGCCCAGGTACGGGTCGGTGCGCCAGCGGGTGAGCGCGACATCCTGCATGACTGTTCGCTGACCCTGCAGCCCGGCGAGGTGGTGGCACTGGTCGGCGCCACGGGCACCGGCAAGAGCCTGCTGGCCAGCCTGCTGCCGCGCCTGGCCGACGTGCAGGGCGGCGCTGTGCTGGTCGGCAGTGACGCTGCAGGTTGGCACGATGTGCGTGAGCTCGACCTGGCCGCCTTGCGGCGGCGCGTGCAGGTACTGCCTCAAGAAAGCTTTCTGTTCTCCGACAGCCTGGCCGCCAACCTGCGCCTGGCGGCCCCGCAAGCCAGCCCTGTACAACTGCGCGAAGGGCTGCGCCTGGCGGCGGCAGAGGACGTACTCGAACGCCTGCCCCACGGCCTCGACACCCCGCTGGGCGACCGCGGCGTGACCCTCTCCGGCGGCCAGCGCCAGCGCCTGTGCCTGGCCCGGGCACTGCTCGGCGCGCCCGACATCCTCTGCCTGGACGACGCCACCAGCGCGCTGGACGCCCTGGGCGAGCGCCAGGTGCTGCACAACATCCGCCGCCTGCGCGGCAGCACAGGCCAGGGGCCGACCTTGCTGCTGATCACTAGCCGCCTTTCGACCCTGCTGTTGGCCGACCGCGTGCTGATGCTGGAAAACGGCCACATCAGCGCCAGTGGCAGCCATGCCGAGCTGAGCGCGAACAATGCCCACTACCGCGACCTGCTGGGGATCGACCATGACTGATACGCGCAACAAGCCCCCCAGCGACATCGAGATCGAACAACATCTGGCGCGCCAGGCCTTGGACCGTGGCATGTTGCACCGCCTGCTACCACTGCTGCGGCCGATTCGCCGGCAGATCCTGGTAGTGATCGGCATCGAACTGCTGCTGGTGTTCACGGTGTTTCTGCGGCCCTGGTTCGTGCGCGAGCTGCTCGACAAGGGCCTGGTACCCAGCGCCGATCACTGGTTGCTGGACGAACGCCTGGTGCTGTGGCTGGGCTTGGGTCTGGCGGCCAGCTGGCTGGGGCGCTTCCTGCTGGCGGGGGTGTCGCAGTTCATTGCCGGGCGGGCGGCGATCCGCGTGCTCAACGACCTGCGGGTGAAGGTATTCGCCCATGTGCAGGCGCTGTCGGTGAGCTACTTCGACCAGACGCGCGCCGGGCGCATCATCTCGCGCGCCGATCGTGATGTGGATGCTCTGGAGCCGCTGCTGGTGCAAGGCCCGCCGGAGCTGCTCGGTGCCCTGCTGCGCTGCGGCCTGGCAGCGGTGATGCTGTGGCGTATCGAGCCAAGCTTCTTCTACAGCCTGGCCGCCACGGTGCCGCTGCTGGCCCTGGCTACCTGGCGTTTCAAACGGGTTTCGCAACGCAACTGGGCCAAGGTCGCCGAACAGCGCAGCCGTTTCACCGCCCACTTGGTCGAGAGCGTGAGCGGGGTGCGGTTGATTCAGCAGTGCGGCCAGGAACAGACCAACCAGGCGCGCTACCGGCGCCTGCTGGAGGACTTCAACCAGGCACTGATACACGGCAGCCTGCGCGCCGGCTGGTTTGCGCCGTTCACCGCACTGCTGAGCACGGCCGGCATGGCGGTGTTGCTGCTGGTCGGCGGCCATGGCCTGGCCGAAGGCAAGGTCAGCGTCGGCCAGGTGGCCGAGAGCCTGTTCTATGTGTTCCTGTTCCTGGGGCCGCTGCAAGAGCTGTCGGACCTGTTCGAACGCTATGCCACCGGCAGTGCCTCGGCGCAGCGGATCTTCCTGCTGCTGGACACCCGGCCACAGGTCCTTGACCCACCCTCGCCCCGCCCGCTGGCCAGGGCACGCGGCCAGGTGGACTTCGAACACGTGGGTTTTGCCTATGCGCCGAACAGCCCGCGCCCGGTGATCGACGGGCTCGACCTGCATATCCGCGCCGGCGAAGTCCTGGCCATCGTCGGCCCGTCCGGGCATGGCAAGAGCACCCTGGTGCAGTTGCTGACGCGGTTCTACGAGGTGCAAAGCGGCGCCGTGAAACTGGACGGCATCGACTTGCGCGAACTGGCCCAGCATGACCTGCGTCGCAACGTCGGTGTGGTATTGCAGGACAACGTGCTGTTCAGCGGCAGCATCCTCGACAACCTGCGCCTTGCCGCCCCCGGTGCCGACGCTGCACGGCTGGTAGCGGCAGCCCGCGAGCTGGGGGCCGACGAGGTGCTCGAACGGCTGCCCCAGGGTTACCACACCGAAGTCGGCCCGCTGGGCGCGCACCTCAGCCACGGCCAGCGCCAGCTGGTGTGCCTGGTGCGCGCCTACCTGGCCGACCCGGCGGTGCTGGTGCTGGACGAAGCCACTTCAGCGGTGGATGTGCATACCGAACGGCGCATCCAGCAAGCCCTGCGCCGGCTGTGCCAGGGCCGCACAGCGATCATCATTGCCCATCGGTTGGCGACCATCCGCGATGCCGACCGTATTGCCGTGGTCCGGCATGGGCAGGTGGTGGAGCACGGCGTGCATGCTGAGCTGATGGAGCGTGGGGGGGCTTATGCGGCGCTGTATGAGGCGTATTTGCGCAGTGCCGGGGAGGTTGTTGCAGGGGCGCTGGTGTGATGTAGCGGCTGGCATGCCTTGAATTTCGTAGCGCCTGTGAGATCGAGCGCCGCCCGCGCGGCGCTTCGCGGCGCAAGGCCGCTCCCACATTTGTTTCAGGCCAGTTATGCCTGAAGCATTGGCGCGCGGCCCCTTGGCGCCCGCCTCGATATAGCGTCGTACAGACAAGGGGGCGCGCGCCTATATAACAGGACTCACTGGCCCGAAACAAATGTGGGAGCGGCCTTGCGCCGCGAAGCGCCGCGCGGGCGGCGCTCGATCTCCCAGGCGCTAAAAATCCAAAGCCATGCGACCTGGCTTCCCCATGACCTCAAATGCCCCTGCACTTCGCAGGCTCTCTCATGCTGCTCCCCCAGCATCCACTGCTTACCGATTGCTGCCACAGCAGCACCCGGCCCTCTGCCCTCTGCGCAAACCCCTGCCCCATAAGGCTGCCGCCGTGCATGGCACAGCGGTTGCACCTGCCTATCCATCCGCACAACCGCCCCCTTCAGGAGCCCCCATGACCACCGAATTCTTCTGGCGCCTGCCCTTGGGCACCGATGGCCCGCAGTTGTCCACCGACCGCCATAACCGCGGCAACCCCCACCACCGCCCCGGCAACATCGCCCCCGGTCGCCTGCCCAATGGCGACAGCGATGGTTTCACCTACATCGACTACATCGCCCAGGTGGCCAAGGCCGCTGAACTGGCGGGCTTCGAGGGGGCCTTGCTGCCCACCGGCCCCGAGCCGTGGATCGCCGCCGCCGCGCTGGCCCGCGAAACCCGCCGCATACGCTTTCTGATCGCGTTCCAGGCCACCTGGACCCTCCCCGCCTATGCCGCGCAACAGGCCGCCATCCTGCAGAACCTGAGCGGCGGCAGGCTGGACTGGAACATCATCACCGGCGGCAACCCGGCCAGCCAGCGGGCCAACGGCGACTTCCTCGAACACGACCTGCGCTACAAGCGCACCGGCGAATTCCTCGATGTGATCCAGGGCCTGTGGCAGCAGGACACGTTCTCCTACGAAGGCGACATCTATCGCCTGGAACACGGCAGCCTGCCAGCGGGCCTGCAACACGAACGCAAGCCGGGTGTGTACTTCTCCGGGTTTTCCGATGCCGCGCTGGAGGTGGCTGCACGCCACGCCGATGTGTACCTGAACTGGGCCGAGCCGATCGACAAGCTCAAACCCCATATCGAGCGGGTCAGCGAGCTGGCCGACAAACAAGGGCGCACGGTGCGCTTCGGCCTGCGCGTCGACCTGTTCGCCCGCGAGACCGAAGAGCAGGCCTGGCGTGAACTGCGCCAGCAGTTCGAGCGCCTGGAAGGCAAGGCCAGCGCCTCTGCCAAGGGCTTCGTCAGCGGCTCCGACTCGGTCGGCGGCGCGCGCCAGGCGGCCTACCACCAACACCTGCAAGGGTTCGACGAGTTGGTCCTGGCACGCAACCTGTGGGCCGGTTTCGCCAAGGCCAAACCCGGCCCGACCGTGGGCCTGGTGGGTAGCCACCAGCACATCGCCGAGCGCCTGGCCGAATACCGTGATGCCGGTTTCAGCACCTTCATCCTGGCCGCCAACCCGCACCTGGAAGAGGCCTTGCGCATTGGCCAGGAAGTGCTGCCGCTGGTACAGCAGGCTGCGGCCACCACCCCCTTGAAGGCCAACGCCTGAAGCCGACCGGAGCAAGCACATGAGCAACCCCCTCGACACCCTGTGGTATACCCGCTGCCCAGTACCCACCGGCCTGGGCATCGCCGTGCAGCAAGGCTGGCTGCAGGACGACCTGGCCAGCCTCGGCACCCAGGTGCAGTCGCTGCGCGAGGCCGACCAGCAGGCGGTGCGCGAATCGCACTTCGACCACAGCCTGCGCAACTCGGTGCGCCACGGTGGCAGCATTCCGGCGATCTGGGCCCGTGCCCAAGGGCGGGACACACGCGTGATCGGGCTGTCCTGGGCCGATGAGGCGCAGTTGATCCTGACCCGCCCAGACAGTGGCATCCACACGGTCAAAGACCTCAAGGGGCGCCGCTTCGGCCTGCCCGACTGGGCCTCGGCGCAGATCGACTTCACCCGCGCCCAGGCCTTGCGTGGGCTGGAAAACGCCCTGAAGCTCGAAGGCCTGCAAGTGGGCGACGTGGCGTTGGTCAACTACCACTACGACGGCACCTTCAGCGACCGCCCGGTGCGCAATGTGGCCGGTACACCGGTATCCAGCAGCCAAAGCGAAGGCCGCAACCTGGAGCTGGCCGGGCTGCTGCGCGGCGAGGTCGATGCCATCTTCCTCAAGGGCGCCAGCGCCGTGCAACTGGCCCATGCCTTTGCCTTGCACACGGTGATCGACACCGGCAGCCACCCCGACCCGCTGATCCGCAGCAACAACGGCACGCCGCGTACCTTGGCGGTGGACAGCCACCTGCTGGCGCAGCACCCGCAGGTGGTGCGCACCTTGCTGTCGTCAGTACTGCGCGCCGAGCGCTGGGCCCATCAGCACCCCGACGAAACCCGCCGCTACCTGGCCCGGGAAACCAACAGCAGCGAATACTGGGTCACGGTCGCTTACGGCGCCGATGCCCACTTGCGCCTGAGCACCCGGCTGGAGGAGCAGGCCATCGACGCCCTGCAAGATTTTGTCGAATTTCTCAAACGCTGGCGCTTCATCCCGAACCGTTTCGAGGTACGCGACTGGATCGACCGCCAACCGCTGGACCACTTGCTGGCACCCACCCCCCTGGACAGGAAGCCCATTACCCCATGACCAAGCCACTGGAAACTCTCTGGTACACCCACAGCCCTGTGCCCACCGGGCTCGGCATTGCCGTGCAATCCGGGCGCCTGGCCGAAGCTTTTGCGCCGTTCGGCACCAACATCCAGTCGTTACGCGAGTCCAGCGAACGGGAGGTGCGCGAAGCCCACTACGACCATCACCTGCAGAACTCCGTGCGCCACGGTGGCAACATCCCGGCGATCTGGGCCTATGCCAGCGGGGTCGAAACCCGGGTGCTGGGGCTGTCGTGGAGCGACGAGGTGCAGCTGATTCTGACCACCGAAGAAAGCGGTGTGCGCAGTATCCGCGACCTGAAAAACCGCCGCTTCGGCCTGCCCAAGTGGGCCAACGTGCAGATCGACTTCACCCGCGCGCAGGCCCTGCGCGGGCTGGAGAACGCGCTCAAGCTCGAAGGCCTGAGCGTGGCTGATGTCGAACGGGTCGACTACCCCTACGGCGGCACCTACAGCGACGATGCCAAGCAGCACCTGTACGGCGCCGAAGTGAGCCTGGACACCAGCCGCTTCAGCCGGCGCAACAATGAGCTGATCGGCCTGCTGCGCGGCGACATCGACGCGATCTTCCTCAAGGGCGCCCACGCGGTACACCTGGCCCACGAGTTCGGCCTGCGGGTGGTGGTCGACACCGGCAGCCACCCCGACCCGTTGATCCGCAGCAACAACGGTACGCCGCGCACCTTGACCGTGGACAGGCACCTGCTGGAAGAGCACTTCGATGCCAGCCGCACACTGGTCGACACCGTGCTGCGCACCGAGCAGTGGGCCTGGGCCAACCCGGAGGAGACCCGGCGTTTTCTGGCGCGCGAACTGAACACCAGCGAGTACTGGGTAGCGGCAGCTTACGGTGATGATGCCCACCGGCGCTTGCGCACGACGCTGGATGGGCGTTCGATCGACGCGTTGCAGGACTTTACCGAGTTCTTGTTCAGGTGGGGGTTCATACCGCGCCGGTTCGACGTGCGCGAATGGATCGACTTCAGGGTATTGGAGAGTGTGATCGGCTCGACTTCGCGGTTGGCGGTGTGATTGCAGGGGGGCCGCTTGGCTGCCCCAGCATTCCTGATGAGCAGCTGCTGCCCCAGCAGCACCCGCCAAGCACCCCACTGCTGCCAGATCGGCAACAACCTACAAATCAAATCAAATAACCTATATAAATCAATAATTTATCAACCTGGCACAGTCCCTGCTCTAGCTCTCCCCAACAACGCTTTACATACGGGGAGATTCACCATGCACCAGCGCCATCCACTAGCCCGCCAGATCAGCCTTGCACTGCTGCTGGCCAGCACCGGCGGCCAAGCCGTCGCCGCCGGCGAAGACACCAAGGCCGAGCCAGCCCTGGAAACCGTCACCGTCACCGCCCAGCATCGCGAGCAGACCCTGCAGGAAGTGCCCGTCGCCGTGTCGGCGATCAAGGGCACCAGCATCACCGCCGATGGCGTGCGCTCGATGGGCGACATCACCACCTTCGTGCCCAACGCCTCGGCCAAGAACCCCGACGGCGATGGCCGCCCGCGCTGGTACATCCGCGGCCTGGGCACCGGTGATACCGGTGCGGCGACGGTCTTCCCGGTGGGCATCTACGCCGACGACGTCTACCTCAATGCACCGATCGCCGGGGGCGGCCCCCTGTTCGACCTTGAACGCATCGAGATCCTGCGCGGGCCGCAGGGCACCTTGTATGGCAAGAACACCACCGCCGGTGCGGTCAATGTCATCTCGAAAAAGCCGGCCTTCGACACCGACGGCTACGGTACCGTCGGCTTCGGCAGCAAGAACGAGCGCATCGTCACCGGTGCCATCGGTGGCGCGCTGGTGGACGAAAAGCTGGCCGGGCGGGTATCGCTGTATTCCGAAGAACGCGATGGCTTCCAGAACAACGATTTCGACGGCAACACCTATGGCGACGTGAACAAAAAGGCGATCCGCCTGCAGTTCCTGGCCCAGCTCAACCCCAACCTGGACGCCCTGCTCAAGCTGCACAGCCGCCAGTTCAAGGGCGACGGCAGCAACGGCTCGCTGCCGGTGGGCCGTTATTACAACGTCGGCTACGAGCGCCCCAATGGCCGCGATATCGCGCTCAACGTCAACGAGGACTACCGCCTCGACCACGACGGCGCGTCGTTGACCTTCAACTGGTACCTGGGCGATTACACCCTGACCTCGATCAGTGCCTACGACTACATCCGCAACCGCTCCACCAGCGACGCCGACTACACCCCCTATGAAGTCAACGGCGCGGCAATCACCGACAACAGCTACCGCCAGTGGTCCCAGGAGCTGCGCCTGGCATCGCCGGAAGACCGCCCGCTGCACTGGCTGGCGGGCGCCCACTACTTCCATGAAGACCTGGACAGCTCGGCCCAGCGCATCGTCACCCCAGGCCCGACGCCCAACGGCACCGGCTCGAACCAGGTTGGCACCACTGCGTTGCGCGACCTGGGCTATGACCACCGCACCGACAGCTACGCGCTGTTCGGCAACCTGACCTACGACTTCACCGATGATTTCAGCGTCACCGGCGGCCTGCGCTGGACCCAGGAGAAGAAGGACATCGACCTGGACCTGGTGCAACTGACCCGCGCCACGGCCAACGGCCCGCTGATCCCGCTGGGCGGCGTGGGCAGCAACGGCAACCGCCAGGAAGACAAGACCTGGGAAGCCTGGACCTACGACCTGACCCCCGAGTACCGCATCAACGACAACCTGCGGGTGTTCTTCCGCTACGCCCATGGCTTCCGCTCCGGCGGCTTCAACACCGGGCTGTCGACCAGCCTTGCGCAGTTGACCACGGTCGACCCGGAAGAACTGGATGCCTACGAGCTTGGCCTGAAGTCCGAGTGGTTCGACCGCCGCCTGACGGTCAACGCCAACGTCTTCTACTACGACTACTCGGACATCCAGGTGAACCTGCTGACGGTCAACAATGGTGTACTCACCACCGCCTTGACCAACGGTGCCAAAGGTACGGTCAAAGGTGCCGAGCTTGAGATCGAAGGCCAACCGACCGACCGCCTGCACCTGCGCGCGGCGGTGTCGTTCCTCGACACCGAGTACACCGACTTCAAGAACACCAACCCCACCACGGGCGCGGTGACCGGTGACTACAGCGGCAACAGTTTCGTGCGCTCGCCACGCAACGTGGTGTCGCTGGGTGCCGACTACACCATACCGCTTCAGGTCGGCGGCAAGCTGGTGGCCGGCGGCGACGTGAGTTTCCGCGACAAGGAATACTTCCTCGCCGACCGCCAGAGCAGTGCCGACGAGACCCTCAGCCAGCCGCACTACACCCTGGCCAACGCCCGCCTGACCTGGTTCAGCCCTGATGACAAGTTGAGCGTGAGCGGCTTCGTCAACAACCTCACCGACCGCCGCTACCAGGTGCATGGCCGGCCCAACGGCACTGCCGGGCAGTACGTGATCACCTACGGCGACCCGCGCACGGTCGGGCTGAGTGTCACCAGCCGGTTCTGATTTTTCTCACAAAGGGGCCGCTGCGCGGCCCATCGCGACGCAAGGCAACAACGCCTACTAAGGATTATCCCCATGCCCCACTACACCCCCTTGGCCAGCGCCATCGCCCTGGCCATCGGCAGCCTTGCCGTGCCCGCATTCGCCGCCGAACCCGCCGCCAACCTCGACACCGTGGTCGTGGTCGGCACCCACCGCAGCGACGTCACTGCCCTGCAGAGCGCCGCGCCGGTCGACGTCCTCAGCGGCGAGAAACTGCAGGAAACCGGCGCCAGCGACCTGTCTGCCGCGCTCACCGCCTTATCACCGTCGTTCAGCTTCCCGCAGTCGCCACAGGGCGCATTCGCCGGTTCCATCGCCCAGGGCGCCTCGTTGCGCGGCCTGGCCTCCGACCAGGTGCTGGTACTGGTCAACGGCAAACGCCGCCACACCAGCGCCAACGTCACCCGTCAGGGCCTGGTCAACGCCCGCGGTGCCGCAGCGGTGGACCTCAGCCTGATCCCGCTGTCAGCCATCGAACGGGTGGAGATCCTGCGCGATGGCGCTGCTGCCCAGTATGGTTCGGACGCCATCGCCGGGGTGATCAACATCGTGCTCAAGGCGCGCGATGAAGGCGGCAACGCCGGCTACCGCTTCGGCGGCTACAACAAGGGCGACGGCCTGCAGCACAAGCTCAGCGGCTGGAAAGGCTTTGCCCTGCCCAACGACGGCTTCCTGACCCTGGCCTTCGACGCCGGCAGCCAGGACCCGGCCAGCGATACCCGTGACGACAACCGCTTGTTCTACCCCGGCTCGACCAGCATCGACACCCCGCGCGAGCAGAACAACCGCTACCGCAACTGGCGCTGGGGCTCGGGCAACGTTTCCGACCAGTACAACTTCACCGCCAACGCCGAGATGGGCCTCACCGAGGGCCTCAGCGCCTACGGCTTCGCCACCTACGCGCACAAGAACACCGATGCCGAGAACTTCTTCGACCCGCCCACCACCCTGCGCAACAACTATGGCAGCGTGGCCCTGACGCGCTACCCCGACGGCCGTCTGCCGGTGACCCGTTATGGCCTGGAAGACTACGCCGTCACCGGCGGCCTGCGCTTCGAAGACGAAACCCTGGGCCACTTCGACCTGGCGCTGAACTACGGCAATAACCGCGTCGACTCTACCGACCGCGACGCGATCAACCCCAGCTGGGGCAACGCCAGCCCATCGACGATCTACACCGGCCGCCGCGAGGCCGACCAGACCAACCTGACCCTGGACTGGACCCGCGACTTCGCCAACGACTGGCTGTTCAAGCCGCTGACCGTTTCGGCAGGGCTGGCCTGGCGCCAGGAAAACTACGACCTGACGGCAGGTGATGCAGCCGGCTGGTCCAACGGGCCGCTGTTCAACACCCTGGACCCAGTCTCTGGCCGACGGATTCCGGGCTATTACTCAGGCATCACCCAGGTCGATGCCGTGTCGCTCGACCGCCGGGTGATCGGTGCCTACTTCGATGTCGAAGCCCAGCTGACCGAGAAATTCCAGGCTGGCGTCGCGGTGCGCAGCGAGCATTATTCGGACTTTGGCGACACCACCAACGGCAAGCTGTCGCTGCGCTACGATTTCACCCCGCAAATCGCCGCACGGGCCAGCGCCAGCACCGGCTACCGCGCACCGTCGCTGGTGCAGAGCGGGCTGTCGTCGTTCAGTGTGCAGGTGGTCGAGCAGCCGCCGGGCAGTGGCAACTGGGTCGAGGTGCAACAACGCACCCTGCGCGCCGACAGCCCGGAGGCAGCGCTGCTGGGCGGCAAGTCGCTCAAGCCCGAGGAGTCGACCAACTTCTCCGTAGGCTTGGTCTGGCGCCCGCTGCCGAATGCCTCGGTCACGCTCGATGCCTACCGCATCGACATCGACAACCGCATCACCCTGTCCGACCAGTTGCCGGCCTCGGTGGTCGGCCCGATCTTCGCGGGTACGCCCTACGCCAACATCCAGAGCGCAGCGTTCTACAGCAACATCGCCGACACCCGCACCGACGGGTTCGAACTGGCCGGCCACTACCAACTGGACGTGGGCCGCTGGGGGCGCCTGGACTTCAATGGCGGCTATGCACGCAACAATACCCGCATCACCGGGCTGGACGATGTTGGCAGCATCCCCGGCAACCAGATCATCGGCCGCAACACCCAGGGCCTGATCGAGGACGGTACGCCCAAAGACAAGCTGACCTTGAGCGCCAACTGGCTGTACGACGGCTGGAGCGTCACCGTGGCGCAGCGACGCTATGGCGAGTGGCAGAGCCGCAACGCCGCCAACCCGACGCTGGACCAGACCTTCGGCGCGCAATGGGTGACCGACCTGGATGTGTCGTACCGCTTTGACCTGGGCCTGACCTTGTCGGCGGGCGCGATCAACCTGTTCGACAGCCACCCGGACAAGCTGGAAGGCGCGCAGCTGTATGGGGTGCCGAAGTATTCCATCACCAGCCCCGAGGGCGCGCAGGGGGCGTTCTACTACACAAGCGTCAGTTACGACTTCTGATCCTTGTGGGCGCGGGTTCACCCGCGAAGACCCCATGTTGCTGGCAGCCTGCTGCTGGAGCAGCAGCCCTGTGCTGCTCCAGCATCACCCCTTCCTCAGCCGCCGTATTTCCGGGCCCCGGCCGCCTGGCACAGCTCTTGCGATAGCCCTTTCCATCGTCTGCTCCCCCCAAGGCCTGCCATGCGCTTGCTCTCGCTCCTCTCCTGGTTGATTTCCCCCGTGGCCCTGCTCGCCCTCTGGGCCCTGCTGGCCAACGCCGGGCTGTTCCCTGCCAACCTGCTTATCCCGCCGCTGGAGGTCTGGCACAGCTTCACCGACCTGCTGGCCACCGGCGAACTGCAGGAGCACCTCACTGGCAGCCTCTCGCGCCTGGCCTTGGGCTTTGTCGTCGGTGCGCTGGCGGGCCTGGCATTCGGCACCGCCCTGGCCTTGTCAAAAACCGTGGAGGCCTACTGCGCGCCGCTGTTTCACACCCTCCGGCAAATCCCCAGCATCGCCCTGATCCCGATGTTCGTGCTGCTGTTCGGCGTCGATGAAACCTTCAAGATCGTCATCGTCGCCAAGACCGCGTTCTTCCCCGTGGCCCTGGCCACCTGTGAAGGGGTGCGCGCCATCCCGCGCAGCCACTTTGAAGTCGCAGCGGTGTACCGCCTGCGCTGGACCACGCTGGTCGGCCTTATCGCCCTGCCCGCTGCCGTGCCCGCGATCGTCACCGGCGTGCGCGTGGCCCTGACCCGCGCCTGGGTGGTGCTGGTGGCGTGCGAGCTGCTGGCTGCAGACAGTGGGATGGGGCAGATGATCGAAATGGGCCGGCAGATGCTGCGTATCGATGTGGTGATGGTCGGGGTGGTGATCACCGGGGTGATTGGTTTTACCCTGGACTTCGGCCTGCGTCGCGTCGAGCGACGGTTTACCCGCTGGCAGAGCCGCTAAGGAGTTGCTGATGAACCTGAAGAGTCTTCGTGGCCTGGTGCTGCCATTGCTGCTGCTCGGTGCGTGGGAGTATGCCTCGCGCCAGGACGCCGCTGGCGCCTATGCCTTTGTGCCGCTGGCCCAGGTGGGTGCGGCCTGGGTCGAGGTGCTGGGCAGCGGCGAGCTGCTGGTCAACCTGTGGGCGAGCCTGCTGCGCACCTGCACAGGCCTGGCGCTGGGCATTGTCGGTGGCATCGGCTTGGGGGCGCTGATGGCCCTGTCGGCACCGGCCAACCGCCTGATCGCGCCGCTGTTCCACGCCCTGCGCCAGGTACCGATGCTGGGCTGGATCCCGTTGATCGCCTTGTGCTTTGGCAACGGCGAAAGTGCCAAGCTGCTCATCGTCAGCCTGGCGGCGTTGTACCCGATGGTGCTCAACACCTTCGAAAGCCTGCGCCAGGTCGAGGGCCAGCACCGCGAAGCGGCCCGGGTGCTGATGCTCAGCCGCGCACAGCAGTTGCGCCTGATCCTGTTGCCCGCCGCCTTGCCGGGCATCGCCGCCGGCGTCTTGCAGGCGCTGGCGTTCGCCTGGGTGACCTCGGTGGGCAGCGAGCTGTTCCTGTCCTCGGGGGCAGGCCTTGGCAGCCTGATGATGAACGCCGAGGCCGGCGCACGCATGGAGATCATTGTGGTCTGCGTGCTGTGCATCGGCCTGTGCGGCTACCTGATGTCCTGGCTCTGCACCCTCCTCTCCCGCCGCCTGCTGCGCTGGCGCCCGACCCGTTGAAAGGCCCGATCATGAACGCCATCGCCCACGCTTTACCCACCACCGCCACCCACGGCGCACTGAGCATTCGCGGCCTGAGCAAAAGCTACGCTCTCAAGGGCAAGCCGATGCAGGTGCTCAAGGACATCGAGCTGAACATCCAGCCCGGCGAATTCGTCAGCATTGTCGGCGCCAGTGGCTGTGGCAAGTCCACCTTGCTGCGGCTGATCGTCGGCCTCGACCAAGCCTACCAGGGGCAGATCCTGCTCGACCAGCAGCCCGTCCATGGGCCGGGCCTGGAACGCGGCATCGTGTTCCAGGACCACCGCCTGTTCCCGTGGATGACCCTGCAGCAGAACATCGCCCTGGCCTTGAAGAACCACACCATGCCGGCGACACACAAGGACCGCCTGGTAGCTGAGCATATCGCCCTGGTAGGCCTGAGCGGCTACGAACAGGCCTACCCGCACCAGCTATCCGGCGGCATGGCCCAGCGCGCGGCCATTGCCCGGGCGCTGGTGAACAAACCCAAGGTGCTGCTGCTGGACGAGCCGCTGGGCGCCCTGGATGCCCTGACCCGGGTAAGGTTGCAGCAGGAGTTGCAACGCATCTGGGTGCAGGAGCGCTGCACCGTGATCATGGTCACCCATGACATCGAGGAAGCGCTGTACCTGGGCGACCGGGTGATCGTGATGGATGCCCACCCGGGCAGAATCCGCGAAGACCTGCGCATCGACCTGCCGCACCCGCGCGAACGTGACAGTACCGTGTTGCAGGCTTACAAGCAGCGGCTGCTGGGTGAGCTGGTGGGGCATTGAGCTGCATTCGAGCGTGCCTGTGCTACTGTGCTGCGACACCCTCAAGGAGCCCGCCACATGGACGTACGCTGCACCTCGATCGAGGACGTTCGCTCGCGCATCGATCACATCGACCAGAACCTGGTCGCACTGCTTGCCCAACGTGGCCAACTGGTCGCCCAGGCGGCGACTTTTAAGAAGACCCGCGACGATGTGCGCGCACCGGCGCGGGTCGAGCAGGTGATTGCCAAAGTGCGTGCCATTGCCGGTGATACCGGGGCATCGCCCGACGTGGTGGAACGGGTGTACCGGGCGATGATTGCGGCGTTCATCGATGAAGAGCTGAGACTGCATGCCGCGTTAGACCGGGAGTGAGTTGGGGCCGCTTTGCGGCCCATCGCGACGCAAGGCCGCTCCTACAGGAATATGCGATCTCTTGTAGGAGCGGCCTTGCGTCGCGATGGGCTGCGAAGCAGCCCCAATGTCAAGCCTGGAGGGCATCCCTTGCCCTCACCTTTGCGACTCACCCCGCCAGCACGAAGTCCGCTGCCGTCACAGTCGTGGCATCGGCAACCCCTACCAGGCGAATCGAGTCGGTAGCGCCAATGCTGACCAGCGTATCGGCACCGACATCGGCGATGGTGACGTTGCCCGCGAAGGTCGCCGCAGTGATGTTGAACGCGGAGATATCCAGCAAGTCCTGCCCGCCCACCAGGTTGGCATCGAAGTTGATGATCAGGTCGGCGCCAGACCCCGCACCGAACTGGAAGGTATCGTTGCCATCGCTGGCGATCATCGTGTCATCACCCGCGCCGCCGTTGACCCTGTCATCGCCAATCGCGCCGTTGAGGAAGTCGCTGCCGCTACCACCTGACAAGATGTCGTTGCCATCATCACCGAACAGCGTGTCGTTGCCCGCCCCACCGCTCAGGATGTCATTGCCCAGGCCACCATCGAGGCTGTCGTTGTCGTCCTCGCCGTTCAGGGTATCGTTGCCAACGCCACCGAGCAGTTGGTCGTTACCTGCGCCACCGTTGAGGGTGTCATTACCTGAACCACCGGTGATGACGTTGTCCAGGCCGTTACCGGTACCCGTGAAGTTGGCGGCGCCGAAGTAGGTCAGGTTTTCCAGGTTGCTGCCCAGCGTGTAGCTGGTGATCGTCGTGCGTACGAGGTCCGTGCCGCCGCCTGCCAGTTCTACCAGCACATCCGCGGCGGTATCGACCACATAGCTGTCGTTACCGGCGCCACCCACCAGTTGGTCGATACCTGCACCACCGTTGAGGAAGTCGTTGCCGGCCCCGCCGAGGATGGTGTTGGCAGCGGTATTACCCACGCCCACGAAGTTGCCGGTGCCGGTAAAGCTGAGGTTCTCGAGGTTGGCGCCGAGTGTGTAGCTTGCCAGGCTGGTCTGCACCAGGTCGGTACCCCCTCCAGCTGCCTCGGTAACGATGTCACCGGTGTTGTCGACCAAGAAGGTGTCGTTGCCGAGACCGCCAATCAGGGTGTCTGCACCGAGCCCACCGTTGAGCACATCATTGCCCGAGCCGCTGGTGATGACGTTGTTCAGCGCGTTACCGACCCCCGTGAAGCTGGCGGCGCCGAAGTAGGTCAGGTTCTCCAGGTTGCCGCCCAGCGTGTAGCTGGTGATCGTCGTGCGTATGACGTCCGTGCCGCCGCCTACCAGTTCCACGACCACGTCCCCGGCATTGTCGATCACATAGCTGTCGTTACCGGTGCCGCCCACCAGTTGGTCGATACCCGCCCCCCCATTGAGGAAGTCATTGCCGGCGCCGCCGACGATGGTATTGGCCACGCCATTACCCACCCCCACGAAGTTGCCTGTGCCGGTAAAGCTCAGGTTCTCGAGGGTGGCCGCGAGCGTGTAGCTCGCCAGGCTGGTTCGCACCAGGTCGGTACCCCCGCCCAACGCTTCAGTGACGATGTCTGCGGCATTGTCGACGACAAAGGTGTCGTCACCGGCACCGCCAATCAGGGTATCTGCACCGAGCCCACCGTTAAGTGTGTCGTTGCCAGCGTTGCCGGTAAGTGTGTCATTACCTGAACCACCGGTGATGACGTTGTCCAGGCTGTTGCCGGTGCCGACGAAGTTGGCGGCGCCGAAGTAGGTCAGATTCTCCAGGTTGCTGCCCAGCGTGTAGCTGGTGATCGTCGTGCGTACAAGGTCGGTGCCACCGTCTGCCAGTTCCACCAGCACGTCCGCAGCCGTATCGACCACATAGCTGTCGTTACCGGCACCGCCCACCAACTGGTCGATACCCGCGCCACCGTTGAGGAAGTCGTTACCCGCCCCGCCAATGATGGTGTTGGCCAGGGTATTACCCACACCCACGAAGTTGCCGGTGCCGATAAAGCTCAGGTTCTCCAGGTTGGCGCCGAGCGTGTAGCTTGCCAGGCTGGTCTGCACCAGGTCGGTGCCCCCGCCAACTGCCTCGGTGACAGTGTCACCGGTGTTGTCGACGACAAAGGTGTCATTACCGGCGCCGCCATTCATGGCATCCGCACCGAGCCCACCGTCGAGAATGTCGTTGCCATCACCGCCGAACAACTGATCGTTGCCGGCCAGGCCGTTGAGCGTGTCGTTGCCGCCCAGCCCAGAGAGCACGTCATTGGCCGAGGTACCGGTCAAGGTGTCGGCACCCGGTGTGCCCAGTAGCTCCACTCCTATCAGTCGCGGCACCACCGCCGTCGCCGCAGAGCTCACCGATTCAAGGGTGCCGAAGCCGTCGGTGTAGCGTACGACCACGCGCAGTTGAAGATCGGCCTGCGCCGCGCCTGGGGTGAAGGTAGCAGCCGTCGCACCGAGGATGTCGGTAAACGTCGTACCCGTGCCTTGCTGCCACTGGAAGCTGAACGTTCCCAGCCCGTCCACGTCGGCAATACCTGCGGTAAGCGCGCTCAGTACCTGCCCCTGATCCGGCGTAGTGTCACTGATCAGGACCGCACCGGTCGGTGCATCATTGGCGTTGGCCACCGGGTCGAGGATGTCGGAGGCAATGCTTTCTTGCACGCCGAAGTCATCCACGTAGCTGACCACCACCCGCATGTTCTGCCCCACCTGCGCCTGGGTCAGGACGAAGGTGCTGCCGATGGCGCCCGCGATGTTGACCCAACCGACACCGCGGTTCGACTGCCACTGGAAGCTGAACTGCGGATTGCTCAGGCCGTCGGCGTCGACGATGGTCGCCGGGTCGGCCGTCAGTGTTTGGTTCTGCACCAGCAGCCCGGTCACGGCCGGCCCGGCGCTCGGTGCGCTGTTCGGCGCGGAGTCGACGATCTCCAGAGTGCCCTTGGCATCCTGATACACCGCCCGCACCCGAATGCTCAACCCCGCCACATCGTCCGTCACCCGATAGGTACTGCCGATCGCCCGCGATGCTTCGCCTGCGGCGACGAAGGTGATGTCCTCATAGACACCCGAGCCCGGCAGTTGCTCGACCTGCCAGTAGTAGGCCACAGGCCCGTTGACCGCACCCGTCTGGTTGGCCGCACTGACGTTGTCGGCATCGTGCACCGCCAAGTCAGAGACACGCAGCAACTGGCCGGCAACCGGTGTGTCCTCACGCCCGCCCGTGGCATCGTCAAGGATCGCCAGGTGGCCCGATGGGTCGGCGTTGACGGCCGTGCCGACGCCAGAGGCAATGGCGCGGTCAGAGAACTGCAGCCGCTCGATGCCGGTCAGCCGATCGACACCATCACGCCCCGCCACCAGGTCGGTGACGATGACCGCATTGCCATCGACCACGACGCTGTAGTCGGTCGCAACCCCCGAGAACAAGGCGGTGTCATAGTTGTCGGTACCGCTGACAATCTCCCGGGTGATCACCAGCTGGCCCGGGTTGTAAGTACCGTTGAGCATCAGCGGCACCATCGGCTCCATGCTGTCGAACGTGGCGATTTCCGGGCCGGTGCCATCGCTGTTGGCGCGCACGCTGATGCGCACGTTGAGCCACTTGTCACCGTCGAGGATGTCATCGCCGCCGCGCCCTTCAAGCAGGTCGCTGCCGCTGCCGCCAAGGATGATGTTGCCGCCGTCGTAGAAGGTCGCACCGGCAGCCAGCAGGTCGGCCAGGCCGTTGATCAGGTTGATGTTGGTCAGCACGCTGCCGGTGGCACCGGCGGTGGGCAGCGAGGCGGCATCTTCATTGTCGCCACGCAGGAAGTCACCGTGCGCCGAACCCGACAGGCCTTCCATGATGTCGAAGCGTACCAGTGCCGAAGCACCCGAGCCCGGCACCGGCGGCACATCGAAGAAGCGGTCGGTGTAGTCGATGGTCACGCCTTGGGCGAGGCCCTTGAAGGTCGCCCAGTCGTAGCCCGAGCCGCCGATATAGCGGTCACCGAAACCGAGGCTGCCGACCATGATGTCGTCGCCCCCTTCGCCGTTGAACTTGTCGTTCTCGTTGCCGCCGATGAACACATCGTTACCGATCACCGGGTCGTTGCCGAGCGGGTCGAAGTTGTCGCCAGGCGCACCGTCCGAGGTGCCCTTCTCGATCCAGTCGTCACCTTCGTTGCCCATGTCCTGTTCGTTGGCCTTGCTACCCAGGATGAAGTCGTTGCCCTGGCCGCCAATGGCTTCGGAGGCGTCTTCACCGGTGACGATGAAGTCGTTGCCAAAACCACCGATGATCAGGTTGATGCCATTACCGCCGTGCAGCACGTCGTTGCCGTCGCCGCCCTGGATATTGTCGTCGCCGCCCACGTCGCTGATGATGTCGTCACCGGCACCGCCGCGCAGCTGGTCGTTGCCGTTGCCGCCTTCGATGCGGTCATTGCCGGCATCGCCCCAGACCGTGTCGTCGCCACCGCCAGAGACGAGTATGTCATCGCCGTTGCTGCCGCCCAGCACGATGTGCTCTTCACCGGCGTAGCGGATGTAGTTGGTGTCGGGCCCTGCAGTCAGCGGGTTGTCGCGGAACACCACCTGCTGGCCGTTATCGCCCAGCGGGTCGGCATTGCCCAGGCCATCGTTGAACTGCTTGCTGCGGTCCACTTCGAGGTAGAACGCCGGGTCCGAGAACACCAGGCCCGGCAAGTGGGTGGCCGACGTGTTGGCCATGATCAGCTTGGCGAACGAGTTGCTTTCCAGCTCGGCATTCATCGACAGGCCAGAGGTGCGCTCCAGGTAGTAGAAGCGGTCGCCGTCCTGGAGTTTTTCCATCTGGTTTTCGAACACGAAGTTGAAGGTCGAGCCGAGCATGCCGCCGAAGGGTGCTTTCGCTTCGGCCAGGCCACCGATCCACAGGTCGATGGCATCGACCCCGGTCACTGTCACAGCCCTCAGGTCATCGGCAGTGCCCAGCACACCATCCTTGCCGGGCAGTGTCACGTTGGCCCAGGCCCCAGTGCCGTTGAGGAAGTCCAGGCGGTCCGCCGGCGCTCCGTCGCCTCCGAACACCAGCGCCATGGCTGCCGCGCGCTTGTCCACCAGGGTGGTTGCACCGGTGATGGTGCTGTGCGTGCCGTAGGCGGCAATGAAGTTGATCAACGACTCCGCATGCTTGAGGTGCTGCACCAAATCGACCCAACTGGTGTACGGCTTGAGTTGGGTATCGCCGGTTTGCTCGTAGATGTCGCGGCGCACGGCGTTGAGCGAAGGAATCCCCACATCGCGGCCACGGGCGATGTTGATCGCCGGCAGGTCGAGCGGCAGGCCCAGCAGGTTGTTGCGCAGCGCCTCGGTGACGAACTCGTCAATTTCGTTACCGGCCTGGCGCGTCACCCCGCGCACGATGGCACTGGTCGCATCCTCTGGCGTGACCCCACTGGCGGCGTACGCCAATGGGTTGAGGAACGCGGCGATCAGGCCCAGTTGCTGCTCGGGGTTGGCACTGGCCGGGTCCTTGACCACGTTGAAGTCGATATCGTAACGGTCGACGGTCTCGGTCAACATCGAGTGGCCGAAGCGGTACACGGTGTGCGCGAACTCGGCAACGATCGAGGCGTCGAGGTCGACGTCATACACCTGGGTCGGGGCGAAGAACAGGTCGACGCGAGGCTGGATGGTGCGCGCGAACTCCTCGAACACCAGGTGCTGATACTGCATCTCGGTGCCGAACTTGGCCGCCTGGAACAACCGCTCGCCATTCCACACCAGCGCATCGATCTCGGCCTGGCTGGCAGGCAGTGCGGTCACCGGGTTGAGCAGCCACTCGTTGAGGAAGGCCACGTCGCCGGCATCGAGCACGGTGTCCATGGTTTGCGCCACCAGCCGGTTGTGCTCGGCGTGGAAGATCGCGTGCACGGCGGTCAGGCCGATGTTTTCGTTGACCCGGCCATCGCCCGCGATGTAATGCGCATCCAGCAGCTCGTTGTCGTAGGCCAGGTTGGCGCCTGTCTGCGGGTTGACCGGCACGGCGTTGCCCACCAGGGCATCGCCATCGGGCGCCAGCACGCCAGCGTTGAACACCGGTACGGCATTGTGGGCGATGTCGGCGAGGAACTCGTGGCCCGTGCGCACGGCATTGGTCAGGTCGATCGGCGCCAGCGGGTTGCCTTCGACCAGCACGTCATCCGCCGTGCCGCCCAGCCCATCGGCGC
Source organism: Pseudomonas capeferrum (assembly GCF_000731675.1). Taxonomy (GTDB): domain Bacteria; phylum Pseudomonadota; class Gammaproteobacteria; order Pseudomonadales; family Pseudomonadaceae; genus Aquipseudomonas; species Aquipseudomonas capeferrum. Next base: position 367,265 of record NZ_JMIT01000001.1, on the reverse strand, counting down.
CCTTCATCACCACCATCGGGTAGCCATTGGGCCCTTTGACGAAGTTGCCATAGGCATCAGTTGCCAACAGCGGAACATTCCCGACGTCGGCATCGGTGAGGTGAATGCCGAGCAGGTCGTTAGCCTGCGCCTTGACCACCTTCCAGGTCGCCATGCCGCCAATTTCGCTGTCGTCCGCACTGCCGAACTTGCCATCGGTACCGAGGTCACGGTTGGTGATCAGCCGGCCAGTGGCGACGGGGCCCTGGTCGGTCATCTGGTAGCCGCGCAGGAATACCTGATGCGAGGGATGCGAGCTGTAGGTCTGGTTCTGGTCAACGAACGGCGTGGTGGTGTTGGTGTGCTCGCGGATATCGTCGGCGGTGCCGAGAAGACCATCTGGCCCTGGCTGGTTGGTGGCGCGGGTCAGCACCATGAAATTGGTGTTGCCACCAGGCACGTAGAGCGGGTCATCCGGTTGCAATGGAATAAACACCGTGCCTGATCCCCCCTTGGTTAGCAGGTCCAGACCGTGGTCGAAGAACTGCCCGAAGAAAGTCATCCAGGCATTGAACGGTGCAGACAGCCCAGCATCCGCCGTGGTGTTTTCGAACAGGTAGACATCGCGATCGTCAGTGGTACCGAACTGGCCATCCATGCCAGGGCTGGCGACCACCCGTACGCCATCCTTGAGCACGTCGTCGTTACCCGGCGTGCCGAAGTTGAGCACACCGTCCGCGCCTGGGTCGTAGGCCGTGGCATAAGCTGCCGGGTTGTTCGAGGTCTGGTCGACGATCAGGTTGCTGATGGTACGCGGCTGCGAGTCGAACACCGCTCCGCTGGTCTGCTGATAGGAAGACCCGGGAATGGCCGGCGAGCCAGGGCCGAAGAAGCCGGCCGGCGCGCCTTCGGCCGGGTTGAACACCGGGTCTGTCAGCCGTGGGAAGACGTTGTCGGCAGCACCGAACTGGGTGTTGTTGATACCGTTGAGGTTCATCAGGTTGTTGTTCGAGCCGTCGACCGTCCGCAGACCCATGGCCGCCCGGATGTTAGGTATCAGCGAGAGGATATCCTGCCCGGCAGCATCGGCCTCGGCAATCTTGATCTGGGCCAGTATGAAGTTCAGGTCGGAGCGGACCATGTGCAGACCCTCTCCCCCTTCGCTGGCATCGACCACCGGCGTTGGTGCAGTTGGTACCACGGGCGCGCCCGCTTCGACTACGGCAGTGGGCTGCGAGAACAGCACTTCGGTGGTGCCGTGGGCATCCTGGTAGATCGCCTTGACCCGCAGCGACAACCCGGCCAGGTCCGGCGAGACCTTGAACGCGGTGCCATCGGCGCTCTGGAACGCCAGGTCGCCGGCCGGCAACAGGATGATGTCTTCGAACACACCGCTGCCCGGGTCGGCCTCGAACTGCCAGTAGTAGGACACCGACGTGTTGTTGAGCAGCCCTTGTGGGTTGGTCGGTGAAATGTTGTCGCCATCCAGCACCCCGGCCATGCTCACGGTCAGCATGTCGCCCACGGTGATCGCGCCGGCATTGCTGTCGGTGATGGTCGGGCTGCCGGTAGGCTGAGCGTTCACGCCCGCCACCAGCACGCGCTGGCCGTCGGAGAATTGCAGGCGCTCGATATGCAGCAGAGTGTCGGTGCCGTCATTGCCGACGGTATCGGTTACCGTCCACACATCGTCCGCCACATCGGCCGTGCCGCGGGTGTTCTGGGTGACCACGTAGTCGGCCTGAAGCCCGGAAAACACCGCGGTATCGAAGGCTGCACCACCGGTCGAGCTGCCCGGCAGAATTTCCCGCACGGCCTTGAGCTGGCCGGGGTTGTAAGTACGGTCGAGCATGAACGGGATCATGTCGACCATGCTGTCGAAGCTGGCGATTTCCGGCCCGGTGTGGTTGACGTCGTCGGCGGCGTACACCGCGATCCGCACGTTGATCCACTTGTCACCGTCGATCAGGTCATCGCCCCCACGGCCCTCGATCAGGTCGCTGCCGTTGCCGCCCAGGATGATGTTGCCGGTGGCAAAGCCGGTGGTCGGTAAACCTGCATCGGCGAGGAATTGCTCCAGCCCGCGAATCAATGCCACGTTGGTCAGCGCACTGCCCGTGGCTCCGCCGTGGTTGAGGATGGTGACTGCATCGACGTCGTCACCTTTGAGCACGTCGCCGAACCTGGAACCGGACAACCCTTCGACTTCGGCAAAGCGGTCGAGGATCGAGGCCGGCGAGGCGCCGACCGGGTTGAACACCCCGGCGTTCTGGTTCGGCGCGTTCCCATGCGGCTGCGCCAGTGCGGCCAGGCTCAGGTCGACGGTCACGCCGACCTGGTCATTCTTGTAGGTGACCCAGTCGAAGCCGGACATGCCGTCCATCTTGTCCTGGGCATCGCTGCCGACAAAGATGTCATCACCGCCTTCGCCGATCATCTCGTCGAAGCCACCGCCGCCGACGAAGATGTCGTTGCCGATCACTTCATCACCCAGCAGTGGCGCGAAGTTGTCGCCGGGCGCACCGTCCTGGGTGCCCTTCTCGATCCAGTCATCGCCCTCGTTGCCGGTGGGTGGCAGGTTGGTCTTGGCGCCGAGGATGAAGTCGTCGCCCTGGCCGCCGAAGGTGGTGCTGATGTCTTCGGTGGTGATGATGAAGTCCTGGCCGTCGCCGCCCAGGATCAGGTTGCCGGCAACGCCCATGCTGCCGGCGACGATCACGTCGTTGCCGGCGTTGCCTTCCAGGCGGTTGTCGCCAAACGAATCGGTGATGATGTCATCGCCCGCGCCGCCCAGCACCGCATCGTTGCCTGCGCCGCCTTCGAGGCGGTCATTGCCGCCGTCGCCGTAGAGCGTGTCATCACCTTCGCTGGAAATGATGATGTCATTGCCTGCAGTACCCCCCAGCACCACATGATCCAGGCCGGTGTAGTGCAGGTAGTTGCTGTCGGCGCCCACGGTATCGGGGTTGTCGCGGATCACCAGGGGCACGATTTCCTGGCCGTAGATCATGATGCCGCCAGTCGGGTCGGCCTTGCCGTCGGCACCCAGCCCGGTGAACTGGTTGGCCTGGTTCACTTCGAGGGTGAAGGTGGGCGTCAGGAACACGGTGTTGGACAGGTGGGTGACATCGGAGTTGAGCATGATCAGCTTGGCGAAAGAGTTGTTTTCAAGCTCCGTGCCGAAGTTGGTGCCCGCCATGCGCGACAGGTAGTAGAACCGGTCGCCGTTCTGCAGCGCCTCCATCTGGGTTTCGAAGATGAAGTTGAAGCTCGACCCGAGCATGCCGCCGAACGGCATCTTCTGCTCGGCCAGGCCACCGACCCAGAAGTCGATGGTGTCAACGCCGGTGATGGTCACCCCGGTCACGTCGTCTGCAGTGCCCAGTACCCCGTCCTTGCCGGCCAGGGTCACGTTGGCCCAGGCACCGGTGCCGTTGAGGAAGTCGAGGCGGTCGGTCGGCGCACCCTCGCCCCCGAACACCAGGGCCATGGCGGCGGCGCGTTTGTCTTCCATGGTGGTCGCCCCGGTGATCGAGGCATGGGTACCGTAGGCGGCGATGAAGTTGACCAGCGATGCGGGGTGCTTGAGGTGGTCGGCAAAGTCGACCCAGCTGATGTAGGCCTTGAGCTGGCTGTCGCCGGTCGCGGCCCAGAACTCACGGCGGGCCTCGTTCAGGGTGGGGATGCCGGTATCGCGCCCGCGTGCCAGGTTCAGTGCCGGCAGGTCGAGCGGCAGGCCCAGCAGGTTGTTGCGCAGCGCTTCGGTGACGAACTCGTCGATCTCGTTGCCGACCTGGCGCGTCACGCCACGAATGATCGCCCCTGCCGCTTCATCCGCAGTCGCCCCGCTGCCGGCGAACGCCAATGGGTTGAGGAAGGCGGCGATCAGGCCAAGCTGCTGATCGGGGTTGTTGGGGTCGGTGAGGATCGGGTTGAACTCAGGGTCCAGGCGGTCGACGGTTTCGGTCAGCATCGAGTGGCCGAAGCGGTACACCACGTGGGCGAACTCGGCGAGGATGGCCGGGTTGATCGAGGTGTCATAGCCATTGGGCGCCAGAAATTCGTCGATCTGCGGCTGAATGGTGCGTGCGAACTCCTCGAACACCAGGTGTTGGTACTGCATCTCGGTGCCGACCTTGGCAGCCTGGAACAGGCGTTCGCCATCCCACACCAAGGCCGCGATAGCGCCGGGTGTGGTCGGTATCGCGGCAACGTCATCCACCAGCCACTCGTTGAGGAAGGCCAGGTCGCCCGCGGCAAGGATGGTGTCCTTGGACTGCTGGACCAGGCGGTTGTGCTCGGAGTGGAACACGTGGTGCACGGCGGTCAGGCCGATGTTCTCGTTCACCCGGCCGTCACCAGCGATGTAGTGGGCGTCGAGCAGTTCGTTGTCATAGGTCAGGTTGTTGCCACCTGCACCCACCGGCTGCGCATTGCCCACGTCGCTGTCGGCGTCGGCCTGCAGCACGCCGCCGACCACCACCGGCGCGGCGTTGTGGGCGATGTCGTCGAGGAAGGCATGCCCGGTGCTCACGGCGTTGGCCAGGCTGATGGGCGCGGCGCGATTGCCTTCGACCAACTGGGTCACGTCATCGGCAGTCCCGGCAATACCGTCGGCGCCGTTGCTGATGCGCATCACCACCTGCGGCATGCCGTTGGGCCCCCGCAGGAAGTTGCCATAGGCATCGGTCGCCAGCAGCGGCACGTTATGCACGTCGGCATCGGTCAGGTTGATACCGAGCACGTCGCGGGCCTGGGCCTTGACCACGGCCCAGGTGGCCATGCCGCCACTCTCGCCATCGCCGTCGTCGGCCGTGCCGAATATGCCGTCGGCGCCCAGGTCACGGTTGGTGATCAGGCGCCCGGTGGCAATCGGGTCGCCGGCGGCGTTGAGCATGTACTCGCGCAGGAACACCTGGTGCGAGGGGTGCGAGCTGTAGGTCTGGCTCTGGTCGACGAAGGGCGAGGTGGTATTGGGCTGGCTGTCGTCGGCCGTGCCGACCACGCCATCGGCGCCGGCCGTGCGCACGGCACGTGACAGCACCATGAAGTTGGTCGGGCTGTTGGGCACGAACAACGGGTCATCGGGCTGCAGCGGGATGAACACGATGTCGGTGGCGCTTTTGGTCACCAGGTCCAGGCCATGATCGAAGAACTGGCCAAAGAAGGTCATCCAGGCGTTGAAGCCGGCGGTCAGGCCCGCGTCTGCCGACTGGTTGGGGATGAAAAACACAGGCTTGTCGTCGGCGGTGCCGAACACGCCATCCAGGCCGGGGCTGATCACCGGCGCGGCGCCACCGTTGGCCTCAACCGCTGCGGGGTTGTTCGCGGTCTGGTCGACGATCAGGTTGCTGATGGTGCGGGGCTGGCTGTCGACCACCGTGCCGGTGCCGGCGTAGGCCGCACGGTAGGCGGGGTCGAGCAGGCGCAGGAAGGCGTTGTCGGCAGCGCCGAACTCGCTTTGCCCGGTCACCAGGTTGTTGAAGCTGCCGTCCACGGTGCGCAAGCCGAACGGCACCTGGCTATTGGGCAGCAGATCGATGAGGTTGGCGCCCTTGGCGTGGGCTTCGGCGATAAAGATCTGCTTGAGGATGAACTCCAGGTCCGACTTGCTGAAATTGGCCATTTCAATTGCCCTCGATGTATCGAAGAAACAAGCGGGGCAACAGGGTCCTTCCCGCGCCCAGTCGTTTGACGTGCGCAGTGCGTGGTTCGGTTTTCCGGGGATGTACAGGCGATGACTTCTGGTCAAACGCGATCCCTGTAGGTACGGCCTTGCCGGTAACCATTCAGGGCCCGAATAACCAAGACTAAAGTCGTAGAGTCAAACCTTGTCAATAAGCCGCCGTAAAAATGACCCTCGATGATAATGCGTTGCAACTCGCTGTTTTTACGTGACTTATGAGAAGTTCAATGCATTTATAGAGCAAAATGATATTACAAGACATTTCTCTGCAACCTACGCTGCTGCTTGTGGGAGCAACGCAGCGTTTTCGGACAACCCGCCTATAGAGCGACCCGCCTGCGAGCCGATCAGAAGCCACAGCTAGAGCTGTCCGGGACGCCGCAACGGCCTCCGGTTTTGTGAAGAGGGAGGCCCCAGATGCACAAGCAGCCGCGCACCCGTTCCGAATTGGCCGAGGCGCTTTTTCGCCTGCGCCGCAGCTTCTACGCCCTGGCAGGCTTCAGCGGCGTGATAAACGTCATGATGTTGACGCCAGCCGTGTACATGCTCCAGGTCTATGACCGCGCCCTGGTCAGCCGCAATATCACCACGTTAACGATGCTGACCCTGCTGGTGGTGGGGCTGTTCCTGCTGATGTCCGCCCTGGAAATGATCCGCACCCGGGTGTTGATCCGGGTAGGCAATTGCCTGGACATGGACCTCAACCAACGCATCTTCAGCGCCGCCTTCGAGCGCAACCTGAACCGCGCCGGGGGCAACCCGGCCCAGGCCCTGCAAGACCTCGCGCAGGTCCGCCAGTTTCTGACCGGCAATGGCCTGTTCGCCTTCTTCGATGCGCCGTGGACGCCGATCTACCTGCTGGTCTGCTACCTGATCCACCCGCTGCTCGGGCTGGTCACGATGATCGGCTCGATGATCCTCGCGGGCCTGGCGTACCTCACCGAAAAGGCCACGCACAAACCGCTGGCCGAGGCCAACCACGCGGCACTGTCCTCCGCCAACTACGCCAACAACAACCTGCGCAACGCCGAAGTCATCGAGGCCATGGGCATGCTGCCGTCGATCAGCAAGCGCTGGTACCAGAGCCACCTGCGCATCCTGCAGATGCAGACCCTGGCCTCCGACCGTGCAGCCCTGATCAGCAGTACCGGGCGCTTTGTGCGCATTACCCTGCAATCGCTGATTCTCGGCACCGGCGCGCTGCTGGCAATCGAAGGCAAGATCACCCCGGGCATGATGATCGCCTGTTCGATCCTCACCGGCCGCGCGCTGGGGCCGGTTGAACAGGTGATCGCCTCCTGGAAGCAACTGCTCGGCTGCCGCACGGCCTGGGGCCGGCTCAACGAGTTGCTGCAGGACTACCCACGCCGGCCACCGAGCATGTCGCTGCAACGGCCGGTGGGCATGCTCGCCGTGGAGAATGTGTTCGCCGGCGCCCCCGGCACCAACACCACCATTCTGCGTGGGGTCAGTTTCAGCCTGGCGCCGGGCGAAAGCTTGGGCGTCATCGGCCCCTCCGCCTCGGGCAAGTCCACCCTCGCCCGCCTGCTGGTTGGCGTCTGGCCGACCCAAGCCGGCAAGGTGCGCCTGGACGGCGCCGACATTTTCAACTGGAACAAAAGCGAACTCGGCCCCTGGCTCGGCTACCTGCCGCAGGACGTGGAGCTGTTCGAAGGCACCATCGCCGACAACATCGCGCGGTTTGCCGAGGTGGACAGCGAGGCGGTCATCCGCGCCGCCAAGAGCACCGGTGTGCACGAAATGATCCTGCGTTTCCCGCAGGGTTACGACACCCGCCTGAGTACCGATGGCAGCCCACTGTCCGGTGGCCAGAAGCAGCGTATTGCCCTGGCCCGTGCGTTGTACGGCGAACCCAACCTGGTGGTGCTGGATGAACCCAACGCCAACCTCGACGACGTCGGTGAAAAGGCCCTGGTCGATGCCCTGGCTGAACTCAAGGCGCGTGGCGCCACGGTGATACTGGTTTCTCATCGGCCCAACGTGCTGTGCGCCGTCGACAAAGTGCTGATGCTGCGTGACGGCGGCGTGCAGATGCTGGGCACGCGCGACGAAGTCTTCGCTGCGCTGCGTAAAGCCAGCGTGATACCGGCGGGCACAGCGGCGCCGCTGGCGTCGGTAAAAGTACGGGAGTGACCGATCATGCACATGAGCCAACCTACCGAGTTGATCCCCGCCGAGGCGAAAAACCTGATCGACCTGGATGCCGGCAAACCGGCGCGCTGGGGTGTATGGCTGGTCGTTGCCGGCTTCGGCGGCTTCCTGCTGTGGTCGTGCCTGGCGCCGCTGGATGCCGGCGTGGTCGCCACCGGCACGGTCAAGGTCACCAGCAACCGCAAGGCGGTGCAGCACTTGAGTGGCGGCACCGTGGAGGCGATCCTGGTGCGCGAAGGCGAAGTGGTGAAAAAGGGCCAGGAACTGGTGCGCCTCGATGCCCTGCGCGCCGTCGCCGAACAAGGCGCAGTTAGCGCCCAGTACATTGTCAGCAAGACCGTGGAAAACCGCCTGGAAGCCGAGCGCGACAGCCGCGACACGGTGAACTTCGACCCGGCCTTGCTCACGCGTTTCGGCACTGACCCGCGCCTGCTGGCCGCCATGGACTTGCAGCAACGCTTGCTCGATACCCGCCGCGCCGGCCTGGCTGGCGAAATCAGCATCCTCGAAGAGAACTTGGCGGCATCGGCCGTGCAGCTCAAGGGCCTGCAGCAGGTGTATGGCGCCCGCGCCTCGCAGATCAACTTCCTCGGCCAGGAACTGCAAGGCACCCGCGTGCTGGCGGCCGAAGGGTATGTGCCACGCAACCGCCTGCTGGAACTTGAACGCAGCAACGCCGACCTGTCCGCCGGCCAGGCCGAGAACCTCAACAATATCGCCCGGGTGCGCAGCCAGACCACCGAGATCAAGCTGCGCATTCTGCAGCGCCAGCACGACTACCTGAAAGAGGTCGAATCGCAACTGACCGACACCGCCAAGGAAAACACCACGCTGGCCGACCGCCTGCGGGCGCTGGACTACGAAGTGACCCACACGGTGATCCGCTCGCCCATCGACGGCATGGTCCAGGCGCTGGGCATCGCCACGGTGGGCGGGGTGATCCAGCCCGGCGCCAAGCTGATGGAAGTGGTCCCGCTGGACGAGCCGTTGCAGGTCGACGCGATGATCCCGGTTCAGGCCATCGACAAGATGGTCCCAGGCCTTGCCGTGGACATCGCCTTCCCGGCCTTCAACCACGCCCAGACACCGAACATTCCTGGCCGGGTGAAGACCATCTCTGCCGACCGCCTGCTTGATGAAGAGAGCAAGCAACCCTTCTACCTGGCCCAGGTGGACGTCTCGCCCGCCGGCATGAGCCTGTTGGGCAGCAACCACATACGGCCCGGCATGCCCGCCACCGTCACCATCAAGACCGGTGAGCGCAACCTGCTCAGTTACCTGCTCAAGCCAATGCTCGAACGCGTGGACAGTGCTTTCAAGGAGCAATGAAATGAACCGACACTGCCTGTTGTTGTGCCTGTTGGGGTTGTCCTTGCCGGCCAGTGCCATGGACCTGAAACAAGCCTGGGACCTGTTGCAATACCAAGGCCCTGTCTACCGCGCCGCCGAGCATGAAAAACAAGCCGGCATGGAGAACCGGGCCATTGGCCAAGCCGGCCTGCTGCCGCAGATCAATGCCACGGCCTACTACAACAAGGTCAATGGCACCCAGCACCAGAACAGCCTCGAGAACGATCTGGACTACGACTCCAAGGGCGCCAGCGTGCGCCTGCGCCAGCCGCTGTTCAACAAGCAGAAAATGGCTGAATACCGCCAGGGCGAGCAGCGTGCCGACTACAGCGTCGCGGTGTTCGACGCCAAGAGCCAGGATGCTGCGGTGCGCCTGGCCGACAGCTACTTCGATGTACTTCTGGCCAGCGAAACCATCACCCTGGCCAAGGCCAAGCTGAACGCCTTCGAAGAGCAGCTTGCCTCGGCCAAGCGGCGGATGGAGCTGGGCGCCGGTACGGTGACCGACATCGACGAATCGGTCGCCCGTCGCGACCTGGCCGAGGCCGACCTGATCGAGGCGCAAGACAACCTGGTCAACGCCCGCCGCACGCTTGAGGAATACATCGGTGAAACCCCGGCATCGCTGACCACCCTGCAGCCGGGCTTCAGCACCCCGCCACTGCTACCGGGCAACCTGCAGGACTGGCTGGTCAAGGCCCAGGCCGACAGCCCGCTGATTCACGCACGCCGGCACAGCTATGAGCTTGCCGAAGAAGAGGTCAACCGGGCCAGGGCCGGGCATTGGCCGACGCTGGACTTTGTGGCGGGCTACACCGCAGGTAGCAGCCAGTCGATTTCAGAGCTGAATCAGCGCAACCAGTACAACTCGATCGGGCTGGAACTGAACATCCCGCTGTACAGCGGCGGCAGCACCAGCGCGCTGACCCGTCAGGCCAGCGCCAACAGCTCGAAAGCACTGGACGAACTCGACGCCACCCGTCAGGAAGTCATCTCGGGCACCACCCGTGAGTACCGCGGCGTGCAGAGTGGGGCCATGCGTATCCAGGCGCTGGAAAAGGCCGTGGCGTCCAACGAACGCTCGCTGACCTCGACGCGCAAGGGCTTCAAGGAGGGTGGTACCAGCACCAATTCGGATGTGCTCAACGCTGAAGAACTGCTGTTCGACGCGCGTCATGACCTGTTCGAGGCCAAGCTGAACTACCTGATGTCGCGCCTGCGCCTGGCGTCATCGGTGGGCAGCCTGGGGGATGATGATATCGAGCTGGTCAACGACTACCTGGGGCCGGAACTGATGGTCAGTAAGTGATGGCGGCTAGGTGCCTGTCTTGGGTTTGGAGGTGGGGCGCAGATCGAGCGCCGCCCGCGCGGCGCATCGCGACGCAAGGCCGCTCCTACATTTGTTTCGGGCCAGTGAGGCCAGTGGCATTTGCGCGCGACCGCCTTGTTTGTACGACGCGATATTGAGGGGGCACCAAGGGGCCGCGCGCCAATGCCCCAGGAATAATTGGCCCGAAACAAATGTAGGAGCGGCCTTGCGTCGCGATGCGCCGCGCGGGCGGCGCTCGATCTGATAGGCGCTGAAAATGCCAAGCCAGGCACCTGGTGGCCCCGCATACAGTCTCAAGGCATCCACAACCCCCCTTAAAAAAGCCACGGCCATTCTGGCCTCAGTCGCCCGTGCGGCACGGGTCCTGGGTAAGTAACTTTGATTGGTATTTCTGAAACACCACATTAGCGTCAGCGCGCAAATCAAGTTCAATGTCTCGGCCAGCGTGTAGCCCCCAAGGGGCCGCGATGGCGGCCTATGCTTGAACCAACCCACTGCTGCGGACACCCTCATGCCCAACCCCGAAGATACCGTGCTGCACAGCTGGCAGCACAACGCCCAAGCCTGGATCGACGCGGTGCGCAGCGGCGCCATCGAGAGCCGCCGCCAGGTTACCGACCAGGCCATCCTGCTGGCCATTCTGGGCCGCCAACCCGAGCGCGTGCTGGACCTTGGCTGTGGTGAAGGCTGGTTGCTGCGGGCACTTGCCGACCGCGGCATCGAGGCGGCCGGGGTGGATGGCGATCAGACTCTGGTGGCCGCGGCACGCGCGGCAGGGTCCGCGCAGGTGCACCTTGCCAGCTACGCCCAGCTAGCCGAGGGCGACGTCAACGTTGGCCGTGACTATGACCTGATCTGTGCCAATTTCGCGCTGCTGCACCAGGACATCATTGCACTGCTGGCAGCACTGAAGGGCTTGCTGGCACCCGGTGGTGCTCTGGTGATCCAGACATTGCACCCCTGGAGCGTGGCAGCGGGCGATTATCAGGATGGCTGGCGGGAAGAGTCGTTCGCAGGGTTTGCCGGGGCCTGGCGGCCGATGCCGTGGTATTTCCGCACGCTGGCCAGTTGGCTCAATGCATTGGACATGGCCGGGCTGCGCCTGGTCAGCCTGCAGGAGCCGCAGCACCCGCAAAGTGCGGTGCCGCAGGCGCTGCTGATGGTGGCCGAGGGGCGTTGAGCCTACGCCGAAGGATCTTCGACGAGTGCAGACACACGCCCCTGCTGACTCAATGAAACATGAGTTCTGAGGCAGTTACAGGACCGGCTTGCGCGCCACCCCGCTGCGGGCCTTGGCCATCGCCGCCAGGCGCACGGCGACGTTGGCTGCGCCATACCCGGCATAGCCACCCTTGCGCTGGATGATCTCGAAGAAGAAACGCTCCTCGAACGGTTCGGTGTAGACGTGGAACAGCTCGCCACCCTGGGCATCACGGTCGTACAGCACGTTGTAGTACGCCAATTCGCTGAGGAACTCGTCGTCGAAGTCGAAACGCGCTGCCAGGTCGTCGTAGTAATTGAGCGGAATCTCCAACAGCGGTACACCGGCCAGCTTGGCGCGCGCTACTTCACGGAAGATGTCGTCACAATCGAAGGCGATGTGATGCACACCCGAGCCGCGATAGCTGGACAGTGCATGGGCAATGGCCGTGTTGCGGTTCTCGGAGATGTTCAGTGGCAGGCGCAGGGTGCCGCACTGGCTGCGCAGGGCACGGCTCTTGACCAGGCCGTAAGGGTCCGGCAGCACCACTTCGTCGTCGGCAGCGAAATCGAACAGGCTCTTGTAGAACAGTACCCAGCTGTCCAGCGACTCGGCCGGCAGCGCCAGCGCCATGTGGTCGATACGGCGCAGGCCACCGCTGGCATTGGCGGTTTTGTCCAGGCTGAAGTCGGTGTCGTACAACGTCTGGCCAGCGCTGCCCGGCTCTACCAGGTACAACAGGCTGCCATCGGGTGCCCGCACGGCAGGCACTTCACATTCATTGGGGCCGACCAGGCCGCGGAACGGCTGGCCACGGAAGGCGGTGGCGCGCTTCAGCGCAGCCTGCTGGTCCTTGACCCGCAACGCCGTGGCGCACAACGAAGGCCCGTGCGCCTCGAAGAAGTTGTGGCCGAACGAGTAGGGTTCGGCATTGAGGACGATGTTGATGTCGCCCTGGCGCAGCAGCTGCACGGCCTTGCTGCGGTGTTTGCCGGCATCGGCAAAGCCCAGGCGTTTCAGCCAGCTGCTCAGGCGTGCGCCCACCGCCTCGTCGACGGCGAACTCGAGGAATTCCACGCCGTCGTAGGCGCTGGCCGCAGGCGGGGTAAACAGCACGCCCGGCTCCACCGCCACGGCCTCCTGCTCCAGGCGCAGGCGGGTCTGCTCTTCGAGGTACAGCAGCGAGCGCAAGCCGTCGGCGGCGTTCTGCCGAGGCGGCGCGGCGCGGAAGCCGTCGTTGAAGATTTCCAGTGACAGCGGGCCGCGATAGCCGGTGGTAAGGATTGGGGCGAGGAAGCCGGCCAGGTCCATTTCGCCCTGCCCCGGGAAGCAGCGGAAATGCCGGCTCCACTCCAGCACATCCATGGCCAGGATCGGAGCGTCGGCCATCTGCACGAAGAAGATCTTGTCGCCAGGGATGTCGCGGATCGCGCTGGGGTCGCCCTTGAGCGACAAGGTATGGAAGCTGTCGAGAATCACCCCGAGGGCCGGGTGGTCGGCTTGGCGCACCAGGTTCCAGACCTGCTGGTAGGTATTGACGTGGCGGCCCCAGGCCAAGGCTTCATAACCGATGCGCAGGCCCCGCTGGCCGGCATGCTCGGCCAACAGGCGCAGGTCGTCCACCAACAGCTGTTCGTCGCCCAGGGCGTCGGCCTGAACGTTGCTGCACACCAGCACCAGGTCGGTACCCAGTTCCTGCATCAGGTCGAACTTGCGCTCGGCGCGGTCGACGTTCTTCTGCAGGCGCTCGCGGCGGCAGCCTTCAAAATCACGGAACGGCTGGAACAAGGTGATGGCGATGCCCAGGTCGGCGCACATCTGGCGAACCTGGCGCGGGCTGCCAGCGTAGTAAAGCAGGTCGTTCTCGAATATCTCGACGCCGTCGAAGCCGGCGGCGGCGATGGCTTCGAGCTTTTCCGGCAGGGTGCCGCTCAAGGACACGGTGGCAATCGAACGCTGCATGGCGGGATTTCCTTGTTGTTAGGGGACGACGGCGCAGGAAACCTACTGTGACAGTACCTGGCACGATCGATTATTCGCAGGTAAAGTCGCCTCATCAATCCCTTTGTACGGAATGGTTAGTTTTGTGTTCGATTACCGAACAAAACCCGATTTCGCGAATTGCTACACCGCCAACCCGTGGTCAACATGAAACCAGACGCAGGCACACCGACCGATGCCCTTTGCCAAGACGGTCGTTCGGCAGAACCTGCGCTGACAAGCCCAACGTCACAACATAATAAGTTCAATAAAACCGGGTACCGACCTATGAACACTGCTCTGGCCTTGCGTTCCGCACCTGTCTCCTGGCTGTCTGTCACGGCCTTGGCGCGGAATACCCCCGCACTTCACGTTTGACCCCACTCCCGAGATAACCCCACGTTCGCCATGCGCCGTGCGGGAACCAACAAGAACAACGGAGACAACGATGGCTCACTCCAGCTCTCAAGCCAAGAAAGCGACCGCCAGTGGATGGATAGGCTCGGCACTCGAGTACTACGACTTCTTCATCTATGCCCAGGCTGCGGCCCTGATCTTCCCGCAGATCTTCTTCCCCAATACCGACCCCAAGATGGCGATCATCGCCTCGCTGGCTACCTACGGTGTCGGCTACCTGGCCCGCCCGGTCGGGGCCTTTGTGCTCGGCCACTGGGGTGATACCCGCGGGCGCAAGAACGTCCTGCTGCTGTGCATGTTCCTGATGGGCCTGTCGACCATGGCTGTGGGCCTGCTGCCCACCTACCACGACATCGGCATCCTCGCCCCCGTCTTGCTGGTGGTGCTGCGCCTGATCCAGGGCTTTGCCGTGGCCGGCGAGATTTCCGGGGCCAGTTCGATGATCATGGAGCATGCGCCATTCGGCCGACGTGGCTACTACGCCAGTTTCACCCTGCAAGGCGTGCAAGCCGGCCAGGTTCTGGCGGCGGCGGTATTCCTGCCACTGGCCTACTTCATGCCCAGCGAAGCCTTCAATGACTGGGGCTGGCGCATTCCGTTCCTGATGAGCGCCGTGGTGCTGATCGCCGGCTTCATCATCCGTAAGGAAGTGCACGAGACGCCTGCGTTCGTGAAGGAAGAGAAGCAGGACAAAGTCGCCAAGTCGCCGGTCAGCGAGGCCTTCCGCCATAGCTGGAAACACATGGTGCTGGTGATGTTCATGGCACTGATGAACGTGATTCCGGTGGTCGCCACCATCTTCGGCGCGGCCTACGCGGTGCAGCCGGCCTATGGCATCGGCTTCGACAAGAGCGTGTACCTGTGGATCCCGGTGGTCGGCAATATCGTTGCGGTGCTGGTGATTCCTTTTGTCGGCAACCTTTCCGACAAGATCGGCCGGCGCCCGACCATGATCGCCGGGTGCCTGGGCTCAGGCCTGCTGGCCTTCGTCTACCTGTATGCGATCAGCATCCAGAACGTGCCGCTGGCCTTCGCCGCCTCGATCGTGATGTGGGGCATGGTCTACCAGGGCTACAACGCGGTGTTCCCAAGCTTCTACCCCGAGCTGTTCCACACCCGTTACCGTGTTTCGGCCATGGCCATTGCGCAGAACATCGGCACCATGCTGACCGCCATGTTGCCCGCGCTGTTCGCCATCGTGGCACCGCCAGGCTCGGACAACATTCCGCTGGTGGTCGGGAGCATGGCGTTCTTCATCACCTGCATCTGCGCCCTGGCGGCGTACATTGCACCGGAAACCCACCGTATGGCGATGGAAGACCTGGGCAATCCGCAGGCCAAGCCGATGGACAAAGAAGCGTATGAGGCCAGCCGTAAAGGTAGCCTCCAGACCGTAAGCCACTGATAGACCGTAGGGGGCCGCTTTTGCGGCCCCCTGCATTTTCAGCCCTTGACCACTGCCTGCAGCCCCCGCCACAGTTTCTCGACATGCTCACGCTCGGTAGGCAGCGCCCCCACCGACACCCGCACCATCCACCGGCCATTCAAGGTTGCCGGCGTCACATAGGCATCCCCAGACGTATTGAGCCGCTCGGCCCAGCCGCGGGTATGCGCATCCAACGCCTCCCCTTCCAGCCCCGCCGGCCGATGCTGGATGCACAACGTCTGCAATTGCACCGGCGCCAGCAGTTCCCAGCCCGGCGTCGCCTCGACCTGCTCGGCAAGCCACTGGGCATTCTCCAGATCACGCCGCAAGCGTGCCTGCAGCGCTTCGACACCCTCACTGCGCAACATGAACCACAGTTTCAGCGCACGGAACCGGCGCCCCAGCGGGATGCCCCAGTCGCGCAGGTTCTTCACCTCGTCATCCACCGCCGACTGCAAATAGCTGGGGTTGGTGCTCATCACGCGGATCAGGTGCTGCGGGTCGCGCACGTAGTAGATCGAACAGTCGAAGGCCACGCCCAGCCACTTGTGCGCATTGACCACCACCGAGTCGGCCAGCTCGATGCCATCCCACATCCAGCGGCACTCCGGCAGGATCATCGCCGAGCCGGCCATGGCCGAGTCGACATGCAGCCACAGGCCATGGGCCTGGGTGATTTCACCGATCGGGCGAAGCGGGTCGAGTGCCGTGGTGGTAGTGGTGCCGGTGGTCGCAACCACCGCACACGGCTGGTTACCCGCCGCCAGGTCCTGCTCGATGGCTGCTTGCAGGGCAGCCGGCTGCAGGGCGAAGCGCTCGTCGGTGGGGATCAGGCGAATGTTGTCACGGCCAAAACCTGCCAGCAGTGCGGCCTTGTCCACCGAACTGTGGGCGTGAGCGCTGACGTAGACGATCAGCGGCTTGGCCTGGGCCTGCAGGCCGCCACGCACCAACGCGTAACCGCTGGCACGTTCGCGGGCGCAGATCAGCGCCACCAGGGTACTGGTCGAGGCGGTGTCCTGGATCACCCCGCTCCATTGCCCTGACAGGCCCAGCAGCTGGCGCAGCCAGTCAAGGGTGGTTTCTTCCAGTTCGCTCAAGGCCGGGCTGGACTGCCACGACAGGCCCAGTACGCCCAGGCCGGTGCTGAGAAAATCACCCAGCACTGACGACAACGTGCCGTTGGAGGGGAAGTAGCCGTAGAAATCCGGGTGCTGCCAATGGGACAGGCCTGGCATGACCAGTTTGTTGACGTCGTCGAGAATCGCCTCGAACGGTTCGCCCTGCTGCGGGGCACATGCTGGCAGGGCTGCCTTCAGGTAGCCGGGCTCGACCTGGGCCATCACCGGGCGGTCGCCCACGGTTTGGCGGTAGTCGGCGATCAGGTCGATCAGTTGGTGGCCGTACAGGCGGAATTGTTCGGGGGTCACGGGCGGTCTCCTTTGGGCAGTTTGCTGCCTTTCAGTCTAAGTGCCGCCTGCCCCCCAATGAACCCCGCTTCGCGCATACCTCCTATGGCGTTGGCGCATGCCCACCGTGCACGCCGAACTGCGACTGGCGCCACAATTCGAACACCCGGTTGCGCAACCAGCGGTGCTCGGCCGAGGCCTGCAGGCGCTGGTGCCAGACCACCCAGTAGCGCTGGCTGTGGTCGATAAAGCCCAGGGGCCGCCAGGCCAGGTCATGCAGGCGGCACAGTTGCCGGGCAATGTGCTCGGGCACCGTCGCCACCGCCTGGCTGTTGCCGATCACCTGCACCGTGGCGGAGAAAAACGGCACTTCCAGGCTGACCCGCCGCTGCAGGCCCTGGGCGCGCAAGTGGCGGTCGATGAAGCTGTCCTTGTCGCCACCACCGGAGATACGCACATGCTTGTGCGCCAGGTAGTCCGCCTGGCTGAGCGTGTGATGGGCTGTCAGCGGGTGATCGCGGCGCATCAGGCAGACGGCGCGGTCCTCACCGAGCAAGCGACCATGCAGGTTGGCGGGCGACTCGTCGAACAAGGTGGTGGCCAGGTCGATTTCGCCGCTGGCCAGCAAGGCATACTGGCCGGCTTGCCAGGTGCGGTATTCGAGGCTGACGCCGGGAGCTTCGTGCTCCAGCGCCGCCACCAGCAACGGCAGCATGTGCTCGGCGACGTAGTCGGAGGCCGCCAGGCAGAAGCGCCGTTCGCAACGGGCCGGGTCGAACACGGCCGGTTGGCGCAGGGCCTGGAGTTCTTCGAGTACCTGGCGCAGGGGTTCGACCAACGCTTCGGCATATTCGCTGAGCACGTAGCCACGGCCTTGGCGCACCAGCAGCGGGTCGTCGAAGGCTTCGCGCAGGTGGGCCAGTTGGCGGCTCAGGGCCGATTGGCTGACGCCCAGGCGCTCGGCGGCGTGGCTGAGGTTTTTCAGCTGCAGCAGGTGGTCGAGGGTACGCAGGTGGGCGAGGCTGAGGGAGGCGAAAGTTGGGTTCATGGGTGTTCGTCTCCGGGCCGCAGGCGAGGGCTGCGCCCTCGTTTCGCGACACAAGGCCGCTCCTACAGGTACAGCGCTGTACCAGTAGGAGCGGACTTGCGTCGCGAAAGGGCCGCCAAGCGGCCCCAGAGGCACAAATCAGTCAGTCAGGCCGACATAGACGTTCTGCACGTCATCGTTCTCGTCGATCGCCTCGAGGAACGCCTCGACCTCGGCCAACGCCTCAGCGCTCAGGCTGGCAGCACTCACCGGGTTCTTCGGCGTGTAGCCGATCTTTGCCGAGACCACGGTAAAGCCATGCTCCGGCAGGGCCTTCTGCACAGCGTCCAGGTCGGTGGTGTCGGTGATGAACAGGGTCGAACCCTCTTCTTCGCCTTCCTCGAAGTCCTGGGCACCGGCTTCGATGGCGGCCATTTCCGGGTCGGCATCGCCGTTCGGGGTGGCTTCGATCAGGCCGACGTGGTTGAAGTCCCAGGCCACCGAGCCGCTTGCACCCAGCTGGCCCTTGCGGAACAGCACACGCACCTGCGCGACGGTACGGTTGATGTTGTCGGTCAGGCACTCGACGATCAGCGGCACCTGGTGCGGTGCGAAGCCTTCGTAGCTCACCGCATGGTACTGCACGGCATCACCGTCCAGGCCAGCACCTTTGCGGATTGCCCGATCCAGAGTCTCGCGGGTCATCGAGGCCTTCTTGGCCTGCACGATGGCCAGGCGCAGGCGCGGGTTCATGTCGGGATCGGCGCCCGATTTGGCAGCGATCTGAATCTCTTTTGACAGCTTGCCCATGACCTTGCCTTTGGCATTGGCCGCTGTTTCTCTATGTTTGGCTTTCCACTGTGCGCCCATGTCGACTCTCTTGTTTCAACGGCCAGTTCAGGAAGCGACCGGCCAAAAAGTGGGTGCAGTTTATACGCCCTCGGGCCTGTGATCGACAAAAAATCTTATGCTTTGTCGGCCTTGCCGGCCGCCGCCGCGAAACGCGCCAGGCGCACATCCAGGTGCCGTGGCCGTTGCCCGCGGTCCTCGGCGCGCTCCTTGCGACGGATGGCATTGCGCACCATCAGCGAGCCCAGGTAGCGAATCGGCTCGGGCGGGAACAACCCCAGCGGGCCGTTGACCAGCGGCGAACGTGACCACGGGTTGTCCAACCCCAACGCCAGCGACGAGAGGATCTGCCCGCCCATGTGGCACGGCCCGACGCCGCTGCCGGAATAACCAAAGCCGTAGAACACATTGCCCTGCCCGTCCAGCCGGCCGAAGAACGGCAGCCCGGTCACCGAGCGGTCCGACGGGCCGTTCCAGCTGGCCGCCAGCGGCACCTCGGCCAGGGCCGGAAAGAACGCGCCCAGGCTTTCGCGCAGCAGCGGCCGGTACGGCGAAGGCTGGTCGAACACCGGCAGCATGCGCCCGCCATAGGCGAAGGTATTGCCGCCCTTGCCGAGCATCAGCCGGCCATCGGAGGTGTTGTGGTAGTAATGCACGAAGATCCGCGAGTCGAGCACGCTGACGCCGTTGTTCAAGCCAATTTCGCGCAGCAGGTCGGGGCACGGCTCGGTGATCACCATGTCGCTGGAGACGATGGCCACGCTGCGCTCGAACTGCGGGAAGGCCCGCGCCATCCAGGCATTGAGGCCCAGCACCACGCGGTCGGCGCGCACCGTCCCGTGGGCGGTACGCACCTGCACTGGCGCGCCGTGTTCCAGGCTGGCCATGGCCGTGCCTTCATGGATGCGCACCCCGCGCTGCAAGGCCACACGGCGCAGGCCACGCACCAGCCGCCCAGGCTGCACGGTGGCGGCCGCCGGGGAGAACCAGCCTTCCAGGTGCCGCGCCGAACCGGCCAGGCGCTGCACAGCCTCCAGCGGCAGGCGTTCGAATGAGTTGATGCCCTGCTGCGCCAGCGCCGCGATCACCGCATCGGTCGCGCCCACCTGGGCCTGGTTGGTGGCGGTGTACAAGGTGCCGTCGAGGCGGTAGTCGCAGTCGATGCCATTGGCCGCGCAGAACGCACCAATGGCCGCGATACTGCGCTCCGACTCGCGCACCAGGCGCACCGCCTCGGCCGTGCCGAACAAGCGTTCGAGGGTGAAGTACTTGGCCGACCAGGAAAGCGCGCAACCGCCGTTGCGCCCACTGGCACCTGCGCCGCAGATGTCTGCTTCGATCAGCATCACGTCCAGCGCCGGCGCCGCCTCCTTGAGCATCAGTGCAGTCCAGAGGCCGGTGTAGCCCCCGCCAACGATGCATACGTCGCAACGCGCGTCGCCTTGCAGCGGCGGGCATAGCGCATCCTGCTCCGAATCCAGGGCCTGTTGCAGCCAGAAGGGTCTCATTCGCTCGCTTTCCTTTAGGTACGCAGTGGCTTGATCGCCATGCTGGTGTTGGGTGCCACGTCATTGGCTTCGGCCAGGCTGGCAGGGCGGCTGTTCCAGTGCGGCAACAGCACCAGGGCCGAGAACAGTGCGCAACCGGCGAACACGATGAACACCGTGACGCTGTCGAAGTAACCGGGCAGCAGGCCGCCAAGCACCGCCCCCACCGAGCCGCAACCATTGACGAAGCCCGCGGCAGTGGCACCGGCCTTGGCCGTACCGAAGTCGATGGCAGCCGCGCCGCTGATCATCGAATCCGGCCCGTACAGGGTCAGGCCCATGACAAACAGCAGGCCCACCACCATGACGACGCTGCCGCTGTGCATGGCCGCCATGAACGCCGCCAGGGTCACCGTCAACAGCAGCAAGCTGATCACGCAGGCCGGCATGCGCCGCGCGCCGAACAGTTTGTCGGAGGCCAGGCCAATCATGATCGGCCCCAACAGCCCAGCCAGCTCGAAGGCGGTCGGGATAATCGCCGCGCCGACCTTGCCCACCGATGGCATCTGCTCGAAGACGATTACCGGCCCCCACAGCAAGATGGCGTAGCGCGCCGGTTTGAGCAGAAAGTAGGCCAGGCCCAGGGTCAGTACCGTGCGGTTGCGCATGATCTCGCGCAGTGGCGCCCAGACGCTGCACAGGTTGGCGCCCGGCGCCATGCTTTGCGGCTCGGGTTCGACGGCGGGCAAGCCGACGTCTTCAGGTTTGTTGCGCTGCAGGAAGAAGAACAGCACGGCCACCAGCGCGACCACGGCGGCACTGGAGTAAAACGCTGCGTGCCAGGTACCGACCAGGGTGTAGGCCCACCAGCCAGCAAACGGCGAGGCCACCAGGCCGCCGAAGGCATAGCACGAGCTCCACAGGCCCAGCACCCGGCCGCGCTGCGCGGCGGGGAAGAAACTGCCGATGTTCTTGCACAAGCCGGCCCAGCCGGTGGACTGCGCCAAGCCCTGGATCAACATGCAGGTGGCGAAGATCGGGAAGGTCGCGTAGCTGCCCATCACCACGGCCGCCGCCGCCGAAATCAGTAAACCGCCGAGCACCACCACGCGGGGGCCGAAGCGGTCGGCAAGCATGCCCCAGGTGAACTGGCCCACCGCATAGGCAGCCAGGTAGATGGCATCGAGGTTGGCCATGGCGGCCTTGTCGAGCATGAAGCTTGGGTCTTCGGCGATACCCAGCTTGGCCACCGAGAAGGCCTTGCGGGTGAAGTAGAAGGCGGCATAAGCCAGCCAGGTAATTGCGAAAATCTGCATACGCCAGCGTTTGAACGTGGCTAGGGAATGGTTCATGTGAGTCTGACCTCTTGCTCAAGTGTGCCGGCAGAATGTGAAGAAACGCCTGTCTTGTTCTTGTGTTGCGCACAGCGATGACGGTGGCCCGTCATCGGGTCAGATGGCGCTGCAAGAGCACCATGGCCCGGCTGGCGCTTGTGGCACCAGCGTTGGGCTGAGAGCTATGGAAACAGCTGGTGACTGATAAATAAAATCGATTTATTGTATTTCACACATAAGCTCAGCTTGTTACTGGAGTCGTCATGTCGGTCTCACACGCTCAACTCAAGGCCTTCCACGCGGTGGCGGTTCACGGCAGCTTTACCCGTGCGGCGCAAAAGCTGTTTCTTACCCAGCCGGCAGTCTCCGACCAGGTGCGCAAGCTCGAAGAGCGCTTTGGCGTGCTGCTGTTTCACCGCAACAAGCGCTCGGTGCAATTGACCGACCTGGGCGAGCGCCTGCTGGGCATCAGCCAACGCCTGTTCGCCTGCGAAGCCGAAGCCCTTGAGCTGCTGCAGGACTCGCGCGCCCTGCACACCGGCAGCCTGGTGCTGGCGGTGGATGCACCGGTGCATGTGCTGCCGCAGATCGCCCGGTTCTGCCAGCGCTACCCGGGTATCCAGGTGAAGATCGAGACCGGCAACACCGATGAGTCGCTGGCCCGGCTGTTCAGCTACCAGGCCGACCTGGCACTGCTGGGGCGGGATGTCGACGATGAGCGCCTGCATTGCCTGCCACTGCGCCGCGACCCGATGGTGGCGTTCGTTTCCCATCACCACCCGTGGGCCAGCCGCGGCTCGATCAGCCTGGCGGACCTGGATGACACACCGCTGGTGCTGCGCGAGCCTGGGTCGGTGACGCGACAGACGCTGGAGGAAGAGATGCAGCGGGCCGGCTTGCGGATTCGGCCGGCGATCCAGGTAGAGGGCCGGGAAGCGGCACGTGAAGCGGTGGTGGTGGGGATTGGCGTGGGGGTGGTGTCGGCGGCGGAGTTTGGCGCCGATGCGCGCGTGTGTGCGTTGCCGATCGTCGATTGCCAGCGGCACTTGACCGAGACGCTGGTGTGCCTGAGCGAGCAGCGTACACGGCGGGTGGTGGCGACGTTCTTGCAAATGGTGCAGGAAGGGTTGTAAATCCGCTCCATCGCTTCCCGCTAACGCAAAGCTCGCGTCACCCTACCGCCTGGATAACTGCCAATGCTCTTTCGCCTGACCGCCGACACGCTGGTGCTGCTGCACCTGGCCTTCATCCTGCTGGTGCTGTTCGGCGGCCTGCTGGTGCTGCGTTGGCGCCCTGCCCTGCTGCTGCACATTCCAGCCCTGGCCTGGGGCCTGGCGGTGGAATACCTGCACCTGGGTTGCCCGCTGACCAGCTGGGAAAACCGCATGCGCAGCGCCGCTGGCGATGCGGGCTACCAGGGCGGCTTCGTCGAGCATTACATCTGGCCGCTCATCTACCCCGCCGGCCTGACACCACAGACCCAGTTGCTGCTGGGCACCGTGGTGTTGCTGCTCAATGTCGGCATTTACGGTTACGTGCTTTGGCGCTGGCGCCGCCCTACCGGGTAGCGATCACGAACAACCGCGGGAACGGCAGCAATACCTTGCCGTCGGTGGACGGCGGGTAGTCGCGCTGCATCGCCTGCAGGTACATCTGCAGGAAGCCTGCCTGCTCGTGCTCGTCCAGCCTGGCCAGGTAAGGCCGCAACGCCGAGCCCTTGAACCACTCCACCACGGCTTCGGCGCCACCCTCCAAGGGGTGATGGTAAGTGGTACGCCACACATCCACCCGCGTGCACAGTGGGCTGAGCAAGTCGTAATAGAACGCCGCATTGTGCCTGGGCGGCAGTTGGTAGTCGGCAAACTTGGCGGCCCACGGGCCTTGGCTGGCGATCTCGCGCAATTGCCGGTGCGCCGGCTCGTCGAGGTTGTCTGGGGTCTGCACCGCCAGGCTGCCGCCCTCGCTCAACTGGCTGACCAGGTGCGGGTACAGCGAAGCATGGTTGGGCACCCATTGCAGCGAGGCATTGGCCAGGATCAGGTCCTGTGCTTGCGGCGCGGTCCATTTGCCAATGTCGGCAATGGCGCAGCGTACCCGGGGCACACACAACCGTTTGCGCTCACGGGCCTTGTCGATCATGTCGGGGTCGCTGTCCAGCGCCATTACCTGGGCATCGGGGTAACGCTGCAGCAGCACTTCGGTGGAGTTGCCCGGGCCGCAGCCCAGGTCCGTGGCATGACGCACCGGGTGTGGCGGCACGGCAGTCAGCAGGTCGCGTACGGCGCGGGTGCGCTCATTTTCGAAGAGGGAATACTGGGTGGCGGACCAGGCCATGTGCGGCTCCTTTGGGCGGGCAATGCGCTGAGCATAAGCCATGTGCTGCCTGTTAGGGGTTCCTCGCAGGCCGGAACTGACTGCCTATGCTTGAAGTCAGTCCTTACATGCGCATGCCTATGAAAACATACCTGGCCCTGGCCATCCTGACCCTGATCGCTGCCGCCGCCCTGCTCGGCTCACCCTGGATGAACCAGCGCTTCCACATGCCTGACCGGCATGCGAGTGAAAAAAGCCAGGCCCTGAACGCAAAAACGGCCGGGTCCCCAAGGGAGCCGGCCGTTTCGAACAGCGACTAAGGCTTAGTGGCGCTTGGCGCTGCGGATCTGATGCACGACGCCCATGGCCACCACGACCGCCGCAGCGATGCCGGTGGAGATCACCAGGATCTGGTAGTCAGGCATGAACGCCATGGTCACCAGGGCGGCCACGATGAACGCGATCACCAGGTAGGTCAGCCACGGGAACAGCCACATCTTCAGGCGAACTTCCTTGCCTTCGGCGATCAGCTTGCGGCGCATGCGCAGTTGCGAGAAGGCGATCACCAGGTACACCAGCAACGCGATCATGCCGGTGGTGTTCATCAGGGTGTCCAGCACGTCTTTCGGGCGCAGGGTCTCGCTGAAGTTGATCAGCGCACACACTACCGCCACGGCGCACGAACCCATGATCGCGTACACCGGTACGCCGGTGCCGGCGCGGGTGATCTTGAAGAACGACGGCGCATCGCCACGCTGGGACAGCGAGAACAGCATGCGCGAGGCGGTGTAGTGACCGGAGATCAGGCAGCTGCTGACCGAGGTCAGGACCACGAAGTTCATCAGCAACTCGGCATACGGCACGCCCAGCAGCTCCAGGGTACGGCGGTAGGCGCCATAGCCCGAGACGCCCAGGTGCGGGTCGTTCCACGGTACCAGGCAGACGATCAGGAAGATCGAGCCGACGTAGAACAGGCACACACGCCATACCACCGAGTTGGTGGCCTTGACGATCTGTGCGGCCGGGTCCTTGGCTTCGGATGCCGCAATGGTCACGATCTCGGCACCGAGGAAGGCGAACATCACCCCAAGCAAGGCACCAATCACCGTGGTGATGCCGTTAGGCATGAAGCCTTCTGCGGTCAGCTGGCTGATGCCGCGCACTTCACCAAACTGCCAGACGTTCATCACGGCGGCGGTGCACACCACCAGGAAGCAGACGATGGCGATCACCTTGATCAAGGCGAACCAGAACTCGAACTCACCGTAGTGCTTGACGTTGAAGAAGTTGACGGTGATCAGCAGCAGGGTCGTGGCCAGCACGAACACGTTGACACTGACGTCAGGGAAGAAGCCGTGCAGGATCTTGCCCGCCACGTAGGCTTCCCACGCCATGAGGATTACCCAGTACCACCAGTACAGCCAACCGATGGTGAAACCGGCCCAGCGGCCAATGGCGCGGTCGGCGTAGGTGGAGAACGAGCCGGTGTCAGGCGAGGACGTCGCCATTTCGCCGAGCATGCGCATGATCAGCACCACCAGGATGCCGCCTGCCAGGTAGGCCAGGACAGCGGCCGGGCCGGCGCTGTGGATCACGCTGCCGGAACCGACGAACAAGGCGCCGCCGATAACCCCGGCGATCGACATCATCGTCAGGTGGCGCGACTTGAGGGAGGCACTGAGCTTGCTCTCGTGCCCGCCTTTCGCGGTGGTGGTTGTGGATGTTGCGTCCATCAGTTGTGTACCCCGTGCTTCTTTTTATCCAAGGAAAACTGTGAGGCCCCGATGGCTAGCGGCCTCACCTGTACATCAGTGCTAATGCGGGCAGGATGGTGTGAACAAACACACGCAGGCCATCCATGGCGGCCTGCTGACGCGCCCGAAGGTTTGCCCTTCGAGCGAACTGAACATGCTTTATGTGGCGATATCCGACACCTAATGTAAAAATGTCCGACGCAGAGAGCCATGCACAGTGGCATGAATCTCGCACTGCACTGTACAGGCCGCCCATGCAATACACCTTGCAGGCGCCTGGCGCCAAGCACCCTGAAGGCCCCCGAATGTTCGAATTACATCCAGACTCCCCAACCCCGCTGGTCAACCAGATCATCGATGGACTGCGCGAGCTGATCGACAACCAGACGCTCAAGCCTGGGGCCAAGGTCCCGTCTATCCGCGCCTTTGCCGCGACTTACTCGGTGAGTACCTTTACCGTGGTCGAGGCTTATGATCGTCTGGTCGCTCAGGGCCTGCTGGTAAGCCGGGGCAACGCGGGTTTTTTCATCAATCGCGCGGCCGGCGAGTTGCTGGAAAAACACAATGCCGAGGCCGACACCAGTCGACCAACGTTCAACTCTGAATGGTACCTGCAGCAGATCTTCGAGATCCGCCAACTGCCGTTCAAGCCCGGCTGCGGCTGGTTGCCCAATGACTGGATGTACGAAGACGGCCTGCGCCGCGGGTTGCGCCAGGTCGCCGGGAGCCCGCTGGAGCTGTCTGGCTATGGCGACCCCATGGGCCTGGCGGAACTGCGTGCGCTGACCGCGCAGAACCTGCAGCAGGAGCTGTCGATTGTCGCCAACCCGGCGCAACTGATGCTCACCCACGGCGCCAGCCAAGCCCTGGACCTGGCCGCGCGCACCCTGGTACGCCCAGGTGACGTGGTGCTGGTGGACGACCCCGGCTACCCCAACCTGATGAGCATCCTACGTACCCAGGGCGCGACGCTAATCGGCGTACCGCGCACGCCCAACGGCTACGACCTCAACCAGCTGGAACAACTGCTGGCGCACCACAGCCCGACGGCCTTCTTCACCCAGCCGCACCTGCACAGCCCGACCTGCTCACGCACCCCGCTGCCGCAGCTGCACCGTTTGCTGCAACTGGCCAGCCAGCATGGCTTCCGCCTGGTGGAGAACAACCTGTACGCCGACATGGTCTCCGAGCCGCAGCCATGCCTGGCCAGCCTCGACCACCTGCAGCAGGTGGTGTACGTGGGCAGTTACTCGAAGAGCATTTCGCCCAACGTGCGGGTTGGCTACATGATGGCCAACCCGGAGCTGATGCAGAAACTGGTACACCTGAAAATGCGCTCGGGCCTCACCACCTCGCAGGTGATGGAGCGCGTGGTGTATGCCGCGATCATCGACGGGCGCTGGCGCAAGCACCTCAAACGGCTGCGCCAGCGTTTGGCCGAGGCGCACCAGGAAGTGGGCCGGCACTTGCATCGGCTGGGTTTCGAGTTGTTCACCGAGTCGGACGAAGGGATGTACATCTGGACCCGGCATCCGGCGATTCCGGATAGCGCGGCGTTGCTGGACGATGCGCTGGAGCAAGGGATCATGCTTGGGCCTGGGCAGTTGTTCATGGTGGATGCCAAGGCGACGGGGTGGATGCGGTTCAATGTGGCGTTCAGTACCGACCCTGCGATGTGGGAGTTGTTGGAGAAGGTGCTGGTGAAGCATGTGCGGCGGGGTGGGGTTTAGTGGGTTTAGGGCTTGCCATGGCATTTGCAGCGCCTGGAAGATCGAGCGTCGCGCGGGCGGCGCTCGATCTCCCATGCGCTGAATTTGCCGTGGCGAACACCTGGCAGCCCTGACACCCACCCAAACCCTAACGCCAATCCACCCTATCCCCAAAAAACGCCTGCGCATTCGCCTCCAAACTCTCCAGGTGATACCCCCCCTCCTGCACTATCACACACGGCAAGCGCAGCGCCCGAACCCGCTCACCCAACGCCGCAAACCCATCGGTGGTCACCGCCACCTTGCTCTGCGGGTCCAGCTGGTAGATATCGAACCCCAACGACAACACCAGCACCTCGGCACCAAAGTCCTTCACCGCACTCAGCGCAATCTCAAGCTGATTCATGAAATCCGCCTCACTGGCCCCGTGCGCCATCGGCAGGTTGAGGTTGTAGCCCTCCCCCACACCCTCGCCGCGCTCGTCCGCGAACCCGGCCACCCCCGGGTAGAAGTTGGTCGGGTCACCGTGCACCGACACATACAGCACATCATTACGGTCGTAGAAAATCTCTTGAATCCCTTGCCCATGGTGCATGTCGGTATCGAGGATCGCCACGCGGCGATAACGGCCGCGCAAGGCCTGGGCCGCGACGGCGGCGTTGTTCAGGTAGCAGAAGCCGCCAGCCGCATCGAAACGCGCATGGTGCCCCGGTGGGCGGCACAGCGCATAGGCCGCAGGCTCACCCCCGAGAATGGCCTTGGCGGCGGCCACTGCGCTTTGCGCCGACCAGTAGGCCGAGCGCCAGGTGTTCTCACCCACGGGGCAACTGCCGTCGGCCAGGTAGCGGCCAGCCTGGGCGAGAATGCCGCGCAGGGCATTGGGCTCGCGCACGAAAATGTTGGACATGACCTCGTCGCCCCACTCCTCGGGCACTTCCTTCCAGCGTGCATGGGCTTCTTCGAGGAACGTCAGATAGGCCTCACCGTGTACCGCCTTGAGCGGGCCCAGGCCGGCATCTTCGGGCTGACGAATGTCGAAGCCAAGGTCCTTGGCCGCCTGCAACAGGCGCTGGGCACGCTCAGGGACTTCCTGCGGGGTACGCATGGCGCCGCGCGAGTAGTAGCTGCGCGGGTGGTGCAGCAGCTGTTCGGGGTGAAAGTAGCAACGCATCAGGCTTCTCCTTGTTCGACCCGGCCGGCACGGGCCAGCACGGCGTTGAGCAGTACATCGGCGCCCTGGCGGGCATCGTCGGGCAGCACGTCTTCAGCCTCGTTGTGGCTCAGGCCACCGACGCAGGGGATGAACACCATGGCTGTCGGGCAGTAACGGGCGAGCAGAATAGCGTCGTGGCCAGCGCCACTGACAATCGCCTGCTGGGCATAGCCCAGGCCGTCCACGGCCTGTTGCACGGCGGCCACACAAGCGGCGTCGAAGGGCGTCGCCGGGCTCATCCAATGGCGCTCGATGCGTACCTGCAGGCCACGCTGCGCGGCGATGGCCTGCAGTTTCAGACCAAGCTCTTGCTCCATCGCCTCAATGGCCTGGTCACGGTGGTGGCGCAAGTCGACGGTGAAGCGCAGTACACCTGGGATGGTGTTGCGCGAAGACTTGGCAATCGACAGCTCGCCCACCGTGGTCAGGCCTTGGGGGGCGAAATCGGCGGCCAGTTGCTCCACCGCCTGGATCATTCGTGCCGCGCCGTACAGGGCGTCCTTGCGCAGCGGCATCGGCGTGGTGCCGGCGTGGGCGGCCATGCCTTCGACCGTCACGTCGAGCCAGCGAATCGCCTGGCCACCACTGACCACACCAATGCATTTGGCGTTGTCTTCAAGGATCGGGCCTTGCTCGATATGCGCTTCAAAATAAGCATCGACCTTGCCGCCCAAGGGGCGCTGGCCGGCATACCCCGTGCGTTGCAGCTCATCGGCGACGCTGATGCCCGCAGCATCGCGAATAGCCAGCGCCTGCTGCAGGTCAAGGGTACCGGTGAACACTGCCGAGCCGAACATGGCCGGCGTGAAGCGTGCGCCTTCCTCGTTGGTCCACACGGCAATCTCCAGCGGCTTGCGAGTGCGGATGCCGAGGTCGTTGAGCCGGCGTACTACCTCAAGGCCCGCCAGCACACCGTACACACCATCGAAACGGCCGCCTTCGGGCTGGGTGTCGAGGTGGCTGCCCATCATCACCGGTGCAGCCTGCGCATCGGTGCCTGCGCGGCGGGCGAACAGGTTGCCGATGGCATCCACCGACAGGGTCAGGCCGGCCTCGCGGCACCAGTGGCTGAACAGTTCTCGGCCGGCCTTGTCTTCATCGCTCAGGGCCAGGCGGCAGCTGCCGCCACGGGCCGTGGCACCGACTTCGGCCATGGCCATCAGGCTCGCCCACAGGCGTTCGCCATTGCTTTTCAACATGTACAGGTACTCCAGATCGAATCGGGTGGATCAGGCCATTTCCAGCTGCTGACTACGGGTGTACTGGCGCGCCAAGGCCAGCACGCAGAGCAGCGAAATGGAGGCGATCAAGGTGTAGAACACCGCCATCGGCCACCACTGGCCGCTGAAGGTGCGGGCCAGCCAGGTGCCGATCAGCGGCGTCAGGCCCCCGGCAATTGCACCGCAGATCTGGTAGGCCAGGGAGATCGCGGTGTAGCGCACGCGGGTTTCGAACATGCCGCTGACGTAACCGGCGATCACCGCATAGAACGACGCCATGCAGGCCGCCGCCAGGGCGATGCCAAGCACGATCAACGGGCCCTGGCCCGAGCTGACCAGCACGAACATCGGATACGGCGAGGCCATCGCCAGCAGTGCGACCAGGGCCAGGAAGCGGGTAGCGCCGACTTTCTCGGACAACCAGGCGGCCAGCGGTTGCAGGCAAAACTGGATGACCGCCACGAAGAACAGGCATTCAAGGATCAGCGAGCGATCCAGGTGCAACTGTTGGGTGGTGTAGCTGATCATGAAGGTGTTGGTGAAGTAGACCCCGGCAATGCCCAGGGTATTGGCACCGATGCACAGCAGCAGCGGGCGCCAGGCGGTGCGCAGCACTTCGAACACCGGCGCCTGCTCCTTGCGGTGGGCCTTTTCGGCCTGCTCGCGGCTGGCGATGAATTCCGGCGATTCGTTGACCCCGAGGCGGATGGCCAGGCCCACCAGCAGCAACAGTGCGCTGGCCAGGAACGGCACACGCCAGCCCCAGCTCATCAGTTGGTCTTCCGGCAGCCGGGTTACGGCGCCAAAGGCCAGCAGCGAGAGGATCAGGCCCGCCGGGCTACCCAGCTGGGCAAACGAGGCAAAGAAGTTGCGTCGACCCTTCGGCGCGTGCTCACCCGCCATCAGCACCGCCCCGCCCCACTCCCCGCCCACGGCGATGCCCTGGACGATACGCAGCACAATCAGCAGCACCGGCGCGGTGGCGCCGATCTGCGCGTAGGTCGGCAGCAGGCCGATGCAGACGGTGACGATGCCCATCATCAGCAAGGTGATGACCAGCGACTTCTTGCGCCCGATGCGGTCGCCCACATGGCCGAAGATGACGCCGCCCAGCGGGCGGGCAAAGAAACCGACGGCAAAGGTGCCAAAGGCGGCCATGGTGCTGAACAGGCTGTCGTCGGAGGGGAAGAACAACGCACCGAACACCAGTGCAGCGGCGGTGGCGTAGATGTAGAAGTCGTACCACTCGATCATGGTGCCGATGAACGCGGCGGCGGCGGCACGGCGCGGCTGGGGCGAAGCGGTGGGCTTCATGCTGGGCTCCTTTGCTTGTTTTTCTGGCAGGAGTTATCGGAAATCACGGGGCGCTCTGGTGGCGCCTGGTCGATGCATGGCTGCGATTTATCGTCCCAGGGCTATGATTAGTCAATTTTCTATTTATTATTCGCACTATTAGCCACGCTTATCATTCGAGCCCGACCATGCCTGACCGCCTGCTCAACGACCGCCTCGACTGGAACCTGCTGCGCACCTTCCGGGTCATCGGCCAGGAGCTGTCCATCAGCCGCGCCGCCGCCCGCCTGCACCTTACCCAGCCGGCGGTGAGTCAGGCGCTCAAACGCCTGGAGGAGCAGCTTGGCCGGCAACTCATCGCCCGCCGCGGGCCGCGCTTCGTGCTGACCGAAATGGGCGAGCAGATGTTCTTGCTGGCTGGCGAGGTGTACGGGCAGATGTCGCAGATCGGCGGGCTGCTGGAGCAACCGGCTGACGAACTGGTGGGCAAAGTGCGCCTGCTGATCATCAGCCGCATCGTCAGCGAGCGCTTTGACGACTTTCTCGCCGACTTCCACCGCCAGCACCCCCGGGTAGAGCTGGAAATCGACGTGATGCGCAGCTCCGACATTGTCGCCGCCTTGCAGGAGAAGACCGCCACCGCAGGCCTGAGCCTCAACCGAAGGCCTCAACCGCGGCTGGAGCAGCGGCTGTTTCTGCGCCAGCGCTATGCGTTTTTCTGCGGCAAGCACCATGCCTTGTTCGGCCAGCTTGAGGGCGACCTGCAGCGTGAGAACTTCGTCAGTTTTACCAGCGACCAGATTGGCGGGATGCTCTCGCCGCTGACCATCTTCCGTGACCAGCAAGGGTTTTCCGGACGCATCGTGGCGTCCTCGCCCAGCCTTGAAGAGGTGCGCCGCCTGGTGATTGCTGGGTTCGGCATCGGCTGCCTGCCAGAACATGTGGTGGCGCCGGATGTGGCCGCCGGGCTGTTATGGAAGCTGCCGCCGCAGGAGGGGATCGCGGATGTGGATATACACCTGTTGTGGAACAGGGAGCAGCGGCTGAGTCGGGCGGAAGAGGTGTTTATCCAGGCGTTGCAACAGTGTTTGGAGATAGGGCATCTGTAGATTTGGGTTGGTTGATCATCCGCGCACTATGAAGCTGTGCTTGCGACGAACCTTCCTCTACCGCTTTTTGGATGACTTATAGCTCATCCAAAGACACCGATACGCCTTTTTCACCCAGTCGAGACTTTGCCAGTTCGCTTAGCTCGATATCTTCGAGCCGCTCCATCATGGCTTCATAAAGCTCAGCCGGCACCATGTACCCCATCACCCGATTGTGATTGAGCACGGCGATGGGCATCCCTGCGGCACCGGACATGACCGCAGTGGGGTTCTTTTTCAGTTCCGACACGCTTACCGCTACATCGGCGAAGATATTCTGCATATTTATCGACCTCAATTAAGACCTATATTTTGGTCAATGGCTCGGGCAATGACAAGCTATGGCCTGCTAAAAGTTTGGATCCCATCCTCGGGCAAGGTATGCTCTGCGAGATAGCCAAATGCCACCACCCAGGAGCGCCAAGCGCCTGGCATTCATGGACGAGCCTCCTTTGCCCAGCCACCCTACCCGCCACACCATCGCCCGCCAGTGGCAGTTGCTCAAGCTACTGCCAGGCCGCCACCCCGGCATGAGCTCCACGCAGTTGCAGGCTGCTCTGTCATCCGTGGGCCACAGCACCAGCAAGCGCACCGTCGAGCGCGACCTGGTCGAGCTGTCGGCGCTGTTCCCACTGCATTGCAACAGCAAAGGCATGCCCTACGGCTGGTACTGGCAACCTGGCTTGAGCCTGGGCGAGGCGCGGCACCTGCAACCGGATGCCCTCAGCCCGGTACGCCAGGTCGTGCTACGTGCCTGGGTCGACGATGCACTTGCCCGTCGTCTTGAACACCAGCCGCTGTCCTCAGACATGCAACTCACCCCGCAGCAGGACGGCGGCGCCTCGCTGCAAGCGACCGTCGACGACGGCCGGGCGTTGATGGGCTGGTTGCTTTCACAGGCAGGGTCGATACGCGTGCAGGGCCCGCAAGCGCTGCGCGAGGCCTTGCTGGAACAAATGCGCCAGAGCCTGGCGCTGCACGATGACTGTCAGTGATTGGGCACGTACGTCAGGACGGCAACACCGGCATGCGGCGGCGTGACAGGCAGGCGTAGGCCAACGCCAGCACGCCGAACCCCAGCCCCCCCAACAGCACCATCAGCTCACGGCTGTAGCGCGCCACCAGCGCGGGAAAACCGCTGAACTCGCGGTACACCTGCACATCGGCCACGCCGTCGGCGTGACGGATGCTGACGCCGCCCTGGCGGATCTGCGAGTAGTCCGCATCGAAGTACACCCACACCTTGCAGGCGCCACCCGGCTCAATGGCCGGTATTTCGACCACGGGCGTGGCGGCCTCGATGATGGTGTCGTTACCCGCGGCATCGCGCACTTGCACCAGGCCCTTGGCCGGCAGGCGGATGGTTACCTGGCGCACCGGCGCATCACCCATGTTGCGCAGGTCGATGAGCAGACCGGTGCGGTGGTCCACCAACCCCGCCTCGAACGGCTTAGCGAACAGTTGGGCATAAGGCGCCTGGGCCAGTTCGATCAACCGGTCGACCTGCTCATGGCTCAACTCGCCCTGGCCGATACTGTTGATGCGCCCTTGCAACTGCTCGTACTTCAGTAGCTCGCTGGCCTTGCTGATCCGCTCGCTGAACTGGCTCGGGTAAGTGAGGTAGGCATAGGTCAGGGAGGCTTCCAGGCGAGGGCGGCCTTTGATCACCACATAGGCCACCAGTATGACCATCAGGCCAATCAGCAGCGCTACGAGGCATTTCCCGACTTTGTCCCAGCTCAACACAAACTTCCTTCTGTCGTGGTACTGACGATTCAAGCGGCCCAAGGGTGCCAATTTCGTGGCGCCCAGGCAAGCATTCAACGCCCCAGTAGTACGGGCAGTGACGCTACCAGCATAGGCCTGATCACCGTATTCGCTTTGTCCTTGACCATGGTCATGCCGTGAACGAGGATCAGGCTTCCACAGACAAGGACGCAAACCATGTTACGGATACTGGGCAGAGCTTCTTCCATCAATGTGCGAAAAGTCCTTTGGGCCTGTGCCGAGTTCGATATCCCCTTCGAGCGGGAAGACTGGGGTTCGGGCTTCCAACCCACCAACACGCCCGAATTTCTGGCACTGAACCCCAACGCCATGATCCCGGTGATCCAGGACGGCGATTTCACCCTATGGGAATCCAACACCATCATCCGCTACCTGGCAACGCGCCATGACCAGGGCGCCATCTACCCCACCGAGGCACAAGCGCGGGCGCGCATCGATCAATGGATCGACTGGCAAGCATCGGACCTCAACCGGTCGTGGAGCTACGCGTTCATGTCGCTGGTCAGGCACTCCCCTGCCCACCAGGACCCTCAAGCACTGGCCGCCGGTTGCGCAGAATGGGGCCGCCACATGCAGATTCTGGAGCGCCAGCTCGCCGCCACCGGCGCTTATGTGGCCGGTAGCCGGTTCACGCTGGCCGACATCCCTATCGGCCTGTCGGTCAACCGCTGGTTCGAGACCCCGTTCGAGCACCCTCACCTGCCGGCAGTCAGGGCCTACTACGAGCGGCTGAGCCAGCGCCGCGCGTTTTGCCTGCATGGCAGAAACGGCACGCCTTAAACACAGGCCTTTAACGCTGGGGCGGCCGGAGGCACTGACTGAAGCCGCCCCCTGCTCAGCGTGCCTCCAGCACCTTCGCCAATACGAAGGTCACCACCACTGCCAGCAACACGCCAATGGCGATCGACATGACCGCGCCCCACTGCAACAGCGTGTGTTGCAAGGTCAGGTAAAAGCCGACCACGCCCACGGCGCCAATGCCGTTGCCGCGTATGATCGCAGCCAGCTCCTGGCGCCCGCCCTGGACGTGGGCGAACACCG
The DNA here is from genome assembly GCF_000731675.1 of Pseudomonas capeferrum. Taxonomy (GTDB): domain Bacteria; phylum Pseudomonadota; class Gammaproteobacteria; order Pseudomonadales; family Pseudomonadaceae; genus Aquipseudomonas; species Aquipseudomonas capeferrum. The sequence continues at coordinate 332,139 of NZ_JMIT01000001.1, read as the reverse complement.
CCAGCGGCCAGGCGATGACTGGGACCGGCGCCAGCATCCCGCTGACCACAGGGCCGAGCAAGGTCGCGCTGGCCGTGATCACCAGCAGCAGCAAGGTGGCGGTCATCATGCGCATCGGGATGACCCAGCGAGGCGTCGGCACGTAGCGTGCGGCACTGGCGTCTGCCGGTTTGGCGGTGGCCACGACGATGACGATGACCAGTAGCAGCGTGGCAATGACCGACAACGCCACCCCGCCCAGGTGGCTGGTTGCCAACGCCGCCAACACAAAGAACGCCAGCGCTGCGATGCAGCCGACCAAGGCGCCTACACGTTGGGTCACCCCGTAGTAGAACAAGCAGGTTGCCTGCACGGCAGCCACCCCGGCCAATGCCCCTGGTACGGCCAATGAGGCGAACGCCTCGCCTTGTTCAAGGCTGAGAAACAGCATGACCAGCGCCGAGGTAACGGGTAGCCCTGAAAGCAGCCCGCCAATTTGCGTGCCCCAGCGTTTGCCAGCCAGCGAAATGGCCAGCATCAGGGTGGGGGTCATGAAGAGTTTGAGGTAGAAGACAGTCATGCAGAGGTTCAGGTCTGAGGCGGGGGATAGCGCATGCTAGCTGAAGCGCGCTCCGGGGCACAGTGACGATGGCCGTTGCGGGCAAGCGCCATCCGCCTATCCAGGTTCAGACCAGGGTTTGGAACGCCTGAGCTGCGCCCCAAATGATGGGCGGGTGTCCAACATCTGGGGCGCAATTCAGGCTGTGTTATACCAAGGCGGCCTTCGACGCTGCCACGCCCCGCGCGCGCCAGGCAAACGCCAGCACCATCAGCAACCCCAAACCCGCCATCAACGCACCTGCCAGGGAAATCGCCGGGTAACCCAGCCCCGCATTGATCACCGCCCCACCCAGCGCAGCGCCTATTGCGTTGCCAAGGTTGAACGCGCCGATATTCACCGCAGACGCCAGGTTAGGCGCGTCCTTGGCCGCTTCCATCACGCGCATCTGCAGCGGCGGCACCAAGGCAAAACTGGCCGCCCCCCACACCAGCACCGCCAGTGCCGTGGGCAGCGACCAGGGCATCAGCAGCGGAAACACCAGCAGCACAGCGATCAACACCGCCAGCGAGACGATCAGCGTACGATCGACCGAGCGGTCCGCCGCCTTGCCGCCCCACACGTTGCCCAAGGTCAGGCCGATACCGAACAACACCAGCATGACCGTGATGAACGTGGTGGAGGCCTGGGCCTCGCTGTGCAGAATGGGCGCAATGTAGGTGAACACGGTAAACATCGCGCTGGAGCCGACCACGGTCAGCGCCAATGCCGCCAGTACCGGCCCACGGCCGAGCACGCGGATTTCGGCCATTACCCCATCACTTTTGGGCAGCGGCACATTGGGCAGCGCGTACCACAGCACCGACATGGCCACCAAGCCCAGGCCCGCGATCCCCCAGAACGAAGTGCGCCACCCCAACAACTCACCGAACCAGGTCGCCAACGGCACACCGCCGATGGTCGCCAGCGTCAACCCCATGAACATCGCGGCCACGGCGCCTGCGCGTTTTTCCGGCGGCACCACACTGGCTGCCACGATCGAGCCGATACCAAAGAACGCGCCATGGTTGAGCGAGGTCACCACGCGGGCCACGAGCAGGCTGACGTAATCGCTCGCCAGCGCCGACATCAGGTTACCGAGGGTGAAAATGGCCATCAGCCCAATCAACAGGTAACGCCGCGGCACCTTGCCGGTGGCCAGGGTCATCAACGGGGCACCGATCAGCACCCCCACCGCGTAGGCGCTGACCAGCAGCCCGGCAGCAGGTATCGAGACCCCGAGGTCTGTGGCAATACTGGGCAACATGCCCATGGGGGCGAACTCGGTGACACCGATGCCAAAGGCACCGATGGCGAGTGCGACGAGGGGTGGATTGATGCGCATAACGGGCTCCTTATCTGTGCCGCAAATGCTACGATCCACTCCGTTAATGCACTAGACCGCATTTTTGCCAATCACCTTTGCGCGCGAGGCACAAATGGACTTCAACGGCAGGTCCGGCGAGATGGAAATTTTTGCCAAGGTCGCGCACGCGGGCAGCTTGTCTGCGGCGGCGCGGGCGCTGGGGCTGACGCCATCGGCGGTCAGCCGGATCATCGCGCGCACCGAACAGCGCCTGGGCACCCGCCTGCTGTTGCGCACCACACGGGCCATTTCGCTTACCCCGGAGGGCGAAGCCTACTTGCGTGGCGCCCGGCGCATCCTCGCCGACATGGATGAAGTCGAGGATGCCATCACCGACCAGGGCGTACCGCGCGGGCGCCTGCGGGTGAGCGCCGCGCTGGGGCATGCCCGGCTTACGGTAGTGCCCTTGCTGGCGCAGTTCAGCGCCCTGTACCCGCAGATACTGGTCGACCTGACGCTAGGCGACGAACTGGTCGACATTGCCGGCGGCCAGGCCGATGTCGCGCTGCGTTTCGGCCACCTGCCGGACAGTTCCCTGAGTGCCCGTTACATTGGCGACACCGGCCAGGTGATCGTTGCCTCGCCCGATTACCTGCAACGCTGCGGCACCCCGAACGAACCTGAAGACCTGGCCCGCCATAACTGTTTGCGCTTCAACTTCCGACGTGCCGAGCCCGACTGGCCGTTTCGCCGTGACGGGCAGGCGTTTGCCCTTAAAGTCAGCGGCAACCTGGAGTGCAGCAGCGGCGAGGCGCTGGCGCAATTGGCCAGGCTGGGGGCCGGCATCGCGCGCATCGGTACGTTCACGGTGGGCGATGACCTTGCCAGCGGACAACTGGTGCCGCTGCTGGAGGCCTACAACCCCGGCGACCGGGAGCCGATTCATGCGGTGTTCGTCGGCGGCCCGGCGATGCCGGCACGGGTTCGGGTGTTCGTGGACTTTCTGGTCGAGCATCATCAGGGTTGGCCGCTGCGCCACGCACCGCCAACATCGCAACCCTGAGCGCAATTAAAATGCATAACTCGCCCTCGCCCCTGCGCACTTAGCAACCACAGCCGATTGCCTTGCGATATTATTGGATCCAATCGCGCGCCACACAGGGCTGGGGAGATCGGCATGCAAGCTTTGGGAATGGACTATCGGCACGGTGAGGTGGTTGCCAGCCACTGCCACGCCGAGGATCAGCTGATCTATGCCGCCAACGGTGTGATGCGGGTGTGCAGCGATGGCGGTAACTGGGTGATCCCCCGTGGGCAGGCACTGTGGATACCTGCTGGGGTCGGCCACGAAATCCGCATGCAAGGTGAAGTGTCGATGCGCACCTTGTTGCTGGGTTCGCACGTCACGCGCTGCCATGTCATCGCCGTGTCCGGTTTGCTGCGCGAGCTGATCCTGGCGGGGTCACGGATGTTGCAGCGCGACGAGCCGCTGGGCGAGCACGCCCGGGCGCTGATCCAGCGTGAGCTGGAAACGGCCGAGCGCATCGATGCCTACGTGCCGGTGCCGCAGCATGCACGGCTGCGCGCCTGGTGCGAGGGCTTTCTCGAAGACCCGGCCCAGGACCTGACGCTGGAGCAGTGCGGCGCGCAACTGAACATGAGCGCGCGCACCCTGGCGCGGCTGTTCCAGCGTGAGGTGGGCATGTCGTATGGCGAGTGGCGAGCACGCACGCGCATGGTCCTCAGCCAGCAGTGCCTGGCCGATGGCAAGCCAATCCTGAACGTGGCACTGGACCACGGCTACCAGAGCGCCAGCGCCTTTGCCGCGATGTTCAAGCGCATCCTTGGCTACAACCCCAGCGACTGGCAGGTCAACGTGCTGGGCACGGGCGCCGCGCCAACGCCCTGAGCGCCGAGGCTGAGGTTGTCCCAGTTGCGCGCAGGGTTGTCCCGCTTGCGGCAGCGGGGCTACCCCAGCCCTCGTTAATCTGGCCTCACGACCCCTAATACGGCTTGCGTGATGCCAATTCGATCCCTTTCCAGCACCGCCAGGCGGGCTGCCGCCATCGGCGTGTTCAGCGTGCTGTCGGCGTGCACTGGGCACCCCACAGGCGCCCTCCCCCCAAACCTCTTCCAGGCATTGCCCGGGCTGCGCCTGCCTGCCGACGTCAGCGACCAGGCGCTGCCCGCGCGCTGGTGGGCGTTGTATCACGACCCGCAGCTCAACGCCTGGGTGCAGCAGGCCCTGGAGCACAACCAGGACCTGGCGCAGGCCGAAGCCAATGTGCAGGCCATGCTGGCCGGCATTGGCGAGTTCGACGCCAAGCGCTGGCCCAGCACTTCCCTCGGGTTTGCCGCGAGCTATGGCAAGAGCGCCGATGACCAGACCCTGGCCGAGGCCACCGACAGCCATGCGCCATCGCAATGGGCGTTCAACCCGGCCATCGAGCTGGCCTACCAGGTAGACGTCTGGGGCCAGGTGCGCGCGGCCATCGAACGGGCACGGGTACAGGCCGAGGCCAGCCGCGAGGCCTTGGAGCTGGTGCACCTGCAGGTGGTCAGCCAGACCACCCGCGCCTACATCGACCAATGCGTCTACGGCGCCCGCATCGCGGCAGCCAGCCAGTCCCTGGACACGTTGCAGCGCAGTGTGCAGCTCAGCGAGCGCCAGCGTCAGGCTGGCGTCGCCACCGAACTCGATGCTGTGCGCCTGGTGGGTTTACGCGAACAGGTACAGGCGCAACTGCCGATGCTGGAGGCACGCCGGCGCATGGCCCTGTACGAACTAAGCATGCTCAGTGGCCAGGAACCGGCGGCGCTGATCGACAACGGCGCCCCCTGCCAGACCATCCCGACCCTCGCCGCGCCGTTGCCTGCTGGCGACGCCTGGCGCCTGCTCGAACGCCGGCCAGACGTGCGCAAGGCCGAACGCGAGCTGCAGGCTGCCGCTTTGGAAGTCGACATCGTCAAGGCTGACCTGTATCCGAAGGTCAGCTTCGGCGCCTCGTTGACCTCGTCGGATCACCACCTGGCCAACCTGGGCGACAGCCGTGCGCTGATGTTTGCCATCGGCCCGTTGATTCGCTGGGAGTTCCCCAATATCAAGGCCAACCGCGCACGGGTGAGCAAGGCCCAGGCCTTGCAACAGGCGCAAATCGCTCATTACCGCGGGGTGGCGTTGGCGGCACTCAAGGATGTACGCCAGGCCCTGGCCCGTTTTGACGGTGAACGGCAACGTACCCAGGCCCTGGCAGCAGCCCTGGTGCAGGGCCAACGCGGCTTTGCCCTGGCGCAAAGCAGCTACCGCGCCGGCACCCTCGACGCACTGGCGCTGCTGGACAGCGAGCGCGACCTGATCGCAGTCAGGGCCAGCCATGTCGAGGCCCAAGGCCGCCTGGCACGTGCCCAGATCAACCTGTTCCGCGCCCTGGGCGGGCGCTGGCAATCATCACCGGCACCGGCCCCAAGCCGGGTGCGTCGCTCCACTCCCGCTACTGGAAGCCAATCATGAATGTTGCCGTTACAAAGAACACGCTGGCGGGTGACCAGCCCCAGGCGGCTGTCACTGCCCGCAGGCCCCGTCGCCGCCTGGCACTGTACGCCGGTGGTGGCCTGACGCTGCTGGCAGCGCTGGCCTTCGGCGGGTACTGGTTCACTACCGGGCGCTACCTGGAGACCACCGATGATGCCTATGTACGCGCCGACTGGGTGGCCCTGAGCGCGCGCGTGGCCGGCTATGTGGCCAAGGTTGAAGTGGAGGACGACCAGCCCGTCAAGGCAGGCGATGTGCTGGTGCGCCTGCACAACCGCGACTACCGTGCACGCCTCGACCAGGCCACTGCCGGGGTGGCCGAAGCACAGGCCGCGCTGGCGGCGGCGCAGGCCAGCCAGCAAGTGGCTGGCGAGCGTATCAACCAGCAACAGCAGGCCATCTTCCAGGCCGAATCGGCCGTGCACAGTGCCAGCGCCGAGCGCCAGCGCAGCGAGCTGGACATGCAGCGCTACCGTGGCCTGGTGCGTGACAACGCAGCCACCGTGCAGCGCCTGGAAGCGGCCAATGCCAGTGCCGTACAAGCGGGTGCCGCGCTGCAGGGCGCGCAGGCACGCTTACGAGAACAGCGTTCGCAACTGACGATGGCCAAGGCCCTGGCGCTGGCGGCCGATGCCGACATCAAGCAACGCACGGCGGCCTTGAGCCGTGCCCAGGCCCGCCAGGCGCTGGCCGAACAGGATGAACAGGACACCGTCATCCGCGCGCCCATCGATGGCGTAGTCGGTCAGCGCCGCGTTCGCGCCGGGCAGTATGTGGTGCCAGGCCAGCCGTTGCTGGCGGTGGTGCCGTTGCAGCAGACTTACGTGGTCGCCAACTACAAGGAAACCCAGCTGGCCCACATGCGCCCGGGGCAACCGGTGCAGGTGCGTATCGACAGCTTCGCCAGCCAGCCTGTGCAAGGCCGCGTGGCGAGCTTCTCGCCGGCGTCCGGCAATGTTTTTGCGCTGCTGCCTTCGGACAACGCCACCGGCAACTTCACCAAGATCGTCCAGCGTTTTCCGGTGCGCATCGTGCTCGACCAACCCGTAGACGGCGTGCAGATACTGCCCGGCATGTCGGTGGTGACCACGGTCGACACGCGCCCCGTGGAGCCGGCCGATGAGCACTGAGCAAAGGGTACCGTTGCGGGCCTGGGTGGCGGTGTTCGGCGGCTTGCTTGGGTGCTTCATGGCCGGCATGAACGTGCACGTCACCAGCGCGGCGCTGCCTGAAATCCGCGGTTCGCTGGGTGCCAGCTTCGAAGAGGGCTCGTGGATTTCCACCGCGTACCTGGTGGCAGAGATTGTCATGATTCCGCTGACGGCCTGGCTGGTCGAGGTGTTTTCCATGCGCCGGGTGATGTGGACGGGGTCGTTCATCTTCCTACTGGCATCGATCGCCTGCTCGTGGGCGCCCAATCTGGAGGCAATGATCACCCTCAGGGTGATCCAGGGCGCAGCCGGCGCAGTGCTCATCCCCCTCTCCTTTCAGTTGATCATCACCGAACTGCCCGCCAGCAAGATGGCCATGGGCATGGCGCTGTTCAGCCTGGCCAACAGCGTGGCCCAGGCGGCGGGGCCTTCCATTGGCGGCTGGTTGACCGATGTCTATTCGTGGCGCTGGATTTTCTACCTGCAGCTGTTTCCCGGCGTCGCACTGCTGCTCGCCATCGCCTGGTCGATCGAAGCCAAACCCATGCAACTGGCCCTGTTGCGTCGGGGCGACTGGGTGGGCATAGCGGCCATGGTCCTGGGCTTGGGCGGCTTGCAGATCGTGCTGGAGGAAGGCGGCCGGCTGGACTGGTTCGGCTCGACGTACATCGTCGGCATGTCGATCATCGCAGGCTTGGCGTTGGCGGTATTCGTGTTCACCCAGTTGTACGGCCAGCGCGCATTCATCAACTTACGCTTGCTGGGGCGCTACAACTTCGGGGTCGCCAGCATCGCCATGTTCATCTTTGGCGCCGCCACCTTTGGCCTGGTGTTCCTGGTGCCCAACTACCTCTCCCAGCTGCAGGGCTACAGCGCCCGGGATGTGGGGGTCGCGTTGATCGCTTATGGCGTGGTGCAACTGCTGCTGGCGCCGTTGATGCCAAAATTGATGGCCTGGACCAGCGCCAAGTTCATGGTGGCCAGTGGTTTTCTGATCATGGCTGCAGGCTGCTGGCTGGGCGCGAGCCTGAACATCGACAGCGCCGATAACGTCATCATCCCGTCCACGGTGGTGCGCGGCATTGGCCAGCCGTTCATCATGGTCGCGCTGTCGGTACTGGCGGTGGCAGGGTTGGAAAAACGTGAAGCGGGCTCGGCCTCGGCGGTGTTTTCGATGCTGCGCAACCTGGGTGGCGCCATCGGCACCGCCACGCTGACGCAGATCGTGGCAACACGCGAGCGCTATCACAGTGAGCGCATTCACGAACATGTCACGGTGTTCGCACCCAGTGTGCAGGAGCGCATCAGCCAGACCGTGCAGAGCTGGCTGCCGGCCCAGCAACAGGCGCTGGAAGGGTTGGCCGCGACCATCAGGCGCGAGGCTTACTTGATGGCCTACAGTGATGCCTTCTACCTGGCGTGCCTGGCATTGATCGGCTGCGCAGTAGCGGCACTGTTACTGCGCTCCCGGCAACCGGCATGAGCATGTTTGTAACCCGCTGCGCACGTGTAAAAACGGCCCGCGAACGCGGGCCGGCTTTGGGCTAATCGGCGAAGTGGATCACCATGCGGCCTTTGATCTTGCCTTCCTGCATCTCTTCGAAAATGTCATTGATGTCTTCGATCGGGCGCAGCGTTACCTTCGGCACCACCTTGCCTTGCGCGGCAAATTCGAAGGCTTCTTGCAGGTCCTGACGGGTACCGACCAGCGAACCCACCACCTCGATACCGTCGAGCACAAGGCGTGGAATGTCCAGGCTCATGGCTTCAGGTGGCAGCCCAACCGCGACCAGCCGACCGCCAGCACGCAGCGCATCGACCGCCGAGTTGAAGGCGCTTTTGGCCACGGCCGTGACCACCGCCGCATGGGCGCCGCCGGTCTTGGCCTGGATGACTTTGGCTGCGTCCTCATCGCGCGGGTTGACCACCAGGTCGGCGCCCATTTCGCGGGCGAAGGCCAGTTGTTCATCATTGACGTCGATGGCGATGACCCGGGCATTGAAGACGTTCTTGGCGTACTGCAGGGCGAGGTTGCCCAGGCCACCGAGGCCGTAGATGGCAAGCCATTGCCCAGGGCGGATATTCGACGACTTCACCGCCTTGTAGGTGGTCACACCGGCGCAGGTGATGCTGCTGGCGGCCGCCGAGTCCAGCCCGTCCGGCACTTTTACCGCATAGTCCGCCACCACGATGCACGCCTCGGCCATGCCGCCATCGACCGTGTAACCGGAGTTCTTCACCGCGCGGCACAGTGTCTCGTTGCCGCTGTTGCAGTATTCGCAATGCCCGCAGCCCTGGAAGAACCAAGCAACGCTGGCCCGGTCACCTGGCTTGAGCGAGGTCACACCCGGCCCCACTTCCACGACCACGCCAATCCCTTCGTGGCCCAGGATCACACCGGTCTTGTCGCCGAAATCGCCATTCTTGACATGCAGGTCGGTATGGCAAACGCCACAACACTGCATCTTCAGCAACGCTTCCCCGTGCGCCAGCGGCCGCAGTGTTTTTTCCACCACGTCCACGCGACGCCCTTTGGCAACAACAGCAGCTTTCATAAATACCTCCGTGTCTGGCTGAGTGAGCTTGAGAGAGTGCCCGGGTCAGCATAGTGGCGGATTGATGAAGAGGCGTTGCTGCAGGTCAGGTTTTGAACAGTGGGTCAAGGAAGGCCGCGCGGTAGGTTACTTCACGGAATGTCAGGAAGTTGGGCTGCTATGTGCTAGTCGGGAGATAGGGTGATGGCGGCTAGGTGCCTGTCGTGGGATTGGAGGTGGGGCGGCGCTCGATCTGATAGGCGCTGTAAATGCCAAGCCAGGCACCTGGTGGCCCCAAATGCCGCAACGCGGCAGCAGAGCCTGAATTCGAGGCGTCTTTGACACTATTTGATATCGGATACAGGAGCGCTTCGCCTCACCCCCGCAGATTCAGCCCCAAGGCAAACACCGCCGCAGCCAGTGCAACCAGCGACACGGCATTGCGGCCTAGGTAGGCAACCCAACCCGGTGCGGCCAGTTGCGCCAGCTGGGCCTGGCATTGGCGCTGGTTGTCCAGCAGCGTGGCCAGCTGCGCCTCCATGCGGTCCACGCGTTGGGCCTGGGTGCTGGTGGCCAGGGCGAGTTTCTTCAATGCCGTGGTCACGGTGGTCGACAGGCTTTCCCGGGCCAGGTTGCTGGCGTTCAGGTTTTTCTTCAGCTCCTCAAGTTGCCCTTCCTGGGCGGCGATCTTGTGCTGATGGTGCTCCAGGTTCTTCCTGATCACGGCCTCTTTCTGCACCCGGGCCAGGGTGCTGGTCACCAGCTTCTGGTGTTGCGCATCGATCTTGGCATCCAGGGCCGTCAGTTCGGTCTCCTGCTTGCCTTGGGCCCAGGCCAGCCGCTCCACCTCCTGGGTGCAATAGGCGTAGCCATCGGCCATCGCCAGCAGGTCGTCGATCTGCTGCTTGAATTCGCACAGCACCACCAGGGCCCCTTCCTGGTTGCCCTCCAGCGTCACCGCGTCGGCCTGCAGGCGTTCGATCTCACGCACCAGGGCGTCATTGAAGCCGCGCAGTACCTTGTTGTTGGCCGTGTGCAACTGGGTCAACAACTGCACCACGCTCTGGGTCACGGCCAGGCTCTCACCCACCTGCCTGACCATGTCGGCCAGGTCTTTGTCGTTTTTGCCCGTCAGGCCGCCCCAGAACGAATCCCAGGTGCCTTGCTGCTTGAACGCCTCGAGCTGCTCGCGCGCCCCCTTGTTGTTGACGATGGCCTCGTGCAGCTTGCGCAGCCCGTGCTCGAAGTCCTTGAGCTGGTCGTGCTCCTCGCGGGGCGCCGGCAGCGACGCAGGGGCGGGTACGGGCAGCGACTCGGCCAGCCTGACTTGGCCAAAGAGCTTGGCGGCGAGGTCGGTTGTAGTGTTGAACACCTGTCAGGACTCCTGGGTAATACGGTTTTTGTTCGATTGCAGCAGTGCCGAGTAGTCGATCGCCCGCACTGCCCGATGCTGCGCCAGGCGCTCGCGGTGGGCGCCGGCCTCACGGGCCAGGGGGTCGACCGACTGGGCGTATTCCATCAGGCCCTCGGCCATCAGCCATTCGTTCTCTTGTACCTGGATCAGTTGCAACGCCGCCGCGCGCTTGGCCTCCAGCGCTTCGTGCCAGCCGCTCTTGAAGTCCACCAGGAAGGCCACGATGGGTGGCACGACCTTTTGCAGGTGGTAACTGCACAGCCCGAAACCGATGGCCGCGATCACGCAGGAAATGTACGGCGCAGCCACGCCAACCAAGGGCAGCAACTGCGCCTCGATGACCGGCTCGATGCCGTCCCAGAAAATCAGCGTGCCACTGACCACCACGGTTTCGACGATCTTCTGGATGAGCTCTTCCCTTGGCATGGACTGGGCCCCCTTGTAGAGCTGCCAGGCGCCATGGGCGAGGTCGAACAGGTTGCGGCTCAGGTTGTAGACCTGGCGGACCGCCTTGGACAGGGCGTTGACGATGAACTCGACCACGCCGTTGAGCAGCTTCAGGGGCGCGGCGACGATACGCTCGACCACGGCCCAGATCTTCTGCAGAAAGCGCTCGACTCGGGCCTTGAGGCGCGCAGTGCCGCCCATGAACAGGTCGACCAGTTCATCCTTGATGGCGATGATCGCGGCAGCGGTCAGTTGCTCGAATACCTGCCACCCCGAGTTTTTCAGCGCCTCCTTGCCAGCGCCCATGGCCACCTCGCCGGCACTGCCCATCGCGTCCTTCATTTTCTTGGCTTCGATGTTGCTGCGGATGCCCTGCTCTTCCTTCAGCTCTTGCTTGCGGTTGACCGGCGGCTTTTCGTTCTTGATCAGGAAGGCTTCCAGGGCGGCGGCGGTTTCGGCCGAATCCATGACCACGAACTTGACGGTGCACCCGCCCTCAAGCTGGTCCGCCAGCTTGTAGGGCTTGCGGGTTTCGCTGTTGGCCCGGCCGCGGTATTCGTTCATGTGCCCGTCCTGCCAGCGCTGACGCATGTTGGTGCTGTCACCGATGTAGGCCAGCTGGCCGCTGGCGTCGTACACCACGTACACGCCGGGCTTGTCGGGCAAGTCGTTGAGGCTGGAGGCGTCGTTGGCGCTTACCGAGAGCGCGCCGTCGAATTGCAGCGTGGCCAGCGAACCGATACCGGCCGACAGGCTTTTGAAGAGGATTTCTTTCCAGGCGACACCCCGGTTGGCAACCTGCATGGCGCTTTGCGCCGAGGTGGCAGCGAGGGTGTCCTTGCCGGCCTGTAGCGGGTCCGGTGACTTGGCGTTGGGCTGGGAATTCTTTTTGTTGCGAAAACCGGCCACGAGCTTGCGGTTGGTGTTCTCGATCGCACGGTCGACAATCAGGTTGGCGAGCGGCGACAGCGTCCTGTGTTGGTATGGCTGGTTCATCATCCCTATCCGGATAGCTCGATCATGGGCGGAAAGCTATCAAAATGACATCATCGGATCCACTGCCGGGATGCTTGAAATGTGGAAAACTGGCGTTTTGGAGCTGCATGGCAGCCCCAAGACGCGGGCGATCAATCCACCCGCACGAACACCTGCTTGGCCATGTTGTTGCCGCCAATCGACTCCAGCCGCTTGCCGCCGTCCAGCACGCGCACGTTGATCAGCGCAACGCCGTTGGCATCACGGGCCACGACCACATCGTCCTTGCGCTCCCACTCGTCGACCTTGATCTTGTTGCCCGCAGAGACGATGTAGTCACTGGAGAACTCGACAGTCTGCTTGCCAGCGCTGAAGCCCATCACGGTGGTCTCGGCCTCGTAGGTGCCATCCAGCGCATCGTTGCCGCAGCCAGCCAGTACACAGAATGGCAATGCTGCCAGCACGTATTTGAAGCGACGCATAGGTATTCCTTGTCAGTCATTCATCTAAAGAGGCGGCGGCACGCCTCGCGCCCTAGGCGAAAGCCGGGTGCCGCCAGAACGGCAATCAACCCTTGGCGGTACCCACCAGGGAGTCGATCAACATCGCCGAGGCGGTATCGCCGTTTTCCAGCACCAGCTGGCGAATGGACTTGCCGAACCCTGCCAGCGGCGTGTCGAAGGTGAAGTCGGACTTGCCCTGGTAGCTGGCAGCGAAGCGAATCACGTTGTCCGACCAGCTCACGCGGTGCCCGCCTGCAGCCAGGTTGTAACCGTCGAAGAAGGCTGCGGCCACGGGCGTGGTGCCATCGACATCCGCCGCATTCAAGTTCGCGCCAGCCGCGATCAACGCCTCGGCGTAGCTATGGTCGCGCTGGGCCATGCAGGCGTGCAGGGCCGTCTCGCCACCGTAGGCCTTGGCGTTCACGTCACTGCCCTTGAGCAGTGCCTGGAACAGCGCTTCAGGTTGCTGACCCGCGCCACGGCGACGTTGCAGCTCGCCGGCTTTTTTGCAGAAGGTCGACAGCGCGGTGTCGCCATAGACGTTGTGGGCCTTGAGGTCTTCCTTGCCGGCCAGGGTGATCATGTGGGCGAAGCTGCAGCTGTTGTAGTCGCTACCTGCCAGGCAGTCGATCAGGCGAGTGTTGCCGTTGACATCCCGGCCCATCGGGTCGGCGCCAATCGATACCAGGTAGTCATAGGCGTTGTCGGCGGCGCCGACGATCAGCGGCTTGTTCTCATGATGGATACGTTGGTTGACGTTGATGCCGGAGCTTTTGAGCAGGTAGGCAAAGGCGTCCAGGTCCTTGATCTCTTTCGCCCAGTCCGAATTGCGCGCCTGGCCTTGTGCGGCATCCCATACGCGCATGGCCATGGGCGAGGTGTCTGGCGGGCTGTCGATATCACGCACCTGGGCATACCCAGGCTGATAACTGACCCACACGCCCACTTGCTTGTCGTCCTTGTAGCTGCCCTTCTCCGCCACCGTGCCGGCCGGCCAGCCGCGGACAAAGTACATCTCGGACAGGCCGTTCCTGTTGCCTGCGCTGTAGGTGACCTTGCTGGCCGGTACCGACGTGCCATCGGTGAACGCCGTCCAGGTCTCACGCACGCCTTCGAGCTCGCCGGCCTTGTAGGTGGCGCGGTCTTTCAGGTTGCCCTTGTAGTCATAGTGCTCCACCGGGCCATCGAGTTTGCCGGTACCGTCACTGGCAAAGGTTTCCAGCAGGGTGAGCTTCTGCTCGCCGTCGATGACCCGCCACTCGCGCTGGGTGCCCACACGGATGGAGGGCTTGCGGAAATCAACGGTCGGAAGCACCGTGCTGTCAGCGACCTGCAGGCCGGTGGCGCAGTCGTAGCTTTGCTCGCTGCGGCGGCCGCCTTCGAGGGTCAGAACGTTTTCCAGATGGTCGGCGAATTCACCCTTGCACCAGGTTTTCTTGGGGCCGACGAAGGCACCGTCCTGCAACTGGCCTTCGACCAGCAGCTTGCCATCCTGGTCGAACTCCTTCCATTCCCCGACCGCCTTGCCGTCTTCCACCTTGAACGACTGCAGTACCCGGTCACCTACCTTGTGCACCACGGTGCCATTGAGCCGCTCGCCGGACTTGCGCTCCAGGTACAGCGCATGTGGCGAACCGACAGTGCCGGTGTAGCTGGTGACTTCGTCGAAGTTGTATTCGGAGTTGCAGCCTGCCAAGGCGGACGCCAGGGCACAGAGAACGAAACGCTTTTTCATGAATATCCTTGTAGAAATGCGTGCGGGCTGGTGCTGGGCATGGCTTCGCCAACGCTCAGTACTGGCCTGGGTGTAACGGGGTTATGCAGTGGCGGGCAGTGCGGCTGGAGGGGCCTCTATTAGAAGCGCATCAAGAAGCTGACCATCCATGTAAAAACGCTCTGGGATGCGGGTTTTGGCGGGATTATACATAGCGGCCTAATAATGGCAAAGCTAATGGTCTGTTTGCTGCTGGCTTTGAAACCTGTGGGGCCACTTCGCGGCCCCAGCTGGCTCAGACAGCCATCAACTGATTGTCCAGATCCGTCAAGGCTTCGCCAAAAAAGGCCTTGAACAAGTCCGTCGGCCGCTGGTTTTCCAGTAACCCAAAATGCTCTCCCAGTGCACGGCCCGTGCGCAGAATCAGCTTCGCGGTTTCAGGCTTCGCAGTATCAGGGTTGCCTGCTAACCCTGAGCGCACCAGCAACTCGGCAGGCGATACCGAATGCTCAAGCGCCAGCTCGGCAACCTTGCCACTCAGGTACACGTTGGTCAGATAGACCTGCTCGTACTCGTCACCTGCAATGAACTGCGCAACGCCGCCACTGAGCACTTCCAACCCTGGCGCGCCCCCCTGCGCGATGCACGCGAGTTGCTCGAGGTTGAAACTGACCAGGTCGAACTCGCGTGGCTGCAAAGGTGCACAGTACGCTTGTGCAGTGTTGGCCGTGCGGCCCTTGACCTCGACCTGCCACTGCCGGAAGTCCTTCAGGCTTACGCTGTGCCCGGCAGCCTGGCTGCAGTGCAGATAGTCGATGAACACCTGCGGGAAGGTTACGCTGGTCGGCACCCAGGTCGAGCGGGTGCTGCCGCCCCCGGCGCCTTCACTGGACGCGGGCGCATAGGCAGCCTCTGGAAGCAGGCAGCGCAGGTCATAACCCAGCATGAACAACGCCGCTTCGAAGCTGTGGCTACGCGCCTGCAGCGAACCTTCGAACAGCTGCCCAGCGCCCGTCAGCGTAGCCTGGATGATCCACCCCAGCTCGACCTGGCTGCGCGCCCACGCATACCCCGGCACCGCCTTGGTGAAGAACTGCGGTGCTTTTGCAAAGCCTAGCGCCCCCGGGTCACGCACTTGGTCACCGCGTGCCCCGCCAGACGGGAAACGCAATTGCGCAGGGGTGGTTTTGCCTTGGCGGTACAGCGCATAGAGCATGGCAATGGCGGCGCCGACCCGGCTGTCGTAGATGGGCGAGCCGGTGGTGTCGATCAGCGAGTGGATCTTGGTCAGCCCCGCATCGAAGCGCTGGATGCTGCCGGCATTCAGCGCAGAGAGCGTTTGGCCTGCGCCCAGGTCGAACAACGGTATGCACGCCTTGAGGTAACTCACCAGTTGCTGTTGCTGGCGTAGCGCCCCCAGGAACGGGATGGCCCCGCGTACACCGCCCCACTTCAGTACGGCGCAGCAGGCGTTGTAGGCCGCATCATCGCAGCCTGACGCCAACGCTGCCGCCAACCGGCTGCGCAAAAGCTGCAACGAAGCGGTGGTGCTGGCCCAGTCCATGGACGTGACCCACTGCCCGGTTTGTGCATCCTGCCAGGCACTGCCCCAGCGATACAGCGCGAGCACCTGTTCGATACCCACCACCCGCTGATTCAGGCCACCCTTGACCTGATGGCTGGGCTTGAAGCGCAGGTGCACATCCAGTGTCGGCAAGTTGACCTGAAGCCATTCGATGAAGCCACGCACATCCGGCTGCGCAAGAAACGTGTTTCGATCCATCTGTTCACTACACCCTACAAGAAGATTTTCTGCTGTCTGCGGCACTGTGCATTCAGTCCAGGTTCAACCACGGCTTGAGCTCCGCCCTGTTCGCCAGCACCAACTGCTGCGCCTCGGGCCTTGCATCATGCACGTTGGGGTTCACCTGGAAGCGCTTGACCACATACTTCACCAGAGCCTGCGAGCTGCGCACCAGCAACTGGCCGTCGGCCATGCCAAAGTCCACCTCGATGATGGCCCGCTGCGCCTGTGTCAGGCGCTCGTCCGGCTTGAAGATCACATCGACCGGGGTGTTCCACTCAAGGTCATGCTCGATGCCGTTTTCCGTTTCAGCGTCGTGCAGCTCTGGTACACCGCGCAAACGGCTGAGGACGAAGTCGCGGTACATGCGGTTTTTTTCGCAATAGGCCCGCACATGCCAGCGCATCCCGGTGTACACCAGGGTATGCGGCGCGATGGTACGGCCTTCGGGCTCCGGGCTTTTGAACGACACGTACTCGATATCCAGGCGCCGCTTCTCGCGGCAGGCCTTGAGCAGCGGCCGCAGCACCTCGGGCTTGACCGAGCGGTCCGGAACCTTGAGCACCTCGGTGTGGGCGTAGGCCAACGCCAGGCCTTCGATGTGTGGTGCGCGCTCGTTGTTCTGGTTGAGCAGGTCGAGGTAGGCGCTGGCACTGTCGTCGATGAACAAAGGTTTGAACTGCCGCGTCGGCACGTAGCCTTTGATCTGCTTGTCGTACACCAGGTTCTTCGACGCGTAGTCGTTGATGTAGGTGTTGATGTCCTTCGAGGCCTGCTGACGACTGATGCCGAAGCTCTGCATCAGATGATTGGTGGTCAGGCGGCCTTCCCACCAGACCACCGTTTCAATCAGACGGTAGCGCAGGGCCAGGTCCCAACGGGTTTGCTCCATGCGTTGCGTGCGTTTCATACGGGTTCCTGCGTGAGGAGCAGCAGTGCATGCTCAGCCAATTGACGTGTCGCTTAATATTACGTGTCCACCCAGTTTTAATGCAAGGCTGGCTGGATATGTAAACTAACCAGGCATATGCAGCCCTGGCCCCCCCTGGCGACTCGCACACCCCCTGGTACCGCGCCCACGCCCCGCAAGCTGCGCCCATGCGCGCAGAACACGCTGCCATGTCGCCTGTCATCCCCCCTTCAACTGCCGTGAATAAACCAGCAAAACCTGCACCATTCCTTTACCTGTACAAGTCTCCAATATAGACATGTAGCCAAACTAGACATATCTTTCCGCTACAGGCAAACCGCCACTACTCAAGGAAGCAACCATGGACGCCCTCGAAATCACCCTGCTTGGCACAACCGGCATCACCCTGCTGATTGCCTGCCTGACACATGCCCGCCAGGGTGAAATGTGGAACCTGCTGCAGGGCGATCGCGAACTGGAGCGAACCGCGCGCATTCACAAGCAGGAGAACAACGAGTTGCGGTCTGCCCTGCGCGCGGAGCGCGAGCATGTGAGCCAGTTGCGCCGCCAGGTGCAACTGCTGCTGGGGCTGGTGCCGGAAGGTTGAGGCCTGCCCCGCCTGCATGCCCGTATACTCGTTACCAGCACCCTTCACGGAGCACGTTCATGCCCTACCCCATCGAACACAAACTGGTCATCGGCGTGGCCTCCAGCGCACTCTTCGACCTCACCGTGTCTGACGACATCTACAAGACCGAAGGCGTCGAGGCTTACCGCCAGCACCAGGAGCAGAACCTGGATGAACCGTTCCCGAAAGGGGTCGCCTTCCCTTTCATCCGCCGCTTCCTCAGCATCAACCAGGCATTCCCCGATCAACTGCCGGTGGAAGTGGTGCTGCTCTCGCGCAATTCGCCAGAGACCGGCTTGCGGGTGTTTCGCTCCATCAGCCACTACGCACTGGACATCACCCGCGCCGCGTTCATGTCCGGCCGCTCGCCCCACGAGTACATCCCGGCGTTCAACGCCTCATTGTTTCTCAGCGCCAACGAGGACGATGTGCAGCGCGCCATCGACGCCAGCTACCCGGCCGGCCTGGTGCTGCCGACGCGAATCTATGACGACGAGATCGATACCGAACTGCGCGTGGCGTTCGACTTTGACGGGGTAATTGCCGATGACGAGGCAGAGAGCGTGTACAAGCAGAATGACAACCTGGACGACTTCCAGGCCCATGAGCGAGCACGCAAAGCCATCCCCCACCAGCCCGGGCCGTTGGCCGACCTTTACCGCAAGCTTTCACACATTCGCACGCTCGAAGACCAGAAGCTGGCACAAGACCCTGACTACACACGCATCCTGCGCATTGCCATCGTCACCGCACGCAACGCACCGTCGCACGAGCGGGTGGTAACCACACTGAAAGATTGGGGGGTGTCGCCGGACGAATGCTTCTTCCTTGGCGGGATGGAAAAACCCCGGGTGCTGTCGATTCTCAAACCCCATGTGTTTTTTGATGACCAGCGCAGCCACCTGCAATCGCCGGCGGGGGATTTGCCGATGGTCCACGTGCCTTTTGGGGTGGCGAACAGGGCGCCTGGCAAGACCAGTGGTGTCCGCTTGGTGGAAACACGGGCACCACTGGCTGAACGCTTAACGACACCTAAACAAAGGTGAACGTCAGTTGGCTCACAATCGCCATGGCCTTGGGCTGGATCGACGCACTGACCTTGTCATCCAGCGCACCGTGAAGGTGAAGGTTGACCAGGTTGTCGGCAATCGCCCGCTCCAGTTCCGCACCTGGGTTGATCGGGTAGCCAAAGGTCACCGACAAGCTCGCGCCCGGCTCGACCTTCTGCTTGTCCGGGTTCCAGAACTGCACGGCCAGGTTGGCCGAATAGCCGGCTGGCAGAATGAACACCGCACCGGTTTGCGTGCCATCGCTGCCAAGCGTCAGTGGCCCCAGCAGCACTGGGGTCTGTAGCGCAGTCACGGTGTCACACAACACGCTAACCCGGGTACCGGCCAGCCCCCTTGCGGACAGGGTGATGGTAATTGGCGCGGTGGTGAAGTTCGCCGGCACGTTCAGTTGCTGACGGCGTACCCACGGGTCGTCACTGACCAGCGCCTGGGAGCGAATGCCGAAGGTCGGGGTCTGGCCAATGAACTTGGCCAGGTCGAGCCAGTCCCGCACCTGCGGGAGCGGGTCAGGATGAGCACCCGCGCTCACCTGGGCAATCAGGTTGAAGTAGCTGTCAGCCGGCAAGGCCGGCGGCTTCCAGAGGAAGGCCTGCTCACCTACACCGATATGCCCTGGTGGTGCACTGGCCTGCGTGCAGTCCAGGCCATCGACCGTGGTCAGCGCGTTGCCCCTGAACGTTGCCGGTAGCAACAACACCTGGGCCGGCGCGAAGTACAGGGAAAGCGCATTGCTCTCAGTCTCGCTGCCGCCGTTCATGCCACGCAGGTAGTAGTAGTTGCGCGCGGCGGCGACCGGCTGCACGTTGTAGGTCTGCTCCCAACTGCTGACCGTGCTGAACACGCTTTGCGCGTTGTCCACCGGCTGGTCGCTCTGGATGATGTCCGGGCACAGGCCCAGCGGCCCCTTGAACGGCACACTGCCGGTGGAAGCCAGGTTGTTGCGCAGGTAGAGCGTCTGGCTGGCGGGCTGGCTGCTGCTGAACAAATTGACGACTGTTTCGCTCATGACGTTTAACTCCCTGTAATCATCAAATGACGTGCAAGCCGTCAGCACCCAGCGGCACCACCGGGCGTGGACGAATATCGGCGACCTCGGTGCCGGCATAGGCCCGGTGCAGGGCATGCGACATGGCGAAGTCCACCAGGCCCCGGTCCAGTGCCTCTTGCAGCTCCTGCGGCGAGCCGTCGGAGAAGTACGTCGGGGTGATGTCGATCGAGGCGCCCGGCTGCGAGTCGGGCCCGTTGTTCTTGTACAGGTTGAGGGTGAGCAGCGCGCTGAAGCCCGGCACTAGTGTGCAGCGCACGCCAACGAACTGCCCCAGGGCAGGCATGGCGACGTTGTCGATGGCAATCTTGTTGCCCTTCGAGTCCAGCTGGCTGCAACTCATCGACAGGGTCCAGCCCGTGGTCGGGAAGCCCATGTTGGTGACCTGCAACGAGTACTCGCGGCTGCCTGCGGTCACGTCGCTGGGGATGATCAGCTGCGATGCCATTTGCCGGGTGGGCGAACGCCCGGACTGCATCGACACGTTGCGCCAGCCGAACTGAAGGTTGTTGGTGATCAGCGCAGCCATGTCCAGTTGCGAGAACACATCCGGGAACGGGTTACCGGCGTTGTTCATCCAGGTGATGAAGCAATAGTGGTCACTGCCCCCGGTTGGCGGTTGCGGGTTGCTCCAGACAAAGGTGTCGGCCGTCACCCCGATACTCGACGATGCCAGGTTGACGATCGATGAGTCGTAATGCGGGTTCGTGCCGTCCGGGTGGTCGCGGTCCGTAGGGATGCCGTATTTGGCCCACTCGCTGGGCCACTGAATGGAGGCGCAGGGTACGCCGTACAGCAGCACCTTGGTCGAGCTGCTGACGGCAGCGCCATTGCGCCCGCGTACATAGATGTAATTGGGTGTGCCTTGGGTAATGGTGCCAGGCGACTGTTGCGCATAGCTGTTAGGCGTGGCCAACGCGGTCTGGAAGTTGGCCACTGGCTGGGTGCCCGCGATCCAGATATCGGGCGATGCCGACAAGGGCGAACTGGCCGGCACCGTGCCCTCGCTGCTCAGGTTGGGGCGCAGGTAGATGCCTCTGTCGTAGGCACCTTGCAAGGCGGCTATCCGGCTGGGTGCCTGCACGGACGGCCCGCGCAGCACCTGGCCATGGCCGACCACGGGTGGGTTCTTGGTTACGATCAACATTGCCAAACTCCTTTTTGACTACATCGAACGAGTACCGGTGCGCAGCGCACTGGCATCGACGAGGGTGGGTTGGGTTGCAGCAGACACCGACACCACATTGAGCACCGTGGTCGAGGTGTAACAGATCACATCGAGGGCCGCCTGGCCCACCAGCGAAAGGCCTTCGGTAGCCAGTACCACCCGTTTCAGACGCAAGGGTTTGCACACTTCCGGCAGGCAAGGGACGATGTTCAGCGCCACGACCGAGGCGCTTTGCCCAAGCGATGCGGGGATGGCTGCACCGAGGTGGCCCAGGCCATACAGGAAGGTCGCAACCACGCCCATGTCGTCGCGGTTTTCGGGCATCTTGTTGGCGCCCAGCACAAATATCCCATCCAGCAGCACGCCTACGCAGGTGTAAATCCACAGCGTGCGGCTGGCACCGTCGGCGGTGACGCAGCCAGGCACGCCGCTGGAGAAGATCCACGGGCAACTGCACAATTGCGCAGCAGTCTCCAGGGTGAGCGCGACGTAGGCGACGATCGCTGGCGGCCCTGCCTCCGGTGGCATGATGTCGCCCAGGGCAGTGAGGCTGCCGTAAAAGAAGTAGGCCACCGAGCCCAACACCCCGGTCAGCAGCGCGAGGTCGCGCGGCAGGCAACCGCTCCAGCCATCCTCGGCCTGCGCCAGCACCTGTCGGCCAGCCGGCTTGAGCCCGGTGGCGGTGAGCAGCGTGTCGGCATTGAACGCGGCCTTGAAGCGCAGCACGCTCGCCTGGTCCGGGAACGGCGCCTTGTTTTGCAGGATCTTGAACAGCACCGTGCCCGGCACCGCCAGCACCAACGACATCAAGTCCAGGGTGGTGAGGTCCGAGCCGTTGGTGATCAGCCGGTAAAGGTCACTGACAAACGGAATGTTCCACTTGGCATTCATCAGCGTTTTGAGGCCCGCGATCAGCGTCGCGACCGTTTTCAGCATCGCATCGATCACCGCCTGCACGCCCGACAGCACCGCCTGCAGCACCCCTTCGACCACGCTCATCAGCGCTGCCAGCAGCTTGCGGAAGATCTCGTCCGGCGCCGTGCCCAGGTCTTGCAGGTACACCAGCGCCTGGGCGAACGCCTGGGACGACTCGGTAAAGTCGACCAAGTTCGCCAGCGCCTCCATGAACTGGGTGAACGGGCCGTCGGCCTCCTGGATCAGCGCCGCGGCAGCCATGTTCGACTGTGCGGCCGGCGCGTTGTTGATCAGGCCGTTGTAGACGATGTTGTTGGCCACCGCCTTGGACGTGGCCGGGTCATCCGGCGTATTGGCCTGCTCGTACCCACCCAGGCTGTAGCTGCCGGCCAAGGTGTTGCGGGCCTCGGCGAACCACTGCTGCAACTGGCTTTGCAAGGTGTTGATGCTGCCATCGACGATACGCTGGATACCCCCGGTGGCGCCGACCAGGAAGTCGAAGCCGGTGTTGACGATGTGGGCAATGGCGTCATGGGTGCGCAGAATGTCGCCCCAGTTGAACAGAAATGCCAGCCATTCGTAGAGCTGCTGGAAGAACACCTTCACCGCCGAGAACACCGCCTCGGCCAGGTCGAACGCTTTCTCGACCGTGTCCACCAGGGTTTCGAACAGGTAGGTGACGCCGTCGACCACAAAGTGAAACGCCGCCTGTATCCCGGCACTGACCGTGGTCACTACGAAATCGACCACCTTGATGATGCCCTGGGCGACCCCGGCAATAAAATCACCGATGTCGGTCAACCAGCTGAACCACCCGCCCGACAGCGAACTACTGCGCAAGGCCATCAGCAGCCCCGACGCCGCATCGGCGGACAAATCGGTAAAGCGCACCTCGCCATCCTGAACACTCAAATGCCAGTGCTGCTCCGGCACCAGCGCCAGGTCGAGCAAGCGCGCGCCTGCAAGCGCATCGCTACGCAACGAAACCCCAGCGCGAGGCCGGCGCGGGTCTACATACGGCGTTGCCGCCGAAGCCTTGCGGTACAGCGGGCTTGCCAACTGCATGCTGCGGCTGACCGCCTCGGCCACCGCGTTGGCGGTTTCCTGCTTGTGGTACTGATCGCGCAGCAACGGCGCACCACCGGCCAGCTTGGCGTTCATCAACTCCTCGCCCGTGGTGACGCTGAGCCTGTCCTGCACCTCGGCATCCTGACGGATCTCGATGCGCTCGCCGGGCGACATCAACGACGGCACCGCCACCAAAATCGCCGGAGCCGCCAACGCACTGACCTGCTGCGCAATCGACAGCACCCCGGCGCTGTTGGTCAACAACCGCACCGGCCGGCGCGGCGTGGCGTAGTAGACCCCACCATTGATGGCCAGCCGCGACGGCTCCTCGGTCCATACTTCGACCGGCGTATCGGCCAGTGGCGTGCCCACTTCACTGAACAACGTGACATCCGTGCTGTACGAAGCGAAGTCCTCGATCTTGCCGCCCGCCTGCACCTGCAGCGCCGCAATATTCCAGTTACCGCTGAGGGTTTCGCGGGTGAGTTGAGTGACGGTGTTTTGCTGCGCCTGAATCGCGAACACCGCCAGCCCGCCGTCTTCCACCGTCGCCTGAAACGACTGCACGCCGTTGTATATCGGCGTCGGCTGCGACCAGCCGGTGGCTGAAGGGGCGCTTTGGCTGGCGTGGTACAGCGTATTGTCCACGCCCAGCAAAAGCGCATTCAGCGCCGGGCGCGAAGGCAGCACAGCCACCTGCTTGAACGACGACGCCACCGTCAACTGCGCCCAGCTGTACGGCTGCTTGCCACCCCCGACCAGGCAATAGGCATTGCCATCGGAAAGAACGGCCAGCACCTGGGTATTGCCCACCTCATCGGTCGCCGCCGCCACATCCAGGCTGCGGAAGTTGGCGGCAATCGCCGGCCGATCGAGCTGCCCGGTGCTGAGGGTGTATTCGAGGATGACCGTATCGAACACCGAGAACGCCACATTGGCGTCGCTGTTGCCCGTCCACACCGCGTTGAGGGTCTGCAACTGCAAGGTGGTGCCATTGAGCGAGGCCGGTGCACGCCCAGCCCACACGCCCCAGCTGAAGTTGTACAGTGTGCCAACCAGGCCCTTGGCTTCGATCAGCACCCCGATGTACAGCTTGTTGTTGATGCGCGTGGTGGTGATACGCGCAATGCGGATGGCATTGGAAGGCAACGGCACATCGATCATTTTCACCGCCGACCAGCGCGAAGCCGATGTGGGCTGCTCGACGCAGTACAGCAGGTTGGTGCCTTGGGCGGCGAACAGCACGATGTCGCCGCTCGGGGTCAGGCCGGTGGCGATCACCTCACCGGTCAGCCCGGTGGCTGTCGCGCTGTTGGCCGTGGTGCTTTGCGGGTCGGGGTAGATGTTCCAGACCTCGGTATTGCTGCCGCTGGTGAACAGCTCCACATCGCCACGGCCATTGACGATGGCCGATGCCGAGCTGCCACCGTGCACCGCACTGGCCACGCGGTAGTTCTGCATGAAGCGCGATTCTGGGACGACGGTGACGGGGGTACGGGCGTGCGGGGGCGACGACGCTAATCTTTCCATGATTTGCTCCGGTGGGCAGGTTGGTCCATCGACGGAGAGAGTAGGAGCGTTTTGACAGGGGGCTTCGTTTATTTTGGAATACAGAGGGTAGCGATTTGCTATCAGCTTCTTCTATGGCGCTTCCACACTGCCTGTAGGAGCGGGTTTACCCCGCGAACACCGGCAACGCCGGTGCCATACCCCGCCAGTGCAAAAAATATGTTCTGATCTGCAAAGCAGGCACTACACAAGGAACCGAGTGATGAACTGCCATATCCGCTTGGCGAAACCAGAAGATGCCGAGGACATAAGCCGCGTCGTGATAGCTGCATTACGCCGGTCGAACGCAGCTGACTACGATGCCGGCACGATATTGCGCGTGGAAGCATCGTTTAGCGCAAACGCCATTCTTGAACTGCTCACTCGACGCCTGGTATTCGTGGCATTGAATGAGGGCCAAGTGATTGCCACCGCCAGCCTTGACGCAGATGTGGTCAGGAGTGTGTTCGTTGACCCTGAATTTCAGGGGCATGGGGTCGGCAAGCAGATGATGGAGGTGATCGAAAATGAAGCGATTGCCCGAGGGCTGGAAGGGTTGCGAGTGCCCTCTTCCGTTACTGCTGAAGGGTTCTATGCAGGCCTGGGGTTCTGCAAGGTGCGGGATGTATTTTGTGGCGAGGAACGTACGATTGTGATGCAGAAGCGGTTGATAAGGGCGTAATTGAAGTGCCTGTTCTGAATGGCAAAATTGCCACCATTTAGATCAGCAGCCGTGGCTCTTCCGAGCCACTGCCAAAGCACTTGGCCTTTTGAGCCAAATGCGCTCCCCTGCAGATTAAGCCCGGTGCCGAGCGACCGCCTTGCCCACATTTTCGAGTTGAATAAGCGGTGTATGCAGGCGCTGCTCTTTCACGAGTTCTTCCGCACAGCCAATCCTCACATAATTAACCAATGAATTGACTGCCAACGTACCAAATATGGGCACGGTGACTATCAGAAGCATCAGATATTCAAGGTCATAGCGGAGAACGCCAACCACCAAGAATGGGGCAAGCGCAATGGCGGCGAGCACAACATACTTCAGGCACTCCCAACATTTACGCCACCGCCTGGAGAACGCGGTCCTGTAAGGTTGCTTGAACGCTATCTTATGATTCGACGCGTCCATATCAACATAGGCACGTGAAAAAACGTAATCCGTTAACCGTCGCTGAGGCTTATCCAGCGATATCAAGTAAGCAATATCGGTAGCGTTGATGCCTCGCGTGCCAGCTATGGCATGGTAGCCGCGTTCCACCGCCAAGGGGTGCAGCCGTTCAGCATCAAGGTCACTGAAAAACTCCTTCGCAAAGCGATAGTCGTCTTTGAGACGGGCCTTGGTACCCACCGAAAAGTCAATAATAACCTTGGCCGCAGCCATCATTGTCGTCATTGCACTCACAATACTAAATAAAACCTTCAAGTCCATTTTCAAGCATTCTCATCTAAATTTGGCACCGCGGCGGGGATGCCAATCAAGCCAGATTCCTCTGTGGCCGCTTAACTTCGGCGGCTCAATCGAACGCCCCGTTCACAACCTCGTAAATAATCCCGGTCGCGACCGCCACGAGCAGCAAGTCCCCCCCCGCCTGCATCCACTCGTAGCCCTCATAATGAGGCAGTTGTCCAAGCAACCGGCCATCCAGCTTCTTGGCGATACCCGGCGGCAGCGGTTTGCCGCGCGCCAGGTTCTTTTGAATGCCAGGCGGCAATGCAGGGCCTGGGCTCCAATAGCTGCGATGGCCACTCAAGATGCCCAGCACATCGCCTCGGTCGATTGATGGCCCGCCGTGCCAGTCACCGCCACCCGAGCTCGACTTTTTACCGCCAGGATTGCCCTGCCCTTGGGAATGCTGGCCCTGCCCCTTACCTTGCCCGTGCCCTTTGTTATTGCCGTTACCGTTTCCCGGGTCGGCGTACGAAGCGCCAGGGGCCGCTAACAGCGCCATTGAGGTTACTGCGGCAATCAACACGTGCAACTTGGCCATTACGACACCCTTTTTCAGTGAAGCGGTTTACTGAACTTTAGGCCATGCGGCCATTGCGTAGCTGCGGGCTAAGCTAGTTTGGACATGCCCCAGCCATCCGGAGCCCGCCGATGGACCCTTCCAAACCTGCACAGCCCTCTGTCTCCGAGCCTTCCGAACACGTCGACCATCTCAGGTTTCACCGCGCCCATGCGCACATGCAACCGGTGTTTGGCAACGACGCGTTCGCCCGCAAGGCAGAAGCCTTCGCCCGCTTCTTTGGCACGCCCTTGTTTCTAGGGTCACAGTCACTCGTGGTATTGATCTGGGTGGGCATCAGCCTGTCAGGGCTGTCCGATTTCGACCCCTACCCCTTCATTCTGCTCAACCTGGCGTTCAGCCTACAGGCAGCCTATGCGGCGCCCCTGATTCTGCTCGCTCAAACCCGCCAGGCCGATCGTGACAAGGCCTCTTCCGAGGCAGATGCCCGCCACCGCGAGGCCATTGCCATGGCCAACCAACGCCGCCAGCGCGATGCTGAGACGCACAGTAAACAATTGCAGCAGCTATTGGAGGTGAATACCCATTTGACCGAAGCCACCAAGCAGATGAGCGAGAGGATTGAAATGCTGACCTCGCAATTGCACGCGCACTTATTGAGCGCAGGAGGGCGAGTAGCCGAGCACAACGACTAACCGTCAGGGAGCCCCACGGGCGTCGTGACCTGAAAGAGGTGGCACCTCTACGCCAGGCACCGCCTCATGGCGCAAGCTATTACTGTTTCTGCTGCTTCATGGTCTGCCGATGCAACTCAATGAACGGCGCCTCGGCCGGGTCGATTCGATCCATGCCCGCCGCAATCCGGTGCCAGTACGGATACTGCGGCGCAATCCGCGTCACCCGTTCGAGCAATTGCTGGTCTTCGGCGGTCAGCAGCAGCTCCACCGCCTGCAAGTTATCGTGCAACTGCTCGGCCGTGCGCGCCGCCGTGATCACGCTGGTGATACCGGGCCGGTCCTTGAGCCAGGCCAGGCACACCCGCGCCGGCGAGCAGCCATGGCGCTGCCCCACCTCGATGAGTGCCTCGATGATGTCGTACGCGCGCTCTTGGTCGTGCACGTAGGGCTCTGGCCAGTCATTGCCCTGGCGCGTGCCGCTCGGGGTCTTGTGCCCGCGCCGTACCTTGCCGGTCAACAACCCCTCCCCCAGCGGCCCCCACACCAGTGTGGCGATACCCTGGTCGAGCGCCATCGGCAGCAGCTCATACTCGGCTTCGCGCGCCTCGGGGGTGTAGTAGATCTGCTGGGTAACCGGCTGCTGCCAGCCCTTGAGCTGGGCGGTGCCGAGGGTTTTCATCATCTGCCACGCGGTGTAGTTGGAGGTGCCGAAATATCGCACCTTGCCGCTTTGCACCAATTGCTCCAGCGCCGACAGCGTCTCTTCAACTGGCGTGATGCCATCCCAATTGTGAATCTGGTAGAGGTCGATATGGTCGGTGCCCAGGCGCTTGAGGCTCGCCTCGCAGGCGCGGATCAGGTGATAGCGCGAAGCCCCGCTGTCGTTGGGGTTTTCGCCCATCGGGCTGCGCGCTTTGGTGGCCAGTATGATCGACTGGCGCCGCTGCCCCAGCGCCTGGCCGACGATTTCTTCGGCCAGGCCGTGGGAGTAAAGGTCCGCTGTGTCGACCAGGTTGACCCCAACGTCGAAGGCCATGTCGAACATGCGCCTGGCCAGCGCTACGTCCACGCTGCCGGTTTTTTCGAATGCGCCCCGGCCGCCGAACGGGACTGTGCCGATGACCAGCTCCGAAACCAGCAGGCCGGTATTGCCAAGTGCGCGGTATTTCATGGTGAGTACCTCCAAATGCAAAGGACTTGGAAGTACCGACGATACTGCGTGCTGAAACGTTCAATCCGATCGTTTACGAGGGGCTTGATACTCATAGGGCTGTTCAACGCTCTGCCGTTCCTCGTCCGTCGCGCCATCACGCGCTGGCCAATCTGCGTCCTCTTGCTCATTCATTAGCGGGTCGTCATCAGGGTTCGGGACTGTAGGGTTGTCCGGGTTCACGGCAGGGTCGGGCGAAGTGGGCAGGTCACGGTTGCTGCCGCCTTGCGCGGTGTGGTCACTGTTCATCGCTGTACGCCTCGGATGAAACGCTGGGTCACCCAGCGAGCTTACGGATGCTCGCTGGACACTGAATTGTTGGCGTCGACATCCCTCATCTCTTCCTCAATCGGCGACTCATCGTCCGCCGGCAATGGTACTTCGCCTTCATCAGGGCCAGCCTTTTGCGCCGCGTCATCCTGGGCGTCCTGACCCGAGCCTGGGTCGCCGGGTGGAGGGTTCCAGTCTTCCGGTCGTTTCTCGGACCATTTTTCGCCCGCGCCCTGTTTGGGTTCAGACTCAGTCTGCTCCAGCCCTGACCCATGGACCGCGCCGGTTTCAGGTGCCAGTTCTTCTGGGCCTGGATAGGGCGCATCGGGGCCGTTGTGATCGATTGCCATGATAGTTCTCCAGTTTGCGTGCCAACGCCTCAATAGAGAGAGCGTGCCCCGGCAGCGCCTATTGGCGCTTGAAACCGGGGTGCACGACTACACCGAACGCCCCGGCCTTATTCAGCGCCCGGGGGGATACCGTCCTTGTTCTTGTCCTTGAGCTTGGCCTTTTCCTCTTCCGTGGAATGCGCCGGTACCTGGCTTTGTTGCGTATCGTCTTTGCGCTCAGTCATCGTGCTGCCCTCAGGTTGATGAACGTTAGGCACCCCTGCAGTTGGGCAGTTCAAGCGAATGTGCGACGCTGGCCGCTCACGCCTGCGCGGTGAAGACCGGCTCGCCGCACACAGGCTTTGCATTGTCGGTCAATGCATTACTTCAAGGCCGCATCAAAGGCTCGATACCGATCCACTTCTTCACGGGGTGGTAGCAGAGCTCGATGGGTGGGATCGGCAGTTTTCGGCCTTGGGCCTCTAATGCGCCCAGGTGGATGATCCACTTGGCATCGGCGTTGAACTTGTCCGTCTGGAAAATCACATAGGCGGAGCCGTAGCGTTTGTTGTTGGTGATTTTGGGGATGTGGCGCTGCACTTCGTCGCTGTTGATGTTGTAGGGCGATGGGCGCGCTGAGGGTGGGTACACCAGCGGAAAGTCGTAGGTTTTGTCGATGCCCAGGTAGACCTCTGGCCGCGCACTCAGGCGCGAGCCGTCTTCGAAGGTGATGTAGGCCTGGCGGCTGTCGTACAGGATCGGGATCGGCGGCTCTCCACGGTTGCCAGACGATGGGCGTTGGCGGTTTTTGTTGTAGGCGATGAGCTGTACGTAGAACTCCGGCCGCGAGTACTTCTCGCCGGGATAGTCGACGTACAAGCCCTGCGAAAATGGCCGGTCGCTCCACTGGGCGGCGTGGTCGTAGAGGTACATTTCCAGGTAGAGGGTGGTCTCGCCTTGCGGGCCTGGGACTTTGAACTGGAATTCGGATTGGCAGAGGTCCGCGTAGGCAGCGCGTTCGCGCTTCCAGGGGACGCAGGCGGCCAGGGTGGTCATGGCCAGCAACAACAGGAGGCAGCTTGCGGGTTTTAAGTTAGTCATGACCTTCCTTGGTTTGAATGCCTGTCACGGGTTAGTTTCGAAGCCCGAGCGTTGCGAGTTGTTGCGGCGAACGGCCTAAAAATCAGATTTAAACCCTATCTTGTAGTCCATTTCCCAAAGATACTCGCTGCGCCTGTTTTTCGTTGCGGTCGTTTTTGATGCTGAAGATAGTCCCTGCCGAAGCCGTTGCCCAGCAGGCGATGTTCATGCAACCCAAGTCGCCCTCCTCCTTATTGATCATGACCTCGATGCACGAGCTTGAAACCTTGCGCAGACTGCTTGAGGTGGCATTGGCGCAGGTGCAAATGCCGACTGAGCCGGGAACGCGGCACTAAGGGCATCTACGCCCGCGACCTGTCCATCGACGGCCTGATGGAAGACAAACCCCACTTGCTTTGGGCCTCGCACTACCTCTGCGCCCTGGCCAAGGCCCTGCTTGACGATGCCGAGCTGGGCATGCTGAAAACTCAAAAGTAACCACTTGTGGGAGCGGGCTTGCCCCGCGAAGGGCCGCAAAAGCGGCCCAGCAACTCAATTACCACCACGGACTCATACAGCGCCCAGGAATGCAGGTACCCGCCTGGCCATCCCCTGACTGCACCCCCCCTCCCCACAGTCAATTTTTGTAAATTCTAGGTAAATTATTTTTCACATTTTCTTTTAAATGATTCTCGTTTGCGTTAATGTCCCGCCCCGATTGCATTCTGCCCCTGGAATCCAACCGCTCGACAAGGACAGTTACACGATGCCATTCCCACCTTTTTCCCGTCCCCTGCTCACCGTCGCACTGCTCGCCGCGACTGCGGTGCAGGCCGAGGAAATTCACGAGCTTGAACCGCTCCCCGCCACAGAACTGCAAGCCTCGTTCGTCACCGCCACGGGCGGCGGCACGGATGTGCGAGATGCGCCGGCCAGCGTCAGCGTCATCACCCGGGAGGAGATCGAGCGCCAGCCGGTCTACGACCTGAACACCCTGCTACGCCGCATCCCCGGCGTTACCGGGGGTTACGGCCCCGTGGGCGAGCAGTCGAAGATCAAGCTGCGCGGCCTTGACGACAAATACACCTTGATCCTGGTGGACGGTAAACGCATCGGCAGCTCCGCCGACACTAACTACCGCCGTGATCTGGGTCGCCAGGACATCAACTGGATCTCGCCGAACATGATTGAGCGGATCGAGATCGTGCGCGGGCCGATGTCGTCGTTGTATGGCTCGGACGCCATGGGTGGTGTGATCAACATCATCACCCGCAAGGTATCCCGTGAGTGGAGCGGCTCGCTCAACGTCAATACCACGATCCCAGAAGACTCCGACCGCGGTCAGACCAACCAGACCAGCGTTAACCTCTCTGGCCCTGTCACCGACTCCCTGGGGCTGCGCCTGGGCGCCAACCTTACTCGGCGCGCTGCCGACGAAGCCGAGCCGCGCCTCGATGCACTAGGTGACTTCGTTTACAACGACGGCGCCGGCGGTTCCAAAGACCACAGCGTCAATGCCTTGCTTAATTGGCAGATCAACGACAACCATGAGTTGTCCTTCGAGGCTATCCAAGGCGTGGAGCGTTCGTGGTCGTCGAAGAAAACCTTCGGTGACTGGGGTGACACGGTCGGTGAGGGCTTCGGTGCCGGGCGCCTGACCCGTGATAGCTTCGTGGTCTCTCACCACGGCGATTGGGGCTTTGGTACCTCGCGTATCGACGCTTACCTGAACAAGTTCGACAACGAACTCAGCGAGGGCAAGGCCAACTCCGAAGAAAAAATCGTCGAGGGTAGCCTTAACATCCCGTTTGAACTGCTGGTAAACCAGCGCCTCACCGTTGGCGGCCAATGGAAACGCGAGCAACTGACCAACACCGACACGCTGGGCACCGTACCGGTTGATTACCAAGGGGCAACGGTGGGCGGCGCGGAGCTTGAGGGCGACTATTCCGCGCTGTTTATCGAAGACGAGCTGTTTCTGCTCGACAACCTATCGCTGACGTTGGGGAACCGCTTCGACCATAGCGACGAGTACGGCAACCACAACAGCCCACGTGCTTACGTGGTCTATCACCCTCACCCTGACTGGACCGTACGCGGTGGCGTGTCACGCGGCTTCCGTGCCCCCAGCCTGAAAGAAGGCAGTGCTGGCGCGGCGACCAACTCTGGCGGTCGCGGTTGTACATCATTGCGCCCGCTGGGTTATGTGACCGGCAGTTGCTGGATGGCAGGCAACCCGAACCTGCGTCCGGAAATCAGCACCAACAAAGAGATTGGCGTCTCCTTCGACCGCGACGGTTGGGAGGCCAGCCTCACTTACTTCCACACCGACTTCAAAGACAAAATCGAGTATGCGCCGCTGGGGTATTTCCAGGGCCGCTGGTGGACCATGCTGGAAAATGCTGACAAAGCCCGCACCCGCGGCTGGGAAGGCAGCACCAAAGTGCCGTTGTGGGAAAACGCCAGCTGGCGCACCAATGCCACCTACATGCTCGAAAGCCGCAACCTGTCGACCGGTGAAGACCTGATCAGCTCGCCGAAGCTGTCGTTGTACAGCGCCATCGACTGGCAGATCACCGAACGGTTCGGTACCGAATTGTCAGCTCAGCACGTGGGTAAGCAACGCGGCCTGGGTACCGACTTCGTCAAGCCGTACACCACGTACGATCTGACCGCCAACTGGGCAGCCACCCACTGGCTCACCCTGAATGTCGGCGTGCAGAACCTGCTGGATGAAGACCCGCGTGATGACTCGACCAGCTATTACGTGCCTGGCCGGGCGTATTTTGCTGGGGTAACTACCTACTTTTAATTGGCAGCGGACAACCCAGAATTCGCGCTTTTTTTTACGCGAATTCTGGGTTACTTGTGTGAGGCGCCGTCGGCGCTCAAGCAGCAGCGACCCGTTCGCCATCACCGCTGACCTCGAATTGCCCCACCAGCTTCTGCAGCTTGCCGGCATCCACCTTTACCTTCTGCGCGCTGTTTTGCAGCACCACTGCGGTCTGGCGCATCTCGCTGGAGGAGTGGTTAACCTGTTCGATGGTCTTGCCATACTCGATGCTGCGGCGGTTGAGCTGCTGGATGATGGCGAACATGCCCTCCACCGCCTGGTGAAGTTGCACGTTCTCCGACGACGCATCCTCGGCCAGGCGCAAACTATCATCGACATTCTGCACGCCCTCCTCCATAAAACTCACCGCTTGCTGCGTTTCGTTCTGCAGGCCTTCGACCATGTGCCGGATATCGTCGGCCGCCCGCGCGGTGCGGGCCGCCAGACTGCGCACCTCATCGGCCACCACCGCGAACCCACGGCCATGCTCGCCCGCCCGTGCCGCCTCAATGGCGGCATTTAACGCCAGTAGGTTGGTCTGGTTGGTAATGTCGCTGATCAGCCCGGTGATATTGCCAATCTGCGCCATGCGGCTGTCGAGCAGTTGCACACTAGAGGCCGAGCGGGCCACCACATCGCGAATCGATTGGGTGCCCGCCTGCACAGCCAGGTACTGCTCGCGGGCGCGGCTGACCACCTCGTCCATGGCCTGCTTCATGTGTTCGGCGCTGACCGAAGCCTGCTGCAGCTCACCGAGCTGTTCCTCCATGATGATCATCATCTGGTGCACCGCATCGGCCACCTCGACAGAGCTCACGCTCGCTTCCTGGCTGCGCCCGAGCATCATCTGGTTGGTGCTGCCAACCGTGCGGCTGGCCTTGACCACCTGCCCCACCACGGCGTCCAGGCGGTCGATGAAACTGTTGATCCAGCGCGCCATGTCGCCACTCTCGTCATTGGCCAGGGCGCCAGTGTCCAGGCGCTGGCGCAGGTTGCCCTCACCCTCGGCGATGGTACGCAGCACACCGCTCATGCCGTTCAACCTGGCCGCCAGGCGCCTTGGCCCGAGCACGCCGAACAGCAGCGTAGCACCGACCATGCTGAGGGCCTGGATGGCGTCGTTCACCCCCTGTGGCAATCCGGCGTAATGCTGCACCAGGTAATTACAGCCGAACAGCCCAACCATGGTCGCCACGTAGGGTTTCATCAACCGGTAGCTCAGCGAACGGCGGCGATAGACCTCCTCCAAGTCGGCCTCGCACATCATCCCCCAACGGTCGGGCGACCCTGGTAACTGGAAGGTCACGCCCTTGCCGACCACCGGCACATGGCGGTAGTCCGAATAACCCGGGTAAGTCACGAACAGGTTGGTACCACGCCGGATGGTTTCCCGCACGCCGGGGTGCAGCTCACGCGTCGCGGGGTCGGTGAAGCGCAGCTCCAGCTCGGTATGGCGCTGCACCTGCACAGTGCTCCAGGGCGTACGCACGCCGCTCTTGAGGTTTTCGCCATGGGTAAACGTCCCGTCCTCAAAGCGCGAACGGGACAAAGCGGTGCCTGGTTGCACGGTCGGGTCGAAACGCGATTGCACCATAAACAGATAGTTGTCGCCCGACTCGGCATAAATATGCCCGGCCTCGCGCTGGATCAGGTCGCCCAGCACATCATTGGGGACCCGGCCACACAGGCAGCCCAGGACGTTGCCCGCGTGCCTGATCGGCTGGTAGAACATCAGCGTCACCTCATCGTGAAAACGCGACGAAGATGGGCCGATCTGCAAGGTCATCGGGTCGCTGTAGGGCCCGTGAAGAAATGGCGCTTTCAGGCCTTTGGCCAACGCCGCGAGCTGCTCGCTCTGCGTACTGCCACGCTTTGGCCAGGTGGATACCCTGACGTTGCCCGTGCAGTCAATCACACTCAGTTCCGAAAAATCTTCGGCCTGTGCCAGCTTGTCGAGTAATGCCGAGGGCTGAATATGAGCGAAGTCTGCTGCCAGGCATTCCGCCAACTCTGCCAGGTGATCCCATTGTTCGCGCGCCCAGTTGTGCAGCAATTGCACCCGCGTCTGGGCAATGGCTTCGAACGTCTGCTCGATTTCTACATAGTTCGAACGATTGAGGCGGCACGCCCACCTCATGCTGAACTTGCCGGCTTTGCCGAACCAGGGCAGCCAACCCCGCTCGCTCGATGACAACTGCATGGAACTACTTGAAAGCGACATTAAGTTCACCATAAGCGACGCAGATATCAAAATGCCAGCAACTTCCACGCCAACTGTAATCCAAGCGGAATGCCGGGTAGTGGCTACCACTAGACGCTCACTGCTGGTGCATGAAGGCTGTTATTCCAGGCCACTTCGCACCCTGAAGGGGCGCGGAGAGAATGAAGCGATCGTTGGCATGGTCTGCTGCTGTTCACATAAGAATGCCGAGGCCGCTCCACCGACCGCGTTATGCCGCTATTTACAGGGCATGCGCGAACATTGTGGGAGCGGCCTTGTGCCGCGATGGGCCGCAAAGCGGCCCCACTCCAAGCGATGGAAAACTCACGTGAACAGCATTACGCTCTAGGCGGCTCTAACGCTATTGAGGTGTACGTTAGGAAGGCTGGAAACTGTCTGCGACACCTCACTTCAGACAGCGCCTGGGACCGCCGATCTGCTTTAGAGGTTCAGGGCCTCTGGCTGAGAGCGGCCTTACAGAAAGCGACCGTTTTCATGTGACCATCACGCGAGGTAACTCGCAGGAAAGCCCCTTCATGGTACGAAAAGCAAGCCCCGCTGCCACCTCGGACTGGGTCATACGTAGCGCTCAACCCGGCAGCGTGGAGCGGATCGAAGCATGGTTCGGCAGCCATGGCTACGACCCGCATCGTCACGACACCTACTCGATCGGCCGCACCCTCGCCGGCGTGCAGAGCTTTCACTACAAGGGGGCGCTGTGCCACGGCGTACCGGGTAATACGCTCGTCCTCCACCCTGACGAAGCCCATGATGGTATGGCGGGTACGGATGCGGGCTTTCGCTACCGGATGGCCTACATCGACCCGGCGCTGATTCAAAACGTGCTCAGCGGTGAGCCATTGCCCTTCATTGCCGGCGGGCTGACCAGCGACCCGCGCCTGTACCGCGCCAGTGAAGCCTTCGTGCAGGCACTGGATCACCCACTCGAAACGCTGGAGGAGCAGGACGCCGTCTATGACCTGGCCATGGCGCTGCGTGCGGTCGGCGGCAAGCCCCGCGGCCGCAAACGCCTGGACTACCGCTCGGCCGAGCGCGCCCGGGCATTCATCATGGAACACCTTCAACAGGGCATCACCCTGGAGATGCTCGAACAGGCCAGCGGCCGCGAGCAATGGAGCTTGTCACGCGACTTCCGCGCCCTTTATGGCACCAGCCCCTACCGCTTTGTCACGCTGCGGCGCCTGGACACTGCTCGGCGGCTGATGCTGGATGGCTTCACGCTGGTCGATGCAGCACTGGCTGCGGGCTTTCACGATCAGAGCCACATGACACGGCACTTCACCCGCAGCTATGGCGTGTCGCCATTGCGCTGGCTGGAACGCTTGCGGCCTGCCCGCTGACTTGCAGGATCGTACAAGAGCGGCGTGCGTTGGGTTGGGTAGGCTGATCACCTCAACTACAGAGGATCCGTCATGTCCGACGCCAACACGCAACGCGCATCATGCCCTGTGAACCTGACCCAGAAGGCTTCACTGATTGAACAGCAGTGGAGCCCCAGGGTGGTCGCGGAAATGAACGACTACCAGTTCAAGGTTGTGCGAATCGAAGGTGAATTCATCTGGCATTCGCACCCGGAGACCGATGAAGCGTTTCTTGTGCTTGAAGGCACCTTGCGCATCGATCTGCCAGAGGGCTGCGTTTATGTGAACCCCGGCGAATTGTATGTCGTGCCACGTGGGGTGGAACACAGGACAGCGGCGCAGGGGGAAGCGAAACTGATGATGATCGAGCCACGCGGCGTGGTGAACCGGCCATGAAGGCGGTGAGCGGACGGCTTTGAACGACGTCTGGATCTGAGTTGATCGTCTCAATAGACGATACCGGGATGCGCGTAGAACCGCGAGCACACTATGCGTATATGGAACTAAGATCCTCAATGCTGTAGAACTTCGTGAATCCGGCGCTTTAATAGCTATCGCTTCAGAGGACCGCTATATGGGCATCCGCAGCTTAGCGAAAAACCTGCCTCCAGACCCCGCCAAAGAAGGCTGGGTGCTTGGGTGGGGCGTCCTTCGGGACAGGCATCCATGGCATTTTGTCGACGTCTATGCAGACCAGAAGACAGCCAAGGCGGAGGCGGAGCGCCTTGGTGATGGCTACGTCGTTGAGTACGGGTCACACCGCCTTGGCTCGAAGGAATTCGTATGCGGTAGCACCCTACCTGAAGGCTAACGGCAGCGCATCTGTCCGGCTGGCCACTCATCCAGCCTTCGTAACCACACTCTGCCGCAGCGCGAAGAATGCGGGACCCTGACGCACAGGAAAGCAGACCTGCTGACACGGCCGCCGATGCAGTGGGCGAGTAAGATTACGGAGTTACTGCCGTACAAAGGGGGCCACCGTTCATTGCGCCAGCTGTGAAAGGATACTTTCATTCGAGAGGGGCTATAAAGGAGGACATCATGGAAAAAACAATCAGACTCGCCAACCTCGCGGATATCGATGCCATTTTTGATATTCGAACCAGCGTTCACGAAAATCACTTATCCCTTGATCAGCTCGCGGAAATCGGGATTACTCCTAGAACGATACGACAGGCAATTATAGAGGCCCCATGCGCTTGGGTCGCCGAGATCAATGGTGCCCCTGTAGGCTTTTCCATGGCCAATGTCGAGGACGGATGTGTGTTTGCCGCTTTCGTTCTACCCGAATTCGAAGGAAACGGATTAGGGCGCAGACTGATGGATAAAGCAGAGACTTTCCTATTTCAACACCACCAGACGATCTGGTTAGAAACGGCTGAGGCTAGCCGCGCGAGTGGCTTCTATCGAAACCTCGGCTGGCAGCCCGTGAAGACCTTACCAGAAGGTGATATTCGCTTTGAAAAGCATCAGAAATAGTAATCAACAAATGTACTGGTGATTTGAGTTTGGTCAAAGACGACCTGAAGCACACCTTCGGTAGGCCCCTGAAAGCAGCAGGTGCAACAGAGGAAGATCGGAAATCGTTTCTGAGACACAAGACCGCCACTACTCTGGTGCAGAGCTGGCAGCTGATAGAAGCGGCAAACAAAGCCTCAGCGACGGACTCGCGTGGGCCGGTGCTGACAAATAAGAAGAGGAGGCAGGCGTAAAAACCTGAGAAGTCACGCAAAAGTCACGCACATGAAAAAGGCCACTCCTTGCGGAAATGGCCTAAGTCATTGGGATTATTGGTCGGGACGGAGTGATTCGAACACTCGACCCCTTGCACCCCATGCGTGCGGGATGTACGAAACGCCTTTAAATCCAAGGCATTGAGCGGGCGCTCGCTGCAAACGGTGCCGCACTGTGCAGAACCAATTTTCACCATCCCCCGAAAAACTCCCCACGGGCTCCGGCCCGCATCCGGCGTTCTGCCGACCGACTCACTTCCTTTATATAGATACCCACAGACAGGCGGCTCCTTGCCCTACCCCTTGATCACCTCGATACCCCATTCCGGCAGAGGCTCGTGGTAGCCGAACAGGCCGCAGGCGTACATGTCCTCGTGCTCGTTCAGGCCGTAGAGCCGAGCCGCCTCGGCAAACTCCAGCATCTCGCACAGGTGGTCGGCGCCCACCTCCCCGCGACGGTGGGCGGCCATGGCCATCTCGACCAGGACGGCGGCCCGGCCATCTGGGTCGGTAGCCAGGGCGCATTGGTCGTTCAGCTCATCAAGCCAAGCGCGAGGTATCCCGGCCATCATTCCGCCCTGCACCACCACGACTGCGCGTACATCACGCCGTCGATCTCTTCGATGCCGTTAATGTTCATGCCGAGCTGGGCCATGCCGTTGACCCTGGCGTCGTGCAGCCGGGGTATCACGTCAGGCCCGGGGGTCGGGTTGAACATCCAGGCCTGGGTCGCGACTCGGCCCAGCGGTTCACTGTGGTGGTCGCCGATGTGGATGTCTGCCCGGATCGGAGTGATCTTCCCGAGCTGACTGGTGGGGATGGCCACGCCATTCACGCGGCGGCGAACGAGGAGGAAATACATAGAGCACCAACACTGTACAAAAACACAGTATCTTATAGGCGTATCCCGGTGCGGGAAATTGCCGATCAGCGGGTCAGTGCAGTGGGGGCAGATCCTTTCCCCGAGCCTTGGCTATGACCCGGAACTGGTAGTCGGAGACCGCCTGGAACAGAGACTCGGCGAGCAGGCGAAGGCGCTCAACCTCTTCTGGCGGGGCGCCACAATCCTGTGCCTCGTGGAAGGAGCGGAATGCATCCACAGCCTGCTGGATCAGCGGCTCGCCTGCCTCGACCATCCCGATGAACGTCCGCTTGTCCACAGCCCTGCCCCGATGAATTTTTATCCAGCGCATTATAGGGTGTTCGACACGACAACGTTTGCCACTCCACGCACGGCCGGAAAGCGCCTTAAGGTAGATGCGTGAGGCCATCGGGCATGGCTAAACAAGCCTACGACTTATGTGCAGATCTCAGGCTCCATGACGAACGGTGACACGGCTACGTTTAGGGTATCGCGCGGATTCGACGGAAGGTCTCATCGTGTCGTATAGTACGCCTCTTAAGGTCATGAAGCTTGTCTCCCGATCTTCATCGTAATTTTAGTCATGTGATTTCGTGCCAAGGTTAGTGTCATAAAGGGATTTGGAGTCGATTATGGCTGTGGCAAAAACAATCAGCGACACTTTAGTAGAAGAACTGAACATACTTGCCAACTCTGGGTCCATTTTAGACCCATTTACTTCCGCACGCCTTCGTCGAGACATTAAAAAACTAGAATCCGCGCACTTTATCGCCGCACGAATTTGCCTCGGAATCTTGTACACCATCGAAAACAACGCCGAAAAATCACTTTCCACCTTTGAAGAAACATTATCACTCGACCCCAGCGATCGCAACATTCATACAAACTATGCTCACGCGCTTAGCAAATTCAGAAAGCCAGAAGCCGCCTGCCGACACTACAAAATAGCCGCAGACCTATCACCTGACCACCATGCTCTGATCGACCTTGCCGAAGCTGCTCAAATAATATTCAAGCCTCGAATTTTTTCCGAAACAATCAAGAGCAATCTTGACAAAATAGACATTGACGCACTCGAAAAAAACATCAACGCGAGAGCCACCCTGCAACTTGCAACGCTATTTGAACAAAACAACATCTCCGACGACGAAGCAAATAAGATTTACAAAATCGCAGAAAGCATTATGAGCGAGAGAAACATAGGTTTCAAAAAAGGTAACTTCAGAAGAACCGATAATTACGGTGGCTCAACAGTGACTTTTTATGCCGCAATCGAAGGCAGCGCCGACCTTATACACGAACTCAATGAAACTCTATGCGATCGCATCGTTGACTTTGACGCATGCCACATCCTAAAAGATATCATGTACGTTTTTATCCCATACCACCAGGAGCCGACTGTAAATAGCCTTTAAACAAAATTGATCAATGGATCTGATAAATGCCTATTACCTCAAAAAGCTTCCTGACTTGGTCACAAGAATTGCTGTTATGCAACGACTTGAGCGAGACCGATCATCGAAACATTGTAAGCAGGTCATACTACAGCGCTTACCATGAGACTCTACACCTAGCAGA
This sequence comes from Pseudomonas capeferrum, assembly GCF_000731675.1. GTDB lineage: Bacteria > Pseudomonadota > Gammaproteobacteria > Pseudomonadales > Pseudomonadaceae > Aquipseudomonas > Aquipseudomonas capeferrum. Next base: position 291,688 of record NZ_JMIT01000001.1, on the reverse strand, counting down.
CAAAAATCTTAGCCTAGGAGTGAGCAACATGAAAGGTGGATCTCACATAAAACTGTCGGACACGCTTTGCAGTTTCATATGTAATGATAAAGAAAGGCAAGCCAAAATAAGAAGACTTGGAACACGCATACACGCAATGCACGCGCTAAGAGTTAGGGCAGATTATTTTTTGGATGAGTGCATTACGAATACCGAAGCCATGTCCCAAGTAAAGAATGTAACAAGCATATTCAGCATAATAGAAAGCGAGATCAGTTAATCGAACACACCCGCGACACCAACTGAGCCTGAGAACCATTATAAAATAGTAGAGCCGCGATACACCTATACAAAAATTAGTAGTGAGAGAAATTTAAACCTGTGGCTTTACCAGGCCGGGGATTTACTCACCCTACAGTTATCTATTTGAGCCCATCCGCAATAGCCTCGCAGGCCCTTCCTGCTACTCGACTTCGCTCAAGCGCTTCCGCGAAAATTCCCGCCATTCGGTCAGCTTCTTCAAGCAATCCCCCGAGCACCAGGACGGCAGAGGCTCCTGCCTTGCGCTGCTGGGTAGCGATGGCGTCGCAGGTGGCTCGGTGGCCGTCCCGCAATCGGGCGACTTCGCCGCGCAGCCCGCCAGCAGCAGACTCAGCAGCAGCGGCGCGGCCTTGGGCCAGTTCCAGCTTTTGTCGTGCACTTTCACCCTCCTCGTCCGCCACGGCTTGGCGGCGCTGCTCTTCGGTTCTGGACTGAGCAGCCGCGCGCCGGTCGCGCTCGGATACATCCAGGCGGTAGTCGGCCAGTTCGGTGCGTGCCGCTTCTGTTTCTCCGCGCGCAGCTGCTGTCTCTCCATTTGCAAGCACAACCCGGTACTGCTGGCTGCCGGCAACCAGCGCCAGGGCGATCAGCCACCAGCACCAAGCCGGCATCGCGCTAAGAAAGTTCACGGCGCCGCCAGGAACAGCTCACGCTCGGCGGCGCGGCGCCTGACCAGGCCGGGCAGCACCTTACCTCCCGCCTTGTTCCAGCGCGGGAACTGCTCGGCCGCTCCGGCGTAATCTCCAGCATTTAGCAGTCTTCGCAACGTGGACGACTCAAGATTCGCCCCGCCCAGGTTATAGGTGAAGCTGATCAGCGCGTCCCACTGGTTCTGGTTCAGCGGCGACGTGATCAGGCGCTCAACTTCTGGCTCGAACCGCTGCACGTCATTCAGCAGCATGCGCTCGGCCTGCTCCTTGCTGATCTTCATGCCGGCTTTCACACCTCGAGTGGCGCCGTAGCCGATGGTCCAGACCCCGACTGAATCCTGATAGGCCTGCAGGCGCAGGCCCTCGAACGATTTGATGAGGCTCAAGCCGCGTTGCGATATACGCATTTGGTTTTCTCCAGGCACAAAAAAGCCCGCGCTGGGCGGGCATCGATTTGAGGTAGGGCCTACGGCTTTAGGATCTTGCTTGCCGAAACAGCGAACGCCCGGCGGATCCGCCACTCGTCCATGTAGCGCAGGGTGGCAACCATGCCATCCGGTAGGCTGACCGGCCCCCACGAGTAGCCGCCGCGCCACTGGTAGCTCTTGCCTGCCTGCAGCCGCATGGCGTTGGCCGGATTGCGAACACGCTCCTTGTTGATCGCCGTCGTGTACTGCTTGGTCGAGGTCCCGCCGCCACCGATGATCTTCCCGTAGTTCTCGAAGATCTGCGATTCGGCGGCCACGCCATACTTCCGGTCGATCCAGGCAGCCAGCTGGCCGTTCGCGCTGGTGGTGAGCACCGCCCAGGCGTCGGGGTAATCTGCCGGGGAGCCCGAGTTGACGGTGCTGTCGAACGGGATCGGCTGCGGGAACTGGCCGCCCAGGTAGAACAGAGTGTCGTTTACACCCGTGGTCACGATCTGGCAGGCGTAGTCGGTGTAAATATCCACGTCCTCCAGCGCCATGATATCGGCATGGACCCCGGAGACACCCGGCATGAAGTCGACCTGGAAGGACTGCAGTAGCGGGTACCGACCCAGGCTCACGGTGTTACCCGCCATGAGCTTGTTGACGATGCGGCAGGTGATCCGGTCAGCCGTACCACTGGTAGGGCCTGTCAGCGGCACGCCGTCAGCTTCGATCACATAGGCGACAGAAGCGGCGGTCAGCTTGTTGTCTACCCGGTGGTTGCCACCCGTGAATTCGAGAGTCGGCCACCCGTCACCGTTGTTGACCGCGTCGAAGATCATGGGAGGCAGCCAGTCGGTTCCGAACGCGCTGATCGCACCGCCGTTGCGGATTACCTGGGCGAAGTTGGCCAGGCTGTTCTCGCCATTCGGCCCGAAGACGAAGCCCCGCGTGCCGATACCATCCGGCCAGCTCAGGGTCAGCCTACCCGCTGCGTCGAGGGTGTAGGAGACGCGCGGACCGGTCCCGTTGCCTGCGACAGGGAACTCATAGCAGGCCGGGTCGATTACCTGCGAATAGCCGTTCTGCGGGACGAAGTTCATCCCGTACTGGTTGCCATATGCCTGCAGCTTGGAGGCGTCCAGCACCAGTTCTATTCGAACATCTGTCTTGGTGTTGATCAGTACGGTCTGGATACCCAGCGTTCGGTCGATCGTCGGCTGCGGGTCGACCAGGGCCGAGATGGTGGTGCCATTGGTAATGACCGAGGCGTCATAGCCGACGATGTCGACTTCCTCCACGATCCAGCCATCGGCAGCCGGCACCACTGCGTCGTTGCCGTTCTGAAAGTAGCGCAGACCGTAGTATTTGCCCGGCTTAGCATTGATCACCCGGGCATTCAGAATGACCAAGGTCTGCAGTGTATTCGGCGTAGACACGCCACCACCACGACTCACCGACCTGAATGGGGCTATCTGCCCCGCGTTGATGGTGATTGAGTTGGTGATGTCGCTCTTTGCCGGAATGTAGCGACTCGGGTCAATGATGTAGCTGTAGCCGCTCTGCCCGCTGCTGTTGGCGGCGATTGCTGTGCCGAGCGTAGGCAGTGCTGCCGTGTCCAGGGTGATCAGGATGCGCAGGTCGGGGACAACGGTGCTCGACAATACGACTGTCTGGATCCCGTCACGGGTGATCGCCGGTGTCCCGGCATCCGTGTAGTTGATGACAGTGGTTACAGGATTAGCAGCAGTGGCGTAGTTCGCCTGATCGATCTCTTCGACGATCCATCCATCGGGCTTGGCCGTCGGCCCCAGCGCGCTGGATCCGTTCACGTAGTAGGCCAGGCGGTAATATTTACCGGCTCGGGCACCGATGATGCAAATGTTCAGGATCGCCTTGCTGAAGGCGATGGGCTCTGCACTGGTGATGCTGTTCCTGGTCATCCTGCGCAGCGGATAGACCTTGCCGCGGTTGATGGTCAGCGAGTTCGAATTCCAGGACAACAGAGATGAAATCTCAACAGCCACGCCCGCATCGTTTCGGTAGCGGGTCTCGAAAACGTCGCCCGCCCCAGGCACCGAGAAGAAACGATTGTCAGTACCGGTGCCGTTGGTCTTCGTCAGGCCTTCGGCAACTGTTGGGTAGGTACTGATGCTGGCCAGAAACTCGGCATAGACCTTTTTGAGGGTGGGCTTTGTCACGCCATTGATCGTGACGAAGTCCTCATCGGACAGAAACAGCGTGTTGCCAAGGGCGACAAGCTGGTTGAACAGCTGCAGAGATTCTGCGCCGGTGGCCATAGTTCTTCCTCTTCAAATCCCTGAACAGGGACTGGTCTTAATCAGGCGGGCGATTGGTCGTCGTAGGTGTAAACACGGGCGTCGTAGGGCATGCCCTTCATGGAGACGTTGCCGTTTGCTGGGTCGGAGCTGGTGATCAGGGTCGGGTAGGCCCAGCGCGCTGCCGGGCCGAACAGGATGTGCGGCTGCTCCAGCGGTCCACCGATCACGGGCGTGAAGTCGAGGGCATCCACCCTGGCGGTGTACTGGTCGACCTGCGTGGCGGTGAACGGACCAGACAGCGTGCCGTCCAGCTTGCGCACGCCGACTCGGTGCTCACCACCAGCGCTGAAGTCCAGCGGCTCCGAAGAGTGCAGCAGCGTGCCGGAGCCGGTGACTTCGAACGCCAGCAGGATCGCGCTCTGGCACCGCTTGGGAGCGTCATCGGCAACGGCTGCAAAGCTCAGGTAGCCGCTGTTGCTGCCGTCCATCTCGGTTTCCCAGGTGTAAACGTCGGTGCGGAACTTCTGATGCCCGCGCCGGCGCATGCCGAACCGCCAGGCCCTGGTCTTGTCGCTGAATCCAGGCATTTTGATCTTCTCGACCTTGGTGCCCAGGTCTCCGGGCCAGCGGCACTCGACCGTTTCCCACGCCCAGGTGCTGCGCGAGAAGTACTCGACATCCACGCCGTCGAAGTCGTTTATCGACGGCATGGCGCCGCTGATCTTGAGCATCTTGGTCATGTTCTGCGGCGAGTAGGTCTGCGTCTTAGGGCCGTAGGAGACGTCGAATGCAGCCCGCGCACCATCACGAACCGGGCGCAACAGGCCCCGGAAGGTCACCAGTTCGCCGAACCCGCACGCCAGCGCGTTGTTGATCATGTCCTTGACGGTGATCGTCGAATCCAGCGTCTCGTCGTAGGTGTCGCCGCGCGCAACGCAGATGTTGTGGAAGGCCTGCCACTCCGGCAGATCCAGGTCATCGTCCGTGTACCCGCGCTGCTTCAGTTTGTAGATGCACCACGGCACAATGTCGCGGCTTGGCCCGGTACCGCCTTCCATCAGGGGAAGGATGTGGGTTGCCTCAACACTGACCTGGCTCTCCGACTGGGCAGAAAGACGGTCACCGCCACGGATATTGCAGGTCATGACCGTCAGGCCTGGATAGCTGGTTGGCGAGTTCTGCATACGCCCGCGCAGGTCAGTCCAGGTGGCGTCGTCGCGGGCCTCATCGTTGATCCGGCCCGGCCGGTCTACGAACTGCTTGCGAATCCTGGCCTCGGCCCGCATCGGGTAAGGCAGGATCACGCTTGCGGTGAAGCCCTGGGCGTCCAACGATCCGCCGTAGTTGACCTTCTCGATGACCGTCCAGGCACCCGCCGCGTCCATATCCCGGTACTCGAACACGTAGTACGTCGGGATCTCGTAAATCTGCCCTTCCCGGCCAATACCGCAAAGGCCGTTGGCGTAGGTGACTGACCACTCCAGCGCCGTAACCTTCTCGCCCTCGGGGCAGCAGGCGAACGGCCCGCGATAGCCGCCCTGGAGATTGGAGGCGTCCAGCGTGATCAGCCCGTTGACGGTCTGCATGTTGTTGAAGCCAGGCCAGCCAGAATCGACCGCCCCGGCAGACGTCAGTCGCTCCACCTCAAGCAGATTTGTGCTGTAGGCCGTGATCCGGTACCGCAGACCGCGCGGGCCGATGGTGGCCAGGCCCTGCCCCAGCGCCAGGCCCACGACAGGCGAACCACCGTCGTAGTCCAGCGTCATCTCGGCTGGCTGCTCCGGCGTGCCGCTGGTGGTGGCGGTTCCGGTGACGCCAACTGGAGATGAGCCCAGGATGGTGGATGCGCCGGTGGCTGTGATGGCCTGACCAGCGAATGGCGTCAGTTCCACGAAGCGAACACGACCGCTGCTCTGCTGCGCCTGGATCGGCGTTCCGCCCAGCAGCGTGTTGAGCGCCGACACCAGGCCGGCTAGGTCTGTGGTCGCCGCATTCAGCGTCAAGGGGTAGGTCGAGGTGCCCCGGACCAGGTTGAAGCTGAGCGGCGTGACGTTGAAGTCGTACCGGCTGGGTGCCGCCGAACCAGTGAGCGTAGAGGCCGTGCCGGGGTTGGCTGGCACTGCTGGGCTGTATGGCGTGTAGGTGTGCACGACGTACAGGCCGGCGTTCGCCCCGGCGACCTCAATCAGCATTCCCGGCACGGGATTGAGCATCTCAAGCGGGCCACGGATGATGTCACGCCCCGCGCCGCCGTCGATCACCGTGTAGGTGTACGGGGCGAGCACGCGGATGATGATCCCGTTCGACCAGTCGGCCGGAAACTGGCCGGAGCCGGCCGGAACACTGATCGTGTCGTTCACGAACTGGTACGCCGAGGCGGTAGCCGACCGGGTCAGGTCGGTGGCCACCGTCAGCTCAAGCCCGGCAGATCCGCTGGAACTGGCCCCAACCTCTGGGACGTTGAACCAGTTGATGTGCGCTGGGTCTCCGGACAAGTCAGCGCCTGGCGGGTAAATAGTGAAGGTGGCGTCCGATCCCAGGGAAATCAGCGGGGTTTCGCCCACTTTGACCTTGGACAGCGGGATGTCGTACTCACCTTCGGCCACATACAGCAGCATCTCGACCCGCTGGTCGCGCGGCGCAACATAGGCGCGCCGAGGCTGGGCCAGGTACGACGGGTAGGTGCGCTGGTGGCCAGCGATCTGGCGCACCGGGTCGCCCAGCTTCACCTTGTTGCCCTTGGCGCTCGCCTCCATCAGCGGGTCGCCCTGCTGCATCCCGCCATTGGACGGCATGCCGGGCATCTTAGGCATGATGGCCTTGAGCACGGCCTTGGCGCCCTTGAACAGCGCGAAGGTGATGGAGAACGGGTCGGTGCCCTTCGGCTCGCGGTAGATCTGCAGCAGGTCGGCTGGCTTGAAGGAGACCTTGTGCCAGTCGGCCTGATCGATTACCTCATCGTTCAGAACGGCGCTGATCGGCGGGCTTTCCCGGCGCTCGTAGGAAGGGGCCTGGCTCTTCAGCCATTCCTCAATCGTCTGGCGGCGATCGGTCTTCCAGGTGCCAAGGGGCGCTGTGTCACTGAGCTTGTTGGGGAAGAATTCGACGGTCACGATAGTAAACCACCCTTGGGTGCGCGGCTTCGAAGTCGCCTGTTGTCCAGAGGCTTGCGCCGCCAGGGTTCGTGTCGATCACCTTGAGGCGACCTTCGCTCATGAGAACGGTACCGACATGCAGCAGGGCCTCCCCGCGCAGCACCGCGGCGATCGCTCCTGGCTCCGGGGCGCACTCCTCCATCGCGGCTCGAAGCGCCCGGTAGGCCTTGGTGTTCTCGCGGATCTTGTCCTTGCCGACTGAGCCCAGGCTGGGCAACCACGGCAGGCCGAACAGTTCATGGCGGATGTCCCGGCACAGCCCCCAGCAATCGAAGGCAATAGGACCCCTTGCACCCTCGCGATACGGGGCGCGCATGTATTTCTCGATCATGGTTAGGTGTACTTCAGGCCAGGAGCCAAGGTGGTGGTCAGAATGGTGCGCAGACCATTTGTGTTGAGCAGGTCGTAGAAGCCGGCGGTGAGCTTGGCCACGTCGTCTTCATACTCCCGGCTGAGCAGCGTCATGCGATACCGCTCGCTCGGGAATGACAGGTCTTCGGCCAGGTAGCGGCGGAAGGTGATGATGAAGCGCTTGTCGGCGGACTTGGCCGCCTCCACCACTTCCTGCACCTCCCCCGTCACGTTGTCGAGGCCAAGCACCAAGCTCTGGAAGGCGCTGTTGTCGTTCTTGGGTAGGGCGTAGTCCATGGCCATCGCGATGAAGGTGAGCGTTCGGCCGTCTTCGGTCGTGCAAACCCTGTCCTCCCACCCGGAGCAGTAGAGGTGGGAGACGGTGCCGCCCTCCTCCCTCGCCTCGATGGTGTCGACCAACTCCCCTCTGCCCGAGGCGTAACACTCCTCGATCAGGCTCATAGGAAGTACCTCGTGTACCACTTGTCCAGGCTGCCAGAGAGCTGGCTGTTGAACTGATCGAGTGGCATGCCTACCGAAACACCGATGTACTGGTCTTCTGTCAGGACAGGCCGCTCTTTCAGCTGCATCACCGCCGAATACCGCCAGCGGCTGACCTGGGTTAGGTCCGGCCCCTGGTAGATACCCTTGAAGTGCGCGATGTAGGTCTTGAACCCGACCGGCGTCTGCAAGGGCATCTCGAACCAGTCAAGGCCGTTGTTGATGGCCCAGACGTACCAGCCTTCGAACTGCGCCGCCTCGGCCTCGCTGAAGTTGAAGTTGACCTTCACCTCGGTTGGAACGTACCGGTGCCTGACTCGATAACGGGTGCGCCCAGTGACCATCGGGGTGGCCCGCATCGGGTCAACCGTGCTCAGGCCATAGCCCTCTTGGAGGGGCAGTGGCAATTCTGCCGGGTACTGATTCATTGCCACTCCTCGTTAGGTGCCTTGGCGGTTGAGGCCGTATGCGGATTCAATGGCTTGCGCCCGCTCGCCACCGCCCCAGATGTCAGCCACGAAGGCGTCGATCTCAAGCTGGCCGTTGTCGCCAGTGCGCTGGTCGACTGTGCCGGCGCGGGACCGGTCCTCAATGAGGTTCACCGTGACATTCTGCTGGGGTGCCGCCGCTACTGCCTGACTGCTGCCGGACTGCGTGGAAACGCCGGCGCTCGATCCGCCAGCCACCGATACCCGCTCGTTCGAGTTGATCGCCTCCAGCAGCGCTCGGTTGCGCTTGGTCGCAGCGGCATTCACCACGAACTCGCCGTCACTCAACCGGGCCATGATGCTGTCGGAGGTGCCGGTACCGGCGCCGGACACGTAGCCACCGGTGGCGAAGCCGGGGATCACAGCCAGGCTTGTTGCCAAGGCCGTGGTCGAGGTCAGAGCGGCGGCAGCCGGCACGGAGTTGGCGCCCAGGGTTGCGAGGGATGCCATTGCCGCAGCAGGTGCCCAGGCCGTGGCCGTGGTCCCGGCCAGGATCATGCTCTGGCCTGCCGCTGCGGTACCCAGGGTGGCGTTCAGCGCGGCATTCAGCGCCATCTGTACGCCCATCCTCACGAAGCCCGTGATGATCTCGCGCACCACGTTGCTGGCGATGTCGCCCAGGCTACTGAAGGACAGCTGACCGTTCATGATCGCGTCGGTGATGTCGGTGGAGATGTTGTTGAACGCGCTGGAGAAGATCGACTCCGTCTGCCCGGCGATGTCGCGCGCCTGGTTGCCGAAGTTCTGCACCGCAGCCGTCCACCCGTTGATAGGGTTGAGCATGGCTTGGTCCATCATCGCCCAGCCCTTCTGCAAGGCTTGGAGCCTGGCCGGGTTGGTCTCTTCGAGGATCTTTATCTGCTCTTGGATGGCGGCACGCTGCGAGGCGTTCTCGGCAAGCCTCAGGTTGTCCTGCAGAGCGATGATCTCATCGTTCATCTGTCGCTCTAACTCAACGCGCTGGCGGTACCGGTCCGCCTGAAGATCTCCCATGCCAACAGAGTTGGCTTCAACCCTGTAGCCCTCCTCTTCAATGGCCAGCCGGCGGTTCACCTGTGCTCGATATTGCTCCGCAGCCGTGAGCCCTTGGGCACCCTTTAACGCCGCGGCATAATTGATTGAAGCCTGGGCCAGCGCCTTGCTGTACTCCTCCTGCGTGATCTTGCCCTTGCTCAATGCCAGATCGAGCTGGGTTTGCTCTTTGGTCAGCGCTCGGGCGGCCTGGGCGGCAGGGTCGTACTGCCCATACAGACGAGCGAAGGTGTTTTCTGCCTCGGCAACGCCTCGGTTGACGTTCTTCGGGGCGCTCTTCTTCGCCTCGCGGGCCTTGATGTCCGCGATTTCCTGCTCGATGTTCTTGCGGGCCTTGGCGTAGTCGGCCTCTTCCTTCGCGCCAAACCCACCGTTTTTAAGGGACTCAGCCTTTGTCTTGTCCAGGTCCTTCAGATCGTCATGCAGCTTCTGCGTCTGCGTCCTTGCAGATTTCGCCAAGTCGGCAAGCTGCTTGGACGTTTCGATCCGGCGCTGCTCTCGCGTGGTGATCTCCGCCTCAGCCTTGGCGGCAGCGGCGGCTGCTCCGCGCCGCTCGGTGATCAGCTTGATCTGATCCCGTAGCGCCTGGTTGGTGTTGTCACCGACGCTGAACAGGTTGGATAGCGCGCCAACGAAGCCTCCTTCCTTGCGTGTGTCCAGAATTCGCTGAGCAATCTCCATCTGCTTGGCGTCATCAGGGAAGAGCTCACCCTTCACTTGGCTGTAGGCGTTGCTGATAGCTGTTCCGATGTCCTGCCAGTCGCGCTCAATCTCCGACAGGGATTCCCGATAGCGCCGGAGCCGTTCCTGGGCATTCTTGTTCAGCGACTCGCTCAGGGTATCCAGCGCTTGTTGGCTCTTCCCTTGCTCGTCAAGTCCACGGATCACCTCATATTGCGCTGCGGTTAGCAGGCCATATTCCGAACTGATCTTCTGAGCAGCCTTGGTGGCATTGTCGCCAAGGTCGCCGAAGGCCTTGCCTACGTCAGCCGCACTTTGCCCGGTGAACCTACTCACTGCAGTTGCAGCCTGGGCAAGGTTCCTGAACTGGATTTCGCTCGTGCGCCCAGCTGCGGCCAGCGCGGTGACTGCATCTTTGGCGCTCGACAGGCTGCCCGTTAAGCTGGCAGCAGACTTCGCAATCTCAGCTAGTGACTCAACTGTCTGACCGGAGTTTGCTCCACCTTGGAACAAGGAAGCGTTGAATGCGCTGATCTGTTTCTCGACGTCGTAGAAGACCACCCCAAGCGTTGCAGCAGCTGCGGCAGCTACCGTGAGCGGATTGATCAGATCAAGGATGTAACCACCCATTGCCTTTGCGGCCGGCCCAACCCCCCCGAACATATCCTTGAGCTGACCGCCCTGCTGCAGGAATACAGTAAGCGGCGCCTGTCCGGCCTGGAGGCTTACTGCGATATCAGTGAACTGCGCAGGTAGGCCGCGTAGGGCCGCCTGGTAGGCCTTAGCAGACATGCCAGCCCTGTTCATGCCGTCCGATGTGTCGCCCAAAGCCTCGCGCATCGTGTTGATGCGATTGGTGTACTCCACGAAGGTGTCGCTCTCGACAACGCCGGATTTCTTGAACTTGGCCAGCTTCTCCTGCATGTCATCCAGGCGCCCAAGAGCCGCCACGGTCGGATTGATCTGACCGAGCAGCTGGGACAGTTCCTTTCTCTGCTCGTCGAGGCTGGATGACAGCCCTTCGGTCGTTGAAGTTGCACCATCGCCGGCGCGCTCCATTTTCTCCAGCGAAGCCGTCAGATCGTCAGCGTTCCTCTTGGCGCTACGGGAATCGATCGTTATCGCAAGCCTTGATTCCTGCGCCATGTCTTTCTCCGGGCATAAAAAAACCCGCACTAGGCGGGTTCTTGGATGATTCGTTATCAGCTGTTGAGCAGCTTGGCTTTCTCTCGCTCGTACTCTTCTGGCGTGATATGCCCTTTGTCTTTCAGGGCAGCGAGACGCTCAAGTTTTCCGTATGCATCGGTTTTGGCTGGCTCAGTTGGAGCTGATTCTGATTCATTACGGATTGCAGATGCAGACCAGATCAGAGCTGCCAGCCAGCCAATTCCGGTCCACCCCAAGAACAAATCCAACAGGAAGATCGAGGTGCCATTGGGGTGGCCTCGCTTCGCAGCAATAAAGGTTGGAAGGAAGTAAATCGCGAAGGAAGCCGCGAGCAGAAATAGCCCCGCAAGCGGGCTTGAGCCATCGTTCATATCAAATCTCCCTGATTTGTGCTGAATTTATCACAATCCAGTGAAGACATGGCCTTCAACGCTTGGCGCTCTTCTGCCGCTCCTGCTCCTGCTGTTCATCCCACCGCTTCCGGAACTCGTCGTCTAGGGCGAAGATGGCGGCGTCGAACTCTTCGCGACATATCACTGATGGGTAGCGGTCGAGGTATTCGGCAATTGCTGCCGGCGCAATCGGGGCCGGAGCGCCCATCATTCCGACGTATTGACGGGACCGGCCAATGTGCCCGTAGGCCTCCAGGACCTCCGCGACCACATCGTCGATCTCCGGCGGCTCCTGGGCCTTCAACCCGAGGCGCTCATGCTTCCAGCGCTTCTTTTCGTTCTCGGGCCCAGCCCAGTCCCTACCCCAGCGATATGCCGCTACTGCTTTTCCGCAGTGGCTTGGGCCTGCTCCTCAATGCGCTTGGCGATGTCCAGGGCAGTGCGCAGCGCCAGGAAGTAGACGCTGGGCAGCTGCTCGATCAGCGCCTTGCACAGCTGCGGGGTGTACTTGGCTGGCTCGCCAGGACGCTCTTCTACATCGATGCCCTGCCAGTCCTTGATCAGATGCTTGGCGGCCAGGTCGATGAACAGGTCATCATCGGTTTCGAGTTCGACGTCGGGGATGGAGTCGATGGTGAAGCCGGCAGTGCCCACCCCGGCCTGCTGGTTCAGCGCGGCGAGGTGCCGACGGATCACCGCCTGGTGAGACTTGTAGATCGGATTGGCGATGGATGCCACCAGAATCGCCGCCGTGTCCGGCCCCTTCTCGCACTTCACAGCCAGGCCGCCAAGGCCGACCTTGAAGTGCACCCAGCGCTCGCCGTTGATATCCAGCTCAGGCTTCTTTGCAATGGTGATGCCCATGGTATTCCTCTGCGGTAAAAGGCCCGACGCACACCGCAGGGCGCGCCAGGCAAAGGGTTAAGCGGTGACGGTGACAGCGCAGGTGTCGGTCTTGGTGCCGTCTGCCTTGCTGGTAGCCGTGATGGTGGCGGACCCAACTGCGATGCCTTTGACGAGGCCCGTTGCGCTCACGCTCGCCTTGGTTGCATCGGAGCTGGACCAGGTGACGAGCTGGCTTGCGCCTACAGGGGTCACCGCTGCTTCGAGGTCGATGGTCGCGCCAACAGCAACGCTGGCTGTGGCCGGAGTCACATCAACGGCTGCAATGACAATCGGTGCCGGCAGGCGGGTAATGGTCGGCGGCACGCGGCGAGCGGTATAGGCCAATTCCACTTGGATGATGTCGGTGGCACCGCCGTCCGGCCAGTCGCCGCTGACTTCCATCTCTGGAATGAGGAAGGTGTAGCCGCCGTCGGCGTTGTTCAGGGTGAACTCGAAACTCAGCGCGCCACCAGTCTGCTGAGCCTTCCAGTACTGGTAGGCGGTCTTCGACCAGCTCAGGGTGATGCTTCCCGATGGCGTGAAGATGGTTGGAATGATGTTGCCCGGGAACGGGTTGCCGTTACCGATGCAGCGCTGTGTCTGGACGTTGTTGTCGAACTGCAGGTTGAAGCTGTCGACGCAGGCGTTGTCTTCGCCCAGCTGCACGCCGTTGATCTTCAGGCCGGTGACGTCCTTGAAGCCATAACGGCGCTGCGCTGCGCCTGTCTGTGGGCTGACGATGAACGACGTGTTGTCGGCCTTATCATCCCAGGCGATGGCCGCGAAGGTGGTGGTAACCGTGACCTCGTTGTCGTTCGGGATCTCGATGTTCATCGATGCGACCTGGGCGCCGCGGGCGATGGCTGCGATGCCGACGTCAGCATCATAGGCGCCGATGGAGAACGAGATTCGCTCGTTGCCCATGGTCAGGCTATTGCCGACCCAGTTCGCGCCGAAGCAGGAGGACAGGAACTCGTCCAAGGCGCCGTAGCGGAACTTGGTTTCGATATCGCCGCCAACATCCACTGTCGTCTGGGCAGTGCCCTGCGACATGCGAGTTTCGCCGATCTCGTTATTCTCTTCGGTGTTGTATGTGGGCACCAGACCGAAGCTGACACGGGTCAGGACGTTCCAGTTGCCCGGCGGGGTGATACCCGGCGTCACTTCGCGAATATACGCGGTCGAGCGCTTTGCACCACTGGACATGGGGTGTTTCTCCTATCGATAGGCGTAAAAAAACCGCCATGTGGCGGTGCATTGGTCTGGTTATGATCAGGCTGCGTCGAGCCCAAGCGTCATTTGCAACTGGTCGCGCCAGTATTCGACCTGCTGCTCAAGCCCTGGCTTCTTGTTGCGCCAGCGGGCCAGCTCACGACCGCTCAGGCTTGCAACGGCCTTCGCGTCGTCAAGGACGCGGCACGCGCGGTCGAATTGCTGCTTTTCGTTCAGCTCGCCGCGCAGCAGGGCGTCAATGTGCAGGTCGGCCCATACGGCGAAGTCATCGTCGAGCCAGCGAGCGAAAGCTACTGCGAGTTTTGGGTGAAGCCAGGTTCCCTGACCCTTGCCACCCTTCACTGCCTCGACAAGACCGAAGTGAGATTTTCCCACTTCGGTGTCCAGGCCCAGCGCTCTCGCCAGTGCTTTGAGGTAGCTCATACTTGCGGGCAGGCGCAGCCAATCGACCGGGCGCTTGCCGAAGCGCTTGGCTACGTCAGTGGCGTTGATCCATCCGTCGCTGTTAAAGCGCACGGCTTTGCCTTGGTAGTGAAACGGAATGACGTTGCTCTCGATCATCTGTGACACCTCGTTCATCAGGCGAATAGAAACGCAGCCGGGGCGGACGGATGAACGAACATCCACCGTTCGGCTGTACGGGCCTAGGCTGCGTGTTTGGTTGCCTTACGGCAGAAATTGGCGGGCTCAGTAGGCCCTGTATGGCACCCGGACGTTGACCTGGTACCAGTTTCGGCCGTCGTCGCCGACGACCTGCGGGGAAGCCTCGAAGAAGTCGAACGGCCCTTCCGGCGCGCTGTAGTGCTGGAACTGTGTGACCAGCGTGTCGACTGCCCTGGTGATTGCCAGGGTTCCGCTGTAGCTCGGCACGAACAGCTGGATGACGACGATACCGGTCTGGCGCACGCACGGGCCGATTCCGACCTCTGGCGTGCTGCTCAAGCCCGGGATGTCCGCTAGCCTGGCCCAGATAGCCCTTCCAGCAGGATTGAATGGCGTATCGCCGTTTGGCTCTAGGTCAACATCTTCCGCCGGAATGCCGGCCCACTGCTGCATACGGCCGATGATGATGGCGCGGATCTGTTCGAAGGTCATGAATAGGCCTGCGTGACGCCATGGAAGCTGGCTTCGTAGATACCCTTCGGAGGCGCTTGCTTGGAATGGCCATCTTCGAGGGCCTGGGCATATGGGAGGTTGTTCTGGATGAACACCTGTGTGTACGGCTCAAGCCCGCTCATGGCGGACAGGCCGCGCTGGATCGTCTCGCCGCCGACCTTGTCCAGGTTCTCGGTGGTCGTGTAGACCGGCGCGCCAACACTCACGATGTTGTTGCCTCGGAACCGCCCGGTATCTACCGGCGACCGCAGGACGATCTCGTTGAGCATGGCCATGGCGATGACGCGGACGCGCTGACTCAGTGCCTCTTCGACCACGCCGGCGAACAGGCTTGGCGGCGTACTCCATCCTCGCTTGGCCATGGCTACTTCCTCAGCTGAATCTCGTAATGGGCCTTGGCCGGGTCAATGCCAGGGCTGACGATGCGGTATTTCACAGGCTCGCCTGTGATCAGATCGTCTGCTGTGATCTGGTGCCCAACTGCAGGCTTGTCGGTTACTTCGTTGGCTAGGCAGATCAGCAGAACGTCGCCAACCAGGATGTTCACGCCGTCGATGCGTCGGCTGTCGTAGCTGTCGAGCACGCCGCGACCGGTGTAGGTGACCGGCTGGGAAGTCGTCGTTTCGCTGATCGGATCCCGCACACCAGGCCCCATATAGGTCCCGGTGAATGGAACAACAGCATCAGCCAAGTCATCATCGAAAGCCGCAACCAGGTCGATCTGGATATCGTCACGAAGACCCATGCCTACCCCCTTTTCACAGCAAAGGCGAAGGGGTTGCTGCGCCAGGGCGTTAGCAGCGCCAGTGCCAGCTGCACACAGGCTGGCTGGGCGGCTGTGCTGGTCTTGTCGATCGAGCCGAAGGTCTTGCTGGTGGATACCGAGCCAGCCTTGACCGTTTTGGCCTCGAGCGATCCCTCGGCCTGCTGTTGGTACAGCTTGCCCTGGGATGCGCACTTGGCCAGCCGGGCGCCGGCCTCCTTCACGTCGTCGGGGATGTCGTCCAGGTCGATGCCAACCAGGTTGAGCGCGGTCAGGTAGGCATTCGCCTCGAAGACCGCTTCTTCCTTGTCGGCGTCGGGAGCCCAGGTAGCCCCGAGGATGCTATCCACGTCGGCCACGGTGATGTAGGTAGCCATCCGGCCTCCGCTTGAGTTAAGTGGGGCCAAGGCCCCGGGATTACTGCTTGTCGAGCTCGGCGACCTGTTTCTGGAGCGACTCTTTCGAGGCGTTGGCGCGGTAGGTGACGCCAGCCTTGTCCAGAGCGGCCTTCAATGCCTCGACCTCTGGGTCGACGGCAGCAGCTTTGAGGGCTTCGATCTGCTTCAGCAGGTCGGCCTTCTCTTGCTCCAGGTCGATTACCTTCTGGACTTCGCCGTCGCGCTCGCGCTGCAAGCTGGCGATGCCGGCATTAACCGCTTCCAACACCTGGAACAGGCGGCAGGCTGTTTCGCCAATCTCACCCTCTGGGTGCTCCAGGCTCTGCACTGCGAACGATTCAACGATTACGCCAATGGCGGCCAGTTCAGCAGTCAATTGATCGACCACGTCCTGGCTCATCCCGCCAGCCTCGACAACAACGGCCACGGCCTTCAGTTCGGGGCGAATGGTCACCTCCGGGACGTCCTTGGCCTCGCCCTTGCGGCTGGTGGCGGCGTTGGCGTCGAGGATGACCAGGCCATGCTCTTTGGCCAATGCCTTCACATCTTCCTGGTACTGGTGGAACGGGCCGGCCAGGTACCAGATGTTGTTCTTGCTCATGAGCTTGTCCTCAGCAGGCCGGGCCATATGCCCAGCCCACCGTCAGGGATTACTTGGAGGCGTCACCGATCAGAGCTACACCGGCAGTGTGCTTGATGCTGGTGGCGGTCTTGTCCCAGTTCGTACCAGTGGCCAGTTCGGCATCGGTCGGAGACTTACCGCCGGCGGTCACATCCCAGGTGTAGCCCTTGAGGCCCAGACCGAAGGTGTAATCGGTCTGCAGAGTGGTCTCGATCCGCTCTTTGCCGTTGTTGGTCTGGACGTTGCTGATGATGTCGCGACCGTCGTGCACCAGAGCCGCACCCTGGACCAGGGACAGGATGATTTCCTTGTCCGGGGTGCCATCCTGCATCAGGGCCGGGGCATCGGTCACAACCGAGACCTTGCCCAGGATGTCGATCACGCGGACGTTACCGGCCTGGAACAGTTGCTGCTGGTTGGCAAGGTTCTGGCCTACCAGCTTGTGGTAGGTGGTGCCCTGCATCACCTGGGTGACCAGGTTCTGGCTAGCATCGCCGAACTTCGCGTGAGCGTTGTTCAGGCCGGCGTACGTGATGCCGGCGGTGGCCGACACGTCGTTGACGGCAGCGGCCTGGGCAGTGATCGCTGCGACCAGGGCGGCGATGGCGGTGTTCAGTTGATCCTTGAGCAGGATCTCGGCGAACGCGCGGGACGCAACTTCGATGCCTTGGGCGGTCGGGCGCTCCAGCCAGGTCATCTGCGACGGCTCGTAGCGGATCGGGCCGAAGCCGCCAGCCACCTTGACCGAGGTGTTTTTCAGCTCGGTCAGGTCGGTGATCGGAGCGGTGCCGTTGGCGGCGTAGCGATCAACGCGGCGCTGGGCGGCGGCCAGGGTCTGGAAGAACGACTCCTGCAGGAAGTCGCCGGTGAAGCCGTCCGGGGACAGCACGATGGCGCCGCGGCTGGCGGCGTTGAACGCAACGAGCATCTGGTCCAGCGTCTCGATGGTCGCCGGCATGATGTATTCGTTGAAAACCTGCATTTGCGACAGGGACATGGGTGTATTTCCTTATTTCAATGGAAGGTCTGGGAACCGGCTGGCCAGTGCCGCCGTGCGTTCCTCTTTGGTGCCGCCGATGTTGCCTCTTGCGGCCCCGCCGCCTTTTCCAGCACCCCCGGCCCCGCCGCCGGATGCCTTGCTACCAGCGATCAGCGGGCCAAAGGCCGGATCGTTGGTGAATTCTGCTTTCAGCTCGTCCAGCGTTGCCGCTGAGAGCTTGCCGGCCGCGTCGAGAACGACGACGGTGGGTCTGCCGTCGCGCTGCTCGACGCTCAGCCGGCGCTCGATGTGGGGAAGCAATGCCTTGGCGCTGCCAGGGACAGCCAGGGTGGTCGCGATCTCGGTAGCGGTGCGGCCCACGGTCAGATCCCGGATCTGGCCTTGCAGGGTGCTGTTGGTGCTTTCGAGCTGGCCGGTCAGTTCTGCCTCACGGCGCGCGTACTTCTCGGACCAGGATCTTTCGAGCTCCTCGACGTTGCCCGACTTGCGGGCCGCCTCTTCGCGCTCGAGGCGAGCGGTTTCCTCGGCCTCCTTGCGCGCCTTCTCGGCCGCCTTCTTCTCGCCGAGCAGTTCGTCGACCTTGGCCTTCAGGCCGGTGACGTCTTCCTGCTGCGGGAGCCCGTCGATGCCGAGGACGAACTTGCCGTCCTTCTCGACATAAAGGGCCTGGATGGATTCGTCGACGCCTTCGAGGCTGTCCAGTTGGAATTTCAAGGTCATTGCTGTCTCCCAGAGACTTGGTGCAGGCCCTGCCTGCGGGCATAAAAAAGCCCCGCACTGGGCGAGGCCTTGGAATTGCGCGCCACGTTCAACGAGGCAGCGTTTTGTGGCGCGGCAGCTCATAACGAAAAAGCCCCGGCGGATGCCAGGGCTTTCGTTGATGTCTGCAGCTCAGGGTTTGTCGAAGTCGTCTTCGAGCTTTTGCAGTACTGCATCTGCCATTTTCTTGCTGAATTCTTTCCAGGCTTTTCCGCCGTCAAAAACGCCAACGCCTTGGGCAAGATTTGCCTGATGCTCACGCCGAGCCTCTTGAATCAACTCCTTCGCGCTTTTTTCGTTGGTCGTCATGATCGCTCCCGACTGTATTTCAAGCCCACCCTACCGCTCAGAATACTCCAGAACTGGTGTTCAGCTTCTGACTGAGTGTGCTCGCGTTCAAGCTCGCCTCGATTGACCAAATCATACACACGTTTGATGGCTTCTTGCTCGACCTGGTCTGACAGCTTGTCTACGACCTCGCCGCTTGGCCATCCGTTGTCAGCAACCATGGTATAGCGCAGGGTCGGGCCAACAGCTCGCAGCTCATGAAGACCAATGTAGGATGCCAGCTCAACATCCTCAATTGAGAACGGGCTATTGCCCGGATGATTGTGCGTGAATGTCGTCCCCCTCAGCTTGCCAAACTCGCTCTCTGGGAAACCAACACGATCAGGCTGGCCCTGGCGCTGAAGCAGGATCGAGCCGTCGTCACCAATGAACGCCCCCGTTTCCAGTGCGTCCCCACGAATCCGATTTTCGATCTCGACTGCGGCACGCCGCGCAGGCGTGGAGACATCCGGTTTTCTGATGGGATAACCAGTGTCATACACCGTGAACTCGCCGGTCGGTTGCCTGAAGGTAACCGCTTCGCGTTGCCGCAGCTGCTGTAGGGTGAGCGTCTTTCCGTTGTCGTCTACGAACTTGTCCAGCGTCAGCTCGCCCTTGCTAAACAACTCATAGCGGGCCGGGCCGAGCACGTCCTTTTGGAACGATGGAGGCTGCCGCGCCAGCCATTCGCCGTAGCTGGTCTTGCTGCTCACCTGCTCGACGCCATTCGGGCCAATAGCCGGCCTGGTGGAGCCGGGGATTTCGCGGGCGAACTCGTCTTTCAGCACCGGGATGAGCGTGGTCCGGCACCGCCAGTGATACGGCGGCTTAGGCCCATCCAGCGGAATGATCGTCTGGTCGATGCTCATGCAGAACAGCGTTGTGCGGCTATCCAGGGTGGCGATCCGGCGCATCCCTTTGAGGATGTCGTCGTTGTCCTTGAGCACTTCCACGCGCGCCGTGGTGGCGATGTGGTTGGTCATGGTGTTGACGAGGGCCTGCGCCTGATCGCGTTGCTGGACGCCCAATGAGGTCAAGCGGCGACTGATTTGGCCGGACGTCTCGCCCAGCGCGGAACCCATGCGGATCTCGCTGATGATCTCAGCGCTCTTCTTGGTGCCGTATTGGTCGAGCGCGCCGTTGATGCTGATGCGCTGGCGGCCTTTGCCGACCTCCAGGTCGAGTGGATCAGCCAGTGCAGCCGCGGCGACCTGCTCGATGCTCGGCCTATTCAGCTGGACGACTGTCTTCACGACCTTGCCCAGCAGGGTCATGTTGAACTCGGCCTCGTAGCCACCGAATTCGGTCAGGTCGAGCACGGCCTGCTGCTTCATCTCGCCGTATACGCCCGTCAGCTCGCCCTGTAGCTCTTGAATCTGCTTCTCGTACCGTTGGGTGCCGTAACGGCTCAATCCTTCTGATACGCGCGATTTGGCGGTGCGGATGGCCTTGGTGATGAACTTCGCCAGGCGCTTGAGGCTTCCCCCGGCGTAGCGCTGCACGTGCACCTGGTGGCGAGTCGCCGCGTCGGACAGGTAGCCGTCACTGCTCATCGCCGCCCTCTCCGGTGTCGTTGCCGGTTACCGGCGGTTGCTGAGCTAGGTCATCGTCGATTTTCTCGTCGCTGCGATCCGCCTCCAGCACGCCACCCTGACGAAGATTGACCCGTACATCCCGCTTGGCGATGAAGCCCTGCTGCCACAGCTGGATCTGGGCCAGGATGTCCTGGGCGGTCATCGTCTCGTCGAAGAATGACTGGTTGAGCCAGAAGACCGTCCCGTCCTCGTCTGGATCGCCCATCATGAAGCGCTCGGCGTCGAGGATGGCCCGCTTGAGGGCCTCAGACACGTTGCCAGCAATGGTGCCCAGCACACTGTTGTCCGAGCTGTAGCGGATGCGCACGGCCTCAGCAGTCTCGGCGCCGCCCGCCTTCTGGACGATACGCGCGCCGATCATCAGCATCTGCTCTTCCTTGTCCTTCAGCAGCGTCCGAGCCAGTTGACTTTCGGTTGCTTGGACCAAGATTGCGGTACCGCTCTTGCCGAGGTTGTAGCCGCGGGTCGAGCCGATATGCATGCCGTTCGGGTTCAGCTTGGCGAAGTCGTCGGCGGTGATGTCCGTGGTGATGAACAGCGTGGGCTGACTGCTGATGAAGCCGCTCTCCTCCACCGTGGCGCTATTGCCGTAGTGCAAGATGTTGACGTCAGCCAGGTCTTCCAGAGGCGACTTGTCGATGCTCGCGTCGTTGTTCTGGGCGCCGTAGAAGCTGAACAGTATGTGATTGAAGGGCTGGCCGTTCTTGTCGAGTGGCTCGGTCTCTGTAAAGGTGCTCTTGTCTTCGCTGTACACGCGTTGGATGTAACGCCCATCGGCCAGCAGCAAGACGCGATATTGAATTCCAGTGGTTCGCTCTAGGCTCTCAGCGCTGAACTCCGAAACGCGTTCCTCCAAGCAGACATAGACCAGGCGCTTCACGCCATCGACCACCTGCTCGTCCCAGTCGATGATCGACTCGGCGCCGTAGTGGTGAATTAGCGCGCTGCGCCCCTGCATGTCAGCCATAGAAGACACGCCCTCAACCGCAGGGAAGTCCACAAGGAACCCACCCCGACCGGCGTCCAGGCACTCGCCCACGGCATCCTTGGACAGCTGCTCCAGGCTCGTTCCGTCGCCGCTGGCATTCTCCTTGAGGTACTCGACCCCGGCGGGCAACTCCAGCTCTGCAGTCTTGCGGAAGACGGCGCCCAGCAGGCCAGTGCGCGTGCGCCCGGTGATGTTCAGGAACATCGCCCGCTTCTTGTACTGCTTGTACCGCGCCTGGTTCTCGGGAGACTTGTTCTCCGGGTCCGGCATCGGCAGGTAGATATCGTGCTTGCGCACCTCGCGGGCGCCCGCCACGCAGCGCTTGACCAGCTGCCAGCCGGGCAAGGCCTCCGAGTACTCTGCCCGGGGGAGGAAATTAGGCATGGATGGCCTCAGAAAGTGAACGAGATTGGAACGTGAGTGACCGGCCTGCTGATCGGGTAGTCGTGGTGGATGAAGTAGCCCCCCGCGTCGTTCGCGTGGTCCACGCCGGACTTCTTGTCGGGCTCGCCGTTTGGTGCCCACACCTGCTGTTCCAGGCCGTCCGCGTAGGTCGGGCAGCGCAGCGGATTGATCAGGTAGCGGCGTTCGCCATTCGCGTTGCAGAACATCGCGTTCATGGCGTTGATGCGATCTTTCACGGGGGGGTTGGCGTCGGGCGCGATCACACTGAATCCAGCCTGGCGCAAGATGGCGATGTCCGTTTCGCTGGCATTGACCGACTTGCGCGAGCCGCCAGAGGCGTCGGGATAGATCCTGATCTCGCAGGTCTTCTCGTAATCTCTGCCGTTGTGCCGCCAGTACCGCTCCTTGATGCGCCGGATCATGTCCGGGGTATCGAAGCCATCGATCAGCTCATCCACCGCCCTGGGCTTGCCGTCTGCGCGCTTGACGTGCGTGATCGCAGCCATCTTGCCGACGTTGAAGTCCATGCCGATGAACAGCGGCTCGCCCGCCTCGACCGTGTCGAAACAGGAGTTCAGCTTGCGGTCGTAGGCGTGGTAGATCGACCCGGCATTCAGGTTGACGAACTGGCCGTTCAGGTAGGCCAAGATCAACTGGGCCGGGTACGACTCCATCAGCGACGGGATGTAGTCCGGCGGCAGGTTCAGCTCGTTGTCGAACGTGCTCGCCTGCACCAGGCCGTACATGGCGTTCAGCGCCGGCTTCTCGCGCAGCTGCTTCACGAACTGCTGAAAGACGAACTTGAACCCCTCGGGCGTCGTTGTGACGTCTACGCCGTTCTTCAGCCCGTCCACGTTGTAGCGCATGCGGGCGATGATCTTGCGCCAAGCCGTCTCGGCCTTGAGCTTGGGCAGGACGTCCAGCTCATCGACTAAGGCGTGCCCGATCTTGAAGCCGACAATGGTCTGCGGCTTCTCCATCGAGCGGCAGATGGTCGTGCTGCGGTACTGGCCGCCGCTGTAGAACTCGACCTCTTTGTCGCTTTCCTTTGTCTTGACCTTCAGGCCCCAGTCGAAGGCGACTTCCTCGATGGTCGGGAAGAAGATGTCGCGAATCTGCGGGTAGGTCGGGGCGAAGTAGCCGGAGTTGATCCGTGGCCATTCCCACACGTGTTTGCAGATGCCAGCGCAGCCTACCCAGGTCTTGCCCGAGCCGAAACCGGCCACGAACCCGCGAAACTTGTGCGGCATGTTGATGAACTTGGACTGCGGGACGTTAAGCGTCGGCATCTGACTTCCTCGCGTCCCGGACAACCACCTCTACCCGCTGCGGGGCGAGGCCATCGTCGCCACCACCATCCTGCAGGCGCGTGATCTCGGCGCGCTTCTTCTCGATCTCCAGCCTCTTCAGCTCAGCATCAAGGTCGGCATGGCCAGCAGGCACGAACATGCCCAGGTGTCGGCCGATATCGACCAGAGCGCCCTTCTTGTCGTGCAGCTTGACCTTCAGGCCGTCGCGCCCCTGAGATACCTCAGCGATGGCAGCAGCCGTGTCATCGTCAATCTCGGTGGAGTCGACCAAGGCCAGCCCGTGGTACGGAACCATGTCCTCTGCGCACTCTTCCTCACCGTCAACCATGCGGACCATCGTCTCACCCCAGCGGACCACCTTTCGGATGTCGCTGAAACCGATCTTGGCTAGTTCGCGCAGCACCATGTCCTGGGTGATTCCGGTACGAGTGGAGCGTGACTCCATGCCTTTGGCTACCGCGGCAGAAACCATAACATTTGATAACAGGCGAGCACTCTGGACTTGTGCCGTCTTCTTGCTGTAGCCCGCACGGATAGCGGCCTGCGTGGCATTCAGGTCTATCAGATACTCGTCGACGAAGCGCTGCTGTTTTGCTGTCAGCGCCATAGGGATTCCTTGAGACTTTGGTGCCTCGCTTAACTTGAATTTGAAGATATCGCCCATTGCTGGTAAGCAATGGCTTTCAACTACAGCATGGAGTGCCGAAGTGGTCTCATATCCAATCTACGTAACTCGCAACAGCTATCGGGGCAACGACATAAAGAAGCGAGCCAAGGCAAGTCAGGACAACCAGGACGCCGCCCGGATCGAAGAAGCTTGCAACAGACTGATCCAAAATCAGACCCAGCCTATTCAGTCCTACCTTTGGATGGAGGTAAGCAGAGAGTCTGGCGTCGACTACGAAACCGTTCGCCGCCTTGGTTACAGCATTGATGGGGGCTCGAACGGGTTTACCGCTACGAAACCAGGCCTGAGCCAGGAGTAGATCCGGCAAGCCATGCGCGGCAACGACCTGTAGCAAGTGAACTCATTCACGCCGCGCCACGAAACAGCGCATATCGATTTTGTGGCGCGGATTACCTGTAGCTCACTGGCGATCAGCGAGCACAGACGATACGAATGCCTCGCAGGCCTTGTAGTCTTCGCTGCTGCTCCCATGCATGTCTCGGTAGCAGTAGCCAGCATCCCAGGCATCGCCAAGCGTCGCCTCAAGTCTGGCAAGCTCGGCTTGGTACCAGGCGAGAGCTTCACTTTGGCTGCCCCAGGCTTTGCCCCTCGCCTCGTCAATCACGTAGTCGTCGCCGCTCATTTTGAAGCTCCACGCTGAATCTTCGATATGCGGAATGATATCAGCCCTACATAGAGGGGCGTGGCGCGGATCAGCCGAAAACGTGCCCGCGACGGGCCCAGGCATAGGCCACCACCCCAGCGTGGAGCACCACACCAAATGGATTGACCCAGTGGCCTTGCAGAGCGGTGACGAATGCACCGAACCCGCCAATGGCCACCAGGTAGAAGGCGACACTCAGCAGCGGCTGATCCACCGGGCGGACCTTGCGTAGGTAGTCGCATGCAGCGAGCACGACCATGACGCACAGGAACACGTCCAGGGCCGTCATCGCTGAAACCAGGATGTTGTTCATATCAGGCACCTCGCGCCGTGACGAACGACCCCATGGCAGCTTTGAGCGCGGGGATGATGTTCATTGCGGTGAGGCCAAGCACGAACGCTACTCCACACAGCAGATCATCGGTGACCGCTAGATCAAGCTTCGGGGCGAGCCAGGCGGTAACGGGCTGGGTCAGATAGACCGAGAATCCAAATCCAGTGGCAACGGCAGTCGCGGCCTGGAATCGGGTCAGATCCTTCAGGAAACCCAGGGAGAGGATCGAGCCGATGAATGCAGCCATCACCACCCCGTACTTGCCGAGCACTACGCTCGCGGCGGCGCTTGTTGGTTCGGCCATGTTGGTTTCCTATAAATCCCAAATAACTCATAAATGAGTTGCATCATATCATTTATGGTGTATACTGAACTCATCAACCACACAACGGAGGGCAGATGAAATGTAACGAGTTCAAGCGGTGGCTGTTGGCAAGAGGGGTAGAGATTTCGAATACGGCAAAGGGAAGCCACTTCAAACTCTACTTCAACGGCAAACAGACAACCCTTCCAGACCACGGGGCCAAGGAGATGGCCGAAGGGACTAGAAGAGCAATCATCAAACAACTGGGCCTCAAGGATTGAGGCTCTACCCTTTGAGCTCGAAAGACATCTGCCCTGAGGTAATGCCATGTACGACTATGCAATCAACGTAACCCAGGAGGCCGGGTCTTTCTGGTCATCGTGTGACGACATCCCAGAAGCGCACAGCGCGGGCGATACGCTCGAAGAGCTGTTGCGCTTGGCTGCTGAAGGTCTTGAGGTGGCGCTGTCGATCTATGTCGACCAGCTGCGCCCTATTCCGCCTGCGTCGCCAGCCAAGGAGGGCCAGCACGTTATCCGGCTGTCCGCTCTCGTGAACGCGAAGATCGCGCTGTGGAACGCTATGCGGGAAAAGGGTATGCGCAAGGCCGATCTGTGCCGCACGCTGGGCGCCGTACAGAGCAAGGTGGATCGTCTTCTCGACTTCGAACACAGCTCGAAGATCGAGCAAGTCGAGATCGCCCTGGCCGCGCTCGGCAAACGCTTGGTGGTGTCTGTCGAGCCGGCCTGAAATTGCGTGGGTCTTTCCCCACCTGTCCGCCGAAGACCATTCCAGCGCTGGCACCCTGATGCACCAGTCTCGCCGGTCCAGTCTCGCGCCATCCACCTGCATAGTGAGGGAGTGGATGCGCGGGCTGCCGGTGTTTTTCCGTACACCACGCTACCGGCTAGCAGTGTCCAGGCTGTCCTGTTAGGGCCTGCCCTGGCTGCAGTTGCGTTTCTTGCTGGAACAAAAATCCCGGCGCGTGGCCGGGACTCTTGAGGCCCTATTCGGGCAATAAAAACCCGGCGCCTGGCCGGGTTTGGGTGAGCCGCTCAGGCTCGTGTGGAAAGAGGAATTGCACCAGCAGCAACGCAGCTATACCAGACGGCGGACAAACCTTGAGAAACCGGTGTAACCAGCAAATCCAAGACGTCTTTCATCATAAAGCTAACCTCCTTCGCAGACGTAACTGCTGCGATCAGCGAATCTATTTGAGGAACTGCAGAAACTGCTACAGCCAGAGCAAACAAACCCGCCATCCGGAAAGCCGGCATAGCCACTGGAATCGAACCAGTCTTCCCCCGAAGCTATTGGTCACTCCTAAACGCGCAGGAATGACAGGATGGGCGCATATTGGCTCATTGGCTCACTCGCCGTCAAGCGACATTTGCCACCAAAAGGCCTTCATGGTCGAGAATGTGCTGGGCCTCGACCAAAGCGGCGTCTACTTCGCGCTCCAGAGCCTTGCGGATATCGCGCCTCCAGCGCTCCTGAGTCTTGATCGGGTGCGGCTCGTTGCTCCAGTTGTCCATCTCGTACCAGGCGGCTGGCAGGACGCTGGTACTGCGCTTACCGTCCACACCTGGCAGCTTGGGCATGGCCCAGGTCAGGATCGCGCAGTGGCGGAAACGCTCTGGCGCCGGCGAGCGATGAGAACGAGTGATTTCCTCGATCGCTGCATGCTTCCTGTCGACGTGCGTCGAGTACTTCGCCACCAGGTGCCGCCAGTGCTCCGATGCGAGGTTTTTATGAAGCCGGCTGAACACCATGCAGTCGAAGAGGAATGCAGCCTCCTTGCCCACGATGGCGCCCTTCTGCTTGGCCGCTTGAACCTTCGGCTCGAAGTCACACCCTCCCGCGCTGTTGATCGTTTCCGCCGCCAGAGCGCGAACCACTGCCGATACCACGTTCTGATAGTTCATTGCCCACCCCCTGCCCGCTTGGCCTCGCTCAAAATGAATTCTTCGTAGCAGCGCTTGCGGCGCACTGCGCCCGCCCAGGACAACGCCACACCACCCACCACCATGAGGGTGGCCAAAATCAGGAATCCCCATGCTGGTGTCATGCTGCAGCCCTCCTCAGGTCTTTGAGCTTCTGCCTGTACAGGGCCTTGATGGCCTGCAGGTCTTCGATGGTGTAGCGCCGGACTGATTGGTCCCTTTCCAGGGTCTCTACAGCTTCCAGGCCAATGCGCTTGATGAGGCCGATCCGGTAGTCCGCCACGTTCCCGGATAGGTATCGGTTGTCGTGCTTCGACTGTGCGTGGCAGTTGTTCTCGTCGAAGCGCAGGTGCGGGGCGGCACCCGTGCTGCGATAGTGACCGGCATCTACGGCGTTGCCGTTCCAGTCGAGCGGTCGCCCGCTGGAGATGCATGCATAACCCGCCAAACGATCTCTCTCGCGGATGTATGCGTTGAACGCCTGTTGCGCCTCCCGTAGGTGCTCCCCCTTCGTTTTCAACTTCTCGCGGCGTTCCTGGAGGTCCTGGCGTGCCTGCTTGGTAATGGCCTGGGCCGCCACCTTCTGCACCTTCGAATCCTTCGACATCGCCAGCGCACAGGCGATGCTGCACACCTTCTGCGTGGTCATGGCTGGTTTGAAGGGCTTGCCGCAACCTGGTGCCTTGCACTTCTTCGGCTTGATCTCCTTGGCCAATGTCATGCCGCCTCCTCACTCAGCAGGTCACCAAAGAACACCCCCTGCGGCGCGAACTCGGCCACGATGCGGTCCGTGTACTGGCAGCCCTGGGCCCGGTCGAACAACCGCGTAACCGGGAACCCATCCGGCCCGAACATGGCGCACGGCCCCATCAGGCGCAGCTTCACGTCGTAGTCCAGGTGGATGAACGACTCAGCCCAGCCGGCGCGGAACTCAGCGCAGCCGGCGCGCATGATCGGCACGCCCAGGTGCAGCTTGCAGTAACGACGCACGTCCTCGATGTCGCCCATCTCGGTGCTCTTGGCGATACGTTCGTACATGGCGAACCACAGTGCGTTTTGATCCAGTGTGCGGTCCTTGCCCGGGCGCATGCTGACCACGACGAATTTCTTGTCGCGGAACAGGCGGGTGAGCATGGTGATGGCCTCGGAGAGCTTGGCCTGGCTGTTGACGCTGATCTTCTCAGTCATGGCCAAACTCCTTCAGCAGGTTGCGCGCTGCCATGACGGCCCACTTGTCGCCAGAGGTTCTACTGACTTCTGCCAGGAAGCTGCGCATCTTTTCGTTCTCGGCCAGAAGACTCAGGACGACCTGTGGTGAGGCCTCGGCAACGAACGCAGCGTCCGTGTCGGTAGCCCAGTCGGACTCGAACAGAATGGAGATGCCCACGCCAGAGGATGTTGGAAGATCAACGAAGACAATCGGGTTTTCGTCGTCACCATCACCAGGCCCGTAGCGCCAATCACCTACAGTCGGGCCCTCGGCGAGGGCCCTAAGCTTCGTGTGGTTGATGTTCATGGCCAGACCCTCTGCATGATTTTGAGATTGGCGTACGCAGCCCCTAAAAAAACCAGCCCCCAGGCATGCGCATCGGAAAAGAACAGCCCAGCGGCGGCGCAAGACACCAACAGACCAATAACGCCTACAGCGCGCTTCATGGCGCCACCTTCAGGCCCTGGGCCTCGATGGCGGCGATTACTTCATCGACATGAGCCCATTCCATATCACCAACGTCCACCACCACGACCTCGCGGCTGGCCAGCCAGCCTTCCCAGCGGGCGTTTTGTTCGCCGATGGTGTGGATGTTTTTCAAGCTCCAAACATCAACGACCTCGTACATCCCGATGCTTTCCTTCCAAGCCACGCCGGCAGGCACTGGGAACTTTGCTTCAAACTGCCCACGACTGATGTCGCGCATCTTGTTGGTGTCCATCAGTGCTTCTCCTGCATGGCTTTGCCGATCTCGGCGGCGGCGCGGACGATGGCGCGGCGGGGGCATAATTCTGAGAGGCCTATCAGGACAGGGCCTTTCCAGTAAACGCCGGTGAAGTCTTCGCCAAAGCTCACGGTGAGCTCGAGGGTGTGAGCCAGGCGCATTGCCTCGCCGTCGTCGACGAGCGGTTGCCATACCTGGGATTGGTCGGCATCCACATACCAAACTCCGGTCAAATCAACTTCTGACCCGAGAATCATCAACACCTTTCCAAAGCCGCCCGGCATTCCTGCCGCCTTCGCCGCTAGCTCAATCAATTCACGATCTTCCATGCTCACACCCCCTACCCGGCCGGCTGCCCGGCGCGCTTGATGTTCAACTTGGCCAGCAGGTGTGCACGGCACGCGGCTGCACCACTGGGAATTTGCTGGACTTCCAGCAGACGCACCTGGCGCTGGGCGGCGTGCTCGTCTGCGAGCTCCAGCAGGCTTTTCTGGCTGTCGTGGCCGATGCCCGTGGCAATCCTCCCGGCTAGCGGTTCGCCTTCCTGAGCGCGGCGCAGGACGATCTGGTAGGCACGATCGAAGCGGGCCAGTAGCCCCTTGTCGTTCTGCTGGGCGGAGCGCAGGTCGAACAGACCGGTGGCCACGGCGGCGATCTTCACGCCGTCGTGGCTGTACATGCCCATCAGTGCCTCGATCCATGCATCCGCAGGAGCAGGCATACCGAAATCCTCAGGCGTCGGCTGGCACATGGCGATGAACTCGCCCACGCTCGGCGCAAAGGGCTTCTTGAGCTTGCGGCACTTCTCGATACCGAACTCGATCTGCTCGAGCGTGCGGATGCCCTCGGAGGCAAACTCCTTGATCCACTCCTCCTTGGCAGCGGCCAGGGCTTCGGTGGATGGCCACGCTTGGCGCCAGGCCGGGAAGATCCCGCGCAGCCGACGGAAAAGGTCGTTCACCACCTCGGCGGTTTCGAGCGAGACCACCAACGGCCCACCATGAAGCTCCGGCGGACGGTTCTGCATCGCAGCCATCAGTTGGTTTGCTGATTTCATGGGCGCACCATCAGCCCTTCGGCCCAGGTTGAGTCGTTGAAGTCAGGTTCGTTGGTGTGGCGCCGCTGGCCCTGCTGTGCACCCGGCAGCACCTTCTCCGGGAACAGGCCGGTCCAGCCGTTGCTGATGGACTGGTTGATCACGGCGTCAGGTGCGTGGTGTCCGGCCAAGGTCTTGGCTTGGCGGTCGCAGGTGGTCTTGGTCAGGCGCTTGCCGATCTCTTTGCGGTGCTGGCACCAGTCGGCCCATACGGAGGGGGTTACGTTGGTAGGGCAGGCAGTCAGAGGGTCGAACTTCGAAGACTTGCGCGAAGCGGTCGAGGACGCCTTGGCGGCCGCGCGCTCACCCTCAGTTGTACTGTTGCTCTTTGTATTACTCTCCTCCGCCTTTTCCGAATAGGGGTCACCGCCTTTTCCGAATAGGGTCGCCGGGTTTTCCGAATAGGTATTCGACTTTCCGAATAGGTTCGAAAGGCGCACGCGGCGCTCGACAACCTGGCGGCCATCACGGATCAGCTCCACCCGCAAAAGGCCCTTGGCCGACAGAGCACTGATGATCTCTGACACGCGGGAACTCGACAGGCCGAAGAACCTGGCGAAGTGGCTATTGCTGGCGTAGCAGCCGCGCACAGGGTCTTGCAGGCTACCGATCTCAACCATCATCACCTTCTCGGTGATCGACAGGGAGTGATCAAGCCAGACCTCGGCAGGGATCCAGACGCCCTTGAATTGACGCGGGATGTCGGTCATTGGCCGGGGTCCTCGTCTTGCCGAAGTTGAGACTCGGCAGCGGCGCGCGTGATGGCTGCGCGTGTGGTAGCGAACATGCAGCCGGCGAAATACTCACTGGTTGCATTGGCCATACGGATACCGTCTTGGAGAACCTCGACCCAGTTGGAGTGCATGACTACCTGAAGCCTCAGTTTCACTACCAGGCGCAGTGCGTCGCCGTCGTCTTGCAGTGGGTCCCAAGTGCGCGTCACATCGCAGTGCAGCTCTTCGCAGAAGCCGATCCAGTAGGTCCAGCCAGCACCCATGCTGCTTTCGATGAGATTGGCGTCATCGAATGCTGTGGCTGCCAACTTCAATAACTGGGCATCTGTCATTTGGTAGATGCTCATGCTGCACCCCGCACGGCCTTGTCGTGGGTGTGCAGGCCGTCCCAGTTCTTCTTCATGGGCAGCTCGCCGGCCAGGTAGAGGTCGTAGAGGCGTGCTGCACCCTTTCGTAGCAGAATCGGCGTGTAGGCGATGAACGCCTCTTTGCCATGCGGCGTGATCTCGTTGTGGTGCTCAGTCATGTAGCGGTCGCGAGCATAGGAAGTGACGCGCCAGCGAGTGCCGGACCGCCCCTCAGTGAAAAGCCAGTTCTTCTCCTTCAGGTAGGCGTTCACCTGCATGACGTTGATGCCATTCAGCTGCTTGCAGAACTGCGCTGCCGTCTCGCCTTCCTTGAACAGGTTCTCCAGGTGGTCGATCTTCTTGGCCTGGGCCTCGACCTGGACGGTGAGCAGTACGCGGGCCTTCTCCGACTCCAAGGCCATCTGAAGGATTTCCAGCTTGCTCAGGTCGGCGGGCGCGGGCGGCTCTGCCTTGGCGAGGCGCCAGAATTCTTTGACCAGACGCTTTTTGAACTCACGGACGATGGCCGTGTTGCGCATGTAGGTAAGCAGCAAGGTCGCCTGCTGCTCGTTCATCAGCGCTATTTCGCGGGACTGCATGCCTCCTGCAGTCTCGAAGGGTTCGATTTGGAATCGCACCCCTCCGAACTCGCTGAAGTCGGCCTGGTACTTGCGAACCAAGGCAATCACGCTGGCGTGCTCATTTCCGGTTTCGTGGGCGATGGTACCGGTGGTGGTCACCGCTTCACCGTCGACAATGGCCACGATTGGAGTCCGCGCCACGAAATCGTGGTTCGCATTTTGTGGCGCGGGCCGGTTGAGGGCCTGTACACTTTGGGTCTGCATATGCATAATTCCCTTCAGAGTTTTGTGTTGCAGAGAGCCGGGGTGCCACCCGGCTTTTTTGTGTCCGTAATTCGGGCTTATCAGGGCCTGTTCAGGCCTTGCGCTGGAACGGAAGAACCGCTCCCCTCGCGTTTCGAGGTTTCGTTCGGCTGGCCAGCTCTCGATCAATCAGCTCCGCTGCTAGCGCTTCCGGGGTGATCCCCCGCTTTCGCGCCTCTCGCTCAAGCAAATCCATCGATCCCGGGTCCAGACCGAATTGTTCGGTCGGCATAGGGCCTCCTCGCGGCCTTCAGGCTGCGGTTTGATCGCCGGTATTCTCCGAAGCCAGGGCAGCAAGCTGCGCTTCCAGCAGTTCGCGGCACAGCACGGCGCGCTGGGTGCGGTGATACGCGGCTAATGCCTGTATCAGGTTGAAAGTGTCCTCATCGACCCGGACCTTGATCTCGCGGTCATGCAGGTGCTTGGGGTTGGCGTACATGCTTTGGTGGCTCCTTGCGGCTATGGAATTGGTTACGCAGCGCCCTTCAGCGCTTTGCGTGCAAACGGAATGAGGTCTGGGCGCAGTCCGGCGATGGTGATTTCGCCGTTGGATGCGTCTTGCAGGCGTTCAGCAAGATCGACAGAAGCCTTCCGATGACCACCTGCGAGCTGCCAGAGATGGCCGACAGTGGTCTTCGCTGCGGCTGCTACATCCCGCCGGCGATCGTTGGTGGCGGTGGCCAACCATTCACGGAGGTGATCATTCATGTGGGTTCTCCTTACACATACTGCGAAATTTAGCTCATGGCTAATGTTCGAGCAAGAGGAATTTAGCCTTGCGCACATTTAGCATCGAGCTAAACGCTGGCATTCTTCGCGGCATGGATATCTACGAAATTCGCAAGCACAACCTGGTCAGGCTGATTGGCAGTCAGAGGAAAGGGTCCTGCGCCGAGCGCTGGGGGATGGCTCCTGCGCATCTGAGTCAGATCCTTTCGGACAAGACGGCAAAGAACCTAGGCGATGATGTAGCCCGGAGAATTGAGGGCATCGAGGGCCTGCCTCGCGGCTGGTTCGATTCGATAACACTGGATGACGCTATTCCGAACTCGAACCTCAATGGATTCGAGCCGGCGGCCGAACCAGTTATGTCTGCTGCCGATCTCGTTAAACAGATGCTCGCCAAAAGCGGGAGAGGTATTTCTGAAGAAACCCGCCAAAGGCTCCTGGCTGCCGCCGAAGAACCCGAAGATGCCGAAACCGCGCGCGATAATGGGGTTGTGACGGGCGATTTCACCCGGCCTGGCCTAGTGGGTGACGAGGTCTGGATTGCGCACTACGACGTGCGCGGGGCCATGGGCGATGGGGAAACCACTCACGATTTCCCTGAGATGCTGCAGGACGTGAGGGTGAGCCCCACTCACCTGCGCGAGCTGGGTATCGAGTTCAAGGAGCACTTCCACCTGAAGTTGGTCACCGGTCGAGGCCAGTCGATGGCCCCCACGATCAAGAACCGCGATCCGCTCATCGTCGACGTCAGCATCCGCGATTTCGTAGGGGATGGGATCTACTACTTCTCCTGGGGCGGCCACGAGTACATCAAGCGGCTGCAGATCGCGGACGAAGAGTACTTCGAGATGATCTCTGACAACCCGAAGCACAAGGATCGGATGATCCGCAGGGAAGAGACCTACATTCAGGCCAGGGTGTTGCTGGTATGGAATGCGCACCTGGTGTAGTCATGGCCCTCAGCAAGCCCAACTGGCAGCTGAGGCGATATCTCTATACTCCAATTAGCATCAATGTTCCTATACTGTGCCAGTTGCTATTCCGAGAGTAGACTGGCCGGAATGATCGCTCGCTCTCAAAGCGAATAAATTTATGCTACAGTAACACACAGATTAAAAATTAAATTCATACAACCTTTCGAGCATAACATGGCAACTAAATCAATTTGTCTCTTCAACCATAAAGGTGGCGTTAGCAAGACAACTACCACTTTTAACCTCGGCTGGAGCTTAGCAAGGCTGGGCCACAAGGTGCTTATCGTTGATTTAGACTCCCAGAGCAATCTCACTGGATTGGTAATGGGATACACGTCTATCAATGATGACGAAATGGAAGCTTTCTACGAGAGCCGCTCCAACCTCACAATGCAACCAATTGTAGAGGCTTTGATTAACGGCATATCTCCAGCAGAATTCATAAAAAACGACAAAGGGCAGCTAACCTCTACTGGCCATCCAAATTTAACGTTGTTACCTGGCCACCTTGATGTTGCAGACCTTGATGCGCAAATTAGTGTATCCTTAAAAATCGCATCCGGAATTCCAGCAACTCGCAACATCCCAGGTAACCTTCCGCTAGTGCTACAAGAAATTGCGAAATCCTCCGGAGCAGATTACGTCCTGTATGATCTAAGCCCGAACGTTGGAGGACTGAACGAGGTAATCTTAATGTCCAGCGATTACTTCATAGTTCCTGCATCACCAGACTACTTCTGCTTACAGGCCATAGGCTCGCTCGAAAAAAATATCAAAAAATGGCATAGGGAAATAACTCGCTTCAAAGAAGACAACGGCTTCGACAGCAAGTCATTCCCTATTAAAAATAAGCCAAAATTTATGGGCGCAATACAGCAGCGCTATCGCCCTAGAAATGATAAGCCAGCCAAATCTTTCGACGCCTGGATTAATAAAATACGAAACGCCATCGATATCAAGCTGGCCCCAACGCTTGAAAAGATTGACTGCATTATTCCGAGAGCGGAAGTTCAAAAGCAACTGGAGGGAACCGGCTTGAGCGCGTACGATCTAGCTCACATCCCAGACTTTAACTCGCTCATTGCTATCAGCCAGCAACTCTCCAAACCAGTTTTCGCGCTAACCGATGAAGAGATTAAAACTGTAGGCAAAGTCTTTGGGCATGCAGAGCTAACAATGATCGAAAGCCGAGATCGTTTTGATGAAGTATTTGAGGAACTTGGAAAACGAATAGTTTCCCTGACAAGCTGAAAGATCAGCATCTGTAGCAAAGAGCCCGCCCTTATGCGGGCTTTTTTGCCCATCAGAAAGGTGCCCCCTCCTCCAGCTTCTCCTCCTCCCAATCCTTCTCTACGACCAAGTCGTCGCGATCCTCGGCGCTCTGCAGCTCCCATCGCACCGTCACGCTCTCATCGTCATTGAAGGTCAGGTCAAGCTCTGGCGTCTCGGCTAACAGCCCCATCACCTCCTCCCATTCCATGTCGCCATCCGTGTCCAGGCGATGGATCGTCACCCAGCGCTGTGTCTGCGCCAGAGGGTGATTAATCATCGACGATACGCGGAGCCCTAGCCGCTCAACTCCGCTCATTTCCTGGCGCGGCTTGGGGGTGGACTTCTTCTGCTTGGACATTCTCCCTCCTTGACTGCTGTATATTCGTACAGTGCTTTAGGAAAGCATATCTCACTGCTAAATCCACCGTAAAGCCCTAGACGGAAAATTTTCGCTCCGAGGTAATTTGTCGCCCAGCGAAAATAATTTAGCTCTGAGCTATTGACGTAATTTTAGCGTGAGGCTAAATTTCACCTCAAGCAGTCACCGAACAGGGACTGCGGAGGCCCTCAAGCCTCACACCATCTGGACACGCCAGATAGCAGACGGCAGCGAAATGCCGATCCAGGCCCCGCTAGGCGAAAGCATCAAGCGGACCCGACCTGAACAAGCTCTTTAGAAAACGAGATTTCCGGCCCTTTGACTGGGCCGGATGCTCTCCAGGTGACCTTGGCGACAGGGTCTCGTGGAAAGCAGGAGTAGATATGAGTCGAATCACTCACGCAGAACTTCTTCAGTTCGCTCATTACGACCCAGAGACCGGTGTTTTCACTCGCGCGTCTGACGGTTACGTCATGGGTAAGCCAGATCGGAAAGGGTATCTGTCAACGTGGATACCCCCGCACAACTACCGGGTTCACCGGCTCGCATGGTTCTACATGACGGGTGAGTGGCCGACTGCCGAGATAGACCATATCAACGGCAAGACTGACGACAACGCTTGGCAGAATTTGCGCGAATGCACCCACCAGCAAAACAACCACAACCAAGGCAAGCGTGCGCATAACACGTCCGGCTTCAAGAACGTCAGCTGGAACAAGCGCCAAGGGAAGTGGCACGTTCAGGTCTGTCTGAACTACCAAGTTCATCACGGCGGCTTGTTCGATGATGTGCACGAGGCGGACCGTGCGGCGTGCGCTTTACGCAAAAAGCTACACGGCGAATTCGCCAACCACGGATAAATCAACCGTCCTGGAGGGCAAGGCGATGGCAAAGCGGCCAACCAACCGCATCAAGTACAAGCTCTGGGATCCGAACTCCACCATGGAGTACGACGGCACTATCGACGAAGGCATCTACTACGCAGCATGGAGCCTGTCGCTGGAAGATCGGAAAGTGCTCATCGGCAAGCTGGTAGAGCAGCAAGCAAGCGCCACGGCAAAGTCAGCCAGCGCCACGTCAGCCTGACGTTAACTGCCCGATGCCCTGCTCCCCATCGCAGGCTGCATCGGTGATCCACATTGAACGCGAGTTGATCGCCGCGAATTGTGAGCCTGGGTAGCGCCTCGCCCTTTGGTGAGGCGTCCGGTCACCCGGTTTGCCCCGGAATGTGGATCACCGATGCAGTTTTCATCGATTTAAAGCGCATCACCGTGAGCCTTATGCAAGTTAAGGCGCACCACAGTAAACCTTAATAGACGTACACGCAGGCGAATCCGGGGCCTAACCGGCCAGACCAGATGCATGTGAGGTAGCGCTCACCGCCTGCACCCCTTCCCTTCACTTAGACCGCATTGGCGGGTGCCAGGCTGGCTTTTCACGCCCAGTTTGGTCACTGCGCCTGGCGCCCGACCAATGCGGTTGCCGCGCGAGCAAACGAACATGAGCGAACTCGGATATTGCGAGGGCGATACCTGCGGCCGTGACGGCTGCGAGGGCGTCATCGAATCGCACGATGTGCAGAACTGCTGCTGCCATATCAACCCACCCTGCGGGGCATGCACCGCGCCACGCGGCTACTGCGAGGCTTGTGGCTGGGAAGAGTCGGAAGACCCGCCGCCAGCGCCTGAGGCATACAAGGGCAAGCCATGGCAGCCGCCAGAGCCGCGCCCGCTGGACCCTAGCAAGGTCGATTGGCGGTTCGTGCCTCACACCCACTTCTCGATGATCAAGGAAGGGGTATATCCACCGCACATGACCCGCGAGGAGGTTGAGCGCGAGGTCATTGGCACCTTCGGCGGCCGCTTCGAGCAATTCGGCAATGGCCGCTTCAAGTACATCGCATACACCGACTGAACCCACCACCTGGAGGCGACCATGGGCGCACTTCGAGCAGAACAATGGCATTACGATGAGCAGTTGCCTCCGGCGGTGAGTGAAAGCGCCGATGAGGAAGCTGTGCGCATCTGGATCGACAACGGCGTTGCCGAGCTTCTGGCACGCCGGGACTACCTGTTCCCGCTTAAGGGCAAGCAGGTCGGCGTCACCTTCGATCGGCTGGCTCTGGCAGTCGATGAGCACGCCATGTGCGAGCTGAGCGGAAGCGGCAGCAACACGGTGCTTGGTCGCCTGCTGCTGGACACCACGATAGGCACCCAGGGAGACGCCAAGATTTCGGCTATCGAGATCTTGTCGGTTCGTGACCCAGCCAAGCTGTTCGAGCAGCTGGCCCGCGATCTTCTGGAACCCGTCGCCAAAGAAGGAGTTCTGGCCCAGGCCGAGGAGGCTCAATGAAAAGCCCTCACGTCCTGATCGACGAAGAGCTTGAGGCCATGGCTCACCCTGAGACGCCACTGTCCTGGCAGGCCATGGTCCTCAAGCTCCTCACTGAAATGCTGGCCGACCAGCGCATCACCATCGAAGAGTTCAACCACTACTGCGGGCGCCTCAACAAGATCGTTGATGGGCGCAAGGAGGTCGCGTGAGCAAGATTGATTGGGCTCGTTGCCCTGAGGCAACCCACTTTGACCCTGTGGACCAGAACTTCCTGCGCGAGGTTGGTGAGGCGCTTTTGCTGTTCAACAACAAGCGTGGGTGGACAGTGCCGCTGTATACCGCGTACGGCCTGCGCATCGAAGACTGCCATCGCCCGCTGATCAAGCGCCCCGAGTGGAGTGGCGAGGGCCTGCCCTCGGCTGGAGAAATAGTCGAGCGCCTCGACATCAATGCCAACTGGGTCAACTCGCTGGTCATGTATGTGGGCACTGATCGCGTGGTGCTCCGCGACCCATCCGGTCAAGAGTTCGTGCCAAAGCTCCAAGAGCTTGCTGATTCGTCGGAGTTCAAGCGCTTCCGGCCAGCTAGGACAGCCGAGCAGTTGAGCGCCGAGCAGAAAGCTGCTGAAGACAGGAAGCGTCTGATCGACGAAATGTACCAAGGCCTGTCGCACAGCAACGCCAGCGAGACACGGCGCATTTGCGCCGAGATCTTCGACAAGGGCTACCGCAAGCAGGAGGCAACATGACCACGCCACCCATCACCACGCTCATCGACGAGCAGATCGCCGAACTGCCCGAGGCTCAGGCTATGCCGGCCGACCGCGTCCTGATGCTGTTCAAGGGCCCGACTCTGTTCGACGCGAAGAGGGCTGCAGCTGAAGCCTTCATCGAGAATCCCGAGGCAGTCACCCGCAGTTGGTGGATGTGCGGCGAGTGGACGGTCGGGTATGAGGTTCGGGCATGAGGAACCGATTCCCTGGCACCTGCTACCGCTGCGGCGGCCATGTTGCCAAAGGTGCAGGCCACTTCGAACGCTACCAAGGCGGGTGGCGGACCCAGCACGCCGACTGCGCAATCAAGGCGCGGGAGGAAAAGCTGAGGAGCCTTCAGCCATGACGAGCTACCAGCGTGCCCGCCGATTCGCCACCTGGCGCGGCAGCTTCATCGCCCTCACCTTCTGCACCGGCTGGCTCCTCCTGAGCGCCCTGGCCGGCACCATCA
This sequence comes from Pseudomonas capeferrum, assembly GCF_000731675.1. Classification (GTDB taxonomy): domain Bacteria; phylum Pseudomonadota; class Gammaproteobacteria; order Pseudomonadales; family Pseudomonadaceae; genus Aquipseudomonas; species Aquipseudomonas capeferrum. The sequence continues at coordinate 253,060 of NZ_JMIT01000001.1, read as the reverse complement.
CACAGTAACCACTTAATCAGCGCCCACCGCATGGATGGCGCGGGAGAAACGCATGTCCGCAGAAAAAGAACTGATCGTCGCTCCTCCGCAGGAAACAGCCCTGGCGGTGTATAGCGCTGAAAAGGGCCTTGAGCCTTGGCTGCAGCAGATCCGCGTCAAGATCGACGAGTTCTTGGCAGTTGTGCCGGACCTGAAAACGGTCAAAGGCCGCAAAGAAATTGCGTCGATGGCCTATGAGGTTGCACGCACCAAGACTGCAATCGAAAACAAGGGCAAGGAGCTGTCTGCCGAGCAGAAGAAGGTGCCAGCCCGCATCGATGCTGAGCGCAAGCGGGTTTGGGACATTCTTGAATCCTGGCAGAAGGAGGTGCGCAAACCTCTGGATGACTGGCAGGCCACCGAGGATGCGCGCATCGACCGCCACAACGACCGCCTGAACTGGCTGAAGACGCTAGCAGACGACCTGGGCGAACTGAACTCCCTGCAACTCAAAGGCCTTATTGCCGAAGCCGAAGGCATGCAACTGGGGGCTCACTGGGAGGAATTCGAGGCAGAAGCGGCAAACACCAAGGATAAGGTGCTGACCAGCTTGCGGGCAGCGCTCCAGAAGCGCGAGCAGTTCGAGGCGGAGCAAGCCGAACTGGCCCGCCTGCGCCGCGAAGCAGAAGAGCGCGCCGAACAAGACCGCATCCGGGTGGCACAGGAAGCCGCTGTCGAGCTGGAACGCCAGCGCGTGGCTCAGGAACAGCAGGAGGCGCGAGAAGCCGCCGCCCGCCGCGAGCAGGAGCTGATTGACCAAGCTGCTGCGCAGGAGCGCGAAGCCGAGAACCAGCGCCTTCAGCTCAAGCTGCAGGCCGAGCAAGCCGAGCGGGGGCGGATTCAGGCCGAGGCTGACCGAGTTGCCGCCGAGCAACGGATGGAGCAAGAACGCCAGGACGCTGCCCGCCGGGAGGAGGAAGCCGCCGAGCAGGCTCGCCAGGAAGAACGCCGCCGCGCCGATGCAGCAGCAGCCGAGATCCTTCGCCAGCAAGAGGCCCGCGAGCGCGATAAGGCACACCGCGCCAGCATCAACCGCGCCGCCCTGGAGGCCTTTGTCGCCGGCGGCATGACAGAGGAATGCGCCAAGCAAGCGATCACCCTGATCGCACAGCGCAAGATCCCGAACATCGCCATTTCCTACTGAGGCACCCACCATGAGCAGCACGATCATTGTGCCGGAGCAGCGCCGCCAGGTGGCCGCGCCCGCGCAGGCAGACAGCAGCATCCTCGCCGTAATCAGCCGGGCGGCCACCGACCCAACCTGCGACATCGACAAGCTTGAGCGCCTGATGGCGATGCACGAGCGCATGCAAGCCCGCGACGCCGAGGCTGAATTCAACGCGGCCATGGCTGCCATGCAGAGCGACATCCCGAGCATTGCCGAGCGCGGCGCCATCGTAGTGAACGGCCAGAAGCGCAGCGACTATGCAACATTTGAGGACATCAACGACGTCATCAAGCCCATCATGCAGGCCCACGGGTTCGCGATCACCTTCAAGGTCGAGAACACGCCGGGCGGCATGAGCGTCACCGGCATCCTGATGCACCGCGCCGGCCACCGTGAAAGCACCACCATGCTGCTGCCGCTCGACACCAGCGGCAGCAAGAACGCTGTCCAGGCAGTCGGATCGTCTACCAGCTATGGCAAGCGCTACGTCATGAGCGCCCTGCTCAACCTCACCACCCGGGGCGAGGACGACGATGGCCATGCAGCCGTGCCGACGGCGAATGTCACCAGCGTTCAGGCGGCCGGCATCAGCGCCCTGCTCGACCGCTGCACACAGACGACCCGCGACTGGTTCATTGGCGAATACGGCTCGGCCGAATGCGTGCCGAAGGGCCGCCACGACATTCTGGTCGCGCAACTGAACAAGGCCATCAAGGCTGCGGAGGCTGCAAATGCAGATAGTCAGTGACATCGAACAAGGCACCCAGGCCTGGCTGGACCTGCGCCTAGGCATCATCACCTGCAGCGAGCTGGACTGCCTGCTGGTGAACGGCAAGGGCGAGGCCGGATTCGGCACCGGCGCCTTCACCTACATGAACACGCTGATCGGCGAACGCATCACCGGTGAAGCGGCGGACCCGTTCAGCGGAAATCGGCATACCGAGCGCGGCCATGAACTGGAGTGCGTTGCACGCAACCTCTACCGCGACAGCGAAGAGGTCGAAACGACCGAGGTGGGGATCATCCTCAATCACGGCATCGGCTACTCGCCAGATGCCCTGGTAGGCGAAAAGGGCCTGACCGAGATCAAAACCAAGCTGCCGAAGCTGCAGGTCGACGTGATCCTGGGCGGCGAGATCCCGAAAGAGCACGTAGCGCAGTGCCAGGGCGGCCTGTGGGTGTCCGAGCGCGAGTGGATCGACTTCATCTGCTACTGGCCGGGCATGCCGCTGTTCGTGAAGCGCGCCTACCGGGACGAAGCGATGATCCGCAAGCTCTCTGAGCGCGTGAAAACCTTCTACGAAATCCTCGACGAGCGCATGAATCGGGTGCTCGGCATCGCAGCATAGGGGGCAGTATGAACCCATCAATCGACCTGGAGGCCGCACAAGCGGCCTTCTTGGCCTCTGGAGGCAGCATCATCGTTCTCGACGGCTTCCAGTACGCACCGCACCGCCCGCACCGCGACCTTGAACAGGTACGAGCTACCCAGCCAAAGCCGCCGAGCCAGAAGGCTCTGAAACGGCAGAAGCAGCTTGCCGAGCTTCGGGAAATGGCCAAGACCATGACCTACGCCCAAGCTATGGAGCGAACCGGTCTGGCACAAACCACACTTTACCGCGCCGCCCAGGACGGAGGGTTTGCGTTCCAGCCCGACCCTCGCCGTTTCCGTGGCGAAAAGAACAGGGTCTATGCAGACCCCGCCGAGGACAAAGCTCTTGCCGCCAAGATCGCCGAGCTTCGTGATGCAGGCCTAAACCGAGCCCAGGCCAAGGCCAAGCTTGGCATCTCTGACCGAAAATTCTGCCGGGTCATCCACCTATTCGGCGTCGAATACCCGAAGGTTGAGGGGAAGCGATGCGACGGTCCAGTTTGAAAAATCAGGTTCGCCAGCGCCGGCGGCAAGAACAGTTCCACCTGCCGCCCAGCGGCCTCACGGAGCACAGACATGCAGAAAGCACCCTCTGGAGTCGTAACCCTGCCGGCCTGGATGAATCGGCCGGTGAAGAAGCTGTACAACACCCGCAGCGGCGGCCAGTACCGGCCTGATGATGTGGCCATGGCTTTCGCGTTGAGCCTGCGCTTCCACGACAGCACCGACCACCTGCGCAGGCTGGCCCGGCGCCTGGTCGACAAAGTCTGCCTTGAGCACCAGCCGAACATGAAGCGCCTGGCCCGAGAGCCGGACGATGCGAAGGTGTTCGACGCAGCGCTCAAGATCATCAACCGGGTGTGCGACCTGCTAGACATCGGGCAGGGCACCACCTTTGTGCGCAATGGAGGCGATGATGGCTCTGACGCAGCAGCAGCGTGATGAGCGCCGGCGCGAGAAGCAGGAACGCCTGGGCGAGCAGGATTTGCGCTTGAAGGTGACCTCCACCCACGCCAGCCAGCTTGCTGACCTGATGTCCTGGGGCGAGATTGAGGAAAGCGGCGAAGCGCTCACCTTGCTGATCTACAACGCCCACAAGCTTGGTCGTTCGAAGTTCCCGTACTTCGCCGCCGTCGCCCACCTTGAGATCGAAAGCGATCAGCACATCAAGGCAGATCGAACTGAAATCAGACTCATGGCAAGGCGCGGCACCATCCAGCAGATCGATGAAATGGGCGAGTGGATCAATGCCACCGACCTGAGCTTCATCGTCCGCCTGCTGATAGGGCGCGCCCATGCACTAGGGCCGATTCAGGCCCTCATGCTTCTGGCGCTTCCTCCGCGCCACGATTTCATTATCAGCAATTCCGTGGCGCGCAGGCTCTACGAGTGGCGCATTCAGCGCGAGCTTCGTGCGCCAGACATCAGGCTTGGCGCAGACCCTGACGATAAAGGCTTGCTGCTGCTAGACAGCGCATAAACAAACCATGCACGGAGAAAGCCATGAGCGATAACCAGACGCCGATGGGCCGCATGGACCACGGAAAGACAGCGTGCGGACGCATCGTCATGAGCCGCTGGGATCAGCCTGAGCGGCCGGATAACGAGGCTGACCGCCGTAGATTCATCAGGGGCGTGCATCGAAGCGGGTTCATCCACTCCACGCAGGTTCGATATGAAGGCGACCAGATGCCTGACTGGGTTGGCCAGAGCCATTGCCAGGACCTCAACTGCAGGTGCCAGGAGTTCCTGAATCGAGCCTGATCCTCCGGCGCTGCCCGCCAGCGCCTTCCCCTATTCAGAAGCCGATAACTTGGCTCCTACTTCTTACTCCTGACATCGCGCCACTCGGCAAATACCGTCCACCATTGCTGGAAGAATGGCTCCACGCAGCGGCGGCGACCTAACTCAATCAATGAGGTCTCTAGCGCTTCAGCCTTAGGCAATGCTTTTGCCACGTAAAGATGTGCATCGTGCGAAGAGCCTTCCTCTAGCAGTCCAAAGAGTTCCTTCTGAAGCTCAAACCAGCAGTCCTGGACCTGCTGCGAATCTGCCTCGTTGAATAGGATTTGTATTAACACCATGTCGCGCTCTAACTCATGGCGTGCAACGGGCCAGTTTTCCGCGAGCACCTTCTTTTCGTACACAGTCAGCCCATCAACCTCATATTCGTTGGACCGGCTTTGCAGAAATCGAACGATCAGGTTGGCTCGGATGAGGGCTTGGCCAGTCTTGTCATAGCGTTCAGCCCAAAGCTTCTCATGCTTCGTCTTGAGCACAGCCGAATAGGCTGCAACAGCTGCAGCGATAAGGGTCAACATCGTTGTAAGCATCAGAACTCCCGGGATCGGCTCGATATCTAGCCGCTCACATTTAACCCACTTCAACGAATCACGCCACCCCGGCGAGGACCGCCCATGTCTGCATTTCAGAAAAAGAACCCGCTCGACTTCAAAACCCAGTACGGCCTTGGCTTCGATCCGCAAGACGACGAGATCGTGGTCGACTTCTTCTGCGGTGGCGGCGGCGCCGGTACCGGGCTGGAAATGGGCTTGGGCCGACCGGTGACCGTGGCCAAGAACCACAGCCCTGCGGCCATCAGCATGCACACCGCCAACCACCCGGCTGCGCGCCACTTCACCACCGATGTTTTCGAGGGCGACCCGGACGAGGAATGCCAGGGTCGTGCCGTGGGATGGTTCCACATGAGCCCGGACTGCACTCACCACAGCCAGGCCGCTGGCGGCCAGCCGCGCAAACGCGAGATTCGCAACTTGTCGTGGATCGGCTTGAAGTGGGCCGGCAAGAAGGCGCCCCGCGTGATCAGCCTGGAGAACGTGAAGCAGATCCTGCAGTGGGGCCCGCTGATCGCCAAGCGCGACAAGGCCACTGGGCGGGTGATGAAGTTGGACGGCACCGTGGCCGCCGTTGGCGAGCGTGTGCCGGTGCAGCAGCAGTTCCTTGTGCCCGACCCGAAACGCCGCGGCATCACCTGGCGTCGGTTCGTGCAGTTGCTCGAAGGAATCGGTTACCAGGTGGAATGGCGAATCATCAAGGCCTGTGACTTCGGTGCGCCAACCAGCCGGGAACGCCTCTTCATGATCGCCCGCTGCGACGGACAACCGATCGTGTGGCCGGAGCCCACCCACGCCAAGAACCCAACCAAGGGCCAGCAGAAGTGGCGCACCGCCGCCGACTGCATCGACTGGAGCGTGCCGAGCAAAAGCATTTTCGGTCGGAAGAAAGACCTCGCGGCCGCCACGTTGCGCCGGGTAGCCAAGGGCATGAAGAAGTTCGTGCTGGACAACCCGCAGCCCTTCATCGTGCCGATAGCCAACTGGTCGGGCGAGCTAGCCCAGTCGGCAGAGGAGCCGCTGCGCACAGTTACCTCCTGGCCACGAGGCGGTTCGTTCGCGATGGCCAGCCCAACCCTGGTACAGACCGGATACGGTGAGCGTGAGGGTCAGCAGCCACGAGCACCTGGCCTGGATCAGCCGTTGGGAACAGTCGTCGCGGGCGGCGTTAAGCACGCACTGGCATCCGCGCACCTGGTGAAGTTCCGCTTCAACAGCGAGGGTTCGGCCGTCACCGATCCGGTACCCACAGTCACCAGTGGCGGTAACTACAAGCGGCCAGCAGGTGCAGCCCACGCGATGGGAATGTGCACCGCCTTCATCGAGCAGGCCAACGGCGGATTCAACACCACGCCAGCCAAGGGCGCGGACGAGCCACTGACCACGGTGACCAACACTGGCAGCCAGCAGCGCCTGGTGACGGCCAGCCTGGCCACGCTGCGTCGCAACTGCGTAGGCCGTACGGTAAATGAGCCGGTACCGACCATGACCGCCGGTGCCGAGCATCACGCCCTGGTCGAGTACAAGCTATCACCGGAGCACGAGGAAGGCGCCCTGCGCGTCGCCGCGTTCCTGATCAGCTACTACGGGACGGAGAACACCAGCGCATGCGATGCCCCAGCGCCGACAGTGACCACCAAGGATCGCCTGGGCCTGGTCACCGTGTTCGTGAGGGGAACGCCGTATGTGATCGTCGACATCTGCCTGCGGATGCTGCAGCCGCACGAGCTCTACCGCGCCCAAGGCTTCCCCGCCAGCTACATCATCGATAAGGGCGCCGACGGCAAGCCGTTCACCAAAACCGAACAGGTGCACATGTGTGGCAATAGCGTTAGCCCGCCACCAATGGCTGCCTTAGCCCGCGCCAACGACCCTTGGCGTGCCGCAGAGCGCCAGAGCAAAGCCGCGTAAGGGGAATTTGATGATCCATTACCACGGCACGCCGATAGGCGGTACGCGGCAAGATGCAGCAAGGCTGCTGGCTGGCCGGCACGCCTTGGTGCCGTTCCCGCGGCAGGACGACATGGGCATCGTCGCCGAAGCATGCCAGTCCTTCGTCTTTGACAACGGAGCGTTCACGGTCTGGAAGAAAGGCGGCCAGGTGGACGTGCACGGCTACATGCGCTGGGTGGACGACTGGCACCGGCACCCTGGCTTCGACTGGGCATTGATCCCTGATGTGATCGACGGAGACGAAGAAGCCAACGACCGCTTGCTCGAGCAATGGCCTGGCCACCTGCCGGGCGTGCCGGTCTGGCACATGCATGAGCCGATCGAGCGGCTGGAGCGCCTGGCAAAGGCCTGGCGAACTGTCGCCCTGGGCAGTTCTGGACAGTGGCGATCACCCGGCACTGCAGCCTGGTGGAAGCGCATGGGCTCGGCGATGGATGCCATCTGCGACGACCATGGCCGCCCAATTTGCCGCCTGCATGGCCTGCGCATGCTTGACCCCGCGATTTTCCAGAGCCTGCCGCTGGCATCGGCTGACAGCACGAACGCCGCAGTGAACGGCGGCAGCATCAGCCGGTTCGGCATGTACACCCCGCCATCGGCAGGTCAGCGCGCCAGCGTGATCGCTGACCGGATCGAAGCGCACAACAGTTCGCCGATCTGGTGCAGGGAAGCCCAAGTAGAAATGGCGCTTTAGAAAACTGCGTCCCACCTCACTTCGTCAGGATCTTGCGTCTCTACAAAGCGCTCCCATTTCTGAGAGCAGGTCTTGCACTTGTAGCCTGTAACCAAGAACACACCTTGCTCTTCAGTCCCGTAATGCTCAAACAACGAGGTTACACCCTCCTTGTCAACTTCATTCATAGCTGAGGCACAGCAATCTTCGGGTTGCAAATGCATTTTCTAGAACTCCTTTTGATGAGCGCCGAATATACCGGCGAGGTATCCCCATGCCCACAGAAACCCGATCCAGCAACACCGAGATGGTCAGCGTGCCGCGTGAAACCATCGAGCAAGCGGAAAAGCTGCTGCAGGAAGACAACCGTTGCACCATGGCTCGAGAGTTTCGCACCATCCTGGCCAAGCCAGCCGATCAGCACCAGGGCGAGCCGGTTGCCTACGCAGACCCCAGGTCATTTGAGAACTTAAAGTCTTTTGGGCGTCTTGGCGGTATCTATCTGCATGAATGGATGTGGGCCGAACCAGAGCCTGGCATGGTTCCGCTCTACACCCACGCAGCGCAGGGCGAGCCGGTGGCGTATCTGTGCAAATCCGAAGGCGCGAAGTGGCTCCAATATGGCAGCAAGGTAGGCGACCCGTGGAAGCCTGGGGAAGTGGAGGTCACACCACTATTCGCTCACGCCGATCCTGGCGAGGTTGAGCGGCTGCGCGAAGAGGTAGAGAAGCAGCGTCGACTCAAGATGCATGTTGCCGAGAACCTGCAGAACGCCCTGGACAACTGCTCGGTCTATCGCGCCCAGCTGGCAGAGCAGAGCGCACTGCTGCAGCTGGGCTTGGAAATGATCAACCGCGGCATCGTCAGCTTCGACGATCAGATCGAATACCGGCAGAAGCTGGCCGCCCTGTCCGCCAGCGCAGAGCCGAGCGCGCCGGTTGAGCGCGATGAGTTCGAAAAAGAATTCCCAGTCCCGGGCGGCGTCAGGTTCCTTGAGGCGGATAACTGCTACGTCGACGAACGCTTTGATTATGAAGGCGGCGGCTCATACCAGCCCGCATGGGAGGCATGGCAGGCCCGCGCCGCCCTGGAGTGAAAGCAGTAACCCTTCCCATTCTGTAACCCCTCTCCCCTCTATTCACTGCCGCCATATGGCGGCCAAGGAATCCCCGTGCGCGAAGAAAAAGTCGTGATGTACGAATCCCCCGAAGCCGCCAGCATTCAGACCGTTACCGGATGGGTCGATCCTTCCGGCCGGTTCTGGGGCAAGGACGAGCACATGGCCCGCTACTGCGGGTCGACACATCGGCGCTGCGCCAAAAAACCTGACCATCCAATTCATGCCACTAACGGGTGGTGCGCGGTCTGTCACACAGAGAGCCGGGCAGCCAAATTCGCAGCCATGCCGAAGCGCGTATGGGCCGGCGAAGCGATCACTGAATACGACGGCGACCGGTACTTCTTCGACGAGGAAGAGCTGCGCGACTACCTGATCGAGCATGAGATCGATCTGACCGACCTGAGACTGGTCTTCTGCACGCCGAACTACCCCAGCGAGATCGATCCAGGCGACCACTTCTGTGATGACCTGCCAGAAGATGGCGAGATCAACGACGACCAGCTGCTTGCAGCGTTCGAACTGCTCAACGAGATGATCCGCAAGTGCCCGCCATTGTCTTGGTCTCCGGGTCATGAGGCGGTCGTGCTGCCGCAGGCCTTCATCGATATGGTTGCCCATGAACGCTTGGAGGCCCAGGAATGACCCGCCTCGCCCTCTGCCTCCTGCTGCTGGCCACCGGCGCCAGCGCAGACCCGCTGCCGCATGGCGTCCGCGTGTTCCATGACGATGAGCGCGGCGCGACCTGCTGGCTGTACGGCTTCAGCTCGCCCGGCGGTATCAGCTGCATCCCCGACAGCCAGCTGCAGGCCGGCAACGAGCGCCAGCGCTCCCCGCTCGAAACACAACCCGAACCTACGCCCGCACTGGCGCCTGGGCGCTGGATTGATGAGAGGTATGAGCTGTGAAAGCACTATCAATCAAGCAGCCATGGGCCTGGCTAATCATTCATGGCGGCAAGGACGTCGAGAATCGAACCTGGCATACAAAGTTCCGTGGTCGGTTCTTGGTGCACGCATCCAAGGGGATGACCAAGGCCGATTACATGGCTGCCCTTGAGGTAGTCAGTGGCGCTGCAAGCTTTGAAGTCTTGAGGGGGCTCCCGATGATGGAAGATCTTCAGCGCGGTGGCATCGTCGGCTCAGTCGAACTGATCGATAGCGTCGATCACAGCGACTCGCCCTGGTATACGGGCGCCAAGGGCTTCGTGCTGCGCGATCCGAAGCCTTTGCCATTCACCCCGTTCAAAGGCCAGCTTCAGTTCTTCGAAGTGCCGGCGGAGCTTCTGCCATGACCGACCTGATCGAAGTGAAGACGGCAGACCTGGTGGGCGAGGCCCTGGGGTGGGCCGTGGGCAAGGCGGAAGGCCTGGATGTGTTCCTGGCCCCGCCAGAGTACGGCAACCCCTGGCGCGTGTTTGCCCGGTACCGCGCCACGGTGACCGAGCACATCAAGCGCTTCAACCCTTGGGAAGACTGGGCGCTGGGCGGGCCATTGATCGATAAGCACCGCGTTCAAACGAGCTTCAACGGTAGCGGCTTCAGCCGAAGCCCAACCGGAGAACACTGGTGCGCGTACGTGTGCAAGGCCAGCGGCCAGGAGGTCTTTCCAAGCGGTGGCGGCCCGAGCACCCTCACTGCCGCCTGCCAAGCAATAGCGCAGGCCAAGCTTGGCGATACCGTCCAGGTGCCTAAGGAACTGGTCGCGGCCGCAACACATAAGTGCGGCCGCATGAGCTCGAACTAACTTCCTTTCTTTAGAGGATTCAGAAGAAGAGCGGCATCAAGCATTGCTTGAACTTCGTCCCTCTCTTTCTTCCTGTGCTGGACCTGCTCCCTATCCAAAGCCGGCCCCTTTTTTTTGCTACTAGGATCGGAATTGTCGTACTCCGGAAAATCCTCGAAAAAATCCACCCAATCATTCACTTCAAGATCCCTCTTCGTAAGGTGAGGGGCGCATTAAAACGCTATTCCAACCTAAAGCAAAGATCAAATCCCCATAACCCAAGCCCGCCGACATGCGCGGGCATGGAGAGCTATTGCCATGACGAATCACAAATACACGCCCGGCCCATGGGAAGTCCTGAACGAAACCGAGGTTTTCACCGGTCTCGGCGCCGACAGCGGCGATGGCGTGAAAGCACTCCCCTCTGACGGCTGGATGATCGCTGACTGCGGCGACTGCGTGACCTTCACCGAGATCGGCCCTGCGGAACTCGGCCGAGACCTGCGCCGGGCAAACGCCAAGTTGATCGCCTCGGCGCCCCTGCTGCTGGACGACCTGACCTCTGCCGCAGCCCAGTTGCGCAAGTACGAAACCCTGCATCGAGCCAAGGGTACCGCTGACAGCCTGGCTAAAGCCGAGGTCAACGCTGAGTTGGCGTCACGGTTCGAACAGACCATCGCCCAGGCCACGAACTGACCACCAACCTGCCGCCACCGGCGGCGTGGAGACCCACATGGCGAATGCCACAGCAGCAAAGCCTTCAAGCATTCAGCCGCGGTTCATCCGGTTTGGCGATGCGCCTGGGTATCTCGGCATGTGTCGGGATGAGTTCAACAAGACGGTCAGGCCGAACGTGCGTGAATTCCCTATCGGAAAACAGGGCGTAGCCTTCGACCGCCAGGAGCTCGACGAGTGGGCTGACGCCTACATCGAAGCCAGGGCAATTGAAAAAGCCACCGGACAGGACAACAATCGGCCCCGCAGCGAGCGCCGAGGAGATGATACATGGCGCGAAAAACGATCACCGGCCTCTACGAGAAGGGCGGTGTCTGGCAAATCGACAAAGTCTACAAAGGGGAGCGAATTCGAGAAAGTACTGGAACTGGTGACCGGGAAGAGGCAGAGCAGTACCTGATCCATAAGCTGGAAAAGCTGCGTCAGCAGAAGGTTTACGGCGTACGGCAGATACGGACATTCGAGGAAGCGGCAATGCGCTACCTCCTTGAGGTCAAGGATCAGCCATCAATTCACCTCACCGCATTGTGCATGAAGCAGCTACACCCATACCTCGGGCATTTGCCACTGACGCACATTGACGACCAGGCGCTGGAGCCCTTCATCCGGGATCGCCAGACGGAAAAAGTGCTGCCAGACGGTTCCATCGAGAAGGCGGTGAGCAACCGGACAATCAACATCGCGATCGAGCGCGCAGTTCGGGTTCTGACCCTCTGCGCAAGAAAGTGGCGTGATGATGATCGGCGGCCTTGGCTGGACAGCGTGCCAATGCTGAAAAAGCTCGAGGAGAAGAAGTCGAGCAGGAAGCCCTACCCGATGTCATGGGAGGAGCAGTCGATTCTGTTTGGCGAATTGCCGGGGCACCTGCAAACGATGGCTCTGTTCAAGGTGAACACAGGTTGCCGGGAGCAGGAGGTGTGCAAGCTCAGGTGGGATTGGGAGATATCGGTGCCGGAACTTGGGACCAGTGTTTTCCTGATCCCCGCTGACTTCGGCGGGAGACACGCCCGGTCGGGCGTAAAGAATGGCGACGAGCGCCTGGTAGTGCTCAACAGCGTGGCCAAGTCGATCATTGAGCGGCAGCGCGGGGTCAGCAATGAATGGGTTTTCCCATACAACGGCACCGCGATGCACCGGATGAACGACTCAGCCTGGAAGAAGGCTCGGGTGAGAGCGGCGAAACTCTGGCAGGAGGAAAACCTTCGCCCCGCTCACCCTGGGTACGCCTCGATCAGGATTCACGACTTGAAGCACACCTTCGGCCGCCGACTGCGGGCCGCGGGCGTTACTGAAGAAGATCGAAAGTCACTGCTTGGGCACAAGAACGGCAGCATCACCAGTCATTACTCCGGCGCTGAGCTGGGAAAGCTGATTGAGGCTGCGAACATGGTATCAACAACGGACTCGCGTGGGCCGGTGCTGACAATACTGAAGAGGAAAATCGGATGATGTCCCGAAAAAGTCCCCACACGAAGAAATGAAAAAGCCACCCGTAGGTGGCTAAGTCATTGGGATTATTGGTCGGGACGGAGTGATTCGAACACTCGACCCCTTGCACCCCATGCAAGTGCGCTACCGGGCTGCGCTACGCCCCGACTCTATTCTCGATACTGCTGAGAACGATGAAGAATCTACCCTAACCTTTTGATAAATGAAAGCTTTTTCTCAAAAAATTTCCATTCGTCGGAGCAGATCACTTCTTCAACACCACCAACACATCCTCCAACTCAACAATCATCTGCCGAATCAGCTGCTTGTACTGGCTTGACTCATCCTTCACCTCATCACTGGAGAGCCTTAACCGCGCCCCGCCAATGGTGAACCCCTGATCATAAAGCAGCGCCCGAATCTGGCGGATCATCAGCACATCCTGGCGCTGGTAATACCGCCGATTCCCCCGCCGCTTCACAGGGTTCAGCTGAGGGAACTCCTGCTCCCAATACCGCAGCACGTGCGGTTTTACCGCACAAAGCTCGCTCACTTCACCAATGGTGAAGTAGCGCTTGCCCGGTATGGGGGGCAGTTCGTCGTTATTGCTTGGTTCCAGCATAGGCCTCAACCCGGGCCTTCAACTTCTGCCCTGGACGAAAGGTGACGACGCGGCGAGCGGTGATCGGGATCTCTTCCCCAGTCTTGGGGTTGCGGCCCGGCCGCTGGCGTTTGTCGCGAAGGTCAAAGTTGCCGAAACCGGACAGCTTGACCTGCTCGTTCTCTTCAAGTGCGTGCCGAATTTCTTCGAAAAACAGCTCGACCAACTCCTTGGCCTCACGCTTGTTAAGCCCCAGCTCCTCGTACAGCCTTTCGGCCATCTCAGCTTTCGTCAGAGCACCCATGCCGTTATTTCCTTAACGTGGTGTTCAACCTTTGTTCAAGCGAGGTGAGGATGTTTTGCAGGGTAGTGTTCACCTCATCGTCGTTAAGAGTGCGCGATGGATGCTGCCAGGTCAAGCCGACGGCCAGGCTTTTTCTATCAGGATCAATGCCTTTACCTTGGTAGACATCAAACAGCCTGAGGTCTGTGAGCCATTCGCCTGCATTGTCACGAATTAATTCAAGCACCGCGCTAGAAGCTACATCACGTCCTGCGATCAAGGCCAGGTCACGACGGGTTTCTGGGAACTTGGACAGTTCGCTGAACTTTGGCAGGCGGCCTTCGACCACGTCGCCCAACACCAGCTCGAACAGGAACACTGGGCGGTCCAGGTCCAGGGCTTTGGCAAGCTCCGGGTGGATGGCGCCGAGGTAACCGACTGGCTTGCCGTCGCGCTCGATGAGGGCGGTCTGGCCTGGGTGCAGGGCGGGGTGTTTGCCGGCGCTGAAGGTGAAGTCGCTCAGGGCGCCGGAATAGCCCAGCAGGGCTTCGACGTCGGCTTTGACGTCGAAGAAGTCGATGCCGTCGCGGCCGTTCGCCCAGCCTTCTGGCAGGCGGCTGCCGGTGACGACGCCGGCGATCATCGGCTGCTGCTCGAGGTTACCGAGCTGGCCGACGAAGCGCAGGCCGCTTTCGAACAGGCGTACGCGGTCTTGCTGGCGGTTGAGGTTGTGCTGCAGCGCCTTGACCAGGCCCGGCCACAGGGACGCGCGCATGGCGGCCATGTCGTTGGAGATCGGGTTGGCCAGCAGCAGTGGCTCGACGCCAGGGCTGAACAGCTCGAACAGTTTCGGGTCGATGAAGCTGTAGGTGATGGCTTCCTGGTAGCCACGGGCAACCAGCAGGCGGCGCAGGTTCGGCAGGTCACCGCGGGTTTCCGGCTTGCCCTGGGGCGCGAGGCGCGCTTGTGGGTAGCGGACCGGGAGGTTGTTGTAGCCGTACAGGCGGGCCAGCTCTTCGATCAGATCGACTTCCAGGCTGATGTCGAAGCGGTGGCTTGGGACGTTGACGGTCCACTGCCCTGCCCCATTGGCCGTGGTGGTCAGCTCCAGGGCGTTGAGCAGTTGCTCGACCTGGGCTGGGTCCATCTGCATGCCGAGCATTTGAGTGATGCGTTCGGCGCGCAGGGTCACCGGGGCGACCTGCGGCAGGTGCTGTTCGCTGACGGCCTCGACGATCGGGCCGGCTTCGCCGCCGACGGTTTCCAGGATCAGCGCGGTGGCGCGTTCCATGGCTTCGCGGGCCAGCTGCGAGTCGACGCCGCGCTCGTAGCGGTGCGAGGCGTCGGTGTGCAGGCCGTAGGAACGGGCCTTGCCGGCAACGGAGATCGGCTCGAAGAAGGCGCTTTCGAGGAACAGGTCGCGGGTTTTCTCGGTATTGACGCCGCTGTGCTCGCCACCCATGACGCCGGCAATGGCCAGGGCGCGAGTATGGTCGGCGATAACCAGGGTGTCGGCGCGCAGGGCAACTTCCTGGCCGTCGAGCAGGACGAGCTTCTCGCCCTCTTCGGCCATGCGCACGCGGATGCCGCCGTTGATTTCGGCAAGGTCGAAGGCGTGCATCGGCTGGCCGAGCTCGAGCATCACGTAGTTGGTGATGTCGACGGCGGCATCGATGCTGCGCACGTCACTGCGGCGCAGGCGTTCGACCATCCACAGTGGGGTCGGCCTGGACAGGTCGACGTTGCGGATGACGCGGCCCAGGTAGCGTGGGCAGGCAGCCGGGGCGGACACTTCGACCGGGCGCACTTCATCGTGGGCAGCCGGCACGGCTGGCACTACCGGGCGGGTGACCGGGACGTTGTACAGCGCGCTGACGTCGCGGGCCAGGCCGGCCAGGGACAGGCAGTCACCGCGGTTCGGGGTCAGGCCGATTTCGATGCTGGCATCGTCCAGGCTCAGGTACTGGCGTATGTCCTGGCCAACCGGGGCATCGGCAGCCAGTTCGAGCAGGCCGTCGTTTTCTTCGCTGATCTGCAGCTCAGCCGCCGAGCACAGCATGCCGAACGACTCGACGCCGCGCAGCTTGGCCTTCTTGATCTTGAAGTCGCCTGGCAGTTCGGCGCCGATCATGGCAAACGGGATCTTGATGCCCGGGCGCGCATTGGGGGCGCCGCACACTACCTGGAAGGTTTCCTGGCCGTTGCTGACCTGGCAGACGCGCAGTTTGTCGGCGTCCGGGTGTTGTTCGGTGGCGAGGATTTCGCCCACGACGATGCCGCTGAACTGGCCGGCAGCGGGGGTCACGCTATCGACTTCAAGGCCGGCCATGGACAGGCGGGCGACCAGTTCGTCACGGGAGACTTGCGGGTTTACCCAACCGCGCAGCCACTGTTCACTGAATTTCATGCTGTTCTCCTGAAAGTTGCGTCGGGCATTGACCTAGCGGAATTGCGCGAGGAAGCGCAGGTCGTTGTCGAAGAACAGACGCAAATCGTTGACGCCATAGCGCAGCATGGCCAGGCGCTCGGCGCCCATGCCGAAGGCGAAGCCCTGGAACTCTTCAGGGTCGATGCCGGACATGCGCAGCACGTTCGGGTGGACCATGCCGCAGCCCATGACTTCGAGCCAGCCGGTCTGCTTGCACACGCGGCAGCCGTTGCCGGAACACATCACGCACTGGATATCGACTTCGGCGGACGGCTCGGTGAAGGGGAAGAACGACGGGCGGAAGCGCACGGCCAGTTCTTTTTCGAAGAACACGCGCAGGAATTCTTCGATGGTGCCCTTGAGGTCGGCAAAGTTGATATCGCGATCGATCAGCAGGCCTTCGACCTGGTGGAACATCGGCGAGTGGGGGATATCCGAGTCGCAGCGGTAGACGCGGCCCGGGCAGACAATGCGGATGGGCGGCTGAGTGGACTCCATGGTCCGCACTTGCACCGGCGAGGTGTGGGTGCGCAGCAGCATGTTGGCATTGAAATAGAAGGTGTCGTGCATCGCCCGGGCCGGGTGGTGGCCGGGGATATTGAGCGCTTCGAAGTTGTGGTAGTCGTCTTCGACCTCTGGGCCTTCGGCGATGCCGTAGCCGATGTGGGTGAAGAACTGCTCGATGCGCTCGAGTGTACGAGTAATCGGGTGCAAGCCACCGGTGGTCTGGCCACGGCCTGGCAGGGTGACGTCAATGCATTCGGCAGCCAGGCGAGCGCTGAGCTCGGCTTCTTCAAAGGCGGCCTTGCGTGCGTTGAGCACCACGGTGACGCGTTCCTTGGCGTCGTTGATCAGCGCGCCGACTTTCGGCCGCTCTTCGGCTGGCAGGTTGCCCAGGGTCTTCATCACCTGGGTCAGCTCGCCTTTCTTGCCGAGATATTGAACCCGGATCTGTTCCAGGGCATTGATGTCTTCAGCGCGCTCTACGGCCTCAAGGGCTTGGGAGACCAGCGCATCCAGGTTTTCCATGTACAGACTCCAGATACGAAAATAGGGGAAGAGCTTTGAAGGCTCTTCCCCTATCGATGACGTTCAATGCCCGACGGCGCAAGCGCCGCCGGGTGATTGTCGCGGGTACTTAAGCCAGAACGGCTTTAGCTTTCTCGACAATCGCAGCAAACGCCGCTTTTTCGTTCACTGCCAGATCGGCCAGAACCTTACGGTCGATTTCGATCGACGCTTTTTTCAGGCCAGCAATCAGACGGCTGTAAGACAGGCCGTTGTTGCGTGCACCAGCGTTGATACGAGCGATCCACAGTGCGCGGAACTGACGCTTCTTCTGGCGACGGTCACGGTAGGCGTATTGACCGGCCTTGATGACAGCCTGCTTGGCAACACGGAATACGCGCGAACGTGCACCGTAGTAACCTTTAGCCAGTTTCAGAATTTTTTTGTGACGCTTACGAGCGATAACGCCGCGCTTTACACGAGCCATGAGTAACTTCCTCTATCTTTGACCAGAATTAACGAACGCGCAGCATGCGCGCGACTTTCGCGACGTCAGACGGGTGCAGCATGCTGCTACCACGCAGTTGACGCTTACGCTTGGTCGACATTTTGGTCAGGATGTGGCTCTTGAAAGCGTGCTTGTGCTTGAAGCCGGTAGCCGTTTTCAGGAAACGCTTCGCAGCACCGCTTTTGGTTTTCATTTTTGGCATGTTGGAACTCCGCATTCGATAAAATTACACATAATCATCAGGCCTGCCGTGCCCGGGAGATTACTTCTTTTTCTTGGGGGCGATGACCATCATAAGCTGGCGTCCTTCCATCTTAGGATGCTGCTCAACGGTGCCGTATTCGGCGAGGTCAGCTTCGACCCGCTTCAACAGCTCCATGCCCAGCTCCTGGTGGGCCATCTCACGACCACGGAATCTCAGAGAGATCTTGGCCTTGTCCCCATCGGTAAGGAAACGTACCAGGTTGCGTAGTTTTACCTGGTAATCCCCATCCTCCGTCCCTGGACGAAACTTGATTTCTTTGATCTGGATGATCTTCTGGTTCTTCTTCGCCGCAGCCTGCTGCTTTTTCTTCTCGAAGAGGCTTTTGCCGTAGTCGAGGACCTTGCAGACAGGAGGTACGGCGTCGGCAGAAATTTCTACCAGATCCAGCTTCGCTTCTTCAGCGATACGAAGCGCTTCGTGGATCGAGACGATGCCCAGCTGCTCACCGTCAGCACCGATTAAGCGAACCTCTTGAGCCGAGATATTCTCGTTGATCGGGGCCTTCGGTGCAGCACGTTTATCGTTTCTCATTTCACGCTTAATAGTCATTACTCCGATTCTTGGCGACCACGCCGGGAAACCGCTTGTGTCAGCAGCTCAGCGA
Organism: Pseudomonas capeferrum; assembly: GCF_000731675.1. Classification (GTDB taxonomy): domain Bacteria; phylum Pseudomonadota; class Gammaproteobacteria; order Pseudomonadales; family Pseudomonadaceae; genus Aquipseudomonas; species Aquipseudomonas capeferrum. Next base: position 234,799 of record NZ_JMIT01000001.1, on the reverse strand, counting down.
ATTGCGCGACGGGCATGGAGCCCAGGTCTGCGCCTTCGCGAGTACGCACAGCGACGGTTTGCGTTTCGACTTCGCGATCCCCTATAACCAAAAGGTACGGGACCTTGAGCAAAGTATGCTCGCGGATTTTAAAGCCGATCTTCTCATTTCTCAAGTCCGACTTGGCACGGAAACCGCTACCGTTCAGAGATTTCTCTACCTGAAGGGCGAAATCGGCCTGTTTGTCGGTGATGTTCATGATCACCGCCTGGGTCGGCGCCAGCCAAGCCGGGAACACGCCAGCATAGTGCTCGATGAGCATGCCGATGAAGCGTTCGAACGAGCCGAGAATGGCGCGATGCAGCATGACCGGGCGCTTACGGCTGTTATCTTCGGCGATGTAGCTGGCATCCAGACGCTCTGGGAGGTTCGGATCGTACTGCAGGGTACCACACTGCCAGTTACGGCCGAGGCAGTCGCGCAGGGTAAATTCGATTTTCGGGCCGTAGAAGGCACCCTCCCCCGGTTGATATTCCCACTCCAGGCCCGATTCATTCAAGGCATCGGCCAGTGCACCTTCGGCACGGTCCCACAGCTCTTCAGAGCCCACACGCTTGGCTGGGCGGGTCGACAGCTTCATGGCGATGTCGCTGAAACCGAAGTCTTTGTAGACGTCCAGGGTCAGCTTGATGAAGTCGGCGGCTTCTTTCTTTACCTGGTCTTCGGTGCAGAAGATGTGCGCGTCGTCCTGGGTAAAGCCACGCACACGCATGATGCCATGCAGGGCGCCGGACGGCTCGTTACGGTGGCAGGCACCGAACTCGGCCAGGCGCATCGGCAGGTCGCGGTACGACTTCAGGCCCTGGTTGAACACCTGCACGTGGCACGGGCAGTTCATCGGCTTGACCGCGTAGTCGCGGTTTTCCGACGAAGTGGTGAACATGTTCTCGGCGTAGTTGGACCAGTGGCCGGAACGCTCCCAGAGAATACGGTCAACGACCTGCGGGGTCTTGATCTCGAGGTAGTTGTTGTCGCGCTGGACCTTGCGCATGTACTGCTCGAGCACCTGATAGACGGTCCAGCCGTCCGGGTGCCAGAACACCATGCCCGGGGCTTCTTCCTGCAGGTGGAAGAGGTCGAGCTGCTTGCCGATCTTGCGGTGGTCGCGTTTTTCGGCTTCTTCGATGCGCTGGATGTAAGCAGCCAGCTGCTTCTTGTCAGCCCAGGCGGTGCCGTAGACGCGTTGCAGCTGCTCGTTCTTGGCATCGCCGCGCCAGTAGGCGCCGGACAGCTTGGTCAGCTTGAATGCCTTGAGGAAGCGCGTGTTCGGCACGTGCGGGCCGCGGCACATGTCGACGTATTCTTCGTGGTAGTACAGGCCCATGGCCTGTTCGTCCGGCATGTCTTCGACCAGGCGCAGCTTGTAGTCTTCGCCACGGGCCTTGAACACGTCGATGACTTCGGCGCGCGGGGTCATCTTCTTGACGACGTCGTAGTCCTTCTCGATCAGCTGCAGCATGCGCTTTTCGATGGCGGCCATGTCTTCTGGGGTGAAGGGGCGCTCATAGGCGATGTCGTAATAGAAGCCTTCGTCAATCACCGGGCCGATCACCATCTTGGCGGTCGGGTACAGCTGCTTCACCGCGTGGCCGATCAGGTGGGCGCACGAGTGACGGATGATCTCCAGTCCCTCTTCATCTTTAGGGGTGATGATCTGCAGGGTGGCGTCGTGAGTGATCAGGTCGCTAGCGTCGACCAGCTTGCCGTCAACCTTGCCGGCCAGGGTGGCCTTGGCCAGGCCTGCACCAATGGAGGCTGCGACTTCGGCTACGGATACGGCGTGATCAAACGAGCGCTGACTGCCATCGGGAAGAGTAATAGTGGGCATGGCGCCTCCTCTCCTAGTGGTGACCCCTACCAAAGGTCACGTGGGTTGGGATGAGCCAGTACAAGATCCGCGCTGTCTTTCTCAAGAGAAAGCCTGCCTCACAGTGGCAGAAGCCTTTCGGCTTACCAGGGGCGAACCAGAGTGACTGGAAAGTAAGAAATAGCTGCAGGCCGCGGCTGCGGTGCTGCAAGCCGAGCATGCTAGCACGCGGGGTTGGGCGCTATGCAGAAATATTTGGAAATTACACCGCAGGGGTGAACTTCCGCGGAAAATTCCCTATCAGACTTTGGGAAGCATCCTACTCTTGATGAGACCTAAACCAAGGAGTGTCTGGTTATGAGATTTCCGTCTCTTCTGGCCCTGAGCGTTGCTGGCGCCCTGCTGCTACCTGTGGCCGCCAATGCGGGTGAATTCCCGGCTGGCGCGAAGCAAAACTACATGACCCAGTGCACCGAGGCCGCCACCGGCCAGGGCCTGGACGCCAAATCGGCGCAGCAGCACTGCACCTGTGGCGCAACCGCTATCGAAAAGAACTTCAGCACTGAGGAAATCAAGGACCTGGACAGCAAGGACGGCGTTGACGCTGCCTTGATGCAGAAGGCACAGAAGGTCGTGCAGCAAGCGTGCATGAAGGGCTGAAACCATAAAGCCGGGGGGTTCGCCACCCCGTGTTTGCGCTGGATCAACATTTGGCGAAGGTAAAAGGCGCTAGATGCGCAGAATTAGACTATGATGTGTCCTGTGCTTCGAAGCCTCGGCAACATCGCACTACTGAAAAAAATCAAATCTGGAGATTCACCCCATGTCCAATCGCCAAACCGGCACCGTTAAATGGTTCAATGATGAGAAAGGCTTCGGCTTCATCACCCCACAAGGCGGCGGCGACGACCTGTTCGTACACTTCAAGGCCATCGAATCTGACGGCTTCAAGAGCCTGAAAGAAGGCCAGACTGTTTCCTTCGTAGCCGAAAAAGGCCAGAAGGGCATGCAGGCTGCACAGGTTCGTCCGGAGTAATTCGGGTAGCTGTAAAAAAACCCGCCCTGGTGGCGGGTTTTTTTATGGGGTTTGCAAAGGCTCAACCACAGTTGACGCGCGTGACCACACCTTGCTCGTCCACATTCAGGTTAAGACGCTCGGAGCGGTACTCCAGCGTCACCACGTCATGCGGCTTGAGGATACGTGCCATCTGCGAGCCACTGGCCTTGCGCGCCTGCTCCAGAAGCTCTGCACTGCCCGGCTTGCCGATGGCGAAATCGGCACCGCTGGCCTCACAACGACCGTCGTTGCCTGCTGGCGCGGCAGGGGCGCCACCACCAGAGTTGCCACCTGTACTGCAACCAGCCAGGACAGCAGCCACCGCCAGGGTTGCCAGGTAAGCACGGGTACGGAACATGAATCCTCCTAAAATCGATCTGGGCACTGTCTGATCCGACAGCTGCGCGCATAGTTTGTTGCAAAACCGCACAAGTCTGCCTGAACACGCCCTAGGAGGCGAAATGCAATCGTGACCGGATTTTGCACAATGGGCTTGGTTTGCTGCGCAAAGCTTTTTATTCTTAGGTCGCAGAGTCATTGACGCAACGGCATGATTTACTGCAAAAAGTGGAGCGCACCGTGCCTCCAGCGAACACCAGGGTCCGGTGTTCGCCCTTCCGTCCCAGGCCCCCAGTGAGAGCCTTTCATGAGCAGCCACAGCATCGATGCCGATATCAAGGTCAAATGGGCCGAGGGCCAGAGCGCCTACAGCCCCAGCACACCGGAAGAGTTGCTACTGATTGCCATCGACCTGCTGGTACGCGATCGCGGCAGTGAAGCGGCGCGCAGCTTCATCGACCAGGTGCTCGAACGCTTCGCACCCCATCCGGCTATTGCAATCGAGCCAGGCGCGCGCTGAGCAGGTCGAACACGCCCTGGGCGTCTCCCTCCTCCACCCACATCACGTTGGCGGGATGTTTAAGCACGCCATACCAGTCGGCGATAGTCTGCCCCAAGGTCGGGCCTTCGCGGCTGTCGATGGCCAAGTGAATGCGCCGGCCGCTGAACAGTTCGGGTTTCAGTAGGTAGGCAATGACGCTGGCGTCGTGCACCGGCCCGCCGGGCATGCCGTACAGGTCCATGTCATGGGTAATGTAGGCGTTGAGAATGTCCACCACCCGCTGGCTGGCCCGGTTGTTCACCGCTGCAAGCTGCTTGAGGCGTGCCTCGCTGGTGAGCAGTTTGTGGGTGACATCCAGCGGCAGATAGGTCAGCGGCACACCACTGGCCAGCACCACCTCGGCGGCATGCGGGTCGGCGTAGAGGTTGAATTCTGCGGCGGGGGTGATGTTGCCGCCATTGAAGTGGGCGCCGCCCATGACCACCACCTCTTTGATGCCTTTGGCGATTTCCGGGCGCTGGATGAGTGCCAGGGCCAGGTTGGTCTGCGGGCCTAGCATGGCGATGGTGATGCTGTTGGGCTTGGCGGCGCCGAGGGTGTCGACCAGGTACTGCACGGCATTGCCCTGGGCCAGGGGCTTTTTCGGCTCATGCACCGGAACGCCGGTCAGGCCTTCTTCGCCATGGACGTCGGCAGCGTATATGGGGGCGCGCACCAGCGGGCGCCCTGCCCCGGCGTAGACGGGGATGTCTTCGCGGCCAGCCCATTCGCGGGCCAGGCGGGCGTTGCGTGAGGTTTTGTCGAGGCGCACGTTGCCGGCCACGGTGGTAATGGCGCGGATGTTCAGCTCATCGGGCGAGGCCATGGCCAGGAACAGCGCGACCACGTCGTCGGCGCCGGGGTCGGTGTCGATGATCAGGTCGCGTGGGGCGGCCTGGAGGGTGGTGGTGGCAGCTGCAGCCATGAAAGTGAGTCCTTGTAGCAGGGGTTTGAGCATGAGGCACTCCTGTTGCCTTGGGGTATTTACCGGGTTTTGTAGGCGCGGCGATGCGATCAGAACGTAACGCCTGAGATCAAAGCAATGTTGCTGTACGGCTGGCACTCCCCCGTGCGCACCACGGCCCGCGCGCTGCGTGAGAGCACTTTGAAATCTTCATGGGGCATCCATTCCCGTTTGCCCAACTTGCCGCGCAAGCGCTCGATTTCCACCAGCCCGGGCGGCACCACTTTCTGCATTTCCTCGGCCAGCACATGCCGCTCCACCTGCAACTCGCTCAGCACCACGCGCAAGACACTGGCGAAATCCGGTATGCCCGGGGTCAACGCCAGGTCGATCAGCTCGACGCCCGGCGGCACCGGCAACCCGGCATCGCCGATCACCAGAATATCGCCATGCCCCAACCCCGCAATGACCCGTGACAGGGCGACATTGAGCAGCGCGGTCTTCTTCATGGCTGCAGCTCCGCAAGGTAAGGGATCGACGGCTGCGCCCCGGCGCGAGTGACCGACAAGGCCGCTGCGCGCTGGCCGAGCGCGATCGCCTCGCCCTCCTCCAGCCCACGCACCAGGGCGGCAGCAAAGCCACCGATGAAGGTGTCGCCTGCCGCCGTGGTGTCCAGCGGTTGCACGCTGGGCGCGGGAAAGTGCCGATGGCCCTGTTCGGTCACCAGCAAGGCGCCTTGGGCGCCGAGGGTGATGATCACTTTGCCAGCCCCCAGTTGCAGCAGCCGTTCGCCGGCGCGCCGGGCGCTGGCCTGGTCGCTGACGGCGATCCCGGTCAGGGCTTCGGCCTCGCTTTCGTTGGGGGCCAGGTAATCGATATGGGCGAACCATGCCGGTGGCAACGGCCCGGTGGCGGGTGCCGGGTTGAGAATGACCTGCTTACCCAGCTCACGCCCCCTCGCCAACGTCCAGGCCACGGTGTCGTACGGCACCTCCAACTGGCAGATGATGACCTCGGCCGCTTGCAGCAGCGCGTCGAAGCGCTGCACCGCCTGCGGTGTCAGCAAACCATTGCCGCCAGGGATGATGACGATGCAATTCTGGCTGGCGGCATCGACGGTGATCAGCGCCACACCACTGGAAACCCCTTCGCACACGCTCACTGCCTGGCAGTCGATACCTTCTACTTCCAGCGCCTTGCGCAGTTGCTGGCCGTAGGCGTCGTCGCCCACGTTGCCGATCATCGCCACGCTGCCGCCCAGCCGCGCCACCGCCACCGCCTGGTTGGCACCCTTGCCGCCGGGCACGGTGAAAAAGGCCTCGCCGGGCAGGGTCTCACCGGCCCGTGGCAGGCGCTGGGCGCGGGCCACCAGGTCCATGTTGAGGCTACCGACCACCACTACCTTGGCATGCATGGGAATTCCTTAGCGGTAATCATTGAACAGGTCCGGGCGTGGCCCGGTGGACTCGCGCTGCACGATGCGCGGGGCAACGATGCGTTGCTCCGCCGAGCCTTGCCGGGGCGTGGCGATGCGTGAAAGCAGCAATGCAGCAGCGCTTTCGCCCAGCTCGCGGATCGACTGGCCCACGGTGGTCAGCGGCGGGTACACGTAGCGGCTGAGCTCAATGTCATCGAAGCCGATCACCGACAGCTCGCCCGGTACGTTGATATTGCGCTCGGCCGCAGCGCGCAGCACGCCAAAGCCGATCATGTCGTTGCCGGCAAAAATCGCCGTGGGCCGATTGCCATCCAGCAACTGTGCCGCCGCCCCGTGGCCGCCCGGGCTGGTGAAGTCGCAATGCAGCACGCGGCTCGCCCCCACCGCTGCGCCCGCCTCGCCCATGGCGCGACGGAAACCGGCCAGGCGCAGTTGGCTGACGCCGGTTTCGGCCGGGCCGCCGATGTAGGCGATGTCGCGATGGCCAAGCTCAAGCAGGTGCCGGGTGGCGAGGTAGGCGCCGTGCTCGTGGTCGATGCGTACCAGGTCGGCGTCGACGCCATCCAGCTCACGGTCGACGATGACCATCGGCGTGCGCACGCAGGCCAGGCTGTGCAGCAGGTCGCTGTCCTCGCCCACGGACGCCACCACCAGGCCGTCGATGCGTTTCTCCAGCAGCACACGCAGGTAGCTGCGCTGCTTTTGCGGGTTGTCGTCGGAGTTGCACAGGATCACGCAGTAGCCGTTACGCTCGCAGGCGTCTTCGATGCCTCGTGCCAGTTCGGCGAAATACGGGTTCACGCTGTTGGGCACCAGCAAACCGATGGTGGCGGTGCTGCGCGCCTTGAGCGAACGCGCCACGGCACTGGGCACGTAGTCGAGTTCGACGATGGCGGCCTCGACCTTCAGGCGCACCTGTTCACTGACTGGGCGGGTCTTGTTCAGTACATGGGACACGGTGGTGTAGGAAATACCCGCCAGTGCCGCGACATCTTTAATGGTTGCCATGTTTTCAGTTCCGCCGGCCTGCACGCCGGCTACGGTAAGTGTCGAGCACCACGGCGATGACGATCACCGCCCCGGTAATGATGCGTTTGGTGGGTTCCGACGCGCCGATCTGCGCAAGCCCTGCGGCCAGCACCGAGATGATCAGCACGCCAAAGAAGGTACTGATCACCGAGCCGCGCCCGCCCATCAGGCTGGTGCCACCGATTACCACGGCGGCGATCACCTGCAGCTCCAGGCCCGACCCGGCGTTGGGGTCGGCGGCTTCCAGGCGTGAGATCTGGAACAGCGCTGCCAGGCCGGCTAGCAGGCCCATCAGGGCGAACACCAGCACTTTGTAGGGGCGCGGGTCGATGCCGGCCAGGCGCACGGCCTCTTCATTGGTGCCGATACCGATCAAGTAGCGGCCGAACACCGTACGGGTCAGCACCAGGTGCGCCAGCACGATCACCAGCAAGGCGATGATGAAGGCCGGCGAGATGCCGAACGCGACCGGGTCGGAGAACCAGGCGTAGGCGTCGCCGATATAGGCAGTACGCGAGTCGGTGAACTGATAGGCCAGGCCGCGCGCCATCTCCAGTACGCCGAGCGAGACAATGAACGACGGGATACGCCAGGCCACGGTGACGCCACCGGTGATGCTGCCAGCCAGGGCGGCCACGGCCATGCCGAGCAACGCCGAGGGCAGCACGCCCCAGCCCCAGCCGAGAATGGCCACGCTGACCGTGGAGGCCGCCAGCGCCAGCACCGAGCCGACCGACAGGTCGATGCCGCCGATGATCAGCACGAAGGTCATGCCGACCGCCAGTACCATCAGGTCGGGGATCTGATTGGCGAGGGTGCTGAAGGTGGCGTACGACCAGAAGTGGCTGCTGAGAAACGAGAACAGCACGATCATCGCCAATAAGGCGCCGGCCAGGCCCAGGTAGGTGCCCAGGCCGAAATACGTGCCAGTGCGGCGCACGGGGGCGGCGCTTTGGCTGTCGAGGGGGGTGGTTTTCATGCATCCGTCCTGGGCGCTGCGTCATGCAGCAGTGCGTCACGTTTCTGATAGCCGGCAAAGGCGGCGGCAAGTAGCTGGTCCTGGCTCCAGTGGTCACGCTCGAACGTGTCTATCAGGCGGCCGGCCGACAGCACGGCAATGCGGTCGCAGATCAGCATCAGTTCGCGCAGGTCGCTGGACACCACCACCAGGGCCTTACCCTGGCGCGCCAGCTCAGCCAGCAGGCCGTAGATGTCGAATTTGGCGCCGACGTCGATGCCTCGGGTCGGCTCGTCAAACAGCAGCACCTGGCAATCACGCTCCAGCCAGCGGCCGATTACCACCTTTTGCTGGTTGCCGCCCGACAATTCACCCACGGCCTGGTGCGGGCCGGCGCTGCGGATGCGCATGGCCTGAATCTGGCGCTCGGCCAGGGCCCTTTCTGCCGCGCCGTCTAACACACCGGCACGCGATACCGCGCCGAGGTTGCCCAAGGCGATATTGGCGCCGATCGACTGGGTCAACAGCAGGCCCTCGCCTTTGCGGTCTTCGGTAATCAGGGCGATGCCGGCTTTTACCGCCGCCTTCGGTGAGTCGATCGTCACGGCCTGTGGCGGCTGGCCCAGCGCGATGCTGCCGCTGTCGGCGCGGTCGGCACCGTAGATCAGGCGCAGCAGCTCGGTGCGGCCGGCGCCGATCAGGCCGGAGATACCGAAGATCTCCCCTGCCCTGACCTGGAATGATACGTCGCGCACCTTGTCGCCGCGGCTGAGCCGATCGACCTGCAGCAAGGGCGCGCCAATCTCGCGGCGGCCCAGATCGATGTGTTCGCCCAGCTCGCGGCCGACCATCAGGTTGACCAACTCGGCGCTGCTGTAACGCTGGATCGGTTCGTCGCACACCAGCTTGCCGTCGCGCAGCACCACAATCCGCTGCGCCACGCGCTGCAATTCTTCAAGGCGATGGGAGATATAGACGATGGCCACGCCGCGCTGGCGCAGGCGCTCGATCTGGGTGAACAACAGCTCCACCTCGCGGGCGGTTAGCATGGCAGTGGGTTCGTCGAAGATCAGCACGTGGCAATCGCCGATCAGGTTACGGGCGATCTCGACCATCTGCTGATGGCCGATGCCCAGCTCGCCGACTGGCGTGTCCGGGTCGATGGCGTCCAGGCCGACCTGGGCCATGGCCGCCGTGGCCAGTTGGCGCAGGCGCTTGTGGCTGATCCAGCCGAAGCGGCTGGGCAGGTTGTCGAGGAACAGGTTTTCGGCCACGGTCAACGTCGCCAGTAGGTTGAGTTCCTGCATGACCATGCGCACACCGAGGCGCTCCGCCTCGCTGCGGCTGCCAGGTGCGTAGGCCTGGCCGCGGTAGGTCATGTGCCCGGTGGTGGGCACTTCCAGGCCACTGATGAGCTTGGACAAGGTGCTCTTGCCGGCGCCGTTCTCGCCCGTCAGGGCCAGCACTTCACCGGCCCGCAGGCTCAGGCAGACGTCACCGAGCACGGGCTGGGCGTAGGTCTTGCCCAGCCCGCTGGCGGCGAGCACCACTTCATTTGCCGTAGCAGGCATAGCCCTCTCTCCTGGCGGGTATCAGGGCTGGGTGATGAGTTCGACCGGGGTCTGGATGACGTTGTCGGCATCCACGCCCGGCTTCTCGCCGTTGATCATCTTCAGCGCCGCCTGGATACCGAACACCGCCTGCTGGCTGGCGGCCTGGTCGAGGGTGGCGAGCACGCGACCATCCTCGAGCATCGGCTTAATGGCATTGATGTTGTCGTAACCGACCACTTGTACCTTGCCGGCCTTGCCTGCCGCACGCACCGCCGACACTACGCCCAAGGCCATACTGTCGTTACCGGCCAGCAGGGCCTTGAGCTCGGGGTATTCGTTGAGCATGGCGGCGGCGACGGCGCTGCCTTTGTCGATTTCCCAGTTGCCGGACTGCACCGCGACGATCTTCATCTGCGCAGCGTCCATGGCATCCTTGAAGCCTGCCGTGCGCTGCTGGGCGTTGGTGGTGGTCGACACGCCTTCGATGATGCCAACCTGGTCACCGGCCTTGAGCTTTTGCTGGGCCAGGTAGTCACCGACCATGCGTGCGCCCTTGCGGTTGTCGGGGCCGACGAAGGGCACGCTGATGCCTTTGCTCTTGAGCAACTCGGGGTCAAGGCGGTTGTCGATGTTGATCACCACCACGCCTTTGTCCATGGCTTTTTTAACCGCAGAAACCAGGGCCTTGGAGTCCGCCGGCGCAATCACCAGCGCCTTGACCCCCGAATTGACCATGTTCTCGACGATGCGGATCTGCTCGCCGGTGTCGGTTTCGTTCTTGATGCCGTTGGCGACCAGGTCGAAATCACTTGCGTGGGCTTTTTGGTAATCCTTGGCGCCGTCTTCCATGGTGCGGAAGAATTCGTTGGCCAGGGACTTCATCACCAGGGCGACTTTGGGTTTTTCTTCGGCGTGGGCCGCAGACAGCGGCAAGGCCAGGGACAGGGTGGAGACGACAGCGAGGGCCAGCAGACGACCGGGGAACGGCAGTTTCATGGACGATGACTCCGAATCTTGTGTTTTTTATCGGATCGCAAACGTTTGCGTTGACTCACTATGGAAACAGGACCTGGTTTTGTCAAACCCGTTTGGCTGGCTGGGCCTGAGTCACGCCCTGGGGCAGAGTATCCGGAATTTATCCGAAAAACCGAACAGGTTTTCCTATGCTTGTTCGGGTTCCCGAATTAAACCTGATGTTTGTAGGTGCGGCCTTGCGTCGCGAAAGGGCCGCATAGCGGCCCCGGGATATCCGCAGCGACGCATAAATCCGGGGCCCTTTCGCGACGCAAGGCCGCTCCTACCACAAGCCGCATCTAGGCTGGTACGAAACATGCCTAGCGTTAGTTGCACTTCAGCAATCGCCTCATTAGGAAGAGAGAACAATAACTATGAATGCTGCACTTAAAACCTTCGCCCCCAGCGCACTCGCTCTGCTGCTGATCCTGCCGACCACGGCTTCGGCCAAGGAAGCCGAAACCCAACAGAAACTGGCCAACGTGGTCATCCTCGCCACCGGCGGCACCATTGCCGGTGCGGGCGCCAGCGCGGCCAACAGTGCCACCTACCAGGCCGCCAAGCTTGGCGTCGACAAGCTGATCGCCGGCGTACCGGAGCTGGCAGACCTCGCCAATGTGCGCGGCGAACAGGTGATGCAGATCGCCTCCGAGAGCATCACCAACGAAGACCTGCTGAAACTGGGCAAGCGCGTCGCCGAACTGGCCGAGAGCAACGACGTCGACGGGATCGTCATCACCCACGGTACCGACACCCTGGAAGAGACCGCCTACTTCCTCAACCTGGTAGAGAAGACCGACAAGCCCATCGTGGTGGTCGGCTCGATGCGCCCCGGTACCGCCATGTCGGCAGACGGCATGCTCAACCTGTACAACGCCGTGGCCGTGGCCAGCGACAAGCAGTCGCGCGGCAAAGGCGTACTGGTGACCATGAACGATGAAATCCAGTCCGGCCGCGATGTCAGCAAGTCGGTCAACATCAAGACCGAAGCGTTCAAGAGCGCCTGGGGCCCAATGGGCATGGTGGTGGAAGGCAAATCCTACTGGTTCCGCCTGCCGGCCAAGCGCCACACGGTCAATTCGGAATTCGACATCAAGCAGATCAGCAGCCTGCCTGCCGTGGACATCGCCTACGGCTACGGCAACGTGACCGACACCGCCTACAAGGCACTGGCGCAGAACGGCGCCAAGGCGATCATCCATGCCGGTACCGGCAATGGCTCGGTGTCGTCGCGGGTAGTGCCGGCGCTGCAAGAGCTGCGCAAGAACGGCGTGCAGATCATCCGTTCGTCCCACGTCAACCAGGGCGGTTTCGTGCTGCGTAACGCCGAGCAGCCTGACGACAAGAACGACTGGGTCGTGGCCCACGACCTCAACCCGCAAAAAGCCCGCATCCTGGCCATGGTGGCAATGACCAAGACCCAGGACAGCAAAGAGCTGCAGCGTATCTTCTGGGAATACTGAGTGCTGTAGCAGCAAGGCCGGTGCGCTGCCTGCGCCGGCCCTTCCCTTCAGCCAAGCCTACGGCGCAACGCGCTTGAGCTCATTCAGCAAGCCCATCAGTTGCTCCAGCTTGTCTTCGCCGAACTGCTGCTGGATCTTGCGGTAGTTGGCCTCCATACCCTCGCGCATCGACTCGAAGCAGGCCTCGCCACGCTCGGTCAGGCTCACGAACATGCGCCGCTGGTCCTGGGCGGCCTTTTGCCGGCGCACCAGGCCGTCGCGTTCAAGCCGGCTCAATACCCCGGTCATGCTCGGCTTGAGAATGCAAGCCAGGTGCGCAAGCTGGTAGCTTTCCAGCTCGCCCTGCTGGCTGAGGATACGGATGACTCGCCACTGTTGTTCGGTCAGGTCATGTTCGTTCAGCAATGGCCTGAAAAATGCCATCGCAGCCTCCCTGGCCTGCAGCAGGCTCAGCGTCAGCGAGGGTTGAGTCTTGGTCATGTTGGCGCCTGTGATAGGAGTACAACGGGCAAGATTAGGGGCATAGGCGAAAAGGGACAAGGCACCTGGAAAGTGCAATCTGTTCCATGGAAAACCCATTCAAGGCCAAGGGGCAAGCTGCGACCATCCGGATCAAACACTCACAACCCGATCCGGGCGTACCGACGTGGCCATATCACTGCAACTGGGCTTGCCGCTGGCGGTATTCGCCGGGCGTGAGCTTGGCGTAACGGTTGAAGAACCGGCTGAAATAGGCCGGGTCCTTGAAGCCCAGCTGGTAGCAGATTTCGTTTGCCGTGCTGCCGGAAAACAACAGCAGGCGCTTGGCCTCCTGCATCAGCCGCTCAAGCACCAGGCGTTTGGACGGCAAGTCGGCAATACGCCGGCACACATCGTTAAGGCGTGCTTCGGTCACGCCGATCTGTTGTGCGTACTGCGCCAGCGGCCAATGCTCAAGGTAGTGCGCCTCGATCAGCGCATTGAAGCGGTGGAAAATTTTCAGGTCTTCATGCCGGGCCGGCGTCGACTCCAGCGAGTTGGGGCACAGCCGCAGCAAGCTGACCATGATCAGCCGGGTCAGCGACTGCAGTGCCGCCTCGCGCCCCGGGTGGGGGCTGGCAAACTCATCGCTGAGCGCATCCAGCCAGCGCTCCAGCCGGCGCGCCTCGGCCTTGTACGCGGCCGGCACGTTGCCCAGGGCAACGCAGGCAGGCTGTACCTGCACCCCCGCCGGCAGCAGGCTGGCGTCCGCTTCGATCAATTGCCAGACCAGCTGCTGACGCACCGTCAGCACATGGCCGTCGCTGTCCGCCTCGGTGACGAAGGCGTGCGCCACCGTCGGCGGCGTCAGGAAGAACATCGGCCCCGACTCGATGTACTGCTGATCGTCCAGGTACACCCGCACCGTGCCGGACTTCACGTAATGCACCTGAAAAAACCGGTCGTGACGGTGCACGGGCATGTTGCGCCCGAAGAACCCGGCAAGGTTACCCAGCCGGTCGTAATGCACCTCGCTGTCACTGTAGCGCTGGTCGTAGACCTGGCCGATGTTGATGTTCGGAATCGGATGCCGATCGCTCATGCCTGCTTACCCGCAAATCGCTTGACCGTGTTGACGTTCACCCATGGTGCCCCGGCTGCCCGGCAGATACCACTGACGGATGTGTTGACCTTCGTTAACATATTAACTATAACATTAACACGTTAACAATCTCGGCAGAGCGACTATCGCCCTGCACCGCCTGGAGAAAAGCATGAGCCATGCCCTGCATGACGTTGCGACCGGCACCCTGTTCGGCGTTGCGCTGAACTACCAGGGTCTGCTGCAGCAGCACGAAGCGGCGTTTCACGAAGCGCCCTACAAACAACCGCCCGTCAAGCCGGTGCTGTTCATCAAGACGCCCAACACCCGCAATCACCATGAGGGCAATGTGCTGTACCCGGCCGGTGTCGAGCGCCTGCAACCGGGCCCTGCGCTGGGCGTGGTGATCGGCAAGGACGCCAGCCGGGTCAGCGCCGAAGACGCACTCGCCTATGTGGCGGGCTACACCATCGTCAACGAAATCAGCCTGCCTGAAACCAGCTACTACCGCCCTGCGGTCAAGGCCAAGTGCCGCGATGGCTTCTGCCCGGTCGGCCCCGAGCTGGTGCCTGCGGCCCAGGTCGCCAACCCGGACGCCCTCGGCCTGCGCCTGTGGGTCAACGGTGAACTGCGCCAGCACAACACCACCGCCAACTGCGTGCGCACAGTGGCCCAGTTGATCGCCGAACTCAGCGAATTCATGACCCTGCATGCAGGCGACATCCTGATCACCGGCACCCCCGAAGGCCGCGTCGATGTGCAGCCGGGCGATCGCGTCGAGGTCGAGATCGACGGCCTGGGCAAGCTCACCAACCACATCGTCGCCGAATGAGGACTCACCCTGTGAAACACGCCCGTATCCAGTTCGACGGCCAAGCCCACACCGTCACCGTCGAAGACGAGCACCTGCGTCTGGCCGATGGCCGTCTGGTGCATGAAGACCAGGTGACCTGGTTGCCGCCGGCCACCGGCAGCATGTTCGCCCTTGGCCTGAACTACGCCGACCACGCTGCCGAGCTTGCCTTCTCGCCGCCCACCGAGCCATTGGCGTTCATCAAGTCACCCGGCACCTACACCGGCCACAAGCAGGTCACCTGGCGCCCAGACAACGTCGCCTACATGCACTACGAGTGCGAGTTGGTCGCGGTCATCGGTAAAGCGGCGAAGAACGTCAAGCGCGAGGACGCCCTGGGCTACGTTGCCGGCTACACCGTTTGCAACGACTACGCCATCCGCGACTACCTGGAGAACTACTACCGCCCCAACCTACGGGTGAAGAACCGCGACGCCACCACCCCGGTCGGCCCGTGGATCGTCGACGCCGCCGACGTGCCGGATGTAAGCAACCTGAAACTGCGCACCTGGATCAACGGCGAGCTGAAGCAGGAAGGCAGCACCTCGGACATGATCTTCGACATCCCCTACCTGATCGAATACTTCTCCAGCTTCATGACCCTGCAACCTGGCGACATGATCGCCACCGGCACCCCAGAGGGCCTGGCCGACGTGGTGCCGGGCGATGAAGTGGTGGTGGAGGTAGAAGGCGTCGGTCGCCTGGTCAACCGTATCGTCAGCGAAGCTGACTTCTTCAAGAACAACAAGGCATCAGCAGCATGATCAAGCACTGGATCAACGGCCGTGAGGTCGAGAGCAAAGACACCTTCGTCAACTACAACCCGGCCACCGGCGATGCCATCTGCGAAGTCGCCAGCGGCGGTGCCGAGGAAGTGGCCCAGGCGGTTGCTGCGGCCAAGGAAGCCTTCCCCAAATGGGCCAACACCCCAGCCAAGGAACGCGCCCGCCTGATGCGCAAGCTGGGTGAGCTGATCGAGCAGAACGTGCCGAAACTGGCCGAGCTGGAAACCCTCGATACCGGCCTGCCGATCCACCAGACCAAGAACGTACTAATCCCGCGTGCCTCGCACAACTTCGACTTCTTCGCCGAAGTGTGCACGCGCATGGACGGCCACAGCTACCCGGTCGACGACCAGATGCTCAACTACACCCTGTACCAGCCGGTGGGTGTCTGCGCCCTGGTGTCGCCGTGGAACGTGCCGTTCATGACCGCCACCTGGAAGACCGCACCGTGCCTGGCGCTGGGCAACACTGCGGTGCTGAAGATGAGCGAGCTGTCGCCGCTGACCGCCAATGAACTCGGCCGCCTGGCCGTTGAAGCCGGCATCCCCAACGGTGTGCTCAACGTGATCCAAGGCTATGGCGCCACTGCCGGCGATGCGCTGGTGCGTCACCCGGACGTGCGGGCGATTTCGTTCACCGGCGGCACCGCCACCGGCAAGAAGATCATGCAGACCGCAGGCCTGAAGAAGTACTCGATGGAGCTGGGCGGCAAGTCACCGGTGCTGATCTTCGAGGATGCCGACCTAGAGCGCGCCCTGGACGCGGCCTTGTTCACCATCTTCTCGCTGAACGGCGAACGCTGCACCGCCGGCAGCCGCATCTTCATCCAGGAAAGCGTGTACTCGCAGTTCGTGGCCGAGTTCGCTGCCCGCGCCAAGCGCCTGATCGTCGGTGACCCGACCGACCTAAAAACCCAAGTCGGCTCGATGATCACCCAGCAGCACTACGACAAGGTCACCGGCTACATCCGCATCGGTATCGAGGAAGGCGCACGCCTGGTCGCAGGCGGCCTGGAGCGCCCGGCCAACCTGCCAGCGCACCTGGCCAAGGGGCAGTTCATCCAGCCGACCGTGTTCGCCGACGTGAACAACAGCATGCGCATCGCCCAGGAAGAAATCTTCGGCCCGGTGGTGTGCCTGATCCCGTTCAAGGACGAGGCCCAAGCACTGCAGCTGGCCAACGACACCGAGTACGGCCTGGCCTCTTACATCTGGACCCAGGACATCGGCAAGGCCCACCGCCTGGCGCGCGGCATCGAAGCCGGCATGGTGTTCATCAATAGCCAGAACGTACGTGACCTGCGCCAACCGTTCGGTGGTGTGAAAGGCTCCGGCACCGGTCGCGAAGGCGGGCAATACAGCTTCGAAGTGTTCGCCGAGATCAAGAACGTGTGCATTTCCATGGGCAGCCACCACATCCCGCGCTGGGGCGTGTGATCATCCTCCTGCAGCGCCGAGCAAACCCGCCCCGGCGCTGCGGGACTTACAAGAATAAGGAGTCCGATCATGGGTAAAGTGGCGCTCGCAGCCAAAATCACTCACGTGCCCAGCATGTACCTGTCCGAGCTGCCTGGCCCGCGTCAGGGCTTTCGGCAAGCCGCCATCGACGGGCACTACGAGATCAGCCGACGCTGCCGTGAGCTGGGGGTCGACACGATTGTGGTGTTCGACACCCACTGGCTGGTCAATGCCAACTACCACATCCTCTGTGGTGAGCACTTCAAGGGGGTCTACACCTCCAATGAACTGCCGCACTTCATCAGCAACATGGCGTACGAGTTCCCGGGCAACAAGGACCTGGGGCTGATCCTGGCCGAAGCGTGCAACCGCTTCAACGTCGAGACCATGGCCCACCACGCCACCACCCTGGGCCCGGAGTACGGCACCCTGGTACCGATGCGCTACATGAACCAGGACCAGCACTTCAAAGTGGTCTCGGTCTCGGCGCTGTGCACCTCCCACTACCTGGCCGACAGTGCGCGCCTCGGCTGGGCCATGCGCAAGGCCGTGGAAGACCACTACGACGGCACCGTGGCGTTCCTGGCCAGCGGTTCGCTGTCCCACCGCTTCGCGCAGAACGGCCAGGCGCCGGACTTCGCCACCAAGGTGTGGAGCCCATTCCTGGAAACCCTGGACCACCGCGTGGTGAAGATGTGGGAAAACGCCGAATGGGAGGACTTCTGCGGCATGCTCCCCGAATACGCTGCCAAGGGCCACGGCGAAGGGTTCATGCATGACACCGCGATGCTGCTCGGCGCATTGGGCTGGTCGAAGTACGACGGCAAGGCCGACGTGGTAACGCCCTACTTCGGCTCGTCGGGCACCGGCCAGATCAACGCGATCTTCCCGGTCACCCCCCAGGATGGTTCGGCCATTCCCGCCGCACAGGCCGCCAACCCGGCCGCTGTGCTTTCCACCAGCCGCCTGTGACCCCGCTGCCTGGCCGCCCTGCCCGGCGGCCAGGCATTCCTGCCCTGAGGATGCCCTTCATGCCACACCTGGTTCTGCTCTACACCCCCGACCTGGAAGCCGACGCCGACATCCCGGCCCTGTGCCGCGCCCTGGCCGACACCATGCTTGAACAACGCGATGCCGCCGGCAAGGCAGTATTCCCCACCGGCGGTACGCGCGTGCTGGCCTACCCCGCCGCCCACTGCGCGGTAGCCGATGGCAACGGCGACTATGGCTTCCTGTACGCCAACCTGCGGATGGGCAGCGGCCGCGCTGCCGAGGTTCACAAAACGGTGGGCGACAGCCTGCTGCAAGTGCTCAAACAACACCTGGACGGGCTGCTGCAGCAACGCCCGATCGGCATCACCGTGCAGATCGACGAGAGCACCGCGCAGGTCTACGACGCCAAGCACAGCACCCTGCACCCGCTGTTCAACACGCCGGCCTGAAGCCACGGCCAGCCCCTCTCAACGTCTCATCCACTACAAGTACAAGAATATGAGCACACTGGAGCACGCCTCGCGCAGCACGGCGCAAGCCACACTCATCGACAGTACACACCGGGCCATCACCTGGCGGCTGATGCCGCTGCTGCTGGTGTGTTACCTGTTCGCCCACCTGGACCGCATCAACATCGGCTTCGCCAAGATGCAGATGAGCCAGGACCTGCACCTGTCCGACACGGTCTACGGGCTGGGCGCCGGGCTGTTTTTCATTGCCTACGCGCTGTTCGCCGTGCCCAGCAACCTGATGCTCGAACGCTTCGGCCCACGGCGCTGGATCGCCAGCCTGATGGTGGTGTGGGGCGCGCTGTCGACCTGCATGCTGCTGATCGAGAGCAGCAGCGCGTTCTACCTGCTGCGCTTCGCCCTGGGCGCGGCCGAAGCCGGGTTCTTCCCAGGTATTCTGGTGTACCTCAACCGTTGGTACCCGGCCGGCCGCCGGGCGCAGATCACCGCGCTGTTCGCCATCGCCGTGCCGCTGGCGGGGGTGGTCGGCGGGCCGCTGTCTGGCGGTATTCTGGCGTTCATGCATGACGCTGCGGGCCTGCGTGGCTGGCAGTGGATGTTCCTGCTCGAAGGCGCACCGGTCATCCTGCTTGGCCTGGTGGTGCTGGCCACCCTGCCGGAACGCTTCGAGCAGGTGAACTGGCTCGACGCGCAGCAAAAAGCCGCCCTGCGCGCTCAGTTCGGCCAGGAAGAACAGCGCAAGCCGGTTACCTCGTTCGCCGGCATCCTCGCCAGCCCTGCGCTGTGGTTGCTGGTGGCGGTGTACAGCGCGGTGATGCTGGCGGTGAACACCTTGGCATTCTGGATGCCCAGCCTGATCCACACCGCCGGCATCGCCAGCGACGCCAGTGTCGGCCTGCTCAGCGCCGTGCCGTACCTGGCCGGTTGCGTGTTCATGCTGGCCTGCGGGCGCTCGTCCGACCGCCACCGCGAGCGCCGCTGGCACTTGTCCATCCCGCTGTTGATGGCCGCTGCCGGTATCGCGATCGCCGCCCTTGCGCCCTCTCAGCCGCTGCCGGTATTGGCCGGCCTGGTACTGGCAGGCATGGGTGCGAGCGCCGCCCTGCCGATGTTCTGGCAACTGCCCCCGGCGTTTCTCAATGACCGCACCCAGGCGGCTGGCATTGCCCTGATCAGCTCGCTGGGCAGCATCGCCTCGTTCGCCACACCGTACTTCATCGGCTGGGTCCGCGACACCACGCAAAGCGCCAGCCTTGCGCTGTATGTGCTCGCCACTTTCATCACCCTCGGCGGCCTGCTGGTGCTGCGCACCCGCGCCGCCATCGTCAACCCTTGAACGCAGAGACTCTGACCATGCTTGATAACGCTTTCATCCAACAGGCGGCCGAGCGCCTCGACCAGGCCGAGCGCACGCGCGAACAGGTGCGCCAGTTCTCGCTCGACCAACCCGCTATCACTATCGAAGATGCCTACGCCATCCAGCGCGCCTGGGTCGCCAAGAAGATCGCGGCCGGGCGCAAGCTGGTCGGCCACAAGATCGGCCTGACCTCACGCGCCATGCAGGTGTCGTCGAACATCACCGAGCCTGACTACGGCGCCCTGCTGGACGACATGCTGTTCGATGAAGGCACCGACATCCCCTTCGAGCGGTTCATCGTGCCGCGCGTCGAAGTTGAGCTGGCCTTCATTCTCGGCAAGCCGCTCAAGGGCCCGAATGTCACGGTGTTCGATGTACTGGACGCCACCGAGTGGGTGATCCCTGCGCTTGAGATCATCGACGCCCGTATCCAGCAGGTCGACCCGCAGACCCAGGCCACACGCAAGGTGTTCGACACCATTTCCGACAACGCCGCCAATGCGGGCGTGGTGATGGGCGGGCGCGCCGTGCGTCCCACCGAGATCGACCTGCGCAAGGTGCCAGCCGTGCTGTACCGCAACGGTGTGATCGAGGAGTCCGGGGTCAGCGCTGCGGTGCTCAACCACCCGGCCAAGGGCGTCGCCTGGCTGGCCAACAAGCTGGCCGCGTATGACGTCACGCTGCAGCCGGGGCAGATCATCCTGGGCGGCTCCTTCACGCGCCCGGTGGCCGCACGGCCGGGCGACACCTTCCACGTCGACTACGACCAACTCGGCTCGATTGCCTGCCGTTTCGTCTGAGGACTTGCCCATGGACATGCCCGTCAACCGTTTCAAACAACGCCTGCGCAGTGGCGAGGCGCAGATCGGCCTGTGGCTCGGCCTGGCCGATGCATACTGCGCGGAGCTTGCCGCCAACGCCGGCTTCGACTGGCTGTTGATCGACGGTGAGCACGCACCCAACGACCTGCGCGGCATGCTCGCGCAGTTGCAGGCGGTGGCGCCTTACGCCAGCCAGGCGGTGATCCGCCCGGTGATTGGCGATACCGCGCTGATCAAGCAAGTGCTGGATATCGGCGCGCAGACTTTGCTGGTGCCGATGGTGGAAAGCGCCGCGCAGGCGCGCCAGCTGGTGCAGGCCATGCATTACCCGCCCAAGGGCATACGCGGGGTGGGCAGCGCGCTGGCGCGGGCGTCACGCTGGAACAGCATCCCCGGCTACCTCGACCAGGCTGATGCGCAAATGTGTTTGCTGGTGCAGATCGAGAACATGGAAGGGCTGGCCAACCTGGATGAGATCGTGGCGGTCGAGGGTGTCGATGGCGTGTTCATCGGCCCGGCCGACCTGAGCGCCGCCATGGGCCATCGGGGTAACCCTGGGCATCCTGAAGTGCAAGCGGCCATCGAGGACGCGATCGTGCGTATCGGCCAGGCGGGCAAGGCGGCGGGGATTCTCAGCGCGGACCAGACGCTGGCACGGCGCTACATGGCGTTGGGCGCGGCGTTTGTGGCGGTGGGGGTGGATACCACGGTGCTGATGCGTGGGCTCACGGCGTTGGCGGGGGCGTTCAAGGGGGGGGCGGCTGCGGTCGGTGATGGGGGCGGCGTTTACTGACAACCTTTGGGGGGCGCTTTGCGCCCCTTTCGCGACGCAAGGCCGCTCCTACCATCAGAGCCATGCGCTGTGCCTGTAGGAGCGGCCTTGCGTCGCGAAAGGGCCGCAACGCGGCCCCAGTCTGCAATGCCCTACCGCTGGATGATCGCCCTCAACACCGTCTTGAAGGTGTCCATCTGCTCATCGCTGAACTGCCCAAACACCTTGTCCTGTTGCTCCCTGGCAATGGTCCAGAGCATCTCGGTCTCGTCCACACCTTTGACCGAAAGCCGCACACGGCCCTCCTCATCAGCAATCAACCCCTTGCGCTTGAGGTTGGCGACCGCTTCCTCGATTTCCCGGGCCGGCATCGCCACTTCACGCTGCAGGTCGTTCAGGCCTAGCCCGGCATCGTTCTCCAGCACCATCAGCATCCGCGCTTCGCTGGTACGCAGGCCGGTGCTCAGTTGGCGTGGCTGATAGTCACCCTGGTAGGCCCGCAACGCCTGGGTCATCAGGTAGTACAGGTTGTGCTGCAGGCGGCCCTGGAAGTGGCTGCTCGGCGCCTGGCCCTCGGCACGCTGGGTCATGCGGGTATGGGGCAGCACCATCGAGTAGGCCCCCTGGTGGTACAGCAACGGCGAGCGGCCGAAGTCATCGAACGCCACCACCTTGCCGATCAGTATCCAGTGGTCACCACCGTCCAGTTGCTGAAACTTCTCACACTGAAAACGCGCCGAGCAGTCGGCCAGCAGCGGTGCGCCGCCCGCCCCTTGCTCGCATTCGACACCGGCAAAACGGTCGTCCCGGGGCCGTGCGAAGTTGTTGGAAAGCTCGATCTGGTCCGCCGCCAGAATGTTCACGGCAAAGTGCGACGCTTGCTCGAACACCTCGTGGCTGGTGGAGCGTTTGTCGATGCTCCACAAGATCAACGCCGGCTCCAGCGATACCGAGTTGAAGCTGTTGGCGGTGACGCCGACCGTGCGCCCGCCGGGGGCGGCGGCAGTGACAACGGTCACGCCGGTGGCGAAGTTGCCCAGCGCGCGGCGGAAGGCACGGCTATCGAAGCCAGCGGCAGTTGCGGTTTCATTGGACATGCAAGACTCCCGGGCAGACCAAGAGCCTGCCCTGTTCGTTGTTGTATTTGTGAGGGGGATCGGCCAGCCGGCGGCTCAGACCATCGCCGGGTCAGGCTCCAGGCCCATCAGCTCGCGGCCGAGGATTTGCGCGCACACGTCGTAATCGGTGTAGGCATGGGCACCGGTCAGGTGCGCATCGCGGAACAGGCGCTGCATCTCGTTGCTTTCGAACCAGGCGCCGCCACCGGCCGCTTCCATCAGCCGGTCTACCGCCTGGATGCACATCTTCACGGCATAGCCCTGGTTGGTGCGCCAGAATGCCAGGGTGGCGCGTGTCGGGTATTGGTGGCGCTCGCTGTGTTCGGCGATCTCTTCCCAGCTTTTTTCCAGCAGGGCCCGTGCGGCGGCGACTTGATGCGTGGACTCGGCCAGGCGCATGAGTGCCGGCGTTGCCGCGCCCACCGCAGCACCGGTGTAGGCGCGCACGCGGTTGCGGGTTTTCTCGCGGAACACCGCCAGCATGCGCTCGGCGACACCAAGGCTGACGGTGGAGAAACCACTGGCAAAATAGGGGCGGTACGGGGCGAAGAAGATCTTGCTGTCCGGGTACAGGCCAAAGCCTGCCGACTTGCCCTCCATCATGTCCTTGGCCTTCTGGATGCGGTGCTCCGGCACGAAGGCGTCACGCACGATCAAGGTCTTGCTGCCGCTGCCACGCATGCCGACGGCATACCAATCATCACGGATCTCATAATCGCTGCGCGGCAGAATGGCGAAGCAGTAGTCCTGGGTGCCCTCTGCATTCTGCCGGCGGAACCCCATGATCGCCCATTCGGCATGGTCGCAACCGGAGCTCCAGCCCATTTCACCGCTGAAGGTCACGCCGCCTTCGACCTCTTCGGTACGGCCAAAGGGCGCGATGCTGCTGCTGGCCGTTGCATCCGGGTTGGCTTGCCACACCTCCTGCTGCAGTTTGGGCGAGAACATCGCCATCTGGTGGCTGTGGGTGCACAGCAGGCTCATGGCCCAGGCGGTGCTGGCGCAGGCGCCTGCCAGCGTGGCGATGCACTGGGCAAACTGCGGCAGCGAAATCTCCATGCCACCGTAATGCTTTGGCAAGAAGGCGCGATGCATGCCGATGCTTTTGAGCAGCGCGATATTCTCTGCCGGAACACTGCGATCCTGCTCCGCGCGCACAGCATTGGCGGCAATCGTCGGCAAGATCGACGTGAGGTCTTCCAGCAGGGAGTTTGGCTTTTTCATGAACGGTCTCTTGTTATTGGATAGTCGACAGCGGCTGCGCCAAGCCCGTCGTTGCGGGCGTTTGGGTGCGAAGGAACAGCCGGGAAGTCTGCAATGACACGTTCAGTATGTGAGGTAAGACCAAACCTCGGAATGCACGTTACGGCGGGAAAATTGTACTTTCCATGGCGCCATCAGCCGATGAAACAAGGCCGTTGGCGTATCACGGTTTGATCTTTTTCATCTCGTTGAGCAGTTGCATCAGTTGCTCGAGTTTTGCCTCGCCGAACTGGCTGAGGATCCTGTCGTAGTTGCGGGCCATTTCTTCGCTCATGGCCAGAAACGCCTGCTGCCCCTTGTCGGTCAGCGTGATGAACACCCGCCGCTGGTCTTCCGGCGACTTTCGCCGTGCAACCACCCCGTCGCGTTCGAGCCGCTTGAGCACGCCACTCATGCTGGGCTTGAGGATGCAGGCAAGCTCGGCAAGCTGATGGCTTTCCAGCTCGCCTTGCTGGCGCAGAATGCGAATGACCCGCCATTGCTGTTCGGTCAGGTCATGGGCATTCAATGCCGGTCGAAAGAACGCCATCGTGGCTTCACGCGCCTGTAGCAGGGTCAGGGTCAAAGAGGGTCTTGGTGTGGTCATGCGTGCCCGAGCATCATGGAAAGTGGCGAGCAGGCCAGTATGCCATCGCAGGCTCATTAATACATTAACCAATCTGCCGATGACGGGCCCGTACGCCGCGCTGGCAGGCTGGTTACACTCGGGGGGCAGGCAAGGACAAGACCCCCGGCGATAGCCAGGCGTTCAATGGCCGCATGTGCCAGTGCGCTTGCGAAACAGCCCTATCACAACTCCCATTCGGCAGGCTGCGTCATGATCACCCTCGAAAGCCCGACCTATTACGGCGCAACCAAAAAGTACAACCTGAACTACCCCACTTTGGAACATGACATCGAGGCGGATGTGGTGGTCATCGGTGGCGGGTTTTCCGGCATCAACACGGCGCTGGAACTGGCCGAAAAAGGCGTGACCAACATCGTCGTGCTCGAAGCCCGCTACTTGGGTTTCGGCGGCACCGGGCGCAACGGCGGGCAGATCATGGCGGGCATCGGCCATGACCTGGAGAAGATCAGAAGCAGTGTCGGTGACCAGGGCCTGCAGCAGATCTTCGCGCTCAGCGAACTGGGCGCCGGCATCATCAAGGCGCGCATCGCCCGCTACGCCATCGACGCCGACTTCTGCCATGGTTACGGCTACATGGGCTTCAATCGCCGCCAGGCGAACACCCTGCGCACGTGGGAAAAACAGTTCAAGGCCATCAATTCGCAAGACGAAATCCGCTACCTGGAAGGCTCGGACGTGCGCCAGATCATCGGCAGCGACGCCTACAGCAGTGCCCTGCTGCACATGGGCGGTGGCCACGTGCATTCGCTCAACCTGCTGCTTGGCGAGGCCCAGGCCCTGGTCGGCCACGGTGCGCGCATTTTCGAGCACAGCCCGGCGCTCGAAGTGACCTACGGCGAGCGTATCAAGGTGCGCACCGGCCGCGGCTCGGTACGTGCAAGCAAACTGCTGTGGGCGTGCGACAGTTTTCTCAACAAGCTGGAGCCGGAGCTGCACGCGCGCACCGTCAACACCTACGCCTTCCAGATGATGACCGAGCCGCTGCCGGATCAACTGATCGCGCGCATCAGCCCGATCCGTGGCGCCTACAGCGATATCCGCCCGGTGATCGACTACTACCGCGTCACCCGCGAGAACCGCCTGCTGTTCGGCGCCGCCACCTCCTGCATCGAACACATCCCGCTGGACCTCAAGGCGTGGAACCGCGCCCTGATGCTGAAGATTTTTCCGTACCTCAAGGACGTGCGCATCGACCTGGCCTGGGGCGGCCCGATGGCCACCAGCGCCAACTTGTTCCCCCAGATCGGTACGCTGAGCAATCGTCCCAACGCGTTCTATGTCCAGGGCTATTCGGGTTTCGGCGTCACCCCCAGCCACATCATTTGCAAACTCCTCGCCGAAGGCATGCACGAAGGGTCGGCAGGCTATGAGCTGGTCAGCTCGGTCAAGCATGCGCGGATCTTCGGCAAGGACCATTTCCGCCCGCTACTGCTTACCGCCGGCAAAGCCGTGCACCAGCTTTCAGGCTATTTCAACGGCCGCCGCTGAACCTTTGCTTTCATTACTGAAGCACTGCCATGACCCTCACCGCCACTCGGCAAGGCGTACAACAGGCGGTGAGCTGAGGGCTACATGACCATGGCCTGTGCGCGGAAGTCCTTGGGCGATTGCTCGAACTGCTTCTTGAACGAGCGGCTGAAATGCGCCGAGTCGGTAAAGCCCCACTTGTAGGCGATCGAGGTAATCGACTCACGCTTGAAGAACGGGTTGGCCAGGTCGTCCGCGCTGCGCTTCAGGCGCGCTCGCTGGATGTAGCGGCAGACGCTGTCGCCCTCCTCCTCGAACAACCGGTACAGGTGGCGAACCGAAATATTCAGCCGACCCGCCAGGTTGGCCGGTGTCAGCCCCGGCTGCGACAGGGACTCATCAATCACCTGCTGCACATAGCTGCGCAGGTTGCCACCACTGAGCGGCCCCAGGTTGCAAGCGCCTTCGCCATTACGCTCGAAGCCCGGTTCGAGCAACGCAATGAATGCAGTCTGCAGCGCATCGCCTTGTGCACCATCGCCACTGACATGGTCGTCCTTGCACAGTTGGTCCATCAGCACATGCAGCATGCGCCCACAGGCATTGGTCGAGGAGATCTTGCCAAACATTGCCCCCGCGCCTTGTACATGCTTGCGCACCTGCTCGCGGGAAAGGGCCAGCGACACATGTTCGATCAGGCCGTTGGGGGTGATTTCGCAACGCCCGACCGAATCCATCAGCAACAATTCACCCGGCGCCAGGCTGACGCTCATGCCGCCTTGCGCCACCGTCGAATGCCCCATGCGCTGACTGACCAGAAAGCAATGCTGGTCATCGTCCAGGGTCGGGTTATCGCCCAGCCGGCGAATGTTGCCGGCGTTGGTGCGCAGGTTGGCAAGCGGCAGGCCCGCACGGGAAAACGTGGAGACTTCGCCGATGAACAAGGAATGGTTGGAGGCCAGCGCTGTCTCGAAACGGCCGCAGATCTGCTGCATGGCCGTGGTCCAGCTTTCCAGCCCCTGACGATTGGGTTGTTGAGTGTGCATGGATGCCCTCGACGCAGAATTTGTTGTTATGCGGCCATTGTTAACATGTTATCAATGACCGCACAACTGTGATCTCTCGCCTGAAACAGGAGCAAGGCACGTGCCAGAAAAAGGTCAGAGGCGGGGTAGCGACTCCCCGAACAGGCCGAGGCAAGCCATCAGGTGCGCCCGCTGCGGCGGGCTGATCTGGATGTAGCGCCGGAACGCCGGCATGCGGTTGACCACTTCGCTGCCGCCCATGTGTTCCAGGGTCAGCCACCAGTGGCCATCGCGGCATTCCAGGGCCAGGCGCTTGAAATCCAGCGGCATGAGCGCAGCGGTCAGTTGCGCATTGCTCAGCAGCAGGTCACGTGCCTGGATGAAGCGCGCCTTGTCACCGCTGCGGTACACGCAGGCCAGGCCCGTACGGCGGATTGCACCAGCGTGACGCAATTCAAGCCTCACCTCGCCCCCTTGCAGGGCAGGCAGGCACAGGTGGAATTCGCAGGTCACCACGTGCATCAGCAAGTGCGCCTCGACGCACTCGCGCACCTCGGCACGCCAGCCTTGGGCGGGGTTGTCGAGCACCGCGCGGGCGGGTTCCAGCAGGTGCATCTGTACCTGCCCCAGGTTACGCGACAGCAGCCCCAGCGTAGCCCCTGGCCGGTAACCGGTTGGGGCACGCGGCGCCAGCAGGCGCTCACGCAAATGTCTGATCATGCTGCATGTGCTCCACTGCAGGGCCCGGCTCTGCCGCGAATTCTTGTGCCAGTACATCCTCGACCCGCGCCGGCTTGAACGGGTTGACCTTCTGTACGCACAGCGTCCAGAACAGCGCATAGGTCGCGGTGCCGGCCAGCATGATGGCGAACGGCACGTAGATATCGGCCGGGTTCATGCCCGGTGGGGTGATGAACGCCATGCCGATGACGATGCCGCTGCTGGAGAGGATCTGCGGCAGCGGGAACAACGGCGAGCGGTAGGCACGTGGCAGGTCCGGACGACGGATGCGCAGGATCACCACCGACAACGTCACCAGCAGGTAAGCGGTGCTCCAGGCACACACCGCCGCCAGTACCAGGTGCAGGATGTTGTCCGGGTTGCCCCCCAGGTACCAGGCGTGCAGGCACGGGATCAAGGCAACCACCAGAATGCACAGCAAAGGCGTCTTGAAGCGCGGATGCAGGTAGCTGAAAGCCTTGGGCAGTGCACCATCCACCGCCATGCCGTAGAGGATGCGCGGCACCCCGGCCATCAAGGTGTTGATGGTGGCAGCGCCGGCAAACAGAAAGCCGATACCCAGCCACACCGGGCCGATATCGCCCATCACCTGCTCGGCGAAACGCGGGATGGCCATAGGCGTGTCGAGCAGGTGCACACCGCTGGCGGCATCGAGCACAACGTTTTCCACCTGGCGCTTCATCGCCGCGCCGTAGATGAACATGCAGCTGGCCACGCCAAACAAACCCAACGCCATGGCCCGCGGCAACACCCAGGCCGAACGGCGCAGTTCCGGCGCCAGCGGGGTGACGAACTCACACCCGACGAACATGAACATGGCCATACCGATCAGCGAGAGGATGGTCATCAGGTCGGTGCCGACCAGCGAAGCGCCGAACGGCCCTTCCAGCTCAACCGCCGGCGCAGCGATCAGGCCGAGCACGCCAAACACCATCAGCGTGGTCCACATGCCGAAGGTCAGGATCACCTCGGCGCGGCTGAAGGCACTGACGCCAAAAGCATTGAGCACCGCGAATGCCAACACGAAGAACACGCCGAGCAGCCACGAGCCACCTGCGGACTCCGCCAGGGTATTGAGGTGCTCGAAGTTCACCAGGGCCATGACGCCAGACAGAATGGTCTCGGCGGTACCGGCGAACACGTGCACGATCAGGTAGGCCGACAAGGTGCCGGTGATGGCGAAGAACCGGCCCATGCCGCAGTTGATGTAGTCGTACACCGACCCTGTGGTCGGCAGTATCGCCGCCGCCTCGGCGAAGGTGGTCGACTGCGCCAGCATCATCAATGCCGCGATGACCATGGCCATGGCGAAGGCACTGCCGCCAATGCCAAAGCCCATGGTCGCGGTAAGGATCACCGGGCTGGCCATGATCAGCCCGACGGTGCTGGCCAGCGCCGTGGGGAACCCGACAGTGCCCCGGTTGAGATGCTCGGTGAGCTTATTGTTGAGTGACATCGTTATGCCCCGGCTTGTTTTTGTGGCGTTGAACGCGGCAAGCGAACCTGCACGCACGGCTGTTGTTTGCCTCCCTGCGCTGCCACTGTGCGCCGCAGCCGGCAGGGCGTCTTGCCCATGGCTGCCGTGGCCCTTGTTGCTGCCTGCCAATGCCATCACGCCTGGCAGGCAGCGTCATGCCGGCGTCAGGGAGATGCAAGATCAACACCGTGCACGCTCACTATGCTCGACGCTTTGGCGGCCTGCCGGGCCGCGTCTCTGCCTCAGGAGCCTGCATGAGCGACATTACCCTTCTTCCCGCGGTCACCGCATTCATGGCCCGACAACATGGCGTGTTCATTCACGGCCAACACCTGGCCAGCCAATCGTCTGCGACCCTTGCGGTGGTCAACCCGGCCGATGGCGAAACCATCGCCCGCATCGCCGACGCCAACCAGGCCGATGTGGAGCATGCCGTGAGCTCGGCCCGCCAGGGCTTCACCACGTGGTCGCGCACCAGCCCCGCCGCCCGCGCCGCCGTGCTGTTCAAACTGGCCGACCTGCTGGAAGCCAACCGCGAAGAACTGGCCCAGCTCGAAACCTTGCAGTCGGGCAAGCTGATCGGTATCTCGCGCGCTTTCGAAGTCGAGCAGGCCGCGCACTTCTTGCGCTATTACGCAGGCTGGGCCACCAAGATCACCGGCCAGACCATCACCCCGTCCCTGCCCTCGTTCGCCGGTGAGCGCTACAGTGCATTCACCCTGCGCGAACCGATCGGCGTGGTCGTGGGCATCGTGCCGTGGAACTTCGCCACCATGATCGCCATCTGGAAACTCGCGTCGGCCCTGACCACCGGCTGCAGTATCGTCCTCAAGCCCAGCGAGTTCACGCCCCTGACGCTGCTGCGCATCGCCGAACTGGCCAGCCAGGCCGGCCTGCCGCCGGGCGCGCTCAACGTGCTGACCGGTGGCGGCCTGGTGGGCAAGGCATTGATCGAGCACCCCGGCACCGACAAGGTCTCGTTCACAGGCTCGGTGCCTACCGGCATCGCCGTCGGCCAGGCCGCCATGGGCGCCAAGCTGACCCGGGCGACTCTGGAGCTGGGTGGCAAGAACTCAGTGGCATTCCTGCCTGACGTGGCGCTCGACAAGGCCGTCGATGGCATCATCGAGGCAGGCTTCCTGCACTCAGGGCAAATCTGCGCAGCGGGTGAGCGCTTCTTCGTCCACCGCTCGCGCATCGACCCGCTGCTCGATGCGCTGTCCCAGCGCCTGAGCCAGCTGAAGGTCGGCTCCCCCCTGGATGAGGCCACCCAGTTCGGCCCAGTGGCCAACAAGCCGCACCAGCAGAAATTGGCCGAGCTGTTCGCCACCGCGCGCGCCGAGGGCAGTCAGATCATCCATGGCGGGCAGATTGGCGAGGGCCCGGGCTGCTTCGTCGAACCGACGGTGATCCTCGCCAAGGCCGCCAGCGACACCTTGCTGAACCAGGAAACCTTCGGCCCGGTGGCGACCTTCCTGCCTTACGACGACGAAGACGAACTGCTGCACCTGATGAACGCGACGCCTTATGGCCTGAGCGCCAGCCTATGGACCAACGACCTGGGCAAGGCCATGCGCCTGGTGCCGGAAATCCAGGCCGGCACCTTGTGGGTCAACATGCACACCCTGCTCGACCCGGCCGTGCCGTTTGGCGGTATCAAGGCGTCCGGCATCGGCCGCGAGTTCGGCTCGGCGTTCATCGATGACTTCACCGAGCTCAAGTCGGTGATGATCCGTTACTGAATAGGCCAATCGAACAGGCCTGGCCAAGGCGTGCAAACGCCTTGGCAGCCACGAACAAGACCCCACCCTGCCATCCACGCGCTAATAGGCCGTCGCAGCCAACCGCGACGGCGCCTCGTCCCCACACGGGTGCCCCCGAAAAACAAAGGCCGCCTTGCAAGGTGCCGAGAACAATCGAGGGAAGTGCAATGTTCAAACCGCAACGGCTGTCCGCCCTGGCCTTGGCCACCTTACTGGCCAGCCAGGCCGCGCCGGCCTACGAGCTTTACGCCGACGACGACAGCCACTTGAATGCCGACATGCTCGCGGTGTGGGGCATGTTCAACAGCCGCAAGAACTATGACGGCACCCCCGGTGGCTCGACCTGGCGCGAGGGCTTCATCAAGTATGGCGTTAGCGGCGATCAGGGCCTGGCCGGCAACGGCAGCCTTTATGGCGCCTTGAACTGGGTCAGTTCCGCCACCTGGGGCGATGGCGATGCCGCAGGCAATACCGATGGCTCCGAACGCACCACCAAGATCGAAGACGCCTACCTGGGCTGGCGTTCGGGCGATCTGCTGCCCTGGCTGGGCAAGGATGGCGTGGATATCTCCGCAGGGCGCCAGGTGGTGCGCCTGGGCAGTGGCTTCTTGATCAACGACGACGGGCCCAACCTGGGCAACGGCGTGGCGGATGGCACCCTGGACCGCGGCGGTGCCTACTACCTGGCGGCGCGCCATGCCTTCGACCGCACCGCCGTGCTGCGCCTGGGCGGGCAGGATGGCCTGCATGGCAGCCTGCTGTGGCTCAAGTCCGACAACCGCGCACAGGCCGAGACCGAACTGGCCGCAGGCACGCTGGACTACACCCATGCCCTGGGCACCTTGGGGCTGACCTGGGTGCACGGCATCGACGTGACCGACCAATGGGCCAGCGCCTTCCAGAAGGCGCGTGAGGGCATGGATGTCTACAGCTTGCGGGGCGAAGGCAGCGCCGGCATCGACAACGCCAGCTTCGCCTTCGAATACGCGTGGCAAGACAAGCAAGGCGGCCCGGAAAAAGCCTGGTACCTGCAGGCCGGCTACACCTTCGCCGACCTGCCCTGGGCACCCCAGGTGACCTACCGTTACACGCGCTACTCGGCAGGCTGGGATTCGCTGTTCAGTGGCCTGTCCAGTGGCTATGGCACCTGGTTCCAGGGTGAGGTCGCCGCCAACTACGCCGGCCCGTTCAACAGCAACACCGGCATTCACCATGTTGGCGTGAAGGCTACCCCGCTGGAAAACCTCACGGTCGGTGCGCTGTATTTCGACTTCGATACCGTGCGCACCCGCGACAGCCTCAACCTCGATGCCAGGGAGCTCGACCTGTACCTGGAATGGGCGGTCAACGAGCACCTGGTCATCAGCCCGCTGGTCGGCCTGTATCAGCCACGCAAGGGCGAAAGCAACGGCGGCAACCAGGTGGGTGGCAACGGCACCAACGTCTACAGCCAGCTGACCATCGCGGTGCCCTTCTAGGCCCTGATGGCAGTCACCGTCTTGCCAATACGCCGATGGCACGGCAGGTCAAAACGGCTGGCACGCAGGCACAAGACGCCCTGCCAGCCGTTAGCGAAACTGGCCGCACGTGTTAGCGCCAGCCCACAACAACAAAACCCGATGACGCCGTCGTCCCTGACAACGGCCGCCCTGCGAGACCCGCCATGACCCTCGATACCCGAATTGACTTCATCTACTTGTCCGAGCAGGACATGATCCGCGCCGGCGTGACCGACATGCCCGCTTGTGTCGACACCATGGAGGCGATGTTCAACCTGCTCTACCAGGGCGACTACCGCATGGCCGGCCCGAACAACGATTCCCACGGCGCGATGATCACGTTCCCCGAACAGTCGCCCTTCCCGCACATGCCCAAGCCCACCGCAGACCGTCGCATGATGGCCATGCCCGCCTACCTGGGCGGCAGCTTCCGCACCGCAGGCGCCAAATGGTATGGCTCGAACATCGCCAACCGGGAAAAGGGCCTGCC
The DNA here is from genome assembly GCF_000731675.1 of Pseudomonas capeferrum. Taxonomy (GTDB): domain Bacteria; phylum Pseudomonadota; class Gammaproteobacteria; order Pseudomonadales; family Pseudomonadaceae; genus Aquipseudomonas; species Aquipseudomonas capeferrum. The sequence goes on along the minus strand of NZ_JMIT01000001.1, from coordinate 202,117 downwards.
GCGCTCCATCCTGATGTTCACCCTCAACGACGCCGACACTGGCGCGCCCCTGGCGCACATGTCGGCCAACCTGCTGTCGGCGTACCGCACCGGCGCCATCCCCGGTGTTGGCGCGCGCCACTTGGCCCGCAAGGACGCCAAGGTCATCGGCCTGGCCGGGCCAGGTGTGATGGGCAAGACCACGGTCGCCGCGTTCATGGCCGTGTGCCCGCTGATCGACACGATCAAGATCAAAGGCCGTGGCCAGAAGAACCTCGATGAGTTCGTGGCCTGGGTCAAGGCCACCTTCCCGCAGATCACGCGCATCCAGGTCGTGCAAACCCTGGAAGAGGTGGTGCGTGATGCCGACCTGGTCAGCTATTGCAGCTCGGGCGAAGTCGGCGACCCCAGCACCTACCCGCTGGTACGCCGCGAATGGGTCAAGCCCGGCGCGTTTCTGGCGATGCCCGCCCCCTGCAGCATCGATGCAGGCATGGAGCGTTCGGACGTGCGCAAGGTGGTGGACAACACCGGGCTGTACGAAGCGTGGTTCGACGAACTGCCCAAGCCTGCGCACAACCATGTGCCGCTGGTAGGCGTGCGCTTCATGGACATGATCGCCGAAGGCACGCTCGACGCCGCGCAGGTCGAAGACATCGGCAAGATCATCAGCGGTGATGCGCCAGGGCGTCTGAACGACGATGAAATCATCATCATGTCGGTGGGCGGCATGCCCGTGGAAGACGTCGCCTGGGGCACCGTGGTGTACCGCAACGCTGTCGAGAAAGGCATCGGCGTAAAGCTCAACCTCTGGGAAAAACCTGTCCTCAGCTGACCCTCCTCACCTCAAAAGGCTCCCCCATGACGCAAATCACCAAACTGAAAACCGGCTCCAAATTCGAAGACATGGCCAGCTACTCCCGCCTGGTGGCGGTAGACAACTGGATCTACGTGTCCAACACTGCCGGCCGCAACCCGCAGACCCAGATCATCCCCGAAGACGTGATCGAACAGACTCACCAGGTATTCGCCAACATCGAAGCCGCGCTGGCGGCCGTCGACGCTGGGCTGGGCGATGTGATCAGCTCGCGCGTGTTCATCCAGGACCCAAACGATCTTCCCAAGGTCATGGACGTGATCGGCGAGAAATTCAGGGGCGTCGACCCGGCCACCACCGTCACCTGCCCGCCGCTGGGGTCGACCGTGTACAAGGTCGAGCTGGAAGTGACGGCGTACCGGGGCGCCTCCCGCGCGCAGGTCTCGTTGATCCGGCTGGGCCAGTGACCTGCCCGCCTTGAACCCGCCACGTTCTGTTCACACTGCCGCCGAGTGAAACCATGTCCCCCGTCATCGATCCTGTGCACACCAGTACCACCCACCCTCAGGCCACCAGCGTGGTGATCATCGGCGCAGGCATCATCGGCCTGACCGCAGCCCTGACCCTGGCCGAGCGCAACATCCCGGTGGTGGTGCTGGAGAAGGGCCGCCTGGCGGGCGAGCAGTCGTCGCGCAACCTTGGCTGGGTGCGCAAGACCAACCGCCATGCGCACGACATTCCGCTGGCCCTGGCCGCCGACCGGCTGTGGGCGAAGATGGCCGAGCGGGTTGGCTGCGATGTCGGCTACCGGCAAGCCGGCATCATGTTCATTGGCCGTAACGACACGCAAATGGGCATGCACGAGAGCTGGCTGAAGAGCATCGAGCACCTTGGCCTGGACTCTCGCCTGCTCAGCAGCAAAGAGATTGCCAACCGGGTGCCCGGTGGCCGTGCCGAATGGGCCGGGGGCATCTACACCGCCTCCGACGCCCGCGCGGAGCCAACCCTGGCAGCCAGCGCCATTGCCCGGGCGGCGATCGCCAAAGGCGCAGTGATCGTGGAAAACTGCGCCGTGCGCACATTGGTCACCGCCGCCGGCAGGGTCAGCGGCGTGGTCACCGAACAAGGCGAGATCCGCTGCGAGCAGGTGCTGCTGGCCGGGGGCATGTGGTCACGCAAGTTTCTCGGCAACCTCGATATCGACCTGCCAACCTTGCCGCTGACCTGTTCCGTGCTGCGTACCCACCCGCTGCAAGGCCCGACCGACATCGCCGTGGGCGCACCGGACTTTTCGTTTCGCAAACACAAGGATGGCGGCTACATCATCACCCAACGCGGCGCGCTCGATGCGTTCCTGACCTGGGACCATGTGCTGCTGGGCAGGCGCTACCTGCCGCAATTGCGGGCGCAACGTGATTTTTTGCGCATCAGTTTCGGCAAGTATTTCTTCAAGGACCTGGCCCTGGCCCGGCACTGGAAGGCCTCGCAAGTCACGCCCTTCGAACGCGTCAGGGTTCAGGACCCACAGGCCAACACCGCTCTCAATGACGAAGCCCTGCGTAACCTCAAGGCGGCCTGGCCGGTCTTCGAGCAGGCACAGATCGCCGCAGCCTGGGCCGGCACCATCGACGTCACCCCCGACTCCAACCCGGTCATCGGGCCGGTGCCGGCCCTACCCGGCCTGACCCTGGCCACCGGCTTTTCCGGCCATGGCTTCGGCACCTCGCCGGCTGCCGGCCAACTGGCCGCAGACCTGGTTTCGCAAGCGCCACCGCTGATCGATCCAAGCCCTTATCGGTTCGAACGCTTCGCCTGAACCCTCAGCGGATATAGCACCGCATCACATCAGCGGAACTGATACTCCAACCCTGCCCCGGCATACCACGAGCGCCCAGGCGCAGCTTCGTAGTAACGCGAGTTGCTGTCGCCCACGATCACCGACCCCACGTACTGCCGGTCAAGCAGGTTGTCCAAGCGGATCAGCTGATGAAACGTCCAAGGCCCGACGTGCTGCTCAAAGCGCGTTCGCCAGTTGAACACGGCATAGGCAGGCGCCGGCTTGGCGTTGTTGCTGTCCTCCACATACACCTTGCTGCGGTATTGCCCTTCAACCCCCATGCTGACGAACGTCGCAGGCTTCCATACCAGCTCGCCATACAGGTTGTTCAGCGGTACCCCAGGCAGCCGGTTACCGCTGTCGATAGTCTGCGTGCCTTGGGCAAAATCTTCGGCATAGCGGGCATCGGTGCGGGTGTAGACAAAGGTGGTTTGCCACTGATCGCTCAGGTCACTGTGCAGGCTCGCCTCGAAACCGCGGCGCAAGGTTCGCCCAGCGTTTCGATAGCTGGTGCGGCCTTCGGTGGAGCGGTCCACGACGATTTCATCATCGGTGTGGATTTCGTAGACCGCTGCGTTGATCCGGGTGCGCTCACCGAGCCGGTATTTCACGCCCAGTTCATACTGGGTACTGGTGGCAGGCTTGAGCCCGAAATTGAAGCTTTCGACCAGGCCGGGCGCGTAAGCCATCTCGGCCTGGGTCGGGGTCTCGAAACCCTTGCCGACACTCACGTAACCACGCAAGTCGGCAGTGAACGCGTACATCACTGACAGCGATGGCGTGTTCTGCTGATATTTCTTCTTGCCACTGGCGTCGCCATTGGCCAGGTAGTGGTCATCGACGCGCATTTGCATGGTGCTGTGGCGCACGCCGAGCTGGGTGGTCCAGTCGCCGATTTCCCAATGCGCCTGGATGTATGGGTCCAGGCTGGTGGCGGTGTCTTGCTCGTCACGGCGCAACTCGCCTTTGACGCCTAGCGTGTCGCCGCTGAAATTCTGGTAGCCGCGGCGGTCATCCTTGCTCTGGTCGTAGTCCGCGCCCACCGTGACGGTCAGGTTGCCGGGTGCGGCGGTAACCGGTTGTATCCAGCGCAAGGTGCCACCGTGGAACTCACGGTCGAAGTCGACGACCCCACCGCCACGCTGGTTGTTGGAGGCCACCGTCTTGGGGATGGACAGGTACTGAATGACGCTGCGCTGCCCCGCATAGAGATTGAACTGCAACGTGGCATCGCCAAAATAGCGCTCGTAGTTCATGCCCAACTGCTGGTGGTCGATGCTTTTGCGGGTGTTGTAGGTTTCAGCCACTGTCGCGGTGGAGCGCGGGTCGTGCTGGTAAGCGCTCCAGGTCTGCCCCAACGGGTCTTGCGTGTTGTTTTGCTCAAGGCTGCTGTAGATCAGTGCCAGGCGTGAATCGGCGTCTGGCCTGACGTGCACCTTGGCGAAGGTCTGGTCGCGGCGGGCAGCGCTGTGGTCACGGTAACCGTCGGTGTCCATGCGCGAGGCATCGAGCACAAAGCCGGCCGTCTCGTTACCGCCCTCGGCCGACAGGTGATTCTTGTTGAAACCGTCGCTGCCGAAGGTGGTTTCGGCCCCGACCCTGGCAGGCCCCTGCCCGTCCCGGCTGAACATCTGGATGACGCCGCCGGCGTTGCTCCCGTAAAGGGTCGCGGCCGGGCCACGCAGTACTTCGATACGGTCGGCCACATCCAGGTTTAGCGAGGCCGCCTGCCCCTGCCCGTCCGGGGTACTGGCCGGAATGCCGTCGCTGAGCAGCTTCAGGCCACGAATGCCGAAGGCCGAGCGTGCGCCGTAACCCCGCGAAGACACCTGCAGGTCTTGCGCGTAGTTCTGCCGGTTCTGCACCACCAGGCCAGGCACCTTGGTCAGCACTTCCGACAAGTTGACGCCCAACTGGCCGTCATTGCCCTGTGAAAGGTCGACGGTATCGATCGAAAAAGGCAAGTCGAAACTACCGGTTGGCGCATAGGCGCCGGTGACCACCACAGGGTCGGTGATCAGCACATCGGTTGCCTCGCTGCCGGCATGGCTCAAGGGGCTCATGCTACCGGTCAGCAACAGGGCCAGGCCTGTGCGCAAGTGGGCAGGTCGATGCAAAGGGAGTGGGTACATGTGAAGCTTCCTGAAACTTGCGCCTGACCCGTTGCGGGCCACGCCCAAGGCGTCGCTGCTGTGGCCATGCACAGCGCGCGCGAATGATGGCGGAGGGGTGATGGGCTGAATGGTATCAATCCTTCTCCTCAGTCACACACTCTTTCGCCTCACAGGCAGTTGCGAATTTACTTACAGTGAAATACTGTATGCACATACAGCAAAAACAAGGAAATGCCTGTGGCCAGCACCTCCTCAGCAACGCCGAGCAGCTATGAACAACTGGGTGTCCGTATCCAGAAGATCATCAACAGCCAATCCGCCCAGCGCAACCGCGCCGCGCTGATCTTCCGCCTGGAGCAGGAATCCCCGGACGACTGGGAAACCCTGCTTGAGGAAATCGCCGAAAACGACAACGTCACACTCGCCCATCGCGACGACGGTGGCGTGCAGATTTTCTGGACCGTGCCCAAGGAAGACTGACCGCGCATGAGAGTTTCGCTTTTCGCTGCAACCTGCCTGCTGTTGGCCACCCCGCTTGCCCAAGCCGATGCCCCGCGCACCTTCCAGGAGGCCAAGAAAGTCGCCTGGAAGCTGTACGCGCCCCAGTCGACGGAGTTTTATTGCGGCTGCAAATATAAAGGCAACAAGGTCGACCTTGCCTCTTGCGGTTATGCCCCGCGCAAGAATGCGCAACGGGCTTCGCGCATCGAATGGGAGCACATCGTGCCGGCCTGGCACATTGGCCACCAGCGCCAGTGCTGGCAGGCCGGAGGGCGCAAACAATGCTCGCAACAGGATGAGGTGTACAAACGCGCCGAGGCCGACCTGCACAACCTGGTGCCCAGCATTGGCGAGGTCAACGGCGACCGCAGCAACTTCAGTTTCGGTTGGCTGCCCGAACAGCGGGGTCAGTACGGCAGTTGCCTGACCCAGGTCGATTTCAAGGCCAAGAAGGTCATGCCGCGCCCCTCGATCCGCGGCATGATCGCGCGCACCTACTTCTACATGAGCAAGCAGTACAACCTGCGCCTGTCGAAGCAGGACCGCCAGTTGTTCGAAGCCTGGAACAAGACGTACCCACCGCAGGCCTGGGAGCTGCAACGCAACCAGCAGGTGGCCTGCGTGATGGGGCGTGGTAACGCATTCGTCGGGCCGGTGAACCTCAAGGCCTGCGGCTGAGGGTCAGGCCAGTGTCTGCAGGTAGGCGCTGGCCTCCCGGTAACGGGCCAGCCGCGCCAGGTCGGCAGGGCCTGGGCAGGCGATGCGCGAGAGGTCGCTGTTGTCGGCCAGGTCGGCCAATTTGACGGTACGCGCCAGCGGGTCGACGCCCAGCCGTACCACGAAGTCCTGATAGGCCTCGCCGTCACGTCGGCTCAGCGCCAGCAAGGCGGCGAGAATTTTCAGTGCAAAACCTTCACGCGCCAGGTCGGACAGGGTCAGCGGGGTATCTTCAATCACATCATGAAGCACCGCGACGATCCGCTGCTCGGGCGTGGAAACCCGCATCATCACGCGCAACGGGTGGAGGATGTACGCCGCCCCACCCTTATCGTATTGCCCTTCATGTGCCTTGGCTGCCACGACAATGGCCCGCTCCAGTGTAGACATGAGGCCCCTCCCCGTTCAGCTCTCCCAGTGCAAGCATAGCCCGCACTGGTCGCAGATGACAGGTCGGCTGCTTGCGATAGAGCCCTTGCGGCCTGCCTTGCAGCCTGGATAACCCTCAGCGCTGGGCGCCGTGCTGGATCACCACCGAATCGGTCCCCAGCTTGGCCATCACCTCGGCCTTGCGCGCCTCGGCTTCTTCCTTGGTGGGGAACGGCCCCATCAGCACGACCGGCTTGCCGTTGCGGTATTCGACAGAAGACGGGATGCCCTTCTCGATCAGGCGCGCCGTCATGTCGCTCAATGCGCCCATGTTCGCCCCCTGCACCACTTCGACATCCCAGCCTTCAGGGGCCGGCTCACCGGCCAGCGCCTCGGCGCGGCGCTGCAGGTCGGCACCGCCACACAGTTCGCGGATGCGCAGGTTGTTGCCGCTGTCGTCGACGATGATCTGGTACTGGCCATCACGCTTGATCGCCACATAGCTGCGGTAGGCTTCGTACTGCCCGGCATCGTCCTTGCCGCGGACCTGGCCGCAGAGGGTGCCATTCGTGTCGATCCGCACGTTGCCGAACTTGGCCGTCTTGGGGTTGTGCAGGTGCTCGGCCACCTGCTTGTGCACGCCTTCGACCTCGTTTTCACAGCCCGCCAGGGCGAGCACTGCCATTACCACAGCCAGTTTGCGCACGCGTGTACCTCCAGATTCGAAGGGGCGGATTCTAGCATGCCGACCCAGGGCAAGGACCGCGACCATACGTTACACCCTGCTACCGCGACGCTGCGACGGCAGTCCCTTGCACGCGCGGCGCCAGCCCACTGATCGCTATTTCTTATCCCCCTGATAAAAAACTTGAGGCAGCAGACACCGGGCGTTTCGTTGAACAATCCACACAGTCGTACGACGACGTATGTCCAATAATAAAAAGGTGACTCCATGCCCCGCTCACACTTACAGGTGGATGTTCCTGTCCGCGTTCTCGCACCAAGCGCTTTCGGCGCTCCCTGGGCAGTGATGCTCCAGGAGGCGCCATGAAAACACTGATCGATGGTTACTTCCTGGTTCTGAAGACGTTGGTGATCGGGTGCCTTGTCACCATCACCTGCCTGATTTTCACCAATGTCGTGCTGCGCTACGGCTTCAACTCGGGCCTGTTCTTCAGCGAGGAGATTTCGCGCCTGGCCTTCGTCTGGCTGGTGTTCGCCGGCGCCCAACTGATGCTTCACGAACATGGCCACATCGGCGTCGACATCGTTACCCGGCGGGTCTCCCCTAGCGTGGCCAGATGCCTGCTGGCGCTCACTCAAGTGCTGATGCTCTACGTGACCTGGCTGTTCCTTGACGGCAGCTGGAAACAGACCGTGATCAACCTGCATGTAGGCGCCCCCTCCACAGGCATTTCCATGGCCTTGTTCCATGGTGCAGGCCTGGTCTTTTGCATACTCAGCGGCCTGCTGATCTTTACCCAGCTGGTCAGAAACCTCACGGGCACCCTGCCCGCGCACACCCCGGCCGAACCCTCGGCAGCCGAACACGGAGCAGTCGAATAATGGCCCTGTCTGTCTTCGTCGGCGTGCTGATGGCCGCCATCCTGATCGGCGCCCCCATCGCTTACGCCCTGATCCTCTGCGGCGTTGCCTTGATGTGGCTGCTGGGCCTGTTCGATGGCCAGATCATCGCGCAGAACATCATCAACTCTGCAGGCAGCTTCCCCCTGCTGGCCATTCCGCTGTTCATCATCGCTGGCGAGGTCATGAACAGCGGTGGCTTGTCCAAGCGCATCATCAACCTGGCCATCACCTTGGTCGGCCACCTGCGCGGCGGGCTCGGCTACGTCACCATCTTCGCTGGCGTGCTGCTGTCCAGCCTGTCCGGTTCGGCACTGGCGGACGCGGCCTCGCTGACCGCGCTGCTGCTGCCGATGATGGTCATCGCCGGCTACAACCGCGACCGCTCCGGCGGCCTGATCGCCTCGGTCTCGGTGCTCGGTTCGATCATCCCGCCCAGTATCGGGTTCGTCGTGCTGGGGGTGGCTTCCGGCCTGTCGATCACCAAGCTGTTCCTTGCCGGCATTGCCCCGGGGCTGATGATCGCCGCCGCCCTGGTCGTGGCCTGGTGGCTGATGTCGCGGCGCAATACCGAGGTCGAGCTGAGCCCAAAGGCCAGTGCCAAGCAGCGCCTCAAGGCCTTGGTCGACAGCTTCTGGGCATTGATGCTGCCGGTTATCATCGTGGTAGGCCTGCGCTTTGGCGTGGTCACCCCCACCGAGGCCGGTGCGGTTGCCAGCGTCTATGCCCTGCTGGTGTCGTCGTTGATCTACCGCGAACTCAGCCTCAAGTCGCTCAATGACCTGCTGCTGCGCGCCGGCAAGACCACCGCCGCCGTGATGTTCCTGGTCGCCGCTGCCTCGATACCCGCCTGGATGATCACCATCGCCGACATCCCGGGGCAGATCATCGACCTGATCCAGCCAGTGATGGACAACCCACGCTTGCTGATCGTGGTGTTGATGCTGTTGATCCTGGTGATCTCCATGGTCATGGACCTGACGCCGACCGTACTGCTGCTTGCGCCCATCCTGGTGCCGGTAGTAACCGCCGCCAACATCGACCCGATCTATTTCGGCGTGCTGTTCATGATCAATTGCTCGATCGGCCTGATCACCCCACCCGTGGGCACGGTGCTGAACGTCGTGTGCGGCATCGGCAGGATGCGCTACGAGGCGCTGCTCAAGGGCACGTTCCCGTTCCTGATCGCCGAAATCATCGTGCTGTTCCTGCTGGTCATCTTCCCCGAACTGGTCACCGTCCCCGCTCAGTGGTTCGGCCACTGATCCCCTACAACAATAAAAGGCACACACCATGAAGAAGCTCGCCGTCATCGCCGCCCTTTTGCTCTCCAGCAGCCTGAGCATGGCCGCCGATTACAATCCGCGTGTGATCAAGTTCGCCGCCACCAGCCCCAAGGGCACGCCACCGGCCATCGGCATGGAGCTGTTCGCCAAGAAAGTGCAAGAGCGCAGCGATGGCAAGATCAAGGTACGCACCTTCCCTAATGGCGTCCTGGGTGGCGACGTGCAAGTGCTGTCGTCGCTGCAAGGCGGCGTGGTTGAAATGATGACCTGGAACGCCGGGTTGATGATCAACCACGTCACCGACTTCGGCATCCTCGACTTCCCGTTCCTGTACACCGACACCGCCAAGGTCGATGCCATGCTCGATGGCGAAGTGGGCAAGATGCTCACCGACCAGTTGCCCGAAAAGAACCTGGTCGGCCTGGCGTTCTGGGAGCTGGGCGTACGCAACCTGACCAACAATGCGCGCCCGGTGCAAAGCCTTGAAGACATTGCCGGCCTGAAGATCCGCGCGCAGCAATCGCCGCTGTTCCTCGACGTGTGGGCTGCGCTGGGTGCCAACCCCACCCCCCTGCCCTTCACCGAGGTGCACACGGCACTGGAGACCGGCACCGTGGATGGCCAGGAAAACCCGGCGGCGCTGATCTTGGCCTCGCGCTTCAACGAGGTCCAGAAGTACCTGAGCCTGACCCGGCATAACTACAACCCGCAGATTGTGCTGATCAGCAAGACCTTCTGGGACACCCTCAACCGCGATGAGCAGCAACTGCTGACCGAGGTGGCCCAGGAAGTGCGCCTGGAGCAACGCAGGATCTCCCGCGAGGCCGACAGCAAGGCCATCGCCGAACTGCGCAGCGACGGCATGCAGGTCAACGACATGCCGGCCGAAGAGGTCGCGCGGATCCAGGCCAGGATCCGCCCCGTGGTCGACAAGTACGCCGCCCAGATCAACCCCGAACTGGTCAGCAAGGTCTACCAGGCCATGGGCTACCAGGCGCAGTGACATTACCCGCGCCGCCCGCGGCGGCGCCCTTCAATTACCACAAGGACCCGCATGAAAATCTCCGTCGCCCAGATTCATCCCGTGGCCGGCAACCCGGCCCTCACCCTAGAAAAGGTTGCCGAACTGGCACGTCAGACTGCGGCTGAAGGCTCGCGCCTGATCGCCTTTGCCGAATGCCTGATTACCGGTGGCGCCTTCGACAGCCGCGAAGACCTCGAACGCGGCGCCATTACCCTGGATGCCTTGGCACCGCTGCTGCAGGTATCGGCGCAGAGCGGCATCTTGATCGTGGTCGGTTTCTACGAACGGCATGAAGCCTCGGTGTACAACACCGCCGCGCTGATCGGCGCACAGGGCATTATCGGCCTGCACCGCAAACGCCATCTGCCGTTCATGATCGGCGACCGTTTCACCGACCGCCCGAGCGAGTGGGCGCCGCCGGTGTTCGACACCGAGATCGGCCGTATCGGCCTGGCCATCTGCTATGAAATCCGTTTCCCGGAGGTCGTCCGCACGCTGGCGCTCGAAGGCGCCGATATTGTCGTGCTGCCTGCCGCCTGGCCTGAGCAGGCGCGCATGCTGCCGGACATTTTCAGCACCGTGCGCGCGGCCGAGAACATGGTCTATTTCGTCGCGCCCAACCGCAACGACATGGATGAAGGCATGCAGTTCATCGGCACCAGCCACATCATCGAACCCTCCGGCAAGACCTTGGTACGCGCAGGGCTGGAAGACGGTGTGTACAGCGTCGAAATCGACCTGGCCAAGGCTCGCAACAAATCGCTGATACGTGACCCTGGCGTGTTCGAGGTGCACCCGTTCCGCGACCGCCTGCCCGAAACCTATCGCCTCTGATATCAGCCCAAGGCAGACCTTAATCATGAACCCAAACATCACACACACAACGCTGAAGGCGCGCATGGCACGCGGTGCTACCTTCGGCATGAACATTTACAGTACGGCCTGCATGCCCATCGAGGTGGCCGGCAACTGGGGCCTGGACTTCGTCTTCATCGATGCCGAGCACACTGCGCTGGGTGTCGACAGCCACATGGAGAAGCTCTTGCTGGCCGCCAACAGCACGGCCATCCCCTGCCTTGTACGGGTGCGTGGCACGCTGGAGTGGGACATCCGCAAGGCGCTGGAGATGGGCGCTTCGGGCGTGATCGTGCCGCAGGTCCACACGGCGGCGCAGATGCGCGAAATCATCCGCTACAGCAAGTTTCCCCCGCTGGGGCGCCGCGGCGGTGACAGTTCGGTGCGCTCGGCAGGGTTCGCCGGGCCCGGCTTCGACTGGGCCACCTACACCCAGGCCGAAAATACCCGCAGCGTGATCGTGCCGATGGCCGAGAGCTACGAGTTCTTTGACAACATCGATGAAATACTCGACGTGGAGGGCATCGACGCCGTGCACTTCGGCCCTGCCGATTATTCATTGTCGCGACATTTGCCGGTCGACTACCGCCTTGGCAACCCCGAAGTGCTGCAACGCCTTGAGCTGCTGATCGAGAAGTGCCATGCCCGCGCGATCCAGGTCATGGTGCCGTGCTTCCCCGCAGACCAGGCCACCGCGCAGCGCCTCATCGAAATGGGCAGCGACATGCTGTTGATGGGCAGCGACCTGTCCTGGCTCAACCAGGCAGGGCAACAGATCTCGGCCGTTAAACGCGCCGTGGCCTGAACGCCGGCCCGGCCAAGGCGCCTGCGCCGTGGCCGGGCACACCCGGTTTGATCAATCGACCAGAAAATTCTGTTTGACCAAGGTCGCCCGGATGATCGAAACCAAGGTATCAAGCTGCATATCCGGGCGTTCGGTCAAATAAGACAGGCAGAACTTGGCCGGCGGGATCGGCGGATCGCAAGGCAATGTCTTCAACAAATCGACGGCCAGCAGGTCGCGAATCAAGGGTACCGGCAAAATACCTATGGCATGCCCTGCCGCTACCATCTTGGCAATAAAGGCCAGCGAGTTGCTCGAATGAAAGGCATGGCTGACCGAGCCACTTTCCATCAGCCAGCGGTCCACCACTGAATACAGTGTCGAGGGCGCACTGTGGGTGACAATCGAATATTGCCGGGCCTGCTGCGCCAGAAAAGGCCCCGGGGCCACGTCCAGGTGCCGCGCCGCCACCCACTGGAAGGTCATCCAGCCGAGGAACACATCGGTTACATCCTCACGCGTGGCCGGGTTGGTCAGCAGCGCGATGTCGAGTTCGTGGTCGTTCAGCTTGCGGTTGAGCACCGCACCGACATCGATGGAGATCTCCAGGGTGATCTCTGGGAAGTGCGCCTTTATATCGCTGATTACCGCCGTCAGCCCGACCATCGCCGAACATTCGTCCGCGCCCAGGCGCAAGCGCCGGTGCTTTTTCTGCTGCGCGGCAAACTGCTCGAGTTGCGTGCTGTTGTTGAGCACCTGTTCGGCGTGGCGCAAAGCGGTATGGCCATCTGCGGTGAGGCTCATGCGTTGCTTGCTGCGGTCGAACAACTTGACGCTGAGCAGCGATTCCATTTCCTTGATACGCGCCGACACTGCAGGTTGCGTCAGGTGAAGATGACGGGAGGCGGCATGAACGCCCCCGAGGCGGGCGGTCCAGTAGAACGCCTCGATCTGCATCAGCGTGATACGCATGATAAAAACTGCTCCGGTTACTGCTTACGGATTTTTATTATCGACCGTTAAGCGTGCTTGTTAGGATGACCGAAACCCTTCGAAAAAGCATCCGGCCTAATAACAACACCCTATGTATATTATCGAAGCACTGCCCGCCCCGATCAGCGCCGCTGAACTTGAAGTCTTGATCAACGCCGAACCGGCGACCATCGGCCATTTCATTACCCACGGTATTGCCAGCCCGCACATCAAGGCACACTTTCAGAATGTCAGGGCCGTGGGTACCGCGGTGACCGTGAGGATGCCAGGCAACGATGGCGGGATTCTGCATTACGCCATGGGCTGCGTGCGCCCAGGCGACTTTCTGGTGGTGGACCGCTGCGGTGAACGCATGACCGCCGCCCTGGGCGGCGCCATGGCCTACGCCGCCAAGCAGGCTGGCGTGGCGGGGATCATCGTCGACGGCTACGTCACCGACCTGGGCGAAATACGCGAGCATGGTGTGCCAGTGTGGTCACGCGGTGCCAGCGCGATTACCACCCGCGTGATGGGCCTGGAAGGCGAGTTCTGTACCGCCATCCAATGTGGCGGGGGGATTGTCCACCCCGGCGATGCGGTGGTGGCAGACGAAAACGGCATGGTGTTTCTGCGCCCCGGCCAGGTGATCGAAATGGCTCAGCGGGCCATCGACTTCCAGCACAAGGAAAAGCACACGCTGGCACGGCTGGCCAAGGGTGAGAAATTCCCTGATATCGTCGGTTCGCGAACCACCATCGAGGCCGCGTCCCGCCCTCGTTGATCGAACAGCCCCAAAGTAGCTCCCGAACAAGCACAAGAGGACTACCGTGAAACTCAGCTCGCTGCTCATCCCCCTGGCGTTCGGCGCGCTGCTCGGTACCTCGCTGGCGCGCGCGCAAGACTACCCCGTGATGCGCTTCAACGTGGTGGGCGGTGGCAGCCACAACTACACGTTCCGGGCGGTTGAACAGCCGTTCTGGAATCAGACGTTGCCCGCGCGCTCGCAAGGCAGGGTCACCGCGCAACTGCTGGGGTTGTCGGAAAGTGGCCTGAAAGGGCCGGAGATCATTCGCCTGATGCGCTTTGGCGCAGTCGATATCGGCATGGGCGTGTTCGCCTTCGTCGCCGGCGACGATGCCACCTTCGAAGGTGTGGACCTGCCCGGCCTGGCCGATACCATCGACACCGCCCACAGGGTCGCCAACGCCTACAAGCCGGTGCTCGAACAACGCATGGCCGAGCGTCACGGCATCAAGTTGCTGGCCACCGTCCCCTATACCGCGCAGGTCTTCTTTTGCCGCGATGCCGTGCACTCGCTGGCTGACTTGAAGGGCAGGAAAGTGCGCACTCGCGGGCGCAACATGGCCGAGCTGGTCAAGGCCATGGGCGCGGCGCCCGTCACCCTGCCCTTTGCCGAGGTGGTAACCGCCATGCAAACCGGCGTCATCGACTGCGCAATCACCGGCATTGGCTCGGGCAACGCCGCCAAGTGGTACGACGTTGCAGGCTACCTTTACAACCTGCCCGTGGATTGGTCGATCGGCTTCTATGGCATCGGCCTGAAGCGCTGGCAGCAACTGCCGCCCGAGGTACAGCAATTGCTGCAGGTGCAATCGCAAGTGCTGGAGCAGGCCTTGTGGCAAGCGACCGCCAACGAGAACCGTTATGCCCAGGCCTGCAATGTCGGCGGCCCTGACTGCCAGATTCATCACCCCGCACACATGACCGCCTCGGCCCCGACCGCAGCAGAGAAGCAGACCCTGCGCCAGGCCGCACTGACCATTGCCAACGACTGGGGCAAACGCTGCGGCGGACCTTGCGTGGCACGCTGGAATGCCACCGTGGGCGATGCCATCGGCATGCGCCTGGCCCCATGAGTTACCCTGCTTCGGAGACTGCCCACATGCACACCGCCCGCTCAAGCATGGGAGCCATCAGCGCCATTGCCAAGGCCAGTACCTGGGTCGGCGGCTTCGCGCTGCTCACCTGCGCCCTTCTGATCGGCATCGACCTGATCTTGCGCAAGGCCCTGGGTATCTCCATGGGCGGCGCCGACGAAATAGCCGGTTACGTGCTGGCGATCACCAGCGCCTGGGCGTTCCCGGTCACCTTGCTGAAGCGCGCACATATTCGCGTGGACATCCTCTACACCCGCCTTGGCCTGCGCCCCAGGGTCGCGCTCGACCTGTTCGCCCTCGCCTGCATGCTGGTGCTTGCCAGCACATTGGCCTACCACGCGTGGAACGTGCTGTGGGACTCCATCGAATACCGTTCAGTGTCAAACACGCCACTGCAGGTACCACAATGGCTGCCCCAATCACTCTGGTTCGCCGGCTACGTGTTCTTTGCCCTGACCTTGTCGAGCCTGGTGGTCACCTGCACCCGCCACTTGCTGCACGGCCGCTGGCACGCTGTCAGCAAACTGATCGGTATCAACTCGGTCGAGGAGGACATTCAGCAGGAGCGCTACCACGGTAGCCCCGCTGCTGGCACGGAGCAAAAGCCATGCTGAGCCTCACCCTGATCGTGCTGCTCGCACTGCTGGCGCTTAGCGTGGCCGCTGCAGTCAGTGTCGGCCTGCTGGGCATGTCCCTGTCGCAGCTGTTCTCGACATTGCCGTTAAGCAGCGCCATGGGCGAAATTGCCTGGAATACCAGTAGCGAATTCCTTCTGGTGGCGATCCCTTTGTACATCCTGATGGGTGAACTGCTGGTGTGTTCAGGCGTGGCCGGGCGCATGTACCAGGCCGTCGAAAAGTGGCTGTCGTGGCTGCCAGGTGGCTTGATGAATTCGAACATCGGCGCCAGCGCACTGTTCGCCACCACCAGCGGCTCCAGCGTGGCGACTGCGGCCACCCTCTCGACCCTGGCCATCCCCGAGCAGGAACGCAAAGGCTACAACGCGCCGCTGTTTCTCGGCTCGATTGCCGCCGGTGGCACACTGGGCATCCTGATTCCGCCCTCGATCAACATGATCCTGTTTGCCCTTATCGCCAACGTGTCAGTGCCCAAGCTGTACCTGGCCGCGACCGTTCCCAGCATCATCCTGAGCGTGCTGTTTATCGCGTTGATCGTGCTGGCCTGCCTGATTCGGCCACAGCTGGACGGCCGCAAGGCGCCTACGCGCTGGGCCGAGCGCCTGGCCTGCCTCCCTGACCTGTTGCCGCCACTGGCGATCTTCGCCCTGGTGATTGGTTCGATCTACAGCGGCTTCGCCACCGCCAGCGAGTCGGCAGCGCTGGGTGTGCTCAGCGCCTTCGGCCTGGGCCTATGGCGCCGGGCATTCACCTGGCAGAGCCTGGGTCAGGCGTTCGAGGTAACCCTGCGCACCACCGGCATGATCATGCTCATCACCTTGTCGGCGTTCTTTCTCAACTTTGTGCTGGCCTCCATTGGCCTGACCACCACGCTGGTCCATTTTGTCACTGACCTGAACCTTTCCCCCACGGCCACACTGCTGGCGATCATCCTGTTCTACATCGTGCTGGGTTGCTTCATGGACACGCTGGCCATGTTGATCACCACCGCGCCGCTGATCGTGCCGATCATCGTCGCACTGGGCTTCGATCCGTTGTGGTTTGGGGTGGTGTTGATCGTGCTGTGCGAGATGGGCCAGATTACGCCACCGTTCGGCATGAACCTGTTCGTGGTGCAGAGCATTCGTGGCCGGGGCAACTTCATGGACGTGGTGTACGGCGCGCTGCCGTTCTGCCTGGCGTTGCTGGTGCTGATCGCCCTGTTGATCGCCTTTCCACAACTGGCGTTGTGGTTGCCGGCAGCTGTTTAGCGGGCAATAAAAAAGGGCGATCCGTGTGGATCGCCCTTTTTCGATTTGGTAGGCACAATTGGACTCGAACCAACGACCCCCACCATGTCAAGGTGGTTCTCTAACCAACTGAGCTATGTGCCTGTCGTGTGGTGCGCATATTAGTGATCGAATGCGTACCTGTAAAGCTTTTTTTTCAGAAAAATCAAAAACTTTCGGTTTTGACTGGAGGGGCTGCTTCATGCCCCTTTTCGACCGGATCGACGCCCCGGTAGGCCGCCCAATGAAAGAAGGGGCAACCCTTTCGGATTGCCCCTTCTTCGATTTGGTAGGCACAATTGGACTCGAACCAACGCCCCCCACCATGTCAAGGGGGTGCTCTAACCAACTGAGCTATGTGCCTGGCTTGTGGTGCGCATATTAGTGATCGCATGCGTACCTGTAAAGCTTTTTTTTCAGCAAAATCAAACACTTTCGGTTTTGACTGGAGGGGCTGCTTCAGGCCCCTTTTCGACCGGATCGACGCCCCGGTAGGCCGCCCAATGAAAGAAGGGGCATCCCTTTCGGATTGCCCCTTCTTCGCTTTGGTAGGCACAATTGGACTCGGACCAACGACCCCCACCATATCAAGGTGGTGCTCTAACCAACTGAGCTATGTGCCTGGCTTGTGGTGCGCATATTAGTGATCGCATGCGTACCTGTAAAGCTTTTTTTTCAGCAAAATCAAACACTTTCGGTTTTGACTGGAGGGGCTGCTTCAGGCCCCTTTTCGACCGGATCGACGCCCCGGTAGGCCGCCCAATGAAAGAAGGGGCATCCCTTTCGGATTGCCCCTTCTTCGCTTTGGTAGGCACAATTGGACTCGGACCAACGACCCCCACCATATCAAGGTGGTGCTCTAACCAACTGAGCTATGTGCCTGGCTTGTGGTGCGCATATTAGTGATCGCATGCGTACCTGTAAAGCTTTTTTTTCAGCAAAATCAAACACTTTCGGTTTTGACTGGAGGGGCTGCTTCAGGCCCCTTTTCGACCGGATCGACGCCCCGGTAGGCCGCCCAATGAAAGAAGGGGCATCCCTTTCGGATTGCCCCTTCTTCGCTTTGGTAGGCACAATTGGACTCGGACCAACGACCCCCACCATATCAAGGTGGTGCTCTAACCAACTGAGCTATGTGCCTGGCTTGTGGTGCGCATATTAGTGATCGCATGCGTACCTGTAAAGCTTTTTTTTCAGCAAAATCAAACACTTTCGGTTTTGACTGGAGGGGCTGCTTCAGGCCCCTTTTCGACCGGATCGACGCCCCGGTAGGCCGCCCAATGAAAGAAGGGGCATCCCTTTCGGATTGCCCCTTCTTCGCTTTGGTAGGCACAATTGGACTCGGACCAACGACCCCCACCATATCAAGGTGGTGCTCTAACCAACTGAGCTATGTGCCTGGCTTGTGGTGCGCATATTAGTGATCGCATGCGTACCTGTAAAGCTTTTTTTTCAGCAAAATCAAACACTTTCGGTTTTGACTGGAGGGGCTGCTTCAGGCCCCTTTTCGACCGGATCGACGCCCCGGTAGGCCGCCCAATGAAAGAAGGGGCATCCCTTTCGGATTGCCCCTTCTTCGCTTTGGTAGGCACAATTGGACTCGGACCAACGACCCCCACCATATCAAGGTGGTGCTCTAACCAACTGAGCTATGTGCCTGGCTTGTGGTGCGCATATTAGTGATCGCATGCGTACCTGTAAAGCTTTTTTTTCAGCAAAATCAAACACTTTCGGTTTTGACTGGAGGGGCTGCTTCAGGCCCCTTTTCGACCGGATCGACGCCCCGGTAGGCCGCCCAATGAAAGAAGGGGCATCCCTTTCGGATTGCCCCTTCTTCGCTTTGGTAGGCACAATTGGACTCGGACCAACGACCCCCACCATATCAAGGTGGTGCTCTAACCAACTGAGCTATGTGCCTGGCTTGTGGTGCGCATATTAGTGATCGCATGCGTACCTGTAAAGCTTTTTTTTCAGCAAAATCAAACACTTTCGGTTTTGACTGGAGGGGCTGCTTCAGGCCCCTTTTCGACCGGATCGACGCCCCGGTAGGCCGCCCAATGAAAGAAGGGGCATCCCTTTCGGATTGCCCCTTCTTCGATTTGGTAGGCACAATTGGACTCGAACCAACGACCCCCACCATGTCAAGGTGGTGCTCTAACCAACTGAGCTATGTGCCTGTCGTGTGGTGCGCATTCTACGCATTCCGAAAACCATGTCAACACTTTTTTTCGCGCTAACTTACTGAATCTTAACCTCTTTATAGGAAAGCTTCGGCGACGGCCGGGTAAAGGATTTTCAACGGACGACTAGCGGGTGTTTATTATTATTGATAGCATCGCTACATTCGTTAAAAATATAACACACGAGGTTTCTCGAGCATGGCCAACACCCCCTACCCCCAGTCCTACTACGCCGCCTCGGCTAACCCGGTGCCGCCACGTCCGGCGCTGCAGGGTGAGGTGGAAACCGATGTGTGCATCATCGGTGCCGGCTACACCGGCCTGTCCAGCGCCTTGTTCCTGCTGGAAAACGGCTTCAAGGTCAGCATCGTCGAAGCCGCCAAGGTTGGTTTTGGCGCGTCCGGCCGCAACGGCGGCCAGATCGTCAACAGCTACAGCCGTGACATCGACGTGATCGAGCGCACCGTCGGCCCAAAGCAGGCACAACTGCTGGGCCAGATGGCATTCGAAGGTGGCCGCATCATTCGTGAGCGTGTCGCCAAGTACAATATCCAGTGCGACCTGAAAGACGGTGGCGTGTTCGCAGCCATCACCCCTAAACAGATGGGCCACCTGGAGTCGCAAAAGCGCCTGTGGGAACGCTTTGGCCACAACCAGCTCGAGCTGATGGACCAGAAGCGCATCCGTGAAGTAGTCGCATGCGACAGCTACATTGGCGGCATGCTGGACATGAGCGGCGGCCACATCCACCCGCTTAACCTGGCCCTGGGCGAAGCGGCCGCGGTAGAGTCGCTGGGCGGCATCATCTATGAGCAGACCCCGGCCATCCGTATCGAGCGTGGCGCCAACCCGGTCGTGCACACACCGCAAGGCAAGGTGCGCGCCAAGTTCATCATCGTCGCCGGTAACGCCTACCTGGGCAACCTGGTGCCAGAGCTGGCCGCCAAGTCCATGCCGTGCGGCACCCAGGTGATCACCACCGAGCCCCTGAGCGATGACCTGGCACGTACCCTGCTGCCGCAGGATTACTGTGTCGAAGACTGCAACTACTTGCTCGACTACTACCGCCTGACCAGCGACAAGCGCCTGATCTTCGGCGGCGGCGTGGTCTACGGCGCGCGTGACCCGGCGAACATCGAGGCAATCATCCGTCCGAAGATGCTCAAGGCCTTCCCGCAGTTGCAGAACGTGAAGATCGATTACGCCTGGACCGGCAACTTCCTGCTGACCCTGTCGCGCCTGCCGCAGGTTGGCCGCATCGGCGACAACATCTATTACTCCCAGGGCTGCTCGGGCCACGGCGTCACCTACACGCACCTGGCAGGCAAGGTGCTGGCCGAGGCGCTGCGTGGCCAGGCCGAGCGTTTCGATGCGTTCGCAGGCCTGCCGCACTACCCGTTCCCGGGTGGCCAGATGCTGCGTGTGCCATTCAGCGCCATCGGTGCCTGGTACTACAGCCTGCGTGACCGCCTGGGCTTCTGATTGATGCCTCGGTAACCTGGCACCGGCCTCTTCAAAAGGCCGGTGTACGTTTACCGCCCCAGGCTGTTCACGGCCTGCTTCGCGGCAATTTCCTGCCCTGCCCGGGCCAGTTCGTCGGCCGCCTGCAACCAGCGTTGCCGGTCTACCTGGGCGGGCAGTTGCCGCGGCGGTTGCACCAGCACCGCCCAACTGCCCTGCTTGGCCCAGGCCGAAGCAAAATCATCGAAGGCCATCAGTTGCCTGCGGTGCATGCCTGAGCGCAACAGTACCCGCTGCTTGTAGCGGTCATAACCGATCAGCACCGCGTAGCGTGGCTCGCTCCACCAGGCTGAACCCTCCTCGTAACGCAGCAAAACCGGGTTGCCCGCCGCCACCTGCGTCAACAAGGCATCCATTTGCTTGTCCAGTGCGTACACCACCATGCCGTAGTCACGCGCCACGCGGGGGATGCTGGTGTCCAGCGTTTCGGCGCCCTGGGGCAGGTTCAATGGCTTGTCCAGCAGGCCTGGCGTGATCGGCGCCCCCTGCTGCGAAAGCAGCGCTGCCAGGGCCATGGCGCCGCTGTGGTTGGCATTGCCACGGTAAAACGGCACGCTGCTGATCTCGACCCGCTGCGGCAGGCCTTTCAGGTTCGCGGGCGGTGCGCTGGCACAACCGGCCAGGCTGGCCGCCATCAGGCAGGCCAGCAGCAGCCGACGGGGGGCTGAGGCCAGCGGTTTGAAGGAAACTTGCTCCATGGGCACTCGCTTGTTCCGATGCCAGGCAGGCAGCGCCCGGCTCTGGGCTCAGATCATAGGGCCCACAGGTGCGCGGGTATAGTCCGACACAGGCTTGTAGCCAATCGGACCAAGCAATAGACCTTTGATCAATGGAACGTCACACGGGTCGAGCTAGACTAAAGCAGTGTCTGTAAGGCGAGCCCTGGCTGACAGCGCGCTTGCCCGAGAGAAGGAGGCACACATGAGCCTGACCCTGGCAATCCTCATGCTGGTAGGTATGTGGCTGAGCGTCGCAGCCGCCATGCTGTGGGGTGTACTGCGTATCGTGCGGCGTCATTCCCATCATCACTCCCTGCCCCCGCAGGGCCTGGCCAAACCTCAGGTTGGGCACAGGGTACGGCGGCAAGTGGAGGCGCATTAAACTCACGCTTTTGTGATGGTCCATTCGCGGGGCCCACCCCTGGCTTCAAGGCCAGCGGTGGGCCTGCGCCTTTTACATCAACCTTCTGCCGCTTCGCGCTTGAGCCGCGCCCGACGGGCCATGATGTTGAGGACCTCGATCAAGGTCGAGAAGGCCATCGCTGCGTACACATACCCTTTCGGTACATGAGCCCCCATGCCTTCGGCGATCAGGGTCATGCCGATCATGATCAGGAAGCCCAGGGCCAGCATCACCACGGTCGGGTTGTCATTGATGAACTTGGCCAGCGGGTCGGCCGCCACCAGCATTACGATCACGGCAGCGATCACGGCAATGATCATGATCGGCAAGTGCTCGGTCATACCCACGGCGGTAATGATGCTGTCGATCGAGAAGACGATATCCAGCAGCAGGATCTGGCCAATGGCTGCGGCAAAACCCAAGGTGATGGTGGAACCGGCCTTGGACTCTTCCTTGGCACCATGCGGGTCGACGTTCTCGTGGATTTCCTTGGTGGCCTTCCACAGCAGGAATAAGCCACCTGCGATCAGAATCATGTCCTTCCACGAGAAGCTGTGGCCGAACACATCGATCACCGGCTCGGTCAATTGCACGATCCAGGCCACGGTGCTGAGCAGCGCCAGGCGCATGACCAGGGCCATGCTGATACCAATGCGCCGCGCCTTGGAACGGTATTCCATGGGTAGCTTGTTGGTCAGGATGGAGATGAAGATCAGGTTGTCGATGCCGAGCACGATCTCCATGGCCACCAAGGTGGCGAGGGCGACCCAGGCGGTCGGGCTTGCGGCGAGTTCCAGCAAATATTCCATTTAATCAATCCTGCATCGGGTCTTGGGGTCAGATGTCCTGGGTCTTTTCGTGCTTTTCAGCATCTTTGGGCGGCTGGCCTTCGCTGCCGATGGCATCGCTCAGGGCCTGCTGGGCCGCTTCGTTGGTCTTGTCGATGGCCTGCTTGGCCGACTGGGCGGCCTGGTCGAGCATCTGCTGGGCAGATTTTTCAGCCTGATCGCAGCCGGCCAGGGTGAACAGGGCCAGGGCCAGCACCAAAGGCGTGCCAATGGATTTAAGCTGCAACATGGGTTCCTCGCTTGTCGATATTCCGGCGGCGCGCAACGCGCCTCATGGAGTCGCATTCTAGAGAGGCGAATACATCAGGAAAATTCGTATTTTCAGCGGTTATACTTCGGTTTTTACGAATCGAGAAATACACCGATGCTCAACTATCGCCAGTTGCACTACTTCTGGGCCGTGGCCAAGACCGGCAGCATCGCGCGTGCCAGCGAGCAGTTGAACCTCACCCCGCAGACCATCAGCGGGCAGATCAGCCTGTTCGAGCAGACGTATGGCCTTGAATTGTTCCAGCGAGTCGGTCGGCAGTTGGAGCTGACCGAGACCGGCCGCCAGACGTTGGTGTATGCCGAGCAGATGTTCCAACTCGGCGGCGAGCTGGAAGCCATGCTGCGCGCCGGTCCGCAAGAGCAGATTCTGTTTCGCGTGGGGGTGGCCGACGTTGTCCCCAAATCCATCGTCTATCGCCTGCTGGCGCCGACCATGGAGCTGGACGAGGTGCTGCGCATCAATTGCCGGGAAGACAAACTCGAGCGGCTGCTGGCGGACCTGGCGATTCAGCGCCTGGACCTGGTCATTTCCGACAGCCCGATGCCCAACCACCTGGATATCAAGGGCTACAGCCAGAAGCTCGGCGAGTGTGGCCTGAGTTTCTTCGCCACCCAGGCGTTGGCGCAACGCCTTGCCGGCCCCTTCCCTGCCTGCCTCGACGATGCACCGCTGTTGATTCCGGGCCAGGAGACCGTGGTGCGCAGCCGTTTGCTGCGCTGGCTGGGGGAACAGCAGGTACAGCCGCGGATCGTTGGCGAGTTCGACGACAGCGCCTTGATGCAGGCGTTTGGCCAATCGGGCAGCGGC
Organism: Pseudomonas capeferrum; assembly: GCF_000731675.1. Lineage (GTDB taxonomy): Bacteria > Pseudomonadota > Gammaproteobacteria > Pseudomonadales > Pseudomonadaceae > Aquipseudomonas > Aquipseudomonas capeferrum. The sequence goes on along the minus strand of NZ_JMIT01000001.1, from coordinate 178,725 downwards.
ATTTTCGTGGCGCCCAGCGTGATCGCCGAGGAAGTGTGCCGCCAGTATGGCGTGCAACTGATCGGGCAGACCGAAGCGGTGCATGAGTCGTTCTATGCCATTTCGGTGGAGCGCAAGGTCAAGCACCCAGGGATCGTCGCCATTACCGAGGGGGCGCGACGGGAGTTGTTCCACTGGTGATGTGCTCGCCGCTTCGCGCGTGAACCCTGAAGACCGCGAACCTGCCCGACAAAGGTCTATGGTAAAGTCTCGCCCTTTTTGAACATGCCGGGATATCGCTGCATATGACCCCCTTCTTCCGCCTTCTCAACCGCACCAGCCTGGTGACGCAGATCGTCATCGGCCTGCTGGCCGGCATCGCCCTGGCGCTGCTCGCACCCGACGTCGCCCGCGACCTGGCGTTCCTCGGCAAGGTGTTCGTCAGCGCCCTCAAGGCAGTGGCACCCATTCTGGTGTTCATTCTGGTCATGGCCTCGATCGCCAACCACCGCCACGGCCAGGAAACCCACATACGGCCGATCCTGTGGCTGTACCTGCTGGGCACCTTCGCCGCAGCGGTGGTGGCCGTGGTCGCCAGCATGCTGTTCCCGTCCCACCTGGTGCTGAGTGCCGGCGACGCCACGCTGAGTGCGCCGGGCGGTATCACCGAGGTCCTGCAAAACCTGCTGCTGAGCGCGGTCGACAACCCGGTCAACGCCTTGCTCAATGCCAACTTCATTGGCGTGCTGACCTGGGCGATTGGCCTGGGCGTGGCCCTGCGCCATGCCGGCGAAACCACCCGCACTGTGGTCGAGGACCTGTCCAACGGGGTTACCTTGATCGTGCGCGTGGTCATCCGCTTCGCCCCGCTGGGCATCTTCGGCCTGGTCAGTGCCACCCTCGCCCAGTCGGGCCTCGATGCCCTGTTCGGCTATCTGCACCTGCTGGCCGTGCTGATCGGCTGCATGCTGTTTGTGGCCCTGGTGATGAACCCGCTGATCGTGTTCTGGAAGATTCGCCGCAACCCGTACCCGCTGACCCTGCTGTGCCTCCGCGAGAGCGGTATCACGGCGTTCTTCACCCGCAGCTCGGCGGCCAACATCCCGGTCAACCTGGCCCTGTCGGAGCGTCTTGGCCTGCATGAAGACACCTATTCGGTGTCGATCCCGCTGGGCGCGACCATCAACATGGCGGGCGCAGCGATCACCATCACCGTACTGACACTGGCCGCTGTGCATACCCTGGGTATCCCGGTCGACCTGCCGACTGCCGTGCTGCTCAGCGTGGTGGCGGCTGTCTGTGCGTGCGGCGCCTCGGGCGTGGCAGGTGGTTCGCTGTTGTTGATCCCGCTGGCGTGCAGCCTGTTCGGCATCCCCAGCGAGATTGCCATGCAGGTGGTGGCGGTGGGCTTCATCATTGGTGTGCTGCAGGACTCGGCGGAGACTGCGCTGAACTCGTCGACCGACGTGCTGTTCACCGCGGCGGCGTGCCAGGCTGAGGAACGACGCGGGGCGTGAGGCTGTCGGGGCCGTGTTGCGGCCCCAATTGCCTTAATCAACGGCTTTACCTACGCTAGTGGCCTTTTCCTCGCAATGAGACAGGGCCATGTCCGAACACGAAACCGTAGGTGAAGGCCGTTTCAACAGCACCGAGATCCGCATTCTCGGCTCGCTGATCGAAAAGCAGGCCACCAGCCCGGAAAGCTACCCACTGACCCTCAATGCCCTGGTCCTGGCCTGCAACCAGAAGACCAGCCGGGAACCGGTGATGAACCTCACCCAAGGCCAGGTCGGCCAGGCCCTGCGGGCGCTCGAAGGCCAAGGCATGACCCGCTTGCAGATGGGCAGCCGCGCCGACCGCTGGGAGCAGCGGGTGGACAAGGCCCTGGAATTGGTGCCGGCGCAACTGGTGCTGATGGGCCTGATGTTCTTGCGCGGCCCGCAAACCCTCAACGAGTTGCTCAGCCGCAGCAACCGCCTGCATGAATTCGATGACACCGAGCAGATCCAGCACCAGCTGGAACGCCTGATTTCAAGGGACCTTGCCCTGCACCTGCCGCGCCAGGCAGGCCAGCGCGAAGACCGCTATACCCATGCATTGGGCGACCCGGCAGAAATCGAAGCGATCATGGCCGCACGCCAACAGGAAGGCGGTGCCCGCAGCAGCGGTGGCAGTGTTTCGGAAGAGCGCATGGAGGCCTTGGAAGCCCGGATTGCAGCGCTGGAGGCGCGCCTGGCCGAACTCGAAGGCTGAGCCATTAGTGCTCGGGGTCGGGGAAATTGCGACAGCTCTTGCGCTCAGCCAGCTCCCGCTCACTGGGGCGCTGGTCGACGAACACGGTGCGGCCGTCGGCGTAGATTTCGAGGAAGCCCCAGTGCAGGTCCTGCTCTTTCTGCCCGGGCTTGGATGGCACTAGCCACCAGGGTTCGCGGCTGATCAGGGTCATGGTGAGCTTCCTGAGGGTGTCTGGGGTAATGATAGACACCCTCAGGCTGCTGCTGACTTACGCCGGGGCCGAAGCCCGAATCAGGTGATCGAAGGCCGCCAGCGAAGCCTTGGCGCCCTCACCCACGGCAATGACGATCTGCTTGTACGGCACGGTGGTCACATCACCCGCGGCAAACACGCCGGGGATGTTGGTCGCGCCCTTGGCATCGACAATGATCTCGCCACGCGGCGACAGTTCGACGGTGCCTTTGAGCCAGTCGGTATTGGGCAACAGGCCGATCTGCACGAAGATGCCTTCCAGCGCCAGGTCATGCAGCTCATCGCTGGCGCGATCCTTGTAGCGCAACCCCGTCACCTTCTCACCATCGCCGACCACTTCGGTGGTCAGTGCGCGGGTGATCACCTTGACGTTCGGCAGGCTGTGCAGCTTGCGTTGCAACACGGCGTCGGCACGCAACTGGCTGTCGAACTCGATCAGGGTCACCTGGGCGACGATGCCCGCCAAATCGATGGCCGCTTCCACGCCCGAGTTGCCGCCGCCGATCACCGCCACACGCTTGCCCTTGAACAGTGGGCCATCACAGTGCGGGCAGTAAGCCACGCCCCGGGCACGGTATTGCTGCTCGCCCGGCACGTTCATTTCGCGCCAGCGTGCACCGGTGGCCAGGATCACGGTCTTGGCCTTGAGCGACGCACCGCCCGCCAGACGCACTTCGTGCAGGCCGCCATCGGTGGCCGGGATCAGCGCTTCACCGCGCTGCAGGTTCATGATGTCGACGTCGTACTGCTTGACGTGTTCTTCCAGCGCAGTGGCCAGTTTCGGCCCTTCGGTTTCCTGCACCGAGATAAAGTTCTCGATGGCCAGGGTGTCGAGCACCTGGCCGCCGAAACGCTCGGCGGCAACACCGGTACGGATACCTTTACGCGCGGCATAGATCGCGGCCGCAGCGCCGGCCGGGCCACCGCCGACGATCAGTACATCGAAAGCGTCCTTGGCGTTGATCTTTTCGGCCTGGCGGCTGCCGGCACTGGTGTCGATCTTGCCCAGAATCTCTTCCAGGCCCATGCGGCCCTGGCCGAACACTTCACCGTTCAGGTAGATGCTCGGCACCGCCATGACTTTGCGCGATTCGACTTCATCCTGGAACAGCGCGCCGTCAATGGCCACGTGGCGCACGTTGGGGTTGAGCACCGCCATCAGGTTCAGCGCCTGGACCACGTCCGGGCAGTTCTGGCACGACAGCGAGAAGTAGGTTTCAAAGGTGAATTCGCCTTGCAGCCCTTGGATCTGCTCGATCACTTCGGCGCTGGCCTTGGACGGGTGGCCACCGACTTGCAGCAGCGCCAGCACCAGGGAGGTGAATTCATGGCCCATGGGGATGCCGGCGAAACGCAGGCTGATGTCAGCCCCAGGGCGATTGAGCGAGAACGATGGACGACGAGCGTCGGTCCCGTCCGCGCGCAGGGTAATCAGGTTCGACAGGCCGGCGATTTCCACCAGCAGGTCGTGCAATTCGCGGGATTTCGCGCCGTCGTCGAGGGAAGCAACGATCTCGATCGGCTGGGTGACCCGCTCCAGGTAGGTTTTCAGTTGCGATTTAAGCGTGGCGTCCAACATACGGGCGATTCCTTTTTCAATCTTCAGATACAAAAACGCCCAGGCAACAGCGCCCGGGCGTTTGGCGGGGCGGTAAGTACTTCAGCTTTGGCGGCTGCTTACCGCCCTCGACTGGCGCATAACGTCTATTCGTTCGTGAAGTGCCGAGCGGCGATCAGTTTCAACGCAGCATGATCGTCGCGCAGGCACTTATTGGACGACGATTAGATCTTGCCGACCAGGTCCAGGGATGGCGCCAGGGTAGCCTCGCCTTCTTTCCACTTGGCCGGGCAGACTTCGCCTGGGTGGGCAGCGACGTACTGGGCAGCCTTGACCTTGCGCAGCAGTTCGCTGGCATCACGGCCTACACCACCGTCGTTGATTTCGACGATCTTGATCTGGCCTTCCGGGTTAATCACGAAGGTACCGCGATCGGCCAGGCCGGCTTCTTCGATCAGCACGTCGAAGTTGCGCGAGATGACGTGGGTCGGGTCACCGATCAGCGGGTACTTGATCTTGCCGATGGTTTCCGAAGTGTCGTGCCAGGCTTTGTGGGTGAAGTGGGTGTCGGTGGACACGCCGTAGATTTCCACGCCGAGCTTCTGGAACTCTGCGTAGTTGTCAGCAAGGTCACCCAGCTCGGTCGGGCAAACGAAGGTGAAGTCGGCCGGGTAGAAGAACACGACAGACCACTTGCCTTTCAGGTCGGCTTCGCTTACCTGAACGAATTCGCCGTTGTGGAAGGCGGTGGCGTTGAACGGTTTGACCTGGCTGTTGATGATAGGCATGAGAGACGCTCCTTCATGGGGTTGAAATCAGTTGACGGAGAGAATCCTAACCGCTGGTCGCCAGAAAGGCTCATTGGCAAACCTGATGCTGACGATTGGTTTTGGCTATAACCAGGGTTTATTAATAGAAGAGATAGCGCTGAGCGGCGGTTGCTTTGTGTAGGAGCGGCCTTGCGTCGCGATGGGCGGCGAAGCGGCCCCAGGATTTCGGCGTCGAAACACAGATCCTGGGGCCGCTTCGCCGCCCATCGCGACGCAAGGCCGCTCCTACAAAGGCCAGAGGTGCTTTTAGCGGGTAACGGTGCGCATCGTCACGAATTCTTCAGCCGCGGTCGGGTGCACGCCGATGGTCTCGTCAAACTGCTGCTTGGTCGCGCCCGCCTTCAGCGCAATCCCCAGGCCCTGCACGATATCGCCGGCATCCGGCCCGACCATGTGGCAGCCCAGCACCTTGTCGGTCTCGGCATCGACCACCAGCTTCATCAGGGTCTTTTCCTGGATGTCGGTCAAGGTCAGCTTCATGGCCCGGAAACGGCTCTCGAAGATCTGCACCTTATGGCCGGCCTCCAGCGCCTGTTCCTCGGTGAGGCCAACGGTACCGATCGGCGGCTGGCTGAACACCGCAGTGGGGATGTTCTGGTAGTCCACCGGGCGGTACTGCTCGGGCTTGAACAAGCGCCGCGCAACGGCCATGCCTTCGGCCAGCGCCACTGGGGTGAGCTGCACGCGACCGATCACATCGCCAATGGCCAGAATCGACGGCGCGGTGGTCTGGTACTGCTCATCGACGCGAATGTAGCCCCGTGCATCCAGCTCGACGCCCGTGTTCTCCAGGCCCAAATTGTCGAGCATCGGACGCCGCCCAGTGGCGTAGAACACACAGTCGGCAACCAGCTCGCGGCCATCCTTGAGGGTGGCCTTGAGGCTGCCGTCGTCCAGCTGGTCGATGCGCTGGATATCCGCGTTGAACTGCAGATCGAGGCCGCGTTTTTCCAGCTCTTCCTTCAAGTGCGTGCGCACCGAACCATCAAACCCGCGCAGGAACAGATCGCCCCGGTACAGCAAACTGGTATCGGCCCCCAGCCCCTGGAAGATGCCGGCAAACTCGACGGCGATGTAGCCACCGCCCACCACCAACACGCGGCGCGGCAACGCCTTGAGGTAGAACGCTTCGTTGGAAGTGATGGCCAGTTCCTTGCCAGGGATGTCCGGCACCTGCGGCCAGCCGCCGGTGGCGATGAGGATGTGCTCGGCGGTATAGCGCTGGCCGTCGACTTCCACCTCGTTGGCGCCAGTCAGGCGTGCATGGCCCTGCAACAGGGTCACCCCGCTGTTGACCAGCAGGTTGCGGTAGATACCGTTGAGGCGCTCGATCTCCCGGTTTTTGTTGGCAATCAGGGTGCCCCAGTCGAAATGCCCTTCTTCCAGGGTCCAGCCGAAGCCTGCGGCCTGCTCCAGCTCGTCTGCGACATGCGCGCCATACACCAGCAGTTTTTTCGGCACACAGCCGACGTTGACGCAGGTACCGCCCAGGTAGCGGCTTTCGGCTACCGCCACCTTCGCGCCGAAGCCCGCGGCAAAACGCGCTGCGCGCACACCGCCGGACCCGGCACCAATCACGAACAGATCAAAATCGTAGGCCATTTATTCAGTCTCCTAGGCTGGCGCCCAGCATACCGCCGTTGGCCGCCGCAAACAAAAAAGCCACCCCGAGGGGTGGCTTGCAGACCAGCGGGGCTTATCAGTAAGCCTTGCCAGTCTTGTAGTAGTTCTCGAAGCAGAAGTTGGTCGCGTCGATGTAGCCTTCGGCGCCACCGCAGTCGAAACGCTTGCCCTTGAACTTGTAGGCAATCACGCAGCCATCTTTGGCCTGCTGCAGCAGGGCGTCAGTGATCTGGATTTCGCCGCCTTTGCCCGGCTCGGTATTGGCGATGATATCGAAGATGTCCGGGGTCAGGATGTAGCGGCCGATGATCGCCAGGTTCGAAGGCGCGTCTTCCGGTGCAGGCTTTTCGACCATGTTGGTGACACGGTAGATGTCGTCGCGGATCATCTCACCGGCGATCACACCGTACTTGTTGGTTTCCTGCGGGTCGACTTCCTGGATGGCGACGATCGAGCAGCGGTACTGCTTGAACAGTTTGACCATCTGGGTCAGTACGCCGTCACCTTCCGGGTTGACGCACAGGTCGTCAGCCAGCACCACCGCGAACGGTTCGTCACCGATAAGCGGGCGGCCGGTGAGGATCGCGTGGCCCAGGCCCTTCATCTCGGTCTGACGGGTGTAGGAGAAGGAGCACTCGTTGAGCAGACGACGGATACCGACCAGGTACTTTTCCTTGTCGGTGCCCTTGATCTGGTTTTCCAGCTCGTAGCTGATGTCGAAGTGGTCTTCCAGGGCACGCTTGCCACGGCCGGTCACAATGGAGATCTCGTTCAGGCCGGCATCCAGCGCTTCTTCAACGCCATACTGGATCAGTGGCTTGTTGACCACCGGCAGCATTTCCTTGGGCATGGCTTTGGTAGCGGGCAGGAAGCGGGTGCCGTAACCGGCGGCCGGGAACAAGCATTTCTTGATCATATACGTCCTTAAACAAAGGCTAGGCCTGTGGAATTCGGCGCAGTCTAATCAGGCGGCAGTCACCTTACAATGCCCCGCCTGAGGCCGACCGATGCCATGATAGAGATAACCCAGTGTAGATAGTTCCAAGGGATCGTAAATATTGCGCCCATCAAATAGCACTGGCATACGCATAAGCCCCCGCACACGCACGAAATCCGGCTGCCGAAACTGCTTCCATTCGGTCACCAGCACCAGGGCGTCTGCGCCCTCGACACAGGCGTAAGGGTCTTCGCTCAGGCGCAACTGACCGCTGGCCACGGCCTGCGGATAACGCCCCTGCATGCCGCCAAGTGCCACCGGGTCGCAGGCCTGTACCCGGGCCCCCGCCGCAAGCAACGCATCGATCAGCACCAGACTGGGCGCCTCGCGAAGGTCGTCAGTGCCCGGTTTGAAGGCCAGCCCCCAGAGCGCGACGCTACGCCCACGCATGAAGCCGCCAAAGTGCTGGTGCAGCGCCTTGAACAGCAAGGTCTTCTGTTCGTCGTTGCGTGCCTGCACCGCCTGCAAAATCGCGGCCTGGTAGCCCTGCTGCTCGGCAGTGCGAAGCAGGGCCCGGACATCCTTGGGGAAGCACGAACCGCCGTAGCCACACCCGGCATAGATAAAATGGCTGCCGATGCGCCGATCACTGCCGATGCCCCGGCGCACCTGCTCGATGTCCACATCCAGCTGTGCGCAAAGCCCCGCCAGCTCATTGATGAAGGAAATCTTGGTGGCCAGAAAGGCGTTGGCGGCGTATTTGCTGAACTCGGCGGCGCGGGGCGCCATCAACAGAATGCGTTCGCAGTTACGCACAAAGGGTGCATACAGCCGCTGCAGGCACTGGCCGGCCGCCGCACTGTCGCTGCCGATAATGATGCGGTCGGGGCGCATGAAGTCATCGATGGCGCTGCCCTCCTTGAGAAACTCGGGGTTGCTCGCCACCTCGACAGCAAAGCCTGCGCCACGCGCGCGCAAACCGACTGCAATGTGCCGGGCCACCCGCTCTGCAGTACCTACCGGTACTGTCGACTTGTTCACCACCAGGCCTGGGCGTGTCAGGTGGCGCCCCAGGCTGTCGGCAACGCCCAGCACATGCTGCAGATCGGCCGAACCGTCCTCCTGGCTGGGCGTGCCCACGGCGATAAACACCACCTCGGCACTGGCCAGCGCCTGCTGCCAATCATCGCTGAACAGCAGGCGGCCCGCCTGCATGCCGCTATGCAAGAGTGCCGGCAGGCCTGGCTCGTGGATCGGGCTCTGGCCCTGGCGCAACTGCATCAAGCGCTGCGGATCACGTTCCAGGCAGGTCACCCGGTTGCCCATTTCGGCAAAACAGGCCGCCGTTACCAAGCCGACATACCCCGCCCCGATCACACAGAGTTCCATGGCCGCGCTCCTTGAGGATGATGGCGGTCATTGCAACCCGAAGGTGGTTGCAGGGCGGTGACGGGCAGATGACAAAAGAAGGCGGCCGGCGCAGCAAACCCGTCAGCTACCCGTTCCCTGCCCGATCAACACCCCCTCGACTTGCTGGCCATACAGGTTCACCCCGTCATTGGCATGAAACTTCAGCCGCGTCTTCTCCACAGACCCCTCCACCAAGCGCGGGTCCTGCGGCCGTTCGTGGCGGTTGATCCACGCCGCCACATCCCAGGCCTGTTGATCGCTCAAGCTGCCCGGTTTGCCCAGTGGCATGTTGTACTTGATGAAGGACGCTGCCGTGTTGATCCGGTGCATACCGGCCCCCCAGTTGTAGGAGTCCTTGCCCCACAGCGGCGGCATCACGTACTCACCGGCCACCTTCTGCCCTTCGCCGTTGTCACCATGGCAAATCGCACATTGCTCACGGTAAACCTGCTGGCCGCGCTTGAAGTCGTAGCCACCCTGGGGTTGCGCCACGTCCGGATAGCCGCGACCCGCGATCTCGACGCCTGTGGGTGCCTTGGTCGACAACCAGTAGGCATACACCGACAGCGCCGTCATCTGCGGGCTGTCTGCCGCCGGTGGCTTGCCGTTCATGCTGAACTGGAAACACCCCTGGATGCGCTCGGCATAGGTGTTGACCTTGTCGTTTTTCTTGCGATAGGCCGGGTACATCGGGTACGCGCCCCACATCGGCGCGGAGTGTGCCAGCCGCCCCTGGTCGAGGTGGCAGTTGCTGCAGTTCAAACCGTTACCCACGGCTTCCGGCATCTTGCGTCGGGTATCGACAAACAAGGCATGGCCCTCGCGGACCATCTTGCCAAAGGCATTGTCCGGCAACTCGCTTTCGGCGGGCGGCACGAACTGCGGCGCGGCCTGCACGCCTGGCACCTTCAACTGCGACTGGTCTTCCATGGCGATCGGGGCCGCCTGGGCACTGCCCATGGCCAACAGCAGCGCGGCGGGAATCAAGGGCTTCATGGCGTGACCTCCTGGCGGGCGGGGCGGGCGAAGAACTCGGCAATGGCCTTGACCTCGTCATCGGTCATGGCCTTGGCCACGCCGACCATCAGTTGGTTGGGGTCATTGCTGCGGCTGCCGTCGCGCCAGGCATTGAGCTGCGCCATCAAGTAAGCCGCAGGCTGGCCTGCCAAGGGCGGAAAATGCTCACCTACACCACTGCCACCAGGGCCGTGGCATTGCACACAACCGGGTATCTGTCGCCCCCAATCACCGTACAGGGCCATGCGCGTGGTGGGGTCATCGGCAATCTGCTGGCGGCGCAGGTCAGCCGCTGGCTCGGCCGGTAGGCTGGCCAGGTACGCGCTGACCGCCTTGATCTCGTCTTCGCTCAAAGCCTTGGCGAGCGGTTCCATCACCGGCTGCTTGCGCGTGCCATCACGCCAGTCGTGCAACTGTTTGCTCAGGTAGCCGGCGGGTAACCCGGCCAAACGGGGGAACCCAGCGGCGGCAATGCCCTTGCCGTCTGGCCCATGGCAACCTAGGCAGGCCATGGCGGCGGGGTTCGCCCCGCCCTGGGTGAATATTTTCTGGCCATCGGCGGCATGCGCCGTGGGCCAGGCCAGGATCAGCAAGCTGCCGATCACGACTCGACTCAACGGTGTCATCACGAATCTCCATTTCTTTTGTTATAAGCTTAGGCTTAAAAAACATAAGCAAATGGATACTAGCCCCGTAAGGCAAATCGCAACAACGCCAGACTCGCCAAGCGAGGGTTATTGGCTTTTTAACCGCGAATCAATTGCGCCAGATCAATGGCCAGAAATGCACTGCGTCGTCGCCGTGCGCACGTCGCCCAGGCGCAGCGGGAAGTTGTTCAACCGCTCACGCAGTTTGATGCTGCTGCCGCTGCCACGCTTGTCGATATCGACCAGCGCCGCAGGCCCGGCCCCGGACGTCAGCTTCTGCGGCACGATCAGGCGCAGGCCGTCGCCTCGCGGCTCCTCGACCAACGGATCACGGGTATCGGCCAGCTTCTGCTTGATGCAATCTGCGTATTCACGCGGCGTCTTGCCAGAGATCACATCCATTGTTTCGCGCGATTGTTCAAGCTCCGAAACGCTGACACAGCCACCCAGCGTCAGGGACAACGCCGCTACCATCCATTTCATTTGCAGCACCTCTGCCTTTCAAGAATCCCGTTCGACCACCGCCGGGCTGTTTTGCTCCCTGCTTTGGCAGATTTATCTACGCCTGGCCAACAGGCGCGGCAGTGTAACGCTACATCGTGGTATCTTTCGCCTTTGCAGATCCAAACCTTGCGGAGCATCACATGAAATTCGTACACCAGCGCGAGCACCTGAACGAAGACGATATCGTCGTCATCGAGTGCTCCCAGCGCTGCAACATCCGCCTGATGAACGACGCCAACTTCCGCAGTTTCAAAAATGGCGGCCGGCACACCTACCACGGGGGTGCTTTTGACCAGTTCCCGGCAAAGATCACCGTGCCAAGTACCGGTTTCTGGAACATCACCCTCGATACCGTGACCACTCGCCCGATCTCGGTAACGCGCAAACCGACCTTGACCCACAAGATCAAGATCATCCGTCGCTCGTCGTCGAAACTCAGATAAGACCGCCATGACCCAGACCATCAAGTACGTCATCAAATACAAACTCGACGGCGAGCGCCGCTTTGAATTCGCGTTCATGCCCGAGGCTTCCGTGGAGCAGGCCCTGCAAGCGCTGCAAAAGATCCACGGCGACGATGCCGTGAAGATCAGCGACATCCAGGTCAGCAAGGCCCTGTAAACGCCCACGTGCACTGCCGTACCGATCACGCTGCCCCGCAAGGAGAATCGCATGAGCCAGTGGCCTGACCGTCGCATCCTCGATCTGCTGGGCATCGAGCTGCCCATTCTCCAGGCGCCGATGGCCGGTGCGACCGGCTCGGCCATGGCCATTGCCGTGGGCGCTGCGGGCGGCCTCGGTGCGCTGCCCTGCGCCATGCTCACCGCCGCGCAGATCGCTGAAGAGATCGAAGCATTTCGCGCCGCCTGCCCTGGGCGCCCGCTGAACCTGAACTTCTTCTGCCACCAGCCACCGCTGCCCGATGCCGAGCGCGATGCGCGCTGGAAGCAGGCACTGAAGCCTTACTACAGCGAATTGGGTGCCGACTTCGAGGCCCCTACCCCGGTCTCCAACCGTGCGCCTTTCGATGAGCAAAGCTGCCAACTGGTCGAGCGACTGCGCCCTGAAGTGGTGAGTTTCCATTTCGGCCTGCCCGCGCCGCAGTTGCTGCAGAGGGTCAAGGCAACCGGCGCCAAGGTGCTGTCCAGCGCCACCACGGTGGCAGAAGCGGTGTGGCTGGAGCGCCACGGCTGCGACGCGATCATCGCCATGGGCTATGAAGCCGGCGGCCATCGCGGCATGTTCCTCAGCGAAGAAATCACCAGCCAGATTGGCACTTTCGCCCTGGTGCCGCAGATTGCCGATGCGGTCGAGGTGCCGGTGATTGCAGCCGGCGGCATCGGCGACCACCGCGGCCTGGTCGCGGCCCTGGCCCTCGGCGCGTCGGCCGTGCAGATCGGCACGGCCTACCTGTTCTGCCCTGAGGCCAAGGTTTCTACCGCTCACCGCCACGCTCTGGACACCGCGCCGGCCAGCGAAACCGCACTGACCAATCTGTTCACCGGCCGCCCAGCGCGGGGCATCATCAATCGCGTCATGCGCGAGCTGGGTCCGATGAGCGAGCTGGCACCGCGCTTTCCGCTGGCGGGTGGCGCGCTGATGCCGCTGCGCGCAATCACCGCCCCCCAGGGCAACAGCGACTTCAGCAACCTCTGGTCAGGCCAGGCGCTGCGCCTGGGCAGGCACTTGCCGGCAGGTGAGCTGACCCAGGATATCGCCGACAAGGCCCTGCAACAAATCGGGCGCTGAACCCGGTTGGCGAACGCCTATAACACAGTTGCCCTCAGGCCCTTCCCGGCCAATGGCGTATCGCTATATAGTTAACGCTATAACGATAATCCCAAGGAGCTGTCTTCATGCGAATCCGCCCACTGCACCTGGCTGCCACTGCCCTGGCCAGCCTGATCTGCCTCAACACTGCCTGGGCCGACGAGGTTCAGGTCGCGGTCGCAGCTAACTTCACAGCACCGATCCAGGCCATCGCCAAGGACTTCGAGAAAGACACCGGCCACAAGCTGGTTGCAGCCTACGGTGCCACCGGGCAGTTCTACGCACAAATCAAGAACGGTGCGCCGTTCGAAGTGTTCCTCGCCGCCGATGACAGCACCCCAGCCAAGCTCGAGCAAGAAAACGAAATCGTACCCGGTTCGCGTTTCACCTACGCCATCGGCACCCTGGCCCTCTGGTCGGCGAAGGAAGGTTACGTGGACGCCAAGGGCGAAGTGCTGAAAAAGAACGCCTACAAGCACCTGTCCATCGCCAACCCTAAAGCCGCCCCTTACGGCCTGGCCGCGACGCAGGTGCTGGACAAACTGAACCTGACCGAGGCCACCAAGGGCAAGATCGTCGAAGGCCAGAACATCACCCAGGCCTTCCAGTTCGTATCCACCGGCAATGCCGAGCTGGGCTTCGTTGCCCTGTCGCAGATCTACAAGGACGGCAAGGTAACCAGCGGCTCGGCCTGGATCGTGCCGTCCGCGCTGCACGACCCCATCCGCCAGGACGCCGTGATCCTCAACAAGGGCAAAGACAATGCCGCCGCCAAGGCGCTGGTCGAGTACCTGAAGGGCCCGAAAGCCGCAGCGGTGATCAAGTCCTACGGTTATGAAATCTGATGCCACTGGACGCCAGTGACCTGGGGGCAATCTGGCTGACCGTCAAACTAGCCAGCTTGACCACCCTGATTCTGCTGGTCCTCGGTACGCCCATCGCCTGGTGGCTGGCACGCACGCGTTCGTGGTTACGCGGGCCGGTGGGCGCCGTGGTGGCGTTGCCGCTGGTGCTGCCACCGACGGTGATCGGCTTTTACCTGCTGATCGCCCTCGGCCCGCACGGTTGGCTCGGCCAGGCTACCCAGGCGCTAGGCCTGGGTAGCGTGGTGTTCAGCTTCACGGGGTTGGTGATCGGCTCGGTGATCTATTCCATGCCGTTCGTGGTGCAGCCGCTGCAAAATGCCTTTGGCGCTATCGGCCAACGGCCACTGGAAGTTGCAGCCACCCTGCGCGCCAGCCCCTGGGACACCTTCGTTCATGTGGTACTGCCGCTGGCCCGCCCCGGCTTCGTCACCGCGAGCATCCTGGGTTTCGCCCATACCGTGGGCGAGTTTGGCGTGGTGCTGATGATTGGCGGCAACATCCCCGACAAGACCCGCGTGGTCTCGGTACAGATCTTCGATCACGTCGAGGCCATGGAATATTCGCAAGCCCACTGGCTGGCCGGTGCCATGCTGGTGTTCTCGTTCCTGGTGCTGCTATTGCTATACGCTGGGCGCCGCGGCAAGGCTGGCTGGAGCTGAAATGACTGGATCGATTGTGGCGCGCCTGGAGTTGGCGCGCGACGACTTTACCCTGGATGTCGACCTGCTGCTGCCAGGGCGCGGTATCAGCGCGCTGTTCGGCCACTCCGGCTCGGGCAAGACGTCATGCCTGCGCTGCCTGGCGGGGCTGGAGCGGGCTGCCAGCGCGTATATCGAGATCAACGGCGAGGTTTGGGAAGACAGCGCGAGCGGCTATTTCCAGGCGCCGCATCTGCGACCGGTGGGCTACGTATTCCAGGAAGCCAGCCTGTTCCCGCACCTGTCGGTACGCAGCAACCTGGAGTTCGGCTGGCGGCGAATTGCGCCGGGCGAGCGCAAGGTCAGCCTTGATCAGGCCTGCCAACTGTTGGGCATCGGCCACCTGCTGGCACGCCGCCCGGCCACCTTGTCCGGCGGCGAGGCCCAGCGCGTCGGCATTGCCCGTGCGCTGCTCAGCAGCCCACGGCTGTTGCTGATGGACGAGCCACTGGCGGCCCTCGACGGGCCGCGCAAGCGCGAGATCCTGCCGTACCTGGAGCGCCTGCATGACGAGCTGGAGATCCCGCTGGTGTATGTCAGCCACGCCCAGGACGAAGTGGCGCGGCTGGCAGACCACCTGGTGTTGCTGGAGCAAGGCCAGGCCGTGGCCAGCGGCCCGATCGGCGAAACGCTGGCGCGCCTCGACCTTTCATTGGCCCAGGGCGAGGACGCCGGGGTGGTGTTCGAAGGCCTGGTGGTCGGTCATGACCCTCATTACGATTTGCTCGACCTACGCCTGCCCGGCAGTAGCGCGCCACTCTTGCGCATCGCCCACCCTGCGCATGTCATGGGCAGTACCCTGCGGGTCAAGGTTCAGGCCCGCGATGTAAGCCTGGCCCTGGCCGCAGACAGCGCCTCGAGCATCCTCAATCGGTTGCCGGTGCGGGTGCGTGAAAGCCGCCCGGCAGACAACCCGGCCCATGTCCTGGTCAGCCTGGATGCCGGCGGCAATGCCTTGCTGGCGCGTATCACTCGCTATTCGGCAGACCAGTTGGGCCTGCACCCGGGCCAGGCACTGTTTGCCCAGATCAAGTCGGTGGCATTGTTGGGCTGAGCAACCACCACGCGGCCGTTGTCCATTGATCAGTGACCTGATCGAGGCCTGCCGCCAATGCTCGACTGCCCCCTGCCCCGCACCTTGCATTACGTTGACGACAGCCAACCGGGCCTGAGCCGGCGGCGCTGGCGCGACCGCTTCATCTACTTTGACGCCGAGGGCCAACGGGTGCGCGACGCCGACACCCTCGCGCGCATCGCCGCGCTGGTGATTCCGCCGGCGTACAGCGAAGTGTGGATCTGCGCCGACCCGCAGGGTCACCTGCAAGCCACTGGCCGCGACGCCCGTGGCCGCAAGCAGTACCGCTACCATGAGCAATGGCGCGAACTGCGTGACCAGCACAAATACGGGCGCATGCTGGCCTTTGCTCAGGCACTGCCGAAACTGCGCCTGCAACTGGAAACGCACCTGGCCCGCCCGGGCCTGGACCGGGAAAAGGTCATGGCACTGGTGGTGAGCCTGCTGGACCACACCCTGATCCGCATCGGCAACCAGCGTTACCTGCGCGACAACCAGTCATACGGGCTGACCACGCTGCGCAACCGCCACGTCAAGGTGCAAGGCGGCACCATCCGCTTCCAGTTCCGCGGCAAGCGCGGCGTCGAGCACGACGTCACCTTGCATGACCGGCGCCTGGCAAACCTGCTCAAGCGTTGCATGGAGCTGCCGGGCCAGGCGCTGTTCCAGTACCTGGACGAAGACGGCCAACGCCGCAGCGTCGGCTCCAGCGAGATCAACCAGTTTTTGCAGGAACTCACTGGCGCCGATTTCACTGCCAAGGACTACCGCACCTGGGCCGGCAGCAGCCTGGCGCTGGATCTGCTCAGGCCGCTGGCATGGGAGCCGGAAAGCGAAGCGAAGCGCCAGGTCGCAGCCATCGTCAAACAGGTAGCCACACGCCTGGGCAACACCCCGGCGGTGTGCCGACGCTGCTACATCCACCCGGCGGTGCTGGAACACTTTGCCCTCGGGCGGCTGGCCAGTTTGCCGCGCAAGCGTAACCGCAAGGGCCTGGACCCGGAGGAAGTCGCGTTGCTGTTATTTCTTCAGGCACTAGAGGAACAGTACGATCATTGACACTGTCTATTTAGGCCATGATGCAGAGAAATTTCCAATACGGGCTGAACCCCCCTATTCTTGCCACCGAGCACCTTCGCCGACAATCCGCTTGCGGTAACTATCGGCGCCTGCAACTGAAGACACGCAACAGAATTTGTCTGTCGGGGAATTCCTATCCGCCGAAAGCGTCTTTAATGAGAAGGAAGAGGGACTGGCTCCCACCGCCGCGGCAAATAGCCCGACGGATTTCAACATTACCAAGGAGAACTACATGCTGATACTCACCCGTAAGGTTGGCGAAAGCATCGTCATCAACGATGACATCAAAGTCACCATTCTGGGCGTCAAAGGGATGCAGGTGAGGATTGGTATCGACGCACCGAAAGATGTCCAGGTGCACCGCGAAGAGATCTTCAAGCGTATCCAGGCTGGCAGCCCGGCCCCGGAAAAACACGACGACTCGCACTGAGCGACCCCGCCTCAAGACGCACGGACGCGCTTGATCGACGGTGCCTCAGGTGCCCACCAGTTCGCGCACCTTGGCGATCATCCTGTCCATATCGAAGGGTTTGTCGAATACCGCGGCGAACAGTTCAGGGCACCCGTGGTTGGCCTGGCTAACCTGGCCGCCGCTCATCAAGATGACCGGCAGGTCGCTCAGGTGCAGCTCATCGCGCATCGAGCGCACCAGCTCTTCGCCATTGAGCAGGGGCATCATGTAGTCGGTGATCACCAGCTCGACGCGTTTTTCCTTGAGCGCTTCCAGGGCCTTGAGGCCATTGCTCGCCTTCTCCACCAGATAACCTTCATCCTCAAGGGCGAAGCCGAGGATGTCGGCGATCAGGTATTCGTCATCGACGATCAGAATGGTGTTCATCAGAGGGCCCGTCACCCGCTCCCCTGCGGCACAGGGGCCCCAGAGAGCACGCCGCTGGCGCCCTCGAAGGCCTTGCGCAAGGTGATGCCCTGGGGGCCGAGCAGCAGCTCGTGCAACGCAGGGTCATGGTGGCTGTCACGCACCTTGAGGATCGACAGCATGCGCCGCAGCTGCGACTGCAGCTCGACGAAGCGCATCAGCATCAGGTTGTCGACGATGCTCGACAGGTCCGCTGTCGGCGCAGTGATTTCCGAACCGAAGATGTCACGCATTTCCCAGGTCAACAGCACACTGACTTCACGTGCTCGCAGCTCAGCAGTCAAGGCGCGGAAAAACGCGTTGAGCCGCGTCGGGTCGATCGCCAGACGGCTGAAGGCACCCAGGCTGTCGATCACCACACGCTTGCTGCCTTGCGCCTCGACACGTTCAAGCAAGCGCGCGCCAACCTGGTCCAGCAAACCCTCCGTGGTGGGCTGCCAGCACAACTGCAGGGCACCTTCGCGCTCAAGTGCGGCAAAATCGTAGCCCAGCGACGCCGCTTTGAGGCGCAAGCGTTCGGGCGTTTCGTAGAAACCGAAGTGCACCCCTGGCGCCCGCGCGGTACATGCGCCCAGAAATGCCAGGCCCAGGGACGTCTTGCCGATACCGGAAGGCCCCATCAACAGGCTGACCGAGCCAGCGGCCAGCCCGCCACCGCACATTTCATCCAGGCTCAGGATGCCTGAAGAGACCCGGCTCAGCGTGGCGTTGCCCTTCTGACTGAGGTGACCGAGCAGCGACTCCAGCCGCGGAAACACATGCATGCCCGCTTCGTCGATCAGGCATTCGTGACGGCCCGACAAGGCTGCGCTGCCACGCGTCTTGCGCAACTGAATGTGGCGTACGGCACGGCTGCCGACCAGTTGCTCGCCCAGCTCGATCACCCCATCGACCATCGTGTGTTCCGGGCTGCCTTCGTCCAGCCGTGCACTGGTCAACAGCAACACGGTGCAGCCGGCAAAAGCTGCGTGGCCTTGCAGTTCCGAGACGAATTTTTTCGTGTCCAGGTGCGTCTGCGCACGCACGCGGGCATTGAGCACACCGTCCACGATGAGTAGGCTGGCCTGCTGGCGCCCGATCTCCTGGCGCAGCAACTTGACCACGGCATCGAGCCCTTCCTGCTCGAGGGCGTCGAAGGCACTGACGAACTGGATCTGGTCGCCAACCAGGCTCGGGTCGAAAAATTCAAGGGTACCCAGGTACTGGAACAGCCGCTCGTGGGATTCACTGAGCAACGTCGCCACCAGCACCCTGCCGCCAGTCTGCACGTGGTGACAGGCCAACTGATTGGCGAGAATGGTTTTACCCGCGCCGGGTGGGCCTTGAATGATGTACGACGCCCCCGCCACCAGCCCACCCCTGAGCAGCGCATCGAGCCCTTCGATCCCCGTCACCAGCCGCTTGAGTGCCTGTGCCATGGTTTCTACCTGTCGAGTTGGCGATCTGCTTGTGGGTCAGACGTGGGTAAATAAAGACGCATGCAGGTGCCCTTGCCGAGCACGCTGTCGACGCTGATGGCGCCATTGCTCTGCTTGGCGAAGCCATAGACCTGGCTGAGGCCCAGGCCGGTGCCCTTGCCGAATGCCTTGGTGGTGAAGAACGGCTCGAAAATGCGTGGCAGCACGTCAGGGGCGATCCCGCTTCCGCTGTCCTGCACCTCGAAGCACACGAAGCTGCCATGCAACCCCTCCACCTCACCGACAAGCTCGACAACCTCGGCCGCCATACGGATTTGGCCACTGCCCGGGATAGCATCGCGGGCATTGAACAACAGGTTCAGCAGCACCATCTGCAACTGCCCTGCATCCACTTCTATTGATGGCAAAGTTGACGGCAGGTGATGCTCCAGGTCGATGTCACTGGGCAGCGAATGTTCCAGCAGCCCACGGGTGGCGGCGATCAGTTCCAAGGGCGCGACGCGGCTGACATCGAGTTTGCGGTGTCGGGCAAAACTGAGCAGTTGCTGGGTCAGTTCGGTACCCCGCTGCCCGGCGTCGACAATGTGTTGCAGCATACGTTGGATACGCGCCGGGTCCTGAGCGTTCATGGCCAGCCGTGCCGAGCTCAGGATGATGGTCAGCATGTTGTTGAAATCATGCGCCAGCCCACCGGTCAGTTGACCAAGGGCTTCGAGCTTCTGCGCCTGGAACAGCTGGGCACGCACAGCATCGAGCTGCAGCGCAGAATCGCGCCGGTCAGTGATATCCCGGGTAACCTTGGCCAGGCCGACGATCTGCCCGAGATCGTCACGGATCACGTCCAGCGCGGCCATCGCCCAGAATTGCGAGCCGTCCTTGCGCACGCGCCACCCCTCATCCTGCGCCACCCCCTGCTCCAGCGCTTGGCGAAGCAGGCGTTCGGGGCGCCCTTCGGCACAATCCTGAGGGGTGAAGAACAACGAGAAATGCCGGCCGATCACTTCATCTGCGCGGTAGCCCTTGATCCGTTCGGCGCCAGCGTTCCAGGAAACCACGCGCCCATCCGGGTCGAGCATGTAGATGGCGTAGTCCACCACCGACTGAACCAGTTGTTCATAGCGGTGAGCGGGAATGACGGGGTGATCGAGGCAGTCAGCTGAAACCATGCAAACTCCACAGGCACAGCGGGAGGTAGAAAATAGGCCTAACCAGCAGTGTCACCCTGCATCCGCCCTGTGGCAACTGTTTGTCAGCGGTCACGGTCGACCAGTACAGGGCTCACTCGACGCGGCAGCGCCACCTTGAGCAGCCACAGGCCCAGCAGCAGAATGCCGCCGCCGCCCGCCAAAGCCATCATGCGTTGGGATTGCGGGTGCTCGGCGTCAAACCCTAGCATCAGCAAATAACCGCCGAGGCTGATGAGGCTCACATAGAGAAACGCCCGCAACAGTGTCACCCGGGCGAACAACAGACGCCATATAAACCGCGGGCGCATCACACGACCACTAGCATCGGACGGACTGGCCCGAGTCATCGTTTCATAGCCATTGGATCCAAATGAGGGGCAACAGTGGCGTAATGACAGCAAGGTGTCAATCACCCATTCGAGCACCCTTCACACCCTTGATCATAGGTGCTGCGGTTGACTCAACTATAACAATGGGTTATAAAGCGCGCTTGAATGCAAGGCTCTTCTACTTAAAAGCATTGACTTAGAAGCATGCCGGTCGCTCAGACCCATTCAAGTGCGAGTGTGGTGGAATTGGTATACACAGCAGACTTAAAATCTGTCGGCGTGAGCCTTGCGGGTTCGAGTCCCGCCACTCGCACCAAATTCCTTCGAAAAGGCGCCCTTGTGGCGCCTTTTTTCGTCCTGCGGAAATTCCCGGCGCAACTGCTAGAGTGGAGTTTGTCCCCGTCCACTGGAACGCCGCCATGCGCTACTCCCTGTTCGATGGTCAACGCGACGTCATCATCCTGATTGCCCGCATACTGTTGATGATTCTGTTTGTTGTATCCGGCTGGGCCAAACTGACTGGTTTTGAAGGTACGGTCAGCTACATGACATCACTAGGCGCGCCTGCGCCAATGCTTGCCGCAGCAGTTGCAGTGGTGATGGAGTTCTTTGTCGCCATCGTGCTGATTCTGGGGTTCTATACCCGCCCACTGGCGTTTCTATTCGCACTGTTCGTGCTGGGCACCGCGCTGATCGGCCACCCGTTCTGGAACATGGTCGACCCCGAACGCAGCGCCAACATGACTCAGTTCCTGAAAAACTTGAGCATCATTGGCGGCTTGCTGTTGCTGGCAGTGAGCGGCCCCGGGCGTTTCTCGCTGGACCGCCGTTGACTCAATCGTCTTCGCAGTCGTCGTGCCAGGCTGGGTGATCACGGTCCTCGTCATCGAGATCATCCAGCGTTTCCTCATCTTCTTCGACTTCGTCTAGCGCGCCTTGGGCATCTGCTTCGTGCTCGATGTCGTCGTAGAGGAATTCGTGGTCGAGCAGGTGGTCATGCTCGGGTTCGTGCAGGTCGTCTTCGTCGCGCATGCTGGCTCCTGGATTGGCGGGAGGCCTATATAGGCTGAACAGTGGGCAAGGTCAATGGATGGCCGCTTAATGCTGGGTTAACCGGGCGCGGGCAGTCTGCAGGCTCTCCCTTCAAGCGTTCCTTGCCCGCCATTTAATGGCGGGCTTTTTTTTGCGCGGGGGTTTGTTGAAGACGGGGAAACACCTGGCTTGAATACCCGTAGCAAACGACAGCCGTATGACACCCTCTTCACATATTATCGACAACCTGCTTGGCACACTGGCCTTGCTCCGTACGTTCTTTAGCCCGCCCATTGTCGGCGGGCTTTTCTTTTGCCGCTTAATAATTGCCTGACCCCAGGTTGGGCCTAGCCCCTTTCCTCGCTCCAACCACTATGCGGCGTCACCCAGAAAACACGCTAAGCTCAGCTATCCGATGCCTTGGTAATCGGCGTTTCAACGCGCTTGCCCATCGTCGCTCTGGCGATCCACACCGACGAGCCTATTTGGCTCAAAGAGGGTGTTTCAATGGCGACAATCGAGACAAAAGCGTTCGCTAGAGGGCTGCTGAAGGTTGAAAACGCTTGGCAGGCCTATGTCCTGTCGCGCAAGTCCACCCAGGGGCTTGCCGGCCTGGAGCTGATGGCCGCGCAGGCGGAGTGCGACCGCGACTTTATCAGGTTCCAAAATCAGAGCCAGCAGTTCTACGCCGAAGTGCGCAAGCGTATTGGCGACGCTGAAAAGCTGGAGGTGGACAGGGCGCTGTATCCTCAGCATTTCCCCACACGCCCATCAGCAGACAGCTGAAAGCCCACAAAAAAACCGGCCACTGGCCGGTTTTGCTTTAACGTCTCAAACGCAAGGCCTAGCCCTTCGAATTGGACCACCTGGCAGAAGGCTGCCTGGGGCCGACACGATCGGAAGCGCCAATACCGGAAGCCACCTCCTGGATGGACCCGCCTTTTGAGAGGAATACTTTGATCTGCTCGTCGAGCCGCAGGTGGGCTTTGTGCGTGGGGGACTGATGGGAGGCATTCATGACTGAACCTCGATAGGGAAGTCACTGGAATGCAGCAACTCGTTTGTCACTATACGCCTCATCCGTCACTGACGGGGTGAATTCCCCTTCCCCTCCCCCAAGTGCCAGCCTTAAAGAGCCTCCATCCGCCGGTCATCGAAAGGCGGCGGCGCTTTCAAGATGTGGGAAAAGCTCCCGGTCAAGCCGAACCGAAGCTCTTTGGGCATCACGAACGTGAAGTGGATCAGCCATGAGCCATCGCCGAGCAACAACGTTTCGCTTCGGTATCGTAGGACTTCCGCTTCGCTTATGCCGATCGCTACTGCGACTTCCTGATTGCTGGGCTTGCGATCCATTGAGATGACTCCCTCCGACATTGCGCCGGGAAGCCATCAATACTCCTCCTCCGGCTACATAAGCGCTACTTAAAAATTTGCCTACCCGTGTGTGGCCGGGCACAGAGGGTGCTTACACCGTCAGTGTTCTGCAGCACGAGCAGTGCTACGCTGCGGGTGACTTTGCCACCCAAGGAGCAGGGAATGAGTTTTGACTGGCACGCAGGGCCGATCACCCGTGCAACCCCGCTGGACAAGAACTACCGCAACACGCAGAAGGTCCGGCAGTTCATGGTCGGCGAATGCGGCGATGGCTTCAAGTTCGATCGCACCTTCATGGCCTGGATCAAGGGCGGCGAGCCCGTAACACTGGGCGACGTTGCTGATGAATGGCTGCGTAGAAGAGCAGTTCTATCTGATATGGCCGGCGTTGATGATCATCGCCATGAAGGCCGGAGGTAAGCGCCTGCTGGTGGCAGCCGGCGTCATTCTCGCTATCGGCTCCTTCGCGGTGAGTGAGTACTTCCTGGCTCGCGACACCTCGTTCGCTTATTACATGCTGCCTTCCAGGGCAGGCGAACTTCTGGTCGGTGCCCTTCTGTTCCTGTGGCAGGACTCGCGACGCATCCCTGCCTCCGCTGCCAACTTGGCAAGTGCAGTGGGCCTGGCCATGGTTGCCGGATCGATTCTCTATCTTGACGAGAGAAATGGTTTCCCTGGCGTTCGGTCGATTATTCCGTCCCTGGGCACGGCACTCAATCTGTTGGGCAACACGTCGAAGATTGAACGCATGAGCATTTAAACTGCCATCTCTGCAAGCCCGCCACCTCGGCGGGCTTGCACTTTTACAGTCTGACCTGGCCGGGATGCCTTGCTCTTGCACATTGCGTCTTAGACACGACCATGGTCAGGCAGTAGAGGAATAGTCTGTCCGTTGGCCAGAGCACTGGCTTCAAGCTTCGCACGCTCCGCGCTTAGAAAAACATAAGCGGCTTGCAGTGTGGTGATCTTCGTTTGAATCTCGGCCATCTTGGCGGCTACCAAAACCACACCGTGCGCGCAATCGATGTTATTACCCCGCCTGGCCGCAAGAATTTCCCCAATCTCTGCGAGTGAAAAACCTCCGCTCTGCGCACTCTGAATGAAGGCTAAATCGACAACGGTCTGTTCGCTATAGCTGCGGTAGTTGTTGGCTTGTCGATGGGACACGATAAGGCCGAGCTGTTCGTAATAGCGCAATGCGTGGCGGCTGATCCCACTCCGGCGCTCCAACTCACCAATGTTCACGGTAAAAATCCTTGACTGTAGAGTAGGCTCTATACCTTAGCCTGCGCCGATCAGCTAAACAAGGATTCAGTCATGAGTGCGGAATGCTTCATCACAGGTGGCAGTGGGTTTGTGGGCCAACATCTACTGAGCCGTCTTACGGCGAAAGGGCACAAGACCTGGGTGCTTATGCGCACCCCTGGAAACATAGAGCGTCTCAGGGAACAGGTAGGCCAACTGGGAGGTAACCCTGCGTTTATCCATGCCGTTGAGGGCGATATCAGCAGGGAGGGGCTTGGACTCAGCGAGGCAGACAAGCAAAACGTGTCTTCGGCCACTGTGATTTTCCACCTCGCTGCGCAATTCTCCTGGGGGCTGACACTGGAGCGTGCTCGCGCCATTAATGTTCAAGGTGCTCTGAGCGTGGCCAAGCTTGCGGCTAGCCAACGCATCCGACTGCTGATGGTGGGCGGTTTCATGCTACAAAACCTTACCCACCTCAACAGTATCGGAGTTGATATCACATGCCCTGAGAACACAGACTGGCCTGCGGTCTACGCCCGTGTAGGTGGCTATGAAGGCAGCAAACTCGAATCCCATTTTGCTGTCATCCGCTACATGCAAGACGCAGACGCGGATTACACGATTGTTCATCCTGCTACGGTGTGTGGCCACAGCGAGAACGGACATATCTTGGAAGGCCAACCGTTTTCCGAACTGATTCGAAACCTGGCACAAGGCCAGTTCAAAGCTGTACCCGGCTCTGTCAGGCATTGGTTACCATTAGTCAGCGTCGATTACCTGGTGAAGATGATGATTTGCGTGGCCTTCGACCCCTTCATGGCCAACCGTCAGGTCCTGGCGCTCTATGAGCGAACACCGAGCTTACAAGGGATGCTTCTGCAGATCGCAAAAACGCTAGACGTCAAGGCACCCCGCCGCCATGTACCAATAGGGTTGCTCAGGTCGCTATTGACCATTCCCGGACTGGCGACCCGGTTCGCGATCAGCGCCGAGTCATTAAATTTTATTCAGGTGCAGCGCTTCGATATGGGTATGAGTAGACAACTGGAACGGAAGTATCAATTAACCCATCCCAACATGACACGTGCTATCGAGAACACGGTGCGCTACGTCAAGGACTACGTGACGAAGCAATAATCTAGCCCTCTACAGAGTTGCTTGCCCTCTGCGCACATTGGCATTTATTTCTGCCCTTAAGGCACTCTATTTTCTTCGCAGACCAAATAGTTACTTTCAGACCGTTTGGTTGGTCAAAAGGATCGACACTTAGCCTCGCCTACGAGCAATCCAGCATACATTAACAAGGAATGTACTGATGCAATCTCAATTCGGCAAAGGCGTCCTCTTTGCACTTTGCGCCGCTGCACTGAATGCAACAATCGGAGTATTCAGCAAGGTGCTGATGAACAGTGGGTTCAGCCCCAGCAGTATCGCCCTGATAAAGACCGTACTCGGCTGCCTACTGCTGTCAGTCTTGCTGCTATTCCTCAAGCGGCCCTGGCATACGGCTAAGTGGCTCCAGGCAGCCGTCTGCGCCTTTCTCGGCATTTTTGTGTTGTTCCACTTTGAAACCTCGGCCTATAACCATTACGCCGCAGCGGGCGTGGTGGTGATCCTGATGGCAAGTGCTTCCATTTCTTCGTTATTACTAGGCCGGATAGTCCTCAAGGACCCAATCACCGCCAACGCAGCGGTAGGTGCCGGATTGACGATAGCCGGTATTACCGTGGTTTTTGGAGCAGACCTGGAACAAGGTTTTTCGCTGCAAGGCGCAGTGCTCGCGTCGATTGGAGGCTGCGGTTATGGCGCGTTTTCGGTTGCCATGAAGCGCATGGGCGTTTCTGGAGGACTGCATTTCACTCGGCAGCTATTGTTTTTCGGGAGTCTTTACCTGCTGATGCCGGCTGCAACCAATGGGTTCATCATGGGAGAGCTGTCACCGGTGGCGGTCATGGCTTTGGTGGCCCTGGCTGCATTGCCGACCATCCTCGGTTTCTTCTGCACCACCAAAGCCATCGAGTATTTAAAGCCATCACAAGTTCAGGCACTGGAACTGACTGAACCGCTGTTTGCCGCACTTCTGGCGTTCGTGGTCCTTAATGAGGTACCGCGAGACACGTTGTACTGGGGGGCCGGGCTCATCCTCACTGGACTGTGTTTCTCAAACGAATTGATCCGATTAGGCAAGAAGACAGCACAGCCGTCTGCGGTGTAATTCGCTTTTTGAGTCAGCACTCGGCGCACACACCAAGCGCATCTATCGCCGAACGGGTGAGCGCGTGAGCCCCACCACGCAATGGCCAGATTCGGAAACGATTGTTTTATTCGACCCACAAAGAAAAACCCCGCAGACGTTAATCTGCGGGGCTTTTGAATGTGCAGGCCGAGGTCGGAATCGAACCGGTGTAGACGGATTCACCCTCCCGGAAAACGAAAACGCCCCCTGATGAGGCGGCGATGACTGACGAAGGACGGGCGTTACCAGGTCTTCGGCTCTGACTTCTTGTACGAGCCACCGGTCATGCACTTTTCGACCAGGTCTTCCCGGGCCTTGTTGTCTGGAAGCGTTTTGAGGTAGTCCGGCTGGCAATGTTCGGCAGTGGGCTCGTAGGCGGCAGTATCGGCGGCTTCTTCTTTACAGCCGGCCAAGCCCATAGCGAGTGCAGCAGCGAGCATTGTAGTAAGGGTGCGCTTCATGAGGTTCCTTCCTGTGAAATGGACGGGCGTTATACCAAGGATCGAAATGCCCCGCAAAGCGCGGCGTAGTGCCATCAGCCAGCCCCCTCCCCTATTCAACCATAACGCCTCACCAGAGATGGCGGCACCTGCATCATCAATTCCATGCGCAGGGACGATATGGAGCGCGTTTACCGCCGCGTCGGCGCCATCGCCAAGCCCTCAAAAGGCTGAAGTTTCGGAACTCCACCTCTGTAGTTTCGGAACCCCTGTCTTTTTCGACCCACAAAGAAAAACCCCGCAGACGTTAATCTGCGGGGCTTTCGAATAATGGAGGCCGAGGTCGGAATCGAACCGGCGTAGACGGATTTGCAATCCGGAGCATAACCACTTTGCTACTCGGCCTCAAAGTTTGGAGTTAGCCGCTTTCGCTTTGCTATCTCCTTGAAACACTGAACCTTTTTCAAAGTTCGCTGCGTTTCGATGGGCGCCATTATGTCTGCATTCAATGAACCTTGCAACCCCCTGAACAGAAAAAAATTTCAAGGGGTTCAAGGTGTTAGCGCAAGCGGCCGAGTTTGCTCCAAAGTCCCACCACGGTGTTCTCCACCGTGCCGCTGGCGGCCATGCCGATGCGTTCCTGCAGGCTCTTGCGCTCAGCAAAGTGCAAGTGGAACAGGTTGGCGTTGCGGGCGCGGTCGCTCAGGTATTCGTCGCTGGTCTGCAGCTCGTCCACCAGCTTGCGGTTAAGCGCTGCCACGCCCAGCCAGACTTCGCCGGTGGCCACTTCGTCCATGTGCAGCTGTGGCCGATAGCGGGCGACAAAATCCTTGAACAGCTGGTGGGTGATGTCCAGGTCTTCCTGGAACTTCTCCCTGCCCTTCTCGGTGTTTTCACCGAACACCGTGAGGGTGCGCTTGTATTCGCCGGCGGTGAGCACCTCGAAATCAATGTTGTGCTTCTTCAGCAGACGATTGACGTTGGGCAGTTGCGCCACCACACCAATCGAACCCAACACGGCAAAGGGTGCGCTGACAATCTTCTCGCCAATGCAGGCCATCATGTAACCACCGCTGGCAGCCACCTTGTCGATGCACACGGTCAGCGGGATGCCTGCCTGGCGAATACGCGCCAGTTGCGAAGCGGCCAGGCCATAGCTGTGCACCAGGCCACCGCCGCTTTCGAGCCGCAGCACCACCTCGTCACGCGGGGTGGCGAGGGTCAGCAGGGCGGTGATCTCGTTGCGCAGGCTCTCGGTGGCCGAGGCTTTGATGTCGCCATCGAAATCGATCACGAAGACCCGGCTCTTTTCTTCACCCTTGGCTTTTTTCTGCTGTTTTTCCGCCTTTGCCTGCTGCTTGCGCAAGGCCTTGAGCTGGGCCTTGTCGAGCAAACCCGACTCCAGGCGCTCGCGCAGCTCTTTATAGAACTCGTTCAGGCGCGTGACCTGCAGTTGCCCGCCCGGTTTGCGCCGCCCTTTGCCGCGCAAACCGGCAATGGCCGACAACACCACCAGGATGGCAATCACCAAGGTGGCGGTTTTAGCGAGAAAGCTTGCGTATTCGGCAAGAAACTCCACGTTGACTCCTTCAAAGACTGGCGCCAGTTCAGCGCGTAACTGCTACAAGCATACCGGTGCGCCTGAGGCGCTGCCAGCCGGTGTAAACGCTGGCAACACAGTTCAAACAACCTTTTCAAACGCTTGTATGTTTTTTCGTTGACAGCCTGTGTGGCACATCCTAACCTCGCAGCAACCTCCAACAGGCCGGATACCTTCGTGGGCAACCTCTACCTGATCCGACATGGCCAAGCCTCCTTTGGTGCCGAAGACTACGACGTCCTCTCAGCCGTCGGTGTGCGTCAGAGCCAGGCGCTGGGCGAACACCTGGCTCAGCTCGGTGTGCGGCTGGATCGTTGCGTGGCCGGCGACCTGCGCCGTCAGCAGGATACCGCACGCCTGGCGTTGGAGGCCTTGCACGCCAGCGGCTGCGCGGTACCGGCTGTCGAGACCGACGCGGCGTTCAATGAATTCGATGCCGACGGGGTGATCCACGCCCTGCTGCCGGGGCTGATGGAGCACGAACCCAACGCCCTGCACATCTTGCGCAATGGCGCGCAGCACCGCAGTGAATTCCAGCGCCTGTTCGCCTTGATGGTGCAGCGCTGGCACGATGGCGAGCATGCCGACGACGGCCTGGAGACCTGGCAGGCCTTCACCGCCCGCGTCCAGAAGGGCTTGCAACGTGTGCTCGAAGCCGCAGGCAGTGGCGACAACATCGCCATCTTCACCTCCGGCGGCACCATCGCCGCCCTGCTCCACCTGGTCACCTGCATTACCCCCAGCCAGGCTTTCGCACTGAACTGGCAAATTATCAACACGTCGCTCAGCCAGCTGAAGTTCCGCGGCCGCGACGTGGCACTGGCTTCCTTCAACAGCCAAGCCCATGTGCAGCTGTTGAGGGCGCCGGAGCTCATTACCTACCGATGAGCCCGGCTTGTTGTGTCCCTGCGGGGACGTGAAAATCACTCTATAAGGAATGCGCCATGACCTCCGTAGCTGATGCCGTTAAGAAGATGCAAGAGAAGTTCAACCCAGCCGCTGCCGCCGGCCTGGACCTGGTGTTCGGCTTCGACATCACCGACGAAGGCAAAAAGTACGCGCTGATCGTCAAGGACGGTGCCTGCGACATCCAGGAAGGCGAGAACCCAGACGCCAACTGCACCCTGGTGCTGGACAGCGAGACCCTCAAGGGTATCGTCAGTGGCGAGACCGACGGCATGCAGGCCTTCATGGGCGGCAAGCTGCGCGTCGAGGGCGACATGATGCTGTCGATGAAACTGAGCGAGCTGTTCCCTTCCTGAGTGACGGGCACGCCGAGCGATGAAAAAACCGAAGCCTGACCGGCTTCGGTTTTTTTTTGCCCACCCCATCAAGGCGATTGATCCACCTGCAACACCCTTGTCTATATGACTACTAGGACGCTTGTTCCAGTTCCCGCAGGCCATTAAATTAGCCAATAGTCCTTGCGATCGATAATAAGGAAAACGCATGACGCTCACCGATCAGTCCACCCAGGTACGCCCCGGCGAAGAACTCGACGCGGCCGTCATCGACCCTTATCTCAAGGCCCATATCACCGGCCTGGCGGGTTTGCCGAGCATCAGCCAGTTCCCTGGCGGCGCCTCCAACCTCACCTACCTAGTCAGCTACCCGGGCCGCGACTTTGTACTGCGCCGGCCGCCGTTCGGCCACAAGGCCAAGTCGGCCCACGACATGGGCCGCGAGTTCCGCATTCTCAACCAGCTCAACGATGGCTTCCCGTACTGCCCCAAGGCGTACGTGCACTGCACCGACGAGCGCCTGATAGGCGGCGAGTTCTACGTGATGGAGCGGGTCAAGGGCATCATCCTGCGCTCGGACATCCCCGCTGAACTCAACTTTGACGCCGCCAAGACCGAAGCCCTGTGCAAAAGCTTCATCGACCGCCTGGTGGAACTGCACCAAGTCGATTACCAGGCCTGCGGGCTGGCCGACCTAGGCAAGCCGGAAGGCTATGTGCAGCGCCAGGTCGAGGGCTGGACCAGCCGCTATGCAAAAGCCATCACCGAGGATGCGCCACGCTGGGAGCAGGTCATCGCCTGGCTGCACGAGCAGATGCCCGCCGACCATCCGCGCCCCGGCATCGTGCATAACGACTACCGCTTCGACAACGTGATCCTCGATGCCGACAACCCGATGCGCATCATCGGCGTGCTGGATTGGGAGATGGCCACGATTGGCGACCCGCTGATGGACCTGGGCAACAGCCTGGCCTACTGGATCGAAGCGGGTGACCCGGCGCCGATGCAACTGATGCGCCGCCAACCCAGCAACGCCCCTGGGATGCTGAGCCGTCGCCAGTTCGTCGATTACTACGCCGAGCGCTCCGGTATCCGCCTGGACAACTTCGATTACTACTATTGCTATGGCCTGTTCCGCCTCGCCGGCATCGTGCAACAGATCTACTACCGCTACTACCACGGCCAGACCCAGGACAAGCGCTTCGCTCAGTTCATCCACATGAACCGGCTGCTGGAGCAGATGGCCTTGAAGGTCATCGCCAGCACCACGCTCTGACGACAGACAACAAGGAAAACAGCATGTCCAAGACCCACTTGTTCGACCTTGACGGCAAGATCGCCTTCGTTTCCGGCGCCAGCCGCGGCATCGGTGAAGCCATTGCCCACCTGCTGGCCCAGCAGGGCGCCCACGTGATCGTCTCCAGCCGCAAGCTGGACGGCTGCCAGCAGGTCGCCGAGGCGATCATTGCCGCCGGGGGCAAGGCAACTGCAGTGGCCTGCCACATCGGCGAGATGGAGCAGATCCAGCAGGTGTTCGCCGGTATCCGCGAACAGTTCGGGCGCCTGGATATCCTGGTCAACAACGCCGCCACCAACCCGCAGTTCTGCAACGTGCTGGACACCGACCTGAACGCCTTCCAGAAGACCGTGGACGTCAACATTCGTGGTTACTTCTTCATGTCGGTGGAAGCCGGCAAGCTGATGCGCGAACACGGCGGCGGCAGCATCATCAATGTGGCGTCGATCAACGGCGTCTCGCCGGGGCATTTCCAGGGCATCTATTCGGTGACCAAGGCGGCGGTGATCAACATGACCAAGGTCTTCGCCAAGGAATGTGCGCAGTTCGGCATCCGCTGCAATGCGCTGCTGCCAGGCCTGACTGACACCAAGTTCGCCTCGGCACTGGTGAAGAACGACGCCATCCTCAACGCCGCCCTGCAGCAGATCCCGCTCAAGCGCGTGGCCGACCCCAAGGAAATGGCCGGCGCGGTGCTGTACCTGGCCAGCGATGCCTCCAGCTACACCACCGGCACCGCACTCAACGTCGACGGCGGTTACCTGTCCTGATCAGGCCTTGATTGCCTGCAGGGTGTAGCTCAAAGGCAGGCGTGACGGCTGCTGGCGCAAGCGCCACTCGCCGTCGGCACCTTTGTCCATCTGGCCCGGCAGCGCCTCCCAAGGGATGCTCTGGTGCTCGACCAGAGCTGTCAGTTGCAGCCCATGCGCCAGCAACGCACTGATCACCTCGCCCAGGCCGTGGTTCCACTCATGGGTCTCGGTATGGACCAGGCGCTGATCGGTTTCGACGTATGTCTGGTCGTTATGCCAGACCGTCGGAGTGTCGTGCTCGAAGTACGGATACTCGATCAACAGGCGGTCCTGATGGTCTTCGTTGACCGCCATCAGCATCGGGTGGCCATCGCGCAGGAACAACCGCCCACCCGGTTTGAGCAGGGCTGCCACCGTACGCGCCCACGGTTCGATGTGGGGCAGCCAGCAGAGTGCGCCGATGCCGGTATAGACCAGGTCGAAGCTACCTGCGGGCAACACCTGGTCGGCGGCATAGACATCCGATTCCACATAGTCGATCGGCACCGCGCAGCGCTCGGCGAGTGCCCGCGCCTCGGCCAGCGAAGCCCCGGAGTAATCCAGGCCGCAGACCTTCGCGCCCAGGCGGGCGAGCGAGAGGGTATCGGTACCGATGTGGCACTGCAGGTGAACGGTGTTGAACCCGCTGATATCGCCTAGCAACGGCAGGTCGAAGCGAACGGTTTCGGAAAGATGCGCAGGGTGCTCGACGAGCCGTTCGACCTCATAGTCTTTCGAGGCCGCATGCAAGGGGGCTCGTTCGTCCCAACTGCTGCGGTTGAGTTGCAGTGATCGGTCCATGCTTACGTCCTTGTCTACGTGTCGTGTCTCGGCAGCCCTGGTCAGGCCTTCATCATTACAGGCAGGTCGCCGCCGCCGCGCGCCGTTGCAGGGCCACACTGTCATTGTTTTGCGCGTAGTAGTCGACCCGCGTTCCGTCTGCTTGCGGATAGATATCCACGAACGCTTCGGCATCGCGGGTATACACCGTGAAACCACCCAGCTTGCGCGGCTCCAGGTAGCCACTGGCATCGACCCCGAACACCGCCTCTTCCTGCCAGCTGAACTGGATGCACTGGGCTACCAGCGCGGGCGCCTTGTGCGAATCGAGCTGCGCGGTCGGCTTGCCGCCACGTGCCGTTTCCATGGTCGCAGAAGCACAACCGACCAGCATCAGTATCGCGGCCATCGGCAGAATTGCTCGCATGTTCAACCCTCAGGGCAAAAAAGAAGGCGACTCTAGCACTGGCAGGCACCGCGAGTGAATTGTTGGCGGCACGCCGCTGTCGCAGTAAGGACATGCCGTCACAAGGAAACCGCCATGAAACTGCATCACCTGCTGCCTTCACTGCTGCTCGCCGCCCTGCCCTGCCTACCGCTGGCCGCCTCTGCCGCGCCCTCAGCCGAAGAAAGCATCACCGGGCCGGAAACCCACAACCGCGAACTCAAGGTAGGTGACAAGGCCCCCGACCAATACAAACGCGATGACCAGACGGTAAAAGACTGGAAAACCAAAGGTCTGCCGGCCCCCGAAAAGGAAAGCCACTGGGTGCGCATGGGCGAGCACTATGTGCTGGTGCAGATCACCAATGGTGTGGTCCTGGCCATCCACCCCGCGTCCTGACCCTGCCGAGCTACACATAGGCCGCCATGTGCACTGTGTTACGCCCGGCGGCCTTGGCCTGGTACAGCGCTGCATCGGCCTGAGCAAGCAGGCTGGTAGTGTTGTCGTTGGCGCCGGGCACACTGCACCACAATCCGACACTGAAACGCAGTTCGATTTCATCGCTGGCAAAGCGTGCGGGGCTGCGGGCAATGGCCTCACGCAAGCCCTGCAGCGCCGCCATTGCGCCAACGCGGTCGGTTTCGGGCAACAGCAGCAAAAATTCCTCGCCGCCATAGCGGCCCAGGCTGTCTCCCTGGCGCAAGCGTTGCTGCAACTGGCGCACGCAATGGCACAGCACCTCGTCACCGGCCAGGTGCCCGTACAGATCGTTGATGCGTTTGAAGTGGTCGATGTCGATCATGGCCACGGCCAGGCTGCTCTGCGCGTCCCGGGCGCGGTCCAGCTCGACGACGAAGCGCTCGAGGATCGCCCGGCGATTGTAGGTACCCGTGAGCACATCGCGCAGGGCCAGGTGCTGCAGGCGTGATTCGCTGCGTTCCTTGGCCATCAGCACCAGCCCGATCGAATACATCATCACCGTGGCAGTGCCGATCGCCACCGAAATGCTTTGCTTGAGGTTACTGGTGTCGTAGCGCATTTCCACGGCCGTGCCATTGGCCACAGCCACGGCGCGCATGCCCAGCCCGACCAGGCTGATCAGCGCACCGATCTGCAGCAGCAGGTGCGCCCTGCCCGGCCGCTCGACGTAACGCCGCGCCCAATACAGGATCATCGAACACTGCAGCATCAGCACCAGCGTCGCCAGCAACATGCGGGGCTCAAGGGTATCGAGCAGCAGCATCAGCCCCACCAGCATGACGGCGGGAATGACGAAGATCATCCGCCACGGGATCACTTGCTCGCGCACCCGGAACAGGCTGGCCGAATAGAACGCCAAGGCCAGGGACAGCAAGCTGTTGCCCAGGCCATAGCTCACCCATAACGGCGCTTGGGCATAGAGCGTGTAGCACACATAGGCCAAGGCATGCACCAGCAGCCCGCAACCGGTCAGCATCAGGTTGTCGCGGCGGTTGCTGCGCCCGACCAGCAGCAGGCAGAAGGCCAGAATGGTTGCAACCAGGGCAACGGCGGCGAACAACGTGGGGGTGTGGGCGATCATCGTGATTCACCGTGTGGCAGTTTGCCGTCTTGGCTGCGGCTTGCTGTGCAGTTTAGTGGCCGACCCGCGGCTCGGCCATGACCGAGCGGGACAGAACAGCAGCCGGCAGGCACGCCGCTGATCGCGCGCCTGACAAAATTTTGCCTGCCAAGGAAACCAAATGGACCGTTCCCAGTCTCAGGAAGTGCCCCGTAAACCTTTGCGGATCAAGGACCTATATCGTGATGACCCGCCTTGCAAGCTTCTCGTTGGTTGCCGCCATCCTGCTGACCGCTGGTTGCCACAGCCATCGCTACCATGACGACGACGATGGCTGGCGTGATCGCGACCGTGGCCAGCGCCACCATCATCGGCATGACCGCGATGATGACGATGACAATCGTCAATACCGCGGTGACCGCTACTACCGCTGAAGCGTCTTTGCACCCCTGACCCGCCGCCCGTTGCGCGGCACCTTAACCTGATGATTCCTTTTGAGGTTCGTACCATGCGTCTGACTCTACCTTCCCTTGCTCTCGGCCTGCTGCTGTGCCAGGGCGCTTTCGCCGGTGACGGTACCGCCGCCATTGGCGGTGGCCTGGGTGGTGTACTGGGTAACGTTGTCGGTCAACAGATCGGCGGCAGTACCGGCGCTGCGATTGGTGCCGGTGTCGGCGGCGCGGCCGGCAGTGCGGTAGGCGCACGCAAGGGCAATCGCACCGAAGCCGCCATCGGCGGTGGCCTGGGTTCGGCGGGTGGTTCGCTGCTGGGCGGCAAGGTCGGTGGCTCTGCCGGTTCGACCATCGGTGCCGGCCTGGGCGGTGCTGCAGGGGGTGCCATCGGCAACCACCTGGGCGACAACAACGGCAAGAAGCACCGCCGTCACCGTCACTGATCCCGGTGACCAAGGGGCTGCTCGGCAGCCCCTTTTGCTTGTGAAACCCTGCAACACGTCAACATACACTTCACCGCAAGCTGGCACACTGGCTGCTACTGTCTACCGTGCCCCCGTGTGAAGGAACACCCCCTCCCCATGAACCAAGAGCTGCTCTGGGTCCTCGGCCTGCTGGCCATCGTCGTCGTCCTCTTCATCATCAACCGCCCGCGCATGGACGTGGTCGCGCTGATGGTGATTCTCGCCCTGCCGTTATCGGGCATCCTTACCGTGGAACAGGCCCTGGCCGGCTTCAGCGACCCCAATGTGGTGCTGATCGCGGCCCTGTTCGTGATCGGCGAAGGCCTGGTGCGCACCGGCATTGCCTACCGCATTGGCGAGTGGATGAGCGAGCGGGCCGGCAACAGTGAAGTGCGCCTGCTGGTATTGCTGATGGTGGCGGTAGCGGGGTTGGGCTCGGTGATGAGCTCGACCGGGGTGGTGGCGATCTTCATACCGGTGGTGCTGAGCATCGCCGCGCGCCTCAAACTGTCACCCAGCCGCCTGATGATGCCCTTGAGCTTCGCCGGCCTGATCAGCGGCATGCTCAGCCTGGTGGCCACGCCCCCCAACGTGGTGGTGCACAGTGAACTGGTGCGCCATGGCGAGCAGGGCTTCAACTTCTTCAGCTTTACCCCGTTCGGCCTGGTGGTGCTGGTGCTGGGCATCGGCTACATGCTGCTGACGCGCCACTGGCTCAATGGTGAAGTGCGCAAGGACGGCCGCGTGGAAACCCGCCGTACGCTGCTCGACCTGGTGCTGGACTACAAGCTCAACGGCCGCGAGCGGCGCCTGCGCATCCGCCCCCACTCGCCGCTGATCGGCCATACCCTGGGCGAGCTGGAGCTGCGCACCCGGCATGGCGCCAACGTGATCGGCATCGAACGCCAGCACAAGTTCACCACGCGGGTCATCGCGGCCGACTCCAACACCGTGCTGCACCAAGGTGACGTGCTGTTGCTCGACCTGTTCGCCAACCGCGACGACCTGCGCAGCCTGTGCCAGACCATGCAACTGGAACCCCTGCACTTCAAGGCGGCGTACTTCATCGACCAGTCCCAGGAGCTGGGCATGGCCGAAGTGTCGCTGCCCCCCGGCTCGCAGTTGGTCGGCAAGAGCATCCTCGAGCTGGCGTTCCGTAGCCGTTTCGGCCTCAACGTGGTGGGTTTGCGCCGTGAACAGGCCGCCATCGAAGAGCAATTGGTGGAAGAAAAGCTGCGCCTGGGCGATACGCTGCTGGTGGTAGGCCCCTGGAAAGCCGTGCGTCAACTGCAAAGCAACCCCCACGACTTTTTAGTGTTGAGCCTGCCCGCCGAAGTCGATCAGGTCGCCCCGGCCCGCAGGCGCGCACCGCAGGCCTTGCTGAGCCTGGCGGTGATGGTCGGCCTGATGGTCAGCGGCGCGGTGCCCAATGTCATCGCCGCCTTGATCGGCTGCCTGTTGATGGGCGCGGGCCGCTGCATCGACATGAACAGCGCTTACCGGGCCATCCATTGGCAGAGCCTGGTACTGATCGTCGGTATGCTGCCCTTTGCCCTGGCCCTGCAGAAAACCGGCGGTATCGACCTGGCAGTGACCGGCCTGGTCAGCTTGCTCGGCGACGCCGGACCGAGGGCCATTCTGGCCTGCCTGTTTGCCGTGACCGCGGTGATCGGCCTATTCATCTCCAACACCGCCACCGCCGTGCTGATGGCACCGGTAGCAATCAGCACCGCCACCCAGTTGGGCATGTCGCCCTACCCGTTCGCCATGACTGTGGCCCTCGCCGCATCGGCAGCGTTCATGACGCCCGTCTCGTCACCCGTCAACACCCTGGTGCTCGGGCCTGGGCAGTACCGCTTCGGTGACTTCGTCAAAGTCGGCGTCCCTTTTACCTTGCTGGTGATGCTGGTCACCGTACTGATGGTGCCGTGGTTCTTCGGCTTGTGATGAAATCGACAGGGAATGCAGGCAATTTGACATTATCCAGCCGGATCGCGGCAGATTGACACCCACTGCCCTGTGGAAACACACTGATACGTAATTGCCCCAGGTGCTTCAAGGCGTTTTCCTGGATTTCGTTTCCGCTTGCCGGTCGAGTTCATGGTTTTTCCAGCCCAATCGCGCTTGTTGTCCTACGTCGCTCTGCTTTGCCTGACCTTTGCCTTGACCCTGGGCGGCATCCTGGCACGCCCGATCGAGTCCCTGTCGCTGTTCTGGCCAGTCAATGCGGTACTGGTCGGCGTGCTGTTGCGTTACCCCCGTCAGGCCAATGCCCTTGGTTTCACACTGGTGTGGCTGGCCATGGTGGCGGCCGACCTGCTGTGCGGCAGCGATTGGATGCCGGCCTTGTGGTTCAACCTGTGCAACCTCGGCATGGTGTTCAGCGTGTGGCAGTTGCTGGCACGCGTGCCGCGCCTGCACCGCCGCATGCGCAGCCCGCATGGCGTACTCAGCGTGTTTGCCGCTTGCGCGGCCGGTGCCATGGTCGCGGCGAGCCTGGCCTCGGTCATGGCCGCCCCCTGGTTCGAGCAATCCCTGCAGGCCACCTGGGTGGCCTGGTTCAGCGAACAGTTCTCGACCGGCGTACTGGTGCTGCCAGTGCTGCTGACCGCCCCCTCGGTACGCGCCCTGATGCGCAGCGGCGCCCAGCCGGTACGTTTGCCGCCCCTGCTGGTGCTGCTTGCTTCGCTGGCCTTCAGCATTGCCTTTGGTGGGCCAGGCGCCATTGCCTTCCCCATTGCCGCACTGTTGTGGTGTGCCTGGACTTACCCGCCGTTTCTGGTCTCGCTGCTGACGCTCACCGCTGGCAGCACGCTGATCGTCGCGGTCGCACAAAACCTCATGCACTTCAGCGTGCCGCAAAGCGAACCGGGGGTCACTACGCTGATGTCGGCGCGCCTGGGCATCGCCATGCTGGTGCTCGGCCCGCTGGTGGTGGCCTGTGTCAGCCAGGCCAACCGCAGCCTGCTGGCGCGCCTGGCGCATCAGGCCACCATCGATCACCTGACCGGTGTACTGACCCGCAGCGCGTTCACCCGCCGTGCCAACGCCCTGCTCGACAGCCGCCAGCAACACGGCCCGGCACTGCCGCTGACCTTGATGATGCTGGACATCGACCATTTCAAAGCGATCAATGACGCGCATGGCCACGCGGTCGGTGACAAAGTGCTGCGCCATTTCGCCCGCACCCTGCAAGACCAGTTGCACGAAGGGCAGCTGTTCGCACGCATGGGCGGCGAGGAGTTTGTCGTGGTCCTCCCGGGCCTTGCGCCGGAGCGTGCCAAATTCACCGCCGAACGCCTGCGCCGGGCGGTGCAGGACCTGCATGTGGTGCAGGCCGACCATCGCCTGCAGATTACCGTGAGTATCGGCCTGGACGGCTGCGCCGCCGAGACCCCGGCACCGAGCCTGGACGAACTGCTGGCGCGCGCCGACCAGGCGCTGTACCGGGCCAAGGCCCATGGCCGCAACCGTGTCGAACAGGCCGAGGCACAGCGCCAGGTGGTCTGACTCACCCGGCCAGCAAGTCCCAGGACAGCTTGGCGATCAGTACGCACAGCAAAATCAGGAACAGCCCGCGCACGAACCCTGCCCCCTTGCGCACCGCCAGCCAGGTGCCGGTCAAAGCGCCGAGAATGTTGCATGCCGCCATCGGCAAGGCGATGGCGTACAACACGTTGCCCGACGGCACGAAGAACACCAGCGCCGCCAGGTTGGTCGCGATGTTCACCACCTTGGCCGAAGCCGAGGCATGCAGGAAGTCCAGGGCGAAGAAGCGAATGAACAGGAAGATCAGGAAGCTGCCGGTGCCTGGCCCGAACAGCCCATCGTAGAAACCGATCGCGCCGCCGATTAGCACCGCCAGGCACTGCTCCTTGCGACCGATCTGCGTGGGCTTGTGCAAGGTGCCGAAGTCCTTCTTGCAGAATGTGTAGATCGCCATCAGGACGATCATCACCAGCACTGCCGGGCGCATCACGCTGGGCGGCACCAGCGATACTGTGGCGGCGCCGACGAACGACATGACGAAGGCACTGAGCGCTGCGGGCACAATCAGCCCCCAGTCCAGCGTGACCTTGCGAATGAACGAGCGCGCCGCAAAGGCCGTACCACACACCGAGGCCAGCTTGTTGGTGCCCAGCAAGGCCGCCGGTTGCGCGGTGGGCAGCACGTTGAACAACGCCGGAATCTGAATCAGCCCACCACCGCCCACGGCGGCGTCGATCAAACCGGCGGCAAAGGCGAATACAGAAAGTACGGCGATATCCATCATGATACAGCTCCAGGCAGTGAGTCAGCCTGCAAGGCTAATCAAAGTGCCGCACTTGTGTTGAAATGCCACATTGCGAAAACTGCAACGAGGGCTAGGCAATGGCATTGGACATGCTGCGGGAGATTCAGGCGTTCGTCAGTGTGGCGCACAAGCGCAGCTTCGTTGCCGCAGCGCGCGCCCTGGGCCGCTCACCCAGTGCAGTGACGCGTGCGGTGCAAACTCTGGAAGACAATGCCGGCAGCAAACTGCTCAACCGCAACGCCAATGCCGTGACCCTCACCGAAGCCGGCGAGCGCTTGTTGCCCCATGCCGAACGCTTGCTGGATGCGCAACGTGATGCAGCCGATGAGCTGGCCGCGCTCAGCGGCAGTACGCAAGGCTGGATCCGTTTTGCCGTGCCGCAATTGCTCGCTGAACATGTGCTGCCACGGGTACTTGCCGCGTTTTCCCAACGCCATCCACAAGTGACCCTGGACGTTCAGTACAGCGATGCCGCCCTGGACCCACTGCTGGACAAATTCGACTTCGTGGTGCGCGGTGCCTTTCCGCAATCCAGCGAGCTGATCGGCTATCCGCTGTGGAGCTACCGCCGCCATCTCTATGCAAGCCCAGGTTACCTGGCCATGGCGGGCAACCCGCAACACCCCGATCAGTTGGAAGACCACGCACTGATTCTGCATACCGCCCCGCGCATACTCAAAGCCTGGCACTTCTGCCGTGATGGCCAGATCACCAGCCTGCGCCCGACGCCACGGCTTCGCCTGGATTCGGGCGATGCGGTGTACCACAGCGCCTTGGCAGGGGGCGGTATCGCGCGCCTGGCAGCCTGGGTTGGCGAAGCCCAGGTCGAAGCCGGGCGCCTGGTGCGGGTGTGCCCGCAATACCACTTGACTTCAAGCACAGGCCAGGACCCGCAAATGCACGCGGTCTACCCCGCTGGCGAGTTGCCCGCACGGGTGCGTGAGCTGTTGCAGGCCCTGCGCCGCGCCGGCCTGTCGGCCTGACCCAAGCACCCGAAAAGGACTGTTCAAATTCTGCTCAATTTAACAGAGCCCGCTTCCGGCTTGGCTTACAGCATTTTATCCACAGACCTACCCACGTTTTTTGTGGACAGATTTCCCAGCGCAAAGAACGACTTATCGCACATGCAGCAACGCCGAATTGGCCAGCTTGACCAGTTTGATCCATTCGAGGGTGCTGATCACTCCCGACTGTTCCAGCACGCCGGCACTGCGTAGCGCCTCATCGTAGCCCTCCTCGTCGAGGGAGCCTTCAGCGAGAAAACGGCAACGCCACTCCAGCATGGCTGAAGTGCCTTTCTTGCATTCCATGTATGTTCGACTCCAAGGCAAAAGACCGGCCCGTCCATGCGGGCCGTATGACGGCGGCGGGAGACTACACGAGCCATTTGCACTTGAGAATGACTTGCAGCTACCGCTGATCAAGCGATAGCGATCGAGCGGGGTTGGCGAAGGGCGCACACGTGCGGGCCCATCTGGCGAATCAGACGGGCCGCAGAGGGGGAAGTGTGGTGAATGTCAGCTTGGCGGGATGGTGCCTAAAAGACCTATCAGAATGGTCAGTAGCAGAAAACCACCCAGGAACAGCGTCAGCTTGCCCATCGGAACCTCTACAGTGTGATGCGGGGATGGGCATATTGTCTTACTTGGCCTGATACGGTTACAGATTCAGGTTTGCAGAAAAAAAGCAGATCAGATGCACCGCAGGTGCGCCACATTCGTCGAAACAAGTTGAATCAGGTCAGTTGCTTGAGCTTCTCTGCTGGCAACCAGCCCAGCTCGCCATCGCCTTGGCGCCGGCACCATATCCAGCCATTGAGCGGGCGAAGTATCTGCACCAACTGCCCCGGGTCGGCGTGCAGTTCATGGGCCGAGTAGTCATCAAGCGCCCTGCCCCGCCCCACGCTGATCGGCTCGATGAGCTGGGCCGGCACCCAGCCCGGTTCCTGGCCGGTGCACGAACACAGGTACCAGTCCTGCCAACCCGGCTCCCCCTCATAACGCGGGCCGATATCCAGCAGCGTGCCCTTGACGAAACGAAGCGGGCGCGGGTATTCGCTGCGGTGGGGCTCGATCACGATGTAATGCATACGCCTCTCCTTGGCCAGGGAAATCAGGGATCGTAGCAGATGCTATCTGATATGCATTTGCTCAAGCCGCGGCCCATTAACCTCGCCAGCGGCCCGCTTCAGGGCCTTAATTGCTACACAAGATTTCGAAGCTCACGGCGCGCCTGCTACAGATCACTGTAACTGATGACGCTATCGAACTCGCTTCAATACCCGTCAATCCGCGGTATTGAGCGCCATCTGAAACACACTTCTTGAAATGGTCAGATTCAAGATTTGTAGGATTTTATCCTGTGATTCGTAGGACAACTCTAGGCAGCAACGTCGCCCTGTATGAAACATCAGTTTCATCGGCAAAATCGAGCTGATACGGTCCAGTTTTCCTACAACGGCACGGACGCCTACCGCATGAGAAAAGCATGGACCCGTTCGACTCCTCAGCCCTGAAACTACAGAAAAACCTGCTGACACTGCGCCGAGCGCGTGACCGCCTGAGGCAGGAAGGCAATGACAAGGAAGCGGATCAGCTTGCGCAACAGATCGCGCGAATCGAGGCGGTGTTGAGCAATATGCAAGGTACGATCAGACCGCCAACATTGCAGTGAGCCCAAGCATTTTCGTGTACAGCGGGTTCGCGCCCTTCACGAACATTGCCGAAGGGCGCGTCGGTCACGCCTGCGCCTGCCCCGCAGGCTCTCGGTAACTGGCACAAAAGTAACCCTGTGAAAGGTTCAGCCGGGCAAAGATGACCAAGCCTCATGACGCGAATTGTGTACCCTGTACGCCTTATGCCGTTCGCCGTTGGAAGCGCCCATGAATAAATTGATCCTACCTGCAGCCATTTTCTTTAGCGTGCTCATCGCCGGCAAGCTAGCCGAGCACTTCGGGCTTGAGGGCAGCTGGAAAATCGGCTTGCTCTGCCTCGTGGCAGCGGCCGTGCAGATCGCGGTTTCGCGTTTGCAGCGCATGCAGCAGCAAAAAGCCCAACGTTGACTCGCCTGCTGCCTCTGGTTTTTCCACCTTAGCAGGGGCGCTTTCGCGGGCTTTCTTTCGCCCCTTGAAGTGAGAATCAATATTCCAGTTAGGAAAACATCGCTTCATAGCAGACCGGTCAGCGGCCAACTGGGTGCACTTGATGACAATTTTTGCATGCCCAAAAACGCAAAAAGCCCTGAATAATCAGGGCTTTGAATATGGCGGAAGCGTAGAGATTCGAACTCAACGAGATTGCGGCAGATAGGCTGGAGGCCTTGATTTCTGTGGCCAGGAGAGAGCGTTTGTGAGCGTTTTTGTTCCCAGAGTGTTCCCAAGGTGGGTGTGCACGTCACCCTGCCAGTGTGCTTCCCCATAGGAAGCCGCCGTTTAAGGTTGACCCCTCAAAAAAAGGTAATTTTGGTAATTGAGATCCGAATATGCTCTGGAGGCCACGTAAATCAAGGGCTACAGGGATTTTGGAAAAGGTAATTTTTTGGTAATTGAAAGGTAATTCGATTACCTCCATGACTGGTTGTGTGAAGGAAAAACCACACCCTTTAAAATCAATAACTTACGGAAAAATTACCTTTCCCCTTACCTTTAATTACCTTTTTTGGTAATCGCTCAAACCCTTGCCCCATAAGGCTTGCAGGGGTGTCACAACCCCCTCCTAACCGAAATTACCTTTTTTTGATGGGTCTCCCTAAAAATGGAAGGAAACGAGCCCTGTGCCCGCAAAAATAGGCCTTGCTGCAGGGATTCGCAGAAGCGCGCCCTCCCCTATACCTACTCGGCCGCCCAGTAACTGCGCTGAGCTGGCGGTCGTGCAGGTG
This sequence comes from Pseudomonas capeferrum, assembly GCF_000731675.1. Classification (GTDB taxonomy): domain Bacteria; phylum Pseudomonadota; class Gammaproteobacteria; order Pseudomonadales; family Pseudomonadaceae; genus Aquipseudomonas; species Aquipseudomonas capeferrum. Next base: position 135,323 of record NZ_JMIT01000001.1, on the reverse strand, counting down.
CGCAGAAATTCCGACACGTTTAGTCCGCAGGCGTGGCGGGGGGACGAGTGCGCGCGCCCGTGTAGGGCACAGCGCCCGGCCCGCTCGCAAGCTCCCCTCCCTCTCTGCTCGCTATCCCAAGGCGCCGATAGGAGCCGACTACGTGACCTCAAAGAGAGCAGCTGCTGTCGCGCACCCCTAAATGACGCCAACAAGCTCAGACTGCCGCAATATTTGCACCAAAGCGTATATTTTCCGCCCCAATGGTGATATTTTTTGCATCGAAAACGATTTTTTCGCTTTCCATACGTCTAGAGGCTAATGATGGACCACTTTCAAATTATTCAAGCGCTGACGAGATCTGCGCTTCCGACAGGGGGGGCGGCGGTTCGCAACCAGGTGGAACGCCTCAAGCAAGCTTTAGCAGATGCTGGTGAAACAAGGCAGGCGCAGAGCCTGGCTAAGCTGCTCGCTAACTCTGCAAAAGCAGCAGAGATGGCGCCGAGTAAGCTCACGCAATCCCGTCATACTTTGTTCTCTGGCGAAGAACTAAGTAAAAACACACCTTTACCGGTTGACCGGGAGACCGCATCACCGCTAGCAGATGTGCTATTTCCTGAGCAAATAAAAGGCGATATGCCACTGCTCGACTCTCGAGTTGCTGTGGCCGCTAAGGCTCTACTCTCAGAATGGAGTAAGGTGGAGGACCTATTAAAGCTTGGTGTAGAGCCAGCTAGATCCTGCCTTATATACGGTGCACCTGGCACAGGAAAAACCAGTCTAGCCATTTGGCTTGCAAAGCAGCTTAACCTGCCTATTGTTTTAGCCAGACTCGACGGACTTATATCTTCATTCTTAGGGACCACTGCCAGAAACGTCGGCGCGCTCTTTGCCTTTGCAAATAGATACAAATGCGTCCTGGTACTTGACGAGTTCGATGCGGTTGCAAAAGTCCGCGACGATCCAAATGAAGTCGGAGAAATAAAGCGAGTTGTCAACGCCCTCCTCCAAAATATCGATTCCAGGAGAGAAACAGGCATAACAATAGCGATAACTAACCATGAGCAGCTTTTAGACCCAGCTATTTGGCGACGTTTTGAACTGCAACTGAAAATTCCAAAACCCAGCTTTGAGGGTCGGGTGGGTATAATAGAGAAATACCTGTCACCAATCAGCCTCGACGATAGAGTAAAAAAACTCGTCGCGTGGATTACAAAAGGGTTTTCGGGGGCAGAAATCGAGGTATTTGTAAATGGATATAAGAAATATTTAGCACTAAGCGGCGACACTCCAGACAACATTATCCCAGCCCTCCAATATCTACTGACTGTTAGCGGTGAAAAAGTCAGCAGAGAAACGCATGACTTATTAATGCTTGAGCCGCCGCACATTGCAGCAGCATTAGCATCAATTCCAGATCTTGCACTTTCAAGGGCTGACATAGCCCAACTACTAAACAAAGATAAGACAACCATTGGGCGCTGGTTGAAGACTGCGTAATAAAAGGAAATTAGCGATGGCGAACGCACCAATACAGGTTATTTTAAATACCGACGGATACCGCAGGGACAGAGATGCAAAACGCCCAAACAGCGCGGGGACGGATTTTTTCGAGGGAGACGACAGTGCGTTCGCCGCTCACAAACAAGAGCTAAAACAGCAGATAGCTCTTATTAGTGAACAGATAGAGAATACTGAGCGGCAAAAAAAATATGGCTCAGCCACATACATAAAAGTATCAATGAGACCCGATGCACTCGCAAAATCACATCGCCCAACAACAGCCATTTTCAAAGATGACAAGGCACCAGAAATTGGAGTTGACGGGCTCGGCGAACTGATATGCGAAGTCGACACCAAGGCTCTGCAATGGGTTACCAGCGCCATTGAGAAGTCAGAAGTTGACGTACGCCAAAAGCTGAACAAGTTGACAGGTGAACTACAAAATGCACCAACTCGCTATAGATGCGAAGTAAGTGCCATAGGAAAGATAGAACCTTGGGATAAAAGCGACAGAAGGAATTTTGACGTCCCGACCGCAATAGATTGGTTGTCTGACCCTCGCAGCGGGCATGTATATCATGTAGAACTTTTCAGAACAATAATAGACAAAAATGTATTTCGCACGGATGCTCTGTCACAAAGTCTGATCCGTGAACTCCAAAATCTCCCAGCAGGAATTCTTGTATATTTCCCCAAAAAACTCACCCGAAACAACTGCGTAATAGAGATCAAAGTCACCAACAGCGAAAATAAAACTCAATTCATCCAATCAACCCAAAAGCCACACCTACCTCAGGGCTACGAATTCAGTTCGAGCACAAACAAACATCAAGCACTGTTAGGTGTACTTCAGAATCACCCGCTTGTTAGAAGAATCCATCTACCGAATTTGCTCATAGCATCTCCAAATGCCACCGCAGCTTCGTCAGGGCACCACATATTCAGCCCTCCAACACCAAACCAGAACTATCCTAAGGTTGGAGTGATTGACGGTGGCGTATCTAAACATCTGGGAAGCTGGGTTCTAAATCGCTGGGGAATCCTTGATCCAACGCATCAGAGCCTGGATCATGGAACATTCATAGGTGGTCTCCTTGTCAACGGCAGCCAACTAAACCCCCATTTGGATATCGACCCAGACGGCTGTTTGGTCGCAGATATAGATGTATTCCCCAACACTGCATATCCTGGTTTGTTCGGACAATACTACCCGAACGGCGCAAGCGACTTCTTCGATGAAATTGAAGAGGCCGTTAGAGTTTGCGTTGAGGATCATGGAATACGCATTTTCAACCTCAGCATCAATGCTATAAGCCCTGTAAATCTAGAGCGATACAGTCTTGAAGCGCAGCGCCTAGATAGTATTGCCGACGAATATGATGTTATATTTGTTATTTCTGCCGGCAACCTCAAACAACCTGACATGCGTCCGGAATGGCCAAAGGACAATACAAAAGCCGCAGCCATTCTTGCCTCATATCGCAACGACCAAATTTTTGTTCCAGCAGAATCAGTGAGAAATATATCTGTTGCCGCATTGAACCCAACCAATCACTCAACGAGCATCGCTGAAATGCCCGCGAGGTATAGCCGAAGAGGCCCAGGACTTCGTACGGGAGTCAAGCCTGATATTAGTCATTATGGCGGATCAGGATCTATATGCCCAGTTCTTGGCCATGGGCTCTCCTCGGTCAAACCTGACGGACGTATTGATACAGGTTGTGGCACCAGCTATGCCGCACCCCTTGCCGCCAAGATGATAGCGGGCCTCGATTCAGGTATAGAAGGTGAGGTTTCGCGCGAAACTCTTACCGCACTCGCAATTCATAATTCAAATATATCTGACACACTAAAGAAAAAAGAATTTCAAGGTTCTGCCCAACAGCTAGTAGGATTTGGCAAGCCCCCAAAATCATCAGAAGCGATGCTTAACGGCGACCATGAGATCACATTGCTTTTCTCGAGCAAACTCATAGCTGGAGAAGCATTAGAGTTTCGATTCGCATGGCCATCCTCTCTTGTAATGGACGGTGGTAAGTGTCAAGGAAACGTAAAGCTTACATTAGTCTCCTCTCCTCCACTCGACCACAGCTATGGCGCAGAATTTGTCAGAGTAAATATAGAAGCGGCCCTCCAACAGGAACAGCCAAATGGAGGCTTCAAAAGCGGCCTAGAGCCGACTTACGTATTTTTCAGTAAAGATGACAAAGTCACAGAGGCCGACCTTATCGAACACAAATTCAAGTGGTCGCCTATAAAAGTATTTGGTACTAGCATGCCCCAAGGCCGCGGAAAAAGCTCAAACTGGCGACTAATGATTAACTACCTTACTCGTTCTGGGGAAACCTTGCCAGCAGATGGAGTACCATTCTCCATTCTATTAACCATCTCAGACCCAAGTAAAACCAAACCAATTTTTCAGGAGATGCGCAACAGCCTGCAACTAGCTGGGGCAACTATTGCAGACATCCACACTGCAGCCCGGGTTACGCCCAGGGTGTAAATTTGAAGCTCTAATAAATACTGTCACAGCTTGTACTCACACTCCCAACAGCGAGTACAAGCTGTATCAACACCATCAGCGCGCAGTGAGACTGTTTTGGATCAAGCTCCTTGCATAGGCCTCACTTCGGTGCGGGTATTTCAAAGGGTGCAAATCGCACCACTTCCTCACCTAACCAGTCATTGATCTGGGTCAGTCGCGTCTGGACCGGCTCGAGTTCGTTCATCGCCCAGATCTCCGTCGCTTCCTTGATCGACCCGAACCCGCCCGCGTTCTGGGGTACGATGCCCATCAGTTGCGGCGGAATACGCAAAGCCGCGAGCAGGTCGTCCCGGCTGATGTTCTTGATCGCCCCGAAGTCATCTTTGGCCGCCACCTCGCTAATCGGCAGCAGCTGAATGCCGTCCTTCTTTCCGTTCGGCGCGTACATGAACAGGTTGCGGAAGTTGCCCGGTCCTTTGCTGTTCTTCATGGCATCCCGCAGGTCGTCGACAAACTTCTCGCTGTGGGCGGGATCGGTCATGTAAAGGATGAAGCCGGCGTGACTACCGTTCTGGTAGTACCTGCGCCGGAACAGGGTGGCGCTCTCATTCAACAGGGCACTCTGCAGAGCTGGCAGCCACTCGGGCAGCCCGTAAATCTCCTGGTTGATGTCGGCCTCGCGAAGGTGGCAGATGCTGCGGGTCTTGAAGGCGTGCTCATCCTTCCAGCCTCGCACCTGGTAGTAGGTCTCCAGGTCGGTCCCACGGCGCATGTATTTGGCCAGGCAGGGCTGCAGCCCCATGGCCTGGCCAAGCATGTTGTCGCGTTTCTCCAGGTACAGGTTCCCGCACCACCCCCAGTCCATTACGATCTGCTCGAACGCTGGCCGGCTCAGCAGTCGGTGGGGGATAAAGCTGCGCATCAGCATGTTGCGCTTGAATGTCAGTCCCGACTGCAGGTAGACGCTGGCCTTTGTCGATCTTGCAAGCCCGTCCAGATTGACCGGCGGTTCAAACCACCGGCCGTTGGACCAGCACTCCAGGTAATCGAGAATTTCGCGGCCATCCAGCACCGGTACCGGCTCGCCGAACGTAAACGCCATTGATTCCCCGCCGGCCCCTTTGACCAGCAACTCGCCCTCGCGGGCTGGCTGCTCCAGCGCGCCGCCGCGCTGGCGGCGCTTGTTCGGCTTGCTCATGAGTAGATCTCCATGAAGCCGGTGTTGGCCGTGGTCTGGCCCTCCAGCGGCTCGTTTTGCAGTGCGTGAAAGAGCGCCCACGCCAGGTCGGCATGGCCGGTGGTCTCGTTGCGGCCGGCGGTGTAGGTGAACTGCCGCCCGCCAGCGGTAATAGTCTTGCGGATAGCCATAAGCGACTGGGCGACGTCCGTCCAGCCGGCGTCGAACTCCAGCCTACCCTTGCTGATAACGTCCACGGCCTTCATCACCAGGCGTGTCTTGACCTCGGGGCTGTAGGAGAACGTCCGTAGGCCCGGGAAGAACTGGCGCACCAGCTGGGCCACGGCCGCGCCCATGCCTGTGGTATCGATGCCGATGTAGGTCACCCAGTAGCGCTGGGTCACCTTGCGGATGGTCTCGGCCTGGGCGTTGAAGTCCATCCCACGGAACTGGTGGCGTTCGAGGATGCGGAACTTGCCGCCCGGCACCAGCGGTGGCGCCACCACGACCAGGCCTGCGCTGTCGGTGGTCTCAGCCGGGTCATACCCGACCCAGACCTGCCGGTCGGCGAACGGCCTGGCCGCAAAGGGCTTGTAGTCATCCCACACCGTCCAGCTGTCCACCATGCACGGTTGCAGCATGGCCAATGGGAAAATGCTCGCGCCGTCGTCGACGAACTCGCACATCAGCAGGTTCTGGAAGGCCGCGGCGTCGTACTCGATGCGCAGGTCGTCCAGGTCGAAGAGGTCACAGCCCCGCGCTTCAGCGTCGAGGATCGTCACAATCTGGCGCCAAATCTTGTCCTCGCACAGTCGCCCCTGCTGCAGCGCCTCATGGCTCACATCCAGCTTGATGTGCTGGGCGGTCGGCTTGCCCTTGTTCAGGCGTTCGCCCGTCCACCAGGTGTATGCCGGGTGCGCCATGCTGCTGGGCGTGGAAAAGTAGGTCTTGCGCCATTTCTTGTGCAGGGCCATGCCCGAGGCGACCTTGTTGATCTCCTTGAAGCCATGCACCCAGAAGAATTCGTCGAAGTAGAAATTGCCGGAGCGCCCCTGTGCCGTGCGGAAGTTGGTCCCCAGGAAGTGCAGCTCGGCGTTGTTCCACAGCACGATTGGGTCGCCGGTCAACTTCACGCCCAGGACTTCGTTGAGGAAGGCCTGCATGTAGGTCTTGAACTGGTGCGCCTGGGCCTTGCTCGCCGACAGGAAGATCTGATTGCGGCCGGTGGTGATCGCGTCGATCAGGGCCTCGCGTGCAAAGTAGAACGTCGCACCAATCTGCCGGCTCTTGAGCACCATACGGGTGCGCTGATTGCCGGCCCGGTACCAGTCCAGCTGGTAATCGAAGCAGCTGTCGCGGAACGCCTCGACCAGAGTCTCGATCTGCTGCTCGTCCAGCTCGTTGCGCACCGCCTGTTTTTTCGGCCCCTCATTGCGCTTGGCGATGTTGGGGTTGAGGTCGGTTTCGGTGCCGCCGCCCTGGTACCGCTGAATCCGCGCTTGGCGCTCCAGTTGCCGGTGCAGCAGGTCGATCTCCTTGAAGTCCCCGCCGGTCTTGCCCTCCTTCAGGATCAGCTGCACCAAGCGCGCCTCCAGCGCACCGCCGATGCGCTCGACGTTGTCCGCCCGGTCCCACTCGTCGCGGGCTTTCCAGCTGTGGACGGTTTTCTCCTTCTCGCCGAGGAAATCGGCGATATCGGTGATGCGCCACCCGGTCCAGTACAGGAACTTGGCTTGGCGGCGTGCGTCGGTGGTTGGTTGGGCGATAGCGTTCATGGCGCAGATGCTGCCGACCGCGCGCGCGAACCCCTACTGGCATCGCCTGTAACCGCCGGGCTTACAACCCCAGTACATTGCTGCCGACCGGCGCGCTGCGGACCATGCCCTCATCGCAAGGCACACCGCCACCGCAACGAGGATCCCCGGCATGGCCGAAAAGACCGACACCCCAGCAAAAAAACTTCGCTCCAAGTGGTTCCGGGTTGCCGTAGAAGGCGGCACCACCGATGGCCGGACCATTGAACGCTCCTGGATCGAGGAGATGGCCGCGCAATACAGCCCGAACACCTACGGTGCGCGCATCAACTGCGAGCACATCAAATGGGCTTGGCCGGGCGGTGAATTCGGCGCTTATGGCGATGTGCTGGCCTGTAAGGCGGAAGAGGTCGAAATCAATGGCGAGACCAAACTGGCGCTGTTCGCTCAGCTGCAGCCCAACGATGCGTTACTCGCCCTGAACGCCAAGAACCAGAAAATCTATACGTCGGTCGAGATCGATCCCAAGTTCGCCAAGACCGGTAAAGCGTACCTGGTTGGTCTGGCGATTACCGACACCCCGGCCAGCCTGGGTACCGAAGCCCTGCAGTTCAGCGCGCAGCAAGGCACCCTCACCGGCCGCAAGCAGAACAAAGACAACCTGTTCACCGCAGCTGAAGAGGTGCAACTCGAATTCGAGGAGGTGACGGATGGCCCCAGCATGTTCGCGGCACTGCGCGACAAGGTCGGTGGCCTCCTCAGCAAGAGCAAGGAAAAGGAAGGCAGGGATGCCACTAACTTCGCAGCCTTGGGCGAGCTGATCGAGCAGTTGGCTACCCACGGCGCCGAGCAAGCCGAAGCGATGACCAAAAGCCTGGCCGCTTTCGCCGAGCTGGAGGCCAAGTTCGCCAAGCTCAGCAGTGACCACGAAGCCCTGGTCACCCGCCTGGGTAGCACCCAGGACCACACCCAGAAGGATCGCCCATCGGTTCCCGGTGGCAGCGGTCGCGAACTCACCGACTGCTGATCGACAAAAGATCAAGGAACACCGGAGACCACCATGCGTAACGAAACCCGCCTGCTCTTCAACGAATACCTGGCCCAGCTGGCCAAACTTCATGGCGTACCTGACGTAACCACCAAATTCACCGCCAGTCCGGCTGTGGCCCAGAAACTGGAAAGCCGTATCCAGGAGTCCAGCCAGTTCCTGAGCGCGATCAACATCTATGGCGTCCCCGAGCAGATGGGTGAAAAGATCGGCCTGGGCGTGACCGGCAACATCGCCGGCACCACCGACACCGACGTCAAAGCCCGCGAGACACGCGACCCAACCGGCCTCGACAACCGCGGCTATGTCTGCACCCAGACGAACTACGACACCCACCTCAAGTACCAGAAGCTCGATGCCTGGGCCAAGTTCCCGGACTTCCAGGCCCGTATCCGTGACGCGATCATCAAGCTGATGGCGCTCAACCGCATCTGCATCGGCTGGAACGGCACCAGCCGGGCCGCCTCTTCCAACCCAGCTACCAACCCGCTGCTGCAGGATGTGAACGTCGGCTGGCTGGAGAAAATGCGCCTGGAGAACGCCGCGCGCGTGATGAAAGAAGTGGTCGACGGCAGCGGCAAGATCTCCATCGGCGCCGGCAAAGACTTCGAGAACATCGATGCCCTGGTGTTCGCCATGGTCAACGAGCTGATCGAGCCGTGGTACCAGGAGGACACCGAGTTGGTGGTGGTCTGCGGTCGCAAGATCTTGGCCGACAAGTACTTCCCGATCATCAACAAGGCCAACGCCCCGACCGAAATGCTGGCGGCCGACATCGTCACCAGCCAAAAGCGCATCGGCAACCTGCCGGCCGTGCGTGTGCCGCACTTCCCGGCCAACGGCCTGTTCGTGACCCGCCTGGACAACCTGTCGTACTACTGGCAGGAAGGCAGCCGCCGCAAGACCGTCGTAGACAATGCCGCCCGCGACCGGATCGAGAACTTCGAATCGGTCAACGAGGCCTATGTCATCGAGGACCTGGGCTGCGCCGCGTTCGCCGAAAACATCGAGATCGCGTGAGGGGTAACGTCATGACCAATCCCTGCCGGCGCCATTTCCAGCGCGTTACCGCGGCCCTTGCCGCGGCGGCCACCGCGCCTGAACAAACCATGGAAGGGGCCACCCAGTACGAGCTGCAGCTTGCTCAACTCCACCAGGACCGTCAGCGACTGTCCGCCATTCAGTCACGTGAAGGAAAAGGCAAGCTAAAGGCCGAGCTTCTGCCCGCCTACGAGCCCTATGTAGCGGGCGTGCTGGAGGCCGGCAAGGGTGCCCAAGACGAGGTGCTGACCACCGTAATGATCTGGCGCTTCGACGCCGGCGAATGGATCGGCGGCCTCGATGTGGCGGCCTACGTACTGCAGCATGGTCTGAAGATGCCCGACCGCTTCGAGCGTTCCACTGGCTGCATCGTGGCCGAAGAAATCGCCGAAGCCGCGCTCAAGGCCCAGAAAACCGGCGAAACCTTCCCTCTCGACATCCTGACCCGCACCGCCGAGCTGACCGCTGAAGAGGACATGCCCGATGAGGCCCGCGCGAAGCTGATGCTGGCCCTTGGAAAGGCCACCCTAACCGGTCTGGACGACGCCAATCCCGGACAGCCAGGCCAGATTCAGGCTGGTGTTGACCTGCTGCGCCGCGCCATCGAGCTGCACGATAACTGCGGCGGCAAGAAAGACCTGGAGCGCGCCGAGCGCCTCCTCAAGAAACTCGCTGGCCCTGCCAGCTAACCGAGCGTCCCACGCAACCCGGCGGCTCGGGGCGGATCAGCGGCTTTCTCCTTGGCCCAGCTGTGAAGCCCCGACCACCGCCGACCTATTCAGAGCACCGCGATCATGAGTGGATTCATTCCTGGCGGCCTGGCGCCCAGTCCTTCCGTACCCGGCGTGCACATCAACAGCGAGGCCTTTTGGCCCTCGATCGATCTGGACAAGCTGCGCGAGACCCTGCGCATCGATTCCAGCGTCACCGCTGCCCGGCTTGAGACCGCCGTGATTGCCGCTGTCATCAGCGTAAATCGCGAGCTGTCGGCATGGCGTGAGGCCAAACAGGCGGCGGGCTACGCCTCGCTTGAGGCAGTCCCAAGCGAGAGGGTGAAGGACCAATCCCAGCTGGTTTACCTGTATCAACGTGCGGTCGAGTGCGCGGCCGGTGCCGAGGTTTGTGAGCGGTACCGCAGCTACGACACCACTCGCAGCGGTGCCGAAGAGGCCGACAGAACCGAGCCGACGATCGACGACTACCGCCGCGATCAGCGCTGGGCTATTCGGGACATCCTTGGGACCTCCCGCACCACCGTGGAGCTGCTGTGATGTCCACTCAACTCCGAACCCAGCAAAACGATACCGTCGACGCGCTGTGCTGGCGTCACTACGGCCGAACGGCGGGTGTCGTTGAGGCTGTCCTCGACGCCAACCCCGGTCTGGCCGCCCTCGGCCCGGTGCTCAAGGCCGGCGTGCTGGTCGACCTACCCGAAATCCAAACCTCTGCGCCTGAACGCCAGATGGTGAACCTGTGGGAGTGACTGCCCATGACCAAACCAACCCGAAACCATGGAAGGACTCCCATGCCTGACCGTCCTGAAACCTGGGCCTTTCTCGCAACATGGCTCGAAAACAACTGGCCCGGGCTGTATGCCGGCCTGCTGGCGGCCCTGATTGCCGCCCTGCGGGTTGTCTATGGCGGCGGGAAGCTCCGCCAACTGGTCATCGAGGCACCGCTGTGCGGATTCGTTGCCCTATCGGCCAGCCATGGGCTGTCGTTGATCGGCATCCCACTGACCGCCGCACCTTTCTTCGGGGGCCTGATCGGCCTGCTGGGCATCGAGTTCGTTCGGGCGGCTGCGAAGAAAACTTTCACTCGCAAGGAGGGCACACTATGACTCTTCGCCATGGTGACCGCTCCCAGGCGGTGCGCGACCTGCAGCGCAAGCTCATTGCCCGCGGCGCCAAGATAAGCGCCGATGGCGTGTATGGTGACGCCACCGAGGCCGCTGTCCGTGCCTACCAGCACCAGGCAGACCTGGTTGCGGACGGTATCGCCGGCCCTAAAACGCTGGCCAGCCTGCAGGGTGCCGACTGCGCTCACCTGCTGAAAAATGCCGACATGGTGCGAGCTGCCGACCGCCTGGGCGTACCCCTGGCGGCTGTGTATGCGCTCAACGAGGTCGAGTCCAAAGGGCGTGGCTTCCTGGATAACGGCAAGCCGGTGATCCTGTACGAGCGACACATCATGTACGCCCGCCTGCAGAAGATCCGCCGGCCCGGTGACAACCAGGACGAGCTGGAGCAGCTGACCGATCAACTTCGCCAGCGTTCCGACGAGCTGGCCAAGCAGTTCCCGGCCCTGGTCAATCCGAAGTTCGGCGGCTATGTCGGCGGTACCGCAGAACACCAGCGCCTGGCCCAGGCCCGGATGATCGACGAGCAGGCCGCCCTAGAATCCTGCAGCTGGGGCGCCTTCCAGGTGATGGGCTTCCACTGGGAGCGACTGGGCTATCCCAGCGTCCAGGCCTTCGTCGATGCTATGAGCCGCAGCGAGTCGGACCAGTTGGAGGCCTTCGTCCGCTACATCGAGGCCGACCCTACCCTGCTCAAGGCCCTCAAGTCGCTCAAATGGGCCAAGGTGGCCGAGCTGTACAACGGCCCGGACTACAAGCGGAACCTATACGACGTGAAGCTGCAACGCGCCTTTGAGCGGCACCAGGACTGCGGCTGCGGACAGGAGGCAGCCTGATGGACCTGCGCGACGGGGTGCTGGCCGGTGCTCTGTTCGCCGCGGTGTCGGCCGGGCTGTGGGGTTGGGGTCAACAGCTCCTGCTCGGGACTGAGAAGGCCAAGACCAAGGGGCTGGAGGGCCAGCTCACAACCGCCCAGGCCGATGCCCGCCGCAACCTGGCCACCGCCACCGAGCTGAAATCCACCCTGGAGCGCGAGCGCAACGGCCAGGCCCAACTCCTGAAGACTCAGGGCGAACTGCGCCAGGGCTTGGCCACCCGCCAACGCACAATCGAGGCACTCAAGCATGAAAATGACCAACTCCGGGACTGGGCTCGCCAGCTTCTGCCTGATGCTGCTCGCCGGCTGCGGGAGCGTCCCGCCCTCACCGGCGCCGACGCTTACCGTCAATGGCTGTCCGGTGGTGGTCCCGTGCGTCCTGCCGGCGACGGCGCCGACGGCCAACGGGGACCTTCTCAATGACCAGGACATTGTTGAACAGGCCTGGGCCGAATGTGCCGCCCAAGTCGACCGTGTCTATCAGCACCAGGTGAACCCATGAACAAGCCCAATAGCCTCCGCGACCATCTGCTCGCGGCCGTCCCTGGCCTCAAGCCAAACCCCGATGCGCTGCTGATGTTCATCGACGCCGGTAAGGTCCGCTGCACTGCGGCTCCAACCCTGTCGTTCGAATACAGCTACACGCTGCAAATCATCCTGACCGACTTCGCGGGTCACCCCGACAGCGTGATGCTGCCGATTCTGGGCTGGCTCCGGGTCAACCAGTCGGAACTGTTGGTCAACCTCGAAAAGGCCGCCAACAGCGTCAAGTTCGAGGTCGACCTTATCGACCGGAGCAAGGTGGACATGAGCATTACCCTGCCGCTGACCGAACGTGTCGTGGTCAAGCGCCAGGCGGACGGGACCTATGACGTCACCCACCCCGGCGAACCGCAGTACGAGCCATACCAGGACTATGGCGAGGTGACCATCTTCGCAGATGGCCAGCCGCTGGCCTCTTGGCTGCCGCCGTCGGCGCCGGAAGGCATGGCGTTGTCGGTACCGCATCCAAGGCGACCAAGCCATGGCTGATCTTGAAGCCCTGGAGGACTGGGTAAGTCCGCTCCTACAGCGCATCGAGCCGGCGGAGCGCTCCAAGCTGGCCCGCTCGATAGCCCAACAACTCAGGCGCAGCCAGCAGCGGCGCATCACAGCGCAACAGAACCCGGACGGCTCGGCGTATGTGCCCCGCAAACCACGACAACTGCGCGGCAAAAAAGGGCGAATCCGCGCCAAAGTGAAGATGTTTCAGAAGCTGCGCACCGCGACCTTCATGAAAGCCCGTGGTGACGGAAACGCGGCCACCGTGGGTTTCACCGGTCGAATCGCCAGGATTGCACGGGTGCACCAGGAAGGCCTACGCGATCGTGCAGCCCGCAATGCGCCGGCCGTCCAGTACGACCAGCGCGAGCTCCTCGGCCTCACCGACACCGAACTCGACCAGGTTCGCGACACCTTGCTCGCTCATCTGACCCTGTAACAGCCCTCCCTACAAGGCCATGGTGATGCGCGCACGCGTAGGCGGCGCGACCATCACCAGCATGAACAGCCTCGCCGAACTTGCCCGCCTCATAGAAAACCTTGTCCGCTTTGGCACCATTGCCGAGGTGCAGCACAAGCCGCCTCGTGTGCGGGTGCGCACTGGCGAGTTGCTGACCACCTGGTTACCGTGGCTCGCCCTCCGCACCGGCGCCGACCGAGAGTGGGACCCACCCACCGTCAACGAGCAGGTCATTCTTCTTTCACCGAGTGGCCAACTCGCCAACGGCGTGGCAATCACCGGGCTCTTCAGCGATCTCATTCCGCCGAATGGTGACCGCCCAGGCCTGCACCGCCGCACCTATGCAGACGGCGCTGTCATCGAATACGACAGCGAAGCTCACCACCTGAGCGCTGCACTTCCGTCGGGTGGAACTACCGAACTCATCAGTGACGGCGGAATTCGCATCGTCGGCGACATAGACCATCAAGGGGACTACACCCAAAAAGGCAACCAGAACGTCACCGGCACGGTGATCGTCTCGGAAGACGTCGTGGCCCAGGAAATCAGCCTGGTCAGCCACCTGCACCGCGGCGTCATGAGCGGCCCAAGCAAAACCGGGGTCCCCGTGAAATGAACCGACACACCGGAGAAGCCATCGGGGAAGAGGACCACATCATTCAATCGATCGTGGACATCCTCACCACCCGTATCGGGACCAGAGTGATGCGCCGCGACTATGGCAGCTTGATCCCCGAACTGATCGACCAACCCCAGAATTCTGCAACGCGGCTGCGCCTTTACGCCGCCTCTGCCATGGCCATCATGCAGTGGGAGCCCCGGATCACTCTCAATAAGGTTCGCCTCGATGTCGATTCCATGACGGGCGCTGCCACCCTTGAAATCGAAGCCAGGCAGATCGACACCAATGCACCGCTGAGCATCCGCACGCCACTACAGCTGGGGGCCGCCCGATGAGCGCAACCCGCATGATCGATCTGAGCTTGCTGCCGGCGCCAGACATCATCGAGATGCTCGATTTCGAGACCATTCTCGACGCACGCAAGGCGCGTTTTGTCAGCCTTTATCCGATCGAGGAGCAGCCAGCCGTCGCGGCGCGGCTAGCGCTCGAGTCGGACCCCGTGGTCAAGATGCTGGAGGAGAACGCCTATCGTGAGCTCATCCTCCGCCAACGGGTCAACGACGCGGCCAAGGCAAGCTTGCTGGCCTATGCCAAGGGCGCCGACCTGGACAATCGTGCGGCCGATTACGGCGTGCAGCGGCTGACCATTCGGGCGGCTGATCCAGACGCGGTACCGCCTGTGGCAGCAGTGATGGAAAGCGACGAGGCGCTGCGCTACCGCACGCGTCTATCGCTGGAAGCGCTGTCCGTCGCAGGCAGTAGCGGCGCATATGAATATCACGCGATGAGTTCGTCGGCCGAGCTGGTGCACGTCTCAGTCGATTCGCCCCGGTTTTCCGGGGTGGCGGTGCCAGCTGCGGTGAAAGCGCAGCTACCCGCCGGGGCCATTGTTGTGGTCTGCGACTACGACGCAGGCTTGGCCAATCCGCTACCTGGCGACGTATCGCTGGCTGTCCTGCCCAGGCCAAACAGCACCGTGCCAGAGGTGCAACTGGTGTCGATTGTCCTAAAGGCGCTGTCGGCAGAGGATGTGCGCCCAGTAACGGACCGGCCACGGGCGCAGGTTGGTATCCCGACCGACTTCAAGGTCGAGGCAGTCCTCTGGGTAGAGGACGGGCCAGATCCTGATGTTGTCCTCGCCACCGCCAGGGCCAGCTTGGATACCACCATTGCCGCCTCGCGCCGGCTGGAGGGGAAGTTGCCGGTTTCGGCTATCTATGCAGCGTTGCACGTAACAGGGATCAGTCGGGTTGACCTGGTCCAGCCGGTCGAGGGGGTGGTGTGTGACAAGCGACATTACCCGCGCGCCACCTCCATTGACCTGACCAGCAGGTTGGCCACATGAGCCTGCTACCCCGCAACGCCACGCTGCTGGAGCGCTCGCTGGAGCGCGTCGGCGAGTTGGGTGTGGACCCAGAAATCATTCGCGGCGTGGCCGATTCGGCGCGCTGCCCGCCTAATTTCCTGCCCTGGCTGGGCTGGGCGCTCAAGGTGGAAGGCTGGGAAGCGGCCTACACCGACGAGCAGCGCCGTGCACTGATCCGCGAGGCGATTCCGGTTCACAAGACCAAGGGCACCGTCGGAGCAGTCCGGCGAGTACTCAAGGCAGTGCGGGTCAACGCGGAGTTCAAGGAGTGGCACCAGATACCGAACGCCGCGCCGTACACGTTCCAGGTCACGGCCTGGGCCAACGAAAACCGGGCGGGTGAGGGTTCAATTATCTCCCCCGAGCTGGGCGCGCGTTTGCGTGCCCTGGTCGATGCGGCGAAGAACGAGCGCAGCCATTACGAGTTTCGGCTGGGTGCCCGCTTCGACGGCGGTCTGGTGCTCGGTAACGCCTTCCAGGCGCGCGCCGTACAGCATCGATCCATGGATGCCCAGGCGGTGCCGTTCGATCCCATGGCGCAGATGGTGCTGTTTGCCAATGCCCTCAACGCGTCCAGCGTATCCCGGCGATTTGCCGAGGCGCAGGGCGTACCCATTCAAGCAGAAGGTGCCCCGCTGGTGGCCAACGCGGCGCAGGTGCGCACGGTCGTGCGGGGCTACATGGAGGCTGTTCTATGAGTACAGGCTTGCAACCTGTCATCACCAAGGCCGGCCTGGCGGCGATCCTGACGGCGACGAAAACCGGCCTCTCGGCCGAGATTAGCCATATCGCCCTGGGCAGCCAGGCCTACACCCCGAGCGCCGAGCAGAAGACCCTGCGCAACGAGGTGGCGCGCTTTCCGATTTCCAGCGGCGAGAAGCTGAGTAGCACGCTGTTGCACCTGACTGCTGTCGCCGATGGCGCGGCAGCGTACTGGGTGCGCGAGGTCGGGATTTTCCTGAGCGACGGCACCCTGTTGGCGGTCTGGTCGCACCTGACCGAGGCGCTGGCCTACAAAGCCGCCAACATCGACCTGCTGCTGGCCTACGACCTGTCACTGGCTGCGCTGCCGGCGGACAGCGTGACCATTACCAGCGTGGCCGCCGGCCTCAACCTGACGCTGGCCGAGCCTCTGGCCGTGCAGGCCACGGCGCTCATTGCCGAGCAGCTGCGCACCCTGCAGCAGCAAGACCGCCTGGTTAGCCAGGAACGCCTACAGCGCATTGCAGAAGAGCAAATCAGCGGTCTGCTGGAGCGTATGAGTGCTGCCGAGAAAACCGCCACCGAAACGCGTGACAGCCTGCTGAGCGCGACAGTTGCCAATGCCACCGGCCTGATGGCCCTTCAATACACCGTTGTTCAACACCTGTACGGATCATAACCATGAGCCTTGAAACTGAAATCGCCGCGCTGGTCGCGGCAAACAACAAGCTGATCGACTATTTCAGCGGTAAAAAGACCGCGATTGACGCTGCCGTGTCGGCAGCGGTTGCGGCAGCACCGTCGATTGTTCGCGCCTACTGGGTGGACCCGCAGTTGGGCGACGACAACGCTATCGGTACCGAGGCCAGCCCGTTCAAGACCCTGCAGCGGGCGGTCGATGCCACCCCGGACGGCGGGCGGGTTACGGCGTGGCTGGCCAGGGACTATGTGCTGGATAAGAGCATCCTCACAGCCGGCCGTCAGTTGATCGTTGCAGCTGTGGCTGGGTCGGGGCGAAAGCTGATTTGCAATGAGTTTCTGCCCGATGGCAGTGACCAGCTGACTCGCATGGGATCGTTCTGGTTGTCGAATGGCTCGACCCTGCAGCTGCTTAACGTGACAGTCAGTCTCCCGGCCTCGAGCGCCGGTGATCTGAGCGCCTACTATGCGCTCGCTTTTGCCAGCGGATCGTCGGCCCCGATCCTTATGCAGGTGCGCATGTACAACTGCACGCTTGAGCTGCGCGGCACTTTCCGGGGCAGGCTGATCGGGCCAGGCTCGGCGCTTATTGCGCTGTCAATGACCGGTACGGCGGTGCCTTCGGCACTCAATGGCTCGCTGTTTGTGGGTATCGCGGCGGGCACCCTGTCCAAAGACTTGGGCCACATCATTACCAACCTGTCGAGCCTGTGAGGCGATCATGCAAAAGACCTTTCTGAACGTCGTTTACGGCGAGACCAACTACAACGGCTTCGACTTCGAGGCGCTGCCCATTGGCGCGGCGCTGCTGGTGGCCCAGCAGCAAATCGAGAAGGCGGCCGACCAGGCATTGGCGGCGGTGCTGGGCGATCCGCTGCGCGCTATCGAGAACCAGCTGGCCGAGGCCGAGGCGAAGGCCTTCAAGCTGGCGGGTTACGCCGGTGAGGTGCCGCTGACCGTACAGGCCGTGGTCGATGCCCAGGGCGTCGATCCCATGGAGGCGGCCGAGTCGATCCTGCAGGAGGCGCAGGCGTGGCACGCGGCCGTCTGCTCAATCCGGGCGGCCCGCCTCAAAGGTAAGGTCGAGGTGCTCAAGGCAACCACGCATGGGCAGGCCGAAGACTTTGCAGATACGGCAATCAATGCCATCCGCGCAGCAGTCGGTAGCGCTTAAACACCTTGTAGCTACCTGGACTACAAGCCCTCTCAATCGCATCTCATCGTCGCGCGCGTCAGCCTGTGCAGTGTCTTCCAACCACCGCACAGGCACTCAACCATGGCCGACGAATACCATCACGGCGTCCGGGTCCTCGAAATCAGCGAGGGCACCCGCCCAATCCGAACCGTTTCTACCGCCGTCGTCGGCTTGGTCTGCACCGCAGACGACGCCGACGCCTCGGTTTTCCCGCTCAATACTCCCGTCCTGCTGACCAACGTACAGGCCGCCATCAGCAAAGCCGGCACCAAGGGAACTCTGGCCGCCAGCCTGCAGGCGATTGCAGACCAAACCAAGCCTGCGACCGTCGTCGTGCGGGTGGCAACCGGTGCGACCCCTGCAGAAACCACCAGCAACCTGATCGGCACCACCACCGCCACCGGCAAGTACACCGGCATGAAGGCGCTGCTGGCCGCCAAGACCCGCCTCAAGGTCACCCCACGCATCCTGGGGGTGCCAGGCCTCGACTCTTTGCCAGTGGCCACCGCCTTGGTATCGATCGCCCAGCAGCTACGCGCGTTCGCGTACGTCGCCGCCTCGGGCTGCAAGACCAAGGAAGAGGCCGTCGCCTACCGCGAGAATTTCGGTGCCCGTGAAGTCATGGTCATCTGGCCGGACTTCGAACAGTGGAGTACGGCCAGCAATGGCACCATCCCTGCGCCGGCAGTAGCCCGAGCCTTGGGCCTGCGCGCTAAGATCGACCAGGAGATTGGCTGGCACAAGACCCTCTCCAACGTTCCGGTCAATGGCGTAACCGGCATCACCGCCGATGTGTTCTGGGACCTGCAGAACCCGGCAACCGATGCGAATTACCTCAACAGCAACGAGGTGACCACCCTTATCAACGAGGACGGCTTCCGTTTCTGGGGCTCGCGCACCTGCACCGAAGACCCGCTGTTCGCGTTCGAGAACTACACCCGCACCGCGCAAGTCCTGGCCGACACCATGGCCGAGGCGCACCTGTGGGCGGTCGACAAGCCAATGCACCCATCCCTGGTCCGGGACATGCTGGAAGGTATCAACGCCAAGTTCCGCGAGCTGATCGCCGGCGGCTACCTGATCGGTGGCAGTGCCTGGTACGACGAGCAGGTCAACACCGAAGCAACCCTCAAGGCCGGCAAACTCGCCATCGACTACGACTACACGCCTGTGCCGCCGCTTGAGGACCTCTCGCTGCGCCAGCGCATTACCGACCGCTACCTGGCTGACTTCGCCAGCCGCGTCAACAGCTGACGGAGACCATATCCATGGCCATGCCACGCAAGCTCAAGAACCTCAACCTGTTTAACGATGGCGGCAGCTATCTCGGCGTTTGTAAGACCGTCACCCTGCCCCCGCTCAGCCGCAAGATGGAGGGCTACCGCGGCGGCGGTATGAACGGCCCGGTCAAAGCTGACCTCGGCTGGAGCGATGACGGCATCCAGCTGGAGTGGAAGCTCGGCGGTTTCGACGACCAGGTCATTCGCCAGTTCGGCGCCATCAAGGCTGATGCCGTACTGCTGCGTTACACCGGCACGTATCAGCAAGACGATACCGGCGTGCACACCGCCGTCGAGATTGTTGTCCGCGGTCGTCACGAAACCATCGAGGCAGGCGAGGCCCAGGCCGGTGAGGACACCGAGAAGAGCATCACCACCACCTGCAGCTACTACAAGCTGACCATCGACGGCGAAGTCCTGGTCGAGGTCGACCTCCTCAACTTCATCGAGATCATCGACGGCGTCGACATGCTCGCCGAACAACGCAAAAACCTGGGCATTTGATCCCGCCCCCTGACAGAACACTGGAGCCACCATGGAAATTACCGAAGCCACCGCCGCCGCAGCCACTGCCGAAGCCAAACAACTGAACGACAACCAGGTCGAGCTGGACACCCCGATCCAGCGTGGCAAAACCGAAATTGCCGTCATCACGCTGCGCAAGCCCACCGCAGGCGAGCTGCGCGGTATCCACCTGTCCGAGTTGCTGCAGATGGATGTGGCGAGCCTGATCAAGCTGATCCCGCGCATCAGCGAGCTCAATGAGTACGAGGCCGGCCGCCTGGACCCTGCCGACCTGGTCGCTGTGGGCGTGAAAGTGTCCGGTTTTTTGCTGCAGAAGCGGATGAAGACGGACGCGTCCCTCGTTGCGTAGAAGATGCCATGGCCGATGTGGCCGTGGTTTTCCACTGGACGCCGAGCGACATGGACGTGCTCGGCGTGAAGGACCTGATGGACTGGCGCGAGCGGGCGCGGTTGAGGAGTAGCAACAATGGCCAATGACCTGCGCCTAGAAGTGGTGTTGAGCGCGATCAACAAAGCCACCGCACCGCTGCGCCAGATCAGTCAGGGCAGCCAAGAGACCGCCAAAGCCCTCAAGGCTGCCCGGGACAGCCTCAAGGAACTGAACGCCCAGCAGAAGGATGTGAGTGCTTGGCGTTCCCAGCTCACCGAAGCCCGCAAGACCGCCGATGCCCTGAACGCGACCCAGAGCCGCGTCCAGGAGCTGGCCGGCGCGCTGCGTGACCAGGAGCGTGCAGTCCAGCCGCTCCAGGCCAGCTATGACAAGCTCCAGGGCGAAACCTCTGCCCTGAACGATCACCACAAATCCCTCACCGCGCAGCTGAAGCAAACCCGCGAGCAGGCACGAGCGGCCAACCAAGTATGGCAAGAAAACCGCAAGCGCATCAGGGACCTGGGCGAGCAGATCGGCAGGACGAACCAGCCCACAGAGCAACTGCGCAACGAATATGCGGCCCTTGTTACACAGCAGCAGGCTCAACTGACACTGGTGCGTCAGCTCAGTGGTAGCCAGAAGGAACTACAGCAGCAACACCGTGCCAGCGCGGCCGAGGCCCGTGAGCATCGGGAGCGCCTGTCGGCGCTTGGCAACCAACTGCAGGAAGCACGTGCACCGATGCAGGGGCTCAACCAGGAGTTCCGCACCGCCCTGCGCGAGGCGCGGGCCCTGAAATCCCAGCATGCCTCACAAGAGCAGGCACTCCAGGCTCTGCGCGCCAAGCTGTCAGCCGCTGGGATCAGTACCCGCGACCTGGCAAGCCATGAGCGCAAGCTGCGCGACCAGATCAGCGCCACCAACGAAGCCATCAGCGCCCAGGCCAAGCGCATGGACCAGCTGGCGGCCAAGCAGGCGAAGTTGGCCAAGGCCCGCAGCGATTTGGAAAAAGCACAGCGCTTGGGGGCGAGCATGGCCGGTACCGGCGCGGCCGGCCTGGCCACCGGTTATGCCGCAGCACAGCCGGTGAAAGCCGCGATTCAAGCCTTTGCACCCAACGAGGATTCGGCCACACAGCTGAAGGTCTCGATGATGGGCAACAACGGCCAGGTCGCCGAAGACTTCCAGAAGATCACCGACCTGGCCACGCGTCTGGGCGATCGTCTGCCTGGCACCACCGCCGACTTCCAGAACATGATGACCATGTTGCGCCGGCAAGGCCTGAGCGCGCAGAGCATCCTGGGCGGCACCGGCGAAGCGGCCGCCTACCTGGGCGTGCAGTTGAAGATGCCGGTGGAAGAATCGGCTGAGTTCGCGGCGAAGATGCAGGACGCTACACGCACATCTGAAAAAGACATGATGGCGTTGATGGACACCATTCAGCGCGGCTTCTATGCCGGCGTTGACCCAGGCAACATGCTGCAGGGCTTCAGCAAAATCGCGCCGGTGATGGACGTCATCAAGAAAACCGGCATCGAAGCGGCGAAAGAGCTTGGGCCATTGCTGATCATGATGGACCAGGCCGGCATGGAGGGCGGCGCTGCCGGTAACGCCTACCGCAAGATCTTCCAGGCAGGCCTGGACAAGGGCGGTGTCGAGGATGTCAACGACTCCACAGCGTTGAAAAGCCGAGGAATCAAGCTCAACTTTACCAACGACGATGGTAACTTCGCGGGTCTGGAGAACCTCTACAAGCAGATCGAGAAGCTCAAGGTACTCAACGACGAAGATCGTACTGCAACGATCAAGTCGCTGTTCGGCGACGACGCCGAGACCATGGCCGTCCTCAACACCATGATGAACAAGGGCCTGGCCGGATATCAGGAGGTGCAGCAAAAGCTCCAGGACCAGGCCGATTTGCGGACTCGCGTCAACGAGCAACTGGGAACGCTGAGCAACGTCATGGAGGCGGCCGAGGGCAGCTTCACCAATGCCATGGCCGATTTTGGCGCGGCAGTCGCCCCGGAACTCAAGGGGCTGATCCCTACCCTGGGTGAAATGGCAGCCAGCGTCGGCGCCTGGGCCCGGGAGAACCCTGGGCTGGCTGGTGGTCTGGTGAAGATTGTTGCGGCCGTCGCGGTGCTCGCCGCCGGCTTCGGGGCCTTGGCAATCACCATGGCCAGTCTGCTCGGCCCCTTCGCCATGGTGCGCTATGGCATGACGCTGTTCAGCGTGAAGGGCGCCAGTGTGTTGCCGGTGGTCGGGAAGCTGGCCAGTGTGCTCAGCGGTGGACTGTTGACGGCAATTCGGGCTGTCAGCATCGCCTTGTGGGGCTTGGCCATGAACCCTGTAGCGCTGGCCATTGCGGCTGTCGTCGCGGTGCTGGCCGGCGGTGCGTACCTGCTCTATCAAAATTGGGACCAGGTCAAAGCGTATTTCGCCAACTCCTGGACCGAAATTCGCGCGGGCTTCAGTGCTGGCATCGGCGGCATTCTCACCGTTCTGGCCAACTTCAGCCCGATCGGACTGATCTACCAGGCCTTTGCGGGAGTGTTGAACTACCTGGGCATCGAACTGCCGGCCCGCTTCACAGAGTTTGGCAGCATGATCGTCAACGGCCTGGTTAATGGCCTGCTGGCAGGCCTGGGACAGATCAAGAGCGCCATTGGTAATCTCGGCGATTCTGCAATTGGCTGGTTCAAGGAAAAGCTCGGCATCCACAGCCCGTCACGGGTATTTGCCGAGCTGGGTGGCTTCACCACGGAGGGACTGGCTGTCGGCGTCAATGCCGGCGCGAAAGCTCCGCTCGATGCCGTCGCTCGCATGGGGCAAGACCTGACTAAAGCCGGTCAGTTCGACCTGCAGGCCAATGCGCCAGAAGTCGGGGCGAGTAAGGACCTGGTTACGAGCGCAAGCAGCTTAGGCGCGCAGTTGGCCCAGGCCGGGGCGCTGGACAAAAACTTTGCGACACCAGGCATTGATCAGGCGATTCCCGCGAACATTGCCGAGCTGAATAGCCAGTTGGCCAAGGTCGGGCGCCTGGACATCCAAGAAGCGGTGCCACCGGCCGGATCGGGCCAGCAGCGCCCTGCCGAAGTGCTCAGCCTGAGCAAAAAATTGGCCAAGGTTGCACCGCAGGAGGTCCTGGCAGCGGCTCCACAAGTCGACGCCGGCCGACCGGCTGCTGAGGTCATCAGCTTGAGCAAGCAGTTGGCCAACATCGCAGCGCCTGACGTCCAGCCATTGGTGCCACAAGTCGACGCCGGCCGGCCGGCTGCCGAGGTCATCAGCCTGAGCAAGCAGCTGGCCAACATCGCAGCGCCTGACGTCCAGGCATTGGTGCCAAAGGCCGACGCCAGCCGACCAGCTGCCGAAGTCGTCAGCCTGAGCAAGCAGTTGGCCAACATCGCATCGCCTGACATCCGGGCATTGGTGCCACAGATCGACGCCAACCGACCAACTGCCGAGGTCATCAGCCTGGGCAAGCATTTGGCTAACTTGCGCCAACGGGATCTGCAGGCAGTTGCTCCCCAGCTTGGTGCCGGCCAGTCCCTAGCGGCGAACGCAGCCCCAGGTATCACCCTGGACAGCCGGCCTCCTATTGCAGGCGCTGCGCCCAGCATCAGCGACAGCCACGACGTCATCACAATCAACATTCACCCGACACCGGGTATGGACCCACAAGCCATTGCCCGGGCCGTCAGCGCTGAGCTGGACCGCCGTAACCGCGAGAAATCCGCCCGCCAGCGCAGCCGCCTCTCTGACCAGGAGTAACCCGACATGATGCTCGCCCTGGGCATGTTCGTTTTCAGTCTGCACACCTTGGCCTATCAGGAAATGCAGCGACAAACCGATTGGCGTCACGCCGCGAACAACCGTGTCGGAGCGCAGCCAGCACTGCAGTTCCTCGGCCGCGGCGAAGACGCCATTACGCTTCCAGGACTGCTGCTTCCCGAACTGGCGGGTACAACCGTCAGCCTGGATGCCCTGCGCCAGATGGCCGATACGGGCAAGGCCTGGCCGCTGGTTGAAGGTACGGGCCGATTGCTCGGGCTGTGGGTTATCGAAAGTCTGAGCGATAACAGAACAGTTTTCTTCCAGGACGGCGCTGCCCGGCGCATCGATTTCACCATCAAGCTCAAGCGCATCGATGACGGTCGCAGCGACTTGCTCGGCTCCGGTGTAAGCAGCGGCCTGAACATCCTGCGGGGGTTGCTGTGATCGATGCGGCCCTCTCGAAAGTTACCGGCTACCTACGCGATGCCATCGACGGCTTGCAACGCGACGCTGCCTATCCGATACCGGCATTTCGCATCACCGTGGACGGCAACGATATCGCCATGCGGATCGCCTCCCGTCTTATGAGCCTGCATCTGACGGACAACCGGGGGCTTGAAGCGGATCAGCTGAGCATCACGCTGAGCGATCACGACGGGTTGCTCACGATACCGCCCCGGGGCGCAGTGATACGCCTGTGGCTCGGCTGGAGCGACACCGGCCTTATCGACAAGGGGAGCTACATTGTCGATGAAACAGAGCACAGTGGCGCGCCGGATATCCTGAGCATTCGCGCCCGATCGGCGGATCTGCGCAAGGGCCTCAAGACCAAGCGCGAGCGCAGCTGGAGCACCACAACGCTCGGCAAGGTCTTACGCGATGTTGCCTTAGGCAACGGACTTACCGCGAAAATAGCCGGCACATTGGACGGCCAAACGATCCACCAGCTGGACCAGGCCAACGAGTCCGACGCCAACCTGCTAACCCGCCTCGGCGAGGACTTCGATGCCGTGGCCACTGTGAAAGCTGGTTGCCTGGTGTGCATGCCGGCAGGCGGCGGCAAGACAGTCAGCGGCCTGGGCCTGCCACACATCACCCTCACCCGCCGTGACGGCGATCAGCACCGCTTCCTCCAGGCTGATCGCGACAGCTACGACGGTGTACGCGCCTACTTCTACGACGTCAACAGTACGAAAAAGCAGGAAGCCATTGCCGGGGGAGGCGAAAACCTCAAGGACCTTCGACACACTTATAGCGACCGTCAGTCTGCATTGCGGGCCGCCAGGGCCGAGCTGAACCGCCTGCAGCGGGGTAGCGCAACGCTCAGCTATACGCTGGCCAAAGGCCTGCCAAATCTGATCCCCGAACTGACGTACACGCTCCAGGGGGTAAAGGCCGAAATCGACGAAATCATCTGGTACGGCGGCAACGTGCAACACAGCCTGACGGACAGTTCCGGTTACACAGTCAGCCTGGAGCTGGAAAGCAAGTTGCCGGAGGACAGCGTTGATGGCCTTCTCGAGGACGGGGTGAGAGGCAAAATCGAATACACCGGCATCATCGCGTTCTACCGAGACACGGCCACCGGGCAAGAGAAGTCGGTCACGGCCGGCGACCAGACCAGACCGAGACGACTGCGGCATGTGTACGTGAGCGAGAAAAATGCTCGTCGGGCCGCTAATCGTGAATGGCAACGCCTCAGGGAGCCTTGATCAAGACTCTTGAGCGAGTTTATCAATTACTAAGCAACTCATTGAAAGAGACAGGTTAGTGTGAGTTTTCGCCCAGTACCTGCCCCACACCAAATCATCGTCATTATTCATTCCAATATAGGTCCTAACCACTCCATGAAGACTCACAAGTTCATTCACAAGAGTGATTATCGCCGTAGCAGCGTCCTCATGTTTCGGTACAATCAACACAACCCTCGCATTTGAACGCAGCCGAACCGCTTGGAATTCATGATAACCAACCCCATAAAACATTGAGACATGTTGAAGATGCTCAAAGAAAAC
The DNA here is from genome assembly GCF_000731675.1 of Pseudomonas capeferrum. Classification (GTDB taxonomy): domain Bacteria; phylum Pseudomonadota; class Gammaproteobacteria; order Pseudomonadales; family Pseudomonadaceae; genus Aquipseudomonas; species Aquipseudomonas capeferrum. Next base: position 109,549 of record NZ_JMIT01000001.1, on the reverse strand, counting down.
ATCTACATCAAAGCTATCTCCTTTTATTTGCCCCATGAGCACTGCCACAGAATGTTCAAGTGAAGCAAACGTTTCGTAGTCGGGTTCTCCATACCACGCCTCTGCCTTAAAGCCGCTTGCCGGAAACATCTTTACATATAAGCTGCTAGGAAAAATATATGGCTTGACATATCGCTCATCGGAAGCACTTCTCGTGACATGGGCAACCACAAGCTTTTCAAAACTCTCTCTATGCTTCAGATAATTACCAAATCTATTGTTTTTTACAGCCTCGTCATACTGTTTCGAAGCAACTTCAATCTGCATAGCAGCTTCGTTAGAGCGGTGGATTGCGGCCACTAAAGCTGCCAAGGGAAGCGAAGCACCCGCGATAGTTAGAGCAAACTTAAAGTGCTCAAAAAAATTCCGAATACACGTAGAACTTAAACACAGACCACCAAGCTCTGTATTAATTGCAATCAGAACCCCGAGACCCAAGCCCAACAACAACGGGAACGCTATTGAAAATTGGAAAAGCCTTGAGCGCGCCAACGTTTTATGCTTCTTCGAATCCATTTTATTACTTACTCCTCCAGTCCAAAACCCGACATCTAGCCGCGTCGTACAAAATTATCGAACTGCCAGTAAAGCATCGAGAAAACGAACTATGTCTTCTCGTCCTTGATCGTCTAGTTGCCTGAACATTCTAATAACCACTTGCTCAAGCTTGTTGAGCTCGGTCGCTTCATGCGCCTTCGACTGATTGCTTTGCACCTCGTTCTTCATCGACATGTTTCACTCCATTTCACACGTGCGGGCGCCCGGTACCAACCTCGATACCTACCAAAGCACCCGGTGACGGGAGATTTCGGCACGCTCCGGCGTGCCAGGAGCCGACCTATCGATTGAATGCGGCGAGCAGCCGCTCAACAGCAGCTCGATCTTCCGTATCGAGCGAACGGATTTGCCGCAGGATTTCCGCCTCACCAGCTGCGAGTGACGTCTCTGGGGAAGGGAGTCGCTGCCCAGTGATTACGTAAAGGATGTCGACTCCCTGGTGCGCAGCCGCTGCCAAATAGTTTGCATCCGGGCTCCGCTCGCCTTTCTCGTAGTTGTATTGAGTATTTTTTGATGCACCCGCCAGAGCAGCAAACTCGGTCTGATTTAGACCCAAGCGCTCCCGTTCTTCTTTAAGGCGTTCGCCAATTCCCACAAACGTCTCCATAGACGATTGACTTTCCCTCGTTTGAGGGAAATAATCATCACGCCATCACACGAAATCACACGAAACGAGACTATGCCGAACACCTACCCCACCGAGCAAGCATGCCGGGAAGCGCGCGCTCGCCTCGCGCAACAAGGAATTTCAGCGAAAGAGTGGGCTGAGAAGCATGACCTCAACCCCTCCACCGTGTACGCGGTCCTGAACGGCCAGAAAAAGTGCCTCCGGGGTGAAGCGCACCGTGCAGCAGTACTGCTCGGCATAAAACCCGGTCCTGAAAATTAAGCCCCCTGGCTCAAGGAGGAAACCAGAACATGAAGCGACCAGTTCTAGAAACCCTTCGCCAGGTAGTGAGCGCAGTGGTATGCGCCTACCCCGGCGGTCGTGAATGCGCGGCCCCCCGTCTCGGTTACGAACTCAAGCAGTTCGACAACCGCGTCTATGAGAACGCCGGTAGCCGCCCACTGACTTACGACCAGATCCACCTTCTGGAAACCGACGCCGGTACCACGCACCTGCCCGAGTTCATCGCCAAGATGTACGGGGGCATGTTCGTGCCGCTTATCCAGCCCGAAGACCTGGACAACGTCGAGCTCTACCAGCGCTCAGTGCGGGCTGCTGCCAAGCGTGGGGTAGTCGACCAGATCATAGCCAAGTCCCTGGAAGACGGCGTCATCGAGGAAGACGAAGCCAAATTCATCATGGATGCGCACCACCAGTACCTCTCCGCTCGCACGGCCGAGGTGACAGCGACCATCCAGCTGCATACGAAAGGGGATTCGAATTGAGCACCTATAAGCTCGTTTGCCCCCACTGCTCCAGCCGCATGCGCATCCGCACTAGCGAAGGCAAACACATCTTCCTGCGGATCGCTTACCTGCAATGCGCAAATGAGGGTTGCGGCTGGTCCGTACGGGCGCAGTTCGAAATGACCCACGAAATGAGCCCGAGCGGCATGCCAAACCCCACGGTTCGCCTTCCTGTCGCCCCGGTGGCCATGCGCCGCCAAGCAATGCAAACCGCTGCTGCTGACGATCAACCCGACCTGCTGGACCAGTTGGACATGGAGGAAGCCACCGCATGAACGCCATCGCCCTGACCACCAACCCTGAAACCGATTACCGCGCTGCCATGCAGCAGGCCGCCGTGGCCTTCCTGTTCCGCCGGGAGGGCCTACACCTTGCCGGCGACCACCAGGTGCTGGAGAACTGCAGCCGCTTCCTGGCGCAGTCGCTGGAAGTGCCTGCACACCTGGTACAACGCATCGCTGAGCTGGCCGTCGCTGAGTTCGAGAGCAAGACCACTGGGCGCTTGAAGCTCCTGGGCGTATGCCCGACCAGCGGGATTTTCAGGGCACAGCTGATCCTGCTGGACACAACGACCCAGCAGCGGCACCTGGTGCCGGCGCGCTACCTGCCCAGACGTATGCAGCAGACCTGCAACACCTCGAAGTAACCCGAACAACCCCCTTCCCGATGCCGCGTTCTGCGTGGGTAAGGGGAAACTGCATTCAACTGGTGGCCGACATGAGCAAAATCACCATCCAACTGGAGCTAGATGAGCAGCAGGCGCAACGCTACCTGCAATGGCTCAACTCTCAGTTTGACACCACCATGGCCGAAGTCTGGCACTCGGACCGCTACCGCAACGTTCCGGCCGGTAAGCGCGGCTCCAAGGTGCTGAACGACATCCCTTACCTGGTCGGCATTGGCCGGACCTGCCGTGAGCTTCGCAAGCAGCTGGCCGGCAACGGGGAGCGCGCGTAGTGAACCGCAAGCCCATGGAACACGGCCTGCGCGCCGAAGTACTTCGGCGTCTGCAGGATCAGTACGGCCTCAAGCCTATGGCCGGTACTCAGTACCTGCGCAAGGGGACCTGCCCCAACTGCGGCAAAAAAGAGCTGTACTCGCGCCAGGACGAGCCCTGGTTCATCAAGTGCGGTCGAGAGAGCAAATGTGGTGAGCAATGGCACATCAAAGAGTTGTTCGACGATCTGTTCGATGATTACAGCAAGCGCTACCCGGCCACCCAGGAATCTCCTCGAGCATCGGCAAACGCCTATTTGCAGAACGCCCGCGGCTTTGACCTGGACCTCGTCAAAGGCTGGTACACCCAGGAAAACTACTGGGATCGCAATCTCGGGATTGGCAGCGCCACAGTTCGTTTCAACCTGGAGCACGGCGGCTATTGGGAGCGCCTGATCGACCAGCCGCACCGGTTTGGCAAGAAAAAAGCACGTTTTGCGCCCGGCCAATCACCCAAAGGCTACTGGTGGTACCCGCCAACGGTTGATCTGCTGGAAGTGGACGAGTTGTGGATCGTCGAGGGTATTTTCGATGCCATCGGCCTGCTGCATCACGACATAGACGCCGTATCGGCCATGAGTTCGGGCGCATTCCCGTTCGAATCGCTCAAGGCGCTGGCCGAGCTGCGTCGCGGCCATGGCAAGAAACTCCCGCGCCTGGTATGGGCCTTGGACAATGAACCAGCCGCCCATCGCTTCACACGCAAGCATGCAGCACTGGCCCGCGAGCTGGGATTCACCTGCGAAGCAGCCCAGATCCCACAGAATGGCCGAAAGGTGGACTGGAACGACCTGCACCAGCGCTGGAACTTCATCGACGCTGACAAGCGCCAGGAGCGGATTGATCGAGACCTGCGCGAGGCGCGTTATCACGGCAGCTTGTTGCTGGCAGACAGCGCGGCCGAGAAAGGCGTGCTGATGTACGACTGGCGCGAGCGCCAGGAATTTCACTTCTCCTACGAGAACCGCCTCTACTGGTTCAAGATGGATGTGGAGAAGTTCAACAAGGCGCTCCAGCAGCTGGACGAGTCCGAGCGGCAGGAAGACTTGGTCCTGACTGATCGCCAGCGCCGCGACAAGGCGCTTCGCCAGTGCGGCGCGGTGATCGAGATCGCCAACTGCTACCCGCAAGCGTTGTACTTCCAGCGCAACGAGGTGACGGACGAGTCCTGGTACTACTTCCGCGTCGATTTCCCGCACGACGAGCCGAGCGTGCTGAACACCTTCACCGGTGGGCAGGTCACCACTCCCAGCGAATTCAAGAAGCGCCTGGTCGGGATGGCAGCCGGCGCCTACTTCACCGGCAGCGCCTCCCAGCTCGATCGGATCATGCAGCAGCAGCTGTTTGCCCTGAAAACCGTCAAGACCATCGACTATGTCGGCTACAGCAAAGAGTACGGCTGCTATGTGTTCGGCGACCTGGCCGTGCGCGGTGGTGTGCTCGAGCAGGCAAATGCCGAGGACTACTTCGAATTCAAAGGCCTACGCCTCAAGTCGCTGCAGAAGTCGATCAAGCTCGAAATCAACCGGGACATCTCAGCCTACCGCCCCGAGTGGTTCAAGTGGCTGTGGACCTGCTTCAACACCCAGGGCGTGATCGCCCTCGCTTTCTGGTTTGGGTCGTTGTTCGCCGAGCAGATCCGCGCCGAGTTCCAGTCGTTCCCGTTTCTGGAGGTGACCGGCGAGGCCGGCGCCGGTAAGTCCACCCTGCTGATGTTCCTGTGGAAGCTCATGGGGCGCCAAGATGAGGAAGGCGACGACCCTATCAAGATGACCAAGGCGGGCCTGCGTCGCTGGCTGAGCCAAACCTCGGGCATGCCCGTGGTAATGCTCGAGGCCGACCGCAGTGACGCCGAGACAGGCGCAGCCAAGTCCTTTGACTTTGACCAGTTCAAGCCGTTGTTCAACGGCCGCGGCCTGGGCCTGACCGGTGTGAAGAACGGTGGCAACGACACCAACGCCCCGCCCTTCCGCGCAACGCTGGTATTTAGCCAGAACGCCTCAGTCGTTGCGTCTGAGGCCATCCTCACTCGTATCGTCAAGCTGCACTTCGTGCGCCCGGAGGTCACCAGCGACAGCCGTGCGGCCGCTGACAACCTGAACCACCTGCAAGCCAGCGAAGTGAGCCACTTCCTGCTGATGGCAGCCAAGGCTGAGCAGAAGGTCATGGAAACTTTCCGTGCCCAGGTAAAGGTGCATGAGCAGGCACTGCGCGAAAAGCGCGAGATCCGCATCGAGCGGATCATCAAGAACCACGCCCAGATGATGGCCCTGGTAGACGCGCTGCGATCGGTCGTGCCGATGACTGACAGCCAGCACGAAGGCACCCTTCGCGAGCTGCGCGCCATGGCTGTTGGCCGCCAGCTGGCCGTTAACTCTGACCCGAAGGAAGTGGCCGAATTCTGGGAAGTGTTCGACTACCTGGAGTCGCTCAGCGACGAGCCAGTGGTAGACCACAGCAAGAACGCGGAACTGATCGCAGTTCACCTCAACGAGTTCTGCGAACGGGCCGCCGAGCACAAACAGAAGCTCGCCGACGCAACCACCCTGCGCAATTTACTGCGCAACAGCAAATCGCGCCCGTTTGTCGACGCCAACCGCGCAGTCGATAGCGCTGTGCGTGCGGCGTTCAACAGCCGCACCACCAGCGCGAACACACGACCAACCACCGTCAAGTGCTGGACCTTCAAGGCCGGCTGAACATGTCTGGCGCTGCAACGCCAGGCACAACCCCAAGGAGAAACGACATGCAAAAAGCCCAAACCCTCGACCGCAATGTCCTTTTCGATGCCCTGGTGCAGTACCAGGAAGAGCGTCCAGCCATCCGCGAGGCTGGTACCCATGCACTCGCCCGCTTGGTTCCAGTAGCTGTGCGGGATACAGGCCAAAGCCGGGTGATCGGCCGTTTCCTGCTCGGCCTGTACGACGCCACGACCTCCCCCTTCATCCTCACCGACCTACGCAGCATCGATGTCGGCTTGTTCGAAGATTGCCTCGCCGTCCTCCGACTGGACAACACCCCCGAGAAAGAGATCCACGAATACCTGCCGAAGGGCCAAATGATCTTCAACCAATTGCGCGAGTACTGGGGATGAAGTGGCAGGCGAAGCGCAACCAGGACGGCAAGGTCATCCCGCGTTGCTGGGTAAGCGACAGCGGGTACACCGTGGCCGAGTGCCGGCTGCCGCACTCGCGGTACCCGGTGACCCGTCCTGGAGCCTCACTGCCATTCGCCATGGCCGTGAAGAGGTTACCCAGATAATCACGACAGACATGCAGGCCAGCTGCAACTGGTCGGCAGACCTCAAGTAATCAGGAGGCGCCGAGGAGCTGCAACCCCCCGGCGCCGACCAACCCCAAGGAGAAACGACATGCAAGTAGAAACCCCCGAAGTCGGCGCGCAAAAGCCTAACACAGTACGTTACGACACCCTTGTAATCCGTGGAGCCTCTGGCCAGACAGTCCCGCGCGAAGTAGACGGCGGCGAGGTAGTTGCCTGGAGCTTGGGCCACGGCCTAGCGGCCATGGATGCATTGGAAGAGTTCGTGGATGATCTGGCAGACGGCAGCTATCACGGTCTGGCACAGGGAGCCGCCAATGCGCTCAATCTCATGCGCCGACGCCGGGCGACCGGCTGGGATGCCGACGTAATTGCAGAGGAACCGCCCGAGGACTGGAAAAAGGCCGTTTCCCGCGCCGAGGCTACAGCTCGGGAGGTGTTCGGCGAGAACGACGATAACGCCATGCAAGCCATCGATTACATGACTGGTTTGCTGCTGGCTTTCGAACCGCGTTGCAACTCTGGGCAAGGAGACGCTGAATGACCCTCTCTCGCCCACGCTTGGCCAGTCACTCTCTGGACCTTCCTAACCATTGTGACATCTGCAACAAAGCACGCTCGACCAGGACGCATCAGCGCTGCAGCAAGATCCGCCAAGAGCGCAAGTCGGTGGAGTGGGAAACCTACATGGCCAACGTTGAAGCCAAGCGCACCCAGAAGGCACGCCGGCATTGTTAGCAGTTTCGTGTCCAGATAACCGATCTGATGGATAGCTGGCCCAGAAACTACTGAACAATCTCCTAGGTCCAGAAGCGGGCCATCCCTGAAGGCGGCCCATAAACTGGGCCGTCTCTTCGTTTTCGAGTAATAAAATGGCAGCTGGAGTCGAAGTTCGCGGCAACCATGTCCGCGTGTATTTCCGTTACCAGGGCGAGCTGTGCCGGGAAACAATCCCCGGCGACGCCTCACCCGCAAACCTTGCCAACGCCGAGCGTCTTGTAGGATTAATCAATTATGAAATTGAGGCCGGCACGTTCAACTATGCCCGACACTTCCCCGACTCGCCTCGAGTCAAGACCAACACCCTCGGCCATTACATCGACCTGTGGCTAGAGATAAAGGGCAACCAGATGGCAGCGAGCGGCTTCGCCATGTACCGCAGCCGCACCGAGAAGCACATTCGCCCACGCTGGGGCGACCAGCAGGCAGATCGCATCGATCACCTGGACATTCAACACTGGGTGCAAAGCGTGCTGATGCCCAAGCTGCACAACAAGACCGTACGCGAGATCGTCAGCCACCTGCGGCAGATCTTCCAGCTGTACCGCACCCGAAACCGCTTCGCGTTCGACCCAACCGACGGCATCACTATCTCGCTGCCCGACGCTGACGACCCAGACCCGTTCACCCGGGAAGAAATCACTGCGATCCTTGGACAGCAGACTGAGCGGCATCAGGAAATCAACCTGACGGAGTTCATGATCTGGACTGGCCCGCGCGTCAGCGAAGCAATTGCCCTAGCCTGGGAAGACGTCGACCTGGTGGCGGGTACCGTGGAGATTCGTCGCGCGCGGGTGGCCGGTCAGTACAAGGTGACCAAGACCAGACGATCTACCCGCAAGGTCAAACTGCTCGCTCCCGCCCTCCGCGCCCTCAAGGCGCAGGCCAGGTACACGCAGGACCTGCCACCGGAATTGATCGAGGTTGTCGATCGCGACAACCGGACTATGCGAGAGCAGCGCGTGCGGTTCGTCTTCCACAACACTGCCACGGGTGAGCCATACCGCTCCTCTGATGTGCTGCGGCATGGCTGGTGGATCTTGCACCTGGAGAGGGCCGGCGTCCGTCAGCGTGGGCCGAACACCTGCAGACACACGTTCGCCAGCCAGCTGCTGAGCAGCGGCATAGCCACGCCAGAGTGGATTGCAGACCAGATGGGGCACACATCGACGGCGATGATTTTCAAGCACTACGCAAAGTGGATCAGCGAGGACGGGCCGGATGTGGTGGGGTTGTTAAACCAGGCACTCAGGTTGACCTGAACGCAAAAAAAAGGGGCCGCAAGGGCCCCTTTCTTTTGCTGTCATTCCCAAAGTGTTCCCAAAACGCTCCCATTTGCGGGTTAAGCGGTGGCGAACATCAATGAAATCAAGCACTTGTATGGCGGAAGCGTAGAGATTCGAACTCTAGGATAGTTGCCCATCGACGGTTTTCAAGACCGTTGCCTTAAACCACTCGGCCACGCTTCCAGCTCGTTTTGCGGCCGCCATAATACCGTAATGAAACACGCTGTCAAACTCTCTATGTCGCCGGTTGCAGGAGCTCTGATAGACTCCTAGCATCTGAACGTCTGAAACCACAGGTTTACCAAGGAGTGTCGCCATGCGCGAACAGGATTACGCCGTACACCACGGCCAGCAGGTCGAGCAGCAGGAGATCAGCAAGGTCCTGCGCAACACGTACAGCCTGCTGGCACTCACCCTCGCCTTCAGCGGTGTCATGGCCTTCGTTGCCCAGCAGATGCGCGTCGGCTACCCGAATATTTTCGTGGTGCTGATCGGCTTCTACGGGCTGTTCTTCCTCACCAACAAACTGCGTGATTCGGCCTGGGGCATCGTGTCCACCTTTGCCCTCACCGGCTTCATGGGCTTCATCCTCGGCCCTATCCTCAACCGCTACCTGGGTATGGCCGGTGGCGCTGAAGTGGTCAGCTCGGCCTTCGCCATGACCGCGCTGGTGTTCGGTGGTCTGTCGGCCTACGTGCTAATCACCCGCAAGGACATGAGTTTCCTCAGCGGCTTCATCACCGCAGGCTTCTTCGTGCTGCTGGGTGCAGTGGTTGCCAGCTTCTTCTTCCAGATCAGCGGCCTGCAACTGGCGATCAGCGCTGGCTTCGTGCTGTTCTCGTCGGTCTGCATCCTGTTCCAGACCAGCGCGATCATCCATGGCGGTGAGCGTAACTACATCATGGCGACCATCAGCCTGTATGTATCGATCTACAACCTGTTCGTCAGCCTGCTGCAGCTGTTCGGCATCATGGGCCGCGACGACTGATTGCGATTGGTCGAATGCAGTTAAAGGAAAGCCCGCTTCGGCGGGCTTTTTCATGAGCAGAGATTGACCTAAAAGTCAGCTTATTGGGTGAATAGCCACCGATCATGCTGCCATCGTGCTTGCCACTACCCCTGACGCGCCTCAGCCCGTAGAATGCGCTCCTTTTTTCTCCCAGGGCGCCTTTGTGCAATGAGCTCACACGAACACAGCCCAGGCGCATCGGCGCCTGCCAATGAACTGGTGCTTGGCCTTGAGGACAAGCCGCGGCTGCTGATCGGCCTGCTGGCGGCGTTGCAGCATCTGCTTGCGATCATCGTACCAATCGTCACGCCGGGCCTGCTGATCTGCCAGGCGCTTGGCGTTTCGGCACGTGACACCAACCTGATCGTGTCGATGTCGCTGGTGATCTCCGGTATCGCCACCTTCGTCCAGTGCAAGCGCTTCGGGCCGTTCGGTGCGGGGCTGCTGATTGTCCAAGGCACCAGCTTCAACTTCGTCGGGCCGCTGATTGCCGGTGGCGCGTTGATGGTCAAGCAAGGCACGCCGGTTGAAGGCGTGATGGCAGCCATCTTCGGCGTGGTGATTGCGGGCTCCTTCGTGGAAATGGGCGTGTCGCGCATCCTGCCGTTCGTCAAACGTCTGATCACCCCGCTGGTGACCGGCATCGTCGTGCTGATGATCGGCCTGACCCTGATCAAGGTCGGCCTGATCAGCATGGGCGGCGGCTTTGGCGCGATGGCCAATGGCACTTTCGCCAATGGCGAGAACCTGCTGCTGTCGGGTGTGGTGCTGGCGATCATCGTCATCCTCAACCGCATCCCGGTGGTCTGGATGCGCAGCTGCGCCATCGTCATCGCCCTGGCGGTCGGTTATGCACTGGCCGGCTATCTGGGCCGCCTGGACTTCACCGGCATGCACGAGGCCGCGCTATTCCAGGTGCCAACACCTTTGCACTTTGGCCTCAGCTTCTCGTGGGCGCTGTTCATTCCGATGCTGGTGATCTACCTGGTGACGTCGCTGGAAGCCATCGGTGACGTCACGGCTACCAGCAAGGTCTCGCGCCAGCCAGTCGAAGGCCCGGTGTGGATGCAACGGATCAAGGGCGGGGTGCTGGTCAACGGCGCCAACTCGCTGCTGGCTGGCCTGTTCAACACCTTCCCCAGCTCGATCTTTGCCCAGAACAATGGCGTTATCCAGCTGACCGGCATCGCCAGCCGCCACATCGGCATCTGGATCGCTGTCATGCTGGTGCTGCTGGGCTTGTTCCCATCGGTTGCCGGGGTGATCCAGGCGGTACCGGAGCCGGTGCTCGGTGGCGCAGCCATGGTCATGTTCGGCGCGGTAGCGGCCTCGGGCATCAACATTCTGGCCAGCACTCAGCTGGACCGTCGCGCCCTGCTGATCATCGCGGTATCGCTGGCGCTGGGCCTGGGTGTGGCTCAGGTGCCAGAGTTTCTGGCCCACATGCCAGCGGCGATCCGCAATGTGCTGGAGTCCGGCGTCGCTACCGGCGGTATCTGCGCCTTGGTACTGAACTGGTTCCTGCCAGAGAGTAAAGAGCGCGCCTGATCACTCGGCGCCTCAGTTGAAAAGCCCACCCCTTTGCGCAAGGCCACAAGGCCCTTGCATGAGCGGGGATGGGCTTTTTTGCTTTATCATGGCGGCATTCCCTTGCATGAGTTGTCCATGAAATTCGCTATCGCGGTATTTTCCCCGGCCCATGCGCCCTCCTCGCGCCGCGCGCTGCGCTTTGCCGAGGCGGTGCTGGCCGGCGGGCATGAGATTGCCCGGCTGTTCTTCTACCAGGACGGGGTACACAGTGCCTCGGCCAATGTGGTTACCCCTCAGGATGAGCTGGATGTCGCCGCCCAATGGCGCACCTTCATCGACAGCCACCAACTGGACGCTGTGGTGTGCATTGCCGCCGCCCTGCGCCGTGGCGTGCTCGACGAAGCCGAGGCCAGCCGCTATCAACGCCCGGCCGCGAACCTGCCCAAGCCCTGGGAGCTGTCGGGGCTCGGCCAACTGCACGAGGCGGCGCAGAGTGCCGATCGCCTGATCTGCTTCGGAGGCGATTGAAATGGCCAAGTCCTTGTTGATCATCAGCCGCCAGGCCCCCTGGAACGGCCCATCGGCCCGCGAAGCGCTGGACATCGCATTGGCCGGGGGCGCGTTCGACCTGCCGCTGGGCATGCTGTTCCTCGATGACGGTGTGTTCCAGCTTGCCCCAGGCCAGCAGCCCACCGCCCTGCAACAGAAAAACCTTGGCGCCAACCTGCAGGCCTTGCCGATGTTCGGCGTAGAAGCACTGTTCGCCTGCAGCCACAGCTTGCGCCAGCGCGGCCTGGCAGCCGACACCCTGGAACTGCCCGTACAAGTGCTGGACGACGCGGCCCTGGCTGCATTGATCGCCCGTTTCGACCAGGTGGTAACGCTCTGATGACGACCCTGCATGTAATTGCCCATTCGCCCTTTGGCGACAACCGGCTGGCCAGCTGCCTGCGCCTGCTAGGTGCCGACGATGCACTGCTGCTGTGTGGCGATGCGGTCTATGCACTGCACGCCGGCAGCGAACCACAGCGCCTGTTGCAGGGCGCAAACCTCAGCCAGCGCCTGTTCGCCCTCGACGAAGACCTACAAGCCCGCGCAGTTGCCAACCACCTGGCCACGCCCGTGGACTACGCCGCATTCGTCCAGCTGTCACTGCATTACGACAAGGTCAACAGCTGGTTATGAGTACCCTCAATGTTGGTGATCAGCCGATTGCCTTGGACAAAGACGGTTTTCTGGTCGACCTGCAAGACTGGTCACCGGCCGTTGCCAATGCCCTCGCCGCACGCGAAGGCATCCCGTTGACCGAGGACCACTGGGCAATCCTCGAACTGCTGCGCCAGTTCTACCAGGAATTCCAGCTCTCCCCGGCCACACGCCCACTGATCAAGTACACCGCCCTCAAGCTGGGGCCCGAAAAGGGCAACAGCGCGCACCTGAACCGCCTGTTCAACGGCACTCCCGCCAAACTTGCCGCCAAGCTGGCGGGCCTGCCCAAGCCGACCAACTGCATATGATCGAACCACGCCCGCTCACCCTGCAAACCCCCGCCGAACACCCGTTCGCCGAATTCGTGCGCATACTTGGCAAAGGCAAGCGCGGCGCGCGCGGCCTGACCCGCGAGGAAGCCCATGCAGCAATGACCTTGCTGTTGGAGGACAAGGTCGAAGACGCTCAACTGGGTGCCTTCCTGATGCTGCTACGCCACAAGGAAGAAAGCGCCGAGGAACTGGCCGGCTTCACCGAGGCCCTGCGCGCGCACCTGCAGGCCCCGCACATCGCCGTGGACCTGGACTGGCCCACCTATGCCGGCAAGAAACGTCACCTGCCCTGGTACCTGCTGGCCGCCAAGTGCCTGGCCAACAACGGCGTGCGTATCCTGATGCATGGTGGCGGTGCCCATACCGCCGGGCGCATGTACACCGAACAACTGCTTGCACTGCTGCATATCCCACTGTGCCGTGACTGGTCGGCAGTCGGTACCGCGCTCGACCAGCAGCGCCTGGCGTTCTTCCCGCTGCAGGACTGGGCGCCGCAGTTGCAACGCATGATTGATCTGCGCAACACCCTGGGCCTGCGGTCGCCGATTCATTCGCTGGCACGGGTACTCAACCCGCTGGGCGCACGCTGCGGCCTGCAGAGCATCTTCCACCCGGGCTACCAGGCGGTGCACCGCGAAGCCAGCCGCCTGCTCGGCGACCACGCCGTGGTGATCAAGGGCGACGGCGGCGAAATCGAAGTCAACCCCGACGTCATCAGCCACCTCTACGGCACCACCGCTGGCGAGGCCTGGGATGAAGAGTGGCCAGCCCTGAGCGAACGGCGTCACGTCAAACCGCCTAGCCTGCAACCGCAGCAGCTGCTTGCCGTGTGGCAAGGTGATGCCGAGGACAGTTACGGCGAAATGGCGGTGGTCGCCACCATGGCTTTGGCCCTGCGCGGCCTTGGCCAGCATCGTGAAGACGCCTTCGCCACCGCGCGCCGTTACTGGAGCGAACGCAACACATCGATTTAATCGATCAAAGACCCCGAGTCTTTGCGCTATTTGTTCGAACGATATTCCCTAGACTGGGCTCCAACGACAAACAACTTTGTTCCAAGGAGCTCAGCATGGGCCTTTTGATCGACGGCCGCTGGCACGACCAGTGGTATGAAACAGGCAAAGACGGTGCCTTTAAACGCGAAAACGCCCAGCGCCGCAACTCCCTGCCCGCGCCTGAAGCCGGCCGCTATCACCTGTACGTCTCGCTGGCTTGCCCATGGGCCCACCGCACCCTGATCGTGCGTGCGCTCAAGGGCCTGGAGCCGCTTATCGATGTGTCGGTGGTGAGCTGGCTGATGCAAGAAAACGGCTGGACCTTCGACCAGCAGCAGGGCTCCAGCGGCGATCACCTCGACGGCCTCGAGTTCCTGCACCAACGCTATACCCAGGATGACCCGCATTACACTGGGCGTGTCACCGTGCCGGTGCTCTGGGACAAGAAAGAGAAGCGCATCGTCAACAACGAATCGTCCGAGATCATCCGCATCTTCAACAGTGCTTTCGACGAGTTGACCGGCAATCGCCTGGACCTGTACCCAGAGCCGTTGCGCCCAACGATCGACGCACTGAACGAGCGGATCTACCCAGCGGTGAACAATGGCGTATACCGCGCAGGTTTCGCCACGACGCAGGACGCGTACGAAGCGGCATTCGACGAGGTGTTCAATGAGCTGGCTCATCTGGAAGCGCTGCTGAGCCGCCAGCGGTACCTGGCTGGTGAGTACCTGACCGAGGCCGATGTGCGCCTGTTCACCACACTGGTGCGCTTCGACGCGGTGTATCACGGGCACTTCAAGTGCAACCTGCGGCGCCTGGCCGATTACCCGAACCTGTCAAACTGGTTGCGCGAGCTGTACCAGTGGCCAGGGGTGGCGCAGACGGTGGATATGGAGCACATCCAGAAGCACTATTACATGAGCCACAAGACCATCAACCCGAATGGGATCGTGCCCAAGGGGCCGCTGCAGGAGTTTGGCCTGGCGCATGATCGGGAGCGTTTGGCGGGGCATGGGATATGGCTTAATAGCTGATAACGCCGGGGCCGCAAAGCGGCCCCGTTCGATTTCAGCTTTGTTGCGACCCTTCAAACCAAGCCAGCTTCTCACGCAACTGCACCACTTCCCCGACAATCACCAGGGTCGGCGCATGCACTTCATGCCGGGCGACCAGGCCCGGCAAATCCGCCAGGGTACCGGTGAACACCCGCTGATTACGCGTCGTCCCCTGCTGCACCAGCGCCGCAGGTGTGCTGGCCGCACGCCCATGACGAATCAGCTCGGCGCAAATGGTCGGCAAGCCCACCAGCCCCATGTAGAACACCAGGGTCTGGTTCGGCGCCACCAGGTCATTCCAAGGCAGGTTACTGGTCCCGTCCTTCAGGTGCCCGGTCACGAAGCGCACCGACTGCGCATAATCGCGATGGGTCAGCGGGATGCCGCCGTAGGCAGAGCAACCACTGGCCGCAGTAATACCCGGTACCACCTGGAACGGGATGCCCTGCTCGGCCAGTTCCTCGATCTCCTCGCCACCCCGCCCAAAGATGAACGGATCGCCACCCTTGAGCCGCAGCACACGCTTGCCCTGCTTGGCCAGGTCGACCAGTAGACGGTTGATCTGGTCCTGCGGCACGGCATGCTCGGCGCGGCGCTTGCCCACGTAGATACGCTCGGCATCACGCCGGCACATCTCGATGATGGCCGGGGCCACCAGGCGGTCGTACAGCACTACATCGGCCTGCTGCATCAGGCGCAAGGCACGGAAGGTCAGCAAGTCCGGATCGCCCGGCCCCGCGCCTACCAGATACACCTCACCGCCCTGCTGCACCGGCGCACCCTCGACCATCGCCTGCAACAAGCGCTCGGCCTCGGCGCCCTGCCCGGCCAGCTGGCGCTCGGCAACCGGGCCCTGGAATACGTTTTCCCAGAAACCGCGACGCTGGTTGACGTCCGGGTACAGGCGTTTGACCTGGTGCCGGAAACGCGCGGCCAACCCGGCCAGTTCGCCGTACGCCGAAGGGATCCACGCCTCCAGCTTGGCGCGGATCAAGCGCGCCAAGACCGGCGCATCACCGCCACTGGAGACAGCCACCACCAACGGCGAGCGGTCGACGATGGCCGGGAAGATCACCGTGCACAGGGCCGGCGCATCCACCACATTGACCGGCAGGTTGAGCGACTGGGCATCGGCCGACACCTGGGCGTTGAGCCCAGGGTCGTCGGTGGCCGCGATCACCAGCCGGCAACCGACCAGGTCGGACGCCTGATAACCGCGCACCAGCACCTCACCGCCACCTTCCCGGGCCAATGCAGCCAATTGGCCATCAACCTCGGGCGCCACCACGCGCAGCGCGGCGCCGGCATCAGCCAGCAGGCGCGCCTTGCGCAAGGCAATTTCACCGCCACCGACAACCAGTACCCGGCCGCCCTGCAGCTTGTGGAACAGTGGCAGGTAATCCATTTAGCGGATGACCTCGACGCCACCCATATACGGCTTGAGCACCTCAGGCACACGGATCGAACCGTCGGCCTGCTGATAGTTCTCAAGGACCGCCACCAGGGTGCGGCCTACCGCCAGGCCAGAGCCGTTGAGGGTGTGCACCAGCTCTGGCTTGCCGGTTTCCGGGTTGCGCCAGCGGGCTTGCATGCGACGGGCCTGGAAGTCACCGCAGTTGGAGCAGGAGCTGATCTCGCGGTACTTGTCCTGGCTTGGCACCCACACTTCCAGGTCGTAGGTCTTCACCGCACCAAAGCCCATGTCGCCGGTGCACAGCGCCAGTACGCGGTACGGCAGCTCCAGCAGTTGCAGCACACGCTCGGCGTTGCCTGTCAGGCCTTCCAGGGCTTCCATCGACTTGGACGGCTCGACCACTTGCACCATCTCGACCTTGTCGAACTGATGCTGGCGGATCATGCCGCGAGTATCACGGCCCGAAGCGCCGGCTTCACTGCGGAAGCACGGGGTGTGGGCGACCAGCTTGAGCGGCAGCTGCTTGGCATCGAGGATTTCACCCGCGACCAGGTTGGTCAGCGAAACCTCGGCCGTCGGGATCAGGTAGAAGTCGGCTTCGCCTTCACGGGTGATCTTGAACAGGTCTTCCTCGAACTTGGGCAGCTGGCCGGTACCCTGCAGGGCCGGTGCCTGTACCAGGTACGGGGTGTAGTGTTCTTCGTAGCCGTGCTCGCCGGTGTGCAGGTTGATCATGAACTGCGCCAGGGCGCGGTGCAGGCGGGCGATCGGGCCACGCAGCACGGCAAAGCGTGCGCCAGACAGCTTGGCAGCGGCTTCGAAGTCCAGGCCACCGCTGACCTCGCCCAGGGCGACGTGGTCCTTGATCTCGAAGTCGAACGCTGTCGGCGTACCCCAACGGCGCACTTCGACGTTGTCGTCTTCGCTGGCGCCGACCGGCACGCTGGCGTCCGGCAGGTTGGGGATGGTCAGCAGGATGGCGTCCAGTTCAGCCTGGATGCCGTCCAGTTCGACCTTGCCGGCTGCCAGCTCATTGGCCATGCGCTCGACATCGGCCATCAGCGGCGCGATGTCCTCGCCTTTGGCCTTGGCCTGGCCGATGGACTTGGAGCGGGCGTTACGCTCGGCCTGCAGCTGCTCGGTGCGGGTCTGCACCGCCTTGCGGCGTTCTTCCAGTGATTCGATGCGCGCGACATCCAGGCTGAAGCCACGGGAGGCCAGGCGATCCGCCACTTCCTGAAGTTGGCCGCGTAACAGTTTGGAATCGAGCATATCGTTCTCTCGTTATATGTAAGTGTTGGTTCAGAATCGGGTCAGGGACAGGCCGGCCCAGGTCGCGAGCAGCCCGCCCACCACGCTGATACCGGTATAGCCCAAAGCCAGGGGCATCTGCCCGCTTTCCATGAGGCGTACGGTATCGAGCGAAAAAGAGGAAAACGTCGTCAAGCCGCCAAGAAAGCCGACCATCAGGCCGGCGCGCAGCTCGGCCGGCACCATCGGCTTGTGCAAGAACAGGCCGTAGAGCAGGCCGATCAGCAGGCAGCCGATCAGGTTGACCGCCAGCGTACCGAGATAGAAGTGCCGTGGCCAGTGGGCAACCACCCAGTTCGCGGTGGCAAAGCGCAGCAACGTGCCGGCGACACCGCCCGCACTGACGGCGGCGATCAGTGCAATCACGGTTTTCTCCGTTGCCGGGGGCTGCTGCGATCCAGCTCGGCCAGGTGCCGAAGTTTCTCGCCGATCTTCAGCTCCAGGCCACGGGGGACGGGCTGATAGTACTGGCGGGGTTCAAGCTGGTCGGGGAAGTAATCTTCACCCGCCGCGTAGGCATCGGGCTCGTCATGGGCGTAGCGGTACTCATCGCCATAGCCCAGTTGCTTCATCAATTTGGTCGGGGCGTTGCGCAGGTGCAGCGGCACCTCCAGCGAGCCGTGCTCGGCGGCCTCGCGCAGGGCGGTCTTGAAGCCCATGTACACCGCGTTGCTCTTCGGCGCGCAGGCGATATAGGTGATGGCCTGGGCGACTGCCAGCTCCCCCTCGGGACTGCCCAGGCGCTCTTGCACGTCCCAGGCCGACAGGCACAGGCTCAAGGCACGAGGGTCGGCGTTGCCGATGTCTTCGCTGGCCATGCGCACCACGCGGCGGGCGATGTACAGCGGGTCGCAGCCACCATCGAGCATGCGCGCGAACCAGTACAAGGCCGCATCGGGGTTGGAGCCGCGCACCGACTTGTGCAGCGCCGAGATCTGGTCATAGAACGCCTCGCCCCCTTTATCGAAACGGCGGCGGCTGTCGCCGAGCAGGCTTTGCAGCAGCTCGACAGCAATTTCGCTGCCATCTTCAGCCAGGTCCGAGGCATTTTCGAGAAAATTGAGCATGCGTCGGCCATCGCCGTCGGCGGCAGCCATGAGCATCTTGAAGGCCTCGTCGCCAACCCGCAGGTTGTGCTGGCCCAGGCCGCGCTCCTCGCTGAGGGCCCGGTCGACCAACTTGCGCAGGGCCGGCTCGTCTAGGCTCTTGAGCACATACACCCGCGCCCGCGAGAGCAAGGCATTGTTCAGCTCAAAGGAGGGGTTTTCAGTGGTGGCGCCGATGAAGATCAGCGTGCCATCTTCCACATAGGGCAGAAAAGCGTCCTGCTGGGACTTGTTGAAGCGGTGCACTTCGTCGACGAACAGGATGGTCCGACGGCCATACTGGGCCGCCTGCTGCTTGGCCACCTCGACCGCCTGGCGAATTTCCTTGACCCCCGCCAGCACCGCCGAGACGGTTTCGAAGTGGGCATCACAGAACTGCGCCAGCAACCGCGCCAGGGTGGTCTTGCCGACCCCGGGCGGGCCCCAGAAGATCATCGAGTGCAAAGCCCCCTGCTCCAGCGCCTCGCGCAGCGGCTTGCCGCGCGCCAGCAGGTGCTCCTGGCCGACGTACTCGTCCAGGTTGGACGGGCGCAGGCGAGCAGCCAGGGGCTGGGCGACGGGTTCGCTTCGAAACAGGTCCATCACGGGCTCCGCTTACTCCTGGATGATGTCCGCGCCTTTCGGGACATCGAACTTGAACTTGCTGTCCGGCACCGCCTGGTTGGCCTTCACCCCGGTGAACAGGATGTTGGTGCGCTGGCCGACGCTGTCGATCAGTTGCATGTCATTGATCAGGCCCTTGCGGAACGAAACACGCAGCGAGTCGAACAGGGTGTCCTTGGTTTTCGGCTTCAAGGTGAAGTCCATCACTTCGCCCTGCTCCTTGGAGTCGATATCGAAGCTCTGGCTGATCTTCGACACGTCACCGGACAGCAACAACGCCGGGGTCTGGTTCAGGCGCACATCAAGCTTCTTGATGGTGGCCTGTTCCAGGTCCGGGTCCCACAGGGTGACCATCTTGCCATCGGACACCACTACCTGCTCCTGCGGGGCATCGGTATGCCAGTAGAACAGGCCCGGGCGCTTCACGGTCATCTGCCCGGCAGTTTCCTGCAGGCTGGTGCCATCGGCACCCAACGTCAGTTGAGAGAACTTGGCATCGATGGTTTGCGACTTTTCCAGCAACTGGGTCAGGCGCTTTACGTCCAGCTCGCCGGCGTGGGCCGACACAGAGCCCATGGCCAGGGCAGAAACCAACAGCATGCGAATCGCGCGCATGGAAATCCTCGTAGGGCAGTCTATGAACCAGGCGCCCTCGAGGCGCCCGGCAATGTGTTCATCAATCGCGCGGGCCGCCTGGGGCAATCACTTCCCGCGAGCCGTTGCTGTTCATGGGGGTGACCACACCGGCCATCTCCATCGCCTCGATCATGCGTGCGGCGCGGTTGTAGCCGATCTTCAGCTTGCGCTGCACCGCCGAAATGGAGGCTCGACGGCTTTCTAGCACGAATTGCACCGCCTCATCATACAGCGCATCGCTTTCCGAATCGTCGCCGTCACCGCCACCACCACCGCCTTCGAAGCCGCTGCCAGCCTCTTCGACGCCGTTGAGGATGTCGTCGTTGTAGTCCGGCGCGCCACGTAGCTTCCAGGCCTCCACCGTGCGGTGCACTTCGTCGTCGGAAACGAACGCGCCATGCACGCGAATCGGCAGGCTGGTGCCCGGTGGCATGTACAGCATGTCACCGTGGCCAAGCAACTGCTCGGCACCGCCTTGGTCGATGATGGTGCGCGAGTCGATCTTGCTCGACACCTGGAACGCCATGCGGGTCGGGATGTTGGCCTTGATCAGGCCAGTGATCACGTCAACCGACGGACGCTGGGTGGCGAGGATCAGGTGAATACCGGCAGCCCGCGCCTTCTGGGCGATACGCGCGATCAGCTCTTCGACCTTCTTGCCGACGATCATCATCATGTCGGCAAACTCGTCCACCACTACCACGATGGTCGGCAGGGTCTTCAGTGCTGGCGGCTCGTCGTCCATGCTCTCGCGGCGGTACAGCGGGTCGTGAATGACCTCGCCGGCTTCCTGGGCATCCTTGATCTTGCGGTTGAAGCCGGCCAGGTTACGCACACCCATGGCGGCCATCAGTTTGTAACGCCGCTCCATCTCGGCAACGCTCCAGCGCAGCGCGTTGGCGGCATCCTTCATGTCGGTGACCACCGGGCACAGCAGGTGCGGGATGCCTTCGTAGATCGACAGTTCGAGCATCTTCGGGTCGATCATGATCAGCCGCGCATCTTCGGGCCCGGACTTGAACAGGATCGACAGGATCATCGCGTTCACACCCACCGACTTACCGGAGCCAGTGGTACCGGCGACCAGCAGGTGCGGCATCTTGGCCAGGTCGGTGATGACCGGCTTGCCGCCGATGTCGTGGCCCAGGGCCAGCGCGACCGGTGATTTGGATTCGTCGAACAGCGGCGACGACAGCACTTCGGAGAAGCGCACCATCTGCCGGTTTTCGTTGGGGATCTCGATACCCACAGTGGTTTTGCCCGGGATCACCTCGACCACCCGTACGCTGGTCACTGCCAGTGAGCGCGCCAGGTCTTTGGCCAGGTTGGCGATACGGCTGACCTTTACCCCGGCCGCTGGCTGGATCTCGTAACGGGTAATGACCGGGCCTGGGTGGATGGAGTCCACCGAGACTTCCACGCCGAATTCCTTGAGCTTGATTTCCAGCAGCTGGCCGACGCCGGCCAGGGATTCTGGCGAATACTCGATCTTCTTCTGCTCGGCCGGGTCGAGGATGGAAATGGACGGCAACGTGCCTTCCACGGCGCTGTCGACGAACAGCGGCGCCTGCTTCTCCTTCATCACCCGCTTGCTCGGTTCCGGCGCCTTGGCCGGCGCGGGCGGGACGATTACCGGGGCCGCAGGTTGCTCGCGGGGCACAACGGCCTCACGCGCCACCACGGGTTCACGCGGCGCAGCAGGCGGCGCGGCTACAGGCCGGGCGGGCACATCGTCACGCTCGACGCTGCGCTCGCGCAGCTGTGGCTTGGCCGGGTCGCGCTTCTGGGCCACCATGGGCGCCACGCCGAAGTCAGGTTCATCGACCTCGCGCAACTGCGCCTCCAGGCGCTTGCGCTCGTTGCGGGCTTCCCACCAGCGGTTGGCGGCGCCTTGCACCAGTTCGAACAGGTCAAGGGTGATCTTGCCGGTAAGGTCCATCACCTTGAACCAGGACAGGTCGGTGAACACCGTCAGGCCAAACAGGAACAAGGCAATGAACATCAGCGTGCTGCCCTGCACGTTCAGCAGGTTGCGCGCCAGCTCGCCCAGGCTTTCGCCCAGGGCGCCCCCGGCAGAGAACGGTATGCTCGCCGGCGGGTGGAAATGGATATGCGCCAGGGCCGCGCCCGACAGCACCAGGAACACCAGCCCGATGAGCCGCCAGGAGAACAGCCAGCCGCTCCATTCCCAGGCCTGGTGGCGTTCGCGGAAGATCTGCAAGGTCTTGATCGCCAGCAGCAGCGGGAAGATGTAGGCGAAATAGCCCAGCACCATGAACAGGATGTCGGCGAAGTAGGCCCCTGCTCGCCCGGCGGCGTTCTGCACCTGGTCGACGTTGCTGGTGTGGCTGAAGCCAGGGTCGGACGTGTCGTAGGTCAGCAGCGCCATCCACAGGTACAGGCACATGGCGCCGACGGCGATCAACGCACCTTCCTTCAGGCGATAGTGCAGCTGCTGCCGCCACAGGGGCACTGGCAAGGGAGCTGGAGTTGCGGTGGATTTCTTCAAAACGCGTCTATTCCTGCGCGTGCTGCGCGTCCAATAGTGATCGGCCAATGCATGGCCAATGAACCACTACTTTTAACATTACTGCCCGTCAGCCGCCATGACGGCGCGCCGCACATGGGCTTGAGGGGGCTACTTTCACTTAGCTGCAATTTGAGCATGCATTTTCTTTTGTGACAAAGGCTTATGCTGTGTTTTTGCACAGGTATGACAGCAAATGTCCCGGATGGTGCCTGTGGCCTCATGAATGTGCAGGAAATTACCTAAACGGTTGCCCGTACCTTGGCGAATGAACGACAGCGATTGACCCTGCTTTTCAGCCGCGCCATGCTGGCCGCTCCCCTCCCCCACCGCACAATAGACCATGCTCACCTGGCTGACCCGCGACTCGCTGACCTTCCCGCCCCTGGAAAAGGCCCTGCATGAACCCAACGGCCTGCTCGCCGCCGGCGGCGACCTGAGCCCCGAACGCCTGGTGCAGGCCTACCGCCATGGCTGCTTCCCTTGGTACCAGGAGGGCCAGCCGATCCTCTGGTGGTCACCCAACCCCCGCACGGTGCTGTTGCCAGATGAGCTGCACGTCTCGCGCTCGCTGGCCAAGTTCATCCGCCAGGGCCACTACCAGGTCACCTTCGACACCGACTTCGCCGCCGTGATCGCCGCCTGCGCCGCACCCCGCGACTATGCCGACGGCACCTGGATCACCGACACCATGCGCGCCGCCTACTGCGAGCTGCACCGTCGCGGCCATGCCCATTCAGTGGAAGTGCGCCAGGACGGTGAGCTGGTCGGCGGCCTGTACGGCCTGGCCATGGGCCGCCTGTTCTTCGGCGAGTCGATGTTCAGCCGTACCGACAATGCCTCCAAGGTCGGCTTCGTCACGCTGGTCACGCACCTGCGCCAGGCCGGTTTTGTCCTGATCGACTGCCAGATGCCGACCAACCACCTGCACAGCCTTGGCGCCCGCGCCATCAGCCGCGCCGAGTTCGCCGGGTACCTCGCGCGCTACCTCGACCAGCCCAACAGCGCCACCTGGGTTCCCTAGGCGAGTTCCCAGAGCTGGCTTACACTTAAAGGCAAAGTCTCACCGAAGGGGTTGATCATGACAGAGTTGGCGCGGTTGAAGTTCTATGCCACTCAGCCCCACTCCTGCAGCTACCTGCCCGAGGAGCAGGCCACCACGCTGTTTCTCGACCCCAGCCAGCCGATGGACGTGAACGTCTATGCCGACCTGTCTGAAATGGGTTTTCGGCGCAGCGGCGACCACCTTTACCGCCCCCACTGCCAAAACTGCAATGCCTGCGTGCCGGCGCGCATTCCGACGGCGCGCTTCATCCCCAACCGCCAGCAGCGCCGCATCCTCAAGCGCAACGCCGACCTGACCGTGACCGCGGCACGCCCGGCATTCAAGGAAGAGTACTTCGACCTGTACCGGCGCTACATCGAGACCCGTCACGCCGACGGCGACATGTACCCGCCCAGCCGCGACCAGTTCTCCACCTTCCTGGTGCGCGACCTGCCGTTCTGCTGGTTCTACGAGTTCCGCCTGGCAGGGCGCCTGCTGGCGGTGGCGGTGTGCGACCTGCTGCCTAACGGCCTGTCGGCGGTGTACACCTTCTACGAGCCCGATGAAGAGCGCCGCAGCCTGGGCCGTTTCGCCATCCTCTGGCAGATCACCGAAGCCCTGCGCCAGAATCTTGAGGCGGTTTACCTCGGTTACTGGATCAAGAACTGCAAGAAGATGAACTACAAGACGCAGTATCGCCCCATCGAGCTGCTGATCAACCAGCGCTGGGTCACCCTCAACTGAAAGCATTGGCTTGAAACACTATTTTCCGGCATAATCCACGCCACTTTTTTGCCCGGTGCGGTTATGCGTCGGGCCAACACTGGACACCGAGGGCTCAACTGCATGTCGAAAGAAGACAGCTTCGAAATGGAAGGTACTGTCGTCGACACCCTGCCCAACACCATGTTCCGCGTGGAGTTGGAAAACGGGCACGTCGTAACCGCGCACATCTCCGGAAAGATGCGCAAGAACTACATTCGTATTCTCACTGGCGACAAGGTCCGCGTCGAACTGACACCTTACGACCTGAGCAAAGGCCGCATCACTTACCGTGCGCGCTAAGCCCAAGCCATGAAAAAGCCCGGCCATGTGCCGGGCTTTTTTTTGGGTTGAAGAACTGGGAGGGCTTTGCCCTCCTTTCGCGACGCAAGGCCGCTCCTACAGGATCGCGGAAACCTGTAGGTACGGCGAGAAAGGGCCGCATAGCGGCCCCACTGTCACGCCACCTCAGCCGTGGTCTCGAAGTCGAACACCAGTTCGCCATCGCGCAGGTCGACGTGCACCACGCCACCATGCTCGGCCAGCTCGCCAAACAGGATCTCCTCGGCCAGTGGCCGTTTGATCTTGTCCTGGATCAGCCGCGCCATTGGCCGCGCGCCCATCTGCACATCGTAGCCCGAGGCCGCCAGCCAGCCGCGGGCGTCATCACTGACTTCCAGCAGCACACGCTTGTCTTCCAGCTGGGCCTGCAGCTCGATGAGGAACTTGTCGACGATGCTCTTGATCGTCTCGTGGCTCAGGCGGCCAAACTGGATGATGGTGTCCAGACGGTTGCGGAACTCCGGCGTGAAGCTCTTGCGGATGACCTCCATGGCATCGGACGCATGGTCCTGATGGGTAAACCCGATCGATGCCCGCGCCGCGGTTTCAGCCCCGGCGTTGGTGGTCATGATCAGGATCACGTTACGGAAGTCCGCCTTGCGCCCGTTGTTGTCGGTCAGCGTACCGTGGTCCATCACTTGCAGCAGCAGGTTGAAGACTTCCGGGTGCGCCTTCTCGATTTCGTCCAGCAGCAGGACGCAATGCGGCTGCTTGGTGATTGCCTCGGTCAACAGGCCACCCTGGTCGAACCCGACATAACCGGGCGGAGCACCGATCAGGCGCGAAACGGTATGCCGCTCCATGTACTCGGACATGTCGAAGCGCACCAGCTCCACGCCCAGCGCCTTGGCCAGCTGCCGCGCCGCTTCGGTCTTGCCGACACCGGTAGGCCCGGCGAACAGGAACGAGCCGACCGGCTTGTCGGGCGCCTTGAGCCCGGCACGGGACAGCTTGATCGCGGTCGACAGCGAGTCGATGGCAGGGTCCTGCCCGAACACGGTCAGCTTCAGGTCACGCTCCAGGTTACGCAACAGTTCCTTGTCGGAGCTGCTGACATGCTTCGGCGGAATCCGTGCAATCTTGGCGACGATGTCTTCAACTTGCGGCACGTCGATGCGTTTGACCCGGTTCGCCTCTGGCTGCAGGCGCTGGTAGGCACCCGCCTCGTCGATCACGTCGATGGCCTTGTCCGGCATGTGCCGGTCATTGATGTAGCGCGAGGCCAGCTCGGCGGCGGCGCGCAGGGCTTCGTCGCTGTACTCGATGTTGTGATGGCTCTCGAACCGGCCCTTGAGCCCGCGCAGGATGCCAACGGTGTCTTCCACCGAAGGCTCGCTGACATCGACCTTCTGGAAGCGTCGCGCCAGGGCACGGTCCTTCTCGAAGATGCCGCGAAACTCTTGGAAGGTAGTCGAGCCAATGCAGCGAATGTCGCCAGACGACAGCAGCGGCTTGAGCAGGTTGGATGCATCCATGACCCCACCAGACGCCGCACCGGCACCGATGATGGTGTGGATCTCATCGATGAACAGGATCGCCTGCGGGCGTTTGCGCAGTTCGCCGAGCAGCGCCTTGAAACGCTTCTCGAAGTCGCCACGGTACTTGGTGCCGGCCAGCAGCGCACCCAGGTCGAGGGAGTACACCACGCTCTGGGCCAGCAGGTCAGGCACCTGACCGTCGACGATACGCTTGGCCAGGCCTTCGGCAATGGCAGTTTTGCCCACCCCGGCCTCACCCACCAGCAGCGGGTTGTTCTTGCGCCGACGCGCCAGAATCTGCGCGACGCGCTCGACCTCCTGCTCGCGCCCGACCAGCGGGTCGATGCGCCCGGCGCGGGCCAGCTCGTTCAGGTTGCTGGCGTAAGCATCCAGCGGGTTGCTCGACGATGACGTTTCGCCACCGTCCTCGTCCTGCATTTCCTGGTCGCCTTCAGTGTTCGGGCCATGGCCCGGCACCTTGGAAATGCCATGGGCGATGTAGTTGACCACATCGATCCGGGCCACGCTCTGCTGCTTGAGCAGGAACACGGCCTGGCTTTCCTGTTCGCTGAAGATCGCCACCAGCACGTTGGCGCCGGTCACTTCGCGCTTGCCGGAGCTTTGCACATGGAACACGGCACGCTGCAGCACACGCTGGAAGCCCAGGGTTGGCTGGGTCTCGCGGTCTTCATCGTTGACCGGAATCAGGGGCGTGGTGGAATCGATGAACTCTTGCAGGTCGTGCTTGAGTTTGTCGAGATTGGCGCCACAGGCGCGCAGAACGGTCGCGGCAGCCTCGTTGTCAAGGAGTGCCAGCAGCAGATGTTCGACGGTCATGAATTCATGACGTTTCGAACGAGCCTCCTTGAAGGCCAGATTGAGGGTGACTTCGAGCTCGCGGTTTAACATAGCTTCACCTCATACCCAAGTGGTCGGCGATTAACCGTCCTTCTCGATTTCACAGAGTAGCGGATGCTGGCTTTCCCTGGCGTATTGGTTGACCTGCATGGCCTTTGTTTCGGCGATGTCACGGGTAAACAATCCGCACACTGCCCGCCCCTCGGTATGGACGGTCAGCATGATCTTGGTCGCCAGCTCGCGGTTCAGACTGAAGAACGTCTCGAGCACTTCGACGACGAAATCCATCGGTGTGTAGTCATCGTTGAACAAAACCACCTTGTACATCGGTGGCGCCTGCAGGATCGGCTTGGCTTCCTGGACAGCAAGACCTGAGCCGTCGTCCTCATTCGATTGCGGGCGATCCTGATTGAATGTTAGTCGAATCTCACTAGGTGCATGCATGGAAAGAATTTCATCATGATCGACAGGTTAAAGTTGTCGGTTGAGCGCAAAGTTCGCCTACGGCGCACGCGCCGCCTGACCTTGACTATCGGCAAAACGGTGTTACAACCAATAAGAACCCACCGTGGTCGATAAAGATCCGCGCAGTCAACCAGATTTTTCGCATGGTTCGTATGCGGATGAAGTGGATGATACTCCAGTGATGGAGTCCTTTGCAGAGGGACATAGGGATGGCAAGCGGTAAAGTCAAGTGGTTCAACAATGCCAAGGGCTACGGATTCATCAACGAGGATGGTAAATCCGATGACCTGTTCGCTCATTACTCGGCCATCCAGATGGACGGATACAAGACGCTCAAGGCTGGCCAGGCCGTGGAATTCGAAATCATCCAGGGCCCCAAAGGCCTGCACGCGGTCAAGATAATGGACGCCGTTACCGCTGCGGCTGCCAAGGCCCAAAGCCAGACCGCGAGCGAAACCGCCAGAGCCTGAACCCTGCTCCGTGTCGGTATACGAAAAAACCGGTCGCCTCTTTAGCCAGGCGACCGGTTTTCTCTTGCCTCACATATGCTTGATCATCTCATCGCCAAAGCCTGAACTGCCCACCAGCTTCGCCCCTTCCATCAGGCGCTCGAAGTCGTAGGTCACGGTCTTGGCGGCAATCGCGCCGTTGGTGCCCTTGATGATCAGGTCAGCCGCCTCGGTCCAGCCCATGTGGCGCAGCATCATCTCTGCCGACAGAATCACCGAGCCCGGGTTGACCTTGTCCTGCCCGGCATACTTGGGCGCGGTGCCGTGGGTAGCTTCGAACATGGCCACGGTGTCGGACAGGTTGGCGCCCGGCGCGATGCCGATACCGCCCACTTCCGCCGCCAAGGCGTCAGACAGGTAGTCACCGTTGAGGTTGAGGGTGGCGATCACATCGTACTCGGCCGGGCGCAGCAGGATCTGCTGGAGCATGGCGTCGGCGATGGCATCCTTGACGATGACCTCGCGACCGGTCTTGGGGTTGTTGAACTTCATCCAGGGGCCGCCGTCGAGCAGCTCGGCGCCAAACTCATCACGGGCCACCTCGTAACCCCAGTCCTTGAAGGCGCCTTCGGTGAACTTCATGATGTTGCCCTTGTGCACCAGCGTGAGCGATTCGCGGTCGTTGTCCACCACGTATTGCAACGCCTTGCGCACCAGGCGTTTGGTGCCCTCCCTGGAGACGGGCTTGACGCCGATGCCGCAGTCCTGGTCGAAGCGGATCTTGGTGACGCCCATTTCCTCCTTGAGGAACTTGATCACCTTGTTCGCCTCGGGCGAGCCGGCCTTCCATTCGATGCCCGCATAAATGTCTTCGGAGTTCTCACGGAAGATCACCATATCGACATCGCCAGGCTTCTTCACCGGGCTCGGCACGCCCTGGAACCACACCACCGGGCGCAGGCACACGTACAGGTCAAGCTGCTGGCGCAAGGCAACGTTGAGTGAGCGGATGCCACCGCCGACCGGTGTGGTCAGCGGGCCCTTGATCGACACCACGTACTCACGCACCGCATCGAGGGTTTCCTGCGGCAGCCAGGTGTCCTGGTCATAGACCTGCGTGGCCTTCTCGCCCGCGTACACCTCCATCCAGGCAATCTTGCGCTTGCCGCCGTAGGCTTTCTGTACGGCAGCATCCACCACTTTGATCATCACCGGGGAGACATCGACGCCGATCCCGTCGCCTTCGATATAGGGAATGATGGGGTTGTCGGGCACATTGAGCGAATGGTCTGCATTGACGGTGATCTTGGTGCCGTCGGTCGGAACCTTGATTTTCTGGTATCCCATGCTTGCACTACTCCGCTTTCGGGTGTGATTGGACATCGTGCGATCCACTGAGCCTAAACCACATCTGCTGACCTGCAAGCGCTGCGACAACGCGCCACATTGCCCCTACGTCTTTGGTCTTATAAATGGCGCCGATGTCACTTCGCCTTGCTGAATAGCCCGATTGGTTTGATATACTGCGCCGCGACCGTAGGGTCATCGGGGCGAACCCTTGGAAAATGCGGCTCGCCCTTGGCCAAGAACGGCCACGAAGCCTGGGCTGTTACCGCAGTTCAGCACTTGACGCTCGACTGATGCATCCACCATCACCGCTCGCAGCCTCTCGACTTTCCGCTCATGGCGTCGCCAGGGCGAAGCGCCTACCCTGCGCACCTCGAGACTCGAGTACGCTCAGCACATAGAGAGTTAAACCGCATGCCCACCCGTTCCAAGATCATCTATACCTTCACCGACGAAGCCCCTGCCCTCGCCACCTACTCGCTGCTGCCGATTGTCGAAGCGTTCACCGCCTCGGCCGACATCGCCGTCGAAACTCGCGACATTTCCCTGGCTGGCCGTATCCTCGCGGCTTTCCCGGAGCAACTGGGCGCCGAGAAGCAAGTAGGCGATCACTTGGCGGAACTGGGCCAACTGGCTACCACGCCTGAAGCCAACATCATCAAGCTGCCAAACATCAGCGCCTCGGTACCGCAGCTCAAGGCCGCGATCAAGGAACTGCAAGGCAAAGGCTTCAACATCCCCGACTACGCCGACGAGCCGTCCACCGAGGCCGAGAAAGAATCCCGCGCCCGCTACGACCGCATCAAGGGCAGCGCCGTCAACCCAGTGCTGCGCGAAGGCAACTCCGACCGCCGCGCCCCGCTGTCGGTCAAGAATTACGCACGCAAGCACCCGCACAAGATGGGCGCCTGGGCTGCCGACTCGCAGTCGCACGTTGCCCACATGACCCAAGGCGACTTCTACGGCAGCGAAAAGGCCGCGCTGATCGAGGCTGACGACAGCCTGCGCATCGAGCTGGTCGGCAAAGACGGCACCACCACCGTTCTGAAAGCCAAGACTGCGGTCAAAGCTGCCGAGATCGTCGACTGCGCCACCATGAGCCGCAAGGCCCTGCAAGCCTTCATCGCCGAGCAGATCGCCGATGCCAAGGCCTCTGGCGTGCTGCTGTCGGTGCACCTGAAAGCCACCATGATGAAGGTCTCCGACCCGATCATGTTCGGCGTCATCGTCGAAGCGTTCTACAACGACGTGCTGGCCAAGCACGCCGCCGCACTGGCTGAAGTGGGCTTCAACGCCAACAACGGCATCGGCGACCTGTACGCCCGCATCAAGGACCTGCCAGCTGACAAGCAGGCCGAGATCGAAGCCGACATCCAGGCCCTGTACGCCGTTCGCCCGGCCCTGGCCATGGTCAACTCCGACAAAGGCATCACCAACCTGCACGTGCCGAGCGACGTCATCGTCGACGCCTCGATGCCGGCCATGATCCGTGACTCGGGCAAGATGTGGAACACCGCTGGTGAGCTGCAGGACGCCAAGGCGATCATCCCGGACCGCTGCTACGCCGGCATCTATCAGGCCACCATCGAAGACTGCAAGGCCAACGGCGCCTTCGACCCGACCACCATGGGCAGCGTACCGAACGTCGGCCTGATGGCGCAGAAAGCCGAAGAGTACGGCTCCCACGACAAGACCTTCCAGATCCAGGCCGATGGCGTGGTGCGTGTGGTCGATGGCAAAGGCCAGGTCGTGCTGCAGCAGAACGTCGAAGCGGGTGACATCTTCCGCATGTGCCAGACCAAGGACGCGCCGATCCAGGACTGGGTCAAGCTGGCCGTCAACCGTGCCCGCCTGAGCAACACCCCGGCGGTGTTCTGGCTGGACCCGGCGCGCGCCCACGACGGCGTGATGATCGAGAAGGTGCAGCAGTACCTGAAGGATCACGACACCACCGGCCTGGACATCCGTATCCTGGCACCGGTCGACGCCATCAAGTTCTCCCTGGCCCGCATCCGCGAAGGCAAGGACACCATCTCGGTGACCGGCAACGTGCTGCGCGACTACCTGACCGACCTGTTCCCGATCATGGAGCTGGGCACCAGCGCCAAGATGCTGTCGATCGTGCCGCTGATGAACGGCGGCGGTCTGTTCGAAACCGGCGCTGGCGGTTCGGCACCCAAGCACGTGCAGCAGTTGGTCGAAGAGAACTTCCTGCGTTGGGACTCGCTGGGTGAGTTCCTGGCCCTGGCCGCTTCCCTGGAGCACCTGGGCAACACCTACGACAACCCGCGTGCCAAGGTCCTGGCCAACACCCTGGACCAAGCCACCGGCAAGTTCCTCGACACCAACAAGTCGCCTTCGCGCAAAGTCGGTGGTATCGACAACCGCGGCAGCCACTTCTACCTGACCCTGTACTGGGCCGAAGCCCTGGCCGCCCAGACTGACGACGCCGCCCTGCAGGCGCGCTTCGCCCCGCTGGCTAAAACCCTGGCCGAGAACGAAGCGACCATCGTCGCCGAGCTCAACGCCGTTCAGGGCAAGCCGGCCGACATCGGTGGCTACTACGCCACGGATGCCGAGCTGACCGCCAAGGTAATGCGCCCAAGCCAGACCTTCAACAGCGCCATTGCCGCTCTGTAAGGTTCGCTTGATGTAACACCGCAAACCCCGGCCACGCACCGGGGTTTGTGCTTTTTAGCCGCAAGCTGCAAGCCACAAGTCAAAGCAGCCCGCGTACTGCTTCGACTTGTGGCTTGCAGCTTGAAACTTGCTACTTAGGGAGAGAATCGACCGTGTCTTGGCAACCCCATATCACCGTCGCCACCGTCGTCGAGCATGAGGGCAAATTCCTCTTCGTCGAAGAGTTCAAAGCTGGCCAGCATGTCTTCAACCAGCCCGCTGGCCACCTGGAACCCAACGAAACCCTGCCCCAGGCCGCCCTGCGCGAAACCCTCGAAGAAACCGCCTGGGAAGTCGAACTGACCGGCGTGGTCGGCATCTACCTGTACACCGCACCCAGCAATGGCGTGACCTACCAGCGCATCTGCTTCGCCGCACGCCCGGTGCGCCATCACGCCGACCTGGGGCTGGACAGCGACATCGTCCGCGCCGTCTGGCTGACCCGCGACGAGCTGCTCGCCGACCCTAGCCGCTGGCGCAGCGAGCTGGTGGCGCGCTGCCTCGACGATTACCTGGCCGGCCCGCTGCACAGCCTCGCCCTGCTGCGCGACTGACGCGCGGCCTCGGGTTTGATAGAATCGGCGTTTTTCCCCTCTGATACACATCGGTAGCCATGACCAGCCCAGCACTCAAAGACCCCGCCAAGACCCGCGTCATCGTCGGCATGTCCGGCGGCGTGGACTCTTCCGTCTCCGCCCTTCTGCTCATGGAGCAGGGCTACCAGGTGGAAGGGCTGTTCATGAAAAACTGGGAAGAGGACGACGGCACCGAATACTGCACCGCCCGCGAAGACCTGGCCGACGCCCAGGCCGTGTGCGACCGCATCGGCATCAAGCTGCACACCGCCAACTTCGCCGCCGAGTACTGGGACCACGTGTTCGAGCACTTCCTCGAAGAATACAAGGCCGGCCGCACGCCCAACCCCGACATCCTCTGCAACCGCGAAATCAAGTTCAAGGCGTTTCTCGACTACGCCCTGTCGCTGGGTGCCGACCTGATCGCCACCGGCCACTACGTGCGCCGCCGCGACACCGGTGAGCTCACCGAGCTGCTCAAGGGCCTGGACCCGAACAAGGACCAGAGCTACTTCCTGCATGC
The DNA here is from genome assembly GCF_000731675.1 of Pseudomonas capeferrum. Taxonomy (GTDB): domain Bacteria; phylum Pseudomonadota; class Gammaproteobacteria; order Pseudomonadales; family Pseudomonadaceae; genus Aquipseudomonas; species Aquipseudomonas capeferrum. The sequence continues at coordinate 76,945 of NZ_JMIT01000001.1, read as the reverse complement.
CGTCGGCGGCAAGGAAATCGCCCGCACCCTGTTCCCGGTCGGCGAACTGGAAAAACCCGAAGTCCGCGCCATTGCCGAAAAGCACGGCCTGGCCACGGCCAAGAAAAAGGACTCCACCGGTATCTGCTTCATTGGCGAGCGCCGCTTCAGCGACTTCCTCAAGCAGTACCTGCCGGCCCAGCCAGGTGAAATCCAGACCACCGACGGCGAAGTCATCGGCCGCCATCATGGCCTGATGTACCACACCATCGGCCAGCGCCAGGGCCTGGGTATCGGCGGCCTCAAGGATGCCGGTGACGAGCCGTGGTACGTGCTCGACAAAGACCTCTCGCGCAACGTGCTGGTGGTCGGCCAGGGCAATGAGCACCCGTGGCTGTTCTCCCGCGCCTTGCTGGCCTCGGACATCTACTGGGTCAACCCAATCGACCTGTCCAGCCCACGCCGCCTGACTGCCAAGGTGCGTTACCGCCAGGGCGACCAGGGTTGTACCCTTGAGCGCAGCGAAAACGGCTACCGCGCGGTGTTCGACGAGCCGCAGCGGGCCGTGACGCCCGGCCAGTCGGTGGTGTTCTACGACGGCGAGGTATGCCTGGGTGGCGGCGTGATCGAGACCGCCGAGCCCTGGAGCCCGCGCGCATGAGCAACCTGCAGGAGCAATTGATTGCCCTGGGCGGTGTGTTCCAGGCCGCCGTGCTGGTCGACCGCATCGCCCGCACCGGCCAGGCCAGCGAGGCCAACATCGGCTGCATGCTGGGTAGCCTGCTGGTACGCGACCCCAAGGACACCCTGGAGGTGTTCGGCGGTGACGACCTCAACCTGCGCGACGGTTACCGCGCCCTGGTCGGCGCGCTCGAGCGCGACCCCAGCAGCCTGCAGCGCGAGCCACTGCGCTATGCCCTGTCGATGCTGGGCCTGGAACGCCAGCTGGCCAAGCGCGGCGACCTGCTCGACACCATCGGCAACCGCCTGCCGCAGATCCAGTCGCAGGCCGACCATTTCGGCCTGGTTCATGAAAACGTCATCGCTTCCAGTGGAGCCTTGTACCAGGACACCCTGAGCACTTTGCGCCAGCGTATTCAGGTACACGGCGACATGCGCTTCCTGCAGCAGCCCAGCAACGCCTCGAAGATCCGCGCCCTGCTGCTGGCCGGCATCCGCGCCGCGCGCCTGTGGCGCCAACTGGGCGGCCATCGCTGGCAGTTGGTGTTCAGCCGCCGCAAGCTGCTCAACGAACTGTACGACATGATGCGCACGTCGTCCTGAAGAAAAACGCCGGACCTGTAGGAGCGGCCTTGCGTCGCGAAAGGGCTGCCCAGCAGCCCCAGAATCGCCGCCCCAGCATAGATTGCCGGGGCCGCTGCGCAGCCCTTTCGCGACGCAAGGCCGCTCCTACAGGCATTTTTCATGTATGATATGCGCCCTTCCAAAAGCCTGACTGTCCGAGAACACCCCATGCAGCTTTCCTCGCTCACTGCGGTTTCCCCTGTAGACGGCCGTTATGCCGGCAAAACCCAGGCCTTGCGCCCCATTTTCAGCGAATACGGCCTGATCCGTTTCCGCGCCCTGGTCGAAGTACGCTGGTTGCAGCGCCTGGCCGCCCACCCGCAAATCGGCGAAGTGCCGGCGTTCTCCGCCGAAGCCAACGCCGTGCTGGACACCCTGGCCACCGATTTCAAACTTGAGCACGCCGAACGCGTCAAGGAAATCGAGCGCACCACCAACCACGACGTCAAGGCCATCGAGTACCTGCTCAAGGAGCAGGCTGCCCAGCTGCCTGAGCTGGCCAAGGTCAGCGAGTTCATCCACTTCGCCTGCACCAGCGAGGACATCAACAACCTGTCCCACGCCCTGATGCTGCGCGCCGGCCGTGACGAAGTGCTGCTGCCGCTGATGCGCCAGATCGCCGACGCCATCCGCGCCCAGGCCCACGCCCTGGCCGACGTGCCGATGCTGTCGCGCACCCACGGCCAACCGGCTTCGCCGACCACCCTGGGTAAAGAGCTGGCCAACGTCGTGTACCGCCTGGAGCGCCAGATCGCCCAGGTGGCCGCCGTGCCGCTGCTGGGCAAGATCAACGGCGCCGTAGGCAACTACAACGCCCACCTGTCGGCCTATTCGCAGATCGACTGGGAAGCCAACGCCCGCGCCTTCATCGAAGACGAGCTGGGCCTGCAGTTCAACCCGTACACCACCCAGATCGAGCCACACGACTACATTGCCGAGCTGTTCGATGCGATCGCCCGCTTCAACACCATCCTCATCGACTTCGACCGCGATGTGTGGGGCTACATCTCCCTGGGCTACTTCAAGCAGAAGACCGTCGCGGGCGAAATCGGCTCGTCGACCATGCCGCACAAGGTCAACCCGATCGACTTCGAAAACTCCGAAGGCAACCTGGGTATCGCCAACGCGCTGTTCCAGCACCTGGCCAGCAAGCTGCCGATCTCGCGCTGGCAGCGTGACCTGACCGACTCCACCGTGCTGCGCAACCTGGGCGTGGGCTTCGCACACAGCGTCATCGCCTACGAAGCCAGCCTCAAGGGCATCGGCAAGCTGGAAGTCAACACTGCACGCATCGCCGCCGACCTGGACGCCTGCTGGGAAGTGCTGGCCGAGCCGATCCAGACGGTCATGCGCCGCTTCAACATCGAGAACCCCTACGAGAAGCTCAAAGAGCTGACCCGTGGCAAGGGCATCACCCCTGAAGCGCTGCTGACCTTCATCGACGGCCTGGACATGCCAGCCGACGCCAAGGCCGAGCTCAAGCTGCTGACCCCTGCTACCTACATCGGTAACGCGGCAGCACAGGCCAAACGCATCTAAGCTGACCGTCGCGTTCAACGCCCGGCTTAGCCGGGCGTTTTTATTCCCGGACGAAAATTACCTTTTTTCAATAGGTTGAACATGAATCCTGATACTCCACTGCAGCTGCTGGGCGGCATCTCTGCCCGCGAATTCATGCGCGACTACTGGCAGAAGAAGCCCCTGCTGGTACGCCAGGCCTTCCCCGACTTCATCAGCCCGATCGAACCCGACGAACTGGCCGGCCTGGCGCTGGAAGAAGAAGTCGAATCGCGCCTGGTGCTCGAACACGGCGAACGCCCTTGGGAACTGCGTCGCGGCCCGTTCGAGGAAGATGTCTTCGCCACCCTGCCCGAGCGTGACTGGACCTTGCTGGTACAGGCCGTGGACCAGTTCGTCCCGGAAGTAGCCGAACTGCTGCAAGAGTTCCGCTTCCTGCCCAGCTGGCGCATCGACGATGTGATGGTCAGCTTCGCTGCCCCCGGTGGCAGCGTCGGCCCGCACTTCGACAACTACGACGTGTTCCTGCTGCAAGGCCACGGCAAGCGCAACTGGAAGATCGGCCAGATGTGCAACAGCGACAGCCCGCTGATCGAGCACGCCGACCTGCGCATCCTGGCCGACTTCGAACAGAGCGGTGAGTGGACCCTGGAGCCCGGCGACATGCTCTACCTGCCGCCGCGCCTGGCCCACTACGGCGTAGCCGAGGACGACTGCCTGACCTACTCGGTCGGTTTCCGTGCCCCGAGCGCCGCCGAAGTGCTGACCCACTTCACCGACTTCCTCGGCCAGTTCCTGCCGGACGAAGAGCGCTACAGCGACGCCGACGCGCAGCCGGTCAGCGACCCGCACCAGATCCAGCACGATGCCCTCGACCGCCTCAAGGGCCTGCTCGACAAGCACATGGGTGACAAGGACCTGCTGCTGACCTGGTTCGGCCAGTTCATGACCGAGCCGCGCTACCCGGAGCAGGTGGTGGGTGAAGAGCTGAACGAGAAAGAGCTGATCGAAGCCCTTGAGGATGGCGCCATCCTGATCCGTAACCCAAGTGCGCGCATGGCCTGGTCAGAGCTCAATGACGACCTGATGCTGTTCGCCAGCGGCCGTAGCTGCCCACTGCCCGCCAAGCTGCGTGAGCTGCTGAAGCTGGTCTGTGCGGCGGACGCGTTACACATCGAAAACCTTGCAGAGTGGTTGGAGGATGAAGATGGCCTTATGCTGGTACAGCAGCTGATCAAACAAGGAAGCCTGGGATTCGCCAATGAATAAGATTCGTGTGCGCCTCGCCGACTGGCATAAGGACAACGCCGACATACGGCGTATCCGTGAAGCGGTGTTCATTGCCGAACAGCACGTACCGCCAGAGCTCGAGTGGGACTCGGACGATCCGACTGCGGTGCACTTCCTGGCCCTGGAGGGTGACTACCCGATCGGTACCGCCCGCCTGCTGCCCGACGGCACTATCGGCCGAGTATCGGTACTCAAGGACTGGCGCGGGCTGAAGGTGGGCGATGCACTGATGAATGCGGTCATCATCGAAGCCCAGCAGCGCGACCTGAAGCAGCAGACACTCAGTGCCCAGGTGCACGCCACGCCGTTCTACGAGCGCCTGGGCTTTCGCGTCGTCAGCGAAGAGTTCCTTGAAGCCGGCATCCCGCATGTGGACATGGTGCGCGACTCTCGCGAAATCGCCTGATCCCTAAGCGTTTGCCTGCACTGCCCCGCGAAAGGGGCAGCGCAGGCAAAACATGTCGACCGACAAAACCTGTACATCCATCCAGATAAAACTTGCCTCTGCGCCCCTGCTTGCGCATCCTAGTGCCCATCACCCCCGATGAAGCGTTTGCGGCCATGCGCCTGTTCCTCTGCGAAAAACCCTCCCAGGCAAAAGACATCGCCAAAGTACTCGGCGCCACTCGCAAGGCCGACGACTGCTGGCAAGGCACCGATGTCTGCGTGACCTGGTGCATTGGCCACCTGCTCGAAACCGCCCCGCCCGACAGTTACGACGAACGCTACAAGCGCTGGAACCTCGCCGACCTGCCGATCATTCCCGAAAAATGGAAGATGCTGGTCAAACCCAAGACCGCCAGCCAGTTCAAGGCCGTCAAGCGCCTGCTCGGCGAAGCGCGCGAACTGGTGATCGCCACCGACGCCGACCGCGAAGGCGAGATGATCGCCCGCGAACTGGTCGAGCACTGCCGTTACCGCGGGCCGATCCAGCGTTTGTGGCTGTCGGCACTCGACGATGCCTCCATCCGCAAGGCCCTGGCGCGCCTGCTGCCCGGCCAGGAGACGTTCAGCCTTTACCACTCGGCGCTGGGCCGCTCCCGTGCCGACTGGCTGATCGGCATGAACATGAGCCGGCTGTTTACCTTGCTCGGCCGCCAGTCCGGCTACCAAGGGGTGTTGCCGGTAGGCCGGGTGCAGACGCCGACCCTGCGCCTGGTGGTGGACCGCGATCGCAGCATCGCCGACTTCGTGCCAGTGCCGTTCTGGGCCATCGACGTGCAACTCGAACATGCCGGCCAAGGCTTCAATGCCCAATGGCGGGCCCCGGAGGACGCCTGTGACGACCAGGGCCGGTGCCTCAACCCGGCCTTGGCGCAACAGGCTGCCGCCGATATGAGTAACGCGGGCACGGCCCGAGCGGTCAAGGTGGCGACAGAACGCGTGCGCGAAGCTGCCCCCCTGCCCTTCGACCTGGGCACCCTGCAGGAGCTGTGCTCGAAAAAGTTTGGCCTCGGCGCCCAGGAAACCCTCGACATCGCCCAGGCCCTGTACGAAACCCACAAGCTGATCACCTACCCGCGCAGCGACTGCGGCTACCTGCCACTGAGCCAGCACGCCGAGGCGCCCGCCATTCTCGCAGCGTTGCAGCGCGCCGATAGCAGCCTTGCGCCGCTGCAGCCTTACCTTGAGCCACAGCGCCGCTCCCGTGCCTGGAACGATGCCAAGGTCAGTGCCCACCACGGCATCATTCCCACAGCAGCGGCCAGCGACCCCGCGCGCCTGCCCGCCAAGTACAAAGCGGTCTACACCTTGATACGTGCCCGTTACCTGGCGCAGTTTCTGCCCAACCACGAGTACGACCGCACCCAGGCCGATTTCGACTGTGCGGGCCATGCCCTGCGCGCCGTGGGCAAGCAGATCGTCGAGCCTGGCTGGCGGCGTGCCTTGCCCGAGGCATTGACCCCGGCCAAAGGCCGCGAGGCAGCGCCAGCCCAGGTCCTGCCAGCCTTGCGCGAAGGCCAGGACTGCAACGTGCAAGGCCTGCAGCTGAAGGACATGTGGACCCAGCCACCCAAGCCCTTCACCGAAGGCGACCTGATCAAGGCGATGAAGAACGTCGCCAAACTGGTAGATGACCCTCGGCTGAAACAGAAGCTCAAGGAAACCACCGGCATCGGCACTGAAGCGACCCGGGCCAGCATCATCCAGGGCCTGCTCGACCGCGGCTACCTGGTCAAGCACGGCAAGGCCTTGGCCGCGACGCCTGCGGCCTTCAGCCTGATCGACGCCGTGCCACGCGCTATCGCCGACCCCGGCACCACGGCAATCTGGGAGCAGGCCCTGGACATGGTGCAGAGCGGTGAAATGAGCCTGGAAGAGTTCGTCGCCCGGCAGTCGGCCTGGATGGGCAAGCTGGTCGAGCGCTGCAGCGGCATGCGCATGACCATCACAGGGCCGGCAGCCGGCGCCGCGCCGCCCTGGAAAAAGAAGCGCCGGGGCGGCGGGAAAGGCAAAACCACCGCAAGCAAGGCGGCCGCAGGCAAGCCAAGGCAACCGAGGAAAAAGGCGGCAACCTGACCCCTGGCAATGCCAAAACCACAAAACCCGACAAACAAACTGGCGCCGTGAAATTTACCTGCTAAATTTTCATGAAAATAATGATAAAAATTTTCATGAGGCCCCGGCATGTTCAAGCAATCCGCGCAACACATTGCCACCTACTACGCCCAGACCTACCCCACCCCTATTCCTCTACGCCCTACTCTGCAAGGCCCACACGACACTGAGGTGCTGATTGTCGGCGCCGGGTTCAGCGGCCTGCACACCGCCCTGCGCCTGGCCATGGCCGGCAAGCGAGTGACGCTGCTGGAAGCCAGCCGTGTGGCCTGGGCTGCGTCCGGGCGCAACGGTGGCCAGGCGTTGCTGGGCTGGTCATGCGACATGCCGCCGTTGGAAAAAGCCCTCGGCATCGAACGCACTAGGCGCTTGTGGGACAGCATGTGCTGGGCCGCCGATGAAATGCGTGAACTGCCGCAACGCCATGGTTTCGATGTCGACTATCGGCTTGGCAGCTTGTGGACCGCCGTGTTGCCACGGCGGGTGAAGATGCTTGAGGATGCCCTGCATGACGCCCAGGCCAAGTGGGGCTATGACGCCCTGCGCCTGATTGGGCGCGATGAGCTGCCCCAGTGGATCGACAGCCCGCGCTACCAGGCTGCGCTGTATGACGCCAAAGGTGCACACCTCAACCCGCTCAAGCTGGCCCAGGGCCTGGCCAGCACTATCGAGGCAGCCGGCGGGCACATCTTCGAGCAAAGCCAGGTGCTCGACTACCAGAAGACCGGCAACGGGTATGTCACCCGCACCGGCCATGGCGAGGTGCACAGCCAGGTCCTGGTGCTGGCCTGCAACGCCTACATCGACCGCCTCGACCCGGCACTGTCGCGCCGTTTGCTGCCCGTTGGCTCCTACCAGGTAACGACCGCGCCACTGGAAGCCGACTTCGCCAAATCATTACTGCCGCGCAACAGCTGCGTGATCGACAACCAGTTCGTGCCCGACTATTTCCGCCTTACCCCCGACAACCGCCTGCTGTTCGGCGGCGGCTGCACCTACCTGGGCGGCATCCCCAAGGACGTGGCCGGCGCCACCCGCCCCTACCTTGAACGGGTGTTCCCGCAATTGGCTGGGGTGGCCATCGACTTTGCCTGGGGCGGCCACATCGACTGCAGCATCCAGCGCACGCCCGACATCGGCCGTGACGGCCAGCGCTATTGGTTGCAGGGTTTCTCCGGTCATGGCGTGCTGCCTACCCTGGCTGGGGCGCGGGCGGTCAGCGATGCGATCCTCGGCAACGACGACCTGCTGACGCTGTACCAAGGCATCGACAACGGTCGCTTCCCTGGCGGCGACTTGATAGCCGCACCGCTGGAGGCCGCGGCCAAAGCCTGGTACAGGTTGCGCGACCATGTCTGATGAAGTTCAAACACTGGCGGTGCTGATCCGCGACCTGCGCAAGCACCGCGGGCTGACGCTTGACGAGCTGGCCGGCAAGGTCAAGCGCTCACTGGGCTTTCTCTCGCAGGTCGAGCGCGGCCTGTCGCGCCCGACCGTGGCCGACCTGACGGCCATCAGCGAAGCCCTGCACGTGCCGACCACCTATTTCTACCAGGCCGGCCAGCCGCGCCCGCTGGACTGGGTCACCCGGCCCGGTGAACGGCGCACGATCTACTACGCCGAGGGCATCAGCGACGTGCTGGTATCGCCCACCCTCAATGGCGGCTTCTCCATGCTCGAAAGCCACCTGGCGCCTGGCGCCAGCAGTGGCGAGGGGCACCTGAACGACAGTTCCGAGCAAGGCGGCTTCGTCCTCGAAGGCGAGCTGACGCTTTGGCGCGAAGGCCACGCCGAGGCGGTGACGCTGCGGCGCAACGACAGCTTTCAGCTCCCCCCGCACAACCAGTTCCGCTACGCCAACCTGACCGACCAGACGACCCGGGTCCTCTGGGTCTTCCGATGAGAGCACAGCATGACCATCACCACAGGTTTTCCCGATCTGCTCAGTGAAGTACGCGCGTTCCGTGCCCGCTACCCCGACGTACGCCACGTCGACCTGCTGAGCCTGGATATCCCCGGGCATTTCTACGGCAAGCGCTACCCCATCGACATGCTGGAAAAGGTCGCCGCCGGCAGCCCGCTGAAACTGCCACAGAACTGCGTGCTGCTGGGGGTACAGGGCGGGTTGTTCCCGATTGGCGACTATTGCTTCAACGATGGAGACCCGGATGCGCTGCGGCGCCTGATCCCCGGCACCCTCAAGCCGGTCACCTGGGAGCGCGAGCCGCTGGGCCAGATGCTGATCAGCTCCGATGGCACCGCAGCGCCCATCGAGTTCGAGCCACGAGAAGTGCTCGCCCGCGTGTTGCAGCGCCTGGCCCGGCGCGGCATTCGCCCGGTCGTGGCGTTCGAACTGGAGTTCTACCTGTTTGAGCGGGCACTCAAGGAAGGCCTGCCACAGTTTCCGCGCGACCCGTTCAGCGATGACCCGGACGATCAGCCCAACATGCACATCGAGCGGCTATCGCGCTTCAGCGATGTGCTGCGCGACATGGTCGAAACGGCCAACGCGCAGGGCGTCGACGCCAACGTCATCACGGCGGAATTGGGGCCGGGCCAGTTCGAGATCAACTTCGGCCACTGCGACGACGGCCTGCGCGCCGCCGACTGGGCAGCCCTGTTCTGCCGCAGCACCCGTGGCGTGGCGCTCAAGCATGGCCTGCGCGCCTCGTTCATGAGCAAACCCTACCTGCAAGCCCCGGGCAGCGGCATGCATGTGCATGTAAGCCTGTATGACAACGACGGCAACAACCTGCTGGCCGCCGACGGGCAGCGCCCGCTGCGCCAGGCGGTGGCAGGTTGCCTGGCGACCCTGCCGCACTGCATGCCGATCTTTGCCGCCAACCACAATGCATTTCGCCGCTATGGCGCCATGGTCAACGCTGCCAGCCGTGCGAGCTGGGGCTTCGAGGACCGCGATGCGTGCATCCGCATTCCCGAGTCCGATGCGCGCAATTTACGCATCGAGCATCGTCTGGCGGGTGCCGACGCCAACCCGTACCTGGTGCTGGCGGCGATCCTGTGTGGCATGGAGCATGGGCTGGATGCGGCGCGGGAGCCGATTGCGCCGCTGAACGAAGACCGTGGCAGCGGTATCGACTTTCCGAAGGACATGCTCAGCGCCGTAGCCGCGATGCGCAATCACCCGGCGGTGAATGAGGGGCTGGGCGAAGAGTTCGTGATGGTGTATTGCGAGAACAAGCGTCAGGACCATTTGGCGTTCATGCAGGAGGTCAGTGCCAGAGAATATCGATGGTTCCTGTAATGACTTGATTGTCAGTGCTGGCCCTTTCGCGGGGCCAGCCCGCTCCCACAGGTCTCCCACAAGGTTGGAGATTGTAGTGGGAGCGGGCTTGCCCCGCGAAAGGGCCGGTACTGACAAGACCAGAATCTCTCCTATTCTCAATAGCTCACTTGGCAATCCCCCTGCACAGAGGAGCCGCGACCATGAGCTACGTAACCACGAAGGATGGCGTTCAGATCTTCTACAAGGACTGGGGCCCGCGCGATGCGCCGGTCATCCACTTCCACCACGGCTGGCCGCTGAGTGCCGACGACTGGGACGCCCAGCTGCTGTTTTTCCTGGCCGAGGGCTTTCGCGTGGTCGCCCACGACCGCCGCGGCCATGGGCGCTCCAGCCAGGTGTGGGACGGCCATGACATGGACCACTACGCCGACGACGTGGCGGCCGTTGTCGAACACCTGGGCATCCAGGGCGCGGTGCATGTAGGCCACTCGACCGGCGGCGGCGAAGTGGTGCGCTACATGGCGCGCTACCCCGGCGACAAGGTCGCCAAGGCGGTACTGATTGCCGCCGTGCCACCGCTGATGGTGCAAACACCTGCCAACCCGGGCGGCCTGCCCAAGTCGGTGTTCGACGGCTTCCAGGCCCAGGTGGCAGATAACCGGGCGCAGTTCTACCGCGACGTGCCGACAGGGCCCTTTTATGGCTACAACCGGCCTGGCGTCGAACCTGCTGAAGGCATCATCGGCAACTGGTGGCGCCAGGGCATGATCGGCAGCGCCAAGGCGCACTACGACGGCATCGTTGCGTTCTCGCAGACTGACTTCACCGAAGACCTGAAGGGCATCAACCAACCGGTTCTGGTGATGCATGGCGACGATGACCAGATCGTGCCCTACGAGAATTCCGGCCCGTTGTCAGTTAAGTTGCTGCCTAACGGCACGCTGAAGACTTACAAAGGCTTCCCGCACGGCATGCCCACCACCCATGCCGATGTGATCAATGCCGATTTGCTGGCATTCATCCGCAACTGAAGCGGTGCCAGTGCGGGCCCCTATGGCAGCGGGTTTACCCGCGAAACGGCCCGCACTGGCAACACCCACTCGTCAGGATTACCATGTCCCACTTCTAGCGCGGCCGTTTGCCGCACCCTTGCCTCCCTGCCTGCCAGATACCAATGCCCTTCGAACTCACCGTAGAACCCCTCACACTGCTGATCCTGGCCCTGGTCGCCTTCGTCGCCGGTTTCATCGACGCCATCGCCGGCGGTGGTGGCCTGCTCACCACCCCGGCATTGCTGACGGCCGGCATGCCACCGCACCTGGTGCTGGGCACCAACAAGCTCAGCTCCACGTTTGGCTCGGCCACCGCCGGTTTCACCTACTACAAGCGCAAACTGTTCCACCCTGCGCAGTGGCGCCCGGCACTGTTCGCCACCTTGGTCGGCGCCTCGCTGGGCGCAGTGATCGCCCACTACCTGCCCGCCGAATGGCTGAACAAGATGCTGCCGGTGGTGGTCTTCGCCTGCGGGGTCTACCTGCTGTTCGGCGGCACGCCAAAGGCACCGCTGGATGCCAATGCGCCGATCAAGAAGAAATGGCAAGTGCCGCAAGGCTTCACCCTGGGCTTCTACGATGGCGTGGCCGGCCCCGGCACCGGCGCGTTCTGGACCGTGAGCACCCTGCTGCTGTACCCCATCGACCTGGTGCGCGCCAGCGGCGTGGCACGCAGCATGAACTTCGTCAGCAACATCGCGGCGCTGACGGTGTTCATCATTTCCGGGCAGGTGGACTACATCGTCGGCCTGGCCATGGGCCTGTCGGTGATGGTCGGCGCCTTCTTCGGCGCACGCACGGCGATCAGCGGCGGCAGCAAGTTCATCCGCCCGGTGTTCATCACCGTGGTGCTGGCCTTGACCGTGCGCCTAGCGTGGCAGCACTGGTTCGGGCAGGCCTAGACGCCGAGCCACATACAGGTCGATCAGGTAGCGGGCGATGGAACGCCCGGCCGGCAGCGGCGGCAGGTCGTGCACGCTGAACCACTGGGCGTCCTCGATCTCGTCCGGTTGCATCACAATCTCCCCGCCCGCGTACTCGGCATGGAAGCCCAGCATCATCGAATGGGGGAACGGCCAGCACTGGCTGCCAACGTACTGGATGTTCTGCACCTCGACCGCCACCTCTTCACGCACCTCGCGTACCAGGCAGTCCTCGGCCGACTCGCCTGGCTCGGCAAAGCCCGCCAGGGTGCTGTAGACACCGGTGACAAAACGCGGCGAGCGCGCCAGCAGAATCTCGTCACCGCGGGTGACCAGCACGATCATGCTCGGCGAAATGCGTGGGTAGCTGCGCAGGTCGCACGGCTGGCAATACATTGCCCGCTCCCAACGGATTTGCGTCATCGCCTGGCCGCAACTGCCGCAGAACCGGTGTTCGCGGGCCCAGGTGCCGATCTGCGCGGCGTAGCCCAGCACCTTGTACAGGGCGAAGTCGCCTTCGAGCATGAACGCACGCAACCCACGCCAGGCACACCCCGGCACGTCGGTGGCGGTGCGCAGTTCGAGCAGGAACACCGGCTGGCCATCGAAGTGACCGATACCATGCTCGCACAGTACGTCCAGGTCCTGGCGCTTGAGCCACTCGCGGGGGAACAGCGCGCCGTTGTCGTCCACCAGGAACCCTTCCGGGCTGCGGGCGACGGCCCAGCCCCCGGTGATCTGCGGGTCGAGTACTGCGGTAGTCCAGCGTGCTGACATGTTGGGGGTTCCTTGCTGAGCGCCCCCCGAGCTGTCAGTCGGCGAACGTCGGTTTCTGTTTGCTCATGTGCGCCGCCACTGCCACGCGCAGGTCTTCGGACTGCAGCATCGCGGCGTTCCAGGTGGCGATGTACTCCAGGCCATCGTCAATGCGATGGTCACGCATGTAGCTGAGCATTTCCTTGGTGCCGGCCACGGCGATCGGCGATTTTGCGGCAATCTCGCGGGCAATGGCAAAGACCCCGTCGAGCAGCGCGGCCTGATCATCATAGACGCGGTTGACCAGGCCGATGCGCAGCGCCTCATCGGCCTCGACGTTGCGCCCGGTGAATGCCAGCTCACGCATCATGCCGTCGCCGATGATACGTGGCAAACGTTGCAGCGTGCCGACATCGGCGGCCATGCCCATGTCGATTTCCTTGATCGAGAACTGCGCATCCTGGCTGCAGTAGCGCATGTCGCACGCCGAGATGAGGTCGATGGCGCCCCCAATGCAGTAGCCCTGCACCGCCGCCAGCACCGGCTTGCGGCATTTGTCCACGGCGTTGAACGAGCCCTGCAGGCGCAGGATGGTACTGCGCAGGAAGCGCGCATTACGGCCGACGTCCTTGCCCATCTGGCCAGCGAGCGAGGCCAGCATCATCAAGTCGATGCCGGCGGAAAAATGCTTGCCCGCACCGCTGATGACCACGGCACGCACGGCATAGGTGTCGTCGACCCACTGGAAGATGTCGATGATCTCTTCCCAGAAGGCCGCGTTCATGGCGTTGACCTTTTCCGGGCGGTTGATCTGAACGTGGGCAATGTTGTCGGTCAGTTCGACCTTGAACGCGCTGTACTCGGTCACGTGCGGCACTCCTGCGGTTGAAGGGTTCATAGCGCAGGATGGTAACCCAGCCGCGAGGCCGCACTTGTGCCAAAAACGGGACTGCACACCTTGCCTAAGGCGGCCCGATCCGGCACCGTGCGGCATTGCCGAATTATAAGGATACATATTCATGTCACGCTCCGTGGCCGGCGCGCTCGCGCACAATTTCCTGGGCCAGTCACCGCTCTGGTACAAGGCCGTCATCGGCCTGTTCCTGGTGCTCAACCCATTGCTGTTGCTGACTGCAGGCCCGGTCACGGCGGGCTGGGTGCTGGTGATCGAATTCATCTTCACCCTGGGCATGGCGCTCAAGTGCTACCCGCTGATGCCTGGCGGATTGTTGCTGGTTGAAGCACTGCTGCTGGAGATGACCACGCCTCAGGCGCTGTACGAAGAACTGCAGCACAACTTTCCGGTGATCCTGCTGCTGATGTTCATGGTTGCCGGTATTCACTTCATGAAGGAACTGCTGCTGTTCCTGTTCTCGCGGATCCTGCTTGGCGTGCGCTCGAAAGCGCTGCTGTCGGTCCTGTTCTGCGTGCTGTCGGCGTTTCTCTCGGCCTTTCTCGATGCCCTGACGGTTACGGCGGTGATCATCAGCGCTGCGGTAGGCTTCTACGCGGTCTTTCACCGTGTCGCCTCCGGCGCCAACCCGCGCGAAGACAGCGCGCTCGACAGCGACCAGCAGATCCCCCAACTGCACCGTGAAGACCTCGACCAGTTCCGCGCCTTCCTGCGCAGCCTGCTGATGCACGGTGCGGTCGGTACCGCGTTGGGCGGCGTGTGCACGCTGGTGGGCGAACCGCAGAACCTGTTGATCGGCCATGAGATGGGTTGGCACTTCGCCGACTTCTTTTTCAAGGTCGCGCCCGTGTCGTTGCCGGTGCTCGGCGCCGGGCTGCTGACCTGTGTGCTGCTGGAAAAACTGCGCCTGTTCGGCTACGGCACGCTGATGCCCGAGCGTGTGCGCCAGGTACTGGCCGCCTACGCCGCCGAAGACGATGCCGCGCGCACCGCGGCACAGCGAGCCGCGCTGTGGGTGCAAGGCAGCGCCGCGCTGATCCTGATCATCTGCCTGGGCCTGCACATTGCCGAGGTTGGCCTGGTGGGCCTGCTGGTGATCGTGCTGATCACCGCGTTTACCGGCATTACCGATGAGCACCGCCTAGGCCGTGCCTTCCAGGACGCCATGCCGTTCACCGCGCTGCTGGTGGTGTTTTTCGCCGTGGTCGCGGTGATCCATCAACAGCAGCTGTTCAGCCCGCTGATCGCCTGGGTACTGGCGCTACCCGCCGAACAACAACCCGGCATGCTGTACCTGGCCAACGGTTTGCTGTCGGCGATCAGCGACAACGTGTTTGTCGCTACCATCTACATTACCGAGGTCAAGCAGGCGTTTCTCAATGGTGGCATGAGCCGCGAGCATTTCGAGACGCTGGCGGTGGCGATCAACACCGGTACCAACCTGCCGAGCGTGGCGACCCCTAATGGGCAGGCGGCGTTCCTGTTTCTGCTGACCTCGGCGGTTGCGCCGCTGATCCGGCTGTCGTATGGCCGAATGGTGTGGATGGCCTTGCCTTATACCGTGGTCATGGGTGGGCTGGGGTGGTGGGCGGTGACCTACTGGTTGTGAGGGCCTGGCTTGGGTTTTGCTGCGTCTGTGAGATCGAGCGCTGCCCGCGCGGCGCTCGATCTCAGACGCTGCAATCCTAAAGACAAACATCCCACACCCAACCCGATACAACTTTTCCCCCTACCCAGCATCGAATCACAGTAAGTCCCCATCCGCTTCAAGGAGGTTCGCCATGGCGATGCGCTCGGCACTGTTGCTTTCCTGCATGACCCTTGCCCTGATCGGTTGCGCCGGGTCCAACGACGAACACAAGACGCCCCCCACCACGCAGCAGGTCGACCTGCAACGCTACCAAGGCACCTGGTACGAGCTGGCACGCCTGCCGATGTTCTTCCAGCGCAACTGCGTGCAATCCGAAGCGCACTACGGCCTGCGCGAGGACGGCCGCATCGACGTCAACAACCGCTGCAAGGAAAAGGACGGCCAATGGAATGAAGCCAAGGGCATCGCCGAAGCCCAGCAGCCAGGCAAGACCGACAAGCTCTGGGTGCAGTTCGACAACTGGTTCAGCCGCCTGGCACCGGGCCTGACCAAGGGTGACTACTGGGTGCTTTACCACGACAAGGACTACCGCGTAGCCCTGGTCGGGCACCCTAACCGCGAGTACCTGTGGCTGCTTTCGCGCACACCGGCGGTCACCGACCAGGAGCGCGAACAGCTGCTGTCGATAGCCCGCAAGCAAGGCTATGACACCAGCAAGCTGATCTGGCGCCAGGAGGGCTAGACCGCCGCACGGCTGCTCGTCGACGACGCGGGGCAATCAAGCTAAGGTGTGCGCCCCGCATCCCCTCGAAGGAACGAGCCGTTGATCACCTGCCACGTCAAATACACCGTCGACCCTTACCAGCTGCCAGCGTTCGAGGCCTATTCGCGCCTGTGGATGGGCCTGGTTACGCGCATGGGCGGCAAGCACCACGGCTACTTCCTGCCTGCCGAAGGCGCCAACAATGTTGCCTACTGCCTGTTCAGTTTTCCCAGCCTGGCGGCCTACGAGCAATACCGCAAACAGGCGGAGACCGACCCCGAATGCATCGCCGCGGTGGCCCTGGCCACTGAGCAACGGTTTATCCTCAGCTATGAGCGCAGCTTCCTCAAGCCACTGCTCGAGCCGCGCATTCGCTCACTTGCCCTGTGCGTGTTCCATCACCAGGGCAAGATCCTGGTCAACGTCTTCGATGACCCTGTGACGCAACGGACACTGTGCCGACCGCTCGGTGGCGGTATCGAGTTTGGTGAACGGGGCAGTGCAGCCATCGCCCGGGAAATCGAAGAAGAACTGGGGCAGTCGATCAGCGATGTACGCTTGCTTGGTACGCTGGAGAGCCTGTTCACCTATGCCGGTGCACCGGGGCATGAGATTGTGCAGGTTTTCGATGCCCGCTTCGATGACGCCAGCTTGTACCAGCAGCCGTGGCTGGAAGGCCGCGAATCCAACGGCAACCCTTTTCGCGCCAAGTGGTGCGACAGCGCCGACTTCGACAGTATCGGCCCGCTTGTCCCCGAAGGGTTGCAAGCCATGCTGCGCGACCTGTCGCTGCTCGGTTGAACTGAAGGAGGCAGATCATGGACCTGCTGTTTCTAGGCACCAGTGCCGGTGTGCCGACCAAGGCCCGCAACGTCAGTGCCACCGCCGTGATCGAAGCCAGCGGCAGCCAGTGGTACCTGGTCGATTGCGGCGAAGGCACGCAACACCGGCTACTGCACACGCCGTTATCGATACGCGACCTACGCGGCATTTTCATCACCCACGTTCATGGCGACCATTGCTTCGGCCTGCCGGGCTTGCTGGCCAGTGCCGGAATGAGCGGGCGTACCCAGCCGCTGGACCTGATCCTGCCCGCTGCGCTGCATGATTGGGTGAGGCTGAGCCTGGCTGCCAGCGACAGCTACCTGCCTTTCGAAGTGCGCCTGCTGGCAGTAGAGAGCCTGGCTGACTGGCGTAGCGAGACGCTGCAGGTCAGTACCGTGCAGTTGTCGCATCGGGTGCCGAGCGTTGGCTTCGTGTTTACCGAGCTCAACCCTGGGCCGCGCCTGGACGTGCAACGCCTGGATGCCGAGGGCATCCCTCGCGGGCCGTTGTGGGGTGACCTGGCCAAGGGGCTGCTGGTGGAACATGAGGGGCGAACCCTGCACGGGCATGATTACCTGCGCGCGTCGCGAGCGGCACGGCGAGTGATTGTGTGCGGTGACAACGACAGGCCCGAACTGCTGGCGGAGGTCGCCAAGGGCGTGGATGTCCTGGTGCATGAGGCGACCTTCACCCAGGCGATCGTCGAACGCACGGGGGCTACATTCGGCCATAGCACGGCGGCGCAAGTGGCACGGTTTGCCGAGGCCGCGGGTGTACGTAACCTGGTGCTGACGCATTTCAGTGCGCGGTATCAGAGTGATTCGCGGCGTAGTCCATCCATTGATGATGTTCGGGTCGAGGCGCTGGCCCATTACCACGGGCATTTGACCTTGGCGCGGGACCTGCAGCGGTATCACATTGGGCGCGATGGGTGTCTGGTGGCGGTTGGGTAGATTTGGGGTTGGGCTGACAGGTGCATGCCGTTGGGGGTGTGGCGCCCATGAGATCGGGCGCCGCCCGCGCGGCGCTCGATCTCATGGGCGCTGAAACCTCAAACCAAGGGCCTAGCGGCTTTAAGCCGCCAACCGCCCACTGGCAATCGCCTCCGAAGCCGCCAGCATCGCCCGCAACAACACCGCACACCCCGCCGCCAGATCCTCCGGCGTGGCATTCTCGATTTCGTTATGGCTGATGCCATTCTCGCACGGTACAAAAATCATCCCCGCCGGCCCCAGCTCAGCCAAAAAGATCGCGTCATGCCCGGCGCCGCTGACAATATCCATGTGCGCCAGCCCCAGTGTATCTGCCGAATCCCGCACCGCATCGACACACGCCTTGTCGAAGTACAACGCCGGGAAATCCGCCGTGGGGGTCAGCTCATGCGCCAGGCCATGCTTGGCGCAAGTGCTTTCGATCACCCCACGCACCTCGGCGATCATCGCATCCAGCTGCTCACCTTCAAGGTGGCGAAAATCCAGGGTCATGCGCACCTCACCCGGAATCACGTTGCGCGATCCAGGGTAGGCCTGCAAGCAACCCACCGTGCCACAGGCATGCGGCTGATGGCCAAGGGCGGTGCGGTTGACCGCCTCGACCACCGCCGCCGCCCCCACCAGGGCATCCTTGCGCAGGTGCATGGGCGTCGGGCCTGCGTGGGCCTCTACACCGCGCAAGGTCAGGTCGAACCACTTCTGGCCCAAGGCCCCAAGCACGACGCCGATGGTCTTGGCCTGGTCTTCAAGAATCGGCCCCTGCTCGATATGCGCTTCGAAATAAGCCCCCACCGGGTGGCCTAGCACGGCGCGCTGGCCCGCGTAGCCGATGGCGTTGAGCGCCTCGCCAACACTGACGCCCTGGGCATCGCGCTTGGCCAAGGTGTCTTCCAGGGTGAACTTCCCGGCAAACACCCCCGAGCCCATCATGCAAGGCGCAAAGCGCGAACCTTCCTCGTTGGTCCACACCACCACTTCCAGCGGTGCTTCGGTTTCCACGCCCAGGTCGTTGAGGGTACGGATCACCTCCAACCCAGCCATCACCCCGAAGCAGCCATCGAACTTGCCGCCGGTGGGCTGGGTATCGATGTGGCTGCCCGTCATCACCGGGGGCAGCTTGGGGTTGCGCCCCGGGCGGCGGGCAAAGATGTTGCCGACCGCGTCCACACTGACGCTGCAACCGGCCGCCTCGCACCACTGGACGAACAGGTCACGGGCCTGGCGGTCGAGGTCGGTCAGCGCCAGGCGGCAGACGCCGCCCTTGGCCGTGGCGCCGAGGCGGGCCAGGTCCATCAACGATTGCCACAGGCGCGCGCTGTCGACGTGGCGTTGGGTGGAATGCAGCACTTGCTTGGCTGGGGTCATGATCGTTCTCCTCAGGCATTTCTAGTTGTCGGTACTGGCAAGCGGTCACGGCAAAGGCTTGGCCAGCCGCGTTGGGCTGCGCGCCGCCACGCCGCCGAGGACGTAGTAAAGCGCCCCACCCAGCAGCGAACCGGTGAACCAGCCGTAGTCGTAGAACCAGCTGAAACTGCTGTTGCCGATGGCCATGACAGTCAGCGCCACCGGCAGTGCGAAGGCCGCAAACCCCGCCCAGTTCCAGGCCGGATACACGTCGTCACGGTACAGCCCGGCCAGGTCCAGACGCTGGCGACGGATCAGGAAGTAGTCCACCACCATGATCCCGGCAATGGGCCCAAGCAGGCTCGAATAGCCCAGCAACCAGTTGGAATAGACGCTCTCAAGGCTCAGGTCAGAAACGATCAAGCCCAGTTTCTTGAGCAGTTCGTGACTCATCAGCGCCAAGCCGATAAGGCCGGTCAGCCACACCGCACGGCTACGCCCGATCAGGCGTGGGGCGATGTTCTGGAAGTCATTGGTTGGCGACACAATGTTCGCCGCAGTATTGGTCGACAGTGTGGCGATCACGATCAGCGCCATGGCCAGGGCCACCCAGCCTGGGCTCTGGATCTTGCCGATCAGGCTCACCGGGTCCGACACCGTTTCGCCCACCAGCGACGCCGAAGCGGCGGTCAGCACCACACCCAGGGCGGCGAACAGAAACATGGTCAGCGGCAGGCCGAAGATCTGCCCCAGAATCTGGTCCTTCTGGCTTTTCGCGTAGCGGCTGAAGTCGGGAATGTTCAGCGACAACGTGGCCCAGAAACCGACCATGGCGGTGAGCCCGGCACAGAAGTAACTGACCACGCTGGCGCCCTCGGGCCGCTTGGGCGGTTGCGCCAGCAACTCGGTCATCGACATGTGCGGCAGCGCCCACACCAGCAGGCCGATGCCGACCGCCACCAGCAATGGCGCTGAAAGGGTTTCAAGCCATTTGATCGACTCCGCCCCGCGCAGCACCACCCACAGGTTGAGGGCCCAGAAGATCATGAAGCCAATGACCTCACCGGTGCCCTCCAGGGCCTTCCAGCCATCGAACATCGAACCGAGGAACAGGTGAATGGCCAGACCGCCAAACATCGTCTGGATGCCGAACCAGCCACAGGCGACGACGG
Source organism: Pseudomonas capeferrum (assembly GCF_000731675.1). Taxonomy (GTDB): domain Bacteria; phylum Pseudomonadota; class Gammaproteobacteria; order Pseudomonadales; family Pseudomonadaceae; genus Aquipseudomonas; species Aquipseudomonas capeferrum. The sequence goes on along the minus strand of NZ_JMIT01000001.1, from coordinate 56,716 downwards.
CGCGGATCAAGCACGGCACGTTAGAGCCAAGGATGCCGAACGAGGAACGCAGCAGCACCGGAAAGGGGATGCCGTACTTGGTGCCGGGGAACGCGTTGAGGGTCAGCGGGATCAGCACAATCAGGTTGGCCAGCAGGATCGCCAGCAACGCTTCACCCACACTCAGGCCAAAGTAGGCCGTGAGCACACCGCCCAGGGTGTAGGTGGGTACGCAGATGGACATGCCCACCCACAAGGCGGTGATGTGCCACTTGTTCCAGGTGCGCTGGTGCACCTTGGTAGGCGCGATGTCGTGGTTGTAGCGCGGGCTGTCGAGCACGTCACTGCCCGCCTCCAGCTCGAACAGGCCTTCCTGCTCGATCACTTGCGATCTGCTCTGTTGCATGGGGCCTTCTCCAGGTTTTTCTAATTGTTTGCTCATCGGGCTAACGCGATGGCCGGAGTACACACACCACCAGTACTGCTCCTCCGGTCCGGCCTGGCGGTTGTGGCCGTACTCAAATTGCGTGCCGGGTTGGCCTGCGCCGTCCCGGGTGGCCGCCGCCTACCGGAGGTAATCAACTGAACTGCAAAGCATTTATCTGCGCCTGGCGAAAGTACGGTGTTCCCCTCGCCTGCTGCGCATACCACCTTCGGCCGCCCCTGCACCCTGCCTTTGGTTTCAATCTGGTGCAGCCTGGTTTTTTGAGCAGGATAGCCGGCCCTTCGAACCGGTTATCAAGCAGCTGATTTTGCATGGAAAATCTTGACCAATTTGGCTTCTTGTCAAGTGCGTCAAAATGGTGAAGGGCCTCACCATTTTGGTGATTTGTATATTTTTCCCTTTAATATCAATAATTTATGAATGTTATAAGCTAATAAATTATTTTCTTGAACAATCTTAAATCACCATCTAAATTTCATTCTTGTCAGGTCTGACAGGATTGCAAGTTACCCTTCAGCCACTGGCCGATAACAATTCAAGAACCGGCCCAGACCGGTCAGCCTGCGAGGAAGACGGCATGTCCCTGTTGATCCGTGGTGCCACCGTGATAACCCACGAAGAGCGTTACCCCGCCGATGTTTTGTGTGTCGAGGGTGTGATCCGCGCCATTGGCGAAAACCTCGACCCCCCCACCGACTGCGAAATCCTCGACGGCACTGGCCAATACCTGATGCCCGGCGGCATCGACCCGCACACCCACATGCAACTGCCCTTCATGGGCACCGTGGCCAGCGAGGACTTCTTCAGCGGCACTGCTGCAGGCCTGGCCGGCGGTACCACCTCGATCATCGACTTCGTCATCCCCAACCCGCAGCAGTCGTTGCTGGAGGCCTTTCACACCTGGCGTGGCTGGGCACAGAAGAGCGCCAGCGACTACGGCTTCCACGTCGCCATCACCTGGTGGAGCGAGCAGGTCGCCGAAGAAATGGGCGAGTTGGTGGCCAAGCACGGGGTTAACAGCTTCAAGCACTTCATGGCCTACAAGAACGCCATCATGGCCGCCGACGACACGCTGGTGGCCAGCTTCGAGCGCTGCCTGCAACTGGGCGCGGTGCCCACCGTGCATGCCGAGAACGGCGAACTGGTCTACCACCTGCAGAAAAAACTGCTGGCCCAGGGCATGACGGGCCCCGAGGCACACCCCCTGTCGCGCCCTTCGCAGGTCGAAGGCGAAGCCGCCAGCCGCGCCATCCGCATTGCCGAAACCATCGGTACACCGCTGTATGTGGTGCACATCTCAAGCCGCGAAGCGCTGGACGAGATCACCTATGCCCGGGCCAAAGGCCAGCCGGTGTACGGTGAAGTACTGCCCGGCCACCTGCTGCTCGATGACAGCGTCTACCGCAGCCCGGACTGGGCCACCGCCGCCGGCTACGTGATGAGCCCGCCCTTCCGCCCACGGGAACACCAGGAAGCCCTGTGGCGCGGCCTGCAATCGGGCAACCTGCACACCACCGCCACCGACCACTGCTGTTTCTGCGCCGAGCAGAAGGCTATGGGCCGCGACGACTTCAGCCGCATCCCCAATGGCACCGCCGGTATCGAGGACCGCATGGCCGTGCTGTGGGATGCCGGGGTCAACAGTGGGCGCCTGTCGATGCAGGAGTTCGTCGCACTGACTTCCACCAACACCGCGAAGATCTTCAACCTGTTCCCGCGCAAGGGCGCCATCCGCGTCGGTGCCGATGCCGACCTGGTGCTGTGGGACCCAGAGGGCACGCGATTGATCTCGGCGCAGACCCACCACCAGCGCGTGGACTTCAACATTTTCGAAGGCCGCACCGTGCGCGGCATCCCCAGCCACACCATCAGCCAGGGCCGTGTGGTCTGGGCCGATGGCGACCTGCGCGCCGAACCTGGCGCCGGCCGTTACGTGGAGCGCCCGGCCTACCCCTCGGTGTACGAGGTGTTGGGCCGACGCGCCGAGCAGCAGCGCCCGACACCCGTCCAGCGCTGAGCCTTACCCACAGCACCCGCACTGCCGTACCGGCCCTGAAGAGGCCGGGCGGCGCCGTATTGCCGTTGACTGCCACATCCAAAAAAGAAAAGAGAGGCTAACAACCGTGATCGATGCCCTGAACCACTTGCCGCGCCCCCGGGCCGGCGCCGACCAGTTGGCCGAGCGCTTCGGCGACCTCGCCCCGCCCCTCACCGCCCGCCAGGCCGCCGTGGAAAGCGCCCGCTGCCTGTATTGCTACGACGCCCCCTGCGTCAATGCCTGCCCAAGCGAAATCGACATCCCCTCGTTCATCCACCGCATCAGTGACGAGAACCTGCAAGGCGCTGCCGAACGCATTCTGTCGGCGAATATCCTCGGCGGCAGCTGTGCCCGTGTGTGCCCGACCGAAATCCTCTGCCAGCAAGCCTGCGTGCGCAACAACGCCCAGGAATGCGCACCGGTGCTGATCGGCCAACTGCAGCGCTATGCCTTGGACAACGCCCACTTCACCGAGCACCCCTTCACCCGCTCGCCGGCCACCGGCAAGCGCATCGCCGTGGTCGGCGCAGGCCCGGCCGGGTTGTCCTGCGCGCACCGCCTGGCCATGCATGGGCACGACGTAGTGGTCTTCGAAGCCTGCGACAAGGCCGGTGGCCTCAACGAGTACGGCATCGCCCGCTACAAGCTGGTGGACGACTACGCCCAGCGCGAGGTGGAATTCCTGTTGGGTATTGGCGGCATCGAAATCCGCCACGGTCAACGCCTGGGTAGCAACCTCAGCCTGGGCGAGCTGCGCGATCAGTACGATGCAGTATTCCTGGGCCTTGGCCTGAATGCGGTGCGTCAGCTCGGCCTGGCCGATGAAGAGGCGCCCGGCGTGCTCGCCGCCACTGCATACATCCGCGAACTGCGCCAGGCCGACGACCTGAGCCAACTGCCGCTGGCCGACCGCTGCCTGGTGATCGGCGCCGGTAACACCGCCATCGACATGGCCGTGCAGATGAGCCGCCTGGGCGCCCGTGACGTCAACCTGGTGTACCGCCGCGGCCACGCCGACATGGGCGCCACCGACCACGAGCAGGACATCGCCAAGGCCAACCAGGTGCGCCTGCACACCTGGGCGCGCCCCGATGCCGTGTTGCTGGATGACGCCGGCAAGGTGCGCGGCATGCGCTTCGCCCGCACGGCACTGGCGGATGGGCGCCTGCGCGACACCGGCGAAACCTTCGAACTGGCCGCCGATGCGATCTTCAAGGCCATCGGCCAGCGCTTCGACGACGCCAGCCTCATCGACCCCGTGGCCGCGCAACTGGCCCGCGACGGTGAACGCATCCACGTCGATGCGCACATGCGCACCAGCCTTGCGGGTGTCTACGCGGGGGGCGACTGCACCGCCCTGGGCCAGGACCTCACCGTCCAGGCCGTGCAACACGGCAAGCTGGCCGCTGAAGCCATCCATGCCCAACTCATGCTCAATGTGGAGGCTGCGTAAATGGCCGACTTGTCTATCGAATTCGCCGGTATCAAGGCGCCCAATCCTTTCTGGCTGGCATCGGCGCCACCCACCGACAAGGCCTACAACGTGGTCCGCGCGTTCGAGGCCGGCTGGGGCGGCGTGGTCTGGAAGACCCTGGGCGAGGACCCGGCGGCGGTCAACGTGTCGTCGCGCTACTCAGCGCACTACGGCGCCAACCGCCAGGTGCAGGGTATCAACAACATCGAGCTGATCACCGACCGCTCGCTGGAGATCAACCTGCGTGAGATCACCCAGGTGAAGAAGGACTGGCCCGACCGCGCGTTGATCGTGTCGCTGATGGTGCCGTGCGAGGAACAATCGTGGAAGTTCATCCTGCCCCTGGTGGAGGCCACGGGCGCCGATGGCATCGAACTGAACTTCGGCTGCCCCCACGGCATGCCTGAACGTGGCATGGGCGCGGCGGTCGGCCAGGTGCCGGAGTATGTGGAGATGGTCACCCGCTGGTGCAAGACTTATTGCGCCCTGCCGGTGATCGTCAAGCTCACGCCGAACATCACCGACATTCGCCAGTCGGCCCGCGCCGCGCACCGCGGCGGGGCGGATGCGGTGTCGTTGATCAACACCATCAACTCGATCACCAGCGTTGACCTGGACCGCATGGTGGCCCACCCCATCGTCGGCGACCAGAGCACCCATGGCGGTTACTGCGGTTCGGCGGTCAAACCGATCGCCCTGAACATGGTCGCGGAGATTGCCCGCGACCCCGAGACACGTGGCTTGCCGATTTGCGGCATCGGCGGTATCGGCAACTGGCGTGACGCTGCCGAGTTCATCGCCCTGGGCAGCGGCGCCGTGCAGGTGTGCACGGCCGCGATGCTGCATGGGTTCCGTATCGTCGAAGACATGAAAGACGGCCTGGCCCGCTGGATGGACCAGCATGGGCACCGCAACCTGGAGGCGTTCAGAGGCCAGGCCGTGGGGCATACCACCGACTGGAAGTACCTGGACATCAACTACAAGTCAGTGGCACACATCGACCAGGACGCCTGCATCGGTTGCGGGCGCTGCCACATCGCCTGCGAAGATACGTCGCACCAGGCCATTGCCAGCACGGCCAAGGCTGATGGCACCCACATCTACAGCGTGATCGAGGAGGAATGCGTGGGCTGTAACCTGTGCCAGATCACCTGCCCGGTGGAAAACTGCATCGACATGGTGGCGCAGGATACCGGCAAGCCTTACCTGAACTGGACACAAGACCCGCGTAACCCCTATCGCGAGGCGAGCTGAGGCTGAAGCTCCCACAGGCGTTGTGTGCTTTTTCAGGCAGGCAGAAATCCTGTGGGAGCGGGCTTGCCCCGCGAAAGGCTGTGAAGCGGCCCCATCTCTGGTCAAGCCACCGCTGTCTCATGCAGGTACACCCACACCACCCGCTGCTCGTCACACTCCACAATGGCCAACGAATACCGCGCAGTCTCCTGCCCCTGCAACCGGTGCGTCTCCTTGTAGCGCACCGCCACACTCGCCCCCGCCTGCCACACTACCTGCACGTCACTGACCTCGATTTCCAGCCCTGGCCGAGCCCCGGCCCCCCGCTCGAACAACTGCCCCACCTGCTGCCGATCAACGATCGCGCCCGCCGTGGTGACCATACTGAAGTTGTCGGCAAACACCGCCATCAACTCGCTGCGAAGCGCCTCGGTTCGCGCAGCGGGTCGGGTGAATACTGCATGGATCAGATCATGTACATCGTGGATGCTGCGTACCGCACGTTCACTCAACGTCATGTTCAAGGCTCCAGGCCAATGCCACGCAGGATGACACTGGTCACCGTCTGCACCGCGTTTTCGAATGCCATATCCGACAAGGGCTCGCCGCCATTGAGCAACGCCACTTGATAGCCAAAGTCGGCATAGTGCTGGGTCGATGCCCAGATCATGTACAACAGCGCAGACGGCTCTACCGGCAGGATGCGCCCGTCTTCCACCCAACGGCGAATCTTGGTCTCCTTCAGCTTCGCCCAGGGCACCAGGCTTTCGTCCAGGCTCACGCCCAGCACGGGCGCGCCGTGCAGCATTTCTTCAGCCCAGATTTTCGAGCCCAACGAGCGTGAACGCGAATGGCCCATCTTGGCGCGGATGTAGCTGGTGAGCACCACACGTGGGTCATCGAAGTTCTCGAAACACAGCGCATCCTGCTTCCACACATCCAGCAGGTCCTGCAGCACGGCGCGGAACAGGTCGTCCTTGGTGCTGAAGTAGTAATGAAGGTTGGAGCGCGGCAACTCGGCCTGCTCGGCGATATCGCCCATCGAGGTGGCACCATAGCCTTTCTCGGCGAACACCTTTTCTGCAGCCTGGAGAATCTTCTCGATGTTGCGCCGGCGGATCTCGATCTTGTGGTTGGCCATCAAGCTTGGGCCGTCCACACCGCCAGTTCATAGCCGTCCGGGTCGACGAAGTGGAACCTTCGCCCGCCGGGGAACGAGAACGTGGCACGGCTGATCTGCGCACCGGCGGCCTCGACCCGCTGCTGCGTGGCGTCGAGGTCGTCGGCGTACAGGATGACCAGCGGGCCACCCGGGCGTACCGGCTCGCCTGTAGTAAAGCCACCCGTCAGCCGACCATCGCTGAATTCAGTGTAGGCAGGGCCGTAATCGGTGAAGCGCCAGCCGAAGATGCTGCCATAAAAGGCCTTGCTCCGTGCGATATCGCTGACATTGAATTCGATGTTGTCGATCTGCCGATCGTGGCCACGAACGCTCATGCGTGCTCCTTGCCGAGAGGTAATTGCCCTAGTCTACTCCGGTCGTTTCGCTCAATCGAATCAGGCAGCCTGGAACAACCGCGTGATCACAGGCTGCTGGCGGTGCCGCGCCTGCCAGATGTCGTAATCGGCCTGGATGGCCAACCACAGCCTGGCCGTACTGATACCCGCCATCTCCAGGCGTAATGCCAGGTCTGGCGACATTGCCGCACGGCCATGCAACACCCGCGAAAGCGCTTCACGCGAGAACCCAAGGTGCGACGCAAAGGCTTTCACCGTCAGGCCTAGCGCCGGCAGAACATCCTCACGCAAGCTTTCGCCGGGGTGTGGCGGATTGTGCAAAGGCATGGTCAGCCCTCCTGTTCAGTGATAATCAAGGTAATCAACCAGCTCGACATCCGAACCTGTAAAACGAAAAGTCAGTCGCCAGTTACCAGAGACGCTGATTGACCAGAAGCCTGACAAGTCACCCTTGAGCGAGTGCAAGTGCCATCCTGGAAGGCTCACGTCTTGTGCCGTCATGGCGCGATCGAGAAATTGCAACTGACGCTTCAAACGCTGTATGTGAGCGGCCTGGACCCCTCGGGTATTGCCCGTTTCATGAAGGATTCGTAATCCCTTGTGCCGAAAACTGATGATCATGGGTAGCTCGCCGTGTCCATTTGGGAGACGGGCTAAGTGTGACCCCACGCTTCACACACAGCAAAGTAACATATGTGACTCGATGCGTCACACATTTATTAAGACCTGAAATCCTCCACAATGGGCACGCTAACCACAACGCGCCCGATCGCGCACCGGGCACTGCGCGCGGTGCAGGTTCAGCGCCGTGTTGATGATGCCGATATGGCTGAACGCTTGGGGGAAGTTGCCCAGCATTCGCTTGCCTGCCGGGTCGTACTGCTCCGCCAGCAACCCCAAGTCGTTGCACAGGCCGCTCAAGCGTTCGTACAGGGCCTGTGCCTGGGCTTGCCGGCCTAACAGGACATAGACATCGGCCAGCCAGAACGAACACACCAGGAAGGTGCCCTCCCCAGGGGTCAGGCCGTCGCTGCAGCTGTCGGTGTCGTAGCGCAACAACAGGCCATTTTTCAGCAGCCGCTTTTCGATTTCTGCCAGCGTACGCAAAAACCGTGGGTCTTCCGCCGGCAGAAAGCCGGTCAATGCGATCTGCAACAGGCTGGCGTCCATTTCGTTGGCGCCGTAGGCCTGGACAAAAAACGCCCCGCTCGGATCCAGCCCGCGCTCGCACACCTCACGGCGAATCTCGTCTGCCACCTGGCGGTAATGCCGCCCGCGCTCGCGATCCTCTTCGGTGGTTTCGGCCAACCCCGCCGCGCGGTCGAACGCCACCCAGGCCATGACCTTGGAATGCACGAAATGCTGCCTGCCACCGCGAACTTCCCAGATACCTTCGTCCGGGTCTCGCCAGATGCGCTCCACATACGGCAGGATCAAGCGGGCAATCGCGGCGCTGCGTGGGTGGCGGGGCAAACCGCCTTTGATCGCCTGGGTCATGGCATCGGCCAGCTCGCCGTAGATATCCAATTGCACCTGCCCGGCCGCCGCGTTGCCCACCCGCACCGGCTGCGAGTGCTCGTAACCGGCCAACCATGGCAGGGTGTACTCCTGCAGGTCACGCTCGCCAGCCAGGCCGTACATGATCTGCATCTGTTCGGGGTTGCCGGCCACCGAACGCAACAGCCATTCGCGCCAGGCCTGGGCTTCGTCGAAGTAGCCCAGGTTCATGAACGCCAGCAGGGTCATGGTGGCGTCGCGCAGCCAGCAGAAGCGGTAGTCCCAGTTGCGTTCGCCACCTATGCGCTCGGGCAGCGAGGTGGTGACAGCGGCGACGATGCCGCCGGTGGGCGCGTAGGTCATGGCCTTAAGCGTGAGCAGCGAGCGCCGCACCAGGGCGGTGTAGGGACCGACCTCCGGGCAGCGGGCGGCAAAGGCCTGCCATTGGTTGATGGTTTGCGCCAGCGCCGCCTCGACATCGCAATCGGGCTGCACAGGCAGGTGCGAGGGTTGGTGGCGCATGCTGAACACCTGACGTTGGCCGGCACCGACACGAAAGCGTGCGACAGTGTGGTGGTCACGTGCGTGCGAGGGGACCGTGCTGCACAGGATCAGGCGGTCAGGGCCGGCTACGGCGCTGAGGGTCAGGGGGTCGAGCTTTTCTACCCAAGGCACGCTGCGCCCGTAGTCGAAACGCAGCACCAGGTCCATCTCGAAGCTGGTTTCGCCGGCCAGGCCTTCGACGATGCGCACGACCGAGTTGACCTCGCCCAGGGGCATCAGGTCGAGCACGCGCGCCCGACCAGAGGCGGTGACCCAGGTGGTTTCAAGCACCAGGGTGTCCTCCAGGTATTGCCGGCTGGTGTGCTCGACCGGGTCGCAAGGGGCCAGGCGCCAGCGGCCGTTTTCTTCATTGCCCAGCAGGGCTGCAAACACGGCGGGGGCATCGAAGCCGGGCAGGCACAGCCAGTCAATGGAGCCATCGCGGCTGACCAGGGCGGCGCTGCGGCAATTGCCGAGCAAGGCGTAGTCTTCGATGTGGGCGGGCATTGAGTCTCCTTTCGGTTGAGCCGGTTGGTCGCCTGGGTCGGCCTCTTCGCGGGGCAAGCCCGCTCCCACAGGTACAACACCGCACCAGTGGGAGCGGGCTTGCCCCGCGAAGAGGCCGGCACTGGCAACCCAACTTGATCAGGTCACCCCAAACGGTGCCATTCCCGCCTGTCACGGGTCAGCAGTTCATTGCCAGCCTCTGGCCCATCTTCACCTGCCGGGTATTCGTGCACTTCGCCATCCTTGGCCCAGGCATCGAGAAAGGGCTGCACCGCGCGCCAGCCGTTCTCGATGTTGTCGGCCCGCTGGAACAGCGTCTGGTCACCGGTCAGGCAGTCGTAGATCAAGGTTTCGTAGCCCGTCGCCGGGGTCATCTTGAAGAAGTCCTTGTAGGCAAAGCCCAGCTCGACGTTCTCCATCACCAGCTCAGGCCCCGGGCGCTTGGCCTGCAGGTCGAACCACATGCCCTCATTGGGCTGGATCTGGATCTTCAGGTAGTTGGGCTTGGGCCGCTCCAGCTCCGACTCGCGGAACTGCGCATAGGGCGCGGGCTTGAAGCAGATGGCGATCTCGGTGTCGCGCACGCTCATGCGCTTGCCGGTACGCAGGTAGAACGGCACGCCGGCCCAGCGCCAGTTGTCGATCATCACCTTGAGTGCCACGTAGGTCTCGGTCTGGCTGTCTTCGCCGACATTGGCTTCCTGGCGATAGCCGGGCAAGCGCTTGCGCCCCAGCTTGCCCGCCGTGTACTGGCCTCGCACCGAGTTTTTCAGCGCCATCTTCGCCGACCACGGGCGAATGGCGCCGACCACCTTGGCCTTTTCGCCGCGCACGGCATCGGCGCCAAAGGCGGCCGGAGGCTCCATGGCGACCATCGCCAGCAACTGGAACAGGTGATTGGGGACCATGTCGCGCAGGGCCCCGGTGTTGTCATAGAACGCACCGCGGGTTTCGACGCCGACGGTCTCGGCGGCGGTGATCTGCACATGGTCGATGTAGTGGTTGTTCCAGAACGACTCGAACAGCCCGTTGGAGAAGCGGCTGACCAGAATGTTCTGCACCGTCTCTTTACCCAGGTAATGGTCGATGCGGTAGATCTGCCGCTCGCCCATCACCTTCAGCAAACAGGCGTTGAGTGCCTCGGCGCTGGCAAGGTCAGTGCCAAAGGGTTTCTCCACCACGACGCGACGAAAGCCACCGGCCGACTCGTCGAGCAGGCCGGCCTGGCCCAGGCGCAGGGCCACTTCGGGGAAGAAACGTGGCGAGGTGGCCAGGTAGAAGATCGCGTTGCCATGACGGGTCGCTTCGATGCGCTTGGCAATCGCCTGGTACGTGGCCGGATCAAGAAAGTCGCCGGTCTGGTAGTCCAGCCGTTTGGCCAGCCGCGCCCACCGTTTTTCGTCCAGGCACTTGGCGCTGCCCTCGCCGCCCTTGTCACGCTCCAGCATGAAGGCGTGCAGGCGCTCGGCGAACGCCTCGGCGGTGGCGGCATTGTGATCGACGCCAACGATGCGCAGGTTGCGGTCCAGCAACCCGTCACGGCTGAGGTTGTACAGCGCCGGCATCAGCAGGCGCTTGACCAGGTCGCCATTGGCGCCGAACAGAAACAGGGTGCAGGGAGGCGCTGCAGGGATCGTCTGTTTAGTCATTCGCCTTTCTTCTCGACATGCCCACCAAAGCCCAGGCGCATGGCCGAGAGCATCTTGTCGCCATACGTGCCCTGCTGCTGACGCGAACGGAAGCGGGCGAACAGCGCGCTGGACAGCACCGGCACTGGCACGGCCTGCTCCACGGCGGCATCGATGGTCCAGCGGCCCTCGCCACTGTCGGACACCGAACCACTGAACTGCGCCAACTGCGGGTCGGCCACCAGCGCGTCGGCGGTAAGGTCCAGCAACCAGGACGTGACCACACTGCCGCGGCGCCAGACTTCAGCGATCTCGGCCACATCGAGGTCAAAGCGCTGGTCTTCGGGCAGCTCGTTGCCGCCCTTGCTGCGCAGCAAGTCGAAGCCTTCGGCGTAGGCTTGCATCAGGCCGTACTCGATGCCGTTGTGCACCATTTTCACGTAGTGCCCGGCACCGGGTGGGCCTGCGTGGATGTAGCCATGCTCGGCGCGCTGGTACTCGCCCTCGCGGCCATGGGTACGCGGGATGTCGCCGACGCCGGGCGCCAAGGCCTTGAACAGCGGCTCGAGGCGCTCGAACACGTCCTTTTCGCCCCCGATCATCATGCAGTAGCCACGCTCCAGCCCCCACACGCCGCCAGAGGTGCCCACGTCCAGATAGTGCAGGCCACGTTTGGCCAGATCGGCGGCACGGCGCATGTCGTCTTTATAGAAGGTGTTGCCACCGTCGATGATCGCATCGCCCGGTTCCAGCAGGTCGGCCAGTTGGGCAATGGTCTGCTCGGTAGGGTCACCGGCCGGCAACATCACCCACACCGCACGCGGGGCCTTGAGTTTTTGCACCAGGGCGCCGAGGTCGTGGGCACCTTGTGCGCCCTCGCCCTCCAGCCCGACGACGGCGTCGCGGTTGCGGTCGTGCACCACGGTGCGATGGCCGGCGCCCATCAGGCGCCTTGCGATATTGCCGCCCATGCGGCCCAGCCCGACGATTCCCAGTTGCATGAGCCGATGCTCCCGTTTCGAAAATGGATGATGATGCAGTTAAGCGTTTCAGATTAGTCCAGCGTACCGCCCAAGGGTTCAGCGACGAACGGCGAGACCACGATAAACAAAAAAGTTCCCATGGGCGGCGAAAGAATTCAGAATGCGCCCCGCGTGAAGCGACTACGCTTTAACTGTCACCAGCCAAAACCGCGAGGTGTGCTCATGGGTACCTTGATGCCTGCTACTCCAACCCAGACCCTCTATGTCTCCGTACGCCGTGATGAGCTGCGTAAGTTGAAAGACGAACGTGACCAGTTGCGTCAGCAGGTCGCTCAGTTGCACATGATGCTTGAGCAAGCTCGCTCCGGCGACAAAGCTATCAATCTCTGATCGTGACCTTCCCCGGTGGGGGCTGACCGGCTCCCACGCTGCTGTACCTCCCCCTCTCCGCTTGCCTCTGCGGGCGCACCAAAACAGGGCATCCCCGTTCTCTGCGCGACGAAATGATGCGCGTCTGAAACCCTGTGCCCTACCCTCGAGCACCCCGTTCACATCGGGTCGCAGACGCCAACGTTTGCGTCTAAACCGGCCATAACGAAAGTGACCAGTGGGTCACCTTTTTTACTTCTTCTCTCCTACACTCAGCTTTCGGCCCGCCATTTGCTCATAGGAAGAGTGACGTAAAAAAGTCGAACTTTCACAAACGGCGGTGGGTCAGGAACTAAGTAGGCCAAATGCAAAGGGACCTCCCCCGCTTCGGCCCACCAACCCCATTCAGTCCAATCGCCTTCGGCCGGAATGCTGATCGCGCTGTGCCTGCGCGCACGACTCAGGGGCATGGATAGCACTACACGGATTTGAACCAGAGAGAACCAACACGAGATAACGCCGCGGGTGCCAGCACCCGGCCAAGCATAGGGACGGAGAGAAGTATGATCAGTGCCGCTGTCGAGCCTCACGTAGAGTCATTCAAACCGGACAACCGCGAGCCGCTTACCCCGGAATTCGCCACGACAGGCAAGGCACCCGGCGCACAGCGCCAGCACAACCCGAACAAACGCAAGATCCTGTTCGTCACCTCTGAAATCGCCGACTTGGTCAAGACCGGCGGCCTGGGCGACGTCTCTGCCGCCCTGCCCCGCGCCTTGGCGCACCTGCACGATGTGCGCGTATTGATCCCCGGCTATCGCCAGGTGATGGAGAGCGACAACCCGATTCACATCGTCGGCGAATTGGGCGGCCACGCCGCACTGCCGCCGTGCAAGATCGGCCGTATGGACCTGGCCGATGGCCTGGTCATCTATGTGTTGATCTGCCCTGAGCTGTACCAGCGTGACGGCACTCCCTATGGTGCCAACAATGGCCGCGACTGGCCCGACAACCATATCCGCTTCGCCCGCCTGGGCCTGGCTGCAGCCGAGATTGCTGCCGGCGAAGGCATGATCCACTGGAAGCCCGAAGTGGTGCACGCCCACGACTGGCCTGCAGGCCTGGCCCCGGCCTACATGCACTGGCGCGGGCTGAACACGCCGACCCTGTTCACCATCCACAACCTGGCCTACCAGGGCGTCTACAGCCGTGGCTGCAGCCCGGAGCTGGCAATCCCCGAGCACGCCATGCAGCAGGAAGGCATGGAGTTCTACGGCAAGCTGTCGTTCCTCAAGGCCGGCCTGGCCTACTCCAGCCACATCACCACGGTCAGCGCCACCTATGCCCGGGAAATCACCACCCCCGAGTTTGGCTGCGGCCTGGACGGTTTCCTTGCGGCCAAGGCCCAGCAAGGCCTGCTGGGCGGGATCCCCAACGGCATCGACGAAAGCTGGGACTCGGCCACCGACAAGCACCTGCAACACAACTTCAGCATCAATGACTGGGACGGTAAGGCGCGCAACGCAGAAGCCGTGCGCCAGCTGTTCGAGCTCGAACCCTCCGAGGGGCCGCTGTTTGCCGTGGTCTCGCGCCTGGTCTACCAGAAAGGCCTCGACCTGACCCTGGGTGTGGCCGACTACATCGTCGAGCAAGGCGGGCAGATCGCGATCATCGGCCGTGGTGAGCCGGAAGAAGAACAGGCCATGCGCGAACTGGCGCTGCGCCACCCGGGCCGTATCGGCGTGCGCATCGGTTTCAACGAGACCGACGCGCGGCGCATGTTCGCCGGCAGCGACTTCCTGCTGATGCCGTCGCGCTATGAACCATGCGGCCTGAGCCAGATGTACGCGCAGCGCTTCGGTTCACTGCCGGTGGCGCGCAACACCGGCGGCCTGGCCGATACCATCGAGTGTGGGGTCACGGGTTTTCTGTTCAACGAATCGACCGTCGAGAGCTACCGCGAAGCGCTGAGCCGCGCCTTCTATGTGTACGGCAAGAAAGACTTGCTCAACGCCATGCGCTGCCTGTCGATGACCCAGCCGTTCAACTGGTGCCAGGCGGTGGAACCCTACGCTCGCCTCTATGAGGACTTGGTCAAGCAGGCACAGTTCAGCCACAACTGAGCGGAGAATCGAAGATGCACAGGCATGGCGCACAGTTGTTGGACGCCACGTCGGCGCGCTTCGCCCTCTGGGCGCCTGATGCGCGCAGCGTGAGCGTGGAAATCGAGCAGCAGCCGCCGGTCGAGCTGCTGCCCGACAATGATGGCTGGTACACCGGCACCGCCCCGTGCCAGGCCGGCGATCGCTATCACTATCGGATCGACGGCAAACTGCAGGTAGCGGACCCCGCGTCGCGCTACCAGCCCGAGGGCGTGCAGGGGCCGAGCGAACTGGTGGATGTGGCCAGCTACGACTGGCAACACCCCTGGCAGGGCCGCCCGTGGCACGAAGCGGTCATTCAGGAATTGCACGTCGGCGTGCTGGGCGGCTATGCCGGGGTTGCCCGGCAACTGCCACGCCTGGCCGCCATCGGCATCAGTGCTGTCGAATTGATGCCGCTGGGGCAGTTTCCGGGTGAACGCAACTGGGGGTACGACGGCGTGCTGCCGTTCGCGCCGCAGAATACCTACGGCAGTCCGCAGCAGCTGTGCGCGCTGGTCGACAAGGCCCATGGCGAAGGGTTGATGGTGCTGGTGGACGTGGTCTACAACCACTTCGGCCCGGACGGTAATTACCTGCACCAGTACGCCAGCCCGTTTTTCCGCGAAGACCAGCAGACGCCGTGGGGCGCGGCCATCGACTTCCGCCGCGCCGAGGTGCGCGAGTTCTTCATCCAGAACGCCCTGATGTGGCTGTGCGACTACCGCTGCGACGGCCTGCGCCTGGATGCGGTGCACGCCATCGACCAGCCAGACTTTCTCGTCGAGCTGGCGCAACGGGTACGCGCTGCGGTGGAGCCTGGCCGGCATGTGTGGCTGGTGCTGGAGAACGAGCACAACCAGGCCTTTTTGCTGGAGCAAGGTTTCGACGCGCAGTGGAATGACGACGGCCACAACGCCCTGCACGTGCTGCTGACCGGCGAAACCGAAGGCTATTACGCCGACTACAAACAGCGCCCCATCGACCAGCTCGCCCGCTGCCTGTCGGAAGGCTTCGTGTTCCAGGGCCAGGCCAACCGCCATGGCGAGCCGCGCGGTGAACCCAGTGGGCACCTGGCGCCGAGCGCGTTCGTGCTGTTCTTGCAGAACCACGACCAGATCGGCAACCGCGCCCTGGGTGAACGCCTGACCCGCCTGTGCCCGCCGCCAGCCCTGCGTGCGGCCACGGGCCTGCTGCTGCTGGCGCCGATGATCCCGCTGCTGTTCATGGGCGACGATGACGGCAGTTGCCGCCCGTTCCTGTTCTTTACCGACTTTCACGATGAACTGGCCGATGCCGTGCGCGAAGGCCGACGCGGCGAATTCGCCCACTTCACCGCATTTGCCGACCCCGCGCAGCGTGAGCGCATTCCCGACCCCAACGCCGAGCAGACATTCGAGTCATCACGCCCGCAGCACAACGAGGTCATTGCCGGCTGGCACGGCCTCTATCAGCAGTTGCTCGACCTGCGCCGTCGCCATGTCATCCCGCACCTGCCTGGCAGCCGTGCGCTGGGCGCCGACGTGCACGGCGACAAAGCGCTCAGCGCACGCTGGCGGCTGGGCGATGGCAACACCTTGCGCATCGACTTGAACCTGGCCGCAAGCCCCCAAGCCGTGGAACTACCCCCTGCCGCAACACGGCTGTTCGACAGCAGTGACAACCGCCACCCCGATACCCATCTGGCCGCGTACAGCTGCGTGGTCAGCCTGATTCCCCCTGGCCAGGAGCGCCCATGAGCGAAACCGCCCTGCACCGTCTGGCGGCCCGCGTCGGGCTCAGCCGTGACTGGATCGATGCCAACGCCCGGCCCCAGCAAGTCAGTGACGCCGTACTGCGCAACGTCCTCGAAGGTTTGGGCCACCCCGCCGCCGACGAGACCGCCATCCAGGCCAGCCTGCGCGCTGTGGAGGCCGCCGAGGACAGCGAGCACCTGCCGCCCTTGCTGACCGTCGAGCTGGGCCAACCGCTGGCCCTGCACCGCTATTTCAGCGCAGGCAGCGCGGTGCGTTGCACCTTGGAAGACCACAGCCAGCACAGCCTGGCACTGGACAGCCAGGCTCGCCTGCCCGGCGAACTGCCCTTGGGCTACCACAGCCTGGAAATCGACGGCCGCACCTTCACCGTGGCGGTGGCGCCGTCGCGCTGCTACAGCCTCGAAGACAGCGTGCCGCAACCGCCGCCGCGCTGCTGGGGCCTGGCCGTGCAGCTGTACAGCCTGCGCCGCAGCGGCGATGGCGGCTACGGCGATTGCCTGGCGCTGGAGCAACTGGCGCGTACGGCCGCCGAGCGCGGTGCGGACGCCTTGGCCATCAGCCCGATCCACGCCCTGTCGTCCATCGACCAGCAGCACTACAGCCCCTACTCGCCCTCCAGCCGCCTGCTGCTCAACAGCCTTTATGCCAGCCCGGCCGCGCTGTTTGGCGAGCGCGCCGTGCGCATGGCCATCGAAGCCTGCGGGCTGCAGCAGCAGCTCGAAGACCTGGAGCAACGCCCGCTGGTCGACTGGCCCCGCGCTGCCAGTGCCCGCCTGCGCCTGCTCGAAGCGCTGTACCAGGACTTCAGCCAGGGCGATCACCCGCTGCGCAAGGACTTCGACAGCTACCGCGAAGCCGCCGGCCAGGCCCTGGAGCACCACTGCCGCTTCGAGGTGCTGCAGGCACAAGCGGTGGAGCATGGCCTGGGCGCCGACTGGCGCAAGTGGCACAGTGCCTGGCACGACCCCTACCACGCCGAGGTCGAAGCCTTCGCCAATGCCTACCCGGCCAAGGTCGAGTTCCACGCCTTCTGCCAATGGCTGACCGAACGCAGCCTGCAACGAGCCCAGGAGGCCGCCCGTGGCAATGGCATGGCCGTCGGCCTGATCGCCGACCTGGCGGTAGGCGCCGACGGTGCCGGCAGCCAGGCCTGGAGCCGCCAAGACGAGTTGCTGGCCAACCTCAAGGTCGGCGCGCCGCCCGACATTCTCAACCGCTCGGGGCAGGACTGGGGCATTTGCGCGTTCTCCCCAGAAGGCCTCAAGCGCAATGGCTACCGCGCCTTCATCGAGATGCTGAGGGCCAACATGGCCCATGCCGGTGGACTGCGCATCGACCACGTCATGGGCCTGCGTCGGCTGTGGCTGATCCCCCGGGGCGCCAAGCCCAGCGAGGGCGCATACCTGAACTACCCCCTCGAAGACCTGCTGCGCCTGCTGGCGCTGGAGTCGGTGCGCCACCAGGCGATCATCCTCGGCGAAGACCTCGGCACCGTGCCCGAAGGCCTGCGCGAACACTTGGCCGACAAGGCCGTGCTGGGCATGCGTGTGCTGCCCTTCGAGCAGACCCAACCCGGCCACTTCAGGCCCATTCTCGACTGGCCGGACAGCGCCCTGGCCACCACCGGCACCCACGACCTGGCCCCGCTGGCCGGCTGGCTGCAGAACCGCGACATCGACTGGAGCCATCGCCTGCAGTTGATCGACGCCGCCACCGAACTCCATTGGCGCCAGGAGCGCCAGCAAGAACACGACGGCCTGCGCCGCACCCTGGAGGCCAACTACGGCCCCTTGCCCGACAACGACGCGGTTATCGATGCCGCCCTGCGCTACGTCGGCCATACCCGCGCCCCGCTGGTGCTGGTGCCACTTGAAGACCTGCTGGGCTGCGACGAACAACCCAACCTGCCCGGCACCACCGAAGGGCACCCCAATTGGCGCCGGCGCTTCGCCCTGCCGGTGCGCGAACTGCTCGACGACGAAGACGCCGCACGGCGCCTGGAGCTGCTGGCCCAGGCCCGTGAACAAGCCTGGGAGCGTGACCGATGAAGCCCTTGACCGCGACCCTGCGCCTGCAATTTCACAGCGACTTCACCCTTGATCACGCCGTGCCGCTGGTGCCGTATTTTGCCCAGTTAGGCATCAGCCACCTGTATGCCTCGCCGATTCTCAAGGCCCGCGCCGGCTCCCGCCACGGTTACGACGTGGTCGACCCGACCCAGGTCAACCCGGAGCTTGGCGGTGAGGCTGCACTGGAGCGCCTGGTGGCCGCACTGCGCCAGCACGGCATGGGGCTGATCCTCGACACGGTGTCCAACCACATGGCCGTGGGCGGCGCCGACAACCCGTGGTGGCAAAGCCTGCTGGCCTGGGGCCGGCGTAGCCCGTATGCGGCGTTCTTCGATATCCAGTGGCACTCCAGCGACCCGCTGCTGGCCGGCCAGTTGCTGCTGCCCTTCCTGGGCAGCGATTACGGGGCGGCCTTGAAGCAAGGCGATATGCCGCTGACCTTCGACAAGCACCACGGTGTGCTGCAGATTGCCCACTACGAACACCGGTTCCCCATCTGCCCGATCGACTACGGCTGGATCCTCGCGCAAAGCCCCGAACCCGCCTTGCAGGCGTTGGCCGCGCATTTCACTGCCCTGCACGACAGCGCCCAACCGCTGGCCGACGCCCTGCCCTTGCAGGCTGAACTGGCGCGCCTGGTAAAAGACGGCGCCGACCTCGACGCGGCCCTGCTCGCTTTCGATAGCCGCAGCGAGGCCGGTTTCAAGCGCCTGCACCTGCTGCTCGAACGCCAGACCTACCGCCTGGCCAGCTGGCGCACCGCCGCCGACGACATCAACTGGCGGCGCTTCTTCGATATCAACGAGCTGGGCGGCCTGCGGGTCGAGCGCGCCGTGGTATTCGAAGCCACCCACGCCAAGCTGTTCGAACTGATCGAACGCGGCCTGGTGGACGGCCTGCGCATCGACCATATCGACGGCCTGGCCGACCCACGCGGCTATTGCCGCAAACTGCGCCGAAGGGTCGATGGCCTGCTGGCCCGGCGGCCCTTGCATGCGGCGCTGGAGCACTTCCCGATCTACGTGGAGAAGATTCTCGGGGCCAACGAACACCTGCACCGCGACTGGCTCACCGACGGCACCACCGGCTACGAGTTCATGAACCAGGTCTCGCTGCTGCAACACGACCCGGCGGGCGAAGCGCCGTTGACCGAGCTCTGGGCCAACGTCAGCGAACGCCCGGACTTCACCGAGGAGGTGCGCCTGGCCCGCCACCTGGTGCTCAACGCCAGCCTGGCCGGTGACTGCGAATCGGTGGCCCAGGCGTTGCTGCAAGTGGCTCGCGACGACCTGATGACGCGTGACCTGACCCTTGGCGCCATCCGCCGGGCCTTGCAGGCGCTGGTCGCGCATTACCCGGTGTACCGCACCTACTTCAACGCCTGCGGCCGCCCAGCCGAGGACGAAGCGTTCTTCCAGCAGGCCTTGGCCGCTGCCCGCCAGGACCTTGGCGAGGCAGACTGGCCACTGCTCGAACAGCTCGAACGATGGCTGGGTGGCCAGCCTTGGCGTGGCCTACCACCGGGCCGGCCGCGCAAGCACCTGCGCCATGCCTGCGTGCGGTTCCAGCAACTGACCGCACCCAGCGCCGCCAAGGCAGTGGAAGACACCGCCTTCTACCGCAGTGCGCGGCTGCTGTCGCGTAACGACGTGGGCTTCGAGGCCGAGCGCTTCAGCGCGGGCCCAGCGTATTTCCATAACGAGGCACAGCGGCGCCTGCGCGACTTCCCCGACAGCCTGCTGGCCACCGCTACCCACGACCATAAACGCGGCGAAGACACCCGCGCCCGCTTGGCGGTGCTCAGCGAACGCGGGCCGTGGCTGGCCAGCCGCGTGGAGCATTGGCGCGAGCTGGCGGCGCCCCTGCGGGCGCAACTGGACGATGGCCTGGCACCCAGCCCCGGTGATGAGCTGATGCTGCTGCAGACGCTGCTGGGCAGTTGGCCGCTGAGCCTTGAGCCACACGATGACGGCGCACTGCGCCAGTACGCCGAGCGCCTGCGGCAATGGCAGCAGAAGGCCCTGCGCGAAGCCAAGTTGCGCAGCAGCTGGAGCGCCCCGAACGACGCCTACGAGGCCGCCTGCGCACGCTACATCGATGGCCTGCTGCTCGATGGCGAAAACCAGCAGTTGCGCAAGTCGCTGGCCGATGCCGCCCAGCTCATCGCCTGCCCAGGCGCGCTCAACGGCCTGGTCCAGGCGCTGTTGCGCATGACCGTGCCCGGCGTGCCCGACCTGTACCAGGGCAATGAATACTGGGACTTCAGCCTGGTCGACCCCGACAACCGCCGCCCAGTCGACTACGCCAGCAGGCGCCGCACCCTGGACGACGCCACGCCGGTCGCCGAGCTGCTGGCGCACTGGCGCGATGGCCGAATCAAGCAAGCGCTGGTGGCGCGGGTGCTGGACTGTCGCCAGGCGCATGCCGAACTGTTCCGCCGTGGCGCCTACCTGCCGCTGACCGTGCAGGGCCGGCATGCCGACAAGGTGCTGGCCTTCGCCCGCCTGGGTGACGACGAGCGCGCCATCGTGATTGCGCCGCGCCTGGCCAGCGGCCTGCTCGGTAGCGCCCCTACACCGTTGATCCCGGCCCATAACTGGGACGACACCCGGCTGATACTGCCGTTTGCCTTGTCGCCTGCCAACTCGACGGGACTTTTCCCCTGTGCTGCGGTCAGCCTTTCAAAGGAGCTGCCGTTGAGCGCCGTACTGTCGGAATTTCCAGTCAATGTGTTGATACAACAATCTTGAGCATCAGGAGCGTCATGATGAGTGTCGATGAAAAACGTATTCGTGAATTTGCCTACCAGATCTGGGAATCGGAAGGTAAGCCGGTCGGTGAGGAGGAGCGCCACTGGGACATGGCGCGCAAGCTCGCCGAGGCTGAAGCGCTCGCACCCAAGGCAGCGCCACGCAAGAAAGCGCCGGCCAAGCCTAAGGTAGCGGCAGAGCCGGTTCAGAAACCTGCAGCGGTGAAGAAGCCTCGCGCGGTGAAGAAGCCAGCTGCTGGTTAAACCTGTACCGGCCTCTTCGCGGGGCAAGTCGGATCGCCGCACCGCCGCTCCCACACAGTCAGGCCTGCACCCTCCCTGTGGGAGCGGCGGTGCGGCGATCCGACTCGCCCCGCGAAGAAGACGGCACAGACGCTGCACTGTTTCCCCCTTCACCACGGCCACACGAGGACCGCCATGAGCCCCCGCATCCCGAAGAAAACCCGGTCAGTCGCCCCATCGCGCATTCGCGAAGGTATGCCCTTCCCCCTCGGCGCCACCTGGGACGGGCTTGGGGTCAACTTCGCCCTGTTCTCGGCCAATGCCACCAAGGTTGAGCTGTGCCTGTTCGACTCCAGCGGCGAACAGGAAATCGAACGCATCGAACTGCCCGAGTACACCGACGAGATCTACCACGGCTACCTGCCCGACGCGCACCCGGGCCTGGTCTACGGGTACCGCGTCTACGGCCCTTACGAGCCCGAGAACGGCCACCGCTTCAACCCCAACAAACTGCTGATCGACCCCTACGCCAAGCAACTGGTCGGCAGCCTGAAATGGTCCGAGGCCCTGTTCGGCTACACCATCGGCCACCCCGACGGCGACCTGTCGTTCGATGAGCGTGACAGCGCGCCCTTCGTGCCCAAATGCAAGGTTATCGACCCGGCCTTCACCTGGGGCCGCGATCAGCGCGTGCAGATACCGTGGGAGCGCACCATCCTCTACGAAGCCCATACCCGCGGCATCAGCATGCGCCACCCGGCGGTGCCCGAAGCGCTGCGCGGGACCTTCGCCGGCCTTGCCAATGACGAGTTGCTCAAGCACATCAAGGACCTGGGCGTTTCCAGCATCGAACTGCTGCCGATCCACGCCTTCGTCAACGACCAGCACCTGCTGGACAAGGGCCTCAACAATTACTGGGGCTACAACAGCATTGCCTTTTTCGCCCCCCACCCCCGCTACCTGGCCAGCGGCAAGATCGCCGAATTCAAGGAGATGGTTGCGCACCTGCATGACGCCGGCCTGGAGGTGATTCTGGATGTGGTCTACAACCACACTGCCGAAGGCAACGAGCGTGGCCCGACGCTGTCCATGCGCGGCATCGACAACGCCTCCTACTACCGCCTGATGCCCGATGACAAGCGTTACTACATCAACGATTCGGGCACCGGCAATACCCTGGACCTGAGCCACCCTTGCGTGCTGCAACTGGTCACCGACTCACTGCGTTACTGGGCCGGTGAGATGCACGTGGATGGCTTCCGCTTCGACCTGGCGACCATCCTTGGCCGTTACCATGACGGCTACAGCGAACGCCACGGGTTCCTCGTCGCCTGCCGCCAGGACCCGATGCTGAGCCAGGTCAAGCTGATTGCCGAACCTTGGGACTGCGGCCCCGGTGGCTACCAGGTGGGCAACTTCGCGCCCGGCTGGGCCGAGTGGAACGACCGCTTCCGCGATACCGTGCGGGCGTTCTGGAAAGGTGACGAAGGCCAGCTGGCCGACTTCGCTTCGCGCATGACCGCGTCGGGCGACATGTTCAACAACCGCGGCCGGCGCCCCTATGCCTCGGTCAATTTCGTCACCGCCCACGATGGTTTCACCTTGCGCGACCTGGTGTCCTACAACAACAAGCACAACGAGGACAACGACGAGAACAACCAGGACGGCACCGACAACAACCTGTCGTGGAACTGTGGCGCCGAAGGCCCCACCGACGACCCGGAAATCAATGCCCTGCGCATGCGCCAGATGCGTAACTACTTCGCCACCCTGTTGTTTGCCCAAGGCACGCCGATGATCGTCGCCGGCGACGAGTTCAGCCGCACTCAGCACGGCAACAACAACGCCTATTGCCAGGACAGCGAGATCGGTTGGGTCAACTGGGACCTGGACGACGAGGGCGCCGCGCTGCTGGCCTTCGTCAAGCGCCTGACCCGCCTGCGCCTGGCCTACCCGGTGCTGCGCCGCTCACGCTTTCTGGTGGGCGACTACAACGAGGCGATCGGGGTCAAGGATGTCACCTGGTTGGCGCCGGATGGCAGCGAGATGAGCGTCGAGCAATGGGAAGACCCCCATGGCCGGTGCCTGGGCATGTTGATCGACGGGCGTGCCCAGGTCAGCGGCATCGCCCGGCCAGGCGCCGAGGCGACGGTGCTGCTGATCGTCAATGCCCATCATGACGTGGTGCCGTTCCAGTTGCCGACCGTGCCTGACGGTGATTACTGGAGCTGCCTGGTGGATACCGACCGGCCAGAGTTGCGCAAGGGGCAGCACTTGGCGTTCGAGAGCACGTTCGAGGTGAAGGGGCGCTCGATGCTATTGATGGTGTTGCAACGCGAGGAAGAGTGAACCCGAAGGGCCCTGACCGGTCCCTTGTAGGAGCGGCCTTGCGTCGCGAAAGGGCTGCGCAGCGGCCCCTGGATTTCAGCTTCGCCGCAGAGCTGAATTTCAGCTTCGCCGCAGAGATTGCTGGGGCCGCTGCGCGACCCTTTCGCGACGCAAGGCCGCTCCTACAAAGGCCGTGCGTGACGTTTTAACAGAGGAGCCACTGTGAACCTCGAAGCCGGCAGTGCAGGTTTCGCCACCGTCAACCAGGCCCCGGCCGTGCATCGGCTGCGGGTACTCACGGTCAACACCCACAAGGGGTTTACCGCCTTCAACCGGCGCTTCATCCTGCCGGAACTGCGCGAGGCGGTGCGCAGTACCCAGGCCGACATCGTCTTCCTCCAGGAAGTGCTGGGCAGCCACGACCGCCACGCTGCGCGCTACCCCGGTTGGCCGCAAACCTCCCAGTACGAATTTCTCGCCGACAGCATGTGGAGCGACTTCGCCTACGGCCGCAACGCGGTCTACCCCGACGGCCACCATGGCAACGCCCTGCTGTCGAAGTACCCGATCATCGAGCACCGCAACCTCGACGTCTCGATCACCGGCCCCGAACGCCGTGGCCTGTTGCATTGCATCCTCGATGTGCCCGGCCCACACCAGGTGCATGCCATCTGCGTGCACTTGTCGCTATTGGAAAGCCACCGCCAGCAACAGTTGCAGCTGCTGCGCAGGTTGCTCGAATCACTGCCGGAAGGCGCCCCGGTGATCATCGCCGGCGACTTCAATGACTGGAAGCTGCGCGGCAATCGCACCTTGGGCCTGCGCAACGACTTGCACGAAGCGTTCGAGCGCCACCACGGGCACTTGGCGCGCACCTACCCCGCGCGCATGCCGCTGCTGCGCCTGGACCGTATCTACCTGCGCAACGCCGAAAGCCATGCACCTCGGATTCTGGGGCACAAACCTTGGACGCACCTCTCCGACCATCTGCCGCTGGCCGTCGAGGTCAAGCTGTAGCAATCATTCTTCATAGCCAAGCAGCGGTAAATAGCGAACTTCGATATCCCCGAGTATTTCACTCAACAAATCAGCTACTTGTACCGAATCACAGGCTATGAACAGATTCTTCACGCTTTCTTGACGCAAGCCCAGACCTCTCCTTAGCTGAACAGTATCTAGTCGTAAAGATCTCGCGCCGGGCCTCTAGCTCGCGCCTTCGTGCGCGTTTGCGAAAGCAGGCGTGCTGGTTTGGGTCGCCCCCTGTTTTTGCCGTACAGCTCGTGACAACAGGCCAGGTCCTTGGGCTGTACCACAAAAACTACGGAGATCCGCCATGAAAAGAACCTCGAATCCCTTGCGCTTCGACAGCATTTTCTGCGCGGTTTCCACGTCGCTGCTTCTGGCAACCCCGGTGGAAACTTTCGCATTCGACTTGCAGGACGACCCGACCTCCCCCCGTTTTCTGCAACAAGCGGCGGTCCCGCAGCTATCGCTCGACCCGGTCAGCGCTAGCGGGTTGAACATCGGTACCCTCAACGCATTCTCGGAAAAGATGTCCGAGCGCCACGACCAGGGAGTAGCCGACCTGGTCGCCAGCCAGTGGTCGCAATTCTTCCCTGGCGCCCCGCGCACCGGTGCACAGCCGCCCGACCAGTTAGAGGCCCCCAGCCAGCAACTGATGATCGGCCCGGACCTGTTCATGCGTGAAACCACGGCGGGCAATGTGCACCGCGCGGGCATCTTCGTTGGCCACAACAACCTGCAGAGCAGCTTCAATGGCATTCGCCCGCTGCTGGGCGACAAGCAGCGCAATGCCGTGAACCTGAGTGGCGAAAGCCTGGGCGTGTACTGGAGCATGACCCATGAACGGGGCTGGCACCTGGATGCCGTGGCCATGGGCTCGCGTATCGATATCAATGGCCGTGGCGAGAGCGGCCAGCGCCTGGACGACAGCGGCCATGCCATGACCTTCTCGCTGGAAGGTGGCTACCCGATCGGCCTGGGCGGGGGTTGGGTGATCGAGCCGCAGGCACAGTTGATCAACCAGCAGTTTTTCCCCGGCAGCCGCGTGCAGGAGGAGACGCTGCAGGCATTCGACAGCCAGCCCAGCTGGAGCGGCCGGGTCGGTGCCAAGTTGTCCGGGCGCTACGAGGTGCGTGGCATGCCGATCGAACCCTACGTGCGGACCAACGTCTGGTATGACTTCAGCAATGCCGACGAGGTGAAGCTGGACCAGGTCGACAAAATTTCCAGCTCGCGGTATTCGACCACAGTGGAATTGGGGTTGGGGCTGGTAGCCCGGGTGACGCCGAATGTGGCGTTGTTTGTGAGTGCCGACTACAGCAGCGATGTGGATGACAATGACCTGAATGGGTTGATCGGCAGCCTTGGGGTGCGGATGCGCTGGTAGCCGGTAACCCCGGTTTGTGTGTAGGAGCGGCCTTGCGTCGCGAACGGGGTGCGTAGCAGCCCCTGGATTTCAGCTTCGCCGCAGAGATTGCTGGGGCCGCTGCGCAGCCCTTTCGCGACGCAAGGCCGCTCCTACAACGCAACCGAGTTGGCCGATCGATCAGGCCGGTTTGAGGATCAATACGCCCAGCGGCGGCAGGTTCAGCGCCAGCGACAATGGCTGCCCATGGCTGGATACCTGGTCACTTTCCACGGCCCCCAGGTTGCCTACATTAGACCCTGCATACAGTTCGGCATCGCTGTTCAGCAGTTCTTCCCAGCGCTCGCCAAACGGCACGCCAATCCGGTACCCCTCGCGCGGCACCGGGGTGAAGTTGGCCACCACCAGCAACGGCTCGCCATTGCTGCTCCAGCGCAGCCAGGCATACACGCTGTTTTGCGCGTCGTCGCCGATCAGCCACTGGAAGCCCTGGGGCTGGCAATCCTGTTCGTGCAGCGCCGGCACCTCGCGGTACAGCCGGTTGAGGTCGCCGACCAAGCGCTGCACGCCCTTGTGCTCGGGGTACTGCAGCAGGTACCAGTCCAGCTCGCTGTCGTGGTTCCACTCGCGCCACTGGCCAAATTCGCAGCCCATGAACAACAGCTTCTTGCCCGGGTGCGCCCACATGAACGTCAGGTAGGCCCGCAGGTTGGCGAACTTCTGCCAGCGGTCGCCCGGCATCTTGTCGATCAGCGAATGCTTGCCATGCACCACTTCGTCGTGGGAAATCGGCAGGATGAAATGCTCGGAGTAGGCATAGATCAGCCCGAAGCTCATCTCGTTGTGGTGATAGGTGCGGTGCACCGGGTCGTTCTGGATGTAGTGCAAGGTGTCGTGCATCCAGCCCATGTTCCACTTGTAGGCAAAGCCCAGCCCGCCCTGCTGGATCGGCTGGCTGACGCCCGGCCAGGCGGTGGACTCTTCGGCGATGATCAACGCGCCAGGAGCCTCGTGCGCCGCCACGCCATTGAGGTGGCGGATGAAGTCGATGGCCTCCAGGTTCTCGCGCCCGCCATGGCGGTTGGGCACCCACTCGCCGGCCTTGCGCGAGTAGTCGCGGTAGAGCATCGATGCCACCGCGTCGACCCGCAGGCCGTCGATGTGGAACTGCTTGAGCCAGAGCAACGCCGAGGCCAGCATGAAGCCGCGCACTTCGTTACGCCCAAGGTTGTAGATCAGCGTGTTCCAGTCCTGGTGGTAACCCTCCAGCGGGTTCTCGTATTCGTACAAGGCGGTGCCGTCGAAACGCGCCAGGCCATGTTCGTCGGTGGGGAAATGCGCCGGCACCCAGTCGAGGATCACACCGATGCCGCCCTGGTGGCAGGCGTCGATGAAGGCGGCGAAATCTTCGGCACTGCCGTAGCGTGAGGTGGGCGCGAACATCGACAGGGGCTGGTAGCCCCACGAGCCGCCGAACGGGTGCTCCATGATCGGCATCAGTTCGATGTGGGTGAAGCCCAGCGCCTGCACATAGGGAACCAGACGCTCGGCCAGCTCGCGCCAGTTGTAGTAACGCGCGACTTCGCCCAGGTCATCCAGCTCGCATTGCCACGAGCCGACATGCAACTCATAGATCGACAGGGGCGCGCTGTAGGCGTGACGTTGCGCACGCTGCGCCATCCAGTCGTGGTCCTGCCAGGGGTGGCTGAGCGCGCTGGCCACCTTCGACGCCGTGCTCGGCGGCAGTTCGGTGGCACGGGCCAGCGGGTCGGCTTTCAAGGGCAACACACCGTCTTTGCCCAGCACCTCGAACTTGTAGGTTTCGCCAACGCCAAGGCGTGGCACAAACAGCTCCCAGACCCCTGCACTGTGACGCAGGCGCATGGGGTGACGGCGGCCGTCCCAGTTGTTGAAGTCACCCACCACCGACACCCGTCGGGCATTCGGTGCCCACACCGAGAAGCACACGCCGTCGACGCCGTCGGCCTGCATCGGCTGCGCACCGAAGCGCCCCGACAGGTCACGGTGGTTGCCCTCGGCGAACAGGTACAGGTCCATATCGCCCAATTGCGGGCCAAAGCTGTACGGGTCTTCGGTCACCTGCTCGCCGCCGGCCCAAGCAATGTGCAGCTGGTACGGCTGTGCCTCATCAAGGTGCGCGGTAAACAGCCCCGGCAGGCTGCCCTGGCGCATTTCGGCGAGTACGCGCCCATCGTCGCGCGCCAGTACGCGCACGTTCAGGGCAGTGGGCAAGAAGGCGCGCACGAACTGCCCACCCGCGCCATCGCCATGGGGGCCAAGTACCGCAAATGGATCGGCGTGCTCGGCGCGGGCCAGGGCGTCGAGGTCCCGTTGCCGAAGACCGCCGTTTTCACGCGTGGTTGCATTCATCTATGACTCTCCCCAGGTACTGATCAGTCCATGCAAGCCATGCAAAGGCACGGCCAGCCAATTCGGTCGATTTTCAGCTTCGTATGTGATTTCGTACGCGGCTTTTTCCAGGCAGAACAATTCCAGCGCGGCACGCTCGCCTTCCGCCTGTTGCCAGGCGTGGGGCATGGCAGCGGTGGCCAGGCCATAGGCTTCGACAAAGGCATGCCGCGACTGGTGCAGGTACTGCCTGGCCACCCGTTGCCGCGCCTTGCGCGCAGGGTCGGAAAGGTCCACGGCAGAGGCGCTGCGCAGAATCATCGCAGCAGCATAGTCGAAGGATCGCAGCACGCCGCTGACATCTTTGTAGGGGCTGTGCCGGGCCCGGCGCTCTTCCACGGGGCGGGACGGCTCACCCTCGAAATCGATCAGGTAGGCATCGCCCTGCACCACCAGCACCTGGCCCAGGTGCAGATCGCCGTGCACCCGCATCAGCAAGCCGCCCTGGGCTTGGTGCGCGAGGTTATCGATGTGCTGGGCAAGGCCGTCGCGCTGTTGCTGCAGGTCATCTACCAGCGCCTGGCTGTCACTGTCGAGGCTGTCGCGGTGCTGGGCCAGCAGGTCGAGGGCGTGGGTCAGTTCGGCACTGATCTGGCTGCTCCAGCGTTCGCTGTCCCGGGCATCGCTTGGGCGCGGCTGGAAGGCGGTGTCTTCGGTCGGTGCCGCCAGCAACAGGTGCATTTCGCCCAGGCGCTGGCCGAGCAAGGCGGCGAAGCCGTCGAGTTCGGCCAGCGCATCGGTGTGGGCTTCGCTGGCCGCGCTGGACGGCTCCATTTCGTCGCGGATGGCCCGTTCCAGGGTGTTCTGGGTCCAGGCCCAGGCATCGCCCTGGTTGCTCAGGTAGCCCTGGGCAATCATCAGCAGGTGCGGGGTGGCGTGCTCGTCCACGCGGCTGACCCACGCCAGCAGCGGCGAAATATTGGTAAAGCCCGCCGCGGTCAGGTAGGCGCTCATCTCAAGCTCGGGGTGAATGCCCGGGTTGACCCGGCGGATCAACTTGAGCACCACCCGGTCAGCGACCACCACCGAGCTGTTGGACTGCTCGGCACTCAAGTAGCGCACCGGGCTGTCTTCGCCAAGCCCCAGCCCGGCCAGTTGATCGGTGCACTCGAAGCGCAGCTCGCCCAGGCCATTGCCGCACGGCAGCCGGTGGCGCTCCTGGCAGGCACGTAGCACGGCGCGGATAAACGGCTCGAGGACGAACGCGTCGGTGATCAGGCCGACCTGGCGGCCACGGCGCACCCGCGACAGCGCCAGCTGCTGGGGCAAGGCGCTGTTGATCTGCTCTTCGGGCAACAGGCCGAAGGGCAGTTGGTAGTGGTTGGCCACACCGTCGCTGAGCACCTCCAGCTCGCTGAGCAGCACCGGTGTGGTCGCGGTGCCGAAGCGCACGCCATAGCGCAGGCGAACCTGGTCGAGCGGCCCTTCCTTGCCGGCGAACCAGCGCCGTTTAGGCAGGTACTGCGGCAGTATCGAGCCTTCGAGTATTTCGCTGGAAGGCGCTTCGAGCAACTCTTCCAGGCGCTTGCGCAGCACCAGTGTGGTCAATTCGGGTAACCCCTCGGTAGCCTGGATGTGCCAGCTGGGCATGCGGTCGTGCGAGGCCAGCAGGAACCAGTAGAACGCATACGGCGGTAACGTGAGCAGAAAAGGCAACTGGCCGATCGGTGGGAAGGCGCTGCCACCGAGCATTTCCACCGGCACTTTATCGGCGTATTGCGACAGCTCCAGTTCAGCGGCCTGTGCGGCACGGGACACGTTGGCCACACACAGGATCACCTCGCTGTTGCCGTCCTGGTCGACGTACTCGCGCAGGTAAGCGAGGATGCGCCGGTTGCTCGGTGTGAGCATGCGAATGCTGCCCCGGCCAAAGGCCTTCTGCTGGTTGCGCACCGCCAGCAGGCGGCGGTTCCAGTTGAGCAGCGAATGCGGGTCGTGGGCCTGGGCTTCGACGTTGACCGTCTGGTAGCCGTACAGCGGGTCCATGATCGGCGGCAGCACCAGGCGCTGCGGGTCGGCGCGGGAGAACCCGCCGTTGCGGTCCGGCGACCATTGCATGGGGGTGCGCACGCCATCGCGGTCGCCCAGGTAGATGTTATCGCCCATGCCCAGCTCATCGCCGTAGTACAGGGTCGGTGTGCCGGGCATCGACAGCAGCAGGCTGGTCAGCAGTTCGATGCGCCGGCGGTCGCGTTGCAGCAAAGGCGCCAACCTGCGGCGGATGCCGAGGTTGATACGCGCGCGGCGGTCTTCGGCGTAGTAGTTCCACAGGTAGTCGCGCTCGCGGTCGGTGACCATCTCCAGGGTCAGCTCATCGTGGTTGCGCAGGAAGATCGCCCACTGGCAGTGGGCGGGGATCTCTGGGGTCTGGCGCAGGATGTCGGTGATCGGGAAGCGGTCCTCCATCGCCAGGGCCATGTACATGCGCGGCATCAGCGGGAAGTGGAAGGCCATGTGGCACTCGTCGCCGTCGCCCTCGCCAAAGTACGGGCGGGTGTCTTCGGGCCACTGGTTGGCTTCGGCCAGGAGCATGCGGTCCGGGTAGTTGGCGTCGATCTCGGCGCGGATGGCTTTGAGCACCCGGTGGGTCTCGGGGAGGTTTTCGTTGTTGGTGCCGTCGCGCTCGATCAGGTAGGGGATGGCGTCCAGGCGCAGGCCGTCGACGCCCAGGTCGAGCCAGAAGCGCATCACCCCGATCACGGCCTTGAGCACCTGCGGGTTGTCGAAGTTGAGGTCGGGCTGGTGCGAGTAGAAGCGGTGCCAGAAGTATTGGCCGGCGACCGGGTCCCAGGTCCAATTGGACTTTTCGGTGTCGAGGAAGATGATGCGTGTGCCGTCATACTTCTGGTCGTCATCCGACCACACGTAGAAGTCGCGCGCCTTGCTGCCGCGCTTGGCCAGGCGGGCGCGCTGGAACCACGGGTGCTGGTCGGAGGTATGGTTGATGACCAGTTCGGTGATCACCCGCAGGCCGCGCTTGTGCGCCTCGGCAATGAAGCGCCGGGCGTCGGCCATGCTGCCGTAGTCGGGGTGCACGGCCTTGTACTCGGCGATGTCGTAGCCGTCGTCGCGCCGTGGCGAGGGGTAGAACGGCAGCAGCCAGAGGGTGTTGACGCCCAGTTCGGCGATGTAGTCGAGCTTGCTGATCAGCCCGGCGAAATCGCCAATGCCGTCGTTGTTGGCGTCGAAGAACGACTTGATGTGCAGCTGGTAGATCACCGCGTCCTTGTACCACAGCGGGTCGTCGATGAAGGCTGCCGGGCGGGAACGCTTGGCCATGGGTGACTCCTTTCAATTGCGGGTTCAGCACCGCCCCTGAGGGACTAACGGGCCTTTTCTATGCGCCAGATACCAAACGGCTGATGCCAGGGTTCGATACGCATCCACTGGGTCTTGCCGTGCCAGGTCCAGCGGTGGCCGTTCATCAAGTCTTCACCCAACGTGTCGGCATTGTCGTCCAGCCCCAACTCCCACAGCGGCAACTCGAAGCTGGCTTCCTGGGCGTTGTGCGGGTCCAGGCTGATGGCCACCAGGATGAAGTTGTCGCGCTCGGGCGTGCGCTTGGCGAAGTACAGGATGTTGTCGTTCCAGCAATTGAAGAACGCCACCCCCAGGTGCGTCTGCAGGGCGCGGTTCTGCCGGCGAATTCGGTTGAGCTGGGCGATCTCGGCAATGATGTTGCCGGGTTGGGTGAAATCACGCGGGCGGATTTCGTACTTCTCCGAATCGAGGTATTCCTCCTTGCCGGGCAGCGGTGTGGCTTCGCACAGCTCGAAGCCCGAATACATGCCCCACAACCCCGACCCCATGGTGGCGAGGGCCGCGCGAATGAGAAAACCGGCACGCCCTGAGGTGTGCAGGAAAAACGGGTTGATGTCGGGTGTGTTGACGAAGAAGTTGGGCCGGTAGCACAGGCTCCACGGTGGCTGGTTGAGCTGTTCGTAGAACTCGCGCAATTCCTGCTTGGTGTTGCGCCAGGTGAAATAGGTGTAGCTCTGCGCGTAGCCGACCTTACCCAGGCGCGCCATCATTGCAGGCTTGGTGAAGGCTTCGGCGAGAAAGATCACGTCCGGGTGCTGGCTGCGCACATTGGCGATCAGCCATTGCCAGAATGGCAACGGCTTGGTGTGCGGGTTGTCGACGCGGAAGGTCTTGACGCCCTCCTCGACCCAGCCGACCACCACATCGCGCAGCGCCAGCCACAGCGAAGGCACGGCGTCGGGGGCGTAGAAGTCGACGTTGACGATGTCCTGGTACTTCTTCGGCGGGTTTTCCGCATAGCGGATGGAGCCGTCGGGGCGCCAGCTGAACCAACCAGGGTGCTGTTTGAGCCACGGGTGGTCCTGGGAGCACTGGATGGCGAAATCCAGGGCGATTTCCAGGCCATGCTCGGCAGCGGCGGCTACCAGGCGGCGGAAGTCTTCACGGGTGCCCAATTCAGGATGAATGGCATCGTGCCCGCCTTCGTCGCTGCCGATGGCGTATGGGCTGCCCGGGTCGCTGGGCGCTGCCTGCAAGGCATTGTTGCGACCCTTGCGGTGCTGCTTGCCAATCGGATGAATGGGTGGGAAATACAGCACGTCAAAGCCCATGTCGCGGATCATCGGCAGGCGTTCGTGCACGTCATTGAAGGTGCCGTGGCGCTCGGGGCTGTCGGTGATCGAACGCGGAAACAGCTCGTACCAACTGGCGAATTGCGCGGCGGGGCGGTCGACGTCGAGGGGGAAGTCACTGCTGCGGGTCAAGTAGCTGCGGTGCTCGGCCTCGCTCATCAGCCGCGCGGTGCTCTCGCACAGAAACACCGCCACTTGGTCATCGGCGCTCAACCCAGGCAAGCGCTGCTGCACGGTTTGCAGTTCGTCACGCAACGCGCCTTGGCTCAGCTCGATGCCTTTGCCCAGCATCAACCTGCCTTCTTCCAGCTCCAGCTTCACCTCCACCCCGGCGTGGTACTTTTTCTCCAGGTCGTGGCAGTAGGTGGCGAACGGGTCGATCCAGGCTTCGATGCTGAACAGGTGCGGGCCGAGCTCGGTCGGGGTGAACTCGGCCAGCCACAGGTCATTGCCCGGCGACTGCATCGGCACGCAGTGCCAGCGCCGGCTGTTCGCCTGGCGCCAATTGAGCATCACGGCCAGGCGGTCGTGGCCGTCGCTGTAGACCTTGCTGCTGACTGCGACCGCCTGGCCGCTGATGGCCTTGACGGCGAACGTACCACCGTCGAGCGCGGGTTGCGTGCCTTCGATCACGATGCGCGGCGCCAGCAGCGCCTGGGACAGGCTGATGGCCTGCTCCGGGTGATCATTCGCCGCAGGCACGCTCTGGAAGGGCTCGTTTCGTGACATCGGACCTTGCTCCCTTAGGCTGGTGGCGGTAAGGGTTCAGAGCCGAGCGCGGGCGTGGGGGTTCAAAAAAATTGAGCGAATGGCAGCCCCTGACAGTCAGAGCCTGCAGCACCTCTTCATTCACCCACGCGAGGTCAGGCCATGAACATTCCCATTCCACCGGAGACACCCGATCCCAACATCGACGACCCCAGCTTGCCGCCGCCCGTACCGGAAGAAGACCCGGACGAGCTGCCGATCAAGCCGACGGTACCGCCGACAGTGGGCGACCCGCCGAGCCAGGAGCCACCAGTGAAGGCTTAAGGATAGAGGCTTTTACAGTGGCTGCACTGGCCTCTTCGCGGGCTTACCCGCGAAGAGGCCGGCAGCGCAAACCTGTCAACCCGCAGAGACCGCCGAAATTTCCGCCGAGCTGATTTCGCGCATCCGAAACTTCTGCACCTTGCCCGTCACCGTCATCGGGAACTCGTCGACAAAGCGGAAATGCCGCGGCACCTTGTAATGCGCGATACGTGCCTTGCACCAGCCGTGCAGCTCATCAACCGTAGCGCTATGCCCCGGATGCAGCTTGATCCAGGCCACCACCTCTTCGCCATATTTGCTGCACGGAATGCCGATCACCTGCGCATCGGCCACCGCCGGGTGGGTATAGAAGAACTCCTCCAGCTCGCGTGGATAGATGTTCTCGCCACCGCGGATGATCATGTCCTTGTTGCGCCCGACGATGCGCACATGGCCCTCTTCGTCCATCACCGCCAGGTCGCCCGAGTGCATCCACCCCGCGGGGTCGATGGCATCTGCCGTGGCCTGCGGATTGTCCCAGTATCCCAGCATCACGCTGTAGCCACGGGTGCACAATTCGCCGATTTCGCCCCTGGGTACGATGCAGCCGTCGGCATCCACCAGCTTGTTCTCCAGCTGCGGCTGGGTGCGGCCGACCGTGGTCACGCGCAGTTCAAGCGCGTCATCCGGGCCGGTCTGCAGTGATACCGGGCTGGTCTCGGTCATGCCGTAGGCGATCTGCACCTGGGCCATGTGCATCTGGTCGATGACCCGGCGCATCACCTCGATCGGGCAGGTGGCGCCGGCCATGATGCCGCTGCGCAGGGTCGAGAGGTCCATGCCCTGGCGGGCCGGGTGGTCGAGCATGGCGATGAACATGGTGGGCACGCCGTAGAGGATGCTGGCGCGCTCTTCGGCAACCGCTCGCAGGGTCAGCTCGGCATCGAAGGCGTCATTGGGGTAGACCATCGTGCTGCCATGGGTAATGCAACCGAGGTTGGCCATGACCATGCCGAAGCAGTGGTACAACGGCACCGGGATCACCATGCGGTCGTCGCTGGTCAGGCCCAGGCTCTCGCCGACCATGAAACCGTTGTTGAGGATGTTGTAGTGGCTGAGCGTCGCCCCCTTGGGTGCGCCAGTGGTACCGGAGGTGTACTGGATGTTCACCGGCTGGTCGAACTGCAGGCTCTGCTGGCGGGCCTGATAGGCTTCGGCAGGCGTCTGCCCTGCCCGCTCTGCCAGCGCAGGCCAGGGCAGAAAGCCCTGCGGCGGGTTGCAGGCCAGGCTGATCACCCCGTGCAGATCGGGCAAGCGTTCGCTGGCCAGCTCACCGGGGGCCGCTGCAGCCAGTTCCGGTACCAGCTCCTGGACCATGGCGTGGTAATCGGAGGTCTTGAAGGTATCGGCGCACACGAGCCAGCGGCAGCCGGACTGTCGCAGCACGTATTCCAGCTCACCCACGCGGTAGGCCGGGTTGATGTTGACCAGAATCGCGCCGACCTTGGCGCTGGCCAGTTGCAGGATGCACCACTGGGCGCAGTTGGGCGCCCAGATGCCGACCCGGTCGGCGGTGCCTACGCCCAGGGCCATCAAGGCGCGGGCGTGTACATCGACCTGTTCGGCCAGCTGCCCCCAGGTGTACCGTAGGCCCTGGTGGCGCACCACCAACGCTTCGCGGTCGGGGTAACGGGCCACGGTGGCGTCGAAGGCCTGGCCGATGGTCAGGGTCAGCAAGGGCCGGTCCTGGCGACCGCAGGTATAGCTCGGTTGACTCATGGGTGTCCCTTCTTGTGGTTGTTCTGGGCACGATTGAAGCAAGCGGGAGATACTCTGGCGCAGATTTACGTTTACGTAAAGGTGACGCTGAGATTGACAGTAATAGAAGGCAGGTTTACGTTAACGTAAAGGTGAAAAAGACACTGTGCTTTCCCTATTTCAAGAACAAGAAGGTGCCCCCATGCATTACCCCTCCCTGAACTTCGCCCTGGGCGAGACCATCGACATGCTCCGCGACCAGGTGCGCAGCTTCGTCGCCGCCGAACTGGCGCCGCGTGCCGCGCAAATCGACCACGACAACCTGTTCCCTGCCGACATGTGGCGCAAATTCGGTGACATGGGCCTGCTGGGCATCACCGTATCGGAAGAATACGGCGGCGCTGGCCTGGGCTACCTGGCCCATGTGGTGTCGATGGAAGAAATCAGCCGGGGCTCGGCCTCGGTGGCACTGTCCTACGGCGCGCACTCCAACCTCTGCGTCAACCAGATCAACCGCAACGGCACCCATGAGCAAAAGCTCAAGTACCTGCCCAAGCTGATCAGCGGCGAACACATCGGCGCGTTGGCCATGAGCGAGCCCAACGCCGGCTCCGACGTGGTCTCGATGAAGCTGCGCGCCGAAAAACGCGGCGACCGCTACGTGCTCAACGGCAGCAAGACCTGGATCACCAATGGCCCCGACGCCAACACCTACGTGATCTACGCCAAGACCGACCTGGACAAGGGCGCACACGGCATCACTGCGTTCATCGTCGAACGTGACTGGAACGGCTTCAGCCGCAGCAACAAGTTCGACAAGCTGGGCATGCGCGGCTCCAACACCTGCGAGCTGTTCTTCGATGACGTCGAGGTGCCCGAAGAGAACATCCTCGGCCAGCTCAACGGCGGCGTACGCGTACTGATGAGCGGCCTGGACTACGAGCGCGTGGTGCTCTCCGGCGGCCCGACTGGCATCATGCAAAGCTGCATGGACCTGGTAGTGCCCTACATCCACGACCGCAAGCAATTTGGCCAGAGCATCGGCGAGTTCCAGCTGATCCAGGGCAAGATCGCCGACATGTACACCCAGCTCAACGCCAGCCGCGCCTACCTGTACGCCGTGGCCCAGGCCTGCGACCGTGGCGAGACCACTCGCAAGGACGCTGCCGGGGTCATCCTCTATACCGCCGAACGCGCCACGCAAATGGCCCTGGAGGCTATCCAGATTCTCGGCGGCAACGGCTACATCAACGAGTTCCCGGCCGGGCGCCTGCTGCGCGACGCGAAACTCTACGAGATCGGCGCCGGCACCAGCGAAATCCGCCGGATGCTGATCGGCCGCGAACTGTTCAACGAAACCCGCTGAGCACAAGGGACGGGCGCACATGGCTACCTTGCACACCCAGATCAACCCGCGTTCGGCGGAGTTCGCCGGCAACAGCGCGGCCATGCTCGAACAGGTCCAGGCCCTGCGTGGCCTGCTTGCCCACATCGCCCAGGGCGGCGGCCCCAAGGCCCAGGAGCGGCATACCTCGCGCGGCAAACTGCTACCGCGCGAGCGTATCGACCGCCTGCTGGACGCAGGCTCACCCTTCCTCGAAATCGGCCAGTTGGCCGCCCATGAGGTGTATGGCGAAGACGTGCCCGCTGCGGGCGTGATTGCCGGCATCGGCCGAGTCGAAGGCGTGGAGTGCATGATCGTGGCCAACGACGCCACGGTCAAAGGCGGCTCCTACTACCCGCTGACGGTCAAGAAACACCTGCGCGCGCAAACCATCGCCCTGCAGAACCGCCTGCCGTGCATCTACCTGGTCGATTCCGGTGGCGCCAACCTGCCGCGTCAGGACGAAGTGTTCCCTGACCGCGAGCACTTCGGGCGGATCTTCTTCAACCAGGCCAACATGAGCGCGCTGGGCATCCCGCAGATCGCCGTGGTGATGGGCTCGTGTACCGCCGGCGGGGCCTATGTGCCGGCCATGGCCGACGAAGCGATCATGGTCCGCCAGCAGGCCACCATCTTCCTGGCCGGCCCGCCGCTGGTGAAGGCCGCCACCGGTGAGGTGGTGAGCGCCGAAGACCTCGGCGGCGCCGATGTGCACTGCCGCATCAGCGGCGTGGCCGACCATTACGCCGACAATGACGAACACGCCTTGGCCCTGGCCCGGCGCAGCGTGGCCAACCTCAACTGGCACAAGCTGGGCACCTTGCAGCGCCAGGCGCCGATCGCCCCGCTGTATCCTGCCGATGAGCTGTACGGCGTGGTACCGGCAGACGCCAAGCAGCCGTTCGACGTGCGCGAGGTCATTGCCCGCCTGGTCGATGGCTCGGTGTTCGATGAGTTCAAGGCACTGTTCGGCACCACCCTGGTGTGTGGCTTCGCCCACCTGCACGGCTACCCGATAGCGATCCTGGCCAACAACGGCATTCTGTTCGCCGAGGCCGCGCAAAAGGGCGCGCACTTCATCGAACTGGCCTGCCAGCGCGGCATCCCGCTGCTGTTCCTGCAGAACATCACCGGCTTCATGGTCGGCAAGAAGTACGAGGAAGGCGGCATCGCCAAGCATGGCGCCAAGCTGGTGACCGCGGTGGCCTGCGCCCAGGTACCGAAGTTCACGGTAATCATCGGCGGCAGCTTCGGCGCCGGCAACTATGGCATGTGCGGCCGCGCCTACGACCCACGCATGCTGTGGATGTGGCCTAACGCACGCATCGGCGTGATGGGCGCCGAGCAGGCCGCAGGCGTGCTAGCCCAGGTCAAACGCGAACAAAGCGAGCGCAGCGGCCAGCCCTTCAGCGCCGAGGACGAGGCCAGGCTCAAGCAGCCGATCCTCGACCAGTACGAGCACCAGGGCCACCCCTACTACTCCAGCGCCCGGCTGTGGGACGACGGCGTGATCGACCCGGCACAGACCCGCGACGTGCTCGGCCTGGCGTTGTCCGCCGCGCTGAACGCCCCGATCGAACAGAGCCGCTTCGGCATTTTCCGGATGTGATCCATGAGCGATTTCAGCACCCTTGAAGTGGTCAACGACCCTCGCGGCTTCGCCACCCTGTGGCTCAGCCGCGAAGACAAGAACAACGCTTTCAACGCCCAGATGATCCGCGAGCTGATCGTCGCCCTCGGCCAGCTAGCCGAAGACAGCAGCCTGCGTTTTCTGCTGCTGCGTGGCCGTGGCCGGCACTTCAGCGCCGGCGCCGACCTGGCCTGGATGCAACAGTCGGCACAACTGGACTTCAACACCAACCTCGATGACGCCCACGAGCTGGGCGAGCTGATGTACACCCTGCACCGGTTCAAGGCGCCGACCCTGGCCGTGGTGCAAGGCGCGGCCTTTGGTGGCGCGTTGGGCCTGATCAGTTGCTGCGACATGGCCATCGGCGCCGAAGACGCCCAGCTGTGCCTTTCGGAAGTGCGCATCGGCCTGGCCCCGGCGGTCATCAGCCCGTTCGTGGTCAAGGCCATCGGCGAGCGCGCCACGCGCCGCTATGCCCTGACCGCCGAACGCTTCAGCGGCGTGCGCGCCCGTGAACTGGGGCTGCTGGCCGAGGTGTACCCGGCCCATGAATTGGATGCCCAGGTCGAAGCCTGGGTGGCCAACCTGCTGCTCAACAGCCCGCAAGCCCTGCGCGCCAGCAAAGACCTGCTGCGCGAGGTCGATGACGGCGAGCTGAGCCCTGCCCTGCGCCGCTACTGCGAGAACACCATCGCTCGCATCCGCGTCAGCGCCGAAGGTCAGGAGGGCCTGCGCGCCTTCCTCGAAAAGCGCCGCCCAGCCTGGCAAACCGACGATAACAAGGAGCCGCGCCCATGAGCCGCACCCCGTTGACCACCCTGCTGGTCGCCAACCGCGGCGAGATTGCCTGCCGGGTGATGCGCACCGCCAAGGCCATGGGCCTGACCACCGTTGCCGTGCACAGCGCCACCGACCGTGACGCACGGCACAGCCGCGAAGCCGATATCCGCGTCGACCTCGGCGGCACCAAGGCCGCCGAAAGCTACTTGCTGGTGGACAAACTGCTTGCCGCGGCCAAGGCCAGCGGCGCCCAAGCCATCCACCCGGGCTATGGCTTTCTTTCCGAAAACGCAGGCTTTGCCCGCGCCATCGAAGACGCCGGGCTGATCTTCCTCGGCCCACCGGCCAGCGCCATCGACGCGATGGGCAGCAAGTCGGCGGCCAAGGCCCTGATGGACGCGGCCGGCGTGCCGCTGGTGCCGGGCTACCACGGTGAAGCCCAGGACCTGGACACCTTCCGTGCCGCCGCCGAACGCATCGGCTACCCGGTGCTGCTCAAGGCCAGCGCCGGTGGTGGCGGCAAAGGCATGAAAGTGGTCGAGGACGAAAGCCAACTGGCCGACGCCTTGGCCTCGGCGCAGCGTGAGGCGCAATCGTCGTTTGGCGATGCTCGCATGCTGGTGGAAAAGTACGTACTCAAGCCACGCCACGTAGAAATCCAGGTGTTCGCCGACCAGCACGGCAACTGCCTGTACCTCAACGAACGTGACTGCTCGATCCAGCGCCGCCACCAGAAAGTGGTCGAAGAAGCCCCTGCCCCTGGCCTGTCCCCCGCGCAGCGCCAGGCCATGGGCGAGGCCGCGGTGCGCGCTGCTCAGGCCATCGGCTATGTGGGTGCGGGCACGGTGGAGTTCCTGCTCGATGCCCGCGGCGAGTTCTTCTTCATGGAGATGAACACCCGCCTGCAGGTCGAACACCCGGTTACCGAAGCCATCACCGGCCTTGATCTAGTGGCCTGGCAAATCCGCGTGGCGCGCGGCGAGGCATTGCCGATCACGCAGGCACAGGTGCCGCTGATCGGCCATGCCATCGAGGTGCGCCTGTATGCCGAAGACCCGGCCAACGGCTTCCTGCCAGCCACTGGCAAGCTGGCCCTGTACCGCGAGTCGACCCCGGGCGAAGGCCGTCGGGTGGACAGCGGAGTCAGCGAGGGTGACGAGGTGTCGCCGTTCTACGACCCCATGTTGGGCAAGCTGATTGCCTGGGGCGAGGACCGTGAACAGGCTCGCCTGCGCTTGCTGGCGATGCTGGACGAGTTCGCCATCGGCGGGTTGAAGACCAACATCGCCTTCCTGCGGCGCATTCTCGCCCACCCGGCGTTTGCCGAGGCCGAGCTCGACACCGGGTTCATCCCGCGTCACCAGGATGTTTTGCTGCCCGCCCCGCAAGCGCTGCCAGCACCTTTCTGGGAGGCGGCCGCCGAAGCCTGGCTACAGGGCCAGGCCGGTCAGCAACGGGACGACGACAACCGTTCGCCGTGGGCTGAGCGCAACGGCCTGCGCCTGGGGCTGCCAGCGCGTAGCTGTCTGCATCTGGCCAGTGCCGGGCAGGACCAGGCAGTGGCGCTGGAACACAGCGCGGCCTCTACCTGGCAGCTCGATGGCGAGCAACTGGTGCACGACCAGGAAGGCGTGCGCCGTCAGCACCTGGCGATACGCCGCGGTGGCACCTTGTACCTGCGCTGGGAGGGCGAGATGCACGCCATCGAAGCCTTCGACCCGATTGCCGAGGCTGAGGCCAGCCATAGCCACCAAGGTGGCCTGGGCGCGCCCATGAACGGCAGCATCGTGCGGGTGCTGGTCGAGCCGGGGCAGGTGGTGGAGGCCGGTACCGCGCTGGTGGTACTGGAGGCGATGAAGATGGAGCACAGCATTCGCGCACCGCATGCTGGGGCGGTGAAGGCGCTGTTCTGTCAGGAAGGGGATATGGTCAGCGAAGGGACGGTGCTGGTCGAATTGGTGGAATGATTCAAGGCGGGCCGGCTTGAGGCCTGGGGTGTCTATGCGATCG
Source organism: Pseudomonas capeferrum (assembly GCF_000731675.1). Lineage (GTDB taxonomy): Bacteria > Pseudomonadota > Gammaproteobacteria > Pseudomonadales > Pseudomonadaceae > Aquipseudomonas > Aquipseudomonas capeferrum. Next base: position 15,210 of record NZ_JMIT01000001.1, on the reverse strand, counting down.
AGTGCCGCGCGGGCGGCGCTCGATCACATGGGCGCTACAAAAACCAGCAGTCAAAACGCCCCATGCACCCGCACGACCACGCCCAGAAACACGCAGCCCTCCTCGCACAACAGTGCCGGGTAGCTGCTGTTCAGCGCCTTCAGGTACAGCTGGCCACCCTCTTCGGCCAGCTCACGGAAAATCGCCTGCTTGCCCGGTTGGCGGGCGATGACCAAGCGCCCCGGCTCAGCCTCCACCCCTGGGTCCACCAGCATGCGCATGCCCTGCGGCACACTGCGGCCACTGGCGGCACTCATCGCATCGTTTTCAACGGTCAGCCAGAACGCCTTGCCCTGGGCCATGTAGTCCGTCTGCTCGTATGCAACAGGCTCCGCCAGCGCCTCTGCACCGAGTTCATCCCAACTCAGTACCGGGTAGCGGAAACACACGATGTATTGCATGAGATCCAGGTCGTCGTCGGCATCATCCACATCATAGATGCCTCGCGCCTCGCCAACCTGCCCCACGATGCGCAGCCGTAAGCTGACATTGTAATGAGGCATGCCAAGCTCGATGAACGTTCGGTTCATCGACTCGATCTTCGGTTGTCGCCGCTTGTTCACCCAATGCCCTACGCTGCCTTGCGACACGCCAACGCGCTCGGCAAGCTGCTCTTGAGTAAGCCCTAGCTCCTCCATCCGGTCACGGACGAGGGCAATCCATTTATCCATATTCATCGCTGGCACGATACGGACTGCCTTCCGGCGCTCAATAAACATTCAGTATTATTTATCAGAAAGCGTGAAAATACTTTAGGTATTAGTATCGACCTGAACCCTTTCCCTATTGGCATTCGCAGGTATCAGGATGAAACCACCGCAAAACGACGAAACAGATCTCGACAGCGAAGCGGCCCGCCGCGCCCTCGACTACTACCTCAACCCCAACCCGACGCGCCCCAGTACCGAGAACAAGATCTGGACGCTCCACGAAGGCGTAAGCGGTGAGCAAGCCCAGGAGCACGCCATCGCCCTGCTCCGCTGCGCCGCCGCCACGGCGCAGGAAACCGCTGTCCATCAGCAAGGCACCCAGCGCGAGTTGACCTTCGCCTTGATGCACATGATGGACATGGCGCGCGCACTGCTGGAGCACAAACGCACCGCGCAGACGGGTTTGTAGGTAACAAGGAAGGGAGATACGTGATGGCCGGGTAACGGCAAAGGCCCCGATTGCCGGGACAAGGAAGCGCATCGGTAAAACTATTTTACCGAATTAGCGAAAAATCATTTGACTGGCAAATGATAACGATTATTATTGCACTCAGCTGATCGCGAGATCTGCTGGATAACCTGGAGCTTAGGTCGCTCTCAGATTATCTCCTCATCAGGCTAATCACGGTTTTTGACCCGGCTTTTTGCCGGGTCTTTTTTTTGCTCTTCAGGCTAATGAAGATCGTGAATGGCCGGCATGATAGCAAAAGTGTGTCAGACCGTGAACGCTCATTACAAAACTTTGCCGAATCAGCACTTGAGAATCAATCTCGTTTCACCTACGCTGATGAGGCATCAAGGAAGATGCCCCCACACCTCCCCTTTTGAGCAAGGAGCTGTCCATGACACGTCTGCTGCTGCCCCTTGAACACCCCACCGCCACTGCCGAGCACGCTGCCGAAGACGCCCTGCTGCATGCCCTGAAACGCCTGCCCCGACGCGTCCAGCAAGTGTTCCTGCTCAACCGTCTTGACCAACTGGATTTCGCCACCCTCTCTGCCCGGCTTGATTTGCCGTTGAGCAGCATCGAGCGCCATATGAACCAGGCGCTGCAGGCAGGCCGTTCGCGCCTCGATGTGCTGGCGAGCGTTGCCGGGCAATGGTACGTGCGCCTGCAGAGCCCCCACGTGACCGCGTGCGAGCGCATCGACTTTCGCCGCTGGCTGGATGCCGACCCGGCGAACTTGCAGGCGTTTCACGACACCGAGTTGCGCTGGCGCAGCCTGCTGGCCCCGGCCCGGCAACTTGGCCAGGACGGTTGGTACCGCCAAGGGCGCGCGGCGCTGTCGTTGGGGGGGTGTTCGATTGCAATGGGCCTAGGCGTTGCAGCGTTGCTGCTGTTTGGCTTTTGGGCCTGACCCCTGCTCAGTAACGGGCATCACCCAAACAGCTGCACCATCCCCCACACAGGCACAACCGCCGCCAAGCCAACGGCCAGCCGTGGCCAGTACGGCAGCAGCATCACCAGCAGCATCCCCGACAACGACATCGCGCCCAGCCAGGCCACCGGCCCTATGGCCCACCCCCAGGCTTGAGCGCACAACAGCAGGCTGACCAGCAACGCGAGCCACCCCGCGCCGCGCAACCCCACACGCAGCGCACGTGGGCAGGGCCGCTGCCATACCTGCTTGTAATGCCGTTCCAGGCCTTGGCACAGCCCGAGCATGCCGACGTAGGCGAACAACACGCCACCTGTGACCCACATCATCATGCGCCAGCCTCCACATTGCGCCCAGCTTTGGCCCGGATCGGCGCCGGTACCGCTTTGCCCACCCGCCACGCCACCAGCCCCAGCAAAACGCCCATCACCAAGGCACTGAGTACCACCCCCACGCGCATCGCATCCCCCACGCCGCCCAGTGCGCCCAAGCCGATGCACAGCACGGCCACCAGCAGCAGTTGCTCGACCCAAGCCCGCCGGGCCGGCCTGACGCCTGCATGCAACAGCGCCAACACCCACACACCGAAGAACGTACGCACTTCCCAGCTTTCCCGTTGCGCCAGCTCGACCGGCAGTACGCGGCTGGCCCACAGCAGGGCCACGCAGGCCAGCAGCAAGCCGCTGATGAAACCGACATTGCACACTTCGGCCACCCGGTACCAGCGCCGCGCCGAAGCCTGGGCCGTGCCGTTGCCATACTTGCGCCCACGCTTGACGCAGAACAGCACCAACCCACTGGCGATCATCACGCAACTGACCAGCCCACAGATGAAGTACAACCAGCGCATCGGGTAACCGCCAAACTGCGCGAAGTGCAGGCCGACCATCACCCGCTGGGTCAGGGGGGCCGCGCGCCATTGCGGTACATCGCTGAGCAGCTCGCCACTGACGCCATCGAAGACCATGGCCTGGCCTTTGGCGAGGGCGATGCGGTTGCCCAGCTCGGGGCGGATTTCGATGCGCGCACCGGCCGTGTTGGGGTTGCGGATGTTGAGGCCGCCCAGCGGCCCCAGCCGAGCCTCGGCCTGGGCCAGCAAGGGTGCTACATCGACCAGTTGGCCCGGCTGCCTGGCCAGCTGCCGAGGCTGCTCCAGGCGGGCATTGCCCTGGGCATTGAAGTAGGCGCGGCTGTCGCCTTCGAACAGCGCATCGACCCCTGCCGGGATGTAGATGAGCATGAAGATCACCAGCCCGGTATAGGTGATCATCAGGTGGAACGGTAGCAACAGCACAGCGCTGGCATTGTGAAAGTCCAGCCACGAACGTTGGCCCTTGTTGGGCCGGAAGGTGAAGAACTCTTTGAAGATTTTCTTGTGGATCACGATGCCGGTGACCAATGCGGCCAGCATCACCAGCGCCAACGCACCAACCACGAAAATGCCCCAGTTGCGCGGCAGGTCGAGGGTGAAATGGAAGCGGAAAAAGAAGTTGCCGCCAACGCTGTCACGCACCTCGATGGCCTCGCCGGTTCGCGGGTCGAGCTGCACGCCACCGCCATGGCGACGGTCGCCGGTGGATACGCGCAACCCCGGCGAGCGTTCGGTCGGCAGGCTGATGCCCCAGTTGCCGGCCTGCGGTTCATGGGCCTGCAGGTAGGCAACGGCCCGTCGCGCGGCATCGGCCTGGGAAACCTCGGTAGCCGGGACCTCTGGCTGCATCCAGTGGTCGAGTTCCTTGTCGAACACCGCCAGGGTGCCGGTGACGAAGATGGCGAACAACAGCCAGCCGAAGATCAGCCCGGCCCAGGTATGCAGCCAGGCCATCGATTGTGTGAAGGTATTCTTCATGCCAGCCACCCCAATGCCTGCGGCCAGAAGCCGAGCAATGCCAGCGGTGCGGCGAGGGCCAAGGGTGCCCAGGCGCGCACGGCATCACGGCTGGCAAAGGCCCAGAGGATTGCGCCGGTGTAGAAGACGAACGCTGGCAGGGTCGCGACAATGACTGCATCGGCGGCTGAAAGCGGCAACAACCGGGCCAGGCAGGCACTGGCGGCGTAGCTGAGCGCGTAGCCGCCAAACAGTGCGGCCGCGCTGCGGGAGAGGATCTGCAGCCAGGCGGGGGCTTGGATCATCGGGTGTCCCTCAAAGGTCATGATGGGGCGCGAAGCAAGGCCGCGCCTGCGTACAGGAGCGGCCTTGCTTCGCGCCGACCGATCGCAAAGGGCCGCACAGCGGCCCCAGGGGTCAGAAGGTGATGTTCAACGAGGCAAACACCGCCCGACCCGGTTGGTTATAGGTATTGGCCCCCGAGCTGCTGGCATTGCCACCGCGCAGGATCTGTTTGTCGAACACGTTGTTCACCCCCACCCGCACGTCATAGTTGGCGTTGAATTTGTAGCCCGTGCTCACGTCCACCAGGCCGTAGGCTTCCACATCCTGCTGCGCATCCTGGTCGTAGCTTTCCTGGGTGCGGTAGTTGTAGGTCGGCGATTTCTGCTTGCCGAAGTACGTACCCGCGACCTGGAACGACAGCTTGTCGGTGGCGCGCCAGTCGAGGGTGGTATTGACCGTGTATTCCGGGATCACCGACAGCGGTTCGCCAGTCTCGCGGCTGTCGTTGTCGAGCATCCAGGTCAGGTTGGTGTTCCAGTCCAGGGTCGGGGTCAGCTCGATGAAGAAGTTGCCCTCGATACCTTCCACGCGCGCCTCGCCGGCGTTCTCCCACTGGGTCACGCGACGGCCGCTGTTGATGGTGTAGAGCACATCGGTGTCACCGATGATCTTGTTCTTGTAGTCGTTGCGGAAGTAGGTCGCGCTGGTACGCCAGGTGCCACGGTCGTACAGCAGGCCGATCTCCTTGTTGACGCTGATCTCGGGCTTGAGGTCGGCGTTGCCCTGCAGGTAGCAGCCACCGGAGTTGGTTTGCTGCACGCTGCAACCGTTACCCCGGCTGTAGAGCAGGTAATTGGGGTTGGACTGGTACAGGTTCGGCACCTTGTAGGCCCGGGCGATACCGCCCTTGAGCGACAGCGCCTCGGTCAGCTTGTGCGACAGGTTCAGGCTAGGGCTGAAGTTGTCGCCGAAGGTTTCGTGGTGGTCGAAGCGCAGGCCCGGGGTGACGGTGGTGTCGCCAACAATGATGTTGTCTTCGACGAACAGCGCGTAGCTCTTGGCGGTCATCTTCGAGTTGCTGCGATCGAAGCCGCTGATCGCGTCGTTGCCACCGCCGCTCGGGTCGAAACTCTGCGGGCGGAACGAGCCCTGATCGTTCAGCGACTCGTACAGGTACTCCCCCCCCAGGGTCAGCACATGTTCGGTGCTGCCCATCGCGAACGGCAGGTTCACTTCACTGCTCAGGCGTGTATTGCGCAGCCGCGACATGGCCGCGCCGCTGTCGTTGATCGCGCCTTCCGGGCCACCGGCCAGGCCTTCGTTGAGGCGCCAGTTGCGCACGTATTCATAGGCCAGGGTGGTCTTGCTGGTGCCCCAGGTGAAGTCGCCCAGGTGGGTCAGGTCGTAGGTGTTGCGTTGCATCACGTTGGTCTCGTGGCCATACAGGCTGGAGATCAGCTCGACATTGCTGCCACCGTTGCTGTTCATGGTGTCGCCGGCGTAGAGGTTGCCTTGGCGGCTGTAGCCGGCGCTGGCTTCGAGGCGGTGCTCATCGTTGAGCTTCCAGCTCAACAGGCCGTTGATGTCCTTGTTGCGCACGCCTTCGCGGCCAGCCGACAACGCACTGTTGGCATGGCTGGCGTTGATGTCCAGGTCGTCGGCATCGGTCTTGGCCAGGCCACCGTACAGGCGGAACCCAAGGTTTTCGGTGAGCCCGCCGCCCAGGTTGAAGTTGGCGCGGCGGCTGGCACCCTCAGCGCTGTCTTCGGGCATCTGCGTGTACAGGCTGACGCTGCCCTTGAGCTCATCGGTCGGGCGCTTGGTGATGATGTTGACCACCCCACCCATGGCGCCGGAGCCGTAACGCGCCGCCGCCGGCCCGCGCAGGATCTCGATGCGCTCGACCGCTTCAGCCGGCACCCAGTTGGTTTCGCCACGGGTGTCACGGTCGCCGTTCCAGCCGTAGCGCACGGCGTTACGGGCGCTGGAAGGCTTGCCGTCGATGAGGATCAAGGTGTTTTCCGGCCCCATGCCGCGCAGGTCGATCTGCCGGTTGTTGCCGCGCGCACCGCTGGCGCTGTTGCCGGTCAGGTTGACCCCGGGCTCGCGACGGATCAGCTCGGACAGGTCATTGCTCGGAGGGTGACGCTTGATGTCTTCTTCGGTGATGATCGACGAACCCAGTGCCTGCCGCGCCTCGCGCTCGGCGGTGACGAGGGTGTCCTGGATGACCAGGGTATTTTCAGCAGCCGGTACTTCCAGCACTTCACCCGTGCGTTGCTCTTCGGCGTGGGCTGCGGTCGCGACCATGGCCGGCGAGGCCAGCGCGACGAACGCCAGGGCCAGGCTGTTGGGTGAGGTTCTGGATTGCATCGGTACATCTCCTGCGGTTCATGAGCGAAAGGCACATCCTTGCCAGGCCGGAGAGCCCTCGCCCACCGCCCTCGCAAACACAATGTGGAGGTCAATAGGGGTGGTAAATATAGTGATTCTCAAATGAGTTTAAATCTTATTTACGAAACTTACATGTTTGTAACGGAACTTTGCTGAAACGCCCGAGCTTGCCCTACTCTGTGGCGGCCTCTTTGGCCCATCGAGACCTCGTCATGTCGATGCTGCTGGCGCTGCGCTTCTCGCCTGCCGCGACTCTGGCCTTCGTGATGGGCGCAGGTTTCATCGCCGACACCGCCAGCCTGCCGCTGGTGGTGTCGAACCTGGGGCTGCATGTGCTGGCGCGCAAAGGGGTCAGCATTGGCTGGGGGGATTACTTCAAGGTCGGGGTACTGCTGACGGTCCGGTGTTGCTGGTGACATTGGCGGCGTTGGCGGTGCGCTTGAGTATTTAGGTGCACCGGCGCTCTGTGGGCGCGCGGTTTACCCGCCACAACCCATCCACCTGCGTGGTAAAGCCTGCGCTCATCAACTCACGCCGCATCGCCCATTGCGCCGCCGCCGGCACCGCCGCACTGCGCAGCGTGCCCCTGCCCCAGCGCGCATTCACACCGTCGATCACGCTCATCACCCGCTCCGTCTGCAGCGTCTGCGACGGCGTAAACAAGTCGCCGGTGAACTCCCCGCGCCGGCACAACTGCAACAGCAACACCTCTGCCTTGCTGTAGCGAAAGCCCTGCCGATACACCCGGCCCACCGCCTCCAGGGCCATGCGCGTGAGCAGCCGCACGTCATCGGTAGGGTATGGCAACTGCACCACCACGCCATTGGCATACTTGGCTTCGTCCGGGTTGAACATGCCGGTACGGATGCTGACACGCATCTTGCTCGCCAGTGAACCCTGGCCACGCAGCTTCTCCGAGGCGCGCATCACGTAGGTGGCCACTGCTTCCTTGATGGGCGCCAGTTCGGTCAGGCGCTGGCCGAACATACGGCTGCAACAGATTTCCTGGCGTGGCGGATCGATGTCCTGCAGTTGCAGGCACGGCGTGCCGGCCAGTTCGCGCGCGGTCTTTTCCACCACCACGCTGAAGGTCTTGCGCAACAAGCCCGGCTCGGCGCGGGACAGGTCCCAGGCCGTGCGGATGCCCAAGCCCTGCAGGTGCGCGGTGAGGCGCTTGCCGATGCCCCAGACCTCGGACACGTCGCACTTTTTCAGCACCCACTCACGATGCGACGCAACCCGCAGGTCGACCACCCCGCCGCTGTGCACCGCCCAGCGCTTGGCCGCATGGTTGGCCAGCTTGGCCAGGGTCTTGGTGCCGGCGATGCCAACGCCCACAGGAATGCCGGTGTGCTTGAGCACCCGCTCGCGAATGCAACGGCCAAGGTAGTCGAGGTCGCCAGGCACGCCGGCCAGGTCCGCGAAGGCTTCGTCGATGGAATACACCTCCAGTGCCGGGACCATGCCTTCGATTACCGTCATTACGCGCTGGCTCATGTCGCCGTACAGCGCGTAGTTGGATGAAAAAGCCACGACGCCATGGCGGTGCAGCAGCTCCTTCACCTGATAATACGGCTGGCCCATCTTCACCCACTGCTTGGCCTCGGCGCTGCGGGCGATGATGCAGCCGTCGTTGTTGCTCAACACGACGATGGGTGTGCGCAACAGATCGGGGCGGAACACACGCTCGCAACTGGCGTAGAAGCTGTTGCAATCGATCAGGGCGAAAACGGGAGCAGGATTCATCGGGCGGCAACACGAATACTGTATTTATATACAGTTAAACACACCGCTGCGCGGATGCTGCTACCCGCTCATCCGATTTGCATCTTGGGCCAGGGCTCCTACAGTTTCGAACGTAACCACAAGGCCGAGGCCAGCGATGCGCAGCGTCGAGAAACCCCAGCACATGGCCACCCGCCAAGGCCTTGCCGAAGATCCCACGCAGTGTGCGCCGGGGCTACCTTTGCAGGGCTTCGCCTGCTGCGCTGAACGGGCTGCGCCGCTATTTCAGGTCATGGCTGCGGACGCTGAACGTCACCACGCCCCAGATCGTCAACTCGTCGCCTTCGAGGATGTACCTCGGCGGGTAACGCGGATTCTCCGAGCGCAACGCCACCTGCCCGCCAATGCGGTGCAGCCGCTTGCACAGCGGCTCGCCATTGACCGCAGCGATCACGATCTGGCCATGCCGCGCTTCGAGGGAGCGGTCGACCAGCACCAGGTCGCCGTCGAAGATCCCGGCGCCCTGCATGCTGTCGCCGTCTATCCTGACCAGATACATGTGCGGGGCGCGCAGGTTGAACAGTTCGTCCAGCGAGATGGGCTGCTCCATGTGATCCGCCGCCGGTGACGGAAAGCCTGCCGGGATACGGAACAGATAACGTGGAACAACACCGCTACCGCAGGTGATGGGGCCCAGGATGGATGTCATGGTACGACCTTGAAATTAACTGTATATAGATACAGTATCGACCTGCTGAGTATCAGGTCAATTTCGGCGTAGGAAATTTCGACAAGTGGGGGTACATGCCATGTGCGGACGCTTCGCTCAATATCAGGGCCTGGCCGATTACCTGCGTGAACTGGACGCCGAACAGGACGTAATCAGCGGCTACGACAACCTGCCAATCGGACGCTACAACGTTGCCCCCGGCAGCCGGGTGCTGATCCTGCACAATGCCGAGCACGGCCTGCGCATCGACCCTTGCCACTGGGGCTGGGCACCTTTCTGGGCCACTCGCAAACACCCGGCCCCCATCAATGCGCGGGTCGAGACAGTGACCACCGGCAAGTTCTTCAAGGCCCTGTGGCCTCAGGGGCGGGCCTTGGTAATGGCGGATGGTTGGTACGAATGGGTGGCCGACCCGCACGATGCCAAGCGCAAGCAGCCCTATTACATCCGCCTGAAAAGCCGCGCGCCGATGTTCATGGCCGCGTTGGCCGAAGTGCACACGGGGCTGGCGCCCAACGAGGGCGATGGCTTCGTGATCATCACCGCCGCCAGTGATGAGGGAATGGTCGACATCCATGACCGCCGGCCTCTGGTGCTGGGGCCGGCGGACGCGCGCGCGTGGATTGACGCTGATGTGCCAGCCGCACAAGCCGAACGCCTGGCGCGGGAGCGATGCCTGCCGGTGGAGGCGTTCGAGTGGTTTGCGGTGGGCAAGGACGTAGGGAATGTGCGCAACGACGGTGCCGAGTTGATCGTGATGCAGCATACCGAGCACCAGCCCTGACGTCGTCTTGCCGTTATCCGCGTGTGCAATGTCGCTAAACCGGAACCTGCGCCGGGTGCTGCTCCTGTACTGACCACCCCCCATGCCCATCCACTTCCAGGCGGTGGGTGTGGAACGCCGCCAAGGTACTGCGGTGGCCGACACTGACCAGCAAGGTGTCTGGCATTTCGCTGCGCAACAGCGCATACAGCGCATGCTCCAGCCCTTCATCCATTGCCGAGGTGGACTCGTCGAGAAACACCACCTGGGGCTGGTTGAACAGCACGCGGGCAAACGCCAGGCGTTGCTGTTCACCGACCGAGAGTATGTGCGACCAGTCACAACTGACATCTAGGCGCTCGGCAAGGTGGGCCAGGTTGACTTGGCGCAAAGCCTGCTGCATGCGCGCTTCGTCCTCGGGCACGCTGGCCGAGGGGTAGGCGATGATGGTGCGCAGGTCACCCAACGGCAGGTAGGGCCGCTGCGACAGGAACAACGCCTGATGCCCCGTAGGCCGTTTCACCTCACCTTCGGCGTATGGCCAGAGGCCCGCCAGGGCGCGCAACAAGGTGGTTTTGCCGCTACCCGACGGCCCTTTGATCAACAGCGCCTGACCGGCACGCAGGCTCAGGGCGAGGTCGGCGATCAGGTGATGGCCATCGGGGCGAAGCACCTGCAAACGGGTGATATCCAGGGCGTGCGCCTGTTCCTCGGTGTTGACGCGCGGCAGTGAACTGGCCTGCTCGTTGGCATCCAGGAAGCCGGTCAAACGATCGAGGGTGGCACGGTATTGGGCAAACGCATCGTAGGACTCACGGAAGAAAGACAACGAATCCTGCACTTGGCCAAATGCCTGGGAGGTCTGCATGACGTCACCCAGCTTGATCGCGCCACTGAAGAAGCGCGGCGCCTGGAGGATGAACGGGAACACCACCGCGACCTGGCTGATGCCCAGGTTGAAGCCGCTGAACTTGAGGTTTCGGAAGACCAATGCCCACGCGTTGACGATCAATGCGCCAAAGCGGCCCAACAACGTACCCCGCTCGACATCCGCGCCCTGGTAGAAGGCAATGTTCTCGGCATTTTCGCGCAGACGCATCAGGGCGTAACGGAAGTTGGCGGTGAGTTTTTCGTTGAGGAAGTTCAGGCGAATCAGCGGGCGCCCGAGACGAAAGGCGATCCAGGTGGCGACGATCACATACAGGTACACGGCAAAGACCATCGCCCGTGGTACCTCGTACCCCGCCACTTCAAGCGGCGCCGACAACCCCCAGAGGATGCCAGTGAAGGCTACCAGCGAGACCAGCGCGCTGACCGCGCCGAGCGCAAGCGACACCGAGTTGGTGACGAACGCGTTTACGTCCAGCTCGATACGTTGGTCAGGGTTATCTACCGGCTCAGCGAGGAACTGACTACGGTAATAGGCATCGCCATGCATCCAGTCGCGGGTCAAGCGCTCGGTGAGCCAGACTCGCCATTGAATGCTGAAAGCCTGTGTCACGTAGAACGTGAACAGCGAGCGCAATACGTGAATGGTCGCCAGCACCGCAAATACCCCAAGCAGGTACCAGAAGGCATTCTGGTCGAGGCCTTGCAGGGCACTGTAGAACCCGTTGTACCAGAATGAGAACAGCACGTTCAGGCGCACCGAGAACAGTGTCAGCACCAGTAGCAAGGCAAACACCAACAAAGGCCGCCAGCTGCGCCTGAAGCTGAAATATGCCCCGGCAAGCTGCCAGAACTGGCTGCCCCAGCGGGTATAACGTACTGCCAGTGTGGCGGCTGCGGTGAAGCAGACCAAGGTGATGAACGAGGCAATTGCAAGCCAGCTCAGACTCTCTTGCAGGGCCTGGTGCCAGTTCATTTCCATGATGGGTATCCATGCTGAGTATTTCCGCGAGGGTAGCACTACCCCGCGATTAATCAGGCATAGATGACGCAGATTTCATTGTCGGGGGCCCGGCAGCGCGATAGAGAGTGCAAGCCGGAAAAGACAAAACCCCTACCTGCTCGCGCAGATAGGGGTTTTGCGAAATGAATCTTGACGATGACCTACTCTCACATGGGGAGACCCCACACTACCATCGGCGATGCATCGTTTCACTACTGAGTTCGGGATGGGATCAGGTGGTTCCAATGCTCTATGGTCGTCAAGAAATTCTGTTGCCAGAACGTCCAGATGGACAGCCTAGCGAATTCGGATATGTGATGTTGTGATGTACATTCGAACTTTCGGTTCGTGCGTCTTCACCACCGCAATCTGCAGGAGCAAATTGCTTGGGTGTTATATGGTCAAGCCTCACGGGCAATTAGTATTGGTTAGCTCAACGCCTCACAGCGCTTACACACCCAACCTATCAACGTCGTAGTCTTCGACGGCCCTTTAGGGGATTCTAGATCCCAGTGAGATCTCATCTTGAGGCAAGTTTCCCGCTTAGATGCTTTCAGCGGTTATCTCTTCCGAACATAGCTACCCGGCAATGCCACTGGCGTGACAACCGGAACACCAGAGGTTCGTCCACTCCGGTCCTCTCGTACTAGGAGCAGCCCCTCTCAAATCTCAAACGTCCACGGCAGATAGGGACCGAACTGTCTCACGACGTTCTAAACCCAGCTCGCGTACCACTTTAAATGGCGAACAGCCATNCCCTTGGGACCGGCTTCAGCCCCAGGATGTGATGAGCCGACATCGAGGTGCCAAACACCGCCGTCGATATGAACTCTTGGGCGGTATCAGCCTGTTATCCCCGGAGTACCTTTTATCCGTTGAGCGATGGCCCTTCCATACAGAACCACCGGATCACTAAGACCTACTTTCGTACCTGCTCGACGTGTTTGTCTCGCAGTCAAGCGCGCTTTTGCCTTTATACTCTACGACCGATTTCCGACCGGTCTGAGCGCACCTTCGTACTCCTCCGTTACTCTTTGGGAGGAGACCGCCCCAGTCAAACTACCCACCATACACTGTCCTCGATCCGGATAACGGACCTGAGTTAGAACCTCAAAGTTGCCAGGGTGGTATTTCAAGGATGGCTCCATGAGAACTGGCGTCCCCACTTCAAAGCCTCCCACCTATCCTACACAAGCAAATTCAAAGTCCAGTGCAAAGCTATAGTAAAGGTTCACGGGGTCTTTCCGTCTAGCCGCGGATACACTGCATCTTCACAGCGATTTCAATTTCACTGAGTCTCGGGTGGAGACAGCGCCGCCATCGTTACGCCATTCGTGCAGGTCGGAACTTACCCGACAAGGAATTTCGCTACCTTAGGACCGTTATAGTTACGGCCGCCGTTTACCGGGGCTTCGATCAAGAGCTTCGCTTGCGCTAACCCCATCAATTAACCTTCCGGCACCGGGCAGGCGTCACACCCTATACGTCCACTTTCGTGTTTGCAGAGTGCTGTGTTTTTAATAAACAGTCGCAGCGGCCTGGTATCTTCGACCGGCATGGGCTTACGGAGCAAGTCCTTAACCCTCGCCGGCGCACCTTCTCCCGAAGTTACGGTGCCATTTTGCCTAGTTCCTTCACCCGAGTTCTCTCAAGCGCCTTGGTATTCTCTACCTAACCACCTGTGTCGGTTTGGGGTACGGTTCCCAGTTATCTGAAGCTTAGGAGCTTTTCTTGGAAGCATGGCATCAACCACTTCGTCGCCTAAAGGCAACTCGTCATCAGCTCTCGGCCTTGAAATCCCGGATTTGCCTAAGATTTCAGCCTACCACCTTAAACTTGGACAACCAACGCCAAGCTGGCCTAGCCTTCTCCGTCCCTCCATCGCAATAACTGCAAGTACAGGAATATTAACCTGTTTTCCATCGACTACGCTTTTCAGCCTCGCCTTAGGGACCGACTAACCCTGCGTCGATTAACGTTGCGCAGGAAACCTTGGTCTTTCGGCGTGGGAGTTTTTCACTCCCATTGTCGTTACTCATGTCAGCATTCGCACTTCTGATACCTCCAGCAAGCTTCTCAACTCACCTTCACAGGCTTACAGAACGCTCCTCTACCGCATCACCAAAAGGTGATACCCGTAGCTTCGGTGCATGGTTTGAGCCCCGTTACATCTTCCGCGCAGGCCGACTCGACTAGTGAGCTATTACGCTTTCTTTAAAGGGTGGCTGCTTCTAAGCCAACCTCCTAGCTGTCTAAGCCTTCCCACATCGTTTCCCACTTAACCATGACTTTGGGACCTTAGCTGACGGTCTGGGTTGTTTCCCTTTTCACGACGGACGTTAGCACCCGCCGTGTGTCTCCCATGCTCGGCACTTGTAGGTATTCGGAGTTTGCATCGGTTTGGTAAGTCGGGATGACCCCCTAGCCGAAACAGTGCTCTACCCCCTACAGTGATACATGAGGCGCTACCTAAATAGCTTTCGAGGAGAACCAGCTATCTCCGAGCTTGATTAGCCTTTCACTCCGATCCACAGGTCATCCGCTAACTTTTCAACGGTAGTCGGTTCGGTCCTCCAGTCAGTGTTACCTAACCTTCAACCTGCCCATGGATAGATCGCCCGGTTTCGGGTCTATACCCAGCGACTAAACGCCCTATTAAGACTCGCTTTCGCTACGCCTCCCCTATTCGGTTAAGCTCGCCACTGAATATAAGTCGCTGACCCATTATACAAAAGGTACGCAGTCACCTAACAAAGTAGGCTCCCACTGCTTGTACGCATACGGTTTCAGGATCTATTTCACTCCCCTCTCCGGGGTTCTTTTCGCCTTTCCCTCACGGTACTAGTTCACTATCGGTCAGTCAGTAGTATTTAGCCTTGGAGGATGGTCCCCCCATATTCAGACAAAGTTTCTCGTGCTCCGTCCTACTCGATTTCATTGATAAGAGATTTTCGTGTACGGGGCTATCACCCACTATGGCCGCACTTTCCAGAGCGTTCCACTAATCTCAAACCAACTTAAGGGCTGGTCCCCGTTCGCTCGCCACTACTAAGGGAATCTCGGTTGATTTCTTTTCCTCAGGGTACTTAGATGTTTCAGTTCCCCTGGTTCGCCTCTTGCACCTATGTATTCAGTACAAGATACTCAGCTTATGCTGAGTGGGTTCCCCCATTCAGAGATCTCTGGATCACAGTCTGTTTGCCGACTCCCCAAAGCTTATCGCAGGCTACCACGTCTTTCATCGCCTCTGACTGCCAAGGCATCCACCGTATGCGCTTCTTCACTTGACCATATAACCCCAAGCAATCTGGTTATACTGTGAAGACGACATTCGCCGAAAATTCGCATGCTGCTCAGTTAAGAGCACATCACAAATTTTACCTTAGCCTGATCCACTACCAGTGAAAGTAGTGTTCAGTCTATTTCTATCACATATCCGAATTTTTAAAGAACGATCTGACAAAAG